>NZ_CP100473.1:3915000-6374283 GCF_030323205.1 Mesorhizobium sp. C395A | reverse complement strand
GGTGAACAGGAAGGCGGTCTTGGCCTCCGGCGAGGCGATGCGGATGTCGGCGCTCATGGCGATGATAGCGCCGGCGCCGACCGCGACACCGTCGATAGCCGCGATAATCGGCTTGCCGCAATTGAGCATCGCCTTGACGAAATCGCCGGTCATGCGGGTGAAGGCGAGCAACTCCTTCATGTCCATCTTGACCAAGGGGCCGATAATGTCGTGGACATCGCCGCCCGAGCAGAAATTGCCGCCATTGGGCAGGAACACCACGGCGTCGACGTCGTCGGCATAGACGAGATCGCGGAACGTGTCGCGCAGTTCCGCATAGCTGTCGAAGGTCAGCGGATTCTTGCGCTCCGGCCGGTCGAGCCGCACCCTGGCGATCCTGCCTTCGACTTCCCAAAGGAAGTGCTTCGGCTTGAGGCCGGCCATCGAACTCATTCGCGTCCCTCCCAGTTGCTGCGGAACGAGGTCAGCATGCCGGTCAGCCGGCGCGCATCCTCCTCGCTGACCTTGGCCAGCAATTCTCCGATCCAACCCTCATGCGCCGCGGCCATTGCGGCAAAAGATTTGGAACCCTCGTCGGTCAGTCGCACCATGGATGTGCGGCGATCGCCATTGCGGCGCGCGCGCGCGCGACCACCCCTTCCGAAACCAGCCGGTCGACAATGCCGGTGACATTGCCGTTGGATACCAGCAGGAAGCGCGACAGATCGCTCATCAGCATGCCTTCCGGCGCGCGGTAGAGGGCGGCCATGACGTCGAAACGCGGCAGTGTCGTATCGAATTCCTTCTTCAGGCGCTCGCGCAGTTCGGCCTCGATCGTGCGCGAGGCGCGCAGCAGCCTGATCCAGAGACGCAGCCGGTCCTTGCCGGGTCCCGACGGGCGCGGCAATGGGCCGGCTACCATGTTCGCCTCCTGAGATCGAAATTGCTTGTCCGGTAATCGACGCAGCCGCATCGCCGCACAGCCAGAGCACCGCCGCGGCAACTTCCTGCGGCTGGATGAAACGGCCTGCGGGTTGGTCGAGGCAAGGCTCGCCCGCGCCTCGCCAGCCGAGCGGCCAGTCTTTCGACAATGCGCTGAACGGATGCTTCGAGCATGTCGGTCTCGACAAAGCCCGGGCACACGGCGTTCACGTCACGCCGGATTCGCCGTCTCGGCCGCCAGTGCCCGCATCAGCCCGACGACGCCGTGCTTGGCCGCCACATAGGGTGCGACATAGGCGTAGCCTTTCAGTCCTGCCGTCGACGCGACGAAGACGATCCGGCCCGCCTTGCGCGCAGCCATGCCGACCAGCGCCGGCTTCACCGTCAGGAAGGCGCCGGTCAAATTGACGTCGAGCGTCCGCTGCCAGTCGGCAAGCGAGGTCTTGTACGCCGGCGTGCTGCTGGCCATGCCGGCATTGGCGACGACGATGTCGAACGGGCCTCGCATGGCTTCCGCCTGCGAGTAGAGCGAAATCATCGCCGCCTCATTTGTAACATCGGCTGACATGGCGTGGATGCGGTCGTTCTCTCCAGCCACCTTGGCAAGCTCGGCCTCGCGCCGCCCGCATATGGTCACCTCGATACCGGCTTCGGCCAGCACGAGTGCGATGACCCGGCCGACGCCGGAGCCGCCGCCGGTGACCAAAGCATGCTTGCCGGGGATCGCCGAGGCCGTCGTCATACTTTCAACCCCGACGCCGCATCGCGCTCGGCCAGCCGGTAGATCTGGTCGCGTCCGGGCAGATAGGGATCCAGCCATTTGACACCACGATCACCGAGCGTCACGGCCGCATGCAGCGTCCAGTAGGGATCGGCGAGATGCGGCCGTGCCAGGGCCACCAGGTCGGCGCGGCCTGCCATCAGGATCGAATTGACATGGTCCGGCTCATAGATGTTGCCGACCGCCATCGTCGCCATGCCGACCTCGTTGCGGATGCGGTCCGAGAATGGTGTCTGGAACATGCGGCCATAGACAGGCTTGGCGGCAATCGAGGTCTGACCTGCCGAGACGTCGCAGATGTCGACGCCGGCTTCGTGCAGCATGCGCGCGATCTCCACCGCATCGGCCGGCGTCACACCCTCGATGCCGACCCAATCATTGGCCGAAATGCGCACCGAAATCGGCTTTCGCGCCGGCCAGGCGGCGCGCACCGCATGGAAGACTTCCAGGGGATAGCGCATGCGATTTTCCAGCGAACCGCCATACTCATCCGTGCGCTGGTTGGTGACCGGCGTGATGAAGGACGACAGGAGATAGCCGTGCGCGGCGTGGATCTCCAGCATGTCGAAGCCGCAACGATCGGCCATTTCGGTGGAGGCCACGAACTGGTCGCGCACCAAATCCATATCGGCGCGGTCCATGGCTTTCGGCACCTGGTTTTGCGGCGACCATGCAATCGCCGAGGCCGCCATGACCGGCCAATTGCCCGAGGAGAGCGGCACGTCGGTGCCCTCCCAGCCGACACGGGTCGAGCCCTTGGCCCCGGAATGCCCGATCTGGGCGCAGATTTTAGCCTCGGTCTCGGTGTGGACGAAATCGACCAGCCGCTTCCACGCCACCTCATGTTCGGACGCATAGAAGCCGGGACAACCGGGCGTGATGCGTCCTTCCGGGCTGACGCAGGTCATCTCGATATAGACAAGCCCGGCGCCGCCCTTGGCACGCTCGGCATAGTGGGCGAAATGCCAGTCGGTCGGGCAGCCGTCGACGGCCTTGTACTGCGCCATCGGCGAAACGACGACCCGGTTGTTGAGCTGCATGTCGCGCAGCTTGAACGGCGCGAACATCGGCGCCCGGCGCTGCCTGTTGCCGCCTGCCCCCGCCTGGCGCTGGAACCATTCCTCGGCGCTTTCAAGCCATTTGGCATCGCGCAGCCGCAAATTCTCGTGGCTGATGCGCTGCGAGCGGGTCAGCAGCGAATAATTGAACTGCACCGGATCGAGCCCGAGATAGCGCTCGACCTCCTCGAACCACTCCAGCGAATTGCGCGCCGCCGACTGCAGCTTCAGCACCTCGGTGCGGCGCGCATCCTCATACTTGCGGAAGGCGGCGTCGAGGTCCGGTTCGGTTTTGACATATTCGGCCAGCGCCACCGCGCTTTCCAATGCGAGCTTGGTGCCGGAGCCGATCGAGAAATGTGCCGAGGCCGCCGCGTCGCCCATCAGCGCCAGGTTCTTGTAGGACCAGCGTTCGCACAGCACGCGCGGGAAATTGATCCAGGCCGAACCTCTGATGTGATTGGCATTGGTCATCAGCGCGTGGCCGCCGAGATGTTTCTCAAAGATGCGCTCGCAGACAGCGATGGATTCCTGCTGCGACATGGCGCCGAAGCCGAAGGCAGCCCACGTCTGTTCGCTGCACTCGACAATGAAGGTCGCTGTCTCGCTGTCGAATTGATAGGCGTGCGCCCACACCCAGCCATGATCGGTCTTCTCGAAGATGAAGGTGAAGGCGTCGTCGAATTTCTGGTTGGTGCCGAGCCAGACGAATTTGCATTTGCGGGTGTCGATGTCGGGCTTGAAGACTTCGACGAAGGTGTTGCGCGCCCTTGAGTTCAGCCCATCGGCGGCGACGACCAGATCATGCGTCTCCATATAGTGCTGAGGGTCGGCGATATCGCTCTCGAACATCAGCCTCACGCCAAGTTCGCGCGCGCGTCGCTGCAGCAGGATCAGAAGCCGCTTGCGGCCGATGCCACAGAAACCGTGGCCCGACGAGACCGTGCGCACGCCGTCATGGATGACGGCGATGTCGTCCCAATAGGCGAAATGCTTCTTGATCCATACAGCGCTGACCGGGTCGTTTTTGGCAAGGTTGTCGAGTGTTTCGGCCGACAGCACGACGCCCCAGCCGAACGTATCGTCGGCGCGGTTGCGCTCAAACACCGTGACCTCGTGGGCGGCGTCCCGCAGCTTCATTGAAATGGCAAAGTAGAGGCCGGCTGGTCCGCCACCGAGAACCGCAACCTTCATCCGTGCGATCTCCTCTTCGCTTGCTGCATATCAAGTATCGCGCCGGAGACAAAATATTTCAAGCTTAAAGTTTCATGTTGGAACGATTGCTGGACACGGGTGGCGCGCCTGCGGGCTGGCCCCGCAAGCGCGCTCTGGAAATCACTTGTCCGGGTTCTTCGGGCTCCACAGCACAGTCTCGGCACCCTTCTCATAGGCCATCCCATCGGGATAGCTGATCGCCTCCAGTTGCAATCCCCATGGCGCCTGGAAATAGAGGATGGTCTGGCCGGCCGCCGGACCTTCCTTGACCGGCAGCGGACCCATCCGCGTCTTCACCCCCTTGCTGTCGAGATAGGCTTTCGCCGCGGCGACATCATCGACATACATGGCAATGTGGAAGCCGCCGATATCGCTGTTCTTCGGAGTCAAATCCTTCTGGTCGGGCGCGGTGTATTTGAACAGCTCGATGTTCGATCCATAACCGCAACGCACCATGGTGACCTGCTCGATGACAGCCTTCGGATCGACGCCCAGAAGATCCTGCATGAAGGTGCCCTTGTCATCGGCGAACGGACCGAACGACATCGCCTTCTTGCAGCCGACGACTTCGGTGAAGAAGTCGACTGCCTGCTTCATGTCGGGCACCGTGATGCCGGTGTGGTCGTGGCCGCGCATGCCGGGGATCGCATCGGCCGAAGCCGTTCCATCGAGCAGAACAGGATCGCGGCAAGCATCGTGCCGCGGGCTGCGTAATTCATATTACCCTCCGTTCGCGGGCTGATTTTGCCCTCATGCACGTCCGAAGCCCGCTGTTCGGCGTGGTGGGTGAACAGTCCTATGCCGGCGCTTTCGTTGCTGGCCGCAACCAGTCCGCGTCGATCTCAGGCAGTGGGATGGCGGCAAGCAGGTCGCGCGTGTAGGTCTCCCTGGGATTGTCGAACAGCGCATCGGTGGCGCTCGCCTCGACGATCATGCCCTGGCGCATCACGATCACTTGCTGGCACAGCCGCCGGATGACCGACAGGTCGTGGCTGATGAAGGCGACCGTCAGCCCCATCTCCGCGGCCAGTCTCTCCAAAAGGGTGAGGATCTGCGCCTGCGTCGATACGTCGAGGCCGGAGACGATCTCGTCGGCGAGCACGAATTTGGGCGACAGCGCCAGCGCGCGTGCAATGCCGACGCGCTGGCGTTGGCCGCCCGACAGTTCATGACGATAGCGGCTGGAGAAGCCTTGCGGCAGGCCGACGCGATGCAATGCCTCGGCGACGCGTTCCTTAAGCCTGTCGCCAAGCCCATTCTGCTTGAGCGGCGCGGCAATGATGCCGGCGATGGTGCGACGCGGGTTGAGCGACGACATCGGGTCCTGGAAGATCATCTGCAGGTCGCGGCGCAGAGGTCGCAGCTCTGCATCCGGCAGATGGGCGATATCGCGGCCCTCGAAATGGATGCTGCCGACGCTCGGCTCCAGAAGTCTGACAAGCGTGCGGCCGAGCGTCGATTTTCCGGACCCGGATTCACCGACGATGCCGGTCACCGAACCTCTCGGCAAATCGAAATCCAGGCCTTTCAAAATCTCGGCCAGCGGCGCGCGGCCGATCAGCGGCTTGCGGGTCATGTCGGGCAGCGCCACCTTCAGCCCGCGCACGGAAAACAGCGGCTCAACCATGCGGCCGCCTCCACGCCTGGTCTGCCGCATCGATCTCAGCGGCAAGCCCGGCCAGCACGGTCTCGTCCACCGGCATCAGCGAGGCGAAAGGATCTGTGTAACGCGGCGTCGCGGCCATCAGTGCCCGCGTGTATGGGTGCTGCGGGGCGTCGAAGAGAGCAGCCGTCTCGGCTTCCTCCACCACTTTGCCGGCATAAAGCACCGACACCTTCTGGCTGATCTTTGCAACGACGCCGAGATCGTGGGTGACGAACAGGATCGCGGTGCCATGCTCGCGCTGCAGCTCGGCGATCAGGCGCAGGATCTGCTTTTGCACGGTAACGTCGAGCGCGGTTGTCGGCTCGTCGGCCACGATCAGCCGTGGCTCGGCGGCGAAGGCGGCGGCGATCAGCACGCGCTGGCGCATGCCGCCGGACAGCTCGTGCGGATAGCATTTCAGCACCCGGTCGGGATCGCGGATCTGCACTTCATCCAACAATTGCCGGATACGCTTGTCCGCCTTGTCACCGCTCCAGCCGAGAATGCGCACCAGCCGGTCAGTCATCTGCGGACCGATGCGGCGCGACGGGTTGAGCGCAGTCAACGGATCCTGCGGGATCAGCGCCGTGCGGGCGCCGATCAGCGTACGCCTTGCCTTGGGCTGCAGCCTGCCGAGGTCTTGGCCTTCGAGCTGCATGGCGCCTTCGACGATGCGCACGCTTGACGGCAGCACACCGAGCACCGCCTTGCCGATCATCGTCTTGCCGGCGCCGCTCTCGCCGACAAGAGCACGCACCTCACCCCGCTGCACGGAAAGCGACACGGAGCGCAGCACTCGCTGGCCGTTCGGCAGCACGGCGCTCAGATTGGCAATATCCAGGCAAGCGCTCATCGCAGCACCGGATCGAAGCGTGTCTTCAGCGCCTCACCGAACTGGCTGAACGACAGCACGGTGAGGATCAGCGTTACGAGCGGAAACACCAGCACCCACCAGGCCTGATGGATCGACAGCCGGCCCTCGGCGATGATGCCGCCCCAGGTCGGATCGTCGGTCGAGATCGACAGATTGACGAAGGACAGGATGGCCTCCACGATGACGGCGATGCCCATCTCCAGCGACAGCAGTGCCACGATCGACGGCACCACATTGGGCAGCACCTCGCGCAGCATGATGCCGATGCGGCCATAGCCGGCGATGCGGGCGTTCTCGACATAGTCCGTGCGCGACTGGCCCATCGCTTCGGCGCGGATCACCCGGCAAAAGCGCGTCCAGTCGATTATGACGATGGCGAGGATGACGGAACTGAGGCCGGTGCCGAGCACCGCGACCAGCAGGATGGCGAACAGCACCGGCGGGAATGCCATCCAGACGTCGACGATGCGTGAAATGATGCGGTCGGCCCAGCCGCCGAAATAGCCGGCGACCAGTCCGAGCGTCGAGCCGACAAGGCAGGCGGCGATCGCCGCCGCGAAAGCGACGATGAAGGCGATACGGCCGCCGAAGATCAGCCGGGAGAGGAGATCGCGGCCGAGGCTGTCGGTGCCCAGCCAATAGCCGGATTCCGCACCACTCATCCAGAATGGCGGCAGCCGTTCCAGCATCAGGTCTTGCGCCAGCGGGTCCTGCGGTGCGACCAGCGGCGCGAAGATCGCGGCCAGCAGCGCCAGCAGCAGCCAGCCGCCGGCCAGCCACAGCCTCGGGCCTAGTCCGCGCCGGGCGATGCGTGCCTCATCCATGGCGCAGCCTCGGATTGAGCAGCGCGTACATCATGTCGACGCCAAGATTGATCAGCACGAACAGCAGCGCGAACACCAGCACGATGCCTTGGATCAGCGGCAGGTCGCGGTTGATGACGGCATCGATCGCCATGTTGCCGAGCCCTTCGTAGGAAAACAGCCGCTCGACGATGACCGTGCCGCCGACAAGGAAGGTGAACTGGACGCCCACGAGAGTCAGTGTCGGCAAGGCAGCGTTCTTCAGCGCCTCGCGCAGGATAACCTGCGTTTCCGAAAACCCCTTCACCCGGGCCAGCACGACATAGTCGAGGTCAAGCACTTCCTTCAGCGACTGTTTCAGCAACTGCGCGATGATTGCCGCCAGCGGCAATGCCAAGGCTACTGCCGGCATCAGCATGTGTTTCAGCAGATCCCAGGTCAGGTCGAAGCGCAGCCGAAGCAAGCTCTCGAAGAAATAGAACTGGGTGACGAAGGGCAGATCGAGCTGCGGCGACACGCGGCCGGAGATATCGAAGATCGGCACCAGCACGCCAAACAAAAGGATCAGCACGAGGCCCCACAGGAAATCGGGAATGGAAAGGGCGGCGCCGCTGGCGATATCGATGCCGGCTTCGACCGCCGTGCCGCGCTCGCGGGCTCCGAGGATCGCCGTCGTGCCGCCGAGCCCAACCGCCATGACGAGCGCGATGATGGCAAGTTCCAGCGTTGCCGGCAAACGATTGAAGACAAGGCTGAGCACATCTTGCCTGAGCGAAATCGAGGTGCCGAAATCGCCCCTGACGACGCCGGACAGCCAGATGAAGAATTGCTGCACGATGGTCTTGTCGAGCCCGTAGAGTGCACGCAGCCGGTCGATGTCGGCATCTGTCGCACCGGGGGGCAGCATCATGGCGATCGGGTCACCAGGCGCGACGCGGATCACGACGAAGACGACGACAGCCACGCCGAACAGCGTGATCAGCATCGTCAGCAGACGGATCAGGAATCGTTGCAGGAGCATTCTGGTGTTGGCCCAGTGCGTTTCTAACGAAGAGCCCCCTCATTCGTCCGCTTCGCGGCCACCTTCTCCCCGAGGGGAGAAGAGGTCACGGACAGCTGAGCTGGTCTCTTCTCCCCAGCGGGGAGAAGGTGGCCCGAAGGGCCGGATGGGCCGCTCAGCGAAGGGTGGCGCCCACAAGCCGATATCAGGCCGGGGTCATCAGCGCCGGCAGCAGCGCGCCGGACACATGCTGCACCACGTTGACGCCCTTGGCATGCGCGATAGGTTGCGCATACTGAATCAGCGGCAGCACATAGGCCTGCTCGGCGATATACTTGTCGACAGCCTTCCAGCCGGCGATGCGCTTGGCCTCGTCCTTCTCGCCCCAGAGCGGATTGATCATGTCGATCAGGTCCTGGCTGTCCCACACCGAGTGCGGGCTCGGCCCATACATGGCAAAACCAGTCGACGTTGTCGGATCGCCGATGGCATTGCCCCAATTGTAGAAGGCGGCCGGCGCCAGCTTGTCGGCGGCGCGCAGTTCATAGTGCTTGGCGATCTCGTAGACCTCGATCGTCGCCTCGAT
This sequence comes from Mesorhizobium sp. C395A, assembly GCF_030323205.1. Lineage (NCBI taxonomy): Bacteria > Pseudomonadati > Pseudomonadota > Alphaproteobacteria > Hyphomicrobiales > Phyllobacteriaceae > Mesorhizobium > Mesorhizobium sp. C395A. Next base: position 6,365,400 of record NZ_CP100473.1, on the reverse strand, counting down.
GCCGACCTTGCGCCACATGCCGACGATCGCCTGGATCATCTCATAATCCTTGGGCTTGAAGCCCTTGGTCGTCTGGATTGTGAACTTGACCGGTTTTTCCGGCGAATAGCCGGAGGCCGCGAGCAGCTCCTTGGCCTTTTCAGGATTGTGCTCGACCTTGATCGAGGCGTCGAAGGCCGTGTACTCCGGGGTCTCCAGCGTGGCGATCGGCTGGCCATAGCCGCGCAGCAGCCGTTTGACCAGAAGCTCCTTGTCCACAGCCATGACGGCGGCCTGGCGGACGTTCTTGTCCAGCATCGCTTCGATGTCATTGAAGAAGATCATGCCGATGTCGGAAACGGGCTTGCACGAGCCGGCAAGCCCGTCCTTGGCGATCAGCCGGTCATACTCTTCGTAGGGGACCTCCAGCGTCACCTGCGAGGAACCGGATTCGATTTCGGCAACGCGGCTCGCCGCGTCGGTGACGAACTTGATCGTCACATTCTCGAAGGCCGGCTTGTCGCCCCAATAGTGCGGGTTGGCCTTCAGTCGGAGGAAAGCATTTCGCTCGAATTTTTCCACCATGTACGGGCCGGTGCCGATCGGCGCCTTCTCGAACCCTTCGGCGCCGACCTTCTCGTAATAGGCCTTCGGCAGGATGTAGCCGGTCAGGAACGACATCCATTTGAAGTAGACCGGATCGAACTGCACGACGTCGCCGGTGATCTTGTTGCCGTCGATCTTGAAATTGTTGACGTTCTTCCAGACGAACTGGATCGGATTGCCGGTCTTTTCGTCGCCCGCCCGCTGCAGCGACCAGACCACGTCCTCGGGCGTGAAGGGCGAGCCGTCATGCCAGGTCACGCCTTCGCGCACCGTCATCGTCACCTTGGTGCGATCCTCGTTCCAGCCCCATTCGGTGAGCAGGCCAGGCGCAAAGGACAGGTCCGGCTTTTGCGGAATGAACTGGTCGAACACTGACTGGTAGAGGCCCTGGATCGTCGGGTTGACGGCCGAGGGTCCGGTGGTCGGATCCCAGGACGGCAGGTTGACGTTATAGGCGATGGTCAGTTCGCCCGCTGCCTTGGCGATCTGCGGCAGGCCGATTGCGGCCGCACCAAGTGCCGCGGCACTGTATCCCAGCAATTCGCGTCTGTTGATTGTCATGGTCGTTCCCCTTGTTGTTTGTTGTCTTTGCGCGGCACTACCAGTTCATAGCTTCAGGCTTCGTGGGGCAGCAGCGCCTTGCCTCTCGTCGCCCTCCTGAAATCTTCCGAGCTACCTCCCGCCAAGCTGTTGCGCGAGCATGTAGCCCGAGGCCGCGCCGGTGCCGGCGCCCGGCCATGTCGCGGCGCCCGTGAGGTGCAGATTGGCGACCGGCGTGTTCCAGCCGGCATAGCCGCGCGCCGGGCGAAACAAGAAGTTCTGCGCCAGATGATGGCTGCCGCAGACCTGGTCGCCACCGACGAGATTGGGGTTCTCACGCTCGAGGTCGATTGGCGAGAACACTGCACGGCCGAGGATTTTCGGGCGCAGTCCGGGTGCGTATATCTCGATGATGTCGAGCACGCGCTCGGCGTAGGCATCCTTGACCTGATCCCAATGCGCGTGAGCGATCCTGCCTGCCGCATCGCCCAGGATTTCGGCAGGCAGCATGCGCACTTGCACCCACAGCACATGTTTGCCCTGAGGCGCGCGCGACGGATCGATCGCGGTCGGCTGGCCGACGACCAGCACCGGTTCGTCCGGCAGCATGCCCGCCATCGCCTGCTGATAGGTGCGCGACATCGCGTCGAGCGACGGCGACAGATGCACATAAGCGAACTGCCGAAGCTCCGCGCCGGCGCGCCAATCGGGCAGGTCGTCGAGCGCCAGATGGATCATCATCGTGCCCGGCGCGTGCCGGAATTTCTGCATCGCCGTGTCGAAGCCGGCGTCGCCGAAACCGTTGGGTAGCAACCTGCCGCTCAACGCCTTGGGCGCGACGCCGGCAATCACTGCCTTGGTGGCCGTATGTGTCTCACCTGAAGCGAGTCGCACGCCCGATGCCTTGCCGCCGGCAACGGTGATCTCGGCAACTTCCGCCCCGGTGACGATCGTGCCGCCGGCCGACGCCACCATGCCCGACAACGCGCGGATGATGGTGTCGGCGCCACCCTTGCCCAGCACCATGCCGAAGCTCTGATTGGCCATCGATTCAAGATAGGGGAATACGGCGCCGCCGGCGATGTCGGGGGCGAAGTCGAGATGCATGCCCCAGGTGGCAAGCGTTGCCCGCACATGCGCGGACTCGAAATTTTCCTCCAGCCAGGCGCGAGGCGATGACAACAGCAGCCGTCCCGTATCGAGCGCGCCGGACATGCCTTTCTTGCGCCACAGGTTCCAGGCGGTGCCGGCAAGCGCACGCGCACTCATCGGCGATCCCAGCAGCCGGAACAGGTGCTCGGCTTCACCCGGAAAGGCGGCGACCAGTCTACGCCAGGTCGCGGCATCCGCGGCGGAGAAAGCGGCCATGCGGCCGGTGGTTTTTTCCAGATCGTTGCTGACGCCGAACCAGCGTCCGTCCGGGAAGGCGCTGGCAAAACAGTCGGCGACCGGCGCGAACTCAAGACCCTGTGCTTTCAATTCATTTGCATATTTCCGGTGGAAGGCGGAGCCGGCGAACAGGCTCAGATTCATTGCACCGAAATCGTGCCGGAAGCCTGGAAGGGTGAATTCACGAGTCTGGACGGCGCCACCGATTGCTGCGCTGCGCTCGAAAATCCCGGTTTTCCAGCCTTTGAGCGCGAGATGCGCGGCGCATGCCAGACTGTTGTGGCCCGCCCCGACAAAGATGGCGTCGAACTCGCTCACGCCCCGTTCCCATTTCCTTTATGCTTAAAGATAATTGCAGATGCATATGTTTTCGTCTAGTAGGATATTAAGGGCCGAGACGAGCCTTGATCATCACCGACAAGAGGGAACTTCAGACCATGGACACGCAAAAACTCCTCGGCGAAGTCGCCGGCCAACTGCTTTCAGGCGCCATCAGGGTGGTCGACCTCTCTGCGCAACTCGGACCCGACACGCCTCTTATCAAGCTGCCGCCGGAGCTTGCCGTCGACACGCCAAAGGTCGAGATCCATAACATCTCCCGTTATGACAAGAACGGCCCGTGGTGGGCATGGAACTGGCTGAAGCTTGGGGAGCATTCGGGCACGCATTTCGATGCGCCGCAGCATTGGATCAGCGGCAAGGACTATCCGGACGGCGCCACCGACACCATTCCGGCGCAGAATTTCATTGGTCCGGTCAATGTCATCGACTGCTCGAAGGAAGCCGCCGCTGACCACGACTTCCTGCTCACCGTCGACCACATCAAGGCGTGGGAAGCCAAGCATGGCGCCATCAACGCCGGGGAGTGGGTGGTGATGCGCACCGACTGGTATAAGCGCAATGGCTCGGAAGCCGAATTCCTCAACGCCAACGAAACCGGCCCACATACGCCAGGTCCGACAGCCGAAGCCATCCAGTTCCTGATCAGCAAGGATATCAAGGGCTGGGGCTCAGAGACGATCGGCACCGATGCCGGCAAGGCAGGCGGGATGGAGCCGCCATTTCCAGCCCACACGCTGATGCACAAGGCGAACCGCTATGGCCTCGCCAGCCTCTGCAACCTCGACCAGTTGCCTCCAAAGGGCGCCATCCTGATCGCCGCACCGCTCAAGATCGAGCATGGCACCGGCAGCCCTATCCGCGCGCTGGCGCTTGTATCCAACGGCTAGGTGAAAGCACGCCAAGGTGAGCCAGCCGGATCACATCATCGTTGGCAGTGGCATCAACGCGCTGGTCTGCGCGGCGATGCTCGGCGGCAAAGGGGCGCGTGTGCTCGTCCTCGAGCGCAATGACCGCATCGGCGGCTGCGTGCGTACCGAGGAGATCACCGCTCCCGGCTTTATCCATGACGTGATGGCAACCACCTTCGTGCTGTTCATCACCTCGCCGGCTTTTGCGGCGTTGGGCGGCGATCTCGCCAGGCACGGGCTGGAATTCTGCCACACCGGCACGCCAACCGGCGTGCTGCGGCCGGACGGCAGTCATGCAGTGCTCACCACCAACCGCGCCGCCAATGTCGCGGCAATCAATGCGATTGCCGCCGACGATGGCGACCGGCATGCGGACGATGTCAGCGGCATCGAGCGCAATGCCGGCCTGTTGTTCGGCCTGCTCGGCGGCAGCCTGTGGTCCTATCCGACGGCGAAACTGCTGGCCGGCGATGCCTGGCGGCGCAGCCCACGCGGCCTTGCCGCCTTTCTCGGCGAAGCACTGGTGCCGGCGCGCAGCTGGCTGGAAAGCACCTATCGGTCCGAGACAATCCGCGCGCTGTGGGCGCCCTGGGTGCTGCACGCCGGGCTCGGACCGGAAGACGCCTTCTCAGGGCAGATCGCCAAGGTCATTGCCTTCGCGCTGGAAGCGGCCGGGGCGCCGATCGTCAAGGGTGGAGCGAAGACCCTGCTCACCGCCTTCGAAGCTCTGATAAGGGAACGTGGTGGCGACATCCGTACCGCCGCCGATGTCGCCTCGATCGTCCAGAGCGGTGGCCGCGCGACCGGCGTACGGCTCGCCTCGGGCGAAACGATTACAGCAAACAAGAGCGTCATCTGTTCGGTCACGCCGACGCAGCTTTACCACCGGTTGCTCGGCAGCGAGGCTCCCAAGGCCGATGTCGAAGCGACACAGAAATATCGCTACGGCAAAGGCAATTTCCAGATTCACTATGCGCTGAACAAGCCGCCGGCATGGCGCGGTGATGGCCTGGACCAGGTGGCATTGTTGCACCTGACGCCGGGGCTCGATGGCGTTTCGAAAGCCTGCAACGAGGCGGCGCGCGGCATGCTGCCCGAAGTGCCGACCATCTGCGTCGGCCAGCCGCATGCGCTCGATCCGTCGCGCTGCCCGGAGGGCAAGGCGATCCTGTGGCTGCAACTGCCCGAGGCGCCCAGGCACATCAAGGGCGACGCCGCAGGCACGCTGCATGCACCGGCTGACGGACAATGGACCGAGGCGCTGCGTGAAGCCTACGCCGACCGCGTCGAAACCATTCTCGCCAGCCACATCGATGGCTTCAAGGGCAGCGTGATTGCGCGCCGCGCCTATTCACCGGCCGATCTCGAAGCGATGAACATCAATCTGGTCGGCGGCGACCCGTATGGCGGGTCGTCCACCATCGACCAGTCGTTCCTGTGGCGGCCGTTCAAGACCAGCCGCAACCATCAGACCGGCATCAAAAACCTCTATCACATCGGCGCCTCCACCCATCCGGGTGCAGGGCTCGGCGGCGGCTCCGGCTTTCTTCTGGCGGGCAGGCTGTGATGGAGCAGAAGGTCGCAGAAAAACGCCAGCGGATTTCGACGCTTGGCCAGATCGGCCTGCAGCAATTCGCGCCCTATCTGATGAACCGCATCATGGGGCGCTACAACGCCACCTTGCGCGACGATTTCCGCAAGCAGGGCCTGACCATTCCGCAGGTCCGCACGCTCGCCGTGCTGTCGGTCACCGACGGTGTCACCGTCAACGACCTCTCGGTCTACACCGTCATCGAGCAGTCGACCTTGAGCCGCACGCTCGACACGCTGGAAGGGCAAGGCTTCGTGCGGCGCGAGCAAGGCGTCACAGACAGCCGCATCCGCCATGTCTTCCTGACCGATGACGGCCGCGCCGAGTTCGCGCGCGCCTGGCCGGCAATGCATGACGCGTTCGAGGCGATGTTCGACGATGTCGACGACGCCGAATACGCGGCGCTGATCGCCACATTGCAGAAGATGCTGAAGAACATTCGCAAGCACGACATCTAGACGTTAGGCGCCGGCCGCACCGCCGGCAACGGAAGGTTGGAAAAATGGCCGAACGCTCTTTTGCCAAGGAAGTCGAAAAACTCAGGCTCGGCGCCGGCGAGGAATTTGCGGGCGAAGGCATTCTCGCCATCACCAAGGCGCTGCTGCAATGCGGCGTCGGCTATGTCGGCGGATACCAGGGCGCGCCGATCAGCCATCTGATGGACGTGCTGGCCGACGCACAGGAGATTCTGGGCGAACTCGGGGTGCATTTCGAGGCGAGCGCCTCGGAAGCCACCGCCACCGCCATGCTGGCGGCCTCGGTGCATTACCCCATTCGCGGTGCGGCGACCTTCAAGTCGACCGTCGGCACCAATGTCGCGTCCGACGCGCTCGCCAACCTTGCCTCCGGTGGCGTTACCGGCGGCGCGCTGATCATCGTCGGCGAGGATTATGGCGAGGGTTCCTCGATCATGCAGGAGCGCAGCCATGCCTTCGCCATGAAAAGCCAGGTCTGGCTGCTCGACCCGCGCCCGAACCTGCCTTCGATCGTCAAGGCGGTCGAGGATGGCTTCGAGCTATCCGAGGCGTCCAATACGCCGGTGATGCTGCAGGTGCGCATCCGCTGCTGCCACGTCCACGGCCATTTCATCGCCAAGGACAACAAGCGCCCGCCGATGACGGTGGCCGATGCGCTCGACGCGCCGCGCCGCGACACCGGCCGCATCGTGCTGCCACCCGCCTCCTTCCTGCACGAGAAGGAGAAGGTGCAAAAACGCTGGCCGGCGGCTGTCGATTTCATCGCGAGGAACAAGATCAACGAATTCTTCGGCTCGGATCACGGTTCGGTCGGCATCGTCATGCAGGGCGGCATGTACAATTCGGTCATCCGCGCCTTGCAGCGTCTCGGCCTTGCCGACACCTACGGCGAGACGGATGTGCCGCTCTATGTGCTCAACGCCGTCTATCCCCTGATAGACGATGAGTTCCTGTCTTTCTGCGAAGGCAAGCAGGCGGTGCTCGTGGTCGAGGAGGGCCAGCCCAACTACATCGAGCAAGCCTTTGCCGCCATGCTGCACAAGGCCGGGCGCGGTACCAGGCTGGTCGGCAAGGAGTATCTGCCGATGGCCGGCGAATACACCGGCCAGGTCATGCTCGACGGCATCGGCGCCTTCCTGCGCGCCGAGGCCTCGCATCTCTTGCCGGGCGAGGTGCGCGCGCCCAACAAGGTCGGCGACGGCGTCGACACCGCCGACCTGATCAATATCGTGCCGGGCCGTCCGCCGGGCTTCTGCATCGGTTGCCCGGAGCGGCCGATCTTTGCCGCGACAAAGCTGGTCGAGCAGGAACTCGGCAAGCACCACATCGCCTCCGACATCGGCTGCCACCTGTTCTCGATCATGCCGCCTTTCGAGCTTGGCGCCACCACCATGGGTTACGGGCTCGGGCCGGCCTCGGCTTCAGCCTTCAATTCGCCCGACGCCAAACGGAGGTCGATCTCCTTCGTCGGCGATGGCGGCTTCTGGCACAACGGCCTGACCTCCTCGATCGGCAACGCGGTGTTCAACAAGAACGACGGCGTCATCGTCATCGTCGACAATTTTTACTCCGCCGCCACCGGTGGGCAGGACATATTGTCGTCGCGTGCGGGCAACAAGACCAAGTCGACCAAGCATCCGATCACCGAAGCGGTGAAGGGCATGGGCGTCAAATGGCTGCGCCACATCGACCGCACCTACGATGTCGGCAAGATGCAGGACACGCTGCGCGAGGCGCTGACGACGGAGGAAAAGGGACCAAAGGTCATCGTCGCCTCTTCCGAATGCATGCTCAACCGCCAGCGTCGCGAAAAGCCGCTGGTCGACAAGGCGATCAAGGGAGGGACCCGTGTCGTCAAGCCGAAATTCGGCGTCGACGAGGACATCTGCACCGGCGACCACGCCTGCATGCGGCTGTCCGGCTGCCCGTCGCTGTCGGTGAAATCGCTCGACGATCCCTTGCGTGACGATCCGGTGGCATCGATCGACCAGAGCTGCGTCGGCTGCGGCAATTGCGGGGAGGTGGCGGACGCCGCCGTGCTGTGCCCATCCTTCTACCGCGCCGATGTCGTGCACAATCCGGGCCGCTGGGACCGTTTCCTGGAAAGCGCTCGCCGCGCCGTGATCGGCCTGATGCAGCGCCGCCGCGAGAGCCGTAGGTTGACGTTCGCCGATGCTTGACCAGGCTTCGCCCTTGCGCCCGAAATCCGGTGCCGCCGATACCGAGCCGGTGATCAAACTCGCTTTGCTCGCGGTCGGTGGCCAGGGCGGCGGCGTGCTCGCCGACTGGATCACCGATGTCGCCGAGCGCAATGGTTACGTCGCGCAATCGACCTCCGTCGCCGGCGTCGCCCAGCGCACCGGCGCTACGATCTATTACGTCGAGATGGCCCGCGACACCGGCCGGCTGCCGGTCTTTGCCCTGTCGCCTTCGCAGGGCGACGTCGACATATTGATCGCCGCCGAGCTGATGGAAGCCGGCCGCGCCATCATCAGGGGCTTCGTCACGCCCGATCGCACCACGCTCATTGCTTCTTCGCATCGCATTGCGGCGGTGTCGGAAAAGATCGAGCCGGGTGACGGCCGGGCCTCGTCTTCCAAGGTACGCGCGACGGCGGAAGCTGCATCGAAACGCTTCATCGCCTTCGACATGGAAAAGATCGCCGCCAACAATGGCTCGATGATTTCCGCCAGTCTGCTTGGCGCGCTGGCCGGCTCCGACGCATTGCCGTTCAGGCGTGAAAGCTATGAGCAAGCGATCGGCGCCGGCGGCCGGGGCGCGAAAGCCAGCCTCGCTGCCTTCGCCGTTGCTTACGACCGCGCGCGCGGTACGACGGTCCCCGCGTCAGAGCCGGCAGAACCGGCCACGGTCGACCCCGCTCCGGGTGCAGGGCGCGTGAGCGGTCCGCAGAACCTGCTGCAGGGTTGGCAGGCACTGGCCGCCCGCATCGACCTGATGCCCGCGGCGGTCCGCGACATGGCGCTCCGGGGCCTGAGAAAGATCGTCGACTACCAGGACATCTCCTATGGCGGCGAGTATCTCGACCGGCTCGACCAGGCGGTCGCGCTGGATAGCGCTGAACATGCCCATGCATTGTCCATCGCTGCCGCCAAGCATCTGGCCAACGCGCTGTGCTACGACGACATGATCCGCGTCGCCGATCTCAAGACACGTTCGACGCGTGACCGGCGTGTGCGCAAGGAGGTGGGCGTCAAGAACGGCTCCATCCTGCAGGTGACCGAGTATTTCCATCCGCGCATCGAGGAGTTCTGCGGCACTTTGCCGGCGGGGTTGGGCAGCTACATCGAGAACCGACCGAAACTTGCAGGCTTTCTCGACCGGCGCATCAATCATGGCCGGCGCATCCGCACCGACAGCTTTGCCGGCTTTGCGGTCCTCTGGTTCATCGGCGGCCTGCGCCGCTGGCGGCGGCGCCTGTTGCGCCACAAGGTCGAGACGGCGCATCTGGAGCGCTGGTATGCGCTGGCGCTCAGCCACGCGCCTCAGGACTACGCGCTCGCCGTCGAAATCTTGAACTGCCGCCGGCTGATCAAGGGCTACAGCGACACCCACCTCCGCGCCCAGTCCAAATTCGATCGCGTGCTGTCGGCGCTCGATCTGGTCAAGGGCCGCGATGACGCTGCCGACTGGATCAGGCGGTTGCGCGAAGCTGCGCTGAAAGACGAGAAAGGCGACATGCTCGATGGCGCGCTGAAGACGGTGGCATCGTTGTCTGATCATGGTGTGGGAAGAGGTCGAGCTTAGGCTGGCACCTCTACGCCACTGCCGCCGTTTCCCTACTCCCACTGGATTCGCGGATTGAACACGCCGCTTCAAGCGCCCGCAGCTCGGCTTCCACACGGGATTGCGGGAAGCGTTGCCGGCGGACCTGCCGGGCGTCAGTCGCGCGATATGGACAGCCCCGAGAGAAGCGGAGCGTACGCGGCGAGCCTGCGGGATACGAACTCCGTGAAGAGCCGCACCCGCTTCGTCTTGCGTGTCTCGCCTTGCGTGAGAAGCCACAGTGTCCCATGCATGGGCACGTCGATTCCCGGCACCCTCACCAGCAGGGGGTCGGCATCTCCAACGAAGCACGGCAGTTTCGTTATCCCAATCCCTTGGTGCGCCGCGATGATCTGCGTCTCGGCGTCAGGTGTCCTGAACGGTACTCCCGTGACGTGAACTTCTCCCTCGCGCGCCCAGTCCGGAATTCCATGATTGTCTATGCCTATCCACCGGATAGGATCAGGCGTGCCCGCACGCCACGCGGCTAGTCGATCGCGAGACATGTAGACGCCGCTGAACAGCTCCGGTCCCTTCAGGCCGTGAAGATTGAGCGGCAGGGTCTTGCGGTCGGCGACAATGCGGATCGCGACGTCGGCCTCTCGGTTGGTCAGATTGGCCAGCTCACCGGACGACAAGATTTCCATCTCGATGTCGCGATGCAAACGCGCGAAGTCGGCGAGATCCGGCATGAGCAGGTGTGTGGCGAGGAACGGTGGAAGCGTCACCCGCAAAAGTCCGCGCGCGCTCTGGTCACGACCGAAGACGCGCGTCTCCAGCTGGTGCGACGACGCTTCCATCTGGGTCGCGAGATCGAGGACCTCTTCGCCCGCAGCCGTCAGGCGGTAGCCGGAAGGCAGCTTTTCGAACATCTGCGCCCCGAGGCGTTCCTCGAGCTGAGCGATGCGTCGCAGCACGGTCGAGTGGTTCACACCGAGGCGCGCGGCGGCGGCACGCACCGAGCCTCCGCGCGCGGCGGCAAGAAAGTAGCGAACGTCATCCCAGTCGATCATGGTGCATTCCTGCGCAGCGCAGTGCGGCTTGCAAAGCCCATACTAACACGATCAGCCGTAGTTCGTGCGGTCATCGTGGCCTTCAATCATCTAGCTGGATCGTTTTCGCACCAGCGATGTGCGCGATTGCGCACTCACCGCCCGACTTCGGCGAACCCATCTTGAGGCTCTCGCGGGGCTTTCCCGTGCAGCCAAAGACACGAGACGGCGAAACGAAGGATGCATGGCATGAACAGACTGAATGGAAAGACCGCTGTGATAACCGGCGGCGCTACGGGCATCGGCCGCGCCGCAGCCAAGCGCTTTATCGAGGAGGGCGCCTTCGTCTTCATCTTTGGCCGCCGGCAGGAAGCGCTCGACGCAGCCGTGGCCGACCTTGGGCCTGGTGCCCGCGCCGTTAAGGGCTCGGTCTCGGATGAGGCCGACCTCGACCGACTCTACGCTGCGGTGAAGGCCGAGCGCGGAAGCCTCGATATCGTCTTCGCCAATGCCGGGGCGGGAAGCCCGCTTCCGCTCGGCCAGATCACCGCCAGGCACATTGACGAAACCTTCGACACCAATGTGAAGGGTACGATCTTCACGGTCCAGAAGGCGCTGCCGCTGATGAGCCAGGGCGGTTCGATCATCCTGACCGGGTCGAGCGCCGGCACCACGGGCGCTCCGGGGTTCACTGCCTATAGCGCGAGCAAGGCGGCAGTGCGCAACCTGGCGCGGACCTGGGCGGAAGACCTGAAGGGCACCGGCATCCGCGTAAACGTGCTGTCGCCCGGAGCGACGGCGACCGAACTCGCGAAGGAGGCGTTAGGCGAGGAAGGCCAGAAGGCCTACGGCGCGATGACCCCGCTCCAGCGCATGGCCGATCCGGCGGAGATCGGCGCCGCGGCCGCCTTCCTCGCGTCGCCGGACAGCAGCTTCATGACCGCCAGCGAGGTCGCCGTCGACGGCGGCCTGGCTCAACTCTGACCCCAGCGCGGTCCGTACCTGGCCCGCGCGCAACGAAAGACAAAGAATTATGAAAAAACTCGAAGGCAAGATCGCAGTCATCACGGGCGGAAGCAGCGGGATCGGGTTGGCCACAGCCAAGCGCTTCGTAGAAGAAGGAGCGCACGTCGTGATTACCGGGCGAAGAGAGAAGGAGCTGAACGAGGCCGCAGCCTTCATCATGAGAAACGTTACGACGGTCGTGGGTGACGTGTCGCTCCTGGAAGATCTGGATCGCCTCTATGCCGTCGTGAAGGAGAAACATGGTCATATCGACATTCTCTTCGCCAACGCCGGCGCGGGGACGATCGCACCGCTCGCCGTCGCTACCGAGGCACATTTTGATCAGACCTTCGATGTGAACGTGAAGGGTCTGTTCTTTACCGTGCAGAAGCCCTTCCCCTGTTCAAAGACGGCGGTTCGATCATCCTGAATTCTTCAGTGTCGAACGTGTTGGGGCTTCCAGGGTTTAGTACCTACGCCGCGAGCAAGGCGGCTGTACGCAACTTCGCGCGCGCTTGGACACTGGAATTCAAAGACCGCAAAATCCGCGTCAATGCAATGAGTCCGGGACCAATCGAGACGCCGGCCTTGGAGACAACGACTGGCCTTACCCCTGAGCAAGCCGAGCAAGCGGCCGCCCAGTTTGCGTCACAGATCCCAATGGGTCGCAGGGGCAAACCAGAGGAAATCGCGGCTGCCGTAACGTTCCTCGCCTCCGATGAAAGTTCTTTCGTCACCGGCGTGGATCTCGCCGTCGACGGAGGCATGGCGCAAGTCTGACCCCGGCATTAGCACCAGATCGGAGAAGTACTATGAACTATGCAATCGTAGGATTCGGCAATATCGGCCAGGCCCTTGCCAAGGCGTTTGCCCGAAACGGCATCGAAGTTTCCGTTACAACCACACGCGACCCGGAAAGCTTTGCAGCCGATGCGGCCGCGATCGGACCCACGATCATCCCCAAAAAACTGACGGAAGCCATCAAGGCGGACATCATCTTTTTGGCTGTCCGCTTCGAGGCGCACCCGAATGTCGCGAAGGCGCTCCCCACATGGCAGGGGAAGACGATCATCGATGTGACCAATGCCTATGGCGTGCCCCCTGAGGAACTGGGAGGACAACCTTCTTCCAAGTTCATCGCGCAGGCCTTCTCTGGCGCAAAACTGGTCAAGGGCTTCAACCATCTGGTCGCCCCGGTGCCTGATCAGGATCCGGCCGTACATGGTGGCCGGAGGGTCGTGTTCCTGGCAAGCGACGATGACGCTGCCGCAACACAGATTGGGGAGCTTGCGGAAAATCTCGGTTTCGCGCCGATCAAGCTTGGCGGGGTGTCGGAAGGTGGCCTGCTGGTCCAGGCGCGCGGAAACAGCTGGGGTCATCTGATCTTCAAGGACCTGGTCAAATTCGACTGACGAGCGCGACGTCCTCGGCAAAGAGACGACGCACGCGATCGGAACTCGGATCGGATCAAGCCCGATCCGATCCGAGCAAATGGAGAAATCACTATGAGCACCGAGAAGAATATCCACTCCTAAGGAGATTTCGATGTACGACCAATCCAAGGTGTCCGAATTAATCCGGTTCGCACGAATCGAGGCGGGCTCCACCGTGATCGACGTTTACCCTGGCGACGGAGACTGGACGCGCCTCTTCTCCGACATCGTCGGATCAGAGGGGCGGGTCTACAGCTTCGTGCCGGCCGAAGTCGCCCACTTCAAGAACGATCCGGTCGGCCTCATGCGGACGCTCGCGAAGGAGCCGGGCCGAGAGAACGTCGAAGCCGCCTCGGCGGATCTCGTCGCGATGCCGGAGGTCACGCCGCCAGCGGATGTCCTATGGCTGCACCTGTTTTACCACGATCTTCACACCGCCCTGGTCCAGAAGAAGGGTGCGACGGCGGCCGACTTCAATCGAGCTGTCTACAAGCGGCTGAAACCCGGTGGGTGCTACGTCATCGTTGACCACGCCGCTGCCGCTGGGTCGGGCACGAGCGACACCCGGTCGCTGCATCGGATCGACCCTGCATTCGTCCGCGAGGAGGTGGAGGCGGCCGGCTTCGTACTGGACGCGGAAAGCACCGTGCTGGTGAATAAGGATGACCCGCACTCGATCAAGGTGTTCGATCCCGCGATCAAGGGCGAGACCGATCGCTTCGCGTTTCGGTTCGTGAAGCCCTGACAGCTCCCGGGAGCCGACTTCATGTCGACCTCCCATTGAGTCCATCAACTCGGGTTCGCATCCGTCAAGCTGGGAAAGGTCAACGAGGATGGCGCGCTGGTGCACGCACGCGATGCAGCGCCTTGAAGGCGTCCGAGGTGATGATGGCACAAGGTTCTGGAGCACACCTGCCGCAGGTTCCTGATTTGAACTTGATGAAATGACGGAAGTCGCCGCGCCGTTGAGGGAGCCGGCGCATCCCCTCAGGGATGCGCCGGGACAAACCGTTCAAGAATGGTGGATTTCCGTTCCCAACACCTTCAGGCATTCACGGATGAACGCCGCAAGCGCGGTCCAGCCTTTGGCTGAAACCATGGTCCCATCGACATAGGCGTCGGTGGGAGACAGATCGATATAAGTGCCGCCGGCAAGCGTCACCTCCGGCTCGCAAGCGGCGAGCGCCGCCACCTTCTTGCCGCGCACGACGCCGTCGACCGCGATCAGAATCTGGACGCCATGGCAGATCGTGAAGATCGGCTTTTTCGCCTCGTGGAAATGGCGCACCATTGCCTGTATCCGCTTGTCGGTGCGGATGTATTCGGGGCCACGACCGCCGGCGCAATAGACAGCGTCATACTGGCTCAGCTGCTTCTCGGCGTCGGCAAAGGTCTTGTTGATCAGCGCATTGTGGCCGGGCTTTTCGGTGTAGGTCTGATCGCCCTCGAAATCGTGCAGCGATGTCTTGATCATGTCTCCGGCGCTTTTGTCGGGGCACACGACATGAACGGTGTGTCCCACCGCTTCCATCGCCTGCTGATAGACGAAGATTTCATACTCCTCGGTGAAATCACCGGTCAGCATCAGGATTTTTTTGGCTGGCATGTCTTTTCCTCTCGGCTTGTTTCAGGGGCGAGGTGCACTGCGCGCCTCCTTCCCGGTATCGAAATCGGCTCAGAACGGGGAGTAGAATTCGTAGGCGGCAGGCTGGGCGAACAGCGGCGCGCCGCGCTTGAGGGTGCCTCGGGCAAGCAGCATCGCCAGGCTACTCGAACGCAGGCAGGAGCCTGTCCCGCGAATTTTCGATGTGCGCACGCATGGCTTTTTCGGCGGCGTCCGGATCGCCCGCGGCAAAGGCAGCGAGAATAGCCTCGTGCTCGTCGAGCGCCTCTTCGGTCACCCTGGAGTGATACATCAGGCGGAAGATATGGAAGTGGGTATGCTGGTGATTCAGCGTCTCGCGAATGAGTTCGTTCTGGGCGAACTCGACGATCTTGTCGTGGAAGATCGCATCCTGACGGGCGAAGTTCGAATAGCGCAGTCGCTCGTCCTTGCCCACCCGTCGGGCCATGACGCCGGCCGCCGCCTGCAGCTCGGCAAGACGCTCGCCGTCCATTGTTGCGGTCGCTTTGGCCGCGGCGGCAGGTTCAAGCAATAGACGCAGCTCGTAAAGCTCGTCGAAGCGCCGGCGGGTGACTTGCGGGGCGGCGCGATAGCCGATCAGGTGGGTTTTCAGAACCAGCCCTTCCCCCTCCAGCCTGCCAAGCGCTTCACGAATGGGGGTATGCGAGACGTTGAATTCCTTGACGAGATTGTCGACGGTGATGCGCGATCCCGGAGCAATCCTCAAAGACATGAGCTGCGCGAAGATTGCTTCGTAAACGTCGCCAGCCAGACTGTTGGCGCGCTGAATACGACCGGTCGCACGGGCTTCATTGTCAACCCCCGTCAGGTCCGTGTTCTGCATCGTTTGCCTCTTGACAGAACCACCCACTAACATGATGCTCCGCGAAACTCAATCCTATATCCTATACGATTTTATGAGGATATCGCATGATCATGACCTGCAGCGCGGCCGAGGTCGGCCTCTGGCACGAAGCCAAGCCTGTCGGCTTCCAATCCGTCTTCGCAGGATCTTGTGCATGAGCTTGTTTGCAGCGGCGCGCCTGCCGAGCGAGATTCTGTTCGGCAAAGGCCAGCGCCATGTCCTGCCTGCCATTGCCGCCAAATATGGGCGCCGCGCGTTCGTCTGTACCGATGAGCGCTTCGCGGCGACGTCGCAGTTCGCCGAGATTCTCGCTGGCTTGCACAACGCGGCGATCGAGACGTTGGTCTTCGACCGAACGCTGCCGGATGTGCCGCGCGACAGCGTCGCCGCCTGCATTGCGCAAGCGAAAGATTTCAAGCCGGACATGGTGATCGGCATCGGGGGCGGCAGCTGCCTCGATATGGCCAAATGCGCTGCACTTCTGCTCAGCCACGGCGGCAAGCTCGAGGACTACTATGGCGAGTTCAAGGTACCCGGCCCTACCCTTCCGGTAATCGCAGTGCCGACGACGGCTGGAACAGGCTCCGAGGTGACCCCCGTCGCCGTGATCTCCGACCCGGATAGGACGCTGAAGGTGGGTATCGCCAGTCCGCATCTCATCGCAGCAGTGGCGCTTTGCGATCCGGATCTGACGGTGACCTGTCCACCATCCTTGACGGCGGTCGCCGGCGCCGACGCGCTGACGCACGCAATCGAGGCCTTCACAGCGGCCAAACGCGGCGCGGACCCTCATTTGCCGCAACAGCACGTGTTCATCGGCAAGAGCGCTCTGACCGATCATTTCGCGCTTTTGGCCATCAGGCTGCTCGGCCGCAGTCTGGAAAAGGCATATCGCGACGGATCGGACGAGGATGCGCGCGCCGACGTGATGATGGGAGCGCTGGCCGCCGGTTGCGCTTTCGGCACGGCGGGAACGGCCGCCGCCCATGCGGTGCAGTATCCCGTCGGTGCGCTTACCCACACCCCGCATGGCCTGGGAGTGGCCACGATGCTGCCCTATGTGATGACCTACAACCTGGCCGCCGCAGCCGCGGAGATTGCCGAAGTCGGCGCTGCTCTTGGCCTCTCCCATCAGGGCGGCGGCGACGCCGATGCCTTGGCGCACGCCACCATCCGTGAGGTGAGCCGGCTGTTTGGCGCCATCGGCATCACACCGACATTGGCCGAACTGGGTCTTCCCGAAGACAAGATCGACTGGACGGCTGAGCAGGCGCTGGGCATCGACCGGTTGATCAAGAACAATCCCCGCCCGTTCGAGCTTGCCGCGATGCGACGGCTGGTCAGGGCTGCTTATGACGGCGACATGTCCGCCCACCATGATGTGACCGACCAGGAGTTCATCCAATGAACATTGCCGCAGGCATATCCGACGAGGATCAAGATATGTTCGACTACGCCACGGTCTCGCACGGTCTCTACATTGGCGGACGCTGGCGGCCTTCATCGGAGGGTCGCGTGATCGAAGTGGTCGATCCCTCGACCGACGCCGTGATCGCTGCGGTTCCCGACGCCACGCTCGCCGACGCCACCTCCGCCGTCGACGCGGCCGCAAAGGCGGCGGCCGGCTGGCGCGAGACCCCGCCACGCAGGCGATCGGAAATCCTGCGGCGCTGCTTCGAACTGATGACCGAACGGGCGGAGACGTTGGCCGCGCTGATCTCGCTGGAGAACGGCAAGGCGCTGCGCGATGCGCGCGGCGAAGTCGCCTATGCGGCGGAATTCTTTCGCTGGAACGCCGAGGAAGCGGTCCGCATCAACGGCGAGTTCGGCCTTGCGCCCTCGGGCGCGAACCGGATCATTGTCGACTACCAGCCCATCGGCATTTGCGTGCTCATCACGCCATGGAATTTTCCGGCCGCCATGGCGACGCGCAAAATCGCGCCGGCGCTGGCGGCCGGCTGTACGGTGATCCTGAAGCCCGCCAGCGAGACACCGCTGACGGCCTATGCGCTTGCGGCGCTCTACGAGGAAGCCGGCGTGCCGCCCGGCGTCGTCAACGTCCTGACGACCTCGACCCCCGGACCGGTGACGGCGGCCATGCTGGCCGATCCGCGCGTGCGAAAGCTGTCCTTCACCGGCTCGACCGGCGTCGGGCGCGTGCTGCTGGCCGAAGCCGCGAAACACGTCATCTCCTGTTCCATGGAGCTTGGCGGCAACGCACCCTTCATCGTCTTCGACGACGCCGATCTGGAAGCCGCCCTCGACGGTGCGATGGTTGCCAAGATGCGCAACGCCGGCGAAGCCTGCACGGCCGCCAACCGGCTTTACGTCCAGGCCGGCATCCATGATGCTTTCGCGGAAGGCTTGAGCAAACGCATGGCGGCACTCAACGTGGGCCCGGGCACAGACTCAGACACAGAATGCGGGCCGATGATCACCAGGAAGGCTGTGCACAAGATCGACCGGCTTGTGCAGGACGCCGTTGCCCGCGGCGCCAAAATCCTGTGTGGTGGCGGCGTATCTGAAGGCAGAGGCTTTTTCTATCCGCCAACGGTGCTCAAGGACGTGCCGGCCGACGTTGCCATGGCTCACGAGGAGATCTTCGGTCCCGTGGCGCCGATCAGTCGCTTCGAAAGCGAGGCGGATGTCATCTCCAAAGCCAATGACACCGAATACGGTCTCGCTGCCTACATCTATACGCGCGACCTGGGCCGGGGGATGCGCGTGGCATCGAAGATCGAGTCCGGCATGATCGCGCTCAACCGCGGCCTGATGTCGGATCCGGCGGCGCCTTTCGGAGGTGTCAAGCAGAGCGGGCTAGGCCGCGAAGGCGGTCAGAAGCACGGCGTTGCCGAGTTCATGGAGGCCAAGTACATCGCCGTGACCCTGTGAGCGGACATCACGCCAAAGATCCGTTTCGCATTCGCGATCATGTGGTCGAGTTCGATGACATCGTCGCCGAGATCGTTCGCAGAAGCGAGGAGACCAGGGCCAACGTTCCCATGGTCGCCGATGTCGCCTACGGGGCTGACGCCACCGAAACCATGGATCTGTTCTTTCCCGAGGGCAAACAGGACCGCCTGCCGGTGCACATGTTCATCCACGGGGGCTATTGGCGCATGTTCTCCAAGCGCGACTATTCCTACGTCGCCCAGACCGTTACGAACGCAGGTGCGATCGCGGTCATTGTCGACTACGCGCTGATGCCGACCGTCAGGATGGCCAGGATCGTCGACCAGGTGCGCCGCGCCAAGCGATGGGTATTTGACAATGTCGTACACCATGGCGGCGATCCCGACCTGCTGACCGTTAGCGGTCATTCCGCCGGCGCGCATCTGGCAACAATGCTTTTCGACGGGGACAAGCGGCCTTCCGGCATCAAAGCTGCGCTGCTGCTTGGCGGCCTTTACGACCTGAAGCCATTGCAGATGTCGTTCCTTGCCGCCGAGATCGCGATCACCGACGAGGAGGCCCGCCGATTCTCGCCCATCAATCACAGTTTCGATCCATCCGTGGACGTAGATATCTTGGTCGGCGCCGATGAAACGCCGCCGTTCCACAGCCAGGCCGCACTCTTCACGGACCACCTTGACAAGCAGGGACTGACTGTTTCGCGCACGACCCCTGGCGGGGCCAATCACATGAGCAGCGTCCGTGACCTTGGCTTGGCTGGTACCGAGGCCTCGTCACTGCTGGCCCGCGTCGTGGCCGCCTGAGACTTCCGCCAGAAGCGCTGCTGGACGCGACCGTTCTGCAAAGTAGCGTCGCAGCATCGGGTACCGACAGCGGTGGCGAATCTCCCGCCACCGGTCCCCATACCGTAAGCCCGCCGTCGATGTCGACGTCGACGTGGTTCATGCTTTCCAGCGTGATTGAGCTTGATAACCGATGTCGGCGATCGCCGTCATGCCGGCAGCGCAGTTGAGTTCTCAAAGCCAACCGGCCAAAGATGCCCCTCAGAGGAGAGCGGGCCGGCGTTCCGTAACCTCGCCTTCAGAATATGATAGCCCGCGGCACCCGGAGAAGGGAATCTGCGCTCTCAAACCAGCATCGACTGCTGGGCGGAGATCCCAGCCGTCGCGCCGTGGGATATTGCCAGGGTGACCGATGGCGGCGTGAGGGGGTTGGCGAGGTCGCCCGCGGCGTAGATGCCGGGCATGCTGGTTTCGCGGCGCTCGTCGACCTTGAGGATTACGCCGAGGGGCGTATCGACCGTGGCGAGGCCCAGTGATTCGTGCAGGCTTGCGGACGGCTTGTTGCGCGGATGCGCGAACAGGATGTCGACCGCGACATTGGGGCCGGTATCGAGCTTGACGGTGGCGTTATGCCCCCCGTGATGGGCGATCTCGCTGATCCGGCCGTCGACGACAGGTATGTTGCGGCGCGCCAGACCGGCCCGGATATCGGGCGGAATGTCGTGACCATCAGCGAAGACCGTCAACCTGTCGGTCCAATCGTGGAACAGCCTGACCTGATTCATCGACTGTGGGCCGGACCAGACGAGGCCCCAATGCTGGCCGGCGACTTCAAAGCCGTCGCAATAGGGGCAGGGCACGATGGACGTGCCCCAACCTTCGGCAAAGCCCGGAACATCAGGCATCTGGTCGGCGACGCCATAGCTCAGGATCAGGCGGCGCGCGCCGAGGCTTCCGCCATCGCCAGTGAGGACGGAGAAATCGTCGATGGCCCCGGAGAGGCTGTCGGCCCGGGCATTGACCAGCTTGATCGTGGGATAGCGCGCCAGCTGCCGCCGCGCCTCGGCCAGGATGTCCAGCGGTGGCTTGTGATCGTGGCCGAGCAGGCCATGCGAGTGGCCGGCGAAGCGGTTGCGCGGCAGGCCGGTATCGAGAACGGTGACCTTACGGCGGGCACGGCCGAGTTGCAGGGCACCGGCGAGACCGGCAAAGCTGCCGCCGATGATGATGACGTCATCCATGATGGGCTCCGTGTTGTGGATGAGGGGCTGGTTGGACCAAACCTACCCATCGGCTTGCGCATTTCAGAAACTACATGGTATCGTAATCCAAGAATTAGGATACTGTCAAGGACTGGAATTGTCGTGACCGAAAATAGCCACGGCCGGCGCGGCCGGCCCGCCAACGAGGCGCTTGGCCAAACGATACTCGACGCTGCGTCCGAACTCTTTGTGGAATTGGGTTTTCAAGCGACCACATTGGACAAGGTCGCCCAGCGGGCGAAGATATCCAAGCTCAGCATCTATCGGCATTTCGAGAACAAGGAGGCGCTGTTCAGCGCGGCCATCTCGGCCGGCTGCCATCAGTTGTTTGCGCCACTGGCCCTTCTTGAAGGCGTCGGCGGTTCGGTCGAAGATCAGCTCATGGCGGTGGGATCATCCCTGCTTCGGACGCTGTTGAGATCAGACGTCCGCAGTGTCGAAGCCATGGTCATGGCCGACCAGACGAATCCAAGGTCGTTAAGCAAGCTCCATTTCGAAGCCGGCCCCGCCCATGTCATCGCCCAAATCGAGGTCCTGTTGCGTCAGTTGCACGCGAAGGCGGTTCTGAACGTGCCCGATCCTCTCCGGTCCGCCCGCTTGTTTGCCGCGCTTTTCAAAGGATCCGATCTTTTGATTATCGCACGCTTCGATGAGGCGAGAGCGGCGGACGACAACGAAATCGAATCCTATTGCCGGTCGGCCGTCGCCATGTTCATCGCTGCGCACGGCTAGCAGTCCGCCCTGCCCGCTAATCATTGTATTTCTGCGAAATACTCCGCTAGTGTCGCCGTCGCGATGGGCGCCCATCCACCCCATGTCGATCGCGTCGGGTCGGGCTGCGCGCCCGCCGGTGAGCGGCATCTCCTACCTGCTCCGGTCACACAGCGCTGACCCTTGAGCGCCTCCGCCGACCTGTGAGGGCGAGGAAGAGAATGCCGGTTATGGCCGCGAGAATCGAGCAGATGAGGTGTCGATCGCCGCGAAGGGACACCTGCGGACGGACCTTCTTTGGTACACTTGAGTACGTCCATTCGTGGCTCGGGCTCCAGCGGTTCGTGCCCCGACGCGCCTGGGAAGGCCGCTGGTGCCCGCGACGGATCCTTCCAAGGTGCAGGTCTGGAATGGCCCAAAAATTCTCTCGAGCTCCCGGAACATCGGTCCGCCCCTGTGGTTCGACAAGCAGCGGCACAGTCGATCCAACCAGGCATCGGCCCGCTTAGGACAGGCGCGAGGTCCCTACCCACAGATCTTGCGAAAATAGGAGCAAGCTATGCGAGCGTTGGTCTGGCACGGCAAGGAAGACATACGCTGCGATCAGGTTTCGGACCCGGGAATTGAGGATGAACGTGACGCGATCATCAAGGTGACGAGTTGTGCGATATGCGGCTCCGACCTTCACCTCTACCACAACTATGTGCCAGCCATGCTGCCCGGCGACATCATGGGCCACGAGATGATGGGAGAGGTCGTCGAGGTCGGCAAGGGCGTCAACGGCGCTCTGAAGGAGGGAGACCGCATCGTCGTGCCGTTCACCATAATCTGCGGTGAGTGCGACCAGTGCAAGCGACAGAACTTTTCGGTTTGCGAACGCACAAACCGCAAGAAGAATCTCGGTGACAAGGTGTTCGGGCACACCACCGCGGGTCTGTTCGGCTACACTCATTTGACCGGCGGCTATCCCGGGGGACAGGCGGAATACATGCGTGTGCCGTTCGCCGATGCCACGCACGTAAAGGTGCCTGACAGCCTTACCGACGAGCAGGTTCTCTTCCTCGGCGATATTTTTCCTACCGGATGGCAGGCGGCGGCACAGTGCGACATTGAGCCCACCGATACGGTTGCGGTGTGGGGCTGTGGCCCAGTCGGGCAGATGGCCATACGCAGCGCCCTGCTGCTCGGCGCGAAACAGGTGGTGGCGATCGATTGCCTGCCGGAGCGGCTTTCCATGGCCGCGGCCGGCGGCGCCATCGCCATCAATTTCGCCGAGGAAAGTGTCGTCGAACGACTGCGGGAACTCACCGGCGGAAAGGGCCCGGAGAAGTGCATCGATTGCGTCGGCATGGAAAGCCACGTCTCGCTGGCCCAGCCCGATACCGTCTACGATCGCGCAAAGCAGTTGATGCTGATGGAAAATGATCGACCGCACGTTTTGCGTGAGATGATCTATGTCTGCCGGCCGGCCGGCGTGATCTCGATCCCCGGCGTCTACAGCGGGCTGGTCGACAAGATTCCGATGGGACAGGCAATGAACAAGGGGCTCACCTTCCGAATGGGGCAGACCCATGTCAACCGTTGGACCGAGGATCTGTTGCGCCGCATCGAAGATGGCCAGATCGACCCATCCTTCGTCATCACCCATACCGTGGGGCTCGAGCAGGGACCCGAGATGTACAAGGTGTTTCGCGACAAGCAGGACAGCTGCATCAAGGTTGTACTGAAACCGTAGGGAAATCGTCATGAACGTGATTGCCAAACTTACCAACATCACCCGATCGCCTGGCGATCCCAAAGTGCTGAAGACTGGGCAGAGTGCGGTCGCGGCCTCCGATGGCCTTGCCCGCAAGCTCGGCTGGTTCAGCATCGCGCTTGGCGTCGCCGAGCTGGTTAGCGCCGAGCGGATTGCCGGCGCGCTCGGCATGCGCGGCAAGGAAGACCTGATCCGCGCTTATGGGGCGCGGGAAATCAGCAGCGGCATACTCTCGCTTTCAGTGGACAAGCAGGCCGGGCTTTGGAGCCGGGTGGCCGGCGACGGCCTGGATATCGCGACATTGCTGACAGCGTATCGGCATGGCAACCCAAAGCGCGATAATGTAGGCCTAGCGCTTGCCATGGTCGCCGGCATCACATTGCTCGACATCATCGGTGCGAAAAGCGTGACCGCGCGCCACTCTCGGAGCGGGACCAAGCCACGCGATTACAGCGATCGAAGCGGCTTTCCCGGAGGCACTGCCGCAGCCCGCGACCGTGCCCGCTCGCAGCGCAGCCAGGAGGCCGGCACAGCCTGATAGAGATTTCCGAACCCTGGCGCCATGCGACCTGGACAGGTGGCATCTCGTCAGGCCCTAACGCCAGAGGTGGTAGCTCTCGGCGAGCCGAGTTTGCTGGAACAGAGTGGACCGTCGCGCGGCCGTTCTCGCCGTCTCCTGGGTCACCGCCGCGCATGGGTTGTGTGGCCGGTGCGTTAAAGGCACGAAGCAAGCAGCGATCCGACCGGCGTCGAGCCTTCCATGTCTCTTGCCTTGGCAAGGTTCCGGCGATCCTCAGGCCGAGCCGCGTTCGGGAAGCTCGGTCTCTTCCGCCACCCCTTTCCGCAGGTCTCGGCGCAAGCGTTCCGCTTCGTCGGAATTATTATCGTCGTCTGTCCGCTCGAGTTCGCGATCGATTGTCTCGCGCGACCCCTCTGCCGGATCCTGTTGCGGAGATGTGTTCGGGCCGGTTTCGATCTTGCCGTCGCCGGGAACGTTGCGGTCGCGAGACTTCGTCATCTTCAGCTTCCCTTTCATCTGTCATCTGCCTCGGCATGTCCGATGGCATGAATTTTGGCCGCTTCCCTGCCGAACCGGATCGTCGACGCTTTGTTCCGGGAAAGCCCCCGCAGGTTCGTGCTGCTCGGCCCCGGGGCATTGGTCGATGCCCTTGCCGGGAAGCATCCTATGCCAACGAGGTCGGCGGCAGCCTCATCGATGTCGTTATCAACATGTGGGCTGTGAAGGCGTTTTCGGCCCGGACACGCGAGCACGCCAGGCTCGCGGCGAGTTTTCGAACCGAAGCAGATGCGCAGCGTAACAACTGGATGTATACGGAAAAGGCTGCCTCATCCACGACATCGCGCTTTCGGTAATGGCCGGCGGCATGCTCGCCTGGGCGGTCCGGCAGCTGGTAGCGAACTGGTCGTAGGCCTTTGCAAAGCCGCGTCGATGAAGCGGGTGCGGTAGCGCTGGTCGGTGTAGCGTCGAGGCATCTGTCAATCGGAGACAAGCGCGACCGCTTTTGGGACCTCACTGTTTTTTCCACCGGGACTCGACATCTCACTATCATAGTTGATTGTGGCTGCCGGTGACCCTGCGTAATGGATAGCCATTCCAACTCTCCAACAGGAAAACGGTATGTTGTATCCGGGTCGGTTTTTGGGGCCAAGCGACATTGAGATGCTCGCCCAGGTTTGTCACACGGTCTGCAAAGAGCGCGCCCTACCTCTTGCTTCGCAGAACGGAGAGCGCATAGCTGCGCACATACTCAGGCTGTTTATGAACGGCTTGATTGGGCAGAATGAACTGCTTGATGCTGAGAGGAACTGGGCTCGTCGGCCTGACCGTTCGGTCCAGCAGACGATGTCAACTACGCGCACATAAGAGGCCGCGTGACCCAGTCTTGGTAGTCGGAAAGCCGCCAAGGCCAGTTGGGAACAAACCTGACATTTAAGCGTTTGTAGAGCCCTTCCACCGGGCAACTCACCGAAATGCTTCTTGCCGTGCATGATGGAATATCGACGGCCGTTTTGGCGGGCAGGAGCGCCAATGCGGAAGTATTCGGTGTGGTCGACCTCACCAACAAGGCTGAGGTCGACATCGGCATCACCAGCTTGGGAAGAGCCATCCAGTTCGTGGCCAACGCCTCGGTGCTTGGATACGACATTCGCGGCGCCATGGTCTTCTATGGCGCGCCCGGTACCCCGAGCCTAAGGGCGAGAGAGTGCGAGCGCTTGTGGGCGCAGTTTGGCGGCGCGCTTCTACAGCCGTAGCTCTATCAGGACGTTCGCCCCGCCCGTTCTTGGTATGAACGCGTACGGAACTGAGGCGCTACCCAGCCGCAGCGGGAATGGCTCAGTGGTAGCTCTAGCTGGCGACCGCACTAAGCAGCTTTTCGGTGATGGGCTTTGAGCGGCTGAGCCAGCGTGAGAACGTTCGGCCGCATATCTGCCGGTGCCTGCTTTCATGTGACTGGGCGGGGCTATTGGGGAGCCGTGTTGACCACTGGGCCCTTAGCCGAGGGAAGCACTACGGCAACCTCGCCTTTTGCTGGCTAACATCCTTCCGCTCTCAGGGACCGGACCATGCGCACAACAACAGGGTCATACGGTTTCTTTTCGGATTTCCGATAATTCATTGTGAAAAGCGCGGCACGCTGGTTGCAGACCATAATTGCACGGACGTAGCGAATCTCGCCGTTCTTGACCCCGGAGTAGCTGGCCCATTTCGGGGCTAGGCGCCGATAGGTCAGTCGCCAACCGGCCTTTTCGTCCTCGATCATGCGATGTTCAATCTCGGCGCGAAAACTTGCTTTGCCCAGTCGAGCGCCCCAAACGACCAGAAACGCGTCTCTTGGGCCCTGAAAAGCCGCGCCCTGCTCCGAATTCTGGGTCAGGACGAAATTCGGAGGAATATCGAAACTAAAGCCAAGCTGTCGGACGCCGAAGGGCTGCCACGCCTCGGCCTGAAGCAACGTGGTCCAAAAGAGAAAAATTGTAAGTCCCAGCAGTAGGCGTCGCATCGCTCTGATTTAGCGCTGGCTAACATGGTGTCCAGACGGACAGAGGTCGGTGACATAAAAATATGCATCATGGCCGCGCAGCATATGGACGCGGGATTCGCGATTGACGGCGTGCGGTCGAAACGGCTTCCGTCCCACGAAAGGAGAGGACGCAGAGGGAAATGGTGCGTCGGTATGATCGACTGGCAGAAAATTGGCGAGGCCGAATGTCCAACGTTCATTGCCCGCAAAAATGGGCGCCGGCTTCCTCCTGTGCCTAGGGAAGAAGAGCCGAAATTATTCCCTGACGAAGACCCTGATCTACCTCAGACGGGGGGCATGCCCTGTAACTTCGCCGTGACCTGATCCCCTTCGGGGAACAATCAGATCGAGCTCCAGTTTGGCCTTCCAAGCGAAAGCACTGATGGAGCATGCCATGAGATTTCCACACAGCACGACGGCCGCGGCCGCCGTCTTCATTGCCCTGACCTCCCCCGCACTCGCCCAGACAAGCGGAACACCATCACCCTCGACACCTGCACCCGCTCCGGCAACCGAACCGCCGGCCGCCGGACAGTTGCCGGATGCGACCGGACAAGCGGATGGACCAACACGCGAAATGATCCGCCAGATGGTTGAGCAAGCAGTCCGGGAGAGAATGCAGCAGGATCGCGGTTCCGAAGAAGGTTTCCGCGGGGAAGATAGTCGCAACTATCAAGGCGGTCGCAACGAGGATGCTGACCGCCACGATGAAGATGGCGGCCGTTGGCAGAACCACGGTGGCCGCGATCGTGGACACAGAATGACTGGACGCTGGCATCATCAGATGATGCGCGGTGCCGGCATGCGACTGATGTTCGGGCTGTTGGACACCGATGGCGACGGATCGGTGTCCGAGGACGAGGTTCAACGCGCGGTGGGCAGGATGTTCAGTAGCATTGACGAGAATGGTGACGGCAAGATCGATGTGAACGAGATCCAGTCCTTCATGCATGGCTCCAGCATGCATGGCACTGATAGCGAGGACACGCCGTAGCTGTCTTCAAAGTGAATGCCCTCCCTCGGACAAAGCGGGCGAGCGCCTGGCGGTCGAATTCGAAGCGGTGTCTCTTGGCTGTTAGGCGCGGCGGCCCTAACAGCACCCTCCAGCCTTGCGCTATTCCCGCAGTCCCGCGAAACGCCGGCCGTGACAAAAAAACGGCTGCGCAGTGCTGATCAAGGAACGATCGAAGCCGACCAACGCAGGGTCACTCGGGCGCCCGGTCCTCCAGCAGAACGAAGGATGCGGCGATCAAGTCGTCGCCATTGATACGTCCTTGGCTGTCCTCCAACATAGTTGCAACCTTGTGGAAGGCCATCATTTCACCCGCGTCAATCTGCGCTTCACGCATCTTGGCTGTGAGATCAGCCACGCGATTTCCTAACGAATGTGATTTTGCAGTCTCGCAATTCGACATGATTAGTCATCCTTTGCCTTGGGGTTTCACGCTGCCGAACGCAATGCTTCAGCGGATGTTCCCAATTTGGCCATCAGTCTTATGGGATAGGACTTGCGTCTGATTGCGGTTGGAAGAAGCCCGAACGGCGGAACACGCAGCCGGACGCGGAATTGGAAACCGACCGTTGATCGAAGTCCCTTGTCGCCGGTTGAGATCCCGCCATCTTCACTGTCGAGAGGGTGGCGGGATCGCCTTCCGAGGAGCGAGCACATATGAGGTAATAGATATTTGGCAGATGTACTCACGGCATCCTGCTCGCTTCTTTTGTCTGCGCATATTCATTCTTTTCGGGAAACCCCATCTCTCCAACAACACGCAACAACCGCATTGCTACCCACGATTGATGCGATGACAACTGCATCAACAAAGCAAAGCCTCTTCGCCTAAGGTGCGATTGCCGCGCGCTTTTCGACTGGAAGGTCGTCCAAACGCGCCCGGTGGTCAGCCATGGCGTTCAGCAGGAGCTAGGTAGACTCATCGCGAAAATCCCGCAGCGAGGCATGTCGCAAGTCCTCCTCGCCGCGTGCGGAGACCGAGCGCGGAATCCGCCTGGTTCGTTGTAACAGGCATGCCAAGATGAGTTTCGGCGCCTGGACGCGGAAAAACCCGCCAGCGTGAGCCAGCGGGCCTTGTGATGGGATGGCCCGCGCGTGCGGTCAAGGCTGCGCGGGCCGACCATGATGAATGAGGGGACATCTTGGTCACCGGCACGACCGATGAAGAACGAGCCGGGTGTGACAAAACACCCTTGGAGCGAGGATGTTCCCGTCCGCACAAAAAAGCCCGCCGGCGTGAGCCGGCGGGCAGCCGCTATTTTGCCGTCAAGCGGACAGACCGCTTGCGGCCCACCCACTGCAGCATTTTCCACTTTGAGCCGAAATCATTCTCAACTATGGTTCGCCAGGCTTAAGGCATGGGGGATTGCCGATGGTTTTATCACGCAGGGGTGTCGTGCTCGGCGGTCTGGCGCTGGTCGCGGTCGGTGGAACCAGCAATATTGTTCAAGCCGCGGGGGCAAAATCCTTTTTCGCCGGTACCGCCAGCGATAACGATTTCGTCTATCGCAAGACCAACTTCGCCAAGATCGACAAGAGATGGCATCGCCAGATCGTCAAGTATTTCAGCAGCGAGCCGGTCGGCACCGTCGTGGTCGATACCCGCCACCACTTCCTCTACCTCATCATGGAAAACAAGACTGCCATCCGCTACGGCGTCGGCGTCGGCAAGGAAGGCTTCAAATGGTACGGCCGCGCGACGATCGATCGCCGCGCGCTGTGGCCGCAATGGGTCCCGCCCCCCGAAATGCGTGAGCGCAAACCGGACTTACCGCCCATGATCGCAGGCGGCGCGTCCAACAATCCGCTCGGGCCGCGCGCGCTCTATCTGTACCGCGACGGCGCCGACATCGGCTACCGCCTGCATGGCACGCTGGAGCCATGGAGCATCGGCACCGACGCTTCCAGCGGCTGCATCCGCATGTTCCCCGAAGACATCATCGACCTCTACCAGCGGTGCCCGATCGGCACCGCGGTGGAGGTCCTGCCGCACATCGCCGACCAGGCGCCCGCTTCCACCACTGTCGAATGATTGGCGCATCATGAACCGCATGATTGAAAACACGCGCCGGCTGCTCGCCGCCGGCCTGCTGGTTGTGGCCACATCCTGCTCGACCAGCAACACGCTGGCCCCGTCGACGCCCGACGTCACCAACGCCGAGATTGCCGGCTTCCAGAACGTGCAGCCGGGCAGCGAGGAGGATTTTATCCTCAATGTCGGCCGCCGCACCTACTTCACGAAAGGTTCGGCCGCGCTCGATTCTGTCGCCAAGGCCACCCTCGACACCCAGATCGCCTGGTTGACAAAGCATCCGCGCTGGCTGCTCAAGCTGCAGGGTTTCGCCGACGATCCCGGCGCAAGCGAAACGGCGCTGTCACAGCAGCGCGCCGATGCGGTGATGGACTACCTCGCCGCCGGCGGCATAGACCGGAACCGCATGTGGGCCAAGGGCTACGGCAAGGACAGGCTGGTCCGCGACTGCCCCGACTCCGCCTGCAGATCGCAGAACCGCCGCGTTGTGTCTAATTTGCGCGATGAGAGGGACGAGTCGTAGAGGCTGCTGTTTTGCTGGTCGCCAAATCAGTCTCACAACGCGACGGCGGCATGGCTGCAATGCGCCTATCGGGGACATTCACCCAGCGTTTGCCCCTCCCCGAAAGCTGACGCTCCGGTTGAACCCGGAGTGAAGTCAGCTTCCCGTCTACCAACCTCCGGTTCAGGGTCTGGTGGGAGGCTTCGGCATCCGCCTCGACCAGTTTGCGGACGTGGCGGTTGTCCGCGATCCTGATCGCGCATGAGCCTCGCCACATGTCGGTGTGCTACCGGGAGTGGGCGCCGTGGAGCTGGCAGGTACGCTCGCTCAAAGCATCGGCCGTCCACCGGTGACCTCGTAGAGTGCGCCGGTGGTGTAGCTCGATCCTTCCGAGGCAAGCAGCACATAGGTCGCTGCAAGCTCTGCCGGTTGCCCGGGACGCTTGAGCGGTGTGTTCTTCCCGAACTCCTTGACCTTCTCAGAGGGCATTGTCGACGGGATCAGCGGCGTCCAAATCGGCCCGGGAGCGACCGCGTTTACCCGAATGCCGCGTTCAGCTACCAGTCCTGCAAGTCCGGCGGTGAAGTTGGCGATCGCTCCTTTGGTAGTGGCGTAGGCAAGCAGTGCCGGCGAGGGACTGGTCGCGTTGATTGAGGATGTGTTGATGATGGTCGAGCCGGGTTCCATGTGCTTCACTGCTTCCTGGGACAGATAGAACATCGCATAGACATTGGTGCGAAAGGTGAGATCCCATTCCTCCGCGCTGATGTCCTCCAGCTTCTCGAACGACGCCTGGTGGGCTGCATTGTTGACGAGGATGTCCAGGCGCCCGCATTCATCGATAGCTCGCTGCACAAGCGACCGCGCGAAGATTTCGTCCGAGATGTCGCCGCGTGCGAGCACCGCCTTGCGCCCCGCTTCCTCGACCAAGCGCGCCGTCTCCTGCGCATCTTCGTCCTCTTCAAGATAGGAGATGATGACGTCGGCGCCTTCGCGTGCAAATGCGATAGCCACCGCCCGGCCGATGCCCGAGTCCGCGCCGGTGATCAGCGCGACGCGGTCCGTCAGCTTACCGCTGCCGCGATAGCTCTCCTCCCCGTGGTCGGGCCGTGGATCCATCTCGTCGGTATAGCCGGGCATGTCCTGCTGCTGTTCGGGAAGCGGCGGCTGAGGATATTTCTGCTGGGCATCCTGCATGTCAGGTCCTTTTTTGGTTGGAGTTGCGGTTGTGTCGATCCGGTTCCGTGATCGGTCCCTTGGCGGCTTTCGAGCCACCGCCCCATTCCTCGGCCTTGCACGCTTGGTCGCCGCCCATGAGGTCCGGCGAACCGCGATTTGCGGTGCCGCTGTCGGTCTTGTTCAACTCGTGCTCCTTCTTGCGTGTGGTCAGTCTTTCTCGCCGGCGGTAATCATCGACCTAAGCGGCTCTTGCGCCACATTCGCCTCGATTTCCGCGCGTCCGGGGGTATCCGGTAGCGCCTTGCGGAAATTTCTCGCATAATCCGGTGGCATCTTCGGTGGCATCATCGGTTCGTACGGGTCGACCACGGCCTCGATGACCACCGGACCCTCAGCAGCCAGGGCAGCGTCGAGAACACCTTCCACCTCCTCGGCGCGAGAGACGCTGTAGCCGATGCCGCCCATGGCTTCGGCGGCCATGGCGAAGTCGATGGGCTGGAGTTCGCAGGCGAATTGCGGGTTACCGAGGAACATCATCTGCTCCCAGGCGATCTGATTGAGCATGCCGTTCTTGAGCACGAGCACCTTGAGTGGGACCCGGTACCGAACTGCCGTCGAGAACTCGCCGAGTTGCATCGCGAGACCGCCGTCGCCGACGACCGCGAAGACCGGCCGGCCGGGAAAGGCCAGGCCCGCGGCGATCGCATAGGGCAGTCCGCATGCCATCGAGGCCAGCGCGCCCGAGACGCCGAAGGCCTGCCCGTCACGCAGCTCGATATGGCGGGCCGCCATCTCGGTGTTCTGGCCGGAATCGGCAACCAGGATCGCCTCATCGGGCAATCGTTTCCCAAATGCGCGTGTGACCACCTGGGGCTTGAGCGAAGTGGCGGCCTTTTGCTCCGACTGCGCCATCATCTCGCGCCAGCGTCGCATGCCCGCCTGCGCCTTCTCGAGGAAGCTGCGATCATCCTTGCGCTTCAGGCGCTTGTTCAGCAATCGCAGCGTCACGGCGGCATCGCCGGCAAGGCCGGCCTCAACGGGATAGCGCAGGCCGATGCGCTGCGGGTCGCGCTCGATCTGCACCCCGCGCGCCTGTCCCGGCTTCGGGTAGTATTCGATGTAGGGAAAGGTCGAGCCGACGACGAGCAGCGCGTCACATTCCTCCATGATTTCCTGCGACGGCAGCGTGCCGAGAATTCCGATGCCGCCAGTCGTCAGCGGGTGATCGTCGGGCAAGGCAGCCTTACCGAGCAAGGCCTTTGCGACGGGGGCACCAAGCAGCTCCGCCGTCTCTTCCAACTCGTGCCTGGCACCAAGCGCGCCCCGACCGGCGAGGATCGCGACCTTCGTCGCGCCGTTCAGGATCTCGGCGGCTTTCGCAAGTTGTTCTTCGTCGGGAAGCCTGCTTCCTTCGAACCAACGATCCGGCGTATGCGACGGTTTGTTGCGCTTCGAGCGCTTGGCCTGGTCGAGCGTGTGCTCCTGCACATCGCTAGCGATCGACAGATGCGCAACGCCGCGACGTGCCAGCGCCGACCTGCAGGCGAGACCGGCCAGGCTTTCCATATGCGCCGCGTCGGAGACCTGCGCGTTGAAGACGGCGACATCGCTGAAGACGCGCGTCAAGTCGACATCCTGCTGGGTGAAGGTCTCGATGAGGTCGTGGAACTGCATGCCGGTAATGGCGAGCACCGGCGCTTGGTCGAGCTTGGCATCGTAGAGTCCCGTCAGGAGGTGTGTGCCGCCAGGGCCGGAAGTTGCGAGGCAGACACCGAGCTTGCCTGTCCATTTTGAGTAGGCGCACGCCATGAACGCCGCGGATTCCTCGTGCCGCACCTGAATGAAGCGGATACGGTCCTGCCGCCTGCGCAGCGCCTCCATGATGCCGTTGATGCCGTCGCCCGGCAGGCCAAAGATGATATCGACGTTCCAGTCGATCAGCGTCTCGATGAGGATGTCCGCGGCGGTCGGCATGTCTCGGTCCTACCGCGATGCGGATCCCGCCGCCTGGCTGCTCTTGTTCGCGGTCTTGTCAGTCTTACGCTGGTCCTTGTCGCCGCCGCGATTGCCGCCATGCAAGTCGTCGGAAGATTGAGCGGTCTTGCCGTCTTCCAAATTAGTGGCCATGCGCAAAGCTCCCTTCATCCGGCCTGCCTAACCAGAAAGTCGGTGAGATGTTCCGTGCCCGAAGGCAAGGCCGCATTCAGGTGCCGAAGGCAAAGGTCTCAGTACCACCCGATGAGGCGCTGTTCGGCAGTCAGCGGCTGAACAGGCGAGGTGCGATCGAACAGACGAAGGCATCGAACTGCTGCGAGGCCGAGGAGTGCATGTAGTGGCCGAGGCTGTCTGATCGCCAAAAGCTCTCGCGGCAGAGCTGGCCGATGTTCAGGTCGCGTCTTCGCAGGTCCCTATAGCCAGAGCGCAACGCCGCCCGGACCGTCCCCATAGGCGAACTCCTCGCACCCCTCGTCGACGATTTCTCGCGCGGGATTCCGCCTCAGTGGCGAAAGGACTCGTTCGTCGCGCACACCGCGGCGGGCGATGTGCGCCTCGACCATGCGGTGCCTGGCGTGCCGGTAGTCTGGCATGGCTCCTCGATAGCCTTAAAGACGACAGGCTTAGTCGTCCTGCCTGCGCTTGTGGTGCTCGCTCTCCTGGTTTTCGCCGCGGATCATCTGGCGATCGTCCTTGTCGGTCAACTCCACGCCCTCGTCGCGCAGATTGGCGCCGCCTTGCCGCGCCTCGCGCTCCTGCTTGGTTCTCTTCAGCTCATCCTCGGCATTGAAATCGTCGCCGGCATTGCTGGTGTTCTCGCGCTTTTCGATGATGCGCAGCTGCTGCTCGTGGGTCTTCCGGCCGGCCATGGCAAGGTGCCTCCTACTTGTTCGTGCGTCCGGTCTGGTCAGGGTTGATGCCGCCCTGAGGCGTCACATCGTTCTGGACATCGCCTTCGAACGTATTGTCCCCATCGAGAGCATCGTTCTCGTCGAGCATATCGCCGCCCTTGACCGCGCCCTTCGAGGTGCCGATTCCCGGGTTGTCTCGCAGATCCTTGTCCGTGGGCTGTTTAGTCTTGGGGTGTTGGTTGGTCATGGAATTTCTCAGCGCTGGTTGAGCTTGGACGAACGACGGTCCTGGCGCTGTCCAACTTCAACGTGGAGAAAATGTTCCGGAACATATTCGCTTGTCAGGTGCGCGTAAGCGGCCAGGCGGCCGCCGTCTCGGCTAGCGAAACTCCAAGCATGCCACATTACATCCCATTCCGAGGCGAATTGGCAGGCTAAAGTGAAAATCGAGACGGTCGAAAGCTTGCAAGGAGTGGGTGCTCTGTTCCGGTGGCGATCTCGGTTGCAAGCAGTTCGCCGGCAATCAAGCCAAGTGTTGCGCCGCTGTGGCTGAAGGCGACGTAATACCCCTCGATCTCCCGCAACTGGCCGAAGACCGGCTCGCCGTCTCCGGGGATCGGCTTGGGCCCGACACCGTAGCTCTCCAATTCCAATTTCGGATGACCGTCGAGAACATTCGACGCTTCGTCGAGAAGCCCCTGGATGGTCGATGCTTTTACGCGATAAGTCCCGTCCGGATTGACTACCACCTCTTTTTCCGACCAGGCAGAATCGAGCGCCAGGGCGCCATCAGGCGTCGGCCGGATGGCGACGCGCGGCGTGTTGAGCACGGCGCGTAGAGGCAAGTCGACTGGCTTGGTCCTGACCAGCAGCGCGAT
Organism: Mesorhizobium sp. C395A; assembly: GCF_030323205.1. NCBI lineage: Bacteria > Pseudomonadati > Pseudomonadota > Alphaproteobacteria > Hyphomicrobiales > Phyllobacteriaceae > Mesorhizobium > Mesorhizobium sp. C395A. The sequence goes on along the minus strand of NZ_CP100473.1, from coordinate 6,330,950 downwards.
TGGTGTCCCATCGGCAATACGCTGACCGGCCACGGCAACCATTCGCGGCACATCCGCACCGGTCGCCAGAAGCACCGCGTTGGCGGCGAAGCTGATCCCGCTGGTGGTGGTGACGCCGGTGGCGCGGCCGTTGGCGACGGTGACGGTAGCGCTTCCGGCCTCGGTGACCACCTGGCCGCCCCGCTCCACGAATTCCGCGATCAATATTTCGATCAGCGACGGCAGGTCGACCCAGCCCTCACCCGCGTTGAAGATCGCGCCTTGAGGCGTGACAGCGCTTGCGCAGACACCCGGCGTGACCAACCTTATGGCGTCCGCGGACAGATGCTGCGCATCATAGCCGAGACGTTTTTCGTGAGCGAAGACATCGGCGATCTCGTTTGAGGCATCGTCCGCATCCCACGTCAGGCCACCGTCGAAACGCAGCCAGGCGGCATCCGGGCATCGCGCCGACAAACTGCGGTAGCGGTCGATACCGATCATGCGCAGGCGATGATATTCAGCCGAGCGCCTGCGCGCCGAATTGATCCAGGCGAGCGAGCGGCCGGAAGCTCCCTTGGCGAGCGGTCCATCATTGACCAGCACGGTCTCGATGCCGAGCCTTGCAAGATGAACAGCCGAGGAGACGCCAAAAATGCCGCCGCCGACAACAACGACCTTGGAAACCTGATGTGATGCAGCCATGAGATATCTTTCACTGGTGGAGGTTGGTTTGGGCGGCCGTCTTGAAGGGCTCATGCGTGATCAAAGCACTTCGGCAAGGAAGTGCTTCAGACGCGGGCTTTTCGGCGTGTCGAAAATCGCGGCAGGCGTGCCGGCCTCGATGATGCGGCCTTCATCCATGAAGACGACCTGATCGGCGACCTTGCGGGCGAAGCCCATTTCATGCGTCACCACGACCATTGTCATGCCGCGCTGGCCGAGATCCGCCATGAGGTTGAGCACACCCTTCACCAGTTCTGGATCGAGTGCGCTCGTTACCTCATCGAACAAGATGACCTCCGGGTCCATCGCCAATGCACGAGCGATTGCCACACGCTGCTGCTGGCCACCGGAAAGGCTCCCTGGACGATGGTGTTTGCGGGTCGCAAGCCCGACGTCGGCAAGGCGCGCCTCGGCGATGCGCTCAGCTTCCTGTACAGGGAGCCCCTTTACCTTGGTCAGCGACAGCATGACGTTTTCGAGCGCGGTGTGGTCGGGAAACAGATTGAACTGCTGGAAAACCATGCCGACACGCCGGCGCAGTTTTTCAGGCTTCATCGCCAGGATGCTCGCACCATCGAGCAACACCTCACCGCCCTTGGGCTCGACCAGGCGGTTGAGGCAGCGCAGCAGGGTCGACTTGCCCGAACCTGATGGGCCGATCACGCATGTGACCGTGCCAGGCTTGACCGCCAGGCTGACGCCTTTGAGAACATCGAGGTCGCCATAGGCCATGTCGAGATCGGTGATGGCGAGACTGCCGCCCTTGAAGCGGGGCAGCGCTGAGCGGGCATCAGAGCCGGCCTCCGAAGGTGCACTGCCGGTGGCGCCCTCCAGTTCGCTCACTTCGGCCAGGCCGCTGACGACGAGGCCGGCCTTTTGCTTTCCGACCCGCAGCGAGTTGTCGATATAGTTGACCACATGGGTCAACGGCACGGTGATGATGAGATAGAACACGCCGGCCAGAAGCAATGGCGAGAGGTTTCCGGTGACCACTGCCTGGTCCTGACCGACACGGAAGATCTCGCGCTCCGAGGCGAGCAGACCGAGGAAGTAGACAAGGCTTGAATCCTTGACGTTGCCGATGAACTGGTTGACGAGGGCCGGCAAGACGCGGCGGATGCCTTGCGGTATCACGATCAGGCGCATCCCTTGGCCGTAGCTCATGCTGAGCGCCCTGCAGGCCTCCATCTGCCCGCGCTCGACGCTCTGGATGCCCGAGCGGAATATTTCGCCGATATAGGCGCCGGCGATCAGGCTCAGCGCAAGAATGCCGAGCGGAAAGGGCGAAGGGCCGAAGATTTCACGGCCGATGCGGGCAAAGCCCTGGCCTATCAGCAGGATGGTGACGATCGCCGGCAGCCCACGGAATATATCCGTGTAGACCCGCGCCGGAATGCGCAGCCAGCGCGATTGCGAGATGCCCATGACCGCCAGGATCATGCCGAGGATGACACCCAGTACTGTCGACGCGGCGGCGAGGATCAAGGTGTTCTTCAATCCGATGGTGATCATGCTGGGCAGCACGTCCGCCATTGCGTGCCAGTCGAGGAAACTGCGCCGCAGGTTTTCGAGCCAGTTCATTCGCCCCCCTTTTGGTTGCGCTATTTACATCGTCCGCATCAAGGACGGAGGCGTAATCCGGCCGCCGGCATGAAAGCCAGCGGCCGGGTACGGTCTACTTCTTGGGAAGATACTGGTCGGGCATCGGCGAGCCGGGGAACCACTTTTCATAAAGCGTCTTCCAGGTGCCGTCCTGCATGGCCGCGTGAAGGGCGGTGTTCAGCGCATTGCGGAGCTTGTCGTTGCCCTTGCGCAGGACAAAGCCGGCCGGCGCGTCAAAGGAAGGAATATTGACCGCGATCTTCAGGTTCGGGTAGCGAAGGCCATAGTCCTTGGCGGCCTCGTAATCGAGGAAGTGGGCATCCACGGTTCCGTTGTTAAGCGCCGAAACGGCGGAGTTGTTGTCGGGGAATTTGACGAGATCGGTTCCGACAAAATTCTTCGCCGCGTAGATTTCCTGGAGCGTGCCCTGTACGACGCCGAGACGTTTGCCCTTGAGCCCGTCCGCCGCCGTGATCGCCTTGTCGGCGGTAAGCACGGAGAGATAGCCTGCGATATACCCGTCGGAAAAGTCGACGGTCTTCTTGCGTGCTTCCGTCGTGCCGATTGCCGCGACCGCGACATCGAAGCGCTCGTTTGCAACCGAAGGCATCAGCGCCGAGAATTCCTGGCCGGTGAAGATCACCTGGTCGGGCTTGAAGCCAAGGTGGCTCGCGACGTTGCGGAACAATTCGATGTCGAAGCCGGTGAACGACCCATCGGCCTGGGTGAAAGCGTAGGGTTTGGCATCGCCCATGGTTCCGACGCTAATGACCTTCGCATCAATAAGGCCATAGGGATTGTCATCCGCGGCGGCCGCTCCTGAAACCAGCCCGGCGCCGAGGCACATCGCCATAAGAGCCATTGCGCCGGTTCTGACCGGGCACATCAACGACTTGAGAATTTCTTTGCTGCTCATGTCTTTCTCCACTCTGAAGGTCTGTTCTTCTTGGTATTTCCGTCGAGCCGCCATCTGGCGCCCCGACATGCCCTTGCCGAAATCACGGTCCGTCACGCCTCTCGGCTCCACTCCTTCTAAAGAGACCGGTCTCATATTGCATGAGACCGGTCTCTTTGTTAATCGTTATCGCCACGTTGACCTCCCGTCAACAACTCTTGTAGTCGTCATCCGATGAAAAGAACCGCCCCCAAGACCCCGTCGATAACGGTCAGCGACGTCGCCCGTGCGGCCAATGTTTCGAAAGCGACAGCCGCGCGCGTGCTCGGCGGATACGGCGTCGTCAGCGACATGATCCGCGCGGAAGTCATGGCCGCGGCCAAGGCCTTGGACTATCGTGCGAACGAGCTCGCCCGCAGCATGACGACCGGCCGCTCCGGCATCATCGGCGTGGTTGTCGGCGACATCGAGAACCCGTTCTTCAGCCTCGCGGTACGCGGCATCAGCGACGCGGCAAAGGCAGCCGGGTTCAACGTCATCCTGGCCAATTCCGGCGAGAAGATCGAGGCGGAAAAGGCGGCCGTGAAACTGCTCATCGGCAAGCGCGTCGACGGGCTGATCGTCACGCCGTCGGAATCGCGCGACATCGCGCACCTGCGCGATATCCACCGCTCGGGCCGACCGCTTGCCCTGCTGGATAGGGCGCTGGCAGATCTGGATGTCGATACGGTCACGACCGACGATCGCGGCATCGCCATGCTGGCGACCCGCTTTCTAGCCGATGCCGGCCACCGCAACATCGCCTATGTGACCGCGGTCGACGCCGAAGGGCACGAGTACCGCGATCTCGGGCAGATCTACACCTCGTCGGTCCGTGAGCGCATCGACGGTTTCCTCACCGTGTGCCGAGAGGCCGGACTTGATCGGCCAGAACGCTTTGTTCGCCTTGGCGCGACAAGCCCCACCGAAACGCGCAGGGTTGCCGGCGAGATGCTGTCGGCGCCGGATCGGCCGACGGCGATCCTCGCCTCCGACAGCGTCATTGCGCTGGAGATCTTCAAGGTGACCCGCGAGCGCGGCCTGCGGGTTCCCGAAGACATTTCGCTCATCACTTTCCATGATGCGGACTGGACGAGCGTCACCACGCCGCCCATCACCGTTATCGACCAGCCCGTCTACGCGCTTGGCAAGAGCGTCGCGGAATTGCTCATCCGGCGATTGAAGGGAGATTCCCGCCCGGCGGAAAAGCTCGTTTTGCCGACCGCCATCATTGCACGCGGATCCGTTGGCCCGCCCTCGAATGGAAAGCCGCAAGTGCGCCAAGCATAGGTGTGATGGCGATACGGCCAACATGAATACGTTAGAACAAGGTCGACGCACTCCGCTTTAAGAATGTACGTCGATCAACCCAGCAAGCACCCTGATCGCAATGCCGCGTCCACCGTCATCGGGACGGCACGTGCCGGCTCATGGTTTGAAGAGCGTGACGATGAGCCAGATGCCCGGCTACTTCTTGCGCCTGCCTGGCTTCAGTGCCGCCAAAAGATTGGTGATCCTGCCCGCCTTGCGGTTGCGGATCTCGGCCTCGTTCTTGCGGCGCACCGCGGCGCGGGCAAGTCTGGCGCCGAGATATCGCAACGGCTCGGGCGGCAGCGACATGCGCCGCTCGATGCCGACCAGACCGCTTTCGCTCCAGCGATCCTTTCGCTCGAGCACCAGGCTCGCCAGAATGCGTCCGGCTATCGGCGTCTGCGCGATGCCGGTGCCGTTAAATCCCATGCCGTAGAAGATATTGGGATGATCGCGCAGGTGGTCGAAGACAGGAACGTGTTCAGGCACGCAGTCGATCGGCCCCGACCAGTCATATTCGATCGCCACACCGCGCAGCGAGGGGTAGACCCGATGCAGCTCTCGCATATTGTCGCGGCCGTGCTCCGGGCTGCGGTTGAAGCTGGCGCCCAAATTTCCACTGAAGGCGACGTTGCCGCTGCCACGACCGAAGACCACCCTGCCCCCGATGGTGCGCTGGTAGTAGAGCACGTGGGCCTGGGAATCGCATATCGAGGCACCGTCGCGCCAGCCGATGCTGTCGAGCAGTTCGGGGACGGCGGCAGTGGCAATCACCTCGCTGCCGACGACATAAAGATGCCGTCGCAGTTCCGGCAGCGCCGAAAGCCAGCCGTTGGCGGCAAGCACGATTTTGTCAGCCCGTACCGCGCCATGCGCCGTGCGCACCGTGCATGTCATGCCCGGTTCGATGGCGAGGACCGGGCTGCGCTCGTGGATGATGACGCCGCGTGTCAGTGCCAGCTTGCGCAATCCGATGGCAAGTTTGGCGGGATGGACCGTGCCGGCAGTGGTCTCGACGACGCCGACATAGGAGGCCGATGAACCGGTGCGGCGTTGAATGTCCTCGGCCGTCAGCGGCCTGAAACGGTTTTCTCCAACAGCTGCCGTCAAGGCCACGGCGGTCTCCCAGGCGCCTTCCTGCGCAATGGAGCTTGCGGTCCACAGCCATCCATCCAGCCTCAAGTCCATGTCTATGGTGCCGTTTTGCTGCAGCGCCTTCAGCTCCGCGATCGATGCCACCGTGTCGGCGCACAACAGGCGCGCTTCCTCGAGACCGACGACCGCACTGATCTGGTCGATTTCGGCGAACCATGAATGGACCTGACCGCCGTTGCGCCCCGAGGCCCCCGATCCGCACAGATCGGCTTCAAGGATGACCACCCGCGTTTGCGGCGCCAGTTCAAGGATCCGCAGCGCCGTCCACAGACCGGTATAGCCGCCACCGACGATCACCACGTCGGCGCGCTCGTCGCCTCGCAATGGCTCGGTCGCAGGGGCGGCGGCAATGTCCTGCAGCCAAAACGACCGGTCAGATGCAAGCGCGACCGCAGGCTGCCGCAAACGAATTGTACTCACGCTTGGGCTCCCTGCGCATCGACAATGAAGCTGGCATATTTGGCTGGCAGCCAATCGGGTATCGGACGCGGTCTCTGGGGAAACCCGCCAAGATGGGTGCAGGTCTGCGCCGCCGCGATCGACGCCCTGTGCAATGCCTCCAGGGCGCCGAGGCCGCCGAAATGGAAGCCGGCGAGGAAAGTGGCAATGAAACTGTCGCCGGCGCCACACGTATCCACGACATCGACAAGCGTCGCCGGCGCATGCACGACATTCGTGCCATCGTCGAAGTAGGAGCCGCGTCGACCACAGGTCAAAACTACCTGCCTTGCGCCGGCCGCCCTGAGCGCGCCCAGCGATGGCTCGATGGGAACATCGACATCGTCCGGTCCGGACGCAAACACAAGCGGGACACCGTCGAGCGGCAGCGCCATATGGGCGGTCGATAGATCAATGCTGAACGGCACATGGTCCGCCACCAATCGTTGAACAAGGTGCTTGTTGGCGTTGGTGCCGAGATGCACCCAGTCGGCCGCGGCGATGACCGCATAATGCGCGGGCGCCGGCATGTAGTTTTCGCCCACACCGAAGGATTCGTGCAGGAACTTCCGGTCGCCGGATTCATCGCGCAGCAAGGTGACGGCCGTATCGCCGGGACGCCGTTCGACGTCGTCCGGAGATAGGCCGGCACCTTGCAGTTCGGCAAGCACCACGTCGCCTTCGGGATCGTTCCCGACGGCGCCGAAATAGCGCGCGGACCAGCCGTTGCGCCGCCATTGCGCCGCGACATTCAAGGCATTGCCGCCCACCGTCATCAAGTTGTTGGTCAAATAGGCATCAAGGCAATTGTCCCCGACCGCGATAAGCTTCTTCGACCTCATGCCGGCACCGTTGCGCGATCGATATACGGCGCGATGGCGCCAAGGCAGCGTGTCCAGGCTTTTACCGGATCGAGCGCGTAGGAGCCGTTGCCGAACGGCTCGAAGGTGAACTTACCGGCATAGCCGAGGCGCGCGAGTTCGCTGACATAGTGGTCGAGCGGCAGCGTGCCCTCCCCCCACACCAGATGCCCGCCTGGCGTGCCGTCGACCAGATGAACATGCGCCAGCCGCGAGCCGAACAGGTCGACATAGCCGGCCACGGTGTCGCCGGCCGTGGCCATGGCGACAGTGTCGAGCACGACATCGACGTTGCCGGCGCCCACCTCATCCAGCATTTGGCGCAGGCCTGCCGCATTATTGACGAGGTTGCTCTCGAACCGCTGCAACGGCTCGAGCAGGCAGCGCACCCCGTTTGCGGCGGCGCGCCGGGCGATCTCGCCGATCGAACCGACCGCGCGGTCCCATGCCGGTTGCCGGGGTTCGCTCTCGTAGCCCCGGCCGGGCGTCAGGAAGAGATAGCGGGCGCCAAGCGCCGCGCAGATGTCGGCTGCACGCCAAAACCGCTCGATGCTGTCCTGGCGCAGTGCGGCGTCGCCGGAGGCGATGTTGATTGGATACAACACCTGCTCAGGCGTAAAGCACCAGGCCGACAGCTCGTTGTCGGCGAGTACCCGGCGAACGGATTCGACACGTGCGTCCGTGGCGTGGAACAGGTCCAGATGCTGGGCAATCCCCCACAGCTCGATCTCGAGCAGGCCAAAGCCTCGGATCGTCCTGGCGACCTCATCGAAGGGGAAGTGCTGGAAGCTGAAATTGGCTCCGATCAGCTGATGAGCAGCGAGCTGCGGCATGAAGGCTCCTTTCGGGAATTGTTATTTGCCGATGCCTTCGGCCAAGCCACGGATGAAGTAGCGTTGTGCGGCAAAGAACACGATCACGATAGGCAGCGCCGAGATCGTCATGGCCGCGAACACCACGGCATAGTTGGTCCCGTGGTTTGCCATGATCGACGTCAGTCCGACCGGCAGCGTCTGCACATCCGAGCCGCTCGTGAAGATCATGGCGAAGAGATATTCGTTCCAGGCGAACAGGACGTGCAGGATGACGCAGGAAATGATGATCGGCCGGCACAGCGGCAACGTGATGCGCCAGAAGATCTGACCCTCGCTGGCGCCATCCATCGTCGCCGCCTCGTCGATGTCTTCAGGCAGATCCAGCATGTAGGCGCGGATGAGGAAGGTGGTGAACGGCACACGGAACGCCGTGTAGAGAATGATCAGCGCCCAGTAGGTGTTGTAGAGACCGAGCGCCTGCAACATCTTCACCAGTGGAATGATCGCCACGGTGGGGCTCAGCATCAAGCCGCCCAGAACGATGGCAATAACCAGCGGCTTTGCCGACATCTTGGTGCGGGTCAGGCCGAAGGCCGTCCAGGCGCTGATCAGGACGGTGCATATGGCCGAAGCGACGGTCACCAGCACCGAGACTGTCACGTAGCCACGCACGCCCTGGTTCCATGCCTGCATGTAATTGTTCCACGACCAATGGGTGGGCAGGGCGAAGGGATCGCCGAAGATCTGCGCATTGTCCTTGAAGCCGCTCAGCGCCATCCAGATCAGCGGATAGATGACGACGACACCAAGGCAGACCAGGAACGAATAGAGCAATGTCCTGGCGATGACCGACCACACATTCACGTTCCGGCTGCGACCGGCTGCGACCATCGCACTCATAGCTGCACCCGGCGGCGCTTGGTGTACCAGAGCTGTGCCGCTCCTGTGAGCATGGTCAACATGAAGATGACGGCGGCGATCGCCGCGCCATAGCCGAAATTGTCCTCGATGAAGGCCTTCTGGTAGAGCCACGTGCCCAGCACCTGGCTGCTGTTGTTGGGCCCGCCTGCGGTCATCACCATAACCTCGTTGAACACCTGGAACGCGCCCGTGATGGTGATGATGATCATCAACCCCGTCATTTCCCGGGTGAGCGGAAAGGTGATGCTCCACAGGCGGCGAAGCGGACCCGCGCCGTCGATCGTTGCGGCATCGTAGAGGTCGCGCGGGACCTTCTGGATGGCAATGGCGAACAGCAGCGTCGAATAGCCAAAACCCTGCCATTGGCTCATGGCGATGATGGCATAGATGGCGGTGTGCTCATTGCCGAGCCAAGGCATGACGAGCTGGCTCAGTCCAACACGGCTGAGCGCGGCATCCAGCAAGCCGATCTGCGGCTGGTAGATGAAATAAAACAGCAGGCCGGTCACCGTGATCGAGATTGCCGACGGCACGAAATAGACGGCGCGCCACAGCCGGCGCCAGCTTTCGCTTTTCAGGTCCTCGATAATGGCCGCCAGCAGGAACGCGCCGAAGACCTGGAAGATGACGGAGATGAGAGCGTAGAGGCAGTTGTTCCACAGCGCCAGCAGCACGACCGGGTCATGCAGCAGCCGGTCGTAGTTGGCGAGGCCGACATTGGTGACCTCGCCGGTGTAGATGTCCTGGTCGGTGGTGCTGACGATGAAATTGTCGACGATCGGATAATAGACGAACCAGCCGATGAGAATGAGCGCGATCGCCGCCCATCGCAATGACAACAGGTTGGCGAAGCGCGCCCGCCGGCTCTTTGGCCGTTGCGGCCTGGCGACGCCGATGTCGGCGCCGCTGTCCACTGTGTCCGAGGCCCTTGCCATGCTCGCCTCTGCTTTATTTGGCCGCGGATGCGGCTTTGCGCACCTCGTCCATCACTTGCTCGGGCGTCATCGAGCCGCCCGCCAGCGCCTGCAGGCTGGACAGCCAGACGGCGGCGACGCGCGGTGGGTTGGCCGTATCCAGCCAGGGCATGAGGTATGAGGCGGCGTTGATATCCTTGAGGCCATCGACCACAGCCGCGCTCATGTTCGATTCCGAGGCGCCGCCGATGGTGGCGCTCGGCTGGCCATAGGGTGGCGCAGACAAGACCTGCGCATTTTCCTTCGAGGTCACGAACTTCATGAAATCGATCGCCAGCGGGATGTTCTTCGATGCCGCATTGATCATGTAGCCCTCCGGCGCGCCCTCGATCGACCTGGCGTCACCCTTGGCGCCGGCGGGCACCGGCAGCCGGAAGAATCCGAAATCGGCGGGCTTTAACGCCGACTCCGGCGTGGCGGCCTGATCGAACTCGATGATCTCCTGGTAGTACATGGCCGACTGCGCGTTGGTGAAGGCCTGGAGAGCCGAGGCATAGGATGTGCCGTTAACGCCGGCGCCATCGGTGCAGCGCTCGACAAGCTGGCTGAACTGCTTGAGTGCTGCGATATAGCCTGGGTCGGTGTATTGGGCGGTGGCCGGATCGAAGTCGCGTTCCAGCGCTGCCTGCGGCACGTTGTAGGCGAGCAGCTGGCCTGCAAAGTGGATTGCCGGCCAGGCCTCCTTGTTGCCGAAGGAGATCGGTGTCACGCCGGATTTGCGGATGGCGTCGCAGCTGGTCAGCAATTCCTCGAAAGTGGCGGGTGCCTTGAGGCCGAGCTTGGCGAAGATCTGCTTGTTGTAACCCATGAACTTGGCATCCTGGTAAAGCGGAATGCCATAGAACTTGCCGTTGTATTCGAACGCCTTGACGGCGGCCGGAGACAGCGACTTGCCCCACTCGGTATCGGGACCAATGACGGGCGTGAGATCAACGGCGCGATTGCCGCGCACGAAATTGCCACCCCAGCTGCCTGTCCAGGAGAAATAGATATCGGGCAGCGAGTTGGAAGCGACCAGCGTCTTGGTCTTGCCCTTCACGCTGTCGTCGCTCTCCTGGATAAGTTCGACCTTCACATCCGGATGGAGCTTCTCATAGGCCTGTGCCAGGCTGACGAAATAGGGCGACAGCTGTTGCAGCCCGAACTTGGTCAGGACCGAAAGCGTGCCGGTGTATTCCACCTTGGCGTTTGGGTCGGCCGTGACAGCCGGCGAAGCGGCGGAACTGCCGCTTATCGACAACCCCAATGATGATACCGCGGCCACCGTGACCGCCACGACTTGCAGCGAACGTTTCATGGATAGCTCCTTCAGAGGTAAGAGGGGATCAATATTCCACGCGTTTGTAGTAGCGACGGGTGGTCAGCGGGTGGTTGCGCAGCACCTCGAGATGGGCGCTCAGCCGCTCGAGCAAGGTGGCGAGCAGAACCGGCGAGATCATGCCGCGGACCTTTGCGGAGGTGCCCGGCAACTTGACCGAGGCCGCGTCCAGCGTGCGAACGCGGTCCGTGTAGCGCTTGGCGAAGTTCTCGACCCGGTCGGCCAGGGGCCGAAGGGCATCTTCGCCCTTGAACACGAAAACGCTGACGCCCGGCTCGACCAACTCGAGCGTACCGTGGAAGAAGTCGGCGGCGTGCACCGGGCGGGTGCGAATCCACTGCATCTCTTCGAGGATGCACATGCCGTAATAGTGTGCCTCCGGCCACACCGAGCCGGCGCCGGTGAAGATGTGATAGGTATCGTCCTTGATTGTCTGGGCCAGTTCGGCCGCCCTGTCCTCAAAGGCAGCCTTGGCGTCGGCAAGCAGATCCGGCAGCAGTTTGAGTTCGGCGACAGTGCCATCAAAATCATCATATTCGCCGCGCTCTTCCAGCAGGGCCAGGACGATCAGCAGCGTCTGCAGGTAGAAGGATTCCGACGAGGTGTCGTCTTCGGCGAAGTTCGTGAAATTGTGGTCAGCCTCCCGTGCGATTGGCGTATCCGAATGGCCGGTGAGCGAGATCGTGCGCACGCCGCGTTTTTTCAGGAAGGCCATGAGCGCGACGCCTTCCTTGGTCGTGCCCGACAAGGACGGGATGATCACCACGGCCTTGCTGTCGAGACCGGCGGGCGGATCGATCACGACCTGCGCCGGATAGGCACCGCTCACCGGGAAGGTGGAGCAGCGCTGCGCCAACTCGATCGCGGGCAAGGTTAGAAGCTGCACGCCGCCGGTGCCCATGAAAAACAGCCGCTCGACGCCATCTGCCAGCAGTGTGCGCATCAGTGAGCGAACCTCACCTGCGACGGCGACGGCCCCGCTTTGGATCTTCACGAAGCGGTCCCTATCGAAGTTCAGCATGACGTTTTCCTTGTATTTCGCATGTTACAGGCCTCTAGCCCGCCTTAGGCGTCGGTGGGCCGTCTAGCTCGTTTTCCCAATGTGAGATCGATCTCACAAGCAATAATGGGCACGCAATTTCGCCAATGGCAAGTCCTTTAGACGAAATTCTCCGAAATCGAGGGGTTTGCTCTTTAGCGCACAGCGCGCCGGGCAACCGATCCGCGTACGATCAAGCGGGTCTGAAATCGGGTACGGCGCGGTGCAACCTTTTTGCCGGCAAGCCGCTCCAGCAGGTATCTGGCGGCGAGCGGTCCGATCTCGGAGATGGGTTGCGCCACGACCGTTATCTGCGGATCGGTGAACGTGGCGAGGTTGAAGTCATCGAAGCCAACCACCGACACATCATGCGGAATCGAGAGCCCCATTGAACGCAGGCCAAGAAGCGCGCCTTGCGTCATGAGGCTGTCCACCGTGAACAGTGCGGTCGGGCGATTGCGCCGGCTGAACAGGCGGATCGTGGCTTCGATGGCGTGCTCGACGGTCGAGCGCGATACGCCGATGAGCGCTTCATCGATTGCGATCCCATGCGAGTGGAGCGAGTTTTGGTAGCCAGCCAAGCGTTCCTGTGCCGTAAAGATGCGTGACTCGTCGCGCAAAAGACCGATCCGGTGGTGACCGTTGCCAATCAGATAGTCCACTGCCTCGCGTGCCCCGCCCTCGTTGTCGACGACGACGCTGTCGCATTGCAGGTCCTTAACCACGCGGTCGATGAGCACGATCGGTGCGCCTTCGCGGGCCAGTTGCACAATATGCTGGCTGTCGGTTGCAGACGTTGGGGCAAGGATGAAGCCGCGAATGCTGAGCGAGCGAAGGCTCTCAAGCAGTTCTTTCTCCTGTTCTACATTCTCCTCGCTGCTGGCAATCAGAAGATTGTGGCGGTGCTTGCGCAGTTCCACCTCTATGTCGTGCGCGATTCGGGCGAAGAACGGATTCTGGATATCGCCGGGCACGAAGCCTATGATCGGCAATTGTCCGCTGCGCAGCGCCTGCGCGACGAGGTTGGCCCGATAGCCCAGCCTTTCGGCTGCCTCAACCACGCGGAGCGCCGTCTCGTCGCCAACGTAACCATAGCTGTTGAGCGCCCGCGCGGCCGTGGCGCGCGACACCTTAGCCGCTGCGGCAACGTCCTTTAGTGTGATTCCTTTCTGGGTCACAGGTAACCGTCTTTCTTGGATCTGAACATTGCCTCAGATCATCCTCGGCTCGTCTTGCCGGCATCGTTGTGGGGCATATCGGACGATTCTCAAACTGCGAACATAGCTTTCGCAACTCCTTGCCACCTAATCGAGACACGCGCGCTGTTTGGCTATCTGGAAATTTGATCCACGAATGCACCTACATGTTGTGCAGTCAGTTCATTGCCTTGCACTGCCAGCATACGGCAATGAGTTCACGCCATGGTCCAGGCGGCCTCCCTGGCATCGATCATAACACCGATGGAGACGACTAGCCTTGCCGCCAAACTCGTCCAGCGATTGGAGGCGAGCTTTCAAAAAGGTCGAGCCAGACGCTCAAGGCCCGCTGCACGGAGAGCCACAGGCCGGGGGACTCTGAGCAAATCGGGAATCTGAGTCGCTTGCTCTGAACCGTCGGCATCATGCTGCTAACCGGTTTTGATCCTCCGGGGCTCCGCATTGGCAATAGCGACGAAAATGCTGTCGAGCAGACCCTTGTCGCGGAAGGAACTTGCCAAGCAAGGGCACCTCGGCCAAGTACGCAAACAACGCCCGGAGACGAAGGCGCATCCGGCAGCACCCTTTTGGGGCCAGATAGAGACTCAGAAACCCAAAACTTTCATCTTCCCGCTATTGAAACGGAGGACTCGATCGTGACGCGTGCGCCCGACCATCGCCAACCGTGGGCTCCAAACTGATCGAAACTTCTCGTCGACCTTTGCAAGGTGATTGATCATCGGGGAGACCAAAGCCGAAACACTGGGGTTGGTGTCTCCAGTGACGCTGAACGAAGCTTCACGGAAAATCCCAAATCTGCCGATTTCCCTGGCGCTGTCATTGCAACGATCGAGACAATCAGGGAGACCGGACCGGAGGCACGAGAGGCCACGTCCTTCCGTGGGGTCGCTCCTCCAAACCGTTTGACGCAATTTAGAGATGTTGCCTTGACCCCGCACTAGCGTCTACTGCATCTGCTAGTAGGAGCGTCACGAATGGCGAGAAAGTCTGTCCGACGCAAGTCAACGATTTATGACATCGCGGTGGCGGCAAAGTTGTCCCCGACAGCGGTTAGTCTCGTCCTCAATGGCTCGTGGCAACAGCACCGGATCAAGGCGGAAACCGCAGCGACCATCCTCGATTGGGCTGAGCGGCTTGGCTATGCTGTCAACCTCAAGGCACGAGGATTGCGGCTTTCCCGATCCGGGCTCGCTGGAATGATCTTGCCACATTACCGCAATCGCTTCTTCGCCGGATTGGCCGAAGCCTTTGAAGCGGAATCCCGCGTCCACCGCTTGTGCCCGATCGTCGTCAGCACCCATCGCAATCCTGATAACGAGTTGAGTGTGACGGAAACCCTGCTGGCTCAGCAGGTGGAATTTCTCTTCCTTGCGGGCGTTCGTGACCCCGATCCGCTGAATGATCTGTGCCGGGCAGCGGGCGTCCGGTGCATCAACATCGATCTGCCAGGCCGCCGGGCTCCCTCAGTTGTTTCTGACAACTACGGGGGCGCCAAGGCGCTCACAGAGATCATTGTTCAGAAATTGAAAGAACGAGGGGGCTCCACCGAAGATCTCTTCTTCTTTGGCGGGGTCAGCGATGATGACGCAACACGTAGCCGTTTGCTGGGTTTTCACGATGCGCTGGCAGCGCATGGGATTGTTACGGGCCCGGGCACGATTGACTGCTGCGGATACGCACCGACCAACGCTGCTCGGTCTCTCGCTGCACGATACGCTCAGCTTGGGCATCTGCCCTCAGGTATGTTCGTCAACGGCGTGACCGCTCTTGAAGGAACATTGCGGTTCACTTCGACGCTAGCCTCAAGTGAGCTTGGACGGGTTGTTGTCGGAAGCTTCGACTGGGATCCATTCGCGGCGCATTTGCCCTTCGATGTGACCATGGTCCGACAGAATGTCGAGGTGATGATTGCTGAAGGATTTTCGCTTCTGGAGAATTATTCGATAGACCACTTTCCGCTGGTGACCGTACCGACCAGCTTTGGGCGAACCGGAGAGCATGACGGCGCCCAAGAAGATTGGGATTCGGCATCCAAATCGAGCATCGACCACTAGCAATTCTTTGTCACGAGACATCGTTGCAGAAGTTCAACTCCGTTCATCAGCACCTCGGATCTGGGTAGCACCGCCTCCACCCAAGGCTCGCGGGGGATCGCATGTCGTTTCTACGGGTGCAGCCTGAGTGCGAAAGGGCGGATCGTTTACATCAATCGAGAAATGTTTTTAGACGCTGGTGGCGTGACCGCCTTGCTAAATCTATTTAGCACCTTGACCGGCCGGCATTCAAAGTCTTTTATGGCGCGTTCTGGGAGGAATGCGGCGCCGAGTGCGTCAATGCCGTCGGGCACAAAGGGGTGCGCCAAACAAAGCCGACATGGGCAATAGGCAACCCAAAAACTCGTCAATCAGGGAGGAATTAAATGTTAGCAAAAACTATACTCGCGGCAGCGTTCGGCGCAGCCCTTTCGGTCGCCGCAATGGATGCTGCGCTGGCGAAGGACGTCAAGGTTGGAGTCGTCGTGAAGATCGGCGGCATTCCCTGGTTCAATGCCATGGAAACGGGAATAAAGGAAAAGTCGAAAGAGCTTGGCGACGACGGCTTCATGGTCGGGCCGACCAGCGCCGACCCGGCACTTCAGGTCCGCGCGATCGAAGACCTGATAGCTCAGGGCGTCAGCGTAATTGGCGTCGTGCCGAATGATGCAAACGTTCTCGAGCCGGTTCTAAAAAAGGCGCGCGACACGGGCATCAAGGTCATAACCCATGAATCGCCAAACCAGGTGAACGCTGATTGGGACTTCGAAATGGTCTCGGCCGTTGGTTTCGGTGAGGCCCATGCCAAGCTATTTGCCGAGAAAATGGGCGGCAAAGGCAAGTACGTGGTGTACGTAGGTTCTCTTACTGTGCCCGCACACAATGCCTGGGCCGATGCTGCAATCGCCTACCTGAAGAAGAACTTTCCCGACATGCAGATGGTTGGCGACAGATATGGCGTCGCCGAGAGCGCCGATGACAGCCGAAAGACGGCTCTGGATGTGCTTGCCGCCAATCCTGACCTCGGCGGCTTCCTGACGTTCGGCAGTCAGGGACCGATCGGCGCCGGACGCGCGATCGAGGAGCAGAAGCTTGGTGACAAGGTGGTTCTTGTCGGTTCATTCTCGCCTAGCCAAGGCAGCGCAATGCTCAAATCCGGCATTATTGACGGCGGCTATATGTGGAATCCTCTGGAAGCGGGCAAAGTATTCGTAACGATGGCTGATTTTCTGGCGGGCGGCGGTGAAATCACCGACGGCATGACGATCGAAGGTCTGGGTGTCGTTCACCCTGACTTCAAAACCGGCACCATCATCGTGGACGCTGTGCAGCCTATCACGGTCGAAACGGTCGATGGTCTTGCAGCCCTAGGGCTTTAGATGGCGGACCATGGCTGGCGTGCCGGGGTGGCAAATCAATCCCGGCACGCCCCATCCTTGTCATTTCAGAAGGGCCCGCCGTGAACCTCGTCGCGTCTACGACGCAGGACCTCCCATCGGTTCTGTCGTTTAGCAACATAAGCGTCACATTTGGTGGCGTTAGAGCCCTCCAGGATGTCGCCTTCGAGGTTCTCCCGGGTGAAGTGCAATGCATCGCCGGTGAGAACGGCAGCGGCAAGAGCACCCTGATCAAGGTAATCACCGGCGTTTGTCAGCCGCTAGCCGGCGCAAACATATCGATCGCCGGAAAGTCTGTCGACATCATGTCGCCGGCTGCGGCGCGCAGCGCCGGGGTGGAAGTCATCTGGCAGGACCTCGCACTGTTTCCTGAAATGACAGTCGCGGAAAATATCGGGATCAGAACTGTCCTCGGCAACATGCCTCGGCTCGTCGATCATTCGCGCATTCGCGAGGTGGCGCGAGGGCTGTTGGCGCGGCTTGGCGCCGACCTCGATGTCGACGCGCCTCTGCGTAGCTTTGCAATCGCCCAACGTCAGATCGTCGCCATCGCCCGGGCGCTCGCCGGCGATGCGAAGGTTATTTTCATGGACGAGCCCACATCGTCGCTTACTCAATCGGAAACAGACCGGTTGCTCGCGATCGTTCGAACACTCTCGAATGAAGGCATGGCCATCGTCTTCGTCAGCCATCGCCTTGCGGAAGTTCTGGAGATCTCAAGTCGCGTCACCGTTCTGCGCGACGGTAAGGTCGTTGGGGTGTTCCCGACCGCCGGAATGACCCAATCACGCCTCACCGAACTGATGACCGGCAAGACGTTCGACCAAACCGTGAGCACGAGAAACCTTAGTGGATCACCCGTCGTGTTGAAGATCGATCGATTGACCCGCGCAGGCGACTATGACGACGTTTCGCTGACAATACGGCGAGGTGAAACGCTTGGCCTGACCGGGCTACTCGGCGCCGGTCGCACAGAACTCGCGCTTTCTATTTTCGGCATGCTGCGCCCAGACCGCGGCAGCATCGCACTCAACGGGACGGTTCTTCATCTGAACTCCAACCGCGACGCAATCCGCGCGGGTATTGGATATCTCTCCGAAGACCGCTTGTCCCTTGGTCTCATACAAGCTCAGTCCATCGCCGACAACGCCGTTATCCCGGTGCTCGACAAGATCCTTGATCGAGGGCTGATCTCCTCGGAGAAGAAGGACGCGCTCGTCAATCATTGGATCGAGGAATTGGCGATAAAAGTCGGGCGGCAGACCGATGCGATTTCCACGCTCTCGGGCGGCAACCAGCAAAGGGTGGCCATCGCCAAATGGCTGGCGGTCGGCCTGAAACTGATCATTCTTGATTCGCCAACCGTGGGGGTGGACGTTGGCGCGCGGGCCGGCATCTTCGAGATTGTCGCCAAGCTCGCTGCCGAAGGCCTGGCGATTCTGCTGATATCCGATGAAGTGCCGGAGGTCTATTTCAACGCCGATCGTATCCTTCATATGGCTGCGGGCAAGATAGTCGCCGAATACGATCCGCACGCCATCCCGCTCGGCGACCTGGAAGCTGCCGTCTATGCGTAACCGCGGCAAGCTCTTCCGGGCTCATCCCACCGAGACATGGCTCGTTGTGGTTCTTCTCATCATGAGCGCAGGTCTCTCCGTTGCGAGCGACAAATTCTTCACCATTGCCAATCTCTTCAATCTGCTCAACACAAGCTCGACAAATCTGATCTTCGCGGTTGGGCTGCTGGTGGTGTTGATCGCTGGGGGCATCGACATCTCCTTCGCTGTGGCCGCGTCAGTGGTTCAATACGTTGTGGCGCTGGCTCTAGCCCAAATGGGAGGTGGTGATTGGTTCATCGGCCTCACCTTGGCGGCAATTGTCGGGATCGCCCTGGGTGCGGTGAACGCCGGCCTCATCTACTATTTCCAGATCATTTCAATCGTTGTCACCATCGCCACCTTCAATATTTTTTTCGGCCTTCTGATGTTCTTCACGCACGGTGTATCGATCTACAATCTGCCTGCATGGTGGACGCATCGCACTGTGCTTTTCGAGTTCCAACAGGCGAATGGCAATTGGGCCGAGCTAACACTGCCGGTTGCGATCATGGCGGTCTGCGTCGCCGCCACCTGGGGGCTTATCCGGTATACCACCACGGGACGGCAGCTATACGCTTTTGGCGATAACCCGGAGGGCGCCCGTCGCCTCGGTATCAACATCGCGGCGATGCACTTCATTGCCTTCGGCTGGCTTGGTTTGATGGCCGGGATCGCGGGACTTGTGCAGGTGCACTATTCCCAGGAAGTCGTGCCCAACGCATTGGTGGGGCGCGAGCTGGACGTGCTGGCAGCTGTTGTCCTTGGCGGTGCCAGGCTGGGTGGCGGGCGCGGCACCGTGCTCGGTTGCATCCTTGGCGTGTTTCTTGTGTCGGTGACGCAAAACGGGCTGAACCTCCTCGGCATCTCTCCCTATGCTTTCAAGATGATCGTCGGGGCGATCATCTTGATTGCCATCACGCTGTCCAACGCGCCGCTCGGGCATATCCTCGCGGGCTTGCGGCAGAGGATGGGTACATGACGCAGCGCGTGCTCGAAACTGGAGCGCTACGGCACGGATTCTTGCGCCGTCTTGCCGGCACGTTGGGCGCCGAGAATATCGGACTTTTGCTGGCATTGATTTTGGTGATTGCATTCTTCGGATCTCTCTCGCCGCGATTCCTGTCCAAAGCTACCTTTGAATCGGTGGCCTTCCAGTTGCCTGAACTTGGACTGCTTACGCTCGCGATGTTGATGCCGATCATCTCGGGCGGCATCAATCTCGCCGTGACGTTCACGGCCAATCTCTGTGGCCTCACGCTCGCCTGGGTTCTTCAGGCCAACGGAGGACCGGACGCAAGCATCTATGCCTTTCTACTCGGTTCCGTTCTTGCGGTCGGCGTTGGCACGGCAAGCGGCTTGGTCATGGGCCCGGTGATAGCCTATACCGGCGCGCACCCCATCCTCGTTTCGCTCTCGGTGATGATTTTCCTGCGCGGCCTTGGCGAGTTTCTGACCCGCGGCGCCGATATTTCGGGCTTTCCCGAATTCATCCAGCCCCTGGGCCACGGCAGCATCGTCGGCATTCCTGTCCCGCTGCTGATACTGCTCGGCGCAGTCATCGTCTGGCATGTTTTGATGACCCGAACCAGGCTTGGCTTTTCAAACTATATGGTCGGCTCCAACATCGAGGCGACGCGCTATTCCGGCATCTCGACGCGACGCGTGATCATTCTGATCTACGCGCTGTCTGGCGCCATGTGTGCGTTGGCCGGCATCATCATGATGGCACGATTCAATTCCGTCCGTGTCGGCCATGGCGAGTCCTATGTGCTGATTACGGTGCTTGCCTGCTTTTTGGGCGGGGTGAATCCGTTTGGCGGCTTCGGCAAGGTCGTTTCGGTCTTCCTAGCCCTCATCGTTTTGCAGTTGCTTTCTTCGGGACTGAATCTCTTGGGCGCCAGCCAGCACCTGGCCACAGCCATTTGGGGCATCATGCTGATCGGCGTCATGATCTTGCGGTGGGCTGCCGGGCAGCTCAATTTCATGAGGATAACACGATGAAGGGTTTTGGCGTTCATACGAGCATGTGGACGAGTGGTTGGTCCGTAGAGGGCGCCGAGCACACTGTAGCGGCGGTGAAAAAATACGATCTCGATTTCATTGAAATTTCGCTGGCCGATCCATTTTCTTGCGATGCCGATCACACCCGCAAGCTGCTGGCGGCAAATGGCATGCAGGCGGTGTGCTCGCTAGGGTTGCCCGAATATGCGTGGGCATCGCGCCACCCACAGGAGGCGATTGACTTTCTCAAGGTGGCTATCGACAAGACGGCCGACATCGGAGCCCAGGCGCTATGCGGCGTAATCTATGGCGGCATCGGCGAGCGTACTGGCGTGCCACCTACGCAGGACGAACTTGATAACATTGCAAAAGTGATGACGTCCGCCGCCGCGCAAGCCAAGTCTCGCGGCATCGAACTCGGTGTTGAAGCCGTGAACCGCTACGAGAACCACATCATCAACACCGCGGCTCAGGCGGTGGCACTAATCGAGAGAGTCGGCGCCGACAATATGTTCGTGCACCTTGATACCTATCACATGAACATAGAGGAGAAAGGTATGGGCAACGGTATTATCGTCGCCCGCGATTACCTCAAATATATCCACCTCTCCGAGTCTGATCGCGGCACCCCAGGCGAGGGCAATTGCAATTGGGATGAGACGTTCGCAACGCTGGCCGCGATCGGCTTCAAGGGCGGGCTCGCGATGGAGAGCTTCATCAACATGGATCCGCGTCTGGCGTTTGGCCTCAGCGTGTGGCGTCCGGTGGCCGAGAGTGAAGCGGTTGTAATGGGCAACGGTCTGCCGTTCTTGCGCAACAAGGCACGGCAGTACGGGCTGATCGCATAAGTTACATCGCCATGCGAGATCGAAACTCGGCACATCATGAGCCGACTGCATCGACATTGCGGCGACTGCCTTCGAAGCAGGAGCCGCTTGAGAGGCAATATTGCGGCGTTTTAGATCCCGGCCTTCGGCTGCCCCCCGGGCGCAAGCAGCCAACCGGTCGGCGATCGCAACTGCCGTGAACAATCTATTTCACCGGCTCGGGCATCACAGCCTACCTTCGGCGGTTGCGAGCCGGCCCCGCATCAATTCGCGGCGCTTTCGAAACTCTGTGTATTCCTGGTCGGCCAGTACCCCGATCAGGATCACCGATCCACTCACGGCAAAGTTGAGTGAGGAGGGAATGCCTAGAAGATTGACAAGGTTCTGAAGCACCTGCAGCAAGATCGTTCCAAGCACCACACCAATGATTGAGCCTTCCCCGCCCCGCAACGAGAACCCTCCAAGGACGGCGGCGGCGATCGCGTAGAGCTCGTAGAAATTGCCGTGCGAGCTTGGCAGGATCGAGCGTGTGTACATTGCGAGAAAGATGGATGACAGCGCCGTCAGCCCGGCGCAGATCACATAGGCGCAGATGATAACCCGGCCGGTACGGATTCCCGAAAACCGCGCGGCCTCTTCATTTTTGCCGACGGCGTAGAGGTATAGTCCGAAGGCGGTACGGTGCAGAACGACCAACATCACCGCCGCCAGGACAAGCAGGAAGACAAAAGAATGAGGAATGGGAATGGAGGTAGGCATTGTTGGTAAGAACCGAAACCAGATCGGTGCGACCGGTGGTGAGATATTCCAGATCCTCGAAGCGGGTTTCGTAGGGAAAGCCTGCCGTCGCATCTTGGTGTTGCCCTGCTGCTCGCCGGCATGAAGATCGCCCGCACCATCCTGCGTCAGCCGGCCCTGCAGGCGGTGATCGCCGAGGAGCTGTCGCTGGGCGGGGCCGCCGACCTTTCCGATCAGTCCATAACAGACCACATCCTCGAACACGCCAAAACGGTCTATCACCCCTGCGGCACCTGCCGGATGGGCAGCGATGACCAGGCGGTGGTCGACCCGCAATTGCGCGTGCGCGGCGTGCCGCGCCTACGCATCTGCGACGCCTCGATCATGCCGCGTCTCATCAGCGGCAAAACCAACGCGCCGGTGATCATGATCGCCGACCGCTGCGCCGATTTCATCCTCGGCAGCGCTTAGCGAAAAACGGGCAGCCGAGAGAAATCCAGGCTGTTTTGAGACGGTGTATCTGTCCAGCGCATGCAGCGACTTGTCGCGACCGAAACCGGACAGCTTGACTCCGCCGGGCGGCACGGTGATGTCGGCGCCGCCATACATTGCATAGGTCCTATCAAATCGAGACTGGGACAGCGATGCCAACGCGCTGCTGTTGGCCGCCAGAAAGCTGGTGCGGATACGCCTGGAGAAATTCAGGCGATGCAGGCAGCTTCACCAGACGCAGCAGTTCCAGCAGCATCCATGACGGCGCCGAAGTCGCGCCCGGCTTCCAGATCATCGCTGCGCCGGCCACACGCCCGGCCACTCGGTCTACCTCGCAAACTACGGCAAGGAACAGCGCATGATTTCGGCCGACACGATGTATGTGCCAGCGCTGCTGGCGCCGCATCCGGAGTGGCAAGGCAGCTACGACCAGGACGGGCCGATGGCGATCACCACGCGGCACAAGCTGATCGATCGCGTGATTGCCGACAACATCCGGATCTCGGGCGGGGGCTCTCAGAGAGGTTCCTGCTATTGCTGCTGCAGGCCGGTGATCATGGCAACGATCTCGTTCTTATCGGTCTTCGCGGTCTCGCGAATTCCAATCTGCTTGCCACGCCTGAGAACACAGATGCGGTCGGAGAGCTTGAAGACCTGGTCGAGGCTGTGGCTGATGATCAGGATGCCGACATTGCGCTGCTTCAGCGACTGGACGATAGCCTCCACCCGGGCGGTTTCGGCAACGCCCAGCGCCGCCGTCGGCTCATCCAGCAGGATCAGCTTGCTTGCCCAATGCGTGGCGCGCGCGATCGCAACGCCCTGGCGCTGGCCGCCGGAGAGATCGCGGATAGTGGCGTGGGCGGAGGGGATGCGCACGTCCAGTTCCTTCACCAGTTTCTCGGTCTCGTCGATCATGCGGCGGCGGTCGAGCAAACCGAGGCGGTTCAGCGGCTCGCGGCCGAGGAACATGTTCATGTAGACCGTCTGCTGGTCGGCCAGCGCCAGGTCCTGGTAGACGACCTCGATGCCGTGCGCGCGCCCCATGGTGGCATTCGACATCGTCACCGGTTTTCCTTCGATGACGATGGTGCCGGACGAGGGCGGGTGGACGCCCGAGACGATCTTGACCAGCGTCGACTTTCCGGCGCCGTTGTCGCCGACGAGTGCAACGATCTCGCCCGGGAAAACCTCGAGCGAAAAACTCTCGATCGCGGTGATGCCGCCGAAATTCTTGCGAATGTCGTGCAGCTGAAGGATGGGCGCGCTCACCGTCATGTGTTTCTCCTAGACTGGCCAGGCATAGGGTTCACCGAAGCCGTTCTCGATGGTTTCCACTTTCGGATTGTCCGTCGAAATGCCCGACACGCCGACAATATGGGCGCGGGTGACGAAGGCCTGGCCACGGAAGCCGAACACGGCGCTGTCGCCAGGCTTCGGCGCGTTCGCGCCGGCGGCATCGATCATGGCGTAATAGTCGATCGCAGAGGGCGGCGGCACCTCGACGCTGCGCAGTGCCGAGCCTGCCGTCGTCGGTTCAGCCGAGACGATCGCCTTGACGTCGTAGTCGGGGAAGATCGGATCGATGTAGAAGCCGCCGCCAAGGCAATAGGCCTTGCCGCCGGAGAGATGCGAGACCTCGGTGAGATAGAGCACCGCCGGCAGCTCCGGCAAATCTTCCATGACATGCAGCGCGGTGGTGCCATGCAGTCCATTGCCGGGCTCGCACTGCGTCGCGCCAGCCTCGGCGAGTGCCGCCAGCATGACACTCGACGTGGTGCCCGGCGCGTTGATCTCAATGTCCTTGCGGCCTGCCTTGGCCAACGCTTCCGCAGCTTTCGCGAGCGTCGCCAGATTGGGGGTCGGCAGCACTTTCCGCGAAGCATGGTCGAACAGCAGAGCAGGGAAAGTGGTGATGCCGGCGAAACGGCCGCCTTCGACGGCATCCAGCCGGTCGGCGACATCGATAATGTCGGCGGCATTGAAACCGCCTTCATGGCCGCGATAGAAGATATCGCCTTCGGCGGCGATGCGGGCCAGCAGATGCTGCACATAGCCGGCCGCCTTGGCGCCTGTTGCCGCTTCCCCAGCCTTGGTATCATTGAACACGGTCCAGTAGTCCGGCTTGAAGGTTTTCGCCGCAGCCGCCGCTTCGAATTTTGCGACCTGCTGGAGATGGCCGAGATGGCCAAGCTTCATGCCTGCCTTGTGGGTGGCGCGGGCGCAAGCCATGTCGACGGCGACCGCGCGGTCAATGCCGCCGCGCATCACAGCCCGGCAGAACGACGAGGAGCGGCCGACCTGCTTGGTCATGGCGAAGATCTTCAGGCCGTTGCGGTTGGCCTCGCTCTTGAGAACCCGCGCATTGGCCTCAACCGTGTCGAGATCGAGCACATAAGCATTGGCCGGCAGCTTACCTTGCTGGTGCAACCGGATAGCTGATTCGATGAAGGCGGGGTTGCGGCGGCGCAGAATCTCGAGAAACATGGATGGCTTCCTTCAGCGGTTCTTTTCGCGCAGCGACACGGCGACTGCGGTCAGGATAATGAGGCCGCGCACGATCATCTGGTCGGAGACCGACAGGCCCATCAGGATCAGGCCGTTGTTGAGCATGCCCATCATCAACGAGCCGACCAGCGCGCCGACCACGGAGCCCTTGCCGCCATTGAGCAGCGTGCCGCCGACGATGACGGCGGCGATGACCGTCATCAGGTCGGTTTCGCCGAGAGTATATTTCGCCGCCTGCAGGCGACCGGCATAGAGCAAGCCGGCAAGACCGGCGAGCCCGCCGCTGATGGTCAGCACGGCGAGCCTGATCCTGGGCACGCTGATGCCCGATACGCTTGCGGCGCGGGCATTGTCGCCGGTCGCCAGCACATGCGCGCCGAAACGGGTCTCGCGGAACACCAGGTGGCCGATGGCCACGGCAATCACCGACCACCAGACGAGTGAGGGGACACCGAGCAGCGAGCCGGAACCGAAGAAGCCGGTGAACGCTTCGTTGGTCACCGAGATCGAGCGAAGGTCTGTCATCGAACGCGAAACGCCGGCGAACAGGCCGAGCGTCGCCAGCGTCACCAGGAAGGAGGGCAGCCTGACATACGCCACCAGCACGCCGTTGATGACGCCGATCAGCAGGCCGGCGCCGAGGCCGGCGACTATCCCTGCCGGCATGCCGTACGCGTTGATGGTGACGGCGGCTGCAAGGGCCGCCACCGCCACGATCGAGCCGATCGACAAATCTATTTCGCCGGCCGACATGACGAAGACCAGGCCGATGGCCATGATCGTCACCGGCGTCGTCTGCAACACGATGTTCGATAAGTTTCGGACGGTGAGGAAGCCGCTGTCCCTCAGCACAATGGCGAAGAACAGGAAGATCGCCAGGAAACCGAGGTAGACGACATATTGCTGCAGATTGAAGCGGCTGGCGAAGCTGCCACCGGCGCTGGTGTTGGCACTGGACATTTTATTCCTCCGGTGGTGAGCGCTTCGCCTCGAGCCTATTTCACCGCGTCCGCGATAGCCGCCGGTACGTCCCTGTTGAGGGACTTCTTCCAACCGTCCTTCACCGTGTCCTTGGTGACGGCGATGGAATCTACGGCATAGAATGGTTCGGCCTTCTTGCCGACCAGAGAACCTGCCGAGGCGCGCGCCAGCGTCACGCCAATGCTGTAGGCCTCGTCGGCGACGAGGGCCGCGATGTTGCCGCCCTTGACCATGTCGAGCGCGGCAGGCTCATTGAGGTCGAGCGTGACAATCTTGGTGTGCGTGTTGCCGGCACCGCGCAAGGCCGAAAGCACGCTCAGCGCCGGTTCGGCCCAGGTGACATAGATGCCGTCCAGGTCCGGATGCTGGGTGATCATCGCCTGGGCGATGTCTTCGCTGCGCGCCGGGTCGGCCATGCCGGCCTCGGCCTCGATCTTCATATCGGGATAGTCCTGCTCGATGGTCTTCTTGAAGGCCTGGTCGCGCTGGTTGGTGACGTAGAAGTCGGCATCGTGGAAGATGTAGCCGATCTTGCCTTTCTTGCCGAGCGCCTCGGCCATGGCGATGCCGGCCTTGTTGCCCATCTGAAAGAGATCGTCGGAGACGATGGTGACATAGTCCCTGCCCTGCTTGTAGCCGGCCGGGGAATTGTCAACGAAGCCGAGCTTGACGCCGGCCTGGCGTGCCGGATCGTAGACCGAAGCTGCGGTCGCCGGATCGACGGGAAGCGACAGGATGATCGACGGCTTTTTGGCCATCACCGTCTCGATATCGGCCTTCTGTCGCGCGGCGTCGAAACCGGCATCGGTCTGCGCCACCACCTCGATGCCGAGGCGCTTGAATTCGTCATGGGCGCCGGCGTTGACGGCGTTGGTGTATTCGCTCATCTCGTGCCAGACGAGGGCGGCGGTGAACTTGCCGTCCTTGATCTGCTGCTCTTCGGCTGGCGTCAGCGTAAGACTGCTCGCCGGCACCGGCTTTTCACCATTCGGTCCTGTGGTGACGCCTTCGGCGGCGAAGGCGTGCATGGCTAGCAGGCTCGCCACTGTCGTTATGATTACAGATGCTTTGCGCATGTCCCGGTTCCCTTTTTGTTGTGTCGAAGAAAGCTCCGGTGCGGCGGGCCGCGCCGGAGCGAGAGCCTTACTTCGCCGCGTCGAGCACCGGCTGCGGCGCGTCGCGGTTGAGCGAGTCCTTCCAGCCCTGCGCGACATTCTCCTTGGTGACGGTCAGGGCCGGGGCGACGACGAAGGCCGGGGTCGGCTGGCCAAGCAGCGACTTCATGCCGGAAGCAGCCATGGCGCGGCCGAGTTCATAGGCCTTGTCGGCGACGAGGGCTGCGACATTGCCGCCCTTGACCATGTCGAGCGCGACCGGCTCGGCGAGGTCGAGCGTGACGATCTTGGTCCTGGCGTTGCCGGCGCCGCGTAGCGCCGACAGCACGCCGTCGGCCGGCTCGGCCCAGGTCACGTAGATGCCGTCGAGATCGGGATGCTGCAAAAGCATCGCGTTGGCCAGTTCCTCGGCGCGGGCCGGGTCGGATATGCCCTGTTCGGCGACGATCTTGATGTCGGGATACACCTTCTCGATGGTGGTCTTGAAGGCTTGGTCGCGCTGGTTGGTGACGTAGTAGGCAGCGTCGTGGAAAATGTAGCCGACCTTGCCCTTGCCGCCGATCGCCTTGGCCATCGCGTCCGCAGCCTGCTTGCCCATCTGGAATAGATCGTCAGTCACGATCGAAGCGTAATCGGTGCCCTGCTTGTAGCCCTTGGGCAAGTTGGACAGGAACACCAACTTGGTGCCGTCCTTGACCGCCTGGCGGAAGGCTTCTGCCGAGGTGACCGGGTCGAGCGGCAGCGCCAAGATGACGTTGGGCTTGGCGGCCAACGCCGTCTCGATGTCGCTGCGCTGGCGGGCGGAGTCGAACTGGGCATCCGTTTTGACCGCAATGGTGATGCCGGCGCGGGCGAATTCGTCGGTGGCGCCGGCGGTTACCGCATTGGTGAAATCGGACGAGGTGTGCCAGAGCAAGGCAGCCTTGTAGCCCTTGTCCTTGAGCGCGGCGATGTCGGCATCGCTTAGGATCACGTCGGCGCTCGGCGTGGCGCTCTCGCCCTGCGGGCCGACCGTCTGTGCGAAAGCTGGGTTGGCGGCAAGCATCAATCCGCCGGCAAAGGCGGCGGCGATCAGTGTCTTCATCGGCATGTCAGTTCTCCCATTTTGCTTCGTTGGTGGTTCAGTCGGCCACGCCGCAGTAGCGGGCCATGAAGGCGGCGAAGCCGACTATGCCGGCGAAATATTCCTCGACATCCACGTGCTCCTCGAATGTGTGGCAATTCCTGATGTCGCCGGGCGCGCAATAGACGGCAGGAATACCGAGCTGATTGATGAAGAAGGGGGACTCCGACCAGAACGGTGCGCCCTCGATGACGCCGCGTCCGCTCATTGCGCCGGCCATCGCGTCGGACAGCATGGCGACTTCCGCCCGCGTTTCGCCGATCTCGGCAGCGGTGCCGCCCAGCCTGTGGTCGCGGCCGGCGGGGTAGGCGAACTCTACCGAAATATCCGGATCGGTGATCGCGCCGCGCACGGCAGCCTCGATCTCGGCGGCGGCGGTGTCGAGGTCTTCGCCAGGCAACAGCTTACGGATCAGCGAGAGCGTGCAGCGCTCGGGGACGGCAATGTAGCCGCCGCCGGCAAGCCCGGTGATAAGCAGGAAGCCGCGCCCGACCAGTTTGTGCTCGGCGCGCGCGGCGACCTCATCCGAATGCTTCCAAAGCGCCGTCATCGCGGCATGGCTTGCACGGAGCGCATCCTTGCCGAGTTCTGGCACACCGAAATAGGCGGATTTGCCGGTAATCGAGATATCGGTGATGAAGAAGCCGATCTGCGCCGCATAGACGGCTAGGCGGGTCGGCTCGACATAGACGGTGAAATCGGGTGCTGTGATCTCGCCGGCCTCGATGCGTCCGACGAAGTGCTTGATCCCGGCGGAAATGCCGGTGCCGGAGTGGCCGCTCTCCTCGTCGCCGATGAAAGCAAAGGCGACGTCGCCCTTGAGGCGAACGCCGGCCTTGTCGAGCAGCGCGAGTGCCGCAAGCGAAGCGGTGATGCCGGCCTTGAGGTCGCCGGAGCCTCGGCCCCAGACAGCACCATCAATGATCGGGGCGGCGAACGGATCCTCACGCTCGGTGCCTGCCCAATGCTCGCGCCAGCCGTCGACATGGACGGTGTCGGTATGGCCGATGAACAGCAGGTGCTTTCCCTGGTCGGCCCCCTTGCGCTCGCCCCAGATGTTGGGCCGCCCGGGAAGGAATTCCGTCCTGGTCAGGCCGCTGAGGTCAAGGTCGCGCATCCTGGCTTCTAGGAAGTCGACGAAGTTGGCTTCGTTGCCGGTGATGCTCTCTCGGCCGATGGCGCCGCGAAACAGCGTTAGTGCGTCGTCGCGGTCGAGCGCTGCCTGCAGGCGGGCGGTAATATTGCGAGTCATATCGCGGCCTCCTTCAGCGCGGCGGCCTGGGCAGGCGGCAGCGAAATCCGGCCATCAGGCGCGTCGACGCCGAACAGCGTGTTGTGCAACTGGCCAAGGCCGATTGCCGCCGCGCCAATGAGGGCTGCGCGTGCGCCGAGTTCGCTCGCCTCGACCCTGACCGGATAGGGGAAGCATAGCGGCAGAAGCGCCTGCACCCTGGACAGGATTTCGGGCCGCAACCCAATCGAGCCGCCGAGGATAAACTTTTCTGGATTGGCGATTGCCGCGATTGCCGCAACGCCTTGCGCCAGATGGCGGGCAGTTTCGTCGAGCACGGTGAGCGCGTCCTTGTCGCCAAGCGCGGCATTCTCGAATATTGCCGGCACCGAGACCTGCCTGCCGGTGAGAGCGTGGTAGCGATCGGTCATGGCGTGGGTGGCCACCGCGCGTTCGAATGCGCCGGTGCGCAGTGATTCCTCGGTGAAGGGATCGGCCCCGATCGGCATGAAACCGATCTCGCCGGCGGCGTGCCCAGCACCCCGCACCAGATGGCCGCCCAGCATCAGCCCGCTGCCGATGCCGGTGCCGAGCGCGACGTAGGCGAGATTGTCGATGCCCTGGCCTTGGCCGAGCCAGTTCTCGCCAAGCACCGCGAGATTGACGTCGTTCTCGATCATCACCGCGACGCCGAGCGCTTCTTCGAAGGCATCCAGCACATTCATTGTGTCGAAGCCGGCAATGTTCGGCGCCATTAGAATGCGGCCGGTGGCCGGGTCAGGAGCGCCAGGCGCGCCGATGACGGCCAGGCGTATCTTCTTGCGCGCGACGTGCTGTCTGGCCGCGGCATCGAAGGCCAGCGCTGCAATCTGATCGACGACGAACTGGCCGCCGCGCGGATCGGTCGGTGTGGCGGCTTCGGCAAAGATCTGGCAGGCAAGGTCGGTCAGCGCGACCCGCACCTTGGTACCGCCAAGGTCGACGGCGATGATATAGGCTGCGTCGTGGACCAGTTCGTAGGTGACGGCGGTGCGCCCGACATGGCCGCTGGTGCGGCCGGTTTCCTGGACCCAGCCCTCCTGCTCGAGCCCGCGCATGATTTCGGAGATGGTCTGCTTCGACAGGCCCGTCAGCTTGGCGATCGAGGCGCGGGAGATCGGCCCGCCCTGGACGATCGCTTCCATCACGGAGCGCTGTGAGAACTGACGGGATATGCGCGGCAGGTCAGTCACATTGAACTCCGGTTAATTCGTTCTATGACCGAACTTATTATTCGGAACTGGACCTGTCAATGTATGTTCGCGAGCGGCCGTTTTTGCGTACGCGAACATTGATCCGAAGGCAGGATTCAGGCGCGTTGCTGCTGTTCGGCAGAAGATAAATGCGGTCAGCGAATGGCTGGATCAGCTTCTTGAATCAATTTGGCGAACAGCTTCGTAGCCATTGACGAATAACGATCATGCTAGTCTCTGAGGGTCACTGTTTTCTACAGGAGATCAATACAGCGGATGGTTCGCCGGTCCATATCTCTCGTATTCTCTCGTATGGGTCTGTCGAACCAAAGGACGATGAACGAGACTAACTACTGGCTTCGAGAATATTGGTGATGTACCGCGGGTCTGCCTCCCAGTGAATGGCTCAAATGGGGCCGGCAGCGGAACGTCCGCTTGCAGTTTGCAAACGTGGATAGCTACCATACCGCTTTCACTTGCAAAGGCGCGTTTGACGCCAACTGGTCTGGCCCGAAGCCGACATCTCCGTCCAGCATAGTCCGACCATGTTCGGCGCAAGCTGCTCGCTTGAACCGTGGGATAGAATTCCGCCAATTTCAGGCACGTGGTTGTCAGGCGCCTACCGAACTTGACAAGCAGTCTTGCAGGAACTGCGTTGAGCACTGAACGTTTGACCAAGCGCGGGCATCTCCGCCTTGGCTAAGGACCATCAATGTTCACGTTCATGTTTGCCACCGGCATCGAGAACAGCACCCCCACCATTCGACAAGGCCGGGAGCGCGTCGACGAAATGGAAAAATGCCGCTTCTACGAACGATGGCGCACCGACTTCGAACTGGTCCAGGATCTCGGGGTGCATTTCCTCCGCTACGGACCTCCCATCCACAAAACGTGGCTGGGTGATGGACGTTATGATTGGGCATTCGCCGATGAGACCTTCGCGGACCTGAAGGCGAAAGACATTCTTCCGATCGTCGACCTTTGCCATTTTGGCGTGCCGGACTGGGTTGGCAACTTCCAGAACCCGGACTTTCCGACACTATTCGAGCACTACGCCAGGGATTTCGCGATGCGCTATCCGTGGATCCAGCTCTTCACCCCAATAAATGAGATGTTCATCTGCGCCACCTTTTCGGCTCGCTGGGGATGGTGGAACGAACAACTGAGCAGCGACACTGCTTTCGTCACCGCCCTCAAGCACATCGTGAAGGCGAACGTGCTTGCCATGCGGGCGATCCTCGAGGTGCGGCCGGACGCCATCTTCATACAGAGCGAATCCTCGGAATACTTCCACGCCGATTCTCCCGAGGCGGTCGGCAGAGCGGAACGGTTCAACAGCGAGCGTTTCCTGTCGCTTGATCTCAACTACGGTCATGACGTCGACGCGCACACCTATCGCTATCTTCTCGAAAACGGGATGACGGCCGAAGAATACAGTTTCTTCCTGGAGAGCCATCTGCGCAGGCATTGCGTGATGGGCACCGACTATTACCAGACCAACGAACATCGGGTTTGGGCAGACGGAACGACGTCCGGGTCCGGCGAGGTGTTTGGCTATGACGAGATCACGCGGCAGTACTTCAACCGCTACCGGCTTCCCGTAATGCATACGGAGACCAACATCAGCGAAGGCCCCAATGGAGACGAAGCCGTCTATTGGCTGTGGAAAGAGTGGGCCAACGTGCTGCGGATCCGCAACGATGGCATCCCCATCGTAGGCTTCACCTGGTACTCGCTGACGGATCAGGTGGACTGGGACAGTGCGCTTCGGGAGAACAACGGACGGATCAATCCGCTCGGCCTCTATGACCTCGACCGAAATCCGAGGGCGGTGGGGCGCGCTTTCAAGGCGCTGATCGCGAACTGGAATAAGCTGTTGGCCACACAAAGTGTCTGCCTTGCTTTGCCGGTCTTTCTTCCCTCACAGCAGGATGATGCCATTGTTCGCGCGCAACAGGATTATGCGCGCAGCCTGCTCAGCGTGGATCGGGTCGCTGAAGGCTGGACTGAACCACTTGCTGCTCCCCAGAAAGAGGTCGAACCCGATGCGCCTGGATAACAAGACTGCATTGCAACCGGTGCTGCAAGCGGCATTGGACTGGCCATCGCCATGCGGTTGGGCACCGAAGGTGCACGGGTGAGCCGACGTGGGTGGAGGCAAGGTCGAGAAGGCGCGCATCGGTTCGACAAGGGGCGCGCCGGGGGAGGCCGCTATCACGGTGCTGTCGACTTGCGCTCACGCGTTCGGCAGGTTGGTAATAATCGTCAACAGCGCGCCGGCCTGATAATCTTTAAACCCATTGAGGCATTCACTAGAGCGGGCTGGCTGAAGTGCTGAGCGTC
Source organism: Mesorhizobium sp. C395A (assembly GCF_030323205.1). Taxonomy (NCBI): domain Bacteria; kingdom Pseudomonadati; phylum Pseudomonadota; class Alphaproteobacteria; order Hyphomicrobiales; family Phyllobacteriaceae; genus Mesorhizobium; species Mesorhizobium sp. C395A. The sequence goes on along the minus strand of NZ_CP100473.1, from coordinate 6,298,045 downwards.
GACCTGCTGGGAGCAATTTATTTCGCCGGAAAGGCATTCGCTCATATGACATCTGGCGGCGTCATCGTAACACATATTGAGTGTGCGCGGTCGAGACGAGCTCCGCATGTCGAGCTATACGCCGCGGCAAAGGCCACCCTCCTGTCTCTAACCGAGACCCGACGCAGTTCGCACCTTGGCCGACTGGGCATGAATCCGGACGATTACCGAACCAAATGGAACCTGCCTCGCAATTACCCGATGGTGGCACCCAACTATTCGGGAAGCGTTCCGCATATCGCCTCTAACACCCAGTAGCGGACAGCTCTCGCCTGAGGCGTCAGTCGTCGTTGAAGCGCTCCGGCATCGCATTCGAGACCAAGGCTGGTGCACAAGGATCATGACATCGAATTCCACTCTATACAGGAACAAGTGCCTTTCCTCGAGATTAGGGTTCGACGCCGCAACGGCGTCGAACCCCAAAGGAGACTCACATGAAACGTAAGATTTTGACAGCTACAGCGATCTCTCTCTGTCTCGCCACCGCGGCCTTGGCGCAGTCGTCGGGAACATCCAGCGGCACGAACGGAACGTCCGGCTCATCGGCCGGGTCGGGTATGAGTTCTACGTCCGGCTCAGGCCAAAGCGGTATCCCGAGCGGCTGGGACAGCAAGCTCTCGGGCTCATTCTTCAGCGACGCCAATTCGGGAAGACTTCTGTCGCAGGATGAGATCCGCAAGAACTGGTCGTCCCTGAGCTCTGAACAGCAGGCACAGGTTCGCTCCGACTGCTCGAGAATGACGGCCAGTAACGGCACTGGCTCTGGCACAATGACCGGCACGTCAGGTAGCTCGGCTTCGACCGGCAGTGATACAACGGCGAGTGTCGGCACCGGCTCTGGCACAGCCACCGGCACTTCAGGCAGCTCTGGTTCGACCGGCAGTAACACCACGGCCAGCAACAGCACTGGTTCGGGTACAACCACCGGCACGTCGGGATCCTCGAATACAGCTGGCGATACGACCGCCAGCACCAGCACGGGTTCGGGCGCGAACTCGGCTGCTCAAATGGCTTCGATGCAGCAGCTCTGCACTCAGGTGCAAGGGATGTGAGTGAATGCGGCGCTCCGGGCCGGCTTGGCCGGATTAAGAAGAGGCCTTGAAGGCCCGGGCATCGCTTTGGTTTGGTAGCCATTTCGGCGCTGAAGTCGGCCGGAGACCGGGGTCACAACTCGGCGCTTGTCGCGCTGTTTCTCGATCGCCGGCGATCGTCCCTCGACAATAGCGCGCTTCGCGTCGAGACACTTCTCTCGGGCAAGGGTAAGTGAGATTCCGCCCCGCCCATACCTGCCTAGATAGACCGTCTCCTGGCGTCCGTTGAGCCTGTAGTCCAGCCGAACCAGATCGCACCACTGGGCATCGCGCGGACATACATGCCGTCACGGTCTGCAATCTTATAGATTTTCTCTTTTGGTTTCAGTGCCTTAAGGGCGGCATCCGTCTGAAAAGTACCGTCAGTACAATTTCGAGGCTCTTCGGCAGAAATTTTGTTTTATCTTCAATTCCTTAAGGCATAAAAAAGTACCGTCAGAGCCTCATTGGATCTGACGGCACTTCGAAAAATCTGAGCTAGCAATATGCGGAAGGTCCGTCAGCCGGTCCGTCAATCCAATCTCTGCGCACCGATTGTCGCCGAATGGGTTTATATGTGTTGTCAAATAGTTATGGCGTACAATGGCGTGTTTTCGGCGGCGTTTGAGTGGGCCTGAATCACTCCCACTCGATGGTGCCTGGCGGCTTTGACGTCACGTCGTAGACGACGCGGTTGATGCCGCGGACTTCGTTGATGATGCGGGTGGCCGCCGCGCCGAGGAAAGCCATGTCGTAGTGGTAGAAGTCGGCGGTCATGCCGTCGACGGACGTCACGGCGCGCAGGGCGCAGACGAATTCGTAGGTGCGGCCGTCGCCCATCACACCGACGGTCTGCACCGGAAGCAGCACGGCGAAAGCCTGCCAGATGGCGTCGTAGAGGCCGGCCTTTCGGATCTCGTCGAGATAGATGGCGTCGGCCTCGCGCAGGATTTCGAGCTTTTCGCGGGTGATACCGCCGGGGCAGCGGATGGCAAGGCCTGGTCCGGGGAACGGATGGCGGCCAATAAAACTTTCGGGCAGGCCGAGTTCCTTGCCCAGTGCCCTCACCTCGTCCTTGAACAGTTCGCGCAGCGGCTCGACCAGCTGCATGTTCATGCGCGCCGGCAGGCCGCCGACATTGTGGTGCGACTTGATGGTCACCGACGGGCCGCCGGTGAAGGAGACGCTCTCGATGACGTCGGGATAGAGCGTGCCTTGCGCCAGGAAATCGGCGCCGCCGAGTTTCTTGGCCTCTTCCTCGAACACCTCGATGAACAGCCGGCCGATGGTCTTGCGCTTCGTCTCGGGGTCGGACTCGCCTTCCAGCGCGGAGATGAATTTTTCCGACGCGTCGACAAGGATCAGCGGCAGATTATAGTGCTGGCGGAACATCGCCACCACGCCGGCGGCCTCGTCCTTGCGCATAAGGCCATGGTCGACAAGAATGCAGGTCAGCTGGTCGCCTACCGCTTCGTGGATCAGCAAGGCAGCGACCGATGAATCCACGCCGCCCGACAGCGCGCAGATCACCTTGCCCTTGCCGACCTGTTTGCGAATTGTCTCGACCGCATGCTCGCGATAGGCGCGCATCGTCCAGTCGCCTTCGATGCCGGCGATGTTGTGCACGAAGTTTCTCAGCAGCCTGGCGCCATCCGGCGTATGCACAACTTCCGGGTGGAACATGATGCCGTACATCTTGCGCGCGACATTGCCGAAGATGGCGAAGGGCGAGCCTTCCGACTTGCCGAAGACTTCGAACCCCTTGGGCAGCGAGATGACGCGGTCGCCATGGCTCATCCACACCTGGTGGCGCTGGCCTGGCGCCCACAGGCCCTCGAACAGCGGGCTGTCCTTTTCGATCTCGACGAAGGCGCGGCCGAATTCGCGATGGTTCGAGCTTTCGGCGACGCCGCCCATCTGCACGCACATGGCCATCTGGCCATAGCAGATACCGAGCACAGGTACGCCGGCATCGAAGACGATCTGCGGCGCGCGCGGGCTGCCGATGTCCGATGTCGAGGCGGGACCGCCCGACAGGATCACGGCTTTCGGATTGATGCGCTTGAAGGCAGCTTCGGCCGATTGGAACGGCACGATCTCGGAAAACACGCCAGCCTCGCGGATGCGGCGGGCGATGAGTTGCGTAAACTGGCTGCCGAAATCGATGATGAGAACGGTGTCGGCCAGGACTGTATCGGGATGATTGGCTGTCGTCATGGCGAGCCTTTAGAGAAAGAAACGAGTCGGCGCAATGGGGTGCGTAGCCCGACTTTCAGAGCGCTGCCGGCTCTTGCCCAGGCTGCTCCTTGTGTAGCGTGCCGGAGCCGATGGCCTGTTCGAGGCGCACGACTGCATCCGCCAGCTTCTCGTCGATGACATGCAGATATTCGGTCCAGTCGCCAACGTGGCGCAGATCGGCTGCACCGTCTGAAATGCCGCGCAGGCCGATAAGCGGGACATCGAACAACTGGCAGGCGCGCAGGCAGGCGAAGGTTTCCATGTCGACCATATCGGCGGCGATGGCGTCGTAGGCGGCGCCGGTGATGATGGCGCCGCCGGTCGACAGGCTGGCTTCTTTAATGCCCGGTATCCTGAATGATAGCGGGACGGTCACCGGCAGGTCGAGGAACGGCGTCGCGCCTTTTTCGAAGCCTAGCGGCGAAGCGTCGATGTCGCGATAGCTGACCGAGACCGCCTGGTAGATTTCAGTCTGCTCCAGTGTGCGGCTGCCGGCGGAGCCGAGCGAGACGACGAGATCGGGCAACGCCTTCTCGGATTTCAGCCATGACAGTTCGGCGCCGAGCCGCACACCTGCCTCTACCGGGCCGACGCCCGTCATCAGCGGCGTGAACAGTTTTTGCAGATGCGGACCGTACTCGGCCTGCGCCGCCATGACGAAGAGGACGTCCTTGCCACCAATTCGCGTAATTTTGGCCATCAGCCTGCTATCCCGTCACGGCCAACCACCGTCATCATCGTGCCGGTCATGGTCGCGATCAGCTTGGCCTCGCCATCGGCGGCAAAGGCGTACGCTTGGCCATCGGCGACAATGATGGTGCGGCCGGGTTTGGTCACCGAGCCGCGGAACAGGAAGCGTTCGCCCCGGCCGGGCGCCAGGAGGTTGACCTTGAACTCAATGGTCAGCACACCGGAATTTTCCGGCATCAGCGAAAATGCGGCATAGCCGCAGGCCGAATCCAGCGCCGTCGAAATCACCCCGGCATGCAGGAAACCGTGCTGCTGGGTCAGTGCCTGGGAATAGGGCATTTCGATCTCGATGATGCCCGGCGTCACAAGCGTCAGCTCGGCGCCGATGGTCGCCATCGCCTGCTGGCGGGCGAACGACGCCCTGACGCGGTCCTCATAATCGGGTGCGGGTACGATCTTTGCTGCCATGGCCATCGCCCTGATTTACCTGCAAAGCTTATCGCAGACGCCTGAACGCCACGCAAATGCTTTTGCTGCACTGCAGCAAAGCACTCAGTTCAACAGGAGCAGCGACGCGTTGAGCAAGGTGGCGAAGGCTACCCACGCGGCATAGGGCGCAAACAGCCAGCCGGAAACCCGATGGCGGTTCCACACCGTGGCTATGAACAGCGCAATGCTGGCGAGAAGAGCCAGGATCACGACCAGTGCCGGCCCCATCTGTTTGGCGCCGAAGAAAGTCGGCGACCACGCGAAGTTCAGAACAAGCTGGAGGGCCCAGATCTTCATCGCGGCGCCTGCTCGTTCCCGCTCCCATGTCCGCCAGCCGGCTACGGCGATCAGCACATAGAGGAGCGTCCAGGCCGGCGCGAAGACCCAGTTGGGCGGGTTGAAGGGCGGCTTGGCGAGCGAGGCATACCATTCACCCGGCAACGTCGCATAGCCGATCAGCAGGCCTCCGCCGAGCACCAGAATGAGGAAAAGCAGAAGCGACACATATCTTTGCAAGAATTCTACCCCGTCTGGCGGCCGACGCCGCGCATCTGCAACTGGCGCTATGTCAGCTGTCAATCGCAGCGTCAATTCGCCCCACGCAGCGCACAGAAATAGAACCCGTCGGTGCCGCTCAGCGCCGGCGACAGCGAGATGTCGCTTGTCTTGCCGATCCGGGCGGCCGCTGCGTGACCGGGGAAGCTGATATCCCAGAGCGCGCGATGATCGACCGGGACAAAGCCCTTGTGGCGCTCGCGAAAGGCGGCGATCTGCTCGCCATTCTCCTCGTCGAACACCGAACAGGTGATGTAGACCAGCAGGCCGCCGGGTTTGACATAGGCCTTGGCCGCGTCGAGGATCGCCGACTGCTCGCCCTTGCGGGCATCGAGCTGTCTCTGCGTCAGCCGCCATTTGGCGTCGGGACGGCGCCGCCAGGTGCCGCTGCCGGTGCAGGGCGCATCCACCAGCACGATGTCCATGTGGCCTGCGAGGGGGCTGAGCTCGGCCGGCTTGGTGACGACCTGGACGTTGCGGTTTTCCGAACGGCGGATGCGGTCGAAGATCGGCGCCAGCCGCGCCTTTTCGGCATCATGGGCGAAGACCTGGCCTTTGTTGGCCATCGCCGCCGACAGCGCCAGCGTCTTGCCGCCGGCGCCGGCGCAGAAATCGAGCACCTGCATCCCGGCTTGCGCGCCGGCAAGGGCGGCAACGATCTGCGAGCCTTCGTCCTGGACCTCGAACCAGCCTTTCTGGAAGGCCGGCTCGGCCTGTACGTTCGGGTGCCTGCCGTCGCCGTCGATGGGCGGGATGCGAATGCCTTGTGGCGCGATAGCGGCTGCCTTGGCGCCGGTTTCGGCGAGTTCCGCCAGCACTTTGGCGCGGTCGGACTGCAGCGTATTGACCCTGATGTCGAGCGGCGGGCGGGTCGCCAGGGCAGCACCTTCCGCAACCCAGTCTGTGCCAAAGGCTCGTTCGAACAACGGCGCGCACCAGTCAGGTATGTCCGCCCGCACCGCCTCCGGCGCGTCTTCAGGCCGGCGCTCGGCCAGCGCCTGCAACTCGGCGGCGCTGAGCAGCGGCGGCGCGAACTTGTCACCCTGGAGCGCATCGTTAAGCGATTGCGGCGTCTGGCCCCATTCGATGAGCAGCGCGCCGAAGCCGATGGCGCGGGGCGTGTCTTCACCCAAAAGCCAGCCGGCGGAACGTTTGTGGCGCAGCGCGTCGTAGACGATGTTGCCGATCGCCGCGCGGTCGCCGCCGCCCGCAAAGCGATGCGACAGGCCCCAATCTCTCAGCGCATCGGCCACCGGCCGGTGGCGCCGGCCAATGTCGTCCAGCACTTCAATGGCTGCCGCCAGCCGTCCGCCCAGTCGCATTCGTCATTCCATCTATCGAGCACAGTATCTTTCGGCCTGCTCTTAGAGCGTTTCGCGTCGAGATTGAACCCCGCTTGAATTTCGCGGCGACGAGGCCTTCCGCTCGCGGCCGACAATTTCCCCGCCGGCAAATGTCCGCCCGCCGGCGATAACAAATCTCAAATATATGCAAGGTCTCTAATGTTGGTAACTGGCCGCCGTAAGCACGATCTGTGGCGCAATTGCTCTGCTTTCCAAGCTTTTGCGTTGGGAATACTCTTTGCGCCATGATTCGCGGCGCGGAAAAGCGGACCGACGGATCGATACGAGGAGAGGGCAATGAAAACGTATCTTGCGGAAGTTCTAGGGACATTTCTATTGGTGTTTATCGGCACGGCGTCGGTGGCGACGGGTGGCTTTCTCGCCGACTTGCCGCTGGGCCAGGAAGCCATCGGCCTGGCGTTCGGCATCGGCCTGATTGCGGCGGCTTACGCGGTGGGTCCCATCTCAGGCGCACATCTCAACCCGGCCGTCACGCTCGGCGTCTTCCTTGCCGGCCGGCTGCCGGCCAAGGATGTCATTCCTTACTGGATCGCGCAGATCATCGGCGCCATTCTGGCCTCGCTGGCGCTGTGGATCATCGTCTCCGGCCAGACCGGCGGGCACACCACCGGTTTCGGCGCCAATGGCTGGGACGTGGCGAAATGGGGGACGAGTTCGGCCTTCCTATGGGAGCTGATCGGCACCTTCACCTTCGTCACCGTCATCCTTGGCGTCACCGCCGAGAAGCACTCGACGGCGTTCGCCGGCCTGGTCATCGGCCTGACGCTGGCCGGACTGCACTTCGCAATGATCCCGGTGACCGGCACCTCGCTCAATCCGGCGCGTTCGATCGGCCCGGCGCTGTTTACCGGCGGCGCAGCCCTCAGCCAGCTCTGGCTGTTCATCGTTGCGCCGCTGATCGGCGGCGCAATCGCTGGCGTCGTCGCCAAGGCACGCATCTTCGAAAAGGACTGATTTCGAAGCCTGCGAAAACGAAGGGCGCGGGCCTCGGCCCGCGCCCTTCGTTTGGGAGGTTGTATCAGGCAGCGATGTCGAAACGGTCGGCGTTCATCACCTTGGTCCACGCCTTGACGAAATCGCCAACGAAATTCTGCCCGGCATCCGCCGACCCGTAGACCTCGGCCAGCGCGCGCAGCTGCGCATGCGAGCCGAAGATCAGGTCGGCGCGCGTGGCGGTCCACCTGACCGCCCTGGTCTTGCGGTCGCGTGCTTCGTAGACCTCATGCGAGCCCGGCTCGGAGGCCGGATCCCAGATGGTGCTCATCGAGAGCAGGTTGACGAAGAAGTCGTTCGTCAGCGTGCCCGGCCTGTCGGTCAACACACCATGCTTCGAGCCGCCGGTGTTGGCGCCGAGCACGCGCAGGCCACCAACCAGCACCGTCATCTCCGGCGCCGTCAGGTTGAGCAGTTGCGCCCGGTCGACCAGCATGGCTTCGACCGACATGGGCGGTTTGCCACTGACATAGTTGCGGAAGCCGTCAATTTTCGGCTCGAGCGCCGCAAAGGAATGGACGTCCGTCTGCGCCTGCGAGGCGTCGGTGCGGCCGGGCGTGAAGGGGACCTTCACCGCATTGCCGCCATCCGTTGCGGCTTTCTCGACCGCGGCGACGCCGCCGAGCACGATGAGGTCGGCCAGCGAGACCTTCTTGCCGCCTGCGTTGAACTCGTTCTGGATGGCTTCGAGCTTCGCCAGCACGGTAGCCAGTTCGACAGGCTGGTTGACCTCCCAGTCCTTCTGCGGCGCCAGGCGAATGCGCGCGCCATTGGCGCCGCCGCGCTTGTCGGAGTTGCGGAAGGTCGAGGCCGAGGCCCAGGCGGTCGAGACCAATTGCGAAACGCTGAGGCCCGAAGCCAGGATCTTGGCCTTCAGCAATGCGATGTCCTGGTCGCTGACCAGCTCATGGTCGACGGCCGGAACCGGATCCTGCCAGATCAGCTCTTCCTTCGGCACCAACGGGCCGAGATACCGCACGACCGGCCCCATGTCGCGATGGGTGAGCTTGTACCAGGCACGGGCGAAGGCATCGGCGAACTGCTCCGGATGCTCATGGAAGCGGCGCGAGATCTTCTCATAGGCCGGGTCGGCCCGCAGCGCGAGGTCGGTGGTCAGCATTGCCGGCGCATGACGCTTCGAGGGATTGTGCGCGTCCGGCACCGTAACCGCGCCAGAGCCGCCCTTCGGCGTCCACTGATGGGCCCCGGCCGGGCTCTTGGTCAGCTCCCATTCGAAGTTGAAGAGATTGTCGAAGAAGTTGTTGCTCCACTTGGTCGGCGTCGTCGTCCAGGTAACTTCGAGGCCGGATGTGATCGCATCGCCGGCAATGCCGGTGGCATGCTTGCTCGACCAGCCGAGGCCCTGCGCCTCGATGCCCGCGCCTTCCGGCTCGGCGCCGACCAGTGTTGCATCACCGGCGCCATGGGTCTTGCCGAATGTGTGGCCGCCGGCGATCAGCGCCACGGTTTCCTCACCGTTCATTGCCATGCGCGCGAAGGTCTCGCGGATGTCGCGGGCTGAGGCCAGCGGATCCGGCTTGCCGTTCGGCCCTTCCGGGTTGACGTAGATCAGGCCCATCTGCACCGCGCCGAGATGGCCGTGCAACTCACGGTCGCCGGAATAGCGCTTGTCGTCGAGCCACTTGGTTTCCGAACCCCAGTCGACATCCTGCTCGGGCTCCCAGACATCGGCGCGGCCACCGGCAAAGCCAAAGGTCTTGAAGCCCATCGATTCCAGCGCGACGTTGCCGGTGAGAATCAACAGGTCGGCCCAGGAGATCTTGCGGCCGTATTTCTGCTTGACCGGCCACAGCAGCCGGCGCGCCTTGTCGAGATTGGCGTTGTCCGGCCAGCTGTTCAGCGGCGCGAAACGCTGCTGGCCCGCACCGGCGCCACCCCGGCCGTCGCCGATGCGATAGGTGCCGGCGCTGTGCCAGGCCATGCGGATGAACAGCGGCCCGTAATGGCCGAAATCGGCCGGCCACCAATCCTGCGAATCCGTCATCACCTTGTGCAAATCCTCGATCACCGCGTCGAGGTCGAGCGTCTTGAACTCCGCGGCGTAGTCGAAAGCTTCGCCCATCGGGTCCGAAAGGCTCGACTGCTGGTGGAGAACGCCGATGTCGAGCTGGTTCGGCCACCAGTCGCGGTTGGTCCTGGCGGAGGTTCCATGCGCGACCGGGCATTTGCCGGCGCTGTTGTCGTCGGTCATCGCATCCATCTTGGCCTCCGAATTGCTGATTTATGTGTTGTTTTTTCCGGGCCGGCCGGGAGCCGCGCCACTCTGGAATGGTTCCAGACTAAGCCGTCTCTTCGATAAAAACAAATTGCCTTTCCTGTTTGTTGCGATAGGTTTTCCTTATGATTGGCTTGACCGTGCGGCAGATGCAATATTTCGAGGCTTTGGCGCAAACGCTGCATTTCGGCCGCGCCGCAAAACTCGCCGGCGTCAGCCAGCCGGCGCTGTCCGCGCAGATCGCCGAGATGGAGCAAAGGCTGAACTGCCGGCTGTTCGAGCGCGGCGGCAAGACGGTGCGGATGACGGAAGAGGCGCAAGCGCTGCTGCCACGCATCGAGCGCATCCTGCGCGACATCAGTGATGTCGAGACGACGGCCCGGCGCGGCCGCCCGGCCATGGAAGGCCGCTTCCGGCTGGGCATCATCCCGACCGTGGCGCCGTATCTTTTGCCGCATGTGCTCCCGGAGCTGAAGCGGCATTTTCCGTCCCTGCAGCTCGAACTGCGCGAAGCAGTGACGGCATCACTGGTCGAAGACACGGCAACCGGACGGCTCGACGCCTTCATCGCCGCGCTGCCGCTCGAGCAGCCGGGCCTGGTCACCGAGGAACTGTTCGCCGACCGCTTCTTCCTCGCCGTGCCAGCCGGAGATCCAGCCTTCGCCTCGCCACCGGTGCCGCCGGAAAGCCCGGCGCTGGAGCGGTTGATGCTTTTGGAGGAAGGCCACTGCCTGCGCGAACAGGCGCTGGCCCTGTGCGGCAGCGTGCGTCCCGTAGCGATGGCAAGCTACGGCGCCACCAGCCTGACGACGCTGCTGCAGATGGTGGCGCATGGTCTCGGCGTCACGCTTATCCCGGAAATGGCGGCGAAGCCGGCCAGCGCCATGCCGGACCTCAGGATCGTGCCGTTCCAGGAGCCAATGCCGCAACGCACGATCTGCCTCGCCTGGCGCCGCAACAAGGTGCGGCATGATGAATGCGTGGAACTGGCGAAGATCATTCGGGGGTTGGATGCGGCGGTGCTGGGGGTGTGAGTCGTTCGGGTCTTGGATGGCGCCTTGGGAACCCCGAAAAGAAACTCAAATCAGGCGCGTTCGAGAATACCCGCCTTGACGGCTGGTCGCCAGATCGCACCAAAAAGCCTCAAGGGATAAATACCAGAAATACATACGTAAAAAATACAACGGCATGGACGATTCCGGTCAGGAAGGTCGTCCTTTCGTTGCTAAAGCTTACGCCGCATATGAAAAGCGCTAAAACCAAAAGTACTGCGTCAGCTTCCGGGAGCCCCAGGGTCAACCCTCGTCCCGTAAGCAGGCTGGCTGCTGCGACCGCAGGTATCGTCAAACCAATCGTGGCGCAAGCCGAACCCATTGCGACATTCAGGCCGCGCTGCAGCTCATTGTTGAGTGAAGCGCGAACCGCCGAAATGGCTTCCGGCATCAAAACCAGACCCGCGATCATTGCCCCTACAATGCTGTCAGCCTGGGTCACCTGGTAAGCAACGAGCGCATTTTCAACACTTGCGGCGACCTGCTCGGCGAGCACGACAATTCCGATCAGTCCGATTACCAGGAGCAGAGCGCTGGAAGAGATGCTTTTGTGAGGGGCGGTTCGCGCCGAAAGGTCGTGTGCCAGTCCTTCGATGAAATCGTCCCGATGCCGGACTGTCTGCGCGAACACAAAGCTTGCATAGAGCAGCACGGAAAGAACGCTTACCAGGCCAAGCTGAGCTGCCGAAAATGTGCCGGGATCGGTGGTCCGCGTGTAGGTCGGCAGGATAAGCGTCATGACGGTCAGTGCGGCCAGAACCGCCAGATATGCGCTGGTCCCTTGCCGGACAATTGCCTGCTTGCGATGCCGCCAGCCGCCAAACGTGAGACACGTCCCCACAACGCCGGTGGAGGCAATCATCACCGTCGAGAAGACGGACTCACGTGCAAGCGTGGGGTTGTTCTCTCCATGCAGCATCATGGAAACGATGATCGACACCTCGATTGCCGTCACGGCAAAAGTCAGCACCAATGTGCCGTAGGGTTCCCCCACACGGTGGGCCACCGCCTCGGCGTGATCGAGCACCACGAAAATAGTGATGAACATGATCGCACTCGAGAGCGCTCCGACGAGAATCCTGACGCTCGGCGAACCTTCGTCCATCGATAGCCCGCTGACTCTGACCGCAACGGCCAGTGCCAGCGCGGCCAAAGGCATCGCATAGGAAGTCGCTGATCGTGCGAAACCAGTCATTCAAGCCCCAATGCGTTCGGCGAACCTTGCGGAAGCCTGTCGAGCACCCCAATGTCGTTTCGAAGCGGGCAATCCCGTCCCCCGGCGTTCAACCCTCAAGCCGTCTTCTGCACCACCAGCCCCAGTTCCTCCACCATCGCCTCGCGCATCAGAAACTTCTGCGGTTTTCCCGTCACCGTCATGGGCAGTTCGGTGCGGAAGCGGATGTAGCGGGGGATTTTGTAGTGGGCGATCTGGCCGGCGCAGAAATTCTTGATCTCCTGCTCGGTGGCGATCTGGTTGGGCTTCAGCACGATCCAGGCGCACAGCTCCTCGCCATATTTGGCGTCGGGAATGCCGAACACCTGCACCTCCTTGACCTTGGGATGGCGGTAGAGGAATTCCTCGACCTCTCTGGGATAGACGTTTTCGCCGCCGCGGATGACCATGTCCTTGACCCGGCCGACAATGTTGCAATAGCCCTTGGCGTCGATGGTGGCGAGATCACCGGTGTGCATCCAGCCGTCGGCGTCGATCGCCTCGCGGGTTTTTTCCGCGTCGTCCCAGTAGCCTTTCATGACGGAATAGCCGCGGGTGCACAGCTCGCCCGGCGCGCTGATGGCGACGGTGGCGCCCTCGGCGTCGATGGCCTTGACCTCGACATGCGGATGGATGCGCCCGACAGTGGAGACGCGTTTTTCCAGCGGGTCGTCGACGCTGCTCTGGAAGGAGACGGGACTCGTCTCCGTCATGCCATAGGCTATGGTCACCTCTTCCATATGCATCAGCGACACCACCTTCTTCATCACCTCGATCGGGCATGGTGAGCCCGCCATGATGCCGGTGCGCAGGCTGGAGAGATCGAAGCTGGCGAAATCCGCATGGTCGAGCATGGCGACGAACATGGTCGGTACGCCGTAAAGGCCGGTGCAGCGTTCCTGCGCCAACGCCTTCAGCGTGGCGCCGGCGTCAAAACCCTCGCCCGGGAAAACCATGGTTGCGCCTTTGGAGACACAGCCCATCGTGCCCATCGACATGCCGAAGCAGTGGTAGAGCGGCACCGGGATGCAGAGCCGGTCGTCGACGGTGAGCTTGATCGCAGCGGTGACGAAATTGCCATTGTTGACGATGTTGGTGTGGGTCAGCGTCGCGCCCTTGGGCGCGCCCGTCGTGCCTGATGTGAACTGGATGTTGATGGCCTCGCCCGGCTTCAGCCCTTCGGAGATGCGGTCGAGGCTGTCATGCTCGTCGCGGCCGGCCATCGACAGCACATCGGCGAAATTGAACATGCCGGGCGAGTTGTCGTCGCCCATGCGAATGACGATCTTCAGCGTCGGCAATTTCTGCGCCTTGAGCTTGCCGGGGGTGGCCTTGGCGAGCTCCGGCGCCAGCGTCTCGATCATGCCGAGATAGTCGGAGGTCTTGAAACTGGCGGCGGTGACCAGCGCCTTGCAGCTGACCTTGTTGAGGGCATATTCCAGCTCGGTCAGCCGGTAGGCCGGGTTGATGTTGACCAGGATCAGGCCGATGCGAGCTGTGGCGAATTGGGTGACCAGCCATTCCCAGCGGTTGGGCGACCAGATGCCGACACGGTCGCCTTTTTCGAGGCCGAGCGCCAGGAAGCCGGCGGCGAGCGTATCGACCGTGTCCGACAATTCGCTCCAGGTGAAGCGCTTGTCCTGTCCGACGAAGACGGCAGCATCCTGCGTGGCGTATCTGCCGACCGTGTCGGAGAAAAGCTGAGGGATCGTCTTGTCGAGCAGCGGCACCGAACGGTCGCCCGACACATGTGCCCGGCCGTCGAGCGGAGCGATGAACGCCCTGCCGCGCCCGCGCAGATTGGTGGCGTTCTTAAGCTCGTCGAGATTAATCGCCATCGCCGTTTCCTCCCGATGAGTGAGCCTAGCAGCCTGATGGGGTGGTGGAAAGTACAGGCGGTTCCCCTCCCCCTCGAGGGGAGGGTGCCTCGCGAAGCGAGGCGGGTGGGGTCCTCGGCGAAGTGCTCGACTTCCTTGGTCACGGTCGACCCGGCTTGGGTGGTCTCGCGTCGAGCACTGCCGGAGCGACCCCACCCGTCCATCCGCCTTTGGCGGCTGTCCACCCTCCCCTCAAGGGGGAGGGAGCGCGCTCATCTTCGCGGCTATTTCCCGCACTAGCGCCTCATCCGCAGCAGCACGATCTTTCCTGGCAGCCACGAGGCAGGCCTGCGACTTCAGCACAACCCCATCGGCCAGCACCTTGAGATGGTTGGCGCGCAGGGTCGAGCCGGTGGTGGTGATGTCGACGATGACATCGGCAAGGCCTGCCGCCGGCGCGCCTTCGGTGGCGCCGAGGCTTTCGACGATGCGGTAAACCTGGATGCCGTGCTTTTGCGAGAAGAATTGTTGCGTCAGCCGCCAATATTTGGTTGCGATCCTCAGCCGCCTGCCGTGGCGCTGGCGGAAATCGGCGGCGACATCGTCGAGATCGGCCATAGTATCGACGTCGAGCCAGATGCCGGGCACCGCGACCACGACATCGGCATGGCCGAAACCGAGACGGGCGACGATTTCGGCGCGCGCCTCCCAGTCGGCGAGGTTTTCGCGCAGCAGGTCCTCGCCGGTAATGCCGAGGTCGACCGAGCCTTGGCCGATCTCGCCGGCGATCTCGGACGCGGACAGGAACGCCACCTCGATGCCTTCGGCATTGTCGATGCGGGCGCGGTACTGGCGCTCATCGCCGGGCAGGCTGACTGCGAGTCCGGCTTTGGCCAACACTTCCAGCGCCTGCTCCTTGAGCCGGCCTTTGGATGGGATCGCCAGCGTGATCATTGCGGCTCTCCCCGCAGCGCTGCGATGCGGTCGAGCCAGACGGAGAAGCCGACGCCGGGGATCGGCGTCTTGGCGCCGAGCAGGGTCAGCAGCCGGTCGTAGCGTCCGCCACCGGCCAGCGGCCGCTCGCCGCCAAGTGCCGCGATCTCGAAGACGATGCCGGTATAGTAATCCAGCGGACGGCCGAAGGCGGCGTCATAGCGGATCGTCTTTGCGGGCAGGCCATGCGCCTCGATGGCTTTGGCGCGGGCGGCGAATTTTTCCAGCGCCGCGCCCAGCGAAAGCCCGGCAGAGGCCGCAAAACTTTCGAGCGCAGCACTCGCGCCGTCGAGCGGCACGTCGATGGCGAGAAAATCCCTGAGTGCTGCAAAGGCCTCGTTCGACAGCCGCACGCTGCGCAGTTCGGCCTTTTCGATCAGCCGCCGGGCAATGTCCGCCGGCGCGCGCCCGCCGGAGCCCGACAGGCCGGCCTCTTCCATGCCGCCGGCGATGTGGGCGGAAAGCGCTTCGAGATCGCCATCGAGCACAAGGGCCGCGACATCGCCGTCAAGCTGACCGTTGCGCGGCGGGTTGGCGAGATCGGCGAGTGCTGCCTGCAGCATCGGCGCCGAGCCGAAGGCGCGCGCAAGCCGCATGCGCCAGCCGCGCGGCAAGCCGAGTGCTGCCAGCACCGCCTCGAAGATGGTCTGGTCGCCGAGCGTGATCGCCAGAGGTTGCGCCGGCAGCACCAGCTGCAGCAGCGCATGCGCATCGGCCAGCGAACGGGCGTCGGCCTCAGCCGTATCGCGGTCGCCGAGATCCTCGATGCCGGCCTGAAAGAACTCGTTGCCGCCCTCGCGGCGCTGGCGGAACACTTCGCCGAGATAGGAATAGCGGCGCGGCGTGCCGGCCTGCGAGGCGATGTGGTCGAGGCAGACGGGGATGGTGAATTCGGGACGAAGGCACAGCGTCTTGCCGGTCTCGCTTTCGGTGAGAAAGATGCGGCGGCGCAGATCCTCGCCGGCCATGTCGAGGAACGGGTCGGCCGGCTGCAGCACCGCGACCTCAACCGCATGGGTGTTGCGGGTGGCGAAGAGCTTGGTGATTTCGGATGCGATGGCGGGATAGCGAGTCATCGGCTGGTTGGGTGCGAGGCACCCCCCTCTGGCCTGCCGGCCATCTCCCCCTCGAGGGGGGAGATTGGCAGCTTGGAGCGCAGCGCCTCTTCTTCAACGCCGGAGATTGGCGAAACCATGCGCGACATCCAATCTCCCCCCTTGAGGGGGAGATGGCCAGCAGGCCAGAGGGGGGCGTTCAAGCGCCACCCTTCGCACGGTCGGCCGCCTGCGCCGCCAAAATCTTCTTCACCTCGGCGACCAGCTCTCCCTCCGCCACCGTCACCTGCGCCGGGCGGGCAGCCCGCCATTCGGCGTTGTCGGTGATCTCAGCCGACATCCGCGCGCCTTCGATCAGATCCTTGATCTGCAGCTCGCCCTTGGCGCGCTCGTCGCCGCCCTGGATAACGGCGACCGGGCTGCCGCGGCGGTCGGCATATTTCAGCTGCGCCTTCATGCCGGCGCCGCCGAGATACATTTCGGAGCGGATGCCGGCCGCGCGCAGATCGGCCACCATCTTCTGGTAGCGACCGAGGCTTTCCGTATCCTTGTCCATCACCAGCACGACGACCGGCGCGATGACATCGGTGGTGTCCAGCTTGCCGAGGTTCTTCAGCGCCGTCATCAGGCGGGAGACGCCGATCGAAAAGCCGGTCGCCGGCACCGGCTCGCCACGGAAGCGCGAGACCAGCCCGTCATAGCGGCCGCCACCGCCGACCGAACCGAAGCGCACGATCTGGCCGTCTTCGTTGGGGATTTCGGCGAGCAATTCGGCTTCGAAGACCGGGCCGGTGTAGTATTCGAGGCCGCGCACGACGGAGCGGTCCATGGCGATGCGATCTTCGCCATATCCGGCCGCCCTGACCAGGGCTTCAATCGTCGCGAGCTCGCCGACGCCTTCTTGGTAAGTCGAGTTCGAGCTCACTATGGAAACCTGGTCGACCTGTGCGTTCCTTGCCGTGGCGAGAAGAACTGCTTCAGCTTGCCCGTCGTCCAAACCAGCGCCCTTGGCGAAGTCGCCCTCGCCTTCCTTGCCGCCATCCCATCGGCCCGGCCCAAGCAGAAGCTTCACGCTTTCCTGCCCGAGCTTGTCCAGCTTGTCGATGGCGCGCAGCACGGTCAGCCGGCGGCCGGCATTGTTGTCACCGCCAAGGCCGATCGCCTCCAGCACGCCGTCAAGCACCTTGCGGTTGTTGACGCGAATGACGTAGTCGCCGCGCTTGATGCCGAGCGCTTGCATCACGTCGGCCATCATCATGGCCATCTCGGCGTCGGCTGCGACGCCCGGCGTACCGATCGTGTCGGCGTCGAACTGCATGAACTGGCGGAAGCGGCCCGGGCCGGGCTTTTCGTTGCGGAACACCCAGCCGGAGCGGTAGCTGCGATAGGGTTTCGGCAGCTTCTCAAAATTCTCGGCGACGTAGCGCGCTGTCGGCGCAGTCAAATCGTAGCGCAGCGACAGCCACTGCTCGTCATCGTCCTGGAAAGAAAATACGCCCTCATTAGGCCGGTCCTGGTCGGGCAGGAACTTGCCGAGCGCATCGGTGTATTCGATCAGCGGCTGGTCGGCCGGCTCGAAACCGTAGAGCTCATAGACCGAACGGATCGTCGCCATCATCTTCTCGACGGCGCGGATATCGTCGGCGCTGCGGTCGGCAAAGCCGCGCGGCAGCCGCGCTTTCGTCTTTTCCGATTTGTCGGCCATGGGATGGGTCTTTTCGCTTAGTAATCGATGACTTGTTTGGAGTGGGCGTGTCCTAACCGAAGCGGCTTGGTGCGGCAAGGGTTTGCGCTCTTTCCTTCTCCTTCGAAACAAAACGCACCGAAAGGAAACAATTCCGCCATCGGCGCGGCATCGTGCCGACACAATCAGAGCCGATAAGCGCGCCGAAACAAAGGGTTGGGCCATGACTGCCGCACACAAGTTCGACATCAGAGACGACGGCTTGCATGAAGTCCGATTGCGGCCGGCCGAGAACCGTGCGCCGGTGACGGCGAGCCCCGGTCCGTTTGAGGTCACCGCCGACGAGCGCAAGGGTTCCACCATACGCGAGGCGCTGATGACCGGATTGCTGGTGATTTATCCGGCCTTTGCGGCACTGGCGGCGATTGTGGCGGGATTGTTCCTGACTGGCGCCAGCGGGACGTGAGTTCCTTACCCTCCCCCTTGTGGGGAGGGTCGACGCGTAGCGTCGGGGTGGGGGTGCGGCGCCAAGATACCCCCACCCGCGCCTTCGGCGCGACCTCCCCACAAGGGGGAGGTAGGGGGACAGCGCCCTACTTCGGCCTCTTAAAGGCCTTGCGTTCCTTCTCCACCTGCTCCCGGCAAACACACCCCTCGAGATGGTCGTTGACCAGACCCATCGCTTGCATGAAGGCATAAACCGTCGTCGGTCCGACAAAGCTCCAGCCGCGCTTTTTCAACTCCTTCGAAATCCTGATCGAGACCGCTGTCGTCGGGTTGGCGCGTAGATGCGCCATGTCCACCACCGCCGGCCGCTCCTCCGGCCCCGGCTCGAACTTCCAGAACCAGGCGGCCAGCGAACCGAACTCGTCGACCATTTCGCACGCCCGTTTGGCGTTGTTGATGGTCGAGACGATCTTGCCGCGGTGACGGATGATGCCGGCATTGGCGACCAAGCGCTCGACATCCTCGTCGGTGAAGGCGGCGACCTTGTCGAAGTCGAAACCGGCGAAGGCCTCGCGGAAATTCTCGCGCTTGCGCAGAATGGTCAGCCAGGACAGGCCGGACTGAAAGCCTTCCAAGCAGATTTTTTCGAACAGCCTGCGGTCGTCGGCGACCGGCCGGCCCCATTCATGGTCGTGGTAGTGCAGATAGTCCGGCAGATTGCCGTGCCAGAAGCAGCGCGTGATCCCGTCGGAGCCGGTAAGCAGTCCGGTGTTGTCTTGCGCCATGGCCGATCCATCCGTTAACGCGCTTTCGCGCTGCATTTACCGCGGCTTTACCAGATTCCTGAACCCGGCGGTAACCACACCAAAAGGTTTACTGACAAAGCGGCATTTTACGCATTCCGATTCATGTTTCGGTTGCCGCTTCGCGCCAAGGATCGCGCAACCGGGGGCAAGTTCCGCCTCCGTCCGTTCGACGATCAAGGTGCGTTCCGATGAAGATCTTTTTGCGTTCCGTGCTCGGCGCCGTGGCCATTCTGGCCGCCGGCGTCACCTCGTCTGCCGCCAACGACCGCTATGCCGAAAGGCCGCCGGTGATGGTGAGCCCCGACCTTTCCGCACCCTGGGTGCTGCAGCTTGGCCGGGCGCCCGGCATCCTGCGGCAGAGCCGACAGGTGGTCCAACAGCCGCGCGTTCGCTATGCGCAGCCGGCGCGACCCGATCGGGTTCGCACTGCTTCCGTGCAGGCGCCGGTCAAGCGCGTGGTGATGCGGCCGCAGATCAATCCGCTCTATCTGCCGCAGGAAGTCGCCTATGACGGCCCGCAGAAGCCGGGCACGATCGTCATCGATACGACGCAGAACTTCCTGTTCCTGGTCGAGAAGAACGGCAAGGCGCGGCGCTATGGCGTCGGCACCGGCAAGCCTGGGTTCGAATGGTCTGGCACGCACAAGATCACCAACAAGCGCGTCTGGCCGGACTGGCGCCCGCCAGCGGAGATGATCAAGCGCGAGGCTGCCAGGGGCCGCTACCTCCCGACCTATCTGGCCGGTGGCGAAGAGAATCCGCTCGGCGCCCGCGCGCTCTATCTCGGCACGACGGAATACCGCATCCACGGCACCAACCAGCCATGGACCATCGGCGGCTCGGTATCTTCCGGCTGTATCCGCATGCGCAACGAGGACGTGGTTGACCTTTACGAGAGGGTCAATGTTGGAACGACCGTGGTCGTGATATAGTCGGCTACCGAATCATCTGGTTCAGAAGGCTAGACCTTCAGGGATCGGGAAGAGTTTACGGGGGACGGGCCGTGTGGGGATGCGGCCAGTCAGGAAAGGGCAGCCCGGGAAACCGCGCTGCCCTTTCTCTTTGCGGCTATAGCTGAGCCAGGCTGCGCCAGAACGTCGCGCCAGGGGGATGACGGTTCGCTTTCACGCTGCCTTGCCGCATTTCCCCTGCTATAGGGACGGCCAAACTCCCCTGCGCCAAACTCGCTGCAAAGGTTCAGCCATGTCTCCGCCAGACGATAGCCGCTATCTCCGGGGCGGCCCGGTCGCCCAGCGCATCATGGCATCCGTGCGCGAGGATGCCGCCATCGCCACCGCCGAAGGTTTTCCGCCCAAGCTGGTGTCGATCACCGTCGGCGATACCGCTGCCGTCGATGTCTATGTGCGCAACCAGCGCGCCAAGGCCGCGCTTGCCGGCATCGGTTTCGAGGAGCGGCGGTTCCCCGCCGACATCAGCGCCGGCGAACTCGAGGCGGCGATCCACGGCCTGAACGCCGACCCGCGCGTCACCGGCATCATCATCCAGCGGCCGGTGCCGGCGCATATCCCGA
The DNA here is from genome assembly GCF_030323205.1 of Mesorhizobium sp. C395A. Taxonomy (NCBI): domain Bacteria; kingdom Pseudomonadati; phylum Pseudomonadota; class Alphaproteobacteria; order Hyphomicrobiales; family Phyllobacteriaceae; genus Mesorhizobium; species Mesorhizobium sp. C395A. Next base: position 6,277,773 of record NZ_CP100473.1, on the reverse strand, counting down.
TCAAGACGCTGCAAGCGGCGGTGCATCCACTGAAGGACGTCGAGGGCATGCATCCGGCGTCGATCGGCAATATCGTCTACAACCAGCTCGACCTCGCGCCTTGCACGGCTGCGGCCTCGGTCGAGCTGCTCAAGGAAACCGGCCTCGACCTCAAGGGGCTCGAAGTCGTCGTCGTCGGCCATTCCGAGATCGTCGGCAAGCCGATTGCCTTCCTGCTGATGAGCGAAGGCGCAACGGTGACGGTGTGCCATCACATGACGCGCTCGGTGGCGGCACATGCGCGCCGCGCCGATGCGCTGTTCGTCGCCGTCGGCAAGCCGCGGCTGATCAAGGCCGACATGGTGAAGCCCGGTGCGGCCGTCATCGACATCGGCATCAATTCCGAGATCGGCCCGGACGGCACGAGCCGCATCGTCGGCGACGTCGACACCGAGAGCGTGAAGGAAGTCGCGTCCTGGATCACGCCGGTGCCGGGCGGCGTCGGCCCGATCACTGTGGCGATCCTCTTGCGCAACACAATGGTCGCGCTCAGCCGCCAGCGCGCGCGCTACCAGGCGACGTATGGCGTGGTGGACCGGCTGGCAGCGGAATAGCTGCTTACTCGGCGGCGACCAGGTTTCCTTCGGAGACGCCCTCCGGCTTCGGACCACCATAGGCCCAGTCGAGCAGCTTGATCGTGTGCACCACCGGCAGCTTCGCGGCGGAAGCGATCTGGGTGATGCAGCCGATGTTGCCGGTGGCGACGATTTCGGCGTCGGTCGCCTCGATGTTCTTCACCTTGCGGTCACGCAACCTTGCGGAAATCTCCGGCTGCAGGATGTTGTAGGTGCCGGCGGAGCCGCAGCACAGATGCCCCTCGCGCGGTTCGCGCACGACGAAGCCCGCCTTGGACAGCAATTCCTTCGGCTGGCGGATGATCTTCTGACCGTGCTGCATCGAGCAGGCGGAGTGATAGGCGACGACGGTGCCGGGTTTGCGCACCGGCTCGGGCAGGTCGAGGCTTGCGAGATATTCGGTAATGTCCCTGGCCAGCGCCGAGACCCGCGCGGCCTTGTCGGCATAGGCCGGATCGAGGCGCAGCATGAAGCCGTAGTCCTTGATCGTTGTGCCGCAGCCGGACGCGGTGATGACGATGGCATCGAGCCCGCCCTGGTCGATGGCACGCGTCCACGCATCGACATTCTGCCGGGCCGAGGCAAGGGCTGCTGCCTCGCGGCCCATATGATGGACCAGCGCGCCACAGCAGGCTTCGCCCTGCGGCACCACGACCTCGACGCCAAGCCTGGTCAGCAATGCAATCGTCGTCTCGTTGATGGCGGGGTCGAGTACCGATTGGGCGCAGCCGGTGAGGATGGCGACGCGGCCTCTCTTCGTCCCCTGCCCGGCATGAATGCCGGAAGAGGCCATTGGCGAGACCGTCGGGATCGAGGCCGGTGCCAGCTTCAGCATCGCGCCCAGCGGCCTCAGCGCCGGCAGCCTTTCGAACAGGCCGATGAATGGCTTGCCCAGTCTCGCCAATTTCAGCGCGGCGCGAAAGCGCGCGGGATAGGGCAGCACGAAGGCCAGCATGGCGCGGGTCAGCCGGTCGAGCAGCGGCCGCTTGTAAGTCTCCTCGATATGGGCGCGGGCATGGTCGACCAGGTGCATGTAGTTGACGCCCGACGGGCAGGTGGTCATGCAGGCCAGGCAGGACAGGCAGCGGTCGATATGGGTGACGATCTCCTTGTCGGCCGGGCGGCCATTCTCCAGCATGTCCTTGATGAGATAAATGCGCCCGCGCGGCGAATCGAGTTCGTTGCCAAGCGTCACATAGGTCGGGCAGGTGGCGGTGCAGAAGCCGCAATGCACGCATTTGCGCAGGATCTTCTCCGATTCCGCGACATGCGGATCAGCAAGCTGGGCAAGGGAGAAGTTGGTTTGCATTATCTTAGCCTTGGGCCATGCGGCCGGGATTGAGGATGGACTTGGGATCGAACTCGGCCTTGAGCCGCGCCGACAGTGCGGCCTTATGCGGTGCCTGCGGCTCGAACACCGGGACGGCGGCGCGATGCGAAGGGGTGGCGCGCACCAGCGTGGCGTGGCCGCCGCCAAGCTTTCTGATCAGCCCGCGCAGCAGGGCGGCCTCGGGATCGCCCTCCTCCATGCGCAGCCAGACCAGCCCGCCCTGCCAGTCGTAGAAGGCGCTGACACCGATCTGCATGCGCAGCGTCAGCACCATCTGATGGGCCTGAGACGGCGCCATGGAGACGCGCCAGACCGGCTTTTCGCTACGGTCGGCGAATGGCGTGCAGTCCCTTATGTCACGCCAGAGGGTATGTGATGTCTCACCTGCGATCTCCTGCAGCGGGCCGGCATTTTTCAGCAGGGTCTTCAGCGCCTCAATGCGATAGGCGACCGATGGGCCAAACCCTTCGACGCGCAGCAGCGTTGCAGCGTCGGTGCCTAGACTGCCCCCGGCAACGCGCGCGGCGATGCGTTCGGGCAGATGGGCCGCGCTCGACACTTCGGCGCTGGAGCCGAGCGCCAGCGCCATGGCGGCAGAGGCGGCATCGTCGAGTAGGCCGCGCATGGCAAGCGTCACCTCGGTCTCGGCCGCCGGTAGCACCTTGAAGGTGACATCGGTGAACACGGCCAGCGTGCCCCAGCTGTTGGCCATCAGCTTCGACAGATCGTAGCCGGTAACATTCTTGACGACGCGGCCGCCTGATTTGAACGCTTCGCCACGACCGGCAACCGCGTTGATGCCAAGGATATGGTCGCGCGCGGCGCCCGCCTTCAGCCGGCGCGGGCCGGACAGGTTGGCGGCAAGCACGCCGCCGATCGTGCCTCTTCCCTTGATACCGCCGAACAATGGGCCGTAGTCCATCGGCTCGAAAGCAAGTTGCTGGCCGTTTTCGGCGAGCAGGTTTTCGATCTCGGAAAGCGGCGTGCCAGCCTTGGCCGACAGCACCAGCTCGGCCGGCTCGTAGAGGGTGACGCCGGTGAGCTTCGAAAGATCGAGCGTGTGTTCGCTCTGCTGTGGCCGGCCGATGCCGCGCTTGGAGCCGTGGCCGATGGTTTCCAAAGGTGTCTCTTCCGCCGCCGCCCATTGGACGATGGAGAGGGTCTCGGCCGATGTGGTGAGAGTGAAGGTCGTCATGGCGAAGATGGGTCGAGTTCCTTCGCGCCCCCCTCTGTCCTGCCGGACATCTCCCCCTCAAGGGGGGAGATCGGAAGTCGCGTCCGATTTCGCCAATCTCCGACCTTGAAGGAAGGGTAAGGCGCGCAAGCTGCCAATCTCTCCCCTTGAGGGGGAGATGTCCGGCAGGACAGAGGGGGGTGTTCACGCGCCAACTTAGCCACTCAAAACCTCGGAATGTCCGGAAACGCCACCTGGCCGCGATGCACGTGCATGCGCCCAAGCTCCGCGCAGCGGCGCAGTTGTGGAAACACCTTCCCGGGGTTGAGCAGATGGTTGGGGTCGAAGGCGCATTTGACGCGCATTTGCTGGTCGAGGTCGATCTGGTTGAACATCTCCGGCATCAAATCGCGCTTCTCGACGCCGACGCCGTGCTCGCCGGTCAAGACGCCGCCGACCTTGACGCAGAGCCGCAAGATGTCGGCGCCAAAACTTTCCGCCTTGTCGAGTTCGCCCGGCACGTTGGCGTCGTAGAGGATCAGCGGATGCAGATTGCCGTCGCCGGCGTGGAAGACATTGGCGACGCCAAGGCCGTATTTCTCCGACAGTTCGCGCATGCCGGCGAGCACACGCGGCAATTCCTTGCGCGGGATGGTGCCATCCATGCAGTAATAGTCGGGCGAGATGCGGCCGACCGCCGGGAAGGCCGCCTTGCGGCCGGCCCAGAAACTCAGCCGCTCCTGTTCGGATTGCGAGATGCGGCAGGTGGTGGAGCCGTTCCTATAGGCGATCGCTTCGACGAGACCGATCAGGTGATCGACCTCGACGCCCGGCCCGTCGAGTTCGACGATCAGCAGCGCCTCGACATCAAGGGGGTAGCCGGCATGGACGAAATCTTCCGCGGCATGGATCGCCGGCCGGTCCATCATCTCCATGCCGCCAGGGATAATGCCGGCGCCGATGATGTCGGCGACGCATTGGCCGCCCTGCTCGCTGGTCGGAAAGCCGATCAGCAGAGCGCGGGCCGTCTCCGGCTTTTTCAGGATGCGCACGGTGACCTCGGTGACGACGCCGAGCAGGCCTTCGGACCCCGTCATGACGCCGAGGAGATCATAGCCTTCCGAGTCCAGATGATTGCCGCCCAGGCGCACCACCTCGCCGTTCATCAGCACCATCTCGATGCCGAGCACATTGTTGGCGGTCAGGCCGTATTTCAGGCAGTGCACGCCGCCGGAATTTTCCGCGACATTGCCGCCAATCGAGCACGCGATCTGGGAGGATGGGTCAGGGGCGTAGTAAAAGCCCTCCTGCTCGACGGCAATGGTGATGCCAAGATTGGTAACGCCTGGCTGAGCGACGACGATGCGGTCGGGATAGTCGATGGCCAGAATGCGGTTAAAGCGGCTCATGACCAGCAGCACGGCATCCTCGAGCGGCAGCGCGCCGCCCGACAATGAGGTTCCGGAGCCGCGCGGCACGACACGGATGTTGCGGTCGTTGCAGTATTTCAGCACCCGCGACACCTGCGCCACCGTTTCCGGCAGCACCACGACCAGCGGCAATTGCCGGTAGGCGGTGAGGCCGTCGCTTTCGAAGGCGCGCATCTCATTGGTGGCGTCGACGACGCCCTCGCCCGGCACGATGATGCGCATGTCGGCGACGATCTCCGCCCGCCTTCGCATAGTGGCGTCGTCTGGCTTGGGCATGACAAGGCCGGACATCGGCGGCGTTCTCCGCTTGGCTGGTAAAAATCTTTTACCAATTACATTCGGATGTTGCAAACACCGCGTCGGGCAAAGAGCGTACTGCCCGCCTTCCGCAGCGGCAATCTGCCGCTGGCCCGGCAGGGCGGATCGTCCAGCGCCTTGCCCTTCGCTGGCTCAGGGCGTTCGAAGCTCGAAAAGCCAAGCAATTGGCTTTTCGTCCGCTGCGCGGACCGCTTCTCACTCCCCCGGATGTTTCGCCGGCTCGGAGTGCATCCGCCTCACTCGCCGCACCCCCCACCAGACCAGCACGATGGCGACCGGCACCGAGGCGGCGGTGACGACTTCGGGCGCAATGGCATGGCCGAAGATCGAGGCGCCCTTGGCAAGGTAGGAGATCAGACCGACGACATAGTAGGACACTGCTGCCACCGACAGGCCCTCGACCGTCTGCTGCAACCGCAGTTGCAGCCGGGCGCGGTTGTTCATCGACGCCAGCAGATCGCGGTTCTGCTTCTCGACCTCGACATCAACCCACGTGCGCAGCAGCGTCGTGGCGCGGGTTAGTTTGCGCGACAGGTTGGCCTGGCGCTCCTCGACCGAACGGCAGGTGCGCATGGCAGGCGCCACCCGCCGCTGCAGGAAGCCGCCCCAAGTGTCGTAGCCGGGCACGGCTTCTTCGTCCAGCGCCTCCAGCCGCTCGACAACGATGCCGTCATAGGCGCGGCTGGCGCCGAAGCGATAGAGGCTGGAGGCGGCATCGGCTTCCAGCTCGGCGGCAAGCTCGGTCAGGTCGGCGAGCAGCGTCTGGCTGTCGCGGGTTTCAGTGACCTTCATTTCCAGCGTGGTCTGCGCCAACCGGTCTTCGATGCGGCGGGCGCGGCTCGACAGGGTCAGCGCCAGCGGCAGGCCGAGCATGGCAAGCGTGCGGTAGGTCTCGACGTCGATCAGCCGCTGCGACAGCGCGCCGGTCCGCGCCGGCGTCAGGCCGCGATCAAGCACCAGGATGCGGGTCAGGCCGTCGCCGTCCTGGCGGAAATCGGTGACGATGGCCGCATTGCCGCGCTCGACCAGCGAATAGCAGAGGCTCGTCGGGTCGAAGGCCGCAATCAGCTTCTCGCTTGCCGGCGTCCATTTGCGGATCTCCAGCCTTATGCCTGAGATCACCGTTCCCGGCGGCGAGAACCCGTTGCCGAAAGGAGAATCCTCCTGCGCCCTGCCGCTTTCGGCAAGCGGCCCTTCCCAAAGATAGGTCGAGAATTCCGTATGCCGCTCCCAGCGCAGCGTGCCCTTGCCCCACTTCATGGCGTGGTGGCGGGCATGACGGTCGGGCGCCGCGATGCCGAGGCGCCGCGACAGTTCGGAGAGCACGGCCATGTCGACGCCGGAGCCGCCCTCGGTCATGAAGGCGAGTTGCACAAGCACGCGCGGCTTCTCGATCAGCGGATGCGGCCGGGCATGGACCTCGCCGATCGCGCCGGGCCGTCCCTCATGCGCGGGAAAGCCCATCACGCTGCCCTGGGCGCGCGGCTGGAATTCGAGGTTGGACGTCTCGTCCGACACGGTGGTCCCCCTGTTCTCGACCCTTCGTGTGATGGCGTCCTCTAAAGGCAATCCATGAGGCGCGTAAACACCAAAGTCTAGCATCGTAGGTCCTGCCGGCGCGACGCGCAGACCGACCCGATTGGGCAAATTGGATAAATAATTTGACCAGTTGGCGACGCTGGCTTTATCTTGCGCGACGCCGGTTCAATTTCCCAGGCCCCCGTTGAGCGATATTTTCTCCAGGATCGAGCATTCGCGCACCGCCGACGAGGTGGTGCAGCAGATCGAAAGCCTGATCCTTGAAGGCGTGCTGCGCACCGGCGACCGGCTGCCGGGCGAGCGCGAGCTGGCGCGCCAGTTCGACGTGTCGCGGCCGATCCTGCGCGATGCGCTGAAGGCGCTGGAAGGGCGCGGGCTGCTGATCACCAAGGCCGGCGGCGGCACCCATGTCGCCGACGTCATCGGCCAGTTGTTCACCAAGCCGGTGACCGACCTCATCTCGATGCACCGCAAGGCGGTGACCGACTATCTGGAATACCGCCGCGAGATCGAAGGTGTTGCGGCCGAATATGCGGCGCGGCGCGCGACAGCGGACGACATTGCGCTGCTCGACCGCATCATGGCGCGCATGGACGAGGCGCACCGCACCGGCGATTTCGACGACGAGGCGGAAATCGACGTCGAGTTCCACCATGCTGTGTGCGAATGCGCGCACAACATCATCCTCTTGCACACACTGCGCTCCTGCTACCGGCTGCTGTCTGAAGGCGTGTTCCAGAACCGGCTTCTGGTGTTCAGCGTGCCCGGAGCGCGCGAGGCGCTGCTGGCCCAGCACGGCGCGATCTACAAAGCCGTGAAGGCCGGCGATCCTTCAGCTGCCCGCCAAGCGGCGATGGACCATATCTCCTATGTCGAGCGCTCGATGCTCGAGGCCGAACGCAGCGGCGACTGGCAGCGCGTGTCGCGGCTCAGGCTTAAGCAGCGCTCCGACGCCGACGACGGCTTCAAGACGACTGGCTAACGAGGAACCACCATGAGCGACATCCTCACCATTGCCGATCTCAAGGACCTGGCGCGCCGGCGGGTGCCGAAGATGTTCTACGACTATGCCGATTCCGGCGCCTGGACCGAAAGCACCTACCGCGCCAACGAGGAGGACTTCCAGAAGATAAAATTCCGTCAGCGCGTACTGGTCGACATGAGCAACCGCTCGCTGGAATCGACCATGATCGGCGAGAAGGTGGCGATGCCGGTGGCGCTGGCGCCGACCGGCCTGACCGGCATGCAGCATGCCGATGGCGAGATGCTGGCGGCGCAGGCGGCAGAGGAATTCGGCGTGCCGTTCACGCTGTCGACGATGAGCATCTGCTCGATCGAGGATGTCGCGTCGGTGACGAAGAAGCCGTTCTGGTTCCAGCTCTACGTGCTTCGCGACAAGGATTTCGTGCTCGACCTGATCGACAGGGCGAAGGCTGCAAAATGCTCGGCGCTGGTGTTGACGCTCGACCTGCAGATCCTGGGGCAGCGCCACAAGGATGTCCGCAACGGGCTGTCGGCGCCGCCCAAGATGACGCTGGCCAACATTGCCAACATCGCCATGCGGCCGCGCTGGCTGATGGGCATTGCCGGCACCAAGCGCCGCACCTTCCGCAACATTGTCGGCCATGCCAAGGGCGTCGGCGACGTCGCTTCGCTGGCATCGTGGACGACGGAGCAGTTCGACCCGCACCTGTCGTGGAAGGACGTCGCCTGGATCAAGGAGCGCTGGGGCGGCAAGCTGATCCTGAAAGGTATTCTCGACAAAGAGGACGCGCTGATGGCGGTCGAGACCGGCGCCGACGCCATCATCGTTTCCAACCATGGCGGGCGCCAGCTCGACGGCGCATCGTCGTCAATCATGGCGCTGGAGGAGATCGCCGATGCCGTCGGCGACAGGATCGAGGTGCATATGGACGGCGGCATCCGCTCGGGCCAGGACGTGCTGAAGGCGCTTTGCCTCGGCGCCAAGGGCACCTATATCGGCCGCCCGTTCCTGTACGGGTTGGGCGCCATGGGCAAGCAAGGCGTGACCCTTGCGCTGGACATCATCCGCAAGGAGATGGACATCACGCTGGCACTGTGCGGCAAACGGCTGGTGACCGAGATGGGCAAGGACCAGTTGCGGCGATAGGGTCTTGTTCACCGATTAGACCCTAGCCTCGCTGGATCACGGAGACGAAGCCGCCTTGATCGAGACCGGCATCCACTACCTCGACGCGCGCGCGCCCGATGGCATGCGCCTCTATGCGATCGGCGACGTGCATGGCCGGCTCGATCTGCTCGCCGCCATGCATCGCCGCATCGAGAGCGAGCTCGAATACAAGCCGACCAGCGATTGGCGCGTCATCCACCTCGGCGACTATGTCGACCGCGGACCAGAGTCCAAGGGCGTCATCGACTTCCTGATCGAGGCACGGAAACGCGATCCACGGCATCTGATGCTCGCCGGCAACCACGATATCGGCTTCCTCGATTTTCTCGACGAGCCTGACCCGGAAGGGCTGTTCATCCGCTATGGCGGCGTGCAGACGGCACAATCCTATGGCGTCGACCTAGCGGGACACGCAAGCTGGTTCGGCAAGGCCGAGGCGTTACGGCGGGGACACCAGGCACTGGTCAATGCTGTACCGCAAGCCCATGTCGACTTCCTGCGGTCGCTGCAATTGTCACTGATATCAGGTGATTTCTTCTTCTGCCATGCTGGCGTCAGGCCTGACGTGCCGCTGGAGAGCCAGAGCCCGCAGGATCTGGTCTGGATACGCGACGTCTTCCACAACCATCCAGGGCTTTACCCGAAGGTGATCGTGCACGGCCACACACCGGTGCCGGAGGCGGAGGTGATGCCGAACCGCGTCAATGTCGACACGCTCGCCTGGCAGTCAGGCATGCTCAGCGCGCTCGCCGTGGACGGCGCGGACAAGCGTATCCTGACTGTGCAGGGAAAAGCGTTTTAGCGAAGCGCGGCGGTGACGCCGTAGCCGTCGACGGCCTGATGGTTGTTGGCTGCATCGGCGGAATAAATGCCGAGACCGCACAAAACGATGGCAGACAGCATGACAAAGGACAGAAGCGCTGCTTTCACGGACGTCATCTCTAGTTGAGCTTCCTGCATCTGGGCACGAGGCGGTTACCAATGGGTTGAAACCGAGAATTCGTCTCAAAGTTTCGACGATTTCGCGCTTGTAGGTCGATTCTGTATCGGCGGTGTGTCGCGCGGATCACACAGAAGGTTCATCGCGGTTGCATTGCCGATGCATAGCGCGCGCCTTGTAGGATAGCGTTCGGCCACAAACCAAGGACGAAAGAAGTTGTCCCCGGCAGATTCCCCGCCGCGTGCCAATTATGCAACGGCCGCGCGTTGGCTGGGTTCAGATCGTCGCCACCCAGGCGCGGGCAATGGCCAAGCCCGCGGCATCAGCCTCGGGGCCGTTGAGAGCCATTTCGCTGTCGAGGCGATCGTGCCAGTCGGGATGGCGATCGGCAATCAGCGGCGCGAAGGACGTGCTCCAGTCCCTCACCATCGGCCGGTCGGCCTCGAAATGGAACTGGAAGCCGTAGACGGCGCGGCCGATACGGAACGCCTGGTTCTCAGCAATTTCGCTGCCGGCAAGCCGCACCGCATTTGACGGCAGCGCGAAAGTGTCGTCGTGCCATTCGAAGATGGGGAAATCCTGGGGAAGTGCGCCAAGCACCGGATCGGTTCTGGCGTCCGGCGTCAGCGATACCTTGTGCCAGCCGAATTCCGAGGCGCCGCCGATCTGGTTCTCACCGCCGAAAGTGCGGGCAACCAACTGGCTGCCCAGGCAGATACCGAGAACCGAGCGATCCTTGGCGGCGAAATCGCGGGTCAGTTCGAGCAGCGCCGGGAAATACGGGTAGTCATCGTCGGCCAGCGCATTCTGACCGCCGCCCAGCATCACCATGGCATCGTGTCCGGTCGCGTCGTCCGGCAGCGCATCGCCCTTGTAGGGCCGGCGCAGGTCGAGATCGGCGCCGGCTTCGGCGAGCGCGGCACCAACCTGGCCAAGGCCGGTGTTGTCGTAGTTCTGGACCACCAGCACCCGCATCGCAAAACCCTGCTGACATGAAATGACGCGACGAGCGATATCATGTCGCCAGCATTGCAGCCAAGATGCGTATTCGGGAGAGAGCTATGCCACTGCAGAACCGGGTCGATCCGTTCGGCGCCATCCATGCCATATCCGAGCGCGGCCTGTTCACCGGCAATCGCGGCATCATCCACGATCCTGAGACCAAGACGCTGCTGAAAAAGCGTTGGGCCTTGCCGGCCTGGATCATCTGCGTTTGCGAATTCCGCAATGTGCGACGCGAGCCGATGGGCAGGAACAGGCCGGGCGGCAGGGCCGGCTGGACCGAGTTGTTCTTCCTCGACGAGGTGACGGCGCTGGCCGCCGGGCACCGTCCCTGTTTCTATTGCCGGCGTGAGCGAGCCACGGATTTTGTCGGGCGTTTCGGCAAAGTCTTCGGTGTAAACGAACCGCGCGCGCCAATGGTGGACAAGCGGCTGCACAAGGAGCGGCTGGCTTCCGGCGGCAAGCCACCTGATGTCACCATGGGAGAGCTTGCCGGATTGCCGGACGGAGCGATGATCGCGGATGGCGGCTCGGCTTATGCGCTGCGCGGCGGCAACGCGCTGCCCTGGTCGTTCGCAGGCTATGGCGATGCGGCGGCCTTCGACAGCCTTGCCGGCCGGTCGCTGCGCCTGCTCACACCGGCCACGACCGTTTCGGTGCTGCGGCACGGTTTTGAACCGGTGTGGCATCGTTCCGCCGAGACTTGACGCCAGGCACCGCCTCGCCCATTCCTCGGCGATGCGCGCCAATTACAAGATGCAGCGGCTGTTCGTGCCGGACGACCTCGCGGCAGGCATCGAATTCGATGCCGGCCAGCAGCAGAGCCATTATCTCACGCATGTGCTGCGGCTCGGCGAAGGCGCCGAGATCCTGGTCTTCAACGGCCGCGACGGCGAGTGGTCGGCGGCGATTGCCACCAGGTCGAAAAGGGCGGTGCGGCTGAAGGTGCTGGCCTCGCAGAGACCGCAACCGCCCCTGCCTGACCTGATCTATTGCTTCGCGCCGCTGAAACAGGGCCGGCTAGACTATCTCGTGCAGAAGGCGGTCGAGATGGGCGCCGGCATCCTGCAGCCGGTGATCACCCAGCACACGCAAGTGGCAAAACCCTCCATCGACCGGCTGCGCGCCAATGTAGTCGAGGCGGCCGAGCAATGCGGCATACTGGCGGTGCCGGAAGTGCGCCAGGCCGAGAAATTCGAGCGCCTGCTCTCCGGCTGGGACAAGGAACGCCGGCTTATCTTCTGCGACGAGGATGCCTCGACCAACAACCCGCTGCCGGCATTGCAGGCGGTGCCGGAGAGGAAGCTGGCGCTGCTGGTCGGGCCGGAAGGCGGCTTTTCCGACGACGAACGCAAGATGCTGCGGGCGCTCCCCTTCGTCACTGCCATCCCGCTCGGACCGCGCATCCTGCGCGCTGACACAGCAGCTGTAGCGGCGCTTGCGGTGATGCAGGCGACGGTCGGAGACTGGTAAGAAGCGTAAAGATCAATTCCTGTTGACCTGTGGCTCAGGATTTTTCGCTTGATCGGCTGCTGACATTTCGTCCATTTAGCGCCGGCGGGCTCCGAGAGCCGCAGAGGGGGCCCCATGGCGCGCGACACAACCGATTTCCGGCCAATCGAAGGCATCGACGAACTGGTCGAGCATCTGGCCGAAGGCAACAAGCCGCGCGACAAGTGGCGCATCGGGACCGAGCACGAGAAGTTCCCCTTCTATGTCGACGGCAACGCGCCGGTGCCTTATGGCGGCGAGCGCGGCATCCGCGCCATCCTCGAAGGCATGCAGCAAAAGCTCGGCTGGGACCCGATCATCGATGACGGCCGCATCATCGGCCTGGTCGAGCCGACCGGACAGGGCGCGATCTCGCTGGAGCCTGGCGGCCAGTTCGAGCTGTCGGGCGCGCCGCTGGAAACGATCCACCAGACCTGCCGGGAGGGCAATGCGCATCTGGCGCAGGTACGCGAGATCGCCGAGCCGATGGGCATCCGCTTTCTCGGCCTCGGCGGCAGCCCGAAATGGTCGCTGGCCGAGACGCCGAAAATGCCGAAATCGCGCTACGAAATCATGACCCGCTACATGCCCAAGGTCGGCACCAAGGGTCTCGACATGATGTATCGCACCTGCACCATCCAGGTGAACCTCGACTTCGAAAGCGAAGCCGACATGCGCCGCAAGATGCAGGTGTCGCTGAAGCTGCAGCCACTGTCGACGGCGCTGTTTGCCAACTCGCCCTTCACCGATAGCCGGCCGAACGGGCTGCAGAGCTGGCGCGGCGACATCTGGCGCGACACCGACAACCAACGCTCGGGGCTGCTCGAATTCTGCTTCTCGCCCGAGTTCGGCTTTGCCGACTATGTCGAATGGGCGCTCGACGTGCCGATGTATTTCGTCATCCGCGACGGCCACTATCACGACATGACGCACATCACCTTCCGCCAGTTCATGGCCGGCGTTGCCCGCAATGAAGTACCGGAGGGACTGCCCACCATGGGCGACTGGGCGAACCATCTGTCGACGCTGTTCCCCGACGTCAGGCTGAAGCGCTTCCTCGAAATGCGCGGCGCCGATGGCGGGCCGTGGCGCCGCATCTGCGCGCTGCCGGCCTTCTGGGTCGGGCTGCTCTATGACGAGGCCGCGCTCGACGCCGCCGAGGCGCTGACTTCGAGCTGGACCTATGAAGAAACGCTGGCGATGCGCAATGCGGTGCCGGAACAAGGCATTTCCGCGCCGTTCCGCAACACGACGCTGCGTGAGATCGGCCGCGATGTAATGACCATTTCGCGCCTTGGGCTGAAAAATCGCGGCAGGAAGAACCGCGACGGCTATGACGAGACCTCGTTCCTCAACACGCTGGACGAAGTCGTGGCGCGCGGTACCACCAGTGCCGAGGAAATGCTGTCGGCCTACCACACGCGCTGGGGCGGCTCGATCGAGCCGGTGTTCATGGAATATGCGTATTAGCGTCGCGCCTTGAGCAGCGGCAAAAGCCGCTTCAATCGAACATCGAAACGAACTAGGTTCTCCCTCGAGGATTTCCGGGAGGAGAAACCGATGCCTACCTTGTTCGACATATTGGCGCAGGCGCAGAACGGCAACGGCATGCAGGCGCTTGCCCAGCAGTACGGGCTTTCCATGCAGCAGACGCAGGCGGCTGTCGCCGCTCTGCTGCCGGCCTTCTCGCAAGGGCTGCAACGCAACACCGCCGATCCCTATGGGCTAGGCGCCTTCATGACGGCGATGGCGAGCGGCCAGCACGCCAAATACTTCGAGGACGCGACCAGGGCTTTCTCACCGCAAGGCGTCAATGAGGGCAACGGCATTCTGGGTCATCTGTTCGGCTCGAAGGAGCTGTCGCGCGCGGTGGCCAGCCAGGCCGCGCAGGCGACCGGCGTCAGCCAGCAGATCCTGCAGCAGATGCTGCCGGCCATCGCTTCGATGGTGATGGGCGGATTGTTCAAGCAGACGACAAACCAGTTGACCGGGGGTCAGATGCAGGCCGCCGGTGGCTTCGGCGCCGGCAGCAATCCGCTCGGCGAGATCATCGAACAGATGATGCGGCAGGCGAGCGGCGGGGCACAGCCTGCGCCGCAGCCAGCACCCAATCCTTACGGTGAGAACCCGCTGGGCAAAGTGCTGCAGGACATGTTCGGCGGCGGCGCCCAACAGCCGCAAAGCCAGCCGCAACAGGCGCCCAACCCCTATGGCGACAATCCGCTGGGCAAGGTGCTGCAGGATATGTTCGGCGGTGGCGCGGCACAGCAACCGCAGGGCCGGCCGCAGCAGCCAACACAGCCGCAACAGACGCAGAGCCCTTACGGCGACAACCCGCTGGGCAAGATTTTTGAAGAGATGATGCGGCAAGGCGGTGGTGGCGGCTTCGGCTTGCCCGGTGGGCAGCCGGCGCCGCAGCAGCCGCAAGCACCCCAGCCGCGACAGGCACCGCAGGAGCGCCAGGCGCCGCAACCGCAGGCCAATCCGAGCGGCAGGCCACGCAATCCGTTCGACGATATTTTCGGCAAGATGTTCGAGACCGGCGCCCAGCAGCGCGACGAGTATCAGAAGGGCGTGGAAACGATCTTCGACCAGTTCAAGCGGGACATGGACCGGCGGTAGTTGGCGGTAGTTGGGCGCTGACCTTCGCGGCTTCGGAGCAAGGAGCGAAGCGACGCGGCGCAGACCGCACGATGACGACGGAGCTTTAAAAGAAAAAGCCCGGTCCTGGAGGAGGACCGGGCCAGTGTGCAGGCTGGCCGGCGGGGAACCGGCAGGGAGTGGGGAGCCTGCTATACTCGTTGGTCGCGGCGAGCCTGAGAAAGGTTCACGGCAACCGAAACAATGCGCCCGATATCACGCTATCTGGCGGGCGAGATCTTCGATCGTATCGGCACGATCGATCGCAATCGCACGCAGCTTCACGGTCGGATCGGCGCCGAACGGCACATCGATGGCGACATGGAGGTCCGCGCGCGTCAGGCCGATATCGGCGAGTTCGGCGTCCGACATCTCGCCAAGGCGATAGAAGGCGCGGCGATTTTTCCAGGCCTGGTAGGCATTGAGAAAAGTGTTGGCCACGCGCGTCGCAACGGCCGGACGCGAGGTGATGCGCGAGGTCTCGGTGGCGAAATCAAACGTGGTCATGTCGGTCTCCTTCAGACTCGAACTGGACAAGACCAGGCGATCGGCGCTGGGGACAGCGGCCGTTCCGGTCTCGATTCACATGCTTTCATGTGGACAATGTGAATTTGCCACGCACCGATTGATTAATCCAACGAATGTTTCTAATCTTTAGCATCAACGCTAGTGATGGATTGGACCGATGAAAGCGCCGCTCGATCTCGACCAGTTGCAGACCTTCATCTCGATTGCCGATACCGGCAGCTTTACCCGCGCGGCCGAGGAAGTGCTGCGCACGCAATCGGCGGTGTCGATGCAGATGCGCCGGCTGGAAGAGCGGATCGGCAAGCCGCTGTTCGAAAAGGACGGCCGCACCAACAGGCTGACTGAGGAAGGCGACAAGCTGCTCTCCTACGCGCGCCGCCTGCTCTATCTCAACCGCGAAACGCTGGCCGCCTTCGATGACCAGCGGCTCGAAGGCACCATCCGCATCGGCACCCCCGACGACTATGCCGACCGGTTCCTGCCCGAAATCATGGCACGCTTCACACGGTCAAATCCGCGCGTCGAACTGACTGTCATCTGCGAGCCGACACCAGGCTTGGTCGAGCATATCAAGCGCGGCAATCTCGATCTTGCGCTGGTGACGCACAATGATACGCGCGGCCAGTCGGAAGTGGTGCGGCGCGAGCCGCTGCTATGGGTGACCTCGGCCAACCATGCCACGCACGAACAGGAAGTGCTGCCGATGGCCTTCGGCCGGCCGAACTGCATCTGGCGGCGCGCCGCCGTCGATGTGCTCGACCGGCAAAGCCGCGACTATCGCATCCTCTTCACCAGCTTCTCGGCGACCGTCATCACCGCCGCGGTGCTGTCGGGGCTGGCGATCTCGGTGCTGCCGGAATGCGCGCTGCGGCCCGGCATGCGAGTGCTGGGCGAAGCCGACGGTTTTGGCGCCCTACCCGACTGCCGCATCGGCATCATGCGCGGCCAGACCTCGCGTCCCGAAATCGTCGACGCGCTGGCCCGGCACATCTCGGAAAGCCTCGACAATATTTCCGTGCCGCTCGGCGAAGAAACGGGAAGCTTCGATTTCGCCTCGCTCGCCTTCGCCAAGATGAAGCGGAGCAAGCCGAACCAGATCCTGCCTGGCTGGTAGGAACGATCAGGCCGACGCTGCCGCCTCCGTCGTTGCGTTGGCCGACGACAGGCCGGGCAGCGCCACCAATTGCGCCGGCTCCAGCGGCGGCGACAAGAGGTAGCCCTGCAGCTGCTGGCAGCCCATGGCGACCAGCAGCGCCTTTTGCACCTCGGTCTCTACGCCCTCGGCGGTGACCTCGACCTTGAGCGCGCCGGCGAGATCGATCAGCGCCTTGACGATGGCGCCCGAATTGCCATCGCCGTCGAGAAGCCGCACGAAGGAGCGGTCGATCTTGAGCTTGTCGATGGCATGGCGGCGCAGATAGCTCAGCGACGAATAGCCGGTGCCGAAATCGTCGAGCACAATGCCGACGCCCGACTGGCGCAAGGCTGCCAGAGCCGCTCTGGTGGTGTCGTTGTTTTCCAGGAGAACGTTTTCGGTGATTTCGAGCTGCAGGCGCTTCGGCGCCAGTCCGGTTTCGGCGAGGATCGAGGCAACCTCTTCGGCAAAGCCGGCGTCGCGCAATTGCAGCGGCGAGACATTGACGGCGAGCCACGGCAGTTTGGTCTTCACGGCGAAGCGGCAGGCTTCCAGCAGGGCCCATGCGCCGAGCTGCCCGATCATGCCGCGTTCCTCGGCGATGGCGATGAACTGCGCCGCCGGCAGTGCGCCATGGACCTCATGCGCCCAGCGGATCAGCGCCTCGGCGCCGACAATGGTCTTGCCGTCGCTGGCAAAGACCGGCTGGTAGGCGAGCTTGATACCGGTGCCGCCATTCAGCGCGCTGCGCAGCTCGCTCTCGACCTTGCGCTTGCGCAGCAAAAGGTCGTCCATGTCGCCGGCGAAGACCTGGTAGCGGCCACGGCCGTTCTTCTTGGCTTCGTAGAGCGCGATGTCGGCCTTGCGCAGCAGATCGTCTGCGTCGGCATCAGGGCCTGTCGACAAGGCTATGCCGATGCTGGCGCTGATAAAGACCTGATCGTCCATCAGCTTGAACGGCTCCTGCAGTTTCTGCAGCACCCTCTCGGAAATATCCTCGGCGTTCCTTACGTCGCGGACATCGATCAGGATCACCGCGAATTCGTCGCCACCCAGTCTTGCCACCGTGTCGACGTCGCGAACCGTATGCTGAAGCCTGGCCGCCGTCTGGCGCACGAGTTCGTCGCCTGCCGGGTGACCAAGCGTGTCGTTGACATGCTTGAAGCGATCTAGATCGAGATAAAGCAGCGCGACCTTGCTTTCATTGCCGGAGGTAAGCAAGGCACGCCGCAGCCTGTCCTCGAACAGTGCCCGGTTGGGCAGGCCGGTGAGCGTGTCGTGAAAGGCGAGATATTGCGCCTGGGCCTGGCTGGTCTGCAGCGCCGATGACGCACGGCGCAGACGCCGGAGCAGAAAGGCGAGCACGCTCGCCGCAACCAGCGCGGCCAGAGCCAGGGCCGGGCTGGCCTTGCCCACCAGCGTCAGGCCGGGCCGTTCCTGGTCCCAGGCAATATAGCCGAGGATGACACCCTGTTTGTCGATAAGCGGAATGGCAGCCGAGCCAAGCGGCTGAGCCATCGGCAGGAGATGCGCCCCCGCCAGCAGATATTTCTGCGCGATCTTGCCGATCACCGCGTCGTTGATGAACTCTATGGAGACATGCAGATATTCGCTGCCGGATGCCTGGGTGACGCGATCCGAACTCGGCACCAGAGGCATGACGCTGAGTATGGCAGGCTGACCGCCAAGCGAGACCAGATCGTCGGCAACGAATTTTGCGCCGGCCTGGCTTGCGTCCTTGCTCATCATCTGGCGCAACCTGGCGATGGTCGGCCGCAAAGCGGGTTCGTCCTCGCCAAAGACGGCAGGCGACACGACCTTGCCTTCGCGCATGGCGTGGACCGGCCGGTTGGCGTTGTCCAGCACATAGACCCGGTTGTGGCCGTAATACGAGTACATCCAGACGCTGAAATTCTCGGCCATCCAGGTCTGGTTGCCGGCCTTGGCGTTTATAACGGAATCATCCCAGACGGCGACGCTTTCCTGCTCGCGCTTTACCGCGGCGATCTGGTCCTGCAGGCCGTTGGCAAGGAAAACCTTCTCCCGCTCGAGCGAGACCCGGTCGGCCTGCATGGTGGCGTAAAGGCCGAAGCCGACAACGATGGCCAGTGCAAAAACGGCAAGCGTCAGCACCGTCAGGGTGACCTGGAACGTCAACGGGCTGCGTTGTTTGCGGGCGCTCATGCGTCCTCCTTGGCCCAGAGTCAATCAGGCCAGGCTTAAGATCAAGTTATGGAATCTTGACGCGGAGCGACAACAGCCGCTCAATCGGCCGATGAGCGACGCAGAATCCGAATCACGAACCAATGCCACCGAATACACGGTGAGCGAGATTTCCGGCGCGCTGAAGCGCACGGTCGAGGATGTCTTCGGCCATGTGCGGGTGCGCGGCGAAATTTCCGGCTATCGCGGGCCGCACTCTTCCGGCCATGCCTATTTCACCCTGAAGGACGACCGCGCGCGGCTCGATGCCGTGGTCTGGAAAGGCACGATGAGCCGGCTGAAATTCCGTCCCGAAGAGGGGATGGAGGTGATCGCCACCGGCAAACTCACCACCTATCCCGGCAAATCCAACTACCAGATCGTCATCGACAATCTAGAACCCGCCGGCGCCGGGGCGCTGATGGCGCTTTTGGAAGAGCGCAAGCGGCGACTGCAGGCCGAAGGACTTTTCGATGCCGGCCGCAAGCGGCGGCTGCCGTTCATGCCGCGCACCATCGGCGTCGTCACCTCGCCGACCGGATCGGTGATCCGTGACATCATCCATCGCATCAAGGACCGCTTTCCGCTGCATGTGCTGGTCTGGCCGGTAAGAGTCCAGGGCGAGACGGCGGGGGCGGAAGTGACGGCCGCCGTCAACGGCTTCAACGCGCTGGCCTGGGATGGCGCGATTGCCCAGCCCGACCTTCTGATCGTGGCGCGCGGCGGCGGCAGCCTCGAGGACCTCTGGGGGTTCAACGATGAAGGGCTGGCGCGCGCCGTCGCCGCCTCGCGCATTCCGGTGATTTCGGCCGTCGGGCACGAGACCGACTGGACCTTGATCGACCTCGTCGCCGACATGCGCGCACCGACGCCGACAGGTGCGGCGGAGATCGCGGTGCCGGTGAAAGCGGACCTCGAAGCGACACTAGCCAGTCTTGGCGCACGGCTCAAAGCAGCTACCTTGCGCAATTTCGAACGCAAGCGGCAGGCCTCGCGTGCGGCCGCCCGCGCGCTGCCCTCGCCCGACCAGTTGCTGGCGCTGCCGCGACGGCGGCTGGACGAGGCGGCCAGCCGGCTTAGCCGGGGGCTGATGGTCTCCACCGAAAGAAAGCAAGCTCGGTTCTTCGCCGTGAAGCTCACTCCGGCAACGCTGTCGCGGCGAATTGCCGAGGCGCGACGCACCAACGACCGCAACCTTTTGCGCGCTCAAGGGGCGCTGCGCGCATTGGCGAGAGCCCGGCGCGCGGAGTTGAATCGTGCGGCGGATCAGTTGCCAAAATGTGCGAAAGCATCCCTGCAACGGCACAGGCAGCAACTGGCTTTGCTGCAAGGCCGCATTACGATCGAGCCAACGGCACGGCGGCAAACCGTGCAGAGGGATCTGCTGACAGCTTTGACGAGACGCGGCACGCAAGCGGTACTGCTCAGGCTGGAGCGACTGCGCGGCCGCATCGTCCAATCCGAGAGGCTGATGGCAACGCTGTCGCACAAGGCTGTGCTGGCCCGCGGCTTCGCGCTGGTCAAGGATGCCGACGGCGCGGTGATCAAACTGGCAGTTGATGTGGCGCCGGGCGCTGGCCTGCAGCTGGAGTTCGCCGACGGCATCGTAAATGCAGTCGCGACCGGCGACGCCGAGCGGGTGCAGGCCGTTGCCAAACCAGCGGCCACGCCGCCCGCCAGCAAACCCGCTGCAAAGCCGACGGCCAGCAAACCGAAAGAGCCGGGCAATCAGGGCTCGCTTTTTTAGAGGACCGCATGACCGGACATGACCCGCATCTTCAAACGCCGGCGGGCAAGCCGCGCGCGCGTGCTTTCGGCATTGCCTTCGAGGGCACGCCGGGCGGCTTCAACGCCATCACCGATGTGCTCGGCGTATCGGTCGGCTATGCGACGCTGATTTCCGGCGAGGGTCTGCTCAAGGTTGGCACGGGGCCGGTGCGCACCGGCGTCACCGCCATCCTGCCGCGGCCGTTGGCTGAGCTCGCCACGCCGGTGTTTGCCGGTGTCTTCAGCCAGAACGGCAATGGCGAGTTGACGGGGTCGCACATTATCGAGGAAGTCGGCGCCTTCAACCTGCCGGTCACGATCACCAACACGCATTCCTGCGGCGTTACCCGCGACGGCACGCTGCGCTGGATGCAACGCGTGCTGTCGGCGGCGCTCGACAGCGGCTGGGGCCTGCCGGTTGCGGCGGAGACCTATGATGGTTTCCTCAACGACATCAACGGTCATCACGTCGGCTTCGAACATGTCGAAGCCGCGCTCGACGGTGCCGCCGGTGGAGCGATCGAGGAAGGCAGTGTCGGCGGCGGCACCGGCATGATTGCCTTTGGCTTCAAGGCCGGCTCGGGCACGGCATCGCGCATCGTCGAGTGGCAGGGCATCAGGCATACGGTCGGCGTATTCGTGCAGGCGAATTTCGGCAAGCGGCGCAATTTCACACTGCGCGGCGCCCGCGTCGGGCCCGATCTGGTAGAGCCCGCGATGCGCGAAGGCACGCCGCGTGCCGAAAAGGGCTCGATCATCGCCATCGTCGCCACCGATGCGCCATTTCTGCCGCACCAGATGAAGCGGCTGGCAAAGCGCGTGCCGCTCGGCATCGCCATGACAGGCGGCTTCGGGTACCACAGTTCGGGCGACATTTTTCTGGCCTTCACCACCGCCAATCCGCAAGCAGCACTTGCACCATCGGGACGAACCGCAAACGTCGCTTACATCCCGGACGTCGATATCGATCCGTTCTTCGATGCGGTGGCGCAAGGCGTAGAGGAGGCGATCCTCAATGCAATGGTCGCCAATGAGGATATGAGCGGACGCGACGGCAATTTCGTGCCGGCGCTGCCGAAGGCCTGGCTGAAAGATCGATTTGGATAGAGGACAAGGCCTGGCGGCACCAGGCCTGTTGCGTCACGGTTTGGCCGCGTTGCTCTGGTCGGCCTCGGCCGCCTCTTCGAGCCGCGATGCGATCAGTTCCTGGATGTCGCCGACTTCTTCCTGGATATCTTCCAGCGGAATGCCGACCTCAGCGGCCTTGGCCGCGCACTCCTTGGCGAGGGTCTCGGCCTGCTTCTCGATCTTTACCGGCGAGTGCTGGCAGTGGACCTTTTCACCGATCCATCCGCGCAAGAACTCGATCGCATGTTCACTCATACTGCTTTTCCCTGGCGGCTATGCCGGTTGGTAACCGTAAACGTCCGCACCCGGTAAAGGATGCATGCTGCCATTCGAACCGAGTCGGCTTCGCCCGGCAAGTTGATCTTGTCGGAGGTCCGAAGAGCCGAATGAAGGGAAGGGTTCAATGAGCACGTTCTGATTGTTTGATAGAGTGGTACGTTGGCCGGGATCGGCTTCGGCTCTATGCTATTGTTCTTACGATCTTTTCCTGCTGTCGACGGCCGATTTGTATCACAATAGGGATCACAACGCGTAACACATTTTCTGCTGCTTCGTGGTACACCGCCACAGCTACACGGTCGAAGCCGCCGCTATATAGTGACATCATTATGCGATGTCGACTCTATCAGCCATCCTGCTTCCTTCCGCCGCGCTGTGTCAAACGTCATCCCCGTCCAGTATGGAGATCGGATGGCCCCGGAGGGCGTATGAAGATGTTGATTTTATTGCGTTTCGTGAGCCAAAATCAGCGAGCTCTCGTCAGCGTCACCCCGCTCGACTGCCTCCGCCACACTCAGCGCCTCCGACGTCGATTCCTTGCACGTAACGCGCGGGCCGGATGAACGACAACATTGGCGCTTTGGCAGCGCGCTCCTGCTAAGGACGATGTCTCGATGCGACAAGCTCTGCCTTGCGCTGCGCCGTCTCCAGCCCGATTGAGATGAAGGCGCGCGCATGCCGGGCCAGTTCCATATTGTCGGCCCACAGATTGCGCCAGATCGCGGTCTTCCGTGAGAGGTTCTCGTCCACGATCGTCGACGAGAAGGATTCAAAGCTGAGGTCGTCCCTATAGCCGATTGCGGTCAGCGCATCGAAGATGGCGGCAAAGTCGATATTGCCGGTGCCGAGGAAACCGCGATGGCTCTCGCCGATATGGACATAGCCGATCTTGTCAGCGGCATGGCGGATAGCCAGTCCGACATCGGCCTCCTCGATGTTCATGTGGAAGGTATCGAGATGCAGGAAGATGTTGTCGGAGCCGGTGTCCGCGATGAAGGCCAGGCCCTGTGAAGCGGTGTTGAGCAGATTGCTTTCGAAGCGGTTGACGATCTCCAGATTGAGCGTGACGCCGGCTGCCTTGGCCGTCTCCGCAACCTTCGCAAGTGTCCCCGCGCTGCGGTTCCACTGATCGCGCGTCGGCGCCTGCGTCTGCAAGCCGTGGCTGGTGCTGAGGATGCCGCCAATCTTCTGGCCGCCGAGATCGCGGGTGAGCGCGATCGTCTCGTTGAGGATCTCGACGCCGCGCGCGGCAACCGCCTTGTCGGCACTCGAAATGTCGCCGTCGGCCGGCAGGCCGATGCTGATCGCGACGCCGAGCTTGAGGTCGGCGATGCGCCTGGCCAACCCGCCAACGTCGACATTGGCCGGGTCAAGATAGGAGAACTCGATCAGGTCGAAGCCGGCCTCTCTGGTGTTGGCCAGCGTGCGTTCGAGGTCGCCTTGCGCCGAACTCGCCGACCAGACGAAGGAATGAATACCGATGCGCGACATGATCGTCTCCCGTTTCTGGAATTGAGATGCGGCCGGGTTGCCCCGGCCGCATCGGCCTTGGGAGGCTTAGCGGGCTGCGGTCCAGCCCTTGTAGTCTTTCAGGTTCTCGGCCGTGATCAGCTTCGGGTCGAGCAGCACGGTCGGCTCCGCCGGCTTCTTGCCGGCAAGCAGCTCAGCCGCCATCGTCAGCGACTGGCCAGCCATCACGTAGGGATCCTGCGAAGCCGAGGCCTTGATCATCGAGGTGCCGGAAGCGAGTTCCTTCTCGATATCGGGAGCGCCATCCACTGCGGTGAAGATGAACTCCGAGCGATTGAGCTGCTTGGCCGCAAGCTGGGCGCCGATCGCCGTCGGATCGTTGATGGCAAACACCGCATCGATCTTGTCGAAGCGGGTGAGCAGCGACTGGAAGACCTTCAGGCCGCCGTCGCGCGAGCCTTCGGCATTCTGATCGTCGGAGAGGATCTTGATGTCGGGGTGTTTTGCAAGGACGTCCTTGCAGCCCTTCACCCGCTCCAGGATCGACGACGACGCGGGGCCGTTGAGGATAACGTAGTCGCCCTTGCCGCCGGTGTGGTCGACCAGATACTGGCAGGCCTCTTCGCCGGCCTTGACGTTGTTGGTCATGACGGTGACGTCGGCGCCCGGCGCCGAGACGTCGAAGGCGGCAACGACGATGCCCGCTGCTTGCGCCTTCTTCACCGCCGGGCCGATCGCCTTGGCATCGACCGCATTGAGCATGATCACGTCGACCCCGGCGGCGATGAAGGAATCGACCTGAGAGACCTGCTTGTTGAGGTCGTAGTCGGCCGACACTGAGGTTACCTCGACCTTCGGGTTGATCTTCTTGGCCGCGTCCTCGATGCCCTTGATGGTGGCGACGAAGAAGGGGTTGCCGAGCAGGCCGACCGAGATGCCGACCTTGTTGAGGTCCTTGGCCGATGCGGGCGCGATGGCGGCAGCCGCGAGTGCGACGCCGCAGAGCAGTTTAGCGATGGTCTTCATTGCTTTCCTCCAATTGCCCCGCGCCTCTCACGGTGCGTTACACAAACCGGTCGTTTACGCCGGCGACCAAGGTCAATCACGTTCTCGCTCCTGCCTGGAGCCTGTAGCGGTCGAGGGCGACTGCCACGATGATGACCAATCCCTTGATGATGTACTGCCAGATGTCCGAGACACCGGCCAAGATAAGCCCGTTGGAGAGCACCGCTATGATCAGGCCACCGATCAGCGTACCCCAGATCGAGCCGACGCCGCCGACGAAGCTGGTGCCGCCGAGAATGACCGCGGCAATGGCGTCGAGTTCGTAAGACTGCCCAAGCTGCAGCCCGTTGGCCGCATAGAGCCGGGCCGCTGACATGGCGCCGCCAAGGCCGGCCAGCAGGCCGGAAACGCCATAGACAAAGAGCAGCACCAGCGGCACCTTGATGCCGGTCAGCCGCGCCGCTTCGGCATTGCCGCCAACGGCATAGATCCAGGTGCCGAGCACGGTGCGCTTGAGCACCAGCCAGGACAGCACCACGACCGACAAGGCGATGATGACCAGCCACGGAATGCCGAACAGCGAACCGTTGCCGATGAAGTCGAACGGCAGGTCCGAGTTGAACACCGTGGTGTCCTGGCCGAGCAGGCGGGCGACGCCGCGCACAGCGGTCAGCGACCCCAGCGTGACGATGAAGGGCGGCAGTCTGATATAGGCGATCAGCAGCCCGTTGATGACGCCGAAGCCGAGGCCGACGAGAATGGCCGCCGGCACGCCCAGCAGTCCCCAATCGGGCACCAGCGACACCATCACCGCCACCATCGCCGAGGCGGCAAGTATCGAGCCGACGGACAGGTCGATCCCGCCGGTCAGGATGACGAAGGTCATGCCCGCTGCGAGCACGATGTTGATCGACGATTGCTGCATGACGATCAGCAAATTGGTCTGGGTGAAGAAGCGCGCGTTCATCAACTGGAAGCCGACCGCCAGCAGGATCAGGATCGGCAGCATGCCAAGGGCGGCGAAGGCGGTGCGCAACCGCCGGCTCCTGCCGACAGCCTGGCCACTGATCTCGGTCGCCTTGTCGGTCATCCCTTGGCCGCTCCCGTTGCAAGTTCCATGATTGCTTCCTGGCGCAGCGGCTGGTCTTTGGACGCCGTCACGTCGCCGGCGATCGTGCCGTCGCGCATTACCAGCACGCGGTCGGCGACGCCGATCACCTCCGGCAGTTCGCTGGAGATCATCAGGATGGCGATGCCCTTTTTGGCGAGATTGTCGATCAGCCGGTAGATTTCCGACTTCGCTCCGACATCGACGCCGCGCGTCGGTTCATCCAGGATGACCACTTGCGGCTCGGTCTCGAGCAGGCGGGCAAGCAACACTTTCTGCTGGTTGCCGCCCGACAGCGAACCGGCATTGGCCTGTACCGACCTGGTGCGGATGGAGAGATCCGAAACGGCCGTGGCAGCACGTCTCTCGGCGGCTTTGAAATCCCGCAAGCCGCCGGGCCGCGCATCCCTAGCCAGCACGCCCATGCTGATGTTGTCGGATATCGACATGTCGAGAAACAGGCCGAGTTCCTTGCGGTCCTCGGTGAGATAGGCGATGCCGGCATTCAGTGCCTCGCTTGGCGAGCCGATGGTTACTGGCTTGCCGTCGAGTTCCAGCGTGCCGGCGATGCGTCTGTCGGCACCGAAGATCAGTCGCGCGAGTTCGGTGCGGCCCGAGCCGACAAGGCCAGCCAGAGCCAGCACCTCGCCCTTGTACAGTTCGAAGGAGCAGTTCTTCAGGAGATTGCCGTCTGCCATGCCGCGCACCGACAAGGCGACCGCGCGCTTGCTGTCCGGCGGGCGATGATCCTTCCTGTAAAAAGCCGACAGGTCGCGGCCAACCATCATCGAGACGAGGCGCGAGGCGTTCAGCTCGGCGCGCTCGAGTGTGCCGACATAGCCGCTGTCGCGCAGCACGCTGACACGGTCGGCCAACTGGTAGACCTCTTCCATGCGGTGGCTGATGTAGATGATGGCGATGCCTTGCGACTTCAGCGTCGCGATGACCTCGAACAGACGGTCGGTCTCGCGCGAGGTCAGAGAGGTGGTTGGCTCGTCCATGACGATGATGCGCGCGCTGGTCGAAAGCGCGCGGGCGATTTCGACCAGCTGACGCTCGCCGAGCGACAGGCTGGAAACCTGGGCTCTTGCGGTGAAGGACACGCCGAGACGCTTGATGATCTCATTGCTGCGCCGGTAGCATTGGTCGCGGTCGACGATGCCGAAACGCCTCGGCTCATTGCCGAGGAAGATGTTCTGCGCGACCGTCAGGTTGGGCGCCAGCGACAGTTCCTGATAGATAACCGCAATGCCGTGAGCCCGCGCCTTGATCGGGTCGCCGGTGGCGACCGGCACGCCGTCAATCAGTATCTCGCCGCCGGCATCAGGCCGATAGGCGCCGGACAGCACCTTCATCAAAGTCGACTTGCCGGCACCGTTTTCACCCATCAGCGCATGGACTTCTCCGGCATGGACGGTCAGCGACACGTCCTGCAAGGCGCGGACTGGCCCGAACGTCTTCGAGATGTGCCGCATTTCCAGCACTGGCTGGCGCGTGACTTCGGCCTGAGCAGCGACGATCACCGTGCGCCTCCCGCTGCCGCGCGGGGGATGCCCTGCTCGCCGATGAGGCCACGCCATGTGTCGCGATATCGGGCAAGTCCGGTGAAGCTTGCGGCACGCACGGGCTCCGGCACTTCCGCGGCAAATTCGCGGCCGACGGTCTCGAGGGCCAGCGCCGCCGCCCCGGTGGCGCTGCCCTCCAGTGTGGCCCCTTGCAGGAAGGCCTGGCTGGGACGCAGTTGCGCCACTAGCCCGGCGAGCAGGCCGCCAGCGTTCAGTCCGCCATCGACGATCACGGTGTTGTCCGAATGGATCTGGTCGAGGCAGAGGTCGACCATCAGCGCGACGTAGAGCAGCGCCACGGCTGCGCGTTCCTCGGCGCTTGGCATGCGGCCGACCAATTTGCCGGCGCGGCCGGGCATTGGGCCGCCCGGCGCGAAGCTCGGCAGCGCCATGCTGCCGGCGTTGATCACCCGCTGCACTGTCGCCAGCGCGATCGCGCCTTGCCAGCTGTCGCTGATCGTGGCGAATTCGCGCCCGCCCATAAAGCGGATGGTCGGCACAGGGCCGCCGTCGACATCGACATTGACCAGCATGTCGCGCTGGCCATCGAGCGCGTCGAGCAGGCAATCCGGATTAAGCACGACGACCCAGGTGCCGGTCGAGACGACGGTGACCGGGCCAAGCTCCTGCCGGCGATAGGCATGGAGCGCGGCATTGCTGTCATGGACACCATTGTGGATGGCGATCCGCCGCTTCGTGTCGCCGAGGCGTTGCTCGCCGATAACCGAGCCCGCCCGCTCGAAGGCGGGCATCCGGTCGCGCCAGCCCTCGATGTCGACCAGCGAACTGAAGTCGCGCTTGCGCGGCGCCCATAAATGCGAGTGGCAGCCGAGATAGGACACTTCCGAGACCGCCCGGCCGCCAAACCGCCAGCTCCAGTATTGTGGATAGCCGAGGATCGATTTCGCGGCCGTGAATGCACCGGGTTGCACCGCCTGTAGCCACAGCATGTGGCGACCGTAGTTGAAGCCGAGCGGCAATCGCGGCGAGAAGGTCTCGGTGAAATCCGGAACGAGGCGATCAATTTGCGCGGCAATATCAGCCGGCGGCTCTTGCTCGTAATCGAGTATCGGATGCGTCAGCGCCGCCTCGTCGACCAGGGCAAAGGTGCAGCCATGGCCCGACACCATCACGCCCTCTACGCCATGGATGTCGGCGGCCTCGCTTACGGCGCGAACCGCCCAATCGTGAAGTGCTGCCTCATCAAGCACGCTGAAGCCATCTTTGCGCATCCAGTTCGGCCGGGTCCGGCGCTCGTCGACGATGCGCCCGTCCTGAGCGAAGACGAACAGCTTCGAATTGGTCTTGCCGAAATCGAGGACGGCCATCTTCACTGGATGGCTCCCGAAGCCGAGGCGATGCGCACCATGACGCCCGCGTCTTCCAGCATGCGCGCGTCGACGTCGGACAGGCCGTCATCGGTCACCAGCGTGCCGATGCGCGACAAGGGCAGCGCGATGTTACGGGCGTGGATCGACAGTTTGCGGCTGTCGGCCAGCACCACGATCTGGTCGGCACACAGGCTGAGATCGGCGATGGAGCGGACCAGCAGCGGGTGCGATTCCAGCACGCCCTCCTGGCCAAGGCCTTGCGCGCCGAGAAAGAACTTCGATGCGTAGAACGGCTCCGCCTGGGTCGGTGAATGGATGATGCCCGGCTCACGATGCAGATCGCCGCCGGCAACGGTCAGGCTGCAATGGCCGTGGTCGCTCAGATAGGCCGCGAGCGGCATCGAATTGGTATAGAGACGGATGCTGCGCTCAGCCAGCTTGACCCCAAGGTGGAAGCAGGTCGAACCGCCATGCACGATGACCGCATCGCCGTCGCGCACCATCGTGGCCGCGAGAGCGGCGATCTGCCGCTTGGCCTCGACCGCGAGGTCGCGGTTCTCGTCATAGGGTCTGGCATAGGCAACACCCGCCTGTGAAGCGCCGTCGAGCGCCGAGATGCCGCCATAGACCTTCCGTGCTTCACCGGCCTCGTCGATCTTGTCGATGTCGCGCCGCACCGTCGCCGCCGACACGCCGAGCTGCTCCTGCAGTTCGCGCACCGACGCGAAGGGACGATCCCGCAGCAACTCGACGATCTGACGCTGGCGGCCGGAGTCGCTCAATCGTTTTTCCTCCCAGGAGCCGTTTTTGCCACGGCATTTGACGCAACTTACTCAACATCTTTCCGATTGCAAGAACCTTTGATGACATTAGATCACTATTGACGTAAGTCGCTCGCATCTGCGATACACATCAACATCCCACGACGGGTATCCGAAGCTGCGATGCTGGCGGAGCTGATAGAGGAAATGCGCCATGGCGACCTATGCGGATGCGCAGGAAATGGCTGCCTTGCGGGCGCTTTCGGCCAGCATCGGGCGCAATCCAAACCTGACCCAGGCCGCCGGCGGCAACACCTCGCTGAAAGCCGGCGACACGCTGTGGATCAAGGCTTCCGGCACATGGCTGAAGGATGCGCTCTCCGAAGACATCATGGTCCCGGTGGCGATGGCGCCGCTGCTCAGGGCTGTCGAACAGCGCGACAGCGCCGCCGACCAGCCGCAGATCTTCGCCATCGAGACGCTCAACGCCCGGCGCCTGCGCCCTTCGATTGAAACCACCGTTCACGCGCTGATGCCGCAGCGCGTCGTCCTGCATGTCCATTGCGTCGAAACCATTTCGCTGGCGGTACAGGCCAATTGCGAGGTGGAAGCCGCCAGACGCCTTGATGGTCTCAAATGGGCGTATGTTCCTTATTTCCGGCCAGGCCTGCCGCTTGCCCAGGGTATTGCCGAGCGGCTTCAGGCTGGGGTCGACGTGCTGATCCTTGCCAATCACGGGCTGGTCGTCGCGGCCGATACCGTCGCCGAGGCCGAAGTGCTGCTGCGCCGCGTCACGCTGCTTCTGGCGCGGCCGGCGCGCCAAGTGGCGGAACCGGATGTTGCGGGATTGGCGGCGCTGGCCGGGAAAACCGGTTACAGGCTGCCGGCGGAAATCGAGGCGCACGCGGTCGCCATCGATCCCGAAAGCCGCCGCATGGCGTCCGGGGGCAGCCTCTACCCCGATCACGTCATCTTTCTGGGTCGGGGGTCGGTGGTGGCAAACCCCGGTGAGGATGTGCCGCGCGTCATCGAGCGGTGCGGTGCAAACCCCGTGGCGATCCTGTTTCCCGGGCTGGGCGTGCTGATGCGCGGCGATGCCAGTGCGGGCGCCGACGCCATGCAACGCTGCCTTGCCGACGTGACGGCACGCATCGACATTGCAGCGCGGCTGAACTACCTCACCGCCGCCGAGAACGATGAACTGGTCAACTGGGACGCCGAGAAGTATCGCCAGAAACTCAATGCCGCCAGCCGCTGACACGCCGCTTGCCATAGGCATCGACATCGGCACGTCCGGCGCGCGCGCGGTCGCCATGCGTCCGGATTTTTCCATTGCCGCGCGTTCCGCCGTTTCGCTCGAGTTGTTTGGCCGGAATGCCCGCGACCCTGCAGTGTGGTGGTCAGCGGTCGGCGCAGCGCTGGCGGAACTGCTTTCGGGCATCGACCGAACAGCGGTCCGGTCGATCGCTGTTGACGGCACTTCAGGTACGTTGCTGCCGGTCGACGGCGCCGGGCGGCCGCTGGCCGAGCCGCTGATGTACAACGATACGGTCGCCGACAACGCCATTCTGGTCGCGATCGCTCGCGAAGCCCCAGCGACCAGTGCCGCACTTGGGGCGACGTCCGGTCTCGCCAAGGCGCTCTGGTTCCAGCGCACGCCCGGTGTTGCCGCGGTGCTGCATCAGGCGGACTGGATCGCGGGACAATTGTCCGGTCGCTTCGATGTCAGCGACGAGAACAATGCCTTGAAAACCGGTTACGACATCACGGCCCGCAGCTGGCCGGACTGGATTGCGGCCACCGAAATGCGCATGGAGTTGCTGCCCGGCGTCGTCAGGCCGGGCGATGTCGTCGGCAAGCTAACCGCGGATGCCGCGGATATGTTCGGCTTACCGCGCGAAATCGCCGTCGTCGCCGGAACGACCGATGGCTGCGCCTCGTTCCTGGCGACAGGTGCTGCGGCAATAGGCGACGGCGTCACCGTGCTGGGGTCGTCGTTGACCGTCAAGATCCTGTCCGACCGGCCTATCTCGGCGCCACGCTTCGGTATCTACAGCCATCGGCTTGGAGATGTCTGGCTGGCGGGCGGCGCATCGAACTCCGGCGGCAAGGTGCTGACACAACATTTCCCTCTGGCGCGCATCGTCGAGCTGAGCATGGCGATCGACCCGATGACCGAGACCGGCCTCGACTACTATCCTCTTGCCACTGCAGGCGAACGCTTTCCGATCGCCGATCCGGCACTGCCGCCGCGTCTTGTGCCGCGACCGGTGGAGGACGCCGACTATCTGAAAGCCATGTTGGAGGGTATCGCCGCCATCGAGGCGCTCGGCTATGACAGGCTCGCAGAGCTCGGCGCGCCGCGGCTGACGTCGGTCAGAAGCGTCGGCGGCGGTGCGGCGAATGCCGCCTGGACGGCGATCCGGCAGCGCAGACTTGGTGTTGATTTCCTGCCGGCGCTTTCGCACGAAGCCGCCGCCGGCACGGCGCGGCTGGCGCTGACGGGCGCAAGCGCGGCGGGGCTTCTATGAGCGCGAAAACAGTCGAACACCTCAACGGCGTCAACCAGCTGGCCGAGCGCTATGATTTTTTCCTGCTCGATCAGTTCGGCGTGCTCCATGACGGCGCCAGCCCCTATCCAGGGGCGGTGGAAGCACTGTCGGCGCTGAAGCGCGCCGGCAAGACCATTGTGCTGATCTCGAACTCCGGCAAGCGGGCGGGGCCCAACGAGAGCCGGCTGCTAAAGCTCGGCTTCGAACCGGGAAGCTGGGACCATTTTGTTTCTTCCGGCGAGGTCGCGTGGGAGT
Source organism: Mesorhizobium sp. C395A (assembly GCF_030323205.1). Classification (NCBI taxonomy): domain Bacteria; kingdom Pseudomonadati; phylum Pseudomonadota; class Alphaproteobacteria; order Hyphomicrobiales; family Phyllobacteriaceae; genus Mesorhizobium; species Mesorhizobium sp. C395A. The sequence goes on along the minus strand of NZ_CP100473.1, from coordinate 6,246,057 downwards.
TCTTCCACGACATGGCGGTATCCGGAAAGCTACTGCCACACACGAAATGCCTGTTGATAAGCCGCGACGATGACCGCTCGGCGATCGAAGGTCTGCCCTTCGCATTGACCAAGGACGGTGACGATGCCGGGCTGGTGCTGATTTCGGCCAGCGAGGGCGACCGCTACGATCTTGAGCACTATCGCCGGCTTCTTGCGCCGGCTGCGGTGCGGCAGGTGCCATGCTTCTGCACCAACCCTGACAAGATCATGCTGACGGCAGTGGGGCCGCGCTTCGGCGCCGGCCGGCTGGCGGATCTCTACGAGGACCTCGGTGGTAGCGTCACGCGTATCGGCAAGCCTTACCCCACTATATTCGGCGCTGCGCTAGCGGTGGCAGGCAATCCAGACCGCAGCACTGTGGTCTGCGTCGGCGACAGCGTCGAACACGACTTCGCCGGCGGACTTGCTGCCGGCGTGGCCACGGTGCTGGTTCTGTCAGGAATATTGGCGGACACACCTGACCTGTTCGACCTATTCGACACGATGGACGCCTACCCGGATTACACCATGGATGGCTTCAGGTTTCGCTGATTTGATTAACCCGGCAGCGCTCGCGCCCGAATCCGGCCTCAACGCCTCGTGGCCACGAGCATTGGCCGGCTGGCTCAAGACTGCCGAACAGCGCGGATCCAGTCGAGCCGCGCGGCTGGAATGAGGCCGTAATTGTAGAAATTGACGCCGTCGACACCGGGCGCCAGCGCCGGCTTCACCTTGGCCGCGAGGATGTCGGGGCCGGCCATTTCCGGATAGAACAGCCGATAGCCGGTGCCGAGGAATTTGTCCGCGCCCAGTGCCGCACGGCCGGCCGCCGTCAGGCTGGCGACATCGCCGGCCTGCATGTCGTAGGCGCACAGGATCGCCCCGTCGCAGACCTTGCCCAGCGCTGCCAGGTCGCAACCGCCAAGCCAGCCGTCCTTCAGATCGATAATGACGACCCGCGTCGTGGGATCGGCTACCTCGCGCAGTTCGGCGACCAGGCTGGTCACTGGCTCGAATCGCCACAACAGATAGGCATGGAGCTCCGGCCACGGCGCAAAGGCGTCGAGGCCGCAGGCGGGAAAATCGGGAAAGCGCCGCTCAGGCACCGCACGCTCGCAGGTCTCGACGATCCATTGCCTGGTGAGCTTGCGCGCCGCCTCGGCATCGATGCCGGCTTTTGCCGCACGAGCGACGCAGGACGGACAGAAGCACAGAGACAAAAGAAAATCCTCTTCCGGCGTCAGCCCGACACCGTCCTTCTCGTGATGGTATTCATGGGCAAAGCCCATGAAGGACGGGCTTTCAAGTTCTATCCGGTCCGGCCGGTAGCTGTGCGAGATGTCGGCGATCAGCGCGCGGACATAGGCGCGCGCATCGGGATGGGAGGGGCAGAGATTGTAGTAGTTGGCATCGCCGAAGGCGTTGCGGGTGACGGCCTGCGGATGCAGCATGCCCAAGCGGGTGTTGTGCAGGCAGACCGTCCAGCACGAAACGCCTAGCCCACCCGCGTCGCGACTGCGGATGAGCTGACCGAGCACGTCGCCGCCCTCGGTGATCACGTCAGCCACCTTCGGCTGGATGGCGAGACTTCCCCAGCGCGCAGCGGTCGGCTTGAAATAGATGGTGCCGTCCTCAGGGAAATAGGCCTTGCGGCGCGGGCTGCGCGGCTGCAGGAAGCGCCCGGCATGATAGGATGTCGCCAGGCTGATCATGTTGAGCCCGGCGCGCTCGACAAGATCACGTTCGACCGTCTCCAGGCCGAGATCCTGGATGTCCCAGGGATAGGTCCACATGGACAGTTGCTGCATGGAATATCCTCTGCCTGATCCTGGTTTGGCTCAGCCGTCGACCGGCTCTGCGACCTGCATGAGGCAGTCGCCCGCCTCACACATCGTGTGCAGCCGGCGCGACAGCACCAAGCCGCTTGCGGCGAAATGCAGGGCCTCCTCGGCAACATCGAGCCGCTCGAGATCGTGGTACCAGCCGGCCAATTGTCCTGAAGTGACACTGTCGCCGAGCCTGGCGGCGGGCTCGAACCAGCCGCGGCGGGTGGCATAGAGGCCCTGGCTGTGCCTGGACAGGGACAGCAGCCTTGTCGGCGCCGAAGGCTTTTCGCCAGCGCCAAGAACCGGCGCGCCGACCACACCCATTGCTATCATCAGACGGTCGAGTGCGCGGGCCGTGATCGCCATCGAATCGACCGTTGCGGTGCCACCGCCGCCGAACTCGCCGCTGACGCCGACGGCGCCGGCGCGGCGCGCTGCGCCCATCGAGGTTGGCGAGGCCTGGCCGTTGTCAGCGATAAAGCCGTAGGGCATGCCGAGCGTGCGCATCAGCTCGACGCCACGCCGGTGGCGCTCGGGATCGGCGTTGCGTTCGACCAGCGCGGTCGGCAGATGCTCCATCGACGTGCCGCCCGAATGGATATCGAAGACGACGTCGTGACGAGGAAACAGCTCCGTCTCAAGGAAATTGGCGAGCCGGCTTGTCGGCGTTCCCGAGGGATCGCCGGGAAACGCCCGGTTGAGATTGCCGCCGTCGAGCGGCGAGCAGCGCTTGGCGGCCATCACCGCAGGGGCGTTGGCCATCGGCATGATGGTGATGCGGCCCTTGATCCGCTTCGGATCGAGCCGGCGCGCCAGTTTTGCCAGCGACAGCTCGCCCTCATATTCGTCGCCGTGATTGCCGGCCATCAAAAGCAGTGACGGGCCGTCGCCATTGCGGATGAGGCAGATCGGCACCTTGACCTGAAAGTAGGGCGAGCGATCGATCGAGAACGGAATGCTTAGATGGCTGAGCGTCTTGCCGTCGCGGTCGAAATCGAGCGTGTGGGCGAGGCCGGTGTGCATGGTCAGACCGCCGCGACCGCGGTGATTTCGATGCGCAGATCAGGGTCGGCAAGCCGCGCCTCGACGCAGGCCCGCGCCGGCAGGCGGGCAGGATCGATCCAGGCATCGTAGATGCTGTTCATGGCCTCGAAATCACCGATCTGCGGCAGGAAGATGTTGACCGCCACCAACTTCGACTTGCTGCTGCCGACCTCGACCAGCAGCGCCTCGACTTTGGCAAGCACGTCGCTGGTCTGGCCTTCGATGCCGGCCTTGCGATCGTTGGCCACTTGGCCGGCTATGTGAACGAGGCCGCCATAGACGACTGCCTGCGACATGCGCGAGCCGGACTGAAAATACTTGATCATATCGGATCCTTTCGAGGTTCTCTTTTTGGGGGATCTGGTCAGCCGAACCAGGTGGGGAAAGCGTGGCGGACGTGGCCGGTCGCGTCGACGCCGAAGATCACGCGATAACGGTCGAGGCAGGTGCAGGGATGCGAGATGCCGAATTCGACGACGTCGCCGACGGCCACGTCGTCGCTCGGTGCAATCGACAGGAAGGAATGCTGGTCGTTGAGCTTGACCACCTCGGCGCGCGCCGCCGGCATCGGCAGCGGCTTGCAGGCACGAAAGACGGTGAGCGGCGTTGGAAAGCCCTGGTCGAACGACACGTCGCGCATGCCCATGCCGCAGATGACAAGGCCCGGCTCCGGACGCGACAGCACTTCGGCCCAAAGGCGTAGCGCAGGGCGAAAGGAATGCCGCGCCGAAGCGCTGATGCCGCCTATGGCAAAACCTTTGCGGGCATCGAGGGCGCCGAGCGAACGGTCATAGGTGCCGTGGTCGTGGAAGAAGATGGCGCCGCTGCGCAGCACCAGCGTTGCGTTGCCGTCGCTGGAAACGAGGGGTGCAAGCGCCGCGACCACCTGGTCGAAGAAGGCGGAGCCGCCGGCTGTGACGATCAGCGGTGCGTCGCCGCCGACGCGGGCACGCAGCCGCAGGAACATGTCGGCGGTCATTGCCAGCAGGCCGGATATCACCTCATCGGTGCGACCGGGCTCGGGTTGCGCCGCCGCCCCTTCATAGGTCGCAACGCCGGCGATCAGCAGCCGCCCGCCGACAGCCGTGATCGCATCGGCGATGGCCTCGGCTTGCGCGGTGGTGCGGGCGCCCGCCCTGCCCGCACCAAGTTCGACCAGCACGCGCAGCGGCGGCAGCGCCGCATTGGCGCGCCAAGCCTCGGCAAGCGCGTTCACGGCGTCGACCGAGTCGGCAAAGACATAGAGCTCGGCATCCGGCCAGGCACCAGCAAGCACGGCCAGCCGGTTGGCGCCGCCGGCTCCTCCAACCTCATTGGCGATGATCAGCCGTGTCAAGCCGGCCTTCAGCATCACTGTCGCTTGCCTGATGTCGGCGACCGTCGTGCCCCATGCGCCGGCCTCGACCAGCGACCGGGTAAGATCGGGCGCCATCGGCGTCTTGGCATGCGGAGCGATCGCAACATTGTGTTCGCGCGCATAGCGCAGGAACAGGTCGCGATTGGCGGAGAAGGCCGCCTCGTCGAGGGTCAGCACCGGAAGCGCCATGCGTCCATCGGCCGGATGCCAGTGCTCGGCCGCGACAAGGCTGCTGTCCAGCCCGGTTGTGCCGGGAGGCACGCCGCGGATGCGGTCGTCGAGCCGAAAATTTTCGCGCACCGAAAGGGCTGGAACCGGTGAGTTTTCAGTCATGCGATGCTAACCCTTTTACCGTCGCAGAACGAAGCCAGGATCGATCGCCGGTCACAGCCTGAGAGAGATACGTGCCAGAACCTTACGCCGGACCGATCATCGACGCCCATCATCATCTTTGGGATCTCAGACTGGGACGGCATCCCTGGCTCGCCGCCACGGCCAGCGAGCGCGGCGGCCTCGGCGAGCTTGGCCCCTTGCGGCGGAACTATCTGCCCGGGGATTATGCGCGCGATGCCATAGGGCATAATGTCGTCGCCACCGTCCATGTCGAAGCCGGCTGGGCGAGTGGCGACTGCATCGGAGAAACGCGCTGGCTTGAAACACTCGACAAATCGCGCGGCGTCGCCGCCCGCTATGTCGTTCACGTGCCGCTCGCCGATCGCCAGGCGCCGGCGCTGATCGAAGCGCAAGCCGCGTTCGAGCGTGTCGCCGGCGTGCGCGACATATTGAGCTGGGATCCCGACCCTGCCCGCCGTTTTGCGGCCCGTGACGGCATCATGGACGATCCGGCCTGGCGCGCCGGGCTTGCCTTGCTTGGCCAGCATCGGCTGGCCTTCGACATGATGGTGTTTCCGCGCCAGCTCGCCGACGCGGGGCTGCTTGCCAGGGCCTTCCCCGATCAGCAATTCGTGCTCAACCATTGCGGTAGCCCGATCGACCGCGACGCCGATGGCATGCAGGTGTGGCGCGACGGGCTGCGGCTTCTGTCGCAATGCGACAACGTCGCCATCAAAATATCGGATCTGGTCGCCTACGATCATGACTGGACGCTCGACAGCCTGAAGCCCGTCGTCCTGCATTGCATCGATTGTTTCGGCACCGGTCGCGCCATGTTCGGCAGCGACTTTCCGGTCGCCGGCCTGCATGCCTCGTTCGATGACATATATGACGGCTTCAAAACCATCACAGCGGACTTTTCCGCCGACGAGCAGACGGCGCTGTTCTTCGGCAACGCAAGGCGCATCTATCGGCTCGACGATGTGTCATCGGCGCGCCTGCTCCCGGCCTGAGAGCAGCAGCAGGCCGAGGATCAGCGAGCCGAACAGGATGCTGCGCCAGCCGGGCGATGCGTTGACGACGGTGATCAGCGCGGTGATGGTGACCAGCAGGATGGCGCCGGGGATGGTGCCGGCATAGGTGCCAAGCCCGCCGAGGATCGAGGTGCCACCGAGGACCACGGCGGCAATCGAGGCGAGCAGATAGGGATCGCCGATGCCGACATAGCCCTGTCCGTTCATGCCCAACACGAGCACGCCGGCAAGTCCCGAGCAGAAGCCGCTGATGCCGTAGACCGCAAGCGTCGTGGACGTGACCGGAACACCGGACAGCGCCGCGGCAAGCGGGTTGGCGCCCATGGCAAAAATCCGGGCGCCGAGCGATGTCGCATGCATCGTGGTCAGCACGATCGCCGAGACGACCACCCACAACAATACGCCAGCGGGAATGCCGGCCGGCCGGCCATTGCCGAGCCAGTGGACCAGCGGGTTCTCGGCGGTCACGGCGCTGCCGCCGGCGATGATGATCAACAGACCCTGCAAGAATGTCGCCATGGCCAATGTCATGATCATCGGGTGGACGCGCAGCAAAGCGACGCCGAGCCCGTTGACCAGGCCGATTGCCGTGGTCAGCACCAGAACGGCAAGAATGGCGGTGATGCCGGTCGGATCCACCTGCCACGACAGCAGCGGCAGGCTGACGGCGCTGACCGTGACGATGGCCGCGACGGAAAGGTCGATGCCGCCGGCGATCACCACAAAAGTCTGGCCCGCGGCAACCAGGCCGATGACGGCGCCGAGCTCCACCAGATAGCGCAGATGGCCATAAGCGCCGAAGCCGCGCGAAACGAAGCTCGCCACGATCCAGACCGCGGCAACGATGGCAACGGTGAGAAACGGCCGGCTGCGCAGGACCGTCAGGGCGCGTTTGCCGCCCGCGCTGTCATTCCATGCTGTCATTGCTGTGCCTTGCGGAATTGCGGGATGGCGACCGCGCCGATGATGATCAGGCCCTGGGCCACATATTGTGCGACCGGCGTGAAGCCGAGGAAGAACATGACGCTGATCATCAGGCTGAGCAGCAGGCTGCCGGCAAGCGCGCCGCGCATCGTGCCCTGGCCGCCGAGGAAGCCGATGCCGCCGAGCACCGCAGCGGCAATCGAGTTCAGGGTAAAGGCGGCGCCGATGACCGGGTCGCCCGAACCGGTCTGTGCGGCGACGAACAAGCCGGCGCCGGTGGAGAGCAGACCGCTGATCGCATAGGCCGCAATGCGCGCGCCGTCGACCGGCACGCCGGAGCGATAGGCGCCGACCGGATTCTCGCCGGCGGCATAGAGGCTCAAGCCAAGCGGCGTGGCGAGATAGAGCTTCCACAGGAGAACGATGAGCACCAGCAGCACGAATGCCGCCGGTGTGTTGCCGGCAAGCAGGTCGGACAGCCACGCCGGGATTGCGCCGCCGGGCCGCGGCAGGATCAGCAGTGCGGCGCCGCCGATGATGAACGACCCGGCAAGCGTCACCACGATGGCCGGCAGCCGAAGCCGTACCACGATGAAGCCGGTCGCCGCCCCGATGCCGAGGCCCGTCAGCGCCACCGCGGCAGTGCCCCCGGCGACGCCCAGCGGCCCGGCCATCGTCGTCGCGGCGATGACCGCGCCCAAGCTGACCGTCGCGCCGATGGCCAGGCTGATGCCGCCGGTGAGCATCAGGATCGCCTGCGCCATCGCGACCAGAGCCAATGGAAACCAGCTCTGCGTGAATTTGGCGAAGCCGGACGCCGTGAACAGACCCGGAAAGAGGACGCCATAGGCGATGAGAAACACCAGGACGACGGCAAACAGGCTGCGCACGCCGACATTGCGACGCAGTTGCACCGGCCAGTAGAGCGCGCCGGTCTGCCGGGCGGAGGAAGATGTGTTCATGCCGCAACCTTCCGCTGTTCGGCGCCCATCGCCGCGGAGACGATGGCTTCCTCGCTCAGCGCTCCACGCGCCAGCATGGCGACGATGCGGCCTTCGCGGACGATGGCTACACGGTCGCAAAGGTGCACGAGTTCGGGCGTGTCGGAACTGAGCAGCACGACCGCCTTGCCGGCGGCGGCGAAATTGCGAAGCATCATGTAGATCTCACGCTTGGTTTCGACGTCGACGCCGCGCGTCGGATCGTTGAGCAGAAGCACCAACGGGTCGTGCGGCATCCATTTCGCCAGCGCCACCTTCTGCTGGTTGCCGCCCGATAGAGCCTGCGCCGCCCGGCCGAGGTGACCCTTGATGCCGAGTTGGGCGGCAAGGCTTTTGGCCGTCTCGCGCTCTGCGCGGCGGCTGCGCAGCTTCAGCGCCGGCAGCCTGGCAAAGGCGGGCAGCATCATGTTGGTGATGATGGGATGGATCAGGTGCAGGCCCTCGCGCTTGCGATCCGCGGGCACATAGGCCAGCCCCAGCGCGTTGGCTTTCGGCACGCCGCCGGGCAGGCCGGAGGCGCCGTTGACGGTCGCCGACGCCGTCCGTGCCGGAATGGCGCCGTAGAGACCGAGCAGCAGATCTTCCTGCCCTTGCCCGACCAGGCCGCCAATGCCAAGCACTTCGCCCGTTTTGATATCCAGATCGACGTCGCGCATCAGGCCGGCCGAAAGATTTCGGACGGAGATAGCGTCGGCAAGCAAACTGGAAGGCTGCCATTGCGGAAAAAGATCACCGGGATCGCGGCCGACCATCAGCCGAACCAACCCGGCGGCGTCGGTGCCTTCCAGGGTGCGGTCGGCCGTGCAGGTGCCGTCCTTCAGCACGGTGACGTGCTGGCACAGCGCCATGACTTCGTTCAGTCGGTGCGAGATGTAGAGAATGGCGATGCCTTCGCCGCGCAACCGCTGCAGCAGATCGGTGAGGATTTTGGTTTCGGTTGCCGATAGCGACGATGTCGGTTCGTCGAGAATGAGCACGCGCGGCCGGCGGTAGAGCGCCTTGGCGATCTCCACCATCTGGCGGCGGCCGAGCGACAGATGCCCGACCGGCGTCGACAGCGGCTCGTGCAGCCCGACAAGTTCGCATGCGGCCCTCGCCCGCGCAGCGAGTTCGCGGTAGTCGATCAGGCCGAACCGTTTGGGATAGGCGCCGAGACCAATATTTTCGGCGATGGAAAGACTGGCCGTCAGGCTGAGTTCCTGCTGGACGACGGCGATGCCGGCCTGCCGCGCAACAGCCGGCGTCATGCGTGAGACCGCGCGTCCATCGACCTCGATCGTCCCGCCATCCGGTCTCAAGGCGCCGGACAAAAGGTTGATCAAGGTCGACTTTCCGGCGCCGTTCTCGCCGAGCAGCGCATGCACGCGGCCCGGCTGGAGAGCGATTGAAACGTCGCGCAGGACGGGGTTGCCGAAGAAAGACTTCGACACACCCCGCGCCGCGAGCAGCGGAGCCATGGTTGTCAACGCTACAACCCTTCAGGCTTATTTCTGAGCCAGCAGCTTCTTGAACAGCTCCTCATCGTAAGGAGAAAAGATGTAGCCGTCAGCCGGGAAGTCCTTGGCCCGGGCGAGGTATTCGTCGATGTTGGAATTGTCGATCACCGGCAGCGGAATCTTGACGAAAGCCGGCACATCCTTGCCTTCCAGCGCCTGGACGGCAGTGTAGGTGGCGAAGGCGCCGAGCCAGTTCGGCTGCATCGTCGCCCAGCTCTTCAAGCCCTTTTCTTTCCAGAGTTCCAAAAACTGCCGGGCGTTCTCACCGGTGATCGGCACCTGTTCACGGCCCTGCTTGTCGAGGGCCAGCACGGCGCCTGCCGACAGAGCGCCGCCGAGCGACAGGATGCCGTCGATCTCGGGGTTGGCGAAGAGGAGGCTGGTGACGGCTTCCTGTGCCGGCGCGACGTTGTAGGGCGTGTTGGTCTCGGCAAGCACCGTCACGTCGGGATGGGCCTTGAGCTCAGCGTCGGCGCCTTTGCGCCTGTCATCGCTGACCGAAACCCCGGCCGGGCCGTTGAGGATGAGAATCTTGCCCTTGCCGCCGATAGCGTCGATCAGGAACTTGGCCGCCTGGTCGCCCCATTGCGAAGAATCGGTGTTGACCTTGGCGGTGACCTTGTCGGTGTCGACGAGGCTGTCGAAGTTGATGATGGCGATGCCCTTGGCGCAGGCATCGGCCAGAACGCGTGCCGGTGCGGTCGACGAACCGGCGATCAGGATGATGGCGTCGACATCGGAATCGATCATCGACTGGATCTGCTGGATCTGGACGTTGGCATCGCCCTGAGCGTCGGTGACGACGAGCTTGTCGACCAGTCCCTGCTTCTTCAGGGTCTCGACTTCGGCTTCGATCGTGCCCTGGGTCTGCTTCATCCAGGTCGGCACGGAATAGATGTTGGCCCAGCCGATCGTGTACGGCGCCTTGCGGTCGCCCTTGATGCAGTTGGCGGCGGCATTGGCCTGCGAGGCGACGCCAAAGCTCAGCACGAGACCGAGGCAAAGCGCGCTGGCGGATGCGAAAAACGGTGATTTCATCATGACTGTTCCCTTCAGAGGTTGTGGCCTCGACGTGCAGAACAAGGCGAGGAAACCCGTCGGTCGCCGGGTCTTGGAAACCGTGTGTCCTCTCGGGATTTGTCTGCGTCAGGCTCGTTAGTTTGTCTGGTATTTCAGACTTTGTCTGGTATTTCAGACAATGTGTCTGTATATCGGACAAATTGGATGCTAGACCGAGCCTTGACATCTTTCAAGCGCCTTGAGACGAGAACCGAAATGATTTTGGCGGATGGTCATGAGCGACGGCACTAACGATGCGATCGGGAAGGAAGCCGGCGCGGAGCCGCGCAATGGCGAACGACGACGCGGCATTGACCGCGTAATCATGCTGCTCGAGGCTTTGCTGCGGCACCGCGCGCCAATGCGCGTCGGCGACATCGCCAAGATGATCGGCGCGCCGCGTTCGACCACCTACGAGATCGTCAACAGCCTGCTCGACGCCGAAATGCTCGAAAACGTCGGCGGTGAAGGTTACGTCTATTTCGGACGCGCCATGCATCTGTTCGGCTGGGCCTACTCACATCACAACGCCCATTACCGTCGCATCATCGAGACCTTGGATAAGTTGGCCGCCGAGACAGGCGAGACGGTCCAGCTATGCGGCCTGCGTGGCAACAAATACGTCGTTCTTGACTGCCGAGATTCGCCGGGCCCGTTCCGCATTTCAAGCGATGTCGGGGTTGAGGTGCCGATCCCATGGACGGCATCCGGACGGCTGCTCCTCGGCCATATGAACGAGCAAGAGTTGAGGGATTTCATCCCATCTGGCGACTACAAGCTTCCCGACGGCCGCATCATTGCACCAGCCGAATTCTTTGCCGATGTTGCCTTGGCCCACCGGCAGGGTTTCAGCGAGACCACAGCCTTGGCCGACCGTTTCACCTGGTGCATGGCGGCCCCCATCCGTGACGGCCACGGCGCCATCAAAAGGACCTTGTGTTTGGTGTTACCCGTCGACACGCCGGAGCCACGGCGCGACGAACTGCTTGCGTTGCTGCGCGAGCGCGCCCGTGGACTGTCTCTGGCGGGAGGCTGACGATCAGCCGTCGTGCCCTCTGGTTGAAGCCTCTTAAAGGCACATGGATTCCGCTCTTCCCCATTGGTTCCATTTAGGTTCGGGACCTTAGTCCCATAGTCGGTGGATAAGGTCCGAACCAGGGAACACGCAACCGGAAGCCACATTAGGAGAAGACCGTCGATCAAAGTCCCTTCATCGCCGGTTGAGGATCCCGCCGCTCTTACTGTCGAGAGCGCGGCGGGATCCTTACGCGCGGAGCGAGCACATGAGATTTGTCGAAATTTTCACAGATGTGCTTACGGCCCTGCTTCTCGCTTTATTCGTGTGCGGGATATTCGCTGTTTTCGGAGGCCATCTGGTTCCTCCACGCTACGCAAAGATGGTGTTGCTGCCGGACCTGGATAAGATGACGACTGCATCATCTACACCCAGCTTGCCCGATTCCATCGACTTGCAACTCCAAAAGCGCCCAGAGGTGCAAAGGTCTGCCGGCGTGACACAGCGCGCAGTCGGTCTGGAGCCGCCAGTGCCATCCAGCAAGCGGTAATAATCAGCGGAGGTTTTCGTGACTTTCAGCTATCAGAGAGCGTCGGCGATTATTGACAGACCCGGGCACCTGAATTTGGCTGAAATCGCCGCTCCAAATTTCCGCATCTGCTGTTGGATTGTTTTCATCAACAGGTCCGAACGCTATGGCGAAGCAGGTTGAGCTGGCGGCGTTCCTGGCTGATCCCCGCCAGTGCTTGATCGCGGCGTCGGATCCTTGTCGAGCTTGGGATTTCGGTCCACCGGTTCGCCATTCACATCATCGGCCTTGGAGTTTGCAGGGTCCGTTTGGCCAGGATTTGGGCTGTAAGTATCTGGCGATGGAACCCGGCTGTTTTGCTGTGTCGCCGGTGTCTTAGCCTGCTCGCCATAGATTTCAGCGATCCCCCAGGCAACGAGCGCCAAGACAAGGCCTGCCAAGAGCACGCCAAGGACCGGTCGCCCCAAGCCACCCTGCCTGGCCCGCTTTTCCGGAATGTTTCTGCTCATGATCGCAACCTTGGGCTAAGAGGAGTGGCCCGCGCTCCAGGAGCGAAGACGCGGGCAGTCAAGAGCTCCGGATGTTGGCCATGCGGCGAACAGGGAACTCGCTGCACATACCGAACTCGCTGGCGCTGTTGATGTTCCCACGGAATCCAAACAGCGCGCCGCCGGGAGCCCGACTGGCAATTTGGGTTGGAGTGGCTGGAACGAGCCAGCTCAAGGTCAACGAGCGGCGGTGTGCGTAAGCGGGCATTGCGAGCCAGACTGGAACTTTGCCGAATCTGCCGCGTTGCCGACCATGGCCGACTACAACGAGACCACCAATCCGGTGCTGACCGGTTGCAAGGCCCGCGTTGCCACCAGAGACATCTGTTTGAAGGCTATCTGAAATTTGCTCCTCGTTGTCGGCGATTCCGCCCAATGGAACATCCTGATCCGCTCGCGGTTGGGGAAGCCCGGGCCAGCGGCAGGAGCATCATCATGAACGTCGAACGTAACCCGGCCGAAGACAGAGGCGATATTCAGTCTGGGGTGACAGAGGACAAGACGCCGGGATTCGACCCGGCGGCGGCGCCCATGGAAACCGATGCCGAAGCGGCAGACACCGGCGCCGTGCCGGTTCCCGCAGCGACGGGCACGCCGGCTTTCGCTAATCAAGCAAGCTTCGCCAATGCGATGCGGCGGCCGGACGACGAGAGCGCCCCGGCCCCGAGTAAAAATGGCCCGGTGCTGGCCATTGTCGCGCTTGTCGTCGTTGCCGCCGTCGTGTTCGTTGTCGCCGCGATGCTGGCGCGATAGCCTGCGCTTGCGCCAAAACGCGTTTAAGGATGTGGCCGTGGGCAGCAGGCGATCAGCGGCTGGAAAAGCAGGTTGCAGCCGCGCATGCCACGCCGGCCGGCACCCCGACCGAGCAGCATTGCGGCATGGCCGAACCCGGCTCGGCCGCCATGGGTTGAGGCCAGATGCTCGTTCGAAGCGGGAACATTTCACATCAAGCCAAGTTCGGGCTCGCAGAGCTTGTCGTCAAGGAACAGCACATGAAGGCCCTCACATGGCGCGGCAAAGGCCACATACGTTGCGAACAGGTGGCCGATCCGACGATCCAGGATGAACGCGACATCGCTGCAGAAAGTTCAGAACGGCGATATCGACCCGTCATTCGTGATCACCCATCGGGTGGCGTCGAGGCCAGGCCCGAGCTTTACAAAACCTTCCGCGACAAGGAGGACGGCTGCATCAAAGTCGTGATGCGCCCGCACGGCTGACCGTTCTGTCCAATGGCCCGACTTTGTTGTCCGGCCGTCTGCATGCTGAAAAGGCGAGAGTTGAAAATGGCCAAGGATAAACCCGCATCGACAAACCCGGCCGCCACACCCCCGGTCAGGTCGCCTGACGCCGCCGGCCTGCCACATCCCCGTCGCGATGCTGAAGACAGCGATTCCGGCGCCAAGCCGACGGCGCCCAAGACCGCCGGCGCCCAGCAAGCGTCCAGATCGCCGCTCGACAGCCGTATTGCAAATCGCAATGCCGGCCGCCCTCGTCAGGCAGGCACGACGCCTCGGCCGACCGACGAATCGCTGGAGTAAAATGAAACCTAAGCTGTGGCGCGGGTATCCGCACCGCGGCGTGTGTGCAGTCAGGGTCTTCCTGCCCTGCCGACAGCGCCATACAGGTCTTGATCTCTCGTGGACCGTCGGGATCGGCAATCAATACTTTAGCGGGAAATTCGATGGTACCGTTGGCTGGGATCGAACCAGCGACCTCCGGATCCACAATCCGGCGCTCTAACCATCTGAGCTACAACGGCACGTTCGCCTGAGCCAGATCGTGGTGAAAATTCATTCTCCGAGATCCGCTCTGTCGTTCGGCGATGCGTCCAATACGGTCTATCAGAGACTAATTCAAGGCCTTTGATAAGGCAAAGCCGGTTCTGCCAACAGGCGCCGGTTTCTTCGGCAAAAGAAAAAGGCCGGCGGGAGGAGGTGCCGGCCTTTTCCTGTTACGAGCCAGCGGGAGGAGGTGCTGGCTGGTCACCCCGGAGAGCAGAGGGAGGAGGTTCCACTCGCCGGGTATTCATTTGGACAACTCTATTGCACACCTATTTGTCTGACGAAATGCGACGTTTTGATGCATCGCAGAGTTGTGCGCAATTATTAGGCGGCCTTGATGTCTTTCAGGGCCTTCTCGAAAGCGGTCTTGACCGGCTTGGAGACGTCTTCGGCAGCCTTCGAAGCAACAGCCTGGAAGTCCTTGGCCTGCTCGACCGTGGTCTCGACGCGCTTGCGCAGGAAGGCGGTCTGCAGTTCGACTACTTCCGACAGCGACTTGGCGCCGATGAGGGCCTCGAGATGCGAGAAGCCGGCTTCGGCATTGGCGCGCAGAGCGGCGATCGTCTTGAGCGACAGGTCGCTGGAAACGGTCTTGGCAGTCTCGAAGGTCGATTCCAGGACTTTCTGGGTCTCTTCGGCGCCGGTCTTCAGCTTGGAGTAGGCTTCCTTCGACTGCTCGACGCCCTTTTCGGCGAAAGCGCGGATCTGGTCGGTTGCCTTGGAAGCGTCGAAGCTCGGGAATTCGACGTTTTCGATGGTCTCAGCGGTCTTGGCCTTGGTCATTTTCCATCCTTTCGGGGTAGCGGCTTTGACAAAAAGCCGTCTCGTTCATGTATGATGGCAATATAGCGGTTTTTTTGTGCGATGCAATATCTTTGTTGCAGTGCACCATAAATTTCTTCCCATGCGTCACCCAAGAGGTTATCCAGGGACATTCCGAGACGCTGTTAACCAAGTGGCCAGAGATTCCACCTGCTTCCCGCCATGGCTTGTGGACCTTCGCCGCGCGGGCTTTTATTAACAAAGCGTTAACTGCAAATTGCCCGCCTTGTAGGTTCGCCAAGAGGGGTTCGCCAAGAGGTTTCACCGAAAGGGTCCGCCAAGCGCATGCCTTCCGAGAACTACTCTTTCCTCGATGTCGCCGTGCTTGATGCGGTTCGCCAGCGCTTCGCCGCCGGCGACGCGATCGCGATTCTGTCGGCCGACCTCGAACAGGTGATCTGGGCCAACGGCCCGGGCGCTGCGGTGTTCGGCTATCCCGATATCGAGGCCATCATCGGCGCCTCGGCTCAGCTGCCGCTGATCGCCAGGCGCCAGATCATGGCGACCGCGGGCTTCCCGCAGATCGGCAGCGACCGCGCCATTACGGTACGGCTGGCGACCGGCATCACCAGCCGCGCCGTCGGCTTCCTGGCCAGTGCGGTGACTATGCCGGACGGCGAAAGCGCCATTATGCTGGTGGTGCCGGCAGCGCAGGCCGGCTCGCGCAGTGCTGCCGACATTGGGACCCGCGCCATCAGCGGCTTTACCGAAGACGGCCATTTCATCGCCTTTGTCGACGCCGCCGGCACTGTCGAGGCGGCTTCGGATGGCTTTGGCGCGCTCGCCATCCGGCCTGAGACGCTGGCCGCGCTTGTCGCCGACGTGGCGAGCCAGGACGACCGCATCGTCAAGCGGCTGGTCCCCGGCGGCGCCACGTCCTATCCGGCCGGCTTCGCGCGCCTGACCGAGTCCAGGCATCTGCTGGTGGTCATCGACGAGGATCAGCTCGGTGAGGAAAATCCTGTCGGCGAGCTGGATGCCGAACCTGCTGCAGCGCAGGTCGACGATGGCCCGGCGCAAGCCGCCGCGGAGAACGCGGTAACGGTGGATGCGGTGGCTGACCACCCCACCGCAAGCGGGAATCAGGGCGCCCCACTGGCGGCCGCGCCTGATGTCGGGGAGACAGGTCCGGCTGCCACCGAGCATGATGCTTCGGCGTCAACCGATACAAAGGCGGACCATCGCGAGCAGACGACCGGCCGCGAGCAGGCGGCGAATGACAGCGCGCCGGCGCAACATGATCATTGGTACTTCCATGCCGGCGAAGAGCCGCAGGCGGGCGAGCCGGACAGCCCGGCGCAGGCCGAGCCGGACTCTGTTTCCCCGGCCGAGAGTGCGCAGTTGGACAGCAGTGCCGCTGCGCCCGCCCTGCCGTCCGACGCAGCCCCACCGGCTGCGCCTCCCGCCAAACGTGAGGTCGACCGCTCGGCGCCGCCGCTGCGCTTCGTCTGGCGCACCGACGCCGAGGGCAAGTTCAGCGCGCTGTCGCCGGAATTCGGCGACATTGTCGGCAAAGCCGCCGCCGACGTGATCGGCCGCCGCTTCAAGGACGTCGCGACAACTTTCGGCCTCGACGCCTCGGGCGAGATCGCGGGCCTGCTTGAACGGCGCGACACCTGGTCGGGCCGCTCGGTACTGTGGCCGGTTGCCGGCTCCGACCTGAAGATACCGGTCGATCTGGCAGCACTGCCTGTCTATGGCCGCAGCCGCGCCTTCGAAGGTTTTCGTGGTTTCGGCGTCGCCCGCGCCGGCGATGCGGTGGTCGATCCGGAAGCAATCGGCATGGCGCTGGTCCCCAATGGCGCGCCAGCGGCAGCAGCTGAGCCGGCCCCGGAACAGCCCGTGGCGGAAGCTCCCAAGGCGGCCGATCCGTTCGAGGGCGAAGTGCCGGCACTGACCATCGTGCCGAAGCAGGAACGTCGTTTTGCCGACAAGGTCATCCGGCTGGCCGAGCATCGGCAGCCCGCCAACGACAAGCAGCCGACAAGCGAGAGGGGCCTGTCGACGCTGGAGCGCAGCGCTTTCCGCGAAATCGGCGAGCGGCTGAAGAAGGACAATCCCCCGCCGGAGCAGCCGGAGACTGCCAAGCAGGCCGAACCGGCCAATCCGGATCAGGTAATGCCAGACCAGGCCAAGGCAGATGAGCCCAAGCCGGATCATGTCGAGGCGGACCAGCCTGAAACAGCCGCGCCAGCCCGGCGGCCCGCCGAGGTCTCGAGTCCGGGCGAAGCCGGCCCGGCTGCCGTGGCTGAACCATCGGCAACCGCACCCGAAAATGAAACGGCTGAGGCCGAACCGCCGGAAAGCGATGCCGAGGACGAAAAGGATCTCGCGCGGCTTGACGGCGAGCAGCCGGACGACGGCCTTGCGGACGGCGAAGCAGGCGAGGCGAAGGCGCCGACAGTGTCGCGCTCCCTGCTCGACTATGCCGATCCCGAACCAGGCTCCGTCACCGGAGACAGTACGGAAGCAACGTCTTCCAACGACGAACCGGCGCCGGCTCCCGAACCGGATGATACGCAAGCGCAAGAGATCGTCGAGGCCGCAGAGCCACAGCCGGTTGTTGCCGAGATGCCGGCCAATGCCGGTGAAGACGACAGCATGACGTCGGCCGATTTCCGCGATGCCGAGGACAATGAGGATTGGGCGCCGTCCGACGAGGCGACTGACTCGGCCGTGGAAGACGGGGACAAGGCCGGCGATGCGGACACAGTGCCGGCAGAACCACAGCGCCTGAAAGTGCCGCCGCTCAAGCTTGAGGGGTTTATGCCTTCGGCATTCTCGGCCGGAGATGAACACAAGGCCCCTGACACGTCGATCCTCGGCAAGCTGCCGGTGCCGCTGCTCATCCATTCGGGCGACGAGCTTCATTACGCCAATGAGGAATTCCTCGGCCTGACCGGCTATGACACGCTTGAGGACCTGAGCGACGCCGGCGGGCTCGACGCGCTGTTTGCCGACCCCTATTCAGAAACGGCCGGCGAAAGCGACCACACACTCAAACTGAAGACGCGCGAGGGCCAGGAATTTCCGATCGAAGCCATTTTGCGTTCGGTGCCGTGGCGCTCCGGCAAGGCGCTGATGCTGGTGGTGCGACGTACCGGCGATAACGAGCCGCCGATGGTTGCGCATCTCGCAGGCGAGGAGCAGACGCAGCCCGATGTCTCCGAACTCAAAGCGCGCATTGCCGAGATGCGCACCATCATCGACACCGCGACCGATGGTGTGGTGTTGATCGGCCGCGACGGCGACATCCGCTCGATCAGCCGGCCGGCCGAGGCGCTGTTCGGCTTCGACAGCGACGACGTCACCGGCAAACCGTTCGCCTCGCTGTTTGCCATCGAAAGCCAGCGCGCGGCCCGCGACTATCTGAACGGCCTGTCCGAGCCCGGCGTGGCGAGTGTGATGAACGATGGCCGCGAGGTGATCGGGCGCGAGGCGCAAGGGCGCTTCATCCCGCTGTTCATGACCATCGGCAGGCTGCCCAATGACAGCGGCTTCTGCGCCGTGGTGCGCGACATCACGCAGTGGAAGCGGGCCGAAGAGGATCTGACCCAGGCGCGCGCGGTGGCCGAGCGCGCCTCCTCGCAGAAGACCGATTTCCTCGCCCGCATCAGCCACGAGATCCGCACGCCGCTCAACGCCATTATCGGCTTTTCCGAGCTGATGGTGGACGAGAAGTTCGGCCCGGTAGCCAATGACCGCTACCGCGACTATCTCAGAGACATCAACCGCTCGGGCAACCATGTGCTCGATCTCGTCAATGACCTCCTCGACATTTCGAAGATCGAGGCCGGCCAGCAGGAAATGGACTACGAGGCGGTGTCGCTCAACGATACGCTGGCCGAGACGGTGGCGATGATGCAGCCGCAGGCCAACCGCGAGCGTGTCATCATTCGCTCCAGCTTCGCCTCGCGACTGCCGGAAGTCGTCGCCGACCTCAGAAGCGTGCGCCAGATCGCGCTCAACATCCTGTCCAACGCCATTCGCTATACGCAAGCCGGCGGACAGGTGATCGTGTCGACCGCCTATGAAACCTCCGGCGACGTTGTCATGCGGGTGCGCGATACCGGCATTGGCATGAGCCATGCCGAGATCGAGCAGGCGCTGAAGCCATTCAAGCAGATCAATGCGCTGAAGCGCGGGCGTGGCGACGGCACCGGTCTCGGCCTGCCGCTGACCAAGGCGATGGTGGAAGCCAACCGCGCCCGCTTCACCATCACCTCGACGCCGGGCGAAGGGACGCTGGTCGAGGTCGCCTTCCCGTCGACGCGGGTGCTTGCCGAATAGGGCCGGCCATTCCCGGGCGAGAATCCCGGACAAAGAAAAGGCGTCCAACAGGACGCCTTAGATGGGATTTGCTGTCACAACGGGGGCTTGAGCGAATCTGATCCTCAGGGGACGAGGAACGGGATTTCTCCCTCAAGTTACGTGCGACTATCGACGCCGGGCCTTAACAACTCCTTACCGGCCGTCCAAAAAATTTACGAATGTGTACCACTCATGAAATCTAGGTAAATTCGACCGACATATCTGGTTAACCATCCCGGCCGCGTCACTCAGCCAGCTGCGGCAGGTTCCTGAACAGCTCCAGCGCCTCTGGATTGGCCAACGCTTCCTTGTTCTTGATGGCGCGGCCATGCACCACGTCGCGCACTGCAAGCTCGGTGATCTTGCCCGATTTGGTGCGCGGAATGTCGCTGACGGCGACGATCTTTGCCGGCACGTGGCGCGGGCTGGCGCCGCTGCGGATCTTGGAACGAATGCGCTTTTCCAGATCCTCGTCCAGCGTCACGCCGGCGGCCAGCCGCACGAACAGCACGACGCGGACGTCATTGTCGAAATCCTGACCGATGCACAGCGCCTCAAGGATTTCCGGCATCTGTTCGACCTGATTGTAGATCTCCGCCGTGCCGATGCGCACACCGCCCGGATTGAGCGTCGCGTCGGAACGGCCGTGGATGATCATGCCGCCATGCGCGGTCCATTCGGCGAAGTCGCCGTGGCACCAAACATTGTCGAAGCGCTCGAAATAGGCGGCCTGGTATTTCTTGCCGTCAGGATCGTTCCAGAAGCCGATCGGCATCGACGGGAACGCTTTTGTGCAGACCAGCTCACCCTTTTGCTCGCGGATCGGCTTGCCGTCATCGTCCCATACATCGACGGCAAGGCCGAGGCCGGGACCCTGGATCTCGCCGGTCCAGACCGGTTGCGTCGGTACGCCGAGCACGAAACAGGAGACGATGTCGGTGCCGCCGGAAACCGAGGCCAGATGCACGTCCTTCTTGATGCCGTCATAGACGAAGCGGAAGTCCTCCGGCGACAGCGGTGAGCCGGTGGAGGAAATCGCCCGCACACTCGACAGATCATGGCTGCGGATCGGCTTGAGCCCGGCCTTGCGTACGGAATCGATGAATTTGGCCGAGGTGCCGAAAAAGGTCATCTTCTCGGCATCGGCGAAGCTGAACAGCACATTGCCGTCGGGGTGGAAGGGCGAGCCGTCATAGAGCAGCAGCGTGGCGCCCGAGGCCAGGCCCGACACCAGCCAGTTCCACATCATCCAGCCGCAGGTGGTGAAGTAGAAGAAGCGGTCGCCTTCGATGAGTCCGGCATGCAGCCGGTGTTCCTTGACATGCTGGACCAGCGTGCCGCCGGCCGAATGGACGATGCATTTGGGAATGCCGGTGGTGCCTGACGAGAACAGGATGTAGAGCGGATGCGCGAACGGCAGCCGCTCGAACGTGACCGCTTTGGCGGTAAAGGGTAACAGCGCCTCTTCGAGCGCCACGGCCTTGTCGATGATCGCTGCGATATCGCGCGAGGTACCGAGATAGTCGACGATCAGGACCTTGCGGACGGTTTCGAGCTTCGCCGCAACGGTAGCGATCTTGTCGGCTACCTCGATTGCCTTGCCATTGTACCAATAGCCGTCCGGCGCAATGAATATGACCGGCTCGATCTGGCCGAAACGGTCGAGCACGCCCTGCTCGCCGAAATCGGGGGAACAGGACGACCAGACCGCGCCGATGGAGGCGGCCGCCAGCATGGCGGCGACGGTTTCCGGCATGTTGGGCATCATCGCCGCGATGCGGTCGCCCTTTTTCACCTTGAGCGACAGGAAAAGCTGCTGAAAGCGCGAGGTCAGCTGGTGCAGTTCGCTCCACGACAGCCGCCGCTCGATCTTGTCCTCGCCGCGAAAGACGATCGCGTCACCGGAACCGGTCTTCTTCAGCAGGTTCTCGGCGAAGTTCAATGTCGCTTCGGGAAAGAACGATGCGCCGGGCATCTTGTCGCCATCGACGAGCACGGGCTCGCCCGCATCGGTCCCTTTGTCGCCGACAATGCCGCAAAAGTCCCACAGCAGGCTCCAGAAGCCCTCGCGATCCTCGACCGACCAGCGGTGCAGTTCGGCGTAGGAGGTGAAGGATGTGCCGCTTTTGGCCGCTGCTGCCTTCATGAACGCGGTCAGTGGTGCTGCGTCGATCTGCTCTTGCGTCGGAGTCCAGAGCGGTGCTTCGGCAGCCATGATCGATCCTCCTTGAAGCCCGTCGCGTCGCAAGATAGATATGCTTTTGTTTTGATGCACGTCGTTGTCCCGGAACCGCTGCACTCTTCCGGGCGACATGCACTAGCCTCAGCTTTACAGGCGCCGCTGTCCCAAAAACGCCGCGCCTCGTAACAGGCTGAAGCTGCATCGCTTATGCCTACCACCGTGCGGCAGAGCAAGATTTTGTTCCGCTAAACTCGGCCATATGTGCGCAATTGCCATCGCCGGGCCATAAAGACTTGAAATGCCTCAGCCCTAAGTCGTAGTGACGGCTGGAAGGCGTGGTGACGACTGGCGGTTACACCCGTCAGGCGTTTATCGGAATGAAAGCAACCGGGGCAATATGCCATCACCTTTGATCCGGCGCGGAATATGGGCGATCGGCGTTGCCGTGCTCGTCATCGCGCTGGTCGTCGCCGCTCTGCCGCTGTTTGCCTCGACCCGGATCGTGCGCGATCGCATCGCCTGGGAGATGAGCGCGTGGAGCGGTTTCAGGGTCACCATCGCCGGTTCGCCGCGCATCGAGGTGTGGCCGAAGTTCCGCGCCATATTGAGCGACGTCACGCTGTCGCAGTGGACCGAGACCGACGCGCCGCCGGTGATCGAGGCCGAACGGGTCGAGGTCGACCTTTCGGCCATGGCGGCGCTGCAGGGCGATGTGGTGTTTTCGACGGCGCGGCTGGTGCGGCCGACGATCCGGGTCCAGCGCGCCGCAAACGGCATATTCCTGCCCGCCATACCAACGGGCGGACGCATCACCCGCTCCATCGACACGGCGCGCGGCGTGGTCAACGCCGATCCGACGAAGCCGGATCTGAGCAAGCTGCCCGCCGATCCGTTCGGCAACGTGGAATTCAGGGACGGCCGCATGGTCGCCTCCGTCGGCGGCAAGGACGTCGAATTGCTGACCAGCCTGTCCGGCCAGGCGAGCTGGGCAGCGATGAACAGCAACGCGACCTTGTCGGCGACCGGAATCTGGCGCGGCGAGAGCGTCACCGTCGATGCCGCCTCGCCCAAGCCGCTGGTGCTGTTTGCCGGCGGCGCCGCACCGGTCACGTTTTCGTTCAAGGCAGCGCCGGCCAGCTTCTCGTTCGACGGCACGGCCAGCATGTCGCAAAACGCCTATTTCGATGGCCAGGCGAAATTCGCCGCGCCGTCGCTGCGGCGCGTGCTGGAATGGTCGCAGGCCGGCATTGCTCCTGGTACGGCGATCGGTTCGGTCTCGATTTCGAGCAAGATCACTGCGACCGCCGGCCGCGTCAAATTCGAAAACACCGCGGTGACGCTCGACAACAACCCGGGAATGGGGGCGCTGGATTTCTCGTTCGGCGACGCCTTGCCGGTGATATCAGGCACACTCGCCTTCGACACGCTCGACCTCAGGTCGCTGTTTTCGGCCTTCACGCCGCTGGCGCCCACCGGTGAAACCGGTCCCGGCGAAATCGACACCAGCTTCGCCGACCGGATCAATCTCGATCTGAGGCTGTCAGCGGCGCATGCCTCGGCCGGCGCAATCCAGCTTGCCGACGTCGCCGCCACGGCGCAGGTGAAGAACGGGCTTGCCGTCTTCGATATCTCCGATGCGTCGGCCTTTGGCGGCAACGTGCAAAGTAGCCTGCGTTTCGACCGCAAACCGGAGGGCTCGCAGGTCGAGATCCGGCTGCTCGCCTCCGACATTGACGGCGCCGCTTTCGGCACCGCGGCCGGAATGACGCGGCTGGTGCCGGCCAGCACCGGCACTGTCTCGGTCATTCTCAAAGGGCCGGGCAAATCCTGGGACTCGATCTTCGAGAACGCGGACGGCTCGGTCTCTGCGACGTTCGGGCCTGGCGCGCTGAGCGGGCTCAATTTGCCGGCATTTCTGAAGCACACGGAACAGGGCGGCTTCTTCGCGCTCGACGACGTCTCGGACGGGACACTGCCGATGGACGGCGCCGAGCTCAAGGCCACCATCTCGAAGGGTGTGGCAAGGCTGGACAAGGCCGAGGCCAATTCGGCGAAATACAAGGTCTGGCTGTCCGGCATCGCCTCTTACGGCGGACGCGGGCTGGCGCTTTCGGGGGGTGTCACCCAGGCCGACCCGGCAGCGGCACCGGTCAATGGCCAGCAGGGATCCAACCAGTCGTCATTCTTCGTCGGCGGCACCTGGAGCACGCCGTTCATCTCGCCGATCAGCCGCGGCGTCTCAGGCGAATAGGCGGACCCTTACCGGGATCGCCCTATCCCTCGTTTGACGCAATCAACCGCGCTGCGCGGCCTGTTCGTCGAGCTGGCGTTGCACCTCACGCCGCTTGTTGGCGACCGAAGCGATGATGACGCCTACCGCCACGACGGCGATCAGGATGGTGCAGGCGGCGTTGATTTCCGGCGTCACGCCGAGACGCACCTGGCTGTAGATCTTCATCGGCAGCGTGGTGGCGCCAGGCCCGGAGGTGAAGGAGGCGATGACCAGGTCGTCAAGCGACAGGGTGAAGGCCAGCATCCAGCCGGAGACGATGGCCGGCATGATGACCGGCAGCGTGATCTGAAAGAAGGTCTTTACCGGCGTTGCGCCGAGGTCCAAGGCAGCTTCTTCCAGCGAACGATCGAACGACACCAGGCGCGACTGCACGACGACAGCCACGAAGCACATGGTCAAGGTGATGTGAGCAAGCGTCACGGTCAGGAAGCCACGGTCGAGACCGACGGCAACGAACAGCAGCAACAGCGACAGGCCGGTGATGACTTCCGGCATGACCAGCGGCGCAAACACCATGCCGGAAAACAGGATGCGGCCGCGGAAGCGGGTGTAGCGGGTCAAGGTCAGTGCTGCCAGCGTGCCGAGCACGGTTGCCACAGTGGCGGAGATGACACCCACACGCGCGGTCACCCAGGTGGCGTCCATCAGCCCCTGATTGTGGAACAGCGAGGCATACCATTTGGTCGAGAAGCCGCCCCAGACGGTGACCAGCTTCGACTCGTTGAAGGAGAAGACGATGAGCAGCACGATCGGCAGATAGAGAAAGGCAAAGCCCAGCACGACCGAGGTGACGTTGAAGCGGCTCCAGGTGGCGTTCATTTGTCCTGCTCCTGGGCGCGTGCCTGGGCCTGCTGGAAGAGCATGATCGGCACGATCAGGAGCAGCAGCAGGATGACGGCGACGGCCGACGACACCGGCCAGTCACGGTTGGCGAAGAATTCATTCCACAAGGTCTTGCCGATCATCAGCGTCTGCGAGCCGCCGAGCAGATCGGGAATGACGAACTCGCCAACCGCTGGAATGAACACCAGCAGGCAGCCGGCGATGACCCCGGGCAGCGACAGCGGGAACGTGATCTTCCAGAAGGCTGATGTCGGCGGGCAGCCGAGATCCTTTGCCGCCTCGATCAGCGAGTAATCCATCTTTTCCAGCGACGAATAGAGCGGCAGCACCATGAATGGCAGGTAGGAATAGACGATGCCGATGAAGATCGCCGTGTAAGTGTTGAGGATGATCAGTGGCTGATTGATGATGTGCAGCGACAACAGCAGCTGATTGAGCAGACCCTCGGGCTTGAGGATGCCGATCCAGGCATAGACGCGGATCAGGAACGACGTCCAGAACGGCAGGATAACCAGCATCAGCAAGGTCGGACGGATCGTCGCCGGCGCGCGGGCCATGCCGTAGGCGATCGGGAAGCCGACGAGCAAGGTCAGGATCGTCGAGACAGCAGCGATGATAACACTGGTCACGTAGGCTTTGAAGTAAAGCGCGTCCTGCGTTAGCCAGACATAATTGTCGACGCTGAGTTCGCGGAAGCGGACAAAGAACCCGGACATGCCGTCCCTGAAATCGAGCGCCGGCGTGTAGGGCGGCATGGCGATCGCCGACTGCGACAGCGAAATCTTGAAGACGATGATGAACGGGATGAAGAAGAAGAACAGCAGCCAGAGATAAGGCACGATGATGACGAGCCGGCTGACAAAGCCGGCACCGAGCCGCATCAGGAACGGTTTGGCCGCGGCCGATGGACCGGCGTCGGTGAGTGCAATGTTGGACATGGCCGCCCCCTACCGTGTCAGCACGACGCCGGCATCCGGCCGGAAGGAGACCCAGGCGCGGTCGTTCCAGGTCAGCGGGTCCTCGGTGACTCGCGCCGCGTTGAGCGCGCTTGCCCTGATGATCTGCCCGTCATCCAGCCGGATGTGGTAGACGGTCATGTCGCCGAGATAGGCAACGTCGTAGACCTCGCCCTCAAGCGCATTGACGGCGTCGGCCGGTTTCGTCGACGACACCTTGATCTTCTCCGGCCTGATGGCGAAGACGATGTCGGAACCGGCCTTTGTATCGGTGCTGTTTTCGACGACGATCTGGGCCCCTGTCGCGCCGGTGATGCGCGTGGTGTTTGCCGCACGCTCGGCGACCTTGCCCTCGAACATGTTCACATTGCCGACGAAGTGGGCAACGAAGCGCGAACTGGGGGCTTCATAGACTTCCGCCGGCGTCGCCACCTGCATCACCTCGCCCTTGTCGATGATGGCGATGCGGTCGGCCATGGTCATCGCCTCTTCCTGGTCGTGGGTGACGACGACGAAAGTGAGCCCGAGATTTTGCTGCAGGTCCATCAGCTCGAACTGCGTTTCCTCGCGCAGCTTCTTGTCGAGCGCGCCGAGCGGTTCGTCGAGCAGCAGCACTTTCGGCCGCTTGGCGACCGAGCGGGCGAGTGCGACGCGCTGGCGCTGCCCGCCGGAGAGCTGGTGCGGCTTGCGCTTGGCGAACTGCTCGAGCTTGACCAGCTTCAGCATCTCGGCGACGCGCTTTTCGATATCCGGTCCCGGCATGCCTTCCTGCTTGAGGCCGAAGGCAATGTTCTTTTCCACCGTCATATGCGGGAACAGCGCATAGGACTGGAACATCATGTTGACCGGGCGGCGATAGGGCGGGATGCCGCGCAAATCCTGGCCGTCGAGAAGGATACGGCCGGCGGTCGGCTCCTCAAAGCCGGCAAGCATCCTGAGCAAAGTCGACTTTCCGCAACCGGACGCGCCGAGCAGGGCGAAGAACTCGCGCTCGAAAATGGTCAGCGATAGATTGTTGACGGCTGTGAAGTCACCGAACTTCTTGGTGACGTTCTCGAACTGAATGTATGGCTTGGCATTCGGATCAGTCCAAGGCGCAAAATCCCTGCGGATGCTGCCAAGCGATTTCATGTCCCACTCCGTCCTGTTTTTTTGCTTCTTGCCCCAGAGAAGAATGGTCCCGGCAGATGACTGCCGGGACCAGTCGCGTTGCTTACTGGCCGGTGACGATCTTGGTCCAGCTGCGCGTGATCAGGCGCTGGGTCTTGGGATCGTAGGGCTGGACCGTATAGAGTTTCTTCAGGGTCTCGGCGTCCGGATAGACAGCCGGGTCATCCAACAGTGCCTTGTCGACGAACTGCTGCGAAGCCTTGTTGCCGTTGGCGTACAGCACATAGTTGGACGACTTGGCGATCACTTCCGGCTTCATCATGTAGTTGAGAAATTCGAGTGCCTCGGCGGCATGCGGCGCATCGGCGGGAATCGCCATCTGGTCGAACCACATCTGGGCGCCTTCCTTGGGCACGGAATAGCCGATCTCGACGCCTTGCTTGGCCTCGACCGCGCGGTTGCGTGCCTGGAAGACGTCACCCGACCAGCCGACCGCCAAACAGATATCGCCGTTGGCGAGCGCATTGATGTATTCGGACGAATGGAATTTGCGGATATACGGCCGCACCTTCAGCAACGTCTCCTCGGCCTTGGCGATGTCGTCAGGTGAGGTGCTGTTCGGATCGAGGCCGAGATATTTGAGCGCCGCCGGGATGATGTCGGCCGGCGAGTCCAGCACATAGACGCCGCAGTCCTTCAGCTTGGCCAGGCTGTCGGGATTGAAGAACACATCCCAGCTGTCGATCTTGTCGGTGCCGAGTGCAGCCTTCACCTTCTTGATGTTGTAGCCGATGCCGACCGTGCCCCACATGTAGTTGATCGAATATTCGTTGCCCGGATCGTATTTGGCGGTGCGCTCCGAAACCGTGTCCCACATGTTGGAAATGTTGGGCAGCTTCGACTTGTCGAGCTTCTGGAACACGCCGGCCTGGATCTGGCGGGCCAGGAAGTTGCCGCTGGGCACGACGACGTCATAGCCGCTGCCGCCGGCAAGCAGCTTGGTTTCGAGGATTTCATTGGAATCGAAGGTGTCGTAGACGACCTTGATGCCGGTCTCCTTAGTGAAGTCGTCAATGATCGAACTGTCGATGTAATCCGACCAGTTGAAGACGTTGACGACGCGATTCTCGGCATGGCCGCCAACGGCGAAAAGCGTCAGAAATGCCGAGGTTGCCGAAAGCCAGAGCGCTTTGCGGATCATGCTGTTCTCCTTTGATGAGTGTTCCTTCGCCAAGTCGTCGCTGTTCGAGCGCGATTGGGCATTTGCTTCAGAGTATTGAGCTTTCCGGGCAGCCACAAGCATGAACTGCCAGCGCCGTCCGGGCGGTTCGACGAGCGGCAGATGATGGCTCTGTGTGCCCGCATGGCGGGCGCGGTGACGCCGTCAGAGGCTTTCGCCGCGGCGCTGGCAGGGATACGACGCTGTGGTCCGGTCTTGGTCCGACCGGCGGGGACACTTGGCAAGATAAGCCTGTCTTGTTGTTGCCGTGCCCCAGCCTGCCCGTGCCGCAGCAAGGTTGTCAATGGCCCGCGCGGGGAAGCTCGGTCAATAGGGGCGTGCGGCTTCGCTAATTGGGGAAAGACGGGTGTAATTAGGGAAGACGGGCTCAACCAAGGGAAAGGCGGGTCAATTAGGGGATGGCAGGCCAGTGGTCCCCGGCCGTGCAGGCCTCGCCTGGCGCTTGAATTCAAGCGCGATATGGACGAGCAGCGCGGCGACCACCACCGCGCCGCCGATGATGGTGCGCACCGAGGGCACCTCGCCATGAACGAGCCAGACCCAGATCGGTCCGATGATCGGCTCGAACGTGCCGAGGAGTGCTGCGATCGCCGCCGGAACCAGCCTCGCGCCGGTGGCGAAGAAGGCAAGGCCCAGGCCGAGATTGATAACGCCGAAGGCAAACAGGAAAGCCATGTCGTGGGTCGACGTGGCAAACTGCGTGGCTTGCGATGCGGCGAAAGCCGCTGCCAGCATCGTACCGAGGCACGTCGCCGGCGTCATGCGCACATGGGCGAAGCGCCGGGTGATGACGGTGGCAATCGAGAACATGACGGCGATCAGCAGCGACAGCCCGTCGCCAATGGGCGATACGGCGCCGTCGAGCGATTCCGACACCATGATGGCGACGCCGGCGATGACGGCGGCGATCGCCACCCAGGTCGCGATGGCGACGCGTTCGCGAAACAGCACCCAGGCAAGCAATGCCGCCAGCAGCGGCACACCGGCCTGCATCAACAGGATATTGGCAACGGTGGTGTAGGCGAGCGCGACAACGAAGCACGTCGACGCCGTGGCGAAACAGACGGCCACGGCAAGGCCGGGCAGGCCCATGTCGCGAAACAGCCGCAACATGCCGCGCCAGCCGTCGCGCCAGGCCATGAAGCAAATCAGGAACACAGCCGCCCACAGCGATCGCCAGAACACCACGGTCCAACTGTCAGCGGTGTCGATGAAGCGGGCGATGGTGCCGCCAAAGCTCCACATCAGCGCCGACAGGAACACCAGCAGCAAGCCGACCCGCTCTTCGCGAGGCGAGACGATCGGCGGTGCGGCGATTGGAGAAGATGCGGTATCGGTCATGGGGTGCGACTGTCGGCTATCTCGGGGCGGCATGATGCACAATGGACGACAGAAACGTGCCGTATTCGCCTAGCGCATAGGCTACCGCCGGACGTGATCCAGCCCGGCATTCCCTTTGGCGCACCGCCAACCGGCAGCCATACGGGCAAACACCGCCGTTTCTAGGACGTGCCCTTGTTGCCGCGGATAAAGCGCCAAAGACCGGCCAACGGTACCAGCAGCAGAATGCCGAACTTTTTCAGGGCGATGACCGCGACCGCAATCAGGCCGGCCTTTGCCGCGAGTTTTCCGGCGATGAGGCCGCCAATGCCAACCGCGGCGACCGTGTCGGTGCCGGGCAGAAAATCGGTGTATTTCTTGCCGGTGTTGAAGTCCGCCACGCCCAGCACTTCGTCCAGGCTCTGCTTGATCTCCGGCAATTGTTCAACCGTAGCGATGTAGCTCATCACGAAGACGCCTTCCCGGCCGAGGAAACGGACGTCGTAATTGAGCGTGTGGACGGTATCGTCTCCGAACTGCAGTTCCTTGGCCCAGTGCAGCCGCTTGTGGACGAAATCATAGACCGGCGGCGAGGCCCAGCCGATTAGCTTGATCGGGGGAAAGCCGTCCTTTACCCGCTGATCGTTGGCCGACAATGTGTCCGCCTGCATGCTGCTCAGCAGTTCGGTGTAGTCGATGGATGCGGCGTCGGCGTCATCGACATGGCCGATCTTTTCATAGCGCAATTCGATGCCCCAACCGTTGCCGGCGATGGGCTCGTACTTGGCCGGGAAGATCATGCCGATTGCTTCGGACGCGGTATCAGGCGGATTGCCCCAGGCCTCGGTCAGGACGGACGTCGCGTCCTTCTTGCCCAGAAAATAGAACTTGTCCTTGAGATCGAGATGGATGCCTTCGGGAAGGTCGACCGCGCCGGTCTTTGGATCGATTTTGTCCAGGAATGCCTTGCCGTCGTCACTATACTGTTGATAGTCCTTGAAGAATTCCGAGGATTTTTCTGCCAGAACAGGCCCCGCCAAAAGGGCAAGCGCCACGCCAAGCCACAAAGCTTTCCTGTTCATAAGCCGTCCCCCCTTGGCTGCCCTGCAGCTCACCTTCGATAGCGCAGCGCCGATGCTTAATCAATATTTGGTTCGGCGATGGTTCGGGCCGCGCTGTATTGATTAGCGCAAACAGCTGCAGTCTTCCGCGACCTCAAGCCCGAGAAGCATCACTGGAAATCGAAAGCGCTCAGGCCCGTCACCATCTCGTCGAGGCCCAGCGGACGGGTCACCGGCGGCTCGGCGCGGGCGAGGCAGCCGATGCGTTCGCACAGCCGGCAAGCGGGACCGACCGGCGTGGCGGCGCCCTGTCCGGCCTTTGCCGGCAGCCCGGCGCCATAGACGATCTCGTCGCGAAAGCCGATATCGCAGCCCAACAGCAGCGCGGTGCGGCGCGGACGCTCGGAGAACGAACCCTGCGGCCCTTCGAGCGTGCGTGCGATGCAGAGGAACTCGGCGCCGTCGGGCATTTCCACCGCCTCCACCAGGATTTGGCCAGGCGAAGCGAAAGCGGCATGGACCGGCAGTTTCGGGCAGCCGCCGCCAAAGCGGCTTTGCGGAAAGCCCTGGCCGCCGGCCTTGCGGAAGCGGTTGCCGGCATTGTCGACCTCGAGCATGAAGAACGGGACCCCGGACAAGCCAGGACGCTGCAGCATGGTCAGGCGGTTCGCCGCCTGTTCGAAGGAGACGCCGAAACGCGAGCGCAGCACATCGATATCGTAACGAGCCCGCACGGCGGCGGCATGAAAGGCCTGATAGGGCATCATCAAGGCATTGGCGGCGTAGCGGCCGAACTCGAAGCGGGCGAGCCGGCGGGCTTCGTCCGTACCGAGCTTCAGCGCCTGAATTTCGCCGGCGATCGCGACCGTCATGCGGATCAGGCAGGCCTCCATGGCGACTTCGCGCAACTGGTCGAACGGCGACAGCCGCTCCGATAGAAAAAGACGCTGCGAATGACGGTCATAACGGCGGCGCCAGTTCGGCATGGTGGCGACCGGCAGCACTTTAACGACAATGCCATACTCGCGCTTCAGCCACGCCTTCAGCGCGCCGAACAGATCGTCGCCGGGGTCGAGCACCGAGGTGAAGGCCTCGGCCTCTTCCTCCAGTGCTGCAAAATGGTTCGGCCGGCGCTCGAAAATCTCGTGCACTTCGTCGATCGGCAGCCGCGCACCGGACAGCGCCGTGGCGCGGCCCTCGCGCGCCAGAAGCTCGTTGAGATCGGACAGCCGCTCGGCCTGCTCGCGGTAAGCGCGAAACAGTTTTATCATCGCAGCCGATGCGTTGGGGGCTGCCTCGGCCAGTTCGATCAGTTCCTGGTCGCCCGGCAGCTCACCGGCAAGCAGCGGGTCGCCGAACACTTCCTTCAAGGCCGAGATCGACCCTCTCGCCTCACCCTGCAATTCATGCGGGTCGACCTTGTAGACAGAGGCCAGCTTCAGGATCAGTTGCACCGTCAGCGGCCGCTGGTTGCGCTCGATCAGGTTGAGATAGGACGGCGAGATGCCGAGCCCCTCGGCCATCGCCGTCTGGGTCAGGCCTCTGGCGATGCGGATGCGGCGGATGCGCGGCCCGGCGAATATCTTCTGGTCGGCCATCGGCTTTCCTTGACAGGAATTTACACGACTTGCGAGCGATGAACGGCGCACCATCTTTTACAATCATGACAGATTTACCGCGATAAGCAGTCAAACACAACACAGGTTTTCTCTTATTTTCTACCAGAAATAGCGGTTTTCCTCGCTCTCGTCGCGGCGCAGTGTAAATGATGTCACACACAGACGACGCACACTGTCCCAGGGCGCGGCGTTTCAAGACACTGACATCGATTGATCTGGAGTGACCAATGACTGATTTTTACAATCTTGTCCCATCCGCGCCCGAAGGCCGCTTCGACGGCATCGAACGAGCCTATTCGCCGGACGATGTGAAGCGGCTGCGCGGGTCGGTCCAGATACGCCAGAGTCTTGCCGAAATGGGCGCCAACCGGCTGTGGAAGCTCATCCACGAGGAAGACTTCGTCAATGCACTCGGCGCCATGTCGGGCAACCAGGCGATGCAGCAGGTGCGTGCCGGGCTGAAGGCAATCTATCTCTCGGGCTGGCAGGTCGCCGCCGACGCCAACACCGCGTCGGCCATGTATCCGGACCAGTCGCTCTATCCCGCCAATGCGGCGCCCGAACTGGTCAAGCGCATCAACCGCACGCTGCAGCGCGCCGATCAGATCGAGACCTCGGAAGGCAACGGCCTGTCGGTCGAAACCTGGTTCGCGCCGATCGTCGCCGATGCCGAGGCCGGCTTCGGCGGACCGCTCAACGCCTTCGAGATCATGAAGGCGTTCATCGAGGCGGGCGCTGCCGGCGTCCACTATGAGGACCAGCTGGCCTCTGAGAAGAAGTGCGGCCATCTCGGCGGCAAAGTGCTGATCCCGACCGCCGCGCATATCCGCAACCTCAACGCGGCGCGTCTGGCGGCCGACGTGATGGGCACGCCGACGCTAGTCGTGGCACGCACCGATGCGGAAGCGGCAAAGCTTCTGACCTCCGACATTGACGAGCGCGACCAGCCTTTCGTCGACTACGATGCCGGCCGCACGGTTGAAGGCTTCTACCAGGTCAGGAACGGCATCGAACCGTGCATCGCGCGCGCCATTGCCTATGCGCCGCATGCCGACCTGATCTGGTGCGAAACATCCAAGCCCGATCTGGCGCAGGCCAAGAAATTCGCCGAAGGCGTGCGCAGGCATCATCCGGACAAGCTGCTCGCCTATAATTGCTCGCCGTCGTTCAACTGGAAGAAGAACCTCGACGACGCGACGATCGCCAAGTTCCAGCGCGAGCTCGGCGCCATGGGCTACAAGTTCCAGTTCATCACATTGGCCGGGTTCCACCAGCTCAATTTCGGCATGTTCGAGCTGGCCCGCGGCTACAAGGCGCGGCAGATGGCCGCCTATTCCGAGCTGCAGGAAGCCGAGTTCGCGGCCGAAGTCCACGGCTACACCGCGACCAAGCACCAGCGCGAGGTCGGCACCGGTTATTTCGACGCCGTGTCGATGGCGATCAGCGGCGGCCAGTCCTCGACCACCGCCATGCATGAATCGACCGAGCACGCGCAGTTCAAACCGGCGGCGGAATAACAGAAAACAACCAGAGGAAACGCCCAACAGGGCAAAGGGACATAGGAGAAGAAAAATGGCATCGATAAGCCGCGTCAAGGAACGTGCAGAAGAGCAGTCGACCACGATGAGCGTCGACCAGCAGGCGACGATCCGCATGCTGGCCAACGACCTGCACAGGCTCAATCAATCGGTGATGAAGGCAGTCGAGGCCGGCGTCTCGGTGGAACTGGTGCGCTCGGCCCGGCATCATGGCGGCGACGGCAATTGGGGCGACCTGCTGATCCCGGTGATCGTCACGCAGAAGAGTCACGGCTGATCTTCCCTAACGGAAGCTTTGTGCTTGTGGAACCTATGAACCCCGCCGCTCACTGGCCGATTTCAACGTCACCCGCGGGTTTTCAGCGCGGGTGACTTTTGATTTTGAGCGTAAACTTAACTACAGTTCGAAAACAGACCTTGTCTCGGGGTTTAATATTTCCGGCTATATTTCGCAGGTCCGTCATTTCAGCTTGACATGGCGGGCGATCTCACGCCAATTGGCTCTCGGATTTCAACCCTGCATTGAAGCAGCGCCGAGTGCCCGCCCCGCCCATGTGCCCTGTGAACCGCGAGACCGACACCGCCAAACATCTGAATTCGTCAAGCAGGGACGCGAACTCCGAGATATCAACGGATTTCTCCCACGTGCTGGTCGTTGGAAAATCGCCGATCAACCGGGTGGTGGTGTCGAAGATCGTCGAGAAGTCCGGACTGAAGCCGATCTCCGAGTCGCCCGAAATGGCGGCCAAGACATTGCGAACCCTCATTCCGGGCGCCGTCGTTCTCGATGGCGGCCCCGACAACGAGGACTGCCGCGCGCTGATGGCGGCCATCGACGCCTTGCGGCGGACATCTGGGCGGTCGCTCCCCAAGGTGATCCTGCTTTCAACCAAGACCGGCACGCCCGACAGCCTGGGCCTGTCGAGCGTGGTCGATGTGGTGGTAACCAAGCCGATCACCACCGAAAGGCTACAGCCGGTGGTCGACCGGCTGATCAGTCTCGGGCGCGGCTGATCGCAATCCGCCCGAACGCGTGCGGGGCGGTCAGCCTTCCTTGCCGATGCTCTCGATCAAAGCCGGCAGTTCGCCAAGATCGACAATCTGGCGGAAGCGCGGTGCTGCCACCGGCGGTTCGACATGTTCGAGCACCCAGGTGAGTTCGTGCGGGATGTACACACCCCAGCTCCCGGCCTCGAGGGCCGGCACCACGTCCGACTTGAGCGAATTGCCGACCATCATGCTGGTCTGCGGGCTGCCGTGACGGCCAAAGATCCTGGCATAGGTGGCGGCGCTCTTGTCGCTGACGATCTCGACGGCATCGAACAGGTCGCCAAGGCCGGACGCCGCCAGCTTGCGCTCCTGGTCGAACAGATCGCCCTTGGTGATCAGCACCAGATGGTAGGCGCCGGCGAGCCTTTCCACGGTCTCACGCGCATGCGGCAACGCCTCGACAGGATGGCCGAGCATATCGCGGCCGGCAGCCAGGATTTCGGCGATGGTCGAGGCCGGAACGCGGCCCTCGGTCAAGTCGATCGCAGTCTCGATCATCGACAAGGTAAAGCCCTTGATGCCGAAGCCGTAGACGGCGAGGTTGCGCTTCTCGGCCTCCAGCAGCCGCGCCGAGATGTGCTCGGCCTCGCCATGATCGGCGAGCAGGGCTGCAAAGTGCTTCTCGGTCAGGCGGAAGAACTGTTCGTTCTGCCACAGCGTGTCGTCGGCGTCGAAGCCGATAGTGGTCAGGGGCATGGTCGACTGTCCCGTTTCAAGTGAAGGCAGTGATGTAGACGTTGTCGCCGCGCACTGCTAGCTACGGCAAGGGGAATGGTGGGCAACAATGCCGGAATTGGGCGCCTGGAAGCGTGAACTGGAGCAAATTCTGAGCTCCTTGCCAGGTCGCGCTCCGACCGAACTCATAAATGCCATCCGAGATCTTGGCATCGCCATGGGACACGATACCGGCGAGGCGTTGCTTGAAACCTACCCGGAGATCCTTTCGCACCGACCGGCGCTGACCGCCGCATTCGGCAAGATGGTGCAGGCGCAAGATGCCGCCGAGATCAGGCAGATGCTGGATCAGGACCTGAGCGGTCCGGCATCGTTCAGACAGATCGCAGCGGGGAAAACAAGCATCGGCGTGCTGTCATCAAAGGATGCCTATAACCGCCTCGACGAAGTCTTCGATCATGTCGATTTCAATAATTGCCGCCGCGCTGTCATGGTCGGCTGCGGCGGGCGACCGTTCACCATGTTCCGTATTCACGACCAGACAACTGTCCCTGAGATCATCGGCCTCGACATCGTTCCCGAAGCCGTCGAAACGGCAAACAGGCTCGCCGCCAAGCTCAGCTATGCGCGCATGCGGGCCGAGCTGTGCGACGGATGCGATTATGATTACAGCGACGCTCAGGTTGTCTATGTCGCGAGCATGGTTTCGCCTAAGGCAGCTGTCGTGTCTCGTATCGCCGATACCGCGGCCGAGACTGTGCAGATCGTTTTGTGGGAGCCTGTTTCGCTAGGCAGGCTTTGGGCTGAAAATGCGGAACGCACACTTGACCCTCGGCTAGAGGTCATCGGCCGCACGAGCATCTCGCGAAACATGACCAGAGACGTGTTCGTCGCCCGACGAGACGGTTCATCTTCGACCCGGCAGCTGGGCTGATCGTGTCGGCTCTTGGAAAGAGCGATCGAGTGATCCTCGCCCTGGCGCGGGCATGGTGCCTGGTGCGCCATCCCATGATTTGCAAACGCACATTCGACCATAGCGGCATGCTGCCGGATCCGGCGAGACCGGCTTCCTATGCAGACAAGTTCCTGTGGCGAAAGCTTTTCGATCACAATCCGTTTTTCACGACAGCTTGCGACAAGCTCGCCTCGAAAACCTACGCTTTGTCCACCTGCCCCGAACTAAAGACTGCCGAGGTCCTATGGTCCGGGGAAGACGCAACAAAGATTCCGGCGGAGGTTCTTGCCGGCAATGTCATGGTGAAGGCCAATCATGGCTGCCGCTGGAACATGATGGTGCGCAACGGTGAGGTGGACAGAGCCAGGCTGCGCCGGCGTACAGCTCGCTGGATGCGCCGTCGCTACGGCAGGAAATTCGGCGAATGGGGCTACAAGTACGCCAGCAGGCGCATCCTTGTGGAAGAGATGCTCCTTCAGGACAGTCAGCCTGTCGCTTTGGAGTACAAATTCCACGTGTCCAACGGGACGACGGCCTATGTCTATGCCGCACGTCGGGATGAGCACGGCAACGAACAGAAATGTCATTTCGACCGGGACGGAACCTATGCGCCGCCACCGCCAGGCAGCGGCCCCCAGTGGGTCCGGATCGACCTGCCGGCATCCTTCCCGCGCATGCTTGCCATCGCCGAGCGGCTGACCGTGCCGTTCGATCACATGCGTTGCGATTTCTACGAAATCGACGGCGCGATCTTCTTTTCCGAATTCTCGGTCTATCCGCTATCCGGCAAAGGCATCATCAACACAAGGCTCAGGGATCTGTGCGCAGACAGCTGGGACCTCAGCCAATCCTGGTTCCTGACCGCGCCGCAAAGCGGATGGCGCAGGCTCTATGCCGGTGCCTTGCGCAGATGGCTGGATGCAAATGCGCTGCCCGGCAAGGCCGTCTGACAGAGGCCGTCCAGCCTCGTTGCCGCACCTATCGGGCCGGCTCCCCTTCCCTTCCATCACCGGCAACAGCTATACTGTGATAATTGCAACCCAAACTGGTGAATGATGCCGCCTGCGAAAAAGGAAGTCCGTCCGTCGACCCGCGGAGGACGCGTCCGAACGCCTGCCTTCGTGAAAAATCAACGCGGCGTGAAGAACTGGAAGGAAGTCAGCGCTTGGCTGGAATGGCGCGGCATCGAAGACATAGAATGCATCACGCCTGATCAGGCTGGCGTCGCGCGCGGCAAGATGATGCCGTCGAAGAAATTCACT
Organism: Mesorhizobium sp. C395A; assembly: GCF_030323205.1. Classification (NCBI taxonomy): domain Bacteria; kingdom Pseudomonadati; phylum Pseudomonadota; class Alphaproteobacteria; order Hyphomicrobiales; family Phyllobacteriaceae; genus Mesorhizobium; species Mesorhizobium sp. C395A. The sequence continues at coordinate 6,208,850 of NZ_CP100473.1, read as the reverse complement.
TCCAACACCTCGCTGGCGCTGCCATCGGCAGTGTTCATGACGACGATTTCGGGCGGCTATCCCGAGGATGGCAACGGTTTCCACTATCCGGAGGATGATGGCGACCTGAAGCTTATGCCGGATCTGTCGACGTTGACCGTCGTGCCGTGGGAAGAAGACCCGACGGCCGCCGTCATCTGCGACCTCGTCCATCAGGATGGCCGTTCGGTCGAGTTCACGCCGCGCAACGTCCTGAAGCGCGTGGTAGCAGCCTATGACAAGCGCGGGCTGAAGCCGGTGGTGGCGCCCGAGATCGAATTCTATCTGGTGCGCAAGAACCCCGACCCGGATTATCCGCTGACCCCACCCGTCGGGCGTTCCGGACGGGCAATCGGCGGCGGCGCCGGCTATTCGATCGCCGGCGTCAACGAGTTCGACGAACTGATCGACGACATCTACCATTTCTCCGAAAGCCAGGGCCTGGAGATCGACACGCTGATCCACGAGGAAGGCGCCGGCCAGCTCGAGATCAATCTGCGTCACGGCGATCCGGTCGAGCTCGCCGACCAGGTGTTCATGTTCAAACGCACCATCCGCGAGGCAGCGCTGAAGCATGAGATCTATGCCACCTTCATGGCCAAGCCGATCCAGGGCCAGCCAGGTTCTGCCATGCACATCCACCAGTCGATCATCGACAAGAAGACCGGGCTGAATATCTTTTCGGCGAAGGACGGCTCGGAAACCGACCACTTCTTCCATTTCATCGGCGGCATGCAGAAGCATGTGCCGAACGCGCTGGTGATGTTTGCCCCTTACGTCAATTCCTACCGCCGGCTGACGCAGTCGGCCTCGGCGCCGGTCAACAACAAATGGGGCTATGACAACCGCACCACGGCGTTCCGCGTGCCGCGCTCGGATCCGGCGGCGCGGCGTGTCGAAAACCGCATCCCGTCTTCCGACGCCAACCCCTATCTGGCGCTGGCGGCCTCACTTGCCTGCGGGCTGATCGGCATCACCAACAAGATCAAGGCCGAGCCTCCGGTGCTGACCACCGCAAACGCCGATGAGATCGACCTGCCACGAGGCCTGCTCGAAGCCGTCGATCTTTTCGAAGGCGACGAGGAACTATGCGCTCTTCTGGGCAAGTCCTTCGCCGCAACCTATGCAGCGATCAAGCGGGCGGAGTTCGAGACCTTCATGGAAGTGATCAGCCCGTGGGAGCGGGAGTATCTGTTGCTCAACGTGTGAGCGGCGACTTCGTCGTGTGAATGGTGAATAGTGAATGGTGAGTAGTTTCATATTGGATGGATGAGCGCAGACGTCGTGCGTCTCGCAGCCATTCACCATTCACCATTCACCATTGGCTGGTGTCCCCATGCCTTACCAATCACCTATCTCCCCCGGTCGCTCCTGGTACGAAGACACAGCCGGACCACGCCCTGAGTACCCTGCCCTGGACGGCGACCGCAGCTGCGACGTCGTCGTCGTCGGCGGTGGCTTCACCGGGCTGTCGGCGGCCGCTCATTTGGCGAAGGCGGGAGCCGACGTCGTTCTGATCGAGGCGCATCGCTTCGGCGACGGCGCTTCAGGGCGCAATGGCGGCCAGCTCGGCACGGGCCAGCGCGCCTGGGCCGAAGAGATGGAGGCCGAATACGGCTTCTCCCGCGCCAAGGCGCTGTTCGACCTTGCCGAGGAGGCGAAAGCGCACCTGCTCGAATTCGCCGCCGTCAACCAGATCGACATCGACTATATGCCCGGCCAGTTGTCCGTGGCGCACAAGCCGCGTTATCTCGACGACTACAAGGCGCATGCCGAGATCATGGCGGGCCGCTTCAATTATCCGCACATGGCCTTCATGGATGCCAGGGAAACGGCCGAACGGCTGGGCTCCACACGCTACTTCGGCGGCACCCGCGACACCGGCACCGGACACATCCACCCGATGAAGCTGGTGATCGGCACGGCAAAGGTCGCGGCAGCGGCCGGCGCGCACCTGTTCGAGCAGACACTATCGACCGGTGTTACCTCCAGCGGCGGCAAGGTCAGGGTGACGACTTCGAGAGGAACCATCACCGCCCAGAAATGCCTGATCGGTGTAAATGCCTATGGCGGCACGCTCGAGCCGGTGAGTGCCGCGCACATCATGCCCATCGGTTCCTTCATCGGCGCGACGGTGCCGCTGGGCGTCGATTCGAAAGTGCTGCCGGGCGGCGAGGCGGTCGACGATTCGCGTTTCGTCGTGCGTTATTTCCGCAAATCCAGGGATGGAAGGCTGCTGTTCGGCGGGCGCGAGGTCTATGGCGTCAACGATCCGAAGGACATCCATGTCCATATCCGCCGGCAGATAGCCGAGCTTTATCCGGAACTGAGCGATGTCGAGATCACCCATGGCTGGGGCGGCTATGTCGGCATCACCATGCCCAGGAAACCGTTCGTGCGCGAGGTGATGCCCAATGTGATCTCGGCCGGAGGCTATTCCGGCCACGGCGTGATGCTGTCGAACTTCTTCGGCAAGCTCTATGCCCAGACCGCCGCCGGCAACCGCGACAGACTGAAGCTGATCGAGGACCTGAACATCCCGGCTTTTCCCGGCGGCCGGCGATTTAGAACGCCATTATTGTTCTTGGCACTGAACTGGTTTTCCCTGAGGGACCGAATATAGAGAAAGTATCTCATATCGGCCGTGGCTGGTACTGAGCTGATTCTATTGAGCTGTTGGTTGCCGCAGCGAGACGTTGCAGAATCCTTAACAAGAGCGCACAATTCCCCTGAGGGCGCACTGATGCCACAATCAAGGGCAAAGGATGCCGGTTCTGGGCGATTGAACGGGGATTTCTGCGGGCCTGCCCGCTTTGTTGTTGGGACCGATGCCGATCGAATGCCGGGCTGCCGGCGCCGATCGAAAGAACACCGGCTCATCTTTTGGAGGTGGCAAGAGTGAACGAGCCCTTCAGTTTCGGCGCGCCGGAACGTCGGCGCTTCGCCATGCAATTCGGCTATGACATGCGGCCCTCCTTCTGGCAGGGGGTGCGCACGAATTCGCATCTGGTGATCGCCGCGGTCGGCACCGCAGCGCTGCTTGGCGTGGCGGGCATAGCGCTTTGGCTGGCGTTGCCGGCCAGCGACCGGCAAGCGATCGCCAGCACACAGCAGAACGTTCCGACTTTTCCGGTCAAGACGACCAAGATTGCCCCGGTCGCGGCCACGGCTGCCGCGGTAGCGGCGCCACAAGCCGCGCGCAAGGGCGATGCGGTTTCATCGACGGTCGCTGCCGGTGGGGCTGCCATGCCGCCGCTGTCGGCGAACGATCCGCGCTGGACTGCGGCGCAATCCAACAGCGACCCTGCCGCGACGCCATCCGATCAGGCGCCTGCCGAGCAGGCTGCCGCCAAACCGTCTGATGCCGCGGCATTCGAAGAACCGGCGGCGCAGAGCGACGCCACGACGCAGCTGTCAAAGGTCGCTGCTCCCGCCAATGACGACGACGCCGAGACCGCCGCCATACCGACGCCAAAACCGCAACTTCCAAACGAGCAATCTTCCGCCGCAACGGACGATACCCAGGCCAAGGCCAAGCCACAGAAGGTGGCTGCTGCCGCCGGCACCGGACGCATCCTCAGGGCGGTGACAATGCGCAGCGGTCCGCAGAAAAACGCCGCCGCCATGGGGACCGTGCCCGCCAAGTCGTCGGTGCAGGTGATGAGTTGCAAGAAATGGTGCCAGATCGTCTACAACGGCAAGCGCGGCTGGATCTACAAGAGCTACATCAAGACCGGGGATTGACACGCAAGCCGCCAGATCTGGTCAGCCGCCGAGCAACCACCTGAAACGGTGTCTCCTGCGAGCAAGTTTGCGCTTCGCCAGGAAATCCCGCTGTTCCTCGAACGGCACCTCGTAGAGGCCGCACATTTGGCAGCTTTCCGACTTGCGGCATATCGGGACCCAGCATTTGACGTCGTGTGTCCAGGCGAGCGCGATCCTTTCCAGATGAAGGTTGGACGAACTTTTCAGCAGAATCAGTTCTCCTGGGACTGCCGTCCGTTTGATATGATCCGAAACTTCCTTGGCAGTGCGAAGCTCAATGAAACGGCCGCTGTCGCGGTCGGCCTGGCTGGCGCGCGAGCGATGCGCATTGTCGCCGGTATAAATGACCTCATCGGCGATTTCGCGCGCGATGTTGTAGGCGGCGCCGTATTTCCTCGACGAGCCGGCGTAGTCGGATATCTGCCCCAGCACAATGCGCTTGCGAGCACCCTTGGCCTTTGCAATCATCTCCAGAGCAATGTTGAGCGAATGCCAGGGCGCTTTGGCCGTATCGACCAGGAATTTCGGGCCCGCGGATACCTCTTGCACCGTAGAGCGGTTGGGCAGTGGTCCAAACGATGCCGTTCTCGCTACGACTTGCTCTGGCGGGACGCCAAGTTCCAAGGCGGCGGCAACAGCCGCTGCAGTCGGCAGCCAGAATTGCTCGCCGGGAAAAGGCGCTTGAATATTCAGGCTGCCACCGCGCCAATGAAGGGTGAACCGCAGCAATTCCGGATACGCGGCATGCACGTCACTCACGCGGTAGTCTGCCTCGCCGGACTGGCCGAAGGTCGCAATCCGGCATTTCGCGCCAGACGCCATGCCGATCACCAGTGGGTCATCGCAATTGAGAACCGCAAGTCCATCAGGTTGGAGTGCCCCGACCAGCGCCCGCTTCTCTCCCGCCACAGCTTCCAGAGTCTTGAACTTGCCGAAATGCTCCAGACGGATCATCGTAACCACCGCCACACTCGGCTTCAGCATCTGCGCCATGGCGCTGATCGTGCCGAAGTCGGAAGCGCCGGCTTCGAAAACGACGTAATCGACTTTGCCGGCCTTCCTCAGGCGCTTGTAAAGCGTTCGGATGAGCGCAGGCATTGTATTGGCCTGGGCCTGTAGATGCACCTTGCCTTGGGCGGCCAGTATGTGTGCAAGCAGGCTGGTGGATGTGGATTTGCCGGAGCTGCCGGTAATGCCGATGAACGTCGCCTTGTTACGCGCCCGCACCCAGCGCGCCTGCAGCCGTCGCAGCGCCCAGCCCAAGTCCTTGCGAATTTTCAGCAATTCCAGTTTCACACCCCGCCAGCTTTTAGCCAGCCTAATATGCGTCGTGCCAAGTTCCAGAGTCAAACGGGCGCTGGCGTGCTTCAGCCAAAGATTCTAGCGGCCGAGGAGCCGCAGCAGTCTGTGCTTGCGGCGCTTCGATTTTCTCTGCGCCACAAACTCACGGTGCTGCTCAAACGGCACTTCATAGAGGCCGCATTGCTCGCATCCCTCGGTCTTGCCGCATACCGAAACCCAGCACTGGACGTCGTGGGTCCAGGCAAGAGCGACACGCTCGAGGTGCAGATTGGACGAGCTCTTGAGCAGGATCAACTCGTCAGGCTGCGCGGTTTGGGCGATGTAGTCCGACACTTCCCTGGCCGTGCGCAATTCGATGAAGCGGCCGCTGTCGCGATCTGCCTGGTTCGCCTTGGAGCGATGGGCATGATCGCCGGCATAAATCACCTGGTCTGCAATCTCGCGCGCGCTGCTGTAAGCTTGGGCATATCTGTTATTCGAGCCGGAAAAATCCGATAGCTGGCCAAGAACGATACGTTTTCGCCCAAATGTCGATCCGGCTACCATGTCGAAGGCAAGGCTCAGCGAATGCCAGGGCGCCTTTGCGGCATCCACGATGAAGTGGGGGCCACCCGCGGGGACGAGCACCTGGCCGCGATTTTCCAGAGGCTGGAACGTCGCGATCCTGTGCTTGACCATCTGCGCAGGCACGCCCAGCTCAAGAGCGGTTGCCACCGCCGCTGAAGTCGGCAGCCAGAAATGCTCGCCGGGGAACGACGTCTCGATATCGAGCACACCGCCGCGCCAGTGGAGCGAGAACCGCAACGGCTTGGGATAGGAGGCCTCGATATCGCTGACGCGATAATCCGCCTGCTCCGATGTGCCGAATGTGACGGAACGGCAATCGCTCGCCGAGGCCATGCCCATCACAAGAGGGTCATCGGCATTGAGCATCGCGAAGCCGCCCGGCTCCAGCGCCGCGACCAGGGCGCTTTTTTCTCGTGCGACGTTTTCGACAGTCTTGAAACTGGCGCGATGCTCCAGCCGGACCATTGTGACAACAGCCACGTTGGGGCGAAGCAATTCGGCCATGGGCTTCATTGTATCCGGGCCGAATGCAGCAGCCTCGAAGACGACGTAGTCGGTTTTGCCGCCCTTTCCCATTCGCCTGGATAGCGTCGAGACCAACAGTTTCATCGTGTTGGCCAGAACCTGTGTATGGACCGAACCATGACCGGCCAGGATGTGTCCAAGCAGGCTTCCCGCCGTGGTCTTGCCGGAGCTTCCGGTAATGCCGATGAAAATTGCCTTGCTTCGCGCCCGCGCACGCGTGGCCAGGTAAAGCCGCAGCCGCCATCCCAGATCATAGCGACTTTTCTGCTGCCTGATCTTCATCACCCGCCAACACTATCCACGATCCCGTTATGCCTTTCGGGTGATCGAGAAGTCAAACTGGGGTCCGGCATGACGACGTCAACTGTTCGTTCCTCGGCCGGCCGGCGCACCGATGCGAACTCTTGCCGACATTGCTCTGTCTGCCATGCATTGCGAACAGCGAGGTACTTCCCGAATTGCTCAAATGCAGCGGCCGCCGTCGACCTCCAGCGCCACACCGGTGATGAAGGCGGCTTCGTCCGACGCAAGCCAAAGCGCAGCGTTGGCGATATCGAGCGGCGTCGACAGACGGCCGAGCGGTATCGAGGCACGGAATTTCTCGCGGATCTCCGGCGTGTCAGTGCCCATGAATTTCTCCAGCATGCCGGTCTCGCCGGCGACCGGGCAAAGGCAGTTCACGCGGATGTTCTTGGGCGCGAGTTCGACCGCCATCGACTTGGTCGCGGTGATCGCCCAGCCCTTCGAGGCATTGTACCAGGTGAGCCCCGGACGCGGCCGCAAACCGGCGGTCGAAGCCGTGGTCAGGATGACGCCGCCGCCCTGCCGCTCCATGATCGGCACCACGGCAAGTGCGGCGTGGTAGATCGCCTTCATGTTGACTGAAGTGATCAGGTCGAAGGTCGCCTCGTCGACGTCGAGCATGTCGCCATTGCGATGGGTGTAGCCGGCATTGTTGACCATGATATCGATGCGGCCGAAGGCGCTTTTTGCGGCATAGACCATCTCGTCGAATTCGGAACGCTGCGAAACGTCGGTCTGGGTCCAGATCGCGGCGTCACCGATTTCGGCGGCAACGCGCTCGGCGCCCCTGGCGTTGAGGTCGGCGACGACGACCTTTGCACCCTCTTCGGCAAATCGCCTGGCCATGCCTTCGCCGAAGCCTGCGGCAGCACCAGTGATGACGGCGACCTTGTTTTCAAGACGCATGCTTTTCCCGCTCATTGAAGACCACCCCGCAAGCGCATTTTCCTTATTGTTCGATGCGTGTCTATCTCCCAGAACCGCCTCGCACTTCTGGGCGACACGCATTAGCTTTCGTCACATTCCCGCTTTATGTTGCAGGCGCGAAGGCTCCCGGAACCATCGCTTGATGAAAAGCCTCCGGGTGGCAGCCAGTGTCAAGGCACATTTGGACCGAATCAATATGCAGTGATTTGTCCTTGATGTGACACCATGGCACTGGATAATTTAAATCGATTAGATTATATCCAGCCGCGTCACAGCGAGCGGCGTCAAAGCGGACACACCATGACCAGCCAGATCATTCCCGTCGATCCTTTCGACTTCATCATTTTCGGCGGCACCGGCGACCTGTCGGAACGCAAGCTGCTCCCCTCCCTCTACCACCGCCAGCGCGACCATCAGTTTTCCGAGCCGACGCGCATCATCGGCACCTCGCGCTCGAAAATGAGCGACGAGGAATTCCAGGCTTTCGCCAAGCAGGCGATCTCCCAGCATGTGAAGCCGGCCGACATCGACGCCGAGGAACTCAAGACATTCCTTGCCCGGCTGTCCTACGTGTCGGCCGACGCGACGACGGGTGCCGGCTTCGACAAGCTGAAAAAGGCGATCGGCGAAAGCGACCGCATCCGCGCTTTCTATCTGGCGGTGGCGCCGGCGCTGTTCGGCGACATCTCGCACCAGCTGAAAGCCCACAATCTCATCACGCCGAATTCACGCATCGTGCTGGAGAAGCCGATCGGCCGCGACCTCGATTCGGCGCGCAAGCTCAACGACGTGGTTGGAGACGACTTCCACGAAAGCCAGATCTTCCGCATCGACCACTATCTCGGAAAGGAGACGGTGCAGAACCTGATGGCGCTGCGCTTTGCCAACGCGCTCTATGAGCCGCTTTGGAATTCTGCCCATATCGACCATGTGCAGATCACGGTGGCCGAGACCGTCGGTCTTGAAGACCGCGTCACCTACTACGACAAGGCCGGCGCGCTGCGCGACATGGTGCAGAACCACATGCTGCAGCTGCTCTGCCTGGTTGCCATGGAGGCGCCATCGTCGATGGATGCCGATGCCGTGCGCGACGAGAAGCTGAAGGTGCTGCGGGCGCTGAAGCGCATCAACGGCAATGAGGCACCCAAGCACACCGTGCGCGGGCAGTACCGCGCCGGCGCCTCTGCAGGCGGCGCGGTGAAAGGCTATGTCGAGGAACTCGGCAAAGACAGCTCCACCGAGACTTTCGTCGCCATCAAGGCCGAGATCGGCAATTGGCGCTGGGCCGGCGTGCCGTTCTATCTCCGGACCGGCAAAAGGCTGGCGACCCGCGTTTCGGAAATCGTCATCGAGTTCAAGCCGATCCCGCATTCGATCTTCGGCGACAGCGCCGGGCCGATCTCAGCCAACCAACTGGTGATCCGGCTGCAGCCCGACGAAGGCGTCAAGCAGTTCATCATGATCAAGGATCCAGGCCCGGGCGGCATGCGGCTGCGCCAGATTCCGCTCGACATGAGCTTTGCAACATCTTTCGACGGTCGCGCGCCGGACGCCTATGAACGGCTGATCATGGATGTTATCCGCGGCAACCAGACGCTGTTCATGCGCCGCGACGAGGTCGAGGCGGCATGGAAGTGGATCGACCCGATCCAGAACGCCTGGGAAAGCGCCAGGCAGGAGGCGCAAGGCTATACGGCCGGCACATGGGGTCCCTCGGCCTCGATTGCGCTGATCGAACGCGACGGGCGGACATGGCACGAAAGCAATTGAGCGAGCCCGTCTATAACTGGAACGGCTTTGCCGGGCGCCAGGACCTGGCGGCAGCCCTTGCCGGCAATGTCGCGGCGCGCCTGACCAAGGCCATCGACGAGCGCGGCACGGCCCTGCTTGCCGTTTCCGGCGGCACCACGCCGGCAAAGTTCTTTGCAGCACTTTCGGCCATTCCGATCGCCTGGAACAAGGTGACGGTGACGCTGGTCGACGAACGGTTCGTGCCGGCCTCCTCGCCGCGCTCGAATGCGGGGCTGGTGGCGGCCAACCTGCTGCAGAACAAGGCGGCTGCCGCGCACTTCGTGCCGCTCTACCATTACGCGGCAAGCATCGAGACCGCCGCGGCGGCCGACGATGCGGCGCTGAAGGCTCTGCCCTGGCCCCTCGATGTCGTCGTGCTCGGCATGGGCGGCGACGGCCACACCGCCTCGTTCTTTCCCGACGCCGAGAATCTCGGCGATTTGCTCGACCCGGCCTCATCAAGGATCGTGCTGCCGGTTCACGCGGCAAGCGCCGGCGAACCCCGGTTGACGCTGCCGCTGGCGCGGATCGTCGACGCCGGCTTCATCGCGCTGCATATAGAAGGCGAGGACAAGCGCACCGCCTTCGACGGTGCGATGGGACCGGGTGCGAAAAAGCCCATCCGCAAAGTGCTCGAAGCGGCACCCACCCCGGTAGAGGTGTTCTGGGCACCCTGATTTCACGCAAAGTAGTCCCGGCAGACGGTGGAGGACGTTCTTCCGGGGCTCGAAAGGACCGACCATGACAGCCAGACGCGACATCGAAGCCATCACGGAACGCATCCGCCAACGCTCGAAAGCCGGCCGCGAGCGCTATCTCGGCCGCATCGCCGAGGCGTCCAGCCGCACCGCCAACCGGGGCGTCCTGTCTTGCGGCAACCTCGCGCATGGCTTTGCCGTCTGCAGCCCGTCTGAAAAGCTGGCGCTCGGCGCCGACAAGGTGCCGAACCTCGGCATCATCACCTCCTACAATGACATGCTGTCGGCGCATCAGCCCTTCGAAACCTTCCCGGCGCTGATCAAGGAAGCCGCGAAGGAAGTTGGCGGCATCGCGCAAGTGGCCGGCGGCGTGCCCGCCATGTGCGACGGCGTGACCCAGGGACAGCCCGGCATGGAGCTGTCGCTGTTTTCGCGCGACGTGATCGCCATGTCGGCGGCGATCGGCCTGTCGCACAACATGTTCGACGCCGCCGTCTATCTCGGCGTCTGCGACAAGATCGTGCCGGGGCTGGTGATTGCAGCCCTCACCTTTGGCCATCTGCCGGCGGTGTTCGTGCCGGCAGGGCCGATGACGACGGGCCTCCCCAATGACGAGAAGGCCAAGGTCCGCCAGCTCTATGCCGAGGGCAAGGCCGGACGCGCAGAACTGCTCGAAGCGGAGTCCAAATCCTATCACGGGCCGGGCACCTGCACGTTCTATGGCACCGCCAATTCCAACCAGATGCTGATGGAGATCATGGGCCTGCATACGCCCGGCGCGTCCTTCGTCAATCCAGGCACGCCGCTGCGCGACGCGCTGACGCGCGAGGCGACCAGGCGAGCCCTGGCGATCACCGCGCTCGGCAACGCCTACACGCCGGTCGGCCGCATGATCGACGAGCGCTCTTTCGTCAATGGCGTCGTCGGCCTGCACGCCACCGGCGGCTCGACCAACCACACAATCCACCTCATCGCCATGGCGGCCGCCGCCGGCATTACGCTGACCTGGCAGGACATTTCCGACCTGTCGGAAGCGGTGCCGCTGCTGGCCCGCGTCTATCCGAACGGGCTTGCCGATGTGAACCATTTCCATGCCGCCGGCGGGCTCGGCTTCCTGATCCGCGAATTGCTCGACGAAGGCATCCTGCATGAGGATGTGCAGACGGTATGGGGTGAAGGCCTGAGGCCCTATGCGGTCGAGGCCCGGCTCGGCGAAGATGGCGGCGTCGTGCGTGAAGCCTCGCCGCTGCAGAGCGGCGACGAGAAGGTGCTGGCGCCGTTCAAGAAGGCCTTCCAGCCGACCGGCGGCCTGAAAGTGCTCGCCGGCAATCTCGGCCACGCCGTCATCAAGACGTCCGCCGTGAAGCCGGAACGCCGCGTCATCGAGGCGCCGGCCAAGGTGTTCGACAGCCAGCAGGGACTGAACGAAGCCTTCAAGGCCGGCACGCTGACTGGCGACTTCATTGCCGTCATCCGCTTCCAGGGCCCGAAGGCAAACGGCATGCCGGAACTGCACAAGCTGACCACCGTGCTCGGCATCCTGCAGGATCGTGGCCAGCGCGTCGCGCTGGTCACGGACGGGCGCATGTCTGGCGCTTCCGGCAAGGTGCCGGCGGCGATCCATGTAACGCCGGAAGCGGTCGAGGAAGGGCCGATCGCCAGGATCCATGACGGCGACATCATCCGGCTCGACGCCGATGCCGGCACGCTGGAAGTGCTGGTGCCGGGGCCCGAGCTCGCGCTGCGCCGCACGGCCGACATCGATCTCATCGGCAACGAGTTCGGTTTCGGCCGCGAGCTGTTCGCTGGTTTCCGCCAGTTGGTCGGCCGCGCCGACCACGGCGCCAGTGCTTTCGGCACGGCCTGAGGCATCATTGCCTATTTTGTAAAAAGGGCGGATCGAGCTCGGTTTGAGGCCGCCCTTTGGTGAGGGATGGATGGAGATTACGGCTGAACCGTAATCTCGCTCCGTTCGCCGGCCTTGACCGTCACCGGCATTTCCTTGTCATGGCCTTGATCGGACATGTGGCGGAGGACGACATAGTCGCCGGCCGGGATAGTCTGCTGCCAGGTGTCGCCATAGTTCAGGCCGAGCGCCTTGCGGTTGCCCTGGATATCCTTCTTCGACGACAGCACCTCGATCGAATAGGCGCCCGGCGCCGACATCACCAGCACGCCGGCATCGAGCGTCACCTTGACGTCCTTGACGTCGCCAACCTTGACGCTGAAAGGCTGCTCGACGGTTGCGAGCTCAAGCGAGGTGACCGCGACATAGTCGTCCGGCGGCAGCCAGAACTTGCTGTCGGGCCCATAGGAGTGGGCGACATCGTCACGCGAGCCGTCGATCTTTTTCTTGGCCTTGACGATCTGGACGCTGATGCCCGAGGAGTCGGCCTTGTCGCCACCTGCAGTGTAGTAGGCGTTGACGGCGGCATGGCCGACGCCGACGACTATGTCTTTTTCCACAGTCTGCCCGGCGGCGAGCTGGATGTTCTCGGTCACCGAGCCGCTGCCGATCGCAACCGTCACCTTCTGCTCACCAGCCGGCACGATGATCCTGGTGTCGCCATAGTGGGTGGTGCTGCCGCCTGGGAAGGCGAAGTCGACATGGGCTTCGTCACTGATCTCGGCGCCCTGGCTTGGCTTCGGATGGATGAGCATGGTGCCGGCGTTCAAGGTGAAGAGCGGCTTGTAGACCTGGCCCGCCTCGATATTGACCTTCTGTTCCGCCCGAGCTTCGTCGGCGCGCGCGACGACGACATAGTCGCCCGGCTCGAGATGGGCCTCGTAGTTGTTGTACTGGGTGGTGACGGCCTCGCCGCGCGTGCCATCGGCCTTGGCCTTGTAGACCTCCCAGGCATTGCCGTCGGTGATCGGATCGCCGCCTTCCGCCATGACCACGCTCGGGATGAAATTGAATTCGGGCTTTGCCGGTTCAGGGGCAGGCGCCGGAGCGGGTGCCGGCGCCGGCGCGGCGACGGTTTCGACCAGTGCTTCCTGCAGCGCCTTCTCGTCCGAGGCCTGGATATATTTGCCGCCGGTGTTGTCGGCAAGGCAGGCGATCTGCTTGCCCTCGTCAGCGGTCAGGCCGAAGCCGACGACGTCGACGGTGAAATCGACGCCTGAGGCCTCCAGTTCCTTGCCCAGCGCGCACGGGTCACCTTCGCAGGTTTCAAGCCCATCGGTGATGAGAACCACGGTCGCCTTGTCCTCGGTGTATTTCAGAGCTTCGGCCGCCTGCTTGACGGCTGCGGTCAGCGGCGTCTTGCCGAGGAATTTCAGGCTGTCGGCAGCGGCCGAAATGGCGCTAGCCGAGCCGGCTTGCGGCGGCACGATCAGCTCGATGTCGTCGCAGCTGCCCTTTTCGCGGTGGCCATAGGCCATTAAGCCGATCTCGTCGTCGCCTGGGACCGACTGCAGTACGGTCCTCAGCGATTCGCGCGCGATCTCGAGCTTCGGCTTGCCGTCGATCTGGGCCCACATCGAGCCTGAAGCGTCAAGAATGATGATAACCTTGTTGGCGGCAAAGCCGAGCGAAGTCATCGACAAAAGGAGCAGCGCCGCAGCGACGCTCCGCAAAAATTCCGCCATCGAAATCTCCTTGAGGCCGCCCTCTGATCCGCGCCGGAAGCTATTTGACAGCGCGTCCGGACACAAGCCTGGAGCGGGTTACTAGATCATGATGAGATTTGGATGAAATCTCATCATGATCTAGCCCTTTGTTGGAGCATGATCTTTTCCAAAAACCGGCACCCACTTTTTGGGATCATGCTTCTAACGGTTGCATTGTAATAGGATCGGCGCCGGCAGAGCTGGCACCACGACATCAGTAGGTGGTGCGCCGCTCTTCGGAAGGCGGACGGCCGAACTGCAGCCGATAGCTCTGCGCGAAATAGGAGTGCGAGGTAAAGCCGGTGGCAATGGCCACGTCGAGGATCGGCATGTTGGTCTGGCGCAGCAGTTCGCGCGCCCGCTCAAGCCTGAGCCGCATGTAGTAACGACCGGGCGTGACGCTCAAATGGCGCAGGAACAAGCGCTCGACCTGGCGCACCGACAGGCCCGCCGATTTAGCAAGCTGCACGGCTGATAGCGGCTCGTCGAGATGGTCGGCCATCAGTTCGACGATGCGCCTTAGCTTCTCCGACTTGCCGGTCAGGTCGCGCTCCGGCCCGACGCGCTGGCGGTCGCCGGCGGAGCGGATGCGCTCATGCTGGAACTGGTTGGCAACGCCGTTGGCGAGGTTCGAGCCGAAGTCGCCACGCACGATCTCCAGCATCAGGTCGATCGAGGTGGTGCCGCCGGCGCAGGTGTAGCGCTTGCGGTCGATCTCGAAGACGTTGCCGGTGCAATTGATGTCGGGAAAGCGCTCGACGAAGCCGGCGCGGTTTTCCCAATGGATGGTGCAGCGATAACCTTCGAGCTGACCGGCTTCGGCCAGGAGGTAAGAGCCCACCGACAGCGCGCCGAGCGCATTGCCGCGCCGGCCCCAGCCGCGCAGCGCCGCCAGCACCTTGCTCTTGCCGGGGAACTCGACCGACAGGCCCACCGACACGAACAGGATATCGACCGGCGGCAAATCGGCGACGGCATAGTCGATCTTGAGCGGCAGGCCGTTGGAGGCCATGACGGGATCGCCGTCGGCCGAGACCGTCGTCCAGCCATAGAAATCGCGGCCGAGCAGGCGGTTGGCCGAGCGGAAGGTATCGATCGCCGCTGCCAACGAAAACATCGAAAACTTGTCGACCAGCAAGAACGCGAATTGCCGGCCCCCTTGAACGGGATCATCCGGCCGTTCAGAGGGTATAGTAAGGTTCGGCAAAGAAGCTGCTTTCTGGGTCAGAAGGAAGGCCGCTTCAAGCCGGCCGCAAGGTAGGCTGAGGCTAACGTATTGGCCATCAGCATGGCAATGGTCATCGGTCCGACACCGCCGGGCACGGGGGTGATGGCGCCGGCGGCCTTGGCCGCTTCGGCATAGGCTACATCGCCCACGAGGCGGGTTTTGCCTTCGCCCTTCTCGGGTGGGGCAATGCGGTTGATCCCGACATCGATCACGGTGGCGCCCGGCTTGACCCAGTCGCCCTTGATCATTTCGGGCCGGCCGACGGCGGCAATCAGAATGTCGGCTGTGCGGGCCAGCGCCGGCAGATCCTTGGTGCGGCTGTGGGCGATGGTGACGGTGCAGTTGGCGGCAAGCAACAGATTTGCCATCGGCTTGCCGACGATGTTGGAGCGGCCGACGACGACCGCGTTGAGGCCGGAAAGATCCTTGCCGCGCACGCGTTCGATCAAAAGCATGGAGCCGGCCGGCGTGCAGGGCACGAAGGCTGTTTCGAGTTCGCCGGTGCCGAGCTTGCCGACATTGATGAAATGAAAGCCGTCGACATCCTTTTGCGGTGCGATGGCCTGGATGATCTTGCCGGCATCGATATGGGCGGGAAGCGGCAGCTGCACCAGAATGCCGTTGATGGCCGGATCGGCGTTGAGTTCGCCGATGATCTTCAGCAGTGCCGCTTCGGACGTGTCGGCCGGCAGCGTGTGCTGCAGCGAATGAAAGCCGCATTCCTTGGCGGTGCGCGACTTCGACGCGACATAGACCTGGCTTGCCGGATCCTCGCCGACGATGACCACCGCCAAGCCGGGCTGGGCCTTTCCCTTGGCGACCAGGTCCTCGGTCAAGGCCTTGACCTTCTGAACCACGTCTGCGGCGACGATCTTTCCGTCAATCACTTCGGCCATGAACCATCCTCGACATCATTCCAGCCAAGGCGCGGCGCGCGCCTTGAACGTTGCTTCGTGCATGTCGTTGGCCCAAACGTTCCGCCCATTCGGGTAAAGCCCGACGGCAGCGCTTTTTTGGGCGCCATGCTGCGCAGCATTTTCACGAAATTTGGCCTAAGCAATCCCGTCAAAGCGCCGTCAAATGCCGTAAACTCGAAACCGGCAGCTTTTATTCTGTGCTGACGGGCTAGAGCGACTCATCCTTTCACGGAAAGGCTGAACCGCTCTATTTCTTGTTTTGACGCAATTCCCAAGGGAAAGCGCGCTACGCGCTTTTCCCGGGAAAACCGTTTCACACTTTTCCTGGAATTGCTCAGAAATAGCGGCGGTGCGAACGGCTTTCGGTGAGTTCGCGCACCGCTTCGCGAAATTCGCGCAGGCTGGCGCGGATATCGTCGATTTGCGCCTGCTGGTCTTCCGGCGCCGCCCCAGCGGGCTGCGGAGAAGACCACGGCCCGGACGCCGCGGGCATCGGCTGAGCCTGCGAATAGGCATAGTCAGCCGGCTGACGAGGCTGCGCGTAGCCAGGCTGCTGCGCAGGGGAATTGGCGTGCGGAACCTCGTTCCGGAAGTCCGGCTGGCGATAGCCCACAGGCTCCTGCACCGGCCTTGTATATTCGGCGGCTGGTTGGGCGCGGTAGGTCTCGACGGGTTCGCCTGACGTCCCGCTACCCGGCGCGGCTTTGCGCATCGCCGAGAACAGTCCGTCGAACAGACCTGGGCTCCGGGCGGGAGCGGCCGCGGTCGGCAACACCGGAGGTGCTGCCGGTGGCGGCGCCACAGGCAGCGGCGCGCGATAGACCTTGTCCTCGACCGGAGGGGGGCGCTCGTCCATTCTGCCGCGCGAACGCGAATTGGCAGCGCCGCGCAGGCTGGCAAAGGCGCCGCGCATGGCGCCGACACCGATGCCCGAAGCAAGCCCGAGCAGCAGGCCGGCCATCGCTATTACAGCCCGCGACGGTCCGTTGGGTTCGAGCGGCGGTTGCGCGGGGGTCATCAGATTGATGTTGGTGGTGTTGATGTTTTGCTGTTCGCCGGTCTCCTTGGCGCGCAGAAGGTACTGTTCGTAGACGGAGCGTTTGGCCGTGGCGTCACGCTCCAGTTCGCGCAGGCTGACCAGATCGCTGTTGACGTCGCCGCTCTGGACCTTTGCCTGAGCCAGGCGGGAAGCGAGATCCTGCTCAAGCTGAACCGAGCGCTTCAAATCGACCTGCAGCGACGAGGCGATGCGGCGCAGTTCGCCTGCGATGCGCTCGCGCGAGCCGTCGAGCTGGGCGTTGAGCGCCTGGTATTCGGGATGACGCGGTCCCAGACGCACGGCGGCGCGGTCGGCCTCCTGCTTCAAAACTGCATATTGCGCGCGCAGTTCGCTCATCGTGTTGGAATTGATTTCTTCCGGCAAGGTGCCGTTGATGACCGAATTGACGTCCAGCGAACGCGCCGACGCGGCCCGGGCATTGAGTTCCAGCGTACGGGCCCGGGTGACTGAGAGCTGCTCGTTGAGCTTCAGCATCTGGTCGTCGCTGATCAGATGGCCCTGCGCGTCGACGAGATCATGCGTGGCCCTGAAATCCTCGACCTTGCGCTCCGCTGTCTCGACATTCTTGCGCAGGTCATCGAGCTTGGCCGTCAGCTGGTCCGTCGCGCGCCCGGCCATCCCGAACTGGTATTGGGCCGCCTCCTGCTGGAAAACGTCCCTGGTCGTATTGGCTATCTTCGCCGATTTGTCGGCGCTTTGAGTGGTGGCGCTGATGGAAACGACAAAGCTCTTGCCGCTGCGCTCAACCGACAGGCTCTTGGCCAGATTGCCGACCGCCAGCGCCTGGCGGCGCACTTCACCGCCGCCGCCAGGGCCATCCTGGCGCGACAGTATCGAGCGAATGAGCGACAGGACGCCAAGGCCGCCAGAGCCCTGTCCGTTGAATTCCGGATCGTCGACGAGATTGAGATCGGCCACGACCTTGTCGAGGACCTTGCCGGATGTCACCATCTTGATGCGGGTTTCGACAACAGCCAGCGCCGCATCGGGCTGCCCGACCGGTTGGGTGAGATCGTTGTCGGAAAGCTTCAGGTCGCCTGGCTCGATGACCATCTGTGTGGTGGCTTCGTATTTCTTCGTTGTCGAAACGGCGACGGCGACGCCGAGCACCGTGCCCAATATCGTAGTCGAGACGATCAGCAACTTGGAACGACTAATGCCGCGGACGACCTGGAGCGGATCGATCAGCGGCTTCCATTCCTGCCCGTCATCGTCGTCGCGGTCCGGTCGCTGCTCGTGGAAAGAGCGGAGCTCATAGGCGGCGTGCTGCTGACGCCGGCCGGAAACAGGCTCCTCACGCGCGCTGGCGGCCGAAACGGGTTCGCCGTCGGCCTGGAACTGCGGCGGCTCGGGCGGTGACGTTGGCGCCGGATTCGACCGCGCCTCGCGTTGCGAGCGGGCTATGCGGTGACGCGTGGCGGCGTCCTCGCGCCATGACGGATCCACCCGGTCACCGATCGAGACCGCCGACGCATCCGCCGCCTCATCGCCGCGCACGGCTTTGCCGAGCGCCAGGAGCTCGCGCCTCCAGTCTTCACGGTTTTCCCTGTCGACCATTGTCTCGAAACTTTACCTTCGACGGCGCAGGAGCGGCGGTCGGCCAATCGTTAAGTCACGCTAAACAGGCATGGGAAACAAAAGGTTAATTTCCGAAGTCTGCAAGTGAAAGTTTCTCGCTTCGCCACGCATTGCCGGGATCTGTAAAATGGCGTCAGAACCGCACGTTAAGCTTTGCGGCTTACGGCTTTCCTCGATATGACGCAGGCCAGCGACATACCGCAAAGGCGGACACTCGCCCGCATCGGCACCTTCCTCGCCGAAAGACGGGGGCTGGTTCGCGACTATCTTTCAGCCATCAGCGGCGCCGGCGGGCGGCTGGTGTTCTCGCTTGCCTATTTCATCGCACTTGCCAACACGCTGTCGATTGCCGAGTTCGGCATGTTCGCCACCGCCTCGGCGGCCGGCGTCATGCTGTCGCGCATCCTCGCTTTCGGCTTCATCTCGGCGCTTTACCGCACAGCCACCATCCGCCCCAATCTGATCGGCACCTTCACCGCCGGCTTCCTTTTGCTTGGCGCCGTGTCCTTACCACTGCTGGCGGCGGCCTCCTGGGGCGTCTACCTGATCTTCTTCGCCAGCACCGTTCCGCTGGCCGTCTTTGCCGCAATCGTCTTTGCAGAGGCGCTTTTGTGGCGGCCGGTCGAGGTGGTGCTGATCGTCAACAACGGGCTCGGCAAATTCGGCCGCGCCGCCGTGCTGTCGATCGTGGCCACGGCGTTCCGCGCGCTGGGCGCCGTGCTGTTCATGCTATCGGGCCAGCACAGCGTCTGGATCTGGTCGTTGTTCTACATCGGCGCCAACGCCGCCTCGCTGCTGCTGGCCTTCGGCTTCTATTATCCACGCCAGCGGCTGAGGCTGCGCACCGAGCTCTATCTCAGGCGGCTTGCCGATTCGATCTATGTTGCAGGAGCCGAAGTGCTGTTCTACCTGCAGTCGGAATTCGACAAGCTGCTCGTGCTGGCGATCGGCGGGCCGCATCTGGCCGGCATCTATGCCATCATCATGCGGCTGGTCGACCTGACGGCAATCCCGATCCGCACCTTCTCGATGATGCTGGTGCAGAGGATGATGCGGGCGCCGGAGCTGTTGTCGCGACTGCGGGTCAAGAGCGGTATCGAAGCCGGCGTGTTCCTGGTGTCGACATTGGCACTGGCCGCACTCGGCATCGTGCTGCATTTCTTCCCCAATGCACTTGGCCGGAATGTCGCCGAGGCGGCGCCCTTGGTGGCGTTGGCAATCGGCGTGCCGGGACTGCGCAACCTGGTCGAATACCAGGCCGAGCTGCTGTTCGCGCGCGGCCAGACCGCGCTCAGGGCGCTCAACCTCGGCCTGCTGGCGGGGCTGAAGGCGGTGCTGTTGACCTATGTGCTGACCACGATTGCCGACACGCCCAGGCTTGTCGTATCGCTCAATGTCGTCTTCCTGCTGCTCTATCTCGCCTCGGCGCTGCTAACCTATTCGGCGCTGCGCAAGCCCGCCAAGGCAATCTAAGCCAATCCGATCAGGCGGCGGATGCGGCCGATATCGGTGCCGATGAAGGATTGCATGCCGATCGCCACCTGCCCCGGTGCCATAGCGGCGACGAAGCTGCGGAATTCGTCATCCGACAGCGCCTCCCCGGTCCAGTGCACGCGGCAGAATTCCTCCGAGCCGTGGAAATGGCCGGCGCCCCCCAGCACATCGTCGACATAGCGGCCATAGATCATGCATTCGGAGAACCGGCGCACTGAAGCGATGACCTCGACCCAGCCGCGCGCGTGCACCTTCTCGATCTCGGCGCACATCGCCGTCACGGTCTGACGGCGCCAGGCGATCAGCGTCGAAATATAGTCGTGGTTCGAAACCTCGGATGCATCGATACCAATCGCCGAGGCCGCATTGCGCGACCAGATGCGATGCTCGTCGTGACCGTCGCTCGACAGCACGCCGTCGCGCCGGAACAGCCGCACCTTGCCGTCGCGCCAGAAGGCGCTCAGATCGAATGGCTTGAGGAAGGCGACGTCGGAATCGCAGAAGACCAGCACGTCTTCTCCAGCATGCGCAGCGATGGCGATGCGGCGCAGCTGCTGCACATGCCAGCCGCGCAGCGGCTGGGTCTTGAGACTGAGCCAGATGCGACGGCGAAAGAGGCTCATCGGATCGTCGAACACACGCAGCCAGCGCGGCAGCAGGTCGCGCTCGTCGACAACGCTGCGGCGGTCGTTTTCCAACTGGCGAAACAGCGCCACGTCGCGGTGCTCGACCAGAATGTAATGATGCGCCAAGCCGGAGACATGGCGGTCGAGGGTCTCGCACAACAGGCGGCAGCGTTCGAAATCCGGCGCATAGCTGGCGGTCACCACCGCCGCCGTCGGCGTTTGCGGCAGGGCACCGGTCTCGGCTGCAGGGCTCGGCACGACGCGGCTGTTCACCGCAACTCTCCGGCGGGCTCGGGCCGACGCGAGAATTTCTGCCTGACGACACGCAGCAGGAACACCGGATTGCCGACGACGTAGCGGCGCCACAGCCGGCCGGGCTCGATGCACAGACGGAACAACCATTCGAGCCTCAGCTGGCGCATCCACAGAGGCGCCCGCGGCACCGTGCCGGAGAGAAAATCGAGCAGCGCGCCGACGGCGATCGGCAGCGTGCAGTGGCGGGCATCGATATGACGGGCGATCCACAATTCCTGGCGCGGCACGCCCATGGCCACAAGCAGCACGTCGGGCCGCAATGCCTCGATGCGATCGACGATCGCCTGCTCTTCGGCGGGGGAGAAATAGCCGTCATGGATGACGACGAATTCGTGCTGCACCGCCAGAGCGGCTAGCCTGACCGACGCCGCCTCGGCGTTGGCGCGGGTGGCGCCAAGCAACCCGACGGTCAGCGGCCTCGCCGATGCCTGCAGAAAGGCCGGAATGAGATCAGTGCCGTTGAGATTGTCCGGGAACGGCGCGCCGTAGAGCAGCTTTGCCGCCAGATCGACGCCAACGCCGTCAGGCAGGATGAGGAAATCGTCGAGCGCCTCGGCAAAGACCGGATCGGTAGAGGCGATGTTGGCGTTGTGAGCGTTGAGAAAACTGACCTTGGTGAAGCGCCGCTCGGCAATCAGACGAGCGAGCAGCGCGATCGCGTCATCCCAGCCGATGGCAAGGACCGAAATGCCAAGGATCGTCTTCAGCGTATCGAGCCCGAAGGCGGCGCGGGCGGTGTGCATGTTCATGCAAACACCTCCTCCCCCACCGACCCGAGCTTTTCCAGGCCGAGCCTGATGGCGGCATCCAGTGCCTTGATCTGCCGGCGGTGAAAGGCGCTGCCATCGACATCCTTGACATCGGCCGCCGCTGCCTCCAGCGCGCCGGCGAAGGCGGCCGGATCGTCGGTGACGAAGCAATTTGCCGGGCGATGATCGATGCCGCGCAGCGAACGGCCGGTGGCGACCGACGGCAGGCCGAGTTCGAAGGTTTCGATGGTCTTGAGCTGAACGCCGCTGCCCGCGGTGCTGATCAGTGGGATGACGGCGGCGCCGCGCACGAAATCCTGGGCGTCGGGCACGCGGCCGACAAATTCGACACCGGGATGGGCAGAGGTGATATCCGACGGCATGTTGCCGGCGACCCTGATGCGAAAGCTCCGGCGAAGATGCGGCACGACTTTTTCCAGGAACCAGTCGAGGCCGATGCGGTTCGGCTGCCAGGTCCAGGTGCCGATCAGCGCCGCGTCGCAATCGATGCGGCGCGGCTTGACCGGCTTTGGCGCCGTGGCAGTGGTCACCAGCGGCAGCACCGCCGAGCGGTCGTCGCTGGCAACGCCGAGTGCGGCGCGGTCTTCCTCGGCCAGCGTGAAGACGAAGCGAGCCCGGCGGCAGAGCCGCTCCTCCATGGTCTTGAGCAGCCTGGCCTCGCGGGCAAACAGCAGGCGCTGGAAGCGACTGTTTGCTGCTGCCGCATTCTCTTTGGCCGAACCATGTTCGACATTGTGGGCGACGAAAATCGAGGGACGGTCGGCGAACAGTTTTTCAAAGGCGCCGGCGAACTGCACCGAATTCAGGACATAGCCGTCGAAGGGACCGGCGCGCTCGATCGCGGCACGGACTTCGCTGTCGGAAACCGCGCGCAGCTTCACGGAAGCGAAGGTGAGCCCTGACAGCACCGCCTTGCCAAGCCAGGCGAGCTTCTGCCGCGCCGAGGCGCTTTCCGTGCGCACGTCGACGGCGCCGAGCACGAAGGTGTTTTCGGGGTCGCTGGGCGCCTTGCCCGGCCAGATGAAGCCGATGACGGTGACGCGCACGCCGGCGCGCCGCAAGGCGGCGATGATCGCAGCATTGGCGATCTCATAGCCCGAAGCGAGAGCGCCGTCGGGCACGATCGATGTGGCGAACAGCAGATGCATCTCACCTATCCAGGCGTCAGCCACTAGCAAAGCTGGGTGAACCCTTGATTAAATCATGCGACGCAACGGCTGAAAGGCGCGGACCGGCAGGCGCCGCTGCGAAAGGTGATTAACGAAACGTTATCGTCGCGGTGTTATCGAAAGCCAGATTCAAAACATGCGGCTGGAGCGGATGATCCCTTTGCCATCGGACGGTTCGGTTTCGATTGCGGGACGCTCTCCGGGGCTCGCCGCAGAGACGATGGAAGCCGTCGTCACGCTGCCGACCTTCAAGCGGCCGCAACTGCTGCTCGAAACGCTGGCGTCGCTCAAGGCACAGCAAACCAGCCGGCGCTTCGCCGTCATCGTCATCGAAAACGAGGCCGAGGCGCGTGAGGGCGCCCAGGCGGCCGTGCCGCTGTTCGAACGCGACGATATGAAGGGCATGGTCATCATCGCGCATGAGCGGGGCAATTGCAGTGCCTACAATGCTGGCTGGCAGACGGCGATCCTGCATTTTCCGGATTTCCGCCACCTGCTGGTCATCGACGATGACGAGATCGCCGACGCGGACTGGCTGGAGCGCATGTGCAGGACGGCGGAGACGCTTGGCGCCGACATTGTCGGTGGCCCGCAAGTGCCGGTGTTTACCGATCCTGCTCACGCCAAATGGGCCGAGCACCCGGTGTTTGCGCCGCCCTATCGCCAGACCGGGCGCGTGGCCGCACTCTATTCCTCGGGCAACCTTCTGGTCGGGCGCAATGTGCTCACCATCATGGGGCCACCCTTCCTCGACCTGCGGTTCAACTTCATGGGCGGCGGCGATTCCGACTTCCTCAGCCGCTCGGCGCAGAAAGGTTTCGTGCTTGGCTGGTGCGCCGAGGCAAAGGTGCGCGAAGGCGTTCCGGCCCGGCGCGTCGAGGCTGACTGGATCCGCGCCCGATCCTTACGCAACGGTGTAATCTCGACGCTGGTCGAAAAGAAGAAGCGCGCCGGCACGCCATTCGCCGGCGCCAAGGTGTTTGCAAAAAGCCTGGCGCTGCTGATAGCCTCGCCCGTGCGCGGCGCAATCAAATTGGCGCGGACAGGATCGCTGTCGACGGCGCTTTACCCCGTCTATGTCTCGCTCGGCCGCGTGCTTGCCGAATTCGGATACGCCAATGAGCAATACAGGCAGCCTGAGAAGAACTGACGAGCTGCTGCTGGGGGGCATCGTCACCCGCGACGGCGTGGCGACGGCGATTGCCGCGCTGTTGTTTGCCGTCGTCATCGTGTCGTTCCGGCCGTTTCAGCCGGCAGGCGCGGAACTGACCGGCGACGGCGGCGACATCGTCAACCAGCTCGGCTTCAGTTCGCTCGGCGCCATTTCGATCTTCTCACTGCTGACGTTCGCCGACCCCAAGGTGGTGCGCTCGCTGCTCAGCCCGTCCTGGATTCTGATGCTCGGCTTTTTCATGCTTTCGGTCATCAACGCGACCGACCCGTCCTCGGCCATGCGCGCGGCCTTCTTCACGCTGCTTGGCGTTCTGACGATAGCGACGGTCCTGGTGCTGCCGCGCGATGCCGACAGTTTTTCGAAAGTCATCATATTCTGCGCGATCGTCGTTATCGGCCTGTCCTATATCGGCCTCATCGTCTTTCCGCATGAGGCCCTGCATACGGCCGATTCGCAGGAGCCCGAACATGCCGGCCTGTGGCGTGGTGTGTTCGCCCACAAGAACATTGCCGGACCAATCATGGCCTGCTTCAGCTTCGCCGGCCTCTATCTCTTCCGGCGCGGCCAGAAATTCTGGGGCGTGGCGATCTTCGGCGCGGCGATGATCTTCATGCTGCACACCGGATCCAAGACGACGGCCGGCCTGGTGCCGTTCTCGATCCTGATCGTCGTGCTGCCGGGCCTGATCGGCATGCGGTTCGGCACGCCGATCCTGTTTGCACTGGCGATCATTGCGACGGCCATCGGTACCTTAGGCATCGTCTTCATCCCGCCGGTGAAAGAGCTGGCGGCCACCTATTTCCCCGACCTCACCTATACCGGGCGCACGACGCTGTGGGAGTTCTCCGGCGAGATGCTGGCGAAGAAGCCTTGGACCGGCTACGGCTATGAAAGCTTCTGGGGCACGCCGCTGCTGCTGAGCCAGGACCAGCCTTTCGACCGGGCCTGGGACATCCGGACCATCGTGCATGGCCATGACGGCTATCTCGACATTGCGGTGCTGATGGGCATCCCGGCGCTGTGCGTTGCCGTCTACACTTTCGTGATCGCGCCGCTGCGCGACTACATGCGCATCCCGCCGCGCAAGGAGAACATCTATCTCGGTGACTTCTTCATGATGGTGGTGCTGTTCACGGCGCTGAACGCGTTCCTGGAAAGCTTCTTCTTCCATCGCGGCGACCCGGTGTGGCTGTTCTTCGTGCTCGGCGTGCTTGGCTTGCGGCAAGTGTCGCTGCGGCCGATCGCGGTACGCCGGCGACCTTGACCGGCTGGCCTGATCCAGCACCCCTTGAGGGGCTTTCCCGTCTGCCCGCTAGCGTCTAAGGAGAACCCTTGTCTCGGAGGGCTCTCAATGACGATCAGGCTTGTTCTCGCCGGTTGCGGCAATATGGGTTACGCCATGCTTGCGGGCTGGCTGAAATCCGGCAAGCTTGCCCCGCAAGCCGTGTTCGTGGTCGAGCCTAATGCCGAATTGCGCAAGCGCGCCGAGCACCTCGGTTGCAGTGTCGCCGCGGACGCGAACGGGATCCCCGCCGACGCAGAGCCCGACCTCGTCGTCATCGCCGTCAAGCCGCAGGTGATCCGCGACGTCACCGCCGCCTACAAGCGCTTCGGCGACGGCAGGACCACCTTCGTCAGCATCGCCGCGGGCACGCCGGTCGCCACCTTCGAGCACATACTCGGCCATCTCGCGCCTGTTATCCGCTGCATGCCCAACACGCCGGCCGCGATCGGCAAGGGCATGATGGTGGTCTATTCCAACCCGCTGGTGACCGACGACATCAGGCGTTTCATTGCCGAGCTGCTGTCGGCGAGCGGTGTGGTGACGACGATCGACGACGAAGGCCTGATGGACGCGGTGACGGCGGTTTCGGGGTCCGGTCCGGCCTACATCTTCCATTTCATCGAGGCGCTTACGGTTGCAGCCGAGAAGGCCGGGCTGCCGGTCGAGACCGCCAGGCTGCTGGCCATGCAGACCGTCTATGGCGCTGCTGCACTCGCTGCCGAAAGCGGCGAGAAGCCCGGCGTCCTGCGCCAGCAGGTGACCAGCCCCAACGGAACCACGGCAGCCGCCCTTGCCGTGCTGATGGGCGAAGACCGGCTGACGAAGCTGCTGACCGAGGCGGTGGAAGCCGCGCGGCTGCGGTCGGTGGAATTGGGGAAGTAGCCGAGGCGCTCGCGGGGCCGTATCAGCCCCACTTCATCTCACCCTTGGCGACCTTTGCGCCCAGTTCCAGGGACGAGACGTCAAGAAGATCGGGATAGCGCCGCTTCATCGCTGCAATCAGCTCGACGCTGGATTTCGCTTTTTCGGCTTCCTTATTGAAAGCTTCGAGGTAGGCGCGGGTGAATTCCACGGCCGCCAGACCGTCCGGTGCACCGGCTACCTGATGGGACGGCACCACGATGTTTGGTTTGCGGGACGCGATTTCGTTGAGCGCGGCAATCCATTTCTTGCGGTCGTCTACGGTTGGCTCGTCGGCAACCCAGACATGTACGCCGGACGAGATCAGCACGCCGCCGAACACCGCTTCAAGGCTGGGCACCCAGAGATACCGCCGGTCTTTCAGATCGGCGACGGTGACGATCTCGATCTTGTTTCCTTCGATTTCAAGTGAGGTGATATCGGAAGCCTCGGGAATGACGACATCCGCCAGGACCTTCGGTCCATTGTCCTTGAGCTGTGGGCTCCAGACATCCAGCTTGGCTTGCACATTGGCTTTGATGGCCGCAACCGTTGCGCCGGCCGCGATGATCTTGGCGCCGGGG
This sequence comes from Mesorhizobium sp. C395A, assembly GCF_030323205.1. Taxonomy (NCBI): domain Bacteria; kingdom Pseudomonadati; phylum Pseudomonadota; class Alphaproteobacteria; order Hyphomicrobiales; family Phyllobacteriaceae; genus Mesorhizobium; species Mesorhizobium sp. C395A. The sequence continues at coordinate 6,182,242 of NZ_CP100473.1, read as the reverse complement.
AAAGCATCCGCGACGGGACGGAGGCCAAAATAATAGTCAGGGTCGCTGCAACTGACATAGATCGTCGTCAGGGTCTTGCCCGTCGCCTTGATCGCATCCGCGACCGCACGGCCATCGGACAGGGTAAATCCGCCGTCGAGGAGGATGGCTTCTTTTTCCCCGGTCAGCAGCACCGGCGTGCGGCGGAAACCATTCTCGTCAGCCTGAAAATGGGTCCATTCCAGCTTGGCGGCGGCCTTGGCTGCAAAAGCCAGAGGCTGAAGCATGGCAACCATGCCCGTTGCCAGAAGGGTTTTCATCGTCTCGCGTCTTGTCCAAATGGTTTGCAAGATTTCAATCCTCAATGGGGGTTCAACTGATCGAGATTGGCATCTCGGCATGGTTTGAAAAACCCGGATCAAAAAGACAGACTGTATGAATGGATCACACAATGGCAGCCGATGGTCTGCGTCGTCAGCACGAGCGCAATGATCAGGCGTGTTGCGCGACCAGGTCAACAGCCCATGGCGCGAGCGCGGCAGCATTTGGCCTGCTGGGCGGGAGCGGCTGACGAAGCTGCTGGCCGAATCGTGGAACTGGGGGAGTAGGATCAGGCCAGATCGGTGTGGGAAAAGTCTTTCCCTTTGTAGAGTAAGGGCATCCCACAGCTTTTTGCCGAGGCATATGACAGGCAGTCAGCGAGATTGAGCTGAGCCGGGTGGCCGCGACGTTTGCCATAGTTCGAAAAAGCCTGGATCGCGAGCTTGGCATCACCGATTTCGATCGGAACCACCTCGATCTCGGCCTCACGCAGGAAGTCCTCTATCGCCTTTTCGGCGAAGAGCGGCTCCACCACCAACTTCGATGAAAGCCGCATCGCCGCTTCGAGCACGACCAGCGGAGATGTTATCCGTATCGAGGCCTGCCCGATCCGGCGGCTCCAATCGGCGGCGTCTTCCTCTCCGGCGAGGACAGCGATCACCACCGAGGTGTCGATGAACATCAGGAATGTCCCCACATCTCGTCGATCTCATCCTTAGTCAAATCCCTGCCGCCGCTTCCCGCCTTGGCCTTCAGATCGTTCGATATGGCGGCCAGCCGCTCAGCCAGCGGAACTCGTTCACGTTCGCGCTGAAGCTCGGATTCGAGCGCCTCGATCACCGCCTCGGTCATTGAAATCTTTCGCTTTTCGGCAAGCTGCCGGGCGAGGTCACGGGCGCGCGGGTCTCTGATCTGGAGATTCATCCTGAGCCTCCGTTCGGTGCCACTACAACATAGGGAGTTGTCATGACAAGGCCAGCCCGACTGGCCTGTCATCCAATCTCAGCCCCGTAGAGCATATCATCCTGCAGCTTCCGCAAAGCGAACAGCCTCGTCGTGCGGTCGGGCGTAGCATTGTCGGCGGTGAGCAGTTCGCCCTTCCTCACCGGTTTCAGCACCTTGCCGCCTTCGAGCAGGCCGACCGGCACTGCGCGATTGGCGCGCGCCTCTTCGACGGTCATGGTCCATGAGCGGTAGCAAGTCTCGCCGATGGCATCGAAGGTCTCGCCCATGGCGAGATCGCGCTTGGCCACCGCGCAGACCTCGGCGACCGGCCTCGGCAGCGGCACCATGTCTGGCCGGCCATAGAGCATGATGCGCGCCGCGGTCAGCGGCACTTCCAGCGAGGTCAGGTGATACGGCCGGAAGAAGCTGTAGTAGGGGCCGTGGCCTATGTGCAGGTCGTCCATGCGCTCGACGATGCGCGGATGCGTCGCCTCGACGATGACGAACACGCCGGGCGCCACGCCCTTGCCGATCGTGTAGTCGACAACGCCCTTCTTCGACAGGATGCCGCCATCCGCCTTCGGGATGAGCACATTGGCCAGCTGATCGCGGTCGGCCTTTGGGCCGTGCATGCCGGGAACGTCTGGGACCAGCCCGGTGGCGTTGGCGATGGCGCACATCTCGACCATGGTTTTGGAACCGTCGACGAATTCGACCAGCATGCGCGGGTTCATGTTGCGGCGGATCGCTTCCTCGCGATAGTCGTCCGGAACGGCATCGTGGTTGAGCGGGTTGTTCTTGCCCTTGCCAGCCGAGACGATGGTGTAGCCGAGCGCCGACGCAAATTCGATCAGCTCCATGCAGCTCGACGGCTCGTCGCCGGCGCCGACCGAATAGACGACGCCGAGCCGGTCTGCCTGCTGCTTGAGGTAGCAGCCGATCGTGACGTCGGCCTCGACATTCATCATCACCAGGTGCTTGCCGTGCTCCATCGCCTTCAAGTCGAAATCGGCGGCGACACCAGGCTTGCCGGTGGCGTCGATGACGACGTCGATCAGCGGATTGGTGACCAGCATCTCGTTCGTGGTAATGGCGATTTTGCCCGCCTCGATCGCCGCGGTGACTTTCGAGCCCCTGTCCGCCTCGACCGCCATCGCCTCGTCGCCATAGGCGATGCGGATGGCGTCACGCGCCGTGTGCGGACGCCGCGTCGAGATGGCGCAGATCTCGATACCGGGCATCAGCATGCCTTGCGTGACCAGGTCGGTGCCCATTTCGCCGGAGCCGATGACGCCGATGCGCACCGGGCGGCCCTCGGCGGCGCGCCTGGCGAGATCGCGGGCCAGTCCGGTCAGGGCGACATTGGTCATGCAAGCGTGTCCACGGCTTCTTGATTGCAGGCGGGAATAGCAGGGAACGGCCCCGCTTTGCCAACGAAACCAGCGGACGGCGGCAATTTCTCCGGCAACAGGCCCGGCAGGTGAGGCCAACCCCGGTAGAGGCTGATTGACCCGCCTCGGCGTCAAACCACCCTGATATAGCTCGTCATGCCGGTTTTCTGATGTTCGATGATGTGGCAGTGCAGCAGCCAGTCGCCGGGATTGTCCGCGACGAAACCGAGCTGAACCTTCTCGTTGGGCTGCATGAGATAGGTGTCGGAGATGACCGGCTGAACCTGGCGTGTCGACGACGACAGCACCTTGAAGCTCATGCCGTGCAGATGCATCGGATGCGCTTGCGGCGTCAAATTCTCCATGTCGATGACATAATTTTTGCCGAGCTTCAGCTCGGCCAAAGGCGCGGTCGGGTCCGGCGTGTCGCCCGGCCACGGTACCTTGTTGATGGCCCAGAAGGAGTAGCCTAGCGTGCCGCATATGCTGTCGCTCGGCACGTTTTCCGCCGTGGCGCTGAGCGAGAGCGCGATGTGTTTCGCGCTGGCGAGATCCACCTCCGGCACTGGGTTGGCTTCCAGCGGTGCGAGGTCTCGCAAATCGCGCTTGAGCGAGCTGCCGGTGGCGCGCAAGGTGGCGAGGACCTTGGGTTTGGTGCCTCTGATGTCGCCCAGGCTTACGATCGCGCCCTCCTGGTCAGGCATGCGGATGGCGAGCTCCATGCGCTGCCCCGGTCCGAGCAGCAAAGCATCGGGCGCAAAACGCTGCGGCACCGGATTGCCGTCCAGCGCGATGACCGCGGCCTCCCCACCCTCGACGCGAAAGGCGTAGATGCGGGTGACATCGGTGATGGCGACCCGCAGCCGCATCAACCCGCCGGCCGGCGCGTCGAATTGCGGCTGGTCGAGCCAGTTGGCGGTGCGCACCGTGCCATAGGTTCCGGTTTTTGCGGCATCGCGCGGCCGGAATTGCTGGATGAACTGCGCGTCGTCGCCGAGGCGCCAGTCGCGCAGATTGACGATTGCCTCGGCGTCGAATTTGGGATCGTTGGGGTTTTCGACCACGATCACGCCGGTGAGGCCATGGCCCATCTGCTCCAGCGTGTTGCAATGCGGGTGATACCAGAACGTGCCGGCGTCGGGCGGCGTGAAGGCGTAGTCGAAATGATCGCCGGTGTAGACGTAGGGCTGAACCAGGAAGGGGACGCCGTCCATCTTGTTTGGAACGCGAATGCCGTGCCAGTGGATCGTCGTCGGATCGTCGATGCCGTTGACGAGGCGGGCGGCGAAAGGCTCGCCCTTTTTCATCCTGAGCACCGGCGGCATTCCGGCCTCTCCATAAGTCAGCACATCGCGGGTCTGGCCGATATCCATGAACCTGGCCTGGATCTTTGCCGTCTTGAGAACCACCGGCTCGGGCGCGGCTGCGGCCCAGCCACTGAGCCTGGCCATCGCTGCAAGGCCAACCCCGCCAACGCCGGCAAGCGCGGCTGTTTTCAAAACCCTGCGGCGGGTGAGTGAGGTCATCTGGCGCTCCAACGGAATATGATTACCTGCCGCCCTGAATGACGGGCGGCGAAAGGCGCACAAGCCGATACTGCCACATCGCATCTCTGTCACGCCATGGCGAGCCGATGACGTTTGCTTGCGCAACAGCGTGAACGCTGGCGTGCCCACCATTCGCCCGCATCCGGGAGCGCGGGCTCGGATTAATGCAACTCGGCCAGCAACGCCTGTGCCTCGGCGAGGTTCTTTTCGGAACCGGCGGCGAGATCGTCCATCTTACGCTCGCGGAAGACAACGAGCGCGTCCTGGCATGCGGCGATCGCTTCCTGTGCCATCGCCTTGTCCTTGTGGGCGGCGCCCAGATCGGCCAGCACGTCGCACAGGCTGTCCTGCGTGAAGGCGACAGCCGGCACCGAATTGATCTTCTTTTGCACCACGATCGCCTCGCGCAGGACCAACACCGCCTCCTCGAAATGCGCGACATTGTTTTCGGCGCGGCCGGCCATGGTCAAGGCATAGCCCATCTCGTTGCGCGCATTGGCCCAACGTTCGGGATCGCGGTCGCGACCGAGCTGCTCGGCAAGCGCCCGGTTGACGACAATCGCCTCCTCGTACAATTCAGCCGAAGGCTCGCGGGCCGCGATCATGCTCAGCGTCTGCGCGAGACTGGTCTGGTTGGTGATCCAGAGATCGGGATCGCGGGCGATCGTTCGCACCGTGGCGAGGTCGCGGTAGATCTGAGCGGCTCGTTTCAGCTTGCCGACATCGTTCGCCCAGTAACCAAGACTCGACAGCCCGCCGGCGAGATTGTTCTGATTGTTCTCCCAGACAGCCAGCGCATTCTCGCGCGTTACCACGCTGAGCGCTGCGTCATAGGCGGCAATCGCGCGGGTGAGCAACTCGACGTCCTTGCCGTCCGCGGCCATCAGCAAGGCATTGCCGATATCGCCCTTGGTGCGCGCCCATTGCATGCGGTTGGGAAAACCGTCGTAGATCCGCGCTGCCGTCTCGAAGCTCTGCACGGCCTTGGCGTAGAACGTGGCGTCGCCACCAATCCGGCCCTGGCTGTAGACGGCAAAGCCGAGGTCGTAATTGATATTGGCCCACTCCTCCGGGTCGGCGTCCTTGGAGTAGGCGGGGAGCGCGGCTTCCAGCATGTCGGCTGCTTGCGCCAGCAAGTCCAGGTTGGATGTATCGTCGCCCAGGATCGACAGGGTCTGGCCGAGCACGCGCCGCGTCTGGCCGATCTCCGTGACATCACCGCCTTTCGTCTGCCCGTCGAGCGCCGCCCGCAGCGCGTCGACCGATTGCTGCAGCAGTTGATCGTCAGAGGCCAGCTTGCCTGACATCATCAACGCGCAGCCGAGGCGGAATTCCGTCTTGGCCCAATTGGCTGGGTCCTTGTCGCGGGTGCGAACCCTGAGCACCTGACCGTAGACATCGATCGCCTGCCGCAGGGTCGAGATGTCCCCCGCGCGTTCGCCCCAGTTCGATAGCGTGCCTGCAAGGCTGTAACCAATCGAAGCGAACTCGCCCGGCGCGGCGGTTGCGGTATAGACCTCCCATGCCTGACGATACGCGGTCACCGCCTGAATGTAGTAATCGGTTCCCGTATCGAGATCGCCGAGCGTGTCGTTGACCGATCCCAGATTCTGCTGCAGCGAAGCCCAGTCAAGCGGCAGTTTCTCACGCGGATATTCGGACAGAGCGGCCTGGTACGCGGTGGCTGCCTGCAGCAGCAGTTCCTTGTTCTTCTGCTTGGCGCCGAGGCGCTGCAAGGCGTTGCCCAGCGTCAGCTGGCCGTTCGCCCAGCTCGCCGCGGCGTGCTCGCGCGTCCGAACCGAAAGCGCTGCCTCCGCCGCCTCCCGCGCGCGCTGCAACGCGGCGATATCGCCGTTGATCTCGCCGATCGACTCGAATGCGGTGCTCAAATTGTTCTGGATCGTCGCCCATTGCGCCGGCGCGCGTTCCCTGGTCATCTCCTCAGCCGCCGCCTGGAAGGCCGCGACCGATTGCTCAAGCGTCGGTACATCCTTTTCGCGCGCGCCGAGGCTCGCCAGAACGACACCCAGATTGATCTGGCTCAATGCCCAGTCGAGCGGTACGCGATCCCGGCGATATTCTGTCAGCGCGGCGCGATGCGCCGATATCGCTGCGCGAAAACTGTCCGATGTGGTCTGGCGTTCGCCGATCTCGGACAGCACGATGCCGAGATTGTTCTGCGTCGCCGCCCATTCAAGCGGCAGTTTTTTCGACGACTGTACCTCGAGCGCCGAGCGGAAGGCCGCGACTGCCCGCTCAAGCAGTGCCGTCCCGTTCTCGCGCTGGCCGAGCCGCCAGTAGACCGTGCCCAGATTGCCATAGGTCGATGCCCAGTCGTCAGGGTAGGCGTCATGCGTATAGACGGTCAGCGCCTGCTCATAGGCGGCAGCTGCCTTGTCGAGGTTGTCGCGGCCGGCTTCCCGTTCGCCCAAAGTAGCAAGCGTGGCGCCCATATTGTTCTGGGTGGCCGCCCAAAGCAGCGGCAACTTTTCGCGGGTGACATAGGTCAATGCCTGTTCATAGGCTGTCAGGGCCTGGGCGAGATACGCATTGTCGCCGGAGAAGTCCCCTTGTTCCGACAGAGCGTTGGCCTCTGCCGCCTTGTAGTAGAACGCATCTTCGTCGCTCCATTTCGCGGCCTGCTCATAGGCCTTGGCGTAGTCCTGAGCCGCCTCCTTGAAGTTGAAGGAAATCTCGTAGGTTCTGGCGCTGCTGGCGAAAACCTTTGCGAATTCGAGCCGCTTTGCCTTCAGCTCGGCCTCGGCCTGGTCGACCGTAGACGAAAGTTCGCCGATGCGGGCCTTGGCCTGCTCGTTGAATTTCTGCGCCGCTTCGAGCGCGCCTTCCTGAACCGCCTGTTCGGCGAGTTTCGATAGCCTGGCAATTTCGGGGTCCGGGTTTTTCAAAGTCTCGCGTTCGGCCAACACGTGTTTCAGCCGTTCGGTCTGGCCACGCAGCAGCTTGTCGAGCTCAGCCGGATCCTTGGGTATGTCGACCCCGAGCGCCTTCAGCATGGCGTAAAGCCCATCCATCGGCACCTTGCCGTCACGCGATATGGTTTCGATCTGGCGGCGCTCCGGATCGGGTAGCGTCGAGATGGTCAGCAGGAGCTGGCGCCGCTCCCTGAGGATTTCGCCCTCATCGCCTTTCGGTGCCTCGGCGGGGGTACCGAAATAGAGCAGCCGGCGCAGGCTCTCATTGACCCAGGGCCGCTGCTGGCCGTTGGTCTTGAGATAGACCTCCTCGCCGATCATGCGCAGAACGGTGCCGAATTCCTCGCCGCCCATCGTGTCGATGTGGCGCAGGATCGCTGCCGCATAGGGGCTGTTGCCATCGGCCGGACCGTCCAGCGCAACCTTGCCGGGCTCGGCGGCAAAGGCGATGACCTGGCCGAGGCTGCCGTCGACCGAGCCCTTGGCGTCGGCGCCGCCCTTCAGGGAAACCACGCCGCGCGTTTCCCCGAGACCGCCGGCGCCGATCGGCTTGCCTTGGTCGCCCGGCGCCAGCTTCAGGAGCGTGCCCGGCGGGAACGGATCGTTGCGGCAGGCGTCCAGCAGAACGATGGTGACCGGCACCTTGGCCTTCAGTTCGGCGACGATGGACGACAGCGGCACCAGCTTTTCGCCGGCATTGTCGAGCGCCGAGATATCGGCATCGACAGGGACCAGATAATTCTCGCCGCCGGCTTCGATGCCGTGGCCGGAATAGTAGATGATGGCGACATCGGCGCCCTCGGCATCGTCGACGAAGCCTTCGAGATCGCGCCGCAATTTGCGCGCGTCGCGGTTGGTGGCGACATTGGTCTCGAAGCCGAGCCTGTCGAACATCTCCTCGATGGCGCGGGCGTCGTTTTCCGGATTGGGCAGTTTGCCGACATGCTGGTAGTCGGACTGACCGATGATGAGCGCGACGCCTTTCAGCGCCTTCGGCTCTTCAGCCAAAGCGGGGCCAAACGCGCATAGGCACAGCGCCAGTGCCGCAGCGATTGCCGCGCACATGCGCCCTGTCGCACCTGCCGTTCGCCCAAAGAGCATTCTCTACCCCAAAACCCGACGCTATCTTCCGCAGGCGAGATGGCATCATGATGGCCGGCCGATGGCAAGTCCTTGGGCGAGCTGTGTTCTTGTCATGGATATGCGTACGAGGCGGCTGGCTTTCAGCGTGCGAGCGGTAGTGTTCAGCATGCCGGATACGGCCAGTCCGGCCTGTTCGTGAGTTGACAGGTCCGGACTTGTTGAGCAGTCGTCCGGCCCCGTAGAGCCTCTTTCTCTCAATGTTTCCGGGCGAGGGGGCCACGGTTGGATGCGCGGGATTGGCACTTTTACGTCAGCCGGCTTTTTGGTCCGCAACGAGACCCCGACTTCGCGACTGCATCTTTTTAAAATCAAAGGAATGAACTGGTGCTGCGAGAGAGGATTGAACTCTCGACCTCTCCCTTACCAAGGGAGTGCTCTACCACTGAGCTACCGCAGCCGCTGATGGCGGGGCTTCTGCCATATAGAACCGGCAAGCGCAAGGCGTCTGTGAAAGGCTTTGCCAGACAAGTTTCGCTGACATGGCGGCGCCACAATGCTAGCTATCCCTTGAACAGCAGGCCCTGCCAGTTGCGGGCGGGACGGAACGATGGACGAGAAGACAATTCCACCGAAAAAGGCTGATCCGGAAAAAAAGGACGGGACTGACCGCAAGGACCGTCTGGCCGAGCAGCTGCGCGCCAATCTCATGAAGCGCAAGACGCAAGCGCGCTCGCGGCGCACCGGTGATCCTGACCAGCGGCCCGAAGGACTGCCGGCTGCTGAAAAAATGCACAAGGACTGACCGATATCAGCCACACTGGCCGGTCACCTTGGCCAAAGGGGCTCAGAAATCCTATTTCTTGAACCAAGCCGGCCAATGGTCTAGACGGGCCGATACTCAAACTGACGAAAACCGGCATATCGGGCCGAGGGGACATTCTCTCATGGATCGCATCAGAATTGTCGGCGGCAACAAGCTCGCCGGAAGCATTCCGATTTCGGGCGCGAAAAACGCTGCTTTGCCGCTGATGATCGCCTCGCTGCTCACCGACGACACGCTGACGCTGGAAAACGTGCCGCATCTGGCCGATGTAGAGCAGCTGATCCGCATTCTCGGCAATCACGGCGTCGACTATTCGGTCAACGGCCGCCGCGAGAAGCAGAATGAGGGCTATTCGCGCACCATCAACTTCTCGGCCCGAAACATCGTCGACACGACCGCGCCCTACGAGCTGGTGTCGAAGATGCGGGCGTCGTTCTGGGTGATCGGCCCGCTGCTGGCCCGCATGGGCGAGGCCAAAGTGTCGCTGCCGGGCGGTTGCGCCATCGGCACGCGCCCGGTCGACCTGTTCCTCGAGGGCTTGCAGGCGCTGGGCGCCGACATCGATGTCGACACTGGTTATGTGCTGGCCAAGACCAGGAACGGCCGCCTCGTCGGCAATCGCTATGTGTTCCCGAAAGTCTCCGTCGGCGCCACCCATGTGCTGATGATGGCGGCAGCGCTCGCCAAGGGCGAGACGGTGCTGGAAAACGCCGCCTGCGAGCCCGAAATCGTCAACCTCGCCGAATGCCTCAACGCCATGGGCGCAAAAATTTCCGGCGCCGGCACTCCAACCATCACCATCGATGGCGTCGAATCGCTGTCGGGCGCGCGCGTGCGCGTCATCCCCGACCGCATCGAGACCGGCACCTATGCCATGGCGGTGGCCATGACCGGCGGTGATGTCGTGCTCGAAGGCGCCCGCCCCGAGCTGCTGCAGACCGCGTTGGATGTGATTGCCCAGACCGGTACCGAGATCACGCCGACCAATTCCGGCATTCGCGTCCGGCGCAACGGCGCCGGCATTTCGCCGGTCGACGTCATGACGGCGCCCTTTCCGGCCTTCCCGACCGATCTGCAGGCGCAGTTCATGGGCCTGATGACCATGGCCAAGGGCAAGTCGCGCATCACCGAGACCATCTTTGAAAACCGCTTCATGCATGTGCAGGAACTGGCCCGGCTCGGCGCCCACATCACGCTGTCCGGCCAAACGGCGATCGTCGACGGCGTCGCCAAGCTGAAGGGCGCACCCGTCATGGCGACCGATCTGCGCGCCTCGGTGTCGCTGGTCATTGCCGGTCTGGCGGCCGAAGGCGAAACGACGGTCAACCGCGTCTATCACCTCGACCGCGGTTTCGAGCGGCTGGAAGAAAAGCTCTCCAATTGCGGCGCGGTGATCGAGCGGATTTCGGCTTGACCGCACGGCAGTTGCTTCAGACAGACAGGCGTCTGGTGCTGCCTCCATTCACCGCCAACACTTCAAACCCGAGGCGCTAGCCTCGGGTTGAATTTGTGTCGCGGTTGCACGGACCGGAAAGACCGCCTAACAGAAGGCTGAAACCAACTTTCAGGTGTGCATTCGGCATGGCAGCCCTCAAACTCATTGCGCTCGACGATCAGGATCTGAGCATCGTCTCGGCCCACGTCCAGGACGCCGTGATGAAGGTCTCGGATCTCGAATACCTGCCTTCGGCCAAGCGTTTCATATTGACCATGAACCGCTTCGTCTGGGAGGCGAAATCCGGACTGTTCAGCCAGCACAATGAGCGGCGCCAGACGGTGTTGCATTTCGACCGCGTGCTCGGCGCCAAGACCAGCGGCATTGCCCGCGATCGGCCGGCCGAGGTGCTGTCGCTTCTGGCAATCAGCTTTATCGAAATCAGCAAGCCGGCCGGCATCGTCGAATTGGTCTTTTCCGGCGGCGGCGCGATCATGCTCGACGTCGAATGCATCGAGGCGCGGCTTGCCGACATAGGCGGCGCCTGGGAAGCCACCTCGCGTCCGGTGCACAGGGTCTAGAGCATGATCCCAAAAAGTGGGTGCCGGTTTTTGTTGGACAAAACGGGAATCGTTTGTCCAGAGATCTTGCTCCAACAAAGGGTTAGATCGTGATGAGATTTCAACCAAGTCTCATCACGATCTAGACGCAGCCGATGGCCATTACGCTTATCCAGTCCGATGCCGGTTTCGAGCAGCGTTTCGCCGCCTTCCTGACCACCAAGCGGGAGGTATCGGAAGACGTTGACACTGCCGTGCGCGCCATCATTGCGCGGGTTCGTGCCGAGGGCGACGCTGCCCTGGTCGACTACACGCTGAAATTCGACAAGGCCGACCTCAATAGCCTCGGCATTGCCGTGTCGAAGGACGACATCGCGCAGGCCTACAAAGACGCCGATCCGCAGACGGTCGATGCGCTCAAGTTCGCGCGCGACCGCATCCGATCCCATCACGAGCGACAAATGCCCAAGGACGATCGCTATACCGATGCCGCCGGGGTCGAGTTGGGTTCGCGCTGGACGGCGATCGAGGCGGTCGGGCTCTATGTGCCGGGCGGCACGGCAAGCTATCCAAGCTCGGTGCTGATGAACGCCGTGCCGGCCAGGGTGGCGGGCGTCGAGCGCATCGTCATCGTCGTGCCGGCGCCGGGCGGCATCATCAATCCGCTGGTGCTGGTGGCAGCCGATATATCAGGCGTTTCGGAGATTTACCGCGTCGGCGGCGCGCAGGCGATTGCCGCCCTTGCCTATGGCACGCAGACGATCCGGCCGGTCGCCAAGATCGTCGGACCGGGCAATGCCTATGTCGCCGCCGCCAAGCGCCAGGTCTTCGGCACGGTCGGCATCGACATGATTGCCGGACCGTCTGAAGTGCTGGTGGTGGCCGACGGCAGCAACGATCCCGACTGGATCGCCGCCGATCTTCTGGCGCAGGCTGAGCACGACGTGTCGGCGCAATCGATCCTGATCACGAACGATCCTGCGTTCGGAAAAGCAGTCGAACAGGCGGTCGAGCGCCAATTGCTGAGCCTGCCGCGCGCCGAGACGGCGGCTGCCAGCTGGCGCGATTTCGGCGCGGTGATCCTGGTGGAGACCATCGAAGCCGCGCTGCCGCTGGTCGACCGCATCGCCGCCGAACATGTGGAACTCGCCATCGACGATGCCGAGGGCTTCCTGGCCAGGATGCGCAATGCGGGTGCTGTGTTTCTGGGACGCCATACGCCCGAAGTCATCGGCGACTATGTCGGCGGCTCCAACCACGTGCTGCCGACGGCGCGTTCGGCGCGCTTCTCTTCGGGCCTGTCGGTGCTCGATTTCGTCAAGCGCACCTCGATCCTGAAGCTCGGGCCGGAGCAGCTGAGAGCACTTGCGCCGGCGGCGATTGCGCTGGCCAAGGCGGAAGGCCTCGACGCGCATGGCCGCTCCGTCGCCATCCGGCTGAACATGTAGGCGGCGATGGCGGACGGCGATCAAACCCGCGCAAGGCTGATCGATGTCGAGCTCGACGAGTCGATCGGCCGTTCGACGCCCGATGTCGAACATGAGCGCGCGGTGGCGATCTTCGACCTGATCGAGGAGAACAGCTTTCAGCCGGTCAATGATGACGGCGCCGGGCCTTATCGGCTGAAGCTGTCGCTGGCCGAATCCCGGCTGGTGTTTGCGGTCGCCCGAGAGGATGGTGCTGATGTCGTCACCCATATCCTGTCGCTGACGCCGCTCAGGCGCATCGTCAAGGACTATTACCTGATCTGCGAAAGCTACTACGACGCCATCCGATCCTCGACGCCGAGCCATATCGAGGCGATCGACATGGGCCGGCGCGGCCTGCACAATGAAGGTTCGCAGACATTGATGGACCGGCTTTCCGGCAAGATCGACATCGACTTCGACACGGCGCGGCGGCTGTTTACGCTGGTCTGCGTGCTGCACTGGCGGGGTTAGACCTGACTGCGGCGCCCCGCTCGATCCTGTTCTTGTGCGGCATGAACGCCGTGCGCTCGCCGATGGCCGAGCAGCTGGCGCGGCGCATGCTGCCGCCGGCCACTTTCGTCGCCTCTGCCGGCGTGCACAGGGGCGAGCGCGATCCGTTCGTCGACGCGGTGCTGGCCGAAGAGGGCCTGACGCTGGGCGAGCGCCAGCCGCGCTCGATGGACGATCTCGAGGACGATTATTTCGACCTGATCGTCACCCTGGCGCCGGAAGCCCACCACGCCGCGCTCGAACTCACCCGCTCGCTTGCCGTCGACGTCGAATACTGGCCGATGCCGGATCCGACCGATGTCGGCGGCAGGCGCGAGCAGATCATGGCCAGCTATCGCGACGTGAGAGAACGGCTGAAAGCGCGCATCAGCCGACGTTTTCTGCTTCCGGAGGTAAAAAACGCGGCGGATTGATGCATGTCGCTCAAAAGCGGTCCCGGTTTTGAGACAACGACATGCATAAAACGAAAGCTTGGAGCGCGTCGCATATGACGCGATCTAAGCGTGTTCACAAGCGCACGATTATCATATAGGTTCCGCCGAAATTCCGGCCTGGGCGCTCCAGGGCGCCGGAACTGCAATCCAAGCAAAGGTATCGAATGCCGAAGGAAGAAGTCCTCGAGTTTCCGGGTGTCGTGACGGAATTGTTGCCCAACGCGATGTTCCGGGTGAAGCTCGAAAACGAACACGAGATCATCGCCCATACGGCTGGCCGCATGCGCAAGAACCGCATCCGTGTGCTGACCGGCGACAAGGTCCTGGTCGAGATGACGCCCTATGACCTGACCAAGGGCCGCATCACCTACCGTTTCAAGTAACAGTCCGGCGCGAACCGCGATGAGCATCCTGCAGAAGCTCGTGCTTGCCTCTGGTTCGCCGCGCCGGATCGAACTGTTGCAACAGGCCGGCATCGAGCCGGACCGCGTGCTGCCAGCCGATGTCGACGAAACGCCGCTGCGCGCCGAACATCCGCGCTCGCTGGCCAAGCGGCTGTCGAAGGAAAAGGCGGAGAAGGCGCTGGCGTCGCTGAAAAGCGAGGAAGATTATGCGCCAAGCTTCGTGCTGGCCGCCGATACGGTGGTCGCGGTCGGACGCCGCATCCTGCCCAAGGCCGAGACGCTGGATGACGCCGCCAATTGCCTCGGCCTCTTGTCCGGCCGTTCGCACCGGGTCTATTCCGGCATCTGCCTGATTACGCCGGGCGGCAAGCTGCGCCAAAGGCTGGTTGAATCCAGGGTACGCTTCAAGCGGCTTCCACGCGAGGAGATCGACGCCTATGTCGCCTCCGGCGAATGGCGCGGCAAGGCCGGCGGCTATGCCGTCCAGGGTCTCGCCGGTTCGTTCGTCGTCAAGCTGGTCGGCTCCTACACCAACATTGTCGGCCTGCCGCTCTACGAGACGGTGGCGCTGCTTTCGGGCGAAGGCTTCAAGGTCCACGCCAGCTGGCATACCGCGCGGCCATGAGCCTGGACGATAAGGTCACACCACTGCGCCCGAAGCGCCCCTGCCCCGAATGCGGCAAGCCGTCGGCGCGCGAGACCTATCCGTTCTGCTCGAAGCGCTGCAAGGACATCGACCTCAACCGCTGGCTGAAGGGCGCCTATGTCATCACCGCGCGGGATGACGAGGACGAGAGCGACGAGCCGAAGTAGGGTTTGGGCGGTGCCGGCCGCGCAATTCCACTTCGCCGACCTTACGCAATTGCTGCTTTGCCGGCGTCGGTATTGTCTGCGACAATTGCCCCGGAAAATCAGCGCTAAGGCGCTGGACAGGCCGGATTCCCGTGCTATAACCCACGCGCTTTCAAGGGGTGCCCCACGGCGCTTCCTGAAATCCGGTCAGGCGATGTCTCGTTTGCCGGCGAGGCCCAGATAGCTCAGTTGGTAGAGCAGCGGACTGAAAATCCGCGTGTCGGTGGTTCGAATCCGCCTCTGGGCACCATCCCCTCTTCTCCCGACACTCCGTTTAGCCGAACCGTCTACGCTGCAGCTTCTGCAAGCGACTGGAATTATTGATCTTTTGCTGTCGCATTGCGCAATTAGGCGTGACAGAGAGCGCTTCGGGCGCATTTGATCCAACGAGGCGGGGGGATGGTATTTCCGTTGGTATTCGACATCCTGATGGTATCGAAACAGCCAAGGGAGACCTGACGAATGGCCCTATCCGACGTGAAATGTCGAAACGCCCGCCCTGCTTCCAAACTCGCGAAATTGTCTGACGGGGGCGGGCTGCAGCTATGGGTACAGCCCACGGGCTCTCGCCTCTGGCGGCTCGCCTACCGCTTTGACGGCAAGCAGAAACTGCTCGCGCTGGGCAGCTATCCCCTTATCTCTCTCGCCGAGGCACGGGAGGCGCGCGATGATGCTAAAAGGCTCCTGCTAGCTGGCGTCGACCCTGGAAAGGAACGCAGCTTGCGGAAGGCCGATTCGGCAAAGGACTCCTTTCGCTCAATCGCGGACGAATATGTTGACAAGCTGAAGAAGGAGGGACGTGCCGACCGGACGATCAGCAAGGTCAAATGGCTGCTCGACTTTGCCTATCCGATAATCGGCGACAAGTGCATTCGGGAGATCGAGCCGGCCAGCATCCTTACCGCCCTCCGTCGCGTGGAGGTTCGCGGTCGATATGAGTCGGCCAGGCGACTGCGCTCCACCATCGGCAGCGTGTTTCGATACGCGATCGCGACCGCACGCGCCGAGACAGATCCGACCTTCGCCCTCAGAGGCGCACTCATCAGTCCGAAGGTAACGTCTCGCGCCGCGATTACCGATCCGAAGGCCTTGGGCGGTTTGCTGAGGGCGATCCATGCATTTGACGGACAGCCTACAACGCGAGCCGGTCTGAAGCTGATAGCGCTGCTGTTTCCCCGCCCAGGCGAGCTTCGCGCCGCTGAATGGGAAGAGTTCGATTTTGAAAGCTCGGTGTGGACGATCCCTGAAGCACGCATGAAAATGCGACGGCCGCACCGCATACCCCTATCAAAGCAAGCGATCAGCGTCCTGACTTCACTGAGAGAAATCTCTGGTGATGGATCGCTGCTGTTTCCTAGTGTTCGATCGGCTTCGCGTCCGATTTCCGACAATACCCTTAACGCCGCACTGCGTCGTATGGGTTACAGCAAGGAAGAAGCTACCGCGCATGGTTTTCGAGCAACGGCATCAACTCTGCTGAACGAATGCGGCAAGTGGCATCCGGACGCGATAGAGCGGCAGCTGGCCCACATTGAGAACAACGACGTTCGGCGCGCCTACGCCCGGGCAGAGCACTGGGACGAGCGCGTCGAGATGATGCAGTGGTGGGCCGATTATCTGGATGAACTCAAGAGCAAAAACCTGCGGGTGATCTCAATCGAGGGACGCCGCAAGCCTGCTGTCCACACACCAACGCGACCATCCACTTTGAAACCAACAGAGGCCGTTCATCAAACGCCGATACAAATCTCCAACCGCCGGAAATCATACTGACCGTCGAAAAACGCCACAACTCGACGCCAAATCGTAGGCCCGCATTGTCAGATTTTCCGGAGAGAAAGTTGACCGCGTTCGGCGGGAAGCTGCCGTTCTGCAGCCGACCCCATTTCCGTCATTCAAGCTGCCGATGGCCGGTTCCGAAACCGGCCATCTACCCGGCCCGGGGCCGCGCGCTATTAGAGCGAGAATCCCGTGGGCAGTGTGCGGTCCGTCCGTTTCGCCGGCATTAGTCCGTGGATCCGCTATCCCCGCCCGACTTTAACCTCCACAACCTTCCTCTCCATAGATCCGGGACAAGCCCTTGATGCGCGTCGCGATCGCGTCGACGAGGCGACCAACGATCTCATGGATGATCCCCTCCTGGCGAAGCTCTTGGGCGCACTCCGACGCCATATCGGGCATCACCGCGAGCTGATGGCGGATCGTCCGCACCGTGTACTCGCCGCCAACCTTTGCTGAGGACGCACAGCGCCCCCAGTGGCGCGGCATGATCTCCTCGATGGGATAGACTCTGTCGATCTTCATCGCCAGTTTAAGGTCGCGCATCTCAGATTGGATCTCTCCCCCGAGGTGCGGCAGAATGGAGGAGATGTCGTAGAGCGGAGCTAGGCGGGCCTCGCCCTGGGCTCCGAGCAGCATCGAGTAGTTCTTTGCATGCGCGTCCGTGCCGGCGATGATCCAGTTGAAGACGTTCGCGGCCATGAAGATCTGACGGTCTTGGACGGGGTCGAGGGAGGCCGACAGCACCTTTCTGGAGATCGTCGTGATACCTGGCCCACCCTGGTTCTCGTACTTGAGCGTCGGCATCACCGACAGGGCCTGGCACATGTCCTCCTGATGGATGCGGATGGTCTTGCCCTCGTTGTTGCGGCGGTCGTAGCGCTCGATAACGATTGCCTTTTCGCCTGCGAAGTCGAGAACCTGGCTATGTGCAGCGTCCATGCCGAGCTTGGATGCAAGCTGCAGGCAGAAATGCTCGTTCTCGGTATGCCCGTGCAAGTGCGGCAAAGGCGGCTTGAAGATGTGTGTCGTGGGCGTGTCGCCTAGAGGGATCCCCCAGCGATTGTTGCCCTTATCGAAATGGAACGCCGTCTTTGCCTGCGCACCAGCGAGACTGAACTGACCAGGATCGCCGATTCGCCGGGTCGCTGCACCATCTTTGCGCAGATCGCGCAGGCGGTCGCCGATCTGCGCCTCGGTGAGCAACTCCACGTTCTCGCCGCGGGAAATCTGGTCGCCACGCGAAAGGAACTGGACGGCGCCGGCGCAGTCGCGGCCGACATTCTTGAGCAGGGCAAACGGGTTTCGGGCGGAGACCTGGAACCTCTGCGCCCATCTGGCGAGGGTCTGCTCATTATCCGGCAGTAGGCCCCAGAGGAATGCCTCGACGACCTTGCCCTCGTAGGTCCTGGTGATCGTCGGCATGGACAGGGAGAGCGGGATCGCCACCGGGCCTTCCATCCATGCCTCGTGATAGGAGAACGAAAGCTTGCCGCCCTGCAGGTGGTGGAGCCCCCCAACCGGTCTGCCAGCGATATAGACGTCGAGGGTGTCGATCGGGTTCATCATGATCATCGTCATCTAGAGCTTGTAGGGAATCTCGTCGTCGTCATCGTCGACATGCCGTTCATCGGCATTATGATGATGATCAGCCGACGTCGGCGCCGGCGGGATCTGAAAGTCCATCTCCACACCAAGCGTGGTCAGCGCCAGCAGCACGTTGCCGATCTCGGCGCTGGGCTTGCCGTTCTCGATCCACGACACCCACGTCTGCGTCGTGGTGATCATTTTGGCCAAGGCAGCCTGTGACAGGCCGCGCCGGGTGCGGGCCTCCTTGATCAGGATTCCAATGTCGCGAGCTGTTCTGATCTTCATGGCGTATACGATTTCTGTATGAGCTAATATAGGCTCGTATATGACGGGTGTCAATATACGTTACTATATCAATTTAACGCTATATAGGTTCACATATCGGCAACCTTCATATACCAACCTATATAAAATCATTGCGCCACGCAACAATGTGCGATCGACCTTTCGCCACGGTACCATCGAGAATGACCGCTGGTCGAGAACTCAACAACTTGTCGGGGCCGGGAGCGGTCCGGTCCGCTATTCAATTACTGTTGGCGAGAAGCTGTCATTCAGCATCCGGTCTGGCGGCATCGTGACAAGATCGATTTTTGTCCGAAGAGAACGAGGCCGGCCGCAAGAAAAAGCCACGGCTTTTATGCACTTATTGTCTAGCAGGCTTAGTTGTTCCCCTGAAACTTGAATCTCCCTCAGACTCAGTGTCTTCTCAAGGTAGCCGCTGGGAATTAGACATGCCTTCAGGCTCGTTTCAACACCGCGTGTGGCAATGGATTGTCGCGTGCTTTCCGACGCCGGCTCACCTCGATGTACAGGAGCGCAATCATCGCTTCCTTGAAGAGGCGCTCGAACTCGCTCAGGCGAATTCCTGCACAAAGGAGGAGGCACTCGAACTGGTGGAGTACGGACCGGCGGCAACGCGGTCAGGATCAAGAACCTAGCGTGCTCCACAACGACACCAAGCGCTAACCGTTGTCCAGTGTGGAAGATGATTGCCTTCGTGGTTTCTCCGACGCGCCGGCGCCCGGCAGACCTTCCTTTCTGGCCTTGGCAAACGCCCGGTCGCCTTCCAGGAACCCGACCAGCATAAAGGGGATCAGTTCCGCCACCGTTTCGGACTCGCCATAGGTCTCACGGTAAAGTGCGGCATAGTCGTTGAGTGCTTGGCTCAAGTCGGCGCCAACGGTGATGGTGATCTTCGAAGGTGTCCGGTCCGGAAGTTTTCCGAGTTTCAGGTTAGCCATGAAGTCCTCCTGTTCACCCCGTGTATGGCCGCAACACGAGGTCCTTGTGCACGATGACGCGCAACGGCCAACCAGGGCGCACGGTGATCGTGGGTTGGACGTTCAGGTTCTTTTCAGTGATCCGTTGGCCCGCTTGACTGACGTTCTGCTGGGTGGATTCACGAATTGCCTTGACCAAGTCGCTTTCATTTTCCCCAAAGCTCAACTCGGTACCAACCCCCAGCAATGTGGCTACCGCGACGCCCTTGATCAACTGCCAAGTATGGAAATCCACCTTGTCCTCGAGCCCGGCATAGCCGGCCGCGTCGGTCACGGGCAGATTGTCGATTTCGGTAGAGGAGCCGTCCGGCATCACGATGCGTTGCCACACCAACAGAGCGCGCCTTTGCCCAAAGGCTACAACGCTGTCGTAGGTGCCGATCAGCCGTGAGCCCTGCGGGATGAGCAGGATGCTGCCGGTGACGCTGTCGTGCACATTCTCGGTGATCTGGGCGACGACAAGGCCGGGCAGATCGGAATTGATGCCGGTGATCAGGCTTGCAGCGATCACGCTACCGGCCATGATCTGATAGGGCGAAGCCGGCGTCTGCAGTGCATGCGGGTTGTAGATCCCGCCGGTGTTCCGTTGCTCGATGAAATCGAGCTTGCGCTGTTGATTGTTCTGGTCGCCCTCGGCCGGCGCGACGGAAGCTCGCTGGCCTTCGGTATCTGGCTGCGGAGACGCCGTCTCGAAAGGCGAACGTCCGCCCTGCCCATTGCCAAAAGCTTCCGTCTGCTGGGGCCGGTTTTCGATGCGGAAGAGGACTTGCGACTCGCGCGCCTCAATCGCTTGTTGTGCAAGCCGCTGCGCCTCGGCGGAAACGTCTTGCCCAAGTGCGATGCCAAGCTGGCGCTGGTGCTCGAGAATAGGACGGCCGAGATCCCCGGGCAGCGGCGGTCCAAGCACCGGAGCCTTCGGCTTGCTCCCGGAATAGTCCTTGGGCAGCGATTCAAGTCCCTCGGCGGTCGGGTTGCGGTCGGTGCTGTAAAGCTCTTCAGCCTGCTGCTTCAGGCGCAGTGCCGGCCCCTGCAGCGCCATCATCGTGACGCCAAAGATGGTGGCGGAGCCAACAGCTGCGATCGCGACGATTATGCCGCGCTTGAAGCGCACGGCCCGGCGCGGTGAGGCCCGCAGCTGCAGCTGTTCGGGATCGAGTTTGGGCGGAACATTGGGGCGGGACGTGTCGGTCATGAGCCTCCCCTCACCTGCCAAAACGCGAAAAGAGCGATATCCGCCGCGGCAGTTGCCGTCCGTCGGTCCTGGTGATGCGCACCACCTGGTGCTGCTTGGCGCCGAGACGGAGTTCAGCCGCGGCAAAGAGGCGCTCGACGATGTAGTAGTTGCCGCGCATCCGATAGTTGACGAGCTGGTTGTCCCCGTCAGCACCGACGATGAAGAGCGGTGGCGCCTCGCCCTGATCAATGCGCTTCGGGAACTCTATGTAGACCTTGCTGCCATCATCGAAGGCGCGCGTCGGTCTCCACGGCGGCGTGTCGCCGGTGATCGAATAGCGGAAGCGGATGTTTTCGAGTGCTACGTTCGAGGCCGCGGGCATTTCAGCCTCTGCCTGAGCGTTGCGCCGCCGAAGCGCCACGAGTTGGTCTTCGCTGTAAATCCAGGAGAGCGCCGCCATGGCAGTTTTCTCAGTGCTTTGAAGCTGCAGGTGATAGGATCGCCTGTCGGTCGTGATGACCAGATTGGTGGCAAGCCCCGGCGCGAATGGCTTCACCAGCACATGAGTGCGCTGGTCATCGCCTGAGCCACTAACGGTGTCACCGATCACCCAACGGACCGTATCGCCGGCTGAGACCGAGGTCAGCTTCTCGCCCCGCTGCAATGAGATATCGGTGACGCGCTCCGGCGCGGCGTAGAGCTGGTAGAGCGCGCCGTCGGCAAAGGGGTAAACCTGCACCGCATTGACATAGCCAAACTTGGTGGGTTGTTGCGTCGCCGCCTTGTTGGCATCGGCGACCTGTTCTTCCGGCGAGCGCTTATCTGGGGCGGGCTTGCCGGGTGCGGGCATCAACTGACCAGGCAACGGTAACGGTTTCGGCACTTCCACGACCTTGACCGGCTTCTCCGGCGCCTTCTCGATCGCGGCTGGTTTGAAGTCCTCGTGGTCATAGGAAATCTGAGGCGGCGGCACTGGCTTCGAGGCACAGGCCGAAAGAACCGCAACAGACGCCGACAGGATCAAGGCAGCACGAAGCAATGGGGCTCTATTTGTCATTGGCGGGCTCCTTAGGGGAAACGGGGGTTGGCGCGGCGCTGTCGAGCTCGCGCGACCAGTCGATGGCGTTGATGAAGACGCCGAGCGGGTTCTTGCGCAGCTGCTCGGTTGTCCTAGGCGGGCGGATGAGGATGGTGAGGATCCCGATCCAGCGCGTCGTGCTGGCGAGGCTGCCGCGCTCGAACACCTGCTCGGTCCATTTGACCTGGAACGAGCTGTCGGAAGCCCTGACCACGCTGGTCACCTGTACTGACACGCTGCGCGTGCCGATTTGGCCGAAAGGGTCGTTCGCCTTGGCATATTCGTTGAGGAAGAGCGCCGCTCGGTCGGTGGCAAAGTCGTAGGCCGACAGCCAATTCTGCCGCACCAGAACCGCATCGGTGGAAACCGAACGAACATTCTGGATGAAGCGGCTGAGATGCCAGGCGATCTGGGCATCGTCGGGCTGGTAGTTTTGGACTGCCGGCCCGACCGCGTGCGCCTCGCCAAAGCGGTCGACCTCGACGACATAAGGCACGACGCGGCCCTGCATCGACTGCCACAGAAGCCCACCGGAAAGCCCCGTCGTCAGAGCCAGGCAGCCAAAGGCCATGAAGCGCCAGTTCTTGGCCTGGACGCGCGCCGTGCCGATGCGCTCATCCCAGAGTTGGCTGGCCTTCTGGTAGGGTGTTACGGGTTCGGGCGTCTTTCCATAACGCTGAACGGGTCGCTTGAAGAGCATCTAGTCTTCCTTGTCATTGAGGGAGGGATTGGCGCCGCTTCCGCCCCGATCTCCATCGCGCACCGCCTGCGTGGCAGCATTGCGATGGGCGCGTGCGGTCTGTTCGGAACGCAGACGCCTTGCCCAGGCAGGCGCGGCCGCGGGAGCTACAACTGGAGAGCTTCCGCTCATCGAGCTGGTCGGCATGCCGCCGGTCATCCAGCCGGCATCGCGACCGGCGTCGGCACTACGGCGGAATGGTTCTGCTGCGGATCGCATTCCCCGCATCGCGGCGCCGCTAGCGGCACTCGCAACCCCCTGCAGCCCAGCAGCTACCCCGGACAGCCCGGACTCGGGCGATGTCGCGCGCCCCGTTTGCCAGGCGACGGTGGCAGCGGACCCCATGGCGGCGCCGGCACGGACTGCGGCGAGGCCGCCGCCTGTTGCCATGCGCGCGCCGGCAAACGCAGCGCCTCCGGCAACGAGCGTTGATCCAGCTGCGGCCGCCGTTGTTCCAAGTGCCGCGCCGGCGCCAAGCTGCGGCGCGCCGGAAACGAGACCCGAGGCAATCCCGGGGCCGAAAATGCCGAGCCCAAGCAGCGCCAGCGCACCCAGCACCTGAGACATGGCCGCCGCCAGGTCCGGCTCCTGGCCCTGCAGGGCGGAAGCGAACTCGCCAAAGAGCGTGGAGCCGATGCCGACGATGACGGCAAGCACCATCACCTTGATGCCCGACGAAATCACATTGCCGAGCACGCGCTCGGCCAGAAACGCCGAACGGTTCCAGAGCGCGAAGGGCACCAGGACGAAGCCGGCCAGCGTGGTGAGCTTGAACTCGAGGATGGTGATGAAGAGCTGGATGGAAAGAATGAAGAAGGCGATGAGGACCAGGAACCAGGCCAGAAGCAGCACGAAGATGGTGAGCGCGTTACCGAAGATCTCGGGGAAGCCTACTAGCTGGCTCGCTTGATTGAGGAGCGGCCAGGCGCCCTCGAAGCCGGCCGCGGCAATGCGGCCTGGCCGCAGGAGACTGTCGGCGGACAGGTTGCCGGCCGATGCGTTGATGCCGAGACCGGCAAAGGAGCGGTAAATTATGTCGGCGAGGTTCTTGAAATTGTTCAGGACGAAGGCGAAGGCGCCGACATAGAGCACTTTGCGAACAAGCCGGCCGAGAATGTTGGGCTCGCCGCCGAACGCCCAGACCAAGCCCGCGAGCGTGATGTCAATGCCGATCAGAATGGTGGTGAGAAAGGCGACGTCGCCCGAAAGCAGACCGAACCCACTGTCAATGTAGCGGGTAAAGGTCTCCATGAAGCGATCGATGACTCCGAGGTCGTTCATGTCGCCGCCTTCCTCGTTGTCTTGAAGAACTGCCGCTCAGTTGCCGGGATAAGCCGTGCCGGTGCCCAGGAAACGCTTCGTCGTCTCGCGAGCGGCTTCCTCAGACTGCGCTTTGCGCGCCGCATCCTCGGCTTCGGCCCGGAACTGGGTCGCAAGCAGCGTCTGGATCTGCATCTGCTGCTTGGTCGAAAGCGCGATCAGCTGATTGGTAGCCTGGCTTGCCTCGAGGGCACCTGCCGCGCCCTGACTGCGATTGACGAGATCGGTAAGCAGGTCGCCATCGGCCTGCACGTTCTCGACGATCTGCGACTGCGCGCTCATGGTCTGGCGGAACGCCTGCATGGCGCTCTGCCAGCGCTCGCGCGCGGCGCTCGCCACATCGCTGACCTTGATGGTGGCGTCGTAGCTTTCCGGATATTGCTGGCGCCACTGGTCCTGCAGCTTGTCGAGATCGAAGCTCAGGCCGCTCGCCTGGGTCATCAGACCGTCAATCCGTTGGAGCGAGCCGGTAAGCTGGCCCACGGAAGAGAAATCCAGGCGCTGAAGGTTGCGCGCCATGTTCTGCAGCATGGTCGCCTGGTTCTGAAGCGACTGGATTTGGTTGTTGATCTGCTCCAATGCGCGTGCTGCCGACAGCACATTCTGCGTATAGTTGGACGGGTCAAACACGATGAGCGCATAGGCCGGCTGGACGTAGTCAGCCATCGGTTTGGCAATCAGGGAAACGGTGACCAGGCTAGTAAAAAGGCGGCGTCCGATCATGACGATTGCTCCTTGTTAGGTTGAGGAAATTGCTGGAGAAGCTCGGCAGCCCAATCCAGGCCGCGCGCACTGAAGAAACGGGCGGCAAAGCTGCCCTGCCCTTCTTCGGAAAGAATATTGTCGATCAGGGTCTGCGCGGCCGGGTCGGAGGCGCCGCAAAGCGCAAGAGCGATCGGGCCTAGCCCGAGCTCGAAGAGGCGATTGCCGCGGCGCGACTGCAGATAGTAGTGGCGCTTCGGCGTGGCGCGGGCGACCAATTCGATCTGTCGCTCATTAAGACCGAAGCGCTCATAGGCTGCCCGTGCCTGCGGCTCCACCGCACGATCATTGGGGAGAAAAATGCGCTGCGGGCAGCTCTCGATGATTGCGGGTGCGATAGAAGAGCCGGCGATGTCGGCAAGCGACTGCGTCGCGAAGATGACGGAGACGTTTTTCTTACGCAGCACCTTAAGCCATTCGCGGATGCGGGCGGCAAAGAGCGGGTTGTCGAGATAGACCCAGGCCTCGTCGAGCATGAGCAGCGTCGGCCGCCCGTCAAACCGGTCCTCAAGACGATGGAACAGATAGGTGAGCACAGGCAGCACAGCGCCTTGGCTGTGCATCAGCTCCTGGGTTTCGAAACACTGCACATCCGAGATGGCCAGCCGGTCGTCATCGGCATCGAGCAGTCGGCCGAATGGTCCGTCGAGCGTGTAGGGCATCAATGCCGATTTGAGCGCATTGGACTGAAGCAGGACCGACAGGCCAGTCAGCGTGCGTTCCTGCGCCGGCGCGGTGGCGAGGCTGGTGAGCGCCGACCAGATTGCCTCCTTCACCTCCGGGGTGACGGTGACATTCTCGTGGGCAATGAGGCCGGCGATCCATTCGGCCGCCCAGCTCTGTGTGGCCGGGTCGTCGATGTGGCGCAGCGGCTGGAAACCAAGCGCACCATTCGCACCCAACGCATGGTGGTCGCCGCCCATGGCAAGCGCGGCGGCGCGGGCCGAATTGCCTTTGTCGAAGACATAGATTTGCGCGCCAGCGTAGCGCCGGAACTGCAAAGCGATCAGGGCAAGCAGAACCGACTTGCCGGCACCGGTCGGCCCGACAATCAGCATGTGGCCGACATCGCTGATATGGGTCGAAAGCCGAAACGGCGTCGAGCCGCTGGTTTCGGCGAAAAGAAGCGGCGGAGCGTGATCGCCGGTGACCTCGGCAAGGTGCTCGTTCTCCGCTGGACCTGCCCACACGGACGACAGCGGCACGAGATGGGCAAGGTTAAGCGTGTGAACGAGCGGCTGGCGAACGTTGGCGTAGACATGACCCGGCAATGAACCAAGCCACGCTTCGACGG
This sequence comes from Mesorhizobium sp. C395A, assembly GCF_030323205.1. Taxonomy (NCBI): domain Bacteria; kingdom Pseudomonadati; phylum Pseudomonadota; class Alphaproteobacteria; order Hyphomicrobiales; family Phyllobacteriaceae; genus Mesorhizobium; species Mesorhizobium sp. C395A. The sequence goes on along the minus strand of NZ_CP100473.1, from coordinate 6,156,537 downwards.
CATTGATGCTTTCGCGAATGGTGGTGAAGCCGAGCCCGTTGACGATCCTCTCGACGGCGCGAAGCTTTTCCGCGGCGGCTTTACGGTTCTGATCCCACACCGTCACCGTTGTGGTGAGATAGCCGAAGCCGACATGATCGCCGCCCAATGCCTGCAGTGCTGCATCGGCATCGAGCGCCTTGTTGTCGGCGTCGCTGTCGACGAGAGGCACAGGTTCGTTGGTCACCACCTCGCGCAGAATAGCCGCGATCGATTTGCGCTTGGCAAACCACTGCCGGCGGAGCCGAGTCAGCGTCTTCGTGGCTTCCGCCTTGTCGAGTGGAATGAAGCGCGTCACCCAGCGATAGGCGAAATCCTGGTTATTGAGCGCATCAAGGATTCCTGGCCGGGTGACGTTCGGAAAACCGAGGATTGTGAGCGTGCGCAGATGCTGGTCACCCAGCATCGGCTCTAGGCCGCCGGTCAGCGGCGCGTCAACCAGGACGCCGTCGAGATACATTGGCGTTTCCGGCACGGCGACCGGATGACGGCGTGTCGAGATCGTGCCGTGCAGGTACGTCAGGGTCTCGGCATCGTCGAGCGCGCGCACCTCGGGCACGAAGCCCGAAAGAAGATCGAGAACACGGTCAGTCTCGTCTCGGAACCGGGCAAGCTCCTGGCGCCAGTCTCTTTCCCCTCCCAAGTCATGCGAGTCGACGAGAGCACTTTCCGCGCGCGCTTGGCCATCGGGCCCAGGCATGAAGACCAAGGTCAGATGATAGATGCTCTCGAAATGCGCGACCTTGCCCTCGAAGGCCGCGCGCCGTTCCTCATCGATCAGCCATGAGGCAGCATCGGGAAGCGCCGAGCTCGGATAGCCCAGCGCTTCGCTGCGCTCGGCCTCGAAGAATAATGCCCAGCCGGAGCCGAGCCTTTTCAGCGCATTGTTTGCCCGCGCGCATATGCCGATAAGTTCGGCCTCCGTCGCGCTTTCAAGGTCGGGGCCACGAAACCGCAATGTCCGCTGGGAGCTGCCATCCTTGTTGAGCACGATGCCGGGCGCGACGAGTGCTGCCCACGGCAGATGGTCGGCAAGCCGGTCGGCTTTGCCGCGGTATTCGGAAAGCTTCAGCATGCAAGCCAGCCCTTTTGACGAAGATGACGGACAAGCACGCTGGCAAAATCCGGATCACGCCGTGCGGCAAAGACCGCGAGCGTGTGGCCGGCGATCCAGAGGATCAGACCGGCAATCCACTGCTGCAGGCCTAGGCCGATGGCCGCGGCCACCGTGCCATTGAGGATCGCCACCGCTCGCGGCGCGCCGCCGAGCAGGATCGGCTCGGTGAGCGCCCGATGGACCAGAACCTCGAAGCCTTCGATATGCTGCTCTCCGGTGCTCATCAGACGACTGCCCCGCCGCCAAAGGAGAAGAAGGAAAGAAAGAAGCTCGAGGCCGCGAAGGCGATCGACAGGCCGAAGACGATCTGGATCAGCCGGCGGAAACCGCCCGCCGTGTCGCCGAAGGCAAGGGTCAGGCCGGTGGTGATGATGATGATCACCGCGATGATTTTGGCGACCGGCCCCTGCACCGATTCCAGAATCTGCTGCAGCGGCTGTTCCCACGGCATGCCGGAGCCGGCAGCGTGGGCCTGGGCCGTGAGAAGAAGCGCGACGGCGGCGAACGAAAGAAAGCGAAGCTTCTTGCGCATGAGGTAACCTTTCAGAGCTGCTGGAGTTGCGGAAGTGTGAGCGGGGTGACGGCGTAATCGCCGCTGCCGTCGAGACCCGTGACCTCGGCGATCGCGTCAACGCGGCGCGCGGGTCCTCTTCCGGCAATAAAGATGACCAAGTCGACGGCATCGGCGATCAGCCGGCGGGGAACGGTGACAACGGCTTCCTGGGCGAGCTGCTCAATACGATAGAGTGCGGAGCGTGCCGAATTGGCGTGAACCGTGGCAATGCCGCCGGGATGTCCGGTGTTCCATGCCTTCAGCATATCGAGCGCTTCCGCGCCTCTGATTTCGCCGACGATGATGCGGTCGGGCCTCAGCCGTAAGGTCGAGCGTACGAGATCGGCGAGTGTGATGGAGCCCCGCCTCGTCCTCATGGCAACGCAGTCCTTGGCCGCGCATTGCAGCTCGCGGGTGTCCTCAATCAGGATCACCCGCTCATCGCATTCGGCGACTTCTGCCAGTAGAGCATTGGTAAGTGTCGTTTTGCCCGACGATGTGCCGCCGGCGACCAGGATGTTGCGCCGCTCGCGCACTGCCTTCCTCAGGGCATCAGCCTGCAGCGGGAGCATGACGCGATCGGCGACGTAGTTGGCCAGCGTGTAGAGTTTTGCCGCCGGTTTGCGGATGGCGAAGCATGGCGCCAGCACGACCGGCGGTAGCAGACCCTCGAAGCGCTCGCCTGATGGCAATTCGGCACTGACAATCGGACTATCTGCATGCGCCTCGGCGCGTACATGGGAGGCGACGAGCCGGATGATGCGTTCCGCCTCGGAAGGATGCATATGCACGCCTGTATCGACCCGGCCTTCTCCCAACCGGTCGAGCCTCAGCGTGCCGTCGGGATTGACCATCACCTCGATAACGGTCGAATCGGAAAGGGCCTCGGTGATCGCGGCGCCCATGGCTGTGCGCAGCATGGCTCGGCGGCGGTGGTCCGCTGCGGGATGAGAGTTCATCCTTCGCCTCCGTTGCCATTGCCGTAACCAAGCGAGCGCTTCCCGGAGGCTATCTGGCGACCGACCTGCTCGACGAATTTGTCAAAGCGCTCTTGGGCGATCGCCTGTGTCGCCCGATCCGGAATTGGCGTGTGGGCATGAAGCGTGATTGAAAAGCGGATTAAGAGCGCCAGGCTCTCCAGAGTTATTTCGGCGTCCCGCCTGACATGGTCGAGATCGCGGGAAAGACGGTCCAGCCGCCTGCCGTAGCGCTGGTCGAGCTCGTTTTCACCACGCCGTTCGATGAAGGCCTCGACCGCTTTCGCGACGATTGCCGATTTCGTGGTCGACGGGTTGCGGCTGAGCGTTTCCAGCTTCTCGCTTAACGCGGGTTCGAGCAGAAACTGGTGGCGAATGCGATGGGGCTTCATACGTCTCGTTCCGACTGGCCGGCGCTGATGCGCCGGCGGTGCGAACGAACATCGCCGAAATCCGCAAAATCGCTTATGGGCGTTATCTACGCCGAGATACGCCTCAGTTGCGGAAAGCGTTCAGAAGCCGGGGATGATGTCCTTGTCGTCGCCCCTTCCCTCGTTGAGGCCGTAGGCGCTGGCGGCGGTGGAAACCCGGTCCAGGACGCGCTTGTCTGCGAGTGCCTCGGCGTCATCGTCCGCCAGATTGAAGAGGTCGTCTTGATCAGGCTCCCGAGAGACGACGACGTGTTCTTCAGGCAGGCCGGGATGACGCTGCTGTTGCGCGCCGCTCCCTTCTTCGATTGCCGCGCCGGCGTGTTCGTCATCGGCAGCGAGACGGCGGTCAACACTGCGGACTTGTCCGCTCCAATCGTCGGGGCGCGACGCAGGACAGTCCGCGTACAGACCGTCGCGCAACACCGGCGCCGGCAGCACCCGTTCGGTGAAATTCGGATCCTGGTAATAGCGCAACTTCTGGGCGCGGATCGGCGGCAACCCGGAAACAAGGATTAATTCGTCAGCTTGCGGCAACTGCATCACTTCGCCAGGCGTCAGCAGCGGGCGAGCGGTCTCCTGGCGACTGACCATGACGTGCGAAAGCCAGGGCGCCAGCCGGTGGCCGGCGTAGTTGCGCATGGACCTGAGTTCCGTCGCCGTACCGAGCGCATCCGATATGCGTTTGGCCGTGCGCTCGTCGTTGGAGGAAAAGGCAATGCGCACATGGCAATTGTCGAGAATGGCGTTGTTCTCGCCATAGGCTTTGGAGATCTGGTTCAAGGATTGCGCGATCAGATAGGCGCGGATGCCGTAACCCGCCATGAAGGCGAGCGCGGTCTCGAAGAAGTCGAGGCGACCAAGAGCCGGAAATTCGTCCAGCATCATGAGCAGTTGGTACTTGCGGCTTTTCTTCGGGTCACCTTCCAGCCGCTCCGTCAGTCGCCTGCCGATCTGATTGAGCACCAGTCGCACCAGTGGCTTGGTGCGCGAAATATCCGATGGCGGCACCACTAGATAGAGCGACATCGGTCGTTCCGCATCCATGAGGTCGGCAATGCGCCAGTCGCAGGCCGATGTTGCCGAGGCAACCGTCGGATCACGATAGAGCCCGAGAAACGACATTGCGGTCGAGAGAACGCCAGAACGCTCGTTCTCTGACTTGTTCAGCACCTCGCGAGCCGCCGAGGCCACGACGGGATGGACCCGAGGTGTGTCCGCCGTGCCGAGGTGGTTGGTGGTCATCATCCGCAGCAGTGTCGCGGCAAATGAGCGTTGCGGATCCGACAGGAAAGTGGCGACGCGCGCGAGCGTCTTTTCTTCTTCCGCGTAGAGCACGTGCAAGATGGCCCCGACCAAGAGTGAATGACTAGTCTTCTCCCAATGATTCCGCCGCTCCAGCGCGCCTTCCGGATCGACGAGAATGTCCGCGATGTTCTGAACGTCGCGGACCTCATCTGAACCCCTGCGCACTTCCAGCAGCGGGTTATAGCGCGCCGATCTCGAGTCGGTCGGATTGAACAGGAGGCAGAAAGAGAACTTCGACCGCCAGCCGGAAGTCAGCTGCCAGTTCTCGCCTTTGATGTCGTGAATGACGGCCGAGCCGGTCCAGGAAAGAAGCGTTGGAACGACCAATCCCACGCCCTTGCCCGAACGTGTCGGCGCAAAGGCCATGACATGTTCCGGCCCGTCATGTCGCAGATAGTGATCCTTCAGTTTGCCGAGGAAAACGCCGGCCGGCTCAAACAGGCCTGCCTTCTCGATTTCCCGAGCCGCGGCCCATCGTGAGGAACCGTAGGTGGTGACCAACCCCCTCTGCCGCGCGCGCCAGAGGGAGCCAGCTATTGCGGCCGCACACCCCAAGAATCCGCTGGCTCCGGCAAGCATGCCGGCCTTGTCGAAGACCTCAGGCGCATAGGCGTCGAAGTGAAACCACCATTCGAACAGTTTCCACGGCTTGTAGATCGGCCGGGCCGCCGCGGCAAACCATGGCGCGCCAAGCTGCGGCTGATATTCCAGCATATGGGCGCACCATTGCGTTGCCGCCCATACGCCAACGATGACGATGGCGAACACAACTACGATCTGGCCGACAAGGAGCTTCGTCGGTGTCACGGGCACAGCCTCCACTGTTTGGTCGTAGATGGAAGCAGCATAACGTGACGTTTCAGAATATCGAAGATACCCAATATACGCGCCCGTGCGATGCAGTGAACGTTGCAGGCTTGGAAGACTGGGGCGCCAAGAAGTGTCATCGCGAAGGGCGACGAGCGAATGACTTGTATGGGGCCGGAAACGGACTGGCAGGTTTGAAGTGTCTATTCGGGACTAGCTACCGTTCAGCATCCGACCTCAATGTCGAACGTCTGGGGACAAATTTCGCCATACTCAAAGCCGTTCGAACTGCGGCTGGAAGTTAACTTCCATCGCGCCGGGCGCGTACGATTTGCGTTCCGCACAGTAGATGGTGCACCAAAATAATCGTGGTCCACCTTGGATTACTTCACCAGCCTTAGCTGGCCACGAGGAGGCGTAATTGGTTCTCTCCGCGGGGCCGACGGCACACCAACGGTCACGAGACCAAACAACAGTTTCGCTAGCTCCGCCTCAGGCAACGAAAGAAGCTGGGACAACCCGACTAATCCCAACTGTTCATCCCGGCGAACCTCGCTTAGCACCTTCTGCCAGATCTGGGATTGCTCGCGTCGAATTGGCGAAGGCTCTGCAGTCCGCCAGCCCCGCCTAGAGATCTCGACGAAAATCTGCTGGTAATTCCATTTGGTAAGGAGGCCGATCTCGTGCAGTCGGTAAGCCATAGCAGCAACCGATGCTGACCACTCTTGCTTCAATTGCACGACTTTTGGAAGCCCGGAAACTCGCCCCACAGCCCGGAGCGGCGCCTCTGGCATCAAGAAGGCTGCGGCAAACTCATTAGCCTGCTTCTCAGCCTCCAGGCCATTTGGCGAAGCATGCTTGTGCAACACGAGGTGCCCGAGCTCATGCGCCGCGTCGAATCGGCTTCGTTCTGCCGATTTTTGGGTGTTTAAAAACACATAAGGCCGCGCCCCCCGCCACAGCGAGTACGCATCGACCTCTTTGCCATCTTCCCCAAGGGAGAAGACTCTAACACCTTTCAGCTCTAGCAAATGAACCGTGTTCTTAATGGGTCTGTTGCCCAAGCCCCAATAGTCTCGCAGCCCGGCTGCCGCAGTCTGAGGTAACTCTTCTCGCATGTCCGGTAGGTCAGCGTCCGGCAGGTCAAACTCTCCGTCCAGCCAGTCCGAAAGAAGGAAGGCTACAGCGCCAGCGGCGATCGCACCGTCTCGCTGCCGAGCCGTCATCTTGCTCATAGAGCGAAAGCTCACACCTTCCACCAGTGGAATGTCCAGGTCGTCAGCCATGAAGAATTCGAGAGGGAAGCCGAGTACCCGCGCGAATTTCCGAGCTACGTCATCGCTAGGCAGGTATTCCCCAGCCTCATAACCGGTCACAGTACGAGGTTCGATACCAACTCTGGACGCAAGTTCTCGCATCGTCAGCCCGGCGCGCTGACGAGCTACTTTCAGCCGCGATTTGTTGAACATTCTATGCGGCCTTGCGCTTCACCGGCACGTCGATATCGGGCGTGTTATCTATCTTCTGCGGCACGCCGCCGTCCACACCAGGTATGGGGATGAAAATGCGTTCAGCCCAATCTGTCACCATTTGGTCGTCGAAGTCTGACGGCAAGGACAGCTCGGCCCGGCATTGTTCATCATCAATGTTTATTAGCAGCATATAAGTCTTGTAGTTAAGGACCGTCACAGCCCGGAGCAGATCAGCTTTCACTGTATCGGGAAAGAGATCGCCCTCCACACTGTTCTTCAAGACGGCCGCCTCCGTAAGAGACCCTTGAGTGACTTTGTTCTTGGTATGCCAGGCCATCTGCAAGTGAGGTGGTCGGCACTTGCTACGACAATGTTGATCTTACTCGAATCGTTGATCACCAACGAGTAGTTGCTCGGATCGTCCTTGCGCCAACCAAGCGGCACCAACTCATCTCGCAGAGTGCGCACTACCATTCTCCAGGCTTCGGTACCGGGTATGAACGGCGGGTCATTGTCAGTGCAATTCAACCGGGCCAAGTGCCCAGCCTGTACAGCCTTGATCAAGGCCTCAACAGAGATGCCCAGTTCCATTAGACGGCGGCGAGCGTCAAAAGGATGCTGGTAGAGTGAGGCGCTTGCTACAGTGCTCATTGACCGATCCAACTTCATTTTTTTCACCTTCTAGCAGGTAAAGAAAATGAAGTCCAGTGGGGCGGCAGTGTTTTTAAAAGCAGTCCCGATGCCGATGGAGAAACGGCGCCGCGGGCTTTCCGCGAGCGACCGACGGCTTTCGAACATGAGAGCTCGCCGGCTGCCGTAAGTGCAGGGTGCCTAGGACTGAAGGAGAAATGGGAAGCGCGTCATCCGATCACGCTTGTAGAAGCTTTCGCCTTTCTCGACGTGTGTGAGCGAGTTCCTATTTCGGAAACAGGCCCGCGCGCCCTGCGGCCGCTTGCCGGTGAAATGCGTTACATGGGGTTGCCCCTCCAACAGCGCTGGAACATCGACATTTTCCAGAGTGATCAACTAAAGGTTGGCCAGCATTTCCGAGAACGCCTTGAATGCGCGATCCTTCAAGGGTGTGCTTGCGATCGCACTATCGCTCGTAACGCGCCTGTCCCACGTCGCTATGACCTCAGCCTTGAATTTGCCAGGACGAAGCAATAGGTCACGCAACTCTGTGCTTGGCCCGCGAGGCGCGACGAACGAGCATCTTCGAGGAGGAGGTGAATGCGCCGGAAGATGATCTTGCCAGCGTCCTCACACGCCGTGGGCGTCGAAAGCGGGACTTCATAGTGTTTTGCATTGGTAATTGTCCCACACGCCTTGGCAGCCGGCGGGATGAGCACAACCCGATGACATCGCGTCCCTGGTCACCCGATCGACCAAGTCGCTTGACGGACGTATAGCCGCTCAGACCTTTCTGCCATTCCGAGATGAAAATCTCCCATTCGGTGGCATCATAAGCGCGCACGAGCTTCACAATAGGCGCTAGATTCACGTCTTCCTCCGCCACCCACTGTTTCTAGCGGCCTCTTTCCAACCCTAAAGCCTATTCCGCGCCAGATTGAACAGTTCGCCATGGTGTGGGCACCGTCGCGAACTGACTGACGCGGTTATTTTTCAAGCTCGGCGCGGATGCGACGCAATTCTCCTTCGATCAGAACCGCGGCATCGGCGTCTTTGAGAACTAAGTAGAGTTTCTCCGCCTCTTCGTAAGCCCACATGGCAGCCTGAAGTGCCTCGCCTTCATCTATATCCCGAAGGCCACCGAGATAAAGTCTGGCAGATTCCTGATAAGATCTGCGGCACGACGGTAACTGTCCTTCGCCTCGTCCGGCGCGTCGTGTTGGATCAATTCGGCCAACCCACGGAAAGCCACAGCCAGATTCCTCACGACACCCGCGGACCAGGATTCAGGAGCGACTGCCCGCTGCGAAACGTCCTCCAGGATATCTATCGCTCTGTGATAATCGGCCTCCGACTTGCTTTGCCGGGCACGCATGCACAGCAGGATCCCCAGCCTCTCTTCGGCCGCCAATTTTTGACGCGATTGTGAGCCTCCGGTCAAAACCGTGAGCGCTCTGTCCAGAATTTCGATAGCGGCGGTGAGGTCATTAACCGCTGCACCTTCGTCTCCCTGCTCAGCAACCGACTCCGCAAACCCCAAGGCAGATTCAATCCAGTCCGATCGCGAAAGTGTTGGATTAATCTCCTCTGTCGCAGCGCGGAATGTTTCCATGGCCCGGCGGAAGGCTTCTTTCGACTGGACCCCATTTTGATTCCCAGGAGCTTCTGCAAGATCAAAGAGGGTCTGTGCCAAGATTGTACGTGCCTTGCCGTCATCGGCCCCGCCAGCTTCGAAGAATGCCGCCCAAGCCTTCACACTCGCTGCCAACAGGTCAGATGCCTTTGCGGTGCTGCCTAAGCGGCCAAGACTGATCGCACGTAATCTGGCAGCATCGGGGTCGCTCGATGCCATAGCTTCCGTCACACCTAGTACAACGCTGCTATCCCGTCCGCCGAGGCTGTCAATCGTTGCCTGTTCGAGGATCATGTCCTCAGCGCTTGGAGCTGACGCGCTACGCAGACGCCCGATCCCAAGGCCGAAGTCGCGTTTGAGACGTGCAATGACCGGATCTGTCGGATCAGCGATAAGTTTTTTTCGGCTGTCGAGCACAGCTAGCGGGTCGGTCATCCAACCAGGCGCGCCAAATCCAAGACCTCGGACCAGCTGTGCAAAGAACTTGTCAGCGTCCTGATTCAGAATCGCGAACTTGTTTCGGCCTGCCAACATTTTCCTCACGCGGGGATTCAACGCTTCAATTGAATCCTCAAACAGGACCCAAAACACCATCAGATTGGGTATCGCTGCGCAGGCTCGTTCGAGGAGGGTGACAACACCGCCCTCCTCGCTGCCTGAATAACCAACCACAACCAATAGCTCAGCGTCTTTCAGGCCAAACATTGTTCCCTGCATGGACAGGTCGTCTTGAGTAGCGAACGTATCCCCCACGCTATTTCTAAGCTCATAGGTATACATCGATCCGTGCAGATGGACGACTTGGGGATGGTCTGGGAGTGAGGCAACACGGCTCAGTGCCGACAGACCATCAGCCACCACAGGTATCATCCCCGCCAAGATGATACCCTGGAGTACGAGCTGATCAAAGTTGGTGGTCAGGACCGTGTGCGCATAGTGGCAACGCACCAGCTCACCAAGGCAAATGTGAGCCCAATTCACCTTGCCATCACTGCGATCGATCGCTGCCTTGATGATTGCACGCTGTTTGTTATCTGATCGAAAAAATTGCTCGAACAGATAGCCGTATAGCCGTCCCCAATTGGGGTCTCCCACATCAAAGTTGGGTAACAGCCTAGCTATATCCGTAAGATATTCTCGCTCATCGAGCCAAATCAGAGCGCGTGACGGGTCCAGCGTCTCCGTTTCAGGCGCACTCTGAAGTTTCGCCAACTCGCGCGTCAGATCCTTCGCTATTTCGCTGGCCATGGGTATGCCCGCAGATCGCGAACATCCGGCGCCTATCAAAAAGACCGCTCCCGTGCAGCGCTGTCCGTCTCCCCACTCGCATCCTGATTTTGCGATCTTGAGCTGAATACTCAGCTCTCTGACGCTGACGGGAACGGGGCCGTCGAGTGGTGCAGACACCGAATCCATCCTTGGTATCACCTAGGTTGACCGCCAATGTTGAATACACTTGAGTTGTACAAAAAATTTCGACGATGTCTCTAATGCATTGGAAAAAACTTAAGCGGACCAGCTAAGATCGCAGCATTGAAGCAAGGTTTATCTTTTACGAAGTTATCGCCGGATATGTATGTCGATAGCCAAAAAGAAACTAGCGATGATTTTTTGACACAATTTACAGGACAATCCCAACGAAAGCGCTCGCCTAGGACGCTTTCGGTCATCCTGCCCCGCTAGATCGCCAACATTATTGGATTTTCTATTGAGAGGGTCGATTTCAATACATTTCTTGGCTCGCGGATTCGAACCAATGGGCCCCAGAAGCCAAATTGAAATCTAGTAGCGTATGTGCTTTCGCATGCTATAATCGGGTGGTCAAAAATCTGGAGCTACAAATGCCAAATCCAAATCAGCAACAGGCGTCCACCCCTTCAGCCGTGCCGAATCGTGACGTACGTACGGCGCTTTTGAAGGGCCGTCTGGCCAACCCCGCCCTGCAACGACTGCAGGGGCGCGTCTTGTCCCAGGCTGAACCAAGCGACGTCATCACAAGCTATGACAGGATGCATCATCGCCATAGCCGGTCATGACAGTTAGCGAGGCGCCACCCCGGATTACCTCGTTCCTGGTTAAGGTCGCCTCGCGCTGCAACCTCGACTGCGACTATTGCTACGTATACCACCATGCGGATCAGTCTTGGCGCTCGATGCCGAAGCTGCTTTCGGCTGGCGATCGTAGCGCTTTTGTAGAAAGGCTTGCGACTTACTTGGCTGAAGAATCGATCAAGCGCTGCACGGTCATCTTCCACGGCGGCGAGCCTTTGCTAGCCGGCGTCGAGACAATCGTAGCCTTCGCGGGCCAGATCCGTGCCGCGACCCCATCTGCGGTCGATATCGGGCTGCAGACAAACGGCCTCTTATTGACCGAAGCGGCACTTGAAGCGTTTGAGGCCGCCGATATCAGCATTTCGCTCAGCCTAGATGGGCCGAAATACGCCAACGACAAGCATCGGAATTCAAAGAGGGGCCGTTCAAGTTTCGAGCGGGTCCAAGATGCGCTGGTGCGTCTCAAAAGCCATCCCAAGATCTTTGCAGGCGTCATCGCCGTCGTTGATCCAACAACGCCCGCGGACGACCTGCTTGCGTTTTTCGCCTCGCATGCGGTTCCCAAGCTGGATTTTCTGTTGCCGGATGCACACCATTTGCGTCAGCCGGTTGGCCGCAGCGAACGACCTGATTTGTATGAAGCCTGGCTTTGCCATGCCTTTGATGTCTGGCTTGATCGCTACCCGCACCTGTCCGTGCGAACGTTCGAGGCGCTGCTTGACGCGGTCGCGGGTCTGCCGTCCACCACCGACGCTTTTGGCCTTGGCGACGTAAGCCTCATCGGCATCGAGACCGATGGCAGTTACCACGACCTGGATGTGTTGAAGGTTACGAAGGACGGTGCGACGAAAATCGGCGGGACCGTTGCTGACACTGAGATTTCATCAATTGCTTCATCCGATCACTTGGCCGTGCACAGACAGTTGCTCAGCAAGCCGGGTCTCAGCGTGACTTGTCAAGAATGTGCGATCGTCGACATTTGCGGTGGCGGCTCGCTACCTCACCGCTACGGCGCGAACGGCTTCGACAACCCAACCGTCTATTGCGGGGAAATGACCGCACTTGTCGCCCATATCAAGGGGCGACTCCAAGGTCTGTTGGAGGGCGGAGCGCGACCGGTCGAGACGCTACCGGACACCTTCCGGTTTGAACACTACGAAGCGGCCGAGCTTGGCGGTGCGGAGATGGAACTCCTGTGCGAAGCAGCGCGCAATGCTCTGAGAAGTGAGTTTCTGGAAGCCGCCAGCTTTTTGCCTGCCGAAGAATTTCAAAAGGTCGCCGATCTCGGCGAAACCGAGCCGGAGCGAATGGCCGAGCTTTGCCAGCAGCCAGGAGCGGTTGCCTGGCAAAGGACGCTTGCCTCGCAGAATTTGGGGCGGCTGGTGCATACGGTCGACGGACAACCGTTGTCGGCCGACCCGGCTTACCTTGACGACTTGCTAGGCCGGTCCGAAGGCGACATGACGTCCTTGGCCGTCGCCAGCGAGGATTTTTGGCTGCGCAAACCGTTCGGCGATGCCATCTATTTCGAATCAGAGGCTTTTGCTACGCAGGCACGGTCGGTCGTCGAGGAGGCGTTGCGGATTATCGAAACGTGGCGCCCAGCTTTGGCAAACGAGATACGCATGGCCTGTCGCGCCGTGCAATTCGTTCGCGACCCGTTGGCCCACCCTGAGAAGATCGTGTCTTTCAGTGACAACACCGTACCTGGGGCGCTTTATGTGTCTGTATGGCAAGGCGAGCGGTTGATTGATCCCTATGATCTGGCCGATTCCTTGATTCACGAGCATCGCCACCAGAAGCTATACCTGCTCGAACGCATCTCGCCCACAGTCGAACCGACCGACATGCGCGTGGTTTCTCCCTGGCGGGAAGATTTGCGGCCACCTTCCGGACTGCTGCATGCAGTCTTTGTGTTTGTGGAACTGCGCCGATTTTGGCAGTTCGTGCGGCACAATGGGCCGTCGCGCCTGCACAATCGCGCGGTCAACCAGATCAGGGACACCGACGAGCACCTTGCAGAGGCCTTTGCGACGCTTTTGAGCTGCCCGCTTACCAAGACAGGCCGCTCTTTGACCGAAGTCCTCAAGAAAGCCTCGGAGTCGGTGCTAGAAGCGGCGTGAGAACATTGATGCTCCCGGTCGATCGCCTGCCGGCATCCAAGTCCAGGCGACACGCGGTTCTTCGCGACTATTTCTGTGACAAGGATGCAGATGCCATTCTGGGAGCGGCAGGATGGCATTTGAACCTATCCTGGCCGGATGGTCTCGAAAGGCATGTCGATCCACGGCTGCAAGAGGGGTTGGCATGGTGGAATGGCAACGTCACCCTACCGACGATGGCCCTGGCCCGCACCCGTAAGCGACACGTGCTGAGCGTTTTATATGATTCCTGGACCCTTCAAAGCTGGAGTGAATGGGTGGATGCCGCCGGCGTCCGTGCAGACGAGCATGTGCTAATCCTACACGTAGACGACCACCGGGATCTGGCGAGTCCTCGCCTATTCGAGGAAAACGGGAGGTGGAAAGACGCCATCACCGGGGAGTTTTGCGATCTTGGCAATCCCGCGTCTGTGCGCGCGGCCATAGAAAGCGGAGCCATCGGGATGGGTAGTTTTCTAACGCCTTTTCTACACGGTTTTCCGAAGGCTGAGGTACGCCAGCTGTGTCAACCGCCAAAGGTCACCAAGACCCAAGATTTCGCAATTGGACTGACCAGACAGGCTGACGATTTGCTGGATCCAAGCCAATTCCGGCCCGCAGTACATTTGACGCCAACTTCAAGGCAGACCGGCCCTGGGCTGTATCGTTCGACCCCCGACATCGATGATTGGCTCGAAGACCTACCAGCCCAGCCAACGGTCCTTCATATCGATATGGATTTCTTTAACAATCGCTATGACGGGGATACAGATTGGAAGAGCCGTGAGAAGCCCTTCGATCCAGCTTTGGACCATATCTTGGGAAAGATTGACGACATGACCGCCGCCCTTAACTGGTCCGGTCTTGGCTCGCAGCTTGTCGATATCGTGGTCGCCTATTCACCAGGGTTTTTCCCGGCCGAATATTGGCAAGAGGCCACAGCTCGAATTGTGCCGGCGTTGGAGCGGATCTATGAGCGCTAAGCCTTCCCCAACAGCAGCGCCTCGCCGCAGCCCTAAGCACCCAACGCCGAAACCCAAAGCCGTGCGGGCAAAACCGAGCCTCGAGTTTGTTCAACCTGATCTTGTCATCCTCACGCCCACCAAAGGGACAGCTGAACGTGGCGGCGGGCCCGGCGGTGAGGCCTGGAAAATTGAAACAAATGGCAGACGGGCAGGCGTTGTCTTCATCAATGTCATCGATGAGCCTCCGGTGGGCCGCCACGCGTCTATTCAGATCTATCTCAATAAACCAAGTCAGGGTCGGCGGATCGGTAGAGTTGCTTACCGCAAGGCATGCGAGGCGAGCCGATACGACGTGATCTATGCCCACATGCGCAAGTCAAATCTTGCCTCGCGACGGGCAGCGGAGGAAGCTGGGTTCAAAGAAGACGCGCGACCGGGGGCGACGCAGCTTCTTATGGTCTGGCGACGCGCGGCGTGATGATGCGACCAAACTGGCTAAAGCCGTCATCAATGGTGGATCTGTACCAAGTGACGCTGAATGTGCGACCCGCGTTTCGGACCGAAGTGCAGGGCGAGGTCCGCGATGCTGAGATCGGACGATGGGCGAGGCTCAAAGGGCTCTATTTTTGCCGCGATCGGGATAATTTTGTCGTCTTCTCAAAACGTTCTGTGCTCGTTCGGCGGCTTCTCGCCATCGACCAGACCGTCGGTGATCACACGGTCTGGCTGGGACAGTGGCTTGGCTATCCGCGATGCTGTGCCCGCATAGCGCGGCGTGTCGGTGAAATGCACCTGGACGATTGGTCGGAGCAAATCTCTATGCGGCGTCACGTGGGGAATTTCTCGTTGACATCGGTCTCACATTACACAGCAGGCCGCGCCCTCATCAGCCATGTCCCTTGTTCCGCGCATTGTCGGGCGTCGCTCCACATGGCAACGCAGGTGCTAAAGCGATCGCACCGGTTCCAACAGCGCTTGGCCAACGTTCTCTCTTCACGAGGCTTCCGTGTACACAGCCGTCGTTGTTCCCTGCCTGAATGAAGCGGCCTCGCTTCTTGAGACCTGCATTTCGCTCGGTTTCAGCAGGGGTGCCACTCCTCCCGATACAGTGTTGATCCTGGTCGACAACGGCTCGACTGACGGCACTCTTGATGTGATGGATCACATCAAGAATGCCAATGTGGGAACAGTGCTGTTGGGGCAGACGCTCGAGCGCGGCTACGTGCCGCCGCGTCACCTGGGAGTGTCGATGGCGGAGACCTTCGCCGCTGAACTTAGTATTCCCAACAATGAGTTCTTGATCCTTCAAGCCGACGCCGACACCATCTATGGTGGGGGTTTCATCGCCTCTATGACGGCTTCCGCACTATCGGCGCCGCAAGATCTGATCGAAGGCATCGCTCGAACGACAAAAAGTTTTCTTGCAGAATATCCCGGCTATCACGCTTGCTGCGCATGCGCCGACGAAGCGGTATCGTGCATTTTTGTGCCTGAAGCCGACGAAGTTATCATCGACGACAAAGTCGCCGGATATCGCCTGTCCGAGTATTTGAAATGGGGAGGACACCGCCGAGAGTTTGATGCTAGAGGCGACGAGATACACGCGGAAACGTCGCGGCTTTTTATTCGCGCGAAAATGGTTGGGGCCAGGCGCACACGCGCTCCAGAAGCGGTGGCCTATCCATCACGACGCAAGACCGAGGCTAACCCGCTGGGGACATTCGCCACTGCAGGATTTCCGCGGGAAAGCCGCTGGTGGCACCGTTGGACCAGTTTGCATCCCAACCACCACTCACTGCGGGAATTCGACAGGTCCGATGCTTTGGAAGCGTTCGCCAATGCCGTGTTTGTCCGACAGGTTCACACGCTGATCCTGTTCGCTTTAGTTCCCACTCATGTTCGGTTGGCGCTTGATGGCCGAACAATCAAATCCTTAACGGGGTCGCCCCTCGTTCCCCTGCTGGAGAGAGTCGCCGTTGCGCCCGAGTCTCTGAGGACGACTCCTGGGCAACTGCTGGAGGGATATTTCGACCTGGCTGAACGCCAACCAGGGCTCTTCGCCGATTGCATAGAAAAGGCCCGCGACTACTCCCTGCCTTAATCGCCGTCGGCATTCCGAATATGACGCCTATCTACGTCAGCCACCCGATCCGCTCGGTCCGCAGTCCTGCCAAACAATAAGCGCTGGGAAGGGAATAGGCGCCGCTCGGGTGCATAGTTCGCCAGTGTTTCGCTTCTGGCGCAGCCGCGACCCCAGCGATCGCGGGATTGTCTTCTGTGGATGGCTCCCGCGATGCAAGAGGTAATTCGACATTATGGCGCGTTGGTCGGGTGCAGTCTTCTGTCCGGCCTGTTGATGCAGCCATTCGAGACTGCTGGCCCTGATGGGGTCGGCGAACTGGGTCCCAATCTGCTTATCAGGCTATGATGCCTCGGACATTCGACGGGTTGTCCCTGTTCCCGGCCTGACCGGTCTCGCCATCACATCGCGTCGCTCTCACAACCTCATGGAGCCGATCGATCGGCTCGAACTGTTCTCTGCCCTTAAAATTTCATCCTCTTCGAACCTTACGCCGCAAGGCTCGCGGCATGGCGAGCTTGATAGGTTTCGCCGCGCGCCATGATCGCCCACACCACGCGGGCCATCTTGTTTGCCATGGCTAGGCTTGCCACGCGCGCTGGCTTCCTGGCGAGCAACGCGAGGAGGCGCGGATCCGCTGTCTCCGGTTTGTATCTCGCCCGACGAATCAACGATGTAGCGCCGACCACCAGGAGCTTTCTCAGATACCGGTCGCCCATCTTGGTGATGCGGCCGAGCCGATCCTTGCCGCCGCTCGAGTTTTGCGAAGGTGTCAGCCCAAGCCAGGCGGCGAACTCTCGACCCGAGCGGAACTGACCCGGATCGGCAACCGAGGCCGCCAACGCTGTAGCCCTACCGGACCGATACCGGGGATCGTCGACAAGCGTCGTGCGACGTCGTCGGTTCGTTGGAGGGCACTGATCGAACGGTCGATCGCCTGGAGACGAACATGGGTGTCGAGCACCTGCCCGCACAGGAGACCGAGAACCTGCGTTGCCATTGCCGGCACTTCCGGCGTCGCTTCCTTCGCGGCGATCTGGTGCGCCAGCCTGAGCGCCCGCTCCAAACCTTGGGGAATGTCGATGCCGAACTCAGCCAACAAGCCGCGGATCATGTTCACGAGTTGCGTGCGCTGCTTGACCAGAAGATTGCGTGTGCGGTGAAGCGACAGGGCCGCCTGTTGCTCGGCCGACTTCATCGCCACGAAGCGCATGGTCGGGCGTGTCACCGCTTCGCAGATCGCTTCCGCGTCCACCGCATCATTCTTGCCGCGCTTCACATAAGGCTTCACGTAGCTCGGCGGCATCAAGCGGACCTCATGGCCGAGCTCCGTCAGTTCTCGAGCCCAGTGATGTGACGTCCCGCAGGCCTCGATCCCGATCAGGCAGCGCGGTAGCTTGACGAAGAACGGCAGAACTTGCGATCGGCGCAGTGCCTTGCGCACAACAACGTCTCCAGACGCGTCGACGGCGTGAACTTGAAAATGCGCTTGGCCAGATCGAGGCCCACGGTGGTAATCTGCATGGCGGATGGCTCCTTTGCTCGGGTTGCCTGACAGCAAACCCACTGTGGCACTCAGATGCCGGGAGCGGGAGCCATCCACCTCATCTGCTTTGGGCAACCGCAAAACTGAACTCTGCGATCGACATTGAGGCGCATTGCCGCCCGCAGCGTTTGGGCCGGTAGCGAACCGGCAGATGTCGTTATCGCTCATCAGCGATAGCCGGCCTTCTGTCCCGTATAGCGAAGGCTGAGAATGGCCCGATGAGAGATTCCCGTTGACGGAGATCGCATCGTGGCGAGGTCAGTTTCCTTTCGGCAGCGCATTCTAGCGCCTGCCGTTTGACAATCTTCAAGCGAATGCTTGAGATACATTTCGTGCTAGAAGCTTCTACGTGGCGGAGCAAGCCGCAGCGAAGGGGCGATTTTTCGATTTTTCTGCACTTACTTCAGGGGGAATAGCGTGCCCATTCAAAGCATTTATACATACCTTGTCTATCCTGGCAAAGGTGCCGACGAGATCGACGTTATCAATGGCTCTGTTGTTCCACTACAGGGTAAGCTCTTCGACCTGTTGGAAGAGGTATATCTGCGCTCAGACAACGAGTATACAATCGACATTGCGTTCAGCCTGGGAGCAGACGGCACCCAGAGGAACCCATGCCGAGCGCTTCTGATCAATCACCTCACCAACGGGACGATCGACACCGGCCGTCTATTGGCCGAGCGGCTGGCGCAGCACACCACCAAACGGTCAGGCCTGGGACTGCTGTTTCTCGTAGCGGGTCAGGACGGCCAAAACCGTAAGATCGTGGTGTCGCGCTTCCCAGCTCACAGTGCAGTGTTGGCGGA
Organism: Mesorhizobium sp. C395A; assembly: GCF_030323205.1. Taxonomy (NCBI): domain Bacteria; kingdom Pseudomonadati; phylum Pseudomonadota; class Alphaproteobacteria; order Hyphomicrobiales; family Phyllobacteriaceae; genus Mesorhizobium; species Mesorhizobium sp. C395A. The sequence goes on along the minus strand of NZ_CP100473.1, from coordinate 6,137,984 downwards.
GACAGAAGCGGCAACCCTGACACTCGCCTTTCTTGAGCGCGTCTTTATGAGAAACGCTTACTCATACAAAGCGGTCGTCTACCAGCATACTTCGCTGACCAATGGCTTCTGGACGGGCCGCGCCATCGACAAACAGATCGAGAGTCGAGAGCGTGAGGTCTCTCAATACTGGATCAACGATTTCCTCGATTCCGCCCTTCGCACGACCCCTACCCGCGGAACGCGCCGGCTTGCGCTCGCGCTCAAAGCAGCGGTCAGCAAAGCCAAGGACGTAACCGTCAAAAGTGAGATCGCGTCGGCGGTCACTCTCGGCCCAGGTATGCAGGGACAGACCACGAGCGTGAACGGCTTTCTTGACCACTTCCACTTCTCTGAGCCCACCCGCAACGCAATCCTCGCCGAGATAAAGGATCCGACAATCCAGGCTGAGAATTTCGTTTTCGACGCTCCTGTCTTCACTGAGCAGGTGCCGTACCGCACCGTGGAGCTGAGCTCCGGAGCGGTGCTTACCGCGCCGTCGGCCGACTTTGATGAGGTCTTCACGAAGGAGCCGGTCCACGCTGAAGTTGACGGAGAATACAAGTACTCCACTATAGGTTCTGTCGTGACCGAGAAGATAGCGAGGTCAAAATGACGGACCTTCGAACTGACTATACGAACCGGTACACCAAAGCGCTGACACCGGTAGCGACAGCGTTGATCGGCAATCTGACCGAAATCATTGCGGGCACCCCTCGCGTTGACCGCGTGACCGCACGTCCAAAGTCAATCGATCGCTTCATGAGCAAGGCGGAGAAGGCGGACGGTGATAAGCTGAAATACGATGATCCGCTCAACCAGATTCAAGATCAGATCGGCGCGAGGATAGTTGCCTTCTATTCGAGCGACGTTCCGGTGATCGAAGAGGTCATCCTTCGGGAGTTTCGACCAATCGAATCGAAACACGTCGTTCCTCAGCACCAATGGGAGTTTGGATACTTTGGTAGGCACCACATCCTCCTAATGCCGAGCGACCTGTATGGCGCTGCTGAGGACAAGGCACTCGTCCCGGATGTCTTTGAGTTGCAGATCAAGACCCTTTTTCAGCACGCATGGTCCGAAGCAGAGCACGATCTCGGCTATAAGCCAGGAGAGCAACCGCTTAACCCTGAGGATGAACGCTTGCTTGCCTTCACATCCGCCCAGGCATGGGGTGCCGATCGCATTTTTGACGACCTATTTAAAAAGCGGTCTTGCTAGTGGCGCACGCGACTCACGCGGGAAGTACGTTGGGGTGAAAATTCTCCCGTTGCTAAGTTCGAGAGAGGCGACGAGCAAAAAGCTGCTCAAACACATACGTGCCGCAGCCAAAATATGCGGCCATGCTAATTATGAACTTACGGCAGGTTTCGAGATCAGCGGATTCGATCCGGAGCGGCTTAGATTGGGCGCTTTGCGGTCCGTCAGGAATGTCGCGCACGCCCTGCGCCTGGCACCACTCGAGGAACTGGCCGACATCCCTGCTGTAAGCGCGGCGGGTGTTCGGATTGCGGATATGCGCGGTGAAGAATTACAGAAACCGCCAGCGGGCGCGCTCGCCGGCGGCGTCGACCACGGGAACTGATGGAGCAGAAGAGCAGAAAACCCGACGAGCTGGTTTATGGCTTACCCCACGCGTCAAATCGTCGAAGCAGGAGGGCGGCGGTCAAGAGCACGACGTGTAGCCGAAATGTGCTGTCGTCGGGTTCCGAAAGCCCCGGATGCGACCCCGCCGGAGCCAGCCGCTTGAAAAGGCCATTGAGGAACCCTCGGCCGTCATTGTCCATTCGTTAAGCGGTATGCTCAGAAAACCTGCGGCTGCGAGCTTGGTCCGTCGTGGCTGGCCGCTAGCGAGTCCCGCTGCAGATGAATCGATCTTCTCCGACATCCCGTCGAGCACCGAATCGAGAAAATTGCGAAGCTGCCCATTGGCGCTGGCCCATTGGCCTCGCGCGTGAGCGTCGAGCGCCTGGTCTAGATGTCCCTGCGCGGTAGTGAAACCATGTCGGTCGAGCAGCACCGTCATCTCGGACTGAACCTGTGGCATGCCTATATCCTCTGGCAACGTGCGGCGCAGCTTGCCTGCCACAACTGCGTAGTCGTCCTGCGCTAAGGCATGCTTGAGCGGCACATACACCGGGTGAAGAGTGACAGGCTCAGACCAAGGGTATTCCGGCTCCTCGGACGGCATGTGCTGGACAGCCAGTTCAACCAAAACATTTTCCAGCAGACCACCGTCAACCGGCTGCTCGGGGTTCGCATCCACAAACGCCTTGAGGTCATTCATGCGTTTTTTGACGCTGAAGCCGTCGCTACGAAGATGCCGATATATGTCCGGTCCGAATTCGATGAACAGTGCGCTGGTTTCGGCCTGGCTCGAAACCGATTCCAGAACGTCGATCGCCGCAAGGACGGTTCGACGAGAAAAAAGCACCCCCATTGGCGGCTCCCACAAGCTTATGATAAAAATAGGTTCTCATAAGCTAGTGGCATCGACCACCGAAAATGTGGCGGGCTCGGGGCACCTTCTATCGCCGGCGCATCGCAGTTCGTCGAGAAGTGGAAGCGCGCGAAGGCGTGCGTCATCCTTAATTGGGGTGGCGGCATTCTCTATCCGGCGGGCGAAGGACCTCCCGGCGTTCGTGCGGCCCCTTTCTCAACGGTGAGAGTTTGCCCTAGCAGCTTGACCCACGAGGAGTTTCTGCGCGCGTTATGCTGGGAGGATGCAGCGAGCAGCCTCCGAGGAACGATCGCCATGCCAATGCCAATCAGGGCTGCGTGGGGAACATATCGTCGATCCATCGCGCGCGCAGGCGGCCACGACCTCAAGCGCCATGCTGGGCGTGTGTGTCTCGGAATTGCCATGAGACAGCCAGCGCCACTCCTGTCGCACCCGCGAGGAGTGTGGTGATCGACTTGTTTGCGTTGCGCCCGCCGGATTTTCAGGAGGGACAAATTGACTGAAGGCGGCACGGTCAGTATCACCAACGTGATTGAGGCGCTGGAACGCCTTGTCGCCATTGCACACAGTGACACCGTACGGGCGCGCCGAGTGGCCGATTTCCTCGTCGCGTGCTGGAATGCGTACGCATTCGCAGACTAAGATTTCACGCACCTGTCAAAGCATCGCGGATGACATTATGTCTGCAATCGATCAAGGACGTTTCTGCGGCGCGTCCACAAAGGAAATAGGCCTGGGCTATCAGCGCGACCAGCACCAAATCTAAGCTTACCATTCTGGAGACCGTCTATCCGCCGATTTCCAATCAGGAGGTGGTATGGCTTCATAACGAGTCGGAAGCCGTCGAGCAATTTCGCCAGAGCGACTTTTATATGATCGCGGGGCGAGCCGAGGCGACCTACCAACAACTGGAACTCGACGAGGACCGACAGATCCTGAGCTTCAATTTCGCGATCGGCGACAGCTTCGCCGATCGCGCCATTCTCAACCTCCGCGAATTGCCTGGCGTATGGAGCCGGCGCCGCAAGCTGCTTTGCCGCCGCCAACGTCTTTCGAACCGTCTTTGCTTCCCAGCTGACCGGCGCGGAGCTGGACGAGAACATCGACCTCTGTTTATATACCTACAACAAGAGCAACGCTGGCGATTCCATCCCCTTAGACTTCCCTGTCGACCTCGGTGAAACGCACCTCGTTGGGCTCGGCGCGATGGGCCATAGCTCGCTCTGGGCGCTGGCGAGGCAATCCGGTCTGTCCGGGCGCCTGCATGTAGTTGATCACGAAGCTATCGAACTCTCAAACCTGCAGCGCTACGTGTTGGCAGGTCAGGCGGAGGTCGGCCTCTCTAAGGCGGCCCCTAGCAACCCACGCCCTTCGGTCCACCGCCCTTGAGGTCGAGGCGCACCCTATGAAGTGGGCAGAATATGTTGCGCGCCGGGGCGACCGGGTATTCGACCGAGTGGGTGTGGCGCTTGACACCGCCGCCGACCGTCTAGCTGTCCAAGGTGCTCTGCCCAGATGGATCGCGAACGCCTGGACTCAGGAGCAAGATCTAGGCATCTCGCGGCATGGTTTCGATGACGGCCAGGCTTGCCTTTGCTGCATGTACATGCCGACCGGGAAATCCAAGGACGAACACCAATTGGTCGCGGAGGAACTCGGAATGCCGGAAGCACACGAGGAGGTAAAAACGCTCCTGCAGACCAATACCGGAGTCCCCAATGAGTTCGTAGCTCGGGTGGCTACGGCGATGGCCCGTTTGAGCCGCTCGCCGCGTTTGTTGGCCAGCCCCTCCGTTCCTTTTATCAGCAGGTTATCTGCGGCGGCCTGGTGTTCCAGCTTAGCGATGGAAGTCGTCTCCTTCGAACCGTGGTTCCGATGGCCTTTCAATCAGCGATTGCCGGGATCATGCTTGCCGCAGACCTGGTCAAGCATAGTGCGGGTTTTCCGATGAGTCCGACGACCAGCACTCGCGTGAATCTACTGCGCCCCCTTGGTTCTTACCTCCATGATCCGAAAGCCAAAGATTCCAGCGGCCGCTGCATCTGCAGCGATGAGGATTTCATTGCCGCCTACAGGCTGAAATACGGCTGTGCCGTTGGACAGCTGAGCAACGGGTCCGCCTAAGAAATATCTGAAGTCTTCGTTCCCGCGGACGGCGAGCTGTCAAGCGCTCACCGATGTTTTCGACCACGATCGAGTGCCTGATGAGAGTGCGGGGCGGATACTATGACACGCTCGGCCCGCTGCTTGCCAATGTCAGGCCCAGAACCCACGACAGAGATCCTTGAGCGACGGCTCGCCGTTTAACGTTTTTTGTACTGTTATCTACGTTCGACCATATTCGTCGTCGAAGCGAACGATATCATCCTCGGCGAGATAATCGCCGCTCTGCACTTCAATGATAACCAGGTCAATTCTGCCTGGGTTCTCGAGCCGATGCTTATGGCCGCAGGGGATGTAAGTAGATTCGTTTGTCCCCAGGAACAACTCCTGCTCGCCATTGACGATTTTGGCGGAGCCGCTGACCACGACCCAGTGCTCCGAACGATGATAGTGCATCTGCAGGCTCAACTGGCGACCGGGCTTTACCTCGATGCGTTTGATCTTGAAGCGCTCGCCTTCCTCCAGAACCGTATAGGTACCCCAGGGCCGGTGTACCGTGCTATGGACCAGATGAGCTTCATGTCCCGAAGCCTTGAGGCCCTCGAAGAGCTTCTTAACGTCCTGAACGCGGTCGCGGGATGTGACAAGCAAAGCGTCCGGGGAATCCACGATCACCAGATCGCTTACGCCCACCGTGCCGATGACGCGCTTGTCGGAGCTCACATAGGTGCCGGTCGTGTCGACCATATGCACATCGCCGCGTATCCTGTTCCCGCTTTCGTCGGGGGCGATCAAATCGGCCATTGCGTTCCAGGATCCGATGTCGTTCCAATCCATGTCGCAGGGAACCACGGCAAGTCTGTTAGTCTTCTCCATGATAGCGTGGTCGAGCGAGATTCGCGGCGCGGAACCGAAATGCTCAGGCGCGAGTTCGATTTTGGCAAAGCCTTGGCGTTGACTGGCGCGGCCGTTCTCGTAGCTGTCGGCGACGGCCTGGAGCACCTCGGGACAATGCAAAACCATCTCGTCGAGCATGGTTTGCGCACTGAAGCAGAAGATGCCGGCGTTCCAGAAGAAGCATTCGGACGCGACATAGGCTTTGGCTGTCTCCAGATCCGGTTTTTCGACGAAACGGACGACGTTCTCACCATCTGCTTCGATGTAGCCGAATGCTGTGTCCGGTCTGGTTGGGGTGATGCCCAATGTGGCGATCCGCCCGAGCTTCGCATGTTTCATGGCCAGGCCCATGACGTCTAGAAACGCAGGCAGGTTGCCAATCAGGTGATCGGCCGGGAAGACGCACAGGATCGCGTCAGGGCCTTGCGTTGCCCTCGCATGGATCGCGGCTGCAGCCACGGCGGCGGCCGTATCCCGGCCTTCGGGCTCGAGCAGAAAGGTGCGTGGCAGGACCACGGAATCCAGTTCGTCAAATTCGTCCTTGGTCAGGAAGAGGTGGTCCCCGGATGTCACAGCGACGAGTTCCACGACACCTTCTATCGAAGCGGCGCGCAGCACAGTGTGCTGAATGAGAGAATATCCATCCGCCATTTTGAGGAAAGGTTTGGGGTGCGATTGCCTTGAGGCGGGCCATAGCCGCGATCCGGCTCCGCCGCTGATGATCACGGGAATGACTTTCATAACCAACCTCAATTTCGTCTCTGGAGTGATCGCCCGCGTTCTTTCGAGCGTCAGCGTCACGATCGCCGTCGCTCTGGCTTGTCTGCGGCCCCCGCGTAACAGCGAAGTTCTGGCACGTTGCAGGCGGCGTCAGATGACGACGGTATCGGTAATGTACGACGCCTCCACTGGCGTCGGTGAGAAATGCGCATTCAACTATGCCTGTTGGTTGCGTCTGCCGAATTGCGCAGGTGGCGGGTCTTAACTGAGATCAGAGACTTGGCTGCCTTCTATCAAAGTCAAACGACTTGGCTCTTTCAGATCGAATTCAATTACCCGTGGTGCGAAAAGGCGTGCATATCGTGTAAAGGCGCTCGTCGGGGGAAACCGAATTACGGTATCGCAGCGCCCGAGAAGATACATCTCAACGAGGGCGGAAATTCCGCCGTCAATCCCGAGTGCTGCAGTGTGTAAAGGGCCACCTTGATTGGATCCGAAGTGCTTCGGGACAGTGAGCAGATCGGGAAACCTGGCCGACAGAAGATCCAGTATCCGCGCGCTGTCCGTGCATAAGAACAGCCGCACAGGCCTGGGGTGCGGTAACGCCTTAGCCTTGTCAATTGCAGCGCACACTTGCCGAACGGCGAGCTCCGGATCGGCCCAGTAGGGCGCATGCTCCATGATGTCTTCACCGTTACCGTGCCGAACATGAATCCCGATGATGCTGTGCCCGTCAAAACATTCCTGATAAATGGCATCTATGCGGGCTTGAATTTCTGGCCGAGGCTGGACACTCTGGAACACCTGCCGCTCTGCATCCTCATCGCACCGCCACATCAGACAAGCGTCACACACTACTGTGTTCGCTTCGACATCGTGTTCGGCCTGAAAGAGCTCGCCCAACTCATCGCGCTCTTGGAAAATCTGCTCATCTGGCCGGTAAAGGCACTCGATCGCCGGCCTGTTCCACCACTCCGGGAAGAATGGACCAGGGAAGGAAACGTCGTTGATCCGGTCGTCGGAAATAGCCGGCACGCCAGCGATGTCATTGATCGGCTGGAAGAACACCGGAAACGCATTTGTGAAGGGTTGGTCGAGGTAGCAGGCCCCCCGCCAGTCGATGACTAGAGTTCGTCCCGACCGCTGCGCGTAGCGCCAAGCGGCCGCCAATGACCACAGACAATCACCGAACCCCGTACGCCTCCGAGAGACGACGAACCGGCACTTTTCCAATCCACTAACATGCATTTTCGGAAATCTCGTTCAGAGAGGAGGTTGCCCGGTTTGGTATCCTTAGTCGACACGTAGACCCTGACGCCGGGCGCTTGGCAGAGGCCGGGCCATAGGGCAGAAGAGCTCACTCAGCACTGCCCACTAATCCCGTGACGCTCGCACAGCTTGAAGCCGATGCCCTCGCTTCCGGTTCAGCCTTCTCTACTGGGCTTCCGCGGCATATGTAAAATCTATTGAGTGGATGCCGGCCATCCATGTGTTGGATGCCATGATGAAGGGCTCGGCTGACGCGGGCCCGGCCAATAGAGCCGAAACAGCCGGGAAACGCTGCGACACTGCCTGCCGAAGCAAATCATTCCGTCGACGCCCTACGCCAAGGTGCAAGGCTGCATACAGCAACCGGTACCGGGCGAGATGAGGTCGACAGCTCGACGCGCCTGGAACCAGCTGATCGACAGAATCTGCAGTCTGCTCCCAAAGTTCTGCACGACCTGTGCCGGATGCTGTGGTGAGGGCTCGCGGCCACGAACTTTGTCCTCGCCCCGAACGGAAGCTCGGGACCTACGACTCCGGGCCGGCGATGCGCCCCGGCTGCTCGGTCAGACCATCCATTCTGTGGATGCACTTTATCCAAACAATCGATTTCACTGATCCAAACAATTCCCATTAGAAGACGCTGAAGCAAGAAAGAAGGGCGTCCTCACTCGCTGATAGATGAGCAAATCAGCTGCAAGGTGCTCGGAGTACAGTCGCTCGCGGCGTGAGCTGATCGGCACTCTAACCGCATGTACGAATCCCAGTTAGCGGCGCAACTCTATTTTGCGTGACTCCAAGCAAGAGCAGGTGTGCTCGGCTGGCAGACTGTCAATGACGAGCTTCGCGCCGCATCTGTCGAAGTGCTCCATAGGGCACGGGGCGGGCCGCACATTGTGTCGGCGTGGCGAGCCGGAGCCGAAACTTTAAACTTTAGATAGAGCAGGAATAGAATGGGCGATAGCAGAAAAGTTGCTCTTATTACGGGCATAACTGGACAGGATGGTGCCTATCTTGCCCGTCTTCTTCTCAAAAAGGCTACATCGTTCATGGGATTAAGCGACGTTCCTCTTCCTTCAACACGGGTCGTGTCGAAGACCTCTACCAAGACCCGCACGAATCCGATCCGCGCCTGATCTTGCATTACGGTGACCTCACTGATTCGACTAACCTCATCCGCGTGGTTCAGGAATCTCAGCCAGACGAAATTTACAACTTGGCTGCTCAGAGCCATGTGCAGGTGTCGTTCGAAACACCTGAATACACAGCAAACGCGGACGGTATCGGTACATTGCGACTTCTTGAGGCGATTCGCCTCCTCGGTCTGACGGACAAGACCCGCTTCTATCAAGCCTCGACTTCGGAGCTATACGGCCTCGTGCAGTCCGTACCGCAGAACGAAACGACGCCCTTTTATCCGCGCAGCCCTTACGCCGCCGCCAAGCTCTACGCCTACTGGATGGTCGTCAATTATCGCGAGGGCTATGGTATGCACGCTTCCAACGGCATTCTTTTTAATCACGAAAGCCCCCTTCGTGGCGAAACTTTTGTGACGCGCAAGATCAGCCGCGCTGCCGCTGCTATCTACCTGGGCAAGCAGGACAAGCTTTATCTCGGCAATCTCGATGCTCAACGCGATTGGGGCCATGCGCGTGAGTACGTGCGAGGTATGTGGATGATGATACAGCAGGATCAACCGGGTGATTACGTGCTGGCTACGGGCAAAACGACTCCTGTCCGCCAATTCGTCGAGTGGGCTTTCGAAGATATCGGCGTCGAGATCGAATGGCGTGGCAAGGGTGTCGGCGAAAAGGGCTATGATGTAGCGAGCGGCAGATGCCTAGTCCAAGTGGACCCACGCTACTTCCGCCCCACGGAAGTCGATCTTCTCCTGGGTGACGCTACCAAGGCGAAGGAGAAGCTCGGCTGGGTGCATGAGACATCCGTGCGCGAGCTTGCTGCGGAAATGGTGCGCGAAGACCTGAAGGTCATGCAGACATCTGTAGTCATGAAGGAAGCGTAATGTATGATCTGAACGGAAAAACCGTGTGGGTCGCTGGCCACAAAGGTATGGTGGGCAGCGCTGTTGTACGCCGACTCGCGTCTGAAGACTGCAAAGTTGTGGCCGCCCCTCGGGGAGAGCTAGACCTCAAGCGACAGACCGAGGTTGAAAACTTCGTGGCAGTGATGAAACCGGACGCTATCATTATGGCGGCGGCAAAGGTAGGTGGTATTCTCGCGAACGCCACCTATCCGGTCGACTTTCTTTACGACAATCTGATGATCGAGGCCAATATCTTCGCGGCAGCCCACGAAAACAATGTCGACCGCGTCCTCTTCCTCGGCTCGTCTTGCATCTATCCGAAGATGGCACCACAGCCCATTCCTGAAAGCGCGCTTTTGACCGGGCCACTAGAGCGCACCAACGAATGCTACGCCGTCGCCAAGATCACCGGCATCAAAATGGCTCAAGCCTATCGCCAGCAATACGGCCGCGACTACATCTCCGCTATGCCGACGAATCTCTACGGGCCAGGCGACAATTATGACTTGCAGTCAAGCCACGTCATCCCAGCGCTGATCCGGAAAGCGCATGAAGCTAAGCTCATAAGTGATAAGCAAATCACCATCTGGGGCACGGGCACACCACGTCGGGAATTCATGCACGTCGACGACTGCGCCGACGCATTAGTCTTCCTTCTGAAGAACTACTCTGACCATGATCACGTCAATCTCGGCTGCGGACAGGACATCACGATCCTAGAGCTGACTAGAATGATCTGCCGTGTAGTCGGATTTACTGGGGAGATCGCGCATGATCACTCTAGACCTGACGGTACACCGCGAAAGCTGATGAGCGTCGACAAGCTGCGCACTTTGGGATGGGCGGCAAAGATCACTCTCATGGAAGGCATCGAGAGTGTCTATCATGCATTTCTAAACGGGAGCTACACCGAACGGCGGTAGATAAGAGGATTTGCTGCGTCTCAGGCCTGTACGCGCTTTCGGGACCCAGAGCTAATGTAGACTGAGACAATCACTCGATGGCGATAGCGCTCATGTGAGCCAGCCGCGAGGAGCCCCGCCGGACCCGGACCCCATCCGCTCCAACCTCGTCGCCGTGAAGGTCACGGTGCGCTGCCCACGCCGACGCCGACTGCGTCAATCCTCACAAGGGTAACCGTCGATAACCGAACGCGTCTACGGTAACCGAATGTACTTCTTGTTCTCGTCCGAGGGATCTGTCGATGGGCATTCCGGACGAGCCAAAGTTTGAGCATGTTACCTTCAAAACCCGGTTAGCAACGTCGGATTTGGTATGAAATTCGGAACAAGTGGATTACGGGGCCTGGCGACAGAATTGGCAGGAGCCGCCTCTGCCCTATATGCAACGGCATTCGCGACATTCCTGCTGGAATCCGGCCTGGCCAGAATTGGCGACGAGATACTCATAGGGCGCGACTTTCGCGCCTCGAGTCCGGCCATCGCCGCCGTCTGTGCGGCGGCACTGTCCGCGCTCGGCTTCATCGTAGTCGATTGCGGCGCAGTCCCCACCCCTGCCCTGGCACTGTATGCTCAGGCGCGTAAGAGTGGTTGTTTGATGATCACAGGCTCGCACATTCCGGCCGACCGTAATGGAATAAAATTCTATCGACCCGACGGTGAGATCGACAAGGATGATGAGCGGGAGATAACGCGCATCGCCTTGCAGCTGGAGAAGCGCGGATACGTCCTTGAAGGTGCTGTTGCACGTCGGCAGCACCGGGAGGCCGAATGCAAGGCCTTGTTCATGGCGCGCAATCGAAAGCTTATGGAGATTAATGCTCTAAAGGGCTTAACGGTGGGCGTATATCAGCACAGCACAGTCGCGCGCGATCTCTTGGTTGACATTCTCTCATATCACTGTGCGACGGTCGTAACCCTGGGACGTTCGGAAGTTTTCATTCCTGTCGACACTGAAGCGGTCTCTGACGAGACTGCTCAACAGTTCAAGCTCTGGGCCAAAGAGCATCGGCTTGATGCGGTCGTCTCGGCAGATGGCGATGGTGACCGCCCACTGGTAGCTGACGACCATGGAGACCCCCTTCGCGGTGATTTGTTAGGCCTGATTACGGCGAACTTCCTGCAAGCGAAGGCAGTCGTCACGCCGGTCACATCAAACTCTGGTATCGAGACCGCAGGTTCTTTTAAAGTCGTGCGTACCAAGGTTGGATCGCCATTTGTTATTGCTGCCATGCTCGATTTGGTTGCGTCGGGTCACGAGCGCGTGGTTGGTTTCGAAGCAAACGGTGGTTTGTTGACCGGCACGGACTTTGACCCGAACGGAACTAAACTGCCAGCGCTACCTACACGCGACAGTTTTCTCCCCATCCTGGCGGCACTTTCCCTTGTCAGTACAAGTGGGCAGCCACTGTCGGAGATTGGCAGTTCCTTTCAATTGCCGGCGGCGGCGGCGGATCGCTTGGAAAATTTTTCCGTCGAAAGCAGCACTCGCCTCATGACATACCTTCGTTCAGCGGAAACTAACATCGCCGCCTTCGTCGGGTCGATTGGAGTGGTAAGCAAGGTTAGCGATGTTGACGGACTTCGTATCACTCTCGCGGATAAGCGTGTCTTGCATTTGCGTCCATCCGGAAATGCCCCGGAAATGCGGTGCTACGTCGAAGCCGAAAATCGGGAGGACGCGGAGCTTTTGCTCCGGACTGGATTGGATCGAATTCGTAATTGGACGCAAGGCTAAATAAAAGCCGCCTCCCTGCGTATTCCCAGGTGACCCTGGGGTCGCACAAGCTACTCAAGCGCGATCAGAACGTCCACAGTGTCCCGGCCCTGTCCGCTTTGAAGCGAACCGGAACGCCCGTGGAAACAGCCGATCCGTACCAGCCACGGAGCATCCGGTCGCTCATGGTCAAGGCAGCGCCTTCCGGTAGCGAACAGCCGGTCCCGCACTGACCGCCTGCGCCGCATGTACGATGGCGTTGGTGTCCAGGCCGTGGTGACGGTATAGGTCCGCAATAGTCCCCGTCTGGCCGAACTGCTCGACCCCGAGCGCCTTCACGCGATGCCCGTTAACCCCACCGAGCCACGCGAGCGTCGCCGGGTGGCCGTCGATCACGGTGACGATGCCGCAGTCACGCGATAGCGGCGCGAGCAGCCGCTCGATATGACTCAGGGCGCCAATCGCGCCACGCTGCCGGGCACGTTCCGCCGCCTGCCAGCCCGCATTAAGCCGGTCCGCGGAGGTGATCGCGAGCAGCCCGACATCGCGCCGGTCCTCCGCCAGAAGACCCGTCGCGGCAATCGCCTCCGGCGCGACGACGCCTTGATAAGCAATGACGACACTCGCGTTGGGCCCAGGCGGACGCAGCCAATAGGCGCCATTGACGATGTCCCGCGCGAGCGCCGGGTTCATGTCGCGCGGCGGCTGCTCGAGCGGCCGGGTTGACAGGCGAAGATAGACCGATCCTCCGGTCTGATCACGCAGCCACGTCGTCTCATCCGGATCCCCCTCGCCATTACGTTGCATGTAATCGAAGGCAAAGCGCATGATCACGGACAGTTCGTCGACGAAGGCCGGTTCGAAGGCGCAAAGCCCATCCTGCGCCATGCCGATCAATGGGGTGCCGATCGACTGGTGTGCTCCGCCCTCGGGCGCTAGCGTCACGCCCGAGGGCGTTGCGACCAGCATGAAGCGCGCATCCTGATAGCAGGCGTAGTTTAGCTGGTCGGCCGATCGGTAGATGAAGGGATCATAGACTGTCCCGATCGGCAGCAGGCGCACGCCATTGATCGAGTGCGAGAGACCGAGCGCCCCGAGCATGATCATCAGGTTCGACTCGGCGATCCCGAGCTCGAGGTGCTGCCCCTTCGGCCCAAATTCCCAGGTAAAGGTCGACGGAATGCGTTCGGCCTTGAAGGTGTCCGCCATGGTCTCCCGGGCGAAAAGGCCGCGCCGGTTGACCCAGCCACCGAGATTGGTCGAGACCGTCACATCGGGCGAGGTGGTGACAATGCGGTCGGCAAGCAGACTGCGCTCGCGTGCGATGTCGTTCAGGATCTGGCCGAACCCCATCTGGGTCGAGAGCGGCTTGCCGGGCTGCCCCGGTGACGGAAGGGTTTCAGGCACCGGCACCGACGGCGCAGACAGCCTCCTACGCCCCTCACTGAAGAACGGCGCCTTTGCGAAGAAGGCGTCAAGTTCCGCTTCCGGCAAGGTGGCGGCCGCCCATTTGTTCCACTCCTCACCCCGCTTTACGCCCATTTGCAGGCGGTAGTCTTCCATCTGCGTGGGCGTCATCTGCCCCGCGTGGTTGTCCTTGTGTCCGGCAAGCGGCAGACCGTAGCCCTTGATGGTGTAACAGATGAAGCAGACGGGACGGTCATGCCTGGACGCCGCCTCGAAGGCTTCGAGGAGGCTCGGCATGTCATGCCCGCCAAGGTTCGTCATCAACGCCTGCAACTCGTCGTCGGAGCGGCGTTCGATCAGAGTGGTGACCGGCCCTTGGTCTCCGATCTCGTCGAGCAGCCGCTTGCGCCAGGCAGCACCCCCTTGGAAGGTCAGCGCCGAATAGAGCTGGTTCGGACAGCGCTCTATCCACTCGAGCAGCTTCTCGCCCCCCGGCTCGGCAAAGGCAGCCTCTTGCAGAGCCCCGTGGCGCAGGACCATCACGTCCCAGCCGAAGTTGCGAAAAATCTGCTCGAAACGCTGCCAGAGGCCCTCCCGGATCACGGCGTCGAGCGACTGGCGATTGTAGTCGACCACCCACCAGCAGTTCCTGAGCCCGTGCTTCCAGCCTTCGATCAGGGCCTCGTAGATGTTGCCCTCATCCATCTCGGCGTCGCCGATCAGGCTGACCATTCGGCCCTCGGCACGCTCCTTCATCCAGCCGTGACCCGAGACGTAGTCCTGCACCAGCGACGAGAACAGCGTCTGAGCAACGCCGAGACCCACCGACCCGGTCGAGAAGTCGACATCGTCGACATCCTTCGTCCGCGAAGGGTAGCTCTGCGCGCCCTTGTAGCCGCGGAAGTTCATGAGCTTTTCGTGGGTCTGGTTGCCCGCCAGATACTGAAGTGCATGGAAGATCGGCGCCGCATGGGGTTTGACCGCCACCCGATCCTGCGGGCGCAGGACCGAACCGTAGAGCGCGGTCATGATGGTACTCAGCGACGCGGACGAGGCCTGATGCCCCCCGACCTTGATCTCATCGCCCTCGCGGACGTGGTTGGCGTGGTGGATCGTCCAGGCTGCGAGCCAGGAGACGCAGCGCTCGATCTCGTGCAGATATTCCAGTTTCCTCGTCATTCAGTTTCCCGCAAATCAGCTGCCGGTCTCACAGGACCCCCGCCCAAATGGTCAAAGATCGAGTTTCAACACACCTGTCGCGCGCGATACGCAGGGGATGAAGCGGTGGCCGCGTGCCTCCTTGGACAGGACGGCATCCCGATGGATCGGCTGTCCCGCCAGCATTGCGCATTCGCAGGTCCCGCACACCCCGTTCTCACACGAGGCCATCAACGGCACACCGGCCGCACGCAAGGCGGCCAGTGCCGTGGTCTCAGCCGAAACCTCAACCACCCTGCCCTCAGCCAGTTCTATGACGAATGGTTCCGGTGGCGCGCCATCAAACTCGGGAGGCTGGAAAGTTTCGAAATGAACAGTACCCTCGGGCCAGTGTTGAGCCGCGCGCCCCACAACCGCCATGAAGCCAGGCGGTCCGCAGTAGTATGTCTGCGCGTCGTCCGAACGGTTCGCCAGCAGCGCGGCGATGTTCTGCCGGGTCTGAGGCTCGTTGTCGAAATGGATCCGCACATTGCCGCCAGGAAGATCGCTCCCGATCGCCGCCAAGAGTGGCGTGAGCGCCCGGCTGCGGGTGAAATAGTGCAACTCGAAGGGCTTGGCCTGCCGGGTCAGCGCGCGCGCCATGGCCAGAATCGGGGTGATCCCGATTCCCCCTGCCAGCAGCAAAGTCGGCCCCTCGCCTGGCTTGAGCGCAAAATGGTTGCGTGGCGCGGAGACAGGCAGTGTGGAGCCGACGGCAATGGTTTCGTGGATCCACGCCGAGCCGCCACGGCCGTCATTCTCGCGCTTCACCGCGATGGTGTAGCGGCCAAGCTCGGTCGGGTCGCCGCAAAGTGAATACTGACGCACCTTCCCTTCAGGCAGATGGACGTCGACGTGAGAACCCGCTTCGAACGCCGGCAGCACAGGTTTACGTGGGTGTTTCAGGTCGATGACCAGCACGTCGCCCGGCTCCTTGCGGGCGGCGGTCACGGTCAGCTTCATGATGATGCGCGGCGACGCCATGGCGTTTCACTCGTCGATGGGCAAAATCAGATCACCGGGGCGGATCACGCCCCCGACCTCGATTGTGCAGTTCAGGCCGGAGCGGTTCAGAAGCCCCTCGTAGAGACCCGGAAGCCCGAGCAACTCCTCGATATACTTGCACGGCACATTCATCCGGGCGGCCCTGAGAATCGTTCCCCCGACCCGGAAGCGTTTGCCGACAAGATGGCTAAGCGGAACGCCTCGTGTCGTCAGATTGCGCCGGTGATCTTCGGGTCCGAGCTTGGCCTTGAAGCCCGGAATCCTGGGCTCGCCCTTCGCGATGGCGTCCAGAACTTCAGCTTCGATCAATGTCACCTCCCGAACGTCGGGACGCGCCGAATAGGTCCCCGTCCCCAGGTAGTAGCGGTCTCCGACAATGCCTTGGCCGGCAATAAGCTGCGCCTGCGCCAGCTCCTCCATTTCATAGGAGCCGGCAGGCGCGATATGGACGTGAAGCAGCTTTCCTCGCCAGGTCATCATCGCTCTCGGAAATTCGTCTCGTGGAAACCTGCTGCAAAACTGGCCTGATCAACAGCGCCAGTTGCATGGCATTTTCCCGGTCCAGTTGGCTGTTTGGAAAGAAATACGGCGGGCCCTCGGACCGTTTTCAGCGCCAGCTTTCGGCGTCGCCCCGTCTCAGTTGTTCCGCGCCGGCATCGCGTCTTGCACCTGCTTGACAACCTCTCGCAGGACCTCAACGCCCTTCCCGATCTGCCGAATGCTCAAGGCGGCATAGCCCATGACAAGTCCGACGCGATCGGTGCGGCCTTGGTCCGATGGCCGTTCGTAGAGCGGCGAGATCAGGTGTAGCCCCAGGCCAGCGTCGCGGGCGGATTCGACCAAGGCCGTTTCCCGCGATCGTGGCAGGTCATTGAACCAAACCGCGACGTGCAGTCCCGCATCTGCTCCCTGGACAGTGATGCGATCCCCGAAGCTGTGCTGCAAGGCACCCAACAACGTTTCCCGACGCTCGCCGTTCAGCCTGCGCACACGGCGCACATGGCTTTCGTAGCCGCCGCTCTCGATCAACGATGCCAGCGCTTCCTGTTCAGCGACCGGCGAATGCCGGTCTGCGAATTGTTTGGCGGTTGCGAAGACCTCCTGCAATTCGGGCGGGAGGACGAGGTAGCCGATGCGCAGCATCGGCGAGAGCGTTTTGGAGATCGTGCCGAGGTAGATGACAGCCCCGTGGTCCTCGAGACTGTGCAGCGGAGGGACCGGATTGATGTCGTAGCGATATTCGCTGTCGTAGTCGTCCTCGATCACATAGGCGTTGTTGTGCCGCGCCCATTTCAGAAGCTGATGGCGGCGCGCGATCGGCATGACGCCGCCAAGCGGAAACTGATGCGATGGCGTCACATACGCCAGTCGTGCTCCGATCCCCGCCAGCAACTCGGTCCTCATCCCGTCTTCGTCGACGATGACCGGGATGGGTGAGGCACCCGTACTGGCAAAGACCTGACGCGCCATCCTGTAGCACGGATCCTCGATGACGAAACGGTCGGCGGGATCGAGAAGCAGGCGCGCGCACAGATCAAGACCCTGCTGCGAACCGTTCACAACTATGATCTGGTCGAGGTCGCAGCTCAGGGTCCGGGCGCGCCAGAGATAGCCCTGAAGCGCCTGGCGAAGCCGGCGCGAGCCGCGAGGATCGTCATAGGCAAGACGCAGCGGGCGCTGCCCCATCGCCTCGTTCATCGCGCGTTTCCAGACCAATGAAGGGAAATCCGACGGCGCGAGGTCGCCATAGCGGAACTCGACCTTCAGCCCAGTCGGCAGATAATCTGGCCAGGGTGACGTCGCGCGCAGCCGCTCGCCATATGCGGACAGGTGGATCGGGCCGACCCGTTGCGCGTGAGTGCGCCCCGTCCCAGGGCCCATCAACGAAGACGCAACGCGAGGTCGTGCGCCTTGACGGACTTCGATGAAACCCTCCGCAGCCAGTTGCTCATAGGCGACCGTCACCGTGGTTCGCGAAACGCCGAGGTCATTTGCCAGGGCTCGGGAGGATGGCAACTGACTGCCGGTTTCGTAGACGCCGCCGAGGATTTGCTCGCGAAGGGCTTCGTATATCTGGCGTGCACCCATCGCGTGCGAGCGCGCTGCAGACCCGGCACTTGAAGACTGGACCATCTCTTTCATCGCCAACTGGATATTTCACATTGGCCAGGTTGCCGTCAATCTTTCGGAACCCCAAGAGAGATCGCAGAGGCCGAATGACCAGCTCCCATCAATCCGAAACCGATGCTCCCACGGGGTCGCTCAACCGCACCAGCCCCGGATTTGCCACCCGGGCGATCCATCATGGCTACGATCCGGCCGGCTTTTCCAATGCCGTCCAGCCGCCAGTGTTCCTGACGTCAACCTATGGGTTCGAAAGCGTGGCAGCAAACGATGCCGCCGCCGCCCTTGGTGGACGGCTCTATGCGCGCGAATACAATCCCACGACCGAGATCCTCGAGCAGCGGCTCGCGAATCTGGAAGGAGCCGAGGCGGGGCTGGTTGTTGCCTCGGGGATGGCGGCCTTCGGCACTCTGATCCTGTCGCTCCTGTCCCAGGGCGATGAACTCATCGTCCACAAGACGCTTTATGCGAACACGCTTGCCATGGTCGAACAGGCGGTCCCCCGCTTCGGCATCAAGGTCGTCGCGGTCGATCTGTCAAATCCCCACAATCTCGATGCTGCGATCACCGAGCGGACGCGGCTGGTTTTCTTCGAGACGCCGGTGAATCCGCTGAGCCGCATCCTCGACATAGCGGCAATTGCCGAGCGCGCTCACGCGCGCGGTGTGAAGGTTGCCGTGGACAGCACCTTCGCCTCGCCCGCGCTCCAGCGACCGCTTGAGCACGGGGCGGACATCGTGCTCCATTCGATGACCAAGTACATCAATGGTCATGGCGATGCCCTTGGCGGGGCGCTTCTCGGCGACGCCCAAACGCTCCGTACGCTGCATGAAACGGGCCTGCGCTACATCACCGGCGCAGCGCTCTCGCCCCTGTCAGCTTTCCTAATCCTGCGCGGTCTAAAGACGCTGACGCTGCGTATGGAACGGCACAGCGCCACGGCCCTTGCGGTGGCTCGGGCGCTGGAAGCGCACCCGGCGGTGGCATTTGTGAGTTATCCGTTCCTCGACTCGCACCCTGATCAGGTGACGGCGCGAAAACAGATGTCCAACGGATCGGGCATGTTGGCCTTTGGCCTCCACGCTGGATACGAAGGAGCGCGCCGGATGATGGACCGGCTCAACCTGATCATTCGCGCCGTCAGCCTCGGCGATGCCGACAGCCTCATCTATCATCCAGCAAGCCTCACCCGTGCTCGGCAGCCGATCCGCAAGGATGCCCATTTGGCCGATGGAGTCGGCGAGGATCTCATGCGTCTCTCGGTGGGGCTTGAAGACGCTGATGACCTGATCGCCGATCTGCGGCGGGCTTTGGACGTCTTGTAATGACCTGGCGTGCGGCCACCTCTGCGCTCACACAAAGATCTGGAGCCTTGCCATGGCATTCCTGAGCGGTCTTTCCGCGTTCCCCATCACCCCGACCAATCGTGACGGCCGCGTCGATAGCGTTGCCCTGCGCAGGCTGATTGCTCGGCTTGGCATTGCTCAGGTCGATTCCATCGGTCTTCTCGGCAGCACCGGCACATACATCTATCTGTCGCGCGAGCAACGGCGGCGGGCGCTCTCCGAGACCTTGGACCAAACGGCGGGGCAAATGCCGGTCGTGGTGGGTGTGGGCGCGCTGCGCACCGATGAAGCCGTGGGGCTCGCGCAAGACGCCAAGGCCCTTGGAGCAGCTGCGGGTTTGCTTGCCGCCGCCTCCTACACCCCGCTTACTGATGACGAGGTGTTCGAACATTTCTCCACGGTGGCGCGCGAAAGTGGCCTGCCGATCGTCGTCTACGACAATCCAGGAACGACGCATTTCCATTTCAGTCCACCCCTTGTCAGCCGCCTGGCAAAGGTGGCTGGGATTGTCGCCATCAAGAATCCGACAGACAAAAGCGATGCGATCAAGAACCACCTGACCGCCCAGAGGCGCACACTGCCGGAAGGGTTCTCGATTGGCTACAGCGGCGACTGGAACGCCGCCGAGGCCATGATCGCCGGCGCCGACACATGGTACAGCGTCCTTGCGGGCATCCTGCCCGAGGTCTGCATGACGATCGTCACAGCGGCGCAACAGGGCGATGCGGCCGAAGCGCGACGGATCAATGCCGCGCTGGTCCCGATCTGGAGCCTCTTCAAGGAGTTCTCGAGCCTTCGCGTCGTCTATGCACTCGCTGAATTGCTCGACGTTTGCAGTGCCGAACCCCCGCGTCCCATCCTGCCTCTGCCCCCAGCAGCGAAGCGCCAGATCGCCGCCGCGTTGAAAGGTTTGCCATCGGATGCCAGCCGGTGAACAGCAAACCCCGTTCGGCAAGTGAAAGGAAGTGCATGTATTTACCCGCTCATTTCGAGAATTGATCGAAAACAACGCACTCGGCGTGCTGATAGCCATGGCTGGAGCGGTCTCGACGCCAATCACACCCCTTCGAACTCGACAATCGACTGCGGAGGTACAGACTGCGCAGGGCACTCCGCCCATGCCGCACCGTTCGCCTTCAAACTAGGAATCGGTGGTTTGTCCATTTGAATGGCATCGAGCCGGCGCTTTACTCCGGCCCGGTGCGCGCATTGAAGCCGGTGCCAATGCCGCCGGCGAACACCAGATTTCCGTCCTCGACATTCGCCAGAGCACGCTTCCCGACCGCCGTAACTGTTGCCGGGTTCGCAGCCGATGACGATGAACTCATCACTCAGCACGCATTTTGTCTCACCCATTCTTGGCGCCGGCCGGATCGATATGGACTGACACGCAGCTTGGAGACGATGCCGTCGAGGCCGAACTGGCAGACTTGCGCGAGAATGTCGCTGCCGCCGCTGATCTCGTCGCTCAGAACGATGCCGTTTGGGCGGCGTCTCAGCAGGTTAACTAGCGCTTTGCGCCGATCGACGAGTGGCCGATCGCGAAGACCCTCGCCGTCGATCTTGAGCAGGTCGAAGCCGGCAAGCATGGTCCTGACGTCTCCCGCCGCGGCCAAGAACCCGCTGAAGACTGGGAATGCGCGACAAGCCTTCTGGTCAACGACGAACGCCTCACCGTCTATTATCGCGTCCGAGGCGCCGAGCTCGGCCACCGCCCGGGACGATAGTCGGAAACCTGAGGGTCCAGTCGTGGAGGTTGCGGGTCGAGGTAGGCCCCCATCGATAGTCGTCCCATTTCATTTCGTGTAGCCAATCAGGGCCCTGCCGGACGCGGCCGACCAGCGGTCGATGTTCGCGACGACCCGAATGTCCAGTCTCGTGTAACTCAGCCTAAAGCGGCCTGTCCGCCCAAAAAATGACATTCAGTTGCCTCCAGCCTTTCGACACGACCCACTTCACGATCTCGTAACTCGCCAACCTAGCGGCTTGTTGCTTGAGCTGCGCGTTCCTAGGGTGTGGTCGCTAGGCCTCAGCAACAAGAGCTCGGTTGCCAGGCGGGCGGAGGCTCAACGAGATAGCCAGCTCAGGACAAGGAGAGCAAGCAATGGTCGCTTTTACCCTCAATGGCGAGGCGCGAACACTCGACGTCGATCCAGAGATGCCGCTGCTCTGGGCGGTCCGTGACGTCATCGGACTCACGGGAACGAAATTCGGTTGCGGGCTTGCCCAGTGCGGCGCTTGCACGGTTCACGTTAACGGCATGCCGACGCGCTCGTGCCAGACCGCAGTCGGCGACATCGAAGGAGCCTCGATCACCACCATTGAGGGTGTGTCGGGCAAGATAGGCGAAACGGTCCAGGCCGTGTGGGCCGAGTTCGACGTACCTCAATGCGGCTATTGCCAGTCTGGCCAGATCATGTCGGCCGTGGCCCTCCTTACAGAAACGCCTAAGCCGACGGACGATGATATTGATTCGGCGATGAGCGGCAATCTCTGCCGCTGCGCCACCTATCATCGCATCCGCGCGGCCATCCACGAGACCGCCAACCGGCTGGAGACTTGAGGCATGTCGCAGTTTCTCTCGAAGCATAACTCCGTGCGGCCCACGCGCCGCCGGTTCCTCGTCGGCGCGGGCGTCACCACCGCTGGCCTCGCCGTGGGCTACCGGCCAGTGCTGGCGGCGTCCGACATCGCACAAACGACTACTGCAAAGGTTCAGGCGAACCCCTTCCAGACCTATGTCGAGATCACAAAGGAGAACCGAATCATCATCTACTCCTCGCAGTTCGAGATGGGACAAGGCTCCTATTTCGGCATCGCCACCCTGGTTATGGAAGAGCTCGACGGCGACTGGGCGCAGGTGGACGTGGTCGGCGGATATGGCAATACCGCGCTCTACGGCAATGTCGCCTGGGGCGGGGCCGCACAGGTAACTGGTGGCTCCACGTCGATGAGTTCGTCGTGGGAACGCTACCGCAAGGCGGGTGCTGCCGCACGGGCCTTGCTGGTGGCGGCCGCGGCGCAGCGGTGGGATGTGCCAGCCGGCGAGATCAAAGTCGCTTCCGGGGTCGTGTCGCACGCCTCAGGGATGCAGGCGCGCTACGGTGACCTGGCTGAAGCCGCAGCGGGAATGCCGGTTCCCGACGACGTGCCGCTAAAGCCGCGCGACAAGTGGGCCCAGATCGGATCGGACAGCCTCAAGCGCTACGATTCCGCCGGCAAGACCAACGGCGCGCAGACCTACACGATCGACCTCATGATGGAGGGACTCCAGACGGCCGTTATGATCCATCCGCCGAAGTTCGGCGCCGAGATCGAGAGCTTCGACGCAACCAAGGCCAAGGCACTCGACGGCATTGTCGATGTCGTCCAGACGCCGCGAGGCATTGCCGTGGTTGGCAGGGACACCTGGACGGCGCTGAAGGGCCGCGACCTCGTGGAGGTGACCTGGAACGAGGAGAAGGCCGAAGAGCGCGGCACGGCCGAGATCATGGCCGAATACAACAAGGCAGCAGACGATCTGGGCGCGGCCACCGCGCGCGACGACGGTAACACTCCCGCAGCGTTCGCCAGTGCTGAGAAAATCATCGAGGGGCACTACGAATTCCCCTATCTTGTTCATGCTTCGATCGAGCCACTCAACGCGGCCGCCCGAATCAACGAAGACGGCACCATCGACGTCTGGGGCGGACACCAGATGCCCGACCTTTATCAGGCGGCTGCCGCTCAGGTAGGCGGCACCACGCCGGACAAGGTGAGGCTGCACGTGATGAAGACCGGCGGCAGTTTCGGCCGCCGCGCGGTCTTGGATGCAGATGTCATCATCGAAGCTGTTTCCACAGCGCGTGCACTGGGACGCGGCAAGCCAGTGAAGGTGCAGTGGACCCGCGAGAATGACATGCGGGGTGGGCGGTACCGGCCGGCCTATGTGCACGCAGTCAAGGCGGGGCTCGACAAGAAAGGCAATGTCGTCGCTCTCCATGACCACATCGTGGGCCAATCGGTCTTGGGCGGTTCGACCTCTGCGGCGATGATCAAGAACGGCATCGATCCAACCTCCGTAGAGGGCGCCACCAACCTGCCCTATGCGATCCCGAACCTGAAGGTCGAGCTGACCACCACGGACGTGAACATCCCGGTGCTGTGGTGGCGTTCGGTAGGCTCCACCCACACCGCTTACGCGGTGGAAACCCTGATCGATGAGCTCGCCGCCGCTGCGAACCGTGATCCGGTCGACTTCCGCTTGTCAATGCTCGGTCACCATCCACGGCATGCCGCCGTGCTTAAAGTGGCTGCTGAGAAGGCAGGCTGGGACAAGCCTCTGCCGGAAGGCCGTTTCCGCGGCGTGGCCATGCATGAAAGCCTCTCGACCTATGTCGCCGATGTGGTGGAGATCACCCTCAACGATGAAAATGGTTTCAAGGTCGACCGCGTCGTCTGCGCGGTAGATTGCGGCACCGCGATAAATCCTGACCAGATTCGCGCTCAGATGGAGGGCGGTATCGGATTCGGGCTAGGCGCGATCCTCCAGGAGGAGCTGACCCTGAAGGGCGGTGTCGTAGACCAAGAGAACTACGATACCTATACACCGCTCAGGATCGAGCAGATGCCGCGAGTCGAGGTGCACATTGTGCCGTCCGAGGAGCCGCCCACGGGAGTTGGTGAGCCAGGTGTGCCGCCGATCGGCCCGGCCGTCGCCAACGCGCTACGGGCGGCGACGGGCAAGACTATCCGCAAGCTGCCGATTATAAAGAACATGTCAGGAATGACACCATGAAACAGCCGCGATGAAGATCGCGCCGTTTTCGAACGCCTCCTGACAGGCGCTCATTTCCATGGGTCAAATTCCGGCGGCTGCCCGCTCCAATAGCCGGTTTGGAGACGGCACCCCGTGTTCTGAACGACCACAGACGGGCCTTGGCGCCGGTTCCACTGAAGAACCGCTTTCGAGACGCAAATGCGTCCACTCCATTGAAGAGCACAACCGTATAGCACCAGGAAGGCTAGCTACCTCCATCGCTTCGGAGACCCAGGAACCCTCAGAAAACCGAACCTCCCGAGCTCAGAGGCGCTCGTGATCACAATCGCGCTGGTGCGTGGATCATTGTTCAAGGGTTTGCCGATAGGCAGGCGAGATGGCCGATCGACATGATCTTCGCCCGATGCCCTACAAACACAATGCCAGCCGCTGTCACGGAGTCGCGAAGACGAAGGCAATGAGGGTCGACGCCGATACTCGTCGTTTGGTTGACAGAGCGCTTGGAATGCCATGCGCTTCACATCGGAGTAGCCATCCGGGAAGCCTGAAGCGCTTTGAAAACGCATGTGCTGCGGCTGTTATTTATAGCGTGGATGACTTTGATCAAAACAATCGATTTCATCACTCTTCCGGAATCGTGCATGGACAAAAAAGAGCCTCACGCACCAATCACACGCTGCTCTATCGCGTGACGAAAGCTGCCTTAGGAATAATCCAAAGGAGAAAATCTTCGATGCGCCCTGACGTGCAGTGGAGGTCGTGCCGAGAAAGTGAGTTGCAACTGGCCGACAAAGTCGGGCGGTGCGACCATGGTCGCTTCGGAGAATGAAATCGGGCCAGTTCACGGGGGCGGTACTGTTATTCGTCGACGGCCGCCCTTCCCAAGAACAGGCGGCATCGCAAGTTGGTTCTGCCGATGAAAACGACATCGCCGGATACATGTCAGCAGCCGCTCAGGATTGGATGATCCAGCCAAGCTCTCGGCGTGATGGCACTGTAGGCGTCACAGTCGAAGCATCTCATTGATCGTTTATGAGGCTTTCTTCGATGCCGCTGATGCCTGACGGGCGGTCGCAGCTGCAGGCGACAACACGGCCTATTTAGTTGGAAACAGTCGAGGTAAGCCAATTTGGCTTCCCGTTACTATCTGGAGAAAGAAATGCTGTGCCTAGGAATCAGCGGCGGACTTGACCAAGTCCATGAAAACCGATTCGAACGTCCGAACGCCTTTATGCACGACGGCGCCGCGGTGCTCGTCCGAGACGGAAAGGTGATAGCCGCCGTAGAAGAGGAACGCCTCAATCGAATCAAGCACTCGAACAAGCTGCCAAGTGGTTCGATTCAATACTGTCTCTCGACGGCCGGGGTTCAGCTCAGCGACATTGATCGTGTCGCGGTCTACGCCAGCGAGCCCTATGCCAACGCCATGCTTGAAGGTATGTCCGCTTCCCAACCGGACATTCTCTCCACTCCGTTGGATGCTAAAATGTTGGTGCAGAACCTGTTAGCGCGTGAGTTCGGCACTAAGTTGGACAGTTCGCGTATTTCATTCGTAGGTCATCATCAGGCGCACGCCGTGAGCGCCTTTGCAATGTCGGGCTTCGAACAAAGTCTCATTCTAGCGATTGATGGCTGTGGTGATTTCCTGTCGGGCCTTGTGGCGGTAGGGTCTGGCACAGAAATTACGCAAATCGAGGCTTTCCCGGAGGACAATTCTCTTGGGCTGTTTTATCTCGAGACGATCCGCTGTCTCGGCTACGGCATGTTCGACGAGTATAAGGTAATGGGACTCGCGCCCTATGGCGACCCCGCTCCCTATCGCGAGCTCTTCGAGCAGTTCTACGAGCTCTCCGCCAACGGTGGCTACCGTGTTCACCTCGACCGCATCGGTCCGGCGTTGCTCCGCAACATCGAGATCAGGCGAAAGGGAATGCCTTTCACCCAGCAGCATCGAGATGTGAGTGCGTCACTGCAGGAAGCGCTTGAGCGGATCGTGTTCCACATTCTCCGGCACCACCGTGAGGCCACCGGCATGAAGCGGTTGTGTCTGGCGGGAGGGGTAGCCCACAACTGCACGATGAACGGCAAGCTGCTGTATTCAGGGCTTTTCGAAGACATCTTCGTGCAACCCGCGTCTCACGACGCTGGCTGCGCATTGGGAGCTGCGCTGATAGTCTCTAACGAGATGGGCCGCCCCGCGCCGCGTGAGCGACTGCAGGAGGTCTATTGGGGTCCTGATCTCGGGAGCGACCGCGCCGTGGAACAGGAACTGAATGCATGGTCCGGACATCTCGAGGTTGAACGCTCTTATGACGTAGCGAGCAGTGCAGCCCACTGGATCACCAACGGCGCCGTGATCGGCTGGGTGCAGGGTCGTTCGGAGTTTGGGCCACGTGCGCTGGGCAACCGCAGCATTCTTGCCGACCCTCGGCCCGCTGCAAACAAGGACCGGATCAATGCCATGGTCAAGAAGCGCGAAGGCTATAGGCCTTTCGCACCATCTGTGCTGGAAGAGGATGCGAGCGAATTTTTTGACCTCCCGGACGGTAAGCACGAATTTCCATTCATGAATTTCGTCGTTCGCGTGCGTGACTCAAAGCGCGCCTTGTTGGGTGCCATTACGCACGTCGACGGTACGGCTCGGCTGCAAACAGTATCGCGCGATGCCAACCCCGCTTACTGGGAGGTCATCAATGCGTTCAAGAAGCGGACAGGCACTCCAATTCTGCTCAATACGTCCTTTAACAACAATGCTGAACCGATCGTGGATACGGTTGCAGACGCGATTGCCACATTTTTGACGACAGAGCTGGATGGACTTGTGGTCGGGCCCTTCCTGGTAAAAAAACGGGCTGCAACGCTGCAGGATTGGACTGCGCTTGCGATTTCATTGCCTCCCTCAGTCTCCCTCCATCAAACCCGTGCTTACACAGCGCGAGATCATCAGGAGACTGTCTGCGAGATTATTCCGAACCACTCCAGCATTGACAGTGTGCGAATTTCAAACGACCTGTTTAATCTGCTGATGCGGATTGAGGGCGAAGCCGTGTTAAGCGATCACCTCAATATAATTGCGCCGGATAAGGCTAAGCATGAAGCTCTGCTGGAGGACCTGCGAAGACTGTGGGAGCAGCGCCTGGTTCGGCTGCATCCCTCACAAGCTGCTCGGATGGATCATGGGTCCGATAAAACGCCGGACCAGCCTAACAGGCTATCAATGTGATAGAGATGCCGCTCAAGCTCGGCCAATCAATAGTGTTCATCGACCCCGCCTGCGAGCTCACCGCTGTGATTAGGGGGGTCGAGGTCGCCCTGGTCAGTATGCTTAGGAATGCTATTGAATGGGTCGTGTGCCTGGGTTGGAAAGGCGGGTCTGGCCTCACCGGACTTCTGTGTCGAGAGGTCCAGCCCGCAAAACTTTAGAAACTGGCGATGATGACCTAAGCGGCGAAGATCGCCGGCTTCGGCAACGACGGTCAATGCCTCGATCGGTCCGATGCCCGGGATTTGTCGCAGGAGCTGATAATCCTGGCTGTGCCGCAGCAGATCGTCGGCCTGTGCTTCGATCTCATTGCGGTGCCGGATCAGGCTGCGTGCTTCGTCAATGACCATCTGGAACATGCGAATGGCAGGCGCATCAAGTCATTCAGTGGCAGCGGCAATCCGATCGATGGGCGCGCCGTCTCGAAAACATCGTCAGAATCTGTGTCTTGCTGACCTTGCGGCCGACGGCATCCCAAGCTGCTGCCACAAACTCCTCCTTCGTCAGCGCCGTGAAGCTTGCTGGGGTCGGAAAGACATGGAGGAAGGCAAAGAACCGATCGCTGCGGCTGTTCCCCCGGAAGCGATCGATCTCGGGAAAATACAGCGGCTGGTAGTGTGTCAGCATGCGGTGCTGGATCTCGGTCTAGGCCCTGGCGATCGCTTCATGTGTCTTCGACAGTTCATGCACTTCGTTGATGCCGGCTCGCAGCGGATCATGGTAGACCTGCGTCGCCTGTATCCTGAGCATGTGTAGGATCACCTGGGCATCGATCTTCTTGCCGAATATGACGCCGAAGGCCTAAGGAAGCCCAGGCATCTGTTCTCGATTTTGCCTACTAGGCTGACGAGAAGGTCGCGTGCCGACAGCAGCACCCGCACGACACAGGTGCCGTGGCTCTTGATGCGAACCTGCTTAAACCATCCGGTCCGTCCGATCTGAGCAAGGCCCGCCGCTCGCGGCGGCCCGATTTGTCCGGCATCATCGAGAGGGCGGCGCTTGACACGATCGGAAGTCCGCGCTTCGTTAACTCGTTCCAGAGCCAGATCGCAAGCGGTCACGGCTCCATGCCGATCCGCTCCGTCTCCGCAGCTCCACAGTCCCGCCCGCATCTCCCGGTCGCGCCCGGGTAGCCATTGCGCTGCAAGGCGGGTCTGATCGCTACGGCGGCGCCGCCACCATCAGTCGGTTCGGCGACAAAGCCAATCATCTCCCGTAAGAGAAGTGCTTTCGGGCAAGTTCCGCAGGTTCAAGGAGATCGTTGACGGCGCCGCCACTTGGGAGCTGCGTCGAGTGCATGGTCGAGCTTGCCGCCCAAGGTACGTGGCTTCGAAATGCGTGCGATTGCGCCTCATTCAAGACCGGTAGCGGGTGGTCGCCGACATACAACGGGGCGCCGGCGACTGAAACGAACCCGTCGGCCACGACGGAGCAATCCTGCCGCCTGACCAGGCGCGTGGAAAAGTATCACAACGGTGACCACAGCGTCGCTTCAGGCCGTCAAAAGCTATTGCCGTGCGTCAAGGCGGGCTAGGTGACCCGTCGGAGGCCGGCACCAGCGGCTTTGTCGGGACAAGACCATGCTATTGGGATTTGGCCGCCGCAGCCGCGAGCATCGCTTCTCCCATCGCAATGGCCCCTTGGGCACGCAGCATTTCACCAGGGTTCTGAATGTCGCGCACCTCTTTGTTCTGGCTGAGTTTTGATTTTCCAACCAGGCCGGTGATCTCGATCTCCAGGGCGACGATTGCCTTGACCATCGTGTCGATGAAGTCCCTCGGCGCGTCGCCCATCTTCCATGGGACCGGCTGGGAGGTTTCTTGCATATGAGTGAGCTTCGCCACGTTGCGGCGCACATACCGCTCATCATCCCGGACAGTGATGCGTCCGTGGGCATGGACGACGAGATAGTTCCACGTCGGCACCTGCTTGTGGAATTCATGCTTGCTTGGATACCAGTTCGGCGAGATGTAAGCGTCGGCCGCACGGAAGATTACGAGAACCTCATCGCCATTGGCGACTTCCTCCCAGACTGGATTCTTGCGGGCAACATGGCAATTGAGGACGCCCTTGTCTCCCTTCGAGCGGTCGAGCTCAAAGGGGACGTGGTTCGCGTCGAGGATGCCTTTGCTGTGGGTGACCAGGATACCGAGCGGGTGTCTCTCGATAAGCTCGAACAGGGCGTTCTGATCGGGGACGGCAAAATGTGGCGGAACGTACAACGCTAAATCTCCTGTCGTGAATGGCGGCTGTTAGTGATCGGCGAAATCTTACGGAACGGGCCCCTGAATCTTCGCTGCCGTCGACGAGTGCCCCGGATCTCGGTGTCCACTACGCTCAAGCACCGCCATCGTGAAGTGGGCGGGCACATCAGATGCCGCCGCGTATGCGTGCGGTTGATCAGTGACAAGCCGCGCACTCTCGCCTTCGCTTAATATTACCACATGGGCACCTACCACAACGCTCAGGGCACCCTGACTGACCGAGATCAGCTCGCGCGTATCCGGACTATGAGCGTCCGCGGAAAACACGTCGCCCGGCATAATGACCCAGCTCCACAATTCGAACATCGTGCGCCCCGAGGTCGATGAATGAAGTTGTGCAAAGCTTCCCTTGGCGCTTGTCCAAAGTGTCCTTGTCTCTATCCGCTCAATAGGAAGGCGAACTGTGGAAGCCTCGTCATTCAGCAAATCGGCCACGGAGAGCGAAAACGCCGCCGCCAGTCGGCAAAGTATGCCGATACTAGGGTTCGCCTTGCCTTGCTCCAGCGAGACGACGGTTCCTTTGGACAAGCCGCTCAGTTTTGCCAGTCGATCCAGGGTCAGATTTTTGTCGCGCCTCAAGTCTCGGATTCGAACCGCTATAGCTTTGCCAAGCACCTGCTCGGAACCCATCGCTGTCGCAACATCGGTCATTATATTGACTTAGGACCTCGGCTCACCTATTGTGGTCAGTATAATGACCAGGCCGAAATTGCAACTGCCCGTTAGGAAGGAAATGACCGATGCGTTTTGAGACGAAGGCGATCCACTGCGGCCGAGGGGTCGACGCGTCCACGGGGGCCGTATCCATGCCGCTGCACACCAGCACGACGTTCGAACGCGGTGTCAACGGGTCATTTCCGTCCGGCTTCGAATACACAAGGGATGGAAATCCTACACGCAATGCGTTCGAGGCGGCCATGGCGACGCTTGAGGGAGGGGAAGACGGCATCGCCTTCGCTTCGGGCATGGCCGCAATCGCTGCAGTATTCGAGAGCCATCCGTCGGCGGGTCGGATCGTTCTGCCGGATGACATGTATTTCGGCATTCGTTCGCTGATCGAAGAGACCGACATTGGGTCTCGCTTCGACTTTGCCCCAGTCGACATGCGCGATTTGGACGCTTTGCGCGCCGCGGTGACATCGAAGCGGACTGGCCTCGTCTGGATCGAGACGCCGTCAAACCCGATGATCCGCGTTGTCGACATTGCGGCCATCTGCGCAATCGCGCACGAGGCAAACGCCTTGGCGGTGGTGGACAATACGTGGGCCACCCCAGTGCTTCAACTGCCACTCGAAATCGGGGCAGACGCGGTGATGCACTCGGCGACAAAGTACATTGGCGGCCACTCGGATTTGATGGCCGGTGTCGTCATTGTCCCAAACGCGTCACCCCTCGGTCGCCCATTGCGGATGGTCCAGAAACACAAGGGCAGCGTCGCAGCGCCCTTCGACTGTTGGCTGGCGTTGCGGGGTCTGCAGACATTGCCGGTCCGCATGCGCGCCCATTGCGAAGGCGCCCAGAAAGTGGCCGAGGCCCTGGCGTCTCATCCCCGCGTCGAAAAAGTGCTCTTTCCTGGTCTGCAAACTGATCCGGGACACGATCTTGCTACGCGGCAAATGAGCCATTACGGAGCGATGCTATCTTTTATCGTCGAGGGCGGAGCCGATGCTGCAATGGCCGTGGCCGGCCGCCTGAAGATTGTTGTCCGGGCGACAAGCCTTGGCGGGACGCATTCTCTGATTGAGCATCGCGCATCCGTTGAAGGTGCGAAGTCCAAAGCGCCAGGTGGATTGCTGCGAATTTCTGTAGGGCTTGAACATCCTCAGGACATTATCGATGACCTGATGCAGGCCCTAGGCGAAACCTGCAAAGCGGGAGTCCAATGACGGGTGCAAGACTCTGGCGCCGCTTTATGTGGCGGCTGGCGCAGCCGACGATCGGCAGAACAATGTTCCTGCTGAGTAGAACGCACGTCCTCTGGTGAACCGCTATCGCCGTGTCGCATCGTCTCGGGCGCGTGGTCGCATGGGTGATGAACGTCTTCGGGTTTCTGGACGATGGCCACGCGCTCGACCGGAAGCGGAAATACCCAGATTTGCCGTTGACCTACTGCTGCTCGACCTCGTCGGAGATCGCGTTCAACAGATGGGATGGATGTGCTGGCACTACGGCAGTTTGACAAGCCGGCCATCGGGGCGCTAGCACCGTCCAAAGCCAAGAGTCGCAGGGCAGAACTGACCGCACCAAGCGGGCTGCGGGACCCATCAGCTAACGGCCAGGTTGGTACCTCAACGCGCATCAGCACCGTGGATGCCACATTGTCCTTGTTGCGAGCGCGATCTCGGAACTTCGTTGTGACGCAGTCAGTGCACAGAGCCGCACCGCTGCAAGCAAATGAGCGGAAGAACGACACCCAGTGGAGGCGAGAAGTGATGCGGCGTCAAGATCCTCCGCGCTTTGCGGCAAACACACTGATCCCTCTTCACAACCCGGTCTTTCGTTCTATCTGGACAGCCACGCAGATATCCAGCCTTGGCTGGCTGGTGCAGAGCGTGGCTATAAGCTGGCTCATGGCCACGATTTCAGCCTCCGATCTGATGGTTGCGCTCGTACAGGCTGCATCGACACTGCCCGCGTTCTTCCTGTCGATCCTTGCTGGAGCCATTGCAGACAGCTTCAGCCGCCGTGGCGTGATGCTTGCCGGACACTGCCTGATCGCACTGGCATCCACGGCGCTGGCACTCTCTGTGGGACTGGGCTTTGCTAGTCCATGGCTGATCCTGGGACTGAGTTTCTTGGCCGGATGCGGCTTTGCCTTGAACGATCCAGCCTGGCACGCCTCGGTCGGCGATATCCTGGAAAAGCGCGACATACCCGCTGCAGTGACGCTGATGTCGGTGGGGTACAACGTGGTTCGGAGCATAGGACCGGCGCTGGGCGGTGTAATCTTAGCTTTGCTGGGCCCCCTTACGGCTTTCGCCCTCGCTGCGCTAAGTGACCTGGTCCCGTTGAGCGCTGTTTTGCGCTCACAGTGGCAAGTTCGCTCTTCGCCTCTTCCGCGCGAGCGGATGACTACGGCCATTCATGATGGCATGCGATTCACGGCGATATCCTCAGAGATCAGAGTGGCGATCGTGCGTGCAACCCTGTTCGGGCTATCAAGCATCTCGATCCTTGCTTTGCTCCCCCTCCTGGTTCGCGACCAACTGGCGGGAGGGCCAATTGTGTACGGCGTGCTATTGGCCGGCTTCGGCACAGGCGCCTTCATCGCCGGCATTGGCAGCAGCTACTTGAGACGCATCACGTCCCAGAACCGATTGATCACGCTCGCATCCGTTGCTTGCGCAACGTGCTGCCTTTTGATGGCCCTCACATCGTCGGTGGCTGTGGCGGCGATCGCGCTTGCAATCGGTGGCGCTGGCTGGGTTGTCACCTGGACCGGAACCGACGTGTGTGTGCAGTTGGCAAGCCCAAGGTGGGTCGTTGGTCGCACCCTGTCCATTTATTACGCCCTGACCTACGGCGGCATGGCAGCGGGTAGCTGGATCTGGGGTGCTGTCGCGCAGTACTATTCGCTGACGTGGGCTTTGGAAGGTGCTGCAGCGGCACTGTTGCTGGGCGCGGCTGTGGGAAAGCTATTGCCGGTGCGGCTATGGGAGGAATCGGATCAAGCGGCCGTCGACTTCAGGCCACCAGAACTGGCCCTCCCTTTGAAGCCCAGGAGCGGTCCGATCGTGATCAAGGTGGAGTACTCGATACTCGAGGAGAGTATCGATGAAT
Source organism: Mesorhizobium sp. C395A (assembly GCF_030323205.1). Taxonomy (NCBI): domain Bacteria; kingdom Pseudomonadati; phylum Pseudomonadota; class Alphaproteobacteria; order Hyphomicrobiales; family Phyllobacteriaceae; genus Mesorhizobium; species Mesorhizobium sp. C395A. Next base: position 6,104,655 of record NZ_CP100473.1, on the reverse strand, counting down.
TTCTGAGCTGCATGCGCGAAAGGCGGCGCGTTCAGAGCCGCGCCGGTGCGCGGGACTGGACCCTCCAGCGAGACCTTCAGAAGTCGACGCTTTGGACCGAGACATTCCGCACGCCGACATGGACGGACTATCTTCGTCTAAACCATCGACTAACGGTGAATGACAGGGACATAGGCGAGCGCCTTGCCGCTCTGCACATGGGTGATTCTCCGCCTCGCATCTCACTTTCAATCGAGCGGTCGACAAGCCCCGCCCCCGGCAGCCAAGTCCAGCCTGTGCCTTTTGTATCGCGCCCGTGAGAAAACCAAGACTTGTCTGGGCTTGCAAACGGAACGAGCTACTCCTTAATTTGCCTGCCCGGATTGCAAATCGTTCCGGCCGGTTAGGCGAACATGAGGATTCGCGTGGCAATTATGTCCATCACGGGTCCCATGTTCAGCCCGAGACCCCCCTCTCTGCCGCCAGATCGGCTTGAGCACGGATTCAGGTCGCCTGTCCTTTGCATAGCGGCGGGCAACGAATAGCGAGGGGGCGGAGGGTATCCCCGTCTGTGAAGCGGGCAGAGGAGGATCCGCAAGGCGGGTTGCTGGGGAGACGGGCCGCGCGCCTCTTTCCGCCTAGTTTTCTCCGTTACAAAGTCCCCCGGGACGGACTGCCAGTTCACGCCAGGGCCAACAGCATGCTCGCACGGGCGACCGCCGCGTCTGCCGGTCCTGCGAGTAGAATAAGATCGGGAAGTGCGGCTTCATCCTCGATGCCAGAACTCGCGTCGCCGTACCGCGGCCGCCAGAGCCCCTTGCGCTGTCACGAGTCAGCCCACCTTTCTAGCTGGCAGCGCATCGGGAGCCGATCCGCAGCACCTGTCGGCGCGCCTTCCGTGTCAACGCAGAACATGGTGCATATTCCCAGCGCTTTTTGACAGAGCGAACTACAAAATGCAGAACACTGACTCTCCGCCAAATGAATGCTGCGAGCAAGCAGCAGGCGGAGGAACTCCGTCTGGGCTGAGTATGTGTTTCAACGCAGACAAATAAATTATAGCCAGTTCACGAAACGCCGGGCCCGCTCCTCTGGCGTCCGATCATCCAGGAAATCCCCTCGGCGCGCACCACGCCAGACACCTCCTTGCCGATATGATGCTCAAGCACCGGCCGCCAAGGCACCAGCGTGAACTCGCGCGATTTCTCGATGACACCGTATTTTCCGCCGGCGAGCTCGACGCAGCAGCGCAGCGTTCCGTCTATTCGATTGCCATGCTGCGCTTCAGAATACGAGAGCCCGAGTTCGTCCGAGAGCTGACTGGCAACACGGTTCAGCTCTCGTTGGCGCAGCATTGAAAGCATGTTGGCGCGATAGATGACCCGATCCTGCGCATCATGGGCAAGACCTTGCGCGATCAGCCACTGCTGTCGGCGGGCCTGGATCTGACGTACTTCGCGACCGAAGCCAGAGTCGCGCAAGGACTCAGGGTGGGCTGATACCAGCTCCTGGTCGATCCAGGTGGCGCCGTCGAAGCCTACTTGGCTCTCCAGCGGCATTGATGAGAGCTTGTCGACGACAACAGGCTGGGCCCTCGCTCGCTGACGCTCGTAATCCGCAACGCGGTTGAGATGGTCGGGCGCGACTGTCCATGTGCCGTCCGGCTCGCGCTCGACGCCACCGGTCGCACGGCGGATCGCCTCCAGTCGCCGCACGTGCGTTTCGGCAAAGCGTTCGGTGGCCGAGGGGTCATGCTTGAGATGGATATCGATGCTGTAGCGCCCGTCGTTGACCGTGGCGATGCCGGCAATTGTGCGGTCGACTTTTCTTGGCCCGGTGTCCCTCGGCCTGACCCGCACTATGCAGCCCTCTGGTGTCGGTTGGGTGGCCTCGCCTTTGCCGATATCAAAATAGTGGCTTTTGCCGTCCACGCCGTCGACGACGAGGTAATGGCGGTCAGTGATTTCGTCGGCCAGCCCGCGCCCGACGACACGTCCGACCACGGTTTGAGCCGACCCGTCGGATCGATCGTGGATAAGATGGTCGGCGGCACTGCGGACGAGCCCCTTGCCGGTCAGCTCGCGATGGATGGTCTTGACGATATCGCCGCGCGCGCCGATGCGGCGTAGCGTGGCTTCGAGCTCATCCTCCAGGCGCCAGCGACCGGCAGGCATCTCCCCGGCGAGGCCCATCCGCTCGAGCTTGCGCAGGCGGCCCTGGTGCAGCGTCTGGCGAAAGGTGTGTCGGCTGGCCAGTGAGACACACCCCTCATCGTCGCGCATGCGCATCAGCTGCCGGTCGATGCTGGTGAAGCGTTCCTGATCCATCTCCTGGCGCAAGCGCTGCTCGATCTCGCGGTCGGTGCGCGGGCCAAGGTCGAGGCTAACCAGTTCGGCTGCGCGCTCGCGCAAGCCAGAGGAGATGTAGTCACGCGCTATGACAAGGTTTTCGCCGTGATCATCCCTGCCGCGCACGATGATGTGGGTGTGGGGATGGCCGGTGTTGAAATGGTCGACGGCCACCCAGTCTAGCGTGGTGCCGAGGTCTTCTTCCATTTGCGCCATGAGGCGCCGGGTGAGCGGCTTCAGGTCATCATACTCGATACCGTCTTCAGGGGCGACGATGAAGCGGAACTGATGACGGTCACCGTTCGCGCGATCGAGAAAGGCCCTGCCGTCCGCGCGGTCATTGTCGGCAGCGTAGAGCTCGCCACGCTCGCCTTCCCGGGTGACGCCGTCGCGCTGGAGGTAGCGGAGGTGCGCACGAGCCCCGTCGGCTCCCTTGCCGGCCAGCTTGACGATGCGTGCCTTGACGACTGCGCGCCGCTGCCGAAACGCCGCGTCGCGGTCGCGCGCTCTAAGAACGGCGGCAGCGGCCCCGCCGCGCCCCACCCGGCTTCCGATGAAGCGGCTGCCGCGTCCGCTCCTGCCGCCTGCTCGGTTGATCGCGGCCTGCACCTGGCCAGCGTAGCGTTTGCCCGCCTTCGAGCCGCGCGAGCCAATTTTGCCGAGCTTCGGCGTGAATTCGTCATCCTGCAAGCGGCCTCCGATGAACCAGCAGCAAAATCAGAAGCTTGCCCGCCAGACCCTCCTGGACCCGGAGGCAACCTCCTGGAAAAACGATGTGCAGACAAACACTTCGCCGCCTCCAGGAGGCGCTGCCTTTATCTTGCCTTCCGCGGACCTGCCTCCCTGCCCCCGCCCGAACCACGGTAGCCGCTGCCCTCACCTGCGATCCGGCCGGCCTGATCTTGCTCGCTCCGATCCGAGCGGCACCAGGAGTTGGCCATTCGGGCCGGTCACGGAAACACCGTTTCGGAGAAAAAACAGCGACTGCCCGGACGGGATTCCCGGCGCGCTTTTGGAACGGGATTTGCCGGTGAGCGCGTCCATATCGCCGGCCGAAATGCCCGCCGCCTTGATCTCTTCCAGATACGAAACCGTCTCGCTAGGCAGCGGTCGCCCGCGCTGCAAATGCTGTTCGTAGCGCTCCGGCCCAGCGTTATAGGCTGCAAACAGGCCTGGAAATCCGAAGCGGTCATACATGGCGCGCAGATAGGCAGTGCCTGCCAGAATGTTGTCGCGAGGGTCGTGCGGGGCGGCTCCCAGGCCAAGCTCTGCGCGCAACTCCTCGTAGGTGCCTGGCATCACCTGCATGAGGCCAATGGCGCCGGCGCTCGACGTGACCGGCCGCCCATTGAGCTTCGTCTGCCCCCGGCTTTCGGCATCCATGACGGCATAAATCCAGGTTTGTGGAATGCTGAAACGCCGGCTTGCTTCGGCTACGAAGGGCTGCCATCTTGCAAGCTGCGGACTATGGGAGATGACGACCGGCTTCGTGTTGGTCGCGGCGGAACAGGAGCATGGTGCGAGACACGCCATGCTCAGCATAAGGAGGGTCACTCGGTCCATAGCGGCACGAGCCTCCCGATGATGTTTTCGGTCGGCACCGGCCCGAAATAGCGGCTGTCGAACGAGCGATCTTTATCGCTGCCGAGCAGGAAAACCTCGTCGGCGGCGAGTTTTCGGCATGCATTCCACCAAGGCAGCGGACGGTGCTGCGTGTCGGTTGCAAGCCGGCGCGCGGCTATCTCGCCGCCGATGATGATGGCGTCGCCGAAGGTGCAGACATGCTCGCCGGGCAGCGCCGCAAGGCGCTTGATCAGCGGCACGTTGCTGGGCAGATAGAAGCGTTCGGCGGCGAGATCGGCGACCGGTCTTGGTGGGCGGACGAGTACGAGATCACCACGAGCGGGCGATCTGGATGCGACGCGATAGAGGCCGACCGGCGCACTCGCCGAGGCGTTCCAGACCAGCCAGGGCGATGGTTTGCCGAAGGCGGCGAAGCCGATCAGGCCAAGGCCGATTGTGGCAACGACGATCGTCTTGCGGGCTCGAATGCGCCGCAGATGGCGGCCGATCAGACGGATGGTGGGACGCCGGCTCATGAGCGGCCTCCCTCACCGGCCGAGCCGGATTCGTGCGCGCCATCCTCGGGCGCGGTCTCCGGCGCGTGCCCCTTCGACCAGTCGTCGAGTTCGTCGATGTGATAGCGGACATAACGGCCGTGCTTGCGGAATTGTGGGCCACCGCCTTTGAGGCGCATCTTCTCCAGCGTGCGCTGGGACAGCCCGATATAGAAGGCCGCCTGCGCGGTGTTGAGAAACGGACTGCCCTTCTTGGCACGGGCTGCGCGTTCGTTTTCGTCGTCCATGATGATCCTCGGTTCGTTACGGGCAAGCGAGGCGAGGATCGGCGAGCGAGATCGTTTTGGGGACGGGCGAAGAGTGGGGGGCGAGTTTTCGCCGCCCCCTTCGGCGGCCTCACGGGTCCTGAGAGAGGACCCCGCGCCGGTGGCGGCGCGGGGCTTTCCGGATCGGCCGGTTAGTCGACCGGGTTCCAGATGATGGCGTAAGTGTCGTCGTCATCCTGGCCGGCGGCGCGGCCGAGATTGGCGTAGAGCTTGCGGGGGCCAAACTCGGGGCGGCAATCGACAGGCTCACATAGTCCTTGCCGGAGGTCTCGCCGGTGCGGATCCAGCCCGCACCCACTTCGACCCCTTGCGTCAGCACCCGGAAGTCGGGATGGGTGTCGGCGCTCTTTGCCTGATTGGGCACGATATCGATGTCGGCGCGGACGCTGAGCGTCTTGAGCTGGCCTTTGTAGCCGCCGTTTTCCTGTTTGGTGACGTATCCGATCGCGGTCATTTCCAGTCTCCTCTTGGTGCTCGCAAGGGACCATTCCCCTGCGATGGCGGACCGTGATGGGCGCGTCCGGACCGCCGGAACCGGGACGGCCGCAGCGATAGCGGAGGACCCGCGCGGGCAGCTTTTTTGAAGCGAAGCGGCGCGAGGAAGCCGCCGCAGGCGGCGGGGAAAAAAGCTGCCGGCGAGGGTTTCGGGCGGGCCTGATCCGCCCATAGGTCGACAAGCCAGCCGCAGGGAATGGTCCCCGAGACACAATGGAGACAGGTGGCGCGATCGGTGACACAAGAAGCCGGCCGCAATGCAGAGCGCCGGCTGCGCGGGCTCTGTCGGCAACCGGATCGGACAATTGGCCCCATGGGCCTTTGGCGCCTCAGCAAGCAACCCGGCGAGGTGCGGGGCTGCCGAAATGGGGCGAACTGGCGTCGGAATTTCTCGCGCGCGGCACTGGCTCGACAAGACGCCCAATCGGCAGCCGGCGTGGCCCGTAGCGGCGCGCGCGACCTGAGCGGCGGTAATCGAGAGAACCGCCGCTCGGGCCCTGATCGACTATTCGCGCACGAACAGCGGCTGCACTTGTGTCCACTGATCGGGGTGCGGAGCCGCTGCGGCTGGTGTAGCTTTCGGCCGGGAATTTCATCCAGCGCGGCAGCCAGGTCTCGACCCAGGGGCGGCCATTCTCGCCCGCCAGGAAGTCGCGGATGATGTTCTTTTGCGTCTTGACCTTCTCGGCGACATTGCCGTCCGCGACCAGCTTGCCGCCGACGTCGGCCAGCATCGAATTGGCGATTTCCTTGTCGCGCAAGAGGTCGAAGAAGGCATCGTCCGGTTGCCACCATATGCCCATGTCGACGTTCAGGTGGTTGCCGAGCGCCTCGACGACGGCGCTGCCGGCTGCAAGCGTCTCGGCCACGACAAGGGTGAGAACGCGCATGACATCGTCGTCGCAGAGCGCCAAGAGGCGCGCGAACACGCCGGCGATAGCAACGGCGTCGCCATTGCCGCCGGCGACCAAGCTATCCTCATCCGGTGATCCGAGCAGGGCCAATACCTCGCGCCGCTTTTTGCCGAATGCGGCTTCAGCCTTGCAGCCGGCAAGGCTGGCAGTCACCGTCTCGTTGGCTGCGCGCTGCGGCTCAGGCCGCACCTGCCACAGGCCCGAACCGGTGATGGCGTGCGCCACCACGAGGCGCAGCGCCACGGCGGGATGGTCGAGCATGGCCGCGCGCACGGCGGCATGGCGATGCAGATCGATATAGTTGTGCATCGGGCCGGTGACTTCGGGGCGCGGCAGCTTGGCGGCTGTTTCTTCTTGCTCGCCGCCCTCGCGGGCGCGGCGGGCTTCCTTGCGTGACAGCCAGCCCTCGTGACACTCGACCTCGCCGCGATGCGAGACAGTGATGACGATCTTGCCGCCCTTCTTCTTCGGGGTCTTCTCGTGGTCCCATGCGTGGAAATACTGGCTCGGTTCCAGCGCACAACCTCGCTCCAGCCCTCGTTGAGATAGGTGTCGCGTTTGGTGGCAATCGCTTCGTTCTGCTTTTGCCAGAACAGGTCGGCATCGGCGAAATAGCTGTCCTCGCCGAACAGGTCCGAGGTGATCAGGCCGGGATACTCCTCGATGGCAAACAGTGCCACCTTGGTGGAAATCGACTGGCCGCCGAACAGCCATTGCTTCAATTGATAGCCACGCGGCGCGTATTGATCGGGATCGGCACAGAGTGCCAGCCAGTCCTTCTGCTGCGCCTTGGAAGACATGGTGAGATGGCGCACCGGCTCGGTGTCGATCTCCTCGCGCCGATAGGCTTCGCGGATTTTGGGCAAGAGGTCGCCAAGCGCCAGAATGCGTTTGACCTTGAGATCAGTGATGCCGAAGGTCACAGCGATGTCGAGAACGGTGCGGCCTTGCCTGACAAGCCGCGAAACGTCTCCCATTGCCATACTTCGTCAGGATCGAGGCGGGCGAGGTTTTCGATCAGGAAGCTTCGAGCGCATCGGCGTCGTCACCGTCCTCCATGATGGCGCAGGGCAAGGGATCGCCTTCACCGCGCTCGTCGGCAAGCGATTTCGCGGCGAAATAGCGCCGCCTGCCGGGTTGTCCCCGCCGCGGAGGCCGAAGGCCGACGCGGCGGGACGGTTTTTGCGCCTATCGGCGCTGCTGTTCCGCCGTGTCGGGCGGAAGCTCGGAATGGGGCTTTGATAGGGCGTCTGCTGCCTGCCGCAGCAGTCGCTCGGCCTCGGTGACGTGGCCGCAAAATGCGGGCGGCTTCGGCATGGACGGAGATCGGAAAGCGCGCCTGGAAATGCAGGTCGCGCTCTATGCCGAGGCCAAGCGGCCCTTTTACGGATGCAAGCTCGGCCAGACTGACGCTGCCAAGTTCGGGGAAGCCGAGCCGAGATCGCAAAGACCGAACAGCGTGTCGCCATCGGCGTCGAGTTCGCTCAGAAGCGAGGTCGCGGCACCTGTCGGATCAAACAGTTTCACAACGGGAAAATGGTCGATGTCGGCGCCGGCGGCGCCATGGGCGAGCAGTCGTGCGCGCAGTGGATTGGTGATCAGGATCATGGAAAGACTCCTTGTCAGAACGGGTCGCGTTGACTTCTTGCGTCCGGCGGGAGAAAGGTTCACCGGACCTTCCTCTGATCCGCCTCCCCATTAGAGACCGACCTCGAGCAGCTTTGCGCCGCGCGCGGACACATCGGCGCGTCCATCAGGAGGGTTTGCCCGCGTGGTGATCGGCTGGACGCCGGGAATGAGCGTCTGCTCCTTTGCGGCGTCGGCTCGGTCGCGGTCAGTTGAGGATCGCGCATCGTCATGCCGCAATCCCTTCTTGCGCCTCGCCTTCCGCATCGGCCGGAAGGCCAAACAGGAAATCAGCGGCCTTCGAAGCTAGGCTGGCGGCACGGAATATAGCGCGGTTGTCCTCGCGCAGCACCTTCAGCCATGAGCCGATGTAATCGGCGTGACGCACGGTCGGCTCGATGCCGAGATTGCTGCAGACGAAGGCGGCAGTGATTTCGGCGACCAATTCTTCACGCGCGTAGGCCTTGGAGCCGAACGAGCCGGAGAGGTCGCGAGCAAGCCGCGTCGGGTGGCCGGTCCAGTGGCCTAGCTCGTGAAAGCAGGTCCGGTAATAGTCGATCTGCTGATGGAACGCTGGCTGCGGCGGCACCTGAATGTGGTCGCTGCCCGGCATGTAGAAAGCGCGATCGCCGCCGACCCTGAAATCCGCACCGCTGGCGAGAATGAGCGTCTCGGCCTGCGGCACGATCTCGCACTGTGGCAGCGGCTCGGCAGGGGCATGGAGGTGTTCCGGAAGATTGTCGCATTGCGCGACATTGAAGACGGTAAAGCGCTTCAGAAAAGGCACGGCCTGTGGTGCATCGCCCTCGTGGCGTGCGCGCTCCTTCTCGTTCTTTGGGACAAAGCGGTCGGCATGCACGATAGTCGTGCCGCGCTCGCCCTTCCTGACATTGCCGCCCAGGACAAGCGCCTGCCGGAAGGTCAGCCAATTCTGGCTGGGATAGCTGCGCTCGATGACGGCGCCCCACAGGATGAGGATATTGATGCCGGAATAGGTGCGCCCCGTGGACGCATTCCTCGGCAGGCCGAGGCCTGCTTTTGCGCTGCCCCATGGCTTGACCCATGGCACGGTGCCGCGCTCCAGCTCGGCAATGATGCGGTCGGTGATCTCCTGATAGAGGCTTGCGCCTGGGCGCCTGCCCTTGCCTGCGCCAGCCTCTCCGCTGGTGGTACGCTTGCTGTTTGCACGCATGTGTTATCCTCCGCTCGCCAATCGCCGCGCCTTTCCCCGGAAGCGGGGTGGGCGGCGAGTCGCGACCGGAAAGGCCCGCCGTGGTAGGCGGACCGCATCCGAAGGACCGGAACGAAGAGGAGGACCCTGAGCGGCACGCGAAGGGTTGCGGGCTGCCGCGGCGGGTCTAGAAGGGAGTGCCGCCCGCCCCGCGCCACCGGGAAAGGCCAACAGACAAACCGCGCCGCCCGCAAGGGCGGCGGCCGTCACAGCCCGAAGGGCTGCCCACGCCAAGGGGCGAAGCCGAATGGCCGAGACCGCCTGAGCTTGCCGAAGAAAAGCGGGCTCGGTTCACGAGCACCTGGTGCGCGTCGTCAGGCGCGCGGGCGCCCGCCAAGTTTTTTCGCACATGGTCAGGCGCCGCAGTTACGTCGAGAACCAAAAGGCATCGGCGCCGTGCACGCGGCTTCCTCCGAAAACCAGCGCTCGCCTTTCAACAAAATTGAGGCGTTGTCCCACTCAATATTCCTGTCCGTGATCATGATAGATGCGGCGCGCCCGCTAGGACCGGAGGCTGGAGAGAATCTCGCACGGATCAGCGTCAAGGGCCGCAGTTATGTCGAGAAACTCGATGACATCGAGACGCCGCTCTGCGCCCTCGTACTTGGCCACGAAGGATTGGGGACGACCAAGCTTGTCAGCCAGCTGCTTCTGGGTCAGGCCTTTGGCCTTGCGCAGCAAAACCAGCCGGGCCAGGAACCGCTGGTGGCGGGGCGATCGAAGGGATTTGGGCATGGAGGCGAACCGGTCGGGTAAAGACCGGATCAGCGACTAATCCCGGTTTCGGATTATCCCATTTTGGGATATACTGCCTGCGCTCACAGGCGAGGTTCGCAGGCATGAATGGACCAATGGGAACAGATGAGACTCGAAGCTCAAGTTTGAGTGATGAAGTCCCCTGGTCGGAGAACCTCACGAGCTACGACAGGGAGCATTTCACGATCTACCTGCGGATCCTGGATGCCTGCGCCGAGAATGCCAGCGAAAAGGAGATGGCCGAGCGCATCCTCGGCATCGACCCGTCCATTGACCCGGTCCGCGCCCGCAAAGCTCTTCGCAGCCATATCGACCGTGCGAACTGGATGGTGACGACCGGCTACAAGGAACTGTTCGCCGGCTGATGCACAGCGCCCAATGCCACGTGTTTCGAGTAGGCAAGTCTCTGTAGCCAAATTCGGCAGCGCACGGCCGCGACAGCGGGCGCTGCGGGAGCGGTCACAACTGGTTAGCGTACTGTTTGACTGCCATTTCCAGTGCTTGCATCAAAGGCACAGCCTTGGAGAAGAGGAAGCCTTGAGCGGTTCGGCAACCAAGCTTGTGCAGGGTTTGCCGATCCGCCTCTGTTTCGACGCCCTCGGCCATGACCTCGATCCCGAGCATGTCACCGAGTTCGATGACGGATTTGACGAGCAGTCGGTCCTCTCGGGACTTGGCCAAGCCGCGAATGAAGCCTTGGTCTATTTTCACCTTGCGTATCCGACGGTCCTTGAGAGATGCCAAGGTAGAAAAGCCGGTGCCGAAGTCGTCGAGCGCGATGGAAATACCGGCATGCGAAAGCCGTCCGAGCTTTTCATCCACTCTGTCCGGATCCACCGGCGATTCTTCGGTAATCTCGATTTCGAACATCGTCGCAGGCAGGCCTCTTGCGGCCAGACCATCCAGAACCATGTCGTCGATATCGCCGGCTTCCAGTTCGCGCGGGGAAACATTCATCGCCACACGAATGTTACGACAGTCAGCTTTCACCAAGCCGTCGATAAAAGCACAACAGTCGGCGAATACGGTTTGCGTCAGCAGCTGAAGCATTCCGGTTTCGCGTGCGGCTGTGATGATTTCGGGTGGAGAGATGGCACCATGTGTCGGATGGGACCATCTCAGCAAGGCTTCAAAACCGACCACGGCCTCGGTGTCGAGTTTCACGATCGGCTGGAACCAAGGTTGCAATCTTCCCGTCTTTATCGCCGAATGAAGGTCCCGTTCGATGGACTGGCGGCGTTGGAGTTCCCGGTCGAGTTCGGCATCGAACAGGCAAAATTCGTTCCTGCCATGGCGCTTGGCCGTATAAAGGGCGATATCGGCCCGCAACAGCATTTCAGTCAGGCTCGACGTCTGCGCCAAGTATATCCCTATCGATGCCCCGACGCGCACGGACGCGACCCCGATATAGGGGCGAGCAATTTTGGCTATGATATTGGAGGCGAGATCACTGGCAGAAAGCGAAGCTCTCGTTGAGGGAAAAACCAGCACGAATTCATCGCCGCCGATACGAGCTAGCGTTGAGCCTTCCGGTGCTTCCTGCTCTATGCGGCGGGCGATCATGACAAGCAGTTCATCACCGGTCCTGTGACCGTAGGTGTCGTTGACAGATTTAAAGCCGTCCAGATCAATCAGCATTGCCACGAAGGGGCCATCCGCGGTCTTGAACCGACCGATGGCGTGTTCAAGGCCCCGCCTGTTGAGAAGGGCGGTCAAATGGTCCTCCCTGGAGTTGCGCTCCATTTCCGACGCAAGTCGCTCTGCCTCATGTCTCAGGCGGCTTGCTTCGCGGAAGCGCGCCTGCCCAACAAACGAAGCTCGGACCAAGCCGCCCATGAAGAGCAGAACGGTGAAAGCCAGAATGTAGCGTTCAAAATTGCCTTTCGCCAAAAGGCACGCCACCGTGATGAGGAGTGGAGGTGTGATGAAGCTGGTCGCCGCCGCGGCATACGAACTGCCATATGTAACCGCACCAGCTGAAATGCCCGCCAGTATGACCAGATGCATCGGTGCTTGAGGTGTTGTGTATCCAACAGTCAGCACGGCCGGGAAGGACCAGGCAAACCCTGCCAGAAGGGCAAGGACGCCAAACATGCGAAGGCGCGGCAAAACGCCAAGCGAATCCTGATGGCGCCCCGTTTCCTTCTGAAAACGGGCGAGTGCAAGCCGGGCGGCATTTAGCGCATTGACGACCAGGAACCAGCTTGCAGCGGCAAAGCCGCCGCCAGAAAGGGCCTGCACCCCGCAAATCAGGCCGGACAGGATCGCGCTTATCGGCATCGACACGAAGAGCCCGGCCCTCAGGTCAGCAAGCTGATCCTGACGGATTTTGGCCTCCAGCGATTCTTCTTTCTTTAGGGGTGCCATGAATGGACCAGCTTGCTTCCGTCATTGTTCGCGAGGACCAAACCTATGCAAGCCCACTGAAGGACGGGTTAACTACCCAGCGAGGGTAACCGGTGCGCTCACCATGCTTCGGGTCACACCTTTGGCTTAGCATTGCCGAATCATCAAGGTTTCGCCCGCGCGCGTGCCTTGATCCGAATCATGCCATGATCGGCAACGTCACCAGGAAGCAGCCTTGCCCGCGACGCTGCGAGCCAGCAAGACAAAGAAGCCGCGCCGAGACAGCGCTCCAGAGCGGTAGCGCTCTGTGCGATTCACCGCCTGAGCATGGCCGAAATGCCATGGCGGACAAAGGGAAGATGTTGGGCAAAGCGGAGCCCAGCATGTCTTGCAAGCCGTGCCGCCGGGTGCTCGCTTGAGTAAAGACCGACAAGCATGTTGGTGGCATGATAGAGCGGCGCCGCCGACAGCCGCAGCCGGCTTTCATATCTGCCGAGCATGTCGGGATCGGCAATGTCGCGGCGTGCGCGACATGCTGTCAGTATTTTATGAGCGAGTTGCTCCTGGCCGCTGAGGCCGATGTTGAAGCCATGCGCGGTCACCGGGTGCATGCCGATGGCAGCGTCTCCTATAAGTGCCGCACTCGGTGCCGAGAACTTGTGCGCCCAGGTCGTGACCAGCGGATAGGCATGGCGGGTGCTTGCCAGGGTCAACTGCCCGAGGCGTCCTCGACACCGGTTCATCAATTCCATGAGGAACAATTCGTCATCGAGAACAGACAGTCTATCGGCCTCGATTGAGCGCAAAGTCAGAAGCAGCGACGACACGCCTTCCATGAGCGGCAACATCGCTATGGTCTGATGGTGGTCGAACCATTCGACCGCGATCTGGCGATGGAAGCGCTCGTGCCTCACTCGGCAAATCAGCATGGAGTGGCCAAGCGGATGGATGTTGGCGCCAATGCCGAGCAGGTCGCGCATCGCGGACAAACGCGAATCCGCTGCTACGAGCAGCCGAGCGGCCAATTGCCTGCCATCAGAAAGCGTTATGACCGCCTCGTCGTCGCTGGTTGTTGCATTCACGACCGAGTTGCCGCACAGCAGCCGGGCATGATCCTGGAAGTAGACAATTTTGAACAGGGCATCGCGGATCCGACAATTTGGGACCAGAAATCCGAGTGGTTCCCCAGATCCGCTGCGAGTATCGAAGCACAGGGCGAAAGGGCTCGATCCGTTGAGCACGCGCGCGCCATGAAGCGGTGATTTGTCAGATGCGGGCATGGCGTCCCAGGCGCCGAGCTCGCGAAGGATTCTCACCGAAGCGTGCGTCAGCGCGATCTCGCGACCGTCGAAAGCCGGATTCGCCAGGCTGTCGAGCGACTGCCGTTCAACCACTGCCACCTTGAGTCGGCTCAGGGCGAGCGATGCTGCGAAGGCAAGTCCGACCGGCCCAGCTCCGACGACAATGATGTCGAATGTGTCGACAGAGCCGGCCATCAGCGTGCCGCCATAGCGGCTATCTGCGATACGAAGCGCTCTTGAAGCATCGCAATCACCCACGGTTTGCCGCTCATCTCCCCATCGTCGATAGACATGCGTTCTCCGTTGGAAGCCTGGTCAATGAAACCACGCCGACGAAGAGATAACGCTGATCTGGATCAACCAGGCTCGATAACCCGGCAACGGCGGGTTCACGGTCGAGTGGTCGATTGCCGTGAAAACGTTTGCATGTCTAGGCATTCTGAATGGTCGGCTTCCCAATCGCGTGCCCCTACTGGCCAAAGGTTCGGCAACGTATTGTGGCTGATCCGTTCTTCGCACGCGCGCCGATATCATCATGACGAGGCAATCCAGCAAAGACTCGGTCGACTGACGACCAGCATCCGCACAGTCGTTGGGCGCCGCCAACCGGTTCAGCCTCGCGGCTCTTCCCGATCGATAAGGATGCGCTGGGCGGAGCCGTCGAGATCTTCGTATTGGCCGCTCTTCAGATCCACAGGAAGCGCCGGTCCAAGCCCACCAAAACAGGCAGCGGCCATCGCATTCCGTCAGGACGGGCATCTTGCTGCCGACAGCGTACTCTCCGCCCATGACGGGCGCTAGACGCCGAAGGAACTCGCCGACGGCCTCATGTCCAAGTGATGTGGGAAGGGAGCAGAACCAAAGGGACTCTGCTCCGCGTCCCCGCCTTTTCCGCAGCTATGAAACCTTCACCGAACGGATCCGTACTGAGGAGGAGGCCGTCCTTGACTTGCCCGACGCCGGCAACCTTCTCAGCCGCAACGATCGCTGCCTTCCGCTGACGCTCGTCGACAATCGCCCCCTTCAGTTCGACAAGGCCGTCGCTGACCCTCACATCGATCAAGTCACCACCGCTCCAGGTTTGTGACTGCAGTTCGGCAAGGATAGCCTTGCGGATCAGGTCGTCATCGGGTGGCGTGGTTCCCTGTTTCGGCATGGCGCGGATCAGGACAAGCAGCAAATCAGTTCGCGTGATGATGCCGATGACCCTGTCCCGATCGACAATCGGAAGATTGTTGATGCGATGTTGCATCATCAGGTCGACAATATCTGCAATCGAGGCGCCAGGAGGCGCCGAGATGACGGGTGTGGTCATCACCTGATGGATGATCCGTCCGTTCGAGCGCGCATAGTCATTGGCGACTGTGCCCGGGCCAAGATCAAACTCCAGCCAGCGCGGACGCACACGCTGGGTCCCAAGTTCTTCTCGGCGCAAGAAGTCGCTTTTGCTTACAATACCAATCAGGGTGCCGTCGCTGTCTGCTACCGGCAGGCAGCTGACCTTGTTTGAAAGCATGAGCTCGACCGCTTGCGCGATCGTCGCGTTCGCATCCGTCGTGATGACTGGCTTTGTCATTATGGATTCGGCTTGCATCCTCACCCTCCTGATCTTTCGTCGGACGACGATAGGACATCCCGACCCGCGGCGCGTTGATCTGAGTCACTTGGAACGAGGAGGATTCTCCGCGCAGTCGTCGCGGTCGATTAGAATGCGCTCCGCAGCGCCATCGAGATCATCGTACTGGCCGCTTCTCAACGCCCACAGGAAGCCGGACAGGCCGAGTGCGCCAAGGAACAACGCCACCGGAATGAGATAGGCGAGCGTCGTCATGAGGATCGGGCCAAGGTGCCGGCCCGCGCGGGCCTGTCCTGCCGCGCAGTTTCGGACGACGCACCCGTTGCGAAGCCTTGCAGACGCATTGCGTTTCCAATCACAAGCAATGACGAGGCAGACATCGCGACCGCCGCGATCAGAGGCGTAACATGACCCAGAATGGCGATCGGCACGGCCACAGCATTGTAAACGATAGCAATTGTTATGTTCTGTCGGATCAGGCTTCCCGCCTTGCGCGACACGTCCAGCGCCAGCGGGATCGCCAAGAGGCTTTCGCGCAGAAAAACGAAGTCGGCTGCATTGCGGCCAATGTCGGCCGCCGTGGCGGGTGCGATCGAGACATGCGCGGCGCTCAGCGCCGGTGCGTCGTTGAGCCCGTCGCCAACCATCAGAACCTTGTGCCCGTCTCTCGCCAGACTCTCGATGCGTTCAACCTTGCCGGACGGGAGCAGGCAGGGAACGAAGTCATCGACACCGAGCACGTCCGCAATCTCGGCGCAGGCTTTCGCGGTATCGCCCGACAGCATTTCCACGCACATACCAGCGTTGCGCAGTTGATCGATCGCTGCCCTGGTGTCGAGGCGTAGCGCATCTTCGAAAACGAAGGATGCGACAATCATGCGGTTTTTCGTCAGCACTGTTCCGCCGTAGCCATGTTTGCCTTCGCCGCCGGTTCGCGCCTTCCAACCAGCCCATCCGCGTCGACCCAGCCGCCAGGTGATACCGGCGGCGGTGGCTGCGATCCCGAAACCCGGGTGCTCGGTCACCGCGTCGAATTTGTGCTGGCTGCTGCTGACGGCAAAGCCGGCAATGGCCTTTGAATATGGATGACGCGAATGCGCGGCCAGGTCGGCAGCGATTGCCAGCATGGCGGGATCGATCGACGACGTGTTGACGAGCCTGGGCTGGCCAAGCGTGAGCGTGCCGGTCTTGTCGAACACGGCTGTATCGATCGCTGCCAGGCGCTCCATGGCCGAGCCGTCCTTGACCATGATGCCATTCTCAAACAGGCGCCGCGCGGCGACCACCTGAACGATTGGGACGGCGAGGCCAAGCGCGCAGGGGCATGTGATGATGAGAACAGCGATGGCAATCGTCATCGCCCGATGCCAGTCGCCGGTCGCCGCCATCCAGCCCGTGAATGTTACCAATGCGGTGAGATGAACCACGGGCGCGTAGAGTGCCGACACGCGGTCGGCGATACGGCGATACCGGGCGCGACCACCTTCGGCGGCCTCCATCAGCCGAACCATTTCCGCCAAGAACGAATCCTTCGCGGCGGCTGTGGCCTCTACCGTCAGCGGACCGGTAAGGTTGAGGACGCCGGCCTGCACGGTGTCTTCCGGCGCCACGCTACTGGGCGTGCTCTCGCCGGAGACCAGGGAGCAGTCGACGTCCGATGTCCCGCGCACAATTTTGCCATCGACAGGGATTCTTTCGCCGGCGGCGATCAGCAACAGCATGCCCGGTTCGATCTCGCCCACCGGCAGATAGTCCCGAGCGCCATCGCCGCGCAGCACCATGGCACCGCGTGCGGCCAATTGTGACAGGCTCTTCACAGCGGTGCGGGCGCGTTCCCGCATCCCGTGATCGAGCGTGCGACCGATCAGGAGAAAGAACAGCAGGGATACCGATGCGTCGAAATAGGCGTGGTCGCCATGGGTGATCGTCTCATAGAGGCTCATGGCGTAGGCCAGCGACACGCCGACGGCTATCGGCACGTCCATGTTCATGTGGCCGTGGCGCAGCGCATTCCACGCCGACTTGAAGAAGATCCCGCCGGCGAAGGCCAGCGCAGGAATGGCGATCAGAGCCGAGACCCAGTGGAACAGGTCGCGGGTGGCGCCCTCGGCGCCGGACCAGACCGACACCGAGAGCAGCATGATGTTGCCCGCAGCAAAGCCGGCAACAGCGACGGCGCGGATAAGCTCCGAAAGCATCTTGTCCTTTGCATCAATCTCGGCTTCGAACAAATGCGCCTGATAGCCGAGCCGGCCGAGCACAGCGACCAAAGGTGGAGCCTCGTCGCCGCGCCAGCGGACTGAGACCCGCTTGGTTGACAGGTTCACGCGAGCTGCCTCGACGTGACCGAGTTTTCCCAAGGCCGTCTCGATCGTCTGGATGCAGGCGCCGCAATGAACGGTCGGCACCGAAAGGTCGGTCTGATGAAGGTCGTCGCCAAGCGATCGGCTGGCCAGCCTGACCTCCTGGCTGGACGGCAGAACTGAAGTGGCGCTGACAAGATCCAGCGCGACTTCCGCGCCCGGTGCACAGCAGCTCATTTTAGCGCTCCATTGGAAATCATGACCCTGCGCACGTCGCGATAAGGTCTTGCCAGGCCGGCATCGGCGTCTATTTCGATGATCCAGACACCATCCCTTGGCACGTGTTGTGCTGCAAACTCCTGGCCAGAGACCAGGGCGAGCGTTACGGACTCATCCTCTTTCTCGTAAGCCGGATGGCGAAACAGCACCTTCACGCCATGCAGGGAAACCGGTTTGCCCGCGGCGTCGATGATGCAATAGCGGACTTCGCCCCATGCGATGGTCAACTGGCCGGTCCAGCCAAGCGCTGCCTGCGCACGGCCTTCCTCGGCCTTCTTGTTGAATTGTTGGCTCGCCACATAGGTATTTTCGACGACAAGGCCGGTCCAGCTTGTGTTGGCAAGCGTCGCCATCGTCAGATTGACCGCGATGACCACGCCGAAAAAGGCAAGGATGGTGGCCAACATGTGCCTGCCGGTGAATTCGCGGGGTCTTCGCGTGGTGGCGGTCATCTGGCGATCTCCGGCGCATTGAAGGTGGCGGTGTATTCGTTGGACTCGAAGCTGACCTTGTCTTCGACGCGGAATGTGAAGGTCTGCGCCTGGCGATTAATCTGATCGGCGGGCAGGCGCACGAAAACCTTCAGCATCTTCAGCCGGTCGGGTTCGACCTGGACCGCAAAGGAGCGATCGGCGGGGAGGTCGACGCCAACGATGCTCATCTCTGCGCCTGGCAAACCCCCGAGGGTGACGATAATCGTTCTCGGTTCGGGGATCATGTTCAGCAGCTTGACGGTATAGCCATTGCGGATCGAGCCGTCGGAGAGCGTCACGAATTGCGGGTTGCGGTCGTGCAGGACATTGATCTCGAGCCGGTCGCGCGTCAGCAGCGAAAAGAGCAGGCCCAGCCCGATCAGCGACCACATGGCCATGTAGACATAGGTTCGTGGCCGAAAGATCTTGCGGATGTTGAAATGCGCCACCCTGTCCGAAAACAGGCCGTCATCCGTCCTGACCAGTGATGGATTGACCGAGCTGGCGCTGCCTGCGGTGGCCAGCATCATGTTGGCATTGTAGTCGGAGAGCGTCGCGTAAGAGATCAGTCCTCGCGCTTTGCCGAGCTTGTCCATGACGCCGTCACAGGCATCGATGCAGAGCGCGCAGGTGATGCATTCGAGTTGCTGACCGTCGCGTATGTCGATCCCCATCGGACAGACGGCGACACAGGCATTGCAGTCGACGCAATCGCCGACGGGATGCCCTGCGGCAAGAACCTTCTTGGCGTGACGCGTGCGCGGTTCGCCGCGCCAGTCATTGTAGGTGACGGTGAGCGAGCTCTCGTCGAGCATGGCTGCCTGGATGCGCGGCCATGGGCACATATAGGTGCAGACCTGTTCGCGCATCAGCCCGCCAAACGTGTAGGTCGTCGCCGTCAGGACCGCGACGGTGATGTAGGCGACAGGCGCTGCCGTGCCGGTGAAGAGTTCGCCGAGCAGCGTCGGCGCATCGGCGAAATAGAAGATCCATGCGCCACCAGTCGCTGCGGCTATGACCAGCCAGATGACGTGTTTCGATGCCCGCAGCACAAGCTTACGAGTGGTCCAAGGACCGGCATCGAGCTTGATGCGTGCGTTGCGGTCGCCCTCGATCGCGCGCTCGACGACCAGGAACAGATCGACCCATACGGTCTGTGGGCATGTGTAGCCACACCAGGCACGGCCAACAGTCGATGTGATCAGGAAAAGACCGACGCCGGCCATGACCAGAAGGCCGGCGACATAGTAGAATTCCTGGGGCCATATCTCGATGAAGAAGAAATAGAAGCGCCGGTTGGCGACATCGAGCAGCACCGCCTGGTCGGGGGCAAACGGACCGCGGTCCCAGCGCAGCCACGGCGTGAGATAGTAGATGCCGAGCGTGATCGCCATCACGATCCATTTGAATCGGCGAAAGCTGCCAGAGGCCCGCTTCGGGAAGATCTTCCTGCGCGCGGCATACATTGGCTGGCGCACCTTGGCGGAGTTGAACGTCGTGGGTTCGATCCGTTCTATTTGCGTGTTATCGAGCACGAGAAGCTCCAGTCACCAGCGACGATTTCGCCGGAAGCCGACTCATCGGTTCTGGATGATGCCGAGGCCCGGCTTGCGCCGGGCCTCGTCGCTTGGCGGGAGGGGGAGGACGAGAATAGGCTGCTTTCCTATTCTCCGCCGCCAAGCGAATGGATGTAGACCGCCAGTTCCTTGACCTTGATCTCGCCGAGGCGCGCGCCCCAAGCCGGCATCACGCCGTGTTTCGGTGCGGTTACCTGGGCGGCGATGGCCGCTTCGCCTGACCCGTAGAGCCAGATGGCGTCGGTCAGATCTGGAGCGCCGAGTTCCTTGTTGCCTTTTGCATTGTCGCCATGACAGGCCACGCAGTTTTCGGCAAAGACCTTTGCGCCCGGCGCGACCAATGCTTGATTGACGACGGCCCCCGACAGACTGGCGACGTAGGCGCTGACCTGTTTGATCTGGTCGGCGGTGATGATGTCGGCAAAGGCGGGCATTTCCGACAGGCGCGTATCCGGATCGGAGGCGAAGCGAATGCCATGGGTGATCGTCTGCTGGATCTGGTCCGCCTTGCCGCCCCACAGCCAGTCGTCGTCGTTGAGGTTGGGGAAGCCCTTGGAGCCCTGGGCGCCGGAACCATGGCACTGCACGCAATTGAGCTTGAACGCGGCACCGCCGGCGGCGACGGCGAATTCGCGCAGCGTGTCGTCCGCCGCGATCTCCGAAACACTTTTCGCTTCTATCGCGGCGACATATTTGCCCTTGGCCGCTTCAGCCGCGGACAACTCGTTCCCGACATCGTTGCGGCTGGAGTAGCCGAGCACCCCCTTGGTTGCCGTGTGCAGCAGAGGCCATGCCGGATAGGCGATCGTGTACCCGATCGCCCAGACTATGGTGATGTAGAACGTCCAGACCCACCAGCGCGGAAGCGGGTTGTTGAGCTCCCGGATGCCGTCCCACTCATGACCGGTGGTTGAGATGCCGGAAACCTCGTCGATGTGATCGCTGCTCATGATCAGTCCTCCTTCAGAGGAATTTGAGCTGCTTCGCCGGCTTGCCTGCGGCTTCCGGGACGAACTGCAAAGGCAACAGATCCGATGAAGAAAAGAGCCATGGCAAGTAGGCCCCAGCTGTCGGCAAACTCCCGCATGAAATTGTACGTCATGGCCATTGTCCTCAGCGGTAGCCGGCGGTCTCATCGTAGTTCTTGAAATCGACCAGCGTGCCCAGCATCTGGAGATAAGAAACCAGCGCGTCCATTTCGGTGACTTGCTGCGGGTTGCCGTCGAAGTCGCCGATCTTGGCCTTGGGGTAGCGGGCCTCGAGGCCGGATGTGTCGGCGTTGGGATCAGCCTGCGCCATCAAATCGGCAGTGGCGTTAGCGATCATGTCGTCGGAGTAAGGGACGCCGACGCGCCTGTTGGCGACCAGATGCGTCGAGAAGTCCTTCACCGCGATCGGCTTGTCCTTCAGGAAGGCATAGCTCGGCATGATCGATTCCGGCACCACGGACCGTGGATCTGTCAGGTGATCCACGTGCCACAGGTTGGAATACCGGTCGCCAACGCGGGCGAGATCCGGTCCGGTGCGCTTCGATCCCCACTGGAAGGGGTGGTCGTATATCGACTCGGCCGCCAGGCTGTAGTGGCCGTAGCGCTCGACCTCGTCACGGAACGGCCTGATCATCTGGCTGTGGCAGAGGTAGCAGCCCTCGCGGACATAGATGTTTCGCCCGGCAAGTTCGAGCGGCGAGTAGGGGCGCATGCCTTCCACCTTCTCGATCGTATTATCGAGATAGAAGAGCGGCGCGATCTCGACGATGCCGCCGATTGTCACGACCAGCAGCGACCCGAGGAGGAGAAGTGTAGCGTTCTTCTCGATGACCGCGTGTCTGTTCATCAACCTCATTTTCTGTCTCATCATCGCGCAAGCTGGAGGGCGGGGGTGGAGCGCGGCATCGGATCCTGCTCGCGCCGGTAGCCGAGGATGGTCATGGCGATGTTCCAGGCCATGATCAGGGTGCCGGAGAGGTACATGGCCCCACCGATGGCGCGCATGATGTAATAAGGGTGCATAGCGGCCACGGTTTCGGCGAAGGAGTAGACCAGGAAGCCCTGCTCGTCGTATTCGCGCCACATCAGGCCCTGCATGACGCCGGACACCCACATCACCGCGGCGTAGACGACGATGCCGAGCGTCGCCAGCCAGAAATGCCAGGTGACGAGCCTGAGCGAATAGAGGCGTTCACGGTTCCAGAGTCTCGGCACCATGAAGTAGATTGCGCCAAACGAGATCATGCCGACCCAGCCGAGCGCGCCGGAGTGAACGTGGCCAATGGTCCAGTCGGTATAATGCGACAGAGAATTGACCGTCTTGATCGACATCATCGGGCCTTCGAAGGTCGACATGCCGTAGAAGGCGATGGCCATCACCATCATGCGGATGATGGGATCGGTGCGCAGCTTGTCCCACGCGCCCGACAGCGTCATCAGGCCGTTGATCATGCCGCCCCATGACGGCATCCACAGCATGATCGAGAACACCATGCCGAGCGTCTGCGCCCAGTCGGGCAGGGCGGTGTAGTGCAGGTGATGCGGCCCGGCCCAGATGTAGAGGAAGATGATTGCCCAGAAATGGACGATCGACAGACGGTAGGAATAGACCGGCCGGTTGGCCTGCTTGGGCACGAAATAATACATCATGCCGAGGAAGCCGGCGGTTAGGAAGAAACCGACGGCGTTGTGGCCGTACCACCATTGCGTCAGGGCGTCCTGGACTCCGGAAAATGCAGAATAGCTCTTGGAGCCGAGAAAGGAGGCCGGCATCGACAGGTTGTTGATCACATGCAGCATCGCGATGGTCACGATGAAGGAAAGGTAGAACCAGTTGGCGACGTAGATGTGCGGTTCCTTGCGCTTCAGGATGGTGCCCAGAAACAGGATCAGGTAGGCGACCCAGACGATGGTCAGCCAGATGTCGACATACCATTCGGGTTCCGCATATTCGCGGCTCTCGGTGATGCCGAGCAGATAACCGGTCGCGGCCATGACGATGAAGAGCTGGTAGCCCCAGAACACGAACCAGGCGAGATCGCCACCGAACAGCCGAGCGCGGCAGGTGCGTTGGACGACATAGAGAGACGTGCAAAGCAACGCGTTGCCGCCAAAGGCGAAGACGACGCCCGAGGTGTGCAGAGGCCGCAAGCGGCCGAAGTTGAACCAGGGCTGGATGTTGAGATCGGGATAGGCAAGCTGCAGCGCGATGACCACCCCGACCAGCATGCCAACCACACCCCAGAACATGGTGGCGATGGCGCCGTAGCGGATTGGCCCGTCCATGTAAGCGGACGGGTCGATCGGAGCGGCAGGCTTGAACTCAGTGTTGCGCAGTAGGATCGCAGTGAAGCCAGCCAAGGCGAAGAACAAGACCCACATATGCTGGCGAAAGGGTTCATCCACCCCAGCGCCAGCCGCCACCAAAGCCGCGAATGCGAACAGGCTTAGAAGCACGATTTCTTTGCCGAATTTCATCGCAAGCCCCGATTTCCAATTCCGGCGGATGCCAAACCGCGGTGTCTTATTGCGCAGCCGTCGCCTGCTCGCCCTGATCCATGTCAGAGCCGCACCATTTTGCTCGAGCAGCATCGAGTTCGGTGCGATCAGACTGCGACAATCGAATGTGGAAGCGCACCACCGGCCGCTCGTTTATGGATGGGACCTGGCGTCCCCGGTCGGGCCCCGGGTGCGGAGGCGACCGCGGGCGTGTGGGGGAGCGCACCTTCTGCGACGCTGGAAAGCAGGTCGACGCCTTACCGAACCCCGCGTTCAATGCCTTGGAACAGCCAGCGCCAGCGTTACGCTGCCGTCGTGACATTGGTGGCTTGGGGAGACGGCGATTTTCCCCTGCGGATGAGGCGTATTGACTTCGGCCAAGTGTGGATGCTTCGCCGACGAGCCGAAAGGCAACTGGCGCATACGATCGGATGGAGAACGGGCTGTCGCTACGCGACTTCTTCTGAGGCCAACGCGAGCATGCCCTGCCCCGGATGAAGTAAGTGACGGGGGCCATGCAGCTTCTGCGTCATTCAAACCGCTGTAGCGCCTCGGCCGCCGCAGCGCCGTTCCAGCCGGCTCATGCTGTCCACGGTGACGCGGCGGTTGTTCTCGATCCGAATCACGCCGTCCATTCTCAGGCTGGTCAGCTGACGGCTCACGGTCTCGTTTGTGATTCCAAGGAAATCAGAAATGTCGGCACGCGTCATCGGCAGCTCGAAGCACGTCGAGCTAGCCGTCGGGTCAACATTGGAGTCGATGTTCCGGGCAATCATGAGGAGAAAGCTCGCCACCTTCTCTGGTGCGGTCTTGCGCCCCAGAGTCACCATCCATTCGCGTGCCTCGTCAAGTTCGTTCAGCGCCTGCTTGAGCAGGCGATGCACAAATTCGGGTGACTGCTTCATCATCCGTTCGACGGCCGCTCTGGGAAACGAGCATAGCGAGACAGCTGTTGCCGCTTCCGCATTGATCGCACTTTTCATCTTGAAGGGCCGACCCAGAAAATCCGGGGCGAACTGCAGGCCGACAATCTGTTGGCGTCCATCTGACAGGCTCTTCGTGAGCTTCACCACGCCTGAAAGCACGTTCGAATAACAGTCGATCGCCTCGGCGTCGCCGATCAGTTCGACCCCCGGCTCGATATTGTGCCGCGACGACGTCTTGGCGAGCTGAGCCAAATGGTCTGGCTCTAGCGCGCCACAGACACCGCGGCGCCGTGCCTCGCAAGACAGGCAAAGAACGGGGATGCCGGAACTGTGAATATCCTGCCGTAATGTCATTCGATCGCTCTACCGGTCCGTGCGGGCAGGATAGCATCCACGGTAGAAAAATCCTTGCGGCAGTTTGTCCGTGCTGAAGGTTGATCGAAATCAGGGCTTAGGCTCATCCAAGCATCCACAGTTCGGGCGATGCAAACACGGTGGACCACGACATGCGACAAAAGCTAGTTGCCAGATTTGGCGAGAACGTCCCGCGATACACGAGCTACCCGACCGCGCCGCATTTCAATGCAAGCGTTGACGCTACCGTTTGTCGTGGCTGGCTACAGGGGCTCGACGAGGGCGACGAAATCTCGCTCTATCTGCACATCCCATACTGCGACAAGCTTTGCTGGTTCTGTGCCTGCCATACCAAGCAGACACGCCATTACGAACCGGTGACCACATATCTGCGCTCACTGCATGCCGAGATCGCCACCGTCGCCAGTCTTGTTGGAGGCAAAGGTCGTGTGCGTGCCGTCCATTTCGGCGGTGGTTCGCCGACGATGCTCAAGCCCGAAGATATGGTGGCGCTGGGAACCGCCCTGCGCAACAGCTTCGGCTTTCTTCCCGGCGCCACGATCAGCGTTGAAATCGAACCCAACGATATGGACGATGCCCGCCTCGATGCGCTTGCCGAAATCGGCATGACCCGTGCGAGCCTCGGCGTCCAGGATTTCGATCCGAAGGTGCAAAAGGCGATCAACCGCGAGCAGAGCTTCCTGCAGACCAAGACGGTCGTCGACGGCGTTCGTTCGCGCGGCGTCGAATCCGTCAATCTGGACCTGCTCTACGGTCTGCCGCACCAGACCAGGGAAAGCGTCGCTTCTACGGTCACGCAGGCACTGACCCTGGAACCGGATCGGATCGCACTGTTTGGCTACGCGCATGTACCGTGGTTCAAGAAACATCAGACGATGATCGACGAGGCCTGGTTGCCGGGTCCCGCGGAGCGCTTTGCCCAGTCGCAACTGGCTGCACAGGCGATTGTAGACAATGGATACGAGGCAATCGGGCTCGACCATTTCGCCAAACCCGGCGATGCCCTGGCCCTTGCCGCCCGCACCGGGACTTTGCACCGGAACTTTCAGGGCTACACGGACGATTGCTGCGAAATCTTGATCGGGCTCGGCCCGTCATCCATTAGCCAGTTTCGGCAAGGCTATGCGCAGAACATGCCTTCAACCAGCGAATATAGACGCATGGTTGATGACGGTGGGCTGGCCGCTGTTCGGGGTATCGCACTTTCCAACGACGACCGCGTTCGCGGCTGGATCATCGAACGTTTGATGTGCGACTTCGCCTTCTCGGCCATCGATCTGGTGGAACGCTTCGGCGAGGCCGGCCAGAGGCTCCTCCTTCAGTCAAGTTCCATGGCCCTCCACGATCCGGTTCGATTGCTTGAACTTGATGGCGACAGATTCGTTGTGCCGGCTGAAAGTCGCCCTTTCGTCCGAAGCATCGCGGCCAGGTTCGACAAATATTTCGAAGCTGGAACGGCCAGGCACTCGGCGGCAGTCTGAGCACTCAGAGGAACGGTCATGCCTCTCAGTCGATCATGGACCGCGGTACGTTTGTTGATCGGCGACCGTCTATCGAGACAAGATTCTGAGCGGACCAGACGCGTCTTGGCGCAGCGACGATATCGTCCGCTCGAGCCCTGCCTGTCGGATCATGGTTGTCGGCGACAGCTCCCTTCGACCTGAACCACCCGTTCACCCGAATTCTGCCGGCGCAGTTCCAGTGGAAAGGGCCTGGGCTAGACGGCTCTCTTGTTACCCCAGAGCACAACGTGCAGCTGCGGCAGCACGCGGGCCTCGAACCATCTGTCGCGGGTCACGCTGTCAACCAGCCACTCCATGCGCTTCAATATTCCGTCAAGGTCGACAGGCGCGTCATCATTTGTGGGGTGTGGCGGCGTGTGATTGCCGGGCTGCAGATAGATCGGAAGTTGCGGAAATTGCGCAGCGGCGTCTTTCGCGTAGGTGTAGTCCCTTTCGTCGAAAACAATGAGCTTGAGCACGACTTGGGGCTTGCCTTGTGCCGCCTGGAGGCACGCCTCGACAGCGGCCCAATCTGTCGTCATTCGGCTTGACGGCGGCTTTGGGCTGAGGATCAGCACGTCAAGCTGCGCAAACCAGTCCCTGGCAAGCGACCCTTGGGTTTCCAGCGCAAAACGGTAACCGTCACCATGGCCCCGGTCGATGAGCGCGCCGAGCGGCTGGATGGCCGGATTGCCGCCTGATAGCGACACCATCAGCGGGCGGCCACCGGAAAGGGCAAGCACATTTTCCCACACCGCCCCAACGGACATCATCTCCCATTCATGGCGGAATTGATTGTCCACAGCATGGAGGCTGTCGCACCAGGAACAGCGATAGTCACACCCGCCGGTTCTGACGAAGATCGTCGGCAAACCTATGAGCACGCCCTCGCCCTGGATCGTCGGCCCGAAAATCTCGCTAACGCGGATTGCGGGATGAGTATTCGTCATGGCCGGTATTCCGCCCAGGTTTTCGGCGTTTCGCTCACCCGCACGGCCGCGGTTTCGCTCAGGCGTGCCTTGCACCAGTCGTAGAAATGTCTGGCCAGATATTCCGCCGTGACTTGCTCGTGTCCCAGCACGTCGTTGAGATGCCGGTGGTCGAAGCTCTCGTCGATGTAGCGTTTGAATGGCGCCAAGTCGTGGTAGTCGCGCACGAAGCCGTGATCGTCCAGTCCATCCGCTGAAAGCTCCACTTCGACGATGTAGTTATGTCCGTGCAGGCGCGCGCATTGGTGATCGGGTGGCAATGAGGTGAGCTGATGCGAGGCTGAGAAGTGGAATTCCTTGGTGATGCGGAACATTACGCGGTGGTCCTTCGCAGCGCTCCGAGCCAGAAGTCGGAGTCCTCATACTCGGTTGGGTCCGGGTGCCCAGCGATGTGAAACGCCTCACGCCGCTCGACGCAGGTCCCGCACCTCCCGCAATGACGCTCGGCGCCCTTGTAACAGGACCAGGTCTGCGCAAACGGCGTGCCGTATGTGGCTCCATCCGTAACAATGTCCGCTTTCGTCAGGTTCACATAGGGTGCATAAAGGCGAATCTGCGCGTAGCCGTCGAGCGCGTGGTCCTGCATCATCTGGAAAGCGTCGATGAAGGCCGGACGGCAATCGGGATAGACAACGTGATCCCCACCATGCACGGCCGTCGCCACTGCGTCAGCGTCTTGCGCTGCGGCGAGGCCGAAGGCAATGGCCAACATGATGGCGTTCCGGTTGGGCACCACCGTTATCTTCATCGTGTCTTCGGCATAGTGCCCGTCGGGCACGTCCACATTGTCGGTCAGCGCGGAGCCGGAAAGGTCGCCGCCGATCTCGTGGATATCGATGATTCGCTGCGGGACACTCAGGCGCTCCGCGCAAAGGGTGGCGAAGCCCAATTCCTTCCTATGCCGTTGGCCGTAATCGAACGATAGCAGGCCGGTCAGCTGGTGCTCCGCTGCCACCTTGTGGGCAAGAGTAACGGAATCCAATCCGCCGGAGCAGACGACGAGAGTCTTCATCGTTGGGTCCTTGTTTTAACCGGGTAGGCTGCGACCGGAGATTTCTCTGCGCTCCAGTACTTCAGGAAAACCATTTTGTGAAGTGAACGGAGACCAATTCGTGCGCTTGCGTGCGATGCGCAAAAAGCCTTCGCGGTGAGCTGCAAGGACACGGACTGGCGAGACGTCACCCTTCAGCGGAATGCTCAAAGTCGAACGCTTCTCGGGGACAAAGTTCTCGACGAGCAGAGCCTGTCGGTCCCGAGCGCCGAGCGACGCCATTGCAACGGTTTCGGAGTACAAAGCCGAGATGGGCTTGCCGCAAACAGCTCACTTACCAGGGATGTTCAGCGATGCCGAAATCCAGATATCGGGGTGGATTATGAGATCAATTGTCGCGACAGCTTTGGCTGGCCTGCTCCTCGCGCTTCGTAGATGCAGCGCATTCCACGTCAGGATCATTTTGATGAGCACGCCCTTAAGGGATAACCGGCGAACCCTGAATAACCGTCGTGAGCCGACATCTGTGAACAAGCGGTGTGGTCGATTGCAATCACCCATGTCTTGCGCACAGGTACCTTATGGCAGTGGATGAACTGAACTTGATGGTTTTACAGATGGCAGTCGAAAGCGTCCGCTCGCTCTCGTTGAGCTTCGCTGAAAAAGCCGCCGAAATAGCCACCAGGAGCCGCGGCAGCCTGCTTTTCAACGTGCGGATCGACGGTGACGCGCAGGTCCAGCGGGTCGCAGCCATCCGATACCACGGCGGCCAATTCGGCGTGCTGGCGTTAGACGGACACGGCCTAGTTACCCACTATTGCATCGTTAACGGTATGTTCTCACATTACATTGCGGCCTTGGAGAGCTGGCACAGGATGCCCCTGTCGATGCAGGCCAAGATGGATGCCAACGGCAATGCCCGTCTCTTCGTAGCGGCGTTGCGGGATGCCGGACATATGCTGGGCACCTAGCATTTGGGCAGAGTGCATCTCTGAATTTGCAAGTGCATCACTGCGATGGCGCCGGCATGATCGTCATGCTCGAAAAGGGCTGCGGCGGCCGCGGCAAAGCGGTCGCCGCGATGATGGTGTCAACGGCGTTGCATCGATGCGAGCGTTTAGAACAGAGGTCTCCTCCTGGCATCGAGCGCATGCAAGGAGCTACGCAAGCGCAAATGTATCAAGTATTTTGAAGGGACGACCCCTCATGCATACTTAGCTGCGATGCTCGGGCGGCATAAGCCTCGTTGCCATCTAGCCGCCTTGATGCACGGCGATAAGCTTTTGACGGCCTGAAGCGACGCTGTGGTCGCCGTTGCGGTGCTTTTCCACGCGCCTCGTCAGGCGCCGGGATTGCTCCGGCGTGATGGCAGGCGGGGGACGAAGCGGATATCGCCACCGTGGGCGCCGACCTCGACCCGCGCGATGATGCGCTCGACGCGGCTCCAACTAGCGGCTCCGTCAACGAACTTCTTGAACCTGCGGACCTTGCCTGTCTTGGCCGACGCTTCGAAGCGCGCGGTCGTGCTGGCCTCCAGATCCGCGACATGCTTGCGCAGGGTCGGGGTGGGCGCGAGGCCAAAGATGAAGTCGACGTCGTTGGCGCGGCACCAGTCGATGACCTGCGGGTTGCAATAATGGCTATCGCCGCGGAGCAGGATTCGAATGTTCGGCCAGTTGATCTGGATCGCCCGCACCAGACGGCGCAGGTGGGGGCGGATCTCAGCCCCACTCGGCCGCTTGGCCGGTCGCAGGATCGCGCTGACGAACCGTCCCGCACCATCGAACACGACGATCGGCTGGAAGCCGTACTCGTCATGGTGGGCATTGAACAGGCGAAGCTGTTGGCCTCCGTGCACAGCGTCGAAGGTGTCGTCAATGTCGAGTACGATCCGCTTCGGCACTTGCCGGAACGAGGCGCAATAGAGATCGACCATCGCCCGCCCCATCGCGACCAGCTCCCGCACCCCGGGTAGGTTCTCCAGCCGGCACAGCGTCGATTGCGACGCCAGATCCCGACCCGACGGCAGCGCATCCTGGGCCATCTTGAAGACCGGATCGCGGCGCAGCCGGTTGGCGTCGTTGCCGTCCTCGTAGCCGGCGCCGATCATCTTCATGCGAAAGCCGATCATGTCCGCCAGGCTGTGGACGACCTGGTCCGGGCAGCACGGATCGTCGATGCAACGCGCCAGACGCTCGGCCACCCGCAACCGCTTTTCCACCTCGGCCAAGGCCAGAACGCCGCTGTGGACGACAGCATGCCGCCGTCGAAACGGGCGACGACGGACTTGCCGCCGACTAAAAACCGCTCAGCGGCAGCGCAAGATCGTTCATGGTAGGTGTGGTCTCCGGGAAATTTCGGATCGGCTTAAGCAACCAAATCCTACGTCATTTCAACGGGCTTGCGCCACATCCACCAACCCCCATGAATTTGGTTAGGTTGATGCTGCGTGCCGCCGCCGTGAGGCCGCGCTCGCTAAGCAGCGCGTCGAGAACGACGAGAAGATTCAGATCGACCCCTTTGAAACGCATGTCTTAGCTATCCATAGCGTGGATGAATTTGATTGAAACAAACGATTTTACCAATTTTCCGGAATGTCGCATGGACCTGGCAGGACCTCACGTGCGCCGATCACTGCCTCTATCGCGTGGCGAGTCCCTTGAGAAGAGCCCGAAAGAGGAAATCTGTCGCGTGCGGTGGAGATTGTACTGGGAATGGAGGCAGCGCTCCAAATCATGTCGAACTCTCCGACGAATGGCGACCGGTACAATAGTTGATCGCAACTGGTCCGGAGCTATGAAACATCTCGATTACATATGAGGTGCCGAGTGAATACGCTGACAGCACCCACCGTCGCAGCGTTTAGCTGACGTTTGACGACGGTTCCTATCCATTTACACGCAGATTCTTGATGTGCTGGCGCAAAAGCGGGAGGCCGGCGACTTTTCTTCGTCATCGGGCTGACGCCGCTGAAGCCGGTACTCGTCCGGTTCCTATGGGCATTGGGCTTGGTCGGCGCACAGGCTCTATGAGGGGCAATTTTGGCAACGCGACGCGACTCGGGTTTTGAACGACGCCGAAACGCAAGCTGGAAAGGAACAAGATGGCAGATCAACTCGCCAACGAGATAATCGCAATGATCAATAAGCGCGCCGCGTCGGAGGGCGGCATAGCGCCTGCCACGGGCGGCGAAATAACGGCTGCCACGGGACTGACTTCGCTCGGTATCGATTCACTGGGATTGGCGGACGTTCTCTGGGACCTGGAGCAGGCCTACGGCATCGAGATCGAGATGAATACGGCCGAGGCATGGTCGGATCTCCAGAATGTTGGGGGCATGGTGGAAGCCGTGCGCAGCTTGCTCCCTACGGGGGTGTGAGTGGACAGGCGCGTCGTGATTACTGGGATTGGCGGGATTTGCGGGCTTGGAACCAACGCCGCCGCCATTTGGACAGAGATGCGAGAAGGCCGCTCCGCCATCGGCCCAATCGTCAACTCCGAGTTCCATGAATTGAGGGTCAGGATCGGTGCCGAGATCAAGGCCCTGCCGGAGCATGACATCGACAGCAAGCAACTCATCTCCATGGACCGCTTCAGCCTGCTCGCTGTGCTTGCGGCGCGCGAAGCCATGCGTCAGGCCGGACTTTCCTCCAAAGAGGGAAATAGCTATCGCTTCGGTGCGACGGTGGGCGTTGGCGGCTGCGGGTGGGATGCGATCGAGCAAACCTACCGCGCCATCCTTCTGGGCGGTAAGCGTGCCGCTCTCTTGACTGTACCCAAGGCAATGCCGGGTGCCGCTGCCGGCCAGGTCAGCATGAGTCTCGGCCTGCGCGGGCCGGTCTTCGGCGTCACGTCCGCCTGTTCCTCGGCAAACCATGCGATTGCCTGCGCGGTGGACCAGATCAGGCTCGGCCGGGCCGACGTGATGCTTGCCGGCGGCAGCGAAGCGCCGCTCATATGGGGTGTGCTGAAGGCATGGGAAGCGATCCGCGTGCTTTCGCCCGATACTTGCCGGCCATTCTCGGCCGATCGCCAGGGCCTGTCGCTTGGTGAAGGCGCCGGCATGGCGGTGCTGGAAAGCTACGAGCATGCCTTGGCTCGGGGCGCCACCATCCTTGCCGAAATTGCCGGTGTCGGCCTTTCCGCCGATGCGTCCGGCATCGTCGCGCCGACTGTCGAGGGGCCGGAGGCAGCAATGCGGGCCTGCCTTGCCGATGCCAAGCTGGACGCCGAGGATGTCGACTATCTCAACGCGCACGGCACCGGCACCAAGGCCAACGACCAGATCGAGACGGCGGCGATCAAGCGCGTCTTCGGTCAGCACGCCTTCTCAATGTCCATTTCTTCTACCAAGTCCATGCACGCGCATTGCCTCGGCGCGTCCGGCGCGCTCGAGTTGATCGCCTGCGTGATGGCTATCCGCGAGAGCGTCGTCCCGCCGACTGCCAATTATCGTGAGCTGGACCCCAATTGCGATCTCGACGTCACGCCCAATGTGGCACGCGAGCGCAAGGTGCGCGTGGCACTGAGCAACTCCTTCGCCTTTGGCGGCACGAACGCGGTTCTGGCGTTCAGGCAGGTGTAGAAGCCATGAAAGATGCTTCCGGCAACATTATCTCTCGCATCCAGATGCTTGCCGGATAACCTTGTGAAGGGCGGGTCATTGACCGCCTCGGCGAATGCGGGAAGTGGCAGCGGAAGATCAAGGATCCGGGGGTATCGTCTTTGCGAAATTCTTAACTGTTGAACCGGCTTGGACGTACCGCCGCCCCGTAAAAGGTAAGCGAGGCCATGCGGGCTCGGCTTGAGGGTCTGGAGCTGTACACGACAATGTCTGGAAGCCGCAGGGTCGGCTCTGCGCCCGTTATAGTCGCCTGAGTGCTGCCGGCCCGGCCGCGCCGCGGGCGCCGTCAATGAGCTCCTTGAACATGCGGACCTTGCCTCTCTTGGCCGACGCTTCGAAGCGTGCTGTCGTGCTGGCCTCCAGATCCGCCACATGCTTGCGCAGGGTCGTGGTGGGCGCGAGGCCAAAGATGAAGTCGACGCGCAGCACCAGTCGATGACCTGGGTTGCAATAATGGCTATCCCCGCGGAGCAGGATTCGAATGTTCGGCCAGTTGATCCGGATCGCCCGCACCAGACGGCGCAGGTGGGGGCGGATCTCAGCCCCACTCGGCCGCTTGGCCGGTCGCAGGATCGCGCTGACGAACCGTCCCGCACCATCGAACACGACGATCGGCTGGAAGCCGTACTCGTCATGGTGGGCATTGAACAGGCGAAGCTGTTGGCCTCCGTGCACAGCGTCGAAGGTGTCGTCAATGTCGAGTACGATCCGCTTCGGCACTTGCCGGAACGAGGCGCAATAGAGATCGACCATCGCCCGCCCCATCGCGACCAGCTCCCGCACCCCGGGTAGGTTCTCCAGCCGGCACAGCGTCGATTGCGACGCCAGATCCCGACCCGACGGCAGCGCATCCTGGGCCATCTTGAAGACCGGATCGCGGCGCAGCCGGTTGGCGTCGTTGCCGTCCTCGTAGCCGGCGCCGATCATCTTCATGCGAAAGCCGATCATGTCCGCCAGGCTGTGGACGACCTGGTCCGGGCAGCACGGATCGTCGATGCAACGCGCCAGACGCTCGGCCACACGCAACCGCTTTTCCACCTCGGCCAAGGCCAGAACGCCGCTGTTGGACGACAGCATGCCGCCGTCGAAACGGGCGACGACGGACTAGCCGCCGACTGATGACAAACCGCTCAGCGGCAGCGCAAGATCGTTCATGGTGGGTGTGGTCTCCGGGAAATTTCGGATCGGCTTAAGCAACATCCACCAACCCCCGTGAATTTTTCAGGCTGGCAGAGAGGGTGCTTGCGGTGCACTCACTGACACGAGATCGCAAATGGAGGCGCGTGACCACCAGAACTGGCGACACCCATGGTGGTCCGCTGGACCCGCAGGAGGAACCACAAGGTGTCAGCGGGCAGAGCGCAAGCGAGTGGCTACTTCGATCTTTCTAGAAGCGCGCCGGCAGCCTGGGCGGGGGCTTGGGGGTCAGACTGCCGGCGCACGCCACTCACGAAGAGCGGCCCCTTTTCCTGGTTCGAACGCCCATAGTCAACCGGAAACGTCAGGATGCCCGCCATGTTACTTTCAGAGCGGCGCGACTTCGCCATGGTGGACGATTCAGCCTAGGACTAGCCACTCTCGTAGGCCGAGTTGATGCTCAAGCCAGCATCGCCTCGCCGAACTAGGAAGAGTTCGCCGTTAGTCCTTCGTCGCGAGCCGATGCCGTCGTGCACGTTTCGTAGCACTCCGGGCGGCTATATCGCTTTGTTGTTCGGCGAGCTGCGCCAGAAGGCATCGCATCAAATCGAATCAAGCGTCGACATCAGCCGCAAGCTTCACATCACAACAGCTAGTCCACCCATTGCAGATCATCCGACTGTTCAGGCGGCGTCCGAAATGTCCAACTCCGACTCAAGAATTCCCACAGGTATGGAAAGCGATTTCGCTATCCGATCCCGATAGCCCTTGCTGTACCTCAGACCTCGCTCGATGTTTTGGATTTCCTCAGCGGCCAGCCCGCACGCGACCGCCAGGTCGTCGATCGAATATCCAAGGTGCTCGCGATAAGCGCGGACGATGTGGGTTCCCTGGGACATAGCCGTCAAGACTGGTTCGGGAATGCGCGAATCCTTCATAAACATCTCCAAGAACTGGGAGCTCCCTCGGAGATTCCTCCCCGAGGCGCACACTTAGCAAATAAAAAAAATGGTCGTCCATTCGGCCGAACCGGCCTCATGCATGGGATGGGCCGCTGAATTGGCCGGGCCGGAATATGGCGGCTCACCTCCTTCTGATCAAATATCAAGGCTGCCCGTGCTGAGAGCCTGGTCGGCGTAGCGCATGCGACCTGCTATCCTTCGTGGACCATTCTCGCCGATGGCTTTCTTGAACAGCAACTCGAACTTTCGGCAGGACACTGCTTCCTTCGGCCAATCTCCACCGGCGAGGCAGCGAAAGACCCGCTCGTAACCGTTACCGAGTTTCGCAATTGCAGCAAACAATGGTCATCTGGTTTCATCCGGGCTTCGGATCCAGACAAGGGGTACCGCTTTCCTGGAGGCGCATCGCCACCTGTACAGGTTCACAATCATTCGACCGTGACCGATTTTGCGAGATTGCGCGGCTGGTCTACATCCGTCCCCATGAAGACCGCCGTGTGGTAGGCTAGAAGCTGTATCGGGAGCGAGAAGATCATTGGCGCGATAATCTCGTCGACAACCGGCAGCACGAGCGTGTGCATGGTTTCGAGTTTCGATACGGCTGCCCCTTTTTCATCGGTGATGAGGATAATCCGCCCTCCACGGGCAGCCACTTCCTGCATGTTGGAAACGGTCTTGTCGAAAAGACGGTCATGGGGCGCGATGACGATCACTGGCATGTTCTCGTCTATCAAGGCGATCGGCCCGTGCTTCAATTCACCCGCTGCATAGCCCTCGGCATGGATGTAGGAAATCTCCTTGAGCTTCAGCGCACCTTCCATCGCTAGCGGGAAACTGGTGCCACGGCCGAGATACAGGACGTCACGACACTTTGACAGTTCGCGCGACAAGAACTCGATTTCCGGCTGGATGCTCTCGAGTACGTGGCCCATCACGCGCGGCAATTCGGCGAGGCTCCTGACGAGCTCCTGCAGCTCGTGTTCGGGGACCGTCCCGCGGGCTCTGGCGGCGCCGATGGCGAGTGCTGCTAGAACGGCAAGCTGGCAGGTAAAAGCCTTGGTAGAGGCGACGCCGATCTCCGGTCCGGCAAGGATCGGGAAAACCGTATCGGCCTCGCGAGCGATGGTCGATTCGCAGGCATTGACGATAGCGCCAATTTTCAGCCCACGCTCCTTGCAGTACCTCAATGACGCAAGCGTATCGGCGGTTTCGCCGGACTGCGAGATGAAAAGAGCTGCCGACTGCGGCGGCAACGGGATCTCGCGGTAACGGAATTCGGACGCAACGTCGATTTCAACCGTCAGGCGCGCATAGCGCTCGAACCAGTATTTTCCGATCAGTCCGGCGAAATAGGCGGTTCCGCAGGCAGAGATCGCCAAGCTCGGGACCTTGGCGAAATCAATGCCAGGAACCATGTCGCGACTGTCTATGATGTTAATGTAATGACGGAGAGCATGGGCGATGACCTCGGGCTGCTCGTAAATCTCCTTCTCCATGAAGTGGCGATGGTTGCCCTTGTTGGCCAGATCGGCCGCGGCCGTGGAGATATGGAGCGGACGCTCGACGGGACGGCCGTCGACATCGAAGATATGGGCGCCCGAATTGCCGACAACGGCCCAGTCGCCGTCGATGAGATAGGTAATTTCATTGGTGAAGGGAGCAAGGGCGATCGCGTCGGAGCCCAGGAACATCTCGCCGTCGCCGTGACCGATCGCGAGCGGTGGCCCGTTGCGCGCCGCCGTGATGGTCGACGGTTCATCTTCGAAGAGGATGGCAAGCGCATAGGCGCCCTTGACGCGTTTCAGCATGGCACGCGTGGCCTCTTGCGGCCTCATGCCCTCTCGGCGGTATCTTGCCAAGAGATGCCCAACGACCTCGGTGTCGGTGTCGGTCTGGAACTCGGCGCCATCCGCCGCCAATTCGTCCTTCAGCTCGGTGAAGTTCTCGATGATGCCGTTATGGACTACGGCGACACCGTCGCTAAAGTGCGGGTGCGCATTGCGTTCGGTCGAGGCCCCGTGGGTTGCCCAACGCGTGTGGCCGATGCCGACGTTGCCGCTCAGCGGCTCTTCCTTCAGTCGCCTCTCGAGGTTGACGAGCTTGCCCTCGGCGCGCCGGCGGTGCAAGGCACCCTCGATGATCGTCGCAACGCCGGCGGAATCATAGCCGCGATATTCCAAACCCTTCAACGCGCCGATCAACCGATCCGACACCGGCTGTTGCCCAACGATGCCAACAATCCCGCACATGTTCGTCTCCGCATCTTTGCGGGCAGCACCAGCCCACGCGAGACGGATACCCGTCCGGCCGCTTTAACTGGCGGCCTTGTAGTAGAATTCCATAATATTGGTAAAATTGATTGTTGTGATAACTACCATCCACCCGATGGATAGGTCGGCCGCTGTGGAGCCACGACCCAAACTTCTATTCGCGCCTGACGCTCTTATGAGGATCGCAAACTCACACCCGCGGCAGGATCACGGCCTCGGAAAGGCCAGGAGGCCTTGGACAGTGGACGGACGACGGGCCTGCGGCCCCTTGTCACGCAGTCGGCATCTAGGAGCATGGTGCCGCCGACTTGGGCATCGGCGATGGTCTGTCTTGGCGACAGCCTGAGTTCGCTTCAGGACCGTCGTCGTCTCGCGCGGCTGCCGGTGTCAGTTGACGATAACAAATGTCCGCCGGGGGCGAGCGCCTCGCGCACGGCACGTGCCAGCCGCGGTCGGTCCGGGACGCCGTCGAAGGCGTTGGCCGTGAAGACTCACGGGGCGTGACACCAGAGTAGCGAGTTCGTAGCGCGTAGCCGGCGACGAATTCGCAATTGGTCGCGCCGGCGCCGGTCAGCCGGCGCTGCGCGGCCTCCAGCTGGTCGGCGTAGTGCGACGACATGGCGGGTGATCGTGGCGATCGGCACAGCCGCCCCGCAACAGAGGTCGACCACCTCCATGCCCGGCTTCAGCCCGGTTGTCGCAAGCGCCATCTTCGCTGCGGTCGCGCTTGTCATGCTGCTCTTTCCTGGCCTTTGCAAGAACACGAACCTCGGCTTCGGTCGGAATGGCAATGTGGCCAAGGGCGACCCGATCTGCGTCAAGCTCATCGCCAGGGCAGAGGCGAATGATGAGCAGCCCCACTATCGCCTGATCACCACCGGCGGCCGCCGATGTTCCCAGCATTCGCGTTCCAAGGTCGGCATGTCGTGCTCCTCGCTGGCATAGCCGAGGCAGAAATAGCCGATCAGCGTCCATTCGGGCGGCGTGTCGAGAATTTCGGCCATCTCGGTCGCATCGAGGATCGACACCCAGCCCATGCCGATGCCCTCCGCCCGCGCCGCCACCCACAGTGTGTGCACTGCCATGACGGCCGAATAGTCGATGGTCGCCGCCATGGTCATGCGACCGAGCCCATGGCCTTGTCGGGTCGTGCGGTCGGCGAAGACCGCGAATTGACAGGGCGCCTCGTCGAGCCCGGCAAGCTTCAGCCGGGCATAGAGTGCGGCGCGCTCTCCCGAAAAGCGCGTGAGCGCCTCGGCATTGCAGCGCTCGAAGCAGTCTCTCACGGCAGTGCGCCGCTTGAGGCTCTCGACGACTACGAAGCGCCAGGGCTGGCTGAGGCCAACGGAGGGCGCAATGCTGGCGAGCTCGAGCAGGCGTTCCAGCGTACCCTCTGGCAGAGCCGTCGGCTCGAAGCGCCGCACATCCCTGCGCCAGCGCAGCAGCGTGATCAGCTCGGAGCGAAAATCGTCGGTGAAATCTGGAGGTGACGGCATGGCGGTCTCGTTAGGTATGGATTGGCATTAGGGAGTACAGTGTGGACAGCCTCTGCCTATTGCCAAGCTGGCTTGTTGCGTCCGACAATCGCGTCATGCGACCCCAACCGCAAACGATAGAAAAATCTTTCCTGGTGGGCGGCGCTATTACGATGCAATCGACCAAGCCAGTTTCGATCAGCTCGCACCGCGGTGAATCGTGTACCAGGCCGTTGCTAAATGCGCCATTGACACTCAGGCGCACCCGTATCGCTCACCAGGCCTCGGAATGCAGAGAACGTCGGCCTGGAACGCGGAGACGGCGACAGGCATCTCAGCTTGCATATGGTCGTTCCTGCCGCACCGCCTGCAACTCAGTTTGCTTCCGACCACGTCGGCCTCGACGTCCCCGAAGATTCCCCAGGTCATTCGGCAGATACCATCGTCTGTCGTCATAGCGCCGCAGCGGACAGCACCAGCTGCCCAGTTTCATTTGGTGCATCGCTGAGCTTCCAGTCGCCACCGCAATTTCGTCTTCCACCAGCGTCAGGCATGACCCAAATTGGAGCTCATCCCTCTCACAGTTGATTCGCGCTTGAACTATATGTTCTACTTTCGTTCACTGTTCGGACGACACATTAGAAAGAGCTGGAATGGAATCTATCATCAGCCCTCGACAGCCGCCAAAGGTGGCCGCTGTTCAAGCCCGCCGAAAAATTTGGATGCCGTTCACAAGGGGAGAGCATTGGAGGGACCATGCCGGCACCATCTACCTCTTTGTTCTTCTCGGGGAACATCGCCCGGGCCAGTGGTCTCAATCGTGACCGGAGAGTAAAAATAACTGACGCGCATCAGGGCTCGCGCATGTGGAACGAGATGAGCATCCCAGTTACTGGCACATTCTACAATCAGCTACCAATTGACAAAACGTAAGGCAGGAGACGGTTGAGACGTGGAAGGTGTTCGACCGTCGTACCGCAGAGTCGCCATAAGTCGCATTTACGAGGCCCTGATATTTGATGCAAATGGCTGGGAACGTTGCTCACCCTCAACTCGGAGGTGACCGTTACCATCAACAGCGGATGGGCTGGTGCCGTCATGAAGTTGGAGGGCGACTTGCCTCCTCTAGCCGTTTTCGCAACCTATTCCGTCGCCGTCTCGGTCAAGATCATAGATATCGGTGCCCACGACAGAGACCGGCCCGTGTACGTATGCGGGACCATTGCCCTTTCCGGAGGAACAGTCGACATCGCTGGCGATTGGAACACAGGCGCCTGTGTAGTTAGGGTCGCAGGATTCTTGGCCATGAGCGCTGCTGATGAAGGACGCCAGACCCAGAGCGACCGCGCCTAGACGATGAAACCGCATCAAACACCCGCCAGCCAACACCCAAGAAATCTTAGCGGGCATTTTAGCTCCATGCAATATTAGCGCTGGCTTGGGCGCCTATATATCACCACCAAGCTCCAAAGAGATAAGTTATTGCCCCACTGCAATGATCAAGATCGCGTTGAGGGTCGCGCGATGGCGGGCTACTTGATTTCGGTTTGGCAGATGCGCGGCCAAAGACCGACGCGTGCTGCCAGGCATATGCATCTGCGGCGGGGTTTGACTTTTGATATTGCGAGGCAGGAAGGTCGCTTGCTGTACAGAGGAGCTTATTGCCGAGGTCGAGAATCTTAGTGCCGATCGATGGTAGTGCATCCACATCAGTCTGATTTTCGACAGCCGTCGTCGAGCCGGAGTGCGCATCTCCCTCTGCGGTGAGGCCTCCGTAAGCGTCTGCGACGACCGACAGAGTCGACAACCACGCGCTTCGTTCAGCCCCCCGAGGTGATCATGGCTGAAAGCGGTCCTACAAGGGCGGGCGATGTTAGCCGTCAAGGCCGACAAAAGGCAAACGCTGTGGGATCGTGTGCAGGGCGAGGTCGGCGTCCCGGTCCCGAAGGAGCATAAGAAGGACAAGGCGGAATGGCTGAAGCCGGGACTGGTCGGCCGGGTCAGGAGGTCGAAGAGCGAAGAGAAGCTGCGCCACGCAAGGCTACCGGATTTCTGGGAGGATAACCAAAGAGCGCGGTCCGTCTTGGGTATATTGTACGATTGTTACCCAAGCGGCGGCCGGCATGGAACTCTCATCCTCGTGGAGCTAGGGTTGTGCTATGGCACAGCCCTTTCAATCCGCCCCAATGAGCGCTTCATTTCAGATGATCGTGGACCACTATGAGACAGCGGTTTCACTCCAGGAGCGCATTGTAACTCGCGTTCGACAACGCAATTTGTCAACGAAAGGTGATGACGAATTTCTGGAGCATCTGAATGCCGCGTTAGAGCGGGTGCGCCAAAGCTTGGCTCGGGCCGATTAACGTAATTGATTAAAAAATGGGACATCCGCGGTCGGCAGGCATACAGTGTGCCATCGGCGGCAACTCTAAGGGCGTCCGTCGGCTGTGAGCGATCAACATGCTTCCGCCCCAATAGGGAGAGGGAGCTATGACAGACTCCAGTTCACAAACTCACACTGCCGCGCAACGCGACACCGGCCAAAATTCGATCTATCGCAATTCGCTGCTGCTACGAATGTGCTCGGCAGATTTGGCATTGCTGCAACCTCATTTCGAAAGCGTCTCCCTTGGGCTGAAGACGCATCTCGAAGTGGCGGGGTCACCAATCAGCACCGTGTACTTCTTCGAGAGCGGTCTCGGGTCAGTGGTGGGCGAGCTGCGGCCTGGTATCGAAGCTGAGATCGGAATCATTGGTTGTGAGGGCATGACCGGCTCAGCGCTTATCATGGGCGATGACCGGTCAACGCACGATTGTTACGTCCAATTAGAAGCCCGAGCCTTTGTTATCGACGCGGGCCTCTTCACCAAGGCGCTTCTGACAAGCCCAACCTTGCGAACCTTTCTGCTCCGCTACGTTCACTACTTTCACCTCCAGGCAAGCTTCACCGCGCTCAGCAATGCCCGGATGAACATAGTCGACAGGCTCTCAAGATGGCTGGTGATGTGTGATGATCGCGTCGACGGGAACAGCTTTGCGATTACGCACGAGTTCTTATCAGTTATGCTCGGTGTCAGGCGGCCCGGCGTCACCATAGCGCTGCAAACCTTGGAGGGCCAAGGTCTGATACGCTCAATGCGAGGAGAGGTAGTCATTCTTGATCGCGCGCGTCTAATTGCGCTGGCAGATGGGTCATATGGCAGGGCTGAAGCCGAATACGCTCGGCTAGTCGGCAAACTGCATTGATCGCAGGCGCCGCGGCGTCCGTAGCGCCGCGACGGTGATCGCCAACGAATGTGCTCGACAGGAGATGGTCGATCTCCTGCATTGGAGTCACGTAAGCCGCCTAGACAGAGCCTTCACCGCTGACGTTGCCGAGCATCGGGATCCAAGACGAAGCTGTCATGCCGGCACCGCTGCATGCGCCCCGCGAGGAACAAACCGCCCCTCGCCTTCGTTCAGGATCCCGAAGCACGATACGGCTGTGCACCACCTTCCGGCCACTCAAAGGAGACCCGAGACGACTTGGTCCGTAAAGGAGGTTTTCGAAGAGCATCTGAGGCTTCGCGCGGCAGGCGATATCGAGGAGGATCTCTTGGGCGCACTGCCATCTAACCTCGATTAAACAGGACTGATGCGCTGGCTGGAGCAATGGCGAGACTCATTGCACCAGCCAAGTTCAGGGCATGTGCAGACAACCGCTTTTGGCCCGGAACAGATCGATTGGCGGCATAGCCTTTTCACAACGGGAAGGCTGTTTCGGGACTTTTCGAAATCAGCGGATCACAGGCTCGCCATGGAAGCGGCGGCGCGATGGAGGAGAAACGCCGAAGCCAACTTCCATCATCAGCCGTGGCCTGTGCGACGGCACGGTGCCCATATGGAACCCGAACGGATCCTCGACGAAACCGAAACCGGCCTTGCCGGTCAGCGTGACCGGACTCTGCTTGCCGTAGACGTCCAGAATCTCTTGCGCTGGATGGCCGACGACAAGCGTAAATTGGTGCTTGAGGGCGCGGCGATCATGGCTGCCGCGAACATAGATATGCGGGCCGGTCCCCTCGTCGACGGGCACCAGATAGAAAAAGAACTTCAGCATCCGCCAGTCGTCCAGGTCGAAGTGGTATTTGCCGAGCGAAGCCAGGTTCTTGTCCGCGTCCGACGCCTGGCCGGTCGGGAAGCTCCACCAGACGCGCGTCGTGATCAGCGTCGCCTGGCCGCCGAGATAGTGCGCCGCGATATCCATGAGCAGCGGATCGTTTTGGATGGCAACGGCCGACTTACAGCCCAGAATGCGCTCGAAATAATGGCCGCTGAGCAACGGACGGCCAAATCGCGCCTCAGCCTCCGCATGCTCCGCCGGCATGAACTCGAGTCGGCGATCGAAATTG
Organism: Mesorhizobium sp. C395A; assembly: GCF_030323205.1. Taxonomy (NCBI): domain Bacteria; kingdom Pseudomonadati; phylum Pseudomonadota; class Alphaproteobacteria; order Hyphomicrobiales; family Phyllobacteriaceae; genus Mesorhizobium; species Mesorhizobium sp. C395A. Next base: position 6,061,917 of record NZ_CP100473.1, on the reverse strand, counting down.
CCGAAACAAGGTGTGCACCTGGCGAATGCGGCTACATCTTCAGCCACCATTGCAGGCAGGACAAGGCCGGGAAAAAGCCCATCCATCCGCAGCGCGTCGACAACGTCGTGGCAATTGACACCGGCAAACATCGTGTCCTGGGCTCTTTGCGGCCTTCGGACCGGCTTTGCACCACGCCAGTGCATTCTCCGTGCCGGCATGGTGCGCGCCAACATGAACATGGGCAGCCACGCCGGGTTCTCGCGAATATCCGACAGGTAGGTCGGAATGCGTACGGCTATGCGACGCAGCATGCTGCCGTTTCGCGCGATTGTCTCAAGGCTTGCAGCGCCGGCTTTGTCGGAGTTCATAACGGTCATCGGGGTCCTCAGGTCATGAATGCACTTATCGACGAAGTTGGGTCCCGGTGTTTCGCCGAAACCCGATTCGCCGCGGAAGAACTAGGCGCTTGCCACGTTTTGTGCAACGCACCATTGCAGTGAGAAAATGGAGGTTGCGCGTTCGTATAAGACAATCGCAACCACTCCAATTACCTCAGGAACTGTCTGTAGCCGCCGCCCATCAGGTAGCGGCCGCGTTGGATGGCGCGACGTACCTGATCGCGAAGATGGCCGCCTGGATGACGCCAATCTTCTTCGACACGGCGTCTCCCGAACAAGGCAATGGCGACCTCCTGATGAGATGCTCCCGCCAGCGAGCCATCCAAAGCCTGCAGTACAATACGCAGACGCGCTCCGCGGTGTTCCGGCGGAAAGCAAGCAGCTGACACGCGGCGGCAATCATTGATGTCGTTCAGGAACTGAAGGGCAGCGACATGGAACTTGAGGTGCTGCGGCTGAAGGATCGCGTCGACATATAGCCGCAACGGGCGGAGGACGGACGCACCGGAAACGGCGATCTGCAGACTCCGGCAGTTCTCCCTCAGCAGCACGTGCTGCATGCCCGCAGCTGTCAGCAGGATGTCCTTGCAGCATGAGAGCGAAGAAAGGTGAAGCGGTTCAAAATCGTGGTCGAGCCCCAGCGGCTCCGCGGCCGCTCGTAGAATACAGGCGCAATCGCGCGGATCCCAAAAGACCCTCGCCGATGTAGCGTCCGACTGTGGCGCGTCCGCGAAAAAGGAGGCTCCATTGTCTTAGGAAAGCTGATTCTGTCGTCAACTCGATTATCTTCATGTCGGCCTGGGTTCCGACAAAGCAGGCGGACGGTGCCATTTTGGCGTGGTCGCGCTGGAATTGTGGATTGCGCCGAAGAAACTCCCAGGCCCAGCCAGTGCGTGGCAATCGTCTGGCGTAGTGGTAAGCGTCCTGGCGACGCCAGTCCGGCCAGCATACAAGGCCGACCGTCGCTTCCTTGGACAAACCAGCATCCTTCATGGCACAGGTGTCCACAATGGCGCTATGCTGACGGGCCTAGAACCGGTTGCCACAGTACCGGTCCGCTCAGACGTCCCCTGCTGCGGATGCGCAAAAGGCTCGCGTGGGAAATCTCGAGAAACCCAGCCACCGCCTCCGTTTTGCCGACGCACTTGGGTTCTCCGATGCGCGACAATGGCCACGTAGCAAGGCGGAGGATCCGCTCCATGCGCGTGTCCGTCACCGTTACGATCCGGGTCAGATCCTTGGCCAAGCCGAACTCGATCATGCCCGCGAAGAGCTCGTAGGTCGCCTGGGCCAGCCCGCCCGCTGCCTTGGGCGCCGACGGAGGAAGATCGAGCGCGAAACGACTGCTCTCCCATATGTCGGTGGTCGCGGGCACGACGTCAGCACCCAGCAGCACCGGGAAGGTGTCGCGCAACATTGTGGGTCCGGTGCTGGGCAAAAGACGCACGCAACCGCGAATTCGCCAGTCGGATCCTTTGAGGAGCAGATAGACAGGCTTGAGAGCATCAAACGGATCGGATTCCATCTGGTCTTCGGTATCAACTTCCCAATCGAGCCTTTCCTTGAACACCCGAAACCTGAGCCCGTGCATCTCTTTGAGCTCGCCTGCAAAATCACTGTAAAAGTCTGGTGCTATCAGTTGCATCATGGTCGCCTCCATGTGGGATGTGTTCCCGCCATCGAAGGGCAAAGCTGACAGCGATGCAGCCTGTAGAGGTTTACAGGTATCGTGGCTGAGAATCAGGATCTCGTCAGGCCGGAGGCAGCCATTCGTGCAACGGCTTGGTTGATCGTTCGAACGCCAAACTTTGCCTTGGCGTTTTCCAGATGAAAGGTCACGGTGCGCTTTGAGACGCCGAGAAGCTGGCTAGTATCCCAAGCCGACTTGCCGCGCGCCGCCCATTTCAGGCACTCGAATTCCCGCGGGGTGAGCGTTACACCATCCACCACGCGATGATCGGCGAGCCTTCGCCGGACATGGATATGAAAGTTGATGGCCACCAGTTGCAATGCTTTTTCGTAACGTGCCAGTGACCGCAACAGAGGCGGACGGGACTCGTCGGAAGCAAAGGTCAGGGCAGCAAACCGGCCGAGATGATCATGCATGGACATCGTCAGGCCGCCGCAGATGCCAAACTCAGCCGCACTCTCTAGAATTTGTTGCTGCGAATTCGGCAGACCGTGCCGAGCGCGATCCACACCCCAATCGAATGTATCCCAGCCTTGCAGCCCGCGCAGGATGACCGGATCGAGACTGTGGTACCGCTGTTGCAGATAACGTGACGTCCAGGATGAAGGATAGTTTGAAATCAATTGGGGGGCGTCGCCGGAGGCTGACGGGTAGGTGAAATAGGCGAATAGCGGGAAGTCGAAGCCGGCTGCAGCGGAGGCCATTGCCTCACAGAGATCGGCAGCATCAACACTTGCAGACAGTTGCTCGACGAAGTTCTCAAACACGCGATGCATGTGTCCTGTGCGTAACCTCCGTAACGCTCAATGCCAGGCAGAGACCTTGTTTTAGATGATCCCGGACGAATACGGCGCGTGCCGAGAACGTGGCTAATCTGTTGAACCAATCCGAAATAGTCTGACGTTGTCTATGAGCCGTGTGCCGCCGAGCCAGGCGGCGGCAAGCAACCGTGCCGGTCGATCGAGGCTTGTTATCGGGTGCAGATCTGCCTCATCGCGAAGTTCCAGGTATTCGACCTCGCGATAGCCTGCAGCCAGAATTGCTGCGCGAGATTCTGCAAGCGTTGGCAGGATGGGTGAGCCGCGCTCAAGCCGCTCAGCCGTCTTGAGCAGGACCGATGATAGCTTGGGAGCAACAGCGCGTTCCGCTGGCGAGAGCCGCACATTGCGCGATGATAACGCAAGACCGTCGGCTTCACGGACTGTCGGACAGGCAACAATGGTGATTGGAATATCCAGATCCCGGGCCATGCGCCTGACCAGGTGAATTTGCTGAAAGTCCTTTTCGCCAAAGAAGCCGAAGTCAGCGCTGGTCTGCAGGAAGAGCTTGGCGACGACGGTCGCCACGCCGTCGAAATGCCCCGGCCGGAATGTACCGCACAGGCCTTCGCTGACACCGCAAACCGAAACGGTGGTGGCGAAGCCCGCCGGATACATCTCCTCTGCATCTGGCGCATAAAGCAGGTGCGCGCCAACCGGTGCCAGTTTGGCGGCATCCTCGTCCTCGGTGCGGGGATACGCGGCAAGATCGGCCTGGCTGTTGAATTGCTTCGGGTTGACGAAGAGCGTCACTATCACACGGTCTGCCTTCTCGAGTGCAGCGCGCACCAGGCTGAGATGGCCCTCATGCAGGACGCCCATCGTTGGCACCAGGGCTATCCTCACACCTTCGCAGCGCCATGCGGCGACGCTTTCGCGAAGCTGGTCAACGCTCCTGACGATCGGCACGCTCACGCTGCTTCTCCGCTCTTGGTGGCGTCCGTGTCGGCGGGCTTGGGCGCATCGGCAAACACGTGCTCTGCGGCGGGAAACTGGCGCTCCTTCACCTCGCGCGCATAGGAAGCGATCGCAGCCGCAGCCGCCTCCCGGAGTTCAGCATAGCGCTTGACGAACTTGGGCCGGAAGTCGCCGAAGAGGCCCAGCATGTCGTCGACGACGAGAATCTGGCCGTCACAGGCTGCCGAGGCACCGATGCCAATGGTCGGGGTCGCCACCTCCTTGGTGATCCGGCGGGCGAGCGCCTCAGGAACCTTCTCCAGGACGACCGCAAAGGCGCCCGCTTCGCCCACCGCAATTGCGTCGCGCCTGATGCGCTCGGCATCCCCGCCCCTGCCCTGTACGCGGTAGCCACCGATGGTGTTGATGGCCTGCGGCGTCAATCCGACATGGGCCATGACGGGCACGCCGCGTGCGGCGAGGAAGCCGATCGTCTCTGCCATCGCTTCGCCGCCTTCGAGCTTGACGGCCGTGCAGCCGGTCTCGGCCATGACGCGCGCGGCATTGCGGAAAGCCTGCTCTGGGCTTTCCTCGTAGGAACCGAACGGCAGGTCGACCACCATCAGCGCCTGCTTGATGCCACGGCGCACCGCCTGGCCGTGCGTGATCATCATCTCCAGCGTGACACCGAGCGTCGAGGGCAGGCCGTGGAGAACCATGCCGACGCTGTCGCCGACGAGCACCACATCACAATGGGGATCGACAAGCCGTGCGACTGGGGTGGTGTAGGCGGTAAGGCAGACGAGCGGCGTCCCACCTTTGCGCGAACGAATATCCGGCGGTGTGATCGCCCTGGTGTCACCATAAGCGCTCATGGGACCCTCCTTCCCCTACGTTACCAGCTGCGGCTGTCGCCTTTGGCACATTTTTGTGCAGGTGCGAAGAGCAAAAAAATGGCCATGCAGCTGCGGGGTGTTGACGTGCCAATTGGCACGCTTACACTAAATCGATTAAGGTGCCCCGAGTTGGCCAAATAATGGACGATCAGGCAATAGGACTCAGGAAAGACAGAGCCGCCGGCAAGGCCGATAACGTCAAAGTGGACTTGATCGCCTTTGTGGTCGCCGTAAACGGCAGTCAACCCTGTGTCCTCACCATCGGCCAGGCGGACACCTTGCCCTCCGGTCCCTTTGCGCTTGAGCACCGATCGCTGCAATCCGGCTTGAGGGGGTGGGTCGAGCAGCAAACCGGCCATCGGCTGGGGTACATTGAGCAACTCTACACGTTCGCGGATCGGGATCGCATCGGCGCCGAGCGCCAGCAGCGCGTCATCTCCATCAGCTATCTGGCATTGACGCGCAAGGAACAGGCAGCGGGCTCGCCCAAGTGCGGATGGCAGAGTTGGTATGAATATTTTCCATGGGAGGACCACCGCTCCGGCACGCCTGCGGTCGTTCTGGACGTTCTGCGGCCGCGCCTGATCGAATGGGCAAACGGGGTTGGCGATTCGGCCACGCGACGTGAACGCTGGCAGCGGGCGACGATAGCCTTTGGCTTCGACGACCGCCTTTGGAACGAGGAACTCACGCTTCAACGCTATGAGTTAGTCTACGAAGCAGGCCTGGTCCAAGAGGCCGTAAGAGGGCGGGAGGCAGGACCCCCGCCGCTGGTGCCCAGCAAGTCCATGGTCGCCGATCATCGCCGCATCGTGGCGACCGGCATTGCGCGGCTGCGCTCCAAGATCAAATACCGCCCAGTCGTCTTTGAGCTGATGCCGCCGGTCTTCACGCTTTTGCAGCTGCAGCGAACCGTGGAGGCGCTCGCCGGCAGGCTCATCCACAAGCCGAACTTTCGCCGACTGATCGAACAGCAGGAGCTGGTCGAGGAGACCGGAGAGGCCACCACTGAGACCGGCGGCCGGCCAGCGAAGCTTTTCCGTTTCCGCCACGCCGTTCTCGACGATAGGCTCATCGCCGGGACAAAATTGCCGCTGGCGCGGGGTTGACATCCCTTATACTCACAGCAAGTATATGCTGGTTATTTTCAGTTAGAGTATAAGCGGGAGGGGGTCGATGGGCGCCATGCTGCCTACGGCCGCGTTGCTCTACGAGCGCGTCCGACGAGTGATCCCGCCGATTGAATGGCCGGCTTTCGCCGAGGATATCGAGGCGATCCTTGCGCTGAAGCGCGAGCGCAACGCGATCATCCTGGCGCACAATTATCAGACGCCCGAGATCTTCCACTGCGTGGCCGACATCGTCGGCGACAGCTTGGCACTAGCCCGCACGGCTGCGACGGTCGAGGCGCAAGTCATCGTGCTGGCCGGCGTCCATTTCATGGCCGAAACGGCCAAGCTCCTCAATCCGGGCAAGACCGTGCTCATTCCGGATCTCAGCGCCGGTTGCTCGTTGGCGGACTCAATCACGGCAGAAGACGTGCGCTTGATGCGCCAGCGTTATCCCGGCGTTCCGATCATCACTTATGTAAATACGTCCGCCGAAGTGAAGGCCGAGTCGGATATCTGCTGTACATCCGGCAACGCCAAGGCGGTCGTCGAATCCCTTGGGGTTCTCCGGGTGATCATGTTGCCGGACGAATATCTGGCCCAGAATATCGCCGCTCAGACAGATGTGCAGATCATCGCCTGGAAAGGGCGTTGTGAGGTGCATGAGCGCTTTACACCGGCCGACATCCGCGAGTTGCGCGAAAGCCATCCCGGCGTGGTCGTGCTCGCCCATCCCGAATGCCCGCCCGACGTCGTGGCTGAAGCAGATTTTTCCGGCTCGACGGCTGCCATGTCCGACTATGTCGAAAGGCAAAGGCCGCCACGTGTCGTGCTGATGACGGAATGCTCAATGAGCGACAACGTCGCGTTAGCGCACCCAGAGGTCGAGTTCATCCGGCCCTGCAATTTGTGCCCGCATATGAAGCGGATCACGCTTGCCAACATCCGCACGGCGCTCGAGCAGAACCACCATGTCGTAACCGTCGAACCCGGGATCGCCGGGCGCGCGCGGCTAGCGGTCGAACGGATGCTGGCAGTTTGAGCGCCGACCTCCGCAGCTTCTTCGGGCGGCCCATCATCATCGGCGGCGGCATCGCCGGACTGATGACCGCGCTTCAACTGTCGCCGGAGCCGGTGCTTCTTCTGTCAAGGTCGCTGCTGGGAGCTGACAACTCGAGCACCTGGGCCCAGGGGGGCCTGGCTGCAAGTTTCGGCGAAGACGACGATCCGGCAATGCACCTGGCCGATACGGTTGCCGCCGGGGATGGTCTCTGCGACAGAGACGTGGCGAGCCGCATCCTCCAAGCCGCGCCCAAGGCCATAGAGGGGCTTGCGGGCTTTGGGGTTCGCTTTGACCGCACGCCGGAAGGATCACTGTGCCTCGGATTGGAGGCCGCACACAGCCGACGTCGCATCGTTCATGCGCATGGGGACGGCACCGGGCGTGAGATCATGCGTGCGCTGATCGCGGCTGTGCGTTCCACTCCGTCGATAGTTGTCGTGGAGGGCGTGGAAGCGCGCCGGCTCGCAGTGCGAGAGAATGCGATCCGAGGCGTCTGGGCGAGCTGTTCGATCGCACCTTTCTTCTTCGGCTCACGGCGGGTGGTTCTCGCCACCGGTGGCATCGGGGGACTGTTTCTCGACACCACGAACCCTTGGGGCAGTTGCGGACAAGGCCTTGCGCTTGCGGCCCGCGCTGGAGCTGTCCTAGCCGACCTCGAATTCATTCAGTTCCACCCGACCGCGCTTGACGGCCCAGAACGCCCTATGGCGCTGGTCAGCGAGGCTGTGCGAGGCGAAGGTGCTGCCCTGATCGATGAAACCGGCCAGGCTTTTCTCCAGAGCGTGCCCGGGGCGGAACTTGCGCCTCGCGATGTCTTGGCCCGCGCCGTGTGGAACCATATTGCGGACGGCCACCATGTTTTTCTCGATGCCCGACAACGGCCAGGCCCGGCATTCGCTCGACATTTCCCGACAATCGCATCAGCCTGTCGTGGAGCGGGCATCAATCCCGCGCGCGATCTCATCCCCATTCGTCCGGCCCAACACTACCATATGGGTGGCGTTGCCGTGGACAGCTTTGGCAGGACCTCCGTCGAGGGGCTGTGGGCCTGCGGCGAAGTCGCTTCGACAGGACTGCATGGCGCCAACAGGCTCGCCAGCAATTCCTTGACGGAGGCAATCGTGTGCGCCCGGTGGGTCGCTGAAAGCGTCGCCGGAACGCCTGCGCGCAGAACAAGGCCTGCGTTTGCGAACGTTTACCCACCGCCCGCTCCGACAGCCGTGCGCGTTTTTCTGTCGCGCGCACTCGGCATCGTCCGGGATGGTGAAGGGTTGAAAGCAGCCGCGCGTGCCTTATTGCCGCTCGCCGAAAGCAAGGATGCGGCCTCGGATCCGGCGGCTGTCGGGCTAATGATTGCTGTTGCCGCCTTGTTGCGCGAAGAAAGCCGCGGCGCTCATTACCGGACAGATTTTCCTCATCATGCGACTGCCGCCCGACGGTCCGAAATCACGCTCGAAGCCGCCTTGGCGGCTGCGCGGGAACTCGGACACTCGCCAAGCTCCGAAGGTGCAAAGGGATGATGCTCTCACCGCTCCCCACGGTCCTGCTTGAGCCGCTTGTACGGGCATCTCTTCTTGAAGACCTTGGCAGAGCCGGCGACTTGACCACGGACGCCATCGTCCCGAAGGAATGCCAAGCGGGAACCGTGTTGGTGGCGCGACAGTCCGGAGTTGTCGCCGGCATCGATCTGGCGATGCTCGCTTTCGGCTTGATTGATCCTGGTGTCGAAATCTCCGTGGAGCGGGCAGACGGCTGCAATGTCGTGGATGGAGAGGTCATTGCATCAGTGGTTGGCCCGGCCCGGGCCATTCTCACAGCCGAAAGGACGGCACTCAATTTTTTGTGCCATCTGAGCGGCATCGCCACAGCAACGGCATCGATGGTCGCTGCGGTTCGTGGATATGGCGCGAAGATCGTCTGCACCCGCAAGACGACGCCCGGGTTGCGGGCAGTCGAAAAGTATGCCGTGCGCGCAGGTGGCGGGTCCAATCACCGCTTCGGCCTGGACGATGCAATTTTGATCAAGGACAACCACATCGCCATCGCAGGCGGCGTCCGGCCAGCGCTCGAGCGAGCACGAAGAGCGGCCGGTCATCTCGTCAAGATCGAAGTCGAGGTCGATACTCTGGCCCAGTTGGAGGAGGTACTTGGCTTCGCTCCCGATGTGGTTCTGCTCGACAACATGTCCCTCCCCGATCTTCGCCGCGCCGTCGCAATGGTCGGTGGCCGCGCTATCACCGAGGCTTCTGGCGGGATCACGTCGCATACAGCGCGAGCGGTTGCCGCGACCGGCGTTGATCTGATTTCGGTCGGCCGACTCATCCACAGCGCGCCGATCCTGGATATCGGCCTCGACCATCGGGGCTCATGATTGTCTGAGTAACGAACAGGATTGGGTCAACTGTCCTTTCCGATCATCATAGTCAGATAGCAAAGACCCGCAAGACAGACCGGAGGAACAGCATGGAGATGCAAACGGCAAGTTCAACGCAGACACCGCCACAGGCCAAATCTCTTGACCCCCCTGACCCTGGAGCGTGGACCTTGGAGAAGGCTCAGGCACTTTACCATGCCCCCTTCAACAATCTCCTCTTCCTGGCGCAAACGGTGCACCGCCAGAATTTCGATCCAAACAAGGTCCAGCTCAGCCGGCTGCTCAGCATCAAGACCGGAGGATGCCCGGAGGATTGTGGCTATTGCAGCCAGTCGGCGCGTCACGAAACCGGGTTGGAGGCGTCCAAGCTGATGGATGTCAGGCGCGTCATCGCCGAAGCGACCAAGGCGCGTGATGCCGGCGCCACCCGTTATTGCATGGGCGCGGCCTGGCGAAACCCCAAGGCGCGCGACATGGATGCGGTGGTGGCGATGGTCGAAGGCGTCAAGGCGCTGGGCCTGGAGACCTGCATGACACTCGGCATGCTCGATCTTGAGCAAGCCGCTCGACTGAAGCAGGCGGGCCTCGACTACTACAACCACAACATCGATACGTCAGAACGCTACTATAGCGAGATCATCGGTACGCGGAGCTTTGCCGAGCGGCTCGAGACGCTTGACCACGTTCGCAAATCCGGCATCAAGGTCTGCTGTGGAGGCATTGTCGGCATGGGCGAGGAGCCGGTGGACCGGATCGACATGCTGGTGACGCTGGCCAATCTGCCGGAACATCCGCAAAGCGTTCCGATCAACATGCTGATCCCGATCGCCGGTACGCCGCTTGCAGACGCCAAGCCCATTGAGCCGATCGAATTCGTGCGCGTGATCGCGCTGGCGCGCATCATGATGCCGAAATCGCATGTCCGTCTGTCCGCCGGCCGCACCGCGATGACCGACGAGATGCAGGCGCTGTGCTTTTTTGCCGGCGCCAACTCGATCTTCTTCGGCGACACGCTGCTGACGGCGGACAATCCCGGTGAGGACAAGGATACCCTGCTGTTCCGGCGCCTTGGCATCGATCCGATGGAACTCGAGGCGCAATGAACGGGGCGCCGCTTGCCCGTTATGATGCGACCTTGCAGGGGCTAGCGCGCAAGGACCGGCTGCGGACGCTTTCGCCCCGCGCCGGGCTGGACTTCTCGTCGAACGACTATCTCGGGCTGGCCGCGTCCAGAAGACTTGGCGATGCGGTTGTGGCGGCGATTGCACGGGGCACGCCGGTTGGCGCCACCGGGTCGCGGCTGTTGCGCGGCAATGCACCGGAACACGAGCAGCTCGAGGCAGACGCGGCGGCATTCTTTGGAGCCGACCGCGCGCTGTTCTTCGGCAGCGGCTACATCGCCAACTTCGCTCTGCTGAGCGCCCTGCCGCAGAAGGGCGATCTTTTGGTTGTCGATGAGCTCGCCCATGCCAGCATGCATGAGGGTGCGCAGGCCGGGCGCGCACAGTTCGTGCTGGCCGCGCACAACGACGCCACCGCTGTCGAGGATGCGATTACACGTTGGCGCGTCGCAGGCGGCATGGGATGCGTCTGGATCGCGGTGGAAAGCCTTTACAGCATGGATGGCGACTGCGCGCCTTTGGAGAGCCTGGTCGCACTTGCCGATCGGCACGGCGCATTCATCGTCATTGATGAGGCGCATGCCACCGGCGTCTGGGGACCGGATGGCCGGGGGCTTGCCGCCGCTTTCGAGGGTCGCGACAACATCATAGCGCTCCACACCTGCGGCAAGGCGCTCGGCGCATCTGGTGGGCTCGTCACCGGGCCGAGGGCACTGTGCGAATATCTGATCAACCGTTGCCGGCCATTCATCTACGCAACCGCGCCATCGCCACTGATGGCGGTCGTGGCGCGCGAGGCACTCGCAATGCTCGCCGACGAGCCTATGCGGCGTGTTCAGCTGCATGAACGCGTCGCCAGCGCCGGCCGGTTGGTCAATCGCTGGGGTGTGACACCAAGTGGCTCTCAGATCCAGCCCTTAGTAATCGGCGATGTCAGGCGCACCATGGCAGTGGCGGCGCGCCTGCAGGCCCGCGGCTTCGACATACGCGGCGTTCGTCCTCCGACCGTGCCCGAGGGCACGTCGCGGCTGCGCATCTCACTGACGCTCAATATTGGCGAAGCCGACATTTCCGCCATGGTAGAGGCGCTGGTCGAGGTGTTGGCCCAAACATCACCGGAGGCGATATGACCCAACGCATCGTCATCACCGGAACGGATACCGGAGTTGGCAAGACCGTGTTTGCGGCTGGGCTCGCCGGTTTGCTGGACGGCTTTTACTGGAAACCGGTGCAATCGGGCCTCGACGGCGAGACCGACAGCGAGGTTGTCGCGCGGCTTGCCGGCTTGCCCTCAGAGCGCGTGCTGCCGGAAGCCTACCGCTTGCGGAGCCCGCTGTCGCCGCATCGTTCGGCCGAGATCGACGGCGTGGCGATCAAGGCTGCCGATCTTGCTTTTCCCGTCCTACCGACGCCGCTCGTCATCGAAGGCTCCGGCGGCCTAATGGTGCCGCTCAACCGGCGCACAAGGTTAATCGACATCTTCGCTGAATGGCGGCTGCCCGTTATTCTGTGCGCCCGCACCACACTCGGCACCATCAACCACACCTTGCTATCGGTCGAGGCGCTCCGCGCCCGCTCCATCCCGTTGGCGGGCATCGCTTTCATCGGCGATGAGATGGCCGATACGCAACGGACCATCGTGGAATTCAGCGGTGCCCCGCAGCTCGGCAGGCTGCCGCACCTCGATGTGCTGACGGGCAAAACACTGAGGGACGCAATGGTTGCCGGCTTCGCCTTCGCCTCGATTACTGGAGGTGACTGATGTCGCAGTCTCATGTGTGGCATCCCTTCACCCAGCACGCACTCGAGCCTGCGATCCCAGAAATCGTCCTGACTGAGGGCGCCTATCTCCACAGGGCCGACGGCGCCCGCATCCTGGACGCCATCTCCTCCTGGTGGGTCGTCACACATGGCCACCGCCATCCCCGCATCATGAAGGCAATCGAGACAACCGCGTCGAGCCTCGACCAGATTATCTTTGCGGGCTTCACGCACGAGCCGGCAGAGCGCTTGGCCAAGGCGCTTGTCGGCCTCGCTCCCGCTGGACTCGACTGGGTGTTCTATTCCGACAGTGGCTCGACCTCAGTCGAAGTCGCGCTGAAGATGGCGCTCGGTTATTTCCGCAACATCGGCGCGCCGCGCTCGCGCATCGTCGTCATGGAGCACAGCTATCATGGTGACACGATTGGAACGATGAGCGTCGGTGCGCGTGGCGTGTTCAACGCCGCCTATGAACCCTTGCTGTTCGAGGTCGACATCATCCCCTTTCCGGCCGCGGGGCACGAGCAGGAGACGCTGGATCGTTTCGAGGCTGTGACCCGCGATCGACGAGCCGCAGCCTTGATCGTCGAGCCGCTGGTGCTGGGCGCCGGCGGCATGCTGATGTATCCAGCATCGGTTCTGGCCGAATTGAAGAAGATCACTGAGGCCTCCGGCTCGCTGCTGATCGCCGACGAGGTGATGACCGGCTGGGGACGCACCGGAACCATGTTCGCCTGCGAGCAGGCATCGATTTCTCCAGATATCCTGTGCACCTCCAAAGGCTTGACCGGCGGCACCATCCCGCTGGCCGTAACGCTTGTCACCGATGCCATCTTCCGGGCGCACTATTCCGAGGACCGGAAGAAGACGTTTTTCCATTCGAGCTCCTACACCGCCAATCCGATTGCCTGTGCGGCAGCACTCGCCAATGTCGAGATCTGGCGCGACGAGCCAGTTGCCGGGCAGATCACGGCCTTGAGCGTGATGCAGGCCGTCGGGCTGCAACGCTTCCGGGACAATCCATATTTTGCCGACTGTCGAGCCACGGGAACGATCGCGGCGCTCGACCTGCGAACCGGTTCAGCAGGTTATCTCGCCGAGATTGGTCCGAAGCTGCGCGCTTTCTTCCTCGAGCGCGGCCTGCTTGTGCGCCCGCTCGGCAATGTCCTCTACCTTCTGCCACCCTATTGCATCGCAGGCGACGAGCTCGAACGACTCTATGACGCCATCGAGGAGGCCGGGGAACGCTTCGGGTCAAGGCCATGAGCAAGTCGTCGCGCATTCTCGGACTTGGCCATCACGTGCCTGGGCGCAAGGTGGCCAATGCCGAGATCGAGAGCAATCTCGGCCTCGAGCCGGGCTGGATCGAAAGGCGTACCGGAATCCGTTCGCGCTTCTGGGCAACGGACGAAGACACGCTGTCGGGTCTTGCCACCCGGGCTGGCGACATGGCGCTGGTGAACGCCGGTATTGCGCGCCACGACATCGGTCTGCTGTTGCTTGCCACCTCGACGCCCGACCATCTTCTGCCGCCAAGCGCGCCGCTGGTCGCACACAAGCTTGGCCTTGGCCGCGCAGGCGCGGTCGATCTGACCGGCGCCTGCGCCGGTTTCATCTATGCGCTCATGTTTGCGGACGGGTTCACCCGCCTGCATGGCAAACCAGCGCTGGTCATCGCCGCCAACATCCTCAGCCGCCGCATCAATCCAGCCGAGCGCGCGAGCTCAGTCTTGTTCGCCGATGCCGCCGGCGCCCTGGTGATCGGTCAGTGCGATGATGCTGATCGGGGCATTCTCGGTGCCTCGGTGGCTTCGGACGGCTCGCGCTACGGGCTGATCCAGATTCCCGCAGGAGGAAGCAACACGCCGTTCCATGGCGACCTCGACCTCGGGCAGACCCGGATGACGATGACCGACGGGCCCGAAGTGTTCGCAAAGGCCGTCGAGATGATGACCGATTGCTCGACAGCCGCGCTAGCCACTGCGGGAGTGCGGCCACACAATGTCGGCCGGTTTGTGCCGCATCAGGCCAATACTCGGATTTTCGGCGCGGTCGGAAGAAACCTCGGCATTGCGGACCAAGCAATTGTCAAGACGATTGCCGAATACGGCAACTCTTCGGCCGCGACGGTCCCGCTGTCGCTCTCGCTCGCCAACCAGATGAAGCCATTCCAGCCAGGAGAGAAAATCCTTCTGGCGGCGGCGGGTGCGGGTCTCAGCGGCGGCGCTCTCGTGGTTGGAATCTAAGCCGGCCGGCTCACGCGCGCAGGATTGGTCATGAACGGCAATAGGAGCAACAGAACCAATGCCAAAAAATGGCCTTCTGAAGCTCGACATGACCAAGCTGACGCAGCACGACCCGTGCGAGCCTCTGGATGAGTTCAAATGCAACACCCGTTGCACCAATCGTACCATCTGAATAAAGCTCAATTACAAAGGGTGAGCCGCCCCATATATGTCGGATACCCGACATTGTTCACATAAAAGGCTCGATGCTTACACGCTCTTTGCTGCCTGCTCTTTGCTGTCTTCTCTTTTCTCTTTGCTCTTTGCTCTTCCGTCTTGACTAGCAGGAGCCTGCGGCTTATTCATTGCCGCGTTAGCACTCGCTTCGGCTGAGTGCTAGGCATGCTCCGGCAACGGAGCACCGTTCAACATCCGCACCAAGGAAATCCAAAAATGGCAAAGTCGAATTTCCGGCCGCTGCATGACCGCGTGGTCGTACGCCGGGTCGAATCCGAATCCAAGACCGCCGGCGGGATCATCATCCCGGATACGGCGAAGGAAAAGCCGCAGGAAGGCGAGATCATCGCCGTCGGCTCCGGCGCTCGCGACGAAGCCGGCAAGCTGGTCCCGCTGGACGTCAAGGCCGGCGACCGCATCCTGTTCGGCAAGTGGTCGGGCACCGAAGTCAAGCTCAATGGCGAAGACCTTCTGATCATGAAGGAATCCGACATTATGGGCATCATCGGCTGATTATCGGCCTCACCGTCAACTGAATTTCGGGCTTGATCGCAAGCCCCTGCCAGGAGCTAAAAAATGGCTGCCAAAGACGTAAAATTCTCCCGCGACGCGCGCGAGCGCATGCTTCACGGCATCAACATCCTCGCCGACGCGGTGAAGGTGACCCTCGGTCCCAAGGGCCGCAACGTCGTCATCGACAAGTCGTTCGGCGCACCGCGCATCACCAAGGACGGCGTCACCGTCGCCAAGGAAATCGAACTTTCCGACAAGTTCGAAAACATGGGCGCGCAGATGATCCGCGAAGTTGCTTCGAAGACCAACGACATCGCCGGTGATGGCACCACGACCGCGACCGTTCTGGCGCAGTCGATCGTCCAGGAAGGTAACAAGGCGGTTGCCGCCGGCATGAACCCGATGGACCTGAAGCGCGGCATCGACCTGGCCGTGACCGAAGTGGTCGCGGCTCTCGGCAACGCTGCCAAGAAGATCAAGACCTCCGAGGAAGTTGCCCAGGTCGGCACGATCGCCGGCAATGGCGACGAGTCGGTCGGCAAGATGATCGCCGAAGCGATGCAGAAGGTCGGCAATGAAGGCGTCATCACGGTTGAAGAAGCCAAGACCGCCGAGACCGAGCTGGAAGTCGTCGAAGGCATGCAGTTCGACCGCGGCTATCTCTCGCCCTACTTCGTCACCAACGCCGACAAGATGGTTGCCGAGCTCGAGGACGTCTACATCCTCCTGCACGAGAAGAAGCTGTCCAACCTCCAGGCCATGCTGCCGGTTCTCGAAGCCGTCGTGCAGACCTCTAAGCCGCTGCTCATCATCTCGGAAGACGTCGAAGGCGAGGCTCTGGCCACGCTGGTCGTCAACAAGCTGCGCGGTGGCCTGAAGATCGCCGCCGTCAAGGCGCCGGGCTTCGGTGATCGCCGCAAGGCCATGCTGGAAGACATCGCCATCCTCACCGGTGGCCAGGTCATTTCGGAAGACCTCGGCATCAAGCTCGAGAATGTCGGCCTCAACATGCTCGGCCGCGCCAAGAAGGTGTCGATCTCCAAGGAGAACACCACCATCGTCGACGGCGCCGGCAAGAAGGACGAGATCCAGGGCCGCGTTGCCCAGATCAAGCAGCAGATCGAAGAGACCACGTCGGACTACGACAAGGAGAAGCTGCAGGAACGTCTGGCGAAGCTCGCGGGCGGCGTCGCGGTGATCCGCGTCGGCGGCGCGACGGAAGTCGAAGTCAAGGAAAAGAAGGACCGCGTCGATGACGCCCTCAACGCGACCCGCGCGGCCGTGGAAGAAGGCATCGTTGCAGGCGGCGGCGTCGCACTGCTGCGCGCTTCGGCCAACATCAAGGTCACCGGCGTCAATGCCGACCAGGCTGCCGGCATCAACATCGTTCGTCGTGCACTGCAGGCTCCGGCCCGTCAGATCGCTTCGAACGCAGGTGCTGAAGCTTCGATCGTTGCCGGCAAGATCCTCGACAACAAGGGCGCGACCTACGGCTACAACGCCCAGACCGGCGAGTATGGCGACATGATCGCCATGGGCATCGTCGACCCGGTCAAGGTCGTTCGCACCGCTCTCCAGGACGCGGCTTCGGTCGCCGGCCTGCTCGTCACCACCGAAGCCATGATCGCGGAGGCTCCGAAGAAGGAGTCAGCTGGCGGCGGCATACCTGGCGGCATGGGCGGCGGCGGCATGGGCGGCATGGGCGGGATGGGCGGTATGGATTTTTAATCCAGCCCCTATCAACTTACAGCGGACAGGGCGGCAGCAATGCCGCCCTTTCCTTGTGTGCCGAACATGATCGAAACCTTGGAGTGCGTCCCGAGGATCTCGTTCGAGCCTCACCGCATGGTCGAGAATTAGGATCTTGTCCGATCGAGCAATTCGCGGGCTCAACCTGGTCAAACCGGCGCCCCCTACGAACTGCCCGATCCTTGAGGATTCCGCTGCGCGACAATCACGATGATTCATTCAGTTGGTAGCTATAGGCGGTGAATCATGAGGGGCATTGAGGAGCGTGGCAAGGCGCCCATCTCGCCATTTAACTCCATCGAGCGTGATATCAGGGACAATTCTCTCATCGGAACCGGCGGCTGGCGTTGAAGGACCCGGTGAATCATCCTGATCTATAGTGGAGCAGACGCGCGCTGAGCCTCAAGAGCGTTTCCTCCTCTGAGTATCCTTGATCTGCCGCTGGACATTCTCGTTGATATTGCTGAGCGGCTCAGCCCGATGGATCTGCTGAGGATTTCGCACACAAATCAAGAGCTGCGTGTCGCCGCGATGATAGTCGCAACGCCTCAGCGTCTCATCCTCCTCGCCGAAGGGCTTGAGCCCAGGTCTCAGACCATTGCCCTGGAGGGCCTCGGAGCAGGCGTGGGTGGCGGACATAGCAGCCTGTCCCGTACCTATGAATACGTTTGGCTGAAGCAGACCGATGGCTGCGCGTCGAAGCCGAAGCCGTCGAGTTCGCGGACAAACGGGAACTGCGCGATCTTGCTCGACATGAGCGTGTCGAGCTGGTCGCGGATCGCCGTCAACTTCAGCCGATCCAGGATTGCGATCAGCAGGTCATGATCTAGGGTCGTCATCACCAGCTCCCTCCGGCCGCCGCTTCGTACTCGGCGAGTGGCCGCAGCAAGGTGGCCGGGGGTGATCTTGATCCGCTCGGCGCGCACCGGCCCTTCGAAGCCGGCAACGCCGACAAAAGGCTCTGTCGCAAACCTGGAAATGGGGTTGTGAACGGCCATTTCGGCCTGTCCGTCAGGCAGCGAGGAGATCGAAACAGCGATCGACAGCCTTGTAGGCATACCTCGCCTGTCGCTTGCCCATCATGTGGATCATCTCGATGCCGGAGAGGATAACCACGCGGTTCGCATGCGACTTGAAGCCGATAGCCTGGTCGAAATGGCGGCCCTTGAACATCACGTGCTCCTCCACAGCTGAGGCGTTTTTCTTGCCATGCTCGCTTACAAAAATGTTTGCGACAGAGCCGTTCGAACCGCATGCCGACACCATCGTCAAGGGCGGCCGCGATGTCCATTATGGCCACAAGATCACCCTGACGACGGGCAGGCAGTCTGTTCTTTCAATTTAGACCAACTATGCGGATGCCGCCTCAGTCAATTCAAGAATGTAACCAATGCCGCGCATGGTCGTGATACGTGGCGTTGCACCTGACCTTCTCAGGTGTCCACGTAAGCGATAGATTCCGACTTCAAGCGCGTTGGCAGATACCTCGTCGTTGAACGAATAGAGGTGATCTTCCAACTGCGCACGAGGCACGATGCGGCCTGCACGGATAAGCAGATGCTCCAAAATGCATAGTTCGCGGCGTGCGATCTTCAGAGGATGACCCGAGACGGAAACCTGTCGGCCGATCGGATCGAAATTGAGATTGCCAAATACAACGATGGGGTCGGTCACCTGTGTCGACCGGCGCAGAATGGCTCTCATTCTGGCGATGAGCTCATCGAAAGAGACGGGCTTGAGCAGAAAGTCGTCCGCGCCACCGTTGAAAATTGCAATCCGCTTCTCGAGATCGTTGATGCTACTCATAATGAGGGTTGGAACTGAATGCCCGTTGCTCCTTAGCTGTCTCAGCCAGCCCAAGCCATCGCCATCTGGCAGAGCCAACTCCAGCAGGAGAATTTCATAGGTTGCGCAACAAAATGCCCTCGATGCCTGTTCCAGGTTGCCAACTACATCAACGGCAAAACCGCTATCCCCGAGCGCAACTCGCACAGCGCGCGTAAGATCCACATGATGATCAATGAGCAGCGTTCGCATTTCACGTCCTATCAAGGTCGGACAGGTCACCGTCCGCTGTAAGACCGGGGCGACAGCGGAAGTCGCGCAACTCTTCGTAGTGTTCGTAACGCTCTTTCCGATGGGTGATCGCGGGAGCATGCAAGCCGCACGCCTGCAATAGTCGGGGATGGAACACGTGAAGACCTGTTGACGGGCTGAAACCGTCGGTCGGCGGGCCCACAATGCCACCGACTCTGCCTGCGATTTCTCTGCGCATCGATCCTCCTATGGGTTGCGTCGCAACATCCAGCTGAGGTCGCAAGGGCAGGTTGCGGCTTTGTTCATTGAGAGGACCCCCTGGAGGCAATACCAGGAGGATTCCCTATATGGCACTTCCCGATTTACCACCGGTCATTCCGAACCACGTTCGGCGGCTTTGAAGACACTCATTGAGCGCGGCTAGGTAAATCAAGGGTACGACTGCCGGGTGTCGATGCCGCTTTTGAAGCAGGCATCGGCACCAGCTCGGTGAGCGTCGCCCGCGCAATTCAGCGGACGCGCTCGATACACCCAGTCGAATCGTGCCGCAACTTGCCGCGCCGACAGGGCGCCCGAAGACTTCAGACTTGTGACCGAAGGTCTACGCCCAGTCCTCCTCCCATTATCCACCTCCCTCAAATCAAAGTGGACGTTCAATCTGAACAAATTACGCCATCGTATCACAAACGACCTACCGATCCCCGACGTGCTCTAGCCTTAGTGCTTGTTAAGAAGGTCGGCTACTGTCTCTCCGCGTCGCCGGGCATCGGCGGCGAGCCACACCTCCCCCACCTCATACACGTCGCCGTGGGTACTGAACGGCACAATGACGTCAATGGCAGCCGACAGCAGGTCAAGAAGCGTGTGGTCTTCCACAGCAGCTCCTTGCGGGCTGCTCTTGACGAGTGAAAAGAGCTTTTTAAAGCCTTGGACCGGATCCGCCCCATGAATCGTTGATATTGATCCCGCATGGCCGGAGACGACTTCGCTAAGGTAGGCCCAAGCAGCATCATCGCGCATCTCGCCAAGCAATATTCGGTCAGGGCGCATGCGCAAGCTGGCTTGCAACAGTTGCTCGGCTGTCACCGCACCTACGCTTGCTCGGTCCTTCGGATAAAGTAACCGGACATGGTTCTCGTGCGGGATTGCAAGTTCGAGCGTGTCCTCGATACTTATCAGCCTCTCTTGCGGGGGTATAGCGTTGATCAAAGTCTTGCTCATTGTCGTTTTGCCGCTTCCAGTAGGTCCGCAAAGCAGCATCGTGAGCCGCCCGCAAACGCATGCTCGCAAAAATTGCTCCAAGTCACCATGGTCGTAGTGCTGAAGAATCGTTTCGTCCTGCCGCTCTTGGCGCTCCTTTCGTGACCGCCATTGATTCCAACGCGAGTATTCGTAGCGAGAAGAAACTTCCTTGAGTTCGGTCACACGACTTGAGGGACGCCGTATCGTCAGGCTTATTGTTCCTGAGGGAACAGCGGGCGGCAAACAGATCTGCAGCCGCTCTCCGTTCGGCAGCTCAGTCGCACAGAGGGGGCTTTGCGGTCCGACATCTTGCTTGCGCAGCGCTCCAGCGAGGATCGCGATGTCCTCCAGATCGTCATAAGATAGCGGCAGCGGATGTTTCGTGAAAACGCCGGCCTGTCGGACAAAGGCTTCCCCAGGCCGGTTGATAGCGACCTCTTCGGTCCTTGGCTCCTCAAGCCATTTCAAAACAGGGTTGAGAAGCAAACGCAATTGAGGGTCAGCCTCCGGTCGCATTGTTGTCTCTCCGGCGTTGGCGATGTTGGGGGGCTGGCGCCACGGCGATCGGTCTAAGATCGTATACATCTGAGAAATCGAGGTCCCGAGCCACAAAGATGGATACAGCATCTCCCTGGTTTTTCTTCAGAGTTGGCGGAACGTTGATCGTTGCTCTAAGGGTCGTGTCAACGGCTTGTCCGGCGTTGCTCTGGAAGCTGTTGATGCCGCTTCCTCCACCTGAGCTGCCAGCGTATTGACCGGCGGCCTGAAACGCGCCTTGAATGACGCTCATGAGCATTGCTCCGCCAAAGCGCTGCCAGAAGTGATTATCCACGGTGCCAGGCATTCCGGAGCGGCCGAGCTCGTCAGCGCCCGGCGACGCTAGCGAAACGAGGGCATGGTCAGGCGTTTCGATGCGCGTCCACAGCACGAAGACACGCGCATCCCCCTGTTGGAGACCACGCTGGATCTCGCCAATCACGGTCGTCCCGCGATCCAAAAGCACCACGTTGTTGGTGGCGCCGCGGACGTCTTTAGGTAAGACGCACTTCACATAACCCGGTAAATTTGTGTCGACTGCCGTTTGCAAAATGCAGGGAATTATCGTTCCTTGGGTAATCACGAGATCAGGGTGCGGCAAAAGTGTGGCCCGGCTTGGCTCCTGTATATCTGGTTTCAATCGCCCCGTCAGATCGCCAGCGTCTGAAATCTCATGCGAGGTCGCGGGAGCATCCCTATGGTTGTCTTCGCTCCGCTGACCGTCGTTGGGCATTTGACCGCTGCCACTGTAGGCGAAAATTGGTGTTTCCTCCGGCGGCGGATCAGCTGGCGTCGGAGGCGGCGTGGATGGCGCAGAATCTCCTGCCTGCGCCGCCTGTACGGGTGCTGGAGCTTCGGGAGCAATCTCAATCGGCACGGGGCGGAATGGCTCGGCGTCGGCGACAATTGGAGGTTTTGGCTGAGTTGGCTCGTCTTGTGTGCTGGGACGACCGCCGAGCCAGATGAGCGATAGAGATGAGATGAGAACAAGAGCAGCGACGGCCAACTTCTGCAATCCCGAAACATGCCGGCGGGCCGGCTCCGAGACCATCGATCCTGAGGCATGGACATCATGTCCCGACTGTGGGCCGGTTTCATTCATCGGCCGGGCCTTTCAAAACGCGCCACACGTCGGGTGTCACTGTACCGGTCCCTGGCGCTCGTCCCACAGGGTCATAAGCCCTGTTGAAAATGGACAAGACCGTATTGCCATCTCTCAGACGCCATTCCCGGGCGACTGCGGATACTTCAACATAGTCTCCTTTGACCGTGTAATTGGCAGCGGCTTCCTTGCCGTCGGGATTGATAATGTAGAGGGAGGGTATGCGGGAATTGCTTGCGAAGCCAAATACGGTGGTAAAGCCATTATCGAAAACTTCCAGCGGCGCCAGCGATCGATCGCCCTTTGCGACGTAGTGAAAATTGCTTTCGTCCGGACTGGTAGTTGCGGCGGGCCGATTCAACAAATCCTGAACTCTCTCGTCGCGCAGCACTTTCGCCCGGGCCTGACCAAGAATCGAGCGCCTTTCTGCGTCCTTTCTCTGAGCAGCAGCCTCATCAGCAGGATAGGTGAACTGCACACTGTAGTATAGGTCAGGTTGCTGCTCATCGAGTTTTGGCATCGCTCTCGTTGAAATACTGAAGACGTATCTCCGTGTACCCGACTCACTCTCGGCCAGCACGACGACCGGCTGCGGCGGGAGCATCCGGCTAGCCTTAAAAAGAGATAGTTGGCGCGCGGGAGCGCAGCCAGGTCTTTGCTATTGGAAACGGCCACGGCTGCGACTGTCTCGTTGGCCGCGAATGTGACAACCAGCGTTGCCCCCACTGCGGTAGACAGGCGCACCACTTCGTCAGGACGGTAAGCCAGGTAGCGCATGCGCGCATCATGCTTGCCGGCAAGTGGTGTGTCTTCCGCTGACGCTTCCATCGTTAAGAAGAGTGAACAGACCAGCGCGAGAAACGCTCTTTTTGTCATGGCTGCACATAGCCCAGGTTCGATACGCTATCTTCCGAGCTTTGATAGGAAGTGACGAGTAGACCTCCCGGATTGGTGAGCCTCGATTGCCCAGGCAGACCCGTCAAGCGCTCGTAGCGGATGGTAGCTGTCCAGGTGGTCACTATCGGCATCTGCCCATCGACAACAAGCGAACGTTTATAACGGATCTGTTGAACGTCCGGACTGATGTCGTTTGAAGAAATATGCCCGACCTCGAGCTTGCCGCGTTTGCCGACCGTGACTTGCGGCGAGGTGGGATTCGGATAGTTGAAGAAATCTTGATATTGCTGTCGCACAGCCGGCGCGCTGAAACTGGATACGAGGTCATAGGCGTATTGGGCTGTATCTGCTGTGTACCCCTCGCGCAGGCGTACATATTCCCACAGCGAAGCATTTATGACGGCTCGGTCTTGGGTTGCCGGCAGTCGAGAGACTGACACTTCGCTGTCGACGGTCCCATCCGGCCGGACCCAGAGGAACACAGGTACGAGCTTGGCCAACGGGACCATGGCAGCAATGGTAAATGCCTGGGCAACATTTCCTAGGACCGCCGCTGCGGCAAAGGCTATCAGGGCCTTTGACAGGCGCCGCGCAGACTTCGCTCGTGAAGTTTGAAACGCTTCCACCTTCTTATAGTGGGCGGCTAGCGTTTCTCTCTCCACCAGAAGGGCATGTTCAGGAACTTTCACTTTGGCTCTTCCGCGCATTCGACCTGAAGATCCTCAGGGGTGGTTTCCCATTGTCCCACGTTCAGTTGGAATGGGGCACCCGCGCATGTCGCAAGCCCATGGCTCGTCTTGCAGGCGGCCAAAGCGAGGATTGACAGAAGTAGGCAATATTTCATGTTTTTGGCACCGAGCTTGTCGATTGATTAAGCACCCGCCGTTTTGGCAAAGTGGCGATTGAGGCTGTTAAGAGGTCGGTTCGCACCTCCCCAAGAGCCGCCGGCGATGCTGCTGGCGATCGTCGGAAGCGCGACGATCAGAGCGTCACCAGCTAGGAAAAGCATGTCGAGCTCGTAAAGCCCGATGATCTTGGCTGCTGTCGTGCCCGAGAATTTGATCATCAAAAGCATGGCTGCCAGCGAGACTGCTTCGGCAGCGATTACTATCGTTGCAACGATGTTGAGGAGGAGAAGCAGCAGCCCGTACGAGAGCAGTTGGCCGATCCATCTGGTGGCTATGTCTCGAGTGTGATCAAAAAGGTAGCCTACAAGGACCAGGGGGCCGATCGTCAAGAGCACCTTCGTCAGAATTCCAACGGCATCGTAGATCTCGAACGCTGTCCACAGCGCGCCGTAGAAAATCCATTGCGCTCCCTCGAAAGCAAGTATGTCCTGGCCGTTCATAGGCCCAATTTCGGAAGCAATCAGCTGAAAGACATACTGGCTTGAAGCAAACATGAGATCGAGCTTCTGGGGGATTCCGATGAAGGGCAAGTCGCTGCCACTGATGTCGTGAGCCAACCTCGGAATCGTGTCGTCGAAGAGCGCTTCAATGTACTGCTGATAGTTGGCCTGCCCTAAGATAAGGGCGACGACAATCGACACCATGATTACGCGCGAGATACCCCCGCGCGCATCGACTTGACCACGCATGACCAGACAGCCTTGGATTATTATCCAGAGCGTGACACACGCAACCAGAGGCGCACTGACCGCCGCTTGGACGTTTTCAAGCACTTTGTGCAGCCCGGACGTGAAGGCCCCATGAAAGATCGTGTGTATAGTCGTGAATGGCGCGGGAATTTTGAAATTCATGGCGTGAGCCTGATGTGTCCCTGATCAGCGCAGCTGAGCCTGATGAACTCTGTGTGGTTTACGGGAGGATGCTAAACATATTAGCGGTGTCCTGATGTTCGCGACGCTGCGTGGCGGCCTCCTCCACGGCGTGAAGGCTCCCTTGTGCAGTGGCCATTGTCAGGAGGCTCGTGGCCTGGACATTTTGGATCATTGCATCGTGAATCTGCTTGAGGACCAGACCGTTGGTCACGGTGGCCTGCATAATATTTCCCGAGCGGGAAAGCTGACCAAGCGTGCCGGCGTTATCCTTAAGGCGCTTGTCCATCATGCCCAAAGTGTCGGCTGCAATAGCTGCGGCATTGGCGGCCCCGGCGATTTGTCCCTGTAACAGTTTCGCTTCTGAATCGGTGCCGTTGACTATCCGATTTGGGTCCTTCGCAATGTTACGGGCCATAATCGAAGCTGGCGCCCGAGCATCAAACATCTGCTCCTCCAGCTTATTGCTCGACGGGTAGTGATTTCCTTGGTTCAGTGAGCTTAGCAGTCCCGTGACAGCGAATGACGACGTTAGAATTGTCACCATTTCAATCGTGGTAGCGAGCGTCTCGATTGACCTCTCAAGGATCGCCGCATTGGAAAGCGCTGTTAAGGTCGCTTGTGTTTCTGTTACAGGGTCGCTGACGATAAATTGCGAACGGGCCTGTCCGTGAAGCAGAAGGGAAGCAGCAAGGGTCGTTACTGCAAGTTTGGCAAATTTCATGAATATTCCTCCGTCAGTCTTGAACTTCGTGGTACCGGGCCATGAACTTGTCGAGCCACCCACTTGGGGCGTCTCCGTGCTGGTTACGAAGCTGGTCGGCAAAGCGCACTGTGTTGGCCCGCCCCGAGAGTACGGCTACGTACTCGCGCATCTGCCCAAGATCGAATTCGCAAACAATACTCCCGCTATCGCGCTTGAGCAAAAACTTGCGGCTGCCGATTGCCATTCCCTGGCGGATTGCCTCGAACTCCTGCGCAGTGCACTTCAAGCCATCGACATACGCAGAGCGGTCCGCCGTCGGTGATGGGTAGAAAATTTTCGTCATACATTGCGCAACGAGACTAGCTCCGAGAGGCGATTCCAGAACGTGTTCAGGCTGCTGCGTTGCGAGTATCAACATGCCGTTGTTTTTGCGGACCGTGAGCAAGAACTTGTCGATAACGGCCGAGAATTGGGGGTTGAGTAGATAGAATCGAAATTCGTCGCAACTCATGACGAACCGACGACCATCGACGATAGCGCCCACTCGATGCAGAAGGTATGCGGCGGCCGGTGCACAGACCTCCTCATATTCCAGGAGCTGCGTCATGTCGAAGCCCGTAATGGAGGCATCCAGCCTTACTTCGTCCACGTCGCCGTCAAAGGCCCATCCAAGCGCCCCCCCTCTACACCACCGCTGCAGCCGTGCTCCTGCGCCCTCGGAGGGGCTGTGCAATAGGAACTCGCGCAGGCCCGCAAGTGAGCGCATAGGGGGTTCGAACGAAAGCTGACGAACAATGCCGCGTTCCAGCCGACGGCTTTCCTCCGGCGAGATCGGACCACGGCCGTCACTCTCGATCAGGGCCATCAACCACTCGCGCAGAAAATCCCGGGAGGCGGAGGTGTTGTCCAGTCCACGCAGAGGGGCCAAGCCGCTCGGAGCGCCTCTGCGCAACGCAAGATATGTCCCTCCCGTGGCTCGCACCAGCAGTTCACCACCCCGATCCTTGTCGAAGAAGACGATCGCACCATTGCGATCGACCAGGCTTTGCTCAAGCATCGCGAGGACAAAGGTCATCAGCGTCGTCTTGCCTTTGCCAACGGGCCCGAATATTGCCGTCATGCCGACGTCATTCTCATGGGGGATGTAGTCGAAAGAAGTTCCACCGTTTGTGCGAAAGCGCGCAACAGCATTGCCCCAGTGGCCGGAACTGGAACCGCTTGGGAAGTTCTCAAATGAGACGAGCCCGGCAAAATTGTGTGAGGTGATCGCCCCCGGGCGCGTGCGCCACCTGTTGTTCCCCGGAAGTTGGGACCAATATGCGGCCTCCATGCCGATGCCCTCTTGGACGATAACGGCGCCCGCGTCGGCCAGCCGTGCGCGGGCACTTGCTGCGCGATCTGCAAGGCTATTGAGGCTGTCGGCATAGACGCACAGGCTCAGATGATGCGAACCCATCACGAATTCGTTGCTTGCCAGTGCGTCCTCTGCCTCGGCAAGTTCATTGATCTGGGTGAGAGCCTTGTCGCCGGCACTCGTCATCTGGCTGGACTTAAGGCTTAGTTTGGCATGAGCTTGTGGGCGAGTGAGGAAGGAAAAGCTCTGGCTCAGGACAAGCGGGAAGTTGGCGGACAGCAAGGAATTTAGCATGCCCGGCCGCGTCGTCGCCGGATATTCACGGAACGAAAACAATGATCCGACGGAGCTATCCCCGGGCCTTCGAATCTCAAGCGCCCGCTTCCCGCAGATGACCTGGTCAGTGTAGATCGAGGCGCCAAGTGAGCCGGTAACCATCGGAACCGGAAGAAACCGGCAAGTCATCATGAGCCGAAGCGCCTCGCCGATTTCCGTGAAGAGCACGTTGCCTTTCTCACGAATGCCCAACCGGCGCAGACCGTAACCGCCGAGTGCGCCAGCAGTGATGTGCCAGAGGTCTTCCAGGCTCCGCATTTGGGTGGCTAGATCGTGCTCATTCCGTCTGCGGGACTTGGCAATCCGCAAGCCGATCTTGCCGATTGGGGTGCGGGGGGACACGATCAAAGTGAGGAAGTGATCGTTGCGAAAGAGCTTTCCCGACAGCACACGACGCTCGTAGGCCTCGCTCAGACTGCCAGCGAATGCACTTTGAAACTGGCGCGGCGCCGGCGCCGGCACATCGTTGTGTCTCACAAGATGAGCGTATATCGAGACATTGTCATCGGCGATGTTGCGCAAGAGAGTGTTGAACGCGCGGCAGCGCGAGTTGCGCATCTCAGCGTCTTCCAAATCAAAGGGCACACCGTTCACATGTGCCATGGCCATGATCGATCCGTCTTCCAGAAGGACAACCTGATCGCTTACGTGACCAACATACGGAAGGTAGATCTCGCCAGACCTCTCGGTCCGGCCGCTGGCGCCGAACATTACACCATTCCTCTTCCGCGTTTCGGCACTCTGATCGGATTGGCGCTGACGCTTGCGCCTCCCCAGACCGGCCCGTCCACGCTTCTGCCGGCCGTCTGCAAATAGAGCAGCACGACGCTTGCCGCGTTATAGTCACGCTCAACAACCAGCCGTGCTCCGAACCAGAGTGGCGCGAGAACGATTTCGTAGAGCGGGTTCTGAAGAATAATGATAACAAGCCCAGCCAACATCATGAGCAATCCGGCCAGCGTCAGCGGCACCCCCAGAAACAGTGCGGGGCGCGTCGCCGCCACATAGAGGGTGCTCACTTCCAACCGGTCGCTCATCAGCCGCCGCCTATGAGCGCCTTGCCCAGGAAGCTGGCCCCGAACATGATGACGATCCCTCCAACGACACCCGCAACCAGGCCAAGTGAAGCACGACCGAACATCCAAGAGATACCGATGGCTACGAGCCCGAGCACGGCCAGTGATTGTCCAAAGGGGCCAAGTATGAACGTGCAGATATTCTGGACCATCTTGGCAGGATCCGTCCCTCCGGTCACCTGAGCCGCGGCTGGCCCGCTGTAGAAGACCGTCCACGCCGCGCCTGCAGCAGCGGCCGGTACATATTCAGCCGCCATGCGCAGCATGGAAAAAGGCGAAGGAACACGCGTTTTAAGCGCACGAAGTATCTTGAGTGGCGTCATCATTGCATCTCCATGTTTCAATCGAATACGAGTTTGTTCGGGTTCGCGGGTTCTCGTGCTTTCGCAGCCTGGCTGCCTGTCGGACCGGAGGGATCGGCCCCGGAGCGGTCTGGCTGATACGAGCCCCAAATGTCCCAAGAATCTTGGTTGGGCTGCTTCTTTCTATTGGCCTGTTGGCTCTGCTGGAGCAGAGGCGGCACGGCTTTCCGACCGGGTGCCTCAAGGTGCGGCACATCTCGAGCAGTCGGCTCCAGCGTTCGCTCAAGGAGACTTGAGATGTCCTTTGCGGCCGACTCGACCTTGCGTACATAACCGTTGGCGAAGCCACGCGTGACGTCGCCCGTGTTATAGGCCGAGATGGCACGGCGAAGCGCCAGTTGCTGTGCCACAGCAGTGGTGCCGCCGGCATACCGGCTTTCAAGCAAGTGGGCGGCAGCCGAAAGCGAGGCGCAGGGCTCGAAAGCCCTTTCCGGCGTAAGATTGAGCATGGCAAAGTTCTTGCTGTTTATCTGCATCAATCCAACATCGACAGAATGTTGTGCTTCGAGGCGTTCCTTGATGCCCCGCGTGGCTTCCAGGTGGTCTATCCAGCGAAGCTGCTCACCTGTGGTGTTGTCATGAGCCACCAGCGTGTCAAAGCCACTTTCAATCTTGGCAATCGCGGCGAGGGTGGACGGCGCAACCCAGGGAGCGCATTTGCGCGACAGGCTGCGGAACTCACGCGGGGAAAGTGGCGCGGGCTCGGCTGGGAGTGACATGGATGTCAACAGGACGACGGCCAGCGGCCAAGCTGCAATAAACATTCCCTATCACCTACCTTTCCAAGCCGCCGGACGGGTTCTGGCCCTGTCCGGCACGCGCTTATCGGGGAGGTTTGTTACTGTGTGATGTTCAAGTTCAGCTTTTCGGTTTCAATTGAAGCAAAGACCGTGTTCGTATCAGCGTGGGTAAGCATCTTGCGCATGCGTGGGTGGCGCGGGCCCGATCAGCCAGCGACATCCGGAGCATCTTGGTACAATGACTCCTGTACAGGATTGCTCGTCCCGGCCGTCCGTTGCTCCTGGAGTGTGGGCCACGACTTTGGCGTCATGGATGGTACTTCTGTCAGCGCCAAGCCAAGGACAAAATGGGGAGCTTGGCGGGCTTGTTCAGGCTCGGGATCACCGTGGGGAATCGACTAAGGCGATAAAGCGGCCCAACTTTGCCGGTATGCTGCCGGTCCTTAAAGAGCAGCCATGCGCGGCCCTGCACACTCAGATCATTGCTTGAGACGCGAGCTCGTCCGCGAAGCTGGCTCGAAGGCGCAAATCCGCGGCGGCGAGGGTCAACTGGGAAGACGTGGCGGCGCAGCCCATCCTGGTGCGAACCTCGTTCAGCTGTTCGGCCGCCGCCGCCAAAGGGTGGATCATGCACAGTTCAATCGGCAGATAACCGCACGTCATTGACGGAGTCCGACGGCGCAATGGACAAGCATAGTGACACGCTCAAGATGGAGGAGTTGCAGTAACTGAGAAATGTTAGCCCGGACGTTCACCGCAACCGGCGACCTGCCGGTCGCCGAACAGCATTTGAGGCCGCCGGCCACCTTGGACGAAGCCGGCTTGGCAGGAGACACACTATTTTGCACAAGGCCGCTGCAGCGAATCACGGTCTTCTTCCGCCGACCGCCTCTCCGATCAAGCCAAACGCCGCGCTGCTCAACCATGTCCGAGCTGGATCCACGAGCCGGAGGATATCGAGATGATCCAGGTCCGCAAACTCCAGGATGACCAGGATGCAAGGGCATAGCAGGAAACTTGGCATCCATGAGGTCGAACTTGAGTGATATTGGCAGGCCTGCACCAACGGGGGAGCTCGAAGCGAAAAAGCGAAGGACCACACGGCAGGGTCATGTCGGCGCTTGGACCTGTCTGGTGGCCACGGGCTGCCTTGGTGCGGTCAATTCGCTGGGGATGAAAAGAACAGGACGAGCACGGCCTCACATTGGCCGCACGCAACGGCGAGTGGTATCAAGGAGCAGCTGTTCTGGGTCGGTGCCCCAGGGTTGCTCGGCAACAGGTTTAGACAAGGGGATTCAAGATTGAAGGTGTGCCGTTGAAACATGTTCTTGTCATTGACGATGATGCCGCAATGCGGCGCCTCATCGCCGAGTATCTCACGATGCATGCCCTGAAGGTAACCGCAGTCCACGATAGCAAGCAGTTTGACTATGTTCTTTCACGTGAGCCAGTCGATCTCGTGGTTGTTGACCTTAACCTAGGCCGGGAGGATGGACTTGCGATCGTCCGCAATCTGGCGACAAAATCGGATGTTCCTATCATAGTGATCAGCGGCGACCGGCTTGATGAGGCGGAAAAAGTGGTTGCACTGGAGCTCGGCGCAACCGATTTCATTCCCAAGCCTTTCGGGATGCGCGAATTCTTGGCCCGCATTCGAGTAGCGCTACGCCAGCGCATTTCTAGTCCGCGAACCAGAGAGCAGCGCTCATTTCGCTTTGGGGCCTGGAAGCTCAGCGTGAAGCAGCGGCGACTGATCTGTGCGGAGCGTGGCGAGGTCAAGCTTACCGCATGTGAGTTCAATCTCTTGATCGCATTTCTGGAGAACCCCCGCAACGTGCTATCCAGAGAACGGCTTTTGCTCGCGAGCCGTGTGCGTGGAGAAGAGGTGTACGATCGAAGTATCGATGTCCTAATCATGCGCTTGCGCCGAAAGCTGGAGGCTGATGCGGCCAACCCTCGCCTGGTCAAAACATCCCGTGGCGCAGGGTACTTCTTCAACGCTGACGTAGATGTTAGCTACGGAGGCACGTTGGCCGCGTGACAGTGAGCTATGCTGGAGATTGGGGTGACGAGGCTGATCAAGCCTTCCAACAGTACCAGCCTGATCAATTACGGCGAGAGCTACCGGTCCGGAGATCGCATCAGCCCCTCTCTGCATATGCACGCGGCCGCCTGAATTGCCGATTTCGCTCAGCTGCTGCTGAATGGCGACGGCTTGCGGCGCATTCAGGGCCCTCTGCGTCTCCGCTGGCCACAACAGCGCTGTGGGATGTTCATTGTTGGGACGACTCACTCGGGTGGCAGGTGGTTGCATGGTCAAGCTCATCCGGCGAAGGGCGGATCTGCTGTTGGCTGGCAGCCAAGACTGGGGGCGGCGGCCCGAACTCCGGCGTCCCAGAGCTTGCGAAAGCCTCCGACACGCTTCTGTTGAGGTCATCCCGTCCAGCGGGCATCCCTGGGTTGCTGAAAAAAGATGAGGCGGCTTGATGATCCTGCCCTCGCTGAAGCACCTCGCGAGACCCCCTGTTCCAGTCGCAGAAGCTCCTCTGGACCGGTAGGCGGCTCGTCAGCTCGACCATCGAACAGCGGCCGGAGCGCCTCGGACACGTGCTGCTCAAAGCCCACTCGCCGGGCTTGGCCCGCTTGCCCCTCCTTCCAAGCCGGCGTCCTGCACCTGCGACAAAGCTGTTACACGGGATGGATTTTTTCGCGGGGTCCACACCAGCCTCACATCAAACTGTATCGTCAAAGTCCTGCGCCAATTCACACAGCGGGTCATCGAGTTGAGATCCGGCGGAGAGCGCCTCCTCTGCTCCCGTCAAGGGCGCCGGCTCCGGGAGGGCGCCTGTCTGGCGTTCAAAGATGCGTTTCAGAATGCGATCCGAGAAATAACGCACCTTCCTCAATTTTAATGGTGGCAGACCTTTGATGAGAACAATCTCGTAGTCGTCATCGAGCAGCCGAACCTGTTCGGGACGCAATAGCGGTGCACCTTGATGTGAATTCTGAATGGTCCAGTCGAACGTTCGCGCCTGGCTGTGGGAAATCGATTTGGCTTCAAACGTGTATTCACCGATGGCCTTGGAAATGTAGTTCGGAGTCTCGTCATCAGCCGTGGCCATGAACACTTGCAGTCCGGTATTGCTGAGAAAATTCTGCTTGCCGGCCTCTCCATAAGCCCCCGTCAGTGCCGAAAGGCTTTGGATGATGAGCATGAAACGCCCCTTGTAGCCCGCGATAGTCGTGATTGCGGTCTCGATCGCCTCCAGCTTACCCAGGTGCTTGAACTCATCGAGCAGGAAGAGAACCTCGTGCTTTTCATCCCGGCGGGCCAGCGACCGCTGCAGAATTGAAACGATTTGCTGAAAAAACAAGCGTATCAAAGGCGCGATCACCTCAAGGTCGTTCGGACCAACGCAAAGATAGATGCACGTTCTGCGACGGCGAAGATCATAGACCGAAAAGTCCGAGCGACTTGTGGCCGCCTTTACAGCGGGATCCGCCCACAGGTTGAGCCCGCCATCGCCGAGCACGGAAGTGTAGGAGGTTAGGATTTTCGTATCGTTCCCCGCCATGTCGTCGAAGATGCGTTGTGCCTCTTTGTTCTGAGTCTCCATGGCGAGTCGCGCGAAGAGCTTAAACTTCTCCCCCGGCTGGGCGAAGAGGTCGTAGACGGCGCCGATTGTTGGCGTGCCCCGCTCGATGCAGGCAAGGATTCCCGCGACAAAGATATCTCGCGCGCCGCTGACGAAACCTTCCGCGCCCTCCCCCTTGGCCGTAATCAGGTTTGCGGCCAAGCGGCGGGCCTCGGTGAATTGCTGCTGTGGAGGCAGCGCTATAAGATCCAACAGCGGATTGTAGCAGTTTGTGCGCCGCTCCGAATCCAGCGGCGCGAATTTAAACACGTCGTCACCTGCGGCTTTGCGCGCCCTCGAGGTGAGCTCAAAGAGCTCCCCCTTGACGTCCAGAGCTATCACCGAGCCTTTGAATGTAAGTAGCGTTGGAATGACTATGCCGACGCCCTTGCCAGCGCGGGTCGGTGCAACGATGAGGCTGTGAGGCTGCTCGCCATTGGTCAGGTAGTAGCCAGGCCAGAAAGGGCCACTTGTCTTCCCAAACACCGGCCCTGTCACGCCACGGTATCGTCGCAGATATCCCGTGCGTCGCATTTCATCCACTCGAGCCCAACGAGCCGTCCCGTGGTGTTCGAGCTTGCGGCGCAATACGATCTGCTGAATCAGCAAGACGACCGCGGACGTCGAGAGCACGATAGCCGCGCCCCGATAGAAAACGGGGGTTGCGAAACCCAAATAGAAGGGCGTCTCAAACCAAAAGGCACGGACATCAAACGCCATCAGAGCCTCGCCGCTGCCGCCGTGGCGGAAGGTTGCGTAAAGACTTGCCGCACAGAAGCCCACGGCGAGTGAGCACGCGATGCTAATGGCTATGTTGGGGGGCGTCGTTTTTGTTGAAAGCATTGTTCCATTGCCGGATTAGCCGTAGCTAATGCTGCGCGTGCTTCAGAGACCGAACCGGCGTCGCGCGATGTCGCCGCTCGACAGATCGATGCCGCAGTGGGTGGTGCGATGCTTGCAGCGCATCACCCGGCAGACGTGGTTTTTGTACGTCAACGGCCAGCGAATTGGAAACGGCAAGGCCGTAGACGGAATTCGGGAGAGAAAGCGTCACTGTACCATGGCCGAGACATCAACGGCCGGAGCGATCTCTGCTTCGGGTGGCCTCCATTAGGTCCTCTCGGGCGTGATTGTAGGCTTGGCTTATGGACCGCCCGACTTGAGCACCCCGCTGCAGCTGTTCATAGGAGGTTTGCGGGCCTACTGTATCACGGACTGCAGCCTCAATACCTGCTATGTGGCCGTCCAGATTCGCACTCCGTTCCTCTGCTGCATGCTGCGGCGGCGGCATGTGCGGCAAGATGTCTTGCATGCCGGGAAAAACTGAGTGAGCTTGGGCCTGTTGATTTGCGTCTAACTGTTGATACATGTTGAGAATAGCATTGGATGCCATCATCCTGACATTACCATCGGGATCAGAAGAAGCCAATCCAATGGCCTGATCAAGAATGCGAGATTTGTTTTCGTCAGTAAACTTACTGAAGTGTGGCGCAACGTAATAAGCTCCGAGAGCTTGCGACGGCGGATCCATGTTGCCAATGCGATTAACAATAGCATCTTGCAGCCCTGGCGTTAGGTAATCGCCTAGATTACTGGCCGCTCCGACTTTCTGCAATGCTATGTCATCCGTGCTGTACCCCAATTCGGCTGTTAATGTCGCGGCCAGATTGATGGCTGATCGTCCAAGCCGATTGGTCCGCCTTTCAAATCTCGCGAGGTCAGTTTCTGGCCCGGGTTGAGTGCCCCGAACGGCTGTTCGCTCGTGCGTCCCGAGGCCTTTGAAGCCCCCAAGATTTCGCGCTGTATCGCGCGGGTTAGCGGTTACCAGCCGTTCTGCAACATCGCTCAATGGCCCCTCTGGAACGTCACGGAGGCTACTGCTCCCCCCGCCTTGAGATGATCTTGCAGCTGCACGTGCCCGTTTGTTGTCGCGATCCATTGCTCGCCTCCAAAGTAGTTATTCTACCCAAATGAGGTTACCACCGAAGCTTGACCTGCTAAACCGATATGATGTTACAGTTGTAGTATGGCAAAGGGTTCCCAGCTCTGTGGGTCTGCCAAGTGCCCGTCCAAGCCGAAGAAAATACGATGAAGCTGGCATCAAATGCGATGTGAACAGCCCCGGGCATTCCGGAGGCCGTTTCGTTTGAGTCACGCGGCTATGGCTGGTTCATCCAACATGGCATAGTAGCGTTCCTCGGCTTCGGCCGGCGGGATGTTGCCGATGGGCTCCAGCAGCCAGCGATTGTTGAAGCAGTCGACCCATTCGAGCTTGGCGAACTCGACGGCCTCGAATGAGCGCCAGGGTCCGCGTCGATGGATCACCTCGGCCTTGTAAAGACCGTTGATCGTTTCGGCGAGAGCATTTCGAAAGAGTCGCCGACACTGCCCACTGCGGGTTCGACGCCGGCCTCCGCCAAGCGCTCGGTGTATTGAATGCTGACGTGTTGGGCGGATTCAACCGGTCGTCGCAACACCAAGGGATTGGAGGTTGCAATGACGGTTCACCAACGCGCTTAGATCGGTGCACTCGAAAGAAGCTGGATTCGCCCGGGCGTCCGCCTGCCTGGCAGCGTGAGAATCGCTTCCGGTTCTGGCAAGCTATTGCCTTGGGACATTCGAGCGAGGAGGCCGCACTGGATGCCGGTACATCAACGCCTCTTGGTCCGCGCTGGTTTCGGAGTGCAGGAGGGATGCCGCCAACGCATTTGGCGCCGTGGGCGAAGCCGCCTTCGGGCGATATCTTTCTTTCGGGAGCGCGAGGATATTGCGCTTGAGCTTGCCAAGGGAATCGGCATCCGGGCCATTGCTCGTAAGCTAGGTCGGCCGCCGAGCACAATCTCGCGGGAGGTCAGGCGCAATGCCGCGACGCGCAGCGGCAATCTGGATTACCGGCCAGTGCCGCCCAATGGCACGCCGTTCGTGAGTCCCGGCGGCCTCCTGGCAAGCTGGCGGTCAATCCGGCTCTGCGTGAATATGTTGAGGAGCGCTTGGCCGGCAAAGTCACCAACCCCAATGGCGCCTCATTCGAGGGCCCCAAGGTGGGTGTGGAAAAAACGACAGAGCCGGAGGTGGTCGGCAACCTGGAGCCCCGAGCAGATCGCTAAATCGGCTTCAGATCGATTACCCAGAGGATCAAACCATGCGGATCAGCCACGAGACGATCTATCAGTCCTTGTACATTCAAGGACGCGGAGCATTGCGCCGAGGACTGACCGCATGTCTGCGTTCAGGCCGAGCGTTGCGCGTACCGCGCGAACGGGCCCGAGTTCGCAACAAGTCCTTCATTGGAGACGCCCTTATAATAAGCGACCGTCCGGCCGAAATTGCCGATCGGGCTGTCCCCGGACATTGGGAAGGCGACCTCATCCTTGGCCTCGGAAGCTAGGCGATCGGTACGCTCGTGGAACGAAGTTCACGCTTCACAATGCGTGCTTCACCTGCCGCGCATGCATGGCTATCAGCAGAGCCTGCGCATCAAGAACGGTCCACCACTTGCCGGCCACGGCGCTGAAGCAGTCCGCAGAGCCATAGCCCGATCCATGGGCAAACTTCCCGAGCAACTGCGTCAGTCGCTGACTTGGGACCATGGAGCGGAAATGGCGCAGCAGCCGACCTGCGCATCGACACCGGGCTCGAGATTTTCTTCTGCGATCCCCAAGCCCGTGGCAGCGAGACTCCAACGAAAACACCAACGGCTTGCTGAGACAGTACTTTCCAAAGGGCACGGATCTCAGTCGGCACACAGCCCGGAACTGGACGCAGTCGCCCATGCTATCAACACAAGACCGCGCAAAACGCTCGGCTGGAAAACACCTGCCGAACTCCTCGACCAGCTCCTTGGGGGACAGTATGATGCCGGTGTTGCGACGATCCGGTTGAATCCGCCTTGGCTGCCTCTATCGCTGTGATGGATGAGCCCGCCTCCCCGCGCGGGCCGCCGATCATGGAGAGCCTGTTCCAGGGCATCGAGAACGAAGGCTGCATGCGCCGTCCGGCTCACCCGCCAGCCGACGATCCGACGGGCATAGGTGTCGACAAAGGCGACATAGACGAAGCCCGTCCAGGTCGCGACGCAGGTGAAGTCGGAGACCCGCAGCATGTTCGGCGCCGGAGCATGGAACTGGCAGTTGACGTGGTCGAGAGGGCAAGGTGCGGCCTTGTCGCTCACCGTAGTGCGGATCGGCTTGCCGCGGACGATGCCTTCGAGGCCCATGGCCTTCATCAAGCGGGCAACCGTGCAGCGGGCGACCTCGAAGCCCTCGCGACGCAACCGCCGCCAGACCTTGCGAATGCCGTAGACGCGGAAGTTCGCCTCAAACCGTCGGACCTCATCCTTCGAGGCTGTATCCCATCTTACCCGAGCCGACAGCCGGCAGGGGTCGACGCGCTTGGCGACATGGTCGTGGTAGGTCGACGGGGCGATCGGCAGCACCTTGCAGATCGGCTCAACCCCATGCGCCTTGCGGTGATCGTCGATGAACGCGATCGTGGCCTGAACCGGCGGTCGAGCTTCGCCTGGGCAAAATACGCGGAAGCCTTGCTCTCGTTGGCCTGCGAAGCTCGCGGCTCTCGCGTTCCAGAGCCTTCAGTTTCGTCGCAGCATCCGTGGGAACTCCGGCGCGCACGCCGCCGTCACGCTCGGCTTTCTTGCAGCCGATCTTGGCGGCGATCGATGAAACCGCCGCCCACCGCGACGTATGCTCGCGTTCGTGATCCAGAACCAGCCGCACCGCAGGGGGTCCGGACCTCGGGAGAGAACTTGTTAGTCGCCTTGCTTGTCATGGTTCCACCTTCTCAGGAGTTGATGGAGTGGATGCCCCTCCCGCCGAGCCAGCGGCGTGGCAGAATTGCCATCGCAGAATGGGCTGCGGACAACAGGAGGAACGACATGAACAACGTCACCATCATTGGCATCGATCTGGCGAAGCGCGTCTTCCACGCTCATGGCGCTCACGCCGACGGCGGCGTCGCATTCCGGAAGAGAATGGCTCGCTCTCAGGTCCTCCCGTTTTTGGCCCGACAGCCAACCTGTGTGGTCGCTTGGAGGCCTGCGCGAGCGCACACGAATGGGGCCGGGCAATTCGGGAGCTGGGCCACGAGGTGAGGCTCATCCCGCCCAGCTACGTCAAGCCTTATGTAAAGCGCCAGAAGAACGACACCGCCGATGCCGAGGCCATAGCTGAAGCGGGATCTCGACCAACGATGCGGTTTGTGGCGGTGAAGACGGAAGAGCAGCAAGCGAGGTCGATGGTGTTCCGGACGCGCGACCTCTTGGTGCGCCAGCGCACGCAACTGATCAACGCCTTGCGCGGTCATCTTGCCGAACACGGCGTCATCGCACCGCAAGGTCCGGCTCACCTGAAAACCTTGGCTGCCGCGATTGATGCCGCCGCATCTACGATGCCCCAACTGGTTGTCGACGTTGGTCGCGTCTACTTGGAGCAGGTCGACCGGTTGAGCTGCGAAGTTGCCGAGCTGGAGAAAATCCTCCGCCGCGAAGCCCAGTGCGGGGAGGATACACGCCGCCTTCAGACCATGCCGGGAGTCGGCCCGATCACGGCCATGGCGGTGGAAGCGTTTGCGCCCCCAATGTCGACCTTCAAGCGCGGCCGTGACTTTGCCGCTTGGCTCGGACTTGTGCCTATCCAGCACTCGACCGGTGGCAAGCAGCGGCCCGGCCGAACGTCTAAAATGGGCCAGCGGGACATCCGACGGTTGCTGATCATCGGCGCAATGTCCGTCATCCAGTGGGCCTCCCGCCGCGGTGCGCGGCCAGGATCATGGCTCGCCCGAATGCTGGATCGCAAACCGCTGATGCTGGTTGCCATGGCGTTGGCCAACAAGATGGCTCGCTCGGTATGGGCGATGTTGACAAAGAAAGAGGATTACCGGGATCTTGGCAGCGCGGCAGCATGAGCATGCACTCGGCGACTGCGAGGCCATGATGGGCGGCATGTGAGGAGGTCGTGAACGTCAAGGGCAAATGATCGGTCTGATCGGGATCAGGAAATGCACCGAGGCTCCAAGAGCGAAAAGCTCGTCGAGTTGATTTGCGCCTGATCCGCGTATCTCCATGACGGCCAGCGGCACCTCCGACGCCGCATCACAGGCCTGACACATGACCGCACCCGATCACATGCTCGAAGACGCGAAAGGCACTTGCATGAAACGGGGCATCCACACATGGAGCCTCCGATCAACCCGGGGCGGCACACAACAAGGGTCACGGATCAATCTGGGCGGGAACCCTAGAGAATCAGCCCTCAGAGCCTTTGGTAATAGACCGACCCCTCGCACCTGTTTGGGCTGGGTGTACACGTCAGGTTTTCATCAGGTTGGACGAGTATGTCTGGCAGCCAGAGCGCGACCACTTCCGTGCCCGCCCGCTCGTCTGGCAGACACACAAAGGAGAAAGATATGCCGTCAGCTACAAGCAGCGCTATCGTTTCCTGCCGCAGATCATCGCCCATCCGGTCTGGCCCTCCTTCAGGTCCCCTTGAGCCTGTGTCTCGTCGAGGAAATGGCCCGGGAGCGGGATCGTGGTTTCGTATGAGACAATCCGCCGGTGCGGCAACAAATGCGGTCCGCATACGGAGCCATTACCTCGCGGCACTTGATATTGCAGTGCAGCAAAGGTAGAGGGCCGCCCCTTATCGGAGTGTCGTCCATGGTCCTTACCAATACTGGTAGCGAGGCAGAACCCGTCGAACAGTCGAGCCATCCGGCAATCGAACAGCAAAGCCCCAAGGTGCTGATGCTAGGCGCGCTCGGCGTTGTCTATGGCGATATTGGCACCAGCCCGATCTACGCGTTCCGTGAGGCGCTGGTGGCGTCGTCGGGCGGCAATGTCGCCGAGCGCGGCGATATCCTCGGCGTGCTGTCGCTGATCATCTGGTCGCTGACGATCATCGTCACCATCAAGTACATCATGTTCGTGCTGCGCGCCGATAACGGCGGCGAGGGCGGCGTGCTGTCGCTGATGGCGCTGGCGCGCGGCAGTTTCCCCAAGCGCTCGGTGCTGATGCTCGGCATCGGCATCGTCGGGGCATCGCTTTTCTTCGGTGATGCCGTCATCACACCGGCGATATCGGTGCTGTCGGCGGTTGAGGGCATGAATGTCGTCACGCCGACCTTCCAGCCCTATGTCGTGCCGCTGACACTGGTCATTCTTGCCATGGTGTTTGCGGTGCAGCGCTTCGGCACGGGCGGGGTAGGATTGGTGTTCGGCCCGGTGACGGCGGTGTGGTTCCTGGCAATTGGCCTTTCCGGGCTCAACCACATCATCGCCGATCCAGAAATCCTGTGGGCGGTCAGCCCGCACTACATCGTCGCCTTCCTGATCAATTCGCCCGACGTCGCTTTCGTGACCATTGGCGCCATCTTCCTCGCCGTCACCGGCGCCGAAGCACTCTATGCCGATCTCGGCCATTTCGGCCGCAAGCCGATCGTGCTGGCCTGGCTGGCGATCGTGTTTCCCTGCCTGCTGCTCAATTATGCCGGGCAAGGCGCCTTCGTGCTGGCCAAGAACGGCGTCGTCGGCCATCCATTCTTCGAGATGAACGAAGGCTGGACGCTGATCCCGATGGTCGTGCTGGCGACGGCCGCGACTGTCATCGCCAGCCAGGCGGTCATCTCCGGCGCCTTCTCGCTGACCCGGCAGGCGGTGCAGCTCAATATGCTGCCGCGCCTCGAAATCCTGCACACCTCGGAACGGCAGTCGGG
Source organism: Mesorhizobium sp. C395A (assembly GCF_030323205.1). Classification (NCBI taxonomy): domain Bacteria; kingdom Pseudomonadati; phylum Pseudomonadota; class Alphaproteobacteria; order Hyphomicrobiales; family Phyllobacteriaceae; genus Mesorhizobium; species Mesorhizobium sp. C395A. The sequence continues at coordinate 6,021,558 of NZ_CP100473.1, read as the reverse complement.
CCAGATCTACATGCCGCGCGTCAATCTGCTGCTGGCGCTGGCGGTGATGCTGCTGGTCGTCGGTTTCGGCGAATCGAGCAAGCTCGCCTCCGCCTATGGCATCTCGGTGACCGGCAACATGCTGGTGACGACGGTGCTGCTGTTCGTCGTCATGACCCGGATCTGGAAATGGCGGCTGTGGGTGGCGGTCGCCATGACGGCGCTGTTCGGCTTCATCGACATCGGCTTCTTTGCCTCCAACATCGTCAAGGTGTTCGAGGGTGGCTGGGCTTCGCTGGCGGTGGCCTTCACCATTGTGCTGGCTATGTGGACCTGGGTGCGCGGCAGCCGCTATCTCTTCGACAAGACCCGCCGCAACGAAATCCCGCTCGATTTCCTCGCCGGCAATCTCCTGAAGAAAGAGCCGCAGCTGGTGCCCGGCACCGCGGTGTTCCTGACGAGCGATCCACTCAGCGCGCCAACCGCGCTGATGCACAGCCTGAAGCACTACAAGGTGCTGCACGAGCAGAACGTCATCCTTTCGGTGGTGACCGCGCCGCAACCGGTGGTGCCCGACAGCGACCGGGTCAAGATGGAGACGGTCAACGAGCTGTTCATGCGGGTGACGCTGACCTTCGGCTACATGGAGCAGCCGAACATCCCGCGCGCGCTGGCGATCTGCCGCAAGCAAGGCTGGAAGTTCGACATCATGACGACATCCTTCTTCCTGTCGAGGCGCTCGCTCAAAGCCTCGCCCAATTCGGGCATGCCGGTGTGGCAGGACAAGCTGTTCATCGGCCTGGCACGCACGGCCGCCGATGCGACCGAATATTTCCAGATCCCGACCGGACGCGTCGTCGAGATCGGAACGCAAGTGACGATTTAGGGCATGCCGCGGTTGAGAAGAATCGGTGCTGTCACATTGAATGAGCGTTAAGGAAATTCAGGTAGCAGCGCGCCCGGCACTGTAAGTTTCAGCGGCTTGATGCAGCGATAGCTGGCCGGGACGGCTGTCACGCTGTGGCGACACACGCGATTTTGTTCAGATTTGCATGGGGGCGTTACGCAGGTCTCGATGTTGAGCCGATGACAGCGCATTGCAGGGAAAGTGAGCAGGTCGGCAATCGGATCATGGATGGAAACGAACCGCTGAAGCTGGCGTGCCGACTTGAAGCGTTTCATGATCCTTTCGCGTCGTCGGGTCGGCTGGTGCGAATTTTCCGCTCGATTATTCAGGCCTGTGTGCGACCGGTGTTCGACGCCGGGCATGAGGGCGCGCATGGCGGCATCATAGGATCGGAGCTTGTCGGTGATCATGATCCGTGGTGTCCGCCCTTGAGCTTTCAGCAACTTGCGCATCAGACGCTTTGCCGCCTTGGCATTTCGGCGGCTTTGTACCAGCACTTCGAGGACGAAGCCGTCCTGATCGACGGCACGCCAGAGCCACTGCTTCTTGCCACTGATAGCCACGACACATTCGTCGAGATGCCATTTGTCGCCCAGGCAGCCGGCTGATATTGATCTCCTGGGCGAAATGCCGTCCGAATTTCTCCGCGCAGCTTCGAACGGTCTGATGCGTGACGATGATGCCGCGGGCCGCCAGCATGTCCTCAACCACGCGCAGGCTGAGCGGAAAGCGAAAGTAGAGCCATACCGCGTGCGCAATGATCTCGGGGGAAAGCGGTGGCGACCATAGAGCGGACCACGAGCAACTTCTGACATGGCCCAATGTACGCACATCTTCATAAGCTGTCGGTTGACTTTACGGTGCCGCGCCAAGCGAGCAGCATCCGGCCGGCGGGGCCGATCCCGTCTCCCGGCCGTGAGCAGAACGGCATCACGCAGGGGCCGCTTCATCCTCGAGGCGGCCAGCCTGCTTTGCCGTTACCGCCGCCGCCGAAAGCGCCAGGCGTTGCCGCCAGGCGCCGGTCCGCCGGCAGCGGTTCGTCTCCACCGATGATCCGATTGCCAACCAATTCCACTTTCCCCCATACCTGCGTAACGCCGCTATGCAAATCTGGAACAAAATCGCGTATGTCCCCGCAGCATGACAGCCGTCCCGACCAGCTATCGCTGCATCAAGACGCTGATATCTTTAGGTGCCCGCACGCCTCTCGCGCGCCAACGGCCAGTCGGTGTCGCGAATTGAGGCGCGCTGAAGCCGTCCGGCTCAGCCGATCATGGCGCTTCGGTTGCCGGGTTCGAGGTCTTGGCCTCTGCCGCTGCGCGATTCTAGCAGTTGCGCCTTGGAGAGCTCTGCTTCAGCCTCGGCGAGGCATGGCTCGGCTGCGGTTCTCTGCCGCAGAAGGTCCGATTGCGAATTCTTGACGTTGTCACGACGTAGGCGAGCGGCCTTGGCGAACGTCGGATAAGCGAAATGATTGACATCGGAGATGCCGGCCTTCGTTTCCTCGGCGTTTATCTGGAAGTCCAGTTCTCGCGCCATGCGTTCGAAATCGGCAATCATGATGTCTAGCTGGTGCAACTGTCGCCGCTTCTCATTCACCTGAAATTGCTTCAGTCGGACCAGATTACCTCGTGGCTTCATGACTCGGTACTCCGGTACCCATTTCGTCCAATCAAACCGCTCTCTCCCCTTGACGTTAGGCCTACAGCGACTCTCACGTTTTCTGCTGCGAGCGGAAACATATTTTCCAAAATTCTTGGCCGATGGCTATGAGTTCAATGCATCGACAAGCATGCGAGCGGGGGACTTAAGGGGCGGTAAAAAAAGGCGGAATAGGGCGATTTTCACAATGTCTGCATATGAACGCGTTGAGACCTGCGGCGGGCTTGACACACAAAGCAATCGTCAAGATTTGCGACATGGACGCCGGGGGGCATGAATACGCCCGCCGTCAGCTACCCCCCGATTTCCGCCGCCTATTATCGCCCACGCGGTCTGGCTTTATTTCCGGTTTCCGCTGAGCCTGCGCCTGGTTGAGGAAATGCTGCTGGAACGCGGCATCGTGGTTTCGTATGAGACAAGTCGCCGGTGGGGCATCAAGTTCGGGCTGGACTGCGCTCGCTGCTTGCGTCGCAAGCCGCCGTGCCGGAATGATGTCTGGTACCTGAAGGAAGTGGTCGTCACCATCGCCCGGCAAAAAGCTTTGGTTGTGGCGCGCCGTCGACCAGGATGGATATGTGCTGGACGAAATCGTGCAAAACCGCCGCAACACCAAGGCCGCCAAGCGCTTGCTGACGCGGCTGTTGAAGAAGCAGGGGCTCGCGCCGAAGCGCATGATCACCGACTAGCTGCGCTCGTATGGAGCGGCAAAGCGACAGGTGATGCCGGACGTCAAGCACCGGTCGCACAAGGGGTTGAACAACGGAGCGGAGAATTCCCATGTGCCGCCGCGAAAACGGGAGCGGATGATGCAGGGGTCCGATCGCCGGGAGGCCTGCAACGCTTCGTCTCGACCTTGTCAGCCCTCCGCAACCTCTTCGTCCCGCCCCGCCCCAAACGTTCTGCTCTCGCCATACATGTTCATCGCCTCAGCGCGATGGCGCTGGTGATATCACGACGCGTTTGTACCGCTCGACCTACGCCACAGGTGCCGACGCTGTGACGAGCTTCGTCGGTCGCGTGTCGAGTGACGGCACCGGGGACAATTATCGTCGACCGCAGTCCATTGCCCAGACCAAGGCGCTTCTCGGCGTCGGCACGATGGCAAATCGCAGCGTCACGATCTCGGCCGCTGCCCCTTCTGGCGGCGTGGACGGTGATTTCTGGGTGCAGCCGTAATGGCCCTTTACGTCAGAGCCTCCGGGGTCTGGGGGGCGGCCAGCGCCGTCTGGGTGAAAATCTCAAGCCTCTGGACCAAGGCTCGACAGGTCTATGTGCGCAGCTCGGGCGTCTGGGAGAAAATGTTCCCCATAGATCTGGTCTTCAATGGCACTCACGAAGACTCGACTGCCACGACCGTTTACACCCACACCAGCATTCCGCTTCTTGTCGCGCCACACGCTAATCGTCGTGTCATCGTGACAACTGAGACCGAAAGTGCAGTGACCGTCAACAGTATGACGATTGGGGGTGTGGCTGCCACCCTTCTCGCTCAGGTGGAAAGCATCTTCAATTCTGGTGTGGTCTATCTGTCAGTGTGGTCAGCCCTCGTGCCAACCGGTACGACGGCAACGATCGTGACCACGTATAGTGAGAGCGTGTTCCGTGACTACATGTCGGTCTATACGACCACCAATTGGGATGGTGTGGTGGGCACTGTTGCCTCTGACAACAATTCAACGGGTGGCCTGACAACGACCGTCAGCATTGGTGCCCTGGGCGCAGCAATCGCAATTGCGGGCAACGCCACCAATGGGGGCATCGGCACTGCGACATGGACCGGGCTGACCCAACAGTTCTCAAACACACCAGTCACGAATAGAAACCGCAGCGGAGCAATGGCCATAGCTACCGCCGCCCAAGCTGGCCTCACCGTAACCTGTGCCTACAGCACTACTCCAGCACTTGCCGCACTGCTGGTGGTTCCGCTTAACATGTCCTGCCCAGGCCAGGGGTGCGCAACTCCTGACTGGCGACGGCGTCGGCGACATGCCTTACGGACTCGTATTGCCAGAGCTTGTAATCGTCGACAAACCAGCCAAGTCGGCTCTCGATCGCCGTAGCAAGCTCGTTATAGTCGAGGCTGTCGAGGCCGAGATCCCGCATTCTGGTTGTCATCGACACCTCTACGTTTTCGGCAACTAGAGCGTTGAGAGTTTTGAGAACCAGTTGTTCAATTTCAAGTAATGTCGTCACTAATACATACCTTTTGCTTGCAGATTCAGGTAATGCAACCCTGATCGGGGCGCAACCCCCAAAGCGAGGTGTGCCGTTGAAACATGTTCTTGTCATTGACGATGATGCCGCAATGCGGCGCCTCATCGCCGAGTATCTCACGATGCATGCCCTGAAGGTAACCGCAGTCCACGATAGCAAGCAGTTTGACTATGTTCTTTCACGTGAGCCAGTCGATCTCGTGGTTGTTGACCTTAACCTAGGCCGGGAGGATGGACTTGCGATCGTCCGCAATCTGGCGACAAAATCGGATGTTCCTATCATAGTGATCAGCGGCGACCGGCTTGATGAGGCGGAAAAAGTGGTTGCACTGGAGCTCGGCGCAACCGATTTCATTCCCAAGCCTTTCGGGATGCGCGAATTCTTGGCCCGCATTCGAGTAGCGCTACGCCAGCGCATTTCTAGTCCGCGAACCAGAGAGCAGCGCTCATTTCGCTTTGGGGCCTGGAAGCTCAGCGTGAAGCAGCGGCGACTGATCTGTGCGGAGCGTGGCGAGGTCAAGCTTACCGCATGTGAGTTCAATCTCTTGATCGCATTTCTGGAGAACCCCCGCAACGTGCTATCCAGAGAACGGCTTTTGCTCGCGAGCCGTGTGCGTGGAGAAGAGGTGTACGATCGAAGTATCGATGTCCTAATCATGCGCTTGCGCCGAAAGCTGGAGGCTGATGCGGCCAACCCTCGCCTGGTCAAAACATCCCGTGGCGCAGGGTACTTCTTCAACGCTGACGTAGATGTTAGCTACGGAGGCACGTTGGCCGCGTGACAGTGAGCTATGCTGGAGATTGGGGGGACGAGGCTGATCAAGCCTTCCAACAGTACCAGCCTGATCAATTACAGCGAGAGCTACCGGTCCGGAGATCGCATCAGCGCCTCTGTCGTCAAGAGAGCTGTTCTGCTTGACCCCAGCCATGGAGCTCAACGCCCCGCGTCGGAGCGCTCCCTGCTTCTGAAGGAAGCCATTAGGTCCGCTCGGGCTTGATCGGAGGCTTGGCTGATGGACGTCGTGGTTGCTTCGCTCAGTTGCCGCCCCATGGCGCGGCTTTGCGGATTATCAGTCCTCTGCCTCTTCGCCGGTCTCAACAGCGCTGTGTAATGTTCATTGTTTATGATGACGCCCCCGCTGTTCACGAGGTTGCTCCTGTCAAGTGTACTCGTCAGTCCGTCCTGGGCCTCACGCTTCTTGCCCAAGTGCCGTTCAAACGGCGCTGGCGCGACTTGTTGAGCTCGAGAGATGGGTCCCTGCTCTCCTGCGTGGCCATGAGCTTGTGCCGCGGTCTGCGCAGCGGCGTCCCCAATGGCACGAGCCTCCATGCCGACTGCGTCTTCCGGACGAGCAGCAAGGGCAATTTCGCGCCCGAGTGCGAACTTCCGGACATGAGTTAGTGCACTGATGTCAGCGGTTTTCATATAGCGCTTGGCATCTTCATCCAGCGACCGCTCGTGAAGCCGATCCGCAATCCCCGGCTTTTTGTTTTCAACCAGGCATTGACTGAAACGTCTAAGAGCAGACCCATAGACCTCAACGGTACGGGGTTTCGGCCCGGTCGGCGCTGCCTCGTACGCTTTGATGAGAGCCGCTGTGTACTCTCTGATGAGCACGGCGTCGGCAGGGTGGGGATTCAGGGCAGGGCGGCCCACCACTGGCGCTCCGCCCGCCCACGTCTTGAGACGACCCAGTGACCCAGCCACGGCCGAGGGGCCGCCACCCCAGATCTCGTACTCCTTGCGATCCCGATCCAGCGACGAATCGTGAAGCCGATCCGCAATCCCCGGCTTGTTATTTTCAACGAGCCAATGACCAAAGCCGAAAAGAATATCTACATGGCGCTTGACCGTGATCTCCCCGACCTTACCGGCATAGAGTGCTGACCTCAGCCCTTCGACAAGGGTCGCATCGTTGGAATAAAGAGGACGCTTGCAGCCGCGACCGTCGGAGACCACTATTGGAGGATCTGGCTGCACCGCCGCCGGCACGGCGGAACGAGCATGGTCACGCAACTCGAACGGTGCGGAAGGATTCAGATCACCCACTGACGAATCCGGCGCATGATGATGGCGCGCCGTTGAGTGACCCGGCTGCAGCACCGAGGCACCTAGCATCGACCCACTGCCTCCGGCGTACGGCGCCGCGGCGTGTTCTTGTCCGCTCCCTTGCATCATGGGCTGCGCCTCCCCTGGCAATGCACCCACTTGATGGGTGGGGGCCTGCATCAGCACGCGAGCGCCTGAATTGCCGATCTCGCTCAGCTGCGGCTCAGTGGCAACGTCCTGCAGACGACTGTTCGGGGTCCTTTGCCTCTTCGCTGGTCTCAACTCCGCTGTATCATGCTCACGGTTGATGAGGACCTCCTCGCTTGGTAGCTGGTTGCTCCTGTCCTGTGCAGCGATCCGCTCGTCCGGCGCGCGCTGGTCGCCGTCGCGCCAGCTCAGGGGACGAAAGGACCCTGCGGGATCCGAGGCTTGGTGATGGGGCCCAGTTGGCACGAAAGACGATGCCAGAACAGCGTCGTCTTCATTAGCTTTCCCAGGGGGGAGATACTCTGGCCAACTGTATTCCTCCTGCGGCCCGCTGCGCTGCGCAGCGGCGTCCCCCTTGCTCTCAAGACTTTGAAATTTAAATGGGTCCCCGGGAGCAACGTCTGGCGCTGACTGGCCGAGCCGCTTGATCTGCTGGTGAAACGTCCCAACGGGGCTTTCCTTAACCGCGTCTCGGGCCTGTCGGTCCATGAGTTCAAAGTTCGTAAGATTATTTGCCGTTCCGAATGTATTGTCACCCCTGAGGCGGGTTTGTAGTGCCTGCCGATTGACGACGAGGTTGTTGAGGTTCAGGTTATCTGGCTGCGATTGCAATCGCCCAACCAGCGCCCGCGTGCCGTCCACCACGTAGACTCCGCAATCCACCACATTGCTCTGCTGGGCGATGCGGGATACGCCCACGCGGGTCTCCAGGCTGGCGCCCAGATTTTCTGCGAGCTCTTTTGCAAGCGTGTCATTGCATCCGTTGTAGGAGTCATAATGATAGGCAACCGGCCGTTCCCGGTCGCTGCGATCAACGAACAGCAGCGACCAATGGGTGCCGCGCTCCGCAAGAGTCTTACCGCCATCGCTCACTGGCACGAACAGGAAGTCGGCTGTGTCGTTACCGTTCTGATGGACGATGCGCTGGAATGCGCTTAGCATGACGCTCTCGGAGCCCAAGCGCAGATGATAATTGGCTACGAGGGGATCCACGAACCGCGTCCGGGCGGCGAGATCTGGATTGTTCCCCTGCAACTCCTGCTCCAGGAGTTGGTAATCCCTCTGGATATGTTCGTCGCCTAGCCATTCCAATGCGCCGAGCACCCGCCCGTCTTTAGCTTTCCCAGGGGGCCTCTCTGGCCGACCCAATGCCTCCTGCGTCCCGCTGCGCTGCGCAGCGGCGTCCCCAATGGCACGAGCCTCCATGCCGACTGCGTCTTCCGGACGAGCAGCAAGGGCAATTTCGCGCCCGGGTGCGAACTTCCGGAGATGAGCTAGTGCACTGATCCTCCGGTTACCACCGGAGTTCACATAGCGCTTGGCATCTTCATCCAGCGACCCCTCGTGAAGCCGATCCGCAATCCCCGGCTTTTTGTTTTCATGCAGGTATTCACTGAAACGTATAAGAGTAGATCCATAGACCTGAATGGTACCGCGATTCGGCCCGGTCGCAGGCGCTTCTTTGTACTCTTTGATGAGAGCCGCTGTGTAATCTCTGATGAGCGCGGCGTCGGCAGGGTAGGGATTCCGGACAGGGCGGTCGACCACTGGCGCTCCGCCCGCCAACGTCTTGAGACGACCCAGTGCTCTAGCCACGATCGAGGGGCCACCCCTGCTCTCGTACTCCGAGGGGCCACCCCTGCTCTCGTACTCCTTGCGATCCTGATCCAGCGACGATTCGTCAAGCCGAGCAGCAAATCCCGGCCTGTTATTGTCAAAGAGCCAACGACCAAAGCCGAGAAGAGAATTTACATGGCGCTTGACCGTGCTCTCCTTGACCTTACCCGCGTAAGCTGACCTCAGCCCTTCGACAACGGTCGCATCGTTGGAATAGAGGGGACCCTTGTCGCGACCGGAGACCCCTATTGGAGGATCTGGCTGCACCGCCGCCGGCACAGAACGAGCATGGTCACGCAACTCGGACGGTGCGGGGGGATTCAGATCAACCACTGACGAATCCGGCGCATGATGATGGCGCGCCGTTGAGTGACCCGGCTGCAGCACCGAGGCACCCAGCATCGACCCACTGCCTCCGGCATACGGCGCCGCGGCGTGTTCTTGTCCGCTCCCTTGCATCATGGGCTGCGCTTCCCATGGCAATGCACCCACTTGATGGGTGGGGGCCTGCATCAGCACGCGAGCGCCTGAATTGCCGATCTCGCTCAGCTGCGGCTCAGTGGCAACGTCCTGCAGACGACTGTTCAGGGGCCTTTGCCTCTTCGCTGGTCTCAACTCCGCTGTATCATGCTCACGGTTGATGAGGACCTCCTCGCTTGATAGCTGGTTGCTCCTGTCCTGTGCAGCGATCCGCTCGTCCGGCGCGCGCTGGTCGCCGTCGCGCCAGATCAGGGGACGAAAGGACCCTGCGGGATCCGAGGCTTGGTGATGGGGCCCAGTTGGCACGAAAGACAATGGCAGAACAGCGTCGTCTTCATTAGCTTTCCCAGGGAGCTCGCGCCCGAGTTCGGACTTCCGGAGATGAGCTAGTGCACTGATCCCACCGGAGTTGTTATAGCGCTTGGCATCTTCATCCAGCGACCCCTCGTGAAGCCGAGCCGCAATCCCCGGCTTTTTGTTTTCAACCAGGTATTCACTGAAACGTCTAGGAGCAGATCCATAGGTCTGAATGGTAGCGGGATTCGGCCCGGTCGGCGCTGCCTTGTAATCTTTGATGGGAGCCGCTGTGTAATCTCTGATGAGCGCGGCGTCGGCAGGGTCGGGATTATTCAGGACAGCGGCGCGGTCCAGCACTGGCGCTCCGCCCGCCCACGTCTTGAGATGACCCACTGCTCTAGCCACGTCCGAGGAGCCACTCTTGCTCTCGTACTCCTTGAGATCCGGATCCAGCGACTCCTCGTGAAGCCGAGCAGCAAATCCCGGCCTGTTATTATCAAAGAGCCAACGACCAAAGCCGAGAAGAGAATTTACATGGCGCTTGACCGTGCTCTCCAATGCTGACCTCAGCCCTTCGACAATGGTCGCATCGTTGGAATAGAGAGGACCCTTGTCGGGACCGGAGACCACTTTTGGGCGATCTGGCTGCACCGCCGCCGGCACAGAACGAGCATGGTCACGCAACTCGGACGGTGCGGGGGGATTCAGATCAACCACTGACGAATCCGGCGCATCATGATGGCGCGCCGTTGAGTGACCCGGCTGCAGCACCGAGGCACCTAGCCTCGACCCACTGTCTCCGGCGTAGGGCGCCGCGGCGTGTTCTTGTCCGCTCCCTTGCACCATGAGTTGCGCCTCCCATGGCGATGTATCCACTTGAGGGCCGGGATCATGCACTGGTTCGTCCATTTGCTTTTGCAACCGAGCCCACCTTTCGGCCACCGCGGCCTCGCCAACCGCGGAGGGCGTCTCCTCAGCCCTGGCGAACGCTGGCCCGGCAGGCGCCGCCGGCACAGAACGAGCATGGTCACGCAACTCGAACGGTGCGGGGGGATTCAGATCAACCACTGACGAATCGCGCGCCGTTGAGTGACCCGGCTGCAGCACCGAGGCACCCAGCATCGACCCACTGCCTCCGGCGTAGGGCGCCGCGGCGTGTTCTTGTCCGCTCCCTTGCGTCATGAGTTGCGCCTCCCATGGCGATCGTAGAAGGTCCGCGTGCGGAATCGAGTCGAAATATCCCGACAAATCAGCGTCGACCTTCTGCTTTTGCAACCGAGCCCACCTTTCGGCCACCGCGGCCTCGCCAACCGCGGAGGGCGTCTCCCCAGCCCTGGCGAACGCTGGCCCGGCAGGCGCCGCCGGCACAGAACGAGCATGGTCACGCAACTCGAACGGTGCGGGGGGATTCAGATCAACCACTGAGGAATCCGGCGCATGATGATGGCGCGCCGTTGAGTGACCCGGCTGCAGCACCGAGGCACCCAGCATCGACCCACTGCCTCCGGCGTAGGGCGCCGCGGCGTGTTCTTGTCCGCTCCCTTGCACCATGAGTTGCGCCTCCCATGGCGATGTATCCACCCGAGGGCCGGGATCATGCACTGGTTCGTCCATTTGCTTTTGCAACCGAGCCCACCTTTCGGCCACCGCGGCCTCGCCAACCGCGGAGGGCGTCTCCTCAGCCCTGGCGAACGCTGGCCCGGCAGGCGCCGCCGGCACAGAACGAGCATGGTCACGCAAATCGGACGGTGCGAGGGGATTCAGATCAACCACTGACGAATCCGGCGCATCATGATGGCGCGCCCTTGAGTGACCCGGCTGCAGCACCGAGGCACCCAGCATCGACCCACTGCCTCCGGTATGCGGTGCCAGGTGCTCGTCCCCCAGCATCATGGGCTGCGCCTCCCATGGCAATGCACCCACTTGATGGGTGGGGGCCTGCATCAGCACGCGAGCGCCTGAATTGCCGATCTCGCTCAGCTGCTTAGCTTTCCCAGGGAGCTTCTCTGGCCGACCCAATGCCTTCTGCGGCCCGCTGTGCTGCGCAGCGGCGTCCTCAATGGCACGAGCCTCCATGCCGACTGCGTCTTCCGGACGAGCAGCAAGGGCAATTTCGCGCCCGAGTGCGGCGTACGGCGGGAACTTCCGGAGATGAGCTAGTGCACTGATCCACCGGTTACCACTGGAGTCCAAATAACGCCTGGCATCTTCATCCAGCGACCCCTCGTAAAGCCGAGCCGCAATCCCCGGCCTGTTGTTTTCATGCAGGTATTGACTGAAACGTCTAAGAGTAGCCGCATAGTCCTGAGTGGTTTTGGGATTCGGCCCGGTCGCAGGCTCTGCCTCGTACTTTTTGATGAGAGCCGCTTTGTAATCTCTGATGAGCTCGGCGTCGACAGGGTCGGGATTCAGGGCAGCGCGGCCCACCATTGGCGCTCCGCCCGCCGACTCTTTGAGACGACCCAGTGCTCTAGCCACGTTCGAGGAGCCACTCTCGCGCTGGTACTCCTTGAGATCCTGATCCAGCAACGGATCGTCAAGCCGAGCAGCAAATCCCGGCTTGTTATTATCAAAGAGCCAACGACCAAAGCCGAGAAGAGAATTTACATGGTCCGTGACCGTGCGCTCCCCGACCTTACCGGCATAGAGTGCTGACCGCAGCCCTTCGACAACGGTCGCATCGTTGGAATAAAGTGGACGCTTGTCGCGACCGGAGACCACTACTGGAGGATCTGGCTGCACCGCCGCCGGCATAGAACGAGCATGGTCACGCAACTCGAACGGTGCGGGGGGATTCAGATCAACCACTGACGAATCCGGCGCATGATGATGGCGTGTTTCCCCGGGAACAACGTCCCGTACGAACACCGAGTCTGGGTTGCCTTGGTCCGGCGCGACTGGAGCCAGGGCTCTGTCGTGCAACGCTCGCGCTGACTGGCCGAGCCGCTTGATCCGCTGGTGAAACGTCCCAACGGGGCTTTCCTTAACCGCGTCTCGCGCCTGTCGGTCCATGAGTTCAAAGTTCGTGAGATAATTTGCCGTTCCAGATGTATCGTCACCCATGAGTCGGGTTTGTAGTGCCTGCCGATTGACGACGAGGTTGTTGAGGTTCAGGTCTGGCTGGTCTGGCTGCCATCTTTGCAATCGCCCAACCAGCGCCCGCGTGCCGTCCACCACGTAGACTCCGCAATCCCACTCGTTGCTCTGCTGGGCGATGCGGGGTAAGTCCACGCGGGTCTCCAGGCTGGCGCCCAGCCTTTCTGCGAGGTGTTTTGCAAGCTTGTCATGCCATCCGCTGACGGAGTCATAATGATAGGCAACCGGCCGTTCCCGGTCGCTGCGATCAACGAACAGCAGCGACCAATGTTTGCCGCGCTCCGCAAGAGTCTTACCGCCATCGCTCACTGGCACGAACAGGAAGTCGGCTGTGTCGTTACCGTTCTGATTATGGACGATGCGCTGGAATGCGCTTAGCTTGTCGCTCTCGGAGCCCAAGCGCAGATGATAATTGGCTACGAGGGGATCCACGAACCGCGTCCGGGCGGCGAGTTCTGGATTGTTCCCCTGCAACTCCTGCTCCAGGAGCTGGTAATCCCTCTGGATATGTTCGTCGCCTAGCAATTGCCATGCGCCGAGCACCCGCCCGCTGGGGTCGCCGAAAACACCAAAAAACCCTTCGACCGCAGGGGACATCCCCTCAGGAAAGAGCTCTGGCGAGGCGGAATTCCCCGCCCGCAAGCTGGGCGGAGCGAATTCCGGTGGCCTCAGTGGCACCTCCTCGCTTGGTAGCAGGTTGCTCCTGTCCTGTGCAGCGATCCGCTCGTCCGGCGCGCGCTGGTCGCCGTCGCGCCAGATCAGGGGACGAAAGGACTCTGCGGGATCCGAGGCTTGGTGATGGTGCCCAGTTGGTACGAAAGACGATGGCAGAACAGCGGCGTCTTCATTAGCTTCCCCAGGGAGCTTCTCTGGCCGACCCAATGCCTTCTGCGGCCCGCTGTGCTGCGCAGCGGCGTCCCCAATGGCACGAGCCTCCATGCCGACTGCGTCTTCCGGACGAGCAGCAAGGGCAATTTCGCGCCCGAGTGCGGCGGACGGCAGGAACTTCCGGAGATGAGCTAGTGCAATGATCCTCCGGTCACCACTGGAGTCCTTATAGCGCTTGGCATCTTCATCCAGCGACTCCTCGTGAAGCCGAGCCGCAATCCCCGGCTTGTTGTTTTCAACCAGGTATTCACTGAAACGTCTAAGAGTAGCTCCATAGTCGTGAATGGTTTGGCGATTCGGCCCGGTCGCAGGCGCTCCCTTGTACTCTTTGATGAGAGCCGCCTTGTACTCTTTGATGAGCACGGCGTCGGCAGGGTCGGGATTCAGGACAGCGCGGCCCACCATTGGCACTCCGCCCGCCGACTCTCTGAGACGACGCAGTGCCACAGCCACAGTCGAGGAGCCACCACTGCTCTCGTACTCCTTGAGATCTTCATCCAGCGACTCCTCGTGAAGCCGAGCAGCAAATCCCGGCTTGTTATTTTTAAAGAGCCAACGACCAAAGCCGTAAAGAGAATTTACATGGCGCTTGACCGTGTCCTCCTTGGCCTTACCCGCGTAGAGTGACCTCAGCCCTTCGACAACGGTCGCATCGTTGGAATAAAGAGGACGCTTGCAGCCGCGACCGTCGGAGACCACTATTGGAGGATCTGGCTGCACCGCCGCCGGCACGGCGGAACGAGCATGGTCACGCAACTCGAACGGTGCGGAAGGATTCAGATCACCCACTGACGAATCCGGCGCATGATGATGGCGCGCCGTTGAGTGACCCGGCTGCAGCACCGAGGCACCTAGCATCGACCCACTGCCTCCGGCGTACGGCGCCGCGGCGTGTTCTTGTCCGCTCCCTTGCATCATGGGCTGCGCTTCCCATGGGGCCGCGCCTTCGATGAGGCTCAGGTCTCCCTGAGACGGATGAGGATGGAACGGGTCTGGCAGAGCCGGAACGCCGGGGGCGGGAATTTGGGGAGCGGCTTGGCGCGCCTCGCCCGAGCGCTGCTCAAAGCCCTCTTGCCCGGCCTGTGCCGCTTGCTCTTGAGATGCCGGGGGCTGCACCTGCCGCCAACCTGTTACATTGGATAGGTCAAATTTGTGCCGGTTCACGCTAGCCTCACGTCCACAGATCAGCTGAGCAACCTACTCGGGCATACTTACGAGAAGCTGACGAGGTCCGCGGTCCCGGAGCGGGTAGGCCTAATTTTCTGCGCGCCGATTGCGCTGGCGCGACGTAGCCCGGCCTTTTGCCAGCTGCAGCTACGGCTCGCAAAGAGCGTCGTAAGGCTTGCGGAGCCGCCCCTCAGCTCCCGTCGAGGAGCAATCCACAATTCACATATTTGGAGATGGCTCGCTGGTTTACCGGTCTGCGAGCCCTGCAAGCCCATGCTTCAGATGCCGCCCGTGCAGAGGTATTTCATTTCGAGGTAGTCCTCGAGGCAATGGCGGGAACCCTGCGTCAGCGGGAGCGTCAGCTACATAGTCGATAACACGCGCTTTTTACCTCGGTCTCGGCTCGCAACGATGGATTGCTAACGGCGAACTCATGCTGGTCGGCAAGGCGATACTGGCTGGAGCATCAACTCGGCCGACGAGAGTGGCCACACCATCCTAGACAGGATCGGCCGATATGCCCGGCATCGCCGCTCTGCAAAAAGCACAGCGGGCATCCAGACGTTGCCGGGTTGACTATGGGTGCCCGAACCGCGAAAAGAGGCCGCTCTTTATGAGTGGCGTGCGCTGGCAGTCTAACCCCAAGCCCCCCGCCCGGGCTGCCGGCGCGCTTCTAGGAACATCGAGGTAGATGACGAGACTCCGAACTACATTTCCAAAGCTATCGGTGGATTCACATTTCAAGCCCAATCGATTTCCTACAGCCAGGCGCGAACGTTCGATTGGAACATTCAGAATTCACATCAAGGTGCACCGCTATTGCGTCCCGACCAGGTTCGGCTGCTTGATGACGACTACGAGATTGTTCTCATCAAAGGTCCGCCACCATTAAAATTGAGGAAGGTGCGATATTTTTCGATCGCATTCTGAAACGCATCTTTGAAAGCCAGACAGGCGCCCTCCCGGAGCCGGCGCCCTTGACGGGAGCAGAGGAGGCGCTCTCCGCAGAATCTCAACTCGATGACCCGCTGTGTGAATTGGCGCAGGACTTTGACGATACAGTTTGATGTGAGGCTAGTATGAACCCGCGAAATAGTAATCCATCCCGTGTAACAGCTTTGTCGCAGGTGCAGGACGCCGGCTTGGAAGACGGGCAAGCGGTCCAGGCCCGGCGAGTGGGCTTTGAGCAGCACGTGTCCGAGGCGCTCCGGCCGCTGTTCGATGGTCGAGCTGACGAGCCGCCTACCGGTCCAGAGGAGCTTCTGCGACTGGAAAAGGGGTTTCGCGAGGTGCTTCAGCGAGGGCAGGATCATCAAGCCGCCTCGTCTTTTTTCAGCGATCCAAGGATGCCCGCTGGACGGGATGACCCCAAGGGAAGCGTGTCGGACGCTTTCGCAGCAGCCGGCTCTAGGCACGCCGGAGTTGAGGCCGCCGCCCCGCCAGTGTTAGCTGCCAGCCAACAGCAGATCCGGCCCTCGCCAGTTGCGTTTGACCGACCGGTATCATCCTCGGCTGCTGCAGGCGTGCGCTTGTATGCCCCTTCGATGATCTCTCGGAAGACCAGTTCCGAAAACTGCGATCAGTTGCCCGCCTTGTGCTGCCGCCTCGCCGTCGAGGTCGAAACGCCCGCGAATCAATGGAAGGTCAGCGGGCCATCGGGGCAGAGTGCAACGGCGTCTACACCGCCTATTTGAGGGGAGAGGTACACTTGGCTTTCCTGTTCCAGCAGCATCCGGCCGCACACCGACGCGATGGGGAGCTAGAATTCAAATCGGACCTTCGCAAGGCACGCACCGCGGATCAAACGCCGTTCGTTTGGGAAAAATGGCTCAGTACCGACAAAGCTTCTGTAATGGCCCTAGTGGCCTCGGTTGCGCTCTTGGTCGCGATACAGTGGCAAGACCCCCAGATCAACGAGGCGGTCCTAAGCGAACTGCGGACGATTCAGATCAACTACGCATTGCTCCAGCGAGACGTCGCCCGCGCCGACATGGTATTGGACTTCCGTTCCGTTGCTTCTACCGGGCAAGCATTAAAAAGGAACCTCCAAAACTACCAACGCCTTGTTGAGATTTCGCCCAATGAGAGCTCCGGGGTGCACTCCAGGTTGGTTGCACAGCTCAAAAATTCCCTCGAAAACACAGAAGCTGCCATCTCGGCCTCGGCCGCGCAAAATGAGCTTCTGCAAAGCTCTCTCGTACGCTTTGCTCGCTCGGCTAATCGCCTTCGGGGGGGAGTGTCGAACAGGCCTGAATTTTCCAATCTGATCCTTCAATTTTCGGCCAGACCGGGATTCAGCCTCGCATTACAAATCGATCAGTCTCTCCGCCGACTTCCTCCTAGCCAGGACCAAGTCACGGAGGATGTTGCCCGCGAGGGCCGCGCTATCCTGTCCTCAATGTTGAGGTTGGACCGCGCTGTCAATCGGATCCCATCCTTCGACACGTTCGCCAAGGCCGCTGAATTGGAGCGAGAACATCTGAAAGCCTACAGCTTCGCCAGCGCGCAAGCGCAGCGTACACGACTTTTCTTTGGCTTGGTGTCCATATGCCTCTGCTTGTTTGCGACCATTCGAGCCTCCACGCTGCATGTGCGGACGAACCGGTTGGAAAGGCGGTTAGAGCTTGAAGCGGCGATGAGTGAGATCGAAGCTTGTTTCATCGACAGTCAAGCAACGAAGGCTTCGCGGCGCTTCTCCACCGAAGCAGCGCTTAGACTCATTCAATGCGTTTTCGATGCGGATCAATGCGCGCTTGCTCTGGTGGATCCGAGTATCAGCAGGAATACCGAGTACTTTGTCGCGAACAAGCGCATGCGCGTCTGGAACGCCACGCTAATCCATGAAGTCGTCTCACTTGTACACCCGGAACAGCCCGTGTTTCGCGTCGTTCCGGCGTCGGAAGTGGTTCGGACTGCCGTAGGCACTACCGGTGTTTGTCAAATTGTTGGTTGCAGGGCCTCCGATCAGCAGGCTGCGGTTTGTATCCTTGTTTTTGAAGGAGATCGCTCACCACCCTCCACAGACGACCTCCTGGTTCTGGCGAGCGCTACTGTGCGTTTAGGCAACCATCTTGAAATGCAACGTGTACACACGGAACGTAACCTTTTGAGAGTCGATGGGAGCATGCGGAAAGGCTGACGGCTGTCGGCACAATCGCAAGCGGCGTTACACATGAATTCAATAATGTTCTAGGAGCAATAGTCGGCTACGCAGAGATGGCTAAAGGTCTTGTGCGCCGCCCCTCGAGAATTCGGGGCCACATCGGCCAAATTATCTTAGCCAGCAACCGAGCCAAACTGATTATTGATCAAATTTTGTCACTAAGCCGAAATCGGAAGCGCGTGACGATGCCTTTCGACGTCTCGGAGAGTGTAATGGATCTCGCGCCATTGCTGCGGGTTACACTTCGTGCGGATGTTGAGTTGAACTTCAAGATCAACGAGTGGCAAACGGTGATCGAGGGCAGCCCGACCGAGATACAGCAGATCCTTATGAATCTATGCAAGAACGCGTCGGAGGCTCTCTTGAATGAGGGCCGTGTCGAGATTAGCGTTTCTCGCGCTCACGTCTGTCAAACGAAGCCCGTGGCTAAGGGCACCTTGAAACCGGGAGATTACGTTCTCCTCTCCATCAGCGACGATGGCCAAGGAATCGCAAGTTCGGTGCTTCCGCATATCTTTGAGCCCTTTTTTACCACGCGCTCTCGCGTCGGCGGGACCGGACTGGGTCTTGCTGCAGTGGACCGCCATGTGAGCGCGCTCGCAGGATGCCTTGACGTCACCTCGGCTGTTGGCCGAGGTACACGCTTCGATCTCTACTTACCGGCCTGCGCTGAGGAGCAGGTCAGAGCTGATAGCGCTTTCGGCCCATGCGATGGATCACTTGGCAACGGAGAAATCATTGCAGTCGTTGACCCCGATCCAGCAGCGTTGGAGATCTACAAGGATAAGATCGCCGCGCTGGGTTATAGGCCGGTCGGCTTCGCGACCTCCGAGAGTCTTTGCGACTGGATCGAGAGCGGGAAGGCAGCCGACCTCCTAATTTTCGATAAAGCGACTTTCCTCGGGCCAGGACAGCCCGAAGCCGTACGTACCACCCTGATGACGGTGCCCATCATCGTCGTTGGTGGAAGCGACCCCATGCCGATCACATCTGGTAATCAGACCTTCGTCCTTTGGCTAGCCAAACCGGTCTCGTCCAGGACGATGGAGCATGCAATTCGTAGGATGATAATGGCATGATGCCGCCGACGCGCTCAGGATACCGAGCTACCGAGGCAGTCGGAGGCGGAGCCGGCTGGGATCCAGCAAATACAAGAGCGTCGGACGATCTCTGCGCACCCGGCTCATGGCGAGTTCCTCTCGAACACTGTCGTGGGCTTCCGCCCAAGGAAGGGTTCCCCGACCACGGCAAACCTGCCGCCGTGCTCGTGACCGTCAAGGACAAGTCGCCGCGCGATGGGGTCTGCGGGCCTCCATCCTTGACAAGTCACTGCGCGCTGGCGGCGACAGGCGACGGGTAATATAAGGTCGGGACGAGGAGATGGACGCCAATCGGTCACGCAAGATGGTTGACGAAATGACTCGAGAGCAAAGCTCGACAATCATCGCCCCATTCACGCCAGACTTCTCCTGTGCGTTCATCATCGGCTACGGCTCCTCGCTGCCCCGACAAGGCTATCGCCGCCCCTTGGAAACTGCCGAGTATCTGACCAATTTCCAGTAGAACCGATTTCACGGCCGCGGTGGTGCGGTCGTCGTAGTCGGCGGCCGATTGCGGATCGGGGGTACTACTGGAGCCATTGCAATTTCTCCTGCCGCAAATGGTCAGCGGCCTCCTGTCCCCTCTCCCCGGATATCACCAAATCAAGGTAAGTTTGAACAGGACTTATGCAAACGACGCCGGGCGCCGGCTCGATTGTATCAAGCAGTGGCCCTTCATCCTTCAGGATCGAGATCACAACGTTTTCACCCTTCGCCGCCGACGACAGCTTGAGGGCATGTCGCCGAGCGATCCCGCCGGACCTCGCGATTGGAGTGTATCGTTCATCATCTTGGGCTGGCGCTCGGCGGCCGGCCGGCGGCCAGTTTTGCGAAGCGGCTGATGGTCCCGGTCAATAATGACACGCTGCTGCGGGTGGTGCGGCGACGGGCCTGTTTGCAAACAGATCCTCTCAAAGTTGTCGGCATTGATGATTGGGCCTTCCGTCGCGGCCATCGTTACGGCACGATCGTCTGTGATCTGGAGCGGCGGCGGATCGTGACACTGTTGCCTGATCGTGAGGTTGCCACCGTCGAGGCCTGGCTCGCCGACCATCCTCAGATCGAAACCGTCTCGCGCGACCGCGGCGGCGGTTACGGTGAAGCGACTGCGAAGGCGTTGCACGAAGCGGTTCAGGTCGCCGACCGCTGGCATCTCATGAAGAATGCGAGTGCGGCTTTCCTCGACGCCGTCCGCGATGCCGACAATCCGAACTGCGATCGGCGCTACGACGGTCCATCCCGATCTGCTCACCTACGCGGAGAAGCGGCAATACGAAGGCTATCTGCGGCGCGAGGAGACAAATGCGGCAATCATGAAACTTGCCAGCGAAGACATCCCCATCAAGGAGATCGTGCGTCGCACCGGCCACAGCCGTAAGCTGGTCCGTCAGGTGGTCCGTGGCCAGCGGACCGATATTTTCCGCGCCCGCCAGAGTTCACTCGAAGCCTGGCTGCCCTTGCTGGAAGGGCAATGGAAATCTGGTTGCCACAATGCAAGCGAGCTTTGGCGACGGCTGAAGACAAAGGGCTTTCGGGGACGTCTGGGTGTCGTCAGCGAATGGGCAAGGCGACGACGACGCGCCGAACAGGCATCCGATCAGCAACTCCACAAGGTGCCATCAGCCAGAACGATCGCACGGTTAATGACGACGGCGCGCGATCAACTGAACAAAACCGACACTATGATGATCGCTGTCATCGAGGCGGGTGTGCCCATGCTGGTGGAAGCACGCAATCTGATCGCTGGTTTCCATTCCATGATCCGCAAGAAAGTCGCCCATGAGCTCGAGCCGTGGATCGCCGACGCCAGCAAAAGCCTCATTGCGTCTTTCCCCAATGGCATCATTCGCGACCGTGCTGCCGTCCGCGCCGCGATCACCGAGCCATGGTCCAACGGGCAGACGGAAGGACAGATCACCAAGGTCAAGCTTGTAAAACGGCAGATGTACGGCCGACCTCCTCCAAGCACGTTTGATCGGTGCTGCCTGAAAGAAAATATCATCGAGAGTGCGTCAGACCCCTTATTCCACGCCGAAACACAATCAATCACTTCGCGAAAATGCTCGGAGAGGACCCCGAACTCCTGGAGGCGATCGTCTGTAACGGCGACAATCTGTGCTACGGCAGTCTCATCAGCGTTTACGACGGCACGGGCGCCCATGCGACCAATGACTGGAAACGATTTCCTCGAAGACTTCGTCTCAGAGCCAGACATCATCGCACGCATCAAAGCGAAATCTCCGCGGTAACAATCGGGCGCTTACACAAGACCACACTGCCGCAAGCTGCTCAGCGTGTTCCAGATGCTGTTCCGGACAGGCCGGTTCTCTCGGCAGAATGCTTGGCCGAAATATATCCTCCATGCAGGCAGAGCTCACCTACCCGCACTGGCCCCTACCAGTGTCGGGTTTGTCGAATCCGCGACACGGTGACGTCTGGCTGGCGTGCCGCCGCGCTCTCAGTGAAGCCATTGAATAACATCCAGAACAGTTTTCTGGGTCGCTTCCTGTGCAGTTGGCACGACTCTTGATGTTGGTTGTACGGCGGCAAAAGCCGCTAAATGGCAGACTGGTTCATCTTATTTGATCTCTAGGAAAGGAGATAGCAATGAAGGTCGATCTGTCAGATTATGGTGTGACTGAATTGGCTCCAGAAGACGCATCCACAATTTCGGGCGGGTGGGCTTTTTTTGGGGCGATAGCTTTCGCGGTGGCGGGGTTAATTGGCGTTGTGGCTGCGACTATACTGGTAGCGGCGAGGCACTGGTAGAGACACGGTTAGAACATTAGTGTGCAAGCTAAATACCCTTTCTCCTGAAATTGCCAGCTACACTGCAGAGAGCATTCTCTCCCGACGATCAGGACGATCTTTGATCATCTATCGGCTGATTTTGCTCTCTGTGGTTGCGACGTTGGTGTCGCTGCCACTCATCACCATAGCGATCTCGGTCCAAAGTGCCGGTATCATTCGCCCCACCCTCGAGAAGACGCCCCTGGTCGCACCCGTCTCCGGACGCATCTCCCGTATCCTTGCCGTTGAGAACGATCTGGTTGCCCAGGGGCAGGAGATTCTCGCCCTTGATGATGAGGTGGTTGAGGAAAAGCTCAGGGCGTATAAAGGCGATATTCGCGCTAAGAGTGATCTTGCCCGTGACCTCGAAACCCTGATCTCCTCCGGCACGAAGGCCAAGGACCCGATCCTCCTCCTGACCGAGTCCGCCAAGGCGGAGCGGGCGCATTTTCTCAACCTGCTGCGGGAGAACCAATATGCCAGCACTAATGCCGCGGCGGAACTCGACCGCGCTAAGCGACTGCTCTCCGCTGCTGCGACGCCCGCAAAGGCCGTTGACGAGAAGGCTTTCGCCCTCCAGAACATTGAGGTTCAGGGGGAGATCCTTGCCCGGCGCAAATCCGCCGAATGGAACCAGCAGCTCTTCGACCTTACCCTGCGCCTCAAGGAACTCACGGCCGCCGTGCATCAGCTCGAGAAGGAACGGGATCTCACCCACATTCGGGCCTCCGTGTCAGGCGCACTCGAGCAATTCACCGGCCTGACCCCCGGCAGCTACATCCAGGCCGGGCAAACCGTTGCTTGGGTTTCGCCGGACGACGAACTGGTGGCGGAAATCTACGTCTCCCCCAAAGACATCGGCTTCGTGCGGGAGGGCCAGTCGGTGCGGCTCCAAGTGGATGCCTTCAACTACAATCAATGGGGTCTCATCGATGCGACAGTGCTCGGCGTAGCGCAGGACTTCACCCTCCACGACATGAGCCCGGTCTTCAAGATCCGCTGCGCACTCTCTCGCACCCATCTCGCACTCAAGAACGGGGTCATCGGTCATCTGAAGAAGGGCATGACCGTGCGGGCCCGCTTCCTCGTGGCAGAACGCACTCTTCTGCAACTCCTCTACAATGAGGCCGACGATTGGCTCAATCCCCTCCTGGCGGGCCACTAATCCTTCCCTATCCAAACAGCCAGCGAGCCGCCATGTCGAGCAAGGTTATCAAGTTCAAGCAGCACGACATCACCGATTGTGGAGCTGCCAGTCTTGCTTCTGTCGCAGCCTTCTATGGTCACAAGCTGCCATTGTCGCGCATCCGCCAGTATGCCTCGACCGACCGCTCCGGCACTACCGTACTGGGCCTCACGGAAGCGGCCCGGAAGCTGGGCTTTGTCGCCAAGGGAGTGAAGGGTGGCTTCGACAGCCTGTACAAGATCCCCAAGCCCGCTATCGCGCACGTCGTCGTCAAGGGCGTCCTTCACCACTTCGTCGTCATCCAGGCGATCGACACGAGGTGGGTCACCGTCATGGACCCAGCCTATGGCGAAATCCGCAAGCTGCCGCACGAGGAATTCAAGACGCAATGGACTGGCGTCCTGGTGCTCCTGGTTCCGGCAGCCACCTTCAAGCGCCGCGACGAGACCATTACGCCGCTTGCCCGGTTCGCGCGTCTGCTTGCGCCACAAAAGGCGGTGATGGCCCAGGCTCTCGCCGGGGCGCTCGTGACGACGGTACTCGGGCTCTCGACGGCAATCTACGTCCAGAAGATCGTCGATCATGTGATCACAGCGGGCAACCGCAACCTGCTCAACCTGATGAGCCTCGTCATGCTGGTGATCCTGGTGGCGCAGATCCTGATCAATCTCCTCGGGAACCGGCTTATCCTGCAAACGGGGCAGAAGATCGATGTCCACTTGATCCTCGGCTACTACAAGCACATCCTAAACCTGCCCCAGAAGTTCTTCGACAGCATGCGCATGGGCGAAATCATCGCCCGGATGAACGACGCCGTGAAGATCAGGAGCTTCCTGAACGACGTCTCGATCAGCATATTCGTTGACGTGCTAATGATTCTATTTTCGTTCGGGCTGATGTGCATCTACTCGTGGAAGATCGCCTTGGTCGTGGCCGTCTCCATTCCGCTGTATCTCTTGGTCTATTGGACCATCAACCGGCTGAATAGGAAGCACCAGCGCGCGATTATGGAGGATGCCGCAAACCTGGAGGCGGAGCTGGTGGAATCCCTCGGAGCTGTCTCCACAATCAAGACCTCCGGCGTGGAGAGTTTCGCCAACTTCAAGATGGAGATCCGTTTCATCAAGATGCTGCACTCCGTCTACAGTTCCGGTCTCATCTCGATCTTCGGGGATAATGCCTCGACTTTCCTCTCGACCCTATTCACCATCGTTCTGATGTGGTTCGGAACGACGCTTGCCCTGGATCAAACCGTCACGCCCGGCGAGTTACTGTCCTGTTATACGTTACTCGGCTATGTCATCCGGCCGGTCGCCAATCTGATCCAGACTAATCGGATCGTTCAGGATGGCTTCATCGCAGCGGATCGCCTGTTTGAGATCTTCGACCTGGAGCAGGAGACAAGCGGCGGCGGCATCGATGCCACAAAGTCCGACCTTGGTGATATTCGCCTGGAGAACGTCACGTTCCGCCATGGTTCGCAGCCGGAGCTTTTCCACGATCTCAGCGTCATCTTCCGCCGGGGCGAGATGACGGCCGTGGTGGGGGAAAGCGGCTCGGGCAAGAGCACCCTTGCGGCGCTGCTGCAGAATGTCTACCCGCTTGAGGGCGGACGCATCCGGATCGGTCCCTTTGCCCTCCAGGATCTCTCAACGGTGTCCGTGCGCAAGGCTATCGCTGCTGTGCCGCAATCGGTCGATGTGTTCTCGGGCTCGGTGATCGGGAACATCGCCCTTGGCGAGTTCGAGCCGGACATCGAGAAGATCCTGCACATCTGCGATCAAATAGGGCTACGAGAGCTGATCGAGCGCTGGCCCGGCGGTCTCCAGACCTATTTGGGCGAGAATGGTGTACGCCTCTCCGGCGGCGAGAAGCAGCAGCTTGCGTTGGCTCGGGCTCTGTACCGGGATCCGGAGATCCTGATCCTCGACGAAGCGACCTCCTCTCTCGACTCGATAGCCGAGGGGTTTGTCCTGCGAATCATTGAAGATCTTCGTCGGGCCGGTAAGACCATAATCGTCATCGCTCATCGACTCAGCACCATTCGTAGGGCCGACAAGATCGTGGTCTTCGACAAGGGACAGCTTATTGAGGAGGGGAGGCATGCTGATCTGCTGGCAACTGAAGGTGCTTACGCACGCTTATGGCGGGCGCAAACCGGATCCAGCTAACCACGACGGTGCCGTAGCGCATCGATCACCGCCACCCATCGATCGAACTGCCCGGCGGTCAGGAGCACAAATTTGCGCTTGCCGCGCTTTGTGATCTCGACAGACCCTCGGTATGCCGCCTCGACCACCTCGTCGGATTTGTTGCCGAGGTCGGTTAGAGCATAATCTGACCTGATGGGATCGCGAGGGATTCCCATCGGGGAGAATATCTGATTCATCATGTCGGCTGGGTATGGAGGCCAGCAGGCATGGTTAGAGCCTTATCGGAGGATTTGCGTTCGCGAGTGATCGCAGCGGTTGAGAGTGGCCTGTCGCGGCGGGCTGCGGCGGATCGTTTCGGTGTTGCCGCGGCAAGCGCGGTCCGCTGGGTCCGCGAATGGCGAGAGAGCGGCGCGACGCGGGCAAAGCCCCAAGGCGGAGACAAGCGCTCCCAGCGGATCGAAGCCTACCGGGATACGATCCTAGCGGTGATCGAAGGTCAGGACGACATCACACTGGTCGAGTTGGCTGAATTTCTCAGGGCGGAGCATGCGGTCGTGTTCGCGCCGAGCACGATCTGGCGCTTTCTCGACCGTCACTCGATGACCTTCAAAAAAACAGCGCACGCCAGCGAGCAGGATCGGCCCGACGTGCTCGCGCGGCGACGCGCCTGGTTCAAGGCCCAGCCTGATCTCGATCCCGAACGGTTGGTCTTTATCGACGAGACCGGCGCATCGACGAAGATGGCTCGCCTGCGTGGACGGGCAAAGCGGGGCATGCGGTGCCGATCTCCGATCCCGCACGGGCACTGGAAAACGACTACTTTTACAGGCGCATTGCGCCTGACGGGCATGACTGCGCCGATGGTCCTCGACGGACCGATGACGCTGGCAGTTCGTTGAGCCCCTCTCAGACACCCCAGGATTGTAGTAGACAACCTGCGCCGTCAGCAACCAGTTCCCAAACCTTTCGCCGGAACTGTGACCCAATCGATCGACTGAACTGCAGCCCATATTCCTTCAGCATGGACCGTGTCTGATTTTCGAGATCGCGACGGATCTCGACAAGTCTCGACCGGGCGACGAGCATGGACCGGGTGGCCTGACTCTCTGCGCTCTTGACCTTCACTTCTCGATACCAGCCGACGCGAACCAGTTCGGCCAGTCCGCGGGCATCATTCTCATCACTCTTGTTTATTCGCACTGAAAGCGCTGCCTTTGCATGCCGAGCATCAAGGCAGACGACCGGCAACCCGACCCTTTTCAGCTCGTGCCATAGCCAGCTGGACATGGCGCCCGTCTCAAATCCGATGCGCTCGGCTTGGGGCGCACGTTTGCGGAGTAACTCGGTCAGTGCTCCCGGATCGGACTTCGCCTTTCCCTGGAACACCGTCTTTCCAGTATCGTCGACCACACAGACGCTCGTCTCCCTCTGCGACACATCCAGCCCGACATATTGCTTCACTGCGGCCTCCTGGATCTCAATGGTTGGCGGCTTTTGCCGTCAGCCGAATCTTCGTTCAAAGGAGCGACGGCAGCAATTACGTCATCGTTTCCAAAACTGACCCTCGATCGGCGTCCAATTTTAAGCTCGATCTCTGCCAATAATAGGTGGGGTCGAGCCACGTAGCCGGCGCCCGCTATCTTCGAGGATTCCCGCCCCCGTGCAGGGTTACTTGAGGGCCCGGTCACTCCACAATGGCAGAGCCTCTCGGACCGCCGAGCGCGGCTTACTTGCGCTGCCCCAGGGTCAGGTGCCGCGAACGTCGCTTCTGAAACATGCCGGGTGTAGACCGAAGGTCTAAGCCTTTCATAGAGCAGCCGAGTTGACAGGCGAAATGGCCTGTTACACGCTGGTTAAATCGATTAGGATGTTTCGCAGGGAAAACTCTGCCCAACCCAGGCAACCATGGAAGATCGCCCAAAAGCAACACGCAACGGTAGGGCCGCCGCCAAGGCCAAGCAAGTCGAAGCGGAGCTGATTGCCGTTGTCGTGTCCGTCAATGATGGTGAACCAGCGGTCCTCACCATCGGGCAGGGGGATTGCCTGCCCTCGGGGCCGTTCGCGCTGGAGCATCGATCGCTGCAGTCAGGTCTAAGGGCGTGGGTCGAGAAGCAGACTGGTCATCCCCTCGGCTATATTGAGCAGCTCTATACGTTCGCTGATGCCGACCGCGCCGACGGGCGCCAGCAGCGCGTCATTTCCATCAGCTATCTCGCTTTGACCCGGAAGGAACATGCCACCGGCGCATCCACCTGTGCCTGGCGGAGCTGGTACGATTATTTTCCGTGGGAGGACCACCGCCTCGGAACACCGAAACTGATTGCGGATGTTCTGAAGCCGCGTCTGCTTGCCTGGGCGGCCGATGCCAAGCAAACTGCGACGCGCAGTGAGCGGCGGCGGCGGGCTGCCATTGCTTTCGGGCTCGACGAGCGGCCCTGGAATGAAGAGCTGGCGCTTCAGCGCTATGAGCTGCTTTACGAGGCGGGTCTGGTGGCAGAGGCCACCCGCGACGAACGGTCGATCGCATCCGACTCAACAGCCGGGACAACGATGGTTGCCGACCATCGCCGCATCCTGGCCACGGGCCTTGCGCGCTTGCGCTCGAAGATCAAATACCGGCCAGTCGTCTTCGAGCTGATGCCGCCGGTGTTTACGCTGCTGCAGCTGCAACGGACCGTGGAAGCCCTGGCAGGCCGGCTGATCAACAAGCCTAACTTTCGCCGGCTCATCGAGCAGCAAGAACTGGTCGAGGAGACTGGCGAGACTTCTCTGGATACGGGCGGGCGCCCGGCCAAGCTCTATCAGTTTCGCCATGTCGTGCTGGATGAAACTGCCGTTGCGGGGACAAAATTGCCTCTGGCCCGGGGTTGACACGCTTATAGTCAACCTAGATATATACCCCTTATAGTCGAATGGATTATAAACGGGAGGCGCCGGTGAGCGGGACGATACCTTCGGCCGCGTCCGTGTATCAGCGCGTCCATCGCGTCATCCCCCGAGTGGAATGGGCGGCTTTCAGCGACGACGTCGAGGCCATTCTGGCGCTAAAGCGCGAGCGCAACGCCGTTATCCTGGCGCACAACTATCAAACCCCCGAGATCTTCCACTGCGTGGCCGACATCGTCGGCAAAGCCTGGCGCTGGCCCGCAAGGCAATGACCGTCGATGCGGACATCATCGTGCTCGCCGGCGTGCATTTCATGGCTGAGACGGCGAAGCTCCTCAATCCGGACAAGACGGTGCTCATTCCAGATCTCGGCGCAGGCTGCTCGCTGGCTGACTCGATCGCTGCGAACGATGTGCGGCTGATGCGGCAACGCTATCCTGGCGTGCCGGTCGTGACCTACGTCAATACGTCCGCTGCCGTGAAGGCCGAGTCGGACATCTGCTGCACCTCCGGCAACGCTTTGGCTGTGGTGGAGTCGCTTGGCGTTGAGCGGGTGATCATGCTGCCCGACGAATACCTGGCCAGAAATATCGCGACACAGACTTCGGTCGAGATCATCGCCTGGAACGGTCATTGCGAAGTGCATGAGCGCTTCACGCCAGCCGACATTCGCGAGCTGCGGGATGCCTATCCTGGCGTTACCGTGCTTGCCCATCCCGAATGCCCGCCGGAAGTTGTCGCGGTTGCGGATTTCGCCGGCTCGACCGCGGCGATGTCGGATTTCGTCGGACGCCACAAGCCTGCGCGCGTCGTGTTGATGACCGAGTGCTCAATGAGCGACAACGTCGCCATCGAGCACCCCGACGTCGAGTTCGTGCGCCCCTGCAATCTCTGTCCGCACATGAAGCGTATCACGCTCGCCAACATTCGCACGGCGCTGCAAGAAACCCGCCACATCGTGACCATCGATGCTCGAGTGGTTGATGATGCTCGGCGCGCTGTCGAGCGGATGCTTGCCGTATGACGCCAGAGGTCGGCGACATCAGGGGAGCGCCCGTGATCATCGGCGCTGGCGTTGCCGGGCTGATGACCGCGCTTCATCTGGCGCCGCATCCCGTTTACCTTCTGTCCCCGACGCGGCTCGGGACCGAGGCCGCCAGCATGCTGGCGCAAGGCGGGCTGGCGGCAAGCCTCGGCGCTGACGACAGTCCAGACCTCCATCTTGCAGACACGCTTGCTGCAGGTGATGGCCTCTGCGACGAGAGTGTGGTCAGACGCGTTGCGAATGCGGCGGACCGAGCCATCGAGAATTTGATGGACTTGGGCGTCGCCTTCGACTGCTCGTGGGACGGGACACTGCGGCTCGGGCTCGAGGCAGCGCATTCCCGTCGCCGGATCGTCCATGCCGGGGGTGACTCTACGGGCCGCGAGCTTGTACGCGCGCTCATCATCGCTGTGAGGCGAACGCCTTCGATCACAATTCTGGAAGGCATGGAAGCCCGCCGGCTCATTGTGGAAAATGGGGCGGTCAGCGGCGTTGTGGCGGCAAAAGGTGGACAGGCGATTATATTTCCGACGCGCCGCGTGGTTCTTGCGAGCGGCGGTATCGGCGCCCTGTTCAGAGACACGACCAATCCGGCCGGCTCATTCGGGCACGGTGCGCTCGCCGCATGCGCCGGTGCGGAACTCGCCGATCTGGAATTCATCCAGTTCCACCCGACGGCGCTCGACGTTTCGCAGCGGCCGATGCCGTTGGTGAGCGAAGCGGTTCGCGGCGAAGGCGCAGTGCTGATCGACGAGTGCGGGCACCGCTTTCTGTGCGACACGCCTGGCGGCGAGCTGGCATCGCGCGACGTCGTGGCACGGGCCGTATGGCAGCAGCTTGGCACCGGACATCGTGTTTACCTTGATGCCCGGCAGTCCCTCGGCCAGAAGTTCGCCAAGCGCTTCCCAGTTGTGACCCGGCATTGCCGGGACGCCGGAATCGATCCTGCCGTTGAGCCGATTCCGGTTCGCCCGGCGGCACATTATCACATGGGCGGCGTGGCCGTGGATGCCGCGGGCCGCAGCACGGTGTCGGGCTTGTGGGCTTGCGGTGAGGTTGCCTGCACCGGTCTGCACGGGGCGAACCGGCTTGCCAGCAACTCGCTGACCGAGGCCGTGACGACCTCGTTGTGGTTCGCGCAAAGCGTAGCTGCCGCTCCTGCGGGCTGGCAGTGGCCAAGGCTTGTCGCAACGTCACCCCCGCAGCCCGACCCCTCCTCCGTCCGCCACGCGGTCTCCAATGGGCTCGGTGTTATACGGGACGGGCAAGCACTATCCGACACCGTGGAAACGCTGCTGCCGATCGCGGTTCGCAACACTGGCGCTTCCGACCCTGCTTTGATCGCGCTGATGATCGCCATTGCAGCGCTTCGGCGCGAGGAAAGCCGCGGCTCGCATTGTAGGTCGGACTTCCCCACA
This sequence comes from Mesorhizobium sp. C395A, assembly GCF_030323205.1. Classification (NCBI taxonomy): domain Bacteria; kingdom Pseudomonadati; phylum Pseudomonadota; class Alphaproteobacteria; order Hyphomicrobiales; family Phyllobacteriaceae; genus Mesorhizobium; species Mesorhizobium sp. C395A. The sequence continues at coordinate 5,991,254 of NZ_CP100473.1, read as the reverse complement.
CGCAGGGCGCAGGCCCGGTCTTCGCGCTTGACCTTCGCCTCAGCAATGACGGTTGCGGCCGAACTTATTCTGCGGCCCGCGGAACGGAGTGCCTGATGACGTCACCTCCACCCCTTCCCGGGATCGTGATCGAGCCGATCGTGCGTAGCGCTCTACTTGAGGATCTGGGCAAAGCCGGTGACCTTACCAGCGATGCGATTATACCCTTTGACTGCAAGGCCGCCTTTGCGTTCAGAGCCAGGCAGTCTGGCGTTGTTGCCGGTCTTGATCTGGTAGCCTACGCTTTCATGCTTGTTGATCCGTCGATCGACATACGTTTTGGACGTCTGGACGGCAGCAGGATCGCGGCGGGTGAAACCATTGCAAGGGTGAGTGGACCGGCGCGGGGAATGCTTGCGGCCGAGCGTACAGCGCTCAATTTTCTCAGCCATCTCAGCGGCATTGCGACGGCAACGGCCGAGATCGTCGAGGCGGTGCGCGGTCAGAAAGCACGGATCGTCTGCACGCGAAAGACGACGCCCGGCCTACGCGCGCTGGAAAAATACGCCGTGCGCGCCGGCGGCGGCGCCAACCACCGCTTCGGGCTGGATGATGCCGTGCTCATCAAGGACAAACACATTGCCATTGCCGGCGACATCCGCACGGCCATTGAGCGGGCGCGCGCCGCGGTCGGCCATATGGTCAAGGTCGAGGTCGAGGTCGACACGCTCGACCAGCTCGAGATCGCGCTAGGCGCCGGGGTCGACGCCATCCTGCTGGACAATATGTCCGTCAAGCAACTGACCCGAGCGGTGGCAATGGTCGACGGCCGCGCGGCCACCGAGGCCTCGGGTCGCATAACGCCGGCAACGGCACCAGCCGTAGCGGCAACCGGGGTCGACCTCATTTCTATTGGGTGGCTCACGCACAGCGCGCCAATCCTCGACATCGGCATGGACGTGCCTATCGAAGCATGCATCCAGAAGCATCTGAACTGAATAGAGCGCGCTCCATATAGGAGCAATCTGCGGAAGTGGGGACGTACGATGATCGACAAGGGATTGAGATCCGACCGGGCCAAGGCGCTTGCCTTCATCAGCGCAATGCTCAGCGAACTGAATCAGATCGCGGGGTCTCACAGGCTGCAGTTCCTAGGATACCTCCTGGAGATGGCGTATATCGAGTCGTACGACATGGTCCGCAAAGAGCGCTCCCACCATCAAAGCAAGGCCATAGATCAGGGATAGCCCTGCTGAACTGAGCGCTGCGGCAGCTTCAAATCTGACCTCGGCACTTCTATTTCCGCAAAAAAGACGCGCAGTGCTCCAGCGCGTTCACGGGCGGTTGGACTGCAAAAACCAGTTGGAATATTTGACAGCGCGGCAGGACACGATTTGCCCTCCAGTGCGCGAGCAACGACATGGATTCGATCTCCTTGTTTCGAGAAATGGTCGGACTGTTTCGCACAACTGACATCAGTTTCGGTTGAGTGGATTCGAGTGGGTCTAGTGGCCCCTCACTGAGGCCCTATGCGAAATCCTAGGCCAGCGGATAAACCAAAAAGTCGTGTGACACGCCAATCGCATCGAGGAGGATTCGCGTTGCCCTTGTACGAGCCAATGCTTCGCCACCTGAAATCGCGCGAGCTGTTCGGAGCCATTGACCGGGTGCCGGCTCTTGGCATGCCAGTAAGCGAGCGGACCTTCGAGGTATCAAACCCTTCGACCGGCGAGGTGCTCGGGGAACTGCCCGACATGGGTGTTGAGGAGACGCGCGCGGCGATAGACAAAGCTCATGTGGCGCAACCTGAATGGGCCGCACTGACCGCGCGCGAGCGCAGCGACATCCTCTGGCGTTGGCACCAACTGATCGTCGACCACACGGACGATCTTGCAGCGATCCTCACTGCGGAGATGGGCAAGCCGCTGGCCGAAGCGAAGTCTGAGGTGGCGCATGCGGCCGCATATCTGCAATGGTACGCCGAAGAGGCTAATCGCATCTATGGTGAGACGATCTCGCCGCCCTCTACAGACCGTCGCATGCTGGTGATCAAACAGCCGATCGGCGTCGTTGGAACGATCACGCCCTGGAACTTCCCCGCCTCAATGGTTGCGCGCAAGATCTCGCCGGCTCTCGCCGCCGGCTGCACCATCGTGCTCAAACCTGCTGAACAGACGCCCCTCGTGGCAGGTGCAATGTTTGCTCTGGCCCATCTTGCCGGCTTTCCCGAAGGCGTCGTCAACCTCATCTACGCCTCCGAAGGCAATACGGTCGGCCGCGAACTCTGCTCCAACCCCAAGGTCCGCAAGATCAGTTTCACCGGTTCGACCGAGGTCGGCCGATTGCTCATGCGCCAGTGCTCGGACCAGATAAAGAAAGTCGGTCTAGAGTTGGGTGGCAATGCGCCTTTCATTGTCTTTGATGATGCCGACGTCGATGCTGCCGTCGACGGTGCAATCCAGGCCAAGTTTCGCAATGCCGGCCAGACCTGCGTTTCCGCCAACCGGCTTTACGTCCAGTCGGGCGTTCATGACGAATTCGTCGCCAAATTCGTGGAGCGTGTCCGTGAGCTTCAGGTCGGCGACGGCTTCGATCCAGGTGCCGCCATCGGTCCGCTGATCGACGGGCATGCACTGGCCAAGATCGAACTTCACATTGCCGATGCCTTGGCCAAAGGTGGCGCGATCCGATGTGGCGGCGGCCGGATCGGCAGCGATGGCAACTTTTTCCAGCCGACGATCCTCAGCAACGTCGCAAGGGAAATGATCGTGGCGCAAGAAGAGACCTTTGGACCCTTGGCGCCGATTATCCGCTTCGAGGATGCTGATCAGGCCGTGCGTGAGGCCAACGATACGATATACGGCCTCGCCGCCTACTTCTATGCTTCAAACCTGAAGCGTGTCTGGCGTGTGGCCGAGGCGCTGGAATATGGCATGGTGGGGATCAACACAGGACGCATGTCCTCAGAAGCCGCGCCTTTTGGTGGGATAAAACAGTCCGGCATCGGGCGGGAAGGTTCCCGCCACGGCCTCGAAGACTATCTTGAAATGAAGTACCTCTGCATGGGCGGCATCTGAGGCGGCGGGCGGCGATTGCCGCGATGAAGGCCAGCGGACGGCGGGACGCCACGAAATGGACCCGCAGTTTTCAGGTTCGCGGAACAATCCACACCGAGTCTGCCTCATAAAGGGCCCCGGTTTTCCGCCTATTTTTTGGTGGTCGAACGTCGTCAATTGCCTTCGTCACTGTGGCGGAACGCGGCGCGATAGCCGGTTAGCAACAAGCTTTGGGCGTCATTTCTCTCTGGCGGAATAGACCTCTTCCGACAAAAGCCTGACCTTTGCCAGTCTTCTACGAGCCAGCGTTCGCGCCAAAAGTTCAAAGCCGCGTCCGTAACATTCAACAATGAAAGCTAGCGTTATCAGGTCGAGCAGAAAGTCGTCTATCGCATGCGTGAGCGCAACAGACCTTTGTTCGAATCGAAGTAGCAAGGCGCGCGCCTCTTCGATCGCGGCCCGGCAATCGTCTGCGCCTATCAGTGAATCGATCCTGTCGAAGATCTGCAAGCGCCCTCACTCTCCCTAAGCCACACGCAGCGCATCGAACGCCGCTGATGAATGAGTCTTCAACAAAGAACAGGGTCGCGTCTCGCGAAAAGGCATCGCTCCGCAAAGTGCGCGTTGATTAAGCCTGGTGCGTTAAGCGACAAGTGAATCCGACCTTGACAAGACATCTTCGAAGGCGAGTGAGCCGGCCCACGCCCGCGTGCCGCGACCCTCAATGCCGAGCAAACTGTGCTGCACTCGTCGGAGGCAACCAGTTCCTCTCTATTCTTCCCGCCGCCACGGTTCAGCCTACATTACATGCGAAACGACAATAACGGAAAGCAAAGGTTCGCAAAATGAGTAGGGTGGCTGGATCAAACGAAGATTTGGCTGCACCAACGACCTTTGGGCCACTTCTGCAACCGACCTTTCGTTCGATCTGGCTCGCGACGCAGGTTTCAAGCCTCGGCTGGTTGATGCAGACTGTCGCCATCAGCTGGCTGATGGCAACGATCTCGACTTCCGATCTGATGGTTGCGCTGGTGCAGGCTTCATCGAACCTGCCGGCTTTCGTCCTGTCCGTTTTTGCCGGAGCTCTCGCCGACAATTTCAGCCGGCGTCGGGTCATGTTCGCCGGTCGGTGCCTTATGGTGATTGCGTCCGCGATGCTGACCGCGTCCGTGGCGCTGGGCTTTGTCAGTCCGTGGATGATCCTCGGCTTCAGCTTCTTGATCGCAAGCGGCGGTGCTCTCAACGATCCGGCCTGGCAAGCGTCGGTTGGCGATATCGTGGATCGACGCGATGTTCCCGCTGCCGTCACCCTGCTTTCTGTTGGCTTCAACACCGTCCGGACTGTGGGTCCGGCGCTCGGCGGCATTGTGGTCGCCTCATTTGGCCTTATGGCGGCATTCGCCGTAACCACGCTCACCTATTTCGTACCCTTGGCTACCATTTGGCGCTGCAAGTGGAAGGTTCGTTCTTCCCCTCTTCCTCGCGAGTCGATGAGGACGGCAATTTATGACGGGCTGCGCTTCACGGCGATGTCATCGGAGATCAAGGCAGCGATCGCGCGCGGAACCCTCTTTGGCCTGGCGAGCATTGCCATACTCGCGCTGCTGCCGGTGGTTGTCCGCGACCAGCTGGGAGGAGGCCCGCTTGCCTATGGCGCGCTCATGGCCGGCTTCGGGACCGGAGCCGTCTTCGCTGGCCTCTCCAACAGCCTGTTCAGACGGAGCTTGTCGCAGGAGCGGCTGATGAGGCTCTCCTGCGTCGCCTGCGCGGCGTGCTCACTTTCCCTGGCACTGACAACTTCGATCGGGGTGGCGGCAATTGCACTCGCTTTGGGCGGCGCGGGTTGGGTCACCGCCTGGTCAGGGGTCGGTGTGAGCGTGCAGCTGGCAAGCCCGCGCTGGGTCGTGGGGCGCACCATCTCGATCTACTATGCTTTGATAGATGGTGGCATCGCGCTCGGCAGCTGGGTGTGGGGCACGGTGGCCGAAAACCATTCGCTGGGCCTGGCGCTGGAGGGTTCCGCTGCCTCCCTGATGTTCGTCGCTGCAGCCGGCGTTCTGTTTCCTCTTCGCGAGCGCCGCGACTCAGAGCCCGATCCTCTGGAGGAATTCGATGCCCCGGCTGTCGCTCTCAATCTGAAGCCGAGAAGCGGCCCGATCGTGGTCAAGGTCGAATATCTGATAGCCGAGAGAAATCTCGAGGCTTTCCTCGACCTCATGCGGCAGCGGCGCCATGTTCACAGCCGCGTCGGTGCTCGGAACTGGACGCTCCAGCGGAACCTGCAGAAGCCTATGCATTGGACAGAAACGTTTCGCACGCCGACCTGGACGGACTACCTTCGCCTCAATCATCGTCTGACGGAAGTGGACAAGGAACTGGACGAGCGTGTCTTTCAGCTGCACGCGGCCGAGACCCCACCTCAAATGACACTTTCCATCGAGCGGCCGACAAGCTCGGCCCGCAAGCCCGAGCACTCAGCTTTTCGCCATCCCCGTCATTGAAGCCCGGCCGGCATCTCTGCCATCAATCGATTGGCTACGAGCGCCACCGGTCAGCCCCGACCCTCAGACCATCGACATCGAAGCGGCCGCGAGTTGCCTATAAACATTACTGCACTCTTATTGTTTGTGACGCATGCGGGTGGTGAGCGGTTTTCAAAGGCCCCGTTTCCTGCTGACAAAGTTAGCTTGGACCACTGAATTGCCGATCAAACGCTCTCGGATACTGGTGCGAGTATGAAATCAAAGACGGGCTCAGGCTGGGCAGGCTTTGGCTCCCGCAGAACAACCGGGTAAGCTACGATCGCTTGGGCATGTTCAGCGAGCGCGGCGGGTGTCATTCCCAGTGCTTTCTCAAACAGGCCGCCCGGCACTCTCACCACCTGACGAAAAAGCCCTGCAGCTCTTGTCGCATGGCGCGCCGCAGCGACCCGCTTTCCCTCACGGATCTTCACGCCGGCCGCCGCCAACAGGATCAGTCCCTTGAAGAACAGGCGGTGCTGAGCGCTTTGTTTCGCAGCCTGCCAGAGAGGCTCCCAGGCTTCATGGGCTTCCCAGTAGTAACCGTGGTTGAAAAGGTCGATTCCCCAGAGAAACACATCTGAGCCGAGCGCTTCGCCAACGGCGACGGTCACCGGATCTGATCGGTAACTGTGGCCCAAGGGATCACGCACCGGATGCGGATATTTGCCGGGCAGATACGCATAGCTCGGGAAACTTTTTTCGGGCAGCAAGCGAGGGCGAGACATAGGCCCAGCAAACATGAAAGTGCGTTAAGGGGCAATTCATGCTGACCGCGTCGTGACACGCAAGCAGTCTTAACGGGCTTGTAAAGGGTGTCGAGATTGGCCAAAACGCGCTTTGCCAAATTCATGACGTTGGGTAAGCGGCTGACGCAAGGAGAAGATATGATTTTGCGACTGAAGGAGCGGCTCGGCAAAAGGTTTGAGGAAGAAGTTGAATTGTTCAAAGGCTGGCAGAAGGACAAGAAGGGCGTGGGAGCCCTTATTCCCACTTCGGTTTATGCGGCACGCCGGATGGCAAGCGTGGTGAACCCACGGTCAGGATTGCCAATTCTGGAGCTTGGCGCGGGAACCGGTGTCATCACAAAGGCGATCCTGGCTAGGGGAATCAAGCCGCACCAGCTGGTTTCAGTCGAATATTCCAGGATTTTCTACGACGGCCTGGTGCAACGCTTCCCGAATGTGGACTTCAGATTGGGCGACGCATTTGCGCTGGACGAAGCTCTGGGTGAGCGCAAAGGTGAACAGTTCGATTGCGTTATAAGTGCAGTCCCGCTGTTGAGCTTTCCAATGCAACAGCGTGTCGCGCTGGTTGAGGATCTGCTTGCCCGTATTCCTGCCGGCCGGCCCGTGATTCAGATCACATACGGACCTCTGTCGCCGGTGATCAAGATGCCAGACCGTTACGTGGTTTCCCACTATGACTTCGTCGTCCGCAACATACCGCCGGCACAGCTCTGGACTTATCGTCGAGCAGTCTAGCCAAATCTGGACGGTTTCCTTCTCTGAGGGTTCCGCTGAGTGGTGGCCTTGCACCCAAATAGGATGTGGAACAGAGCAGGGGCAGATGCCTGATTTGCCAAGAAGACGACGCGGTCCTTGATTTGACAGTGGGCGGGCCAAATGCGCTTGACAAAGCCGCGCCGGCCCGTTCAACCTGAGGCATTCACCAGGGGAGTCCCGGCAAGGGGCTGAGATACTGCTGGCTTTCGCGGCGCAGTGACCCGTTGAACCTGATCCAGTTCATACTGGCGTAGGGACGGTGCAAGCGCTTTGCGGGAGTTTACGCCCGAGGTCCTGTTTCGGCGGGTCTACAGAAGCGTCTTTTCATCCTTCCGGCACAGAACTGGGTCTCCAATGCATGAGCAAAGGAGCTCAAGATGAATGCCCTCACCCCCGCAGTGTCGACGGGACCGCTGCCCGCCTCCCGGAAAATCCACAAGCTCGGTACCATCCACTCGCAGATCAGGGTGCCGATGCGCGAAATCTCCGTCCATCCGACGGCGGGCGAACCGCCCGTCATCGTCTACGATCCGTCCGGCCCCTATACCGACCCGACAGTCGAAACCAGCATCGAAAAGGGCCTCGCGCGGATTCGCCATAAATGGGTTATCGCGCGGGGCGATGTCGAAGCCTATGACGGCCGCCATGTCCGGCCGGAAGACAACGGATTCGCGGTGGGCGAACGCCTGACACCGGAGTTTCCCGTTCGCAACCGGCCGCTCAGAGCCAAGGCCGGCAAGGCGGTGACACAGCTTGCCTATGCGCGCGCCGGCATCATCACACCCGAAATGGAGTTCGTCGCCATCCGCGAGAACCTTGGTCGCGAGATCCTGCGCGGAAAGCTTGAGCGCGACGGCGAGGCTTTCGGCGCGACGCTGCCCGATTTCGTCACACCCGAATTCGTGCGCGACGAGGTGGCGCGCGGACGCGCGATCATTCCCGCCAACATCAATCATCCCGAGAGCGAGCCGATGATCATCGGTCGCAATTTTCTGGTCAAGATCAACGCCAACATCGGCAACTCCGCCGTCACATCGTCGATGGCCGAAGAGGTCGAAAAGATGGTGTGGGCGATCCGCTGGGGCGCCGATACGGTGATGGACCTGTCGACCGGCCGCAACATCCACAACATCCGCGAATGGATCGTCCGCAACTCGCCGGTGCCGATCGGCACGGTGCCGCTCTACCAGGCGCTCGAGAAGGTTGGCGGCATTGCCGAGGATCTGACCTGGGAGGTGTACCGCGACACGCTGATCGAACAGGCCGAGCAAGGCGTCGACTATTTCACCATCCACGCCGGCGTGCGGCTGCATTACATCCCGCTGACGGTCGACCGGGTGACGGGTATCGTCTCGCGCGGCGGCTCAATCATGGCCAAATGGTGCCTGCACCTTCACCGGGAAAGCTTCCTCTACGAGCACTTCGCGGAGATTTGCGACATCTGCCGCGCTTATGACGTCTCCTTCTCGCTCGGCGACGGCCTTCGTCCCGGCTCGATCGCCGATGCCAACGACGCGGCGCAGTTCGCCGAGCTGGAAACGCTTGGCGAGCTGACGCAGATCGCCTGGGCGAAGGATTGCCAGGCGATGATCGAGGGGCCTGGCCACGTGCCGATGCACAAAATCAAGGCGAACATGGACAAGCAACTCGCCGTCTGCGGCGAGGCGCCGTTCTATACGCTCGGACCGGTGACGACCGACATCGCGCCGGGCTACGACCACATCACCTCCGGCATCGGCGCCGCTATGATCGGTTGGTTCGGCACCGCCATGCTCTGCTACGTCACGCCCAAGGAGCATCTCGGCCTTCCCGATCGCAACGATGTCAAGATTGGCGTGATCACCTACAAGATCGCCGCCCATGCCGCCGACCTGGCGAAGGGCCATCCGGCGGCGAAAGTCAGGGATGATGCGCTTTCGCGCGCGCGCTTCGAGTTCCGCTGGGAGGATCAGTTCAACCTGTCGCTCGATCCCGAAACGGCGCGGTCCTTCCACGACCAGACCTTGCCCAAGGAGGCGCACAAGGTGGCGCATTTCTGCTCGATGTGCGGACCGAAATTCTGTTCCATGCGTATCTCCCACGATATCCGCGCCGAGGCACAGAAAGAGGGCATGGCGGCGATGGCGGCGAAGTACCGCGAGGGCGGCGATCTCTACCTGCCGGCGGACGAGACCGGCGCACCGCTCATACCTCAGCCACGTGAGCCATCATGAAGGTCTTGGTCAAAGGGGCCGGCATTGCCGGCCTCACCGCCGCCTTCGAGTTCGCCGCACGCGGCGCGGCGGTTACCGTTGCCGAGACAAGGCCTGCCCTTGGGGGCAATGCGTCCAGCACATTGCCTTTTTTGTCGGCCTTCTGCGCATGGATGAAGGTGACGTCCGGCCGGATCGAGGGAACGGCGGCCAGCATTTCGCCGGTGAACGGACAGGTCACCGACTTGATGTTCGGATTGACCGCCGCAAGGCCCGCGCCGCGATAGCCGCGGAACACCGCGCATGGCAGGCCGGCAGCGCCCGCCTCATAGGCATTGGCCATGCCGGCATGGCTGTGCTCCTCGACCTCGATCGCCCGGGGAAAGCCGTTCTCGATGGCGTCTCGGGCGCGCCGCAGCAGGCCGACGCCAGGATTGCCGAGATAGGAGAAGATGATCTTCTTCGCCATGCCCATGCCGATCATCTGGTCGTAGATCAGGTCCGGCGTCATGCGGATCAGGGTCAGGTCGCGAAACCCCTGGCGGATCGCCTCATGCGCCGCCGCCGTCGGGATCAGATGGGTGAAACCCTCAAAGGCAACGCAGTCGCCATTGTTCAAGTTCTCCGCAACGGCTTGTTTGAGCGGCAGGAACTTGACCATCGCAGGAACTCCAAAAAAGTGGAACATGCGTGCAGGGGATCTGCACGCGTTTTAAAGCGGTTGCTCGCGCCATCTTCGATGTCGTCTGATATTAGAAGCGCCCCGTTGGTGGGGAGGACACCGGCAGGGCTCGCCGCCCATACGTCGCGACCGTGGCGCCTGGACATCACAGCCAAGCGTGGCTTCCGGCGGCGACCTCTTCGCTGGCTACTTACTCGACTTCGAACGTCACGCCCTGAGCGAGCGGCAGGCTGCGACCGTAGTTAATGGTATTGGTGGCCCGGCGCATATAAGCTTTCCAGGCGTCCGATCCGGATTCGCGGCCGCCGCCAGTTTCCTTTTCGCCGCCGAATGCGCCACCGATTTCGGCGCCGGATGGGCCGATATTCACATTGGCTATGCCGCAGTCTGAACCTCGCACGGAAAGAAAAGTCTCGGCCTCGCGCAGGTCATTGGTGAAGATCGAGGACGACAGGCCTTGCGGCACGGCGTTGTGCAGCCGCAGGGCCTCATCGAAATCACTGTAACGAATCACGTAGAGGATGGGGGCAAAGGTCTCTTTTTCAACCGAACCTGTCTGCTCGGCGATCTCGACCAGCGCAGGGCGGACATAATAGGCGTCCTCGCCGAAGCCGACATCGACCCTCTCGCCGCCAAAGACCGTGCCGTCAGCGGCCCTTGCGTCGGAAAGGGCGGCCTGCTGTGCGTCGTAGGCTGCCTTGCCAATCAAGGGGCCGATGAGGTTTCCCGATTCGAGAGGGTTTCCGACCGAAACGGAGGCATAGGCCTTCTTCAGTCGCGGAATGAAGCTGTCATAGACGCTGTCATGCACGAACAAGCGCCGCAGCGAAGTGCAGCGTTGCCCGGCGGTGCCCATCGCTGAGAAGGCGATGCCGCGCAGGGCCAGGTCTAAATCCGCGGTGGCGGTGACGATTGCCGCATTGTTTCCACCCAGCTCCAGGATTGAGCGACCGAAACGGGAGGCGACGCGAGGACCGACCGCGCGACCCATCGCCGTCGAACCGGTGGCGGAGAGCAGCGGCATCATCGGATGGTCGACTAGCACCTCGCCGATATCCCGGGCGCCGATCAGCACGCTCGCAAGTCCATGTGGGACGCTTCCGCCTTGATCCTGGAAGCGCTTGACCGCCCGGCCGAACAAGGCTTGAGTCGCTAGCGCGGTTAGCGGCGTCTTCTCCGACGGCTTCCAGACAATGGAATTCCCACAGACCAGGGCAAGCGCCGCGTTCCACGACCACACGGCGACAGGGAAGTTGAATGCCGAGATGATGCCGGTGACGCCGAGCGGATGCCAGGTTTCCATCATGCGGTGCTCGGCACGCTCGGTAGCGATCGTCAAGCCATACAACTGACGCGATAGGCCGACCGCGAAGTCGCAGATGTCGATCATCTCCTGGACCTCGCCAAGGCCCTCCGAAGGGATCTTGCCCACTTCTATCGAGACAAGACGTCCGAGGTCAGCCTTGGCCACCCTGAGCTCCTCGCCAAGCAAACGGATCAGTTCGCCGCGCTTAGGCGCGGGCACCAGTCGCCACTCGAGGAAGGCCGAATGCGCGTTCTCAATGGCTTTGTTGGTGTTTGCCGTATCGACCGTCTTCACTCGCGCTAGAGTCTCGCCCGAAATGGGTGATTTCACGATGAGCTCGCCAGCGGTCAGGGCGGCGACATCGACCCCGCATCGACTGAGGATCGCGGCGACCTCGTCGGCGAGCGATGGACGGGCGATCTGCGTGGCGTGGGAAGTCATGGTGTTCCTCCAAGTGTTAGGAATGCGTATTGGCGGCGACAGGTGCGTGACAGAGATGCGGTAAGTTGGTGGCACCGGGAGCGTACCTGCTTCAGCAAGAAGCCTCGCTTGAGCGGGTTCCTGTTCCGCGACCTTTCAATGGCCACACCGACGTCGGCGACTGACCGTTGATGCCGGTTTCCACCGCCACGGCCCGAAAGCGGTGAGCGCTCAAAATCACCTGAAGCGGCAGGATTAATAATGCGGTCTAACTCGTCTTCCTCACGCGGATGAAGAACCGTAACCGGTACGATCAGAAAGATGCTGTCGTTAGCGGCGAACAGAATTGGGCTAGAGAAGCTGGGCGGGAAGTCGCCACAGCAACCGGAGCGCCCCAGCGCGCCAAAGATCCGCAATAAATCGGCTGTCGCGGCCTTCCTGATCCGCTGCACTGTGGTCATGGCGCTTTGCGTGCTGCTTTGCTTAGGTGCGCCAATGCCCCGTCGATCGAGTCCTGTTGCGCCTTGGCGTAGAGATCAAGTTCGTTGGCGACCTTAACTCCCAAGCCTTGTTCGAAAGCGTCCCGATTGGAACATTCCGAATAGTTCTGCTGCTCGTCGGTATCGAGATTCGATTGGAAAATTCCCGCAGCGCTGACTGGCAGGAAATCTTCATAGATGATCGGATCGAAATGCAAATGGCCGCTCGCGACGAGCTCATCGACTGATCGCAGTATCTGCTTGCTTGCAGCAGCGGCAAGGCCTTCCCGAGTCGGTGCGTATCGAAAATAGGCGAGTCCTTGTTCGCGAAGTGCGCTCCAACTGTCGGGAAACTCCTTGAACCGCCCTGTCAGTTGGCTCTCGTAGGTACCGGCATGAGAGCCTGCAACGCCAACCTGGACCTGGCGGCGAACCGACGCCAGCAGCCTGTCATAGAGCTTGCGTCCCTTCGGCGTGAGCGCAACGCCGCGCTGCTCGATTTCACCGAACCGGGCCGTGTGCCTGCCCTCTACCAAGGCCCCTTCTGCTGCTTTGAACACAATTCGCTCCTCAATCGCCTTGAAGCTGGTCTGGCGAAGCAGGATCGGGCACACGCGACGCGGCGGGCCCTCGATGACCGCCTTGGGCGTGATGCCGCGTTTGGGCATGACGGCCTGCACCGCGTCTATGTCAAGCGTGCGCGGCGTCAGGTGGTTGATGTGCGGTCCGCGGAAACTCACGATGTCGGCAATCAGGCGGTGAGCGCCGTGCAGCTTGTTGTAGGTGGCAAGCGTCACGGCTGCGTCGCTATGCCAGCGGAAAGTCTCCAGAACCTCGCGTACAAACTCCTCGGCCTCGGCCTGCTCAAGGCCGCCCTCGGCCTCGAAGACCTCGACGAGTTCGAGTGCGCGCGGGGTGAAGATCTGTCGCTGCGCCAGTATGCGCGCTGCCATTTTGCGCAGCGCTTCGTCCTCGATCAGCTCGAGGCGAAGAAGCGAGGTGAAAACGCGAAACGGGTTGTTTCGCAGCGCATCGTCTTCGACAGGGCGGAAGGCCGTGGAATGCACGGGCACGCCAGCGACCGACAGATCGTAGTAACCGACCGGATGCATGCCGAGCACCGCAAAGATGCGGCGGATGTTGAAGAGTTCTTCCGGCGTGCCGAGACGAATGGCGCCGTGACGCTCGACACGGAGCCGGTCCAACTCGTGGCTGCGGCGCAATGCCTGTTCCAGCTCCGGGTCGCTTGCCATTGTTGCAGTGTTGATGTCGGTTACCAGCCCAATGAGGGTGCCATACTGCGGCACCTCGCTGCGGTACATCTCCGACATGGCATTCGAAAAGAGCGACCGGATCTCGTCGGCGTGGACCGTCATCGAAGACATCCTGAGCGACTTTATCTGAGCATGCATGGTCATACGGACCTCCTGAATGCCAACCGGGAAAGAAGCAGCCGACGCTTGCGGCTGCTCAAGGGATCGGGATGCGATCAAACCATCCTTCTGCCGGCTTCGATATCGACATCTATTCAGAAGTTCATTCCGAAATGGAATGAATACAAATTGAGACGGCTCGATCGACGGCATCACCCAGCTTCAGCCTAATCTACATGTTGGAATGCGTTCACGTTCGATCTGACAGCCTGAAGCCGGAGTAATCTCGCCGTGAACGCCAAGCCCCCGCCTGAGGGTTAAGGCGAGGGTCTAAGCGTGGAACTTCCGCCGACCGACAAGGAAGGGGGACATGCCTGGTCATGCGGCGATAGTAACACCATGGCCCTTCACCGGTTCTCCCTGGCGATAATAGAGGCCGAAGCGGTTTCGCAAAAATGCGTCGAGGGCAATGTCCTCCTGGCGAACGAAGCCGGAGGCCGGAATATTGCCGTCAGCAAGCAGATCGAGTACCGCGCAGATGCTGGAAGCGGTCGTAACCTGGATCGCGCTCGTGGTGCGGCCACCAATCTGCGTGCTGTAGATCTTGTTCGCATAGGTCTCCTGGATCAGGCGGCCGCTCCTGCGCCCGGAAACCGTGACAAACACGATCACGACGTCCTGTAGCGTCGTCGGCAGGGCGTTTTCGAGTATGTCCTTCAGCACCTCACGGCGGTGTCGTAGCCCCAAGTCCTGCAAAAGCGCCTTCATGATCGCGGCGTGACCAGGATAGCGGATGGTTCGATAGTTGAGCGTATTGACCTTGCCCTTCAGCGTTTCGCATAGCGTCCCCAATCCGCCGGAGGTGTTGAAGGCCTCATAGGTTACGCCGTCGAGCGAGAATTCTTCCCGCTCCTCCAGTGCCGGCACTTCAATGAGCTCGCCGTTGACGACGGCCTCGCAGGGCTGGATGTACTCGTTGATGACCCCGTCCGTGCTCCAGGTGAGGTTGTAGTTCAAGGCGTTGCTCGGAAACTGCGGGAGTGCGCCAACGCGCAGCCGCACGCTGTCGAGGCTGTCGAACTTGCGGGCAAGGTCGCTGGCCAGATAGAGATGAAACCGGGCGCCAGACCGCATTGTGGAATAAATGCCGACTTGGCTGTCCTGGCGATCTGTCTCACCTGCCGAGTGGATTCTACATCCTCCGTAAGGTCGAGATAATGCACCCCAGCTTTGGCAGCGGCAGTGGCGATGGAAACTGTAAGTTGGAAAGGCGCCGCGCTTAGCACAGCAAATTTGCCGGACAGCTGAGCCGACAAGGCTGCTTCGTCGGTGATATCGAGGATTGCCGTCGAAAGGGCGGGACCACTTTCAATTTCCGCCAGTTGATGCGCGCTGCGGTCAACGACTGTCACATGATAGTCCCCGGTATCCGCGAGCAACCGAGCGATCGTGGATCCGATCTTTCCTGATCCGATGACGACGACGTCTTTCATTGTTTCCTCCTGCGACGCGACTTTGGTCCGAGCGCGTCATGTCTCTCAGGTCGCGCGGTTGATTGCAGCGATGAATTTCATAAAACTCCTATTCATTTTGGGCATATCGCAGGGACAGTTTGACAAAATGCAGGTCTCGGCAAAAGATCGCCAACTTCTGATGCTGCTTGCCGAAGACGCGCGCACGCCCATCGCCGTGCTTGCCCGCAAGCTGGACCTCTCACGAACAACCGTTCAGACTCGGTTGGACCGCCTTGAACAGGAGGGGGTCATCGCCGGATATGGCGTGCGGCTGTCAGACACTTACGAGCACGGCCTGGTTCGAGCTCATGTCATGATTGTCCTCAAGTCCAAGGCGCTCGGCGCGGTCGTTCGCGCGCTTCGTGCTCTTCCGGAAGTCATGTCCGTCCATTCGGTCAGCGGGGGCTTCGACCTGATCGCCGACGTTGCCGCGCCATCGATCAGCGAGCTTGACAAGACTATCGACGTGATTGGTGACGTCGAGGGTGTCGAAAAAACCCAGTCGTCGATCATCCTTTTCGACGCGATTCCAGCGATAGGCACCGGACTGGTGCCGTGCGGCGGCGCCGGCGACCCAAGCAGCCAACAGCTGCCGAGAGCTGTTGAAATGAACTGCATGAACGTACTAGATACGAAGCATGAGTTCCGCTCACAGAAGGTGGTAGGGTTTGCATTCGGTGGGTCACCACAATCTCCCCTCCTATGCCCTGTTGCGCAGCTTTGAATGCGCTGCGCGTCACGAAAGCTTTACACAGGCGGCCGAGGAGCTTCATCTCACGCAAAGCGCAGTCAGCCGACAAGTCAAAGAGCTTGAAGACATGATGGGCGCGACATTGTTCAGGCGGGTTGGACGACGGGTCGTATTAACCGAGGCTGGCAGGCGGTTTGCGGCGGACCTGGCGATCGATCTCGAGAACCTCAAGCAATCGGTGGTGCGGGCGATTGCAGTCGGCGAGCGAATGTCGACGTTGCGCATCGGTATACTGCCAACATTTGCCAGTCGTTGGCTGATCCCCAGACTAGCGACGTTCCTGGGCGATCATCCCAATATCGAAATCAGGCTGGAAACCCGCACCGTACCGTTCGATCTCACCCGAGAACGCTTCGATGTCGCCATCCATTTTGGAAGGGCCGACTGGCCAGACGCCCGTATGGCCAAGCTGTTTGATGAGGAAATGCTGCCGGTAGCATCTCCCAAATTCCGCGACACGCGCATGGCCACCGAGCCGGCGCGTCTCGCGGAGGCTCCGCTGCTGCACCTCATTACCCGCGAGAGCGCATGGATTGACTGGTTTGCCATGAACAACATCCGCGACAAGCGGCTGCTGACCGGCCGGCATTTCGATCAGTTTTCCATGATCATCTCGGCTGCCGTGGCCTCCCTTGGCGCCGCGCTTCTACCCAAGTATCTGATCGAAACTGAGCTCGAGGGGGGAATTCTGATCCCGCTAAGCGACATGGCCTTAAAGACGCATAACAGCTATTTTGTTGTCAGCGCGGCTGGCGACGTCAATCCACAGGTAAACGCTTTTACACGCTGGCTGATGGCGGCGGCCAAACGCGCCCACCGGCCACCAGCATAGCTTCTCACAATTCACCTAAGACTGCGCTGCATTTAGGCTGCCTATCACGACACGACCGAGCATGCCCAGGGACGAACATGACTCGGCAGCCTTCCGAAATGATCTTTGAAGGCTTTCGAAAAATGCGAAGATGAAACATATCCGCAGGCTATTGCCACCTCGATGACCGACATGTCTGTCGTCTCGAGAAGTTGCCGTGCCTTTTTGAGCCTAACCTGAGAGTAATAAGAGACCGTTTTGAAAATCGGCTTGCCGGGGGTTTCGTCTGAGGCTGGGTTATGATTCAAGCTTTAGATGTGGACAAAGCAGAGCCGTGGCCGGATGGCCCAGATCGCCAAGAAGACCAAGCGCTACCCGTCTGATTTGACGGACGAGGAGTGGGAGCAGTTCGCACCGCTGATGCCCAAACCTGGGCGTCGCGGCCGTCCGCGCGAGGTTGATTTCCGGGAGGTGGTCAACGCCGTGCGCTACCTGGTCCGCTCGGGTTGCGGTTGGCGGATGCTGCCGATCCATTTCGGACCCTGGCAAACGGTCTACGGCTGGTTCCGCGAGTTGGCTCGGCGCTTTCTGTTCCAGACCATCCACGACGTGGCGCTGATGCTGGATCGCGAACGAGCCGGGCGCGAGGCCAGTCCCACGGCTGGTGTGATCGACAGCCAGTCGGTCAAGGCTCCGCAAGCTGAAACAAGGGGTTATGACGCCGGCAAGAAGATTGTCGGCCGCAAGCGACACATTGCCGTGGATACGGATGGGCGGCTGTTGATGGTCAATCTCACCACCGCCGACATCTCCGACAGTGCCGGCGCTCAGGCGATCCTGGATGGTATCCGCAGGCGCTGGCCCTGGGTGAAGCATCTGTTCGCCGACGGCGCCTATGACCGGCTGAAGCTCATGGACAAAGCCACCTATCTCGACTTCGTGGTCGAGATCATCCGTCGATCCGACGACCAGAAGGGCTTCCAGATCCTGCCCCGCCGCTGGGTCGTCGAGCGGACCTTCGGCTGGATGACAAGATGGCGCCGCCTCGTGCGCGACTACGAGCAGCGCATCGACGTCTCGCAAGCCATGATCCTTGTCGCTATGGGCGGCAATCTCATCCGCCGAAACGCTCATCCGTGAATTTCAAAACGGACTCTAAGTCATCGGGGTAGTCTTCAGGTGCTTTGAGAATAGACGCTCGATTTGGCGACGCGATAAACTGACTGAGTGAGCGATTTTCTTGAGAGGCAACGGATCCTCTACATGCCCCTCCATCAGCCTGATCACGCGAATGAACTTTTCGAGGGCACCGCTGTAGCGCACTCCAAGCGGCACCGATTGGCAATGGTTACCTGTACGAAATCTGTCCGCACTCAACTGACCACAAACTCGCCGGGCCAGGTTCTCTCCGTGCCGAAGGCGGATCATTTCAGCTGCAAGATCGAACGCTGCGAACTCGCCGGCGCAAGTTGTAACGGAGGCATGCTGGACAAAGAGGCAATCTTCGGTGACCAAGTCCGAGAACTTTTCGCCTAAAGCTGCAAGTTTCGACCAATGAATCGTGCATCGCATGCTGCCATGTAAAATCCCTGCGTCGGCCAGCAACCAAGCAGCGGTTCCAATCGCACAGATTGGCAATTTGCCGCGACTTTTCGAGCGCAAGAGAGCGGAGAGCAGACGTGATTTTTGCTCTTCGATGCGCTCTCCACCGATTATTACAATCGGTGAATCGTCATCGTTGTTTCTGTAGCAATTGATGTCGATGTCGGCCGAAATTGCAATGCCGCTCGAGCTCAGCACGGGGGACATATCTGTGCCGATGATTCGCCAGCCAAATAACTTTTCGCCGGCGCTGCAATTCGCTTGATAAAACGGTTCTACGAACGAAGAAAGGCTAAGCTGCGAGAACCCTGGCAGAACAAGAATGTTGAACCTGAGCGTGCTCTCAGATGATGCCTTTCCTTCCGATGAGACTGCGTCGTAGTCGGGGTCCGGTGCGGGCAAGCCTATTTTGGCGGTTTCAACCATGGTCAGGCCTTCGTTTCCGCCTCGCTGCTATCAGGTCGCTAGGGTTGCAGGATCAGGCCCACTTAGCAGCGGCGTGACGGTCAGCGACCTTGACCTTCCAGCCGCTCGTTGCCTCCACATTCCGCGCCCCAGTGGCGTGGTTACAAATGAGGCTTCATCTTTCGTAGAGCGATGAGAACCACAGCAGCCATGTCATCAGTGTCATCCTCAGACATTGCCGTTGACAGGAAACCAGTACCCGTTTCGACCATGAGCAGGCCGCCGTCGAAAAGATGTCCGACGAATGTTGAAAGAAGTGCAGCTTTCTCCGGCGACAGGTAAGCTTGCCGGTAGTTCTCAGGCGCGTCCGCGGATAGGTGGATACGAAACATCGAGCCTCTGCCGGTAACACAAGCAGGCACGTCGGCAGTCTTGATAGCCTCGCCGATCGAGCCGCGTGCGCGGTCGCCTAGTGCGTTGAGCCTGTCAACAGCTTCCCGGTCGTACAACTTCATCGCCGTATGGCCGGCGATCATCGTGATTGGGTTTGCCGAGAAAGTGCCAGAAAGCGGGAAAGGCGCCGGACCATTGAGGGGGTTCAGGACTTCCATCACCTCAGCACTACCGGCAATGGCCCCGGCGGGAAAACCGCCCCCTATCATCTTGCCTAAGGCCGTGATGTCCGGCTGGACATCATACCATTGCTGCGCCCCTCCAAATTTGGACCGGAACGTGATCACTTCGTCGAAGATCAAGAGCGCCCCGTTATGCTCGGTCCAGCGTCTCAGCGCTTGAATGAAATCTTCGGCCGCTTGTACCACGCCTATGCGATGAGGAAGCAGGTCGACCAGCACACACGCCAATTGGTCGCGATGTTCGTCGAGTATCTCGAGCGCCCGTTGCGCATCATTGAATGGGATTACAACGACATCGTCGAGTAAGCGCTGAGGCGTCCCACGCGACACAGCAACGCTGGATGGGCGCTCCGGCTGTCCCCAATTGTCCGGCTTGGCCGTCTGGCTTGCCTCTGCATAGTCGTAGAGGCCGTGATAGGCCCCTTCGACCTTTGCGATCTTCGGTCGCCCGGTGAATGCCCGCGCGGCTTTGAGGCTCGCCATGACCGCCTCGGTGCCCGAATTGACGAAGCGGATTCTCTCAAAGGCCGGATTGCGGCTGCGAATATACTCGGCGTAATCGATCTCGACTTCCGTACCGAGGGTAAAAGCGGTTCCTTTCTGCAACTGCTCGCTGACAGCAGCAACGATCGCCGGGTGCGCATGCCCGTGAATCAGCGAGGCAATATTATTCGCAAAGTCGGTGCGACGGACGCCCTCCACGTCATAGACGTAGCACCCTTGCCCTCTCTCGACGTAGATCGGATGCGGCTTGCGCAAAATCGTATTTCGACTACATCCGCCAGGCAAAACGGATTTGGCGCGCTCAAACAGGGCTGCGCTTTTCGATATATCCGTATGCAAATTAGCGTCCATGCGCGTCTCCCAACAGCAGCTAGCGGTCCAAATGGCTGAACTTGCCTTGCACCCCGTCCCACGCCGCTGCGTCGGGGAGTGATTCCTTGGAATCAGTTATGTTGGGCCACAATCGCGAAAGCTCTTCGTTCAGCTCCAAAAAGTGCTTCATATCCGCCGGCAGGTCCGTATCCCGGTAGATCGCTTTTGCCGGACACACCGGTGTACAGGCATCGCAATCAATGCATTCGTCGGGGTGAATAACGAGAAAGTTCGGCCCCTCGTAAAAGCAGTCGACCGGGCACGCATCTACGCAGTCGGTAAATTTGCACTTGATGCAATTCTCGGTGACAACAAAGGTCACGTTGGGCCCCCATACTGTTTGGAAATGGCGAATCCTATCGCGCGCCTATTCCGCCGCCTGCAGGAATGCGGGGTTGATCCCATACATGGAATAGAGGCCAGCCTCGTCGAAGATGACGCGATCATCGTAACCGTTGAACCAGATTGCCTCTGGGTTTCGGCCGACCATGGTCACCTTGCATCGGTCGCGTGCATCAGCGGCTGAACGCAAGAGCTTGAAGATAACGACGCCTTTTTCACCACCAGGAACTCCCGGAACGGGCTCGTTGGTGACGGCCGCCACTTCGGTCTTGCCCTTGTAGTGCGTGATCGAAAGCCGCGCATGGGCTTCGACGCCCGACAGGCCCTTTTGCGACTCGTTCAAAATCTGCCATGCGCGCTCGATCGGCACATTGAATGCCTTGTGCCCGACTATGTCGCGACCACAGAAGAAATAGTGGTTGTTGATGCCGTTTCGGAGCATCTCGCGTTGCATGATCCGCAGCGCTTCGGCATCGTCGTTGATATCGCGGATGATTGGCGACTGATTGTGGATGGTGATCCAGTCGCGCCTGGCGAGTTCCTTGACCGCAACCCGCGTTTCGGGGAGCCATTGCAGCCCACCGCCCTGATTGTCGACATAGCCGCCATCCGGTGTCTTGCGGAGAAACTCATCAGGATGGTTGAAGTGCACCATCATCCGCAGGCTGACCTCCGGATAGGCCTCATGAAAGCCGTCGAGCATCGCAAAGAACGTCTGGTCGAACCGCTGCGGATGAAAAGCGAGCTCCTTGGTTCCGATGCGGATGTTCTCGACGCCGGCTTCCGCGAGCCCGGCCAGCCAGGCAGCAATGTTCTTGTTCCCCAGAACCATGGGATCGCCGCCTGACATCAGGATCTCGCGAAGCTTCTCACGGCCGGTTTCTGGATGGCGGCCGCCATTCGCCGCCACCGCCCTATTGTGTTCGCTGATGTATTCGACAATCTCCCCGAGCTGCGCCAAGCCTTTTGGAGCAACTGTCCCGTCCTCACGGGTGATCTCCTTGCGGCCGATCAGTTCCTCCCGGTAGCAGAAGCGACAGTGGGCGGAGCAGGTGGACGCCACATAGAGCAGACCAAGCTCATACTTATGGATCAACCCCTCGCGTGGGCTGTAGGTCATTTGCTTGCCCGGATCTTCGGCACCGTCGAGATCATAGGTTTCCTTCGGGCTGGCTTTCACCAGCGTCTGCATGGGCCGACTGTATTGCGCCTGCTCATAATAATGCCGCGTGATCTTGATCGGCATCCGGGCTTCCAGATCCTTAGCGGTCCCCTTCAGTTCAAGGATCCGGTCGAGTTCTTCTTGCGAGTAGAAACCCCGCATGTCCTGGGACACGTCACCGCTAGCGAACTTGGCTATGCCGGTGATGATCTGCCGGTCGTATTTGCCATTGACCACATTGTCCAGAAACGACTGCTCACGCTGCGATGGCATGTATTTCTCGATGGCATTCACAGCGCGCACCTCCAAAGCTGAAGTATTCCGGTCCGCCGCAGAAGTCGGTTACGGACCGGTGTCTTACTTTTACTGCCGCAGTGTCAGATGCCTTGGGCGGACTTACAAACGCATATATGTCACCATTCAGTGACCGGCACTCATGAGAGATGATTGGCAGGATGGCGATGATACAGTCCGCCTTCATGCCAGCGGATGGTTCGAAGTTTGTTCCGATTGTCGCGGCACTCACCCCGGAGCTCCTCCCAGGGCATGTTTTGCACCTCCATCAACAACGAAGGTACCAACGTTGAACCTCGGAAGCACCGAGCAGCGTAAGCGATGCGCCAAGGCACCTTGCAATAGGCTGATGAACATGGAGCTTTCGCTCGATGACATTGGAACATGCGAGGGGCGATATGGTCGCCGAGTTAAGCGGCCCCGCGGCGGCCGAAGAGCTTTCAACGGTGCCCGGGCGCGTGCGGCAACGAAGACTGTGGAGTTGCACCGAGAAGCGCGCGTTGGTCGACCTGGCGAGCGCGGCGGGGTCGTCGGTGACCGAGGTCGCGCAAGCGTTCGGCTGCTTATACTCTGCTCTGCTTCGCCGAGCGGGATAGGCGGATAGGCCGGTTTGCCTGCTGAGGACAACTTCTACCACTCGCAAGGGCACACAAGCGAAATGGGCTGTAATACCAAGTCTCGCTGATCTTCACCCGTGTGCCCAGCGGCGTAGACCGATGGACATGATGCGCCACGGCTGGTCGATGAGACGGTTCCACGCGAAGCAGCAATGGTCGAGGATGTCGTCATAGGATTTGAAGATACGGTTGGAGAGCCAGTTGTCGCGCATGAATTGCCAGATGTTTTCGACCGGCTTGAGCTCAGGGCATTTCGACGGCAGCGGCAACAAAGTGCTGGTCTCGGGCACCACGAGGGCGGCGGAGAGATGCCACCCGGCCTGATCGATCAGCAGTACAGCATGAGCGCCCGGCGCCACGGCGCCAGAGATTTCCGCTGATGGAGCGTCATTCCTTCCGTGTTGCAGCGAGGCAGCACGAGCCCCGCGCCTTTGCCTTCGGCCGGACAGATCGCACCGTAGATGTAGGCCGACGTGGTGCGCTGATCCTGCTGATGGTCGCGTTCCGCGCCTTGCCCAACGGCGGGTAATCCCGTTTTTCTGACCGACCCTGGCCTCGTCCTGCCACCACAACTCTATGGGTGTGCCACGGGGAAGTGTCGCCCGGATCGCCGCCACTGCGGCGGGGAAGTTTTTTTAAAAGCCGGAATGGCGTCAGCATCCTGCGCATGATGGCGGGGCCGCGCCGACAGTTTGCGGTAGCCCATGGCGCGCAGTTCCCGGCTCAGCGTCTGCTTGCTGATGGAGATGGTGAACTCGTCCCGGACCCACTGCGCCAAGTCGATCAGACGCCAGCGCACAACGCCGTGCGATGCCGGGATCGGGCCACTCTCGACAATGTTCGC
Source organism: Mesorhizobium sp. C395A (assembly GCF_030323205.1). NCBI lineage: Bacteria > Pseudomonadati > Pseudomonadota > Alphaproteobacteria > Hyphomicrobiales > Phyllobacteriaceae > Mesorhizobium > Mesorhizobium sp. C395A. The sequence goes on along the minus strand of NZ_CP100473.1, from coordinate 5,967,890 downwards.
CAAGGTCCGGCGCTGCGCATCATCCAGCAGGGGCACGCCACCAGGAGACACCCCGTTGATCAGGCCGTTAGGGCCAGAGGCGTTGAAGCGCAGCACCCAGTCGCGAACCGTCTGAAGACCTACGCCGCCAACCCGCGCCGCCTCGCAGCGCGTGCTGCCCTCGTAAATCATCGCCAACGTCAGCAACCGGCGAACCTGGTTCGCATTATCGCTCGACCGGGCCAGTGCCCGCATCGCCGACGCCGTATAACCATCTCGAAGCTTCACTGCCGCTGCCATCGCCAACCTCCTTGGGTTCGCGATCAATGAATCAGACACCAGCCATTTTGGAAAGCCCTTCATGAGTCAGGGCTCAAGAGACTTGGTATAAGCTGGCACCCGCCTCAACCAACTTCGCCACTTCGCAATGACGAGCCCGCGATCGCGCGGCGGGAGTCCACGCCAGGAAGGTCCTCGGCGGATTTGTTATTCTCGGGGTCCGCCCGTAACGAGCTACTGCAAGATCTGGCTCAAGAACAGCTTCGTTCGCTCATGCTTGGGACTGCTAAAGAATTCGGCTGGCGAGTTCTGTTCGACGATCTCGCCCTGATCCATAAAGATGACGCGGTTTGCGACCTGGCGGGCAAAGCCCATCTCGTGGGTTACGCACAGCATCGTCATGCCCTCCTCTGCGAGCAAGACCATGGTGTCGAGCACTTCGCTGATCATTTCAGGATCAAGCGCCGACGTCGGCTCGTCGAAGAGCATGACGCGCGGGTTCATGCACAGCGAGCGGGCGATCGCCACGCGCTGCTGCTGACCACCCGAGAGTTGGCCGGGATATTTGTTGACCTGCTCGGGAATCTTGACGCGCTTGAGGAAATGCATGGCGATTTCCTCAGCTCGCTTTCTAGGAATCTTGCGCACCCACATTGGCCCCAGCGTGCAGTTCTCGAGGATCGTCAGATGCGGAAATAGATTGAAGTGCTGGAACACCATGCCGACCTCGCGACGCACCTCGTCAATACTTTTGAGTTTGCTGGTGAGTTCGATGCCGTCTACGACGATCTTCCCCTTCTGGTGCTCCTCGAGCCCATTGATGCAGCGGATCATCGTCGACTTCCCTGAACCAGATGGCCCACACACCACGATGCGTTCGCCTCGCATGACCTTTAAATTAATATTTCTCAGGACCTGAAAAGCGCCAAAGTATTTATGCATGTTGACAATCTCGATGGCTACTTCGGCATCGGTCACCTGCGGCTCTGGACGACTTCCAGAGATGTTGAAATCGGCGTTTATCTGATCCATGGAGTTATTGCCTCGATTAATCGGGTAAGATCGTATCCCCGCGTCGGGGCCTTTTCGGCGAACCAACGACTAACGTTCCCACCAGTTTGCTGTTGCGTCCAACTCACACGCTCCGGCGCCTCAGTTAAGCTACAGTGTTGGTGCGTAGGCCGCATAGCGAACCCCCTCCGGCTCACCGTGCACCAACGTGTCTAACCTTGCTCACTCCGTATGTTCAGAGGGTCATTGATCAGCGATCGAGGAAGTTTCATGCCTCGCGTTGAGAACCTACGCTCAAGCTTGCGCACGAAATAGGCGGCCATCAAGCTTACGCTCAAGAGGATCACTGTAACGGCAGTATAAGGCTCATTGTAGCGGTAGGTAAGGCCGGCGACATTGTTGGCGGCGCCAAAGAGATCGACCACGGTAATCGCAGCAAGGAGCGGGGTCTCCTTGAAGAGGCCGATGAGGTAGTTACCAAGCGGGGGAATCATGGGCGGCACCGCCTGAGGTAGAATAACCTTGAGCCACAAGGGCAGAGGCTTGAGGCCAATGGCCAGTGCTGCTTCCCATTGGCCCCTCGCCACACCCTCGATGCCAGCGCGATAGACTTCTGCGATATAGGCGCCGATATGAAGTCCTAAGCACAGAGTGCCCGTTGCTAGGGCAGAGAAGCGGATGCCAAACGATGGCAATACGTAGAAAGCGAAATAGAGCTGTACCAGGAGCGGCGTGCAGCGCATGAAGGCGATATAGCCACCGCAAGAAAGTCGCAGCGGCATATTCTTCGAGCGACGGCCCAGCGCCAGGATTAGCCCGATGATGAGAGCGAGCGCGAAACCGCCGAAGGTGGCTTCGACTGTCACAAGCAGACCGCGCAGGAGTTGGGGAAGGATTTGGATCAGGAATTCAAAGCTAAACATCTCTTACCCTCGCCGATAGCGTGCGGCATAACGCTCGGCCGAACGTACGATTAGACTTAGCGGATAGGCGATTGCGAAATAGAGCAGAAGCACCAGCGTCCATACTTCGACGGTGTGGCCGGTGGTAACAACCATCTGGCGGCCGGAGAAAGTGAGCTCGGTAATTGTGATGAGTGAAACGAGGGATGTCGCCTTGACCAGATCGATCAGCAAATTGCCGAAGGACGGCAGCATTACGACAAGCGCCTGGGGAAGGACGACCAGCCTGTAAGTCTGGGCTTTGGTGAGACCTAAGGAACTCGCCCCTTCATGCTGGCCGGGCCCGATCGCGAGAATGCCTGCGCGCACCACTTCCGAGCCGTAAGCTGAGAGATTGAGCCCAAGGCCAATGACGGCAGTAGCAGTTGGCTGCAGCGAAATACCGAAAGCGGGCAGGATGAAGAACAGATAATAGAGCTGAACGATCGCCGAAGTGCCGCGCAGAATCTCAACATAGGCCGTAGTCAGGCCTCTCGCCAAAGGGTTGGAGACAAAGCGGAGCAGTCCGATGACGAAAGAAAGAACGAAAGCCAGAACTGCTGTAAGCAGAGTGATCTCGAGCGTGACCGCAGCCCCCTTAAGGAGCTGCGGCAGCACGTCGAGTGAGACGAGGTTATGAAGATCCATGTCCAGAGTTTAAATCAGGCTTTGCAGATCTGTTCCGCCGTCTTCACGCCATCCGGCAGTTCAGCCTTGCCGTATCCGTAGCTCGAGATGATCTCCAAGAGCTTACCGGAAGACAGGAGTTCGGCAAGTCCTGCGTCGAGCGCCTGTGTTAGGTCCGCATCGGCCTTGCGCAGCCCTAAGGCGGAATAGCCATATTTCTGCTCGCCGTTTGCATCTTTGATCTGCTCGAAGCCTTCGACCCGTTCAACCGTCGGATCGTTCGCGGACTTGAGCAGCTCGTTGAGCTCAAGCGACGGGAAGTAAATCACATCGCAGCGACCTGCTTTGAGACCTGCCAGAGCTTCGGTTGCATTGGCGAACAGCACGACGCGGTCAGTAGGCACGTTCGCTTTGGTCAGATCCTCGACGTTGGCCGAACCAGTCTGAGTGCCGACCACCACATCGGAATGGGCGGCGACCTCCGCTATGCTCTTTACCCCTTTGGGGTTGCCCTTGAGCGCCGCAAAGCCTGCGCCCGCACGGGTTACCGGATTGGTGAACGAGATCGCCTCACAGCGCGCTGGGAGAATGTACATGCCGGCCCCGATTATGTCGAAGCGATCTGCATTGATGCCAGGAATGAGAGCGTTGAACTCGACGATCTCGGCCTTGAGTTCCTTCACGCCGTGCGGCGCTAGAATTGCAGCGATGACATCCGGAATGGCGCCCTTGACCTTGCCATCAGTATCGACATAGCCGTAAGGTTTCTCATTTGCGACACCAACGCGCACGACACCATCCTTCGTAATCCGCTGCAGCGTGCCTTCGGCACGGGCTATCGATGGCAAGATGAGCGAGCTGGTCGCGAGTGCCGCAGTGCCAAGGAAATCGCGACGCGATAGTGAGAAGCCAGTCATATTGTAAACCATTCCCCAATTTCCTTCTTTTAGTTGCTCTTGGTATTCGCTTAGAGCGAATTCGAACCGGCCTTAGATAGGCCGTAGTCGGTCGGGCGCCGTATAATGTCACTCACCCGCCTAGCAGACATGCTAACTCCCTGAATTCGAGCATCAGTCCATCGATCCCATCAGTAAACGAAAGAGTTTATGCAACATCTCTCACCCGTGATATATGGTGAGAGGCCATGTCGTAATGTCCGAGGTGCGAAACTGCGGTGACAGCTCTGACAGCTTGGCCACGTCGCCAATCTCTTTGGCATCCGCACAGGTATTTATTCCGAAGGTTGTAGCTTCCGCGCGCAGCGTCAATGATCGGTAAGCCTCCGGTGAGGCTTTCAATTACCCACATCGTTTGATCCAATGGCGATGCCGAAGCTGATGTCGTGCAGGCGAGTTATGCCAGGCCAGATGACCATGTTGCCTGGAGGCGGATCATGCTTGCGGGCGAGATAGCCACCGAGCATGGCGATTTGCAGGAGGTAAGCGGCGAGCGTAGGCCGATGGAGACGCGGTCGCGTTCGGGACGCGTCGATCCGGTCGAGCGCAGTGATCTCAGCGAAGGTGAGAACGCTGTCGGGCGCGGCGTCTGGCTTGGCGCGCGCCGACATAGTGACGAAGAATATGCGCCAACTGACCACTGCGATGAGGGCGAGGAACTTCGCCAGCCTCTCGGCGGTCTCCAGTCTCGCCTCTTCGGCACGGCATCCGGACTTCATGACCTTGTGGAACACCTCCGCCTTCCAGCGCAGGGCGTACCAGCCGAGCTTCTCGACCGCCGCGGAGAGATCGTCGACCGGCAAGTTGGTCACCAGCTTCCAGTCGATCGGATCGCGTCCGGGCGGCGGATCCTCTTCGAGAGCGTGGATGTATGTCAGAACCTGCGGACTGTAGCGCTTCTGCTTGCCCACGGGCGGCAAGGTGTTGATGGCGACGAACTTCACCTGCAGCCAGGTCGTCTCGTCCTGATCGACCGTAATGCGATGACGTCCCGACCAAGGCGTCGCCGCAAGTTGGGCAAAAACGCGATGAGCTGGATCGTGTGGGGCAGCATCGGCAGGCCGCTCAGCCAGCCTGTTCGTCTGCACCCGCACGAGGAAGCTGGTACCAAGGTCCTGCGCGGTGCAATAGAGCTCGTAGATGTCGCTCTCCCGGTCACCCACATGCACGCAGCGCTCGGGCGTGCCAATGAGCGCGATGGACTGGCGCAGGTTCTCCAGCCAGCGGTAGCTCTCCTTCGTCTCGATCGGCACGCGCGTGGGATTGATGTGCCGCTTGAGCGCGAGCGTTCCCTTGAACTTCGTTCGTGTCCAGAACTTCGCCGCCGTCAGACCGAGGGGCGTGCCGGTGAGGGTGACGGCCAGGCTCGAATGCATCAGCACACCGCACAAGGTCTGCACGTTGCGCTGCCCGGCCTTGTAGCGCCCGGCGTTGATGGTTTGTGAAGCCGATTTTGCCCGGCTGCGCGCGGCTGTAGATAAATTCGGTCGTGTCCTGCAGGATAAGGATCGGACCTTCGCTCGCCGCAACGCGCGCTGCGGTCGCGGCGAAATGGCCGGCGAGAACGCTGTGTTCGGTCACGCGCGGGTTGTCAAAGAAGCGGTAGGCAGCCTTCGCCGCCGCCCAGTCGCCACAGGCCGCCGGGATCGGCTTGCCAGGCGCCGCTGACATTTGATCCAGTAACCGTCGAAGCCGACGCGCCAGACGCTTGTCGGGAAGAGCCGCCTTGGAAAGCTCTTCCTCCTGCCAAGCGGCTTCGCTCCTGCTGGACCTGTCTCGCATCCGTGACGCCTCCATGATTCGGCGTCACGAACAAAATCACGGCAGATTCATCCGGGGCAATAGACCCCGCCGACGATGTGGGTAATTGAAAGCCGGTGAGGACCGGTGAGGGCCGCGGCCTACTTGTGATCTTCAGTGTGTCTTGCTGCGGCTCTTTGCAAAGCCGGCCTTGCCGAGAGCGCGGCGTCTGGCAAGCTTTCCCATCCGATGTCGGATTTCGTCTTCAGCGCATGTTCGGGATCGAACGGGCGAACGGGCGCCCGTGCCAGCGTTTGAGTTCGCGATGCTGCTCGTGCTTTGGATCGGCGATGGCGTCAAGGAACAGTTCGAAGCCGGGGATGCCGCCGACATCCTCGGGCGGAGCGCGGCCAGCGCCGTCGATGTAACGGGGATGCTCGGCAGCTGGATCGGCCCCGCCGATCTCCTCGATTGTGACCGCGTGCCGCCAGTCGTCGCCGAAGTCGTAGGTGTAGGCCAATGCCACGATCGACCAGCGTGCCGAGCCGCATGGTCTTCGCCGAGTAGGTTTTGTCGCGCTGGCTATCCCATTCGGGATCGGGGATAGCGTAGCGCTTTCCGTCGGCCCGGAATTCGAACAGGTGATAGTCGTCGAACGGCATGGCCGCTTGAATGCTTGAATGACGTCGTGCAGGGCCTTGAGCGTTGTCGTCAGCGGCACCTCGGCGCGCCGCCAGATGGCGGGCTGCCAGTCATCGAGCTGGATCCTGATGCGGGCGATACGATTGGTGGCTCTGCCGCCAATCTGCAGATTGCGCCGTCCAGTTCCACGGCAGCCGGCTCTGCGGCGTGTCGGCGATGCGGGCGAGCGCCTGACTCGTTTCGGAGCAACCCATATCGTGCGGCGTGTGGCCGCCGAGGCCGTGGCTATCAGGCCGGCCTCGGCCGACAAGCCCATATCGCCGCACATCTTCCGGCACTCCCTCGCCATGAAGCTTCTCCAGTCCGGCGTGGACCTTTTGACGATCCAAGCCTGGCTCGGGCACGCACAGGTCGCCACGACCCACCGCTATGCCGCCGCGGATGTCGAGATGATGCGCAACGGACTCGAGAAGGCGGGCGTCGCCGGCGACCACGGCGTGCGTTTCCGACCGAACGACGCCGTTCTGCAACTGCTGAACAGCATCTAAATATTATGCGGCGGAGGCAAGCTGGGTTTGGCCGGCCCTGACGGGCGTCAGGGCGGCTCCGCCACATAATCTCGCCCGACGCATAAATGCGGATCCCGGCCCAACGTCTCCTGAACCTGCAGAGCGAGCCCTTGCATCCCGCGACGCATATCGGTCCGGCCGACCGCCAACCAGATCCGCACCTGGCTCGGAACCGGGATCATGAAACGCCCAGCGCCTTCACCATGCCGCCGCCAGTGTCGGCGGCGATGGTCAGCGGAATCCGCAGCCGCACCTTGCCGGCGATCTCCAGCTCGATCACCGCTGGGGGCGCCGCCGGCACCGAAGCGGCGACAGGCTCATCGGGAACCACGACAACTTCGGCAAAGCCCGTCTCGCGGGCTCTCAACGTGCGGCGCCACTTATAGATCAGGCCACCGCCGCCACTGTGGCCCCGGGCGCAAATGCCGCGGCCAGTATCCGGCACTGATCCTCTTCACGCCAACGACGACGACGCTCCGGTCCGGTCAATACGTCACATGGCTCATGCTGTGCTGCTAACTACGCTCGTAAGGGCGACCTTAAGAGCGCAGCTTCGCTACCGTGCCATGCTCGCGCAAGGCGGCCCTCGCCGGAAGCGTACTACAATGATGGCGGCAGTCAACGCCGATCAAGCTGTGATTTCTGCCGACAACGATCTTGCTGGCGGCGCTGCGGATGGGCTGTTTTTCGTTCGAAAGTCGATCAATTTTCGCAGCCAGGCCGAGCGATGGCTCCCAACCGGCGGCTACTGGCCGGGCGCGTTCCAAGTGGCGGAGCGACCAACGCTCGCAACCTTCTCGGTCCGTACACTAAAGACACATCTTAAGTGCTGCGACCAGATCATCGATTTGGGCGCGGGAGTGGCTCGAAAAAACCGCGATTCTTAACGTTTCGACCGGGGGAGCGTCGGAATACCCATCGGCTGCCACATACTTTACGACCATGTCTTTCTCTCGCAGCCTGCTATAGACCCGCTTCAGGTTGGTGGGTGCCTGAACGCTGAAGATTGGCACCGGTGTTTTCGGAATGGAAAGCCCCAAACTACTGAGACCATCGCGCATATGTTTCACATTGGTGCGCAACGCCTGCAGCATGGTCGGATCGTCCCTGAAGAGGCGCAATCCCGCTCCGGCAGCAGCCACCGCAGGAACGGGGGGCCATGAGGCACCGGGGATTACTCCGGCTTTCGCAGCGATCTTTTCGGCGAGCGCGCGGCTTACCGGAACAATACCGCCAAAGCCGCCAAAAGCCTTGCTGAGCGTGCCCGCGCAGAAAGTGCCCCTTCCCTCGACGCCAAAATGTTCCAACGTTCCCTCGCCCGGAGGTCCCGAGCACCCCAACTCCGTGCGAATCATCAATGCATAATAGTCCGCCTGGATACGCTTTCAGCAGCTCGACAAAGTGATCCACCGGCGCCAGCGCGCCCGTGATTGGAAAAACCCCGTCGGTTACCACGACAGGCTTTTGCCCCGGCTTGAGGTGCCGCTTTAGTTGATCCGATAGATCCTGCGGATCGCAATGATGAAACCAAACTACAGGCCTCTCTACACATCTGAGCGCATCCCTAACGCTGAAATGGGATCTTTCATCAGCGAACGCGACGTCATAGTCGTCACGCAAAGCCAAAAGCAGCGCCATAATGGACAGATATCCCGACGCCACAGAGACAGCCTTCTCGCACCCGAAATGTTGGCAAACCAATGCCTCTGTTTCTGCGTAGATCGCCATCTTGGCGTGCGTCCCGGGACCGAGACCGTAAGTACGCAGAGCCGCCATCGCTGCGTCGATGACTGCAGGGGCACCGTGTAGCGTGTGATAACTGGTGCCGCTAAAATAACTGACCTCGCGGCCATCGATCCGCATTCGCGCACCGATTGGCGAGTCCATTCGGAAACTCGGGTCGGCAAGGTTTTCGTCGTTCATCGTGCGCTCCGGCTAGGCATGCGGCATTGCATACCGGCAATGAAGTCCCCATCTGGATCGGCGTAGATACCAGCTGCATGGGGTAGAGTAATGAATGGCGTCGGCTCCCCCTGCCGCGAGAACACTGCGTTTGTGGCGACGGCATTCGCCACGGGATTGCCTTCGCAACTGGTCCCAATCAGAATCTCATTTTCGCGCCCACTAGGCTCTTAACCTCTCGATTTTGCAAATGCCGCGCGGGCGTAGCCGCCTCAAGAACCCTTCAATGCTGGCAACCATCGCGAGACAGCGTCCATGCCATCCCAGGATGAACATGCGTTCCGTGTCAAAAGGCAGTTGCGATCATCTAATCTCGCATGGACTATTCCAGAATCCATTGACGCTTGAAAATACAATATCCATCTCGGTCAATTCATTTCCGAAATATGGATTGGGACTAGTTGCCCTGACCACCCACAACGAATTTTGCCAGGCGCCGCCCTCCGGAAGAATGCGCTTGCCGATTGAGCAAATGCGGACGCCTCTTTGAACAGGCGCACTTTGCTTCAGCGTCGAACTCTGCTTCGCGCGCACATTAGTCGATAAATGACCAAGCCCATGGCCATGCCACCGCACAGATTTGGCCGTCGCTTTAGGTCAACACGATGCAGTTTTCCGCATCCCACGAAATGGTGACCGAGGTTCCCCCGACAAGCTGGGTCTGCCTCCGGTTCTGCTGCTTGACCGTGACGGTTTCATTTTCGCAGCGAACCGCATAGCGCGTCATTTCACCCAGAAAAAGTGCATGCTCGACGACCCCATTGAGGACATTCTCGGCGTGAGCGATTACCCCGCGAGGGCTGATATCAACATGCTCGGGCCGTACAAACAGCCAACCCGCATCACCACCTCGCAATTGCCCAGATAGGCGAGCGACGCCCGTAGCCTTGCCAATGGTCACTTTGCCCGAGCCATTTTCGATACGATCGACACGGCACGAGAGAAGGTTGGACTCACCGACGAACGACGCGACGAAACGGTCCTGCGGACTGTAGTAGAGGCTCCTGCTGTCGGCGACCTGAACAAGCCTGCCTTCATTGATGACTGCAACCCGGTCTGACATGGTAAGCGCTTCGTCCTGATCGTGGGTAACGAAGACGACCGTCATATTCAGTTCATCCTGGATGCGCATAATTTCGATTTTCATATGTTCACGAAGATTGCGGTCGAGAGCACCCAAGGGTTCGTCCATCAGCAGGATACTCGGATTGAAGACGACTGCGCGTGCAAGGGCAATGCGCTGCTGCTGTCCACCAGAAAGCTGATTTGGGTAGCGATCGCGGTACTCGACCATCTTGACCAGTTGCAGGGCGCGCAAGACTTTTTCCTCCGTCTCGGCGCGCCCGACTTTGCGAACCTTTAAGGGAAAGGCGACGTTCTCCGCAAGGGTCATATACGGAAATAGCGCATAGTTCTGGAACACCATGCCTATGCCGCGCTCGTAAGGGGGCACGTCCACGATTGAGCGGGACCCGAGCAACATGTCGCCACCACTCGGCGACTCGAAGCCGGCGATCATTTTGAGCGCGGTGGTCTTGCCGGACCCGGACGGACCAAGAAAGGTCAGGAATTCGCCCGGTTCGACGTAGAGATCGAAGTCGCGCACAACGTGGAGGGAGCCATACCACTTCTGGATTTTCTTCATCTCAAGGCTGGTGGACATCATTGCCTCCCGTCGTTCATTTGCTGGCACTGGTTGAGATGCGGTTCTCATGCCGTACCCTGATCCACTGAACCGTCAGGATCGATACGATTACGAGCGCGACGATGAAGGTCGAGGCCGTGCTCAGGAGCGGGTTAACCTGGAACTTGATATCACCCCAGAACTTCATCGGCAGTGTCGGCGTCTGTCGACCAAGCAGAAAGATACTGACGAGCAGTTCGTCGAACGAGGTCAGGAAGGCGAGGAGGCCTGCGGTAACGAGCGCCGGCTTAAGGATCGGCAATGTCACGAGGCGAAGCACTTGCATGGGACGTGCGCCGTGCACCGCAGCAGCCCTCTCGAGCGTCTCGTCAAAACCACGCAACGCAGCTGCCATGACGACGATGACATAAGGCACGGACAAAAGAACATGACCCAGCACCAATCCCAGGAAGCTGCCGAGCACGTGGATGCGGGCCTCGAAGACGTAGAGGGATGTCGCTACGATGACGACCGGCACCATGAGAGGCGACAGCGAGAATAGAAAAAGAGCCCTCTTGATCGGCAGCGTCGTGCGAACCAGCCAGAATGCGCCCATGGTGCCGATGATCGTTGCAAGGAGCGCAGAGGTGAGGCCGAGCTTGGTCGAGAATAGGAAGGATGCCTGCCAGTCAGTGGCGTTCGCCAACGATTCCCACCAGCGCAGTGAAAAGCCCGGAGGAGGAAAAACAACGAAGGAAGACGAACTGAATGAAAGGACGACAACGACGATCAAGGGCGCCGTCAGAAACACGAGGAAGACGATCGTATAGGCCCAAAGCCACCGCGATTTGCGGGTCAGCAATGGCTTTGTCATCACATGAATCAGAGTTTCGATAGCAACCAGAAGCGGGTCCAAAACCCGTTTCGCCCACTTCAAGGCGCGGGATCTCACTCCGGGCGGCCGGTTCGACAGGTCGGCTATCGAGGGAGACCATATCATTTCCAGAGGAATGAAGAGGCTTGCGAGGAAGAGCGTGGCAATTGTCACTAGCAGGAGCACGATGGACGACGCATCGCTGAGTTCGAAATTCAGAAGCGTCGTCATCTGCGTGACTATCAGCTGTGATATCATCGTGTCGCTGGGGCCGCCGAGAAGGGCGGGCGTGATATAGAAACCGATCGCAACGATGAAGATCAGGATGCCGGCGGAGAAGACGCCCGGGAGCGACATTGGGAAATACACACGCAGGAATGCCTGGATCGGTTTCGCGCCAAGAATTTGCGCTGCACGAGCGAAATCGTGATCGATCCGCACCATCGACGAAAACATCGTGAAGATTGCCATCGGGATAAACACATGTGTCATCCCGATCACCACGGCGAATGTGGTGTTGAGAAGCGGAAGCGGCTCGCTGACGATGCCAAGTCGGACCAGCGTGTTGTTGATAATCCCCTCGCGGCCGAGGATTATGATCCAGGCGTAAGTCCTGATAAGAAAGGCGGTGAACAGCGGGATGAGGATGAACACGGTCACAATCGATAGTGTGCGCGGCCTGATCCTTGTCAATAGATACGCAACCGGGTAACCAGCGACCAGTGAGACGACTGTTACGATCAGCCCAATCTTCAAGGTATGAAGCAGGATCCTTAGGTTGGTCTCGTTGGAGATTATGCTCGCATAGTGCGCAAAGTTCAGTTTGGTACCCTCGACGCTACCCCACAGGATGAACGACAGCGGAATGACGAGGAAACCGAGCAAAAGCAGAACCAGCGGGCCGGCGACGATGATGCCGCGAATCCAGCGCTTTGTTAGGAGAATGTTCATGTAGTTTATCCCCTTGCCCGCGGGTGATCCCGCAGAGCCAGCGGTCATACCTGTCGCCAACATTACACTCATACAAACGTCGCTCCTGGTGGCATTCCTAAGGCGCTCATGGATGTTTCTGGAAGGCGGCGGCGCGATACCCCCTTCGATTCGTCATGCGCCGAAGGAAGCAGACCGCCCTGTCTCTTTTTGAGTTCCACCATCGTCCGGCAAATCCGATTGCAGTTCGTGCCGAGACGCTTGCGCTTCACGAGACGGTCGCCCGACTTATGCTTTCAGCAAAGCGGCAGTCGATCTAGCGACAGTTCGTTGCAAAAGGCCCAAGCGTCCCGGAGTCGGATTGCGTATCTCAACAACGCGTAAGTTGCACGAGATGTAGGCAATCCGTCGATGGGAAGGAGCGCCTCATTCAGCAATCCATTGGGTCTCCGCTGCGACGCCGGCACGGTCCGTCCAGGCGAGCCCGAAGTTCTCAGCATGGGTCATCGCGATCGATTTTCCTCGATCCCAATTGCTCCCGCAAAAGAACCCTCTTTGATTGACGGGTGCGTAATACGCCAAAGAAGGAAGCCTGCGTCCGGAGCGTTAAGCTCGGCGAGCGTCTCCCCAAAGAGGTTACTGATTGTGCCTAGACGCTGGCCTTTGGTCACCGAGTCACCGGGCTCGACCTCAGAGTGGAAGTCCCCGCCCGCCGGGCAATAGACCCAGAGGTAATCATCACAATGCACCCGAGCGTTGCGGATCTCTGTTGCAGGTGTGCTGATGATGCCGAGCGTGCGGGCAACGTTCAAGACTCCTTCCACGAAGAAGGAAATCGTATCTTCGGTTAGGAGACCGTTCGCTCCAGCCTCCGGAAGCAGGGCGATTCTATCATGTGTGGCGAAAGCCGAAGGAGAATATGTTCCCGCTTTTTCCATAAAGCGCCTCGGAAGCGCTAGAACAAACTCGGCGTTAAAACACCTCGCCATCTGTCGCCCTCGGGCGTTGAGTTGGGGGTCACCTGTGTCCTGGTACATGACGAACTTCGAGACGTTCTCTCGCAAGTCCCCGCCGTGCATGTCGATAAGGCAATCCGCACCGATGGACCATTCGTTCATGATCGCGTCACAAAGTGCTTCGGAGAACGTTCCGTCCTTTTTGCCAGGAAACGTGTGCTCAATATTCTTGCCGTCAAGCGGACAAACGTATTGCGGATACTGAAAAAGCCCGGGTTGATTGATAAGAGGAATGATGGAAACGCTGCCTTCCATAACTTCTGGGTCGAACAATCGTTGAAGTCGAACGGCGGCTTCTATTGCGGAGACCTCGTTGGGGTGAACACCGGCGCAGATACAGAGCCGCGGCCCAGCCTTTTTCCCCCGGATCTCACAGATCTCCCATTTGTAACCGGCTAGCCGCGGGCTGTCGAAACTTAGATGACCGCGAAAAATGCCGGGTTTTCCGTATTCGCAGCTATTGCTGAGTGCGATAACTTCCATGTTCCTCTTGCTTTCTTAGTTAAGCGCTCGCTTATACGGCCCGAAGCCATATCTCTGGCTAATCGCCCCCGCAGACGAACGAATGCCTGCAGGGGCAAATTACTACTGTGACAGCAGTGCGACGCAGCGTTCCATAGCAACCTCGTAGTTGGTGCGACCATCGGAGCCAGTTTTGCCCCACCATGGATAGTCTTGGAAAACCTGCTTCTTAACAATATCCGGCGCGCCGGGCAGATTTTCGGCCAACTGCTTGGGAAGGAGCTTGAACGCATCTTGGTTAACAGGGCCGTATTGGATTGCCTCGGCAAAGACCGCCTGCGGTCCTGGGCGGGAAATATAGGCCAGGAACTTGAATGCGTTTTCCTTGTTGGGCGAGCCTTTCATGACCACCCAGTAGTCATATTGAAGCAATGACTGCTCCCACGAAAACGCTACCGGTGCCCCTTGTTCCTTTGCAGCCGCCATTCGGCCATTGTAACTTGATGCCATGTCGGCCTCGCCGTCGATAAGGCTTTGAGGGCCATCGGCGCCAGCAACCAGCCAGCGACCCACATCCGGCATAAGCGACTTGATCTTGGCAAAGGCCCGATCCATGTCGATCGGATAAACCTGGTCAACTGATACACCGTCGCCCATCAGCGCCCCTTCGAGTAGGCCGCCCTCAACCATCTTTTCGCACTTCGACAGTGCCCGCTTTCCCGGAAACTCCTTGACGTTATAGAAGTCGAGCCAGTTCTTTGGGTGCTTCCCGTCCTCCGGAAACTTCTTTGTGTTGTAGCCGATAACGGCCGAATACGTAAAATTGCCGATGCCGAATTCATTTCTGAGCGGCTCTGGTATGCTGGCAAGGGTCTCTTTGGCGAAGTAGCTGTAGTCTATCTTCTCGGCTCCGTCTTTGGCGATCCAACTCGCAAGCTGACCGCCGGCCAGGTCAGCAATGTCGTTTGCAGGCTGACCGAGCTGCACCGAAGCCAACAGCTTTGCGTGATCCTCCGCAACCAGCACAACGTTAATACCTGTATCGCGCGTGAATGGATCAAAAAATGCTTTCTTTTCAGCCGCTTCTAAGGTCCCTCCGCTCGATTCTATAACGACTTCCCCGCTACCCTTAAGGTTATCCGGGATGGTGTCCTGCGCTTGCGCTGCGAACGGCAACGCGGCCAATAGCAGCGCGGCGTTGAATCCAAAATACCTGGTTGTTGCGCTCATAATCTCATTCCCCTGTTTTTGTGATATGGCTCTCATCGCCTTTTTATCGGCTCGCATGTCTGAGCCATGACCTGCGGCGAATTTGCACGTCGCTACTTGCCTCCTTCTATGAAACCGTGACAGCAAAACGCGACCGGCCCAGTCATGTGAACTCTGTCGCCATCCAGAAGTTCGACATCGAGCTTCCCGCCGGGAAGATGCACGGCGATGTTCTTGGAGGTTATGAGACCTCGCTCAAGCGCCGCATAAGAGGCAACGCAGGCGCCGGTTCCACAGGCCTTGGTGAGCACGCCGGGTCGTTCCCAGACCTTGAGCCGAATGGTTTGGCTGTCGATAATCTCAGCCGCGCCCACGTTGGTACCCTCTGCAAAAAGAGGATCATTCTGCACCGCCGGCGCATAGCGGCCCATGTCGACGCTATCGAGTTGATCAACAAAGAAGACCGCATGCGGGTTGCCGATGTACAGGGCGACACCATTTGTGAGCGGACCGCTTTGAATGGGCAGGTGGAGCGTATCAACCTCTCGCGATAGTGGGATCTTTCGCCATTCCATGCTGATCGGTCCGAGGGTGACGCTGACCTCCATCGGCCCTGCCCGGCGGCAGAGGACGACGCCCCCTGCCAGCTCCATGACAAGCTCATCCTTGCCGGATTCCTCAAGCAGCAGATATGCCACGCAGCGCGTGGCATTGCCGCAAGCCCCCACTTCCTTGCCGTCGATGTTGAAAATCCTCATTGCCGCGTAGGCGCCATCGCGCAGCCCCTCCTCCGAGGCCGGTTCAATGGTCAGAAGCTGCTCGCCCCCAATGCCGATGTTCGTGCTGCAGATGCGCACTATAACGTCGGCATCCAGGACTTTGTTGCCGTCGCGCCGGTCGAAAATAACAAAGTAGTTTTCCAGACCGTGCATCTTGATGAATGGCCATTGTACCGGCAGCTCGATCGGCGCAGGTAGCGACAGAAGGTCTGTGTGCTTCATATCTCTTTCCATTCGTGTCTGAGATCTGTCGCAGAGCAGAAGGGCGATCCTTTGCCACTCAGGCTCTTTCATGCCGGACCCGGCTTCCATCCACACGCTTCCAATAGAGATCCTTGGCGTTTTCCTATCGAGCTACCCCAGCTTGTGCCGCCACAAGAAACGGATGCCGGCGGGGCTTTGCGCGATAGGTACTGAGATCGAAACTTTCGCGAGTTAGGTTGCAATCTCGTGCGACCTATAGGTCTCGCAGGCACCTGACCCGTCCGCGTTCCCTGCATCGTCATGAGGGGCATCCCTTTGACTGCCTTTTTCCGACATTTGAGTTCGTCAGGGGTCCCTTCTGATGAGAAAGCATTCCACACACCCCATAGTTTGGAAAATAGAAATTCGGCATGCCTTTATCCAATCTGGATATGT
The DNA here is from genome assembly GCF_030323205.1 of Mesorhizobium sp. C395A. Lineage (NCBI taxonomy): Bacteria > Pseudomonadati > Pseudomonadota > Alphaproteobacteria > Hyphomicrobiales > Phyllobacteriaceae > Mesorhizobium > Mesorhizobium sp. C395A. The sequence continues at coordinate 5,951,651 of NZ_CP100473.1, read as the reverse complement.
ACGGGACCAATCGCGTACGGAAGTTAGCAGTGGCATCTCAAGCGGCCGCACAGCGCATTCACGTCAACTCGCGACGAGCGTTGGCATTCCGAATGCTGGGTACGAATCCCGAAAGTGACCTCTTCGTTCGCGCTTGTGGTTGTGCCGCCAACGACACCGGCTGACGCAGCAACCGAGCTCTCCAGAACCGCGGCGGGGCAGAGCGTGAAACGACAGTCTCCCGTGAGCCGCCACCTGGTCGATCCGCCGTCATGCCCTGCTGGACCGCGAACCCTTATCGCAAGGGCAGTCAGGCTGCCTTCTCATCCAACCGCTGGGCCGCCGTTTCGAGCGCGTGCCACAGCGATCCGGCAAAGGAACGCGCCCCCATCACAGCCACATGAGTTTCGCTCCGGCGGATCACGAAACAGCTCATCTCCTCAACGCCGGAACGCGTCGCTCGGCCAGGACCAAAGCCCGCAAGATCTATGTTGACGAGTTTCGACAATAGTGCCTCGAGAGGCGCGCTTCCCGCGCGCGAAGCAATCTCAAACACGATCCAGCCATCAGTTTGCTCGGTTACCGTACAATCGGGCGAGACCTCTTTCAGATCGGCAGCGAAATTGTCTTCGGCACGACCCTCGGCTTCGATCATCCATTGATCCGGGCCAACCCAGAAGGCCGCCACCCCCTGCCCTGCCACCCAGCGGCCCGGCTCGGGGAGATGAAGGCCGGAGGGCACTGGCTTTGCCGAACCGCGGCGTAGCGAAAGAGAGGCAAGCGCCAGCTCCGGGTTCTCCCGGATGTCCAGTGCCGCAAAAGATACCAGGCGGGGCTGTGCGTCGCCGAGCGCCGTGAAGGCGTTAAGGTCAGTCACGCAGACGTGCTCCCTCTGGATCGAGGAAGTGTGCCGGCACGATCCGCAGGCGTTCGCTTTCGCCTTCGACCGGATTCGCGGCCACGATCACCTCGCCTATGCGTTGGTCGCCGTTTTCCAGAAAGCCGAGCCCAATCATCGATCCGACATGCGGGCTGTAGCAGGCCGACGTGATCCAGCCCTGGTCGGTGTCGAGATTTTGCGTTGCGCCCTGGATGAAGAGATGTGACCCGGCAACAACCTTGCCCGCACGCTCGACGGGTTGCAGACCCACAATGCGGCGGACATCACCCGCCAGTCCCTCACGTCGCGACATGACCGCGCCGATGGCGTCCTTCTTCTGCGACACCATCTTTCCCAACCCCAGCATCGCGGCCGTGCTTTGGCCATTCAGTTCGGAACCACCCACATGGCCCTTTTCGACGCGCAGCACGGATAGCGCTTCAACGCCGTAAGGCGCCACTCCGAGGTCGGCTCCCGTCTGCATCAGCCGTTCCATGAGCGCCTGGCCGTAGCGGGCGGGTACCGCGATTTCGTAGGCGAGTTCACCGGAGAAAGAGATGCGGAAGAGCCGCGCGCGCAACCCACCGCAAACAGTCAGTTCCGCGCAGGCCATAAAAGGGAAGGCTCCGTTCGACAGGTCCAAACCTTCCACGATGCGACCGAGCAGGTCCCGCGATTTTGGTCCGGCCACTGCGATCTGTGCCCAGGCGTCCGTCGTGGAGATGATCTGCACGTCGAGTTCCGGCCACAGGCATTGCCGGGCAAACTCCAAGTTACGGTAGACTAGCCCGGCGTTGGCAGTCGTCGTTGTGACGACATAGTGATCCTCGGCCAGCCGGGCGCAGGTGCCGTCGTCATAGGCAAAGCCGTCTTCGCGCAGCATTAGCCCGTAGCGGACTCGACCGACCTTCAGCGTATTCATCACATTGCTATAGAGCCGGTTCAGAAATTCCCCGGCATCCGCGCCCTGCACGTCGACCTTGCCGAGGGTCGAGACGTCGCACAAGCCCACAGCGCTGCGAACTGCCTTGGTCTCACGGTCAACGCTTTGGCGCCAATGCGTTTCGCCCTGACGGGGGAAATACTCGGCTCGCATCCACTGGCCGCTCTCAACGAAAACGGCACCTTGGGCTTCAGCCCAACCATGCGTCGGCGTAAGGCGGCGCGGGCGGAAATGCGGCCCCGTATCGCCGCCGCCCAGCACCGAGATCGTCACCGGGGTGTAGGGCGGGCGGAAAATCGTCGTTCCCGTTTCCGGGATCGTTCTCCCGGTGAGCTCCGCCATCACGGCCAGCCCGGTCACGTTTGCGGTCTTGCCCTGGTCCGTCGCCATGCCCAGCGTCGTATAGCGTTTCAGATGCTCTACCGGACGCATGTTCTCGGCATGGGCGATCTTGATGTCCTTCACCGTCACGTCGTTCTGGAAATCGACCCAGGCACGCTTTTTGCCCGGTACATGGAAAATGGGCGCGACTCCGTAGCCCGACTCCTCCGACCGCGGCAGAATGGGCAGTGCTGCCGCAATTCCGATTTCGTTCAGCGCGCGCAGGGCAGCCTCGGCGCCCGAGCGAAGCGTCTGGGTGGTGGAAAAATGGCCCGCCGCCGCACCCACCGGAAGCAATCCCGCGGGCCCGTCAGCGCCCGGCAGGAAGGCCTGCAGTGCCTCATTCCAAACGGGCCGACCGCGATGATGGGAGGTCAAGTGCACATTCGGGTTCCAGCCGCCCGAAACACCCAGCCCGCCGCACTCGATCCATTCGCGGCGACCGTTCTCGGAAACCTCGATTGCTGTCAGGCCCAGCCGCCCGCGCGAACCCGTCACCATGCCACCGGCGATCACGCGATAATCGCCCCAGGCTCTGGCCTCGCGGCGCGCGTCGATAACGGCGACGACATGGACGCCCTTGGCGGCCAGGTCGCCGGCAGTGCGATGGCCGTCGTCGTTGTTAGTGAAGACAGCGACCGTCTTGGACGGGCATGCCGCCCAGCGATTAGCGTAAGCCCGCATTGCGCCCGCCAACATGATCCCCGGACGGTCATTGTCGGCAAAGGCGATGGGTCGTTCGGTGGCACCCGCAGCCAAGATCGCGCGTTTGGCAGTGATGCGCCACAGCGTCTGGCGGACCTTGTCGCCCGGCTCCGCAAGGTGATCGGAAACGCGTTCGACCGCCCCGTAGATTCCGTGGTCAAACACACCGAACACGGTGGTGCGACGCATCACGCGAACGTTCGGCAGGCTCTCCAATTCAGCCTCCAACGCGGAGATCCAATCGGTAGCCGGCGCCCCGTCCAGCGTTTCCGTCTCGGCCAAGAGTCTGCCGCCCAAACGGAAATCCTCATCCGCCAGGATCACGCGTGCACCGGAGCGCGCCGCTGTCAGTGCCGCCGCAAGCCCGGCCGGGCCCCCTCCTATGACCAAGAGGTCGCAATGCAAGAAGCCCTTGTCGTAGGCATCCGGATCAGCCCGCATGGACAAGCTTCCGAGGCCGGCCGCTTTGCGGATCGCAGGCTCGTAAAGCTTTTCCCAGAAGGCTTTCGGCCACATGAAGGTCTTGTAATAGAACCCGGCCGTGAAAAACGGCGATAGCAAATCATTGACCGCCAAGGCATCGAAGCTGAGTGAGGGCCAACGATTCTGGCTTCGCGCCACAAGCCCTTCAAACAACTCCGCAACGGTTGCGCGCGTATTAGGCTCCTGACGAGCGCCCAAGCGCAGCTCGACCAAGGCGTTCGGCTCCTCGGAGCCGGCCGAGAACACACCGCGCGGACGATGATATTTGAAGCTGCGGCCCATCAGGCGCACGCCATTGGCCAGAAGCGCTGAGGCAAGCGTGTCGCCTGGATGTCCCTCGTATCGCTTGCCATCGAAGGTAAAGTTCAGGGATTTCGAGCGGTCGACCAACCCGCCGGCTAGCCGGGTCATTGACCGCTCCTTTTGCGCGCCAGCGCGGCATCGCGTGCCAGTTCAGCGCCGAGGATTTCGTGCGTGACTGTGTTGCGGGTGACTAGCAGCCATGACCGATCGCCCTGCTCATGGAACCATAGTTCGCGATGCACGCCCGCTGGGTTGTCGCGCAGGAAGACGTAGTCGCAGAATAAGTATTCGGCGTCGGGCCTAGTCGGGTCGGGACGGTCGAGGAGCCTGACATCGCCGAGATAAATGAATTCTCGCGCATCGCGCGAACCCAAAATCGGATGGGGAATTAGCATTCGGTTGACCTCAGTGCAGGTTGGGCTGTGCCCCAGTGCCGGTTTCGTCAATTACATACCCGCGTGAGAACCGATCGAGCCGGTAAGCGCGCGCAGTCTCGTGTGGGGACCCAGTGGCAAGCAGATGGGCGAAGGCGTAGCCGCTGGCGGGCGTCGCCTTGAAGCCACCGATGCACCAGCCGCCGTTGAAAAAGAGACCCTCGACGTCCGTGCGGTCAATGATCGGTGAGCCGTCCATCGACATATCCATGAGACCGCCCCACATGCGCAGGACCCTGGCACGCCCGATCATTGGCATCAGCGCCAACCCGCATTCGGCCGCATGCTCGACCACAGGCAGGTTGCCCCGCTGGGCGTAGGAATTATAGCCATCGATATCGCCACCGAAGACGAGGCCCCCCTTGTCCGACTGGCTGATGTAGAAGTGTCCCGCCCCGAAGGTGATGACGCCAGGAAGTATGGGCTTTAAGCCTTCCGAGACGTAGGCCTGCAAGACATGGCTCTCCATTGGAAGCCGCATTCCCGCCATCGCCATGACGCGGCCCGAAGAGCCCGCCACTGCAACGCCGACCTTGCCGGCACCGATATAGCCGCGCGAGGTCTCGACACCGCGGATCTTGCCACCAACAATCCGGAAACCTGTCACCTCGCAGTTCTGAATCAGGTCCACACCCTGCAGATCGGCGCCACGAGCGTATCCCCACGCGACACCATCATGACGCGCCGTGCCCCCGCGCGCCTGCAGCAAACCGCCACGGATCGGAAAGCGCGCATTGTCAAAATTCAGAAAGGGAACCATCGCGCGCAAATCTTCACGGCTCAACAGACGCGCGTCAGCTCCGGCGAGTATCACGGCGTTGGCGCGGCGCCGAAAAGAATCGCGCTGCGAATCCGAGTGGAGAAGGTTGATGACCCCACGTTGAGAGACCATCGCGTTGAAGTTGAGTTCCTGCTCCAGTCCTTCCCAGAGCTTCATCGAAAATTCGTAGAATGGCTCGTTGCCGGGAAGTAGGTAGTTTGAACGGATAATGGTGGTGTTGCGGCCAATATTCCCCGATCCTAACCAGCCCTTCTCCAGCACAGCGATCCGGGACTGCCGGAACGTCTTGGCAAGATAGTAAGCGGTCGCTAAACCGTGCCCGCCTCCGCCGACGACCACATAGTCATAGTCTGATTTGGGCTCCGGATTGCGCCAAAGCGGGCGCCATCCGGTGTTCCCTTTGAGCGCTTCGGCAAATACGCGGAAGCCTGAGAATTTCATTCCTAACCCTCTCATCGACAAAGCTTCCAATTAACGACAGTCAAGCGCAGCAAGTGCCCCATCACGTTCTAGAGCATGCCTGCAGACCGGCCCTTCCGGCTTTTCTTCGGCCTTCCGTTTCTCTCAAGCCGAGTCAGTTGCGTGGTTGCTATGCCAAGCGTGCCGAATGAGCGGCCGTTCTGTCGCCCCGGCAGCCCCAGAGCAACCGAAAAGCGATCCTGAAGTGTTCGTCCTACTGGTAAACCGATGTTTCCTCGACTGCGACCGCTCCTAAGGGCGACCCTTTTGGAATCGTCGGATGGGTCATGCGCCACAGAAGAAAACCTGTCTCCGGTGCGGCGACTTCTGCCAGCGTCTCGCCGAAAAGATTGCTGATCGTACCGAGGCGTTGGCCCTTGGTAACCCGATCACCCGGCTCGGCCTCAGCGTGGAACTCGCCATCCACGGGGCAGTCAAGCCAGAGATACTCATCACATGGAATTCGGGCGTTCAGGAACGGTGCGAGGGGCGCATCGATGATTCCTAGGGTGCGGGCGATGTTGAGCACTCCTTCGAGGTGGAAGGAGATCGAACCCTCATCCAGAAGCCCATTCGCTCCTGCTTCCGACATCAAGGCCAGCCGATTGTGACGAGCAAAAGCCGTCGGAGCCCGACCCGGCTTCTCCATATGTGCAGCCGGCAGACCCATTACTATCTCGGCGTCGAAGCACATTGCCATCCGCCTGCCCAACGCGTCGAGCTCGACGTCGTCGGTACGCTGGAAGATTGAAAACTTGGAGACGTTCTCCCGCAGGTCGCCCCCATGCAAGTCGACGTAGCAATCAGAGTCTACGCACCATTCATTCATGATTGAGTCGCACAGCGCTTCCGAAAAAGTTCCATCCCTGTTGCCCGGGAAAGTGAAATTGATATTTCGGCCATCAATCGGACAGACTAGTTCGGTATATTTGTAGAACGCCGGCTGGTTGATCAAAGGAATAATAGAGACGGAACCCTGGATCGTCTCCGGATCGATCATCCGCTGCAAGCGAACAGCAGCTTCGATGCTGGATACCTCGTTGACGTGAACTCCAGCGGATACACATAGCCGCGGACCAGGCTTCCTGCCGCGAATCTCACAAAGTGGCCAGCTGTAGTCCGCCAGACGAGGATTGTCGAAACGCAAATGCCCTCGGAAAATGCCAGATTGCCCATAGGCGCAGCTATCGTTTGAAGGGCTAATTTCCATTGTCTTATCTTCCAGTCTGATGCTCGCGCTTTTCTGGCCGGGTCATTCTGTACATACGATGCTGGCCTATGAGACCTTGGCTGCGGCTTTCTTGCCCGCTTCGAGGAAACCATGACAGCAAAACGCGACTGGTCCGGTCATGCGGACTCTGTCGCCATCCAGAAGTTCGATATCGAGCTTCCCGGCCTGTAGATGGACTACGATGTTCTTCGAGGTGACGAGGCCTCGTTTAAGCGCCGCATATGCAGCAACGCAGGCGCCGGTCCCACATGCCCTGGTTACTATTCCTTGCCGTTCCCAGACCTCGAGCCGAAGGGCCTGTCCGTCGAGAACCTGAGCAGCGCCCACGTTGGCTCCCTCTGGGAAGAGAGGATCATTATGCACCACGGGCGCATAGCGGCCCAGGTCGACGCTATCGAGTTGATCAACAAAGAAAACGGCATGCGGGTTGCCGATATAAAGAGCGGTACCATCGGCGAGCGGGCCGCTTTCAATGGGCAGGTGGAGCGTATCAACCTCCCGCGATAAAGGAATCTCGCGCCAATTCATGCTGATCGGTCCGAGCGTGACGCTGACCTCCATCGGCCCCGCCCTGCGGCAGTGGACGACGCCCCCCGCCAACTCCATTAGCACCTCGTCCTTGCCGGATTCCTCGAGCAGCAAATATGCCATGCAGCGCGTGGCGTTGCCGCATGCCCCAACTTCCTTACCGTCGATGTTGAAGATCCGAATTGCCGCATAGGCGCCGGCGCGCAGACCCTGGTCCGACGCCCGTTCAATTGTCAGCAGCTGCTCGCCCCCAATGCCGACATTAGTGCTGCATATACGCACAATGTCATCATCATCTAGAGGCTTGCTGCCGTCTCGACGGTCGAGAATAACGAAGTAGTTTTCCAGACCGTGCATCTTGATGAATGGCCACTGGAGCGGCAACTCAACTGGAGAAGGTAGTGAGAGAAGATCCGTATGCTTCATATCTCTTTCCATTCGTTTGTGAGATCTGTCGCCGATTGGACGCAAGATCCTTGCCACTCTGTCTCTTCCTCGAGCGTCAGCAAGGCTGCGGTGGTCTGCCTACGCCGGATCACCCGGAACCGATCCCCGTCGACAAGGACTTCAGCTGCTAGGTCGCGCGCATTGTAGGTCGATGCCATCGAGGCGCCATATGCGCCGGCGCACCCAAAGGCGAGACGGTCCCCGGATCGCAGCAGAGGCAAATCTTCATAGGTACCGAAGATGTCCGAACTCTCGCAAACGGGACCGGCAATCTGATAGGTGTGCAATCCTTGCCGAGCCTGCTTCACAGGAAAAACTGGATGAACGGCCCCATACATCGCGGGGCGCATTAGGTCATTCATGCCCGCGTCGACAATGGCGGTAAGCCGGTCAGCGGTCTTTTTTATGTAAAGCACTTCGGCCACCAGAATCCCGGCCGGCCCCACCAACCAACGTCCCGGTTCGACAGTCAACTCGCAACCGAGACCGCTAACCGTTTCGCGCACGATCGTGGCGTACTCGCCCAAGTCCGGACTGCGGCCTTGATCGTACGGGATGCCTATGCCGCCACCCAGATCAAGGCGACGAACGGCCATACCTTGCGAACGCAGCAATCTTACAAGGTAAGCAATGCGAGAATAAGCCGCGCGATAAGGCGAAAGATCAAGAATTTGCGATCCGATATGCACGGCAAGGCCTATTGGATCGAGCTCTGGCGCAGTTAAGGCTTTGGCATAAAGAGCCGGTATGTCCTCGAGGGGGATTCCGAACTTGTCATGCTTCTTGCCTGTGCTGATTTTGGCATGCGTCCCTGCGTCCACATCTGGATTCACCCGCAGTGCAACCGGCGCCCGCACGCCCAGGGCCCCCGCCACGTTAATGACAGCGTCGAGTTCGGCTTCAGATTCGATGTTGATCTGGTGGATACCCACTTCCAGTGCACTGGCGATCTCGGAGCGCCTCTTGCCGACGCCAGAGAAGATGATCTTCGATGCGGGGACACCCGCCGATACCGCACGTTCCAGTTCGCCGCCGGATACGATGTCCATGCCGCTTCCCAAAGCTGCCAACACTCCGAGAACAGACAGGTTTCCGTTCGCCTTCACCGCAAAGCAGACTGAGACGCCACTAGGCTTAAGCGCGGCGCTCAGGGTAAGGTATGCCGTTCTTATGGCGTCAGAGGAGTAGCAATAGAACGGCGTCGGAACTGCCATAGCGACTGTGTCGATGCAAACGCGCTCCATGTGCAGGGCTTGATTGCGATAGGCCAGCTGTTTCGAGCCGGTGTCGCCATGTGGAGCATCGATCATAGCAGTTGCCATTCTCGGCCATCCCGAGTCCTGTCGATCCATCGTGGGTGGGGCCTTACCTTCCAATCTTGACAGAGATCATTCCAGAAAACTCTAGGCGTGGAAAATATATTGTCTTAGGCTTCAAATTCATTTTCGATATATGACAGCAGGGAACATGCGACTCAATCAGCGCCAGATAGAAGTCTTCAACGCCATCATGGTGCATAAGAGTGTGACCGCAGCGGCGGCCTCTTTGAGAACGTCGCAACCAACCGTGAGCCGCGAGTTGCGCGATCTTGAAAAGCAGATAGGCTTCGATCTATTCAACCGCTTCGGCAAGCGCCTCACGCCGACAAGCCAGGCTCAACTGCTGCATTCGGTGGTTGCGCGGTCATTTGTTGGGATGGAAGAAATCAGCCGAGTGGCCACTGCGATCAAAGGGCATAACGCCGCCCACATCAGAATCGCCTGCCTTCCGGCTTACGCCGAGGCGTTTTTGCCCGATGTGGTGCACCGTTTTTTGAAGGCTCGTCCCCAAGTCCACCTTTCGGTGCATTCACTGGGTGAAGTGGCGCTCAGGCATGACATGACGACGCAGCTGTTCGACATCGGCCTAACTGAAGGGAGCTATGACTACGACGACGCAACAACCGAAAAGATTGATGCAGGCGAACTCCTCTGCGTTTTTCCTGCTGGACATCCTCTAACGGCAAAGTCGGTCATTGATCCACAGGATTTCCAAGGGGTCGCGTTTGTCTATTACTCGGAAGAGGATCCTTATAGGCACAAGATAGACGAGGTCTTCGATGCTGCAGGCGTCGCGCGCCATTTTACGCTCGAAACCACCACCGCCACGGGGCTTTGCTCAATGGTAGCCGCTGGCGTGGGCGTTTCGATCGTAAATCCGTTCACAGCCGCGCACTATGCTGAGAGAGGCGTGGTCTTGCGAAAGCTGAGCGTCCGTGTGTCCTATCATGTCAACCTGTGGAGACCGGCAAAGGGGCTACGATCTGCGCATGCAGACCAATTTGTTAGACTGTTGCGCCAAGTGACGGAAGAAATGAAGCAGCGTTTCAAGATTCTACTGGCAGACTGAATTTACCGCGACACTGCTCGAACGCTCCCTTCCGCCTGGCCTTTCATAAAAGGAAACGTTCAAATGCTCGCGTAGTTGATGTAATGCTCTGGTTTTATGAAGGGAGTTGATTTGGAAGAGATAAATGATATCAAGTCTATGACTGTCATTCCGTGACCGTGTAGCATCATCTCGAATGATCCATCTTTGGCTAACCCAGGAATATAGTTACATTCTAGGAACCAGATTTGTGAGTCATCTGTTACTCTGAAGTCGAACCTAACCATATTGTATACGTCTATAGAAGAAGCAATATTTTCTGATACTGACTGGATTTTACGCGAAATCACATTATCCAATTCGACTAGAGTCTTCCTGGCCAAACGGCCAGAATATTTTTGATCGCGCCCGCAAAATTGCATATCTGCCTCAAGTTGTACGACCGGTAGTGGTATTATATTCGATGAATCGACCAAGCATCCGCAGGTATACTCATCGCCAGGAATGAACTCTTGTAACAATGCAGCGCTATCGTAGGTAAATATTGTTCGAAGTAGAGCCTCAATCTCCACCTCAGACGTTCCAGGATCGTGAAAGAGCTTTGAGAATAGGGATGACCCAAGAGAGTTTGGCTTCACAACGATTGGATGTTGGATTGACTTTATGGCATCAAGTACTTCGGCGACATTTCTCGGTCTTATTAGTATTGTTTTTGGCGATCTCACCGTTTCAACTGGCAGTAGCGAGGAAACGAACGACGACATTGCGTACTTATTCATCGTTAACGATGCTACATGCGGGTCGCCAAACGTGCCTCTTAAGCCTGAAAGCGCCGCAAGCGTCTGAATCCCTCCGTCTTCGCCAAATTGTCCGTGCAACAAATTCACAACGTATTCCTCGCGAGAAGCAATATCATCTAAAGCGACGAGCAGTGGGTGCCCAGAGATGGTGCTATTCTCTGAAATATAGAATTGAAGGTCATCGATATTAAAATCGGAGTTAACCGGTATGGGGCGAACAAATCCATCTTTTCGGCTAATGTGATACAAATTTTTCACAGAAAATGGACGTTTGTTTCTATGAATCGCCAGATATGACGAGAGGATATTGGTTAGAGATGTGATGGATCCGTCGTATTCCGTAGAAATACCGCCGAATATGAATGAAATTTCAAGAGGCATCCTGGTTTTCCCTTAGTTGAGGTGTGGTAAATTGCGGAACTACGACCGTCTCTCGGAGAAATTTCGAACTGGCTCTTCGATATTTGAAGGGCTCACTCCGTCGCAGGGTAAGGGATGACGACGTATTTCTGCAGACCATGCATTTTGAGGATTTCGTTTCGCAAAATAAGAACGCCATGATGTGCGCCTTGTGCGGATTTTTCGTGCCAGCATCCCGGCGAGGAACGCCATACGATGCGGCATAGTGGGACGCATACGGGGTTAGCTCTTGGTTGATCGAAATGTTGGCGGAGCTTTCCAACAGTCGCATAAGCCGCCTCGCTGGCGCCCTAATCCCGAAAATGCCACAGGCCGCATGCGGTCGCAAACGGTCGCGGATCAGGGCATGTTGTACCGACATGGATTGCTCGACCGTTTCCGCCGCCAGATGTTCATACGGAGCTCGGTTAGCCGACAGGGTTGGAGGAAGCCCAAGACGCTGGGCGGCGGGGGCGTATTGCAAACCAGTGCCGCGTGTGTTGCCAGCGCCGCGTGTGTTGCCTTTAACCAGGATGGGCCCTTTTCTTGCCATTTACTGATGACTCCGACGTTGCGTGCTCAGCGGCCATCCTACCTAACCGGGGCCCGCGTTTTCGCCCATGCCTCACCTCAGACTGCTGCTGAGCGTACCATTGTCAGCGATTTACAATCATAAAGGTTCTGTAAATTTGTTGGACAATCCATTGCAGGAGAGTGGTCTATTCGAATGAATATTTAAGCCGATCTCGTATGAGTGATAGCCGGCGGTTCAGCATAAAGTCGCCCCATGCAATGCGGCTGCAGCTACCGACGCATGTTCCGTGCCAATGCTGAAAAACGTTTGTTATTAGCAAGATGCCTCCATGACCGTTGGTCTCACGTGTCCGACATTGTTAGATTCCAGACAAAGCGGAATGCAGTAGTGGGGTGTAAAGAGCTCATGTATAGGAGTCCTGCTTTTTGACAGAAATTTGCCTGAGCTATGCGTGCCCGTCGCTTGCGTCTTGCATTAGGATGTTTGGCCCAGTCATTTATTATGGCGCGCTCGATCGTTGCAAGCAGCCCAGGGAGGCGGGCAGGGAAGAAATCTGGCAATAGGCTGAAAGTCGTCCGCCCTTCGGCCGGACAGATCACGCCGTAGATGTAGGCCGACGTGGTGCGCTGATCCTTTGGGGCTGATGGTCGCGTTCCGCGCCTCGCCCAACGGCTGCGCATCATCCAGCAGGGGCACGCCACCAGGAGACACCCCGTCGATCAGGCCGTTAGGGCCAGAGGCGTTGAAGCGCAGCACCCAGTCGCGAACCGTCTGAAGACCTACGCCGCCAACCCGCGCCGCCTCGCAGCGCGTGCTGCCCTCGTAAATCATCGCCAACGTCAGCAACCCGGCGAACCTGGTTCGCATTATCGCTCGACCGGGCCAGTGCCCGCATCGCCGACGCCGTATAACCATCTCGAAGCTTCACTGCCGCTGCCATCGCCAACCTCCTTGGGTTCGCGATCAATGAATCAGACACCAGCCATTTTGGAAAGCCCTTCATGAGTCAGGGCTCAAGAGACTTGGTATAAGCCGCCGGCACGGGTGGCCGCTATGGGTTTTCAATTGGGGCCGCAGCCATGAACAGGCATCGCATGACGGTGCGGTCGCGGCAATTGAAGGCGTGGCATATTTCGAAAGCGGCACGGATATCGGTTCCGGCATGTGAGGATCGGCGCCGCGGCCTGCCTGGACAGCTTGCCGGTGGTGACGACGCACACTCTTGCAGGACCGGCTCAGTTTGGCTTCCGAGCTGGCCGGCGCGATGTGATGACAAGGAAGGCGACGTCCCTGCTTCATGACGTGTCCTGGTATGGCGAATGTCCGGTGACCCAGTCGAATGTTTCGATGATGATCATCTGGCCTTGACGACAGGCGGGGCATTGCCTGAGGGAATGCCCGGTGAGGTCCTCGTAGCGGTCGCGATAGTCCTTTGCGGATCGGCTATCCGCCGGCTCGGGAACCGGCATGCCGAGCAGGTCGCGACAGCGGGCGAGCTTTTGCGCGCGATAGCGATTGCCGAGGAAGCCGTAGTAGCGGATGCGATGAAAGCCCTCGTGCAGGACGTGTGGCAGGAAGCGACGAATTAACTCATCGGCGGAGACGGTTATGACTTTTTGCCGATCGCCGGGCCGATAATCCTTCCAGCGGAAACGCACCGCGCCATCCTCGATATCGACGAGCCGGTTGTTGGAGATGGCGACGCGGTGCGTGTAGCGGCCGACGTAATCGAGGACCTGTTCGGGGCCGGCAAATGGCGGCTTGGCGTAGACGACCCTTGCGACAGGCTAAGCCCTGGAAAGGAGAATGGAATGTAGATCCTGACACCTTTCGAAGCGATCCAGAGGGTTCGACCCCCTCCCGGCAAAGGCGCAGCCCGCCAGCCGGAAGCGAGTCTTGCATGGGCGACGGCAACGCCGCTCGTGAAGCGTAAACAGCGGATGCTGAAGCCATGTGTGCGGCGCGGCAATCAACCTGGGAACAGCGTCAATCAGGATGGGAGCGTCGCCAGGGACGTCACGGAGGGAGGGCGTAGCCCGACTGGAGGGACGTTCCTGGCGACGGCGCGAACCCACAAAGGGGTTCACGCCGTCTGGTGATCGCGATGTGTCGGGTGCATTTCTTCTTCCCGCTCAAAGGAAGAATGAATGTCCGGCAGTCACATCACGGATCAACAATCGAGGCTCTATATGCAAAATCGCCAGAAGCACAGTGTCCCTGTCGCGGCCGCCAAATCAGGTTTCAGCCCATCCACTGGTTATCGGATCGAAGCAGACCCCCGTCCACCAAGCGAGAAGAAGGCCAAACACGAACGACGTCGGCCTGATCCATTGGAAGGGATATTCACCGAAGAGGTGGTTCCCATGCTGCAAAGCGCTCCCGGCTTGCGCCCTGTCGGCATTCTTCGTGAGCTTTGCAAGCGTCATCCCGAGCTCGGTTCTGGTATTCGCCGCACACTCGAGCGCCGGATCCGCGCATGGCGCGCGATCCATGGAGGAGATCAGGAGGTCATATTCCGGCAGGTTCACGAGCCGGGACGCATGGGGCTGTCGGATTTTACCCACGCACCGCACCTCAAGGTCACGATCGCCGGCGTGACCTTCGATTACCTGCTCTATCACTTCCGACTTGCATACAGTGGATTCGAGCATGCCGAGATTGTCGAAGGCGGCGAGAGTTTTTCTGCACTGACAAGTGGTTTGCAGAACGCCCTTTGGTCTCTCGGCGGCGCGCCGCGCGATCACCGCACGGACAGTCTTTCGGCTGCATTCCGCAATCTCAATGCCGATACCGCACAGGATATGACAGATCGGTATGAAGCGCTTTGCGCCCATTACGGCATGAAGGCCAGCCGCAACAATCGCGCGGCGTCGCCCACGAGAACGGCGCGGTCGAAGGATCCCATGGCGATCTGAAGCGGGAACTGGAGGATGCTCTTCTCCTGCGCGGAACGCGTGACTTTGCGGACGTCACCAGTTTTGCCGCCTTCATCGACGAGGTTGTCGGCCAGCGCAATGCCCGTCGGGCAGGGAGATCGCCATTGAGCGCGAAAGCCTGCTGGCGCTGCCGCGCAAGCGCCAGCCCGAAGGCGAAGACGAGATCGTCTACGTCACCAGCAGTGGAGGGTTTACCCTTCGCCGGGTCTTCTACACCGTTCCTTCACGGCTGATCGGACATCGGCTGCGCGCACGGCTCTTCAAGGAGCATATCGAACTGTTCCTCGGCGGCACGTCCCTGATGAAGCTGCCGCGCGTCAGAGGCCAGCTCGGCCCCACCCAGCATGTCGTGAACTACCGTCACGTCATTCATTCCCTGCGCCAGAAGCCGGGAGCTTTGCCCAGACTCGGCTATCGCGATCAGCTCTTCCCCAGGGATGCCTATCGCAATCTCTACAATGCCGCCATGGAGAGGCTGCCGGAACGCGATGCCTGCCGCCTGACGGTGGAACTGCTGAGCCTGGCCCATGAACGCAATGTCGAGGCCGCACTCGCCCACGCCATCCAGGGCGAGCTCGATGCGGGAACCTTGCCGACGCTTGACGGCATGCGCGCCCGGTTCGCGCCGAACCCGGCCTGTGTCCCGCAGGTCAGCGTCAATCCGTCAATCTGGGTAAACTGGTCGATTACGACAGGCTTATCGGCAGCCGCGTGGAGGCCGCGGCATGAGACCCAACGATCCTGTCGATACCGCACGCTTGTCCCTGATGCTCACCGATCTGCGCCTGCCGGGCATCTCCAGGGCCTGGCACACCTTCACCGAGCGGGCTGACACCGAAGGCTGGCCAGCTTCCCGGCTGCTGGCGGCGCTTGCTGAGTTCGAGGTCGCCGAACGCGAAACGCGGCGTATGCAGCGTCACCTCACCGAAGCGCGTCTTCCTCCAGGCAAAACCCTCGATGCCTTCGACTTCACGGCTGTGCCCATGGTCTCCAAGGC
The DNA here is from genome assembly GCF_030323205.1 of Mesorhizobium sp. C395A. Classification (NCBI taxonomy): domain Bacteria; kingdom Pseudomonadati; phylum Pseudomonadota; class Alphaproteobacteria; order Hyphomicrobiales; family Phyllobacteriaceae; genus Mesorhizobium; species Mesorhizobium sp. C395A. The sequence goes on along the minus strand of NZ_CP100473.1, from coordinate 5,936,063 downwards.
CCGGGTCATGGCATTGGTCGCCGGTGATGTCTGGTTGAAGAACGGTGCCAATCTGATGCTGTTTGGCGGACCGGGTGGCGGTAAATCGCATCTGGCGGCCGCCATCGGCGCCGGGTCGATCGAGAATGGTTGGCGTGTGCTGTTTGCACGGACCAGCGACCTTGTTCAGAAACTGCAAGCCGCGCGACTCAATCTCGATCTCGAAGGGGCGATCGCAAAGCTCGACAAGTATCATCTGCTGGTGCTCGACGACATGGCATATGTGACCAAGGATCAGGCTGAAACCAGTGTGCTCTTCGAACTGATCAGCGCAAGATACGAGCGCCGCTCGCTTCTCATCACCGCAAATCAGCCCTTTGGGGAATGGGACAAGGTCTTTCCAGATAAAGCCATGACTTTGGCCGCCATTGACAGACTGGTTCATCACGCCACCATCTTCGAGATGAACGTCGAGAGCTTCAGGCGCAAAACTGCAATATCCCGCCTGACGGAAAACAGCGATGGCGCCACGGCAACGCTGGCCTCAGCCCTCGCTGATTGACGCGCCGCGACAAACAAACATCAGTATAGAGTGTCGCGAAAATCAAGGCCGGCCTCCGTCAAACGGAGGCCGGCTTTCTGCTGCGATCACTGCGGCCCGCGACAAACATCTCTCATCCAGATTGACGCTCCGCGACAATCTAAAAGCCGGCCGCATTGACGCGCCGCGACAATGACGAAAATACCCATTGCAACTCACTGATCCACAGTCCATCTTCACCAAATCGCGACCACCTGACTCTTCATCCTGATCGTCGCGCTTCCCGTCCAAATTGTCGCGCCACACATGTGTCAGCCTCGAGATTATGTGCATGCGGAGGCCTTCGGCGTGGGTAGCCCGGGGGCAGCATCGTCGGCCTCCCATGTTCGTGCTCGCCGAGGCGCTCCCGATGAGCGTGGAGGGCGCTCATCGAGTCTGGACCCATGGTCAACCGGCGGTCCCTGTTCCGGCGTACTTCGCTTGTGGACGCGCATGTGGGGCCTGTGACCGAAACTATAAGGGAGCAGGTATGCGTGAGCGGGAAGTCGTAGCGTCTTCATAGTAGCGGTGAAGACGGGGAACTGGGCTCACCGGGACCCGACGGAGCGAAGGGAGGCGTCATGTATAGAGAACCGTTGACCTGAAACATGGGAGGGGGCTCTGAACCCCACAAACCTGTCTACGAACCGACAACGGATAGCCGAACTGGCGAGGACGAAACGGGGTGTGGCGCTGTGCTCGCTCCACCGTGTCATCGATCTGGACTGGATGAAGGAGGCCTACCGGCTGACCCGCAAGGATGGTGCCCCTGGCATCGACGGCGTCACGGCGGCGGACTATGAGGTGAACCTGGAGACCAGACTTCTGGACCTCCTGGAGCGCATCAAGTCCGGCCGATATCGTGCGCCGCCGGTCCGGCGGGCCTATATACCCAAGGCGGATGGGTCGCAAAGGATGCTCGGCATTCCGACCTTCGAGGACAAGGTGGCGCAACGCGCCATTACGATGGTGCTGGAGACCGTCTATGAGGAGGATTTCTGCCCCTGCTCGTATGGGTTCCGACCGGGCCGCTCGGCCCATCAGGCGCTCCGCAATATGCAGAACGTGCTGTGGGCAAAGCGGCTCTATTGGGTGATCGATCTCGACATACAGAAGTACTTCGACTCGATTCCGCACTCTCACCTCCGGGCGTTCCTCGACCAGAGAGTCACGGACGGCGTCATCCGACGGATGATCGGTAAATGGCTGAACGCAGGAGCCGTCGAAGACGGTCTTCTGCGCCGAACGGCCGAAGGATCCCCGCAAGGAGGCGTGGTCTCGCCCTGCCTCTCGAATATCTTCCTGCACCACGTGCTGGACGAATGGTTCGAGACCGAGGTGCGGCCGCGGCTCCGTGGGGGCTGTACCATTGCCCGCTACGCTGACGATGCGCTCATGGCGTTCGACAACATCGTCGACGCCCAGCGTGTCCTGGCAGTGCTGGACAAACGTCTTGGACGGTTCGGGCTTACGCTCCACCCCGACAAGACGCGTCTCGTCGACTTTCGCCCGCGAAGGACGGAGAGCACACGGCATCCGGAGACGGATGGCACCAACTTCGACTTTCTCGGCCTGACCCATGTGTGGGGACGGTCGCGCAGAGGCAAGGACATGGTGATGCAAGTCACGGCCAAGGGCCGTTTTGCTCGTGCGCTGGCTGCGGTAAGTGACTGGTGCCGGAAACACCGGAACTGGTCGATCCGCGATCAGCATCGCCATCTCTCGTCCATGATGCGGGGCCACTTCGCCTATTATGGCGTCGGGGGAAATGCTCGGCGATTGCGATGGTTCGCCCACCAGGTCGTGAGGATATGGCAGAAATGGCTATCTCGGCGAGATCGTCAAAGCGTGTTCCGATGGATCCGCCTTAACGAAATCCTGAAACGCCATCCGCTGCCGCCAGCCAGGATTCTTCATTCGTTTGCCACCGTGAGCGAAACTCTACCATGAGGAACCGGATGCGGGAAAACTGCAGGTCCGGGTCTGTGAGGGGTGGGGGCAGTAACGCCCCCACCTACTCGGCAGTCGACCTTTCGAAGCGGTGCCAAAGTGCGCCGGAAGGCATCGCGCTCGCGCAACGCCTGCAAGTCAGAGAAGACCTTCAAAAGGCCGGCGTCGAAGGCTTTCTCCAGGTGCTCCAGAAACAATCGCCGAAACAGGCGTGAGAGCACCCGGACCGGCAAGAAGAAGCCCGGTTTGCAGGCGATCCATCGCGTGCCGTCCGGCGAGAACCCGCCACCCGGGACGACGCAGTGCAGATGGGGATGGTGCAGCAGATTTTGCCCCCAGGTGTGCAGCACGGCGAAGAAACCGATTTCGGCGCCGAGATGCTTGGGATCGGCGGCGATGATGCGCAAGGTCTCGGCGGTGGCGCGGAAGAGCAGGCCGTAGACGAGTGCCTTGTTCTGATAGGCAATGGCGGCAATGGGCCTTTCAGATCATCGCCCCACATGACGGTTTCGCCGGCAGCGTGAAGACGACATGAAAGTACTGTGTGTCGAGAAGCTCGGCGCGACGATCCTCCAGCGATTTCGCACGGGCGAGCGATTGGCAGCGGGGGCAATGCCTGTCGCGGCAGCTGTTGAAGGCAATGCGCCGGTGGCCGCATTGATCGCACGCTTCGACGTGCCCGCCGAGCGCGGCGGTCCGGCACAGTTCGATCGCCGTCATGACGCGGTGCTGGGCGGTCGACAGCGACGCATCATGCCATCATGCTGTGCGCGATAGGCTTCGCCGTAGCAGCGGAAGATATCCGCTACTTCCGGCCCCGAGCGCGCCATTGCCGCCGCTCAGAAGTATTGCGGCTTGGCAGGCGGCGTGCCTGGGGCGAGGTCATTACATTCTTCGCGTTCCCTGACGACGTCCGTCGGATCATTTACACCACGAACTCAATAGAGGCGTTGAACTCGAAGCTCAGGCGGGTTGTCAGGGCCAGGGGCCATTTCCCCAGCGATGATGCTGCCACCAAGCTGCTCTATCTGATCTTGAACCGATCGGAAAAAGAGTGGAAAATGCCACCTCGTGAGTGGACCATAGCCAAAGCCCAATTCGCCGTCATCTTCGGCGAGCGCTTCATCAAGGCCATGGCGGCGTGATGTTCAACCGCCCGCCCGCACACGGAATTCCTGACAGTCCCGCGCAAGCTTGTCCCACCGCACTCCTGGTGCAGCCGCAACATAAATTTGGCCGCAACATAACGGCTATAGCCGTAGCCTCCGGGATGGACCGCACGATACTCCTCCCACAGGATCATCAGCGTGATGCCCGGCTTCTTCAGTTCCAGCGCCTGTTGCGCCCAGTTCGGCTCGGGAAGCCGGCGCAGGCCCTGCTTCACTCCCGCCCTGGCAAACAGCCGGTTCTCCAGCGTATCGTCGGTCAGGTCGCCCGGCAGCGGCCAGCTCAACTCCGCCGCGGCCGCCCGCTTCAGATTATCCTGCACGGTGCTGCGCGCTATTCCCAGTCTCTGTGCAATCTCGCGGGCGCTCGTTCCGTCACCGGCAAGCCGCAGCATTTGTCATAAGTGTCTCATGGTCAGCCTTCTCTTTGCCGGCATCACGCGCCCCTTGTTCAAAAGGACCGTCATGCCAAAGTTGCTGACCCAGATGTGTTCTCTCTAAATTTAGCCTCGTTAAAGTGGCCGGATATTGATCGGAATCCTGGCCGGCTTCATTCCGGACTGGTAGCCGGCTTCAAGTTGGAATACCCGGCCGGATAACCTCGGAATCCACAATTGTATCGACATCAATCATGACTTTCGGTCGATGCTGTCGTCCCTCACAATGATGAATTCCACATGTCCGGTTTTGAGTTTTGCTGAGTGGCAACCGCGATTCAGGGTAACTCGTCTCTGAAACGCAAATCGCCTGCTGCTGATCACGCATATTCTATGCCAATGCCAGAAGACGTTTTTGTCAGCATGATAGCTTGATGGCTGCTCTGTCTCATGCCCACTGTTGGGTTTCAGACAATAATGTCGGTCGAAGACCGTCGGTCGCTGGCATCGCACGTTGCCCAGCCAATGGCGATGTGATCGGGGCGGCAGTCGTGCTGAAAGACGCGGCTCCTCAACAGGATGAAGGCGCTCGTCGCCTATCCGCTTCTTCAGATCGACCTGGGTGTCCCGCCGAAGATTTGCGTATGGAGAACATCCGGTAGATTTGGTTCCCCTTAGGGGCGGTACCGGACGCGAGAAGCACGGAGGCGAGATCGTTTGCATCTATGATTTCCGAGAGAAGATCGTCGCGCGCACCGCTGGAGAAACCTAGGAGGATGCAGCCCGACTCTGTGAGGAATTCTGTCCCTTGCGATAGGAACCGGCTGAGCAATCTATAACCCGGATCGATAGCTCCTGGTTCGAGATTATCCTTATACTCGTAATCGTCGGGCGCAAAGATCGACGGGTAGTTCCAAAATATAAAATCGAATTTTCGATTGAGGGGAATATCATTGAAAATGTCGCTTTCGATCACCTCGGCGTTCTGGATGCCGTTTCTTGCAGCATTTTCTAATGTGTTCGCCACCGCCTTCGGGTTGATATCACAAGCAAGCAACGAAAGTGCGCCGAGCTTGGCGAGGTACAGTCCTGGCAGGCCGAAGCCGCAGCCGATTTCCAGGATGCTTTTCCCGGCGACAGGAGGAAAATTATCAGTAAGCCAACGCCAATTCTGGAATTCTAGTGGTGAAAATACCGCTTCGTTCACAATCAAATCCAACCCAAATTCTTTGATATGCGCCGGAAAGGTGCATTGTTGGCTGAGTTTTAGTCTCATCCTGATCTGGGCAACGTCTGTCATATCTCTGCTCTCCTCACACCGTCTAAAAATTTTCCGAGTAGTTGACGACAGCTAGGTAGGCATCGAGGAAAAATATTGCGTCCTGCCGTGTCTCCCTGAACTCCAGAATTCATGGAAGAACATTTTGAGTCAACTATCACGATAACTTTTCTATGTTAAATTATCTTCATACGATCAACATGTTGTGGCAAATAATTGTGATATGTTTCGCGTTCGTTACGTCAAATATACATAATATTTTCCGACCTTCGCAGAGCCCGTAGGGCGCGATGGAAAATCGGTCCAGAATCGGAGAATTTTGAAAACAACATAGCAGGCGCATGTACCCGCCTGAAAGATACGCGCTGGTGTATCCTCCGCGGCGCGGCCGCGCTCACCTGTCAGCCCGGCGATCCTACCATCGTCCAACATGAAGGCCTCGCCTGGATCGCTTTTGCCCCCGGCGGCGCGGTAGCGCGGCCTGCAGGCCTTGACGACGTTTGGATGGATCGGGATCACGGGATACCCGGCCTCGACCAAGGTATCGACGATCAGACCGGATGGTCGCTCGATGGCGATAGGCAGTTCGGCCGGCGCCGCCACGCGCTTGAGCCGGGCTACCATGTCGGCCAACCCAGCAGCATCGTGGCGGACATCGAGACGGACGATGACCTGGCCGACGCCGTCAATAACGCACAGGGCATGGCTTACGCCGCCCCAGTCCAAACCTGCGTGAAATGGCATATGCTGATCTCCTCGGATTGCGATAAACTCACCCGAGCTGGGAGATCGTACGGATCGCTCACTGACAGGCGCTCTGGCTGGCCAGCACTGGCGCTTCACCCTGTGGTCCGTCGCGGCCTCACGGCACCTGCCGCGCGGCGGATCTCATGCGGGCAGTCAACCGGCAAGCGTGATTGGCCGTCACGGCAGAGGCTCGGGCTAGCGGATGCTACGCCACTTGATCGCTTCGCACCCGCCAGCCCAAAGGTGCACCAGTGAGCGCGATCGATGACATGGGGCTGTCGGACGGCTGGAGGCCTGGATGGCCGTCAAGACCAACACCCGTCCGCTGGTGCGGACCGTCTCGGCGCTGGATAGCTTCGTAACAGCGGCGGTCACCGGGCCGCGGTTCCCGGATCCGCAAGACTGGATGTGCCCGGTCATGGGGTTGCCGCGCGACGTCTTGGCCAAAGGCGCCCTTCGCATCGGCGGCAGGCTTCGATCCCGGAGGTGCGGACCTAAGCACTTTGGGAGGAGCCGCCGATGAACCCTTTTTGGGTAAGCCGCTTAGCCAACACCGGCTGGAGGAGCGAGTCTAGCACCCAGTCGTATGCGACGGGCGCTATGGGTCAATGCTTCGCTCCATCAGAACGAGCGCTGGAAGCGGAGGATACCGCCGACAGCATTGCTCTTGCCAACAGGGATGCCGGTCCAGTTGTAACCGTTGCTGTCGTGGTCGTTATGAGCCCAGTCAACTTCGGCCGTGATCGTGAGACCCGGGACGATCTTGTAGGCGACGTTCGCCGCAAGGCCAAACTCTTTGGCTTCATCATACGACACCTGGAGGTTGAACGCGGTCTTCTCGTTTAAGGTGTAGGTGGCGCCACCCCAGACTGCCCAGTTGCCGCCCCACTGCTTGTAGAAGCCGCGGTCGCCGGCGGGGATCGCATAGGTCGGGTCGTTGAGATTGTCGTCAGTGCCGTAGCCGGCCATGATGAACAGCGCCAGCGCCTCGGTCGCAGTCACGTCCAAGCGAACCTTGCCGGCCACCTCTTCGTAGTTGCTGTCATAAGCAACGACGCCGGTGACGGCGCCCCAACCCTGCGTGTACTTCACGCCGCCGACGACATGCGGAACGTAGCTGTCGATCGTACCGACCGTGCCAGAGCCTTCTTCGAGCGAGACCACGGCCGAGAAGCCGTTGCCGGCATCGAAATAGTACTGCACGACGTTAGAGTCGAAATCACCATAGGGAACCAGCGTATCGTTGATGACGTTGCCGGCGTAACCGATGAACGAATCGAAGGCCGAATCGTCCTTGCCGACACGCAGCCCGCCGAGTTGAATCCAGGCATAGTTCAGCGAACTGCTGTTACTGCCGTCGGAATAGTTGAAGCGGAAGTCAGTGTAGGTCTTCAAGGTGCCGAGCTCTGTTTCCTGACCAGTCCAGGTCCTCAGCGAGAGGCGGGCCTTCTTGTGCCAGGTATCGTTGATACTGCCGTCCTCATGGTCGACAGCACGACGCTCGTCGAACGAACCTTCTTGGCCAGCCGAAGCATCCCATCGGACATAGCCACCGATGCGCAGGCAGGTTTCGGTGCCAGGGATGTAGAAATAGCCGGCGCCATAGACGTCGCAAATCTTGACGTACTCAGCTGGTTCCGGCTCGGCGACAGTAACGGCATCAGCCGCGCGTGCGCCGGTGACCGCGGCCAAGGCCGCAGCGGAGCCGAGAAGAAGGCTCTTGATGTTCATTTTGATCTCCACTCAAAGGATTAAAAAAAGGGCCAGGGTGTCATTGCTGAAGGACTGCATCCCCTCCCCATTCCCCACGATCGAAAAAGATGCGCGTCGCGCTGCTTCTTCGCAGTTTGACGATATCCGCGATATTAAATAACGCAAGATATACGGCGAGCGAATCAGAGATATATAAAACAACGTTGCGATTATGTCACGAAAATCGAATACATATACTGTACAATTCGTGCAAACTATACAAACAACACATGCTGGACAGTTCGCACAATATTGCAAAATACATTAGCCAGAGCGTAGTGGGCGTGCGACCCTCAATAGGGCTTTCACAGGCTCATAGCGACCAACCGATTGCCGGCGCACTGATTTTGCAATTGCCTTCCTCAGTTGGGCTTCACGTCGAGGAATAATCTCGTGCGGCCAAGATGACTTCTGCAGCCAGATCTTGTCTGAGCATTTCTATGGGAATTCGGCCATCCAGCCGCGGTGAAGGCGAGGTCAGCCAAAGCCATGCCGGTCTGGGATTGGGGATCAAGGAGAGCACTTGTCGTATCCCCGGCGCAGGCCTGCCGTCGATGAACTGAGCCAAGGGGAACACATGCTTGCGCGCGCCCTTCCGCAATGCGACCACGTCGTTGTGCCGTTGCCACCAATGCAATGTCGATCGCGGTATGTGGAAGTGTTCTTCCAGATATGTGGGCCCTGCAACCTGACCCGCCCAGTCTTCAATGCGCAGGCAATCGCTTTGCTGATCCCGCACTTTTACTGCGCACCCATGCGCGACCTCAGTTCGTGCCGTGAGCGAATTCGCCTCACGGGCGAGCCTCCGAACAAATTCGGAGGCCAAGGCGGTCAAATCGTCATGAATCCCTTGTGGGCGAGTTGCATAAAGTGAATCGGCCGCAGTGATATTGCCAGTCCCCATATGCGATGAGATTGAACTCCTTTCCTTTATAACCTCTTCGTGCTGAGCCAGAACGCGCTGGACCTCTTTTGCAACCAAGCTTGAAAGCTCGTCCTGGTGAGGTTCATTTCCAAAATCAAATGATTTTGTCATGTGTGGCTCCCCCTGCCGCCTAAGAGTCCGCTTGAATCCACCTGCGGTCGAATTGTGATTCACGCGATATATGTGGGCACAAGACGCGAGGCCGGATGGCCCAGATCGAGCGGAAGGCAAAGTTATCCGACCGATCTCACTGACGAGGAATGGGAGCGGATTCCGCAGCTGCTGCAGAAACCTAGTGCCGAGGACAGTCAGACGCTTTGATGGTGGGACGATCATTGTCCTACAGTCTCTCATAGCTGCGTCCAGCATAGCGCCCCGGTATGTACGCAGCCCTGATGACCATCAATGCGTGACTGGCCGCGGACGACATTGAAATCAGAAAGCTGCGCATCACCCACGTGATAGGTGTTGGTTTCGTGTTCAATGCCGCCAAGAGCGACAAGCTCATGATTGTCGCATTTCCCAAAAAAGCCACGATTCAATTCAACACGATACAGTCGTTCGCCTTCCATGAGACGGTGACTGGCTCTCCACCCGCAAATTCGGTCTGCCCCCTATTCTGCTGCTTGACCGTAATGATTTCATTTTCGCAGCGAACCGCATAGCGCGTCATCTCGCCCAGAAACAGTACATCTTCGACGACCCCTTCAAGGACATTCTGTGCATTGGACGTTCCACCGCGTGGGCTGATATCAACATGCTCCGGCCGGACAAAAAGCCATCCCGCCTCGCCCCCCGATTGCCCGGACAGGCGAGCGACGCCTGCGGTTCGGTCGCCGATGATCACCTTGCCCGCGCCCTTCTCGATACGATCAACACGGCAGGGGAGAAGGTTGGACTCGCCGACGAAGGAGGCGACGAAGCGGTCCCGTGGATTATAGTAGAGGTTCTTGCTGTCGGCGACCTGCATCAGCCTGCCTTCGTTGATAACGGCAACCCGATCGGACATGGTGAGCGCTTCGTCCTGATCGTGAGTGACGAAGACGACCGTCATATTCAGCTCCTTCTGGATGCGCATGATCTCGATTTTCATGTATTCGCGCAGTTTTCGGTCGAGAGCACCGAGCGGTTCATCCATCAGCAGGACGCTCGGGTCGAAGACAATGGCACGTGCAAGCGCAATGCGCTGCTGCTGTCCGCCGGAAAGCTGATTAGGGTAGCGGTCGCGGTACTCGACCATTTTAACCAACTGCAAAGCGCGCAAGACTTTTCTCTCGGTCTCTGATCGAGTCACCTTGCGAACCGTGAGGGGAAAAGCAACGTTCTCAGCCACCGTCATGTGTGGAAATAGGGCATAGTTCTGGAACACCATGCCGATTCCACGCTCATACGGAGGCATGTCCGCGATCGAGCGCGGACCGAGCAATATGTCGCCGGAACTCAGCATTTCGAAGCCAGCGATCATTTTCAACGCCGTAGTCTTGCCCGAACCAGAGGGCCCGAGAAAGGTCAAGAATTCGCCTGGCTGAATGTAGAGATCGAAGTCGTGCAGCACGTGGAGCGCGCCATACCACTTCTGGACATTCTTCATCTCAAGGCTGGTCGACATAATCGCCTCCGTTTGTCTATTTGCCCGCGCTTGTCGCGGTTCTCTTTTCAGTGCGTAATCTGATCCACTGAGCGGTCACAATTCCTACAATGACGAGCGCGACCATGAAGGTGGAAGCTGCACTGAGAAGCGGGTTCACCTGCATTTGAATATCAGACCAGAACTTGATCTGCAGCGTCTGCGTCTGCCGCCCCAGGAGGAAGATGCCGACGAGCAGTTCATCGAACGACGTCAGGAAGGCGAGAAGGCTCGAAACGACTATGGCCGGTTTGAGGATCGGCAACGTTACCAGGCGAAGCACCTGGATGGGGCGCGCGCCATGAACGGCCGCGGCCCTCTCGAGCGACTGGTCGAAACCACGCAAGGCGGCGGCCATGACCACGATTACGTAGGGCACTGACAAAAGAACATGTCCAATCACCAGGCCAGCGAAGCTTCCAAGTAAATGGATGCGCGCCTCGAAGACGTACAGTGACGTTGCTATGACGACGACAGGCACCATGAGCGGCGACAGCGAAAAGAGGAAAAGCAGCCTCTTGAGGGGCAGAGTTGCGCGGACCAGCCAAAAGGCGCCCATCGTGCCGACAATTGTCCCAAGGAACGAGGTCGTGAGAGCGAGCTTTACGGAGAAGAAAAAGGAATTATGCCAGTCCGTGGCGTTCGCCAACCTCTCCCACCATTGCAGGGAAAACCCCGGAGGGGGAAATACGACAAACGGAGACGAACTGAAAGAAAGCACGACCACGACGATCAAAGGCGCTGAAAGAAACACGAGAACGACGATCGTATAAACCCAAAGCCAGCGCGATTTGCGGGTCAAAAGCGGCTTGGTGGTCGCATGAACCAGAGTTTCGACAGCAACCAGGAGTGGCTCCAAAATCCGTTTCGCGCGCTTTAAGGCACGGGACCTCGCGCCAGACGGCCGGTTCGACAGTTCTGCGATCGAGGAAGACCATATCGACTCGATGGGAATGATGAGGCTTGCAAGGAAAAGGATTGCGAACGTGATGACAAGGAGCACGATTGACGTCGCATTGCTGAGTTCGAAATTCAGCAGAGTCGTCATCTGAGTGACAATCAGCTGCGATATCATGGTGGCATGCGGTCCGCCGAGGATGGCCGGCGTTATGTAGAAGCCGATCGAACCAATGAAGATCAGGACACCAGCAGCAAACACGCCGGGAAGCGACATTGGGAGATAGATCCGTAGGAATGCCTGTACAGGTTTCGCACCAAGGATCTGAGCCGAACGCGTGAAGTCGTGCTCGATTCGTACCATCGACGAGAACATCGTAAAGATGGCCAGCGGCAGGAGCACATGTGTCATGCCGATGACAACCGCGAATGTCGTATAAAGAAGTTGCAGGGGCTCACGGATGACGCCAAACCAGATGAGCGTATTGTTGATGATGCCTTCTCGCCCAAGAATTACCAGCCAAGCATAGGTGCGAATAAGAAAAGCTGTGAATAGCGGGATGAGTAGGAGGATGGTTACAATCAACGATCCGCCCGGTCCGGTCTTCGTCAGTAAATACGCAACGGGGTACGCAGCCACTAATGACAGAACGGTGACGATCAGCCCAATTTTCAGCGTGTAGAGCAGGATCTTGAGGTTGGTCTCATCGGAGAATAGGTACGTGTAGGGCGTAAAGTTCAGTTTGGAACCTTCGACGCTATCCCATGCGATTGCCGAGATCGGAATGACAAGAAACCCAATCAGAAGGATGACGAGCGGTCCGGCAACGATGCCCCCACGGATCCAGCGATTTGCCAGCAGTCCTTTCATGTAATCTTGTCCCCTGGCTAAACCGACGTCCGAATTCCCGATCTTATTTGTCATAACCGCCTGAGTCATATGATCTTTCTCCTCCGATGCCGACCCAGCCAGCCTTTGCTCGGTTGACCGCCGAAGCGGGTTCTTTCGAAACGCAACAGACGATTATGTCCATTCGCTCGCCGTGCGCTGGTCTGGCCGCTCCCCCAACCTAAGCCAAATTGCCGCTGCGGGCACACGTTGTCCCGCAGCGGCGCGCAGATCAGTGAGAAAGCTCCGCGACGCACCGTTCCTGAGCCACCTCTAGATTCGTACGGCCGTCCGGCGTCGCTTTGTTCCACCAATCGTAATCCTGGAAAATCTGCTTCTCCACGATTCCCGGTGCGCCGGGGAGATTCGCGGCTACCTCTTGTGGAAGAAGCTTGAACGCGTCCTTGTTTACCGGGCCATAAGAGATCGCCTCCGCAAAGGCTGCCTGCGGTTCAGGGCGGGAAATATAAGCCAAGAACTTGAAGGCGTTTTCCTTGTTGGGCGCATTTTTCAAGACCCCCCACACATCATATTCAAGCACGGACTGGTCCCAAGAAAAAGCAAGTGGCGCGCCTTGTTTTGCCGCAGCGTAGATTCGGCCATTGGCGGCTTGGGCCATCTCAACTTCGCCGTCTATGAGGCTCTGAGGGGCATCAGCGGCTGAGGTTGTCCAACGTCCGACATTGGGCGCCAACTTCTTGATTGCTGCGAAAGCGCGATCTAGGTCGAGCGGATAAAGCTCTTTTGGCGATACGCCGCTGCCCATAAGCGCCCCTTCGAGCAGGGCGTCGGAGGTAAGCCTGCTGCAACTTGGAAGAGCTCGCTTTCCTGGAAAGCCTTCGACATTGTAAAAGTCTAGCCAGTTCTTCGGGCGCTTGCTCTCCTCGGGGAATTTGTCCTTGTTGTAAGCGACTGCTGTGGAGAAGATCACAGCGCCAATTCCATACTCCTTCTTCAGTTCATCAGGTATGCCGGCCAAGGTCTTTTCAGCGAAGAAGCTGTAATCGATCTTCTCAAGCCCACCTATCTTAATCCAGCTCGCTACCTCACTACCGCTAAGGGAGTTGATGTCGGTGTCGGGGGCGGTGCCGAGCTTTACAGAAGCCATCAGCTTCGCTCCATCGCTGGTGACAGTCACAACGTTTATGCCGGTATCGCGGGTAAACGGATCAAAGTATGCTTTCTTTTGAGCCGCTTCCCAGGTCCCGCCGTACGTTGCAATAACAACTTCCCCGGTCCCCTTCAGGTTTTCAGGTATGTCCTCCGCTTGCGCGGCATAGGTTAACCCTGATAGCAGGAGCGCCGCATTGAAGGCAAAAGTGATAGTCGTATTTTTCATGGTTTATTCCCTCTCTTTTGTATGTGGACATCAAGTAATGCGCCGATGATTTTGCGTCCAAAGCAATCCGCGGCCATCGATAGTTTTTTCCTTGCGCTCCTGATGAACTGTGCAGCATTGGCAAAAGCAAACAGTCCCGGTTAACCAAAGCGCGGTTGCCGCAAAATTTGCCGCTATCGGCTTTCCCGCCGGGGCTGCGATCTTGCAATTGACGGGAGCTTAGTACGCTGCCTCTTTGTCCAACGGCCAAACAGGCCTTGGCACTAACTTGTAAGAGAAGCGCGTGATATCTTGGCTCATCAGGCCAGGACTGTCAGCCAAGTAATCGTGTTTGACAACGCCGGCAAACCCTGCGCGCCAATGGTTTAGAGATTTTAGGCCGATAATCCGGGCCCGAGAGACGTCTATACCATGCGACAAGAATATCTCAGGATCGAGTGGTTGGTATCTTTTGGACACGACGACGACGTCGATACCATTGATTTGCAACCTTGCGGTTCGGCCGACTGAAACACGGCCTCCTTTTCCCATCGGCTGCTGGATCAGAAACTGGCCGTCAGTCAGAGCTTTGACGTAAGCTTTCCCGGCAATTGGTGGGCCATGCAACTGATCGGATTTACCACCGAGTTCAATGTCTATGGTTGTGCCAACACCAGCTTCATGGGCTTGCCCGACAACTGCCGGGTCACAAATTACTGCAAAACAAGCGTCGTGTAATTTCGCCTCTAGCATCGCACGCAGGAGGTAAGTTCCGTCTGCCGGACAACCGGCGCCGGAACAGTCGGCGCCATCCACCAGGACGACCGGCCACTCTTCAGACTGGAGAGCGGATTTGATTGCCTCCTCGGGTGAGAGTGCTTTTGGCCGAATCTCGTTTCGCCTGTCCCAGACAAAGCGCGCGACACGCCGTGCGGCGTCTTTTGCCTTGTCGGTATCTCGGTTAGCTACGACCAGCACAGATGGGCCTGTGTCAGGGGAATCCGCCCACACAAACCCGTGAAAAAAGGTGCAGGTAATGATATCCGGATCTTCCTCAATCGATCGGCAAAGGGAACTTATATCCGCAGCCCAACCATTCATGGTAGTCGCTGTGACCATCAAGAACGGCAGCTTTTCAATATGAATTTTTGGTTTAACGCTGCCGTCGACTAACTTAGGGAGAATGTTGACGGCGTCCTGACCTCTTTCAAACTCATCGATATGGGGATGGTAATGAACACCAAAAGCAGCATCAATGAATTCAGCGAGTTGTGGGTTAAGATTCCCGTGCAGATCAAGGGTTATCACGATCTTGACGTTTGATCCGACGACGTGCCGGACTCTTCGGCAGATGTCGACCTCGATGTTACCTATCCCTTCTGCGATCCCAGCGCCGTGAAGTGCCAATGCCACGGCGTCGAGTGGCAGTGCCCGCTCGATACCGGCGATCAAATCGTCAACCATTCTCGTATAGGCGCTTTCGCATATGGCGCCTGCAGGAGTCGCGACCGCAAGAATTGTCGGGACCACTGTCGCGCTCAGAGCCTCCGCTGCATCCAGCATACCGCCAACGTAATCGCGCACGCCCCGGTGTGCGGCGATAATTGACTGGCCGTGCTCTATGTTGAAATCCGAAAGCGGCACATTGTCGGCGCAAAAGGTATTTGTCTCGTGTTCGATCCCACCTATAGCTATTTTCAAGGTCATAATTGTCACATTCCTCTCTCCGGCAGTGTCCGAACTTCGTTGAGTGGCCCATTCATGTCAAATGCACAGTTAGCGCCATTAATTCATCTACGATATGTTTTTGAGCCTCATGAGACCTGTGCGCGGGGGATTTTGCGTTGCTTTTGTTTGATCTGTTCGGCATCCACGGCAAAGGGCGGAAAGATGTCAGCGCCAAGGGTGTTCGCCGCTCCAGCCATAGCGATAACCTTCAAACTGCGTTTAATATTGCGGCGGAGGCAGGGAGGCGAGTTTGAACGTGAGCGTCACGAGCAACCCCATCTTGCCTGAGCTATGCACTGGCGAGATTTGCCGCCTGATTTGCGAGGAGCGCAGGCGCATCGAGTGGGACGAGGCTGATGCCAGTCATCAAGACAGTCATCAAGGGCATGAAGAGGGTCGCCATCGCCGGATCGAGGGGTTCACCGGCCGGCGGCGACGGCGCAACTGGATGCCGGTGGAGAAGGGCTCGGGTCGTCGCGGAGAGTGCAGAGTCGGGCGTCAAGCGTGAGCGTGGCGACCTCCGCAGCCCGCAGTCCATAGGTTGCGAGCAGCATCATCATTACGAAGTCGCGCTTGCCGGAGGTGGACCGTCTGTCGATACCTGCCAGCACTTGCTCGACCTGTTCCCAACTGGTCGATCGCGGAACACCAGCGTGCCGGTACGACTGCGGAAACTCGACAAGCGAACTGAGATCCTTGGCCAGAGCTCCCTCACGATGGAGGTAGCGCAGAAAGACCCGTAGCACCCCGCATGCATTGCGCACCGTCGACCAGGAAACTCGTGGCGGAGCATATTCGGCAATGAACCCGCTGAGCACGGTTGGCGACAGCTTTGCGAGGTCGTCGATGCCGATGCGCTCAAGATAGGTTGCGAACTGACGCAAACTAAACTGGTACTGGTAAATCGAACTCTGACGAAGCCCCTTCTCTTCGGCCAGGTACTTCAACAACCCCGGCGCCTGACGCTCGAACGGGTTGTCCGGCTTATGGGAACGACCCCGACCAATGTAGCCGGAGACCGCCAGCTTCAGCATCTGGCGGATGGGATTGCGTACTTCATTGCCGATCTGCTTGCGTCGCCGGCGCGAGCGTCGTCGAGCATGCTCACCAATCCACGCTTGCACGAATGGCTCGACGTGATCAGGTAGGTTCTCAACTTCGCGGGCTCCCTGAGCTTTTGCGAACTCGCCGAAACTCACCACAATGGGAATCCGGCGAGACACGCTGCGATCCGTATAGCGGCGTTCTGCCATCCAGCCGACGTATTGTTCGACTGTGGAGGCGATCCACGACTCCTGAATGCGATCGATAGTAGAAGGGCGGATGTAGTACTTCTCCAGCATGACAATCTCCTAAGGAAACAACGAGATCACCATGCCATCAGCGCTCCGTTATGTTGCCACTAGTGCAACGATAAGGCTCGCAAATGCGGGTTTTAACTCCGTTCGCCACATAATGGCGTTGGACACAAAACTGCGACAATCTCAAATCCGCGGTTGCCAAGGCTCTTTGGTTCGAGCCGACGTTAAATGCGACCTTCGCCGCCTTCGCCGAGCACTACGATACGACCATCCTGCCAGCGCGGCCAAAACGTCCTCGGGATAAGCCATCCGCCGAAGGTTCAGTTTTAATCGTCGAGAGGTGGGTGCTGGCCAGGCTTCGAAACGAACGCTTCTTCAACCTTGCTGATCTCAATATCCGGATCAGCAGTTTGATCGAAGACCTCAACGGCCGGACCATGCGCCGTTATGGCAAATCCCGCCGTGCGTTGTTTGATGAGATCGAACGCACCCAGCTCAAGCCACTGCCGGCAACACCGTTTGAATATGCAGAATGGAAAGTCGCCAAGGTCCATCCCGACTATCATGTCGAGGTCGACAAGACCTTCTACTCCGTGCCGCACGGTCTGATCGGCAGGCGGGTCCATGTGAGACTGACCTACCGGGCGGTCGAGATCTTCTTTGACCATAAGCGGATCGCCAGCCACATCAGAAGCTCGCAGCGCTCGGGCCATATTACCGTCAATGAGCATATGCCGAAGTCCCACCAGCGCTATGCAAACACGACGCCTCACACGTTGCGCAAGGAAGCGGCAAAAGTCGGGAGCAATACGGCGATATTTATCGAGCGTCTGCTGAGTGACCGCCCGCATCCGGAACAAGGCTATCGATCCGCGCAGGGCGTCCTTTCCTTGGCGCGACGCTACAAATCCGATCGCCTGGAAATGGCGTGCGAGCGTGCCTTGACCATCAATGCAATGAGCTATTCGTCGTCGCCAACATTCTCAAATCTGGTCTCGACCAAGCTGCGCCCGTGAGCGAGGCCGTCAAGCCGGCACCGCCGCACGGCAATATCCGCGGTAAAACCTACTATCAATGAGAAAGGAAAACACCCAGATGCTGACACATCCAACCCTTGATCAAATGCACACGCTCGGCCTTGCCGGAATGGTCGCGGCCTATCGCGAGCTTGCCGAGCAGGTCCATGGAAACGACCTCAGCTTTGACGAGCGGCTCGGCCTGATGCTCGACCGCGAGATCGCACTGAGAACAGACAAACGGCTGACCAATCGGTTGGCAACAGCAAAGCTGCGTTTTGCCAATGCCTCGATCGAAGACATCGATTTTAGCACTCACCACGGCCTTGATCGCCGGAACGTCTTATCCTTGGCGCAGGGGGCATGGCTGAAGGCAAACGAGAACTTGATTCTGACAGGCCAAACGGGCACCGGAAAGACATGGATTGCCTGCGCCTTCGGACGACAGGCGGCCCGTCTGGACTATTCCGTGCTCTACGTTCGCATGCCACGGCTCTTCGAGGATCTCGCACTTGCAAGGCTCGACGGACGCTTCCCGCGCCTTATCGATAAACTCGCTCGCGTCCAGCTGCTGATCCTCGACGATTGGGGAACGCATACGCTGAGCGACAGGCAGCACCTCGATCTGCTCGAAATCTTCGAGGAGCGATACCGGCGGAAATCGACGCTGATCACGGCTCAACTTCCTGTGGCCGCCTGGCACGATATGATCGGAGAGGTCACTTTAGCCGATGCGATCCTGGACCGTATCGTTCACAATGCGCACCGCATAACGCTCGAAGGCGACAGCATGCGAAAGCGAAAACCATCGACGCTCTTGACCGGCAGCGAAATAACCGAAATCAATCACTCCTAACAGCAACAAGGCAACCGGAACTCGATCGCTTCCGTTGTCCGCGACTTAGCGAAACGCTTGTCCGCGATTTACTGAAACGGCAGTCCCAATTTAGTGAAATCCGCACCGCGCATGGTATGCTGCGGTGAGAATCCCTTTTGCTTGACAAACCCAGCCCCAAAAGAGAAGCCTTGCCGCTCGGCGCGGCGCGGAAATGATCCTCCCTCTTCCAAAGCCCAAGCAGCAGGACCGCCAATTTGCGTGCGACCGCCGTTCGCGCGCTTGGGACCCAGCCGTTTGGCTAGCTTCAAGCCCCAGCTTCGCAGGGCGGACGGCGCGATCACCGTCGTCAGCAGGCAGCCCGCTGCCTCATAGAGATAGAGCCGTAACATGTCGTCGCCCTGCTTGCAGATCGAGCCTTCACATCCCGATCGCCCGACTGATACCTGTTCGGTGTCAGGCCGATTCGATGGATCTGCTCGTTCTAAATCGTCGCGGGTTTCCACCGTCGCCACGAAGGCCAGAGAAGTCAGCGGTCCAACGCCAGGCACCGACATCAGATGCCAGCAAGGCTTCGATGAGGCGGTTATCTTCTGTACCTTCTTGTCCAGACCAGCCAGTTCGACCTCAACCCGCGCAAGCGTGTCGAGAAGTGCCGCGACACCGATATAGAGCGCATCATGCCGGTTGCAGGAAGAACGGACCTCCTCGTCAAACCGCTTGCCGCCGGCCCGTGCCGAGATCTTGATGCCAAACGGGCGCAGCAGCCTGCCCGTAAAGCTAGAGCAGAATCTGATCACTCAGGCTCGTATCCTGCGGCGCAGAAGTAGTTTGAGCACTCCTCGGCGGTGAAGCGTGGCAAGGCGTCGCGGATTGCGTCCCAAAGCTCGGGGATGTTGCGTGCGGCGGCTTTCCTGAGGATCGACTTCAGCTTGGAGAAGGCATTCTCGATCGGGTTAAAGTCGGGGCTGTAAGGCGGTAGGAAGAGCATTCGCGCGCCGGCCGCTTCGATCGCTTGGCGGGCGGCGGCGACTTTGTGAGCGGGCAGGTTGTCGAGGATGACGATGTCACCAACTCGAAGCGTAGGCGCCAATACATGCTCGGCATAAGCGGCGAACCATTCACCCGTCATCGGTCCGTCGAGGACCATCGGCGCAGTCATGCCCGTCAGGCGCAATGCGCCTGTAAAAGTAGTCGTTTTCCAGTGCCCGTGCGGGATCGGAGATCGGCACCGCATGCCCCGCTTTGCCCGTCCACGCAGGCGAGCCATCTTCGTCGATGCGCCGGTCTCGTCGATAAAGACCAACCGTTCGGGATCGAGATCAGGCTGGGCCTTGAACCAGGCGCGTCGCCGCGCGAGCACGTCGGGCCGATCCTGCTCGCTGGCGTGCGCTGTTTTTTTTGAAGGTCATCGAGTGACGGTCGAGAAAGCGCCAGATCGTGCTCGGCGCGAACACGACCGCATGCTCCGCCCTGAGAAATTCAGCCAACTCGACCAATGTGATGTCGTCCTGACCTTCGATCACCGCCAGGATCGTATCCCGGTAGGCTTCGATCCGCTGGGAGCGCTTGTCTCCGCCTTGGGGCTTTGCCCGCGTCGCGCCGCTCTCTCGCCATTCGCGGACCCAGCGGACCGCGCTTGCCGCGGCAACACCGAAACGATCCGCCGCAGCCCGCCGCGACAGGCCACTCTCAACCGCTGCGATCACTCGCGAACGCAAATCCTCCGATATGGCTCTAACCCGACATGATGAATCAGATATTCTCCCCGATGGGAATCCCTCGCGATTCCATCAGGTCAGATTATGCTCTAGCGCTTGACATTGACCAGTTGCTCACGCGCGCCAAGCAATGCCTTCAGCTGGTGGCTTCCATGGTCTTCACATGCACCGCAGAATACCAGCCGCTTGCCAGCATCTCGGCAAGCGCCTGCGCATCCGCCTTGTCCGTCTTCTCAGGCCGCGCCTTCAGGGCATCTGCAGCACGCCGCGCATCCTGCAGATGACCGGAAAACTCAGATCCTTGAGCTCGTGGTAGAGCCAAGGCGTCATCGAGCCCGTCTCAAGGCCGACTTTCGCAAGATGACCTTTCCATCTCTTTAGCCGCTTCGCGATCATTGACGGCTGGGTGTCCGCGCTTCCGCGCCACACCACCTGTCAATCCTGGTCCATAATGCAGATGTGCGTGCTCTTGAGACTGACGACCAACCCGACGTAATATTCCATCGCTGCTCTCCTTAGGTCTTCGACAAACCAGGCAGATGGTCTCATCGCCGGGGGAGCACCACCTCATGTATGGGATGTATTAGAGTCCTCTCTGATCGGGGTCATTGAAGTCTATTTGCTCCTGCTCTTATTCCGCATCGTGTCGCCCCTGAGCATGGGCTTCTGTTCGCAATCAGCGCTTGGGCCACCGCATGATGGATTCAGAAGAGAGTAGGGCGTCTCAAACTGTGTCACGACTTTGCAGGCTTTGGTCTCCAATGCTCTAGACTCTCGCCCCTGTCGGGGATGCCGACTCCGAAATACCGCGTGTGCGCTACATCCAGTATGCGATTGACCAAGCTCGAGTAGCTGTGTCCGGCGGTCCTCGCGGCCAAGGCAAAAAAACTAGCCGTACCGAGGCCCGCCATGGCGTTAATCTCCAGGACAAAGGGTTTGCCGGAGCGATCGATCCGGAGGTCGACGCGGGCATAGTCCCGGCACTGGCAGGCACGGAAGGTCGCAACCGAAATATCCCGCAGTACCGTCGCAAGCTTAGTATCGATTCGCGCCGGGCAAATCGGGAGTGGCGCCGCGACCGCCTTGCTCTTCATTTCCCAACTGAAAAGGCGCGTTTCGCCTTCGCCGAAGTCTTGCTCCACCGGAGGCAAAACCTCAAGCTCTTCGTTTCCGAGCAGCGCGACAGCGATTTCTTGCCCGTCGATATACTCTTCCACGAGCGCATCCTGCGCATACTGGGTGACGATCCTTTCCACGGCCTGCCTTAACTGAGCAGGTTCATGTGCGAGCTGCAATCCGAGGCTGCACTCTTCGAGACGCGGCTTCACTATCACAGGGAATCGCAGGTCGCCGGTACACTCGGTGCCGCGACGCATAACGCGAAAGTTTGGCGTCGGCACGCCGCGATCGCGGATGAGCGTCTTGGTGATAACCTTGTCGTTCGTCAGCCCATGCCCGAGCAGGCTCGATCCGGTGTATGGAACGCCGGCCATTTCGAGCATGGCCGGAACGTGGGTGTAACGGTACTCGCCCTGAATTCCCTCCGCCAGGTTGAAGACGATACCCGAAGGGCGCGCCTGCGGATCGGGTGGCATGAACCGCTCGAGCCTGGCGAGCAGTCCTTTATCGCCTTCGCACAGCAGCGTCTCGTGACCGCCCTCTTGCAGTGCCACTGCCACGCTTCTAGCCGTCCTGTCGCCGCGGTGTTGCTCCGGACAAGGTTGGCCGAACCGATTGATCACGCCCGTACAATCATTGCTACTAACGATGGCTACCCGCATGAGTTACTCCTTAATGTTGCCCGTTACGTTGGTACGCTCGGATTTGTTTGCTGGATGGGCGGCTCGCCGTCCTCAACCTTGAAGGTGGTGCGCAGCCTCATGACGCGCCACCAACGCGTCTACGGCCGACTGCAGGGCCGCGTCGTCCATTTTGCCGCAAAGCTGAAGCCCATCTGCAAGCGACGGTTCTCACTTCCGCCCGTCGGAGCGAAAGGAACCAAAGCTGCTGCTGCGGGAATGACAACCGGAAGCGGTCGATGGACGCGGCAAAGCTTCGATTGGCGGGACAGCGCTCGACAGGACGGAGCCATCGCATTGATTTGGATCGTTTGAGCAAGTTTCATGTAGACCTCTTCGGTCGGAGACTGCGAGACCGCAATGGTCCTAACAAATCCTTCAGCACGTCTCGCGCAATCGGCGTGCCAACGAAGAGATTGTGTGAGTAAGAGGGGCTAATCATGGGTTTCGCGCCGCAATGGCCGAAAACGTGCGCCTCAGTGCGTCAGGTTCCGAACACAGATGCTCTTCAGCCGGACACACCTGTCGCAATGCGAAATGATTTAGACATGCGCGCGCCAAGTCCGCCATACGATATGCTCAACATCTTGTCACGCCGCAATTGCTTTCGGAAAACCACAGCGAAGCATCGGCGCCATGCGCCTGAAACAAATTTTTTTCGCAAGATCCTAACCAGTTGTACTAGTCTAACGTCCCTTTTGGGCACTTCTCTGTGGCCGCCGGACTTCGACGGTTTCAAGACAATCCATATTTTACCGACTGCCGCGCGACCGGAACGATCGCAGCGCTCGACCTGCGAACCGATTCCGCAGGTTATCTGGCCGAGATCGGGCCGAAACTGCGCGCTTTTTTCCTCGAGCGCGGACTGCTGGTGCGTCCGCTCGGCAATGTGCTCTATCTTCTGCCGCCCTATTGCATCGCCGGCGACGAGCTCGACGGGCTCTATGACGCCATCGCGGAGGTCGGCGAACGCTTCGGCTCAAAACCATGAGCCGATCGTCGCGCATTCTCGGATTTGGCCATCACGCGCCTGGGCGCAAGGTGGCGAATGCCGAGATCGAGAGCAATCTCGGCCTCGAGCCGGGCTGGATCGAAAGGCGTACCGGGATACGGTCGCGCTTCTGGGCAGCGGACGAAGACACGCTGTCTGGTCTTGCCACGCAGGCTGGCGACATGGCGCTGGCGAACGCCGGTATTGACCGCGGCGACATCGGTCTTTTGTTGCTTGCCACCTCGACGCCCGACCACCTTCTGCCGCCCAGTGCACCCCTGGTCGCGCACAAGCTCGGCCTTGGTCGCGCAGGCGCGGTCGATCTGACCGGTGCCTGCGCCGGCTTCATCTATGCGCTGATGTTCGCGGACGGATTCACCCGCTTGCACGGCAAACCAGCGCTGATCATCGCGGCCAACATCCTCAGCCGCCGCATCAACCCGGCCGAGCGCGCCAGCGCCGTACTGTTTGCGGATGCCGCCGGCGCCGTGGTGATTGGTGCGTGCGAGGATCAGGACCTGGGCATTCTCGGCGCATCGGTGGATTCCGACGGCTCGCGCTACGGGCTGATCCAGATTCCCGCCGGCGGAAGCAACAAGCCGTTCCATGGCGAGCTCGAACTCGCGCAGACCCGGATGACCATCACCGACGGCCGTGAGGTGTTCGGCAAGGCCGTCGAGATGATGACCGCCTGCTCGCGGGACGCATTGGCCGCAGCCCGGATGCAGCCGCAGGACATCGATCGGTTCGTGCCGCATCAGGCCAATGCCCGCATCTTCGATGCGGCCGGACGAAACCTCGGCATTGCAGATCAAGCAATCGTCAAGACGATCGTCGATTACGGCAACTCTTCCGCCGCGACGATCCCGCTCTCGCTGTCGCTCGCCCATCAGACGGAGCCGTTCCGGCAGGGAGAGAAAATCCTGCTGGCGGCTGCGGGTGCGGGTCTCAGCGGCGGCGCGCTTGCCGTCGGGATTTAGCGGAGCGGTCCGGATGCCAAGATCGACCTTGATGATGAATAGGGACACCAGACCAATGCGAAAACTAGTCGCTGGCAAGCTACACGGCATCCACGTCACCGAAGCAAACCTCAACTATCACGGTTCGATAACGCTCGACCCTGACCACTGCGAAGCGGCGGGGATCCTGCCTATGGAATTCGTGGAGATATGGAACAAGAATTCCGGCGCGCGGATTTCGACCTATGTCATTCTGGGTGAGCGCGGCTCACGATGCTGTATTCTCAACGGTGCGGCCGCCCGTACCGTGGTTCGCCGGTGGCATGCTGGCGCCGTGGTGCGAGCGTGAAAGCGCCGAGCAGCCGGTGCTGGATCTCGGACGTGACGCCGCCGACTGGTGGGACGCCGCAACGCCCGGCTTGGTAGCACGACGGGGAACGCTGGTCTTGGCCCCGCCGCGCGATGCGGGCGAGCTCGACCGGTTCGCCAGCCGCACGACGGGCTATCGGCGCGTCGAGGAAGACGAAATTGCCTTGCTGGAGCCCGACTTAGCCGGCCGCTTCCGCCGCGGATTGCTCTTCCCCGCTGAGGGCCATCTTGATCCGCGCCAGGCGATGGCAGCACTTCATGACAAGCTCGCGGCCACGGGTGTTGAATTCCACTTCGGCGCCGACGCCCAGCATGTTTTTGGTTTCGATCGTCAGATCGACTGTACGGGAATGGCGGCACAAAATGACTGGCTGCGCGGCGTTCGCGGCGAAATGCTCACCCTGCGTACCCCTGATATCTCGCTGTCGCGCCCTGTCAGGCTGCTGCATCCGCGCTTTCCACTGTACGCAGTGCCGCGCACCGACCACCGTTTCATGATTGGTGCGACGATGATTGAAAGCCAGTCCGGCGGACCGGTCACGGCGCGCTCCATGATGGAGCTGCTGGGTACCGCCTATGCCCTCCACCCGGCCTTTGGGGAGGCCGAGATCGTTGAAACCGGTGTCGGCGTCCGCCCAGCCTTTCCCGACAATTTGCCGCGCGTCGAAACAAACGGTGAAATCATCGCGATCAAGCTCTATCGTCACGGTTTTCTCCTGGCTCCCGCCATGGCGCGCCAGGCTGCCGACCTGGTTTTCAGTCAAGACAGAACCAAGGAGCTTGCTCATGAAATTGATGGTCAACGGCGAAGCGCATGAGGTTGCCGCCACCACGCTGGCCGAGCTGCTTGCCGCGCTTGACTATGAGGGCGATTGGCTCGCGACCGCCGTCAACAACGACCTCGTGCACAAAGCCAACCGGGCGGAATTCCAATTGAACGACGGCGACCGGATCGAAATCCTCTCGCCCATGCAGGGCGGCTAGGCCATGATCGAGCTTTATGGAGCCGAGCTTCCCTCCCGCCTGCTTCTTGGCACGGCTCAATATCCTTCGCCGGCCATCCTTGCCTATGCAGTCAGGGCATCGGGCACGGCGGTGGTGACCGTCTCGTTGCGCCGTGAAATGGCAGGCGGCAGGGCTGGCGAAGAATTCTGGTCGTTGATCCGCTCGCTTGGTGTCAGAATCCTGCCCAACACTGCTGGCTGCCACTCCGTCAAGGAAGCGGTCACGACCGCACAAATGGCGCGCGAAGTCTTCGGTACGAACTGGGTCAAGCTCGAAGTGATCGGCAACCACGACACGCTGCAGCCGGATGTGTTCGGTCTGGTCGAAGCCGCCCGCATCCTGTGCGAGGACGGGTTTGCAGTCTTCCCCTATACCACCGACGACCTTGTCGTTGCCGAGCGGCTGCTTGCGGCGGGCTGCAAGGTGTTGATGCCGTGGTGCGCGCCGATCGGTTCCGCTCTCGGACCGATCAACATCACGGCGCTGCGCTCGATGCGGGGACATTTCCCTGATGTTCCGCTGATCGTGGATGCGGGGCTCGGACGGCCATCGCACGCGGCAACCGTCATGGAGCTCGGCTTTGACGCCGTACTCCTGAACACCGCGGTCGCCAAGGCGACCGATCCGGTCGGCATGGCGCGTGCGTTCGGCAAGGCGGTCGAGGCCGGTCGTGAAGCTTTCAGCTCGGGTATGCTTGAACCGCGCGACGTCGCCGTGCCATCGACGCCGACCATCGGCAGGGCCGTTTTTTCATGAAGCTCGATCCCTTCTACCTGATCGTCGACAGCGCTGACTGGGTCGAGCGGCTGGTCCCGCTCGGCGTCAAGCTGGTTCAGTTGCGCATCAAGGATAGGGACGAGATCACGCTGCGGTCGGAAATCCGCCGCGCGAACGACGTCTGCGCGGTCCATGGTTGCCAACTGATCGTCAACGACTATTGGCGCACGGCAATCGAGGAAGGCTGCGACTTCGTCCATCTCGGCCAAGAGGATTTGGCTGCTGCCGACCTGCTGGCGATTAAGTACGCCGGATTGAAGCTCGGGCTTTCCACGCACGATCATCTAGAACTGGAAATGGCCATCGCTGCCGAGCCCGACTATGTCGCGCTCGGCCCAATCTATCCCACCGTCCTGAAGCAGATGAAATGGGCGCCGCAAGGGCTCGAGCGGATCAGCGAGTGGAAGCATCGGGTGGCGCCGATCCCATTGGTCGCCATTGGCGGCCTCAACCCCGATCGGCTCGACGGTGTTTTCGCGGCTGGTGCGGACACTGCGGCGGTGGTCACCGACATCACGTTGAATGCCGATCCCGAAGCGCGCACGCGAGAATGGATCGAAAAGACAAAGCCATGGCGCTGAGGCGAGAACCGCATGTGCTCGTGGTCGGCGGATCTGACTCCAGCGGTGGGGCTGGAATTGCACGCCATATCGAGACGATCTCTTCGATTGGCGTCCGCACCTGCCTGGCTGTCACAGCGCTGACGGTGCAGACGCACGAAGCCGTGATGAAAATCCATCCTTCGCAGCCCGATCTTGTGGCCAATCAAATGCGCGCCGCGCTGCGGGCCAACAAGGTGGCGGCAATCAAGATCGGCATGCTTGCAACGGCCGAGATCGTCGTAGCCGTCGCGGCTGTGCTCCGCGAAAATCCACAGGTGCCGGCAGTACTCGACCCGGTGCTGGCCTCGACGTCAGGCCGGGCGCTGCTGGACGCAAGGGCCATCGCCGCCATGAAACGCGACCTGATGCCCCTTTGCCGCCTCGTCACACCCAATCTCATCGAGCTGGCGCTTCTTGTTGGCTTAGAGCCAGCGGTTGATGAAGACGGCGCGGTGTGGCAAGGCCAGGAATTGCTGGTGGCCGGGATGCAGGCCCTGCTGATCAAGGGCGGCCACGCGGCGGGACCCCGATCGATCGATATTCTGTTGCGCCCCGATCACGAACCAGTCCGCTTTGACACGCCGCGTCTTGCCGCATCGATGCGCGGGACGGGCTGCATGCTGGCCAGCTCGATTGCGGCACATCTGGCGAAGGCGCAATCAATCGAGTACGCCGTGCGCCAGGGCAAGCTCTTTGTGTTAGAAAAGCTTCGGAAAACCCCAGCCGAATAGCCGTAGAGCCGGCTCAAGCGTTCAGCGGCTGACGCTGAAATGGAAGCCGTAGCCCTCCTGCCCTTTTTTCACAGGGCGTGACGGGATGAGGCCGCTTTGCAGATCGGAATTCAGCGGCGCCGAGACAAGCTGCCCTGCCAGGCCGGGAAAGTAACGGGACTCTTCCTGCGGCGAAGCGCACTGCCAGTCAGGCATGGGGATGCACTTGTGCGGTCTTATGTAGCAAAAGCACCAACTTCCCGCGCGCTCTTTTTGGTGGGTTCCCATAAAATCCGGGGATGCCGAGAGTTGCCCCTATCCTTCGCTCGACCCGATACGAACACGCCATCAACACGCTGGTGGCCAAGCGATCCAAGATATCCGGCGCAATCCGGTTCAAGGGTGCGGACCTGGCACACCAGATACACCACATAGACGCGGTGCTGTTGATCCTTGGCCACAAAGGCGATCCGTCGCTGATCGTGCCGCTACGGCGGACGCCAAGCCGCTTCCGCAAGGGCGAGCTTTACCGGCTGATCTTGAAGCATGAGGCGGACGGCAGCGCGTCGAACCGTGAGACGGCAACGCGCATTGCGCAGGCGAAGGGATGGGATGCCGCGCTCGTCAAGCCGCTCATGAACGACATCAAGACGGCAAAGGGTTGGCGACGGCGGAAGGCTACGGGGAATGTGAGGGAGCCAAACAGTTTCGGTGCAGAACAACAATAATTCCGCCAAGTCCCTTTGCTTAAATACAAAGAGCCCTTACGGTGCACCGGTTTAGTCGGGGTGCTACCCACCTACAACCAAATCGACAGCGCCAACCATCGAGCGAGGTAAGGCTTACTCGAAAGGTGAGATTTTGTCGATATGGTGGTTATCTTGCGGCACTCCGATCTCTTGGCGGTGTGGGAGGATTTCGTGGCAAGCATTGGTCATGCGCTTCTAATTAGATACGGCCTAGGCGTGCAGCCTTCGGCAGAGCGTCAGCAGGAGTGGGCTCGCTTAACCCGGCAATATATCAGGGATGGTCAGACGGCAGACAGAGCCGGCGAAAACGCTGCTAAATACTTGTTTAGTGACTTCCACACTCGTGTCTATGCATCCGAGGCTGATACGATTGAGATGCTGCTCCGAGAGGCGGGAAAATAGTGGATCTCGACAAGGTATGGGCTTGGCTTAATACGCCGGGAGCAACCGCAACTGTCTCGACCATAACGTTTGTGGTGGGTGGTGTTTTGGGCTTTTTGGCCCGGAGTTTGACCAGCACGCCTGCCGAGCGGCAGCAACAGCGACAGCGGCTTTATGAGAATGGTTTGCATCACAAAACCGAGAGAGAGAAAAGGTACGTCGAGTTTTGTGACGCTATTGGGGTATACATAGAAAAGAAGAAAATCGAAGCCAAGCTGACGCTTGACGACTTCCAGAGCATATCGAAAGCTGGCGACTTGTATTTTAGCGAACTCAAGATGGCGTCAGATGCTATAATAGGCAACTCGATAGACAAAGTGTCCCGCGAGACCATCGTCTCAGCCATAGCTGAAGCGCTCGAAAAAAACATACCTCTTTACTATGAAACCCTACATCGCATAGCCGACAAAATCGGCGTGACCTATAGTGGCGAATTTAAACGACCCAACTACGAAAATATGTACGTTGTCGTTGAAAAATACGCCTCGAATGCAGTTATGCCGCCCGCTGCCAGTAGCCAGCCCACACTCGCGACACCGAATGGGTAAGCGCGCCGCCAAGCAGGGCATATGCATTGCCGCCATTTGACCGGCGACGGTGATCTTCAAGCCATGCGGCATGATTGGCGTACTGGTAGAGGTAGCGGTGCGACACGTGGTGGTGCTGGCCAGCGACCATGCGGCGAAGGCGGCTGAAATAGCTTTCCACCATGTTGGTATGCTTGCCGTGGCCGTCGCTATAGCTTTCCGAGTGGTTGATACGGGTCGAGGCAAATTCGGTTTCCAAGGCGTCCCAATGGTTCGCTTCATCCGCGAACAGCTTGGAACCGGCCAGCATGCGAGCGCGGGCGATTTCCACGCCTTCGGCTTCGCGATGACGGATGAACGTCAAAGTGCGGCCGGCGCGCTCGCGAAGGGCGATTACAACGCGGCGGCGGTCTGACTGGTTCTCCTTCATGCGGCGGTCCTTGCGGTCCTCTACGCGGTTCTCAGGGCGCACCACGCCACCAAAGTATGCGCCATCAATCTCGACCTCGCCTTTGAGGGTTTCGTTCTTGGTTTCAGCCGACAGGGCTTCGCGCAGCTTGTAAGCCAGCACGAACGCGGTCTTGTATTGAACGTCCAGATCGCGAGAGAACTGGACCGCCGACATGCCCTTGGCTCCGTTGACGAACAGGCAGATCGCGGCGAGCAGATCAACAAACGACAGCTTGCGCGAGGCGAAGATTGTGCCGCTCGTAACCGAGAACTGCGCACCGCAAGCGGCGCACTTGAACTTGCGACGGGTCGGAATGTCGTAATGATCCAGGCATCCGCATTTCGGGCAAACAGGCTCGCCTTGCGCCGAAGCCCAACGAAGGCGCTTGAACGTGTCGCAAGCCTTTTCCTCGCCGCCCTTGTAAATCTCTTTTGAGAAAGGGGGCGGCTTTCGGCGGAAAGGAGGAAGTGTTGGGCCACTGTCATCATATCCGGTGATATTGTTCACCGTATATGCGACTCGTATCGTCAAATACAAGGGCATATATCATCGAATGTGATGGTACTTTTTGAGGCGAAGATATGGCACGCAAGGACGACCCGCAGACCGTCGAATACGAGACGAAAGCCAAGAACCTTTTGAAGTCAGAATTGAAGCGGAAGGGCGTCACCTATGCCCAGCTCGCGGAAAAATTGGCGACTATGGACATTCACGAGACGGAGCGTAACTTAAACAACAAAATAAGCCGGGGGGCTTTAGTGCTGCGTTTTTACTGCAATGCTTAGAGGCTATCGGGGCATCCTCATTGCGGCTATGGGAGTAGTTTTACTCGGAGCCGCTTCACCACCAGAAAGCGGCGGGCAGGCAGAACAGGCTAAGCCCGAACAACACAAGCAGACCGCGCCCAGTCCGCCGCCAGTAAGTCAGCCTCCAGTCGAGAGCGCCAACAAACCCGAAAACCCCAATCCATCCTGCGAGGCCGGACAAGACAATCGCAATTCCGACCTTTGCGCCCAATGGAAGGCTGCCGATGCCGCCAAGGAGTCGGCGGATTGGACCATGCGCTCCTACTGGCTGATCTTCGCCGGTACCGTTGTGGGAGCTTTCACTCTGTTCGCCGCTATAGCCGCTGCCCTGTATGCGAGAGAGGCCGCCAAGCATACCGAAACTGGTGCCATTCAGGCCGAACGAAGCGCCAAGGCGGCGGAATGTCAATCGGCCCGCAATTGGGACCCTGGATCGGCTCGCAAAAGGGACCCCTTTTTTGAGGCACAAATGGTCAGCGCTCGCCGGGCGGAGCTGGTCAGGGTTGCGCAGCCCGGCGAGTGCGGATCGGCGTTATGGGGTGATCAGGCGCGGTTCTTGAAGCGCCAGGATTCGTTTCCGGTCTCGATGATCTCGCAGTGATGGGTGAGACGGTCGAGCAGCGCGGTGGTCATCTTGGGGTCGCCGAAGACGGCGGGCCATTCGCCGAATGCCAGGTTGGTGGTGACGATGATCGAGGTGCGCTCGTAGAGCCGGCTGATCAGATGGAAGAGCAACTGCCCACCGGCTTGTGCGAACGGGAGATAGCCGAGCTCGTCGAGCACGACGAAGTCGAGCCGGGTGAGGTAGTCGGCGATGCGGCCTTGCTTGCCACCGCGGTGCTCGGTCTCCAATCGATTGACCAGATCGACGACGTTGAAGAAGCGGTCACGTGAGCCGTTGCGGATCAAGGCCCGGGCAATGGCGATGGCCAGATGCGACTTGCCGGTTCCTGTGCCGCCGATGAGGACGGCGTTGCGCTGATCGGCGACGAAGGTGCCGTTGGCAAGGTCGCGGACCAGCACCTCGTTGACCGGCGTGCCGTCGAAGTCGAACTCCTCGATGTCCTTGGCGAGCGGCAGCTTGGCGACGGTAAGCTGGTATTTGATAGAGCGGGCCTGCTTCTCGGCGATCTCGGCCGAGAGCAGATCGCCGACGATCTTCGGCGGCTCGTGCTGGCGCTTGATGCCTGTCGCCATGATCTCGTCGTAGGCGCTGCGCATGCCATAGAGCTTCAGCGTCCCCATAAGATCCAGAACCTGGGTGCGTTCCATCAGCTTGCCCTCCTGAGGCTGTCGTAGCGGGCGCAGTCGGCCTGCGGCTCATGCTGCAGGCGGAGCGCGTCCGGGGTGAGGATGGTGACGGCCGGCGCCGGATCGCGCCGACGCGCCAGGATATTGATGATGACGGCTGACGAGCAGACGTTCTGGTCGAGTGCCTCTTGGCAGGTCACCTCGACGGCATCGAGACCGTCGCTGAGAACGGCGGCCAGGATCGCCACCATCTGCCGATCGCCGTCGTCCGCGGACTTCAATCTGCGCCGGACCCGCTCCATTGCCGATGGCAGAACCCAGCCCTGGAACGGCGCGCCATTGCGCAACGCTCCGGGCTTGCGGGCAAGCACGGGGACATAGTGCCAGGGGTCGTAGATCGTCTCGCCGCGCCCGAACGAGCGGACATGTTCGGCGACGAGGCTGCCGTCCTGACGGATGACGATGCGATCGGCATAGGCCTGGACCTCGACGGGGCGGCCGACGGCCGTCGAGAGCACCGAGTATTTGTTGTTGTCGAAGCGCACCGTGCAGGTCTTCGACACTGAGGCGGGGACCGTGTGGAATCCATCGAAGGGCCCACGATACTCGACAAGCTTGCCGCGCTCTTCCTCGAACACGTTCCAGATCGTGCGCTCCGGCTGGTCAATATGACGGTGCGCTTTCGTGTAGGCGATGCATTTGTCGAGGAGCCAAGCGTTGAGTTCCTCATAGGATTTGAAGCGCAGGCGCGGCGTGAAGAAGCGCTCCCGCACCAGGCCGACCTGGTTCTCGACCTGACCCTTCTCCCAGCCCGACGCCGGCGTGCAGGCGACCGGCTGCACCAGATAGTGGCTGCACATCTGCAAGAAGCGGCGATTATATTGCCGGTCCTTGCCGACGAACACCGTCTCCACCGCCGTCTTCATGTTGTCGTAGATGCCGCGCGTGCAGGCGCCACCGAAGAAGGCGAAGGCCCGATCGTGGGCGTCGAACACCATCTCCTGCGTCTCGCGCGGATAGGCCCTCACGAACATCATGCGGCCGTGGCAGAGCCGGACATGGGCGACCTTCACGGTCACAGTCACGCCATTGATCAGGACGATCTCGAGGCTCCAGTCGAACTGGTAGGCCTCGCCCGGCGGGAAGAACAACGGCACATAGGCTTCCGCCGTCGCTGATCCCTGCGCCTTCGCCCAGCTCTTGGCGTATCGGCGAACCGCATCGTAGCTGCCGTCGTATCCGAGACCGCGAAGCTCCTCAAAGATCCGGATCAGCGTTAGCCGCTCGCGCCCAAACTTGCTGTGATTGCCGTTCAAAAATCCATCGAGCTGACCCTGCCAGGGACCGATCTTCGGCATCGGCTGCCGCTCGCGCTCGTAGCGGAACTCAGTCGCATCAGATCGCAGAACCTTGCGGACGACCTTCCGGGAGATCCGCAATTCGCGGCAAATCTCCTTGATCGACTTCCCATGAACCAGCGACAGCCGGCGTATCTTTGCAATCGTCTCCACAACCAACATCCAAAACAAATGCCTCCGATGAACCCGGAGGCAGTGTGACAACCCTGCGTTACAGGGGTCCTTTTTGGACGCCGATCACCCCTGAAACGGGGTCCTTATTCCACGCCGAAACACAGGCGGAAGACGCTATCGGCATCACTCGCGAAATGGGCGAGGCTCAAACCCGCGCCTATCTCTCCGTAATTAGCGGGAAAGCCATTTTCAAAGGCGGAATAGACCCGGAACTGATCCTTAGGATTAGAAACGCTGGCAATAGTCCGGCATTCGATGTCACGGCTGATTTCCACAGATCCACAGGCGTTGTGTTCGATGAAAAACCAACTGGTGACATCTCTGGCATGAGCGTTGCCAAAGTACGCATTGCGAAACTGATCGGCGCAGGTAGCGAGGACGACTTTTCGCTTGGAGTTGTTAGCAGCCCCCCAAAGGCCAAGGACGAAGGCGGCTTGGGGTTTGTTCTGGAAGGCATCCTTGAATATCAAACCGTCTTCGACGTTAAGACCGGCAACATCGATATGGACACGCCGTTCTTGTTCATGTTTGGACCATCCAGACCCGTTGTAGAGACCGCCGTGCGTGAGGGGAAAATCTTGACGGTCGAGATGAAGCGGTTCCCGGCCTTCATGTCCGGATGGATTGTCGATTACCGCCGCATAGTTCGGTCCGCTCGCGATAAAGAGCGACGCGAAAAGCAGGAAAAGCAGACCTAGCCCCGGCATCAGCGGGGCGCCTTTGGTGCGTTTGCTACATAAGACCGCACTTGTGCCTCCTGGCGAGTGTGAGGCCGCAGGAGCGAGGCATTTCAACGCGGCGGGGGCCGCCGGATCTGGCCCCGCAGTGCTGGAGCAAAGCAAAGGCCGGTTTGAGTGGGTGGGGAGAGAGGGCCGCGCGCCTCTCTTCCCGCTACATAGGAAAGGTGCCACTAGGCACATCCATGTCGGCGCAGCCGTGCCGCGAAGCGGCCCAAGAAAGAAGAGCGTACAAAACGGAAGCACCGAAATGCCCTGAGACCGGCTCAACAGGGCGGCCGTAGGAGCATCAGCAACGCGCCGCCGTCAGGCGGGATGCGGAACGGACGGCCCCCGGCGAAGGGCGCCTTTCTCTTTGAGCTGCGACCCTAGAATAGTGAGCGCCTTCGTGCCCTAAAGCTGTGCCGTCGGGCTAAGCTTCAGCTTCAGATCGTTCTGAAAAGCCGAACATGGTTCGTCGAGGTAACCTTTGAGGGAAGGATCCTTGTCGGGTTCCCTGTTTTTCGACAAAATCGCCCTGCAGAATTTATATTGCGATTTGGCGGCATCGCACTGCTGGGTGTCCGCCTTATAGCAAGCGTGGACCAAAACGGCTCCCACGTAATCATGCTCGACGTTGTTGGAAGAAAGGTGGGTCTGAATGTCTTGGAGAATGGCAACTGCATGGGACATCCCATCTGCTCCGGAGTAGGTCATTACGAGTTGACCGGGTCGTTCAAAGCCGCTTACCGAGCCGCTCCCTGCAACGTTCTCGTAGGTGCCAGACAAATCCGGGGCCGACGTGAATGTCACCTTGAAGGGGTGCCCCAGGCCGACGGGGGTGACATCCGTAAAGTCGGGACCGTAGTACACCGAGAGATACCACTCGCCCTCTGTAAGAGCGTTGGGGGCTTGCCCGAGCCCAAGGCGCTGCATGCTCTTGTCGATGACAGTCCGAACGACGTTGGACGTGCCCTGCTGGATGCCTTCGCCGAAGCCGGTCCAGATGAAGGCGCCTACGGCCAACACAGCCACACCCAGCAGGCCGAACCTCCCACCTGTTGACTTCGTTTCACGCCCGGGCTCGATTTCCGGCTGGTCCTGCATCCGCCCCTCGCAACGCTCGTCGGGACCAACTTGGGACCCGATTATGGGCCCCAAGGCATCGGTCAGCAGGCTTCCAGATGAACTTTCTTCTTCATGTGCATTCCTCCTCGACTCAAGGGCACTTGCCGTGCGGAGCCGAAGACACGCAGTATGGAGATGATAACCCGATTGCGGCTTTCAAGTGTCCTCGCATCCCCCGAGGGCGCCACCTGATCTCTCGGGCAACCTTGTTCGGCGCCGCAGTTATTGAGGCGGTCGGCTTGGAAGCAGTTCCTTATGGCCCTCATGCATAAACCAGAGCACCCGTCTGAGATGACTGCGAAGGGCCTTACGGGCGCGGATTGGCTCTTTCACCGGATCGATACCCAGTACATCCAGCGCCATCTCCTCTTCGCTGGCACTGTCGGCGCAAGCGTCCATGAGCTTCAAATAGAGCTCGAAATGCTTGTCATCATATGCGGTTAGGCTTGCCGACCAGGGGACTTCCGTTGCAAAGGTTGGATCAGGCGTTGGGCGCGATCTGCTTTTCATCCATGTCTCGCTTTGGCGATGAACCAGGCCCCCGTTCCGATTCAGAATATCTCCATCTAGCGCACTTTCAACAGTTCTCGGCCTTCTTTCGGACAGTGCCCAATCGTCGCATATGGTCGTGGGTTCCAAATTGGCGCGCGGCTGCTCGCGACCAATACATCCTCAGCTTGGCGAGGCGATGTAACGCCCGGCTGAACCAGAATGGCGCGGCTATTGAGCATCGCCGATTGGATCGAACCTCTTATTTTAGCTTCGCGATAATCTAGTCTGGATGCTTGCAAGCGTCCATCATGCCGCCGTACATACGCTTAAGGATCTCGCCCATCACCGTACGAGCAGCAAACATTTCCAAACTCGATCTTGCAACTTGAGGCTTTGCGGTGGAACCCGTTCTGCCCGGCCGACCCCTCCCGACAACAGTCTGACCTTCGCCAGCCTTCTACGGGCAAGCGTTCGCGCCAAAAGTTCAAAGCCGCGTCCGTAACATTCGACGATGAAAGCCAATGTCATGAGGTCGAGCAGAAACTCGTCGGTCGCATGTGTGAGCGCATCAGACTTTTGTCCGAACTGAAGGAGCAGGGCGCGCGCGTCTTCGCTCGCGGCCTGGCAATCGTGTGCATCTATCAGGGAACTGATCCTGTCAAAGATCTGCAAGCGTCCTCACTTTTCGGAAGCCACACTCAGCATCGAACGCCGCTGATGAGTGAGTTTCCACAAAAAAACAGGGTAACGTTTCGCGAAAAATCGCTCGGCAGCGCGTCGAACGAGCATGATGCCTCAAATGACATGTGAATTCCGGCTCAGCAACATGTCGCCGAAGGCGAGTGAGCCGGCCCATTTCTGCGTCTCGGCCGCCAGACCACTGGTCAGGAGGAACTGTGGCCACATCGTCGGAGACAAATGGGTCCATCTATTCTTCCAGCCGCCACGGTTCAGCCTAGATTACATGGGAAGCGACAATAACGGAAAGCAAAGGATCGCAAAATGAGTAGGGTGGCTGGATCAAACGAAGATTTGGCTGCACCAACGACCTTTGGGCCACTTCTGCAGCCCACCTTTCGCTCGATCTGGCTCGCCACGCAGGTTTCAAGCCTCGGCTGGTTGATGCAGACTGTTGCCATCAGCTGGCTGATGGCAACGATCTCGACTTCCGATCTGATGGTTGCGCTGGTGCAGGCTTCATCGAACCTCCCCGCCTTCGTCCTGTCCGTTTTTGCCGGAGCTCTCGCCGACAATTTCAGCCGGCGCCGGGTCATGTTCGCCGGTCGGTCCCTTATGATGATTGCGTCCGCGATGCTGACCGCGTCCGTGGCGCTGGGCTTTGTCAGTCCGTGGATGATCCTCGGCTTCAGCTTCCTGATCGCAAGCGGCGGTGCTCTCAATGATCCGGCCTGGCAAGCGTCGGTTGGCGATATCGTGGATCGACGCGATGTTCCCGCTGCCGTCACCCTGCTTTCTGTTGGCTTCAACACCGTCCGGACTGTGGGTCCGGCGCTCGGCGGCATTGTGGTTGCCTCATTTGGCCTTA
Source organism: Mesorhizobium sp. C395A (assembly GCF_030323205.1). Taxonomy (NCBI): domain Bacteria; kingdom Pseudomonadati; phylum Pseudomonadota; class Alphaproteobacteria; order Hyphomicrobiales; family Phyllobacteriaceae; genus Mesorhizobium; species Mesorhizobium sp. C395A. The sequence continues at coordinate 5,899,125 of NZ_CP100473.1, read as the reverse complement.
TGGCGGCATTCGCCGTAACCACGCTCACCTATTTCGTACCCTTGGCCACTATTTGGCGCTGCAAGTGGAAGGTTCGTTCTTCCCCTCTTCCCCGCGAGTCGATGAGGACGGCAATTTATGACGGGCTGCGCTTCACGGCGATGTCATCGGAGATCAAGGCAGCGATCGCGCGCGGAACCCTCTTTGGCTTGGCGAGCATCGCCATACTCGCGCTGCTGCCGGTGGTTGTCCGCGATCAGCTGGGAGGAGGCCCGCTCGCCTATGGCGCGCTCATGGCCGGCTTCGGGACCGGAGCCGTCTTCGCTGGCCTCTCCAACAGCCTGTTCAGACGGAGCTTGTCGCAGGAGCGGCTGATGAGGCTCTCCTGCGTCGCCTGCGCGGCGTGCTCACTTTCCCTGGCACTGACAACTTCGATCGGGGTGGCGGCAATTGCACTCGCCTTGGGCGGCGCCGGCTGGGTCACCGCCTGGTCCGGGGTTGGTGTGAGCGTGCAGCTGGCGAGCCCGCGCTGGGTCGTGGGGCGCACCATCTCGATCTACTATGCTTTGATAGACGGCGGCATCGCGCTCGGCAGCTGGGTGTGGGGCACGGTGGCCGAAAACCATTCGTTGACCTGGGCGCTGGAGGGCTCCGCTGGAGCCCTGTTGATCGTCGCTGCAGCCGGCGTTCTCTTTCCTCTTCGAGAGCGCCGCGACTCCGAGCCCGATCCCTTGGAGGAATTCGATGCCCCAGCTGTCTCTCTCAACTTGAAGCCGAGGAGCGGCCCGATCGTGGTCAAGGTCGAATATCTGATAGCCGAGAGAAATCTCGAGGCCTTCCTCGACCTCATGCGGCAGCGGCGCCATGTTCACAGCCGCGTCGGTGCTCGGAACTGGACGCTCCAGCGGAACCTGCAGAAGCCTATGCATTGGACAGAAACGTTTCGCACGCCGACCTGGACGGACTACCTTCGCCTCAATCATCGTCTGACGGAAGTGGACAAGGAACTGGACGAGCGTGTCTTTCAGCTGCACGCGGCCGAGACCCCACCTCAAATGACACTTTCCATCGAGCGGCCGACAAGCTCGGCCCGCAAGCCCGAGCACTCAGCTTTTCGCCATCTCCGTCATTGAAGCCGGCCGGCACAGAAAACGCGATTCTTGTCTATCGCGCTCAAACCGGTGCGGGAGACGGACAATCCACCAAAATTCGATGATGGGTGGCAGAGAAGAACCCCAGGCTGAGAGTGCGACCGATCGGTCCCCACGGTGAAGCGGAGCCTGGGGCTACAGCGGCACGCGACTATTGCCGCGTGTCACCTTTTGAATTTAAAGTCTTCCTCAGTCCGCCTCGCTGATCCGGGCCAACGCTATCTTGAGGTTGGCATTTTGTCCCGCCAGCTCGCTGAGACGATCACGTTCGGCGGCGACCACATCCGGACTGGCGTTGGCAACGATGCACCCGCGCGGAGCGTGCTGTTGCTGGAAGCAGGAAGGCATGATCGGCCAAAGCCGGGAGAGGTGCTGCCGGCAGTAGCGAATGGGCTGCTGCGTCAGCTTGGTGTCTGGACGCCGTTCGCCGAGGCCGGCTTCGTTGAAAATCGTGCGCTTGTTTCGGTGTGGGCCAATGAAGTTCCCAGCGAGCGGCACGGCATGTTTTCCGCTTACGGTGCCGACTGGCAGCTCGACCGGACGCGATTCGACCGGCTGATGGTGCAGGCGGCAAGGCGGCAGGTGTGGACACGCGGTTTGGCTCGGCCGTGGGTTCGGCAGTGCGCGACGATCAAGGCTGGCTGCTCAAGCTGGCCGATGAAGCTATCGTTGCCCGCGCCGTGGTTTGGGCGACCGGTCCAGTTGGAGGCTGGCCCGATGTTTCGGCGCCAAGCTCACCATGCACGGACATCTTGCCGCCTACACACGCTTTTTCGACCGAGCACCGGGCGATTGCAGCAGTCGAGGCGCGTCCCGAAGGCTGGTGGTACAGCGCCGACTTGCGCGTGCCTCACCGATCCGGATCTGGGCAGCGAACTGCGCAAAGCCGGACATTGGTACCGCGCTTTAGCCGCAACGCAGTCCGTCGCGCCGCTCGTGCCGCCCAACGCAATCGAGACCGCCAGCATGATCAAGGCGGCGGGAACCGCAACGATCGATCCCGCCGCCGGTGACCGCTGCGTCGCGGCGGGCGACTGCCTGTTCTGTGCCGATCCACTGTCATCACGCGGGATCGTGCATGCACTCCGCTCAGGGATCCTGGCGGCCTACGCGGCATCGGACATGCTGGACGGGCGTGGCGATTCGCCTGCGCGCTATGCAAAATCGCCACACGCGGCTTTGCCGATTAGCTCCCGGCGCTGGCTGCCCACTATGCAGCCGCCGCGCGACGGGACACGCCTTTCTCGCAGCGGCGGCGCAGCCATGTCTTCCACGCGTCTAGCATCGAAGGAGGGAGGTCAGAGGTGGTCTCGGGACGGGGTGCTCGGCATTTATGAAGCGACCGAGCGCCAGCGAGTGGTCGTCGGCGGGCTCGATGGCGGCATCAGGTCAGGGAACTCGGCCTCCATGATCATCTCCGATTTAATTCAAATTTTTCTGTATATATTGACGATTGCACTACCTTCACCTCGTAGACGGCAATGCGGGCGGGTAGAGAGGGTTCTATGATATGACAAGCGATTTTTCCGCCGCCCGAGTGCATTTAGATCGAGCGTATGACTACCTTTGTGGGGATGACCCGATGAGTCAAAGGGGCCGCGAAGCCTTGGACCTGCTAATTGAGGCGGTTGCCGTCGAAGAGTTCAAGCAGCCACGCCAAAGCGCTGAGGTGCTAAGGTTTCCGATCGGGCGCCGCTGCTGAGGTAATCTCCACGGCCGCCATGTAGCCTCGCGGGTGAGGCGCTCACGGCAGGGACTCGCCGCCCCGTGAGGGCCGGGAACGAACGCATTGGCAAACGGAAAGCCCACTTGCCAGACCAGCGCCCGGCCGGCGTGGCAAGTAGGCCGGCGGTTCCAAGCGGAGACATTGATGCCGGACTATGTCGTGCTTTGCATCGCATTAAGCTGCTGCGGGATATACGTAACGCCATCCCTAAACACATCGAATGCGGCAGCGACAGCGCGAATCCCAAAGCGATGCTCCCGCCGTACGCGGACAAAGCCGTTTTCGAAGTCCACCATCCCGTCCTTGGCCAGCATGGCCAAGCGCTCAGCCGAATCGCGAAGACGGATCGGATCAGATCCGTGGGCGACACAGATTGCCGGCACGTCAGCCTCGAAATCGCACATTAATCGCTCGATAATTGCGGCTCGCACGCGGTCGTCGTCTGTGAGGCGATGGCCCTTCGATGTAGCCAGTCGGCCAGCTGCGATGTGCTGGATGTAGGAATCCCGTGTAACTTCGTTTTGAACGTATCCCTGGCCGATGCGGCCGATAGCCGACGCGCCGAAACCGATCAGGGTTCTGCAGGTATCGGCCGAGTAGCCCAACGAGTTACGTCGCAGGCGACCTGTTTCCTGTGCCAGCGCGAGCTCGTCGTCCGGCAAGGCGAAATGGTCGAGCCCGATCTGTCGGTAGCCGGCGGCAATCAGCGTCACGGCGACAGCCGCATACTGTTCAGCGCGGGCAGCGCTGTCGGGAAGAAATTCCGCCTCGATGAGGCGCTGATTCTTTACTTGGGATGGGATGTGCGAGTAGCCGAACAAGGCAAGCCGGTCGGGGCGCATGGCGACCGCCGCCCTCACTGTTTCGACGCACGACTCCACCGTTTGACGCGGCAGGCCGTAGATGAGGTCGAAGTTGATGCGGCTTACTCCATGCCGGCGCAGCACTTCCACGGCAGCCGACGTCTGGGCCTCGCTCTGGATTCGGTTGATCGCTTTTTGAACAATGGGATCGAAGCTCTGCACGCCCAGGCTCGCGCGGTTCACGCCGGCCGCTCCCAAGCCTTCCGCCATCTCGGGCGTGAGTGTTCGTGGATCGATCTCGATGGCGACCGTAGCTGTTTTCGAGATGGCGAAGCGGCATCGCAGGAAGTCCATCAGGGCGAGGAACTCGGCTGGTCCGATGAGAGACGGCGTTCCGCCGCCGAAATGTATGTCGCTCACGGGCAACGTCTTCGGCACTCGCTCCGAAACCAGACGGATCTCGTCTCGCAGCGCCGCCAGATAGTTGAGGATGGGCGCATCACGGCGGGTGATGGTGGTTGGGAAGCCGCAATACCAGCAGGCTGATCGGCAGAACGGAACGTGCAGGTAGAGTGACACCGGATCATCAGCCGGCAGGTTCCTGAGCCATTCCTTATAAGCCTCGGCGCCGACCGCCCCAGAGAACTCCGACACAGCCGGATAGATAGTGTACCAAGGCAGCCGGGCCTCTCGAAATTTCGTGGTCTGCAACGGTCACCGTCCCATGCTGATAACATCCAACCTTACCGCTGCGCTCGCCTGCGTCTTTGCGCTATGTCAGTCCGTTCCGCTTTGGGCTCGAAATTTTTTAGCAATGGGCGCCGTTCAGTCTTGGCTGGACAGCGATGGTCTGAGCGCACTCGGTCAGCGACTGACGATGGTGTTCCCGCCGAAACCCTCACGCGCACCGTTTTGTTCGACGTCCCTTCCCTTCATCTGCGCGTGGGAGACTCTTCTGAGCGCAGATGCCGCATCCGATGAGACAATACGGTGTTGGGTCCAGACTTTGCACGCCAGCTAGCGCCGCCCATAATGATCTCTGCCGTCTCGATGAGCTCGTTGTGTGAATTGCTGGCAAGAAGCATTAGCTGTGGCGCGCCGCTTCAGCACGAAAACCTGCTCGACGCGACCGTCAGGTCCGCCGCAATGCCAAGGCTGGCGCCTACCGACTCGTACCGAGCGGTGGCCGCCGCATGATGCCTCAACGGCGGGGCTCACAGCAAACAATGCCGTCGCCATTAAGCCAAACTGTCGCGAAGCGAACAGACGAACCCTAGCCGAAACGTTTGCCGTTCGTGCTTGGGTGGATCCGCAAGGCAAAAAGAACGGAAGCGCGAACCAAGGTCCGCCCGCAAATTTGAGCTTCAGCCGCAGCTGGGTCGTCAGGGTGGCACGTCATTTGCAGTAGCACCCTTTGTGAGGCCCGCCGCGGAGGTGAAAAGGGTAATTGTACAAAAATGTTGTATGATCGTCTGGAGTGATAAATGCTTAATAAATGTGACAGCAAGTCTCAACCACATTCTGAATTCTCCTAAGCATTAGCACGGCAGTTGCAGCAACACTCCTAGAATTAATCTTGATTCGCTATCAATCGTTTGCTTAACAAAAAATCATTTATCGGTCTCGATTCCTTTTACCATTTAGACGGAGATCAACAATGACCATTGGGAGCCTCCTCCTCGGCTCAACTGCGGCACTGATCGCCGCTTCGGACGCTCGCGCCGTGATCATCGTCCCCGAGCCTGATCCCACTGAGTACCTCAAGATCTGCGACGTCTACGGCTCCAGCTACGTCTATATTTCAGGCACCGAGACCTGCCTGCGCATCGGCGGCTATCTTAGCTACTACGTGGGCTTGGGCGATGTCGGATTGTTTTACCACGCAAGAACCTCAGATGTGAGGACTGGTGAGGATCAGGGTACATGGCAAAACAACACGCGCTTCACACTGAAAGCTTGGACCGGCCAGGAGACCGAACTCGGCACGTTGAAGACCTACACCGAAACCCGCGTGAATTTCGGTAACCGCCACACTTCGGTTTCGGACAGTTCTCGGTCCTATGCCTTCAACGGAGACAGCATCTTGACTTTCGCCTGGATTCAGCTTGGTGGCCTCCGAGTTGGTAAGGACTGGTCGGCCTTCGACAAGTTTATTGGCGGCGCGGGTGACGTCCTCAACCAGACGCCGGTTCCGTACGGCGCTTTGGATACCAATGTGGTCCAGTACTACTTCGACGCCGCGAACGGCTTTTCCGCCGCGGTTTCGCTCGAAGAAGGCTCAGGCGTGGTGGGCGCAATCGACAACTACGCTCCGCACATAGTCGGCGGCTTGAAATACACACATGGCTGGGGAGCGATCACCGGCGTTGCTGCTTATGATAGCAACTACGAATCGGTAGCCGCCAAGGTCCGTGTCGACATCAATGTCACCGACGAACTGTTGCTGTTCGGAATGTTCGGCTACGGTTCCAATGGCAAGCTCAACGACGACTCCATGAACGCGATCGACGCTCATGGTCGCGGCTTCTATAAGATTTGGGGCGGGAACTGGGCTTTCTGGGCTGGCGCCGCTTACGAGGTCAACGAGACAACTTCGTTCAACCTTCAGCTCTCGGGTGATCAGCTCAAGAACTATGGTGTCGCTGCGAACGTCGCCTATGCGCTTCTTTCAGATTTCACAGTTACGGCTGAACTCGACTATGACCGCTACGGAGGCTCCGCCGTCGGAAAGGTGAAAGCTTCCGAAGTGAACTGGGCCAATGCCAACAAGAAGAGCAGTGTCGGCGGTATCCTGCGTTTCGAACGCTCATTCTAATGCGATGAAGCGTTGAGCTCCGAGGTCCAGTTGATGCGCGGACATTTCCCCTACATTCCGTTTGATTGTGGATGCGTGGCTCGGACGGCCGTCGTACGCGGCGACATCATGGAGCTCAGGTTTGACGCCGTGCTCCTGAACACGGCGGTCCCGAGGGCGGCCGATCCGGTCGGCATGGCTTGTGAGTTCGGCAAGGGCGGTCGATGCCATTCGTGAAGCTAGCACTGGAATGCTCGAACCGCGCTACTCACCGACCGTTGGCAGGGCTGTCTTCTCATGAAGCTCGATCGCTTCTATCTGAATTTCGACGTGCCGGCTGGGTTGACCGGCTGGCGCCGCTCGGCGTTGTCTGCTGCAGCTCCGGATAAAGGATATGGACGAGAAAGGAAGCAGACGGAAATCCGCCGCGCGAACGACGCCTGCGCGGTCCATGGTTGCCAAGTGAGCGTCAACGACTATTGGCGCACGGCAATCGAGGAAGGCTGCGACTCGTCCATCTTGGTCAAAAGGATTTGGCTGCCGCCGATGCTGACGCCGGATTGAAGCTCGGCCTTTCGATCCACGATCACACCGAACTGCGCCAGTGGCCGAGCCGGAGTATGTGGCGCTCGGCCCAGTCAAGAAGATGAATGGGCGTCGCAAGGGCTCGAGCGGTCAGCGAGTGGAAGCACCAGGTCGCGCCGATCCCATTGGTCTCCATCGACGGCCTCAACCTGACCGGCTCGAAGGCGTTTTTCGAGGCTGGCGCCGAAAGCGCAGCCGTGGTCACCGACCTTGCGCTGAACGACGCCCCAGAAGCGCGCACGCGAGAATGGATCGAAAGACAGAACAATAGCACTGGGGCGAGAACCGCATGTGCTCGTTGTTGTAGGTTCTGATTCCCGCGGTGGGGCTGGAATTGCCCGCGAGATCGAGACGATCGCTTGCCTTGACGTGCGCACCTGCCTTGCTGTCAGCGCGCTGACGGTGCAAACCCAGGAAGACGCCTTGGAAATCCAAGTTACGCAACCCGGTCTGGTGGCGGATCAGATGCGCGCTGCGCTTCAGGCTAACAGAGTGGCCGGCACCAAGGTTGGCATGCTCGCAACAGCTGAGATCATCGTCGCTGCGGTTGCCGCTGTGCTGCGCGAATATCGGGCGCATATCGACAGTCCAGATCCGGTGCTGGCTTCCACGTCAGGCGAGCGCTTCTTGAAGCAAGCGCCATCCCGCATCATGAAGTAGCATCTGATGCCGCTTGCCGTGTCGACACCCAATGTCATTGAACTGGCGCTGCTTGCCGGCTCACAGCTAGCGGCCAATGAGGTCGGCGCGCTTCAAGAAGGACCACAAGCCATCCCGTCTGCTGGACTACTCCTCCACCATTCGAGACACGGATGGTTCCTATCCAGACAATTGATTTTATCAATCTGCGACAATACCGCATAGCGGCGCCGGCGGAATGATCACCGGTAGCAAGACGAGCTGTTTTCAGTGGCCTGCAGGACGCGCACCGCGACCGAGGTACAAGCCAGCTCGTCTGCAGCCATGTTCGGATCGGCCCGCATCGGTGCGGGATTGCCGGCGGAACGCTCTATTCGTGCAGCTGTGACGGCAGTCATCTCACCGGGGCCATCCTGCCGATGGATGGCCCGCAGTCGGTGCAGCATGGGCTGACACTGTTCACGGAATGAAGCCGCTCGCGCTTCGGACGTTTGAAATGGAGGACATTAGCTTGGAACCGATCAGTCTCGACGAGCTTCTGGCCAGCGTCGGCAAGGAAGTCGGCGTGTCGCCGTGGCGGGTGGTCTCGCAGCGGATGATCGACCAGTTCGCCGAGTCCACCGATGACCACCAGTTCATCCACTGCGATCCGGAGCGCGCCAAGCGCGAGACGCCGTTCGGCGGCACCATCGCACATGGCTTCCTGTCGCTTTCGCTTTTGTCGGCGATGACTTTCGAGACCATGCGGCCGCTCGAAAACTGCAAGATGGGTGTCAACTATGGCTTCGAATCGCTGCGCTTCCTGGCGCCGGTGAAAACCGGATCGCGCATCCGCACCCGTTTCGTACTGGCCGACATCAAGGTCAGGCCGTCGGGCTGGGTGCAGACGGCGCTGGGCGTGACGATTGAGATCGAGGGCTCGAAAAAGCCGGCGCTGACCGCGCGCTGGTTGACGCTGACGCTGATCAAACGCCAACCGGAGGCGGCCTGAATTGCTCAACGAGCGTCAGCAGAGACGATCTTCACGTGCCGGGGCGATGTAGGCGACCAGTGCGCACCGATCGGCAACGCGGCCACGGGGGTCGGCTAGATAGAGTGGCAGGAATGCCTAATCGGGGCTCCGTCTCGGAAGGGGCGTCGATGTATCGGAAGCGCTTCGGCTTTCGGCGCTGCATTCCTTCTTCACGAAGGTCCATGGAGAATTCCCGACCACGGGGTCGACAGATCGGCTTGTGATCGGAGTGGGCAGATCCTCCCCGACTGAATCTGCCAATAGAGTTATCGAGTCAACCGGGTCGAACTTGAGGTCGCGGGTGTCGCTGATCGGCTGCTCGTCGAGCTCGAGAGCTGCCAGCCAAAGGCAGAACACGGCGATGCCAAGAGCTCCGCAGTTGATGTGGACGCCCAGAGAGTACAGACCGACGAGTACCCGGCGGGCGAACTTGCTATTGGTAGCGCGCCAGACCAGTCGCGAGAAAGCCTCGATGAGAAGGCCCCCGAGCCGCACGCGGGATCGACTACAGTGGCGTTTGGCGAGAGGCCTTCGAAGACAAGATCGAGTGTAAGATGGACGAGCTCGACACGCGTATCGCGCAGTTCCTGCGATCGCGCCTTGTCCGCGGCGCTCGTGCGTGCGAACTGTTGGTAGATCGAGCTGACTAGATGAACCGGGATGGCATTAAAGCGGAACTGGAAGAGACGTCCCTGGCCGAACTAAGCAAGATCAATCCAGCCATCGCTAGAGGTAGGCGAACATGAGACGTTCGGACTCCGTGCCGCTGAAATCCTCAAATTAAATCGGCCGGACCGTTGGAGCTATCATCACCCGCTTGGCTTCCAGAGCTACGGAGCGGGTTGATTATCTGAACGTCCTCGAAGTCCTTTTCATTGTCGGTCACTACGACACACTCGTTGGCTTCGGCTACAGCGGCAATGATTGTGTCTAGGGCGCTCCGCGAACGGCCTCTGGCTTTGCCGTTGGCCATCAGCCGCGCCCACACGAGGCCAGCTTTCTCGTCGAACGATAGCACGCGGCCAGCGAACAGCGCTTGCGGGCCTTCGGAGCCCTCGAACCAAGTTTCAAGGCTGCTGCGCTTTTTCCCCTTCGGCTTCTCTAGGATGCCTCGGCGAATTTCGGCGACAGTAAGCGAAGCAATGAAGAGGTCTTCGTCCTTCTGCGCGCCCATCCAGGCCAGCAACGAGCCCGAAGGCTCCGGCTTTATGACGTTGCTGATGATATTGGTATGAAGAAGGTAGCGCGTCACAGGTCGATCTTGCGCCCCTCTTCGCGCGGCCGGCTGAGGTCGAGATTGGAGCCAACCAGAGGCGAGCGACGCAACGCGGCGAGAATGCTGCCCGCTTTCGGTGGCTCACCCGCCACGGCTTGCTGTATGGTCCGACGAAGCTGTCGGGCATCCGGCCCGCTCTCCGTTAATTTTCGGGCAAGAGTTCGCAGTAGATCGCGGTCTGCGTCGAAGGCCTGGATCTCGAACCGCGCGATGCCGCGCTCAGCCAGGCGAGAGCGATAATTCTCGATGGCTCTCTTCTGTGCAGTGTTGCCCATCGCGTGCCTCCGTTCTCTATCCGGATATATAGCCATGGCTTCTTCGGAGCACAATGTGCCCCGTCATCGGCCAGCACTGGCTCCTGCGCGACGCGCGTTATTGATAGAATTCCAGCTTGTCGAAGCACTGTGACTTGGCATCATTGTCGCGAAACGGAGTATTTCGCGTCAGGACAGGAACGCGATCATAGCGCGCCGAAACGGCAACAGCCGAAAAGCTTCGTGTGGTCGCCGGCGCGGCCCGCGAATCGGCGTGCCTGCGTCGCCGACGCCCGATCGACGCTTCGTCAATCTGGTCCGGCTGCTGGCGCGACAGGCCGCACGGGATTTCGTTCAAGCCGAAACGGATAGCCAGACGCGAGACCGCGTCCCGGAGTAAGGGGCCGCCTCATGAAGGTCGCGCTTGGCGCTCGCTACTCAACTGACAATCACCGAGACGCCTCGATCGAGGAACAGTTGCGGCTCTGCTGCTTGCGTGCTGAAAAGCAAGGCTGGACAGTCGTCGACAGCAATACCCACCGCGCGATCTGCGGCGGGTCGCTGTTGCGTCCCGGCCTTCAGGAGCTGATCAGCGATGCGATGCAGGGCAAATTCCTGATCGTGCTCGCAGAGGCGATGGATCGCCTGACCATGACCGCTGCAAACCGGGAGCAGGCCAGGCTGGGCAAACGTTGCAACAGATCCTTCAAGGAAATTCATAGACTCTTAGCAACTCCGGCTCGCTGTGAATGGTAGGCTTATTGCAACGTCTGAGGTCAGTGGTTCCAAACCGTGGCCCCGCTTGTCTTCGACTGGCCGAACTGCTTGCAATTTCGGCTAAAGGCAAGAAGAGCGCCCATTTGTTTGTTCGACACAGGATATCGACGGTCGTCACGGCCACCGAGATTTGTCCGGTCGTTGGACAACCCTTCGAAATCGCAACTTCTGCGGAGAACGCGAAATGAGAAATTCGGTAGGACTTGGTCCTGAGCCATGATGACACTGGTTAGTCGCCTACGCATGGCAGCGCATCCTGACCGCCTTCGAATCCTGGGCCTTTGTGCGCATGCGGACCTAACTGTCTGCGAGCTAGCGGAGATTCTGAGCGGTGTCGAGAGCGGGTTGCGCGACACGTCCGGCTGCTCGCCAGAGCCGACTTTCTTTGCTGCAACGAACAGCCTCCGTGGCGCTCGTACCATCTCAACGCAGGATCCAACGACGGCGGGCTGGTTCAATTATTGGTCGATCTCCTGCCCCATCGCGACGGCTATCATAAACAGGACCTGCAGCGGCTCGAAGCGGTACGAGACACGCGGCCGAAAGGGACCGCGTGCTTGATCGTGAAATAGGTCAATCCAATTGGAGCGCGAAGCTACCATGGACAACTCCGCAGACGGCGCAATCGCACAGCCGGACACCCACGGGCGGTCTTCCTTGGCCGCGGTTGATTGCCGCGTCCACGAGCTGGTTCTGAGACAGGAGCGGCAGGAGCGGACGACCCTCAAGCTCATCGCCTCAGAGAACTTTGCGTCCTCGGCCGTGCTGGAAGCGAACGGCTCGATTTTCACGAACAAGTACGCCGAGGGGTACCCCGGCGCGCGCTACTACGCTGGAAACGAGATCGTTGATGAGCTTGAGAATCTGGCCATTGGGCGCCTGAAAACGCTATTTGGCAGCGAGCATGCCAACGTCCAGCCTTATTCCGGCTCGCCGGCCAACCAGGCTGTCTATCGTGCGCTTTTGAGTCCCGGTGACAAAGTCATGGGCTTGCCCCTTCCGGAAGGGGGCCATCTGACTCATGGTTGGGCCATCAACTTTTCCGGAACTGACTATCAACGCGTGCCCTATGGACTAGATGAAAAGACACAGCAGATTGACTATGACCGCTTGCGCGAGACAGCCAAGCGGGAACGGCCGCGGCTCATTTGGGTCGGCGGAACCGCTTACCCGCGTGTCTTTGACTACGCGGCAATGGCAGAAATTGCCCTGGAAGCGAACTCCTATCTCGTAGCCGACATTGCGCACATCAGCGGCCTGATTGCCGCGGGAGCGCACCCGAATCCCGTGGGCCATTGCGACGTGGTCAGCAGCACGTCCCACAAGTCGATCCGCGGTCCCCGCGGTGGCTTCATTTTGTCAAGGAACGAAGATCGCTATCAGGCCCTGTATCATACAAAGAGCAAATACAATCTCGCCAGACGAATAGACCGGGCGGTCTTCCCTCACCTGCAAGGCGGACCTCACATGAATGCCATCGCTGCGCTAGCGGTTGCCTTGCACGAAGCCGCGAACCCGTCCTTCCGAGGCTACGGCCAACAGACGGTCAAGAATGCCAAGGCTCTGGCACATGCACTGCTTGAGCGAGGTTATGACCTGGTTACCGGGGGGACGGACAATCACATGCTGATCCTTGATCTTCGAGATCGGCCACTATCGGGCAAGGCCTATGCCGAGCGACTAGCAAAGGCAGGAATCATCACAAACTTTAATATGGTGCCTGGCGACCCGCGGCATCCGGCGGTCACAAGCGGAATTCGCCTGGGGGCGCCAGCAGTGACGTCAATGGGCATGCGCGATGTGGAAATGGTGCAAATTGCTGGCTTCATTGACTCCGTCCTCCAGCGGCCAGACGACGAAGATCTCCATGCCTGCGTGCGAAGAGACGTTGCCGACTTGTGCGCTGCGTTCGAGGTCCCGGGCATCTCCGACAGGTAAGGTGGGCCAAGCAAAATGCCCATACCACATCCAACATCCGAAGCGAGGTATTCATGGCTAGGCAGTTCGTGTTCTCTTCCGAATCGGTTGGCGCGGGGCACCCGGATAAGTTGGCCGACAACATCTCGGATGCCATCCTCGATGCCATCCTCCGCACAGATCCCAAGGCGCGCGTCGCCTGTGAAGCGTTGGTAAAATCAGGGATAGTCGTTCTGGCTGGCGAGATCACCAGCGATGCCCAGGTGGATTACAGCCAAGTTGCGCGCGATACGATTCTCGACATTGGGTACGACGACGAGGCCGTCGGCTTTGACGGCCGGCGTTGCTCCGTCGTTCATGCCCTCACCGAGCAGTCGCCCGACATCAGCCAAGGCGTTGACGAGGGAAGAGGGCAAGACCTCCAGCAGGGAGCGGGAGATCAGGGCCTCATGTTCGGCTACGCATGCCGCGAAACCGATACCCTGATGCCTTTGCCGATCCAACTCGCTCATCGCTTGACGAAACGGCAGGCGTATGTCCGGAAGGCACAACAGCTTGGCTGGTTGCGTCCTGACATGAAATCCCAAGTCTCAGTGCGCTATGAGGGGTTGCGCCCGGTCGCCCTGGATACCATCGTCGTGTCGACGCAACATGACGAGCAGGTCTCGCAAGAGACTGTCCGCGAGGGCGTCATTGAGGAAATCATAAAGCCTGTCCTGCCGACCCACCTGGAGACGGAAGGCATCAGAATTCTGGTCAACCCGACGGGGCGGTTCGTAGTCGGCGGGCCGCGCGGCGACTGCGGTCTCACTGGACGCAAGATCATCGTCGATTCCTATGGCGGGATGGGTCGTCATGGCGGCGGCGCCTTCTCGGGCAAGGACCCGTCCAAGGTTGACCGCTCGGCTGCCTATGCAGCCCGCTATGTCGCAAAGAACATCGTCGCTAGCGGACTTGCGGACGTGTGCGAGGTGCAGCTTGCTTACGCAATCGGCGTGGCCAGTCCGGTTTCCGTCATGGTCAACACGTTCGGGACAGCCAGGGTTGAGGAAAGCAGGATCGAGCGCCTCATTCTTGAGTTGTTCGATCTCAGACCGAAAGGCATTATCAAGATGCTTGATCTCTTACGCCCTATATATCGCAATACAGCGACCTATGGCCATTTCGGCCGTGAAGAGCCTGATTTCACCTGGGAGAAGACAGACAGGGCGGACGAATTGCGTCGCGAGGCAGGACTCGCCGCCCCGTGAGAGCCGCCGGCGAACGGATTGGCAAGCGGAAAGCCCATTTCCACCGGGCAGACCCGCGCCTGGCAGGCGTGGCGAGAAGCCGGCTCGGGTTTTTTGGCGGAGACATTGATGCCGGATTATGACGTGCTTTGCATCGGCAATGCCATTGTCGACATCATCGCCCAGTGCGACGAGGCATTCCTCGAGATCAACGGCATCATCAAGGGCGCGATGAACCTGATCGACACGCGCCGCGCCGAACTGCTCTACAGCCGCATGGGCCCGGCGATCGAGGCCTCCGGCGGCAGTGCCGGCAACACGGCGGCCGGCGTAGCCAGCTTCGGCGGACGCGCCGCCTTCTTCGGCAAGGTCTCCAACGATGCGCTGGGCGAAATCTATGCGCACGATATCCATGCACAGGGTGTCGCCTTCGACACCAGGCCGCTCAAGGGCCAGCCGCCGACGGCGCGCTCTATGATCTTCGTCACGCCCGACGGCGAGCGCTCGATGAACACCTATCTCGGCGCCTGCGTCGAGCTTGGCCCTGACGATGTCGAGGCCGACAAGGCATCCGGCGCCAAGGTTAGCTATTTCGAGGGCTATCTGTGGGATCCGCCGCGCGCCAAGGAGGCGATCCGGCAGACGGCGAAGCTCGCACACGAGGCCGGACGCGAAGTGTCGATGACGTTGTCTGATTCGTTCTGCGTCGACCGCTACCGCGACGAGTTCCTCGAGCTGATGCGCTCGGGCACTGTCGACATCGTCTTTGCCAACAGCCACGAGATCAAGTCGCTCTACCAGACAAAATCCTTCGACGAGGCGCTGGCTCAGATCCGCAAGGACTGCAAGATTGCCGCCGTCACCCGTTCCGAAAAAGGCTCGGTGATCGTGCGCGGCGACGAGACCGTGGTCATCGAGGCGACCGCCATCAAGGAGTTGGTCGACACCACCGGCGCCGGCGACCTCTACGCCGCCGGTTTCCTGCATGGCTACACGCAGGGCCGCAACCTCAAGACCTGCGGCGACCTTGGCTCGCTGGCGGCCGGCCTGGTGATCCAGCAGATCGGCCCAAGGCCAAGGCAGAATTTGCGCCGCGAGGCGGAAGGGGCTGGGTTGCTGTAGATGCGCGGGCAACTAACCACCCGCCCTACTGACGCGATGACCGCAGTGGCGGAACTGTGTCAAAGCTCGCTGATAGCGACAGCCATTCGCTTCGGAGAACTGACCCATGCTGCTGCCGTGAAGCTCGCTGGAGGAGCGGTGCAAGGCGTGCTTGCCATGACGGCATTCACCGTCATCCAGATCGTCACCAGCATTTTCCAGAAGCTCAGCTTGGGGAAGGCCAGTAAGGTTCCTGAGGTAACGGAGAACTCGCGGCGTCCGTCGGACTTGACTTGCGATCACGTCCCACGATGCCGAATGCGGGCAGCAGACTGAATATTTCACAATGCTAGACAAAGGCGTAAAACGCGACCATATAACGACATAAACATTTCATTATGCGTCATTGACAAAGAGCGGGTTGCTGTGATTGTCTGCTGTTGTGGTTCTCGCGTACGGTGCTGCCGCAGCGGAGCTAAGAGGGAAGCCGGTGCGATGCCGGCGCTGCCCCCGCAACTGTTAGCGGCGAGCCAATCCACTCATGTCACTGAGGCGAATACCCTCGGGAAGACGGGTAGAGGCTATGACCCCGCGAGCCAGAGACCTGCCACGGCGAATTACGTCCACGGGCGGGGTGTCTCGGTGGCCGCTGCAACCGGCGTGCCGGCCTGCTAGCGCCTTCCTTGTCACCGACGCCCCCAACCATCGGGGTATGACATGACTGTCTCTCAGCAAATTCCTGTAGCAACGCTCGGCGTGCCGCGCTTCGGTCGTCGGCGAGAACTGAAATTCGCCCTCGAAAGCTACTGGTCCGGAACATCGTCCGCTGGCGACCTTCTTGCGACGTCGAAGGCGCTCCGAGCCGCTAGCTGGGAAGAGCAGCGCGATCGCGGCGTGTCGAAAATCCCGTCGAACGACTTCTCGCTTTACGACCATGTGCTCGACACCGCAGCCATGGTCGGGGCCATTCCATCCCGGTACGGCTGGAATAGCGGCGAGGTCCCACTTGACATCTACTTCGCAATGGCGCGCGGCAACCAGGGTCAGACGGAGGATTGTGGACACGCTGGTCACCAGGAGGAGGCTCATGGACCTGGTGTAACCGCGATGGAAATGACCAAGTGGTTTGACACCAACTACCACTACATTGTGCCGGAACTCGATGATGATCAGACGTTCGCCCTCTCGTCATCGAAGCCGGTCGATTACTTCCTCGAGGCTAAAGCTCTCGGCATTCACACACGCCCAGTCATCCTTGGACCCATCACCTTCCTCAAGCTGGCGAAATCGCGTGCCGAAGGGTTCGGTCCCATCGCGCTCCTACCGCGGCTGCTGCCCGTTTACGAGCAAGTCCTGCAGAGGCTGAAGCTGTCGGGAGCCGACTGGGTGCAGATCGATGAGCCAGCGCTTGTCCTCGATCTGAACCCGAACGAACGAGCTGCGTTCGAATTCGCCTATGGCCAGCTGTCGAAAGCCGCGCCCGAGCTGAAGATCATGCTGGCTACGTATTTCGGGTCGCTGGGAGACAATCTCGAAACCGCGGTTTCTCTGCCCCTGGCCGGCCTGCATATTGATCTCGTGCGCGCTCCCGAGCAGCTGGAAACGGTGGGTCGGCTCGCTCCGAAGGATCTGGTGCTCTCGCTCGGCTTGATCGATGGCCGCAACGTCTGGCGTGCGAACCTGCCCGCCATTCTCGACCGCATCAAACCGATCGTCGCCGGCTGGCCCTTGGACCGCGTCGAAATCGCGCCTTCTTGCTCGATGCTGCATGTGCCGATTGACCTGCGCATGGAGACGGAACTCGAGGCCGACATCAGGTCGTGGCTCGCCTTCGCGGCCCAGAAGACCGACGAGCTGGTCTTGCTGGCCCGGGCCCTTTCCAAAGGCAGGGATGCGGTGGCAGCCGCGTTGAAAGCTTCTGCCGAGGCTGCCGCCACTCGCTTGACGTCCACGAAGATCCATGACCCGCTTGTTGAGGGGCGGATCGCCAGCATTGACCATAGCATGAAACGACGAGAGAGCGCTTTTGGCGAGCGCTCCAGAGTCCAGGCCGGCACGCTCGGGCTGCCGCCGTTCCCGACGACGACAATCGGGTCCTTCCCGCAGACGCCGCAGGTACGCCGCGCGCGGTCCGCTCATGCGAAGGGCCAGCTCAGTTATGTCGACTACGAGATTTTCCTGAAGAAGGAGATCGAGTCAGCAATTCGTTGGCAGGAAGAGATCGGGCTGGACGTGCTGGTGCACGGTGAGTTCGAACGAAACGATATGGTACAGCATTTCGGCGAGCAGCTGTCCGGCTTCGCCTTCACTCAGCATGCCTGGGTGCAAAGCTATGGGTCGCGCTACGTGCGTCCCCCCATCATCTTCGGGGACGTATCGAGGCGCAATCCGATGACGGTGCGCTGGTGGCAATTCGCCCAGTCGCTTACGGAAAAGCCTGTGAAGGGAATGCTCACAGGCCCAGTGACCATTCTCAACTGGTCCTTTGTTCGAGACGACGTACCCCGCTCCGAAGCCTGCCGCCAGATCGCGCTCGCCATCCGCGACGAAGTGACGGATCTCGAAAGGTCCGGCGCAAGGATGATCCAGATCGATGAGGCCGCGTTTCGCGAAGGATTGCCACTGCGCCAATCTGACTGGAAAGCCTATCTCGACTGGGCTGTCGAATGCTTCCGGATCGCTTCAACGGGTGTAAAGGACGCGACTCGACTCCATACCCACATGTGCTATTCGGAGTTCAACGAGATCATCGACGCGATCGCTGGAATGGATGCGGATGTCATTTCGATTGAGACGTCGCGCTCCAAGATGGAACTGCTGGACGCCTTCACGAGCTCCAAATATCCGAACGAGATCGGTCCCGGCGTCTATGACATTCACTCACCACGTGTGCCGGAGGTCTGCGAGATTTCGGACCTAATCATGCTTGCCCGCGAGCGACTGTCCGACGGCCAACTGTGGGTAAACCCGGACTGTGGCCTCAAAACACGCAAGTGGGAGGAGGTCCGCCCTGCCCTCATTAACATGGTCGCTGCAGCGCGCGCGCTCCGGGAGAAAGTGGCCTGAGGCTTCTCCTTCCTCACCGTGTGGTGAGCTACCGGCTGGCTCCTGTCGGCCGTGAACATGCCAAACCGGCACACTCTTGGAAATGAGCCACTCGGCGCAAATGTGCAATTTCCCTACGGCACGTGTCTTAATCCCGCAGAAATATAAATGTGGCACTACGCTATAATATTGGTTCCTTGGGGACATACAGGCCCCGCGCCTCGAACAAATCGGACACGCGTCGTTTCTCAAAGTAGACTGCTTGGCGCGTTCGCTCAGGCAGCGACAATATATGGTGCTGCGTCTGTCCGCCCCCAGTTGATCGCGCAGACTACGGGCGAGGTGGCAGGGTCCGGGTATCGCTAGCGTCCCGCCAATTCGGAGATGGACGTCGCAATTCGTGTCGCCAAGTAAAAATCGCCAATCATTTTCGATTGCGAGTCCGCAGCCAGTTGGCCCTTATTTTCCTGAGATCTGCGTTACAGGCCGGGGCGTTGTCGCCGTTTCTGAGGGTAAGATGGGATAGGCGACGTCAGGTGCCTCTCCGGTCAGCGAGTTGAGGAAGGCAACAAGCAGGTCAACTTCTTCGTCCGCCAGTACTACGCCGAGCTGGGTGGTCCCCATAATGGCGACGGCCTGTTTCAGATCCCAAACCTTGCCCGTATGAAAGTATGGCGCGGTGAGTGCAACGTTGCGCAGCGGCGCCACGCGGAAGACATAGGAATCGTCGGCTGCATTGGTGACCTCAAATCGGCCCTTGTCTTTGTCCGGCAGGACTTCGGCGCTGGGCCGTTCCACGAGGCCGAATGGGTAATAGGCTTGCCCACCAACGTTGATGCCGGCATGGCAGGACGAGCAGCCTTTGTCCATGAAAAGCACCAGGCCCTGTTTCTGTTCGGAAGTCATGGCAACCTCATCACCATTCAGGAAGCTGTCGAACGGGGCAGGTGTGACCAGTGTCGCCTCGAAGGCTTCGATCGCCTTGGCGAAGTTGTCGAAGGTGACCCGATCGGCTTCAGCCGGAAAAGCTGCATCGAACCACTCGACATATTGCGGCATGGACTTGAGAGTGGCGATGAGTTGGCCCGGTGTATTGGCCATTTCGATCCCGGCTTGGACCGGTCCCTTCGCCTGAGCCTTCAGGTCTTCGGCACGACCATCCCAGAACTGGGCGATGTTGAAGACAGCGTTCAGTACAGTCGGCGCGTTGCGCTGTCCCTTCTGCCAACCATGGCCAATCGAGGTTTCGTGATTGTCGTCGCCGCCGGTGGCCAGGTTGTGGCATGAATTGCACGACAAGACGCCTGACGCCGAGACGCGTGGATCGAAGAACAGTGCCTTGCCGAGAGCGATCTTTTCCGGGGTGATCGGGTTGTTGGCGACTGTCGGCGTGGTGGATGGCAAAGCCGTGAAGGTGGCCAATGCCGTATCTCTGAGGTCGGTGGGGATCGAATCCGCAGCAAAGGCGGTGGGTGCCAGCAAGGTGACAGCCATCGTACTGAATAGGATTTTCATAATTGGTCTTCCTGCGTCGTCCACGCAGCCATTATGCGATCTGCGGCTCATGAACGCCCTGAGCTAGATCAGCTTGAGGGAGAGGACGGGATCT
Organism: Mesorhizobium sp. C395A; assembly: GCF_030323205.1. Taxonomy (NCBI): domain Bacteria; kingdom Pseudomonadati; phylum Pseudomonadota; class Alphaproteobacteria; order Hyphomicrobiales; family Phyllobacteriaceae; genus Mesorhizobium; species Mesorhizobium sp. C395A. The sequence goes on along the minus strand of NZ_CP100473.1, from coordinate 5,879,228 downwards.
CACACCTGTTTTCGCAGCTGAGCTGGGACCCTCTTGGAAGGATCGCTCTTCTCGATTGGACTTCAGGGAGGAGGGGTATCCCTGGTCGGCAACCGGTTGTATGCATCAAAGCACGCCCTGAGGGCGGCTTCGTAGATTCGGTCACTGCGATCTTCCAGCCAAGGTTGAGAAAGTCGACAGCATCCGCAAGACTGGCAATCTCTTGCACGATGTGCGCTGCACGCCTTGCGAAAAGTGAGCTTCTGAAACGTCAGGGTTCATTCGTTCCTCCTGACCTGCTGATTACGCAATCGGCCTTGTCGACACCCGCCGACTGCACATTGTGATGTCACCAGCGATGGCGGTTTCAACACCTAAGCAGCGACGGTCTATACGACAGTATGGATCTCGTATCGGAATAGGCGTTCCGCCTTGGTGGACCGTCACACCGGCATATAGCTCCGCTTCTACGAACATCCCATCACGCCAGGAAAGACATGGCCAACACGCGCAGTATCGCCAATCTAGCCCTTTGTGTCGAAGGCGCCGCGCTTGAGCAGGTCCACCCGCTGTAACTGCCTCACCTTGATCCACAGATCCTAGGCGCCGACCACGTTGTCGTCATCATTTGACGGGCGCGGGGCATTGGCCCATAAGCGAGCCAACGCAAACTGTGCGGTTGCCAATGCTACTGAAGTGAATTGCAATGATCTTCGGTTTGCGAAACACGCACTTCCGACGCAGCTTGCGTTGACAGAGGCGGTTTTAGGCGCAATAGCACTTCCGCTGGCCTATTTAGTGGAGTTCCATTGTGGTTCGGCCAAGGGCGCGGGGCGCCGGACCGGCCACTTGTAAACCTAATCAAAGAGAGAGAGACCCTGCATGGAAGAAATCTTACCGCGCATCGCCACTGGTGCCGGCATCGGCCCGGCTCTCGCAGAGAAGGCCGTTGGGTTAATGCTGGGTTTCCTGCGGAGCCACGCGGCCGACGGTCCCGGCGCGCGCATGATCGAGGCCATTCCGGGAGCTTCGGAATTAGTAGCGAAGTATCATGGCGACGACCCAGAGGGTGGCGGCCTTATGGGGCTCGGGCAGCAATTGATGGGTGAGGGTCTCAGCATGGCAAAGATCGCCGCCCTCGCCAACGAGACGATCGCCTGCGCCAAGGAACATGCCGGCGACGAACTCGTGGACGAGGTCCTCAATTCCGTTCCTGGCCTTCCCCAGTTCGTCTGATCAGCGGCAGCCGCGGGCGCATGACCTTGTGCGCCCGTGCCGGCCCGTCTGCGCAGCAGGCATTCTCCGCCGAGCGCTCCGCACCGATCTCGCCAGACCACCAACCGCCGGGCACGCGAAGCGAGCGTTGGATTAATTCATTCGTCTGTTGCAAAATCAACTTCAGGCGATTCGATGTGTATAATTTCTGGCGGTAAGGGTTTATCCTGAACGCTTTCGATGAAGCCCGCGAGATAAGCAAACGTATTGTATTTCTCGAGGACTAGCCGCTTCGCCTCTCTTATTGCGCCGCGACGTTCCTTCCAGAGGTCTGAGTTGATGATTTCTTGAATTTTTTGGGTTACGTTCTTGTCCTCTGGGTCAATCAGAACCATAGAGTCCGAAGGGAAGAACCTCGTGATTGCTGGGCTGCCGTAATAGATCGGCATTGTTTCAGCAACGAAGCAGTCCATAAGCTTCTCTGTAAAATAGTAGTCAGCACGAGTATTCTCGAACGCTATACTGTAACGGTAAGGTGCGAGTGCGTTCCATTTATCTCCAATCAGCCGAAAACCTCGGCCGAACAGGTCAAAATCGAGCTCCTTTCTCAGCCGTTCCAGAAACGCCAGCCGATATCGATGTCCTTTTAGCAGGGCGATGTTACTGGTAATCCATGAGAGCCGAAGCGGTTTATCCACCACTTCGCTGACCAGAAGTTGGTCATATGTCTTGTTTACAGACCAAGACCGAGTGATAGGCGGAGACAAAACGAATCGGCGCGCTGCATTCTGCCGAGCAGCCAGCTCTTCGTCAGACGTCAGGACGATAGTATTCTTCCCCTGCCCTTCATGAAATGCACGATGAGCTTTCGTCGGCGGTTCGCCGATTGCAAAGATTGTCCTGTTTGGGCTCGCCTCGATATCAACAGGGAGCCCAAAAAGAGAAGCAGAGTTAAAGACAATATGCCAATCGGGCACGAAGGATGTAGTGCGTACAAAAGCGACGTTGTTCCAGATTCCACTGCCCTTTGGAGTGAGATGGTGGATTGCATCATCCAAAACGCCCCAAGAATCTAGACATGTAGCAACAATGGGCGCCGGGCGTTCCGTCAACAATTTGGCCGACAAAGCAGTTCCACTCCCTTCAGTCGTGAAGGTACTCAATCGCCATTCAGGATTGCGGTAACATCGGGCAGCATAAACCTTCCGGGACCTGCTGTCGAGGCAATTGTCGCTTTGCACTTGACCAGGTTCTTCCTCGCTTCGTGTGGTGATCAGGCCGGCTGAGTGGCAGCATGCGTGCCTAAGGAGTTCGCAGCCGGCGCTGCCTAATGGTACGTTTGATCGTCTTCAGGCGGTTGATCAGCCCTTCCGCCTCGGCCGCTCTCCACGGCAGTTCAATGGCATCGCGAACGGAGTCAAGGTCACGGCGTAGGACCAGACCGAAACGCGTGTTGGCGATGAGCCGGGTGACGCCAAGTCGATCGAAGTGCCGAGCTTGCCCAACTCACAGGCCCCGCAAAATGCCGCGGAAGGGCATTGCAAGCCTGCGCATAGTGGCAAACTCATGTCATCCCTGCTTCAGGACGTCGACCTTTCTGGCCTGGTTGATCGTCAGCACATCACGAGGCTTCATGCAGAGGGCCTCGGCGACTACCGGCGAGATCACACGGCCGGTCGCGGCATTCTGTATTAGGACGCGTCGCTGGCTGGTTGATGCATATCATTGATGCAGGCGGCTCACTGTCCTTGCCCGGCCTCTCGGCGCGGCGCCAACTTGCGAGAAGCCGCTCCAGATTCGAGAAGCTGCCGGTCGCCGCGCTGTTTGATATCCTGGAACAGGTGTCATCCGCAGCCATTGCCGCCTCTCCAGGACCGGCTAAGAAACGCCTCGAAATACATTGATGTCCTAGGTTTATCAGCGGCGGTTCCCAGCCCCTTTGCAAGAGCGGCTCACCGGCGATGAACTTACATCACTTTGGCCATTGCCAATGAACGTTTGTTCCATCGTCCCTGACGCCCACCATCAAGCGACCACTATCGCTCGATTTCACAGTCCAAAGAAGCAAAGCGAGACAAAAACAGCGCGCTTAGCCTCGAGGCTACTAGCGACTTCGGCGCTAAGTTAGAGCGGCACGCGCCACGCACCTCGGCAGGGTCGCCAACAACGAGTGGCTCAGCGGTCACGCCGCGAAATATGGCGCATCGATGTCGCTTCTGGACGAGCATTGGCAATAACGCAGTCAGAGACATTGTTGCTTTCAGCGGCAACCGGCCCTATGAAGCGACGCTTCGCTGACTATGTTTCACCCCTGGAGAGTTTCATGACAGAAGAAGCCGGAAAAAACGTCGACACCCTCATTGAGCTTGCCGCCGACGTCGTGTCGGCCTACGTGTCCAACAATCCGATCCCGGTGGGGGATCTCCCTGCCCTCATCGGCCAAGTGCATGCGGCTCTGAGAGCGACGGCCGGAGGTATCTCTGCACTAGAGCCGGTTGCCCTTACGCCTGCAGTCCCGATCAGGAAGTCGGTGACACCGGACTACATCATCTCCCTTGAAGACGGGAAGAAATTCAAATCTTTAAAGCGCCATCTGTCGACCCACTATGGGCTGACGCCGGGTGAATATCGGGCCAAATGGGGCCTGCCGGTGGATTATCCCATGGTGGCGCCGAACTACGCCGCGAAGCGTTCGTCACTGGCGAAAACGATGGGGCTCGGCCGCAAACCGAAAGCGCCGAAAGAGCCGGAAGCGCCGGTGCCGACGAAGCGAACTCGCAAGAAGGTCGCGGCTTGATTGCGGCAATTGAAATTCCTTCTGCAGCGTTGCAGCCGTCGGCTTAATCTGGGCGTCGCATAAAAAAGGCGGGGCCAACCCCGCCTTCCTTTCCAACAACTTGTTTCATGAGGAATTCGCAACCCATGCAGCAATCTGCTGCCCTCACTTTTGCTCGTCCCTATCGAGCGGCAGTGAGCACTTCCGGGCCTACACGCCCACTCTTGCGACTTCGCAGGAGAAAATTTCAACCAGCTTTGCTCAGGCTGCCAGCTGAGGACTTGCCAGTGCGGCGGTCCTGCTCGATCTCATAGTTGATCTTCTGGCCGTCAGCGAGGGTCGAGAGGCCCGCGCGTTCGACAGCGGAAATGTGGACGAAAACATCCGGACCGCCATTGTCGGGCTGGATAAATCCAAACCCTTTGGTGCTGTTGAACCACTTTACCGTTCCAGTCGGCATATAATTATTCCTCTTTTACAATTGCAACGTGGGGCAGGCCATTGGGCCTGTCCGAGTCATAGCCGAGACTTGGGCGCAGCAAAAAGCGAAAAATTGTTAAGCCCCAATCAGCTGGCGCACTCCATTGTTGGCGTAGCCGCCAGCAAGCACTGTCCACACTACCGCTCGACCAGGCCGGAAGCGCTCGATCTTCCAACGCTCCTCAGCGCCCAGGTCTATAGCTCGTGCTTTGGCACGAGACGTAAGGCCGACTGCTGCTCGTGCCGTCAGGTAAAAGGCCGGGTAGTTCACGGAGCTGCCTTCGTGCATAACGGCTTGGAAGCGCTTTAAGGAGTTTCGAGTTGGACTGTTTCAAGAGGGTCGAGGGGTTGATCGATGCGACCAGCGTGGAAGCGATCGATAGCGCGCGCGTTTTGCTGGACCAGTTCAAGGGCAAGTCAGAAACAATCGCCCAAGCGATTGACGACTTCCTGCTTGATTTCATGACCTTGCTGTTTGTGGTAGAAGCCACCCGCGAGCAGTTCCACAATCCGGCGAGGCGGTTAGCGCGCATCAGGTTGAGCAAGGTAAGGCTGTTACTCACGCGATGCTCTTGACCTAAGCGACCACTCGCCAGGGTGCATTTGCAGCCGAGCGCACCAGGCGGTATTTTATGCACATGAAATCATCGCGACCGCTAAATTCTGCTGTTTGGTTCCCATGGACGACGGCAAGCGCGGACAGCTTCCGTGCTGCTGTCCTGCAGCGGCAAATGTGCTGCATGCCCCCATCCAAGGCGAGCTCGACGTTTGTTTCTTACGTTGACCAAGGTCCCGCGAAAACACTCCCCTTTCCGCAGCAACTCATCACTGTTCAACCGCCTCGCGGCAGGCCATCACGCCAGAAGACAGCAACGGCATCGCTTTTCCCGCCCAGTCCTACGACCTCGTTTTCCAGCGCCTCGCGAATGTCGCCACCCGCCGTTTTTTTTCAGGTCCGTCTTCGCGCGCGAGCTGGGTCCGCGCCCACTTAGCTACGCTGCTCACGCCTCTACCCTTCAGCACCGCCCGGTCTGACTGTCGAGGACATCGGTCCGCTGGAGCGACAACATTTCAATTCTGACCGTCGGTGCAGCGGCCTTCGAAGCGCATCCCGTCCCCCTTCCCCAGCAGCGCGCCCAATCGTCTTCCAATGAAGAAGAGTATTCTCAGCCGTGCTCGCGTCGCCTTCAGCCCTGTTCGATGGCCCACAATGTCGGATGCACAACATGTCAGACTGACTTGTCCACATGCCTCGAATGTTTTCTGATCTGGCACGGTGCATGCGTGGTCGTCCGCAAGGCGTCGCGGATCAAGGAAAATCCCTCCAATGACCATCCCCCAAGAACACCGCCGCCGGTCTCCTGGGCTCATCCCAAGATGAGGCTCGAGTGAGCCCTGGCCGCATGATTCATCTGGCTCGACCTGCCCGCGATCCTCCCACGGGATCGAAGACGCAGCCCGTTCATGAAAATGAGGAACAAATCACTGCCTCGAAACTTGCCTTTCCAACCGGAGCCATCGATCACCCCCTGGCTGCGCAAGCCGTTCACTGCCACCGCCCTGGCCTGGCGACGACCGCTCCGGCTCTGGCCGCCACCGACGGCGGCAAGATTACGGATTTCCTGCTCGATGATGGCATGGAACGGTCGACATGACCCCGCGCAAATCGTCACTGATATGATCTGGCACAAGGTCCGCAGCGCCGACGAGCCACCGGGCAAACCCGAACTTGCCCCTTCCCTCGAGCGTCTGATCTTCAGGGGGACGCCCAACCGGGCCGACAGCGAGTTCGACGGAGCCGTCTCAGTCAGCGGCCACAATACCGCCCTCACCGACTATAAATCGCTTTGGGCGAGATGATGGGCTTCGAGGCCGATCGCATGTTCAACCTCATTCTCAACGACGATGATATCGAGACCGAGCGAAACGTGATCCTGGAGGAGCGCCGTTGGCGCAGAGAGACGGACCCTCAGGTCTGGTGGACGAGGAGGTCAACGCGACGTTGCGGCCAATCAGCCCTACCGCATTCGGGTCAACGGCTGGAGGCAGGAGATGGAGAAGCTGGACGGCACCGACGCATTCACGATCTCCAACGAATACCGCCGACCGAACAACGCCGTGCTGGTGGTGGCCGGCGACGCAGAGCCTGAGACGGTGAAGGCGCTGGCAGCGAAGACCTATGGCAAGTTGCGCGCGGGCCGGACCTGCCACCGCGCAACCGACCGTCGAGCCCGACTAGTAGAACCGCTAAGCGTCTTGTAGCGTATTCTCCCTCCCACTTGGGTACCGTGGTCTGCTAGCTGTATGGCCGAGGCCCTATAAGGAACCTTTACGTCCGGAATACACACCCCGCCTGCTATATACACCTGCTGCGTTGAGGAGGAATCCGGTATTGCCCTGTGCCCGCCGATGATCCGTCACCTGCGATCCCCTGACCTGTTTGGACCCATCGATCGCCTGCCGGCACTTGGCACGCGGATGGGCGAGCGGACATTTGAGGTTCTCAACCCGTCGACCGGCGAAGTGCTGGCAGAACTACCCGATATGGGTGTCGAGGAGACATGCGCTGCGATCGACAAGGCCTATGTCGCGCAGCCTGGATGGGCAGGGTTTACCGCACGTGAGCGCAGCGACGTTCTATGGCGATGGCATCAGTTGATCATCGACCACGCCGACGATCTCGCTGCAATTCTCACTGCGGAGATGGGCAAGCCGCTTGCGGAAGCCAAATCGGAGATATCGCATGCTGCGGCGTATCTGCAATGGTATGCCGAGGAGGCAAATCGGGTCTATGGCGAGACGATCTCCGCACCATCGGCCGACCGCCGAATGTTGGTGATCAAGCAGCCCATCGGGGTCGTCGGCACGATAACGCCATGGAATTTCCCGGCCTCGATGGTGGCGCGCAAAATCTCCCCAGCCTTGGCGGCGGGCTGCACGATCGTCCTCAAGCCCGCTGAACAGACGCCGCTCGTGGCTGGAGCAATGTTCGCCCTCGCCCATCAGGCAGGCTTTCCCGAAGGCGTCGTCAATCTGATCTATGCATCCGAAGCTGACGCGGTCGGCCGCGAACTTTGCACAAATCCCAAGGTCCGCAAGATCAGCTTCACCGGGTCTACTGAGATCGGGCGCCTACTCATGCGCCAGTGCTCGGCCCAGATCAAAAAAGTCAGCCTAGAGCTCGGCGGCAATGCACCTTTCATCGTCTTCGATGACGCCGATATCGATGCCGCGGTTAACGGTGCGATCCAGGCGAAGTACCGCAATGCCGGCCAGACCTGCGTTTCAGCGAACCGCCTTTACGTCCAGTCGGGCGTTCACGACGAGTTCGTCGAGAAATTCGTTGAACGGGCTCGCCAACTTCAAGTTGGTGACGGTTTCGCGCTCGGAGTGGACATAGGACCCCTCATCGACAAGAAGGCTTTGGCCAAGATTGAATCCCATATTGCCGATGCCGTAGCTAAAGGCGGCGCGATTCGATGCGGGGGCAAACGCATCGGCACGAATGGCACGTTTTTCCAACCAACGGTCCTGACCGGTGTCACCAGCGAGATGACCGTCGCGCGCGAAGAGACATTCGGGCCGCTCGCACCGATTATTCGCTTCAAAGATGCGGATCAGGTCGTGCGTGATGCCAATGAAACGATCTACGGCCTCGCGGCCTATTTTTATGCCTCCAACCTGAAGCGTGTTTGGCGTGTCGCCGAGGCCTTGGAATACGGAATGGTGGGGGTAAATACCGGCCGGATGTCTTCGGAAGCGGCGCCGTTCGGTGGGATAAAACAGTCCGGCATCGGGCGGGAGGGATCCCGCCATGGGCTCGAGGATTACCTCGAAATGAAATATCTCTGCATGGGCGGCATCTGAAGCATCGGCTTGCACAGGCGGGCTACCTAGCGAGCGATCTCCAACATGTGAATTGTAGAATCGCTCCTCAATTAGGGCGGTCCATACCCGAGCAAACACGCAATCCTGAGGAGCACCCTAATAATTTAGGGATCTATCTCTCCTGCGACAAGCGTCTGCATTTCGGCGAAGACCTCGTGAATGTTAAGGAGGATACGCTTGCGATTTGGCGGCCCTAGCCGAATAACTTCAGACGAAGGGCTGTGCGTTGCGCGGGTCTGATTGGAAGCTTGTGCACCATGCCGGATCCTGAACGCTGGTTGTGAGCAATATCCGGACCCGAATTTGAACCTGCTACATTCCGATTGTCAGTAGCTCAGTTGTTCTTCGGCTGAATGCCGCGTCGGTACAGTCTCGGACAGAATAGAAGATAACATCACGCAGGCATTCGCATTCACATTGGTGATCGGCGCACGTTCCAGGGCGCCAGGTTGACCAAGCGGGTCGAATCGCATGACAGCCTTGACCGGCTGGAGGACGGAATCCCGATGCCGCAGAGGTTAGTCAGCGCAGTCGAGCCCACACGGCATTGCGGCACGAACAGCAAGGGCTGGAAGCGATCGGCCGAGCGGTCCTCGAAGCCGCGGGCCAGGGTTGTCGACGACACGTTGGTTCAGGTCCGCTAATCTGGTCTCTACCGTTTGATAGCGGCTTGGTCGCCCCAGTGACAGCATATTTGGCATTGTCGGCTTTGGTTGCCGCGCAGATCTGGTCGAGATTGGGATAGCTCACTGGTGCACCTTCGGGCTCATAGTGCTACCTCCTCATCGAGATGAGGATTGCCGGATTTGGCGTAGAACACCAACACGGGTCTAAGATCAAAGCGGGCCCCGGGCGCAAGGCGCTGGACGGACCGGGGCCATGTTTCGGTCGAGACGCCATCGATGCCTCGCGCCAGCGTTCTGGCGAAGCGGGGCATCAGCGGAGCGAGTGTCGGTGCCAGGATCGCAGCGGCCGTCGTCTGAAGGGCCAGCGAAGTCCGATTGCGGGCGGGATAGAAACGTCGGGCCGCCGTATAGTCTCGCGCCCCACGGTAGATCACACAATCGCGCACGAAATCACAGACCTGAGCGGCCGCGCGCCGAACCGAGAAGCCTTCGTCCGAATAGGCGCGCTCCATCGCAGCGCGATAGGTCTCTATCCGAGCAAAGAAGGCGCGGTCAACCGGGCTCCAGTCGCCTGCATCGGGTACATGGCCGGCAAAATCCTGTTTGATTTCCTGGTTCAACGCCTCAAGCCACTTCAGCCAGATCCTTTGGAACACCTCGTTCTCGGTGCGGCGCAGCGCGTCCAGCGTGAAATCCGTCCGCTCACCTTCTGGGCGTGTCAGGCCCAAATGGAGGCGCACGACGTCGACTGTCTTTGGGCTCAGAACCTCCTTGCCCCAGACCGCATGGCGGCAGCTGGTTGAAAACTTCTTGCCGTCGAGCAGGTAGAACTCGTTGACGTGATAGCGGATGCGTGGCGCCCAGTGGGAGAAGACCTCGGCGTAAAGAGCGGGGTAGAGTAGCGCGTGGTAGAACGAATTGTCGAAGCCGAAGAAATGGACAATCTGCCAGTCGTTGCCGGGCATCTCCGCCTTCCAGTCGCGACCCATCGAGCGGCCGAGCGCCTGGATGTTGTACAGAAAACCGAATGCCATCTCCGGCCACGCCCAGATCACTTGGCCCGGGAACCCCTCGGCCGGCAGGCCCCAGTCCGAGGGGTGGGTAATGGGCACTGAAAAGTCGCCGCGTTCGCGTAGGCGCGCGAAGAGATCCAAGATCCGTAGCGGGATGCCCGACGCCCTTAGATGCCGATCGATATTGTCGTAGCATTGGTCCATGGCAAGTTCCGGACGGCGGAGGGAGCCGACCAGCGGCGCCTCGGCAGACTGCCGTGACCGCGCTGCACCTAAGTCGTGGCAAAGGTTTGGGGCACCGCATTCCTCGCAGATGTTGCCAGCGGCGGAGCCGCCGCAATCGGGGCAGAGGCCGCCAACATCCGGCTCGTAAAGATAGTGGCCTGTCACAGCATCGAAAAGCGCAGGGCTCTGGCGCAAATCTACCGCCGCGCTGCTCAGAAGACTCCGGAAACACGCGGCTTGGAACTCGCCGTAACCGTCATCGCCCATTGTGGCTTGGAAGCTGTGGACGTCACAATCGAGAAGTGCAAGCGTGGCGCGAATCTCGTCGGCGTAGTAGCGCGCCACGTTTGCAGGCGTCGATTGATTGGCATCGGCGCGTGTCGCGACGTAGCTCTGGTGATCGTCGCTTCCGGTCAGGTGATAGGCCTCGGCTCCTTTCATGCGCAGGAAACGAGTATAGACGTCAGCGCCGAAATAGGGGCCAGAAAGATGCCCCAGATGCAGATCGCCATTTGGCGTTGGCGGCGCTGAGAAGACGAAGGTCGGCCCGCGTGGTGCCGTGATCTTTGCAGCGACATGAAGGGCGGCCTCGCCATCACGCCAGTAGACATCGACGAAATCTAGGTCTTTGTTCCCGTCGTTGCGCAGCACATGCGCTTCAAAAGGGTGGAACAGAACGACATCGCCGGCCTCGACCGAGATTTCCCCAAGGTCGGTCCTGACCTTGCCCGCACCAGACAGGATCACGAAGGCCTCGATTTCGTCGTGCCGATGGGGCTCGGATGTGACCCCGGGTCCAACCTTTCCGAACGAAAACCCCGTGCGAGCACTGCCCGTTCCAAGCGTGGCCGTGTCGATACCGAACGCTCGCGACAGCTCCGTTCGAGAAAACGTGTATTTGCGCATGACAACGAACCTAAGCTGTTGAAGAGTGGGACGGACCTTCGGCTGCCAACGAACAGCCTCAAGTGCACTTCATGGAGAGAAACGGCAGCCCGACCCGTTGGCGGCCCGGCCAGGATAGTGCAGCTCTGGGCCGGCAGGCGGGCGACCAAGGGGGGCGCTAGGTCGGGCTGTAGGCACACAGAAGGCCGCCTGTGACCCCTCCACAATCCACGTGCCAAAGCGTCCGATGCTCCGCTAGCCCGCAAATCAGACCGCCATACCGTCCGCGCATTTCGTGAGCGGTCGATCAGTTTCGTGTGCATGCCTCCGCCTGGCTGCGTGAGCTCAATCGCGATAGAAGATGCCATTTGGGGGCTTGAGATTGTCGAGATCGGCCACTTTGCCCTCGGGCGGGTTAAGGGCGCGCTTAAGCACGTTATATTCAGCGCGGGTCGGCCCACCGGTTGAGGCACGCTGGAACACCAAGTAGAGTGTGCGCCGAGAACGATTGCTTTTGTTCGGTCGTGAGTAGTGCGGTGCGTAATCGTCGAAGATGAAGATGTCGCCAGCCTTCCATACTACGGGTTCCCAGGAGAACGTTTCGGCGACTTGAGGATCGATCACCCCACCGGCATCCATGGGGAACACCCCCTTCTTGTGGTTGCCGGGGCTGAAGAAAAGCCCGCCGTTTTCCGGGTCGGAGTCGTCGATGCCTATGGCAACCACCGCATGGACCATCCGGTCGGGGAGTTTGTGTGGAATGTGATAAATGTCCTGATGCGGGAGATAGCCGCCGCTGTCGGGGTAGTGGAAAATAAGCAACTCCTTGAGCCTGCGCGAATCTTCTCCAAGCAAATCATCGACTGCTGACTTTATGCGCTGATCTGCTAATAGCAAACGACGCAATGGATCATGGTAGTCGAGAAAATTCTCGATCTTGGATATGATCTTTCGATTGTCCGTCGTCTTCTCGAACCACATGAGCCATTTATCATCGCTGACGTCCCAGCGTGACACATCTTCGACAAAATCAGAGATATCTTCCTGAGCCGCTGGCGCAAAGAAACTTTCGAGCCTGACGTATCCGTCTTTCTGCCACTTGTCTCTTTGTGTATCAGTCAACATGCGAAAAGCCTCCTGTTGGAAAGACTGGTTGGTCGGACCCCAATTAGGGCAGTCGGGCGCTGGCTAGTTGCGGTCCACGGAGACGCCCACGCATGGGACGGCGATGCTAAGTGCGTTCCGCTCCGACGGATTTTGTCCGGAGAAGCTCGGCGCGAGACTGCCTATGTCATGCTCGGCCGGGTCCAGGGCTTCGGTAAACTGGGCCGGATCAACCGCTTCACCCGGTCCAGCCACGACACGCATCGCTAAAGGCTGGCACCATCCGCTGACCGCCGACCCAGCCATAGCCGCCAAGACCACGGCGCTCTTTCGAGTGCGCGACCTGGTACGGCCTTGACAACGGTAGGGGAAATGCACGCCCCCAGAATAATGCGATGCGCCGCTTGGTCCAAGAACTTGTTCGGTCACGATGATTTCGGAGAAGCCTCCGGCCTTCGCAGCGGAGGCGGACATAATTCCCAGGATGCCACCGCCGATGATCAGAAGTTTACGAGTCATATCCCGCTGCCCATTTCTTCGGCTACGGGGGCGGGCCAGCTCTCGATCGAGGTATGGCTGATGAAGCCAGGATGCTCGGGGTTTGCCCATGGCGCGCGCCCAAGAAGGCTATCGAGGATGCGGCGCGCGCGCCAGGCCAGCAGGCTTAGGTTCGGATCGGCCAGGCCGCGCTGCCCGATGCTCGCGTTTTGTACGAAGATGCGTCTGTCACGCGGTCCGTCCCAGCTCACCGAAAAATCGTCGCGAATAGCTAATTCATTGTCGATATGCTCCAGCCGGTGCTCGATGGGTTCCAAGAAGTCTGGCATCGCGTTCTCGTAACCGGTGGCCAGGATGACGATGTCAGCCGTGACTTCTTCGACCTCGATCATGCCGTGCTGGAGGGTCAGCCTGTGACCGGCGCCGGCGTTGATGCAGCGCGAGACGGTGCAGCCCGGCCGCAGTGTGATGTCGGATCGGTTTGGCTCGAAAAATGCGTGGCGGTAGAGCGCCTGATAGATCGCGCGCAACGTGCTTTCAGAAATGCCGTCCGAGGCAAGCACGAAACGCCGCAGGAGCAGCTTGCGTTGCGACTCGCTCATCGCCGCGAAACGATCCGAAAAGCAGGGCATGAACAACTCGTTTGTGAACGGGCTGTTGTCCAGAGGCAGATAGTTTTCGCGCTGCGAGACCCAAGTGATCGAGGCAGGCCGCCGTTCTTTCGGCAGGCCGATAAGATGCAACATCACCTCGGCTCCCGATTGTCCTCCGCCGACCACGCAGACATGCTTTCTCCGCACCTCAGGGTGGATGTGCAGTAAAACAGATGAGTGGAACAGGTTGCGTCCAGTCCAGCCCTGGAACTGAGGCGGAATTTGCGCCTGCTTGCCAATGCCGACCACGACGTCTCTGGCGCCGAGAACCGCTTTATCCGTCCGCACCCGAAACTCGCCGTCAAAGCGGGTTTCGCGCACTGTCTCGCCGCCTCGCACAAGTGGGTTCCTGTGGAAGACCCAGTTCAGGTATTGTTCGAACTCCACTCTGAGCACGGCTTCGAACTGTGCGTTCAGGAAGTGATACAGACGCCCGTTCTCGTGCAGGAAGTTTACGAAAGTGTAGGCTGATCGCGGATTCACTAGAGTAACCAGGTCCTTGAAGTGGCTGACCTGGAGCTCCGAGGAATCGAATGCACTGCCTGGATGCCAGCGGAAGTCGACCTGCCGATCCAGGAACACCGCCCCTTTCCCAACTTGCTCGTGTAGCTGACACGCAAGGCTCAAATTGGACGGGCCAGCACCGATCCCAACGCAAGATAACTCCACTGCTTCCTCCTATAGAGTCTTCCCACTAAGCGGCTTGTTGGCGGCGAATATCGGCCGCAGTCACTGGACCCCCTCGCGGACGTTCGGAGCACCGGTCCCGACCGGGTTTGCGAGAATTTGTCCAGCGCGTTCGCGTCGTCGAATGTAGGCCGGAGCATTCCAGCGCGGTGAAATCGAGGGGTCAGGCCGGCGACGTGGGGCAACGAAGTATGTCTTTCCGTTCGTCTGGATGCCCGCGTCGCCGTCACGCGAGACGCTTTGCGGGCCGATTAAGGTGTTTGAAGCCGGCGCAATCGCCGGCCCGACCATGACGCGCCGGCCTTTCGGCGGCTTGATGGCAGGCGAGAGCGCGGTGTTCACTACGGCGACGGCATTTTCGGTGCGCATGATCATGGACGACGTCTCGCTGATGCCTTCGCAGAGTCCCATGCATGGGCCGTGCCAGAGAAGAAAACTTTATTAAACAATGGGTTGGCGGTCTACAATCCTGTCGGAAATCTGACATTGAGGGGGACGCCTACCGGCGGCGCCCGATTGCAAGTCGATGTCGCCTTTTCCGAAATAGCTAATCGGGCACCTTCTGCACCAGAATACTTCTCTTATGGAGACCAGCACGAAGCCTTCATGAACGGACAGTCACAATCTGGGGTCGTGTCCCATCAGGTGGTGTAGCTCGGCGGTAGCGAAGCCGCTCACGAGCGCGCCGTTAGTAGTGTGGGTGGTCATCGGCGCTTTCCCGGTAGGGTTTGGTTGTTGACGCCAACCCATTTCGGAAGGACCACCGATGACCGACGACATGATGAACCTGCGCACGCTCGTGGAGAAGACCCCGGATGCCGATCTGCTGCGGGAGATGATCGGCTTTGCCGCCGAGCGACTGATGGAAATGGAGGTGGGCGCGGCCACCGGCGCCAGCTATGGCGAGAAGAACCCGCTGCGGCTCGCCCAGCGCAATGGCTACCGCGACCGGGACTGGGAGACGCGGGCCGGCACGGTCGAGCTGCGCATCCCGAAGCTCAGGAAGGGAAGCTACTTCCCAGGTTTCCTCGAACCGCGCCGCATGGCCGAGAAGGCGCTAACCGCCGTCATCCAGGAAGCTTATGTGCAAGGCATCTCGACCCGGTCGGTTGACGACCTGGTCAAGGCCATGGGTATGAGCGGCATATCCAAGAGCCAGGTCTCGCGGCTGTGCGAGGAGATCGACGGGAAGGTGAAGGCCTTCCTCGAGCGGCCGATCGAGGGCGATTGGCCATACCTGTGGATCGACGCCACTTACCTGAAGGTCCGCCGCGGTGGGCGGATCGTCTCGGTCGCCGTTATCATCGCCGTCGGCGTCAACGCGGACGGCCGGCGCGAGGTACTGGGCATGGAGATTGGCACCTCGGAGGCCGAGCCGATCTGGACAGAGTTCCTGCGCAAGCTGACACGTCGCGGCCTGCGCGGCGTCAAGCTCGTTGTCTCCGATGCTCACGAAGGCCTCAAGGCGGCCGTCACCAAGGTGCTGTGCGCGACATGGCAGAGGTGCCGCGTCCACTTCATGAGGAACGTGCTGGCCCATGCCGGCAAGAGCGGCCGCAGGGTCGTCTCAGCCTTCATCGCCACCGCTTTCGCCCAGGAAACGCCCGAGGCCGCGTCCGTACAATGGCGCGCCGTCGCCGACCAGATCCGGCCGAAGGTGCCGAAGCTGGCGACAATCATGGACGACGCCGAGCCCGACGTGCTGGCCTACATGACCTTCCCCAAGGAACATCGCGCCAAGCTCCACTCGACCAATCCGATCGAACGTCTCAACGGCGAGATCAAGCGGCGCACCGAGGTCGTCGGAATCTTCCGAACGACGGTGCGATCGTGCGCCTCGTCGGCGCAATCCTGCTCGAACAGAACGATGAATGGGCAGTGCAGCGGGCCAGATATATGACTCTGGAAACGATCAGCCAGATGAGCGATGATCCCCTGATCAGCCTGCCAGCCGTGGCGCGCTGATCAGCCCGGCCCATGCCGGAGAGCACGGCGACTAATGCCGCCAGCTACACCACGCCGCGGGACACGATCCCCAAGCTGGTGTCTCTGCCGGATTGCGATATGCCTTCTCCCATCGAGATCGGCAGTTGCAAAAGCTGCCAGATCCTTCGCCCTATCAACGCCGTTGCACTTGCCCGATCCCGACATCCTCGGAGGCCGTGATCATCAAAAGTGACGCAATCTCATGTCCGCCGCTAGGCCGCTCTCATGGGGAAGCAAATCTCTATATTGGTGAAGGATCGATGCTCTTAATTAGGTGGTTGCGGATGGGCGCATGCCCAGACCTAAGCGCACAATGATTGCGCGATATGGGACCGACACCCGGAAGAATTGCGTATGACCACTCTGCCGGTTCCAAAAGCACGTGCGCCATTCGGTCCCTGAGACTCAATCCAGGCGGAGGGATAGGGCCGCAAAGCAGTCTTTTGCGCGCCGGCCGGTGGGCCAAGATGGAGCCATTGTAACTCAGTTATTGATCATCGCCGCCGCGGAGTCCTCAGGCTGTGCCGCGCCCGACGCCGGCGACCGTAGTGGTCGTCGAGCGCCCCGTCGCCGATGTCGATCCGAAGCTCGGCCAGTCTCGCGGTGAGCTTCACTGCTTATTCCGCAGTGCCCACCGAGTTCGCACAGGAGTTCTTATCAGGCGGTCATGGCTGCATTCCTTGTCGGATCTTCGACGATGTCGGACATAAGATATAGCGCCATCAGGGGATCACATTGTTATGAAACGATTTTCTCATGTGGCACGAGTCCTGCGATGCTGTCAGCAAAACGCGCTGCGGCAAGGACTGAGGAGAAATCATGCCATGATCAAGCTCACCGAACATGCGGGCGCAGCGGCAAAAAAACAAAGCTCTCCCGAGCCTAAGGAGAACCTTGATATTGTTTTCCAGTCGAATGCCCCAGACAAGGATTCCTATCTTTGGCTCGAAGATCTAGGACGAGAACGGACACTTGCCTGGGCCGCCAGCCAGCCGGTTAGAACGCTGGGGCACTTCGGTGGAACACAGTCGATCGCGAGGCGACGCCCTGATAGCGATCTCCGACTGTCCCGACAAGGTTCCCGTGTTCATGCGTCGCTGTCAGTACCTCTACAGTTCTGGCAAGAAGGCCGGAAATCCGCGCGCACCGTGGGGCCGGCACCACCATTGCCGCTACGCCGATCCTGCTCGCCACCACGAAGCGGGCCGAACGCGCCCACCCGGGCCAGGCGCGAAAGACGGCCGCGAAGCTGCAGGCCTTTGGTTATCCCGCTTACTTCTAAGTGAGTACAGCTCGATGATTGCGAGCACGGCGCAAATAGAGCGTGCGGTCCCACGCACACTGCGCATGAGCGCTCCGCCAATCTGTCGCAACTCGAGCAAGACTTGTCGTAGTTCAGTGCATCATTTCTGAAGAGCAAGGAGACGATATCATGGCGAGAAACAAAATCCGCATCGCGCGGGGAGTAACAGCGGCCGTTGTCCTCATCGTGATGAGACAGCAGGCCGTCGCGGCGGACCTTGCGCAAGCGGCTAGCGTCCCGAAGGCAGGAGCCTCGGTCACGGAAGCGCCAAGCCCTTGGCAGATCCGGCTGCGTGCGTTGGGGGTCATCACTGAGGATTCGGGTTACGTCAATGCGGTGCCCGGCTCTGGTCTTTCATATTCGGACACAGTGACGCCGGAACTCGATATCTCCTATTTCTTCACGGACAACATCGCTGCCGAGCTCATTCTCGGCACCACCTATGCAAACATCAACGGTCAAGGAACGATCGGAGGGCTTGGCGATATCGGCAAGGTTTGGCTGCTGCCGCCTACGCTCACATTGCAGTATCATTTTGCCGATCTCGGCGCTTTCAAGCCCTATGTTGGCGCCGGCGTGAACTACACGATTTTCTATAACCAGGATGCCGCCAGCGCCAACACTCTCAAGGTTAAGAACACGTTCGGCACAGCGCTGCAGGTCGGGTTCGACTACATGGTGGATCAGCACTGGGGCGTCAACTTCGACGTGAAGAAGCTTTTCCTGAAGCCAGACTTCGACGTCACGGTGGACGGCGCGAAGCTGACGGGCAAGGCCGAGCTCGATCCCTGGTTAATAGGCGCAGGTGTCACCTACCGGTTCTGATAGCGAAAGGCGAAGAAGGCTTGTTGAAAATCTGGACCACGAAGTAAGCGCCCCCTTGGGCAGCCGACCTGAAATGAAGGGCGCATCGTGCGAGCTTAGGCCGCGACGCTTAGGAAAGGTGGGATTGGAGGGCGTGTCTTCACATCTAGAGTAGTGCAGCAACATTGAACGGCAGCACCAACAAGCTCGATCCGATTGGCTTCGGCTCGTCGGTTATGGTGAAGATCGGCTCAGCACTGATCGGCGAGACGCTGATAGGGGATGTCGTCCGATTTTCCGCACTCGGGCATCAGATGATCATCGTCACCTCTGGTGCCGCCGCGGTCGGCTCAAGTCACTTCAACCATCTGGACAGATCTCTGCCAGTTGAGGAGAAACAAACGGCGGCCGCTATCGGTCAGGTTTCAACTCATGCGTGCCTATGAACAGAGTTTTGACCCCGCGCGCGCCCGCTCCGCCCATTTGAGGCACGCTGGCTGCACTTGGTTGCGTGCCGATCTCTCGCGGCTTCGCTCTGAAGCCCATCCGTTCAGGTGAAGACGCTATGATCGTGGATTTGAGGCCGTCCGGTTGTCAAAGCGTGGTGACTGCGCCGGATAGGGCTGAGATCGTGTCGGAAATGTCCAGCCGATTACCATCAGCATGAAATTCCGACGAGTTTAGGCTCATTTTTGTCAAGCGATTGCGCTCAAACAATGAGATAAATTATCTATATGTCTGCTTACGGCTTCGCAAATGTGACATAAATTCTATCTGACGACCAAATATGATAGTCGCGTTAAGGTGTTATATCTTTTCTTATTATGCTCTCGATTGCTTTATGCTCAAAATCATTTACTACTCTATCGAACGTCGCTAATTATTTTATTCGGAATTGTCGTGCAACCGTTCGTTTGCCTCGAAGGAAGTTAAATGTCTGCTGTAGGCGGTGTAAGCAGCGTCCGCGCCGATCGTTCTCGCAACGTCGATCGCATTGGATTCATCGGTACCGGCATGATGGGCCGGCCGATGATCGCCAAGCTCCTGCAAGCCGGCTACTCGGTGAATGTCTACGACATCGATCCCGCGGCTGCGACAGACGTGCTGAAAAAGGGCGCCCGGTGGCATAATGCACCGCGCGACGCGGCCCGCGACTGCGGCATTGTCATTACCTGCCTGCCGCTGCCACGCGACGTCTTCGACAATATGGTGGGCGAGCGGGGCGCTTTGGCCGGAATGCCCCCGGAGAGCATTTGGATCGACACGTCCACCACCGACTACCACAACACGCTCGAGATCGCCCGTCTGGCGGCAGCAATTGGCGTGCATTCGCTAGAAGCGCCCGTAAGCAACCTGTCCCACATGGGGGTCGATTTTGCCAATGTCAGCTTTTTCGTCGGCGGGTCATCGGAGGCCTATGTGCGTTGCGAGGCGGTGTTGCAAATCATGGGAGCCGTCTCCTTCCATGTCGGAGACATCGGTCAAGGCCAATCAGTTAAATTACTGACGAATCTACTTTTCTACACTGCAGCCGTTGCGAGCGGCAACGCGCTCTGCCGAAGCGTGCGGGCCGGCGTTCCAGCGCAGCAGGCGTGGCGGAATTTTGCCGGTTCTTCGGCGAACTCCGTTGCAATCGAGCAATTCGCCCCGTTTCTCCTGGATGGCAGCTACGACCGCTCCTGCACCCTGGAGATCACGGTGAAGGATATGGGCTTGACCGTCCAGCTGGCCAACCAACTGCGCGTGGGACTGCCGCTCGGACGGGCGGTCGAAAAGCGTTTTAGCTTGGCGGGACGGAAGTTCGACCGATACGACAGCCACCTGAGAGTCATCGAACTGGCGGAGGTGGTCTTCGGCGTTCGACTGCAAGTGCCGGGTTATCACGCGCCATCCAAGTACGGTGCCAACCCCACGCATCCGCCAGACCAAGAATTCCTGACCGATCCCGTCGGACGGATCAAACCCAAGCTTGAGCATGTGTTTCCGCTCGACGACATCCCGCTCAGTGGCATCCAGATACGGCTGCTCAAGTCTCTGGTCGGTGAGCTCACCCAGGTCAATCGGCTGATTCTTGACGAGGCGTTTGATCTTGGGCGCGGAATGGGCCTGAGCGATCCCCTGATACACGAGGTTATCACCTGGAGCGTAGGCGCTTCCGCTTGGTCGGACAGCCAAAATGGGCAGTACGACAACAAACAGCTTGTATATCCAGCCGTGGCGCTTGCGAAGCCGACGACTATACCGAATCTCATCTGTCCCTGTACGGAGGAACCTGTCATGAACACCCGCGATCAGCAGACGACACTGGAGCAAGCTGCGCGAAAACGCATCAAGGATTCCCATGACCTCGACGGCGACGTCGATCGCTTGACCCGCTTCTATCGCGGATGGGCCAGTTCCTACGAGTTGGATGTTGGCCAGGACCGGTACTGCGGGCCGATGATCGTGGCGGAATTGGCGGGCACGGTTCAGACGGCCTATTTGGCCAATGAGCGAGCAGCCATCGCAATCCTGGACGCTGGCTGCGGAACGGGCCTCGTCGGCGTCGAACTGGAACGCCTTGGCTTCCGGTTGATCGATGGGATCGACCTCTCCGAGGCGATGGCCGAACAAGCCCGGCAAACGGGCGTCTACCGCGATGTCCAAGGCGATGTCGATCTTAACGGGCCGCTCCCCGAATACTCCAGTGCGACCTACGATATTACGGTCTGCTGCGGTGTCTTCACGCTCGGTCACATCCGACCGGACGCACTGCGCGAACTTGCTCGCGTCACGCGCCCCAACGGATTCGTCATCGTAAGCACCCGCAAGAGCTATGCGGAGGCCACATCCTTTGAAGATGAGGTGCGGCGTCTGCAGGATGCGGGCGTGCTTGTGACAGCACACTGTCTAAAAGACGGCAGATACATCGCGGAGGAGGACGCACACTATTGGGTTTTCAAAGTCACCGACAAAGCCAACGCACCAACGGAGGAGCAGCTATGACCACACTACCGCAAATCTCACTGGCAAAACTGGCAGCCGATGCAACCCGACACGAAGAGCGCGAGCGCCTACGCCTGGCCTGCGAGGAGTACGGGTTCTTCTACCTTGAGCACGGAATCCCGAAGAAACAGATCGCAGAAGCGATCCAGGCTTCCCGGCGTTTCTTCACGTTGCCACAGTCGACAAAGGAACGTTACGGTCACGCCACCCAAGACGTATACCCTGCTACCGCCCGTGGGTACAGTCCGTTGTACGGCGAGGTGCTACATCCCGAGGCTGGCCCCGATCCGAAGGAAATGTTCGACCTCGGAATCGAGAAGGAAGGCGACCGGCGTCCATTTGCTGGTTGCACACGCCTTCCGGATGACGCGGTGGCTCCTGGTTTCGCTCGAAGCCTGCTTGCTTTGCAGGCTACTGTGATCAACGAGGTTGTGCCACAGCTTGGAATGGCACTGGCCGACCTGCTCGAATTGGAAGAGAGCTGGTTCCGACGTCATTTCAGCGCGCCGACGGTCCTGCAACGCGTGATCCGGTATCCATCTAGTGGCGGCACGGCCGGAAAGCATACCGACAATGGGTTCTTCACGCTTCTGCTGCAGGAGGAACTTCCCACGCGCTCCTTGCAGGTGTGGTTCGGGGAGCGCTGGGTGCCGGCGCCGAGCTTGCCCGACACTCTCGTGGTCAATCTGGGCGACATGCTTCAGGCTTTGAGCGATAACCGATTCAAGAGCACACCCCATCAGGTCGTGCATACCGGTCCGACTGACCGAATTTCCCTGCCCTTCTTTATCTATCCCGACATCGACGCTTGCCTGACTTCCCGGCAAGGAAAGCAGACCTTCAGTGTGGCGGAAGTGATGCTGCGCAACTTTGAGTCAATCTGGGAAACCCGGGATGGAGCCGGACGGGCGCGAGAGTTGCAATAGGTCGTTCGGTTTTGCCGAACCTTGCACCGCTCAAGTTCGGCAGGTACCGGCGTGGAACTATCTCGTTGTCCACGCCCATGGGCGCATCAAGGATCATGGAGCGCTACGTATGTCGCAAACGTCGCGAAGCTCACACATATGCGCAGCCGGCCAGTGGAAGATGGGTGACGCGCCGAAGGATTTCATCGAAACTATGATCAAAGCGATCGCGACTTTGGGGATCGAAATCACCAGCTTGATTGGAAAATCCAACAAAGAGGTGCGCGACATTCAGAACGCTACGGAAATGATGAACGCCCAAAGAGCCAATAGTGTGGCACAAGCGATGAGCGAAGCCGCGGCCGGAAAATCCGATTACCGTTTTATCTTCTTGGTTGCGCAGAAGCCGCGGGTTCTGGACTGCCCAATGCTAGCCTATGAGTTGCTGCGGAACAACCGATTTATAACATCTTGGATCATCCTCGCGCAGGGCGCCGTAAGCTGTGACCTGAGGGTTCATGAACTCAACTGCTCGAGCGGTCTGCAGCCACGGCGCTGGCCATCTTCTCGGCAACGGCGAGGTCCGTTCGGTTGAGAATGGCCGGAGATCTACTTAACCGTGTCGCAGATTGCTTGGTGCTTCACCGAAGTGATCACGAAAACATTTTGAAAAATGCGATGATGAGACGAAACCGCAAGCGACTGCCACCTGCAGCACGGACATATCGGTAGATTCGATTAGTTGCCGCGCCCGCGCCATTCTTAGCAAAAGATAGTATCGCACCGGCGTCGCCTTGAGATGCTGAAGAAAGAGGCGCTGGATTTGCCGGCAAGAAAGGCCTTGCTGTTGAGCAATAGCGCGGATCGTCAATGGCTCATCTAGGGAATTTTCCATTATTCGAATGATATGGATCAGCTTTTCGCTCGCGCCGCTAAAGCGAAGCCCAAGGGGAGCAGATTGGCAGCTTTCCCCATCGCGCCATCGATCGGCTGTGAGGAAGCGGCAGACTGATCGCGCCACGTCGGAACCACATCGGTGTTCTACTGAGCTAATCGCAAGATCAAAGGCAGCAAATTCACCGGCGCAGGTGACGATTCCTTTCTGCTCGACAAATAGGGCGTTGGTCAGCTTGAGACCTTCAAATGACTCCGAGAAGGCTGCCATCGTGTCCCAGTGGATGGTACAGCGCGTGTCTGACAACAGACCGGCCGCAGCAAAGACCCATGCGCCGGTGCCGAGTCCGTAAAGCCTCACATTGCGACGCGCACAGAAGCGTAGAAGTGACAACAGTGGTGCTGAGGGATAGTGTTCGACTCCCGCGCCCGCGCAAACCACGATGCCATCGGGCAAACGCTCCGATTTCAGAAGCTTGGCTTGCTCGTTAAGACTTGCATTCACGCACACTTGGATCCCACTGGCACATATAACAGGGCTGCCGTCGTCGCTTATCAACCTCCATCGAAACCGCTCGCGCCCGGACAATCTGTTTGCGTACCGCAATGGATCGATGAACGACGACATACACAGTTGTGAAAATCCCGGAACAAGGACTATCAAGAACTCCGTGACTCCATCAGCCAAAGGCATGAAGGCCGTGGAATCTAAGTTTCCGCGACCCAATCTCCGCTCGCCGACAAGTCGGTTGTTTATTACGTTCATTCTGTCACCGCTTGACCAGAGGACGCCGTCTTATCCTCTAGCGAGAGGAACGATCGCTATCCTTTCCCGCTTCAGCCGCCTGCGAGCGCCTTTTCCAACTCCGGCAGGATGAGGAAGAGATCGCCGACCAGGCCGTAGTCGGCAACCTGGAAGATCGGCGCCTCCTCGTCCTTGTTGATGGCGACGATGACCTTCGAATCCTTCATGCCGGCAAGGTGCTGGATGGCGCCGGAGATGCCGACCGCGATGTAGAGATCGGGAGCGACGACCTTGCCGGTCTGGCCGACCTGCCAGTCGTTGGGCGCATAGCCGGCATCGACCGCGGCGCGCGAAGCACCAACCGCGGCGCCCAGCTTATTGGCGGCCGGCAGGATGACCTCCTGGAACTTCTCCGAGGAGCCCAGCGCACGGCCACCGGAAATGATGATCCTGGCCGAGGTCAGTTCCGGACGATCAGTTTCGGAAAGCTTGTTCTCGATGAAGGACGATAACCCGGGGTCGGCTGCCGCCGAGATAATTTCGACGGCAGCCGCATTGCCTTGGGAGGCGACGGGAAATGAAGCAGTGCGCACGGTGATGACCTTCTTGGCGTCGGTCGACTGCACGGTCTGGATGGCGTTGCCGGCATAGATCGGACGCTTGAAGGTGTCGGGCGACACCACTTCGATGATCTCGGAGACCTGTGCGACGTCGAGCAGTGCCGCCACGCGCGGTGCTACATTCTTGCCCGACGAGGCCGCCGGCGCGATGATCGTGTCATAGGACCCGGCAAGCGATACAACGAGTGCCGCTGTCGGTTCGGCGAGGCGCTCGGCAAGCTCGTCGGCTTCGGCGAGCAGCACCTTGCTGACGCCCTTCAGCTTGGCGGCGGCATCGGCAGCAGCCTTAGCGCCCTTGCCGGCAACCAGCACATCGACATCCGAGCCGATCTGCAGGGCCGCCGAAAGGGCCTTGGCGGTCTGATCGGAGAGGGTCGCGTTGTCGTGTTCCGCGATGAGGAGAATAGCCATCTTCTTTGTCCTTTCCCGATCGCCTAGAGCACGCTGGCTTCGTTCTTGAGCTTGTCGACCAGCTCGGCGACGCTCTTGACCTTGACGCCTGCCTTGCGGCCGCTGGGCTCCTCGGTCTTGATCACCTTCAGGCGCGGCTTGACGTCGGCGCCGTAATCGGCCGGGCTCTTTTCGTCGAGCGGCTTCTTCTTGGCCTTCATGATGTTGGGCAGCGAGGCGTAGCGCGGCTGGTTGAGGCGAAGGTCGGCGGTGATGATCGCCGGCATCTTCAGTTCCACCGTCTGCAGGCCGCCGTCGACTTCGCGCGTCACCTTGGCCTTGTCGCCGTCGAGCACGACCTTGGAGGCGAAAGTGCCCTGTGCCCAGCCGAGCAGAGCGGCCAGCATCTGGCCGGTCTGGTTGGAATCGTCGTCGATCGCCTGCTTGCCGAGAATGACCAGGCCGGGCTGCTCGGCGGCGACGACGCCCTTCAGCACCTTGGCGACGCCGAGCGGCTCGGTCTGTTCGTCTGTCTTGACCAGGATGGCGCGGTCGGCGCCCATGGCGAGCGCGGTGCGGAGCGTTTCCTGCGCCTGCTGCGGGCCGATCGAAACGACGATGATCTCTTCGGCCTTGCCGGCTTCCTTGAGCCGGATCGCCTCTTCGACCGCGATCTCGTCGAACGGGTTCATCGCCATCTTGACGTTGGCGAGTTCCACCGCCGAACCATCAGCCTTCACGCGAACCTTGACGTTCGCATCCACAACCCGCTTCACGGGCACAAGCACTTTCATTGATTTTTCCTTTATTCACCCAGACGGCGCGGCGGCTGTACGAACGTACTGCATGAGGTTGAAGTCGGGTTTTAGGAGCAGTTCCCGCCGAAGCTCGACACGAGCTCCGAAGAGTCGGCGCGCTGCCATATGCGTTCTTGCATCATTCATCGTATCGACGGCCACGGCCAAGCCATCGCGAAAGTACCAAAACGCCGAACAGCCCGGTTCCACGAACACCGCGAGGATGTCATCGTAGTCAACCGCCAGACCGGCCGTTTGCAACTTGGTGTCGTATTGGTCGCTCCAAAACCAAGGGACAGGCTCATATGCCACCGGCCTACCCAAAATGGCATTGGCGACCGCGACGCCCTGCTCGATGGCGTTTTGTACCGATTCGAGGCGGATTAGCCCGCCGCCAAAAGGAAAAGCGGCACAATCACCAGCCGCATAGATGTCGGCGTCGGAGGTCTGTCCGAATCTGTCAACAACGATGCCATTTTCGACTATCAGGCCGGCTTGCGCGGCGAGCTCAACATTCGCCATGCCACCAATCGCAACCAGCACCAAATCGGCAGGGAGCATCCTCCCGCTTTGCAAAGATACGCTCGAGACTTTGCCGCTGTCGCCGGAAAATCCTGACAGCTGCTCATTGGTTAGGATGGTCGCACCGTGGCGCACATGGAGTTCTTCGATCGCTTGAGCTGTTGGAGCGCCCGCGACGCGCTTGAGGACCCGGTCAGCCATTTCGACAATGGTGACCGCATTGCCCATTCGAACAGCAACCGAAGCAACTTCCAGCCCCACATAACCGCCGCCAACGACGACGATGCGTTTTGCGCTTGCTAACGCGCTCCTAAGGCGATCGGCGTCCGCGATGGTCCTCAGGGTCAGAATCCCGTCCAGGCCGTGCGTCATCGCTTCCGGAAGGGTCCGTGCCCGAGAGCCTGTGGTCAAAACGAGCTTGCTATAAGAATAACTTCTGCCGTCAGATGTCCTAACACTTCGGCTGTTGCGATCGAAGGTGGCAACGGAACTCCCTCGCTCGACCATAATTCCGGCTTTAGCGTAGAACTCCTGCGGACGAAATTCCAATCGCTCCGCTGTTGTCTCGCCCTTCAGGTAGGCTTTGGACAGCGGTGGCCTTTGATAAGGCAGCCATGGCTCATCGCCAAGCATGGTAACGGTGCCCTCGTAGCCGGAGTCGCGTAACTTTACGGCACACGAGAGCGCAGCCTGCCCCGTGCCGACAATGACAGCATTGTCCTGCATATGTTCCTCAGGGAGTGCTTTTTTGCTCTATGCTGCCACTAGTCTAGTCGCAGCGTGATCGATTGCTTCTTTCGTCCAGGCCAGATCACTATCGGTCAGGGCAAGGGATGGGTAGATCTTACCCGGAGACTTGAAGATCCCCTTCTCACGCAGGGCGGTGTTAAATCTACCGGCCGCCGCGGAATTGCCTTTTGCGACGTCTTGATACGATTTCACGGTTTGCCCGGTGAAGACTACGTCAAACAGCACTGGATCGCCAACGATCCGGTAAGCGATAGAGGTTTGGTCGAGCGCGTTGCCGAGCATGCGCATGACCGCTACGCCATATCCGCGAAGTCGGTCGTAGCTGCCGGGTCGACGTAGGATCTCCAAGGTTTTGAGTCCGGCCACAGCGGCAAGTGGATTACCACTCAGCGTCCCGATCTGAAGGGTGAACCCGTCCTTCCCAACAGCTGCTTTGTCGAAGTGGGCCATGATCTCCGTCTTCCCCGCAACCGCTGCAAGCGGAAGGCCGCCTCCGATGATCTTGCCCAGGGTGCATAAATCGGGGACCACGCCATATCGCTCCTGAGCGCCGCCGTAGGCCAGGCGGAATCCGGTGACAACTTCGTCGAAGATTAGAACGATGCCTCGCTTCGACGATTCCTCGCGCAAGGTCTCCAGGAACCCTGGCGCCGGCGGGATCAAGCGCTGGAGCGGCTCTACGATGATCCCGGCAATCTTCGAGCCATGCTCGGCCAGGAATTGACGCAGGAATTCAACGTCATTGAAGGGCGCGACGAAGACGCCGTCCCGGACTTGCTCCGGAATTCCGGCCGAGTCTGGAACGCCGTTGGGATAATTCTCAATTCGGTCCGGAAAAACACTGATCAGCGCTTCAGACGACATCCCGTGATAGCCGCCCTCAAACTTCAGTATTTTATCGCGACCAGTATGCGCTCGTGCGAGACGCATGGCGTACATATCCGCCTCGCCGCCTGTCGAAACATATCGAAGCTGTTCTGCACACGGCACCGCCTCGCAAATGACTTCCGCAAGTTCGATCGCATGCCTGTTGCTGGCGAAAAAGGTGAGCCCTCTCGTGGCTTGCTCGCGAATGGCCTCGATGACCTCGGCATTATCATGACCTAGGATCATAGGTCCCGAGCCTATCAAAAAGTCGATATACTCCTTGCCATTCTCGTCCCAGACATGAGCGCCATGGCCTTCTCGGATGACGATCGAAGGATCAAAATTTCCAAATCCACCGCCGGGTAAGACCGCCTTCGCTCTGCTCACCCAATCGCTTTGTGTGGCGCTAGCATTCACGACGGTGTCAAGCATGTGCAGCAACCTTCTTGGTCGGGCTTGAGCTTTCCGCGTCAACCCGTGGATGTTCATTGTTGGGATCGAAGGCGGCGTCGCCCAGAACCGTCGCCGCTCGAGGCTCGCCGAGCACCATGACCTGCAAATTCGTTCCTGCCTGCGCAGCTTCGGGAGCGACGTAGGCAAAGGCCAGGATTTTCCCGGCAGTCGGGGAATAAGCAATGGAGCTAACGGAGCCGACCTGCCGATCACCCAGCAAGACAGCTTCGCCTCCATTTCCATCGGACACGCCGTCGGCTTCGATCGCGAGATAAGCGCAAATCCAGTTCGGTCCTCTGTCCGTTGCTTCCAACGTCGCTTGCTTCCCGGTAAAATGAGGCTTGTCCAATTTAACGAAACGCATGACATCGGCCTCTGGAAGCGTCACTTCATTGGTCAATTCACCTGCCCCCTTGAACATTTTTTCCAGGCGCATGACGTTCATTGCGAATGAGCCATAGTCGACTAAGCCGAAGGCACTGCCAGTGGCATGCAGGGCGTCATAGATAGCCGGCAGGCTTTCTCTAGAGGCATGGAATTCCCAACCCAATTCGCCCGCATAGGACATGCGAAACGCCCAAACCTTCTGCCCGGCGACTTCGATTTCTTGAGCCGTCAGCCAGGGAAAAGCAGCGTTTGTAAGAGCAGCCTCGGTATTCGGTCCCAGAATGTCACGTGACCGCGGCCCGTTAAGCGCAAGCGCCCCCCAACGGTCCGAAAGATTGGTGATGGTTACGGATTCGTTCGCCGTACGCGCAAACGTCAGGTGGTCCAGGAGGCGCTGTTCGAAAAAGGCAGCGCAGGTGAAGTAGAAGCTGTCATCCGCCAAGCGAACGATCGTTGTTTCCAGCTCGATGCGCCCTCTATCGTTGAGCAAATGCGTAAGAGCAATTCGGCCGGTTTTCGACGGGAGCCGGTTCGGTATGAGTCGATCAATGAACCCGGCAGCATCCGGGCCGGACACCTGAACCTTCGAGAAGGCGGAGATATCCATCAGGCCGGCACATTCGCGCACCGCATTGACTTCCTTCTGAACGAGCGGAAACCAGGCGGGCCGTCGAAACGAGTAATGGTCTTTCTGCTCAAGACCGTCCCTCGCGAACCAGCGAGGGCGCTCCCAACCATAGACCTCTTCGAACACAGCGCCGCGCTTCTGCAGGCGGTCGTAAAGTGCGCTTGGCTTGACCGGCCGCCCATCATGACGGTTGAGGTGCGGGAAGGGTATTTCATGGCGCAGAAGGTAATCTTCTTTTGCCTTGGTGACCTGATAGTCTGGTTCGGCAAACTTGCCAAAACGCCGTGGGTCGTAGTCGCGCATGTTGATGTCGGCGGCGCCGTGGACCATCCAACGGGCCAGTTCGCGCGTCAGCCCTGGCCCCCATCCGATACCAATCTGACAGCCGCAATTGAGCCAAAAATTCTTAAGTCCGGGCGCAGGACCGATCAGTGGGTTCCCGTCCGGGGGGTGAGAAATGGCACCATGCACAGCCCGCTTGATGCCGAGCTGGGAAAGCACGGGCATCCGACCTATCGCATTTTCAAGCCAAGGCATGATGCGATCGTAATCAGGCTCGAACAGCTCATGCTCGGCTTCCCATGGACAGCCTTCGATCCAAACAGCATTGGGCTTCGCCTTCTCGTAGATGCCGATCAGGCCAGATTTCTGCTCCATCCGGATGTAGCCGGATACCAACCGATCATCCCGAACGACAGGAAGCTCCTTCTCTAGCGTCATGAATTCCGGAACCGTGTCCGTTATCAGGTAATGGTGCGTCATGGAGGTGGTGGGGACATCGAGCCCAACCCATTTGCCAACCTGGCGCGCGTAAGTGCCGCCCGCGTTAACGACATGCTCGCAAACGATCTCGCCCTGTTCCGTAAAGACGCGCCATTCGCCATTGGGCTCTGGCTTTACGTCCAAGACCCGACATTGGCGAACGATCTTAGCCCCGAGCTGACGCGCACCTTGCGCGAGTGCGAAGGTGGCGCCGGAAGGGTCAACATGGCCGTCATCCGGTGTGTACAGCGCCGCCTGCACGCCTTCGAGATTGTAAAAGGGATGAAGCTGTCTGATGCGCTCCAGATCTACCAATTCCATGGTGAAGCCCAGCGCCTTTCCGACGCTCAGGGTCTGACGGAGCCAGTCGAGTTCATCATCCGTGTAAGCCAGCCGTAGGGACCCGCAGCCGTGCCAGGTTACGGATTGTCCGGTCTCCTTTTCGAGCACCTTGGAATAGAGATCGATGTTGTAGCCGACGCATTTTCCGAGCGAAAAACTCGACGTCGAATGCGTGATCTGCCCAGCGGCATGCCACGTCGATCCCGACGTTAATTCGGCCTTCTCCAACAAAACGATGTCGGTCCAGCCTTCATGCGCGAGGTGATAGGCGAGGCCGCATCCCATGATGCCCCCGCCTATGATTACTACCCGCGCGTGAGATATGCTCATTGTCGTCTCTCCAAGAAAACTGCCTGTAGACAGGGCTACCGAACAAGTGTACGATTGTCAAGGATGAAACACATGCCTGTACCAAACGGAAAAACAGCCACAACGGTTCTCGACGATCTGACGAGCCGCCTATCTACATTCACTCCCGAGTTGCAGAAGGCAGCTGCCCACGTGCTCGAGAATTCGAACATGATCAGCATCACGTCGATTAGAAGCATGGCGCAAGGCGCAGACGTAAAGCCCAACACGCTGGTGCGAATGGCGCGCGCGCTTGGTTTTGAGGGCTACGAGGATTTTCGCAAACCCTTTCGCGAGCAAGTGATGCGCGGACGTGAGGACTTTCCCGACCGGGCCCGCTGGCTGCAGTCGCTATCCAAAGGCGGAAAACTAGCCAGCCTCTATAGCCAGATGGCATCCACATCGATCGAAAATATCGAAGGTCTGTTTTCGGGAACAAGCGCGTCCGAGATCAAGAAACTCGCGGATTCCATTGTAAAAGCGCGCATCACCTACGTCTTGGGCTTGGGTTTTGCGAGTTCGGTTGCGCGAAATTTCGCCTATCTGGCAAGCATGGCAGTGGACAGCGTCGTTGCGATTCCACGCGAGGGATCCCTTCCTGTGGACGGGTTGGTTCGCGCCGAGAAGGGAGATCTCCTGATAGCGATGACGTTCAAGCCGTACCGGCGCGAGGTCGTCGAGGCCGTAGAGTTGGCTCGCGCCTATGGCATCAAGGTCGTTGGTATCTCCGACAGTCCCGCGTCGCCTATCCTGGCCCGCGCCGACCAACGTTTCGTCATCCCGACCGACACCCCACAGTTTTTCCCGTCGACCGTTGCCTTGACGGCGCTTTTTGAAACGATCGTTGCTTTCGTGGTGGCTGAAGCGGCGGCCGATGCAGTCAGTAATATCGAGCGGTTTCATAAGCGCCGCTACGAGCTTGGTGTCTATTGGAAAGAGGAACCACGATGAACGTTTCGTCCGAGCCGCCGAAACCCCTGCGATCGCTGGAAGCGCGGTACTATACCGACCCGACCATCTTCGCCAAGGAAGAAGACGGACTTCTGAGCCGGACGTGGCAATTCGCAGGCCACTCCTCTTTGGTCGAGAAACCTGGCGACTACTTCACCTTCGAGTTAGCAGGGCAAAGCCTGTTTTGCATTCGCGACAGAGATAGCCAGGTCCGCGCTTTTTACAATGTATGCCAGCACCGCGCGCACGAACTGGTAAGGGGAAGCGGGAACGCTCGGCTTCTGGTATGCCCCTACCACGCCTGGACCTATGAACTCACGGGCAAGCTGCGAGGCGGTCCCAATATTAACGCCGTCCCGGGGTTCGATCGCAACGACATCTGTCTGACGAGCGTGAAAGTCGAACTGTTTTGCGGATTCGTTTTTATCAATCTCGACCCGAACGCCAAACCGATGGACGAATGGTTCCCAAAGGTTCGGAAGGAGCTGACCGAATTTGTCCCTCACATCGATCAGCTGAAGCCACTGGAATGGGTTGAGATTCCGGAAAGCTGCAACTGGAAGGTATCGATCGAGAACTATTCCGAGTGCTACCACTGTGCTCTGAACCATAAGACGTTCGCTACAGGGGTCATAAAGCCCGAGACGTATGACATCCAGCCTCAGGGCTATTGCTTGCGTCATACTACCGAATGCCAGAACCTCGACCGAATGAGTTATCCCATTGACCTCAACGCCAATGCGCACGCTGGGGAATATTCTTCCTGGTTTCTTTGGCCGACATTTTCCTTTCAGGTTTATCCCGGCAACGTTCTCAACACCTATCACTGGCGCATCAAGAATGTCGACGAAGTCGTCGTCTGGCGTGGTTGGTATACGATCGACGGAGCCGAGTCCGACATCATCCGAAAATTGGCGGTCCAGGACAGGGCGACAACCGTCGAAGAGGATATCCATATCGTCGAGGCCGTCCAGCGCGGCTTGCATAGTCGCGGATACAGACCGGGTCCGCTCGTTATCGATCCGAACTGCGGCGTGAACTCCGAGCACTCGGTACGAATGTTGCAGCAGTGGATGCGTGAAGGTGTCGATGTCTGAGATCAAGGCCTATTGGAAGAACTACATAGATGGTGAGTGGGTCGACGGCGGTGCCGGAAATCTCACCGTTGATGATCCTGCAACCGGAGAGGCGCTTGCGCAGCAAGCCCTGGCGAGCGCGCAAGACGTTGATCGCGCCGTAAAGGCCGCCAAGGCCTGTCATGAGTCCGGCGCGTTGACAGAAATGCGCCCCGTCAAGCGGGGGCGAATGGTGCGGGCGATGGGCACCTATCTGCTCGATCATATCGATGAGATTGCCTATGTCCTATGCCGCGAAGCGGGCAAACCGCTTTGGGAGGCCCACATCGAGGTCGAAGGGGCGGCTCGATATTTCGAGTAC
Organism: Mesorhizobium sp. C395A; assembly: GCF_030323205.1. NCBI lineage: Bacteria > Pseudomonadati > Pseudomonadota > Alphaproteobacteria > Hyphomicrobiales > Phyllobacteriaceae > Mesorhizobium > Mesorhizobium sp. C395A. The sequence continues at coordinate 5,846,323 of NZ_CP100473.1, read as the reverse complement.
TACGGCAATCAGTGCGAAACGATCGAAGGTCGTTCCATACCCCTCGGAGATAGCTACTACGATTTCACGGTCTACGAACCGTTCGGCGTCTCCGCCCATGTCGTCCCCTGGAACTATCCACTCGAGATGACCGCACGCTCGTTGTCGGCGGCTCTGACAGCAGGCAACGCGTGCGTCGTAAAGACGCCTGAACTCGACCCTCTGACCAATTCGTTCATCGCAAGCGCCGCCGAGTACGCGGGGCTGCCGCGGGGGGCGGTGAACATTCTCTGCGGCTTGGGCAGCGAGGCGGGCGGGACCCTCGTCAGCCACCCCGACGTAAATCAGATCGTTTTCACCGGATCGGTTCCCACAGGGGTCAGTATCGCGTCGGCCGCCGCAAAAAATGTGGTTCCGTGCGTGCTTGAACTGGGCGGCAAATCCGCCGCGATCGCTTGGCCGGACGCGAACCTGGACAACCTTGTGTCGAATGTTCGTTGGGGGATCTTCTTCAACGCCGGCCAAGTGTGCTCTGCTATGTCCCGCCTGATCGTGCATGAGGATGTGCACGACGAAGTTGTTGAGCGCGTTGCGGACATGGCGCGCTCCATTTCAGCGGGGCCTGGCGCCGATAGGCCCGAATTCGGTCCCAACATGGGCGCCATGATTTCGGACTCGCAGCGCAATCGAGCTGAATCCATGTGCCAGCAAGCCGAGCGGCAGGGAGGGCGTGCGGTTGTCGGTGGCAGGCGCCTCAACCGTCCAGGATTTTTCTTGGAGCCGACCGTCTTCGACAACATAACACCGGATATGACGATCGCACGGGAGGAGGTCTTTGGGCCTGTTCTCTCGGTTTTGAAGTTCGGCAGTGACGATGAGGCGCTGCGTCTGGCGAACGGCACCGATTACGGCTTGGTCTCCGGCATCTTCACGGCAGATGTCGATCGCGCAATGAAGACCGCGCGGCGCTTAAGAGCCGGACAGGTGTTCGTCAATGAGTGGTACGCCGGGGGCGTCGAGACACCTTTTGGCGGCTACGGGAAATCGGGCTACGGCCGCGAAAAAGGCCGAGAGGCACTTTGGAACTACCTGCAAACCAAAAACATCGCGATTGCCATTCGCTGAAAGGAGAACTCCAGTGCAACAGCATTTGTTTGACGTCGGCCTTGCCAAGCGCAAGGCGACGTTAGGAGCAAAGTACGTCGAAGCCAATCTCGCTGCGGCTGATGATTTCACCCGGCCCTTTCAAGAGGCGATGACAGCATGGTGTTGGGGTTTTGGTTGGGGAGATGAGACGATCGACGCGAAAACGCGCTCGCTGATGAACCTCGCCATGATCGGCGCTTTGGGCAAAATGCATGAATGGGAAACCCATTGCCGCGGCGCCATTACCAATGGCGTCTCAACGGACGAAATCCGCGCTGTTATCCACGTTGTCGGCATCTATTGCGGCGTTCCCCAAGCGCTCGAGTGCTTTCGCGTTGCCCGCAAAGTGCTGCAGGAGCAAGGGATGCTATGAAGATCACCGGTATAACCGTCTGGCAGGTAGACCTGCCTCTCTCGAAACCATATTGGCTGTCGGGAGGACGACTTCGCTTTGACAAGCTCGACAGCACGTTCGTCCGGATCGACACCGATGAGGGCATCTCGGGGTGGGGTGAAGGATGCCCCTGGGGCAATACCTATCTACCCGCCCATGGGCCCGGTATTCGCGCTGGAATTGGAACGCTGGCGCCCTCTCTATTGGGCCAGGATCCTTGCGCTCTCGACGCCATTAATCGAACGATGGACGTTGCCTTGCCTGGCCACCTCTACGTCAAATCGGCACTCGACATGGCGTGCTGGGACATACTGGGGCGCGTTTCTGGAATGCCTCTTTGGCGGTTGCTTGGAGGCGACAAAGCCGATCTGGTTGCCGTCAACTCGTCTATTTCCACCGGATCGAACGACGAGATGATCGCGCTTATCCGTCAGGCCTACGAGCATGGATATCGGACGCATTCGGCGAAGGTTGGTGGCAGTGATCCTGTCGTTGACATCTCGAGAATCGAGGCAATCGAAGCGGCTTTGCGCCCCGACGAGACTGTCACCTATGACGTGAACCGCGCCTGGGTTCCTGCGGTCGCGGTTCAAGTCCTGAATAATGTCGCCTTGCGTGGATGGGTCGAGCAGCCTTGCGAAACCCTTGCGCAATGCGCGCAAGTGGCAAGCCGGGTGAAACAGCCTATTATGCTCGATGAGTGTCTGCATACCTTCCAGGATCATCTTGATGCGTGGAAGCTCGGTGCGTGCGAGGGCGTCAAGGTGAAGCCCAATCGGGTTGGCGGGCTGACCAAGGCAAGGCAAATTCGCGACTTCGGCGTGTCTGTCGGCTGGCAGATGCATTTGGAGGATCTTGGGGGATCTGCCCTAGCCGACACGGCAGCCATACACCTTGCGTCCTCCACCCCGCGCGAAAACAGGCTGGCGAGCTGGCTTTGTCATCACCATCTGGCCGTCGATCCTGTTCCAGGTCAAGGGGCGCGGAACGTCAAAGGCTATGCCACGCCCCCCTCGGCGCCTGGCTTAGGAGTGAGCCCTGACGCCGACCGGCTTGGGACACCGGTATCGACGTTCCATTGATCCGGGAGACCTACGTGAGCTCACAATCCGTAATGCGTGCCGTTGTACTTACTGGCCACGGCGGCCTGGATAAACTCCACTATCGCGAAGATTGGCCAATTCCGGCGCCGGCCGCGCGTCAGGTTCTGATCAGAGTCGGTGCCTGTGGTTTGAACAACACGGACATCAACACTCGCACGGCCTGGTATTCCAAATCGGTGACAGACGGCATTACCCCATCGACCGGCAGCGATGGCTTTGCCAACGCTCGATCGGAGGAAGGAAGCTGGGGGGGTGCGCCGGTTCGGTTCCCTTTGATCCAGGGCGCTGATGTCGCTGGCACCATCGTCGGTGTCGGTGAGGGGGTGGATCCCGCGCGTGTTGGTGAGCGGGTTATTGTGGATCCCTGGTTGCTTGGCACCGGTGATTGGATGGACCTTGCCAATGCGATCTATTTCGGATCGGAGTGCGACGGCGGCTTTGCCGAATATACGGTCATACGCTCCGGCAATGCGCTGCGTATCGACACCGACCTTTCCGATGCCGAGCTTGCAACATTCCCCTGCGCGTACACCACGGCTGAGAACCTGGTCGCGCGGACGGATCTTCGTCCCGGTGAAACAGTGGTGATCGCGGGAGCGTCCGGCGGTGTCGGGTCGGCCGCGGTGCAACTGTGTCGGCTGCGCGGAGCGCGTGTCGTTGCTATAGCGAGCCCGTCGAAGGTGGCCAGCCTTAGAGAACTCGGCGCATATGCGGTCGTCGATCGAAACACACCTGCCCTGTCTGACGCAATCCGGTCAGCGGTAGGCGGCCAGGTCGATGTCGCGATCGATGTCGTCGGAGGCAAGATTTTCAGTCATCTCATTGACGCTTTACGCCAGGGAGGACGGTATTCCAGCTCCGGCGCCATTTCAGGGCCTACAGTCGAGTTCGATTTGCGACAGCTCATCTACAAGGATCTGCAGCTCACCGGCGCAACAATTGTACCGCCTGGTACGGCCAAGCGACTTGTAGGCCTCATTGAGCAGGGACTGCTGAAGCCACTTCTGGCAGCGCAGTATCCTCTGCGAGAGCTCCCCCAAGCGCAGCAGGCGTTTATGGATAAACAGCACGTCGGGAACATCGTAGTCACCACGCACTGGCCGTCAGTCTCCAACGGAGGCTAACGGCCCCTGTAACTTCAGCCGCGCCTGAAGCCTGTCAGGCCAGGCTGACCGCTCTGGCGAGCGCTGCACGGGTTTCTCGGATCGTGTCCAACCAGTCCGGGTCCATCTGCGGAACCGAGGTTAGCAGGAGTTGCGTGTAAGGATGATGTGGAGGGGCGAAGAACTCATCCTTCGGGCCTTGCTCAACGATGCGCCCTTGATTCATCACAACGACTTCGTCTGCGATAGCTCTAACGGTCTGCAAGTCGTGGGTGATGAACAGATATGAAACCCGCAGATTCCTTTGTAGCTCCATCAGCAGCCTAAGGATGCCCTGCGCCACCGATTGATCGAGGGCCGATGTTACCTCGTCACAAATGATCAAATCCGGCTTCGCGGCTAACGCCCGCGCGATGCACAAGCGCTGCTTCTGGCCACCTGAGAGCTCTTCGGGAAAGCGATCCAGAAAAGTGGGATCGAGCTCGATCTGCTCAAGCAGCTGAATCATGCGTGCCGTGCGAAGCCGGCCTGTGAGCCCGTGATAAAAGGTCAATGGCCGCCCAAGTACCTCCCGCACGCGGTGGCGCGGATTCAACGATGTGTCGGGCATTTGGTGAACAAGCTGGATGCGCCGCCGTAAATCCAGGCTGCGGCGTCTAAGCGAGGGATGAATCGCTCTGCCATCGAACAAAAGAGTGCCTTTGCTGCACGGCAGCAGGCCGGTGACGACGCGTGCGAGCGTTGATTTCCCTGAGCCTGATTCACCTACCACCGCTACCGTGGTGCCCTCCCCTACGGAGAGGCTGACGTCATGGAGTACCTTGATCGAGCCGTAAGCAGCATCCACGGAGGAGACGGTTAGGATCTTTCGACTTGCGGTCGCTGTATCGCTTTTTGGAGGATCACGCCTCAGTAGCTGGCGCGTATAGTCGGCCGACGGCTGCTCCAAGATCTGCCGGGTGTTGCCTTCTTCTACCAGCTCGCCGTGCCGGAGCACCATGATGCGATCAGCGAGCTGGGCGACAACCGCCAGATCATGGGTGATATAGATCGCCGCGGTGTGGAAGTCGCGGACAACATCCTTGATCGCTGCCAGCACCTCGATTTGAGTGGTCACATCAAGAGCGGTCGTTGGCTCGTCGAAGACTATGATATCCGGCTTGCAAGCCAACGCCATCGCCACCATCGCCCTTTGCAACTCGCCACCGGAGACCTGGTGCGGGAAGCGCTCGCCGAAAGTGTCCGGATCAGGCAGATGCAGCTTTCGATAAAGCTCGACCGCCTGAGCGCGCGCGGACGCAGCATCGCTAACACCGTGAACGACGGCAACTTCGCTGTATTGATCGATAAGCCTATGCGCTGGATTGAAGGCAGCTGCCGCCGACTGAGCGACGTAAGCGATCCTAACGCCTCGGAGACGCCGCAACTCTGCCTCGGAAAGCTCGCTTAAATCTCCTCCAGCGAAAAGGATGGTCCCATCCGTGATCCGGCAACCAGGTTTAACATACCCAAGGGCGGCTAGCCCTATCGTCGACTTGCCGGCGCCGGATTCGCCGATAAGACCAAGTATCTCACCGCGTCGCAGCGTGAGATCAATCCCTTTGACGATTTGGGCCCAACCGGCTTTGCTCTTGGCACCGATTCGAAGGCCTCTCACATCCAGTATGAGATCGCCTTTGGTGCCACGGATGCTATCAAGTTTCGTCATCTAAACCGCTCGATTCGTGCAGAAACCAATCCACCAGAAAATTTATCCCGACCGTCAGAAGGGCAATGGCGGCGGCGGGCAACAGTGGGGTGATATCACCGTAGGTGATAAGAATTGCGTTGTCCCTCACCATGGAGCCCCAGTCTGCCGTAGGTGGCTGCAGGCCGATGCCCAAAAACGAAAGGGAGCTGATCAGGAGAAAAACGAAGCAAAAACGCAAACCGAATTCGGCCACGAGCGGAGGCAAAATGTTCGGTAACACCTCACGCCAGAGTATCCAGATCAGTCCCTCCCCCCGCAGGCGCGCTACCTCGACATAATCCATCACCGCGATGTTCATTCCAGCCGCGCGCGCCAGGCGAAAGACGCGCGTCGCGTCGAGCACGGCAATAATCGAAACCAACGAAGTGACCGACGCACCGAAAATCGTAAGCAGCAGCAAGGCAAAAATCAGCTGCGGGACTGCCATCAGGATGTCTACCAGTCGCGCCAGGACCTGATCGACCCAACCGCCGACGACAGCCGCAACAAGCCCGGCGCTGCCGCCAATAAGAAAGGCAAGCGATGTCGTCAAAAACGCGATGCCGACGGTGTTTCGTGCACCGTATATTAATCGCGACAGCGTGTCCCGACCAAGATTGTCGGTACCCAATAGATGCTGGGCAGTCCACGGATCAAACTGTGATCCAACCACCTGGCCTTCCCCGTATGGGGCAATCACGGACGCAAATAGCGCAACCACGACGTAGATGACCACGATGACAAGACCGAACCAGACGCTTAGAGGCGCCACGCGAAGGCCTTCGAGTAGTGCCCTAAGGCGGCCGGGATCCCGGTGATGAGGCTCACCGGTCGGGCCTATGCTCGGGCGCGGGGAAAGATCAGCGGAAGTGCTCATTTGGGGTACATAAGCCTCGGATTCGTTGCAATCGCCAACACATCAGCGAACATGTTCAGCAAGATGTAAGTCGCTGCAAATATTAGGCTGCAGGCTTGAACGACCGTAATATCGCGGCGCTGAACGGAGTCGATCATGAGCTGCCCGAGTCCTGGATATACGAACACAACTTCAACCACGACAACGCCTACAATCAGGTAGGCGAGGTCGATCACCACGACGTTGATAATCGGTGCCAGGGCATTGGGTAGCGCATGCCACACAATGACCCGCCGCTGGCCAATGCCCTTGAGCTTTGCCATCTCTATAAACGGACTGCCCAGAACGCTAATAATTGCCGCACGCGTCATGCGCATCATATGCGCGGCAACGACCAGAGTGAGCGTCATTGCCGGCAACGTCACCAAGTAGAGGGAATGCGTAAAGCTGTCGCTGTCTCTGATCGTCGACAGGCTGGGAAACCAGCCCGCCTGGACGGAGAAGAACATGATCAGGATGTAGGCCACGAAGAACTCAGGAAATGAGATCCAGGTGAGTGTGACCGCGTTCGCTAAGCGGTCGAAGACCGACCCGCGATAAAGCGCAGTGAGCAACCCCAAGAGCAACGACACCGGTACAGAGAAGCAGGCCGCAACGCCGGCCAGGAACAAGGTATTGCCCAGACGCTCGCCTATCAACTGTGAGACGGCACGCCCGTTTGCGAGGGAGTGTCCGAGATCCCCGGTAAGCAAACCACCGAGCCAGTGCACATATCTGATGTGAAGGGGCAGATCGAGCCCCAGTTCGTGTCGAAAGGCCGCGACCGTTTCAGGGAGGGCGGACTGGCCCAGTATTTCGGTCGCCACATCTCCGGGAAGCAGGGACACCCCGAGGAAGATAAAAAGCGACACCACCCATAGGACAAAAATCCCCAGGGCGAGGCGCGTGATGATCAGCTTTGAAATGTTTCCCAACGGTCCCTCCGCGAACAGTCATGGCACAAATGTTTTTGTATGGACAGCCTAATAAAACAATCGTACCTTCGTCAACCAACGGACGGTCGGACAAAACAAATAAGTCGGGAAGGACCTCCATGGCATGCTCGTCAAAGCGCTGCTGTTCTTCGCCCCATAACAGCGGTGAAACTGACTGGGGTAAAATGGGAGAATTTCCATGAATGGTCACCTGTCATGGCGTCCAACCCGGCGAACCTTGCTCGTCGCTGGCGCCGCGGCGATTGCAGGCGCCAGCTTGCGCGGCGGCCCGGCTTTGGCCTCGACGCCCAGGCGAGGGGGAACTTTACGCATAGGCTACTCCCAAGGCGCAACGGTCGACAGCCTTGATCCCATGTCCTACTTTTCCGATCCCCACTATGCCTGTGGGTGGCTTTTCGGAAACAATCTAGTAGAGCTCGCGCCGGACAAGAGCCCAGTTCCGGAGTTAGCTGAGAGCTGGGAGGCCAGCAAAGACGCCAAGACCTGGAGGTTCAAGCTGCGCAAGGGCGTGGAATTCACGAACGGCAAGAAGCTGACTTCAGCCGATGTGGTTTACTCCCTGAAAAGGCATACCGCAGCTGACTCCAAATCGGCGGCAAAGGGCCTGCTTGAGGATTTTGCGGACATTCGCACCGACGGGGACAACGTCGTTGTCATTGAACACAAAACCGGTGACGTTGACGTCCCTGTTATCCTTGGCGATTTCCACCTTCAGATCGTACCCGAGGGCTTCAAAGACTGGATCACCTTTATTGGGACGGGACCCTATGTCCTCGATAAATTCCAGCCGGGTGTAACGCTTAGTGCCCATCGCAATCCGAACTACTGGAAAGCCGATCGCGCCTGGTTCGATGGCGTGGAATTCACTTATATCAATGACGCTACAGCTCGGGCTAATGCCCTAACGACAGGCGCTGTCGACGCGGTTGATCGGATCGAGCCGAAGATCGTTCAGTTGGTAAAGCGAAACCAGCAACTAAAAATCGTGGAGACGGTGGGCGGCACCTACGTCGGTAGCGCCATGGACATCAGCAACAAGCCCTATTCGGACAACAATGTCCGCGAGGCAATTAAATACGCAATTGACCGCGAAAGGCTGGTTGCCAGCGTCTTCTCGGGGTTTGCGGAAGTCGGCAATGACCAGCCGATCGCGAGCAACGACCCGTTTTTCAATAAGTCCTTGCCGCATCGCAAATACGATCCGGACAAGGCGAAGTGGCATTTGAAGCAGGCCGGGCTCTCGTCGCTTAATGTGGAACTTAGTGCTGCGGACGCCGCCTTTGGGGGCGCCGTCGATTCTGCCGTTCTGATGGCCGAGCAAGCGCGAGCCGCCGGAATCAATCTCGCCGTCAAGCGAGAACCAGACGATGGATATTGGTCCAACATCTGGATGAAGCGGCCGTACTTCACGACCTATTGGGGTACACGGCCCACGCCCGGAATGATGTTCTCGCTTGCTTTCAAGTGCGACGCTCCCTGGAATGAATCGCGGTGGTGTAACGACCGGTTCAGCCAAATGCTGCAAAGCGCCCGCACGGAGCTCGACGTGGACAAACGCCGATCGATGTATCAGGAAATGCAGGCGATCTGCAGCCAGGACGGCGGCAATTGCATCTTCGCGTTCCCTGCTACTTTAGACGGCTACAGCACCAAGGTCGATGGCGTCGGGCCTGATCTCGTTCGCTCAATGGCGGGCGCGCGTTTGGCCGAGCGCGCTTGGTTCACGGAGTAAAAAAAAGCCAGCATGAGATCACCCCGCGGGTGACACGTCTTTCCACCGCACCCTCCCCCGGGTGCACTGTGTATTTACCACGGCATTGAACCAATTAGTTGAATGTTCTTAGACATGGGCGAGGACTAGCATGAAAATAACGAGGCTCGTGGTCTGGGAGGTTGCCCTGACCAGCCATGTTGCTTATCACATGGCCGGCGGAAAAACCTGCGATACCGTGACATCGGTAATGGTTCGCGTTGATACCGACGAAGACATCTCGGGGTGGGGCGAGGTTTGCCCCATCCCCCACTATCTACCCGCGTATGCAGAAGGTGTCCGCCCAGCGCTCGAATATATGGCGCCAGTTATTATTGGGGCCGACCCTATCGGACCCGAAGCCTTGATGACCAAGCTCGACGCATGGCTGCAGGGGCACGTTTACGCGAAATCCGCACTAGACTTAGCGCTTTGGGACATTACAGGCAAAGCTGCAAAATTGCCTCTCTACGCCCTTCTCGGCGGACGTCAGGCGCTGCGAATGCCGCTGTATCATTCGATTACCTGTACTGCACCGGACGAAATGGCGCGTATCGCACGGGAAGCATTCGCTGAAGGGATGCGGCAGTTCCAGGTCAAGCTGGGTACGGACAACAATTGGGAATCCGACGTAGCGCGGCTTCAGCAAGTGCGCGAGGCGGTTGGCCCTGGTCCTCTCGTCTACGGAGACTGGAATTGCGGTGCGACCCGGTTGGACGCGACCCGCGTCGGCAAAGCCGTTGCATCACTCGACATCATGCTGGAACAGCCTTGCGCGACCTTGGAAGAGTGCGCTGCAGTCCGGGCTGCCACAGGCCTACCCATGAAAATCGATGAAAACGGCTATGACAGTGGCTCCTTGCTGAAGGCCTACAATCTCGGCTGTATGGATGCCGTCGCATTGAAGCTCTCCAAATCTGGCGGACTTAGCGCACTTCGGCGTCTTCGCGATCTATGCTTGCACCTCGGTGCCAAGATGTGCATCGAGGATACGTGGGGATCCGACGTCACCACTGGCGCTTTGCTTCACTTGGCCGCCGCCACACCCGTAAGTCGGCTTTTGAACACGTGCGACCTGTCAGGGTATGTTGCGCCACGCCTGGACGCCGGCGCACCCGCGCGCATTGGCGGCGAGATTTCGCCGCCCGACGGACCAGGGATCGGCGTCAATCCTGACCCTGACGTCCTTGGTCAATCGAGGGTAGTTATTGACTAAGCAGCAAAAGACTAATTCGGTCAACGTCGGGATTTCGCGGCATTTGCAGTCGCTTGCATCTAAGGGCCTTCGACGGCCATGGACAGGTCCAGGGCAAGTTGATGATCGACAAACGGAAAAACGGGCGCTGGAGCCTGGTTTGGTCAGCTCCCCCTTCACAAATGGTCGGCGGGTTCAGGGTTCCTGCCCTTGAAGCATGATGTGGATGCGCCGATAGCCGAACCGGCGTCGTTCGCCTGCAGCCACCGTCTTCATCGCAGCGGAGACGGCATCAAAGCTTAGCGACGTTGAGCAATCCACGAAAGCCTTGCATGGCCCTTGTAGCTCGCTGCCGTGGGCCACAAGTGTGCCACTTGGCATCGGGCGTCATGTTTTTGCAGCGACATCCTTCACGATGGCATTATCCGGCATCTGCTGGGGCCAGCAGCTTCTTCAGCTTGGCGTTCTCCTTTCATCAGCCTTCCGCTGCGCAACGGAACATCCATGCCACCGACTTGGCTGCATTTATGGAAGTCCCTTCCGAGATCCCAAGGTTGCGGCATACATCCGCGGGTCTTAATTCCCGCTCCTGCTCCTAAGATCGCGACATGGATCGTGTCCCGCGGCGTGGTGTAGCTGGCGGCATTAGTCGCCGTGCTCTCCGGCATGGGCCGGGCTGATCAGCGCGCCACGGCTGGCAGGCTGATCAGGGGATCATCGCTCATCTGGCTGATCGTTTCCAGAGTCATATATCTGGCCCGCTGCACTGCCCATTCATCGTTCTGTTCGAGCAGGATTGCGCCGACGAGGCGCACGATCGCACCGTCGTTCGGAAGATTCCGACGACCTCGGTGCGCCGCTTGATCTCGCCGTTGAGACGTTCGATCGGATTGGTCGAGTGGAGCTTGGCGCGATGTTCCTTGGGGAAGGTCATGTAGGCCAGCACGTCGGGCTCGGCGTCGTCCATGATTGTCGCCAGCTTCGGCACCTTCGGCCGGATCTGGTCGGCGACGGCGCGCCATTGTACGGACGCGGCCTCGGGCGTTTCCTGGGCGAAAGCGGTGGCGATGAAGGCTGAGACGACCCTGCGGCCGCTCTTGCCGGCATGGGCCAGCACGTTCCTCATGAAGTGGACGCGGCACCTCTGCCATGTCGCGCACAGCACCTTGGTGACGGCCGCCTTGAGGCCTTCGTGAGCATCGGAGACAACGAGCTTGACGCCGCGCAGGCCGCGACGTGTCAGCTTGCGCAGGAACTCTGTCCAGATCGGCTCGGCCTCAATGCCCACTGGTTCCTGACGCTTGCCGACGCGGCCAAAAAGTTGGAGGATTGGTGCAGATACTATAACGACGTGCGCCCACATGGCGCAATCGGACACAAGGTCCCGATCTCGTTGATCCATCCCGATGGCGCCACCAGCCCGTCATCGTGAAGCAGCCGGGAAACTCCACCTTCCGGCGGTCCAAACAATGGTAGCGGAGCACTTGATTGAGCGGTACGGAATAAAACTGCAGGAGCTTCAGGGTCTCAGGTCAATGCCGCTCTCGGCGTGAGTGGAGATGATGGATGATAGTGCAGCCGGCGCACCAGCCAAGTTCTGATCGCAGCGGTCGTGGCGAGGAGGATCGGAATGCCGGCAGCGGTGAGAACCAGGTGATGTTTATTTTAGCCGGACGCACGGCGCAAGCGAGCAAAATGCGCTCCGCCTCAATGCACAATGCAGCCGTCTACCTCTAAAATTCAACATTCTGCAGCCAGCTCGGCCATCATCTTCACCAACTGACCGCTGAAGTCGCCGGAGCTGGCGCTCCAATTCTCGAGCACGCCTAAGTAGACGACGACGGTGCCTGTGTCGGGGTTCGCGAGCATGTGACTGCCGCCCCAACCTCCGTGAGAGACAAAGGTGCCATCGGTGTACGTCTGTCGGCTATACCACATACAGTTATGCGACTGCCAGTCGAGGGGAGGTCCGGGATTACGACGTGTCTCTTCGATAAACACGGCATCGCCTACGCGCCGGCCGTCAACACCCTCGCCCTTGCGTGCAAAGAGCAGGCCATAGCGCGCGAGATCGCGGACGGAGAGGCACGCGCCGCCGTTGAGCAGCGGTACGCCCTCGCGGTCGCAGGTGATGTGAAAGCATCCCTCGAGGCCCGCTGCCTCCACGATCTCAATCAACCATTCGCGCAATGCTCGGCCGCTGGCGCGTTCAATGACCCACCCGATAATTTCGCTGTTGGTTGACTTGTAGATCGCTTTGCCGGTGCGGTTTACAACATCGTTGCTAGTAATCCCACAGAGGAAGGAGCGAAGTGCACCCTCCTTCTCACCCTCAGGTGGCAAGCGCCATCCGATGTGGCGCTCCATGGTCCACCACATTGTGTTGGGCTCGCTCAGATCCTCGGAGAAGTGGTTGGCAACGTTCATGTCGGCGACGTCGCGTATGGTGGCCTCCGCATAACCTGTCCCGATCTCGGGCAAATAGTCCCTAACCCTGCGGTCGAGGTCTACCAGGCCATCGGCCACCGCGCGGCCGAGCATGAGGTTCAGCGTCGTCTTGGTGATAGACTGAATGCTCTGCGTCTTGTCGGGTCCAAAGTCCGGCGCATAGGCCTCGTAAAGGATGTGGTTGCCCTGCACCACGACGAAGGCGGAGAAATGCGGCATGGCGAGGAAGCGGGCGACCTCCGGGCGCTCGCCGATTGTCCAGTCGACCTGCTTGCGAAAGGGCAGAAACGACGGGGCACGGAAGGTGATGCTGTAGCGGGCGATCCTGTGCAAGTTGTGAAAGCCATGACGGCGGTGGTCGGGAACGCTCCAGCGCGGCTTATTGTCGAACAGGATAGCGAGGTCAAGATTCTCAATTGAGGCTAGTGTCATCTGATCGGTCCTGTTGGGACGTGCGAATTGTGATCGAGCACATTGTGCTTGGCTTTTCAGCGGCCTTTTAGCCGTCCAAGCAAAACACGGGATGATGGATCAGGGGAGGCCGCTGGGCGGGACCCCGTTTTGAGATCGGGGTGAATTGAGCACGTCGCCCGGTCGGAGAACGGCAATGTAGGCGCCCGTGTCCTCCGCCGCGCCGAAGTTCACCTTCGCCCAGTCTCATTTCAGCAATCCTCTTCTTGTCCCTATGGTCTGGGGCGAGCGCGCATCATGACTCGTCATCGGTTTGGGTTCCAACTGGAGAAAGCTGTCTTTGCTGCAGCAGCAGCGCGCTTTCGCGCTCCAGTGGAAAATGGCATCTGAAGCTGTGCTCCGTATCATCCGGGTTTGTTGAGGGTTCTGGGAAAACGCGGCTGCAGATATCCTGCGCGTAGCGACAGCGGGTGTGGAACTCGCAGCCCAATGGCCGCCTCATCATGCTCGGGACCTCGCCCTTAAGCTCGATCCTGTTCAGCACAGCATCCGGGTCAGGCTCAGGATTGGCCGCAAGCAGCGCCTGCGTGTAGGGGTGACGCGCGTGATCAAAGATATGCTCAGTCGAGCCGACCTCAATGAAGCGGCCTAGATACATGATCGCCATGCGATCGGTCATATGGCGCACGACATTGAGATTGTGTGAGATGATCAGGATCGCCATGCCGAGTTCGTCCTGAAGCCGTGCGAGCAGGTTTAGCACCTCGCCCTGCACCGAGACGTCGAGGCCTGCAGTCGGCTCATCGGCGATGATCAAATCGGGTTCGAGCGCAAGGGCTCGCGCGATTCCCACACGCCTGGCCTGACCGCCGGAAAGCTGATGGGGATAGCGACGAACAAGATCAACCGGCAGGCCGACCATACTTAGTAGGCGCGCCGCTTCGGCTCCGGCATCGCGGTTCTTTAATCCATGGATGCGAAAAGGCTCTGTCAGGAGCGATCCAACCGTCAGCCTGGGCGAGAGTGATCCGACGGGGTCCTGGAACACCATCGCCATGCGCCGCAAAGAGGGCTTGCGTTCAGCCCCGCTGAGTTCCTCTATTTCCTGCCCGCCGAAGCTGATGCTGCCGCTCACGGCCCGCTGCAAGCCCACTATCGTGCGCGCGATGGTAGATTTGCCTGAGCCGCTTTCACCGACAAGGGCGAGTGTCTCGCCCTTGCGGACTTGAAAGGACACACCGCATACAGCGTCAATGAAAGGGGCTTTCGTCCCGGTCGCGAGCGCCTTCAGCGGACCCATAGTGCGGAAGCTGACGCGCAGGGCCTTAACCTGAAGCAGCGCGCTCATGCCGAAATCAACCGCACTTCGTCGAGGAGATGGCACCGGGCTACTTGGCCCACTGCGATGCGGTACTCAACCGGGTCCTCTTGCAGACAGCGGTTGGACGCATGTGCACAACGTGTCCGAAACATGCATCCTACCTTGGTGCCCAGGAGACTGGGTACCTCGCCGGGTATGGTCCGCAAAGTGCGCGTGCTTTTTTTGATACGCCCGGGATCGCACTCAAGCAGCGCGCGCGTGTAGGGATGAGCAGGATTGTGGAAGATGTCCCGAACGGCGCCCTGTTCCACCACTTCTCCCGCATACATGACGGCGACTCGGTCGCACAACTCAGCCACCGCGCCGAGGTGGTGGGAAACGAAGAGAATCGAGCAACCAATTTCTTTTTGCAGATCCTTGAGCAAATGAATGATCTGCACTTCTAGCGTTGCATCGAGCGCAGTGGTCGGCTCGTCGGCGATGAGGAGCGTCGGCTTCACAAGAAGCGCCATGGCTATGCAGATGCGCTGGCGCATGCCACCTGAGAAGTGATGCGGATAGGCAGCGATCCGAGTTTGCGGATCCGGAATTCCGACCCGGTGAAGCATGTCGATCGCATGACCGCGTTTCTGACCCCAGCTTAGTTTCAGGTGGTGCTGGATATCGATCATTTGACTCTCGATTCTCCGCACCGGATTGAGTGCGGTCATCGGGTCCTGGAAAATCATCGATTGACGATCGCCGAGCAAACTCCGACGCGCAGGAGGGGGCATTTTGAGCAGGTCTCGACCCTCGAAAACAATGCTGCCGGCTGTGACAGCTGCATTTTCAGGAAGGAGGCCCATCACCGTATAGGCTAGCGTCGACTTACCGGATCCGCTTTCGCCGACGATTCCAACCACCTGTCCGGCTGGCACATCAAGCGAAACATTGCGAAGGGCGTGGACGCGCCCACGCGATGTGCCGAAATCCAGATCGAGTCCGCGAATCTCAAGAAGCGGCCGGGTGGAGGTATGGGATATCCAATCCCCGCGTCTCATAGGTCTTTCCGCAGCTTGGGATCGAACATGTCGCGCAACGCCTCACCCAAGAATGTGAAACCTAACGTTGCGAGGATGATCGGAATGCCGCCGGCGATAACCAGCCAGGGCGTCGCATTGATGTAGCTATATCCATCGTTGAGGATAGCTCCCCAATCGGGCGTCGGTGGTCGCACGCCCAAGCCGAGAAAGCTGAGACCCGCCTCTACGGCGATGACGGCCGGCACGTCCATGCTCACGAGAATGAGGAGCGGGCCGATGACGTTGGGCAGTACGTGCACGGCAAGAATGCGCGTGCTACCGGCCCCCATGCTTCGCTCCGCTGCAATATATTCGCTGTTGCGAAGGGCCTTTGTCTGCGTGCAGACGACGCGCGCATAAATAGGCATGGACGTTATCGCGATGACCAAAATGACGCTGCCCAGACTGGGTCCAAGTAGCCCAATGACGGCCAACGCGAAAATGATGCCGGGAAAGGAGCGGATTGTATCGAAGAGCACCAGAAGCAAGTTGTCAAGCCAGCGCGGCCCGAAGCCTGCTATAAGACCAAGGACCAGGCCGGCTGCCAGTGAACTGCCGAGGGAGGCGAACGCGACCAGCAGGGGGATGCGGCCGCCGATGATAACGCGCGAGAATGTATCGCGGCCCAGTTGATCGGTGCCCAACAGAAAATTTAGCGAAGGGTCGGCCAAACGCGGACCGACCATGATGCGGATTGGATCATGAGTAATGATCAGCGGAGCAAAGAGCGCGCTCGCGAACACGAGCACGACGAGTGCGGCTCCAAGCACGCCCATACGGTTCTGGCACAATCGTCGAAAACATTTACGAAGAACGCCGGGATCCTGCTCTCCATTCGCTTCGCCGCGGATTGCTTCAACGCTCGCCATGTTAAAGGGTCTCGCGGGTTCGAGGATCAAGCACTGCAGCGATCAGGTCCGAAACCGTTGTTGCGACGACTGTGAGAAGAGCGGTGACCAGCACAACTCCCATTACGACCGGATAGTTGCGGGTATTGACTGCGTTAATTACCAACGCGCCTATTCCAGGTCTTGCGAAAACCATTTCTATAAATACGGCAGATGAGAGAAGCCACGCTATCCCTACGCCGACGATGGTTACCGTCGGTAGGATTGCCAAAGGCAGCGCGTAGCGTGTAACGATACGCCATTCCGAAATTCCGAAGGAGCGAACCATTCGTACATGGTTTTCCCCCAAAACCTCGAGCATGGATGCTCGTACGAGTCGGGAGATATAGCCAACCCAGCCAATCCCAATGGCGAAGGCCGGCAGAACCAGATGGAGGATGCTGTCCGACAAACCTTCGCCAGCCCCGATCGCTGGCAGCCACCCCAGCACGACAGCGAATATCAGAAGTCCGTATACTGCCATGACAAATGAAGGAATGGCGATCGTCGCGACCCCAACGACGCCAACTACCTGATCCATCAGAGCGTTACGCTTCATGGCCGAGTAACAGCCCAGCGGCACGCCAACCAAGCCCGCCCACAAGATCGAGACCACGACCAGTTCGATCGTGTAAGGCAATTGTTCGAAGACGATGTCAGCGACAGATCTCTGGCTGAACACGTCAAAGCCAAGATTGCCGTGTAGCAGCCCACCGAAGAAGGTAGCAATCTGAACGATCAACGGTTTATCCAACCCCATCTGCTGATGGATCTGCGCTTTCATCTCTGGCGTCGCGCGTGGGCCAAGTAGAGCCGCGGCGGGGTCGCCCGGCACCGCATGAATCATAAGGAATACAAGCGTAACCGCGGTCACAATGATTACGGCTGCGAGGACAATTCGTGTCAAGAGATAGAGCCACACGGTTCCGGGTCCAATCACATCGATCGAGCTTAAATCGGCTTGAACTCGAGAAACAGCGGCAACCCGTCCGGACGGGTTGCCGCTTCAAGTTTCGTGGAGCGATACATGATCGGCGATCCTCCGTTTGTGAGGAAGCGATAGGCACCGGAGTCTTCCATGAGATCCTGCATCTCGTAATATACCTTGGCACGCTCCTCCGGATCACTGATGGTAACCGCCTTAGCATTGAGCTCGTCGAAACGCACGCTGCGGAAGCGCTCCCAGTTCCAGACGCCCACTTGCTCCTGCACGAAGTAGGTGGTTGCATAATACGGATCCGGCACACTAGAGTATGCATTGACGATTAGCTGCAAATCCTTCCAACGTTCGCCTTCCGATTCCATGCCGATCGTCCACGATTCGTTGAGACGGACCTCGACCGTGATGCCAATCTGAGACAATTGTGCCTGCACCACTTGGGCAACTGTCGAGTATTCGCTTCCACTAGGACAATCGACGATCAAGGTTAGATCGCTAACACCGGCCGTTTCCAGAAACTCCTTGGCGCGTGCCAGATCACCTTCCGGCGGTATGAGCGACTTCTCGCGGTGCCCGACGAGGCCTGGCGCAATCGGGCCTGTCGCGACGTTTGCCTGGCCAGAAAAGGCGGCATCTAGGATCTGCGGCACGTTGATCGCCCATTGGATCGCCTTGCGGACATTGACGTCCTTCAGCTTCGGATGGTCCATGTTCATCCCGATCCAATGATACCAGAGCGAGGGCTTTTCCTCGACCTTGGTGTTGGCGGGGGGGCTGCTTTTGAAGCCCGCAAGAGAATCAACACTGATTTTAGAGAAATCGACATCGCCGGCTCGGTAGGCGCGTTCCGCAGCCTTGTCATCCGAAATCGGAACGATGCGGATTTCGTCAAAGCCCGGCTTCGGGCCTGACCAGTTGGAATTGCGAGTCAGAAGCACATACTGGTTCGGCTTCCAATCCGCGAGCACATAGGGCCCAGAAAAGGCGGGCGGATTCATACCGAAATCACCGCCGTCCTTGTTCGCCTTCATCACCGCATCCTCGGAAACAATATGGCCGCAGCCATAGGGAAGCGTGATGTTCCAGAGCGGCACGAACGGTGCCTTGAGCACGATCACGCCAGTATAGTCATCCTCTACCTCAACATGATCGAGCGGCCCCCAATCGAGCTTCACCGGCGAATTGTGCTTGATGATACGTTCGAAGGAGAACTTTACATCCCGGGCGGTCATCTCGCCGTGACCACCGGTAAACGTGATCCCTTTCTTTACGCGGAAGCGGATATGCGTCGAGTCCACCTGCTCGATCTTTTCTGCCCCCTCGAGCTCCCACCCCCATTCGGAGCCCGCCTTGTAGCGCGTGAGCTTCGAATAAATACAGTTCATCACATCGACATTATAAGAATTGTTGTAGAACCCCGGATCCAGCTTGTCGATGTCGCCGGTGGCCCGCGCTTTCAGCACCTTGCCCTCGGCTGCCCAAATGGCCTGGGATAGCGGCAAGCCCGCAACTATGATTCCCCCAGCAACCGCAGCGCCCGTTTTGAGCAAAGCCCGGCGGCTCACATTGCCTATGACATGATGCATGATGGTTCCCCTTTTTTATTAAAAAGCGAACTCCGTTCGGCGAGAGGCCGCTGGTGGTAACTCACAACTGCTATAGTACATATGTTTGTTTGTCAACAAACAATCGTTCGTTTGTGCGAATCCGTCTGAACTGCACGGAACAGCGGAGGCGGGTACTTGCGTGCACACCGTCCGGCATGCTTGAACTGAGAGGGACGACGCACGATCCCTCGCCGGTCTGCGGATAGGCTGCTGGATCGGCTAGGTTGGCAGTCGCACGCCATCGATGAAGCGTTCGCACGGCGTAATCCCAAGGCGGTTTTCCATCCGCGCAATACAGAGGCTCAGGGGTGCACGAGTACCTCTGCCCCGAAGATTTGATGGGTTCGCTGGTTAGCCTGGGTAGGCTTTCGGGTTCGAACCGGTTCCGTTTTTCGGGTTCGAAGCAGTTCACTGCTGCGCGCGATGCCGGTTGCCTGCGGATCAATCCGGCGCGCTTGAGGGTGAGCACCATCTGATGGACAGAAGGTGCGGTGCCGAAGAAACGTTGCATGTCGCGTTCGCCCGGCGGGCGACCGTTGAGCAGGCCGTAGGTCTAGATCAAGGCGCGAGATACTGGCACTGCTTTTCGGTAAAGCGGAGGGCGAGCTGGCGGGTGGACGCCAATTAATTCGTCCGACCTCGACAAACTCCAACAAGAACGAACTCACAGCGATACTGCGCCAAGTATCCGGGGCGCAAAAACGCCGATCCTGCTCGCCGCCGACGCGGACCAGATCGACGAGATCATCGCCAGCACAGTGGTAGGGGCTCCACGTCTACCGCACCAAACGCCGCTTGATGAAGCATTGGCCTAGGAGCGGCGCTCAGCGAGGTGCCGCGACCCCGGGCAGAACGCAATCTGGAGCGGCGAGGAGGAAGCCTTGCTGGTGGCCAGGCCGCAGCTCCTGGACGCTGGAACTGCTGGCCACAGGTCGCGTGAACGGTGTGCCGGCGCCTGACCGAGCACGATCTCTAGCCGGCGGCGCGAGGACATGTTGTGCATTCCTAAGGTCGATGCGAGGTTCTCGCGCGCATGGAGGACGTGCTGAGAGGCCTGACCTACCGGCCGTGGCGTGTTTCGACGAAAGCCCGACCCAACTGATCGGCCAAGTGCGCCTAGCCGATCCCGCCCGTACCGGGAAGACTCAAGCGCTACGACTGCGAGTACAGGAGCAACGGCTCGTGGATAGCATTATCCCGATGGCCAGCGCACCGCGTGGTGCTCGATAATCTGCCGATCCACTCACCCGCCGTGCGCTATCAGGCCGTGTCGCCATCATAGGCGCGACGCATCCTGCGACGGCGGGAGTTCCGCTATGGCTCAACATGGCGAGATTGAGATCGGGCGTTCTGCGCAGCCACAACCGCCGCATGAAAGCCGCGACAGCCTTCTTGCCGAAATCGCCGCTTGGAAGAACCAGCGAAACACCCGCGGCGTCCGCATCAACTGGTTGATGCGAAGTGCCTCGGCCGCGCCGGACCCTGGGTAGCAGGAGCTGGTTAGCGTACGATGTCCCATGCAGATGTGCCGATCACTTTTTCTCAAGCCGGACGACGGGCGGACGCGCTGCATGCATTTTAACACTGCGCCCCTGTCGCAACAGTTCCTTCAAGTAAATTTGCAGACTCTTTGCGACGCAATTCGTGGATAATGGTAGGTTCACCACAAGGAGTGGCGTCAGGCACGGCTGAAAAATCTTATGCCGATGAACGCTCGGACCGCCTCACAGCCCGCCTCGTTGGAGTCAACAGCCAATGGCAAGAAGAGCGCTTATCCTGCTTGAAGGTTCTAGGAACAATGGTCCGCTTTACGTCAAAGTGGCCCTGCGTCTTGGTCTTCATCCAATTACCCTGTCGGCTGATCCAGCTCAGTACGACTATATTGCGGCGGGGGGGTTTGAGGCCATTCGTGTCGATACAGACAATCTCGATGCGCTGATCCGCGAATTTTCTCGGCTGCGTGCGACCTATGACATTGCCGGGATTACGAGCGACTGGGACACGCTCTGTGCCACAGTTGGCAAACTCTGCCGGGTTTTCGATCTGCCGGGACCGGACCCTACATCCATTGAACGATGTTGCGACAAATTCAGTCAACGTCAGCTTCTCGCAGAAGCCGGCGTTCCAGTACCTGCTTATCGCTTGGTAGCGGATGCTTCGGAGGTTGAAAGCGCTGCCGCCGAGATCGGCCTGCCTGTGATTGTTAAGCCAGCCGTGGGAACCGGCAGCATCGGTGTCCGATTGTGCCGCAGCCTTGATGAAGTGACCGAACATACGACCTATCTGTTGGGCGGAAATGATTTAGGGCGATCTTCGCCCCGGATATTGGTCGAAGAATTTGCACAAGGCCCCTACTATACCGCTGAAACAATGGGAAATGAGGTCATCGGGATGAGTACCGGTGAGTTTGGCCCTCTACCGCATTTCGCCTATCGTCAGTTCACCTTTCCGGCCCCGCTGAGCGATCTCGAGCAGGAGCGCATCGCCGATGTTTCGATTAGCTGCTTGCGAGCTCTTGGCCTTGGCTGGGGGCCAGCGAACATTGAATTCCGATGGACGAGGTTTGGCCCAGTCGTCATTGAAGTCAATCCGCGTCTTGCTGGTGGGGGCACTCCTCAACTGGTTCAGCTAGCTTACGGAGTCGATCTCGTCACCGAACACATCCAGTTGGTTACCGGCGACGGACGCAATTTGCGCACAAGGCATTCGCAGACTGCGGCAGTACGGTTCCTAGTCCCTGATTGCGATGGCATCCTCGATTGGATTAGAGGCGGCGATCAGGCGGCTGCTCTGCCAGGTGTCGCCGAGGTCAAGTTGTATGTTGGACCCAAGACGCCAATCGTCAGGAAACGTGACTCACGAGACCGAATAGGATACGTCATCGCTGTTTCATCCACTTTTACTGAGACAGAGGCTATACTTCGGCGTGCCGTGGACTTAATCAAATGGTCGGTGAGGCCCTTTTCGTTCATTTGAAATGCTCTTAGCATCTGATAAGGCTGTCGAGGACCCACTTAGCAGGCTGCTGCAAAAGTCGCATTTGGCTTTGTTTTATGATTCACTTTCGTCTGACAACGGGAGTGATTTGCGATGCGGGGTCGTAGTGAAGGACCGGGAAGCCTTTTCAGCTATGTTCCGTTAGAGAAGCGCATTCCGTTGGATCATCCTCTGCGGGCGATCCGGCAGTTGTGCGATGAAGTGCTTGGTCGTCTGGATGGTCGCTTCGAGGCGCTCTATTCGGGCATGGGCCGGCCGTCGATCCCACCGGAGATGTTGCTGCGGGCGACACTGCTGCAAGCGTTCTTCTCGGTTCGTTCGGAACGGCAACTGATGGAGCAGATTGATTACAATCTGCTGTTCCGCTGGTCGTTGGCCTGCCGCTTGACGCGCCGGCGTGGCATGCGACGGTTTTCACCCACAATCGCGACCGGCTGCTTGACGATCAGCATCGCCGCCTCAATGCGGTTCAACCTTTAAACAACTTCCCAAAGTGGCACCGTACCCATTATCAACGAGAACGACACGACCGCAACGGCGGTCACACACTCGGAACACGCCGGCGCCGGGCCAAATCCAGGCGCATGGAAGGTTGCTTGTCGCGCCTCTCTCACCGCCCTGTTACGAGCAAGATTGACTGACCGCAGCGCCCGATCCAAGAACGGCTGCGGGTGGCGCGCATGTTTCAGGGCTTCGGTTCAAAGTCCTCGTCGTCGCACCTTCGACGATGTCGGACATGATATAATGCTATCAGAATGATCGCACTGTTCTGAAACGATTTTCCTAGTTGGCACGACCCATGCTCGGGCTATCCCCAAACGCGCAGCGGCACAGACTGAGGAGAAATCATCCATGATCACGCTCGCCGGAGATGCGGTCGCCACCGCGAAAACTGAGCTTTCACGAGCCGAAGGAGAACCTTGCGTTTGTCTACGGCGATGGGGTCTCGGCTGGGCCCTTTGGCGGTGAGCGCGGCCTCCGCCATGCGCGCCTCAGCCGCCAAGCACCTCATTGCTCTTTCTGCCCGTTCGCTTGGATTTCTTAAAGACGTGACCTTGCACCACACGGGATACGTCGATGCGGTTCTTGTGCATGGCCGGTTCGATTTCGAGTGCTACACGGGGGATCCTGTTTCATAAGCTCGCGTTGGCCTTACCTCCCAGCTTGTGCACGGCACTACCGTTACGCCGTGCCGAATTTCTGGCCGGCCGCGCGATGGCGGAGGCGGCGTTGCAGGCACTGGGCCAACACACTACTGAGATTCCCATCGGTCCCGACCGCGCCCCAGTCTGGCCAAAAGGCTCAGTTGGTTCAATCACCCACGCGCGGGGGCATTGTGCCTGTTTCGCCAAAGGCGATCCAAGCTGGCAAGCCGGTGTCGACATTGAGGCAATATCCAGCGGCCACGCCTTGGAATCGATCCTGAGCATGACGGCTAACCAGCGTGAACGTGCCTTGATTGCACGACAGACGGCGCTCCCTCCAGATCGGCTGGCAACGCTGCGCTTTTCGGCAAAGGAAACACTTTTCAAAGGACTCTACCCGGTGCTGCGGCGCTTTTTTGGGTTCGACTGTGCTGAGCTACGGACGCCCCTACCAACGGATGCTTGCGGCTGCACCTAACCAAAACCCTCTGCAGGGAATTACCTGCGGGCGATTCCTATGACATCCGCTTTAATACCAGGCCGAATGGGTATTGACTTGGCTAGCCGTACGTCGATTACGGAGGCAAGCCTGATCACCCGAGCCGCATGTAAGTATAGCAGTCTGCCCTGTTTCACTTCGAGGTAATCAGGTCCACCGTGCGTGATTTAGCTTTGAACAAACAATGATAAATCTGGGAACCACTGGATATCCCTATGGGAGATATCGACCGGCACATCTGCTAGCGATCGAGGCCCAACGCCTTGGTGCTGCTGAGTAGGTGCGGACGAGAATCGCAGTGGCCCTCTTGGCCTTGGCCGAGAATCGCATCGCGGTCAGCGCCCGCGCCTGCAGCCGATTCCGTCCGGCGGATCCTCGTCGCGCGCTCGTGAGGCGTCAGATGCGCGTCGTGACGGCGGTCGCACACACTCGGACACGCCGACAAGGGCGCCTCGTGCGCCCTTTTACCCTCAGCCCTGCACAGGCAAATTGGTCGCCGGATCATTCGAAAACGCTTTGTTGTTGCTCGCAGGCGAGGAAGTCGAAGTCCGAGGAACCCTCTGATCAGTTTTACGAATGACCATCCGCCTCATAACAGCCGTTGGAACCACGAAGAAACCGTTGTTGGAGCCAGCCTCGCCAGCGAAACAGCAGATCATTCCCGTTCTTCGGATCTCCGCTGGCGCCTGGAATGGAAGTGCTTAGTACTACAGCTGCGGATGTCGATGCCTTTTGTAGTGACAGGTAGTAGACGCAGCTTGATGTCGTCGTCGCCATAGCGGCCAGGCGATGATGAAGGGCTTTTGTGTCGGTGGGAAGATGAGGATCCGCGCGAGGAGATAACGGATCTCGGGGACGCTCGGGACGAGCGCAGCCATCCAGGCGGTGATTGGCTCCTTTGGACTTGTTTCGTTCGGTTTGCACATGCGCTGTGGCGAAGATCAGCTGATAGGCCGAGAGGAATGCCAGGGCGGATGCACAGGCTCATGTGGCGATGCCATCCGTATATCCCTCAAATGTGCCTCGATGGGACACCGGACAGCAGCGGCAGGCTGTGCTTCTGTGTCGAACTGTTGACGTATTCCGGTTGTGTGCGTCAAGTTCTGCAAAATGGGGCGGCCATGATGCTGGTCATGCGGCTTGGCGCAGAGCGAGCTTCTTGTGCTCGCGCAGGTCGTCCATGTTGATGTATCGGTTGGCCTCCATCCAGTTTTCATTGGTCTCGACGGCCAACGCCCTGACCAGGCGCAGGCAGCTTTCGGTGTTGGGGAAGATGCGCACGACATAGGTGCGCCGGCGGATTTCCTCGTTGAGCCGCTCCAGCATGTTGGTGGATTTGAGATGCTTGTGGTGCTGTCTCGGCAGCCTGAAGAAGGTCAGGGTTTGTTCGATGGCATCCTCGGCCCAGCCTGTCAGGCGCGGATAGCGTGCCGACCATTTGGCAAGCCATGCGGCAAGATCAGCCCTGGCCTCTGCGAGATCGCGCCGGTCGTAGAGCCAGCGCAATTCCTGCAGGCAGTCGTCGCCGTGCTTCCTCGGCAGATGATCGAGCGCGTTCCTGAGGAAGTGCACGTAGCAGCGTTGCCAGGCGGCTTCGGGGATCACCTCGCCGATCGCTGCCACCAGGCCGGCGTGATCGTCGGACACAACCAACTCGACGCCCTTGAGGCCGCGCGCCTTGAGGCCGACGAGGAAGTCCCTCCAGGCCGAGCGGCTCTCGCGATTGGCCATCTCCACGGCCAGGATCTGGCGCCTTCCGTCCCAGTCGATACCGACCGCGATCAGCACCGCCTGGCTCATGACAACACCGGCTTCACGCACCTTCTCGTAGGTCGCATCGAGGATGAGGTAAGGAAACGGCTCTTGAAGGGGGCGCCTGGCAAAGGCAGCGAGGCTCTCGTCCAGCCGCTTGTTGATGGCCGAGATCGACGAGGCCGAGAAGGCATGGCCGCACAGTTCTTCCGTGATCGCCTTCACCTTGCGGGTCGACACGCCCTGCACATACATCTCCGCCAGTGTCGCCACCAAGGCCCGCTCGGAACGCTGGTAGCGCTCGAACAGCTCGGTGGAGAAGCGCCCGGCCCGGTCCTGCGGAACCCGCAGCTCGAGCTTGCCGACCCGCGTCACAAGGGTACGGCCGTAATAGCCCGAGCGATAGCCAAGCCGTTCGGGCGTGCGCTCGCTCTTCGAGGCACCCAGCGCCTCGTCCATCTCGGCCTCAAGCACCTCCTGCATCACCGCACGGAGCACTTCGTGCAATCCATCCGGGTTCGAAAGCAAAATGTCTTTGACGGCAGCGCTGGCGGTCTTAACTTCAGTCTTGGTCATGGCGGCGTTCCTTCGCGGGAATCAGGTGACGTGAACAATCACCAGCCTGCCATGACCGCCCCCTCTCAGCGAATTTGCAGAACTCTCAGCACACTACCCGTATTCCGATCGCTCCATAAGTTCTGCTGCGCGGATTGCATGTCTCAGCCCAGGGCTCAGATGCCGATCGCCTCGTAGGCGTCAGCAACTTGCCGAATGGACGCCACATAGGCGGCTGTCCGGTAGTCACCCAGATCCGGTTGCCCTTCGATCAGATCGGCGATGCGTCCCCAGGTGCTACGCATGACGTCTTCCAGTCCGGAACGAACCAGATCGATTTCCGCGCCGCCTTCGACGAACTCGTCGCGGATATCGGCGGGGAATTCCTTGCCGGTCATCCGTTCGAGTGCTGCGGCAATCGTCTGGTTGCGCCGTTCGCGCCGGCGTCTTTCCATCAGGCCGAATGGGATGTGCGTCAGGTTCTTGACCCACTCGAAATAGCTCACCACGACGCC
Organism: Mesorhizobium sp. C395A; assembly: GCF_030323205.1. Lineage (NCBI taxonomy): Bacteria > Pseudomonadati > Pseudomonadota > Alphaproteobacteria > Hyphomicrobiales > Phyllobacteriaceae > Mesorhizobium > Mesorhizobium sp. C395A. Next base: position 5,819,935 of record NZ_CP100473.1, on the reverse strand, counting down.
GCCGGCATTGACATAGAGATCGGGAAGGATCGTCACGCCGCGCGAACGGAGGATTTTGTCCGCCTCAAACGTGATAGGACCGTTTGCAGCTTCCACAACAAGATGGGCTTTGATGCGCTCTGCATTTCCTGAATTGATGGCATTTTCCATTGCCGCGGGAATGAGAACGTCGCATGGCTGTTCGATGCCGACCATGTCGTTGGCGTGCGACTTGCCTCCCTCAAAACCAAGTATGCTGCCGGTCCGGATTTGATGCTGCTTGAGCGCCTCGATGGCCAGGCCTCCCGGATTGGAGAGACAGCCATTCCGTTCAGCCACAACCGTCACGCGAGCACCATCGCCTTCCGACAGGAACTTGGCTGCATGATAGCCGACATTACCAAAACCCTGGACGATGACCGACGCATCTTTGAGATCGCGCCGGCCTTTCAGTCCCTCGGTACGTGAATCGCGAAGGAAGCTCTGGACGGCGAACTGCACGCCTCGGCCCGTGGCCTCCGTGCGGCCGGCGATGCCGCCCTTCGACAGTGGCTTGCCGGTCACGCACGCACGCGCATTGATCACATCGGTCGGATTGGCGCGACGGAACTCGTCCATCATCCAGGCCATTTCCCGCTCACCGGTGCCGATATCGGGGGCTGGAACGTTGACGCCGGGGCCGATCAGGCCACGCTTGTTCAGTTCCTGAGTGAACCGGCGGGTGATGCGCTCGAGTTCCTGCGGCGTCCACTCACGCGGGTCGATCTTGAGCGCGCCCTTCGAGCCGCCGAACGGCACGTCGACGAGCGAGCATTTGAGCGTCATCAGCGCTGCAAGCGCCTCCACCTCCTGGGCATCGGCATCTGGTGCGTAGCGAATGCCGCCTTTCACCGGCTCGCAGTGCTCGGAGTGGACCGATCGCCAGCCGATGAAGCTGTACATGCGGCCGCGCAGCCTGACACCGAAGCGCACGGTGTAGGTCGAGTTGCACTGAATGATCCGGTCGGCCAATCCTTCGGGCAGATCGAGGAACGTCATGGCATGACGGAAGTTCTGGTCGACACTCTCCAGAAAGCCAGCAGAATTGTCCTGCATCACTGAGACCTCGCCGCCAGACCGTAGGCGTTCGCATTCATGCGCGTGCTGCCGCAGTTCGTCTTGCGATGCTCGTGGCAAGCGACCGGAGAGGATTTTCATCCGGGATTTCAGTTTGGAGTTTTGACTTTGCAGGCAACGAACGTTTTCCTTCTGTTCGTGTTTCGGGGAACGAGTGTCAGCTCACCCCTCTTGATCCAGTCCGGAGTTTCGAAGCCGTAAGGGCGTAAACCAACTCTCGGCAATTCTTTGATCGTGGCGTTTTCGTGCATCACCTTCAGCTCGACGGAATTTGCTGAGATGTATTCCGCGTGAGCAAGCGCAGATCAGCCTGAACAGCCGCCGAGCGGTGTCTTTGTCGACGCTCACTTTCGCTGCCAGACGCTCTTTCAGAAGCTTGGAGGCCTCGTTGTGGATGCCGCGCAGGCCCATATCGATTGCCTCCAACCGTTCCGGACCGGGATGGCAGACGGCCTCTAGTAGTTCTCGCAAATGCGAGTGTAGTCTCTAACCAGCCGGCGGAAGGGACTAAGCGAGAGATGGTGACTTGCGACATGTCCGCCGTTTTCGTCGGAGATATGCAGTGCCAGGCGTGTGTCCGTCACTTCGAGCTTAAGACTATAAGGACCGCCGCTGTGTCCGGCAGGAATGAACGTATTGCTTGCCAGCAGAGCAGCTATCGCAAGGTCGTGCTCACGATCTATCTGCGCATCTCGACCGCTGAAAGATCGGTCAAGCGAAACATCGTAGAGGCGCAATTCTCCGCGGTCATCACACGGTCCTCGGCCTCACGTCGCCTCCACGCACAAGGCGACGCCCATGCCGCCGCCGATGCACAGCGTGGCAAGGCCCTTCTTGGCGCCGCGGCGACGCATCTCGAAGACCAGCGTGTTGAAAACGCGCGAGCCGGACGCGCCGATCGGATGGCCGATGGCGATGGCGCCGCCATTGACGTTGACGATCGACGTATCCCAGCCCATGCCCTTGTTGACGGCGCAGGCCTGCGCGGCGAAGGCTTCGTTGGCCTCGACAAGGTCGAGGTCCTTGACCGACCAGCCGGCTTTTTCCAGCGCCCGCTTCGAAGCGGGAATAGGTCCGGTGCCCATGATCGCCGGATCGACGCCGGCCGTCGCCCAGGACGCGATGCGCACCAGCGGGGTGATGCCGCGCCTTGTGGCTTCAGCCTCGCTCATCAGCAGCGCGCCGGCGGCGCCGTCATTGATGCCCGACGCGTTGGCGGCGGTCACGGTGCCGTCCTTGTCGAAAGCCGGCTTCAGCTTGGACATGGCGTCGATGGTGGCGCCGTGGCGGATGTACTCGTCCTGGTCGACGACAGTGTCGCCCTTCCTGCCCTTGATCGTGAAGGCGACGATCTCGTCCTTGAACTTGCCGTGCCTTCTGCGCGGCCTCGGCCTTGTTTTGCGAGGCCAGCGCAAACTGGTCCTGGTCGTCGCGGGTGATCTGGAACTGGCGGGCGACGTTCTCGGCGGTGTTGCCCATGTGGTAGCCGTTGAAGGCGTCCCACAACCCGTCCTTGATCATGGTATCGATCATCTTGTAGTCGCCCATCTTGACGCCGGCGCGCAGGTGCTCGGCGTGCGGCGACAGCGACATCGATTCCTGGCCACCGGCGATGATCACCGTGGCGTCGCCGGCGGCGATCTGCTGCATGCCGAGCGCGATGGCGCGCAGGCCCGAGCCGCAAACCTGGTTGAGGCCCCAGGCGGTGGTCTCCTTGGGCAGGCCGGCATTGATCGACGCCTGGCGGGCGGGGTTCTGGCCCTGCGCGGCGGTCAGCACCTGGCCGAGAATGACCTCGTCGACTTCGCCCGGCTCGACGCCGGCGCGCGCCAAAAGCTCCCTGATGACGACGGCGCCAAGTTCATGCGCCGGGGTGGCGGCGAAGGCGCCGTTGAAGGAGCCGACAGCCGTGCGTGCGGCGCTGGCAACGACGATGGATGGGGTGCTCATGACGTTTCCTCCGTTGGTTCAAAATTGGTAGATCGGCATGCCCGCCGAGGTGCCCCCTTCGTCAGTTGACGATCGCTGCTTCGGTGGCGCTGCGGAACTCATCATCATTGACGCCGTCGGCGAGCTCCACCAGCTTCAATCCGCCTTCCACGACGTCGAGCACGCCGAGATTGGTGATGATGCGGTCGACGACACCCTGACCGGTGAGCGGCAGCGTGCAGGCTTTCAGCACCTTCGATTCCCCGGCCTTGTTGGTGTGATCCATGACGACCACCACCCGCTTGACCCCGGCCACCAGGTCCATGGCGCCGCCCATGCCCTTGACCAGCTTGCCGGGGATCATCCAGTTAGCGAGATCGCCGTTCTCGGCCACTTCCATGGCCCCCAGGATTGCCATGGCGATCTTGCCGCCGCGGATCATGGCAAAGCTCTGAGCGGAGTCGAAGAATGCCGAATGCGGCAGCGCCGTCACCGTCTGCTTGCCGGCATTGATGAGGTCGGCATCGATCTCGTCCTCGGTCGGGAATGGACCGATGCCGAGCAGGCCGTTCTCGGACTGCAACGTCACATGCACGCCCTCGGGAATATGGTTGGCGACAAGCGTCGGAATGCCGATGCCGAGATTGACATAGGTGCCGTCCTGCAACTCGCGCGCGGCGCGCGCCGCCATATGGTTCCTGTCCCAGGCCATGTCTGTTCTCCCTCCCCTCAAGCCGCCGGGCGCGTGGTGCGCTGTTCGACGCGCTCTCATGCTCGCCGTGGATCAGGCGATGCACGTAGATCCCCGGCAGGTGGACCTGATCGGGGTCGAGACTGCCGACCGGCACGATCTCCTCGACCTCGGCCACGCAGATCTTGCCACAGGTGGCGGCCGGCGGATTGAAGTTGCGGGCCGTCTTGCGGAAGACGAGATTGCCTGACGTGTCGCCTTTCCAGGCCTTGACGATCGATAGGTCGGCGACGATGCCGGTCTCGAGCACATGGGTATCACCGTTGAAGACCTTGTGATCCTTGCCCTCGGCGACCACGGTGCCGACACCGGTTTTTGTATAGAAGCCGGCAATGCCAGCGCCGCCCGCACGCATCCGCTCGGCCAGCGTCCCCTGAGGGTTGAACTCAAGCTCCACCTCGCCGCTCAGGTACTGCCGCATGAACTCGGCATTCTCGCCGACATAAGACGAAATCATCTTCCTGATCTGCCTCGTCTTCAGTAGCACGCCGAGGCCAAAATCATCGACACCGCAGTTGTTCGAGGCGATGGTTAGCTCCTTGGTGCCCGCCTCGCGAATGGCGCTGATCAACAGTTCCGGTATGCCGCAGAGGCCAAACCCTCCCGCTGCAATGAACATTCCGTCCAACAATAGACCTTCAAGCGCCGAATTCGGATCGTCGTAAACTTTGTTCATAAACTCCCCATAGGCTCTCCCGTTGCGGCGTCCAGACGCCGCCCCAAAGTTCATTCCCTTCGCTTCATAACACTCGCAGCAGATCCTGTTGAACTGCGTAGTCACGTTCACCCGCGATTGATGCAAACGAGCTTTGGCTGGGTCATTTCTTCGTAGGCAAATCGAACGCCTTCCCTTCCCATGCTGCCGTATTTGAAACCACCAAACGGCATGGCATCAAACCGATAGTCCGAGGAGTCGTTGATCATTACCCCGCCAGCCTCGATCTTATTTGCAGCCTCAAGTGCGACAGACAGATTGTTGGTGAAGATGCCGGCGTGCAGGCTGTATTCCGGTTCATTGGCCATTTCGATGGCTTCATCGAGCGTGTCGAAAGAAGCAAGCATGACCACGGGCGCAAACACCTCTTCGTGCCATAGGCGGCAAGTCGTAGGCGTGCCTTCAAGCGCGGTCGGGTGATACAAGGACCCGTCGCGGTGGTGGCCACACAGCAATTTCGCGCCCGCGGCAATGGCCTCACTGACCGCTGCTTCGGTTCGTTCTGCTACCTGCTGCGAGATCATCGGACCGACATCCGTCTCCTCGCGCGACGGATCGCCCGCCTTGAGCTTTTTTGTTGCCGCGACGAAGGCATCGCGGAAACGCTCATAAAGTTCGGCTTGCACGAGGATGCGCTGGGCGCCGATGCAATTCTGGCCTGCTGCGCAAAAGGCACCAGATACGCAGGCTTCAACTGCTTTGCCGAACTCGCAATCGTTCATTACAATGACCGGAGCATTGCCGCCAAGTTCCATCGCAAGCTTCTTGAGCCCGGCGGATCGGCTGATAGCTTCTCCAGTGGCGAAGCCGCCGGTGAACGAAACCATGCGTACGTCACGTGCTGAAATCAGCGCTGTGACCAACTCTCTGTCACCGTGAACGAGGGTAATGACCTCCGGAGGCAAGCCCGCTTCGAAAAGTGCTTCGACAAGATTGATCGTGGAAAACGGTGTCAAATTTGACGGTTTCAGGAGCACGGCGTTACCTCCGGCGATGGCGGGACCGAGCTTATGGGCCACAAGGTTCAGCGGGTCGTTATAGGGCGTGATGGCGGTGATGATGCCGAGCGGCTCTCGCGTGAACCAGCCCTGGCGCTGTTCTGATCCTGCATAGGCATCGAAGGGCACGATCTCACCCGCGTTGCGCTTTGCCTCTTCGGCGGAGAGCTTTAGCGTGTTGACGCAACGAAGCACCTCTTTCCGTGCCTGCACAATCGTTTTTCCGGATTCCCGAACAATGGTTCCAGCGAATATATCGCGACGGCACTCGACAATTTGCGCAGCGGATTCGAGGATGCTCGCACGCCCGTGCCTTGGCAGGTTACGAGAAAGCTCGGCTCCGCGCCGGGCGCGAGTAACGAGTTCACCGATTTCGCTCGCGTCCGTTGCGTCGACCGATCCCACGTGAGCCCCATCATAGGGGCTGTACACGGAAATGGGCGACAAGCCTCTGGTGATATGAAGTTTGGCAGCGGACATAGCCAGCTTTCCTTCCTGATGATGCGCCGGCATGCGCGGCGGTGAAGTTTCTTGGTCAAGACATATTCCATTGACCACCGCCGTCCTCAATTTAATGCGGCGGTCGAATGAGACGTGAGTGTCTACGTGGCGGCCGCGATTCACGCGGACTAGATTTTCTGACCGTCGCGAACGAGCTCATCCATAACGGAGCGAACCGCCTTCTCAGCGATGGAGACGATCTCATCAATTTCCGCCTTGGTGGTGACAAGCGGAGGTGCAAAGCCAAGGATGTCCCCATGCGGCATGGCGCGGGCGATGAGACCGCGGTCGCGGGCGGCCTTGGAGACGCGAGCGCCGACCTTCAGCGACGGGTCGAAGCGCTGCTTGTTCTCGCGATCACCAACGAACTCGACGGCACCCATGAGACCAACGCCGCGCACTTCACCGACGATCGGCAGTTGCGCGAACTTCTCCTTAAGCTGAGCCTGGAAGTAAGCGCCGACTCCGCGCGCATTTCCGGGCAGGTTCTCCCTGTCGACAATGTCGAGGACCGCGTTTGCCGCAGCCGCACCGATCGGGTGACCGGAATAGGTGTAGCCGTGCGAGAACGCGCCGGCCTTGTCAGCGCCATCCTCCAGCACCTTGTAGACCTTCTCACCGACGATCGAGGCGGAAAGCGGGAAGTATGCGGACGTCAGACCCTTGGCGACCGTGATCAGATCCGGTTCGATGCCGTAATGCTGCGAGCCGAACATCGAGCCGGTGCGGCCGAAGCCGGTGATCACTTCGTCAGCAATCAGGAGCACGTCGTGCTTCTTGAGTACCGTCTGGATCGCTTCCCAATAGCCTTCCGGCGGAGGCGTGATACCGCCGGTGCCCAGCACAGGTTCGGCGATGAAAGCGCCGACATTGTCGGGACCAAGCCGTTCGATCAACTGGTTGAGCTCGGCGGCCCGGCGGGCAGAGAATTCCCACTCGGTCTCGCCGGGATTAGCGCCCCAATAATGATGCGGCACGCCGGTATGGACGATCTGCGGCAGCGGCAGGTCCATATGGTCGTGATAGAAGCTCATGCCGGTCATCGAGCCGGAGACCACGCTACAGCCATGATAGCCCCGTTCGCGCGAGATGATCTTCTTCTTGTTCGGCTTGCCACGCAGGTTGTTGTAGTACCAGACGAGCTTGGCCTGGGTCTCGTTGGCGTCGGAGCCGGACATGCCGTAGAACACCTTGCTCATGTTGCCGGGCGCCATCTTCACCAGACGATCGGAAAGGATCGCAAGCTCATCGGTCGTGTGGGCGGCGTAGGAGTGATAGTAGGCCAGCCGATAGGCCTGGCGCGAGATCGCCTCGGCGACCTCCGTGCGACCATAGCCCACATTGACGCAGTATAGACCGGCGAACCCGTCGATAAGCTGGTTCCCATGGGCATCCTGGATGCGGATGCCTTTTCCCGTCTCGACGATTGTCGGTTCGCCAAGCTTACCCGTAGCGAAGTCCTTGAGCTGCGTGAATGGATGCAGGACACTGTTGCGGTCTTTCTCGCTGATGTCTTTGATATTGATCGTCATCATAACTCCTTCGGCTGCCGATTTTCTCGGCTGCGAAATCTCTACGTGTGAACTGGGCCAAATTGAGCGGCAGCCTGCACATCTGGAGCTTAGGACAGCTTTCGCTTATCTGACTTGCTCAGATGATACTGCCTTCAGGTGCGAGCTAATTGGCACCGTTTCGTTGTGCCATTGCGCAGTGATCCTGCAATCTTTTCTTCTTTCTGCAGCATTCCGCTCTTCCCGAATATGCCTCTGGGATCTTGCTCGTGACGGCCGTGGACAACCTTACGGAAGCATGGTCTCGGCCGAAGTAACCGCGGCTGTCGGGGCGAGTGTGCAGTTCCAAAAGTTGTGGGCATAAGGTTAGGTCACAATTAAGGATTTGGTTCACATCAGCAGAACTGACGATGTTGAACTGCAACATCGCGTATCTGCGGCGGCGTATCAAAATGCTCTTACATAGTCGGGTAGACCGGCCCCTCGCTGCCCTGGGGCGGCACCCAGTTAATGTTCTGGTTGGGGTCCTTGATGTCCCAGGTCTTGCAGTGGACGCTGTTTGGGACGTTGATGACGTAGGTCTCCTTGTCGCCGTTCCCTGCCGCGGGTCGAGGACCCGGCATAGATATTGTGCTCGGACGACTTCTGCAGCCTAGGTTCTTCACCTGCAGATGCACCGCTGGTTCTCCTGATGGTTGGTGTTCGAAAGAAACACCGAGGAGAGGCGGTCGTAGGTTAGACCCCCGTCGGGTTTTGGATAGGCATCGGCTTCTGCTAGGAGGCCGGCTCCAGCGACTGTGCGTCGGTCTTGCCGTGTTTCAGCGTGCCGAAGAAGGAGAAACCAAGGGGCGTATTCGTCCAAATATCGAGGCCGCCGAGCGCTACGCCGACCGCCGTGCCGAACTTCGACCAGAGCAGCTTGACGTTGCGGACGCGTTTCAGATCCTGCCAATATCGCTGGCGCGCCTAGGCTTCGATCTTGATCACTTCGTCATTGGCACGGCCGACGGCGAGCGCCGCTGCAATGCGATCTGCCGCCATCGCGCCCGACAGCGCGGCATTGTGGCTGCCCTTGATGCGCGAACGTGGACGAAGCCGGCCGAACAGTATCTGCGGTCCGCAAGCGGATACCAAGGTCTTAAAGACTTTGATCGAGTGCGGCACTGAACACCCGTGCCCAAATTGGCGCCCTTCTTTGCCTCGAGGTTGGCAAATAAACCATAAACATGTGTTGCGGGTAATGTGGGGGCGTAATCTCTAGTGTTTGTGCCGCGCACAACGGATTCCCGGCACAGCGGGCGGGTAGTGCCAAACCTTGCGAGAGGCCTGGAACTGACAGGCTTCAATCAACTTCGGGTCCGGCGTCTCGTATTCCACCTAGCCGAGCAGTTCGCCAATCTGCCATTGTGCCCGGATGCATTCAGTTGCAAGGTCATCGGTGGGAGCTCGAACTCCACTTGCGGGCCGGCCTTGCTGTCGATGCCATAAACTGGCGATCTCCGCACGTGATCCGGTTCCCTGCAGTTTGATCCATCATTCGGACAGAGGAGTTCAAGCAACCAATTACCACGACTCCCTTACGGAAAGTTTACTAGAAATCTTCAATCGACAGAATCCCTTGTGATTCTGTGTCGAGCACCTGGTTCGTTTAACGCGGTGCGTTAGCACACGCATCCGGCATAGACCGCAGGAGTCCGAATGACAGACGTTCTATTGCTGCTTCATGGAGATCGACGAGGACAAAATCGACGACGCTGTTTTGTCACTGTTACCGCTGACGCTTCACAAAATATCCATAAGACCTCTTTCAAGATTCCGCAGTTCACAAGGCGGCTCTCACTGTGGGACACCTTTACGCCTTAAGAATGGATCTTCCTAGAGCATAATCTGACCTGATGGAATCGCGAGGGATTCCCATCGGGGAGAATAGCTGATTCATCATGTCGGCTGGGTATGGAGGCCAGCAGGCATGGTTAGAGCCATATCGGAGGATTTGCGTTCGCGAGTGATCGCAGCGGTTGAGAGTGGCCTGTCGCGGCGGGCTGCGGCGGATCGTTTCGGTGTTGCCGCGGCAAGCGCGGTCCGCTGGGTCCGCGAATGGCGAGAGAGCGGCGCGACGCGGGCAAAGCCCCAAGGCGGAGACAAGCGCTCCCAGCGGATCGAAGCCTACCGGGATACGATCCTGGCGGTGATCGAAGGTCAGGACGACATCACATTGGTCGAGTTGGCTGAATTTCTCAGGGCGGAGCATGCGGTCGTGTTCGCGCCGAGCACGATCTGGCGCTTTCTCGACCGTCACTCGATGACCTTCAAAAAAAACAGCGCACGCCAGCGAGCAGGATCGGCCCGACGTGCTCGCGCGGCGACGCGCCTGGTTCAAGGCCCAGCCTGATCTCGATCCCGAACGGTTGGTCTTTATCGACGAGACCGGCGCATCGACGAAGATGGCTCGCCTGCGTGGACGGGCAAAGCGGGGCATGCGGTGCCGATCTCCGATCCCGCACGGGCACTGGAAAACGACTACTTTTACAGGCGCATTGCGCCTGACGGGCATGACTGCGCCGATGGTCCTCGACGGACCGATGACGGGTGAATGGTTCGCCGCTTATGCCGAGCATGTATTGGCGCCTACGCTTCGAGTTGGTGACATCGTCATCCTCGACAACCTGCCCGCTCACAAAGTCGCCGCCGCCCGCCAAGCGATCGAAGCGGCCGGCGCGCGAATGCTCTTCCTACCGCCTTACAGCCCCGACTTTAACCCGATCGAGAATGCCTTCTCCAAGCTGAAGTCGATCCTCAGGAAAGCCGCCGCACGCAACATCCCCGAGCTTTGGGACGCAATCCGCGACGCCTTGCCACGCTTCACCGCCGAGGAGTGCTCAAACTACTTCTGCGCCGCAGGATACGAGCCTGAGTGATCAGATTCTGCTCTAGGATCGGAGAAAGTTTGCTGTGGTTTCCCCAAGCAACATGATCAATAGTAATGCCCTGAACGGCAGCAAGTTTACAGAAGGCCGGTATGATCAGTATCCTCGACTACGTCAGACCGCTTCACACTCGGACACATTGCGCGACGATCAACCCGGGGATGCGCCCACACCACGACACCACGACACGTTAGGTCAGGCGGAGCCGCCTCTTGGAATCGCAGGATTTGGTTCTGTCGCATCACAGCGAGTAGGCAGCCCTTCCAGGGAGTATGGCGTGCTCGATGCGGAAACGTTGCCTGATCTACATCAGCAAGTTTTAGCCTTCTTACTCGATTACGAGCAGTTTTCGGGGAACATTGGAGAGGAATTCAACCTGGCCGTCGGTGATGAGAATGCTTTCGGTGATTTCGATGCCCCAGTCGCCATACCACAGGCCAGACATGAAATGAAAAGTCATTCCCGGGCGTAACTCGGTCTTGTCACCTTCCCGGAAGCTATCGGAATTCTCGCCCATGCCGGCGGATAGCCCATTCCTATCGGACGGCCCGAGCGGCTCGTCTTCTCGAAGCCATATCGTGCCAAAGCACCGGAATAAGCTTTAGCGATATCCTCGCAACGGTCACCAGCCACAGCTTTTTCCGCGAGGCCGGCCTGCATGCCATCGAGAACGGCCTTCTCGGCATCCAGGATGGCTGCGTGGGTTTCCCGAGGTAATAGGTGCGCGACAAGGGGCAGTGATAACGTTTGTGAAGGCCGGCGAGCTCGAAGAAAATGCTCTCGTCGCTTCGAATTGGTCGACCGGTCCAGGTGAGATGGGCAGCTGAGGCATCCGCGCCAGCGCCGAGATTCGGCACGCAAGCCGATAGCGCCTGGTTAAATCGCCGCGAGAAATCGAGTATATGCGCGGCGCCGGCAAGATCGTCGAAGCCATGTATCAGGGCGTCACCGAGATGCTGCGCCCCGGAGTTAGGCAATCCGACGTCATTGCCGAGCTCTCTTATGTCGGCACCCGCGGCGCGGATGCCTACTTGGGAGGCCAATTGATCAGTCTATCGGCCTTCTTGAACTTTGCATTCGGGAGTGACGCCGAAAGCGCTTCAAATGATCGGGCCGAAAGGCAGGCGCTATCCTTCTCGACGCCAATCGTCGCCGAGCCATGTCCCTCGTCTATGACGATCTGCCCCAGCACCGACGTTGCGTGCAGCGTGTCGGACTGTACGTATTCGTCTGCATACCACTTAATGCGATCCTCGCTAATATAGGCCGTCCGGCGGCAGCCATTGGCGTCCATGCGCCGGCCGAACCAAAGAGGCTCTTTGTCCTTGGAAACCACTACACATTGCTGAACGTAATAGGAGCAATCATCGTACCCGGCTAGCCATCCCATGTTGGCTGGATCAGTTACGACCAATATGTCGACGCCTGCCTGCTCCATTGCCTTGCGAGCTTTTCGAGGCGTATCTTGTATTCGGACAACTCGAACCGCAACGTTTCGTCGCTCATTTCAAATACTTCGATAGTTCCGTGAAACTTATGCCGAGCGCAGGCTAGACACCGCCGCGAGCGTCAGCTTGCAAAGGTCAGTTATGTCGTAGATGGGCAGCCCCGTTTGGCGTCGAATTGCACTTGTTACAACAGGAAACCCCGTGCACTCGAAGAGTGTGATCGCGATCTCGGGATGCTCGGCGCGAAGTCGCGCGATGCGGTCGCCAACCTCCCGTTCAATCTGATCAACGTCAGTTCGCACCAATGGGCGTGCCAAAGCGTTGCGTACGTATACGCCACCTTCGATCCCTCCGATGACAACGCGCTTCCGATCGGCCGGGTGCTGGATGCCCAACAGGTCTTCACTGCAATGTCGTGAGTCGGCTGTTAATACGGCGAGTTTTTTTGCAGGCGCAAGCTGACGCATGAGAGCCGGAATGAGGAGGAGGCTCGACGTTACAACCGGGACATTGACTGCTGCGGAGATCGCTGCCTGGTGACGAATGAAAAAGCCGCAGTCAGCGGCAATTACGCCGGCACCTCGATCGACCAGCCGCCGAGCAGCTGTCACACAGGCGCCTTCGAGTGAAGCGTCACCTCGAATGACAACATCTGCCAAGGCACCTTCCACCATTTCTGTGATTACGGGTCGATTAAAGGTCGCCGAATGCAAGAGGGATCCTTCGCGCGGAGCAAGAGCCGGGCTGTCAGGGGACAGGCCTTCATCTAGCTCAAGTACTCCAAGAATGGTGCTGCTTTGCGAAGACATGAATGTGGCTCCTTGATTTCAAACGGCAGTTACCGCGGTGCAGAAGATTTCCCAAACTTCGTCTGGCTTTGCTCGTGAATATGAACGTGTTCAATTGAATCGCGTGCAGCAAAGTGACGACTGGGGACCTCAACACCGTGACCTGCATTCATTTCGGCTTGGGCACCCAAGCTTTGCGCCAAGTCATCCCTCGATCTTAGTTCCGACTTTCGCGGCAACCGCTCTTGCGAAAGCCAGGTTAGCAATGGCGGTGTCCTGAATGCCTGTCCCGGTTAGATCAGCTATCGTAATCTGTTTGTTGTCGGTGCGGCCGGCGATCGCGCCTGCAACAATTTGACCGAGCTCAGGTAAAGGTAGACCTTCAGCAACCGCACCTGCCGCAATTGCGTGGTGTAACTCACCAAGGCGGCGAGTTTGCGTGAGACTGTCCGCCACATAGAGGTCAGCACGGACAATGGCCTGCGGTTCGATTTCGTTCTTGTGTTCTGCATCTGAACCCATGGCGGTGATGTGCTGCCCGGGTTCGAGCCATTGGCCCTTTAGGATGGGACTATCAGCTGGTGTCGTAGTAATGATCACATGCGCGCCGGCGACCGCCTGTTCCTGAGTTGCGCATGCAGTGACGGTGATGCCCAAATCATCGGTCAACTCTCGTGAAGCCATTTCAGCCTTGGCTATATCACGAGCCCATATACGGGCCGCACGAATTGGCCGCACCAACATAAGAGCCTTCAACTGCAGACGCGCTTGCCCCCCGGCACCGAAAACGGCAGCGACCGACGCATCTTCGCGGGCAAGGTACTTCGCAGATACCGCGCCAGCGGCGGCTGTACGCACATTCGTCAGATAGCCGTTGTCCAGCAACAGCGCCTGTAACAAGCCCGTTTTGCTGGACAGCAATATCATCAGGCCGTTGGTACTGGGCAAGCCGACTTCGGGGTTGCCGAAAAATCCAGGGCTAATCTTTACGCAAAAGCCATCGAGGCCGGGCACATAAGCCGTCTTGACGTCCACTTCGCCGCGGTATTCGGGAATATCGAGCCGCAGAATTGACGGCATAACGACTTTTTCTGTCGCGAGGGTGCGAAACGCTCCTTCCACGCAAGCGACTGCCTTCACATCCAGGCGCACCAGATTTCTCAGTTGATCTTCAGTCAATATCGTGGTCGTTCTCATGACGTCATCCTCGAAAATTAACTGTCGCGCCGCTCACGACCCGACGATGTAAGTGCATGTCAACATTTCGGCCCGACAAGACTGTCACGACCGGGCCACGCAGGTTGGCCACTTTGTTTGCCAAGAGAGCTGCAATCCCAACCGCTCCAGCGCCCTCCACAACCTCGCGCTCCTCCATGTATGCGTGCTGCATACCAGCCGCGATTTCCGTCTCGCTAAGCAAGACAACGTCGTCCAGCAGGTCCCGGCACATGGCAAACGTCCACTTGTTGGCGAGTCCTATACCGCCGCCGAGTGAGTCCGCGAGACTTTCGAATTCTGCCACTTGGACCGGGCGGCGGGCATCAAGACTGGCCTTCATCGCGGCGCCGCGATCCATCGTGAGGCCAATGACTCGCGCCTTCGGCCGCCAACCTTTGATTGCGAGCGCGACACCCGACGCCAAGCCCCCGCCCGACAGTCCAATCAGCACGGTCGCGACATCCGGCAGCGCCTCGGCGATCTCCAGCCCAAGCGTGCCTTGACCTGCGATGATCGCCGGATGATCGAACGGGGGTAGCAAGCACAGCCCTTCGTTGCTAGCCAACCGCTCGGCTTCTTCCTGGGCCTCATCCTGCGATCTTCCAATAATGCGGACCTCTGCACCGAGGCGCCGGATCTCGGATACCTTATTTTCTGGCACCAAAGCCGACATACAAATCGTTGCCTTCACACCACATGTATTGGCTGCGAACGAAAGTGCTCTGCCGTGATTTCCGGTTGAGACAGCAACAACACCTCGTGACCGCTCATCTCTAGACAACTGGAGAACCGCGTTGAAGGCGCCGCGAAGTTTGAAGCTACCCGTCGTCTGTTGATGTTCGAGTTTAAGATATACAGGAACGTCACAGATGGCAGATAGCGGAGATGAAAGCACGATCGGCGTACGGAGTATCCGATCTCCGATCCGATTACGCGCACCTTCGATATGTTTGAGCTCGATCATTTTTACCCGACTAGCCGGCCTCCAGTGCCACCTACACCACTCCATTGCCAAGCGGATCATGGGCGACGACGGTGTCTTGTATAGAATGTACCTACTTAGGACGATGAGGGGTGCAGAAGATCCCAGCAGTATTGAATCGCCAGTTCGGTTGTCGGGATTAGAACTTTGTCGGACACGCCGAATGTGGACGTGTGAACGCCCGCCTCATAACCAGGCTCCTTGCTTCCAAACCAGAAATATATTGACGGAACACAACTTGAGTAGAAGCCAAAGTCATCGCTACCGGTACTGGCCGATCCTTCAATATATTTGCCATCACCCACCGACTGACAAACAAGCCGACGGAACTGTTCGACCATAGCGTGATCGTTGATAACAGGCGGGTCACCGAATTGGGAGCGAAACTCCGCACTTCCACGATGCATTGTAGCAACTCCCTCGGCGACCTCGCGCACGCGTCGTACCAACTGAGCCCGCCGCTCAGGACTGGCGGTCCGAATGGTGCCTTCCAGCGTGACCTCTGGGCAAATGATGTTTCTCGCGTCTCCGCCGTGGATGGTGCCGATCGTTACAATCACCCGATCGTCGACCGGCATTTCGCGGGAGACGACCTTCTGAACCTCATTGATGAAGGCCGCAGCGATTGCGATCGTATCCACCCCAAGATGAGGCTTCGCGCCATGGGCCATGGTTCCTTGAACTACCAGGGTAAACTGGTCTGATGAATTTGTTACCGCCCCTGCGCGAGCCCCATAGGAGCCGACCGGGATATCGGTGCGAACATGAAAACCGACTGCAGCGTCAAAGCCATCCAGCAGATTTCCCTCTGCCACGGATCGGCCACCAAGCGGCTCTTCTTCTTCCGCCGGCTGAAAGAATACACGTACCATCCCGGAGAATCGATCTCGCATGCGATGAAACGCAAGGGCCGTGCCCAAAGCGATTGAGCCGTGCATGTCGTGACCGCACGCGTGCATCACTCCCGGCACCTGCGACCTGTACGATAGGTCCTCACGGGCTTCCTCGATAGGAAGGGCGTCAATGTCTCCGCGTAGCGCGATCGAGCGATTTGCACCAGAAGCCGAGCCCTGGATATCGATATAGACACCGGTCTTGTGGAACGTCTTCGCTTCGTTCAAACCGAAGCCGGCCAGGGTCTCGATAATCCGCTTCTGAGTCTTCCACTCGTTGTTCGAAAGTTCGGGCTCGCGATGCATCGCGTGCCGCATTCCGACCACGGCTTCACGCTCGACTTCAGAGAGTAAATTGTTGGTGATTGCTTTCATTCTGATCCCACGGTCATTCATCATCAATGCCTGATATCAACCCTAGCAGCTGCCTGGTGGCAAGAAGCGCCGATTTGGACGTTCGCTATGCAGGGTTTCTGCAAAACAAGGGTTCGAGGTGCACTTTTCAGGATCTGGAGCGAGGTCGATCTCGAGCCCATGATTGTGCGTCTTTCCTGCCTCTCGCTGCATATCCACGTTGAACGCCCTTGGATGCGGTCGAGCGAGAGCGACCCTCTCCTCAGTTGGCTGTTCTTGAAACGGCTTGGAGAAGCGCGAGGTCTACCTGATCGAGTTGGATCATCGCGTAACCCTTCAAAACGAGGTATTTCGCAGACTCGAGCGCAGGTCCCAATGCTGGCCCGTTTTTATGCGCGAGCGATGGCATCTTCTCACGAGTGTCCCACGGCTAGATTTGTCTGTCGGTACCTCTCGGGGCAGATCGGACCTCATCAGTCCTGCAGGCGCTGACTCTACCCCAACCTAGCTTGATTTGCAACAAATGTTGTAGGATCATTAGGTTGACTCATTCGTATCGATCTATCGCGTGTTCTAACAGAGCGCCGACACGCGATCTTTTGCAGGAAATGAACCCGTAGACCACCCAATACGACGTAAACTGTCACCCTACAGCGCATAGGATCCGTGTCCTGATGCTGTTCTGAGAATATTTTGCAGCAGCAGAGTGAAACCAGCTTCTTCACTACAGCAAGGGAGGTAAACGTACATGGAATCGATAGATCCGGCCATAGGCGAATGGAAGTTGAATCTGGCGAAGTCAAAATTTATCAACGAGCCAACACCGTTCAGTTACAAATCTGCGACGCGCACATATACGCAGAACCCAGATGGCACCATCACTGGCACAGTCCACGCGGTTCTGCCCGATGGGTCACCGTTCTCCGAGCAGCTAATCTCCAAACAAGACGGCGAATACTACTCCCACACCGGCAACTCCATGATGGACACGATGTCCCAGGAGCGGGTCAACGCCAACACCCTCGTCCTTACGGCGAAGAAGGCGGATAAAGTCGTCGGAGCGGGAACCCGCACGGTCTCGTCTGATGGGAAGGTCCTGACAATGACGTTCATTTACGTTGACGCCGAAGGCATAATGCGCGGACACGTAGCAGCTTACGACAAACAAGAGGGGTGACCTTCGAAACTGGCCTTCGCGGCGTGGCTCTGTGCGGTGAAGGCCATCGCTTCGAATAACAACCCGCTCGCTGGTCGAGCGTCTGATCCAGGCGCGCG
This sequence comes from Mesorhizobium sp. C395A, assembly GCF_030323205.1. NCBI lineage: Bacteria > Pseudomonadati > Pseudomonadota > Alphaproteobacteria > Hyphomicrobiales > Phyllobacteriaceae > Mesorhizobium > Mesorhizobium sp. C395A. The sequence continues at coordinate 5,802,550 of NZ_CP100473.1, read as the reverse complement.
TCGAGCTATGTGGGGCGCGCAGCATCACCTCGGGATGGGGGCGCCATGTCTTTCTCGTCACGGCCTCTATTTTTAACATGGCTGGAACAGCGTGAGCGAAATAGCGCGCCGCACCACATCTTCTTGATCAATAGAAAGTCAGTCGCCACCGGCGACCATTCCTGTTTGCGTTTACCAATGAACCGAGTGCAGAGCGTGCCACTGCAACCATCTGCGTGTGCCGGCCAGCGGACGACCGCTCGACGAGAGGATCGGCAGAGAAGCGCAAATCCACTTCTGCTGAAATCCTGCATGAATGCCCTGTTTTCGCAGGATTCCGCTGGACGGCAGGCAGGTTTTGAAGCCGCCAACTCGGGGAACCGCTTAAGCTTGAACTCGCGTCATCCCCGGGGTTGAGACCCCATCAGTCACCGATAGAAGGAGGAGATTTAACACTATGAAAGTTCTTTGCCTGTGGCATGCGACGGACGACGAACTCGGCAATCTCAGAAACGCCCTTCCAGATGGCACAGAGGTCGTGGCACCCAAAGGAGAATACTTCTCTCGCTTTGAGGCCAGCTATTCGGATTTGGCAGCTCATGCGGTTGACGCCGATGTGTTCATCGGATTTGCCCTTCCCAAGCGCATTTTAGAGATGGCAAACAATCTTAAGTTCTTTTGCTGGGTCCATTCAGGCTGTGACGATCTCGAACACATTGGCGCTCTCTCGCACTTTCGACAGCATGGCACCAAGCTCGCAAATATTCGCGGTGCAAATGCGCACGCAGTTGCCGAGCAAGCCATGATGTTCGCCTTGGCGTTGGCAAAGAAGACCTTATTCAAACACAAAGTGACATTAGAGGGCCGGCGATTGTTTCCCCTCTTTGATGATGAGTACCGCTCCGCGATGCTTGACGGTCGCACGATGGGCATTATGGGCGTGGGCAGCATCGGGAGCCGCATCGCGAAGCATGCGAAAGGCTTTGACATGCGGGTGCTAGGCGTACGCCGCAATAAGGATCGGCCGGCAGAACATGTCGATTCCATGCATGGGGTCGATGAATTGCACTCCGTCCTCGGGCAATGCGATTACGTTGTATTGACGATGCCAGATACGAACGAAACTACGCAAATGTTCGGTGTTCCAGAGTTTTCCGCGATGAAGCGAACTGCCTTTCTCATTAACGTCTCTCGCAGCGGCCTAATCCAGGAAAAGCCACTTTACGAGGCGCTGACCTCTGGGCGTTTGCGGGGCTATGCCGCCGACGTTTGGAATCGATATGAGTTCGGAAGAAGCTTTCCCACTAGCTTCTTACCCAGGTTGGAAGTGCATAAGCTTCCGAATGTAATCTGTTCCAATGACCAAGCTGCAAACGCAGACGACGTTCTGGAGCGGGACCTCCGCTGGGGAACGCAGAGCGTTGCGGATTTTGTCGGTGGCAAGCCAATAACTCGAGAAGTCGATCTAACTCTGGGTTATTGAAAATAACGCACTCGTCTGCGTCCGAATTTACGAAAAGGCCATCCGCTCACGCCGCGTGACCTGCAACCGTATTTGGGGGTGGATCCCGATACCGTTGCGCCCCGATCCCGTGATTTTTCGCGGCTGAGGAATTCGGCTCATGTGGTCCCGGGCGACCCGGCGATTTAAGCGTACTTGCTGCATCGTCGTCGGCCGGGTACGCCCATGGGAACTGAGATTGAGGATCGGCAACAGGGCATCGGTGCGCCTAGTCGCTCCTGGCCGGGGCTATGGACCTGAGCAGGGCACGGGCTTGCGTTTTCTCAGTGCTCCAATTTTATGACAAATAGTCGTAGGACGACATCACGTGCGCGCGAACCACATGCAAGTAATCGTCGATCGACACATATTCGTCGTGGGAGGCTATTCCAATGGGCGGCGGCCCGTAGATGTAGGCGGGAACATTGCGATATCGCCAAAGCCGTGCGTCTGTCCCAGCCAGGCTAACAATCGGTGTTGTCGAGATACCGGATAATTGAGCGACGTTTCGCCGAAGCAACTCGGACAGGTCGCCGTACGGGTCACAATAAGCCGGCGGAGTGAAGTGGTTTTCTTCGAACGTTGCCAGTGGATAGCGCCCAACAATCTGGCCTAGTTCTTTAACAATCGTGTCTTTATCGACCCCGAGCGGGACGCGAATGTCGGCCTCAAATCTGCAATGAGTGGGTATCATGTTGATTTTCAATCCGCCGGCTATCACGCCGATATTCAAGGTTACCTTCGGCACAATATCGGCGGCGCCTTTGCCCCACACCTGATCGACCGCCGCCGCTGCCTTCCTAATTGCTTGTTCGACGTCATGTGGCAGGGTAGCAGGGATATTGGTTAAAATCTCGAGATCCGCGATTATCCGACAGGCAATCTTGATGGCGCTCTCAGATGCGTGGGTGTAAGCCCCGTGTGCGCCAGGACTCCTCACGTTGAGGGTAACCCAGAGTAGCCCCTTCTCGCCGAAGCGAATAGCGCTGTGGCCGCTGGGTTCCCCGCTGAGCATACAGTCGCCGAGAACCTCCGGGCAGTTATCAACTAGGTAGCGCGAACCCCAAGGACCGAACGTTTCCTCGTCAGATACACAGGTCAGCGTCAGCCGGCCCTTCAGTTTGTCGCGTATGCGATGTAGATAGCGATACGTGAAGATTGAGGCGGAGGTGCCAGCTTTCATGTCGCATGCGCCACGTCCGAAAATCTTGCCGTCAACCAACTCCCCGCCCCAAGGATCCTTGGTCCAGCCGACTGGGTCTACCGGGAAAACATCGATGTGGCCGTTAAGCACTAGGTGACGCCGAGGTTGCGGCGCTGCAAAACTGGCAACGATATTCGGGAATAGCTTGTTCGGTGCGACAACGCGGTAGTCCAGTCCTTCAGCCTCCAGGAACTCGCCGACGTAACGCGCTGCCTCTTGTGTATCCCCGGGAGGATTAGGACTCCTGACCCGGATGAACGCACGTAGAAATTCTATAATCTCGTCGCGATCTTTGTCGATGGCTGCAAGCAGCGCTTCCTTTTCACTCACGTCTATCCTCCTCTTCGGACGCGTCTTGCAGAGTCATCAAACTGCCCAGCCATCACCTGAAAGATCAGTTCCGCTCTTGTAGCTACCGCTGTCGAGCCGCTCGACAAGATTAACAATCCCCAAGTGATGCTCCACGCTGTAGTCTGCCAGCGTGAGCGTAAACCCACGACTCTCCAAATGTGAGCGCGCAGCTTGACAGAATTCCCGATGAACTCGGATGCCGCCGTCCTTCGGAAAGAGCGTGGGCTGTGACATAAGACGCGTCATGTCTTCTCGAAGCCCAAGCCCAAACCGTAGAAAAAGCAGATAAGTTAGCGCGCCCAAGATCCGCTCGCTACCCGCGGCGCCGATCGCGAGGCGCGGGCGATTGGTCGTTTCAAGAATGAGCGGCGACATCTCGGTGACGTCGTGTTTTTGGCCCTCAAACACTACACGCGATTGCATGGCGTAACTGAAGCCGAGCGCGGCGCGCCACCATGATTCCTTGAGCCGAACCAAGGTCCGATCGAGTATTGTCGCAAGGACGTACGCCTCCATGGCCCGTCCGAAATCATCCAGCGCCCGGCACTTGCGGAGTTCGACGGCTACCGCAGCGCCAACAAGTGTCCACGTTCCCCAAGTCTCCAAGTTTCCTGTACAAAAAAGACGCTCGACTTCCCCGTTCGGCCCGAGAATAGCATCGAGCGAGCGTGGAGTTACATCGCGGACGGGATTTTCCAGACCTTCTTCCGCCTGCCAAGGACCCGGGTCGCTGCTCCGGAGGATGCGCCAGAACTGATCTTCGCAGGTCGATTCCGCAAGAACTCGAAGAAGTTCAGAGAGTGCGGGATTTCGAACCAGCGCACGAAGGGATGCGCTATCGCCCAAATATATCGTGCGAAGGTCTTGCGTCAGATCCGATGATGAGAGGTGCAAGGCGGTAGCCAAGGCGGGAGAAAGGGTGAAGCCCTGCCTTGCTACAACGATTGCTGGTGCGACGAGATCGCGAAACGAAAGGCGCAAACGACCGCTGTCTCGAAACCAGAACCAGGCGGCGATGTTGCCTGGTACGGGAATTGTAGAGTCTGTGACAGACCGCATGCGAGTAGCGGCGCCCAGGCAACCGACCACACCGGCGAGAGAGTAGATGCCTTGCATGCGTCCGAAAGGGCTACAGTTAGCGGGATCAGTTACCCAAGCGCAGGCCAGCGCTGCGATGTCAAACACGTTCCCGCCTTGAAGGCGGATAGCATTCGCCGCCGCTGTGGCAGCTGGGTGGTGAGTCGAGATTCCAAAGTCTCCGCTCCAGGAGCCAACAAAGTGTGGCGGATTGTGGGACTGCATCTTAGCTGCCTAATCAAATCTGGACGTCGGTTCCAACCTTTGCTTAAAGTATCCTGTGAAAGCCGAGGCTGGAAATGGCGGTCTCTTGAATGCTTGTCTCGCCAGATCGTGATCTGGTTACTGTTATGCGTCGGCAAGGGCTCCGACGGCAGCTTGACCGAGCTCGTTCATCAACGATGCCTGATACAGACGCTAGCAGCGGCTGGGCGGAAAGAAGCGCCGACTTGGACGCTCGTTATGCAGGTGTCTCTGCAAAACACCAGGCGCCGTGCACTTAACCTCGCCGACCTGGCGATCCAGCGCTCTCTCTGGCGCCAGTACCTAGATCACCTCGACCCGTCCGGAGTATCCCTCACCGCCAGGGGTGCTACGCCTCGATAGGAATAGCGAAGCTCGCCTTCAGGCGATCCATCACCACCATTGTCTTGAACCCCTTGATATCGTGGTTCTCGTAGAAGAAGCGCCGCGTAAAGTGCTCGTAGTCCTCCATGTCTTTTGCGGTAACGACGAGCATAAAGTCGGCATCCCCCGTTACGTAATATCCCATCATTACCTCACGCGTATTTCGTATCGCGGCCTTGAACCGATCGACGATGTCAGCTCTTTCTCGTTCGAGGGAGACCAGAACGATCATGGTGATATGTCGTCCAACTGCTTTGGGCGAGACGATGGAAACATCCGCCTGAATTACGCCCTCGTTGCGTAACCGTCTCAAACGCCGCTGGCATGCGGTCGGCGAAAGGTGGACTACGTCTGAAAGTTCCTCTGAGGTCAGTCGGTTGTTCTTTTGAACGGCTTGGAGAAGCGCGATGTCCGCCCGATCGAGTTCGGTCATCGCTTAACCCTCCAAAAGCCGCCATGTTGCGAAAACGCTCGGAAAGCACATGCAGGGCCGAACAAGGCGCCGCAAATTCCCATCGCTCGTTAGCTGCTGGCGCAGATACTCACCCGACCCAGCCACGCCATTTCGAAAGCGAACAAGACACGCTGGCATCAGATGATTGTGCACAGGTTTCGATCTCTATTTGACGAATAGTTTGCGCGGAGTCATCGTTAGAGGCTCAAAACCAGTATCAGAGACTGCGAAGCTCTGTGTGATCGTGATCCCAACGTTGTCAAGCCATAGGCCGGGCATCATATGGAACACCATACCTGGCTGAAGGACGGTTTCATCACCCTTGCGAATACTTGCCGTGCGTTCCCCCGAGGCGGGGGGGAACCCGATGCCAGTCGGGTATCCGATGCGAGACTCTTTCTCAATTCCGTGGCGGGCAAGAGCTTTCCGAAATTCGCTATCTACCTCAGAGCAAGTCCGACCAGGACGGACTGCGTCAAGGCCGACATTCAAAGCTTCGACAGCAATTTCCGATAGGTCTTGGAAAGCGGGTGACGGCTTGCCGAGGACAATTGTACGAGCCAGGTTGACTTGGTAACGGTGCCGGCATCCCGACAGCTCCAAATTGACCACCGTGGAACTTGGCAACGGGTCGTCAGTCCATGCAGCGTGCGGAGCGATTGACCGCTCACCAATACAAAGATCAGGGGGGCAACAAGGGTAGTCACCACCGAACTCAGCAGTGCCCGATATTTGTTGGTGATAGATTGCAGCCGCGATATCGCATTCACGGACGCCGGCTTCCACCGTTTCGATGACACGCTTCATGGCGACATCTGCAAGTTGACCAGCTTGACGCATGACAGCGACTTCAGCCCGGCTCTTCACGAGCCGGAGCCAGCCCACAAGGAGGTCGGCATCCACGAACTCGGCATAGGGCAACGCGCGGGTGAGATCGGCGTGCGCACGGGCGGGATAATAATAACCGCCCATCTCCACGCCAATGCGCGCCTTTTCACCTCCTACTTCCTTCACGACATCGGCCATGAAGGCGTAGGCCGAAAGTGTCGTGGATTGAACATACGTGTCGGGGTAAGCTCGGATGTTCTCCTCAGTGAGATAAGTGGTCATGGAGGCCGAAACACGGTCCATGAAACGGCCAATCCAGATGGGTTCTTCGTGGTCCTGGGCCACAATCACCATTTGAGGCGTATAGTATGAATACGCATTGTAGCCGGTGAGGTAATTTTGATTGGGCGGCTCCGAAAGAAGGAGGATGTCTAGTCCTCTCTTTGTCATTTCCTTCTTAACGGCGGCAAGACGGGCTTGAAACTCGCTTAGTCCGAAATGCAGTTCTCTTATCATCTTGTCTCCGTATAAAACTAGATAGCCATGGCTCGGATGACCAATCGGACACGTTCCGCCGTGCTCCGCTAGCGACAATTGTTTCAAAAGCGAGTTAAAGATCGCGCGGCTAAGATATTATCCGCGACTAAGATACCGGTTGAGCACATTGCAGGTTACCTGCTCCACCATCGCATCATGCCTCAGCAAGCCTGCTACCCACTCGCAACTTCCGGCATGGAACACCTCGCCCTTGCCGCGGCTGAAATTGACAATCATACCATTTCCCCGCTTGAGCTTTTCCACATTTTCGCTGTTTGCCTCACCGAACACCGCCTCGGCAGTCTCGCGAACTTCGTCGTGCAGCACGAGGTCTTCCGGCGCCAGATCGGCACTCCACTCCATCTGGGCAGCCATTCCGATCGCAAGGATCTCGGTTCCTTCCGGCGCGTTGCTCGTAGCCGAAGGGTATGGCAGGCCATCGCGAATTTCATAGTCCAGCCCGTCCACCTCGTAGCCGAATATGTGGCTCTCGGCACCGAGCACATCACCATAGAAAAGACCGGTGTCGGCAAAAGCCCAGTGCTCTGGTCTGTAGATAGGGAAGCCGCGGGCTCCCCGTGGTGCACAGCCAAGCCAGCCTGCATAAACGCCTCTGGTAGAGTTTAGACCAAAAGTCTGTGCCTCTGGGCGGCCGACCTCAGGTGCCTCCCAAAGCGTAGTCGTGCGGCTTGTGTCGCCGCTTTTATAGATTGGATCCTCTGCGCGGGCACGAGTCTTATAACACACCTGCCGACGCCCTTCGTCCTCAAGCCTGGTCTGTAAACAAAAGTTGCCGGCAAGCCGTGCCACACGACCTCCCTGGTCGACATATGCGTCGACGGCATCGCGCATCTCCCATGTCCAATACTCATCGTGGCCCACGAAGGTCACACAGTCATAATCAAGCAGGATCTCGGAAGAGAAGTGCAGTTCATCTTGGCTGACGAGATCCACGTTATACCCGGCGCGCTCGGCGAAATGGAAAAAGTGGCAGTCGTAGGTCGCCCAACCGGCCGAGGCGTATTTTTTCGAATGGCCGGTAGCGTAGGCCCATTCCTTGTGTGGATGACGCGGTACGGACTTGGGTGGCATCATCATTTCGAGCGGCACACGAGGCGCATCCGGCGGCAGAACGACAAAGCCCCGCCCCCATGGTCGTTGCGTGGAAACGATAGGGGACCACTGATTGCGATCCGGCCCTGTGATGCCCTCGTAATGGTTTGAACCACCCCAGGTATTGTAAGCACGCCATGTGCCGGTCGCTGCCACCTGCAGGACGCGGCCAGGCTTGCGTCCGGCTTGAGGCAGCACGATCACGACGTGATGACAATGTATCGGTCTACCGTCGCGACCTTCCGCCGTCAACTTGACGCGATAGCCGCCGGACGGCCAGTCCTCGCTAACCTTGAACTCGAACGCTGTTTCCCAGCCGCAGCCCTCGACCGAGCATTGGTCCGGTGTTTCCTGCCAGCGCGCCGCGATGCCGCTTTGCTCAAACGCTTTCGTCTCGGTCGCACCATCGCGCATGATCTCAATGGTAAAACTTGGCGCAGTTGAACTCACCTGCAGCCGCACCGTTTCGCCCGAACGGTAGGAAATCCGGTCGCTGTAGCACCAGATCTCTCCACGCGCGCCATCCATGCCTGGCCATTCGTAAAAGTGGCTCCGGGTGGCGAACCGCCTTTCCTCGGGAGTCAGACCAAAGTCCGGGAAGTTGCTCGGAAGCTTTATCATTATGGTAAGTCCTACATTCTGTCGATTGCTACCGTTTGCGGTCCTGAGAAGGCGTGAGCGCCTACAACAACCATCCCATGAAGGCGTCCCTCAGCTTTTCAGAATCTGGCTGAGGAAGAGCTTTGTTCTGTCGTGCTGGGGATTGGTAAAGAAGTCGTTCGGCTTACCCTCTTCAACGATCTGGCCCCAATCCATAAAGATAACCCGGTCGGCAACGGCGCGCGCGAAGCCCATCTCGTGGGTGACACAGACCATGGTCATGCCGTCGCGCGCCAGACTGGTCATCGTCTCGAGCACTTCGGCGACCATCTCCGGATCGAGTGACGAGGTCGGCTCGTCGAACAGCATGACCGCAGGTGCCATACACAAGGACCGAGCAATTGCGACACGCTGCTGCTGGCCTCCGGAGAGCTGACCGGGAAACTTGTTGGCCTGCTCCGGTATTCGCACGCGCTCGAGGAACTTTAGCGCGGTCTTCTTGGCCTCGGTTTCGGGCACGCCCTTGATCCACATTGGACCGGCCATGCAGTTCATCAGCACGGTCATGTGCGGGAAAAGATTGAAGTGCTGGAATACCATGCCGACATTCTTGCGAACTGCAGTCACATCGCGCATTTTGTTGTGCAACCTAATCCCGTTGACGGTTATCTCTCCCTCCTGATGCGCCTCAAGCCGGTTGAAGCAGCGGATCAGCGTCGATTTTCCGGATCCGGAGGGGCCGCAGATTACGATGCGTTCGCCTTTGCGGACGGTGAGGTTGACGTCAGTCAATGCTCTGAAGGTGCTGTACCATTTGGAGACGTTCGTCGCTTCGATAATTTTGTCCGCACTCATTGGTACCTGCTTCTGACTGGACTCCTGGCATGAAAGTGGTACGCGCAGCACATTGCCAATCGCCTGCGAGGGATCGGCGCCATCGAGGCCTTTCAAGTGATCTATGCTGGTAGCAGTCATCGAGCTTTACTCCTTGCGAAATGACGCTCGAGCCGTGATTGACCTACTTCAAGACAAGCCGACATGATCCAGTAGATCATTGCGGCTGTGATCAGCATCTCCATGTGATGGAAGGTCGGCTGGCCGATTGTGCGAGCAAGGAACGTCAGTTCCCACACGCCGAGGACAGAGATGAGCGAGCTGTCCTTCAGCATTGCAATGAACGTGTTTCCCATCGGGGGAATAATTACCGGAAGCGCCTGCGGCAGGATGATCTTGCGCATGGTGAGGCCGAAGCCGAAACCTATGGATCGTGAAGCTTCCCATTGGCCGCGGTCGATGCTCTGGATCCCCGAGCGGAAGATTTCCGTCATATAGGCACCGACACAAAGCGACAATGCCAATATACCTGAAGGAACGGCATTGATGATGATACCAAGTTGCGGAAGCCCGAGGTAAATCAGGTAAATCTGTATGAGAAGCGGCAGACCGCGAAAAAAAGAGGTGTAAAAGCTGGCGATGGCGTAGGCGAAACCATTGCTTGAAAGCTTTGCAATCGCCGCAACAATCGCAATGATCGATGCGAAAATAAGTGAAGCCGCCGAAACATAAATCGTTGTCACTACCCCCTGCGTGATCAAATATGGCAGATTCTCCCAAATGAAGGGCATGCTTAGGTTAAATGCCTTGAAGAAGGTAAGGAACAGGGCCAGCAGCTCAATCCAAACTATGCAGATCTGTAGCTTCAAAGGAGCAAAACCGATCAGCACGATATTGAGGCAGAACATGACTGCAGTCACAAAGGCGATCGCGACGCGCCCATAGATGCCGCTTTGCATCGGGTCGCCGATGACCGGCCGCATGAGCTCGCCAAACGTGGTGCCAGTAAGGTTGACCACGAGAAAAACCACGAGCACGACGGCAAAGATTGAGGCAACAAACCAAGGCTTGTGAACGAGCACCTCGGATTCAACTGTATCCAAATAGAGCATGGCGAATCCTCTACGACATAGGCGGCCCGGCTACCCCGAGCCGCCTTAACGCGTCTGATCTTACTTTTCCTCGGTATAATCCACGCCGTACCACTTGATCGACAGCTTCGCGAGCGTGCCATCATCCTTCATTTTCTGGACGGCCGCCGCAACTTTGTCATGGAAATCCTTGTCGCCAGGCAAAATCGCGATAGCTCCCGGCGAGAAGAACAACGCAGGCTCCAGGATCCGCAAGGCATACCCGGCCTTGATCGCATCACGAGCGATCGAATCGTCAGTGAGGACCGCATCAAGGCGAACGCCATCGCCTAGGCGAAGATCATCGAGTCCAATATTAGTGCTTGTGTAGGTCTTCACCTCGCCCGGCTTGAATTGATATTCTATTGGCTTTGCGTTTTCCCAGGCCGGCGTCAGTTTGTGATTGGCATAGGACTCTGCCGCCGTGCCTCCCGCGGCGCCGACAACTTTACCCTCAAGGTCAGAAGGCTTGGTTGCTTTACTATCCTTGTGAACGACGGCGACATTCGGCCCCCAAAGATAGAGGGATGGGAAATCAAATACTTCTGCTCTGGCCTTGGTCGGCACCATCTGGCCCATGGCGATGTCCCAACGGCCCTCCCACTTGCCGGCTGTAATGATGTCCCAGCCTGGCGTCACGAACTTGACCTCTACCCCGAGGGACTTTGCAATGCCCTTGACGAGCTCCACATCATAGCCGTCGAGTTCGTGCTTCTCGTTGAGGTGTGAAATGGGACCCCAATCCGTTCCCACCGCCACTGTCAACGTCTTCGCCGACAGCACACGATCAAGCACCTCGCCGGCATGACTCGCCGTTGAGAGAGCGGCTGACGCCATTGCAAACGATGCTGCTGCAAGCGTTGTCATCATCTTATTCATGCGATGTTCCCCTTTGTTTGTGCTTCTCGACCATGGATACGGCTTGCTCCCGCACCACAGATCCAATTTGGAACCCGGACCGACCACTCAGCTGAGCAACGCTAGTTCCGAAACTATGCTATCTCAACCGAACTTGCATTGCAACAAATGTTTTACTAATAGATTCGTGACACACACGTGTCGCAGAGGATGCAGAGTCTAGGTACACGCGTTCCAATGCAACTCAACATTGCTATGCAATTGCCTAGATAGGATGATTTGCGATCTCGCCCGCGACGGCTTCATCTATGGGCGTATCAAAGGTCATCAATATGAAGCCCAGTACGGAATAGAAGCCGACTGTCGCCATGAGGTCGAGTACGGCTTGCTTCCCCATGGTGGCAGAAACCGCGCCTTCGATATCTGAAGGCAAGCACGATCCATCGAAAAGTGCGTCGACAGCTCGGGCAATCAGCCCGTCCTCTCCACCTGGCATGCCACGCATTGCCTGAATGCGCACGTCCGAAATACCTAGAACCCGGGCGCGGCTGACATGATGAGCCCACTCATAGGCCGAACCCATCCGATGGGCTGCCCGCAGGATAACGAGCTCTGACCGGACAGCCCCCAGAGCGCTGTCTTTGACGATATGTTCGCGCAGTGGAGCCCAGGCCTTCAGCAATGCCGGATGATGGGCCATTGTGCGATAGACGTTAAGTGCGCCGGCAAAGCCGCTCTTCATATCCGCGATTTCGGCGGGCCAGTGTTCGTCGGTTATGGGCTGACAGGGAGATGTCGTCTTAGGAGAGACTTTCATGCAGATCCAAAGCCTCAGCTCTTAACCGCGGCATTTATCGCTGCGGCGAGCCGTTCTACGATCAGGTCGATCTGTTCGGGCTGAATGATGTACGGAGGCGCCAGCAGCACATGGTCGCCGTGCAAACCGTCGAGCGTGCCACCCATCGGGTAGCACATCAGGCCACGCTGCATCGCCTCCTTCTTGATCTTGGAGTTGATTTTCCGGGCCGGATCGAATGGTACCTTTGTGTCCCTATCCGCCACAATTTCGATACCGCGGAACAGGCCTCGGCCGCGGATGTCGCCGACATAGGGCGATTGCCCCAGTGCTGCATCGAGAGCCGTCTGGAGGCGTTCGCCCATTTTGACTACGTTTTGCATAAGCTCCGGTCGCCTCAGGATTTCGACGACCTTGTTGGCCGCCGCTGCAGCGATTGGATGGCCAATATAGGTATGGCCATGCTGGAAAAGGCCTGAACCTTCGGCAAACGCACGATAAATTTTCTCAGACAGGATCACAGCGCCGATTGGTTGGAAGCCTCCGCCCAGCCCCTTTGCAATGGTTACCAGGTCAGGGACGATCCCTTCCTGCTCCACTGCGAAAATTGTGCCGGTGCGCCCCATGCCGCACATCACTTCATCGAGGATCAACAAGATGCCGTACTTATCACAGACCTGCCGAACCCGCTTGAAGTAGTGGGCGACGGGCCCAACTGCACCGAGCGTCGCACCCACCACCGGTTCCGCCACGAAAGCCATGACCTGATCCGTCCCCAGCTCTATGATCTTGGCCTCCAACTCAGCGGCGAGACGCTCGGCGTAGGCGTCCGGCGTTTCGCCATCCTGCATGTCGCGATAAGCATAGCAGGGCGAAACATGGTGGGTTTCGGGCAAGATTGGTTTGAATTGCGCGCGCCGCCATGCATTCCCACCGGCCGCCAGTGCGCCAATGGTATTTCCGTGATAGCTCTGTCGGCGTGCAATGATGTGGCGTCGCTGCGGCTGGCCAATTTCGACGAAATACTGGCGCGCCATCTTGAGCGCGGCCTCGACAGCTTCGGACCCGCCTGAAACCAGGTAGACATAGTCAAGGCCTTTGGGCGCTAGTTCAACCAGTTGCTCAGCAAGCTGCTCAGCCACGTCGGTGGTGAAGAATGACGTATGAGCGTAGCTGATACGTCCCATCTGCGCCTTCATTGCTTCCAAAACTTCTGGATGATTATGGCCTAAGCAGCTTACTGCTGCGCCGCCCGATCCATCTATGTAGTTCCGACCTTCGCTGTCCGAGATAAAGATGCCTTCTCCTGCTACGGCTCTTGGCAGATCTGTACCGATGGATCGATGGAGGATTTTGGTCATTGTGATGTCTCGGTCTGTCTGGGTCGCCGGCGTTCCGCGCGTCGCGCCATTAATTCGCAGGTCCGACGAGAAAATGCAACAACTGTTTGATAACATGATTTTTGACGCATCTGTTTTCTATGCCTGGAACGATCGAGCCAAGGCTGGTGCCGCGCAGGAGTTCTATTAGTCCCGTTTAAGCTTGACTTTTCCATCCGCTAGAGATAGTTCGAATGATCCATGGCGCGCTACGTGAGGCAAGTGTTGCAAAAGGGGCCCCTGCACGCTCATATCGTCGAACGGTTCGACGACATGCCTCAGCAGTTGCAGCAGGCAGCTCGCCACATCTTGGAACATCCTCAGGAGGTGGCGCTCGTTTCGATGCGAGAGTTGGCGCGCAATGCAGGCGTGCAGCCTTCTACGATGACACGTTTGGCGAAGTTCCTCGAATTCTCCGGCTATGAGGATTTTCGTGGTCACCATGCAGACGTCATACGGGTCAGCGCCGATGGGTTTGCCGCCCGGGCATTGCAGAGAGACGAAGGTGAGACGGACGGCGAGGGACTGGCGCGACGCATGCTCCAGAGCCTTTCCGCACAGATTGCCCGCATGTGCGAACCCGATACGCTCTCGCATCTTTGCACGATGGCGGACCGATTGAACAAAGCGCGAAGGATTTATGTTCTCGGGCTACGTTCCTGCCATTCGGTGGGCTGGCATTTCCATTATGTCATGACATTGCTTGGCGAAAAGACCGTTCATCTCGATGCTCCAGCCGGCACAAGCGGAGATGCGCTCATTCGCGCCAGCGCCGAAGATATTCTACTGGCAATTTCGATAAGCCCTTACTCGCGTTACACGCTCGAGCTTGCCGAGACCGCCCGCGAGAAAGGAATGGGAATTGTTGCGATTACCGACAGCGAAGTTTCCCCTTTGGTTGCGATCGCCGAGCACGTGGTCCTGTGCCCAACGGAGAGCCAGACCTTCTTTCATACCTTGGCGCCGGCTCTCGCCGCCTCGGAGGTCTTATGTGGCCTGCTGGCAAGCCACGACCGTGCAGAGGCTCTGGAAGAACTCCAGCGCGCCGACCGGCATCTTTCTGCGATGAACACATACGCTACCTCCATTCCACGGCGGAAAATATGAGCCGGTAAGCGCATTTGCCGAAGTTGGACGTCAAGGGGTGGCGCGGCGCCCAGAACACCCAAACTTACGAGAGCCTTAACATCCTGGCCCGTGCCTTGGAATCCGACCTTGGCAAACCGTCTGAAAGCCGCGCCAGTATGATCGGCTCGTCGCCGGCCGTGGCGCGCTGATCAGCCCGGCCCATGCCGGAGAGCACGGCGACTAATGCCGCCAGCTACACCACGCCGCGGGACACGATCAGAGGGTTCGACCGAAAGCTCGGCGCACGGTGCGGCTCGGCGAAAGCCAGATGGAGATCGGCTTTGCGGTGGGTGGCGAGCCGGGCTCCGGCGGCAATCACTCAGCCCTGGAGTATACGAGCCCGGTCGAAGGCCATATCAACCGCCTCAAAACCATCAAGCTCCAGATGTACGGGCGCGCCGCCTATCCAATCCTCCGGAGCCGACTGCTGGCAGCCACTTGACCCAACCGGACAAAGGTACACCCGAAAAAGTAGTCCTGCAGCAAATATGCGGAAGAATCGCAGATCGCCGCCAGGAGCACCGACATTTCGGCCGCGATCCTGCCCGGACTGCGCTGACGCTGAGGTGGGACGAAACAGCTCACAGATATCGTCACGCTCACAACGCGACGCCGTTGACGATGAGCATGGACTTCGACAACTACCAAAACCGATAGTTGAGAACGGTGAAACGCCATTTTATGACTATAGTACCCTCCCGTTGGAAATACCGGGTGACGCCTATGCATACGCACTTCCGCGAGAGTTGAGACTATGGGTACAAACCCTACGAGAGCACGGAACTCGCTGCGGCGGGTCTGCCGTGCCGCGACTTTCGCGGTGGCGAGCTCGCTTGGTCTACATGACCCGGTCGCAGCGCTGAACGTGGCGCATGCTGCCGAATTGCTGCCGACCAGCGAAATCGATTCGCTTGCCGTCGAAAGCGCCGTTCAACGTAGTCACGTAGTAAAGGAAAGCAAAAATGGCTGAACCCAAGGCGACGTCCGCGTCACGTGATCACTCATTCTGGACCCTAGAAGACTCTGGCTGGTCGGGGGTTCCCGCCGTAACAGAGCTATCTGACGGGGAATTTGCGACGAATTACCGAGATGCTATGCGGCCGGTTGTCCTTCGTCGCGGCTGTGCAGCATGGAGCGCCTGCGAGCGCTGGTCGCCGCAGTATTTTGTGAAGGTCGCCGGTTCACTCACTGTGCCCGTCAAGACGCTTAATAGGAGGGAGATCAAGGTTTCGTCTTGGCTGCTCGCAGATTATGCTCGGTTTGTCATGGCGCAGCCGGGGGAGAATGCCTCATATGACGCGAGAGGAACTCCGTACTGCCATGACATTCCCCTACTCGGCCTAATGGAAAATCTGGCGGGCGATTGTCAGCCTTTTCCGGCAAATTTTCTTGAGCCGTCGTATCGCTCGCATTGGTGGCGCTACTCGCAGTTCTTCATGGGCCCGGCAGGCACCGTTACCCCGCTCCACTTCGACACCTTGTTGAGTCACAACCTCTTCTTCCAAATTTACGGCGCCAAGCAGTTCACCATTCTTCCACCTAGCCAAGCTGGGCGATGTGGACGCCGCGGTTGGAGGTGGTTTGACGTGGACCCCGAGCAACCCGACCATGTGCTCTATCCGCAGTATGAGCAAGCGACACCCGTGGTCATCACTGTAGGTGCTGGAGACATCCTGTATATGCCGCCCGGCACCCTCCACCACGTACGCAGCTTATCGACCTCGATTTCCTTCAATATCGATTTTCACACAAACCAGAGCGTATTGAGTGCACTGGCACAGGCAGAAAAAGGAATGCCGAGAGAAGTCATCCATTATAACGCGATCACGGCGTTGGCGGTAATCGCCAAAATACCTGAGCTTGTGACCTTTCCATTGTACAGACCCTACCTGAGCTATGTAAGTTGATAGGATGAGCCGCAGAGACCCGCGAGCAACCTGTTCGTCTTCGATGCTTCAAAGCGCGCCACCGAGCGCTCCACGTACGCGACATGTTTGCGCAGAGTCGGGGGTGCCAGTCGAGACGACATCGCTGGCAGGCACCAGTCGATGACCGGCGGACTACAACTGTCGGCCCGGATCAGGATTCGCGTGTTCGGCCAATGATCGTGTCTCAGGAAGTGGTGTAGCTGACGGCATTGGTCGCCGCGCTCTCCGGCGGGAAGCAGGGTTGATCAGCGCGCCACGGCTGGCAGGCTGATGAGCGGATCATCGCTCATCTGGCTGATGGTTTCCAGATGCTATGAGGAGCACCAGAGTCGTTGCATGCTAGTTGCCTTTCAATAGCTTATGGAGACCCGCCATGTTGCAGCAACCCGACGTCGGCCGCTCGACGGTCCCTTCGCTTCGGATGAGACCCTCGTCTTTGTCATAGAGATGAGTCGTTCACCTGGCTCGTCGCCGGACTCCTTCCCGGCGTCGACCGCGTTCTCTGAAGAAGCTCAAGCTAGATGAGAATGATCTGATGCGCCTGCTGGAAAGCTGGCGCCAAGAAGCTCTTGCTATTGTCGCACGATCGCGGGTGTGTTGGTGGCCTACGAATCGGGATGGGTCGGCTTTGGGCTTGCCCAATGGCTGCGGGCCCGCGGCATCGAGGGCCACGTGATTACGCAACCAGTGTCACCGTGTCACGTGACCGCCGCCGCGCCAAGACTGATCGGCTCGACACCGCCGTTCTGATGCGTGTTCTTCTCGGTTGGCTTCGAGGAGAGGTGTCGGGGTACGATGGCCGCCGTACTGGGAATCAACGAGGAGAATGCCAAGCGCCAGACAAGAGAACGCGAGAACCTCGTCGCCGAGCGCACCCGTCTGATGAACCGGAAAGGCAGCGCTTCCGGCATTCGTGACGTCAGCCCGGCCTTGCGCAAGACGGCGGGTCATCTCCAGGCGCTATACACTCCGGAGGGTGCCGGGATTCTGGCAATGCGCTGGCGGAGATGCGCCGCGATATCACGCGGCTGCGGCTCGTTGAAGAGGAGATCGCCGAGACCGAGCGCGAGCGCCTGCAGCGGCTCGCGGAGGCCAATCCGGAGCGCAGCCTCGCCCCCGTCATGGTCCATATGCTTTCGCGCGCCGTGGGCCTCGGCGTGGAAAATGGCCGACATGCTGATACATGAGATCCTACTTCGCAATCTGCGCGATCGTCGAGCTGTTGCTCGTTACGCCGGACTTACTGTGTCACCTGACGAGAGCGGGGCTCGCCGACGCGAGCGCGGGCTATCTCGTGCCGGTAACGCCCGGGTCTGCACGGGCATGGTCCAACTGGCTTGGCGATTTTTTGTCTTCAGGAGAGCGCCTTCGTGACGTGGTGCCGGGAGCGCAACGACGGTCGGACCCGCACGCGAATGGCGATGATCGTTGCCCTTGCCCGCAAGCTGCTGACGCTGTGGCGAATGGTGAAGACCGGCGAGGTGCTGAGGGCGTGCGCGTCAAACCGCATGCCACAAGCAGCGACGCATAGTTGCGAACAGGACGGCGGCCAAGAGTTCCGTCGGTGTGTTAGCGAGTCCGAGGTGGCGGGCGCCGTTACATGACATGGTTCCAACACCGCTTTCGAGATAGGGGACCGCCGCCCGGAGCTTGGTTGTCGATGCGGATGACTGCATTATGATCGAGCTTAACCGAATACAAGGCGCAGCGCACCTTGTGCGCCCCGCAAACCTGCTCCGCCTCTGATCGCCTCGGCCCGCTCGACCCGAGATTCAAGCGCCGTACTCAGGGCCGTCAAGGACGCTTCGAGCTGCTGAGCAGTGCACCTGCGGGCCTCCTTGACCATGACGGCGACCGAGACGATGCGCCCGCCGCGGCGCACCTTGAGATAGGTCGGCATCAATCCACAGATACGGCCAATCACCTTCGATCGGCCGTTCGAGGAAGGCCTTCACCTTCCCGTCGATCTCTTCGCACAGCCGCGACGCCTGGCTCTTGCAGATGCCGCTCATGCCCATCGCCTTAACCAGGTCGTCGACCGAGCGGGTCGAGATACCTTGGACGTTGGCCTCCTGGATAGCGGCCGTCAGTGCCTT
Source organism: Mesorhizobium sp. C395A (assembly GCF_030323205.1). NCBI lineage: Bacteria > Pseudomonadati > Pseudomonadota > Alphaproteobacteria > Hyphomicrobiales > Phyllobacteriaceae > Mesorhizobium > Mesorhizobium sp. C395A. The sequence continues at coordinate 5,784,130 of NZ_CP100473.1, read as the reverse complement.
CCCGGCCATGCGGCGCGGCTCTAGGAAGCTGGGGAAGTAGGAGCCCTTCCTCAGCTTGGGGATGCGCAGCTTCACCGTTCCGGCCCGTGTCTCCCAATCCCGGTCGCGGTAGCCGTTGCGCGGGACGGTCCGCAGCGCGCTCTTTTGGCCATAGCCAGCGCCCGTCGCGGCGCCCACCTCAAGCTCCATCAGCCTCGGCGGCAAAACCGATCATCTCGCGCAGGAGATCGACATCGGGGGGTGTTCTCCACGAGCGCGCAGGTTCATCATGTCGTCGGTCATCGGTGGTTCCCTCGAATCAGGTTGGTGTCAGCAACCCGACCCAAACGGAAGAACATCGATGGCCGCCGCTGCGCCGCTGTTGAGGGCGCGCTCGCGAGCGGCTTCGCTACCGCCGAGCTTCACCACCTCGCGGGACACGACCCGGGCAATTGCTCTGGATCACCCGCACCGGGCGGCACAGATGGGGCGATCTCTGCCCGCTTAGCCGGTCGTAGGAGCGCCCCAACGAACCGGCCGGCGTCATCGAATACACCAATCGGCTGGAACTGGTATTCGTCGTAATGGGCATTGAAGAGGCGGAGCTGCTGGTCTTCATGCACGAGGGTATCATGTCGAGCACGATCCGCTTCGGCACCTACCCAGAGGTCGACCACCGCCCGCCCAACGGCGACCAGCTCGCGCACGCCGGGTAGCTTCTTTGGCCTCCACCTCGTCGATTGCGAGGTCAGATCCCGAACTGACGGCAGCGCATCCCAGGCCATCTTAAACAGCCGGTCGTAGGGGGGCCGGTTGGCGTCATTGCCATCCTCGTCATAGGCGATCATCCTTTATGCGAAAGCCGATCATGTCGGCCAAGCTGTGGACGGTCTGGTCCGCACAGCGCGAAGCGTCGATGCAGCGCGCCAGACGCTCGGCGCCACGCAGCCGCTTTCCGCCTCGGCCAGAGCCAGTTTCCGCCTCGGCCAGAGCCAGAACGCCGCTGTTGGACGACAGCAGGACCGTCGAAACGGGCGACGACAGACTTGCTGCAAACAGATGCCAAACCCGTCAGCGGCAGCGTAGGATCAATTTTGGCGTGTGTGGTCTCCGAGACATAGTGCAGATCGGCCAGTCTAAGCACAACCAAATCCTGGGTCACTTCAATGGATTGCACATCACCGCAAGCGCAGGGACTTTCACACCGGACATGAGCTACAACGTCCAACGTGCTGTTTCTTATGCTACTCGGAACAGCCCGTCGCGAAACTACCATCTTGGGTAGGCGCATTGGCCGAGGTTGCCGTTTAAAAACGGCAGAGCCATCGCCAGAAATCTGACACTGAAAGGCGCACTTGGAAGCTCGGGGCGACCAATTGAAGAAGATGGCGCGGTGCTAGTTATCGTCTGATTTAGGAAAAACCATGCTTCAAGAGAATAGCTTCAACTCGCTAATCGCCTTCGAAAACCTCGAATCGAACGTGCGGTCATATTCGCGAACCTTTCCGGTTGTGTTCAGGAAGGCCGCAGGAGCCATTATCGAGGATGAGAGTGGCTTCGAGTTTGTCGATTTTCTTTCCGGCGCGGGGGCTCTTAACTATGGTCACAATGATCCCGATATCAAAAACGAAGCGATACAATACTTGACGACAAACGGAATCATCCACGCGTTGGACATGGCTACGTCGGCAAAACGAGATTTTATGGAGTATTTTGACGCGATAATACTGCGTCCACGCGGCCTAACATTCAAATTTCAGTTTCCAGGTCCCACCGGCGCCAATGCGGTGGAAGCGGCTTTGAAACTTGCACGCAAGGTCACCGGTCGGCATGGAATAATTGCATTTACCAATAGCTTTCACGGAGTGAGCTTGGGGGCGCTTGCGGTTACGGCTAATCGATACTACCGGGATGCGGCAGGCCTTCCTCCTGCCGGCGCAGCGTTCATGCCCTATGACGGGTATTGGGGAGTGGACAACGACACTACGCGATACCTGGAGAGGGTGCTTGGTGACGCAAGCAGCGGCGTCGACTTCCCGGCAGCCATCATTCTGGAAACCGTACAAGGCGAGGGGGGCATCAACGCTGCGAGTAAGGGTTGGCTACAGTCGCTCCAGAAGCTTTGCAGCAAGAATGGCATCCTCCTCATTGTTGATGACATTCAAGCAGGTTGCGGGCGAACGGGCAGTTTCTTTAGTTTCGAATTCGCAGATTTATCCCCAGACATAATTGTTTTGTCCAAGTCTCTTAGCGGCTCTGGGCTGCCGCTGTCCCTCCTGCTGCTCAAACCCGAACTGGACGTTTGGCGGCCGGGTGAACACAATGGCACTTTCAGAGGTAACAACCTTGCGTTCGTGACGGGAACTGCTGCATTGCGAAAATACTGGACGAATGAAAAGCTGTCTGAAGGCGTTGCGAAAACAGGGCGCATCCTGAGCGCGCGCCTTCGGCAGGTCGCTCAAAGGAGCCCAAATCTTAACCTTTCCGTCCGCGGAAGGGGCATGATTCTGGGGCTCGATTGCGGTACAGGTGACCTCGCTGAAAGAATCGTCCGCAAAGCCTTTGAAGATGGGCTTGTGATAGAGCGGTGCGGCGCGGAGGACCAGGTTGTCAAGCTTCTTCCTCCTTTGACGATTGACGAGCAGACGCTTCAACGTGGTCTGGACATTCTTGATAGCTCTATCCACGCAAGCACCTAAAGCGATCGGGGCTCTATAGCGCCGCAAGCGCGAGAACCGTAGCTCCCTGGAGGATTCTCTTATTGAGCGAACAGTTCACCCGCGATGACCTTTGGACCCATTGCTTTTATTCGTTTCGCGGGCGTTGCTTTTTTGGCCCGTCATGGGAGAGCTGGTCGGTCGCCCATCCCTTTGTTGTTAAGGAAATGCTACTTAGACCGTACCCATTCGGCGAGGCTTCCGATTACCCACGTCGTCCGCGGGCCTATTGTCCCATATCAATCTGCCGTGATTCTGTCCGTGACGCCGAATCATGGAGGCGTCACGGATGCGAGACAAGACCAGCAGCAGCGAAGCCGCTTGGCAGGAGGAGGAGCTTTCCGCTGCGGCCCTTCCCGACAAGCGTCTGGCCCGGCGGCTGCGACGGTTGCTGGATCAGATGTCAGCTGCGCCGGGCAAGCCAATCCCGGCGGGCTGTGGCGACTGGGCGGCGGCGAAGGCGGCCTACCGCTTCTTTGACAACCCGCGTGTGACCGAACACAGCGTTCTGGCCGTGCCATTTCGCCGCGACCGCGGCGCGCGTCGCGGCGAGCGAAGGTCCGATCCTTATCCTGCAGCACACGACCGAATTTATCTACAGCCCCGCGCAGCCGGGCAAAATCGGCTTCACCAAGACCATCAACGCCGGGCGCTACAAGGCTGGGCAGCCGAACGTGCTGACCTTATGCGGGATGCTGATGCATTCGAGCCTGGCCGTCACCCTGACCGGCACACCCTCAGTCTGACGGCAGTGAAGTTCTGGACACGAACGAAATACAAGGGAACGCTCGCGCTCAAGCGGCACATCAATCCCACGCGCGTGCCGATCGAGACGAAAGAGAGCTACCGCTGGCTGGAGAACCTGCGCCAATTCATCGCGCTCGTCGGCGCGCCCGAGCGCTGCGCATGTGGGTGCCCGGGAGAGCGATATCCACGAGCTCTATTGCACGGCGCAAGACCTTGGTACAAGCTTCATCGTGCGGGTGCAGACGAACAAGCCGGCCGAGCGACCTGCCGATGCTGCCCCACACGATCCTGCTCATCGCGTCTTTGCCCAACGTGCGGCGACGCGTCATCGCATTACGGTCGATCAGAACGAGACGGCCCGGCTGCAGGTGAAGTTCGCCGCATCAACACCTTGCCGCCCGTGGGCAAGCAAAAGCGCTAGAGTCCGCAGGTTCTGACATACATCCACGCTCTCGAAGAGGATCCGCCGCCCGGACGCGATCCGATCGACTGGAAGCTGGTGACCAACTTGCCGGTCGACGATCTCTCCGCGGCGGTCGAGAAGCTCGGCTGGTACGCCCTGCGCTGGAAGGCGGAGGTGTTCCACAAGGTCATGAAGTCCGGATGCCGTGCCGAAGAGGCGAGACTGGAGACCGCCGAGAGGCTGGCGAAGTTCCTCGCCCTCATCGCAGTGGTCAGTTGGCGCATATTCTTCGTCGCTATGTCGGCGCGCGCCAAGCCAGACGCCGCGCCCGACAGCGTTCTCACCTTCGCCGAGATCACTGCGCTCGACCAGATCGACGCATCCCGAACGCGGCCACGCCTCCAACGGCCCACGCTCGCCGTCTACCTGCTGCAAATCGCCATGCTTGGCGGCTATCTCGCCCGCAAACATGATCCGCCTCCCGGCAACATGGTCGTCTGGCGCGGCATGACCCGCTTGCACGAGATCGCCTTCGGCATCTCCATTGGATCAAGCCGACGATGTGGGTAATCGGGAGCGAGACCGGATGGGTACACTGGGTTCTTCCCACAGATCGAGCAGAGTGGACCGATCCGGGCGTGGATGGTCGACGACACCGGCTTTCCCCAACTGGCCGAATACTGGCGCGCTACGCGCACCGAGTGCTTGCCCTTTTGGGGCAAGCAGGACAACTGTCAGATTGCGGTTAGCCTGTCCATCGCAAATGACGCTGCCTCACTTCCGAGCGGCACGTCCCGACCTCGATCCCAACCCTCAGGCGACGCCTGACTGCGGCCCTGGCCAACCGTCTGCAACAATGTCCGGCTGCATAAGGGCAATGGACAGTCCGCGTCAGGCTCCCAATTTATGACGCAGCAGTACTAGGCTCCGGACCCATAAACAGGATTCCCAATCGAGACGTTTCGTGATTCAAGGTCTCCGAAGGGACACTGTTGATGTATCGGGATTATTTCTGGCTGAGCAAGGAACAGTTCGAACGGCTTGAGTCGCATCTTCCGAGCGATACGCGCGGCAAGCCAAGGGGCGACCATTGCCGCGTCGTCAGTGGGATTGTCCATGTTTTGAAGTCCGGCTGTCGCTGGGTCGATGCCCCTTCCGTCTACGGCCCGCGTAAAACTCTCTACAATCGCTTCGTGCGCTGGGCAGCCAAAGGCATTTGGGAGGACATCTCCATGCCTTGGCATCGCGGGTGGTCCGCCGGAGCAGGTGCTGATCGACTCTTCGGCGGTGAAGGCTCATCGCTGCGCCTCGGGCGCAAAAGGGGGGAACTTACCCAGGCGATCGGCCGCTCTCGCGGTGGGCGAACCACCAAAATTTACGCTCTGACCGATCGCTTCTGCCGCCCCATCGCGTTCCTGCTCACCGGCGGCCAAGTGGCGGATTGCACTGCCGCCGACACTCTGCTCGACCAAATGCCTGCGGCTGTGATCCTGCACGGCGACAAAGGGTATGACAGCGACGCCGTCCGCCGCAAGATCGAAAGCAAGGGCGCCGCCCCGAATGTTCCACCCAAGGTCAACCGACGCTGGAAGAACTGCTTCTCGCCCTACCTCTACCGTGAGCGCAACGCCATTGAGCGCATGTTCGGACGCCTCAAGAATTCTCGCAGAATCGCAACCCGATACGACCGCCTAGCCCATAACCTCCTCGCCGCCGTCTGCTTAGCTGCAATAGTGGGCTATTGGTTATGAGTATGCATCTCAATCAAGAAGGCAGCCATGATACTTCGCTTTTTCCGAGCTATAGAGCATGAGGGCAAACAATCCGAATTTCGCTAATTTTTCCACGGCGCAGCATTGCCGGTAGTGCGCTCGCACACTGGCCTCGAGTCGGTTTCTGTTGGATTGCCCCACGAAACATCACCGACAGAATTTTCGATGGTGATGGTTTGGCGCGATTTTGACGTTCTAAAGGGATTTTCAGGTGAGAATTGGCGCCAGCCCGTCATCCATCCAGATGAAGCACACTTGTTGAAAGAAACGCACTACGACATTGCGCGGACTTGGAGCCTAGTAAAGTGACGCAATGGCGACCAGTCAACAATCAACAAAGAAAGAGTGTCTAAAACAACTAATCTAAATATAATCTCCGACTTCCGCCGGACGAATGTCATACGCATTGCATATTGATGGCTTGGTTTGCAGTTTCGTGACCATCTAGCAAAAATCATTTAAAATAAAATAACGGTTCTCTCTAAGCTGACGTGATAATCCTGGCGACGCTGGCGGGCTCAGAGCTAAAGCCTACAGCCCGCTGCTCTGTGCACTTATGACCATGTCCCACGTAATGGCGGCGGAGGAGAACTATGGCCCCACCCCCGATGACTGCGGTCTCACAATTTCGAAGACTGGAAACCAGACTGTCCCACCAGTTTTCTTTGGTCCCGTCGATGCATTTCCCGGCACCCAGGGAGACGTTTGCGGCCGAGTTCGGTCGATTTCTCGACCAGACCGTTGGTGTAACTCAATCCAAGCGGCTGTTCGACCTGTTATCAGCTTTTGCCCTGAATTTTGATTGCCGTTGGATCGCCTATGGCTCTCTTACATCCGACCAAAGGATTTTAACGCCGGTCCGACGCGATCCACCGGCCATGTTGAATTATCCTAATGAATGGCAGCAGCGCTGCTTCGAAATGGGTTATGACAAGATAGACCCCCTCGTTAAAACGAGCAGAAAACGGGCATGCGCTTTTCGATGGAGTGAGGTGTACAATGAAGCTAGCACGACGGAAGGTGAACGGCGCGTTTTCGATGAAGCTGCGACGTTCGGCCTAAGGTCAGGCATTAGCGTTCCATTGCACGGCCCCGATGGCAGCTTTGCGATTATGAGCTTTGCTCGCCCCTGGGACCGCCAGTTCCAAAATAAAGCTCTCACTTACTTACAATTGGGCGCCTTACATTTCCATACAGGAGTCGCGAATTTCGCGAAATCGTACGACGCCGAAGAGGCACCCGACCTTTCTACAAGAGAAAGGGAGTGTATTCTATGGACAGCTAGAGGGAAGTCATCGTGGGAAATAGGAATTATTCTGGGGATCTCAGTGAATACTGTAAATTTCCACGTCAAAAACGTGATGCGGAAATTGGACGCTCGCAGTAGAACGCTCGCTGCCCTAAAAGCAGTAAAATTTAGAATTATTGAATTGTAAAACGAACTGTAAATCGGCCGTAAGGAAGGTTAAGTGTGGCGTGTTCAGAACACTTATTTGACAGTGGTTGCGAAGACGACGGAGAATCAGATGGCCTACACTGTAACCACTCGCCAGCACCCAGCCGCCTTGATGCACGGCGATGAGGTTTTGGCGGCCTGAAGCGGCGATGTGGCCGCTGTTGGGCGCTTTTCCGCGAACCTCGTCAGGCGCCGGCGGTGACCCGTCGTGATGGCAGGTGGGGTTTTCAGGTTGCGGTCGGCGGGTTCGTTTCGGGGCGTCTGCGCCCCATGGTAATGTCGCGAGCCGCGGAATGCGATCGAGGACGATGCGCAGGATGCGTTGGTCGGGGCAGGATGTCGGCAGGTGCAGGCGGATTTGCGTCTTCATCTCGACCACCCGCGCAGCGATCTTGATGAGGGGCAAACGCAGCGTGTCGAATTGCGCGGCGCGTTTCGGCATCGCAGCGCGCAGGCACCACATGAGCCAGTAGGCGCCGGCATGCAGGAACAGCCGGAACTGGTTGGCCGTCGCTCTTGTGCAGGACGTTCGGTCGGCGGCGAGATGCGTCTTCCAGGACTTGATGTGGTTCTCGGCCGCTCCGCGCCGGCAGTAGACATCCTCGTAGAGCGCCTTGGCCTTTCCACCGGCGAGGTTGGTGACGATGAAGCGGGTGTCAGCACCTTGGGCGCCGGCCTCGACCCGCGCTATGATGCGCTCGACGCAGTCCCATCCAGGAACTCCTTGAACCTGCGGACCTTGTTCGTCTTCGGTGACGCTTCAATGCGCGTCGTGCTGGATGCTTGCGCAAGGTCGTGGTGAACGCGAGGCCGTCGACGTCGTTGGCGCGGCACCAGTCGATGATCTGCGGGCTGCAATAATGATGGAGTTGTCTAATCGCGGTGGTGACGTCAAGTATCTTCGCGCTCGGAGATGCGTTGGCCGGGTACACGGTTGTCTTCGCGGTCAACATCGGTCGCCGCATAATGGAGATCGCGGGACGAGCCTTCAATGTGGACGACGCACCCCATCAGCGGAATGGCTCGGCTCAGGTCCCGGCAGGGACGCCTCAGGCGTTCAGATTCTGAACGCTATCCGGATTTACGATGTGGCTCCTGCATTCGGATTAAAGAGCTCACCGGTTTTAAGCATTGAATGCATAATCACCGCCAGTTTGCGCGCCACAGCCACGGCAGCTCGTTTGAAGCCGATCCTCTCCCGGAGCTGGAGACTCCATGTCCGCAGGGTGCTCTCGAATGAGCTACCCGTCAGAATAACCGACGCCGCTTCGTAGAGAAGCTCTCAGAGTCCGTTTTGAAATTCACGGATGAGCGTTTCGGCGGATGAGATTGCCGCCCATAGCGACAAGGATCATGGCTTGCGAGACGTCGATGCGCTGCTCGTAGTCGCGCACGAGGCGGCGCCATCTTGTCATCCAGCCGAAGGTCCGCTCGACGACCCAGCGGCGGGGCAGGATCTGGAAGCCCTTCTGGTCGTCGGATCGACGGATGATCTCGACCACGAAGTCGAGATAGGTGGCTTTGTCCATGAGCTTCAGCCGGTCATAGGCGCCGTCGGCGAACAGATGCTTCACCCAGGGCCAGCGCCTGCGGATACCATCCAGGATCGCCTGAGCGCCGGCACTGTCGGAGATGTCGGCGGTGGTGAGATTGACCATCAACAGCCGCCCATCCGTATCCACGGCAATGTGTCGCTTGCGGCCGACAATCTTCTTGCCGGCGTCATAACCCCTTGTTTCAGCTTGCGGAGCCTTGACCGACTGGCTGTCGATCACACCAGCCGTGGGACTGGCCTCGCGCCCGGCTCGTTCGCGATCCAGCATCAGCGCCACGTCGTGGATGGTCTGGAACAGAAAGCGCCGAGCCAACTCGCGGAACCAGCCGTAGACCGTTTGCCAGGGTCCGAAATGGATCGGCAGCATCCGCCAACCGCAACCCGAGCGGACCAGGTAGCGCACGGCGTTGACCACCTCCCGGAAATCAACCTCGCGCGGACGGCCGCGACGCCCAGGTTTGGGCATCAGCGGTGCGAACTGCTCCCACTCCTCGTCCGTCAAATCAGACGGGTAGCGCTTGGTCTTCTTGGCGATCTGGGCCATCCGGCCACGGCTCTGCTTTGTCCACATCTAAAGCTTGAATCATAACCCAGCCTCAGACGAAACCCCCGGCAAGCCGATTTTCAAAACGGTCTCTCACAAATGGCGGTCGCCGCGTCGGGATATATGGCCGCCATAATCGACTTCTCGGATTGGTAGCGGCGCGTCGTCCGGCCTATCCAGGCGCCACCAGATCGGGACGTCTTGAAGTTGCCCGGATCTTCAATGGCAGTGGCGAACGAGGTTGCTGTGATGGCGCCGATGCCAGGGATCGACATGAGCATGCGGCATGCCTGGCTCTGACGTGCATCTGCGACGAGCTGGCGCCCAAGCTCGGCGGCACGGATGCGAATGCCGCGCCAGGCCTCCAACATCGGCAGCACGATGAGAGTAAGTTCCTCGTGGTCGATAAGAAGGCTCCTAGCGTTCTTCTCGAAGGTGGTTCCCTTACCTGCACGAACGAGCAGGCCGAACGTTTTCATGATTCCACGAATCTGGTTGGAAAGTTCGGTGGGTACTGTCAGGATTTCCATGTGCGAGCGGGCGGTTGAACATTATGCCGCCATGGCCCTGATGAAGCGCTCACCGAAGATTACGGCGAACTGAGCCTTTGCCATGGACCATTCGCGTGGCGGCATTTTCCACTCTTTCTCGGATCGGTTCAAGATCAGATAGAGCAGTTTTGTGGCGGCATCGTCGCTCGGGAAGTGGCCCCTGGCCCTGACTGCCCGCCTGAGCTTCGAGTTCAGCGCCTCGATGGCATTCGTCGTGTAGACGATCCTGCGCACCGCTTCGGGGAAGGCGAAGAACGGGATCACCTCGCTCCATGCGCGCCGCCAGCTCTGCCCGATAGCGGGGTAACGCTGGCCCCAGGAGCCGGCTTCGAACGCGGTCAGTGCCTGTTCGGCGGCGTCGGCGCTTTGCGCGCGGTAGATCTCCTTGAGCGCCGTTGCCAAGCCCTTGCGGTCCTTCCAGGACACGAAGTCCATGGAGTTGCGCAGCAGATGGACGATGCAGGTCTGCACGATCGCCTCGGGGAACACGGCGGTGATCGCTTCGGGGAAGCCCTTGAGGCCATCGACGATGGCAAGCAGGATATCTTCCGTGCCGCGGTTGCGGAGTTCGTTCATACCCCGCAGCCAGAACTTGGCGCCTTCATTCTGCTCGAGCCACAGACCCAGAACCTCCTTGGCGCCATCGGCGCGCACGCCCAGCGCGATGTGTATCGCCTTGTTGCGGACCATCCCCTCGTCGCGGATCTTGACCCGGATCGCATCGAAGAAAATGAGCGGGTATACCGGATCGAGCGGCCGCTGCTGCCAGGTGGCGACCTCTTCGAGCACGGCGTCCGTCACTGTTGAGATCAGATCTGGCGACACGTCGAGGCCATACAGATCGTGCATATGCCCGGTGATCTCGCGGGTGCTCATCCCTGGCGCGTACATCGACACAATCTTGTCATCGAATCCAGGGAAGCGGCGCTGATACATCAGTTGCGGGTCGAGGCTCGACTGGCGGTCGCGCGGGACGTCGATCTGCAGCTTGCCGGTCTCGGTGGTTACGGTCTTTCGACCATAGCCGTTGCGCGTGTTGCCGACGCTCTCGTCGCCAGCCAGGTGATGATCCATCTCCGCGTTCAAGGCGCGTTCGGTCAGCGCCTTCTTCAGCGAATCCAGCAGGCCACCTTGTTCAAAGGCAGCGCTGGCGGCACCGCCCGCCAGCAACTGGTCGAGAAGCTCATTCGGTATCGCAGGTTCTTTTGCGTCGCGACATAGTGGGACTCCTTCTTACCCATTATGCCCGCCCGCACACGGAAATCCTGACAGTCCCAGATCGGTGGTGATCCGGACCAGCCGGGTGCGTGCCGCCACGAGCGTGCGGGTCAGCATACTGTCAAATCCTTTCACCCGCACCTCGCGGAAGAACCCCACCTCTGCAAGATGCGCCAACCGTCGGCGTCGTTCGCGTCGGTCTTATTCGGCGCCATATCGAGCGCAGCTTTGGCATGGCGAGCATCGATGCAGATCGCTGGCACCCTTTCCGCGCGTAGCGCGTGATAGAACCAGACGGAAAGGGTCCAGTCTCGAACACCATGCGTTTGGCGACCGGCGCCCGCTTATGGATAAGCTCGGCAATGATCTTTGGGACAGAGGCGCACTTCCCGCGCCAGACGCGCTTGCCTTCACGTGAGAATCGACAACGCTGTCTCTTTCATCGAAACGTCGAGACCGATACATTCTTCCATGGCTGTTCTCCATCATATGGTTGGGCCGGGCGTAGGTCGTGAGCCCGGTATTTGGTCGTGTCCCATCAGGTGGTGTAGCTCGGCGGTAGCGAAGCCGCTCACGAGCGCGCCGTTAGTAGTGTGGGTGGTCATCGGCGCTTTCCCGGTAGGGTTTGGTTGTTGACGCCAACCCATTTCGGAAGGACCACCGATGACCGACGACATGATGAACCTGCGCACGCTCGTGGAGAAGACCCCGGATGCCGATCTGCTGCGGGAGATGATCGGCTTTGCCGCCGAGCGACTGATGGAAATGGAGGTGGGCGCGGCCACCGGCGCCAGCTATGGCGAGAGAACCCGCTGCGGCTCGCCCAGCGCAATGGCTACCGCGACCGGGACTGGGAGACGCGGGCCGGCACGGTCGAGCTGCGCATCCCGAAGCTCAGGAAGGGAAGCTACTTCCCAGGTTTCCTCGAACCGCGCCGCATGGCCGAGAAGGCGCTAACCGCCGTCATCCAGGAAGCTTATGTGCAAGGCATCTCGACCCGGTCGGTTGACGACCTGGTCAAGGCCATGGGTATGAGCGGCATATCCAAGAGCCAGGTCTCGCCGCTGTGCGAGGAGATCGACGGGTAGGTGAAGGCCTTCCTCGAGCGGCCGATCGAGGGCGATTGGCCATACCTGTGGATCGACGCCACTTACCTGAAGGTCCGCCGCGGTGGGCGGATCGTCTCGGTCGCCGTTATCATCGCCGTCGGCGTCAACGCGGACGGCCGGCGCGAGGTACTGGGCATGGAGATTGGCACCTCGGAGGCCGAGCCGATCTGGACAGAGTTCCTGCGCAAGCTGACACGTCGCGGCCTGCGCGGCGTCAAGCTCGTTGTCTCCGATGCTCACGAAGGCCTCAAGGCGGCCGTCACCAAGGTGCTGTGCGCGACATGGCAGAGGTGCCGCGTCCACTTCATGAGGAACGTGCTGGCCCATGCCGGCAAGAGCGGCCGCAGGGTCGTCTCAGCCTTCATCGCCACCGCTTTCGCCCAGGAAACGCCCGAGGCCGCGTCCGTACAATGGCGCGCCGTCGCCGACCAGATCCGGCCGAAGGTGCCGAAGCTGGCGACAATCATGGACGACGCCGAGCCCGACGTGCTGGCCTACATGACCTTCCCCAAGGAACATCGCGCCAAGCTCCACTCGACCAATCCGATCGAACGTCTCAACGGCGAGATCAAGCGGCGCACCGAGGTCGTCGGAATCTTCCGAACGACGGTGCGATCGTGCGCCTCGTCGGCGCAATCCTGCTCGAACAGAACGATGAATGGGCAGTGCAGCGGGCCAGATATATGACTCTGGAAACGATCAGCCAGATGAGCGATGATCCCCTGATCAGCCTGCCAGCCGTGGCGCGCTGATCAGCCCGGCCCATGCCGGAGAGCACGGCGACTAATGCCGCCAGCTACACCACGCCGCGGGACACGATCCCGTATTTCCATCTTATCGGGGAACAGCCACCTTCCAAGGATATGATTGGTTCTCTGGGCGATGCGCTCCCGCGAATACCCCATGTGGATGGCTCCTGCTCCCCGGCATCAAGGTGCCAGATGGTAGGTTGTGTAGTGACCACAGACCCACAGTCGAGAGGAGCCATCCATATGAAGATTACCACGATCGGCTTGGATTTGGCCAAGAACGTCTCAGGTTCACGGTGTCGATGCTGAGGCGAACGCCACTGTCCGGCGCCGGCTGCGTCGGAAAGAGGTTCTTTTATTCCTCGGCCGCCTCGAGCCATGCCTCGTCGGATTGGAAGCCTGCGGATCGGCAAGCAGGGCCAGCCGTCGCGTTCAGAGCTGGATGCGTATGAGGCCTTCATTTCTGGCCTCATCTAGGACGCGCCGGACATCACGCTTGCCGAGATCGGCGAGCGCCTTGCCGCCGAGCGCGACCGTGCGGGTGGCTCGGATCATCTGGGCTATGATGACGACCAACGACCAGCACCGTCTTAAGTACCAGCTTTGTTGTATCGTCCATGTCCGATTGATGACACCGATGTGCCGAACCCGACAAAGCGGCCGACCATTCCTGTGGGAATGCTGGCACTGAGGCGTTTCTCACTCTCGTTCTGCGAATCGCGCACCTTGGCACGCCGCTTGCTTCGACAAGAAGGCAGACGCAGCATGGAGATCGACCTATGAAACTGGCTTCCGAACACAAGGCTTTTTGGGACGCCTGTCACAAGAACTACCCCGATGAGATGAGGCCTGGCGGATTTGGCGGACAACTTCTTGGCCAGAGGACGAATGCAGGAATAAACGCCGTCCTGAACGCTGATCATTCTGAGAGACCGTTTTGAAAATCGGCTTGCCGGGGGTTTCGTCTGAGGCTGGGTTATGATTCAAGCTTTAGATGTGGACAAAGCAGAGCCGTGGCCGGATGGCCCAGATCGCCAAGAAGACCAAGCGCTACCCGTCTGATTTGACGGACGAGGAGTGGGAGCAGTTCGCACCGCTGATGCCCAAACCTGGGCGTCGCGGCCGTCCGCGCGAGGTTGATTTCCGGGAGGTGGTCAACGCCGTGCGCTACCTGGTCCGCTCGGGTTGCGGTTGGCGGATGCTGCCGATCCATTTCGGACCCTGGCAAACGGTCTACGGCTGGTTCCGCGAGTTGGCTCGGCGCTTTCTGTTCCAGACCATCCACGACGTGGCGCTGATGCTGGATCGCGAACGAGCCGGGCGCGAGGCCAGTCCCACGGCTGGTGTGATCGACAGCCAGTCGGTCAAGGCTCCGCAAGCTGAAACAAGGGGTTATGACGCCGGCAAGAAGATTGTCGGCCGCAAGCGACACATTGCCGTGGATACGGATGGGCGGCTGTTGATGGTCAATCTCACCACCGCCGACATCTCCGACAGTGCCGGCGCTCAGGCGATCCTGGATGGTATCCGCAGGCGCTGGCCCTGGGTGAAGCATCTGTTCGCCGACGGCGCCTATGACCGGCTGAAGCTCATGGACAAAGCCACCTATCTCGACTTCGTGGTCGAGATCATCCGTCGATCCGACGACCAGAAGGGCTTCCAGATCCTGCCCCGCCGCTGGGTCGTCGAGCGGACCTTCGGCTGGATGACAAGATGGCGCCGCCTCGTGCGCGACTACGAGCAGCGCATCGACGTCTCGCAAGCCATGATCCTTGTCGCTATGGGCGGCAATCTCATCCGCCGAAACGCTCATCCGTGAATTTCAAAACGGACTCTGACCGTTTTGCAAAGCCATCCGATCGAGATTGGATATCGTCAATTTATCCATTTATTGCTGACCAGCGCTTCACAAAAATTGGAGCTTTGGCGATGACTTACAGAGGGCTGATAATTTACAAGAGTCCTTTTGATCTTGCTCTGTATCCAAGGTTAATTTGGGAAATTCAGCCGAGAACAATTATAGAACTCGGTTCAGCTCAGGGTGGCAGCGGACTTTGGCTCGCCGATAAAATGTCAGTACTTTGTGAGAATGCCGGCGAGGTTCACTCCTTTGATTTGTATAGCAAACTCGTTCATAAAAATGCAATATCGCATCCATTACTTACTTTTCATCAACTTGATCTTTCTGATGTCACCAACTTCGATGAAACTCTACTTATGAATTTGCCTCACCCATGGCTTGTGATCGACGATGCACACGTGAACATATTTTCGGTGTTTTCCTATCTGAACAACTTTCTTGTATCAGGAGACTACTATGTGATAGAAGACAATCCTGTATATGCAAATAGAGAAATAATTGATGGGTTTGATCTGATAGAGAAGGCTGGATTCTTAATAGATACTTATTATACGGACGCGTTTGGGAACAATGTTACTTGTGCTTCAAATGCATGGCTTCGAAAGTCGTAAGACTGCGCCGACAGAGTGCCGGCGCATCGGCCCCATAAATGCGCAATGCAGTGTGCGCTCAGCTAGAATCATTGCATGTGCCGTTCGCAAGATCGGGCAGCACCCCATCAAGAGAATGTCGGATCTTCGCGTAAGAAGCCTCTGTGAGGGCCAGATGCGCATGCGGGGATCGGCGCGGTGCCCCCGCAAAGCGCCACCGGATGGCAAACTGCCCCATTGCCGCGCTTCATTCAACTGATCGGCGCCAATGATCGTGCCCCGACGCCTTCGAGGTGACGGTAGCTGTCGCCCGGATGACTGGTGAAGCATCCAACAACTGGGGTCGGAACGATCTATTCCCCGGTATCGATACATAATTCATGGATCTCCATATCGCGATCGAACAGGCGCCACATAGGCGGCCTCGATCTCGGTCGTGCTTTTTTGCCCTCCACCATGGCTTCGAGGCCGGGTTTGATCTGCAACTTCGCATTTCGCAAAAGCCGGACAGGGGTTCCGCTAATTCCCGGACAGTGGTTTCGCTAATGTCGGGACAGTTTGGCGGCGACGGTCCTGGGGTGCCTTGTCGCGTTCATCGATGATTGATCTCGCCGTTTTCGGTGCCGGTCAAGAGGGGCGCTGCCTTTTGCATTCGCATGCTATCGCCCTGGAGCACGATCCGGCAGGCGTTGTGAACGATCCTGTCGAGAATGGCGCGGCGAGTAGGGTCCGCGAATGCTTCATGATGCACCTTTCCTTGATCGCCTGGTCCGTTGCAGTCGGCGTTGAAGTTGACCAATCTGGTCGCTGGAAAGGCTGATCTGCCAAGGCTGGCCTTCCGTGCTTTGCCGACCGTGGACAAGGCCCTGGGCGATGTAGTCGATATGGTTTGAGCCGTCACGGCCCGATTGCAGCGGCTGCGCCCTGTACAGAGCCAGGCGGATGCGGATCTGGTGCAACTCCGCTTCGCTCATGATCCCCGAGAGCCCTAACAGCAGCCGGTCGTGATAAGCGCAGGGATCATATAGACGTTCACCATCGGCGATGACAACGCCGAACAACGAACACAACTCGAGGAGTTGATGCCAGTCCCGGTTGTTGCGCGCCAATCGAGATGCATCGAGGCTGACCACCAGACCCGCGTTGCCGAGCTCGATCTCGGCGATGAGCCGTTGGAAGCCGCCGCGCTCGACTTGGCCGTTTCCTGATTTTCCAAGGTCCTCGTCGACGACGACGACACGATCCGGCCAGCCCAATCTGACGGCGCGGTCCACCAAGCTGTACTGAAGTTCGGTGCTTTCCTGGTGGTGGCGAACCTGGTTTATTGAGGATTGGCGCACATACACGTAAGCGAACTTTGAACGTCGGACGCATCAAGGGGAGCGGCAGAAGGCGGCGCGGGGGCGAGCTTCGCATACCGCTGCCAGGTGGCTTGGCCTACAACCGCTCCGGCCACATCGTGTTCAACCCTGATGAAGAGGTTCAGGCTCGGCTGCGTCTGATCTTCGACAAATTTAGAGAGCTTCAGAGCGCGCGACGCGTTATGCGTTACCTGCGCACGCACGACCTACGCGTATTGGTGCGGCCGCTTCGCGGGCCGGCGCCCCATGAGCTGGTGTCGCCAGACGCCACCATCGCCTATTTTTGCACAACCCGGCCTATGCCGGCGCATATGTCTACGGCCGGCGCCGACTAAATGCGGTCCGCCGAGGTCCGGGCTCGCACCGCGCAACCTCCGAAGGTGGCCATTGACGACTGGGATATTTGCATCAAAGACGCACACCCTGGTTATATAACTGGGAGGAGTTCATGGCCAATCAGCGACGCCTCGCCGACAACACCAATCGATACGGGCCGGCCACCGCGGCGCGCCGCGCAAGGGCATTGCTTTGCTGCAGGGCTTGGCGGTCTGCGGCCAATGCAGACGGCGGATGACCGTGCGCTACAGCGGCCCCGACAGTGCATGCCCCGTTTACTGCTGCCTGGCGGACCGCAACCAGACCGGCAGCTCTCTCTGTCAGGAGGTTCGGGCGCCCGCAGTAGATGAGTTGGTCGCCCAAACCCTCCTGAAGGCATTTTAACCTGACCAAATTGCCATCGCTATCGCTGCGCAGACGCCAAGGAGGTTCTGGGTCTGTGGCTCGAGCAGAATGAAGGCGCCAAGTTCTGGCTGCGGGGTATGAACGAACTCCGCAACCGCGGCACGGAAGATATCCTGCTTGCCATCGTCGATGGCCTCAAGGGCTTCCCCGAAGCGATCACCGCCGTGTTCCCCGAGGCGATCGTGCAGACCTGCATCGTCCATCTGCTGCGCAACTCCATGGACTTCGTGTCCTGGAAGGACCGCAAGGGCTTGGCAACGGCGCTCAAGGAGTGCCGCGGGCGCTCGAAGCGCTTGACGCGACCCTGCGGCGCATTGAGCAGGGCGAGATCGACGGCATCCAGGCGTTCGACGAACTTCTGGTGGAAGAACTACCCTGCGCGAAAGTCGGCGCATCAAGGCTGCTCTGATGATGGCGCGCCTCCCACCCGATAGGAGATCGCCTTGTGGCCCAGTCCCTCCCCAAAACGATATCTCGAAATCTCGCGGACACGCCCCATGCTCAGTCTCTCCGCCGCATCTCGGTCCTTTCTCGGCAAGCCCAAGAAAGGACCTTCAACCGGCAGAGCACCCAGTCCAAACACTGCCTCAGGGGCGGAATAATCTTGGAATCAGGGGGCGGCTATTTCTCGGAACGCGGGGGCGGCATTCCCTCGGAATTTGCACATAGACCCCTTCCAGATCGATTACGCGAGCCTCACCATACCGCATAGTCCGAGCAAATGATGCGAATCGCGGCCATTGTGGGCAAGTCGGGACGCATCAAAGCAAACCACCGCTCCGACGGTGCCCGAGCAAAGCCAGGCGACCAGGCGGTCGAAACCCGGTCTCGCGGCCATGCCGCTCGCCGATGGACCGAGGTCATTGTCGATCGCCTCGACTTCTTGAAACCCCCACTCGCGCTTCAGCCACCAGATCATATAGCCAACGCTGGCTCTCAAGATTGGGGTAATTGGCGACATAGACCACGGCTTTGCGTTTGCGCACCGTGGCTGGAAGAAGATCAGTATTCGCAATGATCATTCCCCTTGGCCACGCCGGCGGGCTGCAACAGCAACGCTATCAACCCGGAGGCCTATCTCGCCGACCTGATCGGCCGCATCAGCAATCATCCGGCCAATCGCATCGACGAACTTCTCCCCTGGAGCCGGCGCCCCCGATCCGACTCCAGACTGGCGGCCTGACCTTGGCCGCGATCACCCGAGTCTACATCCTCCCGCTTGCCGCCGAAATGCTCGGCGTGGACGTCGATCTGCTGTGGGAGGTCCATGTCGACAATGAGCCGGAGGACGGCTGCCCCTGGGTCTATGGGCCTGACGATTAGCAAATCCCGCCTTCACAGACTTCGGCCTAGAAAGCCTGACCGACTTCATCCGGGAGCACAAAGCCACGGCAGCGGTCAAAACGATGGCCGGTAAGACCCCGGGGTTTTGACCGCGCGCTTACGGTCAAATCACCGCTCGACATCTAGCGAGGAGGAACCGTCCACATATAACGGGACCTGGGGCCGAGCCATTCTGCTGATGGGTTGCACCGCTGACCCAGCATAGAGCGTCGTCCAAATTGAAGGCTCCTCCCGCGAACCTCCATCATGCGGCGACCGATGCTGACCGCGAAGAAAACCGTGTGCCCGGCAAACGCATCTCCAAGCGCGAAGATACTTGACGTCCCCACGGCGATTAGACAACTCTATCAGGTCAGTCTGCTTGCGTGAATCGATTGATTGGCCGCTTGAGACCGAGGTTCTCTCTTAGGGTTTTTCCGTAGGAGTATCTTGACCTGAATTTTCCCCGTCGCCGCAATTCGGGGACGACGAGTTCAATAAAATCAGTGAGTCCGCCAGGAATTGTCGCTGGCAATACGTTGAATCCGTCAGCCGCACGATTATCAAATAGGTCGACCATGGTGTTGGCAATCTCATCCGGTGTTCCAACAGCCATCAGATGGCCCCGGCTGTCCGACACCAAGCGGATCAACTGTCTCCAAGTGAATTTTTGGCGTGCGGCCAAGTCGAGCAGGAGTTTCTGACGGCTGCGAATGAAATTCGTCTCCTGTAGAGTCTCAGGCACCGATGAGTCAAGATTCACTGATCGTAAATCGATCACAGACCCCAGCCAGAGCTGGGCCTGCCCAATCAGAACATCAAAGTGTGTATACGATTGCAGTCTTTGAAGCTTCTCAGATGCTTCTTCTTTTGTATTTCCGACTATTGGGACAATACCCGGCATGACCAACACCTGGCCTTCTTCTCGTCCAAGTGCGCGAGCTCTCTCTTTGAGAGCAGCGTAGTATCGTTTGCCGTTGTCGAAAGACGGCTCGGCGGTGAATACGACCTCGCCCACTTCCGCGGCAAACGCAATTCCGGCATCTGATGCGCCAGCCTGAACCAAGACTGGGTAGCCTTGCGGCGGCCTGGCGACGTTCAGCGGACCTCTGACTGAAAAGTGGTTCCCTTGGTGGTTAAGCAGATGCAGTTTCGTCGTATCAGCGTAAATTCCACTTTCCTTGTCGCAAATGAAAGCATCGTCCTCCCAAGTATCCCAAAGGCCTTTGACGACTTCTACAAATTCCTTCGCTCGAGCGTAGCGCATGTCATGAGCTGGGAGTTCCTCTTCACCAAAATTTTTAGCTTCGTAATCACTTGCCGAGGTAACAATGTTCCAAGCTGCCCGTCCTCTGGATAAGTGGTCAAGTGATGCGAACATGCGCGCAAGATGATAGGGCTGGTAATACGTCGTCGAGGCTGTCGCAATAAGACCGATGTCCCGTGTTATCATTGAAAGCGCCGATAACAGCGAAATTGGCTCGAATCCATAGTTGCGACTCACACGAGGTATGGCTGCGCGATCGGTTATCACACCTTGGTGGTCGGCGAGAAATACAAAGTGAAATGCTGCACCTTCGGCAAGTGCTGCGACGTGTGAATGTTGGTCGATATCAGCTCCGCCATTTGCTGGCACGCTGGGGTCGAGCCATGCACCTTCATGATATCCCGACGGACAGAGATAGAGTCCGAGCGCCATTTCATCACTGCGTCCCATACGGCACCTCCGATCAATTTAGCTATGTTCGCGCACTGCATTCAGCGGTGGGCACTTTTCTTTGAAGCGGCATTACTAGACTGTCGTGGAAGGCAGATACCGCGCATTCACGGCGTTCCTCTCCCGAAGCGGCTCCCATACAGACGAGCAAACCTACGTGAGAACCGACGGCAACGAACCTACCAAGCATAGTAGGCAGCCTACGGTGAGACTTTCCGCTGCCCGTGGGCTAAAGGCGGGATGATCTAGCCTGAAAAATTCACGGTGGGTTGGCGGATGTGGTTCAAGCCGTTGAAATGACGTAGAATTTGGTTGCTAAGGCCGATCCGAATCATTTCCGGAGACCACACCCGCCATGATGATCCCACGCTGCCGCTGAGCGGCTTGTCATCTGTCGGCGGCAAGTCCGTCGTCGCCCGTTTCGACGGCGGCATGCTGTCGTCGGACAGTGGCGTTCTGGCTCTAGCAGAGGTGGAGAAACGACTGCGGGTGGCCGACCGTCTGGCGCGCTGCATCGATGATCCACGCAGCCCGGACCAGGTCATCCACAACTTTACAGATATGATCGGCTTCCGCATGAAGATGATCGCCGCCGGTTACGAGGATGGCAACGACGCCAACCGGCTGCGTTCCGACCCGGTCTTCAAGATGGCCCAGGATGCGCCCCCTTCGGGTCGGGATCTGGCGTCGCAATCGACGATGTGTCGGCTGGAGAACCTACCCGATGTGCGCTCGCTGCTCGCCATGGGCCGGACGATGGTCGACCTCTACTGCGCCTCCTTCCGGCAGATTCCGAAGCGGATCGTGCTCGACATCGACGACACGTTTGACGCCGTGCACGGCACCAGCAGTTCCGCCTCTTCAATGCCCATCACCACGAGTACGGCTTCCAGCCGATTGTTGTGTTCGACGGCGACGGCCGGTTCGTGGCTGCTGTCCTGCGACCGGCCAAGCGGCCAAGTGGGGCGGCGGGAGAGGCGCCGCAGAAATACTTCAGCTTATCTTCTTGAGCTGCTCAAGCGCAAGTCGCCGAAGCTGGCCGCAAGTGGCACTGGCCAACAAAATCGCCCGCACCGCCTGGAAAATGATGGCGACCGGCGAACCCTATCGAAAAAATACTGTGTCGGCGGCGTTGGCTTGTGCAGCATAAGGAATCAGTCAGTCATGGTGAGCTGGGAAGCTACCGCGCTGATCTGATGCGTGAACTTGCAAGAAGAGAGCAGATGACGTAATCGATCGATCCAAGACGCGTGATAATCCGTCCCCGGCAGTGGCTTTCGTAGGTTGCGTCCCTGTTGGAACACGCGTCGCGGAGCCCATCTTGGCCAGTGTTGATATGGGAGCGCGACAACAGGCCGGACATATGCACGCAAGCGATAAGATCAAATTTCCTCTCGACATCTTGCGAGGAGGGAGCCGTCCACATATGCCGGGAGGATGGCGTTGGTGAACTGGTAGATGGGGAGGCAGCCCTGATTCGATTACATTGAGGCACCCACGTCCCGAACGCTAACAGGCGGCGACCTAGAGTGTTAACCGCGAAGAGAACCACAGAGCCGGCAGGAACATGGATAGGCCGAAAAGGAACTTGCAATCAGCTCCGCGATCAGAGAACCCCATCTGTGAGGGATGGGCGTTTCTGCGGATAAGATTGCCGCCCATAGCGACGAGGATCATGGCGTGAGAGACGTCAATGCGCTTCTCTAGTCGCGCACGAGCCTCCGCCACCGCGTCCAGGCGCGCCATATTTTGTCAGGGCTTCCTCCAGCGCCTCGACATAGCTCGAAGTCCGCTTCATCGTGATCGACACGCGATAGGTGAGGAGCGCCGGCTGAACCAGTCAACGAGGCGGCCAGATAGACAAAGCCGCGCGCCCTCGGGGTATAGGTGATGTCCATCGCCCAGACCTGGTTCGGACGACCGACCTGTAGTCGCGCAGGAGATAGGAATAGATTTTGTTGCCCCGGCGCGGGTTTCGAGGTGTTCGGTCGGCCACAGATCGCCTCGACGCCCACGCGCTTCATCAGCGTGGCGACGTGGCGGTGGCCGATCTCGACGCCCTCGCGGTTGAGAAGGTTGCGCAACATCCGGCTGCCCGCGAACGGGTATTCCAGATGCAGTTCATCGATGCGGCGTATCAGCGCGAAACTTCCTCGGCCGACCGCAGCTTATAGTAGGCGCTGGCGCGGCTGATGTTCAGATCCTTGGCCTGACGGACGATGGGAAGGTCGTGGTTGCGGTCGATCATCGCTTTACGCTCAGCATGCCGGCCTTGATGAGCACGCCTTCCAAGTGAACATCGAAAAGCTGAGGCAACTCGGCCAGCGTCTTTCGCCCTTGATGGCAGTCAAAGCTACCATGGCCTTCAAAGCCGGTGTGTAATTCCGGCGCGTGCGCTTCGTCATGTCTCTCCTGATTCTCGGCAACTACGTTGCCGTTGTGAATGGCGCGAATGAGGCTGTAGGTCATAGCCGTCTGTTGGAAATGCGAGGCTTTAAATGGATGTTGAGCGCTGCAAGTTGTTTATCGTAGCGCTCAATGGCTTCCAGCGCTTCGTCACCACCATGACCTGCAATCAAAGCCCCTAGAACCTCGGCGATTGCAAAGGCAGGGGTCATCGTATTGAAGAACGATAGACCATTGGTCGGAACCACGACGGTGGTTTCTGCAATCAGCGCCAATGGGGCGACCTCGCTATCGGTTATAGCAACAACTGAGATTCCCCGAGATTTCGCGAACTTCGTTAGTTGAACGGTCGTCCGCGTGTAGGAGTAGACACTCGCGACAAGTAGGACGTCACCCTTACAAGCGCTCACGATAGCGTCGCTCCCGGTGCCTCCAATGCCGTCGAGAAATACCGATTTCTCCCCGACAAGCCTGAGAATATACTGCAGCTGCCAGGCTATGGCGTGACTGGAGCGCAGTCCAAGGCAGTAGATCCTGCGGGCTTTAGCCAGCGATACCGCTGCTGTCACCACGCGCTCGAGGGATCGTGGCTCCGCAAGCTGTGTGACCTGCCTTGCGATTGACTTGAGCATCTCTGCAACTACCGCAAGGTCACCCTTCAGCTTCGGCATTGCAACGGGCTTTCCTATCCTCCCAGGACGTCCAGCCGCTGCATCCCGCAAGGCTTCAGCATACATGTTGCGGATATTATCGAACCCCCCTAGGCCAAGATGCTTTGCAAGACGCGTCATTGTTGAAGGTTGTACGCCGGCCAGCCGCGCCTGTTTACGCATCGAAAGCAGAGCGACATCACGTGGCCTGTCGAGCACGAAGCGCGCAGCGTTCTGCATCTGCTCCGGCATGCCATTGAGACCGTTGAGGATTTCCTCCGTGAGTGGTCCTTGTTCCATAGGCATGCCACCTAGTTGTGCTTCAAATTCTGGATTTGCCACGCTGCACGCCGTCATCGGACACGATACAGACGGCGATTGGCTTGAACTACGATCCGAGCGAGGGTACCGGATAGACAGCGATCGCGGTTTGGAAGGTCCTGAAACCCAACATTGGTGGTCGCACCCGGCGCTTATGCGTCTGATGCTCAAATCTTGCTGATGCGAATGCGGATCGGTTTCAGCGTCCGCCGATTCCGGAGGCAGTTTTCAACGTCGCGAGAGACGATCGCCCGCCGTTTTTCAATGCCGAGGCGCTTCGATCGGCCATGGAGTGTAAGCACCTTCCGACGAAAGCGTTTGGCTGCCGCTTAAGCTTTTGTACTTCCGTTGGCTGTGTGCCGGTAATCAGCATTGCGCATCTTTTGATCTCATCCTTCGGGCAAATCGTCCAACCAGCAGGCGCCTTCGCGGTGCGGCCGGGAAAAGATCTTTCCGATCTTTTCCAGGTCCTTGTGTTGATGATATCGCATATACACGCGCCCATCGCCTGCGAGGTCGAGGATCTCGATCTTCCCGGTATAATGTGACATGATGTATTTGAATGTCTTTTGAATGCCGCTAAGATGCTTGGTGATGCTGCGCGTAATCTCTAGTCCGCGGGATAGCGGAACTTGAAAATGCGATGCGCCTTTCACTGGTCTTCCCTGAAAGAGATAATAAGGACGGACTCCCATTTGGTGACACTTGGCGAAGGTCGCAGTCAATATCTCGGGATCATCGTTGACTTTCGCGAGAAGTACCGACTGGTTGAGGAACTGCACGCCTTGTGTGCGCAAGAAGCGGATGGTGTGCTCCGCATCGGCGGAAATTTCGCCGATGTGATCGAAATGTGTGACGATCACTGCGGCCTTGCCCGCTTCCTGGATCCGTCGGAACAAGCCAGGGAGAGCGGAATCTTCGAACCGCTTAGGCTGATAGGCGACTGCTTTTGTGCCGAATCGAATCGAATCCAAATTTGGGATCGGCAGCAGATGATCAACAATTTTGTCGAGTTGAGCGGTGCTGAGCATGAACGGGTCGCCTCCCGATAGCAGCACGTTCGTCATTTCAGGATGGTCCACGATGTATTGTGCAATCTGAGCGAAATCGGCTGCGATCTCATCGGAGTTTTTGCCGACAATGCGTTTGCGAAAACAATAGCGGCAATAAGAAGCGCAACGGTCCGTTACCAGCATCAGCCCGGTCTGGGCGTACTTATGCTGAAACCCGGGCACGACCGTATTATCATGCTCGCCGCTCGTATCAAGATTGCCGGGGCTCTCGAACTCGTTGAATGAAGGCTCGACGATGTACTTAAGTTGGTCGTAGTAACCACTGGTGGTGATCTGTTCACGATAGGAATTTGTAACGTGATAACGCGTGATGTTGTTCGCTTGTAGCTCACCTGCGGAAACGACCCGCGTCCCCTCGATGAAATTCATGACCGCAGTCTGGACCCGCGGGCCCGAGTTGGCTGGCGGTGATTGAGGCGGGCAAACGCGAGACGCCGGCGAAGTCGCTCTGGCGCTCGGCTCGAGACAGCGCATGCCTTGATCTCCGCAGATGACCGTGATCGTCTTCGGATCCCGCTCCGCCTGCACCTCAATTGGTTTATGAATGCAGCGCCTCGGCGGATGGGCCGCTTCCGTCAGGTTCGACTGTACCAGAAGACGGTGACGTTCCTCCGCCAATCGAAGCCGCAGCGACCAAACCCGCTGCCCGGGGTTGGCCGCCATCTGGCTTAGCGCCTGCTGCAAATAGCTCGTAAACCGCTCGACGGTGCTCCGCTTAAGTGGCAACGTCGCGTAGATCAGCCTTCCATGAATGGCCTCGCCGACCTCAGCAAGCTCAAGCGCAAGATCATGTCGCGCGACACTGTCGTCAAAGGCGGCGTGCTTAAGCTCAAGCCCTGGCAGCCCCGTGGTGGTCTCCGCGCCGTTGATTTGCCATCCAAGTACAACCTGGAAGATCGGGCGGTGAGCCAAGGCGCGGGGCGGATTGACGAGTTCCACCACTTGCTCAAACGGCAGGTCCTGGTTTTCTTGCGCTCCAAGCGCGGCGGCATTCACCCGCTCCAGCAATGTCGCCGTCGTCGGATCGCCCGACAGATCGATCCGCAGCGCCAGGGTGTTGGCAAAAAGGCCGCACAGCCTCTGAATCTCAGAGCGTGTGCTGTTGGCGCACGGCGTGCCGATCATCAGCTCGTCCTGACCCGACAACCGCGCCAACACGAGCGCCCAGCCTGCCAGCAGAGTCACAAACAGTGTCGTTCCATGAAGTCGGCTCAGCGCCTTGAGTTGCGTGGTCAGCGGCTCGTACAACGCGAACTTGACGTAGCTGCCGCTGTAGTTCTGCTGCGCTGGCCGCGGCCGGTCCGTCGCTAGCTTCAGCACCGTTGGCGCGCCAGCCAGCATGCGGAGCATGTATTCCGACTGACGTTTTAGCACCTCTCCTGTCAGCCAACGGCGCTGCCAAACCGCGTAGTCCGCATACTGCATAGGCAATGGCGGCAGCCGATCCGCGCGACCCTCCCGGGCCGCAGCGTAGCGCTCGCTGAGTTCGCGTGGCAGGATCTTTTGCGACCAGTCGTCCGAGACGATGCGGTGCGTCGTGATCAGCAGCACATGATCGTCCATCGCCAAGCGCGCCAGTCGTGTGCGGATCAGCGGCCCGGCTTCCAGGTCGAACGTCGCCTGCGCGTCATGGTGCATTAGATCTCCGACTGTTGCTTCCATATCCGTCGTCCTCAGATCGTCTCGTTTCAACGGCTGGCCGACATCCGCCGGTCCGATCCGCTCGAACGGCTCGCCGTCCTCCACTCCGAAGGTGGTGCGGAGGACCTCATGACGCGCCACAAACCGGTCCAAGGCCGACGGAAGGGCCGCCTCGTCCAGTTCGCCGCGAAGCCGAAGCCCCTTGTGGATGTGACAGACCTCGTTGCCGTCCGCTAGATGCGAAAGGACCCAAAGCCGCTGCTGGGGGATTGACAGCGGCACCCGCGCCGGTCGCGGCAAAGCTTGAAATGGCGGGACCGCACTCAACAGTGCAGCGTCTATCGCATTGATTTGGGTACTTGGAGCAAGTTTCATGTTGACCTTCTCGGCCGGAGACCGTGAGAGCGCTATGGGACGAACGGACACTTCACCGTATCCCACGCAATCGGCGTGCCACCGCGAAGTTGTGCGAGCACGAGGGGCAAAACCATGTGTTCTCGCCGCAGCGGCGGAATACTAGTGCCTCAATGCGTCAGGTTTCGAACATAGAGTCTTCAACCGGACAGGCTGAACACGGACACGAAGGTCGAATGGCGACCTTCGCATGCACGAGAGAGCTTTAACTGCATGGGACCAGTTGGCCGAAGCTCCCGCGTAGGCCGATCGTCCGCGGCGACAAACAAGGTGAGACTCGTCCAGATTGTCGCGCCATAGCCGATCGAGCGCGCGAGCCGAAGGAACATTAATCATGGTGCTGCAGGCAGGTGGAGCGCCTTGGCGGAGACGAACATCGCACTTTTCAACGCGCCGACCCGACAGTGTGCTGCCAATATCGGTCCAAAGCGACCCATGTCGTGAGTGTGGAGCGACAATTGACTTTTTTGGAAGTTGATCTGTCGGACGACCAAGACATCGGCAGTCACATCATAAGGCTGAAGAGCGAAGGCTCCGGCAATGCGCATGCCGGTGGCGGTAAACAGGGCCTTCGTACATTTGAGGCCTGATCGTGACTGCTGGCTTCAGCCAGGCAGCCGCCTAAATCAGCGCTGCGATCTCGTCTAACTAAGTATATGCGCAATCCGTTACCCCAACGGGCCGAGGCGCAGAGCGTCGGCGGGCAGCCCCGATGACCCGGGCCTCGGCTGACATGACAAAGCCAGTGCAAAGCGGCGAAACTTCAACCATCGCGGCCCGATGTCGCGCAAGCTCGTCAACTCGAGCACGCGGGCATTTTGAATGTAAGGATCGTCCTACCTTCCGCGAAGGCAACGCAACTCTTTAGGATGGAATTTGAAGCCCATTTCATGCTGCAATTACGCTTGGCATCGAGCTCCTGGCTCAGCAGCGGACGTCTCGGCCAAGGTCTGGAACTAGCCATGGCAATTAAATGCTTCTGACTAGGCGACCTCGCCCTTGACGAGGCGAGTGGCCAGATGCCAGCCGAAATCTTTGCCCAACTTTCGCAGCGCCCCGGTTCGCTTGACCGACTGGCTCCTCGCGCGGCCAGCGTTCGTAGCCATTCGGTCGCCTCATATTGGCGTCGTGCTCTTTCCGCTTCACAGCTCGTCCGATCGCGTCGCGGCGGCCACTGCCGCTCAAGCTGCCGCGGCTCCGCTTCAATCTGGCCAGGCGGCGATGGCGACGGGAAATCTGGAATCGTGCGCCTGGGTCAGGACGGGCAGTGCGAACTGTCTCCGCGCCGAGCCAGGCCATATATTGTGGGTGTGGTTCGATGGTCCGTCTGTCGAAGCGGAAGTATGCGTTTCTGAGCGGCACCGATCCTACCTTGCATGTTCATCGTGCGGCTATAGCTATAAAACGATCGTCGTTCGCGACTGGAGCGCATCTATTCTGCGATAGCATAGATGTGCCAGAAATGAAGGTAAGTGTATCGTCAACCTGCGTCTACCTCATACAATTGCGTCAATATTCCAGAACGACCCCACTTCTTATTTAGCGATACCTGCGTCTCTGATGTTCCCTTTCAAAGTTGAAGGCAAGAAGGCTCGCCTGCTTGGCAGGTTTGCGAAGCAGTCGGATCGGCTGAAGCTGCACAGGGCTGGGGGTGGAACTCAGAGACGACAGTTGATCAGACTCTCATCCGCGGGTTGGGTACCGGCCTTCCGCGTCTTCGTCTCGGGGCTGTCCTCGGTCTAGAGGGCGGGCGTCGGGCGCATCGGCTCGGCCACATAACTAGCGGCGGGAGTTCCCCACCGTGGCCCCACCGCCAACACTGTGCAGCGGGTTGGGCCGAGACCGGCTATGACGGCGCGACCTCCCGGCCGATGGCCCACAAGAAGGCGGCCATCTCGCGTGCGATCGCAGCCACGACCACCGGCAGCTTCTTGCCGGCGGCGCTGAGGCGACGATAGCGGGCGCAGAGCCGGACCTGCCCCTTCCAGGCAATATCGCGGACAGCCTTGGACAGCCCCTCGAGCCGCACCTCAGGGTCTCACTGACCCTGGCAGGATAGCGGTAAGTTCATGCCGCTTCGACCAGGGCGCGGCGGGCGCATCGATTGCCGGCGAGCGTAAGGCTCGACTGGCGAACCGTGTCACCGGTCGAGCGCTCCCCCCGGGACAAGGCCGAGAAAGGCCATCAACTGCAGCGGCGTATCGAAGCGACGCACATCCCCAATCTCGGCCGCAAATATCACTGCGACCAGGAACGAGGCGCTGCGCATGGCTGATAGGCCTCGACGACCCATGGACCAGGTTGGCGCGACGGCGCGCAACTGCTCATCCAGGCGGTGTAGTCGCTGAGCCGCGTCCTCGATCGCGTCGATCTTCTCCTGGAACACGATCTGCTGCGCGGTTGCTCGAAGCTCTGGCGGGCAAGCCAGCGCCCGGTGCGCCAATGTCCAATGACCGCCGTTCTCGTAAATCCGCCCATGGCGCAGGAGGAAGGAAAGTAGCTGCTGGCGTTTGCGGCGCAGGTCGTCGGCGGCGGCTTCGCGGCCCGGACCAAATCGCGGACAGCCTCGTGGACCAACGTCCGGCACACCACGATCAGTTCGCCCGCCCGATGCAGTCGCGCCAGCGTGACCGCGTCCCGCCGGTTGGTCTTGACGCGCTCGCCCGGCCGCTTCGGGATCAGGGCCGGCGCAACCACCATGCAGTCGTGACCAAGATCGCGGACCTGCCGGCACAACCCATAACCCGTCGACCCAGCCTCGAAGCAGACGTGCAGTCGATCATACTTTTTTCCCAGCTTCTTGATAGTCCGCTCTATCGCCGCCGGACTATTCTCGACCTCGCCGACTAACCGGATCTCGCCCGTGCGGCCGCCCTCCGCGATCGCAACCGCGTGCTTCTTCTTGGCTACATCAAACGCGACAAATGCTTCGCTATACTCTCCCATGGCTCGCCCTCCGTGCGTGAGGATCTGCTCGGCGCATCCGAGCAAGCCTCGTCTTTTAATCTCACGAAAGGGCGGGCCACCGTTCTCCGCCTCGGAACATGACGTCTAGTGGGGCAAGCTAGCCGGTCCCAGATTGTTCCTATTCGGCCTGCGCCGGAAATGGCGTGATTGACCAATCGATTAGGTCGACGGCACGCTGAAGTATCGCCTCCGTCCGAGCAAAGCTGGGTGAAGCGGCAATCACATGTCCGATGTAGTCTCGGTCATCACCTTTCCTAAGGATCGGCATTTTGGGTTTAACATACAATTCGATCTCAGTGACGCCTGCTACATCAGCCGCCTGATTGTCACCACCGATCCAATCGAGGGTGCCGTCGCGATCAGGAAGCAGGAACCGTGCGGCCGCAGTTTGCGAACGCCTTCTGCGCAAGTCCCATTCCGCGCCGATAACAAGCTTGATGTGCTCTGTGATCAGATCGACACCGTAAGCCAACCAAACCAATTTAGGATTGGCCCCACCCGGAAGACGCGGATTGACCTCGATGACGACTGGGCCTCGCTTCGTCCACCGTAATTCAATGTTCGTTGGCCCCCAGCCAAGGCCGAGAGCTTGTAAACAGCTCAGCGAAACATCGGCGATCCGTTTATACTCCTCATCAGTTAGCGGGGCAGGAAAGCTGCATTCACGAATGACGAAATGCGGTGGACGATCGAAGTCTGCGGCCTCGATCCCGATGACCTCATTTCCCATTGTGTCGGCGCTATAGAATGGGCCTTGTGCGAATTCTTCGACCAGTATCCTCGGCGAAGACCGCCATATGTGCCTCCCGCCCAAGAGATGGGTCGTATGTTCGGCCAACTCATCGACGGTGCGGCACAATCGGACGCTGGTGCTGCCGCTGCCTGCGGCTGGCTTAAGAACCACCGGCAGGCCGATTTCCGCGGCAGAGCTTGCAACCTCCGCCGCATTCGCTGCCAAGCGATAAACAGGTATTGGAACGCCGGCCTGCGCGAGAAGCTGACGCTGACTGAATTTGTCGCAGCATTGTTCAACGGATGCGGGGTTCGGCCCTGGTAGATCGAAATGCCGGCAGAGCTTGCTAACTGTCACATAGAGCGATTCATCGCGGCCCGTAAAGCCGGTAATGCCAGCAATGTCATACGTTCCACGTAGCAGGGAAAATTCGTGGATCAGCGCATCGAGATTCTCTGTATCCACGCGGATTGCTTCAACCCCTTCCACCGCGAGATAATCGTACTGAGCTGGATCAGCCGCCAGGGTAATTGGATGAAGACCAAGACGCTGAGCCGCTTGGACGTATCGCGGACCATTACCCCTGTGACCTTCAACTAGAATCAGCGCTCTTCTTGCCATTGGCGTCGACCTCCGTCGCGTGGTGTGCGGCAGTCCGAGCGGAAACAGGCATCAGCTTAGTTCTCCGTGAATGGTCTCAGACTTTGCGGAGAACCTACCCATTTCGGAGATTTGTGTTCGCAAAGTTTTTGTAAATTAATCTGACGGATCCGTTGCAACTTTGATTAATTTGTCTGCATCAAGTTCAGCAAAAAGGACGTGGCGGTTGGATATCCCTTTGTTGGATCACAACGACCATCCGACAAAGCAGGCCTGCCCAGTTCGTCAGTGAGGTCCTGACGAAGCGGGCGAAGTCCAGCTGCACCTGATGGCCGGCCGCGAAACGCACCTCGAACGGCTTCGCCCGTGCTACATTCACCCTTAATGGAACAGGAGGCCAGCATCTGATGACGGGACTCCAATGATCTTCGTGAGCGGCCTGGCTGCATTACGTGCGACGTTCACTTTGCGATGCGCCTTGTTGCGCTGACGCGCACTCGGCCGGTAGCCATTGAATATACAACCCCTGACCTGCCACCGAATTTTCTTCCAGCGGCAATTGGAGCCTCGGCGGGTTTGATCCGATACTGATCTGAACCCCGGAAATTGGACCGTTCAGAATTGGAGTTTTCCGCTGTAATTTCCCGGTTGGGAGAGGAGCGGAGAGCAATGAAGGCATCGAAGTTTTCGGACGCACAGAAGGCGTTCATTCTGAAGCAGGGAGCGGACGGCATCCCGGTGGCGGAGATTCCGCCGCGCGGGGACCAGCCAGGCGACCTACTTCAACTGGAAAAAGAAATATGACGGGCTGCTGCCGACGGAGATAAGCGGCTGAAGCAGCTTGAGGAGGAGAACGGCAAGCTCAGGAAGCTGGTCGCCGACCTGTCGCTGGACAAGGAGATGCTGCAGGACGTGATCCGCCGAAAACTGTGAGGCTGGTCGCAAACGCGAGCTGGTGGCGGATACCTGTACTGAGTGGAACGTGTCGATCCGGCGAGCCTGCCGGGTTCTGGAGTTCGACACATCAACCTACCACTACAAGTCCCGTCGCCGCGATCAGGCCGGCATCGAAGCTCGGATCAAAGACATCTGTGCAACGCGGGTTCGTTATGGCTACCGGCGCGTGCACGTGATGCTCACGCGCGAGGGCTGGGACATCAACAATGAAGCGGACCTGTCGGATTTACAGGGACTTAGGGCTTCAACTGGGAACAAGACACCGAAAAGGCGCGTGAAGGCAAAGCGCTTGCGCACGCGGGCGCCGTCCCGCTCCTTTGCGGCCAGCTTGAAGGAGGGCTGGAAGAAGTTTACGAACAGCCGCACCGTCGCATAGAGCTGCGCCAGGGCTGCGGCGGCTTCAAGCCCCGCCAGCCGGCGATAGCCGGTGATGCGGCGCACCACGGCACCGTTCTTCTGCTCGACAAAGCCCGATCATTCTTGCGGTACGGCCGGCAGCGCGTGAACGCGATACCGGCCTCCTGACAATAATCGCGCAGTGTCTCGTTCAGGAACACGCTGTCATTGGGTGTCGAAGCCGACAAGGTCGAACGGCAGCAGCCGCCGCAATTCCGTCAGCACCTCGCTCAGCAGCTTCTGCTCGCGGACCAGCAAAGGCGCGCATTCCGTCCATCCGCTCGCAACGTCGGTAAGGACCAGCCTCTGCACAAAGCTGCCGCTCATCACCGGGCCGCTGTGCGCCACCAGGTCGGCCTCCACAAAGCCGGGCGGCGGATCCTACCAGTCGGAGAAGGTGCGGATCGGTATGCTCCGCCGCAGCGCCGAGGATGCCGCGGGCCGGCGCCGCTTCCTGCCAACTGCGGTCTCGCGAACCGCGTGAAGCGCACGATCAATCGTTGCCGCACTCATCGCCGAAAGCCGCGTCCGGATGTCCGGCGCGAGCTGAAGATGCCCGTGACGATCCATCGCCTCGACCAGGATCGGCATCAACGCTTTCAGCCGCTTCCTGCAGATCCGGTCCGAGGCCCCCCACAGCACGATCAGCGCTTCACCAACCGCATCATCATAAAGCCGCCGCTCCGGCCGCGGCCCCGAACGGCCCACCTGCGGTCCGTTGCGCAATAGGCGCATCGTATGCTTCGGTGAAAGCCGCTCACCGCCACGAACTCATCGAGATTGATTTCGATCGTGACCTAGGAAGTCCCGACGCGCGCAGGGAGCTTGCCGACATGTCGGCCACCATGGCCTATCGTGGTCCGGCCGACGAGGGACTTGGATCGACGGGCCTGCGGCACTGGGACACCGCCGCCTGGCGATCATCGATATCCAGGGCGGTTGCCAGCCGATGACACATCGGGAAGAAGGCCGGCCGGCGTTGGTGGTCGTCTACACGGGCGAGACTTACAACTACCGGGAGCTGCTTCAACGGCTTGCCGCCCTTGGCCATCGGTTCGAAACGAGCAGTGACACCGAGGTGATGCTGCGCGCCCACCGCGAGTGGGGCC
Source organism: Mesorhizobium sp. C395A (assembly GCF_030323205.1). Classification (NCBI taxonomy): domain Bacteria; kingdom Pseudomonadati; phylum Pseudomonadota; class Alphaproteobacteria; order Hyphomicrobiales; family Phyllobacteriaceae; genus Mesorhizobium; species Mesorhizobium sp. C395A. The sequence continues at coordinate 5,750,470 of NZ_CP100473.1, read as the reverse complement.
ACCGCGACGCCCGCAGCGCCGTGAGCGAACTCAACGGGATGTTCGCCTAGGCACTCTGGGACGCCGCCAAGCGCGAACTGCTTCTCATACGTGACTGGCTTGGCATCAAGCCGCTTTACTACTACCCCACCGAGCACGGAGTGTTATTCGGCTCCGAGCCAAAGGCGATCCTCGCCAATAGTCTCGCGGAACTGGCCATGGACGCCGACGGGCTTCGTCGCACCCTGTCCTTCATACCCGACCCGGGGAGCACCGTGTTCCGCGGCATGCGTGAGTACGGCCCGGCCACATCGTCCGCGTGACCCGCGACGGCATTAAGGAGACGAGCTACTGGCATCTCACCGACAGCGGGCACACCGACGACGTGCCTACCACCGTTCGGCGGTCCGCGAGTTGCTCGAGGACACGATCCAGCGGCAGCTCATCGCGGACGTGCCGCTGTGCACACTTTTGTCGGGCGGGCTTGATTCCTCGGCCATGACCGCACTGGCCGCGCACTTCAGCAACGAACGGATCCGGTCCTTCGCCGTCGACTTCGTCGGCTACGCTGACAACTTTATCTCCGGCCCGTGGCGCCCCACACCCGACGGGCCGTACGTGCAGGGGTCGCGAAATACGTTGGTACCGACCACAGGGACATAACGTTGTCCGCGCACGAACTCATGGACCCGAAGGTGCGAGCCGCCACTCTCCACGCCCGCGACCTGCCGTTGACCCTAGGCAACCTAGAGAGCTCTACCTGCTGTTCCGGGTCATCCGGCAACACTCGACGGTGGCCCTGTCTGGCGAGTCGGCCGATGTGCTTTTCGGCGGCTACTGGTTTTTCCACGATCCCGCGAATGTTCAGCGCGACACGTTTCTCTGGAACGAAGACAGCGACGATCTCGTACGGCGGTCCCTAGACCCCGGACTGGTCGAAAAACTCGACCTCCCCGGCTACCTGGACGAGCAGTACCGCAGGGCACTTGCCGAAGTACCCGCCCTGACCGGGCCGGCCTCGGCCGATCCGCACGAGCGTCGTATGCGCGAGGTCTGCTACCTCTCTCTCACGCGTCACCTGCCGACGCTGCTCGACCGCAAGGACCGGATGAGCATGGCTTTGGGCCTCGAGGTGCGGGTCCCTTTCTGCGACCACCGCCCTGTTGAGTACGTGTTCGGCACCCATGGGCCCACAAGACTTTCGACGGGCGCGAGAAGAGTCTACTGCGGGCCGCCACCGCGGACCTGCTCCCGCTGTCGGTGGTGCAGCGAGTGAAGAGTGCGTATCCGGCTATCCAGGATCCCTCCTGTGACAGAATGCTGCGCACGCGGTTCACCGCGCTGCTGAACGACCGCAATGCGGCAGTGGCACCGCTGTTGTCCGTCGACAGTTCTCGCGGGTTGCTCAATGTGACCGACAACTCAGGGGGGTAGAGAATATCCTGACCTTGCAGGATTTCCTGACCGATTACAACGTGAGCCTCACGATCTGAAACGACGAACACGCAAAAGGATAGCAAGGAGGTCCGGGCGTCCGAATGGCGTTGGGCTCCATGGCCAGGGGCGGCAGGCCTGATATCGCGTGGCACCTAATCATGAGCATGCTGGAACAATTTCCAAGTGCCACATGCTAATGAAAAACTAAGACTTCGCCTTGAAGCTTGTCGAGCGTCAGCCGTTGCGGAAGATGTAACCCTACCCGTTGATAGCCGGCGTGCCGCCGAGATGGGCGTAGAGAATCCTCGATCCCTCCGGAAACAAGCCCTTCTGGACGAGGTCGATCATCCCTTGCATCGATTTGCCCTCCTAAACGGGCTCAGTAATCATACCCTCGAGCCGCGCACACAGGCGGATGGCCTCCTTCGTTTCCTCGGACGGAATGCCATAATGCGGGTATGCGTAGTCCTCGAGCAACACCATCATCCTCGACAAGTTCCGTTCCGCGATTGAGGAGCTCCGCTGTATTTTGGGCAATCTTTTAGCACCTGCGCCTTGGTCTTTGCGGGGGTGGCGGCGGCATCGATACCGTCACATTGCGCTGTCGACCGTCCTCGGCGAATCCGACGAGCATGCCGGCATTGCGTTGAACCTGTGACCGTGCAAACAACGATGTAATCGAAGGCAAACCCAAGCTGTTTTTCCTGGGCGCGCACCTCCTCCGCGAACCCTACATAGCCGAGGCCGCCGTTCGGGTGAACAGACGCTCCGGCTGGGACCGCATAGGGTCTGCCGCCCCTTGCCTTGGCCTAATAAAGCGCCTTTCCCAACTGCGGCGGATACCGATGTCAAAGCCCTCGCCGACCAGGCGCACCTCTGCTCCCATGATGCGGCTCAAGAGAATGTTGCCGACGCGGTCGTAGACGGCATCCTCATGCGGTACCCAGCTCTCCTGAACCAGGAGACATTTCATGCCGATCTTGGCGGCGACCGCGGCGACCATGCGCGGTGTGGTTGGACTGCACACCCCCGATTGTGATAAGCGTATCGGCATCTGACACGATCGCGTCGGGGATAATGTATTCGAGCTGACGGAGCTTGTTTCCGCCGAATGCGAGACCGGAGTTGCCGTCCTCGCGCTCGGCGTAGATTTCCACCCTGCCCCCAGCTGCTTGGAGAGGCGGTCGAGCTTCTCAGTGGGCGTGGGCCCAAAGGTGAGCGGAGAGCGTTCGAACTTTTCCAGCATGTTCTCTCCGGCAACACGCGATGGAGCTGAATTAGCCATGCATGAGTCATTCTAGAGGTGTCTTTGGTTTGACGTCATCTGCGTTATCCGGCGCCGAAGAGTCCCATTACTATTTCCGTCATTGAGAGTTGCAACCGCACGCCGGCGTACTGCGAGAGGGCTACGATGGTTTGGCATTCAAGAACTGCATCTCCTGGAATACTAGAATGACCCGATTGCGATCGCCAATCGACTTCTCAAGCAAAGTGTTCCTTCGAATATCTGCTCAATACTAGGGTTGGTCCAAAGTGGTGCCAGCTTGAGCGCTGACCTTTCATGGCACCTCAAGGCAGCAGCAGCGATATGGCCAGCATTTTGTCGCGCTGGAGCAAATCTGCGGATTCATTCGTCACCTCATCAAGGTCTGGCGGCTCGGATCCAACTTCCTTGCAACTGCCGAAATGCTCAGCCCTTTGGCCAACTCGGCTATCGGAGCCAGACCGCCAGATCAGAAAGAGCACGCTTGCGAAAAACGCCAGCTGAAGGAGCAGGGAACAAGCCAGGGTCGTGACGACTACTGTGCCGATTGAATGAGATGCGAAGTAGACAGTCAGTGCGGTGCTGCACAGCACCACCCCCAGGACTCGACAAAACATTCTAAAGGGCAACGCCGTTCTCCTGGTTTTGTCTCCTCAGATCACGCTGCGACCTGATCGGCCGCAACATGGGTCTGGCAGTTCTTCGGGCAGACGCGGTCGCAGGCCCCGCAGCCAATGCAGCGGCCGGCATGATCGACGACCATGATCATGCGATTGAGCTCGCCATCGAAATCGTCGTCTTCGCCGTCGCAGGCGCCCAGGATTTCACCCGCGTCATCGACGCCGTAAAGATGCATGACCTCGCGAGAGCAGACTTTGAAACAGCGGCCGCAGCCGATGCAGGTCGTGACGTCTATAGCGGTGAGATATTCCGGCACCCATCGGGAGCCGTCGCGGGTGATAAATGTGTTCGTCATCGTAACTTCTTCATTGCAGCGAGCGCTCTCTTGGCACCATCCAACTCGGCAAAAACCGCCGACGTTTCCTGAGCAACTTCCTCTATCTCAGTCCATTTCCCGGGAGATCCTCTGCAAGGTCGCAAGCGCATCTTGGCAACTGCCGCGCGCAGCTGAAGCCTTCGGACTTTCTTCCCCATCTCGTCTAGCTTTGACATAAACCCTTCCTCGAAATCGGTTTCTTCACGCCCGTGCCACGTGGCTTCGATGGCTGAAGTCGAATCGTCGACCAGTTTCGTACCGGCCTCGGCTTGCACCCCTGTACTTGGCGAGCGCCTGCAGCAAATGCGGCAGATGCTGCTCTTTCAATTCGGCCGGGATAGGCTCCGGCCCGTCCAGCGACGTCAGTGCCACTTCGACCAACTCGATCGCGCGATCATTGTTGCCGTTCTCGTGATAGTACCGGGCGACCGCGGGATAGGATCGGAACTTAGGACTGTCGCCTTGCGGGGGATTCAGCGCCAGGATGTGTTCGGACAGCTCCTTGCCCATCGCGAAGCGCTCAGCAGGGGGAAGGCGCGAATGGTCATTGGCCGGATGGAAAAGTTGGTCGTCCGGCATCAAGGCAATGCCCTGTTCGATCGCCCAGAGCGCCGTCTTCCAATCTTCCAACTTCACCGCCGCCCAGAACCTGTCATCCATCGGCTTCTTCAACGCTTGTTCGCGCGCCAGGGGTTCGCTTGTGGCGATCCGCTCATGATCGGCGGCTTTCGCTTTCTTGCTGGTACGCCAGCTGCCGTTGAGCACTTTCGGCAAAACCTCACCTAGTTGGCTCGGATGACCGATAAAGGCGATGCAGCCGTCTCGGTCGACTACGAACGAGGTCGGAACCCCGACGCAAAAGCTGGGTTCCCTCCAAAGTTTCTTCATTTCGCCTGTGAAGTCGAACGCAATCCGATGATTCAGATCCGGGCACTTTTCGGCCAACCACGCGTCCAACTTGGTCCGGGCCTCGACGGCCGTTGGAGCGTCTTCATCAGCCGCGATCCCGACGACCTCAAGTCCGCTGTCCTTATATTTCTCCTGTAGCTGCATCAATTCGAGCATCTCCGCCGCACATAGTTCGCACCAAGTTGCCCAAAACTGGGCGATATAAACTTTGCCGGGGTGGAAGTCCGCAAGGGGCTCGCCACGCAGCCAGTCCCCCACTTTGATCGAAGGAGCCGGAGACCCCATCCGCAACATATCTTGGCCTCCAAAGCTGTTGCCAAAGCTTGCGTGGCCTCATGCGCAAGCTTGTTCCCCTTTTGAGACGGGGCACGAGGGTTCAATGAAGGGAGAGGCATCGCTTGTCTTGCGCATCTGCGTGCAGTCAGCCTTCACTCAGTGTTGCTGAATCTTAATTCGCAAAGGCCATGCCAACGCGCTCAGCGTGCAGTAATCGCTTGATTTCACTTAAAAAAGCTTCCGGGGCGCTCAGATAGCCGGTTGTATCAGTCGCGACATGTTTTCTGCCATTGTCAGCTCTTGGACGCGCCACCCGCTTCGCGTCGGCAAAGAAGCGTGGCCACGGACGTCTCGACATATAGGGACGAACAGATGGACATCATGACTGCATTGGCTAGCGCCAGCCACGTCATCATCGTCCGCCTCAAGCCTTGCTTGAGCTTCTTGCCGCTCCGGTCGCTCAGCGGAACGCCATTGCGATTGCAGGGCCGCTCCCTCCGAGCATCGCCTCTGCCCTACCTCTTCCGCTTTGCGCTTGAATTCCTGGCTCGCAACGCCAGAGTTTCACGACGAAGCCGGTCATGTCCGGCTGCGTGTCGCGAATAACGCCAGATCGACGATGATGATCGTGCCGAAGAGAGCCGGGATCTGCCGGCATGTGCCGGGCCGGGTGAACTCTCCCGGATTCCTGCTTTTGTTGTTCTGTATCCATGTGCACAGGTCCTACAGGGACCGCCTGGTGCGAATGTGAGCGTTGTCGGAACTTTGACCAGCCTCAAGGCCGCTCGGTCGCCACGCGGTGGGCCGGGCAGACTAAAACGCTGAAGATGCGGCCGCCCTCGCCGCTGACCCGGCTACCATCCCAGGGCGATGACACGTGATTGATGCCACCGTTCGCGCGCCGACGGCCGGCAAGAGCCTGACCGTCGGACCCGAAGGTCGGTGCCGTGGCCGCGGCACGGTCGTTGCCGTGTTCCGTTCCCGGCCAGTGGCGAACGAAATCGCGATAACGCCAATACGATGAGGCTACGGTGCGAACGCGGCCTGCCGCGCTGAAACGACTCTCTTTCTCGACCTGACGCCGGCTCGAGTATCGCTGAGCGCATTGAGGACGCCTGGGCTTCTGCCCGGCCGTTTGTATGCGGCGTTACGGGTTGTCTCGGCGAGCAGACACCGAGCGCGTTAGAGGCGCCCGGGAATGTTCTTCGCGACGGCGCTCGCAAGTTGCTCGCGAAACCTGCTCGTTTGCGGCGACCTTCCTGCGACTTGGTATCAGGGTAGGTGACCAGCGGAGTAGAGCTTGGAACAGCGTCGGTGCCACTTCAGAACCCGTCAGCGGGCCAAAAACAGCGGCAATGGCGGCTTGCCAACTATCCATCTTGTCACGCTACCGAAGAGCCGCTCGCGCAGCCGGCGGCTGCCATAAGCGCCCATGACGATCACGTCGGCAGACGTGTCGATTGCGTGCTGCGCTAGCACCGTCGCCACCGGTTTGCCGCGGCTCGTCAGCCGGTCGACCGAAACCCTAGCACCGTGCCGAGTGAGATAGGCAGCGATATCGGCTCCCGGCTCGGCGCCGTTTCCGGTGCAGGTCGCCTCCGGATCGACGACTGCGACACGAACTTCCTCAGCACCGGATAGCAGATCCAGCGCTTCCCGAACCGAACGGGACGCCTCGACTCGCGAATCCCAGCCGACCAGGACGCGCCGTGGGGACAGAGTCGCCCCAGCGCCCTCCGGTACGACAAGCACCGGCTTTCCCGTATCGAACAAGCTGCCGTTGATAACAAGCGGTCCCAAACTAGTCTCATTGAGAAGTGCGGGGCCGACGATTGTCAGGTCGGTGCAGAGCGCCCGCTGTCGCACCGCGTCACCGACGCCAGCCTTGACGCAGTGTTCGTTGTCGACATCATAGCAGCGCCACGTGGCTCTCAGCACTTTGTGAATTTCCCTCGATGTCTTTTCCAGGTTGGCCATGTCCTGTGAAAATTCCCGTGCGGCAATGTGGTGTGCGCGATGTGTAGACCACTCGGCGATGCCACCGCCCAACGGCAGAGGGGACCCAATAACCCGTGGCGACATCAGGAGAGGCGGAGGCGATATAATTAATACGGAAAGATACGCGCCGACCTCGGCGCACAAGCGAGCAGCTATTGCGACGTCCTGATCGGAATGGTCAGCTCCCGTCACACTGAGTATTTTCTTGAAGGCCATCTGACTGCTTCCCCCTGAGATGCCGCGCCCGTGCGCGTTTCGAACCGCAAAGACTTGCCTTCCAACGAAGATCGAGAGTGGCACACCGTCCGTTCGCGATTCAGTCGTCCAGCTTCTCGAGCGAGTAGCCCGCAGACCTGACAGTATGAATGACGCTACCTGGCGAGGCCGCCTTCAGCGCCTTTCTGATCCGGCTGATATGGACGTCGACAGTGCGTTCACCGACATGGATATTGTCCGGCCAGGCCGCGTCGATCAGCTCGTCTCGGCTGAAGACCTTGCCGGGAGCCTCAAGAAATTGCCGCAGCAGGTTGAATTCGAGAGGTCCGAGATGGATGTCGTGGCCATTACCTCGAACGCGGTGAGCATCGAGCTTCATCTCAAGGCTGCCGCAACAGAGCCAGCTGCCGTTTTTTATCCCGTTTGAACCCGGCTGTGGCAGCGCCAACTTCGTGCGTAGACAGTCAAGCAGCTTGGCCGGTGCGAAGGGCCGCACAAAGCTCTCGTCAACACCTGCCTTCAAGAGATCGAGGTGCTGGTTCTCGGCGCCGGGCGCGATCAACGCAATGACGGGCAGGCGGCCGGTCCGGGGCTCCCCCTTCAACCGGGCGCAGATTGTGGAGCCTGCCGCGCTTGCTGGCCCGCAGTCCAGGACTGCCGCCTGGAGCTCCCGTTGATGGGCCAATGCAAGTGCTTCCTTCACGCCGCCTGCCGGCTCACTCGTGAAGCCGTCCACCCCCAGAATGTGGCTGAGGAACAGATACAACTCCGCATCTTGCGAACAGATCAGTACCACTGGCTTCATCAGCGCTACCCCAAGAACCACATCGGCTTCGACCGCCTCGATTGAGAGGGCTCGCATGTCCTCAAAGCCTGACATGATCCCCTCGATCGAAAATCGGTTCCATCACGCCCGCGCCACCTCGGGATAAGCCTCAATGGCTGCGGTGGCATCGCCGGCCAGTTGAGTACCGGCCGCGGCGAGTTTCCAGAACGTCTCGAAACCGAACCGGTGGACGTCGCGCAGGGTTTTGGACAGAACGACCAACCGCCCGGCCGTGAAAAGCACGCGCCCGAAGCCCTCATGGCTCATCTCCATGATCGGGGATGCCATCAGGCCGGAGCGTTCCTCAATCGCAAGCCCGACGGCGGTGTAGAACTTGTCGAGCCTCCACAGCACGTCCGGATCGGGATCGCCGATGATTGGAATTGCACGGCGCTGTTCTCTGGTGATGATGAAGTCGCCCAGCAGCTCGGCGTCCGATTTGCCTTCCCATGATCCGTGGGAATCATTGGCACGGATCAGCCGCACGAGGCATTTGACGAATGGGGTGGCAAGGGCCGCCTCGTCCTCGGTGGCGGCAGGGCTAACAGCGGCTTCAAACATTTCGCCCACTCCTCATTTCAGTCCTCGTCCTCGAAGGAGGGTTTCTGTTCAGCGACACCTGCCTGCGCCAGCACCTTGCGCAGCCAAGGGGGAGGACACGTCCTGAGCATCATCTGCGTGCGCAACAACACCTCTTGGATGGTCTGGGGCTGCGGCACTTTGATCGGATGGATCTTTGCGGAAACAAGTTTGGCTGCCGAAGGTCCGCCGATCGCCAGACAAAACAGGAGATGACAGCCCTTTAGCGCCTCCACCTTCGGGGTGATGCGGTCGTCGCCCTCGGTTCGGTGCTTCCCGCTCTCGTCGGAAACATCATCGAAGGCCACGGCTTCCACGAGATTCCACTCCTCGCGCATCACATCGTAGACAGCAAAGCGCCTGGCCGACCCGAAATGTGCGTTGAGGTTCTTCATGTCCTGCGTGGCGATCGCCACGCGCAATGCGCCGGCCTGACGTTCCGGCGTCGGTGCGTGAACCTGGTCAGTGACGAGCGAGAGGCGACGGACGGAGCTCATCTGGCATTTCCCGCTTACGGAGTGGATCAAGCGCCTCAGGCGTCGGCGCGTGCCCGTTGGCTTCGAAAATGTTGGCAACCTCGAAGATCAGGTCGCGGGTCCCTTGGTAGAGGATTGTGAGCTTGTGCTGGGCCCCGAGCCGGTCGAAGATCGGGAAGCCGACCCGCATGAGCGGAATGCCGAGGCGCTGCGCCGCCTGGCGGCCGTGGGAATGAGTAACGAGAAGATCAGCGCCGGCGCCAAGCGCTTCCAAATCGCCGAGATCGCCGATTTGAACCGACTGCGCCGGAACTTCCTCCAGAATTTTCGACATAGCGGTCGTTGTGACCGCCGCCGCGATCTCGGAGCCCATGCCGATGAAGAAGCTCGCGAGTTGGTAGAGTTGGTCTGGTTCAGCAGCGATCGCAATTTTCTTACCTCCAAAGTGGAAATGTCCGTCGAGCAAAGCGTCCTGCAACTGCGCCCGCCGACGGCGCACCTCAGCCGGCGCCGCCTCGCCCGAAACTGCGGACAACAGCGAGACGAACCGGTCGGCGTCCCTCAATCCAGTCAACGACCGGAACAGCACGTAAGAAACCCCGGTCAACCTCTGCAGCACCTCGGCCGGGCGGCGCATATGCTCACCGATGACAATGCATCGCTCGGCCGTGCCTAGCTCGCGGATATCCTCGACGCTGGTGCCGCCATAGGTGGTCGTGACCCAGCGGTCGGGCAGCGTACCGTCGAGCGAGCCGGAGACGTCCGGCAAAATCACCGGCTTCAGTCCAAAGCTCTCAACCATCTCACGCAAATGCTCGATGTCAGCCACAGTGAGGTTCCAGCCAGGCAGGATCACGATCTTCTTCGATTGCCGCGCCTGCTCGCCGGGCCGTGTAATCCCTTCGATCATCGCGGTGACAGCTTTGGCCCAGCCCTCTTCGATCGCACCGTCGAAATCTGGTGTGTTGGCCAGCACCACCTCCGTACCCGCGAGTTCTTTGGTGCGCTTCAGCCTGATATTGGCGATATCTCCTGCGCAGTCTTCGCCCCGGGTTTCCACCAGCGCGGTCGTGCAAACCCCGATCAGCGTTGGCTTTGTGCGGGCCTTGAGGTTGAGGATCGCCTCTTCCAGATGGTCTGCCCCGCCGAGGATCGTCGCCATCTCGTCCATCGCGGTTGTCTGCAAGGGAATGGCTTCCTTGTAATGCCGCACGAACAGCACGAGCGCGAAGCTGGTGCACCCCTGGCTGCCGTGGAACAACGGCATCGCGCCGTCGACGCCAAGAAAGGCCAAGGCGGCACCCAATGGCTGCGATGACTTCAGCGGATTGACCGTCGCCGCTTTGGTCTGGGGAAGGATGCGGCCCATTGGCTTCCTCAACACTCGCCGAAATCAGCGGCCGTCGTGCCGGAGAATTCCTGGACAGCATGCAAGGTCACGGTCTCGCTTTTCGTGCGCGGCAGTTCCTCCCTCACCGCACGCTGGCAATCCCATGGTGCCGGCTCCCGCACCTGCCCCCAGATCGGGTTGTGAATGGCGATGTCGATCTGGCGTACGAGTTCCACCATGCCGTCATAGCCGGCGTAAGGGTGTTGGCGCTCCTGGTTGATATCCAGCCAGGGTGTCTTGGCCTTCAGCGCGATGAATTGCGTGCGGCCGCCCGACAGCAGGATATCGGCCTTGCGTTCTGAGAGCATGGCGTAAAGCTCGCGCGGCGCCATCTGCTCGAATATGTGGTTGTCGTCCTTGAGAATCTGCTTGATGCGTTCCTTGTCTTCGACGGTCGACTTCTTGACAGAGGTGCCGACGATGTCGATCCCGATCTCCATCAGCGCACGGACGACCGACCAGGACTTCACGCCGCCGGTGTTGAGCAGCACGCGCTTGCCATCGAGCCTCGGCCGGTAGGCCGCGAGCTTCTTCCAAGCGATCGCCTCCTCCTCAGCAATCAATGCCTCGGTGCGGCCGAGGATCTCCGGATCGGCACCCTTCTTCACGAGCAGCTGAGAGATCTGTCGGAGCGCTTCCGAGGTGTCGGTGATGCCGTAGAAGGAGCCCTCGAAAAACGGGATGCCCCAACGCTGCTCCATCTTGCGGGCGAGATTGATGAGCGCGGTCGAGCACACCATCATAGCCGCCTGGGCGCGGTGCGCGCAGGCAATGTCGAAGTAACGCGCGTCACCCGGAATGCAGGCGCGCACCCGGATCCCGAGCCGATCCAGCAGCGGCTTCACCAGCCAGAATTCGCCTGAGAGGTTGAATTCGCCAAGGATGTTGATGTCGTAAGGGCCGGGATCGTCGGGCTCGGCCGTGCCGATGACATGCTCGAGCAATGCCTCGCCGGCAAGCTTGTTGCCAAGATTCTTGGAGCCGACGAAGCCCGGCGCATTGACCGGTACAACGGCCAAGCCGAACTTTTCCGCCGCGCGCTGGCAGACGGCCTCTATGTCGTCGCCGATCAGCGCCGTCACGCAGGTTGGATAGACGAAGATCGCCGGCGGCCCATACCCTTCCTTGATCTCGCGGATCGCTTTGAAGAGCTTCCGCTCGCCCTGCCCATGACAACATCGAGTTCGGTGAGGTCGGTCGTGAAGCTCGTGCGCCACAGCGTTGGCCCGGACGAAGCCGCACCGCGGTTGTCCCAGGAATTGCCCTCGCAGGCGAGCGGCCCATGGACCAGGTGTGCGACGTCGGTGATCGGCTGCAGCACGATCTTGGCGCCATCGAAGGCACAGCCACCGGCCGCCGCCCCGGGGGTCAGTGGCTTCGAACAGCCCACCTTGCGCGCCTTGGCATCCTTGCCGCGGTTCTTTTCGCAGCCAGGCTCGTTGAAGACATCCTGGATTTTGGCTCTGAGCAAGGACATTGCGTCGGTCTCCAAAGTCCCTCGGGAAGACGACCGGCCAAAGCCGACCGTCACGTTTAGCGGGTGAGGTCATACGAATAGTCCGTCACGCCCGTCTCGCTTGTCTCGCGATCGAGTTTGTCGAAGATCTTGTCGAGGATCGTCGTCAGCACGCGCAACCCGCCTTGGTAGCCCATCAGCGCGAACCGATGGTGATGGTGGCGATCGAAGATCGGAAACGTCAGCCGGATCAGCGGCGTGCCCGTGTCGCGCTCCAGATACTTGCCATAGGAGTTGCCGATCAGCAGGTCCACCGGCTCGGTGAAGAGCAGCGAGCGCATCGCCCAGAGGTCCTTGCCCGCCCAGACTTGAGCATCCTTGCCGAAGGGCGATGATGCAAGCAGTTCCTTCAACTCCGCTTCCCATGCCGACGTGCCGTTGGTGGAGAGGCAATGGGTCGGCTCGCCGCCCGTCTCCATGATGAAGCGGGCCATGGCGTAGACAAAGTCCGGATCGCCGTAGATGGCGTATTTCTTACCGTGCAGCCAGGATTGGCTGTCCGCCATGGCGTCGACAAGTCGGCCGCGCTCCAGGCGGATTGCCTCGGGGATTTGCTTGCCGGAAATCGCGGAGACCTCCACGAGGAAGTCGTCGGTTGCCTGGACTCCGAGCGGGTAATGGAACGAGGCCGTCGCCTGCCCCACCCCCTCGCAATACTCCAGTGTTTTTCGGGTGTTGTAATGCTGTAGCGAAAGTGTCGCCTCGGCGTTGAGTGCCTTGCTCACGTCTTCGATCTTCGTGCCGCCGTCATACATGCGGTATTCGCCGTCGGACGGCGTGTCGAACTGGTCAGAGGCGTCTTGTATGAAAGTATAGGACACGCCTATCAGATCGAGCAGGCGCTTGAGTTCCCGGTTGTTGCCGACACAGAACCCGTCGAAGCCCGGAATGATGTTGATGGTTCCCTCGGCTTCCGTTCGCTCCTCGCCCTTCCAGAAATGCTCCAAAATCCCCTTGAGCGTGACGTCGTAGCCATCGACGTGACTGCCGACGAAGGCCGGCGTATGGGCGAAGGGGACGTCGAAGTCGCGCGGGACCGAGCCTTCGTCCTTGGCGTTCTCGATGAAGCTGTGCAGATCGTCGCCAATGACCTCCGCCATACAAGTGGTCGAGACGGCGATCATCTTTGGGTCGTAGAGTTGGTACGTGTTGGCGAGCCCATCGACCAGGTTCTTCAGGCCGCCGAACACTGCCGCGTCCTCGGTCATCGAGGAGGAAACCGCCGATGCAGGCTCCTTGAAATGGCGCGACAGGTGCGAGCGGTAATATGCCACGCAGCCTTGGCTGCCATGGACGAAGGACATGGTTCGCTCGAAGCCTGCGGCCGCGAACACCGCGCCGAGCGGCTGGCAGGCCTTGGCGGGGTTCACGACCAGGGCTTGGCGAGCAAGGTTCTTTTCGCGGTATTCCCACGTCTTGGTGAATTCGCCTTGGTCGGTAACGATCTGGTCCGGGTGAGGACATTCGAAATTCAGCCTCTTCTCGGCGAGCATCTGCCTGTATTCCGGCTCGCGGAACAGGGGCGCGTGGTCGAGAACTTTTTCAGCCGACTGCGGCATGGGTGGTTACCTCTTTCCATCTGGCCCGCCATACGGCGGCACAGGGACGTCGAAACGTTTTCAGGTCTCCCGCGGACAAGCGGCCACAGGCGTTCGCGGCCTCCCGGCTTCCGGGAGGCCAGGGTTTCATTCGGCTGCGATCGCCGCCGACGGCTCGGCTTTTTTCTTCCAGGGGGCGTCGTAGAGGTTCCAGACCGGGTTGTTGATGGCCAGGTCCATATCGCGCGCGAAGATGGCGAACCCGTCGTAGCCATGATACGGGCCGGAATAATCCCAGGAATGCATTTGACGGAACGGTATGCCCATCTTCTGGACCGGGTACTTTTCTTTGATGCCGGAGCCCACGAGATCAGGACGGATCCCCTCGATGAACTTCTCCAGCTCGTAACCAGTCACGTCGTCATAGATCAGCGTGCCCTTTTTCACGTAGTGGCCGGTGCGCTGATAGTCGTCGTTATGGCCAAATTCGTACCCAGTGCCGACGATCACCATGCCCAGGTCCTCATATGCCGTGACGACGTGACGGGGGCGCAGCCCGCCGACATAGAGCATCACCGTCCTGCCTTCGAGGCGCGGCCGGTACTTGGCGATTACGGCATCGACCAACGGCCGGTATTTGGCGATGACCACCTCGGCCTTGGCCTCGATTTCCGGCCCGAAGTGCTTGGCTATCTTGCGCAGAGAGGCTTCAGTCTGGGAGGGGCCGAAGAAATTGTACTCCATCCAGGCGATGCCATACTTTTCCTCCATGTGCCGGCAGATGTAGTTCATCGACCTGTAGCAATGGATGAGATTGAGTTTCGCCTTTGGCGCCCGCTCTATTTCGGCCAGCGTAGCGTCGCCCGACCAGTTGCCGACCACGCGCAGACCCATCTCTTCGAGCAGGATGCGCGAAGCCCAGGCGTCGCCGCCGATATTGTAGTCGCCGACCACATTGACATCGTACGGGCCGGCCTCGAACTCGAGGTCCTTCTTCTCGAACACCCAGTCGCGGATCGCGTCGTTGGCGATGTGGTGGCCGAGGGATTGCGAGACGCCGCGGAAGCCCTCGCAGCGCACCGGCACGATTGTCTTTTCGTGCTCCTTGGCCTTGTTGCGGGACACAGCTTCGGTGTCGTCGCCAATCAGGCCAATCGGGCATTCGGATTGCACAGTCATGCCCTTGTTCAGCGGAAACAGTTCCTCGATCTCGTCGATGATCCGTTCGAGCTTCTTGTCGCCGCCGAAAACAATGTCCTTCTCCTGGAAATCGGAGGTGAACTGCATGGTGACGAACGTGTCAATGCCGGTCGTGCCGATGTAGTAGTTGCGGCGCTGAGACCAGGAATATTGCCCGCAGCCTACCGGGCCGTGCGAGATATGGACCATATCCTTGACTGGACCCCACACCACGCCTTTCGAGCCGGCATAGGCGCAGCCGCGAATTGTCATCACGCCGGGGATGGACTTGATGTTCGATTTGACATCGCATTCAGAAAGGACCTCGCTTTCCTCGCCAGCCTCGTCGCCGCTTTTTGCGACGCTGAGGTGCTTTTTGCGGCGCTTCGCCGACTTGTCAGGATATTGCGACAGCACTTCCTCGATAAGCTTCGCATGGAGGGCACCGTCATTCTCGTATTCCAGGCTCATGGGACCCCTTTCAAGGTTCAGGGACGCCTCACCGACGAGGCGCCGTTCTTTGAAAGGCGCACCAGGTCAGGCGGCGCCTTATGTCGCAGCGGTCGCTACTGTGCGGCCGCCTTAGCCGCTTCCTTGACCTGAAGCTCGGCAAGCATCTGCTCGTCGGTCTTCATGATGCCGAAGTCGAGCAGCATGTCCTCGAGCTCCTCCATGGTGATCGGGGTCGGGATGGTGCCCTGGCCCGAATTCCCATGGATCTTCTCGGCCAGCGCCCTGTATTCCCCGGCCTGCTTGGAGTCCGGCGCATACTGGATCACAGACATCTTCCTGAGCTCGGCGTGCTGGACGATGTTGTCGCGCGGCACGAAGTGGATAAGTTTGGAATTGAGCCTGGAAGCAAGCGCCTCGGCGAGGTCGAGTTCGCGGTCGGTTTGGCGCTCGTTGCAGATCAGGCCGCCGAGCCGCACGCCGCCCGAATGGGCGTATTTCAGGATACCCTTGGCGATGTTGTTGGCGGCATAGAGCGCCATCATCTCGCCGGACATGACGATATAGATTTCCTGGGCCTTGTTCTCGCGGATCGGCATCGCGAAACCGCCACACACCACATCCCCGAGCACGTCGTAGGAGACATAGTCGACGTCGTCGTAGGCGCCGTTCTCCTCGAGGAAGTTGATTGAGGTGATCACGCCGCGGCCGGCGCAGCCGACACCCGGCTCGGGCCCGCCCGACTCCACGCATTTGATGCCTTTGTACCCGACCTTGAGCACGTCCGCGAGTTCCAGGTCTTCCACCGAACCTTCCTCTGCCGCGAGATGCAGGACCGTATCCTGCGCCTTCGCGTTCAGGATCAGGCGGGTGGAGTCGGCTTTGGGGTCGCAGCCGACGATGAGGATTCTCTGCCCGAGGTCGACCAGGGCGGCGAGCGTATTTTGGGAGGTGGTGGACTTGCCGATGCCGCCCTTGCCGTAAAAGGCGATCTGACGCAAACCTGACATGTAGCTTTCCTTCCTTCGTTCCCATTCATCGCGGCTGCCGCGACTTGAATGCCGGTCGGGCAGCTGTAGCCGCCTCGCACCTAAGGATCTCAAGACTCGTGCCAATTTGGCTGATCCAACCGAAGAATAATTTCGCGGTTGCTTTTCAGGGGTTTAGCTTGAGTTCCAAGAAAGGATCGTCGGAACAGCCCGTGTAGCGGACGCGACATTGGCGACACAAAGCGTCGGATCGTGATCCTCAGTCACCGCATTCGGTTGAACCGCATCGTTGTATTGAGGTGGACGAACAGCATCTCGACCCTCTGCGGGATGCTGCGAACTCTTCTGTGCCCGCGAGCTGACGTGCTTGCTCAACGCGTGTCCAAGTGGACACTCCGCCGACTTTGCGCGCGATCCTAGCATGCCACCGATCCACGGCCACTCATCCGGGGCACGGGCGAATAGTTCCGCTATATCAACCCGAGGGACTCGGTTTACTTCTCGGCGCAGGAGTTCAGTATCGGCGTCATCGCCTCCACATGTTCGTCGATCCGCTCGAGCACTTTCGCTGCGACGACATCACGCTCAGGCAGATGCCACCAGTGTTCGTTGACGAGTTTGACCGTCTCGACCACTGCCTTTAGGACTGCCGGCTCCGGAAGCCTTGCGCGGTTCGCAAATGCTTTCCATCGCGGTGCTGCTAGCGCCTTGAACGAGCGCTCTCCTCCAAGCGACAGCGCCATGGCGTCGGCGGGAATATATGGCACAGTGGATAGGACGTCGTAGATTGGTGCAAGCGCCGGCTTGTCGCCGTTTCCGGGATACATCAAAGACCAGTTCTTCAGGTGCATGTCGCCATTGCCGGTGATGACGCTCAGTGCCAGGCGGCGGACGAAATCGAGAGCCGCCGTAGGCGAGACGGCCACGCCAAGAGCCAAGGCTATGTCGTGATAAGCGGCCCCCTCATATTTGCGCGAGGGGTAGACACCGAAGACCTGAGCGAAATCCTCGATGTGTATCCTCTCGCCACCGGCGCCGCGATCGAAGCGTTTGACGAGAAGGACCTTGCCCTCCGACAGCGTATTGAATTCTTCGGGAACGCCCTCAAAATCGGACTTCTCGACCAGTTCGCATTCAGGAACGTCCATGCCGATTGCTGCTGCCAGCGCCAGGTTGGCGAATTCGTTCTCGGAAACGCCCGGAAAGGCCGTCGAAGGGAACTTGGCAATGTACCGGCCCTGCTCGTCGTCCATCGGCAAGGTAAGGCCGCCGCCTTTTCCAATGTTCTTCATGACCGACAGCTTCATCTGCACGCCGGCAAGCGAGAACCGTGCCTTGGGCTGATCCTTTGAAGCGTCCTGCGAAACCGCTATCGCACCGTCACTGGGCAACGCCCGTACGGCTCCCGGCAGATCGGCGCCCAGTGCCGCTAAAAGGTCGAAATCATTGCCTGGCCGCACATTGCCTTCGTGGTGCCTTTCCATCGCCTCGCGCAATTTCTCCTCCGGCAGGAGGTTCGCGAAGAAAGCGGGCAAGGCGCTTGCCAGAGGCTTCGGATCTTTCCGCAATCCTCCCGTCGCTGCCCGGAACGACAGGCTGAGAACCGGAAGGCCGCCCGTCGCGCGGTAGGCCTCATCGAAGTTGAATGCATTGAAATCGCCCGGCGTCCTGACGATTGTGCCGATCTTCACTGCGTTCAAGAGCACGTCCAGCGACGGGATCGTCTTAGGTGCGCGAAAGACTGGACGCATGATCGTCATCGTCAGGTTGAGAAACAAAGGCGGGTCGATCGTCATCATCATGCGGACGCAACAGAGCCTGAACAGCCGGCACCATGACTTGCGGAACCAGCATCATTTCCAAGCCGAGCGCGCGAGCGATATTCATGAGAGTCGTTGCACGCGCTGCTGCGGCTCCCTTTTCGATGTCGCGATATCGGGGACGGGATATACCCGCCAAATCAGCGACCTGCTCCTGCGTCATCGCAGCGGCCAGCCTCGCCTGCCTGAAAAGCCCACCGATTTCGCGCAGAATCTCCGATTCAGAGTCCATCATGATACCTATACGATCTATTCCAATGCGCGATGATACGCAAACGTATCTCATCCAGCGAGCGAGTCAAAACTTTTATGATCTGTTCGCGTATCATATATGAAGAAAATGATATGCAAAGAGATCAATCCTTCATTCTATGATCTCCCCGCCTTTAGCGCCGCGACGAACGGCGTTCCTCCGAGAACAGCTGCTATGGACAGCAGACGCCACTTCACGGCTCTGATGTCCTGTCGACGGTTGGAAGCGCTTAAAAGGGGCCGGATCGGGATCGCACGATGTGATCGGCGATCTGCTGCATGGGCTGGATCTTCATGGCAATATGAAACCAGTGGATGATGTGGTCGTCGGTTTGGGCACGGCGCGGGCAGCCGCTTTAGGATTTGGCGCCGTCCGAGATCACCGTCACATCCCCAAAGCCGCTATATCCTTCCTGGAGAGAGTGAAGAGCATGATCGCGGATTGCCTGCTGGTCGGTGCTGCCGGTAACGAAATAGCGACCGCCCCTTTCGCCCCTTCCCCGGGGCCGCATCTGGCCACGACGAGCTCGAAATTTCGCGCCGAATGTTGATCAGCGCTTCGAACGTGCACCGTATCAATGCTGATGACGAACTCTTTGCGACGATCTCCGGGAAGCTGCATCTCAAGCTGGCATCGGTCATCCGTTTGGGACCTCGCGCGCCAAGTTGCATGACCTGGTCGTCGAGCCGCTCGCCGATCCTGATGGTACGCTTCCGCACGGTCGCATGCGTCTCAGTCGGTTCAGTGGGCAGGAAATCGGCCAGCACCTTCTCCGCCTGCCGGTAGGGCAGCATGCTTCCTAGTCGCGCGGTCAGTTCCATTAGCTCCGGTGTCGCTCGATCGGGACAAATTTCCTTCAGCGGCGCGAAGGCACCGACCATCCCTGGATGGCATTCCGGGCACAGCATCCATCGGGATGAACCTCAACGGTGCCGAAGACGGTTCGGATCCGGCGTGTCGTATAGTCCCACCGGTCGGAACGTATGGCAATCCGGGCAAACCCAGCGAAGAAGGGCATACGTCTCCGCCTCTGGGCACCATCCCTTCCCCGGAAGTCCCCATTTCTCAAGGATTTCAAGCCTTAACCTTTCCCTCCGATCCACATTCCTGTACACTGGAGGTCCACATTGGGACTTGTTTTGAAGCACGTTGTCCAGACTAAGGCCGGCACTTGGCATTACCGGCGAAGACTTCCTAGAGAGGTTGCAACGTTCGTTCGGAAGGGAGAGTTCAAGCGTCTTCTCGGCTCCACGGAGCGGAAGGCGTTACGAAACTACCCGAAGGTCCACTCTGAATTTGAGCGGCTGGTGATCGAAGCCCGCCGCCGACACGCCTCTGGCCTGTCTGCCGCAACCCCGTTGGAAGTCCACCGGATGGCAGAGCGACCGGCGCAAGAGTTGGCGGGCACCCCCAAGGGTCTCCAACTCGGCATAGGCGTTCGCATAGGCTTGGGTGCGCTGTCCGGTAGACCGTGCGGCGCTTCTCCTCCTCCTTGGCTTGCCCCGTAAGGAGCTGGGCCTTGCTGCGTTTGGAGCTTTCGAGGTACTCGGCCGCCTTGCAATCGGCAAGCCACTCGTTGCCCTTGGCCCTCTGGATCGCCTTGACCTGTTCCTCGGCAAGACGACGTACATTGCGTCCTCATCGAGCTTAGTTCGGGCGGTAAAGCTCTTGGCGTTCGCGGCCTGCTGCTGCTCCGTCTCGGCACGGGATATGAGGCCGAGGCCCTTGTCCGTGTAGCCGGAGACTTCAAGCAGGGGACCGATGCCGCCGCGCTTGTTGTTGAGAATGGGCGAGGCGGGTGATGGGGATCGCGCGGCCACAATTATCGAGTTAGGCCGCTCGGATTTTGCCGCCCAATTGAGGCGGTCGCATCTTCATTGTCGGGCAATGCGTCCCGGCGGGATAGTTCGACCATCGAGCCCGCGACGGGAGGGACAGTCAAGTCAGGGCTAAAGAACATTGCCTCGTTCCCCTGCCCTCTGTTTCTCGCGCTGTAGCCGATTGAGTAAAAAAGCGCCCTCTCGTGGCGGTAAAGGCCCCGGATCGGCTCCACATCGTCATAGGACACAACCCAGTGAATGCCGTGCAGCAATGAACGTACCGACTTCGACACGTCATCGTGGTCTCCCGGCCCGTAGGAGTTGAAATAGAGCTGGCCTCCTTTGAGGAAATATGGCGGGTCGAGATAGACCAGCGTCTTGTCATTCCAGCTCTCGGCGCGAGTGCGCAAAAATTCCACGGCATCCAAGTTGGTCAACCGTATGCGGGACCGCAGGAGGGCTATCCGCTGGATACGCTCTATCAGCTCGGCCTTATTGAACCGCGCATCGATCTTCCAAGGGCCGGTCTGGTCTCTGCCGCCGATGATGCCGCCATTAAGAATGCCGGATCGGTTAGTACGATTGAGAAAGAAAGTTGCAAATCCAAGTTCAATAAGTTCGTCCAGATTTGCCCGATGAAACGCTGATTTGCACCGATCCCACGTGTCAATGTCGATGGTGCAATCACGGATCAGCCGGCAAAGGTGCTCCGTCTCATTGACGACGCAGGACCAGAAGGCAAAAATCGGCCTGCTGATGTCGTTTATCTCAACTCGCCGGACGAGCCCGGTCAGAAGCAACTCCCACGCGACGGAAGCGCCTCCGGCATACGGTTCGACGTAGCGGCCGTCCACTAATCCGTTGTCCCTGACAATCGCCGCGACAAACGAGGCTAGTTTTCCTTTGCCTCCTGGATAACGCAGCGGTGAAAACCGGCCGGTCGGGACCAATGAGCCGCCGTCCCTCATTTTGCAGGCCCGTAGACCGCTATGAAAAGGGGTTCGGCAACGTCCCACACGTTTCGCAGCGTGTCGACAGAAGGCACGTGATATTTCCCATGTACGTAGTCGTTAAGGGCCTGGATTGACGCAGGATCGGTTGAATTGGTTAGAATTCGTGTAATGCTCCGAAGATCGTCCTTTTTCGCAGCCCTCTTCGCCACCAAATCATCCATCACGATTTGTGATCGCTGTTTCAGGTCGTAGCGCTGGTTCTTGGCCGAGTTCCAGTCGGAAAGCCTCTTGTCTGCGATGTAGCCGTCTATCGTATTTTCGATAAAGGCTCGGAGTACATAAGCACACGCCAGCGGCGTGAGCTTCAAATTGATCTTTGACGCTTCAAAAAGAAGGCGTTCCGCCTTCTCGGATGGGGGCACCGCAAAACGATGGCTGCGAGGTGCAAGGGTGATGCGAGGCGGTTTTGCCTTGGACCGCTTTACCGGCTGCGGGGTTGCGGTTGGTTTCGCCTTTTGTCGTGGCCGAGTTCCCCCGCCGGAAACGGTTGCATCCCTGAACCGAACCTTTTTGCTTCCCGGTTTGCTATTCTTCAGGCCGTCGGGAAGGTCGGCGACATACTCTTCAAAGTTCTCCTTCCTATTGTGCGTTCGGGTAGTCACAGTGCCGTCAGCCACGTCAGACACAATTGCACTCAGGACTTCAATGGCTGTCACCGGCTTGGCGGAGAACTCGGGTATGGTCTCATCGCCAGATTTGCTGACCGTTAAGCCGAGCAATTCACGAATGGGCTTCGCCTCCAGAAACCGCCGGAGGACGCTGGCCTTATCCGTCAGCTTCTCCTCGATCCGCGCCCATTCATCATCACCAAAGGTCGAGTTCTTTTTGACAAATTCGATGACATCTAAGACGCTGCGGTCTCTCTGAAAGCGCTGTATCTCAAGCGGCCCCCAGTATATGCGGGCCTCACCTTCCATTCCGCGACCATGCCGCCGTAGTATCCATTCGTCGGCGGCCGCCCGCTCCTCGAACAAAACGGCATCCACTTCCTCATTCGACGCCGGGTCATACCCGTTCGATACCGCTGCCAACTTCTGCCGCAAGTTTGCAGAAATCGGGATACCCTGTAATAGGGACGGCTGGCGTAGCGCCATAAGGGCCGCGAGCCTCCGGTTTCCGTCCACGACAATAAATTCGTCCGGATCGATCTCACTTGCGATAACGTAGAACGCATCTCCCGGATCAAGGCCGTGGTGCTTGATACTCTCCATCATGGTTTTGAAGTGGCGCGGATCGAACTCGATCATGGAGCGCAATGCATCAGGTTGCGTGTCGGCACTCACAATTCGGGGATTTTCAAGGTCCAACAGAAGTTGGCTGACGTTTACCTGGATTTTTTCCATGACTTCCCCCTATCGCTCCGCGAGCGAAGTTATGACCAGTGCAACCGGCGGGGGCAAGAGTTTTGACTGGTGCCTTGCGGTTCATCAACCAGAAATGATCCGCTGCCCGTGGGCGGCAATATCGATTGCCTGAGGCGTGACGCGCGGTCCACATTGGGATCGCACGAGGTCCACAACATCGGAATTTGGTCTCTGCGAGGCACCAGCCTAAGTCACGGCAATCAAAGCGGTAAATGGGACTTTGTCGGCGGTCCGATTTGGTGCCCCTAAGCCGCCTCATGATTCACGACCGCGTTCTGCAGTGCTGCCATGTTCTTCTTGCTATCGCCGATCGACAGGCCGATATCGCCGTGCAACAGGCTCTCCCATGTCTTGTCTATGCGGACCTCCTTCCGGCATGTGTCGCGAATTCGTTCCGGCCCTCGATCGTAACCGTCCATTCCACCGCCATCGCTTTGTCTCAAAACGATGCTGATGAACTGCTCGAGCCTAACAACCCGTGTTTGACCCCAGAGAAGTTACCGGTCTCCTCACGACCGACCGCGCATGACTCGGGGTCAATGTGGATCGCTACTCCTTCATTGCAATGGATTACCATCTACTCCTTGCCGGCCTCCCGGCGCACCTTGTTCGACCCCTTCAGGGGCACAGCTCGGTCGGCGTGACCGATCACCCCGATCAAAGCATCGACATAGGCGCCGAAATGCGGCTTCACTCTCGGCTGGCCAGTCGGGCATGGCGGGGCGCTTCCCTGATCACGCAGCAGCACCATAACAATCCGCGACTAGCGCGAATCCCCCCGCTTCCGAGACTTTCCGACCCAGATAAGACTAGGCGCCCGCCGCGACGTGCGGGCGACGCCGGCATCAACCGGCGGGCAGATGAGCCAAGGGCAACAAGCGCGCCTGACGCAACGCCGCCAGATCAGCCGAGCCGGTGCAGAAGCAGGCGACGGCCAACTGGCGAATGACGATCTCGAAATGCGCGACAACCGCCTCGGTGGATTGCGTAGCCGCGCGCAGCACGCCGGCTGCCTGCCCGGCGATGTCCGCGCCCAGGCGGATAGCCTTGGCCACGTCGACGCCGTCGCTGATCCCGCCCGACGCGATCAGCTTCACCGCTGGCAGCGCCCGACGGACCGCCTGCACGCTGGCCGGGGTCGCAATCCCCCAATCCGCGAATGCCATTGCCACTGCGCGGTCGGCGGCATCGGGGGCGCGCTCGCCCTCAACCGCGGCCCAACTGGTGCCGCCGGCGCCGGCGACATCGATCACCGCCACGCCCGCCTCGACGAGCGCACGGGCCACCGAGGCGGACAGGCCCGATCCGACTTCCTTGGCCACAATCGGCACGCCCACGCTGCGCGCGGCGCGAGCGATCTGCGCCAGGACGCCGCGCCAGTCGCGGTCGCCTTCCGGCTGTACCGCTTCCTGCAGCGGATTGAGATGGACGATGAGTCCATCGGCCTCCAGTGCATCCACCGCCCGGCGCGCGAGGTCCAGGCCGTCGGCCTCGCGCAGTTGCGCGGCGCCGATATTGGCCAGCAAGGGAACGTCTGGGGCCAGGCGGCGCAGCGCGCGCGTCAGCCCCTGGGAGTTGCGGGATTGCAGGCTCACGCGCTGCGAACCGACGCACATGGCGATCCCCAAGGCTTGCGCTGCCTCGCTCAGATGGCGGTTAATGGCCTCGGCGCGTGGCATGCCGCCGGTCATGGAGCTGATCAGCAGAGGCGCACGCATGGTCTTGCCCAGCAGCGAGGCGCTGAGGTCGATCTGCGTCAGGTCCAACTCGGGCAATGCGCAGTGTTCGAAACGAATGTACTCCCAGCCAGCGGCCTTGGCCCGTGCCGTTCGCCGATCCAGCACGATGTCCAGGTGGTCGTCCTTGCGCCGGCTCAGGTTGGTGTCGCAGATGCTCGCTCCTTCCGCCGCATCGAGCGACGGCGTTGCGTCGGGCCGGACCGACGGCAGCGCGCGCACGCCGCCGTTTCCCCCGAGTTCAGGCCGGCGCACGCTGACCTCCGCCTGCAGCGTCGCTGCGGTAGCGGCTGGTCGAGGTCTCGTAGTACTGCGCGCGGACTGCCGCCATGGCGTCGATCAACGGTCCCCACGGCGCGGGAAAACGTTCTTCCGCCATCACCCGGTGCAGCATGCGTGTGTGGCCGGCCAACTCGTCCTTGAGGAACTCCACCACAGGCATGGCCGGATAGCGCTGCAGGAGCAGGATCGCCGCGTTGTCGGCCTCGCCGGCCGATCTATCCTTTTCGCGTCCATGCAGATCGTTCTGCAAGCGCCCTATCGCGGAGATGAGCCGCAGGACCTGGCGAAACGCCGGATGCGCGCGCAAGGTCGCCATGTCCAGCCCCCACAGCAACGACAGGCAACAGAACACGTTCGTGTAGGCGATCGATTCCACGCCGTTCTGCAAGTACTCGGCGTAGGACCAGCGCTCTGCCCCTGCCGCCTGCGCGTGTCCGGCACGCAGCGCCGCGCAGTAGCACCGGGTATCCTCGAGAAGCTGGGCATAGTCGCGACGATCGTAGGCGAGCGCGGCGAGCGAAGCGCGCAGCACGGCACAGCCATCGAATCCGGGGAGCGCGCACGGCACGCCCTGCCCCAGCGCCTGCTCCACCGCGGCGAGCTGCTCCGGCGCGATCAGGTCAAGGTCGTTGCAATCGTCCAGCCAGAACAGCAGCGCCAGTTCGCGATAGAACGCCACGATCAGCGTCTCGTCCAGCGGATCGCGGCCGGTGCGGGCGCTGGTGTCGCGCAGGCTCGGCTGGATGCGCTGCAGGATGTACTGGCCGCCCCGGACTGCTTCCACGGCATGCTCGTCGGCGAACCCGGTCAGGGAACGTCCCCACTCCAGCACCTGCTGCAGCGCGCGATCGGTCGGGATCATGGCCCGGCTCCTGCTCCCTCGGCCGAGACGCGCCGCCCCCAACGAAGCGCCAGCCACAACCCGGCTAGTTCGGCCACGCGCACCACCCGGGTGGGGCAATACAGTTCCTTTCCGATCCACAGCGGCGTCTGGGGCAATGCATGGGCTGCGTGGCGGGCGAGCATCCACTTCAGCGCGCGCGCCACCGCCTGCGCGATGCGCCGTCGCCCTGCCGGCTCTTCGGTCCCGTCTATCACGTGCAACGCGAACAGCGCATAGGCGGTTTCCTCGAATGTAGACGTGCGACCGGCGCCCCAGCCGCCGTCGTCGCGCTGCGTCTGCAGCAGCGCTGCCAGCGCGCGCTCGTCGCGCCACTGCGGCTTGCCTTGCGACAGCGCAGCGACCGCATGCGCGGTGGGATACAGCCACGAGACGTGCCATTTTTCGTTGTCCCATAGACCGTGCGGGTTGCGATTGGCCTCGACGTAGGCGCTGGTGCCGGCGGCGGGTTTTCCCAACATTCGCAACGCATGCAGGGCATGGATGTTGGTCGACACCGAGGCATTGCGCTCGCCGGGGAAGGTGACGAACAGCTCGCCGGTTTCGAAATGGCGCAACGCGTCGGCCGCCGGGTCGCGGCCTGCAAGGCGAAGGACGCACAACGCAACGGCGGTGTCGTCCGCATCGGCCGCGAAGTGCAAGGCCGGGCCCAGACCGCGCGCTCCGAGGCGGGCGTCGAGCTGGGCGATGATCACTTGCACCGCCTCGGCGAAAGCGGGATGCGCGAACAGACCGGCCAGATGCAAGGTGTACAGCGACCAGCATGGCTCGAAGACATTGATCGGCCAGACGTTGGGAACGACACCTTCGATGCCGCTGCGCGTCGCCCGCGATGCCGCCTGCAGATACCCGTCGGCGCGCCCGACCTGCTGCGTGTTCCCCTGCGTCACGGCGTGGGCACGCCACGCGGCGGTGGCCGCTGGACTGATGCCGATGCTGCCGTCGTCGTCCGGGCATGCGGTGGCCGGCGACGTCCCCCAGGCTTCCCAGGAGTGCAGCAACGGATGGCCGCTCGGCAACGTCGCCACATCCCCCAGCTTGACCAGGCGTGCTTGCCGCAACGGCAACAGCGCCGGGTGGCGCGGAAACGCCAAGCCGCCCAGCAACGATGCGGCCTCGTTGCACAACTGCGGCAGGATCAGCTCCGCGCCGATGGGCGCGTCTTCCGGCACCGAATGCGCGTAGGGATCGGGCTGGCGCTCGAGGAACCGGATTGCAGCCTGGACTGCGTCGGCGGCGCCGGGAAGAGGATCGGCACGCTGCAATGCCAGCAGCGCCGCCCAGGTGGGCGCATGGCGAAACAGCGGGAAGTCCGCACCTCCCCATCCGCCATCGGCCTGTTGCTGCGCGATGAGCCACGCGTATGCCTCGTGCCGACCGGTGACTTTGCCGTCGAACTGCAGAGCTCGCGCCGTGTCGTATACGGACGGACCGACGCTGCCGCCGTCGCTCATCTCGCTCAGCAGGTGGCGCAATTCGGAAAGGATCTGTTCGGACAGCGCGTTCACGGGGGATGTTCCTTCTGCAGAGGGCCAACGAGAACAGAAACGGGCAGACGCCGCGCACGTCGCCGCCGACACGGACACAGTGCAGCATGCAGCGCCCGCCGGCCGATCGCACCAGGACAGGGGCGAGTCCTTACGGATGGGCGCGCTCATGCGTATGGCGCGGACAGATAGACGTTGGCCCGCTGCAGCATCTGCGCCAACCCTTCCGCACGCGGCCCCAGAGGGGCGATGGCCTCCCCGGCCTCGTGCAACAAGTACAGCGCGAACTGGCGCGCTGCCTGCAGCCCCATGATCGACGCGCAGGTCGGCTTCTGCGCGGCCGCGTCCTTGCCGGGGGTCTTGCCAAGAGTCGCGGTATCCGCCGTCGCGTCGAGAATGTCGTCGGCCACCTGCAACGCCAGGCCATAACAGGCAGTGTAGCGATCGAGCGCACAGTACAGTGCAGCGTGCGCGGCATCCTCCGCGATGGAGTATAGCGCGCCCATGCGAACCGACGCGCGCACTAGCGCTCCGGTTTTCATCCGGTGCATCCCCAGGACCCTGTCCAGCCCGGCGTGCTTTCCGACCAGCGACAGATCCATGGCCTGCCCGCCTGCGGCACCCTCGGCGGACACCGCATGCGCCAGTTCGCGCACGAGCGCTATACGATTGTCGCCCGGCGCATCCAGGCTCGCCAGGGTCAGGAAGGCGTGGGCCTGCAGCGCATCGCCGACCAGGATCGCAGTGGCTTCGCCGAACTTTACGTGCACGGTCGGAAGGCCGCGGCGAAGCACGTCGTCGTCCATCGCGGGCAGGTCGTCGTGGACCAGGGTACAGGCGTGCATCATCTCGATGGCGGCGCCGACGTCGTCGAGCATGTGCGCCGGCGTGCCCGCCAGTGCGCCGGCAGCCAGACAGAGCAAGGCTCTGGTGCGCTTCCCGCCATGCAAGGTGGCGTAGCGCATGGCTGCCATCAGCTCTGTCTTACCGTCGTCTTCGGCGCAGAGCAGACGCGCCAGCGCCTGTTCGACCCGCTTTGCGCCGTCCTGCATCCAGATCTCCGGGAGCAGCCCGCCGGATGCGCCACGCGCCTGCGCGCCCAACCCGCCGAATGCGGAAACGCCAGTTCGGTCATCGTGTATTGTGGAACCGGTTTGCATGTTGTTCATGTCCTTGTAGCTGAGACGGCCACGGCGAGCGCAAGTCGTCACACGAGTGCGTGCGCTGAGTGCAGCAATGCCGCGCCCCGCCGGCGCCGCTGCCTTGCCACACAGGGCGTGCGAAGGCAGCTCATGAGAAGCCTATGCGGATTGCCATGGACGGATGTGCGGTCGGGTAATAGCGCCGGCCTTTTTCGACGTCGCTCAGCAACTGCGGCCGCACCCCGGCCTTGTGCATGATCAGCGCCAAGGCGATGCAGAACTGCACCATTTCCAGCCATACCAGGTGGTAGCCGATGCAGACGTGTGGGCCGGTACCGAACTGCAGCATGTCCACGGGCCGGACCGGTTCTGTGCGTAGCAGCCACCGCGCCAGGCGGAACTGATCAGGCGCCTCGTGCAGCAGCGCCGAGGTCGAGAAATGCAGCAGCGGGATGCATAGGTGGGTGCCCGCGGGAATACGCCGTTGGCCGAGTTGCAATTCCTGCAGCGCGCGACGCGGCAGGAGCGTGGTCGCCGGATGCAGGCGCAGTGTCTCGCGGAACAGGGCCTCGGCGACCGGACACTGCGCCAGGTCCGCGTGCCGGGTCGGCACCGCGCCCACGCGTTGCGCCTCCTCGACCAGGGCGTCCCACAGCACAGGCTGCCTCGCCAGCTCGATCACGATCCAGGCCATCGTCGAGGCAGTGGTGTCGTGACCGGCAAGCAGCAGCAAGCGAATGTTCGCGACCAGGACGTCATCGGAGAGCGGACCGTCGCTGCTGTCAAAAGCGCTCACCATGTCGTTGATGAACCCGGTGCGCGCGGCATGCGCGCGCGCATCGCGGACGAACCGGCGCAACTGCGCGTCGATCCAGTCGCGGGCGGAGCGGCCGCGCCGCAAAGGCAATCCGGGCAGGTCGACCGGTGGCGCGATGATCAACTGCAGCAATTGCCGGTACTTGCGATGCCATCCCGGCAGGTCCTGCGCGGGGATTCCCATGAGGCTGAAGATGAGCTTCAGCATCAGGTTGCCGGTCTCGCGCAGGATAGGTACCTCGCCGCGGGCGCGCCACGCCTGCACCCGCGCCTGGATGACCGGCGCGAACAGGTCGCCGATCCCGGCCTGGGTCAGCCCCTTGGGCAAGAACGCTGCCTTGATGGCATCGCGCGCCTGCCGGTGCGCGCCGCCGTCCAGGGCAACCAACGTTCCGCCAAGCAATTCGGGCGCGATCTCTTCGATCAGCGCCGAGGACACGTCCTTGTGCTTGAGCAGAGAGAATGCGTCCGGATCCACACAGGTCATCAGATGTCCGGCAGGGCCGAAATCCAGCCAGAAGTGGCTGCCCAGCGTCCGTTCTGCGCGTTGCAGCAGGCGCGGCAGGTCGCAAACAATGGCGGGAAGATGCCCGACCAAGGGGAAAGCGCCGGGCATGACCGGGATGTCGGATCGCAGCCGGTGCCGACGGTTGAGTGGGTTGAGCAGTATGTCCATCAGCAGCGCGCCGCCGTCGCCGATTCGGTGTCGCCGGCAGGGCGCGCGGCGCAGCTGTTGCCACCGTCGGCGTATGTCGGCACATGCGCCAGCATGCCGCCATCGATGCACACGACCTGGCCGGTGATGAACGCAGCATCGGCGGAGAGCAGGAACGCCACGAGCGCGGCCACGTCCTCGGGGCGGCCGACGCGCTGC
Organism: Mesorhizobium sp. C395A; assembly: GCF_030323205.1. NCBI lineage: Bacteria > Pseudomonadati > Pseudomonadota > Alphaproteobacteria > Hyphomicrobiales > Phyllobacteriaceae > Mesorhizobium > Mesorhizobium sp. C395A. The sequence goes on along the minus strand of NZ_CP100473.1, from coordinate 5,720,943 downwards.
AGGAGCTGGTGCCGGCGCAGATGCCGTTGCATGCACTCGTCCAGCTTGGCGAGGAGACGCTCGGTCATGATAAGACCCGGCGCAACCGCGTTGCAGCGAATCTGCGCATGACCGTACTGGGTGGCGAGCGAAGCCGAGAGCATGTTCATCGCCGCCTTCGAGGCGCCGTAGGACGTCTGCGCCGTGTCACCGCTGAGCCCTTGGCACGACGACATGTTGACGATCGCGCCACCGCCGCGGTCGATCATCCGTGGGATGGCCTGCCGGCAGCAGAGCAGCGTGCCGCGCAGATTGGTCGCCATGGTCTGGTCCCAGACTGCCAGGTCCAGGTCGAGGATCGCGCAGTCGCGCGGGGTCAGATGCATGGCGCTCGCATTGTTCACCAGCAGGTCGACCCCCCCGAAGTGCCGCTCCGCCGTCTCGAACAGCGCTGCCACCGCCTGCTCATCGGCGATATCCATGGCTATGGGCAGCGCGTGGCCTGCTTCGGCCGCGATCTGCGCGGTGCAGGCGATGGCCGCCGAGCCATCAATGTCGGCCACCACCACTCTGCCGCCCCCGCGCGCGATGGCGAGAGCGCATGCCTTGCCGATGCCGGCGCCGGCGCCGGTCACCACGGCCACCTTGCCTTCAAACCTTGCCATCGTGTCTCCTGAATTGCATTGGTCTTTCGCAGCATGCCGCTCGGCCTGCGCCGGAGAAGGCGCAGGGTCCGCGCTGGCGCGCTCGTCATGGCCAGCATCGCTTTCGATGACCCGAATGGCGGCGACCGGGCACTGGTTGGCCGCAAGCCGCACGGCGGCGTGCAGCGCCTGCGGGACCGTCGCCACGCACACTTCGGCCACCCCGTCCGGTTCGCGCCGGCGAAAGGCGCCCGGCAGCGTCAGCACGCACTGCCCGGTAGTTCCGCACAGATCCTGATCGACCACGACGCGCATCTCAGCCCTCCTGCCGATGCAGCCGCACCGGCAGCGCGCGGAACGTCCTAAGGAACGCGGAAGGCTCCCGGGTCGGCTGCTCGGCCAATGCCAGCGTGGGGAAGCGCGCCTGGATCCGCGGCAGGCTCTCGGCCAACTGCACCCGGGCCAGTTGCGCACCAAGGCAGAAGTGGATGCCGTGGCCGAAGGCCAGCATGATCTTCCCGTCGATCGATATGCCAGGACTGGTGCCGTAGAACCGCACGGGATCGAAGCGGTCCGGATCGGCGAAGGCGTCCGGGTCACGATTGCCGGCCGCGATCAGAACGCGCACGTCCGCGTTCTTCGGGATCACCACGCCGCCCAGTTCGATGTCGCGCTGGGCGATACGCGGAATGGAGCTGAACATGGCGGGCGCGTCGTAGCGCAGGGCTTCTTCGACGAATGCCTTTACCCCCATGGCATCTCCTTTCAGCCAGTGCCGCTGTTCGGGATACGCCAGCATCGCCAGGACAGCATGGCCGATGGCCGCGGCAGTGGTGGCGAAGCCGCCCAGCAACATGCCCCAGAGCATGCTGATCAATTCCGTATCCGACAGCATCTCGGCATCGCCGTCGTGTGCGCCGACCAGCATTGACACGATGTCGTGGCTGGAATCGGAGCGCTTGCGCTGTATGAGGTCGCCGAAGTAGGCCTGAACCCTGGCGCTGGCCGAGTCCGCCGCGGCGAGCTGGGGATCGCTGGCGTGCGGGCTCAGGCCTTCCAGAATGGCGCTGATGCCGGTGACGAGCCCGAGAATGTCGTCCGGGGGCATGCCGAACAGTTCGCCGAAAACCAGCATGGGCAAGGCCAGCGCGAATTCCTGATGCAGGTCCACTGCCTCCCCGCGCTCCAGTGCGGGCGCCATGCCGTCCAGGCGCGCTGCGACAATGCGAGCGATGGCCGGCCTCAGCTTGTCGATCTGGCCGATGGTGAAATCGCGCGAGATCAGCCGGCGCAGACGCGTATGCGTTGGAGGTTCCTTCATCGCCAAAGTGGACGCCAGCAGACTTAGCGACAGGCTGGTCGCCGCACGCGGGAAATAGCGCGCCAGTTCGCCTGGTGCCGGCCCCCGAAAAGCATCGCCAGTGGCTTTAAGCGCCCAGTAGATGTCGGCGTGGCGGCTCAACAGAAAGAGGCCCGACGCCGCGCGATGTACCGGATCGTGCTCGCGCAACCACCGCATGAATGGGTACGGGTCCTGAATGCACGCTGGCGACGCGAGTTCGGCGAAGGCGTCCCGGCATGCTGCCGTGGTTTCTTGCACGTCCATCTTGGTCACCTGTTGGTTGGCTGATCTGATCGGCGCGCGGCAGGGGCGCCGGCAATTCGAGGACATCGCGATTCCTCGTGGCGTCCGCGCATCACCAGAGCACCGGGAACTCCACGAACCCGCCAGTGATGATCTCCTTGCGCAACTCCAGTTCTTCGGGCGCCACCGCCAGGCGCAGCGCGGGAAAGCACTGGAAGATCGAACCGAACACCGCTTTTAGTTCCAGCCTGGCCAGCGCCAAGCCGATGCAGCTGTGCGGCCCGTAGGAGAACGCCAGGTGCGGGTTTTCGTCACGTCCGATGTCGAAGATTTCCGGGTCGTCGAAATGGCGCGGATCGAACGACGTCGCCGGCAGGCCGACCAGCACCTTGCTCTCTGCGGGAACATGCACGCCCGCGATGGTCACGTCGGTCCTCGGATAGCGCATGATGCCGTCCCAGCCGGCGCCCGGCGGGTACATGCGCAGGATTTCCTCCACGGCCTTGTCCACCAGGGATGGATCGCCCACCAGGCGTTCGCGCTGTTGCGGATGGCGGAACATGGCCAGCAGGCCAAATTCGATCTGTGCCACGGTGCTCTCGTGCCCCGCCACCAGCATGCCTGCCGCCAGGCCGATCGCCTCTTCCTCGGTCGCCTTGCCCTGGTCGACCGCCGCGAGCAGATCCGTCAGCACGTTGTCGCCCGGATCCTGGCGCTTGTCCCGCATCTTGCCGCGAATGTAGGCGCGGAGTTCTTCCCAGGCCAAGCGCGACGCGCTTCGCGGGCCGCTTTCATGCTGGTGCGTCATCACCTCGTCGGACAGCCCTGCAAAGAAAGCGTGATCCTCGTAGAGCACGCCCATCAGCGCGCCAATTACCATCGCAGGAAGCGGAAAGGAGAGGTGGCGCCGCAGATCGGCGGGCTGGGGCTGGGCCGCCAGCGTCTCGAACAACTGCGCGGCGATCGCCTCCACCTGCTGCGCGAGCTGCTTCACCCTGCCGTTGCTGAAGGCCGGCGCCACGATCGTGCGTAGCCGCGTATGCTCGCCCCCCTCGTGCGAGACCAGCCATCCTGGCGAACCGAGAATCACCGAATCCGGGGTGAATGCCGCCGGCGGCATTCCCGCGGGCCGGAACGCCGCGTCGGTCAACACCGCCTTGGCCTCGTCATAGCCTGTGACCCACCAGCCTTCGTGCCCGGACGGGAAGCGCACGTGGTGGATCGGACCATTGGTGCGTAGCGCCAACATCTCGGGCGATGGCTCAATGTGATCGAGGCGCCACATCGGCAGCGTCGGCAAGGGTTGTTCGGACATGGTGGCACTTCACTCAATAGCGAGGGCGGAAGGTGACCGGCGGGCGCTGCGGCAGCGAAGACCTAAGACGGCATATAGATGACGTCCTCCGAAGGCAGACCGATTATCAAGAACGGCTAACGCGTAACTGTCTAGGCACATCGCGCGGCGAGATGCGGAACGTTATCTTGCACCTTCTAGGTCAGGACAAAGTCGGCGCGGTGGGCATTTGAGCCGCCGCCGGCCAAGCTTTCCTGCGCAAGGGTCGACAAGGGCGGCGAGCAGTTGGGTAAGGGCGGTTTCGCCGAGCACACCATGCCCATAGACGCTATCCGACGCGGATTTGACATTTTGCTTTTCTTTCTTCGTTCCATTCGTGCCATCCACGAAATGAAAGTCGGTCGGCGGCTCCCGGCCCGCAACGAAGAGGCTTCAAAACTCGTGCCAATTTGGCCGACCGAAGAAAAAAATCTGTGATGCTTTTAGGGGCTTAGCCTGAGGCCAGAGAAGAGCTAGGCGAAATAGGCCGGTGTCGCGGGCCAACAAAGGCGACCGAACAGTGTCGGACAGAACGCCTCGGCGACCTTTAGGTCGGGCTTGCGACATTCTGGTCCAGTTTCGAACATAAGAGGGCGGCAAACAGACACGATTGGGGAATTCGATCCTCACGGGGCCAAGGCGCTTGCCCAAGAGCGCGCGCTCGTGTTGCCGCGACAGGCGCGTGTTCGCGGTGCCTGCGCACCCATGAATGCTAGCGGCACACGCTACGCAATGACTGGAGTGCCCGCCAGCCTCAGGTAGTGCATCGGCTCGGCTTCCGGTCTTCTTTGCCCAGCCGGGGCCGAAGCGCCGAATATCCGCACCACACAGCATCGTTGTTGCCTGTGTGACGAGGCGGTTAAAGCGCGCGCCCGATCTTCCAAGACACGGCCTCCGAGAAGGAGGGGCGGTCCAACGGCACCTCTATTCCAAATGGCACGCCGCTTGCTGCTCCTGGTTAGAGCACCATCAAATCACGATGAAAGCGACTTGTGCCATGCCCGATACGCGAAGCTCTAGACCGTGGCCTGAGGAGACGGTGCCCCTTGCAGCTGAACATCGGGGCATCGTCTCCTCCGGAAGTCCGTTCTGGATGGCCGCTTTGCGCATGGCTGGTCCGATGCCGGCACGCCAACACGGGCCGCGCGCGCAAATGCGGTTTGCCGGTTCTGTTCAGCATGTGAGTGCCGAAAAGCCTTGTCAAAGGGTCGTCACCCAAGCCAAAGCCGGCGGGTCACTGCCACATATCGACAACATGCTGAACCAGTCCAGTGACGCGGAATCCAGTGAAGCGGGTCTGTTGCGTGAAGTGACATTTCAGGCCCCCACATGCTTTGCGATATTGGCTCCTTCCGGCCGCTATCCCTTTTCCAAACGCACTATCGCTAGTGACCGATCCCGCTTCCGGCGCCATAGCCGTGGAAAGCAACCGGCTCGACGGTGTCCAGCTCGCTCAGATCGATTGCGTTCGGGTGGCCAAGACCAACCGCCAAGACGTTCCCATACGTCGGGAGGGAAAAAAAGGAGGTTGCGAGCCGCGAGGCCCTCATCCGTGCCGGGGATACGAGCCTTTGCCCGGTATTGCGCCAGCCTCTGCCAGAATTCAGCGCAGTCTTCTTCAGGAGCAACTTGATGACAGTTCGAAACAAAGTTCCCTTCGTCACCTTTCTCACGCGTGTTCACGATAAGTCAGTCCAGGGGCCAAATCCATATCGCTGGCAAGAAAAAACATCTGACGACTACTTTGCCGGCAAGCGGGTCATCCTGTTCTCGCTGCCGGGCGCCTTCACCCCGACCTGCTCGACCTACCAATTGCCCAAGTTCGAAGAGCTCTATGATGAGTTTGCGAAGCAGGGAATTGACGCGATTTACTGCCTCTCAGTCAACGATGCCTTTGTCATGAATGCGTGGGGGAAGTCCTTGGGCCTGAAGCAGGTCCAGCTCATCCCCGATGGCTCAGGCGAGTTCACACGCAAGATGGGCATGCTGGTTGCCAAGGACAATCTCGGATTCGGGATGCGCTCATGGCGCTACGCCGCCCTGATCAACAATGGCGTGGTGGAGCACTGGTTCGAGGAGGAAGGTTTCTCCGACAACTGCGAGGCCGACCCGTATGGCGTCTCATCCCCGCAAAACGTTCTCGAAACGATGAAAGCCGCCGCATGACCTAGAAAACGTCTCACTGGCGCCATTGCAGGCCCCAAGAGGCTCCTCGACGGGATTATCGCACACACCATGCAATCTTCAGCAAGCCTGTTTCAGCGCCAGAAGCAATCCATCGTCGCATCGCCTCAACTCATTGAGTCGATTCGCTTGCTGCAACTGGCGCATACCGAACTGCATCAGTTCGTGGAGGGGGAAATCGAGAAGAACCCGCTCTTGGAATCTGCGTCAAACGATGGCGGGCCTTTTGACGATGCTTCGATTTCGGGAGCGGATCAGCCTGTCGGCTTTGGGGCAAACGCCGTTGGAGGTCCGACCGGGGCAGGGTCGCCTGAACGGCTCGGGCAATGGAAATCACTTCGCAACACGACCAACAACCCGCCGGGCAATGGCCCTTCCCTCGACGAGTTTGCCACACTCGCCGAAACATTGCACGACCATGTCGCTCGTCAGATCGCCCTCACTGCGTTCACACCACAGGAGCGGCTGATCGCTGGCCAGCTTGCCGCCGATCTGGAAGACACTGGCTACCTTCGGGCAAACCTTTTGGAGCTGGCCGAGAGCCTAAATGTCCATGAGGCTGTTGTGGAACGGGTTCTCGGAACCTTGCAACAATTTGATCCACCGGGAGTTTTTGCGCGAAGTCTCAGAGAATGCCTCGAGATTCAGTTGCGCCAGCGAAACCGGCTCGACCCAGCAATGGCAGCTTTGGTTGCCCATCTTGAAATGCTTGCGCGACGCGATTTTGAGGCGCTGAAGCAGCATTGCGGCGTCGATGAAGAAGACCTTCTCGACATGATGCATGAGGTTCGTGCGCTCGATCCAAAGCCTGGGAACAGATTCCAATCCGGTGCCTCTGAATCAATCATACCCGACGTCTGGGTCACACCCTCGCCGCAAGGCGGGTGGCAGATCGAACTTGATCCCGCCACGCTGCCGAAGCTGCTGATCAACCAAACCTACTATGCCGAAGTCACGCGTCAGACTGCCCAAAATTCGAAAGATCAAGCATTTCTCGAAGAATGCTTGCAAAACGCGAACTGGCTAATCCGCAGCCTCGATCAGCGCGCCAAGACGATTGTTAAGGTTGCGGCTGAAATCGTGCGTCAGCAGGATGCCTTTTTGGAACATGGCGTCGCCCACCTGCGGCCTCTCAATCTTAGAACCGTCGCTGACGCGATCGGCGTGCACGAGTCGACGGTAAGCCGGGTGACCTCGAACAAGTACATGCTTACCCCGCGCGGCGTTTTTGAACTGAAGTATTTTTTCACCGTCGCGATCGCGTCCTGCCAAGGCGGCGATGCGCACTCCGCCGAAGCTGTCCGGCATCGGATCAAAGCGATCATTGCCGCAGAATCTCCCGGCGACGTGCTTTCCGACGAGGACATCGCTGTCCGGCTGAAGGAAACCGGCATTGATGTTGCGCGCCGCACCGTCACAAAGTATCGCGAAGCAATGAACATCCCCTCCTCAGTGCAACGCCGCCGGGAAATGCGCTTGTGTTTTTAGATTTGGGTCAAGGCAGCCTACATCACCTTGCATTGCATCAAAATGGAGGCTTCGTTCATGACCCGATCCGCAGCAGGCGTCATGAACGCTGTTCTGCACGACCCAGAAAAGCCTGTCCCACCGTCTGGTCCCGCATGGGGTGCAATCATTTCGCTTTCCTTGGGCACCTTCGGGCTGGTCACGGCAGAGTTTCTGCCTGTCAGCCTGCTCACGCCCCTCGCGCATGATCTCGCTATCAGCGAGGGAGCGGCTGGACAGGCGATGACGGCGACAGCTATCGTCGGGGCGATCTCGGCGCCGACGGTGGCCATCATCACAAAGCGCCTGGACCGCAGGACCGTCATGTGGAGCATGACGCTGCTGCTGATCCTGTCGGACGTTCTGGCGGCCGGCGCGTGGTCGCTGGCGGTTCTCCTGACTGCACGCGTCGTGCTCGGCATAGCGCTCGGAGGCTTCTGGTCGATGTCGGCAGCACTGGCGATGCGGCTCGTTCCAAGCCACCTCCTGCCTCGCGCTATGTCGATCATCCTCACCGGCGTTTCCGTAGCTACCGTCTGCGCAGCTCCAATCGGCGCTTATGTCAGCGATATCTGGGGATGGCGAAGCGCCTTCATGCTCGCCGCAGCCGGCGGTGTCGCTACACTGCTCGTGCAGCTCATAACCATTCCGAGACTGCCTCCGATTGGAGTGACTAGCGTCCGCAGCCTGCTGGATGTGGCAAAGATTCCGATGGTCAAGGTTGCGCTTTTTGTCATCCTGCTGGTCGCTTCCGGCCACTTCGCCGGAATCACCTATATCCGCGCCTTCCTCGAAAAGATACCCGCGCTTGACGTCGAGACGATCTCGCTTGTGTTGCTTGCTTTTGGCATCGGCGGATTCTTCGGCAATTTGGCCGGCGGGCTTCTGGCCGAGTACAGTCTCAAGGCAGTCGCGGCCCTTGCACCGCTGCTCATAGGGATAGCGGCTGTTTCGCTACTGACGGCGGGAGCATCGGCCTTCGCCTCGGGGATTGCGGTTGGCGCGTGGGGCTTTGCCTTCGGCGCGGTGCCGGTGGGATTACAGACGTGGATGGTGCGGCGGGCCGTTCCCGAGCAGGCCGAAAGCGCCGGTGTGCTGATGGTCGTAGCATTCCAAGTGGCAATCGCAGCCGGCGCGATTTTCGGCGGGCTATTGGTGGAGAATGCGGGGATCGCCAGCGCCATTGCCTACAGCGCTGTTGCCACGTTCGTCGCTGCCCTCATAGTTTTCCTGCTCGGCCCGAAGCGCGGAACCTAGATCGCCTGACAGGAGAGATCTCAGCAGCGCAGCGGGACGAGAGGTCCAATCGCATGCACGGCGCGGCGCGATCCTCCGCTTGCGGGCGATGCCCCGACGGGAGCGACTGGCTCGCCTTCGATAATGCCTTTACTCTCTTGACGAATGCTCTGGCGGATCGATCTGTCGTATCGTTCGCATACCATCAGCTTGCCTGGCCACTCACCCTTTGACACGGTGCCTATCCCTCCGGGGCAGCACGAATGCATTTTCGGCGAGCGTCCTAGCCCTGAACGACCTGATCTTATCCTTGTAGTGCTGGGCGGGTTACGCCCCTTGAACTGAACCCATATTGTGGGCGCACCTGCCGATCCAATTCGCCCTTAATCGTCTCGAAGCGACGTAAACGTACCCGTCATTGGCTGCAACAAAGTTGCATTCTTCGGCGCAATAAGCCTGCTTACTCGAAATGCCCCGCCACCGAGAGGCGGGTCATCCGCGCTCCGCCCGGAGTAGTCGTTCATCCACGCAACATTGCAGAACAAAATAGGCATTTCTCAGCCTCTATGGGACGTCATGATGGATTCGATCGAAGGTTCCTATGTCAGCCGAGTTGGTTAGTTGAACCGTTTTGACGCGAATTCTAATCGAGCCTAATCCAGCTGGTGAATGGTAGATTGTGGCACAACAGCCTTGGCGATTTCACATAGGTGCTTGTGGTGCGTGAGATAGATGACCTGACCTGTGTTCGCCATCTCCCCAAACAATCTAAAAACTTCCTCCGAGCGAATATGGTCAAAGGTTTCCATGATGTCGTCGGCGATGAAGGGAACCGAGGGCCGGAATTGGGCGAACTCGTAATAACCGGCGAGCCTCAGTGCTAGGTAGAGCTGAAAGCGCGCGCCCTTCGAAAGCGCTTCAGCGAGCTTGGATTGCCCGTCGCGCTGCACCGCGATGAGAACCTCCTCGCCTTTGACGGGCTGGGTTGTAAGGCCTGAATACTGGCCACGGGTCATTAGCTTGAATGCGTCTGATGCACGCGCCATCATCCCCGAACGGTGGTTCTCACGGTAGATCCGCAAAGCATTTCCAGCCGACATGATACCAAGTTTCAGCTCAATGTAGCGAACGGCCTTCTCCTCGATTTCCAACAGGGTTGTGCGCCGTTCGGCATCCAGGCGGGCAACCGCGCTGTCACCGCCGATGGCGTCCAACTTGTCTGCCGCGCGGGTCTGTCGGATCAGCTGTTGCTGGATGATTTCATCGAACTGGCGAAGCCGCTGCTCGCCCTCAGCCTTCTCGACCGCGAGGCTGTCGAAATCGATCGCGTCCAGGATCGAGCGTGCCTGGTCGAATCCATCGACTGCGAGTTCCGCCACTACCCGTTCCTCAAGTTCGGCGACGGTAGTGCGCAAGCCGTCGCGCTCACGCAGCAGCTCGTCGCGTTCGACTACCTCGGACAGAGTGGCGACGCCAAAGACGCCCAGCACTTCATTCTTGCGGCGTTCGTGTGCCGAAATCTCGGTGTCGAGGATTTCGCGCGCCTCCTTGAGGCGCTTCAGCTCGTTGCCGAGGCTTGCCTTCGTTTCACGTGTCCGCTCGGCACGCTCCAGGCGCTCGGCAAGGCGGGTGGCCAACTGCTCCGGCTCGCCATCCTTCGTCGGCTCGTCGGCTTCGACCGCAACGGCGATGACCTCGACCAGAAAATTGGCCCTGTCGGCCTCCATCTTGTCGATACGCAGCTGCAGATCCTCCCGTTCCTGCAGGCTTCTTGACAGTTCGGCCAATTGATCGAGCACAGCGCCAACGCCTGACGCGGACAGACCGCTTTCGAGCCACGTTCCCTTGAGCGCTTCGGTAATGCCGGCCAGCCATTCCTCCTCGCGACGCTCCGCCACCCCTACCGCAACCCGTCGGGCAGCTAGATCCTCTTCTTTGGAACTCACCATCCTGAGCGCCTCGGCATACTCGGCGTCCACCTTGCGCTGCCGGTCCAGAAACAGCTCCGCGATGGCCATGATTGCTTCGAGGGTGTCGCCGGGCTCTGATACTATGCCGACACTTTCCAGCGCCGCTCTCATTTCCAAGTGTATCTGCTCGCCGGCGTCAGCGGCTCGCTCGGCTTTCAAGCGAGCAAGTTCGATCTGCTCCCAGGCAGCGAGCGCATCGCTGCGCGCCTCGATCTGATCCTCGATCCTTTCGATCAGGCGCTCAGACGAAGGTTCCAGGGCTTCTCCGAGGAGGTCGCTGGCGGCCACACGGATTTCCAACAATTGGGTATCCGCATCCTTGACGAGCTGTTGGCTTTGGATGCCGTTTCGTGACAGGTTGGCCGTGGCCTCGGCCAGGGCACGCGTCATTGCCCGGATCTCGGCCAGATCCGCCGCGCCGGCCAGCCGGCCTGCGCTGGCAACGTCATCGCGCGTCAGTGCCACGGCGAAATCGTCAGCGGTGTCACCAGTCAACACTGCGCGGTGCGTTGCCCACGCATCATCGCGGAGACGGCGGATGGCGGCAGCCGCTTCATCGTCGACAACGTCGACCGAGGCTCGAAGGGCATCCAATCGTGCGGCGAGCATTGCATGGTGGCCCTCGTATTCGGCGAGGCGTTCGGCAAGCACCGCGGTGTTCCTTGCCAGTACTGACGCTACTGTCTTCCAGGCGGCAATCTGCCCGGCGCTCGGAACCGCAACGTTGACGAGAGCGAGGGCATCTCCGTTCCATGGACGCAAGCGAGCCAGCGATGCCTTCCATCGGATTGTTCCCGCATCTCCCGCCTCGCGAGCCGTCTTGATCTCTGCCTTGTGTCCGCTTGCTCGCGCTTTCGACAAAGCCGAGCCCAGCCTTGCCCTGGCGGGTTCGGGCACCGCCCTTTCCTCGCCGACCCGCTGCCTTGCCACCTGCAACGCATCGAGTGCTGCCGCCGCCTCGTCGCGGGCGGCGCGCGCGCCCGTAGCAATACCGGACCTCTGCTCGACCATAGCGCGAACGACGCCAACTGTGACGGCAGGCAGAAGCAGTGCGGCAGGATCCGGCTCGGAAGACCGGCCCAAGGCGGCAAGGCAGCTTGCCACGGTGTTGTTGAGGATTTGCAGCCCCATCCTGCGAGTGGGCAAGTCAAAGCCAGCCGCGGTATGGCGCACCTTGCCCTCCGCAAGGCTGCGAATGCGTTCGGAAATCGACAGGATCCGTTCGTCCTCGTCGACCGCAGTGACTTTTGCCGACAGCCGCTCGACCTCATCGATGTTTGCGGACAGTCGCGTTCTGAGGCTGGCATCGTCATCGATTAGTTCGGTGACACTTCCCGTCCATGTCCGGGCTGGGGAGGTGATGTCCGGCAGCTGATCCAGCCGGGCAATCTTGCGGCGCATATCCGCCAGCATCGGCGCAGCACGTACGTGACGAGCAATGGTATCCAGCCTGGCCACCAGCACCGCCCGATCGCTGATGGTTCGGCCGTACTGCTGCGATGCATCGAGACGTTCGGCCTCCAGCCCCTCATAGGTCGATGCAAGTGTGTCGATCGCATCCCTGCGCGACTTCACGTCAACAAGGCGCTTCTTCAGCAGCGCCAGTTCGGTGCCATGCGCCTGCTTCCGATACAGCGCGTCTGCTTCGGCCTCGAGGGCGTTCAACGTATCGCTTGCGTTCCCAAGACCGGCGCTGGCCGTGAAGAGGAGCTTGCCGAGGTCGCCCCGCGATTCCAGGATCGATTTTCCGCCGGCTTCCAGCGTCTCGTCATCGAGTGAAAACATAGTCGTGTAAGCGTCACGCGACAGTCCGGCGAGATGCGCCGTGATCGCCACCTCGCTCATTGATTGGCCCGTCGCGTTCAATAGCGAATTAGTACGCTGTTTCGTACGCGTGAACGTGTGCTCGGAGCCGGCCAGTTCCAGAACCCCACCGATGCGCATGGCGCTGTACTCATGCAGGAAGTTGTAGCGGCTCCGTTCCTCGATGCCGAACAGCAAATCTAGATAGGCGGAAAGCGCTGTCGATTTGCCGGCCTCATTCAGGCCAAACACGATATGCAGATCAGGTCCGGATTCCGGTTTGGGTCCGAAGTCGATCGTACCATCGGTGAACTTTCCATAGCGAATGAGGTCAAGGCGCTGCAGCCTCATGACGCTCCACCGGACTTAAGGCGGGAAGTCACCAAGTCTGCGCCCTTGGAAAGCACCTGATCGAGGAACCGTTCCAGCCCGGCTTCGTCCTTCCCAGCAAAATCCCGTCCGTCGGCCGGAAGGTCGGCGACCATCCTTTGGACGAACGCCCTCGCCTCGGCGCGGAAGGTATCCGAGGTGGCATCGGCGCGCATGGATTGCTCGAGTTCGAAAATCGGATCAGCAATATCCTCGGCCGTCTCCGCCCGAGGTGGCGCGAGGTCAAGCTCGAGCTTCTCCACCCACGTATGGCCTAGCTGTTCCGCAGCCTGTTCGGCTTCGGCAAGAAGGAGATCTCTGTCGCGGATCAGCGCCCATAACAATGGTGATGTTCCTGTTAGGCCAACGCGGGCCACAGCATGACGCGACCGGACGGCGGCCCGCATCTCTTCGAGTGCGTTTCGAACACGCGCGACGGCCTCGGACCACTCCACTGCTCCCGTAAGGTCGACGCTGACCCTTTCGAACTGCGCAACGCTGGTCAGCCTTTCCTCGATCTCCACCGAACGGTCGTCTCGCACCGTCACAAGGGTGACTGATTTCTCGCCGGCCTCGTTGATATCCCTCCCCTGCGGTATTCCCGGCATCACCACCGTGCTTGCGCCGGAATGGACTTGGCGAAGATGAATGTGGCCAAGCCCCCAATAGTCGAAACCGTGGGCGTGCAGGTCAGCGATGCTGCAGGGCGCGTAAACGTCGTGACCGGGCGATCCGGCCAGACTGGTATGCATGATGCCAATATTGACGGCTCCTTCGCGAGCAGCCGGATATTTGGGCAGCAGGCTGTCCGGCGCCTTAGGGTTCGCAAAGCTCAAACCATGGAAAACGACGTCCACACCGCCGGCTGTCTGCAATACCGACTGAGCACGACCGCCAAAAATGGTCACGGTGTCAGGAAACACCAGCTGTTTGGAAATCCGCGACAGGGCGTCATGATTGCCGCGGATCTTGAAAACCCTGATGCCGGCCTGGTGCAGGCGTGTCATCTGCGCTGCCAGGAACCGCGCCGTCTTCATCGAGGTTTGATCACCATCGTATAGGTCGCCGGCTATTACCAACGCATCCACGCGTTCCTCTAGGCAGAGATCCACTATCGAAACGAATGCCTGGCGGCTGGCGTCGCCCACGAGCCCGGCAAGATCGGGATTACGCATCGCGAGCGAACGCAGCGGCGAGTCGAGATGAATATCGGCCGTGTGTACGAATCGAAATGCCATTCGGCCTCCGCCAGCAAAAGAGGTGTTCCGAGCTTCAACAGAGATTGCAACGAGGGCTCTACAATGCCCGGTCACACTTCAGCTAATGCCTCGCTCGCGGACTCGCCGGCCACCAACAAACCGTCTTGGGGCCGCAGCAAGCCCTTGGCAATCAAATCGGCGACCCCAGCTGAAATCAACTGCCGCAATTGTGCACTTGTGGCTTTGAAGCCCAGCATTCTCGCAACGGTTATTGCGATTTCTTCCTCCGTCGCACCGAGGTTGGATTTCACGACTTCCATGGCGCCTTGGGCGACTTCGTCCTGCGCAATCATTTCGGGCTTGCGCAATCCAGCGGACACGACGCCGCTGCGATCCCTGAGACGAACAGGAGCACCTGGCTTGAAGCAGAAGCTGCCTCGACGGGCTACTGCACCACCTCTCTGCGCTAGGCCTACCCCTCGCTCGATTGCATCCTGAATCCTGCCACCGGCCCGCTGCAGACCCCACGCGCCCCGAATACGCGAAACTATTTCGTCGACATGGATTGGTGTTTCTATAGCCACCACCTGCTCGACCAGTCCGGCCATGATTCCGCTGGGCGTCTCGTGGAGTTCGAACGATCCCGGTCGGTTTAGTTCGGCCTCTTCGTAGGCTCGATTGGGTATCTCGGATCCCTTTGTGCTTTCGAGACCGATTTCCGTCACGTTGCCTCTGTCGACCGTAACAACCTGCACGGCTACAGCACGATTTCTCTGGACCCCCAATTCGGCCCGCTCATCGAGCTCTTTTCTCGCAGCCTCAATCGCTAATATGGTTCGCTCCAGCTGCTCGCGTGGCCTCTGAAACCAGTCAGCGTTCCAGATGCGATGGATTATCCAACCATGGTCTTCCAGAACAGACTGCCGTAGCCGGTCTCGATCTCGGGCCGAGCGCGATGAATGATATTCTGCGCCATCACATTCGATGCCAAGAATATAGCGGCCTGGCCTCTCCGGATCAGCAACCGCGAGATCGATGAAGAAGCCTGCAATGCCAACCTGAGCATGAACCTGGTAACCCTTTCCGATCAGCGCGTTGGCTACCTGCTCTTCAAAGATTGAATCCATTTCGCGAACCGTGGCCTGGGCAAGCGAAATTCGTCCTGTTCTCGCGTAGTGCAAGAAGAGCTTGAAGGCGAAGATGCCTTTCCCTTTGCCACGCTCCAGGTCGATGTCCTCGTCTGTGATGGACGCGAATACTTCGCAGCTGCGCTTGGCGCGGCTTATGAGGACGTTGAGCCGACGCTCGCCGCCTTCCGCACCAAGAGGGCCGAAACGCATGGCCATGTACCCCTGCGCATTCTTGGCATACCCCACTGAGATCATGATCACGTCGCGCTCATCGCCTTGAACATTTTCAAGGCTCTTGACGAAGAATGGCTCGCTGAGGTGCGCGTGAAAGAACTCCTCCGTATCGGGATTTAGTCGCCGCAGCCCTTCGAGTTCATCCTGGATCGCGCGGCGTTGGCTAACCGAAAATGTTGCAACGCCTAGAGTCTCTCGCGGGTTCACCTTCGCATGACGGATGATCGCTTCGGCTACTGCTCTCGCCTCTACCGGATTGGTTCCTGTGCCACCGGAATCGAAGACCCCCTCTGGCACATGATGAAACCGCAACCCCATGCCTGCCTCTTGGGTATAGGGGCTTGGCACGATGAAAAGCCGGTTCTCGTAGAACTGGCTGTTCGATACGGCGATCAGAGATTGGTGACGGCTACGGTAATGCCAGCGGAGCATACGCTGCGGCAAGCCGCGGGCCGTGAACAGGCCGAGGATGCTTTCGATGTCGGCGACCTGCGCGCCCTCACCCTCGTCATCTTCAGACTGCGAGCCTGTCACCTTGGCGAAGAATGTCGTGGGTGGTAGTTGGCGTTCGTCGCCAACAACGACCACCTGATTGGCCCTGGCGATCGAGCCGAGCGCGTCCACAGGCTGTATCTGAGACGCCTCGTCCATCACAAGAAGATCGAAGGACATCCTGCCGGGCGACAGGAATTGGGCCACCGAAAGCGGGCTCATCATGAACACTGGCTTGAGTGCCTGGATGGCAGGCCCTGCCTTCTGCATCAACTGCCGGATAGGCATGTGGCCCCGTCTGCGCGCCATCTCAGAACGAAGCAGTCCGACTGGTCCAGCTCCGCCGTCTCTTGAAGGAATTTTTCGGTGATGAGCCGTCACAACTTCGATGGCACCGGCCTTGATCCTCTGTCGGTCCAGATCCGCGAAGTCACGTACAGCCCTGGAATGCAATTCCCCGTCGAACCTTGCCAGCTCCGGCTCATCGGTCGCCATCGCTAGAAACATTCGTTCGTAGTAGGCCATATCGAAGACTGATCGCGCCGATCCTGTTGTAATCTGGCCGTTGGCCAAGCCGTCTATCAACTGTCCCAGTCCAGCCTTTCGGGCTGTTTCGGATCGCTCTCCATAGGCAACCCATTTTGAGAGCTGTTCCTGATGATCAAGCCACCCCTCCAGTCGAGAAACAACCTCGACTATCGCGACGTCTGGAAAATCGTCTACTCCAAACAAGGAGGGAGCATCGGCTTTCAAATCCCCTGCAAGCGCCTTCAATTCCCGCGCTGCCGCTTGGGCCGCTTCACGCGCTGAACGCGCCAAGTTTGCGATCTCTTTTCTTTCAGGCAACCGCGCAGCCAAATGCCGGATTGAGCCATTTTCTCTCAGCCAAAGTTCGGCTTGCGCGAGAGCGGCCCAATCGGATCCTCGACCGAGCCACGACGAGCCGAATGCGAACTTGCCAAGGCTTTCCCCGTCCTCGATCTCTTGATCAAGCGCTTGTAGTCTGCCTAGTCGGCGTAGTATCTCCACCCGCTCACTGATCAGATCTGGAACGTCAGTCAGAACCTGTCGTGACGCGTCATCGGCTTGAGCTACAGTGCTTGCCTTCGCTTCCATCATTTGCAGCGAGGCCCGCTCGGCGGAAGCCACGTCACCTTGCAGGGATGAGGCAAGGTGGCCTAAATCGTTCCAAAACCCCTCGATAATCGGCTGACCGATGTCGATCACCTTACGAACTCGGACCGCACGCGCGCCCGCTTCAGAGCGCTCCGCCATCCGCCCGGCTATAATTCGCGGTTCCGAGCCAAGTCCCCTCAGCGTGCGCATCCACTCCACTAAGGCCTGGAGTGGTGCCGAAGACGATCTCTCACCGCGCCAATCGGCTCCGAAGGCGGAACCGCCAAAGGCGTCGCCTTCGCGCACTTTTGCTGCGGCCGCTTGGCCCTTCATTAGAATGTCGAGGAGACCCACTATCTCCGCCGCAGGAGCGCTAGGGGCCACCAAAATAGTCCGCACAAGTGCAGTGGCACGACGGTAGTCGCCATTCAATGCTTTCAATATTCCCGTGTGCTCGGCGAGCGCTTGCCGCGCCGCGGCCACGTTGGTACTCCACGCGGCATCAACAACTTTGCCCTGAAGCTCGGCTCTAGCAGTCTCTAGCGTTGCTACGCTGTCGGCAAGGTCACCAGCCTGTTCCAGCCCGGAGTCCCAAACTGTGGCTGCGAATGCCTCAGGGCTCGCATCGGGGGCTGCCGCAACTCTCTCGCCGGTCATCACTAACCTGAGGAGTCCTGCAAGCGTGTCCGGTAAAACCGTAGACCTCAGTTCTTGATTTAGCCGCTCAGCTTCTTCTCTTAAGCGTGGGAGCAACACGGTTAGCTGGCGCGCACGAACGAAACCATCTTTCGGAAAGTCTGAAGGAAGCTTAGCAAGCTCTGTCTCGAGACCTTCAATTGGCGTGTCGATAGCCGTCGCCACCAACTGCTCCGACAGTTCCTCGGATTTGCGGTTGAAATCTGTTCCTGTCCAGAGAAGCGATGCAATGTCCTTTGGACGCTCATCCCAAACCGGCGAGACTAGCGCCTCGGCAGGAAGTCCAGGTGCGGACGCGAGAAGCTCAGCGCGATCTTCTACCTCGCCGCTGTCGCTGAGGATTTGCGGAGGCTTCGCCTCGATCCGCTCAGCAATATCGGCCAGTTTGGCGTGCAGAGCCTTTGCTTGATCCAGCGACGACGCAATGCGTGGGACGAGCCTCTCAATGGTCGTTGGTAGGACGACATCCAGGCCAACTCCCCGCCATGGGTGGTGGATCGGCAAGCCGATCTCGTTGATCCGCTGAGACACGTCATCGAGAAGTTTGCGACGTTGCGAGACACCGTCATTCGTCCAAGCGGTGGCATCCTCAAGTTCAATGTCAACTGGCTTTTGCCCGTTCTGCCTTAGTCGGGTTAGCTGGCCAAGAACCTGGTATGGAGTGAGTTCGGACGTTCCAAATGGAACATGCATCCTTGTAGCATGTGCATTGAGTTTGTCCCTAGCCTCCAGCAGGCGTTCAGTAAGGGAAGAAGCAAGCTGTCCGCGAGGCGATCCGAGTTGCCAGGTGCGCCGCAACTCTTCCAGCATCATGCGCTTGTTTGCCTTGTTGCTATGGAGCTCAAGGCAGGCGTCCCCCACCCCCGCAGTGTCAAGCCGTCGCTTCACGACCTCAAGTGCGGCCATTTTTTCCGCAACGAACAGCACGGTCTTTCCATCGGCAACGGCCGACCCGATAATGTTTGCGATCGTCTGCGATTTTCCTGTCCCGGGAGGACCTTGGATAACGAGGTCGCGACCCTTTCTTGCATCATGGATCGCCAGCGTCTGAGAACTGTCACTGTCGACGATATGCAACATTTCGGCAGGCGCGATATGCGGATCAATCGCAATGTTGTCCGACATCAGCGGTTCGCGTGTTTCGAAACCATCTGAAAGAAGCGAGCGGATCTTCGGTTGTTCGATAATCTTTGCGCCATCCGGCCAGAGATCCGGATCCAGGTCACGGTACATCAAGAACTTAGCGAACGAGAAGAAGCCGAGCACCATATCATCGGCAAGAACCTGCCAACCCTCTTTGGTCGACACTGCTTCGGCAACGGCTTCGAGATAGGCCGAGACGTCGAAGTCGTCTCCTACTTCAAAACGCGGCAGGGCGAGCTTGTGAATGCGGTCGAGATAGAGTTCCAAGGAGAGGTTTGCGGTAAGATCTTCCGTACGAGCTCGCAGCCGAAACTTTTCTCCAGCGGCCCCTCGCTCCAGCCGTACCGGGACCAAAATGAGAGGAGCCTGACGGATGTTTTCTTTGTTGCTCGGGTCAATCCACTTCAGCATGCCAAGGGCCAGAAAGAGGATATTGACGCCCTGCTCTTCCTCAAGTGTGCGGGCATCATGGTAGAGATCAAGGAGCCGGCGCTGCAGCCCCGTTGGGGTCATCCTCGTCTGAAGCTTGGTGTCAGAATGTCGCGCAGATACCCCTCTGTCGTCGAATCCTTCGTCCTCAGGCTGAGCAAGAGCAACGGGGGAATAGTCGATTTCCTCGTCTGGAGGGCTGCTTTCAACCTGGCCTGCCTTCGGCCGATCCGGCTTGCCGGCCAGGAAGGTAAAAGCCTTTCCTTCGCTCACCAGCAATCGATAGATCTCAGACGACCTCTCGTCGACAATATCGATCGTCTTCGCGCTCTTTGAAAACCGTGGCACATTCAAAAGTCGGTTGCGAGCAGAAAGGTCGAGCAATTCCATCCTGGCTCGCTCGAGCTTTTCCTTTAAAGGCAGATCGCTTTGGAAGACCGATTTTTCAACTTCCGACACTCACACCCCCCTGATAGGCTGGACACATAGAGCCTAGACAAGGGCTGTCCGCAACATAAAATGCTGGTTTTTCAACCTCGAATGGCTGCCACCAACACTTCAATCGTTTAGTATTGTGAGCACTGCGGCTTGGTGGAAAAATTGCGGATGTTTGTTTAATGTTCCGGACACTTCGCATCCCCACCTTGATCTCGAGGTTCCCTTTCAGACAAAATGCCATCATACGTGTGGACGAGGTGTTGGCAGCTCTGGCATCCGCCTCGCCGGCCACGACCAACTGGCGCACAAGCCGACTTCTTTTTGAATCGGCCTCCTAATTTCATTCCGAGAAAACTTGTAGGCTCCAGCGCGGAAAGATGGTCGTGTTTACGGAAAAGGTAACTACAAAGTCGTGACTTCGGGCTGATCTGCGAAGGCACCATGGTGTTCAAAGCGCCGAACTACAAGGCAAACCAGCGCCAGCGAAAAAGGCGCCTATGAATGGTGCAGAGGCACGTTACAAATCATGCAGCTTGCGTTTCGCAAAGGATCGGAAATTGAATAACAATCGCTATTCTCATCGTCGCCGCGCGCGACCAAGGCGCGGCGCTGAACCAATCGTCCGCAGACGTTTCTCTCCAGATGTGCGCTTGCCTCTGATCCTGGTGATCGTGGTGGCCTTGGCTGCTTACGCGACCCACTATTTTACAGGCTCGGGTGACCAGTTACATGGTCTCGATATAGCAAACTCGGCCGGGTCGAGACGGGCGCCGATAGTAGGCATAGCATCGGTGATTGATGGAGACACGATAGAGATCCACGGGCAGCGCGTCCGCTTCAACGGCATCGATGCACCCGAAAGCCGCCAATACTGCAAAGACGCTAGCGCACATCAATACCCCTGCGGGCGCCGGGCGGCCGAAGCATTGGCGAATTTCCTTGCGGCTTCGCAGCCTGTCCAATGCACATTTGTTTCATGGGATCGGTACCGTCGCTTCGTCGGTGATTGTCGGCGCGCGGACGGTGTCAGCGCCGCGTCCTGGATGGTCGAACATGGCCAAGCCTTGGACTGGCCCCGCTATAGCCACGGCGCCTATGCGCAACAGCAAACTAATGCTGAAACCGCAAAGGTTGGAATCTGGATTGGGACGTTTGACAACCCTTGGGATTGGCGCGAACAACATGCCGAATCTGCGAGCCCAACCAAAAGCCCCCTTGGGCTTGTCAGCCGTCGCCAAGTAGCACAGAGCTACTCATGCCAACCTCGCCGCTTGTGCACGCAGATTTCATCTTGCGAAGAAGCACGTTGGTATCTCGCCAACTGCTCATGGGGGAGCAAGTTGGATCGAGATAGCGACGGGATTCCGTGCGAAGGCGTTTGCTGACCTGGGCTCACGCTTTGAACCCATCCCCAACCATCACTCCCTAGTGTGCGCATTTAGCGTTATGAATTGGCGGTCGGAGCTTCGATGCAATTGCGCGAGTGCCGATAGAGCTTGGCAAAATGGCTGGCTGACGTTTGTCTTGGAAAATTCCACCAGCTCGTTAAGTCCGGACGGGCTAGAAAACCGCAACGCTTCGTAGCGGCATACAGGGATCTGCCGATTGTCTTTGAAGCGCTTGTCAGGCCCGCCGTTTTTGTTTGGGTGAGCCCAGGTGTAGCTCACGATCTCCGCATCAGATGGAACTTTGCCGGTCTCGATAAAATTACTCGGGGCGAATTGGGTCTGCAGATCGGCATATCCGACTGCGCCGTATCGGTTTCCGTCCTTCACCAGCACTAGGTCAGGCATGAAGAAGAGCACCTGCCGACCCACATGGATTGAAGGAGGAGTAACGTTGCTGCGTACAACCTTCGGCAAGGAGCTTGTAAGTGTCGTGGGCTTTTTGTCGACCAGCATGCTGGCCCCGGCATTTCGCTTCCAAGCAGTCAGATCCTCTATCTTGCCGCCGGCAGCGACATGCCATCTCCCTGCGCAGCCGGTGAGAGTTTCGAACGCGCCGACAAGTCGCCCGTAGGCGGCCTCCGCGTCTTTTTCCAGATCGTAATAGAGCACGCTCACCCGGCGGTAACTGTCAAACCATTTGCCAATGAGCATACCCGGCACAAAGGCACCGATGCCCAGCACCGGTGCGGCACCTCCGAGCTTGGTCCCCACAAGGAAACCTGCAATCCCGAACAAAACCGCGAGTGCTACGGACAGCCGCGTCTGCGATTGCCTGGCATTGATTTCATCGAGCACATTGGCGAATGTCTCGTCACGCATTTCCACCACATCGCGGGACTCGATTTCTCTCATCACGACGCCGTCAGAGACGTATTCCGGGCGCGAGGATTGTGGACGGGGTTGCGGCGCAGATGGGGTCTGAGAGAGCTGAACTACCTTCTTCGCGCTGGCCTTGCCTAAAGTGCCACGATAGTAGAGCCCACCCACGCCGGCGTGGATGTAGTGACCTCTTGGCCCAGTGCCGATGCGGAGGCCCTTCACGCCAACGGAAGCGCCAACCCCACCGGACGAAAAGTTAAAGCGGAATGGTCCCGCACTGATCGATTTTCGAACGTAAAACCCCATAGCCCAATCCCCCCAACTCAACTGCCGTACCGACTAAGGCGCCAGTCTCTCGTCCCCATTCATGGCTTGGCGCCAGCAACCGGCGCCAATTTTGATCGCTGCCTCACCCTAATCTCGATGCGCCTTCGAGCCCGTACATCGCCAATCTGCGCTCCGTCGGTGAGATGATCGCCGGGCAGGATGAGCTGACCACCAGACATCGGCAAAATCGTAAACCCCTTTAATGCGGGCATGTCACTGAGCACACTTGTAACTGAAATCGCGCGGGCCAGCCCAAGACCGGCATTGTCGGCGGGATGGAGTGAGCCGATTTCCACTTTCCCTGACAGGACCGGTTGGAGCCCCTTGTCCATGTTGGAAGATTCGCCCGCCATTGCCTGTTCGTCCGTGTGTCCAATTACCTCAATCACGTCGACACCGTACGAGGTCGCAGTCCCGGCGATGGTCTTCGCAAGATCGCGCAACTTTGTTTTGAAGGCATTCGAAAGCTCTGCGCTTCCGGTATCGAAATTATAGCCATCCAGTTCGCTGAGACTGATGATCGGCGGCCAATCGTGAGGTTTTGCTGCTTGCGTCGGCTCTGCAGCCTCCTTGAGCACATCAGCCAGATCCTGCAGCCCTTTGTCGGTGCCGGCGTAACCAAATTCTCTCAAGACCTTCGCCGCATCTATCATGGCCTTGGTCTGATCAATGCTTATGTCGTTGTCCGCAAGGACTTTCGCGACAGGGGCATTTCGCACGACCTCCTCCAGAGAAATACCTGTTTCCTTGACCGACTTAACAGCATCCTTGGCCAGGACCAGCTCGCGCCATTGTTCGTCGGGAACGGTTCCTCCCCTCGTGGGCTGAAACACCGCTTTTATCTGAGCCAGAAGCCGCTTGTTCTCGGCTTCGAGCCTCTGCACGTTTTCCTTGTTTGATTGAGTGGCTCGCAGTGCCTCATCGGTCTCTTTCTGCTTTTTCGTGATGATAGCACCGGCTGCTAGCAACAGGCAGAACACCAAAAGCAGCATCGTCTCGGCCATGGTCAGGCCCAGTATCAAACCGCGGCCAAAACCCTTGCGCTCGAAGGCGACCGAAGTCCCGCCAGCGTCACTCACCTGCCCCACCAACTGGTTCGCTTAGGCGGTTCCGTTCGTTCGGCGGGAGGCTCGCTTCCCAGAGTTTGGAAAGCGTCTGGTTGGGGCTCAGGCTCGACCCGAATTGGTGCGCTCTCGACGGTGTCATTTGCGGCCAGATCTGCCAGTGGCTGTTCAATCGCGATAGGAGCGTTGAGAGGGGGAACAGGCCTCGGCGCGTGAAGGGTTCTTCCTGCCAAGGTTGCGACAAGGTCTCCGGTGTCCTTGCTTTGCTTTTGCACCACTGCGGCAAGCGCCTGGGTCAAGCGTTGTTGCGCTTGGACGCTCTCCGCTGTTTGCTCTGCGGCTGCCACAGCCTTTTCCACACCTGCGGCCACTTTAGCCACAGCATCAACGATGCCCGCCATGCGGGCTTGCTGTTCCTGCGAAGCCGTCTCTGTTTTGACAGCATACTGAGCGACCGCGCTGCCAAGAAGTTTCACCATCGGCGCCAGATCGTTCTTAAGGACCTCATCAGGGACGACAACCTTCTCCAACTTGGTGGCTACGCTTTCGGCCTGTTCACCCAGTCTGCCAACTGAAGAGGACATTGAGCTGTTGGCTTTGTCGAGCAGATCGGCTGCCGCCTCGACGCGCTGTGCGATCGACGAGAACTGACTTTCGATCTGCCCAAAATTGTGGCTCAAAGCATTGCTGAGCTTTCCCGAGGCCTCTTGAACTGGTCTGATCGATTCCATCGCGATTTTATCCAGGGCCGATCTTATGTGCTCTCCGTTCCGCTCCGCTTGAACGGCGATTTCGGCAAAACCCTCCTCCAACATCTGATTGCTTACGCGGCGAAAGTCAGCGAATTCCCTGGTTACACTTTCCATCTCGGCTCTTACACGCCGCGTCATATCCGCGAGTTCGTGCCTGACCGTCCGTTCGATGTCGGCAGGATCGCGGCGCATCTGATTGTAAAAGATCCGCAAAGCAATGCCCGTGATCGTCGACGTCACCGCGATACCAAAGTTCCTCACGATTGTGTCGGTGGATCCTTCGGAACCAAACTGAAACAGCGATACGCCGAGACTCGTCAACGTAAACAGGAAACCCATGTAGTAGAGATTGTCGCCTGTTTGCTCATCGTGGAGCCGTAGCTTGCCGGTGAAGACGGACGCGGCAAGATAGATGAGCATCAGGCACACCGGTGCGCTCGCCGCCATTATAGGGTCTACGCCCGACAGCTTGGCTATTGCGATGAACACGCAGCCACCCAGGGTTAGCGTCGCAAAGACGAAAAGGGGCAGGCTCGGATGTCCTAAGAACGACTCCCCTCGCTTCTTGGCCATTAGTTTAACCCCTCCAACCCTACCAGCTTCTCAAAATCACCATGATGGCTTTGAACCCACCGGGTCCAGAACTCTGCATGTTCGAAAGAGCCAAATGGCTTCTTCGCCCTATCGACGTAGAGTATCGTAAACCCGACGCCATCGAGCGATGTCCCGTAAGTCCTGTCAGCCGCGCTATCAAGGTACTTCTGATAATCGAGACCCGAACGATATTGTGAGTACAGCGCCGTATGTTCGATCATATCTGACGCGACTATTATTCGCTTAGCGGTCTTCTCTTTCGCCAAACTGCTGTCGAATAGCGACAGTTTGATTTTCTGAATTCCGGCCATGATCGGAGATTGGCTCGCGGATTCTCCATTGGGAATCTGGTCGGGAAGGTTCGTCAAAGGGTCCTCGAACGCATCTTCCCATTTCTTCTGCCGCCGAGACGGATTGTTCGTCCAGCTGTCGACCGTCGAGCCGTCGCCCGGATTGCATCCATCAAACATCACAGTCAGGTCGCCGGGCCTCGCGCCCAGCGTCAATATCTTGAGATAGCCGCCAGGCTCGACGCGCCCAATGGTCTTGCGGAATTCATTCTTCAGATCCGCCATGGTTATCGGCGAAATCGGGTCGGTGGCGTCGATCAAGACCGCTGTCAGGCTCACAGGTCCGTTCAGTGGGCAATTCGTGCTGATGTCGATTTGGTCCTTCCCGGATCTCGACCACATCCAAACAAAACCGGCCAGCATCACAGCCGACAGCACGGCCAATCCGGCTGCTGCGACAATTGTGCCGCCACTGCCTTTCTTTCTTCTGCGACCCGGCCTAGCCATTCACGCTATCCGGATGAAGCTTGTCGAGATCTCGGTACTGTTCGATCCCGCGCTCGCATTCCAGCCCGATGAGCCGCACCTGAGCGTTGAGTTCTTCCTGCGCGTCACGAATTGAGGCGCCCAGTTCCTTCTCGCTCCATTCATCGTCGGACGATATCAGGGGTTTTATGCGCTCAAGTTTGTAGGGTGTGGCAAAATGTTTTGGCGCTGGCTCTGTGCGGGCCTGGAAATTGGCCTCCCTGTACTTTGAGAGAAGCTGGTTGCAGGCTCGCTCCAGCTGGTCTTGATGCTGCGCAAAGAGCGTCAGCAGCCTCGACCGATGGTCGATGATCGCTCGATGCTCCCTGCGTCTGCTCCCCAGCCGCTTGACGATGTCCTCCACCTTCTCGTTGTGCTCATCGCGCACCTCTTGCAGAGCCTCGATGAGCTCGCTCTTGCGCTCGATGTAGTCTTCCCGGCGAGCCACCAATCTGTTTTCGACACCCGCATAGCCCGGGTATGGGTCGAGAACGAACCAGCCGTCGATAAACGCAAAGATCGAAAACATGAGACCAATGCCGAACAGAAGCCAGGATTTCACGTCCATAAGGCCAGCCGGATTGGCGAGCATGCTGCGCACGACCTCGACGCCGGCTCCGTCCACAAAGGACCCGCTAGCCTCGCGGTAATGCGCAAGCGCTAGGTTTATGGTCAATGCCAAGCCGATATAGGCCACTATCGACAGCGCGCCGATCAACTTCACAAAAAGCGATCTGTGAGTCACCAGGCGTGCACAGAATATTGCGAACAGCAGAGCGGCGCCGATGTTCAAAAACGAGAAAGCGGCGGCTTCGAGGAGCCCGCCAAAGAATCCCTGTTCATTTCCCTTTGCGAGGAAATTTCCGTTCATCGCCGTTTCAATGAGGAACAGGAAGATTAGCAGGGACACTCGGAAAACATGGGCCGCTCCGTGTTGAACCCTCACAGCCCGGACAAGCCCGTGCTTCTGTTTGAACCAGTCGTGTTCTTTCTCCGCATCGTTGAGCGATTTGCGCAATCCGTGAAGTTCGTCCAGGCCCACCGCGATCGAGGCCTTGAAATCGGAAACACTGGCGGCGTTCGCCTGACGGATCAGACCAAACTGCTCTTCAAAGTCGAGGCCAGCCAATCGGCCGGAGAGTAGCTGTAGGCTGTCTTCGAGTGTGTGATGTGCGGCCTTCTTTTCGTCCTCGACCCTCTCGATAACTGTGTGCTCTATATCGTCGAAATTCTTGGCCGTTTTCGGGGGCTGGTTAGCCTCGCCTCGCTGCGTTCCACGACCTTCAAGATCCATTTCGCGATCAATTTTCGCGACATCCAAGCTATTGAACAATTGGGTGCTGGCGCGGAAATCGTGATTTGCCTCTAGTAGAGACTCCCGCAGTTTATTTAGCTTTTCGAATTTTATTCCCACAGCACCGCACCCATTTTTGTACCTCTGCCCGCACAAATGGCTTCTATGCACAGTAGAAGCAAAGGGCAACTGCGTCTTCGCAACTTTGCGGTCCACTGCTCACGAGACGATCGTCTGATGTAAAAATGACAACGATAGCTGCCGTGGCAAGCGGACTTGGGCCAATGAATAGGCCAGGCAGCATACTCTTCTCCGCCGGGCTTTGTGGCGAAGGAACTGAAGATCACGCCAATGAGCTGCTAAAAATCGACTCCAGAGGCGTTCGCGCAGTAGCAGAAGCGCGCGCCCTCGGCGCGCACCACGCCACCAAAGTAAGCGCCGTCAATCTCGACCTCGCCTTCAAGGGTTTCGTTCTTGGTTTCAGCCGACAGGCTTCGCGCAGTTTGTGAGCCAGCACAAAGGCGGTCTTGTACTGCACGTCCAGATCGCGAGAGAACTGGACCGCCGACATGCCCTTCGCGCCGTTAACAAACAGGCAGATCGCGGCGAGCAGATCGACAAACGACAGCTTGCGCCAAGGCGAAGATCGTGCCCTCGTAACCGAGAACTGCGCCCCCGCAAGCGGCGCACTTGAACTTGCGACGGGTCGGAATGTCGTAATGATCCAGGCACCCGCATTTCCGGCAAACAGGCTCGCCTTGAGTCGAAGCCCAGCGAAGGCGCTTGAACGCGTCGTAAGCCTTTTCCTCGCCACCCTTGTAAATCTCTTTCAGAGAAAGGGAGCGGCTTTCGGCGGAAAGGAGGAAGTGTTGGGCTGTTGTCATCATATCCGGTTATATGCGGGGCTTGTATCGCCAAATACAGGGGCCTGTACCACCGACTGTGATGATATTTTTTGAGGCGAGGCTATGGCAGGCAAGGACGACCCGCAGACCGTCGAATACGAGACGAAGCCAAGAACCTTTTGAAGTCAGAGTTGAAGCGGAAGGGCGTTACCTATGCCCAACTCGCCGAAAAATTGGCGACTATGGACATTCACGAAACCGAGCGTAATTTGAACAACAAAATAAGCCGGGGGGCTTTAGCGCTGCGTTCTTACTGCAATGCTTAGACGCTATCGGGGGCATCCTCATTGCGGCTTTCGGAGTAGTTTTACTCGGGGCGGCTTTACCGCCAGACGAGCGCAAGAGCACTCAGCCCCAACATTCCGAACAGCATCAAGAGACCATAGGCAACCCTGTTGCGGCAAGCCCTCCGCCAGTCCAACAGGCAAATGAACCCCCAAGTTACACTAACCCATGCCAAGCAGGTCACGATGATCGCAGTTCCGATCTGTGTGCCCAGTGGAACGCTGCCGACGCTGCCCAACAGTCGGCGAACTGGACCACCATTGGCGCTATCGTGGGTGCTTTCACGCTCGCCGCTGCTATGGCCGCTGCTTACTACGCCAAAGAGGCTGCTAGGCACATCCAGCGCAGCGCCGACATTGCCGAAAAGGCTTTGCTCGATATCGAGCGCCCGTATCTGTTCGTCACCGCCACCAAACCGTTGGTGGGGGTGACGCACGATTGGGCTGACAAGCCCGACAACAAAAGACCAATTCCGGAAGCGGCATACTCGATCAAGAATTTCGGACGCACTCCTGCCATCATAAACAAGATTCGGGCGAGCCTCCGGCTTTGCAACTTGCCGCCAACTCCGCATTACCATCCCGGAGAAATCAATGACGTTGAACGGGTGCTCGGGGCAGACGATGCTCTTAGCCCTGCAGCTTTTGATCGCGGCGGCCCTATCACAAACAATGTGCTGAATGAGCTTTTCCTGTCCGATACTCACATAGGGGCGGGTTCCCTTCCATATGTATCTGTATGGCGAGATCACTTATACGAGCGTCAACGGGATCACCGACCAATTCGGATTTATCTACCGCTACTCGCCTCCCGGCAATACGTTCCATTTGCAGGACATTCCCGGCTACACCTACCGCCACCGTGACGTGAAGAAACATAAGCAAAACGATGACTTATCGGCCTTAGACTTGCTCCGGACGCGTAAAAGCGGCCTCGGGCGGTTGCAAGATCGCTACAATGTTTATTTTTGATATCCGCTCGGTAAGGCGCTTTTCGCTTAAGCAACTAGGCGTTCTCACATTTTTTGTTCAAGAACAAGGCGTTACACAACTTGCCTACGAGGCGGAAGCGCCTTAGGTGTCAACGTTTACATACGCGAAAGTGCCTAAACATCCTGCCTGCTGCGGATGGAAAAACGCTGACTGTAAAAGCCCGCCAACCTTTCGGCGGGCGGGCTTCCACTGCCGGAACTGGAGAGTGTCATGTCGACAGCCCCGACAGGTCGGAAAGGGGTCGCTGGTTAGCGGCGCGAGATCAGCAAGCAGAGCCGGCGCAGCTCACGATCATAGGTATCTTCGTTGCTAAGCACTTCGACGCAGCGCTTCTTCATCCGAGTGACCTGGGCGTTCGACATATCGCCGACAACGCTAGCCAGATTCGGGTTGCTCGAAGCGGTCGGGTTGCTGGGGTTGGCGGCTGGATTGGTTCCAACGCCGACATTTACGTCGGCACCGACCCCGGTGACGACACCGACATTGGCGCGGCCGGTGCCGATGGAAGCAGTCGCTCCGCCAGTGCCGCCGACGGAGGCTGCGGCATTTGCCCCAGAACCGCCTAGGGATACGCTAGCCGTAGCGCCGCTGTTGCCGCCCACATTAGCGCTGGCGCCTCCGCTGCCGACGGATACCCCGCCGACGCCTCCGACATTAATTCCAGCTGCAGTCGCTGGCATGCAAAGAATTACGAGAACACATCCGGCAGTCAGACTGCCCGTAAGAATTTCAAAAATTCTTGCCATAGTACGCCTCCTTGTTGCCCTGCAAAGGATGGGACATTTTTTGGGACCTACGGACCCCATAGTGACGCACTAGAGTTGAAAAACAACTTAACGGCCCGCGAAAGATTCGCTCTTGGATCATTACTTGGTAATTCTCAGGAGTCATATATAATAAAATTTTACTTTGGCTCCTACGTGATTTTTCCATTTGTCAGATAATATCATTCCCTAAGCACTCCAGGTGCGGTGCAACAAGGTTCAGGGATGACCGTCCGGCGATCAGTAAGCGGCTACTACCGCCGATCGGACATACAACGCTATATTAGCACCTTTTGACGAACCCGACCGGCGGGCCGAGCCAGAATCCCGTCAGCGCAAAACCTGCAAAATCGCTTCCGATGCTCGCCATTGACTAGCACGGAGGAAGTTCTGAGCGCCAAACACGGTGACCATCAACCTACGGCCGCTGGTAACTGTCGACGTCGAGCATTTCGCCTGGTTGAAAGCTATGTGGCGCCGAAGCGGAAGAAAACACTGCAGACCCCGTTTCCTAAAATCGTATCAGGGCATTAGCAGTGACGCCGAGCGGCCGCCGACCTATCGATTAACTCGGTCCGGAGCCAGAGCGTTATAAAGGAGCAAACACGCCAGAAGTGAGATGACGCTGCCTAGCAGTTGGTCTGCCGTCAGGCCGGAAAAATAGACGAGATCGAACGCCAGTACAGCCATCGCTCTAGCCACTCATGTTTGGAAAACCTAACGAGCTGGTCACCAAGTCCGGCCTGCTCAAGATCGCGCAACGTGTCCTTCAACTCCTTGCGCTTGTAGCGATTGATGATGCCGGCTTAGGTTGTGGCGGCATCTAACAAACATTCGACTCGCGCCTGCCATGACGACGACCCGCCGAAGCGAGCATCGCGAGCGCACAGTATTCAAATCCCCCAAGGCGTCCGTCGAGATTTGACAACAGACAGATGGCGCGGCGCGAGCTCTGACGCTGTACGACTGACGCAAGCGGCTCTCAATCCTGGGCGTTGTCCTTGGTCCGTGTGAGGCGGCTTTCGCCTTCCTCCGGGCCGAAGCAGCTTTCGAAATCATTGCAGTCCCGGCAACTGGGGGAGCTGCACAGCGAAAAGCCTTCGGCCTCGCAGAGCTTTCGGTAAAAGTATTTTTTCCATTTCATGTTTTGGGTGTTGCCGGCCGCCAGCGTCGGAAAATGCGAGGCGAGCAGGCGGCCGAGGTCGCTTCGACTAAAAAGGCCAAGGTCTTGCCAGAGGTGGTCATTGCGCATGGCACGCCGGGCGATGATCTTGGCGAAGCAGGCGCTTGCCTTGTCGTCGGGCCGGGCATGCGCCAGCAGCAGTCCGCGCAGAAGTTCTTCTTCCAGATCCGGCTCAGGCTCGCTCCCCTCTTCCAAGGCAAACGCGTTGATAGGAAAAGCAGGGAAACAGCGGGACAGGACATCGCGCAACTCGGCGCGCGAAAGTCCGGTTGCCTCCGTCGCCGTCGCCTCGCCGGCCTCGATCTCCTCGAGCGCACGTGAAAGCACACAGGCAAGCACATGCTGGTCGAACCTTCTCTCCAGCTGCGGCCATTGGCCGGTGCTGAGCCGGGCATAATGTTGGGCAAATATGGTGCGTTCTCCTGGTTTCGCCCTATCAAATCATGCAGAGACCCGGCCTGCCGCAACATGGGTCGGGCAGTTCTTCGGTACGGCACTCCGGGTCGCCTCGCGTCGAGTAGTTCGGCAATTCTCGTCTGGTCCATCGGCTCTGGCGCAAATTCTGTGATTCGAAGAGGTTCGCGAACCCCGGCCCTGCCGTTTGCGCCTCACGGGGAACACTGGCGCCGGAATTTGCCCCGCAGAGTTGGACGTGAACCGTGCGGGACAGAGGTCGCGTGCTGAGTGCGGCCACATGGTTCAAGCCGCCAGACTCACGGTTGAATGCCGTCTCATCCAGAGCGTCAGCGAGTGAGTTCCAGCGCACGTTCAGGACAGGATCGCGCGCCTCGTGATGCAGCCAGTTCCTCCCCTTCCGCAACTTCAATGTCACCAGGCAGGATGTAACCGTCATTATCGAGTTTAAAGATGTCCGGCGCTTGCGCCGCGCATCGCGCGTGGCCCTGGCATTTGGCCTTTTGGACGATGATGCGCATGGCGCTGCCTCCATTGTCTGTGCCCGGGCTCGGGGCGGGCCTAAGACCAGTCCAGGATCAAATTTTCGATCCCGAACACATGGCCGCCAGAAGTTATCGGCGCCGTACCCTGCTTGATCCTGAAAGCCGGGATGCGCGCCAGCCACTCCTCCAGGCCAATGACAATCTCGCGCCGGGCAAGGTGTGAGCCAAGGCAACGGTGGGGACCATAGCCAAACGCTGCGTGGCGGTTGTCCTCCCGCTCCAAATCAATCGTGTTGGGGCATTCGAATTCCGCCGGGTCACGATTGGCAATCATCGTGGCGCAGGAAACATAGTCCCCCTTCCGGATCGGCGCGCCTTCGAAGTCGATATCTTTCGTGGCCACGCGGATCAACTGAATGGGCGGATAGGCCCGCAGCAATTCTTCGGTTGCGAGCGGGATGCGGTCCGGTTCGCTCCGCAGCAATTGCTGATCTTTGAGGTTGCGTGCGAGGTACGCCAAGTCAAAGCCTATAGCTGCTGCGACCGTGTCGAGCCCAGCGACGAAGACAAGCACGCCGATGCCGCGGACTTGGGTGTCAGTCAGCCGGCGGCCCTCGACCTGTGCCTGCACTATAAAGGTCATGAAATCGTCAACCGCCTCATCGCGGCGCATGGCTGCAAGTTCGTCGATGAATGCCACGATCGTCCGGGCAGCCACAGGTCGTTCCTTATCGTCGCCGTGGAGCAGATCTTTCCCCCAGCCGACGAATGTATCGAGTCGGTCATCAGGCAACCCCAGAAAGCGAAGAAAGGTGCTCACCGCGAAAGGAAAGGCAAAATCCTTCATCACGTCGCAGCTTGTGCGCGACGCGGCGATCCTTTCGATCAGCTCGACCGCCCGTTCGCGGACAGCCGGTTCCAAAGCCAACACCCGCTTTGGCGAAAGCAGCGGATTAAGCAGTGAGCGAAAGACGCCATGGGCCGGTGGATCGAGCTCAAGCGGGATCGTCGGCCAGTTCTCACCCAGTATGGAGGAGAAGATGCTGCGATGGCTGGAAAAAGTCTCTGCGTCCTGCAGCACCTTCCGCTGGTCCGCGGCACGGGTGATGACCCAGGTACCCCGGCCATCTTGCGTGTTGTAGCGGGAGTAAAAGATCGGAGGCCCGTCATGTACGCAAGCGACAGCTGCGTGTGGATCCCCGTTGGGTGTTGGTGGCATCCCTGGCGATGTAAACAGGCTGAAGTCCCTCACCATTTCGGGCGGGACATGATCTGGAACGGGGTTGGTCGCCATTTTGTTTTCTCTACATTGGCGTTCATGGCTCAATTGAGATTGCACCGCTGTTCATAAAGTCGATTTCCAGCATGGGCACGTCTCTTGTCGGGCGCCTTCTAGATTCTGTCGCCTGATACAGCCCACCTGCACCAGCGCGGATGAGATGGGTTGCGAAGTCGATCAGAAGGGCATCTCCGCCGCGCTCCGGTCATGAAGCAAAGCGGCCGCTTCCCCGTTAGGGTTGAGAGACTGGTCAATCACCTCTGCCCTGCTGATCAAATTGTCGAAGCAAGTCGCGTGCCGGATAGGGTAGCCATGGCGGTGCACCAAGCAATGCCAGCCTGCGCTGGGTCTGCCGCTGATGATCACCTGTCCATCATTCTTATGACAACGTCCGACAACCGACATCCGTGGTCGGTTTTGTCGAGCCCGCGACATCGGGCTGTTCGGCTTGGCTGTTGCTGCACAGCCTGCCGGTCGACGAGCGAGTAGATCGCTCGCACGGCCCGGATTGAGCAATGACGCGATCCAGCGCAAGGATCGGGTGCGGTCCGAGAAGACCCGACGGCGCTTGCGCGAGACGATCGGAAATATCAAAAAGGTCAAGCCGCGCTTCGGTTCGGCGCTAATGGCGTATGCGTTTTATCGCTCGCAGGCGCTGCAAGGCTTTTCCGGCAGACGGCGATGCACTCGTGCGCACCGGTGCCGACCGGCGACCAGCTTGACTGTATAGATGCGGTCCATTCCGGCGTGCATCACCTGACCATGCGCATGCGCTACGACGGCATCCTTTCCGCTCATGGACCTAGATTTGCTCGCGAGCCGCTGTCGGAACGTGGTGCTGAGTCCTATCGCGGCCAATTCAATCCGAGGACCTGTCGGCAGTCAACACACCCCTGGAGGTCGGACCGGGAACGCGTGGCAGACTCTCGGCCAGAAACCGCCAGTCGCTGCCCTCGCGTTCGCCTTCCTTGCGCGTGCCGAAGAACTGGATGATCATCTTGCCGTCCGCGCCATAGGCTTCAATGGACGTAACGTGACCATCCCTCGTCGGCTTGCGCACGGCCCAGACCTCGCGGATGCGATGGGTCCTAAGATGCAGATGGAAGGTCTCTTCGAGCACATTGATCCGCGGCCCGATCTGCTTGACCGACCTGATCGGGCCGGAATGGATCTGAATGCAACCACGATTGCCGACAAAGCACATGATCGGCATCTCGTCTTCGGCCGCCTGTTGGAACAGGGCGCCAATGGCATCATTGTCGAGTAGCCAGGCGTCATCCTCGTCGGCCATACGCATCGCCTGGCAGCGGCTGAGCTTCAGTGTCTTCAACATATGGTAGAACTGATGCACGTCGCTTAGCCGGCCCCAGTGCTCGCGTAGGTCGTCGACCGTGGTGGCGTGGTCTGGACTCACTGCGTTATCGCGCGCCCCGCTCGCCTCGAGCGATATGATCGGCTCCTGGTCGGGGGATACAAGCTCTGCCGTCAGATCCTGATAGGCCTGCAGGTTCGAGGCGGGCGTGAGATGAGCTTTGTGCATCGCCTCGCCGGTGGCATCAAAGAATTGCAGGTTGCGGCGGATCTCGGCCCCCTCGCGCTTCTCGACGGCGAAGCCATACGCCCACGCTTTCGGGAAGATGCGCAGGTCGATCTCGTCGCCGAGCAGTATGGCATGCTGGTTGCCGGTGACCACTTTGCCGTAGACGCCAATCTTTTGGTGCACGGCACTTTCGTTGCTGGTGACCGCCATCACCTCGCCGACCGCTTCGAGGCCGGTCAGCAGATCATCGACGCGCGGCTCGATGCGCACCGCGCCGTGACCACAATGCGCCGCGACCAACTCGGCTTCCGAAATGCCCAATCGAGCGGCGAGATCATGCTCCCGGATCTTCGGATTGTCTTTGCACGCCCGCCGGATTTCGTCGGGCGACGGTTTCTCGCGTTGGTCCATGCTTACCCCTGTTTCTACGACGTGTGAGGATCATCTGCCCTGCCCGGGAACCTTCAGCCGATAAGGCGCGCCGAAATGCTCGATCCTGATCTGCTGCTGGCCCATGAACAAGGTGTCGCTGGACAGCGTGCGCACGGCGTCGCACCGATGCGAAAACCGGCGAGCAGCCACATGCCGATGGCATCCCATCGAGCCGGTCGGCGGCTACTGGGCGGTGGTGAGCCAGTATGGATGTTGTCGCAATCGGCCAAGCGGGCATTCGGATGCCACGAGCGGCGCTGCTTTGCCAACAACGCGTATCTGACCACGGTCCTGACATGTTACTCCCTTGCTTCGCCCCATCCATCGCGATGGCACCCACGGCATGGTTGTGGATCGGCATGCTCTTGCCGTCTCGCCAAACGGAGCTTCAAAAACCGTGCCAATTGCGCCGAGGCAAGCTCAGAAGAAGTTCTGTCCTTGGTGATGTGAGTTCACCCAAGAACTCAGGCCAACATCCCTCGTGCCGGACCCGACAAACCCGACAGCACGTGTCGATTGGCCGACACCTTATCAGCAATCAAGAGGCACCAGTGCGAGAGATGCCGCGCTGTGTTGAAACGTTTTTTGGCTTTGGCACGGTGCATGCAACGTGATGGGCAAGCAGGTCGCGGACTGAGGAGAATGGAGCCATGATTACGCTCACCGACAACGCTGTTGCCGCCTTCAAGACTGCTCTTTGCCGTGCCAGCGAGCCGGCGGAAGGCTTTCGCATTATGGTCGAGGCCGGCGGCTGCGCAGGCTTCAAATACTTAATGGGCCTGGAGAGCGTGTCGCGCGAGGGCGACGCGATCACTGACACAGATGGGGTCAAGCTGTTCGTGGACGCGGGCTCCCAACCCCATGTAGCCGGCATGACCGTCGACTTCCTCACCGGGCTCCAATCTTCCGGTTTTGTCTTCGATAACCCCAATGCGCGCGAAAAGTGCGGCTGCGGCAAGTCCTTCAGTTAAACGCCCGAAGCGTCTGTGCGGCCGACAGAGTGATTTTGCGGCAGAGGAGACTTATATGGCCGGCACAACAGATGTCCCCGTCCTAAAAAACAAGACAAGGTCAAAGCCGATCTCGGGACCGCCATTCGCTCCCAGTAGGATTCAAAGAACGTCGCCTCCCGAAGCAGCTCGGTTCCTGGTGGCACCCGAGCTGCTTGCGGACAAATCGCGCCGCTGCGCCAAATTCGGCTCATCGGTAGCGTTATCGCGTTCGGGCGTCCTTACCTGCGGGCTGACCTACGGCCACTGCGAACATGTCCATATCGACGGAGATCCGGTTTACGTCAAACACTTCGGGCGCCTGCGCGCGCTGCCAGTTCAAATGATCATCAACGGCATGCGCCAGAGGCTCAACGAGTCGGTCTAGCGCTCGCGTCATTCTGTTTAACTGAGGATCGCACCTATGAAGCCTGTCTACCTCGACAACAACGCAACCACACGGGTCGATCCTGAGGTCGTGCAAGCGATGTTGCCGTTCTTTAGGGATCAATTCGGCAACCCTTCGTCGGCACACGCTCTTGGCGCCTCAGTCAGTGCGGCGGTGAGAAAGGCGCGGAGGCAGTTGCAAGCTCTGATCGGCGCGGAGTTCGAGGATGAGATCACTTTCACCTCGGGTGGGACAGAAAGCGACAATGCAGCGCTTCTTTCAGCGCTCGAGGCGGCGCCCAACCGAACCGAGATCGTGACGTCCGCGGTCGAGCATCCCGCCGTGCTGACGCTCTGCGCGCATCTTGAGAAGACCCGCCGCCTCAAGGTGCACAGGATCCCGGTGGATTGCCGTGGTCGGCTCGATCTCGACGCCTATATGGCCGCCCTCACCCCACAGGTTGCAATCGTGTCAATAATGTGGGCGAACAACGAGACTGGTGTGATCTTCCCCGTGGCAAGGCTTTCCGAGTTGGCCAAGGAAGTGGGCGCCCTATTCCATACCGATGCTGTGCAGGCGGTCGGCAAGCTTCCGATGGACCTGAAGTCGACCGCAATCGACATGCTGTCGCTCTCCGGCCACAAGCTGCACGGGCCGAAAGGGATCGGTGCGCTTTTCGTAAAACGTGGCGTCGATTTCCATTCGCTGATCAAGGGGGGTCACCAAGAGCACAACCGGCGTGCTGGCACCGAGAATACGCCCGGCATAGCCGGGCTCGGCACGGCGGCCGAACTCGCCTTGAAATTCATGGACGACGAGACCACACGGGTAAAGTCGCTCCGCGATCGCCTGGAGGGCGGGATCCTCCAGCGCATCCCAAGCACCTGTGTCACTGGTGATCCCTTGCAACGGTTGCCCAACACCGCAAACATCTCCTTCGAACATGTCGAAAGTGATGGAATTCCACTTCTCCTCAGCCGCATTGGCATCGCGTGTTCCTCTGGCTCGGCCTGCACCTCCGGCTCTCTGGAACCAAGCCATGTCCTAAGCGCGATGAAAACGCCACACGCGGCAGTCCGCTTCTCCTTGGCGCGGGACAACAGCGAAGAGGACATCGACCGGGTGCTCGAGGTCATGCCGGGAATCGTGGGGAAGCTGCGCAGCTTTTCCGGTTCTGGGCCGGGTAGTCCGGTCTATGCGTGAGCCGCAGAAGAACAGGCTGCCTGTCATGACCGGTCATGTCTCCCTCAACGATACGACCTTGCGCGATGGCGAGCAGGCGCCGGGCGTCGCCTTCACCACGACGGAAAAGCTGGAGATCGCTGAGTCTCTTGCGGCGGCTGGCGTGACAGAGATCGAGATCGGCACGCCGGTCATGGGCGTCGACGAGATGGAAACAATTCGCGCCGTGGTAGCGCGGCGTCTTCCGGTTCGGCTCATGGCCTGGTGCCGGATGACGTCGTTGGATCTCGATGCAGCGATCGAGAGCGGCGTCCAAGCGGTCAATTTGTCGCTGCCTGCGTCGGACATCCAACTTGCCGCCAAGCTCGGCCTCGACAAGGCGGGAGCGCTCCAGGTCATCGATCATATGGTCAGGCGCGCCGCCGATGCCGGCTTCTTCGTCGCGGTGGGCTGCGAGGATGCCTCGCGGGCCAATCGGGATCATCTCGCCCGCGTCATCGAGACGGCCGCACGCGCCGGCGCAAGCCGCGTGAGGCTGGCCGACACAGTCGGTGTTCTCGACCCGTTTTCGACCTTCGAACTTGTCGCCCAGCTCGTGGTGCAGTCTCCAATCGACCTTGAATTTCATGCGCACAACGATCTCGGACTTGCTGGCGCCAACACGCTGGCGGCGATCCGCGCAGGCGCGCGCCATGCCTCCGTCACCGTCCTGGGGCTCGGCGAGCGTGCGGGCAATGCCGCGCTGGAGGAGGTGGCCGCCGCAATGGCAGTCTTCGACGGCGCAGACACCGGCATTGAGCTGACCGCATTGCCCGGCCTCGCCGCCCAGGTGGCTTGGGCCGCCCGCCGGCAGACCGCAGCCACTAAGCCGGTCGTCGGCGCCGATGTTTTCACCCACGAATCCGGCATTCACGTCGCAGGGCTGCTGAAGGACTCGCGTACTTATCAGGGGCTCGATCCGACTCTCGTGGGCCGCTGCCGGCGGATCGTCATCGGCAAGCATTCCGGCGCCACTGCGATTGCCCATGTGCTGAGCGAAAGCGGTCGCGATCTCGACCCGGATCTGGCAGCCGCGATGGTGGCCCGCGTCCGACGCGAGGCGGCCGAGACCAAATCGACCGTCACTGCAACTCGACTGGTCGAGCTCTACGATGGAATGTGCAGCGAGGCATCCCTCATCGAGCTGTGCGGGTCCAAGTCAGCCGTGCGCGAGCGCACAGAGGCCACAGTTTTGCGACCAGGAAGAATGCAATGAATTGTTCCGCTGACAGCCGCCCCATGGATGTCACCGACATCCTCGCACGACTGAAGCGCTTGTCGGCTGCAGAGGAATTCTTCTCAGTCCTAGGCGTCGCCTATGACCCGAAGGTACTGAATGTCTCGCGGCTCCATATCATGAAGCGTATGGGCCAATACCTCGCCGAAGAAGATTTCTCCGGTCTGCCCGACCAGGTGATTGCCGCGAGGGTGCGCGCGACGCTCGAACGAGCTTACGAGGACTTTGCGATTTCCTCGCCGCTCACGCATCGGATTTTCAAGGTGCTCAAGGACCACGATCCGAACAAACCTGCCGCGCCGGGTCACACCTTTGTTCCGTTCGACTCGGTACTGAAGCGGTTCGGACGGGATTGATCGGCGACAAGGGTGCGACGCGACAATGTCGAGCAGCCGCCAAATGCGGTCATCACCACAGCGCCGTCAGAAGCAACCAGCCGAAGTTGTAGGAAAGGGGGAGCGCAAGAGACTTGGCACGAATAATGCGGACAAAGGAGATAACCGCAATGCCGGACCCGGACAGGAGCCTAGAGAACCGCCAATGCACATCGTAATCTGCATCAAGCAGGTGCCGGACTCGGCACAGATAAGGGTCCATCCGGTCACGAACACGATCATGCGCCAGGGTGTTCCGACCATCATCAACCCTTACGACCTGTTCGCCCTCGAAGAAGCGCTCAGACTGCGCGACGCACATGGCGGCGAAGTCACTGTGCTCACCATGGGTCCGCCCATGGCAGAGGACGCGCTGCGCAAGGCGCTCGGTTACGGCGCCGACCGAGCGGTGCTCTTGACCGACCGCTATTTTGCCGGCTCCGACACGCTGGCAACCTCGTTCGCCCTTTCCCAGGCAATCGCGAAGATTGGCGAGACGTTCGGCACGCCAGACCTCGTCTTCACCGGCAAGCAGACGATCGATGGCGACACCGCCCAGGTCGGGCCCGGCATCGCCAAGCGCCTCGGACTCCTGCAACTGACCTATGTCGCGAAGATCCCTTCTGTCGACCTTGCTGCACGCGAGATCAAGGTCGAGCGCCGTTCCGAAGGCGGCACACAGATGCTGAAGAGCAGGCTCCCTTGCCTCATCACCATGCTGGAAGGCACAAACGAGATCCGCCGGGGCTCGATCCAGGACGCCTTGTGCGCCGCGCGCAGCCAGGTCTTGAAATGGAGCGCGGCCGACGCCGGCATTGAGGATCTCACCAAATGCGGTCTGCGCGGTTCACCGACGGTCGTCAAACGTGTTTTCGCCCCTCCTGCTCGAGCTGAAAAGGCGGCACAAATCGACACCGCCGAGAAGGCCTTGCGCGATGTCGCTGACGAACTCATCACCGCAATCTTCACCCGCCAGCCGGCGCTGGAACATGAGCTCGCCTTTAACGGCGGCGCGTGACGGCAAGGAGCAAAACGATGTCGACCGCGAACGGAGAAACCCCTCGCCCTGCCGCCGGCCGCGCCGGCATAAAGAAGGAATTGCCCGCCCGTTTCAAGGACTATCGGCACGTTTGGGTTTTCATCGAGCTCGAACGTGGCGAGGTCCATCCGGTATCATTCGAACTGCTCGGCGAAGGCCGCAACTTAGCAGACAAGCTTCAGGTCCAGCTTGCAGGCGTCGTGCTTGGACCGCCGGGAGAGGCCGTCGGGAACGCCGTTGCCGAAGCATTCGCGTATGGCGCTGACCTTGTCTACATCGCCGAGGCGCCCCTGCTCGCCGACTATCGGAATGAACCTTTCACCAAGGCGCTGACGGATCTGGTCGATACCCACAAACCCGAAATCCTTCTTCTCGGTGCCACCACACTGGGCAGGGATCTTGCCGGCTCCGTGGCGACGACCTTGCAGACGGGGCTCACGGCCGACTGCACCGAACTCGATGTGGATACCGACAGTTCGCTCGCCGCCACGCGTCCGACTTTCGGCGGTTCCTTGTTGTGCACGATCTATACGCTCAATTTCCGCCCGCAGATGGCGACCGTGCGGCCGAGGGTCATGCCCATGCCGCAGCGGACGGATAAACCGGTCGGGCGTGTCATCCGGCACAAGCTTTCGCTTGCCGAGGACGAGATCGCTACCAAAGTCCTCGGCTTCCTGCCGGACAATCAGTCGGCGAAGGCAAACCTTGCCTATGCCGACGTCGTGGTTGCGGGAGGCCTTGGTCTTGGCGCGGCGGAGAACCTGCAGCTTGTGAAGAACCTCGCACGAGCAATCGGCGCCGAGCACGGCTGTTCGCGTCCGTTGGTCCAGAAGAGCTGGATGCCAGCTGATCGGCAGATCGGCCAAACTGGCAAGACGATCCGGCCGAAGCTTTACATAGCGGCCGGGATTTCCGGCGCCGTCCAGCATCGGGTTGGCGTGGAGGGGGCGGATCTCATCGTGGCCATCAACACCGACCCGAACGCGCCGATTTTCGATTTCGCTCACCTCGGAATCGTCACCGACGCGATCCGCTTCCTGCCCGCACTGACGGAAGCCTTCACCCGGCGGCTGTCGCCCCACAGTCGCGATAAGCTTTCGAGCTAAGGGGATGGACATGATCGAGGAAAACTTCGA
This sequence comes from Mesorhizobium sp. C395A, assembly GCF_030323205.1. NCBI lineage: Bacteria > Pseudomonadati > Pseudomonadota > Alphaproteobacteria > Hyphomicrobiales > Phyllobacteriaceae > Mesorhizobium > Mesorhizobium sp. C395A. Next base: position 5,679,681 of record NZ_CP100473.1, on the reverse strand, counting down.
CGCCATTGTTGTTGGGGCAGGCATGTCCGGAAACGCAGCTGCTTACACCATGGCCAGCCATGGCCTGAAGGTGCTGCAGTTGGAGCGGGGTGAATATCCGGGCTCCAAGAATGTCCAGGGTGCCATCATGTACGCGAACATGCTGGAGAAGATCATCCCGGATTTCCGGGATGATGCGCCTCTCGAGCGGCATTTGGTTGAACAGCGGCTTTGGGTGATGGACGACACATCCCATACAGGGATTCACTATAGGTCGGACGACTTCAATGAGGCGAAGCCCAACCGGTACACGATCATCCGTGCCCAGTTCGATAAATGGTTTTCGCGTAAGGTGCGCGCGGCCGGCGCGACCGTTCTGTGCGAGACGACCGTGACGGAACTCATCCGTGATGCCAATGACAGGGTGATCGGCGTCCGCACAGACCGGGCGGGCGGAGCCATCTACGCGGACGTGGTCGTTCTCGCAGAAGGTGTCTGCGGACTGCTTGGCACTCGAGCCGGCCTGCGCGAGATGCCAAAGCCGCAAACCGTGGCCCTCGCCGTCAAGGAAATGCATTTCTTGCCCGAAGAGGTCATTGAGCAGCGGTTCGGCGTAAAGGGCGATGAGGGCTGCGTGATCGAGGCGGTGGGCACGACCTCCCGCAGCATGGCCGGGCTCGGCTTCCTCTATACCAACAAGGAGTCCATCTCACTGGGCATTGGCTGCCTCGTCTCCGATTTTGCCGCGATGGTCGAGAGCCCCTACGTTCTCCTTGATGCCTTGAAGAGCCATCCTTCGATCCGGCCGCTGATCGCCGGCTCGGAAGTGAAAGAATATTCCGCACACCTCATTCCCGAAGGCGGCTACAAGGCTATTCCGCAGCTCTTTGGCGATGGTTGGGTCGTGGTCGGCGATGCCGCGCAACTGAACAACGCCATTCACCGCGAGGGTTCGAACCTCGCCATGACCTCCGGCCGCATTGCGGCTGAGGCAATCGTCGAGGTCAAGAGCCGCAACGGTCCGATGAACAAACGGAATCTCGCCCTTTACAAAGCCATGCTGGACAAGTCCTTCGTGGTCAAGGACCTGAGGAAATACAAAGACATGCCGGCCTTGCTCCACACCAATTCATGCAATTATTTCACGACTTATCCGCGGTTGATGTCGCAAGCTGCGCAGAACTTCATGCGTGTCGACGGCACGCCGAAGATCGAGAAGGAAAAGGCGACCACGGCGGCCTTCATCAAGGCGCGCTCGCGCTGGGGGCTGGTCAGCGACGCGGTCCGCCTTGCATTGGCGTGGCGCTGAGGGGAGACGAAATGACCAGCGCAGCGACGAAGTCACGTGTCGAGGACAAGCTTTACCAGAACCGCTACTTGGTGGATTCCGGCCGCCCGCACATCAAAGTGCGACCGCACCAGAAGCCGAGCGCGAATTTGCTCGCGCTGACCCACGTCTGCCCGGCGAAATGTTATGAGTTGAACGACAAGGGTCAAGTGGAGATCACTGCCGACGGCTGCATGGAGTGCGGCACCTGCCGGATTTTGTGCGGGACGACTGGTGAGATCGAGTGGAACTATCCACGCGGCGGTTTCGGAATCCTCTTTAAATTCGGATGACCGGCGCACGCATGCCCTAAGCAGATACAGTGCTCAGGGACTCTACGATATGTGAAGGTGCTGACCGCGCCAAGCGAGCTGGAGATTACGCTCGCCATACGCTGGGCAATTGTCGTGAACGTCCTGCCCACGTTTCTGCAGACGGGTGATGGAGAAGTCGTCGTCTGGACGCTGAAGGAGAGCCGGAGATTGCCGCCACTGCCGGCAACACCCACGCACCTCAATCAGGCACTCGCCGCCTCATACCACAGGCTGTACCAGATCGAGCGGATTGCGGCTGCCGGCCAGTCGCATCGGCGCCTCCGCAGCAAGGTATCTCCCCTTACGGCCGGCGTCCGAACCATGCCGCTTGTCGCCCGCATCTGACGGAACGCTAGTGGCTGATCGACGCGATTGACAAGGCCGGTTGGGTTTTGCCAGGGCGGCTCGTATCCCTGGCCTCACGCCCTGGATAATCGGCTACGCCCTGCGCCGGCATGGTATCAAGGTTAAGAAATTCGGGACGTCGTGATGACGTCAAGCGTAAGCAGCCCGGAGTGGTCTCGCTCACACTCTGCGCGCCCGAGGCTGCTAGCCTCGCCACCCTATTTGCCTGTCCACTGTCGTAAGCCCGACAGGTGTGTCGGAGCAATCCGAAGGAATGTGACACGGGAAGCCTATTCATGAACCGAAACAGCTCTTTGGGCTGGCATAGCTCTTGCGCTTTGAACTGCGACATCACGCAGCAACGGAGCCGTTCATGTCTGCACCGGCAATTTCGCTTGAGAGCCTCAGCACGACATTCGGTGACCAGTTGCTTGGCACCATGAAACTCGGGGGCTGCGCGTCTTCGTCCTGCGGCTCGTCGACAAAGCCCGACGACACGGATCCGGCTGTCTGGGAGAAGATCAAGGATCACCCCTGCTTTTCAGAAGAGGCGCATCACTATTTCGCGCGTATGCACGTCGCGGTCGCGCCGGGCTGCAACATCCAGTGCAACTACTGCAATCGCAAATATGACTGCGCCAACGAAAGCCGGCCTGGGGTGGCCTCTGAAAAGCTGACGCCCGACCAGGCGCTACGCAAGGTGATCGCGGTCGCCAACGAGGTGCCGCAGCTTTCCGTGCTCGGCATCGCCGGACCGGGCGACGCCTGCTACGACTGGAAGAAGACGAAGGCGACCTTCGCCAGGGTCGCCAGGGAAATCCCAGACATCAAGTTTTGCATATCCACGAATGGGCTGGCGCTGCCCGACCATGTCGATGAGCTTGCTGACATGAATGTCGATCACGTGACGATCACGATCAACATGGTCGACCCTGAGGTCGGTGCAAAGATCTATCCTTGGATCTTTCACGATCATCGCCGCTACATCGGCATTGAAGCCACCCGGATCCTGCACCAGCGGCAGATGTTGGGCCTGGAGATGCTGACCGCGCGGGGCATCCTCACCAAAATCAACTCGGTGGTGATCCCGGGCGTGAATGATGAGCATCTGATCGAGGTGAATAGATGGATTAAGGAGCGAGGCGCGTTCCTGCACAACCTTATGCCGCTGATTTCGGACCCGGCCCACGGCACGCACTACGGTCTGAGCGGGCAGCGCGGCCCAAACGCAATGGAGATGAAGGCTCTTCAGGATCGTGTCGAAAACGGCGCCCAGTTGATGCGCCACTGCCGGCAGTGCCGGGCAGATGCCGTGGGCCTGCTCGGAGAAGATCGTGGCCAGGAATTCACAGTCGACCGGATTCCCGGCGAGGTCACCTACGATGCCAGCAAACGCAAGGCCTATCGGGAGCTGGTCGCGGAGGAGCGCCGTGATCACGTCGAGGCTAGGAGAGAAGCGATCGGATTGGTCAAGGCAGCGAGCCCCGGCAAGTCCCTTCTCTTCGCGGTGGCGACCAAGGGCGGCGGCCGCGTCAATGAGCATTTCGGCCATGCGAAGGAATTCCAGGTTTATCAAGCCTCGCTGAAAGGGATCAGCTTCGTCGGGCATCGGAAGGTGGACAAGTATTGCCTTGGCGGCTGGGGCGCAGAAGCCGCCCTCGATGGCGTCATCGCAGCGCTTCAAGGCATAGATATCGTGCTGTGCGCCAAGATTGGAAATTGCCCGCGGGATCAGCTCGCGGAGGCTGGAATCAGAGCCACCGACGCCTGTGCCCATGACTATATCGAGACAGCAATCAGCGCGATTTACATCGCCGCATCTGGGACCCCCACACTCGCGGCGACGGCCTGAGCTGTCTCATTCATTCGGACCAGGAGTTAAAATGGCTTTCAAGATCATCGCATCCCAATGCACCCAATGCGGCGCCTGCGAATTCGAATGTCCTTCCGGCGCGATCAAGTTCAAAGGCGAGAGCTACGTGATCGAGTCACAGAAGTGTACCGAATGCGAGGGGGTCTTCGATGCGCAGCAATGTGCCTCGGTATGTCCGGTGCCGAAGACCTGCGTTCCTGCGTAACGGACATTGGACTGCCGACATGGTTGGGGGCTGCCTACGCAGGACGCCTGGAACGCCTTGTTCGCAATCTCAGCCGCAAGAGAAATCAGGGAACGGACATGTCGCTCGGACGCGAAGAGGAGATCGAAATCCGCAGGCCTCCACGATTCATGCCGGGAGAGCGGGTACGTGCCACTCGCCACATAAAGAATGACGGCACCTATCCTGGCAGGGAGATCGGCGAAAATCTCGTGCGGAAGGGGGACGAGGGATATGTGCGCGACATTGGCACCTTCCTCCAGCAGTTCTTCATCTATGCGGTCGAGTGGATCGACCGTGGCACCGTCGTCGGTATGCGAGCGCGTGAACTGATGAGCCTCGACAAGGCCGAGGCGCCCTGCAGTGCTGAAAGCAATACCAATGAAGGGACGGCCAGATGAAAGTCATGATCCGCAGGACCGATGCTGGTTTGTCGGCGTATGTCCCCAAAAAGGACCTCGAAGAGCCGATCATCAAACTCGAGAAGGAAGAGTTGTGGGGCGGAACGGTCACGCTCAGGAACGGGTGGCGGCTCCTCCTACCCGATCTCCCACATGATACGCGTCTGCCGATCACCGTCGAGGCAAGGAAGATTTCCGAAGAGGGCTGATGCTGCCCCTAGGTGCGTCGCGAGGAAACGAGATGAACACGATCCTGACATCGGGCCACCTCGTCATTGTGCGGGACAGTTTTGCTGAAAAGCTGCTTGACCTGGCGAAGGGAGCGCTCGCCGCCGATGAGGTGATCCCCTATCTCGGTCCGGGTCTTCTTGAGTTGAACTGTGTGGAACCGCCTGTGCCGCATACCCCGGAGGTTGTTGCCGCGGCACTCAATGCACGGGCTCCAGCCCCTTCCAGGATCCGCACCAATATGTGGTCGGTTGCACAGTTCATCGAACAGCGCCGGCATCGCCGGACGCTTCAAGCTTGGATGACCGACATATTCGCAGCGCCTGTGGGGCCGACCCCCTTCCACGCCTGGCTCGCAAGGCTGCCACTCTCCCTCATCATCGACAGCTGGTATGACAGCGCGGTGCGCACGGCTCTGGTAGAGACCGGCCGAACGGACGTCGTTGAGATACAAGGCGTCACGCGCGCGAATGAAATCGGCAACATTTGGACGAAAACCTACGATTTGTCCGGGAGGGAGCTCGACCCCCGATTGGGGGCCAAGACGGTTCTCTATTCACCTCACGGGAGTATTAAGCCCGCGCAAAACTTTCTCGTCGCAGATTCCGACTACGTCGAAGTCCTGTCCGAAATTGATATCCAGACACCGATCCCAGACGCTGTGAAGGAACGGCGCATCACCCGTGGATTTTTCTTCGTTGGCTGCCGCTTCAACGATCAGATGCTGCGCACCTACGCCAGACAGATCATGAAGCGCTCCCGCGGTCCCTATTGCACCGTAATGGACGCGGAAACCCTGACCAGAAACGAAGCGCGTTTTCTTGCGGCAAGCGGAATCACGGTGATCGACATGCCACTAAGTCAAGCGGCGGCTCGGCTTGTGGGAACGGGCACGGCTGCAGGTTGAGGACGGGATTAACAATGGCGGATGCCTTTGATGATGTCTACTTCGGCTTTCCTCGAAGGCGCAAAATGCAGTCGGGAATACACCCGTGAACAGTGAAGCTGTCAGCGGCGCAACGAACGCACTGAATTCGTTGGCCCATGTTGAAGCGGAGCGCTGGGGCCGGGATTTGAGTACGCTGTTGCGCATCACGCGTATGAATCTGCGCCATCCGTGGCAGGTTGCCCTCGCTATGGGCTCGACGATCATGGCGGCAATCCTCCAGTTGCTCATTCCCCAGCTTCTCGGCCGGGCTGTCGACCAGACCCAGACAGCTATCGGGGGCGGTGTCGCGGGGGCTGCGGCAGGACAAGCGCTCTGGGCCCCGGCTCTCCTGCTGCTCGCCGTCAGCGCGCTACGCGGCGTTTTCACGATGGCGCAGAACTATTTTGCCGAAGCCGTCGGGCATCATGTCGCGTACGAATTGCGGCTCGCCTACTACGACAAGATCCAGCGTCTCAGCTTTTCCTTTCACGACCGGGCCCATTCAGGCGATCTGATAACCGCCGGAATGCTCGATCTCGAAGGCGTGCGGATGTATTTTTCCACCGGGCTCATGCGGGTGCTCCTGCTGACGATGCTGATCGGGATTGGCGCTTACATGATGATCTCGACCGATCCCGTGCTCGGCTTGGCCGCGCTCAGCTTCGTGCCTTTTGTCGCTTGGCGCTCATCGACCACACAGCTTAAGCTGCGCGCCACCTGGCTCGACCTCTATGAGAGCCTTTCGGTACTAAGCCGCGTGATGAAGGAAAATCTCGCAGGTATCCGTGTGGTCCGAGCTTTTGCGGCTCAATCCTATGAGATGCTGAAGTTCGACGGCGCTTCCAAGAACGCGCTCGACCTCGCCAACGATCTCGTTGACATCTACGTACCCAACACGTCGGCGATGACCTTGTCCTACTTTTTCGCAATGGGATTGGTGCTTGGGATCGGTGGCAACAAGCTCGTCGCTGGCGAGATCAGCGTCGGAACCATGGCGACCTTCCTGACCTTCATGACCATGCTGCAAATGCCAGTCCGCCAGATCGGTCTCATGGTCAATGCGTTTGCCCGCGCTTCTAGCTGCGGTTCGCGGCTTTTCGGTCTCCTCGATCAGGAGATCACCATCAGGGATGCTCTCGAGGCCAGACCGCTTGAGATAAGTGACGGCACTCTGCGCTTCCACAATGTCTCATTTGCCTACCCCAACGCCGAAAACCGCGCCATTCTGAAGAACCTCAGCTTTGAGGCCCGGAGAGGCGAGACGATCGCGATCGTCGGTCCGCCGGGTTCCGGCAAATCGACGATGGCTCATCTGGTCCCCCGCTTTTACGACGTGACCGGTGGCGCCATCACGTTGGACGGCCAGGACATACGCAATGTCACCCTCGAGAGCCTTCGCAAGGCGGTCGCGGTTGTACAGCAGGATGCGTTCCTATTCACCACAACGATCGAGAACAACATCGCTTATGGCGATCCCTGGGCGAAGAGACAGCGAATTGAACGCGCTGGAGAATTCGCCCAGCTCCACGACTACATCCTCGGGCTCCCGGCAGGGTATGAGACGGTCGTGGGCGAACGCGGCGTTTCTCTCTCTGGCGGCCAGCGCCAGCGTCTCACGATTGCTCGCACCATGATGCTGCGCCCCTCCGTCATCATTTTCGACGACTCGATGGCCGCGATCGATGCCGGCACCGAGCTGCGCATTCGCGCGGCGATGCGGCGCTTCGCAAAGGATCGGGTGACGATCATCATCGCGCACCGGCTGAGTGCGCTTAAGCATGCCGATCAAATCCTTTTTGTCGATAACGGCGAAATCGTAGAACGCGGCACGCATGAAGAGCTTCTGGCGAAGCGGGGACGCTACAGGGCCCTTTACGATCTCCAGACGTGCCCGGGTGATAGCATTATTAGCCAGGATGGGGGCGCCCGCTGATGGACCAGGGCCGCGGCGAACTCGAAGCCGAACCTGACGACGGGAGACGCCCTCCGCGCGCGGTCGTCGGCTCGCACCGGATCGAGGAGGAGATGTTCGGCCGGGCTTTCGACAAGAGCATCCTCCGTCGCATCTGGGGCTTCGTCCATCCCTACCGGGCAAAGGTAGTTGTCACGATTGTCGCGATGCTGATCTTCACCGGGACGCAGCTTCTCATCCCCTTGATCATCCGCTACGCGATCGACCTCGGCATGAACCCGGCAAGGCCCGATCGCTCAGCCCAGCTTGCGGCCGTCGGCGCGTTCCTTTCGGCGATTTTGGTCAATTTCGCCGCCGGCTACATGCAGGAAGCCTTGGATGGGAAAATGGCCGAAACTGTCCTGTTCGACATCCGCCGCGCCATGTTTGGCCATCTGCAAAAGGTTTCGCTCTCTTTCATGGACAAGACCGAGGTCGGACGCCTGATGTCGCGCCTGCAAGGCGACGTTAACTCCATACAGGAGTTCCTGGAAACCTCGGTATATTCCCTAGGCGATGTTGCGCTTCTCTTCGGCATCGTTTTCGTAATGCTGTGGCTCGACTTTCGCCTCGGCCTCCTGACGCTATCGGTTCTGCCGATCCTGGTGATCGTCCGCATTGTCTGGTTGCCGCGTGCCCGCGACGCCTTCATGGCTGCACACGAAACCAATTCCGTCGTCAATGGCGCGCTGGCCGAAGCCATTCACGGCGTGCGGACCATACAGTCAATGGACCGCCAGCAGGTGAATTTCAGTCTTTTTGACGATCGGGCCCATGCCAACCTCAGGACCCACCTGATCGCTGCCAGATATGCACTGGTCATGGTGCCCATCGTCGATGGCATCACCGGCCTCGCCTTGGCCGCCGTTATTGTGGTCGGCGGCTCGATGGTCATGAATAGCCGTATAGATGTGGGCGTGTTGGTAGCCTACCTATTTTACATCCAGCGCTTCTTTGACCCGATCCGCTCACTCACCCTGCAATATTCGGTCATGCAGCGCGCCATGGCCTCAGGCAAGCGCCTGACCGATGTGCTCGACGTCAAGATCGATGTTAAGGACAAACCCAATGCCGAGGTGCTTTCGCCCGAAATGGACGGCTCGGTCGAGTTTAGGGACGTCACCTTCGGCTACGATCCGAACCGTTCGGTTCTGAAAAATGTCTCGTTCAAGGTCAATCCGGGCGAGACGGTCGCACTAGTCGGACCGAGCGGTTCAGGCAAATCGAGTGCGATGGCCCTGGTCCACCGCTTCTATGATGTTCAGCAGGGTCAGGTGCTGGTCGGCGGACATGATGTACGCGACCTCACCCAGGAATCGCTCGGCCGCCAGGTCGCCATGGTGCTGCAGGAGCCATTCCTGTTCACCGGGACGGTCTTCGAGAACATTCGATACCAGAAGACGGAAGCCACGCGCGACAAGGTGATCGAGGCGGCCAAGGCTGTCGGCGCGCATGACTTCGTCATGAGCCTCGCCGACGGGTATGAGACCCAACTTGGCGAACGCGGCGACAACTTATCTCTCGGCCAGCGCCAGCTTATCAGTTTCGCCCGCGCCCTCGTCGCTGACGCCAAGATCCTCGTGCTCGACGAAGCTACCGCCAATATCGACAGCTACACGGAATTGCAGATTCAGAAGGCTCTGATCAAGCTGCTTGAAGGGCGGACTGGCCTCGTCATCGCCCACCGTCTCGCCACGGTCCGGGAGGCCGACCGCATCATCGTGCTTCAGAATGGCCAAGTTATTGCGACTGGCAACCACGATGAGCTAATAGCCATGGGCGGCCTGTATTCCAAACTCTACTATCTCAACTACGCCTCCTTCGACGACCTTCCCTAACACGATACCACCGTCCAAGCTGGCTCTCAGACCTGACATCTTGGCGGCCTTGTGGTAGTGGCGTTGACTTTCGGGCGTGTCGGCAGACCACTCAGGCCACCGCATCCGGCCAGCAGCCAGCATTCAAGAACGAGCACTCCTCGCAATTCGTGAAGACCGGCTGCGAACGATTTCCTCCAGCATCGTATCCGACCGCGGTGCACCACCATCATCGGGCGAGCTCGCTGGAGGTGTTGGCTGGGCGTCGCAAAGCCGCTCGCGAGCGCGCCCTCAATAGCGCTGTAGCGAGTGACGGCTTTGCCACCGACGGGCCGCTGATGAAGCTGGATTAGTGGGCGCCGCACCGACGCCGCCCCGGGCGAGAAGAACCTCCTGCGGCTGGCTGGGCAACGACTAGCGCCAGCGCGACGAGCAGACGCGTGCCGGCATCGTGACGCGCTCGGCTACCCTCTCCTTAGGATCGTGGATGTTCACACGATGGCCCAGACGCCAGCCAACGCACAAGCTGGTATCCTGCCGCCTGCTCGTCGTCAGTTTGGCCTCCTCTCGATTGCCCGCCCCACCACGTGCACGCTCGATCACGTGAGTGTGAGAGCGCTGCACAACGATTTAACCTCAGACCGCGAATTTCATGGTCAGCCAAGTCGAGCCATGATTTCGGACTGAATCGTCCTCGCGGTGTAAAGGGAAGCATCTAGCGGCAGATTTCCAAATGCCATTTGACAAAGCAGGTAGTTGGCACCTGCCTCTTCCAACTGATCTAGCAGAGCTTTTCGCACAGACTCTGCTGATCCTACCACGCACAATTCACTCTCGACTGCCGCATCGAAGGTCAGCGGCAAGTTTGGTGGAGTGGGGATAGCGTTAAGCTCGTAAAGGAATTGAAAGCTCTTGAGCCAGCGTGCGTAAGCAGGTGCCGCGAGCGAATAGGCATGTGTGTCACAACGCCCAATCACGACCATGCGGAGCAATCCGACAAATCTCCCTTGATCCCCCCCGCCTGCGTTGTCCTCTCGATAGGCGCGGAACGCATCAGTAGTTTTGCGAACAGAAGAGGAAGGTCCTACACACGCGATATTTGTTCCATTCGCAGCGGCCCAAGCTGTGGACTCGGGTCGATTGGCAGCGACCCATGTGGGCGGATGTGGACGCTGATGAGGTCTTAGCGTCAAAGGAACGTCATTGAGATCAAAATGGCGGCCTTGATAGCATAGCGTGCCGACCTCCCTCGAATTAACAAGTATTTGCATAAGAATTTCGCTGGCTTCGGCATAACGGCCCGGCACCGCGTCCGCACCAATCCCGAAGTAGCCCAATTCGGTCGGGAGAGCACCGCGCCCTATGCCCAGTTCGAGCCTGCCACCGCTCAACTGGTCCAGCATACAGATCTCTTCGAACGCACGCAGCGGATGATAAAGCGCAAGCAGCATCACCAAGGGTCCGAGACGCAAGCGCCGGGTGCGCTGGGCGACGCTCGATAAGAACAGATTCGGCGATGGACCTCTCCCATGGGGAGTACAGTGGTGTTCTGCGAGGTGATAGGCATAGAACCCTAGCTGATCGCACGCCTCTGCTAATATCAGGCGATCTTCGTACTGCCGGCCTATATCGCGGCCATCCTCATCCAAATGATCGAAGATGCCGAAAGCCAGGTTTGAAGGAAAGACGTTTGTCACTCTTTAAGTCCCCGATTTTAAAAGCAGGCTGTTTTCTTGCTGGGATCACCCGCAAGTCGGAAGAGATGTGTGTGATCGCCGATTAGCGTCAGCGTAACGAAGAAGCAGAGCCTGACGCTTCCCTGCCCCTGGAGCTTGGCACCGTTAAGCTTCCAGCAATGTCGCCAGCGGCAGCAAGAAATTCATCCATCTGCTCTTTTGTGCCGATGCTGACGCGGATACAGTGTTCCAAGCCTTTGTCCGGAAAAAACGCGACAAGTATCTTTTGCCTCTCCAATGCTGCTTGCCACCATGAGCCGTCCTGTCCCGCGGGCACACGGGCCAGCAAGAAATTTGCGCGGGAGGGTGTTACGGAAAATCCGAGTTGCGATAGTGCAACTGTCACTCGCTCTCGTTCATCCTTGATGTGCTTGTGGTTGTCTGCGTAGGCGCCGCGATGCGCAAGCACGCTGATACCAACGGCATGCCCGATCACGTTCATGTTGAAGACGTTCTGGATGTTTCGCAGCCTTCCAATAATTTCAGGGTGACCGAAACCGAAACCGACGCGAATGCCGGCGGCGGCATAGCTTTTCGAGAATGACCTCAAGATCAGAAGGTTCGAATACCGGTTGATGAGGCGCAGTCCGTGATCGGGTGCAAAGTCGACGTATGCCTCATCAAGGACAATCAAGCGGTCCGATTGTGCTACGAGGCGTTCGATATCGCTGATCGGGAGGAATGTTCCGGTCGGATTGTTTGGATTGGCCAACATAATAAACTTGGCGTCTTTTGCCGGACCGGAAAGCAATTGCTCCATTGGCAGGGAATGAGCTTGACATCCGATTTCGAGGAACTCAGCGCCCTGAAGCATGGCAAGTTTGCGGTTGAACGAAAACCCTGGCGACATCATCGCAACCTTGTCGCCGGGTGCGAGGAAAGCTCTGTAGATCAGTCCGAGCAGTTCAGACGACCCGTTGCCAGCGATGACCTGATCCCTGGAAACGCCATAGGTGCTGGACGCTGCTTCCCTCAATCTGAAGTTATCGTCATCCGGATATAGATACTGGCGCTTGAGGGCCGCCACTGCACTTTGCATTATGATTGGCGGCAACGGAAACGGGTTCTCATTCGTATTCAGCTTGATAAAATTTGCGTCCGGCGCTGGTCCGTTGGACGGCAGAGCATCCAACTGTCGTGTCACTTGCGAAAGAGCCGAAAGCACAGTTTGCAGTTTTGCATCGGACATATTTAACTCCGTTTCAGTCACACAGGGGCATCCGTATGAGCTCGCAACGAGAGCAACATGGCGGACGGGATTGACGATGGCAGGGTTGCCTTTCACACAATGGTCGCAGCGCCGGCTGACATGGGAATTCAGCCAGGCTGTCCTCGGTCGAATCGAGTTGACGCGCACGCGGATCTGCATCGCTGCGCGGCGCCAAGGCGCTAAGCGGCTCAGCTCATGCCCAGGGTCATGCTTTCAAAGACGCTTGATCTCGACGCCGTATTTCCTCAGCACGTAGCCAATCTGTCGCGGGGTCAGCCCAAGCAAGCGCGCTGCCTTTGCCTGCACCCAGCCACATCTTTCCATGGCAGCAATGACGCGCTCTATATCGGGCGTCCTCGCGCCAATTGGGTGGGTTGCGCCGGCAAGCGGGTTAGTCGCGGCCGAACTGGCGGCCTCGTCCGGGGGCGTGGCCAAATTCGCTGACTCCGGCAGGATCGGCGGTGGTTGCAGCGCGGCCTTGCCCGATCTGCACTTCCACAGCGCCTCGGCAAAGCATTGGCCTTGGGAGCAGGCAAAGTCGTTTCTCCCGATTGACAGTCCCTCGGCCAGGATCGCTGTCCGGTGCACGCAATTTTCAAGCTCGCGAATGTTGCCGGGAAACTCACATTTCATCAGCACTTCAATCGCACGCGGATCGAAGGTGAGCGTACAGCCGTTCTCGTCGTTGAACTTCTTGAGAAACTCAGCTGCGAGGAGCGGAATATCGCTGCGCCTTTGGCGCAATGCTGGTACCAGCAAGGGAACCACGTTGATGCGGTAGTACAGGTCGGCGCGGAACTCATTCCTTGCAACCGCCTCTTCCAGGTTCCTGTTCGTGGCGGCAATCACGCGAACATCGACCTTGATGGTCTGATTGCTGCCGACGCGCTCAAACTCCTGCTCCTGCAGCACGCGCAGTAGCTTTGCCTGGAACGAGGCCGAGATCTCGCCAATCTCATCCAGAAACAACGTCCCCTTGTCAGCGAGCTCAAAGCGCCCCTTGCGGGAATTGAATGCGCTTGTGAAGGCACCCTTCTCATGACCGAACAATTCGGATTCCAGGACTGTCTCTGGGAGCGCTGCACAATTGAGTTTAACGAAGGGCCGCTTGGAGCGCGGCGACAACTCGTGAATTGCCTTGGCAGCCAGCTCCTTCCCGGTACCGGACTCACCTCGCAACAGAACTGTGGTTTTTGCCTTCGCTACGACCGCGATCTTCTCCAGCAGGGCGCTTATCGCCGGACTGTCACCAATCATCCCCTCGACGTGAACCTTTTTGCGCCGGGGTGCAGGGTGCTTAACATCAGAAAATTTCGTTTGCAGCCGATGTTCCAGCTCCGGCGCTCGCTCGCTGTCGGCCGCGGAGAAGCGATGCAACTTGACTGTCTGTCCCACCATGTTGGCAATCATGGTGAGCAGCCGGACATCATCGTCGAGCCCATAGCTTGACCTGCTTTCCAAAACCCGGTCCAAAGTCAGCGCGCCTATGGCGTTCCCATCAACACGAATGGGAACGCCGATGAACGACACGGTGTCGGAGGCCCCAAGCACCTCGATATCAGTGGCAGTGAAGGTCGGATGCATCGCTATGTCGTCGGCGACGAGCGGCGTGTCGGTCGTCACAATCTGATCGATGGCGTTGCGCGGCAGGCGCGACCGGGAGGGCTCATTGCCGTTCGTGCCGCAGCCGCTGGCCACTGTGATGTCCAGTCCGCCCTCGGCATCGCAGAGAGCGATGATGCCGTGCCGCATCTGCACAAACGAGTGCAGGAGGTCGACTACCTTGGCCAACTTGAGTTCGAGCCGGGCGGCATCGGCGAGTACTTTCGATATTTCGAAGATGCCGGTTAGCGCGCGCTCGTGCAATGCCACATTCGCAGGATTCGTGTCGGGCTTTGGACAACCCTTTATCGCATTCGGCAGCGATATGCCGCAGTCGCGGGCATTCTGTTCTGACTTGCTAATGTTGTGGTGCATGTGATCCTCGATCTCGCGCCATCAAATCTAGGCTGGCGGCATGTGCGCCCGCGACGTCGCGGGCACGCGCGAATATGCTCCGACGTGAACTCGTGCCGCCGCCGTGTGGTCGAGTGCAAAGCGGGTCTAGCCCTGACGCATCGCTTGGCTACTCCCTCCACGAAGCTTGGCCATGTTATTGGCTTGCCCCGGGCAAACACACGTTGTTTTCAAAAGACTGGAGCGAGGCGGCATAGTCAATCGAGCTTTCTTTCATCTGTGAAAGGAAACCTCGCGGCCTATGATAGGATTCATCAGTTCTATCTTTGCGTTGAAGCAGAAATACCTGGGCCGGCCATGCGTTGCCCGAGCGGCTGACCGCGCGGAGTGTAAATGCGGGGCCGTGCCATTCACCAGCGCCCGCGAAGGAGGGGCGGGAGCGAGAATAACCGCCAACGGCACTGGTCGGTTGCGGCAACCGCCATCTTTCTCGAGTTGATCAGGCGGCGGCGATGTCGGGTGTGAAGGCGCGAAGCTGGCGTCGAGTACGACTTCGTAGGCGGTGCTCGCAACTTCTGAATCGCATCGTCGTGGTCAGCACCATCACCGGCCTGGGGCCGAAATCGGCACACTCAATGAGCGTATCGAAAAGTCTGAACAGATTACGATGCGACCGCTTGAAAACGGCTGCCCCTGCTGCGGGCGTTCATTTGCAAAATGGGTCGTCCAAAGGACCGTCCGAATTTATTCTGTGCATTGCAGTGGCTGCACGGTCGTAGGCTGTCCAGAAACGAGCGCTTCCGAATAGGGGTAAGTTAGCCTGTCATCTGGACGGCCTTGAACAGGCGACACGATGGGGCCCGGTCCAAAGCCGGCTAACGAGGAACCCACCACGCTCTGTGCAGCAAACCGCTAGCCAGAGGGATCGACCGGCAGCACTCTGCCAGAGACCATCAAGGGCGTTCGGACCGCGACCTTGCCCGCTGGTCTGACACCGCATTCCTCCATCATTGGCGAGCCCACGTCAGTTCAGGTGATGCGGATTCATCTGGCATGGGTATTGCGGCGGCGTTGGTGCAGCGTTCGACCGGAGCGCCGCGATAGGGAGAAGCCCGGGAGAAGTCACGCCACCTCGATCCGGTCAGGGAGAGAGAAACAGTGTCAGCTGCACAAGTCCGCGGCGCGAGTCCCGCGCCCCGCAAACCCTTCTACACCAAGCTCTACGCCCAGGTGCTTGCCGCCATCGCGCTCGGCGTCGCAATTGGCTATTTTTATCCGGAGACCGGCGAGAGCCTGAAGCCGCTGGGTGATGCCTTCATCAAGCTGGTCAAGATGATCATCGCGCCTGTCATCTTCCTGACAATTGCGACCGGCATTGCTGGCATGAACGATCTTCATAAGGTCGGCCGGGTCGCCGGCAAGGCAATGGTTTATTTCCTCACCTTCTCAACGCTCGCGCTGATCGTCGGCCTCATCGTCGCCAATGTCGTCCAGCCTGGCGACGGCCTGAACATCGATCCGGCCTCGCTCGATGTCCAGGCCGTGAATACCTATGCCGCAAAAGCCAAAGCGCAGTCGGTCACCGGCTTCCTGATGAACATCATCCCGCCAACGATCGTCGGTGCCTTCGCGGAAGGCGACATCCTGCAGGTGCTGTTCTTCTCGGTTCTGTTCGGCATGGCGCTTGCGATGGCCGGAGAGACGGGCAAGCCTGTCGTTTCCTTCCTCCAGGCGCTCATTGTGCCTGTCTTCAAGCTCGTCGGAATTCTGATGAAGGCCGCGCCGATCGGCGCTTTTGGCGCGATGGCCTTCACCATCGGCAGATATGGCATCGGTTCGGTGGTCAACCTCGCGATGCTGGTCGCGACGTTCTATTTCACCGCCTTCCTCTTCGTGTTCGGGGTTCTCGGCGCAGTCTGCCGGTACAACGGCTTTTCGATTTGTTCTCTCATTCGTTACATCAAGGAAGAGCTGCTGCTTGTCCTCGCAACGTCCTCCTCGGAGGCGGCGCTCCCGTCGCTGATGGAGAAAATGGAGAAGGCGGGCGCCAGGCGTTCGGTTGTGGGTCTCGTCATCCCGGCCGGATATTCGTTCAATCTGGACGGCACGAATATTTACATGACGCTAGCGGCTCTCTTCATCGCACAGGCGACGAACACGGATCTGTCCATCGGCGATCAGGTACTGCTGCTGCTCGTAGCAATGCTTTCCTCCAAGGGCGCTGCAGGTGTGACAGGTGCGGGCTTCATCACCCTGGCGGCTACGCTCGCGGTAGTTCCGAGTGTTCCCGTTGCTGGGATGGCACTGATACTCGGCATCGACCGATTCATGTCCGAATGCCGGGCGCTGACGAATTGCGTCGGCAACGCAGTGGCATCCCTCGTCGTCGCACGCTGGGAAGGAGAGTTGGACCGAGCACAGATGAAAGCTGCCTTCAGCGGTCATCAGCTTACCGAGGCATCAAACCGGCTACCCTCCTGCAAGTAAGGTGGGCGGCCCACGACCTGTCAAGTCGCTTAGCTGGTCACATAACTGAACGACCGACCCGCAGCCTCTAAACGGCTCCTCACGGACCATGTATCAGAAGCGCTAAATGTGTGAGTGCAAATCGTCACCGCACTTTAAGCGAATGAGCCTTTCAGTATACCCGGCCGGTTTACGTCTGCAATGATGTTCGTCCAACACGTTGTGCCCATTCGTATGGGGACGTCTTCACTTTGCCACCCGAAACCGAAACGCGCTAGGCGGACAGAGAGCCGGCCCGCGTCAAAAACCAATCAGAATAGGACCTATGACCAAGCGCCCCACAATTGCCGATCTCGCCCGCGAAGCCCGAGTCAGCGTAGCAACGATCGATCGGGTTCTGAACGCCCGCCATCCGGTGCGCGAGGAGACCGCGCGGCGGGTCCACGACGCCGCCCAGGCGATCGGCTATCATGCTGCCGGGCTAATCAAGCAGCGGTTGCGGCGAGACCTACCGCACTACCGTCTGGGCTTCATCTTGAGAAAACCGGCCCAGCATTTCTACCAAGATTTAGCGCGCGAGGTCGAAGCATCGGTCAATTTGGCCCAGTCCTTCCACGGCATTCCGCTCGTCGAATTCGCCCCGTCACATATGCCGAGCGACCTGATCGCGCCGCTCAAGGAGTTGGGCGCACGCTGCCATGCAATCGCGATGGTGGCACCGGACCACCCGAAAATCACAGCAGCGGTTGAGGACCTCAAGGCCAAGGGCATTCCGGTTTTCTCGCTGCTTTCCGACTTCGCCGCCGGCGTGCGACAGGGGTATATCGGCCTTAACAACCGCAAGGTGGGGCGCACGGCCGCTTGGATGGTGTCCAAGGTCGCAAAACGGCCCGGCAAAGTGGCGGTGTTTGTCGGCAGCCATCGTTTCCAGGGGCACGAGCTCCGTGACGTCGGCTTTCGCTCCTATTGCCGTGAGAACGCGCCCACGTTCGAGGTGCTGGATCCGGTCATGAACCTCGAGAAACGGCAGATCACCTACGAGGCAACGCTTGATCTCATGCAGCGGGAGCCCGAGCTCGTCGGCTTCTATGTCGCCGGCGGCGGCATGGAGGGCGCGATCTCCGCGCTCCGAGAAGAGGGCAAAAGTCGGGATCTCGTCGCGATCGTGAATGAAATCACACCTGAGTCTCGGGCAGCGCTTGCAGATAACATCGTCACGATGGCGGTCGCCACGCCAATGCGCCGGCTTTGCCAGGAGCTGATAACGCTGATGACACGGGCTATCGAGACCGGCACCGCTGAAACACCCGGACAGACATTTCTGCCGTTCGACATCCATCTGCCGGAAAATATATGAAGGCGGAAGCGCGAGGTAGATTGCCTAGATCCGCAGCGTCAACCTCCACCGGCTTCACTTGCCAACATGCCCCACGTTCTCGTGCAGGGGGTGTGGTCAATGATCCCGCACGGCAAGAGCCGAGCGAGGCCAGCACAGTCCATTTGGGGTCGACCTCGTCGACCGCCATCTCCTCGCATGGCTGCACGTGAAAAGCCGCGGCACAGCCGGCAAGGTAGGAATTTAACCGGGCTAACCATCTTCTGGGACTTCGCACGCAAATCGAGGCGGCAGTCAATTCAGTAGCAGCCCGGGCGTGTGTTCTGCTCGTTCCGGCCCCTCGCACTCAGCAAGGAACTGCGCCGCTCTGCCGGGCCAAAGGCCCGACGCCCGAAGGTCGACCGCTCCTACGCGATCGCGTCCGCCTCCAGAAGCCGCCATCGAAAAGAATGCTCGCGTCGTCACCACCTACGGCCAAAGCGGGCAATCAAGGCAGCTGGCATCACTCTGCCACACATCCTCGACGAGCAACTCGCCTGAGATCAGCCCCAGAACGTAGGTTACACGCGCCGCGCCGGCGCTTGTCGAACATGCTGATCAGCCTGTATTACAGGCGGTGATTAGGTGGGGCTCAACATCTTCCGGGACTTCGCACGCGATTTCGAGGTGGCAGTCGGTACCAAGAAACGAAAGGTCGGATCGGCGTGCCCGAGACGCTCAATAATTTCAGGCAAAGGCGCCAAGCGAGATGCCTCCTGCAACATCATTTCCCGCATCCACACGCTTGCCGGATCACTATTGTGAAGCTCAGGCCATTGGACGGCTTCCGTGAATGCAGGAGGAGGAAGTGGCGGCGGAAGTTGGACAATCCGCAGGGGTGTTGTTTTTGCGAAATGCTGCGCCAGCCGTAAGGGCATAGTCCCGATGCGGCTGGTGCCTGACAGGACGGGCGGGATCAGGCTAAAGCCCTGTACGACAACTTCGATACGTCTCTCGAAACCGTGCTCGAGCAAATACCATTCCTCCATGGTGGGCTGCCGGGTGTGCCTGAATTTGAGCACAACATGCCCCATGCACAAGTATCGCTCGAATGTAAGTGGCTCCGACAGCTGCTTGTTCGTGCCGCAGCCTACGCCTACGAGCTTATCTTCGAACAGGGCTGCCCGAGGATGTTTCGACATGAACACTTCCGGCATAATCAGAAAATCAACGTCGCCGCGCCGGAGAAGCTCCTCGGGGTCGTCGCAAATAGGCAGACATTCAAAGCGAACGGCGGGAGCTTCCCGCGCAGCGCGCTCTACTATCTTCCTAAAAAATACGAGCGTGATGTAATCGGAAAGCATGATTCGGAAGAGACGATCCGATTGGGCCGGGTTGAAGGCGTCGGGTGAAATAATCGATAGCTGGATGTGCAGCAATGCGTCCCGGACTGCTGGGGCGAGCCCGTCGGCGCGCGGCGTCAAAATGAGCTCGCGGCCGTTCATCGTAAATAGCTCATCGTTGAAATAGGCGCGTAGCCGAGCAACGGCGGCGCTCATGGCCGGCTGGCTCAGGTTGATACTGCGAGCCGCGGCAGTGACTTTACGCTCCCTCATCAGAGCGTCCAGCACAACGAGGAGATTTAGATCCAGCCCTTTAAAACGCATGTCATGTTCTATCCAACGTGTGGATGCGTATCATTCAAACAATCAATTTTACGAATTTACGAGCCATGCATTAGAGGAACGGAAAGTGAGCGACGTCAAGCTCAAATCGACGACACGGGCCGGAACTCGAGAGAGCGTCTGGCTCACCTTCGCCAACGACAACGGCTGAGTGCAGCCACCAACGCCGCTTTGGTCGAGTAATGCGGCCACAAAAACCAATATGAAGAGAGGTCCTGAATGCGCCATCAGGTGCAGTGGAAGTTGTGCTGGGAAAACGAGTTGCAGCTCTCCGATCACGTTAAGCTCGCCGAGTTCTTTCGTGATACGTACGGGCCGACTGGGGCGTCCAACGCAGAACCGTTCGAAGGTAGTCGAAGCTGGGCCGGAGCCAGGCCTGAACTCCGCGTAATCGCCTATGATTCAAGCGGTGTAGCGGCTCACATGGGCATACTGCGCCGTTTCATCAAGGTCGACGCGGTCGACCTGTTGGTGGCTGAACTGGGCCTGTACGGGGTACGTCCGGACCTTGAGGGTCTGGGAATCGCCCATTCAATCCATGTCATGCTTCCAATACTGCAGGAGCTTGGCGTTCCATTCGCTTTCGGAACGGTCAGGGACGCGATGCGGAATCATGTTGAGAGGTTCGGACGGCGATACAGCCCTATGGCCGTTTTGTCGGGAATTCGCGTGCGCTCCACCCGACCAGAGGCCCGCCTCGACCTGCCGCCCACACGCATCGATGACGCACTCACAATTGTTCTGCCAGTTGGACGGCCGATCAGCGAATGGCCCACGGGCACGATGATAGATCGGAACGGACCAGAGCTATGAGCCGGTCCGATTGCTTGTACGAAGTGCGCCGTGAGTGCTCTGACGGCACCGGCCGTCGAAGCGTTTATCTGACGTTTGACGACGGTCCCAATCCACTTTTCACACCGGAGATTCTCGACGTGCTGGCAGAGCAGCGGGTGCCGGCGACTTTCTTCGTCATCGGCGCCTACGCCTTAGAGCACCCATATCTAATCCAACGGATGATCGCAGAAGGGCACGAGGTAGGCAACCACACGATGTCTCATCCGGATCTGTACCAATGCGGTTTCGGCGAAGTGCAACGTGAGGTCTTTGAAGCGAACGACGCCATCATGAGAGCGTGCCCGCAGGCCTCGGTCCGCTTTGTTCGCGCGCCCTACGGCGCCTGGAGCGAAGAAGTCTGCACAGCATCACAGATCGCCGGGCTGGCGGCCCTTCATTGGTCCGTCGACCCTCGAGATTGGTCTCGCCCTGGAGTCGAGGCGATTATCGATAAAGTGCTCGCCTCCGTCCGGCCGGGCGCAATTGTACTCTTGCACGACGGATGCCCTCCCGGCGAGTTGAGCCAGGGCGCTCACGCCGGCATGCGCGACCAGACGGTCACGGCGCTGTCCCGGCTGATTCCAGCACTGCGTGAGCGCGGATTTGTAATCCGCTCACTTCCTCAACATCACTGAACAACGAGATCCCATGACTCTTCTTGGTACAACCAGCACTGTGGCCATTTCGCTTTATGCACTGCTCTCGACTGCCTATAAGAGCATGCAAGGGCTTTATGCTATGCCGACAAAGGATTCGTCGGCGTTGGAGGTTCTCGCCGGCTCCGACAAACTGCCCAGCGTCGATGTCATCGTCCCCTGCTTCAACGAGGATCCGCGCACGCTTTCAGAGTGCCTGGCTTCCATTGCAGACCAAGAATACGCCGGAAGACTTCGGGTCTATTTGGTTGATGACGGTTCTGGAAATCGCGAAGCCTTAGGAACTGTCCACGAAGACTACGCGCGCGACCCCAGGTTCGACATCATTTTGCTTCCCGAGAATGTTGGAAAGCGCAAGGCGCAGATCGCCGCGATACGACGCTCATCAGGGGATCTGGTGCTTAACGTTGATTCAGACACGGTACTCGCGCCCGACGTCATTTCCAAGCTTGTACCGAAGATGCGAGATTCAGCGGTCGGCGCAGTCATGGGTCAGTTGACGGCCAGTAACCGAACCGAGAGCTGGCTGACCAGGCTGATAGACATGGAGTACTGGCTGGCTTGCAACGAGGAGCGCGCGGCACAGGCTCGCTTCGGTGCCGTTATGTGCTGTTGCGGCCCATGTGCCATGTACCGCCGGTCTGCGCTCCTTTTGTTACTGGACCAGTACGAGTCGCAATTTTTTCGGGGCAAGCCAAGCGACTTCGGTGAGGATCGCCATCTCACTATCCTGATGCTGAAAGCAGGCTTTCGAACCGAATACGTTCCGAGCGCCATCGCGGCCACAGTCGTTCCGAACAGACTCGGACCGTATCTGCGCCAACAACTCCGTTGGGCACGAAGCACATTCCGGGACACACTGCTTGGGCTGCGCTTGCTGCCTAGCCTAAATAGCTATCTCACGTTGGACGTGGTCGGACAGAATCTCGGCGCGCTACTCCTCGCCCTATCGGTATTAACGGGCCTCGCACATTTCGCACTGACAGGCACTGTGCCTTGGTGGACAGGACTGATGATTGTGTCCATGACCATGCTCCGATGCAGCGTGGTAGCATTTCGTGCTCGACAATTTCGATTTCTTGGCTTTTCGCTGCACACGTTCATCAACGTCTTTCTCTTGCTTCCGTTGAAGGCCTACGCGCTGTGTACCTTGAGCAATAGCGATTGGCTGTCGCGAAGCTCTGCTGTCGCTACATCGAACACTGGGGGAAAACAGGCCCCCACCCAAGCTCCGATCACTGGTTCCAGCAGGGCAGAACTCTCGCCCCATTCGGCTCCGCTTCGCAGGCTCAGTCTTGCGCGGGATTCTTCGGAATTAGTCCTGTCGGACAACATTTGCGGCGACGATTGATCGCAAATACCTAATGGACGAAAGGTGCACGAGTTTGACCCAGAACGTGAATCATCAGTTGCTTGATCGGGAATTGGCCGCCGACGATCCGTGGGGCCTCGACGGCAATCCATTCGAGCGGAAGCGCCACACGCAAATGCTCCAGCTGGCGCTTGCCCAAGGCTCCATTACAAATGCCCTCGAAGTCGGGTGCGCTGCCGGCGCATTCACGGAAAAACTAGCCCCCTACTGCCAAGGGCTCACCGTCATCGATGTCGTGGCGCAAGCGATTGCTCGAGCACGTCAACGGATAAAGGAGCCGTCGCGCATCAACTGGATAGTCTGCGATGTTCAACAGTTTTCGACCGACGAGTTGTTTGACGTGATCGTTGTGGCGGAGGTCCTCTACTACCTCGGAGACATAGCCGAGATGCGCGCGGCCGTCAAAAACCTGGTGCGGGTGCTTGCGCCAGGCGGGCATCTGATCTTCGGATCGGCAAGGGATGCTAATTGCCGTCGCTGGGGTCACGCCGCTGGTGCTGAGCCGGTCATCGCCATGCTGAACGAAACGTTGATCGAGGTAGAGCGGCTTGAGTGTCGGGGTGAGTCGGTCAACGAAGACTGCTTGCTCGTCCGTTTCCGGAACCCGATTTCCGCTTCCTGATGAATCTCGAATCTATCGCCGTTAACGTGGAGACACTATGCGCATCTGTGGTACCAAGCTGACCCATGATGGGGCGATCGCCCTGGTCCAGGATGGACGGCTCGTCTTCTGCGATGACCAGGAAAAGCGGCACAACGATCCGCGTTACCAATCCATCGATAATCTCGACGCAATTGTCGCCGCTTTAGCGGAGCAGCGGCTAGATCCTTGTGATGTCGATCAGTTCGTTATCGACGGCGGGGATGGCGAAGACGAGTCACAGTTTCAGATCGGCAGGGAACCAAGCGACCGCCAGTTTTGTCGTCCCTCTCGGTAAAATGAACCCATGTCCATGATAGCGATCGACCTTACTGACGTAAGCAAAACTTATGACAAGCTCGTTGTCGACAGGCTGTCGTTCCGCGTTGCGGCGGGGGAATGCTTCGGGCTCTTGGGACCGAACGGCGCGGGCAAAAGCACGATTGCGCGTATGGTCCTCGGCATGACATCGCCTGATGCGGGGAAGATTACTGTGCTCGGCGCTCCAGTGCCGGCGCGCGCGCGTTTGGCACGTATGCGCATCGGCGTGGTCCCGCAGTTCGACAATCTTGATGCCGCGTTCACTGTACGCGAGAACCTGTTGGTGTTCGGGCGCTACTTCCGGATGAGCAGACGCCAGATCGATGCGGTCATACCATCGCTGCTTGAGTTCGCCCGCCTCGAGAACAAAGCGGATGCGCGCGTCGCCGAACTGTCCGGCGGCATGAAGCGGCGCCTGACGCTCGCGCGTGCGCTCATCAATGACCCGCACTTGCTGGTGATGGACGAGCCGACCACCGGCCTCGATCCGCAGGCCCGCCACCTGATCTGGGATCGGCTGCGATCGCTGCTGGCGCGGGGCAAGACTATTCTTTTGACTACCCATTTCATGGAAGAGGCCGAGCGGCTGTGCGATCGGCTGTGCGTTATGGAGGAGGGGCGCAAGATCGCCGAAGGTCGCCCGTCCGAACTCATTGACGAGCAGATCGGCTGTGACGTGGTGGAGGTCTACGGCGGCAATCCGCATGAACTAGGTGCGCTGATCCGGCCGTACGCACAGCGCATCGAGGTGAGCGGTGAGACGCTTTTTTGCTATGCACCCGATCCGGAGCAGGTGCTGGCGCAGCTACGCGGGCGCACGGGTCTACGCCTTCTGCAGCGTCCCCCCAATCTCGAGGATGTGTTTTTGCGGTTAACCGGGCGCGAGATGGAGGACTGAACAATGGGCGAACGTTATGCGGCGGGCATGCCCGCCAATGCGTGGAATTGGGTCGCGGTTTGGCGCCGCAACTATCTTGGATGGAAGAAAATCGGGCTTGCATCGGTTCTCGGCAACCTCGCCGATCCGATGATCTATCTGTTCGGTCTCGGCTTTGGCATCGGAACAATGATAGGTCCTGTTGAGGGCACTTCGTACATTGCGTTTCTCGCGGCTGGCATGGTTGCCACAAGCGTGATGGCATCGGCGACCGCTGAAACGGTCTACGGGAGTTTCGGCCGCATGGGCGACCAGCGCACCTGGGAAGGAATGCTATGCACTCAGCTGACGCTCGGCGATATCTTACTCGGCGAATTGGCGTGGGCAGCCACGAAGGCCCTCATGGCGGGCACAGCAATCACTATTGTTGCTACCACGCTCGGCTACGCATCGTGGCCATCCATCCTCTGCTTGCTGCCAGTCATCGCTCTCAATGGCCTCGCCTTCGCGAGTCTAGCGATGGTCGTCACGGCGCTTGCGCCCAGTTATGAATATTTCATATTTTATAATACGCTTGTTATTACACCCATGCTGTTCCTTTGCGGCGCGATGTTTCCGGTCAACCAATTGCCCGGCGCTTTTCAGTATGCTGCCTCCTTATTACCGCTCGCACATGCAATCGACCTCATTCGTCCAGCGATGCTTGGCCGTCCGATTGACAAAATGGGCCTGCATATCGGCGCGCTTTGCATATACACAGTTTTGCCCTTCTTCTTTTCGATTGCTCTTTTTCGTCGAAGGCTGATGCGTTGACGCTACTCACCATTCGAATTGAATGTTTGGTCGCAACCCATTCACACGCCGCCTAGATCAAGACATGCGTTTTAAGGGACTCGATCTGAATCTCCTCGTCGTGTTGGACGCTCTGGTCAGGGAACGTAAAGTCACCGCGGCGGCCCGCAGTATTAACCTGAGCCAGCCGGCAATGAGCGCCGCCGTTGCTCGGTTACGCGCCTATTTCAGCGATGAGCTATTTACGATGAGCGGCCGCGAGCTCATTTTGACACCTCGCGCTGAGGGGCTCGCCCCAGCAGTCAGGGAGGCATTGCTGCACATCCAGCTATCGATTATTTCCTGGGACGCCTTCAACCCAGCCCAATCGGATCGTCGCTTCCGGATTATCCTTTCCGATTACATCACGCTCGTATTTTTTAAGAAGATCGTAGAACGTGCTGCGCGGGAAGCTCCCGCCGTCCGCTTTGAATGTCTCCCTATTTCCGACGACCCCGAGGAGCTTCTCCGGCGCGGCGACGTTGATTTTCTAATTATGCCGGAAGTATTCATGTCGAAACATCCTCGCGCAGCCCTGTTCGAAGATATGCTCGTGTGCGTAGGCTGCGGCACGAACAAGCAGCTGTCAGAGCCACTTACATTGGAGCGATACTTATCGATGGGGCAGGTTGTCTTCAAATTCGGGGACACCCGGCAGCTCTCCATGGAGGAATGGTATTTGCTCGAGCACGGTTTCGAGAGACGCATCGAAGTTGTCGTACACGGCTTTAGCCTGATCCCGCCCGTTGTATCAGGCACTAGCCGCATCGGGACCATGCCCTTACGGCTGGCGCAGCATTTCGCAAAAACAACACCCCTGCGGATTGTCAAACTTCCGCCGCCACTTCCTCCCGCATTCACGGAGGCCGTTCAATGGCCTGCGCTCCACAATAGTGATCCGGCAAGCCTGTGGATGCGGGAAATGATGTTGCAGGAGGGATCTCGTATGATTCCTCTGCCTAAGAGCACCGGACGTCTCAGTTGTCCCCAAATTGAGAAAATGCCCCCCCTCGACTATGAGAGGAGGCATGGATGGCGATGCCCCGCCGCCTGCGACCCCGCAACTGCTCAGCAGAAGGGCGAAGCGAACGAGAGTGAATCCATTTCGTAAATGTGTGCCTATCCAAGCAATCGATTTCTGCAATTGTCCGATGACGAATATGAACGCGCCTGAAGGTGTGGAGGCGGAAGCCTGTTCGGGCCCTTGCGGCCGACCACGATGAATCCCTTCCAAACCTTCAGCCGGACGGTGTTGTTGACGCGCTCCATTAAATGCCGGGACCAAACATATTCGGCGGGAGCACTGATCCTGAACCAGCGAGCGGATGCAGTCGGTTGCCGGTCGGGGAGCAATATAGGAGCTGGGTCGCCAGCCTCCGGAGACTTACGTGACAACCATTCCTTAAAGGATTCAGCTTTGAGACCCTTCCCTCTGACTTCCGCGATTTGGGGCATTGTGTTGATCAGCGGCGTGGTCAACGTGCTTGCGCTCATCTCGCCGCTGTTCATGCTTCAGGTCTATGACCGCGTTCTGGCAAGTGGCAGCGTATCCACGCTAGTGGGGCTCGTCGTGCTTGCTGCGGGGCTTTATGCGTTCCAATGCCTGCTCGACATTTTGCGCGCCCGCGTGCTGCTGCGGATTGGCGAGCGTTTCGATGGACAGTTTTCCGGACGCGTTCACGATGCGATCGTTCGCCTTCCGCTTTCAACGCGCATGCCGGGCGACGGCTTGCAGCCGCTTCGCGATCTCGACAATGTTCGCGGCTTCTTAGGTGGAAACGGTCCGACAGCGTTCTTCGATCTGCCATGGATGCTGTTTTATCTTGGCATTTGCTTCCTCCTTCATTTCTGGATCGGCATGACGGCACTTATCGGGGCGGTCGGTCTCACATCTCTGACACTCCTTGCCAACACTCTCTCGCAAGGGCCGATAAGCGATACCGTTGCCCACAACATGGCACGCAATGGTCTGCTGCAAGCAGCGCGTTGCAATGCCGAGGTCGTGCAAGCTCTCGGTCTTGGAAAGCGGATCGCTGCCCGATGGCAAAAGGCCAATGCCAAGTGTCTGGCCGCCAACCGGAAAGCTGGGGACGTGGCAGGTGGGCTGGGTGCCATTTCAAAGTCGCTGCGCGTGCTGCTGCAATCGGCCATTCTTGCCGTCGGTGCGTACCTTGTCGTCAGGGAAGAGGCTACGGCCGGGGTCATGATTGCCAGTTCGATCATGATGGGGCGTGCGCTGGCTCCGGTCGACCTCGCCATTTCAAGCTGGAAACCCTTCCTCATGGCGCGCCAGGGTTGGGCGCGGCTGGAGGACCTCTTGGAAAAGGTTCCTGAAACCGCTCCTGTTATGCTAATGCCTGCACCTGAACGCGAACTGCGCCTCGAAAGCGTGACAATCGTTCCGCCCGGCGAAAGCAAGCCGACCGTGACCGGCCTTGCGTTTGCCATTCAGGCGGGAAGCGCACTCGGGGTCATCGGCCCGTCGGGCTCGGGCAAGTCGACACTCTCGCGCGCCATCGTCGGCGCATGGACGCCGGTCGCCGGGAAGGTTCGCATCGACAGCGCAAGCCTCGATCAATGGGACCGGGAAGCACTAGGCCGTCACATCGGCTATCTGCCACAAGGTGTTGAATTGTTCGATGGCACCATTGCCGAAAACATCGCTCGTTTTGAAGATGATCCTGACCCTGAGGCTATTGTCGCCGCGGCGAAAGCAGCGGGCACGCACGAACTGATCCTCCGATTTGAGCACGGATACGAAACTCCGATTGGTGAGGCCGGATCGGCACTTTCCGCCGGGCAGCGTCAGCTTATCGGTCTTGCCCGGGCCCTTTATCGAGACCCTTTCCTTGTCGTGCTGGATGAACCCAATGCCCATCTCGACGCGGAAGGCGAAGCTGCAGTCGTTAATGCGATCGCCTCCGTGCGCGAGCGCAAGGGCATTGCGGTTGTCGTCGCCCATCGGCCGAGCGCCATCCGCGCCGTCGATTTGGTGTTGGTGATGGAAGGTGGACGGCAGCGATCATTCGGTGCGCGTTCCAAAGTCCTGAAGGCCATCGAGTCTACACAGGATCACGTGGCAGAGCGCGCTGACATGGAGGATCCCGGTGTCCGGCATTCATCAGAACAATGACGTTTCGAGTCCATTCGCCGGCACCTGGTGGCGGGCCTTCTGGCGAGCGTGATCTTTGTGGGAGGAGCCGGAGCCTGGGCGACCTTCACGAATCTCTCCGGTGCGGTTGTAGCGTCCGGACACTTTGTCGTGGTTTCCTAGTGAGAAGATACCGCACCCGACTGGCGGGGTTGTCGGAGAAATCCTGGTGAACCCGGCATTTCGTACTACCTGGTGCGCCTGTCGGTTCCGATCTCGGCTCGCGCGAACGCGCTCCCTAACGTTCCATTGCTCGCAATGGGCAGTGCCGGCGCGACTCGGCAACACAGCCCCATGCCCGTTCTTCCGAGGGCGGCCCAACCAGGACGACCGGTTGCCAAGTTTTCCTGGACCGTTCTTTGAGTGTGAATGTTCGGGCCGATTGCCTGGGGCGTGTCCCCGCCGCCTGCGAGCCCGCAACTGCTCAGCAGAAGGGCGAAGTGAACGAGAATGCATCCATTTCGTAAATGTATGCCTATCCAAGCAATCGATTTCTCCAATTGTCCGATGACGAATATGAACGACTCAGGCAGGGGCATCATTAGGAGTATTTTCAATGGCAAAGATTATCGAAGGTGGCCCGGGTTCCGAAACACTCCTCGGCACCGAGGGTGTTGACTGGATCGAGGGTTACCAGGGCGGTGACTGGCTTGACGGTCGTGGCGGCAACGACGAGATCTCGGGTGGCGCGGGCAGTGACCGAGCCATCGGCGGCAAGGGTAACGACCGCATCTTCGGCGGAGATGGCTGGGACGATCTCTCCGGCGACAACGGCCGCTTCAACGCGCGCGTCTCCGGTGAGGACAATGACAGGCTCAGCGGCGGACCCGGCCAGGATGTCCTCTACGTGGGTGACGGCCAGGACACGTTGACCGGGGGCAGCGACAGTGACACGTTCGTGTTCCAGTTCCACAATCCGGTGCCTGGGGTTGTCGGGTCGACGTCGGACATTACCACTATCACCGATTTCAACCCGGCGGAGGACAAGTTCGCCTTCGATGCGGTGGGCCTCTACAACGATGGTTTTGGCGCGAACTTCGTCAACAACGCCAGCATACAGTCCGGCTACCCGGTGAGCAGCTTCTACAGCGGTGCGGCCTCGGGTGCGAACGGCGAACACGTCGTGGTGATCACTGGCGAATCTTTCAACTCTGCTAATGAGGCGGCGAGTGCGATCTCCGGCGAGCACGCCGGCGACATCATTGTCTACCAAAGCAGCTACACCGACAGACTCGCAACTCTGGCCTATGTCACCGCCGACGGCAGCGCGCACGAGTTCGCCCACCTGGGCGGTGTGGTCACCGTGGCAGACCTGGGCCTGACCGCGTCCGACTTCACCTTCGTTTGATCCAGAAAACCCATACGGAACCGCGCCCGCCCCGCCCCCCTGGGCGGGCGCTTTCCCGTTTCCGCTACTTGCCATGGGCCGGGGCGCCCGGGAGCAGTCAGCGTGTACAGTGACGAAGCCCTGCGCGTCGCGCTGGTCGTGCACCGAAATCCCACTGAAGGTGTGGAGGCGGAAGCCTGTTCGGGCCCTTGCGGCCGACCACGATGAATCCCTTCCAAACCTTCAGCCGGACGGTGTTGTTGACGCGCTCCATTAAATGCCGGGACCAAACATATTCGGCGGGAGCACTGATCCTGAACCAGCGAGCGGATGCAGTCGGTTGCCGGTCGGGGAGCAATATAGGAGCTGGGTCGCCAGCCTCCGGAGACTTACGTGACAACCATTCCTTAAAGGATTCAGCTTTGAGACCCTTCCCTCTGACTTCCGCGATTTGGGGCATTGTGTTGATCAGCGGCGTGGTCAACGTGCTTGCGCTCATCTCGCCGCTGTTCATGCTTCAGGTCTATGACCGCGTTCTGGCAAGTGGCAGCGTATCCACGCTAGTGGGGCTCGTCGTGCTTGCTGCGGGGCTTTATGCGTTCCAATGCCTGCTCGACATTTTGCGCGCCCGCGTGCTGCTGCGGATTGGCGAGCGTTTCGATGGACAGTTTTCCGGACGCGTTCACGATGCGATCGTTCGCCTTCCGCTTTCAACGCGCATGCCGGGCGACGGCTTGCAGCCGCTTCGCGATCTCGACAATGTTCGCGGCTTCTTAGGTGGAAACGGTCCGACAGCGTTCTTCGATCTGCCATGGATGCTGTTTTATCTTGGCATTTGCTTCCTCCTTCATTTCTGGATCGGCATGACGGCACTTATCGGGGCGGTCGGTCTCACATCTCTGACACTCCTTGCGAACACTCTCTCGCAAGGGCCGATAAGCGATACCGTTGCCCATAACATGGCACGCAATGGTCTGCTGCAAGCAGCGCGTTGCAATGCCGACTTGCGCCTGCAGGTGCAATCGGCCATTCTTACCGTAGGTGCGTACCTTGTCGTCAGGCAGGAGGCTACGGCCGGGGTCATGATTGTCAGTTCGATCATGATGGGGCGTGCGCTGGCTCCGGTCGATCTGGCCATTTCAAGCTGGAAACCCTTCCTCATTGCGCGCCAGAGTTGGGCGCGGCTGGAGGACCTCTTGGAAAAGGTTCCTGAAACCGCTCCTGTTATGCTAATGCCTGCACCTGAACGCGAACTGCGCCTCGAAAGCGTGACAATCGTTCCGCCCGGCGAAAGCAAGCTGACCGTGACCGGCCTTGCGTTTGCCATTCAGGCGGGAAGCGCACTCGGGGTCATCGGCGCATCGGGTTCGGGCAAGTCGACACTCTCGCGCGCCATCGTCGGCGCATGGACGCCGGTCGCCGGGAAGGTTCGCATCGACAGCGCAAGCCTCGATCAATGGGACCGGGAAGCACTAGGCCGTCATATCGGCTATCTGCCACAAGGTGTTGAATTGTTCGACGGCACCATTGCCGAAAACATCGCTCGTTTTGAAGATGATCCTGACCCTGAGGCTATTGTCGCCGCGGCGAAAGCAGCGGGCACCCACGAACTCATCCTCCGATTTGAGCACGGATACGAAACTCCGGTCGGTGAGGTCGGATCGGCACTTTCCGCCGGGCAGCGTCAGCTTATCGGTCTTGCCCGGGCCCTTTATCGAGACCCTTTCCTTGTTGTGCTGGATGAACCCAATACCCATCTCGATGCGGAAGGCGAAGCTGCAGTCGCTAAGGCGATCGCCTCCGTGCGCGAGCGCAAAGGCATTGCGGTTGTCGTCTGCCATCAGCCGAGCGTCATCAGCGCCGTCGATTTGGTGTTGGTGATGGAAGGTGGACGGCAGCGAGCATTCGGTGCGCGTTCCAAAGTCCTGAAGGCCATCGAGTCTACACAGGATCACGTGGCAGAGCGCGCTGACATGGAGGATACCGGTGTCCGGCATTGATCAGAACAATGACGTTTCAAGCTCCATTCGCCGCCACCTGGTGGCGGGCCTTCTGGCGAGCGTGATCTTTGTGGGAGGAGCCGGAGCCTGGGCGACCTTCACGAATCTCTCCGGTGCGGTTGTAGCGTCCGGACACTTTGTCGTCGTTTCCTATGTCAAGAAGGTGCAGCACCCGACTGGCGGGGTGGTCGGAGAAATCCTGGTGCGCGAAGGGGATAAAGTAAAAGCCGGCGACATCCTCATGCGGCTCGATGCTACCCAGACGCGCGCTAATCTCGCCATAGTCACCAAGCGGCTCGATGAGCTGGCCGCCTACCTGGCACGACTCGATGCTGAGCGTGACGATCTCGCGGAAATCGCCTTCCCGGACTGGCTACTCGCCCGAAGAGATGTTCCAGACGTAGCTTCGGCAATAGATAGCGAGATGCTGCTGTTCGAATTCCGCAGGCAATCCCGCGACGGGAAGCAGGCGCAATTGGCGGAACGCATTACTCAATATCACCACGAGATCGAAGGACTCAAGGCGCAGGAAATTGCCTGTGAAAAAATGATCGAGGTTCTCCAAAAGGAAATTGCTGTTCTAAGTGGGCTGCGCAAGCAAGGCATTGTCTCGGACCAACGGTTGAACAGCCTGAAGATCCAGGTTGCCACTTTCGGTGGCGAGCGCGGTGAGAAGATCGCAGATCAGGCACAGACGGCAGCCCGCATAGCCGAAACGCGCCTGCAGATCCCGCAGATCGATCAGGATTTCAAGTCGGAAGTCGGCCAGGAGCTCAGAGAGGTTCAGGCGCAGGTCGGGGAGTATGTTGAGCGCAAGGTGGCGGTTGAGCAGGAACTGCGGCGGATCGATATCGTCGCGCCGCAGTCAGGCGCCATTCAACAACTCGCAATTCATACGGTCGGCGGAGTGATTACGCCCGCCGATCCGATCATGCTAATCGTGCCGGAAGGCGACGATCTTGCGCTTGAAGTACGAATCACCCCGAAGGACATCGACCAAATCCAGCTTGGTCACAAGGCCGTGCTGCGGATGTCAGCCTTCAATCTGAGAACCACGCCGATATTGAACGGATATGTCAGCCGGATCGCAGCCGATCTGGCGACGGATGAAAAAAACGGCATTTCGTACTACCTGGTGCGCCTGTCAGTTCCGCAGGCGGAACTGACGAAGCTCAAGGGCCTGACGCTCGTGCCCGGTATGCCGGCCGAAGCGATGGTCGAGACGGGCGAGCGTACGGCGCTTTCCTATTTCGTGAAGCCGCTGTCGGACCAAATCAGTCGGACATTCCGGGAGGAATGAAATAACCCAGAGAAATGAGTCTTGGCCATGGTGGCGTTCCTTCGCGGGAATCAGGTGAAGTGAACAATCACCAGCCTGCCATGACCGCCCCCTCTCAGCGAATTTGCAGAACTCTCAGCACACTACCGGGACGGCCTTGTCCGGCGAGGTCATACTGCGAATGTCCCATATCGTTTCTCCTCAGGCCGCTATTGGCCAGAGCACAAACGTTCAGGAGGGGGGCCGGGAGCCGACCGTCTACTTTTGGCAACCCTTGCCTTAGAAGCCGCCGAAAAATGGATAGCGTTGAACAAGTGCAGCGCCCTCTGTGTCGCTTCACCTTGCGGCACCAAAGGTCCAGAAGGTCAGTTGTCTGTTCAGCGATGAGGGTACCGACGCGACTCTGGGGTGGCGTGCCTGCCCGGGTGGTGGCGTATCAGGGCCCAAATGTTTCGGTAGTGTCCAAGGGGACCGAGTTATCGACCGCGGCCAAGTACTAGCCGAGTTTCGCCGGAGAACCGGCCTCACGGACAACACAGCAATGCGCGCAACCGCTCCGTCGCGCAGTCACCGTTTTAGCCATCGACAAGTTCTTGAACTGGAGAATTGTCTTGGGTTGCAAGTTCACATCTGAAGACAATCCCGATGTGACACGAAATAGGCTGGCTGCGGCCATCGTGGCGGCCGCCATGGACACGAACGAAGCCGAAAACTCCGGAGGCATCCGGTCTACGAAGCTCTTGACATCGCTTTCTCCCAACTGTCCGCATCTGGGCTCGGCAGAAGCGAGATAGGACAAGGCTGCATCAAGGTTTTCGACCTGTCCGGCCAATTCCTTCCGTCGTTCTTCCGGCGACATTGCCCGTAGGGCCGCTTCCCGGGCAGCGGCCTTGGCCCTTCCGTCGTCGGGCACGTTCCAACAGCCCAGGCATTCGGCTTGTTCGACGAGGCCGTATATCACCGCTTGAGCCCTTAAGCCGTCTGTACTTCCGCCCACGACGACGCGGGGGCACAGACCCTGGATGTCCTGACGGGACGTATTGATGTCCACGGCCGATACCACGAGTTCGTACGAGTCCCGCGCTTCCGCCAGATCGAGCTTCGGATGCAGGCCTGACCGGCTCGAGAGGATGTAATCCCGAAGCGTTCCGGAATGTTCCAAGCCCCCCAGTCCGCTGAAGGTCCTGTATCGCTCCACGGCCTCGACCTTAGGTCGGTCGAGATCGTCGAGGCCGGCCAAAAAGCACCGGTTAAGATTGGTGCCCTCGAGGTCGTGGCGGTCATGATCGATGGTAACGAGGAATGAGCTTGCCAATTCGCTGGCGCCCAACACCTGGATGATCCCCTGACCGACGGCGCCTGCCCCGACGACATACAAAGGGGGCAAGCGCGTGTCCGATACGGCTGGACCGTCTTCCAATACTTCCCAGCGGCCGGATTCCCCCGACCACAGGGAATACGCGTCATCCCGGGCGAAGCGTCCTTTCTTCAAGCCTTTGGCGTGCTTGAAGACCTCGCCTGCTGCCAAGGCCGCTGCCAGGTATGGGCCGAGGCAATCGCGCCGGCCGAAAGAACCACCGAAGGCTCGCGGAGCGGAGCCGATCCAGGCTTTCCACCCCTCTCCCCAAACATAGATGCTCGCGCCTCCACGCATCTGACCGGTCATATCTATGGTCAAGTCCTCCACGCCATCGGGTGGAAGCACCGGTATCCGCCCGCCGTTGGCCCAGGACGCGAGGTTCTCGACGGCCTGGAAGGCATTTGCCGGACCGGCCCCGTTCGGCGTGACGACCGTCATCTCGCCTTTTACCGCGACCCGGATCGAACCGACCAAGCCATGCAGCCTAGCCAGTAGATTGACGAGACAGACCAGAAGGTGTTGGCGATTGACTGCCCCTGATACGTCGCCGGCACGAATGAGGATCGTTTTAGGCGACGCGACGTCCCCCAAACCATCCAACGGTCGGGAATGACGATCCCCCAATGCCAAGCCACTCATCGGAAATCCCTTCTGTCCACTGCCGGTGCGGCGATCACCTCAAGGCGGCCATGGACCTGCCCTGGGGATAGCATGTGCCAATAATCGTTCTGCCACTCGTGCACGCCGATGCCTTGCGGCCAGGGCGCGGCCGGGACGCCGTATATCGGGAATACGAGCGAAAGAATCCGGCGGCTCGAAATCATGCGGTCATCATATCGCGAGTGTTCCGTGCCCATGCCGGGATGGCTGTGAATCTGAGCCAAGGGCTTCCACCCTTCGGGCAGATCGCGCACCATTTCGCTGATCGCATCCGGCTCCACATGATAGTTTCCGGGCATAGATCGCTGCGTGGGCGCCCGGACCGATCGCACAAGGGCGGTATCGCCGTCCCGCTCGCCGTACCAGAAAACACACGATTCCCGGCGGCCTGCGCGCTGAAGCAGTTCGCGTGTCGCCGAAATCGCAGTCGGAGGTAAGCGAAGGACGGATCCGATCGGCACATAGGGCCCGGGTGCCGGGTCGCGCCACAATAGGTATTCATCCTGCATGACGATCGAATCTTCCCGAATAGTGGTTGCGGAAAGCACGTTCGATCGCCACCAACGTATGATTAAAGGTATCGCCCGTGCGCCAGAGGGTGGTGTCTTCACCGCCGTGATTGACGTCGTAGTATTCGAACACAGCGGAACAGCACACGAGCTGGATCTTTTGCCCGCTGGGGTTCTGGTAAGCCGGATGGACGTGGACCTCCGGCGAGGTCAGTTGGGGCAGATGGTGCTGTTCGGCTAGGCCGGCGTAGTCAAGGGTCGCCGGATTGACGAACCTGGCGCTGGGCGGCCAGTCCGAACCGGCAAGAAAATCGAGCCGGAGAAGATACTCTTCGGTATTTCCGCCGAAAGTGCCGCGCATGGGGACAAGAAGCGTCCGGTCCGATGGCCGGCTCCAGCCGAGCTCTTCTATCGTCTGGCCCCTGAAGGACAGCACCCGCGGCAAGTGCTGGCCTAGCACTTGCGTGCCTGCCTGCAGGTCAATGGTGGGCCGGACGCCATGCGATGCCATTTCAGGCCCCCCCGGTCCTGGCCGCGATCTCGAACTTCTTGTCGCACAAACCTTCCTGCTGGGCCGTCTCGAGAGGAAGGTCGAGGTGGTCCATCAGGCTCACTGTCCCGACGTCCGTCTCGGCCTGGAACACGTCACGCTCGTTGCGCATGACGTCGAGCTCCTCGTAGGCCCGGTCCCAGATCGACTGCAGAGTAGTACCGGACTCGGCCTTGAAGCGCACCGTTTCCAGTTCACCCAGGTGCTTGACGCGCACCGTCTGCTTCTTCGGCCCCGCAAGCTTGCCCGCCTTGAAGCTTTCGACGCCATCTTCATCCAGGTCGATGACGTCGTCCTCATCGAGGGGAAAGTCGGGCTCGTCCGTCTTTTCCAGATAGATGCTCTTGTCGGCAGCCACGCCCTTCAGCTTGCGCAAGGTTCCGGCCGTGATGAAGCGCGCGGGCCAATCCAGGGGGCCGCCGGCGAAGGCAAGCCGGTAGGATCGGTCGCTCAGGGCGACGATAAACCGCTGTCCGTCGGACAAGGGCACGGATTCGCGGCTGCGGACGTCCTCAAGTTCGCCGTTGTCCCGCATCTGCAGGACATAGCTGTAATCGTCGGACGAAAACCCCGCGGCGAGGGCGATCTGGTCGCCTGAGGGGGTCTGGTCATTTACGGGAACCGCGCGGAACACTGGGTCGGTGCCTGCGATATGGATGCTGCGAATGGGATCGCTGTCGTTCATTTGGTCTCTCCTGCGCCTCGATATCACATCAAATAGTAGCTATTTCTTAGCTAGTCAATACGTGAACGGTAGCTATTAATTGTTGACTAGCGTCGTGGATAATGATATGAACGCGCGGCCGTCAAGGAGGACCCTATGGTTGAAAAACGTACGATGACGCTGAATTTGAGTTCGCAGGAGATGGATCTGGTCGATCGCCTCGCCGATGAAAAAGGTTTGTCCAAGACCGCCCTAGTCCGACAGGCCCTCAGGCTCTACCAATCCATCACGGACAGAATAGAACGCGGCGAGAAGGTATTCTTCGAACACCCTTCCACCAAGGAAAAGGCCGAGCTCATGATGCTGAGCTGAAGCCATGTCGGGTAGCCTCATCGGTACCTACGACCTGTTAGACCGTCGGACCGGCAAGTTCACGGAATCCCATCTCCTCAGCCCCGCGGATGCCGGCAATGTCGCCGATATAGACGGCTCGTGGCGCCCGCTCATGGAAGCCAGGATTGCGGAACTGAAAGCCGCCGGCCAATACAACCTGCAATTCCTCGCCGATAACGACATCCAGGACGCTCATTGGCGATGGTCCGAGAAAGTCGACATGGCGTCAAACCGGCTTGACCGGCAGTCGTTCGCGATCGTGGCGGAAGGTGCCACACAGGGCCTGATGCTCGTGACGACTGCAGGTTTTGCCAAAGAACCCTCGCAACGCGGCAAGCCGCTGGTCACGGTGGACCTGCTGGCTACCGCGCCTTGGAACAGACCGCGTTTCGATGCGTCCCCTCGTTTCAAGGGCGTGGGGCGCATCATGATGGTTGCCGCGATCAGCTTGAGTGTTCAAGAGGAATTCAGGGGACGGGTAGGCCTGCACGCCTTGCCACAGGCCGAAGCTTGGTATCGAGATGTGGTTGGAATGACCGACCTGGAAATCGACGACACGCGCATGCGCTAC
The DNA here is from genome assembly GCF_030323205.1 of Mesorhizobium sp. C395A. Taxonomy (NCBI): domain Bacteria; kingdom Pseudomonadati; phylum Pseudomonadota; class Alphaproteobacteria; order Hyphomicrobiales; family Phyllobacteriaceae; genus Mesorhizobium; species Mesorhizobium sp. C395A. Next base: position 5,641,932 of record NZ_CP100473.1, on the reverse strand, counting down.
TTTGAGATGACCGAAGCACAAGCGCGCGCCTTCCTCACTTAAACAGAAGGAGCAGATGATGGAGATGCTTATCTCACCCGACTGGCTCCGGCGAAAGATCGAGTCCGATCCGGATACGGACCATGACGCGGGATGGCCGTTGGAAGCCATCGACAATATAGGGATGTTCCTGCCGTCCGAACTTGTGTCGGACGCGGGCAACGTGGTCGAAATGAAGCACGCCTTCGGGGTCTTCATACGCCAGTTGAGACGACGCGACCAATTGTCGGTTGAAACCTTGGGCGCAAAGGCGCGGGTGGAGGCCGCCGAGATCAGGTTGATCGAACGGGACCCCAACTACAAACCCAGGCCGAGGACCGTTCACCAGTTGGCCGAGTTTTTTAGGATGCCGCCACGAGCGCTGATGAAGCTCTCTGGCGCTACGGTTACTAGAGACGAGGTCCTGCAGGAAGAGGCCCAGAAGTTCGCGGCTAAGTCCGATGATTTGTCCAAGCTCAGTAAGCACGAGCAACAGGTCTTGGACAGTTTCGTCAAGTTTCTGGTGCTGGGGCAGAAATGAACCGATGATGGAGGGGACGGTCGGAGCATATGAGGCGGACGACATCCGAGGACTCGTTGACAGGATTCTCCGCGAACTCGGCAATCCCGAACCGCCCCTCCGTCTCCCGGAGGTCCGGCAGTTGCTCGCGCTAGACCTCAAGTACTATAGCTTGTCCAATCCGACGCTCCTGCAGGAAGTCGCGCATAGGATGAAGGTGGCGGGCAAGCAGGTTATCGCCCGTCCGACCATTCTGATCGACGTGATCAAGAAGGCCAACCTCTCCGCCTTATGGATACCCGACGGCAATCGCATCCTGATCGACCAACAGGTTCCCGACGCGAAGAAACGATGGATCGAGGCCCATGAGGTTGGGCATAGTTTCATTCCCTGGCACAAGGATTTCCTGTTCGGCGACGATCAGTACACGCTCGATCCGAACTGCCACGCCAATGTGGAGGCGGAGGCTAATTTCGCCGCCGCACGCTTGCTGTTCCTTCAGGACCGTTTCGCGTGCGAGGCTCGCGACGTCGAGATTACCTTCAAGTCCATCCAGAATCTGGCCAAGCGCTACGGCAATACGATAACCACCACGTTATGGCGCACGGTCGAGGAGCGGGATGGCGAAACGCCGGCATTCGGGATGGTCAGCGCCCATCCGCACCACGACGATATCGGCCGCGACCCCGGCGGCAAGGACGTGCGATACTTCATCCGCTCACCCGCGTTCAGGACGCGGTTTCCGGGGATCACTCAGGAATTCTGTTGGAACTTTCTCAGGGCCAGTGCCGGCCGGGCTAGGAGAGGTCCGATTTTCGACGGAACCGTCGTGTTGACGGACGCGAACGGAGTCCGACACGAGTTCGCGATCGAATGCTTCTGCAACCACCACGCGATCCTGACCTATGCCGTACACAGGCGCCCGGCTCCGTTGATAACACCGGTTAAGTGATACCGCTGCGGCGCTAATAAGCTCGCCCGGCTACGTCCGCTGGTCAGGGAACGGAAGCTTCCAGGCTTAAGCTGCGTGAACGAACGGCCGATACCAGGGCGCATTAGGGCCGCAGACGGCCATCGTTTTCATTGAGTCGTCTTGGCCAGCCGTGGTCTTCACTTGACCCCCCCGCATGATGATAGATAACCAAGAAGGATCTAGACCGAACCGGAAAAGACAAGGTGCAGGTGCGAGGCATTGAGAGAAATATCAGGAACCGAACCAATCCACAGAAATATTTTGTTGGTATTTCTGTTGGTAGCAGATGCGGCCAACCTTCGCATAAGTCTCTGAAACGAAAACGGGATTTTCTCCACTTGGATTCCGCCTCTGGGCACCAGTTTTCTCTGAACATCAAGGGCTTGACTTCCTGGCGCCGCACCGACGGATTCCTGATTTCGGCCTGCCGGCTGTGCCGGCAAGCCTGCGCAACCGAGTTATGAACTTTCGGGGCGCACGGTCTCCACGCGCAGCGAGCCGGCTGGAAGCGGCTGCAGCAGTTCGGCTTCCGGCTTCGTCAGACTGAGCCAAGCCGCCCAATCGCCGGGCCGAAGCACCACGACCTGCCGATGTGATAGGGCGCAATATCCGGTCCAAGCTCGGTTGTCAGCATGGTGAAGGTTGGCGGCTTGTTGCCGGCAGCTTCACGCCAAAGCCCTGCGATGGCCATGAACGGCGAGCCGTTGAGCGTGAAGCGATGCTTTGCCTTCGGATACTTCGTGCCCGTGAACTCGAAGAAGGCGGATGCCGGCACGAGGCAGCGTTTGCTGCCGGCGAATTGCCGGCCTTCGGAGCGGAAGTTGAACACTGGTCCGCCTTTCGGGCCGGCCGGCGGAAATCCAAACGTCATCGACGTCAGTTCAACAACGCCAGTGTCGCCGGCGGCGCGCATGATCGGGGCTGGATCGTTGATATGGATGTGATCAACCCGCGGCAGGTCAAGTTCGGTCTGATGGGTCGGGATCTCGAGTGCCAGCGACTCCAGCATCCGGCAATATTCAGCCCAGAGAATATGCTGCTCATAGTCGTTGCACATGGAAGGCTCCCGACCGGTCTGCCAGTTTACCTCACGCCAAACAAAGAGGCGATGGACCGCTCAACCCTCGCGGTCGCGCTCGAGCAGTATATCGGCCTCGATCGCCGCGTTGACGAAGGCGGCGCGGGCATAGCGCGCCTCTTGAAGGCCTTCCAGAACGCCAAGGCAGGCTTTACGGGCGGCGACGTGATAGCCGCCTGTCTTCACGGGCCATCGGTTCATGAGGATGTCAGCGGCCTGCGCGACACGCTCCACCTTGTAGATCGTGTTTCTGGACCTGCCGAGCGCCACGCGAACCGGCTCATCGAAATGCTGATCTTGCATGCTTCCCCTCCCGAACGCGATCGCGAGTCAATTCGGGGGAGGCAAGTTCGGTTCCACGGGAGCGATTTGCCAACGCAATAAACCCGCCTTCTGAAATCACTTTGCGCGCATCGGCCAAATGGCGGATTTGATTTGCTTGGTGATCCCGTCTGCCTAGGGCAAACTGCCTGCCGGGGCTGCAGGAGGAGAAATGCGAGCACGCGCAGCTACGATCGGCGATCTCGAAAGTGTCTTCCGCGATCTGTCCACGCGGATGTCGGACGAGTATGTGGCCGCCGGCAAGGACAGCAAGGTCGCCTACGACAATCTGATGATGAATTTGAAGGAAGGCCGGGCGCACGCGCTGGTCGACGGCGACAAGACGGTGGCGATCGTCGCCTGGCACGAAAACAGCGACGCCGCCGACACGCTGTTTGCCGCGCAGGAGGGTTTCTTCAGCGCCGCGACGGTCCGCTTCTGCAGGCGCCACATCCGCCACATTCAGGCGCTGGCCGGCAACCTGCCCATCCACTCGCGCAGCTGGCTGCAGCGGGCCGACCTCGGCAAATGGTTCCGCGTCATCGGTTATGTCGAACGCGGCCGAGAGAACGGCGCCACTGTGTTCGAATTGCCGCCGGCACGGGGAGCGTCAGCTGCGCGGGCTGCCTAGGGCTGCGCACCCACGGATGCCATCACGGAAAAGCCCCCGCCAGGATTGCGATGGGCCGATATCGCCTGCAATGGGTTCATATATCGGGCTGATCGAGCGCCTCGAAAATCACCCGTTCCAACGAACCGAACTCCTCTTCGATCTCGCTGACCTCAAGGCCTAAATGCCGAGCATCCAGGGCAGCTCGCGTGGTCAGGGTTCGAGCCGTTGCCTTGTTGGCAGGCGGTTCGCCCGGCAGGTGCTCGTGGATCCAGCCCTGCAGGAAATCAACGCCGCGCTCGCTCATCGATTTATCCCTTCCTTTATCTGGGGATCATTCACCCAGAATGACCCCAGAAGCGACGATCTGAGCCGTCAGGCTGGTGAGCCTGCCTCGCTTCACGAGCGTCGGCTTTTGGTAGATTTTCTTCATGGCGGTGCCTTTCGCGACAAATCGCTCGTCGGCAACAACGTCCGTCGCGGGGCAGCGTTCCATGGCGGGCTGTTGAGCCCGCCCCCTGACACATCGTATTTGAGAACAGCCCCGCTCCCGCTAACCCGTGATGTTGATGCCGCGGCAGGTTGCGAAGCCAATGCGGGGCGTGGCATTTGTCGGTGCCGATCATTGGGATGGCAAGCAGGACATGGCACGGCCACCAGACATCGCCCAACACCAGGCCGCCAAGGCAGGCGTCAGCCTGAACCGGGCGCTTTCCAAACTCGGCCTGTGTTCGCGCAAGCAGGCCGAGTTGCTGATCGCCGAAGGGCGCGTGCGGGTTGGCGGCAAGGTGGTGCGCGATCCGTCGCTGCGTGTCGATCTCGGCCGCGACCGCATCGCTGTCGACGGCGAGCAGATCGTCGGCGAGGCAAAAGTCTACCTGATGATCAATAAGTCGCGCGGACAGGTCACCACGCGCGATGACCCGCAGGATCGTGGCACCGTCTATGACTGCCTGGCGGATCTGGAGTTGCCTTTCGTGTCGCCGGTCGGCCGCCTCGACAAGGCCAGCGAAGGCCTGTTGCTGATGACCAACGACACGCGCTGGGCCAACCGCCTGCTCGATCCGGCCTCGCATGTCGCCAAGACCTATCATGTCCAGATCGGCACCGCGCCCGACGAAGCGATGCTGGCGCGCTTTCGCGACGGAGCGATCGTCGACGGCGAACTGCTGACCGCAAGTTCGATCGAACTGCTGCGCAGCGGCGGCCGCACTGCCTGGCTGGAAATCGTGCTCGACGAGGGCCGCAACCGCCAGATCCGCCGCCTGCTCGGGGCATTCGACATCGAGGTGCTGAGGCTGGTTCGGGTGGCGATCGGCGGTTTGCAGCTCGGCGAGCTCGCCAAGGGCAAGGCGCGGCATCTGACATCGGAGGAATTGGCGGTGCTCGCGCGTTAAGAGGCAGGCTTGCCGCGAAACTCTACTTCTGGTTCCACGTGCGTATCACCGGCTCGCTCAGATCGTGCTCATAGCCGAGGATGCTGAGGCTCGCGGTATCAAGTACGAAGTGCGCACCGCCTTCGGGTGGCAGACCGAGCCAGCGCGCGGCCAGCACGCGCAGGAAATGCGAGCTTGAAAACACCAGCACATTGCCCTCGATTGCCTGCAGCCCGGCGATGATCCTGTCGGCCCTGGCACCAACATCCGCTACCGACTCGCCGTCGGGACAGCCGTCACGGAACAATTGCCAGCCGGGACGCTGCACAAGAATCTCCTTGGTCTTAACGCCCTCATAGGCGCCATAGTCCCATTCCTGCAGGTCGTCCTTCTTGACGGCAGCAGCGCCGAAGCCGGCAAGCGTGCAGGTGCTGAAGGCGCGCTGCGACGGGCTCGACCACACCGCCTGGAAGGACAGATGCTTGAGCCGGTCTGCCACGCCGCGAGCTGCCGCCTCGCCCTTTGCCGTCAACGGTATGTCGGTGCGGCCGGTGTGTTTTCCCGAAGCGCTCCACTCCGTCTCGCCGTGACGGACGAGGTAGATTTCGGGGTACGGATTGCTCATGCGCCGGCCTTTCGGTTTTACGTCCGCACCCTACCCGGGAGGGCCCGGCCAGCGCCAGCCACGTGCAGGCGGAAAAGGAAAGGCCGCAACCGAATCGGCTGCGGCCTTGTGCTCCAACATCAGTGCCCGGAGCGGTCAGGCGGGCTGCAGATCGCCCGACAGCGCGAGGTCGGCTTCCTCGGACAATGTGCCGGCCATGGCGGCGGCGAACTTGGTCTGGTCGAGCTCGCCTTCCCAGCGCGCCACGACGATCGTCGCCACTGCATTGCCGACGAAGTTGGTCAGCGCCCGGCATTCCGACATGAAGCGGTCGACGCCGAGGATCAGTGCCATGCCGGCGACCGGCACAGTAGGCACCACCGAGAGCGTGGCGGCCAGCGTGATAAAGCCGGCGCCGGTGATGCCGGCGGCACCCTTGGAGCTCAGCATGGCGACGAGCAGCAGCAGAATCTGGTCGCCATAGGTGAGCGGCGTATCGGTCGCCTGGGCGATGAACAGCGCCGCCAGCGTCATGTAGATGTTGGTGCCGTCGAGGTTGAAGGAATAGCCGGTCGGGATGACCAGGCCGACCACCGAGCGGTTGCAGCCGGCGCGCTCCATCTTGGCCATCAGGCCGGGAAGAGCGGCTTCCGAGGACGAGGTGCCGAGCACCAGCAGCAGCTCTTCCTTGATGTAGCGGATCAAGGCGAGGATCGAGAAGCCGTTGTACCAAGCGACAGCGCCGAGCACGACCAGCACGAAGAGCAGCGACGTCAGGTAGAAGGTGCCGATCAGAAAGGCGAGGTTGGCAATCGCGCCGATGCCGTATTTGCCGACGGTGAAGGCCATGGCGCCGAAGGCGCCGATGGGGGCGGCCTTCATCAGGATGGCGACCAGGCGGAAGATAGGCGAGGTCAGCGCCTGCAGGAAATCGACGACCGGGCGGCCGCGCTCGCCGACCAGAGCGAGAGAGATGCCGAACAGTACCGAGAAGAACAGCACTTGCAGAATGTCGCCTTGCGCGAAGGCGCCAGTGATGGTGTCGGGGATGATGTTGAGCAGGAAGCCGACGATGGTCGTGTCATGCGCCTTCTCTGTGAAGGTGGCGACCTTCGAGGGGTCGAGCGTCGCCGCATTGATGTGCATGCCGGCGCCCGGTTGGACGACGTTGGAGACGACCATGCCGACGACCAGCGCCAGGGTCGAAAAGACCAGGAAATAGATCATCGCCTTGCCGGCGACGCGGCCAACCTTTTTCAGGTCGGAGACGCCGGCAATGCCGGTGGTCACCGTCAGGAAGATGACCGGCGCGATCACCATCTTGACCAGCTTGATGAAGGCATCGCCGAGCGGCTTCAGCGAAGCACCGAGTTCGGGATAGAAATGACCGAGCAGCACGCCGGCGGCGATCGCCGTCAGGACCTGCACGTAGAGATGACGGTAAAAGGGTAGCTTGCCGCGCGGTTCGGCGGCAGCGAATGCTGGCTGCATGACGTCCTCCATGGCGCCCCGATCGAAAGCTCGACCTCCCGGGGCAGTTGTTTCCGCAGCCTTGCGACTGCTGTATCGGTGATTGCAACTGCCGTGCCAGACTGTGCGGCATTACCGCAGCCATTGATTTTGTTGGGTATTCGACCGATGGAGGCTGATGCCGCTCAACCGCAAGTGCGGACATCCGCATGATTGAATTGTGCTTTGTGCGAAATTATGCACAAATAGGGAATGCTGCAACGCCCTGCCGCGGTCCTGTCGCCGACGTCCGAGCAACTCGGCAAAAGCGCGCGTCGCGCCTGGCTCCTGTTTGCGGCGATCGCGCTGGTGATCGTTGCCACGGCGCTCACCGGCGCCGGCTTCTACGCGCGCCGCGCCGAGGTCGCGGCACTGGCGGCGCAAGGCCGCACCGATGCCAATCTGAAGGTAGCGTTGCTGCGCGCCGTGCTGGAAAGCCCGCGGGCGCTGCCGCTGCTCTTGTCCGAGGACCAGCAGGTGCACGACGCCCTGCAGAACAAGGGCGCTGTCACGATCGACGTGCTCAACCGCAAGCTCGAAGGGCTGGTCTCCGGCACCAAGGCTTCGGTGCTTTACGTCACCGGCGTCGACGGGTTTGCGATCGCCTCCAGCAACTGGCGCGAAACAACCAGCTTCGTCGGCAACGACTATGGCTTCCGCGCCTATTTCTCCGGCGCCATGCAATCGGGAACGGCCGAATATTTTGCGCTGGGCAACACCAGCAAGCGCCCCGGCCTCTACATTTCGCGTCGCGTCGGCAATGCGGCGGCACCGCTCGGCGTCGTCGTCGTCAAGATGGAATTCGACCAGCTTGAAGCCGACTGGCATGAGGCCAACCGGCCGGCCTATGTCAGCGACGACCACGGCGTCGTGCTGATCACCAGCGTGCCGTCCTGGCGCTTCATGACCACCGCGCCGCTGGCCGGCCCGGTGGCTGCCGCCATCCGGAGCAGCCAGCAATTCGGCAACGCGCCGCTGATCCCCTTGCCGATCACACGCCCCGAGGCATTGAGCCCTGACGTGTCGATGGTGCATGCGATAACACCGGGCGGCAGCGATGCCGAATATCTCAGGCTTTCGACACTGGTCCAATCGACGCCATGGCGGCTCGATTATCTCGTGCCGGTCGAAGCGCCGATCGCGGCTGCGGTGCGTGAGATGCGGCTGCTGGCGCTGGGCGTCGTGGTGCCGTTGCTGGCGCTGGCCGGCTACCTCCTGTGGCGCCGTCAGTCGGCGCAGATGCGCATCGCCGCCGAACAGGCAGCGCGCATCGAGCTCGAGCGCCGCGTCGTCGAGCGTACGCATGACCTCAGCCTGGCTCGCGACCGGCTGCAGGCCGAGATCACCGATCACCGCAGCACCGAAGCCAAGCTGCAGGTCATGCAGCAGGAATTGGTGCAGGCCAACCGTCTTGCTACCCTCGGCCAGGTTGCCGCCGGCGTCGCGCATGAGATCAACCAGCCGGTGGCGACCATCCGCGCCTATGCCGACAATGCGCGTGTGTTCCTGGAGCGCAAGCAGACCGCCTCGGCCGAGGAGAACCTTGGAGCGATTGCCGCGCTGACCGAGCGCATCGGCGGCATCACCGAAGAGTTGAAGGTCTTTGCCCGCAAGGGGCGCACGGCAGCCGAACCGGTCGAACTGCGCGGCGTCATCGAGGGCGCCGTGGTGCTGCTCAGAAGCCGCTTTGCCGGCCGGCTGGACGCGCTCGATATCACGCTGCCGCCGGTAACGCTCAAGGTGATGGGCAACCGGCTGCGGCTCGAACAGGTGCTGATCAACCTGTTCCAGAATGCGCTGGAAGCGCTGGACGGGCGCGACGGCGCCAGGGTGCAGGTGTCGGCCCAGGAGACGGCCGACGGCGTGGCGCTTGCCGTCGCCGACAATGGGCCGGGCATTTCGCCTGCCATCCTCAAGTCATTGTTCACGCCGTTCAACACCTCGAAGGAAAAAGGCCTGGGGCTCGGCCTCGTCATCTCGCAGGACATCGTCGCCGATTATGGCGGGCGCATCGAGGTGGCGAGCGGCCAGGCCGGCACGCGCTTTACCATTCACCTCGCCAGGGCAGCATGATGGACACCGCACCGGTCGTATTGATCGACGACGACAGCGAATTGCTGAGGGCCACTCGGCAGACGCTGGAACTCGCTGGTTTTTCCGTCTCGGCCTTTGCGGTGGCGGCCGAGGCGCTGGCCGGGCTCGACGCCAATTTTCCCGGCGTGGTGGTGTCCGACATCCGCATGCCCGGCATTGACGGCCTGCAGCTCTTCGACCGCGTCTTGCAGCTTGATGCCGACATTCCGGTCATCCTGGTCACCGGGCATGGCGACATCGCGGTTGCGGTCAAGGCGATCAAGGATGGCGCCTACGACTTCATCACCAAGCCTTTCGCCGCCGACCGGCTGGCGCAAAGTGTGGCACGGGCGGCGGAAAAGCGCCGGCTGGTGATGGAGAACCGCGCCTTGCGCGAAAGCGCCGAACAGGCGCAGGACGGCCTGCCGCTTATCGGGCAGACGCCGGCGATGGAGCGGCTGCGCCGCACGCTGCGGCAAATCGCAGACACCGATGTCGACGTTCTGGTGACCGGCGAGACCGGCTCAGGCAAGGAGGTGGTGGCGGGCCTGCTGCATCGCTGGAGCCGCCGCGCCAAGGGCAATTTCGTGGCGCTGAATTGCGGCACGCTGCCGGATACGGTGATCGAAAGCGAACTGTTCGGCCATGAGGCCGGCGCCTTCACCGGCGCACAGAAGAAGCGCATCGGCCGGATCGAGCATTCGAGCGGCGGCACGCTGTTCCTCGACGAGATCGAAAGCATGCCGGCCTCGACCCAGGTGCAGATGCTGCGGGTGCTGGAAATGCGCGAGGTGACGCCGCTCGGCACCAATGAAATCCGGCCGGTCGACCTGCGCGTCGTCGCCGCCGCCAAGGTCGATCTCGGCGATGCCAGCCGGCGCGGCGCCTTCCGCGAGGATCTCTACTACCGGCTCAATGTGGTGACGATCTCGATCCCGCCGCTGCGCGAACGCCGCGACGACGTCGCCCTGCTGTTCTTCTACTTCGCCGAGCGTGCAGCCGCCCGCTTCCGCCGGCAAATGCCAGCCGTGCCTGCCTCAGTGCACCGCCATCTGAGCCAGCACGACTGGCCGGGCAATGTGCGTGAACTCGCGCATTTCGCCGAGCGTTTCGTGCTGGGACTCGAGGAAGCGGCGCAAGCGCCACCTTCCGCATCGGCGGAGCCGGATGACGCCAGTTCATTGCCGGAACGGCTGGAACGCTATGAAGCCGATGTCATCCGCGAGGCACTTGGCCGCAATGACGGCGATGTCCGGCGCACGATCGAAGCGCTCGGCATTCCGCGCAAGACCTTCTACGACAAGCTGCAGCGGCACGGCATCGTGCGCAGCGATTTTTCCAGGTAATTCATTTTCCAGGCAATTCAGGCGTGTGGACCCGAAAGCAGGGCAGATTTTGTGAACCGGCGCAAAAAAACCGTGGCAAGTCGGCATCAGAAAGTGTTGAAGACCGCATCGGCGGCCTTCGGCAAGGCGCGATCCGGTTGCGCTTGGCGGATGTTGATGATTTGTTGCCGGTCAGCGGAGAATGAATGATGCGAGAACCTGTCGGTCAAGATGAATATGGATCGACCAACCCGTTCGATCCGGACGATCTGACGAATTTGAACGCGATCGGCCCGGCCATGGGCGGCGGCAACGACTTCGAGAAATACGCCGTTGCCGTGATCATCGTCTTCGGCGCGCTGATCATTGGCGGGCTGATGGCCGCTTCCATGACCTTTGGTCACCGGAACGGCTTCCTGTTTGCGCTTGGCGGCGCAACCGCGGCCTGGATATCGGGCAATGCGCTGCTCCTCGACCGTCCCCGCATCTACGCGGCGTTCGTCGTGATCGCGGCGCTGATGCTCGTCGGGTCGACGCTTACGCTCGTCCTCTGATCAATCTCTTGTTTTGATCAGTAGCCAATCGCCTCGCCGGATGCGGCGCGGCTGTCGATGGCGCCGTTGTAGCGGGCGCCGCCGCCCTTCTCGATTTCCGCCAGGCTCTTGCCGCCGACAAGAATGCCGGCCGCCTGACCCCAGGTAGAATCCGCGAGATCGAGGTGGTAGCCCATGCCGGCCAGCAGTTTTTCAGTGTCGGGCGACAGGCCGAACGGTTCGACATAGATCGTGGCGGGCAGCCATTGATGGTGGATGCGCGATGCGTCGATCGCCTCCTGGATGTTCATGCCGTGGTCGATGACGTTGACGATGGCTTCCAGCGTGATGGTGATGATGCGCGAGCCGCCGGGGCTGCCGATAACCATGAACGGCTTGCCGTCCTTGGCGACGATGGTCGGGCTCATCGATGACAGCGGCGTCTTCTTCGGCTGGATGGCATTGGCCTCTCCCTGCACGAGACCGTAGAGGTTGGGCACGCCAGGCTTCTGGGTGAAATCATCCATCTCGTTGTTGAGCAGGATGCCGGTGCCGTCGGCGACCACGCCGGCGCCGAACGAACCGTTCAGCGTATAGGTGACCGCGACCGCATTGCCGTCATCGTCGATGATTGAATAGTGCGTCGTTTCCTTCGACTCGCCGAAGCCCTTCGGCATCAAATCCTGCGAGACGCCGGCGCGGAACGGGTCGATCTTGTCGCGGATCTCCTTGGCGTAACCCTTGTCGAGCAGTTTCGAGACCGGATTGTCGACGAAATCGGGATCGCCGAGCGCCGAGTTGCGGTCCACATAGGCGTAGCGCATCGCCTCGACCATGACATGCACGGTCTCGGCCGAGCGGGCGCCGAGATAAGACAGCGGGTAGCCCTCCAGCACGTTGAGGATTTCGCAGATGATGACGCCGCCGGAGCTTGGCGGCGGCGAGGACGTGATCTCATAGCCCCGATAGGTGCAGCTCACCGGTTGCAGCTCGCGTACCTTATATTGCTCGAAGTCTGAGTTGGCCAGAATGCCGCCCTTGGCGCCGCTCGCCTTGACGATGGCGTCGGCGATGGCGCCTTTGTAGAAGGCGTCGGCGCCTTTTTCGGAGATGGCGGCGAGCGAGGCTGCAAGATCGGGCTGGAGGAGACGCTCGCCGGCGCTATAGGGTTTGCCGTCCGGCTTCAGGAAGATGGCGGCGGCGGCAGGGTCCTTCGCCAGCCGTGCGGCATTGCTCGCGAATGAAGCAGCGTCGCCCTGGTCGAGGATGAAGCCATCCTTGGCATAGGCAATTGCCGGCGCCATCAAATCCTGGCGTGGCAGCGTGCCATATTTTTCACGAGCCATCTCGAACCCTGCCACGGAACCCGGTACGCCGACCGCAAGGTAGCCATCAAGGCTGGCGCCCTTCACCGGATTGCCGTCCTTGTCGAGATACATGGTCTTGGTTGCCGCCAGCGGCGCGCGCTCGCGGAAATCGAGGAAGGTCGATTTGCCGTCCTTGAAGCGGATGGTCATGAACCCGCCACCGCCGATATTGCCGGCATTAGGGTAGACGACGGCGAGCGCATAGCCGACGGCGACCGCCGCATCGACGGCATTGCCGCCCTTCTTCAGCACCTCGACGCCGGCTTCCGACGCCAGATGCTGGGCGGTGACGACCATGCCGTGCTCGCCCTTCGCCGGTTGTGGCGAGGCGGCATGGAGCGCGCCGGATGGCGCGAGCGCAATTGCGAGCGAAAGGGTGACGCCAATCAGCGTCCGGCGGGTCAAGGGCATGGCGGTGCTCCAAGTGCGGTGCCTAGAAGAGCTACATGGAGCGGCCGAGTCCATCATCAATATGAGCGAACACATATTGATGTTCGCCTGCCGGCAGAGGCAAGCTGATCTCCCCCTGTGGTGGAGATTAGCCAATCTCAAACAATCCCGCCTGAACCGCCCACAACCGCCGGCCGTTCCGCCGCGACCTTCGCCCGGTAGCCCGCCGCGCGATATGCGGCGACTGGATCGATGGCGCCGCCTGTGTTCAGCCGCGCCATGGCAAGGATCGGCTCGACATCGGTGCGGTAGGCAGCTTTCAGCGTCTGCGTCGCCATCAGCGCATCATTGCCGTCTTGGAAACCCTCGAGCGCCTTGCGGTCGACCAGCAGCGCCTGCGCATAGGCGCGCTGCACCTCGACCGCCGACAGCATCAGGCTTTCGATCGGATCGGTGACGTTGTGGCTCTGGTCGAGCATGTGGGCGGGATCGAAACCCTCGGCGCCGGACAGCTCGGCATCGACCAGTTCGTTGAAGACCAGGAACAGCCGATAGGGATCGATCGAGCCGGCATCGAGATCGTCGTCGCCATATTTGGAATCGTTGAAGTGGAAGCCGCCGAGTTTCTTGAACTGGATCAGCCGCGACACGATCATCTCGATGTTGACGTTGGGCGCATGGTGGCCGAGGTCGACCAGGCAGTAGGCCTTGTCGCCCAGCTCCTTGGCGATCATGTAATTGGTGCCCCAGTCCTGCACGACCGTGGAGTAGAAAGCCGGCTCGTACATTTTGTGTTCGGTGAACAGTTTCCAGTCGGCGGGCAGTCCGGCATAGATCTCCTTCATGGCGTCGAGATAGCGCTCGAAGGCTTTGGCGAAATTGACCTGGCCGGGGAAATTCGAGCCGTCGCCGATCCACACTGTCAGCGCCCTGGACCCCAGCGTCTTGCCGATCTCGATGCATTCGAGATTGTGCTCGACGGCCTGGCGGCGCGTGCCGGCATCGGCATGCGAAAGCGAGCCGAATTTGTAGGAGAGCGTCTGATCCTTGGCATCCGAAAAGGTGTTGGAGTTCATGGCGTCGAAGCCGAGGCCGAAGCGCGAGGCGGCCTGCTTCAGCCGGTTCGGATCGGCCTTGTCCCACGGGATGTGCAACGAGACGGTCGGTGTCGCCTGCGTCAGTTGGCTGATGACGGCGCAGTCCTCGATCTTGTCGAAAATGTCGCGCGGCTCGCCGGCGCCGGGAAAACGGGCAAACCGCGTGCCGCCTGTGCCGACGCCCCAGGACGGAATGGCGACGGCGAATTTCTCGACCTTGTCGCGGATGGCATCGATGGCGATGCCGCGGCGGTCGAGGCGTTCGCCGAGAGAGGCGTAGTCGCGCTCGAGGTCGGGTTTGCGCTGGGCGTTGTGGCTGGAGACGAGATCGGCGGCGACGATGGTTTCGGACAAGTGCTATTCCTCCCAATGCGTTCAGTCAGCGCTGCCCCTCATGCGGCCCTTCGGGCCACCTTCTCCCCTTATAGTGACGGGGAGAAGAGAAGCGCTCCGCTCTTAACTCAGCGCGTAAAGCTCTGCGCGTTGCCGGCGTCGACGTTGATGATGTTGCCGGTGGATTTGGCCGACATGTCGGAGGCGAAGAAATAAATCGCTTCGGCAATGTCTTCGGGAAACACCGAGCGCTTCAGCATCGAGCGCGAGCGGTAGTGTTCTTCGAGGTCGTCGGTCGACATCTTGTAGGCGGCGGCGCGCTGTTCCTTCCACTCGCCGGTCCAGATCTTCGAACCGCGCAGCACGGCGTCCGGATTGACGACATTGACCCGGATCTGGGCTTCGGCGCCTTCCAGCGCCAGGCAGCGAGCGAGATGGATTTCGGCGGCCTTGGCGGTGCAATAGGCGGCGGCGTTGGGCGACGCCGCAAGACCGTTCTTGGAGGCGACGAAGACGACATTGCCGCCGATCTTCTGGGCGCGGAACAGCCGGAAGGCTTCGCGCGAGACCAGGAAATAGCCGGTTGACAATATGTCCATGTTCTTGTTCCACAGCGCCAGCGTCGTCTCCTCGATCGGCGCCGAGGAGGCGAGGCCTGCGTTGGAGACGAGAATATCAATGCCGCCGAACTCGACGGCTGTCTGGGTGAAGCCGGAAATCACCTGCTCCTCCGCGGTGACGTTGATCAGCACCGGCCGGACGAAGTCCTTGCCATAGGCTTTCGCCAGTTCGTCGTTGGCGCTGGCAAGTGCGGCCTCGTCGATATCGGCCAGCACGACGCAGGCGCCTTCGCGCAGCAGCCGACTGGCGGTGGCGCGACCGATGCCGCCGGCGCCGCCGGTGACCAGCGCGATTTGGCCGGCGAGCGACTTCGGCTTCGGCATGCGCTGCAGCTTCAAATCCTCGAGCAGCCAGTATTCGATGTCGAAGGCCTCCTGCGCCGGCAGGCCGACATAGGACGAAACGGTCGAGGCGCCGCGCATGACATTGATGGCGTTGACGTAGAATTCGCCAGAGATGCGGGCGGTGGCCTTGTCGCCGGCGAAGGTGAACATGCCGACGCCGGGCATCAGGTAGACCACGGCATTGGGGTCGCGGATCGGGGGCGAGTCCGGATGCTTGCAGCTGTCGTAATAGGCCTGGTAGCCGACACGGTACTCAGCAATATCGTCGGCGAGGCGCGCAATCACGGCTTCGACGTCGGGCTTCGCTGGGTCGAACTCGATAACCAGCGGGCGAATTTTTGTGCGCAGGAAATGATCCGGGCATGAAGTGCCGAGTGCCGCCAGCGGGCGCAAATCCCTGGAGTTGACGAATTCGAGCACGGCGGCGGAATCGTCGAAATGGCCGAGCTTGTGGCTCTTCTCCGAAATCAGGCCGCGTATTCTCGGCATCAGTCTTGCCGCGGTGGCGCGGCGCTCAGCCGCGTCCAGCGATTTGACGACTTCGCCGCCGAATATGGCGAGCCCCTCGGAGCGGCGCTCGAACCATTCGATCGCCTGGTTGATGACCGAAATGGTCGTTTCGTAGCATTCCTTGGGTGTGTCGCCCCAGGTGAACAGGCCGTGGCTTTCGAGGATGACGCCCTTGGCCTCGGGGTGTTCGACGCAGAATTTCTCCAGCCACAGGCCAAGTTCGAAGCCCGGCCGCTTCCACGGCAGCCAGCCGATGGCGTCACCGAAGATCTCCTTGGTCAACGCCTTGGAATCCTTGGCAGCGGCAATGGCGATAATGGCATCGGGATGCATGTGGTCGACAAATGGCTTCGGCACATAGGCGTGCAGCGGTGTGTCGATCGAGGCCGCGCGTGGATTAAGGTTGAAGGTGCAGTGGGGAAGATAGCCCACCATCTCGTCCTCATGCGCGACGCCGCGATAAAGGCCTTTCAGCGCCTGCAGTTTGTCCATGTAAAGCGTGGCGAAACCGTCCAGCTTGATCGAGGCGCTGTCGCCGCCCGAGCCCTTGACCCATAGCACTTCGACTTCGGCGCCGGAGAGCGGGTCCTCCTGCCGGATCTTGGACGAGGTGTTGCCGCCGCCATAATTGGTGACACGCTTGTCGGAGCCGAGCGTGTTGGAGCGATAGACCAGAAGCTCAGGCTCGCTCAGCCCCTTGGCTTTCGCATCGTCCCAAAGGTTGGCAAGGCGCGAGCCGGAGCGCTTGTCGAGCATGATTATCCTCCCTGGGACGCAAAAGGCGCGGTCCATTTTGCCGGAAATGTCTACGCAAGCATCTCGGTTGTCAATCATAAACGATCAAGATCGATCATATTGCACTGCACAATGAAATTATATGAGCGGAAATGATTGACACTGGTGGTTTTCTAGTGCCTCATGACCATGCAGGGAGGAACCATGCACGAAAAAGAGCGCCACAGGATCATTCTGTCCGCCGTCCAGGAAAAGCCTGTGGTGACGGTGCAGGAGATGGTCGACCTGACGGACTCCTCCGAGGCGACGATCCGGCGCGATATCGCGGCTCTTCATGTGCAAAAGCGCCTGCGCCGCGTGCGCGGCGGCGCCGAAGCGATCTCGCCACCGCAGTTCATCGGCCTCGCCGGCCGGCCCTTTTCCGTCAACGAAACGCTTAACGCTTCGCAGAAGCGTGCGATTGCGCGCGAAGCGGTGGAGTTGTGCAAGGACGGCGAGCCGATCATCATCAATGGCGGCACCACCACCTTCCAGATGGTGCATTTCCTGACCGGACGCCGCATGCCGATCTTCACCAATTCGTTCCCCATCGCCGAGCACCTGCTCAAGCATTCGAAGAACACCGTCATGCTGTCGGGCGGCACCATCTACCGCGAGCAGAACATCATCCTCTCGCCCTTCGACAATGACGTGACGCGTAATTTCTACGCGCGCCGCATGTTCATGGGCGCTCAAGGGCTCGGGCCGCTTGGCCTGATGGAAGGCGACCCGCTGCTGATCCAGGCGGAGCAGAAACTGATCGACCAGGCCGACGAACTGGTGGTGCTGGTCGACTCATCGAAATTCCGCCAGCGCTCGAGCCTGATCCTGTGCGGGCTCAAGCGCATCGCCACCGTCATCACCGATGACGGCATCGAGGATCGCGAAGCCAACATGCTGGAGGCCGCGGGTGTGACGCTGATCGTCGCCCGCAAGTCGGCAAAGGAAGAATCCTCGCTGCAGGCCTGAGGCCAACCGCAGCGACGATGGAATGCAACGCTCAAGGGAGGAAATACGATGAGCTTTCTGAAGAAATTGATGGTGACGGCCGCGTTCTCGGCCGCCATGTTCGTGAATGCCGCCTATGCCGAGAACGTCAAGATCGCGCTGGTGGTGAAGTCGCTCGGCAACGGCTTCTTCGACGCCGCCAACAAGGGTGCCGAAGAGGCGGCCAAGGAACTCGGCGATGTCGACATCATCTACACCGGCCCGACCAAGGCGACCGCCGAAGCGCAGATCGAAGTGGTCAATTCGCTGATCGCGCAGAAGGTCAACGCCATTGCGATTTCGGCCAATGACGCCGACGCGCTGGTGCCGGTGCTGAAGAAGGCGATGGAGCGCGGCATCACCGTCATCTCGTGGGATTCGGGCGTCGCCAAGGAAGGCCGCCAGCTGCACCTCAACCCGTCCGACACCGGCCTGATCGGCGAGACCATCATCAAGCTTGCCGCCGACTATCTGCCGGAAGGCGGCGAAGTCGCCATTCTGTCGGCTTCGTCGACCGCGACCAACCAGAACGCCTGGATCGACGCGGCCAAGAAAATCCTGCCGGAAAAATTCCCCAAGATCAAACTCGTCGCCACCGTCTACGGCGATGACGATTCGGCAAAGAGCACCGACGAAGCCAAGGGCCTGCTGAAATCCTATCCGAACCTCAAGGCGATCATCGCGCCGACCACCGTCGGCGTCGTTGCCGCTGCCCAGGTCGTCACCGACGCGAACCTGATCGGCAAGGTCAATGTCACCGGTCTCGCGCTGCCGTCGGAGTTCAAGAAGTTCATCGACAACGGTTCCAGCCAGGCGGTTGCCCTCTGGAATCCGATCGACCTCGGCTACTCCGCCGTCTACCTCGCTCATGATCTGGCGGTGAAGAAGGAAGAGGCAAAGCCGGGCGCAACGCTGTCGATCGGCCGCGTCGGCAAGGTCACGCTCGATGACAGCAACTCGGCTGCGATGGCTCCGCCCTTCCAGTTCGACAAGTCCAACATCGAAAAGTTCTCCAAGATCTATTGATCTCGGACGTCTCGGACCAAGCGCGGCGGGACCAAAATCCCGCCGCGACTTTAAACGGACCTTGTTTCAGGGCTTGATACGGATATGGACACGACAGCCCAGCACGGCATTGCGAAGGAGGAGCCCACGGGTCCTGCCCCGCGCCTGACGCTGTCCGGCGTCTCCAAAAGCTTTCCCGGCGTGCGCGCGCTGCACAATGTCAGCCTGTCGCTTTACCCCGGCCAGGTTACGGCGCTGATCGGTGAAAACGGCGCCGGCAAGTCGACGCTGGTCAAGATCATGACCGGCATCTACCAGCCGGACGCCGGCACGATCAGCATTGACGGCCAGGCCGTCACTTTGCCCAGCGCGCATGCCGCCTTCGGCCACGGCGTCACCGCCATTCATCAGGAAACCGTGCTGTTCGACGATCTGAGCGTCGCCGAAAACATTTTTCTCGGCCATGCGCCCCGCACGCGGCTAGGCACCATCGACTGGCGCACCATGCGAAAACACGCGCGCGAAGTGCTCGACACCATGCATGCCGGCCATATCGACGCCGATGCGCGGCTGAAAGACCTCGGCATCGCCAACAAGCACCTGGTAGCGGTTGCTCGCGCGATGTCGATCGATGCGCAGATCGTCATCATGGATGAGCCGACCGCAGCCCTTTCGATGAAGGAGATCGAGGAGCTTTTCCTGCTGATCGAATTCCTCAAGGAGGAACGCAAGGCGATCCTGTTCATCAGCCACAAGTTCGACGAGATCTATCGGATCGCCGATCGCTACACCGTGTTCCGCGATGGCGAGATGGTTGGCCAGGGCCTTATAAAGGATGCCGGCCAGAGCCAGATCGTGCGCATGATGGTCGGCCGCTCGGTCGACCACATCTTCCCGCAACGCAAGGCCGAGATCGGCGCGCCGGTGCTGTCTGTATCCGGCCTGTCGCACCCGACCGAATTCAGCGACATCGGCTTCGAGCTGCACGAGGGCGAGATCCTCGGTTTCTACGGCCTTGTCGGCGCCGGGCGGTCAGAGGTGATGCAGGCGATTTCAGGCATCACCCGCATATCGGGCGGCACGATAACGCTGGAAGGCAAGGTGATCACGCCGAAATCGGCGGCGGATTCCATCGAAGCCGGCATCGTCTACGTGCCGGAGGAACGCGGCAAGCAGGGCGTGGTGATCGGCCTGCCGATCTTCCAAAACGTCTCGCTTCCCTCGCTCAAGCGCACCTCCAAATCCGGCCTGCTGCGATTGTCGGACGAATTCGCGCTCGCCCGCTCCTACACCGAGCGGCTAGACCTGCGCGCCTCGTCGCTGAGCCAGGATGTCGGCACGCTGTCGGGCGGCAACCAGCAGAAGATCGTCATCGCCAAATGGCTGGCGACAGCGCCCAAGGTGATCATCCTGGACGAGCCGACCAAGGGCATCGACATCGGCTCCAAGGCCGCCGTGCACGGCTTCATGGCGGAGCTCGTCGCGCAGGGCCTGTCGGTGATCATGGTGTCGTCGGAACTGCCGGAGATTCTGGGCATGTCCGACCGCGTCGTCGTCATGCGCGAAGGGCTGGTTGCGGCGGTCTACGATAGTAAGGGGCTGGACGCCGAAACGCTGGTCCGGACGGCAGCGGGGATCGCGGCATGAAGGCTCTCCTGAAATTCCGCGAGATCTGGCTGGCAGCGGCGATCGTCGTTTTGATTGCTCTGATCTCGACGCGCTTCCCGGCCTTTGCCGACCCCGGCAATCTCGCCCAGGTGTTCAACGACACCTCGATCCTGATGATCCTGGCGCTGGGACAGATGGTCGTCATCCTGACCCGCTCGATCGACCTGTCGATGGCCTCCAACCTGTGCTTCACCGGCATGGTGGTGGCGATGCTGAACGCCGCACATCCGGCGATCCCGATCCCGCTGCTGATCGTCATTGCGCTGGCCGTCGGACTGGTGCTCGGCGCCATCAACGGCCTGCTGGTGTGGCGGCTGAACATCCCTTCGATCGTGGTGACATTGGGCACGCTCACCATCTATCGCGGCGCCACCTTCGTCCTCTCCGGCGGCGCCTGGGTCAATGCCGACAAGATGAGCCCGGACTTCATCGGCTTCCAGCGCGCAGCTTTCCTGGGCATTCCGGTTCTGTCCTGGATCGCCATACTGGTCATCGCGCTGTTCTTCGTGGTGATGACGCGAACCGCGCTTGGCCGTTCGATCTATGCCATCGGCGTCAACCCGACGGCGTCGGTCTATGCCGGCATCGATGTCGGCCGAACCAAATTCATCGTCTTCTGCATTTCCGGCATGATCGGCGGGCTCGCCGGTTATCTCTGGATTTCTCGTTATGTCATCGCCTCGGTCGAGGTCGCCAATGGCTATGAACTCAATATCATCGCCGCCTGCGTCATCGGCGGCATTTCGATTGCCGGCGGCATCGGCTCGGTCGGGGGCGCGGTGTTAGGGGCGCTGTTCCTCGGCATCATCTCCAACGCACTGCCGGTGATCAACATCTCGCCCTTCTGGCAGATGGCGATTTCAGGCAGCGCCATCATCCTGGCCGTCGTGCTCAACGCGCGCGGCGAACGCCAGCAGGGGCGGATCATTCTGAGGAAGGCGGAGGCGGCATGACCGACACCCCCGCCCCGCGCCACATTCCCGACCGGCTCGACAAGCCGCTCTCTTCAGCGATCTTTTCCTGGGAAGCGCTGCTGGTCTTCGTGGCGGTCGCCATCTTCGCCATCAACAGCTTCGCATCGCCCTATTTCCTCGATGCCTATTCGCTGTCGGACCTGACCTTCAATTTCACCGAGAAAGGCCTGATCGCCTTCGCCATGGCGCTGCTGATCATTTCGGGCGAGATCGACCTGTCGGTCGCCGCCATCATCGCGCTCGCCTCGACCATGATGGGCATGGCGGTACAGGCCGGCGCCGACACGCCGGTGCTGGTGGCTATCGGCATCGTCGTCGGGCTCGGTTGCGGCGCCTTCAACGGCCTGTTGGTGACGAGGCTCGGCCTGCCGTCCATCGTCGTTACCATCGGCACGATGAGCCTGTTTCGCGGCATTGCCTTCATCATCCTCGGTGATCAGGCCTACAAAGGCTATCCCGAGAGTTTTGCTTTCTTGGGCCAGGGTTACGTCTGGTGGGTGGTGTCGTTCGAACTGGTGCTCTTCCTCCTCGCGGCCGTCGCCTACTGGTTCCTGCTGCATCGCACCAGCTTCGGCCGCCGTGTCTTTGCCATCGGCAACAATCCGGTCGCGGCACAGTTTTCCGGCGTTCGCGTCGGCCGCATCAAATTCATCCTGTTTTGCATGACCGGACTGATGGCGGGCATCGCCTCGGTGCTGATCACCTCGCGGCTCGGCTCGACGCGGCCGTCCATCGCGCAGGGCTACGAGCTTGAGGTCATCACCATGGTGGTGCTGGGCGGCGTCAGCATTCTGGGCGGCTCCGGCAGCATTGTTGGCGTCGTGCTCGCCGCCTTTATCATGGGGCTGGTGACCTTCGGCCTCGGCCTGCTCAACGTGCCCGGCATCGTCATGTCGATCTTCATCGGCCTGCTCTTGATCTTCGTCATCGCGCTGCCGATCGTCTGGCGACAGCTGCGTGGTAACAGCTGATGCCTGAGAAATACGCCTTCAAGATGCAGCTCAAACCCGGCATGAAAGCCGAGTACAAAAAGCGCCACGATGAGATCTGGCCGTCGCTGGTGGCGCTGCTGAGAGAGGCCGGCGTCGCCGATTATTCGATCCATCTCGATGAAGACACCAACATCCTGTTCGGCGTGCTGTGGCGGCGGGACGACCATGGCATGGCCGACCTGCCGAAGCATCCGGTGATGCAGCGCTGGTGGGCGCACATGGCCGACATCATGGAGACCAGGCCGGACAACCAACCGGTGGCCATCCCCCTGGAAACAATGTTCCATATGGCATGAGTGCGCTGCGCCACATCGCCGTCATCGACATCGGCAAGACCAACGCCAAGGTGGCGCTGGTCGATCTCGTCACGCTGAGCGAGGTGGGGTTGCGCCGCATGGCGAACGCGCCGCTGCGACAAGCGCCCTATCCGCATCACGATGTCGAGGCGCTGTGGACGTTTATCCTCAACAGCCTTGCCAGCCTCGACCGCGAACAGCGTATCGACGCGATTTCGATCACCACGCATGGTGCGACCGGCGTGCTGGTCGACGCCGCGGGCGAACTGGTGCTGCCTGTCCTCGACTATGAGTTCGACGGCCCCGACAGGCTGGCTACAGAGTATAGTGCGATCCGTCCGCCCTTCATTGAGACCGGGACGCCGCGCCTGCCGCTCGGCCTCAATCTCGGTGCGCAATTCTTCTGGCTTGAGAAGCGTTTTCCCACCGAATTCGCCAGGGCCGCCGCGATGCTGATGTATCCGCAATACTGGGCGCTGCGCCTGACCGGCGTTGCCGCCAACGAGGTGACCTCGCTCGGCTGCCACACCGATCTGTGGAGCCCTTGGGAGGCGGACTTTTCCTCGATGGTCGACAGGCTGGATTGGCGCAGGCTGATGGCATCGGTGCGGCCGGCCAGGGACCAGCTCGGCCCGATCCTGCCGGCGCTTGCCGCGCGCACCGGGCTCGATCCGCAGACCCCGGTTTTCTGCGGACTGCACGATTCCAACGCCTCCCTATTGCCGCATCTTCTGTCCGACGAGCCGCCCTTCTCGGTCGTCTCGACCGGCACCTGGGTGGTATCGATGGCGGTCGGCGGCAGAGAGATTGCGCTCGATGCTGCGCGCGACACGCTGGTCAATGTCAGCGCGCTTGGCGCTCCCGTCCCCTCGGCGCGGTTCATGGGTGGCCGCGAGTTTTCCCAGCTGACCAAGGACAAGCCGCAGGACTGCAGCGGCAGCGAGGTGCTGGCCGTTCTGACAAAAAAGATGCTGCTTTTGCCTTCTACCCAGCAGGGATCAGGTCCGTTCCCGCACCATGCCGCGGCATGGCTTGGTGCCGAGGGCATCAGCAAAGGCGAGCGGTTCGCCGCCATTTCCTTCTATCTGGCACTGATGACGGCGACCTGCCTCGAGCTGATCGGCGCCGACGGCCCGACCACCGTGGAAGGACCGTTTGCTCGCAACCGGCTCTTTGTCGGCATGCTGGCGGCAGCGACCGCGCGCATCGTCATCGCCTCCGAGGCGGCCACCGGCACCAGCATCGGCGCGGCACTGCTCGCATCCGATCAGCCAGTGACGCACGGCAAGGGCGAAAGAATTGAGCCGCAGACCGACCCGGTCTGGGCGGCCTATGTCACCGCGTGGCGCGCGGCAGTCGACGCGCAAGGCTGATCACAAAATCCGCTTCCCAAAGGCCGACATGACGAAGTTGACGGCGTCGGCGCCGATCCGCGGCTCCAGACCGGCGGTCAGCCCGGAAACATCCATCGACAGCAGACCGCCGGACAGCGAGATCGCCTCCATTGCCTGATGCGTCTCGCGCACCGTCAGCCCGCCCGAGCCCGCAGCCCAGCCGGTAAATTCGGTCGCCGTCGGCGAATAGCTGACGTGAAAGCCCTGCGTGCCCGACGTCGCGATGCGGATCGCCTCATGCATGAGGTCGCGCATGCCCATGGCGTCGATGTCGGTCATGGTGAAGGCCGAGACACGCGAATCCTTGAGCACCCTTGCCTCCGCCGGATCGGCATGGCGCAGGCCCACGATGACGATATTTTCCGGCGACAGCTGCGGCTGCAGCGCGCCGGGCTTGTGATCGAGACCGAGCGCGCGGGCCAGCACCGAGACTTCAGGCATGTCTTCGGCCTCCTCGTCCTCGGGCATCAGGGCGGCGAGGGAATCGATCCAGATCAGGCCAAAGGAATGCGTCGCCCGCGCCGTTGCGGTCAGCGCCTTGTGGGCGATACGGCGATCTGCGCCGGCGGCGAGACGGACGAGGCCCGAGGGCGGCCGCTCGACGTCGGCGAGTTCGACCACGTCGAAATTCATTGCCTCCAGCCGCGCGCCGGTTCCCTCGCGGGCGATAATCCCGCCGGCTTCCGGTTCGGCCGAGATCGACACCATCTTGCGGCCGGAGAAATCCGCGACGTCGTGCATCGGCGCCTTCTCGACATATTCCGAGGTCATCGCCAGAAGCATGGCGCCATAATTCATGCGGAAGGCGACGCGGTCGCCGACGGTGGGTCGCGGATCGGCATCCTGCACATCGAGCAGCAGATGGTCGCTGGAAGCGCCGAGCACCCTCACCCCTTTGGCGATCGGCGTCAGCCCTTCCACCAGCACGTCCTCGCGGCCTATATTGGCGATGGCGCGCAGCCGGTCGCCCTCGTCGGCAAAGACCGGCTGGTTGCCGAAGGCGTCGTAGCCGGATGTGCCGATCGGCCGCGAAGGCTTGAGTTTGACCTCGATGATGTCGCTGGTCAGCCGGCAGGCATCGGGTTCGAGTTCGGGCCACGGCACGTCGCGAAAGGTTTCGACACCGCCTTGCAGGATCGCCTCGCCCACGCGCAGATTGTTGATGCCGGGCGGCAGCTTGCCTTCGAGCAGCAGCGTCAGCGATGACGAGGCGCCGCCGGAAATGAAGTCGAGGCTTTTGCCGGACAGGCGCTCAGTCTTGTAGGCATGGGCGACGAGTTGGCCAAGGTTCTCCGGGGTCGGCATTATGGCGCCGAAGCAGCCGAGATTGGTGCCGATGCCGGCGATGCGCACGCCCTTGAATTGTAGGATCTGCTCGACGGTGGGGATCAGGTCGCTTGGCCAGATGCCTTCGCGGAGATCGCCGAGATCGATCATCAGCATGATATCGTGGACGCGGCCCATGCGCTCGGCAATGCGCGATATCTCGCGGATGGTGGTCAGTTCCGACTGCAGGCTGATGTCGACGGTGCGCACGACCTCCTCGACGCGCGCCATGGGCGGGCTGCGCAGCAGCATGACCGGCGCATTGATGCCGCTGTCGCGCAGCCGGCGGATGTTTTCGAAGCGCGATTCCGCGATGCCGGCAACACCGCCGCGCAGCATGGCCCGCGCCACTTGCGGCATGCCGCATGTGCCCTTCGTAACTCCGAACACCTTGATATCAGACAATGCGCAGCGTTCGACGATGGTGCGGGCGTTGCGCTCGATGCGGCCAAGGTCGATAGCGACTTGCGGTCCCGACATCGCTCAGCTCCCGTAGACCAGCCCTTGGGGGTCGATCTCCGGCTTGCGGCCGGCGACGAGGTCGGCCAGGAACTTGCCCGAGCCGCAGGCCATGGTCCAGCCGACATGGCCGTGGCCGGTGTCGAGGTAAAGGTTCTTGTATTTCGCCTTGCCGATGACCGGCACCGAGTTGGGCATCATCGGCCGCAGACCTGCCCACAACAGCGCCTTCTTCTCGTCGAAAGCGCCGGGGAAAAGGTCTTTGCCGGTGCTCAGCATGGACTTGAAGTCGCTGGGCTTGAAGCTGCGGTCGAAGCCGGTGAACTCGGCTGTCGAGGACATGCGCAGGCGGTTTCCGAGCCTGGAGTAGCCAACCAGCCGGTCCTCGTCGGCGCCGCCCATGGTCGGTCCCTTGCTCTCGTCCTCCAGCGGGATGGTCGCGCTATAGCCTTTAACCGGATAGACGGGCAGGTCGATACCGTAGCGGCGACCGATCAGGCCGCTCTCGGGGCCCATGGCGATGACGACGGCGTCGCCCGTCACCGGGCCGGCCGATGTCATGACCGCACGCACCCAGTCGCCCTCTATGTCGAGCCCCTCGATCGTGGTGTCGAACAGGAATCTGACGCCAAGCTTTTCGGCCGCATAGGCGGCGAGCCCGTCGACGAATATCCTGGAATCCCCGGTCTGGTCGATCGGCGAATAAACGCCGCCGGCGATCTTTTCCTTCACGCCCGCGAGCCCGGGCTCAAGTTCGACCAGCCGGTCGCGGCCCACTATCTCGATCGGCAGGCCATGCTTCGCCAGAAACTGGTAGTTGTCGGTGCCGGTGTCGAGGCTGTGCTGCGAGCGGAAGAAATAAAGAATGCCCTTCTTGCGCTCGTCATAGTGGATGCCGGTGGCGTCGGAGAGCGCGTTGATGCAGTCGCGCGAATAGAGCGCCAGGCGCAGTTTGACCTGGCTGTTGGCGCGCAGCCGGGCCACGGTGCACTGGCGCAGGAAACGCAGGCTCCAGGCGAGGAAATAAGGATCGAAGCGCAGCCTGACCTTGATGCCGAGATCATGGTTCCAGAGAGCGCGCAGGAAGGTCTTCAGCGCCGCCGGCGAGGCCCAGGCGGTGGCGTCGCCCGGCGACACCAGACCGGCATTGGACTGGCTGGTGCCGCGCGCCGGCGCCGGATGGCGCTCGATCACGGTGACCTCATGGCCGTCGGCGGCCAGATAATAGGCGGCCGCGGTACCGACAACGCCGGCTCCAAGCACCGTTATCTTCATGCCACCCCCTCTTCGCGGCACAGCGCCTCCACGCCGCACCGCCATTGCTTCAATAGCGCTTCGCCGCGCGCCTTGCGAGCCCTCGGAAGTGTCCGGCTCAGCCCCGCGCGGAGTTCTTGCCGGTGAGGATACGCTCCCAGGCGAGTGCATCGGCGACGATCTGGTCGAGGTCGTCGCGTTGCGGGGTCCAGCCGAGTTCGGCGCGTGCAAGGTCCGAATTGGCAACCACGGCGGCGGCGTCGCCGGGGCGCCGGTCGCCCATCTTGACCTCGAAATCCCGGCCGAAGGCGCGCCGCACGCTGTCGATGACCTCGAGCACCGAATAGCCGTGGCTGTAGCCGCAATTGGCGACGAGGCTGCCGCCGCCGGCGCGCAGCCGCTGCAGCGCCAGCCGGTGCGCCGCAGCCAGGTCGCTGACATGGATATAATCGCGCATGCAGGTGCCGTCCGGCGTCGGATAATCGGTGCCGAACACCTGCATGAAGGGGCGTTTGCCGAGCGCGGTCTCGCAGGCGACCTTGATCAGATGCGTGGCGCCAGGCGTCGACTGCCCCGTCCGGCCCCTGGGATCGGCGCCGGCGACGTTGAAGTAGCGCAGCGCCGTGTAGCGCAAGGGATGCGCAAGCGCTGCATCGCGCAGCATCCATTCGCTCATCAGCTTGGACAGGCCGTAGGGCGATTCCGGCGCCAGGCGGGCATCCTCACGCACCGGCTCCAGGCCGGCGCCGCCATAGACGGCGGCGGTCGAGGAGAAGATGAAATGCGGCACGCCCTCGCGTACAGCGGTTTCGATCAGCGTACGGGTCTTGGAGGTGTTGTTCTCGTAATAGGCGAGCGGATCGGCAACCGATTCCGGCACCACGATGGAACCGGCGAAGTGGATGATCGCGTCGACCTTGTTATCCCGGATGATCTGGCCGACCAATTCCCTATCGGCGACATCGCCGACGACCAGCTTGGCCTCCGGCGCCACCGCCCATTCGAAGCCCGTGGAAAGGCGGTCGAGAACGACGACGCTCTCGCCGGCATCCAGCAATTCCCAGACCATGTGGCTGCCGATATAGCCGGCGCCGCCCGTTACCAAAACCGTCATCCGCGTCCTCTTTTACTCATAATTTGTCGGAAACTGTCTCAATCACCGCCTTACTGGAAAGCCTGCGGCAAGGCCATTAGAAACGCCTGAATGTTAAATCCGTAACAGTCTCACCGGCCTGTGGCATCGTACGGACACAAAATTGATCCACATCAAGGGAATAGGCCACGATCTGGCATCGTTAGGAACAGGCTTGGGGCGTGGCATTTTGACCAAAACGGCCCGGTGGACGACGAATGGGCCAACGATTATGATCCCGCGCAAAACTGGGAAGGCGACATGAACTATCAGCGGTTCTTCGAGGAAGCGATCGACCAGCTCCACGCCGAGCGGCGCTACCGGGTTTTCGCCGATCTCGAGCGCATTGTCGGCAAGTTTCCGCGCGCCATCTGGCGTTCAAACGGTCGCGCCGAGGAAATCACCGTCTGGTGTTCCAACGACTATCTCGGCATGGGCCAGAACCCCGATGTCATTGCCGCGTTCCAGAATGCAGCCGGCAAGATGGGTTCGGGCGCCGGCGGCACCCGCAACATTTCCGGCACCTCGAACCCGCTCGTCGAGCTCGAGCTGGAACTGGCCGACCTGCACGACAAGGAAGCGGCCCTGGTCTTCACCTCCGGCTTCGTCTCCAACGAGGCCTCGATCTCGACCATTGCGCGGCTTTTGCCCAATTGCCTGATCATTTCGGACGAGCTCAACCATGCCTCGATGATCGAAGGCGTACGGCGCTCGGGCGCCGAAAAGAAGATTTTCCGCCACAACGACGTCGCGCATCTCGAAAGCGTGCTGCAGGTGGCGGGCCGCGAACGCGCCAAGCTGATCGTGTTCGAGAGTGTCTATTCGATGGATGGCGACATCGCGCCGATCAAGCAGATCGTCGAACTGGCCGAACGCTACAACGCCATGACCTATATTGACGAGGTCCATGCCGTCGGCATGTACGGACCGCGCGGCGGCGGCATCACCGAGCGCGAGGGGCTGGCCGACCGCATCGACATCATCGAAGGCACGCTGGCCAAGGCGTTCGGCACGCTGGGCGGCTATATCGCCGGCAACAGCGCCGTCATCGACGCGGTGCGCTCCTATGCGCCGGGCTTCATCTTCACCACGGCGCTGCCGCCGGCGATCGCCGCCGCCGCCACCACGTCCATCCGCCACCTCAAGCGGTCGCAAGCCGAGCGCGATGCGCAACAGCGCCAGGCGTCGCGGACCAAGGAGGTTCTGTCTGCAGCCGGCCTGCCGGTGATGGAATCGCCGACACACATCGTGCCGGTGCTGGTCGGTGACCCCGAACTCTGCAAGATGGCCAGCGACCGTCTGCTCGGCGTGCACGGCATCTACATCCAGCCGATCAACTATCCGACCGTGCCGCGCGGCACCGAGCGGCTGCGCATCACGCCGACGCCGTTCCATACCGATACCCTGATTGCGGGACTGCAGGACGCGCTGGTCGAGACATGGGATGCGCTGGGCATTCCCTACGGCTCCGCCGGACGGCCCACTGTCGCCAAGAGCGACCGGATTGTGCCGCTGCTTGTGCCGAAGTCGGGCGGCTGAAGCCGCCGCCCATTCACCTCAAACCGTCCTCATCCATCCCGCCAGCCGGTGTGCCGCTTCCTCGAGTTGGTCGAGGCGGCGGTGGAAGCACAGGCGCAAAAACGCCTCTCCGCCAGGGCCGAAGGCGGTGCCCGGCGCCAGGCCGACATTGGCCTTGTCGACGATGTCGAAAGCAGCCCGGCGCGGATCGGTGATGCCGTCGACCGTGAAAAACAAATAGAACGCGCCTTGCGGCACGGTGAAGCGCGCTTTGCCGGTTGCGCCGAGAATATCGCAGACTAGGTCGCGCGCTTTCCTGGCGCGCTCCACCTGCTCGACGATGAAGGCATCACCGTGGTCCAGCGCCGCGACGGCGCCGCGCTGCATGAACTGGGCGACGCCTGAGGTCGAATACTGGATCAGGTTCTCGAACACCTGCTGCAGCTCGGGATGGGTCTTGATCCAGCCGACGCGCCAGCCGGTCATCGCCCAGTTCTTGGAAAAGGAGTTGACGAACAGGATGCGGTCTTCCGCGGTCGAAATGTCGAGGAAGGACGGCGCACGGCCGTGGCCGTAGTGGAACAGCGAATAGATCTCGTCGGCGATGATCCACAGACCCTTTTGGCGGGCGAGATTCAGGATCGCCTGCAGCCTTTCCTTATCGGCCGTCCAGCCGGTGGGGTTCGATGGCGTGTTGACGAACAGCGCCTTGGTGCGCGGCGTCACCGCAGCCGCAATCTTGTCGACATCGCAGGACCAGCCATTGCCCGACTGGTCGAGCGTGACCGCAACCGGGGTAGCGCCGGAAATACCGGCGGCGGCGGCGAAATTCGGCCAGGCCGGGGAGAGATAGACCACCTCGTCGCCGCTGCCGGCGACCGCGGCTAATGCCAACTGAATGGCATGCATGCCGGAACCGGTGGCGATGAATTCCTCTTCGGCGAAGCTCTTGCCGAAATGCCTGGCATAGTAGCGAGAAAGCGCTTGCCTCAGCTCCGGAATGCCTTTCTGCCAGGTATAGAAGGTCTCGCCATTGGCGAGCCCCTTGGCGGCGGCTTCCGAAATGAAGGCAGGCGTCGGCAAATCGCCTTCACCGGCCCAGAGCGGGATCATGCCCTCGCGCGTACGGCCGTAATTGACGACGGCGACAATGCCGCTTTCGGGGGCGGCCACCGCTTCGGCGCGCAAGCTATCGATCAGGGTCATGAACAGGTCCGTTTTGATGTCTGCTTTGCTGCATCTCATTATCCAGAACCGCTGCGCACTTATGGGCGACATGCATTGGCGGATGCTCTTAGCAGATGCGGCAACAGAAAACCCCGGCCGCGAACGACCGGGGTTTTGGTCCAGAAATCTGGCCTTGTCTATTTCCTGGCGAGGAGATCGCGAATTTCGGTGAGCAAAGCGACGTCAGCCGGCGGCGGAGCCGCAGGTGCGGCCGGCTTCTCGCGCTCGAGCCGCTTGCGCATGTTGTTCACGGCCTTGACCATAAGGAAGATGATGAAAGCCAGGATGACGAAATTCAGCGCCACGGTGATAAAATTGCCGTAGGCGAACACCGCGCCTTCCTTACGCGCGTCGGCAAGATTGGTCGAATGCACTGTTGATGAGAGGCCTATGAAGTAGTTGGAAAAGTCGACGCCACCAAGTGCGCCGATGAAAGGCATGATGATGTCATTGACAAGAGAATCGACGATCTTGCTGAAGGCCGCGCCGATGATGACGCCGACCGCAAGGTCCATCACATTTCCTTTGGAAATGAATTCCTGGAATTCTTTCAGCATTCGACCCTCCTTGTCATGACGGACCGCGCTGCCGCCGTCCCTCCGGCGTCGGCCCGTGCGCACCATAACAAAAACCTGCGGTTGCAACAGAAGCAAAAGCTGGAAAACACCGCTTTCTCCTTACCTCAGGTCACGGTTCGACAGGGCGGCGTCGCGGCCATGCGCCGAAAGCCGCGATGGACTTGACCTTAGAGCTGTGATTGCCTCTGGGCAGGCCGGGGTGAAAGCTGGCCGAGGAGGATTTTCGGGTCGTGCAGGGCTGGTTCATCGTCATCATTGCGGTCGCCTATGTAACGCTGCTGTTCGTCATCGCCAGCCTCGGCGACCGGCGTTCAACGGCGTTGGGACCCGGCCGCGCCCGGCCCTTCATCTATGCGCTCAGCCTCGCCATCTACTGCACCTCCTGGACCTTCTTCGGCTCGGTCGGCCTGTCGTCCGAGCGCGGCCTCGAATTTTTGGGCATCTACACCGGGCCGGTGCTGGTGTTCGTGTTCGGCTTTCCGCTGCTCAATCGCATCGTGCGGCTGGCCAAGAGCGAGAAGATCACCTCGATCGCCGACTTCCTCGGCGCGCGCTACGGCAAGAGCTTTGCCGTCTCGGCGATCGCCACGCTGATCGCCACCATCGGCGCGGTGCCCTATATCGCACTGCAATTGAAGGCGATCTCCGGTTCGGTCGGCCTGATGGTCGAGCATTATACGGGATCGCCGCCCTCCTTCGATCCCTTCGTCAGCGACATCTCGCTGGTGGTGGCCATGCTCTTGGCGCTGTTTGCGGTGCTGTTCGGCACCCGCCATGCCGACGCCACCGAGCACCAGGACGGGCTGGTGCTGGCGGTGGCGGTCGAAACCGTGGTCAAGCTCGCCGCCTTCCTGGCGATCGGCCTGATGGTCACCTTCCTGATCTTCGGCGGCCCGGGCGACATGATCGACAAGCTGGCCGAAAACAGCCAGGTGCGGCAAGCCATGGGCTACAACACCTCGCTCGCCACCTGGCTGGTGCTGACTTGCCTGAGCGGCTTTGCCATCATCATGCTGCCGCGCCAGTTCTACGTCACCATCGTCGAGAACCGCGGCGAGGCCGAACTGCGCACCGCGACCTGGGTGTTTCCGCTCTATCTCGTGGCGATAAACCTGTTCGTGCTGCCGATCGCCTTCGCCGGCCTGGCGCTGGTCGGCGCCAAAACCACCAGTGACCTCTATGTGCTGGCGCTGCCCTTGTTCGGCGGCCATGACTTCCTCGCCATGGCCGCCTTCATCGGTGGGCTGTCGGCGGCGACCGCCATGGTGATCGTCGAAAGCGTGGCGCTGTCGATCATGATCTCCAACGACCTCGTCATCCCGCTGTTCGTGCGCCGCCTGCTCAAGACCACGACCTCTGAGAATGAGGATTGGTCGACGCTGATCCTCAACGTGCGGCGCGGCGCCATCTTCATCCTGTTGTTCATCGCCTTCCTCTACTACCGCGAAAGCACCAACTCGGCGCGGCTGTCGTCGATCGGCCTGATGTCGTTCGCGGCAATCGCCCAGTTCGCGCCGGCGCTGATCGGCGGGCTGATCTGGCGCGGCGCCAATGGCCGCGGCGCGGCCCTTGGCATGGTCGCCGGCATCCTCGTCTGGGGCTATACGCTGCTTTTGCCGTCGCTCTCGGCAGCCGACGCGGACATCGTCGTGCAGGGGTTGTTCGGTTTCGAGGCGCTGCGGCCGCAGGCTCTGTTCGGCACCGTCGCCGAACCGTTGAACCACGGCGTGCTCTGGAGCCTGTCGGTCAACACGCTGTTCTTCGTGCTCGGCTCGCTGTCGCGCGCGTCAGTGCCGCTGGAGCGGATCCAGGCGTCGATCTTCGTGCCGCGCGAATCCGGCCCGATGCCCAGCCTGCGCCGCTTCCGCACCGCCATCACCGTCAACGTGCTGAAGGACACCATCTCGCGCTACCTCGGCGTCGAGCGCACCGAGCGCTCCTTCCAATCCTTCGAGAAAAGCAATGGCGTCTCGCTGCACGGCAATGAGCAGGCCAGCATGGATGTCATCCGCTTTTCCGAGCAGCTGCTGGCGAGCGCGGTCGGCTCGTCTTCGGCGCGGCTGATCCTGTCGCTGCTGTTTCGCCGCAACGACCGCGAGTCCAAGGACGCCTTTCGCCTGCTCGACGACGCCACCGAAGCGCTGCAGCACAATCGCGACCTGCTGCAGATCGCGCTCGACCAGATGGAGCAGGGCATCACCGTATTCGACCGCGATTTTCGTCTGATCTGCTGGAACAGACAATATCGCGCGCTGTTCGACCTGCCCGACGAGATGGGCCAGGTCGGCGTCTCGCTCGACCGCATCCTGCGCCACCTCGCCGAGCGCGGCGATATTCCGGCCGACCAGCGCGTGGCGATGCTCAACCGGCTGACCAGCTTCGTCAGCCCATGGCAGATGGAGTTGAAGACCAGTGGCCGTATCCTCGAACTGCGCTCCAACCCGATGCCGGACGGCGGAATCGTTGCCACCTATGCCGACATATCAGGACGCGTCGAACAGGATTTGGCGCTGAAGCGGGCCAATGAATCGCTGGAGCAGCGGGTCAAGACGCGTACCATCGAACTGACTAGGGTCAACGAGGAGTTGACCCGGGTCAATGAGGAGTTGGCGCAGGCGCAGATGCTGGCCGAGGAGGCCAATCTGGGCAAGACGCGCTTCCTCGCCGCCGCCGGCCACGACATCCTGCAGCCGCTGAACGCCGCCCGTCTCTACTGCTCGTCGCTGATCGAAAAGGCCGGCAAGGGCCCGGCCGGGAAGGCTGCTATCAACATCGAATCCTCGCTCGAATCGGTCGAGACGATCCTGGGCGCCGTGCTCGACATTTCCCGCCTCGACGCCGGCGCGATGAAGCCGGACGACAGCGCCTTCCGCCTGGACGGGCTGCTGCGCCAGATCGGCAATGATTTTCAGCCGCTCGCCGCCGAAAAGAAACTCGATCTGACGATCATAGCCTCGTCGCTCAGCGTGTTGACGGACCGCAACCTGCTGCGCCGGCTGATCCAGAATCTGGTCTCCAACGCCATCAAATACACCCCCCATGGCCGCATCCTGGTCGGCGTGCGACGGCGCGGCGAACTCGCCGAAATCCAGGTGATCGACACTGGCATCGGCATTGCCGGCGACAAGCTGAACACGGTCTTCAACGAGTTCACCCGGCTGGACGAAGGCGTGCGCGAGGCCGAAGGTCTCGGCCTTGGCCTGTCCATCGTCGACCGCATCGCGCGGGTGCTGCGGCTCGAGATCCAGATCTTTTCCAACCCGGGCAAGGGTACGCGCTTTTCCGTTATCCTGCCGGTTGCGGCGGTTGAGGCGCCGCGGCGCGAGGTCGAGCCGAAGGCGCCTGCCCGCACCGCGAATTCGCTGGCCGGCCTGCGCGTCATGTGCATCGACAACGACGCCCGCATCCTCGACGGCATGCGGCTTCTGCTCGAGGGCTGGGGCTGCAGCATCGGCACGTTTTCGGGTTCGGAGGATTTTGGCAGGGCCGATCGTCCCGACATCGTGCTTGCCGACTATCATCTCGATGGCAGAAGCGGCCTCGACATCATCGCCCGCCTGCGTGACATCCATGGTTCGGACCTGCCGGCCGTGCTGGTCACCGCCGACCGCTCCACCGAGGTCCGTGCCGCTGCCGCCGCCCTGGACGTGCCGGTGATCAACAAGCCGCTGAAGCCGGCCGTGCTGCGTTCCATGATGGCAAGGGTCAGGCCGCTGGCATCGGCGGCCGAGTAGGGTTCAATGCATGTCGCCCAGAAGTGTGCCCCGGTTCTGGGACCACGACATGCATCGAACAAGAGCTAAAGCGGGTCGCATGAATCCGTTCAGCGCGATGCGCTTTAGCCTGCTGGCTGCAACGGATCGCTGCCGATCTTGGACAGCTGGATCACCGCCTGGGTGCGGCTGTCGACGCCGAGCTTTTGCAGGATGGCCGAGACATGCGCCTTGACCGTCGCTTCGGAGACGCTGAGTTCGTACGCGATCTGCTTGTTGAGCAGGCCTTCGGCCAGCATGCCGAGGACACGCGTCTGCTGCGGTGTCAGCGCCTGCAGCCGCTTGATCAGGTCGGATATTTCGGGGTCGCGCTCGACGCCGAGGTCGATGCCGACGGGTGCTGCGATGTCGCCGGCCAGCACCGTCTGCACGGCGCTGCGAATCTCTTCCATACTGGCCGATTTGGAGATGAAGCCGGACGCGCCGAGATCGAGTGCGCGCCGGATGGTCACCGGGTCGTCGTGCGCCGACACCACCACCAGCGGCACCGCCGGGTGGATGCCGCGCAACGCGATCAGACCGGACAGGCCGCTGGCGCCCGGCATCGACAGATCGAGCAGCACGAGGTCGACATCCTCATGGGCCACGACCAGCGCCTTGGCGCTTTCGAAATCGCCGGCCTCGTGAATGGCGGCGACATCGCCGACGCCGGCAAGCGCCTCTTTCAAGGCGCCGCGGAACAGCGGATGGTCGTCGGCAATGACGAAGGTGTAGCCCGACGGCAAATGTTCCTCCCCAAATCCCTTATTGATTATCGGCTTTTACGGGACCGGACGATTATGCGGCGAAGCGCTTTGTTTCAAGCGGCAATGGCCGGACGGGGCATTTCCCCGCGGGCAGTTCAGGTCTTTTGCGAATTGAGATTGGCGCCGTCATCCTTGTCCATTTCCTTGACGATGCCCATGAAGCCGCGCAGCATGCGCTCCATATAGCTCATCGTCTTGTCGAAATCCTCCTCGCTCGGCAGCTTCGATTCGAGGCGGGCGGACAGCGAGTTCTCGAGCTTGGCGACGCGTTCGTCCATTGCCTTCATCGAGGCCTGCAAACGGTCGACTTCGTCCTGGAAGGCGGCGCGTTCGTCGGCGGCCATCTTGCAGACGAGCTGGCCGGAGCGCTCCTCGCAGATCGACATGGCGCCGGTCCGGGTGTCCATGCGGACATAACCGTTGGCGGATTTTTCCAGCCGGTAGCGGTCGGTCTCTTCGGACCAGGCCGATGCCGCAACCAGCGAGACCAGTGCGGCGGGGATCAGTATGTGCTGCAGACGCATGTTCCATCCTCCACGAGCCAGTATGCGCAACCTATCACAGCTTTGCGCCGTAAATGCGGACGAGTTGCCCTTCCCCGCATGATCGGTTCGGATTATAGCGCAACCATGTCTCAGATTATCTACAAGATCGCGCCCGAAGCGCTTTGGCGCGAGGCCGAGAAAAACGGCCGTTTCACCGGCGCTCCGATCGATATCGCCGACGGCTTCATCCATTTCTCCACCGCTGATCAGGTCAGGGAGACGGCGGCGAAGCATTTCGCCGGCCAGATGGATTTGCTGCTGATCGCCATCGACGGGGCGCTGCTCGGTGACGCGCTGAAATACGAGGTCTCGCGGGGCGGCGCGCTGTTCCCGCATCTCTATGGCGTGCTCGATATGAGCGCCGTGCTGTGGGTGCGGCCACTGCCGCTCGGGGCCGACGGCGCCCATCAATTCCCGGCGCTGGAGGCCGAATGATCGTGTTCGATCGCATCGGCCAGAAACTGCTGTTCACCTTCGATCCGGAAACGGCGCATGGCATGTCGATCGCGGCGCTGCGATGCGGTCTGCCGGTCGGCGCGCGGACGGTGCGCGACGACAGGTTGAAGCTCAGCCTCTGTGGCATCGCCTTCCCCAATCCGCTCGGCATGGCCGCAGGCTACGACAAGAACGCCGAGGTGCCCGACGCGCTGCTTGGCCTCGGCTTCGGCTTTGCCGAAGTCGGCACCGTGACGCCGCTGCCGCAGGCCGGCAATCCGAAGCCGCGCATTTTCCGGCTGACGGAGGATGATGCGGTGATCAACCGCCTGGGCTTCAACAATGAGGGCCACGAGGCGGCGGAAAAACGCCTTGCCGCGCGCCAGGGACGCGGCGGCATTGTCGGCGTCAACATCGGCGCCAACAAGGACAGCGCCGATCGTGTCCGTGACTATGAGTTGGGCGTTTCCCGTTTTGCGAAATACGCCAGCTATCTCACCGTCAACATCTCGTCGCCCAACACGCCCGGCCTGCGCACCATGCAGGCGCGCGAACAGCTCGGCGAACTGTTGTCTCGGGTCATGTCGGTGCGTGCAGCAGCTTCGGCGCAGCCGCCCCTCTTCCTCAAGATCGCGCCCGATCTGGTCGAGGCCGAGCTTGAAGACATCGCCGCCGAAGTCAGCGAGAAGCAGATTGACGGCGTCATCGTCTCCAACACGACGCTGGCGCGAACCGGATTGCGTAGCACAAGCGGCGAGACCGGCGGTCTCTCGGGAAAACCGCTGTTCGAGCGTTCGACCATCGTGCTGGCCAAGATGCGTCGGCTGCTCGGGCCGGAGCGCGCCGTCATCGGCGTCGGCGGCGTCGATTCCACTGATGCCGCGCTGGAGAAAATCCGCGCCGGCGCCGACCTCGTGCAGCTCTATACCGGCATGGTCTATGCCGGGCCGGCGCTGCCGGGGCGCATCCTTGCCGGGATGGTGCGATTTGCCGACAAGGAGCGGCTGAAATCATTGCGCGAACTGCGCGACAGCCGGCTCGATCAGTGGGCTGCCAGGCCGCTCTAAAACGCCGTGCGCAACCGGAGCCGCAGGATGGCCAGCAGGCTGAAGCCGCGCACCAGCAGGAAGACGTGCAGCGCCGCCCACAGGCCGTGATTGCCGAGAGACGGCGCCAAGCTGAACAATGCGGCGCTGAAGGCCAGGAACGACACCAGCATCATGTTGCGCATCTCGCGCGACCAGGTAGCGCCGATGAAGACGCCGTCCATCTGGAAGGCCAGCACGCCGCTCAGCGGTGTCAGTGCCGCCCACGGCAGATAGATGTCGGCAACAGCACGAACATCCGGCGACGTGGTGATCAACGAAATCAGGCCGGCGCCGCCGAGCCAGAAGATCAGCGTGGCGGTTCCGGCGAGGCCGAACCCCCAGAATAAGGTCAGACGTACCGCCCGGCGGAACGCCGTCTCGGCACGTGCGCCGATCGCGCGTCCCGCCAACTGTTCGGCCGCGGTGGCGAAACCGTCGAGAAAATAGCCGGCGACGAGGAAGAAGTTCATCAGCACGGCATTGGCGGCCAGCGTCAGCGTGCCGAACTGCGCGCCCTGGCGGGTGAACAGCGCGAAAGCGGCGAGCAGCGAGAACGAGCGGATCATGATATCGCGGTTGAGCGACAGCATGCGCAGGAAAGCGGGCATGTCGAGCAGGCGATGCCGCGGCAGGCGGGGTGCGGCCCGGAAGCGCCAGACAACGATGGCGAGACCCAGCAGCATGGCCAGACATTCGCCGGTGACGGTCGCCCAGGCCACGCCGGCGACGCCCCAGCCAAGCTTCAGGCCGAGCAGGATGCAAAGCACGATGTTGATGCCGTTGAGCACCGCCTGCAGCATCAGCCCAAGCCCGCCCTCGCCGCGTCCAAGGACATAGCCGAGGATGGCGTAGTTGATCAGCGTGAAGGGGGCGGCGAGCATTCTGATGTGGATATAGACGCCCATCGCCTCGCCGACGCGCGCTTCGCCGCCGATGAATTTCTGGCCGGCGATGGCAATCAGCGGCGCAAGGACGACAAGCACGATGCCGGCGGCGACCGCGATCAGCACGGCGCGCCAGAACACCGCCTGCTCCTCGGTTTCGTCGCCGCGCCCAAACGCCTGGGCGACGAGGCCGGTGGTGCCGGAGCGCAGGAAATTGAAGGTGCTGAAGACGACGTCGAAGACCAGGGCCCCGGCCGCCAGGCCGCCGAGCAGGGCGGCATCGCCGAACTGCCCGACCACCGCCGTGTCGACGATGCCGAGCAGCGGCGTCGTCAGATAGGCGAGCGTCATCGGCACGGCGATGGCGAGCACCGAACGGTTGGTGACGG
Source organism: Mesorhizobium sp. C395A (assembly GCF_030323205.1). Taxonomy (NCBI): domain Bacteria; kingdom Pseudomonadati; phylum Pseudomonadota; class Alphaproteobacteria; order Hyphomicrobiales; family Phyllobacteriaceae; genus Mesorhizobium; species Mesorhizobium sp. C395A. The sequence goes on along the minus strand of NZ_CP100473.1, from coordinate 5,602,886 downwards.
CGAAGGGTCTCGCGTCGGCTGGGATTGCACCCGTGTCCAGGGGACTGCTGCCTTGCTGATTGCGGCTTGATCGAACAGCCGATGTGCCCCATTTTCCGGCCACCGCGCAATCACTCTTGCCGTGACGGCCAACCGAAATGTTCTTCTGGCGCGAGCCCGCCGGATCCGAGTACTGGTTTTAAGCAATTCCCAAGGGGAAGCGCTACGCGCTTCTCCCGGGAAAACCGCTGCACACTTTTCCTGGAATTGCTTTAGCCATGCCCCTGCAGATCGTCCATCATCCCGACTACGATGCCGGCTTCGCCGTCAATCATCGCTTTCCGATGAGCAAATATCCGCTGCTGATGCAGGCCTTGCATATCAGGGGTCTGATCCATGCGGGGGCGCTGTCGATGCCCGAGCCGGCGCCGGCCTCCTGGCTGAAGCTCGCCCATGCGGCTGATTATGTCGACCAGGTCATCACGTGTTCAGTGCCTGAAAAGATCGAGCGCGAGATCGGCTTTCCCGTGGGACCGCGCGTTTCGCTCAGGGCGCAACTCGCCGCCGGCGGCACGGTGCTGGCGGCGCGACTGGCGCTTATCAATGGCATTGCCTGCAACAGCGCCGGCGGCAGCCACCATGCGCGGCGCGCGCAAGGCGCGGGCTTCTGCACCTTCAACGATGTTGCCGTCGCTTCGCTGGTGCTGCTAGCCCAAGACGCGGTGAAAAACATCCTGATCGTCGATCTCGATGTGCATCAGGGCGACGGCACCGCGGACATCCTGAAAGACGAGCCACGCGCGTTCACCTTTTCCATGCATGGCGAGCGCAATTATCCGGTGCGCAAGATTGCCTCCGATCTCGACGTTGCCCTGCCGGACGGCACCGGCGATGGCGCCTATCTCGAACGGCTGGGTGTCCTCCTGCCGGAGCTCTCGGCCAAGGCGCACTGGGACATCGTCTTCTACAATGCCGGTGTCGACGTGCATGCCGAGGACCGGCTCGGCCGGCTATCGCTCAGCGATGACGGCGTGCGTGCCCGCGACGCCATGGTGATCGGTCATTTCCGCGCGCTGGGCATCCCGGTCTGCGGTGTCATCGGCGGCGGCTATTCGACCGATGTCGCAGCGCTCGCGGCGCGCCACGCCATCCTGTTCGAGGTGGCGTCGGACTTTGCCTGAGTGGCCTTTGGTTTGAGCACAATCTTTTCCGAAAACCGGTTTCCACTTTTCGGGATCGTGGTCCGCTTCACTTCCGGTAGTTCGCGAGCCTGAGCAGGATGAACACCGGCACGACGATCGCGGCGCCGAGCAGGATATAGCCCAAGAAGCGATAGACCGCGTTGAAGCCGAGGTTCCAAAGATCGATGAAGAAACCCTGGATGCGGTAGAAGACGTCCATCGGCGTCCAGCCGAACGCATTCATGACCAGGCCGACCAGGAACGACACGACCAGCAGCTTGACGATCACCCTGACGGGCGAGTCACCGAGAAAGCGCGTCACTGTGGACAAGGGGCCTGCCTCCAGATTGGTGTGCCCGGATTCGGGGTACAAACCCACGAATACGCACTTGCTGCGCCCGCATCAAGGCGGGCGGACGGCGCAATCGGTCGGGTTTCCAACAGCCGTTTCCGAACAGCTGTCCAAGGGCGATTGCCCGAAGCACGCCCATCATGATATCGAGAGGCCGACGCGGGTATGATGTAATGGTAGCTTGTCAGCTTCCCAAGCTGAACGCGAGGGTTCGATTCCCTCTACCCGCTCCAGTTCCTATCCCACTTCCCGCAATATAAAATCGTGCAGCATCTTGGCTGCCGGCGACAGCACGCGGTTCTTCACCGTGATCAGGCTGTAGGGGCGGACCTCGATGTCGAACTCGGTCTGGACGACATCGATGGCGCCGGCGAGACCGTCGGGGTTCTGGATGAATTTTGCCACCTGGATCGACACCGGGGCGATGGCGTCGGACTGCGCCACCATGACCAGTGTGAGCAGCAGCGACGAGGTGTTGAGGATGCGGTCCGGCAGGGCGATGTTGCGGTTCAGGAAATTGCTCTCCATCGCCTGGCGCAGCGGCGACCCGCCCGACTGGAACACCCAGTCGAAGGCGGCGGTGTCCTCCAGCCTCACCGCCTTCCCATTGTTTAGAGGATGGCCGTTGCTCAGCGGGTGGCCTCGGCGCACGATCAGGCAGGCCTTCTCGACGCCGATGACGCGCGATTCGAACAGGCGCGGATTGAGGTCTTCGGGGACACGGGCGATGATGAAATCATGGCGCGTGGCGATCAGTTCGCGCGCCAGCACATTCGACGTCTCGACCTGCATGGTAATCTCGATGCGCGGATAGAGGCGGCGTATCTCGCGGATCGCCGGGACCGCCAGTTCGATCGCCGGCGCCGTCACCGCGCCAAGGAACACCGAGCCGCCCTTGCCGGCCTTGAGCTCCGATATTTCGCGGTCGGCCTCGCGCATTTCGAGCAGGATCGAGCGCGCGCGCCGGGCCAGCGCCTTGCCGTAAGGGGTGAGTGTGATGCCGCGCGGCAGCCTTTCGCAGAGCTTCACCTCGAGCACCGCTTCCATCTCGGAAATCATGCGCGAGGCCGCCGGCTGCGAGATGTTCATCACCTGGGCGGCAGCACTCACCCGACCGTGATCGTCGAGTGCTGCGATCATGCGCATGTGACGCAGGCTCAAGCCGCTACGCAGAAGTGTCTCGCCATCGCCCGGCAATTCATCGTAACCGCTTGAAATTCCCTGAGGACCTCGTAAAGCCGCCATGCCTTTTCCCGCTTCCGCCACTGTTCCAGTCCGGTTTAGTCATATACCGGTTTTGGTATAGCAACCACCGAAGATCGCATTTGACAGTTATGGCAAAGGGTCACACTTTCGCGCGTCCTCAAGACTTGACGGTCGATGACGAGCAAAATCGTATCGATTTAAATCTGAGGGCCGATTGGGAGGATACCGGAGATCGATTATGACGGCGGCGGCGCTTTGGCGCATCCGCCCGACTGCGCGGCCCGCGAAGCCCCGAGGTGTCGCGTCCATCAACCAGGGAGAGTTTTACGTGAAAATCATCAAGACACTGGCCGCCGTCGCGGCCCTTGGCATCGCTGCCATGACCTACTCGGCGCATGCAGCCGACAAGGGTCTTGTCGGCGTGCTGATGCCGACCAAGACCTCGCAGCGCTGGATCAATGACGGCGATGCCGTCAAGTCCCAGCTCGAAGCTCTCGGCTACACGGTCGACCTGCAGTACGCGCAGGACGACATCCCCAACCAGCTCAGCCAGCTGGAAAACGAAATCACCAAGGGCCCGAAGGCGCTGATCATCGCTTCGATCGACGGCACCACCCTTTCGGACGCGCTGCAGAAGGCCGCCGACGCCGGCGTCGTCGTCGTCGCCTATGACCGCCTGATCAAGAAGACCGCCAATGTCGATTACTACACCACCTTCGACAATTTCGGCGTCGGCGTGATCCAGGCGAACTCGCTGGTCAAGGGTCTCAAGGAGCGCTTCCCGAACACCAAGCCGTGGAACGTCGAACTGTTCGGCGGCTCGCCGGACGACAACAACGCCTTCTTCTTCTACAACGGCGCAATCTCGGTGCTGCAGCCGCTGATCGATGACGGCTCGATCAAGATCAAGTCCGGCCAGACCGGCATGGACAAGGTCGGCACGCTGCGCTGGCTCGCCGCGACCGCCCAGGCGCGCATGGACAACCTTCTGTCGGCCAACTACTCGGACGGCAGCCGCGTCGATGGCGTTCTTTCGCCTTATGACGGCCTGTCGCGCGGCATCACCGCTTCGCTGCGCGCCGTCGGTTACGGTACCGACGCCCAGCCGTGGCCGATCGTGACCGGCCAGGACGCCGAAACCGCTTCGGTCAAGCTGATCATCACGGGCGAGCAATACTCGACCGTGTTCAAGGACACCCGCGAACTGGCCAAGGCCACCGTCGAACTCGTCGACAAGGTGCTCTCGGGCGGCAAGCCGGACGGCCTCGACGAAAAGACCTACAACAACGACGTCAAGGTCGTTCCCTCGATCCTTTTGACGCCGCATGAGGTCGACAAGTCGAACTACCAGGCACTGGTCGTCGACTCCGGCTACATCAAGGCCGACGAACTGAAGTAATCCGTTTAGAAAGACAGGGGTCCTGCGCGACGCAGGACCCCTTTCCGTTCACAAGCGACCCCGGTATTGTTTCTACCGGACTTAGTTTGCGTGCATGTCGTTGTCTCAAACCGCAAGCACTTTGGAGCGACATGCAACAGGAGGAGCTTGCCCTGATGACGACGATTTTGGAGATGCGCGACATCACCAAGACGTTCCCCGGCGTGAAGGCGCTGTCGAACGTCAACCTCAGCGTCGAAGAAGGCGAGATCCACGCCGTGGTTGGCGAGAACGGCGCCGGCAAGTCGACGCTGATGAAGGTTCTGTCGGGCGTCTATCCCGCCGGCACATATGACGGCCAGATCATTTTTCAGGGTCAGGAATGCCAGTTCAAAGGTATCCATGACAGCGAACACAAGGGCATCGTCATCATCCACCAGGAGCTAGCGCTGGTGCCGATGCTGTCGATCACCGAAAATATCTTCCTCGGCAACGAAAACGCCCGATACGGCGTCATCGACTGGGATGCCAACGAGGCGCGCACCGCTGCCCTGTTGAAGAAGGTGGGCCTCAAGGAGGACCCCAAGACACTGATCACCAATATCGGCGTCGGCAAGCAGCAGCTGGTCGAGATCGCCAAGGCGCTGAGCAAGGACGTCAAGCTTTTGATCCTCGATGAGCCGACCGCGTCGCTCAGCGAGAAAGACAGCCAGGCGCTGCTCGATCTTCTGCTCGAATTCAAGCGACAAGGCATGACCTCGATCCTGATCTCGCACAAGCTCAACGAGATCAACCGGGTCGCCGACAAGGTAACCGTCATCCGTGACGGGCGCACCATCGAGACGCTGGCCAAGAAGGATATCTCCGAAGACCGCATCATCACCTCGATGGTCGGCCGTTCGCTCGACGACCGCTATCCGCCGCGCGAGCCCAAGATCGGCGAAGTCGTGTTCGAGGTGAAAAACTGGTCGGTCTATCACCCGCTCCATGCCGAGCGGCAGGTGATCAAGGGCATCGACATCAATGTGCGCAAGGGCGAGGTGGTCGGCATCGCCGGGCTGATGGGCGCCGGCCGCACCGAATTCGCCATGAGCCTGTTCGGCCGCTCCTATGGCCGCCGCATCACCGGCGAAGTGCTGCTCAAGGGCAAGCCGGTCGATGTCTCCTCGGTAAGCAAGGCGGTCCAACACGGCATCGCCTATGTCACCGAGGACCGCAAGACCTACGGCCTGAACCTCATCGATCATATCAAGCATAACATTACGCTGGCCAATCTCGACGGCGTGTCGCGCCACAGCGTGATCGACGACATGCGCGAACTTGCGGTCGCCAACGACTATCGCAAGAAGACCAATATCCGTGCGTCAAGCGTCTATCAGATGACCGGCAATCTTTCCGGCGGCAACCAGCAGAAGGTGGTGCTGTCGAAATGGCTGTTTGCCGATCCTGACGTGCTGATCCTCGACGAGCCGACACGCGGCATCGATGTCGGCGCCAAGTATGAAATCTACACGATCATCGCGCGCCTTGCCTCGGAGGGTAAGGCGATCGTGGTCATCTCGTCGGAAATGCCGGAATTGCTAGGGATTACCGACCGCATCTACGTCATGAACGAAGGGCGCATGGTGGGCGAAATGCCGGCGGCGGAAGCAAGCCAGGAAAAGATAATGCGCGCTATCGTCCGGGGAGAAGGAAAAGCAGCATGAGCACCGAAAGCGCCCCCGCCCCGCAGGGCAACGTCGCCGACGAACAGCGCCCGCGCATCGCCGTCTCGGCGCTGGCGACGAATTTGCGCGAATACGGGCTGATCATAGCGCTGATCGTCATCATGCTGTTCTTCCAGTTCACCACGTCGGGGACGTTGTTCAAGCCGGTCAACCTCAGCAATCTAGTGCAGCAGAACTCCTTCATCATCGTGATGGCGCTGGGAATGCTGCTGGTGATCGTATCGGGCTATATCGACCTCAGCGTCGGATCGGTCGCCGGTTTCATTGGCGCGCTGGCGGCAAACATGATGGTCATCTGGCAACTCGGACCGCTGAGCAATCCGCTGGTGGTTTCGATCGTCTGCCTGGTCGCGGGTGGCCTGATCGGCGCCGCGCAAGGGTATTGGATCGCCTATCACCGGATACCGAGCTTCATTGTCACGCTGGCCGGCATGCTGATCTTCCGCGGCATTTGCCAGGCGTTGCTTGGCGGCGGCTCGTCGGTGGGTCCGCTTCCCGACGACTTCAAGATGCTCAGCTCCGGCTTCATCCCGGATGTGATCGGCCCACTGACGCTCGTCCCGCCGGTCGTGAACGCAGCCGGCAAGACCATCATGGGCAGCGGCGTGACCCTGCACATGACGACGGTCGTGCTGGGGCTGATCGCCGTGCTCGCCTATGCCTATTTCGGGGTCCGCACCCGGCGCAAACGAGAACGCCATGGTTATGAGGCCGAGCCCTTCACCCTGTTCGTCGTCAAGACGCTGGTCGCCAGCGCGCTGGCGCTGTTCCTGGTCTATGAGTTTGCCAGCTACCGCGGCCTGCCCGTGGTGCTGCTGGTCATGGGCGTGCTGATCACGCTGTTCGTCTTCGTCACCAAGCGCATGACCATCGGGAGGCGCATCTACGCCATGGGCGGCAATCCCAAGGCGGCGCAGCTGTCGGGCATCAACACCGAGCGGCTGACGCTGATGGTGTTCATCAATATGGGCGTGCTGTCGGCGCTTGGCGGCCTGATCATCGCGGCTCGTCTCGGCCAGGCGGTGCCGGCGGCGGGTCTCGGCTCGGAGCTCGATGTCATCGCCGCAGTGTTCATCGGCGGCGCCTCGGCGATGGGCGGCGTCGGCCAGGTTATCGGGGCGGTCGTCGGCGGCTTCATCATGGGCGTGATGAACAACGGCATGTCGATCATGGGCGTCAATGTCGACTGGCAGCAGGTGGTCAAAGGCCTGGTGCTGCTCGGCGCCGTGATCTTCGACGTCTACAACAAGAACAAGGCCTGACAAGCTTCAGCGAGGCAAGCAGGAGGCATACGGTCGCGGCGCAGCCGGCAAGTTGTCGGCATAAGAAGTCCCCCGAGGGATGGAGCTCGCGAGCGCAATCCGGACGAAGAGTTCAACCCGTGGCGCGGCGAGGTCCGAGCCGCGCAGGTCAAGGTTTGCCAAGGGGCAACCCGGCCAAGGCACATGAGAGAGGATTTCATCATGCTAATCTCCCAGATCCTCGACGACGCCGAGACCATCCGCGTCGTCGCCCGCAATGGCGGCGGCAAGACCAGGATCATCAACGGCGCCCGCAGCGTCTATTCGCTGGCCATGGAAGCCGCGCGCACCGGAACGGGCCTCGCCGCGCTGATCGAGCGCAAGGGGTTCGGTGAAGCGATAGACCTCGACGCCGTCTACAAGAAGGGCCGGCTGGTGTCGCCGATCAACCATCCCGATCCTGCGCATCTGCATCTGACCGGCACCGGCCTGACCCATCTCGGCTCGGCGGCGACGCGCGATTCCATGCACAAGAAGCTCAGCGATGGCGGCGAGGAGCAGCTTACCGATTCCATGAAGATGTTCCGCATGGGGCTCGAAGGCGGCAAGCCGGCCAAGGGCCAGACCGGCGTGCAGCCGGAATGGTTCTACAAGGGCAACGGCACCATGGCGGTGGCGCCGGGCGCCGCACTGATGTCGCCGGCCTTTGCGCAGGACGCCGGCGAGGAGCCGGAAATCGCCGGCATCTATGTCATCGGCGACGACGGCGCGCCGTTCCGCGTCGGCTTCACGCTGTCGAACGAGTTTTCCGATCATGTTACCGAGCGGGTGAACTATCTGTTCCTGGCACATTCCAAACTGCGCAACGCCTCGTTCGGGCCGGAAATCCTGATCGGCGACCTGCCGGCCGACGTCAGGGGCTCATCGCGAATCTATCGCGACAGCAATTTGCTGTGGGAAAAGCCGTTCCTGTCGGGCGAAGCGAACATGTCGCACACAATCGCCAATCTCGAACATCATCACTTCAAATATTCGGCCTTCCGCCAGCCGGGCGACGTGCATGTGCACATGTTCGGCACGGCGACGCTGTCCTTTGCCGACGGCATCAAGACTCAGGCTGGCGACGTGTTCGAGATCGAGGCCGGGGATTTCGGCCTGCCGCTGCGCAACCCGCTGGAGATTGAGCAGCCGGTTAAGGTGGCGGTGAAGGCGCTTTGAGAGCGTAATCTCCCTCCTTGAGGGGGGAGATTGGCAGCGCCCACCGTCAATAAATATCGAAGTCGAAATACTTGGCCTGGATCTTCTTGTAGGTGCCGTCGGCGACGATGGCGTCTATCGCCGCGTTGAGCTTGTCTCGAAGTGCCGTGTCCTCCAGGCGGACAGCGATGCCGGCTTGCGTCTCGGTGCCCTTGACGTCACCGACAAGCTTGCAGCAGCCGTCGCTCGCCTTCTTCAGCCAGTCCATCAGCACGAATTTGTCGGAGATGACGGCGTCGAGACGGCCGTTCTGCAAGTCGGTGATCGCCTCTTCCTGGGTGGGGTAGAGTTTCGCCTCGGCGCCGGCCTTGCCATAGGCGTCCTGCGCATAGTCGGCCTGAGTGGTCGAGGCCTGCGCGCCCACCGTCTTGCCGGCAAGGGCTGCCGGTTCGGTGGAAGTGAGGTCGCTGTCCTTCGGCGCCACCAGCGCCAGCGGCGTCGTGTAGTATTTGTTGGTGAAGGCGACCTGTTTCTTGCGCTCCTCGGTGATGCTCATCGAGGCGATGATGGCGTCGAACTTTTTCGCCTGCAGCGCCGGGATGATGCCGTCCCAGTCCTGGGTGACGATCTCGCACTCGACCTTCATCTGCGCACACAGCGCATTGGCAATGTCGATGTCGAAGCCCTCGATCTTGCCGTCCGCGGTGATGGTGTTGAAGGGCGGATAGGCGCCCTCGGTGCCGATCTTCAATTTCTCCTGCGCCTCAGCCAGCGAGCCGGCCGATATCACCAGCATGGCAGCGCTCGCTGCCGATATGATCCATCTTGAAATCTGCATTTCGGTTCCCCTTGCGCGCCGTTCTCTTGCCGGCCACCGAAAGGCAGCCAAGCATGGTGAGGCAGCGCAGGCAAGTATTTTGCCTGACGGTGATCGAAGGTTCAGCCGGCGGGGCGGAAATGCTTGGAGAGCTTGAGGCCTTGCGCCTGGTAATTCGAGCCGAGATCGGTGCCGTAAAGCGCCTGCGGCCGCTTCAGCATGTGTTCGTAGACCAGCCGGCCGACGATCTGGCCGTGGTCGAGGATGAACGGCACTTCGTGGCTGCGCACTTCGAGCACCGCCCGGCTGCCGGTGCCGCCTGAGGCCGAATGGCCGAAGCCCGGATCGAAGAAGCCGGCATAGTGAACACGGAATTCGCCAACCAGCGGATCGAAGGGCGTCATCTCGGCGGCGTAGAGCGGCGGCACGTGCACGGCTTCGCGGCTGACCAGGATGTAGAACTCGTCCGGGTCGAGCACCAGTTCGCCGGCGCCGCTCTTATAGAGCGGCTCCCAGAAATCGACGGCATCCTGGACGGCGCGCTTGTCGACATCGACCAAGCCGGTGTGATGCTTGCCGCGATAGCCGACCAGGCCGTTCTGGTCGCCGTCAAGATCGATCGACAGCGCAATGCCGCCGCCGGAAATGTTGGGCGGCTCGGTCGCCACCAGCATCTCGGCGCGGTGCAATTCGTTCAGTTCTGCCTCCGACAACAGCGCGTTGCCGGTGCGAAAGCGGATCTGCGACAGCCTCGATCCGGCGCGTACGACGATCGGGAAGGTGCGCGGACTGACTTCGAGATAAAGCGGCCCGTGATAGCCGGGGGCGATCTTGTCGAACTCATGGCCGCGATCGGTCATCACCCGGGTGAAGATGTCGAGCCGGCCGGTCGAGCTCTTCGGGTTGGCCGAGGCCGACACGTTTGCGGGCAGCGCCAGGCTTTCGAGCAGCGGCACGATGTAGACGCAGCCGGTTTCCAGCACCGCGCCCTCGGCGAGACTGAACTCATGCAATTTCAGCCGGTGAAGCTTGTCGGCCACCAGATGATCGGGACCCGGCAGGAAGGAGGCGCGCACGCGAAAAGCCTTGTCGCCGAGCCTGAGATCGAGGCTCGCCGGCTGCACCTGGTCGACATCGAGCGCGCGCGGCGACTTCAGCGCGCCGGACTGAAACAGCGCGGAAATGTCCTGATCGGGAAGAATGCCTGTCTGCCGCAAAAGGCTGGCTCCGCTCCAAGGTCGGTCTCTTTGTGGCAGGTTCTTGCCGCAAAACCGCTGGATATTATTGCGGAACCTGCCTGGTACAAACCTCTTAATGAAGCCGGCAATTGACGCAAGCGCAGGTGAGGTCTAAAGGGTCGTTATCCCGTGGTGATTTGGCCGGTCGGCTTGCAGCCACGTTAAACAAGTCGCTAAAGGACCGTCGGGCCGCAAGGCCATATGGACCGGTTGCGACTTTCGCGGCCGGTTTTTTTGTGTCTGGAACAAAAGCGATGAGCACCAAGAAGCGTAACTGGAAACCTCAGACCGCACTCGTGCACGGGGGAACGCTGCGTTCCCAGTTCGGCGAGACGTCCGAAGCGATGTACCTCACCCAAGGCTATGTCTACGAGACGGCGCAGGCTGCCGAGGCCCGTTTCAAGGGCGAGGAGCCGGGCTTCATCTATTCGCGCTATGCCAACCCTACCGTCGACATGTTCGAAAAGCGCATGTGCGCGCTGGAGGGTGCCGAAGATGCGCGCGCCACGGCGTCCGGCATGGCGGCGGTGACGGCAGCGCTCCTGTGCAGCGCCAAGGCCGGCGACCATATCGTTGCGGCGCGCGCGCTGTTCGGCTCCTGCCGCTGGGTGGTGGAGACGCTGGCGCCGAAATACGGCATCGAGGCAACGCTGGTCGACGGCACCGACATCGCCAACTGGGAAAAGGCGGTGCGGCCGAACACGAAACTGTTCTTCCTGGAAAGCCCGACCAATCCGACGCTGGAAGTGGTCGACATCGCAGCGGTGGCGGCGCTCGCCACCTCGATCGGCGCCAGGCTGATCGTCGACAATGTCTTTGCCACGCCCTTGCAGCAGAAGCCCTTGCAGCTCGGCGCCCATATCGTCGTCTACTCCGCGACCAAGCACATTGACGGCCAGGGACGCTGTCTCGGCGGCATCATCCTGTCGGACAAGAAATGGATCGACGAGAATTTGCACGACTATTTCCGCCACACCGGCCCGAGCCTGTCGCCGTTCAACGCCTGGACGCTGCTCAAGGGCCTGGAGACGCTGCCGGTTCGGGTGCGCCAGCAGACGGAAAGCGCGGCCAAGATCGCGGATTTCCTGGCAGGACGGCCGGAAATCGCCCGCGTCATCTATCCCGGCCGCGCCGACCACCCGCAGGCCGACATCGTCAAGAAGCAGATGACGGGCGGATCGACGCTGATCTGCCTCGACGTCAAGGGCGGCAAGCAGGCGGCCTTCGCCTTGCAGAACGCGCTCGACATCGTGCTGATCTCCAACAATCTCGGCGACGCCAAGAGCCTGATCACCCATCCGGCGACCACCACGCACAAGAACCTCAGCGACGAAGCTCGCGCCGAGCTTGGCATCGGGCCGGGAACGCTCAGGCTGTCGGTCGGTCTTGAGGATACGGACGATCTGCTGGAGGACGTTGCGCAGGCGCTGAAGGCCGCCGGATAGGCCGCGAGGCGTCACGCTCCCGACGAAACCTCTTCCAGTTCGGCCGTCTTGGTGCCGATGGTCATGATGTTGCCGCGCCAGTCGACGGCGCCGCTCAGCCAGCCGCGCGCCCAGATGGCGGGAAGCATCATGTCGCGCACCATCATCGCCGGGACCATGCGCAGCGACAGGTGCCAGCCCTTGGCCGCGGCCAGCGCGCATTCGGGAATGTAGGCCGCCGTCAGCACGGCCAACACCGTGGCCGGCAGGCTGATGCCGGCACTTGCGGCCGCCACCAGCGCCAACGCCAACGGCACGGCGACGCCGGTCAGGATCTCGGGTGCGAAAAACAGCGGGAAAGTGACGCGGCGCAACCGCGCCCAGCGCGCCTGGCGCGACCAGATGTCGGCAAGTCGGCGCTGCCCCAGTGGTTGCTCGAAAGGCGAGGCAACGAGATTGACGTGCAGGCCCAGTCCGTTGACCAGCTTGGTTGCAGCAGCATCCTCGGCGATCTCGGCGGCCAGCGCGCGGATACCGCCACTGGTATCGAGCATCGGCTTGTTCCACAGCATGCTCTTGCCTTGGGCAAAGCCGAGACCGAGCGCCTCGCCGGCATATTGCCAGCGCGCCTGCAGCGTGTTGAGGAACGCGCATTCGACCTCGGCCCAGAAGCCTTCCGGCCGCGAGCCGATCGGCGTCGAGCAGATAAGCCCGGTATTGGTCCGCCAGGCCGCCATCAGGTGCTGGACGTAATCCCTAGGCATCAGCACGTTGGAATCCGCCAGAATAACCCAATGATTGCGCGCCGCTTCCCAGCCCTTGACGCAGTTGTTGAGCTTCGGGTTGCTGCTGACGCGGTCGTCGCCGATCAGCAGCCGGGCCGGCACGTTGGGAAACAGGACGATCGCCCTGTTTATCAGTTTGACGACGGGATCGTCGGCGTGAGCGACGCAGAAGATCAGTTCGTAGCGCGGCCAGTCGAGCGAGAAGGCTCGCTGCAGCGTCTCTTGTGTGAACGGCTCCACGCCGCGCGACGGCACGACGATCGAGACCGGTGGCTGCTCGTCGGATGGCGGAGGGATAAGGCGACGCGCTTGCAGTTTCGACGAAGCAAGCAGGATGCTGGCGAGATTGGAAAGAAGCAAAGCGGAGGAAGCGAAGGCGGCTGTGAGAGCTAGTTCCATGAGATCTGGTCACTCCGGAAAGGCCGCTCGCGGCTGCTTTGTCAGTCGACAGATGGGCCTTGAGGCGCCGGCAAGGTTTGCGCACACCAACACTGTCATGTGTCACTTAAATGACATTGTTTGTCGGCACCTCCGCTTTGAGGCTGGCAGGACATGCCGTTGTGCGCGTATCAAACCGCATAGCGCGACAAATGTTCCTTGCCGCGCAACCGGAGCAGCCCATGTATCGCGCCGTCACGCGCAACATCAAAGTGCAGGTCAGACCGTTCTACCTGGAGGACCGCTCGGACCCGGCGGAGAACCGTTATGTCTGGGGCTACCAGGTGACGATCGACAACCAGTCCGACGATTTCGTGCAGCTTATGTCGCGTTACTGGCACATCACCGACGGCAGCGGCCGGATCGAGGAAGTGCGCGGCGCCGGCGTGGTCGGCGACCAGCCTGAGCTCAATCCCGGCGACAGCTATCAATACACGTCAGGCTGCCCGCTCTCGACGCCCTCCGGCTTCATGGTCGGCCACTACACCATGCGCAACAAAAAGGGCGAGACGTTCGACGTCGCTATTCCCGCGTTTTCGCTGGATCTGCCGGGGACGCGGCGGACGGTGAATTAGGGGTTTTCTCCCCATCTCTATACGGGGAGAAATGCCCGGCAGTGCAATGAGGGGCGCCGCCGGACTCATGAGGTTATCTTCCACGCACATGACGTAGGCTATGCGCGGCCATTCACCAAAGTTCGCGCTGCCCCTCATCCGCCCTTCGGGCACCTTCTCCCCGTGAACGGGGAGAAGGAAGAGATGCTACTGAGCTGCAAACTCCGCCGGGTCGAAGTCGTACTGCTTGGAGCAGAACTCGCAGGCGACGTGGATGCCGCCATCTTCGGTGCTGTCCTTGATCTCCTGCGCGGAAAACCCCTCGAGGATGCCGCGTATCTTGTCCCTTGAGCAGGAACATTGGTCGGCGACCGGCACGCCGCCGAAGACGCGCACGCCATGTTCGTGGAACAGCCTGTAGAGCAGCCGCTCGGCGCCGATGGTCGGGTCGATCAGCTCGGTCGGCTCGATGGTGCCGAGCAGCGCCACCAGCTCGCGCCACGAATTGTCGGCCGGCTCCTGCGTCACGTCACGCGGATCGCCGTCGCCGCCCGAAATGTCCGGCACGCGCATGCGCTCGGGTGACTGCGGCAGGAACTGCGCCAGGATACCGCCGGCGCGCCACTGCTCGCGCGCACCGCCGGGGCCGGGCGTCAGCAGCTTGGCCACCGACAGCCGGAGGTCGGTCGGGATCTGCTCCGACTGGCGGAAATAGGTGCGCGCGGCGTCTTCCAGCGTCTCGCCGTCGAGCTGGACGATGCCCTGATAGCGCTGCGTGTGCGCGCCTTGGTCGATGGTCAGCGCCAAAACGCCGCTGCCCAGCAGCGTCTGCTGCGAGGTCTGGCCTGCGGCCACCAGGGCCTCCAGCCGGTCGGCATCGAAGCGCGCATAGGCGCGCAATGCCGAGGGCGTGGAGAAATCCGCGACCAGCATGTCGACAGGCCCGTCGGTGCGGGTCTGCAGGATGAACTTGCCTTCAAATTTGAGCGAAGTGCCGAGCAGCACCGTCAGCACACAGGCTTCCGCCAGCAGGCGGGCGACCGGCTCGGGATAGTCATGACGGTTGAGGATGGCGTCGAGCATCGGCCCGAGCTGCACGGTGCGGCCGCGCACGTCGAGCGGGCCTACCTCGAAGGGCACGACATGATCGTCGCCGGCATAGCCGAACTCGCCGAGTTTGGGGTGATGTTCAGTCACTTGATGCGTTTCCAACATGACAAAGCTCCAGGGCGCGGCCATGCGGCCCGGAGGGGTGCATGCGTCCAAACGCGCTTGATTTGCGTGATGGGGCGCAAATAGGCATCGCGCCGCCCCGGATCAAGCGCTTGGAGATCAAGCGCCTGGAGATCAAGCGCCCAGACACCAGGCCAAAACCGCCTTCTGGGCGTGGAGCCGGTTCTCGGCTTCGTCGAAGACCACCGAATGCGGACCGTCGATGACCTCGTCGGTCACTTCCTCGCCACGATGCGCCGGCAGGCAGTGCATGAACAGGGCGTCGGGCTTGGCCCTGGCCATCAGCGCCGCATTGACCTGATAGGGCGAGAAGACATTGTGGCCGCGGGCGCGGTGTTCCTGGCCCATCGACACCCAGCAGTCGGTGACGATGCAGTCGGCCTGGTCGACGGCCTCTTCGGGCGAGCGGGTGAAGTGCAGCTTGCCGCCATTGGACTTCGACCAGTCGATGTGCTTTTGCGCCGGCTCGCTGCCTTCCGGCACTGCGACGTTCAGGTTGAAGCGGAACCGCGCCGAAGCTTCGAGCAGCGAATGCAGCACGTTGTTGCCGTCGCCGGTCCAGGCGATGGTCTTGCCGGCAACCGGACCGCGATGCTCCTCGAAGGTCATGATGTCGGCCATCAGCTGACAGGGATGGGTGTCGTCGGTCAGCCCGTTGATGACCGGAATCGTGGCATTCTCGGTCAGCTCGAGCAGCCGCTCATGCGACGTGGTGCGGATCATGATGGCGTCCACATAGCGCGACAGCACCTTGGCGGTGTCGGCAATGGTCTCGGAGCGGCCGAGCTGCATTTCGGTGCCGGTCAGCATGATGGTCTCGCCGCCGAGCTGTCGCATGCCGACGTCGAAGGACACGCGCGTGCGCGTCGACGGCTTGTCGAAGATCATGGCCAGCACCTTGCCTTCGAGCGGTTTGGTCCGTTCGCCGGCCTTGAGGCGCGCCTTGCGCACCACCGCATCGTCCAGCATCAGGCGCAGATCGCCTTCGGAAACGGCGGAAAGATCGGTGAAATGGCGAAGGCTCATCGGGAATGGTTCTCGGGATTACTTCGCGGCGGCCGCGGCGATGGCGTCGGTCAGGCCCTTGGCAGCGGCGCGGATGCGATCGAGCGCTTCGCCGATCTCGGCGTCGGTGACGGTCAGCGGCGGCAGCAGACGAATGACGTTGTCGCCGGCCGGCACCGCCAGCAGATGCTGGTCGCGCAGCGCCATGTTGACCTTGGTGTTTGGCATGGCGCATTTCAGGCCAAGCATCAGGCCGCTGCCCCTGATGCCTTCGATGACATCGGGAAATTCGTCGGCGACCGCCGCCAGGCCCTGCTTCATCAGCAATGCCTTGCGCTGGACGTCTTCGAGGAAGCCGTCTTCCAGCACGACGTCGAGCACAGCGTTGCCGACCGCCATGGCCAGCGGATTGCCGCCGAAAGTGGTGCCATGCACGCCTGCCGTCATGCCGACGACAGCGTCGTCGGTGGCGAGGCACGCGCCCATCGGGAAGCCGCCGCCAATGCCCTTGGCAATCGCCATGATGTCGGGCGTCACGCCGGTCCATTCATGCGCGAACAGCTTTCCGGTGCGACCGATACCGCACTGGACCTCATCGAAGATCAGCAGCAGGCCGTGCTGGTCGCAGAGCTGCCGCAGCCGTTTCAAGGATTGCGTCGGCACCGGGCGGATGCCGCCCTCGCCTTGCACCGGTTCGATCAGGATCGCGGCGGTCTCTGGTGTGATCGCCTTCTCGGCGGCGTCGATGTCGTCGAAGCCGACCTGGTCGAAGCCTTCGACCTTGGGCCCAAAACCTTCGAGATATTTGTACTGGCCGCCGGCGGCGATGGTCGCCAGCGTGCGGCCGTGGAAGGCGCCTTCGAAGGTGACGACCCGGAAGCGCTCGGGATGGCCCTTGACGAACTGGTAGCGCCGCGCCGTCTTGATCGCGCATTCGAGCGCCTCGGCGCCGGAATTGGTGAAGAACACCTTGTCGGCGAAGGTGGCGTCAGCCAGCCGCTCGCCGAGCCGGGTCTGCCCCGGGATCTCGTAGAGATTGGAGACGTGCCAGAGCTTGGCCGCCTGTTCGGTCAGCGCCGAGACCAGATGCGGATGGCTGTGGCCCAACGAATTGACCGCGATGCCGCCAGCGAAATCGAGATATCGCTCGCCCTTGTCGGTAACCAGCCAGGTGCCTTCGCCATGATCGAAGGCCAAAGGGGCGCGGGCAAAGGTCTCGTAAAGCGCCGAACCGCTCATTATATGCGTCTCCGGTACCGGAAAAATCAAAAAAGCCGCCAAAGCGGCGGCCTTTGCGGCTTATCGTGTTTTTCGGCCATGAAGTCAACGAAAACGTCGTGCAGAGGCGCGTGGCCAGCTCCCGACGAGACGCCGGCTCATAAGCGACCGGGCAAGTTGGGGAAAACCTAAAAAACCGATTCGTGTTGCACCTGGGACTCTTGTCACCGAGTCAACACATGAGGTAATTGTAGTCGGGAAATAACTAGATTTCGTGCGGCGGACCTAATCACCTAATATATGTGGTGTCTGCCCCGGCAAAGATTGCCGGGTCGGGAACGGATTCCGGCTGCCGCACACTTAGCAGGAGCGCGGTCTCATGAACTGGACTGACGAGCGGGTCGAACTTCTCAGGAAACTGTGGTCGGAGGGCTTGAGCGCAAGCCAGATCGCCGCACAACTCGGCGGGGTCAGCCGCAACGCGGTCATCGGCAAGGTGCACCGGCTGAAGCTGTCGGGCCGCGGACGCTCGACCGCGACGCCGGCGCGTCAGAAGAAGACAACGCAGGGATCTTCGATCCAGAAATCGGTGCCGCGCGCCGCAACCACGCAGCGCCATGTCACGACGTCGATCGGGGCGAACGCGCTGCAGGCGCAGTTCGACGCCGAGCCAGTGGCGCGCCACTACATCCGCCCGGTCGAAAACGTCGTCGTGCCGATCTCGCGGCATCTGCAGCTCACCGATCTCACCGAGCGCACCTGCAAATGGCCGAATGGCGACCCGCTGTCGGAAGACTTCAACTTCTGCGGCAACGAGGCGGCCGAAACCGGACCTTACTGCAAGTACCACGCAAGGGTGGCGTTCCAGCCGGCTTCAGAGCGGCGCAGAAGCCGGTAGTTAGGAATAGGGATTGGGGACTGGGCAGTAGGGAATGGGGTAGCGCTCGTGAGGCGCTACCTTATTCTGCCTACTGCCTACTGCCTACTGCCTACTGCCTACCATCACAGCCACCCACTCTTCCGAAATCGCCAATACAAAAACGAGCAGATCAGCGCGATCGAGACCAATACGACGGGATAGCCGTATTGCATCTTCAGCTCCGGCATGTCGTCGAAATTCATGCCGTAAATGCCGGCGAGCGCCGTCGGCACCGCCAGGATCGCGGCCCATGAGGCCAGCTTCTTGGTGTTCGCGGTTTCCTGGCTCTGGCCGACCAGCAGGCTGGCTTCGAAAGCGAAGGCCAGAACCTCGCGCAGGCTGTCGATCTTTTCCTGCACGGTGCGGATATGATCGGTGACATCGCGAAACAGCGGATGCATGGCGGTATGGATCTGCGGCAGGTCGGCGCTGGTCAGCCGGCGGCAGACCTCGACCAGCGGCAGCGCCGCATTGCGCAGGCGCAACAGATCGCGGCGCAGCATATAGAGCCGCTCGATGTCGGGACCGGTCATCGGCTTCAGCAGCACCCTGTCCTCGATCGCCTCGACCTCGTCCTCGATCTGCTCGAGCACCGGCATGTAGTTGTCGACGATGAAGTCGAGAATGGCGTAGAGGACGAAATCCTCGCCCTTGGCCAGTGAGTGCGGACAGCTTTCCCAGTGCTGGCGCACGGCGGCGTATGAGGTCGAGGGACCATGCCTGACGCTGACGATATAGCCTGAGCCGACGAACAGATGCGTCTCGCCGAAGGTGACGCGTCCGTCGATCAGCTGTGCAGTGCGGGCAACGATGAACAGCGCATCGCCATATTGCTCGATCTTCGGCCGCTGGTGCGGATGTTCGGCGTCTTCAATCGCCAGCTCATGCAAATGGAATTGCGCCTTGACGCGCAGCAGAAGCTCGCGGTCGGGTTCGAGCAGCCCGATCCAGACGACATGGCCCGACTTCTTGGCCCATTCACCGGCTTCCTCGATCGGAATGTCGGCGATGCGCTTGCCGGCGGTGTAGACGCTCGACGCGATGATGCCGGACGATGCCGGCGCCGGCTTGAACTCTCGGACATATTCCATCGCAGCCTCCTGAGCGCCTGGCCTTGGCCAGGAACCGAGACGCTAACATCCGGGTAGTTTAGCGCAATATGATTAAGCGTTCGAGGGGCGCGCGATCACTTCACCGGCAGCGCCGGAAGGGCAATCTTGTCGGTCTTGTCGCCCTTTGGACGCTCGGCCGGCAACTGCTCGCCGGTGACGATGTAGTAGATCGTCTCGGCAATGTTGGTGGCGTGGTCGCCGATGCGCTCGATGTTCTTGGCGCAAAACAGCAGATGCGTGCACGGCGTGATGTTGCGCGGATCTTCCATCATGTAGGTCAAAAGCTCGCGAAACAGCGAGGTGTACATGGCATCGATCTGGTCGTCGCGGTCGCGAACGAAGCCTATTTTCTCGACCGAGCGCGAGGCATAGACGTCGAGCACTTCCTTGAGCTGGGTCAAAGCGAGTTCGGCCAGCGCCTCGAGGCCGCGAAACAGGCTGGTCGGCTGGCGGCCATCAATGACGCTGACCACACGCTTGGCGACGTTCTTGGCGAGGTCACCGACCCGTTCGAGGTCGGCCGAAATGCGGATGGCGCCGACGATCTCGCGCAGATCGGTCGCCATGGGCTGGCGCTTGGCGATGATGACGATGGCTTTGTCGTCGATTTCGCGCTGGCCCTCGTCAAGCACGATGTCGTCGCGGATGACCTTCTGGGCGAGGCCGGGATCGGCATTGACCAGCGCCTGGATCGCCTGCTCGACCATGCGCTCGGCATGGCCGCCCATCGCAGCGATGCGCTTCGCCAGGTATTTCAGCTCTTCGTCATAGGCGCTGACAATGTGTACGGACTGCATGGGCGAAATGCCTTCCTTAAATCTTTGGCCTTTTGAGTCGTTTCCTCGACCCCTGTGCTGATACGCTAGCCGGATGACAGAAAGAAGAAACAGGCAGTTAGCAGATAGTACCGCCTCAGCCTGCCGGCAAATGGACCGTGAACGCCGCGCCCTTGCCAACCTCCGACTTGATCGAAAGCCGGGCGTTGTGGCGCGTCAGAATATGCTTGACGATGGACAGGCCAAGACCGGTGCCTTTCTGCGTGCGGCTGCTCTCCACGTCGACGCGATAGAAGCGCTCGGTAATGCGCGGTATGTGCTCTTCCGGGATGCCCGGGCCGTAGTCCCTGATGGTTACATCGATGCCCGGTTCCGGGCCGGCCTCGCCCCGCGCGATCGACACCGTGACGCGTCCGCCAGGCTGGCCGTATTTGCAGGCGTTTTCCAAGAGATTCTCGAACACCTGGAACAGCTCGTCGCGGTCTCCGGGCACGTCGAGCGGCCCCTCGGCGTAGTCGCGTTCGATGACGACGCCGTTCTCGCTGGCGAGCGGGCCTAGTGAATCGATGACGCTGTCGATGGTCTGGCGCAGATCGACCTCGGTTCCCGGCCTCAGGTAAGGCTTCATTTCAAGCCTCGACAGCGACAGGAGATCGTCGATGAGGCGCGCCATGCGGCCGGTCTGGTTCTGCATGATCTGCAGGAACTGCTCGCGCGCCGCCGGATCGTTGCGGGCCGGGCCGCGCAACGTCTCGACGAAGCCCGAGATTGAAGCAAGCGGGGTGCGCAACTCGTGGCTGGCATTGGCTATGAAGTCAGCGCGCATGCGGTCGATGCGGCGCGTCTCGCTCTGGTCCTTGAACACCAGCACATAGAGATCTGTGGCGTGGCCGACCGAGGATGCGCTGACCCGGTAGGCGCGTTCCACCGGCAGCTTCTCGGTGTAGTCGACGGCATCCGAGGCGACGGCTCCCGACAGCACGCCGTCGAGCAAGGCCTGCATTTCCGGCGCGCGGAATTTTAGCGACAGCGACAGGCCGGGCGCGATACCGACAAAGGCGGCAAAGGCGGCGGCATTGGCGTGGACGATGGTGGCGGTGCGGTCGAAGATGATCAGCGGATCGGCAACGGCAGCCGCAAGATATTCGCCGGAAAGCCGCTGCAGCCCGCTCGCCTCGACCGTGGCAATGGTCTTCTCAGCAGACCGGCTGGCGCCACCGGTTGGCAGAAGCGCGGCAGCCAGCAGCACCGTCAACGCAGCCAGGACGACATAGGCGGAGATACCGGCAAAACCATAAACGGCCAGGATAGCGATCGCACCGGCGGCAAGCAGCCATCGGCTGTTCCACAGCCGGCCGGCGACGGCCTGCCCCCTGGTTGTCCGCTCTGCCCCGGTGTCAGCCATTCGTGCTTTCCGTGCTTCTGCGCCGGTCCCGCCGAAACTTCCGCTGGACCGGGTTTGAGGCCCCCCATAGCATGAGTCCGCAAGCTGGAAAGGTTCGTCTCGATGAAAAAAGCCAAGGAAAGTCCCGCCGCAGAGCCGGCAAAGGGGCCGCTGAAGATCAAGGTGGACGGCAAGGAGCGGGAGTTCGACATCGAAAACCCCGAACTTCCCAGCTGGATCGAGGACCACAAACTGACCGCAGGCGACTACCCCTACGACAAGAAAATGAAGAGCGAGGAGTATGACGAGACGCTGGAGCGGCTGCAGATCGAACTGGTCAAGGCGCAGGCCTGGCTGCAGGCGACCGGCAGCAGAGTGATGTCGCTGTTCGAGGGGCGCGATGCCGCCGGCAAGGGCGGCACCATCTCGGTGCTGCGCCAGTATCTCAATCCTCGAACCGCGCGCAACGTGGCGCTGACCAAGCCGACCCCGACCGAGGTCGGGCAGTGGTACTACCAGCGCTACGTCGCCCATTTCCCGACATCAAGCGAATTCGTCACCTTCGATCGCTCCTGGTACAACCGCGGCGGCGTCGAGCCGGTGATGGGCTTCTGCACACCGGAACAGCATGCAAAATTCCTCGACGAGACGCCGCATTTCGAGCGGATGATCTCCAATGAGGGCATCTATTTCTTCAAATTCTGGCTCAACATCGGCCGCGAGACCCAGCTCGAACGGTTTCACGACCGCCGCTGGTCGCCGCTGAAGAACTGGAAGTTCTCGCCGATCGATATTGCCGGCATCACCAAATGGGACGACTACACCAAGGCGCGCGACCAGATGGTCGAGCGCACGCACAAACAGTTCGCGCCCTGGATCATCGTGCGGGCCAATGACAAGCGACGCTCGCGGCTGGCCGTCATGCGGCGCATCCTGTTGTCACTGCCCTATGATGGGCGCGATCTCGACGCCATCGGCAAGGAAGACAAAAAGATCGTCGGCGAAGGGCCGTCGTTTCTTGAGAAGTAGAGACTGGCCTCGATAGGCAGAGGCTGAAATTACAGAGCCCACCCCCACACGGAGGTGGGCTCTGTGGCCATTGTCTAAAGCGCATCGCATTTGAACGGATTCACGCGACGCGCTTTAGGTCTTTGTTTCATGCATGTCGTTCTCTCAAAACCGGGGCCACTTTGAGCGACATGCATTAAAGCGCGTCGGGTGAAGACAGTCTCACGACGCCTGCCGCATGCCGAGCATGTGGGGGGTGCCCCTGGCCAACACCGGGGCGTGATGGTTGCGGCGCGAACGCACGACATCCAGCGTATGCTCGTTGAAGGTCAGCAGTGTGGCGACGACCTGCTGGTTGCCATAGGTGCGCTGGTAACCGAGCGGCGTCGCCAGGAAGTGCAACTGCAGCGTCCGCAGCACCCACACCGGCTCGACCTCGATAATGACCTGATCGACATTGCGAGCAAGGCCCCATTCGACGAAGCCGGCGATCAGTTCGGTGCCGACCGTAGACACGCCGCGCTTGCCATCGCGAAAGCCTGGCGCCACCGCGTAACGGGTTAGCTCCCAGACATTCGGTCCCGAAGGGCGCTTTCCCTCGCAGAGTTCCGGCATCACATCGCTAAGGAGATGCGGCCGTGTGGTCGGCAGCATCCGATGATAGCCTGCAAGCTCGCCATTGCGTATGACAAGGTGGTGTTCGGCCTCATCATGGTCGAATTGATCGATTTCGAGGCCGTCCGGGCGATCGAGATCGGTCCACCGCATCTCATCGACGAAGACCTTGTAACGCAGGCGATGGACGGCCTCCCATAGGTCGGGACGTTCCATCAGTTGTTGAGTGGTAAGGGAAAATAGCATTAGCCGTCTCCTGGGCTTAAGAGGAAGATACGGCCGGGCTTTCCCGAAAAAATTGCGCGAAGGTGTTGGCAAGGATTTCCAGGCTGCCACAGCCGACATGGCTAATATAGCTGCGTCTAAACGCCTCCGCGATGGCGTGCACCCTGTTGGCGACGCCGAGTCTGCTTTTGGCGTTAAGAAAGCATTAGCCGTCTCAAGAGGACGACAGGGGCCGGTCTTTTCTGAAGATATGACGCCAACACTGCGGCCATAAATTTCGGGCCGCCAGAACCGGCCTAGCTGATATAGCCGTGCCTGACTGCTTCGGCGACTGCCTGCACACGGTTGGCGGCGCCTAGTTTGCTCTTGGCGTTGAGAAGGTGTTTCTCAGAGGTATGCTCCGAGATGCCGAGGATCTGCGAAATCTCCCACTCGGATTTTCCGACCGCCGCCCATTGCAGGCATTCGCGCTCGCGCGGCGTCAATTCAATGTGATCGATAGATTTGCCGGCCGTCGTTTGAAGCTGCATGGCGCGGCCGATGGCATAGGTGGAGGCCAGCGAGACCATTGCGAATTCGGCTTCGGACAGTTCGACCGCCTCACCGCCCAGCGAGACCAGCGCGATCTGGCCTTCGAGCGTGATCAGCGGGAAGGCGAGGCCGTCACGCAGCTTGAACTGGCGGGCGTCGCGCATCACCTCGGCGCTGCTCTTGTCGGCGGGCATGCTTTGAACGGCATCGCGCCATTGGAATGGCGCCCGAAACTGCTTCAAATGGCTGACGACCGGATCGTGGTCGACGTAGTTGCGCGATAAGTAACGCTCCAGCCATTCGCTAGGCCAATCGCAGAGCAGCACATGGTCCTTCGTCTGGCTGCTTGGTGTACCGGGCTGCGGCACCGTTGCGGCTATCAGGGCCGTCAATCCGAAATTCGAGGTGACACTAAGTAGCTGCTCGCACACCGCAGCCGACGTGTCGGCACGCTGCACCCGGTCAATATATTCAAGTGTCCGGTCAAAATAACCCATCGCAACATCTACCCCATGTTGCCTACCGCTCTTGAGACCGATGCTACGTGCCTGCCCCGCACTTAGCCATCAACCCCGGATTGCAAAGCCACATCCTTAGCTTCTCTAACGCCAGCGACCGCCAACCCCGGGCCGACTCTGTGCGGCTATTTGCAACCTCGCCAAAGCATAACCCGAAATTTGCCCGTTGAAATCAAAAACAATTGTGCCTGCGCCGTTTTCGTATCACAAGCCAACGGCCAAGACGGGCGGAGTTTTTTGTGACATCACGCTGGATAACCATCGCCTTGCTGTCGATGCTGATGGGAGTGCAGCCGTTTGCCGGCGCTGCGCGGGCAGCGGAACCGCAGGTACCGGTGCTTTGGGATGCCAAGGAGCGGCTGCCGAAACCGGACCTTTCGGCGCTGCCGAGGCTCAGGTTCCTCACCACAACCGATTTCCCGCCCTTCAATTTTCTCGACGGCACGGGCCGATTGTCCGGCTTCCACATCGACCTGGCGCGGGCGATTTGCGCCGAACTCGACATCGCCGACAAATGCCAGATCCAGGCGCTGCCCTGGGCCGAACTCGACGACGCGTTGCAGAAGGGCGAAGGCGAGGCGATCATCGCCGGCATCGCCGCAACGCCGGAGACGCGGGCGAAGTACAGCTTTTCGCGCTCCTATCTACAGTTTCCGGCGCGCTTCATCATGCCGAAGACCAAGGCCTTCGCCGAGCCGATCCTCGACAAATTGCGCTCGAAGCGGGTCGGCGTGCTGGCCGGCTCGGCGCATGAAAAGATGCTGCGCGATTATTTCGGCACCGTGCAGATCATCCGCTTTCAACGGCCGGAAGACCTCTACAGCGACTTGAAGAGCGCCAAGATCGATGCCGCCTTCGGCGACGGCATGCGCTTTTCCTTCTGGCTGGGCGGCACGGACGCCGCCGGTTGCTGCCGCTTCGCCGGTGGACCCTACCTGGCGCCGGAATATCTGGGGTCCGGCATGACCATTGCCACCCGGGCCAGCGACCCAGCGCTGGCCGCAGCCATGGACTACGCGCTGCAGGAGATATCGGTGAAAGGCACCTTCGCCGAATTCTACCTGCGCTATTTCCCGGTCAGTTTCTTCTGATCCGGTTCTCGGTCCAGCTTTTTCTGATCCGGCCCCGGTCAGCTTCCTCTACGGGCTGGATCAGGTCAGCGTGCGCAGGCGGGCCTTCGCCCCGCGCGCGATGGCTGCGGCGGTCAGCGTGTCGAGATCGAGCTCACGCCGGATCAACTGCAGCACCCGCAATTCCTCCATGCGCATTTCGAGATCGACGGCGGCAACCTCGAAGGCCGCGGCATAGGCGGTGTCGTGCAGCCGTTCGGGCAAAATCTCGGCGACACGCTCGAGCACGCCTTCCAACCCATCCTTTTCATGCAGCATCTTCTGGCAGTCCTGCGCAATGGCGATCAGCCTGTCCTGCTTGAAATCCTCGAACACCGGCCAGCTGCGGACGACGTCGCCGATGCGCGCCAGTTCGATATCGGTCATGTCGCGATCGGAAGCCGAGGTGATGACCATCAGGTAGATCAGGGCTCATGGGTGGACGGCAACGGCATTCAAAACTCCTTGATAGTGAGGGTCGAAGGTAGGGACGCCACGGCGCCGTCGCAACGAAAACGCCTGATATCGTTGACGCTCCGCCCTGTCGCGCCTAGAGACCCGGTTGAAAAATCTTACCAGCCGCGAAAGCCGGCCATGACTGGAACTTTGACATGACGGGATCAAACATCGCCGATCTCAACCCCGAAATGCTTGCGGCAGCCGCCGAAAGCAAGGCCTGGCCGTTCGAGGAAGCCAAAAAGATCATCGAGCGCTACAAGGGCGGCGACTTCCCGGAGATCGTCCTGTTCGAGACCGGCTACGGCCCGTCGGGCCTGCCGCATATCGGCACGTTCGGCGAGGTCGCGCGCACCTCGATGGTGCGCCATGCCTTTCACGTGCTGACCGGGAACAAGGTCAAGACCAAGCTGCTCTGCTTCTCCGACGATATGGACGGCATGCGCAAAATCCCCGACAATGTGCCGGATCGCGCAGCGCTCGAGCCCTATCTGCATATGCCGCTGTCGGCGGTGCCCAATCCGTTCGGCGGCGACTATCCGAGCTTTGGCGACCACAACAACGCGATGCTGTGCCGCTTCCTCGACACGTTCGGCTTCGACTACGAATTCGCCAGCGCCACGCAGTACTACAAGGCCGGCCGCTTCGATGCGATGCTGGTGCGCGCCGCCGAGCGCTATGAGCAGATCATGGCGGTGATGCTGCCGACGCTGGGGCCGGAGCGGCAGGCAACCTACAGCCCGTTCCTGCCGATCTCGCCGAAGAGCGGGCGCGTGCTCTACGTGCCGATGAAGCATGTCGACGCCAAGGCCGGCAACATCACCTTCGACGATGAGGGCACCGAGACCACGCTTTCGGTGACCGGCGGGAAGGTCAAGCTGCAGTGGAAGCCGGATTTCGGCATGCGCTGGGCAGCGCTCGGCGTCGATTTCGAAATGTTCGGCAAGGACCACCAGACGAACGCGGTGATCTACGACCGCATCTGCAACATTCTCGGCGGGCGCGCGCCCGAGCATTTCGTCTACGAACTGTTCCTGGACGAGAACGGCCAGAAGATCTCGAAGTCGAAGGGCAACGGGCTGACCATCGACGAATGGCTGCGCTACGCGCCGACCGAAAGCCTCGGCCTCTATATGTATCAGCGGCCAAGGCAGGCGAAAAAGCTCTATTTCGACGTCATCCCACGCGCCGTCGACGAGTACTACACCTTCCTCAACGCCTATCCGCGCCAGGACTGGAAGGAGCGGCTGGGCAATCCGGTCTGGCACATGCATGACGGCAAGCCGCCTTCCATCGACATGCCGGTGCCGTTCTCGCTGCTGCTCAACCTGGTCAGCGCCTCCAACGCGCAAAACAAGGATGTGCTGTGGGGCTTCATCTCGCGCCATGCATCTGGCGTGACGCCGGCGACGCATCCCGAACTCGACCAGCTGGTCGGTTTCGCCATCCGCTACTTCGACGATTTCGTGAAGCCGACGAAGACCTTCCGGCCGGCCGACGATGTCGAACGCGTGGCGCTGGAAGCGCTTGGCAACGCGCTTGCTGGCCTGCCGGCCGGCGCCGACGGCGAAGCGATCCAGAACGCTTCGCTCAACGTGGCGCGCAAGATCGAACGCTATCAGGACCATTCGAAGAAGAGCCCGGACGGCGGCCCTGGTGTCTCGGGCGCTTTCTTCCAGATGATCTACCAGGTGCTGATCGGCCAGGAACGCGGACCGCGCTTCGGTTCGTTCGCAGCCCTCTACGGCATCGCCGAAACCCGCGCGCTCATTGAGCGGGCGCTGGCTGGTCAGCTGGCGGCGTAATTTCCGTCCCGGCCGGCGGCGTGTCTATCGCCGGGGCATCGAGGATCGGTTGCGACGCCGTCGGTGCCGCAACAGGCGTTGGCGCCGGTGGCAGGCCGCCAAGATCGGGCGCGGCGCCGAAGACGCCCTTCTTGGCGGCGCGCGCCTTGTCGCCCGCTTCGACATAGGGGCCGCCTGCCGTGGCGCGCGCCCAGCCGTTTTCGACCAGCCACTGGCCGACATCCAGCTTGCCGATGCGGCATTCGGCGGCGATCAGCGCACGGTCGGCCTCCGGCGGCACCTTGCAGGCAACGGCCCGGCCGCGCAGGAAAGACCGGAACGCGGTACGCGCCCTGATACCGCAAGCCCAGGACTTGCCGCCCTCGGTGCAGGTCTCGTCTTGCCTGACGATGTCGATGCCGGAGACCGTCACGGAATAACCATTGGCTTCGATCAGGCCGGCGGCGGCCGCGACCGGCTGGAACAGTTTTGTTCCTCCCCAGTCGTCGACCGCTCTGCGCCCACGCGGCTTGGGCGGCCCGGCCAGCGCCAGGTCGCTCAGCGGCGCGCGTGGCTCAACCCGTTCAAGTTCTTCTACCAGCAGCGGCGGCGGAGCGATGGCCTCGGGATCGATCGCCCTCGAATGCACCTGAGGCGAGTGCATCGGAGGCTTGACGGGCTGGACCTCGGGGATCGCCGACGTCGCCGGCTCCTCGGGCACGGCCTCGGTGTCCGGGTCGATCTGGTCGACAGTAATGGCGGGGCCGTCGCGATGCAGCGCGCGACCGCCGGCGACGACAATGGCGACCATCACCGGGATCGCCAGGAGGGCTATGAGGATTTGAAGCAGACGCACCGCGAGACCTACTGGCTTGCCCAGACGATCCGCGCCACCCATTCGACATCGCGCATCGCGATGTCGCGGTCCGGATGGTCGGGGTTGAGCGAAATCAGCACGATCGATTTCGTCGTCTGGCGGTCGAGCACCTTGGCCATGACTTCGCCGGCATTGGTCTTGACGACGACGCGGTCGCCCTTGCGGGTAGCGGCGCCCGGCTCGACGATCAGCACATCGGCATTGCGGTAGAGCGGCAGCATGGAATCGCCCTGCACCTTCAACGCATAGGAGGTTTCGGTCGCCCGTGCCGGAAGCTCGACAAGGTCCCAGCCCTGGCCTGAGGGATAGCCGGCATCATCGAAGAAGCCGCCGGCGCCGGCCTGGGCGAAGCCGAGCAGCGGCACCGCCGAACGCTGCGGGGCTAACGAGCCCGAAGCTGTCTTGGCACGGCCTTCGACCAGTCCGGTGAATTCGTCGAGCGAAGCGCCTGTCGCCTCGATGATCTTGGCCAGCGATTCGGTCGAGGGCCAGCGCGGTCGCCCATCCGAGGACAGCCGCTTCGACTTGTTGAAAGCGGTGGAGTCCAGACCGGCTCGCCGGGCCAGGCCGGAGGCCGACAACGAATAGCGCTCGGCGAGAGCGTCGATGGCTGCCCAAACTCGGTCATGCGAGAGCAATTCGCTCTCCTCAAAACAGGAAAAAATACCTTTTCCTTCTAACGCGTGGTCATCCGATTGTCCACCGGCGCGCGGCCCGATCCCCTAAAAAGCTGTGTGCGGCGAAGTCGTCATGGATGCCTCAAACTGCCTTGGCAAGGCTGCGCAATCCTTGGTGGGAGGTCATGCAAACCCGCTCGGCCTCGGTCGGCGGCCGCGGTTGAACGGAGCGGTCAAGCGTCCTATTGGACGCGCCAAGGACGCAGTAGCATTTGATTTGGCGCATGATCCTTTCCGAAAATCGATTCCGATTTTCGGGGTCATGCGCGAGGTCGGCGAGCATCATGTAGCGGGCGTTGTTGAGATGGAGGTTGAAGTCGATGTCGGCAGGCAGCGAAAAGCCAGCCGACTTTCGCTGCCGACCGCGTAAAGGGTCACGGCGCGCCTTGCCGTGGCCATCATGCGCGCAAGGCGCCCTCAGACGTACATGGGGCGCTAGCTCAAGCGGCCTTCTGCACCTCGCCTTTCGCATAGGGATCGAAGCGCTGGTAGAAGGTCTCGCCCTTCTCCGCCAGGTCGAGTAGCAGCTTGGGCGCCTTGAACTCGGCGCCGTATTTCTTCTGCAGGCCCTTGGCTATTCTGACGAACTCCCCGACGCCGATGCCGTCGATATAGGACAGCGCGCCGCCGGTGAATGGCGCGAAACCAAAGGCGAGGATCGACCCGAGATCGGCCTCGCGCGGATCGGTGACGATGCCTTCCTCCATCACCCGGGCCGCTTCCAGCGCAATGGTGACCAGCAGGCGCTGCTGCAGTTCCTCATAATCGACCTTCTCGGCCTCCAGCTGCGGATAGAGATCCTTCAGGCCCGGCCACAGCTTCTTCCTGGCGGGCTTGGCGGGATAGTCGTAAAAACCCTTGCCGTTTTTGCGGCCGAAGCGGCCATGGGTGTCGACCAGCGTGTTGATCAACGCCATCTGCCTGGGGTCGACGGCCTTGTCGCCGAGGTCCCTGATGGTCTGCTTCATGATCTTCTGGGCAAGGTCGATCGCCGTCTCGTCGGTCAGCGCCAGCGGGCCGACCGGCATGCCGGCGGCCTTGGCGGCGTTCTCGATCATCGGCGCCGGAACGCCTTCGATCAGCATCTTGTAGGCTTCCGACATGTAGCGCAGCACGCAGCGGTTGACGTAGAAGCCGCGCGTGTCGTTGACGACGATCGGCGTCTTCTTGATGGCGCGCACGAAATCGATCGCGGTGGCCAGCGCCTTGTCGCCGGTCTTCTTGCCCAAAATGATCTCGACCAGCATCATCTTGTCGACCGGCGAGAAGAAGTGGATGCCGACGAAATTCTTCGGCCGCGCCGAATTCTTGGCCAGTGCGGTGATCGGGATGGTCGAGGTGTTGGAGGCGAAGATCGCCGACGATTTCAGCACGGCTTCGGCCTGCTCGGTGGCAGCCTTCTTGACGGCCGAATCCTCGAACACCGCCTCGACCACCAGATCGCAGCCGGCGAGATCGGCATAGTCGGCCGACGGCGTGATCAGCGACAGAAGTCTGTCCTTCTCCTCGGGCTTGACGCGGCCCTTCTTGACCTGATCGGAGATCAGGCTGTCGGAATGCGTCTTGCCCTTTTCGGCCGACGCCATGTCGCGGTCGAGCAGGACGACCGGGATGCCGGCCTTGGCGGTGACAAAGGCGATGCCGGCGCCCATGAAGCCGGCGCCGAGAATACCGATCTTCTTGAACTTGGTCTCCGGCACGCCGGCCGGGCGGCGGGCGCCCTTGTTGAGCTCCTGCAGCGAGACGAACAGCGAGCGGATCATCGCTGCTGCTTCCTTCGACTGCATGATTTCGGTGAAATAGCGCTGTTCGATCCGCAGACCGGTGTCGAACGGCACCAGCAGGCCTTCATAGACGCATTTCAGGATCGCCGCGGCGGCCGGATAATTGCCGTAGGTCTCGCGGCGCAGGATGGCGATGGCCGGCGGCCACAGATTGAAGCCGGCCGGCGTATAGATTTGGCCGCCAGGCAGCTTGAAGCCCTTCTCGTCCCAGGGCTGGACGGCTTTCAGGCCGTTCCTGATCATCGCCTTGGCGGTCTCGATCAGCTTGCCGGGTTCGGCGATCTCGTGGATCAGCCCCATCGCCTTGGCTTTCTGCGGCGACAGCGTCTGGCCGGTGGTCAGCATCTGCAACGCCTGCTGCTGGTCGGTCAGGCGCGGCACGCGTTGGGTGCCACCGGCGCCGGGGAAGATGCCGACCTTGACTTCCGGCAAGGCCATCTTGACCTTTTCGGAGTCAGCGGCAACGCGGCCATGACAGGCCAGCGACAGCTCGAACGCGCCACCCATGCAGGTGCCGTTGATCGCCGAGACCCAAGGCTTGCCCGACGTTTCGAGCTTGCGCCACAAGCCACCCATGCGGCCGGCATTGTCGAACAAAAGCTGTGCCGCCTTCTCCGGGTCCTTGGTCTTCTCCTTGGCAAATACGGCCAGCATCTTCTGCAGCATGGTCAGGTCGGCGCCGCCGGAGAAGCTGTCCTTTCCCGAGGTGATCACCGCGCCCTTGATGGCGGCGTCGGCCACCACCTGGTCGATGATCTTGTCGAACTCGTTCATCACCTCTTCGGTGAAGACGTTCATCGAGCGGTCCGGCATGTTCCAGGTGACCATCGCGATGCCGTCTGCGTCCGTGTCGACCGTGAAGTTTGTATAAGTCATGTCTCTCTCCTTCCGGCCGAAAATCAGACGCGTTCGATAATCGTTGCGGTGCCCATGCCGGCGCCGATGCAGAGCGTCACCAGAGCGGTGTTCAAATCGCGGCGCTCGAGCTCGTCCAGCACCGTGCCCAGGATCATCGCGCCGGTGGCACCGAGCGGATGGCCCATGGCGATGGCGCCGCCATTGACGTTGATCTTGTCGTGCGGGATTTCGAATGCCTGCATGTAGCGCAGCACCACTGAGGCGAAGGCCTCGTTGAGCTCGAACAGGTCGATATCCGACAGCTTCATCTTGGCGCGCTTCAGAAGCTTCTCGGTGACGTCGACCGGACCGGTAAGCATCAGCACCGGCTCGGAGCCGATGTTGGCAAAGGCGCGGATGCGGGCGCGTGGCTTCAGGCCCATCGTCTTGCCGGCCTTCTTCGAGCCGAGCAGTACGGCGGCCGCACCATCGACGATGCCGGACGAGTTGCCGGCATGGTGGACGTGGTTGACCTCTTCGACTTCCGGATGCTTCTGCACGGCGACCGCGTCGAAGCCGCCCATTTCGCCAGGCATGACGAAGGACGGGTTGAGCGAGGCCAGCGACTGCATGTCGGTCGACGGCCGCATATGCTCGTCATGATCGAGGATGGTGAGGCCGTTCTGGTCCTTGATCGGTATGACGGAGTTCTTGAAACGGCCATCGGCCCAGGCCTTGCCCGCACGCTTCTGGCTCTCGACCGCATAGGCATCGACGTCGTCGCGCGAAAAACCGTATTTGGTGGCGATCAGGTCGGCCGAAATGCCTTGCGGCACGAACCAGCCGGGCAGGCCGACGGACGGGTCCATGAACCACGCGCCGCCCGAGGCGCCCATGCCGACGCGCGACATCGATTCCACGCCGCCTGCAATGACGATCTCGTCGGCGCCTTGAGCGATCTTGGCGGCGCCGAAATTGATGGCGTCGAGGCCTGAGGCGCAGAAGCGCGAGATCTGCATGCCCGGCGCCTTGTTATCGTAGCCGGCCTCGAAGGCGGCGGCACGCGGAATGACGGAGCCGGCTTCGCCGACCGGATCGACGCAGCCGAAGATGATGTCGTCGACGTTTGCAGTGTCGAGGCCGTTGCGGTCGCGCAACGCTTCAAGCGTCCTGGCCGCAAGCCGCACCGCCGGCATCTCGTGCAGCGAGCCATCCTTCTTGCCCTTGCCGCGCGGTGTGCGCACGGCGTCATAGACATAAGCTTCAGCCATTTGCTTGCTCCTTGCTTTGCCGACGTCGCTCTCAGAGAGAGCGGCCGATCAGCAATTTCATGATCTCGTTGGTGCCGCCGTAGATGCGCTGGACGCGGGCGTCGCGGAACATGCGGGCGATCGGATATTCATTCATGTAGCCATAGCCGCCATGCAATTGAAGGCATTCGTCGACGACTTTTCCCTGCAGGTCCGAGAGCCAGTATTTCGCCATCGACGCCGTCACCGGATCCAGCCCGCCATTGATGTGGCGGGTGACGCAATCATTGTAGAAGACGCGGCCGATGGTGGCCTCGGTCTTCAGTTCGGCGAGCTTGAACTGGGTGTTCTGGAACTCGATGATCGCTTTGCCGAAGGCCTTGCGGTCCT
Organism: Mesorhizobium sp. C395A; assembly: GCF_030323205.1. NCBI lineage: Bacteria > Pseudomonadati > Pseudomonadota > Alphaproteobacteria > Hyphomicrobiales > Phyllobacteriaceae > Mesorhizobium > Mesorhizobium sp. C395A. Next base: position 5,569,661 of record NZ_CP100473.1, on the reverse strand, counting down.
TGACGTAGTCGATGGTCAGAGCAAGCGCGCGCTCGATCATGGCGATCGCGCCGGTGCCGATCTGCAGGCGCTCCTGCGGCAATTGCTGCATCAGCTGGATGAAGCCCTGTCCCTCTTCGTGGCCAAGCAGGTTCGAGGTCGGCACGCGCAGATCATTGAAGAACAGCTCCGACGTGTCGTTGGCCTTCAGGCCGATCTTGTCGAGGTTGCGGCCGCGTTCGAAGCCTTCGGCCTCGTCGGCCTCGACGACGATCAGCGAGGTGCCCTTGGCGCCTTTGGCCGGATCGGTCTTGGTGACGACGATGATGAAATTGGCCAGTTGGCCATTGGTGATGAAGGTTTTCGAACCGTTGATCTTGTACTGGTTGCCGTCCTTCTCGGCGCGCGTCTTGACGCCTTGCAGGTCGGAGCCGGCGCCCGGCTCGGTCATGGCGATGGCGCCGATCAGTTCGCCGGTCGCCAGTTTCGGCAGCCATTTCTTCTTCTGCTCTTCCGAGCCGTAGTGAAGGATGTAAGGAGCAACGATCGCGTTGTGGAGACCGATGCCGAAACCGTCGACGCCGACATGGCCGATCGCCTCGATGATGGCGCTCTCATGCGCGAAGGTGCCGCCGGAGCCGCCATATTCCTCCGGCATAGAGGCGCAGAGCAGGCCGGCGGCACCCGCCTTGCGCCAGCTCTCGCGGTCGACCATCTCGTTCTTCTCGAACTCGTCGTAGCGCGGCGCGATCTCTTCCGACATGAAGCGGTGCGCCATGTCGTAGAGCATGCCGACCTCGTCCGCCGCCCAGGCGGGCTTCGGCAAGGAGAGCACTTCGGCTGGATTTGTCATGCCGTTTCTCCCGCGCCAACGTCCCCCTCCCCCTCGAGGGGAGGGTGGCCGCGAAGCGGTCGGGTGGGGTCGCCGATGACGTGCTCGACCTTATCTTCGGAATTGACGCGGGTTTGGGGCATTGCGATCATCTCCTACCAAAGCGCCAACCAGCCGGCGCACTGCACGCAAGGACCCCTCCCGGCCCTTCGGGCCACCCTCCCCTCAAGGGGGAGGGGGACGCCAGCCATTTCTAGAACGCTTCCGCAGGCAGCGCCATTAGCGTGTCCGCACCACTGGAAATGCGGGCGAGATGTGCCGATGTCTCGGGCATGATCCGCTCCATGAAGAAGCGCGCCGTCACCACCTTGTTATCGTAAAAAGCCCCATTTTCGTGGACAGATTGGGAGCCATTGGCGCCGGTCTTGCCGAGCGCGGCCTTGGCCATCTGCGCCCACATGTAGCCCAGCGCCACCAGGCCGAAGAGATGCATGTAATCGGTCGACGCGGCGCCGGCATTGTCGGGCTTGGCCATGCCGTTCTGCACCAGCCACATGGTCGCCGCCTGCAGATCGTTGAGGCCCTTCTTCAGCGCCTTCGTGAAAGGCGCCAGCTTCTCGTCGGCGCGGTTCTCCTCGCAGAACTCGCCGACGTCCTTGAAGAAGGCCTGCACGGCGCGGCCGCCATTCAGGCCAAGCTTGCGGCCGACGAGGTCGAGCGCCTGGATGCCGTTGGCGCCTTCATAGATCATGGCGATGCGGGCATCGCGCACGAACTGGCTCATGCCGTGCTCTTCGATGTAGCCGTGGCCGCCGAACACCTGCTGCGCCATGACGGCATGGTCAAAACCCTTGTCGGTGAGCACGCCCTTGACCACCGGCGTCAGCAGGCCGGTATAGTCGTCGGCCGCCTGGCGATCCTTGTCGTCGGCGGAGCGGTGGGCGATGTCGGACTTGATCGCCGTCCACAGCGCCAGCGCGCGGCCGGCCTCGTTGAAGGCCTTCATGGTCATCAGCGAGCGGCGGATGTCGGGATGGACGATGATCGGATCGGCTTGTCTGTCCGGCGCCTTGGCGCCAGACAGCGAGCGGCCCTGCAGCCGGTCCTTGGCGTAGGAGACCGCGTTCTGGTAGGCGATCTCGGACAGCGACAGGCCCTGCAGGCCGACGCCGAGGCGGGCTTCGTTCATCATCGTGAACATCGCCTTCAGGCCGCCATTGGCCTCGCCGAGCAGCGTGCCTTCGGCCTCGTCATAATTCATGACGCAAGTCGAATTGCCGTGTATGCCCATCTTCTCCTCGATCGACCCGCAGGAGAGCGTGTTCTTCTCGCCCGGATTGCCCGAGGCATCGAGCTTCAGCTTTGGCACGATGAACAACGAGATGCCCTTCACGCCCGCCGGCGCGCCTTCGATGCGGGCCAACACGAGATGGACGATGTTTTCCGACATGTCGTGCTCGCCGGCCGAGATGAAGATCTTCTGGCCTGAGATCTTGTAGGTGCCGTTGCCGTTCGGCACCGCCTTGGTGCGCAGCAGGCCGAGATCGGTGCCGCAATGTGGCTCGGTCAGGTTCATGGTACCGGTCCAGGACCCCTCGACCAGCTTCGGCAGCCATGTCGCCTTCTGCTCGTCGGTGCCGTGTGTGATGATCGCAGCGATAGCGCCTTGAGTCAGGCCGGGATACATCATCAGCGCCATGTTGGCCGAAACCATGTATTCGGCAACCGCGGTGTGCACGGCATAGGGCAGCCCCTGGCCGCCGAACTCGACGGGCGCCGCCAGTCCCATCCAGCCGCCTTCGCGATACTGGTCGTAGGCTTCCTTGAAGCCCTTCGGCGTCATCACCGAGCCGTCCTCATGGCGCACGCAGCCTTCCATGTCACCGACGCGGTTCAGAGGATGCATAACGTTTTCGGCAAGCTTGGCGCCTTCGGCGAGGATCGCCTCGACAACGTCGGGCGTCGCGTCGGCAAATCCGGGAAGGTTGGAGTAGCGCTGATAACCCAGCACCTCGTTGAGCACGAACAGCGTGTCCTGGACCGGCGCCCTGTAGATCGGCATGTGTTTCCTCCACCATGCGGGCCTTGGCCGCGAGATCGGGCCCCGAAACATGAGGTTGGGGGCGGCATGCGGGCCAATGTTGAAAGCGGGATAGCAAAAATTGACGTTTGCGTAAACGTCAATTTGGTCGCCGCTACAAAATTTACTTATGCCAGCCTATCGGCACGAGCGGTGCATGGCTTTGCGCAAAGCGAGGGTGGTCAAGCAAAAAGAGCCACGCAGGCGGGCCGCGCGGCTCTTACCTTCAAAGCTTTCGCCGGGAACTGCGGAGCGAAATCAGCTGGCGGCGCTGGCCGGGGCCGAACGCTCGGACAGCATCTGGCGCACGGCCGACATCGAGCCGCTCAACTCGTTGATGGCGTCGTCGATCAGCGCGCGCTGCTTCTGCAGGCGGGCAAGCTGCTTCTCCGACTTGTCGAGAGCCAGCCGCAATTGCTTGATGTTGGATCCCGTCGGATCGTAGAGATCCATCATCTGCTTGACGTCGCGTAGCGAGAACCCGACCTTGCGGCCGAGGAGGATCAGCTTCAGCCGCGCCTTGTCGCGACGCGTGTAGAGCCGCGTCGCCCCATCGCGCTTTGGATTGAGCAGGCCCTTGTCTTCATAGAACCGCAGCGTGCGCAGAGTCACGCCGTATTTCTTGGCCATCTCGCCGATGCGCACCAGCTCCTCGCCGGCTTCGGCAGACATATTGTTGGTGTTGGCCGCGGCTTCGCCGGGCGAAACAAGTTTCATAGTCACTGGCTTTCCCCTGTCGTGGCATCGCGGTCTCGGACCTTGCAACGCCTGAGTGGAAGCGGGGGCATGCTTCCAGTCGTGGTTTCAACTAATTCATCGCAAAAGGCACGAACGGCGCCCCTCTTACGTTTACGTCAATTCTATAACGATAGCCGCCGCATGACGCAAGGGCGTTCTGGGATTGCGAAACCTTATGCCGCACCCCCGGCGCCGGGTCCGAACGGGCACCGCCTGTATTCCAGCAATGCCGTAACTTCTTAAGCTTGGTTAACGCCTTGTTTACCACGATGGGTGAAATGTGCGGATGTCGGTCACCCGTGTTTATCCTGTAGCGAATTTTTCACGGTTTTTCGGAGAGCGGGCATGGCCCGGGAAGCTCGTCTTTCGCCGCAGCAGTGCCGCGCGGCCGCCTTCGTTCCCGACAAGGACCTGGGGAAACTGGCAGCAAGCCGGCCATTCTGAAAAACGGACGCATCGATGAACAGCAAGCGGTCCTATCTCGATACACTCAACGCCGGCAGGCCGCGCAGGCCGAACACTACGCTTGATGAATTGAACCGCTCGCTGGAAACGCTGGAGCAGCGGCTGGAGCGCAAGCGCGAGGACGCCGCCGAGCGCTTCGATCCGCGCCGGCCCGCTCCGGAGCCGCGCTACGCAAGTGCCCAGCCCTACGCCCCGCCGCCGCGCTGGTACGAGGACCCGCAGCCCGCGCCGCGGCCGAAAAGCCCTGTGACGGCCGGCTTCGACCAGAACTATCAGGCGATCGCGCGCGACATCGACCGCGTGCGCGGCCAGGAAGACAGCGTCGCCGTGGTCGGCAAGATCGCCGGCGAATTGCGCGGCCTGCGCGAGGAACTTCGCCATCAGATGACCGCCGGCCTGCAGCGCGAATTCGCCGCGCTGCGCAAGGACATCGAACGGGCGTTCCAGGCGAGCAACCAATCGGGTGGTCAGGCAAGCGGCTTGCCCGGCAAGGGCAGCGCCGAACTCGGCGTCGAATTCGAGCGGCTGTCCGGCGCCATCCAGACGCTGGCCGAGAAGAGCGACGACCGAAGCGTCAACATGCTGCGGCTCGAGCTTGAGCAGGTAAAGACGGCGCTCGACACATTGGCGCGCGAGGAAAGTGTGCTGAAGGTCGACCGCCGCTGGGACGATTTCGACCGCCGCTGGAGCGCGTTCGAGGACCGTGTCGACGCCGACCAGCGCAACCGTGCCGACGGCCCCGGATTTTCGGCCCTGACCGACCGGCTCGAACAGATCAGCAATGCGGTCCACAATCTGCCGGAATCGCTGTCGCTGCGCTCGATGGAAGAAAAGGTCCGCACGCTTGCCGGCGCCGTCGATCATTTCGTCAGCCAGCAGAGCAACCGCGGCGGCGACACGCTTGGCCTGATCGACGAACGGCTCGACGAGATTTCGCGCGCCATCGTCGCCTCGACCGTCGCCGCACAGGCCAATTCCTTCGACCCCGAACCCTTTGAACGCATCGAGAAGCGGATCGCCTCGCTGGCGCAGCAGATCGAGGAAGTCGTGCAGGTTCGTCCGAGCGGCGAGGTTCTCGACCGTCTCAGCACGCTGTCGAACAGGGTCGACGAGCTTGCCGGCCGCGCCAATCTGCCGGAACAGGCGATGGAGCGCCTCGGCAAGCAGATCGCGATGATCGCCGACAAGATCGATCGCGCCCCGGCCATGCCCGACGCCGACTATATCTTCCAGGGTCTGGAACAGCGCTTCGACGTGCTGTCGGGCATGATGGAACGTCGGCAGGGCGACGCCATCGAACAGGGCAACATGCTGTTTCGCGATCTCGAGCGGCGGCTGGACGAGGTTGCCGACCGGCTGGACCAGCGCCAGCCGCAGGCTGACAGCGCCGGCATCATGGACGCCATCGACGCACGCTTCACCGCGCTCGCCCAACGCATGGAGACGCGCATTCCCGATCCTGCCAACGAGGCGGCGATCCGCGGCCTGGAAAGCCGGCTCGAAGACATTTCAAGCCGGCTGGAATCGTCGGCCGCGCAGGTCGCCGGCATCGATCCGGCACTGATCCGCAGCCTTGAGGCGCAGGTCTCCAGCCTATCGGCGCATCTGTCGAAGCCCGGCACGCCGCTGCCGGAATTCGAGGACATCAGCCCGCGCCTCAACGAAATCGAGAAGTCGCTGGCCGGAACCCGCGAATCCATCATGGGCGCGGCACGCGAAGCAGCCGAGAGCGCCGTGCGCTCGCTGGCAGATTTCAACGCCAACACCGCGGCCGTTACCGGCCTTGCTCAGGATCTGAAGACGCTGGAAGCGCTGACGCGCCGTTCGGACGAGCGCAATTCACGGACATTCGAGGCTATCCACGACACGTTGCTCAAGATCGTCGATCGTCTGGGCTCGCTGGAGACCAGCGAACCGGCGGAGGCGGTGAGCGAGCTTCTGGATGCCCAGGCCGAGCCGGCGCGGCGGGCCCGCGCTGCACGCGCCTCCAAGATTTCGGTGCAGGACGCGCCGTCGATGGATATCGACCAGCCGCTGCCGCTGACCGGAGACATGGCCGATCTCGACGGCCGCGCCGCCGCCATCATGCGCAGCGAGCCGGATATGCGCGCCGACCCGGGTACGCGTAGCGACCCGGGTACGCGTAGCGACCCGGTCATGGGCAGCGAACCCGTGCGGCGCTCGCCAGCCGAGGCTGCCGCGGCCGCTGCCCAGGCAGCGCTCGGTTCCGACAGGATTGCCGAGAAAGGCGAAGCCACGGCCAAGACGTCGCTGTTCGGTGGATTGGCGCGCGCCTTCAGGGGCAAGAAGCCGGCTGACATGCCGCCGCTTGCCGGCTCGGGGCCCAATGTCGACATGCCGAGCGTCGATCTCGACGAGCCGCTCGATCCGAAGCTCGCCAACCGGCCGTTGGAGCCGGGCTCCGGCGCGCCCGACCTCAACGCCATCATGAAGCGCGTACGCGACGAACGTGGCCCACCGGTGCGCCAAAACTCCGGCGATGCATCGAAATCCGACTTCATTGCCGCTGCCAGGCGCGCGGCGCAGGCTGCGGCCGCCGAGGCCGACGCGCTGAAACGCCAGTCCACCATGAAGGGCCCGGTCAAGGCGCTTCGTATCGGCGACCTGCTCAAGGCGCGGCGCAAGCCGATACTGATGGGAGCGGTCGCGATCATGCTGGCGCTTGCCGGCCTGCAACTCGGCAAGGCCTTCTTCGCCGACCCGGTCGAGGTCGCAAGCAACGATACAGCGCCGATCGTCGCCTCGCAGCCGGTCGAGACTGCTTCGGTCAACGCTGCCAGCCAACCCAAGGCAGACGCGCAGGTGGCCGTGCAGGACGCGCCGGCCCGGACCGTCAGGCAGGCGGAGCCCACGGAACCGGCAGTTGGCAACGATGCGCCAATGAATGCGGCCTCGATCGCCGAGCCCGAAATGCCGGCCGTGGAACCCGCGCCAGCGCCGATGGCTCTGGCCGATCCGGCCCCCGCGCCAAATGCAATGCTGCCGACGACCGCCACTGCGGAACCGGCGGCTGCTGACGCGCAGCCTGCGGCCGCCGTCATGGCGCCCTCGGCCTCGGATACGACGGCCTCGGATACTACCGGCGCCATTCCGCCGGCTGATGCCGCGGTAGCACCTGTCGTGGCCAAGATAGACGTTCCGGCCGATGCCGGCCCGCAAGCCTTGCGCGACGCGGCTGCCGGCGGCGACGCCAAGGCGCTGTTCGAGCTCGGTTCGCGCTATGCTGAATCGCGCGGCGTCAAGGAAGACATGGCGGCAGCGGCCAAATGGTACGAAAAGTCGGCCGAGCTCGGCTTCGCACCGGCGGAATACCGCATCGGCAATTTCTACGAGAAGGGCATCGGCGTCACGCGCGACGTCAAGAAGGCAAAGACCTTCTACCAGCTCGCCGCCGCGCAGGGTAATGCCAGCGCCATGCACAATCTGGCCGTTCTGTTTGCCATGGCCGCCGACGGCGTGACCGACAATGAATCGGCCGCGCACTGGTTTCAGGCGGCGGCCGATGTCGGCGTCAAGGACAGCCAGTTCAATCTCGGCATCCTGGCGGCAAAGGGCGTCGGCATGAAGCAGAGCCTGGAGGAATCCTACAAATGGTTCGCGCTCGTCGCCAAGACCGGCGACAAGGATGCGGCTGCAAAGCGCGACGAAGTCGCCACTGCGCTGCGCCCCGAACAGCTGGAGCGGGCGCGCGCCGCCACGGAACTGTGGAAGCCGAAGCCGCTCGACCCGGCGTCCAACTCGGCCGACATTCCTGAATCCTGGCAGGAAGGCACGCCGCAGACCACCGCCAGCGTCGACATGAAGAAGGCGGTCAAGAACATCCAGCTCATCCTCAACAAGAACGGCTACGATGCCGGCGGCGCCGATGGCGTGATGGGCGGCAAGACCAAGACCGCAATCATGGCTTTCCAGACCGAAAACAAGATGCAGGCGACCGGCGAAATCGACGAAAAGCTGGTGAAGGCGCTGCTGGCGCACAAATAACGGCAGATGCGTCGCTAACGCGACGCCCTGCCATACATTTGCCTGCTAACTGCTTGAGATGTTTTTTGTTTCGGTAGGGCGGCGGGGTTTGATCCCACTGCCCCGGCGGTGCAAGAAAGAATTGGCTTTTCGGTGCGACAATGCCCTGGAATGGCTGCAATCGCCGACAGGCAAACTGATCGAGACTGACGGGTGGGCATCTATCTCCCGATCGCGGAAATTTCCGTCAACGTCTTCGTGCTGCTGGCAATGGGCGCGGCGGTGGGTTTCCTGTCGGGCATGTTCGGGGTCGGTGGCGGCTTTCTGATCACGCCGCTCTTGATCTTCTACAACATCCCGCCGGCAATCGCCGTTGCTACCGGCGCCAACCAGGTTATCGCCTCCTCCTTCTCCGGCGCGCTGTCGCACATGAAGCGCGGCACGCTCGACTTCAAGCTCGGCGGGGTGCTGCTGGCCGGCGGCATTGTCGGCTCGACCGGCGGTATCTTTGTCTTTGCCTTCCTGCGTCGGCTCGGCCAGCTCGATTTGTTCATTTCGCTGCTCTACGTCGTGCTGCTTGGCACCGTCGGCGGGCTGATGCTGGTCGAGAGCGTCAATGCGCTGCGCGCGACGCGCAGCGGTGCGGCGCCGGTCTTGAAGAAATCCGGCCAGCACAACTGGATCCACCGGCTGCCGCTGAAGATGCGCTTCAGGGCCTCGAAGCTGTTCGTCAGCGTCATTCCGGTGCTGGGGCTCGGCGCCGGCATCGGCTTCCTGTCGTCGATCATGGGTGTCGGCGGCGGCTTCATCATGGTGCCGGCGCTGATCTATCTCTTGAAGGTGCCGACCAACGTCGTCATCGGCACCTCGCTGTTCCAGATCATTTTCACCTCGGCCTACACCACGCTTGTCCACGCCACCACCAACCAGACGGTCGACGTCATGCTTGCCTTCCTGCTGATGGCGGGCGGCGTTGCCGGCGCGCAATATGGCGCCAAGGCAGGACAGAAGCTGCGCGGCGAACAGCTCAGGGCACTGCTGGCGCTGCTGGTGCTGGCGGTCGCGATCCGGCTTGCCATCGATCTCTTCGTCACGCCGCCAAACCTCTATTCGCTGACCGCCGCGGGCCTGAACTGATGCTGCGGTGGGGGATTTTTTCGGCCGCCGTTTTGCTTTTCGCCCTCGCTCTGCCGGCGGCAGCGCAATCGCCGAACCCCTTGCCGGAAGGCATCCAGATCGGTCTCTCCACCGACGCGGTGTCGATCACCGCCGGGTTTTCCGGCGCCGACCTGACCATTTTCGGTTCGCTGGAAAATCCCGACCCGCTGGTCGCGCGACAGGGGCGCTACGACGTCATCGTCGTGCTCGAAGGCCCGCCGCGGCCGGTGGTGGTGCGCCGCAAGGACCGCGTGCTCGGCGTCTGGGTCAATCTGGAATCCGAGACCTTCGAGAACGTGCCGGTATCCTACTCCGTCGCCACGACGCGGCCGCTGCAGGACATCACCGAACCCAACAGCTACAAGCAGCTGTCGCTCGGCGCCTCCAACCTTTACATGCAGCCGGCCGAGGTAACCGACAGTCCGGCGACGATCGAGGAATTCACCGTGGCGCTGCGCGAGCGCAAGGCGGCGACCGGCCTCTATAGCGAGAATGTCGGCGGCGTGCAGTTCTTGTCGCAGAACCTGTTTCGCGCCACGGTGCGGCTGGCGCCCAACGTCCCGGTTGGAACCCATAAAGCCCGCGCGTTCCTGTTCAAGAGCGGTCTGTTCCTCAAGGAAAGCTCGGCCCAGCTCGAAATCCGCAAATCGGGCTTCGAACAGTCGATCTTCCGCGTCGCGCATGATTACTCGTTTCTCTACGGCGTCTTCTCCGTGTCGCTGGCCATGATCACCGGCTGGCTGGGCAGGCTGATTTTCCGCAGGGATTGACGCGCAGGACCCATTTCCGGGGAAAAGGGGTTCCCCTTTTCTCAGTCTTGCGATAGACCGCCGCCTCCCAACCCTCGGGTTACACGCACAATCATTCGGCAGAACGGTCAGGCCTCTGGACGGCGCGCGCCTTGCGGACGCCCGCCACAGCGACGACCCAATGACAGGAGGCTGCAATGCACCAGGCATTTGGCGGCATCGATTTCGGCACGTCCAATTCTACGGTGGGCGTGATCCGCAACGGCCAGGCACGGCTGGTGGCGCTGGAAGGTGAACAGCCGACATTGCCAAGCGCGGTTTTCTTCAAATTCGAGGACGGTCACACCTATTTCGGCCGCCGCGCCATTGCCGACTACACCGATGCCATCGAAGGCCGGCTGATGCGGTCGCTGAAGAGCGTGCTCGGCAGTTCGCTGGCGCATGAGAAGACGCGGATCAAGGCCCGGCAGATCGGTTTCATCGACATTGTCGGCATGTTCGTCGGCCATTTGAAGAAGCGGCTTGAGGAAGATGCCGGCGCTCCGGTGGAGAACGTTGTGCTCGGCCGGCCGGTGCAATTTGTCGACGAAGATGTGGAAGCCGATGCCAAGGCGCAAAGCGAGCTTGAAAAGGCGGCGCGCGCGCAAGGCTTCAAGCACATCGCCTTCCAGTTCGAACCGATCGCGGCAGCGCTCGACTATGAGCAGGACGTGAAGCGCGAGGAACTGGCCTTGATCGTCGACATGGGCGGCGGCACGTCCGACTTCTCGATCGTGCGGGTTTCGCCGCAACGCGCCCGCTCACGCGACCGCAAGGACGATATCCTGGCCAACCGCGGCATCCATATCGGCGGCACCGATTTCGACCGGCTGCTCAGCATTGCCCATGTCATGCCCAAGCTCGGCTACCTGACGCCCACAAAAGACGGCAAGCGCAACCTGCCGGCGAGCTATTTCATTGATCTCGCGACGTGGCAGCGCATCAACCTCGTCTATACTGCCAAGGCGATGACGCATCTGAGGCAAATCCGCTTCGAGGCCGTCCGCGCCGACCTTGTCGACCGCTTCATCCATATTGTCGAGCACCGTTACGGCCATGCGCTGGCCGGCCTCGTCGAACGAGCCAAGATCGCGCTGACGGATCAGGCTTCGGCCGATGTAACGGTGGCGCTGCCCGGCGCGCATTTCGCCGCCGAGATCTCGCGGACCGGCCTGGAAGAGACCATCGCCGCCGACATCGAGCGGGTATCCGCTACGGTGCGGCAGACGATTGCCGATGCCGGCATAACGGCGTCTGCGATCACCGCCGTATTCCTCACCGGCGGTTCGACCGCGATCCCGCTGGCACGGCGTGAAATCCTGTCGCTGGTGCCGCAAGCGGCTGTGATCGAGGGCGACATGTTCGGTTCGGTCGGCCTTGGCCTGGCGCTGGATGCGCAGCGGAAGTTCTCCTGAACACATAACTGCGGCTACCCCATAATGACCATAAATACCCAAACGAGGCCGCACCATTTCACCCCGACCCTAGACCGATATCAGATGCCCTGAGGACGGCTATGCCGGGATGCCGTTCCCCGCTTCAGCGCCGAGATGCGCCTTGAGCGCCATCTGGGCCAAGCTTGCCCGGCGGTCACGATGGGTGATCATGGCGAAGTCGCGCTTCGGCAGTTCGAGCGGCACCGACCGGAGACTGCCCTCGGCGACGGCGCGTCCGACGACGAGGTCCGAGATGATGGTGGCGCCGGCGCCGGCCTCGACCGCCTGGCGAACCGCCTCGTTGCTCGGCAGCACCAGAAATATCTGCAGGTCGCCAAGCGATATCCCCTCGCGGCGGGCCAGGTCCTCCAGCACCTCGCGCGTGCCCGAACCACCCTCACGGATGATCCAGCGCAGCCCTCTGATATCCGGGCGGCCCGGCGCGATCTCGGCGATTTCGGGATGCGAGGCGGCCACGACCAGCATCAACCTGTCGACGTCGACCTTGGTGCGGCGGAGGATGTCTGACTCGGTGCGCCCCTCGACCAGACCGAGATCGGCGGTGCCATCGAGCACGTTGGCCTCGACCTGCCTGGTGTTGCCGATGCTGACGCTCAAGCGCACCGCCGGGTAGGCCTCGTGGAAAGAGGCCAGCCGGCGCGGCAGCCAGTAGCTGGCAATGGTCAGGCTGGCGGCGATGGACAGGCTGCCGGCGACCGTCTGCGAGACATGCTCCAGCACATTTCGGGCGGCGGCGGCGCGTTCCAGCACCGCCTTGGCCTCAGGCAGGAAACGGTGGCCGGTCTGAGCCAGCTCGATGTTGCGGCCGACACGGTTGAACAGATGAACGCCATGCTGCTCTTCCAAAGCGCGGATGGCGGCCGACGCCGCCGACTGGGAGATGCCCAAAAGCTCTGCCGCCTTGGTCATATGGCCGCGTTCGGCAACGGCAACGAAAATGCGCAACTGGTCCAGCGTCATGTGTGCATTAAGAACCAATTCCGATCGAATTTACAAGAACAACTGATTAGACGGATCGATAGCTTTATTCTACTTTTTCAGTCGAAGTTAGAATAAATTCGCCAACAAATCGCGGCCAACAAAATGATCGGGCGGTTCAGATCCCTTTTTGCGCATTGGACCCGTGGCCTCAGGCGGCGGCTGGCCGGCGATCGATATCATCCTGAAGAACACTATATGCGTGGCCCCGGACCGAAGACGCGGGCCAAATTCGCAGGTAGCAAAAGCACGCCGGCATCATGAACCCAGCTGCGCCGCGCGGAGCCAATTCCGCACCGTCGCAACGGCCGCTTGGCGATACACGCGCGCCTGATGAAGGCGACGGCGTCGACACCTCGCCCGCTATCTCCGACAGCATCGCCAAGACCACCTGTTATATGTGCGCCTGCCGGTGCGGCATCGACGTCCACATCAAGGACGGCAAGGTGCGCTACATCAACGGCAACAAGGACCATCCGGTTAACCGCGGCGTGATCTGCGGCAAGGGCAGCTCCGGCATCATGCAGCACTACAGCCCGGCGCGGCTGAAGAAGCCGCTGTTGCGCAGCGGCCTGCGCGGCTCGGGCGAATTCCGCGAGATCGAGTGGGAGGAAGCGTTTTCGATTGCGACCGGGCGGCTATCGAATATCCGCCGGGCCGATCCGAAAAAGCTCGCCTTCTTCACCGGGCGCGACCAGTCGCAGTCGCTGACCGGCTGGTGGGCGAGCCAGTTCGGCACGCCGAACTTCGCCGCCCATGGCGGCTTCTGCTCGGTCAACATGGCGGCCGGCGGGCTCTACACGATCGGCGGCTCGTTCTGGGAGTTCGGCGAGCCGGACTGGGACAATACGAAATACTTCATGCTGTTCGGCGTCGCCGAGGACCATGATTCCAACCCGATCAAGATCGGCTTGGGTAAACTCAAGGCGCGCGGCGCCAAGGTGGTGTCGATCAACCCCTGCCGCACCGGCTACAACGCCATTGCCGACGACTGGATCGGGATCCGGCCCGGCACCGACGGCCTCTTCGTCTTCGCCCTAATCCATGAACTGCTGAAGGCAGGCCGCATCGATCTCGATTATCTGCTCCGCTACACCAACGCCCATGTGCTGGTCATCCAGGAGCCGGGCGCGGTCGATGACGGGCTATTCCTGCGCGACAGCGACAACAATCTTCTCGCGTGGGACAGAGTGGCGAAGACAACCGTCAACGCAGCCGATGCCGATGCGAAGCCGGCGCTGACCGGCAGCTTCACGTTCGCCGGTCGCCGCTGCGTGCCGGTGTTCCAGCTTATCGCCGACCGTTACATGGACTACAGCTACGCACCCGATGTGGTCGCGGCACGATGCGGCATTCCGGCCGACACCATCCGGCGGATCGCTGCCGAACTCGCCCACGTCGCCTTCGAACAGACGATCGAACTGCCGGTTGCGTGGACCGACTGGGCCGGACGGCGGCACGAGACGATCAAGGGACGGCCGGTGTCGATGCATGCCATGCGCGGCATCTCGGCCCACTCCAACGGCTTTCACTCCTGCCGTGCCATCCACCTGCTGCAGGTGCTGCTCGGCACGGTGGACGTGCCCGGCGGCTTCCGTTTCAAGCCCCCCTACCCGCGCTCGGCGCCCCCGGGACCGAAGCCGGCCGGCAAGGTGGTCAGGCCGATGACGCCGCTCGACGGCATGCCGCTCGGCTTCGTCTGCGGGCCGGACGATCTCCTGGTCGACGAGGCCGGCACGCCTTTGCGCATCGACAAGGCTTATTCCTGGGATGCGCCGCTCGCCGCGCATGGGCTGATGCATACGGTCATCCGCAATGCGTGGGCCGGTGACCCGTACCCAATCGACACGCTGATGATGTACATGTCGAACATGGCGTGGAATTCCTCGATGAACACCGTCGAGACCATTGCCATGCTCACCGACCATGACGAAGCGGGTAACTACAAGATCCCCTTCATCATCTATTCCGACGCCTATTATTCCGAGACGGTGCCGTTCGCCGACCTGGTGCTGCCCGACACCACCTATCTCGAACGTCACGACTGCATCAGCCTGCTCGACCGGCCGATCAGCCATGCCGACGGGCCGGGCGACGCGATCCGCCATCCGGTGGTCGAACCGGACCGAGATGTCAGGCCGTTCCAATCGGTGCTGATCGAACTTGGCGCTCGGCTTGGCCTGCCCGGCTTCGTCGAGGACGATGGCTCGGCCAGATATGCCGACTATGCCGACTACATCGTCAATCACGAACGCACGCCGGGCATCGGCCCGCTGGCCGGCTGGCGCGGCAAGGACGGCACTTCCGTCGGCAAGGGCGAAGTCAATCCCGACCAGTTGCAGCGCTACATCGGCAATGGCGGCTTCTGGCACCAGGATTTTGCTGAGGACCAGCGCTATTACAAGATGGCCAACCGCTCCTATCTCGACTTCGCAGAGCAGATGGGGTTCATCCCCAAGGCCGAGCCGATCGTGTTCCAGCTCTATTGCGAACCGATGCAGCGCTTTCGCCTCGCCGCGCGCGGTCATGGTCGCGTCCAGCCGCCCGAGAGCGAACGCCGGCGCATCGAGACCTATATGGATCCGCTGCCGTTCTGGTTTACCCCGTTCGAAGAGGCCGCCGTCGATCCGCATAAATACCCGCTGCATGCGCTGACGCAGCGGCCTATGCACATGTATCATTCCTGGGGCTCGCAGAATGCGTGGCTGCGGCAAATCACCAGTCAGAACCGCCTGTTCGTGCACCACAGGACCGCGGCAGATCTCAGTCTTGTCGACGACGACTGGGTGTGGATCGAAGGCATCAACGGTAGGGTTAAGGGGCAGATCAAGCTGGTCGACGGCGTCAATGCGGATACGGTCTGGACCTGGAACGCCATCGGCAAAAGGCGCGGCGCCTGGGGTCTGAAGGACAACGCTGCCGAGAGCAATCGCGGCTTCCTGCTCAACCATATTATCGGCGACCAGACATCGGCTGACGCGAACGGCAAACGCTATTCGAATTCCGATCCGGTGACCGGTCAGGCGGCGTGGTTCGACCTCAGGGTGCGCATCGTCAAATGCTCTGATGAGGAAGCCGGCTTCACCGAACCGCAATTCGAGCGTTTCAGCCAGCCGCCAAATGTCGAGCCTTCGCCCGACATCCTTCGCTTCGGCGCCGAGTTCCGCGTCCATAGGGAAGCCGTGGAATGACCTGCCTTCCCGCCCATACAGACAAGAAGCTTGGCCTAGTCATCGACCTCGACACCTGCGTCGGCTGCCAGGCCTGCGTCACCGCCTGCAAGGAGTGGAACACCGGCGGCCACATGGCGCCACTGACCGACATCGACCCCTATGGCGGCCGTGTCGACGGCGTCTGGTTCAACCGCGTGCACAGCTACGAGCACACGACCGAGGCGGGCGGGCGCACGGTCAACTTTCCGCGCTCCTGCCTGCATTGCGAGACGCCTGCCTGCGTCACTGTCTGCCCGACCGGCGCGTCCTACAAGCGGGCGTCGGACGGCATCGTGCTGATCGACGAAAGCAAATGCATCGGCTGCAAACTGTGCAGTTGGGCCTGCCCCTATGGCGCGCGCGAATTCGATACCGACGTCGGCTTGATGAAGAAATGCACGCTGTGCGTCGACCGTATCTACAACGACAATCTGGCCGAGGAAGACCGCGTGCCGGCCTGCGTTGCCGCCTGCCCGACCAGCGCCCGGCATTTCGGCGACCTCGGCGATCCCACCTCGGCGGTATCGCAACTGGTGGCGGAGCGTGGCGGCGTCGACCTGATGCCGGAGATGGGTTACAAGCCGACCAACAAATATCTGCCGCCGCGCGCCCAGCGCGCCGCATCGGTGCCGGCGCCAAGGCTCGAGCCAGTCACGGTCGAAGGCGGTTTTCTTGGCTTGATCGACCGCATGCTTTCGAACTGACCAATGCATCCAGCCTTTTCCGTCGTTTTCTTCACCACTGCTACAGGAGCGGGCTACGGACTGCTGGCGCTGCTCGGCGTGCTTGGCGGACTGGGTTTTATCCCGGCCCATTTCTGGCTCGGCCTTATCGGCATGGGGCTGGCGCTTGGCCTGATTGCCGCCGGCCTTTTGTCGTCGACCGGCCATCTCGGCCGCCCCGAACGCGCATGGCGCGCCTTCTCGCAATGGCGCAGTTCGTGGCTGTCGCGCGAAGGCGTGGCTTCGGTGGCAACCTTCATTCCGGCCGGGTTGTTCGGCATCGGCTGGGTGTTCTTCGGCCACACCGGCGGCTGGGTAGCTATTGCCGGGCTGCTGGCAGCCATCGGCGCGGTCGTCACCGTCTGCACCACCGGCATGATCTATGCCTCGCTGAAGCCGATCGCGCAGTGGCATAGCCCGTATACGCTGCCGGGCTATCTCATCTTTTCGGCGATGACCGGCAGCGTGCTGCTCAACGCGCTGCTGCAGGCTTTTGCCATCAGCCCGACCGCCGTTGCGGTAGCCGCTCTGCTGCTGACCTTGCTCGGCTGGGGCTGGAAGCTGGCGACGTGGCGATACAATGACGCGCTGGAGATCGCGACCACCTCCAACACGGCGACAGGGCTCACTGGCGGCACAGTGCGCTCGCTGGAATGGCCGCACACCGAGGAGAACTACCTGCTCAAGGAAATGGGTTTTCGGATCGCGCGCAAACATGGCGCAAAGCTGCGGCTGATCACGCAGTTGCTGGCTTTCGCCTTGCCTGCCCTGCTGCTGCTTTCTGTCTTATTCGCTTTGCCCTGGCCATTCGCAGCGGTGCTGTCGGTGCTTGCGGCAATCGTCCAGTTCGCCGGCATGCTGGTCGAGCGCTGGCTGTTCTTCGCCGAGGCCAAGCACACCGTCACCCTCTATTACGGCCGGTAGAGCGTCCCGCCGTCAGGCGGCCCGTGCTCGTGGCGCCGCCGGCAAATCCTTAAGCAGGATTTCGATCGCGGCATCGATTACAGCTGTCCTGCGGTCGTGCGCGTAAAGGCCGTATTGGACCGTGAGCGGCTCGGGCAGGCCGGCTGACGTCTTCAGCACCCGCATCGAAGCGGTACGCACGGATTCGGGCGGAAGCAGTCCAACGCCCAGTCCGTTCTCGATCACGGCCTGAAGGCCGGTGACGCTCTGGCACGACAGGACGATCCGGTGCTCCCGGCCGGCGGCAATCAGCGCCTCGATCATCCGCCTGCGCCAAGGGCAGGTTGCGCCGAAGGCAGCGAGATCGAGTGGCCGGTCATGGTCCAGCACATAGTCCTGGGCGCAGACCCACTGCAGTTCGACGTTCCATGTCGTCACGGCATCGGCCGCGACGACGGATGTCGGCGCGATCATGACATCCAACGCGTCCTCGCTCCACAGCCGTCCCAGCGCGACGCTGTGCTCGACCATCGCGTCGAGGCTGATATCGGGATAGGTGCGATGAAGCCGCCCGAGTGCGGCCCAAAGCGCGGCCGTGGTGACCTCTTCGGCAAGACCAATACGCACGCCGCCCCCATTGCTAGCCTGCTGCAGACGCGCCACCGCTTCATCGCCGAGAGCGAGGATGCGGGTCGCGTATCCCAGAAAGAGCTCGCCTTCCGCAGTCGGCACAACGCCGCGGCCGGTGCGCTGGAACAGATGCCGCTGGAGCAGGCCCTCCAGCCGACGCATCTGCATGCTAAGCGCCGATTGGGTCTTGCCGGTCTGCGCGGCGACCCTGCTCAGGTTACCTTGCCG
Organism: Mesorhizobium sp. C395A; assembly: GCF_030323205.1. NCBI lineage: Bacteria > Pseudomonadati > Pseudomonadota > Alphaproteobacteria > Hyphomicrobiales > Phyllobacteriaceae > Mesorhizobium > Mesorhizobium sp. C395A. The sequence continues at coordinate 5,551,507 of NZ_CP100473.1, read as the reverse complement.
GCAGACCGCGACATAGGTGCGGAGAAGGTCGAGGCCGATCTGTTCAGATATCATTTTGTTTGAACTCTGATGTCATCGGTATCAGCCTACAATGATATCCCGCCACGCGCTATCTCACACTCAAGAGAACAGCGCAGGGAAGAAAACCATGAAAGCGATCCGTGTTCACCGCCATGGCGGGCCAGATGTGCTCGCCTACGAAGATGTCGACATCGGCCAGCCCGGACCGGGCGAGGTGCGCGTGCGCAACCGGGCGGTCGGTCTCAACTTCGTCGACATCTATTTTCGCACCGGCGAATACGCGCCGCCCGCTCTGCCATTCATTCCCGGCAATGAAGGCGCCGGCGAAATCGTCGCCGTCGGTGAAGGCGTCAGCGGCTTCGCGCCTGGCGAACGAGTCGCCTATGTCGAGACGCTCGGCGCCTATGCCGAAGAACGCATCGTGCCGGCGCATTTCGTCGTGCATCTGCCCGACGCCATCGATTTCGAGACAGGTGCGGCGATGATGCTGAAAGGGCTGACGGCGCAATATCTGCTGCGCCGCACGTTTCGCGTCGAGGCGGGCCATACCATCCTGGTGCATGCCGCGGCGGGCGGCGTCGGCCTCATCCTGACGCAATGGGCCAAACATCTCGGCGCGACCGTCATCGGCACGGTCGGTTCACCCGAAAAGGCCGAACTTGCGCGCGCCAATGGCTGCGACCATGTCATCGACTACAGCAAAGAGAATTTCGCCGCACGGGTGAAAGAGGTCACCAACGGCGAAGGCTGCCACGTCGTCTATGACGGCGTCGGCAACGCGACCTTCCCCGCCTCGCTCGACTGCCTGCGGCCGTTCGGCACCTTCGTCAGCTACGGCACGGCGTCGGGGTCGATCCCGCCATTCGACATCATGCTTTTGATGCAAAAGGGTTCGCTGTTCGCCACCTGGCAGTTGCTGTTCCATCATCTCGCCAGGCGTGAGGACGTTGTCGCCATGAGCGAGGATCTGTTCAGCGTCGTCCTCAGCGGCGCAGTGAAAATCCCGGTGCACACAAGCATGCCGCTTGCCGAAGTGGCGGAGGCGCATCGCCGGCTCGGGGCACGGCAGACGACAGGCGCAACCGTGCTTATACCGTAGAAACTTAGCCCGGCCGCAGCATCGAACCGGAAATGGCGAAGATGCGCGCGGCGCCCATCATATAGGCCATCAACGTCTCGCGGCGGAACAGGCCGGCATAGGCGCGGTCGAGCACGTTGAGCGAGCCGGTATAAGCGCCGAAGGCCGGCATGATCATGCGGCCGCCATCGCCGGCAAAGCAGCGCCGCCGCACCGAGCGGCCCTGCTGGACGATGCGGGCGCAAGGGTGAAGATGGCCGGCAACTTCGCCCTCGGTTCTTATCTTCGACGGCTCGTGGCGGAACAGCAGCGAGCCGATGGCGAGTTCGCGCACCGTCTCGCCGGGCAAATCCGCCGGCGCTTCCGGGTCATGGTTGCCGGCGACCCAGAACCAGTCGCGGCCGGCCATCAATGCTTCCAGCCGATCGCGGAAGGTTTGATGCATGCGCTCGGCGCCGCCGCCGTCGTGGAAGGAGTCGCCCAGGCTGATGACGATGGCCGGCTGGTAGTCCGCGATTACCGCCTGCAGCCGGAGCAGAGTGGCGCCGGTATCGTAGGGCGGGATCAGTGCGCCGCGCCTGGCAAAGGACGAGCCCTTTTCCAGATGCAGGTCGGAGACCGCGAGCAGCCTCAGATCGGGGAAATAAAGCACGCCGCGCGAATCACAGACCGCGCGCTCGCCCGCGATGCCGACAAAATCGGCCTCGGCGATCAGCGATGCCCGCGCCAGCGAAAAATTCATTCCTCAACCATCCCCGGACCCATGGCTTCCTCGACCAAAGTCGCGGCATCCATCAGCAGCGTTTCGTCGGCCTCGCCATTCACCGGCATCTTGCCGATTTCGAGCATGATCGGCACGGCCAGCGGCGATATCTGTTCGAGTGCCTTATGCACGATTCGACCCTGGATACGCGAGAGCATGTCGGCAAGTCTGCTGACATCGAGCAGACCGGTCGCCGCGTCGGCGCGCGTCGCCTGCAGCAGGATGTGGTCGGGCTCATGGCTGCGCAGCACGTCATAGATCAGATCGGTCGAGACGGTGACCTGACGGCCGCTTTTCTCCTGTCCCGGGTGGCGCTTCTCGATCAGGCCTGAAATCAGCGCGCAGTTGCGGAAGGTGCGCTTGAGCAGCCAGCTGTCGGCCAGCCAAGCCTCGAGGTCGTCGCCCAGCATGTCCTGGTCGAACAGAGCGCCAAGCGAAGGTTTCCGCGATTTGAACATCGCGCCCATATCGCCCAGCGACCAGATGGCCAATGCGTAGTCGGTGGCGACGAAGCCAAGCGGCCTGGCGCCGGCCCTGTCCAGCCGGCGGGTGAGCAGCATGCCGAGCGTCTGGTGCGCCAGCCTGCCCTCGAAAGGATAAGCGACGAGATAGTGACGGTTGCCGCGCGGAAAGGTCTCGATCAAGAGGTCGTCGCGTTTGGGCAATACCGATTTGTCGGCCTGGTAACGCAGCCAATCCGACACCTGCTCGGGCAGCTTCTTCCAGCGCTGCGGGTCGTCCAGCATGGCGCGCACCTGCTCGGCGAGGTAGGTCGAGAGCGGAAATTTGCCGCCGCCATAATAAGGCACCTTGGCGTCGCTTCCCGGCGCATTCGAGACGAAGCATTCGTTCTCGCGGATGCCTTCGAAGCGCAGGACTTTGCCGGCAAACATGAAGGTGTCGCCATGCGTCAGCGTTTCGAGGAAGGCCTCCTCGATCTTGCCCAGAGCCCGGCCGCCGTGCGAAGCCGAGCCTTTGCTGCCGGCCTTGACGTAACGCACATTGAGCGCCGGCACCTCGATGATGGTGCCGACGTTCAGCCGGTATTGCTGCGCGACGCGGGGATTGGAGACCCGCCACATGCCGTCCTTGTTGAGGCGGATGCGGGCGTAGCGCTCGTAGTTCTTCAGTGCGTAGCCGCCGGTGGCGACGAAATCAATGACGCGGTCGAATGTCGGCCGGTCGAGGCTGGCATAGGGCGCTGCTGTCAGCACTTCCTCGTAGAGATCGTCGGCGCGAAACGGCGCTCCGCAGGCGCAGCCCAGCACATGCTGGGCCAGCACATCGAGCCCGCCATTGACCAGCGGCGGCGTATCCTGGGCGCCCAGATAGTTGGCGTCCAGGGCTGCCCGGCACTCCAGCACTTCGAAACGATTGGCCGGGATCAGGATCGCCTTCGACGGCTCGTCCATGCGGTGATTGGCGCGGCCGATGCGCTGCGCCAGCCGGCTGGCGCCCTTGGGCGCGCCGACATGGACGACCAGATCGACATCGCCCCAATCGATGCCAAGGTCGAGCGTCGAGGTGGCGACGATGGCACGGAGCGCGTTTTCCCCCATCGCCTTCTCGACGCGTCGGCGCTGGGCGACATCGAGCGAGCCGTGATGCAGCGCGATCGGCAAGGTATCCTCGTTGACCCGCCACAATTCCTGAAACAGCAGCTCGGCCTGGCTGCGGGTGTTGACGAACAGCAGGGTGGTCTTGTGGCGCTTGATCTCGCGATAGATTTCCGGCGTCGCATAGCGCGCCGAATGGCCGGCCCATGGCACGCGCTCTTCCGAATCGAGGATCGAGATTTCGGGCTTCGCGCCGCCGGTGACGACGATGAGCTCAGACATATCGGGACTTGCCAGGCCTTTGGGCGGATTCTGGCTCACCAGCCAGCGCCGCAACTCGTCGGGCTCGGCCACCGTTGCCGACAGACCGATCGTCTGCAGGCCGGGCACGATGCTGCGCAGCCGCGCCAGCCCGAGCGCCAGCAGATGGCCGCGTTTCGATGTCACCAGCGAATGCAACTCGTCGAGCACGACATAGCGCAGATCCTTGAAGAAGCGCCCGGCATCGCCGGCCGCGATCAGCAGCGCCAATTGCTCGGGCGTGGTCAAAAGGATGTCGGGCGGCGCCAGTTTCTGGCGCTGCCGCTTGTGCGAAGGGGTGTCGCCGGTGCGCGTCTCGATGGTGACGGGCAGGCCGATCTCCTCCACCGGCTTGCCGAGGTTGCGCTCGATGTCGACGGCCAGCGCCTTCAGCGGCGAGATGTAGAGCGTATGGATGCCGCGCCGTGCCATACCGGCTTTGCGTCTGGGGCGGTTGGCCAGTTCGGTCAACGATGGCAAGAAGCCGGCCAGTGTCTTGCCGGCGCCGGTCGGTGCGATCAAGAGCACCGATTGCCCGGCTTGAGCCTTCGCCAGCAGCTCGATCTGGTGAGCGCGCGGCGACCAGCCTTTTTCGCCAAACCATCTGATGAATGGCTCGGGCAGAAGGACGGCGGCATTTTGTTTGGCAAGGCGCGGCTGCTCGGTCACGCGAAAGAGGTAGCGCGACGGCGCGCGATCGCCAAGGAAAATCGGAACAAAAGGTGATCGGGTGAGTTATCCTCACCCCGTACGGGAGAGGATGCCGGCAGGCACGTGGGGGGCAGCGCGAGCTTTCAATCGCTGGCGCCGCCCCTCATCCGCCGTTCGGGGCACCTTCTCCCCGTGAACGGGGGCGAAGGAAGAGGCGCTACGGCCGCCGAAAGCCCGTCGGCCCGCCATAGAGATACCCAATCCGGCCGATCGCCTCCTTCAGCCCTTCCCGCGAGACCAGCATGGTGTGGCCGTTGGCGTGGATCATGGTCTCGGCGTCGGTCATCACCGCGACATGCCCCTTCCAGAACACGAGGTCACCGCGTTTCAGCCCGGCATAATCGGGTCCCGGATCGAGCGGCTCGCCGAGGCCTGCCGCTTGCATGTCGGAATCACGCAGCACATTGCGGCCGGCCATGCGCATGGCCAGTTGCACGAGGCCAGAACAGTCGATGCCGAAGCCGGAGGTGCCGCCCCAGAGATAGGGCGTGCCGATAAACATCTCGGCGACCGAGACATAGTCGGCTGCGATATCGCTGACCGGGCGCACATGGCCGCCGATCAGCGCCTCGCCGGAAGGCAACAGCGCATAGTGCGTGCCGCGCGTTTCGGCAGCGCCCATCACCGTCACCGTCGAGCCCATCGACAATTGCCCGCTGATCGGAAAGCGCAGATCCGGGCCCGGATAGAGAAAAGTGCGCGGCGCCGTGACGATGTGGGTTGGCGCATGCTCGGGTGCGCCCAGCATGGTGGCGCCGACATAGCCGACATAGCCGTCGCGTTCGGCCTGGACCCAGGCCCAGCCCTCGGCTTCCTCGAAGACAAGCACATCGTCGCCGAACAGTACCTGCGTGTTGACGCCGGCATCCGGGCGCGGTGCCTTGCGCACGTCAGCCACGGAGGCCGTGATCCGAGCCGGACGGCCGGTGACGAAGCGGTCGGCCGAAACCTTCCCTTTCAGCCTTGCATCGGCGAGGTCGGAACGGAAGGCGTGGAGGCGGGCATCCCTGGCAGTCAAATCGGTACTCGTTCTAATTCATGGATTGATCAGATGGGCAGTTCATGAGCCCTGGCAACGATACCATCCCCGAAGCGCTCGACAAAGAGCGCGCCTTCGACCGTGCGCCGGATCAGCACATTGCGCTTGTCGAGCTCGTCGCGATGGCGCGACACCAGTTTCAGCGCACCCATCGTGTCGAGCGCGCGGGTGATAACCGGCTTGGTGACATTGAGGCGGGCGGCTAGACCGCGCACCGTGTGCGGCGGCGGGTCGAGATAGATGGTGAACAGGATCGCCGTCTGGCGCATGGTGAGATCTGGCGCGCCGGCGCGCACCTGCGACAGCATCACCTGCTGCCACAGCCGCATCGCCTGGCTCGGACGCATCGAAATCGACATCGCCCGAGCATGACAGCAAATTGTTTCGGTTCCGTTTCAGTTTAGAGGCAGTGTGCTTTGCTCACGACCCTAGGCATAGCGCCTCGAGATGACCCGCTCCAGTGCACGGATGCCTTGCGCCTCTCCGCCGGCGGGTCCGTAGGGGCGATCGGACGGGTTCCAGGCGAAGATGTCGAAGTGCGCCCAGCCCGTTGTCCGTTCGACAAAGCGCTTGAGGAAAAGCGCCGCGGTGACCGAACCGGCGAAGCCGTCGGTGGTGACGTTGTTGATGTCGGCGATCTTCGACGCCAGCCTGGCGTCATAGGGCCGCCACAACGGCATGCGCCACAACGGATCCTCGACGGCCATGGAGGCCGCAGCCAGTTCGGACGCCAGCACTTCGTCGCCAGTGTAGAAAGGCGGCAGATCGGGGCCGAGCGCGACACGCGCTGCCCCGGTCAGCGTCGCCATGTCGATCAGCAGTTCCGGCTCCTCGTCATCGGCCAGCGCCAGCGCATCGGCCAGCACCAGCCGCCCTTCGGCGTCGGTGTTGCCGATCTCGACGGTGAGGCCCTTGCGGCTGGTCAGTACATCTCCAGGCCGAAAGGCGTTGCCGGCAATCGAATTCTCGACTGCTGGGATCAGGACACGCAGCCGGACCTTCAGCCCGGCAGCCATGATCATCGAGGCCAGGCCCAGCACATTGGCGGCGCCGCCCATATCCTTCTTCATCAAGAGCATGCCCGACGAAGGCTTGATGTCGAGGCCGCCAGTGTCGAAACAGACACCCTTGCCGACCAGCGTCACCTTCGGCGCGCCTTCCGGTCCCCAAACCATATCGATCAGGCGCGGCACTCCGACCGAGGCCCGGCCGACCGCATGGATCATCGGGAAATTCTGCTTTAGGAGATCATCCCCCTTGATCACCGATACCTCGGCCTTGTGAGTGGCCGCCAGGGTCCGTACGGCCTTCTCCAACTCGTCCGGTCCCATGTCGCTGGTCGGCGTGTTGACGAGGTCGCGCGCCAGGAAGACGCCGTCGGCGATGCGCCGGACACGACCCGCATCGGCGCCGGACGGCAGCGCAAAACGCAACGCCTTGCCTGATTTCTTGCCGTAGCGAGTGAAGACATAGCCGCCGAGCACCAAGCCTATGGCCGCGAGTTCCGGCTCGGCTGGAGCGGCGGCAAAATGCCAGTCGCCTTCCGGCAAGGCTCTCGCCAGCATGCCGACGGCCAGCGCCCCCTCGCCATCACCGACGCCGAACAAGGCGCCGGCAAGGGAACCGTTGTCGCCGGCGACGGCGAGCGTCCTGCCGGCTTCGCCGGAAAAGCCGTTGGCGGCCGCCCATGCGATCGTGGAAGGCGAAAGCCCCAAGGCCTCCAGTCCATCCCTCGCGACCAGATGGACCGGCAAGGCAGTGTTTAGTGTCTCGATGAGTTCGACGGGCATTCGATGGTCTCCGGGAAGGCTTGCAGATCGTCCCCAGTCAAGTGACAGGGACGTCGGATGATTTCAACATCTATGCACAGAGACCAGACATTGGACATGCCAGGCCAATGGCTTCCGGCGGGCCGTTCGCCGATCAGACGGCTCGCTTTTTAACTGTCCGTTAGGGTTAACAGAATATTTCTGCGGGGATGAAGATGGCCACGTGAATGGCCACGCGCAGGAATGGAGAGCCCCGTGCCGATGCCCACCAACCGCAGGATGAACGTCACGGGCAAACGGTTGGTCACCACAGCGTTGCTGATGGCGCTTGCAGCCGGTGTTGCCGGGTGCGGAACCAGCAAGCTCACGACCGGCTCGATCGGTCGCACCAGCGGCAAACCGCTGGAAACCATGTCGGCCAGCGAGTTGCACGGGGCAACCGGGCGGCTCGGCGAATCCTACGCAAAGAACCCCAACGACAAGCGGCTGGCGACAAATTTTGCGGCGGCGCTCCAGATGGACGGCGATGCCGACCAGTCGCTTGCCGTGATGCGCAAGCTGGCGATCGCCTACCCCAAGGATCGCGACGTGCTTGCCGCCTACGGCAAGGCGCTGGCCGCCAACGGCCAGTTCGAGCCGGCGCTCGACGCCGTGCGCCGGGCGCAGACGCCGGAATATCCGGACTGGCGGCTGATGTCGGCCGAGGCCGCCATTCTCGACCAGCTTGGCCAGAAGGATGAAGCGCGCCAGAACTACCGCAAGGCGCTGGACCTCAAGCCGAACGAACCCTCGATCCTTTCCAATCTCGGCATGTCCTATGTGCTGGAAGGCGATCTGCGCACCGCCGAGACCTATATGCGCTCGGCAGCCCAGCAACCGAATGCCGACAGCCGGGTGCGCCAGAACCTTGCGCTGGTCGTGGGACTGCAGGGCCGCTTCGACGAGGCCGAGAAGATCGCCTCGCAGGAGCTTTCGCCGGAACAGGCGCAAGCCAATGTAGCCTATCTTCGCCAGATGCTTGCCCAGCAGAACGCCTGGAGCCAGCTCAAGGATCAGGACAAGGCAAAGGCGGCGACCAACTGAGCGCCGCATGGGCGCCGGCTCCGCACAGCGCAAAATCCGTCCACGCATCAACGCTGAAAGCCAAGAGCCGCACTGCATTGGCAGTGCGGCTCTTTGTATGGCTGCAACGAGGCCTACTGGCTTGAGGAATTGTGCTGGTCGCCGAAGATGCCGCGCTGGCTGACCTGAATGCCGGCTGGGCCCAGAATGATGGCGAACAAAACCGGCAGGAAGAACAGGATCATCGGCACGGTAAGCTTCGGCGGCAGGGCGGCGGCCTTCTTCTCGGCTGCATTCATGCGCATGTCGCGGCTTTCCGCGGCCAGCACGCGCAATGCGTGCGCCACGGGTGTGCCGTAGCGTTCCGCCTGGACCAGTGCCTGGGACACTGACTTCACCGATTCCAGGCCGGTACGAGCCGACAGGTTTTCATAAGCCTGCTTGCGTTCCTGCAGATAAGAGAGTTCGGCATTGGTCAGCACGAATTCCTCCGCCAGCGCCACCGATTGCGAACCGATCTCCTCGGAGACCTTGCGCAAGGCAGCCTCGACCGACATGCCCGACTCGACGCAGATCAGCATCAGGTCGAGCGCATCCGGCCACGCCGCCTGGATCGACTGCTTGCGCTTGGCGGCACGATTGTTGACGTAAAGGATCGGCGCGTAGAAGCCGGCGTAGGCGACGAGAATGCAGACGAACAGTTTCGCGAAGGCCGGCCGGTCAGGCAGTCCGCCGAGCACGAACAGATAGATCGCTGCCAGCGCGAAACCCACAAACGGCAGGATCAGGCGGAAAAACAGGAAGCGCGTCAGCGGGTTTTGGCCACGAAAGCCCGCCACCTTGAGCTTCTGCAACGTGCCTTCATCGGCCAACGCACGCCGCAGGTCGAGCCTGTCGACGATGTTGCGCATGCCGATCGACTGCTCTTCGCGCAGCCCCTTGCGGCGGCGATCGGCTTCGTTGGCAAGCCGCGAGCGCTGCTTGGCGCGCAATTCGTCACGCTCCAGCGCCACCGATTTCATGCGCGCCTTGAGCTGATTGCCGCCAAGCGCCGGCAGCAACGTGAAGACGGTCGCGAACACCGCAACGCCGACCAGCAATGCGATCAGGAAGGCAGGATCGGTCAGCGATTTTACGACTTGGTCGGTCATCCGTTTTCAGTCTTTTCGTTCGAGCTTTCCAAGGTGGGCCTAAACTTCAAAGTTCATCATCTTGCGCATCACCAGAATGCCGATCGACATCCACACGCCGGAACAGCCAAGGATCAGATTGCCGGTGCTGGTGGTGAACAGCGGCATGATGTAGTTCGGGCTCGACAGATAGACGAGAAGGGCGACGACAATAGGCAGCGCGCCGATGATGACGGCCGACGCCTTCGCTTCCATGGACAGCGCCTGGACCTTGGCTTTCATTTTCTTGCGATCGCGAAGCACGCGCGAAAGGTTGCCTAGCGCCTCGGAGAGATTACCGCCGGCCTGTGACTGGATCTGGATAACGATTCCGAAGAAACTTGCCTCGCTGCACGGCATGGTCTCAGCCATGCGCAAGGTGGCGTCGGGGATGGACATGCCAACCTGCTGCGAATCGACGATCCGGCGGAACTCGGTCTTGACCGGCTCCGGCGATTCATTGGCGATCAGGCGAATGGCGTCGTTGAGCGGCAGTCCGGATTTGACGGCGCGCACGATGATGTCGAGGGAGTTGGGAAATTCGTTGAGGAACGCCTTTACCCGGCGCGCGCGGCGAAACGAGACGAACCAGCGCGGCAGGCCGAGCGCGCCGGCCAGAAGCGTACCCGGCAGGACAAGTAGCGGCGCGCCGGCGAGATAGGCGAGCACCGTCAGCGCGATGCCGCAAATGACGGAGTAGATATAGAAACGCTCGATCGAGACCTGCATGCCGGCCTGACGAATCTGGGCCTTCAACGGCGGCTTCTTGACGGCGAGTTCGTTGGTTTTCTGCTTTTCGTCGAGCTGTTTCAGCGTGTCCTGGACAGATTTACGCCGCTTGACCGCCTCCGCGACACGGTCGCGCGAAGCCTTGACGACCGAACGATCGGTCTCGGCGGCCTTGATCGTCTCGAGCCGCTTGCCGGCCTGCTTCTCGTTGCTCATCTTGGTGAACAGGAAGGCATAGGCGACCGCACCGGCGCTGAAGCCGGCGAGCACGATGAACGCCAGCACGGTGGTATCAATTCCGAACATCGACCTCAGTCCCCACGCCTGGATATGCGTTAGTCAGCGCGTTTCTCCATCGATTCCAGAGCATTGGCGAGGCGCTGTTCCTCGCCATAGTAGCGGGCGCGATCCCAGAAATGCGGACGGCCGATGCCGGTCGACACATGCTCGCCAAGCAGCCTTCCGTTCGAGTCCTCGCCCTTGATGTTGTAGAGCACGATGTCCTGCGTGATGATGACGTCACCTTCCATGCCGATCACCTCGGTGATGTGGGTGATGCGGCGCGAGCCGTCGCGAAGGCGTGCTGCCTGGATGATGACATCGACGGAGCCGACGACGATTTCACGCACGGTCTTCTGCGGCAGCGAATAGCCGCCCATGGCGATCATCGATTCGATACGGTTCAGGCATTCGCGCGGGCTGTTGGAGTGGATCGTTCCCATCGACCCGTCATGGCCGGTGTTCATCGCCTGCAGCAGGTCGAAAACCTCCGGTCCGCGCACTTCGCCCACGATGATGCGTTCGGGCCGCATGCGCAAGCAGTTCTTGACCAGGTCGCGCATGGTCACCTCGCCTTCGCCCTCGAGATTGGGCGGGCGGGTTTCGAGACGTACCACGTGCGGCTGCTGCAGTTGCAGTTCGGCCGAGTCCTCGCAGGTGATGACGCGTTCCTCGCGGTCGATATAGTTGGTCAAGCAGTTGAGCAGCGTCGTCTTGCCGGAGCCGGTACCGCCGGAGATGACGATGTTGCAGCGGACGCGGCCGATAATCTTGAGTATCTCGGCGCCCTGCGGCGAGATGGCGCCGAACTTGACCAGCTGATCGAGCGTCAGCTTGTCCTTCTTGAACTTGCGGATGGTGAGCGCGGTGCCGTCGATGGAGAGCGGCGGCGCGATCACGTTGACGCGAGACCCGTCAGGAAGACGGGCGTCACAGATCGGGCTCGATTCGTCGACGCGGCGGCCAACTTGGCTGACGATGCGCTGGCAGATGTTGAGCAGCTGCTGATTGTCGCGGAAGCGGATGCCGGTCTGTTCGACCTTGCCGTTGACTTCGATGTAGACGTTCTTGGAGCCGTTGACCATGATGTCGGCGATATCGTCGCGGGCGAGCAGCGGTTCCAGCGGCCCGTAGCCTAGCACATCGTTGCAGATGTCGTCGAGCAACTCTTCCTGCTCGGCGATCGACATTGCGAAATTTTTGATGGCGATGATGTCGTTGACGATATCGCGGATTTCCTCGCGCGCGCTCTCGGGATCGAGTTTCGCAAGTTGCGACAGGTCAATGGTGTCGATGAGCGCGGAGAAGACCTGGCTCTTGGTGTCGTAGTAGGTTTCGCTTTTTTCGCGCTGGATCTTTTTTGGCGGCTCCGGCGCCATCGACGGCGCCTCAACGGCACGGCGAGTTGGCGGCGTTGCCAGCGCTCCCGGCGGCGGCGCTGCCGGGGGTCGGGCAAGTACCGCCATCTCCGCAGGCGTTGCAGCAGCCGGCGCCGCTGACGCTGGCTGACGGAACTCCGGGGTGAACCGGCCGCCGTCGTCGGAGCCTCTTTTTCCAAACATGATCGACTACCAATTTCGCTTGAGAAGCGTCATTTCTTGTTACGCGAGAGCTTGCCGAGGAGGCCGCCAAGGCCTGCCTTCTTCCTGGCCTTGATTTCGCTGCGACCGGTCAGCACGTGCGCGATTTCGTTGATCATGCCGACGACCGGGCTCTTGGGATCCATCTCGCCCAGCATGCGGCCGTTGTTCGCGGCATTTCCAAACAACAACGGGTCGAAGGCGATGACCGACATCGGCGTGAGGCTGAGCGGCTCGGCGAAGTCGGAAGCGGAAATCTCGGGCCGTTTCGGCACGCCGGCCTGATTGATGATCAGTTTCGGCGGCGGATCGTTCGGGCGAAGCCGCGTCAGCATATCGACCAGATTCTTGGTGTTGCGCAGATTGGCCAATTCCGGCGTCGCAGTGATGACGATCTCGTCGGCCTTGATCAGTGTGTTCTTGGTCCAGCCCGTCCAGATATGGGGGACGTCGAGCACCAGCAGCGGCACGCTGCGCTGGGCGGTATCGATGAGTTGCGTGAAGGCATCGGGATCGAAATCATAGACACGTTCGAGGGTGGAGGGCGCGGCGAGCAGCGACAGATGTTCGGCGCACTGGGCAAGCAGACGGTCGAGATAAACCTCGTCGACGCGTTCGGGCGAAAACACGGCCTCGGCGATGCCTTGCGCAGGGTCCTGGTCGAAGTTTATGTTGGCCGTCCCGAAAGCCAGGTCGAGATCGGCGACGACCACTTCCGACTTGAACAGCGATGACATCGCCCACGCCACATTGTGGGCGATGGTCGAGGAGCCGACGCCACCCTTGGCGCCGACGAAGGCGATCGAGCGGCCGATCGGCTCGGCTTCCGGATCGACGAAGATCGACGAAACCACCGAGACAATATCGGCCATCGACACGGGCGCGATGACGTATTCGGAAATACCGAAGCGGATGAGTTCGCGGTAAAGACCGACATCGTTGTAGTGGCCGATCACCACGACTTTAGAGGAGGGATCGCAATATTCTGAAAGCTGGGCAAGCTGCTCCAGCAACTGCTTCGGTTCGCTGCGCGACTCCAGAAGGATGAGGTTCGGCGTCGGCGCGGATTGGTAGAATTCGATCGCCGTGGCGATGCCGCCCATATGCACTTTCAGATGCGCCTTGGCCATGCGGCGATCCTCGCCGGCCCGCTCCACCGGATGCGCGACACCTTCCGTCTCGCAAAATGCCTGGATGGAAATACGCGGAACCGGCCGCAGCGCCTCCATCGCGGCAATATCCAATTGCGAGCTGTCGCCGCCGTCTACGGGCGTATCGTAGGCAAGATTGCTCATTGTCATGCTCTTTTCCGTGACTTCTCTTCCGGTCTCTACGCGGGACCGGCGCTCCTAGTACGTCACTTCCGAATTGCCGAGGAACTCGTCCGAAATACCTCTGCCGCGGTAGACGTCGATCACCGCGCCGCGGTTCTCGGCGTCGATGTCGGACGACTTTCTTGGCCCGAGCAGATCGGTCGGATTGGCGAGTTGCGCGGCGAGGTTGTTTTGAGACGAGCAGCCGTAATCGGCGTAGTGCTTGTTTTCGGAGGTTTCGAGGATGTCTTCGGGCCAGCGCCCGCATTTGTCGGTCTGGGCTCTCACCGAAATATAGGAAACGCGGATAGGCGCCGACGCTTCCGGGGAAACCGACTGGTAGGAGGTCACCACGATCCGGTTTAGCTTGATGCCGCTGGCAACCGCCAGCCTTGCGAAATCGCGCGCCGCGGCAGTCGCCGCGACCTCATTAGCCGAGCCGATCGGGGTTGCGATCGTCAGCGCCGGGGCAGCGCTCTTGTCGTAACCGTCGAGGAAGCCCAGAAGCGTGTCGCGCTGCGAGCCGGTCATGCCGCGATCGCCGGCGCCGACCGGGAGGTCGAGCTTCTGGTTCTTCTCAGCAATTACGATCGGATGCGTGGTGCGATAATCATCGGGAATCGCCCCAACCGTGATGCTGTCGCGCTTAGCGCAACCGGCAAGCGAGGCGGCGATCGCGACCGCCAGGATCGGCATTGCCGATCGGCGGATCCGGCCACGGCCAGACCATGCCGTTGCGGCAATCGCCAGTACCTTTGATGCTGACTGAGACATGTCCGCTTCCCCGCTTACTTGTAGATGAAGCCGACAACGCCGTGGTAGCGGCCGTTGGGCTTGTCGGTCTGCATGGTGCCGTAGACGCGGTTGACGCGGCCAAGGAACATGGCCGGACCATCGCCGGCGGCATTGAAATTGTCGTCCGGCTTAGCCAGGTCGTTGCGCGCCACCGGCCGAGCCAGATAAGGCGTGATGATGATGACCAGTTCAGTTTCATTGCGGACGAAATCGCGGCTGCGGAATAGCGTGCCGAGCACCGGGATCTTGGTCAGGCCGGGCAAGCCCGATACAGCCTGGCGGACGTCGTCGCGAACGAGGCCGGCAATCATCATCGAACCGCCCGACGGCAATTCGACGGTGGTGTCGGCAAGTCTCTTGCGGATCGACAGAAGCGTCAGGCCGGGCAAGCTGCCGCCGCCTTCCAGGGTGGTAGCACCTTCCGAGGTCGGCTCCGAAACCGATGTTCTGACCTTGAGGCTGATCCGACCCGCCGACAGCACAACGGGCTGGAACTCGAGGCCTATGCCGTATTCCAGCTTTTCGTTGGTGTAGGTGACCTGGCCGGTCTGGTTGTCGGTCGAAACGTTGTTCGTACGTGCCGTGATGAGATTGAATTCGCCGCCGACCCTGAACGTTGCCTTCTCGCCCGAAACCGCGGTGAGGGTCGGTTCTGCAAGCGTCTTCATGACGCCGCTTTGCTCCATGGCATTGATGTAGGCTTTGAGGCCACTGCCGCCCAAGTTAAAGCCTGAATTCTGCGAAAGCGGCTTTCCCAAACCGTAGTTGGGCGAACTCAGCGCACCGTAAGCGATGCCGTCCATGCTGCCGCTGCCAACCATGTTGACGCCGAGCTGCTTCATCACCGAGCGGCTGACTTCGGCCACGGTCACCTTCAGCGTCACCTGGTCGTCGCCGATGATCTGTAGCAGGTTGACGATCTTCGAGACCCGGCGTTCGGCATCCGGGTTGTTGATGTCGACGCCGCCATTGGCATTGCCGCCGGCCGCGGTCTGCGAATACTGGCCCGTCGTCGCTTCACCTCCGGACACGAAGATGGTTGCCAGATCGACGGCGCGCTTGGCATCGAGCGGCGTATCCACCGTCCCGGTCAGGACGACGTTGTCGTTCAGCAATTCGACCTTGATCTCGGCATTCGGAAGGAAGCGCTTGAGGTAGTCTTCCAATCCGGCGACGTCGCGTTCGACGGCCAGATCCAGGCTGGCAATCTGCTCGCCATTGGGACCGAAGACGAAGATGTTGGTTTCGCCCACCGACTTGCCGAACAGATAGATGCGCCTTGCGGTGCGGGTCACCGCATCGGCGACCGCGGGATTGGCGACAAGGATGTCGTAGGCGTCGCTCGGCAGATCGATGACGACCGATTTGTTGAGGCCGAGCTTGACACGTTGCGTGGCGGTCGAGGCCGTGACCCCGACGCTCTTTCCGGCGGCCTTGGCGTCGCCGAGGCCACTTGCATGGGCTCCGAGGAAAAGCAGGCCGACGGCTGCAGCCATGGTGACCGGCAGTTTAGCGACTAACCTCATTTCCTTGCCCCTACTTCGGAAACTTCGCCCGATTTGATCAACCGCACCGTTCCGCGCCGCCCACTGCCGGAAACGAGGTAGTCGGCTTCATCGGTACCCTTTTCCTTGTTGTCGGTGATCGAGCGCAGCGCCAGCGTCAGGCGATCGGCCATCTGCTGGGCGACGGTTATGATCTCGGCCTGCTGCGGCGTCAGCTCCAGCGTCGCCGTCTGTCCGACCCTGGTCTTCTTGCCTTCCTCGTCCTCCTGGATGGTCTGATCGATCGCCAGGACGCGGATGTTCTTGAGGATGGTCTCGGTGGTGAATCCGCTGCCGCCGTTGCCGGTGTCGGATCTGCGGGTCATGATGACGTCGACAAAATCGTTGGGCAGGATGAACCCGCCTGCCGACGTGTCAGCCGAGATCGCGGTGGCGACGGCACGCATGCCGGTGGGCAGGATCGAAGACATGAAGCTTTGCCCCTCGCCGATCAGCTTGGAGCGCCGCAGCGGCTCACCGGTGTACATCGCCATGCGGGCGACGGAGCCCTTCAGTTTCTCCCGCGCTTCGGGTTCGGCGGCACGGGTGATGAAATTCGCATTGATGCCATCGGACGGCCAGGACTCCCAGCTGAGATTGTTCTCAAGTGGGCTGCCCATCGGCACGTCGCCGGAAAGCACGAGCACATCCTGCAAGGCAATGGCCGGCGCCTGCGGGGCATCGGCGACGACCTGCTGGGGCGGGACCGCCACCATATTCTTGGCGACATAACCTGCACCACCCGCCGCAGCCACCGCCACGCCCAGAATAATCAGTCGGGATGCTGGCATCTGTCCGAACCCTCGCCTTTAGGCAACCACCTAGCCAGGCCGGACTTTGCAGCGGCAATCGTCAAAACAAGGTTAATGCAATGCTTACGATCGTGATTAATTCAAGGTTTACATAAATTGGACGGACCCTTGCTCCGACGACAGAAAGGGCGACCAGCCGCCTCTTTTCAGACCGATGTCGGAGCGGCAAAGGTTGCTTGCTGCTTCAGTTCGCCAGCTTTGCCAGTGCCCAAACCATCAGGGGTGAATCCGGATAGGTCAGCAGCCCGCCAATGCCGAGTGCAATGCCGTAGGGAACGCCAGTCGTGTCGTCGGCGAAATGGCGCAGGAATACATTGTGGCTGGTGTAAATCGCCAGCGGCGATTTCCGGTAGAGAAGGATGGCGAGCGTCAGCAGTCCGCCGATGAACGTCGATATCACGAGATACTCGACAAGGTGAATGTTGAACCCCATCCAGACGGCGGTGCCGGCGAGCAGCTTGGCGTCGCCGCCACCCATGCCGCCGAGTGCAAACAGACCGAACGTCACGGCCAGCACCAGGGCGCCGGCGGCGAAATGCCAGCCATAGGTTGCCCAGTCCATGGCCGTCAGCGGCGCAACCAGCGCAAACACCGCCAGCAGCAGCACCGGTACGCGGTTGGCGATCGTCATCGACAGCATGTCGGAGATCGCGGCGAAGAGCATGCAAAAAGGAAAGATGACGAAGATCAACGCTTCGAGCATGGGCGCGACACCCTGTTGCCAACTGTGTCCAGCCTCAGCCTAGACATATATGATTAACGATCGATGAGACTGGGTTACTCAAAACCGCCCGACGCGATGAAATAAGGGCCGCCAGTCAGGCGGCCCCTATCTCTAAGGCAACCAGGGTATTACGAACCACTCACCTTACCGGCGATGGCGATGAACTTGTTGTTCAGGGCGTTGCCGAGCTGACCAGCGCCAAAAATGATGGCAAGCGCGATGAGAGCGGCGATCAGACCGTATTCGATAGCGGTCGCGCCGGATTCGTCCTTCGCGAAACGTGCGATGAGATTAGACATTCGAGAGCTCCTACTCCACGTGTTACAGCACTTCCGTCAACTTCTGTGGTGGTTGATCGGATGCTGCCAATCTACGGAGAAGCTCTTTCAATCGGCTTAATAAACAGCCTTACCGATTCCTTTCCCGCTTCGAACAGCTTGCGTGGTTAACCGTAAACTAAACGCTGGACAGTGGCTCGCCTGCCCGTGAAAAGCTGTAATTTCACGGCTATCGGCAGGACGCATTGTTATATCAGCTGGCAGCAAGATTGGAGCGAATACCCGGCGCCGGTCAAGGGTTTAACCGTTGGTTCACCAATCTCCTTCATGTTCCGTGAACAAGTTTTGCCGCTGTGGAGCGCCTTGATGACTGCCATGAAATCGTCATTCCTGCTTGTCGCGCTTCTCGCCGTCCCGGCTTTTGTGCTGCCGGCCAAGGCCGGAGCCGGCATCGAAGTGACGATGAATCAGGCCAAGATCGTCAAACTGACACGCCCCGCCGACACCATAGTCGTCGGCAATCCGGCGATTGCCGACGCCTCCGTCCAGGATGCATCGACGATCGTACTGACTGGCAAGGGGTTCGGCGTCACCAATCTGGTTGTCCTCGACCACGATGGCAGCCCGATCGTCGACGAGCAGGTGACCGTGGTGCGCCAGGACGCGTCGTCCGTGCGTATCTACAGGCGCGCCTCGGTACAGACCATGTCCTGCACGCCCTATTGCGAAAGCTCGTACAAGAGCGACTCGGAAAAGTCGTCCGAAGCCGAGATGAGCGCTGGGCAGTAAGCGCCTCAGTTGGCTCGATTGTCTCGGGAAAGCCGCGTCGGTTAGCGGCCGGTTAATGTCGCCTGGTCGAATTTAACGGTCATTCAAACCGGAGCTAAATGGGTTCTTGATAGTGGTGCTGACGGTACCGCATCAGGATCGCAGGAACGGGATATGGGCGACGTTTTGGACGAGGATTCAAGACGCAAGATCTGCAAGGCCAAGGCAGGGCGCGTGACGTTTGCCCGTCGTTTCCTTCGTGATCGGCGCGGCAGCACGGCGATAGAATTCGCGATGCTTGCGCTACCGTTTGCGGCTCTCGTCTTCGCCATCCTCGAGAGCTGCGTTTCATTTGCCGGACAGGAGGTGATGGCCAACATCACCGATGATATCGCCCGTCAGTTGCGTACTGGCCAGTTGAGGCAAGCCGATGTGACGGAAGAGAAGCTGAAGGGCTTGGTCTGCGCCAGACTCGAGATCATTGTCGCGAAGGGTTGCCCCGGTTTGCTGGTGGATCTGCGCCCGTTCAAGACCTTTGCCGGGGCAGCCAGTGCGGGTTTCACGATTTCCGGCTCGACCATCACGCTGACGGGCAAGGATCCGGATACAGGCAAGGACCCGGCTTTCGGGACCCCTACAATAGGTCCGGCAGAATCAAAGAACATGCTGCGGGTCTTTTACCCTTGGCCGGTCATGACCGATTTCATGGCTCAATACATGTCGAATATGGATGGCGGCAAGACTCTGCATTACGCGACGACAACGTGGCAAAACGAGCCATTCGACAACTGAAATTGCACGTGTAAGCAAAAGGAAAAGTGCATGTTTCGTGCGGGGGCACATCCGGGGATGTCGGTTAGCTGGAAGAGAGCGGCGCGGTTTTTTTCCGATCGGCGCGGCATAGCGGCCGTCGAGTTTGCCCTCATCGTGCCTGTCTTGCTGATCATGTATTTCATTACGATGGAGGCCTCGCAAGCCATCGAGGCCAGCAAGAAGGTCAGCCGCATCAGCTCCATGGTTGCCGACCTCGTCACGCAGCAAACGTCGGTGGTCAACGCAGATCTCACCGACATCATGAAGATCGGCAACTCCAGCCTTCAGCCTTACAACCGCTCGGTCGCCAATATCTCCATTACGGCAATCGACATCAGAACCGACCCGAACAATCCGATACCGCAAGCAAAGGTGGCGTGGTCCTGGAGCGTGCTGGATGGGAAGACTGGCCGCGACTCCAACCCGACAACTTCCACCACCGTTCCGGCGACGCTCAATGTTGCGGGGACTTTCCTCATTCGTGTCAAAACCACTCTAGCATACCAACCGATCATCTCCTGGTCGGAAGGCTCCGAAAAGCCGCTCGGATTTATCTCGGCCTTCAACGAAGGCAAGATAACGATGAGCGAAACCTACTATCTCAGGCCGCGCCGGACCACGTCGATCCCCTGCAGCGATTGCTGAAGCAGCTCTGGCCCATCCGACCCCGGCTTTATTGCGCGCCGCTGTCGGTGCTGCCCGACACCAGGCGCACGATGGAATCGGCCATCGCATAGTCACTCGCAGCGGCGAGCGTGAACCCTCCCGAATGTCTCGATTCCACGAAATCGTAGACTTCCGGCGACTGCGATCTGAGATTGGTGAGGAAGACGGTCAGTCGGCGTTTGGCTTCGGGGTCGAGATCGCTGCGGACGGCGTGAGGGCCGTATCTGAGCACGCCGGAGGTCCAGATGATCTGGAGCGCGGCTTCTGGAATGCCCGCCGCCTCCA
This sequence comes from Mesorhizobium sp. C395A, assembly GCF_030323205.1. NCBI lineage: Bacteria > Pseudomonadati > Pseudomonadota > Alphaproteobacteria > Hyphomicrobiales > Phyllobacteriaceae > Mesorhizobium > Mesorhizobium sp. C395A. The sequence continues at coordinate 5,531,453 of NZ_CP100473.1, read as the reverse complement.
GTCGCGCCGCCGTGCCGTCCGGATCAGCCGGCTGATCGCCAGCAATCGCCGTCCGGTTTTCCGCCGTGGCCCGCTCCCAGCCGAACAAGGCATCGGCCTGGCCATCGACCAGCATCGCTTCTGCGGCGGCAGCCGAGCCGGCATGAGCGAGGAATGGCGCATCCTGGCTGATCTTGATGCCGTCGGCCGCCAGCCCGGCGAGCGGTAGAAGCGAACCGCCGACATTGTCGGAAGGCGCCATGGCGATGCGGTGCGTTTCCAGGGCCGCGAGATCGGAAAGCCTGCCGTCGCGCGTCAAAAGCACGGAGCGGATGCCCGTGGCACCGTCGGCATCGACCGGCGCCACAAGAGGTTCGACGCAGCCGCAGCGCTCCGAGGCGGTGGCGTAGGCGGTCGCCGAATAGACCGCGTACTGAATCTGGCCATTGGCCTGTGCCTCTATCAGCGCCGCATAGTCATGCGCGACGACGAATTCCACCTTCATGCCGAGCGCCCTGCCGTAGGCGTCAGTCAGCATGGCCAGACCCGGAACCGTGTTGCCGGCGCCCGGCTCGGCAACGATGCCGATCCGAAACGTGCCGATCTGGTCGCGCCAGTCGGCGTGCGCGGCGAGCTGCGAGGCCAGCAGCGCTACAGTGGTCGCCAGTGCACTCCAACCGAGGTCAGCCCGTCTCATCGATCCATGCCCCGCACGCCGTTCCTTGAAGCGCATCGCATGTCTCAAGGATGCGTACAGCGCGCCTGCCCGACTTCGCGACCATCGCGTCAGGCCGTTGCCGCCTGGTTTACGATTTGCCAATGCCGCGACGGGACCTTATGTCTGGTCAACCAGACTGGCAATGACGGCACCGATGGCACGCGCTTTCCTCTTCGTTCTCGATTCTTTCGGCATTGGCGGCGCCGCCGATGCCGAACCCTATGGCGACGCCGGCTCGAACACATTCGGACATATCGCGCTGGCCTGCGCGGAAGCCCGCGCCGATCGCGAGGGCCTGCGCGAGGGACCGCTGAAGGTGCCCACCATGGTTTCGCTCGGTCTCGGCCGCGCAGCAGAAACCGCAACCGGCTTCCAATTCGACAGCAAAGCCGCTGTTTCAGCCTCCGCTTTCCACGGCGCCGCGCAGGAGATTTCGAGCGGCAAGGATACGCCGTCGGGTCACTGGGAAATCGCCGGGCTGCCCGTGCGGTTCGACTGGGGCTATTTCCCCGATAAGGTGCCCGCCTTCCCTGCCGAACTGACCGAAGCGATGATCCGCGAGGGCAAGGTGCCGGGCATTCTCGGCAACTGCCATGCGCCCGGCACCGAGATCATCGAGCGCTTCGGCGAGGAGCATATCCGCACCGGCCAGCCGATCTGCTACACCTCGGTCGATTCAGTCCTGCAGATAGCAGCGCACGAAGTTCATTTCGGCCTGGAGCGGCTCTACGAGTTCTGCAAGACGGTACGCCGGCTGGTCGATCCGCTGAAGATCGGACGGGTGATCGCACGGCCTTTCCTGGGCGAAACATCGGCCACCTTCGAGCGCACCTACAACCGCCATGACTACGCCGTGCCGCCGCCTGAGCCGACGCTGCTCGACCGCTTGACCGGGCGCGGCAGCCGGGTGATCGCGGTCGGCAAGATCGGCGACATCTTCGCCCACCGCGGTATCTCGGAAGTACGCAAGGCGCCCGGCAACATGGCAATGTTCGACAAGGCGCTGGGTGCGATGGACGATGCCGGCGACGGCGACCTGGTGTTCGCCAATTTCGTCGACTTCGACACCGATTTCGGCCATCGCCGCGACGTCGCCGGCTATGCTGCAGCGCTCGAAGCCTTCGACCGCCGGCTGCCCGAGGCACTGGCAAAGCTGAAGCCGGGCGATCTGCTCGTCCTCACCGCCGACCATGGCAACGATCCGACATGGCGAGGCACCGACCACACGCGCGAACGCGTCCCGGTCATCGGCACCGCACCGGGTCTCACGGGCGGCGACATCGGGCTCAGGACCACCTTCGCCGATATCGGCGAGACGGTCGCCGAACACCTCAAGCTGGCGCGCGGCCGCCACGGCGCTTCCTTCCATGCGGCGATAGGCGGCCATGCCTGAACTGCCCGAGGTCGAAACCGTCCGGCGCGGCCTGCAGCCGGTTCTGGAAAGCGCGCGGATCGTACGCGTCGAGGCGCGCCGGCCCGATCTCAGATTTCCGTTTCCGGCGAAATTTGCGCAGCGGCTGACCGGCAAGACGGTCATCGCGCTTGGCCGCCGCGCCAAATATCTCACCATACACCTGGACGATGGCCCGGTGCTGATCTGCCATCTCGGCATGTCGGGCTCGTTCCGCATCGAGACCGCCGATGAGAAAGAGACGCCCGGCACGTTCCATCAAGAGCGCTCGAAGGATGCCAAGCACGACCATGTGGTGTTCCATGTCGTGTCGCCTGTCGGCGTCCAGTCTCGCGTGGTCTTCAACGACCCGCGTCGCTTCGGCTTCATGCTGTTTGCGGAAGGCCTGGCCGACGCGCATCCGATGCTGGCGGGACTGGGCGTCGAGCCGACCGGCAATGCGCTGGAAGGCGCCCTGCTCGCCTCTCTGCTGAAGGGCCGCAGATCGCCGTTGAAGGCGGCGCTGCTCGACCAGAAGCTGATTGCCGGGCTCGGCAATATCTATGTGTCGGAAGCGCTGTGGCGCGCCGGCCTTTCGCCATTGCGCGAGGCAGGCACCATCGCCGGGACCAGCAAGAAGGCCAAGGAACAGAGCGAACGACTGGCCGGGGCAATCCGTTCGGTGATCGCCGATGCGATCGCCGCCGGCGGGTCTTCGCTGCGCGACTATGTGCACACAGACGGGTCGCTGGGCTATTTCCAGCATTCCTTCGCGGTCTACGATCGCGAAGGCGAGCCCTGTCCGACGCCCGGCTGTCGCGGCCACATCGAGCGCATCGTGCAAAGCGGCCGCTCGACCTTTTATTGCCGGACCTGCCAGCGATAAGCTAGACGGTCCGTCAGTGCCGCAACCAGGAGGCCAGCCCATGAGCTATGAAACCATCATCGTCGAGACGCGCGGCAAGGTCGGCCTGATCACGCTGAACCGGCCCAAGGCGCTGAACGCGCTGAACGCGCAGGTGCTGGCGGATTTGCTGACGGCGGCAAAGGGGTTCGACGCCGATCCCGGCATCGGCGCCATGGTCATCACCGGTTCCGAGAAGGCTTTTGCGGCGGGCGCCGACATCAAGGAAATGCAGGCCGTCACCTACGCGGAGGCCTATGTGCAGGATTTCTTCGTCGGCTGGGAAGAGTTTACCCGTGCGCGCAAGCCGATGATCGCGGCGGTCGCCGGCTATGCACTGGGCGGCGGCTGCGAACTGGCGATGATGTGCGATTTCATCATTGCCGCCGACACGGCGAAATTCGGCCAGCCCGAAATCACGCTCGGCGTCATTCCCGGCATGGGCGGGTCGCAACGGCTGACCCGCTTTGTCGGCAAGTCGAAGGCCATGGACATGTGCCTGACCGGTCGGATGATGGATGCCGCCGAAGCCGAGCGCAGCGGCCTGGCCTCGCGCGTCGTGCCGGCCGGCGAGTTGATCGAGGAGGCGATGAAGGCCGCGGCCAGGATATCAGAGTTTTCACTGCCATCGGTGATGATGGCCAAGGAGGCAGTCAACCGCGCCTACGAGACGACGCTGGCGGAGGGACTGCGCTTCGAACGCCGGCTGTTCCACTCGCTGTTTGCGCTCGACGACCAGAAGGAAGGGATGGCCGCCTTTGCCGAGAAGCGGAAGCCGAATTTCACCAATCGCTAGAGTGGCGGCGGCGAGGACCAAAAAGAAGCCAAAGCGGCGTTGACGCGCCGGAAAAGCTGAACTATAAGCCGCTCCAATCGAGGCGGCCGTTGGCTGCCCGTTTGTTTTTTGCGCCCTGCGGCATCCCGCATGCGCCCACCAGATCAGAAGAGAGGCATCATGGCCAATACCTCCTCGGCCAAAAAGGCAACGCGCAAGATCGCCCGCCGCGCAGCGATCAACAAGAACCGCCGCTCGCGCGTGCGTACATATGTCCGCCAGGTCGAAGAGGCACTGGCTGCCGGCGACAAGGCAGCCGCGCTGGAAGCCTTCAAGACCGCAGAGCCGGAATTGATGCGCGCCGCGACCAAGGGCGTGATCCATAAGAATACGGCATCGCGCAAGGTGTCGCGTCTGGCTCACCGCCTCAAGGTGCTGTCGGCCTGATCGACCGTTCCTGAACTGTCGTTCTTTCAAACCCGGCCAATCGCGCCGGGTTTTTTCGTTTGCCGGCAAGCACTTAAAAAGAACGGCCGCAAAGCATGCCCGAGCCGCATTCCAGAGTCCGGAATGCTTTGCCGGCACATACACTCCCACTGATATTCCAATCCGCCGAAACGGCCCACGCCAATAAATTTGGCTGTCACAAATTGCTGATATTTTTCAGTGGCTTGCTGGAAGTGATCCACAGCTTGTTCACATCGCCTGTGGGCGACAGGCAGCAAGTTGGTGTCAAGCGAATTATTTCAGAAAATTTCAAACCGCACAGCCATTTTCATATTCGCGGCAAAAGGGTTTGAATCCCAATGGCTTTGTCAAAATATGCGCTTCCAGCACGGAGCCCGAACCGTTGTTCACTAACCAGATTCCTTAAAAATCCGTTAGAGGTGGCCTTGCCCTATCCACAGCGATTTCGGTAATGTCGGTCTATCGAAAGGGACGGGCCATTAGCCCTTAACCCAGCCTGAATCGGCCAGCTAACAGTGGCAGAATTCATGACGTGGATCAATTCCGCGAACGGGTATGGCTTGCCTTTTCGATACGATAGGGGACTGGCGTAATTGTACATGGCAGCTTGATGGCGCACCGGCGTTTTCGCCGGGTAGCACCGCTTTGCCCGAACATGTCAGACGGACTGGCCTTAAGCAGCCGGGACCGATCCCATTCTGACGAGGCAACGTCATCCGCCGGCGGCGGCGGTGGTGTTGTAGCGAAGATACGGTCGCCGGAAACATGGGTGCAGGAGGCGCACTCCCGGCGGAAAAAAGGTACAAAGGAAAAGGGACGCACAATCATGCAGAGCGGCATCGAGCGGGAGCTTACGGGCGACCTGCCATTTCCCGGAACATTGGTCGGAGCGCACGATATGGCGGCTTCCAGCGACGCGGAACAGAAGTTCGACCGGGTCAAGGCCCAGTTGAAGGCGCGCCTGGGAACCGAGGTCTATTCGAGCTGGTTCGGCCGTATGAAGGTGGCTGAGGCTTCCCGGGGCATTGTACGCATCTCGGTGCCCACGGCCTTCCTGCGCTCGTGGATCAATGGCCATTATCTCGATCTCATCGCCGATCTGTGGAAGCACGAGGATCCCGAAATCCTCAAGATCGAGATGGTCGTGCGCACCGCGACCCGTCCGGCCCGCAATGGCGTCGAACCCGAGGCCGTGCCGGCGCGCAAGATGACCAAGCATACGCAGACCGCATTGGCGGCCGGCACGGTCGGCCCCGGCAGGGTGGAGCGGGCGCCCGCCCCTCGTCCCGGCACGCCGATCGAGAGCGAATTCCGGCACAATGTGCTGGGGTCGCCGCTCGACCCGCGCTACACGTTCGGCTCCTTCATCGAAGGCCCGTCGAACCGGGTGGCTTTCGCCGCAGCCAAAGCCGTGGCGGAATCGCAGTCGAGCGCGGTGCGCTTCAACCCGCTGTTCCTTCATGCAACCGTCGGGCTCGGCAAGACGCACCTTTTGCAGGCGATTGCGGCCGAATCCCTGAAACAGAACCCGAAATCGCGCGTCGTCTATCTGACGGCCGAATATTTCATGTGGCGCTTCGCCACCGCGATCCGCGACAACAATGCGCTGACGCTGAAGGAACAGCTGCGCGACATCGACCTCTTGATCATCGACGACATGCAGTTCCTGCAGGGCAAGTCGATCCAGCACGAATTCTGCCATCTCATCAACATGCTGCTCGACAGCGCCAAGCAAGTGGTGGTTGCCGCTGACAGGCCGCCGTCGGAACTGGAATCGCTGGAACCGCGGGTGCGCTCGCGCCTCAATGGCGGTGTCGCGCTGGAAATGTCGGCGCCGGACTTCGCCATGCGCATCGGCATGCTCAAACTTCGGCTTGCCACCGCCAAGGTCGACGATGCATCGCTCAATATTTCGGAGGAGATCCTCAACCATGTCGCCCGCACGGTAACCGGCAGCGGTCGTGAGTTGGAGGGCGCGTTCAACCAGCTGCTGTTTCGTCAGTCGTTCGAGCCGGCGATCACCATCGACCGCATCGACGAAATCCTCGGCCACATCTATCGCTCTGGCGAGCCGAAGCGGGTGCGCATCGAGGACATCCAGCGCATCGTGGCGCGCCACTACAATGTGTCGAAGACCGAGTTGCTGTCCAACCGGCGCACGCGCACCATCGTGAAGCCCAGGCAGGTCGCCATGTACCTGTCGAAGGTATTGACGCCGCGCTCGCTGCCGGAGATCGGCCGGCGGTTCGGCGGGCGCGACCACACCACGGTGCTGCATGCGGTGCGCAAGATCGAGGACCTTTCCGGCGTCGACAACACGCTGGCGCAGGAACTGGAACTGTTGCGCAGGCTGATCAACGACCAAGCCTGATCGGCGCGGCAAACGGTCGTCGCGCTTTAAATTTTCTTGTTTTGATGCATGTCGTTGTCCCAAAACCGCTGCGCAGTTTCCGGCGACATGCATCGGTTGCCGGCCAACGTCCGCTTTATCCCCAGAAAGCCCGCTTAACCGGCGCGAACCGGTGGCCCGGACTTGCGTTTGCTGGCTTTTTCCTGTCAGTTTGCATAGATTCTGAGCCTGTTCAGACCTTTCGCGGGGCGCCGCCCACTGGTGACCCGTCCATTCATTCAAGCGAGCCTGTTTCGTCATGCGTGTTATCCTGGAACGGTCCAATCTCCTGAAGTCGCTCAACCACGTTCATCGCGTGGTCGAGCGGCGCAATACCATACCGATCCTGTCGAACGTGCTGCTCAGCGCCGAGGGCGCCAGCCTTGAAATGAAAGCCACCGACCTCGACCTCGAAGTGACCGAAGCGACGCCGGCAAAGGTCGAGCGCGGCGGGGCGACGACGGTTCCGGCGCACCTGCTCTACGACATCGTGCGCAAGCTGGCCGACGGCGCCGAAGTGATGCTGAAGACCGACGAGGACGGCAACGCCATGACGGTAACGTCGGGCCGCTCGAGCTTTCGCCTGCAATGCCTGCCGCAGTCCGATTTCCCGGAGCTTTCGGCGGGATCCTTCTCACACATCTTCCGGCTCGATTCCGTCGCCCTGAGAGGCCTTATCGAAAAGACCCAGTTCGCCATCTCCACCGAAGAGACGCGCTACTATCTCAACGGCATCTACCTGCACACGCATGAAACTGGCGGCAAGCTGAAGCTGCGTTCGGTGGCGACCGACGGCCACCGCCTGGCGCGCGCCGAGATCGACGCTCCGGCCGGGTCCGAAGGCATGCCGGGCATCATCATTCCGCGCAAGACGGTCAGCGAATTGCAGAAGCTGGTCGACGATCCCGATGTCGCGGTGACCACCGAATTGTCCGACACCAAGATCCGCTTCACCATCGGCAGCGTGGTTCTGACCTCGAAGCTGATCGACGGCACTTTCCCGGACTACCAGCGCGTCATTCCGACCGGCAACGACAAGAAGCTGATCATCGACCGCCAGAGCTTCGCCGCCGCCGTCGATCGCGTCTCGACCATTTCCTCCGAGCGCGGCCGCGCGGTGAAGCTTTCGATCACCGAAGGCCAGGTGACGCTTGCCGTCAACAATCCGGATTCGGGCAGCGCCACCGAGGAACTGGCGGCCGACTATTCGTCCGACCCGATCGAGATTGGCTTCAACGCCAAATATCTGCTCGACGTCGCTGCTCAACTCACCGGCACGGAAGCCAAGTTCATGCTGGCCGATGCCGGCTCGCCGACGCTGATCCACGACATGGCCGATGAGACCGCGCTCTACGTGCTGATGCCGATGCGGGTGTAGCCGCACTGCGGCACACTGCAGCATAGTGATTGCGGCGACTTCTATAGGCGGATAGCGGTTGCCGGAACAAAATCACATAAGTAAGCTCACACTTACGAATTTCCGCAATTATGCGGCGTTGTCGATCGGCTTTTCACCCGGCGCGGTGGTGTTTTCCGGCGACAATGGCGCCGGCAAGACCAATCTCCTGGAAGCCATCTCGCTGCTGACGCCTGGCCGCGGCCTGCGCCGGGCGCCCTATGTCGACGTGGCCCGCGAAGGCGGCGATGGCGGCTTTGCGCTGCACGCAAGGCTCGACGGGCCGGAGGGGCAGGTCGAGATCGGCACCGGCATCACCGGGGGTGAAGCGGCCGGCGAGGGCGGTCGCAAGGTGCGCATCAATGGCGCGCCGGCACGGTCGGCCGACGCCATGCTGGAATGGCTGCGCGTGGTCTGGCTGACGCCGGCCATGGACGGCCTGTTCCCGGGGCCTGCCGCGGACCGGCGGCGCTTTCTCGACAGGCTGGTGCTTGCGATCGATCCCGGCCACGGCCAGCGCGCGCTCGACTATGAGAAGGCGATGCGCGGACGTAACCGATTGCTTACGGAAGGTTCGCGAGACGGCGCATGGTTCGACGCCATCGAGATGCAAATGGTCGAAACCGGCGTGGCGATTGCCGCGGCGCGCGCCGAGCTGGTGCGCCTGCTGGCCGCCATGATCGACAGGTTGCCGTCCAGCGGGCCGTTTCCGCAAGCCGACATCAGCCTCTTCGGCGACCTTGAAAGCCATGTCGCCTCAGCACCCGCTGTGGATGTCGAGCAACGCTATCGCGACGCCCTTGCCGACGGCCGCGAGCGCGACCGCGCCGCCGGACGCACGCTCGACGGCCCGCACCGTTCGGATCTACTGGTGCGCCACCGCCCCAAGGCGATGCCGGCCGAACTCTGCTCGACCGGAGAGCAGAAGGCGCTGCTGGTCGGCATCGTGTTGTCGCACGCAAGGCTGACCGGCGAGATGTCGGCGATGACGCCGATCCTGTTGCTCGACGAGATTGCCGCGCATCTCGATGCCGGCCGGCGCGCCGCGCTGTTCTCGATCCTGGAGGAGCTGAACTGCCAGGCCTTCATGACCGGAACCGACGCCGCGCTGTTTTCCAGCCTGAGGGGACGCGCGCAGTTCCTCACCGTCGACCACGGCACGGTTGGGCCAACCGAAGAGACCTGACAAGGTTTTTGCTCCGCTATATGGTCGGGCAATGACCCCTGCCGCCCTCACCGACGAAGAACTCGAACGCTATGCCCGCCACATCGTGCTGCCCGAGATCGGCGGCGCCGGCCAGCAGCGGCTGAAGCGCGCACGGGTGCTGGTGATCGGCGCCGGCGGCCTCGGCGCACCGGTGCTGGAATATCTCGCTGCCGCGGGCGTCGGCACACTTGGCATCGTTGATGACGACATTGTCTCGCTGTCCAATCTGCAGCGGCAAGTGATCCACGCCACCGATACTGTCGGCGCGGCGAAGACCGAGAGCGCCAAAGCAGCGATCGCCCGGATCAATCCCCATGTCGCGGTGGAATTGCACGATTTCAGGCTGACGGCCGACAATGCTGCCGTTCTCGTCGCGCGCTACGACGTGGTCGTCGACGGCTCCGACAATTTCGAGACGCGCTATGTGGTGGCGGATGCCTGCGCGGCGGAAAAGCGGCCGCTCGTGCATGCCGCCGTCGGCCGCTTCGACGGCTCGGTGACGGTGTTGATGCCGTTCGGGACCGGCGCCGACGGCAGACCGAACCCTGGATATCGCGACCTCTTTCCTGAAGCGCCGCCGGAAGGACTGGTGCCGTCCTGCGCGGTGGCCGGGGTCGTCGGTGCGCTGACCGGCGTCATCGGCACCTTGCAGGCAATGGAAGCCATCAAGCTGATCACCGGTATCGGCGAACCACTGGTCGGCCGGCTGCTGCTCTACGATGCACTGTCGGCGCGCTTCGACACGATCCGTTACAAGAGAAACTGAGCTTATGGATCGGTCCACCAGCGTCCTTGTTACGCAGCTTGCCTCCGATTTCGAGCGCTGGGACGAACTGCTCAGCCTGATCATGCGCGCCTTTGCACCGATGGACGGCGTCATCGACCCGCCCTCCTCGGCACATCTGCTGAACGCCGGAAACCTCAGGGACAAGGCTGGCCGAGAGACCGTGTTGCTGGCCCTGCAGGATGACAGGATCGCCGGCTGCGTTTTCGCGCTGGAGAGAGCCGATGATTTCTACATCGGCAAGCTCGCCGTCGAACCTGAGCTTCAAGGGCAAGGCATCGGCAGGCGGCTGATGCAGGCTGTCGAATTTCTCGCCCGCAGCCGGAACAAACCGGCCATCGAACTGCAGACGCGAATCGAACTGACCGTAAATCATGCAACCTTTGCCGGTCTCGGCTTTCGCGAGACTGAACGCACCGCGCATGACGGCTATGACCGGCCGACCTCGATCACCTTGCGCAAGGAGTTGGCGTGAGCCTTGCACTCAGCTCACAGGAGCAGACAGTCGCCTCCGGCCATGACGGGGCGGCGATGGCGATGCGCATCGTTGCCGAAAGCGCTGCGCTGCTCGGCGCGCCGCGACTTATCCCGATCGCCTCGACGCATATAGACGGCGCGCTCTATCACGGCGATTCCGGCACGCTGTTTGCCGAAAGGCTGGTCGATAGCGGCGCCAGGGTCGCGGTGCGCTCGACGCTCAATGTCGGCGCGCTCGACCTGATGGGCTGCTCGCGCGTGCGCCTCGAAGAGCCGGCGCGCGGCATGGCGCGACGAATGATGGAGGCCTACCGCAAACTGGGCTGCGAGCAGAGCTGGACCTGCGCGCCCTATCAGGCCGGCCACAGGCCGGCGCTTGGCAGCGATGTCGCCTGGGGTGAATCCAACGCGGTGGTGTTCTGCAATTCGGTTCTGGGGGCACGCACCAACCGCTATGGCGACTTCCTCGACATCGCCTGCGCCATATCGGGCCGCGCGCCGGATTACGGCCTGCATCGCCCCGAGAACCGGCAGGCACGGCTGTTGTTCGATGTGTCCGGCCTATCCGCCTCGTTCCTTGGCTCCGAGATCGCCTGGCCGGTGCTGGGCAACCTCTACGGCCGTGAGGTCGGCAATGCGATCGGCGTCGTCACCGGCATATTCAGCCATCCCGGCGAGGATGCGCTGAAGGCCTTCGGCGCGGCTGCGGCATCGTCGGGCGCCGTCGGCCTGTTCCACATTGCCGGCGTGACGCCCGAGGCGCCCGACGCCGAGACCATCCTGGTGGGCGGCAGGCCGGAAACGATGATCCGCGTAACGCCGGAGATGGCCATGAAGGCCCGCGCCGGCCTGTCCACCGCAGCCACGCAGACCGCCATCGATGCCGTGGCGATCGGCAGTCCGCATCTGTCTTTGGCCGAATTCGATGCACTTGAGCGGCTGATTGGCGGGCGGCGGCTCAGCGTGCCGATTTACGCCTGCACCGGCCGCCACGTGCTCACCAGGCTGGAGCAGAACGGCAAGCGCAAGATGCTCGAAGCCAGCGGCGTCATCATCGTCGCCGACACCTGCGTGGTGGTGACGCCGATCCTGCCGGATCTGGCCGGCGGCGTGCTGATGACCAATTCGGGAAAATTCGCGCACTACGCGCCGGGCAATACCGGTTACGCCGTGCTTTACGGCTCGCTGGCCGACTGCGTGGAAAGCGCGGTTGCCGGTAAGCCCAGGTTTACGGACATCGCCGCATGAATGCTGCAGCCGACATACTGGTGCCGGGCAGCGGAGGCGAAGGACTGGCCTTGGTGCTGACCGCGCCAATCAGCTTCTGGGGTGGCGTCGATCCGAAGAGCGGCCGCATCGCCGATGTCCGTCACCCGCATCATGGCGAGACCATTTCCGGGCGTGTGCTGTTCCTGCCCGGCACGATCGGCTCGTCCTCAGCGTCAGCCGTGCTGATGGAACTCGTCCACAATGGCCATGCGCCGACGGCACTCGTGCTGCACGAGCCGGACGCGATCCTGCTGCTTGGCTTGATCGTGGCCAGGGAAATGGGCTGGCCGACGCCGGTAGCGCTCAGGCTCGAGCGCGACGATTTTGAGGCCTATCGCGGCAAGCGTGTGAGTGTCGCGGCGGATGGCGCCCTCACAACCGCATCCTGAACGCGGCCCGCTTCAAGTCCGTAGCGGCAGCACGCGGTCCGGCGGCCGGTGGCCGTCGAAGAAGGCGCGGATGTTGATGATCACCTTCTCGCCCATGTCGATGCGGCCCTCGATCGTCGCCGAACCCATATGCGGCAAAAGCACGACCTTGTTCTTCGCGGCAAGCTTCAGCAGTTTCGAGTTCAGCGCCGGTTCGTGCTCGTAGACGTCGAGGCCGGCGCCGGCGATCTTGCCGTCCTGGATCAGCTTGACCAGCGCTTCCTCGTCGATGATGTCGCCACGCGCGGTGTTGACCACATAGGCGGTGGGCTGAAGCAGAGCCAGGCGCCGCGCCGAAAGCAGATGAAAGGTCGCCGGCGTCGACGGGCAATTGACCGAGATGATGTCCATGCGGGCAAGCATCTGGTCGAGGCTTTCCCAGTAGGTCGCCTCAAGCCCTTCCTCGACCGCCGGCAGCACGCGATGGCGGTTATGGTAGTGGATCGACAGGCCGAAAGCCTTGGCGCGCCTGGCAACAGCGGTGCCGATGCGGCCCATGCCGACAATGCCGAGGCGCTTGCCCCAGATGCGCCGGCCGAGCATCCAGGTCGGCGACCAACCGGCCCATTTCTTGTCGCTGGTGAGCACATTGGCGCCTTCGGCCAGCCGCCGCGGGCCGGCCAGCATCAGCGCCATGGTCATGTCGGCCGTATCCTCGGTCAGCACGTTCGGCGTGTTGGTGACGGTAATGCCTTTCCTGGCCGCCGCCGCCACATCGATCTTGTCGACGCCATTTCCGAAATTGGCGATCAGCTTGAGATTGTCGCCGGCCTGGGCAATCAGCGCCGCATCGATCTGGTCGGTGATGGTCGGCACCAGCACATCGGCTTCCTTGATCGCCGCGACCAGCTCCGGCTGCGTCATCGGGCGGTCCTCGACATTCAGCCTGGCGTCGAAGAGTTCGCGCATGCGGGTCTCGACCGGATCGGGCAGCTTGCGCGTGATGACGACGAGAGGCCGTTTTTTGCCTGCCATTGTTTCCTCGAACCCGATCTCGTTGAGACCTCTTTAACCAAGACAGGCGAAACTGAATACCGGTCGCGGTGCCTGCCACTCCTGTAACAAGCGGTGCCGCCGAAGACAAAGAAAAAGGGGCGCCCGGACCAAAGGGCACGCGCCGAAAGGAATGAAAGTGTCTGGTTTCGCGTCGCTTCGCCTGATCCTCAGCGCAGCGCTTCTCGGCGCTCTCCTGCATTCCCCGCAAGCCGCGGCGCAAGGTGCCGCCGCACCTGTGCAGACGGTCACGCTCGGGCCGAGCGGCCTGCCGCTGCCGCGTTTCGTCAGCCTGAAATCGGCTCGCGTCAACTCGCGCGTTGGCCCCGGCGCCAACTATTCCGTCGACTGGATGTACACAAAGGCCGGCCTGCCGATGGAAATCATCCAGGAATTCGATACCTGGCGGCGGGTGCGCGATGCCGATGGCTCGGAGGGTTGGATCAACCAGTCGCTGCTGTCCGGCCGCCGGACCGCGATCGTCGCCCCTTGGCAACGCACCAAAGGTGGCCGAATCAATCTGCTCGACGATGCCGATAAGGACGCCAGCGTCATCGCCATCATCGAGCCGGGCGTTACGGGCACGATCAAAACCTGCGATGGCCAGTGGTGCGAAATGACCTTCGACGGCCACACCGGCTGGATCGCCCAGTCGCAGGTGTGGGGCGCCTATCCCGGCGAGCACGTCAAGAATTGAGATTGCTGGAGGCCTAACGGCCGATACGGCCGAGATGGGTGTCCTGAAAACCGGTCGACAGTTTGAGACCGTAGCCGAGCGCGCGGTCGACGGCGATGTGGATGATCCAGATCAGACCAATCGCGGTCGCCGTCGAATTGGCCAGAACATATCCGGCGAGCGCCAGCAACAGCGGGACGATCAATATGTGCAAGGCATTGTAAGCGACAGCGCCGATCCGTGCCCCGGCGAGATAGCCCAGCATCGACAGGTCTGGCGCCAGGATAAGCAGGGCGAACAGCCACCAGGAAACGCCTGACGCGGCATAGGCGACTATAGCCACGACCGCGACCGCAACCCACTCGAGCCGGATTGCAAAATCGACAGGTTTCACGGGTTGGGGCTTAAACGCTGCGTTTCGGGCGCAGCCTCACCACGATGTCGACATTGGCGATCTCCATGCCTGCGGGTGGCTCCGGCAGGTTGGAGACGGTCACCGGACCGCTTTCTATATCGAAGATCCTGTTTTCGCCTTCGATGTAAAAATGATGGTGATCGGAGGTGTTGGTGTCGAAATAGGTCTTGGACCCCTCGACCGCCAGGATGCGCAGCAGGCCGGCCTGGGTGAACTGGTGAAGCGCGTTGTAGACGGTGGCGAGCGAGACCGGCACGCCGGCGGCGACCGCCTCTTCATGCAGTTCCTCGGCCGAAAGGTGGCGGTCGCCCTTGGCAAACAGCAGATCGGCCAGCGCAATGCGTTGGCGTGTCGGCCTAAGGCCGGCTTCGCGAACCCGCTTGTCCACAGCGACATTTTCCTTCCGGCCGCCCAGATCCATCTATCCGTCCAAGCCCACAGTTCTGCCTCAAGACACGCCCAGAGTGGCGAAAAAACGTCATCAACCGAAACTGGATACCTCCCGACATATATTCTGTTGGCGGAATACGATCAATAGAGCGACGTGCGTCCAGTTGGACGCACTAAGTGCGCTCTATCGCTTTTTGGCGTCGCATCGTGCTTTCCGGAATCGAGATCGATTTCGGGCCGATGCGAGAGCGCGCATTGACCCGGGCAGACGGGCGGGTTAAGCGCAAACGCCGGTTTCCGGACCGAAAGGGATTGTGTTAGGAAACCAACGACAAGGGCGCCCCACCGCCCGGGACATTATGGGGACGAGACATATGGCGGGTTCGAAATCCAGCTACGGTTATGAGGAATTGCTTGCCTGCGCCCGCGGCGAGCTGTTTGGGCCCGGCAACGCCCAGCTGCCCTATCCGCCGATGCTGATGTTCGACCGCATCACCGAGATCAGCGAGACCGGCGGCGCCCACGACAAGGGCTTCATCCGCGCCGAATTCGACATCAAGCCGGACCTGTGGTTTTTCGCCTGCCATTTCATCGGCAATCCGATCATGCCGGGGTGCCTGGGCCTCGACGCCATGTGGCAATTGACGGGTTTCTACCTCGGCTGGCTCGGCGAGCCGGGCAAGGGAATGGCGCTGTCGACCGGCGAAGTGAAGTTCAAGGGGATGGTGACGCCTTCGGTCAAGAAAGTGGAATACGGCATCGATTTCAAGCGCGTCATGCGCGGACGCCTGGTTCTCGGCATCGCCGATGGCTGGCTTAAAGCCGACGGCGAACCCATATACGCGGCGACAGACCTCAAAGTGGGGCTGTCCAAGCAATCGGCCGCCTGACCGGCGCCACTGCAGCAGGGCGTTCCCGGACGCGCAACGACGCTGCGGCATTTTGGTTTTGCGTATGATCGCCGGCGAAAACCGACTAGGGTTTCGGGATCATCCGCTGGAAGGAGTTGCGAATGAGAAGGGTCGTCGTCACAGGCCTCGGCATCGTATCGTCGATCGGCAACAACGCCAACGAGGTGCAATCCTCGCTCCACGATGCCAAATCAGGCATCAGCTTCTCCGATTCCTTCGCCGAACACGGGTTCCGCTGCCAGGTCTGGGGCGCGCCGACGCTCGACCCGACCCCTATGATCGACCGGCGCGCCATGCGCTTCCTGAGCCAGGGCGCGGCCTGGAACCATGTCGCGATGGACCAGGCGATCGCCGACGCCGGGCTTGGCGAAAGCGACATCACCAATGAGCGCACCGGCATTGTCATGGGCTCGGGTGGCCCCTCGACCCGCACCATCGTCGAGGCTGCCGAGACCACGCTCAAGAACAACAGCCCCAAGCGCATCGGTCCGTTCGCGGTGCCGAAGGCGATGTCGTCGACCGCGTCGGCG
The DNA here is from genome assembly GCF_030323205.1 of Mesorhizobium sp. C395A. Classification (NCBI taxonomy): domain Bacteria; kingdom Pseudomonadati; phylum Pseudomonadota; class Alphaproteobacteria; order Hyphomicrobiales; family Phyllobacteriaceae; genus Mesorhizobium; species Mesorhizobium sp. C395A. Next base: position 5,515,354 of record NZ_CP100473.1, on the reverse strand, counting down.
ACGCTCGCCACCTGGTTCAAGATCCACGGCGTCAACTATTCGATCTCGTCGGCCTGCTCGACCTCGGCGCATTGCATCGGCAACGCCTACGAACTGATCCAGTGGGGCAAGCAGGATGTGATGTTTGCCGGCGGCCATGAGGACCTCGACTGGACGATGTCGGACCTGTTCGATGCCATGGGGGCGATGTCGTCGAAGTATAACGACAAGGCGTCAACAGCTTCCCGCGCGTATGACGCCAATCGCGATGGCTTCGTCATCGCGGGCGGCGCGGGCGTCCTCATCCTGGAGGAGCTCGAACACGCCAAGGCGCGCGGCGCCAAGATCTACGCTGAGATCGTCGGCTATGGCGCGACGTCGGACGGTTACGACATGGTGGCGCCGTCGGGCGAAGGCGCGGTGCGCTGCATGCGCCAGGCTCTAGCGACGGTGTCCGCGCCGGTCGACTACATCAACACCCACGGCACCTCGACGCCGGTCGGCGATTCCCGGGAAATGGGCGCCATCCGAGAGGTGTTCGGCGACAAGATGCCGTTCATCACCTCGACCAAGTCGCTGACCGGCCATTCCCTTGGTGCCGCCGGCGTACAGGAATCGATCTACTCGATCCTGATGATGCAAGGCGGCTTCATCGGCGAGAGCGCCCATATCGAAAACCTCGATCCCGAATTCGAGGGCATGCCGATCGTGCGCAAGCGCATCGACGACGCCAGGATCGACACGGTTTTGTCCAACTCGTTCGGCTTCGGTGGCACCAACGCAACGCTGATTTTCCAGCGCTATTCCGCATAAGGCCAGCGTTTTTTTGTAGGGGGATTGCCGGCCATGGACGGACTGATGAAGGGCAAGCGCGGGCTTGTCATGGGCGTCGCCAACGATCATTCGATCGCCTGGGGCATCGCCAGGAAATTGTCCGAACACGGAGCGGAGCTTGCCTTCACCTATCAGGGCGACGCATTCGGGCGCCGCGTCAAGCCGCTTGCCGAGAAGCTTGGCGCGTCTCTGGTGGTGCCCTGTGACGTCGAGGACAGCGCATCGGTCGCCGCCACCTTCGAGACGCTCGGCAAGGAATGGGGCGGGCTCGACTTCGTCGTCCACGCCATCGGCTTTTCCGACAAGAACGAGCTCAAAGGGCTCTACGCCGACACCAGCCGCGACAATTTCGTCCGCACCATGGTCATCTCCTGCTACTCCTTCACCGAGGTCGCCCGCCATGCCGCCCCGCTGATGAGCGAAGGCGGCGCGATGATCACGCTGACCTATGCCGGCTCTGTCCGCGTCATGCCGAACTACAACGTCATGGGCGTCGCCAAGGCCGGGCTGGAAGCCAGCGTGCGCTATCTCGCCAACGATTATGGCCCGCGCGGCATCCGGGTGAACGGCATATCGGCGGGACCGGTGCGTACTTTGGCCGGCGCCGGAATCTCGGACGCCCGCCACATGTACTCCTACCAGCAGCGCAACTCGCCGCTGCGCCGCACGGTGACCATCGACGAGGTCGGCGGCTCGGCGCTCTATCTTTTGTCCGACCTCTCGTCAGGCGTCACCGGCGAAATCCATTATGTGGATTCCGGCTATCACATCGTGTCGATGCCAACCCTGGATGAGTTGAAGCAGACCGACAGCGTACGCGATTAACTCACCAGTAAAATTAGATGCATCGGCGGAAACTCATTTTAAGGAGATATCCGCTAGAAGTCTTATGGGCTTGGGCTCTGCGCGTTCTTGCTGGGCGCAAAGGATGCTTTAGCCTTTATGAATTTGCTTGATATTTCCGAAAGTCGAGTTGATTTCGGGATCATGCGACAGGGACTGAGCAATGCCTGCTGTCAGCAACCCGAAGCGAACACCTGTGTTCCGGCTGCTCACCGTCGCCAGTTCGGGCCTTGGCAGTTTCATCCTTGGGCTTTGGGGCCTCCGGCATGGTTTCGGGGACGGCTTTGCCGGCATGCAGGCGGAAACCATGATCGGCATCGCGTCGGCGCTATGCGCGCTGGCCGCCGCCGGTGCTGCCTTGTCCTTCTTCGCCGGCGTCGATGAATCGGTGGACTACGTTTTCAACGAAACCCATTTTGACAAGCTGACCGGGCTTTTTGCGCGGCCGGCGATGGTCGGCAGGATTGCCGACGCGGCGTCCGCGACGATCAGGACCGGTGAGCCGGTGTTCCTCATCGACATCGACATCGACCGCTTCAAGCAGATCAACGACGCCATCGGCTACAGCCATGGCGACGAACTGATCCGCGGCTTCACCAAGCGGTTGAAGGCCTGCATGCCCGAAGGCGCGGTGATGGGGCGCATCGGCGCCGGCGAGTTCGCTATCCTTGTCTGGGAACACCAACTCCAAAGGTCCATGGAAAGCACCGTCGAAACCATGATCGAGGAGATGCTGAAGCCGTACCAGCTCGATTCCCACCTGCAGTCGGTCGGCCTGTCGGTCGGCATCGTGGCGATGCCAAAGGATGGCGTCGATCCGGTCCTCATCCTGCGCCGCTCCAACCTGGCGCTGCAGAATGCCCGCGCCGGCGGCGTGGGCAACTGGTCGGTCTTCCATTCCGACATGGGCCAGGTCGCCGACTACCGCCACTGGATCGAATCCGAACTGCACATCGCCTTCGTCCGTGGCGATTTCGACCTTCACTACCAGCCGCAGCTCGACCTGCCGACCGGCCGTATCGTCGGCTACGAGGCGCTGATCCGCTGGAAGCACCCGGAACGCGGCATGATCCCGCCGATGGAATTCATTCCGATCGCCGAAGAGACCGGCATGATCCACCCGATCGGCAATTGGGTGCTGAACAAGGCCTGCAGCGATGCCCGTCATTTGCCCGAGGACTGCTTCGTTGCCGTCAACATCTCGCCGGTCCAGTTCATGACCAAGGATTTCGTCGGCATCGTGCGCGATACGATGGCCAGCACCGGCATCAAGCCGTCGCGGCTGGAGCTCGAAGTGACCGAGACGGCGATGATGCAGGACCGCGACCGCGCCGCCACCATCCTGCAGCAGCTTGCCGACATGGGCATTTCGGTGGCCGTCGACGATTTCGGCACCGGCTATTCCAATCTCAGCTACCTGATCGACTTCGCCTTCGGCAAGCTGAAGATCGACCGCTCCTTCGTCAGCCGCATCGACACCGATTCGAATTCGGGCGCCGTCGTCTCTACCATCGTCGGCCTGTCGCGGGCGCTCGGCGTCGGCATCATCGCCGAAGGCGTCGAGACCGAGAACCAGGCGACGCTTTTGCGAGCAGCTGGTTGCGAGATGGTGCAGGGCTATCTGTTCGGCAGGCCGGCGCCGCTCAAGATCAAGCCTGGCGATATCAGACCGACCATTCCCGTCCACGAGCCGGCGCGCATCGTCAGCATGCATTGAGGCGACCGGCACCGTCCTATCGGCGCGCGGAGAAAACCTTGAACATGCCGTCGCGGGCGAGCTCGGCATGGCTGGAGAAGACGGCCTTCAGAACCGGTTCGTAAGGCAGCTGACGGTTCGCCACCATGAACAGCCGCCCGCCCGGCTTCAGCGCCTTGCCCGCCGCCTGGATCATGCCGGCGCCGATTTCCGGCTCGGCCGCCCGGCTGCGATGGAAGGGCGGGTTCATGACGATGGCATCATAGCGCCGCTCGACCGGCTCGCTCAGCAGATCGGTCCAAAAGAAGCCGGGCTCGAAGCCTGTCTGGCCGATATTGCCCTTGGCCGCCTCAAGCGCGTCGAAATCCGCTTCGTAAAGGTCGAGCCCCGTTATACCGGATGAACGTGCCGCGACCTCGGCGGCGACATAACCCCAGCCGGCGCAGAAATCAGCAATGTTGCCGCGCAGGTCTTTGGGCAGGTTGTCGACCAGAAGTTTCGAGCCGGCGTCGATCCGGTCGAAGGAGAACATGCCCGGCGCAGTGCGGAAGCGGTCCTCTACGACCAAGGCAGGATTGGCGACGCGCAGTTTTTCCGCAGGCGCCAGATCGACCGGACGGCGAAGCCAGAAGGCGATGCCGTGATATTTCGGCAGATGCCCTTCGATGGGGACAAGCTCGTCGATGCGCTTGCGCAGGCTGGCGATGCCTTCGTCCTTACCGCCGGCGACAATGATCAGACCGCCCGGCGTGACGCGTTCGATCGCCTCGGCAATACGCATCTCGTTTAGCCCACGATGGCGGCCGGCAAGCACGAGCGCTGCATCGAATGCATCGCCTTCCGAGCGGGGCGTTACCTTGTGACCGGCACGCTCCAGCGCTCGGAGATGCGGCCGGAAACCCTGTGCAAGATGGAGCTCTGCCTCGAAGCCTTCCGGCAAGCGGAAGCCGGGCTCCGCACCCAGGAACAACACACGCTCGCCCTTTTGCGGCAGAGGGAGCCCCTCGGCCTCGAAGGGATGGAACAGTGTCTTCAGCGGCTCAGCGGCCATTCTTCGATTCTCATGTCGTAGACGGGTATTGAACGAAAACGGGCGCGACATAAGCCGCGCCCGTTCAACTCTATTGTCAGACCACTCAGGCGGCGTTTTCTTCGCCTTCGGCCTTCTTGTCGCGGGCGATTTCCTTGCCGGTGGCCTGGTCGACGACCTTCATCGACAGGCGGACCTTGCCGCGCTCGTCGAAGCCCATCAGCTTGACCCAGACCTTGTCGCCTTCCTTGACGACGTCCGAGGTCTTGGCGACCCGGTCGTTGGCAAGCTGCGAGATGTGGACGAGGCCGTCACGCGGACCGAAGAAGTTGACGAAAGCGCCGAAGTCGGCGGTCTTGACGACCGTGCCTTCGTAGATTTCGCCGACTTCCGGCTCGGCGACGATGGTATGGATCCACTTCTTGGCCGCCTCGATCTCCTTGGCGTTCGACGAAGCGATCTTGACCGTGCCGTCGTCCTCGATGTTGATCTTTGCGCCGGTCTTCTCGACGATCTCACGGATAACCTTGCCGCCGGAGCCGATCACGTCGCGGATCTTGTCGGTCGGGATGTGCATAACCTCGATGCGCGGTGCGAACTCACCGAGTTCGGGGCGGGCGCCGGTCAGAGCATGCGCCATCTCGCTGAGGATATGCTGGCGGCCGTCCTTGGCCTGGTCCAGCGCGATCTTCATGATCTCCTCGGTGATGCCCTCGATCTTGATGTCCATCTGCAGCGAGGTGATGCCGCCTTCGGTACCGGCAACCTTGAAGTCCATGTCGCCGAGGTGATCTTCGTCACCCAGGATGTCGGACAGAACCGCGAAGCGCTCGCCTTCCTTGATCAGGCCCATCGCGATACCAGCAACCGGCTTGGCCAGCGGAACGCCGGCATCCATCAGCGCCAGCGATGTGCCGCAGACGGTGGCCATCGACGACGAACCGTTGGACTCGGTGATCTCCGAGACGACGCGCAGCGTGTAGGGGAACTGGTCCGCGCTCGGCAGCATCGGACGGATGGCGCGCCAGGCGAGCTTGCCGTGGCCGATTTCGCGGCGGCCCGGCGAACCCATGCGGCCGGTCTCGCCGACGGAGTAGGGAGGGAAGTTGTAGTGAAGGAGGAACTTCTCCTTGTACATACCGGTCAGCGAATCGACATACTGCTCGTCCTCGCCGGTGCCCAGCGTGGCAACGACCAGCGCCTGGGTCTCGCCGCGGGTGAACAGCGCCGAACCGTGCGTGCGCGGCAGGACGCCGACTTCCGAGACGATCTTGCGGACAGTCTTGAGGTCACGGCCATCGATGCGCGAACCGGTGTCGAGGATGTTCCAGCGCACGACCTTGGCCTGGAGTTCCTTGAACACCGAACCGATCTGCTCGGAGGTGTACTTGGCGTCTTCGCCTTCAGCCGGGGCAAACGCAGCCTTGACCTTCGCCTTGACGGCGTCGACGGCAGCGTAGCGCTTCTGCTTGTCGACGTTCTTGTAGGCATTGCTGAGCTCGTCGCCGACGATCTTCAGCATTTCGGCTTCAAGCGCGGAGTAGTCCGGCGCCGTGAAATCGCGCGGCTCCTTGGCGGCAACTTCGGCCAGCTTGATAATGGCGTCGATCACCGGCTGGAAGCCCCTGTGGCCGAACATGACGGCGCCGAGCATCAGCTCTTCGCCGAGTTCCTTGGCTTCGGACTCGACCATCAGCACGGCGTCGGCGGTGCCGGCGACAATGAGGTCGAGCCTGGATTCCTGCATCTCATCGACATGCGGGTTGAGCACGTATTCGCCGTTGATGTAGCCGACTCGGGCGCCGCCGATCGGGCCCATAAAGGGAACGCCCGACAGCGTCAAAGCGGCCGAGGTGGCGACGATCGACAGGATATCGGGATCGTTCTCGAGGTCATGCTGGACGACGGTGACGACGATCTGGGTGTCGTTCTTGTAGCCGTCGGCGAAGAGCGGGCGGATCGGGCGGTCGATCAGGCGGGAAACCAGCGTTTCCTTTTCGCTCGGACGTCCCTCGCGCTTGAAGTAGCCGCCGGGGATCTTGCCGGCGGCGTAGGTCTTTTCCTGGTAGTTGACGGTCAGCGGGAAGAAATCGAGGCCTGGCTTCGGCTCCTTCATCGAAACGACGGTGGCGAGAACCTTGGTTTCGCCGTAGGTCGCAAGCACCGCGCCGTCAGCCTGACGTGCGATCTTGCCGGTTTCCAGGATGAGCGGACGGCCGCCCCATTCGATTTCCACTTTGTGGTAGTTGAACATATCTTGTCCTTAATAAGCGGAAAGGGCCGCGCCGTTTCACGGTGCGCGGATGCCCTTTCCCTGGCTTCCTTTCTCGGGCAGCCACGGGCAAGACAACGGGAAGCTCGGGTAGATTTCGGCACTGGTTAGCGCACGAGCGTCCTGCAATCCTGCCCCATGACCGTCCATGGGCGGTTTCGAGTGGCCTCTGCGCGCTCGAAACCGGGTCTAGCCAATCGATGCGACTGGCAGAATGCGCGACCGGCGGGCTCTCCTTCGAAAGCCCGCCGGTCAATTCGTCAACGGCGCAGACCGAGCTTCTCGATCAACGTCTGATAGCGCGCGTCATCCTTGCGCTTGAGATAATCAAGCAGGCTGCGGCGCTGGGAGACGAGAGCGAGCAGACCACGGCGGGAATGGTTATCCTTCTTGTGGTCCTTGAAGTGGTCGGTCAGGTTCTTGATGCGCTCGGAAAGGATGGCCACCTGGACTTCCGGAGACCCGGTATCGCCCTTGGCGGTTGCGAATTCACCCATCAATTCCTGTTTGCGCTCGGCAGTAATCGACATCGTGTTTTTCCTTATCTGTTTGAGGAAACGGGTCGCCCTCAGCCGGGATGTCGTCCAGCAGGGGCCGGTGCAAGCAAAGCGACATGGCGCGATGCTGCGGCGCATATAGGGCAATTCCCCGGAAAACACCAGCCCATTCATAAAGCCGGCTTGTCGCAGCCCTTTGCTCGGGAATCCAGGATTCCCCTGACACCGAAACCTTACAGCCACTTCTTGCTTTTGAAGAAGACGATCAGCCCGACAGCAACGGCCAGCATGAACAGCAGCGAAGCCGGGTAGCCATAGTAGGCTTTCAGTTCCGGCATGTTCCACGGCGAGCTCTCGGGATCGAAATTCATCCCCCAGATACCGACCAGGAAGGTTAGCGGCATGAAAATCACCGAGACGATGGTGAGATAAGAGATCACATCGTTGGTGCGTGCCTGGCTCAGCGACAAATGCATTTCGATCAAGCCGGTCAGCATATCACGCTGGTTCTCGACCAGCTCGATCAGCCGCAATGCGTGGTCGAGCGTGTCGTTGAAGAAGATTTTCGTCTCCGGCTTCACATAGGGCACGTCGTTGCGGATCAGCGTCGCCAGCGCGTCGCGCATCGGCCACAGCACGCCCTTGAGCACATTGGCGTCGCGCCGCAATTCGTGCAGCTGGCGCATCTGATGCTTGTGAGGCGTGTTGAGCATCTCGTCCTCGATGCCATCGACCTCCTCGCTAGCGGCCTCAATCGGCGGGAAATAGCTGTCGACGATGGAGTCGATGAGCGCATAGGCCAGATAGTCGGCGCCGCGCATCCGCAAGCGGTTGGGCAACGCTGCCGCGATGCGCTTGCGTACGGGGTCGAACGGATCGCCTTCGCGCTCCTGGAAGGTGACGACGAATTTCTTGCCGAAGAACACCGCGATCTGCTCATAGCGATGCACCTTGACGTCGTCGATCATGCGCATGACGACGAAGGCGTGGTCCTCGAAGAAGTCGACCTTCGGCCGCTGGCCGGTGTTGACGACATCTTCAAGAGCCAGTGGATGCAGGTTGAAGATCCGGCCGATCTCCTCGATCAGCTGGATGTTGGCGAGGCCGGTGCAGTCCAACCAGACGACCGGCCAGTTGTCGCAATGGGTGTTGAGATCGTCGATGCTGGCATCGTTGATGGTCTTGAATTTTTCAGGCGAAATCAGCGTCAGCCGCAGCTCGGACCGTCGCGCCGCCGGATCGGCGATCAGCGTGCCGGGCGAGGCGCCAACCGGCGGCCGGCGCGTTGTCACCGGCGCCCGCTTCTTCACCGCCTCAGCCTTTGCCATGTGCCCCTCGGATGTGACGTCGACGTAAGACTAGACGAGAGTGGTCAGCCGACAAAGACCCGCTTCGGCTTGAACATGCCTTGCTCGATGGCGCCGATGGCGACAAGCTTGCCGCGCGCGGTGGCGCAGGCTTCCTCGGCTTCCACGGGCGCGTCGCGGCCGCGGATGATGATGGGATTGCCAAGGCGGATCTTGGTCGCCGCTTCGTCGCTGATGGCGATCTGGGGCAGGCAGTCGAGCGCGGCAGCCGTGTCGACAAGCAGCGCATCGATGGCGCCGAAGTCGATCGGCGCATCGGCAACATCGGCGTCGCCCTCTCCGTCAGCTTCGCGCTGTTCGCCGAAACGGGCGACTTCCAGTTCGGCGAGGGTGACGAAATCCTCCTGGGTGAACGGCTCGACCTCGACCCGGCGCAATTCGGCGATATGACCGAAGCAGCCGAGGTCGCGGCCCATGTCGCGGGCCAGCGAGCGCACATAGGTGCCCTTGCCGCATTCGACCTCGAACAAAGTGTGGTCGGCAGCGTGCTCGACGATGTCCAGACGGCCGATCTCGATCTCGCGCGCGGGGATGTCGACCGCCTCGCCCCCACGGGCGAGATCGTAGGCGCGTTCGCCTGATATCTTGATGGCCGAGAATTGCGGCGGTGTCTGCATGATGACGCCGGTGTAGTTCGGCAGCAGCGCCCTGACGTCGTTTTCCGCCGGACGGCGGTCGGAACTTTGCGTCACCGGGCCTTCGAGATCGTCGGTCGAACGCTCCTCGCCCCAAGCGACGGTGAACCGGTAGATTTTGGCGCCGTCCTGCACATAAGGCACGGTCTTGGTTGCCTCGCCCAGCGCGATCGGCAGCATGCCAGAGGCCAGCGGGTCGAGTGTGCCGGCATGGCCGGCCTTTTCGGCCTGGAAAAGCCATTTGATCTTGGAGACGGCTTCGGTCGAACCCATGCCAACCGGCTTATCCAGCACCACCCAGCCGGAGATCGGCCGGCCCTTCCTCTTGCCGCGGCGCCCCACTATTTCTCGTCCTTGTCGTTGTCTTCGCCATCGGCACCCAAGTCTCGCGCGACTTCGGGCGATTTCAGCAAATCGTTGATCCTGGCGAAATTGTCGAAGGACGTATCGAGCTTGAAGCGGAACTCCGGCATGAACTTCATCTGGCGGAGCGCGCCGGAGACGCGGCCACGGACGAACTTCGCATGCTTGTTGAGCGCGTCGATGACCGCACCTGTGTCCTTGGCGCCGAGCGGCGAAACGAAGGCCGTTGCGACCCTCAGATCAGTGGACATGCGCACTTCCGAGACCGAAACCACGGTGTTCTCGATCAGCGGGTCGATAATCTCGCCGCGCTGCAAGGTTTCCGACAGCGCATGGCGCACCTGTTCGGCGACGCGAAGCATGCGCTGGGATGGGCTGGAGGCGGTTGGACGGGGCATTTTTCTCAATCCGGAAAGCGTGAGGCGCGGGATGGGACCGTGCCGCCATGTCTCATATTTGTTCTATGCATGTCGTTTATCCCGCACTTTTGGGCGACAGGCATTAAAGTTAGGGCGGCGGTCTTTCGACCACCGCCCGGTCGTATCGACAGTATACGAACTCAGAGCGTCCGGGTCACCATCTCGACGCGGAAGCACTCGATGATGTCGCCGACGCGCATGTCCTCGTAGTTCTGGAAAGCCATGCCGCACTCCTGGCCGCCCGGAACTTCCGCGACTTCATCCTTGAAGCGCTTGAGGGTCTTCAGCGTACCTTCGTGGATGACGACGTTGTCGCGGATCAGGCGCACGCCCGCTCCACGCTCGACCTTGCCTTCGGTGACACGGCAGCCGGCGATCTTGCCGACCTTGGTGATGTCAAAGATCTCGAGGATCTCGGCATTACCGATGAAGGTCTCGCGGCGTTCCGGCGACAGCAGGCCGGAAAGTGCTGCCTTCACATCGTCGACGAGGTTGTAGATGATCGAGTAGTAGCGGATTTCGATGCCCGCGGCCGCCGCGGCCGCACGTGCCTGCACGTTGGCACGGACGTTGAAGCCGATGATCGCGGCCCCCGAGGTCTCCGCCAGCGACACGTCGCTTTCGGTGATGGCGCCGGCGCCGGCATGAACGATGCGCGCACGCACCTCGTCGGTGCCAAGCTTGTCGAGAGCGGCGTTGATCGCCTCGATCGAACCCTGCACGTCGCCCTTGATGACCAGCGGGAATTCCTTCAACCCGCTCGTCTGCAGCTGCGACATCATCTGTTCGAGCGAGCCGCGCTGGCCGGCATGGCGAGCCACTGCCTTCTCGCGCGCCAGACGCTGGCGATATTCGGTGATCTCGCGGGCGCGGGCCTCGTTGTTGACGACAGCGAAGCGGTCGCCGGCTTGCGGCGTGCCTTGCAGGCCGAGCACCTCGACCGGCATTGCCGGAGGAGCCTCCTTGATCTGCTCGCCACGGTCATTGACCAGCGCGCGCACCCGGCCCCATTCGTTGCCGGCGACGAGGATGTCGCCCGGCATCAAAGTGCCGGTCTGCACCAGTACGGTGGCGACGGGGCCACGGCCCTTGTCGAGCTGGGCTTCGATGACCACGCCCTCGGCGGTACGGTCCGGATTGGCCTTGAGGTCGAGGATTTCGGCCTGCAGCAGGATCGCTTCCAACAGCTTGTCGAGGTTGGTGCCCTTGGTCGCCGACACTTCGACGTCCAGCACTTCACCGCCCATCGATTCGACGAACACCTCATGGCGCAGCAGTTCCGACCGAACCTTCTGCGGATCGGCATCATGCTTGTCGATCTTGTTGATCGCCACGATGATCGGAACGCCGGCCGCCTTGGCATGGCTGATCGATTCGATGGTCTGCGGCATGACGCTGTCGTCGGCCGCCACCACCAGGATGGCGATGTCGGTCGCCTGAGCGCCGCGGGCGCGCATCGCCGTGAAGGCGGCGTGACCGGGCGTGTCGATGAAGGTGATCTTCTGACCGTTCTTCTCGACCTGGTAGGCGCCGATATGCTGGGTGATGCCGCCGGCTTCGCCGGAGACGACATTGGCATTGCGGATGGCGTCGAGCAGCGAGGTCTTGCCGTGGTCGACATGGCCCATGATGGTCACGACAGGCGGCCGCGACACCAGGTCCTCGGCATTGTCGGCAATGTTGAACAGGCCTTCCTCGATGTCGGACTCGGCGACGCGGCGGACCGTGTGGCCGAATTCGGTGGCGACCAGCTCGGCCGTGTCGGCGTCGATGATGTCGCCCGGCTTCAGGATCTGGCCCTGCTTCATGAAGTACTTAACCACATCGACGGCGCGCTCGGACATGCGCTGCGCCAGTTCCTGGACGGTGATGGTTTCAGGCAGGATCACTTCGCGCATAACCTTCTCGCGCGGCTCATTGTGCATCGCGCGCTTGAATTTTTCCTGGCGGCGACGCATCGACGACAGCGAGCGGGCGCGCGCGTCCTCGTCGGAAAGAGCCGTGTTGAGGGTCAGCTTGCCGCGACGACGGTCTTCCTCGGCCTTGGTCGGCTTGGCCGGGCGCGCCACTTCGGGCGTAACCGGACGGCGTACCGGGGCGCCGGCGGCGGTGCGCTTCGGCTTGACCTCTTCCTCATCGTCCGATGCCACAAGCTCGGCAGCCTGCGGCGCGCGGCGGCGCGCTTCTTCCTCGGCGCGGCGGCGGGACTCGGCCTCGGTCTGCAGGCGGGCTTCTTCCTCGGCCTGACGGCGCGCGGATTCCTCGCGCTCGCGCTTGCGGCGTTCCTCATCCTCGTTGCGGCGCTTGGCCTCTTCGATGGCGCGTTGGCGGTCTTCGACGTCGCGAACCTTGGAGCCTTCGAGCGCCCTGCGGCGCGCTTCCATTTCATTGCGCGACAGTTCGTTCAGCACCATGCCGCCGCGTTCGGCCGGGGGCGGCGGAGGCGGCGCCTTGGGCGCTTCCTGCACGACGGGGGCTGCCACTACCGCGGGCTTGGGCGTAAATACGGGTGCAGCCACCGGCTCCGGCTTGTCGCCGGGCATGGAGAATTTGCGCTTCTTGATCTCGACCTGGACCTGCTTGGTGCGGCCATGCGAGAAATTCTGTCGCACGACGCTCTGCTCGGTACCGGGGCGCTTCAGCGTCAAGGTCTTCTTCGGTGTAACACTCAACGTCTTATCGTCGCCCGATTTCGTATCGCTCATTCCATATCCTCTGCAGCATCATCTTCGTCAGCAACGGCCGCAAGCATTGCCAGATCGTCGGGGGTTCCGCCCCGATATCGGTCGAGCGCAACCATGCGCCTCTCAACCGCCTTGCCCGCGTCTCCCGCGAGAACGGCAGCATGTATCACATTTGTACCCCCCAATGCCAAGCTCAACTCGGCCTCGGAGAAAAGTTTGTAGGCAAGGACTGCAGGCCCGCCGAGGTGGACAGTTGCCCGCCGCGCCTGACTGATCTTGCGCACGCCATCGTCGGATGCCTCGGTCGCGTGGAGCACGAAAAGCGCCAACCCCGAGCGCACCGCGCTCTCGACCTTGGTTGCGCCGAGTGCGATCGAGCCAGCCTTGCGGGCAAGGCCAAGCATACCCAAAGCGGATCGTGCAAGCAGTCCGTCGACCATGCCGCCGAGATCGGGCGGCACGACGACCTGCGCCTTGAAGGCGCGGGCAAACAGGTTCTTCGCCGCCGCCTTGTCGATATGTAGGCGGTCGGCGCTCACCCAACAACCACGGCCGGGCAGATTTCTCTTCAGGTCAGGAACGACGGCCGAATCCGGGCCGACGACGAAACGGATCAGCTCATCCGGCTCGGCTTGCTTGCGCGTGACGATGCAGGTGCGATCGTTCATCTCGTCCTGGGGCGGGTTGTGTGCGATGCGGTTTCACCTCACGCACCAACGGCTTCGTCAGCCGGGACCTGTTCGGCTGCAAGCTCGTCTTCGGTGATCCAGCCGGCCTTGAGGCGGGCTGCCAGAACCATCTGCTCGGCGTCGGCGCGCGACACGCCGTGATTGGCCAGCACACCCGGGAATACCTTGGTCTCGCCGTCCTTGCGTTCCTTCCAGCCGGTCAGGTCGTCGGCGGCATAGCCGGCGAAATCCTCGATCGTCTTCACGCCATCCTCGCCGAGCGTCACCATCATGGCGGTGGTGACGCCAGGGATCTCGCGCAGTTCGTCGGTGACGCCCAGCGCCTTGCGCTTGTCGTCATGCTCGGCTTCGATCTTCTCCAGATATTCGCGGGCGCGGGTCTGGATCTCCGAAGCGGTGTCTTCGTCGAAACCGTCGATCGAGGCGATCTCGCCCGAATCGACATAGGCAACTTCCTCGACGCTGGTGAAGCCTTCGGAGGCCAACACCTGGCCGACCATCTCGTCGACATCAAGGGCTTCCATGAACAGCGACGAGCGTTCGACGAATTCCTTCTGGCGGCGCTCAGACTCCTCGGCCTCGGTCAGGATGTCGATGTCCCAGCCGGTGAGCTGCGAGGCAAGACGCACGTTCTGGCCGCGACGGCCGATGGCCAGCGACAGCTGGTCGTCGGGAACCACCACTTCGATGCGCTCGGCATCCTCGTCGAGCACCACCTTGGCGACTTCCGCCGGCTGCAGCGCGTTGACGATGAAGGAGGCGGCCGAAGGCGACCACGGAATGATGTCGATCTTTTCGCCCTGCAATTCGCCGACCACGGCCTGGACGCGGCTGCCGCGCATACCGACGCAGGCGCCGACCGGATCGATCGACGAGTCACGCGAAATGACGGCGATCTTAGCGCGCGAGCCTGGGTCGCGGGCGACCGACTTGATCTCGATGATGCCGTCATAGATTTCCGGCACTTCCATGGTGAAGAGCTTGGCCATGAACTGCGGATGGGTGCGCGACAGGAATATCTGCGGGCCGCGCTGTTCGCGGCGCACGTCGTAGACATAGGCGCGGACGCGGTCGCCGTACTTGTAGTTTTCACGCGGGATCAGCTCGTCGCGGCGGATAATCGCCTCGCCACGGCCGAGATCGACGATGACGTTGCCATATTCGACGCGCTTGACGGTGCCGTTGACGATCTCGCCGATGCGGTCCTTGTATTCGTCATACTGGCGGTCGCGCTCGGCCTCGCGCACTTTCTGCACGATGACCTGCTTGGCTGACTGGGCGGCGATGCGGCCGAAATCCATTGGCGGCAGCTGTTCGGCGATAAAGTCGCCAAGCTGGGCGTCCGGATTGCGCTCGCGGGCCGAGGAAATGGCGATCTGGGTGGCGTAGTCGTCGACCTTCTCGACCACTTCCATCAGCCGCTGCAGCTTCATCTCGCCGGTGTTGGCGTTGATGTCGGCGCGGATGTTGGTTTCCTGGCCGTAGCGCGAGCGCGCGGCCTTCTGGATCGCATCAGCCATGGCGGCAATGACGATCGACTTGTCGATCGACTTTTCACGCGCCACCGCGTCGGCGATCTGCAGCAGTTCAAGTCTGTTGGCGCTTACAACCATCTTATTTCTCCCGAGCTTGTTGCCGAGCTTTTAGGCCCGGCCGCTCATCATAGTTCCTGTTCGATTTCGTCTTCCGCGCCGCCTTCAGCACCTTCGGGTGCATCATCAGCTTCGCCGCGGCGTTTCTTGGCTTCCTTGCGTTCCCGGTTGTCCTTCGAAAGGGCATCGCGAATAAGGTCGTCGGTGAGGATCAGCCGCACATCGGCGATCGCGTCATAAGGAATGCGAACCGTCGGCTCTTCGCCGTAGGCGGCCTTGTCGCGCTCGAGCAGCATGTCGTCTTCGCCGGCTTCGGCGATCTTGCCCTTGAAGCGCTTGCGGTCGGCGACCGGCACCGAGGTTTCCATCTTCACCAGATGGCCGGTCCACGTGACGAAATCCGACTTGCGTACCAGCGGCCGGTCGATGCCCGGCGACGACACTTCGAGATGATAGGCCTTCTCGATCGGGTCATCGACGTCGAGCGCCGGCGACACAGCGCGGCTGACCTCTTCGCAATCCTCGACGGTCATGGTGCCGTCCTCGCGTTCGGCCATGATCTGCAGCGTCAGGCCGTTCTGGCCCGACAGATGCACCCGCACGAGGCGGAAGCCAATGCCTCGCAACACCGGCTGGACGATCAGCGCGATGCGCGCATCGATACCGCTTTCGCGGATGATGCGGTCGTCGGCTTCGCTTGCCGTTGCAGTCATGCGTTTCCTGTCGTTCTATGGATCAGGATGATCGTCGTCCCGAACCATCTCTTTGCTGATGGCTGACCGGCAGGTAATAAAAAAGAGCGGGACCGGGTGGACCCACTCTTCGTCATACCGACCAAGAATTTGAGGCTGATATAGACGATCCCGGCCAGTGTTTCAAGTCTGTTGAGGGGCCGCGCAGAGTGCAGCCGGCGATGGCTGGCCAGGATTGCGCGGGGCGCATCCCGGCTATGCGGTAACGGCCCTGTGATCCCGGATGTGACATCGCTATCTATGCTGCACTGCACAAACCAATATGAGCGCGCGGTGGCGCGAAAGGTCAAGACAATGAGCAACCGTACCGTGTTTTCCGCCATAGGCGACGCCTTCGCCCTGTTCGGCAGCGCCGTAGCCGCCTCGCGGGCCGTCGAAGCCGGCCGCAAGCCGCGCGCCAACGATCTGCGCCGGCTCGGCATGGACCCGACCGCTTTCGGCAAGATCGGCCGTTTCTGAAGCCAGACCGGCTGTCGATGCGGGACACTTTCCCGCATCGAACTATTTTCTGATGAAGGTGAGATAGGCCGGCCGTCGGCCCTCGCGAATGGCTTTCGCCTCGTAGCGTGTGCCCGGCCAGCCTTCATAGGGCCGATGCCAGTCGGCCCCATCTTGCGCCTGCCAGAGGAGCGCGCCATGCGCCCGGCAGTGCAACAAGGTCCAGTTCACATAGGTGTCGATGTCGGAGGCGAAGCGGAAGCTTCCGCCCGGCTTCAGCACGCGCTCGAACCGATCGAGGTTGAGCGGGCTGACAAAGCGCCGCTTCCAGTGCTTTTTCTTCGGCCAGGGATCGGGATAGAGCAGGTCGATGCCGTCGAGCGACGCCTGCGGCAGCCAGTCGAGCAGGCGCGTGGCGTCGTCGTCATAAACGCGAAGATTGGCAAGCGGCTTTTCCCGCACCGCCATCATCAGCTTGGCCATGCCGTTGACGAACGGCTCGACACCGATGAAGCCGGTCGCCGGTGCCTCCGTGGCACGGTGCAGCAGATGCTCACCGCCGCCGAAGCCGATTTCCAGCCGAACCGTTGAAACATCCGCTGAGAATAGCGCGCGCAATTCTGCCGGTGCCTGGACGGAGAGGTCGAGGCCATAGGCCCCAAGACCGCTTTCCAGCGCCGCCGCCTGCTGCGGGCGAATGGTCTTGCCGTGCCGGCGGCCGAAGAACCCTTCGGTCGCCCGGCTCCGCCTGTCCTGTGGATCCATGGCCTGGTCGCGCGCCGCGCTTAGATTGAGATGAGATTTGGGATTGAGATGAGATTTGGCTGAAATCTCATCTCAATCTAATCCTTTGTTGGAGCATGATCTTTTCCAAAAAACCGGTACCCACTTTTTGGAATCATGCCTAAGCAGCGATCGCGTCCTTGAGCGCCTTGGCCAGATCGGTCTTTTCCCAGGAGAAGGACCCGTCTCGGCCGGCCTTGCGGCCGAAATGGCCGTAGGACGAGGTCTTTGCGTAGATCGGCTTGTTGAGGTCGAGATGCCTGCGGATGCCGGATGGCGACAAATCCATCACCGTGCGCAGCGCTTCCTCGAGCTTGGCCTCGTCGACCTTGCCGGTGCCGTGCAGGTCGACATAGACCGACAGCGGCTGAGCAACGCCGATAGCGTAGGACAGCTGGATGGTGCAGCGGTCGGCGAGCTTGGCCGCCACTACATTTTTGGCGAGATAGCGCGCCGCGTAGGCGGCGGAGCGGTCGACCTTGGTGGTGTCCTTGCCGGAGAAGGCGCCGCCGCCGTGCGGGGCAGCACCACCGTAGGTGTCGACGATGATCTTGCGGCCGGTCAGGCCGGCGTCGCCGTCCGGCCCACCGATGACGAACTTGCCGGTCGGGTTGA
The DNA here is from genome assembly GCF_030323205.1 of Mesorhizobium sp. C395A. Classification (NCBI taxonomy): domain Bacteria; kingdom Pseudomonadati; phylum Pseudomonadota; class Alphaproteobacteria; order Hyphomicrobiales; family Phyllobacteriaceae; genus Mesorhizobium; species Mesorhizobium sp. C395A. Next base: position 5,497,866 of record NZ_CP100473.1, on the reverse strand, counting down.
TGTACCACATGCAATCGTCGGCGATCTTGAGGTCGCCGAGCGCCTCACGGATGTAAGGCTCAACGACCTTGCGGACCTTCTTGGAATCCCAGGTCGCGTCGAGATGCTGCGTCGATAGCACGATCTGAGTCGCTTCGGCGGCCTTGCCATCGACATAGCGAACGGTGACCTGGCTCTTGGCGTCAGGCCCGAGCTTGCCGGCTTCGCCGTTGTTTTCGTGACGGGCAGCGGCGAGCAGTTCGAGAATCTTGTGGCTGTAATAGATCGGCGCCGGCATCAGGTCCGGGGTCTCGCGGCATGCATAGCCGAACATGATGCCCTGGTCGCCGGCACCCTCTTCGCCCTGGCGGTCGGCGGCGTTGTCGACTCCCTGGCCGATGTCGGGCGACTGGCCGTGCAGCAGAACCTCGATCTTTGCCGTCTTCCAGTGGAAGCCGGCCTGCTCGTAGCCGATTTCGCGGATCGCCTTGCGGGCGACCGACTTGAACTTGGCCGGGTTGACGACCGAATGCCCGGCGGCGTCCTTGAGGATGTTGCCGGCTTTGTCCCGCTTCAGCAGAGTATCGGGAACCCTTACTTCGCCGGCGATGACGACGCGGTTGGTGGTTGCGAGCGTCTCGCAGGCGACGCGGACTTTCCATGGGTCCATGCCGGTCTTCTTGGCCTCGCGATAGACCAGATCGACGATCTCGTCCGAGATGCGGTCACAGACTTTATCGGGATGACCCTCGGCCACGGATTCCGAGGTGAAGAAGTAGTTCTGCCGCGTCACGGGTGTCCCCTCTTGAAAAAACGATCGGCAGGGCTGCCGATTTTGGCGCGCCACGTGTTAACGGTGCCGGGCGCCGCTCGTCAAGCGGTGCCGCGGTTCTGGCATGAGTGCCGCAGCAATATATCTTGTACCACCGGCGGCTTGGCACCGCCGGCAGTCGAGCCTCTGGGCTACTCGGGCCCGGGGGATTACTGGGGCCAATGGGTCAATCGACCCACCGAATCACTCGGCATCTTCGGCAGAAAGGGACTTCACAAGGTCGATAATCCGGCGGCGCACCTTCACATCCGCGATCTTGACGAACGCGCGGTTGAGCTGAAGCCCTTCCGGACTGCCGCAGAATTCGACGGCGAAAGCCATCGAAGTGTCCTCGGCAAATCCTCTATTACCCACCGGCTCCTGCCCTGGCGCATCCTCGAAAAAGAAGGCGACAGGCACGCTGAGTATCGAGGCTATTGCCTGCAGACGGCTGGCGCCGACGCGGTTCGTTCCTTTTTCATATTTTTGGATCTGCTGAAACGTAATACCGAGATTTTCACCAAGCTTTTCCTGGCTCATTCCAAGCATATTGCGCCGAAGGCGGACGCGACTTCCGACATGGATGTCGATCGGATTCGGTTTCTTCTTGTTTTCTTCTGTCATTTTTTCCTCGCCGAATTTTTCCGGCCTTTTCTATTTTTCTCGCCCAAACGAAGCCGGAGCCAACTGCCCCAACAGAAACACCAACCGACTTCGAGAAAATTAGGCGGTAACAGTATGAGTTTCTAATGTGTCGACTGTCAATTCACCCGTAGCCGTTGCCTTACGTTCAAGCTGAGGGCGATTGCGGCAAACACCAACATGATCAGCATTCCGTTAATGCGCCGCCCCGCGGCGGAGATGAAGGCTTGGCCGGAGATCGGCACCCGCACGTCGATGGCGCCACGCGCATCGACCGCCAATGCGTCGACGATGCGTCCGCGCGTATCGACAACGGCGGAAATGCCGTTGTTGGCGGCGCGCAACAGCGGCAATCCGTTTTCCACCGCGCGAATCTGAGCCTGCCTGAAATGCTGGTACGGCCCGGGCGTGTCGCCGAACCATGCGTCGTTGGTGACGTTTACAATAAGCTGGGATGACGTTGCGTCAACAGCCACCAGATCAGGAAAGATCACCTCGTAGCAAATAAACGGCAAGGCGCTGATGCCGCCGGGCAAAGCGATCGGATGGCGTTCGTTGCCGGCGGCGAAATTCATCGGCCCGGCGACGAGTTGTCCGATGCCGAAGCGGCTGAGCAGACCGGAAAACGGCAGATACTCGCCGAACGGCACCAGATGGACCTTGTCGACGGCATCAGCGATTTCGCCCTTGTCATCGATCGCCACCACCGAATTGTAGTAGCGGCTGTCGGCATCCGCCCCCGATCCGCGCTCCTCGCGCACGACGCCGGCAATCAGCATCTGACCAGGCTGCAGCATGTCGCCGAGCGCGGTCAGCGCGTCCGGACGCTCGGTGAACAGGAACGGTACCGAGGTCTCCGGCCACAGGATAAGTTGCGGTTTGTCATGACCGGGATCGGGCGCTGCGGCCGACAGGCCCATCATCGTGGCGAAGATGCGGTCGCGCACCGAGGCGTCCCATTTTTCGCTGAGGTCGACATCCGGTTGCACGATACGGACATCGAGAGTGCGGGTTGCCGGCTTGTCGGGGGTCGCGAGCCTGACATAGCCGAAGCCGGCATGGGCGGCGACGAGAATGGCAAGCAGGACCACACCGAGACGGACATGCCGGCGTGCTGCAAGCAAGGCCGGCATGGCGAAGACAAAGACCGCCAGCGCGTTCATGCCGACCATGCCGGTCACCGACACGCTTTGCATCAACAGCGGCACGGGCATCGCCGCATAACCGACGGCATTCCAGGGAAAGCCGGTGAACAGGAAGCCGCGCAGCCATTCCGTCAGGCCAAAAGCAAAGGCAAGGGCGGCAATGCGGCCAATGTCGTTGGTCCATAACAGCCGCGCGACGACGGTGGCGAAGCCGTAGAAAAATGCCAGCGCCAAAGGAATGCCGACGACCGCGAAGGGTAAGGCCCAGGCGAAACTGTCGGCCTCGACCAGAAGCGCCTCACCGATCCACCACAGGCCGGCGAGGAAATAGCCGAAGCCGAACCACCAGCCAATGGCAAAGGCCGGCCGCAGGCGCCTGAGCCAGCCGTCGGAAGCCTCGCCGGTGGCGCCGTCGAGCAGCCAGACCAGCAGTGGAAACGAGACGAAACAGACGGCGAAGAAATCGTATGGCGCCTGGGCGAGCACCGCCAGCGCCCCGGCAAGAAACGCCACCAGCGCGCGCCGCCAGCCCCAAAGCAGAATTATCCGGCCGGCAAGGCGCTCCATACAGACTTCCCAGGTCGCGCGAATCAAGAGCCAAGATTTATCAGATTTATTGAAACGCGAACCGGCCGATCGCTGCGCTATCGGTGCCATCCCTCGATGGTGAGCCCGCTCAGGTGCTCGGCCTCCTCGCGCGGCACCGTGCGCAAGGTCTCGGTGAAGGTCCAGACATGCCCTTCGGGGTCGCGCGCCCGATACTGCCGTTCGCCGTAGAAATGGTCGGCAGGCTCCTCGACGATTTGGGCTCCAGCCGCCATTGCCCGCCCACAATGCACGTCCAGGCCGTCTTTCAGACGCACACAGACCGACTGAGTGTTCTTGCCGCCGACGCTTACCGGACTGGCAATATGATCGGCCCATTCGGAATCGACGATGATGTAGCCGTCGCCAAAGCGCATTTCGGCATGGACCAGCCGTCCGTCGGCATCGCTGACCACCATGCTCGGCTCGAAGCCGAAGGCCGTTTCGAGCCATTTCAATGCGGCTCGCGGGTCCTTGTAGAACACACCCGAGCCAAAGGTTGAGTGCTTGAAGGGATCGTCGATCGTCATCGGCCGGGCGACGTTCTGTCCTAGGCCTGCTCGGTGCGGGGGGCGGTCACGCGGCGGCGACGCTCGCCCTTCTGGTTCTGGACGATGCGCACCCGCTTGACGCGGCGCGGATCGGCGTCGAGCACGTGGAATTCGAAGCCGGGGATGGCTTGCACAACCTCACCACGCGCGGGCACGCGGCCCAGCGTGTTGAAGATCATGCCGCCGATCGTGTCGACATATTCACCATGCTCACCGGCGGTAAAGTCCTCGCCGATCATCTTGGCGACCTCGTCGATCTCGGCCTTGCCGTCGACGACGAACACGCCCTCGCCGGTCTGGGTGATCAGCGGCTCGTCCTCGTCATGCTCGTCCTCGATATCGCCGACGACCATCTCGACGATGTCTTCCAGCGAGGCGAGACCATCGGTGCCGCCATATTCGTCGATGACCAGCGCCATCTGGGTTCGCGTCGTCTGCATATGGCCCATCAGGTCGGAGGCAAGCATCGAGGGCGGCACGAAAAGCACCGGGCGGATCAGATTGAGGTCGCCGATGGTGCGGCCGAGATCGACCTGGGCGAGGTCGAGAAGCGTCGTTGCCGGCGTCTTCCTGGATGTTCTGCCCTTCTTGACCCGGGCGACCTTGGTGATGTGGGCCAGCACGTCGCGGATGTGAACCATGCCGCGCGGATCGTCGAGCGTCTCGGAATAGACCGGCATGCGGGAATGGCCGGACTGCTCGAACAGACCGAGCAGATCGCCCAACGTCGTGGTGATCTCGACGGCCTCAATATCGGCGCGCGGCACCATGACGTCCTCGACGCGTACCTCGCGCAGGCGCAATATGTTGTTGAGCATGGCGCGTTCGCCGGGCGAGAAAGACCCGGCATCGCTGGTCGTTTCGGCAAGCGCGCCGGCGATTTCCTCGCGCAGGCTGGTGCCGTTCCGCTGCCTGAAAAGGCCCAAGACGCGGTCGAACAGGGACGGACCGGCAGGCGATGGCTCGCTGGCAATGCCACCAGAAGCGGGGCTGCCGGAACTGGGACTCGGACTCGATCCCTCTTCCGTCGTATCGGAAGGCTTTGTCGCACTGCCAGCCTCGGGGCGGGCGGCAGTTTCTGGTTTGTCGTTCATCGTCGTCCGGTCAATTGGTCTTTTGTCATTACGTGTAGGGATCGGGAATGGCAAGCCTTGCGAGCGCTGAGCGCTCGATGGCTTCCATCTCATCGGCCTCTGCATCGGTCTCGTGATCGTAGCCCAGCAAATGCAGCAGGCCGTGGATGACGAGATGGGTGATATGGTTCTCGAAGGGCTTGTCTTCCAGGGCTGCTTCGCGCGCCACCGTCTCGGCGGCCAGCACGATGTCACCCAGCATGGGCGGCAGCTTGCCACCCCTGGGGAACGGAAAAACAGGGAAAGACAAGACGTTGGTCGCCTTGTCCTTGCCGCGCCAGCCGGCATTGAGGGTACGGATATGGGCATCGTCGGAAAAGACGATGCTGAGTTCGGAAGGACCGGCAGCAGCGGTTTCGGCAAAGGCAGCCGACACGGCGCGATCGACCAGACGCGTCAGCGCCGCCTCATCGGGCCAGTCGCCGGCCTCGACCGACATATCGATCTCGACGGGAACCGAACTATCCCCGCCGCCAGGTCTTATGTCTTCAGGCATGAGCCCGCATCGTCACATCAGCTCTGGGCGCCGAGGCCGCGCGCCAGCTTGGCGTCGCGGTCATAGGCCCTGACGATTTCGGCCACCAGCGGGTGGCGCACAACGTCGACATCGTTGAAGCGCACGGTTACCGCGCCCGCCACGCCGTCAAGGACACGCAAGGCTTCGACGAGGCCCGACTTGGTGCTTGGAGGCAGATCGATCTGCGTCGGATCGCCGGTGACGATCATGCGCGAATTCTCGCCGAGGCGGGTCAAAAACATCTTCATCTGCATCGGCGTGGTGTTCTGCGCCTCGTCCAGGATGACGGCGGCATGCGCCAGCGTGCGGCCGCGCATGAAGGCCAGCGGCGCGATCTCGATGACCTCGGCGGCAATGGCGCGCTCGACCTTGTCGGCCGGCATCATGTCGTAAAGCGCGTCATAGAGCGGCCGCAGATACGGATCGACCTTTTCCTTCATATCGCCGGGCAGAAAACCCAGCCGCTCGCCGGCCTCGACCGCCGGCCGTGACAGGATGATGCGCTCGACCATGCCGCGTTCGAGCAGCATCGCCGCATGCGCCACCGCCAGATAGGTCTTGCCGGTGCCGGCGGGGCCAATGCCGAAGACAAGTTCCGAACGCTCCAGCGCCCGCATATAGGCGTCCTGGTTGAGCGAACGGGCATAGATCGTCTTCTTGCGGGTGGAGATCTGGGCGGCCGAAACCTTGCCCTTGCGTTCCAGCGTCGGCAGCGTCAGCTGGTCGTCGGCGGCAATGGCCATGCGCACGGCGCCATCGACGTCGGACTGGCCAATGTCGGTGCCCTTCTGGAGAATGCCGTAGAGATTGTCGAGTGCGCGGCGCGCCTGTTCGGCCGCCGAGGCCGAGCCCTTGATGGTCAACTGGTTGCCGCGCGAGCGGATGTCGACGCCGAGCTTCTGCTCGAGCCGGGCCAGGTTCTCGTCGAACTGGCCGTACAGGGCGCTGGCAAGCTTGTTGTTGTCGAAAGTCAGAACGATGTGCGCCATGTCAGAGGCCCCGGATGTCTGGTTCTGGGGCAGAGTCTTCACTTCAGCAGCGCTCAACCGTCTCTCCTCATCTGCCGAGGCCATCAAGCCAACTCGGCGAACAGGCTATTGTAGCCCGTCTTCGTGATTCGCACCCGGATAATGTCACCGATTTCGCCGGCCTTTTCATCAACAATAACCGGCTGCAGCCAAGGCGAGCGGCCGACCTTCTGGCCGGCCTGACGGCCGGGCTTCTCGATCAGCGTGTCGATGGTGCTGCCGACCAGGCCCAGGCCGAAATCCTGCTGCTGCTTGAGCAACAATGCCTGCAGCTGTTGCAAGCGTTCATCCTTGACCGCTTCCGGCACGTGATCGGGCATATCGGCGCCCGGCGTGCCGGGACGCGGCGAATATTTGAACGAGAAGGCCGAGGCGTAGTTCACCTGGCGCACCAGACCCATGGTTGCCTCGAAATCTGCATCGGTCTCGCCGGGGAAGCCGACGATGAAGTCACCGGACAGCGCGATGTCGCCGCGCGCAGCGCGGATGCGCTCAAGCAGTGCCAGATAGTCCTTGGCCGTGTGCCTTCGGTTCATCGCCTTGAGGATGCGGTCGGACCCGGATTGCACCGGCAAATGCAGATAAGGCATCAAAGCCGGGAGGTCGCGATGGGCAGCGATCAATTCGTCGTCCATGTCGCGCGGATGGCTGGTGGTGTAGCGCAGCCGCGCCAGGCCGGGAATCTCGGCCAGCCGGAACAGCAGACGGCCAAGTCCCCATTCCATGCCATCCTCACCCTTGCCGTGCCACGCATTGACGTTCTGCCCCAGCAGCGTCACCTCGCGCACACCGGCATCGGCCAGCCGCTCGGCTTCGGCGACGATCTGCGCCACCGGACGCGACACTTCCGAGCCCCTGGTGTAGGGCACGACGCAGAAGGTGCAGAATTTGTCGCAGCCTTCCTGCACCGTGAGGAAGGCGGTGACGCCGCGCTTGATCATTTCGGCGCGCTTCGGCTGCGGCAGATGCTCGAACTTGTCCTCGATGGCGTATTCGGTCTCGACGATCTTCTCGCCGCCACGCACCCGGGCCAGCACATCGGGCAGCCGGTGATAGGTCTGCGGGCCGATGACCAGATCGACAGCAGGCGAACGGCGGATGATTTCCGCGCCTTCGGCCTGCGCGACGCAACCGGCGACGCCGATCAGCATTTCGCGCCCAACTGCTGCGCGTTCAGCCTTCATGTCGCGGATGCGGCCAAGCTCGGAATAGACCTTTTCCGCCGCCTTCTCCCTGATATGGCAGGTGTTGAGCAGCACCAGATCGGCGTCGGCGATGACATCGGTCGCGGTGTAGCCGTCGGCGGCCAGCGCATCGGTCATGCGCTGTGAGTCATAGACATTCATCTGGCAGCCATAGGTCTTGACGAAGACCTTTTTGGCCGGGGCGGACGCCGCAGCAGCGCTTTGCGAGGCGCTGTCGGTTTCGTTCCGCTCTATCGTGTTCAAATCCATCCGGCGGCTTCTAACGCCTTTCCGTGACAAAAAACAGACGATTCTCGGGCATCGGCCTGTAGGCGCCCGGCCTGCGCTAGCGGCTCGGTCGGGGATCGGCGAGCGCGGCCTGCATCATGGCGCGCACCTTGCTTTCCATCAGCCTCGACGTTTCCTTGCGGTTCGAGCCCTTGGAAAAGGCGATGGGCTCGCCGAAATGCACCTCGACGTCAATGGCGCCTTCGGCCATCAGCACCTTGAGATGCGGCATCAGGTCCTGATCGCCGATCCAGGCAGCGAGCGGCCGGTGGCGACGGCCGAGAGGCACGCCGTGCACCCGCGTGTAGGCAATCGCCAGCGGCTGGATGAAGACCTGCTCGGCCGCGCCTTCCGAAATCGCCATCGAGGCGGCGCCGAACAAGGTGCTCTTGAACGGCAGGATGGTGTTGCCGTCGCCGGTAGAGCCCTCGGCAAACAGCACCATGGCGTCGCCCTTGGCCATGCGGCTGGCGATCTCGCTGGCCTGGTCGCCAGCTGTCCGCTTACGCTCGCGTTCGATGAAGACCGTACGCTGCAGTTTCGACAGCCAGCCGATCAGCGGCCATCCCTCCATGTCCGCCCGAGCGATGAAGGTCACATCGGCAAAGGAGCCCAGCACCATGATGTCGGTCCAGGAGATATGGTTCGAGGCGACCAGCAGCGGGCGCTGGCTGGACAGCGCACCTTTGACATGGATGCGCAGGCCGAGCGTCCGGACGATGAGGCTGTGCCAGGCCTTCAGAATGACCGTCTCACGCCAGATTCCAGTCTTCATCGACAGCAGCTGCAAAGGAACAAGGACCAGCGAACCGATGACAACGAGGCTCAGCGCCAGGAAAATCCTGATTTTTCCGATCATGCAGCTTGGCCCTGCCCCAAAACTTTGGCTAGCGAAGATCGCGGCGCATGACAAGCGCGCCGGTAGGACCATGTTCGGTCGAGCGGTAATAATTGGCGCGGTGGCCGACCTGGCGGAAGCCCAGCCGCCGGTAGAGGGCGATGGCAGCGACATTGGTCTCGTCGACCTCAAGGAACAGCGCCTCGGCGCGCTGCGCATGCAATTCGCGCAGTACGGCGTCCATCAATTGCCAGCCGAGCCCCTGGCGGCGATGCGAGCGCGCCACCGCCACGGTCAGAATCTCGCCCTCGCCGGCTGCAAGCCTGGCCAGCACGAAGCCGACCGGCGGCTTGGCGCCCTGGCCGATTTCGCGCGCGGCATAGCCGAACACGGTTTCCTGTTCGAGCAACGCGGCGAACTCGCCATCGGTCCAGGGCCGGACGAAATCCTCGCGGTGCAGCACCGACGCTGCCGGGCTGTCGGCGATGGTCAGCGGCTCGAGCGCATAGTCCCTGCGGCGCGGCTGGAGGAAAGGGATGCGCATCACTTTTCCTGCCTCAACAGGATGAACCCGGCCTGCGCCTTGGCATCGGCGCCGCGCAGATAGAGTGGCTTCGGCTTGTCGCCCTCGCCTTTTGCAGCGGCGAGCCGGGCGTAGACGGCAATGTCGGCGGTGGCAGCCGTCGGGCCGATATCGAAATCGCGACCGGCCGCGGCTGCGATCTGCACGGCGGCCGTGCCGGCAAGCACCGGACGATTGTCCGCCGCCATTCCCGCGGCTTGCGCAAGTGTGGTCACCGCCGGACCATAGCGCAAAATCGCTTCCGCATCGTAAAGCGCGGCATGGATTTCCTCGCGGCCGGCATCGAGAGCGGCCAGGACCGGGCGGCCGGGAAATGCCGCCCTCGCCTCGGCCGCCAGCGCCTCCAGTGTCGTTACCCCGATCGCCGGGATCTTCAGCGCCAGCGCCAGGCCGCGCGCCGCCGAGACGCCCACCCGCAGGCCGGTGAAGGAACCCGGACCGATGGAAACCGCAACGGCGCCAAGGCCGGCATAATCGGTGCCGTCCGCTTTCAGCGCTTCGTCAATGACAGCCATCAGGTGTTCGGCATGGCCTTTGCCGAGATCGAGTACCGAGCGGCCAAGTTCTCTGCCGCCCGATGCGTCATAGACGCAAGCGGCGCAGAGATTGGCGGCACAGTCGATGGCGAGCAGTTTCATGGGCGACCGGTTCGAAAAACAGTCTCCCTCTGCCCGCCACGGCGCGCCGCCGCAAGAGCCAGCGCGTAAATTGTTAAGCGGCTTCGCTTCGGTGCAGGCCGGACGGCTTACGCCGCCGGCGCGATGCGCAGCATGTGGTTGTCCCAGACATAGTCGGGCTCGGAGCGCGTCGCGCCGCTGCCTTCGATGATTTCGCCGGCACCCGTGGTTGCCATGAAGCCCGGGCCGTCGGGCGCCAGGCCGCAGACCTCGACCAGCGCCTTGGTGGCGACGATCTTGCCGCCGGCGGCGTCGATGACGGCCAGCGAATTGCCTTCCGGCGAAGACACCGCGACCGTGCCGGCAATCGGGTTGGCGGCGACCGAGCCGATGTAATTCCGGAAGCCGGATAGCACGTCCTGCGGCATGTCGAGCAGCTGCAGCCCCTTGCCGCGCGTGGCGCGGCCGACCAGCGGTGGCCGCTCGGTGCCCGGCCCGCGGTACTGGCAGCCGAACCAGATGGTGCCTGTGGGGTCGGCATCCATGTGGCGAATCGACAGCTGGTGCAGAGCCGGCGGCAGTTCGTGCTTTTCGATGAGATCGCCGGTTGTGCGATCGACCAGCACATAGGACGGCTTCATGGTGGCGATGTTGAGCTCGGCGCGGCCATAGTCGGGATGGGTCTCGATGCCGCCATTGGCGATGGCGATCGTCCGGCCGTCTCCGAGCAGCAAGAGCTCATGCGGCCCCATGCCATAGGTCGGAAACTCGCCGATGCGGCTGAACTTGGCCCGTGCGTCGTAGATCCCGACCACGCCGGCGGCATTGTCGAAATTGTTTTCGGTGGCGTAAAGCAGCGCGCCGTCGGTGGAAAACACACCGTGGCCGAAGAAATGCCGACCGGTGATGCTGGCGATGGTCAGCGGCGGCTCGCGGCCGGCATGGTCGAAGACCACGGCGAAGGTGCCGGGTTGCCGGGCGAAGACCACGGAGCGCTTCGAGACCGGATCGAAGGTGACGTCGTGGCCACGGTCGGGCAGGTCGATCGCATGCAATACTTTTCCGGCTTCCGACAACACAGCGGCGCCAAAGCTGCCGTCGCGCTTGACGAAGGCGGTGGCAAAGACGGCATCGGCGGCAAGCGTGTCCGCCCAGGCCCGCGGCGCCATTGACGCGACCAAGCCGGCGCCGGCAGCCCTGAGAAAATTGCGGCGGTCGATCAGTGGCGTCCTCATGATCAGTCTCCGTCGAGCGAGGAGAAGCCGGCGGTCAGGCCGAACTCGGCGGTCAGCCTGGTGCCGATTAGGCCCGACAGGCTGGAGGTGATCAGCGCGAAATGCTCGAGTTTTCCGCGCTCCGCGGGATCGGCCAGCGTCTTGTCGATCGGACCCTGGATGGATTTGGCAGTGGCAACGCCATTGATGAGCTGGATATGGATGGATTCCGCCATCCATCTGCTATCCTCGGGCAGCGCGTCGCCGAGCTTCGAGGCCTGGAACAGCGCATCAATGCCGGAGAGGTTGCCGGCTAATGACAGGCCGGTGTTTTGCGACCGCCAGTAGATCGCCTGCCTTGGCTTGTCAGCCTCCGGCTTGGCGCCGAAAAAACCTTTGAGGCGCACGTCGCGGACCATTTCCAGCTCGTTGATGAAGACGCCGACCAGTTCGGTCACCGCTTCGGTGCCGTCGCGGTAAAGCGCATTGTCGGGTCCGGGATTAGCCCACAAGGCTGCAAAACCGTCCGGTTTTTTCCAGGCCGCGTCGACATCGGCCGCCATGGTCTCGATGTTCTTGGCGACTGCCGCGCCATAGGCGCAGCGATAGGGCTCGTCCTTGCCGACGAGCGTCTCGGCGCCGTCGCCGTAAAGCACGAACTCCAGCGCCCCTAATCCCTGCATCGCGACACTCTTGCCCGCCAGCTGCGCCGGATCGGTGGCGGTCGGATCCTTGCCGGCCAGCGCCGCCTGCACCTGCTTCAGGCCGATGCTCTTTCGGTCCGGCCAGTAGAGCATGCGCTCCAGCCGGTTGTTCTCCTTGATTGGCCCGAAGCCGATGATTTCAGCCGACGACCAGGCTGCGACCGTGGCCGAGAATCCGGCATGCGCGGCATCGAGGTTGCCCTGCGACGGCGCCTGGCAGAGCGCGTCCATGGCCTTCGCCAAGGTGCCGGCATGGCCATGCAGGCTGGCATAGGCGGGGCGGACAAATCCGTCGATCGCTCTTTGAATGACATCGGAGGCTTTCACCGAGGCCGATGCCGGGGACGCACCGAACAGAGCCAATGGGAGGAGTAGAACAGGCAAAACCCGCTTGAGCATCAGAATGACTCCAGGAATTTGATGAGAGCATCGCGGTCGGCCGTATTGGCGGCGGCAAAGCGATCGCGCGCCTTCTGCCCCTCGCCGCCATGCCACAGGATCGCTTCGGTAAGCGTGCGCGCACGCCCGTCATGCAGGAAGAAAGCGTTGCCGTTGACGGTCTTTGTCAGGCCGATGCCCCATAGCGGCGGGGTGCGCCATTCACTGCCCGTGGCATCGCCCACCGCCTGGCCGTCGGCAAGGCCAGGCCCCATGTCGTGCAGCAGAAAGTCGGAATAGGGCCAGATCAGTTGGAACGCCTGCGCCTTGTTCCCGCGCATGGTGACGAATTTCGGCGTATGACAGGCAATGCAGCCTATCTCGTAGAACAGCTTCTTGCCGGCGAGCACGGCGGGTGCGCCGACATCGCGCCGCGCCGGCACGGCCAGGTTCTGCGAATAGAAGGTGACGAGGTCCATCACCGGTGGTGGCGCCTCGACCGGGCCGAGCCGCTTCTGCACGCCATTGGGCATGTCGAGGCAGGCCTTTTCTGCGGCGGTGCAATCGCCCCAGTGACTGGGCTCTTCCGGCGTCGAAATGCCGATGTCGCCGGCAAAGGCGTCCGCCGCCTGCTGGGGGATCGATGCGGTCTGCGCCTTCCAACCGAAGCGGCCAAGCGTCAGTTGCCCGCTGCTGAGGTCACGCACCATGTTGGGCTTGCCGGAAATGCCGTCGCGGTCGTCGGGATCGGCATGGGCAAGGATGTCGGCCGGCGCGATCTGTTCGATCAGGCCAAGGCCGATCATGGGCGGGGTCAGACGTGGCGACAGCGTGGTGCGCGGGTCAAGCGGGCCGTAGCCAAGCCCGTCGACCGAATAGCTCGGCTTGCGCAGCGAAACGATGCTACCGTCGCCGAGCGTGACCTTTTCCTCGCGATAATCGACATACATGCGGCCTTCGCCCTTGAGGCCGGGCACCGCCAGTTCCTGCAACTGCGCGCCGTAGACCGGATCGGGGAAGTTCAGCACCTTGTGCGCGGCGATCTCGGTCTTTTCCTCGGCCGTGCTCGCATCGCGCGCTAGCCGCAGGAACATCGACGTGGTGCGGCTGTCGGCGGCCGGCGGGCGGCCGCGGCCATCCTTCAAATGGCAATTCTGGCAGGCGCGCTCGTTGAACAGGGGTCCGAGACCGTCCGAGGCCTGGGTCGAGGATGGCGACGACACCCAGTTCTTGCGGAAAAGCGCATTGCCGAGCTTGAAATTGCCCTGTTCCTCGAAGGTAATGTTTTCAGAGGGTTGCGAGAAGGCGTCGCGGTCGACCTGCTTGCGCGACGTGCCGGCGCCGCCTTGCATCGTTTCGAAGGATTCGGGCTTGGAGAAATCCTGGGTTGGCCTGGTAACGGCAAGGACGCGGGCCTGGTCCTTCGGCGTCAGGTCGGTGCGGCTCGTGGCGAGGCCGACCGGTTCCGACGATCCGGCCAGGGCCGGGGCCAAAATTGCCGCCAGGGTTACAACCGAAAGCCCGCGAAAGGCCTGATATCGCGGGTTTTTGAGGAGCAGCGGGCCGGCGGCCCGCCGCAAGCGGCGCAGAATATCTATGGGGCGCCGCATTCCTGCATGGTCCTATTCCGCCTCGTCCGCCGATGCGGCGTTGAGCTGGCCGTATTTTTCCTCGCCGATCGAGGCAAGGAGGTCGAGCTGCGTCTCGAGGAAGTCGATGTGACCTTCCTCATCCGCCAGCAATTCCTCGAACAGCTTCATCGTCACGTAGTCGCCGGCTTCGTTGCAGATCTCGCGCGAACGCTTGTAGGCGGTGCGTGCGTCATATTCGCCGGCGAGATCGGATTCGAGCACTTCCTTGACGTTCTGGCCGATGCGCAACGGCGCCACGGACTGCAAATTGGGATGCCCTTCGAGGAAGATGATACGGGCCACCAGCCGGTCGGCATGGTGCATCTCCTCGATCGATTCGGCGCGTTCCTTCTTTGCCAGCTTGGCATATCCCCAATCTTCGAGCAGGCGGAAATGCACCCAGTATTGATTGACGGCGCCAAGCTCCAGGAACAGAGCCTCGTTAAGCCGCTCGATGATCTGCGGTTCGCCTTTCATGGATTCTGCTCCCATATTGGACGCGCAGGCCTCTGACGCGATCCAGGTGTGAAACGATGTCCACGCCGCTCGCCTCCGAACGGGTGTGGTAATTTTCGGTGACCCGAATGATCGTTTCGACCACATTTGGGAAGCAGCCGCAACAGCGACCGCGCTTTTGCATCGTGTGATAGACCTTCGCCGGCACGATCAGTTGCCAGGGGTCCTGATCCAGCAGATCGACGATCGTCTGCTCAATCTCCTTTTCGGTGATGATGTTGCAATGGCAGATCAGCATGGATTGGCTCTGGCTGACGGCGCCCCTCCGCGCCGTTTGGCTGGTAGTTGGTTGGGGTGCTACTTGAACACCTTGTCCGGTGCGTCGAGGCTGTCGGACCCCTCGAAGGCTATGTTGTTCAGGTTCAGCGCGCCGACGGCGCGTTCGATCGACTTGGTCTGGTCGACCAGCGCGTCGATTGCCGCCTGCACGGTAGCATTGCCTTCGGTGTTGCCCTCGGCGATCTGCTGGTCGTAGGCCTCGCCGGCCACTTCCCGCGCCTTGATCGCCTCCATCTTGGCGACCGAGACATCGAGCTTGTCGGACAGTTCCTTGTCGATCGCCGGATCGGCCGCCTTGACCATATCGTGCACCGACGGGCCTGAAACGACGGTGCCGTCGATGCGCGTGTAGCTGGCGAGATAGGCGGCGCGGATGCCGATGGCGTCATAGAGATGCGAGTTGTAGGTATTATCCGAGAAGCAGTCGTGCTCCTCTTCGGGATCGTGCAGCAGCAGGCCGAGTTTCATGCGCTCCCCGGCCAGTTCGCCGTAGGACAGCGAGCCCATGCCGTTGAAGATCACCGAGATAGCGGTGTTCGGCTGGCCATCGACGAGGTTCTTGCGGGCGGCGCCGTCTTCCTTCCAGTTGCCGACCATCTCCTGCAGGTCGGAGACCAGAAGATCGCTGGCCGACTTCAGATACTCGGCCCGGCGATCGCAATTGCCGCCGGTGCAGTTCTTGAGGTCGTAGTCGGTGTACGGACGCTCGCCGGCGCCCGGGCCGGTGCCGTGCAAATCCTGGCCCCAGAGCAGGAATTCGATGGCGTGATAACCGGTGGCGACATTGGCCTCGATGCCGCCGGCCTCCTGCAGCGTGCCGGCGAGGAACTCCGGCGAAAGCTTCGAGGCGTCGACCTTCTTGCCGTCGATCTCGATGTCCTTGTTAGCGATGACATTGGCGGTGTAGAGCGCGTTGGCGTCGGACTCGGTGCCGTAGCTCTTGGCGACGTAGTCGATCAGGCCTTCGTCGAGCGGCCAGGAGTTCACCTTGCCTTCCCAGTCGTCGACGATCTTGTTGCCGAAGCGGTAGACCTCGGTCTGCTGGTAGGGCACGCGCGACGCCTTCCAGGCATCGCGGGCGGCATTCAGCGTGTCCGCCGACGGGTTGGCAAGCAGCGCGTCGACAGCCTTGTCGAGCGCCTGCGCCGTGGTCAGCGAATCCTCGTACTTGGCCAGCGCGATGTCGGAATAGGTCTTGATGACCGCCTTGGCATCGATCTCCGCCGCCTTGGCCGGCAGGATGAAAACCGCCGCCGTCAACATAGCCGTGGCACCGATCGCAGCCAGTCTGCCGCCATATCGCGCTGTCATCATCAGTCTCCAGTTCAAAGGGGATTCGGTAAAAGGCGCGCGTGCCAAACGGTGCCGGGACATAGGCATGCCGTAGGACACCACAGATGCCGCGCCGCTCTGCGGCTCACGGGAGAAAGACACCAAATGCCTCCAATCGAACGGGTTCAAGGCCCAAACATCAAAGGGATGCGCTGACGCGCGAGCCTCCATAAAACGATGGCGAGGCCGGAAGTCAACTGGTGAACCCTAGAAAATTCAATTGAAACAACAGTTTAGAATTATTCTAAACTAGCACTATCAACTTTAAATCGTAGCCAGCAGCCAAGGTGAGAGACGCCGCGATTGACAAGCGACCGTTCCGGGTGCGACCCGGACCGGGGCTCTTGCGACGGCGGCAGACAATCGCCATCTGGCGGAACGGCTCACAATCAAAGCATGATGTCGTCCGAAAACCGCTTCACACTTTTCGGCATCATGCTCCAGATTTGAAACAGGAATTCGGGTTGCGATGAAGAACGGGGTCGTCATTGTCGGTGCGGGTCATGCGGGCGTGCAAGCGGCCGCCAGCCTGCGCGAGGAAGGCTATGACGGGCCTGTCATACTGATCGGCGACGAAACCGATCTGCCCTATCACAAGCCGCCGCTGTCGAAGACCTTCATCAAGGACGCCGATGCCAAGCCGCAACCCTTGCGCGGCGAGGCCTTTTACACCGGCAGCGCCATCGACTTCAGGCCGGGCGTCCGAATCGACAGCATCGATACGGCAGGCCGCAAGCTGGACATAGCGGGCGGCGGCGTGCTGCCGTTCGACCGGCTCATCCTGGCCACCGGTTCGCGGCCGCGGCTTCTGCCGCTGCCGGGCGCCGACCTCTCGGGCGTGCTGTCGCTGCGCTCGATCGCCGATGCGCGGCTGATCCGCGCGCTCAGCGCCCAAAGCGAAGACGTGGTCATCCTCGGCGGCGGCTTCATCGGGCTGGAGATCGCGGCAACGCTGAGGGCCGCCGGCCGCAACGTCACCCTGGTCGAGGCTGTCGACCGGCTGCTTGGCCGCGCCGTGGCGCCGGTGGTGGCGAGCCATGTCCGCCAACGGCTGGAGGCGATCGGCGTGCGTATCCTCACCGGCACCACCATTGCCAGGCTGGAAGGGGAAAACCGCCATGTCTGCGCTGCCATCACCTCCACCGGCGAAAGGCTGCCCGCGCGCATGGTCATCGTCGGCATCGGCGCCGTGCCGAATGTCGAACTTGCGCAGGCTGCCGGACTGACTGTCGCCAATGGCATCCGCGTCGACCAACAGATGCGCACCTCAGTGCCTGATATTCTGGCCATCGGCGACGCCGCTTCCTACCGCCACTGGTCGACCGGCGGCGACGTGCGGCTGGAATCGGTGCAGAACGCCACCGACCAGGCGCGGCTTGCCGCACGCACGATCACCGGCCATACGGACGCCTATGCGGCGGTGCCGTGGTTCTGGTCTGACATCGGCGACATGAAACTGCAGATGGTCGGGCTGACCTCGGGCGGCGACAGCCATGTCGTGCTGGGCGACCTCGCTGAGAACAAGTTCTCGATCTACCACTATGCTGGAAGCCGGCTGCTCGGCATCGAATCCGTCAACAGGCCGGGCGACCATATGCTGGGCCGCAAGATGCTCGGGGCCGGGTTTTCGCCGATGGCGCAGACGATTGCTGAGGGACCTGACGGGCTGAAGGCTGCACTGGCAGCGTTCCAGCAGGATGAGCCGGCACGGGCTGCGGGCTAGACGCACTTACCCTCCCCCTTGTGGGGAGGGTCGCTGCGAAGCAGCGGGGTTGGGGTCGGCGCGAGGCCCCCCACCCGGACCTGCGGTCCGACCTCCCCACAAGGGGGAGGTAGGGTTTGCGCTAGGCAGCGCAGACTTCGCGGATCGAGCTTTCCAGAATGTCGAGCGCCTCGTTCATGACATTGTCCTGGATGGTGATCGGAGCCAGGAAACGGATGACGTTGCCGTAGACGCCGCAGGTCAGCAGGATCAGCCCCTTGTCGAGCGCCTTCAGCCGGATCGCATTGGCGATCTCGGCCGACGGCAGGCCCCTCTTGACGTCGTTGAGCTCGACCGCGTTCATGAAGCCGAGACCCCTGATGTCGACAATCTCGGGCACATCGTCGCGGATCGACTGCAGCCGCTGTTTCAGCCGGGCGCCCAGCGTATTGGCGCGGTCGCACAGCTTTTCGTCCTCGATTACGTCGAGCACGGCGTGTGCTGCGGCGACACCGATCGGGCTGCCGCCATAGGTGCCGCCGAGCCCGCCAGGACCGGGCGCATCCATGATCTCGGCGCGGCCGGTGACCGCCGCCAGCGGGAAGCCGCCGGCCAGGCTTTTCGCCATGGTGGTAATGTCGGCCGCGACCTCATGATGATCCATGGCGAACATCTTGCCGGTGCGGGCAAAGCCGGTCTGCACCTCATCGGCGATCAGCAGCATGCCGTGCTGGTCGCAGAGCTTGCGCAGCGCCGTCAGGAATTCGCGCGGCGCGTCGTAGAAGCCGCCCTCGCCCTGGACCGGCTCGATGATGATGGCGGCAACGCGAGCCGGATCGACATCGGCCTTGAACAGTTTGTCGAGTGCGACCAGCGAATCGGCTGTAGACACGCCGTGCAGCGGCACCGGAAACGGCGCGTGGTAGACGTCGCCCGGCATGGCGCCGAAGCCGACCTTGTAGGGCACGACCTTGCCGGTCAGCGCCATGCCCATGAAGGTGCGGCCGTGGAAGCCGCCGGCAAAGGCGATGACGGCTTGGCGGCCAGTGGCGTTGCGGGCGATCTTGATGGCGTTCTCGACCGCTTCAGCACCCGTAGTGACGAAGATGGTCTTCTTCTCGAACTTGCCGGGCAGCATGCCGTTCAGCCGTTCGGCCAGCCTGACATAGCTCTCATAGGGCACGACCTGGTGGCAGGTATGGGTGAAGCGGTCGAGCTGTGCCTTGACCGCCTCGATCACCCTGGGATGGCGGTGGCCGGTGTTGACGACGGCGATACCGGAGGAGAAATCGATGTATCGGCGGCCTTCTACATCCCAGATCTCCGAATTCTCGGCGCGGTCGGCATAGATCTGCGTCGTCATGCCGACGCCGCGCGAGATCGACTGGTTCTTGCGCTCAGAAATGGCTGCGTTCTTCATTTCGTCCCTCATCGGGCCGACGCCCGTTCTCGTTAGATGAATGCCAAGGCCTCTTCTGACCTTATTTCACGTTTTCCTCAAGTTGGCACCGCCGCCGGGCGATTGGGCCTGTCGTCGATGCGGGCCACTTCGACAGACCGGTCTTAACCAGCCGACCGATACACGTACGGGGCAGTCCGTGACAGCTCACCCGTCACCGGGAACGGCGAAGCGATCCCGCTCGCCGCGGTGGCGAACTTCCGCTACGACCTCGAACAGCCGACGGTGTGGCGGCGCAACCGCATCCCGATGATCACCGTTCGCGCAGGCCTCGTTGGCGACGTGCTGCCGGCCACCGTCGTCAACGAATTGAAGCCGTCGGTCGACGCCTTCATCGCCAAACTGCCGCCCGGCTATTCCGTTGCAACCGCCGGCTCGGTCGAGGAAAGCGCCAAAAGCCAGGGACCGATCGCAGCGGTGGTGCCGCTGATGCTGTTCGTGATGGCGACCATCCTGATGATCCAGTTGCAAAGTTTTCAGCGCCTGTTCCTGGTCGTGGCGGTGGCGCCGCTCGGCCTGATCGGCGTGGTCGCGGCCCTGGTGCCGAGCGGCGCACCGCTCGGCTTCGTCGCCATTCTGGGCGTCCTGGCGCTGATCGGCATCCTGATCCGCAACTCAGGTGATCCTGATCGTGCAGATCGAGGATCTGGTGGCCGAGGGCCAAGACCGCTGGGAAGCCGTGATCGAAGCGACCGAGCACCGCATGCGGCCGATCGCGCTGACGGCCGCGGCCGCCAGCCTAGCGCTGATCCCGATCGCGCGCGAAGTGTTCTGGGGCCCGATGGCCTACGCCATGATGGGCGGCATCATCGCCGGCACGGCGATCACGCTGCTGTTCCTGCCGGCGCTTTATGTGACGTGGTTCAGGATCAAGGAGCCTAAGCAGGGGGACGAACCATCTGTTCCGGAGAACGGCGAACTGGCGCAAGACCCCGCTTAAGGCTTTGCCGGATCATTCGTTATCGTTAGAGGGTTCGGGGCGCGATTTCGCTCGCTGCCATGGCGATGATTTTGACGTCCGCCAAGCATGCCAGCCTTTTGGCAAGTCGGCCAATGCCAGGATGCTTTCATCCTGCTGCACCACCTCTTGCAGGCCAACGAGCATTATCTCGCGTTCATCCCAATCTCGAGAGTCGCTGCTATAGAATTGCCAACTGCCCCCTTCATCGTTGTAGTTCTCGTCATCGTCAGCTTCATGCACAACGTATGCGATCCAGTCGCCCCGTTTGAATATGCTCTTGTCCGATAGCACCGCGACATTGGGCGGATCTGCAAACTTCCATTCTTCCATGGAATTCCCCAAGCGATTATTCTGCGGAAGAAACTAGTTCACGCCGTCCGAACAAACCCCTCGCTCGCCCTAAGCAAATTGCGTGTGTAATCCTTCTCCACGCGGTGCCCGATCAGCTGGCCCGCCGTCAGGTTCTCCACCGCTTCGCCATTCTGCATCACCATCAGGCGCTCGCACATATGGGTGATGATGGCGAGGTCGTGGCTGACCATCAGGAAGGTCAGCTTGCGCCGACGGCGAACCTCTTCCAGCAGGTTGAGCACTTCCGCCTGCACCGAAGCGTCGAGCGCCGAGGTTGGTTCGTCGAGCAGCAGGATCGACGGTTCGAGGATGAGCGCCCGCGCGATCGCCACGCGCTGACGCTGACCGCCGGAGAGCTGGTGCGCGTAGCGGAAACGGAAACCGTTGCCTAATCCGACCTCGTCGAGGGCGCGCTGGATGCGTTGCTCGCCATCGGCAAAGCCGTGAATGGCGAGCGGCTCCTGTAGCAGGCGGTCGACGGTCTGACGCGGGTGCAGCGAACCATAGGGGTCCTGGAAGACCATCTGCACTTCGCGATAAAAAGCCTTGTCGCGGCGCGCTCCCAGCGTCTTGCCATTGACCGTGATAGTACCGGATGCGACAGGCACCAGGCCGGCAATGGCTTTGAGCAGCGTCGACTTGCCGGAACCGCTCTCGCCGACCAGGCCGAAGGATTCGCCGGACTTCACCTCGAGGTTCGCCCCTTTCAGCGCGCGAAAACGGTCGAACACCACCTCCAGCCCTTCAATCGAAATGGCTGGCGTCATGCCGCCCACTCCGGCTTGCGGTCGAGCACCGGCAGCGGGTGGCGTTCGTAACCGATCCTGGGCATGCAGTTGAGCAGGCCGCGCGTGTAGGGATGCTGGGCGTCGCGCAGCTCCGACGCCTTGAGCTGCTCGACCACCTTGCCGGCATACATGACGATGACGCGGTCGCAGAAGGAGGCGACCAGCCGCAGATCGTGCGAGATGAAGATCAGACCCATGCCGCGCTCACTGACCAAGCGGTCGAGGATGCCGAGCACATCGAGCTGAACGGTGACGTCGAGCGCCGAGGTCGGCTCGTCGGCGATCATCAGTTCCGGTCCGGCGATCAGCATCATTGCGATCATGGCGCGCTGGCCCATCCCGCCGGACACCTCGTGCGGATGCAGGTCGAAGACACGCGAGGGATCGCGGATCTGCACAGCTTCCAGCATGGCCAGCGCCCGCTCGCGCGCTTCGGCCTTGGAGACCTTTTCATGCGTGCGCAGCGTCTCGACGATCTGGCGGCCGATGCTCATCACCGGGTCGAGCGAATATTTCGGATCCTGCAGGATCATGGCGATGCGTTTGCCGCGCAGCGCCCGGCGCTGGCGGGCGGGTATGTCCAAAAGATCGATGCCGTCCAAGGCGAGCTTCTTGGCCGAAACCAGAGCCTGCGGCGGCGTCAGCCCCATGATGGCGCGGCCGGTCTGCGACTTGCCGGAGCCGCTTTCGCCGACAATGCCCAGCCGCTCTCGGCCGAGCGAGAAGGTGACGCCGCGCACCGCCTGGATGAGGCCGGTCCGAGTCGGGAAGGTGACGCGCAGGTCGTCGACATCGAGAAGTGCACCGCTCATTGGTCACCACTCATTGGTCGCCACTCCGGGGATCGAGCGCATCGCGCAGGCCGTCGCCCAGCAGGTTGAAGCCGAGACTGACGATCAGGATGGCGAAGCCGGGCGCGCCGGCCACCCACCATTGGTCGAGCACGAAGCGACGGCCGGACGCGATCATGGTGCCCCATTCCGGCAGCGGCGGCTGCGCGCCGAGGCCAAGGAAACCGAGGCCGGCGGCGGTGAGGATGATGCCGGCCATATCGAGCGTCACCCGGATGATCAGCGAAGAGATGCAGAGCGGCATGATGTGGCGCAGCACGATGCGGAACGGCGAGGCGCCCATCAATTGCACCGCCTTGATGTAATCGGAATTGCGCACGGTCATCGTCTCGGCCCGCGCAATTCGCGCGTAAGGCGGCCACGAGGTGATGGCGATGGCCAACACCGCGTTTTCGATCCCGGGGCCAAGGGCGGCGACAAAGGCCAGTGCCAGGATCAGCTTGGGGAAGGCGAGGAAGATGTCGGTAATGCGCATCAGAATGGCATCGGTCCAGCCGCCGGCATAGCCGGCGACGGTGCCGACCAAAAGGCCGATGGGGGCTGCGATGACAGCGACAAGAATGACGACATAGAGGGTCCAGCGTGAGCCAAAAAGAATGCGCGAATAGATATCGCGGCCGAGATCGTCGGTGCCGAACCAATGCGCCGCACTCGGCGCCAAAAGCCGGGCATTCTTGAGATCGCCGATGGTCGGCAAATAGGGCGCCAGCACATCGGCAAAGGCTGCGACCAGCAGCAGCGCGATGATGATGAGCAGGCCGAGAAACGCCAGCCGGTTGGCGGAAAAGCGCCGCCAAGCGACGTAGGCGCGGCCGAGCCGTGCCTGCATGCGCGAGGCCGGCCGATCGCTGAGCAGCCAATCGCGGCGCGTTTGGATTGCTTCGGCGCTCATCCTGTCTTCGTCCTCGGATCGAGCACCTTGTAGAGAACATCGGACAGGAGATTGATGCCGATGAACACCGAACCGATGACGATGGTGCCGCCGAGCACGGCGTTCATGTCGGCGTTCTGCAGCGAATTGGTGATGTAGAGGCCGATGCCGGGCCAGGAGAACACCGTCTCGGTCAGCACCGAACCTTCGAGCAGCCCGGCATAGGACAGCGCGATCACCGTGACCATCGGCACCGCGGCGTTGCGCAGCGCATGGCCCCAGATGATTCGCGTTTCAGACAGGCCCTTGGCGCGCGCGGCGACGATGTATTCCTGCGACAGCTCGTTCAGCATGAAGGAGCGCGTCATCCGGCTGATATAGGCGAGCGAGAAATAGCCCAGCAGCCCTGCCGGCAGGATGATGTGGCGGTAAGCGTCGTAGAAGACATCCCACTGGCCCTGCAGCGCGGCGTCGAGCAGGTAGAAGCCGGTGATCGGTGTGAATGTGTACTCGTAGACGATGTCGAGGCGGCCGGGAAAAGCCACCCATTGGAGCTTGGCGTAGAACAGGACAAGCCCCAAAAGCCCGATCCAGAAGATAGGCACGGAATAGCCGATCAGGCCGACAATGCGAACGATCTGGTCGATGAGACTGCCGCGTTTTACCGCTGCCAGCACGCCGAGCGGCACGCCGATCAACGAGCCTATCAAAGTGCCCAAAGTCGCCAGTTCGATCGTTGCCGGAAAGGCACGGCGGATGTCGGTCATCACAGGATTGGTGGTCAGCACAGAGGTGCCGAAATCACCGTTCAGCGCATGCTTGAGATAGATATAGAATTGCTCGATCAACGGCAGGTCGAGCCCCATCTCGCGGCGGGTGCGCTCGACGACATTGGCCGGTGCGCGGTCGCCGAGCACCGCCAGCACCGGATCGATCGGGATGACGCGGCCGATGAAAAAGGTCACCGCGAGCAGGCCGAGATAGGTGGTGACGGCGATGACCAGGAAGCGGCCGATCGCCAACAAGATAGCGACGGCGCGGGCGCTTCCCTGCCCCGCCGTCGCCTGGTTTTCAATCGCGCTCATCAGGGCGCGTCCGCCGGCGCTATTCCTTGGAGACCGGGCCGACGAAGTTGGTGTCGAAGCTCGGACCGAGCGCAAAGCCTTTCAGGTTTTTGCGCAGGCCTGCCACTTCCAATTGCTGGTGGATGATTACGAAGGGGCTGGTGTCGAGGATCGTCTTTTCAAGGCTCTTGTACATATCGGCGCGCTTGCCGGCATCCTTCTCCAGCAAGGCTGCTTCGGTCTGCTTTGTCAGGTCCGGGATGTCCCAGGCATTGCGCCAGGCCAGCGTCTTGGTCTTGCCTTCATCCGAATTGTCCGGGTTTGAGGCAAAGGTCTGGGCGTTGGAGTTCGGATCGAAATAGTCCTGGCCCCACTGGCCGATATAGATGTCATGATTACGGGCGCGGTATTTGGTCAGCGTCTGCTTGCCGTCGCCCGGGATAATTTCCAGCTTGATGCCGGCCTGGCCAAGCGTCTGCTGGATCGATTCCGCCATGCCCGTTGTTGGCTGTCCCGTGCGTACATCCATGGTTACGCTGAAGCCGTCGGCCAGGCCGGCCTTGGTCAGCAGTTCCTTGGCCTTGGCGACGTCGAACTTGAACGGATTTTCGTCCAGTTCGCCCAGCACGCCCTTGGGCAGGAAGGTCTGGTGGATCTCGCCAATGCCCTTGAGGATGGTCGTGCTCAGCGCATCGTAGTCGACCAGATATTTGAACGCCTGGCGAACCTCGGGCTTGGCGAGGTTCGGATTCTTCTGGTTGAGACTGATGTAAAAGACCGTGCCCTTCGGCGCGCTGGTCGTGGTGAGATCGGCATTCTTGGCGATGGCGTCGAGATCGTTCGGCTCAAGGTTGCGGGCAACGTCGATGTCGCCTGCTTCGAGCGCCAGGCGCTGCGCCGAGCTCTCCTTCATGTTGCGGTAGATGACGCGCGCGAGCTTGGCCTTCTCGCCATTGTAATTGTCGTTGCGCTCGAGCACGACGACCTCATTGGCCCGCCATTCGCGCAGCTTGTAGGCGCCGGAGCCGGCATAACCGGTCTTCAGGAAGGCGTTGCCGAAATCGTTGTCCCATTTGTAGTCGGCACTCGGCGTCACCGCGGCGACATGTTCCTTCACCAGCTTTGCGTCGACGACCGAAGCGACCGTTGCCGACAGGCAGTTTAACACGAAGCTCGGCGCATAGGCCTTGTCGACGGTGAACTGGAAGGTGGTATCGTCGACGGCCTTGGCCTTGTCGGCAACATTGTCGCCGCTGATGCCGAACTGGTTGATGATGAATGCCGGCGGCTTGTCCAGCTTGATGGCGCGCTCGAAGGAATAGGCGACATCGGCGGCCGTCAGTGGATTGCCCGAAGCGAACTTTAGGCCGGGCTTGAGCTTGAACGTATAGACCAGGCCGTCGTCGGAGACGGTCCAGCTCTCGGCAAGGTCGCCCTTGACCTTGGAGGTGTCGCTGAGATCGAGGCGGACCAGCAGATCATAGGTGTTGCCGGTGACCTCTGCGGTCGACAGTTCGAAGGCCTCGCCCGGATCCATGGATATGATGTCGTCGATGGCAAAACCTTCGACCAGCGTGTCGGCGGGCGTCACGGCGAAGGCGGGCGCAACGCCAATGAGCAGAGCGGACATGGCTGCACCTGCGAGCCAGACGCGCGAACGTAGAGCAAACTTTTCCATCATCATGATGATTGTTCCCTGTTTTGTTGATTGTTGACCCCGAGTTCCCGGCTCAGGGCTGCAGTAATCTTTTTCGCGGCCGGAGGACGACCGCTAGACCCAATACCGTGTTGATTTTTTTCCAGTTGGTCAACACCCTATCCGGCAGCCCTCCAACCGGCAACGGGCATTTTTGCGAGCCGGCATACTGGACCGGAATATGCTGTGCGCGTCGAAGCATGGGCGAGCCAATTGCAGCCGCCGATGGGGAAAAATCTGCTCTTTTCGGTGCTACTTGATGGCAGCAACCAGATCGGCGTCGGGGAAGCAGGTGGCGGGGCGGCCGTTCTTTTCCTGCCAGCTGCCGATCGAGCGGCGGGTCTTAAAGCCGGGCAGGCCGTCGGCGCTGCCGACATCGTAGCCCTTGGCCTCCAGCGCCCGTTGCAGCGCGGCGATGTCGGAACGATGCAGGCGGCCAACCGCACCCCAGCTGCCGACGAAATCAGCATCGCCATGGGCAATGCGGTCAGCGCCATGGCCGATGAACAGGGCGTACAGGTCGCTGGTGTTGTACTGTTTCAGCACGTAGAAATTGGGCGTGGCGATAAAGGCGGGGCCGCTGCGTCCGGCCGGCATCAAAAGGAATCCTTCCGCTTTCAGTTCGCCGGCCGGAAAGGCTTTGCCGCCGACGCGGCTGATTCCCATCGCCGCCCAGGCTGAGATCTTCTTGCCCTGGTCGGGACCTTCGAGCGAGCAGGAAACGCTTTCCGGAACCGTCACCTCGAAACCCCAGCCACGCCCCTTCACCCAGCCATAGTGGACGAGATAGTTGGCGATCGAGGCCAGCACGTCCGGCGTCGAATTCCAGATGTCCGGGTGCCCATCACCGTCGTAGTCGACGGCGTGCTTCAGGAACGAGGTCGGCATGAATTGCGGCTGGCCGAGCGCGCCGGCCCAGGACGATTTCATGGCGCCGACCGGCGCCAACCCATGCTCGACGATCTCGAGCGCCGCCAGTACCTCGGTGCGGAAGAAGTCCTTCTTGGTCGACATGAACGCCTTGGTGCCGAGAACCTCGAAGGCGTCGTAGGGCATTTTCGCCGCGCCGAAGCCGGTCTCGCGGCCCCAGATCGCCAACAGTATCTCGCCCGGGACACCGTAGCGCTTTTCGATCGCAGCCAGCGTCTTGGCGTTGGCCGCCTCGCGCGTGCGCCCACCTGACGTGACGGCGCGCACCGTCTTTTCGGCGAAATAGGCGCCGGGCGAACCGAACTCGGCCTGATGCTGTTTTTGCGGAGTTTTGGGTTTCTCGCCGGGCAGGACGAGGTCGGGCAATTTGAGGTTCGGCTTCACGCCGTCGAAAGCGGCGTCGAAGGTGGATTTGGAGATGCCTTTGGTCTGGGCTTCCGGCCAGAGATCGGTTTGCAGCCAGGCGCGGAACTGGTCGTCGATTTTGGCGGCGGAGGCGGGGGAGATGAGGAGGAGGGCGAGCAGAGCCGCAAGGAATGAAAATAGTAGCAGCCTTGGAGGCTTGCGTTCCCTCACACCCCCCTCTGTCCTGCCGGACATCTCCCCCTCAAGGGGGGAGATCAGCAGCTTCTCGGACGGCATTCTTCTTTCAACGCAGGTGGTAGGCGAAAACCGAAGCGACAGCCAATCTCCCCCCTTGCGGGGGAGATGTCCGGCAGGACAGAGGGGGGTGTTTGGCGCAAACCTCGAAGAATGCGAAGCTTTCATGTCGCACATCCTGCCCGCCAATTGCGTCAAAACGCCGTCCGCGAGCGCAAGGCCGCCGCCAGCGTCCCCTCATCCAGATAGTCGAGTTCGCCGCCGACCGGCACGCCATGTGCAAGCCTGGTGACCTTGATCTCGAAACCCGAGAGCTGGTCGGTGAGATAATGCGCCGTCGTCTGGCCCTCGACCGTGGCGTTGACGGCGAGGATCACCTCCTTCACGTCGCCGCCGGCGACGCGGTCGACCAGCGAGCGGACATTGAGCTGGTCGGGGCCGATGCCGTCGAGCGGCGACAGCGTGCCGCCGAGCACGTGGTAGCGCACATTCATGGCCGCCGCCCGCTCCAGCGCCCAGAGGTCGGAGACATCCTCGACGACGATCAGCGTCGAGGCATCGCGGCGCGGATCGGTGCAGATCATGCAAGGGTCGGAGGTATCGACGTTGCCGCAGGTCGTGCAGATGCGCACCTTGTCGGCGGCTTCAGCCATGGCGGCGGCGAGCGGCGACAAAAGCTGCTCCTTCTTCTTGATGAGGTGCAGTGCCGCACGCCTGGCCGAACGCGGCCCTAGCCCCGGCACCTTGGCCAGGAGCTGGATCAGGCGTTCGATCTCGGGACCGGCGATTCGCTTCGACATCGCACTGATCTAGGATTTTTCCGCGCGCTTTGAAACATGCCGCATACGCACCGAGCCCGCCATGCTGCCATGGCGGGCTTGGAAACTGTTTTTGGCGTCAGTAAGCTGACGCTGGCCGGGTCTGGTCGATAATCATCGCGCCGATAGCGTCGGTATTCTCAGGCGTCGACTGGAAGCCCATCGACGCTTCCTGCGTTGCCGATGGAACCGAGGTGATGTGGCGGGCGTTCAGCGTGCCGCCGAAACGCGAGGCATCGGGCTCGGCCATCGGCTCCTGCATCGCCACCTCCGTCTGCTTGGCGGCGACGCGGGCGCTCTTGGCGGGCGCCGCGGAAGCCGTCACATAGGTCTGCTCGGCCGGGGCACGTGTCGCCTTGGCTGCGCGAACCGCCGCGGCCTGCTTGGCAGGATCTGGACGGACAATGGTCTTCACCACCGGCTCGGCGTAGGCAACCTGCACCGGCGCTTCAGGCACAGGCGCGCGCGGCTGCGCCGAGGCAACCATGGTCGTGGATTCATCCGGCAGCGGCTGCCAGTTGCGACCGCGCTTCTCGTAGAAGGCGTTGCCGCCGGCAACCATGGTGTAATGCATGTTCTTGTAGGGGAACCTCAGGCCGGCGGTGTGGAAGTACATCGTGTTTTTCAGCTTGGCCTTGCGCTCGCCCTTGAGCACCGCATCGGCGGCCTCCTCGACATCGGGCATCGCTTTCGAATTCATCGCCCGCGTCATCACGCCGGGCGCGAACTGGCCCGGTTCGCCAACCACTTGGCAAATGGTGCTGCCATGATTGCCGGAGCGCAGCCGGTTCATCACCACCGTGCCGACGGCGATCATGCCGTCACGGCTCGAGCGGTTGGACTCGAAGAACATCGCCCGCTCCAGACATTCCTTCTCCTTCGGCGTGTTGCGGTAGGCGCGCGTCGAAAGGAAGCTGGGCGTGATGGCGTCGGTCAGACTGGCGACCGACAGGCCGTGCGAAGACGTGGTCTGGCTGCAACCGGCCAGGAACATAGGGGAGAAGATGATGCCGAGCAGAAGCGGCGTCTTCCATCGCGTCGCGATCAACAAAAATGCCTCATTGTCCAGATGCCAGCCCGCCCCGAGATGTGGCAAGAATGAGACTCTTAAAGGCAAAAAGATGGCTAAAGGATTAGCTTTCGTGCAGCATAGGTAAAACTTTATAAATGCCCGGATATGTCCGCGTGAGCAAAGCCGGAGAAAGTCTTAACAACAGCCTCCGCAGCCGATTTCCCTTCATAATCAATTAACTGGTTGGAGCCGGCTCAGAACGGCAATTTCATTCCGGGCGGGATCGGCAAGCCTGCCGTCAGCGCCTTGGTCTTCTCCTGCATAATCTGCTCGACCTTATTTTTGGCGTCATTGTGAGCGGCCAGCAGCAGGTCTTCGAGAATCTCGACCTCGTCCTCCTTGAACAGCGACGGATCGATCTTCAGCGACTTCATTTCGAACTTGCCGGTCAGCGTGACATTGACCAGCCCGCCGCCCGCCTGCCCGCTTGCTTCAATCGTCGCGATCTCGTCCTGCATGGCCTGGAACTTGGCCTGCATTTCCTTCGCCTTGCCCATCAGGCCGAGAAGATCTTTCATGGTCGGGTCCTTTGCGGATTCGTGGCTATGGTCAGGTTTCGTCGTCGTCGGACGGCGGCTCGACCGGCGCTTCGGCCGTGTCGGTGTCGACTTCCGGCGCGTCGGGAATGCGCACGTCGATGATCTTGGCGCCGGGAAAGCGCGCCAGGATGGCGGCCACAGCCGGATCGCTTTTCGCGTCGGAGAAAGCAGTCTCGCGCCTGGTCGATTCCATCTCGGCCAGCGTTTGGCCGCCCTCTTCCTTCGACAATGACACCAGCCAGTTGCGGCCGGTCCAGGCGCGCAGCTTCGTCGTCAAGTCGTTGAGCAGCATCTTGGGCGCATCGGCGGTCAGGCCGACGTCGATACGGCCGGGCTCGATGCGCACCAGGCGAATACAGCTCTTGACCAGCACCTTAAAGGCGATGTCACGCTGCGCGTCGGCAAGAGCGACAATATCGGCCAGCGATTTCAGCGGCGGCGATTGCGGCTCGACGACCGGCTGCGGAGGCGCGACAAAGGCGACCGGGGGCGCGTCGACCAATCGCATGGTTTGCGCACCGGCTGGCCCGGACGGCATCCGGGTCTGCGCTACCGCGCTGGCGCCGCCGCCATTGCCGGCATTTACCGGCGCACCATTCGGGCGTGACGCACCACCGGACGCCGGAGCGCCGCTCTCTAGAGATTTCAGCGCCTCGTCCAGCGTCGGCAGGTCGGCGGCATGCGCCAGCCGGATCAGCACCATCTCGCCGGCGCTGACCGGTCGGTTGGACGACTGCACCTCGGGAATGCCTTTCAAGAGCATCTGCCAGGTTCGCGACAGAACCTTGACCGACAGCGTGCTGGCGAAGTCGGCGCCGCGGCGGCGCTCATCCTCGGACAGGGAAGCGTCGTCGGCAGCCGTCGGCACGAAGCGCAGCCGGGTGACGAGGTGGTTGAATTCGGCCAGATCGGTCAGCACGGCAGCCGGATCGGCGCCGGTGTCGTACTGGTTGCGGAATTCGGCAAGGGCGGCCGCCACATCGCCTTTCATGACATGTTCGAACAGGTCGACGATGCGGGCGCGGTCGGCGAGACCCAGCATGGCGCGCACCGCTTCGGCGCTGACGGCGCCGCCGCCATGGGCGATTGCCTGGTCGAGGATGGAGAGCGAATCGCGGGCCGAGCCTTCGGCGGCGCGCGCGATCATCGCCAGCGCGTCGTCGTCTACCGAAATGCCTTCCTTGCCGGCAATGGAGGCGAGATGCGCGACCAGCGCGCCGGCATCGATGCGTCTCAGGTCGAAACGCTGGCAGCGCGACAGCACGGTGATCGGCACTTTGCGGATTTCGGTGGTGGCAAAGATGAATTTGACGTGCGGCGGCGGCTCTTCCAGCGTCTTCAACAGGCCGTTGAAGGCCTGGGTGGAGAGCATGTGCACTTCGTCGATGATGTAGACTTTGTAGCGCGCCGACACCGGGGCATAGCGCACGCGCTCGATAATGTCCCTGATGTCGTCGATGCCGGTATGCGACGCGGCGTCCATCTCGATGACGTCGACATGGCGGCCTTCCATGATCGCCTGGCAGTGCTCGCCCAGGAGGGCGAGGTCGACCGAGGGATGGTCGACCGTCGGCGTCTTGTAGTTGAGCGCCCGCGCCAGGATGCGCGCCGTCGTGGTCTTACCGACGCCGCGCACGCCGGTCAGCATCCAGGCCTGGGCGATGCGGCCTGTGGAGAAAGCGTTGGTCAAAGTGCGGACCATCGGCTCCTGGCCGATCAGTTCCGAGAAATTCGACGGACGATATTTGCGCGCCAGCACGCGATAGGCGACGGCCTTTTGCTTCTCCAGGTTTTCGGGGTCCGAATTTCCGGCTTCGCTCATTCGCCCGTAAAGCTCCAAAAGGCCGCGTCTCAGCGTAGCCGATTCCTGCTAGATCGTTTCACCGTTTTCTGAAACGGCAAACCGCTCTACCCTTTGCTTTAACGCAATTCCGGACGGGAAACCGCTCACACTTTCCCTGGAATTGCTCCAATAGTCTCGCCCGCGCTGCAATGCGTCGTCAATGTCGCGAGAGGGGCCGATGAGGTGGGAGGCTGGAACAATGACCCGTTCCGGGCTCGTTAGGGCTGCTTCCTTCCGGACCTGACCCGGTTGGCGAGTGGATCGTCCACCACCAACCTCCCGCGTTCCATATCGGCAATTCAGCGATCAAATGCAAGGGTGCATTGAGAATCGGATGCCCTTGAACTCCGCCGCTCAATGAATCGCTTGCAGCCCCCGTGCAGCCGCTCTAGCGTCATGAGTTTGGGAATAATGCGAGAAGCGCAAGGGAAACGCCAATGCTACCGGGCCTCAAGGCCGGATTCACGCTCGACTCCAGGCTGGAGGCGGATAGCGAGCAGCTGATGTGGCTCGGCCTGTGCGAGCTCAGGGTGATGAACGATAGCCGCTGGCCATGGCTGGTCCTGGTGCCGCAGCGGCCGGGGGCCGAAGAAATCCACGACATGACGCCGCTCGACCAGGCGATGTTGACCTTCGAAACCAACATGGTGGCGCAGGCGCTGAAAAGAACCACGGGCTGCACCAAGATCAACACCGGCGCGCTCGGCAACATCGTTCGGCAATTGCATGTCCACGTCATCGCCCGCTCGGAAGGCGATCCGGGCTGGCCGGGGCCGGTGTGGGGGCACGGCATGCGCGAGCCCTATGAGCGTTCAGGCATCCGCCAATTTGCGCAACAGATCAAGGCGGCGCTATAAGCCGCCTGTGTCCATCCCTAGACGTTCGAGCTTCCATGACCTTTCGCCTTTTTGACGCGCCCTTGCGCGAACCGAGCCAGTTCGTCGGCTTCGCCGGAAACACGATTGATCGGCAATCCGAGAACCGCGCCGACGATTCCGTCGAAAGGGCGTTGGCCGATCCCTCGGCACGTCTTCTGCCGATGCATGGCGGACGGCTGTATCTGAAATTGCACGATGGCAGCTTCGACCCTTGGTTCGATCTGGCTGAGAGCCAGAAGCTGCAGCCATCACTCGCACAAGGCGTGCTGCTTGGCTTTGCCGAGAGCGGCCCGGTCCTTGCCGTGCCGGTCGGCCTCGATCCCGAACAGCTACCGGAGACCATGAAGGCGATCGATTATCGCTCGGTCTATATGCAGGGGCTGATCGACGAGGCGGCAGCGGGCGCGCTGGCGCAAGGCGCCGCCCTGCTTGCCTGGCATGCCACCCATCGCTTC
This sequence comes from Mesorhizobium sp. C395A, assembly GCF_030323205.1. Classification (NCBI taxonomy): domain Bacteria; kingdom Pseudomonadati; phylum Pseudomonadota; class Alphaproteobacteria; order Hyphomicrobiales; family Phyllobacteriaceae; genus Mesorhizobium; species Mesorhizobium sp. C395A. The sequence continues at coordinate 5,465,033 of NZ_CP100473.1, read as the reverse complement.
TGCAGCAAATGCGGCCATGAATCGCATATGCGGGCCGGCGGCTACAAGCGCCATTGCCCAAATTGCGGCACCGAGCACTTTCCACGCACCGATCCGGTGGCGATTATGCTGACGGCGACGCGGGAAAAATGCCTGCTCGGCCGCGGCCGGCATTTCGGGCCCGGCATGTACTCGGCGCTTGCCGGCTTCATCGAGCCGGGCGAGACGATCGAGGCGGCGGTGCGCCGCGAAACGCTGGAGGAAGCCGGCATCCGGCTCGGCCGCGTCGTCTACCATGCCAGCCAACCCTGGCCGTTCCCCTATTCGCTGATGATCGGCTGTTTCGGCGAACCGCTCAATGACGACATCCAGGCCGATCTCAACGAGTTGGAAGATTGCCGCTGGTTTTTTCGCGACGAGGTGCGTTCCATGCTGGAGAGGACGCACAAGGACAATCTGGTCACGCCGCCGAAAGGCGCGATCGCGCATCATCTGATCCGCGCCTGGGTCGACAGCGAATAAGACTTGTTATTTTACGCAATTCCGGACGGAAAACCGCTTCACACTTTTCCTGGAATTGCTTAACGGGAGCAAAAAATGATCCGTCACACCGTGGTTTTCACCCTGAAGCACCCGCAGTACTCGCTGGAGGAAAAGCGGTTCCTCTCCGATGCCAAGCGCATTCTCAGCGCAATCAAGGGCGTCACCCATTTCGAGCCGCTGCGGCAAGTCAGCCCGAAAAACGACTATCACTTCGGCTTCTCGATGGAGTTCGTCGATCAGGCCCCTACACCAGATATAACGAGCATCCCGACCACGTTGCCTTCGTGCGCGACCGCTGGATCCCGGAAGTCGAAACCTTCATGGAAATCGACTATGTGCCGCTGACCCTGCTGGTTTAGGGAACCTTAGTCCGCGACCTTCCACTGCTCGCGCGACTCGCTGGCGGGATAGACACCCAAAATGCGCACTTCGCGCGAGAAGAAGCGCAGTTCGTCCAGCGCCAGCTTGACCAGTGGATCGTCGGGATGGCCCTCGATATCGGCGTAGAACAGCGTCGCGGTGAAGGCGCCCAACTGATAGCTCTCCAGCTTCGTCATGTTGACGCCGTTGGTGGCGAAACCGCCCATTGCCTTGTAGAGCGCAGCCGGCACGTTGCGGACACGGAACATGAAGGTCGTCATCATCTTGGTGTCGGCCGAGGGCCGTTCGGCCAATCGCTTGTCCTTGGTCAGCACGACAAAGCGGGTGACATTCGAATCCGTGTCCTCGACGTTCTTCTCGATGATGTCGAGGCCGTAGAGTTCTGCGGCTAGCGCCGGGGCGAGCGAGGCCATGGTGCGGTCCTTGAGCTCCGAGACCAGCTTCGCAGAGCCCGCCGTGTCGCCGGCGATCACCGGCTTCCAACCGTTCTTGCGGATGTATTTGCGGCACTGTCCCAGCGCATGGATATGGCTGTGCACGGTCTTGATCTCTTCGCGTTTGACGCCTGGCAGCACCATCAGCTGGAAGTGGATCGGCAGAAAATACTCGCCGACGATGTGGAGTTTCGATTCCGGCAAGAGATGATGAATGTCGGCGACGCGGCCGGCGATGGTGTTTTCGATCGGGATCATGGCGAGGTCGGCCTTGTTGGTCTCGACCGCGTTGAAGGCATCCTCGAAGGTGGGGCACGGCAACGGCTCCATCGAAGGGAACATGTTGCGGCTGGCGGTGTCGGAATTGGCGCCCGGTTCGCCTTGGAAGGCTATTCTGTTGGTCTTGTCAGGCATGCCGATATCTCAGGTTGAAGGTCTCAGGAAAGAATTTGTCGGGCGCGTTCGAGGTCTTCCGGCGTGTCGACGCCCAGCGGCAGCGATTGCACGATCTCGGCATCGATGCGCATACCGGCCTCCACCGCCCGCAACTGCTCCAGCCGCTCGCGCCGTTCGAGCGGCGAAGGTTTTAGCGCGACGAAGCGTTCGAGGGCTGAGCGCCGATAGGCGTAGAGGCCGACATGGTGATAGAGCGGCCCCTCGCCCCAGGGCGCGGTGGCGCGGGTGAAATAGAGCGCCTTCAGCCGCGTCGCCGACAACGGCGAACCGACGATCTTGACGACGTTGGGGTTGGCCTTTTCCTCGTCGCGGACGATCTCGACGCCGAGCGTGGCGATGTCGACCGCAGCGTCCTCGAACGGTTTCAGCGCCGCACCGATGATCTTGGGATCGATGGTCGGCAGGTCGCCCTGCACATTGACGATGGTTTCGACCTTGCGATCGGGGTCGAGGGCGGTCAGCGCCTCGAAGATACGGTCGGAACCGGATTCGTGGTCGGTGCGCGTCATCACCGCCTCGAAACCGTGCGCGCGCACCGCTTCGGCCACGTTGCGCGTGTCGGTTGCCACCACTACCCGGCCAAGCCCAGCCTCAGCGGCGCGGCGGGCGACATGGACGATCATCGGCGCGCCGGCTATGTCGGCCAGCGGCTTGCCCGGCAGGCGCGTCGAGGCCATGCGGGCCGGGATCAGGATGAGCGTGGACATCGAGGTGCAACGCGTTCGAAAGAGGATGGGGAAAGTGGCAAAAGGTCTCACTGGAAGCGCCCTTATAGGTGTTGCAACGCCCAAGCAAAAGACCTAGTTTCCGCCCGATTTGGCCGGCTCGACGGGGTGGGTCACGATACCGACGGACGGAGTGGACGGAGAGGTCCGCCGGAAAAGGGAGCCCTGGGGCGTATGGATTCCAACGAAGTCAACAAACTGCTCGCCGGGTTGCTTGGAACCTGTTTCGTCGTCTTCTCGGTCGGTTTGGTGTCCGACGCCCTGTTTGCCTCGCCGGCGCCGGAAAAGCCCGGCTTCGCCATCGAGGCGACGGAGCCTGCCGAAGGCGGCGCCGCCGGCCCCGCGGCAGAGGCCAAGCCGATCGCCGACCTTTTAGCCACCGCCAATGTCGAGCAAGGTGCGGCCGTCTTCAAGAAATGCCAGGCCTGCCATTCCGGCGAAAAAGGCGGCCCCAACAAGGTCGGCCCGGATCTCTGGGACATCGTCGACCGCCCCGTCGCCGAGCATGAGGGCTTTGCCTATTCGGCCGGCATGAAGGAGTTTTCCAAGGGCGGCGCCGAGAAGTGGACCTATGACAACCTCAACCACTTCATCACCTCGCCGAAGAAATTCGTGAAGGGCACGGCGATGGGCTTTGCCGGCCTGCCAAAGGACGAGGACCGCGCCAACGTCATCGCCTATCTGCGAACGCTGTCGGACAGCCCAAAGCCGCTGCCGACGCCAGGTGCCGCCGCTGATGCAACCGCGCCGGGCAAGCCGGCCGAGGGTGCTGCTCCGGCCAAGCCGGCTGAAGGTGCAGCTCCAGCCCCTGCGACGCCGGCACCGGCGCCCGCCAAATAACCGAATTGTCATCTCCATGATCTCAAAAAAGCCGGGTTCAGCCCGGCTTTTTGTTAGGAAAATCGCATATGCGGCGACAAAGCCGCCGCGTGGCGGTTTTCACCGGCGTCAAATCATTTAGGATCGCCGGGCATCGCGAAGAGGAGAACGCATGACGGTTGGCCGAACGCTTCTGAGGTCCTTTCTGGTTGTGGGCGCCCTCGCAGGCGGCCTGCAGGCAGCCTTCCCCCAGGAATGGCACACCACCTCTTCGCTGATCGGCCCCTCCAAATATGGCGAGAATTTCCAGCGCTACGATTATGTGAATCCGGATGCACCGAAGGGCGGTACCTACAATTCGGTCGTTTCCGGCACGTTCGACAGCTTCAATCCCTATATCGTTCAGGGATCGCCGGCAGCCGGCCTGCAGCCATTTGGCGGCGGCCTGCTCTACGACACGCTGATGGATCAGGCGACTGACGAAGGCAGCGTCAGCCACCCGCTCATCGCCGATGCCTACAAGTACCCGACCGACTATTCCTCGGCCACCTACCGGCTCGACCCACGGGCGAAATGGCATGACGGACAGCCGATCACCACTGACGACGTGATCTGGTCGTTCCAGGTGCTGAAGGCCAACAGCCCGATGTACAGCCGCTATTTCGAAAACGTCACCGACGCAGTCGCTGTCTCGGACCGTGAGGTCGAGTTCCACTTCGACCAGAAGGGCAATCGCGAACTGCCCAAGATCCTCGGCGACCTTGTCGTGCTGCCCAAGCATTGGTGGGAAGGCACCGACGCCAATGGCAAGAAGCGCGACATCACCAAGGGGACGCTGGAGCCGCCGCTGGGCTCGGCTGCATACAAGATCGCCAGCTTCAAGGCGGGGTCGGAAATCGTCTGGCAGCGCGTCCCCGACTATTGGGGCGCCAAGCTGGCTGTGAAAATCGGTCGGGAGAATTTCGACACGCAGCACTTTACCTACATTCTTGACGACAACGCCTCCTGGGAGGCGTTCAAGAAAGGTGGCCTCGACGATATCAAGCCGGAAAACAGCTCGAAGCGCTGGGCGACGTTTTATGATTTCGCGGCGATCAAGGCCGGCGATGTGATCAAGCAGGAGTTCAAGACCACCTCGCCCGAGCCGATGCAGGCTTTCATGCTCAACCAGAGACATAGGTTGTTTGCCGATCGTCTGGTCAGGGCCGCGCTCACCTACCCGTTCGATTTCGAATCGATGAACCGCACGCTGTTCTTCGGTTTCAACACTCGCACCCACAGTTATTTCCAGGGCACGGACCTAGCCTCCAGCGGCTTGCCGCAAGGCAAGGAATTGGAGATCCTGGAGAAGTACCGCGACAAGCTGCCGCCGGAAGTATTCACCCGGGAATTCAAGTTGCCGGTCTACGATTCGCCGCAGGCGGAGCGCAAATATCTGAAGCAGGCGGTCGACCTGTTCGCCCAGGCCGGCTGGGTGATCAAGGGCGGCAAGATGGTCAACGCCAAGACCGGCGAGCCATTCAAGTTTGAAATCCTAGGCTCGAATGAAACCGACCAGGTCATTTCCAGCCCCTGGATCGCCAATCTGCGCAAGATCGGCGTCGATGCGACACTGCGCATCGTCGACCCGAGCCAGTACACCAACCGCGTCAGAAATTTCGATTACGACGTCATCACAGGACAGCTCCAACAGTCGGAATCGCCCGGCAACGAGCAGCGCGATTTCTGGAGCTCCAAGGCCGCCGACACACCGGCATCGCGCAATTATTCCGGCATCAAGAACCCGGTCGTTGACGCCCTTGTCGACCGCATCATTTTTGCCATGGATCGCGATGACCTCGTCGCCACCACCCATGCGCTCGATCGCGTGCTGCTGTGGAATTACTATGTGGTGCCGCAATACTATCGTGCCGTTGTGTGGCTGGCTTACTGGAACAAGTTCGGCATCCCGGAAAAGCAGCCCGGCTACCGTGGCGCCGATATCGATTCCTGGTGGATCGATGCGGACAAGGAAAAGGCCCTGGCCGCCAAGTACAAGGGCAGCAATTGATGGCGGGGCTCCCTCGCCGCGATTTCCTGGCCCTCAGTGGCGCCGCAGCCGTTGCTGCGCTGCTGCCGGGCAAGGCTTTCGCCGCCAGCCCAACCGGCGTGAAACTGCATGGACTGTCGGCTTTCGGCGACCTCAAATACAAGCCGGACTTCACTCATTTCGACTATGTCAATGTCGATGCGCCGCAAGGTGGCGTCTTCAACTTCCTGCCGCGCAACTGGCTTGCCAACCAGACGCCGCTGACCTTCAACACGCTGAATTCGTTCGTTCCCAAAGGCGATTCGCCCCAGCGCACGGAGATGTGCTTCGATTCACTGATGGTGAGAGCGTACGACGAACCTGACGCCGTTTACGGGCTGATCGCTGACGGCGTGACGATTTCCGACGACCGCAACGACTTCACCTTCTCGCTGCGCCCGCAGGCCCGCTTCCATGACAGCACGCCATTGACGGCAGAGGATGCCGCCTTCACCTTCAAGCTGCTCAAGGACAAGGGGCACCCGTACTATTCCCTGCCGCTAACGCATCTGGATGACGCGATTGCCGTGGATGCCCACACGCTGCAGCTTAGGTTTTCCGGCAAGCAGACAAGCCGCACCATCCTCAACGTCGTCGAGTTCCCGGTCCTGTCGAAGGCTTTCTACACGACCAACCCGTTCGATTCCTCGCAGATGAACCCGCCGTTGGGGTCAGCCGCCTACAAGGTCGGTCGCTGGTCGGCAGGGGCCTGGATCGAATATGAGCGTGTGGCTGATTATTGGGGCAACGACCTGCCGGTCAATCGCGGCCAGAACAATTTTCAGCGGATCCGCGTTGAGTTCTATCAGGACCGTAGCGTTGCCTTCGAAGCGTTCAAGAAGGGAGAAATCCTCTACAGGGAGGAATTCACCTCGCGCGTCTGGGCGACCGGCTACGACTTCCCAGCCTTCACTGCCGGCAAGGTGGTGAAGCACGAATTCCCGGCCGAAACGGTGCCTTCGATGCAGGGCACCGCCGTCAACCAGCGGCGCGAGCAGTTTCGCGACTCGCGCGTGCGGCAGGCGATCGGGCTCTGCTTCGACTTCGAATGGACGCGGCGCAATTTCTTCTACGGTTCCTATGAGCGCTCGCAATCCTGCTTCGAGAAATCCGAATTTCGCGCCGAGGGCAGACCGTCGCCACAAGAATTGGCTCTTCTTGAGCCGCTGCGTGAGCAGATTCCCGCCGAGGCTTTTGGCGAAGCCGTGATCCAGGACGCGTCGAACGGCTCCGGCCGCGACCGGCAGTTGCTTGGCAAGGCGGCCAAGCTTCTGGCCGAGGCCGGCTGGAAACGGTCCGGCAATTTCGTCGTGAACGACAAGGGTGGTCGGTTGTCCGCAGAGTTTCTTGTCGACGACGAAGTCTTCGAACAGGTCTACTCGCCCTGGGTCGAAAACATGAAGGCGGTCGGCATCGATGCCTCGATCCGGCTGGTGGATGCCGCGCAATATCAGCTACGGCAGAATTCGTTCGACTACGACCTCGTCTCGGTCGCGGCCTCGTTTCCGGCGACGCCAACCCGTGACGACCTCGAAACCATTTTCCATTCGCGAGCAGCTACCGTATCGGGCTCTCGCAATCTGCCGGGAACGTCGAGCCCGGCCATCGACGCCCTGGTTGACGCCGCGGGCGCCGCCAAGGATCGCGAAGGCCTGACAATTGCCATGCGCGCGCTCGACCGGGTCTTGCGTGCACGGCGGGATTGGATTCCAAGTTGGTTCTTGGCGAATCATCGAAGCGCCTATTGGGACATGTTCGGTTTTCCCGAGCGGAAACCCGATTTCGACTTTCCGGTCGAAGCGCTGTGGTGGGTCGACAAGGGCAAGGCGGCAAAAATTGGCAAAGGGTAGGCTGTTGCGCGGCACTTTACCCTCCCCCTCGTGGGGAGGGTCGGTGAGCACTTCGTGCGCAGCGCGAATGGCGAACCGGGGTGGGGGTGTGACGGCGTACGCCGGATCGAGACTACCCCCACCCCGCTCCGCTTCGCGGATCGACCCTCCCCACAAGGGGGAGGGTGAAAGCTGATGGGCGCCTACATACTGCGCCGTATCCTGCTGATGATACCGACCCTGTTCGGCATCATGGCGGTTGCTTTCGTCGTCACTCAATTCGCACCGGGTGGACCGGTCGAGCAGGTCATCGCCAGCCTGACCAACCAGGGCGGCAGCGACCGCCTCGGCAGCGGCGGCGGCGATGCAGGAGGCGGCGGCAATTTCGATGTGGCCGGTGACGTCGGCTCGAAGTATCGCGGCGCGCAAGGGCTCGATCCGGAATTCATCAAGAAGCTGGAAAAGCAATTCGGCTTCGACAAACCACCGCTCGAACGCTTCGGCATGATGCTGTGGAACTATGCCCGCTTCGATTTCGGCGACAGCTATTTCCGTGACATCTCGGTTCTTGACCTGATCCTGGAGAAGATGCCGGTGTCGATCTCGCTTGGGCTGTGGATCACGCTGTTGTCCTATCTGATCTCGATCCCCCTTGGCATCCGCAAAGCGGTCAAGGACGGCTCCGCCTTCGACGTCTGGACCAGCGGCGTGATCATCGTCGGCTATGCCATACCGGCCTTCCTGTTCGGCATATTGCTGATGGTGCTGTTCGCGGGCGGCTCCTTCTGGGACTGGTTCCCACTGCGCGGCATCGTCTCCGACAATTGGGACCAATTGTCGTGGCCCGACAAGATCGTCGATTATTTCTGGCACATGACCTTGCCGCTGACGGCGCTGGTGCTGTCGGCCTTCGCGACGACGACGCTGCTGACCAAGAACTCCTTCCTGGAAGAGATACGCAAACAGTATGTGGTGACGGCCCGTGCCAAGGGCCTGTCGGAGCGGCGGGTGCTTTACGGACATGTGTTCCGCAACGCAATGCTGATCGTCATTGCCGGCTTTCCAGCGGCCTTCATCTCGGCCTTCTTCACCGGCTCGCTTTTGATCGAGAACATCTTTTCCCTCGACGGTCTCGGGCTGCTCGGTTTCAGGTCCGTGTTGGCGCGCGACTATCCGGTCGTGTTCGCCAACCTCTATATATTTTCGCTGCTTGGTTTGTTCGTGACGCTGTTGTCCGACCTGATCTACACATGGGTCGATCCGCGCATCGATTTCGAGCGGAGAGACGTCTGATGACGCAGGCTGCAGCCGAGATCACACCGACAAGGATCGCCCGCCCCTGGCTGTCGCCGCTCAACAAGCGGCGCTGGCAGAACTTCAAGGCCAACCGGCGCGGCTACTGGTCGTTGTGGATATTCCTCGCTCTGTTCGTGCTGTCGCTGTTTGCCGAACTGATCGCCAACGACAGGCCGATCGTCGCCTACTACAAAGGCGAGATCCTGTTCCCGGTGGCGGTCGCCTACCCCGAGGAAAAATTCGGCGGCTTCTACGCCGTCACCGACTATCGCGACCCGGTCATCCGCGACGAGATCAACGCCAATGGCTGGATGATCTGGCCGCCAATCCGCTATTCCTACCGCACCGTCAACAATGCGATCCCCGACGCCGCTCCCGCAAAACCGTCATGGGAATACGACGCGCAGAGGCGATGCAGCCAATATCCGCAAGGCGCTGCCGATCCTGACTGCATTGTCGGCAACTGGAACTGGCTGGGTACCGATGACCAGGCGCGCGACGTGCTGGCGCGCATCATCTACGGGTTCAGGATTTCCGTGCTGTTCGGGTTGATCCTGACTGCGGGTTCGTCGGTTATCGGCGTCGCCGCCGGCGCGCTGCAAGGGTATTTCGGCGGCTGGACCGACCTTCTCTTTCAACGCTTCATAGAAATCTGGTCGGCGATACCGCTGCTGTATCTGCTGCTGATCGTCGCCGCCATCCTGCCGCCGGGCTTCTTCATCCTGCTCGGGCTGATGCTGCTGTTCTCCTGGACGTCGCTTGTCAGCGTGGTGCGCGCCGAATTCCTGCGCGCTCGCAACTTCGAATATGTCAACGCTGCCCGCGCCCTTGGCGTGTCCAACCGCACCATCATGCTGCGCCATCTTCTGCCCAACGCCATGGTCGCGACGCTGACCTTCATGCCTTTTCTGGTCAGCGCCTCGATCTCGACACTGACCTCGCTCGACTATCTCGGCTTCGGCCTGCCGCCCGGCACCGCGTCGCTCGGCGAACTGCTAAAACAGGCGCAGAGTAACCTCAATGCCCCCTGGCTCGGTATATCGGGCTTCATCGTCATCTCGCTGATGCTGTCGCTGTTGGTGTTCATCGGTGAAGCAACGCGCGATGCTTTCGACCCGCGCAAGGCGTTCCGATGAGCAGCGAACTCCTGCTCTCCGTCCGCGATCTCAGCGTTGCCTTCACCCAAGGCGGCAACCAGTCGACCGCCGTCGACCACATCTCCTTCGATCTCGCCAAGGGCGAGACGGTGGCGCTTGTGGGCGAATCCGGTTCCGGCAAATCGGTCTCGGCGCTGTCGGTGCTGAAGCTTCTGCCCTACCCGACGGCCAGCCATCCCTCGGGCAAGATCCTGTTCCAGGGCGCCGACCTTTTGGCGATGAACGAAAAGCAGTTGCGCAGCGTGCGCGGCAACAAGATCACCATGATCTTCCAGGAGCCGATGACCTCGCTCAATCCGCTGCACACGATCGAGCAGCAGATCGTCGAGATCCTGGCGCTGCATCAGGGCATGGGCGACCGCCAGGCCAAGGCGCGCACGCTGGCGCTGCTCAACGAGGTCGGCATTCGCGAACCGGAAAAGCGGCTCGACGCCTATCCGCACCAATTGTCCGGCGGCCAGCGGCAGCGCGTCATGATCGCCATGGCGCTGGCCAACGAACCGGAACTGCTGATCGCCGACGAACCGACGACGGCGCTCGACGTCACCGTGCAGGCGCAGATCCTCGAATTGCTGGCGGAGTTGAAGAGCCGTAAGGGCATGTCGATGCTGTTCATCACCCATGATCTCGGCATTGTCAAAAAGATCGCCGACCGCGTCTGCGTGATGACCAAAGGCAAGATCGTCGAGACCGGGCCGACCAGGGACATCTTCGCCAACCCGCAGCACGCTTATACCAAGCACCTCCTGGCCGCCGAGCCGAAGGGCAAGCCGCCGGCCGCCAACGATGCCGCCAAGCCGGTGATGACAGGCAAGAACATCAAGGTTTGGTTCCCGATCAAGAAGGGTTTCTTTCGCACCACCGTCGACAATGTGAAGGCAGTTGACGGCATCGACGTCACCGTGCGCGCCGGCCAGACCCTCGGCGTCGTCGGCGAATCCGGCTCCGGCAAGACGACGCTCGGGCTGGCGCTGGCGCGGATGATCTCATCGACCGGCACCATCCAGTTCAATGGCAGCGACATCAACCAGCTTTCCTTCAACGCCATGCGGCCGCTGCGCCGCGAGTTGCAGATCGTTTTCCAGGACCCGTTCGGCTCGCTCAGCCCGCGCATGTCGGTCTCGGAGATCATCGAGGAAGGCTTGAAGATCCACGAGCCGAAGCTGTCGCCCGATCAACGCGACGACAAGGTCGTCGCCGTGCTGAAGGAGGTCGGGCTCGATCCGGGGACCAGGAACCGCTATCCGCATGAATTCTCGGGCGGCCAGCGCCAGCGCGTCGCCATTGCGCGCGCCATGGTGCTCAATCCACGCTTCGTCATGCTGGACGAACCGACCTCGGCGCTCGACATGAGCGTGCAGGCGCAAGTGGTCGACCTCTTACGCAATCTGCAGGCCAGGCACGACCTTGCCTATCTGTTCATCAGCCACGATCTGAAAGTCATTCGCGCCCTTGCCAATGACGTCATCGTCATGCGCAATGGCAAGATCGTCGAAGCCGGCCCTTCCGAACAGATTTTCGAGCGGCCGCAGACCGACTATACGAAGGCGCTGATCTCGGCCGCGTTCAAGATCGAGACGGCGCCGGTCGGTATCGTCAGCGAATAACAGGGAATACAATCCGCAAATGGAAAAAGGCAAAATCCTGCTTGCCGTCACCGGCTTTCATCCGCAGCGCTGGCGCGAGCTGCTGTCGGCCGAGCGCGAAGTGGTGCTGGAGCCGGACGGCGCTTCGGATCCGTCGATCACCTATGCGGTGGTGTGGAAGCAGAAGCCGAACCTCTTGAAATCGCTGCCCAATCTACGCGCAATCTTCTCGATCGGCGCCGGCGTCGACCATATCTTCGCCGATCCCGGCCTGCCCGATGTGCCGATCGTCAAAGTGGTAGCCGACAACCTCACCCAATACATGACCGAATATGTCGTCTGGCGGGTGCTCGACCATCATCGCCAGGGCATGCTCTATCGTGCCCAGCAGCCGAAGAAGACCTGGCACGAACCGCCGCAGCGGCCGGCCGGCGACATCTCGGTCGGCATTATGGGGCTCGGCAATCTCGGCCGCGCCGCGGCGTCGGTGCTGTTGTCGCTCGGCTTTGCCGTCAATGGCTGGTCGCGCAGCGACAAAGCCATGAAAGGCGTTGCGACCTATGCCGGAGAGGCCGGGCTGATCCCCTTCCTCAACGCCACCGACATACTGGTGGTGCTGCTGCCGCTGACGCCGGACACGCACGGCATCATCAATTACGGCGTGCTGAAGGAATTGCGCAAGCGCAACGGCCTCGGCGGCTCGGTGCTGATCAATGCCGGGCGCGGCCGGCTGCAGAAGGACGCCGACATCTTGCGCGCGCTGGACGACGGCACGCTGAAGGAGGCGAGCCTCGACGTGTTCGAGGTCGAGCCGCTGCCGAAGACCAGTCCGCTATGGAGTCACCCGAAAGTGTTCGTGACGCCGCACGCGGCGGCGACCTCCGACCCTGTCCACCTGGCGCCGAGCATGTTGCGGCAGATGGATGCCTTCGAGCGCGGCGAAAAGCTTGATAACGTGGTCGACCGCAAGGCGGGGTACTGAGGAAGTTCAGGTTCAGCTCGGCAGACTGAACTTCTTCTGCTTGTTGGGCTTGCCGCAGTCGCGGCGGACGATCGAGCGGTTCATGGCGTCGATCTTGCCACTAGCCAGATCAGTATCGCGCTTGCTTTTGGAGCGCATATCCGGCGTGAACGGGCCGAAGCCCATCGCCGGATTGGAGAAGCTCGGCTTGGCGTCCGTCGACAGATGGTATTGCTGCGCCAGTTCGTTGCGCTGCGCCAGCAACTGATCGCAAGGCACGTTGTCATATTGCAGCGACGATTGTACGTCCTGGTCCTGCCGCTCCGACATCGAGCTGCTGCAGCCGGCCATCGCCAGGCAGGACGCCAAGACCATCATGTTCCAGCGCATGTGTTCCTCCTCAATGCCTGCCGAGGGCTTTTCTCGGCTTGTATCCTACCTGATGCCGCGCGAGCCGCAAAAATCCTATTCACGTTTTCGAACAAGACGAGACATCAACCCTTGGACGAGGGCACCGCCAGCGCGGCAAGCCCGCCGACCGGCTGGCGGCGATCCCAGCGGATGACGGTCGGCTGCATCGACAGCACCGACAGGCCGTTTGCGGCAAGCACCCGCTCGACATAGGCTTGAGAATGGGCGTAGCGACGAGACGGCTGCAGCGCAAAACCGGCGTCGCCGCCCGCCCCGCCCTTGGCTGGCGTTTCGACGGAAAAGGCAAACAGGCCATTGGTGGCCAGAATGCCGGCGACGGTCTTCACCACGCGATCGAGCGCGCCGACATAGATGAACACGTCGGCCGCCACCACCAGATCGGCTTTCGGCCCGGCATAGGCAAAATGCTGCAGATCGGCCTTGGCGAGCAGGTCGTAGACGCCCTTGGAGCGGGCCTTTTTCAGCATGGCGGCGGAGATATCGTAGCCCTCCAGCCGTTCGGCGACCGGCCGCAGTTTCTCGCCCATCAGACCGGTGCCGCAACCGAGATCGAGCGCCAGCGAAAAGCGGCCCGGTCTTGCCGCGCGAATGGCGCGATCGAGAAACTCCGGCAGCCGGTAGCCGAGCTTGTCGACCAGCGAGTCCTCGAAAGTCTCGGCATAGTGGTCGAACAGCGTCTCGACGAAGGCGCTGGGTGGCGCTGCGGCAGCCGGCGCCTTGCCGATGAGTTGCAGCTTCAGCGCAGCACCCAGGCGATCCGCCGGGTCCAGTTTCAGCGCCGTCGCCCAGGCTTGAGCCGCCACGTCGAGCCGCTCGGCTGTCTCCTGCATCTCGCCAAGACGGAACCAGCCCGCCGCCCATTGCGGCGCCAGTTCCAGCGCGCCGAGCAGCAGCTCCGCCGCTGCCGCGTGCTCGCCCGAGCCGAAAAGCATCTCGGCATAGTCGGCGCGACGGTCGGCGGTCAGGTCGCCGGACGAGATTTTCAGCGGTTGCATGGCGATGGCCCCGCCGGCTGATGCGGCCGGTGGCTGGCTGTAGGCCGAGTCAGCAGTCTCTTGCAACAGGCTTCCCGCGCTGGAATTAGCCACTATCTTGACTGGATGCGCGCCAGCGACCTGCTCCATCCCCGGCCTGAAGGCCTTTATTGCCCATCCGGCGATTTCTTCATCGACCCGGTGCGGCCAGTCGACCGGGCGTTGATCACGCATGGCCATTCCGACCATGCCCGATCCGGCCATCGTTCGGTGCTGGCGACGCAGCAGACGCTCGACATTATGGGGTTGCGTTATGGCGAGGATTTTGCCGGGACAACGCAAGCGGCCGTGCTTGGCGAAGCGATGGCGCTGAACGATGTCAGCGTCACCTTCCATCCGGCCGGCCATGTGCTGGGCTCGGCGCAGATCGCGGTCGAGCACAAGGGCAGGCGCATCGTCGCCTCCGGCGACTACAAGCGCCAGAAGGACGCGACCTGCGCACCGTTCGAACCGGTCCAATGCGACGTCTTCATCACCGAGGCGACCTTCGGCCTGCCGGTGTTTCACCATCCGCCCGACACGGAGGAGATCGCCCGGCTGCTCAAATCGGCGGCGCAGTTTCCCGAGCGATCGCATCTGGTCGGCGCCTATGCGCTGGGCAAGGCACAGCGGGTGATGCGGCTGCTGCGCGATGCCGGTTATGACAGGCCGATCTATATCCACGGCGCGCTGGCCAAGCTCAGCGAATATTACCAGAGCCAGGGCATCGACCTCGGCACGCTGGAGCCGGCAACCGTCGACAGCGGCGGCAAGCAGGATTTCACCGGGGCCATCGTTGTCGGCCCTCCATCGGCCTTCGCCGACCGCTGGGCGCGGCGCTTTCCCGACCCGATCTCATGCTTCGCCTCGGGCTGGATGCGCATCCGCCAGCGCGCCAAGCAAGGCGGCGTCGAACTGCCGCTGATCATTTCCGACCATGCCGACTGGGATGAACTGACCGCTACCGTCAAGGAGACGGGCGCCGGCGAAATCTGGGTGACGCACGGCCGCGAGGAAGCGCTGGTGCGCTGGTGCGAACTGGAAGGCATCGCCGCCAGGCCACTGCACCTGGTGGGATATGAGGACGAGGGCGATTGATGGTGATTTTTGATCCAGAAATCGCCGGCGCGGCGATCCTTCCCACCCCCCTCTGGCCTGCCGGCCATCTCCCCCGCAAGGGGGGAGATCAGATGTCACCTCCGCTTTCGCCAATCGCCAACCTCGCAAGATGGGCGGCAAGATCAAGGCTGCCAATCTCCCCCCTTGCAGGGGAGATGTCCAGCAGGACAGAGGGGGGTGCGCCAGAACGCAAACCTCTGCCGTCAACGCGGTCCTTGCATCCATGAACCGCTTTGCCGAACTCCTCGACCGCTTGGTGCTGACGCCGTCGCGCAATGGCAAGCTGACGCTGCTCGTCGATTATTTCCGCAGCGTCGAGGACCCCGACCGCGGGCTGGCACTGGCGGCGATCACTGGCGACCTCAACATTGCGGCGGTGAAGCCGGCGATGCTGCGCACGCTGGTCACCGAGCGCATGGATCCGGTGCTGTTCGGCTATTCCTACGACTATGTCGGCGACCTTGCCGAAACCGTCTCGCTGGTTTGGCCGCAGACGCCGGGACATATCCCCAACCGGGAGCCGACGCTTGGCGATGTCGTGGCGAAGCTGCAGGCGGCGAGCCGCTCGGACGGACCCAAGGTGCTGGCCGGGCTGCTCGACAGCGCCGGCATTTCGGCGCGCTTTGCCATCATCAAGCTCGTCACCGGCGGCTTGCGTATCGGCGTTTCGGCGCGGCTGGCCAAACAGGCGCTGGCCGATTTCGGCAAGGTCGATGTCGCCGAGATCGAGGAGCTGTGGCACGGGCTGACACCGCCCTATATCTCGCTGTTCGCGTGGCTGGAAGGCAAGGCCGAGAAGCCGAAGCGGACCGCACTTGCCCTGTTCAGTCCGGTGATGCTGTCGAACCCGGTCGGCGACGGCGACCTCGAAAAGCTCGATCCGGCCGACTATGCCGCGGAATGGAAATGGGACGGCATCCGCGTTCAGGCGGTGTGCGAGGGCGGCGTGCGCCGGCTCTATTCGCGCACCGGCGACGATGTGTCCGGCGCATTCCCCGATCTCGCCCAGGCAATGGATTTTTCCGCCGCGCTCGATGGTGAATTGCTGGTCGGCGAGCCGGTGGCGACCGGCACCTTTTCGGACCTGCAACAGCGGCTCAATCGCAAGAACGTGGCCCCGAAGATACAGCAGCAATACCCGGCATTCATGCGCTGCTACGATGCGCTGCAGATCAACGGCGAAGATTTGCGCGCACTACCTTTCCGCGAGCGGCGGGCCCGTCTTGAGGCCTTCATCACAACGCTGGACCCGCACCGTTTCGATCTGTCGCCGTTCGTCGAATTCCCGGATTGGCAAACGCTGGAGGAACTGCGCCGCGCGCCGCCGCACCCGATCATCGAAGGCGTGATGCTGAAGCGCTGGGATTCGCCCTATCTCGCGGGACGGCCGAAAGGCCCGTGGTTCAAGTGGAAGCGCGATCCGCACACGGTCGATGCTGTGCTGATGTATGCGCAGCGCGGCCATGGCAAGCGGTCCAGCTTCTACTCCGATTATACGTTCGGCGTCTGGTCGGGGCCGGAAGGCGCGGAGGAACTGGTGCCGGTCGGCAAGGCCTATTTCGGCTTCACCGACGAGGAGCTGAAGCAGATCGACAAATTTGTCCGCGACAACACCGTCGAGCGTTTCGGCCCGGTGCGCTCGGTGCGCGCCGACCGCAGCCAAGGCCTGGTGCTGGAGGTGGCTTTCGAAGGTCTCAACCGTTCGACCCGCCACAAATCCGGCGTTGCGATGCGATTTCCCCGCATCTCACGGCTGCGCTGGGACAAGCCGACCGCCGAAGCCGACCGCATCGAGACGCTGCAGGCGCTGCTTGATCGCTAGACTTAATTCCGAACCGGGAGTACCAACCCAGGCAGGAGCGTAGATGATTTCCCGATCCGACAAGGTTGAACGATTTCGTGCTCTTCACAAATCCGGCTGCTTTGTGATCCCCAATCCGTGGGACATAGCCGGCGCGCGGATGATGACGGGTCTCGGCTTCAAGGCGCTGGCGACGACATCGTCGGGCTACGCATTCTCGAAAGGCAGGAAAGACGGAGCGCTGGACGTCAGCCGCGCCGAGAGCCTGGCCTATGCCGCCGATATCGCCGCCTCGACCGATGTTCCCGTTACCGCCGATCTCGAGGACGGGTACGAAGACACGCCCGAGGGTGTTCCCGAGACCGTTCGGCTGGCGGCCGAGGCTGGACTGGCGGGGCTGTCCATCGAGGATCGGCAGCCGAATTCCGATCTGCCGATACGCGATTTTGACGACGCGGTGGCGCGGATAGCCGCCGCCGCAGAGGCCGCGCGAAAATACAACATCGTGCTGACTGCCCGCGCCGACGGCCTCGGCAAAGGCGCTTATGATCTCGAAGAGGCCATTCGCCGCCTCAGGACATTCGAGGCTGTCGGCGTTGAGGTTCTCTATGCGCCGGGTGTGCCGGACCTGGCGTCCCTCGAAAAGCTTTGCCGCTCAGTCAAAACTCCCGTCAATCATGTGATCGGCCAGGGTGTCTCCGGGTTGACCCTCGACCAGATTGCGCAAGCCGGTGTGCGGCGGATCAGCGTCGGTGGATCGCTCGCCCGCGCTGCCGGCGGAGCGCTGCTGACCATCTGCCGGGAGATTGCGGCAGGCGACTTCGGCGCGCTGGACTCCGCCCCGGCCTGGGGCGTCCTGCACAGCCCCAAAGCGATGATTTAGCTGGCAGGAGCCGCGCCCGCAAATCCAGGCTGTGACCACCGGGCACCGGGACCTACGGTTCGATCGAGACGCGGATCTCGTAGATGTCGACCGCCTTGCCCTGCTTGTCGAAGTCGGAGTTGATGGCGATGCTCCCGGCGGCGCCCGGGGGCTTGTCGGGGAATTTCACGTCGAACAGATATTCGTTACGCTGCTGGCCGACCGCATAGCGCTTGCGGCCGCAGTCGCCGAGATCGCCGAAATTGCAGTCGACGGAGATCTGCGTGTCCTTGCCGTCCTCGGCGCGGGCGACGATGTCGAACACGGCATGTTTGCCGGCAAGCTTCTCCAGCACGCCCTGCCCGACATCGAAGCTGATGGCCGAGCCGGAAGCACCGGAGCGGATGCGCAGGAAGGAGCCGGTGTCGTCCTGCACGACATCGGCCTTGGCGTCGGACGGGGTCGCCACATGCGTTGGATCGGTGGGTGTAAACACGTTGATCCAGTCGCGCGTCTGTTCGGCGACACCAGGCTGCTGCGGCGCGCCAGGCTGCTGCGGCTCAGTTGTATCGGCAGGCGGCGTGAAGTCGTCATCGTCGACGGTCGGCGGCGCTTCGGGCGGCGCCGTGTCGAGCTGCGCCGGCGTCTTGAAGACCCCGGTCTGCACGGCGAAATAGAGGCCGATGCCGGCGGCGGCGAGCAACGTCACGCCAAAGAAGATCGCCGTCAGCGGCAGGCGGCGGCCCCTTATCCGCCTTTCATCACGGTCAGGCGCCACTTCCGCCGCGGCCTCGGCCGGCGCGGAATCGGCCATATCGATCGCCGGGGCGCCGGGCAGCGTGGCGTCAGGCATGATGTCGGGGACGACCGGCAGCACGCGCGAACGCGGCGCGTCGGATGCCTCGGGCTGAACCGGTCCATCAACGACGATCGCCGGCGACGGTCCGGCCGCGACACCTGTCGGGGCATCGACCGCGGGCGCTTCGGCGGCGCCCTGTACGGCGTCTTGCGGCTGCGCAACGTGTTGCGTCAGCGCGGTATCTTGTGTCTGCGCAGCGCTCTGCGTCGGCGCGGCGACATCGGGGACCGCGGGCAGGAATTCGGATTCGATCTCGGCGATCTTTTCCTGCACCGCCTTACGGCGCTTGATGGCGGCTTCCACCGTCACGCCGGGATTGGCCTGGAGCACGCGGTCGAGCGCCGCGAAAGCCGACCGATAGACCCGCTCGCGAAATGCCCGGTCCTCGGCGTTGCCTTTCTCGAAGGCGTTGCGGATCGCTTTTTCGATCGCGTCCAAGCGAATTCCCCTGTCCGTTCGCTTACATTGCCATGATCGTTAGCCGCAGGCGACCAATCAATCAACGGGCGAGCGCCCGCATTCTGCCTTACAGGCCTGTTCAACGCCCATTTCGATGCCTTTTAGCAATAAAATCAGTCCGTTTGCCGCCTTGCCGGGCGATTTGCGCGCAGTCCGGCGCGACGTCTCCGCGTAACCGAAAAAGCAAACGAGGCGGTGGCTTATTCCGCGCCAATGGAAAATGCCGGGACGAATTGCCGGATGCCGGCTCGAAATCGCGGTTGCCCATCTTGAATTAGCGGCCGGTTGAGTCTATCACCCAGCCGATCCTGGAACCTCGCGCTTCCCGGGCCGCTTTAGCTCAGTTGGTAGAGCACATCATTCGTAATGATGGGGTCAGGTGTTCGAGTCACCTAAGCGGCACCAGTTCTCCATCCGACGCAAGCGTGACGGCAGGTGCAAGGCTAATGCACGTCACTCCCTACACCAACACCGGCACTTCCTGTCTGCCTCGTCGACATGCGCCATATGGCCGCCGCCACAGGATTGCGTCGTCAGACGCTTGACCATCGACTATGCTGCATCGCGCAAGATCGACAGCCTAGAGAACCCGACAATACAAGCATAATTTATAAGATACAAAACCACTATCTTGGAATAATCTTCGTCAATTTTGACCTATATCAGACACTCCGGATTATAGTTGTGTAATTAAACCGTGCCTTTTCTGACACGGTACTACTGCTCATGCAGCATTGCGGACGTGAAAAACCCTGATCGACGCAACGCACTCGCAAATCATACCCATTTTTAGCACTAACTCACACAAATATTACAGCTCGATAGATATTTTGTGTTGCACTGCACCATTGCCCGGTTGCACCATTTCTTGGGGGATTTGGTACTGGGAAGTGCGCCGTGGAGGATTCCGCCAAGTTGATCAGCTTGAATTTTTCGCTGGCCAGCACCGATTTCGAGGCTGCCCCGCGCACAAGGCGCGGGTTTGATGTTGTCGGCGCACTCTCGACGCTGGCAGGCCTCGACCTGAGGCCCGGAATGCAGGGCCGCTGGCTTCATCGGAGATTTCAGACCGGCGGAAATGGCTGATGGCGGTCGCGCGTGACAATCAGTTGGACGCTCTGCGCGCCATCGCTGTCACGATGGTTCTCTATTCCCATTTCCTTGCACCCAACGGGTCCTCCTTTTGGGGCCACATCGGGGTGCGGCTTTTTTTTGTGCTGAGCGGCTTCCTGATCACACGACTGCTGCTCGAAGCGCGCGCCGCGGCCGAATTCAAAGCCGGCCCTGCATTGAGTTCCTTCTACATCAGGCGCGCGCTGCGCATATTCCCGCCCTATTTCGCCGTGCTTGGGTTCGTCTGGCTGACCGATCTGGAGCAGTCCAGTGGATCGCTCGTCTGGCATGCGCTTTACCTGTCGAATTTTTGGTACGCGCTGCGCAACGAATGGACGCCCTGGCTACTCTGCCATTTCTGGAGCCTGAGCATCGAGGAGCAGTTCTATATCGCCTGGCCGCTGGTCGTGCTTCTCGCACCCCGCCGGCGGGTGGAAGCGATCACTATCGGCGTCATCCTGTTGTCGCTGGCCTATCGCTTCTACTGGCCGATCACCGCCACCCCGGCGCTAGCGCGCGACCTGCTGCCGCCAGCATCGATGGACGCGCTGGCGTTTGGTGCTTTGCTTGCCTGCCGGCGGACCAGAGGCGCCGGCCTGCCGCAATGGATGCGGCTAGGCTGGCCAGCCCTTGCGGCTGTCTTCCTGGCGATTGAGTGGCTTATCCCTGCGCCGGCCGATCCTATGCTGGAATGGGCCCGCTGGGCGTTACTGCAGATCCTGCCCCTAGTGCCGCTGGTGGCCGTTGTCGCCGCCTGTTCAGCCGGCCTTGGCGGCGTCCTCGGCAGGGTTTTCGAACTGCCACCGCTGCTGTCACTGGGCCGCATCAGCTACGGCGTCTATCTTTACCATCCGATCCTTCTTTCGCTCGCCGTCAAGTCACAGCCCTGGATCCCGCTCAATGTCTCGGAGCAGGGGCCAGGGCGTTTCCTGGTCGCGAGCACCGCCACGATCGCCGTCGCTTCGATCTCGTGGACGGCTTTCGAAAAGCCGCTCAACGGCCTCAAGCGCCGCTTCCCCTATGTAGCGCGCCGCCGCTCCCAGGCACGCTCTGGCGATGCCGGCTGGCTCGGCAGGGCGGCGGACGCCTATCCCGGCGGATCCCCCGATGGCCGCGCCGCACTCGAACTCCGGCGAACGGATGCGCAGAGATGACCACCGCGCCGCTCGTCTCCGTCCTGCTGCCGGTCTACAATGCCGGGCCTTATCTCACCGCTGCGCTGGAGAGCATTCTGCGGCAAGACTACGATCGCCTGGAGGTCATCGCTATCGATGACGGATCGACTGACAACTCGCTCGAGATTCTCGAACGATACCGCCGGGCAGACAATCGCGTTTCTGTCATCTCGCGTGAGAACCGCGGCCTCGTCGCCACCCTCAATGAAGGGCTACGACTGGCCCAGGGCGAGCTTGTTGCGCGAATGGATGCGGACGATGTCGCCTATCCCCGGCGCCTCTCGCGCCAGGTCGCACTGTTCGAGCGGCGGCCCGATCTCGGCTTCTGCGGCGCCTGCGTCGATACCTTGCTTCACGGCCGTATCGCCAAAGGCAGGCTAGACCCGGTGTTCCGGCTCGGCCGGCTCGACATATTGTCGATGTTCTTTACGATATTCTTGCATCCGACGGTGATCTATAACAGGAAGGTTATTGGGAACAACGATCTCTATTACGATCCAAAATATAGGCATGCCGAGGATTTCGATCTCTTCAGACGGCTTGCCGGCCGTTTCCCGGCGACCATATTGCCCGATAGCCTGCTCGTCTATCGCATCCATGCGGGAAGCGTGACCATGCGGCATGCCAAGGAAATGCGCAGGACGCATTTGCGGATCGTGGCCGAAAATCTCGAGCGTGAGGGGCTTGCTGAAACCACAGCGGATCTGCGCGACATCGGCGAGGCCGTCTCTTTCGACACGGTTTCGCGCGCAGCCGATTTCATCCGTGCGCTCGAAGAGCGGATTTCCGAGCTGCCGACCGACACACGGCCAAGCTTCGAGGCAGGCGCGCTGAACCTGTTCTATTTCCTCTACCAACTCGTCGGCGACGAAGGAGAACCGCCGCTGACCCACGAATTGCTCACGCGGACGGCGAGATGGAATTTCATCCGGCGCCGCGAACAATATGCGCTGCGTCCCGGCGTCTGGGCGCCTTGGCTCAGCCTGCTCTCGATAAGGGCCGGAAAGCGGGCGGACGCGGTGGCGTACTTCTTCAAAACCACGCCGGCCGAAGCGGTGCTTGCGCGTTATCAGCGGGGACTGGTATGACCGACAGGCCCCACCCGCTCCTGCGCGATCACCAGTTTGCGAGTGCACCTGTCCCGACATCTCCCCGATCGGAGCGGCCGTCGCTCGAGGTCAGTTTCATCGTCTGCACGCGCGACCGCGCCGCTGTGCTGGAGGCTTGCATAGCCTCGATCCAGACCGCATGCCGGGTGCACGCCACCTTCGCGGCAGAGTTGGTGGTGGTCGATAATGGTTCACGGGACGGCACGTCAAAGCGGCTGGCCGCTATCGCCGAAACTTCCGACATCCCAGTCACAGCCGTCTCGGAGACTCGCCCCGGACTAGCCGCTGCCCGCAATGCCGGATTGGCGCGAGCGCGAGGCCGCGTGCTGGTCTTCGTCGACGACGACTGCAAGCTCGACCGCGACTATCTCCGCGACCTGGAGCGGCACTACCGGAGTGGCGAGAAGTGGCTGATCCGCGGCGGCCGGGTCGAGCTCGGTGATGCCCGGGACCTGCCCTTCACCATAAAGCTCCGCGAGGCAAGCGAGCGGCTGACCCCGGCGGTCCACCCCGGCGGCTTCGTGCTCGGCTGCAACATGACCATGCACCGCGACGTCGCGGCCCGCATCGGCTCGTTCGACGAACGCTTCGGCGCTGGCGGCCCGCTACGCTCGGCTGAAGATACTGATTATCTCGTGCGGGCGATGCTGCTCGGCATGCCGGTCGAGTATGTGCCCGACATGACGGTCTTGCATCATCACGGCCGGCGAGACCGCAAATCGATCGACAGGCTGCACCGCGACTATAGCCTCGGTAATGGTGCGCTGTGCCTGAAACATGTCCGCCACGCCCCTTGGCTGCTTCGCCATGTCTATTGGTCCGCGCGGGCCGCGTTCAGGGAACTGGCGGGCCGTCCTCGCTTTGACCGCGACCTCGATCTGTCGCACTGGCCTATTGTTGTTATGAATCTGGCAGGTGCCGCCAGATTTGCGCTGCTCGTCATGATGGGATGGCCAAAACGGCTGCCGCTGCGCCACGACCGAGAAGCCAGCGAAGCCAATGCGGAGGCCAGAGCGCGATAATGTCACTGATTCCGTCAGCCCTGCCAATGCTGCGCCGCGCGCTTGGTGGCAGGCTGTTGCGGCTCGTTCCCGTCGTGGTGGGGCTCGGGCTTGCGGGCGCCGCGCTGGAAGGCCTCGGCATCGGTCTCATCATTCCGCTGCTCGGCATCATTATGGGACGTGGCGAAACATCAGGCATGGCCGGTTTCTCCGCCCTCCTCCAGCAGGTTGGAGCGGACCTCGGCGAGCGCCAGCGGCTGATCGCCATTTCGGCCGCGATCCTCGGTTCGATCGTACTGAAAAATGTCTTTGCCTTCGCCAACACTCTGCTGACCAGCTACATCTACGGCAAGGCAGGTTATTCGATCCGTAGCGCACTGTCGGAGCAGTTGCTCAGGGTCGGCTACCCCTTTTTCCTGCAGCAAAGCCCCGGGCGGCTGCTCAACATCATCTCCAACGAATCCTGGCGAGCATCCGACGCTATCCAGGCCCTGCTCGGCGCGATCGTCAGTGCCTCGGCCGCCGTCATCCTGCTCGCCTTCCTCCTGCTCCTCTCTTGGCAGATGACGCTGCTGGTGACGCTAGGGCTGGCGCTCGTCCAACTGGCGCACGGGGTTTTGTCGTCCAATCTGAAGGCGCCGAGCCGCAGCGTCGTCTCGCGCAACAGCGCACTGGCGTCGCAGATGCTGCATCTGGTGCATGCCGGGCGCCTAATTCGCATCTTCGGGCAGGAGAACCGCGAAAAGGCGGTCTTCGCCAAAGCGTCCGACGGGGTGCGGCGGGCGGCTTTCGTGCTTTCAATCCGCCAGGGCGTCTTGCCGCCACTGACCGAGGTGTTGCACGCGATGCTGTTCCTGGCGGTGGTGATCGGAGCCTGGCTGGCGAATGTAAGCTTCCCGCTGACCGTCGCCTTCCTCATCCTGCTCTACCGACTGCAGCCGCATATGCGCGCCTTGCAGATGTCCTGGAGTCAGTTGCAAGGCATGAGCGGCTCGCTGGAGGAGGTACAATGGCTGCTCGATCCTTCCGACAAGCCCGAGGCGCCGCAGGGCAGCCTGCCGTTCGACGGCTTGCGCCAAGGGATCAGCTTTGATGACGTGAGCTTCGCCTATTCCGGTCCCCTGTCAGACCCCGACGCGCGCGAGGCGGTGCTGCATAAGGCGGTGTTCGACATCCGCAGCGGCCGCTCGACGGCGCTGATCGGCCGCTCGGGCGCCGGCAAGACGACGATCGTCAATCTCCTGTGCCGCTTCGTCAAACCCGACAGCGGCAGGATCCTCGTCGATGGGGCACCGCTCGATGAAGTGGACCCAAGCCAGTGGCGGCGGAACATTGCCCTGGCCAGTCAGGAGCTGGAACTGGTCGACGGCACCATTTTTGAAAACATTATCTACGGCTACGACACGGCGTCGGCCAGCGACGCCATGCGCGCCGCAAGGCTGGCCGAGGCACATCAATTCATCGAGCACCTGCCGCAGGGCTACGCGACACTGGTCGGATACCGGGGCATCAACCTGTCAGCCGGACAAAGGCAAAGGATCGCCCTGGCGCGGGCGCTGGTGCGCGATCCCGATATTCTCATCCTCGACGAAGCCACCAGTGCGGTGGATGGGTTGTCAGAAGCCGCTATTGTCGAGACGCTGAAATCGCGGGCCGGCCGCCGCACCACCATTGTCATCAGTCATCATTACAGCACCATATCGTTCTGCGACGACGTGGTGATCTTGAGCCGCGGTCGGGTGAAAAAACAGGCCCCCTTCGCAACCCTGGCAATGCTCAGCATGGACGAGCTTTACCAGCACGGAGCGGGTGAGTGATGGGGCGCACCCCAACCTGCGACGCGGCTTGCGCCCGGCAGCT
Organism: Mesorhizobium sp. C395A; assembly: GCF_030323205.1. NCBI lineage: Bacteria > Pseudomonadati > Pseudomonadota > Alphaproteobacteria > Hyphomicrobiales > Phyllobacteriaceae > Mesorhizobium > Mesorhizobium sp. C395A. Next base: position 5,439,996 of record NZ_CP100473.1, on the reverse strand, counting down.
CGCAGATCGCGATCAATCCTGCCGGCAAACCACCGCCGCGACGCATTTCCGATTGTTCAAAAACAATTCTCGGTGGGAGGTCAGGCGGCCTTCTTCTTCGCCAGCCGCGCCTTGATCGAGGCGACGTCGGCGCGCGGCGTCGCGGCGAACAGCGTCCTGGTGTAGTTGTGCTTGGGGTCGGCGAAGACCTCCTCGCGCGAGCCGTATTCGACGGCTTCGCCGAAATACATCACCATCACATCGTCGGCGATGTAGCGCACGACCGACAGATCGTGGCTGATGAAGACATAGGTCAGCTGGAATTCGTCCTGCAGGTCGGCGAGCAGGTTGAGCACCTGCGCCTGCACCGAAAGATCGAGCGCGGAGACCGGTTCGTCAAGCACCAGCAGGCTCGGGTTCAGCATCAGCGCGCGGGCAATGGCGATGCGCTGGCGCTGGCCGCCCGAGAACATGTGAGGATAGCGATTGTAGTGCTCGGTTCCGAGGCCGACTTTCTTCAGCATCCTCATGGCGAGGTCGCGCCGCTCTTCGGCCGGCTTGTCGGTGTTGATGAGCAGCGGCTCGCCCAGCACATCTCCGATCTTTTGGCGCGGATTGAGCGATCCGTAAGGGTTCTGGAAGACGATCTGCACCTTGCGGCGCATCTCCCTGGTCAGGCCGTTCCTTGCGATGTCGACCTTGTTGCCGTCGATGAACAGTTCGCCCGACGTTGCCGGATCGATCAGCGTGATGATGCGCGCCAGCGTGGACTTGCCGCAGCCCGATTCACCGACGATGGCCAGCGTCTTGCCCTTGTCGACGCTGAACGAAACGCCCTTGACCGCATGCACGGTGCGCGCGCCGCGAAACAGGCCGCCGCCGACGTGATAGTCGCGCACGATGTCCTTGCCTTCGACGACCTTGATGCCCATCAGACGCTCCCGGCAGCCGGTTCGAACAGCATGTCCGAGACGGTCGGCAGCCGGTCGCCGACGGCATTTTCCGGCAGCGCCGACAAAAGCGCGCGGGTGTAATTGCTCTTCGGCGATTCAAACAGCGACAGCACGTCGGCCTCTTCCATCTTGCGACCCTTGTACTGGACGATGACGCGGTCGGCGGTCTCGGCCACGACGCCCATATTGTGGGTGATCATGATCAGGCCCATGCCGTATTTGACCTGTAGCGACACCAGCAGGTCGAGGATCTGCTTCTGAATGGTGACGTCGAGCGCAGTCGTCGGCTCGTCGGCGATCAGAAGCTTCGGATTGCAGGCGATGGCGATGGCGATCATAACGCGCTGGCACTGGCCGCCCGACATCTGGTGCGGAAACGAGTTCAGCCGTTCGGCCGGCTCGGCAATGCCGACCTGCGTCAGCAATTCGATGGCGCGCTCGCGACGCTGGGCCTTGTCCATGCCCATATGGAAGCGCAGCACCTCCTCGATCTGAAAGCCGACGGTGAAGCACGGATTGAGACTGGCCATCGGCTCCTGGAAGATCATCGACATGTCCTTGCCGACGATCTTGCGCCGGTCGGCCGGGCTCATCTTCAGGAGATCGCGGCCGTTGAAGCTCATCTCGTCGGCAGTGACCGTCGCCGTCCACGGCAACAGCCCCATCACAGCCAACATCGACACCGACTTGCCGGAGCCGGATTCGCCGACGATGGCCAGCACTTCACGTTCGTTCACATGGAGCGAGACGCCATCGACCGCGCGGAACGGGCCGGATGCGGTCTGGAACTCGACGACGAGATTGCGGATGTCGAGCAGCGCCATTACGACCTCCTCAGCTTCGGATCGAGCGCATCGCGCAGACCGTCGCCGATCAGGTTGATGGCAAGCACGGTGATGAGGATGGCCAGACCGGGGAAGGTCACCACCCACCAGGCGCGCAGGATGAATTCACGCGCCGAGGCGAGCATGGTTCCCCATTCCGGTGTCGGCGGCTGGGCGCCAAGGCCGAGAAAGCCGAGAGCGGCCGCCTCCAGGATGGCGTTGGAGAAGGACAGCGTGCCCTGGACGATCAGCGGCGCCAGGCAGTTGGGCAGGATGGTGCGCAGCATAAGCCTTATATGGCCGGCGCCGGCGACCTTGGCGGCGACCACATATTCGCGGCTCTTTTCGGCCATGACGGCAGCGCGCACCAGACGGGCAAAGTGGGGTTGCAGGACAAGCGCGATGGCCAGCATGGCGTTGAACAGGCCGGGGCCGAGGATGGTGACCAGAACCAGCGCCAAGAGCAGCGACGGGAAGGACAGGATCAGATCCATGACGCGCATGATCGCCACGTCGACCCAGCCCCGGAAATAGCCGGCCAAAAGGCCGAGCGTGATGCCGCCGACAAGCGCCAGTGTGACCACGACGGCGCCGATGAGCAGCGAGAAACGCGCGCCATAGAGCAGGCGCGAGAGCATGTCGCGGCCGACCGCGTCGGTGCCAAGCAGATATTCCATGCTGCCGCCCGCCTGCCAGGCCGGCGGACGCAGGAAAGCGGTCTTGTCCTGGATGTCGGGCGCATAGGGCGCCAGCAGCGGTGCAAAGAGCGCGGCCAGCACCAGCAGGATGAAGACGAATAGGCCGATGACGGCGCCGCGGTTTACCGAGAAATAGTGCCAGAAGGTCCTGAAGCCGGTCAGACGGTCAGGGTTGCCGGCGGCCATCGGGGCGATTTCGGTGGACTGGCTCATCACGCCGCCCTGATGCGCGGGTTGATGACGGCATAAAGCACGTCGACGATCAGGTTCACCGCCATGACGATAAGGGCGATCAACAGCAAGCCTGACTGCACGACGACATAGTCGCGCTTGGATATGGATTCGACCATCCACTTGCCGATGCCCGGCCAGGCGAAGATGGTTTCTGTGAGAATGGCGCCGGCGAGCAGGGTACTGACCTGCAGGCCGATGGTGGTGACCACCGGGATCAGCGCATTGCGCAGCGCATGCACGCCGATGACGCGGGACGACGACAGGCCCTTGGCGCGGGCGGTCCGCACATAGTCTTCGCCCAGCACTTCGAGCATGGCCGAGCGCGTCTGGCGCGCGATCACCGCCAGCGGGATGGTGCCGAGCACAATTGTCGGCAGCACCAGGTGGCTCAATGCCGAGCGGAAAGCATCCCATTTGCCGTAGAGCAGGCTGTCGAGGGTCAGGAAGCCGGTGATCGGCTTGATAAAGAACTGAAGGCCGATGCGTCCTGAAACCGGGGTCCAGCCGAGATAGCCGGAGAAAAAGATGATCAGCAGCAGACCCCACCAGAAAATCGGCATGGAATAGCCGACAAGGGCGGTGCCCATCAGCCCCTGGTCGAACCAGGAGCCGCGTTTGACCGCAGCAATGATGCCGGCCGGGATGGCCAGCACCATGGCGAAGATCATGGCGAAGACTGAGAGCTCGATGGTTGCCGGGAAGAGCGTCATGAAATCTTCGATGACCGGCCGCTTGGACGAAATCGACACGCCGAAATTGCCGGTCGCGGCATCGCGGACATAATGCGCGTATTGCTGCCAGATCGGCAAATTGTAGCCGAACTGTTCCTTCAGTTCCGCGTAACGCTCGGGCGACACGCCATGCTCGCCGGCCATGGCAAGAATGGGATCGCCGGGCAGCAGCCTGACGAAAGCGAAGGCGCAGATGGTGATGCCGATCAGCGTCGGCAGCACCAAGACGATTTTGTTTAGGAGATATCGGAGCATCTTGAAAAGCGGGCGGCGCCTGATTGCGCGCCGCCCGCCTAACAGTTCTATTCGGCCTTGTCGACGCCGTCGAAGCGATGAATGCCGAGCGGGTCCATCATGAAGCCGCTGACATTCTTGCGCACGACTGCGTAGACCTGGCTGTGTGCCATGAGGAAGGCCGGAGCCTGCTTCTGGAAGACAACCTGCGCCTCTTCATAGAGCTTGGTGCGTTCGGCCTGGTCGCTGGTCTTCTTGGCCTTCTGGATCAGATCCTCGAAGTCCTTGTCGCACCAGCTGGAGTAGTTCGACACGCCGATGGCCGAGCAGGCGAACAGCGTGGCGAAGAAATTGTCCGGATCGCCATTGTCACCGGTCCAGCCGATCTGGAAGGCGCCCGGACGCTCCTTCTTCTTGCCTTCTTCGCGGTACTTCGTCCACTCGTAGCTGACGATCTCCGCCTTGACGCCGACCTTGGCCCAGTCAGCCTGGATCAGTTCGGCGGCGCGCTGGAAGTTCGGGTTGTAGGGACGGACGCGGTCGGAGGCCCAAAGCTGGATCTCCTTCAATCCGGCATCGGCCAGCACCTTCTTGGCGGCTTCCGGATCATAGGCGTCGGACTTCACGTCCTTGTTCCACGACCACATGGTCGGCGGGATCAGGTTTACGGCCGGCGTGGCGCCGGCGTCCTGGAACAGCGACTTGATGAGCGATTCCCGATCGATCGCCTGGTTGAGCGCATGGCGCACTTCAGGCTTGTCGAGCGGCGGGATGGTGGTGTTGTAGCTCATATAGCCGATGTTGAGGCCAGCCTGATCCATCAGGGTCACGTCGGCGTTGGCCTTGATCGTGCCGATGTCGGCAGGATTCGGATAGGGCGCGATATCGCATTCGCCGGCGAGCACCTTCTGGATGCGGGCGGTGGCGTCAGGCGTGATCGCGAAGACGAGATCGTCGATCTTTTCCTTGCCCTTGAAGTAGTCCGGGTTGGCCGCATAGCGGATGACCGAATCCAGCTGGTAGTCGACGAACTGGAACGGACCTGTACCGACCGGCTTGGTCGAGAAGTCGGCCATCTTGCCGTCTTTTTCCAGCTGGTCGGCATATTCCTTCGACACGATCGAGGCGAAGTCCATGCCGAGATTGGCCAGCATCGGCGCGTTCGGCTCGGTCAGCGTCAGCTTCACGGTCAGGTCATCGACCTTTTCCCACTTGGCGACGTATTTCGGCATGTCCATGCCGGTGTAGTAGTCCCAGGTCAGGTTCGGCAGGTACTTCTCGCCGTTCCAGGGGTTTTCCTTGTTGAACTGGCGATCGAACGTAAAGACGACGTCGTCGGCATTGAAATCACGCGTCGGCTTGAAGAAATCCGTCGTCTGGAACTTCACGCCCGGATGCAGGTGGAAAGTATAGACCAGGCCGTCGTCCGAAATCTCCCATTTGTCGGCGAGACCGGGCACAACTTCGGTGCCGCCATGCTTGAACTCGACCAGGCGCGAATAGACGGTGCGCGACGAGGCGTCGAAGTCGTTGCCGCCCGTCGTGGTACCCGGGTCGAAGTTGGCCGGCGAGGCCTCCGAGCAATAGACCAGCGTCTTGGCATTGGCCACACCGCCGAGGACGCTTGCAGCCAGCAACGCGGCTGCAAAAGTCAGTTTCTTTTTCATTGAGCACTCCCTGATGTTCTTCCAAGCCCCTCTATAGGCTCGCGAAGCGCGCATATAAGCACCGTTTTTCCGGCTTTGGAACACCCTGTTTGCCTACCCCACCGTAAGCAGAAAATATTTCTCGGTCTTTGACGAACTGCAGAAACAAATAGCAAAATCTGCTAATCACGGGATTGTTAACGACCGCATTTTTTCATTGATCGCAGCAATCGTAAGCCAAAAATCCACAAGCCTGGGTTTCGCCACCGAGATGACCGGACGGCATTGCCTGAGCTGGCATCGCGGGAAGGATTTCGACGGCAAATCTTTGCCGTCCTGCCGCTGGGGCAAGACTTGCACGGCCGCCGATAGTCGCAATAGATAGATGACACGCTGGATTTTCCGGGAATCCGCGACATCGCTGCAGCGGAGGACGCCTCACCACATCGAGGCGGCGCAGCAGGAGCAGGCAACAGAACGACCGAGGGAGGCTAGAGGTGGCGAAAGCAACAAAGACAACGGCCCCGGCGAAAGCAAAAGCGGCGAAAGCTTCAAAACCGGCCGCCGCTGCCGCCAAGTCGAAAGCGCCACCGGCCAAAGCCACTCCCGCCGTCAAGCCAACGGCAACCTCGACGCCGGCGAAGGCAAGCGCCAACCCGGCAGCGAAACCTGCGGTCAAGCGCGCGGCGAAGACAACACCCGCTGCAAAGCCCGCCCAGCCGCCAGCCGCGAAGACAGCCGCGGCGAAGCCCGCCTCGAAGCCGTCGCCGGGCGCGGCCAAAAAACTGCCGAATACGCTGACGGCGCTTGCCGCGGGCTTGCCGGAAAAGCCATGGCTAAAAAGCTATTCGAAAGTCGTGCCGGCGGAGATCGGCGCCCTGCCCTACAGTTCGATCGGCGACTTCCTCGTCGGCGCCTGCAAGCAGTTTTCCGGCCAGCCGGCATACGTCTGCATGGGCAAGTCGATCTCCTATGCCGAACTCGAGCGGCAATCGGCCGCCTTCGGCGCTTATCTGCAATCGAAGGGCCTGCAGAAAGGCGCACGCGTGGCGCTGATGATGCCGAATGTGCTGCAATATCCGGTGGCGATGATGGCCGTGCTTCGCGCCGGCTATGTCGTGGTGAACATCAATCCGCTCTACACGCCGCGCGAGCTCGAACATCAGCTCAAGGATTCCGGCGCGCAGGCGATCGTCATTCTGGAGAATTTCGCCAGCACCCTGGACGCGGTGATTGCCAGGACGGCGGTGAAGCATGTGGTGGTCGCGGCGATGGGCGACATGCTCGGCGGCCTCAAGGGCACGATCGTCAACCTGGTCGTGCGCCGGGTGAAAAAGATGGTGCCGGCCTGGTCGCTGCCCGGCCATGTCAAGTTCAATGCGGCGGTGAAGGCCGGCGCCGGCATCGCCTTCAAGCCGGCCAAGATGGAAGCCAGCGACGTCGCCTTCCTGCAATATACAGGCGGCACCACGGGGATTTCCAAAGGTGCTGTGCTGCTGCACTCCAATGTGCTGTCCAATGTCGCGCAGAACACGCTGTGGCTGCAGGACGCCTATGCGATCAAGCCGAAACCGGCGCATCTCAACTTCATTTGCGCACTGCCGCTCTACCATATCTTCGCGCTGACGGTGAACGCGCTGATGGGCATGCAGCAGGGCGCCCAGAACGTGCTCGTTCCCAACCCGCGCGACATTCCCGGCTTCGTCAAGGAGCTGCAGAAATACCCGATGCACATTTTCCCCGGCCTCAACACGCTGTTCAACGCGCTGCTCAACAACGAGGATTTCCGCAAGCTCGACTTCAAGCCGCTGATCATGACGCTGGGTGGCGGCATGGCGGTGCAGAAGGGGGTGGCCGAGCGCTGGAAGGCGCTGACCGGCAATTCGATCACCGAGGGCTACGGGCTGTCGGAGACCTCGCCGGTGGCCACCGCCAACAAGTTCAGCGACAGCAATTTCACCGGCACGATCGGCCTACCGCTGCCGTCGACCGAGATCGTCATCCGCGACGATGACGGCAACAACCTGCCGCTGGGCGAAGTCGGCGAGATCTGCATCCGCGGGCCACAAGTCATGGCCGGTTACTGGAACCGGCCGGACGAGACCGCCAAGGTGATGACCAAGGACGGCTTCTTCAAATCCGGCGACATGGGCTTCATGGACGAGCGCGGCTACACCAAGATCGTCGACCGCAAGAAGGACATGATCCTGGTCTCCGGCTTCAACGTCTATCCCAACGAACTCGAGGAAGTCGTCGCCCAGCATCCGGGCGTGCTCGAAGTGACGGCGGTCGGCGTGCCGGACGAGCATTCGGGCGAAGTGCCGAAGCTGTTCATCGTCAAGAAGGATCCGGCGCTGACCGTTGAGGCAATCACTGCGTATTGTCGCGAAAACCTGACCGGCTACAAGCGGCCGAAATACATCGAGTTCAGGACCGAACTGCCGAAGACGCCGGTGGGCAAGATTTTGCGCCGGGCGCTGCGGGAATAGTTTGAACGGCGAGCCAAGCGACGGCGGGATGGCGGACGATAGTCGGCGTCCCGATGCAGTAGTGTTCATCAAGGCGAACCTGCGGCTTGCGCCCGTTCCCGCCCTTCGTGAAATCCAGCTCTATACGGCTCATCCCGGCAGCGGCCTGAGGCGGCTTGTCGAGTGGCGAGCTTATGGACCGGAAGACGGCAGCCAAACCGAGCAGCACGAAGCTGAGCCGCAGCCGCCCTACTGGGCCTATGCCTGGGCCGGCGGCGCCGTGCTTGCGCGCTATATACTCGACCATCCGCAAAGCGTGGCCGGTAGCCGCGTGCTCGACCTCGGCGCCGGCTCGGGCCTCGTCGGCATCGCCGCCGCCAAGGCCGGCGCCAGCGCGGTGATCGCGGCGGAGATCGATCGCAACGGCGTCGCCGCGATCGGCCTCAACGCGTTGGCCAACGGCGTCGAGATCACCATTGTCGACCAGGATATCACGACGGGCCCGCCGCCAGCGGTCGACCTCGTGCTTGCCGGCGACGTGTTCTACGGCCGCGAGGTTGCTCTGCGGATGATCCCGTTCCTCGACCGCTGCCTGGCAGCCGGCATCGAGGTGCTGGTCGGCGATCCCCGCCGCGCCGATCTGCCGCTGTCGCGGCTACGATTGCTCGCCGAATATCAGGTGCCGGATTTTGGCGACGCGAAGGGTGCTTCGACCAGGCCGAGCGGAGTGTTTTCGTTTGAAGCCGATGAGCGCTGAAGCGGCAACGCCCACCGTTGAATACCCGGTAAGGGTGGCCCGGCCTAACCGCGTGGTCGGGCGGTCGAGCCGCGGACCAACAGTTCGACCGGTATGATCACTTGGCTCGGGGCGCCGTTTGCAAACACCGTCGTGGCGGCAAGTCTCCCCTTCCCGACAATGTCTTGAGCCACTGTCGTGAGTGGAGGCGTGGTGCGCGAAGACTCTGCGGTACCATCGAAGCCGACGACCGACACGTGCTCGGGTACATTGATATTGCGCCGACGCGCTTCGTCCAGGACGGTGATCGCCTGCCAGTCCGACATAGTCAGGATCGCCGTTGCCTGCGGAACCTGGTCGAATACGACCTCTCCGGCCGAAGGATCACCTGGAGTCGTCTCGATGATCGGGACATTGTCGATTGACAGACCGAACTCAGCCAACCCTTGGGCGAAGCCGAAAAGTCTCTCCTGATCGAGTTGAAAACCGGCAGAGATAGCGCGCGGGGAATTGCCAGGCAAATGGACGATGGGTGACCCCGATGTGCGCCGAATGGACAGGATTGCAAAACGCCGATGTCCAAGAGCAGCCAGATGCCTGATGGCCGCCAGCGCCCCGCTCCTGCCGTCTATCCGGATAGAATTGACGTCCGGACCGGCATCGCTCTCGAGGATGACGAAGGGCAGCCGCCGGCGACGTAAAGACGCGATCAACTCGATGTCCGCGCTGTGGCCCAGAATGAAGCCGTCAACCAAGGCCTCTCGAATGGTGGAGGTGCGTGTTTCGTCCGTACCATTGACCAAACTCAATGTCGCTCCAGCCTCGTCACAAGCAAGCGAAACGCCAAGCACCAGCTCACGCAGATATGGGCTCCTGATCATGTCGGCAATGGCATATGCACCTGGAGGGATAAGGCCAAGGGCGTTAAACCTCCCGTCGCGCAGCACGCGTCCTCTCGGATCGGGGCCATCATAACCGAGCTGGCGAGCCGCGGCCTCGACGCGCCGGCGCAGATCGGACCGCACCAGGTCCGGATGGTTGAAAACGTTGGAGACAGTACCGCGGGAGACTCCCGCGACCCGGCCGACATCGGCGAGCGTAGGCATTTTAGAAGCGTTCATTTCCCTCAGTTAGACAATTTTTTGGAACGCTCCAAGTTTTTTCTTGACGCCAAGCGTCAAATGATGGAATTTGCACTTGGAGCGCTCCAAAAACTAAAAAATTGCAGATTTCCGGTCTCTGTGCCGGACATCGGCCAAGCGTGCCTGATTTCGCAAATCATTAAGGAGGACTAGGATGGCTACGACCAATGGTGCTCCGACCTCACTCGTCGGAAAGACTTTTGATTGCTTGTTCGGACAATTTGTACCGAGGTTGACGGTCCTGTCGCCGACCGAATTGCGGGTGCAGGCGACGATCGGCGCTACAAAGATCGACGAGGTGGTTCAGAGCAGTCTGACCGGCGTTCGACCCGGACTTGTCATCATGAGTTGGACCGAGCAAGGCGGCAACTTCGTCGTGCAGGTTCAAGATCACGAGAACCAGATCGTTCATAACTATGCGCGACTGGCGGACGGGCAGCAGTTCTGCGCGCAAGGCACAATTCAACCAGTGACGACGGCGTGAGGGCCGCCTGTCTATCTGAGAGGAGAATTACGCCATGACCACCAAGGTGATCGACCAGACCGACCCTACACAGTGGGATCCAAAGCTTGACGCCGTTATCGCGGCTCCCGGAAACCATAAGGTGTTGTTTGAGAATGACCGGCTACGTGTGCTTGAGGTAATCCTCAAGCCCGACGAGGAAGAGCCGACACATCACCACCGCTGGCCTTCAGTATTCGTGTTCGATGAGGTGGAAGGCCCTATCCACGACTTCGCGCCGGATGGAACCATGATGCCGCCCAATCGAGATGTCGTCCAAGCGGTTCAGGCATGGGACGGTCAAGGGTGTCTTGTGGTGCATATGGCCCCCCAACCAGCGGGTCGCGTGCTCAACGCTTCGAGCAAGACCCTGCACGGTATCCGCGTCGAGATGAAGTCATAGCAGGCGTGATCCTGGCCAACGGAATCCGCGCACGCTGAACGTCCGCTTTTGAGGATTCAGGCCTTAAAGCTGCAGTCGGCCTGCGGCCTAAGAACGGACGTTCGGTACTTCGCGCTTCACCCCAGGCACTCCCCGTCAAACCGTCTCCTTGACCCGCGCCGACAGAAAGTCCGGCAGGTCGGCAACAGAATCGAGAACGACGTCGGCGATCGCCGACAGCGATTCACGCGTGCCGGTGCCGGAGAGCACGCCGACCGCCAGGCCGCAGCCGCCGGCACGCGCCATCTCCAGGTCGTGGCGGTTGTCGCCGACCATGGCGATCTCGGACGCCTTCAACCCGGTCAGGTCGCAAAAGGCGACGATCGTGTCCGGCGCCGGTTTCGGATTGGCGACCGCGTCATAGCCATAGGCGGCGGTGAACAGCTGCGCGACGCCAAGCGTGACCATGGTCTTTTCCGCACCGGCAGTCGAATCGTTGGTGGCGACGCCGAGCCGGTAGGATCGCTTGTGCAAAGCCGTCAGCGCCACGACGATGCCGGGCAAGGCCACCGCCATCGATGAGCCTTGCACCGAGGTGATCTCGTTGAAGCGGGCGACGGCCAGCATCTGGTCCTCGTCGGACAGGCGCGGGAACCACAGTTCGACGACATCCATATTGGTGCCCGAGGCGAAGATGGAATCCGGCTTGAAGCGCTTGGCGACAAAATCGAAGCCCGCCGCTGAAAGCAGCCTGTCGGCTTTCCAGCGATCGCCCTCGGCGGCGTCCATGGCCATGAAATCGGCAATGCTGAGCCAGGTCGCGTTGAAATCGACAAGCGTGCCGTCCTTGTCGAACAAGATGCCCTTGATGTCGGCCGGATTTTTCATTGAGCCCCCCGCAGTTGCTGGATGCGCGCCACCAGCCCGGCGGTCGATGCGTCGCGCTTGGCGGCGCTCTCCTTGCCTTCCACGACTGGCAACAGGCCGGTCGCCAGCTCCTTGCCGAGCTCGACGCCCCATTGGTCGAAGGAATTGATGTTGAACAGAGTGCCTTCGACGAAGACGCGGTGCTCGTAAAGCGCGATCAGCCGGCCGAAGGTGCGCGGGTCGAGCTTGCGGTAGAGGATCGTCACCGAGGGGCGGTTGCCGGAGAAGACGCGGTGCGGGGCTATTCTGTCGACATCGGCCGGCTTCATGCCCTTGGCCAGCATCTGCGCGCGAGCCTCGTCCAGCGTGCGGCCCTTCATCAACGCTTCCGATTGGGCCAGGCAATTGGCAAGCAGTAGATCGTGCTGGTGCTTGAGATCAGGCTCATGGCCGACGGCAGCGGCAAGGAACTCGACCGGGATGAAATCGGTGCCCTGGTGCAGCAGCTGGAAGAAGGCGTGCTGGCCATTGGTGCCGGGCTCGCCCCAGACCAGCGGTCCGGTCGGCGTAATCACCGGCGTGCCGTCGAGGGTGACGCCCTTGCCGTTCGATTCCATGTCGAGCTGCTGCAGATAGGCCGGCAACCTGGACAGTCGCTGGTCATAGGGGATGACGGCACGCGCCGGATAGCCGCAGATCACGCGATGCCACCAGCCGACCAGCCCAAGCAGCGCAGGCAGGTTCTTCTGCAGGGGTGCGGTGCGGAAGTGCTCGTCCATCTCATGCGCGCCGCCCAGGAAGGCGCGGAAATTGCGCGGGCCGATGGCGATCATCACCGGCAGGCCGATGGCGCCCCACAGCGAATAGCGGCCGCCGACCCAGTCCCAGAAGCCGAACACGCGATCCGCTTCGATGCCGAACTTGGAAACCAGGTCGAGCGCGGTCGAGACGGCGGCGAAATGCTTGCCGACAGCTTCCTTGCCGAGCGCCTTCTGCACCCATTCGCGCGCCGTCTCGGCATTGGTCATCGTCTCGACCGTGGTGAAGGTCTTCGAGGCGATGATGAACAGAGTGGTTTCGGCCGACAGGCCCTTCAGCGTGTCGTGGATATGGGCGCCGTCAATGTTGGAGACGTAGTGCGCGCGCGGGCCGTCGTGATAGGGCGCCAGCGCCAGCGTCGCCATGGCCGGGCCGAGATCGGAGCCGCCAATGCCGATATTGACGATGTCGGTAATCTTCTTGCCGGTGGCGCCGGCGGCCTTGCCGGAACGAATGGCATCGGCAAAAGCGCCCATGGCGTCGAGCACGGACAGCACATCCGCCTTGACGTCCTGGCCATCGACCGTGACGCCCTTGCCCGAGAGGTTGCGAAGCGCCGTGTGCAGCACGGCGCGGTCCTCTGTGATGTTGATCTTCTTGCCGGAAAACATTGCGGCCCGGCGACCTTCGAGATCGGCGGCGGCGGCGAGCTTCTCGAGCAGTTCCATCGTGCGCTGGTCGACCGCGCATTTCGACCAGTCGAGCAAAAGGTCGCCGTCGCTGGCCGAAAACGTCTCGAAGCGCTTGGGGTCAGCGGCAAAAGCCTCGCGCATCGTGCCCGATGCTGCCGCGCGCGCAGCACGCAAGGCGACAAGCTGTTTGTCGAAGGAGGAATGATCCAATGCCGGCTCCTGATCGTTTTTCACGACATCTTATCAGACCGGATGTTTCCGGCGCGTGTCGTCGGGGTGATGTTATCGAGCCGAATTCCCCATGTTTCAATGCGTGGGGATGACGCAGTGCAGCATAGTGCGATCTGATGGAGCTACGACGCTGCGCGTCGCGCTGGATGATGTGATGGGAGTAGCGACGACGCTACGCGTCGCGCTGGGGATAATGAGGCGCGACGACGCTTCGCATCGCGCGGGCGTCCGCGCTGCGGGATGACGCAAGCGTCACCCGGGGATGCGACGACGCTGCGCGTCGCGCATAGATCACTGGCATAAATCCCAGCGATCAGAAAAATTGATTGGCGCAACCCCTTGTGCCACGGTTACCTTCCGCTGGTCCAGCCAAGCAAAAAAGACTGGCCATCGAGGAACACCTACCATGCCACAGCGTAACGACACGGCCATATGGTCCGGCCTGTTCCGGATTTCGGCGGAATCGGGCCAGACCCTGCAGGCGCAGATCCGTCAGGCGATCGTCGCCGCCATTCTCGACCGGCAGATCGCCGCTTCGATGCCGCTTCCGTCCTGCCGCATCCTGGCTGAAAAACTCGGCGTCGCGCGCGGCACTGTGGTGCTGGCGTTCCAGCAATTGGTCGACCAAGGTTTCCTGGTGGCGCGCGAACGGCGCGGCCATTTCGTCAATCCGGATGTGCTGGCCACCCCCGCCAAGCCGCACCAGAAGGCGCCCGACCAGCAGAACGAGATCGACTGGAAGGCACGCCGGCAGATCGCCGCCAGCGACATGCCGCCGCCGGCCAAGCACGACAACTGGATCAAGTCGTCCTACCCCTTCGTCTACGGCCAGTTCGACCCGGCGCTGTTCCCGACCGCCGAATGGCGTGAGTGCAACCGCATGGCGCTGGCCGTGCTCGAAATCCGCAACTGGGCCTCCGACATGGTCGATCGCGACGATCCGCTCTTGATCGAGCAGATCCAGGCGCGGCTGTTGCCGCGGCGCGGCATCTTCGCCAATCCGGACGAGATCATCGTCACGCTCGGCGCCCAGAACGCGCTCTATATGCTGGCGACACTGCTGATGACAAAGGGCTCCAAGGTCGCGATGGAAGACCCGGGATACCCCGACGCGCGCTCGATCTTCCGCTTGGCAGGCGCCGAAATCCAGCCGGTTCCGGTCGATCAGTCCGGCATCGTCACCTCGTCCATTCCCAACGATTCCGGCTTTGTCTTCGTCACCCCCAGCCACCACTGCCCGACCATGGTGCCGCTGTCGGCGGAGCGGCGACAGGACCTTCTGGCGCGTGCCAACCGCCACAACCAGATCATCATCGAGGACGGCTATGACAGCCAGCTTCTCGACGAGGCGCCGCAGCAGGCGCTGAAGAGCCTCGATCGCTCGGGTCGCGTCGTCTATGTCGGCTCGATGTCGAAGACGCTGGCTCCGGGCCTACGGCTTGGCTACATCGTCGCTTCGGCTGGACTAATCTCCGAGCTCAGGGCGCTGCGCCGCTTCATGCTCAGGCACCCGCCGGCCAACAACCAGCGCGCGGTTGCGCTGTTCCTGTCGCTCGGCCATCACGAAGCCCTGGTGCGGCGGCTGTCGTCGGCCTTCGACGAGCGGCGCAAGCGTCTGGTCCATGCGATTTCCGCATTCCTGCCGGAATGGCGCTCGACCGATTCGGCCGGCGGCACATCGCTCTGGCTGGAAGGCCCGCGCGGCACCGATTCACGTGGACTGGCCGAGGCCGCGGCCTCGCGCAGCGTCATCATCGAGCCGGGCGACCGCTTCTTCGATCGCACCGAAAAGCCGTCGCGTTTCATGCGCTTGGGCATTTCCTCGATCGCACTGCAGCACATCGAGCCGGGTATTCGCGAGCTCGCGACCGCAGCCGGACGCAGGCCCGCTGCAGCCTGATTTGCCTGTGCCGGGGCTTTGAACAGCCCCGGCGCTTGGCATGATCACCAACATTCTGCATTAGCCTCTTGGCATACTCGGCTGCGTTGACTGGCTCATAGGCTGGGCCAATGGCAGCGGCATAGTCGGCTGACAGAGGGACGAAGCAAGCCGACGGTGGACCAATCATCGCGTCGTGTTTCGCAAGCTAAAGGTGGAGTGCCCCCCATGTCAGTGGCTGTTGAGAAGCAGGATGCGGCTCCTAAAGATACATCAGCCGACCAGCGTTCGCGACGTTCCGGCGGGCGCGAAGCGCGCCGCGCCATGCGGGCAGCACCTTTGGCCGACGATATCCGGCCGGTGCGCGCCGGCCTCGAAGGCGGCAGCTACGGGCCGCTCAACCAGAACGACCAGGAACGCATCCATGAAGCGGTGCTGACGCTACTGGAGACCGTCGGCTTCGCCAATGCCATTCCCTCCTGCATCGAGGCTCTGACCGGGGTCGGCGCCGTCTATGGCGATGACGGCCGCGTCCGTTTCCCACGTGGGCTTGTGATGGACACGATCAGACGAGCCGCGCGAAATTTTACGCTGCACGGCCAGGACCCCAGGCATGACATGCTGATCCAGGGCAAGCGCGTGCATTACGGCACGGCGGGTGCGGCGGTGCATCTGGTCGATGTCGAAAAGCGCGAATACCGAGAGTCGCTGGTGCAGGACATTTACGACGCCGCCCGCCTCGTCGAAGGGCTCGACAACATCCATTTCTTCCAGCGGCCCATGGTGCCGCGCGACATTCCCGATCCGCTCGAAATGGACTTCAACACGCTCTACGCCTGCGTGATGGGGACGTCGAAGCATGTCGGCACCTCGTTCACGGTGCGCGAGAACGTGCAGCCGGCGCTGGAAATGCTTTATGCGATCGCCGGCGGCGAGGAGAATTTCCGCGCCCGGCCGTTCGTGTCGAACTCCAACTGCTTCGTCGTACCGCCGATGAAGTTTGCCGAGGACGCCTGCGGCGTGCTCGAAGCCTGTGTCGAAGGCGGCATTCCGATCCTGCTTTTATCGGCCGGCCAGGCCGGCGCCACCGCTCCGGCGGCGATTGCCGGCGCTGTGGTGCAAGCGGTGGCGGAAGTGCTGGTCGGCCTCATCTATGTAAACGCCATCAAGCCGGGGCATCCGGCGATCTTCGGCACATGGCCGTTCGTCTCCGACCTCAGGACCGGTGCGATGTCGGGCGGCTCGGCCGAGCAGGCAGTACTGACTTCGGCCTGTGCGCAGATGGCGCAGTTCTACGATCTGCCGGGCGGTTCGGCCGCCGGCATGACGGATTCGAAACTGCCCGACATCCAGTCCGGCTATGAAAAGGGGATCACCGATGTGATGGCCGGCCTTGCCGGCCTCAATCTGGTCTATGAATCGGCGGGCATGCACGCCTCGCTGCTCGGCTTTTGCCTGGAGAGCCTGATCATAGACAATGACATGCTGGGCCACTGCCTGCGCTGCGTGCGGGGCATCGAAGTGACCGACGAAGCGCTGTCGATCGACACCATCACCGAAGTCTGCATGAATGGCCCAGGCCACTATCTCGGCAATGAGCAGACGCTGCGCCTGATGCAGACCGAGTATTTTTATCCGGCCGTCGGCGACCGCTTTTCGCCCAAGGAATGGAACGAGAAGGGCCGGCCCGACATCTTGCAGCGGGCGATCATCGAAAAGAAGCGCGTGCTTGCCGAGCGCTTCCCGCGCCATGTGCCGAAGCTGCTAGACGACAAATTGCGCGCCCGCTTCGGCGAGATGATCAAGCTGCCACGCAGCGGCATGGGCGGGTAAGCTTCACCTTACGAAGGTCAGTCCGCACTTAGCCCAAAGCGCTCGACGACTTCGGCGCTGATCAGCTTGCCATGCAGCGCCATCAACACGATCTGGGCATCCAGGCTGTCGCCGGTTTCAAGCGCAGCCTCGATGCGGCGCTCAGCCTCCAGCCGCCGCTCCGGCCCATTGGCCTGCTCGAAGGTTTGTGGGCCCGCGATGCAAAAGCCGAACAGCTGCGCCACGGACTGGTAGGCGTCGGGCGGCGGCTCGTCCGGCCAATGATCCTTCATCAAATTGACGATGGTGAGCTTTACCCCCTCGGGAACAAGCGCCGGATGAAGATCGGCGCCGCGCAGCGCGTTGTCCAGTTCCCGCAAGTCACCCGAGCGGCCGAACATGCCGAGGAAACCGAGGGAAGCCGCTTCGTTATTGATGGGTGTTATCCCTCGTGCAGGACCTATCGAGAAGACGTATCTGTAGACTTGGCCCAATCGATACAAGAGCGCTGCCATGAGAAAAGGCGGCCTGCCCGATGGCAAGCCGCCTTCGATTTCACCAAACCCGATGGCAAGCCGCCTTCGATTTCACCAAACTTGCAACGCCTAGTGGTTGTCCCTTGGCACGCCGCTGGTGTGCGCGACGTCCTGATATTTCACCGCCGGCTTCAGCACCATGCCCTCCGAGAACTGGTCGACCATGGAGCGCTGGATTTCCTGCCATGGCGTCTGGTGCTTGGGATAGTGGTAGCCGCCATCGTCCTGCAGTTCGGCACGGCGCCGCGTGATTTCCTCGTCGGAGACGAGGATGTTGGCAGTGCCTTTGCGTAAGTCGATGCGCACACGGTCGCCGGTCTTGAGCAGCGCCAGGCCGCCGCCAATGGCGGCCTCCGGCGAAGCGTTGAGGATAGACGGCGAGCCGGATGTGCCCGACTGGCGGCCATCGCCGATGCAGGCCAGCGCGTGAATGCCCTTCTTGATGAGATAGGCCGGCGGCTGCATGTTGACGACCTCGGCGCCGCCGGGATAGCCGATTGGGCCGGCGCCGCGCATGAACAGGATGGTGTGCTCGTCGATGCCTTGCGCCGGATCGTCGATGCGGGCGTGGTAGTCCTCCGGCCCGTCAAAGACCATGGCGTTGCCTTCGAAGGCTTCCGGGTCGTTCGGGTTGGAGAGATAGCGTTCGCGGAATTCCGGCGAGATGCCGCTCATCTTCATGATGGCGGAATCGAACAGATTGCCGCTGAGATTGATGAAGCCGGCATTGGCCTTCAGCGGCTCGGCAACAGTGCGGATGACATCGGTATTCTCGTTGGCGACCCCCTTGCAATTGTCGCCGATCGATTTCCCGTTGACGGTCATGGCTTCGGGATAGGGCAGCAGCTTGGCCTTCATCAGTTCGGCAACCACAGCCGGCACACCGCCGGCATGATGATAGTCCTCGCCGAGATATTCGCCAGATGGCTGCAGATTGACGATGAGCGGCACATGGAGGCCGACCGTCTGCCAGTCGTCATTGGTGAGCGGCACGCCGAGATGGCGGGCAATCGCGTTGAGGTGGATCGGCGCATTGGTCGAGCCGCCAATCGCCGAATTGACGACAATGGCGTTCTCGAACGCCTTGCGCGTCATGATGTCGGATGGCTTCAGATCCTCATGCACCATCTCGACGATGCGCTTGCCCGTCTCATAGGAGATCTGGCCGCGCTCGCGGTAGGGTGCCGGAATGGCAGCCGAGCCCGGCAATTGCATGCCGAGCGCCTCTGCCAGCGAGTTCATCGTGGTGGCGGTGCCCATGGTGTTGCAATAGCCGGTCGACGGCGCCGATGAGGCGACGATGTCCATGAACTCGTCATAGTCGATCTCGCCGGCGGAGAGCCGCTGGCGCGATTCCCAGACGATGGTGCCGGATCCCGTGCGCTTGCCTTTGTGCCAGCCATTGAGCATCGGTCCGACCGAAAGTGCTATGGCCGGAATATTGACGGTGGCCGCCGCCATCAGCAGCGCCGGCGTGGTTTTGTCGCAGCCGATGGTCAGCACGACGCCGTCGAGCGGATAGCCGTAGAGCACTTCGACCAGACCGAGATAGGCAAGGTTGCGGTCGAGTGCCGCGGTCGGGCGCTTGCCGGTCTCCTGGATCGGATGGCACGGGAATTCGAAGGGGATGCCGCCCATCGAGACGATGCCTTCGCGCACGCGCTTGGCCAGTTCGATATGGTGGCGGTTGCACGGCGACAGATCCGAGCCGGTCTGGGCGATGCCGATCAGCGGCTTGCCCGACATCAACTCGGCCCGCGTCAGGCCGTAGTTCAGGTAGCGCTCGAGGTAGAGCGCGGTCATGCCTGGATTGTCGGGATTGTCGAACCACTCCTGCGAGCGAAATTTCTTCTTTCCGGTGGGGGCGCCTGCCATCATGGTCTCCGTATTTGTAAGACAAATCGATATGGCAACGCGCGGAAGCAGGCAAGAGGGCGCACCGTCGCAACCGGACTTTGGTGCGATAGACACAGACCAGACCGTGCGTTAGGCCTTCGAAGTCTGTCCGGGAGGTGTCGATGGCTTTGGTGATCGAAGGCGAGGAACGCATTGCCGCCCCCCTGCAGAAAGTGTGGGACGCGCTGAACGATCCGAAGGTTTTGCAGGCGACCATTCCCGGCTGCCAGCACCTGGAGATGAAATCGCCGACCGAAATGGCGGCGACGGTGGTGTTGAAGATCGGACCGATCAAGGCGACATTCAACGGCGAGGTGACGTTGAAGAACCTGAAGCCGCCGCACTCCTACACCATCCAGGGCGAGGGCAAGGGCGGTATTGCCGGCTTCGCGAAGGGTGGCGCCGACGTGACGCTGACGGCGGACGGGCCGGATGCGACGGTCCTCAAATACGCGGCCAAGGCCGAAGTCGGCGGCAAGATCGCCCAACTCGGCAGCCGGCTGATCGAATCGACTTCGAAGAAGCTGGCCGGGCAGTTCTTTTCAAGCTTTGGCGAGAAGGTGGGTTCCCCTCCCCCTTGAGGGGAGGGTGCCTCGTGAAGCGAGGCGGGTGGGGTCGCCTCAACTGCCTCAACGTGAGTTGAGCTGCCTCGACTTGTAAAGAAATAGCGTCGAGCGTGTCACCGCGGACCCCACCCGGCCCTTCGGGCCACCCTCCCCTCAAGGGGGAGGGACCATCCGAGCTACTCGAACACGATGTTCGGCACCGCCGCTTCGGCCGCGCCGCGTTCTTCGTTGACCCGGTCCCAGACCTTCGAAGCAATGCCGCGATAGATCTTCGCCTCGGCGCTGTCTGGCTTCGACGCCACCACCGGAGCACCTTCATCAGAACTTTCGCGAATGCCCATTTCCAGCGGCACTTCGCCGAGGAAGGTCACGCCGAGTCGCTCGGCCTCGCGCCGCGCCCCGCCATGGCCAAAGATGTCGTAGCGCTTGCCGGTATCGGGGGCTATGAAATAGCTCATGTTCTCCACGATGCCGAGCAGCGGCACGTCGACCTTCTTGAACATATTCAATCCTTTGCGGGCGTCGATCAGCGCCAGATCCTGCGGCGTCGAGACGATGACGGCGCCGGCCAGCGGCACCTGCTGGGCCATGGTCAGCTGGGCGTCGCCGGTGCCGGGCGGCATGTCGACGACGAGCACGTCGAGGCGGCCCCATTCGACCTCGCGCAGCATCTGCGTCAGCGCCGACATCACCATCGGACCGCGCCAGATCATCGGCGTCTCCTCGTCGACGAGGAAGCCCATCGACATCACCTTAAGGCCGTAATTCTCCATCGGTTTCAGGATCTTGCCGTCGACGGTCTGCGGCCGGCCATGGATGTTGAGCAGCCTGGGCATGGACGGGCCATAAATATCGGCATCGAGCACGCCGACACGCAAACCGTTGGCGGCGAGGCCAAGCGCGATGTTGACGGCGGTGGTCGACTTGCCGACGCCGCCCTTGCCGGACGCCACCGCGATGATCGCCTCGATGCCGGGCACGCCGCGCTTGCCCGACCTTTCCGAGGCCGGGGCGTGCGGGGCTGGAGAGTGTGGAGCTGGGCGCGGCGCGGCTGGCGCAGCCGGGGGTGCCGGCCTGGGCGCGGGACGCGACGCAACCGGAGCCTCCATGCCGCCGCCCTTCTTCTCCGCCGTCAGCGCGACGACGGCGCCGGCGACACCAGGGATCGCCTTGACGACACGCTCGGCTGCGGCGCGCAGCGGCTCCATCTCCTGTGCACGGGCGGCGGGAACGGTGATCGAGAAAAACACTTTCGAATCGGCGATGAAAATCTCCGAAACCATGCCGAGGTCGACGATGTTGCCGGTGAAGTCCGGCCCGTTGACCGTCTTCAGACGCTCGGTGACGATTTCCTTGGTGACGGACATGCATTGTTCCCTAAGGCGTTTGGCTGCGGCTCAGATAGTGCAGATTGGCAGCGACTCCAAGCACCACAGTGTCCGCCTCACCTTGCCAGGCCAACCGCAAGGTAGGTGAGCGCCGAAATTGCAGCCGTGGCCGGCAAGGTGACGATCCAGGCGATGACGATGTTGCCGGCAATGCCCCAGCGCACGGCCGAGACGCGACGGGCAGCGCCGACACCGATGATGGCCCCGGTGATCGTATGGGTGGTCGACACGGGAACGCCAAGCCAGGTGGCGGCAAACAGGGTGATGGCGCCGCCGGTCTCGGCGCAGAAGCCCTGCATCGGGTTCAACCGGGTGATCTTCGAGCCCATCGTGTGGACAATGCGCCAGCCGCCGAACAAAGTGCCGAGCGCCAGTGCTGTCTGACAGGTGAGGACGACCCACAGCGGCACGTAGAACGTCCCGCCGAGCATACCTTGCGAATAGAGCAGCACGGCGATGATGCCCATGGTTTTCTGGGCGTCGTTGCCGCCGTGCCCTAGCGAATAAAGCGAGGCCGAAAAGAACTGCATGACGCGGAAAGTGCTGTCGACGGCGAACGGTGTCTGGCGCACGAACAGCCAGGAAACGGCCAGGATCAGGACCAGCGCCAGAACAAACCCTGTCGCCGGCGACACGACGATTGCGGCGACCGTCTTGCCAAGCCCGGTCCAGACGATGGCGCCGGGCCCAGCCTTTGCAACGCCGGCGCCGACGAGCCCGCCGATCAGGGCATGCGAACTGCTGGACGGGATGCCGGCAATCCAGGTGACGATGTTCCAGACGATGGCGCCGACGAGCGCCGAGAAGATCACCGCCGGCGTGACGATGCTGACGTCGACGATACCTTTTCCCACGGTTTCAGCCACGTGAAGGCCGAAGAACATGAAGGCGATGAAATTGAAGAAAGCCGCCCACAGGACCGCATATTGTGGTCTCAGCACGCGGGTGGAGACGATGGTGGCGATGGAGTTCGCCGCATCGTGCAGGCCGTTGAGAAAATCGAAAAACAGCGCGACGGCGACAAGGCCGATCAGCACGGGAAAGGCGATGGTGGCTTCCATTGCCTAAACGTTCTCGATGACGATGCCGCTGATCTCGTTGGCGACGTCCTCAAAGCGGTCGACCACCTTCTCCAGCTGGCCGTAGATCTCCGAGCCGATCAGGTAGGCCATCGGATCGCTGCGGCCATGCCGCTTGAACAGGTCCTTCAATCCCTGCTCATGCAGATCGTCGGCGCGGCTTTCGACGCGCATGACCTCTTCGGCGATGGCGTTGAGGCGTACCGTGTGCGTGCCGACCTTGCTGAGCAGCGGGATCGCTTCGGCAACCAGCCTGGAGGCGGCAACGATGACGCCGCCCATCTCCTGCATCAGCGGGTCGAATTCCTTCTTTTCGAACAGCTTCACCGTCTTGACGGTCTTGTGCATCATGTCGATGGCGTCATCCATTGACTGGATCAGGTCCTTGATGTCGCCGCGATCGAAAGGCGTGATGAAGGAACGCCGCACCGCCAGCAGGACTTCGGCCGTGATATGATCGGCCTCGTCCTCGAGATCGATGATCTTCTGGCACCAGCGATCGATGTCCTTGCCCTGCAGAAGCTGCTCCAGCGCCTCGGCGCCGCCGACCACGGTGCGGGAATGCCGTTCAAAGAGGTCGAAGAAGCGATCTTCGCGCGGCAAAAGCTTGCGGAACCAGCCCAGCATGTCCGATCTCCTCGTATTCCATCCAACCACATAGCGCCGTGTTCGGCTGGGGGAAACAGCCAGCCGGCCCAAAGATGTGGATGCATGGCCAATTGCGGGTAGAGCTTGCGGCGAAAGGCAATTTCCCCGACCTTGCGCGCAACGAACGGACGGATGGGATGATCGACAAGCTCGAATTCTTCATCGCGCTGGCCAAGGAGGAGCATTTCGGCCGGGCGGCGGAAGCGTGCGGCGTCACGCAGCCGACCTTGTCGGCCGGGATCAAGCAGCTGGAGGGCCAGCTCGGCGTCATGCTGGTCAATCGCGGTTCGCGCTTTCAGGGGCTGACGCCGGAAGGCAAGCAGGTGCTGGTGTGGGCGCGTCGCATCGTCGGCGATTCCAGGACCATGCGCGAAGAGATGCGGGCGGCGCGACATGGCCTGTCCGGGCGTATCCGTATTGCCGCCATCCCAACCGCCCTCGCCATGGTGGCGCGGCTGACGACGCCATTTCGCGAGAAGCATCCGGGCGTCACCTTCTCTATCCTGTCGCGCACCTCGATCGAGGTGTTGTCGCTGCTCGGCAATTTCGACGTCGATGCCGGCATCACCTATCTCGACAACGAGCCTCTCGGACGGGTGACCAGCGTGCCGCTCTATGACGAGCGCTACCAGCTGATCACGGCGGTCGGAAATCCCTATTCGGATCGCGACAAAGTGACATGGGCCGAAATCAGCCAGCTGCCGCTCTGCTTGTTGACGCCGGACATGCAGAACCGCCGCATCATCGACCAGCATCTGGCCGAGGCCGGCGTGCAGGTGCGGCCGACACTGGAATCCAACTCGATGATCGTGCTGTTCTCCCACATACGGACAGGCAAATGGTCGTCGATCATGCCGCTCAACCTGGCGGAAACATTCGGTTTTTCCGAGCCGATCCGGGCCATTCCGATCGTCGAACCGGATGCCAGCCACACGGTCGGGCTGGTCGCCGCGCCGCGCGAACCGCACACGCCGCTGGTGCAGGCGCTGCTGGACGAGGCGATGGCGCTGGCAGACGATTTCCGCGCCAATCGCTGAGCTAGTCATAACTGATCAATCGGCGCGATAGAAATTTTCTATCGTGCAACGAAACCGCTTTATTGATTTCAGGGGTTTTCTCTGATTTCTTAAGCACTTAGCGATTAAGCGGCGTAGGCATGTCGTTGTTCCAAAACCGCGTCATGCTTTTGGACGATATATGCATCGATCGCTAGGATAGGGAGGGCGCTGCGTGACGATGCAGCCAGCAAGTACCGAGATACAGTCGCGCACGGCGGCGATCATCCAGGAGTTGAAGGGCCTCGAAGGCCCGCTGCTGCCGATCCTGCACGAGATCCAGGACGAATTTGGCCACGTGCCGCAGGACGCCGTGCCCGTCATCGCCGATGGGCTGAACCTGTCGAGGGCCGAAGTGCATGGCGTTGTGACCTTCTATCATGATTTCCGTGCCCGGCCGGCCGGCCGGCATGTGCTCAAGCTCTGCCAGGCGGAAGCCTGCCAGTCGATGGGTTCGGATGCGATCGCCGCAAAGGTCAAGCAGTTGTTGGGCATCGATTTCCATGAGACCACCCGCGACGGATCGGTTACACTTGAGCCTGTCTATTGCCTCGGGCTGTGCGCCTGTTCACCGTCGGCGATGCTGGATGGTGAGGTGATCGGGCGGCTCGATGACGAGAAGATCGAAGAGATCGTCGGGGAGGTACGCTCATGATCCCGCGCATCTACATTCCAGGTGACTCCGGCGCGCTGGCGCTCGGCGCCGAAAAGGTCGCCAAGGCTGTTCGTGCGGAACTGGCTGAACGGGGCGTCGAGGCCAAGATCGTCCGCAACGGCTCGCGCGGCGCCTATTTCCTCGAACCGATGGTCGAGGTCGCGACCGAAAAGGGCCGCGTCGCTTACGGGCCGGTCAAGCCATCGGACGTCAAGAGCCTGTTCGACAGCGGCTTTCTCACCGGCGGGCATCACAAGCGCTGGCTGGGCGCGCCCGACAAAATCCCGTTCCTGGCCAAGCAGACGCGCCTGACCTTTGCGCGTTGCGGCATCAACGACCCGCTATCGCTCGATGCCTACAAGTCACTGGGCGGGCTCAAGGGCCTGCAGAACGCGGTGGCCATGGCGCCGCTCGACATCGTCAAACAGGTCACGGAATCGGGCTTGCGCGGCCGAGGCGGCGCCGGCTTCCCGACCGGCATCAAGTGGAAGACGGTGCTCGATACGACATCTGACCGCAAATACATCGTCTGCAATGCCGACGAGGGCGACAGCGCCACCTTTGCCGACCGCATGATTATGGAGGGCGACCCCTTCGTGCTCATCGAAGGCATGACGATTGCCGGCATCGCCACCGGCGCGACCAAGGGGTTCGTCTATATCCGCTCGGAATATCCGCATGCGGTGGCTGTCATGAACAAGGCTGTCGAGGTCGCCCGCAAGGCAGGCGTGCTCGGCGTCAGCGTGCTGGGTTCGCCCAACGCCTTCGACATGGAAATCCGCGTCGGCGCCGGCGCCTATGTCTGCGGCGAGGAAACGTCGCTGCTGAACAGCCTTGAAGGCAAGCGCGGCGTGGTGCGCGCCAAGCCACCGCTGCCGGCAATCCAGGGTCTGTTCGGCAAGCCGACGGTGATCAACAACGTCATCAGCCTAGCCTCCGTGCCCATCATCATGGACAAGGGTGCTGCCTTCTACAAGGATTTCGGCATGGGCCGCTCGCGCGGCACGATCCCGATACAGATCGCCGGCAACGTCAAGTTCGGCGGCCTGTTCGAGGCGGCGTTCGGCATGACGCTGGGCGAGATCGTCGACGATATCGGCGGCGGTACGGCCACAGGTCGCCCGGTGAAGGCGGTGCAGGTCGGCGGCCCGCTCGGCGCCTATTTCCCGCGCGGCCTGTTCGACACGCCGTTCGACTACGAAGAGTTCGCGAAGCGCGACGGGCTGATCGGCCATGCCGGCATCACCGTGTTCGACGACACGGCCGACATGCTGAAGCAGGCGCGCTTTGCCATGGAGTTCTGCGCCATCGAAAGCTGCGGCAAGTGCACGCCCTGCCGCATCGGCTCGATACGCGGGGTGGAGACCATCGACCGGCTTGCCGCCGGCATCGAGCCGGAGAAGAACCTGGCACTGGTCACCGATCTCTGCAACACGATGAAGTTCGGATCGCTCTGCGCGCTGGGCGGCTTCACGCCCTATCCGGTGATGAGCTCGATCACCCATTTCCCCGAAGATTTCAAGCCCGCGCCGGCGCGCGTGGCTGCTGAATAGGAGCTGGCAGATGAATATCAAGGCCGACTTCCCGACACTCATCGAAGAACTCGATTACGGAACCCCGGAATCGAAGGCGCAAAAGCAGGTTACGCTGATCGTCGACGGCCGCAGCATCAGCGTGCCGGAGGGTACGTCGATCATGCGCGCGGCGATGGAAGGCGGGGTCGAGATCCCAAAACTCTGCGCCACGGACATGCTGGACTCGTTCGGCTCCTGCCGCGTCTGCCTGGTCGAGATCGACGGGCGCGGCGGCACGCCGGCATCCTGCACGACCCCCGTCGGCGAAGGCATGGTGGTGCGCACGCAATCCGAGCGGCTCGACGCCATCCGCCGCGGTGTCATGGAGCTTTACGTCTCCGACCACCCGACCGGCTGGAACGAGAAGGCCGGCACCGGCGCCAGCGAGTTCGACGTTGTGGCGAAATCGGTCGGCCTGACCGAGAACCGCTTCGGCATTGAGGGCCGCAACCACGTCAAGCAGGAAAACGGCGTCGCGCCCGGCCATGGCTCGCTGGCGGTCGACTACATCGCCCGCGACGAGTCCAACCCCTATTTCACCTATGATCCGGCGCAATGTATCGTCTGCTCGCGCTGCGTGCGGGCCTGCGAGGAGGTGCAGGGCACCTTCGCGCTGACGATCGAGGGCCGCGGTTTCGAATCGCGCATGGTCGCCGGCATGCACGAGGATTTCATCGCCTCCGAATGCGTGTCCTGCGGCGCCTGCGTGCAGGCCTGTCCGACCGATGCGCTGCGTGAAAAGACCGTGCTTGAGAAAGGCATGCCCGAGCGTTCCGCTGTCACCACCTGCGCCTATTGCGGCGTCGGCTGCTCGTTCAAGGCCGAAGTGAAGGACGACGAAGTCATTCGCATGATGCCCTACAAGGACGGCAAGGCGAACCACGGCCACTCCTGCGTGAAGGGCCGTTTCGCCTATGGCTATGCCACCCACAAGGACCGCATCCTGTCGCCTATGATCCGGGAAAAGGTCAGCGATCCCTGGCGCGAGGTGAGTTGGGAAGAGGCCATCGCCCATACGGCCAAGGAATTCCGCCGTATCCAGTATCAATACGGCCGCACCTCGATCGGCGGTATCACGTCCTCGCGCTGCACGAATGAAGAGACCTATCTCGTCCAGAAGCTGGTGCGCCAAGGCTTCCGCAACAACAATGTCGACACTTGCGCGCGCGTCTGCCACTCGCCGACCGGCTACGGCCTCGGCCAGACCTATGGCACCTCGGCCGGCACGCAGGATTTCGATTCCGTCGATTTCACCGATGTCGCCGTCATCATCGGCGCCAATCCGGCTTCCGCGCACCCGGTGTTCGCCTCGCGGCTGAAAAAGCGGCTGCGCCAGGGCGCCAAGCTGATCGTGCTCGATCCGCGCCGCACCGAAATGGTCAAGTCGGCGCATATCGAGGCCGACTATCACCTGCCGCTGAAGCCCGGCACCAACGTGGCGGTGCTGACGGCGCTGGCGCATGTCATCGTTACCGAAGGGCTTTTCGACGAAGCCTTCATCCGCGATCGCTGCGACTGGGCGGAGTTCCAGGATTGGGCTTCTTTCGTCGCCTTGCCGGAAAACAGCCCCGAAATCGTGGGCAAGCTGTCCGGCGTCGATCCCGAACTGATCCGAGGTGCTGCACGGCTCTATGCCAAGGGCGGCAATGGCGCGATTTATTACGGCCTCGGCGTGACCGAACACAGCCAGGGTTCGACCACGGTTATGGCGATCGCCAACCTTGCCATGGCGACCGGCAATATCGGCCGCCCGGGCGTCGGGGTGAATCCGCTGCGCGGCCAGAACAACGTGCAGGGTTCCTGCGACATGGGCTCGTTCCCGCATGAACTGCCGGGCTACCGCCACATCTCCGGCGAGGCGGTGCGCGACATCTATGAGACGTTGTGGGGGGTGAAGCTCGACGACGAACCGGGCCTGCGCATCCCCAACATGCTGGATGCCGCCGTCGACGGATCCTTCAAGGGCATCTACATCCAGGGCGAGGACATCCTGCAATCCGACCCTGATACCAAGCATGTCGCGGCCGGCCTGGCGGCGATGGAATGCGTCGTCGTGCACGACCTGTTCCTCAACGAGACAGCTAACTACGCGCATGTCTTCCTGCCGGGCTCGACCTTCCTGGAAAAGGACGGCACCTTCACCAATGCCGAGCGCCGCATCAACATGGTGCGCAAGGTGCTGGAGCCGAAGGCGCGCTATGCCGACTGGGAAGCGACACAGGAGCTTGCCCGCGCGATCGGGCTGGATTGGAACTACCAGCATCCCTCCGAAATCATGGACGAGATCGCCAAAACGACGCCAAGCTTCGCCGGCGTCTCTTTCGATCTGCTCGACCGTGTCGGATCGGTGCAATGGCCCTGCAACGAGAAGGCGCCGCTCGGCACGCCGATCATGCATATCGACGGCTTCGTGCGCGGCAAGGGCAAGTTCATCCGCACAGAATATGTGGCGACCGACGAGCGGACCGGGCCGCGTTTCCCGTTGCTGCTGACCACCGGTCGCATCCTCAGCCAGTACAATGTCGGTGCACAGACAAGGCGCACCGAAAACGTCATGTGGCACTCGGAGGACCGGCTGGAGATCCATCCGCACGATGCCGAGAACCGCGGCCTGCGCGATGGCGACTGGGTGCGGCTGACCAGCCGTTCGGGTGAGACGACGCTGCGTGCGCTGATCACCGACCGGGTGTCGCCAGGTGTGGTCTACACAACGTTCCACCATCCCGACACGCAGGCCAACGTCATCACCACCGACTTCTCGGACTGGGCGACCAACTGCCCGGAGTACAAGGTGACCGCGGTGCAGGTCGGCGCCTCCAACGGGCCTTCGGACTGGCAGCGCGATTATAACGAGCAGGCCGAGCAGAGCCGCCGCATCGCAAAGCTGGAAGCGGCGGAGTAGTCTTGCCACGGCGTTCGACAATAAGAGCTTCAATCTTGACGGTTGGTCGACCCCTACTCCGTCAGGAAGGACGCGAGCTTATGCCGCCTGGCGCCTTTCTTCTCCCTCCGGAGGGGGGAGAGGTGGCGCCGCGAAGCGGCGACGGAGTGGGGGAAGCTGGCCCCGCAACACGCAGCCGTCGAAAGTCGCGCACAACCCAAAGAGCAGGCAAACCGGCCTATCTGGCGAGCAGTCGACCCCCACTCCGTCAAGCTTCGCTTGACACCTCTCCCCCGGTCGACGGGGGAGAGGAAAGGCGCGAGCCTCCACAGCTACTGCTAAGGACGAACAGGGCAGAGGGGCGCGCCTCGTGACCCGCAAACGCCAAGCCACCACCCAAATCTCTCGCCTTGCCCACCGCGCCAGCGGCACGACATCGGCCAACCGCATGGTGCCGGAGGAGACGCCGGTGGCGTTCTCCTTTGCCGGTACCACCCATGCGGTGATGATGGCGAGCCCGGCCGATTTCGAGGATTTCGCGCTCGGCTTCTCGCTGACCGAAGGCATCATCGCGTTGCCTGACGAGATAGAGGCGATCGAGGTCGAGGACCATGGCGCCGGGATCGATATCCAGATCCGGTTGAAGGACCAGGCCAATACGCGCTTCGAGGCGCGACGCAGGCGATTGGCCGGTCCGGTCGGCTGTGGGCTATGCGGCATCGAATCGATCGAGGAAGCGATGCGCTCGGTCGACAAGGTTGGTGCGTCCAAGCTTACGCTTGAAGCCGACGATATCACCCGTTCGGTAAAGCTTTTGTCCAAGGTGCAGCCTCTGCATTCAGAAACCGGCGCCGTGCATGCAGCGGGCTTCTACATTCCCGGCAAAGGCATCGTCATGGCGCGCGAGGATGTCGGCCGGCACAATGCGCTGGACAAACTGGCCGGCGCGCTGGCCAAGGCCGGCATTGACGGTGCATCGGGCGCGGTGGTGGTGACATCACGCGTCTCGGTGGAGATGGTGCAGAAAACGGCGGCGATCGGCTCCGCCTTCATCATCGCCGTGTCGGCGCCGACAGCGCTCGCCATCCGCACCGCTGATGAGGCCGGCATGACACTGGTAGCGCTGGTGCGCGGCGATGATTTCGATGTTTTCACCCACCCGGAACGGGTGGTCTTGGGAGTTGCCCAGCATGTCGCATAACGAAGAACACATCACGAGCACCGGGGAAAAGCTGGTGCGCATGGCCAACCAGATCGCCGCCTTCTTCCATTCAAGGCCCCGCGAGGAAGGTGTGGCGGGCGTGGCCGAGCACATCAACAAGTTCTGGGAGCCCAGGATGCGCCGGCAGTTCTTCGAGATGCTGGACAGCGGCGGCGAAGGTTTTGACGAACTCGTCGTCGTGGCCTCGGCCAGGATCAAGCGGCCGAAGACCGAGGAGCAGGCCGATGTGAGCATCGGCTACGTCCAACCCACGGGTGCAGAGAGCGCCGCTCCCCAGAAATAGCCTCCCCCAGAAATGGCGGGCGAACACGGCTCGCCGCGGGCTATATTCCTGTCTTCTAAAGTTTGGCTGCCGCATCCGCCGGGCGTCTGCTATGGTCGGCGATCAGAAATCGTCTGGCCGGGCGGGATAGCAACGTGAGGCCGATCGAGACGCGATATGCCCTTAGCGGCGACGTGCGGATCGCCTATCAGGTGGTCGGCCAGGGATCGTTCGACCTGGTTTTCGTGCCCGGCTTCATCTCCAATCTCGACCTGCATTGGGAAGACGAGGGCTACGCCAGGCTCTTGAAACGGCTCTCGGCGTTCTCGCGGCTGATCCTGTTCGACAAGCGCGGCACCGGCCTGTCCGACCGCGTCGACCCACGCCACCTGCCCAGCCTCGAAACCCGCATGGACGATGTGCGCGCGGTGATGGATGCCACCGGCAGCGGCCGCGCGGCCTTGCTCGGCGCTTCGGAAGGCGCGCCGATGGCAATGTTGTTTGCCGCCACCTATCCGGAACGGACACGAGCGCTGGCGCTCTATGGCGGTTATGCGCATTTCCACAAATGGGTGATGTCGCCGGAGCGCCTCGAGGCCTTCATCGCGACGGCCGGCACGGAATGGGGCACGGGCGCCACACTGCCCAACTTCGCTCCCGGCCGGGTAGATGATGCGCATTTCACCCAGTGGTGGGCCCGCTTCGAGCGGCTGTCGGCCAGTCCGACGGCAGCGGCAGCCCTTGCCCGGATGAATGCCGGAATCGATGTGCGCGGCGTGCTTTCGGCGATCGGCGCACCGACACTGCTCATTCATCGCCGCAACGACGCGCGGGTCGACCCGGACGCCAGCCGCTTCCTGGCGAAAGAGATCGCCAATGCGCGATTGGTCGAGGTCCCCGGGCGCGACCACCCGATCTGGACCGGCGATGTCGACCGGGTGGCCGACCTGATCGAGGAATTCCTGACCGGCGAGCGTGCCGTGGCCGAAGCGGAGCGCGTGCTTGCCGCTCTTCTGGCGACACGCATCTACGACACGGCGCGGGTTGGCGACCGCATGTGGAGCGAACGTAGCGAGCGCTTCCAGGAGAGCTGGCAGCAGCTGGTCGGCCGTCATGGCGGACGCGTCGCCGGCATCCATGGCGAATTGATGATCTCGCGCTTCGACGGGCCGGCGCGGGCCATACGCTGCGCGGCGGCACTGCGCGATGCGGCGCAACATATGGGCATTGCAAGCGCCCAGGGCGCCCATGTCGGTGAGGTCGAAATGCGCGGGCCGCCGGTGGGGCTGATGGCACGGGTGACGATGCAGATCGCCGCCCATGCCGGGCGCGGCGATATTCTGGCGTCGCGGCTGGCCGCCGATCTGGCGGCGGGGTCCGGCCTGCATTTCATCGATGCCGGGCGTGTCACGGTGGATGAGCTGGACGAGCCGCTGGCGCTGGTCCAGGCAACGTCGGAACAGCACCTGGAGCCGGCCTGCCGCCCCAAGGCGAAACCCGCCGAGCCGGCTCAACTGACGGCGCGCGAAAGCGAGGTGGTGATCCTGATCGCCGACGGCAAGAGCAATGCCGCGATCGCCGCCGAGCTGAGGCTCAGCGAGCATACGGTCAAGCGTCATGTCGCCAACATATTGCTGAAGCTCGATTTGCCGTCACGGGCGGCGGCAGCGGCATTTTCCGCCAGGCAGGCTGGCCCGGACGGGCCATAGGGACCATGGCGCTTTCGGGCGAAGCGGCCAGGTGGGGTCGAGGCGTACCAATTCTCTCCATGCAGGCCAGGCGGATGTCGCCGGGAAAGGCACTGCGGATGGAGGATGCAATGCTGAAGTCAAACAGGTCGATCAAATCGCTGGTGATAGCGGCAGGCGTTGGCGCGTTGTTCACGATCGCTCCCGCCAGAGCCGAGGATGCCTCGGCGGCCGCCGCCTACAAGGACATCGAGGCGACGCTCGGCTCAGTGCCGGACATGTTCAAGACGCTGCCCGATGTCGCGGTTGCCGGCGCCTGGGCCGAGATCAAGGGTGTGCAGCTCAACCCCAAGACCGCGCTCGACGGCAAGACCAAGGAACTGCTGGGGCTGGCCGTCGCCTCGCAGATCCCCTGCCAGTACTGCATCTATTTCCACACCGAGGCCGCCAAGCTCAATGGCGCGACCGATGAGGAGATCAAGGAGGCGATCGCGATGGCGGCCATCGTGCGCCACTGGTCGACGATGCTCAACGGCAGCCAGGTCGATTTCGCGACCTTCAAACAACAGACCGACGGCGTGTTCGCAGCCGTCAAAGCCAAGTCGCAGTGAAAGAAACTGCCGGGCGGTGCGCCGGGCATTGCTTGTGATCATTCAACCGCCCGATCAACGGGCCATGGAGGAGAAGATGCTGACCAAGACGCAGAGCGTGGACGGCGCGGCGATCAAGAAAGCGATCGAAGGACGGGACGGCAGGATGCTCGCTAGCTTCTATGCCGACGACGCACTGGTGCGGGTGATCGACCGCAACAATCCGCCGAGCAAGCCGCGCGAGATCCGCGGCCGGGCGGCGATCAGCACCTTCTGGGACGACATCTGCAGCCGGGCGATGACCCACAAGGTCGACACCACCATCGCCGATGGCGACAATCTCGCCTTCACCCAGGCCTGCGCCTATCCGGACGGAACGAAAGTGTTCTGCGCGGCGATGCTGGAGCTGAAGAATGGGCGGATCGCACGACAGACCGTCGTGCAGGCCTGGGACGAGTAGTTCCACCGCGGAAAGATCAACCGCGGTTTGGGCCGCAAAACTGGAGGAGACAAAAATGTTCAGCGCCAGATGGCAGATCGACGCCAAGTTCGGGCACAAGCAGACCGTGCTCGACCTGTTGAAGAAATGGGAACGCGAGATCGGCTCTCAGGTCGGCATTGCCGATCTCGAGTTCCAGATCATGACCGGTTCGGTCGGAGCTCGGGAAGCGACGGTCGAATCGCATCATCAGGTCGAAAGCCTTGCCCAGCTGGAGGGATTCTTCGCCAGGATCGGCAAGATCGACGCGCACGCCAAATGGGGCAAGGAGATGGAGCCCTACGTCGTTTCAGGCACCAGCCTTTGGAACATCTACCGCATCGTGGAGTAGCCGTGCAGGTGCAGCAGTTTTCGGCCATCAGTTGCGGCGGCCGAAACTCGTCCGCTGCCCGGAAAACCGCCCTTCCCTGGCCGATCCGGCAGCCGCGACACGTGCCGGCTGATTGGGCAATGTGGCCTGCTTGGCCAGGGCCGCCGCTATCAAGGCGTCGGCCTGGCGCGCGCGCTGGTCCGCGCCGGCATCTCCGGCAGGGTTGCCCGCCACGGCGGAGGTCGACATCCGCCGGCGGGGTTTGAAAGCAAGATAGAGAAGCAACGCGCCGAGCAGTCCAGCGCCAATGACGATCGTCAAACGCGTGCCGGTCATGCCGGTGCGTTCGATCTGGGTGGGGTTGGCGGGGTTCTGGACGACGGTGAGCTTGTCGCCGACCTGCGGTTCGCGGGCACCGTTCTTGTTCAGCTCCATCGTGGCCTCGACGGCGTCGGCGCCGGTGCCGACGCGCAAGGTGCCGGTGAATTTCTGGGTCACCTTCCACTCTTTGTCAGCATGAACCGTCTTGAACGCATCCACCAGTTCGCACGGGATCGTGGCGGTGCTGACGGTCTTGTAGACAATCTTGTGGGCGGTCGATTCCATGTCGCATTCGACATTGACCGCGAGGATTTCAGCAGGCGCCTCGGGCCAGCCGCTCTTCTTGATCATGTCCTTGCCGCCGAACACAGCGATCAGCAGACAGAAGCCGCCAATGAGTACCAGCTTGATCTTGGTCGTGTTCATGCGCAAACCCCTCGCCGCGCGGTTTCCCGGCAAGAGGCTGCTCGTTCAGGTTGAATATTCAGTAAATCGTGAACTCCCGCCGTACCGCAAAAGTAACTCTCGCTTAATGTACAGAAAACGGGTTGGCGAATATTTTAGAGATAGTGGCGGCCTCTACCCATGCGCCACCATCACATGACGAACGGCGGTATAATCCTCCAGCGCATAGAGAGACATGTCCTTGCCGTAGCCAGACTGCTTCAGCCCGCCATGCGGCATCTCGTTGGTCAGCATGAAATGGGTGTTGATCCAGGTGCAGCCATATTGCAGACGGGCGGCCGTCGCCATGGCGCGCGAGACGTTCTTGGTCCACACCGAGGATGCCAGGCCGTAGTCGCTGTCATTGGCCCAGTTCACGGCTTCATCGACTTCGGAGAAGCGGGTGATGGAGACGACCGGACCGAACACTTCGCGGCGCACGATCTCGTCTTCCTGCAGCGCGCCGGCAACCACCGTCGGCTGGTAATAGAAGCCGGAGCCTTCGCCCGGCTTGCCGCCGGTGGTGATCTCGATGTGCTTCAGTTCCGAAGCGCGCTCGACGAAGCTCGAGACGCGATCGCGCTGGCGGCGCGAGATCAGCGGCCCGATCTCATTTTCGGTGTCGTCGGGCTGGTTGTATTTGATGGTCGAGACGGCAGAAGAGAGATCGGCGACGAGCTTGTCGTAGATCTTCTTGCCGGCATAGATGCGGCAAGCGGCTGTACAATCCTGCCCGGCATTGTAGTAGCCGAAAGCGCGCAGGCCGTTGACCACGGCGCCGAGGTCGGCATCGTCGAAAACGATGACCGGCGCCTTGCCGCCGAGCTCCAGATGCGTGCGCTTGACCGACTTGGCGGCGGCCTGCAGCACCTTCTTGCCCGTGGCGACGTCGCCGGTGATCGAAATCATGTTGACCTTGGCGTGATTGATCAGCGTGTTGCCGACGCTGTCGCCGCGGCCGAGCACGACATTGACGACGCCCTCGGGCAGCACCTCGGCCAGGATCCTGGCCAGCTTCAGCGCCGTCAGCGGCGTCTGCTCCGACGGCTTGAAGACGACGGTGTTGCCGCCGGCAATGGCCGGCGCCAGCTTCCAGGCCATCATCATCAGTGGATAGTTCCACGGCGCGATGGAAGCGACGATGCCGATCGGGTCGCGCCGCACCATCGAGGTGTGGCCGGGCAGATATTCGCCGGCGACCACGCCCGGCATCGAACGTACCGCGCCGGCAAAGAAGCGATAGCAGTCGACGATCGCCGGGATTTCGTCATTGAGCACGGCGTTGATCGGCTTGCCGCAATTCAGCGCCTCGAGCGCCGCGAACTCCCGCGCGTTGGCCTCGATGCGGTCGGCGATCTTGAGGAGATAGCCGGAGCGCTGCGCCGGCGTTGTGCGTGACCACAAGACGAACGCTCGCTCGGCGGCAGTAACAGCCGCCTCGATCTGCGCCTGGCTGGCTTCAGGCAGGTTGAGAATGGTCGCCCCGGTCTTTGGATTCAGAATCGGCTCCTCGGTCTCGGTGCCGTTCTCGAAGCTCGAGCCGATCAGCATCTGGGTGTCCATGCAGGTTCTCCTCGGTCAGGAGCGAGTAGCGAATAGCGAGTAGCGAATAGGGCTGGTCGTGCAATCTCCCCTATTCGCTATTCGCTACTCCCTATTCGCTGTTCTTCATTTGCCCGAACCGGCGATCTGGTCGCCGTCGCGGGTCAGGTAATAGGCGGCAAGGATGGGCAGCAGCGTCACCAGCACCACGACCATGGCGACGACATTGGTGACCGGACGCTGGCGTGGGCGGATCAGCTCTTCCAGCATCCAGATCGGCACGGTCTGCTGCTGGCCGGCGGTGAAGGTGGTGACGATGACCTCGTCGAAGGACAGCGCGAAGGCGAGCATCCCCCCGGCAAGCAGAGCGGTGGCGATGTTGGGCAGCACGACGTGCCGGAAGGTCTGGAAGCCGTCGGCGCCGAGATCCATCGAGGCCTCGATCATTGAGCCGGAAGTGCGGCGGAAACGGGCGACCGCATTGTTGTAGACGACGACAACGCAGAAGGTGGCGTGGCCGAGCACGATCGTCCAGAACGAGAACGGGATGTCGGCTAGCGAGAAGGCCGAGCGCAACGCGATGCCGGTGATGATGCCGGGCAGCGCGATCGGCAGGATGACGAGCAGCGAGATCGTCTCGCGGCCGAAGAATTTCGTCCGTGACACGGCGGCGGCGCACAGCGTGCCCAGTATCAAGGCAATCGCGGTCGAGATTGCGGCGACGCGGACCGAAAGCGACAGCGCCTGCCAGACATCCGGCCGGTTCCAGGTGACGGCGAACCATTGTGTGGTCAGCCCCGGCGGCGGCCAGACGAAGCTCTTCTCTTCCGTGGTGAAGGCATAGACGAAGATCAGCAGGATCGGCAGGTGCAGGAAGAGCAGGCCGCAAGCGGCTGCGATCTTGAGGCCGAGCGGGGCGGATTGCGAACCGTCAGAGCGCATCGAAGGCCCCCATGCGCTTGGCGCCCCAGAGATAGAAACCCATGATGACGATGGGCACGACGGTGAAGGCGGCGGCGAGCGGGATGTTGCCGGCGGTGCCCTGCTGCGAATAGACGGCCTGGCCGATAAACAGCCGCGACGTGCCGATGATCTGCGGGATGATGTAGTCGCCCAGCGTCAGCGAGAAGGTGAAGATCGAGCCGGCGACGATGCCGGGCAGCGCCAGCGGGAACAGCACGTTGCGGAAGGTCTGGCCCGGCGATGCGCCGAGATCGGAGGACGCCTCGACCAGATTGCCGGGCACGCGCTCCAATGCCGCCTGCACCGGCAGGATCATGAACGGCAGCCAGACATAGACGAAGGCGATGAAGGTGCCGGTGGCGGAGACCGACAGCGAGTTGCCGCCGACGACCGGCAGCGACAGCCAGCCGTCGAGCACCCAGAGCAGATGCAATTTGGCCAGCAGCCAGGTCAGAATGCCTTCCTTGGCGAGGATCAACTTCCAGGCGTAGATTTTCACCAGATAACTCGACCACAGCGGCAGCATGATTCCGAGATAAAACAGCGCCTTCCAGCGGCCCCGGGCATAGCGCGCCGCATAATAGGCGATCGGGAAGGCCATGGCGGCGGAGGCCAGCGTGACCAGCACCGCCATCGTCACCGTGCGCAGGATGATGTCGAGATTGGCGGGCTGGAACAGGTCGCCATAGGTCTTCAGCGTGAACTCATGGTTGATGAGGCCGGAAAATTCGTCGATCGAGAAGAAACTCTGTGCCAAGAGCGCGAACAGCGAACCGATATAGACGACGCCGAGCCACAGCACCGGCGGCGCCAACATGAGGAACAGCAGCAGTTGCGGCTTGCGCCAGAACAGGTCGGACAGCGCACCGCGCACGCCGCCGCTGCCGGGCAGGATGGCGGGGGCGGAGGTTGAGTTGAGCGCGGCGATGGTCATGGGGAGACCGCGTGCTGAAGGAACCCTGAGAAGCCGGGTTCCTTCACACCCCCCTCTGTCCTGCCGGACATCTCCCCCTCAAGGGGGGAGATCAGCAGTTTCGCTGCCTCGCCAAATCCCCAACGTTGAAGATTGGCGAAACCGGGAGGAATAGCCAATCTCCCCGCTTGAGGGGGAGATGTCCGGCAGGACAGAGGGGGGTGCTTGGCGCAAACCTCAATCATGCCGGCTCGTCCATCAAATGCAAATGCTCGCGGTTGAACGTCAGCACCACCGCTTCGCCTTCCGCCGGCAGCTTTGTCCCGGCCGGCACGATGGCGTGCAGCCTCAAGCCGTCGGCGTCGAGCGCCAGCCTGGTCGTGGCGCCGAGATAGTTGGTTCCGACCAGGCGCGCGGCAACCCCTTCGCCTTTCGCAATGCTGCCGATGCGGATCGATTCGGGGCGCAGGCTGCCCCAGCGGTCCTGGCCGGAATAACGCTGGACGAAATCCGGCGGCAACACATTGGAGGAGCCGACGAAATCGGCGACGAAGCGTGTCCTGGGCCGCTGGTAGATGTCTTCCGGCGTGCCGATCTGCATGATCTTGCCGTCATTGAAGACGGCAACGCGGTCGGCCATCGACAGCGCTTCGCCCTGATCATGGGTGACGAAGACGAAGGTGATGCCGAGCGCCTTCTGCAGCGACTTCAGCTCTTCCTGCATGTTCTCGCGCAGCTTGAGGTCGAGCGCGCCGAGCGGCTCGTCGAGCAAAAGCACCTTGGGCTGGTTGACCAGCGCACGGGCCAGCGCGACGCGCTGGCGTTGGCCGCCGGAGAGCTGGCCGGGACGGCGGGCGCCATAGCCGGGAAGCCGCACCAGTGACAATGCCTCTTCCGCCGCCTTCTGCCGCTGCGGCTTGGCGATGCCCTTGACCATCAGCCCGTAGGCGACATTGTCCAGCACGTTCAAATGCGGGAACAGCGCGTAGTCCTGGAACACCGTGTTGACGTTGCGGCGATAGGGCGGCACGCCCTCGGCGCGGTCGCCGAAGATCGAGATCGAGCCCGATGTCGGCTGCTCGAAGCCGGCGATGAGGCGCAGGCAGGTAGTCTTGCCGGACCCCGACGGACCAAGCATGGCGAAGAACTCGCCCGGCACGATGTCGAGATCGACCGCATCGACGGCGCGCACGCTGCCGAAATGGCGAGAGACTTTCTGGAAGGAAACGGCCGAGGTCATGGGCTGTCCTGATCTGTTGCCGGTTTGTGGTTCGTCGAAATAGCTCTTGCCGCCACCAATCAGGCCAGCGGGCACGGCACTTCACCTCCCCCTCGATGGGGAGGTCGCGGCGAAGCCGCGGGTGGGGGTGACTAGCACCGGACGTCAGCGCTGCCCCCACCCCGACGCTGCGCGTCGACCCTCCCCACAAGGGGGTGGGTTAAAGGGAGCTCAACGCCCGCCGATGACGCCGATATAGTCGGACACCCAGCGGTAGTAAGGCACGCACTGGTCGTTCTGGGTTGCGCACTTGGAGACCGGGGTCTTCCAGAACTTGATCTTGTCGAAGTTCTCGTAGCCGTTGGTCTTGCAGCCTTCCTCGCCGAGCAGCTCGTTGCCCTTGCAGGCAGCGGGCACCACGGGGAGCGAGCCGAACCAGGCCGAGACATCGCCCTGGACCTTGGGCGACAGCGAATGCTCAAGCCACATATAGGCGCAGTTGGGATGCGCGGCGTCGGCCTCCATCATGGTGGTGTCGGCCCAGCCGGTGACGCCTTCTTCCGGCACGGTCGAGGCGACCGGCTTCTTGGCGGCAACCAGCGTGTTGACCTGGTAAGGCCACGAACCGGAAGCGACGACGCCTTCGTTCTGGAAATCGTCGACCTGGATGGCGGCGTCATGCCAGTAGCGGCCGACCAGCGTCCGCTGAACACGCAGCAGCTCGAGCGCTGCCTTGTACTGGTCTTCGTTCAATTCGTACGGGTCCTTAATGCCGAGTTCCGGCTTGTGGAACATCAAATAGTTGGCGGCGTCGGCGATGTGGATCGGGCCGTCATAGGCCTGGACGCGGCCCTTGTTGGACTTGCCGTCCGGCAGGTTCATTTCCTCGAAGACGACGTTCCAGCTCTTGGGCGCTTCCTTGAAGACATCGGTGTTGTACATCAGGATGTTCGGGCCCCACTGATAGGGAACGCCGTAATGCACCTTGTCGACGGTGAACCAGGGCGCATCCTTCAGACGGTCGTCTACCGCCTTCCAGCTCGGGATGAGATCGGTGTTGATCGGCTGCACGCGCTTGCCGGCAACGAGGCGCAGCGATGCGTCACCCGAAGCGGTGACTAGATCGAACCCACCCTCATTCATCAGCGAGACCATCTCGTCGGAGGTGTTCGCGGTCTTGACGTTGACCTTGCAGCCGCTCTCCTTCTCGAAGGAGGTCACCCAGTCATAGCCCTTGTCGGTTTCGCCGCGCTCGATGTACCCCGGCCAGGCAACGATGCTGACCTCCCCTTCGCCCTTGCCAAGTTCCTTGACCTGGGCGACGGCCTGACCGGAAAAGGTCAGCGCGACCGTCAAGGCGGTGCACGTCTTCAGGAATGAATTCATCGTCAATCTCCCATTTTGGCGCCTGACTGCGAAGCGAGTCGCCGCCGCGGTCAGCCGCAGGCT
This sequence comes from Mesorhizobium sp. C395A, assembly GCF_030323205.1. Lineage (NCBI taxonomy): Bacteria > Pseudomonadati > Pseudomonadota > Alphaproteobacteria > Hyphomicrobiales > Phyllobacteriaceae > Mesorhizobium > Mesorhizobium sp. C395A. The sequence continues at coordinate 5,399,527 of NZ_CP100473.1, read as the reverse complement.
GAAAAGCGTCAGTTCATCCGATGGCACGTTGCCGCTCTGATGGCGGCTTTCGTCCCTGACATGAAAAGTGCTCGGAAAATTCCGGTTTCGCAAATTCATTTATCAGAAACGCGATATCGGTTTTTCCGATAGATAACCACGCACCCTATCAACGCTGCTGGCGTACCATACGCTGCGACTGGGCAAGGCCGATGAAGTCGCGCGACGCCTGCGGCAGACCGGAGCCGCGGCGCCAGACCATGCCGACCTGGACGACCGGCAGGGAACCCGAAATGTCGCGCGATTCGATGCGGTCGCCTTCCAGCGACCACGGCCGGTAGACTAGGTCGGGCAGCAACGCCACGCCCGCACCTGTGGCGACGAGGCTGCGAACGGCTTCGACCGAGCGGGTGCGAAAGGCGACATGCGGCCTGGCGCCGATCGCCGCCAGAAGCTTGCCGGTGTTCTCCTCGATCTCGTCGACGGTCAGCATGATCAGCGGCTCGCCGGCAATGTCGCCTATGCCGATAATGTCGGCGCTGGCCAGCTTGTGGCCGAGCGGGACCCACAGCCGGTAGGCCGAGACTTCGAGGATTTCCGACTGCAGAGCGGTGCGGTCGCGCAAATTGGAGGTGACCATGACGGCAATGTCGAGCTTGCCGCCGATCAGCAGATGTTCGAGATAGTCGCCATTGTCCTCGATGGCCGAGACATCGACGCCGGGATAGGCGCGGCGGTAGCGCGCCAGCAGATCGGACAGCACATAGCCCGCGACCAGCGAGGTGACGCCGAGCTGCAGCCGCCCGCCGGCCACCACCTGGTCGTCGGAAAAAGCGCGGCGCGCGTCGGAGACGTCGGCCAGGATCTTGGTCGCATGGCGCAGGAACTGGTGGCCTTTGTGGGTAATGTTGAGGCCACGCGGATGGCGCTCGAACAATTCGACGCCGAGATCGCTCTCCAGCTCCTTGATCGCCTCGGTGACCGAGGATTGCGAGATGGAGAGGTTTTGTGCGGCGCCCGACACCGTGCCTTGCTCGGCGACGGCAATGAAGAACTGCAGCTGGCGGATGGTGAAAGCCATGGCCGGACTAAACACCGGCGCGCCGGGGAAGGAAAGCCGAAGGCGGAGCTTATACCCATACGGCTTGAGGCGCCTCCTGGTCAGCCGAACCCGAGGCGCCGCCGGCAGGCAGGACCGTAGCGAAGCGCGAGCATGAACGCCGTCTCCAGCGCCAGGACGATGACGATGATGCGAAAGCCGATGGCATAGGAATCCCGGCCGCTGCCGCGCATAAGGTAGCCGGTGACGAGGAAGCCGGTGTTCCATAGCGTGGCGCCGAGCAGCGTCGCCGCCGCGAAGGGCAAGAGTGGAAGACGGAGCGCGCCGGCCGCGATCGGCAGATAGTTGCGAACCGTCGGGATGAACTGCGCCAGCAAGGAGACCCGGACATGATGGCGGCGGTAGGCCTGACCAAGCTTGCTGTAGGTCGCATAGCGCAAGCAGACATATTTGCCGAAACGCTCGACCAGCCTGTCGGCACGATCCAATCCAATCCTACGGCCCACACTATACCAGACAAGGCAGCCTGTGATGGCGGACAGCGTCGTCACCATAAGCAGGATCGCCAGCGCCAGGAGATCGGAGGCTGCCGTCATGCCGAGGAACAGCAGCAGCACATGCGAGGGCGGCAGCGGCAGGATCTTTTCAGTGAAGGCGAGACAGCCGACACCAAGCAGGCCGAAGCCCAGGATCGCCGACAGTGGATCAGTCATGCGAAGCGCCAGTCATAGGTTTTGAGGTTCTTGATCCTGGACACCTTATACACCGTCATACACCGTCGCCGGCGGAAAGTTGCGGAATGTCCGGCCAAGCCGGGTCCGCTTCCAGGTCGGAGCGCGCAAGCGTCCAGGAAAGACAAGGCATCGTTTGCAGCATGGTGGCCTCATTGCTGATGCGGGCGATTCGCCCGGCCCGCATTTCGACGAGGCGCTGTTTGCGGCTGCCAAGTTGCATGGACATTGCGAAGAGCGGGATGATTGAAAAACAATTTTTCACCAGAACGACATCTTATGCGGCCGGCGACGCGGCGCGCATGATGCACAACATCGCCTTCGTGGTATCGGGTGGCGGCATGGGCCGGGATCGCGGCGCGCCAGTCGCTGGTGTTTGGCTAGGCCGCAGCGATGCTGAGGCGCGCTCCAGCCTCGGCAAGTGCCGAGGCAATGTCGCGCGGCGGCGGCTGGTCGGTGGCGAGTTCGGAAAAACCGTCGAAGCCGCAGACCTGGACCAGACCCTGGCAACCGAACTTGGTGTGGTCGGTGATGACCAGCGAGCGCTGGCCGCGCGACAGCACCATGCGGGCGAACTCCGCCTCTTCCAGATCGTAGTCGGCAAGGCCTGCGGCGGCATCGACGGCGCCGATCGAAATCACCGCGTGGCTGACCGAGAAGCGGCTGACGAAATCGATCGCCGAGGCGCCGAAGGCGGCCCCGGAATCGCTGCGCAATTCGCCCCCGGCCATATAGACCTTGTTGCCGTTGACGGTGGCCAGCGTGCGGGCGATATCGGACGAGTTGGTGACGACCGTCAGCCGCCGGTGGCCGAGCAGTTCGCGGGCCAGGAACGAGGTCGTGGTGCCGGTGTCCAGCATGACCGATTCACCGTCGCGAATGGTGGCAGCGACCATGCGGGCGATCAGCCGCTTGGCCTCGGCATTGTCGCGCATGCGCCGCTCGAAGGGCGCTTCGCCGGCCATCGACGGCAGGCCGATGGCGCCATGCATCTTGAGCACCGAGCCATTGCCGGTCAGTGGCTTGACATCCCGGCGCACCGTTTCAAGCGAAACCCCCAGCCGGTCGGCGAGGCTGGCAATGGTGACGGTGCCCTCTTCCTTGAGGAGGCGGAGGATTTCGCCATGCCGTTTCGAATGGATCATCTGGCTTCCTCAATTTGCGGCCTGCCCGGTTTTAGGGCAATGCCGCCGTTTTTAAAGGAATTGCTCGTGGTTTCGGGCAAAACACCCAAAAAAAGTCGCAACATTTCATTGACAGTTAGGCAGCACTGGCGTGACATTGACGGCGTGACAGCTTCGGAACTGCCACGGGAGGGTGATGGCAGAGCCGCAATTCACGGACCGGACCGTCTGGCCAGACCGTCTGGGTTTGAACTGGCACAAAAGTTTCTCAAATCCGCGGGGGCGGAGACCGGGTATCAAAACCTGGCCAGAGGGGCTCGTCGGTGCGGCGCGGGATAGGAGTTCCTGCGTCCCGCACCGACGAGATTTTTTGCGTTTCCCAACGCTCGTTGCGCGGCCCATGGCGCCTGGGAAAGCTCCGCAAAAGTCAGGGATGGTCCCGTGACTGCTGAAGACCGCATCCGGGCCTTGCCCTGCTGGAACGGCAACATCGACATTGCGCCGCTGCCGGGCGGCCTCAGCAACGCCAATTATCTGGTCAAGGACGCAGCCGGGCGGCATGTCGTGCGCTTCGGCCAGGACTATCCATTTCACCACGTCTTTCGCGACCGCGAGGTGATGACGGCCCGGGCGGCGCACGCCGCAGGCTTCGCGCCGGCGGTCCGCCATTCCGAACCCGGCATCATGGTCACGGAATTCCTCGGCGCGAAAACCTATGTCGCCGAGGATGTGCGCGCCAATATCGGCCGCGTCGCAGCGCTTATGCGCGGGTTCCATCGCGAGATGCCCAATCACATCTCCGGCGCCGGCTTCATGTTCTGGGTCTTCCATGTCATCCGCGACTATGCGCGAACGCTGAGCGAAGGCGGCAGCCGCAAGCGCGACGAACTGCCCAGGCTGCTGGCTCTGGCCGACGAGTTGGAGCGGGCGCAGAAGCTGCTGCCGATCGTATTCGGCCACAACGATCTTCTGCCGGCAAATATCCTCGACGATGGCGACAGGTTGTGGCTCATCGATTTCGAATATGCCGGTTTCAACACCGCGATGTTCGATCTTGCCGGCGTTGCCTCCAACGCCGAGATGAGCGACGCGGAGTCCTTCACTTTCCTCACGGCGTATTTCATGCGCGAGCCGGATGAGGCGATCCGCCGCTCGCACGCGGCCATGCAATGCGCCTCGCTGCTGCGCGAGGCGATGTGGAGCATGGTTTCCGAACTTTACCTCGACGCGCCCGGCATCGACTACGTCGCCTACACCGCGGAGAACCTGACGCGGCTCGACGCGGCGCTGGACAATTACCGCACGAAGTACGGGACACAGTCATGACATTGCCTACACGTGCCGGCATCGTCGTCATCGGCGGCGGCATTATCGGCTGTTCGACGGCCTATCACCTGGCGCGCGACCACAAGGCCGATGTCGTGCTGCTGGAACAGGGGAAGCTGACCTCGGGTTCGACCTGGCACGCGGCCGGGCTGGTCGGCCAGCTGCGCTCGTCCGCCTCGATCACCCGCGTGCTCAAATATTCGGTCGAGCTCTACAAGGGGCTGGAAGCCGAAACCGGGCTCGCTACCGGCTGGAAGATGACCGGGTGCCTCAGGCTTGCGACCAATGCCGACCGCTGGACCGAATATAAACGTCTGGCGACGACGGCCAGGAGCTTCGGCATGGACATGCAGTTGCTGTCGCCGGGGGAGGTCAAAAAGATGTGGCCGCTGCTGGAGACCGGCGACCTCGTCGGCGCCTCCTGGCTGCCGACCGATGGGCAGGCCAGCCCCTCCGACATCACGCAGTCGCTGGCCAAGGGCGCGCGCATGCATGGCGCCAAGCTGTTCGAGGACGTCCGCGTTACCGGCTTTGACATGACGGACGGGCACATCACCGCGGTGAAGACCAACAAGGGCGACATTGCTTGCGACAAGGTGGTGAACTGCGCCGGGCAATGGTCACGCCAGGTCGGCGCGATGGCCGGCATTTGCGTGCCGCTGCAACCGGTCAAGCACCAGTACATCATCACCGAGAAGATCGACGGGCTGGCGACCGACGCGCCGACAATCCGCGATCCCGACCGCCGCACCTATTTCAAGGAAGAGGTCGGCGGGCTGGTGATGGGCGGCTATGAGCCGAACCCGCAGGCCTGGGCGACCGGCCTGCCCGGCGGCGATGTCCCCGATGACTGGGAGTTCCGCCTGTTCGACGACGACTACGATCATTTCGAACAGCATATGAGCCAGGCGATCGCGCGCGTGCCGGCGCTGGAGACGGTCGGCGTCAAGCAGATGATCAACGGGCCGGAGAGTTTTACGCCGGACGGCAATTTCATCCTCGGTGTCGCGCCCGAATGCGCCAACATGTTCGTCGGCGCTGGCTTCAACGCCTTCGGCATCGCTTCGGGCGGCGGCGCCGGCTGGGTGCTGGCGCAATGGGTTGTCGATGGTGAAGCGCCGCTCGACCTTTGGGTGGTCGACATCAGGCGCTTTTCCAATTTGCACCGCGACCGGCAATGGGTCAGCGATCGCACGCTGGAAGCCTATGGCAAGCATTACACGATCGGCTTTCCGCATGAGGAGTACGTCTCGGGCCGGCCGCGCATCGTCTCGCCGCTCTACGAGCGGCTGAAAGCGCACCGCGCGGTGTTCGGCTCCAAGCTCGGCTGGGAGCGGCCGAACTGGTTCGCGCCGCAGGGCGCCACATCCGAAGACATTTATTCCATGGGCCGGCAGAACTGGTTTGGCCAGGTCGGCGAGGAGCACCGGCATGTGCGCGAGAAAGTCGGCATCTTCGACCAGTCCTCCTTCGCCAAATACGAAATGACAGGTGCGGATGCAGCCAAGGCGCTGGACTGGATCTGCGCCAACGATGTCGCCAAGCCGGTGGGACGGCTGACGTACACGCAGTTGCTCAACACGCGCGGCGGCATCGAGGCCGACCTGACTGTGGGCAGGCTCGCCGAGGAGAAATTCTACATCGTGACCGGCACCGGCTTCCGCACGCATGATCTCTCCTGGATCGGCGACCATGTCGGTAAGGGCCTCGACGTGACGTTGAAAGATGTCACCGAGGATTTCGGCACGCTGTCGCTGATGGGGCCGCGCGCCCGCGATGTGCTTTCGGCCGTCACCGACGCGGATGTCTCGAATGCCGCCTTCCCGTTCGGCCATGTCAGCGAGATCGCCATTGCCGGTCATACGGTTCGGGCGCTGCGCGTCACCTATGTCGGCGAGCTCGGCTGGGAATTGCATGTGCCGATCGCCGCCACCGGCGAAATCTTCGACGCATTGATGGCCGCCGGCAAGCCGCACGGCATCCGGCCGATAGGCTATCGGGCGCTGGAATCACTTCGGCTGGAGAAAGGCTACCGCGCCTGGGGCTCCGACATCACCCCCAACGACACGCCTCAGGAGGCCGGCCTCGGCTGGGCGGTGAAGCTGAGGAAGAACACCGATTTCGTCGGCCGGCGGGCGCTCGAAAAGATCAGCGGCGCCGACCTGAAGAAACGCTTTGCCGGCTTCACGGTCGACGATCCCGATATCGTGCTGGTCGGGCGCGAGACGATTTTGCGCAATGGCGAACCGGTCGGCTATCTCACCAGCGGCGGCTATGGCTACACGCTGGCCAAGAACATCGGTTACGGTTATGTCCGCAATGCCGATGGCGTCGGCGACGATTTCCTCGGCTCGGGCGACTATGAGCTGGTGGTCGCCATGGAGCGGACGCCGGCCAAGATCCATCTCGAACCGATGTACGATGCTTCGATGAGCAGGATCAAGGCGTAGACGAAACCTGGATTAGCTCACACGGAGCACAAGGCCGCGGCTGGGCACGGTGTCAGCCTCGCCCGGCATCGAAACATAAGGCGCAGTCTCCTCGGCACGAACGACCCTGACCTCAGCCTCGAGCGCAGCGATGCGATCGGCAAAGCCGGCGTTCCACAGCGTGTTCTTGATGGTCAGCACGATGACGCCACCGGGACGGCAGACGCGGATCAGTTCGTCCAGCCCCTCGGCGCCGACATGGCCGGAGGTGAAAACGCCGGCCGAGACGATGCCTGCATAGGCATTGTCGGCAAAGGGCAGTGGCCCGCCGAGCGCCAGGCAATGCAGCGCCGAATAGACGCCCTTTGCCGCGGCTTTAGACAGCATGCCTTGCGAAATATCGAGCGCTTCGACCTGGGGATAGCCGGTGATGGCCAGCCACTCGCCGATCAGCCCGGTGCCGGCGCCGGCGTCGAGAAGCGGTGCGGCGCCGCGCGGCAGATGGCGGGCCAGCAGGGCCAGGCAGATCGTCGGATGGCGGTAGCCGGCGGCCGACATATCGGCATCGTAGGTTTCCGACCAACTGTCATAGATCGCGGCGACGTCCTCGGGCCGTTGCGCCGCATAGGCGGCGCCAAGCCCGCCATGATCCTTGTTGCCCGCCATGGCTGTTTCTCCGCCAGCTCGCTGCTCACCCTCGATCGGATGATAGCCAAACGGCGAAAACTGTGGAACCGTTGTCGCAAGAAATACACGGCCAAGGGCAACAGGCATGGGGACGGACGAGGCACGCGCAACACTTGCGGCAATTCCGGCATTGGCGGGCTATGACGGACCGCTTGAGCGGCTGGGCGGGATGACCAATCTCGTCTTTCGGGCCGGCGATATCTGCCTGCGTATCCCCGGCAAAGGCACCGAGGAGTATATCAACCGCGCCAATGAAGCGGTGGCGGCGCGTGAGGCGGCCAAAGCGGGCGTCAGCCCCGAAGTGCTGCATGTCGACCCCGCGACAGGCGTGCTGGCGAGCCGCTTCGTTGCCGGCGCCGTGACGATGTCGCCGGAAAAGTTCAAGCTGCGCGCCGGCAGCCCGGCCCGCGCCGGCGAAGCCTTCCGCAAGCTGCACACGTCCGGTGCGGTATTTCCGTTCCGCTTCGAGCTGTTTGCGATGATCGACGACTATCTCAAGGTCTTATCGACCAAGGAAGTCGCCTTGCCGCCGGGCTACCACGACGTGGTGCGCGAATCCGACACCGTGCGTGCGTCCCTTGCCGCGCATAGACTGCCGATTGCCGCCTGCCATTGCGATCCACTGTGCGAGAATTTTCTCGATACGGGCGAGCGGATGTGGATCGTCGACTGGGAATATTCGGGGATGAACGACCCGCTCTGGGACCTCGGCGACCTCTCGGTCGAAGGCCGGTTCGACACCGCGCAGGAGGAAGAGATGATGCGCGCCTATTTCGGCGGCGAGGCAAAACCGGCCGAGCGCGGCCGCGTCGTCACCTACAAGGCGATGTGCGACCTGTTGTGGACGCTCTGGGGCCTTATCCAGCTTGCCAACAACAACCCGGTCGAGGATTTCCGCGCCTATGCCGACGGCCGCTTCGCCCGTTGCAAGGCGCTGATGGAAACGCCTGAGTTTTCACGGCATCTGGCGGCGGTGCGCCAAGGTTAGGTCAATTCACGCCTTTCGGCACGTTCTCCGGCGGCACGACTATTTCGACCACCTTCTGGCGGTGGAAGATGAACAGGCCGGCGAGCACGACGATGGCCGCGCCGATCAGGATGCGCGGTCCCGGCACGTCGCCGAAGAAGGCCAGGCCGAAGATCACCGCCCATAGAAGCAGGCTGTAGTGCAGCGGCGCCAGCGTCGAGGCAGGGGCCAGTTTCAGCGCCCTGGTAATCATCAGATGCGCGCTGCAGGAGACGATGCCGAGCAGGAGCATGGCGCCGAAATCGAGTGCCGAGGGCGTCTGCCAGGCGCCGATGGTCATCACGCCGCCGACCAGCAGCGTGCCGATAGTCTGCCAGGTGACCAGCGTTGTGTCGCTGGTGCCGCGCAGGCGGCGGCTGAGGATGATGGCGAAGGCGAAGGCAATGCTGCCGACCAGTGCGAACAGCGAGGACTGCGAGAACGCCGCCGAAGACGGCTTCAAGATGATCAGCACGCCGCAGAAGCCGACCAGGATGGCGGCCCAGCGGCGCCAGCCGACCTTTTCACCGAGCAGGAAATGCGACAGCGCCGCCACATAGATCGGCCCGGCCATGTAGAAGCTCATCACATCGGCCAGCGGCAGATAGACGACGGCCGCGTAAAACAAGGCTGTATCCACCGTGGTCGCCAGCACGCGCAGAATCTGGAGGACCGGCCGCTCCATCTGGAACAGTCTGCCGGCGCCCTGGTTGGCGATCATCGGGCCGAGCACGATGAAGGCCCCGATCGATCGGATCAGCACCACCTGCCCCACCGAGAAGCTGGCGACCAGCCATTTGCCCATCGCGTCGTTCAGCGCGAACATGAAGTCGCCGGCCAGCATCAAAAGGATGCCGGCCAAAAGCACGTTCCTGATGGTAAAGGTGCGGACGAGCGACTGGGCCATGCGGCTCCCTAGCTGCAAGCGGCCGCTTTGACGAGGCAAATCGGTAAGACCAGCGGCGGAAATCGGCTGTTTCTACGCAGTTTTGTGCCGCCGGTTCACCTGTCCGGGACGGCCGGCGATCGACAGCCGTGTCTCCTGCTTCGTGCGCTCGGCCACCACCTTGCCCCTGGCGACGACGCACAGCCGTTCGGCACGTAACCTCAAGGCCTCGATCGGGTTGCCGGCATCGAGGATAACGAAGCTGGCGCGCTTGCCCACGGCAAGGCCGAGATGATCGAGGCCCATGATGGCGGCGTTGACATTGGTGACCATGTCGAAGCAGCGCGCCATGTCGGCAGGGCTCGACATCTGAGCGACGTGGAGGCCCATGAAGGCGACGTCGAGCATGTCGGCGGTGCCGAGCGAATACCAGGGGTCGAGAACGCAATCCTGGCCCCAGCCGACGCGGATGCCGAGCGCCTGCATCTCCTTCACCCGGGTCATGCCGCGGCGTTTGGGAAACGTGTCATGGCGGCCCTGCAGCATGATGTTGATCAACGGATTGGGGATCGCCGACACACCGGCCTCGGCAATCAGCGGCAGGAGCTTGGAGACGTAATAATTGTCCATCGAGTGCATGGAAGTCAGGTGCGAGCCGGCCACCTTGCCCTGAAGGCCAAGGCGGTGGGTCTCATAGGCAAGCTGCTCGATGTGGCGCGACAGCGGATCGTCGGTCTCGTCGCAATGCAGGTCGACCATCAGCCCGCGCTTCGACGCGATTTCGCACAATTCGGTCACCGAGCGCGTGCCGTCGGCCATGGTGCGTTCGAAATGCGGGATGCCGCCGACGATGTCGACGCCCATGTCGAGCGCGCGGATGGTGTTGTGGCGCGCCGTCGGCGAGCGATAAAACCCGTCCTGCGGGAAGGCGACCAATTGCAGGTCGATATAGGGCGCGACAATCTTCTTGACGTCGAGCAGCGCCTCGACCGCGAGCAACCTGTCATCGCAGACATCGACATGGGTACGGATGGCGAGCAGGCCCATCGAGACCGCCCAGTCGCAATAGGCGAGCGCCCGCTCGCGAACCGCGTCATGCGTCAGGAGCGGCTTCAGCTCGCCCCATAGCGAAATGCCCTCCAGCAGCGTACCCGAAGCGTTGATGCGTGGAATGCCGTAGGACAGCGTGGCATCCATATGGAAATGCGGATCGACGAAGGGCGGCGAGATCAGATTGCCACGGGCGTCGATCGACGTGCCGGCGCTGACATGCAGTTCGGGCTCGATGGCGACGATCGTCTCGCCGATGATGCCGAGGTCGGCGACGGTGCCGTCGGGCAGCGTTCCGCCGCGCACAACAAGGTCGAAATCCATCTGTCGTCATCTCCCCGCAGATCAATCGCCGCAATCGTGGCGCAAAAGACACCGTGCCGCAGCCGATTGTCTCCGCGACAGCGAAAGGTTCCATCCGGCCACAACTCGCTCTATAAGCCGCCTTTCGCCCTGGTGGCGAATCCGAAATTCGTCAGTCAGGCATGGGATCGGCCATTTGTTTCGCTTCTTCCGTTCGACGGAAAACCAGCGCCTTATCGCAAGGCTTTTGCGGGAATCCTTTCACGCGCATAGATTTGGCTACGCTGCGGCCATTCTGTCGATGCTGGTGGTGGCGGCAACGACAGCAGCCAGCGCCTATATGCTGCGCGAAATCACCAATGAATTCGTGGTTTACAAGCGGATTGGGCAGGTCAATCTGATCGCGGCGGCGACCGGAGCGATTTTCATTCTCAAGGGCTTCGCAAACTTCATCCAGGCCTACTTCATGAGCAGGGTCGGCAATGCCATCATCGCCGACCGGCAGCGCAAGATCTATGACAGCATTCTTGCGCAAGGCATCGAATTCTATCATTCGACCTCTTCGTCCGAACTGATTTCGCGCATGACGAACAATGCCCAGGCCGCGCGCAGCGTGCTCGACCAAATCGTCACGTCCTATGTTCGCGACCTGGTGACGCTGGCTGCGCTGGTGGGTGTGATGGTCTGGCAGCAGCCGGCGCTGTCCCTGATCTGTCTGGTGATCGGGCCGATCGCCATTTACGGCGTCAATCGTATCCTGAAGCGCGTCCGAAAAATTGCCTCGCAAGAATTCCGTTCGCTCGGCCAGATCGTGCAGGTGATGCAGGAAACGGCGATCGGCGTGCGCGTCGTCAAATCCTTCGGCCTCGAAGGCGCCATGCGCAAGCGCATGTACAAGGCCGTGTCGGACGTGGAGAGCCGCGCCAACAACATCGCCACGCTGGAGGCCGCCACCAGCCCGGTGATGGAAACACTTGCGGGGCTGGCCATCGCTGGCGCCGTTTTTGTCAGCGGCTTCCTGGTTCTGGGCGGCGGCGGTCAGATGCCGGGCAACATCATGGCGTTCATCGCGGCGCTGCTGTTGGCCTATGAGCCGGCCAAGCGCCTGGCCCGCGTACGCATCTCGCTTGAAACCGGCATTGTCGGCGTGCGCATGATGTTCCAGCTCGCCGACCGGCCGCTGACGCTGGCCGAAAAGCCGGATGCAAAGCCGCTGCGGGCCGGGCCGGGCGAGATCCATTTCGACAATGTCAGCTTCGCCTACCCCGAAAGCGCGCCGGTGTTCGAGGGACTGGACCTGACGCTTGCCGCAGGCAAGATGACGGCGCTGGTCGGACCCTCGGGCAGCGGCAAGTCGACCATCCTCAACCTGATCATGCGCATGTACGACCCGCAGGTCGGCAGGGTGATGTTCGACGGGCAGGACATTTCTTGTGCCACGCTCACCTCGGTCAGGGAAAAGATCGCCTATGTCAGCCAGGACACGTTCCTGTTTGCCGGCACGATCATGCACAACATCAGGCTCGGGCGCGAGGGCGCCACGGACGAGGAAGTAATGGCCGCCGCAAGGGCCGCCAATGCACATGACTTCATCAGCGCCCAGGCGAAAGGGTACGACACGGATGTCGGCGAGAATGGCGCGCTGCTGTCAGGCGGCCAGCGCCAGCGCATCTCGATCGCGCGCGCCATGCTGCGCAATGCCGAAATCCTGCTGCTGGACGAGGCGACCAGCGCGCTCGACGCCGAATCCGAGGCGCTTTTCCGCGACGCGCTGCAGCAGCTGACGGTCGGGCGCACCACCATCGTCATTGCCCACCGCCTGTCGACCGTGCACCAGGCCGACACGATCGTGGTGCTGGAGGCCGGCAAGGTGGTGGAAAGCGGCGCGCATCGCACGCTGCTCAACCAGGGCGGGCTGTATCAGAAGCTTTACGAATATCAGCTGATGCCATAACGGAGTGCGAGTATGCGCGCTGCTCGGTTCATGTCCTTTCTACGATCCGTCTTGTTGGGCACCTTTGCCGCGCAATCTCCTGCCATGGCTCTCGACTACGACAAGGCGCATCACCTCGACGCGGAGAACCTCGCCGAACAAGGAATCGCAAAGACCTACCAAGAAGTTTTGCCCGAGCTTCGGCAATATGTGAAAGACCCAATCGCAATCGAGGAAAGCGTAGACATGTACGCTTCACGATATGCCGTGCGCTCGGCTGGCCAGGAGTTCGTGATATACGCCCCGGATAGTGTGGGCAGCGAAGACAAAAGCTGGGGCACGGCCACTTATGTCTTCTTCAAAATCATCAATGACCAGCTCACCCATTCGGGCGTGCGATACTACGCGCTCAACGGTGGAAACGACCTGTTCGGCATCTTCTTGACACCATCACAGGCGGAAGACGCAAAGCGATCGCTGCCAACCCGCACGGATTGGCCCTATCTTCCCGATCCGAAATCGCCTTGGTACGGCCAGTACCACTAGCCGGGCTGGATCACTCCGGCACGTGCCGCACCGCGCCCTTGTCGGCGCTGGTGGCGAAGGCGGCGTAAGCGCGCAGCGCGGTCGTCACCTTGCGCTTGCGCTTTTCCTCGGGCTTCCAGGCCATGGCGCCCTTCGCCTCCATGGCCGCGCGGCGCGCGTCGAGTTCAGCGTCGCTGACAGCAAGCCGGATCGTGCGGTTGGGGATGTCGATCTCGATCGTATCGCCTTCCTGCACCAGTCCGATCGTGCCGCCTTCCGCTGCTTCGGGCGAGGCATGGCCGATCGACAGGCCTGATGTGCCGCCGGAGAAGCGGCCGTCGGTGACCAGCGCGCAGGCTTTGCCGAGGCCTTTCGACTTCAGATAGCTGGTGGGGTAGAGCATTTCCTGCATGCCGGGGCCGCCACGCGGCCCTTCATAGCGGATGACGACGACATCGCCGGCCTTGATTTCGTTGGACAGGATCGCCTTCACCGAAGCGTCCTGGCTTTCGAACACGCGGGCCGGGCCGGTGAACTTCAGGATCGACTCGTCAACGCCGGCCGTCTTCACGATGCAGCCGTCGAGCGCCAGATTGCCTTTCAGCACGGCAAGGCCGCCGTCTTTCGAGAACGGCGTTTCGGCCGAACGGATGACGCCCTTCTCGCGGTCGAGGTCGAGCTCGTCCCAGCGGCGGTCCTGGCTGAAGGCGACCTGTGTCGGCACGCCACCCGGAGCGGCGAGGAAGAAATCGCGGACGCTTTGGCTGGAGGTGCGGGAAATGTCCCAATGGTCGAGCGCTTCGCCGAGGCTCGCCGTGTGCACCGTGGGCAGGTCGCGGTTGAGCAGCCCGGCATTGTCGAGCTGGCCGAGGATCGCCATGATGCCGCCGGCGCGGTGGACGTCTTCCATATGCACGTCGGACTTGGCCGGTGCGACCTTGCATAGCACCGGAACCCGCCGTGACAGCCGGTCGATGTCTTCCATGGTGAAATCGACTTCGCCCTCGTGGGCGGCGGCCAGGATATGCAGCACCGTATTGGTCGAGCCGCCCATGGCGATGTCGAGCGTCATGGCGTTCTCGAAGGCGCCCTTCGAGGCGATGCTGCGCGGCAGCGCCGTCTCATCATCCTGCTCGTAGTAGCGCTGGGCGAGATCGACGATAAGGTGACCCGCCTCGACGAACAGCCGCTTGCGGTCGGCGTGGGTTGCCAGCGTCGAGCCGTTGCCCGGCAGCGAGAGCCCCAGTGCTTCGGTCAGGCAGTTCATCGAATTGGCGGTGAACATGCCCGAGCACGAGCCGCAGGTCGGGCAAGCCGAGCGCTCGATGACCTTGACGTCCTCGTCGGAGATCTTGTCGTCGGCGGCGGCAACCATGGCGTCGACCAGGTCGAGCGCTTGTGTCTTGCCGGCGAGCACCACCTTGCCGGCTTCCATCGGCCCCCCGGAGACGAAGACGCTTGGGATATTGAGGCGCAAGGAGGCCATCAGCATGCCGGGCGTGATCTTGTCGCAATTGGAGATGCAGACCATGGCATCGGCGCAATGCGCGTTGACCATGTATTCGACCGAGTCCGCGATCAGCTCGCGCGACGGCAGCGAATAGAGCATGCCGTCATGGCCCATGGCGATGCCGTCATCGACGGCGATGGTGTTGAATTCCTTGGCGACACCGCCGGCCTTCTCGATCTCGCGCGCCACCAGCTGGCCAAGGTCTTTCAGATGGACATGACCCGGCACGAACTGGGTGAAGGAATTGACCACCGCGATGATCGGCTTGCCGAAATCCGAATCCTTCATGCCGGTGGCGCGCCACAGGCCGCGGGCGCCGGCCATGTTGCGGCCGTGGGTGGTAGTGCGGGAGCGATAGGCAGGCATGAATTTTCCTTGGCTGGCTGGCTGCGCTCAACGCGGAGCGTGGCGGCGCTGGATTTGGATCGCAGGGTTTATAGACCGGCAAGTATGGTCTGGCCACATTTTTGCAATGCGCCAGAGTCTCGCTGAAATCAGGGTTTCGAAAAAGATTGCCGGCCAGTGTCGGATCGCTAGCCCGGCATCCGTCCTTGGGACGACGGCAAGGGAATGGCACCATTTCTATAAGTCAGCCGCTTCACCTGTAATCGCAACCAAACACCCGAGGAGCATGACATGCAAAAGATCACCACCTGCCTGTGGTTCGACGGCCAGGCCGAAGAGGCGATGAATTTCTACGTTTCCATCTTCAAGAACTCGAAGGTACTGAGCGTGCTGCGTTGGCCCGAAGGCCATACCGATGCCGGCAAGGCGCTGGTAACCACGTTCGAACTCGACGGCGTGCAGTTCCAGGCGCTCAACGGCGGACCGCAATTCAAGTTCAACGAGGCGATGTCACAGTCGATCGACTGCAAGACCCAGGAAGAGGTCGATTATTTCTGGGACAAGCTCATCGAAGGCGGCGGCGAACCGTCGCAATGCAGCTGGCTGAAGGACAAGTTCGGCGTCTCCTGGCAAGTCGTGCCGGAGCAACTGCCGCGCCTGCTTCTGGATCCGGACCGGGCCAAGGCCGGGCGGGTGATGTCGGCGATGATGCAGATGAGCAAGATCGATATTGCCAAGATCGAGGAAGCTGCGGAGGGGTGAGAAGGAGTCCGCGTAGCGGACGAAAAGCCAATTGCTTGGCTTTTCGAGCTTCGAACGCCCTGAGCCATGCGAAGGGCCGGCGCGCGTGGGAGCCAATTGACCCTTCAACGTCGGCGCTGCCCCTCATCCGCCCTTCGGGCACCCTCTCCGCGTAAACGGGCAGAAGGAAAAGGGGCGCCTTACGCCGCCTTGTCGCGGACCTGGTAGTCTTTGACGGTTGCGAAGCGGATCGCCTTCCAGCGTTCGGCTTCGTAGTTCAGCGAGAAGGCGTGCTGGGCCAGAAACACAGGGTCGTTGTCGAGATCGCGGGCGATGTCGCCGCGATGCGCCTCAATGAAGCGAAGCGTTTCGGCCTTGTCGTCGGCCGAAATCCAGCGGCAGACCGAGAAGCGCGACATTTCGAATTCGACCGGCAGCGTGTATTCGAAATTCAGCCTTTCCTTCAAGACGTCGAGCTGCAGCGCGCCGACAACGCCGACGATGGCCGGCGAGCCGTCTTCCGGCGAAAACAGCTGCACGACGCCTTCCTCGGCCATCTGGTGCAGCGCTTCCTTGAGTTTTTTCGCCTTCATCGCGTCGCCGAGGCGCACACGGCGCAGGATTTCCGGCGCGAAGTTGGGTACGCCGCGGAACAGTATCTCCTCGCCTTCGGTCAGCGTATCGCCGATACGCAGCGTGCCGTGGTTGGGAATGCCGACGACATCGCCGGCAAACGCTTCGTCGGCGGTGACGCGGGTGCGGGCAAAGAAGAACTGCGGCGCCGACAGGCTCATCGGCTTGCCGGTGCGCACCAGCTTGGCCTTCATGCCGCGCTCGAGCTTGCCCGAACAGACGCGCACGAAGGCGATGCGGTCGCGATGGTTGGGGTCCATATTGGCCTGGATCTTGAACACGAAGGACGTCATCTTCTCCTCCGTCGCCTCGACCTTGCGGGTGTCTGCGTCCTGCGCACGCGGCGGCGGGCCGAAGGCGCCGAGCGCCTCGATCAGGTCGCGCACGCCGTAATTGCGCAGCGCCGAGCCGAAATAGACCGGTGTCAGATGACCTTCGCGGAAGGCGTCGATGTCGAGCGGGCGGCAAGCTTCGCGCGCGAGCTCCAGCTCCTCGATGAAGGCCTCGCGCTCGTTTTCCGGCAACAGGCCGGCGACGCGGTTGGAATCGGGGCCATTGACCGGCGTGCGGTCTTTCTCTGCATCGCCCTTGCGCACCGCATTCAGCGCCAGGTGATAGGTGCCGGCAAAAGTCTTGCCGCGGCCGATCGGCCAGGTGACGGGGGCGGTGTCCAGCGCCAACTTCTGCTCGATCTCGTCGAGAATTTCGAACGGGTCGCGGCTTTCGCGGTCCATCTTGTTGATGAAGGTGATGATCGGGATGTCGCGCAGCCGGCAGACTTCGAACAGTTTCAGCGTGCGCGGCTCGATGCCCTTGGCGGCGTCGATGACCATGACGGCCGAGTCGACCGCCGAGAGCGTACGATAGGTGTCGTCGGCGAAATCCTCGTGACCTGGCGTGTCGAGCAGGTTGAAGACATTGTCCTCGTATTCGAAGGTCATCACCGAGGTGACGACCGAAATGCCGCGCTCGCGCTCGATCTTCATCCAGTCGGACCGCGTCTGGATGCGGTCCTTCTTGGCCTTGACCTCGCCCGCAAGCTGGATGGCGCCGCCGAACAGCAGCAGCTTTTCGGTGAGCGTCGTCTTGCCGGCGTCTGGGTGGGCGATGATCGCGAAAGTGCGGCGGCGCGATACCGCCTGTTCGATGTCTTCAGCCAATTTCTGGAATCCTGTCTGTGGCGCGGGCTTCTAGCAGCGCATTGCCAGCCTGTCGACCGTTTCGGGCCGGCAGGCCTCGACCGCCCTTGAGCTTAACCCGCTGCGGTGGCATCAGAGGAGCCCAATTTGAGAGGTCCGGTATGAGCAGCGCTAAAGAAGTCATCGTCATCGGCGCCGGCATTATCGGGGCGTCCATCGCCTGGCACCTGACCAAGGCCGGGGCGCGGGTGACTGTGATTTCCGATAGTGGTGCCGGCGGCGTCGCCACGCCAAACTCCTTTGCCTGGATCAACGCCAGCTGGGGCAATCCCGAAATCTATTTCCGGCTGCGCATCCGTGCGATGGCCGAATGGAAGCGGCTGGCAAACGAGCTGCCCGGCCTGCCGCTCGCCTGGTGCGGCGGGCTGTGCTGGGATCTGCCGGCAGGCAGGCTCGAAGCCTACGCGGCTGAGCACGCTTCCTGGGGTTACGGCATCGAACGCGTCGACGCCGGGCGGGCAGCGCAAATCGAGCCCAGTCTCGTCGAGCCACCGGAATTGGCTGTCTATGTCGCGGAAGAAGGCGTGGCCGAACCGGTCGCAGCGGCCAAGGCGCTGCTGGCCGACGCAGAACGGCAAGGTGCGCGCGTTCTCTCCAGTTCTGTAACCGCACTTGTCCAGACCGATGGCAGGATTACCGGTGTCGATACATCGCATGGGCTGATGGCAGCCGAAGAGGTGGTGATCGCAGCCGGCGTCGGGGCGCCCGATATTGCCGCTACCGCCGGCATCAAGCTACCTATCGAGACCCCGCCCGGCCTGATCGTCCACTCGCGGCCCTACAAGAAGCTGCTCAACGGGCTGGTGCATGCCGAAAAGCTGCATATGCGCCAGACGGCGGAGGGCCGCATCATTGCCGGCTCGGATTTCGCCGGCGGCGATCCAGGTGAGAACCCCGACGCCACGGCGCGCGATTTGTTCGCAGCAATGAAGGCGGCCTTGCGCGGCGCCGACGAACTGGAATTCGATTTCCACACGGTTGGCTACCGGCCGACGCCGATCGACGGCTTTCCGATCATCGGCCGCGCCGAGGGCGCCGACGGCCTCTATGTCGCCGTCATGCATTCCGGCATCACGCTGGCGCCGGCGGTCGGGCTGTTCGCCACGCGCGAAATTCTCGACGGCGAGCGTGATCCGCTGCTGACGCCTTATGGGTTGGGTCGGTTTGCTCAGTAGCCCGGCGGACGCTTGAAGCCGCCGGTCAGCGCTTCGATCGCCTTGGCGATGCCGAGCAGCCGCGATTCCGACCAGCGCTTGCCGACCAGTTGCAGGCCGATAGGCAGGCCGTCGCGGTCTTGCCCGCAGGGCAGCGAGAGTGCCGGATGGCCGGAATAATTGAAGACCGCGCCATAGGCCGGTAGCATCCAATAGCTTTGCTCCTTGCCGTCGACTTCGATCGGCGTGCCGGGCTCACAATGCGCGAAGGCCGTGGTCATGGCGACCGGGCACAGCAAGGCATCGCAGGTTTCGAAGAACCTGTCCCAGGCCAGGATCGAGCGGTCGCGGCGAGCGAGCGCCTCGAACCAATTGGTGATCGGCGTTGGCTGCTCCGGCGGTTCGGGCTGCGCTGCCTCCAGCATCATGCCGATCAGATCGCCGCCCTGCTCCAGATCGTCATGCAGATCGATCTCAGGCAAGTTCGCTTCTTCCACAATCACCCCTGCTGATTGCAAGCGCTTGGCCAGGCTTTCGACCGCGGCAGCGATTTTACCAGCCACCGGAAAGCCGGGGAAGGACGGCGCGACGGTGATGCGCAATGTCTTGAGGTCGAGCCTGGGCATGGCCTCTACGGGCACCGGCGCGAGGTCGGTGTCTGCTCCGTCCGGGCCGGCGATGATTTTGTAGATCAGCGCAAGATCATCCACGCTGCGCGCCAGCGGGCCGAGGCAGGACATCAACCGCACGCTTCGCGCCGCGCCGTTCGGATCGGGGAAGGCGCCGGCCAGCGACACGCGATGCTCGGTCGGTTTCAACCCGTAGACACCGCAAAAAGCCGACGGCAGGCGGATCGAATCCTGCATGTCGGTTCCCACATCGAACGGCGTCATGCCGGTCGCCACCGCTGCCGCGGCGCCACCGCTGGACCCGCCTGACGTGCGCGAGCGGTTCCACGGATTGCTGGTGCGACCGAACAGCGGATTGTCCGATTGCCAGTCGCCCAGCATCGTCGCGACATTGGTCTTTCCAATCAGGATGCCGCCTGCGGCTTTCAATCGGGCGACGACCGGACTGTCTGCCTTTGCCACATAGTCGGCGAATGGTGCGAAACCAAC
Source organism: Mesorhizobium sp. C395A (assembly GCF_030323205.1). NCBI lineage: Bacteria > Pseudomonadati > Pseudomonadota > Alphaproteobacteria > Hyphomicrobiales > Phyllobacteriaceae > Mesorhizobium > Mesorhizobium sp. C395A. The sequence continues at coordinate 5,379,788 of NZ_CP100473.1, read as the reverse complement.
CGTGGTCTTCATATCAGCGGTTTGGTGCATGTCCTTCAACGTGAAAGGCACGCCATGCAGCGGTCCGAGCGCATCGCCGCGCGCCTGCACCGCGTCGGCTTGTTTCGCGCGCTCGCGGGCGCCTTCCCGATCGAGATTGACGACCGCGTTGACCGCCTCGTTATGCAGGTCAATCTGCGCCAGTTGCGCGTCTAGCGCCTCAACGGCGGAGATTTTTCGCGCCGCAATCGTGGCGGCGAGGTCGACGGTCGAGGAGAAGACTAGGTCCATGGCGAATGCTCCGGCAGTCGGCGCCTTCGCCAAATGGCAGGCGCGGCTTGAAGTGAGTTCAGCATTTCTAGGACAGGGAACGCTTGATCGTAATTGCGCTGACCGGTTCGGTTGAGGGGGGCGCGAAGGAATGCGGCCTACCCTGTTTCCTTCGATCAGCCCACCAGCGGGAGCTTCGCAGTTGCCGGCACGAACGGCCGAATAACCATCCCATCGCCGCTGATCGTGACAAAGCTCGCCGGCGGAATGGCCTGCCAGTCGCTGCCTTCGCGGTCGAAGGGTTCGGAAACGATGCAGCGACCGCCATTGCGGAGCGAGGTGTAGAGCGTTGGCGCGTGGGCGTCGCTGGCGTAGCGCACGGCATAGAGCGCCTGCCCATCCGAGAACGCTGCGGTCAGTTTCAAGGCTGGCTCCAGACCGGCGCGGCGCGATGCCTCGATGACGCGAGCGGTGGCGCGCGATACTGCCCCTTGCGGGTCGCCAGCAAGACCCTCGTCGATCATCAGCAGGAAAAACAATTCGGAATCGGTGGTGCCCTCGCGCTGGTCGAAGGCGGCGTCAGAGAGCGAGTTCTCCAGCGCGCGGCGGATCTTTTCGACGCCGCCGATCTGGCCGTTGTGCATGAACGACCAGCTGCCGGAGATGAAGGGATGGCAGTTCATGCGGCTGGTGGCGCCGCCGGTCGACGCTCTGACATGGGCGAGGAACAGGCCGGATTTGATCTGCCGGCACAGGCTTTTCAGATTGGGATCCGACCAGGCCGGCAGGATGTCGCGGTAGAGGCCGGGCTCGGGCCGGTCGCCATACCAGGCAAGGCCGAAACCGTCGCCATTGGTCGGCGACTTGGCTTCCTGGGCGCAATGGCTCTGGGCAATCAGCGAGTGGCAAGGCGCGGTGACGACGTCTTCGAGGAAGACCGCTTCACCCAGATAGGCCGCCCATCGGCACATCGCTTCTAACCAATCCTAGGCGCGATCCAAGAGAGCCTGGGGCTCCTTCACCGCGTGCGAGCCTCTGTTGTGCGTCCGCTCGTAGAGTTCGCGAACGATTCGGCTTGCCGTAGTTTCGAAGAGAAACGGCAAGAAAGCGTGAACGAGTGCCGCACCAGCGGCCATCAGGAGGCGCGAGCAGAACCAGGCGGCAAAGGCCATATGGCTGAAATAGGTCTCGCCCACCTTGGCCGGGTGAGAGGTGAACAGCTTCGAAAACAGCGTCGTCATGGTGATCCCTCCTGCCGGGATAAGCCCCGATGTGGGTATCCTGCCACGGGGTAAAGGTTCATCGGTCTCAATTTGTCCTTGTCTAACGCCGTGGTTCGGGACATTCATCCCAACATGGCGCTTGAATTTGATGAAATCGACCGAAGATTGCTGGCCGAGCTGCAACGCGACGGCACACTGTCGGTCGATCAGCTCTCCGAAAAAGTGTCGCTGTCGCGCAACGCCTGCTGGCGCCGGGTCAAGCGGCTGGAAGAGGACGGCGTCATCACCGGACGGGTGGCGCTGGTCGATGCCGACAAGCTCGGGCTCGGACTTTCGGTGTTCATCCTGATCCGCACCTCCAATCATGACCCGGACTGGCTGCAGAAGTTCCGTGCGGCGGTGACTGGTTTTCCCGAGATCACCGGGGTCTATCGCATGTCCGGCGATCTCGACTACGTGCTGCGCGCCCGCGTCGCTGACATGAAGGCCTATGACCGGCTCTATCAGCGGCTGATCGCCAAGGTGGCGCTGTCGGACGTTTCGGCCTCCTTCGTCATGGAGGAGATCAAGGAGACGACCGTCGTTCCGGTGGAATTGCGCTAGGTCACACTGACGCCTGAAAGAAAGCCGTTGATGGCCTGCGGACGAGTTGACCGAATCGCCGTTCGCGCCGATAGGATCGATTTTATGCGCGCAGCCTTCCAAAATTCCTCCGTCATTGGTCCCACTATCGGCTTCGTCAGGTTGCCGCATGGCGATGGACTTCCCCTTCCCGCTTACGAAAGCACCGGCGCCGCCGGCATGGATCTGCGCGCCGCGGTGCCGGAAGACCGGCCGCTGCTGATCCTGCCTGGCAAGCGCGCCTTGGTGCCGACCGGTCTGATCCTGGAAATTCCCGAAGGAATGGAAGGCCAGGTGCGGCCGCGCTCCGGCCTTGCCTTCAAGCATGGGCTGACCGTCCTCAATTCACCAGGCACGGTCGACAGCGACTATCGCGGCGAGGTTAAGGTGCTGCTGGTCAACCTCGGCGACGAGGATTTCGCGGTGACGCGCGGCATGCGCATTGCCCAGATCGTCTTTGCCGCGGTGACGCAGGTGACGGTTGAGGAGCGCTCGCTGGCCGGCGCCACGACGCGCGGCGCGGGCGGGTTCGGATCGACCGGCACCGCCTGAATGAGCATACCGAAACTGGTCATCTTCGACTGCGACGGAATCCTGGTCGACACCGAGAACCTTGCCAACCGGCGGCTTGCCGAGTGGTTTGTTGCCGCCGGTTATCCCACCACATTCGAATATTGCCGCAAATATTTTTCCGGCCGCAGCATGGCTTCGGTGCAGAAGGAAATCGAAGAGACGACCACGGTGCGGCTCGGCGCCGATTTCGTCGATCGCTGGAATGCCGGCCTGCCCGATCTGTTTGCGCATGGCGTCGAGGCGATCCCCTATGTGCGCGACTTCATCGAGGCGGTTCGCGCGGCCGGCATTCCCTATTGCGTCGCCACTTCTGCGCGTATCTCGAAGATGCACATCACGCTCGGCCAGACCGGGCTGCTGCCGCTGTTCGAGCATGCCATGTTCTCTTCGACCATGGTCAGCCGCGGCAAGCCGTTCCCGGACCTGTTCCTGCATGCGGCAAAGACCATGGGTTTTGCGCCGGCCGACTGCATCGTCATCGAGGACAGCGTTGCCGGCACGCAGGCCGGCATTGCCGCGGGCATGCGTGTCTATTCCTATCATGGCGATCCCTATTCCGACCGCGATGGCCTAGCCGGCGCTGGCGGCGTCCTGTTCGACGACATGCGCGAACTTGCCGGGCTGGTGCCGATCCACTGAAGCTGTGTTAGGTTCCGCGCGGCCAGCCTGAGGCACCCATGCCAACGAACCTGCTTCGCTCCATCCTAAAGCGTTTCACCGTTTCATGGAAACGGCGAACCGCTCTATCTTTTTGTTTTGTCGCAATTTCCGGCCGGAAAACCGCACACACTTTTCCTGAAATTGCTCTAGCGCTTGTGCTGCTGCCGTGGCTTTGGACCGCAGCCAGCGCGCAAGCCGTCAGCTTCCCGGAATTCGGCAGCGCCATCCCCGGTCACATGGATGTGACCTATCTGGACCTCGCAAGGATGGTCATTCCCGGCCTCGCAGGTGACAGCAACGGTTTCTACCGGGGTGGATTGCCGATCGAGATGCGCCACATCGAGGGACCGGATGGCGGCGGTTCGCCGCCTGAGACATCGGGCCTCTCCAACGCCGGCGTGCTCGCCATCAAGGCCGGGGGCAAGGACCGGCTGGCGATGCTCTACGACCTCGGCGACTCTCCCGACAGCGCCGAAGGCTATGCCGTGCTGGCGCTCTACGACATCACAGACAAGCCGAAGCTGCTCGACGCCGTCAATGTCGCGCTCGACCGCGGCACCTATTTCCGTGAACCGGGCAAGCTTTCCGTTGGGCCGAACGACGACATCGTGATCACCATGAGCGCGCATTTCAATTCAAGCCAAAACTACGCGATCACGCCGCTGATCATGGTGCGCGACGACAAATTCCAATTGATCGACATGATCTTCACCTTCGATGAGAACCTGTGCGCCTACAGCCGCAAGCAGGACGTTGCTTTCCAGACGATCGCTGACGGGCAGCCTTATGCCGCGGTCAAAGTGACGGTGACCGACGCCACGGTGCTCAACGGCGAGAGCTGCGACGGCCAGCCGCCCAAGCCTGAAGCCCACGCAATTTCCGTTGCCGATCATTGGGACAAGAAGACGTTGCACTACGTCAAGGATACCGACGCGCTGGACAGATTGGCAGGAGAGAACGCCAAACGCTTCTGAGCCAACCGCATTCGTTTGCCCGGTGCATTTCTGCACGATAGAATCTGCCGATATTCCGCATCTGAAGGGAGCACTCATGGACAAGGGCAAGATCTTTCGCGACCTGCACGCCTCGACCTTCGTCATGCCCAACCCCTGGGATGTCGGCACGACCAAGCTCCTGGCCTCCTTCGGCTTCAAGGCGCTGGCGACGACCAGCGCCGGTTTTGCCTTCTCGCGCGGCCTGCCCGATGGCGCAGTGACCTTCGAGGCGATGATCCACCATTGCCGCGAGCTGACGGCGGCGACCAGCCTGCCGGTGTCGGCCGATCTCGAGAAAGGCAAGGGCGACAGCGCGACGAGTGCCGCCGAGACGGTTTTTGCGGCCGAAGCGGCAGGTCTCGCCGGCTGCTCGATCGAGGACCATACCGGCGATCCCGACAAGCCCATCTATGAGTTTTCACACGCCGTCGAGCGCGTTGCAGCTGCTGCTGAGGCCGCACGGGCGCTCAAGCATGATTTTGTCTTCACCGCACGGGCCGAGAATTTCCTTTGGGGCAAACCGGATCTCGACGACACGATCAAGCGGCTGCAGGCCTTCGAAAAGGCCGGCGCCGATGTGCTCTATGCGCCCGGCCTCAAAGATGTCGAGACCATCCGGAACATCTGCTCGGCGGTGAGCAGGCCGGTCAATGTCATGGCACTCCCGGCCTTCACCATCGCCGACCTTGCCATGGCCGGGGTCAAGCGCATCTCGCTCGGTCCGTGGCTGACCAATTTCGCCTTCGGCATGCTGGAAACCGCGGCGCGCGAGATCCAGCAGGACGGCACGTTCGGCTTCACCCGGGCCGCCATCCCGTTCGGCAAATTGCAGGCGCTGTTTTCCAAATCCTCAGGCTAGGGGTCCCGGCGCATGACGCTCACCGTCGTCGACATGCACACCGGCGGCGAGCCGCTCAGGATCGTCACCGGCGGCTATCCAGACATTCCCAAAGGCACGATCCTGGAAAAGCGCGCCTATGTGCGCGACCACCTCGACCATTTGCGCAAGCTGCTGATCTTCGAGCCGCGCGGCCACTACGACATGTATGGCGCGCTGCTGGTGGAGCCCGACCTGCCCGGCGCCGAGCTGGCCGTGCTGTTCATGCACAACGAGGGCTATTCGACGATGTGCGGCCACGCCATCATTGCGCTTGGCCGCTACGCCGTCGACGAAGGCCTGGTGGCGAAACAGGAGCCAATCACCATGGTCAACATCGAGGCGCCGTGCGGCTTGGTCGTCGCTTCGGTGGAGGTCAAGGACGGCAAAGCGGGATCGGTGTCGTTCGAAAGCGTGCCGGCCTTTCTGTTTGCCCATGACCAACAAATCGAATTGGGGGGATACGGCAAGATTGCGTTCGACATCGCCTATGGCGGCGCCTTCTACGCGCTGGCCGACTGCCATCAATTCGGCCTGGAGTTCGGCCGCAGCCGGGTGCGCGATTTCGTCGACGCGGCAACCGCGCTGACCGAGCGGCTGAAGGCGGCGTTCCCTCTATCGCATCCCGACCATGCCGATCTCGCTTTCCTCTACGGCACCATCCTCACCGATGGACACGATGCGTTCTCCGGCGAGGCAACAAAAAACATCTGCGTCTTTGCCGATGCCGAGGTCGACCGCTCGCCGACCGGCTCCGGCGTCACCGCGCGGCTGGCGGCAATGCATGCCAAGGGTGAGATCAACCCTGGTCAGGAGCGGTCCTTCGAAAGCATCGCCGGCTCGCGCTTTTCCGGAGCGGTGGCGCGCACGACCATGGCCGGCCCGCATGATGCGATCATCGCCCGCGTCGGCGGCCGCGCCTACTATTCGGGCCGGGCGGAATTCACCGTCGAGCCGGATGACGAATTGGGACGCGGTTTTCTTCTGCGTTGATAGGCCTATCGCCCGGCGCTCTCCCGCGCGCCGACCGCCTTGTGCAGATGCACCATCATGGCGGCGGCAAAGAGCGGCGTCAGCAGGTTGAGCAGGGGCACGGCGAGGAAGGCAGCGATGAGCAGCCCGGCCAGAAAGACGGTGCCGGCATATTTCCGGCGCAACGCCCTCGCCTCATCTTCCGGGCGGAAGCGCATGGCGGCGAATTCGAAGAATTCACGTCCGAGCAGATAGCCGTTGACGATGAAGAAGGCGGCGATGTTGACGCCTGGAACCAACAGAAGGAGCAAGGCGACGATGTTGCCCAGGATGACGACGCCGAAGAATTTCACCGACAACACGAGCGAGCGCAGCGCCGGCATGGCGCGTCCGACGGGATCGGCCGGATAGTCGGTGCGCTCGACCACTTCGGCGATGTCGTCGAGAAACAGGCCCGCCACGATTGCCGTCACCGGCGCGATCAGCAGCGCCATCCCGAAGGCAAGAGCGATGGCCGCGATAATGCCGCCCAGCCATCCGGCCCAGGACGGCAGGCCGGGCAACAAGGAGTGAACCCATGGCAGCGCCAGCCAATCGACAAGCCCGGTCAAGACGAACCACAAGGCGACCAGCGCCAGGACGGTCAAGCCCAGCGTCTTCAGGAAAACCGCGCGGAATTCGGGAGAAAACAGCCGGCTGAAGGCGGCGCGGGCAGCGTTGGAGATCACGGCGTTTCCACCCCCAGGAACAAACGGACATCTCCGACATAGGCGGAGACCCTATCAGCCGCAAGCCTGCTGGAGCGGGCGCAATTCCGGACGGGAACTAACTAGAGCATGATCCCAAAAAATGGGGACCGGTTTTTGGAAAAGATCATACTCCAACAAAGGGTTAGATCATGATGAGATTTCAACCAAATCTGATAATGATCTAGCGCGCCAGCGCCCGGGAGCGGGCTGGGATGGTCATTGCCGCAACGCCGGCGACGACGCAGCCCATGCCCCAGAGCGCCGTCGGCCCGATGCTTTCGCCGAGAAACACGACGCCGATGCCGACGCCGATCGGCACGCGCAGATAGGCCTGCGACGTCGTGCCGACCGAACCCAGAGTGTGGATGAGGCGGAAAAAGATGCAGAAGGCCAGCGCCGTGGAGAACACCGACAATGCCAACAAGGCCAGTATCGACGCCATTGAAGGCGACAGGGTCCACGGGCGGTCGAAGGCCAGGCTCAAGGGGACGAGGATGACTGCGCCGCACAGCATCGAGCCGGCGGCCGGCAGCATCGGGTCGAGTCCCCTAAAGCCGCGGCCGAAAATGGCGGCGCCGGCATAGCAGACCGTGGCGGCAATGACGGCAAGCTGCGCCCACAATTGATGGCCGAGCCCGCCAAGCGCCTGGGTGCCGACGATCAGGCAAATACCGGCGATGCCGGCACCGACGCCGAACAGCTTGCGTGCGGTCACGGATTCGTGGCGGGTGATCAGCGCGGTCAGCAGAAAGGTGAAGATCGGCGAGGTCGCGTTGAGAATGGTGGCCAGGCCGGCATCGATGGAACGCTCGGCGGCGGCGATCAGCGTGAACGGCACGACGCTGTTGAGGCAGGCCTGGACCATGAACCGCCACAAGGTCGCGCTGTCCTTGGGCATGGCGAGGCCGCGCCAGCGGATCAGCGCGAGCAGGATGGCGCCGGCAATCAAGGTGCGGGCAGCGATGAAGGATATCGGCGGGATCGTCTCGACACCGATCTTGATGAAGGTATAGGACGCGCCCCACAGGGCGGCCAGCACGCCAAGCAGCGCCAGTTCGGTGGTCATGTCGGTCTTTGCTTGCATGCGGGTGCTTCCAGCGCTTGATTTGAGGCCAAGCTTGTAGGCGACCCGGCGGTCAGATGCTTCGGCCACGGTCGAACTGTGATGGAGCCTCGTCCCAGGTGCGCGCGCCGGCTTGGGCCGGCAAAGGATGGAAATCGGTTGCCATTTTTCGGGGTGATGCTGTAGACCCGCCCGGGCGCGGCAGAAAGCCGGCAGGTTCCGAGGCGGAGACATTGATGCCGGATTTTGACGTGCTTTGCATCGGCAATGCCATTGTCGACATCATCGCCCAGTGCGACGACGCTTTTCTCGAGACCAACGGCATCATCAAGGGTGCGATGAACCTCATCGACACCAAGCGCGCCGAGCTGCTCTACAGCCGCATGGGGCCGGCGATCGAGGCCTCGGGCGGCAGCGCCGGCAACACGGCGGCGGGCGTCGCCAGCTTCGGCGGCCGCGCCGCCTTCTTCGGCAAGGTGTCGAACGATCCGCTCGGCGAAATCTACGCCCATGACATCCATGCCCAGGGCGTTGCCTTCGACACCAGGCCGCTTGAGGGACAGCCGCCGACGGCGCGCTCGATGATATTCGTCACCCCCGATGGCGAGCGTTCGATGAATACCTATCTCGGCGCCTGCGTCGAACTCGGCCCGGAAGACGTCGAGGCCGACAAGGCATCCGGCGCCAAGGTTACCTATTTCGAGGGCTATCTGTGGGATCCGCCGCGCGCCAAGGAGGCGATCCGGCAGACGGCGAAGCTCGCACACGAGGCCGGGCGCGAAGTGTCGATGACGTTGTCGGATTCGTTCTGCGTCGACCGCTACCGGGACGAGTTCCTCGAGCTGATGCGCTCGGGCACTGTCGACATCGTCTTTGCCAACAGCCACGAGATCAAGTCGCTCTACCAGACAAAATCCTTCGACGAGGCGCTGGCTCAGATCCGCAAGGACTGCAAGATTGCCGCCGTCACCCGCTCCGAAAAAGGCTCGGTGATCGTGCGCGGCGACGAGACCGTCACCATTCAGGCGACGACGATCCGCGAACTGGTCGACACCACTGGCGCCGGCGACCTCTACGCCGCCGGTTTCCTCTATGGCTATACGAGCGGGCGCAGCCTGAAGGATTGCGGCGATCTCGGCTCGCTAGCCGCCGGGCTGGTGATCCAGCAGCTTGGGCCAAGGCCGCGGCAGAACCTGCGCAGCGCGGCCCAATTGGCGGGGTTGCTGTAGGGCCGTCTTTCGGCGCGCAGCGCCGAGCCAGATGAGGGGTGCCCGCCGGTTGAGGCTGTCCGGCGCTCCGCTCAGGCGGTGCGGCGAAGGTCGTCGGACGTAGGCCCGGGTTCCAAAGCCCCGGCGGTGACCAGCCGGTTGCGGCCGCTCTTTTTGCCGATGTACATCAGTCGGTCGGCGAGCGTTATCAGCGCCTCCGAATCGGACGCTTCCGCCGGGTAGATGGCGACGCCAACGGTGCAACCAACATGGATGGCACCATTCGGCGTCGGCACCTTGATCCGCAGCTTTTCCAGGATACGTTCGGCGACGCCCACGGCCTTCTGTCGGGCCCGGCTAGCCTCTCCTGAAAACAGGAATGCGAACTCGTCTCCACCGAGCCGCGCCACGAAATCAGCGCTGCGCAGGATGGTGCGAAGCTGACCCGCCACCTCCTGCAGCAGCGCGTCGCCGGCCTCGTGGCCGAGCGTGTCGTTGACCTTCTTGAACCTATCGAGGTCGATGAACAGCAGGCCGGCCGCCTGGCCGGTGCTGTCGCAGCGGTCGATCACCGACCTCAGCTCGTTGTGAAAGGCGCGCCGGTTGGGCAGGCCGGTCAATGCATCGTGGTTGGCCGAGTGGTCGCTGTGCTGCTTGGCCAGCTCGATCTCGCGCTTTTGTACGGAGAGTTCCTCATTGGCGGCCTTGAGTTCGAGCAGCAGCTCGGCGTTGAGATCCTCGACGACCTTGCGGTCGCTGATGTCGACGACGAAACCTTCGAGGAATTCGAGTTCGCCTGCCTCGTCCCAGACGCCGCCGCCGATCTCGCGGACCCAGAGCGGCTCGCCGACCTGCGGCACGATGCGGTAGTCGACGTTCCAGTTGCAGCGCGCCTCGAGCGCGGTATCGACGGCGGCATAGACGGCAGCGAGATCATCCGGGTGGATGGCCGAGACATAGTCGCGCACGGCATTTTGAATGAAGTCGCTCGGCCGATAACCGCTGACGGTGAAAATGCCGTCGCTGATGTAGAGCATGGTGTAGGACGCATCGTTGCGGCAACGGTAGAGATAACCGTCCATGCGGCCGGTGATGCTGAGCAGCGCGTCCAGCCGCTCGTCGTGGTAGACCCCGTGGCCGACCACAGATGCCGTGTCATGCTTCATGGCCGCACCCCCGTTTTGGCGGTCTGAGCGCGCCGCCAATGCCATAAGGCCATAGGGGGCGAGAACGTTCCCTATAGCAGCCGAATATTATCAATCTCTTATGGGTTGGCGATTTTGCCGCGAATCAGGCTCCCGCGCTATAGGCCGCGATCGCAGCCATGTTGACGATGTCCGAATCCTTGGCGTTGAGCGAGACGATCTGGACCGGCTTGTTGAGGCCGACCAGCAGCGGGCCGATGACGGTGGAGCCGCCGAGTTCCTGCAGCATCTTGGTCGAGATCGAGGCCGAGTGGAACGCCGGCATGATCAGCACATTGGCAGGGCCGGTCAGCCGGATGAACGGGTACTGGGCCATGGCGCGGGCGTTGAGCGCCACGTCGGCGGCCATCTCGCCGTCATATTCGAAATCGACGCGGCGCTTGTCGAGGATGCGCACCGCTTCCTGCACGCGCTCGGAACGTTCGCCCTGCGGGTGGCCGAAGGTCGAATAGGCAAGCATGGCGAGCCTCGGCTCGTAGCCCATGCGGCGGGCGAAGCCCGCGGCCTCCTCGGCGATATCGGCGATCTGCTCGGCATTGGGCATGTCGTGCACGGCGGTGTCGGCGACGAGGACTGTCTTGCCCCGCGCGAGCACGATGGAGACGCCGATGACGCGGTGGCCGGGCTTGGCGTCGATGACGCGGCGGATATCGTCGAGCGCCGTGGAATAGTTGCGGGTGACGCCGGTGACGATGCCGTCGGCATCGCCCAGCGCCACCATGCAGGCGGCGAAATGGTTGCGGTCGTTGTTGATCAGCCGCTGGCAGTCGCGGAACAGGAAGCCTTTGCGCTGCATGCGCTCGTAGAGATAATCGGTATAGATGCCGTTGCGGCGCGACAGCCTGGCATTGATGATCTCGATGCCTTGCTTGTTGAGGTCGATGCCGGCGTGCCTGGCGTTTTCCTTGATGACATCGTCGCGGCCGAGCAGGATCGCGGTGCCGAGCTTCTGGTTCACATAGGAGACGGCGGCGCGCATCACCTGTTCTTCCTCGCCCTCGGCAAAGACGATGCGCTTGGGCTGGCGGCGGACGCGGTCGTAGATGCGCTGCAAGGTCGAGGCGATCGGGTCGCGGCGGGCCGACAGTTCCTGCGCGTAGCGGTCGAGGTCGAGGATCGGCTTGCGGGCGACGCCTGACTCCATCGCCGCCTTGGCCACAGCGAGCGGGATGGCCGAGATCAGGCGCGGATCGAACGGCACCGGGATGATGTAGTTGGGGCCGAATTTCGGCCGGTTGCCCTGATAGGCGGCGGCGACATCATCGGGCACGTCCTTGCGCGCCAGGTCGGCCAGCGCTCTCGCTGCGGCGATCTTCATGTCGTCATTGATGGTGGTGGCCCTGACATCCAGCGCACCGCGGAAGATGTAGGGGAAGCCCAGCACATTGTTGACCTGGTTGGGGTAGTCCGAACGCCCGGTGGCCATGATGGCGTCGGTGCGGATTTCGGCCACTTCCTCCGGCGTGATCTCCGGGTCGGGATTGGCCATGGCGAAGATGATCGGGTTCTTGGCCATCGACTGCACCATCTTGGTGGTCAATGCGCCCTTGGCCGACAGGCCGAGGAAGACGTCGGCGCCGTCCAGCGCCTCGGCCAGGCTGCGCGTGTCGGTCTTGACCGCATGCGCCGACTTCCACTGGTTCATGCCTTCGGTGCGGCCCTGGTAGACGACGCCCTTGGTGTCGCACAGGATGATGTTCTCGGGGGCAAAGCCCATCGCCTTCATCAGTTCGATGCAGGCGATGCCGGCGGCGCCGGCGCCGTTGCAGACCATTTTCGTGGTCTTCATGTCGCGGCCGGTGATCTCCAGCGCGTTGATCAGCCCGGCGGCCGAGATGATGGCGGTGCCGTGCTGGTCGTCATGGAAGACCGGGATGTCCATCAATTCACGCAGGCGCTGCTCGATGATGAAGCATTCCGGCGCCTTGATGTCTTCCAGGTTGATGCCGCCGAAGGACGGGCCGAGAAAGCGCACGCAATTGATGAATTCGTCGGCATCCTCGGTGTCGACCTCGAGATCGATGGAATCGACATCGGCGAAGCGCTTGAACAGCACCGCCTTGCCTTCCATCACCGGCTTGGAGGCCAACGCGCCGAGATTGCCGAGGCCGAGAATGGCGGTGCCGTTGGAGATGACGGCGACCATGTTGCCGCGCGTCGTGTAGTCGAAGGCGCGGCTGGGGTCTTCGGCGATGGCCAGCACAGGAACCGCGACACCCGGCGAATAGGCGAGGCTCAGATCGCGCTGCGTCGCCATCGGCTTGGTGGCGACGATCTCCAGCTTGCCGGGGCGGCCCATGGCGTGGAATTCCAGCGCCTCCTCGGCGCTGACGGAGGGGCCGCTATTTTCGGTTTTCTTGGCCATGATGCTTTTGAATTCCTCGCCGGTGTCGCCCCCTTGAGACGGGTGCGTGTTTTTGAAACTTCTGGATCAAGGCTACACGCCACCGCTGTAAATCGCCAAGCGATCTTCACGCCCGCAGCGAAATCTCCCGAGGTCGAACGGCGTCACGTCGGCTCTGGCTCGCTGACGAAGGCAGCGATTTCGCGCACCGTTCCCCGTCGCATCATGCCGTCTGTGCCGGGGAAAGGCCACGTCTCGATGGGTGGCGCACGGCTTCCCTTGCGCCGCAGCAATGCAGTCAGGAACGCCATGAGTTCGATGCGCTGGGCGTGAACCTTCTCCAGCGTGCGGCGGCGGATGTGCTGACGCGGTATGGCACGATCTCGCAGCGTCTCGACGGCGCGGCGAATGGCAGCCGGTTCCGGATCGGCGACGATGCAATAATCCGGATCGAAATAGACGTCGCGACCGCCAAGGCTCGGCGTACTGACGATCGGCAGGCCGGCCATCAGATATTCCATCGAGGAGTACATCGCTCCTTCCACGGCCGACAGGCACAGCCCGACGGCGGCCTGGTTGTAGACGTGGTTGACCTGTTGCGCCGTCAGCTTGCCCGGCCAGCCGTCGACGAGCGGATTGGCGATCTGGTGGAGCGGCGAACGCGCCTGCAGTCGCCGAACAAAGGCGCGGGCGGCAACCGGCGGCAATTCGCCGATCGAATAGGTGATGTGGGCCAGCCGCTCTATGTCGAAGGCCAGGTGATGGCGTTTGATCGGCGAGATGCGGCCATTGTAGACCGCGTCGAATTCGACCGGCACGTCCGGCAGCGGCCGGAATATATCCTCCGACACCATCAGATTGTGGTTGGAGAAGATGGCATTGCCGCCCGCAGCCGCGACGAGACGGCGCTCTTCCTCGGTGTTGCACAGGAAGATGATTTCGTGCAGCGGAAACCGGCCGGCATACCAGGCGAGATCGCGGCCCATCCGGGCGATGACAGCCGGCCGCTCCATGGTCCAGGTCTGCATCGTCAGGAAGGTGACGCGCCGTCCCGCCAGGCGCCGGCCAAGGGCCGCCAGCGGATAGAGCGGACGGGCTCCGCCAATCGGGACATAGAGCACCAGCGGGTCGCGGCTGAGCACATGCAGCGACATCTCGATGCCGCTATCGAGATCGGACAGCGGTCCCCGTGTCGGCAGGAGGAAGGGGACGCGCTTGCGCACTGTCCCCCTAAGCTTGCTTTTGGTGCGGTGGACGCGCCGCGCCGCCAACAGCAGCAGGCGCTCAAGCGCCGATCCAGCCGGACCGACCAGCTCTTCGAACGCCTCCTGTTTGTCCTGATCCATGCCGCTTATCCCCGCCATGGCGATCATAGGGTCTGGTTGGCGCCCGAAGCAACCAACGGCTTCACCCGGCGTAGAGGGAGCACAAGCCGCCGTCGAGGCCGGTCGTCCCCTGCTTTTCGGGCCGCCGGCATTAAACCCCGCACCCACATCTGCTAGCGTGCGGGCATGAACATGCACACTTCAGCAGAAACCGACGCCCCCGAGGTGACACCGCCTGCGCCCGTCGGCAGCGTCACGCCGATGATGGAGCAATATATCGAGATCAAGGCGGCGAACCCAGACTCGCTGCTGTTCTACCGCATGGGCGATTTTTACGAGCTGTTCTTCGACGATGCCGAGAAGGCGAGCCGCGCGCTGGGCATCGTCCTGACCAAGCGCGGCAAGCACCAGGGCCATGACATTCCGATGTGCGGCGTGCCGGTGCATGCGGCCGACGACTATCTGCAGAAGCTGATCGGCCAGGGTTTCCGCGTCGCCGTCTGCGAGCAGGTCGAGGACCCGGCGGAAGCCAGGAAGCGCGGCGGCAAATCGGTCGTACGCCGTGACGTGGTGCGGCTGGTGACGCCCGGCACCATCACCGAGGATAAATTGCTGGCGCCGTCGGAATCGAGCTTCCTGATGGCGCTAGGGCGGGTGAAGGGCGGCAACAGCGGTGACGCCTTCGCCCTGGCCTGGATCGAGATCTCGACCGGCGTCTTCCGCGTCGCCGAAACCACGGCCGACCGCCTGCTGGCCGATGTCTTCCGCGTCGACCCGCGCGAGCTGATCGTCGCCGAGCCGGTGTTTTACGATCCCGAGCTGAAGCCGGCGTTCGACTTCATCGGCCGCGTCGCCAGCCCGCAGCCGCCGTCGCTTTTCGATTCGGCTTCGGCAGCGGGGCGGATCGCGCGCTTCTTCGAAGTGGCGACGCCGGACAGTTTCGGTGCCTTCTCGCGCGCCGAATTGTCGGCGATCTCGGGCGCCATCGCCTATGTCGAAAAGACGCAGAAGGCCGAGCGGCCGCCTTTGTCGCGTCCCGAACGCGAGGAGCAGGGCTCGACGCTGTTCATCGATCCTGCGACACGCGGCAATCTGGAACTGTTGCGCACGCTGTCGGGCAGCCGCGACGGCTCGCTGTTCAAGGCTATAGACCGCACGGTCACCGGCGGCGGCGCCAGGCTGCTCGCCGACCGGCTGATGGCGCCGCTAACCGATCCGGCGGCGATTGCTGCCCGGCTTGATTCGGTATCGTTCTTCCGCACCGAGACGCGGCTCTGCCAGGCTGTGCGGTCAAGCCTGAAGAGCGTCGCCGACATGCCGCGGGCGCTGTCGCGGTTGGCTCTCAACCGCGGCGGTCCGCGCGATCTCGGCGCGCTGCGTGCCGGCTTCGAAGCGGCGGCCACCATTGCCGAACTGTTCGGAACGACCGTCCTGCCCGCTGAGCTGACCGCGGCACTTGCCGCGATAAAGGCGCTGCCGCGCGCGCTGGCCGAGCATCTGACCCAGGCTCTTGGCGAGGAACTGCCGCTGCTGAGGCGCGACGGCGGCTTCGTGCGTGGCGGCTACCATGCCGAACTCGACGAAATGCGGGCGCTGCGCGACGAATCGCGCAAGGTGATCGCCGGACTGGAGCGCTCGCTGATCGAGGAGACCGGCATCCGCTCGCTGAAAATCCGGCACAACAATGTGCTGGGTTACTACATCGAGGTGACCGCCAACCACCATTCGATCATGACCGGAAGCGACGGCGCCAAGGCGCGCTTCATCCACCGCCAGACCATGGCCAATGCCATGCGTTTCACCACGACCGAACTTGCCGAACTCGAGACCAAGATCGCCAATGCCGCCGACCGGGCGCTGAGCATCGAGCTTGCCGCTTTCGATACGCTGACGGCTGAGGCGGTTGGCGAGGCGCAGAAGATCCGCGCCGGCGCCGATGCGCTCGCCGTGCTCGACGTGTCGGCGGCGCTCGCGCTGTTGTCGGAGAGCGAAGCCTGGTGCCGGCCGCTGGTCGATTCCAGCCTTGCCTTCGACATTTCGGGCGGGCGCCATCCTGTGGTGGAACAGGCGCTGCGGCGTTCGGGCGAAGGGCCGTTCGTCGCCAATGATTGCGATCTGTCGCCGCAAGACGGGGCCAAGGCCGGCGCGATCTGGCTGCTCACCGGTCCGAATATGGGCGGTAAGTCGACCTTCCTGCGGCAAAACGCACTGATCGCCATCCTCGCCCAAACCGGTTCCTTCGTGCCGGCGACGTCGGCCCATATCGGCGTTGTCGACCGGCTGTTCTCGCGGGTCGGCGCCTCGGACGATCTGGCGCGCGGCCGTTCGACCTTCATGGTCGAGATGGTAGAGACGGCGGCGATCCTCAACCAGGCCGGCGAACGGGCGCTGGTGATCCTGGACGAGATCGGTCGCGGCACCGCCACGTTCGATGGCCTGTCGATCGCCTGGGCGGCAGTCGAGTATCTGCACGAGAAGAACCGCTGCCGGGCGATCTTCGCCACTCATTTCCACGAAATGACGGCACTCTCCGGCAAGCTGCCGCGACTGCACAATGTCACGATGCGGGTTAAGGAGTGGGAAGGCGACGTCGTCTTCCTGCACGAGGTCGGCAAGGGTGCCGCCGATCGCTCCTATGGCGTTCAGGTCGCTCGCCTTGCCGGTCTGCCGGAAGCGGTGGTCGGCCGCGCCAAAGAGGTGCTGCATCAGCTCGAGGAAGGCGATGTCTCCGGCAAGGCCAACCGACTGGTCGACGATCTGCCGCTGTTTTCGGTGGCAATGAAGCGGGAAGCGGCAAAGCCTGCGAAGAGCGACGCATTGGGCGCAGCGCTGGGTGAGATCAACCCAGACGAGATGACGCCGCGCGAGGCGCTGGAAGCGCTCTACCGGCTGAAGGGGCTGGCGGGGAAAACCTAGCCCGATTTCGGCCTTGACCAATTGTACCGATTGGTACAATGCTCGCCTTTGCCGATGGGAGAATGACATGAGCCGTCCGCCGCTGCCGCCCTTCACCGCCGAGACCGCCGCGCAGAAGGCTCGGCTTGCCGAAGACGCCTGGAACAGCCGCGATCCCGAACGGGTTTCGCTCGCCTATACGCAGGACAGCACCTGGCGCAACCGCGCCGAGTTCGTCTCGGGCAGAAATGAGATCGTCTCCTTCCTCACGCGCAAATGGGCTCGCGAGCTCGACTACCGCCTGATCAAGGAGGTCTGGACCTGGAACGACAACCGCATCGCGGTGCGCTTTGCCTATGAATGGCGCGACGACAGTGGCCACTGGTTCCGCTCCTACGGCAATGAGAATTGGGAATTTGACGCGGAGGGACTGATGCGTAGGCGCGTCGCCAGCATCAACGACCTGCCGATCGCTGAGGGTGAGCGCAAATATCACTGGCCGCTCGGCCGCCGGCCGGACGACCATCCCGGCCTGACCGAACTCGGACTTTAGAGTGTGATCCCTAGAACTGTGTCGCGGTTTTCGGCAAAGATCATGCTCAAGCGGAAAAACTAGCGCATGCGCAGGATCGCGCCCGATCGCGCCGATTTGCTCTCCATCATCGGCGAGGTTTTCCGCGAACACGGCTATGAAGGGGCGAGCCTGGCGCGGATCGGTGCGGCGACCGGCCTAGGCAAAGGCAGCCTTTACCACTTCTTCCCCGGCGGCAAGGAAGAGATGGCGGCGGCTGTCATTGCCCATATAGATAGCTGGTTCGAGGAGAATGTCTTCGTGCCGTTGCAGGACAGGGCCGACCCTAGTACGGGCATCGATCGGATGTTCGAAGCGACGGAGAGCTATTTCCGGTCGGGGCGCCGGGTGTGCCTGATCGGCGCCTTCGCGCTGGACGAATCCCGCGACCTCTTCGCCATCGCGATCAAAAGCTACTTCGGCCGCTGGGTGGCGCATCTTGCCGAAGCGCTGACGCGCGCCGGACACGACCCGGCCAAGGCGGATGAACTCGCCGAAGAGACGGTCGGCGTCATCCAGGGCGCGCTCACGCTGGCGCGCGCCTTCGACGACACCGCAGTGTTTTCGCGCGCGCTGCAACGGGCGCGGGCGGCGCTGGAAACCACCTAGCCAATTGCATGGGCGTCTGGCATTCAGAATGCGAGTTGTTCATTGCCACCTCCTAGGCCCATCTATAACAAAATTGGGAAGGCAAATGGCGCGATCTCATGAAGCATTGCCGTGAGGATACTGCCCACATGAATTGGACTCCGCACGAGGTCGTCAAGACTGAATTGCAACCTGGAGAAACCGTGCGCTGGACTGGATCTCCATCCTTTATGGGTATGCTTCGGACCCAGTTATTTCCGATTATTTTTGCCATCGCCTTGACCTGTTTCTGTACTCCACCTCTCCTCAGCGCTCTAAGCGAACCATTCCTTAAGCACATTGGGTGGAATTCACTCTCGCTGATCACGTGGTTTGTCGCTATTGGCTTTGGACTATGCCTGCTCGGCAATGCCGTCTGGAATACTTTGGCTGTATGGCGAACGGTCTACGCCGTGACCGACCGTCGAATCCTTATCATCAGCGATTTGTGGTGGCGGCATGTCCTCGCAATGGCCCCTAATGCCATAAACACCATTGAGCGAAACGAACGCTCGAACGGTAGAGGATCGATTACCTTTCGCCGGGAAACGGTTGATACGGGCGACGAACCAACCACAACCACAGTGAGCTTTGTCGGTGTCCGCGATGTGCGAAACGCAGCGCGCGAGATCGAAAACCTACGACTGGGCAGCAAGTAGACGGCCAGTCTGACCAACCGCAATCAATTCAGATCATCTCCAGCCCGCGCTTGCGCGTCGGCGGTGGAAAGGCGCGGTCGAGTTCGGCGAGGTCTTCGGCCGTCAGCTCGATGTCGAGCGCGGCAACATTCTGGCGGACATGCTCCTGGCTGCTCGCCTTCGGGATGGCGATGACACCGGGCTGCGCCATCACCCAGGCAAGCGCGATCTGTGCTGCCGTGGCGTTGTGGCGGGCGGCGATGGTTTCCAGCCTGGAATTGCGCGCCAGCGCGCCCTGCTCGACCGGCGAATAGGCCATCAGCGGGATGCCGCGCTGCCGGCTCCACGGTGCGAGATCGAATTCGGGGCCGCGCCGCGACAGATTGTAGAGTACCTGGTTGGTCTGGACATGATCGCCAGACGACAGACCGGTCAGTTCCTCCATTTCGTCGGTGTCGAAATTGCTGACGCCCCAGTGACGGATCTTGCCGGCCTTCTTCAACGCCTCGAAAGCGTCGACCGTTTCGCCTAGAGGCACACTGCCCGGCCAATGCAGGAGATAGAGATCGATGCGGTCGGTGCGCAGGCGCTTCAAGCTGTTTTCGCAGGCCCGCGCCACGCCGGTGCGCGAGGCATTGGACGGCAATACCTTGGAGACAAGAAAGAGTTCGTCGCGGCGCCCGGCAATGGCTTCCGCCACCACCTCCTCGGCGCCGCCGCTGGCATACATTTCAGCGGTGTCGATCAACGTCATGCCGAGGTCCAGCCCGAGCTTCAGGGCATTGACCTCCCCGGCGCGGCGGCGGGAATCTTCGCCCATCTTCCATGTGCCCTGTCCCAGCACCTGGACGGCCTCGCCCGAAGGCAGCGTGGTGGTTCTTATCGTCGATGGCATGTGGGCTCCTGGCGCCGTGTAATCGATGTGAATGGCATCACAACCACGGAGAGAAATCCAGAATGGATCTCTCCGGCATGGCCGTTGCTGCCTTACTTCGCCGGATGGGCGGTGAGCCAGGCCTGCATCTTGGCGATCTCGGCTTCCTGCGCGGCGATGACATCTTCGGCCAGCTTGCGGATTTCGGGATCGTTGCCATTGGCGAGTTCCACCTTGGCCATGTCGATCGCGCCCCGATGATGCGGGATCATGCCGCGCACGAAATCGACATCGGCATTGCCGGAATATTCGATCATCATGTCGGTGTGCATCTTGTCCATCGCCGCCTTGTAGCCGTCGGTCGAAGGACCTTGCGCGCCCATCGCGCCCATGTCGTGTTTCATCTCTTCGGATTGCGCCGGGACGCTTTCGAGGAAAACGGCAAGCAGCATTCCCGCCGCCATCATCAAAAGCACGATTTTCTTAGCCAAGGTCATCCATGATCTCCTGTTGATTGAAATTCGTATCTGGGGGCTTTGCTCAGAGTTTCAACGTCCGCAGCCGCAATGCGTTGGCGATGACCGAAACCGAAGACAGGCTCATGGCCGCCGCCGCCAGCATCGGCGACAAAAGCGTGCCGGTCAGCGGATAGAGCACGCCGGCGGCAACCGGCACGCCAAGCACATTGTAGAGGAAGGCGAAAAACAGATTCTGGCGGATGTTGCGGATCGTCCCCTGGGCGAGCGTTCGCGCCCTGACGATGCCGTTGAGATCGCCCTTGACCAGCGTAATGCCGGCGCTCTCGACAGCGACATCGGCGCCGGTGCCCATGGCGATGCCGACATCGGCGCTGGCCAGGGCCGGCGCATCGTTGACGCCGTCGCCGGCCATGGCGATGCCGGCACCTTTCGCACGCAACTCCTCGACAAGGGCTGCCTTTTGTTCCGGCAGAAGGCCGGCGCGCACCTCGTCAATGCCAAGGCTTTTGGCGATGGCGCGCGCCGTGCGTTCATTGTCGCCGGTCGCCATGATGATCCGCAAGCCTCTGTCGTGCAGCGCCCTGATCGCCTCGGCTGTCGTTGCCTTGACCGGATCGGCGACCGCGACAATGCCGGCCAGTCTTTTGTCCACCGCAACGAACATCGCCGTCTTGCCCTCGGCCTGCAGCGCCTCAGCTTTCGCCGAAAGGGAAGCGGTGTCCATGCCCACGTCGGCCATCATGGCGGCGTTGCCGAGAGAAACCTTCCTGCCAGACACCGTGCCGGATACGCCCTTGCCGGTGACGGCGTCGAAGCCGCTGGCCTCGATGAGCGTCAGCCCGCGTTCGCCGGCGCCGCCGACAATGGCCTCGGCCAGCGGATGCTCCGAGCCTTTTTCCAGCCCGGCGGCGAGCGCCAGCAACTCATTCTCGGACAGGCCGTCGGCAGCGACGACATCGGTCAAGCGAGGCTTGCCTTCGGTCAAGGTGCCGGTCTTGTCGACGATCAACGTGTCGACCGAAGCGAAGCGCTCGAGCGCGGCCGCGTCCTTGATCAGCACGCCCGCGTGCGCCCCGCGCCCGGTGGCGGTCATGATCGACATCGGCGTCGCCAGGCCGAGCGCGCAGGGGCAGGCGATGATCAGCACCGAGACCGCCGAGACGATGGCAAAGATCAAGCTGGGTTCGGGACCGAAGATCGCCCAGGCGGCAAAGGCCGCGAGCGCGACCAGCACGACGGCCGGCACGAAGTAGAAGGAGACGCGATCGGCTAAACCTTGAATCGGCGCGCGCGAACGCTGCGCCTTTGCGACCAGCTCGACGATGCGCGAAAGCGTCGTTTCGGCGCCGACCTTTTCGGCGCGCATGATCAGCGAACCGTTCTTGTTGAGCGTGCCGCCGGTCAAGGCATCGCCTTTCGTTTTTTCAACCGGCAGCGGCTCGCCCGAGATCATCGATTCGTCGACGGCGGAACGGCCTTCCGTTACAATGCCGTCGACCGGCACGGCGTCGCCCGGACGGATGCGTAGGTGGTCGCCGGTCTTGACCGCATCCAGCGGCACGTCGGTCTCGGAGCCGTCCTCCCCGATCAGCCTTGCCGTCTTCGGCGCCAGGTCGAGCAGCGCACGGATGGCCGAGCCGGTCTTTTCGCGCGCCCGCAATTCGAGCACCTGACCGAGGAATACCAGCGCGACGATGACGGAAGCTGCCTCGAAATAGACCGGGACGGCGCCGCCATGGCCACGGAACTGATGCGGAAAGATGTTGGGAAACAGCGTGGCGACGACACTGTAGAGGTAGGCCGCACCCACACCGAGCGAGATCAGCGTCCACATGTTGGGGCTGCGGTTGACCAGCGACTCCCAGCCGCGATGGAAGAACGGGAATGCCGCCCACAGCACGACGGGGCTCGCCAGCGCCAGTTCCAGCCACACCATCGTCCGCCCGTCGACAAACGCCTGGAACGTCAGGCCGAGCATCGGCGCCATGGCAACGATCAGCAGCGGCACGGACAGCACCGCGCTGACCCAGAACCGTCTGGTGAAGTCTACCAGTTCGGGGTTCGGGCCCTCATCGCCAGTGGGAACGCCCATCGGCTCAAGCGCCATGCCGCAGATCGGGCAGGAGCCGGGCTTGTCTCTTATCACTTCGGGGTGCATCGGGCAGGTGTATTGCGTGCCTTTCGGCACCGGCGACGCCGCCGGCCTGTCGCCGAGATATTTTTGTGGCTCGGCCTGGAACTTCGCCTGGCAGCCGGCCGAGCAGAAATAGAAACCCTGGCCTTCGTGGCGGAAAAAATGCCTGGCGGTAGCGCGGTCGACACTCATGCCACAGACGGGGTCGGTGGCGGTCAGGTATTTTTCGGGCCCGGCGACGAATTTCGTACGGCAACCCTCGCTGCAGAAGTGAAAGAGACGGCCGCCATGCTCGGCCGTCGGCTTGCCCGCGGCCGGATCGACGCTCATGCCGCAGACCGGATCGCGCACCACGGCTTCGGCGGCCGGCTCAGCAGCCTTTGCCGCACAACAGCTGCCATCGGCCGCGTGGTGGTGATGCTCGGAATGCGCCATCGAAAAATGCCTTATATCTGTCTCGGTGAGGAGGTAGTGCTTCCAGTAACTGGAAGGTCAAGGGGCGATTTCCACTTTTCGATCATGGCCCTCATCGCACACATCGAGGGAAAATCGCTTACGCAACTTTGTTCCCATGCTATGGACGCGCGTCCCACTGCATCGATCCCACCCAAATGAAATGCCTGATTATCAATCTCGATCGGTCCCGCGATCGCCTCGCCCATGTAACGGCGGAGTTCGCGCGCATCGGCACCGCCTTCGAGCGGGTCGCCGCCATCGATGCGCGAGATCGGCCGGATCTGGCCGAAATGCCGCAGGGCAAGAAGCATTTGCGTCTGGCCGACGCCGAGATTGCATGCCTGCTCAGCCACCAACAGTGTTGGTCGATGATCGCGACAGGTGAGGATGCTTACGCGGCGATTTTCGAGGACGATGTCGTTTTCCCGGACAAAGCCGGTGCTTTGCTTGCCGATGCGAGCTGGATTCCCGCCGATGCGGACATCGTCAAGTTGGAAACGTTCTTCAACCGAACCGTAATTTCACGGAAGCAAGTCGCCTGCGGCCACGGTTTTTCCGCGAGCAGACTGCACGGGCTCCATATCGGTACAGCGGGATACATCCTGTCCAGACAGGCCGCGCGGGACCTTCTTGCGGCAACGAACGAGATCAGCATTCCCGTCGATCACCTCATCTTCAATCCGCGTTTTGCGACCTCGTCCGACAAGGTCATTTACCAACTCGTCCCGGCATTGTGCCTGCAGGCACAATTCCTCGGCGACATTCCGGTGAGATTGCCAAGCCTGCTCAAGCAGGAGCGAACAGAGGAATGGGTGGCAAGCGGGATAGGTAAACAGCGCCAGAAGCCAATCACCGCCAAGGCAAGGATCGAGGCCAGGCGGTTGACGCGGCAGATCGCCGATCTCTTCCGGCTCCGGCGCGAGATGATCATCCCTTTCTGGTATCGCGGCCGACGCGTCCGTCCGCCCCATACACAGCGCCGTGAAAACGCGCTATAGACGCCGCGCAAAGGCGAGGCCCACCGGCAATCCATGGCAAAAATCTCCCTCAAGCTCGACGCGCTGATCGACAGCGAGGCTTTGCGCCGCGACATGACGGCGCTGATCTCGGCGGCCAGCGGCGCCGAGCCCGGCGCGCGCGTCGGTGCGCTCCGGCTGCTGAAGGATCGGCTGACCGAGGGCCGCAAGGTTGCCGAGCGCATGCTGATGGACGATGGCAGCGGCACGGCCTGCGCCGCCCGGCTGTCGCATCTGATGGACGAGATCATCCGCGCCCTCTACGAGTTCGCCGCGACCCACGTCTACCGGGTGAAAAGCCCCTCGGCCGCAGAGCGCATGGCGGTCGTTGCCGTCGGCGGCTATGGCCGCGGCACGCTGGCGCCGGGCTCCGACATCGACCTGTTGTTCCTGCTGCCCTACAAGCAGACGCCGTGGGGCGAACAGATCGTCGAATATATGCTCTATATGCTGTGGGACCTCGGGTTGAAGGTCGGCCACGCCACCCGCAACATCGACGAGTGTCTCAGGCTGTCGCGCAGCGACATCACCATCCGCACCACGATCCTGGAAGCGCGGTTCCTGTGGGGCGAACAGAAGCTCTTCGACGAATTGCTCACCCGCTTCGACCATGAAGTGGTGCGCACCACCGGACCGGAATATGTGCAGGCCAAGCTCGCCGAACGCGACGATCGCCATGCCAAGGCCGGCGAAAGCCGCTATCTGGTCGAGCCCAACGTCAAGGACGGCAAGGGCGGCCTGCGCGATTTGCAGACGCTGTTCTGGATCGCCAAATACTTCTATCGCGTGCGCACAGGCGAGGAACTAGTCGACAAGGCTGTGTTCACTGAGGCCGAATACCGGGAATTCCTCAAGGCCGAGGATTTCCTCTGGGCGGTGCGCTGCCACATGCATTTCCTCACCGGCAAGGCCGAGGAACGGCTGCATTTCGACATCCAGCGCGAGATTGCCGAACGTCTCGGCTACACCATGCATCCCGGTCTGTCGGCGGTCGAGCGCTTCATGAAGCACTACTTCCTCGTCGCCAAGGATGTCGGCGACCTCACCCGCATCTTCTGCGCCGCGCTCGAGGAAGAGCAGGCCAAGCATGTGCCCGGCTTCAACCGCATCTTCCTCACCTTCCAGCGCCGCAAGCGCAAGCTGGCAGGCACGTCGGACTTCATTGTCGACAATCACCGCATCAACGTCGCTGACGACAGCGTGTTCGAGCGCGACCCGGTCAATCTGCTCAGGCTGTTCTGGTTCGCCGACAAGCACGGGCTGGAGTTCCATCCCGATGCGCTGAAGCTGCTCACCCGCTCGCTCGGTCTGGTCAACAAGTCGCTGCGGCGCGACGACGAGGCCAACCGGCTGTTCCTCGACATCCTGACCTCGGACCGCAATGCCGAGCTCAATTTGCGGCGCATGAACGAGGCCGGCCTGCTCGGCAGGCTGATCCCCGATTTCGGCAGAATAGTCGCCATGATGCAGTTCTCGATGTACCACCACTATACGGTGGACGAGCACCTGATCCGCTGCATCGGCGTCTTGGCCGAGATCGAGCGCGGCGACGGCGAAAAGGTGCATCCGCTCTCGCACACGCTGATGCCGGGGCTAGAGAAGAGCCGAGAGGCACTCTATGTCGCGGTGCTGCTGCACGACATCGCCAAGGGTCGGCCGGAG
Organism: Mesorhizobium sp. C395A; assembly: GCF_030323205.1. Classification (NCBI taxonomy): domain Bacteria; kingdom Pseudomonadati; phylum Pseudomonadota; class Alphaproteobacteria; order Hyphomicrobiales; family Phyllobacteriaceae; genus Mesorhizobium; species Mesorhizobium sp. C395A. Next base: position 5,354,372 of record NZ_CP100473.1, on the reverse strand, counting down.
GATCACTCAGAGGCCGGCGCCCGGATCGCACGCCGCATCTGCCCGCATATGGGGCTGTCGGCGGCCGACACCGAGACCGTCGCCTGGCTGGTCGAGAACCATCTCGTGATGTCGATGACGGCGCAGACGCGCGACCTCAACGACCGCAAGACGATCGAGGATTTCGCCTCGATCGTGCAATCGGTCGAGCGGCTGAAAATGCTGTTGATCCTGACCGTCTGCGACATCAGGGGTGTCGGGCCGGGCGTGTGGAACGGCTGGAAGGGTCAGCTCCTGCGCACGCTCTACTACGAGACCGAACTGCTTTTGACCGGCGGCTTCTCGGAAGTGTCGCGCGCCAAGCGAACGGCGGCGGCGCGCGAGCGGCTGGCCGAGGCGCTGGCCGATTGGCCGGACAAGGCCCGCAAGCGCTATGTCGGCCTGCATTACGAGAACTATCTGCTGACGGTCGACCTCCCCGATCAGCTGCGCCATGCCGAATTCATCCGCGAAGCCGACGCGGCAGGCAAGAAGCTCGCCACCGTGGTCAGGACCCACCAATTCGAGGCGGTGACCGAGATCACCGTGCTGGCGCAGGATCATCCGCGCCTGCTTTCGGTCATTGCCGGCGCCTGTGCCGGCGCCGGCGGCAACATCGTCGACGCGCAGATATTCACCACGTCCGACGGCCGCGCGCTGGACATTATCCTGATCTCACGGGAATTCGACCGCGACGAGGACGAGCGCCGCCGCGCCGAGCGCGTCGGCCGGCTGATCGAGGACGTGCTGTCGGGCAAGAGCTGGTTGCCGGAGATGATCGAGAAGCGCACCCGGCCGCGGCGCGGCGCCAAGGTGTTCAAGATTCCGCCGCGCGCCGAAATCCGAAACACGCTGTCGAACCGGTTTTCGGTGATCGAGGTCGAGGGGCTGGACCGGCCCGGCCTGTTGTCGGAAATCACCAGTGCGTTGTCCGACCTCTCGCTCGACATCGCCTCGGCCCACATCACCACCTTCGGCGAGAAGGTGATCGACACTTTCTATGTCACCGACCTGACGGGACAGAAGATCGACAATCCGGCGCGCACCGCCGCCATCCACACCAGGCTGATCGCGGCACTTGAAGGCGTTGTCCCGGAGCGCTCCGGCAAGGCCAAGGCGGCGGCCGAGTGACCATCACTTTGTCCCAATCACCCCCTTTGTCCCAATCATCCCCTTTGTCCCAATCATCCAGGCAATCTCCCCGCGCATGAGCCTCGTCAAGAAATTCGCCACGGTTGCGTCCGGCACGCTGATGAGCCGCGCCCTTGGCTTTGGCCGCGAAATGCTGATGGCGGCCGCACTCGGCACCGGGCCGGTGGCGGACGCCTTCAACGCCGCCTTTCAGTTTCCCAACACGTTTCGCCGGCTGTTTGCAGAAGGCGCCTTCAACGCCGCTTTCGTGCCGCTGTTTGCCAAGGAGATCGAGACTCACGGCACCGACGGCGCCAAGCGCTTCTCGGAGGAAGTGTTCGGCGTCCTGTTCACCGCACTTCTGGCGCTGACCATTGTCATGGAACTGGCGATGCCGCTGATCGTGCGCTATCTGGTGGCGCCGGGCTTTGCCGACACGCCGGGCAAATTCGAGACGACCGTCCTGCTGGCGACGATCATGTTCCCGTATCTCATTTGCATGTCGCTGGCGGCCATGATGGCCGGCATGCTGAATTCGCTGCGCCGCTATTTCGCGGCAGCCGTCGCACCCGCTTTCCTCAACATCATCCTGATCAGCGTGCTCGGCTATGCCTGGTACCACGGCATGGATGCGCGTGAGGTTGGCTTCAGCCTGTCCTGGGGCGTGCTGGCGGCGGGTATTGTGCAACTCGCCATCGTCTGGGTCGCGGTGCGCAATGCCGGCATCGCAATCGGCTTTCGCCGGCCGAAGATGACGCCCAACGTCAAGCGGCTGCTGATCCTGGCGCTGCCTGCGGCGATCACCGGCGGCATCACCCAGATCAACCAGCTGATCGGCACGGCGATCGCTTCGGCGCAGGACAGTGCGGTGTCCTCGCTTGCCTATGCCGATCGCATCTACCAATTGCCGCTCGGCGTCGTCGGCGTGGCGGTCGCCATCGTGCTGTTGCCGGAACTGTCGCGGGCGTTGAAATCGGGCAATCTGGTCGAGGCCGCCAACCTGCAGAACCGCTCGGTCGAATTCACGCTGTTCATGACCTTGCCGGCGGCGGCGGCACTGTGGGTGATGGCGGAACCGATCGTACGGCTGGTCTATGAACGCGGCGCCTTCGCCGCCAACGGCTCGACGCCGACCGTGGCGGCAATCCTGGCGATCTTCGGCCTCGGCCTGCCGGCCTTCGTGCTGATCAAGGCCTTCACCCCCGGCTATTTCGCCCGCGAGGACACGCGCACGCCGATGATGTTCGCCGCCATTTCGGTGGGCGTGAACGTCGCCACGGCACTGACGCTGTTTCCCAGGATGGGTGCGCCCGGTATCGCGGTGGCCTCGGCCGTCGCCGGCTGGGTCAACGCGGTGATGCTGCTGGCCGTCCTGATCCGGCGCGGCCATTGGGGCCGCGACGTGCCGCTGATGAAACGCATCCCCCGCCTCGTCCTGTCGGCGGCGGTGATGGCGGTGGCACTCTACTTCGCCGAGCACTGGCTGGCCGTCAGGCTCGGCCCCGGCTCGCCACTGGTGATCAAAGCCGTGACGCTTCTCTCATTGGTGGCCGGCGGGGCGCTGCTCTACTTCGTCACGGCTTTCGCCACCGGCGGCGCCGATTTCGGAATGATCCGGCGCAATGTGAAACGCGGCTCGGGCAAGGCAGCGGCGCCAGCGCCAAACGCCGATCTGGACGAATAGTCCGGGCGAGCTAACAGCAACACCGGTCTTGATCCTCTCCGCCCCTTCGTCCATAAGCGCGCCGTCGCAAGACTTTCGCCGCGCGTGGTTTCCAGCCGCGTGATTGGCTCCGAAAAGTCTGCAACTTTTCGGAATCACGCTTATACGGCCCTCCACAAGCCATGAGGAACCCATGACCGCCTTCAAACAGCTCGTCTTTTCCGGGGTACAGCCGACCGGCAATCTGCATCTCGGCAACTATCTCGGCGCCATCAAGAAATTCGTCGCCCTGCAGGACACGTCAGACTGCATCTATTGCGTCGTCGACCTGCATTCGCTGACGGCACAACTCGTCCATGACGACCTCGCCGACCAGACCCGCTCGATTACCGCGGCCTTCCTTGCCTCCGGCATCGACCCGAAGAAGCACATCGTCTTCAACCAGTCGCGGGTGATGCAGCATGCCGAGCTTGCCTGGATCTTCAACTGCGTGGCGCGCATCGGCTGGATGAACAAGATGACGCAGTTCAAGGACAAGGCCGGCAAGGACCGCGAGAACGCCTCGCTGGGCCTGCTTGCCTATCCCTCGCTGATGGCGGCCGACATCCTGCTCTACCGCGCCACCCATGTGCCGGTGGGCGAGGACCAAAAGCAGCATCTGGAGCTGACCCGCGACATCGCGCAAAAGTTCAATAATGATTTTTCGAGCCGCATCGCCAGTCTTGGCGTCGGCGTCGAGATGCAGGTTGGCGAAGAGACGGTAAACGGGTTCTTCCCGATAACCGAACCGGTGATCGGCGGGCCGGCGGCGCGCATCATGAGCCTGCGCGACGGCTCCAAGAAGATGTCGAAGTCGGACCCGTCGGATCTGTCCCGCATCAATTTGACCGACGATGCCGACACCATCTCGAAGAAGATCCGCAAGGCCAAGACCGACCCGGAAGCGTTGCCAAGCGAAGTCGACGGCCTGGAAAGCCGCCCGGAAGCGGAAAACCTGGTCGGCATCTATGCAGGGCTGGCCGAGATGTCGAAGGCGGACGTGCTGAAGGAATTCGGCGGCCAGCAGTTTTCCGTGTTCAAGCCGGCGCTCGCCGACCTTGCCGTGGAAAAACTGGCGCCGATCGCCGGCGAGATGCGCCGTATCGAGGGCGACCGCGCCTATGTCGACGCGGTGCTGAGAGACGGCGGCGAACGCGCCGGCGCGCTGGCTGAGACCACCATGAAGACGGTACGCGACATTATCGGCCTGTTGCAGGGCTGATCCTACCGTCAGTGCACCGCACCATTCTGGCCCAAGGCCGGCGGCTTGCCGCCGGTCTGTCGCGGTGGCAGATTGCGGCCGAAAACATCGAGTAGATAGACATGGTCTCCAAACGCCTCAGTCGCGAAGCCGGCCATCGCAGGAAATTCCTGACGATCATCGACGACACGCCGGAGTGCGAGCGCGCCGTCGCCTACGCCTCCAAGCGGGCGCAGAGCACCAGCGGCACGCTGGTGCTGCTCTACATCATCACACCTGACGACTTTCAGCACTGGCTGGGCGTCGAGAAGATCATGCGCGAGGAGGCCAATGCCACGGCACGCGCGGCACTCGACGGCTACGCCAACAAGGTGCGCCAGAAGCTCGGCATCGAGCCCGAGATGGTAGTGCGCGAAGGCAAGCCTACCGAAGAGATCCACAAGCTGATCGAGGAAGATCAGGACATCGCCATCCTGGTGTTGGCGGCAGGTGCCGGCAAGGAAGGACCCGGGCCGCTGGTCGGGGCTGTTGCCGGCAAGGGCGCCGCCTTCCCTATTCCCGTCACAGTGGTGCCGCAGAACCTTTCCGACGAGGAGATCGACAGCCTCGCATAAAGAGTGATGCCGGAAAGTGTGAAGCGGTTTCGGATGGATTTTATAGCCCGCGCGGGATTCATTCCCAGCCAGCAAAACATTCCGCCAGCCAGCCATTTTGAGCGACGCGTTTCGCTTGAATGTCCAGCCGATTGAGCCTATTTAGAACCATTCCAAACTAGCTGCCCGACTGGGCACGGAGACGGCCATGTTCATCCAGACCGAATCGACGCCGAACCCGGCAACGCTGAAGTTCTTGCCCGGCAAGGAAGTCCTTGTTGAAGGCACCGCCGATTTCCGCGACGCCGACAGTGCAGCCAGCGCCTCGCCGCTGGCCGGCCGGCTGTTCGAGATCCCCGGCGTGACCGGCGTCTTCTTCGGCTATGACTTCATCACCGTGACCAAGGACGGCCCGGACTGGCAGCACCTGAAGCCGGCGATCCTGGGCGCCATCATGGAGCATTTCATGTCGGGCGCGCCCGTGATGGTCAACGCCGGCCCCGCCGCCGAGACCAGCCAGACCGGCGAATTCTACGACAAGGCCGATGAGCAACTGGTCATCACCATCAAGGAACTGCTCGACACCAGGGTGCGCCCGGCGGTTGCCCAAGATGGCGGCGACATCACCTTCCGCGGCTTCGAGAACGGCACCGTGTTCCTGCACATGAAGGGCGCCTGCGCCGGCTGCCCGTCCTCGACGGCGACGCTGAAGCACGGCATCCAGAACCTGCTCCGCCACTTCGTGCCGGAAGTACAGCAGGTCGAGCAGGTCTCCTAAGACCCCTTCACGCATTCGAGCGAGCAACAAAAAACCGGGCCAGATTGCCCGGTTTTCTGTTTTGGACGTCCGTTGTTGCCTAGACGGTCCGCGTACGAAGGGTAACGCCTATTTTGACCATGATCTTCCCGAAAACCGGTTCCACTTTTCGCTTTCGTGGACCTCGGTTCCGGATCATGGTCCTACATCACGATGACCTTGGCACCGACCGACGTGCGGTCGTAGAGGTCGATGATGTCCTGGTTCATCAGCCGGATGCAGCCTGACGACATCGCCTTGCCGATCGAATTCCATTCCGGACTGCCGTGCAGGCGGTAGCCCATGTCGCCGCCCTTGTTGAACAGATACATGGCGCGCGCGCCGAGCGGGTTCTTCAAGCCCGGCTCCATGCCGCTCGCGAACTTCGCTAGCTCCGGCTGGCGCTGGATCATCTGCCGCGGCGGCGTCCAGGTCGGCCATTCGCGCTTCAGCGCGATATGGGCGGTGCCGTGCCATTCAAAGCCTTCGCGGCCGACGCCGATGCCGTAGCGGATCGCCCGGCCGTCGCCTTCGACGAAGTAGAGAAACTTGTTCTGGGTATCGACGACGATGGTGCCCGGCTTTTCCGAGGTGTCGTAGTTCACCTCTTGCCGGTGGTACTTCAGCGGCACCCTCTCGATCGGGATGCGCGGCAGTTGGTAGCCTGCATCGTTCACCGAACCGTAGTTGTTGGTGAACAGTTGCGAGCCGATCGTGCTGCAACCCGAGATCGCGGCCGACAACGCAAGTGCGGCGACGATTGCAAATGACTTCATGCGCATGAAATGGTCCGATGCCCCGCCAAGATGTCGCGACACGTTACGGCCGCTTTTCCTGAAATCATTCATGCTGGCATTTGCTTTGCTTGCCAAGCGCGCGATGCCTATATGCAGGAGCTTACGTGCCGGTAAGCCGGCAACTATGGCATTTAGGCAACAGGACTCACGGGATTGTGAAGGAAAAACAATGGTCGGTCCTGTCGGATAGCCTAGAATCAGGGAACCACATCGAGGAATCACAATGAATGTAGGCGATGCCGCGGCGCGGTCCGGCCTGCCGGCCAAGACCATCCGCTACTATGAAGAGATCGGCCTGATCGCCCCGGCGCGCGCCGGCAATGGCTATCGCGATTATTCCAGCGACGACATCCATCGGCTAGCCTTCCTGCGCCGCGCTCGCAACCTCGGCTTTTCAATCGACGATTGCCGGCAGCTGATGGCGCTCTACCGGGACCGCAGCCGCGCCAGCCACGATGTGCGCGAGATTGCCGCCGCCCATGTGAGCGCCATCGAGGAAAAGGTGCGCGAGCTGCAGTCGATGCGCACGACCTTGCAGACGCTGATCCAGGCCTGCCATGGTGACGACCGGCCGGATTGCCCGATTTTGGATGACATTGCGGGGGCTGCGCAGGCCGCAGACAGGCGGGCCACGGTTTGAAGCACGGGCGCCGGGATAGACTGGGCGCCGGACGCGCAAGAAAAACCTCCAAAGGTCTATATCTCATTTGGCTAAAATTACGGAACGTCCAATGGACAAGAACGGAACCAAAGCGGTTACATCAGACCTTTGCGCTCACGACGTAAGACTTTAGTCCGGCCGATTTATAGCTAAGAACGGAAGTCGATCGGCACGACATAGGGCCGCTGCGGATCAATACCAGACTGCACCCAGACTAATAGAGTGCGATCGCGGAAGACGCTCGGACCAAGCCGTCACCCAGGTTTGTCAACCGAATAATCGTCTGATGAGGCGCGCGGATGCTGGGGTCAAAATCCGAAAGCGACCGCCACCTTCAGACGGAACGAGTAAGAAGCAGACCTAGCTTGAGGTAGGTTCAAACTCTTCTCTGACTTCCTTCCAGAGCAAAAACTTGAATGGCCACGCTCTGAGATAGGGGATCAGCTTCTCTCGCGGCAGAGCCGCAAAAAGAAGGGTGGTCAGAACTGAAAACATACAGGACAGAAACGCCACAAAAGCTATCGGCATCATCAATACCGCAGTGAAGCCACCGACAATATGCGGCCAAGTACCCTTCTCAGCTACGATTCCCGCGCTAGCAAGAAGGCCAATCCCCAGCAAGATTAGGCCTATCGTGCCCAACGATACGAGCAGCGCGGTGAGTGCGGTTCTACGCTTCATATGCTTTGCCTCCCGGTAGCTTATCTCAAGCATAGCGGGGATCAATCCGCAGGGCGCGTTGTAAAGTATATAGTCGCCCTGCGAAAGGCGATTGTATGGTTGACAAACCCATTTGCTCACGACCTTGGCCCTGCTAGTCTCGCGCTTGGGTTTGGGGGTCAAGACATGAATGCCGTTGAGTTTATCGACAAGGTTCTAACGCCGCTCGGTGGCGGGCTTGGCGTCCTGCTGGCATGCCGGTTTTCACCGCAACTTCGTGCGCAGGTCAGGCCTGGTCTGGAATTAGTGATGGCAGTTATTGTCGTGCTGATCCTGGGAGCCATCAAATGGCTCTAGGAGCTACCCAGCCGTAGGGAAGTTACCAATTTCGGAGCTTAGGCCGGGCGAAGACAAGGCCGCTTCGGGCAGTGACATAAGCGGCCGGACCTCGCTCATCCGAGACTTCAGGACCTTTTCGGCCATCCCGCTTCTCACAAACGCGGAGATGACACCGATCAGAGATTCGATCCAACGCAGTATTGTCCGCAGTACTTCCCGTAGCGCCTGGCCCATGACGTGACATGCCTCTCGGATCATCAACCGTAGCAGGATTATATTCCTATCTGGCCGAATTTGTCAATCGGATTTTGCCCATGGGTTCAAACCGTGAACAAAATCTGGCATGGTGGGTGCCATGCCGATCATTTCGCCGATTCCCCTCAATCCCCTCATCGACGGCCGCCAGTCCGAACGCGCCATGCTGGTGCGGCGCGGCGTGCAGAGGCTGTTGATGCAAATGGGCATGCATGTGCTGCCCGAACTGTCGCTGGCCACCGGGCGGCGCGCCGACCTTGTGGCGCTGACCCGGCAGGGCGATATCTGGATCATCGAGGTCAAATCCTCGATCGAGGATTTCCGCGTCGACCGCAAATGGCCTGACTACCGGCTACACTCCGACCGCTTCTTCTTCGCCACCCATCCGGGCGTGCCATCGGAGATCTTCCCCGAGGAATGCGGCTTCATCCTCTCCGACGGCTACGGCGCCGAGATTCTGCGCGATGCGCCCGAGCACCGGATGGCGGCGGCAACGCGCAAGGCGCTGATGCTGCGCATCGCACGGGCGGGTGCGGCGCGGCTGCTGGCGGCGGAACTGGCGGGTGTGGCGGTGCCGGCGCTGGCGGGAGAGAGCGAGTAGACGAAGCTCAAGTTCCTCGCCCCGCTTTGCGGGGGCGAGGAACCCAAGAACACCTACTCCACCACCTCCTCCACCCCTGCCGCCGGCGCCATCAGGAGCACGGCGGCACCCAGCAGCGCTGCAACGAACGAGCCCGCCAAGATGCCGACCTTGACGGCGTCCTGCAGCGCCATGTCGTTGGCGAAGGCGAGCAGGCCGATGAACAGGCTCATGGTGAAGCCGATGCCGCAGAGCAGCGAAATGCCGATCATGTGCAGCCAGCCGGCATTGACCGGCAGGTCGGCGAAGCCGAGCCGGATCGCCAGCGCCGAGGAGCCGAAGACGCCGGCCAGCTTGCCCAGCACCAGGCCGGCGGCAACGCCGAGCGTCAGCGGCTCGACCAGGGCAGAGGCGCTGAGGCCGGCCAGCGACACGCCGGCATTGGCAAAGCCGAAAATCGGGATGACGAAGAACGGCACGATCTTGTGCAGGCCGTGCTCCAACCGGTGCAGCGGCGAATGGTCGAGATCGTGCCCGCTGCCGGGAGAAGTTTTCAGCGGAATGGTGAGCGCCAGCGCCACGCCGGCCAGCGTCGCATGCACACCCGATTTCAGCACGAGCACCCACAGCACGGCGCCGAGCACGAGGTAAGGCGTCAGCCTCGTCACCCGCATGTGGTTGAGCACGATGAGCACCGCGATGACGGCGAAGGCCGCACCGAGATAGGCCAGCGACAGGCCGCTTGTGTAGAAGATGGCGATGATGATGACGGCGCCGAGATCGTCGATGATGGCGAGCGCGGTGAGAAATATCTTGAGCGACGCCGGCACGCGGTTGCCGAGCAGCGACAGTACGCCGAGCGCAAAGGCGATATCGGTGGCGGTCGGGATCGCCCAGCCGGAGAGCGCGGCGGCGTTGTTGCGGTTGATGGCGACATAGACCAGCGCGGGAACCAGCATGCCGCCGGCGGCGGCGACGCCCGGCAGCACGCGGCGCGGCCAGGTCGAGAGCTGGCCGTCGAGCATCTCGCGCTTGATCTCGAGGCCGACCAGCAGGAAGAACACCGCCATCAGCCCATCATTGATCCAGTGCGACACGCTGAGCGGGCCGAGATAGGCGTGGAGAGCGGCGAAATAGGTTTCGGCCAATGGTGAATTGGCGACGATCAGCGCAAGGGCTGCCGCAACCATCAGGATGATGCCGCCCGCCGCCTCGCCATCGAGGAATTCGCGAAGGATGGATTTCGGCTGCTTGTCGCGCATCTGTGCTCCGTTGCCGGGTTTTCCGGCGGCGTTATTGCCGATGATGGGCAAAGGTCGATGGCACGGCAAGCGCAACTGTTTCCAGCGTTGGCGCCGCCCCTCATTGTCCTGCCGGACGTTCGTCATTCGAAAAGCCAAGCAGTTGGCTTTTCGTCCGCTTCGCGGACCATTCCTCAACTCCCCGCATAGCGACGGGGAGAAAGAGGCAGCTTCAGCCTCGCCGTCGTCTCCTGCAACGCCGGCGATTGGCGAAACCGGCGATGAGAGCGCCCCTCTCCCCCGTCTCTATACGGGGAGAGGATGCCGGCAGGCAGGTGAGGGGCAGCGCTGAGGTTCGGCAATTGGCGGCCGGCGCCGCCGGCGCGTGAACCTCAGCGTGGTGCGCGCTTGGCGAGTATCCGCTGCAGCGTGCGGCGATGCATGTTGAGCCGGCGCGCGGTTTCCGACACGTTGCGGTCGCACATTTCGTAGACGCGCTGGATGTGTTCCCAGCGCACGCGGTCGGCCGACATCGGGTTTTCCGGCGGTGCGGCGCGTTCGCCGGCGGTGCGGGTGAGCGCTGCAAACACGTCGTCGGCGTCAGCCGGCTTCGACAGATAGTCGATGGCGCCGAGCTTCACCGCGGTCACCGCGGTGGCGATGTTGCCGTAGCCGGTGAGGATGACGGTGCGGGCATCGTCGCGCTTCTCGCGGATGGCGGCGACGACGTCGAGGCCGTTGCCGTCGCCAAGCCGCATGTCGACCACCGCATAGGCCGGCGGGTGGGCGCGCGCCTTGGCCACCGCCTCCTCGACGCTCTCGGCCGTCTCGACCACGAAACCCCTGGTTTCCATGGCGCGGGCCAGCCGCGTCAGGAACGGCTTGTCGTCGTCGACGATGAGCAGCGAGGTGTCCTCGCCTTCGACCATTGCGCCAATTGCTTCTTCGCCAGTCATTATCTTAAAAAATCCTGCTGCCTTAATTTTACGCAGATATAGTTCCTGAACGCCATTGTCCAATTTTGCCGCCTCCGCCAAGGCTTTTACGCGGTGTCGAACATCGAGATCCCCACCGATTCCGGGTTGAGGAAGACGGTGCGGGGCCACGATATCTGCACGATGGCGCCCTCGCCCAGCCCGCTCGAATTGCGGAAATCGAGCGTGGCGCCGGAGCGTTCGAGCAAGGTCTTGGCAATGAAGAGCCCGAGTCCAAGGCCACCGCCGGCTTCGTTGCCCTGGCGCGTCGACATATAGGGCTCGCCGATGCGGTCGATGATTTCGGGGGGAAAGCCCGGCCCGTCATCGATGATCGAGAAGGTGACGTCGAGTTCGTCCCAACTCCATCGCACCGTCACACTGTTGCGGGCGAAGTCGACCGCGTTCTCGACGAGATTGCCGAGGCCGTAGATGACGCCGGGGTTGCGCCGTCCCACCGGTTCGGGGCCGACGCGCTCGCCCGGCCGAAGCTTGATCGAGATGCCGAAATCGCGGTGCGGCGCCGTCACCTCCTCGACCAGCGAAGTCAGCGGCAGACGCGACAGATGCGCCTCACCCTCGGAGGACAGGCTGGTCAGCCGCTTCAGGATCTCGCGGCAGCGCTCGCTCTGCGACCGCAACAGCTTCACATCCTCACCATATTTCGGATCGTTACCCAGCGCCTTCTCCATTTCCTTGGAGACAAGGGCGATGGTGGCGAGCGGCGTGCCGAGTTCGTGCGCGGCGGCGGCGGCGAGGCCATCGAGCGCCGACAGATGCTGCTCGCGCTGCAACACCAGTTCGGTGGCGGCAAGCGCATTGGCGAGCAGGCGGGCTTCCTCGGCGACGCGGAAGGCATAGATGGCGGTGAAGGCGATCGAGGAAAACACCGCCATCCATATGCCGGCAACATAGATGAATGGCATGGGCAGCGGCGCGCCCTCATACCATGGCAGCGGCTGGTGGAAGAAGACCAGCAACGTGGCCGCCGCCATGACCAGCGCGCCGAGCACCGCAGTTAGCCGCAGCGGCAGCGACGCCGCCGAGATGACGACGGGCACGGTCATCAGCACCGAGAACGGGTTGGTGAGGCCGCCAGTCAAAAAGAGCAGGCCGGCAAGCTGCAGGCTGTCGAAGGTCAGGATGAAAAAGGCTGAGAACGGGGTCAGCCGGTGCGCTGCCGGATAGCGGAAGGTCAGCACCAGGTTGAGCCAGGCCGAGCAGGCGACCAGCGCGAAGCAGAGGCTGACTGGCAGCGGGAATTTGAGCCCATAGGCGATCACCAGCACCGCCAGGCTCTGGCCCACGATGGCCAGCCAGCGCAGCCGGATCAGCGTGTTGAGGCGCAGCCGCTGGCTTTGCTGGAAGTCTGGCGCGTGCACGATGTTGATCATGGCCAAGGATTATAGCCGGGAAAGGACGAGCGCTAGTAGCGCTGCAGCAGGGGTTTCATAGATGCGGACCGTTGATGGGATGGGCTAAGACTCGCGCTTTCGTCATCCTATGGTCTGCGCCGCGTCGCTTCGCTCCTTGCTACGCCCGTGGATGACGACGCGATGAATGTTTTACGCTAATCGCCAATGTGTGCCGCCCGTTGAAGCAAGCGGCTCGCCAGGCATTGGTTCAAGGTTAGGTGCCTCTTGGCTTCGCTCTTGCCGTCGCCGCAGCGAGCAGCGGATTTTCCGGCCAGACATGGCGGGGATAGCGGCCGCGCATATCGGTGCGCACATCGGCCCAGGAGCCGCGCCAAAAGCCGGGCAGGTCGCGCGTCGTCTGGATCGGCCGGTGCGCCGGCGACAACAGCTCGAGCGTCAGCGGCACGGTGCCGTTGGCGATTGCTGGATGGCGGTCAAGGCCGAACAGCTCCTGCACGCGGATCGCCAGCACCGGCCATTCGCCGTCATAGCGGATCGGCACATGGCTGCCGGACGGCGCGTCGAAATGGGTCGGCGCCAGTGTGCCGATCTTGCGCTGCAAATCATGCGGCACCAGCGCCATCAGGCCCGACGACAGCGTGCCGGGATCGATGGCGGCGAAGGACGCCTTGCCCGACAGGAACGGCAGCAGCCAGTCGTCGAGGCGTTCGAGCAGGGCGGCTTCCGAAACATCGGGCCAAGGCGCGCCTAGGCCGCGATGCAGCCAGCCAAGCCGTTGGCGCAGCGTCTCGCCGTCCTTGCTCCATTCCAGCAGCGACAGGCCGTGCTCGCGCAAGGCATCCAGGATGGCGCGGTCGGCGTCTGTTCCAGTTGGTGCGGGCAGCATGCGCTCCGACAAAGTGATGGCGCCGAGCCTGGCGGTCTCGCGCACGCGCACCGCGCGCCGCTCGCGGTCGAAGCTTGTCTCGCGGCGCGTCTCGATCCTGTCGGCGAGAGCGGCACGGATGTCGGTCTCGTGGACCGCGGCCGCGGCGGTTATACGGGCGTTTTGCGCCTTGCCTTGCAGATCGGCGATGACCAGCCAGGTCTCGCCGGCCAGCGGATCGGCGGCATCGAGCATGGCGCCGGAGCCGTTGGCGAGCACGAAACGCCCGCGCTCGCCGCGCGCTCTGGCGACACGGTCCGGCCAGGCGTGGATGAGGAGAAGACCGGCAGAAGCGGTTTCGCTGCTCTTGGCGCCGCCCGCCTGCTTCGCCAATCGCCCGGCAAGCTGCCTTGCCGCAACGGCGCGCGGTGACTTTTCCGTGCGGAAGCGCATCAGGCGCCGTTCGAGGTCGGCGCCGTCGCCGCCAAGGCCACGCTCGGTGAGCAGGACGGCTAGCATCGCAGCTTCGAGCGCGTGGCCGCCGCCAGCGGCTTCAGCGACCATGTGTGCGAGCCGCACGGGCAGCGCCAGCTTGCGCATCGCGCCGCCTGCCTCCGTCAGCCGTCCGGCCGCGTCGATGGCGTGCAGCGCCGTGAGCAGCGCCCGCGCCTCGTTAAGCGCGGGAATGGGCGGCGGATCGAGGAAGGAGAGACTTGCGGGATCGGCGACGCCGAAGGCGGCGCAATCGAGCAGCAGGCCGGACAGGTCGGCTTCCAGAATCTCGGGCGGGGTGAACGCGGGAAGGGCCGCCGTCTGCTCGGCCCGCCAGAGGCGGATGGTGACGCCTGGCTGCGTGCGCCCGGCGCGGCCGGCGCGCTGGTCGGCGGACGCCCTGGAAACGCGCACCGTCTCCAGCCGGGTCAGGCCGCTCGCCGGTTCGTAGCGCGGCAGCCGCGACAGGCCGGAATCGATGACGACGCGCACGCCGTCGATGGTGATCGAGGTCTCGGCGATCGACGTCGCCAGCACCACCTTGCGGCGGCCGGGCGGCGCCGGTTTGATGGCGGCATCCTGCGCCCTGTTGTCGAGCTGGCCGTAGAGCGGCACGATGTCGGTGTCGGCGCCGAGCCGGCCCTGCAGCCGCTCGGCGGTGCGCTCGATCTCGCGCTGTCCCGGCAGGAAGGCGAGCACGCTGCCGCTCTCGCCGGCAAGAGCGGAGCGGATCGCCTTGGCCATGGCGTCTTCGATGGGAACGCCGGCTGGCCGCTCGTCGTATCTGACATCTACGGGGAACGCACGGCCTTGGCTTTCGATCACCGGGGCGCCGGACAGGAGTTTCGCGACGCGCGCGCCATCGAGCGTTGCCGACATCACCAGCAGCCGCAAATCCGGCCGCAGCGCGCCCTGCACGTCGAGCGCCAGCGCCAGGCCGAAATCGCCGTCGAGCGAGCGCTCGTGGAATTCGTCGAAAATCACCGCCGAGACGCCGGGCAGCTCGGGATCGTCTAGGATCATGCGCGCCAGGACGCCTTCGGTGACGACCAGGATTTTTGTCCGGGCCGATGTGCGGTTTTCCATGCGCATGGCATAGCCGACAGTGGCGCCGGGCTCTTCATCAAGCAATTCGGCCATGCGGCGGGCGGCGGCGCGGGCGGCGAGCCGGCGCGGTTCGAGCAGGACGATCTTGCCGGCGACCAGCCAGGGCGCATCGAGCAGCGCCAGCGGCACCAGCGTCGTCTTGCCGGCGCCAGGCGGCGCCACCAGGACGGCGCTGTTGCCGGAGCCGAGCGCCTCGCTCAGGGCCGGCAGCACGGCGGATACCGGAAGCTCCGGCAAGGATCTCGTCGTCATTGCGTCCGCATATCAGCGGTCACTATGGCCATGCAACCGGATCAAAGCCTCGTGCGCGCAAACGGGTTCCAGCGCACCGTGCCCAGCCGCACCTCCTCGCGCACCATGGTGAGCAGGCCGGACGCGCCAACGACGGCCAAGCCGACCAGCGATATCCAGTCCGGATACTCCTGGAAGAACAACGCACCGAGGATCACCGCCCAGACGATCTGCGAATAATGCGTCGGCGCGATGCGGTTGGCCGGTGCGTATTTGGCGGCCAGCAGCTGCAGCAATTGGCCGCCGGCGGTAAAGGCGCCGCCCAGCACCAGCCACAGCAGCTGCATGGCGTTGGGGAGGGTAAACGATGTGGCGATGGTGCCGGCCCCGTTGAACAGCAGCCCGTAACCGATGAGCACGCCGAGCATGGTGGTGCGCTTTTCCTGCTGGGCGAGCGACCGCATCAGGATGACGCTGGCCGCGGCAAGGAAGGCCACCGTGAAGGCGGCAAGGTGTCCGAGATGCAACTCGCGAAAACCTGGCCGCACCACCAGCATGACACCTGCAAAGCCGGCAACCACCGCCAGCCAGCGCCATGGACCGACCTTTTCTTTCAGGATGACGGTCGAGAGAATGGTAACGCAAAGCGGCGCCAGGAAGATCAGTGCATAGGTCTCGGCCAGCGGAATGGTGGTGAAGGCGTAGACGCTGAGCACGCCCGAGGCGATGCCGGCCCAGGCGCGGGCCTGCACCGCCCATGGCCGCCCGGTGCGCCAGAAGTCGCGCCAGCGCTCATCGACTGGGCGGCTGAAAAACAGGAAGCAGCCGGCAAACAGCGTGATGAAGAAGCCGATCTCGAAGACGGTGAACTGTCCGCCAAGGCTCTTGATAACGGCATCGCTGCACGAATAGCTTGCATAGGCGATGAGGGCGAGCAGGATTCCGTTCGTCACGTTTTTCCATTTCCGGGGAGAGTGCAGTGAAGGTATTGGCGCTCGGCGCGCATCCCGACGACATCGAGATATTCATGTTCGGTACGCTGGCTGCCTATGCCACGCAAGGCGCAGAACTGACTTTTGCCGTGGCCACGGATGGCGCCAGGGGCGGCATGGGCGACCCGAGCGTTTTGGCTCGTGTCCGCCGCGACGAGGCGGCGGCCGCTGCGGCGCTGCTCGGCGCAACCCTTCGCTTTCTCGACTTTCCCGACGGCGAACTGGTGGCTGATGCGGCACTGATCGCTTCGCTGAAAGCGCTGATACGCGAGACCGCGGCGGATCTGGTTATCACGCATGCCCCCAACGACTATCACGCCGACCATCGTGCTTTGTCGGACGGCGTGCGCATCGCGGCCTCGTTCGGCGTCCCCGTGCTGCATGCCGACACGATGGGCGGCACCGGCTTTGCGCCGACGCATTACGTCGACATTTCCGCCTACGGCGATATCAAGACGCAGGCGATCCGAGCGCACCAGTCGCAGTGGCCGGAGCAATATGTCGACAGAGCGCGCGTCCAGAATGAGTTTCGCGCCGGGCAATGCAACAGCGTTCCCGGCTCCCTGGCCGAGGCCTTCCGATTCGAGCCGACATTTCCCTTCGCCGACATCCGCGCGCTGCTGCCGCCCGCGCCCCCTGTTCGGCCGGTGACGCTGCAGACGAAATTATAGGCGACCCCGGCTAAGCAACTTCCGGGCGAGCCGTCCGGCAATCATTTCCCAACGATTTCAATCGCCGTTTCGCCATGTTGCGGCGCAGCGACGAATTCGCTTGCCTTGTTTAGTAAAAATTGCATCACTAAACAAATTACTAAACATCTGCGGCGCACCGCGCCGCCCTGGCGACGCATAGCGCGCCGTGTTTAGCCCCTCGGAGGAGCGAGGGTTGAGGGGTTCTTGAAACGGCCATCCGGGCGCGTTTCGCAAATGGGAGGAAGGCATGAAATCGAGCTTGAAACTGGCGTTGGGGCTGGCCTCGGCGATTACCGCGTCGACAGCCGTCTCGAACGCGGCGCACGCTGAAGACCTGACGCTTTGCTGGGCCGCCTGGGATCCGGCAAACGCGCTGGTCGAACTGTCCAAGGATTTTACCAAGGAAACCGGCATCGGCATGAAATTCGAATTCGTGCCGTGGACCAACTATGCCGACCGCTTCCTCAACGAGCTCAACTCGCACGGCAAACTGTGCGACCTGATCATCGGCGACAGCCAGTGGATCGGCGGCTCGGCCGAGAACGGCCACTACGTCAAGCTGAACGACTTCTTCGACAAGGAGAAGATCAGCATGGACGACTTTGTGCCGGCAACAGTCGTCGGCTATTCCGAATGGCCGAAGAACACGCCGAACTACTGGGCGCTGCCGGCCATGGGCGACGTCGTCGGCTGGACCTACCGCAAGGATTGGTTCTCCAAGCCGGAGCTGCAAAAGGAATTCAAGGAAAAATATGGCTGGGATCTCGGCCCGCCGACCACCTTCGACCAACTGAAGCAGGCCGCCGAGTTCTTCCAGAAGCGCGAGATCGACGGCAAGACCGTCTATGGCGCTTCGATCTACACCGAGCGTGGCTCGGAAGGCATCACCATGGGCGCCATGGACGTGCTCTACAGCTACGGCTTCCAGTATGAAAACCCCAAGAAGCCCTACGAGATGGAAGGCTTCGTCAATTCGCCAGACGCGGTCAAAGGCCTGGAGTTCTACAAGTCGCTCTACGATTGCTGCACGCCTCCGGGTGCCTCGAACAGCTATATGGGCGAAGGCGTCGACGCCTTCAAATCCGGTCAGGTGGCCATGCACATGAACTTCGCCTTCACATGGCCCGGCCTGCAGAAGGACGAGAATGTCGGCGGCGACAAGATCGGCTACTTCGTCAATCCGAAGGGTCCCGGTGGCGCCCAGTTTGCGCAGCTTGGCGGCCAGGGCATTTCGGTGGTGTCCTATTCAGACAAGCAGGAATCGGCGCTGAAATACATCAAGTGGTTCGCCAACAAGGATGTGCAGGCCAAATGGTGGTCGCTCGGCGGCTATTCCTGCCTGAACGCGGTGGTCAAGGACCCGGCCTTCCCGTCCAGCCAGCCTTATGCGCAGACCTTCCTCGACTCGATGGCGATCGTGAAGGACTTCTGGGCCGAGCCGAGCTACGCACCGCTGCTGCAGGCGTCGCAGAAGCGCTTCCACGACTATGTCGTTGCCGGCCAGGGTTCGGCCAAGGACGCGCTTGACGGCCTGGTCAAGGACTGGACGCAAGTGTTCCAGGACGACGGCAAGATGTAACCGGACCAACGGCTCCTCCCGAGCCTGACCCCAGAGGCGGATGATTTTCAGGCGGAATCGACCAGAAATCATCCGCCTCAGGGCTAGAAAGAGAGAGAGCATGATGTCGTCCGAAAACCGCTTCACACTTTTCGGCATCATGCTCTTGGTCCCGTGCTGCCCTTGGCACGGGACGCAGTTCAGATAAATTCCAGTGTCGAGACTTGACGTGACCGAAGCAGGACTCACCATGCTCAATCGGACTGCGGAGAACGTTGCCCGGGCGACCCCGGAGCCGTTGGCCCGCAAGGTCCGGGGCATCAGCGACAAGGGCCTCGCCTGGCTGTTCATCTCGCCGACGATCCTGTTGCTCTTGGCCATCAACATCTTCCCGCTGTTCTGGGCGATCTACCTGTCCTTCACCAACTTCCGGGCGAACCGCCCGAACGAGGTGGTGAAAAACCTCGGCTTCGCCAACTACCAGCGCATCCTCGGCGACCAGGACATCTGGATCGCCATGCAGACGACGGCGCATTTCGTGTTCTGGACGATCCTGCTGCAGACGCTGATCGGTTTCACGCTGGCGTGGCTGATCGACAGGAAGTTTCGCGGCCACGCCTTCTGGACGACCATCATCCTGGTGCCGATGATGCTGTCGCCGGCGGTGGTCGGCAATTTCTGGCGTTTCCTCTACGAGCCGCAGATCGGCCTGTTCGCCTACGCCATCTCGTTCGTCACCCGGATACCACCGACCGACATCCAGATGCTGTCCAACGTGTCGCTGGCGCCGTGGTCGATCATCATCGTCGACACCTGGATGTGGACGCCCTATGTCATGCTTATCTGTCTCGCCGGCCTGCGCTCCATCCCCGAATACATCTATGAAGCCGCCGAGGTCGACCGCGCGTCCAACTGGCGGCAGTTCTGGTCGATCACGCTGCCGATGGCGCTGCCCTTCATCATGCTGGCGGTGCTGTTTCGCGGCATCGAGAACTTCAAAATGTTCGACATGGTCAACCTGCTGACCGGCGGCGGGCCGGGCTCGACCACCGAGGTCGCCTCGATCACGCTGAAGCGGCAGGCCTTCGAGAGCTGGCGCACCGGCTATTCCTCGGCCTTCGCCATCATCCTGTTCGTCGCGGTGTTCGGGCTGGCCAACATCTACGTCAAGGCGCTGAACAAGGTGAAGCAGAGATGAGCCTGACCACCGCCCACTCCGTCGTCGCCCCCTCGGCCAATTCGAAGCGGATCGCCGGCACGATCATCGTGCTCTACGCGCTGATCTCGATCGTGCCGCTGCTGTGGATCTTCGCCACCAGCTTCAAGACGCCGCCGGATTCGATCGCCTATCCGCCCAAGATTCTGTTCCAGCCGAGCATCGAGGGCTATTGCAACCTGTTCACGACGCGCACCAGGCAAACGCCCGAGTATATCAACTCGCTCGGACCCGCGACCGGTTTCTGCGACGAGACCTCGCGCAAGCGCAACATGGTGATTGCCGGCCCGTCCAATTTCCTGCCGCGCTTCGTCAATTCGCTGATCATCGCCTTCGGCTCGACCTTCTGCGCGGTCTTCCTCGGCACGCTGTCTGCCTATGGTTTCTCGCGCTTCAAGGTGCCGCTGGCCGATGACCTTCTGTTCTTCATCCTGTCGACGCGCTTCATGCCGCCGATCGCGGTCGCGATTCCCATCTACCTGATGTACCGCGAGCTCGGCCTGTCCGACACCGCGCTGGGCATGATCCTGCTCTACACCGCGGTCAACGTGTCACTCGCGGTGTGGCTGCTGAAAGGCTTCATCGACGAGATCCCGCGCGAGTATGAGGAAGCGGCGATGATCGACGGCTATACCAGGCTGCAGGCCTTCTGGCGCACCGTGCTGCCGCAAGCGACTACCGGCATCGCCGCGACCGCCATCTTCTGCCTGATCTTCGCCTGGAACGAATATGCGTTCGCCGCACTCCTGACCTCCGGCACCGCGCAGACCGCGCCGCCCTTCATCCCGACCATCATCGGCGAAGGCGGCCAGGACTGGCCGGCGGTGGCGGCCGGCACGACCATCTTCCTGGTGCCGATCCTGGTCTTCACCATCCTGCTTCGCAAACAATTGCTGCGCGGCATCACTTTTGGGGCGGTGCGCAAATGATTGGTGTGCCAGGTCGACCCCCACTCCGTCGAGCTTCGCTCGACACCTCTCCCCCGATCGACGGGGTAGAGGAAGGACGCGAACTTCATTCAGCCAGGCTCCCTTCCTCTCCCTCCGGAGGGGGGAGAGGTGGCGCTGCGAAGCAGCGACGGAGTGGGGGAACCACCTGGCAACCGTCTCGCCCGGTTGCCGGGCAGAAGGAAGGAAGCTGCGCATGACGCGCCCAGCCATCTCCAAAAAGTCATCCTGGCCTCGCTGGGCCCGGCGCGGCCTGCTGGAAAACATCGCCACGACGCTGATCGCCATTGGATTCGTGATGCTGTTCCAGCCCTTCGCGCTGGCGCTCTACACCTACTCCTTCATCACCATGCTCGCCGGCACGGTGATGTTCATCATCGTCTCGAAGTTCCCGGAATAATCATGGCCGAAATCCGCGTCCAACATTTGAGAAAGGCCTTCGGCGATTTCGTCGCGGTGCAGGATTCCAGCTTCGTCGTCGAAGATGGTGAGTTCTTCGTCATGCTTGGTCCCTCGGGCTGCGGCAAGACGACGACGCTGCGCATGGTCGCCGGCCTCGAATTGCCGACCGGCGGCCAGATCCTGCTCGGCGGCGAGGACGTCACCATGCGCCGGGCGCGCGAACGCGACATCGCCTTCGTCTTCCAGCTGTTCGCGCTCTATCCGCATATGAACGTGCGCAAGAACATCGGCTTCCCGCTTCTCGCGCAAGGCATGCCCTCGGCCGAGATTCGAAGCCGTGTCGAGGAAACGGCGAAGCTGCTGCGCATCGACCATCTGCTCAACAAATCGGTCTCGGGCCTTGCCGGCGGTGACCGCCAGCGCGTGGCGCTCGGTCGCGCCATCGTG
This sequence comes from Mesorhizobium sp. C395A, assembly GCF_030323205.1. Lineage (NCBI taxonomy): Bacteria > Pseudomonadati > Pseudomonadota > Alphaproteobacteria > Hyphomicrobiales > Phyllobacteriaceae > Mesorhizobium > Mesorhizobium sp. C395A. The sequence goes on along the minus strand of NZ_CP100473.1, from coordinate 5,333,099 downwards.
CGACGGCCAAAATGCTTCCTGATGGACGAGCCGCTCGGCACGCTCGACACCGAATTCCGCGATCTGATGGTGCATGAGCTGCGCGAGCTGCACAACCGCATCCACGCCACCACCGTCTATGTCACGCACGACCAGATGGAAGCGATGTCGATGGCCGACAAGATCGCCGTGATGAACCATGGCGTCATCGAACAGTTCGGCAGCCCGCGCGAAATCTACGACCGCCCGGCAACCATGTTCGTCGCCGATTTCATTGGCTCGCCGCCAATGAACTTTCTCGGCTTTGACGGCGGATTGGCGAAGGGGGCGAAGGAGATCGTAGTGCAAGGCGCCAAGGTGGCGGTGCCGGAAGTGCGCGAGGATATCGCGCCGGCCGACATGGCGCTCGGCATCCGCCCCGAGCACATTCGCTTCGACGACGCCTCGAAACTGCGCGGCGCCATCTATGGCACCGAATATCTCGGCACGACGCAGATCGTGGCCGTGGAAACGGCGGACGGCATCATCAAGGCGCGGGTGCCGGCCGAAATCCGGCTCGCCGCCGGCGATCATGTCGGGCTGACGTTGAACAGCGCGCGACTGTCGCTGTTCGACAAGGGCTCGGGCCGTGCCGTGCGCACCGCGGTCCACGATACGGCCTCTCAAGGGAGAGCGCAGCATGGCTGACGTGCACATCAAGGGCGCGACCAAAAGCTTCGGCGACCATGTCGCCGTCAATTGCCTCGACCTCAACATCGCCGACGGCGAATTCGTCGTGCTGCTCGGCCCGACCGGCGCCGGCAAGACGACGACGCTGAGATTGATCGCCGGACTGGAGAGGCCGGATGGCGGCACGATCCATATTGGTGGCCACGATGCGACGACGCTGTCGCCGGCCGAGCGCGACACGGCTTTCGTGTTCCAGCAGTATTCGCTCTATCCGCATCTGTCGGTCTACGACAACCTCGCCTTTCCGCTGCGCTCGCCGGCGCGGAGAATACAGGAGGACCAGATCCGCCGCCGCGTTGAAGAGGTGGCAAAGATGGTGCGCATCCATCACAAGCTCGCCAACCGCTCGACCAAGCTGTCGGGCGGCGAGATGCAGCGCGTCGCCATCGGCCGAGCGTTGGTGCGCAAACCGTCGATCTATCTGATGGACGAACCGCTGTCGTCGCTGGATGCCAAATTGCGCGCCGATCTCAGGCTCGAACTCAAGCGCATCCAGGCCGAACTCGGCGCCACCATGCTCTATGTCACGCACGACCAGATCGAGGCGATGACCATGGCCGATCGCATCGGCATCCTCAATGACGGCGTGCTGGTGCAGATCGGCACGCCGCGCACCATCTATTCCGAGCCGGCAAACCTTCATGTCGCCGCACGGCTCGGCCAGCCGGCGATCAATCTGCTGCCAGCGGGACTGCTGCCTGATGGTGGGGCGCCGACCGGAACCAAGACCATCGGCGCGCGCACCGAGCATCTGTCGATCGAGAAGACCGCAAACGGCCATGCCGACGGCGTCGTCGACTGGGTCGAACATCTCGGGGACCAGAACCATCTGCATGTTACGGTCGGCCCGAAGAAACTGGTGACGCTCACCGACCCCGATACGGATCTGGCCGAGGGCGACAAAGTGGTGATCCGCTACCGCTCGCCACTTTATTTCGGCGCCGACGGACAAAGACTGATGTGAGGTTTTCGGTGTCTCGCCAAGGGCACGGCACCGGCTTCTGATTGACGAATACAGGACGAATTCGATGAAGCACTTTTTCAACCGCAGGGAAACGATCGTCACCGAGGCGCTGGACGGGCTGTTGCGGACTATCGGTTCCGGCGATCTCGCGCGCCTCGACGGTTACCCCGAGATCAAGGTCGTGCTGCGCGCCGACTGGGACAAGGCGAAAGTTGCCGTCGTCTCCGGTGGCGGCGCCGGACACGAACCGTCCCATGCCGGCTTTGTCGGCAAGGGCATGCTGACGGCGGCGGTTTCGGGCGAGATCTTTGCCTCGCCCAGCGTCGAGGCGGTGCTGGCGGCCATCCGCGCGGTGACCGGCCCCGCCGGCTGCCTGCTGATCGTCAAGAACTACACCGGCGACCGGCTCAATTTCGGCCTGGCGGCCGAGAAGGCGCGCGCCGAGGGGTTTCGCGTCGAGATGGCGATCGTTGCCGACGACATCGCCCTGCCGGGTATCAACCAGCCGCGCGGCGTCGCCGGCACCTTGTTCGTGCACAAGATCGCCGGCCATTTGTCGGAGACCGGTCAGGACTTGGCAGCCGTTGCTACAGCCGCTCGCGCGGCGGCGAAGGACATCGTCTCGCTCGGCATGTCGCTGTCGTCCTGCTCGATCCCCGGCCAGCCACATGAAGAGCGGTTCGGCGAAAATGACGGCGAACTCGGCCTCGGCATCCATGGCGAGCCGGGCGTCGAGCGCATCGCGGTGCAAAGCGCCGACAAGCTGGTGGCGATCATGGCGGAGCGGCTGGCCGCGCGGCTCGACCCGAACGCCAGCCACGCGTTGCTCATCAACAATCTCGGCTCGGTGCCGCCGCTTGAGATGTCGCTGGTCGCCAATGCCGTGCTGGCCTCGCCGCTGGCCAAAACCGTCAAACTTGCGATCGGCCCCGGACCGCTGATGACGGCGCTCAACATGAACGGCTTTTCGCTGTCGCTGATCAAGCTCGATGCGGCGCGCGAGGCAGCCTTGCTGGCGCCTGTCGGCCCACATGCCTGGATGCCGGCCAAAACCGTCGTCGCGCCGGCTATCGTGCCTATGGCGAAAGCGGCTGGAAACAGCGCAGCCCAAAAGGCCAGTCAGGATCCCGGTACCAGGCGTTTGATCGTCACGGTCTGCGAACGGCTGATCGAGCTCGAAGAGACACTGAACGGGCTCGACGCCAAGGCGGGCGATGGCGATACCGGTTCGACGGTTGCGACCGGCGCGCGCAGCGTGCTGGAACGGCTCGATGCGCTGCCGCTGGCCGACCCTGCCGCCACGCTTGCGGCTATAGGCGATAGTCTGGGCGTCGCAATGGGCGGCTCCTCAGGCGTCTTGCTGTCGATCTTCTTCACGGCGGCGGCTCAGGCTTCGAACGGCGGAGCAACCCTGTCCAAGGCGCTGCTTGCCGGGCTTGACCGCATGACTTTTTACGGTGGCGCCAAGGTCGGCGACCGCACCATGGTCGATGCCTTGGATCCGGCGCTGAAGGCGCTCGATGCCAAGCGGCTGGATGCCGCGGCTACAGCGGCACGGCACGGCGCCGAGGCGACCGCTGCCATGGAGAAGGCGAAGGCCGGACGCTCCGCCTATGTTGGCACCAAATTGCAGGGCGTAGTCGACCCTGGCGCCCATGCCGTGGCCGAAGTGTTCGCGGCCGCCGCCGCGCTGCATGCAACGGCCTGACGGCATGCTTCGATTGTCGAATGAAAACTCTTGCGATACTGCCGGCAGGATCGAAACCGGGAATCTGGACATGGCAGCGTTCGACCTTGCCAGGCTGATCACCGCCGCCGCGGACACGATCGCCGCTCACTCGGAAGAGTTGACCGCGCTCGACCAGGCGATCGGCGATGGTGACCATGGGCTGAACATGAAGCGCGGCTTCGAGGCTGTGCGCGCCGATGCCGGGGCGTTCGCTGCAAAGCCGCTGCCCGAGGCGCTGAAGGCGATCGGCACCAAGCTGGTGATGACGGTTGGCGGTGCGTCCGGGCCGCTGTTCGGTACATTGTTCCTGGCGCTGGGCAAGGAGATTTCAGGAGAGCCGGATCGCCCCAAGCTGACGGCTGCTTTCGGCAAGGCAATCGAGGCGGTGGCCGCTAGAGGCAAATCCCAGGTTGGTCAAAAGACCATGCTCGATGTGCTGCAACCCGTGCATGACGCATTGGTCAAAGGAAAGACGGCCATGGAAATCGCAGATGTCGCCGACGCGGCTGCCGAAGCGACCGTGCCGATGAAGGCAACACGCGGTCGCGCTTCATTCCTCGGCGACCGTTCTATCGGCCACATGGATGCCGGCGGACGCTCGGTCGCGCTGCTGGTGCGGACCGTCGCCGAAACCGTCGAGGTCGAAGCATGAGCAATGTCGGCATCGTCATCGTCTCGCATTCGCCGCTGGTTGCCGAAGGCACGGCCGACATGGTGCGGCAGATGGTGGGCGACGAAGTGCCGCTTGCATGGTGCGGCGGAAACGGCCATGGCGGGCTCGGCACCAGCGTCGAAGCGATCATGGGCGCCATCGACAAGGCGTGGTCGGAGGCGGGCGTCGCCATACTGGTCGATCTCGGCGGCGCCGAGACCAATTCGGAAATGGCGGTGGAAATGATCGGCGAGCCGCGGGCGCAGAAGATCGTCGTCTGCAACGCGCCGATCGTCGAAGGCGCGGTGATGGCTGCGACGGAGGCGTCCGGCGGGGCCTCACTGAAGGAAGTGGTGGCGACGGCGCATGAATTGTCGCCGTCGTGAGCTAACGGGAATTTTGAGCGCATGTCCGCATTTGCCGAGGCCGCCGTCCTGATCACCCACGAGGTAGGTCTGCACGCGCGCCCTTCGGTGAAGTTCACCAAGCTTGCCAAGAGCTTTGCCGCCGAGGTGGAGATTGCGCTTGCCGCCAACGGCCCATGGTTCGACGCCAAGAGCATCGTCAAGGTGATGGCGGCCAGGGCGCCGAAAGGCACCATGCTGCACATCCGGGCCACAGGCGACGGCGCCGATGATGCCGTGAGAGCGCTGGCCGAGCTGGTGCGACGCGGTTTCGACGAGGATGCGGGCCATGCCCGAACCGCTTAGGCTGCAAGGCATTTCGGCGTCGGCCGGCTATGCCGAGGGGCCGTTGTTCAACCTCGACAACGGCACCGCGCACTACACGGGCAAGGCGAGCGCCGCGGACGAGAAGGCCGCATTGGAAGCAGCTATCGCCAGCGCGACGGACCGGCTCGCGACCCTGATCGAAACCGCCGATGACGAGGCCGCCGGAATTCTCGAATTCCAGCTCGCCATGCTTGGGGACGAGGCACTGACCGGCCCGGCTTTTGCCGCGATCGCGTCCGGCATGCCGGCTGACATGGCCTGGCGACAGGCGCTGGACGCCGAGATCTCCGGCTACGAAACGTCAGACCAGGACTATTTCCGGGCTCGCGCCGCCGATATCAGCGATATCCGCGACCGCGTGCTGCGCGCCCTTACCGAGGAGCAGGAGAGCGCTCCACCAGCGGGCGCCATTCTCTATGGCGAGGACATCGCGCCGACGCGCTTTCTCGAGACCGACTGGAGCACCGGCGGAGGCATCGCGCTGAGGGCCGGCAGCGCCGCCAGCCACGTCGCCATGCTGGCGCGCTCGCGCGGTGTGCCGATGGTGGTGGGGCTTGGCGCTTCGCCGGCTAATCCCGTAGGTCTGGCTCTGCTCGATGCGGAGCATGGCGGTATCGTGGTTTCGCCGACGATGACCGAGATCGAAGCGTTCCACCGGTCCTCGTCCTCGTTTGTGGCACATCTAGACAAGGCCGGAGCCTATCTCGCGAAACCGGCGGTAACCCGGGCCGGCACGACAGTGCGCGTGCAGGTCAACATCGCCGATCCGTCCGAGGTCGATGGCATCGACATCTCGACCTGTGATGGCGTCGGGCTGATGCGCACCGAATTCCTGTTCGGCAAGGCGCCGCCGGACGAGGAGACGCAATACGAGGCCTATCGCAAGGTGCTGGAATGGGCAGGCGACAAGCCGGTGGCCATCCGCACCGTCGATGCCGGCGGCGACAAGCCGGTGCCGGGCTTCACCGTCGAGGAGAGCAACCCGTTCCTCGGCCTGCGCGGCATCAGGCTGTCGCTGGCAAGGCCGGAGGTGTTTCGCGCACAGATCAGGGCGCTGCTGCGCGCGGCGGTGCACGGCAATCTGAAGGTGATGTTTCCGATGATCGCCGTCGCGGAGGAATACCAACGGGCCGCCGCTCTGTTCGTGGAGGAGCAGGCCGGGCTTGCCGCGCGCGGCATCGCGCAAAAAATGCCGCCGCTCGGCATCATGGTCGAGGTGCCTTCGGTGGCGATCGCGCCGGAGGCGTTCGCCGATGTCGCCTTCTTCTCGATCGGTTCGAACGATCTGACCCAATATGTAATGGCGGCTGCCCGCGATAACGCAGCCGTGGCGCATCTTAATTCTGTCCGCCATCCCGCCGTGTTGCGGCTGATCGGCTCGGTTGCCGCTTTTGGCCTGCGCGCGAAAATCCCAGTCAGCCTGTGCGGCGATGCCGGCGGCGATCCGGCATCGATCCCGGCCCTGCTCGAGGCCGGCCTGCGGGATCTCTCGGTGGCTCCCGCCCAACTCGCCATGGCCAAGGCGGCCATCTCGGATGCATCGGTCTAGGATGACTGAGATGGCCGACAAGACACCAGAAGCCGGCTCCGAAGAGGCGATCCGCGCCTACAAGACGATCCTGTCGCAGGTCATCGACCAGCGACCGTCGGGTATGCGACAACGCCTTGCCGACGCGCTTGGCAAGCACCGCAGCTTCGTCACCCAGATTTCCAGCGCGGCCTATTCGACCCCGATCCCGTCAAAACATCTGCCGGCTATTTTTTCGGTCTGCCATTTCAGTCCGGCCGAGCGCGATCAGTTTCTGGCTGCCTATCATCTGGCGCATCCCGGCAAGATGTCGGTTGCGGCAGGCATGCGCAAGACCCGGCATGTCTCGCTGATCGTGCCCGATTTCGGCGACGACAAGCAGAATGCAGCGCTCGACAAGGCGATCAACGAATTCATCCAGAAGATCACCAGCATCACCGGCAGGAGTGGCGGCTGATCGTGTTGTGTCGGGAGGACACATGAAGAAGTTTATGAATTCCGTCGACACGGTGCTGACCGAAAGCCTCAACGGCTTCGTTGCAGCTCACGCCGACATCCTGGTGCTGGGCGAGGAGCACAAATTCATTCGCCGCAAGGTGATGAAGCCGGGGAAGGTGGCGCTGATCTCGGGCGGCGGTTCCGGCCACGAGCCGTTGCATGCCGGCTTTGTCGGTCACGGCATGCTGGACGCCGCCTGCCCCGGCCAGGTCTTCACCTCGCCAACGCCGGACCAGATACTGGCGGCGGCCGCCGCCGTCGATACCGGCGCCGGCTGCCTGTTCATCGTCAAGAACTATGAAGGCGACGTGATGAATTTCGACATGGCCGGCGAAATGGCCGACGGCGTCCTGCAGGTGGTGATCAATGATGACGTCGCCGTCGAGAATTCGTCCTTTACGACCGGCCGGCGCGGCGTCGCCGGCACGCTGGTGGTGGAGAAGATCGTCGGCGCCGCCGCCGAGCAAGGCATGGCGCTGGCGGATCTCAAGGCGCTCGGCGGTCGCATCAACAGCGCGACGCGTTCGATGGGCGTGGCGCTGACCAGTTGCACGGTGCCGGCGGCCGGCAGGCCGACCTTCGAGATTGGTGATGGCGAGATGGAATTCGGCGTCGGCATTCATGGCGAGCCCGGCCGGCGTCGCGACACGTTGAAAAGCGCCGATGCGATCGCCGAAGAGATTTGCGCCGCGATCCTGGGCGATCTCGGCGACAGGGCGAAAGGCCCGGCACTGTTGTTCATCAACGGCTTTGGCGGCACGCCGCTGATGGAGCTCTATCTGATGTACAACAGCGCCCGAAACATCTTCGAAAAACAGGGCGTGACGGTGACCCGCTCGCTGGTCGGGTCCTACGTGACATCGCTCGACATGGCCGGCTGCTCGATCACGCTGACCATGCTGGATGACGAGGTAACGTCAATGTGGGACGCGCCGGTGCACACAGCCGCGCTGCGCTGGGGACTGTAACGGAGGGGCCTTGCCCATATCCCGAACAGGCGGCTTATGAACTTGCCTTAGCCTGCGGGACCGGACGGACCGTTACCCGCAGTCACGCCGACAGATTGCCCGCCTGCAGCGCGGCTTGCCTTGCGGCCGACCGCTCCGGCTTCATCCAAACCGAAGCCGTAGAAGTCTTATCGCGGTATCGGCAGCGACGGCCCGGCCACCACGCTGGACAACTTTCCTGCCTTGCGCAGCACGGGCGCTTCATACTTTTTCTTGGCCATTCCAAACACCCTTTTCAGTCAAGTGCAAAAGAATGGACCGAAACCGTGGAAAGTCAATTCATGAGCTGGTTCTGCCACCACACGCTGGCTTCATGCATGCTTTTCTGCAACATACGCTCCTCTGAGTTGGTTGTTTGACGCAATTCCGGACGGGAATTGCTGATGTGGGCGAACGCAATCCGGGTTTGATGCTGCCATCTCTTGCGCCTGCCGATGAAAAACTGCTGCTGACCTTCGCCGACCCGGAGGCGACGGTTGCCATTGGCCGTGACGTTGCTGCCGAAAGCTTGCTGGCACTGCTCGCCAATGCCGAGTTCCACGGCGTGCTGCCGATCATGCTGCGCAAGCTCAGCGAGATCGGCGACGCCCAACTGCCTGCGGACGCAGCCTTGCGGCAAAAGCTGTCGGAACTGCGTGATCGCTCGACGCTGGCGACCGGCCAATCGATGCTGCTGCAATATCATGGCGACCGCATCATGAAGGCATTGGCGGCGAAAAATGTTCCGGCCCGCATCGTCAAGGGTCCGGTCTTCGCACGCAAACTTTACCGCCACGCCGCTGACCGGCCGTTCACCGACATCGACATTCTGGTCGAGCCGGCCAGCATCATTGAAGCCAACACGGTGATTGCCGGATGCGGCTTCGAGCTCTGGAGCGGCGAGGCGCAGTCGCAGGATCTGCAGGAGTTCAAGTGGCTGGAGAAGGAGAATACCAGCCTGCTGATCGAACTGCACGGCAACCTGGTGCATGATTCCGGCATGCGGCGGCGGCTGTCGCTGGGCTTTCGCGAATTGCAGATCATCGACGGCAGCGAGGCCGACACGCCGGCCGCGCTGCTGACCATCGCCATTGTCCACGCCGCCGGCGGGCACAAGTTCCACCGGCTGCAGCTTTGCGTCGATGTGCTGCAGGGCGTGCGCGCGCTGCGGTCGCCCGCGGATGAAGACCGGCTTTTCGAGGCGGCGCGCATCAGCGGCATCGAGCTCGAACTGGCGACGGTTCTCAATGTGACGGGGCGGCTGTTTGATGCACCGCGCGCGATCGAACTGGCCGACCGCATCAAGCCCGACCTCTCGATATTTTTGGCCAAATGGCTGATCACCGGCGATACGCTGCTCGGCGTCAATTCCAGGGACAAGATGCATTCGCGCCTGCGCCGCGACGCCTTCCGCTGGATCCAGCGCCTCGCCAGGCCAAAGCCGCATTCTGCCTGAAGTGTGCTTTAGTCCCGCGCCGCCAGCGCCGAGCGGATCAGCGGGGCCGCCTCGGCCGGGTTCGCGCCGACTTCCAGGGTAAATGTCGGGACGGCTTTGACCAGCGTTGCGATGGTTGCCATGCGGCGCTTCTGCGCCGGCAAAAGGCCGGTCATGCCGGTCCTGACATTGTCGGTGGCAAGCGCCACCATGGCGTCTGTCCTGGTCATGGGCACGAGCCGGGTTTGCGCGTCCGCCGAGCGGGCGAGATGAAACAGTGCCGCAACCGGTCTGCCGACAGTTTCCTCGATGCGGATGATCTCGGCGAGACGTTCCAGCGAGACGGCCTGCTCGCCATTGGCGTCCCATTTGTCGCCAAGGCAAGGCGCCACGAAGGGCAGCATTGCCGCGGTGTGGCGGTGGACCTTCACCTTGCGCGGCAAGCCCCAGGCCGTGATGCCGCCACCGGCCAAAACCTTGAGGATCATGGCGTCATCCGAGCACAGGCCGAAACCTTGCGACGCCAGCGCCAGCGACGTCGTCGACTTGCCGGTGCCGCTCGGCGCATGGATCAGCACGAGCGCCTCGCGGCCGGGCAATGTCAGGCCGGCGGTGTGCAGCATGTGCTGGTCGCCGGCATCAAGTGCTGCATCCAGCACCATCATCAGCACCGTCCATTTGACCTTGGCATCGGGATGGACTCGTATCTCGGCCCAGCCTCCATCGGCATTGATCGAGACGGTCTGCAGGCCGGGAAAGACCAGATGAACGGTGCCGCCACCGTCGATCAGCCGGCAATGGCCGTCCTCCGGCACCTCGCCGTCGAAAGCGAGTTTTCCGGCAGGCGATTCCGGTAACTCCCGCGTCTCGACGATGTCGACGCGGAAATCGGGCTCGACCGGCCCGCTCACGCGCAACGTGCCGAGCAAGAGGTCGAAGCTCGGCCACAGATCGGCCCGCGAGGCCGATATGCTGATGACCTGGCCCTGGAGATCATAGCAGAAGGTGGTCGCCGGACCGGTCAAGCAGCGTGCGCCTTTCCGGCATCGGCGTGATGGCGATAGATCTGCACCATGCCGGGGAGGCTGTCCGAGACCACCGGGCGGCCATCGAGACAGACCCAGCAATGGGCAGACATACGCGGCGCCTGCATCGACTTCGGATCGACGCCGAAGCGCAGATCCGGATCGAAGCCGGCAAAGCGCAGGAAGCGGTGGGCGAGCAGGCCCTCGCGCAGGCATCTGCGGTCGCGCATCAGCCAGGGGTGCCGGACGGTCCGGTTGACGGCAGCGACGATGTAGGCTGACGACAGGCCGCGATAAGGGGTGGGTGCGCTGAGCGGCGCCCATTTCAGCACCGATTCGAAGCTGCGGCGGCCGATCAGGGTCGGCATCAGCCGCGCGCTTGCCCATAAATGGACACGAAACAAAGCGCGCAGGAGAACGCCGTCCACCATCAGGGAGCCGGGTCGGCGAGAATGCCTTCGCTCACCAGTTCGGCGGCCAGCGCCGCCATGTCCTGGTCGAGCGTGCCCTTGTCGACCTCGAACTCGTCAGACAACAGGACGACGATCTGGTCAAGGCTGCGGGCGCCGTCCACCTTGTCGAGAAAGGCTTCGGTGGTGCCGTTGCAGGTGTAAAGCTGGCCGCTGCGCGCCAAGAGCACGACGGCGCCATCGCCGACATGCTGGACCGAGGCGTCGTCCGCCAGCCGCAGAACCATTTCAGAACCGATTTGGGCCATGGAGCCCTCCACCATTTTCCTGGAGAGCAGATAGCGCGGCGATGCGGGTCTGTCCATTGCGCGGACGAGAGGGAGAACAGGCCGGCCTGACCGTTCTGTGGCAATCCGGCAACGCCACCATCCTCACGACACAGGCAACCGAAGCCTAATGGAGACATCCAATTTCAGATTGTGGTAACTTCCACATCATTCAGAGCCTGAGAACAGGGAAGCACCCCAGAAATAGTCGGTGATTGCAGCTGGGAATCACCGCCGCAAACGGTCAAGCCAGCTATCTCGCAGGGTCAAGGTCTTGCTTTTCTTACCTAAAGTAAGCTATGGAGTCGCGGGGTTTTGGGAGAGCATTGGGTATGCGTTACAACTGGGAGCGGGCTCCGACCGCGTTCGAACGTCATCGAAAAGCATTGGCAGCCGCCATATTGATCGCGGGTGGCGTCGGGCTGATGCTGGCGGCCTTGCCGCTTTAAGACCTGATATCCGACACGAACGCCCTGCTTTCTCCGGGCGCATGAGCTTTTTCTGCCTGCCACAAGACGGGCCGCGGCTTAGCGTGCATGGCCGGTTACGGCGATGAAGCGGCGGTCGCGTCCTTCGAAGCCCTGGCTGAAGCGCTGCACCAGCACCGCCACTACCGCCGGCCTGCCGGGCGGGGTGTATTCGTAGGATTCCGACAGGCTGTAGGAAGTCGGGCAGTTGCGCGAGCCCGGCACGGCCTTGTCCTCGTGCAGCACCTTGAACGGCTTGCCGTCCTGCCCCTGCAGCGACAGGCGGAAGCCGCGCGCCTTGCCCGTCTTGGCGCCTTGAAGTTTCTTTTCGCCCTGAAGTGTCTTGTCGCTCGGAAGAGCCTGGTCGCTTGGCTTGGCGTCATCAAAGCTTGCCGAGCAGTCCGTCTTGCTGTCGGCCAAAATCTCATCGAGCTGGATGGTCGAAATCTGTGTTTCGCCATAGAACGGCGACAGCCATTTCTGCGCGGCCTGCTCGAGGCGGGAAATGTCGTTGTACTCGACCGTGTCGTCCGGGAAGGTGAACCTGTCGGAGGCCGTGCGCGTGCCGCGCTCGGCGATGCCGTATTTGGCCAGGATTGGCGCGGCCTGCTTTGCGGCCTGCGCCCGTGCCTGCTCCACCGTCGTGGTCGCCTCTTCCGATTCGTCGAGGACAAGGATCGGCTTGCCGCCGACGAACTCGTCTGTGCTTGTGTCGATGATGTCGATCTGCGACCAGCCGGAAACGGCAGCGTCGAGCTCGCCATATTGCTCGAAGGCGAAATATTTGCCGTCGGGGGAAAAGCCGATGATGCGCCGCGCGGCGGCATCGCCGGCCTGGGCGGCGGAAACGATCGTCAACAGCAGCGCTGCTCCAACGGCAGATCCAACCCCGTATCGTACCGTCATTGCGCGCCCTGCCCGGATTTCAAACCCGGCCATGGTGCCTGCAATTTATGGCCAAGGCGAGATCGGCCAAGCGCCAAATTTCGGGAAAGACATGGCATTTGGGGAAAGACGTGGCCGGGAAAACCCGCATAGGCTATTGCAAGATAGAGAGCTTTCCCGAGGAGGGATGAATGGCGTCACGCTACCACGAGGTCTATGACGGCTGGAAACGCGACCCGGAACAATTCTGGGCCGATGCGGCCGAGGCGATCGACTGGTATTCGCCGTGGACCAGCGTCTTCGATGCCAAGGCGGGCGTTTACGGGCGCTGGTTCAACGGCGCCAGCTGCAACACCTGCTTCAACGCTCTCGATCGCCATGTCGCAGGCGGCCGCGCCGACCAGATCGCACTTATCTACGACAGCGCGATCACCGGCACGGTCAAGAAATTCACCTATGCCGAATTGAAGCGCGAAGTGGTAGCGCTGACTTCGGTGCTCAAGAACCGCGGCATTCGCAAAGGCGACCGCGTCATCATCTACATGCCGATGGTGGCCGAAGCGGCGATCGCGATGCTTGCCTGTGCCCGCATCGGCGCGGTGCATTCGGTGGTGTTCGGCGGCTTTGCCTCGCACGAGCTCGCCACCCGCATCGACGACGCCAAGCCGAAGCTGGTCATCTCCGCGTCCTGCGGCCTGGAGCCTGGACGTGTCGTGGCCTACAAGCCGCTGCTCGACAAGGCGATCGAAATGTCCCGCCACAAGCCGGACGCCTGCCTGATCCTGCAGCGCGACCAGCTGCGCTGCGATCTGAGGGAGCATTACGATATCGATTTTGCCGACGCCGTTGCCCGCGAGCGCGCCGCGGGCGCCAACGTCGATTGCGTTCCGGTGCTCGCCACCGACCCGCTCTACATCATCTACACCTCCGGCACGACCGGCCAGCCTAAGGGCATCGTGCGCGACAATGGCGGCCACATGGTCGCGCTCAAATGGACGATGGAAAACGAGTTCGGCGTCAGACCGGGCGAAGTGTTCTGGGCGGCCTCCGATGTCGGCTGGGTGGTCGGCCATTCCTACATCGTTTACGGACCGCTGCTGCATGGTGCGACAAGCGTGCTGTTCGAGGGCAAGCCGATCGGCACACCCGACGCCGGCACCTATTGGCGGGTGATCGCAGAACACGGCGTGGTCGCGCTGTTCACCGCGCCGACAGCCTTCCGCGCCATCAAGGGGCAGGACCCCAAGGGCGAATTCGTGCCGAAATACGATCTGTCGAAATTCCGCACTCTGTTCCTGGCCGGCGAACGCGCAGACCCGGAAACCATCAAATGGGCGGAGCAGAAACTCAACGTGCCGGTGGTCGATCATTGGTGGCAGACCGAGACCGGCTCGCCGATGACCATCAACCCGGCAGGCCTCGGCCTGCTGCCGGTGAAATACGGCTCGCCCGGCGTGCCGATGCCGGGCTACGACATTCGCGTGCTCGACGATGCCGGCCATGAAGTGCCGCGCGGCACGCTTGGCAATGTGGTGGTGAAACTGCCGCTGCCGGCCGGCTGCCTGCCGACGCTGTGGAATGCCGACGAGCGTTTCCGGCAAGCCTATCTCGAGGAATTTCCCGGCTTCTACAAGACGGCCGATGCCGGCATGATCGACGAGGACGGCTACCTCTATGTCATGGCGCGCACAGACGACATTATCAATGTCGCCGGACACCGGCTGTCGACCGGGGCCATGGAGGAGGTGCTTTCAGCGCACCCCGATGTTGCCGAATGCGCCGTCATCGGCGTCGCCGATGTGATGAAGGGCCAAGTTCCGCTCGGCTTCGTCGTGCTCAATGCCGGTGTGTCGCGCGATACCGCTGCCATCGAAGGCGAAGTGGTGGGGCTGGTGCGCGAACGGATCGGCCCGGTCGCCGCCTTCAAGATGGTGGTGACGATCAAGCGCCTGCCCAAGACGCGCTCCGGCAAGATCCTGCGCGGCACCATGCAGAAGATCGCCGACAAGGAAGAATGGACGATGCCGGCGACCATCGACGATCCCGCCATTCTTGACGAGATCACCGCGGCGCTCAAAGCCCGCGGCATCGGGGTCTGACGGTCCCAGTGGCGTTGTTTCAGCGGTCCAGACCTCCCCGGCCGGCGCCGCGCGAGCGCCTGGAGATGGATATGGAGGACGCAATCGTCTACGCGGTCGGCGACGTGCATGGCTGCTACAAGGAATTGCTGTCGCTTGAGCAGAATGTTCAGCGCGACGCGCAGCAGTTCAGCGGCCGCAAGATCATCGTGATGCTTGGCGACTATATCGACCGCGGGCCGCAATCGGCGCGCGTGCTCGACCATCTGTTGGCGGCGCCGCCACAAGGCTTCCTGCGCGTCTGCCTGGCGGGAAACCACGAAGTGGCAATGCTGAACTATCTCGACGGATATCTGTCGCGGGACCGCTGGCTGGCGGTCGGCGGCCTCGAGACGCTGTTTTCCTATGGGGTCGATCCGGCGCGGCTTGCCAGCCTCTATGCCTCGAGCGACGAGGTCGACCGGCGCGTGAAGGAAGTCATTCCGGCCAGCCATATCGACTTTCTGCGCAGCCTGCCGGTGCTGCTCTGTTCGGATAAATTCGTTTTCGTCCATGCCGGTATCAGGCCGGGTATCGACCTGGTCGCACAGGATGAGCAGGATCTGCTCAACATCCGCGACGAGTTCTTCAACGCCGCCCATCTGCTCGACCGCTTTGTGGTGCATGGGCACACGCCGGTCGATATCCCCAGGCTTGACGGGCGAAGGCTCGGCATCGACACCGGCGCCTTTCAAAGCGGCCGGCTGACAGCGCTCAGGATCGTGGGTAAATTCGGCAAGCTGATCTTTTCCTGACATGCCGTGCTTCTTCGTTTGAGCGTGATCCTTTCCGAAAACCGGATCCGCTTTTCCGGATCACGCTCCTTTTCAGGATCGCGCTCCGTTCAGGCGGCGGTCTTCGCCCGCACGTCCGATTTCTCCAGATAGTAGGTCGAATAGCGGTCGAAGAACTTTTCCGAGCCGCCGAGCGAGCCGTATTTCGGCAGCTTCTTCAGATCGACCTTGTTGAGCACGGCGCCGACGACCTTGCTTGCGACGTAGGGTTCCTGCTCCAGCAGCGAGCGCACCATGGCGCGCGGCGTGCGGCCCCATTCGGCAACCAGCACGAAGCCGTCGACCAGCGGCGCAAACGCCTTGGCGTCGACCACGGGGCCGAGCGGCGGCAGGTCGACGATGATGTACTCGAACGTCTCCTTGGCGTTGTCGATGAAGCGCCGCATGCCGGCCGACGACAGCAGCTCGCTGGTATGCGAGAACTGGCCACGCAGCACGGCCGGGATGATCGCCAGCTTGGTCTGGCGGTCGACCTTGCCGACCGACTGCCAGGTCTGGCCGTTGACCACGGCTTCCATCAATCCCTGCTCGGCCTCCATGCCGAGGTTGCGGCTGAGGCCAGGATTGCGCAGATCTGCATCGATCAAAAGCGTCTTCGAGCCGTTGGCGGCCAGCAATCCGGCGAGATTGGCGGCGACCGTCGATTTGCCTTCGCCTGGCAGGATCGAGACCACGCCTATGACCCGGCTGCCCTGCCCTTCCATGACAACGTCGAAGGCGATCTTGGCGTTGCGCAGCGTTTCGGAGAACATCGATGCCGGCGCATCGACGCTGACCCGCAAGCGCGCCCGTTTCTCGGCCGCCGACAATGTGTTGGCGCCTTTGGCATCCGCCGCACCGTCGTCGGCGTCCTTGCCGAGCCTGCCGCCGATCATCGGCAAATAGCCGAGGAATTTGAGGCCGACGCGATCGCGAATGTCCTCGCCGGTCCTGAAGAAGCGCTCGTTGAACTCATTCAGGCCCCCAAAGCCGGCGCCAAGCAGCACGCCAAGCACCAGCGACAGCGCCAGCACCCTGGAGGTGCGCGGGCTTGAGGCGGAAAGCGGCGTTGAGGCATCCGAGATGATGCGGACCTTGCCGACCGGGAAGGATTGCTGCTGCGAGGCCTCCTCGTAGCGGCTAAGGAAGGTCTGGTAGAGCGTAGTGAGCGCCTGCGCCTGCTGGTCGAGCTCGCGCAGTTTGACCTGGCTCTGGTTGTCGATGGAGCTCTTGCCGGCCGCGTCGGCGATCTTCTGCCTCAGTGAGGTCTCGCGTGAAAGCGCGACTTCATATTCATTGCGATAGCTTTCGGTCAGTTGCTTCAACTCGCCGAAAATCTGGGTCGACAGATCGGCCTTTTCCTTGGCCAGCGCCACCGCCTGCGGATGGTCGGCGCCGAAATTGGCCGTCACGTCCTGCAGCCGCTTGGCGACTGTGAGATAGCGAGTCTTGAGCGTTGCAATGACCGAGCTTGCCGGCTGATCGCTTGAGATGGCGGAATCGTTGAAGGCATTGTCCGAGCCGCTTTCGACGATGGTCTTGTATTGCTGATAGCGGGCGCTGGCGCGCGCCGTATCGGCCTGCGCGACGATCAGTTGCGCGGTGAGATCGGCAATCTGCTTGTCGCTGATCAGCTGGCCGTCGCTGTTGGCGGCCAGACCATGCTCGGCCCTGAATTTCTCGACCGCCATAGCGGCCGCCTGTGAGTTCTGACGAAGCTCGGTCAGCCGGCCCTGCAGCCAGACCGCAGCGCGTTCGGTGGCGTCGAAACTGGCGTTGAGCTGGTCGGCGAGATAGGCGTCGGCATAGGCCTTGGTGATGGCGGTGGCGAGCGCCGGATTGGTCGACTGGTAACCGATGGCGAGCACATAGGAGCGGCCGTTGCGCTGCGCCAGCACCTCGCTCTGCAGCTTCAGCACGGCATAGTCGTGGCGCGCCGTCTGCATCATGGCCTGGCGTGTCGCCTCATCGACGTTTTCCATGCCGGGAATCTGCTCGGCGGAACTTGAGCGGAAATAGCCGATCACGCCGCGCACGAAGCCGATGCCCTTGACCAGCGCCGATTGCGGCGGGTTCATGAACTCTGCGTTCTGGTCGAGTTTCAGCTTGTCGACCACCACCGAGGCCAGCCGCGCCGAGGTGATGATTTCGATCTGGCTGAGCAGGGCGGCGTCGGTCTGCATGGTGACGGATGCAGCCGAGATGTCGTCGATGACCTTGTTCAGGCCTTCGTCGATCAGCACGCTGGCGACCGACATGTATTGCTTGGGCGTGGTCTGCAGATAGAGCAACCCCAGGAACAGGCCGATGATGGCGCAGACCGCCACCACCTTGACCTGACGCGCCGCCATGCCAAGCAGGCGCTCGACGTCGATGAAGTCTTCACCCTTTTCCTGATCGGGGTTGGGCAATGGCATCCTCTTGTCGAGAGGAAAGCTGGCATAATTCATCTTCGATCCAATTCTAGGTTACAGGCGCCGGAGCGAGACGGGTCAGGTCCCACCTCGTCCGAAGCTGCGGAGATCGGGGGCAAGATATGCAACGCAAGCTTCATGCCATCCGGCGCCGGGCCTGAGCGGCCAGGCGTGCAGGCATGAGCCGCGCCATCGTCCAAACGCATATGCCCTCGAAAGATGGGCATTATGCGGCCACTTCCTGACGCTCATGCGACCGCACGAACGCCTGCAGCATTTCCAGCACAGGTCCCTTCATGTCGTCGCGCGCCAGCGCGAAGGCGATGGTCGCCTCTATGAAGCCTTCCTTGGAGCCGCAGTCGAACATGCGGCCATTGAAAGGCTGGGCAAAGAAAGACTGGCTTTTCGCCAGCCGCACCATGGCATCGGTAAGCTGGATTTCGTTGCCGGCGCCGCGCTGCTGGTTGCCCAGCAGCGAGAAGATCTCGGGCTGCAGGATGTAGCGGCCGTTGATGTAATAGTTCGACGGCGCATTGGCCGGCGCCGGCTTTTCGACCATGGCCGTCACCTCGAAGCCGCTGCCTGTCTCGGCGCCGCGCCCGACGATGCCGTATTTGCTGGTCTCGCTGGGATCACAGCGCTCGACGGCGATCACATTGCCGCCGGTCTGCTGATAGAGATCGACTGTTTCAGCCAGGCAACCTCGGCGACCGAACGACACCATATCGGGGAGCAGCAGGGCGAAGGGCTCGTCGCCGATGACTTCGCGTGCGCACCACACCGCATGGCCGAGACCATGTGGCGACTGCTGGCGGATGAAGCTGGTGGCGCCGGCCACGGGCAGCATGCTTTCGAGCGCCTCCAGCTGGGTCTTCTTGCCGGTTTGTTCGAGCGTTCCAATCAGTTCGGGGTGCAGGTCGAAGTAGTCCTCGATGACAGCCTTGTTGCGGCCGGTGACGAACACGATGTGCTCGATGCCGGCTTCGAAGGCCTCGTCCACCGCATATTGGACGACCGGCCGGTCGACCACGGGCAGCATCTCCTTCGGAATCGACTTGGTTGCCGGCAGGAACCGTGTTCCAAGCCCCGCCACAGGGATGACTGCCTTCCTGATTTTCTTCATCGCAAATTCCTTCTGAGCAGATCGATTTCAGCCTGTTGCAGGCCACGAACAAACGTCTTCATGTACTCGCCCTCCTTACCTCTCCGCGCCGACGGCAAACTGCGCCGCCACCCTTTTGAGGCGGACGGCGACCGGCATCGACATGTGCCTGACAGCCGCCGGATCACTTAGCGCGGTGCGTATCGCTTTCAACGGCGAACGCGCCTTGATGTGCTGGACCAGCGACAGGAACGATGCCGCCTTGCGCAGGCTGCGGGCGCGTTTGGCGAAGGCGGCCGCAGCAGCAGCGTCCATGGAATTGGTCTCGGCGAAGACCGCGTCGGCCTTGCGCATCGCCTCGATATGGTGAAGCTCGAGCACGCGCGAGATCGAGCCCGTGCGGATGTGGTAGATATAGCCGGTCGTCGGCTCGACGACGCATTTTCCGCTCTTGGCCAGCGCGTTGGCGAGCAGGATGTAATCCTCGCCTATGCTCAGACTTTCATCATAGCGAAGCCCGTTTTCGATCAGGAAACGGCGCTGGAAGATCGGCTTGAGATAGCCAAGGTTGAACGTGGATTCGAAAACGATGTTGCCAGCGATGTAGTCGGCGAGCGTGATTTCACGCAGGCCCTCCAGATATTTGGCGGGAAACATCGTCGCTTCGGCAATGCCGTCCTCGCGCACCACCTGGAGGTTGTCGACGGCGATTACAGCGCCCGCACTTTCGGCTCGCGCGATCATGGCGGCGAGCCGCCCGGGCAGGACGGCATCGTCGGAATCGAGCACCGCGACCCAGCGGCCTGTGGCGAGGTCGAGGCCGGCATTCCTGGCGCCGCCAGGGCCACGATTTGCCGGCAGCGCAACCACTTTGACGACATCTTTTGGATAGGCTCTTGCGACGTCGAGCGTGTTGTCGCGCGACTGGTCATCGGCGACGATGATTTCGACGCTGACATCGCGCTGGGCCATGGCGCTTGCGATCGCCCGGTCGAGCGTGGCCGCGGCATTGTGGGCTGCGATGACAAAGGAGACGTCAGGCTGCACGCTTGCCTCCTTGCTGCGGGGAAGACAGTCCGTATTGGCGAATTTCGCTGATACCGACCAGGCCGCTGACGACGCCGACATGCATGATGCCGCGCAGCACGCTGCGGTTGCGGCGGACCGGGCTAATCGCAGTCAACGCCGCCATGCCGAAGCAATAGGCGGCCTTGGCCGAGGCAAGGCCGACAGCCTTCGCACGCTGTATCACGCCTGCGTCATGGCCGATCAGGTGGCCGTGCGTCTGGCCGAAGCGGAAGCGGCGGCGGCGCAGCCAGTCGAAAGCGGCTCGCGAACGCGGCACGACTTCCTCGACCCACGCCTCCGGCGCAAAGGCGATGCGACCGCCTGCCTTGACCATGCGGTCGAAGAATTCGGTGTCCTCGCCGCCGCTCTGGCCGCGCGCCAGGCTGAAACGACGGTCGCGCAAGCTGTCGGCGCTCATCCTCAAAAGGACGTTGCAGGTGTAGCCGGTGCGGATTTCGCCCTGCACCCAGACCGGCAAGGTCGAATGGAAATCGCCCTTGCGCATCCAGTCCGGCGCATCCGAGCGGTAGAGCGCCCGCACCGGACCGAGCACGGCCTCGGCGCCGCTTGTCTCCGCGATAGCAATCAGTTCGGCCAGCCATTGCCGGGAAGCGGTTTCATCGTCGTCGATGAAGGCGACAAAATCGGCCGTGCTGGCATCAAGACAGGCGTTGCGGGCAACCGAGATGTTGCGCGCCGGGGCGTGCCGGTAGCGGGCCACGAGCTTCAATTCGCTCGCCAGCGCGGTCACCAGCGGCTCGGCGGTCGGCTCGTCGTCATTGTCGGCGACGATGACGCCGATGCCGAAACCGGCAGGCATATCCATGGCAGCGAGCGACCGCAGCGTGTCGGCCAGTTCCGGCCGCCGGAACGTGCAGACGCAGATGTCGATTCGGCGGCTGTCGGCGACCATCATGCCACCCCGCGCTGCGATCGCGAGCCGAGCAGTTGCAGCCAAAACCCGAGCGACCAGCCGAAATGCATGACCATCGCCGAAATGCCCGCCAGCACATTGTTGGGATTGCGCTGGCTGATGGCGGTCACAGCGCCGTAGCCCAGACAGACCGAAGCCCAGACCAGCAGCGGCACCGCCGCCAGCCAGTGGATAAAGGAAAATACCGCGAGAAGGACGACCGGCGCCACCAGCAGCGGGATCATCTGCCGAACTTTCGGGATCATGCGGTGCTTGAGCACATTCTTGGCGCGGCCGCGGCCATAGCCGAGATATTGGAAATACAGGCCCTTCAGCGACGAACGCGGATAGTAGACCATCTGCGTCTTGCCGCTCATCCAGATGCGGTAGCCTGCCCGGCGCAGGCGGTAGTCGAGTTCGGCATCCTCATTGTGGCTGAAGGTCTCGTCATAGCCGCCGACCGCGGTGAAGGCCGAGATCCGGATCAGCGCGTGATGGCCATGGTCCACCCATTCGCCGGCGGAAAGGTGCCGGTGCTTGGAGCCGCCGGTGCCGAGCTTGGAATTCTGCGCCGCCGCGACCGCTTTCTGCACCGCGCCGCTGCCGCTGGTCAGCATCGAGACGACGACCGAATCGGCTGAAGTGGCGAGCGCCTCCTCGACCAGCCGGTCGCAATAATCGGCGGGATAGCCGCCATGGGCATCGATGCGGATCAGGTATTCGGCGCCGTCACCGAGGCTGGCGACGGCGAGATTGATCGCCGCGCTCTGGATACGTTTTGGGTTGTTCAGGAGGACGACCTGAGGGTCCTTGGCCGCAACCGCTTCGGCAATGGCCAAAGTACCATCGGTGCTGCCGCCATCGGCAACGACGATGCGGGCGCCGAGCCTTAGCGCTGCCGGCCTGAGCTGCTCGAGCAACGCGCCGATATGGGCTGCCTCATTCAGGCACGGAATGACGATCAGGCTTGGCGGCAGCGCTTCGGTTTGCGTCATCGGCGCCTTTCCATGAACTGCACTTTTGTCATTGGTCATCCTTCAGGCCAGTGCCTCGGTGGCGAACGAACCAGGGGCAACCGCAAGGCCGCGCAGCCTGTCGACAAAGGCGCGGCAGTCGCTGCGGTCGTAGCTCCAGGTTCGTGGGTTGCGGGCCAGCACACGCGCCTTGGCCTTGCCGAAGTGCTCCTGGTCCATGCGGCCGAGCGCGGTTTCCAGGATTTCGGGCGTGGCAGCAGAAAGCAGGATGCCAATGTCCTGCTGGTTGAGAAAGCGCCCCGTCTCGGTAGTGCCCATCGAGATCGGTACGGCGCCGAAGCGGCAGCCCTCATAGAGGCGGTTGGGCAGCAACCATTCCGAATTCTGCCCTTCCTCGAAGAAATCGATCGCCCAGGAAAAATGCACTTCGCCGTAGATCGCGGCCATGTCTTCCGGGTTGCGGTAGGGGCCACGAAAGGAGAGATAGGGTTCGGCCTCGACAAAAGCATGGAAATCCGGGAATTCCGAGAGTGCCGGACGGCCCCGAAGGACGACCTCGAAGCGCCCGCCCTGACGGCGCGTGAAGTCGGCCAGCAGCTCCAGCGAGCGGCGGCAGCGCAGCGCGCCGAACCAGCCGATGCGCCACGGGGGTGCTGCAGGGTTTTCGGCCTTTGACCTGTCATCCAAGGCGATCGGCGTGGTTTCGAAGTATTTGTTTTCGACCAGTTCCACCGGTGCGGCGACCTGCCCGAACGGCTTGAAATAATTGGCGATGAAGGCCGGTGAGCTCGTCACCAGAAGCTTCACGTCGCGGGCGAGATAACGCTCCGCTGTGCGCAGCGCTTTGCCCAGCATGTCATTGCGCAGCACCAGGCGATGGATGTCGAGGCATTCGTAGACGATCGGCACGCCGCCGCGAAAGGCGGCCTTGGCGCGCCTGGCCAGCGCCAGCATTTCCAGATTGCGCGCGATGATGAGGTCGGGCTTCGGCATCGCCGCAAGCTTCGAGCCTATCGACAGCGCCGCCTTGGCGATCGCCGCCAGACGCTGGCCGAATCGGCCGTCACGCGTCGCGCCGAGGTCGACCGGCTGCAGCCCCTCGACGTCGGCAACAGCATTTGTGGTCCGACGGAAGCCGGCCAACGTGACCCGCGCGCCGCCTGCCTTGAGCATTATGATCCGCCGGCGCACCGCCGGGTCGGAAACATCGTGCACAAGGTACAAGACATGCAGCATGAAAACTCGACCGCTGTTGGCCCACCCACGGGAATGCTAACCCAGCTTTTGCTGCATCGCAACATTTTTGGTGCGCCGTAGCATAAGTGCACGTTTTTTGTTGCACTGCAAAATTGATGCGTTACCCTCCGTCGGGCTTGAGCGCCGCTCTGACTGGTCACCCAGCCCGATGCAGCGATGAATTGTGACGCGAGCCGCATCGGGATCGTCCTGGCGTTGGTGTTTTCGGTCACCATGCCCGTCCTAGGCACCGCAGGCCCCGCCGCGGAATCTGCTGACGAAATGAGGTATCCCATGAAGATCGTCGTTGAAAACACAGTCTGCCTGAATACCGGGGATGCGGCGATTCTGCTGGCGATCCGCCACATTCTGAAGACGATCGTGCAAGGCGACGTGCGGTTTGCCGTCTTCGACAGCCAGCCCGAGGTTGCGGAACGACTCTATCCGAAGACGGATTATCCCGACCTCGAATTTCATAAGCTGCTGTCGGAATCCCTGTTCCGATACAAGAATGGCAGCGGGCTGAGGGACCGGTTCAAGCCGATCTACAATCGGCTCGTTCTCCAGGCTCTGCGCTGGTTTGGCAGCAGCGCGCTAGGCAATTTTTCCAGCCATCGCGACCGGCGCGGTCTCGATATCTACGCCGACGCGGACATGGTGGTCACCACAGGGGGAACCTATCTCGTCGAGAACTACAATCTCGAACGACGCCTCAATCAGTTCAGGCTCGATGCCGTATTTGGCAAAGATCCGGTCTTCTTCACGCAATCCCTCGGTCCGTTCGACAAAAGTTACAACCGCCAGGAGCTCGGCCCGATCTTTGACCGCAGTCCGCTCATCCTGTTGCGCGACGAACGGTCGCGGACCCATATCCGGGACTTGGTGAAGGATCTCGGCAAGTGCCACGTGGTGGCCGATGCCGTATTCGCCTTGGCCGATACCGACAGGATCGGCAAGCGTCTCGCTTCCAGCCAGCCGCCGGCGTCGACGGGCCGCGTCGCTATTTCGGTCCGCCACTGGAACTACGTCAGCGACGGTGAGGGCGGCATGCGCCGCTATCTGGATTCGATCCGCGAGATTGCCACAATTCTTGTCAGGGACCTTGGCAAGGAGGTGACCTTCGTCTCCACGTGTCAGGGCGTACCGGAATATGCCCATGACGATTCCAAGACCGCGCAGGCCATCGTTGCCGAGCTCGATCCTGAGATCGCCAGCCACGTGACAGTGGACGCTTCGTTCCACACGCCGGACCAGTTGATGGGGCTGGTGAAGGGCTTCGACTTCGTCGTCGCGACGCGCATGCATATGATGATCATGTCGCTTTGCGTCGGCACGCCGGTGCTGCCGATCGCCTACGAGTTCAAAACCAAGGAAGTGGCCAAGCGAATCGGTGTCGACGATGTGCTGCTCGACATCGACACCGTGACGCCCGAAGAGGCGCGCGAAAAGCTCGGCCGGTTTGCGGGAAATCTCGACCGCTATCGCAAGACAAGCCTTCAGGCCGTGCTCGAAGAACATGCTTCGGCAATGTCGGCCACAAACCTGGTGGCGCCGCTGATCGCCGGCCGCTCAGCGGATATTGCGCGCGGCGTTGGACAGGGTGGTGAACAAGGCGCGTCGCGACTGCGGGACGGCAAGCATGAAAACGAGACCGATGCCGTAGTTGAGGGCAAGCGCCAAAAAGACCGCGAGCAGGTCTGACTGGCCCGTTAGAGACGCCGGCAACCACAGGTACAAGAACCAGGCAAGCAGGGACGAGGCGATGAAAAGCCCCTGCATAAGCAGGAAGTCGGCGGCGGTCACCGGACCGACGCGATGGACCAGTAGCGCGAGCACGGGAACGCGCAGCACGTAACCGCTGATGGCATAGGCCGCGGCAACGCCGACGGCGCCCCAGTGCAGGCCGACGAGGAAGGCAGCGACGGTCGTCAGCGACGAATAGATGCCCCAATGGAACATGGTCTTCGTCTTGCCCTGACAGATGAATATCCATCCCGTCGTGCTTGAAACGGACTGGACCAGGCTGGCGATGCCCAGCCAGGCAAAGATCGGTGCGACCGGTGCCCAGCCCGCGCCGAAGAGAAGTCCGACGATCTGATTGGAGGTCAGCGTCAGCGCCGCGATGCCCGGCATGGTAACGGCCGCCAGCATCCAGTTGGTGCGCACATAGATATCGCGAAAGCGGGCCTTGTCATCGTGGATGCGGCTGAGCAGCGGCACCATAACCCGTGTCAGCGGCTGGTTGATGTTCTGCAGCGGGAACAACAGGAGCTTGTAGGCGCGGTCGTAATAGCCGAGTTCGATCGCACCGGAATATTTTCCGATGAGAATGTTGTCGAGATTGCGCGAGAAGAAGTTGGCGAGGTTGAAGCCGGTCAGGTTGGCGCCGAACGACAATATATCGGCATCGACCTTCAGGTCCGGCCGCAAAGGCGTCCAACGCGCCACCAGCCAGGCGGCAGCCAGGGCGATAGCTGCCGAAACCGCCGGGCCGATGACCAGCGACCAGTAGCCCAACCCCGCATAGGCCGCGATCGCGGCGGCCAGAAGTCCGGCGGCGGCGCTTATCACGTCGTTCAGTGCGAGCTGGCCGAACTGCAGGTGCCGGTTCATCAACGCCAGCGGCACTGCGGCGAGACTGCCGAGAAGCAGCGGCAGGGCGGAGCCAAGGGTGATGCCGGACATACGTTGATCGCCATAGAACGCGGCGATGGCAGGCGCCAGGCCGGCCACTACCACGGCACTACCCAGCCCGACGAGCGCGCTGATCCAGAACACCTGGTTGAGCTGCTGGTTGCTGATGTCCTTGCGCTGAACCACAGCCTGCTGCAGGCCCAGATTCTGAAGCAGCCCGACGAAGGCCACGATCGGCCCGACGGAAGCCACCAGACCGAAATCCTCGGGGACCAGCAGACGGGCCAGCACGATGACGGAGAGAAACTGGATCGCCATCTTGAAGCCCTGGGCGCCGATGGTTACCAGCCCGCCGCGCAGGGCGACACGACCGAACTGGGGGGGCGGATTGGCGTTCATGCAAGCGACCTCGTTTCGCCAAGCCGCATGGCGATTTCCACGAAATGTTGGTTCAGCAGATCGGAGTTGAACTCGGCCTCGATCTTCTTGCGCGCCGCGAGAGCGATCCCTTCACACGGCTTCGGATTCTCGGCGATCCAGGCAAGCTTGCCGGTCAGCGCCGCAACGTCCCGCTCAGCCACGAGAAAACCCGTCTTGTGATCATCGATCAGTTCAGGGATCCCGGAATGATACGTGCTGACCACCGTCAGGCCGGCGGCCATCGCTTCCATCAGGGAAACCGGAATGCCTTCCAGATCGCCATCGCGGGCGCCGACGCTGGGCAGCAGGAACACATGCGCGTCGCGCAGACGCTGTTTGACTTCGCTGTGCGGCCGGGGCCCAAGAAAATTCACCCTGTCGGCAATGCCGAGCTCTGCGGCGATCCCCTTCAGCTCCTCGAGAAGTTCTCCGCCGCCGATCACCGAGTAGATCCAGTCTCGCCGCGGCAGGCCAGCAAGCGCGCGAAGCGCATATTCGATGCCCTTCTTTTCAGTCAGGCGGCAGACCGAGATGAAAGAGAGCGTGGCCTGCTCCCATGAACGCCACCGATAGTCGATCTCACTCGGCCGCACCCCCATGTGGTGAACCACAACCTGCTCCGGTGATGCACCGACCTCAATCAAGGCGTCG
The DNA here is from genome assembly GCF_030323205.1 of Mesorhizobium sp. C395A. Taxonomy (NCBI): domain Bacteria; kingdom Pseudomonadati; phylum Pseudomonadota; class Alphaproteobacteria; order Hyphomicrobiales; family Phyllobacteriaceae; genus Mesorhizobium; species Mesorhizobium sp. C395A. Next base: position 5,306,453 of record NZ_CP100473.1, on the reverse strand, counting down.
CGGAAAAACGCATTCACCGGCAGTTGAAGAACGCCCTTTTCGAACACAACTTTGTAGCGCGCGAGCGTATCGTCATGCAGCGGTTCGCCGACATCACGGCCGTGAAATATCGTCACCAGGGGAGCGGAAATCCTCCCGCGCTTGATGGCGCGGGCCACGCGCATGCCGTTGTTGCCGAAATGGGCAACGATGACGTCGGCGCCCTGCAGTTTTCGCGCATGAGCAATGTCGATGGCGGTCGAGAGCTTGTCCCAGAACCTGCCGGACCACTTCCTGAGCAGCGGGCGATAGCGACCCAGGCCACCCCACCAGCATACGACCTTTCCTGGCAACGCCTGCCAGCGCGGATCATCGATGTTGCTGTCCCTGCCGAAGGACGTCTCGTTGCAGACGACGCCGACTTCCATGCCGCGCTCAAGGCATCCGGCTATCTGGTCGAGAACAAAGGTTTCGGACAATGAGGGAAACTTGTCGACTACAAAGCAGATCTTCATCGGCAGGATGCGCTCGTCCGGGGAGCCGGTGTCCCTTTGACAAAAGCCGGGCCGAAGACAGGGTGGCGGAAGCACAAGACATGCAGCATGGAACTCTACCGCTGTTGGCCCACCCGCAGGAACGTTAGTACAGGTCTTGCTGCACTGCAACATTTTTGGTGCAGTGTAGCAAGATTTCTATCGACTTGGCGTGCCTGCCGATCAAACGCAGAGGAGCAGTGTCAGCCGGCAGAGGAAGGATCCGCCAAGCCATCGGAAACGCCGACATGACCGGCAGGTTCATGCGCAGGGCTCGATGTGACCAGTTGGGTAACGATCTGCGCAAAACGTTCATTCAGAACATCTGCGTTGAAGTCGTCCTCGACTTTGCGGCGTGCGGCAAGCGCGATACGCTCGCATTCAGTCGGGTGCTCCGCGGCCCAGGCAAGCTTGCCGGCAAGCGCTGAAATGTCTCGCTCGGGCGCAAGCAACCCCGTCTCCCCATCCTTGATGAGCTCCGGGATTCCCGAATGATACGTGCTGACCGCAATCAATCCGGCGGCCATGGCCTCCATGAGCGCGACCGGAATGCCTTCCATATCCCCGTCGCTGGCAGTGATACTTGGCAGCAAAAAGAGATGGGCCATGCGAAGCCGTCTTTTCACCTCCGCGTGAGGGAGGCTGCCGAGGAACGTTACGCGACCAGCCAAGCCCAGCTCTACGGCCAGCTTCTCCAGATTCATCCGCAGAGGACCGTCGCCAACAATGTCGTAACGCCAGTCTAGCTGCGGCTGGGAGGCGTTGAGGGAGGCCAGGGCTCGCAAGGCGAACTCGACGCCTTTCTTTTGGACCAGGCGGCAAACCGTCGTCACGACCAGTTGGGTGCCTTCCCACGATTCCCAGCGATAGCCGATTTCGCGGGCGTCAATTCCCATATGGTGGACCGTCGTGCTCGCCTGCGACAGGCCGGCTTCCAGCAGCATCGTGCGGAAGTAATCGTTGACGGGCAGGTTCAGGGTCCCATGCTTGATCAGCCCGGCATATTGTGTCGCGAGCACTGCCTGCCGCGCCGGGATCGCCACGTCCGCGCCGTGAAAGATGGTTATGATCGGTGGTTTGAGCACCTTCCATTTCTTCAGTGCGGCTGCTCTCTCGCCGTTCTGTCCGAAGTGGGCGACAATCACGTCGCAGCGGTTCAGGCGGCGTGCAAAGGCGATGTCGAGAACGGTCGAGGCCTTGTATCGCAGACGCGGCGGCAGACGTTGTACAAATTTGCTGATTCCAGCGGCCCATCGCCACCAATGTCGGGTTCTGGCGAGCAGCGTCGCCATCGGCTCGCTTTGCCGGTCAATTCGGTGGTCACCTTGCATCTTTTCGCAGACGACTTCGACCTGAAAGCCCCGCGCCAGCAGCCCAGCCATCTGGTCCACGACGAAGGTTTCCGAAAGCAGAGGGAATTCGCCGACGACAAAGCCCACGCGCATGACCCGCCCATAAGGTTGGGGCTTGCTCGAACCAAGCGGTCCATATCGCACAAGCCCTAATGTAGACAGGCAGAATACACGTTGATTGCTGCAGTGCCACAAAATATTGCACTGCAGCAATTAAAAGTGATCCGGAGGGATAGGCGCACGACGGCTAACGGGAACTTTGCGCGACCACGGTCGTGCAGCGTCTCAGCTGAACTGCAACACGACGCGTTTAGGCTGCGTGCTCCAAACCGACACGTCTTGCGCGGTCGAGAACGCCCATGAACGTTGCGAACTGGCTGTCGGGGTTCATTTGCCGCCGCTCCGAAAACTGACGTGCTGTCGCTGACAGCCGCTTGTACTCGGCCTCATCGCTCCACAGCCGCCTGACCGTTGCGACCCAGTCGTCGAGCGGGGCGTCGTAGTCCAGTACCACGCCGCCGGCGCCGATCGCTTCCGGCAGACCGCCGCGCCGCGAGCCGACCACGGGAATGCCACTACAATGCGCTTCCGAGGCCACCCGGCCCCAGGCTTCTTCCCATTTGCTGGGCGCAAGCAGGATTTTCGTGCGGCCGTAGACCGTCTTCATGTCGCTGGTGCGGCTTTCCAGCTTGACGTTCTGGAGGGTAGAGATTGTTGCTTCGATCCGGGCTCGATGATCGTCGTCGAGCTTCCAGCTTTCGACGAACAGGAACGGGATCTCGGGACAGGCGGCGGCAATGCGCACCGCAAGATCGAAGCCTTTTTCCTCATATGGATTGATGAGCGTGACAAATTCACCGGTCGTCGGTGTGCTGTAGAACGCGGGATTGATGGTCGGCGGAATAACCGTCGAATCGATATCGAATTTTGCCTTATAGGCGCGCGCGGTGAACTCGGAGTTGGCGATATAGACCGCCGAATGGAGCTCACGCAGATCGCCGGCCAATTCGTCGAATTCGACATTCCTCAGATAGACGGTCAGCGGCACGCCAAGCCTCTGCAACTCTCTGCCGATCGGCACCGAATTGTGGCACTGCACGACCGCGACATCCGGCCTCAACTTTTTGACGGCGAAGTCGGCCGCTTCCCAGGGGAACCACGCCCGTACAACCGGATAGCCCGGGAAATTGTCGATGACCGCGCGCTGACGAAGGAGCTTCATCTTGGCGCGCGCCCGGAAGCCGAACATGCCGTCGCCGAACAGCGCTGCCAGAACGGATGCCTCGTGACCGTTTTCGCGCAATTGCTCGACCAGGTGGTGGGTGCTCGACTGGACGCCCCCGCTGAATTGCGGCGTGTAGCCGGCGCCGCCTGCAAACAGAACTTTCATGAACCTGGCTCCGCGTTGTGCCGCCCTGCCTTCACGCCGCCATCCTGCCGATCGAGAAATACTCGATGCCGTGACGGGCGATGACCTTGGGATCATAGAGGTTGCGGCCATCGAAGATGACCGGCGTGGTCAGGGCATCCTTCACCGCGTCGAAGGACGGGGCGCGGAAACTCTTCCACTCGGTGGCGATCAGCAACGCGTCGGCGCCGCGCAGTGCCGCCTCCTTGGTGCCGCACAAAAGCAGATCGTCGCGCAGGCCGTAGATGGCCTGGCATTCCTGCATCGCCTCGGGATCGTAGGCCTGCACATTGGCGCCGGCCTGCCACAGCGCCTCCATCAGGACGCGCGCCGGCGCCTCGCGCATGTCGTCGGTGTTGGGCTTGAAGGCGAGGCCCCAGAGCGCGAAGGTCTTGCCCTTGAGACTGCCCTTGAAATAACGGTGCACCTTGTCGAACAGCACCGACTTCTGGGCATTGTTGCGCTCCTCCACGGCGCGCAGCAGCTTGGCGTCGAACTTGACACCTTCGGCGGTCTTGATCAGCGCGCGGACATCCTTGGGGAAGCACGAACCGCCATAGCCGAGGCCGGGATAGATGAAGTGGTAGCCGATGCGCGGATCCGAGCCGATGCCCTTGCGTACCTCCTCGATGTCGGCGCCGAGCTGCTCGGCCAGATTGGCCATTTCGTTCATGAAGGAGATCTTGGTCGCCAGCATGCAGTTGGCGGCGTACTTCGTGAATTCGGCGCTGCGCACGTCCATCACGATCATCTTCTCGTGGTTGCGGTTGAACGGCGCGTAGAGCTCGCGCATCACCGCCTCGGTGCCCTCGCTGTTGGTGCCGACAATGATGCGGTCAGGCTTCATGCAGTCGGCGACGGCGGAACCCTCCTTGAGGAACTCAGGATTGGAAGCGACGTCGAAAGCCAGGTCCTGGCGCCCGCGCGCCTTCAGCGTCGCGGCGATTTTGGCCTTCACCTTTTCGCAGGTGCCGACCGGCACGGTCGACTTGCCGACGACGATCTTGGGACCGTCCATCTCGCGGCCGATGGTCTCGGCCACCGCCAGCACATATTTGAGGTCGGCCGAACCATCTTCGCCGGGTGGCGTGCCGACCGCAATCATCTGGATCTCGCCATGCTTGACGCCGGCGGCGGCATCGGTGGTGAACTTGATGCGGCCGGCGGCGTGGTTCTCCTTGACCAGGGCCTCCAGTCCCGGTTCGAAAATCGGCACCAGGCCCTGGTTGAGCCGCTCGACCTTCTTTTCATCGACATCGACGCACACCACCTGGTGCCCGACCTCCGCCAGCACCGCGGCCTGCACGAGACCGACATAGCCAATTCCAAAGACCGTCAAATTCATTCGGGTTAATTCCTGTTCACGCCCTTTGGCCTTATATGGCCGGGCCGGTTCAGATCTACTTTATGCTGCTTACACTGCATGCCAGCGATTCCGGAAACTGGCACGGCTGGCCGAGCGCGGTGAAGGCGACGCGCTGCACCTGCATCGTCACCTGGCGGCCGGGGTCGGAAAAGGCGCCCATCCAGTTTTTCAGCGTGTCGCTGCCCCAGAGGCTGAAGAATATCTTCTGCGAGTGGGTCGGCAATTGCTCGGGATTGGTCACTTCCTGGACCAGCTTGCCGTTGACGTACCAGCGCAGCCGGTCCTTTTCCCAGATGAAGGCATAGTCGTTGAAGCCCTTGTCGGCGCCGCCTTCGACCTCGGCCAGCTTCTCGTTTTTGGGTTTGCCGGCGATGTAGCTGTTGACCTGCACCTTGGATGTATCCTTGGTCAGCACCTCGAAGTCGATCTCATACCAGGGCTGTTTGTCGGCAGGGCCGATATAGGTGAAGAAAGCGGCGTTGAGACCGGATCCGGTGTCGGTCTTCATCCGTGCTTCATAGGTCCCATAGCCGAAGCGCTGCTTGGTCTGGATCTCGGCGCAGGCGAACTCGCGGTCCTTCAGTTTGCGCTTTTCGAAGCCGAGCGTCAGCATGTTGTCGGAAAATTTTACCAGGCTTTTCGACCAGGTGCAGTTCTGGTGATTGCCGTTCGACCAACCGTCGGAGACATACCAGCGCGAACGATCGAAACTCTTGAAATCGTCGACGAAGGACGGTGCGCTTTGCATCTCCGGGGAGGCGTCCTGGGCGCGGGAGGGGTGGGCGGCGCCGAGCAGAGCTGCGGCTGCCGCCAACAGAAGCGCATCAATGGATAGAAGACGCGTTGGGTTTACAAGACGCATTGGCCGATTTGGCCGCGTCGAAATCATGGCATCGATTGCCGCCATGGGCGTCGTCTTCGGATCTGCGTTCATATCAATTCACCTTTGTGCTGTTCCGCCCCAACCCAAAGTCACCGATTGGCCCACATTGCTAACGGGCCGATCCCGATCCTCCGTCCCCGAACTTTCTCTTCTGTGTCTCGTGTGACCGTGTTCAGCCGAAGCGACCTGCGGGTTTGACATATTCCCCGTGCGAGTCAGAACTCTGGCCATCCTCGCCGACGATCGCGTCGAGTGAATGACGCAGTTCCTTCATCCGGCTCGTCTGGCGCACCAGCTCGGCGATGCGCTGTTCGCAGTTCAGGATGGACTTCGTCAGCTCGCCGACTTCCGACAGCTTGCTTGCCGACGCCGAGCCGTTCTCCATCGACTCGACCAGGAAGGCCGCGTTGGTGGACTTCGACCGGTAGCGGGCCTCCAACCCGGTCTTCTCGGCCGCAATCTCGGCCGTGATCTGATCCAACAGCTTTGCCAGACGGTCGAAACGCGCCAGATCGGTCTGCTTGTCGCGCGCTGGGTCCCTGGACCTGAAGCCGAAAATTGAAGCCATCCGGTTGGCCTTCCAAAATTGCTGCACCGCAACATACAGTGCCATCGTCGGGGCGTGTAGGCAACCTCCGAGTTTCAGAAAGGCAATTTTTTCAGCCTTGCGGCCGCCGTCCCGGACTTGGCGGAGCCTACTTTTGCGCCGCCGTGCTGGTAGCGGCCATGAGGAAGCGCAAGGGCGGCACCGGCTGCTGCCGCGGGGGCAGACCGGCGTGGCGAAACAACGCATCGAGCTTGTCGGCGGCCACGCCGACAACGATGGGAATGAAGTTCGACTGGCTGGCCAGCGCGTAGGCGGCGGCAGACGCCATGCCGCGCTCGGCCTTCACATCGAGAAAATTGCGCAGCCGGTATTTGTCACGCACATGCCGCTCGTGCTTGCGCAGCAGGGCCTTGGAGCCTTCCGGCAGGCTGTCGATCTTGAGCAGTGCCAGATCCGCATCGGCGAGGCGCTTCAGATCCTGTGTCTTGTGGCGCCCGCTCAGCGAATCGGCGCGCACGATCGCGCCATAGCCGCAGGAACGGATGACCTTGAAGCGTGCGCCAAGGGCAAAGGCGCGGGCGTACAGTTCATAATCTTCGCCGAGACGCAGGTTCTCGTCGTAACGCAGCCCATGCCTGTCGAGGAAAGCTCTTGATATCACCGGCTTGAGAAAGCCGAGTTCGCCGCGCTGGACACGCCGTCTGGAGATGTTGCCCTCGATGAACCGCTCGAAGTCGAGGAATTCCGGGTCCGCCGAAAAGGACGGGGCGACGATCTTAGAGACGTCGGTCGCCGTATCGTCACGGATCAGCATGATGTTGTCGGCGGCGAAATCCCAGTCGGTGCTGGCAAACAGCTGGCGAAACCGTCCCTGAAGGAAGAAATCGTCGGCGTCGAGAATGCTGATGAAAGGCGATTTCGACCCGGCAATGGCGGCATTGCGAGCGAAGGACGGGCCGCGATTGACGTCGAGCCGGATGACCGAAAGCCGACCGCTGCCATCGTCGGCAGCGCTGGCCACTTTTGCGGTGTCGTCGGTGGAGGCGTCGTCGACGACAACGACTTCCGCCACCTCCGGCTCGCGCAGCGCCGAGGCGATGGCTGCGGGAATGGTCCGGGCCGCGTTGCGCGCCGCGATGATCACGCAGACCCGGGATTCTGTCATGGACATAGGGTGGCCTTTCGATTGCATAAAGTGTCGCGAGGCCCCTCGCCCTCCCGGCGCGCGGCGCCGGACCCCGATCCATCCTCCCATGATCCATCCCCAGCGGATCGGGACGGAACGTTATCTGCCTGCTGTCTGACGACCCTCATCGTTACCGGCTTTCCCGCTCGAAAATCCGCCGGCTGAGGTCGGCTGACGCGGCCCACCCGGCCTCGGTCAGGTAGCGGACAGGTTCGCGGCCGCACAATTCCCACAAAACGGTGCGCCGTTGCGGCCATCTGAGCGACGACAGCCACGGCGCGATGACCATGTGGAACAGGTCTTCATTGCCGATGCGTGACAGGATCCTGGTGGCCCGATCCGACAGCAGCGTGCCGGCGCCACCAAGCAGCACATCGGCGGCGCGCAGGCCCAGCAGCAGGGTGTCAGCCAGCCCCTGCTCGGCCGCGTAGTCGAGCACAGTCTGCTGCTCGGCCTCGCTCAGCCGACTGGCAGCGGCCCGGATATCGCAGACATAGCCCGCGCATGGCTCGCGGTTGAACAGCGCCTTTGCGACACTGATGCAGGACAGAAGCAAAGTGTCGGAGGCCGAGATGAACGGCACGCTGGAGCCGGCGATCGCAAGCGCGCGCTTGCGGCGCAGGAACCCTTCCGTATCGCGCGGGCTGGGCGATCCCGGCTGCTGGAGCCGGTAATGGAGATCGACGGTGGACAATTTCCGACCCTGGCTGCGAACCATGTGCTGCTCGCCCAGAAAGCGCACCCACCAGACGGAGCGGGACTTGCCGGCGACCTCGTAGCCGATCGAGCGCAGCGCATCACGAGCTCTAAAGAAGCCGGCCGGCGACACCAATATGTCGACATCTCCGGACGGCTTCATGAAATGGTCGCCATAGAGCAGTTGCTGCTGGAGGGGGCCCTTCAGGAAGACGAAATCGATGCTGCTGCCGCGCAGCGCCTTGTCGATGGCCATCGAATCCATGATGCCGGACGAGTTCATCGCAATCGTGCGCCGGCGATAAGTGTCGAGCCACTCGAGCAATCCCGGCGGCGTCTCGCCCGCCGGTGGGCGCGACAGCGCCTTCAGCATGAAGGTGGCGACCTTGTTCAGCCTTGCGATATCGCAAACATCGGCAACGGAGACGGCCGGTGCAGGCGCGGCGCTGGGGCTCGCCCCGGAGGCGAAGAACAGCCGCAGGCAAGCCTGCACATAGGCCACTTCGTCGGCGCAGCCAGCGGCGCGCAACCTTTCGAAGGTCCCTTCCTGCAATGCCATTTGCTGCAGCATCTCCGCAAAAAATTCGCCAGGCGCGTTATATTGCAACTGCGAAGCAAAGCATCGCCAAATTCATGCGCCGCGTCCAGTTTTTCCTTTGGAGACAATTTTCCTGCAACCTGGACGTCTGGCGACACAGTCGTACAACGATGCAAGGCGTCGCCTGATCGGAGCCTCTGCCGACACGTCAGCAACAATCTTGTGGGAACGCGCCGGCGCCCAAATGACGAGCGTTCGACTAGAAAATTTAATGTAATAAAATCAGCTACGTAACTAAGAACCACGGTCACTCCGCTGAAATCACCTAGGCTGTGAAAATGCAAGCCGTTTTGATCACCATTGAAGGCTACCGCAACCGCGAATTGATTAACGGCGGGTAAATCAGGCTTGACTCATAAATGCTGCCATGCAGCTATTGCGGTGCAGCAATAGCTCGCTGCCGGCAATCGACAGGCCGCTTCCAGTCCACAAGTGGAGAGTAAATTGGAACAGAATGTTGAAAAGCATGAGTACGAAACCCCTAGCCTGACGGTCCACGGCTCGATCGAGACCATCACGCAAGGCGGTAGCGGTACTACGGCACTCGACGCCTCGTTTCCGGCACATACGCCGGTCGGCGAACTCACCTTCTCCTGAGTCTTCTCTCGTTGGGGTGACAAAGTCCGGACTCTGCAAACAGAGCGCACTAAGGAGAGTCGGGGGTCAAACCCCGGCTCTCGCGTCTTTGTCCGGAATTGCCGAAGCGTTGGTGTTGTGAGCGAGGTTTAGGAATGGACTGGAACCCCACGGACCACGATCGGATGAGCGCGAGCAAGGATGCCGTGGCCTGCGAATTCGGCAACGGCCTGGCGCTGCTCGATATGAGGTCCAACATCTATTACAGCCTGAACAGCGTCGGCGCCTATATCTGGGAGCTGATCCAGGAGCCGCGGCCGATTTCCGAAATCCGCAGCGCCGTGCTGGATCGCTACAATGTCGATCCGGAACGCTGCAAGGCCGATGTCGATGGATTGTTGAAGGGCTTGGCGGACGCCGGGCTTGCGAGGCTCCATGATGAGGAACTTGTCTAGAGCTTTCTCGCTGAGCGGGCCGGAGATGCTCTTTCTCGCCCACTGCCTTGCGGTGGTCGTGGCGGTGCGGCTGGGGCTGACGCTGCTTTCCTATAACAGGATTCGCCGAATAGTGACGCGGCTCGATGCAAGCGAGACAGCTGACATCGGCGATCTCAGGCGTGTCGCCTGGGGCGTGGCTGCGGCTGCCCGCCTGGTGCCTGGCGCAAGCTGTCTGACCCAAGCGCTTTCCGGCCAGTATTTGCTTGCCCGCCAGGGCAACGCCTCAAAAATCCGCATCGGCATCGAGCGCGATACCGGGACCGAGTTGAAGGCGCATGCCTGGCTGGTCAGTGGCGACCACATCGTGCTCGGCGGCTCGCTTGGCAGGTTTAACCATCTCGTCGACCACGGCCAGTGAGCGATGAGCGGCGTCGCCGGAATTCTGCTGAGGCAGGAAGGCAGGCAGGCCGCCGCGGCCGACATCCAGCGCATGCTTACCCGCATGCAACATCGCGCGCCTGACGGCAGTTCGTGGTGGATGGACGAGGGCGTCGTTCTTGGCCACGCCTGGCTCAACACCACCGATGAAGCCGGCCCCGGCCCGCTGACCATGGCCGGCGGCAAGCTCGCGATCACCGCGGACTGCCGGCTGGACAATCGCGACGAATTGCTGGCCAGGCTTGGCATCAGGGACAGTTCGGTTGCCGACGCCGTGCTGTTGATGCGCGCCTATCTGCGCTGGGGCGAAGCCTGCCCCGAGCATCTGCAAGGCGACTTCGCCTTTGCCATCTGGGATGGCGAGCGCCGGCAGCTGTTTTGCGTGCGCGACCATTTCGGCGTCAAACCGTTCTACTATCATTCGAGCGACCGGCGCTTCGTCTTTGCCTCGGAGATCGGGCCGATCCTCGATGCCGGCGGCGTCGACATGCGCATCAGCGAACACCAGATTTCGGGATTCCTGGCCGGGCTGCCCGACGATCCGCAGTCGACAGCCTATGCCGATATCTTCCGCCTGCCGGCGCGCCACAGTCTGACAGTGACCGGCAACCAGGTGGTGCTGCGCCGCTACTGGCAGATCGAACCCTCGCCAAGGCCGATGCGATCGGATACGGCCGAGGAATTCCGGCATCTGTTTTCGCAATCGGTCCGCAACCGTATGCGCGGCACGCCTGCGGTCGGTGCTATGCTGAGCGGAGGCCTCGATTCCTCGTCGATCGCCTGCGTGGCGGGCCTGCAGAATGCCGCGCAGCGAAAGCCGAGGCTGCCGACGTTTTCGCTGGTGTTCGAAAAGGGTTCGCCGATGGACGAGCGGCCTTTCATCGAGGCAGTGCTTGGACAGGAGAAGGTCGACGGCACTTTGATTTCCGTCGGCAACTACGCGCCCTTCGCCGAGTTCGAACGCATTCTGGAAGAGCAGGAGGAAACGTTCCTGGCCCCCGGCCTGTCGCTGACCCGCGACATCTACAGGACCGCCGGCGCCAAGGGCATGAAGGTGCTGCTGGACGGCCATGGCGGCGACGAGGTGGTTTCGCAGGGCCACGGCCACCTGCACGAACTCGCCTATGCCGGCAAATGGATGGAGCTGTGGCGCGAGCTGCGCAGCGCCTCCAACACCTATGGCGATGGCATGCTCGGCCTCTACTACCAGTTCCTTACCCTTTACGGGCCGGCCTGGCGCATCGCGAGAATCAAGCGGTTCGCGAACCGCGTGCTTGGCAAATTGCGGCGCCATCCCACTGGGCGGCCGGCGACGAGCTGGCGCGCCCTGATCAATCCGGACCTGGCGATGCGTACCGACCTCGTCGAACGGTTCCGCAGGGCCGGCTATATGCCGCCCGCGGTCAGCGCCAGCGAGACCTTGACCCATCGCTGGCTGCTGTCGAACGGCATGGTGCCGCACGCCTTCGAGGTTCTCGACAAGGCCGCCGCCAATTTCGGCGTCGAGCCGCGCTACCCCTTCTGGGACAAGCCGCTGGTCGAGTTCTGCCTGGCACTGCCCGGCGCGGAAAAGCTGAACCAGGGCTTTGGCCGCTCGGTGTTGCGCCGTGCCATGGAAGGAATTTTGCCCCCGGCGGTGCAGTGGCGGCGCGACAAGATCGATTTCACCTCCAATTTGGTCAAAGGCATGCTGGGCAATCACCGCGATCTCCTGGACAAGGTGCTGGTGAAAGATGCGGCGCGGATTGCCCCTTACGTCAACCTGCCTGAGGTGACCGCCGCCTATGGCCGTATTTCCAGCCAACCCGAGGCCGCGACCTTGCCCGATGTCCAGTATGTATGGCGTTCGATTTCGCTATCGTTGTGGCTGCGGCAGGTGCAACAGCGCGGGAGCCACTGATGATGCCGGCCAACATGCCTCTTGCCGCTGATGACCGCCATGCAATTGCTGCTCGCGCACAGCACTTCTACAAAGCCTATGGGCTGACGATCGCTTCGCAGGTCGAACTGCCTGAGCTAGAGCCGAGCGAACCAGCTTGCGTCGATGTGCTGATCACGGTCGGCCCGATCGACCTGCCAAAACCCTCGCCCGAGACCGGAACTGCTTTCCGTTTCGAGCCGCGGCAGCAATATTTGGCATGGCAGACGGTCGGCGCCTTCCTGATCACCGATGCCTGCCGCATCGAGGTGGAGCCGGCGCCCGATGTCGACGATGCGCTGCTGGCGTTTCCGCTGCTCGGTCCGGTCATGGCACTGCTCCTGCACCAGCGCGGCCTGCTCATCCTGCACGCCAGCGCCATTGCGGTCGGCGGCAAGAGCGCTGTCTTCATGGGCGACAAGGGCGCCGGCAAATCGACGACGGCGAGCGCGATGATCCGTGCCGGGCATCGATTGCTGACCGACGATGTCGTGGCGCTCGATCTCACGGACCGGCCGATGATCGTTCCGGGTTTTCCGCAGTTGAAGCTCGCCGCCGATGCCGCCGCCGCGTTTCCCATCCGCCAGGCAGAGATACGCCCGCAGGTGCATGCGGCGATCGACAAGATGCAGCACCGCCTGCACGCCGGATTTGCGGCAGACGCGGTGCCGGCGACCCGGATCTATATCCTCGAGCGCAGCGACAAGGCAGCGATCACGCCGCTGCCAGGCATCGGCGCCCTGCCGGCAATCATCAAATTTTCCTATGTGACGCGTTTCGGCCGTCCAGCCCTGGTCGGCGATTTTGCCACGACACATCTTCGCCAATGCGCCGCCCTGGCCAGCCAGATCGGCGTCTGCCGCCTCGAAGTGCCCACCGGGCTCGACCGTATCGGCGAAGCCGTCGCCCTGATCGAAAACGATCTGGCGGCCGACAAAGGGCCGCGGTGACTGACATGTCCGCATCGCAGATCCTGCGCTTTTCGTTTTACCGCGATGTCGCCGGCTTCGGCGCCGCCATGGCCCGGATCGGCGGGCGCAGGACCTTCACGGCATTGCTGTTCCTGATCCTGGGAAGCCTGACCGAAGGCATCTCGATCCTGCTTCTGGTGCCGCTGCTGCATCTGGTCGGGCGACCCGAGCAGAATTTCGCGGTCAGGTTGCCTGACCGCGACTGGGTGCGCTGGCTGGCTCCGGACGGAACGCTGCAATTGACCACGGTGCTTTGCCTGCTGGTCGGGCTTGTCGCGCTGCAGGCAGCGTTCAACCGCTATAAATCCGTCTACATGGCGCGGCTGCTGCTCGACTTCATCAATCGCCTGCGCATGAACCTGTTCGAGAGCATCGGCAAGGCGCGGTGGGGGATATTCGCGCGCATGCGCAGCTCCGATCTCGACCATGCGCTGACCGGCGATATCGACCGCGTGCAGTCGGCGGCGTTCTCGCTGCTGATGCTGGTGCAGATCGCCGTGCTTCTGGCGGGTTATCTCGTTGTCTCGCTGTTCATTTCGACAGTAATGACGGCGTTTGCCATTGTCGTCGGCATCGTCACCTTCCTGGCACTGCAGCCGTTTCGGGCACGAGCCAGCGCCTTCGGCCGGGTTTTGACCAGCAATCGCCAGGAGCAGTACCGAACGGTCTCGGAGTTCCTCGGCGGCATCAAGGTCGCCAAGAGCCTGAATGTCGAGGCGACCTATTACGCGCAGCTTCGCGCGACGCTGGAGAAGATGAAGGCCGACAACATCAACTATGTGCGCAACAGCACCATCGGCACCGCTCTGTTCCAGGTCGCCAGCGTCATTGGTCTGAGCCTGTTCATCTATGTCGCTTTGGTCCGCTTCAACCTCTCGCTGGCCGAGATCGTTGTCCTGCTTCTGGTGTTCATGCGCATCGCGCCGCGTTTCATGGACATGCAGATGCAGGCGCAGCAGGTGCTGATCAACCTGCCGGCCTATGCCTCGATGCGCGACATGCAGGCGCGTTTCGATGCCGAACGCGAGCCGGCAAACCTCGAATCGGATGCCAAGCTGTCGCTCGATGTCGGGCTCAACATCCGCAACGTCTCCTTTGCCTATGAGGCCGGCGGCAAGCCGGTGGTGAGCGATGTGACGTTTGGCCTTCCCGCCGGCAAGGTAACGGCGCTGATCGGTCCGTCAGGCTCGGGCAAGAGCACGCTTGCCGACATGCTGCTTGGCCTGCTCGAACCGAGCGAGGGCAAAATCCTGGCCGATGGCGTCGAGATCGGCGCGGCCAACCGCCGGCGCTGGCGCGACCAGGTGGCGTATGTGCCGCAAGACGTGTTCCTGCTGCACGATACGATCGCCGCCAATCTGCGCCTTGCCGCGCCGCAAGCCAGTGACGCGGAGCTGTGGACTGCACTGCGCGCTGCGCATGGCGCCGACTTCGTCGAGCGGCTGGAGTTGCGGCTCGACACGGTGGTCGGCGACCGCGGCGTCCGGCTCTCGGGCGGCGAACGCCAGCGCATCGCGCTGGCGCGCGCGCTGCTGCGCAAACCTTCGCTGCTCATTCTCGACGAGGCGACCAGCGCGCTCGACTGGCAGAACCAATCCCTGATCGCCAAGTCGATCGACGGCTTGCGCGGATCGATGACGATCCTGACCATTGCGCACAGGCCATCGATGATCGCCTTCGCCGACTGGGTGGTTGCAGTCGAAAACGGACGAATCGTCGAAGTCGGGCAATATCAGAGGTTGAAAGCGAAGGCCGGCAGCCGCCTGTCGAAAATGCTTTCAGGCGAGCAATCGGAACCCGAGCCGGCCGAAGCAGGCTGAGTCCGGCAGCAAGATGATCCGAGGCCGACCTTGCGGCTTCAGACTGCTCAATGCACGCTGCGCCTCGCCGAGAGCTTCTCGCCTTCAACCGCCTTGTCGGCGCCGAGGCTTCTTTCGGCGTCGCGAGCCCTGTCGGCCGATGTCGGCGCGCTCCTGGCGATCATAACATACACCAACAGGAAATAACCGACTTGGATGAGGACAGCGCAGCCGATGACGCGAAGCACCGTTGTGGTGACCGTCGCGCCGTCGACATAGGACCACGCGACCACGATCGCGAGGGCGAAAACCATTCCAATGACGAATTTTGGTAATGACATGTTCGGCGGCCCGTCAACCGGCCCGAGCATGCAAAAGCGATGACTTACCCACCCGAGTATCTCCCCATTCGCCATGCGAGCTTATTTAGCTGCTCTTTTTCGGCCGGTTGCTTCCGGCCTTCCCAACCCATCCAGACTCTATCAGGAATAATTTGCGACTCTATTAAGGCGCGAAACTGACGGCAAGGGCAACCTGCAATAATTTTCGGCTTGGCGGCGGCTTGGACTCCGCCATGCTGCGATGCACACGCAGGGGTGGTGACCTAACTCGTCATGCGCTTTATACTGCAGTAGAATCTACAATGTTGATTAGTATTTTACTTGATTAATTTAGCAAAGCCAGTGATTCGAAAATCAGTTAAAGCCGTTCCCTCTGCGGCAAAGGACGATTTGCCCAAAACCCGCCGAAAAAAGGCATTACATTTCCTAGGGTTGCTAATTATTCGTCACAAACCCGCCATAAAGGGCAAAATTTGGGCAAGGAGCGTTTATTATTTAGTCAATTCCTGACGTGACTATTTCAGCCATATGGGAAATTGTGTGTTGCGCTGCAGCATTTTTTTGGTATCGTGGCATAAACCATCCGTTCAACGTATGGAGCTTTTGCATGAGGGACGTTGCCAAGTCGGCCAATGCGGCATTTTCGCATGTCGGCGTAGATTTTCCGCCACCCATCGGCGGGCTGCTGAAGCGCAGTTTCGATATTTTCGGTTCACTTGTCGGCCTGGTGGCGCTTAGCCCGCTGTTCCTGATGGTGGCCCTTCTGGTCAAGCTTTCCGACGGCGGCTCGATCTTCTACGGCCACAAGCGCATCGGACGCGGTGGGCGGATTTTCCCCTGCCTCAAGTTCCGCACCATGGTCGAAGACGGCGAACGTGTGCTGGCCGCCTATCTCGCGGCCAATCCGGAAGCCAACGCCGAATGGATCGCGACCCGCAAGCTGAAGAACGATCCGCGCGTCACCCGCGTCGGCGCCGTTCTGCGCAAGCTCAGCCTCGACGAGCTGCCGCAGATCATCAACATCCTGCAGGGCGATATGAGCCTTGTCGGGCCTCGCCCGGTGGTGCGTGACGAGCTTGAGATCTACGGCAGCGCCGCGGTCTATTATTTGAAGTCGCGGCCGGGCCTGACCGGGCTCTGGCAGGTCAGCGGACGCAACGATGTCTCCTATGACAGCCGCGTCGCGTTCGACCGTCACTATGTCGAGAACTGGTCGCTGTTCGAAGACGTTCGCATCATCCTCAAGACCGTGCCTGCGGTGTGGATGTCGCGCGGTTCCTACTGACCGACCGCAACTGGTCAGCAATCGGGCCGGTACGGCCCGAAGCCAATCCGGTCCAAAGCTATTCGGCGATGGGCCGGTCTCGCATTGCAGCCATAATTCTGCCAGGTTCCGAAGGAGGCACTCGGCAGCAGGTCTATCGGGCGGATGGGGCCAAAACGGATCGGAAACGTTCAGTTGAAAACAGACATATCAGCGTATTTTCGCCTTGCCGGCCCGATGCGGCCGGCACGGCTCGTCGCCACGTGCCTCGCTCTGTCGCTCGCGGTTCCGGCCATGGCCGACGAGTACCGGCTCGGCTCGCAAGACAAGCTCAACATCCGCGTCGCCGAGTGGCAGACGGTGGAAGGCACGTTCCGTGACTGGTCGGCGGTAAACGGCGAATATTCGGTCGGTCCAGCCGGCAATTTGTCGGTGCCGTTCGTCGGCGAACTGCCGGCCGCCGGCAAGACCACGTCGGAGGTTGCGGCCGCGATCAGCGTCGCCCTGCAGCGCAAGCTTGCCTTGTCGGACAAGCCGGAAGCCTCGGTGGAAATGGTGCAGTTCCGGCCGTTCTACATCTCGGGCGAGATCCAGACGCCTGGCCAGTTTCCCTATGTGCCGGAGCTGACCGTGCTCAAGGCGATCAGCATCGCCGGCGGCATCCGGCGCAACGCCGATTTCGGCATCCAGCTCGGCAAGGACCTGATCACCGCCAAGGGCAATTTCGACATTTATGACGACCAGCGCGTGCGGTTGATCGTCAAGCGTGCCCGCATCGATGCCGATCTCGCCGGCAAGGAGAGTTTCGAGGCGCCTAAGGAAGTCGAGGGCGACCCGCGCCTGGCGACAATCGTCTCCGACGAAATGCAGATCCTGATCTCCGACCAGAAAGCGTTGAAGCTGAAGCTGCAGGCGCTTGACGATCTGAAAGGGGTCCTGCAGTCCGAAATCGAGGCGCTGCAGAAAAAGATCGTCAACCAGCAAAAACAGGTCGACCTGGCGCAGCAGCAGGCGGACAGTATCGGTCCGCTGGCGCAAAAGGGCCTGGTCGCCAACGCACGCCTGCTTTCCTCGCAACAGTCGGTCACCGATCTGCAGGGCAAGATCCTGGACTATGAGACGGCGATCCTCACCGCCAAGCAGTCGGTCAGCAAGGCGACGCAGGATGCCATCGATGCCCAGAACACGTTGAACTCGAGACTTGCCGCCGACCGGCAGCAGGTCGAAGCAGACCTCAACGAAGCCGCACTCAGGGTCAACATGCAACAGGGCCTGATGGCCCAGGCATCGGACCCGGCCACGACCGCCGCCATCACAAACAACAATGAAGAGCCGGCGCTCATCTATTCGCTGGTGCGCGTGACCGACGGCAAGACCAGCGAGATCGACGCCAAGGAAGATACGCCGGTGCTGCCGGGCGACGTCATCAAGGTGAAGCTGGCGCCGACGGCCAGCCAGTAACCTGTTTGTTTGGAGCAATTCCGGACGGAAAACCGTTTCCCACTTTTCCCGGAATTGCTCTAGCGCTCGGGCTCGCTCGGCGAGGCCCGCGCGATGGAGGCGGGAGGAACCAGTTCGGCTCGTTCGCGCCAGGGTGCGGGCGGGAACTTCCGTTTTTCGACCGCTTGAAGGCATTCCATGCAGCCCGCCGCACCGCGCCACGTCTACCTCAATCTCGATGCCATCCGCGGCGTCGCGGCGATCAGCGTCATGCTCTACCACTTCTCGCCGTTCCTGGCCGCCGGCAAGGTGCTGCCGTCGAGCTATCTGGCGGTTGACCTGTTCTTCCTGCTCAGCGGCTTCGTCATCGCGCATGCCTATGACCGCAAGATCGAAAACGGCATGGGCTTCGGCACGTTCGTGGCGATCCGCCTGATACGCCTCTACCCGCTCTACCTCGCCGGCACGCTGCTCGGTTTCTTCTATCTCGTCGTCAAGAACCGGCTGATTCCGGCGGAATACATGCCGATCTCCGAGATCGGCACCATGCTGACGACCGGCATGTTCTTCATCCCGCTGGTCAGCGATGCCTATCACACGATCTTTCCGCTCAACCCCGCGTCGTGGTCGCTGTTCTTCGAGCTGATCGTCAACATCGCCTATGTCGCCGTCTTCTTCCTGCTGACGAAACGCGTGCTGAGCGTGCTCATCGCCGTCAGCCTGGTGCTGCTGGTGGTCGCCTCTATCATTGCCGGCACGCTCGACTTCGGCATGACCGGCTCGACCATCATCAGCGGCCTGCCGCGCGTCTGTTTCTCGTTCTTCCTGGGCGTGCTGCTTTGCCGGTCCATGACACGCTATCAAAGCGCCCTCGGCTTCCTGCGGCGCGGCTGGTGGGTCGAGGGTGCGATCGCGCTGACGCTCATCGTCTTTGCCATCGCGCCGGCCGGCGGCGCGCGCGTCGCCTACGATCTCGCCTGCGTCGTCCTGGTCTTCCCGGCGCTGGTGGTGGTCGGCACTATTGCGACGACGGCGCCGCGCCTGTCAGGCCTCTATGGCTGGCTGGGGCGGATTTCCTACCCGATCTACATCATCCACACGCCGCTGCTGATGATCATCGCCGGGGCGGGCAAGGCCGCAGCGATCGACCCGTTCGCGCATCATCCCTGGTTCGGCATCGTCATGGCGGTTTCGGTCATCGTCATCGCCGACATCGCCACGCGCGTCTATGACGAGCCGTTGCGCCGCTTCCTGCAGCGGCTGATGCTGCGCAAGCGCGCCGCCGCCTGAGATAAGCAAGTCAGACGCGCGCCGGCATGCGGCCGTTGGCGGTGTTCTCGTCCGGCACCGGAACATAGGCCCGCCTTGCCCTGGCGAGCGGCACCGGGCGCAGCTTGAACAGGCCGTAATAGACGATGAACGAGGCCATGAAATAGGGGCCGAGGATCTCGACCTCGAAGAAGGAGCGGATCAGCATCATGCCGACCGCGCCGGCGAGCACCACTGAATCGGCGCTCCAGTCACCGAACACCACCTTCGAAACATGGCCCCAGAAGGAGCGCAGGATGATCAGCGCCAGCATCGTCACGCCGATGAAGCCGAGCTCGACCAGCGTCTCGATATAGGTGTTGTGGAAATGGAAGCCGGTGCGGGTGGAGATGTAGAACTCGGCCCAGAGCCGTTCCGGATCGGCAAAACCCTGGATCCAGTAGGCGGCATAGCCATAACCGAGCACCGGACGCTGCTGCGCGGCGGCCCAGCCCTGTTCCCAGAGATAGGTGCGGCCGGTCAGCGTCGAATCCTTGCCGAAGATGCCGAGCACGACATCGAGCAGGCCAAGGTTCAGCGCAGCCATCACACCGCCGACCAGCGCCGTAGCGCCGACGACGAACAGCACGCGGCGGTAGCGGCGTGACAGAACCTTGCTCATGGCAAGCAAAGCAACGACACCGATCACCGCCGGAAGCGAAGCGACTGACGTCGCCGAGTGGGCGATCGCCAGCATATAGACCGACAGCAGGATGATCGGCGCGGTCCAGACGAAGCTCATCCAGTTGCGCCGGTAGAAGGCCAGAAAAGCGAAGCAGAAGAAGATGCCGAGCGAGGCGAAGAAGCCGATCTGGTTCTTGGAGCCGAAGGCGCCGACGAAATTGGTGGTGCCGTCGATAGTGTCGAGCGCATAGGCGCCAACCTTCAGGGAATACAGCAGCACGATGAAGATGCCGATCAGCGAGCCCAGCACCAGCGTGCGCGTGCTGATGGTGCGCGCCGCGATGTAGGCGCACAGCATGTGGGAGAAATATTGCAGCCCCGCCCGCGCGCTGGTGCCGGCCGCTTGCGACCAGAACAGCGACAGGCAGACATAGGCCGCAAACAGCAGCGGCAGCCAGGCGCTGGAGAGATCGCGGGCGAAACGCCGATAATCGACGAACAGCAGCGGCAGCCATACCAGATAGTAGGCGAGGATCAGGATCTGGCCGAAATTGGTGGAGTAGGCGAAGGCAAACACCGACACCGCAACGGCGAAGGCGGCATAGGCCTTGTTGTTGTCCGGATCGATCAGAATGGATTTCGGGATCTTCATATCCGTACCGGATTTCTCATGCTACCGCCTTTCGGCTGGGCTGAAGCGCCCATGGTCGGCTTTTCTGCGTCAGGTCCGCCCTTGCATGCGCGATCGCCGGAACCTGCCCTTGCCGGACCCGATCAGCGGGCATCCATTGTGCAGTGCACAATATAACCTCTATCGCCTGTCACTCAATGGTAAATTTGCCGCGAGGGGTAAAGTTGCCGCGGGCAGGGCCAAAACGACCATGCAACCGACAAATGGCGTTAATACGGCTCGCTCGTTCGAAAATTCAAACGGTGACCGCTACCACAGCGCTCCGCCGGTGACCTGAATGTTTTCCATGGTGATGCCCTTGGCCACATCCGAGCACAGGAACACGGCTAGTGCCGCAATCTCCTGCGGCTGCAGCAGGCGCTGCTGGGGATTGCCCTTGGCGATCTCGGCCACCGCTTCCTCGGCGGTTCTGCCCTTGCCCTCACGCTCGACGACCTGCGCCACGTTGCGGCGCATCAGTTCGGTCTCGACCCAGGTGGGGCTGATCATGACGCAGGTGACACCGTGCGCGGCGCCTTCCAGCGCCACGCAGCGGGTAAGGCCGAGCAGCCCGGCCTTCGAGGCGCAGTAGGCCGGGTTGTCCTTCCAGCCGACGGAAGCCGCTGTCGAGCCGATGTTGACGATACGGCCCCAGTCGCGCGCGATCATGCCGGGCAGCACAGCTCGGGTGACGCGGAACGCTCCGCTGAGATTGGTGTCGACGATCTTGTCCCACAGTGCGTCGGAATGGCCGCAGACCGGCTGTTCGGCGGTGGTGCCCGCGGCATTGACCAGTATGTCGGCCGGGCCGATGGCGGCTTGTGCGTCAGCCGCAAACCGGTCGGTCACATCGCTGTCGCGGACATCGAGATGGGCGGCATAAACCCTGGTGCCGTGTGCCGACAGGGCCAACCGCACGCGCTCGATTTCGTCGGCGCCGGGATAATAGGCGGCGTCGGATCTGTCGGCGCCGGCGGGCGCGATGTAGGAGCCGACGGCGACATTGGCGCCGGCTTGCGCCAGGGCCGTAGCAATGGCGAAACCCATGCCGGAAAACCCGCCGGTGACGATGGCGCTGCGGCCGGAAAGGTCTGTCATGGTGGGCAGTCTCCGATGCGACGTCTGATGCGTTTATTCATAGTCCGTCGCCGGCTAGGAGCGCTACCTTGCCGGCAACGCGGCCGTAACATCGAGTTTCGCTAAAGCGGTTTGCCCAGCCACTCGCGGTAGAAGCCTTCGAGATCTGGCTCGAAATCATGGACGATGGGGTAGCCCGGAGCCGCCGCTTCCACCTCGTGCATGGTGCCGCATTGCGGGCAGATGAATTCGCGGATTTCCATCCATTGCGGATCGGGGATATCGCTATTGGGATAGATCTCGCGCAGCGCTGCCTCGGTGTTGCGCACGTTGATCGCGGCCTTGAGCTTCCAGTTCTTGCGGTAGTCGCCGAAGGAATGGCCGCATTGGCAGCGGGTGATGCGCTCGTCGCCGCTCTGGCAGATGAACAAATGATCCGAGACCGGCAGCAGGATCGGGTCCTTCCAGGTGACACGGTCCTGATAGACGGCGAGCATCTTGAAGAGGCGGTCGTCGTCCTTGTAGGCGCTCATGATGCGCTTTGTCTGCGGCCAGGGCAGCTTGCCGGCTGAGAGATCGCCGAGGACTTCCTTGCTGTATGAGGTCATGGCTTTGCTCCCGCCATGAAGATTGATTTGGCGTCGACGGTCCAGAAATCACTGAAATCCCTGGTGAAGCGCGACGACAGCTTGATCGCGCTGGCGTACATTTTCTTCACCTCGGGCGCGAAGTCGGCCTTCTCGACACGGCCGCGTTCGGCAGCGATCCAGTCCGAAACCGGGATCGCCTTGGCCAGACGCTCCTTGCGCATTGCGGCGCGGCGTTCGACCGTGGCATCGATATCGGCAACCGGATAACCCTCGGCGTCGTCCTTCAGCACGATGCCGAAAATCTGGATGGCCGCCTGGCGGGTGAGAAAACCGTTCTCGACATCCCAGGCGGTCTTGACCGGATCGCGCTCCAGCACGTCGCCATAACCGCCGCCACCATTGTAGGAATGGCTGAAGATGTCCCCCGACTTGTGCGGCGAGGTGATGTAGGGGCCTTCGACCACGGCATGGTCGCCGCCGATGTTCTTCTCGTAGTCGGAGACATGCGGATCGATACCTGGGGCATGCGCGAGCGGTTCGCCTTTTGCCGCCAGTTCGTGGATGTTGGAGTTGCGCACCGCGCGATGCTTCTGGCAGGTGGGCGCGGGATAACCGCCGCACATGCCGCCATTGTCGAATACCCGCGAGGAGTGTTCCGAAGTGTGCAGTCGCAGGTGCGAGGTCTTGTTGATCAGCCAGGTCGAGACGAAGGAACAGCCGCCGCGATATTTGCCGGCGCCGCCCGAATTGGGCATGATCGAGCGGCCGATATAGACCATCGGCATCGACTGTTCCCAGACCTCAATGTTGCCCATGTCGGATTCCGGATTCCAGCCGACATAGGCGGTGTCGAGGCCATCGGCGATGGCGAGCGCGCCGGAGCCGGCGGCGGCGCATTCGAAATGCGCCATGCCGAACGGCGTACCGTACTGGCTTTCGCCGCCCATCTCGATCATCGGGCTGTTGACCTGGCCAACGAAGGCTTCCTCGACGAAGCCGCGCGCGACGAAGCCGCGCGACAAAAGGCGCTGGAACACGCCATAGGCCGGCAGCAGCAGCGCCCAGGATGTGGCGGTCGCCACCATCTCATTGTCGGGGTTGGTCCAGGTGCCGTGCGGCAGCTTCAGCTCGGTCGCCATCCAGGCGCCGTCATTGACCAGGCCCTCGAAATTCATGTGCTGGGTCAAGGTGACGAACATACCGCCATCCATGCCGGCCGGCGTGCAGTTCATCGAATGGTACCCCCAGGGCTGCGTGCCCTCGAAGTCCATGGTGATCTTGCCGTCGGTGGTGATCTCCATCTCGATCGGGATGTTGTAGAGCCAGTCGGGATCGCCAAGCAGCTGGAAGCCGGGCTTGCCCGCCGTGACATGGCCGTAGAAGGTGTGGCCGCGATAGATGCCGGGCACGGTGAGCTGGCGGGTGCGGGCGAGCTGGGCGCGACGGCCCTCCTCGATGAACTCCTTCGACACCTTCATCCAGTAGTCGAGGCCGATCTCGGAGATCAGCTGCTTGACGCTTTCGCGCATGTCGATGCAGGAGGCGACCTTGGCCTTCTCGTCGAGCACCCAGTAGATCGGCATGCGCAGATTGCGCTCGCAGCGGATGACGTAGTCGCGGCGGATCTCGTCATTCTCGCCGATCTTTTCGGCGCAGACGAACAGGCCTTCGGTGAAGCGCTCCTGCGCCAGGCAGACGTCGCCGCCGGGCGTGATGCCGCCGGCTTCGAGCTCGTGGCAGACCGCACCGGCCCAGCCGACCAGCGTGCCTTCATGGAAGATCGGCACCACGTCCATGACGTCGGGCACCTGCACGGTGCCGATGAAGGCATCGTTGTTGGCAAAGATGTCGCCTTCGCGGATCTTCGGGTTTTCCTCGTAATCGTTCTTGATCATCCACTTGATGAAGCGGCTCATCGTGTGGACGTGGACCATGATGCCGTTGGACAGCGCGATCGCATCGCCCTCGGGCGTATAGATCGCCACCACCATTTCGCCGACTTCGCGCACGCCGGGCGAGGCCGAGATGCGGCGGGCCATTTCGCGGGCCGAGACGCAATAGGCGCGCAGCTTGGTGTGCAGCGTCTCGAATTTCAGCGGGTCCTGGTTGCGTAGCGTGAGCTCGGTGATGCCGTCATAGCAGCCGGTCTCTTCCATCAGCCGTTCTGATTCGAGCAGCCGTTCGCGCAGGCGCAGGGCCGAGGCAGGTTTGTCCAACATGGCGGTCCCCTTTCAAGAATGGGTGTAATGCAGCAGCGTCCACTCATCGACATGGACACGGTCCTGCGGATGAACAACGAGCGTGGTGGCGGGATGTTCGATGATGGCCGGACCGATCACCTCATGGCCGGGCTGCAGTAGGTCCATTTCGTAGAGATTGGCCTTGTGCCAGCGTCCCCCGATATAGGCCTCGCGCACGCCCTTGTGCGCTGCTGCCGGGGCCGATCTGCCGAGCGGGCGCTTCAAGAGCACCGGCTTGACCTTGTCGGCGGTGGCGATCAATCCGAGCTCGGTGATGGTGAAGCCGGCTTCGCCATAGCGCGAAACGCGATGGTTGACCTTGGCGTAGACCGCCTCGAATTCGTCGATGACCCTACGCATGTCGTCAGCCGAATTGACCTCGGCAAGCGGTGCCATGACCTCGACATCCTCGAGCTGGCCGGTGTAGCGCATCATCAGGAACGGCACGGTCTTGATCTTGTCTCTGATATGGCCGTCGCTGATCATCTCGTCGACCGCCGCCTTGGTGAGATCATTCCAGACGTCGGTGACCTTCTTGCCGAAAGCGAGCAGCTCGTCATCGCTTGCGCGGGCGCCGATGTCGTGCTGCGTCGAGACCGAATGCCGACGCATGAAATCGGCGGTGGTGCAGCCGAAGGCCGAGAAGGCGGCGGCAAACTGGAAGGTGATGATGTCCTTGAAGCCGATGCCCCTGGAGCAGCCGGCCAGATGCAGCGGACCCGAGCCGCCATAGGACAGCAGCGTGAATTCCGAGGGATGGATGCCCTGGCCGGAGATGACCCGGCGCAGCGCGTTGTTGGCATCGGCTTCCAGCATGTCGATCATGCCTTCGGCAGCCTCCTCGACACCGACGCCAAGGATGCTGGAGCATTTTTCCTCAAACGCTTTGCGCGCCTTCTCGACCTGCAAGACGACCTTGCCGCCGAGGAAATAATACGGGTTGAGGCGGCCTAGTATGGCGTCGCAATCGGCGATGGTGGGTTCAGTGCCGCCCTTGGCGAAGCAGATGGGGCCGGGGTCGGAACCGGCGCTTTCCGGCCCGAGCGAGACTTTCTTGGTCAGCGGGTCGACCTTGAGGATCATGCCGGCGCCGGCGCCGATCGTGTCGAGATGCAGCGTCGGCACGTTGAGCTTGAAACGGTCCATCAGCGGCTCGTTCTCGATCCGCGTCTGGCCGCGCGAAATGACGCCCATGTCGAAGGAGGTGCCGCCCATGTCCGAGCAGATCAGGGAGTCGTTGCCGATGAGCTTGCCGACATAGGCCGCGCCGAGAATACCGCCGATCGGGCCGGAAATCATGGTTTCGTGCAGGCGCGGATGGTTGATTGAGGTCAGGCCGCCAAAGGACAGCAGCGTCTGCACGCCGTATTTGAAGCCGTATTTTTTCGAAACGTCCTCGATACCCCTAAGCTGCTTGCGGCCGCGCGACGTCGCGTAGGCTTCGATCAGCACCGAGTTCAGCCGCGACTGTTCGCGGATGACCGGGCGGACCTCGTGGCTGGTGTAGATGAGGATGTCGGCGCCGGCTTTCAGCACCTCCTCGCGGCATATCTCGGCGATGCGCTTTTCGTGCACCGGATTGACGTGCGAGAAGATGGTCATGATGCAGATCGCCTCGACCTTGTCGGCGATCAGCTTCCTGGCTGCAGTCGCGACCTCATGCTCGTAGAGCGGCAGCACGATGTCGCCGAACTGGTCGATGCGCTCGGTGACGCCATGGGTGCGACGGCGCGGCACCAGCGGATCGGGATGATGGTGGGTCACCGCATGCAGCCGGTCGGCATAGGAATAGTCGGCCCAGGCCTGCAGGCCCCGACCCATCAGGATCATGTCTTCCAGACCCTTGGTGGTGATCAGGCCAAGCCGGCGCCCGGTGCGCGACAACAGCGTGTTGAGCATGCCGGTGCCGGAATAGAGCACGACGTTGACGCCGGAGAACAGCTGCTCCAGCGAGATGCCCCAGGCGTCGGCCGCGTCTTCGGCCGATGCGAGGAAGCCTTCGGCCTCGTTCTTGGGCGTGGTTGCCGACTTGCCGATCTTGAAGTGGCCGTCCTGGTCGACAAGGATCGTGTCGGTCATGGTGCCGCCGGCGTCGATGCCGATGACGATTGGATTGCCGACGATGGGACTGGTGAGGTTGGGTTGTGTCACGGTCGCCTCGGGATTGCTCTAGGATGCTCAAGCTAGATTCCTTGGGCGGCCTTGCGCCATGTGCCAAAAGACACAATGACCGCCGGACCGGGATCGCTGAGAAAAGGGCATGCGCATGGGCAATATCTGGGGGCCGCTCGCCAGGGCGATTGCCGCCACCGGTACGGACAGGCATGTCGACTGCCTGATCGACCTGATCGGCGCCGACATCGAGCACGATCTCGTCACCGTGACCCGATATTCGGCGACGAAGACGCCGGAATTCATCAAGCACCGGCGCTTCTCCGACGAGATGGTCCGGCGCTATCTCGACAATTACTACGTCTTCGACCCGTTCTATGCCGTGGCGGCGTGAGCAGAGGCTGGGCATCCTGCCGCTGAAGCGGCTTGCCGATGACGAGGCCAAGCGCGGCCAGTACATAGCCGGCTTCCTGGCGCAGTCGGAAATCTGCGATGAGGTCGGCATCATGCTGGCCGATGGCGGCGACTGGTGCCTCGGCATCTTCCTCGACCGCTCGACCTCCACCTTCAAGGAGAGCGAGATCGCCCTGCTGGACGAGCGGCTGCCGGTGTTCGAGGCCTTGCATGCGCTCGACATCAAGGCGCGCGGCACCGAGTTCTCCCGCACATCGGCGCCGACCGGCCCCGGCGCCTCGCCCCGGCAGGAGCCGACCATCCCGGCGAGCCTGTGGCCGGAGCTGTCGCTGCGCGAGCGGGAATTGGTGCAGTTGATCCTGGCGGGACATCCGACCGCCAACATCGCGGAACGGCTCGGCATCGCCGTCGGCACGGTGAAGAACCACCGCCGCCGCATCTACGAGAAGCTCGACATAACCACCGAACGGGAGCTGTTTTTGCAGTTCTTCCAGCATCGGGCAGACGGTTAGTCCGCCATCGATATGGCCGTCAGTCGTGCAATTGCCTGGAAATCGGCGGGCCGACAGTAAAGCCGGAGAATGTTACCTCAAACCCTTCGCGCTGCGGCGAGCAGCACATCATGCCGACATCGACGGATTTGGAGATCGGGAAATAAGCCAGCCGCACCGGCTTCCACTTGCCATCGGTGGTATCAAGATATTGGATGCGGATCGCCTCGGCATGGCGGGTCAGCCGGATGCGCACGCCGTCGGGGCCGGTGGGAATGCTGAGCAGCGACCAGTCCGAGGTGTCGTTGGTGACCACCACCGAAAAGTAAGCCAGCCCGTCGGTGTATTCGATGCCGGCCTTGATCCAGTGCGTTTCACTCAGCCGCAGCATCAGCCCGGCCTGGTCGTAGAGCACCTTGTAGTCGCCCTTGACGGTGACTTCGGCGCTGAAGTCACCCTCAACCGGACGATAGAGGAAATGGCCATTGTCACGCCAGAAGCCGTAAAAGGTTTCGCGCCAGAAGTCGGTTTCCCCGCCGGTGCGCACATGCACGATGCCATTACCGAAAGCATGGTGCGGCGGCGGGTTGAGCCAGGTCAGTTCCTCTTTCGCCGCTGTCATCGGTTCACCGTCGATTAGCCGGCAAAGGTGTAGGCTGTCTTCACCGTAGTGTAGAACTCCGCGGCATAGCGGCCCTGCTCGCGCGGGCCGTAGCTCGATCCCTTGCGGCCACCGAACGGGACGTGGAAATCGACGCCGGCGGTCGGCAGATTGACCATCACCATGCCGGCCTCGGAATTGCGCCGGAAATGCGTGGCATGCTTGAGGCTAGAGGTGCAGATGCCGGAGGTCAGGCCGAAGGGGGTGTCATTGGCAACCGCAAGCGCCTCGTCATAGTCCTTGACGCGAATGACGTTGGCGACCGGCCCGAAGATTTCTTCCCGCGAAATGCGCATGGCGTTGGTGCTCTCGGTGAACAGCGCCGGCCTGAGATAGAAGCCGGGTGTTTCGCGGTCCAGCCGCTCGCCGCCGAAGGCGAGGTTGGCGCCTTCCTGGCTGCCGACGGCGATATAGTCCTCGTCCTGCTTCAGCTGGCTCGCATCGACGACGGGCCCGATCTGGGTCTTGGCATCGAGCGCATCGCCGATGACGAGCTTTTCCAGGCGCTCCTTGAGCGCGGCAACGAAGCGGTCGTGAATGCCTTCGGTCACCACCAGGCGCGACGATGCCGTGCAGCGCTGGCCGGTCGAGAAATAGGCGCCGTTGATGGCGCACTCGACAGCCGTGGCGAGGTCGGCGTCGTCGAGCACGACCATCGGATTCTTGCCGCCCATTTCGAGCTGGAACTTGCGCATGTGCTCGACGCTTGCCGCGGCCACGCGTTTGCCGGTGCCGACCGAGCCGGTAAAGGTGATGGCGTTGAGGTCGGGGCTGTCGAGCATGGCCTGGCCGACCACCGAGCCCTTGCCCATGACCAAATTGAGCACGCCTTTCGGCAGGCCGGCGCGGTGCAAGATGTCGACGATGGTCCAGGCGCTTTCGGGAACGAGTTCGGCTGGCTTGAAGACGATGGTGTTGCCGTGGGCGAGCGCCGGCGCGATCTTCCAGGTGGGAATGGCGATCGGGAAATTCCACGGCGTAATGATGCCGACGACGCCAACGGGCTCGCGGGTGATCTCGACGCCGACGCCCGGGCGCACGCTGGGCACCAATTCACCCGACAGGCGCAGCGTCTCGCCGGCGAAGAAGTCGAAGATCTGGGCGGCGCGGATGGTCTCGCCAATGCCCTCGGCCAGCGTCTTGCCCTCTTCGCGCGACAGCGCGCGGCCGATCTCGTCCTTGCGCGCCATGATCTCGTCCGACGCCTTTTTCAGCACGGCGTGGCGCACCAGCGGCGCCGAACGCGACCAGGCCGGGAAGGCGGCTTTGGCCGCCGCTATGGCCTGCTTTGCCTGTTCGGCGCCGGCCGAGGCATATTCGCCAACGACATCCCCCGTGTTCGAGGGATTGATGTTGCGCGAGCCGGCCTCGCCCACCCACTCGCCATCGATCAGATTTTTACGAAACAGGCTCATGTCGCGGTTTCCTTGTATTGGTTCGCTGGGGGTGCCGTATGCCTGAATTATTTATCAGACAAATGACGACACTGTGAGGGCTGAAATCTGGCTGCGGACTGGATAGCCGATGGCGCGCGGCTATGAAAGCCGCGACCTCAAGATGGACAATATGAAGCGGCCCTGTCAGGTCGGAAAAGTCCAGAACAGGCAAGCCAGCGTCGCCGCGGCGAAGATGACGAAAAACAGGCTCCTGAGCAGGATGTTGCGGCGCAGCTCGTTCATGGTGAAATGGCTGCCAACGATGGCCGCGGCAAACAGGAAACGCCAGTTCAGCAGTGCCCACAGCACGCTGCTCTGTCCGAAGGCCCAGCGGGCGACGAGACAGCCGACAATGGTCGCGAACAAGGCGATCACCGCCCAGAACAGCGCATCCGCAGCATGGGTCAAGACGATGCCGGCGGCGCGGATCGGCAGGATCATCATCAGCATGGCGCCGAAGAAATAGACGGCGGCGAGCGGCAGGAACGACCCGGCATCGGCGATGCCGTCCAGCCGCCTCACCCCGATCGCGCCATAGGGATAGCCGTGCCTGGCGACCGCCAGGCTGAGCGCCATGAGCAATGCGGTGAGCACCGCGACCAATGCGAATGTAATGAGGGCCTTGCTCATGCCGTTCCTTGCTTTAAGGCCCTGTCAGAGCCGAATCACGAGGAACGATTTTAGCGCACGGTCCGCGATTGCGCGTCAGCTTTGGTGAGCGCCGATCTTCACCGGTCGCTGTTTTCGAAGGCCCCCATGCCTTGCGCGATCAGATTAGTGGCCATGACCAGCGAGACGATGGCCGCCGAGTTGAAGATCACCACCCACCATTTGCCGCCGGTCAGGAAGCCGTAGCCGTCGGCAACGGCCAGCCCCCAATCGGCGGAAGGCGGCTGGATGCCGAGGCCTAGGAAGCTCAGCGTCGCGATCGAGAAGAAGGCGTAGCCAAGCCTTGTGACCAGCTCGATGAGGATGGTTTCCCTGACATTGGGCAGGATCTCGAGGAACATGATGGCAAGAGCGCTCTCGCCGCCGAGACGGGCGGCGCTGACATAGTCGCGGTCGCGCTGTTCGCGCACGGCGGCGCGCACCGTTCGCGCCACCAGCGGCGCATAGGCGATGCCGATCACCAGGATGACGGTGAGGTTGGACGGCCCGAGCGCGACCAGCGTCATGGTGACGAGCACGATGAAGGGAAAAGCCATCAGCGTGTCGAGCAGCCTGGCGCCGATGGCGTCGATCAGCCCGTCGAAATAGCCGAGCACGAGGCCAAGCACACTGCCGGCGGCTACGCCGAGCAGGGTTGCTGCCGGCGCGACCAGCAGGATGTCACGCGAGCCGACGACGATGCGCGACAGCACGTCACGACCGAGCTGGTCGGTGCCGAACCAGTGCGCCGCGTCGGGCGGCGCCAGCATGACGAGGAAATCCTCGGCATAGGGATCGTAGGGCACAAACAGGCTGCCGAACACGGCACAGCCGACCCAGAACAGCAGGATCAGCGAGCCGATGATGACCGAGGGCGGCAGCTGCGAAACAGTCTCGCGGATGCGACTTGCTGCCCGCCAGCGCAGCGTACGGCGCTCCGGCAATTCCATCAGTTCCATCATGGCGAGACACGGCGGCGCTGCCGCGGATCGAGCAAGGCATTCACGAGATCGCCTGCCGCGGCCGACAGCACGAAGATGGTCGCCATGACCAGCACGCCGGCTTCGAGCATCGGGAAATCGCGCGCCTTCGCGGCGTTGAGGACAAGGTTGCCGAGGCCCTGTATGCCGAACAGCGCTTCGATGACCACCAGACCACCCAGCATGTAACCGGTCTGGGTCGCGAGCACGGCGATGGTCGGCGTCAGCGCATTACGCAGCACGTGCCGGATGAGTATCTCGCGACGCTCGAGGCCCTTCAGGACGGCGGTGCGCGTATAGTCGGCGGCCAGCGCCTCGATCACGCCGGCCCGCGTCATGCGGGCGATGTAGCCGGCAAGGTTCAGCACCAGCGGCAGCGCCGGCAGGATCAGGTAATAGCCACTGACCCAGAGCCCGGCGCCATCGGGAGCAGCGCCGGTGATCGGGAACCAGTTCAGCCACAGGCCGAAGACGATGAGCAACAGCAGGCCGGAGACGAAGTCCGGGACAATGCCGAAGGACACGCCGGCGAGTACGATCAGGCGGTCGATAAAGCGGCCCTGGTTGAGACCGGCGACGATGCCGGCGCCGATGCCCAGCGGCAGCAGAAAGACGAGGATAATTCCGGCAAGGGCCGCCGAGCGCTTGAAGCTTTCCAGAACGAAGGGCGCCACCGGCAAACGCAGCGACAGGGAGGTGCCGAAGTCGCCTGACAGCACGCTGCTGAACCAGTGCCAGTATTGCACGAGCACCGGCTGGTCGGCGCCGAGCTGCCTGTTCAGCGCCGCGACGGCCTCGGCATCGGCGAACGGTCCGAGCATGAGGCGGCCGACATCGCCGGGCAGAACCTGCCCGGCGAAGAACACCAGCATGCTGACCAACCACAGCGTGAGCAGAAGCGAGGCTGCCCGCACCGACACAGTGCGGCCGGTCAGCATCGGATTCCGGTGCCCGGAGTGGCTGGACGTCTCGCAATCATGCCTGGGCGAACGTCACGCGGTCGAGCAGCAGATGCGAGATTGCCGTGAAGCGGACGCCCTCGACCTTCGACGAGACGATGCGGCTGTATTGCGAGAAGTAGCTGATGATCAGCGGCGTCTCGTCCAGCAGCAAGGTCTGGATCTTGCCCGCGGCAAGGCGTTGCGCCTGAAGGTCGCGGGCCTTGCCGTATTCGAGCAGCAGCCCGTCATAGGCCGGGTTGTTGAAATGCGCGGCGTTCCAGGCGCCCGAACTCTTCAGCGTCGCGTTGAGGAAGATGTCGGGCGTGCCGCGATGGCCAAAATCGGTAATGCCGAGATTGGAATCGAGCCATGGCGACGAGCCGAACTTCGCCGAGCCATAATAGGCGTCCTGCGGCAGCACGTTGAGCTTGATGTCGATGCCGGCCTTCTTGGCAAAATTCTGGATCAGCACGGCATAATCGGGAATGTCATAGGCGCGCTCGGTGGTCAGCGTCACCGGGAAGCCGTTCGGCACGCCGGCCTCGCCAAGCAGGCGCTTGGCCTCGGCGATGTCCTGCTTGCGCTGCGGTACCGACGGATCGGCCGAGGGGAAGATCGGCGCGAACGGGGTGTCGTTGCCGATGATGGCGCGGCCCTTGAGCAAGCCCTTGACCACCGCCTCGCGGTCGATGGTGAGCGCCAAGGCGCGGCGGATGCGCTTGTCGGTGAACGGCGCCTGGTCGGTCCGCAGATGCACCTCGTCATGCGAGCTTGCCTGCACGCTGAGCAGCTTGAAGTTGGGATTGCCCTCGATCGCCAATTCCAGCCGGGTCGTGCTCGGGATGACGTCGAGCTGGCCGGCCTGCAGCGCCAGCACCTGCGCCTGCTCGTCGTCGAAGAACTTGATTTCGACGCGGTCGGGCAGCGCCTTGTCGCCCCAATAGTCAGGGTTGCGCACGAAGCTGGCGCCCTGCTTGGGGCGGAAGGATTCGAGCTTGAACGGGCCGGTGCCGTTGAAATTCTTCTCGAAATCGCCGGCATAGTCGGCCGGCAGGATGACGGCATTGTAGACGTCGGACGAGACATAGAAGGGGAAGTTGCTGTTGGGCCCGTCGAGATCAAAGGCGACTGTCTGGTCGTCGACGACCTTGGCGCCGCCCTTGGACAGGATGCCCTTATAGGCAGACAAAGCGGACGAACCGCTGGCCGGATCGACCAGCCGCTCGAAGCTCGCCACCACATCCTTGGCGGTGACGGTGCGGCCGTCGTGGAATTTCACGCCCGGCCGCAATTTGAAGGTCCAGCGGCTGGCGGTCTCGTCGGCCTCCCACGACAGAGCGAGCTTGGGCTGCAGACCGTCCTTGGGATCGTCGAGGATGAGATATTCGCCGACCTGGCTGATGACGCCGATGCTGGCCGGATCGGTGATGGAGACGGGATCGATCGCCTTGGTCGGCTGTCCGAGCCCAACGCGGACCGTGCCGCCGGCGCCGGCAGCGCGCGCAGTGCCGAAACCAGCAAGTCCCTGCGAGGCGGCAAAGCCGGTGAGGCCGATCAAGGCTGCGTATTTCAGCAGATCGCGGCGCTTGAGGAAGCCGGCCTGGTGCTCATCGACGGCGACGTTCCAGATGTCGCCGGACAGATTGCGAAGCGTATCGATGTCGTTGCGTTTGGTCATTTTGAAACCCCTGTCTGAAATGACTGTTGAATGGCTTAAGCGACTGGTTCGCCGTCGAGATGGATGCGGTCGACGGCTTGCGGGTAAAAGGCGATGAGGCCCCTGATCTTGGGCATTTCGGCAATGGGATCGCGGTAGCTCCAGGCGACATCGGGGCTTACCGAGCCGTCGGCGCGCCGGCCCGACCAGTAGGAGGCGATGCCCTTGTAGGGACAGCGCGTCGTGCTGTCCGAAGCGACCAGCCGGTCGAGCCTGACATCGTCCGGGTGCAGGTAGAAACGCGTCGGTAGATGCGTTTCGAACAGCAGCACCGGGCGATGGCTGTCGGCGATCAGTTCGCCGTCGAACCAGATTTGGACGTGACTTGAACTCTGCAGCACATCGATGCGTGCGTATGGATCGCGGGCGTGGACGAAGACCTCTTCTTCCTCCTCGAACCATTGGTCGACCGCCTTCCAGGTGAAGGCGATACGCCCGGCCAGCGGCGACAGATTTTCATCCGGCGGCGCGACAAGCGACCAGGCCGCGTTGGGCGAAGCTTTTTCTCCCGTCTCCAGGTTCCAATAGGTGGTTTCGCCACCGACGGGATGGCGCTGGCTATGCTCGGACGGCTTTAAGAGCGAGCGGTCCACCGAGGAGGCCGGGAAGAAATAGATCGGCAGAAAATGGTTGGAGCGCAGCACCAGGACGTTGCGGCTGTCGGCGATGGTGCGGCCGGCGAATTTGACCCGAATGCGCTTGGGGCTGTGCAGAACATTGATGAGCTGCGGAGCCGTGGCTTCGCGGGGCTGAAGTTTTGGCGCTGCGGTCATATCAATTGCCCCAAGTCAGGATACGGCGCGCACATTGTCGCGCTGTTCGGCGAAGCGGTTGGCCGGCCGAGCCAGGCCGAAACGGTCACGCAGCGTCCCCGGCGCATATTCGGTGGGGAATACGCCGCGGCGCTGCAGTTCCGGCACGACCTGCTCGGCAAAATTCACCCAATCCTCCGGGAGCAGCGGGAACATCAGGTTGAAGCCGTCGGCGGCACCTGCCTCGAACCAGTCCTGCAGCTGATCGGCGATCTGGTTCGGTGTGCCGACGACGGTCGGCACCGAACCGCTGTTGGCGAGCTTGCGAGCGATCTCGCGCAGAGTGAGGTTCTGCTTCGACCATTCCTTGACGCGATTGAGCGAGGTGCGGCCGCCATTGAAGGTGCTCTCGTCCGGCAGCGGCGGCAGCGGGCCGTCCGGCGGATATACGGAGAGATCGACGCCGCTCCAGCTCGAGAGAAGGTCGATGCCGACCCTATCGGGAAGCAAGCTCTGCAGATACTCCTGCCGCTCGCGTCCCTCCGCTTCGGAAGCTGCGACGATCGGCAGGATGCCCGGCAGGATCTTGAAGCTCTCGGGCTTGCGACCGTAACGGGCGAGGCGCTCGTTGATGTCCTGCCTATAGTTGATGCCGTCTTCCTTGGTGCTGTAGATGGCAAAGTGCGCATCGGCATGCGCGGTAGCGAAATTCTTGCCGTCTTCGGACGAGCCGGCCTGGACGATCAGCGGATGGCCCTGCGGCGGGCGCGAGACATTGAGCGGTCCGCGCACCTTGAAGTGCGGGCCCTTGTGGTTGATCGCATGGACCTTGTCGGGATCGGCGAAATAGCCCGATGCCTTGTCGATAAGCAGGGCTTCGTCTTCCCAGCTGTCCCACAGTGCCTTGACGATATCGAGGAATTCGGTGGCGCGCTCATAGCGAAAGGCGTGCTCGATATTGCCGTCGCGGCCGAAATTGCGGGCCTCCTCGTCCATGGCCGACGTCACCACATTCCAAGACGCCCTGCCCTTGCTGATATGGTCGAGCGTGGCAAACATGCGGGCGACATTGTAGGGCTCGCTGTAGGAGCTCGAGGCGGTGGTGATGAGGCCGATATGCCTGGTCACGCCGGCAAGCGCCGACAACAGCGTCAGCGGTTCCAGGCGGGCATTGGCGTAATGGGCTACGCCGCTCTGTACGGAATCCCAGATCGCGACATGGTCGGCGACGAAGATCGTATCGATCCTGGCGCGCTCGGCAGACTGGACGAGATCGCGGTAGAAGTCGAAGTCGAGCACTTCGCGGCCCGGCGCGCGCGGATGGCGCCACGACATGCGATGATCGCCCTGCGGATTGAAGAAAAACGCGCTGAGGATCATGTGGTCGCGTGCCATGCCGGTCTCCTTGCAGAACTGCTTCAGGCGACCGTCGCGATGCCTCGACCGGCTGCGACAATCTCTCCTGAGCGGTGAAAGGTAGATTGCGCTCCAGCTTAATTCGAGTAATTTTATAGAGATTGTGCGGCGCGAAAGCGGAAGCGATTGCCCTCGAAGACCGCGCCGAAAGAAAGTGGTTTCAGCAAGACATGTCGTCATCGGTTCTGAACGTCGAGCAGCTCACCGTCGCCTATGATGAACGCCGAGGATCGCATCCGGCCGTCAACGGCGTGTCGCTCACCATCGGCGAAGGCGAAGCGCTCGGCCTTGTCGGCGAGTCCGGCTCGGGCAAAAGCTCGGTGGCACTCGCTATTCTGCGCTATCTGCCGAGTAACGCCCGGATCGCCGCGTCGGCGCTCGAGTTCCAGGGCCGCGAGATCCGCAATCTCTCCGGCGAACAGCTGCGCCGGCTAAGGGGCGATCGCATCGCGGCCGTCTACCAGCATCCGGGTGCGGCGCTCAATCCGGCCATGACGATTGGCCGGCAGATCACCGAGACGATCATGCGGCATCGCCCGGTTCGGCAGGACGAAGCACGCACCCGCGCCGCCGAGTTGCTCGGCCGCGTCAGGGTGAGCAATCCGGAGCGGGTGCTCGATCTCTATCCGCACGAATTGTCGGGCGGCATGCAGCAGCGCGCCAACATCGCGATTGCCATTGCGCTCGACCCGTCGCTGCTGGTGCTGGACGAGCCGACGACGGCGCTTGACGCCAGCGTCCAGTCCGAGATCGTCGCCATCCTGCAGGACTTGCGCCGCGATCACCAAACCAGCGTTCTGCTGATCAGCCATGACATCAACATGGTCCGCCGGGCCTGCGATCGGGTGGCCGTGATGCAGTCGGGGACGGTGGTCGAAAGCGGCATCGCCAACGATGTCTTCGAGAACCCTGTTCACGCGTACACCAAGGCGCTGATCGCCTCGATCCCGGCGCTCAACTTCACCAAGCGCGACGGCAGGCTGGCCGAGATGCACACAACCGGCCCGTCGAAGCCTGTCCGCAGCGATCAACCGGAAGCCGCACGTCCGATCGCCGTCGCCTGCAAAGGCATCAGCCACGCCTTCGGCTGCCAGGCCGTCCTGCACGATATCGACCTGGAGATAGCCCAGGGCGAGACGTTCGGGCTGATCGGCGAATCCGGCTCCGGCAAGTCGACATTGGCAAGGATCGTGACTGGCCTCCAGACGCCGGACGCTGGGTCGGTCGAGCTGTTCGGCAGCACTGTCGCGCCGCTCGTCGAGAAAAGAAGCCTGAGCGAACGGCGCGACGTGCAGATGGTGTTCCAGTCACCCGACCGCACGCTCAATCCGCGCCAGCGGATCGGCAGGATCCTCGGCCGTCCGCTGCGGCGGCTCGCCGGCTTTGGCCGCAGCGAGGTGAAGCAGCGTGTCGCCGATCTCCTGGCCTCGGTTCGTCTTGCCGCTACGACCGTCGACCAGAAGCCGAGATCGCTGTCTGGTGGCCAGCGCCAACGTGCGGCGATTGCGCGCGCCTTTGCCGGCGTGCCGAAGCTCGTGGTGTTGGACGAGCCGACCTCTGCGCTCGACGTTTCCGTGCAGGCGACCGTGCTCAATTTGCTCAACGACCTGCAGCGCGACAAGGACACCACCTATCTGTTCATCAGCCACGACCTCAGGGTGGTGCGCTATATGGCCGCGGCCGGCTGGTCGAGACGGGGTCATCCGAGCAGATTTTCCGTGGCCCCAACCACCCCTACACGAAGCTGCTTCTGGCCGCGTCCTCGGATGAGACGGCGCCGAGGGCTCCGGCTCAGCTCCACGTCGCGGCACACGATGCCGAGACCTCCGGATGCTCCTTTGCCGCCCGCTGTCCTGTCGCGCTGCCCGATTGCCGAAAGGCGCAACCACCCGTCAGGCAGGCCGGCGACGGTCATCTGATCGCCTGCTGGAGAGACGCAAGCAGTCTCTGATTGCGAAGCGGGCAACTGACAAGCCTTCTTTCGAGGAGATGTCCCCCGGCCGATGCGGCCGGAGGACAGGCTTGGGAGGCGCCTGATGTCGGCTGGAAATTTCCGGCGATGGTTTTGACCAGCGTCGATTTGCCGGCGCCATTGTCGCCCATCAGGCCGAGAACCTCGCCCTCGTTGATGTCGAGCGAGACATTGTCCAGCGCGCGGACGGCACCGAAATCCTTCACGATGTGTTCGAGACGCGCTAGAACCGGCATCGCATCCTCCCATGCCAATTTGTAAGTTTCTGATACAAATCATCGTTTGAAACTTGGGTCAATGGGCCTGGGGATGCTGAATATTTGTTGCAATGCACCCAACCTTGGGCCTTTCAAACCGCCTAGAAATTCTATTAGTATGATAATCAAACAAATTGTGGAGAACGACGTGCTGGTGTCGACCGATCTTCGGCCGAACGAAACGCGGGCACTTGCGGCGCTGTTTCGTGTCGGCGCGTTGAGCCGAGCGGCGCTCGCACGCGATCTCGGCCTGACCCGGTCGACCACCGGCGCCCTGGTGCTGGGGCTGACCGAAGCCGGTCTGGCGCGCGAGCGGTCGGATGGAACGGACGACGAGCAGGATAGCGAGGGTCGGGTCGGCCGTCCCGGTATCCTTGTCGAGATCGACGGCAATGGCGGCTTCTTCCTTGGCGCTTATATCGGCGTCAACTGGATCGCAGCCGTGGCTGTCGACCTTGCCGGCGCGCGGCGTGCGAGCGCCTCTAGGGCATTTGCCGGCCCCGGTAGCACGCCCGAAGCCGCGGTCGACATCATCGGGGAACTCGTCGCCGAGATCCGCTCACAATTGCCTGCGGGCACGCGCCCCTACGGGCTCAATGTCGCCGTGCCCGGCTTCCCCGCCGCCGACGGGATTTCATACCATGCCACCATCCTTGGCTGGCACGGGGTCAATCTGGCGGAGCTTTTGCGCACTGCCTTTGGCGCGGACTTTCCGATCCTCTTGGAAAACGATGCCAATGCCGTGGCGGTGGCCGAGACATACCGGGCGCAGCCGGGCAAGGACCATGAGGATGCTCTGGTCATCCTGATCGAGAACGGCGTTGGCGGCGGCATCATCAATGCCGGCAGGCTGCATCGCGGCCGGCTCGGCGGCGCCGGCGAAATCGGGCATCTGCGCATCGGCGACGAAGGTTTTGTCTTCGACGCGAAGCGCCCGGGCCGACTGGAATCCTATGTCGGCAAGGATGCTTTACTGGCTCGCTATTTGCACATAAGCGGACTGCGCGCCGGCGTGGATGAGTTTGTCGCAGCGCTGGCCGCCGGCGATCCGGCAGCCGTTGCCACCGCGCGCGACTGGGCGCTCTGGTTCGGCCGCGGCCTGGCGACACTTGCCTGCACCTTGCAGCCGGAGCGCATCATCCTCTCGGGCTCGGTCAATGCCGTCTATCCTTTCGTCGCTGAGCAGGTCGAGGCTTTCCTGTCGGACTTCCTCGCCGAAGGCTATCCCGTTCCCCGGATCGAACTGGCGCGCGTCCGCGCCGACGGTCCGGCATTGGGCGCTGCCTGCCTGCTGCATCAGGCAGCTTTGTCGGGCGATCCGCAATTTCAACTTCGCGGCCTCGCCGCGCGCTAATCAGGAGAAAGATTCCATGCCTCGCAAAGATGAAAAGCGGCTGCGTGTCGGCGTGCTCGGCTGCGGTCCGATTGCGCAGGCGGCGCATTTCGAATCCTGCACCAAGGCGCGCAATGCCGATCTCTATGCCATCTGCGATGTCGCCGACGATCTGCGCGACAGGATGGCGGCGACCTACGCGCCCGAAAAATCCTATGCCGACTATGGCCAGATGCTGGCCGATCCCGACCTCGATGCCGTCATCATCGCGACATCGGACACGTTCCACGTCAAGGCCACGGAACTGGCGCTGGATGCCGGCAAGCACGTGCTGTGCGAGAAGCCGCTGGGCGTTTCGGTCGAGGAAGTCGAAGGCTTGCGGGCGGCGGTCGACAGGAGCGGCAAGGTGCTCCAGGTCGGTCATATGAAGCGCTTCGATCCCGGCATCCAGGCGGCCAAGGCCTTCGTCGACGACGAGATGGGTGAGCGGCTGGCGTTCAAGGGCTGGTATTGCGACAGCACCCATCGCTACCCGATGACCGATGCGGTCCAGCCGCTGATCATCACCAGCACCAAGGCGCGCAAGCCTTCCGTCAATCCCAAGGCGGATCTGCGCCAGTATTACATGCTGGCGCATGGCAGCCACCTCATCGACACGGCGCGCCATCTGCACGGCCCAATCGAGGCTGTCGAGGCCCGGCTCACCGAGCGCTACGGCGCCTATTGCTGGTTCATCACCACCATCTTCGCCGACGGGTCGGTCGGCCATCTCGACCTGACGGTTGCCGTGCGCATGGACTGGCACGAAGGGTTTCAGATCTATGGTCAGAACGGCAGCGTTCTCGCGAAGACCTATAACCCCTGGTACTACAAGAGCAGCGAGGTCGACATTTTCCGCGAGGCCGATGGCAGCTGGCATCGCACGCTTGGCGCAGACGGTCACTTCTATCGCCGCCAGCTCGAAGGCTTTGCCGATGTCGTGCTGAATGGCGCGCCCATGGTTGGCGCCGGCATAGACGACGGCATCGCATCGGTCAGGGGGATGGCGGCCATCGCCCGCTCCGCCGCTGCCGGCGGCCGCGCCGTCCGCCTCGCCGACGTCGACGGGGTCGTGTGATGCAGCTTGGGATCTTCGCCAAGACCTTCACCACCACCGGCGCCTTGCCGGTTCTGCGCGCGGTCGCGGACGCCGGCTACGCGGCGGCGCAGTTCAACCTGGCGTGCCTTGGACTGCCGTCGATGCCGGACAGCATCGAGCCGGATGCGGCCCGATCCGTCGTTGAGGCGAGCCGCCAGACCGGTGTTTCGATTGCAGCAGTGTCTGGAACCTACAACATGATCCATCCCGATCGCAGGGTTCGCGATCAGGGACTCGCCCGGCTCGAGGTACTGGCTGCGTCATGCGCTGACATGGGCACGCGGCTGATTACGCTGTGCACCGGCACCAGGGATGCTGAGGATCAGTGGCGCTGGCATGCCGACAATGCCACTGACGCCGCCTGGAGCGATCTTCGGGTGGAGATGGAAGCCGCGATCGCGATTGCCGAGCGCTTCGACATCGAGCTTGGCATCGAACCGGAACTTGCCAATGTCGTCTCCAGCGCGCGGGCCGCACGCCGCCTGCTCGATGAGGTGAACAGCAAGCGCCTGCGCATTGTGCTCGACCCGGCCAATCTGTTCGAAGTGGCTGACAGCGCGGAGCGTCATCGCCTGATCGACGAGGCCGTCGACCTGCTGGCCGCCGAGATCGGCATGGCCCATGCCAAGGACCGCCATGCCGACGGCAGTTTTGCCGCCGCCGGACAGGGCGTTGTCGACTTCCCGCATTTCATTAGCCGCCTTCAAGCTGCCGGGTTCGACGGCCCCCTGATCACGCACGGCCTGATGGAGGCCGAGGCGCCCGGCGTGGGCGCCTTCCTTCGCT
The DNA here is from genome assembly GCF_030323205.1 of Mesorhizobium sp. C395A. Taxonomy (NCBI): domain Bacteria; kingdom Pseudomonadati; phylum Pseudomonadota; class Alphaproteobacteria; order Hyphomicrobiales; family Phyllobacteriaceae; genus Mesorhizobium; species Mesorhizobium sp. C395A. Next base: position 5,265,158 of record NZ_CP100473.1, on the reverse strand, counting down.
CTGCGCTCGAAGAAAGCGGAAGAGCGTGAAACAGACCTTCAGCCGCGACGGTGCCGACCTTGCTTACCGGGACGTCGGCGCCGGCTTCCCCGTCATCTTTCAGCATGGGCTGGGCGGTGATGAAGCGCAGGTCGCCGACGTGTTTCCCGACCTGCCGCAGACACGGCGGGTGACGCTCGAATGCCGTGGCCAGGGTGGATCCGGCTACGGGCCGGTCGAGCGGCTTTCGATTGCGACTTTTGCTGAAGATGTCGAAGCGCTCGCCGACGATCTCGGCATCGGTCCGGCCGTCGTCGGCGGCATTTCGATGGGTGCGGCGCTGGCGCTGCGCCTGGCAGTGCATAGGCCGGCCCGTGTGCGCGCTTTGGTGCTCGCCCGGCCCGCCTGGGTAGCCCAGGCGGCTCCGGAAAATATGAGGCCCTATGCCGTCGTCGGCGATCTCTTGATGCGGCATTCGCCTGAAGACGCCAGGCGTCTGTTCGATGACAGCGCTGTTGCCGGCGAACTGGCCAGATTGGCGCCGGACAATCTCGGCAGCCTGCAAGGCTTCTTCACTCGCCCGGACCCGGTTCTGTTCGGCAGGCTGCTTTCGGCGATCGCCGGCGATGGTCCCGGCGTGAGCGAGGCGGACATCCGCGCTATCGCGGTGCCGACTCTTGTCATCGGCCATGACCATGACCTCGTCCATCGCCTGGCCGACGCACAGACGCTGGCCGGACTCATTCCGTCGGCCCGGCTTTGCACCATCACAGCCAAATCGCAGGATCGCGCCGCCTACCGGCTGGAATTCCGCGCCTGTCTTTCGGAATTCCTGGAACCGCTCGCATGACGCATCAAACGATGGACGACACGATCGCCGTGGTCGAGATCGGCGGCACGTCGGTCAAGGTTGGCTTTGCCGACCACGGCATCCCGGTGGATTCCCGAGCTGAACGGCATCCGGCTGGGTACGGAACTGGCATCGCGGCTCCGCGTTCCCGTGCGGCTCGAACGCGACGTCGTGCTGCAATTGCTGGGTGAAAGCGTCGCCGGCGCAGTGAAGCGGCAAAAGGAGGTGCTGGCGGTCTATCTCGGCACCGGCATCGGTGCGCCTATCTCGGCAAGGACGGCATTTTCAGGGGTGGCGGCTGGGCGCTCGAGATCGGCCACATGCCGATCTACCGGCCCGACGAAAGCGGTCCGCCAAACCGGGTCGAGACCTATGCCTCAGGGGCAACGCTCGTCGAACTCGCGACAGACTACGATATCCCGGTGGCCGATCTGTTTTCGGCGGCCGGGCAGCCGCCATCGCTGCGCGAATGGCTCGACGAAATCGTCTGGCAGCAGGCGGTGGCCGTCGCAACCGCAGCCGCCCTGTTTTCCCCGCAGACGATCCTGATCGGCGGCGGTATCGTCGACATGAAGTCCTATCCCCGCCAGACGCTCAAGCAGCGCATCGCGGACAGCCTGCCGCATTCGCTTGTTGTAGAGCCTCTGGACATACGCTGGGCGGCCCTGGGCTGGCAGGCGGCGATCCATGGCGCGGTGCTGCTCGGCGCGGTGTGATCGCCGTGATTGCTGTCGGCGAAGGATTACTTGATCGTCTTGCCGTCCGCCCCAAACCGGTATGTCTTACCCGGCTCGGGCGTTGCATACAGCGTCGCACCGGGCTCGGCGTCGTAGACACCGAAAATGCGCACCGTGATCAGCCCGGCCTTTTCGCAGTCGAGATAGAGGTTGGTGTCGGCGCCGAGATGTTCGGCGTGCACTACCGTTCCCTTCCAGGCACCGGACCTTGGATCCACGGTCAGATGCTCCGGCCGCACGCCGATCGTCTTGGCCGTCTCGCCCAATCTGGCGCCGTCGATGAAATTCATCTTCGGCGAGCCGATAAAGCCGGCGACGAACTCGTTTGCCGGCGAATTGTAAAGCTCCATCGGGCCGCCGATCTGCTCGATCTGGCCGGCGTTGAGCACGACGATCTTGTCGGCCAGCGTCATCGCCTCGACCTGATCATGGGTGACGTAGATCATCGTTGCCTTCAGCCGGCGATGCAGCTGCGCGATCTCCAGTCGCGTGTTGACGCGAAGCGCAGCGTCGAGGTTCGAAAGCGGCTCGTCGAAGAGAAACAGTTTCGGCTCACGCACCACGGCGCGGCCGATGGCGACGCGCTGGCGCTGGCCGCCCGACAGTTCCGCCGGCCGCCGCTCGAGATACGGTTCCAGCGACAGCATCGACGAGGCGACGCCGATGCGGCGTTCGATCTCCGGGGCGGGCGTGCCGGCCTGCTTGAGGCCGAGGCCCATATTGTTCTTCACCGTCAGATGCGGGTAGAGCGCGTACGTCTGGAACACCATGGCGATGCCGCGTTTTGCCGGGGGCGTGGCCGAGACATCGGCGCCGTCGATCACCACCCTGCCGGAGGTCGAATCCTCCAGCCCGGCGATGACCCTGAGCAAGGTTGACTTGCCGCAGCCAGATGGGCCGACGAAGACGACGAATTCGCCGTCGGTCACTTCGAGGTTGATGCCTTTCAGCACCTCGACCGGCCCGAAGGCCTTCTTCACATTCTCGATTACCAGCGAGCCCACGGCTTCGTCCTTGTTCTAGAGTTTGCCCTACTAGAGCTTAACTGGGGCGCCGCTGCGCACGCTCTCATCGGCGGCAAGGCAGACGGCGAGCGATTTCACCGCGTCGTCCATGTGGCGGGTCAGGTCGATGTCTTCCCGGATCGCCTTCAGCACGAAGGCCTGTTCGAGGTCGCAGAGATCCTGGTGGCCGGGTTCGCCGTCCATCGACAGCATCTCGTCCGGCCTGGCGAACTTGCCGTCCGCACCCGTCGCAGCGCTGTGCAGGCGGATGGTCGAGGTCTTGGTGTGGGTGTCGATGTCGTCCGACTTCACACCTTCCTTCATGACGATCGACACGCAGCCATTGGGCGACATCACGTCCTTCACGAAGAACGCCGTTTCCGAAATCATCGGTCCCCAGGCAGCTTCGTACCAGCCGACCGAACCGTCATCGAACAGCACCTGCAGATGGCCGTAATTGTACATGGTCGGCGCGATTTCCTCGGTCAGCCGCAGCCCCATGCCGCGCACCTCGACCGGCTTGGCGTCGGTGATCTGCAGCATGACGTCGAGATAGTGCACGCCGCAATCGACGATCGGCGACGTCGTCTGCATCAACTGCTTGTGCGTCTGCCAGGTCGGGCCTGACGATTGCTGGTTGAGGTTCATGCGGAACACGTAAGGGCCACCGAGCTTGCGCGCCTCGGCGATCAGCCGGACCCAGGACGGGTGATGGCGCAGGATATAGCCAATCACCAGCTTTCTGCCATTGGCCTTGGCCGCCGCGACGACGCGCTTGGCGTCCGCCACCGTTGTTGCGAGCGGCTTCTCGACGAAGACGTGGCAGCCGGCCTCGAATGCCTTCACCGCATAGTCGGCATGGCTGTCGGAATAGGTGGCGATGCAGGCGACGTCGGGCTTTTCATCGCGCAATGCATCGTCGAAGGAACGACGGATGTCATAGCCCGACAGCCCGTCCGGTAACGGCACGTCGGAGCGGTTGATCAGGGCCGCGATCTCGAAGCCCGGATTAGTGTGGTAGGCCAGCGCATGGCTACGCCCCATATTACCGAGGCCTGCGACGACGACGCGAAGGGGCGATTTAGAGGTCACCTAACTACTCCAGATGTTCCAGTTGTTCCTTCTGAGAGGGTGTCACCCCACCCGGCGCTTCGCGCCGACCTCCCCATCGAGGGGAGGTAGGACGTTGGCGCGAACACCCTCACTGCCAAAGAAGCTTCTCCGAAAGTCGCCCTTTGGCGGTCGTGAATGAAGCCACGACCTTTTACCTCCCCTTGATGGGGAGGTCGGCGCGCAGCGCCGGGTGGGGTGAAGGCTCCAGCAGAGATTTGTAGGGCTCCGCTCACTTGACGGCTCCGGATGTGATGCCTCGGATCAGCTGCCGCGAGAAGATGACGTAGAGGGTCAGCACCGGCATGATCGCCAGCGAGAGTGCGGCCAGGATGGCGTTCCAGTTGGTGACGAACTGGCCGAGGAACAACTGCGCGCCGAGCGTCACCGTCTTGGTCTCTTCCGACGGCGCCAGGATCAGCGGGAACCACAGATCGTTCCAGATCGGGATCATGGTGAAGACGGCGACCGTCGCCATCGACGGCCGCACCAGCGGCAGCACCAGCCGAAAGAAGATCGTGTATTCCGACAGCCCGTCGATACGGCCGGCATTCTTCAGATCGTCCGACACCTGCTTCATGAATTCCGACAGGATGAAGACGGCCAGCGGCAGCCCTTGCGCGGTGTAGACCAGGATCAGCGCCGTCAGCGTGTTGACCAGCCCGCTCGCCACCATCAATTGCAGGATGGCGACGGTGCCGAGCCGGATCGGGATCATGATGCCGAGCGCGAGGTAAAGCCCCATCAGCGTGTTGCCGCGGAAGCGGTATTCCGAGAGCGCGAACGCCGCCATCGCGCCGAACAGAAGCACGAAGAACAGCGAGGCGACGGTGACGACGAGGCTGTTCTGAAAATAGTGGATGAAGTCGCCCTGCCCGATCACGGTGGTATAGCCGATCAGGTCGAAGGTCTTTGGCGTCGGCGGCGTCAGCGGTTCGCTGAAGATGCCGGCGCGGGACTTGAACGAATTCATGATGACCAGGATCACCGGAAACAGCGCGATCGCCGTGTAGGTCAGCAGGATCGCGTGGGCGCCGATGGTGCGGGGCAGCGAACGAGTGGCGGTGCTCATTGGAAGGTCTCCTGACGAGCCAAGGCAGGCGAGGTTGGCGCCAAGGCACCCCCCTCTGTCCTGCCGGACATCTCCCCAGCAAGGGGGGAGATCAGATGCCGCGACTGCTTTCGCCAATCGCCAACGTTGCAAGCCGAGCGGCAAGGCCAGAGCTGCCAATCTCCCCCTTGCGGGGGAGATGGCCGGCAGGCCAGAGGGGGGTGTTCAAGCTCGACATCTCGCCCCTCTCAGAACTGGTAGCGACGCAGGCGCGTCTGGACGAGGAAGAGGTAGACGCAGACGCCGCCGAGGATGATCAGGAACATCATCGTGGCGATCGCCGCACCCATATTGGGATCGCCGGTCTGCAGCTGGAAGCCGAAGAAGGCGCGGTAGAGGAAAGTGCCCAGAATATCGGTCGAATAATTCGGCCCGGCAAGCGCCCCTTGTGCGGTGTAGATCAGGTCGAAAGCGTTGAAATTGCCGACGAAGGTCAGGATCGAGATGATGCCGATCGAGGGTAGGATCAGCGGCAGCTTGATCTTCCAGAACTGAGACATGCCGGTGATGCCGTCGCATTCGGCAGCCTCGATCACCTCTTCGGGGATCGACAGGAGTGCTGCATAGATCAGCATCATCGGAATGCCGACGAACTGCCAGACCGAGATCAGGCTGAGCGCGGTCAGGGCATATTGTTGTTTGCCGAGCCACGGCGTGAACAGGCTTTTCAGGCCGACCAGATCCATCAGATGCGGCGCCACGCCCCACAACGGCGACAGGATCAGTTTCCAGGCGAAACCGACGATGACGAAGGACAGGATGGTCGGCACGAAGATCGCGGTGCGGTAGAAGGCGGCGAATCTCAGCCTCGGGCTGGACAGCAATGCCGCCAGCATGACACCGATCGGGTTCTGCACCACCATGTGGATGATGAAGAACCAGGTATTGTTCCGCAGCGCGTTCCAGAAGCCGACCGACCAGTTGGGGTCGCCGAACAACGTACGGAAATTAGTGAAACCGACGAACACCTGATGCTGATCGACATTGCGGAACAGCGACAGCTGCAGCGTGCCGGCGAGCGGCAGGATCATGATCGCCGTATAGACCAGCAGCGCCGGCGCCAGGAAGACGCCGATATGCCAGCGGAACGGTCGCTTCGGTCGTGTTTGTGCGGCCATGAGTGCGGTCCCCGCCGATCAGGTTTAGCAATGCCTTCGACGGCAGCGCTGCCCCTCACCCTTACCCTCTCCCCGTGAAGGACGGGGAGAGGGGGCGCCTGCGTTTCGGCTGATCCTTCTCCCCGTCACTATACGGGGAGAAGGTGCCGGCAGGCGGATGAGGGGCGGCGCCGTCGTTCGCAGTCGATGATGCTATCGAAAAACGCAGGGCCGTCCACTTGGGGGCCTGTCTGTCCTGAGCTTACTTGCCCGGCTTGTACCAGCTGTCGAGGCCGTCCTGCAGCTTCTTGGCGGCAGCTTCCGGCGTGTCGGTGCCGTTGATGACGTTGGCCGATTCAACCCAGGTTTCGTTCTCGAGGTTCGGCGTGCCGCGCGACAGGATCTGGTAGGTCGAGCGGATCGTCGACTTGCACTTGTCGCGCCAGGAGACGAATTCCTGCGCCAGCGGGTCTTCCATCTTCACCGGGGTGGAATTTAGGCTGAAGAAGCCCGGCAAAGCGTTGGCGTAGATGGTGGCGAAGTCCGGCGAGGCGACCCAGGACAGGAAGGTCTTGGCCGCGTCGGCATTCTTCGACGCCGCATTCAGGCCCATGCCGATATCGGTATGGTCGGAGATGTAGCAGGTGTCGCCGGCCTTCTCGACCGGCGGCGGGAAGGCGCCCATCTTGAACTGCGCCTGGGTGTTGAACAGGCCGATCTCCCACGATCCCGCCGGGTAGATGGCGGCGCGGCCAAGCGTGAACAGGTTCTGGCTGTCCGGATAGGTCTGGGCCTCGAAGCCGTCGCCGAGATAAGGCTTCCACTTGGCCAGTTCCTCATAGGGAGCAACCCAGTCCTTGTCGGTCAGCTTCTGGTCGCCCTTGATCAGCGCTGCGCGGCCCTCTTCGCCCTTCCAGTAGTTCGGACCGATGTTCTGATAGCCCATGGTCGCGGCTTCCCATAGGTCCTTGGTGCCCATGGCCATCGGGATGTAGGTGCCGTCGGCCTTGATCTTGTCGAGCGCGGCGAAGAACTCGTCACGCGTCGTCGGCACCTTGAGGCCGAGCTTGTCGAAGGCGTCCTTGTTGTAGATGAAGCCGTGAATGACCGAGGCCATCGGGACGCAGAAGCTCGCCTTGCCGTCGTCGGTCTGCCATGCCGCCTTGGCAACGGGCGAAAAGTTTTCCATGCCGGGCAGCGCCGACAGGTCGGCAAGGTTGCCCTTCTTGAACAGTTCGAGCGACTTGTCGAACGGGCGGCAGGTGATCAGGTCGCCAGCCGAGCCGGCGGCGAGCTTGGCGCCGAGTGCGGCGTCATACTCGGTCGGCGCCGACGGTGCGAACACCACTTTGATGCCCGGGTTCTTGGCCTCAAAAGCCGGGATCAGCTTGTCCTTCCAGATGGCAAGGTCGTCGCCGCGCCAGCTTTCGATATTGAGCGTTACGTCATCGGCGTGAGCCAACCCGGCGGTGCCGAGAATGCTGGTGCCGAGAAGCAGTGCCGTCAGTAATTTCGTTGTCATGCTAGTCTCCCTATTGACCTTTTTCAGGTTCGGTTTTGAGAACAGGGGCCTTCGCGCCCTTGTTCCCCTCGATCGCGGAAAGGGCTGGCCGCAGCTTCTGGCCGGTCCCTTCCAGTATCTTCTCGGCCGCAACGGCGTTGGCAGCGCCGGCGGCGAGCAGAATGGCTGTTTTGACGACGCCGCCGCTCGCTTCGAGCAGCCGCACGGCGTCTTGCCGGTCGCGGCCGCTGATAGCGGCGACGATGCGAGCCGCGCGGTCGCGCAGCTTGATGTTGTCGGCGGTGAGATTGACCATGTAGCCGTCATGGACATGGCCGAGATGAATGGCGGTAAGCGTCGACAGCATGTTGAGCGCGATCTTCTGGGCAGTGCCGGCGCCCATGCGCGTCGAGCCGGCAATCACCTCCGGTGGCGTCTCGAGCAGGATGGCGACGTCGGCCAGCCTGAGCAGGGGCGTGTCCTTGTTGTTGGCAATGGCGATGGTTGCCGCGCCCCGGCTGCGCGCATCCTTCAGCGCCTGCACCGCATAGGGCGTCGAGCCGCTGGCCGAAATCGCGATCAGGCAGTCGCCCTTGCCGATGCCGGCGCCGGCAATTGCCGTCGAGGCTTCGTCGGTGTCGTCTTCCGATCCGCCGGCCAGGGTCTTGAAAGCGTCGTCGCCACCGGCGATGAGGATGGCGATGCGTTCGCGCTTGATGCCGAAGGTGCCGGGCAACTCCAGCGCGTCGGCCAGCGCCATCAGGCCGGAGCTGCCGGCCGCAGCATAGGCGAGCTTGCCGCCGCCGTTCAGCCGCCCGGCGATGATTTCGGCTGCGGCGGCGATGGCGGGAATGGCGTCGCGCACAGCCTTGGCGGCCTCGATCTGCGCATTGACCAAAGAAGAAAGGATGGCGTCCGGGGCCTGGATGTCCAGTCCCTCGGCATTGCTGTGAAGCGCTTCGGTGCGCGGTTCGGCCATCCCTGTCCCTCCGATGGAAGAACAATACCAAAAAAATACCACTTGTCCACACGCATTAACGAATTGCGAACTGGAAATCGTTGAGCCGGCGAAATTCCCGGGTTTTTCAACCTGATACGCCTTAATCTTTTTGAAACGGAAATTAATCCCTTGGCTATTGGTATTTTATTGGTATTATCCGCCCGGAGGAGACATCGCGTGAAATTCGTGCTCGGTATCGACGGCGGCGGCACCAGCTGCAGGGCAGCCCTTGCGACAGGCGATGGCGTTGTCATTGGCCGTGCCAAAAGCGGCGCCGCCAACATCCGCACCGATCTCACCGGCGCTCGCACCCACATCGTCGAGGCTGCTCGTCAGGCCTTCATCGCCGCCGGGCAAGATCCGGACCTGATCCCGCAGACACCAGCCATTCTCGGCCTTGCCGGCGCCAATGTCGGCACCTACCGCCAGCAGCTTGAAGCAATCCTGCCGTTCAGCATCAGCCGCGTCGAGACGGACGCCGAGATCGCGCTCGAAGGGGCAGTCGGCTCTGGTGACGGCGCCATGGCCATCCTCGGCACCGGCACCGCCTATATGGCGCGCAAGGGCGGCATGTCGCGCGCCATCGGCGGCTGGGGCTTTCAGGTCGGTGATCAAGGCAGCGGCGCCCGGATCGGCCGCGACCTGCTGGAGCAGACGCTGCTCGCCCATGACGGCGTCCGGCCGCGCTCAGCCCTGACCGACAGCATGATGGTCATTTTCCGCAACAATCCCGAAGACGTGGTCGAGTTCACCACCAATGCCAAGCCCGGCGATTTCGGCGGCTTCGCGCCCAAGGTTTTCGAGCATGCCGAGAAGGGCGACAGCGTCGCCAACTGGATCGTGGACAAGTCGGTTGCCGATGTCGAGGCGTCGCTCCACGCGCTCGACCTCTCTGATGACGCCCCGCTCTGCCTGCTCGGCGGGCTGGCGCCGCTCTATGGGCCGCGCCTTTCCCAGCGCTACCAGGCGCTGCTGAAAGCGCCGCTCGACGATGCGCTGGGCGGCGCCGTGCAGATGGCGGCCCGCATCTTCGTCAAAGCAGAGGCGACGCGATGAGCGATGCCGCCGACCAGATCTTCGCCACGCTGAGGCAGTCGTCGCAGAGCGGCGCCCCGCTCTACCTGCAGCTCAGGAAAAGCATCGAGGACGCCGTCAATCGCGGCCTGATCGGGCCGGGCGATGCGCTGCCTTCCGAGCGCGACATCGCCACCAAGGCCGACATTTCGCGCGTCACCGTCCGCAAGGCGGTGCAGGACCTAGTCAAGGGCGGCATCCTCGTGCAGCGCCACGGCTCCGGCACCTTCGTGGCGCCGCGCATGGAGCGCGTCGAGCAGTCGCTGTCCAGGCTCACTTCATTCACCGAGGACATGGCAAGGCGCGGCATGGCGGTGCGTTCAGCCTGGCTCGACCGCGACCTCTACCCGCCCTCGCCCGACGAGATGATGGTGCTCGGCCTGTCCTCGAACGAGCTGGTGGCGCGCGTGGCGCGCCTGCGCATCGCAAACGACACGCCGCTGGCCATCGAGCGCGCCTCGTTGTCGGCCAGCGTGCTGCCGGATCCGGCCGGGATAGGCTCGTCACTCTATGCGGCGCTGCAACTGACCGGCAACCGGCCGGTGCGGGCGGTGCAGCGCATTTCCGCCGCCAATCTCGGCGACGCCGATGCGCGTCTGCTCGAAGTGCCATCCGGCATTGCCGGCCTGCACATCGAACGCATTTCCTATCTCGCGAGCGGCAAGGTGATCGAGTTCACCCGCTCCATCTACCGCGGCGACGCCTATGATTTCGTCGCCGAACTGCGCCTGACAGGGCCGAGCGAAGAGGGCCGACCATGATCCCCAAGACCACCCATATGCGGCGCGAGATCGACGAAATTCCGCAAGCCGTCGCGCGTCTGCTCGATGGCTCGGCGGCGGTGCTGACCGAGGCCGGACGCGGCATTCGCGAGCGCGATCCGAGCTTCGTCGTTACCGTCGCGCGCGGTTCGTCCGACCATGCCGCCACCTTCATGAAATATGCCGTCGAACTGACCGCCGGCCTGGCCGTGGCATCGGTCGGTCCGTCGATCGCCTCGATCTACGGCGCCAAGCTCAAGCTCGCCGGTTCCGCGTGCCTCGCCATCTCGCAATCCGGCATGAGCCCTGACATCGTCGCCATGGCCGAGACGGCACGGGCCGGCGGTGCGCTCACCGTCGCCATCACCAACACCGCCGATTCGCCGCTGGCGCGGGCTTCGGATTTTGCCATCGACATTCTGGCCGGCCCCGAGCGCAGCGTCGCGGCGACCAAGACATTCGTCAATTCGGCGGTCGCCGGCCTGGCGCTGATGGCGCATTGCACCGGCGACGACAGACTGCTGGCCGCCCTTGCCCGCCTGCCCGAGCATTTCAGCAAGGCGATCGCCTGCGACTGGATGGCGCTGGCCGGCGCATTGGAGACGCCGCAATCGCTGTTCATCCTCGGCCGTGGCCCGTCGGCGGCGATGGCCGACGAGGCGGCGCTGAAATTCAAAGAGACCTGCGGCATGCATGCCGAGGCCTACAGTGCAGCCGAAGTCATGCACGGCCCGCTGGCGCTGGTCGGGCCAGGCTTCCCGGTGCTGGCGCTCGCCGCCCGCGATGCCTCCGAGCCGTCCGTGGCAGAGGCTGCCGACAACCTTGCCGGCAAGGGTGCAGCAGTTTTTGTAACCTCGGACAAAGCCAACAGCGCGGCGCGGCTGCCGCATGTCGCCACCGGTCATCCCTTGACCGACCCGCTGACGCTGATCGTCTCCTTCTACGGCTTCGTCGAAGCCTTCGCCCGCCATCGCGGCCTCGATCCGGATGTACCGCGCAATCTGCGCAAGGTGACGGAAACCGTATGAGCGACCGTTTTGCCCTGACTGGCGCCCGAATTTTCGATGGCGACGACTGGCATGACAACGCCGCCCTTGTCGTGCACGGCGATGTGGTCGAAGGCATTCATCCCGTCGGCGCCATTCCGTCGGGCGTTGCCCGCATCGACGCCGGGGGCGGCATGCTGGTGCCGGGTTTTGTCGACCTGCAGGTCAATGGCGGCGGCGGCGTCATGCTCAACGACCATCCCGATGTCGCCTCGCTGGCAACAATCTGCCGGGCGCATGCGCCGTTCGGCACGACCGCACTGCTGCCGACGCTAATCACAGATACGCCTGACATCACCGCCGCGGCCATTGCCGCCGGCACCGAGGCGGCACGGCAAAAACTGCCGGGGTTTCTCGGCCTGCATCTCGAGGGACCGCATCTCTCGGTCGCCCGCAAGGGGGCGCATGACCCGGCTCTGATCCGGCCGATGACGGATGCGGATGAAGCGGCGCTGGTCGCGGCACGCAAAGACCTGCCGGTGCTGCTGACGACGATCGCGCCCGAATCCGTCGAGCCCGCCCGTGTTGCGGCTTTGGCCAAGGCCGGCATCGTCGTCAGCCTCGGCCATTCCGATACCGGCTATGCCACGGCCAGAGCCTTTGCCGACGCGGGCGCCAGCGTGGTCACACATCTGTTCAACGCCATGAGCCAGATCGGCAACCGTGAGCCGGGGCTGGCGGGTGCGGCCATCGACATAGGCAGTCTGTCGGCCGGGATCATTGCCGACGGCATCCATGTCGATCCCGCCACCATGCTGATCGCGCTGCGCGCCAAGCAGGGGCCGGGCAGGATCGTGCTGGTCACCGACGCCATGGCGACGATCGGCACCGACATGACGTCGTTCACCCTCAACGGCCGCATCATCTATCGCAAGGATGGCAGTCTGCGGCTGGCCGACGGCACGCTGGCCGGCGCCGATCTCGATATGATCTCGGCCGTCCGCTACATGCACAGGATCGTCGGGCTGGACGTGTCGGAAGCGTTGCGCATGGCCTCGCTCTATCCGGCGCAGGCGGTCGGCCAGGCACACCGGCTCGGCCGCTTCGCCAATGGCACGGCTGCCGATATCGTCGCTTTGTCGGACAACCTCGACGTCACCGGTGCGTGGGTTGGCGGCGACAAGGTTTTTGCAGGCGCGGGAAGTTCGCGCTAAAGTCCACTTATGCATGATGTCGACTGCGTTGTCGCTGGCGCCGGTGTTGTCGGCCTCGCCATTGCCCGCGCGCTGGCGCTGTCGGGCCGCGAGGTGCTGGTGGTCGAGAAGGCCGCAGCCATCGGCACGGGCACCAGTTCGCGCAATTCGGAAGTCATCCATGCCGGGCTTCATTATACGCCGGGCAGCCTGAAGGCCCGTCTCTGCGTCAACGGCCGCGAGCGTCTCTATGCCTATTGCCGCGAGCACGACGTCGCCCATCATCGCACCGGCAAACTGATCGTTGCCGTCGAACCCGACCAGTTGGACAAACTGCAGGCGATCCAGATCAACGCGGCGCAATGCGGAGTCGGTGACCTCAAGCTTTTGACGCGCGCAGAGGCCGAAAGCCTGGAACCGGCGCTGAGCTGCGCCGGCGCGCTGCTGTCGCCGTCAACCGGCATCGTCGACAGCCAGGCGCTGATGCTGTCATTGCGCGGAGACGCGGAAGCGGCCGGCGCATCTTTCGCCTTGCTCACCGTTGTCTCAGGCGCGAGCATCGAAGCCGACGGCATCCGGATCGACACGCGCGACGCCGATGGCGAGGGTTTCACCTTGAAGACCGGCGCCTTCATCAACGCCGCCGGCCTCGACGCGCAGGCGCTCGCCGGCCGCATCGAAGGCCTCCCGCAAGACCGTGTTCCGCCGCTGTGGCTGGCGCGCGGCAATTATTTCGCGCTTTCCGGCCGCTCGCCCTTTTCGCGGCTGATCTATCCGGTGCCGGTCCATGGCGGCCTCGGCGTGCATCTGACCCTCGACATGTCGGGGAGCGCGCGCTTTGGCCCGGATGTCGAATGGATCGATCGCGTCGACTATACCGTCGATCCCGCACGAGGCGCTGCCTTCTACGACGAAATCAGGCGCTACTGGTCCGGCCTGGCGGACGGCGCCCTGCAACCGGCCTATGCCGGCGTCAGGCCGAAACTGTCCGGTCCGGGCCAGCCGGCCGCCGACTTCGTCATCCAGGGACCGGCTGACCACGGGGGCGGTCAGATCGTCAATCTGTTCGGCATCGAGAGCCCTGGCCTTACCGCCAGCCTCGCCATCGCAGAACATGTCGTTGGGCTTTTATATCCGCAATGACGGGCGTTCCTGAAACGTCGGGCAGGCGCATACCATGAAACCTTTTGATATGGAGGTCGTTGTCGGGGCATATGTCCGAGGCAAAACCCAAATCGGAACCGGCCGACGGCATCGAAGCGCGCGATGCCCCGAAGTCGCGCCGGGAAAAGCCGTCACGGCAAACGCGCGGAGATCGACCGCGCGAGGACACGCCGCGCGAGAAAAAAACATCGGCCGCCGAAGCCGCGTCCGAGCCCGCTGGCGAGGCCGCGCCGCCGCCGGATGCCGTCGAACCCGATCCCAAGCTGACGCCTGAGCAGGCCGAGCAGGCGCGGAAGAAATATCTGCTGCGGCGTTTCTGGATCAGCGGGCGCGGCTATTGGGGGAGGCATGGCGACAAGCTCGCCTGGCCTTTGACGATCGGAGTGCTGCTGCTGCTCTGCATCAACATCGGTTTCCAGTATGGCATCAACGTCTGGAACCGCTCGATGTTCGATGCCCTCGAGCAGCGCAACGCCCGCACAGTCTATCTCCTCAGCGCCGTATTCGTGCCGCTGGTGATCTGCAGCGGCAGCCTTGTCGTCGCGCAGGTCTATCTGCGCATGACGATCCAGCGCCGCTGGCGTTCCTGGCTGACCACCGGGGTCGTCGCGCGCTGGCTGGCAAACGGCCGCTACTACCAGCTGAACCTCGTGGGCGGCGACCACCAGAACCCCGAGGCCCGCATGACCGAGGATCTGCGCATCGCCACCGAGTCGCCGGTCGATTTCACCGCCGGCGTCCTCAACGCGTTCCTGTCGGCCTCGACCTTTATCGTCGTGCTGTGGACCATCGGCGGCGCGCTCACCCTGCCGATCGGCCGTGAGAGCATCACCATTCCCGGCTTTCTGGTCATCACCGCGATCATCTATGCCGCCATCACCTCGACCTCGATGGTGGTCATCGGCCGCGACTTCGTCCAGCTCTCCGAGCGGAAGAACCAGGCGGAGGCCGAACTGCGCTACACGCTGACGCGCGTGCGCGAAAACGGCGAGAGCATCGCCTTGCTGGGAGGCGAGGACGAGGAGCGCAGCGGCATCGACAGGAATTTCGGCCATGTGCTGAGGCAATGGGCGCTGCTGACCGGACAGCACATGCGCACGGCCGCGGTGTCGCAGGGATCGAGCCTGTTTGCGCCGGTCGTGCCGATCCTTTTGTGCGCGCCAAAATTCCTCGAAGGCTCGATGACGCTTGGCGAGGTGATGCAGGCGGCGTCTGCCTTTGGCATCGTGCAAGGCGCGTTCGGCTGGCTGGTCGACAACTATCCGCGCCTCGCCGACTGGAACGCCTCCGCGCGGCGCATTGCCTCGCTGATGATGTCGCTCGACGGGCTCGAGCGCGCCGAGCAGAGCGATGCGCTCGGACGCATCAACCGGGGCGAAGCGGAAGACGGCGCCATCCTCAGCCTCGACAATCTTTCCGTGACACTCGACGACGGCACCTCCGTAGTCAAGGAAACCGAGGTCGTGATCGAGCCGGGCGAGCGGGTGCTGGTTTCAGGCGAATCCGGTTCAGGCAAGTCGACGCTGGTGCGGGCCGTCGCGGGCCTGTGGCCATGGGGCGGCGGCAGCGTCAATTTCCACACCGACAGGCGCCTGTTCATGCTGCCGCAACGCCCCTACATCCCTTCCGGAACGCTTCGCCGCGCGGTCGCCTATCCCGCGGCGGCGGACAAGTGGACCATCAAGCAAATCAAGGCTGCCCTCGACAAGGTGGGGCTTGGCTATCTCACCGGCAGGATCAAGGAAGAGGCGCCATGGGACCAGACGCTGTCGGGCGGCGAAAAGCAACGCCTCGCCTTCGCGCGCCTGCTGCTGCATCGCCCCGATATCGTGGTGCTGGATGAAGCGACTTCGGCGCTCGACGAGAAGAGCCAGGACACGATGATGTTGACGGTGATCCGCGAACTGCCTGACGTCACCATCATCAGCGTGGCGCATCGTGCGGAGCTCGAAGCCTTCCACAGCCGCAAGATCATCCTGGAGCGGCGGGAGGGCGGCGCCAAGCTCGTCAGCGACGTCGACCTCATCCCGCGCAGGCGCAAACGCAGCCTGCTGAACCGCGCTTTGTGGGGTTCCAGCACTCGGGTGAAAAAGCCGCGCACGTAAAAGGCGCCACTGCCGAACCGCGAACAGAGATGTCCAGGCGAAGCGCTTGGGCAAAGAAACTAGCCGGCTATGGATTAGCCGTAGAGACCCTTGTAGGTCTCGCGCAGCAGGTTCTTCTGCACCTTGCCCATCGTGTTGCGCGGCAGCTCGTCGACGAAGATCACCTGCTTCGGGTGCTTGTATTTGGCCAGCTGGCCGGCAATGGCGCCAACGATCTCGGCCCCGGTGATCTGCGATGCCGGCGCCCGCACCACGACAGCGGTGACGCCTTCGCCGAAATCGGGATGGGCAATTCCGATGACGGCACTTTCCAAGACGCCGGCAACGGCGTCGATCTCGCTCTCGATCTCCTTGGGATAGATGTTGTAGCCGCCGGAGATAATGAGATCCTTGCCGCGGCCGACGATGTGGACGTAGCCGTCCGCGTCGATGATGCCGAGGTCGCCGGTGATGAAGAAGCCGTCCTTGCGAAACTCCGCCTTGGTTTTTTCCGGCATGCGCCAATAGCCGGAAAAGACATTCGGACCTTTGACCTCGATCATGCCGACTTCACCCTGGCCAAGCGCATCGCCGCTGTCAGGGTCGGCGATGCGCAGCGAAACGCCGGGCAGCGGGAAGCCGACCGTGCCGGCCCGACGCTCGCCCTCATAGGGGTTCGACGTGTTCATGTTGGTCTCGGTCATGCCGTAGCGCTCGAGAATGTCGTGGCCGGTGCGCTCGCGCCAGGCCTTGTGCGTTTCGGCGAGCAGCGGCGCCGAGCCGGAAACGAACAGGCGGATGTTCTTCGCCGCCTGGGCATCCAGCCCGTCCTGCTGCAGGAGCCTGGTATAGAAGGTCGGCACCCCCATCAGCACTGTCGCGCGGGGCAAGAGCGAGACGATGCGGCCGGCGTCGAATTTCCGCTCGAACAGCATCGAGGCGCCGGCCATCAGGGTGACGTTGGTGGCGACGAACAAGCCGTGCGTATGGAAGATCGGCAACGCGTGGATCAGCACGTCGTCCCCGGTGAAACGCCATTGCTCGACCAGCACGCGCGCATTGGAGGCCAGGTTTTCATGGCTGAGCATGGCGCCCTTGGAGCGTCCGGTGGTGCCGGATGTGTAAAGGATTGCGGCCAGATCGTCCGGCCCGCGCGCCACGGCGTCGAAATCCGTGGGCTGTTGTGCCGCCAGTTCGGTAAGAGAGCCTTCACCGTTGCTGCCAAGCGTGACGGTGACAGCGCCCGACGCCTGCGCCAACGGCGCGATGGCGCCGGCGCGGGCCGGGTCGCAGACGACCAGCCGCGGCTCGGCATCCCCGAAGAAATAGCCGAGCTCGGCCAGCGTGTAGGCGGTGTTGAGCGGCAGGAAGACCGCGCCGGCGCGCAGGCAGGCGAGGTAAAGGAAAATGCATTCGGGGCTTTTTTCGACCTGCACGGCAACGCGGTCGCCAGGCTCGACGCCGAAATGCCTCAGCGCATGTGCCAGCTGTGCTGATTGCGCCAGCATGTCGCCATAGGCGATCGCGCGTCCGTCATCGGTCGCCATCAGAATGCGCTCGGAGGTTGAAATCCGGCTGCGGAACGCGTCGAACAGGTGATTGGTCATGCGCATTCCCTAGAGATGATGCCGAAAAGTGTGAAGCGGTTTTCGGAGGACATCATGCTCTATCCCTTTGATTTAGAGCCGGATGGCCTTGGAACAAAGGAAACGATTTCGCCTCCGTCCGGCAAAAACGTGAAATCGGGTTTGCCGCCGATCAGATGAAGGCAAGCGGACTTGGATAACGGGCGATTTTGGATAGCGGGCGGATTTTGGATAGCGGACCGGAAGCGCTTCTATCTGCGGCTGCGCAGCGCCTTGGTGGCGCTCACGCGTGGATCGCCGCTGTCGTTGAAGCGCTCCATGCACATGGCTGCCGTCAGACGGTAGTGGTTGAGGAGGGCTTCAACGGCGCCGTCGGCATCGCCATCCACCGTGCGCTCCGCAATCAGCCGATGTTCACTGATTTCGTCGCGCTCGCTGCCGTCCTGGGAGATCAGCCGGTAACGGGAGGCCTGATCCGAAAGCTGGTCGCAAAAGCCGGTCAGCCAATGCGATCGGCAGCCTGCGATCAGGGCCCTATGGAAGGCGCGGTGCAGCTTTTCCCATTCCGGATTGTTCGAGGACGGATCCTCCGGCAAGCGGCGCGGGGCACGCGCCAGGCGATGCAAGGCCAGCACGAGCTGCTCTTCCCATTCGCCGGTGCGGTTGGCAATGGATTCACGCAGCGCCCGCTCTTCCAGCCAGCAGCGGGTGCGCGTCAATTCCTCGAGTTCCGGGGCACTGACCGGCATGATGAAGAAACCGCGCTGGTCGTGGCGGCCGAGCAGACCCTCCGAAGCAAGTCGGTTGAGGGCCTCGCGAACCGGTGAGGCGCCGGCGCCGTAACGGGAAACCACCCATTCGACACGAAGCTTGCTTTCACTTTCAAACACGCCGCGCAGGAGATCGTCGCGAAGCTGTTGATAGACCGTACTAGCGAGTGTGCTCTTGGGTCCCGCGCCTTCGCTCACATCGGCAGATCCGTAGGTCAATATGACTCCTGTAGCTCTCCCAAGCTCCGCTAGCCCGTTCGCGAAGCAAACGATTTCCCCTGTAAATTTACTGTAACTCCTAAGGCATCCACCCCTCAAGCGAAAGATCACGATATTCGACTTAAAGAGGAAGGTTGACCGCATCTTATCCCCCGGAAGTAACTAAAATCGTGAAAAACTTGTTCTTCTGAAGAAAGTTTGTCTCCCAGCATGGCAGGTGCCCTCGAGAAACAGCTTCGAGATCCCGAATACGGATAATTTTTTCTTAACGCGCGTCATGCCGCCGGATTGACCTCTCCCCGCATGCAGATCACTTCGGCAGTTATCCACTAGATTTATGGGCCAAAACTAGTGCCGGATGCCGCGATCCTGTCGCTTGCCGCGATGCCCTTGCGGCTGCCACCCGTTGACGGCTTCTTGGGAGATCGAAGGATCAGGCAGGGAGATCAGGCCGAGGAGAACCGACCAGCCGGGAACTTGCCCTGGAACTGATGTCAGCCGGCAGCCCGGTCGGCCGCGGTTCGGATGGCTTCTATATTGGCCCGGTAGGCTTCGACGCTGCCGCCCTTGAAGATGGCGGCGCCTGCCACCAGCACATCGGCGCCGGCTGATGTGACCAGGGGGGCGGTTTCCGGCGACACCCCGCCGTCGATCTCGATGCGAATCGGCCGGTTGCCGATCAGCGCTTTCACCCGCTTGACCTTGTCGACCATGGCCGGGATGAAGGCCTGGCCGCCAAAGCCCGGATTGACGGTCATGATCAGGATCAGGTCGAGCCGGTCGAGCACATATTCGATCGCACTTTCCGGCGTCGCCGGATTGAGCGATACGCCGGCCTTCTTGCCGAGACCCTTGATGGTCTGAAGCGAGCGGTCGAGATGCGGTCCGGCCTCGGCATGCACGGTCATGCCGTCGCAGCCGGCATCGGCAAAGGCGGCCAGATAAGGATCGGCCGGCGCAATCATCAAATGGCAGTCGAAAAAGGCCTTGGTGCGGTTGCGGATGGCCTTGATCACCGGCGGGCCGAAGGTGATGTTGGGCACGAAATGCCCGTCCATCACGTCGAGATGGATCCAGTCGGCGCCGGCCGCCGTCACCGCCTCGACCTCCTCGCCGAGCTTCGAGAAATCCGACGCCAGCACCGATGGCGCGATCAGGGTCTTCCTGCTCATGATGCGGCCCCTTTGGGCGCCCTGTTTGCGGGCGCGATCCAAACGTCTGCCTAGACCATGATCCCGAAAAGGGAAAGTCGGTATTTGTTGTGCTAGGAGCGGCCCGGCTGATGCCTTACCTGCTCGGCCTCGCTTCCGGTTATGGCCCAATTGGTGAAAACAGAAAGGAGAGCTCAGACGGGAAAGACCGTCTCTTCCATGCTGACGTCGCTGGACGGCTTTATCGAGGGACCGTCGGGCGACAGCGGCTTGCTGGTGTCCGAGGAAGATTGCACCGGCATTTCAACGACGAGATGCGGCGGACCCCGATCGCGCTGACGAAAAAAAACCCGCCGAATCGCTCCGGCGGGGTTCTGAATTTTGACTCGTATCAGATCCTATGGCTTGAAGTTGGCCGCCGGATCCCTTTGCGGCTGTACCTGCGTCTGCGGCGTGCGCTTCGGTATGAACTGCTGAAGGACACCTGGATTGAGCAACAGGGTCGGATCGAGCGACGGCTGCTGCCGGATCGCCCTGCAGTTCGGGAACCGACCAACCGTGCCTTCGGGGCAGCGCCGCCTGATGATCGGCACGCACTGGCCGCCGACCATCTGCGAGCCCGGGGCGCAGTCTCCCACCTGCGGCCTCGGCTTGCGGCATGCGCCGTCGATCACCTGGGTGCCGCGCGGGCAAACACACTCGCCGCGCTTGTTGTGCACCTGGCCGCGTATGTCGCACTGTTCCAGCACAGGCTTCTTCTGCCGGCAGGCATTGCCTTGCACCTCGGTACCCCGCGGGCAGACACAATTGCCGTTGGCGTCGTGGACCTGGCCGCGGATCGAGCACTGCTCGGGCTTCGGCCGGATCGGCCGGCAGACCTTGCCCCTGACTTCTGTGCCGTCCGGGCAGACGCAATCGCCATTGGCGTTTTGGATCTGACCACGGATCGAGCATTGTTCAGGCTTTGGCCGGATCGGCCGGCAGGCTCCATTGCGCACCTCTGTCCCACGCGGGCAGACACAATCGCCATCGGCGTCATGAACCTGGCCGCGTATGCTGCACTCCTGAGGCTTCTGCTTGTCGCGCACGCAGGCATTTGCCTGTCGGTCGAGATGCGTACCTTCCGGGCAGTAGCAGCCATTGCCGTCCGACGTCGGGACCGAACCGGGGATGGTGCAGCCAGGCTTGTCGGTCTTGACGCACGCGCCGTTCTCAAGCTCGGTTCCGCGCGGGCAGACACAGCGTCCATCCTCGGTGCGGATCTGGCCCTTGAGCAGCACACAGGGCCTCGGATCCTTCGGCTGGATGATGACGCCGCCGTCGGGCGAGCACTGGCCGTTGCGGAACGTCGTGCCTTCCGGACACACGCACCGGCCGGCATCGTTCATGACGAAGCCTGGCGAGCATTCCTTCTTCACCTCGCGCTTGATGGTGAACGGATGGCAGGCATAGGCCTTGCCGCGATCGCCCTGGACGTTGGTCAGGTCGCCGGGCAGTACGTCGCCGCCGCCTTGCACCCTGGTGTCGGGAGACAAGACGCCGATGCAGTTCTGGCCGCTGACGTTGCCCCGCAGATTGACCAGGGGAGCGTCGGGAAGGACCGCGGTGACCTTGTGCACATGGCTTTCCCCGGCGCCGAGCGTCAGGTTGGCAATGCAGGTCAACGGCAAGGTCGTCGGTTCGGGCGAGCAGCCAAAGGGCGGTTCGATCGAGGTGATCGCGACGCCTTGCAGCCGCCCCAGCCCGTCCACCCCGATCGCATCGCCGATGCGGACCGGACCGGAGAAGGCGGTCTGGCCATCATTGGTGATGGTGATCTCGAACGAGCAGGGTTGCCCGGGCTGGCACTCGGCATCGCCGGTCTTCTTGACGCTGATGGTGGACGTGCCGCCGCCCTTGGCGCAGGCCTGGCCGATCGGGTAGACGATATCGTCTCCAGGGGCCGGGCCGTATGAGCCGCGTGCGCAGTTCTCGAACGCGCCATTGGCCGAGACCGTCACATCGAAGTGCCTCGATGTTCCGGGAGTCATCGCGGCGCCGGGTATCTGGCACGACAGCGCGTTGGCCGGAACCGCTCCGCAGGCCCATTCCGCGCCGTCGGGTGTGACGGTCTGGATCTGGACCGGCGCGCCACCCGATATCAGCGTGGCAGCATCGTTGACCCGCACCGGACCGGTGGGGGCAGCGGTGCCAAGGCTGATGACGGTGATGCGGCAGGAAACCACCGCCGCACCGGCGAGCGAGCCGTTGCACACCTTGGTTATGCGCAGGGTCGGCTTGCCCCCATTGGGATGACGGAAGCGTTCCTTGGCGCAGGCCTTGTTGTTGGTGAGGTCGACCTCACCGGGGACGGGCTTCAGCGCCGCGCAGTTCTCGACCGAATCCGACTGGTAGCCGGCCGGCATGACCGCCTTGACGACGATCGGCGTCGAGGCGCCCGGCATCAGCACGATGCCGGCATTGTCGCAGCGGAACTGGCCGGGACCGTTCGGTCCGCATGTCCAGGGCGGAGACGGGCCGAAGGTCGAAGAGGCCGGCGCGCCGCCCGGGTAATTGTCGATAACCGTCAGCGGCCCATTATAGGGGACGCTGCCATTGTTGATGATGTCGATCACGAAGTAGCAGATGCCGTCGGGCGTGCAGACCGGGATGCGGGCACGCTTCTTCAGGATCAGGTCGACCTTCTTGTCGACCGGGGGCCGGCAATCGCGGTCGCGGTCGCCACGCCGGCAGATCGGGATCGAGGCACAGCCGCGATCGTTCTGCTGGCTGCCGAACAGCGGCTTGCCGCTGGCGCCGTAGTTATAGGTGGCGCAGTTGCGCAGCGCGCTGCCTTGCCAACCACCCGCCGGCTTGAAGCCGAGCTTGAGGTTGATGGAGGCCCCCGGATTGAGCGTGGTCACCGGATAGGTGCACGTCATCGGGGTCACGCCGGGCATGCATACCCAGGGCGGATTGGGCCCTGAATCCAGAGTCGAGCCGGCCGGCAGCGTCACCTCGTCGAGCACGATCTTGCCGTGATACGGCCCGTCGCCGACATTGGTGACCTTGATGGTGAAGTCGCAGCCGCCGCCCATCGTGCAACGCGTCACGTCGGCGCGTTTCTCGACCTTGAGGTCCGGTTCCTTGTCCTTGGGCGGACATCTCAAGTCACGCGGGATGACGATGTCGATGGTCTGCGTGCAGCATAGTCCCCAGCCCTCCTTCGGGCCGGCATAGGTCTCGATGCCGGTGACGATGAGGTGGATGACGTCGCCGGGCGACGCACCGACGATCTTCCAGTTCAGCACACCGCCGCCCGCCGGCACCATTTGCGTGTCGGGGATGATGGTGATGCCTGGGGTCGTCGTCGATACCTGCACCCATTTGCCGCCCATCTCCGGGCCGACAGGCATGTGGTAGATGAACGCGCCGCCGCCTTGCATGCAATCGACCGTGCCGCGCTCCACCTTGAAACATTCCCGGTCGGGAGGCGGAGGCCGCTTGTCACAATTGGTGAGGTCGATCTTGATCGAGGTCTTGGCCCCGGTCTTGTAGTCGCCGTCGTCGGGCTTGCCCGGATCCTGCGACGGGATGATGGCCCCCGTGCCGACGCCCGGCGTCACCTTGATCATGCCCTGGTTGTCGACGATGGTCGGCGAAGGAAACGCCGCATGGTCGATCTTGGCGGTGATCTTGAAATTGATGACGCGTTCATTGCCAGCCCCAGCGCCGTCGAGATCGGTGGTGGAAATCCGGAAATCGGAAACCGTTGCCGTATCGTTCGGATTAGCCGAGGTGCTGATTGTCGCACCCGGCAGCGGTCCGCCAGACGCATCCGTGCCGTCGCCGGACACGTTGACGTTGACGATCGCAAGACCGTGCGGAAGCTGATCCTTGAAGTCGAGTTGGAGTTTCTTCAGCCTGGCCGAAAAGCTTGGGTCGGCAAAGCCTTGCGAGTCGCCGCGCAGGCCAAAGCTCAGAGAGTAGACGACGTAGTCGCAGCTCCTCTGTGTGCCTGTTTTGGTGAAGAACGGCACGATCCGTTCCGGCCTCGGATTGACGATTTTTGAATTGTCGAGGTCGAGCCGCAGTTCCGGAGTGATCGGGACTGCATCTTCGGCGTGGCTTGCCACAGGGGTGAACATGGCGACCGCGATACCGGCCGCCATCAGCCAGCGCGCGCCGCGCCTGGCATATGACAGGGGTTTCATGATGGTCTCCATGACGTTGGATTGACTGCTGTTCGCGGTCGGGGAAAGTGCGAGATTTTTCATCTTCCCCTCCTCAACGTTCGCAGCTGACGGCTGGGGTTCTGAGCGGCAAAGTCATCTTGCAGCAAGGGTAGTAGCCACCCTTGTCCTTGTCGGACTGCCTGTAGAAGCAAAGTCCAACATCGACTCTGTCGCCCGGAGAATGGCCGGTGATGTCGACCGTGTAAGGCTTACCGGGAGCATGCGACTGGGGTGATGTCACCCCGACGCCTGGTGTCATGGACTGGACCTTGATCGAATCGCCGCCAAAGCCGGCATGGTCATGGAGATAGAGGTCGGCCTGGAGGCCGCGAGGCGTGCAGTAGAACTGAACATCCTCGACATCGATGCACGGAGGCAGATCGCCGGGCGGTGGGAAGCCCGGCGGATAGAACGGCGGCAGATAACCGCCTGGGATCTCTTCATAATAGCCGGCACGGCCGTCGCAGGGGTGCCAGACCTCGACGTCGCCGACATGGCCTTCCACTTCTGGGTCTTCGAAATAGCCGTCGAAGTCGACGAACCACGAGCCGAAAGGCGGCACGTTGGCCGGCTTGACCAACGGCGTCGGCGTGATCTGCACGCCGTGCACGGCAAGCGGCCCGCCGGCGGCGAGCTGGTCGGCAAGTGTCGGGTTGTCGCGCAGCTTGTCGCCGGTGTTGACCAGCGTGTCGGTGCACACGCCGGTGTCGAGATTGCCGTCGGCGTCATAGCCATATTGCAGGTCGAGCCCACCGGCCGACTGCCGGTTGCCTTGCGGGAAGCCGACTGCATATTCCTGCGGCTCTTCCACCCAGACCGATTCCGTCGCCGGATCGTCCGGGTTTTCGCGCCAGTAGCGGATGACCTCGCCCTTGCCGGAATCGGCGAACTGGCTGTAATCGTAGCGATTCTCGACCGGGCCGCGCTGCGCCAGATACATGAAGCCCTGGTTGTCGAAGGCGATGTCGGTGACGGCGTAGTCCTTGTCGGCCTTGACCGTCAGCTCCCAGCGCGGATCACCGGCAAAGCTGCCATCGCGGGCAATGCCAACCGACCAGATCTCGGCCTTTTCGCCGACCGAATAATAGAGCCGGCCGCCATGATAGGCGACGGACCAGACGCGGCGTTCGTCCTGCGTGTAGCCCCATGTGTCGGGGTCTTCCGAGTCGAAGGCAGCACCCTGTATGTCCATCACCGCACCGTCATCGGCGACGGGAGCCGGCCCATGCGCCGGCCGCCCGGCAACGCCGTGATCGAATGTGTCGATCAGCGTGCCGTTGGCGTCGAGGCGGTGGATGAGGCCGGTGTCGAGATCGCTGGCGAAGAACTCGCGGTGATTGCTGTCGAAGCTGATGTCGCCGATGCCGGAACCGCTGTTGGTGTCTATGTCGGCGAATTTGGAGACCGCGCCGGTGATGCCGTCGATCTTCCAGATCGTGCCCGGACCGCCACCGCTTTCGGTGCCGAACTGGCCGTCCATGAAGACGGCGCCTGCGGTGCCGCGGCGCTGTCGCTCGGGCCGACCGTCGGCATCTTCGTCCGGGGTGACGATACGGATGCCGTGCAGCGAGGTAGCGCCGGCATAGAGATTGGGGACGCCCGAGGGAACGCCGTCGCGCATACCGTCATCATAGGTGATGGCGAATACCTGGCCGATCTGTTCGGCCGTCACCTCGAAAGGCGGCGGCGTGTAGACGAGCTGGCCGGAAGCCGGTCCGCCGAGCGCCGAAACGTCGAAGACGCGCAAGGTGGCGCGCGTCGTGTCGATGAAGGTTTCGTCGACCGGGTCGACGCCGGGCGGCAGCCCCCCCCTTTCGGAATCGGCAGAGTCGAAATTGGGAATGACGGTGCCGGAAAATCCGGTGACCGCCATCGAGCCGGGATAGACGATCTGGGTTTCCTGCGCTTGGGCGGCTGTGCCCAACCAGAGCGTGGCGCTCAGCGCCAGGGCAAGCAAACCGCCGCCCAGATGGAGCGAACGGCGGAAACCGCTTGGAAACGACATGGACGCGCCGCGATCGCAGGACATAAAACTCCCCCCGAAGTTTTCGGGAGGAACATCCGGTCCGGCCGCGCGAAACAGGGCAAGGCGCGGCGTTCCGGCACGTTCGTCCCTGATCGAATTGTCTGCTTTCCTCATCTTCACGATACGCCTGCTCCTGCGCAGGGTCAACGGAATCAGCCGAAAGCCCAGCGCATCGACTCCATCCCGAAGGCGGTGGTCGCGCTGAGCTTGCGTTGGTCCCGGAGACCGTGGAGCCTCTGGGGTCCTGGTCATGGGGCATCCTTTCCGGCCCGCACCATGCGGCGCCTGGTCGTCAGTCGCCGGCTGGAGCAGAAAGGTTCATGCAAAACGGCGGCCGGGTCTGTCCGCCATTTCACAGAGGCGCGGCTAATTCCTTGTGTCAACTCAGGTGGAAAACAGTCTTGGCGCGCGAAAGACCGGCCGGCTTACTTACCGTCAGTGCCGGCTTCTGCTAGCGTCTTCCCAACCCTGGGGGGTATCATGACACGCAGGCACTTCGTTCTATTGCTGGCGGCGCTTTTTCCATGTGCGTTGCCGGTCCATCAATCCTTAGCCAAGACCTTGGTCTACTGCACCGAGGTTAGCCCCGATACGTTCGATCCCGCACTCGCCTCCGGATCCCGCGACGCCTCGGCCACCGCTCTCTATAACCGCATGGTTGAGTTCGAGCCCGGCACCACCAAGGTGCGCCCCGGCCTTGCCGAAAGCTGGGAGATTTCCGACGATGGCCTCACCTACACATTCCACCTGCGGCAGGGCGTGAAATTCCACAGCGTCGAGGGCTTTACGCCTAGTCGCGACTTCAATGCCGATGACGTGCTGTTCACCTTCGACCGGCAGGCCAACGCGCAGAACCCGTTCAACAATTACGCCAAACGCCAGTACATTTACTTCGACGGCATCGGCATGCCGGATCTTGTCGCCGGTTGGCGCAAGCTTGACGACCATACTGTGGTGATGACGCTGAAGGCGCCGCATTCGCCGATGCTAGCCGACCTGGCGATGGATTTCGCTTCGGTCGTTTCCAAGGAATATGCCGACAAGCTCGTCGCAGAGAAGCGGCTTCTCGACCTGGCGCTGAAGCCGGTCGGGACGGGTCCGTTCCAGCTTGTCGACTACCAGCAGGATGCAGTCATCCGCTACAAGGCCAATCCGGACTACTGGCGCGGCAAGCCGAAGATCGACGATCTCGTCTTCGCCATTGCCACCGATGCCAGCATTCGCATGGAAAAGCTGCGCGCCGGCGAATGCGATCTCATGCCCTATCCAAATCCGGCCGACCTGGAGGCGATCAAGGCGACGCCCGGAATCAAGGTCATGCGGCAGGAGGGCCTCAATACGGGATACCTCGCCTTCAACACCTTGCAGAAGCCCTTCGACGATCCAAGGGTGAGGAAGGCGATCGCCATTGCCATCGACACGCAGGCGCTGGTCGACGTCGTATTCCGCGGCACCGGCGAAGTCGCACGCAATCCGCTGCCGCCAACCTCCTGGGCCTATGACAAGACGAGCCCCGATCATGTCTTCGACCCCGCTGCCGCCAGGCAGGGGCTCGCCGATGCCGGCGTAAAAGACCTGCACATGAAGATCTGGGCGATGCCGGTGCAGCGTCCGTATAACCCGAATGCGCAGCGTATGGCCGAAATGATCCAGTCCGACCTGGCAAAGATCGGTGTCACCGTGGAAGTCGTGACGTATGAGTGGACTGAATACCTTGCCCGCTCGAAGTCACGCGACCGCGACGGCGCCATGCTGTTCGGCTTCACCGGCGACAATGGCGACCCCGATAACTTCCTGTCGGTGCCGCTTGGCTGTGCCGGCGTCGGCACCACCAATCGTGCCAACTGGTGTTTTCCGGCCTTCGACGATCTGCTCAAGCAGGCAGCCGGGATCGTCGATCCCGCTGCCCGCGCAAAACTCTATTCGCAGGCGCAAACGATCTTCAGGGAGCAGATGCCGTGGGTCGCTATCGCCCACTCCGTGGTCTCGATCCCGATGCGCGAACAGGTGACGGGCTATGTCATGGACCCCTTTGATCACCATGATTTCTCGGGCGTCGATATCAAGGAATAGCGTTCGGTGTCTGCCGCCGATCTCGATGTCTATGTAGAGAGCCTGCGCAATTTCCGACTGGTGCGGAGCTATAGCATCGCGCAGTTGCTGCCTTACCTGGAACAGGCTGGATTGAAAGTGCGCCTGCTCGACCGGCCAGCCGGCCGAGATCGGGCGCCGGTGGCCTTTCTGCATGTCGACCTGACAGTCGTGCCGCCAACGTACCGCGGGCTCGGCCACCTCTACGACCGCACCATCAATGGCCGCGCGCTGTCCATCCACCGGCACCTTTATTCGACACTGAAGCTGGAGGCCGGCGACAGCCACAAGGGGCCGGTTGTCGTCAAGACGGTCCTCAACTCCAGGGGCCGACCAGAGCAGCGCTGGTGGCAGCATCGCAACGGCCTGACCAGGAGCGCGCATGCCATCCGCAAGCTCTTCGAACCCGGCTACAAGGACCGCCTGTGCCCGCCCTATAAGGTCTACCAGACGATCGGCGAGGTTCCGCGGGATGTATGGCGCAACAATCGCCTGATGGTGGAACAGTTCGCTTTCGATACCCTCGACCTGCCCATCGTCAAGCACCGCTACATGTTCCTGCTCGGTGCCGAGGTCAACATGCGGCAGGTCTACGACGATGTGTTGTGCGCCGGCTCAAAAATCCTGAGCAATGAGGTGGGCGGCGCCGTGCCACCGGAAGTGCTGGCGGTGCGGCAGCGGCTCAACCTGGACTTCGGCGCCATCGACTATTTCATTGTCGATGGCAAAGGCGTTGTCGTGGATGCCAACAAGACCGTCGGCTCAAACCCTGAATGGCTGAAGAAGAATCGCTTTCGTCAGGAATTCAACGATCGCATGGCTGAGGAACTGATCGCCTTTGTCCGCGGTTGAGCCGGATCACCAGATCCAGTCGCCCTTGCCCAGCACCGACACCGCTTCGACGATACGGTTGAAGCTGGCGCGGGCCCGGCCAACCGTGTGCCTGGCCCGGAGATAGCCGTGCACCAGTCCCGGCTCCTCGAACCAGGCGGCATGGCCGCCGGCAGCGAGGACGCGATCGCGATAGGCCTCGCCGTCCGACGACAGCGGGTCGCATTGCGCGGTGATCAGCACTGTCGGTGGCAGGCCGATGAAATCTGCGTCGGCCAGTGGATACAAAGTGATGTCGCCGGTCCCATCGAGGCCGCCGGTGCGGACATCCCTGTAGAAGTCGAGATCGCGCACCGTCAGCATCGGCGCTTCCGCATGCGTCAAATAGGAGCCTTGCGAACGGTCGCCGCCGAGGCCGGGATAGATCAGCACCTGGCCGATCGACTTTTTGGCATGGCTGCGCGTCGCGTGGGCGAGAGCCGCGCAGAGATTGCCGCCGGCGCTGTCGCCGCAGAGCAAAATAGGGCAGTCGTAGTTTGAGGCCGTCCATTCGAAGGCATGCAGCGCATCGTCGAAGGCGGCCGGGTGCAGATGCTCCGGCGCCAGCCGGTAGTCGATGGAGACCACTTCGAAGCCGGTCCGGGCGCACAGCTCGGCGCAGACATCGTCATGGCTGTCCAGCCCACCGAGGATGAAGCCGCCGCCATGGATGTAAAGCACCATCGCGGCATGGCCCGGTGTCGTGCTGCGATAAATGCGGATCGGGATGTCGTGGGCGGCAATGATTGTCGTTTCCGCCGTCACGCCATCGGGATAGCCGGCAAAAAACTCGCGGCACATCCTGTCATAGATCGCACGCTGCTGGGCGATGGTGTAGTCGATCGTGTCGGGAGGATAGTAGGAGTTGGTCTTCTCGATGAAGGCCCAGGTCTCGGCGTCGATGAGGGTTTTGTAGTCGGTCATGCAGCTCCTTTACCTCCCCCTTGATGGGGGAGGTCGCCGCGAAGCGGCGGGTGGGGGTGGTGGCGCATCACCCCACCCCGGACCTTCGGTCCGACCCTCCCCATCGAGGGGAGGGTAAAGAGGCTACTTCCCCTTCCACACCGGGTCGCGCTTTTCCGCAAAAGCCCGGAACCCTTCCATATTGTCCTCCGAGCCATAAAGCGCATCGACCGTCGCCAATTGCCGGCGCGTCACGCGGTTCATCGCGTCCTGGAAGGTCAGCGCCTCCGCCACCCGCGCCGTCTCCTTGATCGCGGCGAACACCAGCGGCGGGCCGCTGGCGAGCAGCCTTGCGATCTCCCAGACGCGCTCCTCGAGCTTGTCCTTGGGCAGCACTTCGTTGACCAGGCCCCAGCGATGCGCTTCCGCCACATCCATCCAGCGGCCGGTGAGCAGAAGGTCCATGGCGACATGGTAGGGAATGCGCTTGGGCAGCTTGATCGTCGCGGCATCAGCCAGCGTGCCGGCGCGGATTTCGGGCAGGGCGAAGGAGGAATGGTCGGAGGCGAAAATGAGGTCGCAGGACAGCGCCAGCTCGAAGCCGCCGCCCACCGCCATGCCGTTGACGCAGGCAATGATCGGCTTGTTCATGTCGCGCAGCTCCTGCAGGCCGGCAAAACCGCCGACGCCATAGTCGCCGTCGACCGCGTCGCCACCGGCGGCTGCCTTCAAATCCCAGCCGGCGCAGAAGAACTTGTCGCCGGCGGTCTTGACGATGGCGACGCGCAATCCGGGATCGTCGCGGAACGCCTTGAAGGTCTCGCCCATCAGCCGCGAGGTCTTGAGGTCGATGGCGTTGGCCTTGGGCCGGTCGAGCGTGACCTCGAGGATGGTGCCCTCGCGGCGGGTGGAAATGACGTCAGACATTCTTCTTCTCTCCCAGCACCAGCAGCGCGTCGGCGATCCAGGCGCCCTTGCCCTCGGCGCAGACGATCAGCGGATTGATGTCGAGTTCCTCGATCTCTCCGGCATTCGTCTGCACGAAGCCGGCAATGCCCGCGATGGCGTCGATGGCAGCGCCGACATCGGCCTTGGGCCGGCCACGATAGCCGTCGAGCAGCGGAAACAGTTTGAGGCCACGCAGGGCGGCCTCGATGTCGTCGCGCGTCGCCGGCAGCATCAGCGTGACGCTGTCGCGCAACAGCTCGACCAGCACGCCTCCGGTGCCCAGCGTCATGACCGCGCCGAACATCGGATCGCGGGTGAAGCCGACGATCAACTCGGCAACGCCGTCGCGCACCATGCGCTCGAGATAGAGGCCGGTGCCGAGCGGCAGCAGATCATGCGCCGCCGTGCTCACGGATTCGGCGTCCTTGAGGTTCAGCCTGACCGCGCCGACTTCCGATTTGTGGGTGACTCCGAGCGCCTTCAGCGCCACCGGGAAGCCGAGCGCCATCGATGAGATGACGGCCTCGACAGCATTGGCGGCACGTTCTGCCTTCGGCACAGGCAAGCCGGCCTTGATCAACCGCGCCTTGGCTTCGGCCTCGTCAGGGGTGACATGGTCACCTCCGGCCGCACCTGCAGCCGACGTGTCGATAGACTGCGCCTGCGGCTCGGCCCAGGCCCAGCCGATGAAGGCTGCCGCACCTGCGGCATCCATGGCCTCGGAGATGCCGAACAACGGCACCATGCCGCGCGCCATCAGTTCGGCGGTGTATTCCTCCGGCAGGTTCTCCGGCAGCGAGGAGACGATCGCACCATGCGCCTTGTTGGTCTTCAGCGCCGATTCGAAGGCGCGCAGCGTCGCCCACCAGTCGGTGACCGAGCAGCGGTCGGGGCGCGGGAAATCGAGCACCAGCATGTTGAGGTCGAAGCCACCCGACACCATGGCGGTGAAGGTTGCGGTCATCGCCGGCTCGTTGTTCCAGATGAAGGTGTGATAGTCCAACGGGTTGGCGACCGCGACCAGCGGCCCGAGCGTCGATTTGACATGGGCGCGGTGCTTGCTGGTGAGCTCCGGGAAATTGACCCAGCGGCCTTCGGCGCTGTCGGCCATGACAGAGGCTTCGCCGCCGGAGCAGCTCATCGACGACAGACGATAGCCGGGCAGCGGCCCGGTGACATGCAGCAGCTTCAGCGCCTCGATGAAGGCGGGGATGGAATCGACGCGGGCAATGCCGAGCCGCCGCAGGAATGCGCCCGAGGCAGCGTCCGAGCCAGCCAGCGATGCCGTGTGCGAGACCGTCGCCTGCCGCGCCTGTTCGGAGCGACCGACCTTCATGGCGATGATCGGCTTCTTCAGTTCGCGCGCCCGCGCCGCCAGCTTCTCGAAGCCGGCTACCGAATCGAAGGCTTCGATGTGCAGGCCGAGCGAGGTGACGCGCTCGTCCTCGATCAGGCCGAGCGCCATTTCGGAGAGGCCGGTCTGCGCCTGGTTGCCGGCGGTCATCAGGAAGGCGATCGGCAGGCCGCGCTTCTGCATCGTCATGTTGATGGCGATGTTGGAGGACTGGGTGATGATGGCGACGCCCTTGGCGCCTTCGGGCAGCCTGATGCCGCCATGCTGGTCGGGCCATAGCAGCGCGCCATCGGCATAGTTGATCAGGCCGTAGCAGTTCGGCCCGATGATCGGCATCTGGCCCGCGGCAGCCACCAGTTCGGCCTGCAGCCGCTCGCCGTCATCGTCATAGGCCTCGGTCTCAAGAAAGCCCGCGGCAAAACAGACGGCGCCGCCGGCGCCACGCTTGGCCAGCGCCTTGATCACCTCGATGGTGAGATGCCGGTTTACGCCGACAAAGGCGGCGTCGGGCGCGTCGGGAAGGTCGGCGACCGAGCGATAGGCCTTGCGGCCGGCGACCTCGTCCTTGTTCGGATGCACCGGCCAGATTTCGCCGACAAAGCCCATCTTGATCGATTGGGCGACGACGGCGGCGGCCTGGGCCCCGCCGAACACCGCGATGGATTTTGGGCGCAACAGACGCTCAAGCTTGTGCATGGGTTATGCCCCGAACGGGCGCAGCAGCGCCCGCGAAATGATGTGGCGCTGGATTTCCGACGTCCCTTCCCAGATGCGCTCGACGCGGGCGTCGCGCCAGATGCGCTCCAGCGGCAGGTCATCCATCAGCCCCATGCCGCCATGGATCTGGATTGCTTCGTCGGCAACAAAGGCGAGCATTTCGGTAGCCTTCAGCTTCGCCATGGCCATGTCCTGATCGGTGACGGTGCCCTGATCGTACTTCCAGCCGGCTTCGAACACCATCAGGTCCGCCGCCTTCAGTTCCGTCGCCATGTCGGCGAGCTTGAACGACACGCCCTGGAACTTGCCGATCTGCTGGCCGAACTGCTGGCGTTGCGCCGAGTATTCGATGGCGTGGCCGAGTGCCCGCTCGGCGCGGCCGAGACAGGTGGCGCCGACCTGCAGGCGCGTGGCGCCGAGCCAGGAATTGGCGACGTCGAAGCCCTTGTGGACCTCACCCAGCACCTGGCTTGCCGGCAGGCGGCAATCGTCGAATTCGAGGATGGCGTTGGTGTAGCCGCGATGCGAGACGTTGCGGTAGCCGTCGCGCACGGTGAACCCCTTGGTGCCCTTGTCGACGAAGAAGGCGGTGATCTTCTTGCGCTTGCCGCGCGGCGTTTCTTCCTCGCCCGAAGCCATAAAACAAATCGCGAAATCGGCGAGATCGGCATGGGAGATGAAATGCTTGGTGCCGTTAAGGACCCAGTCGTCGCCGTCCTGCACCGCGGTCGCCTTCATGCCTCGCAGGTCGGAGCCGGCGCCGGGCTCGGTCATCGCCAGGCAGTCCCACTTCTCGCCGCGGATGCACGGGAACAGGTACTTTTCGCGCTGCTCGGGCGTGCCGGCGAGCAGGATGTTGGAGGGGCGCGCGACGCAGGTCCAGTGCAGCGCATAGTTGGCGCGGCCGAGTTCCTTCTCGTAGAGCAGCCAAGTCACCGTATCGAGGCCGGCGCCACCGACATCGGCCGGCATGTTGGCCGCATAGAGCCCGGCTTCGATTGCCTTGACCTTGATCTCCTCGATCAGCTCGCGGCGCAGCACGCCGGTGCGCTCGACCTCGCGTTCATGCGGGTAAAGCTCGTTCTCGACGAAAGCGCGCGTCGTCTCGACAATGAGCTTCTGTTCCTCCGACAGCCCGAAATCCATGGTCTTCAGCCCTTCTTCTTTTTCTTCGGTTTTTCCGCCTTCTTTACCGGCTTGGATGCCTTGGACTTCTCGGCGGCCCTGGATGCGGCCGGCTTCTTCGCCGCCAGCTTGGCCAATTGCCTGGTATAGTCCTTGTGCAAGGCGCCGGCGCCCCAGCCCTTGCCTTTGTTCTGTTTCGACAGAGCATCCATAATCGCGACCAGATTGTCGTCGCGGATCTTTTCCAGCTCACGGATCGACAGGCCATGCGCCTGGTCGTCCGACTGGGTGGCGATCAGATCAACCAGCTCGTCGTTGAACTCCGGGACGTCCATCAGCTTGGTCCACGGCCATTTCAGGCACGGCCCGAACTGCGCCATAAAGTGGCGCATGCCGGCCTCGCCGCCGGCGACGCGGTAGACCTGGAACATGCCCATCTGAGCCCAGCGCAGGCCGAAGCCATAGCGCATGATGTCGTCGAGTTCCTCAACGGTGCAGATGCCGTCCTTGATCAGCCACAGCGCCTCACGCCACGCCGCTTCGAGCAGGCGGTCGCCGACAAAGGCCTCAATCTCCTTGCGGATCACCACCGGCTTCATGCCGATCGATGCATAGATCTCCTTTGCGACCTCGATCGCCTCTGGAAAGGTCTGTTCGCCGCCGACGATCTCGACCAGCGGCAGCAGATAGACCGGGTTGAAGGGATGTCCGACAACCAGACGCTCCGGATGCTTCTTCATCGCCACCTGCATGTCGGTCGGCTTGATGCCCGAGGTGGACGAGCCGACAATGGCGTTGGCCGGCGCGTAGAGATCGATCTCGGCCAGTACGCGGTGTTTGAGGTCGAGCCGCTCCGGCACGCTCTCCTGGATGAAATCGGCGTCGGCCACCGCCTCGGCGATGGTCTTGGCAAAGGTCAGTCTGCCTTCCCTGGGCAGGCCGCCGGGAACCATCTGCCTGTAGGCGCGGCGCGCGCCCTTCATCACTTCCGAGACCTTGCGCGACGCTTCCGGGTCCGGATCGAAGATCGACACGTCGATGCCGTTGAGCAGCAGCCGCGCCACCCAGCCGGCGCCAATGACACCGCCGCCAATGGCGGCTGCCTTGTTGATGATGCTCATGGTCAGGCTCCGGTTCTTGTCTTGGCTGTTTGAGGGTCGATGAGAGGCACGCGCTCGCCGACGCGGATCACGGAGGGGTCGTAGGCCTTGCGGGCGAAGACTTCGAGCACAAACTGGCGGAAGAATGCGATCGGCAGCGTGTCGTAGTCCGGGTCGAAGCTCGACTGGTCCCAGCGTTCGCAGAACTGGTCGCAATCGTCGAAATAGGCATGGCCGGCGAAGCGGTCGCGAGCATGGCGGTTGCCGCCGAGATGATGCGCGTAATAGAGCCGCTGGAAGTCGCCATGCTTTTCCACCACCCAGGTGCATTGTTCGCGCACGAAAGGTTTCAGGATCGAAGCGGCGTACTCGTCGTGATTGTAGGGAGCGTAGATGTCGCCGATGTCGTGCAGCAGCGCGCAGGCGATCCAGTCGGTGTCGGCGCCGTCGCGCCAGGCACGAGTCGCCGTCTGCAGCGAATGGCCGAGCCGGGTGATCTTGTAGCCGGACAGGCCTTCGTCGAGCTGCACCAAAGCGTCGAGCAGCCGCTCGCCGGTCCTGGCGGCATAGTCGATCTCATGGGCGGTCAGGAACTCGTAGTCTTGCCTGTCGCCATCCTTCATCGCAGTGAATTTGACGGTAGCCATGATCCGCTCCCGTTTTACGCAGCTGCTGCGATCGGCGCCCGTTTGGTCAGGTTGAGCTTCTTGCGCACTTCCTCGGGTCCCAGAATCCTGGCGCCGAGATTGGTGACGATGCTGGCGGCGCGCTCGACCAGCTGCGCATTGGTGGCCAGCACGCCCTTGTCGAGCCAGAGATTGTCTTCAAGACCGACGCGGACATTGCCGCCGGCGAGCACTGCAGCGGCTGCATAGGCCATCTGGTTGCGGCCGATGGCGAAGGCCGACCAGTTCCAGGTCGACGGCACGTTGTTAACCATGGCCATGAACGTGTTGAGGTCGTCCGGCGCCCCCCACGGCACACCCATGCAGAGCTGCACCAGCGCGTCGGGATTCAAGACCTTTTCTTCGACCAGCTGCTTGGCGAACCAGAGGTGGCCGGTATCGAAGGCTTCGATCTCCGGCTTGACGCCGAGCGCCGTCATCATGCCGCCCATTGCGCGCAGCATGCCGGGCGTGTTGGTCATGACATAATCGGCCTCGGCGAAGTTCATGGTGCCGCAATCCAGCGTGCAGATTTCCGGCAGGCACTGGCGCACATGTTCCATGCGGTTGGTGGCGCCGCCCATGTCGGTGCCTTTTTCATTGAGCGGCAGCGGCGCTTCCGGTGAGCCGAACACCATGTCGCCGCCCATCCCGGCGGTCAGGTTCAGGATCACGTCGACTTCTGCCGCGCGGATGCGGTCCGTCACTTCGCGGTAGAGATGGACATCGCGGCGCGGCTTGCCGGTCTCGGGGTCGCGGACATGGCAGTGGACGATGGCGGCACCGGCCTTGGCCGCATCGATCGCCGAATCGGCGATCTGCTTGGGCGAGCGTGGCACATGCGGGGAGCGGTCCTGCGAGCCGCCGGACCCGGTCACGGCACAGGTAATGAAAACCTCACGGTTCATCGCGAGCGGCATGGACATCTCCTCCCCATAGAAACAGACCCTAACAATGACCGACTTGCCGGAAACTGTTTTGCAATTTACGAAGCTCTCGTGATCAAAAGCGAAAAACCGACCATCTTTCGCGCTGAGCGATCGCCGCTCAAGGTGACGCTGCTGGTGTTTTCAGGCTCGTCCATCATGTGCGTGGCGTCGACCGTCGACCCGCTGCGCGCCGCCAACCGCATCTCAGGCGAGACGCTGTTCGATTTCAAACTGGTCTCGGTCACCGGCGAGGCGCCGGTCACCACATGCGGCCTGCCGGTGGCGGTCAGGGGCCGCTTCGATGCGGCCGAGCCGACCGATGTGCTTGTCGTCGTCGCCGGCTTCGGCACCCAGAATTACGCGACATCGGCTCTGCTTTCCGGATTACGGCGAGCGGCCCGCGCGGCTCGCGCCTGCGGCGGCGTCGAGGCCGGCACATGGCTGGTGGCGCGCGCCGGCCTCCTCGAAGGCCGCAGCGCCACCACCCATTGGGAAGACATGGAGGATTTTTCCTCCGCCTTTCCCGGCGTCGACGTGCGTCCGGACCGCTACGTCATCGACGGACCGGTGTTCACCTCGGGCGGGGCGTCGCCGACCTTCGACCTGATGCTGCATCTGATCCGCACCCGGCTCGGCATGGCCGTCGCGCTCGATGTCGCCAGCGTCTTCATCTACGACCAGGCGCGCGCCGCGACCGACGCGCAGCCGCTGGTCTCGCTCGGCCGGCTCGACGGCTACGACCCGCGTCTGGCGCAGGCTATCCGGCTGATGGAATCGCATGTCGACCAGCCGCTGACCATCGACGCGGTGGCAAAACGCGCCGGGGTGACGGCGCGGACATTGGAGAGCATTTTTCGCAAGTCGATCGGCGAGACGCCGGGCGCATATTATCTCAGGCTGCGGCTGGGCGCGGCGCGGCGGCTGGTGGTCGACACGCGGATCGCCATGGCGGATATTGCCGGGCGGACGGGGTTCTCGTCCGCCGCGGCATTTTCCAGAGCGTTTTCAAGAGCGTTCGGCGAAGCCCCGGTCAGGCTGCGCCGAGGTTGATGCATGTCGCCCAAAAGTGTGTCGCGGTTTTGGGATTACGACATGCACGGACAAATGGAGATCAGGCTGCGTTCTGTCGATCGCTGCCGGCGTCCATCTGCGAGCGCATCTGCCTCGCCAGACGGACTTCAAATCGGCTGCTGACAGCACGATCCCATTCGTTTTTCACGCTGTCGGTCGGCCGCGGCAGCGCCATCAGCCGGTCGATGATCGATCCGGTCTCGCCGGATGAGAGCAGGGCGTCGATTTCGCGTTCATGCTGCATATCGGTTCGCCTCCTTCCTTTTCACCCGCCACAACCGCATCCTTATACGAGATACGTGACGGCAGTTTGAAGGCAAGAGCGAGGTCATTGAGGGGCGCCAAAGGGCAAACCCTTGTCGTCGGATAGGGTCTTGCGCAAACCCCATTCCGGGCGGCCGGAATGTTATCCAGCCACCCTTGAGCACAACGAATCGGCTTTCCGCCCTCAGACGTAGCGGTTGACGATGTTTTCCAGCAACTCCTGGCGGCCGGAGCGTGGCTGCGGCTCGATCTTCTTCTTCACCACGCGCTCGGCGATGTCTTCCAGCGAGCGCTTGCCCGACAGCATCGCCTTGCCCTCGGCCGTGTTCCAACCGGCATAGCGCTCGGCCAGCGGACCCGACAGCGCCTTGTCCTCGACCATCTTGGCGGCTGCCTTGAGACCTCGTGCGCAGGAATCCATGCCGCCGATATGGCCGATCAGCAGGTCCTGCGGGTCGAGCGACTGGCGGCGCAGCTTGGCGTCGAAATTGGTGCCGCCGGTCTTGAAGCCGCCGGCCTGCAACACCTGGTAATAGGCCAGCGCCATCTCCGGCACATTGTTGGGGAACTGGTCGGTGTCCCAGCCCGACTGGTAGTCGTTGCGGTTCATGTCGATCGAGCCGAAGACGCCGAGCGCATTGGCCAGCGCCAGCTCGTGCTCAAAGGAATGGCCGGCAAGAATCGCGTGGCCCTGCTCGATGTTCAGCTTCACTTCCTTCTCCAGCCCGAAGCGCTTGAGGAAACCGTAGACCGTGGCAACGTCGTAGTCGTACTGATGCTTGGTCGGCTCCTGCGGCTTCGGCTCGATCAGGATCGTGCCTTTGAAGCCGATCTTGTGCTTGTAGTCGACGACGAGACTGAGGAAGCGCCCGGCCTGCTCCTGCTCGCGAGCAAGATCAGTGTTGAGCAGCGTTTCATAGCCCTCGCGCCCGCCCCACAGTACATAATTCTCGCCCTTCAGCCGCTTCGTGACGTCGATGCAGCTTTTCACCGTCGCCGCCGCATAGGCGAAGACATCCGGATCGGGATTGGTGGCGGCGCCCGACATGAAGCGGCGGTTGGAGAACAGGTTGGCCGTGCCCCAGAGCAGTTTGACGCCGGTCTTCTTCATCTTGGCGGCAAAATAGTCGGCGATCTCGTCGAGCCGCGCGG
Organism: Mesorhizobium sp. C395A; assembly: GCF_030323205.1. Classification (NCBI taxonomy): domain Bacteria; kingdom Pseudomonadati; phylum Pseudomonadota; class Alphaproteobacteria; order Hyphomicrobiales; family Phyllobacteriaceae; genus Mesorhizobium; species Mesorhizobium sp. C395A. The sequence continues at coordinate 5,226,352 of NZ_CP100473.1, read as the reverse complement.
CACTTTCGGAGAAATCCTTGCCTTCCGGCCGCACGTCGGCGTCGTGGAAGCAGAAATAGGGCGCGCCGAGCAGCGAGAACATCTCGAAGGCGACGTCGGCTTTCAGCTTGGCCAGTTCCATCGTGTCGACGCCGCCAGCCTTGGGAAACCAGGGCCGGTCGAAGGTCTGGCCGCCAAAGGGATCGCCGCCCGGCCAGGCGAAAGAATGCCAGTAGGCGACGGCGAAGCGCAGATGGTCTTCCAGCCGTTTGCCGGCCACCACCTCGTCGGGATTGTAGAAGCGGTAGGCCAGCGGATTGGTGGAATCCGGCCCCTCATACTTGATCGCTTTGATGTCGCCGAAAAATCCGCTGCTCATGATTTCTGTCCTCTCTCGAATAGTTCACCCTGATTACCTCAGGCGTAATTGGTTTCGCTCTCGCTTGGGGTGAAAAGCCTCGTGTCAAAGCCACTCAACGAAGGAGACAGACCATGACCGACCTCAATACGATCGCCCAGAACTACATCACCGCCTGGAACGAGGCCGATGCGGATCGCCGTGCCGAACTGCTCAAGGCCACCTTCACCGAAGACGTCAGCTACCGCGATCCGCTCATGCAGGGCGACGGCCACGCCGGCGTTGCTGGGCTGATCGACGGCGTACAGCAGCGCTTCGCCGGCTTCCGGTTCTCGCTGAAGGGTACGCCGGACGGGTTTGGCGACCGCATCCGCTTCTCGTGGAATCTTGGGCCGGAAGGCGTGCCGTCGGTTATCGAAGGCACCGATATCGGTGTTATCGAAAATGGGCGCCTGAAGAGCGTCACCGGGTTTCTGGACAAGGTGCCGGCGCAGTGATCGATTAAGGGTGGCGCGAGACACCCCCCTCTGCCCTGCCGGGCATCTCCCCCGCAAGGGGGGAGATTGGCTGGCATCCACGCCTTCGCTAATCACCCACCTTACAAGACTGGCATACCCGCCGACGCTGCCGATCTCCCCCCTTGCGGGGGAGATGCCCGGCAGGGCAGAGGGGGGTGCCTCGCGCCGACTCACGCGGTCATGCCTTTGATCGCCGGGTATAGCGCCCGGTAGCGCTGGTACGCATCGGCATACGCCCCGCCAAGCGCAGCATCCGGCTCGATCGTCGCATCCGTCCTCGGCGCCGTGCACACCGCCAGCGGATCAGCCCCTGTCGCCGCGATCAGACCAAGCCTCGCCGCGCCAAAGGCAGCACCGAAATCGCCGTCGGCCGGAATGTCCACGGGCACCTGCAGCGCCGTAGCGATCGCCTTCAGCCAGTAGCGCGAGCGCGAGCCGCCGCCGATTGCCGTCACCCGCGTCAAATCCGTGCCGGCGGTCTTCAAGGCTTCGAGACTGTCGCGGAATGCGAAGGCGACGCCTTCAAGCACGGCCTGCGTCAGCACCGCGCGGCTCGACTCATGCGCCAGTCCGGTGAAGGACCCACGAATGGCGGAATCATTGTGCGGCGTGCGCTCGCCCGAGAGATAGGGCAGGAACGACACCCCGCTCGGCGCTTTCAGCACATCGCCAAGTTCGGCGGTCAATTCGCCGGCCTTCTTGCCTGAAATCTCCGACAGCCAGTTCAGCGAATCGGTCGCAGACAGGATGACCCCCATCTGGTGCCAGGTGTTGGGCAGGGCATGGCAGAAGGTGTGCACCGCGCTTGCCGGATTGGGCAGGTAGGAAGCGTTGGCAGCAAACAGCACGCCAGATGTGCCCAGCGACACAAAAGCGTGGCCGGCGCCGACCGTGCCCATGCCGCAGGCTGAAGCCGCATTGTCGCCCGCGCCACCGGCTACCGGGACGCCTGATGCTATGCCCCAGTTGGCGGCCAGTTCGGCGCGCAAGGCTCCGGCCTTCTCCGTGCCTTCGACCAGCGACGGCATCTGCCTTTCGTCGAGCGATGTCGCCGCAAGCAATTCGGGGGACCAGCGCCGCTTGCCGACATCTAGCCAGGAGGTGCCGGCGGAGTCCGACATTTCTGAGATATGCTCGCCGGTCAGCCAGAACCGAAGGTAATCCTTCGGCAAAAGCACTTTTGCAACCTTGGCGAAAACCGCGGGCTCATTGTTCTTCACCCAGGCGAGTTTCGGCGCCGTGAAGCCGGGGAAGACGATATTCCCGGTGAGTTGGCGAAAGCGCGGGTCGGCATCCAGCGCGGCGGCCTCAGCGTGGCTGCGCGTATCGTTCCACAGGATGCAGGGGCGCAGCACCTGGTCGCCGGCATCGAGCAAGGTGGCGCCATGCATATGGCCGGAAAGGCCGATGCCCTTGACCGCGGCAAGCTCTTTCGGGTGCGACGTTTTCAGCTCGGCGATGGCCGTCTCGCAGGCGCGGATCCAGTCGGCGGGGTTTTGTTCGGACCAGCCGGGATGCGGCCGCGATACGTCAAGCGAAGCATGGCCGGAGCCGATGATCTTCTGCCCGGCATCGATCAACAGCGCCTTGACGCCCGACGTGCCGAGATCGAGGCCGAGATACATGCATTCCTCCCATTGCCATTAATTTTTTCGGGTCTCGAAAAAATCTGGCTTGCCAGTTTTTAAAACAAGATCCGCCGCGGGTCAATTCTCTGACAAATTGGCGGCGCGTTGCGAAAACAGCGCCGACAGCGGACTGTCCGGCCGGACCAGTGCGCGCTCGGCCGTCAACGCCCAGGCAAGCGCCGTGTCGCCGGCGCGCAACGCCGCCTCGATCAGCGTGAGATCAATCACATCGCGCTGGGCGTGGCTGCCGCCAAAGCGATGGGCAATGGCGCGGATCGGTCGGATCAGGCGCACCGCTTCGCTGTAATTGCCCTCGCCGAATGCCTTGATGCCTTCCGTCAGTGGCTGGCCGACATCCCGGGTAAAGGCGGCGTTGTCGTCGCTGCCGCGCATCGCCTCGTGCTGGGCTTCGAGCAAGATCTTGACCGGCGCTTCGAGACCGGCGCCGACGAATGCCATCATCGCATGCGCATCGTTGAAGGCGTAATTGCCGGCTCCAGCCTTCGGCGCCCAGTTGGCAGCGAGCGCTGCCCAGCGGTCGCCGACATCGACACCGCCGAGATAAAGCCGCCACAGGATCGCAGAGGCGTCGACCATGTTCAGCGCCAGCGTCGAACGCTCGCCATAGATCGGCCCGTCATAGAGCTTGAGCACCTCGTCGGTCTCGCCGAGATCGTAGTGGAACAGCGCCAGATGCCACCAATTATGCACCTGCAGGAAGCTCTCTTTGGTCCACGCCTCGGGATTGGCGCGCATCCAGGCGATGCCGTCCCGTTGCCGGCTCTGCATCTCCATGACATGGGCGACCGCGTGCTGCGCCCAGCCGTCTCGCGGCTCGATCTCGATCGCCTGTCGGCCGAAACTTTCGGCTCTGATATAGTCGCCCATCTCCTCGAGACCGAAGGCCTGCATACCGAGAATGGCGTGATAACCTGGCATGCCGCTCTGCCAGGACGGTAGCGCGCGGCCGATACGGTCGCGCAGCATGCGGGCATTGCCGGTGAAGAAGTCGATCTGGTGGCCGACCTGCAACGCCACCGCGTCGAGCGGGTTGTCGATGGCGATATCTTCGAGCAGGCGCGCGGCGTCATGCCAGCGTCCCTCGGCAAGGTGGCCAAGGGCCGCCACATGCGCCTGTTCGCGCGGCGTCGCGGCAAGCGGCAGTGCCGCAGCATGGCATGCCTGGGCGACCGCCGTTGCCTCGCGTTCGGTGGCGAGGCCGAACAGATACCCCTTGAAGACATGCGCCATGACGAAACCGGGATCCGCCGATATGGCGCGGTCAACGGAGCCGACCGGGTCGCCGACGAAGCATTGCAATTCATGAACGGCCTGGCTGTAGGGTGAAAACCCGGCCTCGGTCGCGCCCGAAAACATTAGGCCGAATGGATCTCTTACTGCCATATCGGCCCTGATGCTCCGCAGTTCCTAATGGCCCGAGCGCATCGCCACCGTGGCGATCCCGGCGCCGACCAGCAGCGTGCCGCCGGTGCGGTTGAAGATGCGGATCGCCTTGGGGTTGCGTACGACGTTGCGGGCGCGCGCCGCAATCAGCGCGTAGCCGAAGGCATTGGCGAAGGCGAGCGCCAGGAAGGTCGTTTCGAAGATCAGCATCTGTGTCCAGAAATCGGCTTCCCGATTGAGGAACTGCGGCAGGAAGGCGACAAAGAACGTGATGCTCTTCGGGTTGAGTGCGGTGACCAGCCAGGCGTGCGCCATCATCTTGGCGGCCGAGACGGCATCTGTGGGTGGTTCGGCTTTGAGCGCGCCGCCGGCGCGAAACAGTTTTACCCCGAGATAGATCAGATAGCAGGCGCCGATCAGCTTCAGAATGGTGAACACGGTCGCCGACGCGGCCAGCAGCGCGCCGATGCCCAGCATCGACAGGGTCATGGCGGTGAAGTCGCCCAGCGCCACGCCGACGGCCATCGGCAAGGCGGTGCGCCAGCCCTGGCCCAGCGCATAGGACACGACCAGAAGAATGGTCGGGCCGGGAATGATGAGCAGAACGGTGGAGGCGGCGGCGAAGGCGGCCCAGTTTTCGAACGACATCTTTGTCTCCTTGAGCGCAAAGAAAAGGATAAATCCTCGTGTGCGGAGGAATGTAAAGAGCCCTCTCCCAAAAATGCACGGCGGACCATTTCGCCAGATCGCTGCGGCTATTGGCGGCACAGGCTTAAGACCGGTCGTTGGGCCTTCACCCTTTTTCAACCATGTTTGGCGAAACTGCCTGCCATCCGGCCGGACCGTGTTTCCCGCCGACAGCGTAGGGTTTGGGTGCATGCGTGAGTTGCCGCAGAATGTGACGCCGCCAGCAAATGGCGACGCAAACGAGACCGAACATCTCTATTCCCGCCGCTTCGTCCTGTCAGGGGCCGGCGCCATGACGCTGCTCGGCATGGCCGGCTGCAGCACTTCGACGCTCGAGCTGCCGCAATTCCAGCTGGATGACACGGTCACCGGCTCGGTGCGGCCGATCCGTCCGGCGATCAGCGTCGACAAGAACGTCACCGGCCCTGATGTCATGTACGCCTCGCTCAACGATGGCGGCTTCGAAGTGCCGGCGGTGCCCTATCAGAAGGTCAAGCCGGAGTTCCGCCGCCAGATCGTCGTCAACGAGACCGGCGAGGCGCCCGGCACCATTGTCGTGCATCTGCAGGAGCGAAAGCTCTATCTGGTGCAGGAGGGCGGCGACGCCATCCGCTACGGCGTCGGCATCGGCAAGGACGGCTTCCGCTGGTCCGGCCGCGCCAACATCCAGTACGGCAAGGAATGGCCGACCTGGACGCCGCCGCCGGAGATGATCCAGCGCAAGCCGGAACTGGTGAAATGGCAAAACGGCCAGCCCGGTGGCCTCACCAACCCGCTCGGCGCACGCGCCCTCTACATCTACCAGGACGGCAAGGACACCGGCTACCGCATACACGGTTCGCCGGAATGGGCGAGCATTGGCCAGGCGATGTCGTCGGGCTGCGTGCGCCTGATCAACCAGGATATCATCGACCTCTACAGCCGCGTTTCCAAGAAGAACCCGGTCGTGGTCGTCTGATCCTGTGCGGCGGTTTGGCGCCGCTGGAAACTCCCGTTGCGCGATGCGGCAAGCTAGGCCAAGGTGCCTTGAAAACCACAGCGCCGGGAGAGATCGAGCATGGCTGGAACGTTTGTCATCGCACAGGGCGGCGGCCCGACCGCCGTCATCAACCAGACGGTTGTCGGGGCCACGCTGGAAGTCCGCAAGCGCCATCCCGGCGCCAAGGTGCTGGGCTCGCTCCACGGCGTACGCGGCATTCGTGACGGCAACTATGTCGACCTCTCCGCCATCCCAGAGGACCGGCTGCGGCTGATCGCCGGCACGCCGAGTGCCGCGCTCGGCTCGACACGCGACAAGCCCGACGCTGCCTATTGCGAAGTCATCCTCAACGGGTTGAAGAAGGCCGGCGCCGACGCTTTCATCTACATCGGTGGCAACGACACGTCGGGCACGCAGCAGATTCTGACCGACGCCGCCGGCGGCAGCATTGCTTTCGTCCATGCGCCAAAAACCATCGACAACGACCTCGAGGAAAACGACCACACGCCGGGCTTCATCTCGGCGGCCGAATTCGTCGCCGGCGCCTTCCTGTCCGTCGATCTCGATTTCCGCGCATTGCCCGGCATCTATGTCGGCATCGTAATGGGTCGGCATGCCGGCTTCCTCACCGCGGCGGCTGCAGCCTGGCAGCTCGATCCCGACAGCGGCCCGCATCTGGTCTACGTGCCGGAACGGCCGTTCTCCGCCGCCGGTTTCATCGACGACGTGCGCGCCACGCTCGACCGCCACAAGCGTTGCATCGTCGCCGTCTCCGAAGGAGTCAGCACCGCCGACGGCAAGGCGCTGGTCGAAAGCCTGGTGCCGCCGGACAAGCTCGAGCGCGACGCGCATGGCAACGTCAAACTGTCGGGCAGCGACCTGCCGTCAGCTCTGGAACGTGCGCTCGCCGAAGGCCTCCCCGGCAAGCGCGCCCGCGTCGATGCGCTTGGCTACATGCCGCGCGGCTATGTCGGCGCGATCAGCGCCGTCGACGCGCAGGAGGCTTTCGACGCCGGCGCCTTCGCGGTTGCCGTTGCCGACGAAGGCGGTGGCTCGGTGGCGCTGCAATATGACGGCACGAAAACTGTGCTGAAGAAGGTGCCGCTGAAGAACGTCGCCGGCAAGACGCGCCATATGCCCGACGATTTCATGAAGCCCGATGTCAACCAGCTGTCGGAAGCGGGCATGGCTTACCTGAAGCGGCTGGTGCCGGAAAAATACAAGGTGGGAAAGCCCTTCGTCTGATGGGCGGCCGTTTTGGCGGCACCCGTTTTGGTGGCGAGCGCGTTGTCGGCGACTGGTTCGGCAAGACGATCATCGACGACCGCACGACGATGCTGACCGAGCCGTTCGTGCATGATTTCGTGCGCGCCAACATCTGGCATTTCAGGGGACGCGACGCCGACCTGCTGGTCGACACCGGCATGGGCATCTGCCCGCTGGCGCCTGAGATCGACACGCCCGAGGGCAAGCCGCTCATTGTTGTCGCCACCCACATCCATCTCGACCATGTCGGCTCGCTGCACGAGTTTCCGCTGCGCGCCGGGCCGCGGCACAGTGCCGAGCATTTCGAGACCATGAATGAGGCAGTGACCTACGCCTACATGTTTTGCAATCTCGACGGCGCCGTTTCGAAATTGCCGGCGCCGGGCTGGACGGCGGCCGACTACAAGATTCCGCCGGCGCCGCTGACGCGCACGCTGGACGAGGGCGACACCGTCGACCTCGGCGACCGGCAGTTCCGCGTCCTGCATCTGCCCGGACATTCGCCGGATTCGATCGCTTTGTTCGACGAGGCAGACGGCCTGTTCTTTGCCGGCGACGCCATCTACGATTCCACGCTGATCGACGACCTGCCGGATTCCTCCCGGCCTGATTATCGCCGTACCATGCAGCGGCTCCTTGACCTGCCTGTTCGCCTCGGCCATGGCGGCCATGGGCCGAGCTTCGACGGCAACCGGATGCGCGAGATCGCCACAACCTATCTCAGGCACCGAAGGCCGCTGACGACATTGTGATCGGACCCAGCGTGGCGCCGTGGTCGAGCGCGTCAATCCGGACAAGGCAGCCGCCAATGCGGGCCTGCAGCCGGGCGACGTCATCGTCGCCGTCGACCAGTCGCCGGTGCGGAATGCGCGGAAAGCCAACCAGGCGATCGCCGAGGCCGGCAGATCGGGCCGGAAGTCGGTGCTGCTTTTGGTCGACCGGGGCGACACACAAATCTTCGTCGCCGTACCCTTCGCCGCCGGTTGAGACATGATTCGGCGGGCTCGCTGAACGATCGGCAGGCCTGCCGCACGGCCCCGCCAAAATTCCTGTTGCCCGCCGCGACATCTTCGAGAACATTACGGCAGGCCGGCGATGGCCTGCTAAAAACGGACGGTCCGATGGTCACTCGCGGTTTTTCCTCCGGTCGAAAGCCTCCGACGGAGACCGATGCGCGCATTCCGCCCGGTCAGTATCTCGAACAGGGCTTTCCGGTGCTGTCGGCGGGGCCGACGCCGCGCGTGCGCACCGAGGACTGGTCGTTCACGCTCAAGCACGGGCCGCGCCCGATCAAGAAATGGAACTGGGCCGAGTTCAACGCGCTGCCCTTGACCAAGATGACGCGCGACATCCATTGCGTTACCGCCTGGACCAAGTTCGATACCGCCTGGCAAGGCGTGCTGGTCGACGACATCGTTGCCGATGCCGGCATCGAAGCGCCGACCGGCTTCCTGCTGGCGCATGGCTATGACGGCTACACCACCAACGTGCCGGCCAAGGATCTCACCGCGGGCAAGGCGATGGTGGCGCTGCTTTATGAGGGCAAGCCGATCACGGCCGACCATGGCGGCCCGGCGCGGCTCCTGGTGCCGCATCTCTATTTCTGGAAATCGGCCAAATGGCTGAACGGGCTGCAGTTCACCGAGCGCGACGAGCCGGGCTTCTGGGAATTGCGCGGCTATCACATCTATGGCGACCCGTGGCGCGAGCAGCGCTATAGCGGCGATCCATGAGCGAAGCGCCGCAATCTCCCTGGCAGACGGCGAAAATCACCCGGATCGAAAAGCGGACGCCACGCGTTACCAGTTTCTTCTTCGCGCTGTCACGGCGATTCGCCTATCGCGCCGGACAGCATGTCGATGTCAGGCTGACCGCGCCTGACGGCTACCAGGCACGCCGCTCCTACTCCATCGCCTCGGCGCCGGAGAGCGGCGCCACGATCGAGCTGGCGATCGAGAAGCTCGACGACGGTGAAGTCTCGCCCTTCTTCCACGACGTCGCCGCGGTCGGTGACGAGATCGAACTGCGCGGGCCGCTCGGCGGCCATTTCGTCTGGTCCGATGGGGATGGCGGGCCGCTGCTTCTGGTCGGCGGCGGCTCCGGCGTGGTGCCGCTGATGGCGATGGTGCGGCATCGAACCTTGCGCAAATCGGCGGTGCCGGTGGCGCTGATGTTTTCGGTGCGGGTCTGGGACGAGGTGATCTTCCGCGACGAGCTGATCGGTCTCGGTGACCGCCGCGACGGGTTCGAGCTGGTGCTGACGCTGACGCGCGAGGCCGTACGGCGCCCGTCCGACTATTCGAGGCGCATCGACACGGCAATGGTCATGCAGGCGCTCACGCGGCTGCCGCGGCCGCCGGCGCTCGCCTTCGTCTGCGGGTCGAACGCCTTCGTCTCGGCGGCTGCCCAGGCGCTGATCGACGCCGGCATATCAGCGGAAATCATCCGCACCGAGCGCTATGGCGTCTGAGAGGGCCACAGTGGTTCACCGTTTCATGGAAACAGCCACCCGCTCTCAGGTGGGTGAAAACCTTGCCGACAGCAATTGGAACGGCAGCGCGCCATAGGCGGCGACTTCGGCCTCATTGTCCCAGTTGCGGAACTGGCGCGATGGCCGTGCCTCGATCACCAGAGGCCGGCCGGTGTCGTCCACCGTTACCTTGCCGCGAAAGCGCAGCACACGTCCGCCGCCGGCGCGGCTGATCACCATGGAACGCAGGCGGGCGACATGGCCGCCGCCGGCATTGATTTCCATCTCAATGCGGCGCCGGATTGGTGGAACGACGATCCTGACGGTGACGTCCAGCACCATCGCTCCAGTCCTGTCCGGACGCGGCAGGGGCTGGGAAAGTGCAAACGGCGCCGACGTCGCTCTTGCCTTGCGCAATGTCGGCCTGCCGCGCCAGACGGCGGGCGTCGGCTGCTGCAGGCGGCCCTTTTTGCGTTTGAGGCGCAACTGCTTGGCAAAGCCGCGCGACAGCCAAACGAGGCCGCCGAAATCGGTGCGCGGCTTGGCCTGCAGCACCGAGGACCAGCGCGACAGGCCGGCGCGGTCGGCCAACTCAATCGTCTTTGCAAGTTCGGCCTCCGGCACCGCAATGCCGATCTCCAGGCAGAGATAGGAGAGCGCCACCGCCGCGGCGACGGCGAGGCCCCGCTTGGCGACGATGTCGGCGAACACGCCCCAGTCGACTGCGCCACTCTCGATGGCGACCGCACAGTCGACCAGCCAGTCGCTGTGGGTGTGGGCATCGAGGCCGCCATGTGCGATGGCGAGCGCCATGCGGTCGGCCGGAGAGGGCACAAGCACGCGGACGCCATTGAAATCGGCTGACAGCGCCCGCTGCCAGATCGCCAGATCATCTTCCGCGCTTTGCTGCGACCCGTCATAAGCGAGCTGGTGCAGGTCGATGTCGCCGAAACTGCCCTTGAAAAAATTCATCGAACGCAAGGACGCCAGCCTGGTGCGCAGATATTGCGGACTGACGCCGGTGGCGATCTGCCAGTCGCGTTCGCTAAGCACATCGAAGGCGGCAATCATGGCCTGCGAGCGCACCAGTATGTCGATGTCATGCGCCACCCGGCCGCGCTGCGCCGACGCGTTGACGGCGATGCGGCTGGCGCCTTTGATAAGCATCACCGCGCAGCCGGCGTCGATCATGGCCTGTAGCGCCGGCTCGGCCTCGCGCGCAGCCAGTCGCGATTTGGTCCACAGCATCTTTTGCAGGCCGACAAGACGTGGATAGGCCGGATGCCCAGCGAGCTTGCGGCCGAACCTGTCGGAGATCGCGGCCAGCAGCCGATGCTCGCGGAAAGCAGCATGGTCGATATCGTTCTCGTCGAGCCAGCGCGCCGCATAGCCCCCGGCCGCCTCTTCATCGGGGAGCAATGCGGCCTTCAGCAACTGGTCGAGGCCGCCAGTGGGCCATGACCAACCATAGTCCGGAAACCGACGGCCGATACGGCGCATGGCATTGGCCATCAGTCGGCGCTCGCCTTTTTCGCTGCTCGCCTTTGCATGGCCAGCCTTACGACTTCGACATAACCGCGGTCGCGCACGGGGTCGCGTCCATAGGACATGCTGTCGGGCCGGATGCGGCGCAAGGTTAGGACATCGTCGAGCATGGCAAGCGCAAAGCCCGCCTCGCGGACACGGGCGATCCAGTCGACCATGTCGCCGCGACCGCCTTGCGGGTCGATGATCGGACCGACGGCCTCGGCTACCTCCCGGCGGATCATCATCGTCGTGCGCGACCAGCCCGCCACGGCCACGTCCTGTTGCACATCGGGCTTGTCATCGCGAAACGTCCGCCAGTGGGCAAAGACTCCTGCCGTCGCGGGAAACCGCTCGAAATGCTCCAGCTGCCTTTCGATCTTGGTCGGCAGCCACAGATCGTCCGCATCGAGCGTGGCGACGAAGGGCGTCGCCAGCGCGGCGATGCCCCTGGTGGTGGCGCTGCCTGGTCCGGCATTGTCCTGGCGCAACACCTGCACCGGCATGCCCAGCGCATTGACCACCGCGACCGTATCGTCGGTCGAGCCGTCATCGACGACGATTATGGCGTCGGGCTGGACCGTCTGGGCCGCGACCGATCGCAGCGTCTCGGCGATGGTGGCGGTCGCGTTGAAGGCCGGAATGACGACGCCGTAGCTGGCCATCACAGGAAACGCCAATTCGCAAGTTCCTTGAAATCGAAGATGCCGTCGACAGGGTGCAAGGAGCGGTCGGCCTCGCGCCGTTTCATCGACTTGTAGACGGCGCGCATGAATTCGCGAAAAGGAACATCGGCCTGCCTGGTCATGTTGCCGGGATGGCGCCGGTAATAGAGCGCAACAGTGTCGGGCATCGTGAATTTCGGCCCGCTTTCGAAAGTGCGCAGCAGATAGTCGGTGTCCTCGGCCTGGTGGAAATCCTCGTCGAAGCTGCCGATGCGTTCGACCAATCGCCGGACGAAGATAGCGGGAGACAGGTGAATGCCGCGAACCGTCACCGAGTGGCTGTCGGCTGTCGGCTCCAGCGTATCGTCATCTATGTCGTCGACCAGCGTCATGCGCGAATAGGTGAGCTCGAGGGTGCGGTCTGCGTCGAAACAGGCCAGATCCGCCTTGAAGCGGCCCGGCGGGGAAATGTCGTCGGAATCGAGAAACGATACCAGCCCGGTCTGCGGCAGCAATTGCCGCAAGCCCGCGTTGCGTGCCCGCGTCACCCCGGCATTCTGCTGCTGGAAAAGGCGAATGCACGGCGCCTCCGCGATCAGCGAGCGCACGACCGCCACCGAACTGTCGGTCGAACCGTCATCGATAACGATGATGTCGAGATCGGCGGCATCGCGCTGCCTCAGCAGCGAGCGCAGCGCCGAGCCGACATGGCGTTCGCGGTTGTAGACCGGCATGATCACGCTCAGCTTCACGCACGCATTCCAGGCTGTGATCTATTCATTCTTTCACCACTCTGCCGGGCGCTTGATCTCGAAAAGCCCCTCGACCGGGCGCCGCGACGGATCGGCCTTGCGCCGCCGCAAGGATTTCTGAATTACACGTAGGTATTCGCGCACCGCCACATCCCTTTGCTTGGTCAAATTGCCGGGGTGGCGCCGGTAGTATACCGCGACGGTGTCGGGAAAAATGTGCTTTGGGCTGGTTTCGAAAATGCGCAGCAGATAGTCGGCGTCTTCGCCCTGCCGGAACTCCTCGTCGAAAGCACCTGTACGGTCGATGAGTGCCCTGCGGAATATCCCGGCGCTAAGGCTGACGCCGCGCACGGTGGGACCTGCGCCGCCCGGTGCCGGCTGAAGGGCTTCGTCGTCCATGAGATCGACGCGCGTCATCAGCGAGTAGGTCAGCTCGAGCGCAGGGTCGGCCGCGAACAGGGGTAGGCCAGTCTTGAATCGTCCAGCCGGCGAGACGTCGTCCGAATCCAGGAACGACACCAGTTCGGTTTGCGGCAGCAACTGCCTCAGCCCTGTGTTGCGCGCGTTGGCCACGCCCTGGTTTGCCTGCTGGAACAGGCGGATGCACGACGCTTCCCGCATGATGGCGCGGACTGCTTCAACGGAGCTGTCCGTCGAGCCATCGTCGACAACGATGATATCGAGATCGGCATCGTCGCGTTGCCTGAGCAGGGACCGCAACGTCGAAACGACATAGATCTCCCGATTGCAGACCGGCACGATGACGCTCAACTTCATGCGGAGCCCCGAAGGACGAAATCCGCAATCGTGCCGGCGATCTCGCGCGGCTCGGTCCCCAGCGACAGCCGGTAGCATGGCAGATCGCGGGTAAGCTCGCTGAAAAAGCGAAAGCCCGCTTCCCGCTCGCCCGGCATCTGCACGATTCCTGACGGCGCCAGGGCGATCATGGCATCCTTGCGCGATATGGGCATGACCGAGCTTCTCGCACCTCCCCTGATATGGGGCACTATCAAAGCAATAATGTCCAGACTTGGAGGAGTTGGTCGAGGCGCGATCTCGTCGATGTGAAAGGCATGCTTGCCTTGCCAGTTCAGCGGTTGGTACGACTTTAGCCGCTCCTCCAGCTTCAGCCGCTTGAAGCCCTCCGGATCCTGCTTGAGCGTGGCAAACAGCGGATAGGCCGTCACCCCCCCGGTCCGGTCGATCAGCACATAGTCGTCGCCGACGCTATCGAGCCCATTGAGCAGGCCGGCGACGACTGTTCCCGATTTTCCGGCTCCCCCGGAGCCCGCCAGCAACACGCCCTTGCCATCGATGCCCAGCGTGCCGGCATGGGTAAGCCGCATGCCGCGCGCCGCATATTCCCAATGCAGGAAGGCGCGCAGCGGCGCCGCCTGTTCCCATGGCGGAAAGGCCTCGGCCGCCATCATCAGCTGCGCCCCGACATGGCGTTGCGGATCATGGAACTGCCAGAAATCGAGGTCATGATAGTAGCTGCCGCGCAATCCGGCCTCTTCCAGCCGGTTGGCAAAGGCATGATGGTTGTAATCGCCTCGGCCCCAGGTGGCCGGGGCGAGGACGCCATCGATGCCCGGGTGGGCGACGAAAATGCGGCAGCCGTCAGATGCAGACGGATTTTCCGGGGCCGGTATGAAGGCATGGCTCATGGCTTCCGCCAGCGTGCCATGGTCGAGGTGGACACTCAGCTCCAGTCCCGGCAACCGCACGCTGGCGGTAACGGGATAGAATGCGGCGGCGCTTTCCGCGGCCGCCAGCACATGGCGGGCATAATCCGGCAGGGTTTGCAGCGTGATCAAAGGCATGTGTTGGTTGTTCAGCGTCCAGAATTGCGCCGGGTCGCCTGATGCATGTCGCTCGGGGTGGCCCCGGTTTTGAGACGACGACATGCATAAAATAAAAGATCTAAACCGCGTCGCCTGAGTCCGTTCAAACGCGACGCGCTTTAGGGAAACGATTATGCCTGTTTCACCGCCGGCCAGCCGAGAGGTTCCTCGACCTCATGGATCGGGTCGACAATGATGAGATCGGCAAGGTCGTCATGGACATCGACCTTGAGCGGCTCATTGCTGGCAGCAAGCGCAGACGACAGCTCGCCCGAAAGCGGTTGTGCCGGTGTTTCGGCTGGCGCAAGCAACCCGAAATCGAGCAGTCGGGCAACGAAGCTTTCGAGGTCGGCCAGGCTTATTTTTGCGGCGCCCGCGGCAGCTCCGACCAGCGCTTCAGTGGCGACGCCGGACGACAAAGCCTGCCAGACCCGGCTGCCGGAATCGGAAAAGCCGAAATACTTGCCGTTCGAAAGATCGAGAACGACGGCTTCGCCATCGAATGATTCGAAAACGATGTCCTTGCTTGCGACCGCGTAGACCCGCTGTTGCATCGCTGTGTCCCCCGTCCCATGCGCCCTGAAGGGATGCGCCGGCTTCACGGTCTGCCAAGCCCTTCCTAAGTGCGTCTAAATCACTTGGCCGTTGGTTGGCAAGACAAAGACCCGCGAATACAACGCCTGCGTCGGCGACCGTTGCGGCGAAGTCGACCGGCTCAAGCCTCGATTTCGAGCGCCGACAATGGTTTCGAGCAGCAGGCAAGGATAAAACCGTCATCGATCTCGTGGTCGAGGATGCCGCCATTGTGGCTCATCTCGACTTCGCCGGAGACCTTCTTCACCTTGCAGGTGCCGCACAGGCCGAACTCGCAGGCGGCGGGAATCCGCACGCCCGAGCTGCGCGCGGTCTGCAGCACGGTCTGGCCGGCGACGCAGCCGGCGTCGACCTCCGAAAGCGAGAAGCGGATCGGCGTCACGGCTTCGACAGGTGCAGCGATGCCGTCCTCGACCGGGGAGGCAAACGGCGCCGGAATTTCCTCCACCACAGGCGCGGCAAAGCTCTCCTGATGGTATTTCGTCATGTCGAAGCCGGCGGCATCCAGCATGCCGCGCACGGCGCGCATGAACGGATCGGGGCCGCAGCAGAAGATTTCGCGCTCGCGGAAGTCCGGAGCCAGCAAGGGCAGCCGGATCGCATCGATGCGGCCCATATGGCCGTACCAGCCTTCGCGGCTGGAACGTTCCTCGATCATGAAGCCGAGCGACAGGCCGGGCATATGGCCGCCGAGCAGTTCGAGTTCCTTGCGGAAGATGATCTCTTCGGCACGCCGCGCGCAGTTGACGAAACCGACATCGGTCCATGGCGCGCAGTCGTTCAGCCAGCGCAGCATCGACATCATCGGCGTCACGCCGGAGCCGGCGGAAATGAACAGGTATTTGGCCGCCGGGTGGCTGTGCAACGAGAAGTCGCCGGCCGGTCCGTAGGCCTTGACATGCGAACCGGGCACCAGATGGTCGAACATCCAGCGCGTGCCGATGCTGCCGGCCTGCGCCTTGATCGTCACCGCGATCGAAAACGGCCGCGATGGCGACGACGACAGCGTGTAGGTGCGCATCAGCGGCCCGTCCGGTGTCGGCAGTTCCAGCGTCAGGAACTGGCCCGGCTTGTAGCGGAACCAGGTCTGGTTGTCGGAGCGGAAGGTGAAGGTCTTGACGTCGGGCGCCTCGTCGCTGACGCCGATCACTTCCAGCACCTGCAGCCTATCGTTCCACGGCGCCATCTGGTCAAGATGGCGATAGAGCCCAAGATCCGTCATCGCATTCATCCTCTGGTCCCTCTTCGCCTGCTCCAGCTCACGCGACGCTGCGCAGCGCCGGCCGGCCGCCTTCGGCAAGGCGCGGGCCGATGAAGGCCGCGTACCATTCGACGAACTGGATCACGCCGCCCTCGTGCAGCTCCGAATAGGGGCCGGGCTCATAGGCCGGAGACAGGATGCCGAAGGCGTTTTCCTCGACGATGCGGCGGTCCTGGTCGTTGGTCTCGGTCCAGACATGGGTGAGCTCCTCAAGGTTGTAGTCGACCCCCTCGACCGCATCCTTGTGCACCAGCCACTTGGTCGTCACCGCGGTTTCGGTGGCGCTGATCGGCAGCACCCGGAAGGTGACCGCATGGTCGATCAGTATGTGGTTCCAGGTCGTCGGATAGTGGTAGTGCATCAAGGTGCCGATGCGGTCGGCGGCAACAGTGTCGGACAGGTTCTTCGTCACCGCGCGCTTTCCCGACATCGTGTAGCTGACGGCATCGCGCAGCAGCGGCGCGCGGGTGGCGCGGTATTGCCCGGCCGGATCGATGCGGAACTTGCTCGGCAGGCCCGCCGCCTCGCATTTCGCCCAGTGCGCCAGCATCTCCGGATCGCTGTCGGCGCCCTGCACGCCGGTCACCGTCGGCGCTTCGGGGAATGTCTTGCACAGCTCTGGATGATTGCCGGCGCAGTGATAGCATTCGCGGTTGTTTTCCCAGACCAGCTTCCAGTTGCCCTTCTCGATGATGGTGCTCTCGAAGGCGACCTTGGCTTCATTCAGCCGGTGCGGCTTGAGGTAGGGCTCTATCATGGCGCGCATCGGCGCAAAGTCGGCAGGTTCTTTCGCCAGGCAGATGAAGATGTAGCCGCCGACGCTCTCGCAGGCGACGGGCTTCAGGCCGAACTGGCTCTTGTCGAAACCGTCGGCCATCTGGCGGGCAAACAGCAGCCGGCCGTCAAGCTCGTAGGTCCACTGGTGATAGGGGCAGACAAGCTTTGCCGCCATGCCCTTCTCAGTGTTGCAGACACGGCTGCCGCGATGGCGGCAGGAATTGTGAAAGGCGTTGATGTTGCCCTTCTGGTCGCGGACCAGCACCACCGGATAATCGCCGATCTGCACGGTGATATAGCTGCCGGGCTTCGGCAGTTCGCAATCATGGCCGATGAACAGCCAGTCGCGATACCAGATAAGCTCCATGTCGAGCTTGAAATAGTCCGGGTCGGTGTAGAAGGGCTGTTCCAGCGAAAAGCCTTGCTTGCGGCCGTTCAGGAGCCTCAGCATGTCGTTGCGCGTATCCATAGTTCTGTCCTCGTGGTTTAAGGACTGAACTTGGTGGTGATGGAGGAAGGATCGGACGCAGGCCGGCGCGGCGCCGGACATGCACTATCCACCTCTTGACCGCCCACCGCGATCAGTCGAGTCTATGCATCTCGGGCTGGTTTCCGGGCTCTGGAGTTGTCCTTGCGGACCATCGCGACACCTTCCCAGGCTCTTGCCCAGTGGTCTCCCGTTGCGACTTCAACTCCACCACCGTTGCGGGGGCAGCGCCGGATTCTGACCGGCTTCCCAATTCTCCGCTGCGTCGTCACGAAGCGGCACCTGAGATGCGATCATCTAATCACGGCAGCGATCGCGACGTCGGCATGAAAGCGACATCATATCCATGCGGCGCGACACGCGCGCATACGCCCCGCCGACCACCGAAGGGCTGAGATCCTGTCTTGCGGCGCTATCATCGCCGTTTCGAATCGCTGCGGATCCAGTTCCGATCGGGGGCAAAAAGGGCTCAACGGTATCGAAAAGTTACTATTAGCAATCTCTAATCGAACCGAACGGTTCGTTTCTGTTGACAATGCGTGCAGGACGGTGTGAACGACGGCCCGGAAACCGACACCGGAGCGAACCACTCGGTTCGACATAAGCAACTGAAAACAATGCGATAAATGACCATAGAGGAACTTCCTAGCACAATTTCAAGGTGCAGGACCGTGGTCCACACGGAACAACTTCGTGATTGGAAACCAGCCTATGGCTTTCCCACATCGGGGCTGTCCGAACGACGCGAATTCCTCCCAAGACACGCCGCTAGACGGACAGACAAACTGGAGTACTAAAAATGAAAAAGATCATCCTCACTGCCGCAGCCGTTTTGGCGATCACCGGCAGCGCCTTCGCCGGTAGCGACAATTACGGTTCCAATGGTGCGAACCAGCCAGCCGTCTCGGTCGACAGCTCGTATACGGCTTCCATTCAGAAGCCGGCGCACGCTGACAAGCAGCCTGTCGTTCAGGGCGCCGACCGCGACCTCTACGGCAATCGCTGATCCCGACCAAAGAAGGGCGGCTAACCCGTCGCTCTCGGGATCCCAAAAAATTCAGGAGTATTTGAAATGAAAAAGATCATCCTTGCTGCCGCCGCCGTTTTGGCCATCTCCGGCAGCGCTTTCGCCGGCAGCGACAACTACGGTTCGAACGGCGCCAACCAGCCTGCGATTACGTCGACCGATAGTGGCCATACGGCTTCGGTTGAGAAGTCGACTCCAGCCGAGCAGGCGCCTGCCCACGGTGCCGACCGTAACCTTTTCGGCCGCTAAAAGCCGGTTTCCAGCACGTGGCGGGCTTATCCGCTGCAGCTGGCAGCATCAGAAAAATTCAGGAGACTAAAATGAAGAAGATCGTTCTCGCCACCGCAGCCGTTCTGGCTGTTTCGAGCGCTGCCTTTGCCGGCAGCGACAATTATGGCTCCAATGGCGCCAACCAGCCGGCCGCTGCCGTCGACACCACCCGCACTTCGTCGACCGGCACCAACTCGGCGGTCTACAAGCTGCTGAACTCGTCGGACGACCAACAGAAGTTCGTTCCTCAGAGCAGCGACAGGGATCGGTTCGGCAACAACTAACAGCCGAAGCTTAAAAAAGAGTGGCGGGCCTGGCCCGCCGCTCTTTTTTTATGCCTGTACGACGCAGCTATCTCAAGCCGCCTTCACTTCCACCGGCTTGAGCGAGAAGGAGTGCCCATCGGCGTCGAAGATGTGCAGGTCCCCGGCATCCGCGGTCAGTCGCAGCTTTGCCCCGCGCTTGACCTCGACATTGCCGGGCAGCTTGGTCACCAACGGCAGGTCAGCGCGGCCGATATCGACATAGACAAGCTGCACCTCGCCGAGTTGCTCGACATAGTCCACCACGCCCTCGAAAAGATATTCCGCGCCGGTGGCGGCCGACAGATCCTCCGGCCGCACGCCGAAGCTGACTGCCGCACCCTTTGCTGACGCCGGCGTTGCGATCGGCACCGTTGCCTTGCGGCCGCCGACATGGCTGACGATTGTCGGGTTGCCCGTCCTGTCGATTGTCGCCGGCAGGATGTTCATGGCCGGCGAGCCGATGAACTGGGCAACGAACAGATTGCCGGGCTTCTTGTAGAGGTCCATCGGCGTGCCGACCTGCTCGATATGGCCATCCTTCAGCACGACGATGCGGTCGGCGAGCGTCATCGCTTCGACCTGATCGTGGGTGACGTAGATCATGGTCGTGGCAGGCATCGATTCCTTGAGCTTGGCGATCTCGATGCGGGTCGCGACGCGCAGCGCCGCGTCGAGATTCGACAGCGGCTCGTCGAACAGGAACACTTTCGGATTGCGCACGATGGCGCGACCGATGGCGACACGCTGGCGCTGGCCGCCCGACATCGCCTTGGGCAGACGGTCGAGATATTTGGTCAGCTGCAGGATCTCCGCTGCCTGCCGTACCCGCTTGTCGATCTCGGCCTTGCTTTCCTTGCCGATCTTCATCGAGAAGGCCATGTTGTCGTAGACGGTCATGTGCGGATAGAGCGCATAGGACTGGAACACCATGGCGATGCCGCGCTTGGAAGGCGGCACATCGTTCACCACCTCGCCGGCGATCTTCAGCTCGCCGGAGGTGATCTCCTCAAGCCCGGCGATGGACCGCAGCAAGGTCGACTTGCCGCAACCCGACGGGCCGACGAAGACGATGAACTCGCCCGACTTTATGTCGAGGTCGATGCCGTGGAGAATGTGCAGATTGCCGTATGATTTCTTCACCTGTCTCAGCGTGACATCGGCCATAATTTCCTCCCAGTGATTTCCCTAGAGAACCTGGATTTCCTCAAAAAATCCAGTTTCGTCAAAAACTCAGTCGATGCGCCCGAACCAGGCGCCGTAGCCGCCGAGGCGGATGGAACCTGTGCCGGATTGTCCCGAAAAACCGTGCCCGGCCAATGGCAGCAGCGCCTGACCACCGAGATCGACCTCGGCCGGCTTGCTGGCCAGATTGAAGACGCAGACGATCTGCTCATTGCCCTCACGGCGAGTGAAGGCGACGGTGTCGCCCTCGCTTTCGATGAACTCGATGTCGCCTTTGGCCAGGGCCGGATGCTGGCGGCGGAAACCGAGAAAGCGCCGGTAGTGCTCGAGCAGCGAGGCCGCGTCGCCCTGCTGAACATTGACCGCTTGCGACAAGTGCTTGCCCGGCACCGGCAGCCAGGGCTTGGCCGTCGAAAAGCCGGCATTGCTGGCGGTTGCATCCCACACCATCGGCGTGCGGCAGCCGTCGCGGCCCTTGAATTCGGGCCAGAAGCGAATGCCGTAGGGGTCCTGCAGATCCTCGAACTGCAACTCGGCTTCGCCCAGCCCAAGCTCCTCTCCCTGATAGAGGCAGACCGAACCGCGCAGCGACATCAGCAGCGCCGAGATAACCTTCAGATAGGCGGCCGGGTCGGCCTCGTCGGCGGCCCAGCGCGAGGCCGGACGCATCACGTCGTGGTTGGAAAAGGCCCAGCACGACCAGCCGTCGCTGGCGACCTTGCCGAAGGCTTCCAGCACCTGGCGCACCTTGGCGGCGCTGATCTTTTCCGGCGCCAGGAAATCGAAGGAATAGCACATGTGGACGCGTTTGCCGCCGGCGGTGTAGGCGGCGACCACTTCCAGCCCGCGCTGCGAATCGCCGACTTCGCCGACCGCGGCGGCCGCCGGATATTCGTCGAGCAGCGCCCGGAACCGTTCGAGGAAGGCAAGGTTTTCCGGCCGGCTCTTGTCGTAGATATGGTCCTGGTAGTTGTAGGGATTGACCGCAGGTGCTGTCTGGTCGTTACGCTCTTCGGGCGGCAGCGGCGGATTGTTCTCCAGCCCCTGGCTGTGGAAGTAGAAATTGATGGTGTCGAGGCGGAAGCCGTCGACGCCGCGCTCCAGCCAGAAGCGGGTGACGTCGAGCAGCGCGTCCTGGACTTCCAGATTGTGGAAGTTGAGGTCCGGCTGCTCGGACAGGAAATTATGCAGATAATATTGCTGGCGGCTGGTGTCCCACTGCCAGGCCGAGCCGCCGAAGATCGACAGCCAGTTGTTGGGCGGCGTGCCGTCCGGCCTGGCGCCGGCCCAGACATACCAGTCGGCCTTGGGATTGCTACGGCTGGCGCGGCTCTCCTTGAACCATGGATGGTTGTCGGCGGTGTGCGACAGCACCTCGTCGATCATCACCTTGAGGCCGAGGTGATGGGCTTCCGCAACCAGCGCGTCGAAATCGGCGAGCGTCCCGAACATCGGGTCGACGTCGCAATAGTCCGAGACGTCGTAGCCGAAATCCTTCATCGGCGACTTGAAGAAGGGCGAAATCCAGATGGCGTCGACGCCGAGCGAGGCGATGTAGGGCAGCCTGCGGATGATGCCCTTGAGGTCGCCGATGCCGTCGCCATTGGAGTCCTGATAGGAGCGCGGATAGATCTGGTAGATCACCGCGCCCCGCCACCAGTCGCGATCGACGGCGAGATCGGGCTTCGAGGTCGCCTTCAAAGCGGCTTGCATAAGTCTCAACCTCCTTTGACCGAGCCGGCCAGCAGCCCGCGGACGAAATAGCGCTGCAGCGAGAAGAACACGATCAGCGGCACGATAATGGTGACGAAGGCCGATGTCGTCAGGATTTCCCAGTCGCCGCCGCGCGAGCCGAGCAGCGCGTTGAGCTTCGCGGTCAGCACGATCTGGTCCCCTTCGGTACCGAGGAAAACCATTGCCACCAACAAATCGTTCCACACCCACAGGAACTGGAAGATTGCAAAGGACGCCAGCACCGGGAAGGACAGCGGCAGCACGATCTTGACGAAGATTTCGAAATCGCTGGCGCCATCTATGCGCGCCGATTCCATGATCTCGCGCGGCAGGCCGGCAATATAGCTGCGCAGGAGATAGATGGCGAAGGGCAGGCCGAAGCCGGTATGCGCCAGCCAGATGCCGAGATAGGTTTTCGACGGCACACCGAAGAAGATGCCGACGCCGTTGTAGATCTTCAAAAGCGGGATCAAGGACATCTGCAGCGGCACGACCAGCAGGCCGATGATTGTGGCGATCAGCAAGGCGCGGCCGGGAAAACGCATCCACGCCAATGCATAGGCGGCGAAGGCGGCGATCAGGATCGGGATGACCGTCGCCGGGATGGTGACGGTCAGCGAGTTTATGAACGAGCGGCCGATGCCCTCCGAAAACAGCACGGTCTTGTAATTGTCGGTGGTGAATTTCGGCGGCGCCGACGAGGCGTAATAGACGCGCTGGCCACGGTCGCCTTCGAAAGCCTTGGGCGAACTCATGACGAACGTTCCGTCGGCATTGAGCTGCAAGGTCACGCCGTCGCCGAGATCGGCAGTGGTGCCGGCCGGATATTGCGTCGGTGCCGCCGACTTGACGCCGAAGGCGCTGATGTTGCGCGCAGCACCGTCGCCGAAGATATTGCCGGCAAGCAGGAACTTGCCGTCCTTCTCGACCTGCGCCGAGGCCGGCGGCAGGCGGCCGGCTTCAGTCTGGCTGGAGCTGGAGAACGAGTTCCACCAGCCCGAGGCGATGATCTGGTCCTTGTCGCGCAGCGACGAGACCAGGATGCCGAGCGTCGGCACGGTCCAGATGGCGACGAAGACGAGCACGGCGATGTGGACGCCGAAGCGGCTGGCAAAGGACTTTCCGGTCGCGACGGCCATCTCAATGTCCTCCCGTCTCTTTGTTCGCCTGGCGGATGTTCCAGACCATGATCGGGATGACCGCGATCATGATGATGATGGCGATGGTGGCGCCGCGGCCGAAATCGCCGCCGCCGCGGAACATCCAGTCGAACATCAGATTGGCCAGCACCTGGCTGTTCCACTGGCCATTGGTCATGGTCAGCACGATGTCGAACACTTTCAGCACCAGGATGGTGATCGTCGTCCAGACCACGGCGATGGTGCCCCAGATCTGCGGCACCATGATCTTCCAGAAGATCTGGAACGGATTGGCGCCGTCGATGACCGCGGCTTCAAGCGTCTCTTCGGGGATGCCGCGCAACGCCGAAGACAGGATGACCATGGCAAAGCCGGTCTGGATCCAGATCAGGATGATCATCAGGAAGAAATTGTTCCAGAACGGCAGCGATATCCAGACCTGCGGCTGACCGCCGAAATACTGGATGATGGCGTTGAGCAGACCGATCTGCGTCTGGCCCTCGCCGCGATATTCGTAGATGAATTTCCAGATCACGCTGGCGCCGACGAAGGAGATCGCCAGCGGCAGGAAAATCAGGCTCTTGGCGATCGTGCCCCACCAGATCTTGTCAGTGAGCACGGCGATTATCAGCCCTAGAAAGGTGCAGGCGGCGGGCACCACCGCGAGCCAGATGATGTTATTCAGGATCGAGTTGCGGAACTCGCGGTCGCCGAACGCCCATTCATAGTTGGCGAAGCCGACAAAATGCTGGCCGCCGCGGTCGAGGAAGGACAGCCAGAGCGTCGCCACCACCGGATAGATCAGGTAGACGGTGAGGATGATCATCGCCGGGCCGACGAACAGCCACGGACGGACCAGTCCTTGCCGGCGCAGATTGTCGATGGCCGCAGCCCCGGCCACGCCGCGCGACGGGAATATCAGGTCGACCAGCTTGTTGGCGCCCCAGAAATAGGCGACGCAGCCGCCGACGCCGATGATGATGACAAAAATGGCCGATAAGATCTGAGCAGCCATGGGTCCCTCTTCCCTGCGCATGATCGGCCGGGCCTTGAACAGCCCTGGCGATGTGGCTCTGCGCCGATTTAAGTTATTCTGAAACGAACGAACGCAAATCGGTCCGGCGTAAGGCGCCGGTCGGATCCGGGCCATAGCGGCCCGGATCCAGTCTGTGGAGGAAGTCCTGAATTTGCCGCCAAAGCGGCTGAACACTTGGCAGTGGTTACTTGCCAGCTGACTGCTTGCCAGCTGACTACTTGATAGCGTCCCAGCTCTTCTGGATGTCGGTGGCGACATCCTGCGCCGACTTGCCGCCGACCAGATCGATCATGCCGGTCCAGAAGGCGCCGGCGCCGATCTTGCCCGGCATCAGGTCCGAACCGTCGAAGCGGAAGGTCGAGGCATTGGCGAGGATATCGCCCTGCTTCTTCAGCGCGTCGCTGGCATAGGCATCCTTGTTGACCGACTTGAGCGGCGTGACGAAGCCGCCCTGGGCCATCCAGATTTCATGTGCCAGCGGCATTTTCAGGAATTCGATGAACGCGCGTGCACCCTTCGAATCCTTGGTGATCATGGCCAGCGTGCCGGCGCCGAGCACAGGCGTGCCCAGCTCGGGCTTGGATGCATAGGGCGGGAAGTAAAAGAAGTCGGCGTCCTGTCCAACCTTTGTGCCTTCCGGGAAGAAGGTCGGGATGAACGATGCCTGATGGTGCAGGTAGCATTTCGGCGGCACCGAGAAGAGGCCCTTCGGGCTGTCGCGGAAGTCGGTCGCGGCAACCGCCTTGGCCCCACCGTCGACCATCTTGTCGTCGGTCGCGATCTTGCCGAAAATGTCGATGGCGTTGACCACCGCCGGATCGTTGAACGGGATCTCGTTCTTTACCCACTTGTCATACACGTCGGGCGCCTGGGTGCGCAGCATGATGTCTTCGACCCAGTCGGTCGCCGGCCAGCCGGTAGCGCCGCCTGAGCCGAGGCCGATGCACCACGGCGTGCCGCCGTCGGCGATGATCTTCTTCTCGAGGTCGGCGAGCTCTTCCTGGGTCTTGGGAACCTTGTAGCCGGCTTCCTCGAAATTGTCGGGCGAATACCAGACCAGCGATTTCACGTCGGCCTTGTAGGGGAAGGCGAAGAAGCCCGGCTTGCCGTCCTTGTCCTTGAAGGTGCCGAGATCGACCCATGACTGGCCGGCGCCGTAATTGTCCTTGATCCATTTGGCGGTGTCGTCGCCCAGCGGCGTCAAAAGGCCCTTGGACGCCAGATCCTGGATCAGGCCCGGCTGCGGCAGTACGGCGATATTGGGCGGGCTGCCGGCCTGGGTATCGATGACGATCTGCTGTTCGTAATTTTCCGACGAGGAGTATTTGATCTCGGCGCCGGTGGCTTCCTGAAAATATTCGAGAACAGTGCGGATGAGGCCTTCGTCCTCGCCGCGCCAGGGCCCGAAGATGGTCAGTGTCTCGCCCTTGAGATCGACCTTCTTCAGTTCTTCGTAATTGGCCCAGTTGAAGCGCTTGTCTTCCCCGGGCTTGAACTTCAGTTCGGCTTGCGCCGGCAGGGACAAGGCGAGCGTGGCAAACGCTGCGCCAAGCAGAAGCATCTTCTTCATCGGTATTCCTCCCAGTGTGGACACATACACCCGGACGGAACCTCCATTCCGCCCGCCGACGCTGCAGGACTGTGACTCGTTCAGAAAGGAACCGCAACCTTTCGAAGAGTCTTCCAAAGCGCTTTGGTCTTTTTGATCTCGCCATTGAATCGGCTGCAAGTCAAGAGGGCGGTGAGCTAATCGATTTAATTTCGAGCTGGAAGACTTGGTAAAGTGCACTGCAGCATAGTTTTACGGCGGTGCAGCAGCGTATTAAGCTTCAAACTGGCCGGACCAGTGCGTATGGTCGACCAGCTTGGCCGCGCCCGTTGTGGCGCCGCCTGGCTTCAAAATTAAAAGCGCTTTGAGGCTTGGAGGCCTCCCAGTGAACCTGAAGCAGCTCTCTCATATGCTGGCCCTGTCGCAGACAACGGTAAGCCGTGCGCTAAACGGCTATCCCGAGGTCAACGAGGAAACCCGCCGGCGTGTGGTGGATGCCGCCAAGCGCCACGGCTACCGGCCCAACCCGAGCGCGCGCCGGCTGGCGACCGGCAAGACGGGCATGATCGGGTATGTGCTGCCGACGGGCGCCTCCGTCGACATCGACCCGCATTTCGTCGAGTTCCTGTCGGGTCTCGGCGACTATGCCCGCTCGCACGAGCTCGACCTGGTGCTGTCGCCGGCCGATGCCGACGACCAGGAAACCACCTATCGCCGCATCGTCGCCAACCGCCAGGTCGACGCCGTCTACATCTCCTCGCCGCGCCCGGTCGACCGGCGGGTGGCGCTGGTCAACACGCTGGGCATTCCCTTCATCGTCCATGGCCGCAGCGACGGCTTCGACTTCGACTACCCGTTCACCGACATCGACAATGAGGGCGCCTTCCACGAGGCCGCCCGGCTGCTGGTTCAGCTCGGCCACCGGCGCCTCGCACTGATCAACGGCGACGACCGCGAGACCTTCGCCATCCATCGCGAACGCGGTATGCGCCGCGCGCTGGCCGCCAGCGGCCTGACGCTTGGCGAGCACCATGTCTGCTCGGTGACGATGACCGAGGAGAACGGCTACCGAGCCGCCCGGCGCCTGCTCGAACAGAGCGAACCACCAACCGCGATCGCCTGCTCCAGCCTGATCATGTCGCTCGGCGTCGTGCGTGCCGTGCGCGACCTTGGCCTGACCATTCCCGGCGACCTGTCGTTGATTGCCCATGACGACGTCTTTCCATGGCTGAAGCCGGAGAATTTTTCCGTGCCGCTGTCGACGACGCGCTCGTCGATCCGCCTCGCCGGCGCCCGCATCGCCGAACGCCTGGCAGCGCGCATTTCCGGCTTGGAAGAAGGGGCGCGGGGCGAGGTCTGGCCTGTCGACCTGGTGGTGAGAGGCTCGGTCGCCGGCGCGCCGGTTTAGGGATTAATCCAATTGCTCCGCTGGGCAAGTTCACCCATGTGGATGTTGCCCGCAGATAGATTGACTTCGTTGGGACAACGGTCTGCCTGGACCTGTCCTTGATTTGGCTTCGAGTGGGTGGCAACCAGTAAGCCAGAGCCATCAACCAGTCCTCAGGGTGCGCCACTTGCCCATATTCCCGTTCTCCGAAACGGATCCAATCCGGCATCCTGGCCCACCGCCGAAAACGTCGGAGGTGGTCATTGTCGGTGGCGGCATCATCGGTGTGACGACGGCGCTTTTCCTGGCACAGCGGAACATCCCGGTGACGCTGCTGGAAAAAGGACGCATTGCGGCCGAACAGTCGTCCCGCAATTGGGGCTGGATCCGAAAGCAGGGACGCGACGCCGACGAGTTGCCCATCGTCATAGAGGCTATTCGCCTGTGGCGGCAACTGGCTGAGGAATGCGGCGAGGACATCGGCCTGACCCAGACAGGTGTGACCTACCTGGCGAAGACCGACAAGGACATGGCCGGCTTCGAAGCATTCATGAAGATCGCTGCGACGCATGCGCTCGACACCCGTCTCCTGGATGCAGACGAAACCGCGGCACTCATCAAAGGCATGTCGCGCAAATTCAAGGGCGCGATGACGACGCCCTCCGACATGCGGGCGGAGCCTTGGCTGGCGGTGCCCGCACTTGCCCGGCTCGCCGCGCGAAAAGGCGTCAAAATCGTCGAGAATTGTGCGGCGCGAACCCTCGAAATCTCAGGCGGCAAGATCAAGGGCGTGTGGACCGAGGCGGGGTATGTCGAGGCCTCCAGCGTGCTGGTCGCCGGCGGCGCCTGGTCATCTCTGTTCTTGCGCAGACACGGCATCTCCATCCCCCAGCTCAGCGTCAGAGTAACCGCAGCCGCAACGGAGCCCATGCCTGAGGTCTATGCAGGTGCGGCCGCCGACGAACACATCGCGTTCCGGCGCAGGCAGGATGGCGGATATACGCTCGCCGCGGGCGGCAGCCATTTGCTTTACCTGGGGCCTGACGCATTCCGGCACGCCACCAATTACCTTCCCGCCCTCAGGGACAATCCGTTCGGGACACGCTACTTTCCGTTCGCCCCGTCAGGCTACCCTGACGCCTGGTCGACGCCGCGCGATTGGGCGCCGGATTCCGTCAGTCCTTTCGAAAAAATGCGGGTGCTGAACCCGCCCCCTGAACGAGCCGGGCTGCGTTCCATAGAACGCAATTTCGGACGTCTTTTTCCACAGCTCGAAACAGTTCGCCTGAAGGCAGGCTGGGGCGGCATGATCGACGCCATGCCGGACGTCGTCCCCATCGTGGATCATGTGCAGGCCGTCGGCGGTCTTTTCGTCGCGACGGGAATGAGCGGTCACGGCTTCGGTATCGGGCCTGGCATAGGCCGGGTCGTTGCCGACATGATCCAGGGAAACCAGACCGGGCACGACCTCAGCCGCTTCCGGCTGTCGCGCTTCCATGATGGCAGCCCTGTTCGGCTGGGTCCGGCGCTCTGAATTGGGTGGCGCGAAATTCGCCCGGTTTACTTGTTCGCCGCCGCCTTCGTATCCAGCAGCCCATAACCGAAATCATTGTCCCGTCCCTTCGGACCGAGATCCCTGGCGGTGGCGGCCAGCGCCTTTTCGATATCGTCGGCCGAGCGCTCGGGTGAGGCGTGGATCAGGTTGGCGATTGCGCCGGACACGATCGCGGCGGCAAATGAGGTGCCGGTGACGACGTCAGAGCCGGCGCCGCTCGGCGCCACCATCTCGACGCCGGGCGCCGAGATGAAGACATAAGCGCCGCGATTGGCCTGCTGCATCAGCCCGTCCTTCGCGTCGGTGGCGGTGACCGCGATCACGCCGTCATAGGCGGCGGGGTAGCCATAGGGCGCTTTCGGCCCGTTGTTGCCGGCAGCAGCGACCAGGATGATGCCGAGCCCGCGCGCATTGCGGCAGGCGGTGGCGAGCAGATCGTTCTTGGGGCCGACGAAACTCATATTGATGATGCTGACATTCTGGTCCGCCGCCCAGTCGAGCGCCGACAGGATGACATCCATGGTCGACCTGCCGTCCTCGAAGGCGCGGGCGTGATAGATCCTGGCGCCGGGCGCCATGCCTTCGAGCGCGCCGACGCCGGCGATCAGCCCGTCGACCGAGGTACCGTGGTCACGCTTTTCGACCGGCACGTTGGGCATGGCGTCGAACTGGTCGGCAATGACGCCGGACAGCGCCGGATTGGTGTCGTCTATGCCGGTGTCGATGACGGCGATGCGCACGTTTTCGCCACTGGCTTGCTTGTTGTCGAGCTGAATGCGCTCGAAGGCATAGTTGACGATGCCGGCCGCCTGCTGCAGCGAATAGATATGGTTTGGCTCGCGCCGCAGGGTGCGTCCATCGGCGGCCAGCTGCGCCAGCACGGCGCCGACCGGGCGGCCGTCGGGAATGCCGAAGCGCACCAGCGTGGTGCCGAGCAGCCGCGACTGGCGCTGCGAGCGCACTTCAAGGCCGAAGGAGGCGGCGATCTGCTGGACGGCGCCGGCATCGCCGTCGACGGTCACCAGCACCTCGTCGGGCACGAACTCGCCGGCGATGGCACGGCGCGGCGCGGTCGCGACAAGATCGGTCGGCGAAACGATCGCCCCACGGGCGGGTGGTCCAGCCTGCGTGTCGGCAGGCGGCGTTGACGGTCGTGGCGTCGGCACGGGTGCTGCGGGAGCCGGTGGGTTGGGAAACAAGTCGAAGATCAGGGCCGGAAGGGTAACAGCGCCTGGTTCGCCGCCGACCTTGGCCTCATTGCCGTCTTTCGGGCAGTCGGCAGCCGCCGCTCCGGCCGCATCGGTGCAGTCGGCCCGGCCGGCATTGGGATCATTGGTCTGCGCCGACGCCGGCACGGCGACGATTGTCATCGCCGCCACCAGGATCGCCGCAAATCGAATGACCGCCCTAGCTGCCATCAACCGGTTTCCTTCCCTCGATCACAGTCTCCGCGAAAGGCTGGGCGGCAATAAGGCCGACGAGCCTGGTGTAGCCTGCTCCGGTCTTGACCGGGATAGCGATGCGGAAGACGCCCGAGGCGGTCGGCCCGCCGGCGATCTTCAGCGCGTTCTGGTCGAGGAAGACGGCGATGTCGGACATCTTCGCATCCGGCTTGAACTTGACCAGCGCGAACGGCAGTTTCGCCAGATCATCCTCGGCGCCGGCAACCTCGAAATCATGGCTCTTGCCGCCGGTCTGCACGTAGGACTGCACCACGACCAACGCCAGTAGCACCGCCGCTGCCACCCAGCCGACCGTGGCCGGCATCGCCGTGAACCGGCCGAGTGCCTGCGCCAGCCAGGAACGGCCCGCGGGAGCGCGGACCGATCCGGCTTCGGCGTCGAGCGCCCTGGCAAAGCGGCTGAGCGCATCGGCCGGTGGCCGGATCGCCTCGTTGGCGGCGGTGGCGCCGGAGAATTCCGCCTCAGCCTCGCCAAGCGCCGCCATCGCCGCCGGATCGCTCGCCAGCCATTCCTCGACAGCTTCGAGGTCCGAGCCTTCCAGCGAGCCGTTCAGGTAGAATGGCAGCAGCGTTTCCATTTCGTCACGGCGTGACATCTTTTCAGCGGCGCTCATATCTTCAGGATTACTCATGGCCACCCCCTGTCGTAACCGGCGGCCTTGAGGGCTTCGCCGAGTTTCTTGCGGGCGTAGAACATTCGGGTCTTGACAGTGGCGACCGGGATGCCGAGCACCTCGCCGATCTCCGTCACCGACTGTCCATGGTAATAGGCAAGGTCGATCACCGAGCGGTGTTCCTCCGGCAAAGCATCGACGAAGCGCCGCAAGGCGGCGCCCTTGTCTTCCTTCATGGCGGCGACTTCCGGCGTGTCGGCGCCATCGGGAACCTGCGCCGCATCATCGTCATCGATCCAGTCTTCTTTTTTCTTGCGCAGCATCGACAGCGCCTTGAACCGGGCGATGCCGAGCAGCCATGTCGAGACTTCCGAGCGCCCTTCGAAACCGGGCGCCTGGCGCCACAGCTCGAGAAAGACCTCGTTTGCGATATCGTCGGCCATCATTTCCGATCCCGTCTGGCGCACCACGAAGCGGTAGACCCGCGCGTGGTGACGCATGAACAGCAGCCGAACAGCGGCACGGTCGCCCTTCGCGACCCGGTCGACAAGCGCGCGATCAGTCTCGGTCGCTGCCGTCATGGCCGGTCGAGCCGCCTGGCTCCTGTCTGCTCTGTCGCCGATAGGTTCAAAAAGGTTCATCCTTCCGCCAAGGAATTTTGGCGAAGCTAACCGAAGAAGGTGAGTGTTGCCAGAGTGTCTCCCTTCTCCCCGTCACTATACGGGGAGAAGGTGGCGGCAGGCGGATGAGGGGCGGCGCCGGCGTTGGGGTATTTATTTTGATGTTAGCGCTGCCCCTCACCCTTACCCTCTCCCCGTATAGTGACGGGGAGAGGGGGTAGCGAACGGCGGCTCAGCGACGACCTCCGTCACCCCAAAAACGGCTTAGCCTTCATGGTCTCCGGCACCGGCACACCCAGCCGCTTCAGCACCGTCGGCGCCAGTTGCAGTTGATCAAGCAGCGTGTCCGGATCCGGCCCTTTGCCGGCTCCGAAATAATACAGCGCGAAATCCTGCATTTCATCGTCACGGCCGCCATGATGGCCGCGGTCTGTCTGGCCGTGGTCGGCGGTTACGATCACCTCGTAACCGGCCTGCCGCCAGCCCGGCAGGAAGGCTGCCAGCATGCCGTCCATCGCATAGCAGGCATGGTCCATTTCGTGGCAGTCATGGCCGAAGCGGTGGCCCATCGAATCCAGAGTGCAGGTGTGCAGGATACCGTAGTCGATGGCATGGCGCCGGGTCAGCATGGTCAGCGTCGCAAACAGGTCGACATCGCTCGGCGTCATCTGGTTGCGGGCATTGTAGCCGGTCATGGTGTGGAAGCGGCCATGCGCGATCGGTCCGTTGGGCTCGTCATACTCCATGTCCTCGACCAGATCGAACGGATAGGAACGGAAGAATTCGGACCAGTAGGAATGCGTCACTGCGCCGGTCTTGCCGCCGGCCTTGCTGACCTCGGAGAAAATATCCGGCTTGTTGACGAGAAAACGGTTCTCGTTGGATAGGATGCCGTGCTCCTGCGGCGAAACCCCGGTGTGGATCGAGGCATAGCAGCAGGCCGAGGTCGACGGCAGCACCGAGCGCATCTTCCACACCTGCGCCTCGCCCGACTGCACCCAGCCCTCGAGATTGCCCATCAGCCGGCGCCAGTTCCGGTAGGGCACGCCATCGAGAATGATGAGCAGCAGTTTGGTCTTGAGCGCCATGGGCGGCTCCGGAAAGCTTTTGCCGTTGAAGGAAGTTTTCGCGACAAAGGCCGCGAATTCCCTACTA
Organism: Mesorhizobium sp. C395A; assembly: GCF_030323205.1. NCBI lineage: Bacteria > Pseudomonadati > Pseudomonadota > Alphaproteobacteria > Hyphomicrobiales > Phyllobacteriaceae > Mesorhizobium > Mesorhizobium sp. C395A. The sequence goes on along the minus strand of NZ_CP100473.1, from coordinate 5,194,124 downwards.
ATTCCCCGCGCTCGCCATGCGCCGTCCCTTGATCGCCTTTTCCAGCCAGCCGATCTCCATCTCGGGAACGGACGACAGCAGCAGGTCGGTATAGGCGTCGAAGGGCGGCGTCAGCACCTTGCTCTTGGCGCCGTAGCGCACCACCTCGCCGCGGTACATCACCGCGATCGAATCGGCGATCGACTTCACCGTCGCCAGATCGTGAGTGATAAAGAGGTAGGCGACCTTCTCGTGCTGCTGCAGGTTGAGCAGCAGCTTGAGAATGCCGTTGGCCACCAGCGGGTCGAGCGCCGATGTCACCTCGTCGCAGATGATCAGCTTGGGCTTGGCGGCGAGCGAGCGGGCGATACAGACGCGCTGTTTCTGGCCTCCGGAGAGTTCGGCCGGATAACGATCGAGAAAGCCCTTGCCCATCTCGATCTCGTCGAGCAGTTCGGCGACGCGCTTGTCGCGCTCGCGGCCGCGTATGCCGAAGTAGAATTCCAGCGGCCGGCCGATGATGGTGCCGACGGTCTGGCGCGGGTTCATCGCCACGTCGGCCATCTGATAGATCATCTGCAACTGGCGCAGATCCTCCTTCGGCCGGTCGGCAAGCCGGTTGGCGAGCGGCCTGCCATCGAAGGTGACGGTGCCTTCCTCGGGCGGCAACAGCCCGGTGATGGCGCGCGCCAGCGTCGACTTGCCAGAGCCGGATTCACCGACGACCGCCAGCGTCTGTCCCGGATAGATGTCGACCGAGACGTTCTTCAGCACCTTGACGTGGCTGCCGCCGTAAGCGGCGGTGACGTTCTTGACCGACAGGAACGGCGCGGCGCCGGGCTTCTGCTCGGCATGCTCGATCTCATGCACCGAGACCAGCGCATTGGTGTATTCCTGGCGCGGCTCCTTGATGATCTGGCGAGTGCCGCCCCATTCGACCAACCTGCCATGGCGCAGCACCATGATCTCGTCCGAGACCTGGGCGACGACGGCAAGATCGTGGGTGATGTAGAGCGCCGCGACATGGGTGTCGCGGATGGCGTCCTTGATCGCCGCCAGAACGTCGATCTGCGTCGTCACGTCGAGCGCCGTGGTCGGCTCGTCGAAGACGATCAGGTCGGGTTCCGAACACAGCGCCATCGCCGTCATCACGCGCTGCAACTGGCCGCCGGAGACCTGGTGCGGGAAGCGTTCGCCGATGATTTCGGGGTTTGGCAGGCTGAGCTTCTTGAACAACGCCACGGCACGTTTCTCTGCCTCGGCGCGTGTCGCCGTGCCGTGCAGCAGCGTTGCTTCCACCACCTGGTCCATCAGCTTGTGCGCCGGGTTGAAGGCGGCGGCCGCCGACTGCGCGACATAGCAGACCTCGCGGCCGCGCAATTTGCGGAAACCTTCCTTGCCGCCCTTGAGGATATCGCGGCCGTTGAGCAGCACCTCTCCGCCGGTGATGCGCACGCCGCCACGGCCATAGCCCATCGACGACAGGCCGATGGTCGACTTGCCGGCGCCGGACTCGCCGATCAGGCCGAGCACCTTGCCCTTTTCCAGCGTCAGCGAGACATCGTGGACCAAAACGATGTTCTTCGGCGCCTCGCCGGGCGGAAACACTGTCGCTTCGATGCGCAGATTGCGGATATCGAGCAGCAGGCCGGGCTTTGCTTTTGTGTCAGCCATCACCCGCGTCCTCCCTTCAGGCTTGTCGTGCGGTTGAGCACCCAGTCGGCGACCAGATTGACCGAAATCGCCAGTGCTGCGATCGCCGCGGCGGGAATGAGTGCCGCCCCGATACCGAAGACGATGCCGTCCTTGTTCTCCTTGACCATGCCGCCCCAGTCGGCATCCGGCGGTTGCACGCCAAGCCCGAGAAAGGACAGCGTCGACAAGAACAGCACCGCGTAGATGAAGCGCAGGCCAAGTTCCGAGACCAGCGGCGAAAGCGCGTTGGGCAGGATCTCGCGGAAGATGATCCAGCCGCTGCCTTCGCCCCGCAGCTTGGCGGCCTCGACATAATCCATGACGTTGATGTCGACGGCCACCGCGCGCGACAGCCGGTAGACGCGGGTCGAGTCGAGGACGCCCATCACCAGGATCAGCGTCACCAGGTTGGTCGGCAGCACCGAAAGCACGACGAGCGCCATGATCAAGGTCGGGATCGACATCAGCAGATCGACAAGGCGCGACAGCAGCGTGTCGAACCAGCCGCCGAACACCGCCGCCGAAAAGCCGAGGATGGCGCCGAGCGAGAATGACAGCGCGGTGGCCAGCACCGCAATGAACAGCGTGATGCGAGCGCCGTAGATCATGCGCGACAGAAGATCGCGACCGAGATTGTCGGTGCCCAGCAAATGTGCCGCCGTCATCGGTTCCCAGACATCGCCGACGATTTCGGCATTGCCGTACGGTGCGATCAACGGTGCGAAAACTGCCGCCAGCACGAACATAGCTGTCAGCACGATGCCGATCAGTGCGGGGATGGGGATGCGTTTGATGTCGAGCATGCCCGCCGCCTATTTCGGATGTCTGAGGCGCGGATTGGCGACAATCGCCCCGATGTCCGCAATGATGTTCAGGCTGATATAGACGGCGGCGAAGACCAGGCCGACCGCCTGCACCACCGGCACGTCGCGCTTGGTGACGTGGTCGACCAGATATTGTCCCATGCCGGGATAGACGAAGATCACCTCGACCACGACGACGCCGACGATGAGGTAGGCGAGGTTGAGCATGACCACGTTGATGATCGGCGCTATGGCATTGGGGAAAGCATGCTTGCGGATGACGTTGAAGGCCGACAGGCCTTTCAGTTCCGCCGTCTCGACATAGGCCGACTGCATGACGTTGAGGATGGCCGCGCGGGTCATGCGCATCATATGCGCCAGCACAACCAGCGTTAGCGCGGTGGCCGGCAGCGCGATCGCCTGCATGCGCTCACCGAACGGCATGCCGTCATAGACCGTGGAAATGGCCGGGAACCATTGATACTTCACGGCAAAGAAATAGACGAGCACATAGCCGATGAAGAATTCCGGGAAAGATGTCGAGGCGAGCGCCAGGCCGGAGATCAGCTTGTCGACCCAGCCATTGCGGTAGCGCACGGCGATCAGGCCGAGGATGATGGCCAGCGGCACGGCCACGATCGCAGCCCAGAAGGCGAGGAACAGCGTGTTCCACAGCCGCCCCTTGATCGACGTGGCAATATCCTGGCCGCTCGACATCGCCGTGCCAAGATCGCCGGTGAGCACACCGCCTAGCCAATGGAAATACCTGATGTAAGCCGGCTGATTCAGGCCGAGCTGCTCGCGCAGATTGGCGAGCGATTCCGGCGTCGCCGATTGTCCGAGAATGGCTTGCGCGACGTCGCCGGGCAGGATCTGGGTGCCGGCGAAGATCAGGACCGAAACGGCCAGCAAGAGGACGATGCCCAGCGCAACGCGCTGGGCCACAAGTTTCACGACGGGTGAGGACATATCCGCAAAGCCGGGCTCAGGCTTCGAGCCAGCACTTCGCCAGCGCGTAGCCGTTCATCAGCTCCTGATGCGGATCGTCTACCCAGCCGCCGACCTTGGCGCCTGTCGCATCGATGAACTGATTGAACATCGGCAGGATCAGGCCGCCCTCGTCGCGCACCAGCACGGCCATGTCGTGGTACATCTGCTTGCGCTTGGTCTCGTCGAGTTCGGCGCGTGCAGCCAGCACCAGCTTGTCGAAGTCCGGACGCTTGAAACGGGTGTCGTTCCAGTCGGCGGTCGACAGATAGGCGGTCGAGTACATCTGGTCCTGGGTCGAGCGGCCGCCCCAATAGGAGGCGCAGAAGGGCTGCTTGTTCCAGACCTCGTTCCAGTAGCCGTCGCCGGGCTCGCGCTTGAGCTCGATCTTGATGCCGGCCTTGGCCGCGCTCTGCTGGAAGAGCTGCGAGGCGTCGACCGCGCCCGGGAAGGCGACGTCGGAGGTGCGCAGCAGCACGGTGCCGTCATGGCCCGACTTCTTGTAGTGGAACTTGGCCTTGTCGGGATCATATTTGCGCTGCTCGATCTCGGAAAACAGCGGATAGGACGAATTGATCGGGAAGTCGTTGCCGAGCGAGCCGTAGCCGCGCAGCACCTTGTTCAGCATCTCCTCACGGTCGATCGCGAGCTTCAGCGCCATGCGCAGGTCGCTGTTGTCGAAGGGCGCGGTGTTGCAATGCATGATGAAGACATAGTGGCCGGGGCCGGCATGGTTGCGGATGGTGACGCCCGGTACACGCTTGATCAGGTCGACGATCTTCGGCTCGACGCGGTTGATCATGTTGACCTGGCCGCCCTGCAGGGCCGCCGTGCGCGCGGTCGCGTCGTTGATGACGATGATCTCGATCTGGTCGGCATGGCCCATCTTGTCGGCCTGCCAGTAATTGGCGAAGCGCTCGCCGCCATGGCGCACGCCGGGCTCGTTGGTGGTGACCTTGTAGGGTCCTGCCGAGATGCCGGCATCCGCCTTGTCCTTGCCGCCGTTGGGCTGGACGATGAGGTGGTAGTCGCTGAGGAGATAGGGAAGGTCGGCGTTGGCCTCCTTCAGCGTCAGGACGACTTCCTTGCCACTGGCTTTGATGCTGTCGATGCCCTTCATGTAGCCCAGCGCGCCGGACTTCGACTTTTCATCGGAATGGCGCTCGAGCGTTGCCGCCACATCCTCAGCGGTCACCGTCTTGCCGTTGTGGAATTCGACGCCGTCGCGGATTTTCAGCGTCCACACCTTGGCGTCGTCCGACGAGCCGATCTCTTCGGCGATGCGGTTCTCGAGCTTGCCTTCCGGGGACAGCTCGACGATCAGTTCGCCCCACATCTTGCCAAAAGCGAACGGCACTTGCGTCATGAACAAAGCCGGGTCCAGGCTGTTCGTGGATTCGCCGCCGACGAGGCCGGCCTTCAGCGTGCCGCCCTTGACCGGGCCTTCCGCGCGAGCCGCACTGGAAAGCAGCATATTGGCGAAGGGCGCTGTGACGCCGAGTGCTGCGGCGCGGCCGAGGAAATCACGACGGCTCAGCTTGCCGGACGCAACGCGCCGGCTCAGATATTCGAGTTCGTTGGACATTTGAGTTCCTCACTCTGTTGGTTCGACCTTATGGTCGTTTTTTGCTTGTTGTTACCAAAGGGATATTGACCGGAAGGCAAAGCGGTAAGCAAGACGGAATGCGACATGCCGTGGCGTAAATCGTGCGTCGCAACTGGACCAGTCGGGTGGACGCTCAGAGCAGGTCGCGCGGGATCGTCTCTTCGAAATCGCCTTCGAAAACCCGCGTTTCGCCCTCATAGGCTTCGATTCTGGCGCTGACGATGAAGTTTTGCGCATCGCAGCGCATTTCAGCCGACGTCTCGGTGCGCACCGACCATCCGTTTCGCGACAAGGTCTGCGTCCAGTGCGTGCGGCCCGAGGCAGACAGCGGGTCGTCGGGGTGGATCGTCCAGCTCTCGCGGGCAATGCTGCCATTGGCCAGTCCATGCGCGAGATCGCGCACTTCTCCGAAATCATCCGTGATCGACAGCGTGACGATGCCGGTCTTCTCATCGCGATCGACGTGACGCTCGGAATTCGCTGCACGAACTGTCTCGGTTGCCCAGGGTGTTGCGCCTTCGGGAGACTGGAACGAGGTCTCGTCGCTTTTTGCGAGCGGGCGCAGCGGCAGCCTCAGCGTCGCCGCTGAAAGGTCGAGCCGCACCGGCTCCGGCGACGGCCAGATCATCGGCCAGTAAGCGTTGGAAACAGCGATGCGCAGGCGGTGTCCGGCCGGCACGCGGTAGGCGCACTGGTCGAGAATAACGCGCGCCGAAACCGTTTCGCCCGGCACCAGCGCTTGCGGCTGTTCGTGCGAAGCGCGATGCGTCAGGTTGAGCACGCCGTAGGAGATCAGTTCCGAGGCGCCGTCGGGGTGCACGTCGCACAGTCGGACCGCGATGTTCGCCTGCGGGCGATCGGACGACACCCGGATGAGAAGCTCCGGCGCGCCGACGATGTCGAGTGTCTCGGCAAGCACAGGCTGATCGAAGCAGACGGACAGCGCATCGTCCGGGCGTTGGTCGCCCGGAAGTTCCGGGCCAAAGGTGAAAGGAAAATATTCGCCGCCGGCGAGCCCGCAGCTTTGCGGGGTCGCCACGATCGCCGGCCTGACGCCGTCAGCAATGAGTTCGATCGCCCCGACCTTGATGTTGGGAGACGGCCATTCCTGTTCGGCCACCCAACGGCCCGGCCGCTCCGGGTGCCAGCGCGCCGGCCGCACACTGTCCATGACATAGGCGCGGTAGTCCGGGTCGGCCTCGACGCCGGTGTCGACGCCCTTCAACCAGCTGTCCCACCAGCGCAACGCCTCCTGCAGGAAGCCGATGGCGGGTTTGGGTTCGGCATAATGCGGATATTTGTGGATCCATGGCCCGACAATGCCCTTCACCGGCGCCTGGATGTTGGTGACCAGGTGCGAGATCGTGTTGCGATAACCGTCATGCCAGCCGCCGATCGACAGCACGGCAGCTTTGACGGCGGAGAAATCCTCGCAGATCGAACCGCGTTTCCAATAGGCGTCGCGATGCTGATGGCTGAGCCAGAGCGGCAGAAGGAAAGACTGGTTCTCCAGCCGCGTCAGCCAGAGGTCGCGCCAGCGATTGTCGCCCGCAAGCAGCGGATCCGGCGGTCGCGACGAATAGGACAACATGGTCGAGGCCCAGCCGAAATTTTCCGTCAAAAGGCAGCCGCCCTTGTAGTGGATGTCGTCGGCGTAGCGGTCGACGGTCGAGCACAGGCTGATCACCGCCTTCAGCGCCGGCGGCTGCTTGGCCGCCACCTGCAGGCAGTTGAAGCCACCCCAGGAAATGCCCATCATGCCGACACTGCCGTTGCACCAGGGCTGTGCTGCCGCCCAGGCAATCACATCGCAGGCGTCCTGCAATTCCTGCTCGGAATATTCGTCGTCCATCAGACCTTCGGAATCGCCATTGCCGCGCATGTCGACGCGGATCGAGGCGTAGCCGTGGCCGGCAAAATAGGGATGCGTCAGCTGATCGCGAAAGATGGTGCCGTCGCGCTTGCGGTAGGGCAGGTGCTCGAGGATCGCCGGCACCGGATCGCTGCTGCCGTCCTCCGGCATCCAAACCCGCGCCGACAGCCGGCAACCATCCGGCATGACGATGCCCATATCGGGGAATTCGACGACCTTGCGGGGAAATTCGGTGATGGTTTTCATGCGATGCTCCAGGATGTCAGTGACGCATGGAGCGGGCATGTCATGAAGTCAAACGGGCGACGGCCGGTGTCGCCGCGACGACGCCACGATATGTAGCCCGATTGTTTTGCCCTGATGTTGCAGGATTATAATTAATGTATTACATTTATTAGCTGAACCCAACGTGATGAGGATTTCGCCTGAAAATCGTTTGGGATGAGCCAAAGCGCGTGACGAACCTGGACAGCCGGGGTCTCGATTTTGCCGAACTCGATATTGAGTTTTTTTGCGACTTCAACCGTCCTTCCAGCCAAGGCCGACCGGTTCAAGGCGATTGGCGAATTCGGAGAGATCATCCTGGCCGTGATTTTCAAGCCGCTTGGTTCGGAGGTGATCTCGATGCGCGCCGTGCCAGCCGAAAGGAAAGGTCAGTATATGAACAATCCTAAATCGCGTGTTCGACCGCTTACCGATGCGGAGGAAGTGGAAATTCAAAGACAAATTGTTGATGATCCCGACGATGCGGAGACGACAGACGAACAGTTGGCGCAAGCCAGGCCTTTCGCGGAAGTGTTTCCAGAACTTTTCGAGAGCATAAGGCGTGCTCGTGGCCGGCCAGCCGTGGAGAAGCCTAAGCAAGTCGTGTCCATCCGTCTGGATCAGGATGTCATCAGTAAATTCAAGGCGACCGGCAAGGGCTGGCAGGCCAGGATCAACGAGGTGCTGAAAAACGCGAAGGTAGGCTAGGCAATCCGCGTCAGTTCAGCGGAATGTCGTTTTCGGCCTTGCGCGCCTGATAAGCGCCGGACAGTTCGTCGTAGCGGGCGGAAATATTGCCGATCCTTGCCTCAAGCCGGCCGCGCTCGGCCTCGGGCAGCGTCCGCACCAGCCTGCGAATGGAAAAACTCTTCCAATAAGCGTTCTCGGCATTGTAGCCGCCGGGATCAAGAGTGAAGACCTCTTTCAGGATTTTCAGATCGTGCGGGATCGCAAAGCTGTCGCGTGAATCCTCGTGGCTGAAGAGGTAGTAGAAATTGTCGAAGCCGGTCCAGGTGATCGCCGACAGGCAGAGCGAGCAGGGCTCATGCGTGGCGATGAAGATGGCGTCCTTGGTGTCGACGCGCTCGGCTTTCGGCATTTCATAGAAACGCTTCAGGCAGTGCACCTCGCCATGCCAGAGCGGATTTTCCATCTCGTTGTTGGTTTCGGCCAGCACCAGCGAGCGGTCGCCCTTCCGCAGGATGGCGGCGCCGAACAGCTTGTTCCCATGGGCCACGCCCTCTGCCGTTTTCGGCACGATGTCGTGCTCGATGACATCGAGCAGGCGGTCGATCAGCGATATGTCGGTCATTTCTCAGGTCTCGTTGGGGAGATGGATTTCGTAGGGGTGCGAGAAATGGAACTCTTCGAGGTTGGAGCCGTCACCGCCGCGGTCGACGATGACGAAATCCTGCGCTTCGCCGAGCGGCGTCAGCACGCCGTGCCAGAGATTGCGCGGATAGTTGACGCCTTGCCCGGGTGCGGTGATGAAGGCGTGCGGCTCGCCCGGACCGTCCTTGCCGTCATGGCAGACGACGACCAGGAAAGGCCGCGGCGACAGCGGGATGAACGCCTGGCTGCCCAAGGGATGGCGCTCGACCATGCTCAGCTTCAGCGGCAGGTCGTAAGGCGTGCCGCGCGCCATCGAGATCAGCACGCGGGCATTCGGTCCCGCGGCTTCAGCGGTGGCGAGATTGTGGTAGCGCTCGGTCTTGCCGCCATTGATCGGGTAGTGATTGCCGCCGCCCATGTCGATGACATCGCCGAAGCCGGCAAAGCTTTCGCGGGTCAGCGGCCGCGCTGTGATGCGGGTCACCGCGCGCGACCGCCAATGCCCGCCCCGCCGAGCTTGGCGTGCCGGTTGACGTCCTTGTAAAGGAGATAGCGGAATTTGCCTGGGCCGCCCGCGTAGCAGGCCTGCGGGCAGAAGGCGCGCAGCCACATGAAGTCGCCGGCCTCGACCTCGACCCAGTCCTGGTTGAGGCGGTAGACCGCCTTGCCTTCCAAGACATAGAGCCCGTGCTCCATGACATGCGTCTCGGCAAATGGGATGACGGCGCCAGGCTCGAGCGTAACGATGGTGACATGCATGTCGTGGCGCATGTCGGCTGGATCGACGAAACGGGTCGTCGCCCAGCGACCCTCGGTGCCGGGCATCGGCGTCGGCGCCATTTGCTGGTCACTGCTGAACAAGACTTCCGGCGCGTCGATGCCGTCGACGGCCTCATAGGCCTTCCTGATCCAGTGGAAGCGTACGGCGTCGCGACCTTCGTTGCGCACCGTCCAGCCGCTGTCCGGCGGCAGGAAGGCAAAACCGCCGGCTTGCAGCACGTGCTTCTTGCCGGCCAGCGAAACGGTCAACTCGCCCTCAACCACGAACAGCACGCCCTCGGCGCCGGCGTCCGGCTCGGGCCGGTCGCTGCCGCCGCCGGGCAGGACCTCGACGATGTACTGCGAAAATGTCTCGGCGAAACCCGAAAGCGGCCTGGCGATGATCCAGGCCCTGGTCTCGTCCCAGAACGGCAGTGGGCTGGTGACGATGTCCTGCATCACTCCCTTCGGTATGACGGCATAGGCCTCGGTGAAGACGGCGCGGCCGGTCAAAAGCTCAGTTTGGCCGGGATGGCCGCCATGCGGTGCATAATAGGTTTTCTGGTCAGTCTTGATCATATCCATTGGGTCCTGACCCCTCAGTCATTTCATTAGAGCGGGAGCATGTCTTTCAGGCGGAGCAGCGCGATGCGCTCGACCTGTTTGCAGGCGGTATCGAGTTCTACGCCACGGCTGTTGCCGATGCGCGCCTCGAACTCGGCGAGGATCTCCTCCTTGGTCTTGCCCCGCACCGCGATGATGAAGGGAAAGCCGAAGGTGGTGACGTAAGCGGCGTTGAGCTTGGAAAACAGCTCGCGCTCCTTGTCGGTCAGCGCGTCGAGGCCGGCGGAGGCCTGCTCGCGTGTGGATTCCGCAGTGAGGCGTCTCGCTTCGGCCAGTTTGCCAGCGAGATCGGGATGGGCGTTGAGGACACCGATCCGCTCGGTTTCGCTGGCGGCGCGGAAGACGCGGCAGAGCGCATTGTGCAGGCCGCCGGCGCTGTCATGCGCCGGCCCAAGCTCCAGCTCATAGGCACGTTCGGCGATCCAGGGCGAATGTTCGAACACGCCGCCGAAAGTGTCGACGAAGGTTTCGAACGCCATCTTCGACGGCTTGAGCGCCGCCGGCTGGTAGGGGTGGTTCTCCTGCCAGTGCCTGGCGATATCGATGCGCCGCGCCAGCCAGACCTTGTCGTGCGATCTGACATAGTCGACGAAGCGCTTCAGCGCCGCCACCCGCCCGGGACGTCCGACGAGGCGGCAATGCAGGCCGATATTCATCATCCGCGGCCGGCCCGCTTTGCCCTCGACATAGAGCGTGTCGAAACTGTCCTTCAAATAGGCGAAGAACTGGTCGCCGGAATTGAAACCCTGCGGCGTGGCGAAACGCATGTCGTTGGCATCGAGCGTGTAGGGGATGACGAGTTGCGCGCCGCCGCTGTGCTCGAACCAGTAGGGCAGTTCGTCGTCATAAGTGTCCGACACATAGTCGAAGCCGCCCTCTTCGGCCACCAACCGCACCGTATTGACCGAGGTGCGGCCGGTGTACCAGCCGGTCGGCCGTTGGCCCGTCACCTCGTAGTGCAGCTTGATCGCCGCTTCGAGGTCGCGGCGCTCGTCCTCGGCGCTGTGGTCGCGGTAGTCGATCCATTTCAGGCCGTGCGAGGCCATTTCCCAGCCGGCCTCCTGCATCGCCGCCACCTGGTCGGGCGACCGGGCTAATGCTGAGGCGACCCCGTAGCAGGTCACCGGCACTTGCGCCTCGCTGAACAGGCGCAGCAGCCGCCAGAAGCCTGCCCGCGCGCCATATTCGTAGATCGATTCCATGTTCCAGTGGCGCTGGCCGACCCAGGGCGCGGCGCCGACGATTTCCGACAGGAAGGCTTCCGAGGCCTTGTCGCCGTGCAGCACGCAGTTCTCGCCGCCTTCCTCGTAGTTGACGACGAATTGGACGGCCACATGCGCACCGCCCGGCCATTTCGGATCCGGCGGATTGGCTCCGTAGCCGCGCATGTCTCTAGAGTAACGCATTGCCCCTCCCCGCCGGACGCCGCCGGAAGTTATGATCAGGATAGTCGAAAGGGTTGCTCGCGCATTCCCCCGAAATTTTTGAAAGTGTTTTTGTGCCACTCCGCTCGACCGGGACTTATGCATCGCCTTTAATTGGCGCACAATTCACTGCTTTGTTCGGCTGTATCGGAAATGGGAGGCGCCAGTGGCAGAAACGTCGAAAGCCGATGGCGGACGTCTGACGACGCATGTGCTCGACACCGCGACCGGCAAGCCGGCGGCGGGCCTGTCGATCGCGCTTTATCATCTTGAGAGCGACGCGTGGATACATTTGAAGACCGTCGTCACAAATGCCGACGGCCGCTGCGATGCGCCGCTGCTGGCAGGAGCGGAATTCCGCCTTGGAGAATACGAACTGGTGTTCGCCGCCGGTGACTATCTACGCGGCCAGGGCACCAAACTGCCGGAACCGGCCTTCCTCGACAGTGTGCCGATCCGCTTCGGCATGGCGGAATCCGTGCATTATCACGTGCCGTTGCTTATCTCTCCTTATGGCTATTCGACCTACAGGGGGAGCTGACGCATGGCCAAGATCACCATACGCAACGAGATCCGCTTCATCCTCAATGGCAGGGATGTCGCGCTGTCGTCGGTGGCGCCCGACGCGACCTTGCTCGACTGGTTGCGGCTCGACCGCTCGCTGCGCGGCACCAAGGAAGGCTGCGCCGAGGGCGATTGCGGCGCCTGCACGGTGCTGGTCGGAAAATTGTCCGCCGGCAAGCTGGTTTATGAAAGCGTCAATGCCTGCATCCGCTTCCTGGGCTCGCTCGACGGCACCCATGTCGTCACCGTCGAGCATCTGCGCGGCGCGCCTGGCCAATTGCATCCGGTGCAGCAGGCGATGGTCGATTTCCACGGTTCGCAATGCGGCTTCTGCACGCCGGGCTTCGTCATGTCGCTCTACGGCCTGTGGATGAAGTCGCCGGACCCGTCGAATGCCGCGATCGAAAAGGCCTTGCAAGGCAATCTTTGCCGCTGCACCGGCTACGAGGCAATCATGCGCGCCGCGCGTGCCATCTCCAGCTACGGCAAGGCGGCGAAGGATCCGCTGGCGGCCGAGCGCAAGGCGATCACCGCCAGGCTCGAGGCTATGCATGACGGTGCCCGCGTCGAAATCGGCGCCGGCAAGCTGAGGTTGGTCGTCCCGGCCAACGCCGATGATTTCGCCGCTGTACTGGATAAGGAACCCGACGCCACTGTTGTCGCCGGCTCGACCGACGTCGGCCTGTGGGTCACCAAGCACATGCGCGACATCTCACCGGTAGTCTTCATCGGCAATCTCGAGGGGCTGTGCGCGATCTCCGAAGACAATGACGTCATCACCATCGGAGCCGGCGTCACCTACACCGACGCCTTCGCGACACTGGCCAAGCGCATCCCCGCGCTCGGGCCATTGTTCGACCGCATCGGCGGCGAACAGGTACGAAACATGGGCACCATCGGCGGCAACATCGCCAATGGCTCGCCGATCGGCGACACGCCGCCGCCCCTGATCGCGCTTGGTGCGCAACTGACGCTGCGCCGCGGCAAGAAGCGGCGCACCATTGCGCTCGAGGATTTCTTCATCGCCTATGGCAAGCAGGACCGGCAGCCAGGCGAATTCGTCGAGGCCGTGCACGTTCCCGTGCCGGCCAAGGGCACGAAGTTTGCCGTCTACAAGATCACCAAGCGCCGCGACGAGGACATCACCGCAGCCCTTGGCGCCTTTTTCCTCGACTTGGCCAAGGACGGAACCGTGGCCGATATATGCATCGCCTATGGCGGCATGGCGGCCACCCCGAAGCGGGCTTTCGGTGTCGAAAAAGCGCTGCTCGGCAAGCCGTGGACGGAGACAACGGTGGAAGCGGCCATGGCTGAATATGCCGGCGATTTCACCCCGCTGACCGATATGCGGGCATCGGCCGAATACCGGGCGCTGGCGGCCAGGAACCTGCTGCTGCGCTTTTTTGCCGAAACCAGCGGCAGCAAGGCGCCGTTCCAGGTGTCACGCAACGAGGCGGCCTGATGAACAAGCACGCCTCTCCAGATCTCAAGGCGCAGAAGATTTCCGGTGGCGTCGCCGCCGACCAGCGCCACGATTCCGCGCACAAGCATGTCAGCGGCAGCGCGGTCTATATCGACGATATGCCGGAACCGGCGGGCATGCTGCATGGCTGCCTCGGCCTGTCCACGGCGACGCATGCGACGATCAGCAAAATGGATCTGTCGGCGGTGCGCGCGGCGCCGGGCGTCGTCGATGTGCTGACGGCCAAGGACGTTCCGGGCGAAAATGACATTTCGCCGACCGGTCGACACGACGAGCCGGTGCTGGCCGACGACAAGGTCCAGTTTTATGGTCAGCCGATCTTCTGCGTTATTGCCAAGACGCGCGAACAGGCGCGCCGCGCCACCCGGCTGGCCAAGGTCGAATACAGTCCATTGCCTTTCGTCACCGACATTGGCGATCTCGACCCCCGCAAGGACAAGCTGGTCACGCCGCCACTGACCTTGAAGCGCGGCGATGCCGCCGCCGCGATCAAGGCGGCGCCGCGCCGGCTGAAGGGCAAGATGCGCATTGGCGGCCAGGAGCATTTCTATCTGGAAGGCCATATCGCCGTGGCCATTCCCGGCGAGGACCAGGACGTCACCATCTATTCCTCGACCCAGCATCCGAGCGAAGTGCAGCATATGGTCAGCCATGCGCTGGGCGTGCCGAGCAATGCCATCACGGTGGAAATCCGCCGTATGGGCGGTGGCTTCGGCGGGAAGGAGACGCAAGGCAACCAGTTTGCGGCATTGGCGGCGATCGCCGCCAAGAAACACCATCGCGCGGTCAAGATTCGGCCCGACCGTGACGACGACATGATTGCCACCGGCAAGCGCCATGACTTCCTCGTCGACTACGAAGTAGGTTTCGACGACGCCGGCAACATTCTTGGCGTCGACTTCATGTTCGCGGCGCGTTGCGGCTTTTCATCGGACCTGTCCGGCCCGGTCACCGACCGCGCGCTGTTCCATTGCGATAACACCTATTTCTGGCCGGCGGTGCATGCGCAATCGGCGCCGCTTTACACCAACACCGTGTCGAACACGGCGTTTCGCGGCTTCGGCGGCCCGCAAGGGATGGTCGGTGCCGAACGCGTCATCGACGAGGTTGCCTTTGCCGTCGGCAAGGACCCGCTCGAAATCCGCAAGCAGAATTTTTATGGCACCAGTGGTGATAAAGACGGGGGCCGCAACGTCACCCCGTATCACCAGACGGTCGAGGACAACATCATCCACCGCATCGTCGCCGAGCTGGAGGCGAGCGCCGACTATGCGGGGCGCCGCCGCATCATCCAGGCCTTCAACGCCAACAGCCGCTTCATCAAGCGCGGCCTGGCGCTGACGCCGGTCAAATTCGGCATCTCTTTCACGGCCACCCACTACAACCAGGCCGGCGCGCTGGTGCATGTCTACACCGACGGTTCGGTGCATCTGAATCACGGCGGCACCGAGATGGGGCAAGGCCTCTACGTCAAGGTGGCGCAGGTGGTGGCGGAAGAGTTCCAGATCGACCTCGACCAGGTCAAGATCACCGCGACGACCACCGGCAAGGTGCCGAACACTTCGGCCACCGCGGCGTCGTCCGGCACCGACCTCAACGGCATGGCGGCGCAGAACGGCGCCCGCCAGATCAAGGAACGGCTGACCGACTTCGCCGCCGAAAAATACCAGGTGCCGCGCGAGCAGGTGCTTTTCCTGCCCAACCGGGTGCGCATCGGCAATCAGGAGATCGCCTTCACCGACCTCGTCAAGCAGGCCTATATGGCCCGCATCCAACTGTCGGCGGCGGGTTTTTACAAGACGCCGAAAATCCACTGGAACCGTGACAAGGGCGAGGGCCGTCCGTTCTATTATTTCGCCTATGGCGCCTCGTGCTCGGAAGTCTCGGTCGACACGTTGACCGGCGAATATGTCGTCGAGCGCACCGACATATTGCATGACACCGGCCGCTCGCTGAACCGCGCCATCGATCTCGGCCAGATCGAGGGCGGCTTCATCCAGGGTATGGGCTGGCTGACGACGGAGGAACTGTGGTGGGACGACAAGGGCCGGCTGCGCACGCACGCGCCGTCGACCTATAAGATCCCGCTCGCGTCCGACCGGCCGAAGATATTCAACGTCACGCTGGCCGACTGGCCGGAGGCCAACGAGCCGACGGTGCACCGTTCCAAGGCGGTCGGCGAACCGCCCTTCCCGCTCGGCATGTCTGTGCTGCATGCGCTGTCGGACGCGGTGGCAAGTGTGGCCGATCATAAGGTCTGTCCGCGTCTCGACGCTCCTGCAACACCAGAACGGGTGCTGATGGCGATCGAACGGCTGAAGGGTGAAGCCAAGAATAGCGCCTGACTCTGACCTGGATTCTGGCAAAACGTGCAATTCAGACTGAAAAACCCTATATTTCCCGTACGGGAATGCGAAATATGAAGTCGAAAGTGCAAAGCCTCAGAGCTTTTCTCGCCAGCGCCGACCGGTTTGCCTTGGTCGAAGTGGCCAGTACCAAGGGCTCGACCCCCCGCGAGAAGGGCGCCTTCATGCTCGTCTCGCAGGCGGCGACTTTTGGCACGATCGGCGGCGGTCAGCTCGAGTACATCGCGATCGACAAGGCGAGGCAGATGGTGGGGTCTTCACCCTCCCCCTTGTGGGGAGGGTCGGCCGGCGAAGCCGGCCGGGGTGGGGGTGCGGACGATCGTGCCAAGCCACCCCGTTTCGCTGACGCCGCCACACGGCGTCCGCTCACCGACCCTCCCCACAAGGGGGAGGGTAAAGAAGCCCGCATCGGCTTCGACGAAGTCTGCGCCACGCTTGACGTGCCGCTAGGCCCCGAGATCGGCCAGTGCTGCGGCGGGCGCGTCGAAGTCTTGATCCGTGTCGTCGATGCCGCGCTTACTGCCGAGCTGATCGCGGCCGCAGAAGCCGAGGAAGCCCACCTGCCGCATGTCTATATCTTCGGCGGCGGCCATGTCGGCCGGGCGCTGGCCTCGACTGTTGCACTTCTTCCCGTGCGTGGTGTCGTCATCGAGACGCGGGCCGAAGCGCTGGAAGGCATGCCGGAAACCGTCGAGACGCGGCTGACGCCGATGCCCGAGGCCGAGGTGCGAAACGCCCCCGCCGGCACCGCCTTCGCCATCCTCACCCACGACCATGCGCTGGATTTCCTCATCGTCGCCGAAGCGCTGAAGCGCGACGACGCGGCCTATGTCGGCATGATCGGCTCGAAAACCAAGAGAGCGACGTTCAGGAACTGGTTCCTGAAATCGGCGGATGGCACGGAGGCTGAGTTCGCCCGCCTCGTCTCCCCGATCGGCGGCGACGCCGTCAGGGACAAGCGCCCGCCGGTGATCGCGGCGCTCGCTGCAGCCGAGATCGTGACGGCACTGGTCGTTCACAAC
Organism: Mesorhizobium sp. C395A; assembly: GCF_030323205.1. Taxonomy (NCBI): domain Bacteria; kingdom Pseudomonadati; phylum Pseudomonadota; class Alphaproteobacteria; order Hyphomicrobiales; family Phyllobacteriaceae; genus Mesorhizobium; species Mesorhizobium sp. C395A. The sequence goes on along the minus strand of NZ_CP100473.1, from coordinate 5,177,343 downwards.
ACCGCGCCGAATGCCGACCATGAAGTCCAGCACAAGATGATGGCCGGCTAAGCTTCGGCGCGGCTAAGCAGGCCGCTTCAGGCCAAGATGATCTCGCAAGGTGCTGCCTTCGTATTCCCGACGGATCAGTCCGCGCCGCTGCAGTTCCGGCACCACCAGCGTGGCAAAGGCATCGAGCTCGCCGGGGAAGTATGACGGCATGACGTTGAAGCCGTCCGCGCCGCCGCCCTCGAACCGCGCCTGCAATTCGTCAGCGATCTGCGCCGGCGTGCCGACGATACGCCAATGGCCACGTGCGCCGGCGAAATGGCGCGCAAGCTGGCGGATCGACAGGCCGTCGCGGCGCGATTGTTCGATGACCAGCGCCTGGCGGCTTTTCATGCCCTCGGTCTCCGGCAGCTCGGGCATCGGTCCGTCGATCGGATAGCTCCCGAGATCGGAGATGCTGAGATAGCTGGACAGCAGCGCCACGCCGACATCGTCAGGGATCAGCGCCTGCAATTCCTCCTGTTTCTCCCGCGCTTCGGCCTCGGTTTCCGCCACCACCGGGGAGACGCCGGGCATGATCTTGATGTCGTCGGGTTCCCGCCCATAGGCCGCCATACGGCCCTTGAGGTCGTCGTAAAAGGCCTTGGCTTCCTCGAGGGTCTGCGCCGCCGTGAACACCACGTCGGCCGTGCGTGCGGCAAGGTCGCGGCCGACATCCGAGGCGCCGGCCTGCACCATCACCGGCGCGCCCTGCGGCGAGCGCGGCAGGTCGAGCGGGTCGCGCACCGAAAAGCTCTGGCCGTTGTGACAGTGAAAGCCACTGCCTTGCCAAAGTCCCGATACCACCTCGGCGAATTCGCGCGCCCGCTCGTAGCGGTCGGCATGGGGTTTCAGGCCCGTCGCGCCGAAATTGGCGGCTTCGATGGGGCTGGCCGACGTCACCAGGTTCCAGCCAGCCCGGCCACCACTCAGATGATCGAGCGACAGAAAGGTGCGCGCCAGCCCATAGGGCTCGTTGTAGCTGGTCGAGGCCGTCGAAACGAGGCCGATGCGGCTGGTCTGGACGGCGAGCGCGGACAGCAGGCTGATCGGCTCGAAGCCGATCGAGCGTGAGGTCTGGCTGGCGATGCCGACATTGGCTTCGCGCAGGCCGGCGGCGTCCTCGCAGAACACCATGTCGAACTTCGCCGCTTCCGCCGTGCGCGCCAGCCGGATGTAATGATCGATGTCGATGCCTGCCGTGACATGCGCCTTGGGGTGACGCCAGGCGGCGATGTGGTGGCCCGTCGCCCACAGGAAGGCGCCAAGCTTCATCTGGCGGGTCATTGCGCTCCTCCGGCAAGTCTGAGATGCGAGCGCAAGGTGGTGCCGGGATAATCCGGGCGGACGAGGCTGCGGCGCTGCAATTCCGGCAGCACGCGGCCGATGAAACCGTCAATCGCGGCAGGCGGTATTGCGATGTTGAACCCGTCGCAGCTTTGCGAGCTGAACAATGTTTCGAGCGCGTTAGCAGCGACATCTGCGCCAACGTTCAGCAGCAGCTTGACCGCACCCGGATCGCGTCCGCAGGCCACAACGCGGCGCTTGAGATCGTCATGGCGCGCCTTGGCGTCCTCTGTGGGTCTGTCCAGCAGGACGACATCGGCGGTGCGGGCGGCGATATCCAGGTCGGCCTCGGACAGGCCGGGCAGCACCAGCACCGGCGTATCCTGCGGCGAGCGCGCGACGTTCAGCGGCCCGCGCACGGAGAAAAATTCGCCTTTGTGGTCGAGCAGGTGCATTTTTTCGGGATCGTGGAAGCGGCCGCCGGCCTTGTCGAACAGCAGCGCGCCGGCATCCCAGCCCTGCCACAGGCGCTGAACGATGCCGATGTATTCCTGCGTGCGGCGGCGGAACACATCGTCGGAAAATCCATCCGGCCGGCTGAAATTGGCGGCCTCCCATGGCGCCTGCGCCATGGTCGCGTGCCAGCCGGCGCGGCCATGGCTGATGATGTCGAGCGAAGCTAAACGGCGCGCCAGATTGTACGGCTGGTGAGCCACCGTCGAGGCTGCAGCGACAAGGCCGATCCGACTTGTCACCGTCGCCAGCGCCGCCAGCAAGGTCGTCGCTTCGAAAGAACTCGACCCGGCGCTGTTCGGCGCGGAATCATCGAGGACAATCATGTCCAGCCCCGCCGCTTCCGCTTGCTTGGCAAAGCCGGCCAGGTCGCTGAACCCGAGCGGCTGCCCGGAAGTAATGTTGAGCGAAACGGCAAGATGCATTGTGGCTTGCTGGTCAGTCGGCATGGGACCATCGATCATAGGGCGGCGTATGCGAACCTAAGGTCACCTGCTTGTAAGACAACCCTGGCGACTGGGCCAACAGCCCCTCACTTGCCGGCCAGCAAATCCTTGATCAGCCGCTGGCAACGCTCGGCCATGAAGTCGAGCAACAGCCGCACCTTTGGATCCTGCAGCTTCTTGTGCGGATAGACGGCGGCGAACTGCACCGGCGTTGGCGGTGTGCTGGCCAGGATGACCTGCAGCCGCCGGTCGCGGATGAAAGGTTCCACTTCGAAGCGCGGCTTGTTGATGATGCCGCGCCCCGACAGCGCCCAGCCGGTCAGCACATCGCCATCGTCGGTGTCGTAGGGGCCGTGCACCTCGAATTTCTGCGGCCCGGACGGCGTCTGCAGCGTCCAGACATATTCGCGCGCCCCGGAATAGCGCAGCATCAGGCAGTCGTGCTTCTTGCCGATCAGCTCCTGTGGCTCCACCGGCTCGCCGCGCGCTTCGAGATATTTCGGTGCCGCCACCAGCACGCGTTCACATTCCATGATGCCGCGCATCCTCAGGCTGGAATCCTCGATGATCCCGAGCTTGAAGGCGACATCGATGCCTTCCTTCATGATGTCGATATTGTGGTCGGAGAGCCTCAGCCGCACCTCGATATCGGGGTATTTGTCGTGGAAATCCGGAATGCCCGACGCCACCAGCCGCCGTCCAAGGCCGAGCGGGGCGGTCACCTTGATGGTGCCGCGCGGCTGGCCGGAAAGAGCCGAGACCGCGGCTTCCGCCTCGGTGATCGCCTCCAGCACCTGCTTGGCGCCGGAGTAGAACACCGTGCCATGCTCCGTCGGCATCAATTGCCGTGTGGTGCGGTTGAACAGCCGCACGCCGAGGTGTTTTTCCAGCTCCTTGATGCGGTTGGAGGCGACCGCCGGCGAAATGCGCATGTCGCGGCCCGCCGCCGACAGATTACCAAGCTCGACGACGCGGACGAAGACGGCGATGTTGTCGAGATAGGCCATTCATGGCTCTTTATGTGGCGGCGTACGTGGTCAGCCTAGTATTTTCCATTTTTTTTGAAAGTCATCGTACACCTCGCCTCTTTTCGTTTGCGCCCCACACCGTAAAGTCAGCCGATCGGCAGGGACGATTTCACATGATGGATTTCGCGATTTTCTGGGACTGGCTGAGTTTCGCCGTCCGCTGGCTGCACGTCGTCACCGGCATCGCCTGGATCGGCTCGTCCTTCTATTTCGTCGCGCTTGACCTTGGCCTGCGCCAGCGCCCCGGCATGCCGGTCGGCGCATTCGGCGAGGAATGGCAGGTGCATGGCGGCGGCTTCTACCACGTCCAGAAATATCTGGTGGCGCCGGCCGAAATGCCGGAACACCTGACCTGGTTCAAATGGGAATCCTACGCCACCTGGCTGTCCGGCTTCGCCATGCTGTGCGTGGTCTACTATGCCGGCGCCGATTTGTTCCTGATCGACCCCAATGTGCTGCCGATGTCGGTGCCGGTCGGCATCCTTTTGTCGATGGCCACCATCGGCGTCGGCTGGGTAGTCTACGATCTGCTCTGCCGCTCGCCGCTCGGCAAAAGTGACACCGGACTGATGCTGGTGCTCTATGGCGTGCTGGTGTTCATCGCCTGGGGTCTGACGCATCTGTTCACCGGCCGCGCCGCTTTCCTGCATCTGGGCGCCATCACCGCCACGATCATGTCGGCCAATGTCTTCATGGTGATCATTCCAAACCAGAAGATCGTCGTCGCCGACCTGATTGCCGGCCGCAAGCCCGACCCGAAATACGGCAAGATCGCCAAGCAGCGCTCGCTGCACAATAATTACCTGACGCTGCCCGTGCTGTTCCTGATGCTGTCGAACCACTATCCGCTGGCGTTTGCGACGGAGTTCAACTGGGTCATCGCCTCGCTGGTGTTCATCATCGGCGTCTTGATCCGGCACTATTTCAACACCGTGCATAAGCGTGCCGGCAACCCCCACTGGACCTGGATGGCGGCTGCGGTGCTATTCGTCATCATCATGTGGCTGTCGACAGCGCCGAAAATACTGACCGGCGAGCCCAAGGCATCCGCCGCGGCCGAAGTCTATATCGCCTCGTCGCATTTCCCGGCGGTGCGCGACACCGTGCTTGGCCGCTGCTCGATGTGCCATACGGCCGAGCCGGTCTATGAAGGCATCTACCATGCGCCGAAGGGCGTGATGCTCGACACCGACGCCGGCATTGCCGAGCATGCGCGTGAAATCTATTTGCAGGCCGGGCGCAGCCACGCCATGCCGCCCGCCAACGTCACCCAGATCAGCGACAAGGAACGGGCGCTGCTGGTCGCCTGGTTCGAAGGCGCAGGGAAATAAGCATGACTTCGACACTTCTGCGCGGCCGCACGCTGAGCTTTTTGCGCTTGCCCGAAGCCATCACCGACCATGCCGCCTGGCGCTATGAGGAGGATGGCGGCCTGCTGATCCGCGATGGCCGAATCGTTGCCGCCGGCGCCTACGCTGATGTGGAAAGGCAGGCTGGCGACGGTGCGAAAAAGATCGATCATCGGCCGCATCTGTTGCTGCCAGGCTTCATCGACGCGCACGCGCATTTTCCGCAGATGCAGGTCATCGCCTCCTATGGCGCCGAACTGCTCGACTGGCTGAACACCTACACCTTTCCCGAAGAGACCAAATTCGCAAATGCCCAGCACGGCCGCCGCATCGCGCGGCTGTTTTTGGATGAAATGGTGCGCCACGGCACGACGACGGTCGCCGCGTATTGCTCGGTGCACAAGGCCTCGGCCGAGGCGTTCTTTGCCGAATCGCATGCGCGCGGCATGCTCAACATTGCCGGCAAGGTGATGATGGACCGCAACGCGCCGGCAGGCGTGCTCGACACACCGCAATCGGGCTATGACGACACCAAGGCGCTGATTGCGGAATGGCACGGCAAGGGCCGCCAGCTTTATGCGATCACGCCGCGCTTCGCCATCACCTCTTCGCCCGAACAGTTGGAGATGTCGGGCGCGCTCTGCCGCGAGCATCCCGATCTGCATATGCAGACGCATCTGTCGGAAAACCACGCCGAAATCGCCTTCACGCAAAAACTCTATCCGCAGGCGCGCGACTACACCGATGTCTACGAGCAGTATGGCCTGCTGGGGCCAAAGAGCCTGTTCGGCCACTGCATCCATCTCTCGGAACGCGAGGCCGATGCGCTGTCGGACTCAGGCTCGGTGGCGGTGTTCTGCCCGACCTCGAACCTGTTCCTCGGCTCCGGCCTGTTCGACTACCAGCGCTTTCGTCGCCGCGACAAGCCGCTCAGGATCGCTGCCGCCACCGATGTCGGCGGCGGCACCAACTATTCGATGCTGCGCACCATGGACGAGGGGTACAAGGTGATTGCGCTGAATGGCGAAAAGCTGAACCCGTTCCAGTCCTTCTGGCAGATAACGCGTGGCAATGCCGAGGCGCTGTCTGTGGCGGACAAGGTCGGCACGCTGGATGAAGGCACCGACGCGGACATCACCGTGCTCGACGCCCGCGCCACGCCGGCGATGCGGCTGAGGATGGAGACTGTGGAGACGCTGGCGGAGGAGCTGTTCCTGCTGCAGACATTGGGCGACGACCGCGCGGTGCGCGAGGTCTATGTTGCGGGGCGGCCGGCCAAGATCGATATGATCGTGGGGTAGGACCCATCATCCGCGCGGGACAAGATGATGATTCCGCCTGGTTGCCAAGTGGTTCCCCCACTCCGTCGCCGCTTGCGGCGCCAACTCTCCCCCTCCGGAGGGAGAGGAAGGGAGCCTTTGCTTCGGAGGACGGGCGCCGGTTCGGACAGCTTGGCGCCCTTCCTCTACCCTGTTGATCGGGGAGAGGTGTCGAGAGAAGCTCGACGGAGTGGGGGTCGACCCTGGCGGGGCAAGACCACCACCGCGACGAGACCTTGACCGGGCGGAGCTTGTCGTACACACGATTTGTGACGATTTCGGAGAACAAAATGGCCGCCGCGGACGACATCGCTCTGATCCAGAAACAGGAAGAGACGCTGGTCTTCCCGGCCTTCGACGAGGCCGTCGCCTTCAAGGTCGGCGCGGCGATCCGCGAGCGGGCGCTGGCCGAAAAGCTGCCCATCATTGTCGATATCAGGCTGTGGGATCGGCCGCTGTTTTATGCCGCGATGCCCGGTTCAAACGCCTCCAACCCCGACTGGGCACGACGCAAGATCAATGTGGTCAAGCGCTACCTCAGGAGCACCTATCGTCTGGTGCTGGAACAGCAGCGACCGGACCGCACCTTCAAGGTCGGCGAGGGGCTGGATATTGCTGATTACGTACTGGCCGGCGGCGGGTTTCCGGTGACTGTAAAGGGTGCCGGCGTCATCGGCGTCATCGCCGTCTCCGGCCTGCCGGAACGCCAGGATCATGGCGTCGTCGTCGATGCACTGTGCGATCATCTCGGCGTCGATCGGACACAATTGGCGCTGCCGCCGGAAGGTAAATCGTGACGTTGGCGCTGCCCCTCATCCGCCTGCCGGCACCTTCTCCCCGTATAGTGACGGGGAGAAAGGACAAGCTCGAGCGCTTGCGATCCCCTCTCCCCGTCTTTCACGGGGTGAGGGTGAGGGGCAGCGCCAACGTTTGCTCATTTTGAAAACCGCCAGTTACGGCCAAGGATAACCGTGCTCGATCCCAAATCCTTTCTCATCTCGATCTTCAATGCCGCTGTTGCCGCTGCCGATCCTGAACGGACCATCAGGGATCATCTGCCGGCCAGGCCCAAGGGCCGTACCATTGTCATTGGCGCCGGCAAGGGCTCGGCGCACATGGCGGCCGCGTTCGAGAAGGTGTGGGATGGCCCAATCGAAGGGCTGGTCGTCACCCGCTACGGCTATGGCGCCAGATGCGAGCGCATCGAAATCATCGAGGCGGCACATCCGGTACCGGACGCTGCCGGTCTTGAGGCGTCGCGGCGCCTGCTCGAAAAGGTGCAAGGGCTGACTGCGGACGACCTGGTAGTGGCGCTGATATCGGGCGGAGGATCGGCGCTGCTGCCGTCGCCTGCCGCCGGCCTGACGCTCGCCGACGAAATCGCCGTCAACGAGGCGCTGCTTGCCTCCGGCGCGCCGATCGCGGCGATGAACACAATCCGCAAGCATCTCTCGACCATCAAGGGCGGCCGGCTGGCAGCTGCCGCCTGGCCGGCCAAATTGGTATCACTGGTTGTCTCTGACATTCCCGGCGACAACCCGGCGCTGGTGGCCTCCGGCCCGACCGTGCCCGACTCCGGCAACCGCGCCGATGCGCTGGCCTCGATAGCGGCCTACGGCATGAAACTGCCCGACGCCGTCATGGCGCACATCAACTCGCCAGAGGCCGATGCGCCAGATCCGGATGACCAGCGCTTTTCACGCAATGAAGTGCACCTGATCGCCTCGGCTGGCGTGTCGCTGGAAGCGGCAGCCGCTGAGGCAAAACGGCAGGGCATCGAAGCCGTCATCCTCTCCGATTCCATCGAGGGCGAGGCGCGCGAGGTCGGTGGCGTGCATGCAGCCATTGCGCGCGAAGTGGCGACGCGCAACCGGCCGTTCAAAAAGCCGGTGCTGATCCTGTCCGGCGGCGAGACGACCGTGACCTTGCGGGCCCCTGTTGACGGAAAAAGGGGCAAGGGCGGCCGCAACTCCGAATTCCTGCTCGCCTTTGCCATCGGTATCAGCGGCGCGGAAGGTATTCATGCATTGGCCGCCGATACCGACGGCATCGATGGCTCTGAAGACAATGCCGGCGCCTTTGCCGATGGCTCGACTGTCTCGCGCATGCGTGCCGCCGGCATCGACGCCAAGGCGATGCTGGCCGGCAACAATGCCTGGACGGCGTTCAACGCGATCGGCGATCTGTTCGTGCCGGGGCCGACGGGTACGAATGTGAATGATCTGAGGGCAATCCTAATCAGTTAATTCGGCCGTGGCGGCCGAAGTTTCCAACGTTGGATTCACGACCGTAGGTGATTGGCTGAAGCCACTCAGCTTCGTCATCCGTGGGCGAAGCAGGAGCGAAGCTCCGTCGCGAAGCCCCGGGTCCATTCCGTGATGTTAGCCGTCGAGCGCAGCGGAGCAGAATTCTGCACCGTAGCAGCGTCCAAACGTCGCGGCATGAATCCTCGGGTCTGCGCTGCGTCGCTTCCCTCCTTGGCTCCGCCCGTGGATGACATGTCGCTGAGGCTTTCGCTCATCTCACGACCCCATAAGCCGCTTCACCTCTCTCATATCGCTGAGAAACCGCTCGCGCTCTGCCTCCTTGTCCGCCGGCTCATGAATACGCAGGATGAAGGAAGGATGGATGGTGATGAACACGCGCAAACCGTCCTCGCGCTCGATCACCTGGCCGCGCATTTTCGTCACGGCAATGGCCTTGCCCAGCAGCGACAACGCCGCCGTTGCCCCAAGCGCCACGGCGAGGTCCGGCTTGATCAGCTCAAGCTCCCGGCCGATCCACCAGCGGCAGGCCTGGACTTCACCGGCATTTGGCTTCGAATGGATGCGGCGCTTGCCGCGCGGCTCGAACTTGAAATGCTTGACGGCGTTGGTGACGTAGACTTTTTGCCGGTCGACGCCTGCGTCATCGAGAATTGCATCGAACACTTTGCCCGCTGGCCCGACAAAAGGTTTGCCGGCGAGATCTTCCTGATCGCCCGGTTGTTCGCCGACGAAGACCACTTTGGCATCATCCGGCCCCTCGCCGAACACGGTCTGTGTCGCGTCGCGCCACAACGGGCAGCGGCGGCAGCCTTTCGCGGCTTCGCGTAGCTCGGAAATGGTGTTGGCGTCATCGTCCGGCGCCTCGGCCGGCTCGCGCTTCGGCCAATGTTTCGCCTGCAGCTTGGCGTGGTGCGGCGCCGGCATTGTCGGCAGTCTGGCAATCATATCCCTGGCGGCCTCGTCCGCTCCTGCGATCAGATCTGGAATGAGTGAGGCCTCGGGAAGGTTCCGCCAATATTTCTTCGGCATCTCCTTCTGCATCGCCTTCACCTTGAGCCGCGCCGGGTTGAAGATGTTTTCGAAATAGGTCAGCCACAACGCCTCGGTGTCGTCCTGATCGGGTGCATCGCCCTTGGCCGCACCCGGCCCGATCGCCAGCCTTTCGCCGTTCCAGTCGGCGGAGGCATAGGGCGTCAGGATGGTCCAGCGCATGCCGGTGAACCGCCGGACGAAGAAATCCGCGTTGCGCTCGACAATGAAATGCTCCGGCTCGAACCAGGCGACGTAGCGCTCGTTCTCGCCGTCGCTGATATTCCGGAAGCGTACGAAGGCATGCATCTTATGGCTGTCGCGCCGCACCGCCTTTTCCATGGCTTCGAGCCGCCTGGTGTCGGGATCGGATGCGATCGCCAGCAGTTTCGGCTCGGTGCGCAGGCGCCAAAGCATCCAGTAGAGAAAGGCAAACCGGCCGGGGTCGGAGTGGCAGAAGGCGGTTTCGGCATGGGCGATGAACTCGCGCGGGACGGTAAGCTGCGCGCCCTCTGGCACCGCCGGCAAGGCATCTTGAGGATCATTGGCGTCGGACCCGACACCCCAACTAATATCCTCAGGCCGGACCTCATTCAGCGCCAGACGCCGTGCCGCATCGCGCCAACCGGCGAAATCGGTCTGGCTCGCTAGCCGGACAGTGTATCGGGCAAGGTCGAGCTGGGCCGGCTGCATGGTCAAAACAGCGACAGTTGTTCGCAGGACTTTACGATCGTATCGCGCAGGCCTGTCTTGTCGGTGAGTCCGCCCGGCGACCAGCCTTCGGCGATGATGAAGGGCCTCAGCTTGGCGATCGAATGGCAGATCCGTCCGACATCTTCCAGCCGCATGCGTCGGTGGCGGCGGGTTTCAAGGATCTTCGCCACCACCTTGGTGCCCAGACCCGGAACCCGCAGCAGCGCTTCGCGGTCGGCGCGGTTGATGTCGACGGGAAACCTCGCCCGATTGCGCAAAGCCCAGGCGAGCTTGGGGTCAATGGCGAGATCGAGCATGCCGTCGCTGCTGCCGGCGAGGATTTCCGGCTGCGAAAAGCCGTAGAAGCGCATCAGCCAGTCGGCCTGATAGAGCCGGTGCTCGCGCATCAGCGGCGGTTTCTGGAGCGGCAGCGACGATGACGAATCCGGGATCGGGCTGAAGGCGGAGTAATAGACGCGCCGCAGATGGTAGCTGCCATAGAGCCGCGCACTGGAGTGCAAGATACCGTCGTCGGATGTCTTGTCGGCGCCGACGATCATCTGCGTCGACTGACCTCCGGGCGCAAAGCGTTCGCGCTTCTTGGTCCGCAACGTCGGCTCGGCCTTTTCCTCCATCTTCCGGCGCAGGTTCGCCATGGAAAGCCGGATCGTTTGCGGCTTCTTCTCCGGCGCTAGTTTCTTCACGCCTTCATCGGTCGGCAGTTCGACATTGATAGACAGCCGGTCGGCGTAGAGCCCGGCCTGCTCGACCAGTTCGGCCGAGCTTTCCGGAATGGTCTTCAGATGAATATAGCCGGAGAATTTTTCGTACAGCCGCAGCCGCCGCGCCACTTCCACCATTTCGGCCATGGTCTCGTCGGGCGAACGGATGACGCCGGAGGACAGGAACAGGCCTTCGATGTAGTTGCGCCGATAAAAGTCCATGGTCAGCTTCACCACCTCGTCGATGCCGAAGCGGGCGCGGCGCACATTCGATGACGAGCGGTTGATGCAGTAGCTGCAATCGTAAATGCAGAAATTGGTCAGCAGGATTTTCAGGAGCGAAATGCAGCGGCCGTCCGGCGCGTAGGAATGGCAGATGCCCATGCCTTCGGTGGAGCCGATACCGCCGGATTGGCGCGAATCCTTCTTCGCCGACCCAGACGAGGCGCAAGAAGCATCGTATTTGGCGGCGTCTGACAGGATCGCCAGCTTTTCACGGACGGTGCGTGCGCTCATCCGTTCATGTTATGTTCTAGACGGCTGCAGCGCCACCTCATTTGATGCAGGCGGCGAAAAAGTGATCGCCGCCTGATCGTCGGGCTAGCAGGACGACTGTCCGAGTTCCAGGCGGTCTCTCAGACCTCATGGAGGTAGAGGTGGTAATCCAGCTCGCTGACGGTGCGGGCGACGCGCAGATACTCGGACTGCTTGATCGCCACGAAGGTGCGATGCAGATCCTCGCCAAGCGCCTCTTTCAGGAAGCTCGAGGCCCGCGCCGCCTCGATCGCGGCGCGCCAGTCGACCGGCATGGTCGTGCGCGTGACGGCGGCTTCATAGCCATTCCCAGTGGTTTCGGGGCCGGGGTCGAGGCCTTCGTCCAGACCCTTGATGATGCCGGCCAGCACCGTTGCCGCGATCAGGTAGGGATTGGCGTCGACGCCCGACGGCCGGTGCTCGATGCGCCGATTCTTGGCGTCGCCGGCCGGCACGCGCAGCGCCACCGAACGGTTGTTGACGCCCCAGGTCGGCGCCACCGGCGCATAGGACTGCGAGACGAAGCGCCGCCAGGAATTGGCGTGCGGCGCAAACACCAGCATCGATTCGGCCATGGTCTGGATCAGCCCGCCGAGCCCCTGCAGCAGCGGCAGCGACCAGCTTTCGCCGCCTGCTTCGGCAAAAACGTTGCGGCCGTTCTTGTCCTGCAGCGAAACATGGAAATGCATGCCGGAGCCGGCATATTTTTCGATCGGCTTGGCCATGAAGCAGGCGGTAACACCATGGCGGCGCGCCTGCGCCCGCACCAGCCGCTTCAACATGACGAGGTCGTCGGCCGCCCGCATGACATCCTTGCGGTAATTCAGCGTCAGCTCGTACTGGCCGGGCGCGTATTCGGAAATCACCGTTTCGGCCGGAATGCCTTGCGCCTTAGCCGCGGCATAGATGTCGGAAAACAGCGGCTCCATGCCGTGCAGATGGTCGACGGAATAGACTTCCGTCTTGGCCGAGCGGCGGCCGTCGAGCACCGCGTCCGCCGGCTTCACCTTGCCGTCGGCATCGCGCTCATTGGCGAGCAGGAAAAATTCGAGCTCGAAGGCGCCGGCGGGATAGAGGCCCTTGGCGGCCAATATGTCGACCTGCCTGGCCAGCGCCAGCCGTGGGTCCGACGACATTGGCTGTCCCTCGAGATGGTACATCGCCATCAGCAACTGGCCGCGCGGCGGGTTGGTACCGTAAAGCGGCACCAGCGTGCCGGGGATCGGCCAGGCCCTGAGGTCGCCATCGCCTGTCGTCCAGATCAGCCCGGTTTCGTGCACATCCTCGCCGGTGATGTCGAGGCCGAGGATCGAGATCGGCATGTGGCGGCCGCCCTCGAAGATGCTTTTCAGCTCATGCCGGCGCACGATCTTGCCGCGGCCGACGCCGTTGGCGTCGGTCAAGACGATATCGAAGGCTTCGATTTCCGGATGAGCAGCGAGAAAGGCTTGCGCCTCGGCGGGCGTCGAGCCCGAAGGTGAAGTCATGATTACTGTACTCAAGGTTTGCTTTGGCGCCTGTTTGTTGATCGCCTGCTTGTTGGCTGCTTGTCTCATGCCGTCAGCCTTGCCGCAACCGTGGCGAAGGCGGTGATCAGCCGGTTGACCTGGGTGGCGGTGGTAGCTGGCGAGATCAGCATCATGTTGTGGAAAGGCGCGATCAGCACGCCTTGGTTGACCAGCGCGACATGGATAGCCGCCTCAAGCTCCGGCGCATGCGCAGTCTCGGCTTCGGCGCCGTTCCTGAGCGGGCCGGGGGCGCAGATGAACTCGACGCGGGCGCCGACACGGGCGACATGCCATGGCAGATTGTAGCGGTCGATGACGCCGGTCAGCCCTGCATCGAGCCGCAGGGCCAGGCGATCCGCCCGGGCATAATTCTCCTGCGTCATCACCTCTTCGAGCGTTGCGCGCATGGCTGCGAACTGCAGCGGGTTCGCCGACAGCGTCGTGCCCATGCCGGAATAGCCCGGCTCCTTGGTTCGATTGTAGTCGGCATAGCGCGAGGCGACCTCGTCGCTCATGCCCCACACGCTTGCCGGCACGCCACCGGCGATCGGCTTGCCCAGCACGAAAAGGTCGGGCTGGAGCCCGAATTTTCTGGTGTAGCCCCCTGGGCCGGTCGAGATGGTGTGGGTCTCGTCGATCAGCAGCAGCGTTCCGGCCGCGCGCGTCAGTTTGCGCAACGCGTCGTGAAAACCCGGATCGGGCAGCACCATGCAGGAATTTGTCAGCACCGGCTCGGCGATGACGCAGGCGACATCGCGGTCGGCGAGCGCCGCTTCCAGTGCAGCAACATCGTTGAATTCGATGACCTTCGCCGTCCTGGTCAGGTCGCGGAATTCGCCCGCCAGGCCGGGCCGGTTGACAGCTTTGCCGTCGACCATCCGGACCATCGTCTCGTCGACCGAGCCGTGATAGCAGCCGTTGAAGACCAGGATCTTTTCCCGACCGGTGATAGCGCGGGCGACGCGCAGCGAGAAGCGGTTGGCGTCGGTGGCGGTGGTGGCGATCTGCCAGAACGGCAGACCGAAACGCTGTGTGAGCAGCGGCCCGATGGCAAGCGCATCTTCCGAAGGCAGCATATAGGTCAGGCCGCGCCCGGCCTGGCGGCGGATGGCGCGCGCCACCGGCGGCGGCGAATGGCCGAACATCGAGCCGGTGTCACCGAGGCAGAAATCGTCCAGCCTGTTGCCGTCGATATCCGTGATGGCGGCGCCCTTGGCGCTTTCGACCAGGATCGGGAATGGCGTCGGCCAGTCGTTCATCCAGTGCATCGGCACACCGCCGAAGAAGCCTGGCAGGCCGTTACCGACCTTGGCCTGCGATTTCGGCCGCGCCTTGCGGAAGGTGTTCGCCTCGCTTGTCCGCAATGCAGCGATGCGGTCACGGCTGATACCGCCGATGGACGCCTTTGAATAACTGTTCGTGCTGTGCATGAAATCCCTCTCGGCCGGCACACTACCCAATTGGCGACGGCAACCGCAATTGGCCGTGTTGGTGCGCTGCATTGGGTCAGCAGCAAGTTCGGCAGACTTGACCTTCCGGCGCAGTCGGGCGCCAATGCGATCGGGTCTGTGGTTTGGGGAGAAAAATGCGGACGATCATCTGCGCTATTGCGCTACTCTTGTCGGCCGCTGCGGCTTCCGCATCGGGCGGCGTCTGGTGTTCCGTCGATGACAAAGCGGTGCAATTCGAGGTCGGCGCCGGGGTCACCAGAGGTATGGGCGGCCCGACCTTCAATTTTCGCGGCGATCTCGAGATACTTGGCCGGCCGGAAGGCGACAGTCTGCGCAAGACCGTCTTCGAGGATTCCGACCTCACCCAGTACTGGCTGGACGTCAAGGAGTTGCGGCTGAACATCTACCACGAGCATCAGCTCGGAGATAAATTCAACTCTGTCGAACTGACGATCCTGACCAAGACCAGTGACGAGGGCGTCTATGGCGGCCGGTACACGCTTGCCGTCTACGACAACGCCGCCGACACGGAACAGGACGGCAAGCCGAAAGAATTGACCGGCAAGGTGTCGTGCGGAGCCGAATAGGTCACGCCGAGATGTCGATGACGCCGCAGTCGCCGGCGGCACTGCCGAAGGCGACCCGGCGCTCTTCCTTGTCCCACACCATCGCGGTGATGGCGCCCATGCCTGGGCGGCGCAACAGCACCTCTTTGGCATCGGTAAAGCGCACCGCCATGACCATGCCGTCATCATAGCCGACGGCGACGACATCCTGGCTCGGATGGCAGGCAACCGATGTCACCATGGCGTTGCCGCGCGTGCCGAGCTCCAGCGGCGCCTTGCCCATCGGGCCGTCCTTGCCCGAAAACGGCCAGACGATCGCCGCCGGCGCGCCGGAACTCGCCAGCCACTTGCCCTTCACGCTCCACGACAGGCTTTTGACCTTGCCGGGATAGCCGGTCATGCGCATGTGCTTGCCGTCGGCGAGCTTCCAGCCATGCAGCGCGTTTTCCTGCATGGTGGTGACGAGGAAGGCGCCATCCGGCGAGAAGGTCACGCCGGTATGGGCGCCGGCCCATTCCAGCTCCACCGGTCTGCCCTCGGCGGCCGGGAAATGCAGCGTCGCGCCATTGTAGCGGGCGACGCCGAAGCGCATGCCCTTGGGGGAGAAGGCCAGCCCCTCGACCGAACGTGGATGGGCAAACTCTTTGGTCTTGCCGTCGGCAAAGCGCACGAAGGCAGTCTTGCCTGTGGCATAGGCGATAGCGCCTTGCGGCCCGGCGGCAACGCTGGTGATCCACTTCTTGCCCACGCTGGCGAGTTCGCTGACATTGCCGCCGGCGGCAACGGCAAAAATCTTGCCGTCCTCGCCGCCGGTGATCAGGCGGTCGTTGGCGGCGTCATGGAACGTGGAGAGCAGGCCGTCATTGGCCTGAATTGTCTTGTGGCCGTTGTCGAGCCTATGAACTGTCCCATCGGCCAGCGCAAAATGCGGCACGTTGTCGAGGAAGACGGCGGCAAGGCAGTGACCTTCCAGGTCGAGGGGAGCAACTGTGGGCATCAGGACCATTCCAATGAAGCTGTCACCACTCCCGGGAAGCCACTGAGGCGGCCAGGCCTGGCGTCAACCTTCTCCCCTTTTGGGAGAAGGTGGATCGGCGCGCAGCGCCGAGACGGATGAGGGGTGTTGGACGGATCGCCGTCGGTGCCGAGCTGGAGCACCCCTCATCCGACCTCGCTTCGCGAGGCCACCTACTCCCACAAGGGGAGAAGGAAGAGCGGGCAGCGCTAGCGCCATAGAGTCCGGAAATCAAGCCGCCTGGCAGGCGTCAAAGCTCTTCTTCAGCCGTTCGGCGTCAAGCTCGCGGCCGATGAACACCAGCCGGCTCTCATGCTTTTCGCCGTCTTTCCAGGCGCGCTGGTGGTCGCCTTCGATGATCATGTGCACGCCCTGGATGACATAGCGCTCGTCGTCGCCCTTGAGCGCGATGATGCCTTTCAGCCGCAGGATGTTGGGACCTTCCATCTGAGTGATCTTCTCGATCCACGGGAAGAATTTCTTCGGGTCCATCTCGGCGCCGCGCAGCGACACCGACTGCACGGTCACGTCATGGATGTCGGAGGGATGCGCGTGATCGTGATGATGATGGTCGTGATCATGGTCGTGGTGATCGTGGTCGTGATCATGGTGGTCGTGATCATGATCGTGCGCCTCGAGAAAATGCGGATCGTTTTCCAATGCGCGCGACAGGTCGAAGGCGCCGCGGTCGAGCACTTCGGACAGCGCCACGCCGGCGCGCGTGGTGCGGTGAATCCTGGCCGCCGGGTTGATGGCGCGGATGGTGGCTTCGACCTTGGCCAGCTCTTCGGGCGTCACCAGATCGGTCTTGTTCAGCACGACAACATCGGCGAAGGCGATCTGGTCCTCGGCTTCCTTGGAATCCTTCAACCTGAGCGGCAGGTGCTTGGCGTCGACCAGGGCCACGACAGCGTCGAGTTTGGTCTTGGAGCGCACGTCGTCGTCCATGAAGAAGGTCTGCGCCACCGGCACAGGATCGGCGAGGCCGGTGGTCTCGACGACGATGGCGTCGAAGCGGCCGGGACGGCGCATCAGGCCTTCGACGACGCGGATCAGGTCGCCGCGCACCGTGCAGCAGACGCAGCCATTGTTCATTTCGTAGATTTCCTCGTCGGATTCCACGATCAAATCATTGTCGATGCCGATCTCGCCGAATTCATTGACGATGACGGCATAACGCTTGCCATGGTTTTCCGACAGGATGCGGTTGAGCAGCGTCGTCTTGCCGGCGCCGAGATAGCCGGTGAGAACGGTCACGGGGATTTGCGTCTGTGCTTCGCTCATATCTTGCCTCGAAATGGCTGGGCCACGGAATTGCGGGCCGCAAGAAGGGATTGTTGGCCTGATATAGGATGTGTGCCGGCCTTTTGCACGAGGCAAACCGCCTGGGTGTTTGACCCAGGATTGACGAAGCGGATGGGTAGACCCGAGAGGCCGAGTGCGAGGGATGCCGACCATCAACGTGTCGCTGGAAACGCCTCTTCGTTGATCTGTGCTAAGCCGCGCCGCGTCAAACCGTTGCAATCGCCTTGGCGGAAACTCGTTTGTCATCTAACTGAAATAAACATCTGGCATCACCATTTCGAGCACCACAAATGCTTGCCGGCAAAGCTGTTTCGAAAGCCGGAATCTTTTTGATCGTCGATTGCCAACCGGCCGGCTGCGTCTATGCTGCACGCACCGGTACGGCCGAAGAGGGATCACCATGGCCAAGGCGGACAAGACTGCAACGATGAGCCGGCTGCATTCGGCGGCAAGGCTGGCAAGGACCGCGCTGGCGGCGCGGCTTCTGGCGCACGGCTTCTATGCCGGCCAGGACCAGATCATGCTGACGCTCGACCGCGAGGACGGCCAGACGCCCGGCAATCTCGCCGGCCGCCTCGGCGTGCGCCCGCCGACCATCACCAAGACCATCAACCGGCTGCAGGCCCAGGGCTTTTTGGAAAAGCGCGCCTCTTCCGCGGATGCACGCCAGGCGCATATCTTTCTCACCGACACCGGCCGCGAGATCATCCACGCCATCGAGAAGTCGGTGAAGAAGACCGAGAAGCAGGCGTTGAAGGGCCTCGACAAGAAAGAACAGAAGACGCTGTTCAAGCTGCTCGCCCGCATCGAGGCCAATTTGTCGAACGAGGAGCTGGTGCTTGTCGACGACGATGGCGACATCGACGATTGATCTTCCTGACCTAGGCGGCTACCGAAGGCCCGCGCACCAGGGTCGACCAGCGGCCGGGCGTCAGGCCGAATGCTTTCTTGAAATGCCTGTTGAAATGGCTCTGGTCGCTGAAGCCGGCGCCAACGGCAATCTCGGCCAGCGGCTCGCCCACCTCGATCATCCGTCTTGCCTTTTGCAGCCGGCGCATCAGCAGGAACCGATGCGGGCTGGTGGAATAGGTCGCGCGAAAATGGCGTGACAGCGCATAGCGGTCGAGCCCGGTGACGGCTTCCAGCTCATCGGAACGAACGGACCGCTCGGCATTCTCCTCGAGATAGCCGCGCGCCAGCGCCGCCGCACGCGAGGCCGACTTCCCCATCGGCTTTGCCTTCTGTCCCGCATGACGCCCCAGATGCTGCGCCAGCTCCGCAACGAAATCGGCGACGAACAGCTCGTCCAGTTCCTCGTCGAGCGGCGCCAGAGCCGAAAGCAGCGTGCCACGCAAGGCAGGATCGCTGACCACAGCATCCCTGACGAAAGGCAGCGGCGCGCCGTCGAGGCAGTCGAGCAGCAGTGACGGTTCCAGATAGAGGATCCGGTAGCGCAGACCATCCTCGGTCCCGGCGCCGCCATCGTGCACTTCGTCGGGATGCAGCACGATAACCTGGCCGGGCAGGCTGTGGTTGACAGTGCCCCTGTAGTGGAAGCGCTGCACACCGGAAAGCGTCACGCCGACGGCAAGTGTATCATGACGGTGCAGGTCGAAGGCGTTGCCATGGAAATGCGCCTCGATGCGCTCGATGCCAGCGGTAACAGGCGCCGACACGATCCGGTCTTCATCCGCGCACGAACGTTCAAGACCCTGCGTCGCCTCACCTTCTAGATCGTGCGTCATCACCTATCCCTGCCCTTCATGGGCGTGCTCCGGAGTCCTCATTTTGGTGTTCGATACGAAATTTGCAATCGTGCTGCGGGACGATCTCGCCGTCTGGCAAAAGCTCAACGTCGCCGCCTTCCTGACCAGCGGCATCGTCGCGCAATTCCCCGCCATTATCGGCGAACCCTACCGCGACCGCGCCGGCAACCTTTACAATCCTCTGTCGATCCAGCCGGTCATCGTGCTTTCGGCCGATGGGCCGACGCTCAACTCCATCCACCGGAAGGCGCTGGAGCGGGGCGTGACGGGGTCAGCCTATGTCGAGGAGATGTTTGCCACCGGCTTCGATGCGGCCAACCGCGCGGTCTTCGCCGAGTTCGGGCCTGAGGACGCCAAGATCGTCGGCATCGCGTTGCGTACCGACAAGAAACTCGTCGACAAGATCACCAAGGGCGCCCGCATGCACGCCTAATTCAGCAGGAAGCGTGTAACGGCGCTCATGAATTCAGTCGGCCGCTCGACGTTCAGCATATGGACGCCCGGAAGCAGTGTAAGCGTGGCGCCGGGGATGCTGGCTGCGATCGCCTCGCTGTGGCTTGCCAGCGTTACCTTGTCGTCTTCTCCACCGATCACCAGGGTGGGCGCGGTAATGAGGGAGACAGTCCGGCGCAGATCGCAATCGCGTACGGCGGCGAAGCATCCCGCGAGACCTTGGGGCGGCGTCGCCAGGACCATCGCGCGGAACGCGTCGACGGTTTCGTTTGGGCCGACAAGCATCGAGGCGGGAAACCAGTTGTGCATGAACATGTCCGCGGTGGCCGACATGTTGCTCGCTGCAAGGACAGTACCGATCTGCTCATCAAAGTAAGACGCCGGCCCGAGATGCGGCGAGGTGTTGGAAAGGATGAGACGCTCGATGCGGTCCGGGGCATGGATACCCAGCCACTGCCCTACGAAGCCGCCCAGCGACAGCCCGCAGAAATGCACGCGGGCGATCTGAAGCGCATCCAGCAGCTCAAGGACGTCGCGGCCCAGCCGATCGAGCGAATAGGCTCCGGCCGGAGCATCGGAACTGCCGTGGCCGCGCAGATCATAGCGCAGCACCCGGAAAGATCCGGCAAATTCCGCAAGCTGCCGGTCCCACATATGCAGGTTCGTCGCAATGGAATTCGAGAGCACAAGCACAGGGCCGGCCCCCGCCAGCTGATAGGCGATCCGGCAGCCGTCGCCCGTCGTAAAATAAAGCGTGTCAGTCATCTGGTCCTCATCTCACCCTGGCGAAAGGAGTTCGATGCTCCCGCCGCCCTTTGAATGAGCCACCCTAGGCCTCGTAATTATCCAGGAAAATTACTATGATTGGACAATCTCAGTAGGTTTTGACTATAATGAATGGTCTGAAACTCCACGACCTACGGTGCTTTGACGCCGTGGCAAGCGAGGGCAGCTTCCAGGCGGCCGCCCTTGCCTTGAACCGATCGCATCCATCCGTCTTCGCCGCTGTTGCACGCCTCGAGCAGTTGCTCGGGCTCACACTTCTCGACCGCAGCGGATATCGGGTGGGGCTGACGGAGGCGGGCCGCGAGTTTCACGCGCGAGCGCAGCTGACATTGCGCGAGCTCGACCATCTGCGAACCTATGCGGGCCAGTTGGCGAGTGGCGAGGAGACGGTCCTGCGTGTGGTCGTGGGTGATCTGTGCCCGCGACCGCAAATCCTGCCTATGCTCAGCGGCTTCTTTGCCGAACGCACCGGGACACGCCTGCACCTGGAGTACGAGGCGGTCGGCGGTCCGCTCGAACGGTTGATGGAAGGCGAGGCTGACCTCATCTTCCATCGCGCGGATCCTTCCGATCCGCATCTCGAGCGGATCCATCTCTGCGCGGTGCCCCTCGTGCCGGTGGTGGCACCTGGGTTCCTTCCGTTCGCGCCTGGCCGCGAGATTGCGCCGGAGCAGATGCGGCCCTTCACCCAGTGCGTGATCCGCGACACGGCGCGGCGGCCGTCGCCGGAGAGCTATTTCCTCGTCGACGGTGCGCATCAGTGCTCGGTGCCGGATCATCTGATGAAGAAGGAACTGATCCTTCACGGATTGGCCTGGGGCCATCTGCCGGCATGGCTGATCGAGGACGAACTGCGGGATAGGAGGCTGATCTCGATCGCTGGTGCACATCTGCCCGGCCGGACGGAGACCCTGGCGGCGGTGCGCCGGCGCGACCGACCGCATGGACCCGTCGCCCAGGCGTTGTGGCTTCATCTCCAGGCGCAAGTGGCATCCGGCGAGGCGCTTTAGCCGGCATAGGATCGGCCCGCGCTGAGCCTGCGCGCGGCTCCTGTTGTGCCAGTCGCTTTTGGCTTGCCGGGCGCTGGAGATTGCCGCAAAGGTTAAGCGTTGATCCTCCCTGCCCGGCCTGACATTTGAACGTTCCCGCAAGATCAGACGAAAGCGCAACGCCGCCCGCGGCGATGCTGTTCATGCTTTCCACCTATGTCTTTTTCACCTTTCTCGACACATCGAGCAAATATCTGGTGCTGGCCGGCGTCTCGGCGCTGATCGTCGCCTGGGCCCGCTTCACCGTCCATGTCCTGCTTGTCGGCGTTTTTCTGCGCGGCTGGCGCGAGCCGTCGCGCTTCCGCGCCAACAATCTGTCGGCCCACATCCTGCGCGGCGGACTGCTGTTCGGCTCGACCATGTGCAACGTCATGGCGCTCAAGACACTGCAATTGGCCGAGACCACCTCGATCTACTTCTTCGGCCCGATGGTGATCACCGCCCTTGCCGGACCGCTGCTTGGTGAATGGGCCGGCTGGCGGCGCTGGCTGGCGATCCTGTCGGGCTTTGTCGGCGTGCTGGTGATCACAAGGCCTGGCGTCGGCGTGTTCGGCGTCGGCCACCTCTTTGCGCTCGGCTCGATGCTGTCGAACAGTTTTTACGTCATCATGACGCGGCGCATGTCGGCCAGCGAAAGCTCGGAGAGCCTGATCCTGTTTTCAGCGCTGGCGCCGGCCGTGCTGCTTCTGCCGATGCTGCCGTTCTCGCATGGGCTGCCGCAGGATGGCTGGCACTGGTTTATCCTTGTGATGCTGGGTGTGTTCGGCGCCGGCGGCCACTGGCTGCTGGTTCAGGCCTACCGACTGGCGACCACCACGGCGCTGGCGCCTTACCCGTATTCGCAGATGGTCTGGATGATCCTGTCCGGCTGGATCATCTTCCATCAGTTCCCCGACCGCTGGACGCTGGTGGGTGCTGCCATCATCGTCGCCAGCGGCCTCTACATCATCCATCGCGAGCACCGTTTGCGGCTGCGCAATCGCACGACCGTCGATGTCGAGGCGGAGGCTCTGGCGAAAAAACTTTGATTTGCTCCGAATCCGATGGCATAACGCCGCATTTAAAAAATTTAAAAAACTCGGGGAGCGAAGGGCTGGCACAAAAGATCAAGCTTTCGACGATCGCGGATGCGCTTGGCGTCTCCACGGCCACGGTCTCCCTCGCCTTGCGCGACAGTCCACTGGTCGCAGGCGCCACGCGTGACCGCATCAAGGAGCATGCGCGGGCCATCGGTTATATCTACAACCGCCGCGCCGCCTCACTGCGCACCTCGCGCTCGGGGATTGTCGGCGTCGTCGTGCACGACATCATGAACCCGTTCTTCGCCGAGATCCTGCGCTCCATCGAAAGCGAACTCGATCGCAGCCGGCAGACCTTCATCCTGTCCAATCACTACGACCAGCTGGAAAAGCAACGCACCTTCATCGATACGCTGCTGCAGCTCGGCGCCGACGGCGTCATCATGTCCCCGGCCATCGGCACGCCGGCCTCCGACATCGTCATGGCCGAGGAAAACGGCCTGCCTGCGGTGCTGATCGCACGCAGCGTGGAAGGCGCCGACGTGCCGGTGTTTCGTGGTGACGATGCCTATGGCACGGCACTTGCCACCAATCATCTGATCTCGCTCGGGCACAAGCGCATCGCCATGATCGGCGGCACCGACCAGACCTCGACAGGGCGCGACCGCTACCAGGGCTATCTCAACGCCATGGAGGCCGCCGGGCTTGAGGTCAGGCCGTCCTGGCGCATCGCCGGGCCGCGCACCAAGCAGGGCGGATTCGAGGCGGCTGGACAGTTTTTGGCGCTTAAAGACAAGCCAACCGCCGCTTGCTGCTGGAATGATCTGGTCGCCATCGGCCTGATGAACGGCATTGCCCGCGCCGGCCTGGTGCCGGGCGCCGACATCTCGGTGACCGGCTATGACGATCTCGAGGAGGCGGCAATCGCGACACCGGCGCTCACCACAGTCTGGAATGGCCAGCGAGAGGTCGGCCGCCGTGCCGCCAGCGCGCTGCTCGACAAGCTGAACGGACAGGCGGTACGGCCGTCACAGGAACTGATCAAGCCGGAACTGCATGTGCGCCAGTCGACCGGCAAGCCGGTGGAGCGTGCATGACCAAGACTGATGCGTTGCAGACCGTCGCCGTTCTGGTGCCAGGACATTTCAACGACCATGCGGTCGAGCGCATCGACCGCACCTTCAAGCGGGTCAAGATAGAGCGCGCCGATCCCGCCCTGGTCACCGACGAGATGCGCCATGACGTGCGCGCCATTGCGTCCTTCGCCGGCGTCAATGCGGCATTGATGGATGCATTGCCCAACCTCGAACTCATCGCCTCCTTCGGCGTCGGCTATGATTCGGTCGATGCCGGCCATGCGGCCAAGAAAAACATCATGGTCACCAACACCCCCGATGTTTTGACCGAGGAGGTCGCCGACACCACGATCGGCCTTTTGCTCAACACCGTGCGTGAACTTTACAAGGCCGAGAAATGGCTGCGCGACGGCAGTTGGGTGAAGAAGGGCAACTATCCCCTGAGCCGGCTGACCTTGCGCGGTCGGCATGTCGGCATTTTCGGCATGGGCCGCATCGGCCTTGCCATTGCGCGCCGGCTGGAAGCGTTCGGGCTGCCGGTGGCCTACCACAACAGGCGCAGGGTCGAAGGTCTGGCTTATGAATACCACCCGACGCTGAAGGGCCTTGCCGAAGCGGTCGATACGCTGATTTCCGTAGTGCCGGGCGGCGCTTCCACGGAGAAGGCGGTCAATGCCGAAATCCTGGCGGCGCTTGGCGCCAACGGCGTTTTCGTCAACATCGGCCGTGGCAGCACGGTCGACGAGGCAGACCTCGCCGCAGCGCTTGCCAACGGCACCATTGCCGCCGCCGGGCTCGATGTTTTCGCCGATGAACCGAATGTGCCCAAGGCTTTGCTGGAGGCGCCCAACACCTCGTTTTTGCCCCATGTCGGCTCGGCCTCGCACCACACGCGCCGCGCCATGGCGGATCTGTGCGTCGACAATCTGGTATCCTGGTTCAGCGAGCGCCGGCCACTGACCCCGGTGCCGGAGACGGCGCAAGTCAAGCCACGAAGCTGAGCGGCTCTCTGCCACACTCGTTAACGTCGGCTTAACGCTTTGAAATCATTCTGCATCTGCGCCGGGGGGCGCGGAGTGCAAGATGACGAAACTTCCGGCATCGATTGCGGCAGCGGCACTTTTCGCCGGCTTTCAGCTGTTTCACGGCGGCAGCAGTGAAAGTTCGGCCAATGAAGCAAGGCCGGCAACCACCTTCAGGCTGGTCGCCAATGGCGACGAAGGCGACTGCGCGGTTAGCCGCGGCGCCGCGATTGACGATGGCCTGTCGCTGTTGACCGTGGCGCCGAATTGCCGCGGGCTGCTGCCCGGCATCGAGCGGGCAAAATTCTGGCGAGAGGGCGAGGACGGCACGATCGCGTTCAGCGCCGACGGCACCGACCCGATCGTCACCTTCTCGGTTGCGGATGGCGACGGCTACGAATCCTACGCTCCGGCCACGCCACTGCTGTCGCTGGCGACAACCGGCGAACGGGATCAATCCGCCGGCAATTGATCGCCGGGATTTATTCCGCCGCCGCCCGTGCACCGGCCTTCGCCGTCGCATGCAGCCGCACCGCATCGCCGAAGGCGCGGAAGATCTTGGCCGAGTTGTTGTCCGACTTGACCCAGTATTCGGGGTGCCATTGCACGCCGACGGCGAAGGCGCGGGCGTCCTTCACCGAAACTGCCTCCACCGTGCCGTCGCCGGCAACCGCCTCGACCTGCAGCTTCGAGCCGAGCCGGTCGATGCCTTGGCGGTGCAGCGAGTTGACCTTGATGTCGCCGGCGCCAAACACGCCGGCCAGGCAGCTGCCCGGCTTGATCGAAATGGTCTGGTGAATGGCGAAGCGTTCGTCCTGGTTGTCGCTCACCGGCGCGCGATGGTCGAGCGAGCCTTCGCGCTCCTGGATCTCGGTGCCAAGCGTGCCGCCCAGCGCAACGTTCAACTCCTGGATGCCGCGGCAGATGGCAAGCAGCGGCACGCCGCGCTCGATCGCCTTGCAGATCAACGGCAGCGTGGTGGAATCGCGCGCCGGGTCGTAGGGGCCGTTGGCCTCGCTGGCGTCGCCGCCATAGAGCGAGGGATGCACGTTGGACTTCGAGCCAGTGACCATGACACCATCGACCGAGGACAACAGCTCGTCGAAATCGAGCCGGTCGCCGAAGGACGGCACCAAAAGCGGGAACACGCCGGCGCCGGAAAGTGCTGCCTCGATATATTGCTGCGGGACGGCATGCCAAGTGTAGTTGTCAAACTGACGGACGTCGGTGGATATGGCGACGAGCGGCTGGTGCATTTGGGTCCGGATTCCATTTGGAGCGAAGCGAATTATCTATTGTGCCTGCAAAATAGGCGATCCGAAGGCGCTTTTCCATGGCAAGTTTCGCCATCTCGCATGGGCCACGCGGCGAACGTTAGACTATAGTTGCAGGCTGGCCGGCCGGCCCGCGGATTTGTCGCCAGCGCCGCCGTCAAATCCCGCTGCCATGCTGGACTCGACCCCTTGCCCGTGTATTGTTTCGGCAAATCGATACCGGGCGTGAGGAGACGTCCCTGATGTCGGTTTGTTGGTCCAAAAGGGAGGTTCTGCATGGATCGTCGTTCATTCATCCGCAAGGCCGGGGTCACCGGCGTGGGCGCAGCGGCGGCTGCCGCGACGCTAGCCGCACCGGCAATCGCCCAGTCCAATCCGAAAGTGACGTGGCGGCTGGCGTCATCTTTCCCCAAGTCACTCGATACGATCTATGGCGGCGCCGAAGTCTTCTCCAAGATGCTGTCTGAGGCGACGGACGGCAATTTCCAGGTCCAGGTCTTCGCCTCCGGCGAACTCGTACCCGGCCTGCAGGCCGCCGACGCCACCACGGCCGGCACCGTCGAGGCCTGCCACACGGTGTCATACTATTATTGGGGCAAGGACCCGACATGGGCGCTCGGTGCGGCGGTGCCGTTCTCGCTCAACGCGCGCGGCATGAATGCCTGGCACTATCATGGCGGCGGCATCGACCTGTTCAACGAGTTTCTCGCCACGCAAGGCCTGTTCGGCCTGCCCGGCGGCAACACCGGCGTGCAGATGGGCGGCTGGTTCCGCAAGGAGATCAACACGGTCGCCGACCTCTCCGGCCTAAAGATGCGCATCGGCGGCTTTGCCGGCAAAGTTGTGCAGAAGCTGGGTGTCGTGCCGCAGCAGATCGCCGGTGGCGACATTTATCCGGCGCTGGAAAAAGGCACGATCGACGCCGCCGAATGGGTCGGCCCCTATGACGACGAGAAGCTCGGCTTCTACAAGGTCGCGCCCTACTACTATTATCCCGGCTGGTGGGAAGGCGGCCCGACCGTCCATCTGTTGTTCAACAAGGCCAAGTACGAGGAGCTGTCGCCCGCCTACAAGTCGCTTGTGCACACCGCCGCGCAGGCGGCGGATGCCAACATGCTGCAGAAATACGATTTTCTCAATCCTGCAGCGGTGAAGCGGCTGGTGGCCGGCGGCGCGAAATTGCGCCCGTTCAGCCAGGACATCATGGCCGCCTGTTTCGAGAAGGCCAATGAGGTCTACACCGAAATGGAAGCCACCAACGCGCCGTTCAAGAAGATCTGGGACTCGATCAAGGGCTTCCGCAAGGAGCACTATCTGTGGGCCCAGGTGGCCGAGTACAATTACGACACCTTCATGATGGTCCAGCAACGCAACGGCAAACTGTAGGCTGGGATCTGCCCCTTCTCCCCGTCACTATACGGGGAGAAGGTCCCGGCAGGGGGATGAGGGGCGGCGCAAACTTCGGCGATTGATCGCCTTGGGCTTGGTAGCCGCCCCGAAATATAGCTTATCTTTCCAAGCGTTGACGCTGCCCCTCACCTGCCTGCCGGTGTCCAGCCGATAAATGGGTAACACTTTGAACCGGATACATAGCCGTGGCCGCTTGCGAGCGCTGACAAGCCCATGTCGCGCAAGGATCGCACCGACCGTCGAGGCTGAAGGCCACATGAACTCGGGAGCCGTGCGCCTGAGCCGCGCCACGATCTTCTTTGGCCCCCAGAGCGGATGCAACTCCTTGGCCGCCACAATCCGCTCAACCAGATCCTGAGCTGTCGCCCGGCCATGATTGAGCGGGGCTCGCGGCAGGTCGTGCAAACCCTCAGGCCCAAACGTCCGATAGCGTCCTAGCCATTTGTAGCCGTTCTTGCGTGAGATCCCGTAGGCCGCACAAAGCGCAACCATCGTCTCATCCCCAGAAAGACACTCCACAACAAACCGTAGCCGCTCGTCCATGATGCCAGTCTCTCGCCAAACCATCGCCCGTCCTCCGGCGGACAAGAAAACTGTCACCCATGCTATCGGTCCATTCTGTTACCTATCTATCCGGTTCGGACACCGGCATCCTCTCCCCGTATAGTGACGGGGAGAGGGGCGCGGTCATCGCCGTTTCGCCAATCGCCAACGCCGCAGGATTGAGGCTGCCCTTCATTCCCTGCCCGGCACCACCAACACCTTGACCTCGCCGGGCGCTGCCGGATTGGCGATCACCGAGGCGGCTTCCTCCAGGCCGACCTGCCTTGAGATGAGCTTGTCGATCTCGATT
Organism: Mesorhizobium sp. C395A; assembly: GCF_030323205.1. NCBI lineage: Bacteria > Pseudomonadati > Pseudomonadota > Alphaproteobacteria > Hyphomicrobiales > Phyllobacteriaceae > Mesorhizobium > Mesorhizobium sp. C395A. The sequence continues at coordinate 5,149,576 of NZ_CP100473.1, read as the reverse complement.
GCGCCGGACGCGACAAGGTCCGCCGCCCGCCTGTGGGTGAAGGGATTGATGAACGAGCCGAGAACCTTCAGCTCGCGAAACAGGATGTCGAACGGTTCGAAGGGCACTTTCACGCCTTGCGGCATCACGCCGACGATCACCACCGTGCCGCCGGACTTCGCCAGCCGCATCGATTGTTCGACGGTATCGGGGACACCGGCGCATTCGAGCACCACGTCGGCCCCGCCGGGCACAAGGCCGGCTGGGCCGGCGATCGCCTCGATCGGGTCGACCGCGCTTGGGTCGACCGTCGCCGTTGCACCGAGCTCTTCGGCGAGCGCACGGCGGGAGGCCTGCCGCGTCGACAGGATGATGGTCGCCGCTCCTGCGAGCCTCGCCAATTGCACGGTAAGCAGGCCGATGACGCCGCCACCAAGCACCACCACGGCAGCGCCGGGTCTGATTCCGGCGAGGTCGACAGCGTGCAGGCAGCAGGCCAGCGGCTCGCAGAAGGCGCCATGCGTTGGCTCGAGGTTCGCAGGCAGAAGAAAGGCCTGGCTCTGCGGCATCACGACATAGTCGGCGAAGCCGCCGTCGCGATGGATGCCGATGGCCCTGAGATTGCTGCACAAATTGACCCGGCCAGCCCGACAATGACTGCAGCGTCCGCAGAAGATGTTGGGATCGCCGGTAACACGGTCACCGATGGCGATGCCGGAAACCGCATCACCGACAGCCTCCACGATGCCGCAGAATTCGTGACCAAGCGTCACCGGCGGGCTTGAAGGGAATTCGCCGTGGAGGAGGTGACGGTCGGTGCCGCAAACGCCGCAGGCTTCGACGCGCACCAGAACGTCCTGCGGTCCCGCAACAGGCTTGTCGACCTCCCGTACCGCAATGCTGCCCACGGCTTCCAGGCGCACGGCTCTCATAACATCCTCACTCAGGTTCTCAGTGTTCACACATCAGTTGAAGTTCGGCGGCTGCGACAGGTCGGTCGCCGGCGCCGCCGGCTTGGCGGGCGGCGTCTCGCCGAAATTCGGCGGCTGCGAGAGATCGTTCGACGGTGGCGCCGCGAGTGATGGGCCACCGTTGGCTGGTGGTGGTGTGCCGAGAGGCGCAAGGCCTGGCATATCAGGCAAGTTGATCTCGATCGTTCCCGGATCGACGGCCGCACCCTTGTAGCGCATGACCATTTGCGGGAAGGCGATGGTCAGCCCGATCATGATCACCTGGATGCAGACGAAGGGCACGGCGCCCCAATAGATCTGGCCGGTGGTCACCGGCGCGATCTGCTTGCCGGTGAGGCGATCGAGATAGGGCACGCGCGCGGCGACAGAGCGCAGGTAGAACAGCGCAAAGCCGAAAGGCGGGTGCATGAAGCTTGTCTGCATGTTGACGCCGAGCAGCACGCCGAACCAGATCAGGTCGATGCCGAGCTTATCGGCTGCCGGCGCCAAAAGCGGCACGATGATGAAGGCGAGCTCGAAGAAATCGAGGAAGAAGGCGAGCACGAAGACCAGGATGTTGACGCCGATCAGGAAGCCGACTTCGCCGCCCGGCAGCGACGTCAACAAATGCTCGACCCAGACGTGGCCGTTGACGCCGTAGAAGGTCAGCGAGAACACCCGCGCGCCGATCAGGATGAACAGCACGAAGGAGGAAAGCCTGGTCGTCGAAGCCAGCGCCTGCTTGATGACCTCCAGCGACAACCGCCCCTTCATTGCCGCCATCGCCAGGGCGCCAACCGCGCCCATGGCGCCGCCCTCCGTCGGGGTTGCGATGCCGAGGAAGATGGTGCCCAGCACCAGGAAGATCAGTGCCAGAGGCGGGATCAAAACGATGATCACCTGCTGCGCCAGCCTGGACATCATGTTGATGTTCAGGCCCTTGTCGGCGATCGCCACGATATAGATCAGGATCACGCCGATGCTGGCGCCAAGGATATCGGCATTGTCGCCATGCGCCGGCGCAAGGTAGCGATAGGCCGCATAGGAAGCCGCGACTGCCACCAGCAGTGCCGCGAGCAGCGACAGCACGCCGTGGCCAAGCGTGCGGGCCGCCAGCGGCAACGCCGGCATCGAGTTCGGCCGGACGATCGACATGATCAGGATGTAGAGCGTGTAAAGGCCGGTCAGCACCAGGCCGGGGATCAGCGCGCCGGCATACATGTCGCCGACCGAACGGCCGAGCTGGTCGGCCAGAACGATCAGCACCAGCGACGGCGGGATGATCTGGGCGAGTGTGCCGGATGCCGCGATGACGCCCGACGCCAGTCGTCGGTCATAGCCGTAGCGCAGCATGATCGGCAGCGAGATAAGTCCCATGGCGATGACCGACGCCGCCACGACGCCGGTGGTTGCTGCCAGCAGCGCACCGACGAAGATCACCGCATAGGCAAGGCCGCCGCGAACCGGGCCGAACAGCTGGCCGATCGTGTCGAGCAGGTCCTCGGCCATGCCCGATCGTTCCAGCACGATGCCCATGAAGGTGAAGAACGGGATTGCCAAGAGCGTGTCGTTCGACATCACCCGGCTGCCGTAGAAATTGTCGGGCAGCGCATGCAGCAGCGGCCACGCCAGGTTGATCGAGCCGCCCGAATAGGGCGACAGCACGACGCCGATGAAGAAGAACATCAGGCCGTTTGCGGCGAGTGAAAAAGCGACGGGATAGCCGATCAGCAGGAAGATGATCAGCGAAGCGAACATGATCGGCGCCATGTTCTGGGCGATGAACTCGATCATGGGCGCGCCTCCTGGGCGAGCGCCTTGGCTTCTTCGGCAAGGGCTTTCGCCTCGAGCTCGGCCTGTTCGTGCACCGAGATGAACGGATTGGGATCGTCCATGTCGCCGCGCATGATGGCGATCTTCTTGATGATCTCGGAGATGCCCTGCAGCGCCAGCAGAAAGAAGCCGACGAGCAGGATCGCCTTGGCCGGCCAGATGATCAGGCCGCCGGAATTGTTCGACATTTCGCCGCTGCGGAACGACAGCGACACGTAGGGTATAAAATAGATCACCATCAGCGTCACGAACGGCATCAGGAAGAAGACATGGCCGAGCAGGTCGATCCAGTGCTGCACGCGGCGCGACCACATGCCGTAGACGATGTCGATGCGGATATGGTCGTTCTGTTTCAGCGTGTAGGCGGCGGCCAGCATGAAGGCGGCGCCGAACAGGTACCACTGCAGTTCCAGCCAGGCATTCGACGAGACGTCGAAGACCTTGCGGATGATGGCATTGGCGGCGCTGACCAGGATTGCCAGCAGGATCAGCCACGATATCCACCGGCCGATGAACTCGTTCATACGGTCGATCGTTCTGGATAGAGCGAGCAGCCCTGCCATGCATTTCCTCCCTGAGGTCGAAGGCGCGCCGGCTCCCCTATTTTCCGTCGCGCCGCTGTGGCCCAACGGTATGCCGTGCGTGGTTCGGCGGGTCAACATGGCATGGGCGCGATCAACGCCGTCGTGACGGGAGGCAGGGGATAAGTGCCGACCGGCTGCTGCGTCATGCAACCAAAGTCTGACAGCGGATGCGGCGATCAGGCGATCTTCTGCTGGTCGCGGCCGGGACCGATCAGCACAAGTGCCGCGACCAGGAACAGATACATCCAGCCATCGCGCCATTCGATCGGGAAATAGCCGGCCCATAGCGACTCCGTCATGCCGAAGGCGGCCGCACCGAGCGCCGCCCGAGGCGGAGAGAGATAGCCGCCCACCGCCGTCACGAACAGGATTTTCAGCCCGTAGACGAGGCCGGAGCCGAAGCTGACATTGCCGTAGTAAAGGGCGGCCATGATTCCGGCCAGCGCGGCGCAGAAACCGCCGAACAGCACCGCATGCCGGAACACTGCGCGCACGTCCACGCCGCACATGGCAGCCGCTTTGGGATCGTCGGAGACGGCGCGCCAACGGCGACCGAAGCCTGAGCGGGCAAACGCCCATGCAGCGAGCATGATCGCTGCCAGAACCACCGCGCAATCGATGAGCTGGATCAGCGTCAGCGTCGCCTGGAAGCCGGCATCCTGAGCGAAGACAATGGGTTGCGCCAGCATCGGCGGCAGCCACCAGTCATGCGTGTCGGCGGCGATACGGCTTGCTTCCGACAGCACGAGCAGGATGCCGAGCGTCGTCACCACAATGGCATTGGGCGTGCGGTCGGCCAGCGGTTCGAAGACGCTGCGCGACAGCACGTGGCCGATCAGCGCGGCATAAAGGAAAGCCGTGACGACGCCGAGCACTACTGCCGCCAGCAAGGTCAGCCACAATACCTGATAGCCGAAGGCCACGGTCAGGATCATCGTCTGGCCGCAAAAGGCGAACAGCGCGCCATAGGCGAGATTGGTCCGGTGCAGGATGCCGTTGGTCAGCACGTAGCCGAAGGCAAGCAGCGCATAGAGCGCGCCGGAATGCAGCCCGTTCAGCACCTGCTGGAAGAAGTAGAGCATAGACAGCTTTCCGGGCGCTGGAGCCCGCGCCAATGTTTGCATCCTAGAATCTAACTTGTCAAATGCGGTTTATCGGTTAGATTTCTGATATGACGGTATCTTGGACCCCGCATCGCTTCACCGGCGGCATTCTTGCGCTCGATACGGCCAACACCGTGGTGTTGCGCAACGATCCGGAAAAGACCTTCGACCGTTTTGACGATCCGGCCGAGATCGCGCGCTTCGCCGATGCCGCAAGCGGCTTTCGCGGTGCCGAGCTTGGCGGCAGACCGCTGGAGGCGACCTCGCCGGACAGGATCGCCCCGGTGGTGCTGGCGATCCGCGAGACGACCGACTGCCTGTTTCGCGGCGCGGTGTCGAAAGGTGCGCTTGCCGCCGGCGACCTCGCCGCTTTTCTCAAGGCCTGCGCCAACGGCCTCGACCGGAGCCTGGCCGAAATCGGCGCACCGGGTAGACCGTTCGGCGACCCATCGACGCCGATCGCGTTCGAGGCGGCGCTGGCGGTTTCGGCCTTGTCGCTGCTGCGCGACGACACGGTCGCCAGGCTCAGGATCTGTCCCAATTGCAGCTGGCTGTTCGTCGACAGGAGCCGCAATTCCAGCCGCCTTTGGTGCGATATGGCTGTGTGCGGCAACCGCCAGAAAGCAAGCCGTCACTATCGCCGCCGCCGCACGGCGCCCCATGAGGTCAACAATGCCTAGGGTTGTTTTTCGTTCGATCCTTGTCGGTGCTGCGCTCATTGCAGCCGTTGCGCTTGGCGCCTGCCGCGACACCGGCGGCGACGGCAAGCTGTTCGAGGTTTCCGGCAAGGTCGTCGTCTTCAACTACCGTCTCGCCCGGGCGACCTATGTCGTGACGCTGCGGCCCCTGCAGCCGATGGGCGAAGGCCAGGTTGCGGTCGCCAGTTTCCAGAATCCGGCCGGCGGTCCTCCCCTGGTGATCGAGCAGAAGGTCTGGCCGAAGCTCGACAAGGTCAGCCTGGAAAGCCCGGCGCTGACCTGTATCGTCAAGGACAAGCCCTATGCGATTTCGATCAGCATCAGGGGTCCTGACGGCACGTTCCTGCAGAAGATCGACACGACGCTGATGTCGAGCGAGGACCAGTCGATCCTTCCCGACCGGCCGCTGGTGGTCGACCAGCTCTATACGGCCAATCCCGATCTTGCCGGCCATCCCGACGGCAAGCTGCCGGGTGAGCCGAAGCCGGATTGCTCGAAAGGCTGACGCGTCTTTGCCCGGCGCGACTGCGTGGAAATTTCTGGTCGCCGGACAACCGCCGCGGACCGATTTCGTGCCGAATACGCGACGGCAGCGGATCGTTCGTTGCGCTTTGCCTGGCACTTTCGATTTCGTTTGACCTGCCTTGCAAGCGGAGAAAGACTGCGCCATCTCACTCCTACGTTGGCTGCGCGCCCCCGGTGCTGTCTCCGCAGAGGAAATGCCTGATGACGCTGCACGACGTCGCGCTCGACGACAAGTTCGATCTTGGTAAGGAGCGCATCTTCCTGTCCGGCGCACAGGCGGTCATCCGCATGCTTTTGATGCAACGCGAGCGCGACCGCCGGGCCGGCCTCAACACGGCCGGCTTCGTGTCCGGTTATCGCGGCTCGCCGCTCGGCGGCCTCGATATGCAGCTGTGGCGGGCGAAAAAGCAGCTGGCGCAGGCCGACATCGTCTTCCAGCCCGGCCTCAACGAGGAGCTTGCCGCCACCGCCTGCTGGGGCTCTCAGCAGACGGAATTAATGGGCGAAGGCAAGCATGACGGGGTGTTTTCGGTCTGGTACGGCAAGGGACCGGGCGTCGACCGCTCCGGCGACGTTTTCCGCCACGCCAATCTCGCGGGAACGTCGAAGTATGGCGGCGTGCTTGCGCTGATGGGCGACGATCATATGGCCGAATCATCGACCAATGCGCACGCCACCGAATTCCTGTTCGTCGACACCATGGTGCCGATCCTCAACCCGGCCGGCGTTCAGGAGATCATCGACTACGGCCTCTACGGCTTTGCCATGTCGCGCTTCGCCGGCACCTGGGCGGCTATCAAATGCGTCAAGGACAACATCGAATCCACGGCCTCCGTCGATGCCGCGCTCGAGCGCCTGAACATCGTCGTGCCGGAGTTCGATATGCCGCCCGGCGGCCTCAACATCCGCGATGAGATCGACATGCTCGGCCAGGAGGAGCGGCTGCATGAATACAAGCGCGCCGCTGCATCCGCCTTCATCCATGCCAACGGCCTGAACCGCATCGTCTATTCGGGCGGCCGCGCGCCGAAGCTCGGTATCATCACGCTGGGCAAGAGCTATCTCGATGTCCGCCAGGCGCTGGAAGACATCGGCATCGACGAGGCCGCCGCCAACCGCATCGGCATCCGCCTGTTCAAGGTCGGCTGCCCCTGGCCGCTCGACCTGCAGCATATCGCCGAATTCGCCCGCGGCCTCGATACCATCGTCGTCGTCGAGGAGAAGCGCTCGCTGATCGAGGTGCAACTGCGCGAAAACCTCTACGGCACCGCCACCCAGCCGATGATCGTCGGCAAGAAGGACGAGCGCGGCGACTGGCTGTTCCCGGCCAAGGGCGCGCTCGACCCCAACGAGATCGCCATTGCGCTGGGCGAGCGCATCCTGCGCACAATCGGCCCTTCGGAAGAGATCACTGCAAAGGTGGCAAAGCTGCGCCAGTTCCAGGCGATGCTTGCCGACACCAGCGATATCGGTTCGCGCACGCCGTTCTTCTGCTCCGGCTGCCCGCACAATTCCTCGACCAAGGTGCCGGACGGCTCGATCGCCGCCGCCGGTATCGGCTGCCATTTCATGGCGCTGTGGATGGACCGCAACACGGTCGGCTTCACCGCCATGGGCGGCGAGGGCGCACAATGGGTCGGCCAGGCGCCATTCTCCAAGCGCGGCCACATTTTCCAGAATCTCGGCGACGGGACCTACAATCACTCCGGCACGCTGGCGATCCGCTTCGCGCTGTCGACCGATGCCAACATCACCTACAAGATCCTCTACAACGACGCCGTCGCCATGACCGGCGGCCAGCCGCATGAGGGCGGCCTGACTGTCGACATGATCGCCAGGCAGGTGCGCGCCGAAGGCGTCGAGCGCATCGCCATCGTCACCGACGAGCCGGACAAATATGCGGGGAAGGCCGAATTCCCCTTCGGCGCCACCATCCACCACCGCGACGACCTCGACCTCGTTCAGCGCGAGCTGCGCGACGTCAAGGGCGTCTCGGTGCTGCTCTACGACCAGACCTGCGCCGCCGAAAAGCGCCGCCGCCGCAAGCGCGGCACCTTCCCGGATCCCGACAAGCGGGTCTTCATCAACGAACTGGTCTGCGAGGGCTGCGGCGATTGCGGGGTGCAATCGAACTGCGTCTCGATCCAGCCGGTCGAAACCGAGTTCGGCCGCAAGCGCAGAATAGACCAGTCGAGCTGCAACAAGGACTTCTCCTGCGTCAACGGCTTCTGCCCGTCCTTCGTCACCGTGCACGGCGCCAAGATCAGGAAGGCCGAAGGCATTGCCGGGCGCTCCGACCCGCTTGACGGCGTGCCGGTGCCAGCCGAATTCCCGCTCGGTAGCGAGGGTTGGGCGGCGATCATCGACGGCGTCGGCGGCACCGGCGTCGTCACCATAGGTGCTGTGCTCGGTATGGCCGCCCATCTCGAGGACAAGGGCTGCGGCATGATCGACATGGCCGGCCTCGCCCAGAAGGGCGGTTCGGTGTTCACTCATGTCCGCATCGCCCGCACGCCGGACGACATCCACGCGATCCGCGTTTCGGCCGGCAAGGCCGACCTGGTACTCGGCTGCGACCTTGTCGTGTCCGGCGCCAAGAAGGTGCTTGGCGCGGTGCGCGAAGGCCATACCATCTTCCTTGCCAACACCGCCGAGATCATGCCTGGCGAGTTCGCCCGCTCGGCCGATTTCTCGCTGCCCATCGAGCGCCTGAAGAAGGCGATCCGCGCTGCCGCTGGCGACGACAAGACGCATTTCTTCGACGCGACGGGCACCGCCACCCAATTGTTCGGCAATTCGCTCGGCGCCAACATGTTCATGCTCGGCTTCGCCTTCCAGCATGGCGGGCTGCCGCTGTCGGCGCAAGCCGTTGAAAATGCAATCGAATTGAACGGCGAGGCGGTGGCGATGAACATCGCCGCCTTCCGCTGGGGCCGGCGCGCCGCGCATCAGCCGGAGTTTGTGCGCGGCCTGGTCGCCCAGCCGGGCAAGGCCACTGAGATCGCCAAGACGCTGGACGATATCATCGCCCGCCGCGTCGCTTTCCTCTCTGCCTATCAGAATGCCGCCTATGGCAGGCGCTACGCCGAGAAGCTGGCGGTTTTGCGTGCTGCCGAGGCCAAGGCCGTGCCTGGCTCGACCGCGGTGACCGAGGCCGCCGCCAGAAACCTGTTCAAGCTGATGGCGATCAAGGACGAATATGAGGTGGCGCGGCTCTACACCGACGGCTCCTTCGCTATGGAGCTCTCAAAACAGTTCCAGAGCTACGAAAAGCTCGAATTTCATCTGGCGCCGCCGATCATGGGCAGGCGCGGCAATGACGGCAAGCCGAGGAAATCGAGCTTCGGCCCGTGGATGATGAAGGGATTTCGCCTGCTGGCGGCGCTGAAAGGCCTGCGCGGCACGGCCTTCGACGTGTTCGGCTACAGCACTGAGCGGCGCATGGAGCGGCAGCTTCTGGCCGGCTATGAGGCCGATCTGGAGCTTGTCGCCAAAGCACTTGCGCCAGGCAGGATCGAGGCCGCCATCGCCCTTGCCTCGGTGCCGGCGCTCATTCGCGGCTACGGCCATGTCAGGCAGGCCAGCGCCGAAAAGGCGGCGGATGAACGAAATCGCCTTCTTGAACGATTCAAGTTGCCGGTGCAGCCAAGCGCATTACAAGCCGCTGAGTAGCCAAAAGGGCCGGAAAAACAGGCCCTTCAGCGCGAGCTAAAGGTTTTTTAATGGGACTATGCCAAGGCTGTGGTTCAGTTGGGCGCCAGTAATGGGCAGAACAAAGACCGATAACATCCCTGTGGATGTTTATATCCAGTTTGTGCGCTCGTTGTTTGACAACGCGCATATGCTGGTCATTGGCGCGCTTTGCCACGCAACCGCCAGCCTTATGGTCTATTGGCGCAACGGCCAGCCTGTCTTCCTGGTTCTTGCCGGAGCACTGCTTGGCATCGGCGTTTGGCGGTATTTCAGCTTGCGGCGGTTCCATCGCCTGGGTGGTTCCATCCACGATGCCTTGGATGCGACACGATGGGAGCGCGAATATATCCTGAACGGCAGCATCCAGGGGCTGATGCTGGGCCTGTTCTGCTTCATTTCGATCTATGTCTACTCGGATGCGTATGCCGAGATCGCAGCGCTCGCCATAACGCTTGGCTCTCTGGTCACGGTCGTAGGCCGAAACTACGGCTCGCCCCGCATGGTCACGATCTTCGCGGTAACCTTCGTCGGGCCGATCGCAGCAGCCCTTATCCTCAGGTTTGACATCCCCAGTGTCGTGCTTGGGCTGCTCATCATCCCGTTCATGTTCATCATCAAGGGCAGTGCCGACCATGTGCGCAACGTGCTGTTCTCGGCCGTGGTCGGGCATAAGCAGGCGAGGCAAATCGCGCAGCGCTTCAACCGCGCACTCAACACCATGTCGCATGGCCTGGTCATGCTCGGACCCGACGGCAAGGTCGTGGTCGGCAATGCCGAAGCAGCGCATCTGATGTCGCTGCGCTCGCCCGACCAGCTGCTCGGGCGGTCGATCCATTCGCTGCTCCTGCGCGGCGTTGCGGGCGGCATGCTGGCGCCGAAAGACTGCCGCTATGTCGAAGCGCAGCTGACGCGCGCGTTGCGCGAAGGCCGTGACCGCAAGGTGCTGGTCTCCTTCTCCAATGGCCAGCACTACGAGTTCTCGGCCCGCGAGGGCAATCAGGACCTCGGCGTCATCACGTTCGAGGACGTCACCGCCCGCGTCGAGTCCGAAGAAAAGATCCGCTTCATGGCGCGCTATGACAGCCTCACCGGCCTGCCGAACCGCGCCTATTTCCATGAGCTCGTCGGCGAGGCCATGGCGTCGGGCAGCCGCGACCGGCTGTGCGCCCTGGCGGTGCTCGATCTCGACGATTTCAAGAGCGTCAACGACACACTTGGCCATCCAGTCGGCGATGGGCTGATCTATGCCGTTGCCGAGCGACTGGCGGCCGTCGCCGGGCAAGGCGTCAATGTCAGCCGCTTCGGCGGCGACGAGTTCATGATCTTCTTCGACCGCGTCGAGGATGAAAGCCATCTGACCGGCCTGCTCGACCAGATCTTTGCCGATCTGCAGGGCGAAGTCGATGTCGCTGGTCACAGCCTGCGCATCCAGGCAAGCGCGGGCGCCGTGCTGTCCAGGGTCGAGGACACCGATGTCGACGCCATGATCGTCAAGGCCGATCTGGCGCTCTACAAGGCCAAGGAACTCGGCAAGAACAACTGGCGACTCTTCGAGGCGGCGATGGATGCGGCGTTCCGCAACCGCCAGATGATGAAGGCCGACCTGCGCACGGCTGTGGAGGGCAAGGCCTTGCGGGTGGTCTATCAGCCCATCGTGGCGATGAACACCATGCGCATCGCCAGCTGCGAGGCGCTGTGCCGCTGGGATCATCCCGACCTCGGGCCGGTTTCGCCCAGCGTCTTCATTCCGCTGGCCGAAGAAATGGGCATCATTTCCGAGATCAGCACCTTCGTGCTCGCGGCGGCCTGCGCCGAATGCGCCAAATGGCCCGCACAGACCAGCGTGTCGGTCAACCTTTCGGCCAAGGATTTCCGCAGCCGCGACGTCGTCCAGAAGGTTCGCGACGCGCTTGCCACTTCGGGGCTCGCCGCTGGCCGCCTCGAGATCGAAGTCACCGAAACCGCGCTGCTCGACGACAAATCGCTGACGCGCCAGTATATCGAGGAACTGAAGCAGCTTGGCGTGCGCATCGCGCTCGACGATTTCGGCACCGGCTATTCAAGCCTGAGCTACCTCCACAAGCTGCCGCTAGACAAGATCAAGATCGACCGTTCGTTCCTGATGGACGTGACCCAGAACAAGCGTTCGCTCGATTTGTTGAAGGGCATCGTCGACCTGACCCGCGTGCTCGGGCTGACCGTCACCATCGAAGGTGTGGAAACGTTCGAACAGCTGAAGATCCTGGTGCATTCGGTGAAACCCGACCTCGTCCAGGGCTTCCTCTTCGGCGCAGCTCTCAGCGCGTCCGGCATCGAAACGATGTCCAATGTGACCTGGCCCTTCGCCGCGGAATTGCGGCCCGTCGCCAAACTCGCGACCACATGAAGCCCAACCTTTAAATCGCGCTTGAAAGCCGTCAAAAAGCTGTGTATTGCCAAAACGTTAACCTATTGTTAACGTTAATATTCGGTAAACACAGACGATTAGAGTTTCATCTTCTTGTTCATTCGGTCGTCCGGTATGGTTTAGTTGCGACGGCACGAGGGTAACAATGGAGACTCAGCTAGCAGGTATGCCTCTGGTGGCTTCTAGGGCCACCGCTCAGTCTCCTTCGGTGTTTTCTCGTCATATCATGGACGTCCTGGAGCACGTCGAGTATCGCCTTTGCGACGGTGCCGAGGATTTGGAAGCCATCTATCGACTTCGCTACAAATCCTACCTTCATGCTGGCATGGTGAAGCCCGATGCCTCGCGTATGGTAAAGGACGACTTCGACGATCTGCGCAATTCCTACCGATTTGGCGTGTTCTTCGATGGTGTTCTGGTCAGCACCATCAGAATCCACTACGCCTGCGCGAAATACCCTGTTTCCCCCAGCACCGCCGTGTTCGGCGACACGCTTGCGCGGCGGCTGGCAGTTGGCGAGACGTTCGTCGATCCAAGCCGTTTCGCTGCCGATATCGAGTGGTCGACCAGCCTGCGCGTGCTGCCCTACGTGACGCTCAGGCTTGCGGTCGTAGCTTGCAGCCACTTCAAACCGACATATTGCCTGACGGCGGTCAAGGAAGAGCATGCCGGCTTCTATCATCGCATCTTCCGTTCCGAGCAGGCGGTGCCCCCGCGCATCTATCCCGGTCTCACCGTTCCCGTGCATCTGTTCCAGTCGAAGTGCTCCGAAAACATGCAGGCGACGCTGGATCGCTTCCCGTTCTTCAACTCCACGCCGTTCGAGCAGCGCATGCTCTTCCAACGCCCCAAGAGCGGCGAACTCGCACCGCTAACCATCCTGCCCACCGCCAAGTTTTTCCGCGAAGCCGCCTGACACCACTGAAGCCTGCGTAATTCGGCACGCGAGCTCTGGAGCTTTCCCGCCGCTTCCGCGTTCTGGACGACGCCGACGCGGCCATAGAAAGGAACCGACATGCATATTCCCGAGCTAGCACTGACCCCGCTGATCTCGCTGATTGCCGGCGTGCTGATCCTGGTGATGCCGCGGCTGCTCAACTACATCGTCGCGCTCTATCTGATCGTCATTGGGCTGCTCGGGCTGTTTCCGCATCTAGCCGGTTGAAACGCAAAACCCTCAACGTTCGACGTTAGGCCGCCGACAAGCCCTACCGCCGGCTTTCAACATTCCTTTGAGGCTGTTGTCACTGGTCGTGCGGCAATAGCGCCATTGCTCTTGGCCCGGCTTTTCGCTATGTGCCTCAAAGATGTCTTCGAAGGGGTATTCCTATGGCTGATCACACGCCGACCGGTCCTGTCGAACTGGGCGCGAAGATGGACTATGCCGAACATGACCGCACCTATCATGGCTTTCTGGCGCTGGCCAAATACGGCTCGCTGTTCTGCGGCGCCCTGCTCCTGGCCATGGCTTTCGGCTTCTTCGCAGGCGGCTTCTTCTCCGCGACCACCCTGTTCGTGCTGATCCTCGCCCTCGGCGCCTTCATTCTCCGATAGTCTCTTCAGACCCTTGCCAAGGGCGTAGCCGGACATCCGGCCGCACTCTTTCGCAAAGCCGCACTCTTGCGCAAACAGGTTCCAGCCGAAAGGATCATGCGGTGGGACAGACGGTTTTCATCCCTCGCGAGCTCGATGCCAGCGAGCCTCGTGTCGCGGCCTCGCCCGATACCGTGAAGCGGCTGGCGGCGCTGGGCTTCGACGTCACCGTCGAGACAGGCGCCGGCACCAGGTCGCGCATTCCCGATGAGGAGTTCGCCAAGGCGGGCGCCGCGATCGGCAAGGCTTCGGATGCGAGCCGGGCGGATGTGGTGCTGAAGGTGCGCCGGCCGACCGACGCCGAGCTGAAGGGCTACAAATCGGGTGCGGCGGTCATCGCCATCATGGATCCCTACGGCAATGATGCCGCGGTCGCGGCGCTTGCCGAGGCTGGGGTCACCGCCTTCTCGATGGAGTTCATGCCGCGCATCACCCGGGCGCAGTCGATGGATGTGCTGTCGTCGCAGGCCAATCTCGCCGGCTACCAGGCCGTGATTGACGGCGCATCGGAGTATGACCGCGCGCTGCCGATGATGATGACTGCGGCCGGCACCGTGCCGGCGGCGAAGATCTTCATCATGGGCGTCGGCGTTGCCGGCCTGCAGGCGATCGCCACGGCGCGCCGTCTCGGCGCTGTCGTCACCGCCACCGACGTTCGTCCCGCCGCCAAGGAACAGGTGGCGTCGCTTGGCGCAAAGTTCCTCGCCGTCGAGGACGAGGAGTTCAAGGCGGCCGAGACCGCCGGCGGCTACGCCAAGGAAATGTCGAAGGAGTACCAGGCGAAGCAGGCAGCGCTCACCGCTGAGCACATCGCCAAGCAGGACATCGTCATCACCACGGCGCTGATCCCCGGCCGGCCGGCGCCGAAGCTGGTGTCGGCGGCGATGGTCGCCTCGATGAAGCCGGGTTCGGTGATCGTCGACCTCGCCGTCGAGCGCGGCGGCAATGTCGAAGGCGCGGTTGCGGGTCAGGTGGTGACGACGGCCAACAACGTTAAGATCGTCGGCCACCTCAACGTGCCCGGCCGCGTCGCCGCATCGGCCTCGCTGCTCTACGCCAGGAACCTGTTCGCCTTCCTCGAGACGCTGGTCGACAAGACCAGCAAGACGCTCGCCATCAACCGCGAAGACGATCTGGTTAAGGCGACGATGCTGACCGACGCTGGCCGCGTGGTGCATCCGGCCTTCGCCAAGGCGGCGGAACAGCCCCATATCGAACCGGCGGCCATTCCGGCCGAGACCATGGTGGCTGATGCCACGCCGAAGAAGGCTGCACCGAAAAAGGCGTCCGACAAAGCCACTGCCGGCAAGTCCGCCGCCAAGCCGAAGGGGATCGCGTGATGGATCAGACCTTGCAGAAAGCCCTCGATCAGCTCGACCAGGCAAGTGCCGCCGTCCGGCTGGCTGTGCAGAACCTGGCCAACGCGCCCGGTGGCGCCGATGCGGCGGGCGATGCCGCGCACGCACTGTCCGGCGGCGCCATCGATCCCTTCGTCTTCCGCTTCGCCATCTTCGTACTTGCGATATTCGTCGGATACTACGTCGTCTGGTCGGTGACGCCGGCGCTGCACACGCCGCTGATGGCGGTCACCAACGCCATCTCCTCGGTCATCGTCGTCGGCGCGCTGCTGGCCGTCGGCATCTCGGCCTCCGGCATTGCCACCGGCTTCGGCTTCGTCGCGCTGATGCTGGTCTCGGTCAACATCTTTGGCGGCTTCCTGGTCACCCAGCGCATGCTGGCCATGTACAAGAAGAAGGACCGGTAGAGAGCCATGAACGCCAACTTCGCGTCCTTCCTCTACCTGGTCTCCGGCGTCCTGTTCATCATGGCGCTGCGCGGCCTGTCGCATCCGACCACCAGCCGCCAAGGCAATCTCTACGGCATGATCGGCATGGGCATTGCCATTGCCACCACGCTGGCGCTGGCGACTCCGTCCGCCGGGCGCTTCGGCCTGATCGTGCTTGGTCTGGCCATCGGCGGCGGCGTCGGCGCCGTTACAGCGCGCCGCATCGCCATGACTTCGATGCCGCAGCTGGTCGCCGCCTTCCACTCGCTGGTCGGCCTTGCCGCCGTCATGGTAGCGGCAGCCGCCATCTACGCGCCGGAAAGTTTCGGCATCGGCACGAATGGCGACATCCACGCCCAGGCGTTGATCGAGATGAGCCTTGGCGTTGCCATCGGCGCCATCACCTTCACCGGCTCCGTCATCGCCTTCCTCAAGCTCGATGGCCGCATGTCGGGCAAGCCGATCATGATCGGCGGCCGTCACATCATCAACGCGGTCCTCGGCATCGCGCTGATCGTGCTGATCGTGCTTCTGGTCACCACCGAGGCCAAGCTGGTGTTCTGGCTGATCGTCGCGGCTTCGCTGGCGCTCGGCGTCCTCTTGATCATCCCGATCGGCGGCGCCGACATGCCGGTCGTCGTCTCGATGCTGAATTCCTATTCCGGCTGGGCCGCCGCGGCACTCGGCTTCACGCTTGGCAATCTGGCGTTGATCATCACCGGCGCGCTGGTCGGCTCGTCCGGCGCCATCCTGTCCTACATCATGTGCAAGGGCATGAACCGGTCGTTCATCTCGGTCATCCTCGGCGGCTTCGGCGGCGAGACCGCGGCGGTTGCCGATGACGGCATCGAACGCACGGTCAAGCAGGGCTCGGCCGACGACGCTGCCTATCTGATGATGAACGCACAGAAGGTCATCATCGTGCCGGGCTACGGCATGGCGGTCGCCCAGGCCCAGCACGCGCTGCGCGAAATGGCCGACAAGCTCAAGGCCAATGGCGTGGATGTCAAATACGCCATCCACCCCGTGGCCGGCCGCATGCCCGGCCACATGAACGTGCTGCTCGCCGAAGCCAATGTTCCCTATGACGAAGTGTTCGAACTGGAAGACATCAACTCCGAGTTCGCGCAGGCCGATGTCGCCTATGTCATCGGCGCCAATGACGTCACCAATCCGTCCGCCCGCGACGACAAGTCGTCGCCGATCTACGGTATGCCGATCCTCGACGTCGACAAGGCCCGCACCTGCCTGTTCGTCAAGCGCTCGCTCGGCTCGGGCTACGCCGGCATCGACAACACGCTGTTCTACAAGGACGGCACCATGATGCTGCTCGGCGACGCCAAGAAGATGACCGAGGAAATCGTCAAGGCCATGGATCACTAAGCCGCCGCAACCTTCCACTGGAAGGTTGTCGGTCCATCATCGGAAACAAAAAAGCCCGGTTCGACCGGGCTTTTTGATGTTGAAGACCGGTTCAGCGGCTGGTCAGGAAAACCGCTTCCTCGTCGTCGCGCTGCCTGCCGCCCAGGGCTGCCGCAGCGCTGGCGATGAAGGCGCCGATAACCAGCGACAGGGCGCCAAGCAGGGCGAAGGTGGCGCTGCCTTTCCGCGCGGCGTCGGCGGCCTGCTTTGCCTTGACCTTGGCGTCCTCGACCCTGGCCACCAGGGCGTCGACACGCGCCTTGGCGTCGGCCTCGGAAAGCCCGGTGCGGGCGGCGACCAGCTGCGACAGATAGGTCTTGTCGTCAGCCGAAACTTCGCCTGCCGCCGCACTGGCGATGAGGATGCGCGAAGCCTGCCCGGCCGCAGCCGCATCGCTGTCCGGATTGGCCGCCGCGAGCCTGGCGGCATCAGCCGGACGGAACAGCGTATCCACGAGATAGGACGTTGCATTGTCGGCCGGTGCGCTGCCGGCATTGGCGGACGCGCCGGCCGAAGCACCCATGGCGGCGCCTGAGGCAACAGTAGAAGCCGCCTGCACGCCTGAACCAAGCACTGCCGACAGCGCCGACCCGAGAATGCCGACGACCAGCAATGTCGCCAGCGCCCAGGCGAGGAGGCCGTGCGCGGTGTCACGGAAATAGACCTCGTCGGTGTGGATGCCGACCCATTTGGTGCGCAGGCGTCCGGCAAGATAGCCACCGACCCCGGAGGACAGCCATTGCACGATGATGAGCCAGATGGCGCCGGACACCGCGAAGGTGGTCAGCGAGGCACTGGCGCCGGACCACGGCGAGACCATGGTCAGCCCCAGCCCCGAACCGAGCAGCATGAGGATGAAGGTCAGCGTCGAGGCCGCGAAGGCGCCGGCGATGATCGGACCCCAGCTGACGGCCGGGGCGGAGGATTCCGTTGAGGCGGATACGTCGACAGCCGATACGGTGGACTGCATCGACGCCTCCTACCGTACGAACAGCATGATGAGAATGATGATCGGGATCGGAATACCGAGCAACCAGAGCAAAATACCGCGTCCCATAAAGAGCCTCCCTGCGAGAAATTGATCGATGTCGTCACAATGTTCCTGAGCGATTTCCGTTCCGAAGGGCAATGAAATGATTTGCTTGCCGGGAACGGAACTATTTTCCGCGCGGCCCGAGGCACAACTGCGAAACTGTGGATTGGTTCACGGAGTTCCACATGGGCTGCCGTGTATTGTTGGCTCGGTGAGCCGGGGGTAGCATGAGCGATCCCGCCGTCGGATGTCGTCAACGGAGACGCTGATGCCCAAGACTGTCGCATCGCTGGCTTACAAAAAGGCGCAGCCCGGCCAGGCGGTGGTGATCGTGCACGGCATGGGCGAGCAGCGGCCGATGGGTACGCTGAGGGGATTCGTCCAGGCGGTCTGGAGCAGCGATCCCACCCGTGCTCCACCCTACGCCCAGATTCCCGATCCGGCCGTTTCCGGCGCCACGATCAACCAGAGCTGGATCACGCCCGACAGCCGGACCAAGTCACACGAGCTGCGCCGCATCACCACGCCCTACGACGTCGATGGCCGCCGTACCGATTTCTACGAGCTTTATTGGGCCGACATCACGCAAGGCACGACGCGCGGCCGGCTGGCCGCCTGGGTTACGAACCTGTTGTGGCGCAAGCCCGCCGACATTCCGCTCGACGCCCGCAAGCTTTACGTCGCCACACTTCTGATCGTTATCGTCATTCTGGGCGCAGCACTCGTGCTGGCAACATCGGTCTGGCAACAGGCCGTTACCTTGACGACCGGCCTGATGATCACCACCCTCGCTTCTTTTGTCATCTGGGCGGTGGATCAGTTCGCCCTGCCCTATTTCGGTGACGTCGCCGCTTATGTGCGCGCCGAGGCGGCGACGATCGAGAAGCGTGCGCTGATCCGCGACCGCGGCCTGACGTTGCTCAAGACGCTGATGAAGGACGATGCTTACGACCGCATCGTGCTAGTCTCGCACAGCCTGGGGTCGATCATCGCCTATGATTTGCTGCAGATCCTGTGGGCCGAGTTCCGGCCGCGAAGGCTGGAAGCGGTCCGCGACAAGGCCAAACTGGCGGCGGTCGAGGCCATCGACAAGGCAACGCTCGGCTCTGATGGGTCAGCGTGGCCAAAGAACCTTGAAGACCTCGCCGGGTTCCGGCGCGGCCAATGGGCGCTCTACCAGCAGCTTCGGGCCAAGGACGCCGACCACCCGCTGCCCTGGAAGATCAGCGATTTCGTCACGCTTGGCAGTCCGCTCTCCCACAGCGAATTCCTGGTGACCTACAATCTCGCGGAATTCAGGCGTGGCCTTGCCGAGCGCCTGTTCTCGGCTTGCCCGCCGATTGCCGATGACGGGCGCCCCGGCGGCACCGTGCTTTACCGGGAAGGACACAGCCAAGGCAAGGCGCAGCGCGCGGTGCATCATGGCGCGGTGTTTGCGGCAACGCGCTGGACGAACGTCTACGACCGCGGCAATGGCTGGGCGACAGGCGATCCGATTTCCGGTCCGATGACGGAAAACTTCGGCCCCGGTGTGGAGAACATCCAGATCGAGCTTCGCAGCTCACTTGGCCGTATCTTCACCCACACGCTTTATTGGTCATCGACGGCAAACGGCGTCGAAATCGCCCTGCCGGCGGGCACCGCGCCGCGCTCGCATCTGCAAGTGCTGCGCGACGCGGTGGACCTCGGGCGAAAGCTGGAACCGAGTTGAGTGGAGATTGACTGAAGCCCCTCAACTTCGTCATCCTAGGGCGAAGCAGGAGCGAAGCTCCGTCGCGAAGACCCTGGGATCCATTCCGTGACCTCGGTCGAATGATGCAGCGGCGTAGAATTCTGCACCGTTTTCAAGGCCTTAACCTCACGGCATGGATCCTAGGGTCTGCGCTGCGTCGCTGCGCTCCTTGCTCCGCCCTAGGATGACGAAGCGATGGGCGCGCAGCCATCAAATGTCCAGATTGGCCACCGACAGCGCATTGTCCTGGATGAATTCGCGCCGCGGCTCGACCTCGTCGCCCATCAGCCGCGAGAACAAGCTGTCAGCATCGGTTGCGTCATTCACCTTGACCTGCAGCAGCGAGCGCACATTCGGGTCGAGCGTGGTTTCCCAGAGCTGTTCGGCATTCATCTCGCCGAGGCCCTTGTAGCGCTGCATGGTCAGGCCCTTGCGGCCGGTCGCAAACACCGCGTTGAGCAGCGCCAGCGGCCCCGAAATGACTTCGGAGACATCCTTGCGGCGCAGCACCGGCGGCTCGCCATAGACTTCCATGAGGCGCGGGGCATAGCGGTCGAGCTGGCGTGCGTCGGCCGAATTTATCAGCCCGGCATCGAGCTGCGCGAATTCCTTGACGCTGCGCACCGTGCGTTCGAACACGTAGCCGCCGACGCCCTCATTGGAGGTCGACAGCCGGCCGGTCCAGCCGCGCTCGGTGTCTTCGGCAATGATGTCGAGGCGCTGGGCGACGCGCTCGGCCATGGCGTTGGCGCGGCCGAGATCGTTCAACACGTCGGCATTGAGCGCGCCGGCGATCGCCGCCTGTTCGACCACACCCCTGTTGTAGCGCGTATGCAGCCCGTTGATGAGCTGGCGTACTGCCAGTGCATCGTCGATCGAGCCGCGCAGATCCTGTCCGGCCCGCGCCTCGCCGGAGGCAAGCGTCAGCGACGCCTCTTCCAGCCCGGAGCCGATCAGGAATTCCTCGAAGGCGCTCTCGTCCTTGATGTATTGCGAGCTTTTTCCGCGCGTCACTTTGTAGAGCGGCGGCTGGGCGATGTAGAGATGGCCGCGCTCGATCAGCTCCGGCATCTGGCGGAAGAAGAAGGTGAGCAGCAAGGTCCTGATATGGGCGCCGTCGACGTCGGCGTCGGTCATCAGGATGATCTTGTGGTAGCGCAATTTGTCGGCGTTGAACTCGTCCTTGCCGATCGAGGTGCCGAGCGCGGTGATCAGCGTGCCGATCATCTCGGAGCCGAGCATGCGGTCGAAGCGGGCGCGCTCGACATTGAGGATCTTGCCGCGCAGCGGCAGGATCGCCTGGTTCTGGCGCGAACGGCCGCCCTTGGCGGAGCCGCCGGCCGAGTCACCCTCGACGATGAAGATTTCGGATTTCGCCGGGTCGCGTTCCTGGCAGTCGGCAAGCTTGCCGGGCAGAGAGGTGACGCCGAGCGAGCTTTTGCGGGTGATGTCGCGGGCCTTGCGCGCGGCTTCGCGCGCCGCAGCCGCCTGGATCACCTTGTCGATGACCACCTTGCCCTCGGTCGGGTGTTCTTCCAGCCAGGTGCCAAGCGCCTCGTTGACCAGGCCTTCGACCACGGGCCGCACCTCTGACGAGACCAGCTTGTCCTTGGTCTGCGAGGAGAATTTCGGATCGGGAACCTTGACCGACAGCACCGCCGTCAGGCCTTCGCGGCAGTCGTCGCCGATCAGCGCCACCTTTTCCTTCTTGGTCAGGCCCGACGATTCGCCATAGCCGGTGATCTGGCGCGTCAGCGCGCCACGGAAGCCGGCCAGATGGGTGCCGCCATCGCGCTGCGGGATGTTGTTGGTGAAGGCCAGCACGTTCTCGTGGTAGCTGTCGTTCCACCACATCGCCACTTCGACGGTGATGCCGTCGCGCTCGGCCTTGATGGCGATCGGCTTGTCGATCAGCGGTTTCTTGACCCGGTCGAGATATTTGACGAACTCTTCCAGGCCGCCATCATAGTGCAACTCGTGGCGCACGAGATCGGCATGGCGGGCATCGGTCAAAATGATGCGCACGCCGGAATTCAGGAAGGCGAGCTCGCGCAGCCGGTGCTCCAGCGTGCCGAAGTCGAACTCGACCATGGTGAAGGTTTCGGACGACGGAAAGAAGGTGATCTCGGAACCGCTGCGGCCCTCATAGGTGCCGGGCTGCTTGTTCTGCTCATAGCTGCCGGTCGCCTTGAGCGGCGCATCGGCATTGCCATGCGTGAAGCTCATCTCGAAAATCTGGCCGTTGCGGCGGATTTTCAGCTTCAGCCAGGCCGACAACGCGTTGACCACCGAGACGCCGACGCCGTGCAGGCCGCCAGACACCTTGTAGGAATTCTGGTCGAATTTGCCGCCGGCATGCAGCTGCGTCATGATCACTTCGGCCGCCGAAATGCCTTCGCCAGTGTGAATATCGGTCGGAATCCCGCGGCCATTGTCGATAACGGTGACCGAACCGTCGGGATTGAGCGTCACCGTGACCAGATCGGCATGGCCGGCCAGCGCCTCGTCGATGGCGTTGTCGACCACCTCATAGACCATGTGATGCAGGCCCGAGCCGTCATCGGTGTCGCCGATATACATGCCCGGCCGCTTGCGGACAGCGTCCAACCCCTTCAAAACCTTGATGGAATCGGCGCCGTATTCGGCCTCAGCGCCGTTGGCGTTGTCGCTTTGATCGCTCATGAAAACCTGTCTGATTGATGCCGCATGCTCAGCGCGAAAAAATGGCTTCGAATCACGCCGCTTTGATGTCCTAGATATAGGCGCAAAAGGCGATTTTTCCAAGGTTTGCGGGGATTTCAGGGCTGAATCCCGAGCTGGCAGCCGGCTATTTTTTCGCGGCTTTCAATTTGGCCAGAAGTCGGCGCAGATATCTGATCGTGGGTTTGTCCCTCGGCGCCAGTTTGCCTGTGCGGTCAAGCTCCAGCGTCAGGTCTAGCGCCTGCGACAACACAGCCTTCGGATTCTTCGCCACATAGGCATAGTTGATGTAGGCCTGTACCAGATCGAATTGCCAGATCGCATTGTCCGGATCGGACAGGGCCAACCGCTGGCGGATGGCCAGGCTGGCTTCGAAGGCCTTCTTCGAGCCATCATAGTGGCGCTGCTTGGTCTCCAGCAGGCCTATTTCCTCGAACGTGATCGACAGGTCGCGCTGCCAGTCGGAATTGCCCGGGTCGAGATTTGCCAACCGGTTGGCAATAACGAGACTGTCCTGATAGTTCTGCAAAGCACCGGCGATATTGCCCTGGGCATCAAACACGCCGGCAATTTTTTCCAAACAGACCGATAGGTCGCGCTGCCAGTCGGTGTTGCCTGGGTCGCTTGCGGCAAGGTCTCGCGCCGTGGCCAGCGCTTGCTGGTAGGCCTCCAACGCGAGTGGCCAGTCCTTCTGGTCGCCGTAAGCATTGCCGATCTTGGCGTAACCGACCGACAGGTCGCGCTTCAAATCGGTGTCGTTTGAGTCGCGGCGCACCAGCGCTTCGGCGATTATTTGGCTCTTGTGGTAGGCGTCGAGCGCGCCCGCAGCGTCGCCACGCTCGCGCAGGACGTCGCCGATCCTTGTGTAGCTGACGGAGACGGCGCGCTGATGCCTGGGGTCGTCGGGGTTGTTCTGCGCCAGCGCCAGCCGAATTCTCAGGCTCTCTTCGAATGCAGTCTGGGCGCCATCCAGCTGGCCGGCGGTGCGGGCAAGACCGCCGATTTCGTCGTAGGTAATGGTCAGGCCGCGCAGCAGATAGACGCTGTTCGGCTCGGCGTCGGCCAATTGCTGCTTGATGGACAGGCTTTGCCGATAGGCTTGGGCTGCCGCACCCGCATCGCCTTGCGTCGCCAGTACGTTGCCGATCTTGTCATTGGCCATGGCCAGATCGCCGAGCCAGTCTTTTTTGTCAGGGACCCTTGCAGTCAGATCCTGCAGCATGTCCCTGGCCGCCTCATAGTTTTGCAGGGAGGCCGGCAGATCGCCTTGCGCCATCTTGATGTTGGCGAACTTGATATGGCCGATGGCGAGGTCCCGCTTGACGCTCGGATCGGTTTCTTGACGCGCTCGCTGCTCAAGATTGGCGACCAGCGCCGCAAAGGCGCGGCCGGCGGCGTCGGTTTTGCCAATCGTTGTGTAGAGGATGCCGAGCTCTTCCAGCGTGCGGCTTTGGCGGTCGGCCTGTTCCAGGCTGAGAGAGGTCTGTCCGGCTTCGCCATAGAGCGCCAGCACCGTTTCATAGTCCTTGATGGCGGTGGCATAGTCGAGGGTGGCGCGCGCCGCGGCGCCCGAGAGAAATAGCGTCGCGGCTTCGGACAGGGTGCGGCTGACGAAATTGGCCTTCAACGCCTGGCGCGAGACATTGTCGACGTCGGCGGCCTTGGCGAGGATCACGCGTGCACCATCGAAAGCGCCGAGCGCCAACTGTTCCTCGGCCTGGCGGCGCAGTTCGGTCACCTGCGGGTCGTCGGCGGCCAGCGTCTTCATCTCGCCGCGCACCTTGACGAAGGCGTCGGCGGCCTCGCGCAGCTTGGCGTCCAGGCTTTCGCCGGAGAGATGGCTGGTGTCGGAACTGATCAGCGCGCCATAGAGCGGCGCCAGCGGCATGTCGGCATCGCTGGCGACACGCTCGACCGCGCCGCGCATTTCCGGCGTCACATCGGCCATGGCAAGCAGCAGCCGCTCGCGCTCCGGCAATTGTTCCTTGGCCGCCGAGGCGAAGAACAGCTTCGGCAGCCCGCTCTCGACGTAGGGCAGCTGTTTCCCGCGCGAAAGGTCGTAGACCTCCTGCTGCACCAGCGTCAGCACCGAGCGGATTTCGAGCCCGTCGGTGCCGAGATATTTGGTCAGCGCCGCTGTAAAGGGCGAATTCGCACCGGTACCGTCGGCAGCCGTCTCGCCGGGCGCCGCCGAAAAGGCGAACAGGATGTTTTCCGCCTTGCCGACGCGTCCGAGGCCCGGCTTGATCTTGTCCACAAGGCCCTTGATCAGCGATGTCGCGCCGCGTCCGTCGCCGCTGCCGCCCGTGAACGGATCGCTGCGGCAGGCGTCGAGCACGATCAGCCCGACCTTGGCCGTGGCGGCCACCGCGTCGCGCACCTCTTCCAACGGCAGGCTGGTCTTTTCCAGCCGATCGAGCGAGGAGGCATCGGCATCGACCGGCAGCAGCCGGTTGTCGCCGGAGATTTCGACGCCATGGCCGGAGAAATACACCAGCGCCACGTCGGCGCCCTTGGCATCCTCGCGAAAATCATCGAGCGCACGGCGCATGCGCCTGAGATCACGGTTGGTTTCGAGAACGACCTCGAATCCAAGCGTCTTCAGCGCCGCTTCCATCGCCTCGCCGTCATTGACCGGATTGGCGAGCTTCCGCACCAGCCGGTAGTCGTTATCGGCAATGACCAGCGCCACGCGCCGCTCCGCCACCGCCGTGGCGGTGGTCGCAAGCATCAACAGCAAGGCAAACAACAGGCGCAAATCGAACCGCCCCCGGCTCAGTCACCTGCCGACCATTCCACCTCTTTATGGCATGAGCAAGCCGGGGCCGGCTGCGTTACGCAGCCCGCATCGGCTTCAGCGCCCCGCTCCAGCGCGAGAGCTCGTCCAGCATGGTCTTGGTCCCACCCTCTACCTGCTCACTAGCCTGGAAGGAGCCGTCGCTCTCCAGCAGTTTCTGATACATCGGCAGCGCGACGCCTTCCGAGATGGGCATGACGCCCACCGCGGTCAGCAGCGGCTTCAGCGCCTGCGCGGCGCGCAGGCCTCCGGAAACCCCGCCATAGCTGAAGATGGCGGCAGGTTTGTATTTCCACTCGCGCGATAGATAATCGATCGCGTTGACGATCGCCGGAGCGACGAAATAATTGTATTCCGGCGCCACGAAGACAAAGGCGTCGGCGGCGTCGATTGCCTTCGACCAGGCCTTCGTATGGTCCTTCTCGTATTTGCCGAGTTTCGGATGGTGCGGTTCGTCCAGAACCGGCAGCTGGAATGCGGCAATGTCGGTCAGCACCGGTTCGAATTTGCCGTGCTCGCGGGCAAAATCCTCCAGCCAATGGGCGAAGACCGGCCCGGCGCGGCCCGGCCGCGTGCTGCCGATGATGATGTTCAGCTGGTGCTTCAAGCGGGCTCTCCTGGTGGCAGTATCTGTTAGTGACTATCACCTACGGCAGAGTGCCCTATTGGACAAGGCGCGAGCGTTTCACAGGCGGTCACGATCCGATGAACAGATTGTCTGTCGAGGCATTCTCGCTACAGCGTTTCAGTTTGCCGTTCGGTCACATGGACGCCCGGATTGCCAGCCACTACATCTGAGCTATCAGCGGAGCACCTCATGGACACGCAGCCCGTCCCCTTCGTGCCGCCGGCGCCCAGGCCGCGCACGACGCCGCCTTCGACGCTGGAGATGATGCGGATCGTCTACCGCAATCCGCTCGAACTGTGGGGCGAGCACACCTACAACGAGCCCTGGATTTCGGCGAATGGCGTCGGCGGGCATCTGATCGTCGCCAACGATCCCGGCCTTATCCGCCACGTGCTGATCGACAACGCCAAGAACTACAAGATGGCGACGGTGCGCCAGATGATCCTGCGACCGATCTTGCGCGACGGGCTGTTGACCGCCGAAGGCGAGGTGTGGAAGCGCTCGCGCAAGGCGATGGCGCCGGTGTTCACGCCGCGGCATATCTTCGGCTTCGCCGAGCCGATGCTGCGCCGCACGATGCAGTTCGTCGCCCGCTATGACGAAGGCGGCATGACCGATGTCGCCCATGACATGACGCTGCTCACCTACGATATCCTGGCCGAGACGCTGTTTTCGGGCGAGATTGCGGGCGAGCCCGGCAGTTTCGCGCAGGAGATCGACCGCCTGTTCGAAACGATGGGCCGTGTCGATCCGCTCGACCTGTTGCGCGCGCCCGAATGGCTGCCGCGGCTGACCCGCATCCGCGGCCGCAAGACCATGGCCTATTTCCGCAAGATCGTCACCGATACGGTCAAGATGCGCGAGGAGCGGCTGAAGCGCGACCCCGACACCGCGCCGCAGGATTTCCTGACGCTTCTGCTGCGCGCCGAAGGCCCCGACGGGCTGACGCGGGCGGAAGTCGAGGACAACATCATCACCTTCATCGGCGCCGGCCACGAGACCACCGCGCGGGCACTGGGCTGGACGATCTACTGCCTCGCCGAAGCGCCGTGGGAGCGTGAAAAGGTCGAGCGCGAGATCGAGGCCGTGCTGGCGCGCGAACCCGACCCAACGAAATGGCTCGACGCAATGCCGTTCACCCGCGCCGCCTTCGAGGAGGCGCTGCGGCTTTATCCGCCGGCGCCGTCGATCAACCGCGAGCCGATCGAGACGGAGACCTGGAACGATCTGGTGCTCCCCAAGCGCGCGGCCGTACTGGTGATGCCTTGGGTCGTCCACCGCCACAGAAAACTGTGGGACATGCCCGACGCCTTCATGCCCGAACGCTTCCATCCGGGAAACCGCGAGAAGATCGACCGCTTCCAGTATCTGCCGTTCGGCGCCGGTCCGCGCATCTGCATCGGCGCCAGCTTCGCCATGCAGGAGGCGATCATTGCGCTGGCCATCATGCTGTCGCGCTTCCGCTTCGATGTGACCGCCGAGACCAAGCCGTGGCCGGTGCAGAAACTGACGACACAGCCGCAAGGCGGCCTGCCGATGCAGGTGACGCGGCGCGTTTAACGGCGCAACGCCTTGTTACGCGATACCGGCGGGCTTGCGCTGGAACTGGCCTGCGGCGCGGAAGCGCCAGAGATAGCTGGGCAGGATGGTGCCGATAGACTGCGGCTGGATGTCGAGGCCGGCAAGGTTCCGGTTGGCCTTGTTGGCTTCCTCCGACACGATGTTGGGCTGGCGCAGCAGCAGCACCTGGTCCTTGGTCAGCAACGGGTTGGGCAGCAGGCCGAGGATCGAGGCCTGCAGATTGGCCATCCACCACGGCACCGGTACCAGGAGCCGCTTGCGCTCGATGACAGTGAGCAGTTCTTCCATGCACTGCTTGAAGGTGAGCACTTGCGGCCCGCCGAGTTCATAGATCTGGCCGCCCTTGACCTTGCCCTCGACCGAACGCGCCACGGCTTCGGCGACATCGCCGACATAGACCGGCTGGAACTTGGTCTGGCCGCCGCCGATCAGCGGCAGCACCGGCGAATAGCGCGCCATGTCGGCGAAGCGATTGAAGAAACTGTCCTCCGGTCCGAAATTGATCGACGGACGGAAGATGACGGCGTCCGGGATCGTCTCCAGGACGGCCTTTTCGCCGAGCGCCTTGGTGCGGGCATAGTCGGATTCGGCGTTGAGGTCGGCGCCCAGCGCCGAGATGTGGGTGAGCCCTGCGCCGACCGAGCGTGCGGCTTCGGCGACGGCGCGGGCGCCGAATTCGTGCACGGTGTTGAATTTCTGCCGGCCGCTTTCATGCGGGATGGCGACCAGATTGACGACATGGTCGGCGCCCTGCACGGCGCGGTCGACCGACCAGCGCACGCGCACATTGGCCTGCACCGGCTGGATCTGGCCGACATTGCCGAGCGGCTGCAGATGTCCCGCCAGATCGGGCCGGCGCACCGCCACCCTGATGCGGTAGCCGCGCTTGGCCAGCGCCCGCACGATGTGGCGGCCGACGAAGCCGGAGCCGCCGAAGACGACCACGAGCTTGGGGATCTGCAGGATTTCGGTCATGGCTGGCTCCGGCGCTCGAAAGCTTGGCTGAAGCCGTTTCATAGTCCGTTTTGGGCCAAAGGCAAAGGGTGACGCGTCGTCGCTGCCACCCTCTTATAGACCCTTCAGAACGCCTTGCCGATGCGCGCGTCGACCGACTGGTGGTTGCCGCCGCGGATAACGAAGAACAGCAGGATCGCCGCCCATAGAAGCGACTTTTCAGCGCCGGAAAAGCCCTGGCCGACAGTGATCCAGTGGAACCAGACGGTGACCAGCAGCACGATCATGCCGGCAAAGGCGGCGGGCCGAGTCAACAGGCCGATGGCGATCAGAATGCCGCCGAAGAATTCGGTGCAGGACAAAAGCAACGACCAGAACGCGCCGGGATAGAAGCCGAGGCCTTCGACCATCTCGGCGGCGCCGAAAGGGTTGGTGATCTTCTGCGAGCCGTGAATGGTGAGAAACCCGCCGGCGACGACGCGCAGAAGGGTTTCGGCGCCGTCATGCAGCGACGAGTACAGGCGGCCAAACACCGGAATGATCAGTCTGCCGCGGGAGGCGTCGGTGGTTGCGGACATCGTAGCTCCTGTTGTTGTGATGACCTCTCGCAAACGCCCGATGGTCCCATCAAGTCAAGTTAACAAAAGTTAACTTTCACCGTCATGTTTATTGCTCACGGAGGGATGAAACGCAGAAAACCCCGCCGAAGCGGGGTTTTCCGGGCAGCATCATGACGAAGCCAGGGGCCGACGGAGCGGCCTGACCTGAGACGGTATCAGGAGGGCGTGAAGCAAGTACGCCCACCCCAGCCCTGGACATCCGACATGGTGCCGCCGACCTGCTTGCAGGCCGCGATGAAGTCGGCGCTGCAATTGGCAAATTTGGCGTGGCCGTTCTTGCAGTAATGGTCCTCGGTTGCACCGCCGCTCGGAGCCGTGATGACGCCGGCCGAAGATGGCTTGACCGGCGCGGCCTTCAGGGAGGCCGCCTGGGTGGCGCCCATGAAAGAACCGAGCAGAAGGACTGCTATCAGCAAGGTGGTCTTGGTGTTGGTCATGATGATTTCCTTTGATTGCGGTTGATGTTTCCGGAGCGCAAAGGGCACACCCTTCGCGTGAAGCAGGTTGTGTGCGTCAAGTTCTGCAAAATGGGGCGGCCATGATGCTGGTCATGCGGCTTGGCGCAGAGCGAGCTTCTTGTGCTCGCTCAGGTCGTCCATATTGTATCGGTTGGCCTCCATCCAGTTTTCATTGGTCTCGACGGCCAACGCCCTGACCAGGCGCAGGCAGCTTTCGGTATTGGGGAAGATGCGCACGACATAGGTGCGCCGGCGGATTTCCTCGTTGAGCCGCTCCAGCATGTTGGTGGATTTGAGATGCTTGTGGTGCTGTCTCGGCAGCCTGAAGAAGGTCAGGGTTTGTTCGATGGCATCCTCGGCCCAGCCTGTCAGGCGCGGATAGCGTGCCGACCATTTGGCAAGCCATGCGGCAAGATCAGCCCTGGCCTCTGCGAGATCGCGCCGGTCGTAGAGCCAGCGCAATTCCTGCAGGCAGTCGTCGCCGTGCTTCCTCGGCAGATGATCGAGCGCGTTCCTGAGGAAGTGCACGTAGCAGCGTTGCCAGGCGGCTTCGGGGATCACCTCGCCGATCGCTGCCACCAGGCCGGCGTGATCGTCGGACACAACCAACTCGACGCCCTTGAGGCCGCGCGCCTTGAGGCTGACGAGGAAGTCCCTCCAGGCCGAGCGGCTCTCGCGATTGGCCATCTCCACGGCCAGGATCTGGCGCCTTCCGTCCCAGTCGATACCGACCGCGATCAGCACCGCCTGGCTCATGACAACACCGGCTTCACGCACCTTCTCGTAGCGCGCATCGAGGATGAGGTAAGGAAACGGCTCTTGAAGGGGGCGCCTAGCAAAGGCAGCGAGGCTCTCGTCCAGCCGCTTGTTGATGGCCGAGATCGACGAGGCCGAGAAGGCATGGCCGCACAGTTCTTCCGTGATCGCCTTCACCTTGCGGGTCGACACGCCCTGCACATACATCTCCGCCAGTGTCGCCACCAAAGCCCGCTCGGAACGCTGGTAGCGCTCGAACAGCTCGGTGGAGAAGCGCCCGGCCCGGTCCTGCGGAACCCGCAGCTCGAGCTTGCCGACCCGCGTCACAAGGGTGCGGCCGTAATAGCCCGAGCGATAGCCAAGCCGTTCGGGCGTGCGCTCGCTCTTCGAGGCACCCAGCGCCTCGTCCATCTCGGCCTCAAGCACCTCCTGCATCACCGCACGGAGCACTTCGTGCAATCCATCCGGGTTCGAAAGCAAAATGTCTTTGACGGCAGCGCTGGCGGTCTTAACTTCAGTCTTGGTCATGGTGGCGTTCCTTCGCGGGAATCAGGTGACGTGAACAATCACCAGCCTGCCATGACCGCCCCCTCTCAGCGAATTTGCAGAACTCTCAGCACACTACCGTGAAGCAGGCTTTCGATTTGGTTGGGTGTTTCCTCCGGTCTGGTTCGGGCAAGCTCACCTTGCCCTGGACAAGGATGGGTCGCCGCAAGACGCAAGAAGGTTCAGCAGGCGGCGCAAATGCGCGCCTGCCCCTCGCCAACCGGAAGGTCAGTTTAAATTGTTTGATAAAGAAGGATTCTTCAGCCCGAATAGCGCTCGGCGAATTCGGAAATGCGTTGCACCACCGCCTTGGGGACATTGATGCCGCGCGCCTGCGCCTTCTCGGCCGCTTCGGCCCGCGCCCGGCCCGGCACGTGCACGCCAAAGCGCCGGCGCAGCCGGTCGAGCTGATCCTTCATGCGCTGTTCGAAATCCGGGTCGAGCAGCTTGGGTTCGACGGCGAGCACGAACAGGCCCGTTCCGGGGCTGTCCGGTCCGCCGCTGAACCATGGCGCGTCGAGCGACCAGTTGGCGCCCGACAGGCCAGCCGCCAGCACTTCGACCATCAGCGCGATGTTGGCGCCACGCTGGCCGCCGAAGGCCAGCATGGCGCCCTTCATGGCCGCGGCCGGATCGGTGGTCGGGTTGCCGCTGGCGTCCAGCGCCCAGCCTTCGGGGATCTTCTTGCCGTCCTCGGCCGCCTTGCGGATGTTGACGAAGGCGGTGGCGCTCGACGACTGGTCGATGACCAGCGGCGCGCCATCAGCGGCGGGTGCCGCAAACGACATCGGGTTGGTGCAATAGACCGGCTTGACCGAGCCCGAGCCTGCCAGCACCGCCGGCCCGTTGGTGGCGGCGAAGGAGACCAATCGCAATTGCGCCAGACGCCCGGTGAAATAGCCTAGTGCGCCGCAGGTATAAGCGTTCTTCTGCGAGAAGATGGCGACGCCGAACAGCCTTGCCGCCTTGGCGAGGTCGTCGATGGTGCGGTCGAAGCCGGTATGGGCGAGGCCGCCACGCGCATCGGAGAGATAGACGGCGAGCGCCGGCCTGGTGATCACGGGATCGGCATTGCCGTCGATGCGGCCGGCTTCCAGCGCTTCGAGGTAATCGATGAAATGGGTCAGCCCGACGGTCGAAAGCCCTTCCGCCTCGGCGGCAATGATCGAGGCGGTGAGCGACCTCGCCGCCTCCTCATTGGCGCCGGCGCCGAGCGCCGCCATCCGGCACAGCCCTGTTGCCTGGTCGAGAGAGAGTTGCATGGTGCGGACCCGATTGGTGGTGAGAGTGAGTAGGGAGTAGTCAGTAGGGAGTAGCGAAAGCAAGCGGTTTCCCGGTCATATGCTGACTACTCACTACTGCCTGCTCACTATTCCCTAGCCCACCTTGTTCGGTATGCGCGCCTCGATCTTGCTGAATGCAAACACCAGTATGCCGGTGATGATCATGTAGATCAGCGCCAAAAGCAGCAAGGGTTCGTAGGTGAGGTAGGTGTCCTGCCGGACCTTGGACGAGACTGCGAAGATGTCGATGACGCTGATCGTCGCCACCAGCGGCGTCGACTTCAGCTGCAGCACGGTTTCGCCGGTCAGCGTCGGCAGCGCCCGGTAGATGGCCTGCGGCAGCCAGATGCGGCGGAAAATCTTCCAGCGGCTCATGCCGAAAGCGCGGGCCGCCTCTAACTGCCCCTTCGGCACGCCGGCAAAGGCGCCGCGCATTACTTCGCCCTCATAGCCGGCGAAGGACAAGGTCAGTGCCAGCACGCCATAAGGCCAGGCTTGCCTCAGATACGGCCACATCCAGGATTCGCGGATCCAGGGAAATTGCGGAAACAGCGAGCCCAGCCCGTAATAGAGCAGCCATAGCTGGATCAGCAGCGGCGTGCCCCTGATGACGGTGCAGAATGTCCTGGCGGGCGCGGAAAACCAGAAAGAGCCGGCGGCCTGCGCGAGCCCGAGCGGCACGGCGAGCAGGAAGCCGAGAAAGCAGGTGACGGCCAGGATCCACAGCGACCGCCAGATGCCGAGAAGCCCCATTTCGTAATATTGCGGCAGCCAATCCCAGCGCATGAAGAAGGCTGCGCCGAAAACCAGCGCGATCGCGACCAGGATCAGCACGATGCGATGCGGCTGCAGCCACAGCGACGTGCGCGCGGCAGCGTTGATGATGGTCGCTTCTCCGGCCATCAGCGCGCATCCTTGAGCGACGGCATACCGCGCCGCGACCAGGCCTCGAGGCGGCCGATGAGCAGGTTGGAGACCAGCGACAAGATGAGATAGAGCACGCCCGCGGCGAAAAAGAAGGTGAAATAGGCTTTGGTGACGCCCGCCGCCTGCCGCGTCGCCAGCGCCAGTTCGTAAAAGCCGACGACTGCCAGAAGGGCCGTATCCTTGGTGGCGATCAGCCACAGATTGGCGAGCCCGGGTATGGCGAAGGGCAGCATCGCCGGCAAGGTGATGCGCCGCAGCATGAGCCCGGGTGACATGCCATAGGCGCGAGCGGCTTCGATCTGGCCCTGCGGTATGGCCAGGATGGCGCCACGGATCACTTCGGTCGAATAGGCGCCCTGGACAAAGCCGAGCACGGCGATGCCTGCCGCAAGGCCGCTGACGTCGACGCGCTGGTAGCCCATTGCCGTCAGCGCCTGGTTAATCAGGTCTGTTCCGGCATAATAGAGCAGCAGGATCAGCACCAGTTCGGGCACGGCGCGCACGATGGTGGTGTAAACCGCCAGCAAGTCGCGTACGACCGGCCCGCCGTAAAGTTTGCCAAAGGCGCCACCGGTGCCGATCAGGAGACCAAGGACCGTGGCGCCGAGCGCGATCTCGATCGAATGGAGCAGCCCAAGCAACAGCGTGCCGCCCCAGCCCGGCGGATTGGGCGAGAGAAGTTCTATGATGCCGGCCGCCGAGGCCGAAAGAAGTGCGTCGATCAGCGTCGCCCCCGGATTGCTGGCTTCAACCACCGCCGACGGCAGCGTCGGTGGCAGCATGTCTGGGAAAGGTCGGGCAGGAGGGGCATGGCGTTGGCGCCGTGCCCCTCAGCTCATGCGAGGATCGTCAGTTCGACTGCGCGCCGCCACCACCGTAAATGTCGAAATCGAAGTATTTCTTCGATATCTCGTCATATTTGCCGTTCGAGCGGATCGCCTTGATGCCGGCGTTGATCTTGGCCTTAAGGTCGGTGTCTTCCTTGCGCACGCCGGCGCCCACGCCCGGTCCGAGCACTTCATCGTCCGGAGCCACCATGCCCTTCAGATCGCAGCAGGCCTTGCCCTGGTCCGACTTCAGGAATGCGTCGAGCGCGATCGAATCCGCCTGGACGGCGTCGAGGCGGCCTGCGGCCAGATCGTTGTTGGCTTCGTCCTGCGTCTGGTATTCCTTAATCTCGGCGGCCGTGGGGCCGAAATGCTTCTTGGCATAGGCCGAATGGGTGGTCGACACCTGCACCCCGAGCACTTTGCCCTTGAGATCGTCCGGCGTGGCGCCGAATTTCTGGTCCTTCGGCCCGATGATGGCGGTCGGCGTGTTGTAGTACTTATCCGAGAAGTCGATGGTCTTCTCGCGTTCGGCGGTGATCGACATCGAACTGGCGATGACGTCGATCTTCTTGGTCGTCAGCGCCGGGATGATGCCGTCCCAGGCGACAGGCGTGATGACGCAGTCGAGCTTCTCCTCGGCGCAGACGGCGTCGATGAACTCGATTTCCCAGCCAACCCATTTGCCGGAAGCGTCCGGCGAGGTGAAGGGCGGATAGGGCTCGGCGGCGACGCCGATCTTGACCGGATCGGCCTTGGCCACGCCCATGGCGGCGACGCCGAGCAGCAGCGCTGCGGCGAATGTTTTCAGAATAGTCTTCATGTCACGACTCCCAGTTTGTTGTTGGTTCCCGGTTTTCTTCCGTCCCGGCTTCCTAGCCGATGTTGCGGATGAACTGCTTCAGCCTTTCGGATTTCGGTGCGCCGAATATCTGCTCCGGCGGCCCCTCTTCCTCGACCAGCCCGTTGCAGAGGTAGACGACATGGGTCGCGACCTCGCGGGCGAATTTCATTTCATGCGTGACCAGCACCATGGTGCGGCCCTCGTGCGCCAGGTCGCCGATCACCTTCAGCACCTCGCCAACCAGCTCCGGGTCGAGCGCCGAGGTCGGCTCGTCGAACAGCATGACGCGCGGGTTGATGGCCAGGGCGCGGGCGATCGCCGCGCGCTGCTGCTGACCGCCGGAGAGATAGGCCGGATAGACGTCGCGCTTTTCGGCGAGGCCGACGCGCGCCAAAAGCTTTTCGGCTTCCCTGATCGCCACGTCGCGTCTTACGCCCAGAACATGCACCGGAACCTCGATGACGTTCTCGATCAGCGTCATGTGGCTCCACAGGTTGAAGTTCTGGAACACCATGCCGAGCTTGGCGCGGATGCGTTCGATCTGCCGGCGGTCGGCGGGCACGGTGTGGCCGTGGCTGTCGGCCTTGAGTTTGATCTCCTCGCCATTGACGCGGATGATGCCGCTGGTCGGGTTTTCCAGGCAGTTGATGCAGCGCAGCAGCGTCGACTTGCCGGAACCCGAGCCGCCGATAATGGCGATCACCTCGCCGTCGCGCGCCGACAGCGAAACGCCTTTCAGCACATGCAGCTGGCCGAATTTCTTGTGCAGGTTCTCGACATGGATGGCTTCGGCGGCGCCGTCCTGCGCCTTGCCGGATTGGACTGCGGCGGTTCCCGCCGCGCTCACCGGGGAACCTCTGCCACAGGGTCCACGGCAGATCGTCGAACGTCTATCCGGCTAATCAACATACGCTGTAATGCCCACTCCAGACTTCAGCATGGACCCAACAGCGCGAGCCCGTCAATCCCGCTCATTACGGCACTTGCGGCCTTATTGTGCAAGTGTATAAATAGCCTCCGATGAAATTTCTTCCATTTTTTTCACCCTGAACACGGCATTGAAAAGGGCACCGATGAGCGCTTTCGGATCACAGTCCATGGCGGCGCCGTTGCGGCGCGTGCTGATGCGGTCGGCGGCCAATGCCATGCGCGGTGCCGACCGGGCTATCTGGCACTATGGCCCGGGTTTCGACCCGGCGAAAGCGGCGGCGCAGCACGCGGCTCTCGCTGAGCTGGTGACGGCGTCCGGCGCCGAAATCGAATGGATCGATGACAAGGCCGACGGGCTGTCGGATTCCGTATTCACCCACGACCCGTCGCTGATGACCGACCGCGGCGCGCTGATCCTGTCCATGGGCAAGCCATTGCGCGCCCGGGAGCCATCGCTGCATGAGGAAACCTACACACGCCTGGGTATTCCTATCCTCGGCCGCGTCGAGGCTCCCGGCCAGGTCGAAGGCGGCGATTGCGTATGGCTGGATAAAAACACGCTGGTAATCGGGCGCGGGGTGCGCTCCAACCAGGAAGGCATACAGCAGGTTTCCAACCTGCTGACGCCGCTCGGCATTTCCGTCTACGGCTTCGATCTGCCGCTGTGGCAGGGCGAGGAGGCGTGCCTGCATCTGATGTCGGTGATCAGCCCGCTGGCCGATGACCTGGCCCTGGTCTATTCACCGCTTTTGCCGGCGCCGTTCTATCAGTTGCTGAAGGCGCGCGGCATCCGGCTGGTGGAAGGCGACGCCGAAGAGTTTGCCGCGTCCAACGGCCTCAGCCTGAACGTGCTGCCGACCAGCCCGCATAAAGTCATTGCCGTCGCCGGCTTTCCCAAGACCAAGGCCGCGATGGAAGCCGCCGGCTGCACGGTTCAAATCTTCGAGGCGGATGCCCTCTGCATCGCCTGCGAAGGTGGGCCGACATGCCTGACGCGGCCCATCCTGCGGCAATGAATGAGCGCCGCAAGTTCCGCCGCGAGGGCGAGGAGCGGCGGCGGCAGGATTTGATCGACGCGACCCTGGACAGCGTGGCCGAACATGGGCTGGAGGGCGCCAGCCTGCGCACCATCGCACTGCGCGCCGGCGTCACCGCGGGGCTGATCCGGCACTATTTCCCCGGCAAGGAAGACTTGCTGCAGGAAGCGTACGCGGCGCTGATGGGCCGTATGACCGAGCAGGCGAAGGCAGCATTGCTCATGGAAGACGCCGCGCCGCGCCAGCGCCTTGCGGCCTTCGTTACCGCCAACCTCAACGCCCCGATCACCGATGCACGCGTGTTTTCGCTCTGGGCAACCTTCATCGGCCGCGCCGGCGCGGATCCGAGCCTGGCTCGCGCCCACCGCGAAGGCTATCTTGGCTTTCGCAACGAGGTGGAAGCAGTCGTTGCCGAAGTGCTCGGGGCCGAGCAGCGCAGGCCAAACGCAAATGAACTGCGCCGCCATGCCATTGCCATCAACGCGATCATCGACGGGCTCTGGATCGAAGGCTGTCTGGCCGCAGAGATGTTCTCGCCTGGCGAATTGGCGGCGATCGGCGTCAAAGCCATAGAGGCCGAGCTCGGCCTCGCGCCGCAAAAGGGAGAGAAGCTATGACCACCATCGGCGAAGCGCTGATCACGCTGCTCGAAGCGCATGGCGTCGACACCGTTTTCGGCATTCCTGGCGTCCACACTGTCGAGCTTTACCGCGGGCTGGCGCGTTCAAAGATGCGCCATGTCACGCCGCGTCACGAACAGGGCGCCGGCTTCATGGCCGACGGCTATGCCCGTGCCAGCGGCCGGCCGGGCGTTGCCTTTGTCATCACCGGACCGGGGCTGACCAACACCATCACCGCACTGGGCCAGGCGCGCGCCGATTCGGTGCCGATGCTGGTGATTTCGGGCGTCAACGCGATGCCGACGCTGGGAAAGGGGCTGGGCTTCCTGCACGAACTGCCGGACCAGCGCGGCATGATGGAGAAGGTGGCGCTGTTTTCGCAGCGTGTCACCGAGGCCAGCGAATTGCCTGGCGCTTTGGCGCGGGCCTTCGCGCTGTTTTCGTCGTCGCGGCCGGGCCCCGTCCATATCGAGATCCCGACCGACGTCATGGTCAAACCGGCCGACGGCATCGCTGCTTCGCTCACCAATGCAGCGCCGCCGGCGCCGGATGGCGCAGCCATTGCCGAGGCAGCCAAACTGATCGCAGCCGCGCGCCGGCCGCTGATCCTTGCCGGTGGCGGCGCCAAGCGCGCCGAACAGCCACTGCAGCGCCTGGCCGAGCGGCTCGGCGCACCTGTCGTCCAGACCGCCAATGCGCGCGGTCTGCTGCACGCGCATCCGCTTTGCGTGCCGGCCAGCCCCAGCCTGAAGGCGGTGCGTGCGCTGATGGCAGACGCCGATCTGGTCATCGCCGCCGGCACCGAATTCGGCCCGACCGACTATGACGGTTACAGCGACGGCGGCTTCGTGCTGCCCGCCAATCTGATCCGCATCGATATCGGCGCCGACCAGCTCGCCCGCCGCCCGGTGAGCGTCGGCATCCAGGCCGATTGCGCGGAGGCGCTTGGTGCACTGCTAGGCGCGCTCCACCCTGATCATGCCGCAGCGAAGGACGGCGAGAGCCGCGCAGCCGCGTCGAGGAAGGCGGCCTTTGCCGAGCTCAGCCCGGCCTATGCCGCGCAGGTGCGTGCGGTGGAAACCATCCGCGACGCACTGCCGGGCGCCATCATCGTCGGCGATTCCACGCAGCCGATCTACGCCGCCAATCTCTATTACGACCATGACCGGCCAGGCGGCTGGTTCAACGCCGCCACCGGTTTCGGCGCGCTCGGCTACGGGCCGCCGGCGGCGATCGGCGCAGCGCTCGCCACGCCCGGCGTGCCGGTGGTTTGCCTCACCGGCGACGGCGGCTTTCAGTTCACCTTGCCGGAGCTGGGCGCGGCGCTCGATGCACCCGCACCGGTCATCTTCGTCGTCTGGAACAACAGAGGCTATCGCGAGATCGAAACGTCGATGCTCGATGTCGGCGTCGAGCCGGTCGGCGTGTCCCCGGCGCCGCCGGATTTCTGCAAGCTGGCCGATGCCTACGGCATATCAGCCGAACGGCTTGCCGGTACTGCCGGTCTCGCCGATGCGCTCAAACGCGCACGCGCAACGGGCATGCCTCACGTCATCGAAATCACCATCGACTGACGCCTGGCCGCGCGCCGTACGTCCATGCGCGGGGGTCGGAAGGGGCGGTCGGCGGCTTCGAGCGATGCAAAGACGCAACAACTGCCATGTCGAGATGTCGGTTGAGTGATCGTGCAAAAGGCGCGACGCTCTGCGTCGGGTCGGCACGACAAGCGACATAATCATAAGAAACGACAGGAGCGTCCAGGATGACGGAAACAGTTCAGGGCAAGCATATCGTGGTGACCGGTGGCACCGGGGCGCTGGGTGCCGCGGTCGTCGGCAAATTGCTGGCGGACGGCGCGATCTGCCATGTGCCCAATGCCCACGCGTCGGCCCCCACGCATTTCCCCTTCGCGGCCCATGATCGCGTCCGGCTGGCGCACAATGTCGATCTCGCCGATCCTGCCAAGGTCGATGCCTTCTATGACAGCGTTCCCGAATTGTGGGCCTCCATCCATCTGGCCGGCGGCTTTGCCATGGCCCCCGTCGAGAAAATCGAATCCGCATCCTTTGCCGAAATGATGGACACCAACGCCCGCACCGCCTTTCTGTGCTGCCGCGCGGCAGTGCGCTCCATGTTGGGCTCGAACACAGCGGGCCGCATCGTCAATGTCACGGCACGCGCCGGGCTCGACCCGCGCCGAGGCGCCGGCATGGTCGCCTATACCGCGAGCAAAGCGGCAGTGGCGGCGATGACCGTGGCGATGGCGGAAGAGCTGAAGCACAAAGGCATACTGGTCAACGCGGTGGCGCCCTCGACGCTCGATACGCCGGCCAACCGCGCCGACATGCCGGATGCCGATTTCGGCAAATGGGTCAGCCTCGAAGCCGCCGCCGAGGCAATCGCCTATCTGGCATCACCGGCCAATCTGGCAATGAGCGGAACGCTGGCGCCACTTTACGGCCGCGCCTGAAGTTCCGCCGCGCAGGCGACTCATTTGGTTTGGCTTCCGATGGCGGCCTTTGCCGACCTCGCCTGAGTCTACAGCGGAGGTTGGCCATTCAATCATGGCGTCCGCCGACGCCTCCACGGCATTAGAAGGCCTGCGACTACGTCAGGTTCGAGACGCCCGCTTCCACGACCTCGACTGCGTCGCCGATGGCGATCGCGCCGGCGTTGTTGGGAATCGCATTCTGGCCGAAGATGATGCCGCCCTTGGCGGAGCAGTGGAGTTTGCCAAGCGTCTGCAACGGCTCGCGCGGGTCCGGCTGCTCGCCGCTCAACGGATCTCGGGTGGTGATGACGCAGCGCGAGCAGGGCTTTGCGATCCGCAACTCCACCGTGCCGATGCGGATCGTCTTCCAGCTGTCTTCAGGCCATGCGCCTTCTGCGTCGACGACGATGTTTGGCCGGAACCGCGCCATCTCGATGGGCCTGGCAAGATGGCTGTTCAGATGGTTCAGCGAGCCTGTCGTGGCGATCAGCAGCGGAAAACCGTCGGCAAAGCCGACGAAATCGCCGGGCTGGCCGAATTCCGCATCGACCGGCCGGTTTTGCGGATCGTCGAAATAGACGAGATCGACAGGCCGGCCAAGAATAGCCGAGAGATAGGCGCCGGCGGCCGGATCGCCCGGCCGCGCGGCAGCCATATCCTTCCAGATCTTGACTTGCCGGAGCGCGGTGCCGGGAGCCGGAGCCTCGACGAAGTGCGAGCCATGCCTGTCATGTTTCAACAGGATGCCCGTTCCGCGATGCTCGACGTCGATCGTCGTCATATCAGGTATCTGGCGAATGGTGAGGAACTGCCCATCCTTGTCGACGACCATCCAGCGGCGGTCGCCTTCCATGCCCATTGTCTCGATGTCGGCGCTCGGCACGGCATGGCCGCGCAGGCTCTTGACCGGATAGCGATAGAGTTCGACGACCTTCATCCCGCATGCTTCTCCGTTGCCCGAAGGGCCGGACTTCCGTGTTTACGTCTGCAACGACGGCCGAGCCTACAACCGCGCGTGTGGAATTGAAGGGGTTGCACAGTCTTAGTCTAGTGCCAATCGCGCAGCCGAGCATGAAAAACCCGCGAGCCTTGCGGCCCGCGGGTTTTCTTGTTCAGGCTGCGCGCGAGGCGCAGCCGAGGCTTACGCTTGCGCGAAGCGGCTTACGCGCTGCGCGCAAAGCGGCTTAGCTGCCCTGCTTCTTCAGCGCGGCGCCAAGGATGTCGCCCAGCGAAGCGCCGGAGTCGGTAGAGCCGTACTGTGCGACGGCTTCCTTCTCTTCGGCGATTTCCAGCGCCTTGATCGAGACCTGCAGCTTGCGGGTCTTCTTGTCGAAGGCGATGACGCGGGCGTCCAGCTTCTGGCCGACCGAGAAGCGCTCGGGGCGCTGCTCGTCACGGTCACGGCTGAGGTCGTTGCGCTTGATGAAGGTCTCTATGCCGCTGTCGACCAGCCGCACTTCCAGGCCGCCATCCTTGATGCCGGTGACTTCGCAGGTGACGACCGCGTTCTTGCGCAGTTCGCCTGAAGTCGCCGCTTCGCCGACCGTATCCTTGGCCAGCTGCTTGATGCCGAGCGAGATGCGCTCCTTGTCGATGTCGACGTCGAGCACCTGCGCCTTGACCATGTCGCCGCGATTGTACTCTTCGATGACCTGCTCGCCCGGACGGGTCCAGTCGAGGTCCGAGAGGTGCACCATGCCGTCCACGTCGCCTTCAAGGCCGATGAACAGGCCGAACTCGGTCTTGTTCTTGACCTCGCCCTCGACCTGGCTGCCGACCGGATGGCTCGCGGCAAAAGCCTGCCACGGATTCTCGAGCGTCTGCTTGAGGCCGAGCGAGATGCGGCGCTTGGCCGGATCGACCTCGAGCACGACCACGTCGACTTCCTGCGTCGTCGACAGGATCTTGCCGGGGTGCACGTTCTTCTTGGTCCACGACATTTCCGAAACGTGGATGAGGCCTTCGATGCCCGGCTCCAGCTCGACGAACGCGCCGTAGTCGGTGATGTTGGTGACGGTACCCTTGATCTTCTTGCCGATCGGGAACTTGGTGCCGATCTCGGACCACGGATCGCTCTCGAGCTGCTTCATGCCGAGCGAGATGCGGTGGGTTTCCTGGTTGATGCGGATGATCTGCACCTTGACCGTCTGACCGATGTTGAGGATCTCGGTCGGGTGGTTGACGCGGCGCCATGCCATGTCGGTGACATGCAGCAGGCCATCGATGCCGCCGAGGTCGACGAACGCACCGTAATCGGTGATGTTCTTGACGACGCCTTCGACAACCTGGCCTTCTTCGAGGTTCTGCACGATTTCCGAACGCTGTTCGGCGCGGCTTTCCTCGAGCACGGTGCGGCGCGACACCACGATGTTGCCGCGGCGGCGATCCATCTTGAGGATCTCGAAGGGCTGCGGGTTGTGCATCAGCGGAGAGACATCGCGGATCGGGCGGATATCGACCTGGCTGCGCGGCAGGAAGGCCACGGCGCCGTCGAGGTCGACGGTGAAGCCGCCCTTGACCTGGTTGAAGATGACGCCTTCGACGCGCTCACCCTTGGTGAACTTCTCTTCGAGCTTGACCCAGCTCTCTTCGCGGCGGGCCTTGTCGCGCGACAGGACGGCTTCGCCCAGCGCGTTTTCGATGCGCTCGACCATGACCTCGACCGTGTCGCCGACCTTGAGCGTCGAGTCCTTGCCCTTGACGCCGAATTCCTTCAGCGGCACGCGGCCTTCGACCTTGAGGCCGACATCGATGATGGCCATGTCTTTTTCGATCGCCAGGATCGTGCCCTTGACGACCTGACCTTCGCCGGAGTGACCGGTGGTAAATGATTCTTCGAGCAGGCTCGCGAAATCGTCGCGAGTGGGATTTGCAGCTGACATATTTTCTCCTGGAGTGCCCCGCATCTGAAGCGGGACGGGCGCCGTGGGTTAGCGTTGCGTTGGCCTGCCGGCGTTCCGGGCTACAAAAGCCCTGGGCCGCCTAAGCGGCAATTCCGGCGCATGAAGAATGCTGGCAGGCTGGTTCGTGCCCGATATGGGTATTTTCTTCGCTTCCGGCAATCGGTGGAGCGGGAAAACCCTGGATCAGGCTTTGTCTCTCTTGGCCAGGGCGTCGTCGATGATCGCTTTGGCCGCCAGAAACGCGGCCTCTATAGCCATTTCGGAGGTATCAAGCAAGTGCGCGTCCGCCGCCGGCTTCAGCGGCGAGTCGGCGCGGCCCATGTCGCGCTCGTCGCGGCGCACAATATCGGCAAGAATTTCGGCGAAATCGGCGGTGCCGCCGATGCTTTCGATCTCGGCCAGCCGGCGCTGCGCCCGCACTTCGGCGCTCGCCGTCACATAGAGCTTTATGTCGGCGTCAGGGCACACAACCGTGCCGATGTCGCGCCCGTCGAGCACCGCGCCTGGCGGTGTCCTGGCGAAATCGCGCTGCTTTTCGACCAGGATGCGCCGGACGGTAGGGTAAATCGCGACCTTCGAGGCCGCCTCGCCAACCGCATGCGCCGACAGCACCGCACGGTCGAGCTTTGCCAGATCGACCTGGCGTGCGGCGGTTTCGGCTGCTGAGACATTGTCGAGTGGCAGCGCGTGCCGGATCAACGCATAGGCGACGGCGCGGTAGGTGAGGCCGGTGTCGAGCAGGTTGAGGCGGTAGTGGTCGGCCAGCCGTCGGGCCAGCGTGCCTTTGCCGGCGCCGGCGGGACCGTCGATGGCGATGGTGAAGGTCATTGGCGGGCCAACACGAAAGACAGACGCCGCGATCCTTCGCGCCCCCCTCTGTCCTGCCGGACATCTCCCCCTCCAGAGGGGAGATCAGAAGCTTCTGCGCCCCACTCTTTCCTGCAATTTCGAAAACTGGCGAAAGCCGCTGTGACGGCCGATCTCCCCCCTTGAGGGGGAGATGTCCGGCAGGACAGAGGGGGGCGCTGTCCCGCCGACATCTCTGCTTGCTTTGCGCTTGGCATCAACCTACCCGATCTCCGCACCGAGCCCCGTCATCAGACCCATGAACTCCGGGAAACTCGTCGCGATCATGGCGGCGTCGTCGATGGTCACCGGCTTTTCCGTTGCCAGCCCCATTACCAGGAAGCTCATGGCGATACGATGGTCGAGATGCGTCTGCACCGTCGTGTCCTGGCCATTGGGATGGCCGCCCAGCCCCTTGCCGCCGGGCTTTCCGCGCACCGCGAGCGAAGCTTCGCCTTCGGCGCAGTCGACGCCGTTGAGCTTCAGCCCATTGGCAACCGCTGCCAGTCGGTCGGATTCCTTCACCCGCAGCTCTTCCAGCCCCTGCATCAACGTCTCGCCCTCGGCGAAGCTCGCGGCAACCGCCAGCACCGGATATTCGTCGATCATAGACGGCGCCCGCTCGGGCGGCACGGTGACGCCCTTGAGCTCGGAGTAGCGCACGCGCAGATCGGCAACATCCTCGCCGCCGGCATTGCGCGGGTTCAAGATGTCGATCTGGCCGCCCATTTCCTGCAACGTTAGAAGCAGGCCGGTGCGGGTGGGGTTCATCAGCACGTTCTCGATGACGATGTCCGAACCCGGCACGATCAGTGCCGCGACCAGCGGGAAGCCGGCCGAGGAGGGGTCGCCGGGCACGGCGATGGTCTGCCCCGTCAATTTGCCCTGGCCCTCGATGAAGATGTGGCGCACGCCGCGCTCGTCGGTCTCGACCGAGAGATTGGCGCCAAATCCCCTAAGCATCTTTTCGGTATGATCGCGCGTCATCACCGGTTCGATCACGGTGGTGATGCCGGGCGTGTTGAGGCCTGCCAGCAGCACGGCCGACTTCACCTGCGCCGAGGCCATCGGCACGCGGTAGGTAATGGGTGCGGCGTGTTTCGGCCCATGCAGCGTGATCGGCATGCGGTCGCCCGGCGTCGCCTTCAGCACCTGCACGCCCATCTGGCGCAAGGGTTCGAGCACGCGGCCCATCGGCCGTCCCGACAGCGATGCGTCGCCGATGAAGGTCGTTTCCATGTCGTAAGTGCCGACGAGGCCCATTGTGAGGCGGGAGCCGGTACCGGCATTGCCGAAATCGAGCGGGCCTTCCGGCTGCAGCAGCGCGCCATTGCCGGTGCCGCGGATCACCCACTCGGCGCCGCGCTTCTCGATATGCGCGCCCATCGCCTTCATGGCGGCCGCCGTGCGCATCACATCCTCGCCTTCGAGCAGGCCGGTGACGCGGGTTTCGCCGGAGGCAAGGCCGCCGAACATCATGGAACGGTGCGAAATCGACTTGTCGCCCGGCACGCGAGCGGTGCCGGAAAGGGCGGATGATTTGCGGGCGGTGGCCGGCTTGGCAGCGGCGGCGTGAGACATGGAATTTCCCTGGACGGAATGCCGGCGCACCGGCGCTTTTCATTTGTTGCGGCGGTCTCGTATCACGGCGGGCACGAATGGTCATCCCCATGGTCGTCGCTTGGCGCGAGGCCTTTCAGTGCTTGGTTTTGTGACGCCG
The DNA here is from genome assembly GCF_030323205.1 of Mesorhizobium sp. C395A. Classification (NCBI taxonomy): domain Bacteria; kingdom Pseudomonadati; phylum Pseudomonadota; class Alphaproteobacteria; order Hyphomicrobiales; family Phyllobacteriaceae; genus Mesorhizobium; species Mesorhizobium sp. C395A. The sequence continues at coordinate 5,104,770 of NZ_CP100473.1, read as the reverse complement.
GCTTTTCGCTTTGACAGCGCGGTAAACTGTGGTTAAGGGGACCACTCTTTTACTGACGAGGCTTGACGTGGCAAAAAACGAACTTGGCACAAAGCGTGTCGACCCTGAAACGGGCCGAAAATTCTACGACCTGAACAAGGACCCTGTCGTCTCGCCCTATACGGGCAAGACGTATCCGCGTTCCTATTTCGAGGACGGCAAGATCGCCGCCCTCGAAGAGGAAGAGGAAGTGGCCGAGAAGGAAGTGGACGCCGAGGAAGAAGAAGGCGTTGAAGTCGTCTCGCTTGAAGAGGCCGACGAAGACGTCAAGGCCGGCGACGAGCTTCCCGACCTGGGCGACGACGAGGACGATGTCGATCTAGGCGACGATGAGGACGATACTTTCCTTGCCGACGAAGAGGAAGAAGACGACGATGTCGCCGACATGATCGGCGTCGGCGACGACGACGACGAAGTCTAAGAACGCTTCGAACGCATGCATTTAGCGGCGTTCACGGGCTATGACGAAAAAGCGGCCCTCGAAGGCTTGATCTTCAGGGAAGGCGGGGTTAGAAGCCGCCTGCACTAAACGGCGCGGTCCTGAAACCCGCGCCGGACCTCTCGCCGGCAACGGCGACGGCTGACTGCCGGAGTGGGGCCATAGCTCAGTTGGGAGAGCGCTTGAATGGCATTCAAGAGGTCGTCGGTTCGATCCCGATTGGCTCCACCAAACAGTCTCTTTCCGACGCTCGGTTTCGCGGCATTCATGCTTGTCGCCTGCCAGTCGGCGCCTGAACCATCATCGCCGCCCGCACCTCAGCCCATGGAGCCTGCCGCGATCTCTGCTCCTGATGGTGCGGCGGTCCTCGATCCATCCGTGCGGGTTATGCCGCCCGGCGAAGGCGTCCCGGCCAAATATGTCGCGTTTTCCGGCATATGGGGCGGACAGCTGGACGGGATGTATGACGGCAAGCTCGCCGTGCTGACGATTACGCGCGGCGGCAATGTCACCGCCACCTATGCCTGGGGCGATGTCGCCGACAACAAACCGGGCGTGGCCGACGGCGAAGGCAAGATTTTCGGCAACACGTTGAAACTGCGGCGCCTTCCCAATGGCGCGGACGTCAGCGCGGTCATTCAGGCGGACGGAACGCTGGCCGTCACCTATGGGCTTGCCGACCGAACCTATACGGGCACGTTCACCAAGCAATAATCGCGAGAGCTAATCTTCCGGGGGAGCCACGGCTGGCCCCTTCCCCGATCAGTGCAGGCCGAATTCGCGCAGCAGTTCTTCGCGATAGCGCACGAAGCGGCTCTCGCTGCGCTCGCGCGGGCGTGGCAGGTCGATGTCGATCAACCGCGCCGCGCCGCCTTTCTCCTTGGGCAGGATCAGCACCCGGTCGGCAAGATAGATCGCCTCCTCCAGATCGTGGGTGACCATCACCATGGTGACGTTCTCCTCGCTCCAGATGCGCGCCAGTTCCTCCTGCATGCCTATCTTGGTCATGGCGTCCAGCGCCCCCAGCGGCTCGTCGAGCAGAAGGATTTCGGGCTGCACGGTGAGCGCCCGGGCGATGCCGACGCGCTGCGCCATGCCGCCGGAAAGCTGGCTCGGAAAAGCATCCGCGAATTCAGCAAGACCGACCAGTGCGACGTAGAAGCGGGCGCGTTCCTCGGCCTGCCTCTTGGGAACACCGCGCACTTCGAGGCCGAACGCGACATTGCCGAGCACGCTGAGCCACGGCAGCAGCCGCGGCTCCTGGAAAATCACGGCACGCTCGGCGCCGACGCCATGCACCGGCTGGCCGTCGATCGCGACACCGCCGCTGTCGGCCGCCTCCAGCCCGGCCAGAATACGCAGCAGCGTGGTCTTGCCGGAGCCGCTGGCGCCGACGATGACCAGGCATTCCCCCGAACGAATGTCGAGGTTGAGCGTCCGCAGCACGGCAAGCTGGCGCCCGCCGAGGCTGAAGGATTTGGACAGGTCGCGGATCGAGACCTCTCCGCCACGGTTGGAACCGGCCATCTTGTCTCTCAGCTATTTCAAAGCTCAGTTGATCTTGGTTTCGCCGGGCCGGTACAGGATGTCGGCGGCTTTCAGCTTGCCCTTGGCTAGACGGCCGTCGCGCTCCAGCACGGCGACCCAGAAGTCGATGTCGCGATCGGTCGCCTGCGCACCTTCGCGCAGACCAAAGCCGGTCCAGTAGCGGGCGAGATCGCCGTTTTCGCCGCGCTTGTCGAGGATAGTGGCCAGCACCTTGCGGGCTTCGTCCGGGTTCTGGCGCGACCAGTCCGAGGCGCGCGCCGACTGTTCGACGAAGTTGCGCGCCGCATCCGGGTTGGCGGCAATGAAGTCGCGCCTGAGTACGACGAAGCCGCCGGCGAGTTCGCCGAGCACCTGGGTGTCGTCGAACACGCCGCGCACGCCGCCGTTGGCGACCAGCGCGCCGGCAAAGGTCGCCTGCCAGTAGCCGAGGCCGGCAATGTCGACCTGGCGCGAGCGCAGCGTCTGCTCAAGCTGCGGGCCGGGCACGACAATGAGGTTGGCGGCGGTCGGCGGCAGGCCGACGCTGTGCAGGGCCTCACGCACCGTATAGTCGAGATGAGCGCCGAGCGTGTTGACCGAGATGGTCTTGCCGGCAATGTCGGCGATCGATTTGATCGGGCTGTCTTCCAGCACGTAGAAGACGCTCTTCACATCCTTGTTGATGCCGTTGCTCGGATACGCCGCGACGAAGTCGTTGCCGCCGGAGATCGAGTTGATCACCGCCGCGGTGGCGGCCGAGCCGATGTCGACGCTGCCGGAAGACAGCGCAAACAGCGATTCCGGTCCACCCGAGGAATAGCCGACATTCTCCAGCTCGACGCCGAGCCCTTTGAAGTAGCCAAGCTCGTCGGCCAGCTCGTGCGGGGAGATGCTGCCACGGCTGGCGAGGTAGCGGAACTTGACGGCTGCGGCTTGCGCAAAGGCCATGCGCGGCAGGCCGGCGGCGATGAGGCCGGCGGCAAGCGGCGCGCCGGCAAGCAGCGAACGGCGGGTGATTTTCATGATCGGGTCCTTCCTGGAGGTAAACGGTGAGGGGCGGACTGCTCAGTTGACAGGATTGCTCCAGCGACAGAGCCGCCGCTGCAGGGTGACCAATGCCTGGTTGGCGATCAGGCCAAGCCCGGCGAGGATGACGATTGCCGCAAACATCAGCGGGATCTGGAAATTGTACTGCGCGTTCATCACCTGGAAGCCGATGCCCTTGTTGGCACCGATCATCTCGGACGCGATCAGCAGCAGCAGCGCCGTGGTGGCGCTCAGCCGCAAGCCGACGAAGATCGACGGCACGGCGCCCGGCAGTACGACGCGGCGAAACACGGTGAGCCGGCTCGCACCATAGACGCGCGCCATTTCAAGCAGCTTGGGATCGACTTCCTTGACGCCGCTGGTGGTGTTGAGCAGCAGCGGAAACAGCGTCGCCCAGAAGATGACGAAGATCTTCGAGGTCTCGCCAAGTCCCAAGAGCAGGATGAACACCGGATAGAGCGCCAGCGCCGACGTCTGCCGGAACACCTGCAGGATCGGATCGAGCGCGGTTTCGACCGGGCGCACCTGGCCCATGAACAGGCCGAGCGGAATGGCAACGGCGACAGCCGCCGCAAAGGCGATGCCGGCGCGTTGCAGGCTGATGGCGATGTCGCCGAGCAGGCTGCCGCCGGCAAGCCCCTTCCAGAGTGCGACGACGATCATGTCGATCGGCGGCAGCACCGCCGCGTTGACCCAGCCGACGCTGCTCGCCACCTGCCAGAGCGCCAGGAAGCCGGCAAGCACGCCGTAGCGCTTCAGGAAGCGAACAGCCGCCTTGCTGCCGAGGTTCAGGAAGTCGGTGCCGAGCCCGGTTTCGCCACCACTGCGGCGAACCGTGATCTGCCGATCGATGTGCTGCAGCGTCATTGCTTCACCCCTTCGATGCCAAGGTCATTCGGCGGCAAGGACGGTCGAGCGGGCGACGGTCCATGGATTTTCCGGGCGCCTGAGGCCGAGATTCTCGCGCAGCGTGCGGCCTTCGTAAGCCGTGCGGAACAGGCCGCGCCGTTGCAGTTCGGGAATGACCAGGTCGACGAAATCGTCGAGCGCGCCGGGCAGCCAAGGCGGCAGGATGTTGAAGCCGTCAGCCGCCTCGCTGGTGAACCATTCCTCCAGCTGATCGGCGACCTGCGTGACGCTGCCGACGATGGTGTAGTGGCCGCGCGCCGTCGCTACCCATTGGTAAAGCTGGCGGATGCTGAAATTGTGCTCGTCGGCAATCTGCCGGATCAGCGCCTGGCGGCTCTTCATGCCTTCGGTTTCCTTGCTCGGCGGCAACGGGCCGTCGAGCGGATAGCCCCTGATGTCGAGCGTCTGGCCGGCAAGACCGTTGAGGAGCGCAACACCGTCCTCGGGCAGGATAAGGTCGTTGAGCTGTTGGTATTTGGCGCGGGCCTCGTCCTCGGTGCGGCCGACGAAGGGCGCGACGCCCGGCATGATCAGCACTTGGTCGGGATCGCGGCCGACTTCAGCCACGCGCGCCTTGATGTCGCGGTAGAATTCCTGCGCCGTCTCGAGCTTCTGATGGGCGGTGAAGATGACCTCGGCCGAGTGCGCGGCAAGCCCGCGTCCGTCTTCCGACTGCCCGGCCTGTACGACAACCGGATGCCCCTGCACCGGGCGCGGCACGTTGAGCGGACCCTTGACGCTGAAATGCTCGCCCTTGTGGTCGATGTCGTGCAATCTGTCCTTGTCGTAGAAACGGCCCGACTGCTTGTCGCGGATGAAGGCGTCATCCTCCCAGCTGTCCCACAGCGCCTTGACCGTCTCGACATGCTCATGCGCCCTGGCATAGCGCTCGGCATGGCTGGGCTGGACGTCGCGGTTGAAATTGCGTGCCGTTTCGTCGCCGGCCGAGGTCACCACGTTCCAGCCGGCGCGGCCGTTCGACAACAGGTCGAGCGAAGCGAATTTGCGCGCCAGCGTGTAAGGCTCCTCATAAGTGGTGGACGCCGTTGCGATGAAGCCGAGATGCGTCGTCAGCGGCGCCAGCGCCGCAAACAGCGTCACCGGCTCGAAGCCGGCGATCTTGGCGTTGCCGCCCTCGCGGGCGCCGAGGCCGACGGTCAGGTTGTCGGCCAGGAAATAGGCGTCGAACAGGCCGCGCTCGGCGGTCAGCGCCAGCTGCTTGTGGAACTCGAAATTGGTGGCGCCGTCGGCCGGCGCATCGGGATGACGCCAGGCGGCGATATGCTGCCCGCCGCCGGGCAGGAAAGCGCCTAGCTTGATCTGCCGCGGCCTGCTATCGGACTTGCTGGCTCGAGTCATTGCAGGCGTCCTTCTGGTCTATGCGGGATGGAATATTGCGTCGCGGATCGTGGTTTCAGGCGGCAAGGACGACGCTGTAGGGCACGCCGGCCACCCGGCATGCCTCGGCGACCGCCTGCCGGGCTCGCGCCTTGACTGCCTCTGACACCAGCACGCCATCTGCAAAGTCCTTGTCCGAGGCGTAGATCGCGGTCGGCAGGGTCTGCGCCTCGAAGAAGCCGAACAACGGCCGCAACTGGTGTTCGACGACAAGCGAATGACGCTCGCCGCCGCCTGTTGCCGCCAGGATGATCGGCTTGCCGCGCAGTGACGACGGGTCGAGCAGGTCGAAGAAGTGCTTGAACAGCCCGGTGTAGCTGCCCTTGAAGGTCGGGGAGCCGACCACCAGCACGTCGGCGCCGAGCAGCTGCTCGATAATACCGCGCGCCGCCGGATCGAGATCGCCAAGCTGTCTTGCAGGCGCAAAGGACGGGCCGAGATCCTCGATGTCGAAAACGCTCAAAGCCGAGCCGGCCCGGCTCGCCACCTCACCGGCGATGTGGCTGACGAATGCCTTCGTCTTGGACGGACGGGTCAGGTTGCCGGACAACCCCACCACCAGCTTTTTTGACATCCGAGGCTCCTTCTCGCAAACGCACTATCCGCATTAAGCCTACCGATTTTGTAGAATTAAATGAGCGAGAAGATTTCAAAACCGGGCTCTGAAGCGAATGGAGTTTGCGGTACATCGCCTTTGGTTGGTTCATTTGGCCCCAAAAGCGCCGCGGCAGATGCTGACGCGGTCGCGCAGGGCATCGCCGGGGACCATGGCCTTGGTCCTTTGCGCACCGATGGGTATCGTCGCGAAACCGTCAAGGGCCGGCGGCATTGACACTGCGTTGTGTCAGTGTCGATTGAACCCGATCGCGTGGGCGACGAAGTAGGCAACTGCAATCAAAGAACAGGATACGCGCATGAAGAAGATCGGCTTTCTTTCCTTCGGCCATTGGTCGCCCTCGTTGCAATCGCAGACGCGCTCGGCGTCCGACGCGCTGCTGCAGTCGATCGACCTGGCCGTCGCCGCCGAGGAGCTGGGCGCGGACGGCGCCTATTTCCGCGTCCATCATTTTGCCCGCCAGCTCGCTTCGCCGTTTCCGCTTCTGGCCGCGGTCGGCGCCCGCACCAGCCGCATCGAGATCGGCACCGCCGTCATCGACATGCGCTATGAGAATCCGCTGTATATGGCCGAGGATGCGGGTGCTGCCGACCTGATCGCCGGTGGCCGGCTGCAGCTTGGCATCAGCCGCGGTTCGCCGGAGCAGGTGATCGACGGCTGGCGCTACTTCGGCTACGTGCCGCAGGACGGCAAAAGCGATGCCGACATGGCGCGCAATCATGCCGAGGTTTTCCTGAATGTGCTGCACGGCGAAGGTTTCGCGCAACCCAATCCGCGGCCGATGTTCCCCAATCCTCCGGGAATGCTGCGGCTCGAGCCATTCTCGGCCGGCCTGCGCGACCGGATCTGGTGGGGCGCCGCTACCAACGCGACCGCCGAATGGGCGGGCAAGCTCGGCATGAACCTGCAAAGTTCGACGCTGAAGTTCGATGAGGGCGGCCAGCCGCTCCACATCCAGCAGGCCGAACAGATCCGCGCCTATCGCGCGGCGTGGAAGGCGGCCGACCACACACGCGAGCCGCGCGTGTCGGTCAGCCGCAGCATCTTTGCGCTGGTGAACGACCGCGACCGCGCCTATTTCGGCGGCGGCAGCAGCGAAGATCATTTCGGCTATATCGAGCCTGAGAAGCTTGCCGTCTTCGGCCGCTCCTATGCCGCGGAGCCCGATGTGCTGATCGATCAGCTGAAAGAGGACGAAGCGATCGCCGAGGCCGACACGCTGCTTCTGACCGTCCCCAACCAGCTTGGCGTCGAGTACAACGCCCACGTCATCGAGGCGATCCTGAAGCACGTCGCGCCGGCTCTGGGCTGGCGCTGACAAGAGGCGCCAGCCGCCCAGCAAACAAAGAGATAGACCGTTTCGCCGGCAAACGGTGAAACGCTCTAAGGGAAGAGGCGGCTAGGCATCCGCCTTGAAGGTCTGCTTCTGCTGGCCGAGCCCCTCGATGCCCAGTTCCACCACATCGCCGGGCTTCAGGAACACCGGCGGCTTCATGCCGAGACCGACGCCGGGCGGGGTGCCGGTGGAGATGATGTCGCCAGGATGCAGCGACATGAACTGGCTGAGATAGGAAACGAGATAGGCGACGCCGTAGACCATGGTCCTGGTCGAGCCGTTCTGCATCGTCTTGCCGTTGACCGTCAGCCACATTTTGAGGTTCTGCGGATCGGCAACCTCGTCCTTGGTGACAAGCCACGGCCCGGTCGGACCGAACGTGTCGCAGCTCTTGCCCTTGGTCCACTGGCCCTGGCGCTCGGCCTGGAAGGCTCGCTCGGACACGTCATGGGCAACGGCATAGCCGGCGACATAATCCAGCGCCTCGGCTTCGGTGACGTATTTGGCTTTTCTGCCGATGACCACGGCGAGTTCAACCTCCCAGTCGGTCTTTTCCGAGCCGCGCGGGATCAGCACATCATCGTCGGGACCGACGATGGCCGAGCTCGCCTTCATGAAGATGATCGGCTCCGGCGGCACGGCGGCGCCGGTTTCGGCGGCATGGTCGGAATAATTCAGGCCGATGCAGATGAACTTGCCGGTGCCGGCGACGCAGGCGCCGAGGCGCGGCTTGCCGGAAACCGCCGGCAGCGAGTTCGGATCGAGCTTCGACAATGTCTCGAGCGACGCCGGATCGAGCGCCTTGCCGGCAATGTCGGCGACATGACCCGAAAGATCGCGGATCGTTCCATCCGCATCGAGCAGGCCGGGGCGTTCGCTCCCTATCTCGCCATAGCGCAGCAGTTTCATCTTGCTCTCCAAATTGCGGCCCAAGGCCGTTTTCAAAACTCGCTCCGCCAAGCGATGACTGGGCGGACTCTGGCTATCGGACCCGACCTGGGGCAAGCCGGACTTTAGAACTGTTCGAGCCTGGACCTGCGGATCGAGGCTATTGCTCAGATCGACCAGCCGCCGTCGATATTATAGGCCTGGCCTGAGGTGTACGTGGCGCCGGCGAGGTAGACGGCAAGGTCGGCGATTTCCTCGGGCGTGCCGAGACGGCCCATCGGCTGGCGGGCAATGAAGGCCGCGCGGGCCGCCTCGTAATCGCCCTGCGCATGCATGCGGTCCTGCAGCGACGGGCTCTCGACGGTGCCGGGGCAGATGGCGTTGCAGCGAATGCCCTTGGCGACATAGTCCGCGGCAACCGCCTTGGTGAGACCGATCACGGCCGCCTTGGAGACGCCATAGGCGAAGCGGTTGGGCACGCCCTTGCCGGCGCCGGCGACGGACGACATGTTGATGATCGAACCATCGCCGCGTTCCAGCATGCCGGGCAGTACGGCCCGAATGGTTCGGATCATGGCGCGGACATTGAGGTTGAAGGCGAAGTCGAGATCGGCATCCTTCATCTCGAGGATCGAGCCGGAATGAACGAAGCCAGCGCAGTTGAACAGCACGTCGACGCGGCCGATTTCAGCGAAGCCCGATGTGACGGCATCATCGTTGAGGACGTCGAGCTTGCGGGTCTTGATGCCGGAGGTCTTGGCGAGTTCGGCCAGCAGCGCCTCGTTGATGTCGGTGGCGTGCACGACGGCGCCTGCCTTGGCGAAGGCCAATGCGCTCGCCCTGCCGATGCCTTGCGCCGCCGCCGTGACGACAACGACCTTGCCTGCCAGATCCGCCATGCGTTTCTCCTCGCCCTCTTTGGCCACTTCTCGGCCCGATTTAATGCCGGCTGACCGGGGCGTCCTGTGCCAGACAGGCGAGACTATGCGGCCTGCACAATCCATCAGTCCAAAATAACAAATGTTTTTTCTGGTTAAAGAACACACGTCCGGGCGTCAAGCCCGAACGCGATCACCTTCACGACGGCCGATGTAATGCACATCGCTTGCTCTGATGCAACAACATGTATGACAACCGGGCAACGAGTGACGCTGCCATGGTTCGCTCAAGCACAGCGCGTTTCAGGCGGCATTAGTCGCCGTATGGCACCCAGACGTTCTTCACTTCGATGGCCCGCCGCAACAGGGCATCGCCGGCGGCCTCGTCGGAGGCCCAGTCGAGGCTGCGGCCGTTTCCGGTCCAGACGCGCTTGAGATTGCCGATGGAATCGGCCTCCGCCCTGGCGCAGGTGTCGGCATCGGCGAACAGCCACAACCCGTCGACATCGTCATGCTTGGCCAGCACGCCGGCAAGCTCCGCCGTGCGGCCGGTGACGATGTTGATGGCGCCTGCCGGAACGTCGGAATATTCGATCACCTGGTAGAGATCGGTGGCGAGCAGCGGGTATTTTTCCGACGGCACGGCCACCACCGTGTTGCCCATGGCAAGCGCAGGTGCGATCAGGGAGATCAAGCCGAGCAGCGGCGCGCTGTCCGGGGCGACGATGCCGACGACGCCGACCGGCTCGTGCAAAGCGAGCGTGACGGCGCGGGCCGGTGGCTGATGCACCCTGCCCTCATACTTGTCGGCAAGGCCGGCATAGAGGAACAGGCGCTCGATCGATTGTTCCACTTCCTCCCGCGCGGCCTTGGCGTTGGCGCCGGTCAGTTCGGTCAAGCGTGCGGTAAACTCGCCGGCACGGCCGGACAGATTTTCGGCGAGATAATATAGCACCTGGGAGCGATTGTAGGCGGTCGCCTCCGGCCAGGCCTTGCAGGCGCGGGCGGCGGCAACGGCGTCGCGGATGTCCTTGCGGCTGCCGAGACCGACTTCGCCGGCGAGCTTGCCCTTGGCAGTGGCTATCGCCAGCGAATAATTGCCGTCGGGCCGCACCTGCTTGCCGCCGATGAACAGCTTTGCGGTACGATCGATGGCGCCGCCATCCGATTGCTCGACCGGCTGCGCCGAAGCCGCCGTCGGCTTGATCACCGGGCCGAGCGGCAGCTTTGCCGAGAGATACTCGAACATGCCCTCGCGCCCGCCCTCGCGGCCAAAGCCGCTTTCGCGATAGCCGCCGAAGCCGCAGGCGGCGTCGAACATGTTGGTGCCGTTGACCCAGACGACGCCGGCCTTCAGCTGCGGCGCGACATGCAGCGTGAGGTTGATGTTTTCGCTCCACACCGAGGCGGCCAGCCCATAGCGCGTGTTGTTGGCGAGTTCGACCGCTTCCTCGGTGTTGCGGAAGGTCATGGTGGCCAGAACCGGGCCGAACACCTCTTCCTGCGCCAATATATTTGCCGGCGAAACACCGGTGGCGAGCGTCGGCAGGTGGTAGTAGCCGGAAGACGGCAGCACCGCGTCGGGCTGCCAGCAGACGGCGCCCTGTCTGGCGCCTTCTGCGACCAGGCCCTTGACGCGGTCGAGCTGTGTGGCGTCGACCAGCGGTCCGATATCGGTGTTCTTGTCGAGCGGGCTGCCGACGCGAAGCCGGCTCATCCTGACCTTGACCTTTGCGATCAACGCGTCGGCAATGCCTTCCTGCACCAGAAGCCGCGAGCCTGCGCAGCAGACCTGGCCCTGGTTGAACCAGATGCCGTCGACCAGTCCTTCGACGGCGCTGTCGAGATCGGCGTCCTCGAAGACGATGAAGGCCGATTTGCCGCCAAGCTCCAATGACAGCTTCTTGCCCGATCCAGCCGTGGCTTTCCTGATGATCTTGCCGACCTCCGAAGAGCCGGTGAAGGCGATCTTCTGGATGCCGGGATGGTTGACGATGGCGACGCCCGCTTCCGGCCCGCCCTGGACGATGTTGACGACGCCCTTGGGCACGCCGGCACGCTCGCAGATCTCGGCAAACAGGATGGCGGTGAGCGGCGTGAACTCGGCCGGCTTCAGCACCACCGTGCAGCCGGCGGCGAGCGCCGGCGCAATCTTCCAGGCCAGCATCAGCAGCGGGAAATTCCATGGGATGATCTGGCCGACGACGCCGACACCCTTGTGGCCTGGGAAATCCTTGTCCAGCGCCTGCGCCCAGCCGGCATGATGGATGAAATGGCGGATGGCCAGCGGCACGTCGATGTCGCGGCTTTCGCGGATCGGCTTGCCGTTGTCGATTGACTCAAGCACTGCGAACAGGCGCTGATGACGCTGCATCGCGCGGCCAATGGCGTAAAGCACTTTTGCGCGCTGGTAGCCCGAGGATGCCGACCATTTCGGCAACGCCCTGGTGGCTGCGGCGACGGCTGCGTCGATATCGGCGGCGCCGGCATCGGAGATCTTGGCCAGCAGCTTGCCGGATGAGGGTTCGCTGGTCTCGAAGGTCTTGCCGCCGCCTGCTGCCTTCCAGCCGCCGTCGATGAACAGCGCCTTGCCGAAATCGCGTCCGGCAAGCCAGGCATCGGCCTCGGTGCGGGCTTCCGGCGCCGGGCCGTATTCCATGGCGTGATAGCGTTCGAGAATGTTCATGACGCGCTCCAGATAATCGTCTTGGCAGGCGCTCTGTGGCGCCCCCCTCTGTCCTGCCGGACATCTCCCCCACAAGGAGGGAGATTAGCCTTCGCGCCTGTCGGCTCTGAAACGTCGACAATTGGCGAAATCGCCGACGTTAGCCAATCTCCCCCCAAGTGGGGGAGATGTCCGGCAGGACAGAGGGAGGCGCGAAGGAACACGACGTTCAAGGCCTTCATCCGCCTCACGCCATTGCGTGGCGGTGATTGGCCGAATAATGCCCGGTCAGATGATGCTCGAGCTGGCGCTCGATATCGGTGAGGAGGCTCGAGGCGCCGAAGCGGAACAGGTCTGGCTCCAGCCAGGGCCGGCCGAGCTCCTCCTTCATCAGCACCAGCCAGTCGAGCGAGGCCTTGGCGGTAGAGATGCCGCCGGCCGGCTTGAAGCCGATGAGAAAGCCGGTCTCCTCGAAATAGGCTCGGATGGCGCGCACCATGGCAAGGCCGACGGGCAGCGTGGCGTTGACGCTTTCCTTGCCGGTCGAGGTCTTGATGAAATCGGCGCCGGCCATCATCGCCACCATCGAGGCTAGCATGACATTTCGCAGCGTGGCGAGGTCGCCGGTGCCGAGAATGACCTTGAGATGCGCATCGCCGCAGGCTTCGCGCATCGAGACGATCTCGTTGTAGAGCTCCTGCCACTTGGCGCCGAAGACCAGGCCGCGCGGGATGACGACGTCGATCTCGTCCGCGCCGTCGCGCACCGATGCCTCGATCTCCTGCAGGCGGGTCGACAGCGGCGCAAGGCCGTGCGGGAAAGCGGTGGAGACGGCGGCGACATGGATGCCGGTGCCGCGCACGGCATCAACAGCCGTCGCGACGAATGGATGATAGACGCAGACCGCCGCCGGGCGGATTTTTTCGCCCTCGATGCCAAGCCCCTCGACGATGTCGCGGCGGAACGGGTTGATCGCCTTGGCGCACAGGCGGCGCACGCGCTCTTCGGTGTCGTTGGAATTCAGCGTCGTCAAATCCATGCAGGAGACGGCGCGCAGCAGCCATGCCGCCTGGTTGTCGGCCTTGATCGAACGACGCTTGGTCAGGCTGGCGACGCGGCGCTCCAGCGCCGAGCGATTGACCGAGCGCACCGATTCCATGAAGCCGAGATCGAGCCGCATGCCGGTGTTGCGGGCGATGCCATGCGATTGCGGAACGGGCGTGTTGGCTGCGGCACGCGCCGGCAGCGGCGTGACCTTGGACGCGCCGAGATCGGCTTCGCGGATTGTGCTGCTCATCTCCTGCCCTTTCGCTCGACGATTTTACGTCGTGGTGCGTGTCGTTGCTCCCGGACCGCACGGCGGCTTTAGGCGACGCACACCGAAGATAGCCCGTGAAGCATCGCTTCACGAGTCCTTCAAGCGGTCATAGCGGAAAAAGGCGGCGAAAGCAGCTGAATTTTGACCGCATGGTCAAAATTCCAATCGAGAAGCAGGCGCCGAGGCGCCTGCTGATGTCAGCCGACGAAAGCGCGCTCGACGACGAAGGTCGAGGGATGGCTGAGCGAGCCCTCATGGAAGCCGAGGCCTTCGGCCATTTCCTTGACGTCCTTCAGCATATGCATCGAGCCGCAGATCATGATGCGGTCCGTCTCCGGATTGAGCTTCTCGATGCCGAGGTCGGCGTAGAACTTGCCCGAGCCGATCAGCGCCGTGATGCGGCCCATGCGCGCCGATTCTTCGCGGGTCGTCGAATTGTAGAGGGTGACGCGGCCGCCGGTCAGTTCGCCGATCAGGGGATCGTTCTCGAGCGCGGCCACCAGTTCCTGGCCATAGGTCAGTTCGGCATTGTCGCGGCAGGTGTGGGTCAGGATGACCTGATCGAATTTTTCGTAGGTATCGGGGTCGCGCAGAAGGCTGGCGAAGGGCGCGATGCCGGTGCCGGTCGAGATCATGAACAGGCGCTTTGCCGGGGTCAGCGCGTCGACAACCAGCGTGCCGGTCGACTTCTGGCGCATGATGACGGTGTCGCCGACCTGGATCTTCTGCAGTTCGGAGGTCAGCGGACCATCCGGCACCTTGATCGAGAAGAATTCCAGCTCTTCGTCCCAGGCCGGGCTGGCGACCGAATAGGCGCGGTACACCGGCTTTTCGGCATTGGGCAGCCCGATCATGACGAACTCGCCGGAGCGGAAGCGCAGCGACTGCGGACGGGTGATGCGGAACGAGAACAGGCGGTCGGTGTAATGCTTCACCGAGACGACGGTTTCGGCATAGACATTGGCCGGAATCGGAAACTGCAGCGGACGGGCGCCGGCTGTGTTGAGTGCGGATGTGGTGTTCATCAATCCAACTCTGTCTTGCCCACGCCTGTGCGGGCGCCAAACCGTTTCCTGCGCGCCCAGACCATTCAGGTCCCGGCGAGCCGTTCACACACTCCAAAGCAGTGAGCTCTTGTGTCCCAAATTTATTAGTATACAAACGATATTTGTGTCAAGATACCACGCTAAAACAGCTTTCCAAACTGCGGCATATTCGTAGTTCCGCCATTTCGGATTTCGACAATGAAAGAGAATTTTTCGGTGAAGCAGCCGGATTCCGCAGGCGACGTCGTTGCCGGCATCGATGTTGGCGGAACCTTCACCGACCTCATTTTGATCGACGGAAATGACGGCGGAAAGGTGCATATCGCCAAGACGCCGACGACGGTCGACAACCAGGCGTTCGGCGTGGTTTCAGCGCTGGGCGCCACAGGCTTTGCCATAGACGGCATCGACCTCATCGTGCATGGCACGACCACCACCACCAATGCGGTGCTGGAACGCAGGCTGGCGAAAACCGGCATGATCACCACGCGCGGTTTTCGCGACGTGATCGAGCTTGGCCGCCGCACACGGCCGCAGCCCTACGGCATGACCGGAAGCTTCGTTCCGATCATCCCGCGCGATCTCCGGCTCGAAGTGTCGGAGCGCGTCGAGGCGTCGGGCGCGGTGCGCACGCCGCTCGACGAGGCCGAGATGCGCGACGCCGTGAAGACGCTGATCGGGGCCGGCTGCGAGTCCCTGGTCATCCATTTCCTGCATTCCTACGCCAACCCTTCGCATGAGCGGCGCGCGGCCGAAATCGCCGCCGAGCTTTGGCCGAACGGCTACATCACGACTGGCCATGCGCTGCTGTCGGAAGCCCGCGAATTCGAGCGCGGCGTGACCGCCGCGGTGAACGCCTCGGTGCAGCCGATCCTCGAGCGTTATGTCGAGCGGCTGCGCAAGGAATTGGCTGCCAAGGGCTATGCCCGCGACTTCCTGATCATGAACGGCAATGGCGGCATGATCTCGGCCCGCTTCGTCACGCGCGAGTCGGCCAAGACCGTGATGTCAGGCCCGGCTTCGGGTGTCATCGCGGCCGCCTATACGGGCAAGCGCGCCGGCTTTGAAAACCTCGTCACCTACGACATGGGCGGCACCTCGACCGATGTGGCGCTGATCCGCAACGCCGAGCCGGCGGTCTCCAACGAGATCGAGATCGAATATGCGATGCCGATCCATGTGCCGATGGTGGCGGTGCATACGGTCGGCGCCGGCGGCGGCTCGATCGCGCGCGTTGATGCGGCCGGCCTGATCCAGATCGGCCCGGAAAGTGCCGGCGCCAATCCCGGTCCGATCTGCTACGGCCGCGGCGGCTTGGAGCCGACCATCACCGATGCCAATCTGGTGCTGGGACGGCTGGCGCCGAAAAAACTGCTGGCGGTCGAAAATCCGGTCACCGTCGAGCGCGTCACCGGCATCTTCGAAGACAGAATAGGCAAGGCCACCGGCCTCTCCGGCGTCGAGGCGGCGGGTGCAATCCTGCGGCTCGGCAACATGAAAATGGCCGGCGCCATCCGCATGGTCTCGGTGTCGCGCGGCCATGATCCGCGTGATTTCGCGCTGTTCGCCTTCGGCGGCGCCGGGCCGCTGCATGCAACCGCGCTGGCGCGCGAACTCGGCCTGCCCCGCGTGCTGGTGCCGGCCCGTCCGGGCATCACCAACGCGCTCGGCTGCGTCGTGGCCGATCTGCGCCATGACTTCGTCAACACCATCAACCAGCCGGTCGCCGTGCTTGATGAAGCCCGGCTTCGCGAGGTGCTGGAACGTCACCGCGGGGAAGGCGAGGAACTGATCGGCAAGGAAGCGGTGAAGCCGGAAACGATCCGCGTTACGCACTCTGCCGACATGCAGTTCGTCGGCCAGACCCACATCATCAACGTGGCGCTGCCGTCTTCATCGGTGACAAGGCAGGAGTTGCAGGCGCTGTTCGAAAAAGCCTATTTCGCCCGCTTCAAGGTCGAGTTGCCGGAGATCCGCGCCAATCTGGTCAACCTCAACACGTCGGTGACGGGCGTGCGGCCGGCAATCGACCTGTCACGGCTGATCGACCCGGCCGGACGTACAAAGACGCTTGACGAGGCACGGCGCGAGATCAGGCCGGTCTGGTATGCCGGACGCTGGCACGATACGCCGATCTATGCGCGTGAAAAGCTGCCGCTCGATGCCGTCATCGAAGGGCCGGCGATCCTCGAACAGATGGATGCGACCACCGTGCTCGAACCCGGCGACCGCGCAAGATCGGACGCCGACGGCAACATCATCATCGATATCGGCGAGGCCTGAGATGCAAAAGCTCGACGCCATCACGCTTTCGGTCCTGCAGGCTGCCCTCCAGCAGGTCTGCGACGAGATGGATCTCACTTTCTCCCGCGCGGCCTTCTCGCCGGTCATCGCCGAAGCCAATGACCGCTCCGACGGCATCTACTCGGCCGTCGACGGCTCGCTGATCGCACAAGGCAGCCAGGGCCTGCCGGTGTTCGTCGGCGTCATGCAGTATTCGACCAAAACGGTGATCGAGATGATCGCCGACGGCCGTTGCCTGCCGCCTGAGCCGGGCGACATCTACATCGTCAACGATCCCTATCTCGGCGGCACGCATCTCATGGACGTGCGCTTCGCCATGCCGGTCTACCGCGACGGCAAGATATTTTGCTGGCTATCGAATACCGGCCACTGGCCCGATATCGGTGGCTCGGTGCCGGGCGGCTTCTCCGCCTCCGCCACAGCCGTCGAGCAGGAAGGCCTGCGGCTGCCGCCGGTCAAGCTGTTCAAGAAGGGCGTGCTCGACACCGAAATCTACGCCATCATCTGCTCCAACATCCGCGTCGCCGACCAGCGCATCGGCGATATAAGGGCGCAAGCCGCGGCACTGCTGATCGGTCAGGACCGGCTCAATGGAATCCTCGATCGTTACGGGGACGAAACCGTCGTCGGGGCGATCGCCGAACTGCGTCGCCGCGCCGCCGAGCAGATGCGCGCCAACATCTCCGCCATTCCCGACGGCACCTACAGCTCGAAGGCCTTTGTCGACTCGGACGGCGTGGTCAACGAGCCGCTGACCATCGCGCTCGCGGTGGAGAAGAAGGGCGATACGCTGACCTTCGATTTCACAGGTTCGTCAAAACCCTGTGCCGGGCCGATGAACAGCGTGCTGGCGACGACATTGTCGTCGGTCTATCTCGCCATGCGCCATATTTTCCCTGATGTGCCGATCAGCGCCGGCGCTTTCGAGCCGCTGATCGTCAAGCGGCCGGAAGGCACGTTCCTCGACGCCAAATACCCGCGTCCCGTCTCCGGCTGTGCGGCTGAAGTCTCGCAGCGCATCGCCGAGGCGGTGTTCGCGGCGATGGTGCAGGCGCTGCCGGAAAAGGTGACGGCCGCGCCCGCCGGCTCCAGCGGCAATTTCGCGCTGGGCGGCAACGATCCGGCGCGCGGCCGCGACTATGTGATGTATCAGATCTCCGGCGGCGGCTATGGCGGCAACTCAGGCCATGACGGCCTGACCAATGGCTGCTCGACCATCGGCATTTCCAAATCGCCGCCGGTCGAGATCATGGAGCAGGCGTTTCCTGTGCTCTACCGCCACTATGCCTTGCGCGAAGGCTCGGGCGGCGCCGGCAAGCAGCGCGGCGGCTTCGGCCTCGCCTATGAGGTCGAGATCTTGCGAGGCGAAGCGCGCGCGTCCTTCGTCATGGACCATGGCCGTTTCGGCCCGCAAGGCGCGCTCGGCGGCAAGGACGGCGCGGTGAACACGGTGACCGTATTCCGCGACGGCGAGGCACATGTGCCGCCGCATCTGTCCAAGGAGCAGGACATCGCGCTCAAGGCCGGCGACCGCGTGCGCGTCGGCACGCCGGGCGGTGGCGGCTATGGCGATCCGCGTCAGCGCGACCCGAAACTGGTCGCCGAAGACATCAGACTTGGTTACTACACCGATGAACAAGCCAAAGAGCTGTTCGGAACCTGACAGCCGACAGGCCCGAGCCGCGTCAGGTCTGCAGCTTGGCCTTCAGCGCATCGGCGAATTTTTGCGCGATCTTCTTGAAGCCGGCGGGATCGGGATGCAGTTCGTTGGCCCAGTCGGCCACCTTCAACGTTCCCTGCGTGTCGACCAGATGGAAATTGTTGTTGGGATCGTCGGCCAGGCGCTTCACCACATCGCGGAACGCCGCCAGCGCGTCGTGAACGATGACCGTGCCCTTGGCGACCGTCCAGTTGCAGAAATCGAGCGACGGTTTCAGCCACGGGCCGACACAGGACGGATGCGCTCCGTTCGGGATCGGGAAATCATAGCAATGGCCAAAGATCGGCACGCCTGGCGCGACGCGGTCGCGCAGCGCGAACAAATCGAGATAGCAGGCCTCGACCATGCCGAGCGCCTTGGTGAAGCGGTTCTTGTTCAGCCCGGGGGCGTGGCCGTCATTGAAGTCGAGGAAGATGCAGAACTGGTCGCCGGCAATGTCGTTGCCACCGGCAGAGAACAGGATGGCATCGGGCTTGCCGTCCAGCCAGTTGGCCTTGTTGCGCAGGGCGGCGATCATGCGCTGCTGCTTGGGCAGCGACATCTCGTCGGTCGCCGCATCGCCATGATGGGCAAGGTTGAGGATGGTCGGCGGCATCGAGCCGATGCGGCGCAGCTGCGCGATCACGTCGGTGTCGACGAACGGAAAGCCGTTGCCGGTGAGCGGATAGTCGAACCAGGAATCGCCCTGCGCCAGCATCACCAGCGGCCGGTTGGCGACGGCCGCCTCGAGATTGCCGGCGCTTTCCCTTGCGGTTTCGAGCCGCTCGATGTTGGCCTGGTGAACCCTGATGCGCTTGGCGATGTCGTCGTCTATGCGCCGCTGCGCGGCTTCCTGCACGAATTCCTGCTGGTCCATCCCCAGGTCCCTCCCACGACCGTCTACTTCCAGCTGAGCATGCGCCCATGTCCATGATCGGTCTGTAATTTAGATCACAGTAAGATTCCTGGGGAAGGACGGCTTGCCGCGCCGTGATCGCCGCAGAGCATGTCGCTTCCGTCTCCGTGGCAACAGTAAAAGCCCATAAACTTCGCCTATCAACGGGGAACCAGAACATGCATCTTTTCGGTCGTTTCGTGCTTGCCGCTTCCACCGCCCTGCTGCTTGGGACCGGTGCTGCCTCCGCCGAGAAACTCAGGATCGGGACCGAGGGCGCCTATCCGCCCTTCAACTATGCCAATTCGGACGGCACGCTGGGCGGCTTCGACGTCGACCTCGGCAAGGCGCTGTGCGCCGAGATGAAGGCCGAGTGCGAGTTCTCCGTGCAGGATTTCGATGGCTCCATTCCGGCGCTGCAGGCCGGCAAGTTCGACGCCATCATCAACATCACCATCACGCCGGAGCGGGCCGAGAAGGTCGAGTTCACCCACAAATACTACCAGACGCCGCCGGCCATCGCCGTGCCGAAGGATTCGACCATCGCCGGCACATCGCCGGACGACCTGAAGGGCAAGGTGCTGGGCGTGCAGAGCGCAACGATCCACCAGAATTTCGCCGAGCAGAAATACTCCGGCTCGACCGTGAAAGCCTATCCGACGGGCGACGACGCCCGCACCGACATGGCCAATGGCCGGCTCGACGCGATGATGGACGGCTCGATCATCCTGACCGAATGGCTGAAGAAGCCCGATGGCGCCTGCTGCAAATTGCTCGGCACGCTGACCGCCGATCCGGCCATTCACGGCCCCGGCGTCGGCATCGCCCTGCAAAAGGGCAACAAGGAACTGGCCGACAAGTTCAATGCCGCAATCGAGGCGCTGCGCGCCAACGGCAAGTACAAGGAAATCAACGACAAGTACTTCGCCTTCGACGTCTACGGGGGTTAACCCCTCAGCCAACCCGACCTCGGCAGCGCCATCCGGCGCTGCCGTTTTCATGCATGACGGAGAAGTTTCTTGGTTGAGCGGCGCTCCCCTTTCTACACCAGCATCGTTGGCCTCGGCGCCACGATGGGCCGGGTCGGCGGCGACTTCGTCTCGGCCAAAACTTATTCCGGCATCGCCGACGAGCATCTGAACACGCGCAAGAATGTCGGCGTGCAGGATCTCAGCACCATGGGCAAGATGGACATCAAGGGGCCGGAAGCCGAGGCGCTGGTCAACCACATCATCGTCAACGATGCCGCCGCGATGAAGCCCGGCCAGGTGCGCTATTCCACCGTCTGCCGCGACGATGGCGGCATCATGGACGACCTCACCGTGTTCCGGCTGGGATCGGAGCATTTCATGCTGGTGACCGGTTCGGTCAACCGGCTGAAGATGCTGCCCTGGCTGCAGCATCATGCTGAAGCGCGAAAGGCCTATGTCACCGACATCACCGC
This sequence comes from Mesorhizobium sp. C395A, assembly GCF_030323205.1. NCBI lineage: Bacteria > Pseudomonadati > Pseudomonadota > Alphaproteobacteria > Hyphomicrobiales > Phyllobacteriaceae > Mesorhizobium > Mesorhizobium sp. C395A. The sequence continues at coordinate 5,084,322 of NZ_CP100473.1, read as the reverse complement.
GGCCGTCGCCTTCCCGACCATACAGGGGCCGCGCTCACGCGAGCTGCTGAAAGCACTGGTTTCGGATGCCGATCTCGATGAGTTGAAACGCTGGGCGTTCACTTCAGGGCGCGTCGGCGAGACCAAAGTCCTGATCTCACGCACCGGGGTGACCGGCGAGCTCGGCTTCGAACTCTTCGTGCCGGCGGACGAGGCGGCTTCGGTCTGGGACGCGCTGATGCGGACCGGCGGCGATTTCGGCTTGAAGCCATACGGCGTGCTGGCCATGTTCACGCTCGGGCTGGAAAAGGCCTATCCGGCGCATGGCATCGACATGGACGAGAGCCGTACGCCCTTCCATGTCGGGCTCGATCGCTGGATCAAGTTCGAAAAGGGCGAGTTCATCGGCCGCGAGGCATTGCTCAAAATTCGCGACAAGGGGCTCGACGAACGCTGGACCGGGCTGATTCTCGACGGTGACAAGCCGGCCGCGACGGATGCCAGGGTTTTCGCCGACGGCGAGGATGCCGGCGTCGTCACCTACAGCGATCACGGCTATTCCTTAGGCAAAGTTCTGGTGACGGCGCATTTGCGGCTGCCGTTCACCGCCATCGGAACCGAGCTCAGCATCGACATCGACGGCAAGCCGACACGGGCGGTGGTGGCGCCGATGCCGTTCTTCGATCCCGAAGGCGCGAGGCTGCGCGCCTGATTGCTCAGGCCAACTTTGCCAGCAGCCGCATAAAGGTGGCCGCTTCCTTGGCGGTCAGCGGCGCCAGCGTTTCCTGGGTGATGGCGCGGGCCAACGGGATCAGCCGTTCGATCGCCTCGCGTCCCTCTGGCGTGAGGTTGACCAGCAGCCGCCTCTTGTCGACCTCGTGCTTGGTCAGGTCTACCAGGCCTCGCGCCTTCAGCCGGTCGATGACGCCCTTGACCGTCGCCGCGTCCATGGCGATCAGCGTGCCCAACTGGTTCTGCGAGGTCTCGCCGACATCGTGCAGCTTGGCAAGTGCAGCAAATTGCGGCGGCGTCAGGTCGCTGATCTGGGCGGCAAAGATCGAGACATGGCGCTGATGCGCCTTGCGCAGGATGAAGCCGACCTGCTCCTGCAGGCGGTAATCATGTTCGTCGGGCTCTTCGGCCTCGACCAGTTTCAGCAGATTGTCCCCGCCGCTCATCGCAAGCCATCCCAGACCTTGATGTCGCCTGCAGCCAGGCCGCCCATGCGGTCATGCACGCGCGGGCCGCAGCTCATGGCGAGGCAAAACAGGATTTCGTCGGCACGCGGCCCGTCGCTGAGGCCGACCTCCATGGCGTCGAAATGGCTGCGGACATAGGCGGCGTTGGTGTGGCCGAGCGGCACGTCAAGCCGCGAGCCGAAGGCGCCGACCTTGGTTGCCGACGGCACGATCGCCTTGGCGTCGCCCAGCCGCTCGCGCATGGCATAGCCGCCAGGAACGTGCCACAGCGCGCCGTGCTCCAGCTCCCCCGACGAGCCGACAATGGTGCCCTTGCCGTAGGCGTCGATCTGCTTGATGTCGCCGCCCAATGCGGCAATGAGCTTGTCGGTGAGCAGCAGGCCAAGCGGCTTCAGATCGTCCATGGCGCTCTGCAGTTCTTCGACGTAGCGGCCGGCGAACGGGTTCTTCACCAGCGCCACGGCCGCCGCGCGGCGGCGCGGCACAGCTGCGGCCGGGCCGCCATCATGAAAGATCTCTTCGGTCAGAACCGCAATCTTGCGGATCGGAAACTCAGGCATGGGCAACTTCCTTCCCTGGATTTTTGTTGGGCGCGGCAAGCGCCATGGAACCACTGATGCGCGCTTCCCCACCTAGAAACAGCGCCGATGCGGCAATCAGGCCGCGCCGGCGAAAATCTTCGGCGACGGCAAGGCCATTGTCCAGCGCCCGCTCCACATCGTCACGCGCGAGCATGCCGACGGCTTGTGTCACCAGCCGTGCGCCGAGATCGCTGTCGGGCGCCAGTTCCTGCGCGGCAATGCGCTTGATGGCGGGATTGCCGCGCAGGTCGACGGCGTTGGCAATGAGTGTCGCCGCCGCATCGGCCTCGGCGCCGGTGCGCGCCAGCACGGTGACGGCGTCGGCGATGCCAAGCGAGAACGAACGGCCGCGCCAGCCGCTGGTGGCGACGCCGCGCACGCCGTCCGCCGAGCGAATGGTGAGGCGGTCGGCCATGCCGTTGCCGGTGCCGGCGATCGCCAGGTTCATCGACTGGCCCTTGCCGATATGGAGGGCGCTGTCGCCGCCATTGTTGACATAGGCCCGGTCGAGCTTGCGACCGGCAAGCAATGCCGAGAGCATTTCGTCGGCTACCGATCCCGCGACGGCGGCCATCGGCGTGATGAAGCATTCCGCCAACGGCATGACGGCTGCTTCCATGCGCCGCGCGGTCGGGCCGGCGAAGGTGCGCGGCGCCAGGAAAAATGCCGGCAGCCGCAATTCGGGAAGCTCCTCGACCAACTCGATCAGGATCGTCTGGAAGCGCTCGATCGCCTGATCGTAGGCGGCACGACACTCAGCCGCCTCACCAAAGGCCTCGACGATCAGGTCGATCGGCCCGTGGTTGAGGTGCAGCCGCTTGCCGTCCTGCAGCCGGTGGACTTGCGGGCCTTGCATCAAGAGGCCCCGTTCGAGCCGACGCGGCGCAACTGCGCCAGCGGCGGCCATGGATTGTGGGCCTCGGCGCCTGAGCCGCGGCGCGGGTTGAGATATTCGCCGCCTTTGGCAACGATATCCTCGACGCTGCGTATCTCGGCCTCGTAGCCGCCCAGCCGGACATAGTCGTCGCGGCGTAGCGTGAATTCGATCGGCGCCACCAGCGCCGGCGTCGGCACATAGCCGAAGGCGCCTTCCGGCACGCGCATGACGTCGACCATCAGCGTGATGCCGCCGCCCGGCCAGACATAGACCGGCGCGCCGCCAACGGTAACATAGGTATTCAAGCCCTGCACCGAGCGGGTGAGATTGACCGGGTTTTCGGTGACGCCGGCGCGCAGCGAACCGCCGGCGCCGCCGATGAACAGCACGGTGCAGAGCGCCGGCTCGCAATTGTCCTCGATCAGGCCGACCGATTTCTGCAGCCGCTCGGGGAACGGTTTTTCCACCGGCTTCAACTCGTCGTCGAGCTCGTAATAGGCGAACTGCTCGCCGGTGGTCGACACCATCAGCAGCGACAGGCCGGGGCGGGCGCCCTTCTTGGCGTTCCATTCGCCGAGGATCGACAGCGGGTCGGAAATCGAGGTGCCGCCCCAGCCGAGGCCGGGCTCGGAAACCTTGAAATAGCGGCCCGGCGTCGAACGGCGGCCGATGATCTTGATGCCGGTATCCTGCCAGCCCAGCACCTTGCCGGCCTGATGCTCGGAGACGACGCCGGTGATATGGTCGTCGACCACCACCACCTCGTCGACAAGGCCGCGCCATTGCGTGGCGAACATGCCGATGGTGGCCGACCCGCAGCCGACCCGCATACGGTGTTCCTGCTTGCCGTCGATGACAGGTGGTTTGCCGGCTTCGACGATGATGGTGGCGCCGCCATCGATGGTCAGTTCGACCGGCTTGCGATTGCACAGACTGAGCATCGCGTCGCAGGTTGCCCGGCCTTCGGCCTTGGAGCCACCGGTCAAATGATGCACTCCGCCGAGCGACAGCATCTGCGAGCCGTATTCGCCTGTCGTGACGTGGCCGATCGGCTCGCCTTGCGCGCGCACGATTGCCGTTTCGGGACCGAGATGGCGGTCGGTGTCGATCTTCACCTTGACGCCGCAGTACGAAAAAATGCCTTCGGTGACCACGGTCACCAGATCGACCCCCTCGACCTCCTGGCTGACGATGAAGGGAGCCGGCTTGTAGTCGGGATAGGTGGTGCCGGCGCCGATTGCAGTGACGAAGCGGCGGCCGGTGTTGACCAGTTCGCCGTCCCATTGCTCGCCCTCGGCGGTGAAGGGCACGACCGCGGCGCCGGTCTCCGCCGCATGGTCGAGGATGGTCAGCGGGTCCATACGCACGATGCGGCCACCGACATTGCCGTAGCGGTCGCAGGCGCCGGTGCGGCCATCGGCGATGTAGCACATCACCGGACAGGCATCGCAGCGGATCTTCTCCGCCACCAGCTTCTCGCCGGGATCGTGGGTTTCGAAACGTTCGGCAAGCTCGCTCATCGGCGTGCCTCCTGGTCGTCGATGCCATCTTTTTCGCGGATAGCAGCGCGGATGCGAGCCGGCGTCGCCGGCACCTTGGTGATGAGAACGCCGGTGGCGTGGCGTATGGCGTTGAGGATGGCGGGTGCGGTCGGGATCAGCACATGCTCGCCCAGGCCCTTGGCGCCGAACGGTCCCTCCGGATCGGGAACCTCGATCAGAATGTGCTCGATCTCAGGAACGTCGCCGATGGTCGGGATGAGATAGTCGTGCAAATTCTCGGTGCGGCCGGGGATGTATTCCTCCATCAGCGCCATGCCGATGCCTTGCGCGATGCCGCCTTCGATCTGGCCTTCGACCAGCAGCGGGTTGATAGCCTTGCCGACGTCGTGCGCGGCGGTGATTTTCAAGAGCTTCACCGTGCCGAGCTTGAGGTCGACCTCGAGTTCGGCGATCTGCGCGCCATAGCCGTAGACGGCGTAAGGCTTGCCCTGGCCCTTGGCATCGAGCGGCAGCGTCGGCGGATCGTAGGTCTCCTCAGCGCGAAAGACGAAACTGTCCGCATCGACATCGAGCGCGGCGAGATCGATACGCCGAGTGGCTTCGCCCTCACGAATGACGATCGCCGGGCCGTCCAATTGCAGGGCCGCGTTCTCCGAGACATTGGCAAAGCGCAGGATCTTTTCGCGCAAGGCGCGGCCGGCTTTTCGGCCGCCTTGCCGGTGACAAAAGTCTGGCGCGAGGCCGATGTTTTGCCGGCGTCGGGGCTGATCGCAGTGTCGGCGCTCTTCAGCTTGAATTTTTCCAGCGGCAGGCCGAGTGCGTCGGCGCAGATCTGGGCGATGACGGTGTTGGAGCCCTGGCCGATATCGACGGCGCCCTGATGCAGGATGACCTCCCCCTCTGGCGAGATACCGACCCTTATGGTCGACGGATTGGGCAGCGAGGTGTTGCCGCAGCCATACCAGCAGGACGCGATGCCGACGCCGCGCTTTTTGCTCGTATTGGCATTGTTGAATGTATCTGCGTCGGCCGTCGCGCGAGCCCAATGCGGCCGCAAGGAGTCGAGGCACTCGAATATGCCGACGCCCGACTCCAGTCGCTGTCCGGTAACCGTTTCGGATCCGTTCCGAAGGCAGTTCTTCAGCCGAAAATCGAGCCGGTCCATGCCAAGCTTGCCGGCGAGCTCATCATAGAGCGTCTCCTGCATGATCGTCGCCTGCGGCACGCCGAAGCCACGGAAGGCGCCGGAAATCGGCCCGTGGGTGTGGATGGCGCGGCCTTCGGCGCGGTAGTTCGGCGTCGCATAGGGACCGGAGGCATGCACCGGCACGCGGTTGGCGACGGTCGGGCCCCAGCTGGCATAGGCGCCGGTGTTGAAATCGCCTGTGAAGACCATGCCGGTGACATGGCCCTCGGCATCTACGCCGATGGTCGCCTTCATCTCGGCGGGATGTCGCTTGGTGGTCGACATCATGGATTCGTTGCGGGTGTAGGCCAGTGCTGCCGGCCGGCCGGTCTTCAGCGCCACAAGGCCGATGAGCGGCTGCAGTGAAACGTCCAGTTTCGAGCCGAAGCCGCCGCCGGTCGCGGTCGGCACGATGCGCACCTTGTCGACGGCAAGACCGAGCACCTTCGCCGTTTCGTCGCGGTCCATGTAGGGGGCCTGGGTGCAGGCGACGACGACCAGCGTGTCGCCGTCCATGTAGGCATGGCCGGCTTCCGGCTCGATGTAGGCGTGCTCGACATAGGAGGTGTCGATGGCACCGGACACTGTGAAGGCAGCCTCGCCAAGCGACGCCTCGGGGTCGCCGCGCTCGACAAAGCCCTTGGTCAACAAATTGGCCGGGCGGTTCGCGTGGATGAGCGCCGCCCCTTCTGCCTGCGCGTCGCCGGGCTGCAGAAAATGCGGCAGCTCGGTCCAGCGGACCGGGAAATCCTGGAGGTCGAGATCGAGCATGGCCTCGCGCTCGCCGGCGACCAGCGCCACTGCCTCGCCGCGCAGCCGCGCAAAGCCTTCGGCCAGCGCCGGCTGGTCGGCAAACGGACCGATGACGCCGAAACAGTTTTTTCCCGGAATGTCGGCGGCGGTGAAGACGCCGACGATGCCGGGATGCGACTTCACCCAGCCCTCCAGGTCGCCGAAGGCGAAGCCGGCATGATAATGCGGCGAGCGGACCACCAGCACGGCCAGCGCATCGGCGGGAAAGGCATCGGCGCCGAATTTTTCAGCGCCGGTGACTTTTGGCACGCCGTCGAGCCGGACCGGGGAGGCGCCTACAGCATTCCCTGTGGTTGGCATTCTACGTTCAAAGTTGAATTCCAACGAATGACGTTGGCGCTGCCCCTCACCCTTACCCTCTCCCCGTGAAGAACGGGGAGAGGGGAGCGTCGGCGCTGGAGCACATCCCTTCTCCCCGTCACTATACGGGGTGAAGGTGCCGGCAGGCGGATGAGGGGCAGCGCCGTCGGTCGACGTCTCGAACCGTCCCGCATCCATCACTGCCGCAATGATCTTTCTGTACCCGGTGCAACGGCACAGGATGCCACCCAGCGCATCCTGCACCTCGGTCTCGGTCGGATTCGGCGTGCCATCCACCAGCGCCGTTGCCGCGACCAGCAGCGCCGGCGTGCAGATGCCGCATTGCGCGGCGCCATGTGCCAGGAAGGACGCCTGCAGAGCCGAGAGCCGGCCATTGGCGAGGCCTTCGACGGTCGTTACGGACGTCCCGGCTGCGGAGGCCGCCGGCATCAGGCAGGCGCAGACGGCGTCGCCGTCGACCAGCACCGTGCAGGCGCCGCAATCGCCGGCATCGCAGCCAACCTTGGTGCCCGTCAGCTGCAATTCGTCGCGCAAAACCTGCGACAGACGGCGCAGCGGCGGCACATTGACCGAGACGGCGGCGCCATTGACGGCGAAGGCGATCTCGGCGCGATCGAGGCCGACGCCCGGCACGAGGTCGGGCAGGGCTTCAATCATCTCGGAGTGGCTCATGCCGCCACCATGCTGTTGTCGTTCGTCAGTCCGCAAGCCCTCAGCACGGCGCGGGCGACAAGCTCGCGCGCTGCGTCGAGCCGGTATTCGGCGCTGCCGCGCACGTCGGCAATCGGCGAGAGCTCGGCCATCGGCGCGGACAGGAGCGCATCGGCGAGTGCCGGGCCGACAGGCTTGCCCACCAGCACGGCTTCGACAGCGGCGAGCCGCTTGGCCACGGCCGAGCAGGACCCGACCGCGACAGCGGCTTCCATGACCATGCCATCCTCGGCAACGAGGCGCGCCGCCACCATGGCGATGGAGATGACGAGGTAGCGCCGCGCACCGAGCTTGACGAAGGCCGACGTGCCGGTGGCCCTGGGCTTCGGCACCCGGATGGCGGTAACCAGCTCGCCCGGTAGCAGCGCGGTGCGGCGGTTGCCGAGAATGAACTCCTGCAGCGGCAGATAACGCGTCGCGGCTGCAGAGCGCAGCTCGACCTCGGCGTCCAGCACCAGCAGTCCCGGAACGCCATCGGCGGCAGGCGAAGCATTGCAGAGATTGCCGGCGATCGAGGCGACATTCTGAATCTGCAGGGAGCCGACTTCGCGCGCGGCCTGCTTCAGCGCATCGAAAGCCGCCGGCAATGGATGGCGGACAAGGTCGGTCCAGGTGGTGCGGGCGCCCAAAACCCAATGGGTTTCGGTCTCGGCAATGCCGCGCAGCGAGACCAGGCCGTTAATATCGAGAACATTGTCGCGGAACGGTTTGGCGCCCTGCGCCGGATAGAAATCGGTGCCGCCGGCAAGCACGCGCCAGGCGCCCTCGCCCAGCAGAGCGAGCGCCTCGTCGAGCGTGGCGGGTTTCGCGTAACGGATCACGCTTTGCCTTCCAAAAAAATAGGCCTTCCCATTGGGACCTTCAAAAGGTGGGGTCTTCCCGAACCCCGCCAATGTCTGATCAGGCCAAATTCATTCGTATGCAAATGATATCAAGCTGGCGGAAATTGTCAAAGCCGGAGTTTAAGGGAACCCGGCCGCCAAGCATTTCTTACGCTTGCAGAGGTTGACGCAGGCGGCCATCCGGTCAAGTTTCAGCATCCGGTCGCATCAGCGGCGTATTTCACTCGATCCCCCGTTCGAGACGTAGAAGAGGAGAGGCGCCATGGCCGACGAAGCGCTTGTTGTCATCGACCTGCAAAACGACTTCTGCCCCGGCGGCGCACTGGCGGTTGCCGGCGGCGACGAAATCGTGCCGCTGGTCAACGATCTGATTCGGCATGCCGAGCATGTCGTGCTGACGCAGGACTGGCACCCGGCCGGACATTCGAGCTTTGCCTCCAACCATCCGGGGGCGCAGCCCTTTAGCGCGATCGAGATGCCCTATGGGCCGCAGACGCTGTGGCCGGACCATTGCATCCAGGGCAGCCTCGGCTCGGATTTTCACTCGGGGCTCGCCTGGACCAAGGCCGAGCTGGTAATCCGCAAGGGATTTCGCCCTGATATCGACAGCTACTCCGCCTTCTTCGAGAACGACCACAAGACGCCGACGGGGCTCGCCGGCTACCTCAAGGAGCGCAGCATCGACAGTGTGACCCTGGTTGGCCTGGCGACCGACTTCTGCGTTGCCTTTTCGGCCCTCGACGCGGTCAAGCAAGGCTTCAAGACGACGGTGCGGCTCGACGCGTGCCGCGGCATCGATCTAAACGGTTCGGTCGAGGCGATGCTGAAGAGGATGCGCGATGCCGGGGTGAAGCTCGAAGACCCGATCTCGGAGTGACTGGATCGTGACGCAGCGAGGGGGCTGCACACAGTTGGGGAAGGCTTTCGCGGCAGGTGTACTCGCTTCCGCTGTGTCTCCGCAAATGGCCTTCGCGGCCGAGGCCCGCGGCCTGCCCGATGCTGCCATGTCGCTGTGGTGGGCGCTGCCTTTCGCCGGCCTGCTGCTCTCGATCGCCACCGGACCGCTGCTGTTCCACCATGTCTGGGAGCATCATTACGGCAAGATCGCCGCCGGCTGGGGAGCGCTGGCGGTCATCCCGCTGATGGTTGCATTCGGCGTTCCGGTAGCCGGTGAAGCCGTGCTGCACACGCTGCTCACCGAATACATGTCGTTCATTATCCTGCTGTTCGCGCTCTACACCATTTCGGGCGGCATCCTTGTCGCCGGCAACATCCATGGCACGCCGCTGGTCAATGCCGGGCTGCTGCTCGTCGGGGCGATGCTGGCCTCGGTGATCGGCACCACCGGCGCCTCGATGATCCTGATCCGGCCGATGCTGCGCGCCAACGACAACCGGCAGTTCAACGCCCATGTCGTCATTTTCTTCATCTTCCTGGTGTCTAACATCGGCGGCTCGCTGACGCCCTTGGGCGACCCGCCATTGTTCGTCGGCTTCCTGCGCGGCGTCGACTTCTTCTGGACGACGGCGAACCTCTGGCGCGAGACGCTGTTTACCGGCGGCCTGGTGCTGCTTGTCTTCCTGGCCATCGACATCATGCTGCATCGCCGTGAAGGCGGCGCGCCGAAGATCAAGGATCCGACGCCGGATACGAAGGTGCGCCTTCGCGGCCTGGCCAATCTGCCGTTGCTGGCCGGCGTCATTGCCGCGATCCTGCTTTCAGCTGCCTGGAAGCCGGGCGTGACTTTCTCCATCCTCGGCGTCGGCCTCGAACTGCAGAACCTGGTGCGCGATGCCATCATCCTGGCGCTCGCCGGGCTGTCGCTTGTCGTTTCCCTCAAGAGCCATCGCGAGGCCAACGGCTTCACCTGGGGCCCGATCGCGGAGGTGGCAAAACTGTTTGCCGGCATCTTCATCTGCATCGTGCCGGTCATTGCCATCCTTCGCGCCGGCCATGACGGCGCGCTGGCGCCGCTGGTGGCGCTGGTGACGTCACCCACCGGCCAGCCCAATGATCTCGCCTATTTCTGGCTGACCGGCGGGCTGTCGTCCTTCCTCGACAATGCGCCGACCTATCTGGTGTTTTTCGAACTCGCAGGCGGCGACGCGCGGCACCTGATGACGGAGGCGGCCTCGACGCTGGCCGCGATCTCGGCCGGCGCGGTGTTCATGGGCGCCACCACCTATATCGGCAATGCACCCAACTTCATGGTCTACGCCATTGCCCGACACCGCGGTGTGAAGATGCCGGGCTTCTTCGGCTACATGGCATGGTCAGGGCTGGTGCTGATCCCGATCTTTTTGATCGCCGGGTTCCTGTTTTTCGGCTGATCAGCCGACGCCGACATAGCGCCTGACTGCCGATGGGTCGGCGCGCAATTGCTCGACATCGACGGTCTCGCGGTTGCGGCCGTTCTCGATGAAGCAGACGCGGTCGGCGACGGACAGCACGGCGTCGACGCGCTGTTCGACCAGAATGGTGGAGACACCTAGCTCACGCAGCTTCACCACCGTCTCGCGGATTTTGGCGATCATCGACGGCATCAGCCCCTCCGTCGGCTCGTCTAGCAACAGCACCTGCGGCTCCAGACAAAGCGCGCGGGCCATGGCCAGCATCTGCTGTTCGCCACCCGACAAAGTGCCGGAGCGCTGGCGCAGCCGCTGGCGCAGCAGCGGGAAGAGATCGAGCACGCTCTCGCGCGTCGCTCTTCCCTTGCCGCGCGCCATCAGGCCGATCTCGATGTTTTCCGCCACCGTCATCTCGGCGAACAGCCGCCTGCCTTGCGGCACATAGGCGACGCCGGCCTTGGGCACCTCATGCGCCGGCAGGCCGGTCAACTCCTTGCCGGCGAGCCGGATCGAACCGGCGCTCGACCGAACCAGCCCCATGGTCGCTTTCAGCGTCGTCGTCTTGCCGGCGCCGTTGCGACCGAACAGGCACAGCACCTCGCCCTTGTTGAGCACGAGATCAAGACCGTAGAGCACCTGAACCTCGCCGTAGAAGCAGTCGAGCCCGGAGATGGTCAGCGCTTCAGTCGTGTGGGTATCAGTTTTGGGGGCTTCGCTCATGCCGCCGTTCCCAGATAGGCTTCCTGCACCTGTGTGTTGGCGCGGACCTGTTCGGGCGTGCCTTCGGCCAGGATCCTGCCGGCGTTGAAGACGGTGATGCGGTCGGCCAGTTGCATGACGACAGGCATGTTGTGCTCGATCAAAAGCACGGTGGCGCTCTTGGCGATCTCGCGCACCAGTTCGATGAAATTGTCGATCTCGCTGTCGGCCAGCCCTTGCGTCGGCTCGTCGAGGATCAAAAGCCGCGGCTTCAGCGCCAGGCCCATTGCCACTTCCAGCAGGCGCTGATGGCCGTAGGAAAGCTGGCCGGCCGGCATATGGGCCCGGCCGGCCAGTCCGGTGCGTTCCAGCGCGGCCATGACGCCGGTGCGCACCGCACCTTTCGAGCGGCCATCGGTCAGCGTGCGCTGCACCGGCAGCGCGACATTATCGTAGGCAGAGAGGTTGGCGAAGACGCTGGTGATCTGGAAGGTGTAGGCGATGCCCCGGCGCACCCTGAGATAGGCCGGCTGGCTGGTGATGTCGGCGCCGTCGAAGACGATCATGCCGGATGATGGCTGAATGCGGCCGCTGACCAGGCTGACGAAGGTGGTTTTGCCAGCGCCATTGGGACCGATGACGGCGCGGATCTCGCCCGGCATCAGCTGAAAATCGACACCGTCGACGGCGCGCAGGCCGCCGAAACTGCGCGCCAGGCCTTTGGTGGTCAGCAACGGCATCATGGGAGCCACCCGAGCCAGCGCTGGCGGATGGTGCCCAGAATGCCTTTGGGGAAAAACAGCACCAGCAGGATGAGCGCAATACCGACGATCAGGAGATAGGCGGAGGTGTAGCCGCTGGCGGTGTCGATGACATAGTACATGAACACCGTGCCGAGCAGCGCGCCCAGCGTCGTGGCGGCGCCGCCGAGCAGCACCCAGAGCATCGGCAGGATGGAATACTGCACCGAGGCAAAGCTCGAGCCGACATAGCCGAACAGCAGCGCATAGGCCGCACCCGAGGCGGCGCAGATGGTGCCGGAGACGACGACGGCGATCAGCTTATTGGAGAAGGTGTCGTAGCCCAGCATTTTCGTGCGCTCCTCGTTCTCGCGCACCGCGACCAGCACGCGGCCATAGCGGGAGCGGACGATGGCGAGGGTGATCAGCAGCACGACCGAGAACAGCGCCAGCGCGCTCATGTAGCGCACGGTCGGGTTGGTTAGGTCGAGCGATGTCGCGCCGAAGGCCAGAACCCGCGCCGGCTGCGGCACGACCAGACCCTGGTCGCCGCCGGTCCAGGCGGCGAAATAGAGGATGACGAGGTAAAACACCTGCGCGAACATCATGGTGACGATCATGAAGGCGACGCCGGTGGTGCGCAGCGCCAGCAGGCCGATCACCAGTGCCAGCAGCGCGCCGCAGGCGATGCCGGCGAGGAAAGCCAAAGGCACGCTCCAGCCGAGATGGATGACCGCGAGACCAGCGCCATAGAGCCCGGCGGCGAAGAACATGGCGTGGCCGAGGCTGAGCAGGCCGACATAGCCGAACAGAATGTTGTAGCCCATGGCGAACACCGCCAGCACCATGATGCGGGCCAGCAGGCCATGATGGTAGTCGGGCAGGACGAAGCTCAGCGCAAACAGCAGCGCGATGACGCCGAGATGCAATGCATAGGCTTTTGCCGGCGAAGCTTCGCTCATCGCGACGCCTGCCCGAACAGGCCCTGCGGCCGGAATACCAGCACCATGGCCACCAGCAGCGTGCAGATGATCTTGGCCAAAGTCGGCGAAAAGAACACCGAGATGATGCCGTCGGACAGGCCGATCAGCACGGCGGCGACGACGGTGCCGCGCAGCGAGCCGAGGCCGCCGATGATGACGACGATGAAGGACAACAGCAGCGGGTCCTGTCCCATCAGATAATGCGCCTGACTGATCGGCACGATCAGCACGGCGGCGATGGCCGCCAGCATGGCGCCGAGCCCGAAGACGCCGGCATAGACGCGGTCGACCGGAATGCCGAAGGCCTGCGCCGTCTCGCTGTCATATTGGGTGGCGCGCATGATGAGGCCGATCTTGGTGCGCGTCAGCACCAGCCAGGTGGCGATGAGCAGAAGGGCCGAAGCGGCAATGATCGACAGCTTGTAGCCGGAATAGCCGAACCAGGGCAAAAGGATGCGGTAGCTGAAGGGCGGCTCCACCGGGCGGGCTTCCGGGCCATAGAAGCTCAACGCCAGCTGCTGGATGATGTAGAGCATGCCGATCGTGGCGACGATGGTGGCTTCCGGATTGTAATTGAGCCGCCGCAGCACAAGCCGCTCGGCTACCAGCGCAATGGCGCCGACAATCAGCGGCGCAATCACCAGCGCCGCCAGGAAGCCGAGCGTGGGATGGCCGGGTATCGCCGTCGAGATCGCCCAGGCCAGCACCGCGCCCAGCATGAAGAACTCGCCATGGGCGACGTTGACGACGCGCATGACGCCGAACACCAGCGACAGCCCAAGCGCCGTCAGCGCCAATACGGCTGAGGTGACAAGGCCTTCGAGGGCGGCGAGGAGGAGATGGGGTCCGAAATGCATTCAGGGCGCCCTTACCCTCCCCTTGTGGGGAGGGTGACCGCGCAGCGGTCGGGTGGGGGTTGGGCACGGGCCGTCGCGACCCCCACCCCGTCTCGCAAGCTTCGAAAAGTGCGAAGCTTGCATGCCGACCCTCCCCACAAGGGGGAGGGTAAGGCGCCTCACAGCGCCTGCGTCGTATAATCCCCTTCGGCCTCGTAAAGCCCGTCCTCGATCTTGGTCTTGTGGACGACATTCAGCTTGCCGCCTTCGACCTTGGAGATGTTCTGGATGCCAAAACACTGGTGGATCTTGCCGTTGAAGGTCTTGGGGCCCTGCGGATGCTCCGGGCCTTCGGCGAATTCGGTCAGAGCCTCGGTCGCCTCGACCAGCTTGGCGCGGTCTTCCGGACCCTTGTAGCCGGCATCTTCCATCGCCTTCTTGACGACATAGAGCGTTTCCCAGCAGCCGAACATGTGGGCGGCGGTGGAGACGTCCTTGGGGTCGCCGACGGCAGCGCCATTTTCGTCGATGCCGACGGCGGCGCGGTAGGCTTTCTGCGCGGCCGAGTCATTGGCCTGCGCATAGCGCGGCGAACCTTCCCAGAAATGGCTGCCGTCCAAAAATTCGAGGCCGGGGCTATTTATGTCGGTGGCTTCGAGCGAATCGATAAAGCCGAACAGCTGCGGCCGGTTGGAGCCGTAGAACTCGCCGAGTTCCTTGACGAAGGTGAGCACGGCCGGGCCGACCATCACGTGGTAGATGACTTCGGTCTCGGCGGGTATCTGCGGGAAGTATTTCGTGAAAGACGACTCTGTCGGCGGGATGGCGATCTGGGCGATGACCTCGGCGCCTTGCGCCTTCAGCGCCGGCGGCAGGTAGTCGCGATGGTCGTAGCCGAAGGCGAAATCCGGGAAGATCTGCGTCACCTTCTTGCCGGCATTGGCCGCGATCCACGGCGCCATTGACTGGATCTGGCTCTTCACATCGGTGATGCCAGGCTGGAAGACGTAGCGGTTGAGCTTGGTCGAAGCGACGTGGTGGCCTTCGCTGACGACGAAATACGGGATCTTGTTTTCGCCGGCGGCCGGCGCCGAGCCGATCACCACATGCGAGAACAGCGTGCCGAAGACGATGTCGGTCTTGTGCTGGGTGGCGAACTTGCCGACCACCTCGGCGCCACGGCCGGGATCGGTGCCGTCATCCTCGATCACCAGTTCGACAGGCCGGCCGTTGATGCCGCCGGCGTCGTTGATCGCCTTGACCGCGGCGGCACTGGTCTTTTCATACCAGCGGCCATAGGCGGCGCCGATGCCGGTGCGGTGCGACTGGAAGCCGATCTTGATTGGCGCTGAACTCTGCGCCTGGCTGTAGCGGACGAAGCCGGGCGCGAGCGTCAGCCCGGCGCCGGCGGCGAGACCTTTCAGCGCGGTGCGGCGGCTAAGGGTGGATTTGGAGAGATCGAAAAACCCATTCTTGTCAGTCACGGCAGTTCCCCTGTTTTTGAGTTTTGACTGTCTGTAACGAGGCAAGGCCACTCCCTTGCAGGAGGGGCAGAAATTGCATGTGTACAAACTAAATCACCAAAGCACAGAGCTTGCAAGCGGGCTTTCCGCAAAGGCATGTGGATCAGCTTGTCTCATCCGGCCGTCGGCGTGGCAAGCAACCACAGGCCGAAGATCGTGTAGGCAATCATCAGCATGGTGAGCGGCAACTGGCTGAGGGCGGCGCGCGATGGCACCTGGTGCAGTCGCCAGGCCAGTCCATGGGCAACGAGCACCGCCAGCATGTGCCCGGCGATGATGATGCCGGCCTGCAGGTTCCACAGCCACCAGGCGGAGTCGGCCCCGGCGACGATGCCGGCCTCGATCTGCATGTCGGCGGCGCCGAACAGGTCCCATCCCAGCGCGAACGGGTCGGACAGAGCGGCGATCGCATACTGGCCGTCGACCAGCAGCGCCGTCAGATAGTGCGCGACATGATAGGCGAGCGCGATCGGTACGATCGACCAGACCAGCAGCCCGGCGGCCTCGCCGTGGGAATGTCGGCTGCCGGCAAGGCGCTGGCCGAGTATGACGGCCAGCAGGAATGCCGCCGCGAGCAGGACGAAGGTCAGCACGAGGCCGAAGCTGCTAATGCCGATGAGCGCGGTGCGGCCGGGATATTCCAGCGGGTTGATGCCGAACAGGCCGAGCCAGAAGAAGGTTTTCGACAGGCCGTCGAAGGACACCGATGACAGGCTGAGCAGCAGGAAAGCGATGCCGCTTGCCGGCAGGGGCGCTGCGCTGAGCAGTTTTGAGCCCGGCCAGCAGAGAGTGAGGCGACCGTGTTCATCGCGCTCGACGATGGCGAAACGAGCCACCATGGCGAAAAAGATCGTCAGGAATTCGCCGCGCCGGCTCCAATCGCGGTAGCCAAAGGCGAGCATGGCGATGAAGGTAAGCAACCAGTAGAGGCCGGCGGCATAGGCCAGCCGCGCCGGGTCGTCGGGCGCCGGGTCGATCAACTCGAACCAGGCAAAGGCGAAGAACAGGATAACGGCCGGCCAGCAGCCGAGCCATGAAGGCAAACGCGATTCCTGTCCCTCACCGCCACGAAGCTTGAACAGGCGGCTTACGATTCGCCACGGGCCATACCATGGGTTCAGCCACGACCAGAGATCGCCGAACAGGCCTTGGGCGATGGCAAGGCCGACCCAGAGCAGCGTCCAGATGGTCAGGGGCAGCGGATTGGAGAGCGGATCGCGGCTGCCGAACAGGCCGGCGGCGATGAGGGTTGCGAAGCCGGCAAAGGAGATGAGGCTGATGATTATGCGGGCGGTGTCGGCGAATGGGAAGAGCGGCAGGCGGCGGCGCCAGAAGCGGTCGAGGGTTGCGGGTGGCAGCAGGGCGAGGACGAGGAAGCTGACGGCGACGGCGAGCGCGCCGCCGGCGATGTAGTAGCCGGTCGGGAGGAGGAGGACGTGGCCGCGGTCGGAGGCGTGGGCGAAGGCAGGGGTGGGGAGGAGTGTGAGGGTGGGGGAGCAGGCGACATATGTCAGCCTGACGCGATCCTTCACACCCCCCTCTGGCCTGCCGGCCATATCCCCCGCAAGGGGGGAGATTGGATGTCGCCGGGGCTTTCGCCAACTTTCAAGGGTGAAGAAAGAGGCGCGGTACTCGACGCTGCCAATCTCCCCCCTTGCGGGGGAGATGTCCGGCAGGACAGAGGGGGGTGGGCGGGAACTCACGCTATCGCGATTTCCATTTCGTCCAGCAAGGCACCCGCCGACCCTCAAACCTTGACCAGCTGCTCCACGCGGTCCTTCGCCCCAAAAATCCGGAGATAGCGCTCGATCTCCTTCTTGTCGCCCGTCGCTTTCGCCGGATTGTCCGACAGCTTCACCGCCGGCCTGCCATTGGCCTCCGTCACCTTGCAGACCAGCGATATCGCATCGAGGCTGTTGGTTTCGGTCGGCGCGCAGCCTTCGAAATCGTTGGTGAGGTTGGTGCCCCAGCCGAAGGACATGCGCACCTTGCCCTTGAAGTGCCTGTAGGTCTCCTCGATGGTTTCGACCTCGAGACCGTCGGAGAAGATCAGCAGCTTCTGCCTGGGGTCCTTGCCCTTCTCGCGCCACCAGTCGATGATTTTTTCGCCGCCTTCGATCGGCGGCGCGCTGTCGGGGCGGAAGCCGGTCCAGTCGGCGACCCAGTCCGGGGCGTCGCGCAGGAAGGATGCGGTGCCGAAAGCGTCGGGCAGCACGATCAGCAGGTTGCCGCCATAATAGCGCTGCCAGTCCTGCAGCACCTTGTAGGGCGATTCCTTCAATTCCTTTTCCGACTTGGCAAGGGCGGCAAACACCATCGGCAATTCATGCGCGTTGGTGCCGAGCGCTTCGAGGTCGTTGTCCATCGCCAGCAGCACGTTGGAGGTGCCGGTGAAGGCTTCGCCAATACCTTCTTTGAGCGCCTCGACGCACCAGCGCTGCCACAGGAAGGAATGGCGGCGGCGGGTGCCGAAATCGGAGATGCGGATGCCGGGCAGCGCCTTCAAGCGTTCGGTCTTGGCCCACATCTTCCCCTTGGCGCGTGCATAGAGCACGTCAAGCGCGAAGGGACCGAAGGCGCGCATGGCGGCGCGGGAACGAAGCTCATTGATGATCGCCAGCGCCGGGATTTCCCACAGCGTAGTGTACATCCAGGGACCGCTGAAGGAGAGCTCGTACTGACCGTCGCGCTTGGACAGCTCGTAGTCGGGCAGCCGAAAACCTTCCAGCCAGGCGAGGAATTCCGGCTCGAAGATCTGCTTGCGGCCATAGAAATTGTTACCGCCAAGCCAGATCATCTCCTTTTTGGAGAAGCGCAGCGTGCGGGCATGGTCGAGCTGGTCGCGCAATTCGCCTTCGTCGATGTCGTCGGCCAGGCGCACCGAGGTGGTGCGGTTGATCAGCGAAAAGGTGGCGTCGACCTTGGGGTACATGCCCCAGATCATCTGCAGCATCAGAAGCTTGTAGAAATCGGTGTCGAGCAGGCTGCGGACGATCGGGTCCAGCTTCCAGGTGTGGTTGTAGACGCGCCGCGCTATATCGGTTCTTGCCATGTCCTGCCGTCGCCTTCGCTGCTCACGTCTTCTTACGCAATTCCGGACGGGAAACCGCCGCACAGTTTTCCTGGAATTGCCGGGCAAGAGCTTATTAGCATTGAATTTTTGAAAGCGCCTCCCGCTTTCCGGGCTGGCCCGACAAAAAGCAGCCGCTCAGGTCCAGCCTCAACTCTTGGCGCCCACCACCCGCAGCGCCGGACGCTTCCTGCGGCTGCTGATGCGGCCGGCCACCGGCGCGTCGGCCCGGCTGTCGGCCTGTTCCTTTTCGGCAAACAGCCAGTCGACGAACAATTGCACGATAGGCGCCGAACGCATCTCGTTGCGGCAGACGACGTAGAAATCATCGACCGCCGGCACCGACAGGCTGAACGGCGCCACCAGCAGGCCCCTGGCGAGCAGCATGCTGGCGGTGACGGAATCGCCGAGCGCCACGCCATGTCCGTGCACCGCGGCTTCGATCGCGGTGCGGGCGTCGCCGAGATGGTGGCGGCGGCCACGTTCGAGGTCGAGCCCATCGGCGGCGGCCAGCCAGGTGTGCCATTCGCGGCCATCATCGCCATGCAGGATGACATGGCCAGCAAGATCCCGGCAGATGCGGAGCGGCCGGTTGTTGATCAGCGTCGGGCTGACCACCGGGAACAGTTCGAGGCCCGACCATTTGCGCATCCAGCAATCGGTCCAGCTGCCGTCGCCATAGAGCACGCAGACATCGACCTGTGGGGCGCGGATGTCCTTGGGGTCGTTGGACGGGATCAGCGTCAACCTGATATCAGGATATTGCGCCATGAAGCTGCCGAGCCGCGGCGTCATCCACAGAAGCAGCAGCGCCGGCACGCAGGAGACCGACAGCGTACCGGCGCTGGCTGGCCTGGTCATGCGCTGGGTGGCGGCGGCGATGCCGTCGAAGGCGGTCGAGACCGCCGGCAGCAATTCGGCGCCGTGCGGGGTGAGCTTTACCCGCTGTCCGGTGCGTTCGAACAGTTTTACGCCGAGTGATTGCTCGAGCGCCTTGATCTGGTGGCTGATTGCGCCGTGGGTGACGTTGAGCTCACTCGCCGCCTTGGTCAGCGAGGCATGCCGCGCCGTCGCCTCGAAGGCGCGCAAGGGATTCAAGGGGGGCAGACGCTTGGCCATGAGCAACCGGATACTCTGTGAGATTTTCTCACAATCAGCACCGTAACAATATCAATTGATTTTTCAATGCGGCTGCCGGACACTTTGGCAGGTCAACAGCATCAATGACGTGAAATCTACAGGCAGCCAGCGGGACAGCGGCCCGGCCGGATGATGGTCAGTTCGCAGGTGTCGCCACGGCCGCATGCATCAGCCCGCAGGAGGAGACCGACATGGGTTATGACAGAGGCAAGCTCGACGCGCTGCGCCGCAAATATGGCGAGAGCCATGGCGGCGAGATGTTCGACCCGAAGTTCCGCAAGGTCGCCGACAAGATCTTCTCCAAGAGCGGCACCCGACTCGCGCCCTATGCCGGCATCCCGACCTTCCTCGCCGCGCCCTATCGCGAAATCGCAGCCGACAATCCCGATTTCGGCGATTTGCAGGTGGCGATCATCGGCGTGCCGATGGATCTCGGCGTCACCAACCGGCCCGGCTCGCGCTTTGGACCCAGGGCGCTGCGCGCCATCGAGCGCATAGGCCCCTACAATCATGTGCTGGAATGCGCGCCGACACATGAGCTTCGCGTCGCCGACATCGGCGATACGCCGTTCCGCAGCCGTTACCGGCTGGAGATCAGCCACGAGGATATCGAGCGCCGCACCAACCAGATCGTCGATGCCGGCGTGCTGCCGCTCTCGGTCGGAGGCGACCACTCGATCAGCCATCCGATCCTGAAGGCGGTCGGCAAAAAGGCGCCGGTCGGCATGATCCACATCGACGCTCATTGCGACACAAGCGGGCTGTTCGACATGACCAAGTTCCATCATGGCGGACCGTTCCGCAACGCGGTGCTGGACGGCGTGCTCGACCCCACCCGCACCATCCAGATCGGCATCCGCGGCTCGGCGGAGTATCTGTGGGAGTTCACCTATGAATCCGGCATGACGGTCGTGCATGCCGAAGAGGTGACGGGTCTCGGCATTCCGGCCATCATCGAGAAGGCGCGCAGAATAGTCGGCGACGGCCCGACCTACATTTCCTTCGACGTCGACAGTGTCGATCCGGCCTTCGCGCCGGGTACCGGCACGCCGGAAATAGGCGGCCTGACGACGCGCGAGGTGCTCGAACTGCTGCGCGGCTTGAAAGGCCTCAACATTGTCGGCGGCGATGTCGTCGAGGTGGCGCCGCAATATGACGCGACCACCAACACCGCCCATGTCGGCGCCCAGGTCCTGTTCGAGATCCTGAGCCTGATGGTGTTCAGCCCGGCGATCACCGGCAAGGGGGCCTGACGGATTTCACATGCAAAGGCGGCCGCCGCGCTGGAGCCGGCGGCCGTTTCCAAAACAAACAAGCTTCCAGAAGGGGAATACCAATGACAATCCATATGAAATCAATTATCGCCGCTGCGCTGATGCTCGCCGGCCTCGGCTTCGCCTCCCAGGCCAATGCCGACGCCGTCGACGACATCACCAAGGCCGGCGCCATCAATGTCGGCATCTTCTCCGACTTTCCGCCCTTCTCCTCGGCCAGCGCCGATATGAGCATCAAGGGTTACGACGTCGACGTCGCGCAGGCGATCGCCGATTCACTTAAGGTGAAGCTCAATCTGGTCAGCGTCACCGGCCAGAACCGCATCCCGTATCTCACCGACAAGCGCGTCGATATCCTGATGAGCGTCGGCTATTCCAAGGAGCGCGAGGAGGTCATCGATTTCGCCGCCGCCTATGCGCCCTATTACATCGCCGTCATCGGTCCGGCAGCGCTTTCGATCAAAGGCAAGGAAGATCTCGCCGACAAGTCGATCGCCGTCAATCGCGGCACGCTGGAGGATACGTCGCTGACCGAAGCGGCGCCGGCATCGGCCGACATCAAGCGCTTCGACAACTACAATTCCGTCATCCAGGCCTTCATCTCGGGCCAGACCCAGCTGATGGTGGTCGGCAATGATGTCGGCGCCCAGGTGCTGGCCAAGCAGGACGCGCTGAAGCCGGAGCAGAAGTTCCAGCTCTTGACCTCGCCTTCGCATATCGGCCTCAACAAGAAAGAGGACCGGCTGAAGACGGCGGTCAACGACGCGGTTGCCAAGATGCTGGCCAACGGCAAGCTCGATGAGAGCTCGAAGGCCTGGCTGAAGACGCCGCTCAATCCCGACAACCTCAAGGATTGAGTTCTCGTGGCCTTTGCCTGGCTCCCAGGCGCTGTGGGCGACATCGCGCGCGGCGCGGCCACGACGATCCTGTTGATCGTCGTGACCACGCTCGTGGGCACGCTGCTCAGCATCCTGGGCGCTGCCGGCCGGCGCAACGGCCCGGTATTCGTGAAGCGCGCCATCGCGGTCTATGTCGAGGTGATGCGCAACACGCCGTTCCTGGTGCAGCTGTTCTTCATCTTCTTCGGCCTGCCCAGCCTCGGCATAAGGCTCGATCCGATCCTGGCCGCCATGCTGGCAATGACGCTCAACATGGCAGCCTACACCATTGAAATCGTCGGCGCCGGTCTCGATGCCGTGCCCGGCGGACAAACGGAAGCAGCGCTTGCACTGGGCTTGAGACCGCGCCAGGTGTTCATCAAGATCGTGCTGCCGCAGGCGCTCAAGGTGATCTACCCGGCGCTGACCAGCCAGATCGTCATCATGATGCTGGAATCGGCCGTGGTGTCGCAGATCGCCGTGCGCGAGCTGACCTATGAGGCCGACATGCTGCAAGCCCGCACCTTCCGGTCCTTCGAAACCTATTTCGTCGTGACCCTGGTCTACCTCGTCCTGTCCATGGCCTTGCGCCGGCTGCTGGTCACAGGCGGGCGCCGCGTATTGGGGGCAGGTGTCACATGATCGAATTCACCTTCTGGGACATCGTTCGCAATCTGCTGCTCGCCGCCCGCTGGACGGTGCTGTTGTCACTGGCGGCCTTTGTCGGCGGCGCGCTGGTCGGGCTGATCGTGCTGTTCTTCAGGATCGGAGAGAATAAATGGAGCCAGCGGGTCGCTTCCGGCTACATCGCCCTGTTCCAGGGAACGCCGCTGTTGATGCAGCTGTTCCTGATGTTCTTCGGCCTGCCGATGCTCGGCCTGCGCATCGAGCCATGGACTGCCGCCGTGCTCGGCCTGACCTTCTTCGCCAGCGCCTATCTGGCCGAGATCTGGCGCAGCGGCGTCGATGCGCTGCCGCGCGGGCAGTGGGACGCCGGCGCCAGCCTTGGCCTGCACCGTCTGCAGGAGCTCCGGCTGATCATCCTGCCGCAGGCCTTCTCGATCACAAGGGCGCCGATCGTCGGCTTCCTGGTGCAGTTGATCAAATCGACGGCGCTGACCTCGATCATCGGCTTCGAGGAGCTGGTCAGAACCTCCAACGCCATCAACAACGCCACCTTCGAACCGTTCAAGGTCTACGGGCTGGTGGCGCTGATCTTCTTCGTCATGTGCTTTCCACTGACGCAATACGCCCGTACGCTCGAACAACGAGCGGCGGCCCACTGACGCCAGGCGGCGACAGTGCGTGAAGGGAACCTGCCGGAATAGAACGGCATCAACTGAGGAGAAACCAGATGAACAGACTGATTGGAAAATCCCTGACACGGCGCGGCGTGCTTGGTGCGGGCCTCGCTACAGCCGGCGTGCTCGCCATGCCGTCGATCCTGCGCGCGCAGGACAAGTCGCTGAAGGTCGGCGTCTATGGCGGCTATTTCAAGAAATCCTTTGACGAGCACGTCTTCCCAGATTTTACCAAGGCCACCGGCATTGCAGTGGAATCGGTCGCCGAGCCGACCGGCGAAGCCTGGCTGGTGCAGCTCGAACAAGCGTCCAAGGCCGGCCAAGCCCCGGCCGACCTTTCGATGATGTCGCAGACCTCGACGCTGAAGGGCCAGTCGACCGAATTGTGGACGCCGCTCGATACGTCGAGGTTCAAGCACTACAACGACCTCTTGCCGCGCTTCGTCAACAAATATCCGGATGGTCGCGTCGCCGGCATCGGCGCCGTCGCCTGGTGGATCACGCTGGTCTCCAACACCGACGTCTACAAGGATGCGCCGACCTCATGGGAGACGCTGTGGGACAAGGCCAATGAGGACAAGCTTGGCCTGCTGGCGCTTGCCTCGAACTCGTTCCTGCTCGAAGTGACGGCAAAGACCTTCATGGGCGGCACCAATGCGCTCGACACCGAGGACGGACTGAACAAGGCATTCGAAAAGCTCGCCGAGCTCAAGCCGAACGTCCGGCTGTGGTATCGCGACGAGGCGCAGTTCGAGCAGGCGCTGAAGTCGGGCGAGATCCCGATGGGCCAGTATTATCACGACGTCACCGGCCTCGCGGTCGCCGACGGCTTCCATGTCCGCTCGACCTTCCCGAAGGAAGGCGGCATCCAGGATTCCGGCAATTGGGTGCTGTCGCGCGCCTCGACCAAGGTCGACGAGGCGCATGCCTTCATCGACTATATGAGCCAGCCGTCGATGCAGGGCCTGATGTCGCGCAAGGTCGGAACCACGCCGACGCTGAAGAAAGAGGTGCTCGACCTCAAGCCGGAAGAGTTCGCAGCCGTGTCGTCGGATATCGATCCGATCATCCCGCGCTACGACCTCTATACGTCGAAGGCCGACTGGATCAACCAGAAGTGGACCGAGCTGATCGTCGGCTGAGCCGTTCGATCCGCTTAAAAACTGATCGGCCGCCGGACCTCTTCCGGCGGCCAGTTAGAGCAGTTCACCGTTTCATGGAAACGGCGACCTACTCCAACTTTCTTGTTTGTAAGCAATTCCGGACGGAAAACCGTTACACACTTTCCTGGAATTGCTCCAGCGCACAGCCTGAGAGGGATGAGCATGTCCGGACTAGACATCAACGCCGTCACCAAAAAATTCGGCAACTTCGCCGCCGTCGACAATGTGCAGCTCAACGTGCCGCACGGCACGTTCGTGTGCCTGCTCGGCCCGTCGGGCTGCGGCAAGACCACGCTGCTGCGCATGATCGCCGGGCTGGAGGAGCCGACCAGCGGCGCCATCGTGCTCGACGGCGAGGACATCACGCCTTTGCCGACGCACAAGCGCAATCTCGGCATGGTGTTCCAGTCGCTGGCGCTGTTTCCGCATCTCTCTGTTGGCGACAACATCGCCTATGCGCTGCGCATTCGCGGCGCCTCGAACGAGGAGCAGAAGAAACGCGTCGACGAGTTGCTGGGCCTGATCCATCTGACCGGCTTTGCCGACCGTCCGGTGGCCAAACTATCGGGCGGCCAGCGCCAGCGCGTGGCGATCGCCCGGGCACTGGCGCTGTCACCAAAGCTGTTCCTGCTCGACGAACCGCTGTCGGCGCTCGACGCCAAATTGCGCGAGGCCATGCAGGTGGAACTGCGCCAGTTGCAGCAGCGGTTGGGCATCACCACCATCGTCGTCACCCACGACCAGCGCGAAGCCATGACCATGGCCGACCTCGTCGTCGTCATGGGCCACGGCAGGATCCTGCAGGCGGCGCCGCCGATCGAGATCTACCGCAAGCCGGCCGACGCCTTCGTCGCCGACTTCATCGGCATCACCAATCTGCTGCCGGCCGAGATCGACAGCACCGGGCGCACCACCATTCTGGGCACAGCCATTCCAGGTCTTGCCATGCCGGCGGGTCAGACTAAAGCGTCTGTATCGGTCCGCCCCGAGGATGTGCATCTCGGCAGCCCCGGCGGCTCGGCCATCACCGGCGAGGTGAGTTTCGTGCGCGATCTCGGCGGCACCATCGAGACCTTCGTCGACGTCGGCGGCACCAGCATCATTGCGGTGACGACGCCGCGCGAGCGGCATGACGTGCCGGTCGGCGCCAAGGTCGGCGTCACACTGCCGCCGGCAAGCTGCGTGGTGCTCGGCGCATGAGACGCGAGGCTCCGAAGTCGCTAGCCGACTACACGCCGCTGTTCTTTCCGGCGCTGATGCTGATCGTCTTCTTCGTCGTGCCGTTCTCGACGATGATCGCGGTGAGCTTCTTCAAGCGCAACCCGTCCGGTTTCTACACGCCGGATTTCGTGTTCGACAATTACGCCCGCTTCCTGTCGGTGTTCTTCGGCGGCGTGCTCGGCTTTTCGCTGCTGCTGGCGGTGCTGGTCGCCGTCTGCTGCGTGGCCATCGCCTTTCCCTTCACCTACCTTTTGACCCGTCGGC
The DNA here is from genome assembly GCF_030323205.1 of Mesorhizobium sp. C395A. Classification (NCBI taxonomy): domain Bacteria; kingdom Pseudomonadati; phylum Pseudomonadota; class Alphaproteobacteria; order Hyphomicrobiales; family Phyllobacteriaceae; genus Mesorhizobium; species Mesorhizobium sp. C395A. Next base: position 5,058,871 of record NZ_CP100473.1, on the reverse strand, counting down.
CGCGCCGCGTGCAGACGCTGTGGCTGGTCGGCCTCCTGTCGGTGCTGTCGCTGTCGGAAGTCATTATAGGCTTTGCCTGGTCGACGCTGTTTTCGCGCACCGCCGGCATCACCAATTTGTTCGTGGCGATCGGGCTGATGGACAAGCCGGTGGCGCTGCTGCCGACCTTTGGCGCGGTGCTGACCGGCATGGTCTACCAGGCGCTGCCCTATACGATCCTGGTGCTGTACCCCGCCCTCGTGCGCCTCGACCCGACATTGCTCGAGGCAGCGCGCACGCTCGGCGCCTCGCCGATCCGCGCCTTCTTCAACGTCGTCGCGCCGGCATTGCGCAACACCATTGTGGCGACGCTGATCATGGTCTTCGTGTTCGCCCTCGGCTCCTACCTGCTGCCGCAGATTCTGGGACGGCCGCAGCACTGGACGCTGTCGGTGCTGATCACCGACCAGGCGATCTACCAGTCCAACATGCCGTTCGCAGCCGCAATGGCGGTGTTCCTGGTGCTGATCTCGCTGGCGCTGGTCGGATTGACACTGCTCGTCGGACGAAGGGAGAACGCCCTATGACCGCGACCTTGCTGCACCGTGTCTATTTTACCATCGTCGCTTTGTTTCTGGCGGCGCCGCTGATCGTCGTCGCCGGCGTGTCGGTGAATTCGCGGCAGGAGCTCAGCTTCCCCCCGGTCGGCTTCTCGCTCGCCTGGTACGCCCAGATCTTCACCGACCCGGAATGGCGGCTGGCGCTGATCCATTCTGTGACGCTGGCCGTCTGTTCGGCCGCGATTGCCGTGGCGGTGGCGCTGCCGCTGGCCTGGTTCCTGTGGCGGCGCATCGCGCCATGGGCGAACATTTTCCAGGTGCTGGGGCTTGCCCCCTTCATCCTACCGCCGGTCATCACCGCGCTCGGCTTCCTCTCCTTCTGGGCGACGGTCGGGCTGTTCGGCCAGTTCTTCACCGCCATCATCAGCCACGCCATCTTCTTCGTGACGCTGCCGCTGGTGACGCTGTCGCTCGGCTTTGCCTCGATCGACCGCTCATTGGTCGAGGCTGCGGCGACCATGGGCGCCGATGATCGCACGGTGCTGAAGACCGTGGTGCTGCCGCTGATCCTGCCCTACCTCGTCTCGGGTTACGCCTTCGCCTTCGTCTTGTCGCTCAACGAATACATCGTCGCCTATATGACGATCGGCTTCACCACCGAGACGCTGCCGATCAAGATCTTCAACGCGCTGCGCTACGGCTACACACCGACCATGGCTTCGGTGTCGGTGTTCTTCGTCGCGGTGGCGGCACTGGTGTTCGGCTCGATCGCCAGGTTCGGCGATATACGCAGGCTGCTCGGCGCGATGTCGTCGGACGGGAGCTGAGCGCAGCCACGCCAAACGAGAACGGCCGCCGAACCCGGCGGCCGTTTTGCTTTTAATGGCTGAAGACGAGTGGCGGTGCGATGCGGTCGCGCCGCAGCCAGCGCGCAAGCAGCAGCACCGCCACCACGGCCAGGCCCGACGCCAGGCCGATCCAGATGCCGACGCCGTGCAAGCCGAAATGGAAGGCGAGCAGCACGCCGAGCGGCAGGCCGATGCCCCAATAGCCGATCGCGGCATAGATCATCGGCAGCTTGGTGTCGTGCAGGCCGCGCAGCATGCCGGCGGCAACGGCCTGCGCGCCGTCGAAGATCTGAAACAGCGCGGCAAAGGCCAGGAACGACACGGCCAGCGCGATCACCCTGGCGTTCGCCGGATCGGTCATGTCGATGAAGGCGCTGATCAACAGATGCGGCCACAGCACCATCACCAGCGCCATCAGCGCCATGGACGAGACGCCGATGACGAAGGCGGTCCAGCCGGCGCGCGAAACGCCTGCCGGATTGCCGGCGCCGTGGGCCAGCCCGACGCGCACGGTGACGGCCTGGTTGAGACCGAGCGGCACCATGAAGGAGATCGAGGCGATCTGGATGGCGATAGCGTGCGCGGCCAGCGAATCCGCATCGATCAGGCCCATCAGCAGGGCTGCCGCGTTGAAGATCGTCACCTCGAAGGCGAGGATGCCGGCGATCGGCATGCCGAGCCGCAGCAGACCCTTGAAACGCGGCCAGTCGGAGCGCCAGAAGCGACCAAACAGGCGGTAGCGGCGGAACTTCTTCTCCAGCATCACTACGGCTGCCAGGCCGCAGAACATCAGCGTGCTCGACAGCGTGGTCGCCAGCCCCGAACCGGCAATTCCCATCGAGGTGACGCCGAGATTGCCAAACATGAACACCCAGTTGAAGAAGGCGTTGCAGGCGACAGCGACGAAGACGATGATCAGCGCCCAGCCCGGCCGCTCCAGCGCCGAGATGAAGGAACGCAGCACGATATAGCCGTAGAAGGGCAGCACCGCCCATTCCAGCCAGCGCAGATAGATGCCGGCCTGATGTGCCAATGCCGGCTCCTGGCCGATGGCCAGCAGAATGGCCTCGCCATGCCACAGCACGATCCAGATCGGGATCGAGATCAGGATCGCCAGCCACAGGCCCTGGCGCACGGTGCGGCGCAAATCGCGCACCGAATAGCGCCGGCGGCCAAGCTCGGTGGCGATCATCGGCGAGGTCGCCAGCATCAGGCCGAGGCCGAAGATCAGCGGCATGAAATAGAGATTGGCGCCAAGCGCGCCGCTGGCCAGCGTGTCCGCGCCCAGACGCCCCATCATCATGACGTCGGTGGCGGTCATCGCGGTCTGGCCGAGATTGGTCAGCACCATCGGCCAGGCCAGCGCCAGCGTCGCCCTGATTTCCTGACGCCAAAGATTTTCCGGCGCACGAGCGCCGGCTTCGATCGCAGACATTGTCCTGCTCTTTCCGATTGCGGCGCGTCGGCAACGAGGCCGGAAGCCGCACTTCCAAACGGCAAAACCTTCGGTTTCGCAGCGTTTGCGTCGTTCTATTGGACGAAATGCGGCATGAAGGCAAGGGAGGACGGGCAGCCGGCGATTGAGCCAGAGGCGGGAACCCTCCTATCCGGCTGCCCTTGGATCAACCGATGCTTTCGCCGCCGTCGATCACCAGCGCCTGGCCGGTCATGAAGGATGAGCGGTCGGAGACGAGGAACAGGATCGCTTCGGCGATCTCTTCGGCGCTCGCCCAGCGCCCCATCGGGATCTTGGTGCGGACATAGGTCTCGATCGCCTCGCGCCCGCCCATCTGGGCGATGAACGGCTCGTTGAAGGGGGTGTCGACCCAGCCGGGGCAGAGCGCGTTGACGCGCACATTGTGCCGGGCATAGTCGAGCGACATCTGCCTGGTCATCGCCACCACGGCATGTTTGGACGTGGCATAGGCGATCATCTCGCGGTCGTAGAAGACGCCCGAATTCGAAGCCGTGTTGAGGATGACGCCGCCGCCTTGCGCGACCATTGCCGGCATGACCAGCCGCGCGGCCAGAAACTGCGCCCGTACATTGATGCGCCATGACGCATCCATACCATCGACCTCGACCTCGGTCAGCGTGCCGCCGACCTGGATGCCGGCGTGATTGTGCAGAACGTCGATGCGGCCATACTTGCCGAGCGTGCCGGTGATGAGCTGCCCGACCGCGGCGTCGTCAGAGACGTCGGTGACAACGGCCTCGGCCTGCCCGCCCACTGCCCGGATGTCCGCCGCTGTCGTCTCGCCGCTGGTCTTATCCCGGTCGGCGATGACCACCACAGCGCCTTCCCTGGCCATGATCATGGCGCCGGCGCGGCCGATGCCGGAACCGGCGCCCGTCACCACGGCGATGCGGTCTCTAAGGATCATGAATTTGTCTTTCAGCTGGATGGCTTGTTCAGTTTGACGGCTGGCGCTGGCGCAGCTGCCATTGGGCAAGCACCACCAGAAGAACCGAGGCGACGAGCACGATGGTGGCGATGGCGTTGATTTCCGGCGTCACGCCGCGCCGGATCGAGGCGAAGACATAGATCGGCAGCGTCGTCTGCGCGCCGGCGACGAAGAAGGCGACGATGAAATCGTCGAAGGAGAAGGTGAAGGCGAGCAGGAAGCCGGCGATCACCGCCGGCATGATCTGCGGCAGCACGATCGAGCGAAACGTCGTCAGCGGCGTGGCGTAGAGATCGCTCGAGGCCTCGACCAGGTTGCGGTCGAGGCTGGCGAGACGCGTGCCGACGATCATCGTCACCAACGCCATCGCAAACAGGCCGTGGGCGGCGATGATCGATCCATAGCCGAGCGACAGGCGCGGCGGCTGGTCGTTTGGCCAGATCGAGGCGAGGAACGGGTTGAGCACGCCAAACAACTGGACCAGCGCGACAAGCGTCGAGATGCCGATGACGACGCCGGGAACGACGATCGCGGCACCCATCAGCGCGTCGAAGACGGCGCGGGTTCTGAGCCCGACCCGCGCCAGGCCGAGTGCCGCCGCCGTGCCGCACACCGCCGCCAGAAGGGCGCTGGTGGTGGCGATGAACAGGCTGTTCTTCAACGCCTCGACCAGGAACGGGTTCGACAGCGCCGTGCCGTACCACTGCACCGAAAAGCCGGTGAACTCGCTGGCATGGCGGCCGGCGTTGAAGGAAAACAGCACGACCAACGCGATCGGCAGATAGAGGAAGGCGAAGACGGCTGTGACGAAGGCGCGCATCAGATCAGATCCACCCTGCGGGCGCCCGACACCCGTGTCGAAATGCGGTTTGCCGCGATCAGCACCACCACCGAAACCGCCACCAGCGTGATGGCGATGGCCGATCCGAACGGCCAGTTGCGCGACTGCAGGAACAGGTCGACCAGCGCGTTGCCGATGAAGAACACCTTGCCGCCGCCAAGCAGGGTCGGGATCAGGTATTCGCCAAGCAACAGGATCATGACCAGCGAGAAGCCGGTCATCACGCCCGGCAGCGACAGCTTCAGCGTCACCCCCAGAAAGGTTGAGAGCGGGGTCGCGCCGAGATCGGCGGAGGCTTCCAGCAGCCTTCGGTCGAGCCGCTCGAGACTGACATAGATCGGCAGGATCATCAGGGGCAAATAGCCATAGACGATGCCGAGCAGCACGGCGCCCGGCGTGTTGATCAGCCTGACATCCTCGATGCCGACAAAGGCCAGCAGTGCGGGAATGCCGCGTCCGCCCAGAATGTACATCCAGGCATAGGTGCGCATCAAAAGGCTGGTCCAAAAGGGAATGACGACGAGCGCAAGCAGGATCAGTCGCCAGCGTTGCGGCGCCTTCAGGGCGAGGTAGTAGGCAACCGGGTAGGCGACGAGCAGGCAGGCAAGCGCGCCCACCGGCGCCAGCATCATCGTGTTCCAGAAAGCAGTCGCCCGCGCCGGAAGATTGGCATACTGCGCCAGCGTGAAGGCGGCCTGGTAGCCGCCCTCCGGCGCCCGCTCGCCGACGCTGAACACGGCAATGGCGACGAACGGCAACACCAGAAACACCACCAGCCACGCTGTAGCCGGAGCGAGCAGCAGCGCTGTCAGGATGTTATACCGAAATCTGTTGCCGTGCATGGAACCCGCCCCGATGCCGGCGGAGGCCCGCCGGTTTCCGTTTGCGTCAGGCCAGCCTCAAGCCGACTTGAAGCGCGCCATCAGCTCGGCGCGACCCGGATCGGTCAGTGTTGCCGCCGCGCCGAACTCAAGCGGTGTCAACAGGTCGGCCGCCGGGTAAAGGATCGGATTGTCGAGCACTTCCTTGGGCAGCAGCTTGTTGACGCGTGCGTCGGTCGAGGGCGCGCCGTTGGCGAGATGCTCCTTCACAGCAACCTCCGGGGTCATCAGATAGTTGAGCAAGGCATAGCCGGCCGGCTTGTTCGGCGCGTCCTTCGGGATGGCGTAGAAATCGGTCCAGATTTCGCCGCCCTCCTTGCCCAAGACATAGGCGATCTCTGGAATATCGCGATGCAGCTGTGCGCCATCATTCGTCCAGCACATGGTCATCCAGGCGTCGCCCGCCCGCATGCCCGGCTGGTAGTCCGAAGAGACCGCGAACAGATGCGGCTTGACCTTGAGCAGCAGTTCCTCGGCCTTGGCGAGTTCGTCCTGCTTCAGCGAGTTGAAGGAATAGCCGTAATATTTCAGCGCGTTGCCGATGGTGGTCAGCTGGTAGTCATGCACCATGGTGCGGCCATCACCCTCGGCCATGGCGACGTCCCAGAATTCCTTCCAGCTGGTCATCGGCTTGGCCAGCTTCTTGGTGTTGACGGCAAAGCCCGTGGTGCCCCAGTTCTTCGGCACCGCGTAGGTCGTGCCGTCGATCGTGCCTTCCGAGGTGAAGCGCGGGTCCTCCTGGGAGCCGTCGAAATTCGGCAGCTTGGCCATGTCGAGCGGATCGATGATGCCGAGTTTCTTGTAGGTCGAGATCGTGTAGTTGGTCGGCACGAACAGGCTCCAGCCCGAGGCGCCGGCCTGCAGCTTGGCAAGCATCTCCTCATTGGAGCCGAAGACGTTGACCTCGACGGCGACGCCGGTGTCCTTCTTGAAATTCTCGAAGGTCTGCGGGTCGTGATAGTTCGGCCAGGTGGCGATCGACATGCGGTCGCCGAGGTTTTCGGCGGCGAAGGCCGGCGTCGGCATGATGCCGAGCTCGCGCGCCATCACCGCGGTTGCGATGCCCAGGCCGGTGAGGCCGAGGAAATCGCGGCGGCCGATCGAGCCGCGCTTCAGGCGCATCAGCTGGTCGACGAAGTTCTCAGAGCTAATCGGCAGTCCGTCACGATATGATTTCGACATTTTTTGCTACCCTCTGGTTGGTCCCGTTGTTCTTGGTCTCCGGAAACGCCAGCGGCGTCCCGGAGGCAAAGCCGATGGCGACGGGTTCACCCGGCTTGAAGAGATTGCCATGGCCGATCACATGGTCGGCCTTGGCCAGCAGCGTTCCGATGCCCTGCACCTCGATAGCGTATTCCGCCGTCGAGCCCAGGAAGATCCGGTTGCGCACGATGCCCTTGAAAGGGCTGCCTTTGGTGGCGCCGAGGCTTAGCGATTCAGGACGCAGGCTGACGGAAACGGTCTCGCCCTGCTGCAAGGCGGTTCGTTTGCGCGCGGCAATGACGGTTCCGTCCGCCAGCGCCACATTGACAAGATCGCCTGTATGCCCGGCAACCTTGCCGCTCAACAGATTGGTCTTGCCGACGAAGTCGGCGACGAACAGGTCGGCCGGCTCGTCATAGATCTCGCTTGGTTGCCCGAGCTGTACGATGCGGCCGCCGTTCATGACGCAGACGAAGTCGCTCATCGACAGCGCCTCCTCCTGGTCGTGGGTGACCAGCACGAAGGTGATGCCGATCTCGCGCTGCAGGTTCTGCAGCTCGATCTGCATGTCGGTGCGCAGCTTTTTGTCGAGCGCTGCCAGCGGCTCGTCGAGCAACAGCACGGCCGGCTTGTTGACCAGTGCGCGCGCCAGCGCGACGCGCTGCTGCTGGCCGCCGGAGAGTTCGTGGATCTTGCGGCGGCCATAGCCGGCGAGCCGCACCATTTCGAGCGCCTCGCCGGCGCGCCGGCCGATTTCCTGCGACGACAGGCGCGGCCGTGCCTGGCGCAACCCGTAGGACACATTGGCTTCGACATCGAGATGCGGAAACAGCGCGTATTGCTGGAACACCATGTTGACCGGCCGACGATAGGGCGGCGTTCCGGCCATGTCCCGGCCACGGATGAACACCTGGCCTTCGCTCGGCTGCTCGAAGCCGCCGATCATGCGCAGGCATGTGGTCTTGCCGCAGCCGGACGGTCCGAGAAGGGCGACAAAGGCGGAGGGCGGCACAGCGAGATCGATGCCGCTGACGGCGGTCACAGCGCCATAGCGCTTGGTGACGCCGCGAAACTCGATGTCGGGCACTGCGGTCAAAGTGCTGGCTCCAGCAACAGGGCTATTCCAGGACGCTACCAGAGCCAATGGCGTCTAGTATATACCTCGCTGGTGGTATATCTGATCTATTTTCTCGTTTAAGGGGGTATAGATTGAGTGCGTCCCGCAGCGACGAATACAGCCGGCTCGCAGCCCTTGTCGCGGCGACACGGGAGACGAGCGGCGACCTGTTCGGCAAGGCAATGGTCGGCTGGTTGAGCCAGCATGTCGGCTTCGACCACTGCGTGATCTTCGGTTACCGCGGCGCCTCGCGACCGCCGCTGCTGTTCGAAACCTTCTCGCCGGCCGAGAGCCATGTCTTCGTCACGCTCTATCAGGAAGGACCTTATCTTCTCGACCCATTTCATCACGCGGCGGTGGAGCGCAAGGAGGGGTTCTGGCGCATGCGCGAACTGGCGCCCGACCGCTTCTATGCCAGCGAGTATTTTCGCACCTACTATAGCCAGACAAGGCTGGCCGAGGAGGTCGGCTTCTTCGTGCCGCTGCCCGGCAAGGATGCCCTGGTGCTGTCGCTGATGCGATTGCACGCCTCGGGTCCCTTCGGCACCGCCGATGCCAGGCTGCTGCGCGACATGGCGCCGGCGGTCATCAACTTCGCCCGGTTGCGCTGGCCCGCACTTTCGGCCGAGGAGCAGGACGAAGCGGAGCAGGGCGAGACGATCGCCGCCGTCAACGAGTTCGACCGCGCCCACATTTGGGAAAGCCTGTCGCTGACCCCGCGCGAAAAGCATGTCGTCGATCTGGTGCTGCAGGGGCATTCCACCGAGTCGATCGCAAGAGCCATGCGCATCGTGCCGGGAACGGTGAAGGTTCACCGCCGCAACATCCACCGCAAACTCGGCATCAAATCCCAGGCCGGGCTGTTCGCCCGCTTCATTGAGATCATCGAGAGCCGGCGTTGAAATCGCTGAGGCAGACATCGTTCACTTGCGGGCGACAGACTGCTACGGATTGCCCGAAACCAGTCGCTTCCTCATACGCCCCGGAGAGCAGACGATGGCATTCAGGCGCAGAAAGAACACGGCCGCGATCCCTCGCACGGTGCCGGCTTTCGAGCACATCGTCACCGAGGCGAGCGACAGTTTCCTGTGGCGGCTCGACGACTATCCCTGGGAGCGCAATGTCTGGAATTTTCATCCGGAATACGAGATCCATCTCCTGAGGAAGTCTTCCGGGGTCGCGCTGGTCGGCGATCACATCGGCGAATTCGGGCCGGGCTACCTGAGCATCGTCGGCGGCGGGCTGCCGCATGACTGGGTGACATCGGTGCAACCCGGCGAGCTGATCGAAGGACGCGACATCGTGCTGCAATTCGATCCGCAGCGGCTGCGCGGCTCGGCGGGACTGCTGCCTGAGCTGCGCGAACTAGAACCGTTCCTGGAGCGATCGCTGCGCGGCATCGTCTTCCATGGCCGCGCCGCGCTCGACGGCGCTGCGCTGATGGAACGGATGGGCACCGTGCACGGGCTCGCCCGGTTTTGCCTCTTCCTCGAACTGGTCGATCTGCTGGCCAGGACAGACGAATACGAGCTTTTGTCCTCGCCGGATTTCTCACCCGCGCTCGATGCAACCTCGCTGGACATCATCCAGCGCACGCTGACCTATCTCTTCCAGCACTTCGCCGAGGACCTGAAGCTGCCGGAGGCGGCGGAGCTGGCGGGGATGAGCGAAAGCACGTTTTCGCGCTTCTTCCAGAAAAACACCGGTAACAGTTTCAGCGACCACATCGCCAAGCTCCGGCTCTGGCAAGCCTGCAAGCTGCTGGCGGACACCGATATTCCGATCACCGACATCTGCTTCCAGGTCGGCTACATGAACATCTCCAACTTCAACCGCGCCTTCCTGCGCAAGCACCGGATGACGCCGTCATCCTACCGCAAGCTGTCGAAGCAGCGGATGACGATGCGCGCCTGAAAACCGGCCTTCCTCACTCCATCGGTACTCATGTGACAGAGGCCGTGCAGGCGGGCCGGATTTTGCAGCGCACAATGCATAAAAGTACAGGTCTGCTGCAACGGGGCTTCTAGCGCGGCCTTTAGCAACTCCTCATTTTGGCGATGGGTGGCTTGTCGCTCGGGCGATGGCGAGGATCGCGCAACCGAAGACTTACGCTTCCTGCGACTGTTCCTGGAGGAGAAAATCAATGAAACCAATTCGGCTCGCTGCGAGCATAAGCGCAGCTTTCATGCTTACCACGACCCTCTCGACCATGGCGCTGGCGGCGCCGGTCTGCTCGGCGCCGGTCAAGGTGCTGGCGCAACCGCGTGACGGGCTGACGCTGCTGGAAGCGTCCAAGGACGAGTTCCAGAAACTGGCCGGCGCCAGCTTCCAGATCGACTATCTCAACGAGAACGACCGCCGGGCAAAGTCGCGCGCCGATGCGTCCACGGTCGGCAACTACAACGTCTACTATGTCGACGAAGCCAATGTCGCGCTGTTCGCCTCGTCGAAATGGATCGTGCCGCTCACCGACTATTACCCGGCTGACTACGACTACGCCGATTTCGACCCGGGCCGGCAGAAGGTCGCCACCTATGACGGCAAGGTGTGGTTCGCGCCGCTGACCGGCGGCGGCGACCTGATGGTCTACCGCAAGGACATTCTGGAAGCCGCCGGCATCCAGCCGCCGAAGACGCTGGACGAGTTGATCGCCGACGTGCCGAAGCTGACCGATCCCGACAAGGGCATGTACGGAATCGCGCTGCGCGGCGCGCGTGGCTCGGGCGCCAATGTCTGGCGCTGGATGCCGTTCTTCAAGGCCTATGGCGGAAAATGGTTCGACGGTGACAAGCCGGCTTTCAACTCCGAGGCCGCGGTCAAAGCGACCGAGACCTATCTTAAACTGTTCAAGGATTCAGCGCCCGGCACGCAGACCGGCAGCTGGGATGAATCGACCGGCGCCTTCCTGTCGGGCCAGGTTGCCATCTTGGTCGAATCGACGCCGCTGTCGGGCATGGCGGTCGACCCGAAGACCTCGCAAGTGGTCGGCAAGATCGGCTTCCTGCCGCCGCCCTCGCCACTGACCGGCGGCGGCTACGGCCACGGCCTCGCCATCGCCGCCAAGGCCAATGCCGATGACGCCGCGAAGCAATGCGCCGGCCTGTTCATCGCCTGGGCGACGTCGAAGGAGAACGAGAAGCGCCGGCTCGACGCGCACCAATTCGGCGAGCTCAACCGCACCAGCGTGCTGTCCAGCAAGGAGTTCGCCGACATCTATGGCGCCGATCTCGGCCAGGCGCTTGCCGATACCGGCAAGGTGACGGCGGTGAACTTCTGGCAGGATCCGCGCTGGCCGGATCTCGGCGACCGCTGGGGCATCATCCTGGAAGAGCTGGTCACCGGCACGCGCACCGACGTCAAGGGCGGCCTCGACGAACTCGAGGCCTACGCCAACGAGCTGGTGAAGAAGAAGTAATCCTCCCGCCCGCGGCGCGCGGTCCACGGCATTCGACCGGATGCCGGGACCTGTGCGCCGCGGGTTCTCCCCAAAAAGGCACAGCCCGAGGATAGGCAATGCGCCGACGCTCTTCCCTGCCCGTGACGTTTCTGGTTCCGACGCTCGCCATTCTTCTGGTGCTGTCGATGGTGCCGACGCTGTACGCCATCGTCATTGCGCTGCAGAACCGCGAGCTGAGCTCGTCGAACTATTCCTGGGTCTGGCTGTCGAACTTCATCGACCTGTTCGCCGACCGGCGTTTCCTCAACGCGGTCTGGGTTTCGGTGAAGTGGGAAATCGTCACCGTCGTGGCAACGATGATGGTGGCCATCGGGCTCGGCGTGCTGATGTTCGAAGTGGCGTCGCCGCGGCTGCGCAACCTCTACTGCCTGCTGTTCATCATCCCGGTGCTGTTGCCGCGCGTGTCGGCGGCTTTCGTGTGGAAGTTCGCCTATCATCCGCTCTACGGCATCGCCACCTACCCCTACCGGCTGATCACCGGCGGGCTGATCGTCGACCCGCTTTCGAAGCCAGCGACGGCCCTGTTTGCCGTCGCCTCGGTCGATGTGTGGCAGTGGGGACTGTTCTTTGCCGTCATCGTGCTGAAGCTGCTGGAAACGCTGCCGCCGCAGCCGATCGAGGCAGCGCGGCTCGACCATGCCAAGCGCTGGCAGATCCACGCCTATGTGACCTTGCCGATGCTGAAGGCGCCGCTGATCAGCCTGATGTTCGTCAAGATGATCGAATCGCTGCGCTCCTTCGACCTGATCTATGTGATGACGCGCGGCGGGCCGGGCGTGGCGACCGAGACACTCGACATGTACGCCTTCTCGCAAGGCTTCATCGAGTCCGGCAAGGTGTCCTACGCCTCGGCCATGGCGGTGCTGATGATGATGGCCACCGTCATCACGTTCACCATGCTGTGGAAGCGGGTGCAGGCATGAAGTCGAATCGCATGAGACCGTATCGCATGAGACCGGGCCGCCTCATCGGCAAGATCATCCTGGCCCTCGCCGGCTTCATGGCGGTGTTTCCGCTCGCCTGGACGGCGGTCAATTCGCTGAAGAACAATGTCGACATCATCACCCGCGTGCCGCGCCTGGTGTTTACGCCGACCTTCGAAAATATCAGCTACATCATTGGCCGCGACAGCGTCATGACCGGGCTCTACAATTCGGTCATCGCCTGCGGCTGCGCCGTGCTGATCGGCGTCGTGCTCGGCCTGCCGGCGGCCTATGCCGTGGCGCGCTATCCCAACCGCTTCGCCGCCGACATCCAGTTCTTCGTGCTGTCGCTGCGCTTCCTGCCGCCGGTGGCAGTCGCCATTCCGCTGATGGTGATCTGGCTGCAGATCGGCCTCTACGACACGCTGCCGGCGCTGATCGTCACCTATTCGCTGCTCACCATCTCGGTGATCATGTGGCTCGCCATTCCCGCCTTCCAGGCCGTGCCGAAGGAAATCGAGGAAGCCGCCTTCGTCGATGGCTACGGCGCTTACTCGGTGTTCTGGCGGATTGCGCTGCCGGTAGCGGCGCGCTCGCTGATCGGCGCCGTCGCCTTCAGCTTCGTGCTGGTGTGGAACGAATTCCTGATCGCGCTGATGCTGTCCAGTTCCAACGCCAAGACATTGCCGATCGTCGCTTCCGAACTTTCACAGCAAGGCATGAACGTGCCGTGGGGAATCCTCAACGCCTCGGTCATGCTGTTGTCGCTACCGCCGCTGCTGTTCCTCGGCGTGCTCAGCGGCTTCCTGAATTCCGTTTTCCGGCAAAAAAAGACTTGATGCGAGGACTTACCGATGCGGGCACTGGTGCTTGAGAAAAAAGGCGAACTGTCGTTGCGCGAGATCGCGCTGCCGCTCGAGGTCGGACCGGGCGATGTCAAGATAGCCATCCACACGGTCGGCGTCTGCGGCAGCGACGTGCACTATTACACCCATGGCGCCATCGGCAGCTATGTCGTACGGGCCCCGATGGTGCTCGGCCACGAAGCCGCCGGAACCGTTGTCGAGGTGGGCGCCAATGTCGAGACGTTGAGGGTCGGCGACCGCGTCTGCATGGAGCCGGGCGTGCCGAACCTGTCGTCGCGCGCGACGAGGCTCGGCATCTATAATGTCGATCCCGATGTCAGCTTCTGGGCGACACCGCCGGTGCATGGCGTGCTGGCGCCCTATGCGGTGCACCCGGCCGCCTTCACCTACAGACTGCCGGACAATGTCACCTTCGCCGAAGGCGCGATGGTCGAACCCTTTGCTATCGGCATGCAGGCGGCGAGCCGCGCCCGCATCGTGCCTGGCGACGTCGCCGTCGTCGTAGGCTGCGGCCCGATCGGCATCATGATCGCGCTGGCGGCGCTGGCCGGCGGCTGCTCGAAGGTGCTGATCTCCGATTTTTCCGCACCCAAGCTCGAGATTGCCGCGCAATATCCCGGCATCGTGCCGGTCAATATAGGTGAGCAATCGCTGGTCGACGCAGTCTCCGCCGCGACCGACAATTGGGGCGCGGATATCGTGTTCGAGGCGAGCGGCAGCCCGAAGGCATTCGCCGACCTGTTCGATGTCGTGCGGCCGGGCGGCGCGGTGGTGCTGGTCGGACTGCCGGTCGAACCGGTCAGCCTCAACGTTCCGGCGGCGATCTCCAAGGAAGTGCGCATCGAGACGGTATTCCGTTACGCCAACATCTTCGACCGCGCGCTGCAGCTGATCGCCTCGGGGAAGGTCGACCTCAAGCCGCTGATCACCGGCACTTATGATTTCTCGGACAGCATCGAGGCCTTCGAGCGGGCGGCGCAAGGCAAGCCGCAAGACGTCAAGCTGCAAATCCTTCTTACCGGCGAGAAGGGCTGACCATGTCCGCGATCGTTTGCTCCCATGTCGACAAGGCTTACGGCGCCACCACCGTCATCCGCGACCTCAATCTCTCGATCGAGGAGCACGAATTCGTCGTATTCCTCGGCCCGTCCGGCTGCGGCAAGTCGACCTTGCTCAGGATGCTGGCCGGACTGGAGGATATCAGCGGCGGGGAAGTGTCGATCGGCGGCAAAGTGGTCAACGATCTCGAGCCCGGCGAGCGCGGCATTGCCATGGTTTTCCAGAACTATGCGCTCTACCCGCATATGACGATCTTCGACAATATCGCCTTTGGGCTCAAGCGACAGAAAGTGCCCCCGGCCGAGATCCGGAAGCGGGTCGAGGCGGTGGCAAAGACGCTCGGCCTCGAACCTTACCTCGCCCGCAAACCGACCGAGCTTTCCGGCGGGCAGCAGCAGCGCGTAGCGATTGCGCGCGCCATGATCAAGACGCCGAAAGTGTTCCTGTTCGACGAGCCGCTGTCGAATCTCGACGCCAAACTTCGCAACCATATGCGGGTCGAAATCGCCCGCCTGCACCAGTCGCTGAAGACCACTACCGTCTATGTCACCCACGACCAGCTCGAAGCGATGACGCTGGCCGACCGGATAGTGCTGCTCAGGGATGGCGTCATCGAACAGATCGGCCCGCCGGCCGAGATCTATCGCCAGCCGGGCAATCTGTTCGTCGCCGGCTTCATCGGTACGCCGAACATGAATTTCATCGACGTGGCTGTCGGGCGGAAGGACGAACGCTGGACGCTGACAGGCGGCGGCTCGACCTTCTTCATAGAAGGCTCGGGCTTCGATCTGCGCGGCGTCCAGCGCGCCGTGCTTGGAATCCGACCGCCGGACCTGAAGACCGCCGGCGCTCAGAGCATCAATCTTCTGCAAGGCACCGCCGACCTTATCGAGTTCCATGGCAATGACGCGCTGGTGACGTTCGCCTGCGGCGGCAAGGAGGTCGGCGCGTTGGTATCGGCCCGCGAATGCTCGGCGTTGCGCGCGCCTGTGCGCTACACGTTCGAGGAGGAGAGCGTGCATCTGTTCGACGCGGCGACCGGCGCATCCTTGCGCCGGCGAGAAGCCTAAGTCTGTACGCAATTCCGGACGGAAAACCGTTTCAGACTTTTCCTGGAATTGCTCTAGCTGATGGCGTCGAGCTCCTGCCGCTGGCGGTGCATTTCGAGGAAGATCCTGTAGTCGCGGTCAAAGCGGCCTGACGCGGCCGGGTTCGAGGTGCGCGCCCTGCCGCCTTGCTGCATGGCGACGCAAGCGGCATTCAGGTCCGGGAACAGACCGGCCGCGGTGGCGGCGACCATGCCGGTGCCGAGCAGAACGGCTTCGTCGGCCAGCGGCTCGATCACCGCGCAGCCGGTGGCGTCGGCATAAAGCTCCATCAGCAACGGGTTCTTGGTGTGGCCGCCGGTGACATGCAGCGTGTCGATGAGATAGCCGTTCTCGTTCAGCGCCTCCAGCACATGGCGCACGCCGAGTGCGATGCCGACGGCGGTGCGCCAATAGAGCTTGCACAGGCTGTCGAAGGAGGAATCCAGCGTCAGCCCGCTGACCACGCCGACGGCATGCGGGTCGGCAAGCGGCGAGCGGTTGCCGTGAAAATCCGGCAGCACATGCAGCCTCGCCGCCAGCTTGTCGCCTTCGGTGCTGCGCAGTTCAGCGACGCGCCTGGCGATCTTGGCATGCATGGCCGCATCCGGCTCGCCGCCGGCGCCATGCCAGCGGATGATGTGGTCGAGCAAAGCCCCGGTAGCCGACTGGCCGCCTTCCGACAGCCAGAGCTTTGGCAGTGCGGCGCCATAGTATGGACCCCAGACGCCGGCGAAAGGCTGCGGGTCGGGCGACATCGCCATGACGCAGGACGAGGTGCCGGCGATCAATGCCAGATGGCGGCCGATATTCTGCTCGTCGCCAGCAAAGCCGCCGAGCACGCCAAGCGCGCCGGCATAGGCATCGATGACGCCGGCGCCGACCCGACAGTTTTCGCTCAAGCCCAACTCAGCCGCCGCTTCAGGGGTGAGCGTGCCGATGTCTGCGCCGACAGCACTTGCCTTCTCCGGCAGGCTGCCGTGTTCGAACAGATCGCCAAGCCCGACCCTGTCGAAGAAGTCACGGCGCCAGCCGGTTTCCTCATGCGCCAGATAGGTCCATTTGGCGGTCAGCGTGCATTGCGAGCGCGCCAGCGACCCGGTCGCCTTCCAGGTCAGGAAATCGGTGAGGTCGAACAGGTAGCCGGCTTCATGCCAAGTTCCCGGCAGATTGCGCTTCAGCCACATCAGCTTCGGCGTCGCCATTTCCGGCGACATGACGCTACCGATATAGTCGAGTACGGCGTGGCCGCTATCGGTGCATTCATCTGCCTCGGCGATGGCGCGATGGTCGAGCCAGACGATGGTGTCCCAGCGCCGTTCGCCCGTCACCGAGACGCTGAGCTGGCCGGCATTCCTGTCCAGCACCACCAGCGAGCAGGTGGCGTCGAACGACATGCCGACAATATCGTCGGCTGACACACCGGCCTTTTCGCGCGCGGCACGCACCGCGATGCACACAGCCGACCAGATATCCTGCGAATTGTGCTCGGCGTGATCGGCCTTCGGCTGGTTCATGACGATCGGATGCTCGGCGCGTCCGAGCAAGGTGCCTGACGTATCGAGAATGCCCGCGCGGGCGCTCCCGGTGCCGACATCGACCGCGCAAACGAAGCTCTTCGTCAAGATGCTTTTACTCTCGCTCCCTAGAGCCGTATGATTTCAGGTCTGTTCGACCTGAAATCTGAATCCGTCTCTAAATCAAAGAAGTAGAGCATGATGTCGTCCGAAAACCGCTTCACACTTTTCGGCATCATGCTCTAGCCTGCAATCAGATCGGGCAATTGCAGCATGTCCGCGAATATAAAGTCCGGTTCACTCGACGCAAGCCGCGCTTTCAAGGCCGGGTTGCCGGCGTGCGAACCGCCGGTGAAAGCAAAGACGCGCATACCGGCCGCACGCGCCGCCGCGATGCCGGCAGGGCTGTCCTCGATTACGATGCAATTACCGGGATGCGCGCGCATAGCAGCGGCGGCATGGAGAAAAAGATCCGGCGCCGGCTTGCCGCGCGCGACCATGGCAGCGCTGAACAGATGGGGCTCGAGCAGGCCGAGCAGGCCGGTAACGTCGAGCGCATAGCGAATGCGGTCGAGCGTGCCGGAGGAAGCGACGCAGCAGGGCACGCCCAGCCTCGGCAGGATGTCGCTGATGCCGGGAATCGGCTTCAGCTCCTCGCGGAATTTGCGCATCAGCTCGACGCGCATATCGGTCAGATGCACGTCGGTGATGTCGATGGTGAAATCGCGAAGAAGTATCTCGCGCACGCTCTTCATGCTCTTGCCGAGGAAATGCTCGTAGGCGGCATCCTCGCTGACCGAGCCCCCGGCGGCAGAGATCATGCCGAGCAGAGCCGAAACCGACAGCGCCTCGCTGTCGACCAGCACGCCGTCACAGTCGAAGATGACCAGTTCGGGCGTCATTGCGGCTGGCGTCAGAGCTTGCCGGAGATATAGCGCGTCAGCGTCGCGCGCGTGCCATTCGCCCACAAGACCTTGAGCGCATGGGCAAAGGCCTCGGCGAACGCCGCCGAGCGGCCGACATCGCCATAGATGTCCTCCATCGCAAGCCAGGCGCCGGGCGCATCCTTCGCCGCCTTGGCGGTTGCCTGCAGCCGGTCCCAGCTGGGATCGTTGGCTTCGATGTCGGCGCCGCTGTCGGTGGTGCCGAAGCAATAGCGGCACCACAGCGCCGATTCCAGCGCGAGACCCGCAACGCTCTTCCCGGCTTTCAGCCGGTCGGCGATGGTCGGGATGATGAATTTCGGCTGCCGGTTGGAACCGTCGAGGCAAAGCCGGCGGATGGTGTCGCCGATCTTCGGGTTGGAAAAGCGGTGCTCGATGAGCTGGTAATAATCCTCCAGCACGGTGTCCGGCACCGGCGGCACGGTCGGGATGATCTCGTCATGCTCGAGCTTGGCGAGGAAGCCGCGCACCAGCGGCTCCTGCATCGCCTCATGGACGAAATGGATGTCCATCAACCCTGCGGGATAAGCGATCGTGGCATGACCGCCATTGAGGATGCGGATCTTCATCAGCTCATAGGGCGCGACATCCCTCACGAATTGCACACCGACCTTTTCCAGCGGCGGGCGGCCGTCGGTGAAACGGTCTTCCAGCACCCATTGCTTGAACGGCTCGCAGAACACCGGCCAGTTGTCCTCGAGGCCGAACTCCGAGGCGAGAATACCGCGCTCGCGGTCGGAGGTGGCGGGGGTGATGCGGTCGACCATGCCGTTGGGAAAGGCGACATTGTCGCTGACCCAGTTCGCCAGATCCTCATCGATCAGGCGGGCGAGGCCGATGACGCCATCCGAGGTGACATGGCCGTTGTGAGGGATGTTGTCGCAAGACATGACGGTGAACGGCACGATGCCGTCGGCACGGCGGCGCTTCAGCCCGGCCAGGATGAGGCCGAACACCGTCTTCGGCGTCGTGCCTGCCTGTGCGTCGGCGACGATGTCGGGGTGGGTCGGGTTGAACTTGCCGGAGGCCGGATCGATGAAATAACCGCCTTCCGTGATGGTCAGCGAGACGATCTTGATCGCCGGATCGGCGAGCTGGTCGATGATGGCATCGGCATCGCCGGGCGTCAGGAAGTCGATCATGACGCCGGTGACGCGGGCGCTCATATGGTCGGAATCCTGCTCGACCACGGTGGTCAGCCAGTCCTGCTCCTGCAGCTTGGAACGGCCGATTTTTTCGCCCTCGAAGACCCCGGCGCCGACCAGCGCCCAGTCATGGCCGATGCCTGAATTGAAGAGATCGTCGAGGTAGACCGCCTGATGCGAGCGATGGAAATTGCCGACGCCGAAATGGACGATACCGGGTTTGAGCCTGGAGCGATCATATCTGGGACCGGCGACCTTGGCGGGGAGTTCCGAGAGGATCGAGGAGGAGAGTTTCACGGTCATTTTTTTACCCTTTTGGCCGGGCTGCGGCCTTCGTGATCCCGGCCCATCAACTCATCCATTGGCCGCCATCGACATTGTAGGTCTGGGCGACGATGTATTCGGCGTCGTCGCTGGCCAGGAATACCGCCATGCCGGTCAGGTCCTCCGGCTTGCCCATGCGGCCATAGGGCACGCCCTCACCGACCAGCCGCCTCTTCTCGCCTTTCGGCCGGTTCTCATATTTGGCGAACAGCGCATCGACCTCATCCCACATATCGCTGTCGACGACGCCGGGCGCGATGCCATTGACGTTGATGCGGTGCTTGATCAGATCGAGCCCGGCGGACTGGGTCAGCGAAATCACCGCGGCCTTGGTGGCGCAATAGACGGCGACCAGCGGCTCGCCGCGGCGTCCTGCCTGGCTGGCGATGTTGATGATCTTGCCGCCCTTGCCCCTTGCGATCATCGAACGCGCCGCTGCCTGCAGCATGAACAAGGTGCCGGCGACGTTGACGGAGAACAATTTGTCGTAGCTTGCTTTGGTGATCTCGACGATCGGCGCCAGGTCGAACAAAGCAGCGTTGTTGATCAGTATGTCGAGGCCGCCGGTCTTTGTTTCGACCGCATTGACCGCCGCCTGGATCGAAGCGAGGTCGCTGACGTCGAGCCTGACCGGATAGGCGTTGGCGCCAATCTCGGCGGCCGTCTTTTCGGCAGCCGCCAGATTGATATCGGCAATGGCCACCGTGGCGCCCTCGCGGGTGTAGGCTTCGGCAAAAGCCCTGCCGATGCCGCGCGCGGATCCGGTGATCAGCGCCGATTTGCCTTTCAGTCTCACTGCGTCAGCGCCTTTCCATCGGGGCCGAAGCGATGCATGCGGACCTTGTCCGGCGTCAAATAGATGGTGTCGCCGTGGCGTACGGCCAGTTCGCCATCGGCGCGTACCGTCAGCGGACCGACGCCGTCGGCCTGGACATGCAGGAAGGTGTCGGAGCCCAGATGCTCGGCGACGCCGACGAGGGCTTTCCAGTCACCCGCTGTGGTCGATATCCCCATATGCTCAGGACGAATGCCGATGGTCTTGGCGTTGTATTTGGCCGCCGGCGCACCTTCGATCAGGTTCATTTTCGGCGAACCGATGAAGCCCGCCACGAATAGGTTCTTCGGCGACTTGTAGAGTTCCATCGGCGAGCCGACCTGTTCGATGTTGCCGGCGTTGAGCACGACGATCTTGTCGGCCATGGTCATGGCTTCGATCTGGTCGTGGGTGACGTAGACCATCGTCGTCTTGAGCTGATGGTGGAGCTCGCTGATTTCGAGCCGCATGGTGCCGCGCAGTGCGGCATCGAGGTTGGACAGCGGCTCGTCGAACAGGAAGGCCGAGGGCTGGCGCACGATGGCGCGGCCGATGGCGACGCGTTGCCGCTGGCCGCCGGAGAGCTGGCCGGGCCGGCGTTCGAGATAGTTGGTGAGATTGAGGACCCGGGCTGCGTCCTTCACCTTCTTGTCGATCGTCGCCACATCTTCGCCCGCCATCTTCAGCGGGAAGCCGATGTTCTTGGCCACCGTCATATGCGGATAGAGCGCATAGGACTGGAATACCATGGCCAGCTTGCGCTTGGCCGGCGCCTCGCCGGTGACGTCACGGCCATCGATGTTGATGGTGCCCCCGCTGGTGTCCTCGAGCCCGGCGATGAGGCGCAGCAACGTGGACTTGCCGCAACCCGACGGCCCGACGAAGACGACGAACTCGCCATTCTCGATGACCAGGTCGAGGCCTGGAATGATGACGTCGATCCGAAATGCTTGGAGACGTTCTTGAGCGTGATGTTTCCCATGGTTTCCTCCCCGAGGGGTTATTTGGCCGGATTGCTTCAGGCAACGTCCGTTATTTTACCGCGCCGAATGTCAGGCCGCGCACCAGCTGCTTCTGGCTGAACCAGCCCATGATCAGGATGGGGGCGATGGCCAGCGTCGAGGCCGCCGAAAGCTTGGCCCAGAACAGGCCTTGCGGGCTCGAGAACGAACTGATGAAGGCCGTCAGCGGCGCTGCCTCGGTGGTGGTCAGGCGGATGGTCCAGAAGGCTTCGTTCCACGCCAGGATGATGTTGAGCAGCATGGTCGATGCGATGCCGGGCACGGCCATGGGGGTCAGCACATAGACGATCTCGCCCCACAAGGTGGCGCCGTCCATGCGTGCCGCTTCCAGGATCTCGCCGGGGATTTCGCGGAAGTAGGTGTAGAGCATCCAGATCACGATGGGCAGGTTGATCAGCATCAGCATGATCATCAGGCCGATGCGGCTGTCGAGCAGTCCGGCATCGCGGAAGATGAGGTAGATCGGGAACAGCACGGCAACCGCCGGCATCATCTTGGTCGAGAGCATCCACATCAGGATGTCCTTGGTCCACTTGCCCGGCGAGAAGGCCATCGACCAGGCGGCCGGAACCGCGACTATCAGGGCCAGGATGGTCGAGCCGACCGAGAGCAGCACCGAGTTGAAGAAGAACTTGAAGTAGCCGCTCTGCGCCTGGACCTCGGTATAGCTCTCGAACGTCCCCGACGGGATCAGCGCGAAGCCCTGGATGGCCTCCTGCTCCGACTTGAACGAGGTGATGATCGTGTAGAGGATCGGGAAGAAGATCAGCAGCGCGACGATCCAGGCGGCGCCTGTCGCAATGACCTTGTGTTGGGTGGTGACTGCACGTGCCATCGTATCCTCCCTTACTTGTCCAGGTTCTTGCCGACCGCGCGCATGGCGAAGAAGGCGACGATGTTGGCGAGAATGACGGCGATGACACCGCCGGCCGATGCCTGGCCGATTTTGAACTCCAGCAATGCCTTCTGGTAGACGAGGAAGGGCAGGTTGGTGGAGGCATAGCCGGGTCCGCCATTGGTGGTGACCAGGATTTCGGCATAGACCGACAGCAGGAAGATGGTCTGGATCAGGATGACGACGGTGATGGCGCGCGACATGTGCGGCAGCGTCAGATAGATGAAGCGGCTGACGAAGCCGGCGCCGTCCATCTCGGCGGCTTCCTTCTGCTCGCCGTCGAGCGACTGCAATGCGGTCAGCAGGATCAGCGTTGCGAAGGGCAGCCATTGCCAGGCGACGATGATGATGATGGCAAGCATCGGATGCTGCCCGAACCAGTCGATCGGTTGAGCCCCGAAGAAGCGCGCAATGTCGGCAAAGACGCCGTATTGCGGGTGCATGATCATGTTCTTCCAGACAAGTGCAGCCACCGGCGGCATGACGAAGAACGGAGAGATGACGAGGATGCGGACGATCCCCTGTCCCCACATCGGCTGATCGATCAACAGCGCCAGCATGATGCCGCCGATGACGGTGATCAGCAGCACGCTGCCCACCAGGACCAGCGTGTTGAGGATCGACTGCAGGAATGCCGGGTTGGAATAGAACAGCGAGTAATTCGAGAACCAGACAAACCCGTCGCGGATCGGATTGAGCGGATTGTACTGCTGGAAGGAGAACCAGATCGTGAGTGCCAGCGGCACGATCATCCAGACGAACAGCAGCACCACGGATGGCGCCAACATAAAGCGGGCAAGCGAACGGGTCTGCTGAGTAGCCATGACGGTCACCCTTCAAGGTCAGCCAAATTTTCAGGTGTGTGAAAGGGGCCGCCCGAACTGGGATTCGGGCGGCCGTTGCCGGCCAAGGAGGCGGCCGGCATTCGGCACCGGGAGGAGCCTTACTTGATATAACCGCCTTCGGTCATGGTCGCGGTGGCGGCGTCCTGCGCCTGCTTGAGCGCGTCGTCTACGCTGGTCTGGCCGGCGAGCGCCGCCGAGAACAGCTGGCCAACGGTTGTGCCGAGGCCCTGGAACTCAGGAATGGCGACGAACTGCACACCGACATAGGGCACCGGCTTGACGGTCGGATGCGTCGGGTCGGCGGCATTGATCGAGTCCAGCGTCATCTTGGCGAACGGAGCCGCCTTCTGATACTCGGCATTGGCGTAGAGCGAGGAGCGCGTGCCCGGAGGAACGTTGGCCCAGCCTTCCTTCGAAGCAACCAGTTCTGCGTAGTGCTTGCTGGTCGCCCAGGAGACGAACTTCTGTGCGGCGTCTCCCTTCTGCGTGCCGGCCGGGATGGCCAGCGACCAGGCCCACAGCCAGTTGCCGCGCTTGCCCAGACCATTGTCGGGGGCCAGTGCGTAGCCGACCTTGTCCGCGACGGTCGAGTTCTTCGGGTCGGAGACGAAGGAGGCGGCGACGGTGGCGTCGATCCACATGCCGCACTTGCCCTGCTGGAACAGCGCCAGGTTTTCGTTGAAGCCGTTGGACGAGGCGCCCTCGGGACCGTCGGCCTTCATCAGGTCGACATAGAACTGCAGTGTGTTCTTCCATTCCGGCTGGTCGAATTGCGGCTTCCAGTTCTCGTCGAACCAGCGGGCGCCGAAGGAGTTCGACATGGCGGTGAGGAAGGCCATGTTCTCGCCCCAGCCGGCCTTGCCGCGCAGGCAAACGCCGTTCACGCCATTGGCGCGGTCGGTCATCTTGTCGGCGGCCTGCTTGATGAAGTCCCAGGTCGGGGCGTCGGGCATCTTCAGCCCGGCCTTCTCGATCAAGTCCTTGCGGTACATGACGAAGGAGCTTTCGCCGTAGAAGGGCGCGGCATAGAGCTTGCCGTCGACCGACAGGCCGCCGGCGATGGCCGGGATGATGTCCTTGGCGTCATAGTCGTCGCCGAGCTTGTCGAGCGGCAACAGCCAGTTCTGCTTGGCCCAGATCGGAACCTCGTAAGTGCCGATGGTCATAACGTCATACTGGCCACCCTTGGTGGCGATGTCGGTGGTGACGCGCTCGCGCAGCACGTTCTCTTCGAGCGTGACCCAGTTGAGCGTGACGTCGGGGTTCGCCTTGGTGAAGTCGTCCGTCAGCTTCTGCATGCGGACCATGTCGCCATTGTTGACCGTGGCGATGGTGATGGATTCGGCGTGTGCGGCAAAAGCGAAAGCGCTGGCCGACAACAAGCCCAAAGTGAGCGTGCGCAGTTTCATCAAATTCCTCCCATGAACCAAGATGAGCATTTGCCTTGGTAATGGGCAATTACTCACTTGGCATAAATTATGTCAAGCCAGATTCGATGCTGCAGCGCAGCACGCAAGGCGGAGCGCGGCGTTGCGCGCGTAGAGGATATTGAATGGATTTGGGAAGCTGTTTGCACGGGATGTGAGAGCGGGTTGATGCCGACCCATCGCAACCCAATCATGGCGCCAAGGGAGCGATAGGGCCCAGCCCGTCAGCCGTGGGACGGGTAGCTTCCGACGGAATATTCGAAAACCCTGCCGTCGCGTGTTTGCTTGGCTCTGGTCAGCACTTCCGTCACCTGGATCCAGCTGGGTTCGTCCTTGCGCAGCCTAACTTCCCGGCCGATTGCCTTCACGGCAGCTTGAAACGGCGTAAATGCTTCGATCACCTGCGTCGTGCGCACGGTGTTGTTTTCGATTCCTTCGACGCGATAGACTTTCATCAGCCGGCTGATCGACCCTGTTTCAATCTGCAGACGATTGATCCTGCTCAATTGGGTCGTCACAAGCACAAGCCTATGCCGGGCGAGTGATATCGACAGCGTTTTTGTCAAGCTTGGTTAACCGGGTGGCCCGATCGCAGCTGTTTGTCCGCGAAAGCGAGCATTCGTCGCGGATCCATGGCTCGCTTTGCATCTCGGAAATCAATCCGCGAATCGCTCGCCCTCAGGCGCAGGCGATCTCGGCCAGGATCCAGTCCCGGAAGGCTTTTATCTTCGGCACGTTGCGACGCGCCGTCGGGTAGACCAGCCAATAGGCGTGGCCGTCGTCGCCGACCAGGTCGAAGGGCTGGATCAGGCGGCCGGCGGCGAGCTCGGTCTTGAACAATGCGGTGGTCAGGATTGCCACACCATGGCCGGCGATGGCCGCGTTCGCCTCATAGGCCTGCGCGCCCATGCTGGTGCCGGTGCGCCTGGCAAGTTCGTCCGCCGGGACGCCGGCAAGGGCGAACCATTCCCGCCACCAGATGTCGCCGGGATCGAGAATGGGCAGCTTGAACAGGTCGGCGGGTTCGTGGACGCCACCTATGGTGGCAGCGAGTGCCGGGCTCAGCACCGGGGTGAAATCGGCCTTGAACAAAAGATGGGTCTCCACTCCAGGCCACTTGCCGCTGCCGGAGCGGATAGCGATGTCCATGTCCTCGCGGGCAAAATCGATCACCCTGTTCGAGGTATCGACGCGCACCGCCAGCGACGGATGCGCGACCTGGAAGGAGCCGAGGTGCTGCGCCAGCCAGTTCGAGGCAAAGGTCAGCAGCGTCGAGACGCACAGCACACCATCGGCGCCCCCACGCGCGGCGGAATAGGCGCTTGAGAGCAGGCTGAACGCCTCGCTGACGGCGGGCGCCAGGCGCTGGCCGGGTTCCGTCAGCACAATCTGGCGCGGCTGGCGCAGGAACAGCGGCGAACCGATGCGCTCTTCCAGAAGCTTGATCTGGTAGCTGGCGGCGGCCTGCGTCATGCCGAGTTCCTGCGCGGCCTTGGTGAAGGAGAGATGCCGCGCGACGGCTTCGAACACCCTGATGGCCTGCAGTGGCGGCAACTGGGCGAGCTGTGGTGCCTTGAGATCGGGCATAAGCCCTCCTTATGGGTCGTGATCGACGTTTGATTGGCGGCAAGAGGCAATCAGGCCGATATCTGGTGTCAACGATCAATCAAGTTCAAGCATAGCGGAGGCTGAAGATCATGACCACGGTACAGCAAAAGCTCCATTCGACCCCGGCGCAGAGCTGGTTTTCCCTGCTGGTGCATGAATTTTCCCTGCTTGTGCACCGCCGGCGCGGCTACGTCGACGTCCGGGAGCTGTCGTCGCATTTGCAGCGCGACATGGGTTTTCTCGACGGCAACGACCCGTCCGGGCGCTGCAAATAAAACGTGTTGGATTTTATCGATGGGCCGCTTAATCTATCAGGGACCGTCGAGCAAAGCCGTGGCGGTCCGCTCGTCGGTGATGAGGCCATTGACCAGCCGGCGGTTCACAGCGGCCAGGATGCCCGGCAACTTACGCTCGCCCATGGCGAGCGCAATGACCAGCGACTTTTCGCGTGACGGCAAGGCTGCCGACGATACCCGGTCGTTGGTGATGCCCTCGATCATGCGGCCTTCCCGATCGAACACCCAGCCGACGATCTCGGCGACGCCGCCAGCCTTTTGCAACGCCTTCAACTCGCTTTCCGAGATAAAACCGTCCTCGTAGAGCGGCGCCTTCGGGCCGAGATCGCCGATGCCGACAAAGGTCACGTCGGCTTCCGCGGCCAGCGCCAGCGTCGGTTGGATCATCGGCTGGGCAAGCAGCATCTCGCGCTCTTCCGGCGACGAGGCGATGACCGGCAGCGGCATCGGGAACGAGCGCGCCTTGACCCGGTCGGCCATGGTGAAGATGACGTTGTAGAAGGCGGCCGAACCGTCGGGCGAGATGTTGCCGGTCAAGGACACAACCTTGTGCTGCGAGCATTCCATCGGCGGCAATTGCTCGATCGCCGCCTTCAGCGTGCGGCCGGTGCCGATGGCCAAGACGATGGGCGTCGGTGACCGCAGCCGCCGCTCGATCTCGGCCGCGGCCGCCTCAGCAATGCCGATCGTGGTCGAGGATGAGGTCGGATCGCTCGGCACCACTTCGACCAGGTCGAGCGCGAAGCGCGACTTCAGCCTTGCGGCAAGGTCGAGGCAATTGGCGATCGGGTGGTCGACCCGCACCTTGATCAGCCCCTCCGACACCGCCAGCGACACCAGCCGCTGCGCCGTCTGCCGGGAAATGCCGAGCGTGGCGGCGATCTGGTCCTGGGTGTTGCCGGCAACATAGTAAAGCCAGCCGGCGCGCGCTGCCTCGTCCAGCCTGCTGCTGCCGCCATCTTGCCGCGAATTCAAAATGTGCCTCCAGCCCTGCCCCTTTGCGCGCCCTTGGGCGAAGCGTCGTAGTCTTGCAGGGAATGTGTCGGCGCGCAATTGTTCAATCGGGAAGACAATTGCTTGCTGCTTCGATCCGGCCGCCGCGCGGCAACCAACCCAGCGAAAATCGCCAGCGGACGGGCTCGGCAGTTTATCTCCTGATACAAACGCTTTAAGGGGATCGGCAAAGGAGCCTCGCATGACGCCGAAAGCGGTTTTCTGGGATATGGACGGCACGCTGGTCGACAGCGAGCCGCTGCACGAGGCGGCCTTGGTGGCGGCGCTGCGCAGCGTCGGTATCACGCCGCCGGCCGACCTGCATGAGCGGGTGCTGGGCGTCGCCGCCGCACCGGTCTACGAGATGCTGCGCAGCGAGTTCGGCCTCGACCTGCCCTTCGACGACTGGATCGTGCGCAAATACGATCACTACATGCCGATGGCCGAGACGCTGAAGCCGCGCCCCGGCGCGATCGAAGTGTTCAACGAGTTGCGCGCGCTCGGCGTGCAGCAGGCGGTGGTGTCCAATTCCGACCGGGTGATCGTCGATGCAAATCTGAGCGCCGTCGGCCTGATCTATCCCGGCATGCGCACGATCAGCCGAAACGACGTGCGCGAAGGCAAGCCGCATCCCGAACCATTCCTGCGCGCCGCGTGGCTGGCCGGCGTCGATCCTTCAGACGCGGTGGCCGTCGACGACAGCGTTACCGGCGCCACATCAGGCCTGGCCGCGGGGATGCGGACGATCTTCTGGCCGGAAGCGCCGATGGCAGGACCGAAGGGCGCTGTCGTGATCAACAGTGCGGAAGAGTTGCGGGCTCAGTTGGGACTCTGAGTGAGCCTATGAACGTCGGCGCTGCCCCTCATCCTCCCTTCAGCTTGGCCATGCATTGTCTAATGTTGCGCTGGTCGACCCCCACTCCGTCTCGGCTTCGCCGAGCCAAGCTTTTTGCCGTCAAACGCTCGTCCAGAAAGCTCCCTTCCTTTCCCTCCGGAGGAGGGAAAGGTGGCGCTGCGAAGCAGCGACGGATTGGGGGAACCACCTGGCAAGCAAGCCTTACGCCGATCAGTCATAACAAATCACAGAAAGTGAGTGCGTAGCGTAAACGGGAGAAGCACGGATGGTCCGCTTAGCTGCGGTACACCGGCTCCTCCTCGTCGAGGATCGCCTTCAGCCCGGCCAGGTGACGCTCCGCCTGGCCGGGATAGTCGTCCATTTCGCTGGCGGCCTTTTCGGCAATGGCGTCGGAGAGCGTGCGCAGCGGCCGGCCGGTCCACAGCGCCTTGATGTAGGTCTCGGCGGCGCGTTCGAAATAGAACATGCGGTTGAAGGCGTCGGCAACGGTGTCGCCGATGACCATGACGCCGTGATTGCCCATCACCATCACTTTGACCTTAGGGTCGGTGAGCAGTTGCGAGCAGCGCTCGCCCTCTTCCTCGAAGGCCAGCCCGCCATAATGGGCGTCGACGACGTGGCGGTTGAAGAACATGGCCGAGTTCTGGTCGATCGGCGGCAGAGTCGAGTCGGCCAGCGATGCAAGCACAGTGGCATGAATGGAATGCACATGCATGGCGCAGCGCGCATGCGGCACGTTGCGGTGAATGGCGCCGTGCAGACCCCAGGCAGTCGGGTCGGGCGCGTCGGGGCCGGTCAGCGTCTCGGGATCGTTGGCGTCGATCAGCAAAAGGTCGCTCGCCTTGATGCGCGAGAAATGCACCTGGTTGGGGTTCATCAGGAATTTGCTGCCGTCCTCGTTGACCGACAGCGAGAAGTGGTTGGCCACGGCTTCATGCATGTTGAGCCGCGCCGTCCAGCGGAAGGCGGCGGCGAGGTCGACGCGCTCCTCATAATAGGGCAGGTTGGTCAGCGGCTCTTTCTGCAAACGGGCGATGCTCATCAAAAAATCCTCCATTTCCCCAAGAATGCCGCGCCCAATGCCGACCAGCAACCGGTAAGTACTGGGTCAGGCCGCCGAGCGGGCCGACTGCAGCCCGCCATGTTCGACGATGAAGTCGATGACTTCCTGCAGTCCCTTGCCGCGCGACAGGTCGGTGAAGCCGAACGGGCGCTTGCCCCGCATTCGGGCGGCGTCGCTCTCCATGACATCGAGGTTGACGTTCACATAGGGCGCCAGATCGCTCTTGTTGATGACCAGGAAATCGGAACGGGTGATCGCCGGCCCGCCCTTCCTGGGGATTTCCTCGCCCTGGCAAACCGAGATGACATAGAGGGTCAGGTCGGCAAGGTCCGGCGAGAAGGTGGCGGCAAGATTGTCGCCGCCGGATTCGATGAAGACGATGTCGAGATCGGGGAATTTCCTGTTCAGCTCGGCGATCGCCTGCAAATTGATCGAGGCGTCCTCACGGATGGCGGTGTGCGGGCAGCCGCCGGTCTCCACGCCGACGATGCGGTCCTCAGGCAGCGCCTGCAGGCGAGCCAGCATCATGGCGTCTTCCTTGGTGTAGATGTCGTTGGTGACGACGGCGATGGAGAAATCGTCGCGCAGCGCCTTGCAGAGCTTTTCGGTTAGCGTCGTCTTGCCGGAGCCGACGGGACCGCCGATGCCGATGCGCAGGGGACCGTTGGCCTGAGTCATAGCGAAAAATCCGTCATGCCGAAAAACTCCGTGATGGCGAGGATGGCGAAGCTGAGCCCGATCAACAGGCAGAGCGGCGAATAGAAGCTGACATCGAGCCGCGCAAAAGGCTGTTCCGGCGCCAGACGGCGCCACCACGGCGTGAAGCCGGCAATGCCGCGGCCGAGGAAGACCAGCCCTATGAGCAGCGCTGTGGCGGCAAGGCCTTCCCTTGGAAAGGGGGTGGCGAAGACCCCGGTCAGCGCCAGCGGCCACAGGGTTGCGAGGCACAGGCACGCGGCAACGGCGAAACAGGCAAACGGCGTCGGCATCTCGTCGATGCCGCGAAAGCCGACGACGGCGTGGGCGCAGGAGACGCCGTCCCTGCCCGGCCAGATGCCGCCAAGGCCCCAATAGACATGCAGCGCGGTGATCAGCAGCAGGACGGCCGAGAGGGCGAAGGCGAGGACGATCATGAGCGGAACAGCCTGGAATACTGCGTCTCGTGCTTCATCGCCATGATGTCGGAGATGAAGGCGCAGCCGCCGAGATCGTCCAATGTCGAGCCGGCGGCGCACGCGGCCGTCGACAGCGCCAACGGCTCGAAGCCGGCGAGCAAGGCCATGGCGTCCGTCTGGCCGACGATTCCGAGTCGGATCGCCGCCTGGACGAGGTTGGAGAAGAAGGCCTGCAGGAAGGCCGACATCGCGTCCTGAAGCGCGATGCCGTTGCCGCCGGCAACGGCGCCGACGGCGACACAGTAGGCGCATTCGGCCGGCAGGCGGCCCAACACCGGATTCGCCCAAGCCGCTGCCGCTTTCAGGAAGGCGGCGCCTTGCAGCATGGTTTCGGTGTGACGCTCACGCGAGCCGGCCAGCGCTTCGGCGAGATCGGCAATTTCATGGAGATCGCCGCCGTCGCGGGCGCGGCGCCAGGCTTCCGTGAAGAGCACGGCGTCGTTCCAGCCCGAGCCCATCTCGACCAGCGTCTCCAGCCAGAAGGCGAGGCTGGCGGTATCGGCAACCAGCCCGTCTTGCCCGGCGCGTTCGAGACCATGGCTGTAGGCAAAGCCGCCGACCGGAAAGGCCGGCGACAGCCACGCCATGAGCCGCAGCAAAGCGATGCCGGATGGCTGGTCAGTCATGATCGTGATGATGCCCGTCATGGGAATGGCTGTGCGAATGCGACTCGCTGTGTGCGTGGGAACGTCCATCATGGGAATGCGCTTCGGCGTGCGCATGCGCATGGCCATGATCGTGACCATGCGCACCTTGGGCGGAATAGGCGCCGCGCACCGGCTTGAACGGTTCGGAGACTTCGCGCACCGTGGCGCCCAGCCCTTCCAGCATAGCCTTGATGACATGGTCGCGCAAAATCAGGATGCGGCCGGGCTCGATCGCTGCCGCCAGATGGCGGTTGCCGATATGCCAGGCGAGTTCGGTCAGATGCACGGCGTGGCGGGCGCGGATGTCGTAGACCTCTTCGGGTGCCGCGGTGATCTCGACCTGGCCGCCATCCTCCAGCACCAGCCGGTCGCCATCGTTCAAGGTCACGGGTTCGGGCAGGTCGACCAGCACCTTGCTGCCGTCGGCAAGCTCGATGGCGCGGCGGCGCAAATGACGCTCGTCATGGGGCAGGACGGCACGGCCGGATGGGGCCGTGGTTCCGGCAGTGCCGGCAGCCACCACCGAGACGGCGCGTGGGAACTTGGTGAAGTCGGTGTTCAGGTTGAGTTTCATCGCATGGCTCCACCGTTAGCCTGGGCTCTCGCACGGGCAGGCCGCGCCAGGACGCGGTCGAAATACGCGTTGACGCGCTCGGATTCGATCGGAAATTTTCCGGCGCGGGCCCAGCCGCCCATGTCGCCCAACAGCACGTCGACGGCGGAAAACCGGTCGCCCAGCGCAAACTCCCGATCCCCCAGCCGGCCGTCGAGCGCCTTGGCCTCCGAGGCGAAATCGTAGGCGGCGGCGGGGCCGACATCGACCCGCACGTCCTTCGGCAACAGGAAGCGGTGGCGCAGCTTGTTCCACAGCGGCGCTTCGAACTCGGACTGGGCAAAATGCATCCAGGAATCCATCTCGGCGCGGCCAGCGAGGCCGGGATTGGCGCCCAAACCCTTGTCGGCGTGCTTGTCGGCGAGATAGACGCAGATCGCCGCCGAATCCGTCACCGTCAGTTCGCCATCGATCAGGATCGGCACCTTGCCCGACGGGTTGAGCGCATAGGCTTCCGGCGAGCGCAATTTGACCTCGACGAATTCATAGGGCTGCCCGAGTTCCTCAAGCATCCACAGAACGCGGCTGACGCGGGAGCCACGCGATCCGATAGCCTTGTACATGGTCGAACCCTCTTTCCTGCGACCCTAAACCATAGCCACTGTTCAGACGATGGTGTCGAAGAGCCGCAGGATGAACGACACCTGATAGATCAGCGTGCCGGCGACGAATGCGATGTGGAAGCGGCGGTCACGCACCAGTATGGCGGCGATGCACAACACCACGAAAACCGGCGTTCGGAACAGATATTCATTGCCGTAGCGGGCGAAATGCTCGGGACCTTTCAGCAGCGTGTCGACGACATCGAGCAGATAGGTGGCCGCCAGCAGGCCGAAGAACCAGCCGCGGCGCGAATAGAAGAAATCCTCGTAGCTGGTGTAGTCGAGCATCGAATCCGGAAACAGCAGCGCGCACAGCAGGAACAGCGTGATGGCGTAGAAGATCAGGAACAGGTACTTGCCGAAAGTCCAGACCTCTATGGTGTAGAGGCCGAACTCCCACCACCAGAAATGCACCAGCAGCAACAGCATGGAGGCGACCCAGCCGAGGTGCACGGGATAGAGCCTGTACTGGCCGGGATGCTGGACGATGCGCGCCACCCCCGACAGCAGGCGAGCGACGCCAAGTCCGATCACCATGCCCATGACGATGCGGATATGCGGGAAGATGTCGTGGGCGGAGGCTATTTCGGTGGCCATGACCTGCTACGCGGTTTCTTTGAGCCGCATATTGCGGCGGCACCGACCGGCTCGCAATGGAATTTGCCGGGTCGATCAAATCGCCCCTCGCCTCAAAACAGGAAATACCGCTGCGCCATCGGCAGCACGGTTGCCGGCTCGCAAGTCAAGAGTTCGCCATCGGCGCGAACCTCATAGGTTTCGGGATCGACCTCGATATGCGGCGTGGCGTCGTTGAGGATCATCGAGTGCTTGCCGATGCCGCCACGGGTATTTTCGACCGCGACGAACTGCTTGTCGACGCCGAGCCTGCCATGCAGGCCGGACTCCAGCGCCGCCTTGGAAACGAAGGTCACCGACGAGTTGGTCCTGGCCTTGCCATAGGCGCCGAACATCGGGCGGTAGTGCATGGGCTGGGGGGTCGGGATAGAGGCGTTGGGGTCGCCCATCGGGGCTGCGGCTATCATGCCGCCGATCAGCACCATGTCCGGTTTGACGCCGAAGAAGGCTGGGTTCCACAGCACCAGATCGGCGCGCTTGCCGACCGCGATCGACCCGATGTCCCTGGAGAGCCCATGCGCGATGGCCGGGTTGATGGTGTATTTGGCGATGTAGCGGCGGACGCGGAAATTGTCGTTGTTGCCGGTCTCCTGCGGCAATGACCCGCGCTGGCGCTTCATCTTGTCGGCGGTCTGCCAGGTGCGGATCGCCACCTCGCCGACACGGCCCATGGCCTGCGAGTCCGACGAGATGATCGAGAAGGCGCCGATATCGTGCAGAATGTCTTCCGCCGCGATGGTCTCCTTGCGGATACGGCTTTCGGCAAAGGCGATGTCTTCAGGGATCGACGGCGACAGATGGTGGCAGACCATCAGCATGTCGAGATGCTCGGCAAGCGTGTTGACGGTGTAGGGCCGGGTCGGGTTGGTCGAAGACGGAATGACGTTGGGCAGGCCGCAGACCTTGATGATATCGGGCGCATGGCCGCCGCCGGCGCCTTCGGTGTGGAAGGCGTGGATGGTGCGGCCCTTGATGGCGGCGACGGTGTTCTCCACAAAGCCGGATTCGTTCAGCGTGTCGGTGTGGATCATCACCTGCACGTCGTAATCGTCGGCAACCGACAGGCAGCAGTCGATGGCCGCCGGCGTCGTGCCCCAGTCCTCGTGCAGCTTCAGCGAGCAGGCCCCGCCCAGCACCATTTCCTCCAGCGCAGCCGGCAGCGAGGCGTTGCCCTTTCCGGACAGGCCGATGTTCATCGGGAAAGCGTCGAAGGACTGGATCATGCGCGCCATGTGCCAGGGTCCGGGCGTGCAGGTGGTGGCCAGCGTGCCATGCGCCGGGCCGGTGCCGCCGCCGAGCATGGTGGTGATGCCCGACATCAGCGCTTCGTCGATCTGCTGCGGGCAGATGAAGTGGATGTGCGCGTCGAAGCCGCCGGCGGTTAGGATCTTGCCCTCGCCGGCGATGATCTCTGTACCGGGGCCGATGATGATGGTGACACCCTCCTGCGTGTCGGGATTGCCGGCCTTGCCGATCGCCGCGATGCGGCCGTCCCTGAGACCGATGTCGGCCTTAAAGATGCCGGCCGTGGCATCGACCACCAGCGCGTTGGTGATGACCGTGTCGACCGCGCCGCCGGCGCGCGACACCTGGCTCTGGCCCATGCCGTCGCGGATGACCTTGCCGCCGCCGAATTTCACCTCCTCGCCATGGACGGTGAGGTCCTTTTCGACCTCGATAAACAGCTCGGTGTCGGCCAAGCGCACTCTGTCGCCGACCGTCGCGCCATACATCTGCGCGTAGGCGGCGCGGGTAATTCTAGCCATCAGTCAATGCTCCCCAAACGAGAGGCCGGCCGCAGCCGAACTCCACATCGTCGCCATCCAATGGTCATGCAATGACCCGCCCGGCGACACCTTCTGATCCCATTTGGCCGTTGAGGTGGCCGTGCCACCCCAAACCGCCCGTTTGCCAAACCCTTGGCCAAATCGATGAAAGGAAAATACATGCGCAAAATCATCGTTCTTGCAGCCGCCGCCACGCTGGCCTCCGCAACCGTAGCCGGCGCCCAGCAGCAGCCCACGCCGCAACCGAAGCCGGCAGCGCCCAGCGCTCAGCCGGCGGCGCCGGCGATCCAGAAGGTCAACATCGTCGATATCAGCGAATTGCCCAAAGCCACCCAGACGCAGGTCAATCAGGTGATCGCCCAGCGTGGCGATGCCGGGCTGCAGAAACTGCGCTCTTCGATCGACGCGACGCCGCAGATCAAGTCGGCGCTCGAAGCCAAGGGGCTCACCTCGGCACAGGTGGTCGCCGCCAGCATGACCACCGATGGCGCGCTGACCCTTGTCACCAAGAAGGCAAGCTGAAAGAAGCGCTTGGCGGGCCGGCACCCGGCCCGCCAGCCCACAGGGAACCTTCGCCCGACAGGAGGCGTTTCGTCCCTTTGGCGCCGAACGGCGTTGCACAGAAAAGTCCACCAGGAGCGAGCAATGCCTGTCTTTGCCGACACCAGATGGCTCCAGAGCCTTGCTGCCTGCGCATTTCTCGCAGCTTTCGGCCCGCAAGCCGCGCAAGGTCTTGAAAGCGCTGACGCCGTCAACCGGGCCGACACCGTCAACAGGATCGTCGGCTCCGATGTCCGGCAGGAGGAGGCGCGGACGGAACCACAGACCAACAAGATCATCACCGCGATCGAGCGGACGCGTGAGAACATCGGCGCCGTGCGCAAGACGTCCAAGCTCGATACAGTAGATATCGTCTTCCTCACCGACGCGGCGCGCAGCGAAGGCGGCCCGCCGCCGGCCGTCGAGAGCAAGGTCGAACAGCATCAGGACGACATTGCGGAACTGCGCAAGGAGATCGACGCCAACGCCTTGCTGTTCAACGCCATCGATTCGCGGCGCGTGCTTACGGAAGACGTCCTTGCGGTGGAATTCGACGGCTCGGCAAGAATCGTCATCTACGCGGCGGCCAGGCCGTCGAACTGACCTCAGGGCGCTCGACCCCGTCGATCTCACAGCCTGCCCATGATCTTCTGCTGAAAACCGTAGACCTCGCGTTTTCCTCCGAACGGCACCAGCGTGACGTCCCGCTCTTGTCCCGGTTCGAAGCGCATCGCGGTGCCGGCGGCAATGTCCAGACGCATGCCGCGCGCTTTGTCGCGGTCGAATTTCAACCCCTCATTGGTCTCGAAGAAATGGTAGTGGCTGCCGACCTGGATCGGCCGGTCGCCGCTGTTGGCGACCTTCAGCGTCACCGTCGGCAGCCCCTTGTTGAGCTCGATGTCGCCGCTTGCGGTGATGATTTCGCCGGGAATCATCGTTAGCCTCACAAAACGCCGAAGACCAGGCCGCCGCCGACTGCAGCACAAGCGGCGCCAGCGGCACGGGCAAGCCCGCGAAAGCGCATGCCGAGGCCAAGGCCGGCAGCGATGCCCATGGCATGGAGAAGTGCGGTGGCAACGGCAAAGCCGGCCATATAGTCAAGCCCACCTGCATTTTCCGGCACTTCGGTGCCGTGGGCATGGCCATGGAACAGCGCGAACAGGCCGATGATGGCGACTCCGGCCGAGACCGGCAGATCGACCGCCAACGCCACCAGCAAGCCAAGCGCGACGACGGAGGCAAGGATGCCCGGTTCGACGAAAGGCACCGGCACGTGGAGCATGCCGAGCGCGCCGCCGACCAGCATGACGCCGACAAAGGCCAGCGGCCAGGCCCAGATTGCCTTGCCGCCCTTGAGCGCCGCCCACAGGCCGACGGCTACCATGACGGTCATATGGTCGAGGCCGGACAGCGGATGCGCGAAGCCCGCCGCGAAGGACGAGGTCGTGCCGATGCCGACATGGGCATAGGCGGGCATCGCCGCCGCCAGCAGCAGGATCGCTGCAAGCGTGGTGCGTTTGGTTGAAGCAGAGATCATCGGTCTTCCCTTCGAAGTCACGAAAACAATCACGCAGCCTTGCGCGGGCCGCAGCCCTCGGCCTTGAGCACGCGTTGGGTCGAGGCCGGATATTTCACCAGTTTCTCCACTGGGCGGATCGGGCGTGCGGAAAAATTGCCGCCGCAGTTCGGGCAGACGCCGCCCAGCACATGTTCAGCGCAGTCAGCGCAGAAGGTGCATTCAAAGGTGCAGATCAGCGCGTCCGCCGCTTCCGGCGGCAGGTCCTTGTCGCAGCATTCGCAATTCGGTCGCAGCTCCAGCATCGTTTTCTCCTCACCTGATCGGTTCGTGAACGGTCACCAGCTTGGTGCCGTCGGGAAAGGTCGCCTCGACCTGCACGTCGTGGATCATCTCGGCGATGCCTTCCATCACCTGCGCGCGGGTGATGACATGGGCGCCGGCCTCCATCAGTTCGGCGACCGGGCGGCCGTCGCGGGCGCCCTCGACGACGAAATCGGTGATCAGCGCGATCGCTTCGGGGTGATTGAGCTTGACGCCGCGTTCCAGCCGCTTGCGCGCCACGATCGCCGCCATGGCGATGAGCAGCTTGTCCTTTTCACGCGGCGTCAGGTTCATGCGCTTTCCTGGATTTGGCCTGTATTTGGCTCAGAGTGACCATAATTTGGGCAGACCCGCCCGCCCGTTGAGCAGTTCGACGAGCGGAACCAGCCGCTTGCGCAGCTGATAGCCGTCCTCGGCAAACAGCCTCGCAAGAAGCTTGCCAGATTTTTTGACGCTCCAGGCGCTGGCATCGCCGTCGGCGCCGACGATGTCGCGGGCCGGATCGAGCAAGGCTTCGGCCTGCGGCGAGACCATCAGCAGCGTCGCAGCGGCAATGGCGCCGCCGGCGACCGCCGGGCGGCCAAGTGCCGCCGCGATAGCCGGCCCGATGCGGAAATCCTCGGCATGAACGAGCGCACCATCCTGGCGGACACGCCAACGGTCGTGGAAATGGCCGTGCGCGGCCTCTTCGCCCATGGCGAGGCGGCCGAATATGGTGGCTTCAAGCAGCAATGCCTCGGCGCCTGCGGCAAGCTCGACCTCGAGCGTGCGGGCAAAGGCCGAGCGGTCGAAGACGATGGTTTCCTGGGGCAGCCAGGCGATACGCCCGCCCGCGCCGACGCTGAGCTTCACCCGAACTTCGGCGCGGTCGCTAGCGGCACGATAGATCTTTTCGCAGGCCTGGGTGGTTATCGAGGCGGAGGCACCTGGCCCGACATCGATTTCCCAGCCGAGCCGATCGCCGCCGGTCAGACCGCCGGCGGTGTTGATGAGCACGGCTTCGAGCGGATCGGCCGCAACGGCCGGCATGCGGATTTTGGCCGAGCCGTCCTGATAGAGGCGCAAAAGCCGGGTGCGTCCATCCCTGACGCCGCACGCAAGCCGGGCCGCCCCGGCCGCGCGCTGGGCCGGAAGAGCTGGGATCAAGACATGCTGCAACGTATCCACGGCGCTAACGTTAAGCACTCCCGGCGCTTTGTCGATATGGTGCTTGTTGATATAGCTTGTTGCTTGACAGCGTTTCCGTTTCTATAGAGGGAGCCTCTTTGGAACGGTCATGCTGCGCCTGGCGGGTTTTTGAAGGCGACGGCGATTTCAGTCCAGGCAACAGGGGCGCCAACCAATCGGCACCGCGACGTTATAAAATTGGGGAAGGAATCGAATGGCTGACGAGCTGGCAACGGAAATCATCGCCAAGATCAGGGCACATGCGGAGCCCGGTGGCGAAGAGATCACCACCAATACGGAATTGACCGCGCTTGGCATCCATTCCCTGGAACTGACCGAGATCATCTTCGATCTCGAGGAGCAGTACGGCATCGAGATCGAGATGAACACGGTCGATGCCTGGAGCAATCTCAAGAATGTCGGCGATATGGTTGAGGCTGTTCGCGCGCTGATTGCGAAAAAAGCCTGAGCTGAATGCAAAAGCGCGTCGTCATTACCGGCATCGGCGGCATATGCGGGCTCGGCGCCAATGCGCCTGCAATCTGGAACGAAATGCGGGCCGGCCGATCGGCCATCGGTCAAATCAGCAATCCCGGTTTGCATGATTTGAAGGTCAAGGTCGGCTGCGAAATCAAGACGCTGCCCGACCATGGCATCAGCCACAAGCAGACCGTGTCGATGGACCGCTTCAGCCTTTTGGCGACGATTGCCGCGCGCGAAGCCATGCAGCATGCCGGCCTGACATCGACTGAAGCAACCACCTACCGGATGGGCGCGGTTGTCGGCGTCGGCGTCTGCGGCTGGGAGGCGATCGAGGAGAACTATCGCGCCATCCTGGTCGACGGCAAGAACCGGGCCGGCATCTTCACCGTGCCGAAAGTGATGCCGAGTGCGGCATCCGGCCATGTCAGCATGAATCTCGGCCTGCGCGGGCCGGTGTTCGGCGTCACTTCGGCCTGCTCCTCGTCCAATCACGCCTTTGCCTCGGCGGTCGACCAGATCCGGCTCGGCCGCGCCGATGTCATGGTCGCCGGCGGCACCGACGCGCCGCTGCTTTGGGGCATCCTGAAGGGCTGGGAGGCCCTGCGGGTGCTGGCGCCCGATACCTGCCGGCCGTTCTCGGCCGATCGCCAAGGCCTGTCGCTCGGCGAAGGTGCTGGAATGGCGGTGCTGGAAACGTATGAACACGCCATGGCGCGCGGCGCGACCATTCTGGCCGAATTTGCCGGAGCCGGCCTTTCCGCCGACGCTTCCGATATCGTCGCGCCGACTGTCGAGGGACCGACGGCGGCGATGCGCGCCTGCCTGGCGGACGCCGGGCTCAATCCCGAGGACGTCGACTATCTCAACGCCCACGGCACCGGCACCAAGGCCAACGACCAGATCGAGACGGCGGCAATCAAGCGCGTCTTCGGCGACCATGCCTATAAGCTGTCGGTGTCGTCGACCAAGTCGATGCATGCCCATTGCCTCGGCGCCTCGGGCGGCCTGGAAATGATCGCCTGCGTGATGGCGATCCGCGAAGGCATCGTGCCGCCGACGGCCAATTTCCGGCAGGCCGACCCCGACTGCGATCTCGACATCACGCCGAATGTGGCGCGCGAGCGCAAGGTGCGCGCGGCGATCAGCAACGGTTTTGCCTTCGGCGGCACCAATGCCGTGGTGGCGTTCAAGGCGGTCTGACGGCAAGCGACTGGCCTGAGCGACTGGCCCTGAATGACTGCGAAGACGGTGTGTGCACCTTCGACCGGTTGATCGGCAAAGAAGCCGAGGATAATCCTTCGCAACTCGCCAGACGGCGCGATACCGCGCCAAATTCCCGACCGGAGCTTTCGATGACCGACCTGTCCGCCTTTCCGATCACCAAGCGCTGGCCGGCCAGCCACCCCGACCGCCTGCAGCTCTATTCCGCGACGACGCCGAATGGGGTGAAAGTCTCGATCGCGCTGGAAGAACTCGGCCTCCCCTACGAGGCGCATCTGGTGGATATCGGCAAGGACCAGAGCTGGACGCCGGAATTCCTGTCGCTGAACCCGAACGGCAAGATACCTGCGATCATCGACCCCGACGGGCCGGGCGGCAGGCCATTCGGCCTGTTCGAATCCGGCGCCATCCTGCTCTACCTCACCGACAAGACCGGCAAGCTGATCCCTGCCGATCCGGCGCGGCGCTACGAGACCATCCAATGGGTGTTCTTCCAGATGGCGGCGATCGGGCCGATTTTCGGACAGGTCGGGTTTTTCAACAAATTCGCCGGACGCGAGATCGCCGACAAGCGGCCGCTGGATCGCTACCGCAATGAATCGCGGCGGCTGATCGGGGTGCTGGAGACGCGGCTGAAGGGTCGAACCTGGATCATGGACGACGACTATACCATCGCCGACATTTCGATGCTGGGCTGGGTGCGCAATCTGATCGGCTTCTACGAGGCGCGCGAACTCGTCGGCTTCGACGACTTCCCCACCGTCGCGGCATGGCTGGAGCGCGGGCTGGCGCGGCCCGCGGTGCAGCGCGGCCTGACCATTCCCGCCAGGAATTGACCTCGGCCAGCCGAAGCAGCCGGGTCTATTTCGCCTTGGCCTTGCTTTTCGAGCCGCCCTTGCCGATGACGGACGCAGCGAGCGACGCAGCGCCCCTGGCTGTCGCCGCCACCGCACCAGCGGCGACATTGGCGGTCGCCTTGACGGTGCGCATCGCGCCGCCGGCCACCGAGCCGCTGCTTGCCGGCTTCTTGGGTTTGGCGGTTTTCGCCGTCACCTTTGCCGTCGCCACCGGTTCTACCTTCTTTGGCGCCGCTTTGCCGAAAGCCGGCTTTGCGTCCTTGGACCGCTCGGCGATCGCCGGGCCGGCGCCTGCCTTCGCCTGCGTGGCCTTTGCCTGCCTGGCTTTGGGTTGAGCGGTCTTGCTCTTGGCGGGTGTTTTTGCCTTGGTTGCCATCTGACGGTTCCCTCACGGCGGCACGATTGCCGATGAGAGATAACGACCTGAAAGTCTTAAGGTTCCCGTTCCGAAGTCCAGCGAACTATGCGGGATCGCCAACAACCAGGTCGGCGGACCTGCGACGGCCGAGCACGCGATCGATGTTGGGCATGTCGTTGGAAGCGATCCAAGCGCGGGCGTCTTCGTCGGAGCGGCCATGCTCGTGCCAGCGCACCAGAAGGCGGCGCTCGAGTTCGGCACGCGGCACATCGACAAAGATGGTGAAGTCGAACAGCGGCGCCAGCCGCGACCACGGCTCCTCGTCCAGCAGGAGGTAATTGCCTTCGACCAGGATGAACTTGGTCTCGGCGGCAACGATGGAGGCGGCGGCGCGCGACAATTCCATGCTGCGGTCGAACACCGGAATGGCGATGTCTGGCTCGCCCGAACGGATGCGCTTCAACAGCGTCTCGAAGCCGGCGAAGTCGAAAGTCTCCGGCGCGCCCTTTCTTGACCGCAGGCCGCGCTGGTCGAGCACGATGTCATCATAGTGGAAGCCGTCCATCGGCACGACTTCAGCCGCGCCCTCCGGCAACAGATCATGCAGGCCGGCCGAGAGCGTCGACTTGCCGGCGCCGGGCGGGCCGGCAATGGCGACGATGAAGCGTTTCGCCTTGCCGGCGCGCTTGAAGATGGTGGCGGCGAGATGGGCGATTTCGGACATTGGGCGCTTCCAGTTATGCTTTGCATCTTGTCGGCAGTTTGAGGAAATTTCAAACCGCGATTTGGGCAATCTCACGACATCCGCCACGTCAGCGCTGCCCCTCGTCGCCCTGCCGGTGTGCAGCCGATAGATGGGTAACACTTCTCCCCCTATGCGTCCGCCGCAGCGCCAAGCAGATTGGTTGGCGCGGCGGTGCGGCGGACAAGCTCCATGTGCCGTGTGTCGAGGATGCCGGCAGGCAGGTGAGGGGCAGGGCCAGCGTTCGAAAATCAGCCGGGCTGGCCGATCCGCAGGAAATCGCTGTCGAATGCGACATCGCGGGTCGAACCATCGGCTCCGGTGAGATGCATGTGACCTGAGGCTGTCCCGATAGCGCGCGGCGGCTCGCCGCTCGCCAGCGGCAGCGTGCCGATGACATGGCGGAAGGAGACTTCGCCGCCGAGGGTAAAAGCGGTCGCGACCCCTTCGCGCTTCAGCCAATTGTCGTCGATCGATGCGGCATGGCCGATGGCGGCGCGGCCGTCCTCGATGCCGAGCACGCCGCGATGGCGGCTGCTCCACGGCGCGTAGTCGCGGCCGCCATTGCTGAACCACAGCATGGTGACCGGAAGCTCCGCCGGGTTCTTCAGCACCAGCACCAGATCCTGTTCGGCCCGGCGCGCCAGCGCCGTCCAGCCCGGAC
This sequence comes from Mesorhizobium sp. C395A, assembly GCF_030323205.1. Classification (NCBI taxonomy): domain Bacteria; kingdom Pseudomonadati; phylum Pseudomonadota; class Alphaproteobacteria; order Hyphomicrobiales; family Phyllobacteriaceae; genus Mesorhizobium; species Mesorhizobium sp. C395A. The sequence goes on along the minus strand of NZ_CP100473.1, from coordinate 5,016,566 downwards.
CGTCATGATCGGCTTCGACCAGGGTGATGAAATCCTCGCGCTCATCCTCCATGCGGTAGTCGGTGAGATCGAGCGTGCCGCCGCCAGTGGCTGGAAAGCGCGTCAGATCGGTCGAGCGGGCGGGATAGGAAAGCTTGAAGCGGCCGCGGGCCGGATCGGGCTCCAGCGGTGCGTCCAGTGTCCCGGCAAAGCGCTTCGGCGAAAAGGCCAGCCGGCCGCCATCGCGCATCGCCGCCATCGGATGGTGGGCGGCGGAGACCGCTCCGGAACCGCCGGAAAAGACATGCTCCTGATAGAGAAAGGGATGACTGTTGCGGAGCGTGAAGATCTTGTCGACCGTCGCGCCCATCACCGTGCGGCGCAACCGGAAGACGGCCCGCCAGCCGTCGGATGTCGCTTCGCTGACGGTGACATCCCAGGGGCTGTTGGCCGGCCAGCCATGCAGCGGTGCGGCCTCGATGTCGCTGGCCGAAAACGGTGCGCATAGGAAATCGCCCGACAGCCGCACCGTGCCTTCAGGCAGGTCCGGCGGCAGCGTCTCGCCAGCATCGATCCAGGGCGCGCGGTGCAGCGGCTTCAGCTGGCGGCCATCGCTGTCGACCGTCATGTCGGCGATATGGCCGACAGTGAGATCGAGCGTGACCGAAATGCCCTTTGCCTTGATCGTGACCGTATCCATCCGCGCACCTGCTGATTCTGATGGCAGCGAACAAACCCGCTCCGCGAGGGATGCGCAAGCACAGCGACCGGCATTTTGCATCAGGGCGATTTTTACCCTCCCCCTTGTGGGCAGGGTCGGCGAGCGATCGGAGCGAAGCGGAGATCGATCGACGGGGTGGGGGTAGCGCCCTACGAGGACCCCCACCCCGATCCGCTACGCGGATCGACCCTCCCCACATGGGGGAGGGTGGGCGCCTACTGCCGCTTATACTCGCGCACCGGCGACTTGGTGCCGTCGGTGTAGGTGACCTGCACCGCCATCGACGTCACGTTGTCGGCGACCTTGAAGTAAGGCTGGTAGTCATAAGGAATGGCGTACGGGTCCTTCTTGTCGCAAGGCGGCACCTTGATCTCCCTGTCGAGCGCCGTGCCGTTCAGGCTGTAGCGCACCTCCTTGATGCCGCAGCGGAACGACAGCATCTGGGAGAAATAGACCAGGCCATGATTGCCGCTGGCGTCGAAGGCGATCCACGACGTCCAGAACTGGTCGAGGATCTGTTTGTTGCCCTGTTGCAGCGCTGCGTCCGGATCGAAACTTATGTCGAACGGCCCGGTCTCGCGGCCCCTGAGATCGAGATACTTGACCCCGATGGTGGTGGCCGTGGTGCTGTCGGGCAATTCGAAGCTCGGATTGGGCATCGGCTTGCCGGTGCGCTGGTCGTTCATCGCCATCAGCCCGGTGTCGGTGAACGGACCTGACACACCCATGCGCCAGGAAATGCCGGTCGCGGCCTCGGGCAGCGAGATGGAGATCATCCAGCCGGCATTGGAGCGCATCGGCGTCAGCGTCGGGGCAAAGCGTGCTGGGTCGAGCACGTCGCCAAGCGCCGTCAGGCGGGTACGGCTGCGGTCGAGCCAGTCGGCGAGCTGCGTCTGGTCGACGAAATATTTGAGCAGCCCGCCTTCCTTTTCATAGGAGACGAACCTGGTCAGCGCCTCGGCCTCGCTGCGCTTGTCGGACAGCGACTGGACGCCGAGGCGATCCTCGGAAAACTCCTGCGCGAGCAGGTAATAGGCCGGTGCGAAATCCGGATTGGCGGCGATGAAGGCGTTGAGCTTGTCGAGACGCTGGGCATCGTCGAACTGCAGGATATGGACCAGCTTGATCGACAGCGCCTTGGCCTTGTCGGCCAGGGCGCCGAACACTTCGCGGGCGCCGGCCTTGCCGTCCTGCACGCGCAGCAGGGTGGCGAAGCGTGTGTAGGGATCGACGGCGTCGACGTCGAAACCGGCGAAAGCGAGATAGGAGCGCCGCGCATTCAGCATGTCGCCGGAAAGCTCGTAGACGCGGGCATTGTGATAGAATTCGTCCGGCCGCTTCGGCTCGGCGATCGTCCCGCCCTGCGCGGCCAATGCGGCAAAGCCCTTGGCGATGGTGTCGATCGAGGCGGCGATCTGCTCGGTGGTCGCCTGAAGCTTATCCGCCTGCTCGGCCTGTTTCTGCTGGCCGGCAGCGAGCGTTTCGGTCGTCTGCTTGACCGCCTCTACCGACTTTTGCGTCTGCGCGCCCTGCTCAGCCTGCTGCTGCTGGGTCGACGCAATTTCCTCGGTCTTCTTCGCCACCGCGTCGGTCGATTGCTTGACCTGGTCGACCGCCAGCTTCGTCTCGGTTACCGTTTGCTCGATCCTGGCCACCCTGGCCGAGACGATGCCCATCTGCTGCTGCAACTGGGCGATGGCCGGCACCAGGCCGGCGATCACACCGTTCTGCGAATTGGACTGCTGCTGCAGGCCATAGACGCCGCCGGCGACGGCGGCAGCGCTGGTGGCAAAGATCAGCGCCGGCAGCGCCTTGGCGGCCAGCACCAGCCGCAGAACGATGGCAATGGCGATGACGGCGGCGGCAACCGAAGCGACCAGCGCGATATAGGCGGCGAACGGCGCCAGCGGATTGAGGATGTCGGATGCGGCGCCGCCGATGAAAGCGACGCTGCCGGCCCATTTGCCGGTGCGGCTGAGCGAAGCCCTGATAAGAGATGGCGCAGCCGCGCCGATGTCACCGGTCATTGTCAAATCCCCCAAGCAATTGCCGCCTCTATAGCAGCACCGCGACCCCGCAGGCAAAACAGGACAGGAAGCAGGCGATTTCGGGAGGTTGCCGTTTCAGCGCCGATGGTTGGCGAAGCCGAAGCGACATCTGATCTCCCCCCTTGCGGGGGAGATTGGCAGCGTCATCGGCAGCTCCGCCGTTAACCAAATGGACGAACAAAATGGGTTAGGCTAGGTTCCGGCCCTCTCAGCAACGCCGGACTTGACTTGCCAAATTTCCATTTCCCCTCCCCCGCCCAGAAATTTCTCGCAGCCCTCCTGCTGCTTGTCTTCGTGGCCGGCTGCAGCACCACCGCACCGCCCGACAGCGTGCTGGCGGTGCCGGCGCCGCAGGAGAAATATGCGGCCATCGTCGTCGATGCCGGCAGTGGCAAGACGCTGTTCGAAGTCAGTTCGAGGGCGCAACGCTATCCGGCGTCGCTGACCAAGATGATGACGCTGTACCTGCTGTTCGAGGCGCTGGAGTCCGGCCGCGTCTCGAAGGAAACGCAGATTCCGGTCTCCGACAATGCCGCCCGGCAGCCGCCGACCAAATTGCGCTTCAAGCGCGGCGAGAGCATCGATGTCGATTCGGCGATCCGGGCGATCGTGGTCAAGTCGGCCAATGACGTGGCGGTGGCGGTGGGCGAATATCTCGGCGGCTCGGAGGACCAGTTCGCCGCCATGATGACGTCCAAGGCGCGCCAGATCGGCATGAGCAGCACCGTCTTCCGCAATGCCTCCGGCCTGCCCGACGATGGCCAGCACACATCGGCGCGCGACATGGCGACGCTCGGCATGGCGCTGCGCGCCCGCTTCCCGCAGCAGTTCCACTATTTCTCCGAAAGCGACTTCATGTTCCGCGGCCGGCTGGTGCGCGGCCACAACGACATGCTCGGCCGGGTGCGCGGCGTCGACGGCATCAAGACCGGCTATATCAGGGCATCCGGCTACAATATCGTCACGTCCTACAATGCCGACGGCCGGCATCTGATCGTCGTGGTGATGGGCGCCGACAGCGCACGCCAGCGCAACGACCATGTCGAAGCGCTGATCCAGCGCAGTCTGTCGCCCGCCATGGCCGATACGAAGACGCGGCTGATGTTTGCGGGAGATCAGCCGGCCGCGTCGCCCGGCCTGCCGCCGCCTGGTTTGCCGGCGCAGGGGTCGCAGTTGCCTGGTTTACCGCCGCAATAGAACCCGTCGTTGGGTGGAGGAACTCTGAAACGCGGCGGGACAGCACCCCCCTCTGGCCTGCCGGCCATCTCCCCCTCAAGTGGGGAGATTAGCAGCTTCGGCGTCTCGCCTCTTTTTCGTGTTTGGCGAAGCCATGGCAACATCTGATCTCCCCCCTTGAGGGGGAGATGTCCGGCAGGACAGAGGGGGGTCGTGAAGGATCGCTGCCTCATCTTAACTCTGCAGCAGGCGCGACCTCCGTCGGCAACAGCACTTCGGCGGTCTGGTTGCCGACCAGCAGGCGAGCGAGGCCCCGGGGGGCTGCGCCGCCACAGGCAATTGCAGCAGGCATTCATCACAAGCGCTTGCACAAGCCCCCAATCTTCACCGCCACAGTGGCTATGGCGTGCCGGCTTGGCGTATCGTGGGCGCGACAGCAGGAGCCGGCATCATGAGCCCAAAACCATCCGAACAGGCCGCCAATGAAAACGACAGCGGCGGCGAGTATTTCGAGGCGCCGACCGACCACGACGCCGAGCTGGCGGCCGACGAGGCGCTGGAAGCGCCCGATGTGCCGGACTCCGAACCCCATGGCCGCCTGAAGCCGAAGCGAAAGCCGTCGGCGATTTCGGGCCGCAAATTCCGCAAGCGCGACCTGGTGCGCATCGACGATCTGAGGCCGAGCCTGGCCGACCGCATCCGCTCCGATCATCCCGACCTGCCGCGCGGCGCCCGCATCAGCCGCGAGGAGCTCGGCCGCTACCGCATGCGCTACATGGAGGAGCTGCTGCAGCAGGAGCATGGCGAATTCTCCGAGCTCGACCGCCAGGTGGTCGAATCGATCGCCAGGCAGGACACGATTTCGGAAAACTCGGAAGAGGAGTTCGAGGAGCACCGCTCGTTCGCCGACCGCGTCTCCGACAATATGGCGGCTTTCGGCAGCAGCTGGTGGTTCCTGATCTCGTTCGGCAGCGTGCTTGCGGTGTGGATCGGCATCAATTTGATCGCGGGCGTGAGCAGCGCCTTCGACCCCTACCCCTTCATCCTGCTCAACCTGCTGCTCTCCTGCATCGCCGCCATCCAGGCGCCGATCATCATGATGAGCCAGAGACGGACGGAGGCCAAGGACCGCCTGCGCTCGTTCAACGACTACCGGGTGAACCTGAAAGCCGAGCTGGAAGTGCGCCATTTGCACGAAAAGCTCGACTATCTGATCTCGCGCCAATGGACGCGGCTGGCCGAAATGCAGCAGATGCAGCTCGATGCGATGCACGAACTGACCGGCGCGAAGAAGGCGAAGCGTGCGCCACGCAGGGTGCGCAGGCGGGTGGCCAAGGTGGAGGTGGCGGGGTGAGAGGCTAGGGCTGAGATTGCAGGGCGTACGCGAACTTGCCAAGTCGCGCGACGTGGCTTCGAAAATATCGCCACGCCAATTGCCCGTTGAAGCCCGGCGCGGCTTCCGCTAAGAAGCCGTGGCTGGCCGGCCTATCGGCTGGTTCGTTTTCAGGTTCCCTGAAGGCACCCGTAGCTCAGCTGGATAGAGCGCTGCCCTCCGAAGGCAGAGGTCACAGGTTCGAATCCTGTCGGGTGCGCCAATCTACCCATGTATTACAATAGCTGAGATAACCCTTAAGCGCGTCACGCTGAACGGATCCATGCGACCCGCTTGAAGTCTTTGTTTTAATGGATGTCGTTGTCCCAGAACCGCGGCACTTCTGGGCGACATGCATGAGTGCCCGGGTCTAGGCACGGGCGATCAGTCGATATTCGGTGTTATTGGCGCGTCGATTACCACTTCCGCCCATTCAGTCTGACGCTATGCTGCCGACCATGACACCAAGGTGCGCGTTCCGTCCGTGATGAAGCAAAGTCAACACCGCTTGCATGAGCGGATGACCATTCGCGGCCACCTCGAACCCGCGTCCTTCCTGCCCTGGATCATGCGCCATGCGGCCAAGCTCGGTCTCGCGCACCACATCGCTCATGCAAGCACCGATCGCATAGAACTCGATATTGCCGGTGCGGCGGAACTGATCGACATGATGGAGATGGGATGTTCGCTTGGGCCCATTGAGGTCTGGGTCGAGACGATCGACCGCGCGCCTGTCGAGCAAAAAAACATGTAGCTTTGCGTGTGGTTACCGTCCGTTTGCACTTAATTTAACCAATATTGCAATTGCGAAATAATTATGCATACGTCAGCCGCATCGAGCGGTTCGCCAACTCCTTGCGCCGGCATCTCTCTGGTCGGGAAACAGTGGTATCAGTACGGAAAGTAAGGTCATGCTGTCCGACAAGACGGACACCTGGGTGCCGGTCGCCCTTTCCCAGGATCTGCAAACAGGACAGGTAATGCCGGCGCGGACGCCCGCCGGTCCCATTGCCCTCTGGCGAAGCCAATCGGGGCGCTTGGCGGCATCGGCCGATCGCTGTCCGCATCGCGGTATGCGCCTCTCCCATGGCTTCGTGCGCGGCGAGGCGCTCTCCTGCATCTATCACGGCTGGACCTATTCGCAGGCCGGTCAGTGCCTGCGCATTCCTGCCCATCCCAGCCTCACGCCGCCGGAGACGATTCGCGTTGCGACCCGGTTGGTCGAAGAGGCCGGCGGGATCATCTGGGTCGCTGATGGAGAGCCTGACGGCAACCCACCCCTTTTTGAGGGTTACGGGCCGCTCCGTTCATTGACGGCCCGTGCCGGACATTCGGCGCTCTCGGTCGCTGCCGGTACCAAGGCCACCGTTGAAGGATACGTCTGGCAGGCACCCGGCGCGCCGGCAATTCGCCTGCTGCCTATCCCGCAGGAAGCCGGCGAGACGCTGATCCACGTCCTTGTTCCAGCCGATTGCGATGCGTCCGAGCGCATTGCGGCCTCGCGAGCCGCCGAGAGCCTTCGGCGCATGGCCGAAGGGATCGAGGCGAAAGGGACTGTGCCATGATCGACGATGCGATGCGCCACGAATGGTATCCGGTCGGGCTTTTCAGCCGGCTCGACCGCTATGGGCGCGAGACCACCCTGATGGACGAGCCGATCAAGGTTGCGCTCGACGCCAATGGCGCGGCGAAAGTGACAGGCGAAAACGGGCGCGTGCTGCCGGTTTCGGTGCGCTATGGTCATATCTGGTCGTCGCTCGGCGAACCGAAGAAACCGGTCTTTCCGATTCCCGAGGCAGACCAGCCCGGGCGCCGCTTCGTCGATGTCGGCGTGGTGCGGGTGCGCTGCTCGCCGCTCCGCGCCGTCGAGAACTTCCTCGACATCGCACACTTCCCCTTCGTCCATACCGACATCCTCGGCTCGGAGCCGCATACCGAGGTCGAAAACTACAAGGTCGAGATCCGCGAGGAAGAGGACGAGGTCTGGGCGACCCAGGTGAAGTTCTACCAGCCGCAGGCGGCGAAATCCGCGAGTGGAGGTATCACGACGGAATACATGTACCGCGTGCCGGCTCCGACCTGCTCAGTCCTCTACAAGACCTGCCCGCCGCGCCCGGACGAATGGGATGTCATTACGCTATTCGTCCAGCCGCTTGCCGAGGATCTCTGCGACGTCTGGCCATGGATGGCGCTTTTCGATGACGAGACGCCACTGACCGATCTCATCCATTTCCAGCAGACGATTTTCCTGCAGGACCGCTCGATCCTCGAAAACCAGATCCCGCGTCTTCTGCCGCTCGATCCCGGCATGGAAATCCCCACGCGCGCCGACCTGACCTCGGTCGCCTATCGCCGCTGGCTGAAGCGCCACAATTATACCTACGGCGCGCAATTGGTGGCACAGTGAAGCTTTACGACTACATCCTCTCCCCAAGTTGCTACAAGGTGCGCCTGATGGCGACGCTGTCAGGTGTGAAGCTCGAAATTCGCCCGGTCGACTTCCATCCCGGCGCCGAGCATCGCGGCCCCGAGCTTATGGCACTTAATCCGGGAGGCTCCATCCCGATCCTTGAAGACGGCGACCTGATCCTGACCGAGTCTTCCGCCATGCTTGGCTATCTCGCCGCGAAGGCAGCACCGGCCTGGCTCGGCAGCGGCGCCCCCGAGGAGACGGCGCGCATCCAGCAATGGCTTTCCTTCTCGCACAGGCTGACCGCCAACCTCGGCGGCGCGCGCCTGCATGAGATGCTGCTGCGCCCCGGTGACATCGGTGCGCTTCAGGCCAATGGCATAGCGGCACTACGTGAGCTGGAAGCCGGCCTCTTCGAACAAAAAATGCGTGGCGATCGGTTTCTCGCATCCGACCGGCCGACGATCGCCGACATTGCTTGCTTTCCCTATGTCGCGCTCGCGCCCGACGGTGGCGTTTCCCTCGATCCGTATCCCACGATCCGGCTCTGGTCGCGAGCGCTCCGCAGCCTCGACAATTTCATCGAGATGCCCGGTATCCACCGGCTGCACGAGTTGAAGCGCGAACCGCGACCCATGCTGGACGAGGCGTGAGGTGACCGGCTATCTCCTGAAGAATTGCGCAGCGGTCATCACCGACGAGGGCAGGGGTCCGAGCGTCCGTCGCAATGTCGATGTGCTGACGAATGGCCCGCAGATCGAGGCAATCGGGGAAGGCCTGCACAGAAGCGAGTTGCCGGCCGGTACTGTCGTGCAGGATGCCGACGGCTGGTTCGTCTATCCCGGCCTCGTCAACACTCACCATCACTTCTTTCAGTGCTTTGTGCGCAACCGTGCCGACCTCGACTGGACGAAGCTGTCGGTCATCGAATGGCTCGACCGGATCTATCCGATCTTCTCCCGGCTCAACGAGGATTGTTTCTACCACGCCTCGATCACGGCGATGGCAGAGTTGATAAAGCACGGTTGCACGACGGCCTTCGACCACCAGTACAATTTTCCGCTCCATGCCGGAAAACGGCTCATCGACCGGCAGTTCGAAGCGGCCGACCTTCTCGGCATGCGTTTCCACGCGGGCCGCGGCGGCAACACGCTGCCAAAATCGGAAGGCTCGACCATTCCAGACGAAATGCTGGAGACCACGGACGAATTCATCGCCGACTGTGCACGCCTCATCGACACTTATCACGACACCGGTCCCTTCAGCATGCGTCAGGTCGCGGTCGCTCCCTGCCAGCCGGTCAACTGCTACCGCGAGACCTTCGTGGAATCGGTTTCGCTGGCGCGTGATCGCGGGGTGCGGATGCACACCCATGTCGGCGAGGGCGAAAGCCCGATCATCGAGGCCCGCCATGGCATGCGTACGGTGGACTATCTCGAGGACCTCGGATTTGCCGGCCGAGACACTTTCTATGCCCATTGCTGGGAGCTGACGCATGACGAACTGCGGCTGATGGCGGCGAGCGGCACCGGTGTCTCGCATTGCCCGGAGCCGGTCTATCTGGTGGGTGCGGCGGTGACTGATATTCCCGCCATGTCCGCCTTTGGCCTGCGCGTCGGTCTCGGCTGCGACGGTGCTGCCTCGAACGACAATTCCAACCTCATGCACTGCATCCATTCCGCCTACATGCTGCAATGCCTGGCTGCCTCGACGCGCGCTCATCCCGTGCCTGCGCCGGTCGATTTCCTCGGCTATGCGACAACGGGCGGGGCCGCGCTTCTGGGCCGCAATGACATCGGCCGACTGTCGCCCGGCATGGCCGCCGACCTCTTCGCGATCGACACGCGCCGCATGGATTATGTCGGCACGCGCCACGATCCATTGAGCCTGATCGCCAAGGTCGGCATCGGCATGCCCACCGACATGACCATGATCAACGGCCGCATCGTCTGGGAGAAGGGTGCGTTTACCGGGCTGAACGAGACCCGGCTTGCTGCGGACGCGGAAGCCGCTTTTGCCGCGGTGGAATTCTAACAACTTAAGACAGGGGAACTGACATGCTGAACTATCTGACCCGCAGAACTCTGATGAAGGGCCTTGCCGCGACAGGGCTTGCCGGCGCGCTTGGCAGCCGTCCCGCCTTTGCGGCCGACGAGCCGCTCGGTATCACGCTCGTGCTCCCGTCGCCGGTCGGCGATGTCGGCTGGGGCCATGCGCTCGCCGCCGGGCTCGAGCCGGTCAAGGCCGCGTACGGCGACAAGGTGAAGATCACCGTCATCGAGAACATCGCCGAAGGGCCGGACGCCGACCGGATCATGAACAAGACCGTCGCCGACGGCAACAAGTTCCTGATCGCCGGCTCATTCGGCTACCAGAATGGTGCATTACAGATCGCCCGCCGCGATCCTGGGGTCACCGTGCTGCATGCCTCCGGCTTCCAGACCGCACCGAATTTCTCGCCCTTCGCGGCGAAGTATTTCCAGGGCACTTACCTGCTCGGCATAGCCGCCGCGGCTCTTTCCAAGACCGGCAAGCTCGGCTCCGTCTCGGCCTTCGCCATTCCGGAGCTGATCACCTCGATCAACGCATTTACGCTCGGCGCACAGACCGTAAATCCCGATATCCAGGTATCGGTCGTCTGGGTGAACTCCTGGTTCGACCCGGCCAAGGAACAGGAAGCCGCCAAGGCGCTGATGGCACAGAACTGCGACGTGATCTTCTCGAACGCGCAGGACACACCCTCCGTGATCTCGGCCTGCGAGGAGGCTGGCGTCTACGCGTTCAACCTCAATTCGTCGATGAAGAAATATGCACCGAAGAAATATCTCGGCTGCATCGCGACGGACTGGTCGCCCTTCTTCAAGGCTTCCGTGGATGCCCATCTGGCCGGAACCTTCAAGGGCGCCAACACCTTCCTCGGCGTCGCCGAAAAGGTGGTGGAGGTCGTGGACTGGAACTCAGATATCCCAGCCGACACGATGACGAAGATCAAGGAAGTGGCGGCGAAGATCGCCGACGGCAGCTTCTCGCCCTTCACAGGTCCAATCACCAAGGCCGACGGCAGCGAAGCCGCCGCCGCCGGTGCGACGATAGCGGATCCCGAGATCGTCGCGATGGACTGGCACGTCAAGGGTGTCACCACACCACTGCCGAAGTAAGTCATGACCCCGCCCCTTCTGTCGCTCCGCGGCATCTCGAAGAGCTACGGCCAGATCCGGGCCAACCAAGCCATCGATCTGGACGTGGCGCACCAATCGATCCATGCGATTCTCGGGGAGAATGGGGCGGGCAAATCGACGCTGATGAAGCTCATCTATGGCGTTGAACAGCCGGACGAAGGCACCGTCGTCTGGAACGGAGAGCCTCTGCGCCTTGCCTCGCCGGCTGAGGCACGGCGCAGGGGCATCGGCATGGTCTTTCAGCATTTCTCGCTGTTCGAGACGCTGACTGTCGTCGAGAACATCCAGCTCGTCGTCCCCGGCGGCAAGGCGGAGCTGGCGGGGCGCATCCGCAGCCTCGGCCAGGATTTTGGCCTTGAAGTAGATCCTCTCGCCGATGTGCACGCGCTCTCGGTCGGCGAACGGCAGCGGGTGGAGATCATCCGCTGCCTGATGACGGACCCGAAGCTGCTCATTCTCGACGAGCCGACCTCGGTCTTGCCGCCGCAGGCGGTGAAGAAGCTGTTCGACACGCTCAGGCGCCTTCGCGACCGCGGCGTGTCCATCCTGTTCATCTCCCACAAACTGGAGGAAATTCGCACGATCTGTGACCAGGCGACGGTCTTGCGTGGAGGGCGCGTTATCGGCACCGTCGACCCTCGCGACTATGATGCGCACGACCTCGCCCGCATGATGATCGGCCGCGACATGCCCGAGGTGATGCCCGCGTTGGCCATGCCCGAGGGGGAGAAGCGGCTGGAAATCATCGACATGGACTACACGCCGGACGACCCCTTTGCCACGCCGCTCTCCGGCATCAGCCTCACGGTACGATCAGGCGAGATTCTTGGCATAGCCGGAATATCGGGCAATGGCCAAGGCGAGCTTGCCGCGCTTATCTCGGGCGAAGCGATGCTGCTGAAGGAACAACGCGATCGGATCTACATGATGGGCCGCGACGTAGGCACACTCGATGCGGCCGCGCGCAGGAGATTTGGCTTCGCCTTCGTGCCCGAAGACCGGCTGGGACGCGGCGCGGTCCCTGAAATGTCGCTCGTGCTCAACACCGTTCTTACCGCCCATCCTTTCGATCTCGTGAGGCGCGGCCTCGTCAACAGCGCCGCAGCGACGGCTTTCACCAGCGAATGCATCCGTCAGTACGACGTCCGCGCCTCCGGCCCGGATGCCGAAGCGGGCTCGCTGTCCGGCGGCAACTTGCAGAAATTCATCGTCGGTCGCGAGATGATGCTGTCGCCAAAACTGCTTTTCGTGGCGCAGCCGACCTGGGGTGTAGACATTGGCGCTGCATCCGCCATCAGAAGGCGGCTCATCTCGTTGCGCAACCTGGGCGTGGCGATCCTCGTAATTTCCGAGGAACTCGAGGAACTTTTCGAACTCTGCGATTTCATCCAGGTGCTCCATCATGGAATGCTGAGTCCGCCTCTGGTCACGCGGGACACGCGCCCCGAAGACATCGGCAGATACATGATCGGGGCACATGCCTCGCCAGAGAAGGTTCCTGCATGAGCGTTCGGGCCGCGACGTTCCTCCCCGCGCTCGTCCGCCGGGAGCATGCCTCGGTCGTCGCGGCCATGCTGGCCCCGGCTGCCGCGCTTGGCATGGCGATCATCCTCAATCTGGGCCTTTATGTGCTGATAGGCCGAGATCCGGCGGCCGTCCTGTACGCGATGCTTCTCGAGCCGTTCCTCTCCTGGGCATCGTTCGCGGAGGTGCTGCTGAAGGCGGGGCCTCTTCTCCTCATTGCTCAGGGGCTGGCGATCGGTTTCCGCGCAAAAGTGTTCAACATCGGCGCGGAGGGCCAGTTTATCCTGGGCGCTATTTTCGCCTCGGCGATCCCCGTCTGGTTTCCGCAGGCGACCGGGCAGTGGATCTGGCCGCTGATGCTGCTTCTCGGTGCCCTCGGCGGTGCGCTTTGGGCATCTATCACCGCCTTCTGGCGCGTCAACCTCAATGCGAACGAGATCCTGGTCTCTCTGATGCTGAGCCTCGTTGCGGCGCAAGTCCTCAACTACTTGCTGCTCGGCCCATGGAAGGACCCGGCCGGCTTCAATTTCCCACAATCCGTCATGTTTCAGAACGACGCGATGGTGCCGACCCTGATCACCGGTACCCGTGTCAACGTCTCGCTGCTCATCACACTTGCGCTCTCGCTGGTGGCCTGGGTTTTCATGCAGCGAAGCTTCATGGGGTATAAGCTCAAGGTCGGCGGCCTTGCCCCGCGCGCGGCCGGTTACGCCGGCTTCAGCGAAGGGCGTGCGATTTGGCTATCGCTTCTGATCGGTGGCTTGGCGGCGGGACTGGCAGGCGCGGCGGAGGTCGCGGGTCCGCTCGGCCAGTTGCAGCGCTCGATCTCGACCGGCTACGGATATGCGGCCATCATTGTCGCCTATCTCGGCGGGTTGCATCCAGTCGGCATCATCTTTTCCGCGCTCTTCATGGCTGTCCTCTATATCGGCGGCGACAATGCGATGGTGTCGGCAAACCTGCCGATCGCCGCCGTCCGCGTCTTCCAAGGCAGCTTGCTGCTCGCCTATCTCGGCGCTGTGGCCTTCGTGCGCTACCGCATCGAGTGGCGCCGACCCCATCACCTGAGCCCGCCATGAACGCCGTCGAGTTCATTATTTCGGGCATGCTCGCAGCGGCAACCCCCTTTCTCCTTGCCGCGCTCGGCGAGTTGGTGGTCGAGCGCGCCGGTGTTCTTAACCTCGGCGTAGAGGGCCTGATGGCCCTCGGCGCGGTGCTCGCGTTCATCGTCGTCTACCACGGCGGTGGACACCTGCTGGGGTTCGTTGCCGCCGGCCTCGGTAGCGCCGTCCTGTCCCTCGTCTTTGCAGTGCTGGCACTCGGATTCCGGGCAAACCAGGTCGCGACAGGCCTTGCGATCGGCATTCTCGGCCAGGGCCTTTCGGCGCTGTTCGGCAAAAGCTACGAGAGCTTGACGGTCAAGGGGCTCCCGAAACTTGCCTTTCCCGGCCTCTCGGAAATCCCGGTAGTCGGCAGGCTGTTTGTCCAGGACGTCGTCGTATGGCTTTCCCTTGCCGTGACGTTTGCGATCTGGGCGATGTTTGCCTATACGAGAGTCGGCCTTGTCGTGAGGGCAATCGGCGAGAATCCCAAGGCAGCCCATGCCATCGGCTATCCGGTCATCGCTATCCGTATCGCGGCCATAGCTTTTGGTGGCATGATGGCGGGTTTTGCCGGCGCCTATGCGGCGGCGGTGTACACGCCCCTTTGGGCGGACGGTATGATTGCCGGACGTGGCTGGATCGCGATCGCACTCGTTGTCTTTGGTACGTGGCTCGCTGGCCGCATCTTCCTGGGTGCCTGCCTCTTCGGCGCGGTTTCGCTGATGAGCCTCGCCGCCCAGGCGACCGGTCTGGACCTGCCATCGCAACTGCTTTCCAGCCTTCCCTATCTCGTTACGATCGTCGTGCTCGGTGTCATCTCGGCGGACCGCCGCTTGCTCAGGCTGAACGGTGTCGCCTCGCTTGGCGAACCCTTCGAACGTTAGCCGGGATGCAAAGTGGATTTGCGAAACTCGACGTAAGTTGAAGAGATCGAAACGCCAGCGGACGATCGGCATCCGATCCAAAGGGCAGAAACGCCAAACGGGGCGAAGGTATTTCCGCAAGGGTAGCGCTGACGCCGTCGACTGCGAGCAGGGGAACGATGTGACGCTCAACGCGCCCGACACCGGTGGATCGTCGCGGGTTCTTGGATCGTCCCCTTTCCCCAGTACGAGCCCATTCTCGAGGGTCCATTCTCCACCGCAGCCTAGCGAAGCGGCGTCGCAAGATGGCCTGAGGCATGCGCCCGGTAAATTCCCGCATGCGAGCACTCGTCCTGCCTGTCTAAGGTTCCGAGTCTAACCGCAAATCCTCGATTTTTTCGGCCAATTCCAAAATATATATTTCGATCTCCGCAAGCAGCCATAACAACGATTTCCAATACTACCTATTCTCGCAGAAACTAAAAACGCTACGCTCGCGTAATCATATTGGTAACGGATGCTGTTCAACCTGCGTCCAGGCAACCAACACGGGGAGCGGGTTATGGGTTTCTTTAAAAGTTTAACAAAGGTCTTGGCCGGCGGCGCTGTTGCCTTGGCTTTGTGCTTTCCGGCTGGCGCGGGCGGGCTCAGTGTGGGCATCGGCGGCAGCGGTGGGGTGGGTGTTTCGGTCGGCGGCAGTGGCGGCGGGCTTGGCGTCGGTGTCTCGGTCGGCGGGAGCAAGGGCGTCAATGCCGGAGCGACGGTCGGAGGCACCAGCGGCACCACCGCCAGTGTCGGCGCCTCGGTTGGCAGCGGCGTTACCGCCGGCGTCGGCGCATCGGTGGGCACGGGCGTCGGGGTCGGGGTCGGCGCAACCGTCGGCAGCGGTGTCGGGGTCGGCGCCGGTGTCGGGGTGGGCAATGGGGTGACGGCCGGGGTCGGGGTCGGCATTGGCGCACCGACCGCGCCCACCAGCCCTCGGGATCCCAACACGCCGGCGGTGCCGACGCGACCGGCGGTGGTTGCCATCAGCGCCATGTCGGCCGGCCAGATCGCCAAGATGAAGAAACGCTGCGCCAGCGTGCTCAGCGGCAAGGGCACCTACGACCGGGACCTGAAGGAGCTCTGCCGGATATTGGCGCGGCGCTGAGTACCGCAACATCGCATGTGCCGTGGTGCATCAGTCTCTCAGCCAGCCCCAATGCCGCAAGGTGGCGGGCATTCTTAGGGAGAGAGCTTTGCCGAGCGGTTCAGCGTTTCGCGGAAAGGCGGAACCGGTCAGGCTGTGCGCTTTCATCGGCGGCATTCTGCATGGCTTGGTCGCCGAGCCGAAGGAAGCGCGCCGCCCGGTTGCGGCCTTAATCTGACCTCTGCCGTCCGTCCGGTCACCCGTTTGGGCCGGCTCGAAGATTCGCCTCTGGCCTTTTGTATCACCCGCTCTAGCTGCTTTGTGTTAGGCTCGTCATGTTAGCCTTGTCTTGCTGATGGAGGTTTTGATGGATCGGCGATCATTCTTGACAGCATTGTTTGGCGTTGCGGGGGCCGCGGCGCTTGCTACCGCGGTTCGGCCTCTCGAGGCCGTGGCCGGGGTTCCCAATGTCGGCAACGGCATTCTCGATGAACTCGACAAGCAGGATGCCAATTCGTTTGATGACGACGAAGGCGCTGGCGATGTTGAGCAGATCTCGCATCGGCGATGGCACCATCGTCGCCACCACAGGCGGCATGTCTGGAGACGGCACTGCCGCACGTTCTGGCGGCATGGCCGGTTGCGCCGGCGCTGCTATCGCAGGCGCTCCTTCGTCGTCTTGCGGTTCTAACCGCGGCACGTTCCCGGATAGACCCTGCCCTGAGGCGCAAACACCAAACAGACCCATCCCGATTTGCATCGGGATGGGCTGGTTCAGCTTTATCCAGCCACCGCTGCCACCGAATCCCGCTGCACCAGCGGGCATTCCAGCTTGGTGATGGGATAGCGGCCGCGGCCGGCAGGCGGCGGCACTTCGAGCTGTTCGATCGCCCATTGGCCCATCGCCATGTGCGGCAGGATCGATGTCGTCAGCGGCGGGAACAGATGGCGGGCGATCTCCTCGTCGTCATAGCCGACGACGGAGATGTCCTGCGGGATGTGCAGGCCTGCCTCCTTCAGCGCTTCGTAGCAGCCGATGGCCGTGCGGTCGTTCTGGCAGAAGATGGCGGTCGGGCGCTCTTTCAGCGCCAAAAGCTTCACGGTCGCGGCATAGCCGGCGCTCGCCGACCAGTCGCCCTCGACCACCAGTTCGGGATCGAACGGGATGTCGGCGGTGGCGAGCGCCCTGCGGTAGCCTTTCAGCCGGTCCTGCGCGGCCTGCATCCACGGCTCGCCGGTGATGATGGCGATGCGGCGGTGGCCGTGGCCGATCAGATGCCGGGTCGAGTTCTGGCCGCCGGCGATCTCGGAAGGCACCACGGCCGGGAAGGCATAATCGGCCGTGTAGCAGTTGAGCAGGATGACCGGGATGTCGAGGCCGTAGAGGAAATCCGGCGCCGTGATCTCGCGGGTGAAGATGGTCATGTAGATCAGCGCCGAGATTCCGCGCCTGGTGAGCGCCGCAATGGCGCGCGGCTCCATGACGGCGTCGCCCATGGTCTGCGCCACGAGCAACACATTGCCGGCGTTCCACGATGCCTGGCGCGCGCCCTCGATGGCGACAACGGCTTCCGGGCTTGTCGCCAGCTGGTCGACGGCGAAACCGATGACACCGTCAAGTCCATCGAAGGCGGCAACAGGTTTGCGCAGCGCCGAGAAGGCGGGTGCTGCGTAGCCGAGCGCACGCGCGGCGTCGATCACCCGCTCGCGCGTCTGCTGCGACAGCCGGATGCCGGGCGAATCGTTGAGCACGAAAGAGACGGTCGCCTGCGAGCACCCGGCTGCCCTGGCGATGTCGGTCATGGTGACGCGGCCGCCCTTGGCGGCTCTCGCCGGCGCCTTGCGCCGCTTCGCCGTGTCGTCCGGATCCCTCGTCTCGCTCATGGCATTGCGTCCCAATCCCCAGCCTGTCTAGTCGCAAGCCTGCCACACCCACAAGATGGTGTCGCGCCGTCGACCGATGGAAATAGTCGAAGGCGTTTATCTTTATTAGCAGCTTTGAAGTTCCCCGCCATGCCGCTGCGGGCCGCGTGAAATTCGAGGACTGCAAGGCATCTGCTTGCGCGGAACCGATGGCTGCACCTATTCGGGCAAACTAGCCCTAAGGCTACCGCCGAGTGTCCGCGCGAGACCTTTGCTAATACTGTTTACTAATACAAAACGACGCTGTAACGTCAATCCGCCGTGTCCGGTCAGGTGGGACCCGTGCGGCGAGAAGTGCACGTGAATGGCCCGATGGTGAGCGGGGTTTGCCTCCGCAAGCCTGGTCTCGGACATGTGATATGTCAGACAAATCAGACTATTTACGAGCACGGGATGAGTCTCTAAAGTCCGTGATCGCGACCGACGACGCCATTCTTCAGCGCCGGGAACCCCTGAGGAGGAGGGCGTCCAAATCGCGAGCGGCAAGTCAGTGAATGCAAGATCGGTTCAGTCCGACGACTGAGCCAAAACGGGAGGTTGAACATGAAATCCTTGATACGACATGCATCCGTGGCCACCGCAGCCCTGCTGCTCGGCCTGACCGCGACAGCCATTGCGCGCGCCGACGACAAACCGACGCTGGCCTTCGTCGTCAACGGCGCTTCCGATTTCTGGAAGGCCGCCGAAGCCGGCGTCAAGAAGGCGCAGGCCGAATTGCCCGACTACAATCTCGAACTCAAATATCCCGAGCAGTCCTCGGTCGCCATCCAGCAGCGGCTGATGGACGATCTGGTGACCGCCGGCGTCAAGGGCATCATGGTCTCGGCCGTCGACCCCAAGACCTCGACCGACGGCCTGAACAAGATCGCGTCGGAAACGGCGCTGTTCACCACCGACTCCGATGCCCCGCAGACCAAGCGCGTCGCCTATATCGGCTCGTCCAATGTCGACGCCGGCAAGCAGGCGGCCGAGATCGCCAAGAAGGCGATGCCGGACGGCGGCAAATGCCTCGGCTTCGTCGGCCTGCTCGGCGCCGACAATGCCAAGGAGCGCATCCAGGGCATGAAGGACGGCCTCGCCGGCAGCAAGATCGAACTGGTGGACGTGCGCGGGGACGACATCGACCAGGCGCGCGCCAAGAAGAATGTCGAGGACGCGCTGGTCGCCAGCCCCGACATCACCTGCATGGTCGGCTTCTATTCCTACAACACGCCGCGCATCTATGAAGCGCTGCGCGACGCCGGCAAGCTCGGCTCGATCACCGTCGTCGGCTTCGATGACGATCCGATCACGCTGGGCGGCGTCAAGGAAGGCACCGTGGCGGCCACCGTCGTGCAGCAGCCCTTCGAATGGGCCTATCAGGGCATGAAGCTGATGGCCGCCTATCTCAAGGGCGACAAATCAGGCATTCCGGAAGGCGGCCTGATCATCATCCCGACCAAGATCATCGGTAAGGACGATGTCGACACCTATGCCGCCAATCTGAAGGCGATGTCCGGAAACTGAGACCACGAGCAGTTGCGCCGGCTCAGGGTTCGCCTTGAGCCGGCGATCGTGTTGACGGGTCGGCCAAGGCCCGTCAGTCTGTAGCCCACCGGCTGCTGGCAAGCCTGATCAAATATGGCGTGATGAATTATTCCGACCCATCCATCTTCGCAACCACCCCGTTCCTCGGCCTCGAGAACGTGCGCAAGACCTATCCGGGCGTGGTGGCGCTGGACGGCTTTTCCATGGAGGTCAGGCCGGGCGAGGTGATCGGCCTGGTCGGCGAAAACGGCGCCGGCAAATCGACCTTGATGAAGATCCTCGGCGGCGTCACCAGGCCGGACAGCGGCGCCATCACCGTCGACGGCGTTGCGCATGACGGGCTCACCGTCGAAGGCAGCCTGGGGTCGGGCATCGCCTTCGTCCACCAGGAACTCAATCTCTTCGAAAACCTCGATGTTGCCGCCAATATCTTCTTCGGCCGCGAGCCGTTGCGCGGCGGGCCGCTGAGATTGGTCGACCGCGCCAAGCTGCGCGAAATGGTGGCGCCACTGCTGAAGCGCGTCGGCGCCAATTTCTCCGCCGATACGCCGGTTGCCTCGCTGTCGCTGGCGCAGCAGCAGATGGTCGAGATCGCCAAGGCACTGTCGATCAAGGCGCGGCTGGTGATCCTCGACGAGCCGACGTCGAGCCTGCCGCTCGCCGAAACCGACAAGCTGCTCGACGTCATCAAGGCGCTGAAGGCAGATGGCATCAGCGTCATCTTCATTTCGCACCGGCTGCATGAGGTCGAGCGCGTCGCCGACCGCGTCGTGGTGCTGCGCGACGGCATGCTGGCTGGCACCTTGCCGAAGAGCGCCATCAACCACGACCAGATGGTCAAGCTGATGATCGGCCGCATGCTGAAGGAGCGCGAGAAGGCCTCCGAGGCGGCGCGGGCGCCGGGCGCCACGGCTCTCTCGGCCAAAGCCATCCGCACCCCCGCCTACCCTGCCCGGCTGGTCGACCTCGACATCAGGCGCGGTGAAATCCTCGGCCTCGCCGGCCTTGTCGGCTCCGGCCGCACCGAACTGGCGCGGGTGTTCTTCGGCATCGACAGCACGCTTGGCGGTGGGCTCGAACTCGACGGCAAGCCGCTTGTACTGGGTTCGGCGGCCGATGCGGTCGCGCATGGCATTTTCCTGGTTCCGGAAGACCGCAAGCTGACCGGCATTTTGCTTGACCTGTCGATCGCGCAGAACATCTCGCTGCCCAACCTGCCGGCGCATGCGAAGCGTAGACTGGTGTCGGCAAGCTCCGAGGCCGCCACCGCAGAGAAGCAGAAGACGAATCTCGGCATCAAAGCGCCGTCGGTGCAGACGCGAACCGGCACGCTGTCGGGCGGCAACCAGCAGAAGGTGGTGCTGGGCAAATGGCTGGCGATGAACCCGAAGGTGATGATCCTCGATGAGCCGACGCGCGGCATCGATATCGGCGCCAAGGCCGAGATTTACGGGCTGATGCGAGCCTTGGCCGATGCCGGCGTCGCCGTGCTGATGATCTCCAGCGACATGGAAGAGGTGATCGGCGTGTCCGACCGCATCGCCGTCATGCATGAGGGCCAGATCTCGGGCATTCTCGACAAGGAACAATTCAGCCAGGAAAACGTGCTGTTGCTGGCGGTCGGCAAGCCGGCAAACTAGCGGGCTTCAGGCGATTGCCGGTCCGGCGCATTGGGGAGAAGACGATGAGCAAAAAAGATCTCGGCCTGCTGATCCTGATCCTGGTGGTCGGCGCCGTGGTGACCGCCATCAACCCGCGCTTCCTTTTGCCGATCAACCTCGCCAACACCTCGAACCTGATCGGCCTGTTCGGGATCCTCGCCATCGGCCAGGCCTTCGTCATCATCACCGGCGGCATCGAATTGTCGGTGGGGTCGCTGGTGGCGCTGCTCGGCACGCTGTTCATCGATTTCATCGCTGTGCGCGACATGCCATGGCCGCTGGCGCTGCCGCTGATCCTGGTGCTGGGCGGCATCATCGGGCTGGCGCATGGCTGGCTGATCACAAGGCTGAAATTGCAGCCCTTCGTGGTGACGCTGTGCGGCCTTTTGATCTATCGCGGGGTCGCCCGTTTCTATACCGCCGACGGCACCGCCGGCTTCGCCTTCGGCCAGAATTTTCCCGAGCTCGAATTCCTCACCGCGGGCCGCAGCTATGGCGTGCCCAACAGTTTCATCGCACTGATCGTCATTTCGATCGTCATGTGGGTGGTGCTGCACCGCTCGGTGTTCGGACGCTACCTCTATGCCATCGGCAAGAACGAAGAGGCGGCTAAATATTCGGGCATCCGCACCGGCCGCGTCGTGATGGCCGCCTATGTCATCTGCGGCGTTCTGACGGCGCTGTCGGCGATCTATTTCGCCATGTACACGCGCTCGATCTCGCCGGCCAGCCACGGCCAATTCTACGAACTCTACGCCATTGCCGCCGCAGTTCTCGGCGGCTTCTCGCTGCGCGGCGGCGAAGGCTCGCTGGTCGGCGTCATCCTGGGCACCGTGCTGCTGCAGGAGTTGCAGAACCTGGTCAATCTGCTCGGCATCCCGTCCTCGCTCAACTTCGCGGTGATGGGCGGCGTGATCCTGATCGGCGTGCTGGTCGACCAGCAATGGGGCGTGTTCCGCGCAAGGCGGCTGATGCTCGATGCCAGCCGGAAGACTGTCGCGGCGGAGTAGCGCTACATCACGCCGGATATATCCGAGAAGGCCATCGCCTTGCGCAGCACCTCGACGAAGCGTTCTCCGGCGGCTTCGCGCCGGCCGCCATTGTCGATCGAGGTGACGCCGGAGCCGGACAAAGCGATATTGGCGCTGCGGGCGAGCCGAGCCAGCACTTCGCCGCGCGATTCGCGGCCGCGCTGGGCGAGACGCTCGGCGAGGATTTCCGGCGAGGCGGTGATCTCGACGACAGCCAGATTGGCATAGCGCTCCCGCAGCACCGGGATGACTGCGCGCGAGACATTGGCGACCGCGACATGGCCATTGGCGATGGACCAGTCGACATCGGCCGGAATGCCGTAGCGCAGCCCGTGCGCCTCCCAGGAAATGGCGAAGGCGCCGTCGGCCTCGGCTTCGGCAAAGGCTGCGTCGGCCAGCGTGTCGTGATCCTCGCTTGCGGCGTCGCTCGGCCTGGTGATGACCCGGCGGACGAACTCCAGCCTCGTCTCGTCGGCAAACAAGGTGCGGGCATAGCCGATTACCGTATCCTTGCCGGCGCCGCTCGGGCCGACGACGGCGACAAACACGCCGTTGCGGAGCGGAAAGGCCTCGCTGCTGAGTTCGCGGTCGATCGACGCCGAGACCATCAGGCGACCCGGCGCCCTTGGCGCCAGACAGTGCGCACGACCGGCACATGGTCGTCGACGCGCACACGCACCAGATCGGCGCGGCGGCCCTGTTCGATGACGCCGCGGTCGTTGAGGCCGATCGCCTCGGCCGGATTCTTCGACACCATCGCAACCGCCTGCGGCAGGGAAATGCCCTCGACGACGTCGCCGAGGAAGAAGGCCGACTGGATCAGGCTGAAGGGAATGTAGTCGGACGACAATATGTCGAGCAGGCCGTCGCCGGCCAGCGTGCGGGCCGAGACATTGCCCGAATGCGAGGAGCCGCGCATGACGTTGGGCGCGCCCATCAGTACGCCGAGCCCGGCATCCTTCGAGGCCTTGGCGGCTTCCAGCGTGGTCGGGAATTCCGCGACGCGCACGCCTTGTTCGATCGCCTCGTCGACATGGCCTGATGTGGCGTCGTCATGGCTCGCCAGCACAATGCCCCGCTCGTTGCAGGCGGCTGATATCGCCACCCGGTTCGGTCCCGAATTCTTCGCTGATTCCGACATCCGCTTTTCGCAGAACAATTGGAAGTCGCGATCGGTCAACTTCAGCTTGCGCTGATAGTAATAGGCGTAGGTCTCGAGATTGACGAACTGACGCTGTCCCGGCGCATGGTCCATCAGCGAGGCCAGCTTGACCCGCTCGTCGCCATCGAAATTGGCGAAAGCCCGCAAGCAATCCGGCGCCGAGACCTCGCAGCGCAGATGCAGGAAATGGTCGGCCCGCAACCGGTCTTTCGCGACGCTGTCCTCGATCGCGTCGGCCAGCTTGCGGATGTCGTCGGAGGTAAGATCGGCGTCCTCGTCCATGCCGACGCGCAGCGCGTCGAGCACGGTGGTGATCCCGGCGGTGGCCACCTGCGCGTCATGGGCGAGCACGGCGGCAATCGGGTTCCAGCGCACTTTCGGGCGCGGCGCATAGTGGCCTTCGAGATGGTCGGTGTGCAGCTCGACCAGACCGGGAATGATGTAGTCGCCGCCCATGTCCTCGCCGGCCATGTTCCCGCCGGTGTGGCCGGTGCCGGCGTCGACGCCGGAAATAAAACCGTCGCGCAGCACGAGCGACCCTTCGACGATCTCATCGGCAAGCACGATGCGGGCGTTGTGGAGAACAGTTTCGGCAGTCATTCAGGCAGTCCTTGCTTACTCGGACGAATTGCGGTCAGGCGGTTTTTCGGGCAGCGCGGCGGCCGAGCGCATGATGCGAAAGCACCATGAACGGAGCGCCCGGTTCGGTTTCGACGAACAGCGTCAGCGCATCCACCAGCACCGGCTGCTGCAGCACATCGGCGAACAGGCTGTCAATTGCCGCGCGCAGACGTTGGCTTTCCTGCGGCCCGGCCCGGCCGGACAGTGTCATGTGGAAGCGAAAGGTCTCGAACACGTAGGGGTAGCCCCACTGACAGAGATTGCGGAACTCGGCCGGCTTCAGCGAATCCGGGCTGCGCCGTTCGATTTCCGCTTCGGTGAGCGGCGCGCGAAAACGGTCGAAGCTAAGCACGACATCATCGGCGAAACGGTTGAGCGGCGGCAGCGGGCCTTCCGGCACCAAAGCGAAGAAACCATCGATCTGGCTGACGACCAGGCGCGGGATGGTGACCGTCGGCGTTGCTTCGGCAAAGGCGTCCAGCGCCGCGCGCAACGAGCTTTCGGTTTCGTTGGCGGCCAACCGGAAGGGCGCTTTCAGCGTCGCATGAAAACCGTAGCGCCGCGCCGATGCGGTGTGAAAGGCGACTTCGGCCGCCGACAGCTCGCCCACCGCCTCGACCGGCCTGGTGGCGGCGCCAAAGGGGTCGCGGCCCAGCCAGTTGGCGGCGATCCGCGCCAACGGCTCGTCCTGCCTTGGGGTGAAATAGATGGCGTAGCGCATCGAAAAAAATCCTCGTCAGCCCGCTGCCATAGGTGATTTCCATGACGGATTGACGAAGCTTATGCGGGTTTTCGAAGGCAAATCGACCCCATGGATCGTTAGCCGACGATTTTTTGCTGCTGGACCAACCGCTTCCGGCGCAAGCGAAGGCCGATCAGGCCTTCGTCAGCCACTCGTGCTCGGGCGCGTTGTGGAACTTCCACGTCCGCGTCGGCCCGGCCATGACGTTGAGGTAATAGAGGTCGTAGCCGTGGCAGGCGGCGCAGGGGTGATAGCCCTTGGGCACCAACACGACGTCGCCGTCCTCGATCGCCATGGCTTCGTCCAGCTCGCGGGCGCCGGTGTTGTCGGCGTCGGTGTAGACGCGCTGGAAGGCAAAGCCCTGCGGCGGGTTGAGGCGGTGGTAGTAGGTTTCCTCAAGATAGGATTCGGCCGGCAGATTGTCCTGGTCGTGCTTGTGCGGCGGGTAGCTCGATGTATGGCCGCCGGGCGTGATGACCTCGACCACCAGCAGTGAGTCGGCGGGCTTACCCTCGGGCAATATGTTGGTGACGTAGCGCGTGTTGGTGCCTTTGCCCCGAGTCTCCTGGCCGAGGTCGTCGGGTGCGATGACGCGAACGGGCAAGCCGCCGCCCAGGCCCGGCGCCGAGCAGACCGCGAGTTCGAGATCGGTGTCGGCGGTGACCGACCAGTCCGAACCCTCCGGAATATAGACCGACCACGGCTTGCCCTCGAAGGGCGACATGCGCTCGCCGAGCAGGCCGAGTTCCTGGCCGCCGGCCTTTGCCGTGCCCTTGCCGGTGACGAACACCAGGCAGACTTCGCGATCCTGCGTCTTGCCGGATGCGGTCTCGCCCGGCTTCAGCCGGTGCAGGTCGAAGCCGACATAGGTCCATCCGGCGCTTTTGGGCGTGACATGGGCGACGCGGCCATGGCCCTTGTCGGCTTTGACGAGCAGTTTCGACATGTTTTGTCTCTCCTATCGCAAGTCTTCGAGGTCGGCCTCTCAACTTCGTCATCCTAGGGCGAAGCAGGAGCGAATCTCCGTCGCGAAGACCCTAGGATGACGAAGCTAGGGACGTTCCGGCCAATCAGCGACGTAGGCGATACGCCAGGTGTCGAGTGTCCGACCCGCAAGCTCCTTCCGAGCCGCGGCCGCTTCATTCCTTCGGTTCGGCGTCCGCCTTCGCTTCGCCGGTCTTTGGTCGATCAGGCGCAGCCTTGCTCTCCTCCACCGGCTTGTAAAGATAGAAGAACTGCCACACCGCGTAGGCGGC
The DNA here is from genome assembly GCF_030323205.1 of Mesorhizobium sp. C395A. NCBI lineage: Bacteria > Pseudomonadati > Pseudomonadota > Alphaproteobacteria > Hyphomicrobiales > Phyllobacteriaceae > Mesorhizobium > Mesorhizobium sp. C395A. Next base: position 4,991,139 of record NZ_CP100473.1, on the reverse strand, counting down.
AAAGCCGAGCGCAATGATGCCCCAGAATGGGGTGCCGGAGGCGAATTCTATTCCGGCCCAGATCACGCAGACGGCGACGACGGCAACGCGCCGCCACAGCGGCCGGAAGAACGGGTGCTCGTAATCCTTCATCGGACCGGCTTACGCATTGGGAAAGCCTTGCGTTTCCACCGTGTAGCCGGCCGCCGTCATCACCCGCATCAGCTCCTTGTAACCCACTTGGGCCATCTTCAGCGGCGGGTTCTTCTTCGGGTCCTGCTCGGCCTCGACGACGAACCAGCCTTCATAGCCATGGTCGGCGAAGCGCTGCACGATGGCGCCGAAATCGAGCGAACCGTCGCCAGGCACCGTGAAGGCACCGAGCGCCACGGCGTCGAGAAAGGACTGCTTCGTGCGGTCGAGCCCGTCGATCACGCCCATGCGCACATCCTTCACATGGACATGGCTGATCCGCTTGTGGTGGTTGTCGATGGCGCGCAGCACGTCGCCGCCGGCAAAGGCGAGATGCCCTGCATCGAGCAGCAACGGAATGCCTTCGCCGGAATGGCGCATGAAGGCATCGAGCTCCGGCTCAGTCTCGACCACTGCCGCCATGTGATGGTGATAGGACAGCGGCATGCCTTGCTCGGCGCACCATTCGCCGAATTCGGTGAGGCGCCTGGCATAGGCCCTCATCTCGTCGTTCGACAATTTCGGCTTGGTGGCGAGAGGCCTGGAGCGATCGCCCTGGATCGAGCGGCCGACCTCGCCATAGACGATGCAAGGCGCATTCACCGCCTTGAACAGGTCGATCATCGGCTGGATGCGATCCTTGTTCCTGCCCATGTCCTCATCGACCAGGGTGCCGGAGAACCAGCCGCCGCACAGCGTCACGTCGGCCTGCTTCAGGATCGGCAGCATGATTTCGGGGTCGTTTGGAAAACGCCGGCCCATTTCCATGCCGGTGAAACCTGCCGAGCGCGACTGGCGCAGGCACTCTTCCAGCGAGACGTCGTCGCTGAGTTCGGCAAGATCGTCGTTCCACCACGCAATGGGGGACATGCCCAGTTTGGCTTTCAAGTTTTAGCTCCGGTTTCTTGTTCACCCTCCCCCTTGTGGGGAGGGTCGCTGCGAAGCAGCGGGGTGGGGTGCGGCGCGAGCCCCCCACCCGGACCTTCGGTCCGACCTCCCCACAAGGGGGAGGTAGGTGGCGGGTGCATGTACATCAATCGCCGATTGTCTGCATCTGCCGCTTTTCGTCGTAGGCCTTGCGGGCTGCGTTGACCTGCGGCCGTGCGGAGACTTCCGGCACCGCGACATCCCACCAATGGCCGCCGGCATCGGTGGAAATCAGCGGGTCGGTGTCGATGACCAGCACGGTGGTGCGGTCGTTGGTTTTCGACTTTTGCAGCGCAGTCTCCAGGCCGGTGATCGACGGCACTTTCTCGGCAATAGCGCCCATGCTGGCCGCATGCGCGGCGAAGTCGATGTCGGGCAGGATCTCGTGGCGCGCGTCCTTCAGGAGGTTGTTGAAGTTGGCGCCGCCGGTGGCCATCTGCAGCCGGTTGATGCAGCCATAACCCCTGTTGTCGAGCACCACGATGGTCAGCTTCAGGCCAAGCATCACCGACGTGGCGATTTCGGAATTCATCATGAGGTAGGAGCCGTCCCCGACCATGACGACGACCTCCTGGTCGGGCTTGGCCATCTTGGCGCCGAGCCCGCCGGCAATCTCGTAGCCCATGGTCGAGAAGCCATATTCGCCATGGTACGAGCCGGGCGCGCCTGCCTGCCAGAGCTTGTGCAACTCGCCCGGCAGGCCGCCCGACGCGTTCAGCAAGGTCACGCCGGACCCCAGCGCGCGCTGCACGGCGCCGATCACCTGCGCGTCCGACGGGAAGGCGGCGTTGGTCGACGCCGTCACCTTGGAGGCTTCGGCCTGCCAAGCCTTCTTGCCTTGGGTCGCATTGTCGGTCCATGTCGCCGGTGCTTTCCAGTTCCCCAGCGCAGCACCGAGTTCGGCGAGCCCTTCGGCCGCATCGGCGACCAGCGGCAGCGCACGATGCTTGCCGGCATCGAAAGGCTGCACGTTGAGTCCGATGATGGTCTTGCCGGAATTCTTGAACAGCGCCCATGAGCCGGTGGTGAAATCCTGCAGGCGGGTGCCGATCGCCAGCACGACATCGGCCTCTTCCGCCAGCCGGTTGGCCGCGGACGTGCCGGTGACGCCGACTGCCGCCATGTTGAGCGGATGTGTGTCGGGCAGCGAGGATTTGCCGCCTTGCGTCTCGCAGACCGGAATGCCGGCGCTCTCGGCGAATTTCGCCAGTTCATCCGAAGCCTGCGAATACAGCACGCCGCCGCCGGCGATGATCAGCGGTTTTTTCGCACCCTTCAGCGCGGTGACCGCCGCCGCCAATTCATGCCGGTCCGGACGCGGCCGGCGCTGGTGCCAGACGCGCTCGGCGAAAAAGCTCTTGGGATAGTCATAGGCCTCGGCCTGCACGTCCTGGCAGAGCGACAGCGTCACCGGGCCGCATTCCGCCGGATCGGTCAGCACCTGCATGGTCCGCGCCAATGCCGGGATGATCTGCTCGGGACGGGTGATGCGGTCGAAATAGCGCGACACCGGACGGAAGCAGTCATTGACCGTCGCGGTGCCGTCGGAAAAGTCCTCGGCCTGCTGCAGCACCGGGTCGGGAATGCGGTTGGCGAAGACATCGCCCGGCAAAAACAGGACGGGCAACCTGTTTACGTGGGCGAGCGCCGCCGCCGTCACCATGTTGAGCGCACCGGGGCCGATCGAAGAGGTCGCGGCCATGAAGCGGCGGCGGAAATTGGCCTTGCCATAGGCGATCGCCGCATGCGCCATCGCCTGCTCATTGTGGGCGCGGAAGGTCGGCAATTCGTCGCGCAGCTGGTACAGCGCCTCGCCGATGCCGGCGACATTGCCGTGACCGAAGATCGCCCACACACCGCCGAAGATGGGCACTCGTCTGCCGTCGATCTCGGTCATCTGCTTGCTCAGAAAGCGGGTCAGCGCCTGCGCCATCGTCAGGCGGATTGTCTTGCTCATGGTGTTTTCCTCCGCAGTCCTCTTGCCGCGCCTTTATGCTGCTTTACGGCCACGCGCGGCAAGCCACGCTTCGGTCAACTGTTCGAAGCGCGCGGCCATGTCGGCGATAGCCTCGTCATCCGTCATCTTGCCCGCCAGCCATTGTTCGGCGGCGTGGACGAAGATGGTGCGGCCGACGGCAAAGCCCTTGACGATCGGCGCCTTGGCGGTGGCGGCAAAGGCCGCTTCCAGTTCGTCCTGCGGCGCTTCGAGACCCAGCAGCACGACGCCACGACACCAGGGATCGTGCTTCAGGATCACCGCTTCGATCTTGGCCCAGGCGCCGGCCGACGCCTGCGGTTCGAGCTTCCACCAGTCCGGCTTGATGCCAAGCGCATAGAGTTCTTCCAGGGCGCGCGGGATGGTCGTTTCGTCGAGCTTGCCGTGCTTGCCGGCGATGATCTCGACCAGAAGCTCCCGGCCGACCTTCCGCGCGGCTTCGAACAGCGAGCGCAGCTTCTGCTGCTGCTCTTCCTTGAGCGCTGCCGGATCGTCGGGGTGATAGAAGCACAGGCATTTGATGCAGTGGTCGACCGGCCATTCCACCAGTTGCGAGCCGATGTCCTGCGAGAACTCGAAGCGCAGCGGCCGCGAGCCCGGCAGTTCGACGGGACGGCCGAGCCAGGCAAAGGGGTGGCGGGCGAATTCGAACATCGCTTCGCGGCCATGCTTCTCGTCGATCAGCATGCCATAGCCGTCGCGGCCGGCGGCGACTTTCGCCGCAGCCTTGACCGCCAGCACCTTGAAATCGCGGATGCGCGCCGGATCGGCGCCGGTCTTTGCCGCGACGTCCTCAAGCTGCACACGGTGGTCGCAGGCGAGCGCCATCATCGAGGGGATATCGCGGCGGCGGGTCGTCGCCCAATGGATGTGGTTGATCGCCTCGTCCTTGCGCAGAGCGAGGTGCTTGCTGCCGTTCCTGAGGAAGAACTGCAATTCCTCGAAGGTCGGATATTCCGGCGCGCAGAGCAGCCGCGACACGGCGAAAGCGCCGCAGGCATTGGCCCAGGTCGCCGCTGTCGCATGATCTTCGCCACCCAGCCAGCCGCGCAGGAAACCGGACATGAAGGCATCGCCCGCGCCCAGCACATTATAGATCTCGATCGGAAAGCCCTTGCCGACGATACCGTCTTCCAGATCGTCGCTGACCGGCCCGTCATAGACGATGCAGCCCATGGCGCCGCGCTTCAGTACGATGGTTGCCTTGGACAGCGCGCGGATCGTCTTCAGCGCGCTCAGGCAATCGTCGGCGCCCGAGGCGATCATGATCTCTTCCTCGGTGCCGACGATGAGGTCGCAATCGGGCAGCACCGTCTTCAGCTGGGCTGAGACGCGGTCGGATTTGACATAGCGCTCAAAACCTTCGGCATGGCCTGCGAGTCCCCAGAGGTTGGGGCGGTAGTCGATGTCGAACACCACCTTGCCGCCCCTGGCCTTGATGATGCGGATCGCCTTGCGCTGGGCGGCGTCGCTGTTGGGTCGGGAAAAATGCGTGCCGGTGACGACGATGGAACGGGCCGAGGCAATGAAAGCCTCGTCGATATCTTCTTCGGCGAGCGCCATGTCGGCGCAGTCGCTGCGATAAAAGATCATCGGCGAGACCCCTTCGCTCTCGACCGAAAGCAGCACCAGAGCCGTCAGCCGTTCCTTGTCGGTCTTCAGCCCGTCGACATTGACGCCTTCGCGCCGCAGCTGCTCGCGGATGAAGCGGCCCATCTGCTCGTCGCCGACACGGGTGAGCAGCGCCGAGCGCAGGCCTAGTCTCGCCGTGCCAACCGAGATGTTGGCCGGGCAGCCGCCGACCGATTTGGCAAAGGAGGTGATGTCCTCCAGCCGCGAGCCGATCTGCTGGCCGTAAAGGTCGACGGAAGCGCGACCGATGGTGATGACATCGAGCGTCGCCTGTTTGGCGTCCATGGCTTCGCTCATTGGAACCTCCCGTCGGTCTTGTTGTCTTGAGCAACGTAGTTGGGGGACACGCGCGAGCGGCAGCGTGGCGCCGGGAATATGAAATAATAATTCCAATCCATAGTCAATATGGAATGAGCATTCCTCCGCGAATTCGAGCGCCGGGCGCCGGCCTAGGCCTTACGCTTCTTTCCGGTGCTGCGCCGCTTCTCGCCGACGCCGACGGTGAGCGCCATGGCCAGCGCCATGGTGGCCGACAGCGAGCGGAAGCCGGCGAAATCGGCCTCGGCGACCTCGAACCAGACCTTGGCGAACTGGGCGAGTGGCGAAAACGAACTGTCGGTGATGGCGACGATCGGCACGCCCTGTTCGGAAATGGTGCGGGCCTCCTCGATGGTGGCCGGTGCGTAGGGCGAGAAGCTGATGGCGATGACGGCGTCCGCCGGGGTGGCGAAGGCGACCATTTCGGCATTGAGGCCGGCGGCGGATTCGATCAGCTGGTTGCGGATCTTCAGTTTGCCCAGCGCATAGGCGATGTAGCTCGCCACCGGATAGGAGCGGCGCTTGGCCAGGACATAGATGGTCTCGGCCTTGGCCAGCAGCGCAATTGCGTCTTCCAGATGGGCCTCGTCCAGCGAGCGTGAGATGTCGTTGAGCGAAGTGCTGGCGGCGGCGACGAAGCCGTCGAAGATGGCGCGGTGTCCAGCACCCGCATCGGCCTTGGCGCGCAGCGCCTGCAGGCGTTCGTCATAAGAGGAATTGCGCTCGCGCAGCCGCTCGCGAAACACCTGCTGCAGGCTGGTGAAGCCGTCGAAGCCTAGTTGCTGGGCAAAGCGGATCAAGGTGGACGGCTGCACGCCCGCCGAAGCGGCGATGCTGGCGGCGGTGCCGAAGGCGATGTCATCGGGATTGTCGAGCGCATAGGCGGCGATCTGGGCGATGCGCTTGGGCAAGGTTTCACGGCGATCGAGGATCGTGGCGCGCAGCGTCTCGAAGTCGCGAGGTACCCGTTCGTCCATCGTCGCCCCGTCCAAGCTCACTTAAAGCGCGTCGCGGTGAAACGGATTCGTGCGATGCGCTTTAAGTCTTTGTTTTGATGCATGCCGTTGTCCCAGAACCGCGGCACACTTCTGGGCGACATGCATTAGAGCATGATGCCGAAAAGTGTGCAGCGGTTTTCGGACGACATCATGCTCTCTTTAACTCAAGTGACGTCCTCTCTGCCCCATCATAGCGAGCCTGCGCAAGAAGGCCATAAAAAATGAGGCAGACATTCCATTCGGAGAAGAAATGGACTAATTCATCCATCGATCGCTTCAGGTATTGGGAGAAAGAAATGGTCGGCGTTGGTCTTATCGGCACGGGTTTCATGGGCAAATGCCACGCCATTGCGTGGAGCGCCGTCGGGGCCGTCTTTCCCTATGTCGCCAAGCCGAAGCTGGTCCATCTCGGCGAGGTCAACGAGGAGCTGGCCAAGCGCAAGGCCGGCGAGTTCGGCTTCGCCAAGGCGTCCGGCGACTGGCGCGCGGTCGTCAACGACCCCGAGGTCGACATCGTCTCCTTGACCACGCCCAACCAGTTCCATCCGGAAATGGCCATCGCCATTCTCGAAGCCGGCAAGCATCTGTGGTGCGAAAAGCCGATGGCGCCGAGCTTTGCCGAAGCAGCGGCGATGGCGGCCGCGGCGAAGAAGTCCGGCAAGGTCGCAGCCCTTGGCTACAACTACATACAGAGCCCGGCCATCCGCCACATCGGCGCGCTGCTCGAGGAAAAGATCATCGGCGAGGTCAACCATCTGCGCATCGAGATGGACGAGGACTTCATGGCCGACCCCGAAGCGCTGTTCTTCTGGAAGCATGAGGCCGCATCCGGCTATGGCGCGCTCGACGATTTCGCCGTGCATCCGCTGTCGCTGGTCTCGACGCTGTTCGGCCGCGTCGCAAAAGTCATCTGTGACATGGCCAAGCCGTATGCCGACCGCAAGCTGGCCGCCGGCGGCCGCCGCGCCGTCGAGACCTACGACATCGCCAGCGTGCTGATGCATCTGGAAAACGGCATTGCCGGCACGCTGCTGGTCAACCGCTCGGCCTGGGGCCGCAAGGGCCGCATCGCCATCCAGATTTTCGGCTCCAAGGGATCGATCCTGTTCGACCAGGAGCGGATGAACGAAATCCAGCTCTATGTCACCGCCGATCGCCCGACCGAACAGGGCTACCGCACCATACTGGTCGCGCCGCACCACAAGCCTTACGACGCCTTCCTCCCGGCGCCTGGCCATGGCCTCGGGTTCAACGACCTCAAGATCATCGAGTGCCACGAATTGCTGACGCGGCTTGCCGGCAAGCCGGCACGGGTCATCGAATTTGCCGAAGGGCTGGAGATCGAGCGCACCGTGCATGCGATGGCGAGGTCGTTCGAGGAGAAGCGCTGGGTGGATGTGCGGTAAGATCCGCTTCAGCCGCCAGCGACAGCGTTCGCCTCCCAGCCACTGACCCAGACCTGCCGCAGGCGATCGCCTTCGCCCTTGAAGCGCAGCCCGGTCGCCCGGCAATCCGCGATGCGGTCGCTGCGGAAATTGCGGATGGCCTGGCGCAATTCGCACCAGGCGACGATGTTGGCGGTCTCTGAATAGTAGATCAGCGCGATCGGACGGATCAGCCGCTCGGAGGCGCGGCCGATTTCGTCGCGATAGGACAGGTCGAGCTTTTCCTCGTCGCGGATTGCGCGGCGCACCAGCGCCAGATCGATGGTGCCGATTGCCGGTGCAGCGAACCCCCAGACATGCAGTGCGTTGGCGTCGAACGCCTGGCGCAACGGCGGCGGCACGGCGCCGGCGATCTTGGCGCTGACGCGCTTGGCCGCTGCTTGAGCTCGCTGTCTCCCGTGCGCTCCAGCAGCGCCAGCGACAGGACGATCGCCTCCATCTCCTCGATCGAAAACATCAGCGGCGGCAGGTCGAAGCCGGGCCGCAATATATAACCGATACCGCGCCCGCCTTCGATCGGCACGCGCATCGCCTGCAGTGCGGCGATGTCGCGATAGATCGAACGCATCGTGACTTCCAGCTGCCCGGCGATCATGGCTGCCGTCACCGGCTGCCGCGCCAGCCGCAGGATCTGGATAATCTCGAACAGCCGCGACGCCTTGCGCATTTCCTCTCCCTGATGAACGCTACTGACACATCCCCGTCAGTTGGGATGATTTATTGGACTGCCTATCGGGTTGAAAATCAACAAATTCCTCCACGGCACCCCAGCAGGAAGCGACAGGCAACTGACATGAGCTACACGGAAAATCTCTGGCTGTTCTTTATCCTGCTGTCCGGCATCATCATCGTACCCGGGATGGACATGCTGTTCGTGCTTGCCAATGCGCTCACCGGCGGCCGCGACCGGGGCCTCGCCGCCACCGGTGGCATCATGGTCGGCGGCATCGTGCACACGCTGAACGGCGCCATCGGCGTCGGCCTGCTGATGCATTTCGTACCGATCCTGTACAAGCCGCTGCTGATAGCCGGCGCCGCCTACATGGCCTTCATCGGCATCTCGCTGATGCGCAGTTCCATCACCGTCGGCCACGACGGGCCCGCCGGCAGCCGTACGGCCTGGAAGGCCTTTCGCCAGGGACTGGTGACCTGCCTGATCAACCCGAAGGCCTATCTCTTCATATTTGCCGTCTATCCGCAGTTCCTGAAGCCGGATTACGGCCCGATCTGGATGCAGGCGACGGTCATGGGCTTGCTGACGATGCTGACGCAGGCCGCCATCTATGGCGGGCTCGCCATCACCGCCGGCCGCAGCCGCAATCTGCTGGTGGCCAATCCGCGGGCGACCGCTTTTGCGGGCCGGGCGGCCGGACTGCTGCTGTTTGCGGTCTCGGTGTTTACGGCATGGGAAGGGTTGAGGGCAGCGTGATCCCGATCAAGCGATGACGCCGCGTTTCTTCGCCTCGGCGCGGCGCTTGCGGATCACTGTCCCGGTCTTTTCGTCGTCGAGGGCGGCAGCTACCCCGTCCGCGAGACCGATGACGTCATGACCGCCTCACGCCCTCGCCCAAGACGACGAGAAGCTCGTCCAATTGCTCGAACGTCTCGCCCATCGCATCCGCCGCCCCGGTACCGGCCGCGTCGAGAGCCTCCTTCGAGGGATAGAGTTCGTGCATGACCAGCAGCGTCTTGCCACCCTTTTCCTCGAAGGTCAGCGTGGTGACGGGTCCACCGTCACCACCTTCCTCATTGGTCCAGACGAGGCGTGAGTGGGGTGTCACTTCGATATACCTGCCGAAGAATTCGTGAAGGTCCGAGTCGTCGTGGCCGAACACCAGGCGGTACCTGCCTCCGGTACGAGCATCCATCTCGCATGAACGCAGGAACATGCCCATCGACTTCGGCACCCACCACTGCTTGAACAGCTCGGGCTTGGTCCACGCCTCGAACACGATGCGCGCCGGACCGTTGACCGTTCGCGTGACGACCAGCTCCCGTTCGGACTTCCGTTCGACCGTGGTGCGGCTGTTCGTGGGCTCACTCTCGGTTCTTTGGCGCATTGGCTTTCTCCTTCCGTTTCAATTCCTCGACAACCTTGTCCAACTCGTTGAAGCGTGCGTCCCAGAGCAGGCGGTGCCGCTCGATCCAGGCCGCCTCTTCCTCCAGTCCGCGCAGGCCGAGCTTGCAGGTCCGCACGCGGCCAACCTTCTGCGTGGTGACGAGCCCCGCCTGCTCCAGGACGCCGACGTGCTTCTTCATGCCCGTGAGGGTCATGTGGAACTTTCCGGCAAGCTCGGTGATCGAAGCGTCTGCGCGTCCGAGCTGCTCCAGAACGCCACGCCGGGTGGCGTCCGAGAGCGCGGCGAACGAGGAATCCAAGTCGGTATACTGAACCATACGGTTCAGTATTTAGCAGACCGGTTGCCGAGGTGCAAGGGGAGCCGCAGCGTCCTTCCCGCGCATCGCCTCGTATCAGGCGGCGCCCGGCCGGTTCTCCATCATGGCGCGGCGGGCTGAGCGGCGCCATTCTACGGCGCCGGCGAGGCCGTGCAGCACCGTCTCTGTGGTCGCCCAGTCGATGCAGCCATCTGTGATGCTCTGGCCATAGACGAGCGGCTTGCCTGATACCACGTCCTGCCGGCCGGCGACGAGATTGCTCTCGATCATGACGCCGATGATACGCTCGTCCCCTGCTGCCACATGGCCGGCGACATCGGCCGCCACCTTCGGCTGGTTCTCCGGCTTCTTGCTCGAGTTGGCGTGGCTGACATCGATCATCAGACGGGGGGCGACGCCGATGCGGGCAAGTTCGACCGAGGCCGCCTCGACGCTCGCCGCATCGTAATTCGGCTGAACGCCGCCGCGCAGGATGACGTGGCAGTCCTCATTGCCGGTAGTAGTCGCAATGCCGCTGCGTCCGCCCTTGGTCACCGCCATGAAATGATGCGGCTGGGCGGCGGATTTCACCGCCTCGGCGGCGATCCTGAGATTGCCGTCGGTGCCGTTCTTGAAGCCGACCGGGCAGGACAGGCCGGAAGCCAGTTCGCGGTGGATCTGGCTCTCGGTGGTGCGCGCGCCGATGGCGCCCCAGGCGACGAGGTCGGCAATGTATTGCGGCGTCGTCATGTCGAGGAATTCGGTCGCTGCGGGCAGGCCGAGATTGTTGACCGCCGACAGCACGTTGCGCGCCATCCTGAGCCCCTTGTCGATGTTGAAGCTGCCGTCGAGATCGGGATCGTTGATAAGGCCCTTCCAGCCGACAGTCGTGCGCGGCTTTTCGAAATAGACCCGCATGACGATCTCCAACCGGTCGGACAGGGTCTCGCGCAGCGCCACTAGCCGGCTGGCATAGTCAACGGCCGCGACCGGGTCGTGGATCGAACACGGGCCAACGATGACAAGCAGCCGGTCGTCGGTGCCGTTCAAGATGGCATGGGTGGCGTTGCGTGATGCGCTCACGGTGCGCGTTGCCGTCAGCGTGCGCGGGATCTCCCGCATCACCTCGTCCGGCGTACTCAATTCTCGGATTTCCTTGACCCGAAGATCGTCTGTGGTGGTCAACACGGCTTTCTGCTCCTGTTTTTAGGAGACCTGCCGGCTGATACAAAAAAGCCGCCAGGTCTGGCGGCTGTTCGGACTTGTTGCTGCAATCTTCAGATCGAGCGCAATCCTCCCGCCGCCAGCGAGCTCGTAAAGTACCAATAGGTGGCGGTCAGGTTGATCATGAGGCTCATATAGTCGATGCCGAGGCGCTTGTCACGTGGGGTATGCGGAGACAATTCGGGATGGGCCGAATCCTCGCGATTTCGTCATCCCTGGGCGGAGCAGGAGCGAAGCTCCGTCGCGGAGACCCTGGGATCCATTCCGTGACCTGGGCCGTGGAGTGCGGCGGAGCAGAATTCTGGACCGTAGCAGCGCTCTGAAGTCGCGGCATGGATCCTCGGGTCTGCGCTGCGTCGCCACGCTCCTTGCTCCGCCCGTGGATGACGAAGTGCCGGCGGTTCGCCAATCGCCAACACGTATAACGCGGAGCGCGCTCATGCGGTCCAGGGATCGAAGAGTTCAAGCCCAAAGCCTTCGAAATCTTTCGTATTGCACGTTGCCAAGGTGAGCTCGTGCGCAATCGCAGTTGCTGCGATCAGGCCGTCCATCGACGATAGACCACGACCGCGGCGCTTGCCAAACCCATCAGGTCGCCCAGGCCAAGGCAACCGCATCGTCCACCGGCAAAACCCGCTGTTCGAAGCGCTGGGGCAGGTCCCGGGCGAGCCATTCGGCCACCGCCTCGCGTTTGCGGCCCTCATCCATCAGAGAGACGCCGCGCCGGATCTCGGCGATCGATACTACGCTGATGAGGAGCGGTCCTCATCAAGCTCGTCCAGCCAGCCCAGGACACGTGCGTCAGGCGCTGGCCTCGGACAGGACATTCGTGTCGAGCAGCAGTCTCACAGCGGCAGGTCACGCGGTTCGTCGCGCTGACGTTCAAGCTCGAGATCGGCGCCGCGCAGCGGCGAGTCCAGCAGGAACTCGGCAAGCGTACCCTTGCGTGCGATCTTGCGCTGCCATTCCTCGGCCGAGACGACAACCACGCTTGGTTTGCCGTTCTTGGTGATCGTCTGCGGCGAGGACTGTGCGCGCTCGATGACCTCGGAGAGCCGGGCTTTTGCCCCGGCAACCGTCCAGTTGGTGTCTTTGGATGACGTTAGCATCGCATCCCTCGTGACTAGCCTGACTATCATGACTATCTGGGAATGGCGATGTTGCTGCAACAGGGTTTGAAGCTACTCCGGCGAGGTCCCCGCGACGTTCTGGTCATAGTCGACCAGCGAGCCGGTCATGACACCGGATTGCGGGCTGGCCATGTAGCTGATCAGCCGCGCCAGTTGGTCGGGCTTCACCAGTTGGCCCATGGGCTGGCCGGCCTCTGCCTTTGCCAGCCAGTCGTCGGAGGCACCGTGCCATTTCTTCTGCACGATGTCCTCGCCCTCGGTGTCCATCCAGCCCGGCAGAACGGCGTTGCAGCGGATGCGGTTGGAGCGATAGGCGTTGGCGACGTTCTTGGTCAGTGTCGCCAGTGCACCCTTGCTCGATGAATAGGGCGCCAGGAACGACTGGCCGCAATGCGCCGACATAGAGAGCACGTTGACGATCGAGCCCGGCGCCTTCTTGTCCAGCAGATGCGCCACCACGCCCTGCATCAGGAAGAAGGGACCACGCACATTGGTGTGGAAAATCTGGTCGAACACCTCTTCCGAAGTTTCGACAAGTGAACCACGCGCGGACGTGGCGGCGGCGTTGACCAGCGCGTTGATGGTGTCGAAATGCGAGACGGCGGTGGCCACGGCGCGCTTGCAGTCCGCCACTTTCGAGACGTCGGCGCTGATGAAGATCGCATCGACGCCTGCCTTCTTGAAGTGGGCGACAGCCTTGTCGCCCTTCTCCTGCGAACGGCCGATCAGCGCCAGCGCCTTGCAGCCTTCGTCGGCCAAGGCCTCGGCAACGGCGAAGCCGATGCCTTGCGCGCCGCCGGTGACGATGGCGCGCGTGTTCGAATTGCGATCGGCTGATGTGCTCATCGCTCTGCTCCTGTGCCCTGGTTTCGGTTCTTACTTGTCGAGGCGGACGGTCTTGCCCGATGTCGCCGATTTCAGCGCCGCATCGGCCAGCTTCAGCGCCACGAGGCCGTCGGCGCCGCTCGGCGATGCCTTCTTGCCCGAGGTTGCAGCAGTGATGAAGGCGGCAATCTCGATGGCGTAGGCGTCGAGATAGCGGGTCATGAAGAAATCGTGCAGCGGCGGGCGGGTGTAACCCTTCTCGTTGGCGACTTCGATCGACACCGGCCGCTGGTTTTCGGCGGCGACCATGCCCTTGGACCCATGCACCTCGATGCGCTGGTCGTAGCCATAGGTGGCGCGTCGCGAATTGGAGATGACGGCCTGCTTCCCGGACGCGGTTTCGAGGATGACGCTGACCGAATCGAAATCGCCGGCCTCGCCGATCTTCTTGTCGACCAGCACCGAAGCATGGGCGCTGACCGCCGCCACCTCTTCGCCGAGCAGGAAGCGCGCCATGTCGAAATCGTGGATGGTCATGTCGCGAAAAATGCCGCCCGAGCGCTTGATGTAATCGACCGGCGGCGCGCCCGGATCGCGCGAGGTGATGGTGACCATCTCGACAGTACCGATGGCGCCGTCGTCGATCGCCTTGCGCACGGCGGCGAAATGCGGATCGAAGCGGCGGTTGAAACCGACCATCAGCGTCGCCTTGGCCTTGTCGACCACGGCCAGGCATTTCTCGACACGCTTGACGTCGAGGTCGATCGGCTTCTCGCAGAAGATCGCCTTGCCGGCCTTGGCGAAACGCTCGATCAGATCGGCATGGGTGTCGGTCGGCGTGCAGATGACCACGGCGTCGATGTCCTTGGCCTTCTCGATCGCGTCGATGGTGCGCACTTCGGCGCCATAGGCGGTTGCCAACTCGGTCGCCGCCTTTTCAAAAGCGTCGGCAACGGCCACCAGTCTGGCCTGCGGGTTGGAGCCGACGGCGCGGGCATGGACCTTGCCGATGCGGCCGGCACCGAGGAGGGCGAAACGAACAGTCATGGGGTATTTCCTCTAGGGGGATGGGTTCGAGAGAGTTGTGTCTCCACCTTCCTTTTGAGAAAGGTGGCAAGATAATTTTTCGAGCACGCCAGAAAACAGGATGACCATCCTGTTCAGGCCGCGAGTTCCGCCTCCCCGGTCTTGGCGCCGGTGATGTAGGAGACGATGTCGTTGCCGTCGGTGTTTTCCTTGCGCAGGTTGGCGACGATGCGGCCGCGCCGGAAGACGACGATGCGGTCGCACAGGTCGAACACCTGGCGCATGTTGTGGCTGATCAGGATCAGCGGCTCGCCATTGTCCTTCAGCGTGCGGATGATGTTTTCGACCTGCGCCGTCTCCTGCACGCCAAGGGCTGCCGTCGGCTCGTCCATGATGATCAGCTTGGAGGCGAAGGTCGCGGTCCGGGCGATCGCAACGCACTGGCGCTGGCCGCCCGACATGTGACGGATGGTGTTGGACAAATTGGGGATTTTCACTGCCGTGCGGATCAGCGCCGCCTCGGTCGCCTTGCGCATGTATTTGCGGTCGAGGATCGAGAACGGCCCGAGATTGAAAAGCACCTTTTCGCGGCCGAGGAACAGGTTCGACGGCACGTCGAGATCGTCGGCCAGCGCCAGATTCTGGAACACGGTCTCGATGCCCGCCGTTCGCGCTTCGATCGGCCCGGCAAAATTCACTTCCCTGCCGTCGAACCAGATCTGGCCGCTGGTGCGTTGCTCGACGGCGGTGATCTGGCGCACGAAGGTGGATTTGCCGGCGCCATTGTCGCCCATGATGGCGACATGCTCGCCCTTGCGCAGCTCGAAATTCGCGCCTTCCAGCGCATGGACGCCGCCATAGCGTTTGGTCAGGTTTTCGGTCTTCAGGACGATGTCTGTCGTGGAGATATCTGGCATGGTCAAGCCCTCAATGCCCGCATGCGCTGGCGCCATTGGTCGAGAACGACCGCGCCGACGATGATCACGCCCTTGACCATCTCCTGATAGTAGGCGTCGAGGCGCAGGAAGGTGAAGCCGGAAATGATGACGCCGAAGATCAGCGAGCCGATCACCGTGCCGACGATCGAGCCGCGGCCGCCCGACAAAGAGACGCCGCCGATGACCGCCATGGCGATGGCGTCGAGCTCGTACATGACGCCCATGCCGGACTGTGCCGTCAGGTTCTTGGAGGATAGCACGACGGCGGCCAGCGCGGCGAGGATGCCGGCAATGACATAGACGAGGATCTTGTGGTTGGCGATCTTGATGCCCGACATGCGCGCGGCATCCTCGTTGGAGCCGATGGCGTAGCAGTGCTTGCCGTAGCGTGTGTAGGTCATGATCAGCTGGAACAGCACCGCCAGCGACAGGAAGATGATGACCGGCATCAGGCCCTTGCCGATACCAGCGAAACTTTCGGTCGGAAACGAGATCGGCTGACCCTTGGACCACCATTTGGCAATGCCGCGCGCGGTCACCATCATGCCGAGCGTGGCGATGAACGGCGGAATGCGCGTGTATGCAATCAAGGAGCCGTTGACGAGACCGGCGAGCAGACCGCAGCCGATGGCGACCAGCACCGGCACGATGACCGGCAGGTCGGTCCAGCCTTGCGCCAGGAACATCGCCTTGGGGTTGGGGTTACCGTTGACCGTCGCCACCTGGGCAAAACTCATGGCGATCATGGCGGTGGCGCCGACGATCGAGCCCGAGGACAAGTCGATGCCGCCGCAAATGATCACCTGCGTGACGCCGATGGCGATGATGCCGACGATCGACACCTGCAGGATGATGATCTGCAGGCGGGCCTCATTGAAGATCCCGGCGACGTTGTCGCGCGTGTTGAACAGGAAGCTGTCGCCAAGAAAGATGCGGCCGATCATTTCGAAGATGACGACCAGAATGACCAGCGCCAGGAAGACGTTGAATTCGGCCGGCCATGTCCGCCTCTTCGCGTCATAGCTGACCCCGCCGACGCCATGAGATGTCTGTGACATGCCTTGTCCTCCGTGAGGCCGCATTTGCCCTTCCGCCCCTCAGGGCGGTGGGGGAAGCGGGAGCGGCGCGGTTGCGCCGCTCTCTTGTTTGTTTGTCGCAATTCCGGACGGAAAACCGCTTCACACTTTTTCCTGGAATTGCTTACGCGTGGGTTGCCGGCTCAGTTCTTCTTCAGGAACTTGTCGATGTTGGCCGGCGTAACCAGCTGGAAGGGCACGTAGACCTTGTGCTCGACCTTCTCGCCCTTGGCGAGCTTCAGTGCCGCGTCGAGCGCGCCGGCGCCCTGGCCGGCCGCATCCTGGAACACGGTGGCATCGAGGTCGCCGGCCTGCATGGCGGCAAGCGCGTCCTGCGTGGCGTCGACACCGCCGACGACGACCGTCTTCATGTCGATGTTGGCGGCCTTCATCGCCTGGATGGCGCCGATGGCGCTTTCATCATTGTTGGCGATGACGCCGTCGAACGGCTTGCCGGTTGACAGCCAGTTGGTCATCAGGTTCTGCGCTTCGTCGCGGTTCCAGTTCGAAGTCTGCTTGTCGATGATCTTGATGAAGCTGCACTCCGGCGTGGCGATCACCTCTTCGATGTCCTTGGTGCGCTGCACGGCGGCCTGGTTGGAAAGCTCGCCCATGATGACATAGACATTGGCTTCCTTCTTGCCGGCCTCGGTGAACAGGCGGCAGACTTCCTTGGTCTCGAGCGTGCCGGAATCGGCCTCGTTCGACGCGACGAAGGCCTGGTTGTCCGGCAGCGTGTCGACATTGACCGGCTGGCGGTTGACATAGACCAACGGGATCTTGGCGGCTGCGGCGGCGTCCGACATCGCCTGCGTGGCCGAGGTGTCGACCGGGTTGACGATGATGGCGTCGACGCCCGAGGCGGCGAAGTTCTTGATCTGGTCGAGCTGCTTGGCGACGTCGTTCTGCGCGTCCTCGACCTGCAGTTCCACGCCGCTCATGCCCTTGGCCTGCTCGATCATGCCGTTGCGCAGCACGGTGAGGAAGTTGTCGTCGAACTTGGCCATCGACACGCCGACCTTGGCGGCAAAAGCGGACGAACTCATCAGCGCCGCAAAGGCGACGCCCAAAATCAGTTTCTTCATTGTGTTTCTCCTCCACATTGGTGTCCGGCTGCACCGATCTACCCGGAATCCCCGATAGCCCGAGGAATCTCTCCCTGATGCCTTCCTGTTCCGTATGGCGTTTTGTCCAAGCGATGGAACGCCAGGCTCCCAGTTTGAAACAGATGTTCCGGAACGAAAGAACCAAAATACCAATCTGATGAAATATTTATTCCATTTTTTCGCGAGACGTCAAGAGCGATTCCTAAGTCGGAAAGCGGATTTTCGGTCGCCTCGCCGCAATTTCACGTCGAATCAAGGCCGGCAGCGGCACAGGCCGTGTCTGAAGGCAGACTCTGATAGATTCTATCATCGCCGGAGAGCCCGCGCCGAACGGGTCGGCGCGGCAACGCGTTAGATATTTTCCGGCAGATATATGTCGAAGGGCAGAAAGGTCTGGCCCGGCGCGTTGGCGGCGCCGGCCTCGATGGAATGCGCCATCAGGTCGACAAGCTCGCGGCACAAGGCGGCGAGCGGCGTCGAGATCACCATGGTCAGGATGTTGTCGGCGAGTGCCGCGCGCGATTCGGCGTTGATCTCGTTGCAGACGACCACCGGCATGCTTGCGGGCTTCGCAGCCCGCAGCGCCGAGACCGCGCCTTCCATGCCGCCGCCGGCGACATAGCAGCCGGCAAGATCCGGATACCGCACCAGGAGATCGATCATCGCATCGTGGGTGACCTGGTTGGCTTCCAGATTGACCAGCGTTTCCATCACCGTGAAGTCCGGCGCATGTTCGCGGAAGAAGGAGCGAAATCCGATCTCGCGCAGTTCATGACCGTGGAAGCGATGACTGCCGACGAAAAGGGCGACCTTGCCGGGGTTCTTTGCCGCCCTGGCGATCATCCAGGCCGCGGTGCGACCGACCTTGCGATTGTCGAGGCCGACATATCCCTCACGGATGCCAGCGGCAAAGTCGGACAGCAGCGAGAAGACAGGTTGCCCCCTCGCTTTCAGCGACTCCACGACCGCCGTCAGCGTCGGATGGTCCGGACCGACAACGGCGATTGCTCTGGATTTCGCTGCCAGCTTGCGCATCTGGGCGGCGATCTCGTCGGCGGCTAGCGAGCTGGCGAAATCGATGGTGGCGACGCCGCGGAAGCGCTGCGATTGCGAGACCGCCATTTCTAGCTCCCTCGCGAAATCGCCGTAAAAAACATCATTGCCCCGCAGCAGCAGAAAGCCGAGGCGGTATTCCGGCAATTCCTGGCGCATGCGCCGCTTGATCAGCCCGGCGGCGTGGTAGCCGATGCCGGTCGCCGCCTCATAGACGCGGCGCGCGGTTTCCTCGCGCACCGGCAGCCGGTTGTTCAGCACCCTGTCGACAGTGGCGACGCTAACGCCGGAGATGCGCGCCAGATCGGTGATGGTTGGCCGTTTTGCCATGACTGTCCCGCATGAGTGCCTGCAACTGCTTACATCGTTCTGATGGAAAATGATAGAAACTATCTTTGTGATATTGAGACTATCACCGCATGGCGCTATTTTGCGCTCGGACACAAGCGCCTGTAATGGACATATCCGTCCTGACGGATGCTGTGGCCGACGGAGGCAGCCCCTATGGAAGCGACACTATCCACACTACCGTTTCGGCGCGACTACAGCCTGATGGGCCGCGATTCCAAGCTCGCCGTCGAGACCGGGCTGGCGGCGGCCGAGTGGTATCACACCGATATTCCGCGCAAGCAGATGAAGGAGCTGATGCAGCGCTCCGACGGGCCGGCGATCCGCGACACCGCGATCTGGCTGGCCGCGCTGATCCTGAGTGCCGCCGGCGGCGCCTGGTTCTGGGGCAGCTGGTGGTGCGTGCCGTTCTTCTTCGTCTATGGCGTGCTCTACGGCTCCTCCACCGACTCACGCTGGCACGAATGCGGCCACGGCACCGCCTTCCGCACCCAGTGGATGAACGACGCGGTTTACCAGATCGCCTGCTTCATGATCATGCGCAATCCGGTGACCTGGCGCTGGAGCCACACCCGCCACCACACCGACACCATCATCGTCGGCCGCGACCCGGAAATCTCCGTCATGCGGCCGCCGGATCTGTTCCGGGTCGCGCTTGGCTTTATCGGCGTGCTGGATGCCTGGCATGCGATGTCGGACATGCTGCGCAATGCCGCCGGCAATATCAGCGCGGCGGAAAAGACTTTTATCCCCGAACAGGAGCAGCCTAAGGCCATTCGCATCGCCCGCATCTGGACGGCGATCTATGCCGTGACCATCGCGATCGCACTGTATTTCGGCTCATGGCTGCCGCTGATGCTGGTCGGGCTGCCCCGGCTCTACGGCGCCTGGCATCATGTCATGGTCGGCCTGCTGCAGCATGGCGGGCTGGCGGAAAATGTCATCGACCACCGGCTGAACAGCCGCACCGTCTACATGAACCCGGTCAGCCGCTTCATCTACTGGAACATGAACTATCACGTCGAACACCACATGTTCCCGATGGTGCCCTATCATGCGCTGCCTAAACTGCATGCGCTGATCAAGCACGATCTGCCGACGCCGACGCCGTCGATCCTGGCCGGCTATCGTGAGATGATCCCGGCCTTTTTGCGCCAGCTGCGCAACGAGGACTATTTCCTCAAGCGCGAACTGCCGCCAACGGCGCGGCCCTATCGCGAGGAACTCCACAACGACGCCGTCGCCGCCGCGGCGGAATGATCGCGCGATTAAGCTTTTGTTTCGACGCAACTCCGAACGGAAAACCGCAACGCACTTTTCCTGGAATTGCTTTTGGGAGGAACACATGAGCGACTGGATCGAAGCCTGTGCTGCCGGCGACATCGACGAAGAAGATGTGATGCGCTTCGACCATGGCGGCCGCACCTTCGCCATCTATCGCAGCCCTGACGACGATTATTTCGCCACGGATGGCCTGTGCACGCACGAAAAGGTGCATCTGGCCGACGGGCTGGTGATGGACGACATCATCGAGTGCCCCAAGCACAATGGCCGCTTCAATTACAAGACGGGGGCGGCACGGGGCGCGCCGGTTTGCGTCAATCTCGCCACCTATCCGGTAAAGGTCGAGGCCGGCAAAGTGCTGATCCAGATCGGATAGGACCATGCAGGCGGGAATGGTCATCATTGGCGCCGGCGAGTGCGGCGGGCGGGCAGCGCTGACACTGCGCGAGCTGGGCTATGACGGGCCGGTGACGCTGGTGGGTGACGAACCCCATCTGCCCTATGAGCGGCCGCCCCTGTCCAAGGACGCAATGACGAGCGACGCGGCCGAGATCAAGACGATCGCCAGCGACGAAATTCTGGCCGAGAAATCGATCCGGCATATCCATTCCGTTCAAGCGGTGGCGATCGACCGCCCGGCGCATATGGTGCGGCTGTCGGACGGTTCGGCCCTGCCCTACGACAAGCTGCTGCTGGCGACCGGCTCGACACCGCGCAAGCTGCCGATGCCGGGATTGGGGTCGCGCTGCGTCTACCTCCGCACCTTTGCCGACGCGCTGGCCATTCGCGCCCACCTCAGCCCGGCAAACCGCATCGCCATCATTGGTGGTGGCTTTATCGGCCTGGAGCTCGCCGCTTCGGCGCGCAAGCTCGGGGCCAGCGTCACGGTCATTGAGGCGCAGCCGCGCATCCTCATGCGCGGGGTGCCGGCGGAGATCGCTGAAATCATCCATCAGGCGCATGAGGCCGAAGGCGTGACCGTGCTCACCGGTCAGGGCATCGCTGATATCGCCGACGACGGCGCTGAGGTGCACATCATGCTCGCCGATGGGCAGGACATCGTCGCCGATCTCGCCGTCATCGGCATCGGCGCCGTGCCGGTGACCGGGCTTGCCGCGGAAGCGGGCCTGACCGTCGATAACGGCATCGCCGTCAATGGCGAACTCCAAACAATCGATCCCGACATCTTCGCCGCCGGCGATTGCTGCTCGTTTCCGCTCGCTGTCTATGCTGGCCGGCGGGTAAGGCTGGAAGCCTGGCGCAATGCGCAGGAACAGGGTGCGCTGGCCGCGAAGAACATGCTGGGCGCCCGCGAGGCGCATGCCGCGGTGCCATGGTTCTGGTCGGATCAGCATGGTTTGTCGCTGCAGATCGCCGGCCTTCCCGACGAGGGCAAAAGCACGGTCCGCCGCGATCTCGGCGACGGTGCTTTTATTCTGTTTCATCTGGCCGAGGATGGCACGCTGGTGGCGGCGAGCGGCATCGGTACGGGCAATGCCGTGGCGCGCGACATCAGGCTGGCCGAGATGCTGATCGCGAAACGGGCACAGCCGGCGCCGGAGGCGCTGGGATCGCAGGCGGTCAAATTGAAGTCGCTGCTGGCGGCGTGAACCCACCCTCCCCTTGTGGGGGTCCGAAGGACGGGCGAGACCCGTGGCTCGCCTCGGCAAGTCGCTGCGAAGCAGCGAGGTGGGGGCGGCGCAGACCCCCACCCGGACCTTCGGTCCGACCTCCCCACAAGGGGGAGGTAGGGGCCTTGAGCTTCAAACCACCTAAAACAGCGCCTTCAGCTCGTCCAGCTTGTCGTTGACCAGCCAGCCGTAATAATTCTCCTCGGGCAGTTTGACCGCCTCACCCGCCGCGCGGCGCTTGTCGTTCTCGGCCTTCAGCGCATAGGCGCGCTGCTCGGGATTGCCGACATTGTAGAGCGTGGCGGTCAGCCCCGGATTGCCTGAGATGTCGAAGCCGGCAATGTTTTTGTAGGCGTCGATCGACTTCCTGATCGTCGCTGCGACGTAGGGCAATGTCAGATCCGGATCCATGATGGTCTTGTAGACCCCATTGGGATCGGCGACATCGAGCTCGGGCAGCCCCGACACCTTGTGCACGAGATCGCTCATCTGCAGCGCGGTCAGCGGGTTGAGCTGGCCGAGGCCAAAGGTCTGGCCGGCATAATAGGGCTGGAAGAAGGTGGCGCCGAAACGGTCGTTGGGAAAGCTGGTGCCGCCGACGGTCTTGCCGCGGAAGGAGCGGTTCCACACCTGCTCGCGGCATTCCCACAGGTCGTAGCTGTCCGACATCGTGCACTTCTTGAATTCCGGCCGCTGCACGAAATCGGTGATGTCCTCGCCGTCATAGGCGAAGGACAGCTTGCTGGAGAGGTAGGAGATCGCCTTGACGTAGTAGGTCTGCAGCCGGTCGTAGGCATCGACATTGTAGGTGTGCTCGCCGACGATGGCGCCGACGATGTGCGAGGGGTTGATGCCGTAAGCGGCAGCCGCCTTCCTGATCTTGGCGCGCAATTCGGCGTCGTTCTGCAACAGAGCGTAGATCTTGCGGTATTTGGCCTGGAAGGTGGTGTTGGTGGCCTGGGTGCGGCGGCTGGAGGCGCCCGGTATGTCAGGCTGCACGACATTGCGGTTGCCCGCCGGCACCAATGTCGCCGCGTCAGCCGCGAACAGCGTCGCCGCCAGCGTCAAGCCGAGAATGAGCAGGATCAGTTTTTTCATGCGCCGCCGCCTAGAGAATTGCCGCGCAAATTAGGTAAAGCTCCCGGTCGAGTCGAGAGCGCCCTTGCAGCCAGCAAGACGAAAGGTGGCCGCATGATACCATCCGGCCACACACGATGATGTTTGCCGGAAACTGTTGCCTAAGCATCGGCCCAAAAATCGAAACCGATTTTTGGAAAGTCCGATGCGTCGATTCAATACTGTTAGAGCGACCTTTGCGCGTCCAAAGGACGCGCGGCGCTCTAATACCGGCGCCGGATGAACCGGCGCCCTCGTTTAAAGGATGAATCGCGACAAATCTGTGTTTCGCGAGAGGTCGCCGACATGCTTTTCCACATAGGCGGCATCGATGGCGACGCTGGTGCCGTTGCGGTCGGGCGCGTCGTAGGAGATCTCGTCCAGCACGCGCTCCATCACCGTCTGCAGGCGTCTCGCTCCGATGTTTTCGACGCTAGCGTTGAGGTCGACAGCGATGCCGGCCAGCGAATCGATGGCATCGTCGGTGAAGGTGAGGTCGACGCCTTCGGTCTTCATCAGCGCGATATACTGCTTGATGAGGCTGGCCTCGGTCTCGGTGAGGATGCGAATGAAATCGTCCTTCTCCAGCGCCCGCAACTCGACACGGATCGGCAGGCGGCCCTGCAATTCCGGCAACAGGTCGGACGGCTTGGAGACATGGAAGGCGCCCGAGGCGATGAACAGTATGTGGTCGGTCTTCAACGGTCCGTATTTGGTCGCAACCGTCGTGCCTTCGATCAGCGGCAGCAGGTCGCGCTGCACGCCTTCGCGCGAGACGCCGGCGCCCATGCCACCTTCGCGCGAGGCGATCTTGTCGATCTCGTCGAGGAAGACGATGCCGTCATTTTCGGTCGCATCCAGCGCCCGGCGCACGACTTCGTCCTGGTCGAGCAGCTTGTCGGACTCGTCGTTGACCAGCAGCGCGTAGGATTCCTTGACCGTCGTCTTGCGCGCCTTGGTCTTCTTGCCACCCATCGCCTTCGACAGCATGTCGTTGATGTTGAGCACGCCGATATTGGCGCCCGGCATGCCGGGGATCTCGAAGCCGGGCATGCCGCCGGTGCCGGCGTCGGCAACCTCGATCTCGATCTCCTTGTCATCGAGCTCGCCGTCGCGCAGCTTCTTGCGGAAGCTATCGCGGGTCGCCGGGCTCGCCGTCTTGCCGACCAGGGCTTCCAGCACGCGCTCCTCGGCATTGAGGTGCGCGCGCGCCTTCACGTCCTCGCGCATCTTCTCGCGCACCAGGCCGATGGCGATCTCGACCAGATCGCGGATGATCTGCTCGACATCGCGGCCGACATAGCCGACTTCGGTGAACTTGGTGGCCTCGACCTTGACGAAAGGCGCACCGGCGAGTCGCGCCAGGCGGCGCGAGATCTCGGTCTTGCCGACGCCGGTCGGGCCGATCATCAGGATGTTCTTCGGCATCACCTCTTCGCGCATCTGGCCTTCCAACTGCTGGCGGCGCCAGCGGTTGCGCAAGGCAATGGCCACGGCGCGCTTGGCGTCCTTCTGGCCGATGATGAAGCGGTCGAGTTCCGAAACGATTTCACGGGGAGAGAAGGTGGTCATATCACTAGATTCCACTTTGCCACTGCTTGATGGACTCGAACGGATGCAGCAGCATGATCACGTTGAGCGTCAGATTGTCCCGGATGAGGTAGCCGACACCCAGTTCGAAGATGAGGGCGAGGCCGACGATGCTCCATATAGGTAGCTTTCGCGCCATCACAAATCCCAGCACCATGGCCAGTGTGTCGGACACCGAATTGATGATCGAGTCGCCATAGTAATCCAGCGAAATGGTACCGGCGCGGTAGCGCTCGATGATGAACGGGCTGTTTTCCAGGAGTTCCCAGCCGCCCTCGATGACGACGGCGAAAGCCAGGCGCAGACCGATTGGCGAGCGCGGGAACAGGAACCAGGCCAAGGCGTAGAACAGGAAGCCGTGGATGATGTGCGAGAACGTGTACCAGTCGGAAATATGCTGGGAATTCTCCGAACTGTTCACCACACCGTGCCAGAGTTTGACGTAACCGCAGGTGCAGATCGGCGTGCGGCCCATGCCGTAAAGCGCGCCGGCCTGGAAGATGAGCAGAGCGAGCACGAGCAGAAGCCCCATCCGCCAGCTGTCTTCGTAGGCCGAGTAATTTTTGGCAGTTCCCGGTGTCGCCATCAACTCATTCCCCTTCTTCCGCGTCGCCGTCTTCGGCATCGGCAGCCATCAGCACGACGTCCCCATATCTAGAGTGCCTGCGATCGATAGCCCTGAAGCCCGCTTTTTCATAGGCGCGGATGGCGCGGCCATTGTCGGGATGCGGATCGATGATGATGCGCGGCGCGCCTTCATCGAACAGTTGCTCGACGAATTGCCTGACGATCGCCGAGCCATGACCTTTGCCAACCAGGTCCGGCACGCCGATCGACAGGTCGATGCCGAGCGTGCCCAACGGCTGGTCGGCATAGGGATGGCCATCTTCCAGATGCGGATCGTAGCTCTGCAGATAGGCGATCGGCCTGCCGTCGAACTCGACGATCAGCGGCTCTACAGAAATTGAGTCAATGTGCTCCCGGATTTCGGCGATTTCCGTCTCAGGATCGTCCCACCATCCGGCGACATGCGGCTCGGCCAGCCAGCCGGCGATCATCGGCAGGTCTTTTTCGGTAACCGGTCGAAAATCATAGAGCACCGGCGGGTTAGCCGGCATCGAGCGTTTCGACAACAAAGTTGTTGTTGGTATAGACGCAAATGTCGGAGGCGATCTGCATCGCCTTGCGGGCGATCTCCTCGGCATCCTTGTCGCTGTCCATCAGCGCGCGGGCAGCGGCCAGCGCATAGTTGCCGCCGGAACCGATGGCCATGACGCCGAATTCGGGCTCTAGCACGTCGCCGGTGCCGGTGAGCGCCAGCGAAACCGACTTGTCGGCCACCAGCATCATCGCTTCCAGCCGGCGCAGATAACGGTCGGTGCGCCAGTCCTTGGCGAGCTCGACGCAGGCGCGCGTCAACTGGTCCGGATATTGTTCGAGCTTGGCTTCCAGCCGCTCCAGAAGGGTGAAAGCGTCCGCTGTGGCGCCGGCGAAACCGGCAATGACATTGCCGCCCTTGCCGATGCGGCGCACCTTTTTGGCGTTGCCTTTCATGATGGTCTGGCCAAGGCTGACCTGGCCGTCGCCGGCGATCACCACCTTGTTACCCTTACGCACCGTCACGATGGTCGTGGCGTGCATGCTCAGTTCATTGGACATCTGCTGCTCCGATTCGCGCGATCCCGATAAGGCGATTGGCGCGGGATTTCGATCGGCCATATGTATGCATGGGGCTAACGATTGCAAACCGCCTCCGCCATGGGCCGATAGCGGTCCGCATCGCAACTGGCCATCGCAGGATCATGCTGCTAGAAGGCTTTCGTTTTCAAGCAAATGAGCGCCTGGAGGCATTGTCTTTTCGTTTCGCCCCGGTCAGTTGCCAAAAGTGTCGTATGCCCAAAGACAAGGACAAGGTCATGGCGTCCCGTACCGCCGAAGTCAGCCGCAAGACCAAGGAAACCGAGATCAGCGTCTCGGTCCACGTCGACGGCACCGGAAAATCCGAGATGTCGAGCGGCGTCGGCTTCTTCGACCATATGCTGGACCAGCTCTCGCGCCACTCGCTGATCGACATCACGGTGAAGGCCAAGGGCGACCTGCACATTGACGACCACCACACGGTCGAGGACACCGGCATTGCGATCGGCCAGGCGCTGGCCAAGGCGCTGGGCGAGCGGCGCGGCATCATGCGCTATGCCTCTGTCGACCTTGCCATGGACGAGACGCTGACGCGGGCCGCGATCGACGTGTCGGGCCGTCCGTTCCTGGTCTGGAATGTCGCCTTCTCTTCGCCGAAGATCGGCACGTTCGACACCGAACTGGTGCGTGAATTCTTCCAGGCGCTGGCGCAGAATGCCGGTATCACGCTGCATGTCACCAACCATTATGGCGCCAACAATCACCATATTGCTGAGACCTGCTTCAAGGCGGTGGCGCGCGCGCTGCGTTTCGCACTGGAGCGCGACCCGCGCCAGCCCGATGCAGTTCCCTCCACCAAGGGATCTCTGAAAGGGTAGGCTGATGGCCATCTATGTCGTGATGGAACCGCCAGGCCGCACCGAGGCGGCCGACGCACCCATTTTTGTCCGCGACGGTTTTTCCTGGCTGGCTTTCCTGGTGGCGCCGCTGTGGCTCGCCTGGCACAGGCTGTGGATCGAGGCGGCGCTCGCCTTCGTCGCCATGGGGCTCATCTCGGTGCTCGGCCAATGGCTGGGACTGGACTGGGCCGGCTCCGCACTGTCTTTACTGGTCTCGCTCTATATAGGGCTGGAAGGCCAAGGGCTGCGGATCACAGCGCTGCGCCGCCGCGGCTGGCATGAATGGGGCGTCGTCGAAGCCGACAATCCTGACGATGCCGACATTCGCCAGTCACTGGACGCCGAGGCGCTTGCCGACGAGCCGGCGCCGCTGCCGCGCATCGTGCCGGACGCCAGCCTGGCCCGGCCGACGCAGACCGGGCTGACGCTGGGCCTGAGCCATACGCCGGGAAAAGCCTGAGATGCGGGTTGCCATCATCGATTACGGGTCGGGCAATCTGCGCTCGGCCACCAAGGCCTTCGAGCGCGCCGCGCATGAAGCCGGCATTGCCGCTGCCATCGAGCTGACCGCCGATGCCGAGCGTGTGCGCAGCGCCGACCGCATCGTTTTGCCCGGCGTCGGCGCCTATGCCGATTGTGCGGCGGGCCTGCGCGGCGTCGCCGGCATGTGGGAAGCGGTGGAAGAGGTAGCGATCGCCAAGGCGCGGCCGTTCCTCGGCATCTGCGTCGGCATGCAGCTGATGTCGGAGCGCGGCCTGGAAAAGACCGTGACCAAGGGCTTCGGCTGGATTGCCGGCGACGTCACGGAGATCACGCCCGCCGATCCGGCACTGAAGATCCCGCAAATCGGCTGGAACACCATCGATCTGGAGCGCAAGCACCCGCTGTTTTCCGGCATTGCAACCGGACCCAAGGGTCTGCACGCCTATTTCGTTCATTCCTATCATCTCGACGCGACAAAGCCGGACGAGGTGCTGGCCGTCGCCGATTATGGCGGCCCGGTAACGGCGGCGGTCGCGCGCGGCAACCTTGCCGGCACGCAATTCCATCCGGAAAAGAGCCAGGCGCTCGGCCTGGCACTGATCACCAACTTCCTGCGCTGGAGGCCTTGAGATGAGCAAGAAGGGTTACTGGATGGCGATGGTCGATGTGACCGATCCGGAAAACTATCCGAAATACATCGCCGCCAACAAAGCGGCGTTCGACAAATACGGCGCGAAATTCCTGACGCGAGGCGGTCAGTCGTCATGCCCGGAAGGGCCATCCGGCAATCGCCATGTGATCGTCGAGTTCGAAAGCTACGAGATCGCGCTGGCTTGCTTCCATTCCCCCGAATACCAGGCAGCGCTGAAATTCCGGCGCGCTTATTCGACCTCGCATTTCGCCATTGTGGAAGGGGTCTGAACGGTGATCCTGTTTCCGGCCATCGACCTCAAGGACGGCAAGTGCGTGCGGCTGAAGCACGGCGATATGGCGACCGCGACCATCTACAATGACGACCCTGCGGCCCAGGCCAAGGCCTTCGAAGAGCAAGGGTTTGAATGGCTGCATGTCGTCGACCTCAACGGCGCCTTCAAGGGCCAGAGCGTCAACAGCGCGGCGGTCGGCGCCATCCTCAAGGCGACGAAAAACCCGGTGCAGCTCGGCGGCGGCATCCGCACGCTGGCGCAGATCGAGGACTGGCTCGACCGCGGGCTGGCCCGCGTCATCCTCGGCACGGTGGCGGTGCGCGATCCCGACCTGGTCCGGGAAGCCTGCAAGGAATTTCCTGGAAAGATCGCCGTGGGCATCGATGCCAAGGGCGGCAAGGTGGCGGTCGAAGGCTGGGCCGAGGCCTCCAGCCTCGGCGTCATCGAACTGGCGCGGAAATTCGAGGGCGCCGGCGTTGCCGCCATCATCTACACCGATATCGACCGCGACGGCGTTCTGACCGGCATCAACTGGGATGCCACGATCGATCTCGCCGACGCGGTCTCGATCCCGGTCATCGCCTCGGGCGGGCTGGCTTCGATCGCCGACATCGTGCGCATGACCATGCCCGATGCGAAGAAACTGGAAGGCGCCATCTCCGGCCGCGCGCTCTATGACGGGCGCATCGACCCGGCCGAGGCGCTTGCGGTGCTGCAGGGCAAGGCGATGGAGACCCGGCCGTGAAAATTTCCATCATCCTGGCCTCCTATGACAGCGGCCACTATCACGGCGGCATGGGCCGAGGCCCGGATGCACTCGTCGCCGGCGGGCTGGTCGACGCGCTGACGCTCTCCGGGCATGACGTCGTCGTCACCGATATCGGCAGGGTTGGCGACGAACAGCAGCGCGAGATCGCCACCGGCTTTGCCGTGTGCGGCGCCGTCTCCGGCGAGGTCCGCATCGCCATAGACCGCGGCCGGCTTCCCATCGTGCTGGCCGGCAATTGCCTGACATCGGCCGGTGCGGTTGCCGGCGAGGATGCCGATGCGATCATCTGGGCCGACCAGCATGGCGATCTCAACACGCCGGAGACGTCCATCTTCGGCTTTCTCGACGGCATGGCGCTGGCCACGGTTCTCGGCCTGTGCTGGAAGCCGATGGCCTCGGCCATCCCCGGCTTCAAGCCGATCGATCCGGCGCGCTGCGTGCTGGTCAACGCGCGCGATCTCGATCCGGCCGAAACAGAGCTGTTGAAGACGTTGCCGGTCATCCGCACCGAATGCCCGGACTGGGCGACGGCGAGCACCAGGCTGAAGGCGCCGGATGCGAAGCGGGTGCACCTGCATCTCGATCTCGACGTGCACGACCCCGGGGCGCTGCAGGCCAACCGCTACACCACGCCCGGCGGCCCGGAGCCGAAACAGCTGCGCCAGGCTGTCTGCGGCATGGCCGGCCTGCTGCCGATTTCCGGCATCACCATTTCCGCCTACGATCCGGCGTTCGATGCGCAGGCCGAGGTTCCGCCGCTGGTCGGCGAACTGCTCAGCGAGTTGCTGGCGACGATGGAGAAGGGCTGATGCTGAAGGCCCGAGTCATCCCTTGCCTCGACGTCAAGAACGGCCGCGTCGTCAAGGGCGTCAATTTCGTCGACCTCATCGATGCCGGTGATCCGGTCGAGGCGGCCAAAGCCTATGACGCGGCCGGCGCTGACGAGCTTTGCTTTCTCGATATCACCGCGTCGTCCGACAACCGTGAAACCATCTTCGACGTCGTCGCCCGCACCGCCGAACAATGCTTCATGCCGCTGACCGTCGGCGGCGGCGTGCGCCAGGTGGCCGATATTCGCAAACTGTTGCTGGCCGGCGCCGACAAGGTGTCGATCAACACTGCGGCGGTGAAGAACCCCGATTTCGTCGCGGAAGCCGCCGACAAGTTCGGCAACCAGTGCATTGTCGTCGCCATCGACGCCAAGAAGGTGTCGGCACCCAATGAAGCCGACCGCTGGGAGATCTTCACCCATGGCGGCCGTGAAAAGACCGGCATCGATGCGGTCGAGTTTGCGCGAAAAATGGTCGATCGCGGCGCCGGCGAGATTCTTTTGACCTCGATGGACCGTGACGGCACCAAGGCCGGTTACGACATTGCGCTGACCCGCGCGATAGCGGATGCGGTGCGCGCGCCGGTGATCGCGTCGGGCGGCGTCGGCACGCTCGATCATCTGGTCGAGGGCATTCGCGACGGCCATGCCGGCGCCGTGCTCGCCGCCTCGATCTTCCATTTCGGCACTTACACGATTACGGAAGCCAAGGCGCATATGGCCGAGGCCGGGCTGCCGATGCGGCTGGACTATCCGGTTCAATCCACTCCACAAAGGCTGTAGACTGCGCCATGGCTGAATTTTCGCTGTCCGATCTGGAAACGATCATTGGCGAACGCGCCCGTTCCGGTGACCCGGACTCGTGGACGGCAAAACTGTTCGCCAAAGGCATCGACAAGGCGGCGCAGAAGCTTGGTGAAGAGGCAGTCGAGACCGTCATTGCCGCCGTCAAGGGCGACGAGAAAGCCCTCGTTTCCGAAAGTGCCGATCTCATATATCATTGGCTCGTCGTGCTTGGCATGGCCGGCGTTTCGCTGGGCGAGGTGCTGAAGGAGCTTGAGGGCCGCACCGGCCGTTCGGGCGTCACTGAAAAGGCATCCCGGCCGAAAGGCTGACCGCGAGAGCCGGATGATTTCGGGCCGAGGCCTTAAATCTGAATCCGTCTCTAAATTGATAGAGGGAGCATGATGTCGCCCGAAAACCGCTTCACACTTTTCGGCCTCATGCTCTAGAGGGCAGGAAACTCGATGGACCAGCTCGCTCCGACCGAGAAATATTCCCCCTATCGTTTCTTCTCGGCCGAGCAATGGTCGAACTTCCGCGCCGACACGCCGATGACGCTGGGCGAAGACGAGATCAACCGTCTGCGCTCACTGAACGATCCGGTCGACCTGGAAGAAGTCAAGCGCATCTATCTGTCGCTCTCGCGGCTGCTTTCGGCGCATGTCGAGGCCAGCCAGTTGCTGTTTCGCCAGCGCCAGGCCTTCTTCAACGCGCTGGATGTGGTCAAGACACCGTTCATCATCGGCATTGCCGGTTCGGTTGCGGTCGGCAAATCGACCACGGCGCGCGTGCTGAAGGAGCTTCTGGCGCGCTGGCCGTCGAGCCCCAAGGTCGATCTCATCACTACCGACGGGTTCCTGTTGCCCAACAAGGTGTTGCGACGCGACAATCTGATGGAGCGCAAGGGCTTTCCCGACAGCTACGATGTCGGTGCGCTGCTGCGTTTCCTCTCGGGCATCAAGTCGGCGCAGCGCAATGTCCGCGCGCCCGTCTATTCGCATTTGACCTATGACGTCATTCCCGGCGAGTTCGTCACCATCGACCGGCCCGACATTCTGATCTTCGAAGGCATCAACGTTCTGCAGCCCGGCAAATTGCCGAAGGACGGCAAGATCGTGCCGTTCCTGTCGGATTTCTTCGATTTCGCCATTTATATCGACGCCGACGAAAAGCTGATCCACCAATGGTACATCGCCCGCTTCATGCGGCTGCGCGAGACGGCCTTCCGCAATCCGGACTCCTTCTTCCACCGCTATTCGCAGCTTTCGGAAGACGCCGCGCGCGCCATTGCGGAAGGCTTGTGGGCCAACATCAACCTGAAAAACCTGCGCGAGAACATCGTGCCGACACGGGCGCGGGCCGACCTCATCCTGCGCAAGGGCGCCAATCATCTGGTCGAGGAAGTGGCGCTCAGGAAACTGTGACGGCCGCCTCCGGGCGGCTGCCGCCAGCCGCCGATTGCCGGGCCGGGCCTGGCATCAGGATTTCGCCGTCGGGTACCAGCTTGCGGACGGCCGCACATAGGGCGATCGTGAGCGCGACCGCCGCATAACCATCGATCGCATAGTGCCAACCAAGATAGACCGAACTCGCGACTATGAAGGCGACATACAGAAATGCGATGGCGCCCAACCGCTGGTCGTACTCCCAGGTATATACCGCATTCAGGGTGATCAAGGCGACATGAACGCTTGGAAATGCCGATATTCCCGACGCGAGTCCAGTCACACCCTCGGTCTGGAGCGTCCACAGATACTGCTGGTACACGGCGGCGGAACTCGCCGACGGGCTTTGCGCAAGAAACGAAAGCTGTTCACCGAAGCGTGGCACATCGCCGGTGACATAGCCGTAGAACGCCGGTCCGGCCGACATGAACAGCCCGGCCAGGATGTTTCCGACGACTACCCACACCACCATGAAGGACAGCACATAGCGTCTCTTCAGATGCGTGGTGCGTGGTGACGTGACCATGAAAAACAGCATGCTGTAGCAAATGATGAACCACAGCATGTCGTAGTTCCATCCGACGGATTCCCGTACCCAGTCATGCTTGCCGATAACGTAGAGCCATCGCCACGGATCAGTGCCGAAATGCAGATAGGCATCGATATCTGCCAAGGCGCGATCATAGGGGAAACCTTTCCACAGGACGGACATGCCGTTCTTGACCGAGGTGAAGGTGCTTTGGAAAATCATGATGCCCATCAACAGACATATGCCGGAAAAGAGAACCGCCATCCGCTCGGCTGAGAACATCTTGCCCGCAGCAAATTTCCGCCGACGCTCAAATCGATGCAAAAGCCAGCCGGTTTCCAGGAGAAGCGATACCGCCGGCAGCACGAAACCGAAAACCATAAGCCATATCGGCACGTAGGTCTGGTATGCGGTGCGATGGAGCGCGCCGACCCAAGCCAGAAACCCCAGCCCCGTTGCAGTGTAGATGCCAATGAACAGGTAGAGCGATGCATCCGAGCGGGCGATCGAAACCGTGCGCCATGCGGCATTTCGAATGTAGCGCCAAATCACTTCGGATTCGATTTCGAGCATGGTATCCACACCGGGAATGATGACGTTTTGGCGCAGACTAGCGGCCGAAACCTTAAATTCCGTTAGGGACTTTTCATTCGCAAGGTCAGTGGTTCAGTAAGTGCAAGAATGCACTCTCACCTCTTCAAGGCAAGGTCACCCGCCGCAGCGTCAGATTGATCCTGCCGCCATTTTTCAGCAGCGCCGAGGTCGACGGGTAGATGCGGTCGACGCCATGGAAGCAGAGCCGGCCTTCGCCGCCGAGCACGACGACGTCGCCGCTTTTCAGGCGGAACGATTTGGTGCCGCCGTCGCGTGTGGCCCCCCTGCCCGTCACTTGGCCGACCCGGAACAGGCAATCGTCGCCAAGCGACACCGAGACCACTGGGGCCGAGAAATCGGCTTCGTCGCGATCCTGGTGCAGACCCATTTTGGCGTCCTGCGTATAGAAATTGACCAGGCAGGCCTCCGGCGGATTCGGATAGGCGGCGACCTCCCGCCACAATTGCAGCAGCGCGTCCGGGATCGGCGGCCATGGCTCTCCGGTGAGTGGGTGCGTTGGCTGGTAGCGATAGCCCAGCTCCTTGTCGGTGACCCAGCCGAGCGTGCCGCAATTGGTCATGCGCACGCTCATCTCCTTGCCGGTCCGCGGCATCGCCGGCACGTACAGCGGCGCGCGCTGTACAATGGTCCTCACCTCTTCGACCAGCGCTTCCTGCGCCGCGCGGGACAGATGACCAGGCATGTGGCGGACGCCTTTGGGCAGAACGAGCATGACTTCGCCTCCGGTTGATACTGAAACCATGCCACCGCCAATCAGAAACAGCGACCCGAAAGCCACCGTTGTCGGTCTCCCTTTCTGTGGCAATGGTGAAACCTTGCGGCTGCGGCTCCGAAGGGGAGGCCGCTTTATGCACGCAGTCGGCACGGTCCTTAGTCGTTCTCTACCCGGCCGCGCAGCTTTTTGATCGTGCCGCGCCCTGCCTTGCTTTGCAGCCGCCGCTCCACCGAGCCTTTCGACGGCCTGGTCTTCTTGCGCGGCGGCGGCGGCGGTTCCGCGGCCTTGGCGACCAGCGCCGTCAGCCTTGCCCGGGCATCGGCCCGGTTCTGCTCCTGGGTGCGGAAGCGGCCGGCCTCGATGACGATGACGCCGTCCTTGGTGGCGCGCTGGCCGGCGAGCTTGATCGTGCGCGCGCGCACGCGTTCGGACAGGCCAGCCGCATTGGCGGCGTCGAAGCGCAACTGGACCGCGGTCGCCACCTTGTTGACGTTCTGGCCGCCGGGACCCGACGAACGGATGAAATCCTCGTGCAGGTCGCCCGGATGGATTACGGCTTCGTCTGATATGATGATGTCGTCGATCGGCATGCCGCAGTCATGGCGCGGCGGACCAAAAAGAAAAGGCCCGATCGAGACCGCGCCTTTCAAGGATGCTTCGGTGAAGACGCCTCGACTATTCCGCAGCTTCCTGCAGGCGGGGTGCTGCGCCGAGCACGACGGCATCGACATGGCTCTCGAATTTCTCGAAGTTGACGGCGAACATGCCGACCAATCGCGCTGCCTGCCGGTCATAGGCTGCCTTGTCGGCCCAGGTCGAACGCGGGTCGAGAATGGCGCTGTCGACGCCAGGCACAGCAACCGGCACCTCGAAGCCGAAATTGGCGTCGGTGCGGAAACCGGACGCCTTCAGCGAACCGTCAAGCGCTGCGGCCAGCAAGGCGCGCGTCGCCTTGATCGGCATGCGCTTGCCGGTGCCGTAGGCGCCGCCGGTCCAGCCGGTGTTGACCAGCCAGCAATCGGCGCCGTGGCGGGCGATCAGCTCGCGCAGCAGATTGCCGTATTCCTTGGGGTGGCGCGGCATGAACGGGGCGCCGAAGCAGGTCGAGAACGTCGCTTCCGGCTCGGTAACGCCCTTCTCGGTGCCGGCCACCTTGGCGGTGTAGCCGGAGAGGAAGTGGTACATCGCCTGCGCCGGGGTCAGCCGTGCGATCGGCGGCATGATGCCGAAGGCATCGGCGGTCAGCATGATGATGTTTTTCGGGTGGCTGGCCCGTCCGCTCTTCGAGGCATTGGGGATGAAATCCAGCGGATAGGCGCAGCGCGTGTTTTCGGTGAGCCGGCCGTCGTTGAAGTCCGGCACGCGGTCGGCGTTGAGCACGACATTTTCCAGCACCGTGCCGAAACGCTGCGTGGTGGCGAAAATCTCCGGCTCGGCCTCGGCCGACAGCCGGATCGTCTTGGCGTAGCAGCCGCCTTCGAAGTTGAAGATGCCGTGCGGTCCCCAGCCGTGCTCGTCGTCGCCGATGAGCGTACGTGACGGAACGGCCGACAGCGTCGTCTTGCCCGTCCCGGAAAGCCCGAAGAAGATCGCTGCGTCGCCGCCCGGACCCTCATTGGCCGAGCAGTGCATCGGCATGACGCCCTTTTCCGGCAGCAGATAGTTGAGCATGGTGAACACCGATTTCTTCATCTCGCCGGCATAGGAAGTGCCGCCGATGAGCACGATCTTGCGGGTGAGATCGACCGCAATCACCGTTTCGGTGCGGCTGCCGTGGCGGGCCGGATCGGCGCGGAAGGACGGCAGGTCGATGATCGTCATCTCCGGCACGAAATCCTCGAGCTCGGCGGCCTGCGGGCGGATCAAAAGATTGCGGATGAACAGCGAGTGCCAGGCGAATTCGGTGATGACCCGCGTCGGCAGCTTCAGCTCGGCATCGGCGCCGCCGACGAGGTCCTGCACATAGAGATCGCTATTCGCGGCGTGGACAAGGAAATCGGCGAGCAGCATTTCGAACTGGCCCGCCGAAATCGCCTTGTTGTTGTCCCACCAGACATGGGGCTCGGTGGCGCCATCGCGGACGACAAACTTGTCCTTGGGCGAGCGGCCAGTGTGCTGGCCGGTCTCGGCAAGCAGCGCGCCGCCGGCGGTCAACCGGGCCTCGCCACGACGGATCGCTGCCTCATAAAGGGCGGCCGCACCAAAATTATAATGCACCGTGCCGGTGGTTTTCAGGCCGATACGATCGATCGCGCAAGCAGAATTGCGTTTGCCGACTTCCGACATCAAGGGTCCCTTCTTCTGGATTCGCCGCACTTTGCCGGCGCGTTTCCGGCGAGCCCGCGTTAGGGGCTGAGACGGTGAGAACCAGAAAACTCGAATGATATCAAATCATTAATCGATTTAAAAATTTTGAAAGTTGTTTAAATCGTTTATATGTGCAAAAAATCACGGTGGTTGCCCAAAGGATTGGCACACAGTGTTCGTCCAACCCGTGTAGAGGTTCCGATGGGGCCGCCGGCAAGCCGTCCGCGACAGCGGGTGGAGCCTGTGCCACATTTTGTACCTAATTTGTCCTGCAAAAGCCCCTTCTCTAAGACAGAAGGGACAGCTCATGAGGGAGCCGCTTGAAATGGCAACAATCGCGCTTGTCGATGACGACCGCAACATTCTGACATCGGTGTCGATCGCCCTCGAGTCCGAGGGGTATCGCGTCGAGACCTACACGGATGGTGCGTCGGCGCTGGAAGGCCTGGCGGCGCGGCCGCCGAATCTCGCCATCCTCGACATCAAGATGCCGCGCATGGACGGCATGGAGCTGTTGCGCCGGATGCGGCAGAAGTCCGACCTGCCGGTGATCTTCCTGACCTCGAAGGACGATGAGATCGATGAGCTTTTCGGCCTCAAGATGGGCGCCGACGATTTCATCCGCAAACCGTTCTCGCAGCGCCTGCTGGTCGAGCGGGTGCGCGCCGTGCTGCGCCGCGCCAGCGCCCGCGAAGCTGCGGCAAAGGCGCCCAGCCAGCAGGCCCGTTCGCTGGAACGCGGCCAGCTCGTCATGGACCAGGAACGCCATACCTGCACCTGGAAGGGCGAGCCGGTGACGCTGACGGTCACCGAATTTCTCATCCTGCACTCGTTGGCGCAGCGCCCCGGCGTGGTAAAAAGCCGTGATGCGCTGATGGATTCCGCCTATGATGAGCAGGTCTATGTCGACGACCGCACCATCGATAGCCACATCAAGCGGCTGCGCAAGAAGTTCAAGGCCGTCGATGACGACTTCGAAATGATCGAAACCCTTTACGGAGTCGGATACCGGTTCCGCGAAGCTTGAGTTGATGCATGTCGCCCAAAAGTGGTCGCGGTTTTTGGGACGACGACATGCATAAAACCAAAGACTAGGCGGGAGCTGCTATTCGATGGCAGTGGATGTACAGCGGAGCAGACGAACGAGCGCTGTCAGGCGGTCGCGGGTTCTGCCCGCATTCCTGTCGAGGTTGACGGTGCCGATGCGCCGCTTCCTCGGCCACCACATCTTTTCCAGCCTGACCCGGCGCATCCTGTTCCTCAACCTGGCCGGCCTCGCCGTGCTGGTCACCGGCATCCTCTATCTCAACACCTTCCGCGACGGGCTGATCGACGCCCGCGTCGAAAGCCTGATGACGCAGGGCGAGATCATCGCCGGCGCCATTGCCGCGTCGGCGACGGTCGAGACCGATTCGATCAGCATCGATCCGGAAAAACTACTCGAACTGCAGGCCGGTGAAAGCCTGGGGCCGGGCTCCGACCAGCTCGACAATCTGGATTTCCCGATCAATCCCGAGCGCGTCGCGCCGGTGCTGCGGCGGCTGATTTCGCCGACGCGCACCCGGGCCCGCATCTATGACCGCGACGCCAATCTGCTGCTCGATTCGCGCCATCTCTATTCGCGCGGCCAAATCCTGCGCTACGACCTGCCGCCGGTCGAGGACGAGCAGCCGGATATGCTGGAGCGCGTGCAGAAATTCGTCTTCGACTTCTTCCGCAACAAGGACCTGCCCGTCTACCATGAGCAGCCGGGCGGCAACGGTGCGGCCTTCCCGGAAGTGGTCAAGGCGCTGACCGGCAGTCCATCGACGATCGTGCGGGTGAGCGAACAGGGCGAGCAGATCGTTTCGGTGGCGGTGCCGATCCAGCGCTTCCGTGCCGTTCTCGGCGTGCTGATGCTGTCGACGGAAGGCGGCGACATCGACAAGATCGTCGCCGCCGAACGCAAGGCTATTTTGCGCGTGTTCGGCATCGCCGCCCTGGTCACCGCCATCCTGTCGATGCTGCTCGCATCCACCATCGCCAATCCGCTGCGCCGGCTATCGGCGGCGGCAGTGCGGGTGCGGCGCGGCGTCAAGAGCCGCGAGGAGATCCCCGACTTTTCCGACCGCCAGGACGAGATCGGCAATTTGTCGGTCGCGGTGCGCGATATGACCAATGCGCTCTATGCCCGCATCGAGGCGATCGAAAGCTTCGCCGCCGATGTCTCGCACGAGCTGAAGAACCCGCTGACGTCGCTGCGCAGCGCGGTGGAGACCTTGCCGCTGGCCAAGAACGACAATTCACGCGGCAGGCTGATGGAGATCATCCAGCACGATGTCCGGCGTCTCGACCGGCTGATCACCGACATTTCCGATGCCTCGCGCCTAGACGCCGAACTGGCGCGTGAGGATGCCGCCACGGTCGATTTGAAGAAATTCATCACCGATCTCGTCGCCGTGTCGCGCGAAGCGACGCGCAACAAAAAGGCTGTCGAGATCGAATTCAAGGCCGCCAAGCTGCCGCAAGGCGTCAAAGGCTATTTCGTCACCGGCCATGATCTGAGGATCGGCCAGGTCATCACCAATCTGATCGAGAATGCCCGCTCCTTCGTGCCGGAGGACCACGGCCATATCGCCATTTCCCTGGCACGCTCGGGCAAGGTCAACATCGTCACCGTCGACGACAACGGCCCCGGAATCCGCGCCGACGCCATCGACCGCATCTTCGAGCGCTTCTACACCGACCGCCCGGCGGGCGAGGCGTTCGGCCAGAATTCGGGGCTTGGCCTGTCGATATCCAGGCAGATCGTCGAAGCCCATGGCGGCACGCTGACCGCCGAGAACATCCCCGGCACCAAGCCCGGCGACATCAAGGGCGCGCGCTTCGTCGTTACGCTGCCGGCCGAAGGCTGATCGCGGCTGCGCATGCCCGATCCCACCGCGGAACCCGAGAACATCCATGCCACCGCAGTCCTGATTGGCGAGCGGGGCGTCCTGATCACCGGGCCGTCCGGCTCGGGCAAGACAACGCTGGCGCTGGCGCTCATCGACCATTTCAGCCGGCTCGGGCTGTTTGCGCGGCTGATCGGCGACGACCAGCTGTTTGTCGCGGCGCGTTTCGGGCGGCTGGTCTGCCATGCGCCCGCCAGCATTGCCGGCCTCACAGAGGTGCCCGGACTTGGTCCGAAGCCGCTTTTGTTCCAACCTGTGGGAGTCATCGACCTGGCAATCCGGATGGTTTCCGCAAACGCTGTGGAGCGTTTCCAGGAAGAGTCGAGCGCGACCATTGCCGGC
This sequence comes from Mesorhizobium sp. C395A, assembly GCF_030323205.1. Lineage (NCBI taxonomy): Bacteria > Pseudomonadati > Pseudomonadota > Alphaproteobacteria > Hyphomicrobiales > Phyllobacteriaceae > Mesorhizobium > Mesorhizobium sp. C395A. The sequence continues at coordinate 4,951,716 of NZ_CP100473.1, read as the reverse complement.
TGTGTGGTGCCGCGCATCGACCTCGTTCAGCGCAACGTCACTGCGGCTTTGCCGGCGGTAATGGCGCGGTTGGCGATTGCGCCTTTCGTATGATCCGCCGCCGGTTTTTTGCTGCAATGCGTCAAATTGGCCATGGCCGACGCAATTTTGGGCTTGTCAACGCGCCGCGCGTCGACAAGATAGCGCTCCCGCCGCCTGGGATGGCCGGCGAGCATAAAAAGCGCCTGTGAAGCGGCGATGACGGGAGCCACCATAGAATGATCGGACTCGTGCTTGTAACGCACGGTCAACTGGCCGCCGAGTTCCGCCATGCCGTGGAACATGTCGTGGGGCCACAAGACAATTTCGAAACCGTGGCAATCGGCGCCGATGACGATATGGAGCAGCGTCGGCGCGATATCGTCGACGCCGTCGGCCGCGTCGACACCGGGACCGGCGTCATCGTTCTGACCGATATGTTCGGCGGCACGCCTTCCAACCTCGCCATTTCGGTGATGGAATCCGGTCGCACCGAGGTCATCGCCGGCATGAACCTGCCGATGCTGATCAAGCTGTCGTCGATCCGCAAGGGCGACAACATGGCGACCGCGCTCGACGAGGCGCAGGCCGCGGGGCGCAAATACATCAACGTCGCAAGTCAGCTGCTGAGCAGCAAATGAACGCGCTGTCGCCCGGTGAGATCGTGCGCGAGTTCCCGATCGTCAACCAGCGCGGCCTGCATGCGCGCGCCTCGGCGAAGTTCGTCCAGGTCGCCAGCGGCTTCGACGCCACCGTCCATGTCGAGAAGGATGGTCTCAAGGTCGGCGGCACCTCGATCATGGGGCTGATGATGCTGGCGGCGAGCCCCGGTTATTCGATCCGCGTCACCGCCAGCGGCGCTGAAGCCGCAGCGGCGATGGACGCGCTGGAGCAGCTGGTCGCCTCGCGCTTCGGCGAAGAGTGCTGAAGTTTTTGCTTTGAACGCCGTTGTCCCAAAACCGCGGGATACTTTTGGGCGGCATGCATCCCCGTAAAACACATACGCGCATAAAGATTTCTTTATATCCCATTGTCGTCTTGGCGGCGATCTGCTAGTCAGGCCGGCATTCCGCGCCCTTCGACGCGCCGTGTGGCGCAGGCGCATTCTGAAGACAAATCACACCGGAGCACTGCCATGACAGGTAGCAAGGACTATGTGGTCGCCGACATCTCGCTTGCCGGCTGGGGCCGCAAGGAACTCGATATCGCCGAAACCGAAATGCCGGGCCTGATGGCCTGCCGCGAGGAATTCGGCGACAAGAAGCCGTTGAAAGGTGCGCGCATCACCGGCTCGCTGCACATGACCATCCAGACTGCGGTGCTGATCGAGACGCTGAAGGCGCTTGGCGCCGATATCCGCTGGGCCTCGTGCAACATCTTCTCGACCCAGGACCATGCGGCCGCAGCCATCGCCGAGGCCGGCATCCCGGTGTTCGCCGTCAAGGGCGAGTCGCTCGAGGAGTATTGGGACTACACCGACAGGATCTTCCAGTGGGCCGATGGCGGCCTCTCCAACATGATCCTCGACGATGGCGGCGACGCCACCATGTACATACTGATCGGCGCCCGCGCCGAGGCCGGCGAGGACGTGCTGTCCAACCCGCAGAGCGAGGAAGAGGAATACTTCTACGCCCAGGTCAAGAAGCGCCTGAAGGCCTCACCCGGCTTCTTCACCAAGCAGAAGGAAGCCATTCGCGGCGTCACCGAAGAGACGACGACGGGCGTCAACCGGCTCTACCAGCTGCAGAAGAAGGGCCTGCTGCCCTTCCCGGCGATCAACGTCAACGACTCGGTCACCAAGTCGAAGTTCGACAACAAATACGGCTGCAAGGAATCGCTGGTCGACGGCATCCGCCGCGGCACCGACACCATGATGGCCGGCAAGGTTGCGGTCGTCTGCGGCTATGGCGACGTCGGCAAGGGCTCGTCGGCTTCGCTCAAGGGCGCCGGCGCCCGCGTCAAGGTCACCGAAGTCGATCCGATCTGCGCGCTGCAAGCGGCGATGGACGGCTTTGAAGTCGTCACGCTGGAAGATGCCGCACCGACCGCCGACATCGTCATCACCACCACCGGCAACAAGGATGTCGTCACCCTCGACCACATGCGCTCGATGAAGGACATGGTGATCGTCGGCAATATTGGCCACTTCGACAATGAGATCCAGGTCGCGTCGCTGCGCAACCTGCAATGGACCAACGTCAAGCCGCAGGTCGACATGATAACCTTCCCGGACGGCAAGCGGATGATCCTGCTGTCCGAGGGGCGCCTGCTCAACCTCGGCAACGCGACCGGTCATCCGAGCTTCGTGATGTCGGCTTCGTTCACCAATCAGGTGCTGGCGCAGATCGAGCTCTACACCAAGCCCGGCCAGTACCAGAACCAGGTCTATGTGCTGCCCAAGCACCTCGACGAGAAGGTGGCGCGTCTGCATCTCGACAAGCTAGGAGCCCGCTTGACCGAACTTTCCGGCGAACAGGCCGCCTATATCGGCGTGACCCCGCAGGGTCCGTTCAAGCCGGAACACTACCGCTATTAGCCAAAGCGGCGTTTACCACTAGATATTGAAGCCGGGCGATTGACTTTTCGCCCGGCTTCTTTTTTGCGCGGATGATTCTTCACGCCGATTCCAGCACGCGCTATTGTGCTGATTCGTGGGCCGGGAACGAGGCCGGCGTACGCATCGAGAGCATGATTCGAACCGAAGGACCGCGTCAGCGAAAAGTGGGAAGCGGTTTTCGGAAAAGATCATGCTCTTTAGAAAAGAGTTAGGTCAGAAGGGCGTTTCCATCAAACGTGATCCTGATCTAGGCGGTCTTGCATTCAGGCGGCGAAGAGGACCAAGGCATGCCGGGGGAAAACCCGCCTCGCGCGGGATCGGCCGTTTCCGGCGGCCATGACGATTCCGATAGCAATGGCTCCGTCACGACAGGCGGTGGCCTGAAGAGGCGCGTTGGCGCCCGCACCGCCGGCTTTCTTGCCACCTCAGCTCTTGCCGGCCCGCTCACCTCGTTTGCCGCCCATGCCGAGCCGGCCATTGCGCAGAAGGCCGGACTGTCGGTCAGCGCGGTCGAAGTCATCCAGCTCGCCATGTTCGTCGGCGTCATGGGCGCGGCACTGGTCTCGGCCATCTTCCTGATCCGCGAAAGAGCCCGCACCTCGGCGCAGAATGTCGAACTCAGAGCCCGCATTGCCGACATCAATGCGGCGCTGCAGCGCTCCGACGCGCTGCTCAATCTGCGTGACCAGCGCGTCATCGTCTGGGCGTCGGAGAACAAGAAGCCGGAGCTGATCGGCACGCTGCCGCTGGAAAGCGGTGCGCCGGACGACCGTGCAGCCTTCCTCGCCTTCGGCCGCTGGCTGATGCCGCGCTCGGCGGCGGCGCTCGAAAATGCCGTCGCTGGTCTGCGCGAGAAAGCGAAACCCTTTGATCTCGTGATCGAATCGCAGGCCGGGGCGCCGCTTGAAGTGCATGGCCGCAAGAGCGCCGCGCATGTGCTGGTGCGCTTCGTCTCGCTGTCGGAAACTCAGAGGAGCCAAGCCAGGCTGAAGATCGAGAACCAGCGTCTGGCCGCCGACTACGAGACCATGATCGGCCTGCTCGACGCCTTGCCGATGCCGGCCTGGCTGCGCGCCACCGACGGGCGGCTGAAATGGGTCAACCGTGCCTATGCCGGAGCGGTCGAGGCACCGAACGCCGAGACCGCCGTGCGCGAAGCCAAGGAATTCCTCGGCGCCCAAGCGCGCGAACAGATCGCCGCGCAGCACAAATCGCGCCCGATCTTCGAACAGACGCTGTCGACGGTGATCGAGGGCGACCGCCGGGTGTTCGCCGTCACCGACTTCGCCGGTGCCGACGGCTCGGCCGGTCTTGCCTGCGACACCAGCGCCACCGAAACCATTCGCGGCGAATATGAGCGCACGGTGCGCAGCCATGCCGACACGCTCGACCAGCTCAACACGGCGGTGGCGATCTTCGATGCCAACGAGAAGTTGCGCTTCTTCAACCAGGCGTTCCAGAAACTGTGGGGGCTGGACCCGGGCTTCCTGCACAGCGCGCCCGACAATGCGCTGCTGCTCGACCGGCTGCGCAGCGAAGGCAAGATCGCCGAGCAGCCGGAATGGCGGCGCTGGAAAGAAGGCCTGCTTGGCGCCTACCGCGCGGTGGAATCGCAAGAGCATTGGTGGCATCTGCCCGACGGCAAGACCATCCGCGTGGTGGCCAACCCGCAGCCGAAGGGCGGCGTGACCTGGGTGTTCGAGAACCTGACCGAGAAGATGGACCTCGAAAGCCGCTACCAGACGGCGGTGCGGGTCCAGGGCGAAACGCTCGACAATCTGGCCGAAGGCGTCGCCGTGTTCGGTCCCGATGGGCGGCTGCGCCTGTCGAACCCGGCCTTTGTCGCGCTGTGGGGACTGAGCCAGGATGTGATCAAGCCCAACGTCCATGTCTCGGCGATCCGCGATCTCAGCGACCAGCGCGCCGTCGACAGCCCGTGGGGCGGGTTCGTCGCCGCCATCACCGGTTTCGACGACGAGCGCCGCGACCGCCATGGCCAGACCGAACTGAAGAACGGCACAGTGCTCAGCTACGCCGTCATCCCGCTGCCCAACGGCCAGGTGATGATGACCTTTGTGGACGTCACCGACAGCGTCAATGTCGAGCGCGCGCTGAAGGACAAGAACGAAGCGCTGCAGAAATCCGACCAGCTGAAGAACGAGTTCGTGCAGCATGTCTCCTACGAGCTGCGCTCGCCGCTGACCAACATCATCGGCTTCACCGAGCTTCTGTCGCTGCCGGCGACCGGGCCGCTCAGCCCAAAGCAGCGCGAATATGTCGAGCATGTCGGCTCGTCATCCTCGGTGCTGCTCACCATCGTCAACGACATACTCGACCTCGCCACCGTCGACGCCGGCATCATGCAGCTCGACATTTCGGAAGTAAGCGTCGAGCGCACCATCGAGGCCGCGGCCGAACTGGTCGCCGACCGGCTGCAAGAGCATTCGATCAAGCTCCGGATCGACGCCGCTGCGGCGCCGAAGAGTTTTCACGGCGACGAGACCCGGGTTCGCCAGATCCTCTACAATCTGCTCAGCAACGCCGCCAATTACGCGCCGGAGGCGAGCACTATCACGCTTGCCTGCCGGCATTTGGAGCAAGGTGTGGAATTCTCCGTCCATGACAACGGCCCCGGCATGCCGCCGGACCTGCTCGATTCGGTGTTCCGCCGCTTCGAGCCGCGCACCAATGGCGGGCGCCGGCGCGGTGCGGGCTTAGGCCTGTCGATCGTCAAGAGCTTTGTCGAGCTGCACGGCGGCAGCGTGCGCATCGAGACCGGCAAGGACAAGGGCACCACCGTCATCTGCACCTTCCCCGATGCACCGTCGGGCATCCGCGCCGCGGCCGAGTAGCGCGCTCGATGACCGTTGTTGTGCTGGAGCGTTTTCTCGCCGACGAGGCTGCGACCGCAAGGCTCGGCGAGGACCTGGCCATGGCGCTGCGGCCGGGCGACGTGCTGGCGCTCAAGGGCGATCTCGGCGCCGGCAAGTCGACGCTGGCGCGGGCCCTGATCAGGGCGCTGGCCGACGATGCCGGCCTCGATGTGCCGAGCCCTACCTTCACCTTGGTGCAAAGCTACGACACGCGCATCCCCGTGCACCATTTCGATCTCTATCGCCTGTCCTCGGCCGGCGAGATGGACGAGCTGGGTTTCGACGAGGCGCTGCTGCAGGGCGCTGCCCTTGTCGAGTGGCCGGAACGGGCGGAGGCCGCTCTGCCCAGGACGTCGATCTGGATCGAACTCGTCCATCAGGGCGAAGGCCGCCTGGCGAAACTATCGGGCCAAGGCGTTGCCTTCGAACGCGTGGCCCGATCGCTGGCGATGCGCGATTTCCTCAAAACGGCCGGTTGGGGCGACGCCGCGCGGCGCCATTTCGTCGGCGACGCCTCGGCGCGCTCCTATGAGATCGTCTCGCGCGCCGGCCTTGCGCCGCGCGTGCTGATGAATTCGCCGCGGCTGGTGCTGGGGCCGCCGGTGCGCGACGGCAAGCCCTATGCCGTGATCGCCCACACCGCGCAGTCGGTCACCGCTTTCGTCGCCATCGACAAGGCGCTGCTGGCGCAAGGTGTCAGTGTCCCAAAAATCCATGCCGAGGATCTCGAGCAAGGGTTTCTGCTGCTGGAGCATCTGGGCTCGGAAGGTTTTCTCGACGGCAATGGTGAGCCGGCGGCCGAGCGCTACACGGCAGCAGCCGAATTGCTGGCCATGATGCATGGCAAGACCTGGCTGCAGCGCATGGAAGCCGTCCCAGGCGTCTTCCACGAGGTGCCGCCCTTCGATCGCGACGCCATGCTGATCGAAGCCGATCTCTTGGTCGATTGGTATGTGCCGATGGTGACCGGCAGCCCGGCAAGCGAGGCTTTACGCGCCGGCTATCACAGGGAATGGAACGCGGTTCTCGATCGGCTGGACACACAGGAATACACGCTGATGCTGCGCGACTTCCATTCGCCCAACATCATCTGGCGCGGTGACCGCAAAGGCCACGACCGCCTCGGCATCGTCGACGTCCAGGACGCGCTGATGGGTCCGGCGGCCTATGACGTTGCGTCGCTGGCCATGGATGCCCGCGTCACCGTTTCGCCCGATATCGAGCAGCGGACCGTGGACGCCTATGTCGCTGCGCGCCACGCCGCCGGCGGCTTCGATGAGGACGCCTTCCGCGCGGCCTATGCGATCATGGCGGCGCAGCGCAATTCGAAGATCCTCGGCATTTTCGTGCGGCTCGAAAAGCGCGACGGCAAGCCCTATTATCTCCGACACCTGCCGCGCATCCGCGATTATCTCAGGCGGGCGCTGGCGCACCCGGCGCTGGCTCAGCTGAAGGAGTTTTACATGGCACATGGCCTGCTGGAGGAACGGCTCCCGTGACCTTGACCACAGCGATGGTGCTGGCGGCGGGTCTTGGCAAGCGCATGCGGCCGATCACCGACACCATGCCGAAGCCGCTGGTGCGGATCGCCGGCAGGACCTTGCTCGACTGGGGGCTGGACAGTCTCGAAGCGGCCGGCGTCGAGAAAGCCATCGTCAACGTGCACTATCTGCCGGACCAGATCGTCGCCCATATCGCCCACAGGCGGGCGCCAAAGATCGTCATTTCCGACGAGCGCGACGCACTGCTGAATTCGGCGGGTGGCATCGTCAAGGCATTGCCGCTGCTGGGCAGCGACCCCTTCTACATCATCAACGCCGATACGTTCTGGATCGACAGCGGCCAGCCCAGCCTCGAGCGCCTTGCCCTTGCATGGGACGGCGCGAAAATGGATATTCTGCTGATGCTTACCGATCTCGACTCGGCCACCGGACACGGTGTCGGCACGGATTTCCTGATGGCGCCGGATGGCGGCCTGCGGCGCTCGAAAGGCGATCCGGCCGGGTTGATCTATGCCGGAGCGGCAATCGTCAATCCCGCCATCTTCAGGGATGCGCCGGCCGGGGCGCATTCGCTCAACACCTATTTCGACAAGGCAATCGCCTCTGGCCGTCTGTTCGGCATGCAGATGCGCGGAAGCTGGATCACCGTCGGCACTCCCGACGCCATTCCGCAGGCGGAAGCGGCCGCCGCCGAAGCTCTCGCGAAGGTGGTATGAGCGGCGCGCGCCGCGTTCTTTCGATCCCGCCCGGAGCGCCATTCCTGCCGACTCTGGCCGAGGCCTTGCTGGCCGGACGGCTGGTGCCCGGCTTCCGGTTCGACGGCGATCCGCTGGCGCTGGCTGATGTCACCATCTATGTGCCGACACGGCGCGCGGCCCGTGCGCTGCGCGGCGCTTTTGTCGACGCGCTTTCGGGACCGGGGGGGAGCCGCCGTTCGGCGATCCTGCCGGTCATCCGCCCGCTCGGAGAGTTCGACGAGGACGAAGCCGCCTTCGACGCCGGCACGCCGACCGAGCTTGAAATGGCGCCGCCGATCGCAGCCATCGAACGCCTGCTGCTACTGGCGCCGCTGGTGCGGGCCTGGAAGCGCACCTTGCCGGCGCATGTCCTTGATATGTTCAACGAAGAGATCGTCGTGCCGGCCTCCGCCGCCGATGCGATCTGGCTGGCGCGCGACCTCGCCCGGCTGATGGACGAGATCGAAACCGAAGGCACGGACTGGACCAGGCTTGCCGATCTGGTCACCGGCAATCTTGCCGGATGGTGGCTTGTGACGCTCGATTTCCTCCGTATCGTCACCGAGGCCTGGCCGAAATTGCTGGAGGAGCGCGACCGCTCCAACCCGGCCGCGCACCGCAATGCGCTGATCCGGCGCGAGGCGAAGCGGCTGGAACGCAACCCGCCCAAAGGCCCGGTGATCGCCGCCGGCTCGACGGGCTCTATTCCCGCCACGGCCGAACTGCTTGCCACGGTCGCCAGCCTGCCCAACGGCGCCGTGGTGCTGCCCGGGCTCGATGGGATGCTGGACGAACCGTCTTTTGCCGCGATTGGGGCGCCCGGTGCGCGGCCGGCACTGCTTGGCCACCCGCAATACGGCATGGCCAAGCTGATCGGCAAGATTGGCGTGCTGCGTGGCGATGTCGAGGAAGTGGTCTCCGCCGAGCCCGCACTGGCGCTCCGCGCGGCCCTTGTCGGCGAGGCGCTGCGGCCGGCCGAGACCACGGAATTATGGGCCGAGACCCGCATATGCTTCAACGCCGTAGACATCGCCGAGGCCTTCGCCGACGTGACGCTGATCGAAGCCGCCAGCGAACGCGACGAGGCGGCGGCGATCGCCATCGCGCTGAAAACCGCCGTGGAACAGCCGGGACTAAGGGCAGCGCTCGTTACCGGCGACCGCTGGCTGGCGCGGCGCGTCTCGGCCGAGCTGTTGCGCTTCGGCGTGATCGCCGACGATTCCGGCGGCACGCCGCTCGCCAACACGCCTGCCGCCAGCCTGCTGCGGCTCACACTTCAAGCGGTATTCCGGCCCGGCGATCCCGTCGGCCTTTTGTCGCTGCTCAAGCATCCGCTGCTCGGGCTCGGACTTGAGCGCACCGGCGTGCGCCATGCCGCCGAGCTCATCGAACTCGTGGCGCTGCGCGGCGGCACCGGACGCCCCGACATCGCCTCTTTGCCAGCACTGTTCGAGGAGCGTCTCGCCGGGCTGAGCGGGGACAAGCGCCAGCCCTTCTGGTTTTCGCGCCTGAGCGGGCGCGGCATCGACGATGCCCGCGATATGCTGAGCCGGCTTGTGACGGCACTGGCGCCGCTGACCGCCTTTCGCGGTGAAGAGAACGCCGATCTCGTCGCGTTGACCAGAGCGAGCGTCGCCGCGCTGGAAAATCTCGGCCGCACGGCGGAGGGCAGCCTGGCTGAATTTTATGCCGGCGACGCCGGCGAGAAACTCGCCGAGCTGTTGCGCGGTGTGGTCGCCGCGTCTGCATCGTTCGACTTCCCGGCCGACGAATGGCCTGATGTGATGGACGCGCTGGTAGCACCGGAAACGGTCAAGCCGGGGCAAGGCACAGACCGCAACATCGCGATATGGGGCGCGCTGGAGGCACGGCTGCAGAGCGTCGACACGCTTGTCATTGGCGGGCTGAACGAAGGCGTGTGGCCACGCAAGCCGGAAAGCGATCGCTTCATGTCGCGGTTGATGAAGACCGGCATCGATCTCGAGCCGCCAGAGCGCCGTATCGGCCTTGCCGCCCACGACTTCCAGATGGCGATGGGGGCGAAAAAGGTGGTGCTGACGCGCTCCGCCCGAGCCGGCGACGCACCGGCGGTGCCGTCGCGCTGGCTGCAGCGCATCCTCACCTTCATCGGCAAGGATCCGGCGGCCGCATTGCGCGGGCGCGGCGACGAATTGCTTGCCTGGGCGCGCGCGCTCGATGCCGGCGAGCGGCAGCATTTCGCGCCGCGACCGCAGCCGAAACCGCCGCTGAGCATGCGGCCCACCCACTTCTCGGTGACCGCGATCGAGACGTTGCGACGCGACCCCTATGCGGTCTATGCAAGGCGTATTCTGAGCCTTCTGCCGCTCGAACCGGTGATCCGCGATCCCGGTGCGGCCGAGCGCGGCACGCTGTTTCATGACATCCTGCATCTGTTCTCGACAGAGGTGGCGGATCCCCGCGCGCCCGAAGCTCTGGAACGCCTCATCGCTGCCGGCCGGACCTGCTTTGCCGAGATCGCCCTGCCCGCCGACGTCGAGGCTGTGTGGTGGCCGCGCTTCGAAAAGCTTGCCGCCAACATCATCGAATGGGAGCGCGGCCGCGCTCCCGCCGTCGCCCGGCGGCATGCCGAGGAGCGCGCCGAAAAGACCGCTGTCGGCCGCACCGGCGTGACGCTGTCCGGCTATGCCGACCGCGTCGACCTTTTGGCCGGTGGCATGGCCGACATTCTCGACTACAAGACCGGCTCGTCCCCGTCCAAGGCGCAGGCCCACACGCTGCTGGCGCCACAGCTGGCGCTCGAAGGGGCGCTGCTCCGGCGCGGCGCCTTCAAGGGGCTTGGCGCGCGCGAGCCCTCCCAGCTCGCATTCGTGCGGCTGAAGCCGAATGGCGAAGTGTTCGAGGAATCCATCCTCGACTACAACCGCCAGCCTCGGACCGCCGAAGACCTCGCCGAGGAGGCTTGGGCGCGGTTGGAAAAGCTGCTGGTCCACTATGCCGATCCGACGACCGGCTATCTGTCGCGGGCGCTGCCTTTTCGCGAGGGCGAGAGCGATGGCGATTACGACCATCTGGCGCGCGTGCTCGAATGGTCGGCCGGCGGCGACAGCGATGACGAGGCGGGGGAGGCATGAAAAAAGCCTATCCCATCCCCAGCGAAACCGCCGCCAGCCAGGCGCGCGCCTCCGACCCGAAGAACTCGGCCTGGGTGTCCGCCAATGCCGGCTCGGGCAAGACGCATGTGCTGGCCCAGCGCGTCATCCGGCTGCTGCTCAACGGCACCGATCCGTCGAAGATCCTGTGCCTGACCTATACGCGGGCGGCCGCCGCCAACATGTCGAACCGCGTGTTCTCGACCCTGTCGGAATGGACGGCGCTCGGCGATGCCGAGCTTGCCACAAAGATTGAGGCGGTGGACGGCCGCCGACCCGACCGCGACACGATGCGGCGGGCGCGCCGGCTGTTTGCCGAAGCGCTGGAAACGCCGGGCGGGCTGAAGATCCAGACCATCCACGCCTTCTGCGAATCGGTGCTGCACCAGTTTCCGCTGGAGGCCAACATCCCGGCGCATTTCGAAATGCTCGATCCGCAGATGGAGGCCTCGCTGTTTGCTGGCGCCCGCCGGGACATGATTTCGGGCACGTCAGCCGGAGACACCGGACTGGCCGAGGCCTTTGCCACCGTGCTGGAGCGCGGCGGCGAACACGGACTCGATGCGCTGCTCGCCGAAATCGTGCGCAAGCGCGACGGCTTACGCGGCTTCATCGGTGCGGTCCGGCGCGACGGCGGCGGCTTTCAGGCCCTGTTCGACGAATTCCATTTTCGCCCCGGGCAGAGCGCCGAAGACATAGCGGCATCGGTATGGCCGCTGCCGGGTTTCCTGCCGGACTTCTTTGCAGTGTTCGCCAGTGCCGCCGAGGCCACCGACGCCCGCACCGTGCTCAACAATCTCTTGCCCTATGCCCGCTTGGCCTTTGCCGAGACGGACCCGACCCGCCGGCTGCAGATGCTCGGCAAAGCCTTTCTCAAGGCCGATGGCGACCCCTATGATCCCTCAAAGTTGTTCAAGAAGGCGCTGCTCGGCCGGCTGCCCGACCTTCCCGAGCGCTATCTGGCGGCCGTCAAGTCGATAACAGACGTCTCCGACCGGCTGGCGCTGTTCCGGATGCTGGAAGGCACGGTCGCGGCGTTGACCATAGCCGACTGGCTGATCGTGCGGTACGAGCGCCTGAAGCGCAGCCGCGGCTTTCTCGATTTCAACGACCTCATCACCCGCACCGTCAACCTTCTGGCGCGGCCCGATGCCGGCCCCTGGGTGCAGTACAAGCTCGACCAGGGTATCGACCACATCCTGCTGGACGAGGCGCAGGACACCAGCCCCGACCAATGGGAGGTGGTGAAGCGGCTGGCGGAGGAGTTCTTTGCCGGCCACGGCCAGCGCGGCACGACCAATCGCACGGTGTTCGCCGTCGGCGACGAAAAGCAGTCGATCTATTCCTTTCAGGGTGCCGCGCCGGATTCCTTCGCCGACAGCCGGCTCTTGTTTTCCGGACGCGTGAACGCCGCCAATGCTTCGTTTGCCGACCTGAAACTGACCTGGTCGTTCCGGTCGACCGACGACGTGCTTGCCGCCGTCGACCGCGTCTTTGCCGATCCGGGCGTGCGGCGCGGCATCAGCCATGACCCCGATCCGCTCGACCACAAGGCGATCCGCAACGACGCGCCTGGCTATGTCGAGGTCTGGCCGTCGCTCGGCGCTGACGCCGTCGAGGAGCCCGACGACTGGACGTTGCCGGTCAATCATGCCAGCGCGCCGGCTGTGCGGGTGGCCGAGCACGTGGCTGCGACCATCCAGACCTGGCTCAAGGACCGCGAGATCATCGAGGGCAAGGGACGCAGGCTGAGGGCCGGCGACATTCTTGTGCTGGTGCGCAAGCGCGACCGCTTCGTCCATGCGCTGTCGCGCGCGCTGAAGGACCGCGATATTCCCGTCGCCGGCGCCGACCGGCTGAGCCTGCCCGGCCACATCGCGGTCAAGGACCTGATCGCACTCGGCCATTTCCTCATCCAGCCGCAGGATGACCTGTCGCTCGCCGCCGTGCTGCGCAGCCCGGTTTTCGACGTGTCGGAGGAGACGCTTTTTACGCTTGGCGCCGGACGGCCAGCCGGAACATCGCTGATCGCCTCATTACGCCAGCATGCTGGCGACAATACCGCGCTGACCGATGTCGTTGCCCGGCTCGACGGCTGGGCCAACGAGGCGGCGTTCCGGCCGGTGTTCGAATTCTACGCCGGGGTGCTGGCGCGCGACGGCCTGCGCAAGAAGATGATCGCCCGGCTTGGACCGGAAGCCGGCGATATTCTCGACGAGTTCCTGAGTTTCTGTCTGGCCGAAGAACGCACCGGCTTGCCGGGGCTGGAGGCTTTCCTGGCGACGCTGGAAAACACCGGCCCGGAGATCAAGCGCGAGATGGACCAGACGCGCGACGAGGTCCGCGTCATGACCGTGCATGCCGCCAAGGGCCTGGAAGCGCCTGTTGTCTTCCTGGTCGATGGCGGTTCGGCGCCGTTCAGCGACCAGCATCTGCCGCGGCTCATGCCGTTCGACGCTTCGGGCCGCAATTTCGACGGCAAGGGCTATCTCTGGCGCTCGGCCGCCGATGTCGCCAACGGCTTCTCCAAGGCGGCCTCGGCCAGGGCGCGGGAGCTTGCCGACGACGAATACCGGCGGCTGCTCTATGTCGGCATGACACGCGCCGAGGACCGGCTGATCGTCTGCGGCTATCACGGCAAGCGTCAGCCCAGCACCGGCACCTGGCATTCGATCGTCAGCCGCGCGCTGCTGGCAGCGCCGGAAAGCAGGGAGCGCCATCATCCCGCCAGCGGCGAGCCGGTGCATCGCTTCGTCATCACCAAGCTGCCGCCGGTGGCGCTGGCAGCCGCCGACGAGGCGCGGCTGCCGCAACCGCTTTTGCCGTTCTTGCCGGCAAACCTGTTTCGCCCTTTGCCGCCTTATGAAGAACTGCCGCGCCCGCTATCGCCTTCCGGCGCTTCGGCGCTGATCGACGAGGGCAAGGAGGCGGTCGTCGATACGCGTTCGCCGGTGCTGGACAGCGAAGCGGAGCCCGGTTTTGCCGTGATGCGCGGGCTGGCGCTGCACAAGCTGCTGCAGATGCTGCCCGGTTTTGCCGAAGACGAACGGCAAGGCGCGGCGGCGCAGTATCTCATTCGAGCCGGCGCCGACTGGTCGGAGGCCGAGCGCAACAAGGCGCTGGCTTCGGTGATGGCGATCCTCAGAGATTCGCGTTTTGCCGGGCTGTTTTCGCCGTCGTCCCGCGCCGAAGTGGCCGTCATGGGCAGTATCGAGGTCAAGGGCAGGCTGCGCTCGATCTCCGGCAAGATCGACCGGCTGGCGGTGACGCCCGGGCGCGTATCGATCGTCGACTACAAGACCAACCGGCCGGCGCCCGCAGGCCTGGCCCAGGTGCCGCCGGCCTATATACTGCAGCTGGCGCTCTACCGCGCGCTGCTCCAGCCGCTTTACCCCGGCCGCGCGGTGACGGCAGCACTGCTGTTCACCGAGGCACCGAGGCTTATCGAACTGCCGGCGCAGGCGATGGATGACGCCCTTGCCCGACTCACGGGAGCGTGACACAAGTTCTGCTTGAAGAAGGGCTGCTCAACCACCACATTTGGTGCGAGATAAATTTCGAAAGGATTTCGCATGGCCACCGTCAAGGTCGACAAGAGCAATTTCCAGGCCGATGTGCTCAACGCCTCGCAGCCCGTCGTCGTGGATTTCTGGGCCGAATGGTGCGGCCCCTGCAAGATGATCGGTCCGTCGCTGGAAGAGATCGCCAACGAACTCGGCGACAAGATCAAGATCGCCAAGCTGAACATCGACGAGAACCCCGAGCTTGCCGCCCAGTTCGGCGTGCGCTCGATCCCGACGCTGATGATCTTCAAGGGCGGCGAAGTCGCCGACATGAAGGTCGGCGCCGCCCCGAAGACCGCGCTGTCGCATTGGATCAATGGCAGCCTCGCCTGATCCTGTAGAAATTTCAGACGTTAAGCCCGGCCCTCGCGCCGGGCTTTTCTTTGGCGTTATCGCCTGACCTCTCTGGCACTCGCGCCTGAAGCCTCCATGTCTTCTGCTGAGGCTGGACAGGAGAAACAGAATGACCGGATCCGCCAAGGCCACCGTCTTCATCGACAATGAGCGCGTCATCGTCACCGAATACCGCTTCCAGCCCGGCGACAACACCGGCTGGCACCGGCATGGCCATGACTACGTCGTGGTGCCGCTGATGGACGGCAAGGTGAAGCTGGTGACCAAGGACGGCGAGAGTTTTGCTGAAATGAAGAAGGGCGCGCCCTACTTCCGCAAGGAAGGCGTCGAGCACGACGTCATCAGCGCCAATGACGGCGAATACGCCTTCATCGAGATCGAGCTGAAATAGGCCTCAGACTGGTGCCGCGGCCGCCGATGTCTATTTAGTTTGAGCCACGGTTTTTTTGGCCTGCCTAGGCTTGCCGGGCTTCCGTCCGGTCGCGGGCTTCAGGACCTGCCCATATCCCTCTATAGCGCCCGTATACACACGATAGAGAAACGTCTCTCGGCTTACGAAATACGCGACACTGGGCTGGCCGGATGCATCATTGGGGCGCGTCGGTCTGTGGGCCACTCGAACAATTGGGTGCGGTGGCTCGATGGCTCCCGGTAACATCACATGATCGCCGACCCGCGGAGCATATTCAAATATCAGCTCCTCCGGCGGGTCGTTGTCGACGGTAACAAGACACTTCACAACCATTCGAGCTTGCCTCCATGCTTCGCCAAGCATATCGGGGCTTCTGCCCGAGGGGCAACCGCCCGATAGATTCCCCGGGCCAAAATACTACCAGTCGGCGATGCGATCCCCGCCGGTGAATTGCGCGCTTTTTGCGGTGTATTCGAACAGCTCGATCTTCACGCCGTTGGGGTCGCGGATCCAGGCCTGAAACGTGTCGTCGCAGGCATGCTTCTTGGCCGTGATATCAATGCCTTTCGACTTGATGTGGGCGATCGCCGCATCGATGTTTTCCACCTCAAGGCAGAAATGGTTGATCTGGTTGAGCTCGCTATGGCTGGTGCCGTCCTTCTGGAACACCTCGACATGGCTGCGATCGCCGCAATTGAGGTAGAAGCCGAACACCTTTCCGTCGCGCAGGAAGTTGAACTGCGTGTCGAGGCCGAGCACGTCGCGGTAGAAGGCCCGCGTCGCTTCCAGATCATGCGCGAAGATGCAGACATGGGCGAGTTGCTTCACCTTGATCATCACCGGCTCCCTCGCGAAAGTGTGGATTCAGGTCGGTGGCGTGCCGTTTTCGGCCAGCACCGCACCGGCGAGATACAGCGAACCACCGATCAGGATGCGCGGCGCCGGGCCGTCCCAGGTGTCGCGCAGCAGCATCAGCGCGCTGGCGACGGAGCTGACCGGCTCGGCGGTGAGGCCGGCCTCGGTCGCCCGGATCGCCAGTTCGTCATTCGGCACACCGGCGTCGCTCACGCTCACCGGCACGGTGTAGACATGGCGGACCAGGCCCTTGAAGGCGCGGAAATAGCCGCTCTGGTCCTTGGTGTTGATCATGCCGGCAATCAAAAACAGCGGCCGCGGGTTCTTTTCCTCCTGCTCGGCCAAGGCTTCCGCCACCACCACGCCGGCGCCCGGATTGTGACCGCCATCGAGCCAGATGTCGGCGCCCTTGGGAGCGAGGTCCGCCAGCCGGCCCTGTGCCAATTTCTGCATGCGGCCCGGCCATGCGACTTTTGCCATCGCCTTTTCAGCGGCGCGATGGCTGATCTCGAAGCCGGCGGCCTTGACCGCGGCAATCGCCGCCGCCGCATTGGCGAACTGGTGGCGCCCGGGCAGGCGCGGCGGCGGCAGGTCTATCAGGCCGTCCTCGTCCTGATAGACCATGCGGCCGCTCTCCTCGAAGGCGAGAAAATCCTGGCCGTAGACGAAGGTCGGGCAATCCAGCCGCTCGGCGGTTTCGATCAGCACTTGCAGCGCCGTCTCGCTCTCCTGCGCGCCGATGACCACCGGGCAGCCGCGCTTCATGATGCCGGCCTTTTCGGCGGCGATCAGTTCGACCCGGTCGCCGAGATAGGCTTCGTGATCCATCGACACCGGCATGATCACCGACACCGCCGGCCGGGCAACGACATTGGTGGCGTCGAAGCGGCCGCCAAGGCCGACCTCGATGATGGCGGCGGCAGCCGGATGCTCGGAAAACAGGATGAAGGTGACGGCGGTTAGGATTTCGAAGACGGTGATCTTCTGGCCGGCATTGGCCCGGGCGACGCGGGCGATGGCCTCGGCGAAGGTCTCGTCGTCGACCAGCCGGCCGCCGCCCTCGGCCGCCAGCCGGTAGCGCTCGGCCCAGTTCACCAGATGCGGCGAAGTGTGGACATGGACAAGGTGGCCGCCGGCTTCGAGCAGCGCGCGCGAAAAGGCCGCGCACGAGCCCTTACCGTTGGTGCCGGCGATATGGATGACCGGCGGCAGCCGCTCCTGCGGATTGCCGAGGCGTTCGAGCAGCCTTGTGATGCGGTCGAGCGAAAGGTCGAAGCCTTTCGGATGCAGCGCCATCAGGGCTTCGATTTCACGATCTGCGGCAAGCGTTGTCATGAGCGAATCCTACGCATGCGCGCAGGTGCACGCAATCGCGGTTTGCGGCCAGAAATGTCGCGTCAGGCTTGCGGGCGGGCTTCCGTCGGGATGACCGACGGCGGCAGGATTTCCGGCTCCAGCGGCTTTTGCTCCTGCGGCAGTTTGAGCAGGATTTTCAACAGCCGTGAAATCGTCTCGCGCAGTTCCAGCCGCGACACCACCATATCGACCATGCCGTGCTCCATCAGATATTCGGAGCGCTGGAAACCGTCCGGCAGTTTCTCCCGGATGGTCTGCTCGATGACGCGCGGGCCGGCAAAGCCGATCAGCGCGCCGGGCTCGGCAATGTGGACGTCTCCCAGCATGGCGTAGGAGGCGGTAACGCCGCCGGTGGTCGGGTTGGTCAAGACGACGATGTATGGCAGGCCGGCTTCCTTCAGCCGGTCGACGCCGATCGTGGTGCGCGGTAACTGCATCAGGGACAGAATGCCTTCCTGCATGCGCGCGCCACCGGAGGCGGCAAACAGGATCAGCGGCCGCTTGCGCTGCAAGGCGACCTCGAAACCGTGCACAATGGCGTCACCCGCGGCCATGCCGAGCGAGCCGCCCATGAAGGCGAAATCCTGCACCGTCACCACAACCGGCAGGCCTTTGACCGTGCCCAGCGCGTTGATGATGGCGTCTTCCAGGCCGGTCTTGGCCTTGGCGTCCTTCAGCCGGTCCGTGTAGCGCTTCTCGTCGCGGAACTTGAGCGGGTCCTGCATGACCTTGGGGTTCTCAAGCTGCTCGTATTTGCCGTCGTCGAGGAAGAATTTCAGCCGTTCCTTGGCCGAAATCTTCATGTGATGGCCCGATGACGGGATGACGAACTGGTTGGATTCCAGGTCCTTGTGAAACACCATCTCGCCGGTCTCGGGATCCTTGATCCAGAGATTCTCGGGCATGTCGGTGCGCCGACCGAGCATCGAATTGATCCTCGGGCGAACGTAATTGGTGATCCAGTTCATCGCTTCGGCTCCTGTCCTGACGAAGAGTTGGCTCGTGCATGTCGCCCAAAAGTGGGAACCGGTTTTGGGATAACGACTTGCACAAGGCCTAAGTAGGGAAACTATTCGGCAGCAGCAAGGCGGGCCGAACGCACGCCCTGAGACAGTCCGCTGACCAGGGTGGCGACGGCCTCGGCCGGGTCGGCGGTCTTCTCGCCCTTCGGTCCCAACACATTGGCGACCGCGTTGACGATCGCGGTGCCGACGACGACGCCATCGGCATTGGCGCCGATAATGCGCGCCTGCTCGGCGGTCTTGACGCCGAAGCCGACGCAGACCGGCAGATTGGTGTGGCCCTTGATGCGCTTGACCGCGGCGGCAACCTTGCCGGTGTCGGCCAAAGCCGAGCCGGTGATGCCGGTCATCGACACGTAATAGACGAAGCCCGACGTATTCTGCAGCACCTTGGGCAGGCGCTTGTCGTCGGTGGTCGGCGTTGCCAAGCGGATGAAGTTGATGCCGGCCTTCAGCGCCGGAATGCAGAGTTCTTCGTCCATCTCCGGTGGCAGGTCGACGACGATCAGCCCGTCAATGCCGCTGGCGATGGCGTCCTTGAGGAAGCGATCGACACCGTAGATGTAGATCGGGTTGTAGTAGCCCATCAGCACGATCGGCGTTTCATTGTCGGTGGCGCGGAAATCAGCCGCCGTCTTCAGCGTCTTGACCAGGGTCTGGCCACCTTTCAGCGCCCGCAGGCCAGCGGCCTGGATCGCCGGTCCATCGGCCATCGGATCGGAAAACGGCATGCCCATTTCAATGATGTCGGCGCCGGCCTTGGGCAGCGCCTTCATGATCGACAAAGCGGTGTCATAGTCGGGGTCGCCGCTCATGAAATAGGTGACGAGCGCCGGGCGGCCCTCGGCTTTCAGTTTTGCCATGCGGCGGTCGATGCGGGTCACCATGATCAGATCTCCATGCCCAGCATCGAGGCCACTGTGTGCACATCCTTGTCGCCGCGTCCCGACAGGTTGACGATGACGATCTGGTCCTTGTCCATATCAGGCACGATCTTCACCGCATGCGCGATGGCGTGGGCGGATTCCAGCGCCGGGATGATGCCTTCGACGCGCGTCGTCAGCTTGAAGGCTTCCAGCGCCTCGTCGTCGAGGATCGGCACATATTCGACGCGGCCGGAATCGCGCAGCCAGGAATGTTCGGGGCCGACGCCGGGATAGTCGAGGCCGGCTGAGATCGAATGGCCGTCGAGGATCTGGCCGTCGGCGTTCTGCAAGAGATAGGTGCGGTTGCCGTGCAGCACGCCGGGCGCGCCGGCATTCATCGAGGCGCAATGCTCGATGCCGTCAAGGCCGCGGCCGCCGGCTTCGATGCCGATGATGCGGACTTCTTTGTCATCCAGGAACGGATGGAACAGGCCGATGGCGTTCGAGCCGCCGCCGACAGCCGCGATGATGGTGTCGGGTAGCCGGCCTTCCTGTTCGAGGATCTGGGCGCGCGCCTCGATGCCGATCACCGACTGGAAGTCGCGCACCAGCTCCGGATAGGGATGCGGGCCGGCGGCAGTGCCGATCAGGTAATAAGTGTCCTCGACATTGGTGACCCAGTCGCGCAACGCTTCGTTCATGGCGTCCTTCAGCGTGCCGTGACCGGCGGTCACCGGCCGCACTTCGGCGCCGAGCAGCTTCATGCGGAAGACGTTGGGGCTTTGGCGGGCGACATCGGTGGCGCCCATATAAACGACGCAGGGAAAGCCGAAGCGCGCCGCGACCGTGGCCGCGGCAACGCCGTGCTGACCAGCGCCCGTCTCGGCGATGATGCGCTTCTTGCCCATGCGCTTGGCCAGCAGGATCTGGCCGAGGCAGTTGTTGATCTTGTGCGAACCGGTGTGGTTCAAATCCTCGCGCTTGAAGTAGACTTTGGCGCCGCCCCCGAGGCCCTTCGCCGAGGAAACCTCACGAAGGTGTTTTGTGAGCCCTTCGGCGAAATACAGCTTTGATGGCCGACCGGCATAATGGGTCGACAGGTCGGTCAGTTCGGCCTTGAAGTCCGGATCGTTCTTGACCTCGTTCCAGTGCCGTTCGAGGTCGAGGATCAGCGGCATCAGCGTCTCGGCCACGAAGCGGCCCCCGAAGATGCCGAACATGCCCTGTTCGTCGGGTCCCGTGCGGAAGGAATTGGGTGTCGCCGGCTTGTTCATCGCCGATCTCCTGGTCTTGGTTCTGAGCATGTCTTATCGGAAAACCGGTTCCCACTTCTCCGGAACATGCTCGGGTTCGAAAGAAGTGCCTCAGGCAGCGCGGTCGTCGCGCGCGGCCCTGACGGCCCGGAAGAACTGCTCGATCAGCGCCGGATCCTTGACGCCCGGGCCGCTTTCCACCCCCGACGAAATGTCTATCGCGGGCGGATTGGCTGATATCAGGGCGTCGCCGATATTGGCGGCGTTGAGCCCACCGGAAAGCATGTAATCGAGCCCGGCGTCAAGGCCGGCCAGGATGCGCCAGTCAAAGGCGACGCCATTGCCGCCCGGAAGTTGCGAGCCCTTTGGTGGCTTGGCATCGAACATGAAGCGATCGGCAACGCCGGTGAACGGCTTTAGCCGCTCGAGATCGGCTACCTCACTGACGGAGAACACCTTCATGACAGGCAGGCCGTAGCGAGCTTTCACCTCGGCCACCCGCTCGGGCGTCTCCGTGCCGTGCAACTGCAGCATGTCGGGGCGCATCTTTGCGACGATCTCATCCAGGAACGCGTCATCGGCATCGACCGTCACGGCGACCGCCCTGGCCTTGCCGATTGCCGCCTCGCGCAGGCGGCCGGCTGCCGCAGGCTCGACATAGCGCGGGCTTTTAGCAAAGAAGATGAAGCCGACATGGCTGGCGCCGCCGGCCAGGGCCGCGGCCATTGCCTCATCGGTCTTCAATCCACAGATCTTGATATCGAGCGCCATGGCGCGGGGCTTGGCACGAAACCGGCCAAGAGTCGAGAAAAAGCATGCTGTTTGCCGGCAACGCCAAAGGCGCTACCTATTGATGGGAGAAGCAAGGCGGAGCAGACGAATGGCCGACCAGAGCATAGCCGAACTCAGGCAGAAGATCGCGCAAGCGCGCGACGTCATCGCCCATCTGATGCAAAAGGCCGCCTTCGACGGGGCGGAAGCGCACCGGGTCCTGGATTATTTCGGCAGCGATGCGTTCGAGCAGAATTTCCTGCCATGGCCGCGCCATGGCGACGAAGGGCTGCGGCCTGAAGAGCTTAATGCGGCCAATGATGATTGAGCGCGCCGCCGGCGAAGGCTAATCGAACACAATCGCCTGCAATGCCCCACCATTCCGCTTCAGCCAGTCCTTGCAGCGGTCGGTGTCGGGGCAGAGCTGCTCGCACAGTTTCCAGAATTTCGGGCCGTGGTTCATCTCCTTGAGATGCGCCACCTCATGCGCGACCAAGTAGTTTATCACCGGCGTCGGCGCCATCATGATGCGCCATGAGAAGGACAAATTGCCGTCGGAAGTGCATGAGCCCCAGCGGCTCGACGTGTCCTTGAAGCGGATAGCCTTGGCGCGCTTGCCGATGGCCTCGGTATGCTTGACCACCAGCTTCTCGATGTCCTTCTTGGCCTCGCGCCTGAGGAAATCGGCGATGCGGCGCGGCAAATGTATGCGCTCGCCATGGACGATCAGCAGCGGACCGCGCTCGTCGCGCGACACGGTGACGGTGCCGCGTTTCGACGGTTCGTGGACGATGCGATGCGCGACGCCGCGTATCGGGATCTTGATGCCGGGGCGCACTTGCGGCCGTGTCGGTACCTTGGCCAGACGCTGCTCCAGCCAGCCCTGATGGCGGTGAAGGAATTTCTCCACCTCGCCGCGGCGCAGGCCCGGCGGCACGGTGATGCGCAGCCCCTGGCCGCCCGAATCGATGCGCAGCGTCAGCCGCCGTGCGCGGGCGCTCTCGACGATCCTGAGCGGCAGTGTGCGGCCGGCAACGACGTGCTCTCGCTCTTCGACAGGCGAGGGTTTTGGTTTGGTCAGGTTGCGGAAAAAGCCGAAGGACATGGCTGAACGATACGCGATTCCAGGAAAACGACCAGAACAAAAAAGAAACGGCGCCGCTCGCGCGACGCCGTCCATCATGCCAAGGCCTGTCTTAGAGCGCCGCGCGTCTCTGACGCGCAAAGGACGCTGTAGCACTCTAATTCGGCGCATGAACCTTTCCGAAAATCGGTTTCGATTTTCGGGGTCATGCGCGCAGCCTCAGTCGTCAAGCAGGTTCGGGCCCTTGCGCTTGGGCGTCGCGGGCTTGGCCGTTTCGGCCGAGCCTGTTTTCGCAGGCGCCGTCGACTTGTTGCGGTTGGCCATGAAGCGGTCGAACTCGTCCTGGTCCTTGGCGCGGCGCAATTCGCGGGCGTACTCATCGAACTCGCTCAGCATCTCGTCGAGCTTGCGACGCTCTTCGGCGAGGCGTTCGAGTTCCTTCTCGCGCCAGTCGTCGAAAGCGACATTGCCGGTGCGGGCCGAACCGTGGCCCCAGCGCGCGGCCTTGTCGGAACCGCGGCGGCAGCCGGCGAAGATGCCGTCCGTGGCGCGGTTGACGTCGCGCTTGAAGCCGTCAAGCCGGTCGCCCCAGATGATGTAGGCGAGCATGGCGAAGCCAAGCGGCCAGAACACCATGAAGCCGATCACCATCAGCGCGATGGTCGCCGGCGTCCAGGCCGGGCGGATCAATGCGGATGTGTTCATTTTCTCCCATTCCTTCGGTTGGAGACAGCCAAGAGCGGCTGCGTGGATTCGAAATGGGATGAGAAAAACGGCGATTCAAGACAACGTCGGCCAAAACCGGACAAGGGCCTGAAATGATTATCGGTTTTTGAGCGCTTCGAGGAAAAGCACGACCAGGCCAGCGACCAGGCCCCAGAAGGCGGCGCCAACGCCGAACAAAGTCAGCCCCGACGCGGTGACAACGAAGGTGACCGTGGCGGCCATGCGCTGGTCCTCGTCCTTGAGCGCGATCGACAGCGCGTTGGCGAGCGATCCCATCAGCGCCAGGCCGGCTACCAGAACGATCAGGCTCTGCGGCAGGACGGCGAAGATCGCCACCAGCGAGGCGCCGAAAACCGCGAAGATCAGATAGGCAAGTGCATAGAAGGGTCCGGTCTTCCAGCGCTCGGCCGGGTCGGGATGGACGTCCGGCCCGGTGCAGATCGCCGCAGAGATCGCGGCCAGATTGGTGGTCGAGCCGCCAAACGGCGCCGACAGCAGCGAGAACAGGCCGGTGACGCCGATCAGCGGGCCGGGTTCGGGGTGATAGCCGGCGGCGCGCAGGACGGCGAGACCCGACAGGTTCTGCGACGCCATGGTGACGAGGTAGAGCGGCAGCGCCAGGCCGATGACAGCTGCGGCGCTGAAATGCGGGGCAATCAGCGTCAGCGTCGACAGTTCCGGCGCCGGCAGTCCGCCGACGCGGCCTGTCAGGAAGGCGGCGATGCCGCCGCCGATCAGCACCGCCAGCACCGACAGCGCCGGGTTGAACAGGCGAATGACGAAGAAGGCCGCGATCAGCGGCAGGATCAACCAGGGGTCGACCGGAATGGTCTTGACGGCATTGAGCGCGAAGGTGACGACGATGCCCGCCAGCATGCCGGACGCGACTGACGCCGGTATCCTTGATATCAGCTGGGTCAGCGGCTTGAACAGGCCGGTGGCGATCAACATTAGGCCGGTGACGATGAAGGCGCCGACCGCATCGGCCATGGTAAACCCGCTCGATGCCGCCATCAGCGCCAGGCCCGGTGTCGACCAGGCGGTGATGATGGGTATTTTCGTGCGCCAGGACAGCCACAAGCATTCGATCGCCATCGCCACGCACACTGCCGTCACCCAGCTCGCGGTTTCGGCTTGCGTGGCGCCAACCGCCTTGGCGGCGGCAATGACGACGGCCAGCGTGCCGCCGAAGCCGACGATTGCCGCGACAAAGGCGGATATCGGGATGGAAATGCGCATTCTCGCCTACCCCGCCCGCTGAACCATGTCGCCCACCGCCCTCAGCAGCATGTCGAGATCCTGCGGCCGCGACAGGCGGTGGTCGCCGTCGGGAATGAGCGACAAGGTGACGTCGTCGGCCGGCAGCAGCGAGACCAGCTTCAGCGCATGGCTTGCCGGCACATCGGCATCGGCCAGGCCCTGCAGGATGTGGACGGGGCAATGGGTATCGATCGGCCCGGTCATGACCCGGTTCGCCCTGCCGTCCTCGATCAGCGCGCTTGTGTAGATGTAAGGCTCGGCGGAATAGTCCGAAGGTTCTTCGAAAAAGCCTTTCTCCCGGAGGTCGCGCCTCTGTTCCTCCGTCAGAGCCGGCTCGACCAGCTCGGCGGTGAAATCCGGCGCCGGCGCGAGCAGCACCAGGCCAACCACATTGCTGTCGCCCGCCTTGCGCAGTTCCTGCACCATGCGCAGCGCGATCCAGGCGCCCATCGACGAGCCGACCAGGATTTGCTTGCCCTCGGTGAAATGCCGGAAGGCGGCGAGGCTCTCGCCAAGCCATTTCGAGATAGTGCCGTCGGCAAAGGCGCCGCCGGATTCGCCATGGCCGGAATAGTCGTGGCGCAGATATGCGCGGCCTTCCCTGGCCGCCCAATCCGACAGCGTTTGCGCCTTCGTGCCCAGCATGTCGGATTTGTAGCCGCCGAGCCAGACGACGCCGGGCGTTGCGCCCGAGGAATGGCGAACCGCGATATCGATGCCGTCGACATCCAGCAGGGTTGGGGTGGTCGCGGTCATGGCTGTGGATCAATCCTGGTTCTGGGGGCCTGATTGCGGGAGCCTAATTTTACTCGCCGGTCTTTTGACACAGGCACAGGCGAGGCGGAAAGTGCTCGCGACCTCCTTTGTTTGGTGCAGGCCTGCGATCAGGGTGATTTTCTGTCAGCGCTGTGCTATTGACTCCGCCCGCGCGCTCACCACATTGGCGCGTTCCGAACATTTCTAGATTTGAACCCTGAACGAAACGGCCAAGGAGACCACGACCATTCGCAGACCTTTCAAAGCAGCGGCGCCCACCAAGGATGGCCCGCGCTCAAACCGTGATATCCGGGTTCCCCGGGTCCAGCTGATCGACGCCGATGGCCAGAACCGCGGCGATATTTCCATCAACGACGCATTGCTGCTCGCCGAAGAGGCAGGGCTAGATCTGGTCGAGATCTCGCCCAATGCGGTGCCGCCTGTCGTCAAGATCCTCGATCTCGGCAAGCTAAAATACGCCAACCAGAAGAAGGCGGCCGAGGCGCGCAAGAACCAGAAGGTCATCGAGATCAAGGAGATCAAGATGCGCCCGAACATCGACAGCCATGACTACGAAACCAAGATGAAGGCCGTGCGGCGCTTCTTCGAGGAAGGTGACAAGGTCAAGCTGACGCTGCGCTTCCGCGGCCGCGAGATGGCGCATATGGAACTCGGCATGCAGCTCCTGAACAAGGTGCGCGAGGAGACGGCTACCATCGCCAAGGTCGAAGCCGAGCCGAAGCTGGAAGGCCGCCAGATGATGATGGTGCTGGCCCCGCGCTAGATCAGTTCGGGCGTTGCGCTCTAAATCCGCCTGAATCCTGTCTCATGCGTCCCGGCGATCGGCCGGACGCCGATTCTCCTGTCCAGACGCCGCGATCGCCGGCAAAGCTTCTCGACGATCGGATTCCCGACATGGCCAATGAAATCAACCCTGCGCCCATCAAGGAGCTGGGCGGCTACCAGCACATGCGCCGCATGGTGCTTGCGGTGCTGGTGGTGGTGCTGTTTGCGGCACTGCTGTTCGGCCAGTCGACCTTCCCGCCCGATACCCCGGTGCATGAAACGATCGAGATGGTCGGCGTGCTGCTGATCTTCCTTGGCGTCGTCGGCCGCTTGTGGTCGACACTCTATATCGGGGGGCGCAAATCCTCCGAAGTGGTCACCGGCGGACCCTATTCGATCACCCGCAATCCTCTCTACGTGTTCTCGACCGTTGCCGCCGCCGGCGTCGGGGCGCAGATCGGCTCGTTCTCCGGCATCGTCCTGTTTGCGCTGTTGTGCGCCGGCGCCTTCCACATCGTCATCCTGCGCGAGGAACGGTATCTCAAGGAGGTTCTCGGCGCGCCCTACACAGCCTATCTGGCGCGGGTGCCGCGTTTCTTCCCCCAGCTGTCGCTCTACCAGGAAGGCGACACCGGCAGCTTCAAGCCGCGCCTCTTGCTGACCACCTTGCTCGACGGGCTGGTGTTTCTGGTGGCGTTGCCGGTGTTCGAGACCATCGATGGCGCCCAGCAATCGGGCATTCTGCCGGTGCTGTTTAGGCTGCCCTGATCGCGGAGAGAGCGTCGCAGCCGCTCGGGTGTTGCGCGCCAGCCCGCTTTGACGTATAGGACCGCCGTTCCAAGAAAACCGCCCGGCAGGGCATGCCGTGGCGGTTTCATTTGCTTTTCGGGCTTTTGGTCCGCCCGAAGCGAACAAGAAGCGCGATTGTGCGCCACCAATACGGAGTAGCAAAATGCCCAAGATGAAGACCAAATCGGCCGCCAAGAAGCGGTTCAAGATCACAGGTACGGGTAAAGTCCTGTCGGCTGCGGCCGGCAAGCGTCACGGCATGATCAAGCGTTCCAACAAGTTCATTCGAAATGCCCGCGGCACGATGGTTCTGGCTGAACCGGATGGCAAGAAGGTCATCAAGAATTTTCTGCCGAACGGCCTCTGAGCATTCGGTTTCAGGAACAGCGTTTAAGGAGATCATGACATGGCACGCGTAAAAAGAGGCGTCACCTCGCACGCCAAGCACAAGAAGGTCCTGAAAGCCGCGAAAGGCTTCTACGGCCGCCGCAAGAACACCATTCGCATCGCCAAGCAGGCGGTCGAAAAGTCGATGCAGTATGCGTATCGCGACCGCAAGAACCGCAAGCGCTCGTTCCGCGCGCTGTGGATCCAGCGCATCAACGCCGCGACGCACGAGCATGGCCTGACCTATGGCCGCTTCATCGACGGCCTCAACAAGTCCGGTATCGAGATCGATCGCAAGATCCTGTCCGACATGGCCATCCATGAACCGCAGGCGTTCGCCGCACTCGTGGCCAAGGCCAAGGTCGCGCTCGAATATCTGAAGAACACCACCCCGAATGCTTTTGAAAGCGCTGTCGCCTAGAGCATGATGCCAAAAAGTTGCTGACTTTTTGGACAACATCATGCTCTGGGAAATTTAGCGAGGAGCGCGATCTTTCCGAAAAGTCTGCAACTTTTCGGGATCGGGCTCCGAGCCCAGCGCTTCCCAGCATTCGCAATTCTGATTGGGGAACCCGCGCTGGCACGGCTGGCGCGGGTTTTTCTTATGGCTGAACTTTCAACTTGAAAGTGACTTTCACCTCAAAGTTGACTCCCAACACAGCGAGTTTGACCGTGAACGACATAGCTACCGGCTTGGATACTCTCGAAAACTCCCTGCTTGCCGACGTCGCGTCGGCCGCCGATGAGGCTGCTATCGAAGCCGTGCGCGTCGCGGCTCTCGGCAAGAAGGGGTCGATCTCGGAATTGCTGAAGACACTGGGCGCGATGAGCGCCGAGGAGCGCCAGGTCAAGGGCCCCGCGATCAACGGCCTGAAGAACCGCGTCACCGAAGCGCTGACGACACGCAAGGCCGAGCTGAAGGATGTGGCGGTCACGGCGCGCCTTGCCGCCGAGACGGTCGACGTGACGCTGCCGGTGCGGCAATCGCCGGCCGAGCGCGGCCGCATCCATCCGATCAGCCAGGTCATCGACGAGATCGCGGCGATCTTCGGCGATCTCGGCTTTGCCATCGCAGAAGGTCCCGATGTCGAGAGCGACTATTACAATTTCACCGCGCTGAATTTCCCCGAAGGGCATCCGGCGCGCGAGATGCACGATACCTTCTTTTTCCAGCCGGACGAAAAGGGCGAGCGCAAGCTGTTGCGCACGCACACCTCGCCGGTACAGATCCGCACCATGGAGAAGCAGAAGCCGCCGATCCGCATCGTCATTCCTGGCAAGACCTACCGGCAGGATTCCGACGCTACCCACTCGCCGATGTTCCATCAGGTCGAGGGGCTGGTGATCGACAAATCGGCCAATGTCGCCAACATGAAGTGGGTGCTGGAAGAATTCTGCAAGGCTTTCTTCGAGGTGCCGCAGGTCAAGATGCGCTTCCGGCCGTCCTTTTTCCCGTTCACCGAGCCCAGCCTCGAGGTCGACATCCAGTGCGACCGCTCGCGGCCCGGCGAAGTGCGATTCGGCGAAGGCTCCGACTGGATGGAGATCCTCGGCTGCGGCATGGTCCACCCCAATGTGCTGCGCGCCGGCGGGCTCGATCCCGACGAATATCAGGGCTTTGCCTGGGGCATGGGCATCGACCGCATCGCCATGCTGAAATACGGCATGCCGGACCTGCGCGCCTTCTTCGACGCCGATGTGCGCTGGCTGTCGCATTACGGTTTCAGGCCGCTCGACATGCCGACGCTGTTCGGAGGTCTTTCCGCATGACGGCGCCGCACACGGGTGGCTGCCGCTGCGGCGCGGTACGGTTCGAGGCATCAGTCGAACCGCACCATATCAGCTATTGCCATTGCGGCGATTGCCGGCGCGCCAGCGGCGCGCCGGTGTCGGCCTTTGTCGGCTTCCTGACCGAGCAGGTGGCTTTCACCGGCAAGGCGCTGAAGATGTACGAGAACGGGCCGGTGACGCGCTCATTCTGCGGCATTTGCGGCTCGCCTATCGCCTATGTCGACGAGCGGCTGGAAGACCACATCTATTTCATGCTGGGCGCCATGGACATGCCGGCCTATTTCCGGCCGACGCACCATGCCTATGTGCGCGAGCAGCTGCCCTTCGTGCATATGCCCGACGACTTGCCGCGCCATTTGAAGACAAGCGTGCCCAGACCCGATGGACAAGGTCCGGTCGGGTACAGACAAAACGGAACATAGTGATGAAACTCACCCTTTCCTGGCTCAAGGATCATCTCGACACCGACGCCACGCTCGTCGAGATCGTCGAGAGGCTGACCTCGATCGGCCTCGAAGTCGAGCATGTCGACGACAAGGCCGGCCTGAAGCCGTTCGTCATCGCCAAGGTGCTGACGGCGGTGCAGCATCCCGACGCCGACCGGCTGCGGGTGCTGACCGTCGACACCGGCAATGGCGCAGCCCCTGTCCAGGTGGTGTGCGGTGCGCCGAATGCCCGCGCCGGCCTGATCGGCGCCTTCGCCGCGCCCGGCGCCTATGTGCCCGGTATCGACGTGACGCTGACCGTCGGCAAGATCCGCGGCGTCGAGAGCCATGGCATGATGTGTTCCGAGCGCGAGCTGGAGCTGTCGGATGAGCACAATGGCATTATCGACCTGCCGGCCGATGCGCCTGTCGGCACCAGCTTCGCGGCTTACGCGCATCTCGACGATCCGGTGATCGAGATCAATCTGACGCCGAACCGGCCGGATGCGACCAGCATTTACGGCGTCGCCCGGGACCTGGCGGCAAGCGGGCTTGGCCGGCTCAAGACCGCGCCGGTCGAAGCGGTCCTTGGCAAAGGTGAAACGCCGGTCAAGGTGACCATCGAGGCGCCGGAGCTCTGCCCCGGTTTCGCGCTGCGCCTGGTGAAAGGCGTGAAGAACGGGCCGTCGCCGAAATGGCTGCAGCAAAGGCTGATCGCCATCGGCTTGCGCCCGATCAGCGCGCTGGTCGACATCACCAACTACGTCACCTTCGACCGTGGCCGGCCGCTGCATGTGTTCGATGCCAAGAAGGTCGCCGGCAATCTCGTCGTGCGCCGCGCGCGCGACGGCGAGAAGGTGCTGGCGCTCGACGGGCGCGAATACACGCTGACGCCGCAGATGTGCGTGATCGCCGACGACAACGGCGTCGAATCGATCGCTGGCGTCATGGGCGGCGAGCATTCCGGCTGCGACGAGAACACCACCGACGTGCTGATCGAATCCGCGCTTTGGGATCCGATCACCACGGCCCGCACCGGCCGCACGCTCGGCATCATCACCGATGCGCGCTACCGCTTCGAGCGCGGCGTCGACCCGGAATTCATGGTGCCCGGCGTCGAACTGGCGACAAAGCTGGTGCTGGAGTTCTGCGGCGGCGAGCCGACGGAAATCGAGGTCGTCGGCTACGCCGGCCATACGCCGAAGACCGTTTCCTTCCCGCTTTCGGAAGTGAAGCGGCTGACCGGCATCGAGGTGCCCAGGGCGGAGAGCCTCGACATCCTGTCGCGCCTCGGCTTCGAGCCGCAGGGCTCGGACGACATCGTCGATGTGGCGGTGCCGTCCTGGCGGCCGGATGTCGACGGCAAAGCCGACCTGGTCGAGGAAGTCATGCGCATCCACGGCGTCGACAACATCGCGCCGCAGCCGCTCGGCGCGCATGACGCGGTCAACTCCAGGATCCTGACCACGCTGCAGGTTCGCACCCGCACTGCCAAGCGCTCGCTCGCCGTGCGGGGCATGCTGGAGGTTCTCACCTGGTCGTTCATCCCGGCCAAACACGCCGAACTGTTCGGCGGCGGCCAGACGGCGCTGAAGCTCGCCAATCCGATTGCAGCCGACATGTCCGATATGCGGCCCTCGCTGTTGCCCGGCCTGATCGTCGCCGCGCAGCGCAATGCCGACAAGGGCATCGGCGATGTCGCGCTGTTCGAGGTCTCCGGTACCTATGAGGGCGACGGCCCCGACCAGCAGCGGCGCGTTGCCGCCGGTGTGCGCCGCGGCACCGCCAAGCTCGACGGTTCCGGCCGCAGTTGGGCCGGCAATTCCGGTCCGGTCGGCGTGTTCGACGCCAAGGCCGACGCGATTGCAGCGCTGGAAGCCTGCGGCGCCCCGGTCGACAGGCTGCAGATCGAGCCAGGCGGTCCGGCCTGGTACCATCCCGGCCGCTCCGGCACGATCAAGCTCGGCCCGAAGACCGTGCTCGGCACCTTCGGCGAATTCCACCCCAAGACGCTGGAGGGGTTGGACGTTTCCGGACCGATCTGCGGTTTCGAGGTCTATATCGACGCCGTGCCGGAACCGAAGGCCAAGCCGACGAAAACCAAGCCGAAGCTCGAGCTGTCCGCCTTCCAGGCGGTGAAGCGCGACTTTGCTTTCGTCGTCGAAAAGGCGGTCGAGGCCGGTACGCTGGTGCGCGCGGCGCTCGCTGCCGACAAGAAGCTCATCACAGGCGTTTCGGTGTTCGACGTCTTCGAGGGGGCATCTCTCGGGGTCGCCAAGAAGTCGATTGCCATCGAAGTGTCTATCCAGCCGGTTGAAAAGACGCTCACCGACGAGGATTTCGAGGCGCTGGCCAAGCGCATCGTCGACAATGTCGGCAAGCAAACGGGCGGCTTGCTGAGAACGTAGAGCGGCTAACGCCCGCCCTACATATTTCGCCTTCACGCAATTCTTAGGGAAAGCGCGGCGCGCTTTCCCGGGAAAACCGCTACACACTTTTCCTGGAATTGCTTCTGAGGATTGCCGTCTGGTGGCGAATCGCTCTCCAAAGGGCGATGGACCATCTGCGCTATTCCGGTCTGCCGTTCGAAGCCCAGCGCGAAGCGTTTCTCGCCATGGTGTTGGCGGATGCGCTCGTCAGCGACGCGCTGGAGCGGGCACGGACGCTGGCGTTGCCGGACTGGCTGGTGGTGTCCGGTGCGCTCTACAACAGCGTCTGGAACCACCTGACCGGCAAGCCGCCGGGCTACGGCATCAAGGATGTCGATCTCTTCTACTTCGATGACAGCGACCTGTCCTACGAGGCCGAGGACGCGGTCATCCGCCGGGCCGCGCAGCATTTCGAGGGGCTAGCTCTGCCGGCCGAGGTGCGCAACCAGGCACGGGTGCATCTGTGGTATCCGCAGAAATTCGGCCAGCCCTGCCCGCGCTATACGAGCTCCAGCGAGTCGGTGAGCTATTTCGCCTCGAAGACGCATGCGGTCGGGGTGCGATACGATGCCGACGGGCAGCTTGAGGTCGTGGCGCCGTTCGGGCTGGATGACCTCTTCGCGTTTCGCATCACGCCCAACCGGCTGATGGATAACAGGCGCACGCATGAGGCCAAGGGGGCGAGGGCGAAGGCGTGCTGGCCGGAGATTACGGTGGTGCCTTGGTAAGACTTACCCTCCCCCTTGTGGGGAGGGTCGGCTCGCTGTCGCAGCGAGGCGGAGACAGAGAGACGGGGTGGGGGTGCGCCCTACGAGGACCCCCACCCCGATCCGCTTCGCGGATCGACCCTCCCCACAAGGGGGAGGGTAAAGGCACTCACCCATTCACCAGCGCCAACAGCTCCTCCGTATAGCGCTTGCCAACCACCTTGTCCGGCGACAGCGCATCGCCGATCGCCGCGACCTCAGCCGCGCTCAGCTCGATCCCGACCGCCGCTGTGTTCTGCTCGAGATGGCGGATCTTTCTTGCGCCGGGGATCGGCACGATGAAGTCGCCCTGGTGCAGTACCCAGGCCAGCGCCAGTTGGGCCGAGGTGACGCCCTTTTCCACCGCCAGTTTCTCCAGCGTCGCAATGACCTTGGCGTTTGCCGCCATGGCGTCGGCCTGGAAGCGCGGCAAGGTGCGGCGCCAGTCGTCGTCGCTCAGGGCCTCGGGCCTGGCGATGGTGCCGGTGAGCAGGCCGCGGCCGAGCGGGCTGTAGGGGACAAAGCCGATGCCGAGTTCGCGGCAGACGTCGAACACTTCATCTTCGGGGTCGCGGCTCCACAGCGAGTATTCGCTCTGCACGGCAGCGATCGGGTGCACGGCGTGCGCCCGGCGGATGGTGGCGGCACTCACCTCCGACAGGCCGAGCGCCCGCACCTTGCCATCGCGCACCAGCTCGGCCATGGCACCGACCGTGTCCTCTATCGGCACGTCGGGATCGACGCGGTGCTGGTAGTAGAGGTCGATAACATCGGTATCGAGCCGCTTCAGCGAGGCTTCCGCCACTGCCTTGACGTGCTCCGGGCGGCTATCGACGCCAACCATACGTTCGAGGCCTGAGCCTTCCTCGGAAATCTTGAAGCCGAATTTGGTGGCGATCGTCACCCTGTCGCGCACCGGCTTCAACGCCTTGCCGAGAAGGATCTCGTTCTCAAAGGGACCATAGACTTCGGCGGTGTCGAAAAACGTCACGCCGATCTCGACAGCGCGGCGCAGCGTGGCGATTGCGTCCGCCTCGGCCTGACCGCCATAGGCGAAGCTCATGCCCATGCAGCCGAGGCCGACGGGGAAGACTTCGAGTTCAGTACCAAGTTTGCGGGTTTTCATGGCGCGTCTCCTTGTTGCGATGAAAGAGAGATAGCGCCTGGCTTTACGTTCGATAATTGGCTGTCATTCGCACGGGCTGTTCTATAAAATAGAGCAATGAACCGAGCGCATCTTTCTCAACTCGCTGTACTGGCAACAGTCGCCCAATGCGGCAGTTTTCGTGGCGCGGCGCGCGAACTGGCCATCGCGCCCTCGGCAGTGAGCCATGCCGTGTCCAGCCTGGAGGCGCGGCTCGGCGTGCGGCTTTTGGCGCGCAGCACCCGCAGCGTAGCGCCAACGGAAGAGGGCGCGCAGTTGCTCGAACGGCTGCGGCCGGCGCTGTCCGAGATCGATCTGGCGCTGGAAACGGCGATCGAGGCGCGCGACCGGCCGGCCGGCAACCTGCGGCTGACCGTGCCACGCACCGCGGCCCACCTGGCATTGACGCCCAGGCTCGGCGGCTTTGCCGCGGCCTATCCCGACATCGTGCTGGAAATCGTCATCGAGGATCGCTTCACCGACGTCGTCGAAGGCGGCTTCGATGCCGGCGTGCGGCTCGGTGAGAGCCTGCAGCGCGACATGATCGCGGTGCGCATCGGACCGGACCTTCGCGGCGCCGTGGTCGGCGCGCCATCCTATTTCGCGACCATGCCAAGACCCCGCCATCCGCGCGATCTTGCCGACCACCGCTGCATCCGCTTCCGTTTTTCCAGCGGCATTCTTTACCGCTGGGAATTCGAGAAGGATGGCGAAGAGATCGAGATCGCGGCGCAAGGGCCGCTGATCCTCGACGAAGACCATCTGATCGCCCAGGCGGCGGTCGACGGCGCTGGGCTCGCCTTCGTCTTCGACGATTATGTGCGCGCGCCGCTCGCCGACGGTCGCTTGATCCGCGTGCTGGAAGACTGGTGTCCGCCCTTCGACGGTTTCTTCGTCTACTACCCCAGCCGCCGCCAGATGCGCCCGGCGCTGCGGGCGTTTGTGGATTTCTTCAAGGTCGGTGCTTAGCCACCTCCCCCTTGTGGGGAGGGTCGATCCGCGTAGCGGATCGGGGTGGGAGTCTTCGTAGGGCGCTACCCCCCACCCCGTCGCTTCGCGCCGACCCTCCCCACAAGGGGGAGGGTGGAAGAAAGCCCAGCTGCCATTCGTTCACCAGCCATGCCGGCATTCATCACCAACAACTCAACCCGCTACGGCTGGGCGGCGATCGTCCTCCACTGGCTGATCGGCATCCTGTTCATCGGCCAGTTCATGCTTGGCTTCATCATGGTGCGGTTGACCAGCCAGCGCACCGCCTTCGAGCTGATCCAGCTGCACAAATCCTTCGGCTTCCTGCTGCTCGGCCTCCTCATCCTGCGCATTGCCTGGCGGCTCGGCAATGCGGCCCCGGCCTTGCCGGCCTCGGTCGGAGGCCTGGAGCGTCGGACGGCGCCGCTGGCGCATCTGGCACTTTATGGCTGCCAGCTCGCGGTGCCGCTGTCCGGCTGGGCACTGGTTTCGGTGTCGATGCTGGAGATCCCCAGCATGCCGTTCAACCTTTTCGTGATGCCGAACCTGCCGCTCGGCGTGTCCGATGCGGCGGAAAACTTCTGGGCGGCAGCACACTGGTATCTCGCCTATGCCGGCATTGCCTTGGTTGCGCTGCATGCGCTGGCGGCGCTGCGGCATCATTTCTGGCTGCGCGACAGCGTGCTCACGCGCATGATCACGCCTTCGTCAGATCAGGACATGGAATAGCGGGCGCCGCGCATTCGTTCATTGGAGTGAGGGCGCAACACTTCGCCTGCCCCAGAAGGACAAAACCCATGTATGCGCGCATCTTCGGATTGGCGGCTGTTGCCGCTTGCCTTGCCATGCCTGTCTCCGCCGCTGTGGACCTCGGCGACGCTGCCGGCAGCTACACGGTCAACCCGGCCAGCTCCAGCATTCGCTTCTCCATCGGCAAGGTCGGTGGCGGCGGCCTCGACGGCGCCTTTGGCCGCTTCAAGGGCTCCATCCGCATCGACAACAGCGATGTCGGCCGTTCCGCGGTCAACTTCACCATCTATCCCGAAAGCGTCGGCACCGGCCAGGGCCGCATCGACGCCTTCCTGCGCTCCGATGCGGTGTTCGACGTGGCCAACAGCCCCGAAATCCAGTTCCGCTCGACCAGCGTAACCCGAACCAGCGACACCACGGCGCTGGTCAGCGGCCGGCTGACGGCGCGCGGCAAGACGTTTGCGGAAAAGTTCACTGCCGAGCTCGGCGGGCTGAAGGGTGGCGTCATTAAATTCCACGTCACCGGCAAGGTGCTGCGCTCCCGGTACGGCATGGATGTCGGCACGCCGATCTATTCGAATATCGTCAATTTCGACATGACGCTGACGGGCAAGCGAGGCTAGCAGGACCAGCGATCCGCATTGGCTTTTCCCGCAATTTCGGGCAAACCTCCTCGCCTGTAAATCGATAGGAGAAGCCTGATGTTCCGATGGGGTGTTTTGTCGACGGCCAAGATCGGCCGCGAGCAATTGTTGCCGGCAATCGTCGAGGCCGAGAATGGCGTTTTGTCCGCGATCGCCAGCCGCGACCTGTCGAAGGCCGAGGCCCTGGGCGAGCGGTTCGGCGCCAGACATGCCTTTGGTTCGTATGAGGAGCTGCTCGCTTCGAAAGACGTCGACGGCGTCTACATCCCGCTGCCGACCTCGCAGCATGTCGAATGGACGGCCAAGGCCATCGAAGCGGGAAAACATGTGCTGGTGGAGAAGCCGCTGGCGCTCGACGCCAAGGACATCGCGCCGCTGATCAAGCTGCGCGACCAGAAGAAGGTGCTGGTCTGCGAGGCCTTCATGGTCATCTACCACCCGCAATGGATCAAGGTGCGCGATCTCATCGCCGATGGCGCCATCGGCCGGCTGCGCCATGTGCAGGGCGCCTTCTCCTACTACAATGTCGATCCCACCAACATGCGCAACCAGCTCGATCTCGGCGGCGGCGCGCTGCCTGATATCGGCGTCTATCCGACGGTGTCGACGCGGTTTTCGAGCGGCAAGGAGCCGCTGCGCGTGCAGGCGACGATCGAGCGCGACAAGAAATTCGGCACCGACATCTATTCCTCGATCCGCGCCGATTTCGGCGATTTCGAACTGTCCTTCTATCTGTCGACGCAGATGGCGGCGCGGCAGGTGATGGTGTTCCACGGCGAGAAGGGTTTCATCGAGGTGTTCTCGCCGTTCAATGCCGGGCTCTACGACCATCACCGCATCGAATTGCACAACCAGAACCACACCGAGGCGCAGGTGTTCCGCTTTCCCGGCACGCAACAGTACCGGCGCGAGGTCGAGACGTTTGCCAGGGCGGCACAGGGCGGCAAGGAGCGTATCTTCACGCTGGAGGAGTCCGTACTCAACCAGAAGGTCATCGACGCCATCTTCCGCGCCGGTGCCAAGGAAGGCTGGGAGGCCGTCTGATACACCAATCTTAGCCGGTAATTTCATGGGAGAAGGGCGTCCGCATTGTGCATGCGGACGCTCCTTTCCTATTGGACTGACGATCTCACGCGCCTCTGAGCGTCAGGTGCAAGGTCTCGGCGAAGCGATCGGGATAGGGCGCAAAGCCCATATGGTCGCCGGGGAAGGCGGCGCGCTTGCTGCCGAGCCTGTCGGCCAGCGCCTTGCCCATGCCGTCGATCGGCTGGCCGATGGACTCTTCGCCGATGCCGACCACGACCGGGCGGCCGCGCAGCGCCTCGATATCAGGACGGTAGAGCGACAGCGGCATGACGCCATGCGCCAGCCAGTATTCGAAATTGCCGCTGACCCTGGCAGAGGTCTCGGCCTCCTCCGGCGACGGTTCGAACGAAGGCGGTCCGTCCTGCGGCCCGGCTTCATCCTGACCCGGCCCTTCCGACAGGCTGTTCTCGCTGAAGAATTTCTGCATCGCCGCCTCGACACCCTGGCTGCGATAGGTGTCGTGCAGGTCGCGCATGCCGGCCAGTGACGGCGACGGGTCGTCGAGCAGCATCATGCTGGGCGGCTCATGCGCCACCAGTGCACGAACCCGGCCGGGATGGCGGGCGGCGAGGTTGAGCCCGATCTGGGCGCCGCCGCTGGTGCCGAACACATAGGCCGGTCCGGCGCCAAGCGCCTCGATCAATCGCGCGGCATCGTCGCCATGGACATTGAGGTCCTGCTCTTGCGGCTCTCCGTCGAAGGTGCTGCGCGAATTGCCGCGCGGATCATAGGCGACCACCGTGTAGCGGTCGGCGAGGTAGCCCGCGACATCGGCGAAGACGCCGGCATCCTGCGGTCCGCCGGGGATTATCAACAGTACGGGGCCGGAACCGCGCATCTCATAATAGAGGCTGGCGCCCGGTACTTTCAGCGTCGACGTTTGGGGGGTCATGTCCATCTCTCCTGTTGTTCTCATGTCAAAGTTCGGCTTTGCGCCGGGTCCGATCATTTGCCGGCGACAACCATGCGGTTGCCCTCGCTGTCGCGGAATTCGGCGACCGTGCGGCCCGGCTGCCAAGGCGCTTCCTGCGGCTCGGTGATGATTTCGACGCCGCGCGCCTTCAGGCCCGCGACCGTTGCCTCGACATCGCCATCAACGAGCACCAGCACGGGCTCAGTGCCCGGCGTGTCATCGGGGCGTTTGACGAAATGCAAATTGGTGACGGCGCCGGGAAATGTCAGCTCGATCCAGCGCCAGCCGCTGTCGCCCATCAGCTGGTCCTCCGCCACCTGGCAAGCAAGATGGCCGGTGTAGAAGGCCTTGGCGCGGTCCTGGTCGAACACCGGCAATTCGGCAAACTGGATGTGCATGATGGATCTCTCCTGCTCCTCGATGGCTGCCGCGCAACCGTCCACGGGAAAGACGATCCGGACGATCGAAAAGATTCGCCGGGCGACGAATCTTTTCGAGGCCGCGAAACGTCTTCTCCGTGCAGAGTTGAAAATAGGAGACGACAATGGGCTACAATCTCATCCGCTACGGCGTGAAGGACGAAAGCATCGCCGAGAACCGTATGCTGGTTGCACAGGTGTTCGAGGCACTCGACGACACGAAGCCGCAATCCGTGCGCTACCTCGTCCTGGAACTGGAGAATGGCGAGTTCATCCATCTTGTCAGCCAGGATGGCGACGGCCTGACGGGGCTCGCAGCCTTCAAGGCCTTCAGCGCCGATCATGCCGGACGCCGCTCGACGCCGCTTGCCAGATCGCCGGCAAAGATCGTCGGCAATTATCGTATGCTGGCCGGCGAGGTCGTGCCGGCTTGAATGCAAAGACCGGCATTTTGGGAACGGACAGGATGAACACAGCAAAACTCGACCGCGTTGCCCTGGAGGCGATGCTCGGCTCCTTGCGACCGAAGCTGCACCGCTACTGCGCCCGCATGGCCGGCTCGGTGATCGATGGCGAGGACATCGTCCAGGAGACACTGATCAAGGCACTGCAGGCCATCGACGGCGACGCCGCCGTCGAGCATCCGGAGCAATGGCTGTTCCGCATAGCCCACAATGCCGCGCAAGATCATCTGCGCCGGCGCCAGCGGGAGCAGGCGCGCATGAGCGAGACCGACATGACGACGATCGAAGACCCCTCCGCCAGCGCCGATGCGAGGCTCGCCACCGCCGCCAGCCTGCGAAGCTTCATGCAGCTGGCAACAGTGCAGCGCAGCGCCGTGATCCTTGTCGACGTGCTTGGCCTCAGCCTGCACGAAACCTGCGAAGTGTCCGGCGCGACCCTGGCTGCGACCAAGGCAGCGCTCCATCGCGGGCGGTCGCAGCTGCGCCTGCTGGCGTCACAGGACGAGCAGGCGCCTGCCCCAAAACTCGACGCCGACGACGAGCGGCGCCTGCGCCGCTATGTCGACCTGTTCAACGCGCGCGACTTCGACGCCGTGCGCGCGTTGATCGCCGAGGACATCCAGCTTGAAGTCGTCAATCGCACCCGCATGCGCGGCAAGGCGCAGGTTTCCAACTATTTCGGCAATTACGACCGTGTCCAGGATTGGGCGCTGTCGCTCGGCTTCGTCGACGGCAGGCCGGCCATCCTGATCCGCAGCCCGCAAGCGGGAGATGACGCCGTGCGCGGCTTCATGCTGGTCGACTGGCAGGATGGAAAGGTCAGCCATATCCGCGATTTCCGCTACGCGCCCTATTGCCTTGCCGATGCGGACATCCGCTTCATCGACGGGTAAGCATCGGCCAGAGAGCGCGGGCTTCGCGCCTCAGGCGAAGCTTTGCAAATTGGCGTCCTGCAGCTTGGAGCCGGCGAGCAAGGCCTCGAGCACCTGCTTCTTGAGCGACAGGCACTGCGAACGGGCAAGCTTTGCGATGGCCGAGACTTCGGCCAGTTCGCAGGCAAGCACCAACTCCTTCTGCTGGCCGATGATCGCTTGCGTGAAGTCGCGCGATTTGAAGCCGAGATGTAGGACACGCTCCGACTGGTCGAGCGTTTGGTCGAGCAGGCGAACCAGCCGCAGATTGCCGGAGAGTTCAGCCAGGGCCAGGCGAAAGGCGCGGTCGGCCGCCAGAAAGGCGACATGGCTGCGCAGCGTCTCCGGCTTCAGCACCTTCTGCGCCGCCAGCCTGATGTCGTCGAGCCCGCGTTCGGTGAGGTTTGCCGCGGCCACCCGGAACACTTCCGGTTCGATCAGGCTGCGGACGTCGAAGATCTCGTTGACGTCGCGCAGGCTAAGCGGTGCGATGACATAACCGCGGCGCGGCTCGCTCTTGATCAGCCCTTCCTGCGTCAGGCGGGCCAAAGCCGAGCGGATCGTCGCCTTCCTGATCTGGTAGCGGTCGCCGATCTGCTTTTCGGTCAGGCTTTCGCCGGGTTGCAGGACGCAGGCGACGATGTCGCTCTTCAGCTGCTCATAAGCTTCCTCGCTGCGCAATATGTCGGCGGTCGACGGCGCCTTGACGGCGGACGGTGACACTGATTTCGGAAGAGCCATATCTGCCTGCCCGTTTGGTCTGCCCGCGTGGTCTGCCCGCGTAGTCTGCTTGCCCGTTCGACCATCCGGTTGACGGGTCTGCCGGCATTCGCTAGCCTGAGCATCTCAGTTGTATTGGTTGAGCTTCCCAATGGAGATGACGACAAATGACGCCAACTCGCCTCTTTACGCCGTAACCTCCGATATCGTCAACGCAGCCAAAGGTGCTCATGCCTTCGAACGGGTCAAGGCGGTGCTGCGCGAACACACCGACCGCTTCCATGCATCAGGCGTGCTCGCGCATGAGGAAGACGACGATGAGGTGCTGCTGCATGCCAGCCCTGACTTGACCATCTACCACATCACGCTGTCGCCCGGCCTGCAGTACCCGCCGCACAACCATCTGATGGATGCGCTGATCGGCATCTACAAGGGCAGCGAGACCAACTTCATCTATCCCGTCGACGGCAGCGAGATCGATGCGCCGGAACGCCACGACATCGCGGCGCCCGCGGTGCACATGACCCCTGATACTGTGCACGCGGTGGCCAACACCGGCAGCGCCCGCTCAGGCGCACTGCATGTCTATCTCGGCAATCTTACCGAGACCCACCGCCACATGTGGAGCCCGGACAGCACCCACGCCGAGCCGTTCGACAATGAGCGGTATCTGGCTGGGGCGAGGCCGATTGGGCCCTGATCCGGGAAAGGCGGAAGAAAAGTGAGCGTGCTGCGCGGCGGCGTGATGAGCATTCAGCGTCGCTGCGCCCAGATAACGGTCGCCGCG
Source organism: Mesorhizobium sp. C395A (assembly GCF_030323205.1). Taxonomy (NCBI): domain Bacteria; kingdom Pseudomonadati; phylum Pseudomonadota; class Alphaproteobacteria; order Hyphomicrobiales; family Phyllobacteriaceae; genus Mesorhizobium; species Mesorhizobium sp. C395A. The sequence goes on along the minus strand of NZ_CP100473.1, from coordinate 4,910,460 downwards.
TACTCTCCCGTTTCAAGAACATCGCAGCGCGTTTATAGCGCAGTCAGGCTGACGACTGGGGTAATAAATGAAGAAGCCCGGAATAGGCGGCGTCCAGTTCTCCAGCACTCGGATGAGGCGGTGCTCGGCAACGTGTTCCGCGACCTGCTCTTCATATGCGAGCCCAAGACCGGCTAGCGGATCGCAGGAAATCACAGTTTCGGCGGAAATGGCGCGCCCGAAGAGATTCGAACTCCTGACCCCCAGATTCGTAGTCTGGTGCTCTATCCAGCTGAGCTACGGGCGCGCAACAGGCCATGCTTTACATAGCCCCGCTAACCGATCCTGACGACCGGCCGCGACAAGACGTGTTCCCTAGCGACTGAATTTCCGAAAAGCAAGCCAATCCGGCAAAAGTTTTGTCGCAGCTGCTTTCGACGGTGCCGATCAAGGGGTGCTGAGATTCAGCTAAGTCCGGCTTCGGCCGAAGTTCAAATACAGCTCAGGCCGGGCGGCGCAGGCCGCTGCGGGCCTGGTCGAGGCGGACCGGCTGGTCGGGGATGGTGACGGCGAAGGTGGTGCGTCCGCCGATCGATTCGACCAGCTCCACCGTGCCGCCATGGGCGCGGATCAGTTCGTGCGCGATGGCAAGGCCAAGGCCGGTGCCGCCGCTGCGGGCCGAGCCGCGAAACGCCGCGAACAGGTTTTCTCGCGCTTTCGCCGGCAGGCCGGGACCGGTGTCGGTGACAATGATGCGGCTTACGCTGCCTATGCGCTCGGCCGATACGGCGAGCCGGCGCACCAGCGCACTCTCGGCGTCGGCCGCCATCGCCTGCACCGCATTGCGGCACAGATTGGTGAGCACGCGAAACAGCTGGTCGGAATCGGCATCGACCTCGAAGGCGAGCTCGACGGCATTGACGAATTCGATGCCGTCCTCGATGTCGAGCAGGCCGTGGACGTCGTCGACCAGCTGGCGCAGCCGCAAGCGGCGGCGTGAGGGCGCCGGCTCCTGCGTGCGGCCATAGTGGAGCACGCCTTCGGAATAGGAGACGGCGCGGTCGAGCGCGCGCAACAGCTTTGGCGCGAAGGCCTGCACGGTCGGGTCCTTGACCAGGCGCAGGCGGTCCGACATCAGCTGCGCCGAGGCCAGGATGTTGCGCATGTCGTGGTTGATCTTGGAGACGGCGAGGCCAAGGTCGGCAAGGTGCTTCTGCTCCGACAGCATCTTTTGCAGCCGTTCCTGCATCTGCGACAGTTCGCGCTCGGCAACGCCGATCTCGTCGGCGCGGGCGGCCGGGTGGATGATGCGCCCTGGATCGTCGGGCGCCTCGGAGAAGGACAGCATCGAGCGCGTCATGGTGCGGATCGGGCCGATCATGATCAGGTCGATCGCGGCATAGACCAGCATTGCGGTGAACAACGAGATCAGCAGCGAGACGAAGGCGACGTTGCGCGAATAGCGCAGCATGGCGTTGCGCAGGGAATAGTCGGGCATGATCAGCTCGAATTCCTTGTCGCTGTCGCCGACCGGGCCGAACACCCTGAGCATGCGCTTGCCGCCGAAGAACAGCGTATCCAGCGCCCCGGTCATGCCCTTGATCATGCCGACATTGGCGATATCGATATGCTCGTCGACCTGCGGCGGCATCTCGGCCACCACCAGCAGGCGCGACACGCCGCCGTCGCGCACCGCGATCGCCTTGGCGCCGATTGCCATCAGCACGTCGTTCTGGGCGGCGCGGGAGAGGGAATTGGGCTCGCCCTGCACCAGCACGATCGACACCGCGGCAGCGGTGCTTAGCCGCTCCTTCAGCCAGGCCAGGCGGTAGCTGGCGATCCAGGGCAGGAAAATGAGGACTTCGGCCAGGAGCACGAAGACAATGGTGAGCAAGAGCAGCTTGGTCGACAGGCCGCGCGCCAAGGGCACTGAACGATTGGGCACCGAACGGCTCGCAACCGGGCGAACGGTCGCCGGGCTGGCATCGGCTGTCGCCGGGCCGCTCCCTTCATCCGCTGATGCAACTTCGCTCATTAAGGCCTGTCTTCACAAACGCTTGATCGGTTGAGATTAGGCGATTGCGGCTTTTTTGCCAATTTCATCCTTCGTTGGACGATGGTGCCAGAAATAAAGATCGCCTCGAACTGGGTTTTCGCGCTGCGACGAACGGGGTGTCGCGTCGTGACGAACTGGCAGTTCGCACTGCGACGAACTGGCGTTCGCGCTGCGACGAACTCATAGTTCGCGCTGGATTGACTCCCAAAACCCTTCTTTCTATAAGCCGCTCACGCTCGGGCCATTCGTCCCGGCGCGGTTTCGATCGCGCCAATGCCGGCCCGGCAAAGCTCCTGTTACACAGTGACAGAATCAAGAAGGGCCGCACCCCGCGGTATTAAAACAAATGAAGCGTACCTACCAACCGTCCAAACTCGTCCGCAAACGCCGGCACGGTTTCCGTGCTCGCATGGCCACCAAGGGTGGTCGCGGCGTCGTCGCAGCTCGCCGCAACCGCGGCCGCAAGCGGCTCAGCGCCTGAACGGAAGACGAGATCGTTGCCCGCAACCGGCAAGCCAGTGGGACCAAACCCCAAGCGGCTTCTGAAACGTGCGGAATTCCTGGCCGTCCGCCGCGGTGAAAAGCGGCGCGGGCGGCTTTTTCTCGTCGAAGTTCTCGACCGCAATGACGGCCTGCCGCCGCGCGTCGGCTTCACCGTCACCAAGAAGGTCGGCAATGCGGTTGTCCGCAACCGCGTCAGGCGGCGGCTGAAAGAAGCCGTGCGCACCCATGCCGCAAGTGACATGGCGCCCGGCAATGACTATGTCATCGTCGGGCGTGAAGACGTGCTCACCATTCCGTTCGGCCAGTTGAAGGCCGAACTCTCCCGCCGTCTCAGCGGAACACGATAGGCCAAGGGCTTTCGATGGAAAACAACCGGAACTTCTACATCACCATCGTCTTGTCGGTGCTGATCCTCGGGCTGTGGCAATATTTCTATGTGCTGCCGCGCAGCGAACAGCAGCGCGAGGCGGCCCGCATCGAAGAGCAGCGGGCGGCGGAGCAGAAGAAGGCGGCCGAGGCCGCCAACCCCGGCGGCACGCCGGCGCCCGCAGCGCCCGGCGCCATTCCAAACGCGCCCGGCACCTATGTCACGACGCCGGAAGGCCGCGCGCAGGAAGTGGCCAAGACGGCCCGCGTCAACATCGACACGCCGAGTCTGTCGGGCTCGATCAACCTCACCGGCGCCCGCCTCGACGACCTAAAGCTCAAGCACTACACCGAGACGGTCGACAAGACATCGCCGCAGATCCAGCTGCTCAATCCGCAGGCGCTGCCCACCGGCTATTATGCCGAGATCGGCTTTGTCGGCAGCGACACGACCGGCACGGTGCCGGGCCCGGAAACGGTCTGGAGCGTCGACGGCAATGCGACGCTGACGCCGGCGACGCCAGTGACGCTGACCTTCACCAACGACAAGGGCCTGACCTTCAAGCGCACGATCTCCGTCGACGGCGACTACATGTTCACCGTTTCCGATGCGGTGCAGAATTCAGCCTCGACCCCCGTCACGCTGTCCAATTACGGCCGCGTCATCCGTTTCGACAAGCCGGCCGTCGCCAGCTCCTATGTGCTGCATGAAGGCCTGATCGGCGTCACGGGAACCGAAGGCCTGCAGGAGCACAAATACGCCGACATCGAGAAGAACAAGCTCTATACGCCGAGCAAATCGACCGATGGCTGGCTTGGCATCACCGACAAATATTGGGCGGTTACCCTGGTGCCGACCGAGAAGCAGCCGTTCCAGCCGCACTATGCCTATTACGACAATGGCCGCCCGCGCTACCAGTCGGACTTCCTCACCGACCCGATCACCATTGCCGCCGGGCAGTCGGCGACGGTCGAGACCGAGATCTTCGCCGGCGCCAAGGAAGTCAACAAGATCAACGCCTACGCCCAGGACCGCCAGATCAGGCTGTTCGACCGGCTGATCGATTGGGGATGGTTCATCTGGATCACCAAGCCGATGTTCTACCTGATCGACACGCTGTACAAATTCTTCGGCAATTTCGGTCTGGCCATCCTTGCCACCACCGTCGTCGTCAAAACCCTCTTCTTCCCGCTCGCCAACAAATCCTATGCGTCGATGGCGAACATGAAGAAGGTGCAGCCCAAGATGCTCGAGATCCGCGAGAAATACGCGGACGACAAGATGAAGCAGCAACAGGCGATGATGGAGCTGTACAAGACCGAGAAGATCAATCCGCTCGCCGGCTGCTGGCCGGTGGCACTGCAGATCCCGGTGTTCTTCTCGCTCTACAAGGTGCTCTACATCACCATCGAGATGCGGCACGCGCCGTTCTTCGGCTGGGTCCAGGATCTGGCCGCGCCCGATCCGACCTCGGTCTTCAACCTGTTCGGCCTGCTGCCCTTCGCGCCGCCGGCATTCCTGCCGCATATGGGCGCCTGGGCGGTGGTCATGGGCATCACCATGTTCCTGCAGATGCGCATGAACCCGACGCCGCCGGATCCGACGCAGGCGCAGATCTTCACCTGGATGCCGGTGATCTTCACCTTCATGATGGGCAGCTTCCCGGCCGGCCTCGTCATCTACTGGGCCTGGAACAACACGCTGTCGATCCTGCAGCAGGGCGTGATCATGAAGCGCCAGGGCGCCAAGATCGAATTGTGGGACAATCTGACGGCATTGTTCCGAAAGAAACCCTCGCCGGCTGAATAAACGGCGTGGCAATCAAAGCCCCGGCTCGTCCGGTGTTTTTTGTGGACGAGGCGCGCATCACGTTCCCGTGAGGCGCGAAACTTGCGGCGTGCAACCGGCGTGGCTGCTGCTTGTACCGCCAAGGCCGATCAACACCGATCAGCCCTAATCCGAAGACCGTTGTTTTTGATCCGTGACCCCGTCATGTCCATCGCGGGGATGCGGCGCGTGGAATGGGCATTCGCCTTTAAGTATTTGTTATCATTATCATTTTTTACTCTGCACCGAAACTTTCCCGCAATCGCCGCGTAACTCTTCCCGACAATCGAATCAACAATTGTCGCACCAGAAGGGTTCTCCAATGGCAAAGTCCATCCTCAAGGCATTATGCTTTTCCGCCGGCCTGGCTCTATCGGCCCTCGCAGCGACGACGGCCTATACGCTCGCCAATCCCGCCGTTGGCGGCGCTGCGATGCTGACCTCCAAGAACATCGTCGAGAACGCCCTCAACTCGCCGATCCACAAGACGCTGGTTGCCGCCGTCAAGGCCGCCGGCCTGGTCGACACGCTGGAAAGCGCGGGACCCTTCACGGTGTTTGCGCCGACCGATTCCGCCTTCAAGAAACTTCCGGCCGGCACCGTCGCCACGCTGGTGAAGCCCGAAAACAAGGACAAGCTGACCAAGATCCTGACCGCCCATGTCGTGGCTGGAAAGATCTCGGCCAAGGAGATGATGACCAAGGCCAAGGCGATGGGCGGCAAGTATGAGATGAAGACCGTTAGCGGCGACACGCTGATCGCCGAGGTCAAGGGCGGCTCGCTCTACATCGTCGACGAGTCCGGCGGCGCCGCCAAGGTGACGGTCGCCGACGTCAACCAGTCGAACGGCGTCATCCACGTCGTCAACAAGGTGCTGTTGCCGAAGTAACGGCTTTACGCAACGGGGAATGACGGCGGGCTGCGACGGGCTTTCTCGGTCTGCCTTCCCCACCTCACGAGGAGGTGCCATTCTTTTGAAGCCGTCTTCGACACCACCGGGGTCCTGCTTGTCCTTCGCAGGGCCCCGTTTTTTTGGGTTTCAGGGCGCCTTAGCCGACGGCGGCGGTCGACCTGATCGTGATCTGCCGCGGCACGAACTGAACATCGAAGCCCAGCAGGGCTCGCTCATCGGGCGATTGGTGCTATAGGGCGGATCACGCCATCTAGAATGGCGGCTTTAATTTGCGCCACTCTCGACGGATCTCGCCATGGACGGACCCAACCCAGACATCAAACACCCGATCCCGATGCACACCCGCGTCGGCTTCCTCAAGCCCCTGGTCACCGCACCGAATATCGAGATCGGCGAGTTCACCTACTATGACGATCCTGACGGACCGGACAAATTCGCCGAGCGATGCGTGCTGCATCATTATCCCTTCATCGGCGACAAGCTGATCATCGGCAAGTTCTGCGCCATCGCCGGGGGCGCGCGCTTCATCATGAACGGCGCCAACCATGCCATGTCCGGCTTTTCCACCTATCCGTTCAACATTTTCGGCCATGGCTGGGAGCAAGGCTTCGACCCGAAGACGTGGTCGCAGGAAGTGCGCGGCGACACGGTGGTCGGCAATGATGTATGGATCGGCATGGATGCGGTGATCATGCCCGGCGTGTCGGTCGGCAATGGCGCCATCGTGGCGGCGAAATCGGTGGTGACGCATGACGTGCCGGACTATGCGATCGTCGCCGGCAATGCGGCAAAGGTGGTGAAGATGCGTTTCGACGACAGGACGGTCAGGCGACTGCTTTCCGCAGCGTGGTGGAATTGGCCCGTGGACAAGATCGGCCGCAACCTCAACGCCATCCGAGGCGCCGATATTTCCAGGCTGGAGGCAGCAATTTGAACGCGTTGGGCAACGCCGTCATCGGAACCGACCTGTTCACCAAGGGGTGGATCTTCATCCGCGGCGTGCCGGCGATGAAGTTCCTGCCGCCGGAGGGGCCGCCGGAGATCGCCTTTGCCGGCCGCTCCAATGTCGGCAAGTCGTCGCTGATCAATGCGCTGGTCGGCCATAACGGGCTGGCGCGCACCTCCAACACGCCGGGCCGCACGCAGGAGCTCAACTATTTCGTGCCGGGCGGGTTTTCCGGCGAAGGCACCGACTTGCCGCCAATGGCGCTGGTCGACATGCCGGGCTACGGCTATGCCAGCGCGCCGAAGGAAAAAGTGGACGACTGGACCAAGCTGGTCTTCGACTATCTCAAGGGCCGCGTGACGCTGAAGCGGGTCTATGTGCTGATCGATTCCCGGCATGGCATCAAAGCCAAGGACGACGAGGTGCTGTCACTGCTCGACAAGGCGGCGGTGTCCTACCAGATCGTGCTGACCAAGACCGACAAGATCAAGGCCGCCGGCGTGCCGCAGCTGATCGAAGAGACATTACTGAAGATCAAGAAGCGGCCGGCGGCGTTTCCGTTCGTGCTCGCCACGTCGTCGGAAAAGGGCGAGGGTCTGGACGAACTGCGCGCGGCGATCGTGCTGGCGGCCAATGGCGGTTAAAAGCAACTCCGGGAAAAGTGTGAAGCGGTTTTCCGTCCGGAGTTGCGAAAAAAGACCTTTGGCTAACTAGGCCTTTGCCTTGGACTTCGCCTCGAGCGCGATCATCTGATGGCTTTCTTCCTCGGCAAGCTTTTCGGTGCCGTAGGACTTCAGGAACAGGCTGACGCCCGACCGCACGATGTGGTCGATTTCATCCTGGCTCGGCGCCGTGGTGCGGTAGGCGAAGATGCACTGGCGAAACAGGCCGGCGAGGCACAGTTCGGTGAATTGATAGGCGGCAAGATCGACATCATCGATCTTGAGCAGGCCGCGTTCGATGGCTGCATTGAGGAACTTGACCACCTTGTCGTGGCCGCGTTTGGGGCCACGTTCGTAAAACCGCGCGCCCATGTCCGGTATCCTGTCGGAGGCGCCGATCACGGTGCGTTGCGCCTGGATGACCTTGGCCGAGGTGATCTTCATCGACAGCACCTTGCCGAATTTCACCAGCGTCTGGCGCAGATCGTCGGCGCGGTCGAGCATGTCGTACATGTTCTTGAAGATGGTGCCGCGCTCTTCCTCGATCAGCGCCTCGAACAGCTCTTCCTTGTTGGCGAAGTAGACATAGATCGTGCCCTTGGAGACGCCGGCCTCGCGGGTAATGTCGTTCATCGACGCCGCTTCGAAGCCCTTGTCGATGAACACGCGCCGCGCGCCCTCAATGATCTGGCTGCGCTTGACCGGATCCTGGCCCGCCGCCGGGCGGCCGCGACGCGCACTATCCAGCACATCGCACCGATCATTTTCGACGTCGGGTAACGTGTCGGCCATTAAAGTCACACCTCGCGAAATAATTCGAACCGAGCGGTTCGATTGCTCTTGATATGGGCCTGCTTTAGCGCTATGTCAACGTTCGCATCGAACCGAACGGTTCAGTATAACACATTTTCCTTATGTAGCTACGGTAGCGAGATATCATGTCCTCGAACACGCCAACCACCGCCGAAGTCCGCCCCTTTCCCAACGCCAAGGTCTCGCCGGTTATCGAAGCGCCGGAAGCGCCCATCAAGCCTGCCGCCGAAGTTTTGGCCGAGGCGCCGGCCAAGAAAAAGCGGTCGGCTCGCTCGTTCATGCTGCCGATCATCGGCCTCGCTCTGCTCAGCGCCGGCGCCTGGTATGGCTATAATTACTGGACCGACGGCCGGTTCCTGATCTCGACCGACGATGCCTATGTCCAGGCCGACATGTCGTTCGTCTCGCCGAAGATTTCCGGCTATGTCGATCAAGTCAAGGTCTCGGAGAACCAGCAGGTCAAGGCCGGCGATCCGCTGCTGACGATCGACGACGGCGACTACAGAATAGCCGTTGCCCAGGCGGAGGCGCAGATCGCCACGCTGGCCAAGACGCTCGACCGTATCGACGCGCAGACCAAGGCGGCGCAAGCTTCGCTGCAACAGGCGCAGGCGCAGAAGGTCGCCGACCAGGCGGCAGCCGACAACGCCGCTCGCGCCCAGCAGCGCGCCGCGCAACTGGTCAAGACGCATGTCGGCACGCAGGCGCAATTGGACGATGCCCAGACCGCTCTTGACCAGGCCAATGCAGCCCTTGTCGGCGCCGACGCGCAGATTGCAGCCGCACAGGCCAATATCGGCGTGTTCGAAGCGCAGCGCGCCGAATCGGCCAGCACGCTGGCTTCGCTGCGGCTGAACCGCGACAAGGCCGCGCGCGATCTGTCCTTCACCGTGCTCAAGGCGCCTTATGACGGCGTCGTCGGCAACCGCTCGGTCGAGCAGGGCGACCTCGTCAGCCCCGGCCAGAAGCTCGCCGTCGTGGTGCCGCTGGACAAGCTCTACATCGTTGCCAACTTCAAGGAGACGCAGCTGGCCAAGCTGGTGCCCGGCGAGAAGGTGCGGGTCTCGGTCGACGCCACGGACGGCCATGATTTCGAAGGCACGGTGTCGTCGCTGGCGCCGGCTTCGGGTGCGGTGTTCTCGCTGCTGCCGCCGGAAAATGCCACCGGCAACTTCACCAAGGTGGTGCAGCGCATCCCGGTTCGCATCGACGTGCCGGCCGATGTGCTGAAGGCAGGCAGGCTGCGCGCCGGCCTGAGCGTCGTTGTCGCCGTCGACAGCCGCACGGCTCCGGCCGCGGCTAACTGAGCGAACGCCGGGAGCAAAGCCATGGCAACCGCAACCATAACAGCAGGAGCGGCGCCGGTGCCTGCCATGCCGGCGGTACCGACGACCATCTCGACGCGCCGCCTCATCGCCTTCCTGGCGATGGTGTTCGGCATGTTCATGGCGATCCTCGACATCCAGATCGTCTCAGCCTCGCTGGCCGAGATCCAGGCCGGCCTCAGCGCCAGTTCCGATGAAATCCCATGGGTGCAGACCGCCTATCTGATCGCCGAAGTGGTGATGATCCCGCTGTCGGGCTTCCTCAGCCGGATGCTGTCGACGCGCGTGCTGTTTGCAGGCGCCGCGGCCGGCTTCACGGCGGCCAGCGCGCTGGCCGCGACCGCCACCAACATCGACCAGATGATCGTCTACCGAGCCATCCAGGGCTTTATCGGGGGCGGCATGATCCCGAGCGTTTTCGCCGCCGCCTTCACCATCTTCCCGCCGTCGCGCCGCGCCATGGTGTCGCCGATGATCGGCCTGGTGGCGACGCTGGCGCCGACCATCGGCCCGACCGTCGGCGGCTATATCAGCCATGCCATGTCGTGGCACTGGCTGTTCCTCATCAATGTCATTCCAGGCATTCTGGTGACGGTTACGACCTGGACCCTGATCGATTTCGACAAGCCCAATCTCGGCCTGTTCAGCAAGTTCGACTGGTGGGGCCTTGCCGGTATGGCGGCGTTTCTCGGCTGCATGGAATATGTGCTCGAGGAAGGTCCTAACCATGACTGGCTGCAGGAACAGGCCGTGTTCATCTGCGCCATCATCATGGTTGTCGGTGCGGCGCTGTTCTTCTGGCGTGCCTTCACCGCCGAGGAGCCTATCGTCGATCTCAGGGCCTTCACCAACGTCAATTTCGCCTTCGGTTCGCTGTTCTCCTTCGTCATCGGCATCGGCCTGTACGGTCTGACCTATCTCTATCCAGTGTTCCTCGGACGCATCCGCGGCTACGATTCCTTGATGATCGGCGAAGCCCTGTTCGTCAGCGGCCTGGCGATGTTCGTCACTGCGCCGATTTCCGGCATCCTGTCGAGCAAGATGGATTTGCGCATCATGATGATGATCGGGCTGTTCGGTTTCGCTGCCGGCACATGGTGGATGACGCATCTGACCGCCGACTGGGATTTCTGGGAATTGCTGATCCCGCAGATCCTGCGCGGCAGCTCGATGATGCTGTGCATGGTGCCGATCAACAACATTGCGCTCGGCACCTTGCCGCCGGACCGGCTGAAGAACGCGTCGGGCCTGTTCAACCTGACCCGCAACCTCGGCGGTGCGGTCGGCCTTGCCGTCATCAACACCGTGCTGATCGATCGCAGCGCCTTCCACTACGCCAGGCTGGCCGAGCATGTGGAATGGGGCAGTGCGGCGGCGCAGACCAAGCTGCAGAACATGACGCTCGACTTCCAGCAGACGCCTGGTCTCGACGCCACCAAGGCGGCGATCTCCAAACTGTCGGGCATGGTCCAGCAGCAGGCGTCGCTGCTGTCGTTCATGGATGTGTTCACCATGCTGACCGTGCTGTTCGCGACCATGGCGGTCTTCACCCTGGTCATCGCCAAGCCGGCGCCGCCCGCGGGCAGCGGTGGCGGAGGCCATTGAGCGCGCCGGACCCCCCCGCCTGGCGCCCTCATGTGTGACCCCGGAAATCACCCCCGATTTCCGGGGTCACGCTTAAGCATCGATCGTTATCAAGCTCCTTGGTCGAACACCCGGCGCGCTATGCTGCGGCAGGCGACCCAAACCATTTGGTCAGCGAGTCGGTAAGCCCGGCTGCTTCAGGGCCGCCGACCCAGGCCACATAACCGTCAGGCCGGACCAGCACTGCGCGTGGAGCTTCGACTGCCCCCAGCACCGGAAGCTCCCATGCGCCATCGTACCTGGCGTCGACCAGCTGAATCCGCTCCACCCACGGGCCGATATCAAAAGCGCCGGGCTCACCAAGATTAAGCAGCAGCGGCCGGGCGTCGTGCAGCAGCGCGAAAACCGGCAGCGGACCGGCAGCGGTGACGAGGTCGAGATCCGGCATGCGACGGCCCAGCAGCGGATGCCCCTCGCCAAGATCGTAGTGGATGTCCAGGCCGGACAACATCCCGGCAAAACGCTTGCGCGGCTCTTCCATAGCGAGCAGTTCCGACACTGTATCGCGCAACGTTTTGGTACGCTCGTCTTCGCGACGCAGCGCGACTGACGCCATGGTGTTTTTCAACACGCGCGCGGCAACCGGGTGGCGTTCTGCCTGATAGGTGTCGAGCAGGCTTTCCGGCGCTGTTTTCGTGACCACCTGGGCAAGTTTCCAGCCCAGATTGACCGCGTCCTGCACGCCGGTCTGCAGCCCCTGTCCACCGTCCGGTGGATGCACGTGCGCGGCGTCGCCTGCCAGCAGCACCCGCCCCTTGCGGTATGCGGCTGCCTGCCGGGTCATGTCGGTGAAGCGGGCCAGCGATGTCGGATTGTGGACGCCATAATCGGTGCCGTAGACGGCAATGAGCGCCTCGCTGAGATCGCGCAAAGTTGGCTCGCCGCCAGCCCCGACCTCGCGCTCGGTCACCAGCACCCGTACCGTACCGTCTTCCAGTCTGCTGAGGCCGTGAATTCCGATGGCATCGCGGTGGATACCCCATTGCGGCTCTTCTGTTACCTCGATCTCGGCGATCAAATTGCTGGTTGTCGGCTCGGAACCGGGGAACTCTATGCCCCCCGCCTTGCGCACGAGACTTCTGCCGCCGTCGCAGCCGACAAGATAATCGGCACGAAGCGACCTGCCATCGCTCAGCGCGACATCGACGCCGCCGCCATCCTGCACTAAGCCAGTCACCTCGCGGCCACGGTAGACCGTGACGCCAAGCTCCTCGGCCCAGTCAGCAAGGATGCGCTCTATGTGCTTTTGCCACAGCGCCAGCCCGTAATTGTGGCGGGTGGGAAAGTCGCTGATGTCAAGCGAAACGCCGGCGAAACCCGCGACCTGGGCGGTCTGGCCTTGCGACAGGAACCGATCGACAATGCCGCGCTGGTCGAAAATCTCGATGGTGCGCGAATGCAGGCCGCCCGAGCGCGCGCCCGCGAGATCCTGGTTCTCGCGCCGCTCGACGATGGCGACATCGATGCCGGCCAGGGAAAGCTCGCCGGCCAGCATCAACCCGGTCGGGCCGCCGCCGGCGATCACCACGGAATGGGATATTCGCGGCCGGTCCGCATCAACACCGTCGGTCGATTTGGCGGTCGATTTGGGCTCGCCGTCGCGAGCCCGTGCTTCAGTTCGTTGCATAGGTTCTGGCCCTCTCGTTAAGGGCTGCGGAATCTACGCATAAAAAGCCGTCTGCCAATTCTTGAAGTTGACTGTTTTCGCCCCATTTCAAGAGATAAGAGGCGGTCGTCACGCCGGCTCCAAATCCCCACCCCGCTAAAGACGCCGAACGGTCAGGCAGTGGCCGGCTTGAAGCTGAGCGCAACGCCGTTGATGCAGTGGCGCAGGCCGGTCGGCGGCGGGCCATCGTCGAAGACATGGCCGAGATGGCCGCCACAGCGGCGGCAGTGGACCTCTGTACGGGTCATGCCGAGCGAACGGTCCTCGGTCTTGCCGACGGCGTTGGCGATCTCCTGCCAGAAGCTCGGCCATCCGGTGCCGGAATCGAACTTGGTCTCTGAGGAATAGACCGGCAGGTCGCAGCCGGCGCAGGCGAAAATGCCCTTGCGGTGCTCGTTGAGCAGCGGGCTGGTGCCGGGATATTCGGTGCCTTCCTTGCGCAGCACGTTGAAGGCTTCGTCGGACAGGATGGCGTGCCACTCGGCGTCGGTCTTGGTGACCTCGAAGGTTTCGGCAGCCTTAGCGGGCCCGCCCATGCGCAACGTTGCCGCCGCGCCGGCCACGGCAGCGATGGCGGCGCCGCTCAAAAGCAAATCTCGACGGTTCATGACAGAAATCCTCCTGCGGGTTGTTTTTGCCAGATCTGGCCGCCACTGGAAAATCAAAAGCCGGTGACGGTTGTCCTGCAAACGAACGCTCCACACCGGCTCCGCGCTTGTTGCGGACGGGATGGAGCGCTCGGTCGTTTGCTCGGCCCACGGGGGCGGGGCCGCGCAATCTGCAGGAGCTTACCGCCTGTTCGTCGGCGGCAGGGGCTTTGTTACATCTTCGGCAGCAGGACCTTGTCGATGACGTGGATGACGCCGTTCGACTGCTCGACATCGGCGATCGTGACATTGGCGACATTGCCGTTCTCGTCGGTTACGGTGACCTTGCCGCCGTCAGCCTTGAGCGACAGCTCGCAGCCGCCAACCGTCTTGACCTTATGGGTGCCGCCATCGGCCTTGGCCATCGAGGCGACATCGGCGCCCATCGCCTTGGCGCCGATGACATGGCAGGTCAGGATCTTGGTGAGCTTGTCCTTGTTCTCGGGCTTGAGCAGCGACTCGACCGTGCCAGCCGGAAGCGCGGCGAAGGCCTCATTGGTCGGTGCGAAGACGGTGAAGGGGCCAGCGCCCTGCAGCGTCTCGACCAGGCCGGCAGCCTTGACGGCGGCGACCAGTGTCGTGTGATCCTTCGAATTGACGGCGTTCTCAACGATGTTCTTGTTGGCGTACATGGCGGCGCCGCCAACCATCGGATTCTCGGCATAGGCGATTGTGGCGAGGGCGGAGACGGCAATGGTACCGGCGAGCAAAAGGGTGGCGATTCTACGCATAGTGTTCGAACTCCTCGGGGTTATTGTTTCCTCTTTCGGGAACATGAGGAGATACGGAATAGAACTGCCTGAGTTTCCGCGCGCCGGGAAAAATTTATCCTTTATCTTGTCGGCGAACTATCTCCGGAGATCGAATCTCTAATCTCCAGCAGCGTATCCAAAACGAAAACAGCGGAAGATGTACTTCCGCTGCCTTCATTATCACGTCATGGTTTTACGATCTATCAGATGCCCTTCAGGTCGCCCGCGGCAACGACCGGTCCGGTCGGCTGTCCGGTCGGCGAACCGCCCGTCGGCTCGACGCTGACGGCGAGCACGGCGCCTTGCGCCAGCTTCTGCTGCACTGCCGGGGTAACCGGAATGTGCGTGACCTGGCCGGCGGGAATGACGCCCATCGAGACCGGCGCATTCTTGCCTTCGATCATCCACAGTTCGAAGTCCTTGCCGGCGGCGCGTTCGCCCGAAACCAGTGACAGGCCGACATCGCGGCGGGAAGCGTCGTAGACGACAAGGTATTTGACATCGCTGCCTTCGGCAGCCAGCGAGGCGACGAGGCGCTCCTGCGGCACGACGACCGGCGACCTGACGTAAGGCACGGCGACATAGAGCACCAGGGCCGCGAGAGCCGCTGCGGTGAGGCCGCGCCAGAAGCTAAGGCTGGACCACAGGCTGCCGCTCGGGGCCGTCGTCGACGCCGCGGTGGAGGAGAACAGCCGGCGATCGATAGCCGGCTTGATGGTGGCCGGCGGCTCTACCTCAGCATAAGCGGCAGCCATCGGCGAGAGGTTCACTTCCCAGGAATCGACGAGACTGGCAAAGCCGGTCTCCGCGTCGATGCGTCCGGAGGCTATCTGGCGCTCATCCGCCGGCAGCACGCCGAGAACGTATTCGGCTGCGAGCAGGTCGTCGCCTCCACGTTCCGGTCCATTTTCTTCTGCCAGGGTCATCTTTCCAGACATTCTCTAAGTTTCAACAGGCTGCGGCGCAGCCATGTCCGCATCGTGTTGAGCGGAACCTTGTGACGTACCGCGAGCTCGGCGTAACTTTCGCCGTTCAAATAAGCACCCCGAACGGCTTGCGCCCGGTCTTGTTCCAACTCTTCAAGGCACTGATAGATGCGCTCGGATTCACCACCCGCAACAACCATAGCCTCTGGCCCCGGACCGGGGTCAGCCACGTCGAGCGCGGCATCGATATCGGCAGCGGGCTTGCGTCGCGACCGGATGCGATCAATCGCATGATTGCGTGCTATGGCCACCAGCCAGGAGATTGGGCTTAGATCGGAAACAGCGAAACGGTCCGCCTTCGTCCATACCTTGACGAAGACCTCTTGCAGCGCTTCTTCCGCATCTCCGCGATCCTTCAATACACGAAGGCACACGCCGAAAAGTTTCGCACTGGTTTGCCGGTAAAGCAGATCGAACGCAGTCCGATCCTTCATCGAGGTCCGGACAATCAGGGTGGAGATATCCTGCGGCGTCATACGGACAAGCTAAGCGATCACGATTTATTTGCAAAGGCAGAAATCTTGTTGTCCACGCAAACGATGTCCGCGCCCGATCGCCAGTAATCGCCGGTCGGTGCCAAGGAAATCGGCTGTCGTTAGCCTCCCGCAGAAAGGGGAACAGCAATGTCGGCCGAACAGATGCTGTGGGAGAACGATGCAACCGGCTTGGCGGAGCTGGTGCATAGAGGCGAGATCTCGCCGCCGGACCTTGTCGATGCTGCGATCGCGCGCGCCGAGGCAACCCGATCATTGCGCATCCGCCGCTTGCCTGAGGCGCCATGGACCCGAAGGGGGCCGACGAGCTCATCGAAAGCCTGCTCGACAAATTGCATTTGACCCGTCTCTTGGAGATCAGATCCCTGTTTGGGCAATTGATGGACAAGAGCCTGTGGTTCACCCACCGGCCGGCGATCCAGAATGTCAGCGGCCAGCCGTCGATCGCGCTGCCGGTCCATGTCACCGATGCCGGCCTGCCGCTCGGCATCCAGGCCGTCGGCCGCCCCGGCGACGAGCAGGACGCTTTTGTCGCTCGCCGCGCAGATGGAGAAGATTTCCGGGTGACTGACGCGGCGGGCGCCGCTCAAGGTGCCGGCCTGATCCGGCAGATTTCATCATCGTGATAGCAAAGCTGTTTGCGGCCTGCGCCAATTCCCGCTAAGACGCCGCCGTCCTTACCCACATCCAGGGAACCATGCCGATGACGGAGATCACCGCCACCGCCGAAATGCAGGCCGCCCTGCTCTCGCGGGCCCTGCCCTATATGCAGCGCTACGAGCACAAGACGGTGGTGGTAAAATATGGCGGTCATGCTATGGGCGATATCGAGCTCGGCAAGGCTTTCGCCCGTGACATCGCGCTGCTGAAGCAGTCCGGCGTCAACCCGATCGTCGTCCATGGCGGCGGGCCGCAGATCGGCGCCGTGCTGGCCAAGATGGGAATCGAATCCAAGTTCGAAGGCGGGCTGCGCGTCACGGACCAGAAGACGGTCGAGATCGTCGAGATGGTGCTGGCCGGTTCGATCAACAAGGAGATCGTCGCGCTGATCAACGCCGAGGGCGAATGGGCGATCGGCCTGTGCGGCAAGGACGGCAACATGGTGTTCGCCGAAAAGGCGCGCAGGACCATGATCGACCCGGACTCCAACATCGAGCGTGTGCTCGATCTCGGTTTCGTCGGCGAGCCGGTCGAGGTCGACCGCACCCTGCTCGACCTGCTGGCACGCTCGGAAATGATCCCGGTGCTGGCGCCGGTGGCGCCGGGCCGCGACGGCCACACGTACAACATCAATGCCGACACCTTTGCCGGCGCCATCGCCGGCGCCTGCCAGGCGACGCGCCTTTTGTTCCTGACCGACGTGCCCGGCGTGCTCGACAAGAACAAGAAGCTGATCGACGAGCTGACGGTGGCCGAAGCCAAGGCGCTGATCAAGGACGGCACGGTGTCGGGCGGCATGATCCCCAAAGTCGAGACCTGCATCGAGGCGATCGAGCGCGGCGTCGAAGGCGTCGTCATCCTCAACGGCAAGACGCCGCATGCGGTGCTGCTGGAATTGTTCACCGAACACGGCGCCGGCACGCTAATCGTGCCCTGATCGGCAACTGGCTTGGCGGCCAGTTGGTCGGCTGGCCAGCCCTTAGGCAGGCTGGGGCAGGCGCGCGATGACCTTTATCTCGAAGTCGAAGCCGGCTAACCAGTTGACGCCGACCGCCGTCCAATTGGTGTAGGGCGGTTCACCGAACACCTTCAGCCGAACGGCATCGATCACGGGCCATTGCGTTGCCGGATCGGTGTGGAAGGTGGTCACGTCGACTATATCGTCGAACGTGGCGCCCGCTGCTTTCAGCACTGCCGCGAGATTATCGAAGGCAAGCTGGACCTGCTTTTCGAAGACAGGTTCGGGCGACCCGTCCTCGCGGCTGCCGACCTGGCCCGAGACAAACAAAAGATCGCCTGATCGGATTGCAGCAGAATAGCGATTTATCTCGTAGAGAGCCTGCCGGCCGGCAGGAAAGATCGCGTCACGTTTGGTCATTTTCACTCCATTGTCCGGGGCACTCACATACGTCCCGTATGCATGAGGTGGGTACATACGCTGCGTATGTCAATACGCATACGGTAGGTATGAAGGGCAGCGAGCCCGTCAGGCGCCGGCCGAGATCGCGACAGCCGCTTCGGCCGGCTTGAGCGGGCGGGCGCATGACGACCATGGATTCCTCATCGGCATCCTGCGGCGCGCCCCAGAACTCAGCCAGCGTCGGACCATCCTTGAGGCGGCGGTCGCGGGCCAGGAAACCCCAGACCTCGCGGAACCAGACGCGGCGGCCCATTTGCGTGTACCAGCGCATCGAATGGCGCTGTTCGGGATCGGGGTGGAAGAGAATGCGCGCCAGCGCCTTCGGCCGCGACTGCACCGCGACCTCGATCAGCTTGATCGAGAAGAACAGCATCCACGGTTTCAGCCGGGTCATCTGCAGCACCTGGTGCTTGTAGTCCCACAGCCGGGCATCGGTCTGGATCACCTTGCGGTCCTTGGCGATGCGGAAGAACGGCGTCCAGCGGTGCGGCGTGACATAGAGCGCCTGGATCTGGTCGGGGTCATAGGCAAGCAGCTGGCGAAAGCCGCGCCACAGATCGCGAAAGGTCTCATCCTCGAACCCCGCCACCCAGGTCGCCATGGACAGTATGCCATGCTGGCGGAGCAGCCGGATCGCCTCGCGGTCGGATGAGGTGCTGCCGCCCTTGCGGATCAGTTGAAGCGTCTGCTCGTCGGTGTTTTCCATGCCGAGCAGCCAGCGGATGACGCCGGCCTTGCGATAGAGGTGCAGGATGTCGTCGGCCCGGGTCGAGCCGACGATCAGCACCGGCACGTTCTCGGCGATCAGCGCATCGAGAAAGGCGCGCCAAACCTTCTTCGATACGGTCGGGTTTTCGTCGGCGAGGTTGATCAGTTCGACGCCGTGCTGGCGGTGCAGCCAGGCAATCTCCTGCGCAAATTTCTTGGGGTCGCGGTGCCGCCAGCGGGTCCAGAAACCGCGCTGGCCGCAATAGTTGCACAGATGCGGGCAGCCCCGCGAAAACTGCATGACCACGGCGCGCTTGCCGCCCAATAGCTGTAGCGGCGGTGATCGATCAGCTCCCAGCCGACGCGGTACTCGTCCAGATCGGCAGTGGTCCCGGCCGGCCGCGTCGCGAGGGGGCGGCCGAGATCGTCGCGATAGGCGATACCCGCGACATCGCCCAGCGGCCGGCGATTGTCCAGTGCCACGACCAGGGCAAGGATGGTTGCCTCGCCCTCGCCGCGCACGATGAAGTCGAAGACATCGCTCGCCGCCAATATGTCGCGCCAGTGATAGGTCGGGAACACGCCGCCATAGATCACCAGCGTCGCTGGCTCGAGCGCCTTGACCATGCGGGTGATCGCGAGCGCGGTGGGATGCGCCGAGGTCGAGCCGGAGTGGCCGATCAGGATGCAATCGGGCTGGCCGCTGAGCGCATCGCGCACCAGCGTTTCCAACGGCATTGGCCCGAATTCGGCATCGACCAGCCGGACTTTATGGCCGGCGTCGATAAGCGGGCCGCCCAGTGCCAGCAGGCCGAGCGGTGGCAGATGGTCATCGGGCACGCGGCTGCCGATGGCAGTGTGCGGCGGATTGATCAGCACGATGTTCATGACGGACCTTTGAGCGACGGTCCGCATGGCGTAGCCGGCGTTTCAGTTTCGCATTTGGGCTCCGTTCAGCAGTTTGCGTGCAGCTTTTCCGCAGAAATGGCGATGCGTGTCCTACCGCCTGAGGTGGGCGAGCGGCACGTGGCCCGGGCCCTTGATGTTCTGCAGCACCAGCTGGGTGTGAACGTCGCGCACGCCGGCAAGGCGCATCAGGCGGTGCATGACGAAGGCGTTGAGTTCGTCGACCGACGGCACCATGACGTGCAGCAGGAAATCGTGGTCGCCGGTCATCGTCCAGCATGACGACACTTCGTCCATGCGTTGCACGGCGGCGATGAAGCTTTCGGGCGAACCGTCGCTGTGGCTGGTGAGGCGCACCTGGATGAACACCTCGACCATCAGGCCGACGGCGCGGCGGTTGAGCACGGCGGCAAAGCCCTTGATGATGCCGGCCTCCTGCAGCGCCTCGAAGCGGCGGGCGCAAGGCGTCGTCGACAGGCCGATCTCCTGCGCCAGTTCGGACACGGGCTTGCGTCCATCGCGCTGAAGAACATCCAGCATCTTGATCTCGAAATCGTCGAACTGAGGCATTTTCACTCTCTTTCAGCTTCTGCTTGGTGATTTTTACCTCAAATCATGGACCCAAGCCATCATCAAAGCTGAATTGCCTCGCCGGCCGCCGCTAGACTCTGCGGACATATTCAAGTGTCACGATCAGGGGAGAAGAACCATGACGACGATGAGCGTTGCCGAATATGCCCGTGATTGCGCGGCGCAAGGCCTGCGTGGCGACTATTCAGTGTGCCGTTCCGACTTCACCGTGGCGCAGGGCTACAACTACAGCGCCGACGAACAGGCGGTGTGGCGCACGTTGTGCGACCGGCAGACCAAGCTGACGCAGAAGCTGGCGCACCATTCCTATCTCGATGGGATCGCCGCACTCGGCCTGCTCGACAAGATCCCGGATTTCGGCGCGGTCTCAGACAAGCTGCGCAAGCTGACCGGCTGGGAAATCGTCGCCGTGCCTGGCCTCATCCCGGCCGCGCCCTTCTTCGACCATCTCGCCAACCGGCGCTTTCCGGTGACCAACTGGCTGCGCACCAAGGACGAGCTCGACTACATCGTCGAACCCGACATGTTCCACGACTTCTTCGGCCATGTGCCCATCCTGACACAGCCGGTGTTTGCCGACTTCATGCAGATGTATGGCGAAAAGGCCGAGAGCGTGATTGCACTGGGCGGTGACGAGATGATCACCCGGCTCTACTGGTACACCGCCGAATACGGGCTGATACAGGAGGAGGGCCAGAAGCGGAAAGCTTTCGGCGCCGGGCTGATGTCGTCGTTCACCGAATTGCAGTTCGCCGTCGCGAGCACGGACGCGCACCACGTGCCCTTCGACCTCGAAACGGTGATGCGCACCGGCTACGAGATCGACAAGTTCCAGCGCGCCTATTTCGTGCTGCCGTCCTTCGACGTGTTGCGCGATGCGTTCCGGACCGCCGATTTCAAGGCGATCGTCGCCCGCCGCAAGGGGCAGCCGGCGCTGGATCCAGCGACGGTTTAGCAAATCCTGAAGGGTTTGCGCGGCACCTACCCCCACCCTTAATCCCTCCCCACAAAGGAGGACGGAGATCTCGTTGGCGCTGATTTCCGAGGGTTTCGACACCAAGGCATGGAATCCTGTCGCGCCGTTCGCTTTTTTGACAATCAGACGGTAATGACTTCGTCACACCGTGGATGACTTCGTCACACCGTGATTACTTTGGTCAGATGGTCGCCTAGCCGGCAGGCAAGCGCTGTGATCGTCGTCGTTGGATTGCATTCGCCAGAGGTGCAGAATACCGAGGAACCACCGACATAGAGATTGTCCATGCCGTGCACCTTGCAGTTGGCGTCGACCACGCTCTTGACGACATCGGTGCCCATGCGCGTGCCGCCCATGTGGTGGTGGCCGGCCAGTTCCTCATCCGTCGGGTAGTCCTCGCCATTGGTCAGCCAGTCCATGATGCGGACGCGGCCGAGGTCCTTCTCGATCAGCGTCGTTCCGAACAACTTGAGCCCCTCGAGGATGGTGCGGCGCTCCAACGGCGACTTCTTCCAGTGCAGCTCGATGCGCGGCACGCCGGCACGGTCGACATCGGTCTTCGACAATTCGATATGGTTCGAGGCCAGCGGCGCCTGTTCCCAGGCGACGTAGAGCTGGGCGGCGCAGCGCAGGTTCTGGCTGAGCTGGTAGGCGACCCATTCGGCGGCCTCGGGCGCGGTGCAGGCAAGGTCGGCAATCAGGCTCTTGACGCCGGCATAGGGCGTCTCGATCAGGCGTATGCCGAAATTCATGATCTGCAGCCGCTCCATGGCGGCGAGCGTCGGCGAGAAGAACGCCTCGTTGACGGCATCGACCTCGAACTCGCTGTAATCGGCCAGGATGGCATTGCCGCCCTCGAAGGTCGGGTGCTCCATCCAGTAGCGGCCAAGTGCCGTGGCGTTCGGCACCACGCCGCCATTCGAGCGCTGGTTCGACCATAGAAGCAGCCGCGAATTCTCCAGCCCGCCGGCGCAGACGATGAAATAATCGGCGCTGAAAGCGCCAGCATCCTTGCCGTTCGACCACAGCCTGGCGCCGGTCACTCGCTTGCCGTCGCCGGCAAGTTCGGTGGCATAGGTGTTGAGGACGAGCGCTATGTTCTTGCTCTTGTCGAGCTCGTCGGAGAATTTCTCGCCAAAGCGCACGGCCGGGCTCTTGATCAGCTGCACCCAGCGTATGTCGTCTGAAATCGGCACATCGGGCTTGAAGTCGGGAAGCTCGAGTATGTCGTGCACCTCGGACAGATAGGGCTCGATGTCGGTCCGGGCGATTGGCCAGCCGGTGTCCGGCGCCCATGCCTTGGGCTCAAAGTCCTGCTTGTCTAGCACGCGGCACCAGCCGGCCCAGTGGTTCGACGACCCGCCCATGAAGCGCAGCCGGGTGATGTCGAGATCGAAATATTGATCGCCGACCGTGGAGCCGCGGTAGAAATCCTGCGACTCGTCGCTGAATTCGCGTGCGCCGGCCTCCAGCACCACGACCGGAATGCCGGCGGCGCCGAGCTTTCTGGCAATGGTGGTGCCGGCCGGCCCGGAGCCGAGAATGCAGACCTTGGGCTTGAAATCCGAGGCTCGAAACGCCTCATAGCTGTCGAAGATCATGCCAGGTCGCTCCGCTTCAGGATCCAGCCATTGACCACGACGATCTCGTCGGGATCGGCCGGGGGGCGGTCGCTGTCAGGCAGCTTGCGAAAAAGCTGTAGCGCCGGCATCGCAATCAGCGCCTGCACGATGGTGCGGCGCGACATTTTCCTGATTAAGAAACTCATGACACGTCTCTGGATGGGGGCTTCGATCCACGCATGGCGTTCCCTGAACGGCACAGGTACCGGCCAGACATGCCATTCCCGTGCCAAGCCTTGCCTGTAAACGAGTTACAACCCGGTAAACGGCGCAGTTGCGTGGAAACAATGTTGGCGAACCGTTAACAGCCCCACCACCAACACCTAGGCAGCTTCGGAAATGTCCCGGTCGAGGATCGACAAATTGCGGCCGCGGTGCTTGGCCTCGTAGAGCCGGCGGTCGGCGGCGCGCATCAGGTCCGAGACATCGGCATCTTGCGCACAGGTGATGCCGCCGATCGAGACGGTCAGCGGCACCGTGCGCTCGTCGACCGGACGAAAGCGGACCAGCTCGACTTCACGGCGGATGCGCTCGGCCACGCGCCGGGCTTCGGCTTCCGTAGCGCCGACCAGGAAGGCGCCGAACTCCTCACCGCCAATGCGGCCGAGCACGTCGCCGCTGCGGACGCCGCGCTCGATGGCGCTGGCGATCAACACCAGTGCGTCATCGCCGGTCAGATGGCCGAAACTGTCGTTGATCGCCTTGAAATGGTCGGCGTCGATGATCAGCAGCGCGCCGCGATCGGATTTGCGCCGCGAGCCGTCCAACGCGGCAAAGAAGCTCTCGCGGTTGAGCATGCCGGTCATGTCGTCGCGGCTCGCCTTCGCCGACAGGCGCCGATGCGCGGCGGCGAGCTGGGCATGCGCGCGGGCGAGATCGCGATGCGCGTTTTTCAGTCGGTCGCTCTGCCAGAAGGTGCTGGCGCAGGCGATCCAGGCGAGCGCCAGCGGGCACACCGTCGATGTCAGCCAGACAGTGCGGTCGACCGGAAAACCCATGGCGGGAACGATGATCAGCGTCAGCAAAAGCGAGATGGCTACCGAGCCGAATGCGACCGCGGCGGACTTTAAGACTATGCGACTCATCGCTGGCTCCCACTGAACCGTCTCTGTGCCAGCAAGCCCTGAAGGCCACCTTTCCGTGATGGCTAAAATTTGAATGGTGAGCCCATTTTTACAACTCTAGATGCACATAGGTTGTGGATAAGCTCTACATCAGAAAGGGGTTCGAACGGCAGATATTTCATGCCATAAGGACGCCATGACCACGCTGCCCGATCCCGCCCGCTTCGCCCATGTCACCGACTGGGTGTTCGACCTCGACAACACGCTTTATCCGCACCATTCGAATCTGTTTTCGCAGATCGACGTCAAGATGACGGCCTATGTCGGAGAACTGCTCACGCTGCCGCGCGAGGAAGCGCGCAAGCTGCAGAAGGAACTCTATCTCGAATATGGCACGACGCTGAACGGGCTGATGACGCGTCACGGCATCGACCCCGACGATTTTCTCGAAAAGGTGCATGATATCGACTATTCGTGGCTGGTGCCGGATCCGGTGCTGGGCACCGCTATCCGCCAGCTGCCCGGCCGCAAGTTCATCTTCACCAATGGCGACCGCAGGCACGCCGAGCGCACCGCGCGCCAGCTCGGCATACTCGACCATTTCGACGACATTTTCGATATCGTCGCCGCCGGACTGACGCCGAAGCCGTCGCGGCAGACCTATGAGAAGTTTGCCGAACTGCACGCCGTCACCGGACACAATGCGGTGATGTTCGAGGATCTCGCCCGCAACCTCGAGGTGCCGAAATCACTGGGCATGACCACGGTGCTGGTGGTGCCGCGCAATTTCGAGCCGACCTTTGCCGAAATCTGGGAACGCGATCCGGCCAATGAGGACGACGTCGATTTCGTCACCGACGATCTGGCGACGTTTCTGACGGGGATAGTGGAGGGGGTGGAGGAATTGAGGAGCTGAAGAATTGAAGAACTGGTGAAAGGAAGACCGATCCGGACCTCCTTTTCCTCAATTCTTCAGTTCCTCAATTCCCGGTTCCCCTACTCCCCCAACTTGTAGAAGCGGCTGATGATCCCCCAGGCCTCGTCGGCGGTGTCGACAAAGTCGATGATATCCTGGTCGCCGGGCGTGATGGTGCCTTGTTCGGCCAGGAAATCGAGGTCGATCGCGCGCTGCCAGAACGCCTTGCCGAACAGGATCACCGGCACGCGTTCCATGCGGCCGGTCTGGATCAGCGTCAGCGTCTCGAAGAACTCGTCCATGGTGCCGAAGCCGCCCGGAAACACCGCGACGGCCTTGGCGCGCATCACGAAATGCATTTTGCGGATGGCGAAATAGTGGAAGTTGAAGCACAGCTCCGGGGTCACATAGGCGTTCGGCGCCTGCTCGTGCGGCAGGACGATGTTGAGGCCGATCGACGGCGCGCCGACATCGTCGGCGCCGCGATTTCCCGCCTCCATCACGCCTGGGCCGCCACCGGTGACGACGACGAATTCGCGGTAGTAGGACGTGGCCGATTGCTGTGAGCAGAGGCGGGCGAATTTGCGCGCCTCCTCGTAATATTTGCTGTTTTCCTCGAGGTTTTTCTTCTGCGTCTCGTTCTTGGCGGCCCAGGCCTCGCCGCCGGGCTCGGGAATACGCGCGCCGCCGAACAGGATCACCGTCGAGCGGATGCCGCGCTCGGCCAGGATCATTTCGGGCTTCAAGAGCTCAAGCTGCAAGCGCACAGCGCGCAACTCCCGGCGCGTCATGAAGTCGGGATCGTTCCAGGCCAGCCGGTAGGTTTCGGCGCGAGTCTGCGGCGTGTCGGGCACGCTTTTCGAGCGCTCCAGATCCTCGTCCGAATGCGGCAGCGGCGTCCATCCCGCCTTTTCCATAGGAGTCATATGCTTTCTACCCGTCCCAACAGTTCACTTGCGCCGTCCCATGGCGCACCCGCGATTGACCCCCAATACGCCTTAACATAGGGTCCGCGCGACTTTCAAAACAAGGTTAAGGCCGACGGCCTTAACAGCGTGGTAACGGAGCGAATTCATGTCGAAGCCTGATCTGGCCAGCCTCGAAAAGACGATCGAGAAGGCCTTCGAGGAGCGCGACACGATTTCGACCGCGACCCGGGGCGAAACGCGCGACGCCATCCAGTCCTCACTCGACCTGCTCGACCGTGGCACCGTGCGCGTTGCCGAGCGCCAGGCCGATGGCAAATGGCATGTCAACCAATGGCTGAAGAAGGCGGTGCTGCTCTCGTTCCGGCTCTATCCGATGGAGATCATCAAGGGCGGCCCCGGCCAGGCGGCCTGGTGGGACAAGGTGGCGTCGAAGTTCGACGGCTGGAGCGCGGTCGATTTCGAGAAGGCAGGCTTCCGCGCCGTGCCGTCTTCGATCGTGCGCCGCTCGGCCTATGTCGCGCCGGGCGCGGTGCTGATGCCGTCCTTCGTCAATGTCGGCGCCTATGTCGATAGCGGCACCATGGTCGACACCTGGGCCTCGGTCGGCTCCTGCGCCCAGATCGGCAAGAATGTGCACCTCTCGGGCGGCGTCGGCATCGGCGGGGTGCTGGAGCCGATGCAGGCCGGCCCGACCATCATCGAGGACAATTGCTTCATCGGCGCGCGCTCCGAAGTGGTCGAGGGCTGCATCGTGCGCGAAGGCTCGGTGCTCGGAATGGGTGTGTTCATCGGCCAGTCGACCAAGATCGTCGACCGCGCCACCGGCGAAGTGTTTTATGGCGAGGTGCCGCCGAATTCGGTCGTCGTCGCCGGCTCGATGCCGGGCAAGGCCTTTCCGAACAACGAGCCGGGCCCTGGCCTCTACTGCGCCGTCATCGTCAAGCGCGTCGATGCCAAGACCCGGTCGAAAACCTCGATCAACGAACTGCTGCGTGATTGATCCTGTCCGAGCAACCAGAGCGCTCCAGATTGCCCAACACACCACCACTTCCCTGGCTTTTCTTCAGCCTCTCAGGGCGCGTCAGCCCAAGTGCCTACGTGCTCGCCGGGCTGCTGCTGGTGCTTGCACAGTTTTTCCCGCTCTACCAGTTGTCGAGACTGGAACCCGGCACCGCAACCAGCCAGAACTGGGCACTTGTGTTCTGGGTCGTTTTGCTGATCTCGACATGGTCGAGCTTTGCGGTAACCGCAAAGCGGTTTCATGATTTCGGCAAGCCGACTTATTACGCGTTGATCTCTCTTATCATCGGCCCCATTCTTCTCATCGTTCTAGCGTGTTTCCGCGGTGACCCCGGTCCGAACCGCTACGGCAAACGCAGCAACGCGCCTGCTGAACCATGAGCGCCGACCGGATATCTCGCCATGCGCTACCGCACGCTTGATCCGAAACTGATCATCGACACCGCCGAGCGGCTGGAAGAGCGCGTCGCCGAGCGTTTTCCCGATGCCGGCCTGCGCGGCGTCGCCGCCGAACTGGTGTCGCTGTCGCGCGACCTGGCCAAGGCGGCGCAGGCGCTGGAAGCGCCGATCTGGTGGCTGCGCGGCGCCATCGTCGCCGCTGTTGCCGCCGGCGCGCTGATCTTCCTATTCGTCGGCACCATCCTGCCGCTCATCCATATCTCGCAGGCCGACGATGCGGTGCAGTCGGTGCAAGGCATCGAAGCCACGATCAACATGATGATCCTTGCCGTGCTCGGCCTGCTGGCGCTGATCCGCACCGAGGAGCGCATCAAGCGCAAGCGGGTGTTTCGCCAGCTGCATGGGTTGAGATCGCTGATCCATGTCATCGACATGCACCAGCTGACCAAGGATCCGGCAGCATTGTCCGCTAATTTCAGGCCGACCGCGCATTCGCCGGCTCGCATCACCAATGCCGCCGACCTGGCGCGCTACCTCGACTATTGCTCGGAAATGCTGTCGATCACCGGCAAGATCGCGGCGCTGTTTGCGCAGTCCGTCAATGACGATGTGGTCATCGACGGCGTCAACGACGTCGAGAACCTGGCGTCCAACCTGTCGCGCAAGATCTGGCAGAAGATCACGCTGATCGAGAACCACCCGGCGGCGCAGCCCGTGCCGGCGCCAGGCCCGGCGAGCAAAGCGCCGGCTCCGAGGCGCGCACCGAAGCTGTGATGCGGCGGGCCCACGCGCCTGTTTTCGGGCTATGCGGGCCAAGGCCCGAGGCTCGCGGCAAGTAGACTATCCAGTGACGGCTTCCGGCGTCAGCCCGGGTGAGCCGCGCTTTTCCCGCTCGGCTTGCCGCACCAGCGCGGTGACCCGCTTCAGCAGAGGCGCCGGCGTGCCGGCCTTGTCGGCGAGGCTCAGGACGGCCCCCTGCAGGTCACCGATCTCGGTCGGCCGACCACGCTGGAGGTCGTCCCACATGGACGAGCGCGCCTGCGGGTCGATCGCGAGCATGCGGCGGGCGACCAGCCGGAACAGCCAGTCCGGCAGCCGGAGCAGTTTCGGCAGCAGGCCGGGACGCAAGCCGCCGATCCGCGCCGGCGCGATATGTAACGCCTTCATCGCCGCCAGGGCCTCGTCGATCTGACCGGCCAGGATCCGCCGCCAGCGGCGGTCGGCAAGTTCGCTCGCCAGCGGCAGGCCGGACAAGGCGACAAGCGCGTTGTTGAGGTTGATCAGCAGCTTGCCCCACTGAACGGCTTTCATGTCGGGATGGGTTTCCACGCCAAGCCCTTCGACATCGAGAAGGCCGGCAAGCCCGGCCATACCGTCTTCGATCATCACCTTGCCGTCGCTGGCGCGATGCACGTGAAGCGGCAAATTGCCTATGGCCGACTGGACGACATTGAACGGCACCATGCCGGCGAGCACAGTCCGACCACCGAGCCCGGCGCGTAACCGGTCGGCATTGCCGACGCCGTTCTGGAGGCTGACCACCACGACGTCGCCGCGCGCATGTCCGGCAACAAGCGACGCCATCTCCTCGGTAGCGCCGTTCTTGACCGCCACCAGCACCACGTCGGCGCTGGCGAGGGCAGCGGCGGGATCGGTGGTGACGGACTCCGGCCGGATGGATCGGTCGCGACCATCGAGATCGGTGATGCGCAGGCCACCGCCCAGCAAGGCCGTCGCTATGCCTGGCCGCGCCAAAAACACCACCTTGCGTCCGGCCAGCGCCAGGCAACCGCCGACATAGCAGCCGATGCTGCCGGCGCCGGCAATGACGATGGTCTTTTCGGCGTTGGCCATGCGATTATCTCGTGTTGGCCTGCACTATACGACAGGAAAACCATAATGTCGGCGGCAGGACCGGTCATCATCTCTGGCCGTGACAGGCCTTTCGCTTTCGACTATCGCTTTGCCCATGAAACTGCCGACCGATCCCGCCGCCAACCTCGCGACCCTCATACGCTGCGTCTCCGTAACGCCCGCCGAGGGCGGCGCGCTGGCTGCCTTGGAAGGCATGCTGAAGCCGCTCGGCTTTTCCGTCGAACGCCCGGTGTTTTCCGAACACGGCACCCCCGACATCGAGAACCTCTACGCGCGCCGCTCCGGTAATGGGCCGCATCTGATGTTTGCCGGCCATACCGACGTGGTGCCGGCGGGCGACGAGGCGTCGTGGACGCATCCGCCCTTTGCCGCTGAGATCGCCAAGGGCGAGATGTACGGCCGCGGCGCCGTCGACATGAAGGGCGGCATTGCCTGTTTCATCGCTGCCGTGGCGCGCCATGTCGAGAACAAGGGTGGTCCGAAAGGCTCGGTCTCGCTGCTGATTACCGGCGACGAGGAGGGGCCGGCCATCAACGGGACGACAAAACTGCTCGACTGGGCGGCGGCCAGGGGCGAGAAATGGGACGCCGCGATCGTCGGCGAGCCCACCAATCCGGACACGCTCGGCGACATGATCAAGATCGGCCGGCGTGGCTCGATGTCGGGCAGTGTCACGGTCAACGGCCGCCAGGGCCATGTCGCCTATCCATTGCTCGCCGACAATCCGGTGCGCGGCCTGATCAGCCTGGTCGACGCCTTGCTGTCGCCCGTCTTCGACAAGGGCACGAAGGATTTTCAGCCGACCAATCTGGAAGTGACCTCGATCGATGTCGGCAACCCGGCGACCAATGTCATTCCGGCCAAGGCGACAGCTACCTTCAACATCCGCTTCAACGACACATGGACTGCCGAGACGGTGCAGGCCGAGATCCATAACCGCCTCGACCAGGCGGCGAAGCGCAAGAAATACCGGACCGGCAAGACGCCGGTCGACTACGAGCTGATCTGGCGCGACCGGCCGAGCCATGTCTTCCTGACGCGCGACGACAAGCTGATCGAGACGCTGCGCGGGTCGATCAAGGCGACAGTCGGCAAGGAGCCGGCGCTGTCCACCTCGGGCGGAACCTCGGATGCGCGTTTCATCAAGGACTATTGCCCGGTGGTCGAGTTCGGCCTCGTCGGCAAGACCATGCACATGGTCGACGAGCGCGTCGCACTGGCCGACCTCGAGACGCTGACCCAAATCTACCAGCGCTTCATCGATGACTGGTTCGAGCAGGGCTGATCATGCTTTCGGTTGACGAGACCTCTTCATCGCTTAACGGCGCCTGGCGGCTGATGCTCGGAAAGGCCGACGGCTTGCGGCTGCTCGACCTTTCGGCGGACGGCTTCTGGAATTCCTTCTTCGCCATCGTCGTCGCCGCGCCGGCGATGATCGTCGGCTGGGTCGGCACGGCCAACGAGATCGGCGATCCCAATGCGTTCGCCGGCCGGCTGGGCATGTTGATTCGCCTGGCGACCGTCGACCTCGGCTCGTGGCTGCTGCCCCTGGTTGTGCTTGCCCTGGTCGCATCGCGCGCCGGCATCGGCGACCGCTTCGTCCACTATGTCGTCGCCAGCAACTGGGCGTCGGCGATCACCGCCTGGATGCTGCTGCCTTCAGCGCTGATCAGGCTTTTCCTGCCGTCCGGCAACCCGGTTGCCGAATTGGTGTGGCTGGTTCTGGTGGTGCTGTCGCTGGTACTCTCCTGGCGGATGACCAACGCCGCGATCGGAAAGGGCGCGGCTGTCGGCAGTGCCGTGTTCGCAGGCATGTTGGTGGTGTCTCTAGCCGTGTTGTTCGCCCTGGTGGCGCTGCTCGGCATCACGGTGCCGACCGCCGCTCCGGCTTAGAACTTTTCCGGATAGTCTACACCGACGAGAAAAAGCCCGTCGGGCGGCGCCACCTGGCCGCAGGCGGCGCGGTTTTTCGCAGCGAGCGCGGCCTTGAGGTCCGCGGCGGTCCAGCCGCCGTCGCCGACGCGTTTCAGCGAACCGACCATGGAGCGCACCTGGTTGTGCAGGAAAGAGCGCGCCGAGGCCCTGACTTCGATCAGGTCGCCCTGGCGGCTTACATCGAGCCGCTCCAGCGTCCGCACCGGACTGTTGGCCTGGCATTGCGTCGAGCGGAAGGTGGTAAAGTCATGTCGGCCGAGCAGGACTTTCGCCGCTTCGTGCATGGCGTCCGCATCGAGCCGCTTCGGCACCCACCAGACCTTGCCCTTTTCCATCGCTGCAGGCGCGCGCCGGTTGAGGATGCGGTAGAGATAGTGGCGTCCGGTGGCCGAGAAACGGGCGTCGAAATCATTGGGGACAACCGTGGCCTGCAGGATGGCGATGCGCGCGCCTGCCGCCTGCAGGTGCGCGTTGACGGCGTCGCGCACCTTGTCGTTTGGCCATGCCTTGGCGAGGTCGACATGCGCCACCTGGGCGGTCGCATGCACCCCGGCGTCGGTGCGGCCGGCGGCGCGTATCCGCACCGCCTCACCGCAGAATTTCTCGATCGCCTGCTCTATCGCCTGCTGCACCGAAGGCTGATCCGCCTGGTGTTGCCAGCCGGCGAAGAGGCTGCCGTCATATTCGATATCGAGACGAAAACGCGGCATACACCCTTCGTTCAGGCGGCGAGTGCGGTAAAGGCCTGGGCGTAGACCAGTTTGCCTTTTTCGGGTGCGTCACCCCAGGCCAGCGCCTGCAGCGCTTCGCCCTGATATTCGCTCTCGAACTTTTCGGCGCGCGCATGGTTGTAGCCGAAGCGGCCGTAATAGGCCGGATCGCCCAACACAACGGCGAGCGTCTCGCCGCCATCCCTGAGGCGGATATGCGCCTCGCGGATCAGCGCACCGCCAATGCCCGAGCCGTGGAACGAAGGTTCCACCGCCAACGGCGCCAGCGCCACGGCTGCAAACTGCTTGCCGCCGTTCTGGACGAACAGCCTGGAAAACAGGATGTGGCCGACCACCTGGCCGTCTTCTTCCGCCACCAGTTCGACAACGGCGTCGCCGCCGGTGACCAGAGCGTCGACCAGCCCGGCCTCCGCCTGCTGGCCGAATGCGTGTTCCTCGACCAGGCGTATGGCCTCGCGGTCCCGCGGCGTCGCGCCGCGTATCGACATCATGCTCATGAGAACTTCATTCCTTTTTCGATCTTGGCCCCGCGCAGAAACTCCTGCGCGGCAGCGGGCTTTCCGCCCGCCCGTTGAACTTCGACCAGCCTGACCGCGCCCGACCCGCAGGCGACCGTCAGCCGGTCATCGAGAATTCCTCCCGACTCGCCCATGCTTTCAGAAAGCGTGCCTTCCAAAAGCGTCGAGCGAAGCAGTTTCAGCCGTTCCGTGCGGCCGCCGATGTCGGCCTCGCACCAGGCGCCGGGAAATGGCGACAGGCCGCGAATGTGATTGTGGACCTCCGCAGCCGGGCGCGTCCAGTCCACACGTGTCTCCGACTTATCGATTTTCCTGGCGTAGGTCACCCCGTCAGCCGCCTGCAACGTCGATGCCAGGGTATTTGTCTCCAATCGGGACAGCGCTTCCACCATCAGCGTGGCAGCAATATTCATCAAGCGGTCGTGCAGATCGCCGGCCGTCATGTCGGGCTCTATGGCGCATTTTTCAACCAGTGCCACCGGACCGGTGTCCAGGCCCTCTTCCATGCGCATCACCATCATGCCGGTTTCGACGTCGCCGGCCATAATGGCTCGCTGGATGGGAGCTGCACCACGCCAACGCGGCAAAAGCGAGGCGTGGCCATTGAGGCAGCCGAGGCGCGGAGCCTCCAGAATAGCCTTCGGCAACAGCAAACCATACGCGACGACGACTGCGACATCGGCACGCAACGCATGGAAAGCAGCTTGCTCGCCCTCGCCCTTCAGCGACAGTGGCGTGCGCACTTCGATGCCCAGCCGCTCAGCCTCGCGCTGCACCGGCGACGGTGTCAGCTCCAGACCGCGGCGGCCGGCGGCGCGCGGCGGCTGGGTGTAGACGGCTGCTATCTCGTGCTCGGCCTCGGCAATCGCGCGCAGCACCGGCACCGAAAACTCCGGCGTGCCCATGAAGATGACGCGAAGCGGCATTTTCGTCCAGTATCCTGTTCTGCGCGCGGCAGTCCGCTCAAGCGTCTGCTTCAAACGGGTTTACGATCTTGAGGTCAAGCTCTTCGAAGTCCCTGATATTGCGCGTCGCCAGCATAGCGTCGTGCGACAGGCAGATGGCAGCGATCATGGCATCGGAAAGGCTGATCGGCCGGCCGATAGTTTCCCGCATTGCCCGGAGCTTGCCCGCCAGACGGGGAATGGGACCGGCAAATTCGACGACACGTCCCGAAAACTGCTTCGAAACCAGGTGGTCAAGTGCACGGACGTGGCGGTCCGAGCCGGTCTTGTTCAGAAACCTTTCGGCTCCAAAGGACTGCTCCATGACAACAGGACCGCAGAGATAGAGGTCGAGCAGGTCCTGTCTGCGAAACCACTTAGCGACGTTTGGATCGGGCGCGGGCCGGCTCGCTTCCGAGACGACATTGGTATCGAGGATTATCACTCGAAATTCTCAATGGTGCGGCCAAAGTCGCGTTTCCGTTCCGCTTCGATCTCATCCATCATCTGCGCAAATTCGTCGCTGATTGCATTTTCCAAGGCGAAGGCAGCGCGAATCGCATCCCAAGCCGTGAGTCCAGGCTCGGCCTTGCCTTCTTTTTCCGCAACCATGCCTTTTCGCAACAGATCGATCGCCTTGATCGAGAGGCTTTGGCCGCCCTTGCGTGCCGCATGCTCGATTTCACGCTTCAACGGCTCGGGAATATCTCTGATCAACATATCGCCCATCGGAGTCTCCAGTCTGATATCAATGATATCACGCAAGGAAGCGTCTCTCAATAGGGGCGGGTCGAGACGGGATCTTGTGCGAGTCGCCGAAAGCAGGGCCTATCCCTATCCCACCAGCTTGCCCGGCGCCTTGTCCTTGGCGAGCTTCTTGAACTTCTTGACCACCATGTCGCGCTTCAGCTTCGAGATGTGGTCGATGAACAGCACACCGTTGAGATGGTCGATCTCGTGCTGGAGGCAAGTCGCCATCAGGCCTTCGGCCTCGATCTCCTGCAGCTTGCCGTCGCGGTCGAGATATTTCACGCGCACCGAGGCGGGACGCTCGACCTCGGCGTAATAGTCCGGGATCGACAGGCAGCCTTCCTCGTAGACCGAGCGGGCGTCGGCGCTTTCGAGGATTTCGGGATTGATGAACACATGCGGCGCCGGCGGCTCGTCTTCCTTGGCGAGGTCGATGACCAGCATGCGCAGCGGCTCGCCGATCTGGATTGCGGCCAAGCCGATGCCCGGCGCATCATACATCGTCGCCAGCATGTCGTCGGCCAGTTTGCGCAAAGGCGCGTCGACGCGTTCGACTGGTTTGGAAACCTGGCGCAGGATGGGATCGGGAAGGATGATGAGCGGCTTGATCGACATGGCGCCTCACCTAAAACGTCGCAGGAGAAGCGTCAACCGGTGCGAATCGGTCTCGTTCACGTTTTGATCTGTGGCAGGTCTGCGAATCGGCTATGCTAGCGGGATGAACGACCTGAGCACCATCCTTTCCGAACCCGTTGCCCGGCTTGGCGCCACGACGATCACGCTCGGCCATGCACTGGCCCTCGGCGCGCTGGTGTTTCTCGGCCTGTTCCTGGCGCTTGTCGTGGCGCTGTGGCGATCGGCCAAGGCGCGCACCATCGCCGCGGCGGAAGCCGCCGACCACGCCCGCGACGCCGAGGCGCGGATGGCCGGCATTTTGCAAAGCCAGGCCGAGATGCAGGGCCGCATGGGCGCCATCGCCGACGTGTTCGGCGCAAGGCAGGCCGAACTCAACCAGTCGATCGGCCAGCGCCTCGACGCCATGACCGGCAGGCTCGGCCAAACCATGACCGAACAGACCAAATCGACGCATGAGAGCCTCGCCAAACTGCAGGAACGGCTGGCGGTCATCGACACCGCGCAAGGCAACATTCAGTCGCTGGCCGGCCAGGTCGTGCAATTGCAGGCGATCCTGTCCAACAAGCAGACGCGCGGCGCCTTCGGCCAGTCGCGCATGGAGGCGATCGTCGCCGACGGCCTTCCGATGGGCGCCTACGAGTTCCAGGCAACGCTGTCAAACGGCAGCCGTCCCGACTGCCTGGTCAGGATGCCGAACGGTGCGCCGCAGCTTGCCATCGACGCCAAGTTTCCGCTGGAAGCCTGGAACGCCATCCGCGCCGCCGATGGCGCCGAACAACAGAAACTCGCGGCCCAGGCTTTCCGCCGCGACATCGAAATTCACGTCCGCGATATCTCGGAAAAATACCTGATCCAGGGCGAGACGCAGGACACCGCCTTCATGTTCGTGCCGTCCGAATCGGTGTTCGCCGAAATCCACGAGAATTTCGACGCCGTGGTCCAGAAGGCGCACCGGGCGCGTGTCATCATCGTCTCGCCGTCGCTTTTGATGCTGTCGATCCAGGTCATCCAGGCCATCCTCAAGGACGCCCGCATGCGCGAACAGGCGCATCTGATCCAGGGCGAGGTGATCCGGCTGATGGAGGACGTCGCGCGCGTCGACGAACGCGTGCGCCGGTTGCAGACGCATTTTGGCCAGTCGGCCAAGGATGTCGACGAGATACTGGTGTCGACGTCGAAGGTGACCAAGCGCGGCCAAAAGATCGAAGCGCTGGAGTTTGGCGAAAGCGAAGCCGAAGTGCGCGGTGGCGGACCCGCCAAGGCCGAAGCCGGGGTGCGGGTGGCGGATTCCAAGACGGGGCAGCTCAGGCTACGTGTCGTCGAAGGCGACGATTAAAGCGCGTCGCGCTGAAACGGACTCATACGACGCGCTTTAAAGTCTTTGTTTTGATGCATGTCGTTGTCCCAGAACCGCGGCACACTTCTGGGCGGCATGCATTAAAGCGCGTCGCGCTGAAACGGATTCATACGACGCGCCTTAAGTCTTTGTTTTGATGCATGCCCCGGAACCGCGGCACACTTCTGGCGCCATGCATTAGACCGTAGCCACGATCACGTGTGCCTGGATCTTGGCCGCAACCTCGCCGCTGCCGTGTCTGGCTGCAATCACGGACGCGGCGTGATCGGTTGCGGCTTCCAATTTTCCTCGGGCCTCGATTTCATTGCGAAGCGGAGTTCCCTGGCAATAGGCAACCGCCGGAAGGCGCGGCGAGGAGGCACGGCTTTGTTCGGCCCTCGTCTCGATCACCACACGGGAGAAACCTGCGGCTTCCAACTCGCCGCGGATCAATGCAGTGTCATTGTAGCCGTGCGGCGTGCGGGCGAGAAAGCGGGGCGGATCGTTCGGAAAAATCTCCGCAAGAGCATTCGTCACATCATTGGCGAATACATTCTCTTCGATGCGATCCCACACGTTGAACAGGAAATGGCCGCCGGTCTTCAGGACCCGCTTTGCTTCGCGATAGCCGGCGGCTCGGTCGGGAAAGAACATCGCGCCGAACTGACAGCAAACGAGATCGAAAGCCGCATCTTCGAACGGCAGCGCCAGAGCATCCGCCTGACGCCATTGTATGCGACTGTCGGGAGCTTGTCGCGAGGCCGCGTAGTCGAGCATAGGCTGGTTGAGGTCGGTCACGACATAGCTTGCGCCAGGGGACAGTTTCGGCGCCAATGCGCGGGTGACAACGCCGGTGCCGGCGGCGACTTCCAGGACGGCGCCGGGCGACAAGGACGCTGCCCGTCGTGCCAAATCCGCGGCGAACGGCTCGAAGATCAACGGCACCATGTAGCGGTCGTAGTTTTCCGGAATCGAGCCGGCAAACACTTTGTCCGTTTCCGACATTGCTATCCCCCGCCATCCGTTTGATGGCGAGCCTAGCACATAATTGGCTGGTTTGGGCCGCGTTTAACCGGGAGGCAGGTGCTACTGCGCCTCTACGATGCTTACGCCCTCGAATTCCGGAAGCCAGTGCAGGGCCGATCGGTGCCATTTCTGTTGGGTCGGAACGAGATCCTCGCGTTGCCGCGCGGTCCCCGCCCTGATCCCATAGACCTTCGGCCCGTCGTCAACCGACGTTGCGTAAAGATGCGAACCGCAGTCGCCGCAGAACGCCTGGGCACGCTTGGCGCCGCTCGATCCCGTCTTGATATAGACCTTCGGTGTGCCCTTGGTGATCCTGTAATGATCCTCAGGCGCGGGAACAGTGACACGAAAGGCGGTGCCGGTCAGTTGCTGGCAGTCGGTGCAATGACAGATAGAGGTCTTTTCCGGGTCGACGTCTGCTTCATAAGTTATGGCGCCGCAATGGCACCCACCATCGATTTTCATGGTTGATTCTCCGAAATCCGTCGAGTGATCTTAGCGGGACCAGGCGATGGGGCCAACGGTGGACTGCTGGTCCAAGAACTAGTCCGACGCCGCCTCGACCTGCTTGCGCCGGTGCTCCCAGGTTCCGGTCGTCTGCGGCTTGACGAACAGTCTGGTGATCTCCGGCATTTCTTTTTTCAAGAGCGCCTCGATGCGCTCGACACAGGCTTCGATCTCAGGCGCCGTCAGATGGTCCTCGAATTCGATGCTCAGCCCAGCGACGATCTGTTGCGGGCCGAGATGGACGGTGAGAACGCCGTTGGCCCGCTGCACCGCCGGATCCTGCTGGGCGATGGCCAGCACCTTGGCCTGCACTTCCGCCGAGGCCGGCTCACCGATGAGCAATCCCTTGCTTTCGCGCGCCAGAAAGATGGCGGTGGCGCCGAGGATCATCGCGATGCCGATCGAGGCGGCGCCGTCGAGTTCGGGCATGTCGAGGAGTTCGGCCGCCAATATGCCGGCGAAGGCGACGAAGAGACCGAGCAGGGCGGCGCTGTCCTCGAACAGGATCGTGTAGACGCTCGGATCCTTGCTCGATTGCACGGCCTGCAGCCAGCCTTGCTTGCCCTTCTGCTGGCGGAACTCCTTCAGCGCCACGTACCAGGAGCTGCCCTCGAACAGCATTGAGAGGCCCAGCACAATGTAGTTGATTTTGGGATTGGCGACCGGCTCAGGCGCCATGATGTGGACGACGCCTTCATAGAAGGACACGCCAGCGCCGAGCGCAAAGACGAGCAGGGCGACAATGAAGCTCCAGAAATACAGCTCGCGGCCATGGCCGAGCGGATGCGTGCGGTCCGGCGGACGGGCGGCGCGGTGCATGCCGTAGAGCAGCAGCCCGCCATTGCCGGTATC
This sequence comes from Mesorhizobium sp. C395A, assembly GCF_030323205.1. Taxonomy (NCBI): domain Bacteria; kingdom Pseudomonadati; phylum Pseudomonadota; class Alphaproteobacteria; order Hyphomicrobiales; family Phyllobacteriaceae; genus Mesorhizobium; species Mesorhizobium sp. C395A. The sequence continues at coordinate 4,872,558 of NZ_CP100473.1, read as the reverse complement.
CACCAGCGAGTGCACGCCTTCCGACAGCATCGCCGAGCTGCCGGTGAAGAAGGCGGCGACGAATTTGGTCACAGCAATAGCGAGATTACCGGCGAGTGCCGCGTAGATGACCGTCTTCGACCCGCCATGTGCTGCCATGCTGTCCCTCCAAGGCGCCCAATGTAACGGCCTGCCGCCGAGCTCCACAGGCATCACAACGCACGAATCGCCTGGTCGTTCAGGTTGAAGACCAGCTTGCGGAAAGACGCCCCTATTCGATGATCTCGTCCGTCCACACCTTGAAACCAGCCAGCGTGCCCGGTCCGAAGATGTGGGTGAGCGGCACGTCGGCGGCGTCGCGGCCCGACGCGATCAGGATGCGGCCGATGCGCGGCGAATTGTTGCGTGGATCGAAGACATGCCAGCGGCCGCCGAGATAGACCTCCATCCAGGCTGCGAAATCCATGCTCGCCCAAGGTTTGGGCAGGCCGATGTCGCTGATGTAGCCGGTGCAGTAGCGGGTCGGGATATTGAGCGCACGGCAGAAGGTGACCGCAAGGTGGGCAAAGTCGCGGCAGACGCCGCTTTGCTCGCGATAGGCTTCGGCCGCGGTGCGCGTCGGTCGGGCATTGCCGTAGCTGAAGACGATGTGGTTGTGGACGAAATCACAGACCGCCTGGACGCGGGCAATACCGAGCGGAGTGTGCCCGAACAGCCGCCAGGCTTCGCTGGCCAGCAGATCGCTCTCGCAAAAGCGGCTGGGCAACAGGAACAGCAATGTGTCCGACGGCAGGTCGCGCACCTCATGCTGCCAGGCCATCAGGTCGCCCATCTCGAAGGTACCGGGGTCGCGGATTACCGAATCGGTGCCGAAGGTGAAGCGTCCGGGCGGGGCGACGAAACGGTTGCACCAATTGCCGAAACTGTCGCGGTAGCTCTGGATCGGCACCGGCGGGCTGGAGGTCAGGAAATCCGGGCGCTCGAGATCGGAGGCCCTGGAGTAGTGGACGTTGAGCATCGCGATGAGCGGCGTTTCCTGCGGAAAATCGAAACTCATCTCGCTGCCGATGCGGATTCGCATTGTCGTCCTGACCGCACTGCCTGATCATCGCCGGGCGAAGGCATGGCCGATGCTGCAGTGCGAAGGCAACCATGGCACGGACCGGAATGGTTTACGAGCAAATTAGAAACCGGTTGAAAGCGGCCCGACGGCGCCGGCGACAGACGCAGCCCTCTTGCAGTCCGGCGTTTCTCTTGTTTCACTTGGCCTCCCAGCAACTGGAGGAACGAATCATGGCTAAAGGTGCGATGAAGGCGGGCAAGGAAGCTCGGAAGCCGAAAAAAGACGCCAAGAAGCCCGCAGCGGCTCCGGCACTCAAGGCGCCGCCCGTCAAGGCGATGAGGCTCAAGGAAAAGTAAGCCCGCCTCGGAAGATCTTGGACGGTTGAAATCCGGACAAACCGTTTCGGCGCAGATTTTGACACCGGCGGCATGAACGATGCGGCCGGTGTTTTTGTTGATCGCACCGGCAGCCGCTTGTGTCGAAGCGGCGAGGACGACCTCGCGCCTTCCCATAAATCGGCCGGGACGGCCCGCCATGCTCATGGAATGGAGTGCATCCCGATGTCGTGGATTTTTCTGTTTTTCGCCGGCCTGTTCGAAATCGGCTGGGCGATCGGCCTCAAATACACCGACGGCTTCTCGAAGCCGCTGCCGACGGTGCTCACTGTCGCCTCGATGATCATCAGCCTCGGGTTGCTCGGCCTGGCGCTCAAGACGCTGCCTGTCGGGACGGCCTATGCGGTGTGGACCGGCATCGGCACGGTCGGCACGGCGCTTCTTGGCATCTGGCTGCTGGGCGAGCCTGCGACGGCCATCCGGCTCGCCTGCATTGCGCTCATCGTCTGCGGCATTATGGGGCTGAAGCTCGCCGCCTGAGCAAAGCAACCAAGGAAATCGACGCACAAACACATTCAGGGCCGCTGGAAGGCGACCCTGATGTCCGATCGTTTCGATCGAAGCGTTAGCGGGCGGAGAAGCCCGGAGGCGTCCTGCCGGTACGCTGCTTGCGCGCCGCATAGCGTGCGTCGCGCTTGGCCTTGCGTTCGGCTTCGTCGGCCAGCAAACGGGCGATGCGCTCGTTTTCTTCGGCTTCCTTGATCTTCGCTTCAGCCTGCGCTGCCTCTTCGGCCGCAATACGCGCCGCTTCGGCTGCTGCCTCGCGCTCGGCCTTCTCGACCGCCTCGCGTGCCAGCTTTTCCTGCTTCAGCCTGGCCTTTTCGGCCTCGCGTATTTCGCGAGCCTCAAGAATCGCCTTGCGTTCGGCCTGTTTGGCCAGAACCGCAGGATCATCAGCCGCCGGCTTCGACTTGAAGCGCTCCAGAAGCGCCTTCTTTGCCTCGTTCGCGGCATTGCGCCGCTCGAAAATGTCTTTTTCCCTGTAGATAGCCAAGTCCACTTCCCTGAAGTCAATTCGCGACGCTTACATACGCGCGAAAACCGAGAGTTCAAGCGCCAAAACGGTATGCCAGCCATGAAAGTTTAGGCTGTTGCAGCCGGGAGACGCGTTTTCCCTGAAACAAAGCCGGCCGAAACCGACATGCACTGTTCACTATCCGCCCCTCTGGCGGCCGGGGCGGCTCGCCGCTACCTCTAGCGGCAAATCAGAACATTTGGATGACATGCCATGGAACTCGGTCTCTACACTTTCGCCGACGTCAGCCCGGAGCCCGGCCCCGGCGCGATCGGCCCGCATCAGCGGCTGCGCAATCTGATCGAGGAGGTCGAGCTGGCTGACCAGGTTGGCCTCGACGTCTTTGGTCTGGGCGAACATCACCGCCCCGACTATGCCGCGTCCGCGCCGGTGGTGGCGCTGGCCGCTGCCGCCGAACGCACCAAGCGCATCAAGCTGACCAGCGCGGTCACCGTGCTGTCCTCCGACGATCCGGTTCGCGTCTTCCAGCAGTTCGCAACGCTCGACCTTTTGTCGGGCGGCCGGGCCGAGATCATGGCCGGGCGCGGTTCGTTCATCGAATCCTTCCCGCTGTTCGGCTACAATCTCGAGGACTATGACGAGCTGTTCGCCGAAAAGCTCGATTTGCTGCTGGCCATACGCGGCGGCGTCAAAGTTACCTGGTCCGGCAATCTGCGCGCGCCGATCAACGACCGCGGCGTCTATCCGCGGCCGCTGCAGGACAAATTGCCGATCTGGATCGCAATAGGTGGAACGCCGCAATCTGCGGCGCGCGCGGGCGTGCTCGGTCTGCCGCTGGCACTGGCCATCATCGGCGGCGAGCCGGCGCGGTTTGCACCGCTGTTCGACATTTATCGCGATGCCGCAAGGCGGGCCGGTACCGACCCCTCGGGCCTTGCCACCAGCATCAATGTGCACGGCTTCATCGCCGGCACCACTGAACAGGCGGCCGACGATTTCTATGGCCCGCAGGCCGAAGTGATGAACCGCATCGGCCGCGAGCGCGGCTGGGGCCCGACCTCGCGGGCGCATTTCGATCAGTCGCGTGGTCCGAACGGCGCGCTGTTCGTCGGCGATCCGGAGCAGGTGGCGGAAAAGATCGTCGCCCAGCACAAGATCTTCAACAATGACCGCTTCCTGCTGCAGATGGCGATCGGCGCCATGCCGCACGCCAAGATCATGAAGGCGATCGAACTGTACGGCACCAAGGTGGCGCCGATCGTACGCAAGGAGACCGCCAAGCCCGGCGTCGCCGTCGCAGCGCCAGCCGCCTGAGCGACGGGCGGCCCGGATTGAGGCCTTGCCGGCTAACGGAACCTTGGGCTTGCAGAGGCGTTTCCGTCAGGGGAAAGCACCAATTGCGGTGCGCCGCTGAGGGAAAATCATGAAAGCCGAACCCGCCGCTTTGGGTGCTGGCCTTGCCGAGACCGAAGAGGCGAGAGTTGTGGCGCGTGCCGACACGCATCTGATGCGTTCGCTGCTCATCGGGATCTTCCTGTTCATGGCCATCTACGCGCTGTATTTCGCGCGTGCTTTCTTCATGCCGGTCATCCTCGCCTTCCTGCTGACGCTGACGCTGACACCAATCGTGCGCTTCCTGCGCAAGCGCGGCATTCCGGAAGTGGTTTCGGCGACAATGTTGGTCGTGCTGTCGATCTGCGTCTTCGGCGTTGCCGGCTATCTGCTCAGCGGCCCGGTCATCGACCTTCTCAACAACACCTCGTCGATCGGCCAACAACTTACCGAACGGCTGGCGCAATTGCGGCGTCCGCTCGAGAGGATCATGCAGATCTCGCATCAGATTGAACAGATGACGGAGACCTCGCAGGAGCCGGGCATCCAGAAGGTGGCGATGGCGCAGTCCGGCGTCCTGTCGGCCGCCGCCAGCAACGTCCTGTCGGCGGGGACAAGCCTGACCATCATCTTCGTGCTGTCGCTGTTCCTGCTGGCGTCGGGCACGATGTTCTATGAGAAGATCATCCAGTCCTTCGCCAGCCTCAGCGAGAAGAAGCGGGCCTTGCGCGTCGTCTATGACGTCGAGCGCGAAATCTCGCATTATCTGCTCACCGTCACCGTCATCAATGCCGGTCTCGGCGCGGTTATCGGCCTTGGCCTGTGGGCGCTCGGCATGCCCAACCCGCTGGTCTGGGGAACGATGGCGGCGCTACTCAACTTCCTACCCTATGTCGGCGCGCTGATCACCATCGTGCTGGTCAGCGTCATTGCGATGATCAGCTTCGACTCGATCACCTACGCGCTTTTGGCGCCGGGCTTCGTGCTTTTGTGCGACATCGCCGAAGGCCAGTTCGTTACGCCGATGGTTGTCGGCCGACGCCTCGAGATCAACGCCGTGGCGATCTTCATCGCCATCGCCTTCTGGTCCTGGCTTTGGGGCTTTGTCGGCGCGCTGATGGCGGTGCCGCTGCTGGTCGTCGTCAAAGTGTTCTGCGATCATTTCGATGGCCTCAGCCATGTCGGCAATTTTCTCGCCGCACAGCAGACGGCCGTGGTGGAGGAGGAAGCGGCCGAAGAGAACGGAAAGGCCGCGCCATAAGCTTGCCGCGCCTGTCCGTCATCTCGCATTTGTTGTCTTCAGGCGGAGTGCCTATATCGAGCCGGTCAAGCCGGACCCTGCGATGAACGATGCCTCCTTCGACCTCGACGCCTATTTCGACCGCATCGGCTATCGCGGCCCGATCGATGCTCCGCTCGGCACGCTGAGCGCGTCGCATCGCCAGCGTCCGCAGGCGATCCCGTTCGAGAATATGGACCCGTTGCTTGGCACCAGCTCGACATCGTCATTCCCGACCGCGCCTTCGAAACCAGGGTCAGGCAGTTGAACATCGTAAAGGCTTGAGGCCCATGACCGCACTTTCCGTTCTCGACCTGTCGCCGATCGTCGAAGGCAGCGACGCCTCGCAATCGCTGGCAAATTCGCTCGACCTGGCCCGCCATGCCGAGCGGCTCGGCTACAGGCGCTACTGGCTGGCCGAGCACCACAACATGCCGGGCATCGCCAGCGCGGCGACCGCCGTGGTCATCGCCCATGTCGCCGGCGGCACCAAGACCATCCGCGTCGGCGCCGGTGGCATCATGCTGCCCAACCATGCGCCGCTGGTGATTGCCGAGCAGTTCGGCACGCTGGCGGCACTGCACCCCGGCCGCATCGACCTCGGCCTCGGCCGCGCGCCCGGCACCGATATGGGAACAGCGCGCGCGCTGCGCCGCAATCTCGAGGCGTCAGACAATTTCCCCCAGGATGTCGTCGAGCTGATGGGCTATTTCCAGCCGGCCGCGGAAGGCCAGCGTATCCACGCCGTGCCCGGCGAAGGCCAGAAGGTGCCGGTCTGGATCCTCGGTTCCAGCCTCTATGGCGCGCAGCTCGCCGCCATGCTCGGCCTGCCCTATGCGTTTGCCTCGCATTTCGCGCCGGCCGAACTCGACCATGCGCTGGAGATCTACCGTTCGCGCTTCCAGCCTTCGGAACAGCTGGACAAGCCCTATGTCATGCTCGGCCTCAACGTTTTCGCCGCACCGACCGATGGAGAGGCCAAACTGCTGTTCACCTCGTTGCAGCAGGCCTTCGTCAATCTGCGCACCGGGCGGGCCGGCCGCCTGCCGCCGCCGGTCGAGGGCTATGACCAGACGCTCGAGCCGATGGCAAAAACCATGATTTCGCAGGCGCTGTCCTGCGCCGTCGTCGGCTCTCCCGAAACGGTCCGGCAAGGCATAGACGCGTTCGTGCGCCGCACCGGCGCAGACGAGCTGATGGTGACCGCGCAGATCTTCGACCATGCGGCACGCGTGCGCTCGTTCGAAATCCTGGCCGAGGCGCATAAATCGCTGTCGCAGGCCGCGTGACGCTTTTGCCTGTGTCTGCTGTGGGCAGGCGCCTTCCTCAGCCAGGAGCCGCCTCTCTCACGCATAGGTGACGTTTTCTTGTGGTTTCGAAGCCCTGACTGGGCGCTTCGCCGGGGGATCGCGCAGATCCTGGGGTTTTGAGCGCGGTTTGAGCACATCCGGGCCGCCGGGCGGCTGTTCAAAGGCGCCAAGCGCGGCACGGTGGATGCCATGCGCAGAATGCTTGCGCCCGATGCCGCCTGTTCTTATATACGCGCCAAGCCGCCCAGTGCCGGAATGCCGGTTGCCGGAGCGGAATTTCTTGTGAACAGGGGCTTTCGTCGGAACGCCTTACGGGTCCTGAGAGCCTGCTTAGCGGAGAGACTAGAAAAATGGCAAAAGTAATCGGTATCGATCTCGGCACCACCAACTCCTGCATCGCCATCATGGATGGCAAGGAGCCCAAGGTCATTGAAAATGCGGAAGGCGCGCGCACGACGCCTTCCATCGTCGCCATCTCGGGCGACGGCGAACGTCTCGTCGGCCAGCCGGCCAAGCGCCAGGCGGTCACCAATCCTGAAAACACCATCTTCGCGGTCAAGCGCCTGATCGGCCGCCGCTATGACGACCCGGTGACGGAGAAGGACAAGAAGCTTGTCCCCTACAAGATCGTCAAGGGCGACAATGGCGATGCCTGGGTCGAGGCCGGCGGCAAGAAGCAGTCGCCCAGCCAGATCTCGGCCATGATCCTGCAGAAGATGAAGGAAACGGCGGAGGCCTATCTCGGCGAGAAGGTCGAGAAGGCGGTCATCACCGTTCCGGCCTATTTCAATGACGCCCAGCGCCAGGCCACCAAGGACGCCGGCAAGATCGCCGGCCTTGAGGTGCTGCGCATCATCAACGAGCCGACGGCTGCAGCACTTGCCTACGGCCTCGACAAGAAGGATGGCAAGACCATTGCCGTCTATGACCTTGGCGGCGGCACGTTCGACATTTCGGTGCTCGAAATCGGCGACGGCGTGTTCGAAGTGAAGTCGACCAATGGCGACACCTTCCTCGGCGGCGAGGATTTCGACATGCGTCTCGTCGAATATTTGGCGGCCGAGTTCAAGAAGGAACAGGGCATCGACCTGAAGAACGACAAGCTTGCGCTGCAGCGCCTCAAGGAGGCGGCTGAAAAGGCCAAGATCGAGCTGTCGTCCACGACGCAGACCGAAATCAACCTGCCCTTCATCACCGCCGACGCGACCGGCCCCAAGCACCTGACGCTGAAGCTGACCCGCGCCAAGTTCGAGCAGTTGGTCGACGATCTCGTCCAGCGCACCATCGAGCCCTGCAAGGCGGCGCTCAAGGATGCCGGGCTGAAGGCTGGCGAGATCGACGAAGTGGTCCTGGTCGGCGGCATGACCCGCATGCCCAAGATCCAGGAGATCGTGAAGCAGTTCTTCGGCAAGGAGCCGCACAAGGGCGTCAACCCGGATGAAGTCGTCGCACTCGGCGCCGCCATCCAGGCCGGCGTGCTGCAGGGCGACGTGAAGGACGTGCTGCTGCTCGACGTGACGCCGCTGTCGCTCGGCATCGAGACGCTGGGTGGCGTGTTTACCCGCCTGATCGAACGCAACACGACGATCCCGACCAAGAAGAGCCAGGTGTTCTCGACCGCTGAAGACAGTCAGTCGGCCGTGACCATCCGCGTCTTCCAGGGCGAGCGTGAAATGGCCGCCGACAACAAGGCGCTCGGCCAGTTCGACCTGGTCGGCATTCCGCCGGCGCCGCGCGGCGTGCCGCAGATCGAGGTCACTTTCGACATCGACGCCAACGGCATCGTCAACGTTTCGGCCAAGGACAAGGGCACCGGCAAGGAGCACCAGATCCGCATCCAGGCCTCTGGTGGCCTTTCGGACGCCGACATCGAGAAGATGGTCAAGGACGCCGAAGCCAATGCCGAGACCGACAAGCAGCGGCGTGCTTTGGTCGAGGCCCGCAACCAGGCCGAGGCGCTGGTGCACTCGTCCGAGAAATCGCTGAAGGAATATGGCGACAAGGTTTCGGAAACCGAGCGCACGGCGATATCGGAGGCTATCACGGCGCTGAAGGCTGCTGCCGAAGGCGACGATGCCGCCGACATCGAGGCCAAGTCGCAGACGCTTGCCGAAGCATCCATGAAGCTCGGCCAGGCCATGTACGAAGCTTCGCAGAAGGAAGCGGCGGAAGCCGACGCCAAGGCGGACGCGGCCAAGGATAGCGACGTGGTCGACGCCGATTTCGAGGAAATCGACGAAAACGACGAGAAGAAGAAGTCGGCCTGACCGGTTGACGGCAAATAAAGCGGAAAGCCCGGCGCAAAGCCGGGCTTTTTTGCAACCCTCGCTGAAAAAGTGCGGGCCTTGCCGAAAAAGTCACTGAAAAACACAGGCACAAGCGCGCCGGCCCTAGCATCCGGGCAGCACCGCTCCTAAATCGAGACAACGTGCCGGCAAACGACGCAACATGCATCAAGACGTTGAGCATCCGGACTGCGGGAAAAGATGAAAGCTGATTTCTACGAGACGCTGGGCGTGCAGAAGGGCGCCGACGAGAAGGAGCTCAAGAGCGCTTTCCGCAAGCTGGCCATGCAGTTCCATCCCGACCGCAATCCCGGCGATCACTCATGCGAGCACAAGTTCAAGGAAATCAACGAAGCCTACGAAACGCTGAAGGACCCGCAGAAGCGCGCGGCCTATGACCGTTTCGGTCACGCCGCCTTCGAGCAGGGCGGCATGAATGGCGGCGCGCAAGGTTTTGGCGCCGGCGGCTTCGCCGACATTTTCGAGGATATTTTCGGCGACATGATGGGCGGGCGCCAGCGCCGCTCGTCGGGCGGCCGCGAACGCGGCGCCGATTTGCGCTACAATATGGAAATCACGCTGGAAGAAGCGTTTGCCGGCAAGACCGCGCAAATCCGCGTGCCGGCCTCGATCTCATGCACGGAATGCTCCGGGACCGGCGCCAAGCCCGGCACCCAGCCGGTGACCTGCTCGATGTGCCATGGCCACGGCAAGGTACGAGCGACGCAAGGCTTCTTCTCGATCGAGCGTACCTGCCCGCAATGCCAAGGCCGCGGCCAGACGATCAAGGACCCGTGCCCGAAATGCGCCGGCCAAGGCCGCGTCACCGAGGAACGCTCGCTGTCGGTCAATATCCCGGCCGGCATTGAGGACGGCACCCGCATCCGGCTTGCCAATGAGGGCGAGGCGGGCCTGCGCGGCGGCCCATCGGGCGACCTCTATATTTTTCTGGCGGTGAAGCCGCATGAATTCTTCCAGCGCGACGGCGCCGATCTCTACTGCAAGGTGCCGATATCGATGACGACGGCCGCCCTTGGCGGCTCGTTCGAGGTGACGACGCTGGACGGCAGTCAGACCAAGGTGAAAGTGACCGAAGGCACGCAGAACGGCCGCCAGTTCCGCCTCAAGGGCAAGGGCATGCCGGTGCTGCGCCAGCCCAATGTCGGGGACCTCTATATCCAGACCGCGGTCGAAACGCCGCAAAATCTGTCGCGCCGCCAGCGCGAGTTGCTGGAAGAGTTCGAGCAGCTGTCGTCGAAGGACAATTCGCCCCAGTCGAGCGGCTTTTTCGCCCGCATGAAGGACTTTTTTGAATCCTTCGGCGAGCACTGAACCCAAACTAAGGCCGCCACGCTTCCCGAACGTCATCAACATCTTATGCCAGATCGCGCCTTGCCTTGGACCTGTTAGCTGCTAAGTAGCGTTCGGGGAGTGTTGAGGAGAACTTGCATGGCACGTGGTCCGGGATTGCGGAAGGCGCTGGCGGAAAAGTTCGACGACGAACTCAAATTCTTCAAAGGCTGGATCGACAAGCCGAAGTCGGTCGGTTCGATCGTGCCGACAAGCTCCGTCACCGCCCGCAAGATGGCTTCCATCGTCAATTCGAAGTCTGGCCTGCCGGTGCTTGAAGTCGGCCCCGGCACAGGCGTCATCACCCGTGCAATCCTCGCCCAGGGCGTTAAGCCCGAAAACCTCTACGCGGTCGAATATTCCACCGATTTCGTGCGCCATCTGCGCCAGCTCTATCCCGGCGTCAACGTCATCGAGGGTGATGCCTTCAATCTCAACGCCACGCTTGGCGAGAAGAGCGGGATGGTTTTCGATTCCGTCGTCTCCGGCGTGCCGCTGCTCAATTTCCCGGTCGCACAGCGGATCGCCTATATTGAAAGCCTGCTAGACCGCATCCCGGTTGGACGGCCGATCGTGCAACTGACCTATGGGCCGTTGTCGCCGATCCCGCCCGGCCGCGGCAATTACACGGTCAAGCATTTCGACTTCATCTTCCGCAACATCCCGCCGACGCAGCTGTGGATCTACCGGCGCGAAGCGCATTAGCTGGTATTGGGGGCGGGAGAAGTCTCTGGCGCCTTGTAGAGGATCGCCGTCTCCCGAAGGAAGCTCGATTGAGGGTCGATCCACATCCTTGACTGTTATCCGCCTCGCAAACTCGTGGCGACCTCTCTGATCGCCGCGCACATGGCCCGCACGGCCGTTGCTTCGGCGCTGCTGGAGAACAGAAGCAGCAGAGGCCGACGCGCACGCGGCTCAAGAGGACGCCTCGCAACGGTTCGCTGCCAATCGGCCGGAAACGCCAGGCCTGGCGCAATCGACAAACCGCGCCCGGCCCCCACCAGAGCAAGCAGCGCCGCCATATCGCTCGCCGACAGGATGACAACTGGCGCAACGCCAAAATCCTGGAACATTCGGCAAGCATTGGTCCGCAGCCGCCGCTCGACATGATGAATGGCTGGCCGCCGTCCGGATCGCCGGTGCCGTGTATCTCGGTTACCTGGGCAGCAAGATCCTTTTGTCGGCTTGGCAGGCGCGGCAACCGCTGGCCGTCAGTGGCGCAGAGACCACGGCTCCCTGGCGAAGCGGCTTCGTTGTCGGAATTACAAATCCGAAGACGGCCGCCTTCTTCGCGAGCCTGTTCATATCGGTATTGCCGATGCAGGCTCCGATCTGGGTCCAGGCAGTGTCGCTGGCCATAATCGGGCTGGTCGCGATGGCGTGGTTTGGGCTTGTCGCGCTAATGTTCTCCACAAGAAGGGTTCGGTCGGTATATGGCAGCGTCCGCAGGCCGATAGATGCCTTGCTCGGAGTTGCACTCATCGCGCTGAGTGCAAGAATTGCGGTCACCCACTAGCAATAGCCCAGCTGCTCGGCACAGCCTTCACGCGCTTGCCCCCCGATCGTTTCCGTTTTTTGAGCCAGTGCGTTGATTTGCGCGGCCTCTGGCTGTACCTGTCCGGGAACAAGAGTGGCCAATGGCTGTGATCACGAAAATCCTCGTCTTCGCCGGCTCGGTGCGCAGCGGCGCCTTCAGCGGCAGGACCGCCGATGTGGCGCAGAAGGAGCTGGCCATGCAAGGCGCCGAGGTGACGCGCATTTCGCTGGCCGACTATCCGCTGCCGATCATCGACGAGGACCTCGAAAAGGAAAAAGGCGTTCCCGACAACGCCGTGAAGCTCGGCCGGCTGATCGCCGCCCATGACGGGCTACTGATCGCGACGCCGGAATATAATGGCTCGATCCCGCCACTGCTCAAGAACACGATCGACTGGGTAAGCCGGGTGCGCCTCGATGGCGGCTGGCCGGTGAGGCCATTTGTCGGCAAGGTCGCCGGCCTGTGCTCGTCTTCGAACGGACATTTCGCCGGGATCCGCTGCATCAACCATCTGCGCGCCGTGCTGGTGCGCTGCCAGCTGGAGATGGTGACGCCGGAATGCTCGGTATCCGATGGCGGCAGTGCCTTCGACGGCGACGGCAATTTCAGGGATGATAGACTGACCAAATCGATGGAGCACCTATGCCGCACGCTGATCGAAACCTCGCGCATGCTATCGACCCGGACCGGGGCATGATTTCCACAGCCATGCAGGCCCATACCATGAGAGACAGGCTGATCGTCGGCCTCGACGTGCCGACGGTGAAAGAGGCCGAACAGGCGGTGCAGGAGCTCGACGGCGTCGTCTCCTTCTACAAGATCGGCTATCAGCTGGCCTTCGCCGGCGGGCTCGACTTCGCCAGGGAGTTGGCCAGCGGCGGCACGAAAATCTTCCTCGACATGAAGCTGCTCGACATCGACCACACCGTGGCGAAGGGTGTCGAGAACATCGTGCGCATGGGCATGACCATGCTGACCATCCACGCCTATCCCAAGGCGATGCGAGCCGCGGTGGAGGCCGCCAGGGGCAGCGACCTCTGCCTGCTGGCGGTCAGCGTGCTGACCTCGATGGACGAGCAGGACGTGATCGACGCCGGCTATGAATACGACCCGCACACGCTGGTGCTGAGACGCGCCGAACAGGCGCTGCATGCCGGCATGGGCGGCGTCGTCTGCTCGGCCGAGGAGGCGGAAGCGGTGCGCCGCATCGTCGGACCCGACCTGGCGGTGGTGACACCGGGGATACGGCCCAAGGGCAGCGACCATGGCGACCAGAAACGCGTGGTGACGCCCGGCCAGGCGATCCGCAACGGCTCCAGCCATCTCGTGGTCGGCAGGCCGATCGTGGCGGCAAGCGACAGGCGCGCGGCTGCCGAATCCATACTGGAAGAGATGCGCGCCGCGTAGCGAGGAGAAGAAAATGCCCAAGGGATACTGGATAGCCCGCGTCGATGTGCGCGATGCTGAAGGCTACAAGGACTATGTCGCTGCCGCCAAGCTCGCTTTCGACCGTTTCGACGTGAAGTTCCTGGCCCGTGGCGGTGAGCATGAAAAGGCCGAGGGGCCTGGCCGCGCCCGCAATGTCATTATCGAGTTCGAATCGCTGGCGATGGCGCATGACTGCTACCACTCGCCGGAGTACCAGCGCGCCGTCGCCATCCGTCAGAAAGTGGCCGATGGCGAGATCGTGCTGGTCGAGGGTATCTGACGCGCGAAGCTGCTCTGCTCAGTGCGGCGCTTCCTCCTGCGCCAGCACCTCCAGTTGATGGCGGTGCCCCGACAGCTCATAGCCGACAACAGTGACGGCCGGCGCTAGCGTGAGTAAGATGAGGCAGACCGCCATGTCAACGTCGGCAATGGCGGCGATGATGCCAAGTGCGACGACCGCAGCCGTTCCCGCCAGCAGCCAGACGTGGAGAGGATCGAAGCGCTGGACGAGATAATAATACAGCGCATAGATCGCCCCCAGGAACACGCCTAGCGGAATGGCGACTGACAGCAGGGTCGCTACCGGGCCGTTATGGGTCTTGTGCTCGATGAAATAGGCCGCGACATGCAGCCCGGCGCCGGTGGCGACGATGGCAGCGACGATCACCATCTGGCCATAGCCCCAGACGAAGGAACGGCTGCGGTGCTGGTGCAGCACCGTCCCCGAGGGCAGCATGTAATAGACCCACCACATGCCGAAGGTGAGACCCATTCCGGCAATGCCGATCAAGGCGGCATCGAGGTTCCAGCCCTGCTCCTCGACCACGGCCGACAGCGTCGCCAGCGTGCCGATCACCCCTTCGCCCAGCGCGATAATGGCGAACAGGCTGTAGCGCTCGGCGACGTGATGCGCGTGCCAGGGCGTGCCGCCATCCCGGCGTTCGGCGATGACCGGTCCGGCAAGCTCGATGAGAAGCAGGACCGCGCCGAAAGCCAGGCTCGTCGCCAGCGAGAAATCGACCAGGATCTGCACCACCCAGCCGATCTGGGCGATCGCGATGGCGATGGCATAGGTGAGACAGGCACGCCGCCGCCCAAGGTCCTGCCGCGCCGCGCGCAGCCATTGAAAGATCATGGCGACGCGCATGATGACGCAGCCCAGCACCATGACCGAATTGTTGAGGTGTTCGCCATGCTCGATCGAGGCGAACATGCGCGGCAGGCCGATGGCCAGCACCAGCACGCCGATCATCTGCACCATGGTGACGAGGCGGAAGATCCAATCGTCGGTGTCATAGGCGGAGGAAAACCAGGAGAAATTGATCCACGCCCAGCAGATGGCGAAGCTGGCAAAGCCGAAGCCGATCAGCGCCGCCGCGTAGTGGCCCTCGGCCAAAGGCATGCGCCAGTTGCGACGAGGCAAGGCTGAAGGCGGTGACGAAGGTCAGATCGAACAGCAGCTCGAGCGGCGTGGCGACGCGATGCGCCTCATGCGGATCGCGCCCGGTCATGCGCCTTATGTGATGATGGAGGGAGCTTGCTGGTGTGCTCATAGCGCGGCCTTGCCTGATGACTGTCCCGCGACACTAAAGGTGGAGCAAAAGCCGTCAAGGCGCGGTAGGTCGCGCTGGTCCCTCGACCGTTCAGATCGCCTGTCGGTTCAGTCGGTTCGCCGCCGTCTCGGCAACCGCATCGGCCAGCGTCATGCCCCATTGCATCAGGCAATAGGCGCGGAAATCGAAGCAGGGCAGGCCGGGACAGACCTCGAACTCGATGAGGTGGACATGGTCGTTAGCCTCGACCCTGAAATCGAGGGAAAACACGTCTCGCAGGCCGAGCCCGCTGACCAGCCGCTCGGCGATGCGGCGGATGGTTGCCGCGGCTGCCGGCTGGGTGTCGGCAACCGCCTCCAGCACCGGCTCGCTGTATAGTCCAGCCGCCTTGGCGGCCTCGCCGGTGTCGCCGTAAAGCGCCATCGAGTCCGCCATGGTCTGGAAATCGCCGCCGGAGTCGACGAATGCAACGCCGAGCGCTTCCGCCCCGGCATCCGTTTGCAGCCCAAGGAAGCTGGCGCGGACATTGCGACCGCCGACATAGGGCTGGACGACGACATCGTCGCGATAAGCGGCATAGACCCGCCGGCTAAGCTCCAGCGCATGGGCCAGGTCGTTGCAGCGTGAATCCGGCCAGATGCCTACCTTGGAGCCGAGCCGGTTCGGCTTGACGAACCAGCCGGCTTCCGAAGCTGGCGGGTCGGCCAGCCAGCGGCCGTCGCGGGCCAGGCCTGCCTGCGGCGCCGGCAGGCCGAGCGCGCAAAGCACGGCGCCGGAACGGAACTTGTCCTGGCAAAGCGCGAACAGCGCATCGTCGGCTCCGATGGTTCTAAGCCCATTCAGCCTGGCAAGTGCGGGCGCTGCAGCACCGCGGAAATAGGCAATGCCGTCGGTCAGCGTCCAGACCAGCGTGGTTGCGGGATCGGCCTTCGCCAGCGCGCTTGCCGCATCGTCGAGTGCAACCGGCATAAAGGCGAGGCCGCGCTTTTCACAAGCGGTCGCCAGTTGATCGAACTCAGGAGCGAGATCGGTCGACTGCGCCAGATAAGACGAGATTTCCAAGGCGCGCTCGGCGGGAAAGCCGTCGGCGACCAGCCTGTCGAAACAGGCCTTTTCCGGCTCGTGGACGAGGATCAAGGTCGGGCGCGGCATGGGTCAAAGCTTCTCGGTGATGCAGCCACACCATCGCACGGCCAATGCGATCGGCTTGCGCGAAATCGACCCGCGCCCGCCGCCTGCACGACAACCGGTACGCTCAGGCGATGACCACGCGCGGCTCGAAGCGGCCGTTGACGGGGATGTCGAGCAGGAAGGTCATGCCGGCCGGTGGGTCGAGCTTGCGCTGCTTGTCGTCCTTGCCTTTCCAGGCCGAGGTCACCGCCAGCCGATCGGCCTTGGCGCCGACAAAGGCCGGGCACGAGGACTGCCCCGCCGGCACGGCAATTTCGCGCAACAATGTGCCGTCCGGCGCATAAGCCTTCACTGCCTTGCCGCCCCAGACCGCGTTCCACAGCACGCCGTCACGGTCGACAACCGAGCCGTCGACATAGCCCCGCGACGAGCGATGGTCGACGAACACTTTGGACTCGCCGATCGGCAGACCCGTCGCCGGATCGCAGGCGACGCGCATCAACAGGCCGGTCGAGGTATCGGTGTAGTAGGCGATCGTTCCATCCTGCGAGAAACAGATCGAGTTCGACACGGTGATGCCGGTGTAAAGCGTGCGCAATTCTCCCTTGAAGAACCAGTAGATGGCGCCCGCGCCCTTCTCCTCACCCTTGCCCATCGTGCCGACCCAGAAGGCGCCACAAGGGTGGACGCGCGAATCGTTGGAGCGGGTCAGCGCATTGTCGGCCTCGATAGGCGTATGCAGCGTCAGCTTGCCGGTCGAGACGTCGCGGACATGCAGGCCGGTCTCGGTGGCGATGAGCTGGCGATTGTCGTCGATAATGGCGATGGCGCTGGCCATCTGGCCGAGCTCATGGACCTTCCGCGCGCTGGACGTGACACCCTGCTCCAGCAAAAGCCCGTTGACGATGTCGAACCAGAACAGCGTGTCGGTGGCGGGATCGTAGCTCGGCCCCTCGCCGAGTTCACAGACATGGTCCGAAAAAACCGAAACCTTGTCCATCATGCCGCTCCGCCGAAGGCCGCATCCCAGGCCGTCACCGCCGCCTGCGCGCGCGAGGCCACCTCGTCGACGCTCATGCCGGGTTTGAACAGGCTGGAGCCAAGACCAAAAGCAGTCACCCCAGCGGCTTTGTAGCCGGCAAAGTCTTTGTCGGAAACGCCGCCGACGGCGCCGACCACGGTATCGGCCGGCAGCACGGCCCGCATCGCCGAAATGCCGCTAGGCCCGAGCACGCTTGCCGGGAAGAATTTGAGCGCCGAAGCCCCAAGCCTAATCGCCTGAAAAGCTTCGGTGGGGGTGAACACGCCTGGCATCGTCACCATGCCATGGTGCATGGCGCGGGCCATGACTTCGGCATCGATGTTGGGGCTGACCAGCAGCCTCCCGCCGGCCTTGGCCAGGGCGTCGACATCGGCTGAAGTCAGCACCGTGCCGGCGCCGACCAGCGTTGTCTTGGGCACTGCGGTGACAATGCTGGCGATCGATGAAAACGGCTCCGGCGAATTGAGCGGCACCTCGATGGCTTCGATGCCGGCGTCAAACAGCGCCTGGCAGATGGCAACCGCCTCGCTGGGTTTGAGGCCGCGCAGAATGGCGATAAGACCACGCTTGAGCTTCGGGAAGGGGGCGGTCTGGGTCACGCTGTCACTCCACTCTGGTGAGTCATTTGGCGATCATGCCATTTTCCCGCGCTGCCTCGATAAGGCCGGCACGCACCGCCTCGTCGGCGTCGACTGTCCTGACGGCAAGCCCTGCAAGGTCGAGCGCCTGGCGGTAGAGGGCTGCTAGCGACCCCGAGGCGACCAGCACGATTGCGGTGGTGCTTTCGCCATAGCGGCGGCCCGCCGAGGCGATCTCGCCGCCGATCAGCAGGCCGGACAGGCAAGCGGCGGCATCGTCGGCCTTGAGGTCCTGCAGCAGGCCGGCGGCGCGGATCGAGAACAGCCGCGAGGTGACATCGCCGCCCTCGGCCAAAGCCTTGCGGCACCATTCCTGGAAGAACGGATTGTCCGGAATGACCGGCTTCGGGCTCTCGCCCAGCGAATGGCGCAGGATCGAGTGAGTGGCCAGCACCGAAAACAGCTCGCCGGTCGGCCAGGTGCAGAAGCCGTCGACCGCGCCGTCTTCGACCAGAACCCATTTCGAATGGGTGCCGGGCATGCAGACGAGATGGCGACCTTTTGCCGGCAAACCGGCGCCGGCAAGCTGGGTTTCCTCGCCGCGCATTACGTCCGGCGCATCTTCCAGGCGCTGCGCCAGGCCAGGCACGATGCGGATGTCGCGGCGCTGGCCGGGAATGCGGGCGGCCCCCGCGAGGATGGCACTGAGCGGCGCCGGCACGGTGACGTAAGGCGCTTCCAGCCAACCCTGGCGCGAGCCGGCCATGCCGCAGATGATGACCGGCAGTGTGTCAGGTGCGCCGAGCGCCGCCAGATGGCCCTCGAGGATGGTCGAAAAGCCTTTTTGCTGCGCGGTGATCAACCCATCATCGCCGCGACGCTCGGCAAGCACCCCGCCCGCCTCGTCGACCAGCCAGACCCGCATGCGGGTCGTGCCCCAGTCGACGGTGGCGACTGCTGGCGTGCCTTTTGCCGGATTTTGATTCACCGGGCTCACAGGAAACCCCCGTCGACGATCAACATCTGCGCCGTCAGCATACGCGAGGCGTCGGAGGCCAGGAACAGCACCGTGCCGACGATGTCGTCGGGCTGCATGACCTGCTTGATGCATTGCTTGGCGACATGGGCGGCGAGCCTCTCCTCGGTGACCCAGAGTTCCCTTTGCCGGTCGGTGATCACCCAGCCCGGCGCAACGGCGTTGACGCGAATGCCGTCGACGCCGAGCTTGCCGGCCAGCCCCTTGGTGAGGCCCAGAATGCCGGCCTTGGCGGCGGTGTAGGCCGGCATATCAGGATGGTTGATCAGATAGGAGGTCGAGGTGAAGTTGATGATCGACCCGCCGCCGGCCCGCTTCATGCCCGGCGCCACCGCCTGTGCGGTGAAGAAATGCGGGCGCAGATTGACGGCGAGATTGTTGTCCCAGAACTCGACGGTAACGTCGGCGACGTCGTGGCGTTCGTCCCATGCGGCATTGTTGACCAGCACGGTGACGTCGCCATGCGCCTCAGCCGCTTTGGCGGCCGAAGCGCGCAACGCCTCGACGTCACGCAAATCGGTCTTGAGGTAGAGCGGTCGCCGGCCAAGTTCTTTTTCGACGCGGTCGGCAAGCAGCGTGCTTGGGCCATCGGCGATGTCGATGAAGGCGACATGGGCGCCTTGGCGAACGAAGCCCTCGGTCAGTGCCGCACCAATTCCGGAACCGCCGCCGGTGATCAGCACCGAGGCTCCCCTGAGGTCGGCAAAATCGGCCGATGGCATCATATCTTCATCTCCCGGTCCGGTCGGCGCGCATCCTATCCAGCCAAGTCCGGGGAGCAAGGGCGAAAACGGCGATTTGATTGGCTTATGTCAGACAAAAGGCCGCAAGATGGCGGCCACAGTCGATCTTGGCTCGCGCCGCTGACCTGCTCGACGCAGGCCAGACCGCCGGTCAGACTGCCTTGGCGTAGAGGGCGCCGCGGTAGGAATCGCGGAGGTAGCCGAGCGTGGCGTCGGCATCGACCGGTTTGCCGAAGAGATAGCCCTGTCCGCCGGCGCAGCCGAACTGGACGAGGCGGTCGGCCTGCGCCTCCTCCTCGATGCCTTCGGCGACGACATCCATGCCGAGCCCTTCGCACATGGCCAGAATGGCGCGGATGATGTGTTCCGACGGGCGGTCGTCGAGGATCGAGGAGACGAAGGCGCGGTCGATCTTGAGCTTGTCGAAATGGAATTCGCGCAAGCGGCCGAGCGAGGACTGGCCGGTGCCGAAATCGTCGAGCGAGACTCGGATGCCGACGCGACGCAGGTCCTCGACGATCTTCTCGGCCGAGGCCGGATCGTTCATCAGGCCGGTTTCGGTGATCTCGATCTCCAGCCGTCGCGGATCGAAGCCGGTGCGGTCGAGGATCGACAATATGTGCAGGCCGGTGTTCTGGTCGACGAGCTGCGAGGGCGACAGGTTGAAGGACAGGAACAGGTCCTTCGGCCAGCTGCGCGCCGCTTCGGTCGCCTTGCGCAGCACCAGCTGCGATAGCGGACCGATGATGCCGCGCTCTTCGGCGATCGGGATGAACACGGTCGGCGGCACCACGCCGAGGTCGCGATCGGTCCAGCGCGCCAGCGTCTCGAAGCCGATGGTGCGGCGGGTGGTCAAATCGACGATGGGCTGGAAATGCGGTTCGACCTCACCGGCCGAGACGGCACGGCGCAGCGCCTGTTCGATGCGGGTGACGCGCTTGGCCGCCTCTTCCATTTCGCGGGTGTAGACGACGACGCGGCCACGGCCCGAACGCTTGGCGTGGTAGAGCGCCGTTTCGGCCTTGTTGACGAGGATTTCCGTGGTTTCGTCGCCGGAATAAAACAGCGAGCAGCCGACCGAGGCCGAAAGCCTGGCGGTGCGTTCGCCGACATCGTAGGGCGCCGACAGGATTTCGATCATCATGCGCGACTTCTCGGCCGCCGCCTCCTCCGAGAACACCATCGGGTAGAGGAAGGCGAATTCGTCGGCACCGATGCGGCAGACGGTGGAGTGGCTGTCCATCGAGGCGCGCAGCCGCATCGCCACCTGGATCAATATGTCGTCGCCGGCCTTGTGGCCGAACAGATCGTTGATCGGCTTGAAGCCGTCGAGGTCGAGAATGCCGACCGTGAACGGCGCGGGATCGTCTGCACGGTCGCTGATCAGGCGATCGACCTTGTCGAAGAAGCGGCGATGGTTGCCAAGCCCGGTCAGCGCATCGGTGAACGCCAGATCCGAGTTTTCCCTGCTTGCCTGCCCGGTGCCAAACGTCGTTTGCATCGGTATCCCTGTTTGTGACGCCCGAAATTTAGGCTGAGACTGGCAGCAAAGCGTTTAGGAAGCGTATCGCGAAATCGATTTTTCGCTGGCGAATGATGCTTTAGCGGACGCGGTAGAGTTCGACCGGGGTTCCGCGCGTTTCGGCCACCGGTTCGAGCCAATCGGGGACGCTTCCCTGCATCAGCCTGGCCAGGAAGCCTTGCGGCGCCTTGGCGGCAAGCATCTTGCTTTCGGCGCTGCCGCGGCAGAGCGCCATCAGGCCGACGTGGTGAGCCGCCGCGATCATCCTCGCCTGGTCCGCCGATCCGAGGAAGGCATCGAGCGCAAGCAGGTCGCCGGCGATGTTGCGATGATAGGGGCCGGCAAAGACGCGGTGCCCGGAATAGGCCAGGATGGGCGAGCCGAGATTGGAAATGGCAAGCACCGTGGTGTCCGGCAGCCGGGCCAACGCCGCGAAGGAGGCCTTGCGCTCGCAGGACGGATCGCTGTCGGTGTCCCGTGCCTCGACCGAGACCTTGTTGGCCTCGAATACGCTCGACGTCGCGGCGGCAGCACCGGCCCAGACGGCATTCACCGACACCACCCAGACCGCCGCCATGCGCAGCGATACGCTGCGCGCAGGGCTGATCCTCGCCCGTTCGCGCCAGCTTGCGATCCAGGCCGACAGCGGGATGGCGGCAGAGGCGATCGAGAATGTCGAGCCGCGGACCTGCCAGGCGCTGACGATGAAGGCGCCGACCAGCAAGGCGCCGACGAGGCTGTCCTGGCGGCGCCATGGTCCGCGCAGGCGAAGCGCCATCAGCGCGATCGCCACCAGCGGCGTGACATAGCGCGCCGCCAGCGAGGCCGGCTCATTGACGGCAATACTGAACAGCGACTGCGCCTCGTCGATGTGATCGAGCCACAATTCCTTGAGGCGCGGATCGAGGTTTGCGTAGGGAGCCGCAAGGCATTGCGGAAACAGCGCCACGACGACGGCGCCCAGCCCAAGCGCGAGCAGGGTAAGCGAGATCAGGCGGCGGCTGGCCGTGCCATTGGACACCGTGAGCGACGTCACGGCGGCAAGGCCCAGTCCGGCGATTGCCGCCACCACGAACTGCACAGCCGAGAAGGCATCGCACTGCGGCTGGCCCATGGCCGATGGCGGGATGGTGGTGACGAAGACCAGGGCTGAAACCCCGGCAAAGCCGAGACCGAAATCCCTGGCGATCCGGCGTTCGCCGCCGGGATCGACGACGAACAGCAAAGCGATGCAGGCGCCGATGGTGGCAACATAGGGCGCGGTTTCCATGCCGACGGCCAGCGTCAGGGCCGCACACAGCCCGGAAATCAGCGCCGCCCAGCGACGCGCCGGCGCCTCGAGCAGCAGGCTGAGGCTGGCCATGGTCAGCGTCAGCTGGACATTGTGATGATCGAGCGCACCCGGCAAGAAAATGCCGATGAAATGCAGCGCCGCCGCGCCGATGACGATAGCGGGCAGCACGGCGCCGACGCCGGCGAAGCTGCGTGCCGCACGGGCTGTAAAAAACACCGCCAGGCAAAACAGCAGCGACGGCCACAGCACCTGTGCGATCGCTTCGGCCATGGCCATGCTGCGGGTCAGCGCCGAGGCGGCGAGGATGATGACGGCGAGCGGTGCGTCGACCAGCCGCGACCAGTGCATGACGAAACCGCCTTCCGGCCCCATCCTGTA
This sequence comes from Mesorhizobium sp. C395A, assembly GCF_030323205.1. NCBI lineage: Bacteria > Pseudomonadati > Pseudomonadota > Alphaproteobacteria > Hyphomicrobiales > Phyllobacteriaceae > Mesorhizobium > Mesorhizobium sp. C395A. The sequence goes on along the minus strand of NZ_CP100473.1, from coordinate 4,850,347 downwards.
CTGATGCAGGTCGAACCAGCCCTGGCCGGCCAGCATGTCGCGAACCTCGACCAGCCGCAGCAGGCTGTCATTGTCGCCGCCGGCATTGCTCAATTCGCGAAAGCCCGTGGCGGCATTGACCGCCAGCACCACCAGCATGGCAAGCAACGCCAGCGTCATATCGGACTTCCAGGAGGAAGCACCCGCCTTGGCTGCGTTCATCATCATGACCTTCGTCGGAAAGACTGCGGCCTTAAACCTAGCCTTAACAGCTTCAATAAATAGTAAAGTCGCCTGAGCGAGGCCGCATATGAGCGCGGCCGGAGGCTCCGCCGGGCGTCGGGAGACGGAAATGCCGCACGAAGTCCGCCATGAGCCGGCCATTGCCGTGCTCCTGCCTTGTTACAATGAGGAACTGACCATCGCCGAGGTGGTGCGGCGCTTTCGCGAGACGCTGCCGTCGGCCGAGATCTATGTCTATGACAACAATTCCAGGGATTTGACCGCGCTCAAGGCGCGCGCAGCGGGCGCCATCGTCGTCCGCGAGCCGCGCCAGGGCAAGGGCAATGTCGTGCGGCGCATGTTCGCCGACATCGATGCGGACATCTATCTGATGGCCGATGGCGACGGCACCTATGCGCCGGAAGATGCCTCGCTGCTGATCAACATCCTGCAGACCGAGCGCTGCGACATGGTGGTAGGCACCAGGCGCGGCGTCACCGACGATGCCGGCCGTTCCGGCCATGCCTTCGGCAACCGCATCTTCAACAGCCTCTACAAGTGGCTGTTCGGCGCCGACTTCACCGACATCTTCTCCGGCTACCGCGTCTTCTCGAGGCGCTTCGTCAAGAGCTTTCCCGCCGTTTCCGGCGGCTTCGAGATCGAGACCGAAATGTCGGTGCATGCCTCGCAGCTCAAACTGCCGGTGAGCGAGATCGCGCTCGATTATGGCCGCCGGCCTGAGGGATCGTCGTCGAAGCTGTCGACCTATCGCGACGGCGCCAGGATCCTGTGGATGTTCGCCATGCTGATGAAGGAAACGCAGCCGCTGCGCTTCTTCGGCGCCTTCGCGATTTTCGTCCTGGCGTCGAGCCTTGCCCTGATGACGCCGGTGCTGATCGAATTCGCCCAGACCGGCCTCGTGCCGCGCATGCCGACCTGGGTGCTGTCAGTCGGCCTGCTGCTGCTCTCGATGCTTGCGATGGTGACCGGACTGATCCTCGATTCGGTATCGCGCGGACGCGCCGAGCAGAAACGCATTTTCTATCTCTCGGTTCCGTCGGGCCGGGTCGAACGGCGCGAACGCACTGGTGAAATCCCGAAGGCCGAACCGGGCAAGACGCCCCGGGCCGCCTGAGGCCGTGAGCCGGCTCGCCCGCTTCGTCCTTGCCGGTGGCGTTGGTTTCGTCGCCGATGCCGCCGCACTCTGGCTGCTTTTGGCGGTGACGCCGCTCGGTCCCTTCGTCGCCCGCGTGCTGTCGATCGGCTTTGCGCTCTGCGTCACCTGGCAGATCAACCGGCACCTGACCTTCTCACCATCGAGCCGCGGCGTGGCTAGCGAGGGTGCGCGCTATGGCGGCGTCGGCATCGCCACCAGCATCGTCAACTATCTCGTCTACTGCGCCATCCTGTTCGCGCTGCCGGCAATGCCGCCGCTGGCAGCACTTGCCGTCGCCTCGCTGTTCGCCATGGCGCTGTCCTTCCTCGGTTACTCCCGGCTGGTCTTCGACCGTTAGGGGGTCTGGGCCAAGCAAGCGCGATTGGCAGAAGCCGCCAAGTTCCGTATATCGGCGACTTGCCTTGCCGCAATTCCGGACGGAAAACCGCTACGCACTTTTCCTGGACTTGCTCGACCCGCTGGAGACCAGAAGATGACCCTGAAGATCGCCGTCCAGATGGACCATGTCTCCACCGTCTCGATCGCCGGCGACACGTCGTTTGCGCTGTCGCTGGAGGCGCAGCGGCGCGGGCACCAATTGTTCCACTATACGCCGGACCGGCTGTCGATGCTGGGCGGCAAGGTGTTTGCCCGCATCGAGGAGATGAAGCTCCGCGACGAGAAGGGCAATCATTTTTCGCTGGGCGACAAGGTGCGCACCGACCTGTCGGAGATGGATGTGATCCTGCTGCGCCAGGATCCGCCCTTCGACATGAACTACATCACCACGACGCATATTCTGGAGCGCATTCACCCGAAGACATTGGTCGTCAACGACCCGGCCTGGGTGCGCAACAGCCCGGAAAAGATCTTCGTCACCGAATTCCCCGATCTGATGCCCGAAACGCTGATCACCAAGGATCCCCAGGAGGTCGCGGCCTTCCGCAAGGAATTCGGCGACATCATCGTCAAGCCGCTCTATGGCAATGGCGGCGCCGGCATCTTCCATCTCAAGGAAGACGATCGCAACCTCGCCTCACTGCTCGAAATGTTCGCCCAGCTGTCACGCGAGCCGTATATCGTCCAGCGCTATCTGAAGGATGTGCGCAAGGGCGACAAGCGCATCATCCTGATCGACGGCGAGGCGGTCGGCGCCATCAACCGCGTGCCGGCCGACCACGATTCTCGCTCCAACATGCATGTCGGCGGCCGCGCCGAAAAGACTGAGCTGACGGAGCGCGAACGCGAGATTTGCGCCCGCATCGGCCCGTCGCTGAAAGAGCGCGGCTTCATCCTGGTCGGCATCGACGTGATCGGCGACTACATGACCGAGATCAACGTGACCTCGCCAACCGGCGTGCGCGAAGTGCAACGCTTTGGTGGCGCGGATATCGCCAGCCTGTTCTGGGACGCGGTAGAGGCGAAGCGGCGGAATTTGGCCGCGTAGTGTGCGTTGCTACGGAGGACTTTGGTGGGTCCAGAGAAGCATCGAAAGATGCTCTTTATCGGGTGAGACTGCCGAGCAAGCGGCTCATCAAATCAAACTATGTCCCGGAAGCGCCGAGGCCTCAGTTTCGGAGGAAGGAGACCGATAAGCCTGGTCTGCAATTTTCGCTGTGGTGTTGCCCAGTCTTTCAGCAGAAAACCCGCATCGGAGTTCTTTTCCAGCAATGCAAAAGCCGCAGACAGTCCGATCAGGTCGACCAAGGTCCTGCGCATTGAGTGGCGGGAGATTAAATGCGCCAGTCCCGGCGCCACTTCGCACCAACGATTGGCCAGTGCCCGCCGTATCGCTATTTCAGTATCAGGCGACATCCTGCCGAGGCCAACTCCGGTACCCAGGATGCGCCCGTCCGCCCAGCCATTGCCGCCGTGAAGCCGATAACTGCCAAGAGCCCGCCCAATCCTCACGGTTCCGCCGATCATATGGGCGGCACGAGCCATATAACCATCGGCACATATCTTTATTTCGTCCGGATCGGATGGACGCATGATTTCAAGCGGAGCTCGACGAAACATCATCCCCGATGTGGTTGACCAAAACCAACCCACGGTACCCCGATCAATAAATAATAATGTCGGGTCAGCTTCGGTGTCGACATGCAGGTAGCCGCTCATTTTCGGCATCGATCGCGGGTCATTCAGGTGGAATACGGGATGACCGCCCGCAAGCAGGTTGCCGGCCGTATCTATCACCACCTCATCGGAGCTCGACATTGCCGCGATACGGGTGTGGCTGAGATGCGCTCTCACATGGCATTCTATGAAGTCAGGATGCCAAGCATCGTCACCGTCAAGAAACGAGATCAGGGGCCCGGCTGTCGCGTCAAGCCCGGTCATCATTGTTGCCAACTGCCCGCCATTTTGCAGTCGGGGCAGAAAGCGGAAACGACTGTCGCCAAGCTGGGACAGACACTCTTCAATCCTTCGGCGGGAACCGTCAGTCGAAAAATCATCGACCACCACGCACTCGAACGCAGTGTACGTCTGCGCCGCTACGGATCGGATCGCAGTGTCGATGAATGCCTCTTGATTGAAACAGCCTACGCAAACGGATACGGTTGGTAGCGCGATGTGAGAACCAGCCCCGCTTGGGACGATGTTTTCTTTCAAGAGGCGCTTCTCCGTACACCAGATTTGATCGCCTGAGATATTCCGTCGATCAACTGGCGATGTTTCTTTGCCAAATTTCTCTCTGTCGAAGCGAGTTTTGCCCCGCACTCAAGATCGCAATTGCCGCATGTTGACCCTACAGCACGGGTATCGCCCTCCTACCAAATTCGAGATTGTCAGAGCCATGCTGCGTCATGGCCACAAGCTCAGAAAAGGGCACCCTTCCGCGAAGTCGCAACCTGCTCTTCAGGCCAGTATGCTGTCGAACGATCCGTTCATATCCTATTCGGGAATGTCCGGTACGCCGCTCGGATTAGCAAGTCATATGCCTTTTCTTCCACGCGGCCACCGCGCCTGGTTTCTCATCTCGCCAACCTGGTCCATCGAAAACAGTGCTAGCGTCAAAACCATCCGGACCTATGCCGTTCTGCATAGACTCAAGAACCCCCGTCACGCGCTAATCTTCCTATCCAACACTCAGTCAGAGGCTGATCTGTTGAACCAGTCCGGCGAGGCCGCCGTCCTGCACAACAAGACGTCAACAACCTCCGAACACATATTCAGGCCTCTCGATGACGTCCCTGTAGAATTTGATGCAATCTACAATGCGCAGCTGGCTCCGTGGAAGCGCCATGACTTGTCGCTTGGCATCCAGCGTTGCGCATTTGTCTTCTATCGAGATTCAAGCGGATCCTCCACGACGGAGTCGGAAAGAGCGCGAATAAATCGGCATAGGGAGCTCGCGCCGCATCACGTCTTTATCAACGAGTTTGACGGCACCGGCAAGCCGGTCCGATTGGCACCGGCTCAGGTGAACACGCATCTAAATCGTGCAGCCGTGGGAATCTGTCTCTCTCACCTGGAAGGACCAATGTTCGCCAGCACGGAATATCTTCTCGCGGGCCTTCCAGTGGTCACGACGCCGAACCATGGCGGCCGAGACCTTTATCTGGATGACGACTATTCGCTCACAGTTCCACCCGATCCTCGATCCATCGCGGAGGCTGTCTTAGCGCTGAAGGAGCGACGAATTCCCCGGGATTACATTCGTTCGCAAACTTTGAAACGAATCGAACGAGACCGCGGGCGGTTCATAGACCTTGTAAACGAGATTTTTCTGGAGAGCGGCTCTTCGCGCCGGATCGCCATGCCTTGGCCTTTCCGATATCCTGTCATGGAGTGGCTTCCACCGCAGGTCGCGATCGATCGATCGCTTTCAGGTTCGGTCGATGCCTTCATCACCGCTTAGAAGCAACACCCTCAGATTGCCGAAGGGCCTAGTCGCCCTTGTTAAACGCGGTCGAGGAGGCGGAGCAGCCGTTCCATTTTGCTTAACCATCTTCCGTTTTTGCAACCGGCACAGCGCGCTGCAACCACCACGAATGCATGTTCCTGTAATGTTCTTGCCTTGGCCTAAAATCTATGGTTGTCTTGTCCTGACGTCGCTCGCGGTCTGAACCACAAGGCCGAGGCGAGCCGGTATCCGGGGGCAGAGCAAGATGGTGGCGCGGGTTCGCACGGTGGCTTTCCAGGGCATCGAGGCCGTGCCGGTCGATGTCCAGGTGATGATCGCGCCGGGCAAGGTCGGCATGCAGATCGTCGGGCTGGCCGACAAGGCGGTGGCCGAAAGCCGCGAGCGCGTGCAGGCGGCACTGCATGCGTCGGGGCTGTCGATGCCGTCGAAGAAGGTGACGGTCAACCTGGCGCCTGCCGATCTTCCCAAGGAAGGCAGCCATTACGATCTGCCGATCGCGCTCGGCCTGATGGCTGCACTCGGCGCCATTCCGGGCGACATGCTGGCCTCCTATGTCGTGCTCGGAGAATTGTCGCTCGACGGCACCATTGCCACGGTCGCCGGTGCGCTGCCGGCGGCGATCGGCGCCAATGCCGAGGGAAAAGGCCTGATCTGCCCGTTCGGCTGCGGGCCGGAAGCGGCCTGGGCGGGCAAGGATTTCGACATATTGGCGCCGCGCAGCCTGATTGCCATCGCCAATCATTTTCGCGGCACGCAGGTGCTGTCGCGGCCCGAGCCCGGCATCCATGTCTCGGCCCGCGACCTGCCCGACCTTTCCGACATCAAGGGCCAGGAAAGCGCCAAGCGGGCGCTGGAAGTGGCGGCGGCCGGCGGCCACAATCTGTTGATGGTCGGGCCTCCCGGCTCGGGAAAATCGATGCTGGCGCAGAGGCTGCCTTCAATTCTGCCACCACTGGCGCCCAAGGAACTTCTTGAAGTCTCGATGATCGCCTCGGTGGCCGGCGAGCTCGGCGAAGGCAAGCTCACCGACCGGCGGCCGTTCCGCGCACCGCACCATTCGGCTTCGATGGCGGCAATGGTCGGCGGCGGCATCAGGGCGCGGCCGGGCGAAGTATCGCTTGCCCATAACGGCGTCCTGTTCCTCGACGAGTTTCCCGAATTCACGCCGCAGACCTTGGATGCGCTGCGCCAGCCGCTGGAGACCGGCGACTGCATGATCGCGCGCGCCAACCACCGCGTCACCTATCCAGCGCGCATCCAGCTGGTGGCGGCGATGAACCCGTGCCGTTGCGGCATGGCCGGCGAGCCCGGCTATCGCTGCCTGCGCGGCGAGCGCTGCCGCACCGACTACCAGGCGCGCATCTCCGGCCCGCTGCTCGACCGCATCGATCTCAGGATCGAAGTGCCGGCGGTCTCGGCCGCCGACCTGATCCGGCCCGACCGGGCGGAGAAAAGTGCCGCCGTCGCCCAGCGCGTCGCGCGCGCCCGCACCATCCAGCGCGAACGTTTCGAGCGGCTGGGCGTCACCAGCGCCACCACCAACGCCCATTGCTCGCCTTCTGTCATCGAGGACATCGCCGCGCCGGACGCAGCCGGCCTGTCGCTGCTGAAAGACGCCAGCGAGAAACTCGGCTTTTCTGCGCGCGCCTATCATCGGGTGCTTAAAGTGGCGCGCACACTGGCCGACCTCGACGCCAGCGAAACCGTCGGCCGCATTCACCTGGCCGAGGCGATTTCCTACCGCATGATGTCGGAGCGGGTAGCGCAGGCGGCGTAACCCTCCCCTTGAGGGGAGGGAAACGCAGGCGCTAATTCGCCCGCTCTTTCGCCTTCAGCTCCAGCCTCCGCCTGTGCAGCACCGGCTCGGTGTAGCCGTTGGGCAGCTCGCGGCCCTTGAACACCAGATCGCAGGCGGCCTGGAAGGCGATTGAAGCGTCGAAGTCGGTGGCCATCGGGCGGTAGAGCGGGTCGCCGACATTTTGGAGGTCGACGATCGCTGCCATGCGCCGCAGCGAATCCATCACCTGAATTTCGGAGCAAACCTTGTGGTGCAGCCAGTTGGCGATGTGCTGCGAGGAGATGCGCAGCGTGGCGCGGTCTTCCATCAGGCCGACATCGTTGATGTCGGGCACTTTCGAGCAGCCGACGCCCTGGTCGATCCAGCGCACGACATAGCCGAGAATGCCTTGCGCATTGTTGTCGAGCTCGCGCTGGATCTCGTCGGGGGTCCAGTTCGGCCGCACCGCCACCGGCACCGACAATATATCATCGAGCTTCGCCTTCGGCCGGCTCTTGAGCGCCGCCTGGACGGCGTGGACATCGACCTTGTGATAGTGCGTGGCGTGCAGCGTCGCCGCCGTCGGCGACGGCACCCAGGCGGTGTTGGCGCCGGCCTTGGGATGCGCGATCTTCTGTTCCAGCATCGCCGCCATCAGATCGGGCATCGCCCACATGCCCTTGCCGATCTGGGCGTGGCCGGCCAGCCCGCATTCGAGCCCGGTGTCGACATTCCACGCCTCGTAGGCGGAAATCCAGGCGGCCTGCTTCATGTCGCCCTTGCGGATCATCGGGCCGGCTTCCATCGAGGTGTGGATCTCGTCGCCTGTGCGGTCGAGGAAGCCGGTGTTGATGAACACGACGCGTTCCTTCGCGGCGCGGATCGCCTCCTTGAGGTTGACGGTGGTGCGCCGCTCCTCGTCCATGATGCCCATCTTGATGGTGTTTGCCGCCATACCGAGCAGCGCTTCGACGCGGTCGAAAATCTCGACTGCGAAGGCGACTTCCTCCGGCCCATGCATCTTCGGCTTCACCACATACATCGAGCCCGCGCGGGAGTTCATCCGCCGCCCTTTGGCGCCGACATCGTGCAGCGCGATCAGCGCCGTCAGCGCCGCATCCATGATGCCTTCCGGCACCTCGTTGCCATCGCGGTCGAGGATGGCCGGATTGGTCATGAGGTGACCGACGTTTCGCACCAGCATCAGCGAGCGGCCAGGCAAGCTCAGCGCGCCACCACTGGGCGCGGTCCAGGCGCGGTCCGGATTGAGCTTGCGCGTGAAGGTTTTGCCGCCCTTGCTGATTTCCTCCGCCAGATCGCCCTTCATCAGGCCGAGCCAGTTGCGGTAGACGATGACCTTGTCCTCGGCATCCACCGCCGCGACCGAATCCTCGCAGTCCTGGATGGTGGTCAGCGCCGATTCCAGGATCACGTCGGCAATGCCGGCCGGGTCGGTGCGGCCGATCTGGTTGGTGCGGTCGATGAGGATCTCGATGTGCAGGCCGTTCTGGACCAGCAGGATGGCTTCCGGGTTGGCGCCGTCGCCGCGATAGCCGGCAAATTGTTTCGGGTTGGCCAGCGTGGTGCCGCCGGCGCCGGCGCCGAGCCGCAAGGTGCCACCCGAAACCGTCAGCCCGTTCACGCCGGCCCATTTGCCCGAGGTGAGCGGCACGGACTCGTCCAGAAAACTCTTCGCCCAGGCAACCACCTTGGCGCCGCGCACGGGGTTGAAGCTTTTACCCTTCTCGGCGCCACCGGTCTCGGCAATGGCGTCGGTGCCGTAGAGCGCATCGTAGAGCGAGCCCCAGCGGGCATTGGCGGCGTTGATCGCATAACGCGCATTCATCACCGGCACCACCAGCTGCGGCCCGGCAACGGTGGCGATCTCGGGGTCGACATTGTCGGTCGACACGGAAAAGGCCGGCCCTTCGGGCACGAGATAGCCGATCTCACGCAAGAAGCTTTTGTAGGTCTCCATATCGATGGGCGCGCCATTGGCGCGGTACCAGGCGTCGATCTGTTCCTGCATGGCGTCGCGTTTGGCCAACAACGCCCGGTTCTTCGGCGCGAGATCATGGACGATAGCCGAAAAGCCGTTCCAGAAGGCGTCGGCGGCAATGCCGGTACCCGGCAGCGCTTCGCCGACAAAGTCATGCAGTTCGCGGGCAATCCGCAATCCGGCGATCTCGACGCGATCGGTCATCAGGGCTTCTCCAGATGAAAGGCTTTGCGGCCTTTGGCATGTCAGGGGTGAAGGGTCAATTCAGCTTAGGGTGAAGGCGGGGAATTTGAAGCTGCTGATCTCTCCCCTCGTGGGGGAGATCACCTAAACCGCAATCCTCGGCCGACCCGATGCAACCGCCACCACATGCGCTTCGATAAACATCCGTTGGGCCTCAACCGTAGACACCTTGAACTCGGTCGAAACGTCGATCTCGGCATTATCCGTGCCGGCATCCTTCGCGCGCGCGGCTACGATCGCCCGCACATCAGCCTCCGCTGCCGCGATCGCCTCGGCCTCGTCCGTGAAGTCGCGCACCGTTTGCCCCGACGCCAAACGAAACAAACCTTCCTTAGGCTGGCTGACGCGGGCTTCGGCGGAGACGCGGACCTGGCCGACGACGGCGCCGAGCGCGTTGGCGACATCGGTATCCTCCGGCACCACGCACTCATTACCGACCAGCTCGGCCAAGCCGGCATAGTGCAGCGGCGCCGAGGCGCCGAGGCCAATGACCGGACGATCGAGCGCGACGCTGAGCCTTGCGATGCCGGGATGGGAATCGACGGCGCGCTGCACCAGCGCATGCGCGACGGTGGCGGCGCCATCCAGCCCATCCTCGGCAAAGGCTGTCTCCAGAATGTATTCGGCCGACCAGCGCGTGAGCGTCAGTAGCACGCGTTCGGAAATCACCTCCGGAGACGGCGCGATGTACTGGCCTCGCCCATCACGCTTGCGGGCAAACAGTTCGGCGGCGAGCCGGGCCGCAAGCGGGTCCCAGTTGGCCTGCTTGCCGAGCACATGGGCGGCGTCCGAGGGGGTGAAGCCCGAGATATGCACAAGACCGCGCGAGACCAGCCGGTTCAGCGTGGCGTTCTGGGCGTTCGAGGTGAGCAGCCTGTCGATGGCGAGCGGCACGGCACCAATCAGTTCATACAGTTTCGCCTCGGGCGCGGTCAGGCCGGCGGCGAGCCTGTCCGGCACGCCGGTGCGCAACGCAAAGCGGCCGTCCATGCGGCCGGGGTTGGGCGCCCTGAGCTGGCGCTCGAGCTCCGATGTCACGGAAACACCATGCATCATGCCGGCCAGCGCCAGTGGCACCAGGCGGCGCGGCCCGAGCAGGATTTTCGGGTTGAGCGCGCCATCTTCCAGCGCCACTTCGGAATCGCCGCCGAGGCCGAAGGTGCGCATGGCGACCGCCTCGACCATGGTGCGGAAGCCGCCGACAGTGGCGCCTTCGGGATCGAGCCGAGGACGGCCGCCGTCGAGCACGGCGACATCGGTGGTGGTGCCGCCAATGTCGGACACCATGGCGTTGTCCAGGCCCGTCATGTGGCGGGCGCCGACCAGGCTGGCGGCCGGGCCGGAGAGGATGGTCTCGATCGGCCGCTGGCGGGCAAACGCCGCCGAAACCAGCGCGCCATCGCCGCGCACCACCATCAGGGGCGCTGCGATGTTGCGGGCTTCCAAAAATCCTTCGGTTGCCGCCACCAGCCGGTCGATCATCGAGATCAGCCTGGCGTTGAGCAAGGTGGTGAGCGCGCGGCGCGGGCCGCCGAGCTTGGCCGACAATTCGTGGCTGGCGGTGACCGGCAGGCCGGTCTTTTCGCGGATGAAGTCGCGCGCGGCGAGTTCATGCGCCGGGTTGCGGGTGGCGAAATAGGCGCAGACGGCAAAGCCCGACACCGAGGCGCCGAGTTCAGGGATCGCCGCTTCCAGATCCGACAGATCGAGCTTGGCCGCATTGCCGTGCACGTCATGGCCGCCCGGACAAAACACCACCGGATCGGTGCCGAGCGCGGTCTTCAGCCCGTCGCGCGCAAGGTCGGCCCCGGTAAAGCCGATCATGATGAGCGCCACACGCCCACCCTGGCCCTCGACCAGCGCATTGGTGGCGAGCGTCGTCGACATCGACACGAGTTTGATGGCGGCCGGATCAGTGGCCGATTTTTCCAGCACCGCATCGACCGCGCCGGAAATGCCGACGGCAAGATCGTGCCGCGTCGTCAGCGCCTTGGCCTTGGCCAGCACATTGCCTTTTGGCCCGCCTTGTTCCGACCACAGCACGGCATCGGTATAGGTGCCACCGGTGTCAATACCGAGGAACAGGGGTTTTGGCTTGGCGGTCATTTCTGGCGGTCCGGAATTCTGCTCCCCGCCCTTAGCCGATACGGCCCGGCGGATAAAGGCGGGAGAGGTGGGCCAGTTTGACCTCGTCGCCGCTCATGCCCGCCAAACTTTGTAACGGTCACATTTTTTCATTGGTGCGTGGCCTGCCTTTGCGTGCACCATGCTCCGAACTCATCGCTTTCAGGACTTCGCCATGACCACGCTTCCCGGCATCGCCGACATCCATGCCGCCGCCGCGCGGCTCTCCGGCCTGATCGCCGAAACGACCTTGATCGAATCGCTGGAACTCAACAAGCGCTTCGGCGGCCGCATCCTGTTCAAGCCGGAGACGCTGCAGCGCACCGGCTCGTTCAAGTTCCGCGGCGCCTACAACAAACTGTCTTCGCTGAGCGAAGAAGAGCGCAGCCGCGGCGTCGTCGCCTTCTCCTCCGGCAACCATGCTCAGGGCGTCGCCGCGGCGGCTGCCATGTTCGGCGTCAAGGCGGTCATTGCCATGCCGGCCGACGCGCCGGCGATGAAGATCGCCAATGTCCGCAAGATGGGCGCCGAAGTGGTGCCGTTCGACCGCTTTCGCGACGACCGCATGACGGTGGTGCGACCCTACATGGACAAGGGCATGGTGCTGGTGCCTCCTTTCGACGATCCGGCCATCATCGCCGGCCAGGGCACGATCGGTCTCGAACTGATGCGCCAGGCAAAAGCGCTCGGCGTCAGCCTCGACGCGGTCGTCATTCCCTGTGGCGGCGGCGGCCTGACGAGCGGCATTTCGATCGCCGTCAAGGATGCCTCGCCGGCCACGGCAGTCTGGGCCGTCGAGCCCGAGCATTTCGACGACACCCGCCGCTCGCTGATCGAAGGAAAAAGGGTTTCCAACGAGCCCGGCCACAGTTCGATCTGCGATGCGATCCTCACCGCAGAGCCCGGCGCGATCACCTTCGAGATCAACCGCAAGAACCTCGCCGGCGCCATCGCCGTCTCCGACAAGGCGGCCGCACAGGCGGTGCGCGACGCCATGGCCCATCTCAAGCTGGTGGTCGAACCCGGCGGCTGCGTGGCGCTGGCGGCGCTCTCGTCAGGCGAGATCGAACTGTCGGGCAAATGCGTCGCCGTCGTGCTGTCAGGCGGCAATGTCGATTTCACCACCTACGCCGAGATCATGGCCGCGGCCTGAGAACCGATATGGCAGACGCTGAGATAAGGGCGGCTCTCGATCGCCATTGGGCTGCCTCCGATGCCAATGATTTCGAGACGGAGCATCAGATTTATCGCGACGACGCGGTGCTTGACTATCCGCAGTCAGGCGAGCGCATCAGCGGACGGCACAACATCCAGCCGTCGCGCGCCGCCCAGCCCAACCGGAAGCGCTTTGCCGTGCGGCGGATCACCGGGTCAGGCGACCTCTGGATCACCGAGTATGTCCTGACCTATGACGGGATTCCGTCCTATACGGTGAGCATCATGGAGTTCGTCGATGGCAAGGTGGTTCGCGAGACCCAGTATTTCGGCGATCCGTTCGAGCCGGGGCAGTCGCGCGCGCAATGGGTCGAACGGATACCTTGAAACACGGCGGCGGTAGCATGACCAGCCACCATCCGCTCGATCGTGCCGAACTGCCTGATGATACGGCCGATCTCGCCCGCTATCTCATCGGCAAGCTCGTGGTGCGGGAATTGCCGGAAGGCATCGTCGGCGGCCGTATCGTCGAGACCGAGGCCTATGTCACCGGCGACGCCGCCGGTCACGGCTATCGCGGGATGACGCCGCGCAACCGTTCGATGTTTCTTGAGGCCGGGCACGCCTATGTCTATCTCGCCTATGGCGTCTCCTGGATGCTCAATGTTTCGAGCGAGGGGCCAGGGACCGGCACCGGTGTGCTGATCCGGGCGCTCGAACCGCTCGAAGGCATTGCCATCATGCGGCAGAACCGGGGCGTCGAACGCCTGCGCGACGTGGCGCGCGGGCCGGGACGGCTCGCACAGGCATTGCGGATCGACCGTTCGCTGGACGGCCTCGATCTTTGCCGCCAAGGACCGCTATGGCTGGCAGCCGACGAGCACGAGCCCGGCGACATCGGCCAAGGCATCCGCATCGGCATCACGAAGGATGCGGACCGCCCGCTGCGGTTCTATGTGAGGGGCAGTCCGTTCGTCAGCGGTCCACGATCGCTCAATTCCTGAACGCTCAGTCGAGCGTGCGCCTGAACCGCACCAATGCGACGCCGGCAAACAGGGCCACGAACCCGACCAGCCAGGCGATCTCGCCCGCAACCGCCGGCAGTTCAGCGCCCTTCAGCATCACCGCGCGGGTGATGCGCAGAAAATGCGTCAGCGGAAAAATCTCGCCGAAGGTCTGCGCCCAGCCCGGCATGCCGCGATAGGGGAACATGAAGCCGGACAGCAGGATCGACGGCAGGAAGAAGAAGAAGGTCAGCTGCAGCGCCTGCATCTGCGTGCGGGCGATGGTCGAGATGGTGTAGCCAAGCAGCACCAGCGCCAGCACGAACACCAGCACGGCGGTAAGCAGCAGCGACATCGAGCCGGTGAAAGGAATGGCGAACAGAAGCTTGGACGCCGCCAGCACCACCACCACCTGGACGCCACCGACCACAAGATAGGGCAGCACCTTGCCCAGCATGATCTCGAACGGGCTGGACGGCATGGCGAGCAGGTTTTCCATCGTGCCGCGCTCGGTCTCGCGGGTCAGCGCGATCGAGGTCATCATCACCAGGGTCATCTGCAGGATGACGCCGAGCAGGCCGGGCACGATGTTGTATTGCGAGATGCCTTCCGGATTGTAGCGCTGGTGCACCACCACATCGAGCTGGCCCCTGGCGGCCTCACTCGCCGCCTCCTGCATGCCTTGCGCCCGAAGCAGCGCCTGGCTGGCCACTTTGCTTAGCGTCGAGATGGCGCCGCTGGCGGCGGCCGGGTCGGTGGCGTCGGCCTCGATGAGTATCTGCGGATTGTCGCCGCGCTCCACCCGGCGGCCGAAATCGGCCGGGATGGTGACGACGAAGGCGACATCGCCGCGCGCCATCAGGAATTCGGCAGCCTCGGCACTTTGCGCAACATGGTCGAAGCGGTAGTAGCCGGTCGTCTGCAGGGCCGCGACAATGGCGCGGGTGTAGGGGTCATTGCTGGTCGCCACCAGTGCGGCAGGCAGGCTTTTGGGATCGTTGTTGATGGCGTAGCCGAACAGCACCAGCTGCAAAAGCGGCACGCCCAGCATCATGGCGAAGGTGATGCGGTCGCGCCGCATCTGGATGAATTCCTTGATCAGCAGCGCACCGAGCCTGGCGAAGGAGAAGACGCTGTTCATGCCATATTGTCCTTCGAGCCGGACATGAACTGAATGAAGACGTCCTCGAGGCTGGTCTCGCCGGGTTTTACGCTGACGCCCTTGTGCTCCTTCTCGACATCGGCGAGCGCCTTTTCGAGCTTTGCCTTGTCGGAGCCGACGACATGCAGCGTCGCGCCGAACGGCGCCACCTGGTCGACGCCGGGCCGGTCCCTGAGTGCATCGGCGACCTGGTCGAGGCGCGGTCCCTGCAGCACGAAGGTGGTCAGACCGGCATTCGTCACCACCTCGTCCACCGTGCCGGTGGCCAGCATCTTGCCGTAGGAGATGTAGCTGATGCGGTGGCAGCGCTCGGCTTCGTCCATGTAGTGGGTGGACACCAGCACGGTCAGACCGCCGCTCGCCAGCCGGTGGATCTCGTCCCAGAATTCGCGCCGCGCCTTCGGATCGACGCCGGCGGTCGGCTCGTCGAGCAGCAGCAGCTTCGGCTTGTGCATGATGCAGGCGGCCAGTGCCAGCCGCTGCTTCCAGCCGCCCGACAGCGTGCCGGCGAGCTGGTTGCGGCGGCTCGTCAGGCCAAGCTCTTCCAGCGTTTTCGACACATGCTCCTCGACCGACTTCAGCCGGTAGAGCCGCGCCACGAATTCGAGATTCTCGCCGATCGTCAAATCCTCGTAGAACGAGAATTTCTGCGTCATGTAGCCGACTTCGCGCTTGATGCGGAGCGACTCGGTGCGGATGTTGAAACCCAGCACCCTACCTTCGCCCTCGTCGGGCGTCAGCAGGCCGCACATGATGCGGATGGTCGTCGTCTTGCCGGACCCGTTGGGCCCGAGAAAGCCGACGATCTCGCCCTCGGCCACCGTCATCGTCACATGGTCGACGACAGTCTTGTCGCCGAAACGCTTGACCAGGCCATGAACGTCGATGGCGTTCATTTTGCGGAGGCCGCCAGCTCGACATCGACGATCTGTCCCGGCTGCAGCGCTTGCGCCTTGCCCTCAGGCCGCGCCTCGACGAGGTAGACCAGCTTCTGCCGGTTCTCGAGCGAGTAGATCACCGGCGGGGTGAATTCCGGGTCGGGCGAGACATAGCTGACGCGCGCCTTCACCTCCGGCCCGCAGCCGTCGCAATGGACGACAAGCAGCGTGCCGACCTTGATCGACGAGAACGCACTTTCCGGGACATAGACGCTGAGCTTCACCGCACCGTCCGGCAACATCGAAATGACAGGCGCGGTCGGACCGGCGGTGTCGCCGGAATTGCGGATGACGTCATTGATGCGGCCCGGCGAAGGTGCCGCCAGCACGCGCTTCGACAACCGCCACTCAGCCTGTTCCAACGCCGACTGCGCCTGTTTGACCTGATTGTCTGCCGCCTTGATCGTTTCGGGACGCGCAGGCAGACCGCCGACGGCGAGGTTGGCCTGCGCCTGGCCGACCTGCGCATTGGCGGTCTCCAGCGTCGCGGCGGCCGTGTCGTAGTCGGCCTGCGTGCCGGCACCGCGCTTGAACAGGTCGGCGGCGCGGTCGTATTTGCGCTTGGCATCCGTGGCCTGGGCCTTGGCCATGTCGACCTCGGCCTTCAGCACCGCGATCTCCTCCGGCCGCTTGCCGATCTGCAGGTCGGCAAGCTGCGCCTGCGCCTGGGCGAGCGCGGCCTCTGCCTGGGCGACGGCGATTTTTGCGTCGGCGCTTTCGAGAGTCACCACCGGCGTGCCTGATACAACACGGTCGCCGCGCTTGACCGCGACGGTCTCGACCTGCGCCACTTCGATCGGCGCCAGCAAGACATAGTCGCCCTCGACATAGCCGACGGCAAGCGGCGCTGCCGGCGCGCAGGCGCCGAACAGCTGGGCCGCGAGCGGCAGGGAACAGAGAAAACTCATCGCTTGCCCTCCTTGCGGGCGACCGGATTTCGGGCCGCCAGTATGGCGCCAAGATTGCTTGTGACCGCCGCCACCACCTTGGCGGCTTCGGCGTTACCGATCTCGCGCCAGCCCATACGACGCATCACTGCTTCGCGGCCGATGCGGAAATAGATGACCTGGCCGATCAGCGTGAAGACCACGAGCTTGGTGGCCTCGCTTTCGGCCGGCTCGCCCGTCGCCTGTTCCCAGATCTGGCAGAGGCGGCGATGCGTCGGTTCGAACACCCCGTCATAGATGCGGTCGAGGGCGGCCGTCGGATGCGACAACTCTCTAAGTACGAATTGTACGATATCGCCCGCCTCCGGCCGGGCGACGATAAATCCTACCATCCGCTCCAATGCGGTCGAGAGCTGCGCCCGCGCCGTCTCTGAACTGGCTTGACCTTGCAGCTGCATGCCGCCGAGCGCCTGGCCAGCAACCGCCTGGATGGTCTCGACGATGTGGTCGGCGGCGGCCCCGCGGAGCCCTTCCTTGCCGCCGAAATGATAGGCGATGGAGCCGATGTTGGCCTTCGCCTCCGCCGCGATCTCGCGCGTCGAGGTGCCGTCGAAGCCCTGCCGCCCGAACAGTTTGAGCGCGGCCAGCACCAGTGCGGCGCGCGTCTGCTCGGCGGGCGATGTCTCCTGGCGGGGCATTTTGTCGGGCGCGGATTTGATCATGTCGGCCTCTTTAATCAATCGATTGATTAAAGTCAAATTGATTATCTACGGCCGCTTGCCATGTCGAGCCGCAGACGCTTTAGTGCGCGGCCATGGGCAAAGAAGTCGAACGCAAGTTCCTGGTCTCCAGCGCCGAATGGCTAGAAATGGCCGAGGCGAATATACGCATTCGCCAGTTCTACCTTGCCGCAGCACCTGGCCGCACCGTGCGCGTACGCATCAGCGACGGCAGTTCGGCGAAGCTGACGCTTAAATTCGGCAGCAAGATCCGCGAGCGCGACGAATACGAATATGAAATTCCTCTGACTGATGCCGAGGAGATGCTGGCCTTCGCCATCGGACATGTCATCGAGAAGACACGCCACCATGTTAGGCATCGCGGCTATCTCTACGAAGTCGATGTTTTCGGCGGGATCCTAGCCGGCCTTGTGGTGGCCGAACTGGAGACGCCGGAGGATGTACCTGACGAAATGCTGCCTGATTGGCTCGGCCGCGAAGTGACCGGCGAGCAGAGATTTTACAACGCGTCGCTCGCCCTAGAGCCGGATGATTTTAGGTCGGGTCGACCTAAAATCGGAATCCGGCTCTAAATCAAAAGAGATGGAGCATGATGTCGTCCGAAAACCGCTTCACCTTTTCGGCATCATGCTCTAGGGGGATTCCGGAGATCGCCGCATGAGCTTTCGCATCGATCCGCGCCTGCCGCTGACCGGCGAGGTCAGGCGTATCCTTGGCGAGGAGATCGGCAAGGCGCTTGCCCATCTGGCCGTCGCGCGCGACCAGCCGGAGCAGGCATTGCACAAATGCCGCAAGCGGCTGAAGAGCGCGCGCGCCTTGCTGCGGCTGGTCCGTTCCGGAAATGAAACATTCTGTCGGACTGAGAACCAATGCTACCGTCAGGTGGCGGCGCTGCTTGCCGGGCCGCGCGAGGCGACCGCGCTGGTCGAGACCGTCGACCGGCTGGCAGCCGCCTTTCCCGAGCAGGTTGCCGGCGGCGGCCTCGACAGCGTGCGCGACCGGCTGATTGCCCGCCAGCATGAAATGCATGCCGGCGCCGGCCTCGACGCCGCCATAGGCGCGGCCACCGCCGCCTGCGAGGAAGGCCTCATCAGGATAGAGCGGCTGCTGCTCCCCGATCTGCCTGAGCATGCAGCCGATGTGCTTGCGGAAGGCGCTCGCAAGACCTTGCGCCGGGCCAGGAAGGCGCTGGACAAGGCCGGATCCCACGGAGGAGCCGAGGATTTCCACGATCTGCGCAAGGCTGCCAAGACCCACTCGATGCATCTGTCGCTGCTCGGCCGGCTATGGCCGACGCCGATCAAGGTGCGGCGCAAGGCAGTTGATGAACTTGGCGAAAAACTCGGCGAACTGCACGACGTCTTCGTCATGCGCGTGTTGCTCGAGGCCGACGGTGAGCCGCTCGGCGATGCGCAGGACACAAGGCTTCTTGGCAAGCTTTTGAAGCGCTCGGAAAAAAGCCTGAAGAAGAGCTGCCTTGCCGGAGCGGCCGAGCTGTTCGGCGACAGCCCCAAGCGCTCGACGAAGAAACTCGCGCGCAATGCGCGCGACGACCTCGCCGGCCCGGCATCGTCGGAAGAGGTCCCGGTCGGTTGATCATGGCCGAGGACGTCACCTCGTGCTAGTCACACTTTGCCATGACCGCGCCGCGCGACACGCTTCTCGACCGCCTTGGCCGCTGGCTTGCCGGCCGGCTGCAGGACGAATCCTCCGGCTATGAGCCCTACACGCCGTCCGACGCCGAGACGTTGCGGCGCACGCTCGAGCCCGGCGACATCCTGCTCATCGAAGGCAACCAGAAGATCTCGGCGGCAATCAAATACCTGACACAGTCGACCTGGTCGCATGCGGCTTTCTATATCGGCGATGCCTTGTCCGAGCCGGAGGACGGATCGGAACGGCGTCGGCTGATCGAAGTCACGCTCGGCGAAGGCTGTGTCGCCGTGCCGCTGTCGCGCTACCGCACCTACAATACCCGTATCTGCCGGGCGAGCGGGCTGACCCCGGAAGACCGCGACCATGTCGTCGCCTTCATGATCGGCAAGCTCGGCCTGAAATACGATCTCAAGAACATTTTCGACATGCTGCGCTTTTTCCTGCCGACGCCACCGGTGCCGGTGCGCTGGCGCCGCCGCATGCTGGCTTTCGGCTCCGGCGACCCGACGCGCGCCATCTGCTCGACCCTGATCGCCGAAGCCTATGGCGAGATCCGCTATCCGATCCTGCCCGAGATCACCCGCGCGCCCGGGCGCGCCTCGGCGCAGTCGAACTATTCGCGCCGCGAAATCCTGCACATCCGCCACTACTCGCTCTACACGCCGCGCGACTTCGACCTGTCGCCATTCTTCCGCATCGTCAAACCGACGCTGGAATATGGTTTCGACTACCGGGCGGTGACCTGGGAGGACAAGGCAGGCACCGACGCCGCAGCCGCGAAGGCTGGCGCAATCGCCTCAGACACGTGATGGCTTCGGCCTGAGTCATGAGGTGCAGGCGTCTCACATGGCGGCCGGCATCACGCCGAAACCGCAATGGCGCCCTGGTTTTCGGCTCTGTGTTCGACCCAGATATGGACCGGTTCGTCCCGGCCGCGGATGCTAACCGGTCCATGATCGCGCGCATTCAGCTGTGTCCCGAGCGATTCCGCCTTCGCGGCCTCGATCAGTCGTGACCCAAAGCAAATATTCGCCTGAAGCTCACGGCAGAGCGCCTGCAAACGGCTGGCGACGTTGACGGTGTCGCCCACCACCGCGAAGGACAGGTTGCGCTCGCTGCCGACCGCGCCGAGGACGACGGCGCCATATTGTGCACCGATCCGAACGTCCAGCGGCGGATATCCTCTGGACACACGCTGGACATTCCAGTCTTCGATAGCGGCGATCATCGCTTCAGCGCACCGGATGGCCCGGGTTGCGTCGTCATGGCTGGCTTGCGGAACCCCGAAGGTCGCCATGATGCAATCGCCGATATAGTTGTCGACGGTGCCATGGTGGTCGAAAACGACCTGCTCCATGCGACGGTGGAACTGACGCAGTAGTTCGAACACTGCTTCGGCCGGATGATCCTCGGAATAGTGTGTGAAGCCGACGATGTCGGCGAACAGCACCGCGATATCCTGCCGGCGGACCGGGCCGAAGGGCTCGTCATCCGTGGCGAGCTGGTCGACGACATTGGGCGAAAAATGCCGGGCGAGATTGGCGCGGGCGCGCTCCGCCTTGACATAGTCTTCCGACAGATGTCGGGAACGAGAGACGACCAGCGCCATGATCGCGCCGATAATCAGCACAACCAACACATTGGTCGCCTGCGCGAACGTATCGACGAAATTGGGGTTGAGATAGAGATTCAGTCGCTCTGTCAGCGGCAGCGAATAGAGGTTCGTTGCCGGAATGACGGTTCCCGCATGAAAAACCACCCATCCCACCCCGATCGTCCACGTCAAGGCCGCGAGCGCGCCGAGATAGAGCGCCAATCGCGTCGAAAGGGTCAGCGCGCCAAGGCATACGAAAATCAGCAGGAATTTGAAGCTGCCCTCGCGCAGTTGCATCGCGGCCGGCGCGACCTCGAGGGAAAACGGGTTGGGCGTTACCAGCAGAACGGTCAACAGAATGATGTCCAGCGTACCGACGAGGTAACCGATCCACCATGGCGCGTTGCGACGGCGCGCAAAGCGAAACTGGATCAGGCCGACGAGTTGGAACAGCGCGAGGCCCGCCAGCACGAAGAGCAGCGAGGCATCCCAGCGGCTGATCAAGGAAAAGAAGCAGGAGATCACGGCGAGCGATGCCGTGCGCGCCCAGAACTGCAATGCAGCACCCTGGCGTTCTGCCCGCTCCCGCAAATTTTTCAGGCGCGAATAGCGGCGAAGTTCAAGTGTTGGCGCGGTCGGCATAGGATCACTTCGATTTTGCGGGGACGGTCACGCATTCGGCAAACCCGCCCCGTACAGTCTGGCAAATCAGCGCGCGAACTCTATCATGGTTTCGTTTTTGAAACGCGGCCGGCATCCCTGGGGTGCGGGCCGATCGGCATGATCGCCGGAAACGGGGTTGCGCCAAAAGCAAACGTCCATTTGTAGCCGGTCAGCCCGTCTTCCGGCGTCGTGTTCTGGTCGTGATGGGCGAGCAGTTTGGCGCGCTCGGCCAGTTCCTCCGCCTCGCGCTTCACCATCTCCGCCGTCTCCGGCCGCATCCGCCTGGAGAATGAGACGAAGGTCGCTTCCCGCTCCAGATGGGTGATCGCCCAGCCGATGAAATTCTTGTTTGTCATCTCGAACAGCGGCCTGAGCGGCCCTTCGAAATTCCACTGGATCGGTGTGTCGACCAGCAGCCGTGCCGACAACCCGCTGCCCAGCGCAATGAGGCCGAGCGCTTCGAGATCGCGCAGATAGAGGAACATCGACGCTTCGCTCAAGCCCTGCGAGCGCATGACGCCCTCGGGCGTGAATTTCTCCGATAGCATGACGAAGATGAACAGCAGCGCCGGCCGTCCGGCAAGCTTGCGCTCGACCTCTGGCGCGATACGGTTGACCGGTCCCGGCCCCCGATTCATCGACCCCAGCACGTTTTCCAGCTCGACGCCGGCGGCAGCGCAGATCCCGACGAGACGGTCGAGCTTGCAGTTGCGCTCGTGGAAGATGCGCTTGACCGTCGGCTCGGAAACGCCCATCCGCCCGGCAAGCTCACGATAGGTGACGCCCTTGGCCTTCAGCGTCCGCTTCAGCGCCTCGAAGATCAGGCCGTTCATGGGATGCACCTCTTTTGCGCCATTTCGTATCGGTTTCCGATACTAGCTCGAATCGCCCTTCCGGAAAAGTATCGAAACTCCTAGCTCTCCGCCATCCACCACAGGAGACCTGGCCATGAAAACCCTCATCACCTCGATTTGCGTCGCCGCCTTCGCTATCGCGCTCGCACCTGCGGCCGAGGCCGCCGAACTCTGGCGCGCCTCGGGCTTCGAGCAACCGGAATCGGCGCTGTTCGACGCCGCCAACAATCGCATCATCGTCTCCAACATCGTCGGCAATCCCGGGGAGGCCGACGGCAACGGCTATCTCTCGGTGCTGTCGCTGGACGGCAAGATCATTAGCCAGCACTGGACCGACGGCATGGATGCACCAAAAGGCTCGGCGATCTCCGGCGGCAAGCTCTACGTCGCCGATGTCACCAAGGTGCGCATCGTCGATCTCGCCAGCGGCAAGCTCGTCTCGACCATCGATGTGCCCGGCGCCGTTTTCCTCAACGACGTGACATCGGACTCATCGGGCAAGGTTTATGTCACCGACATGCTTGCCGATGCGATCTACCGCATTGACGGCGACAGGCCGGAACTTTTCGTGAAGGATGCGAAGCTCGCCGCACCCAACGGCATCTTTGCCGATGGAGGTCGGCTGATCGTGGCGTCCTGGGGCAAGGGCATCAAGCCGGACTTCAGCACTGCCGCGCCCGGCGGCCTGCTGTCGGTCGATCTCGCGACGAAAGCCGTGACGCCGCTGCCTAGCGCACAAAACTTTGCCGACCTCGATGGCGTCGTCGCCATCGGCGACAGCATCTACGCCACCGCCTTCATGACCGGCACGCTCTATCGGTACAAAGTCGGCGAGGCGCCGGAGGCTGTAGAGCAGTTCAAGCCGGGCAGCGCCGATATCGGCACAGACGGCACGCGGATTTTCGTGCCGCTGATGAACGAGGGCGAGATCGTGGTGCTGAGCCTGGACTGACGGCGCACATTTGCCGGCTCAGCCAACGGGCGCGGCTTTGAGTTGCGCCCGCGCATCCTTGATCGAAGCGGCAAAGGTCACCAGCGGCCGCTTGACGCCGTGGTTGATCAGCATGCGCCGTGTCTGCGGCGAGGCGCCGGCGATGATGAAACGCACGCCGGCGCGTTTCGCCTTGTGCGCCGCGCCCTCGATGACATTGGCCGCGGTGGAATCGAAGAAGGGCACCGCCGAACAATCGAGGATGAAGTTCTTGCGCTGGTCGGCGATGCGGTCGAGCACCGTGCCGACAGTAGAGGCGGCGCCGAAGAAGAAGGCGCCGGAGATGCGATAGACGACGGTGTCGGCGTCGCTTGCCTCGCTTGCATCGTAGGCGCGGCCGCTGCTGTCGGCGACATCGTCCTGCACCAGCGGCAAATCCGCCTCCACGGCGATCGACTTGGCCATACGGTCGATGAACAGGATCGAGCCTAGCGCGAAGCCGACGACGATGCCTTCGGTGAGGTCGCGGAAGATGACGATCAGGAAGGTTGCCATCAGCACCAGGGCATCGCCGCGCGAAGCGCGCAGCAACGTGGCGAAGGCCTGCTTCTCGAACATGTTCCAGCAGACAACCGCCAGCACCCCGGCAAGGGCGGCAAGCGGGATGTAGCTGGCCAGCGGTGCGGCCACCAGCATGAAGACCAGCAGAAAAAGCGAATGCAGCATGCCGGAAACCGGCCCATGCGCGCCGGCCCGCACATTGGTGGCGGTGCGGGCGATGGTGCCGGTGGTGCAGATGCCGCCGAACAGGGCAGACGCGATGTTGGCAAAGCCTTGCGCCACCAGTTCGCAATTGGAACGGTGACGCCGCCCGGTCATGCCATCGGCGACCACGGCCGAGAGCAGCGATTCGATCGCGCCGAGCAGCGCAAAAGCCACCGCATCCGGCAGCACCGCAAGCGCCTTGTCGAGGCTGAGCGCCGGCAGCGCCGGAAATTGCAGGCTGCGCGGAATGCCGCCATAGCGGGTGCCGATCGTTTCCGCCGGCAGCGAAAGCAGCGCCACGACAAGGGAGGCCAGTCCGACGGCGATCAGCATGCCCGGCCAGCCGGGCCGCCAGCGCTTCACTCCCACGATGGTGGCGATGGTCAGCGCCGCCACCAGCGTCGCCGAGATGTTGAGCGTGCCGGCCGCGTGGCCGATCGCCATCAGTTTCGGCAGCAGCGGCCCGGGCTCCGGCCCGGCAAGCCTCAGCCCGAACAGTTCGACGATCTGGCCGGAGAAGATGATGATCGAGATGCCGGCGGTGAAGCCGACCGTCACCGGGTAAGGGATGAATTTGATATAGGTTCCGAGCCGGAGATAGCCGATGGCGAGCAGGAAGATGCCGGCCATCATCGTCGCCAGCAGCAGCCCGTCGACGCCTTCGCGCTGCACCGTCGCCGCCACCAGCACGATGAAGGCGCCGGCCGGGCCGCCGATCTGGAAGCGGCTGCCGCCAAGCGCCGAGACGATGAAGCCGCCGACAATGGCCGTGAACAGGCCGCGCTCCGGCGTCACGCCCGAAGCAATCGCAATCGCCATCGACAGCGGCAACGCGACAATGGCGACGGTCAGCCCGGCCATGAAGTCGGCCTTGAACTGCGGCAGGCGGTAACCTTCGCGCCAGACCGTCACCAGCTTGGGCGTGAACAGCTCTGAAAATGTCGGCTTTGCCGACTTCTGGGCCGGTTGATGCACTGCCCGCCGGATCTGATCCATGGACCTGCCTTCCGCTTGCGTGAAGGCGGCGGGATCGTCGGCAGGACTGTCGGCGGTCGCCGTCGCGACTATATGCCGGCTCAGCCTTGCGGGTTCGGCGGCGCGACCGGCTTGAGGCGCACGCCCCGGCCGCCGCGCTCGCTGGTTTGGTTCTCGCCGATGAGCTCCACCCCGGCCTCGTCGAGAGCCTGGATAACCTTCATCAGCGTATCGACCACACCCCTGACCACGCCGTCACTCGCTTCCATGCGCTGGATTGTCGGAAGCGAAACGCCGGCACGCTCGGCGAGCGTCTTCTGATCGATGCCGGCCAGCGCCCTCGCGGCGCGCATCTGCGCGGCAGTGATCATCGGTCGGAACCCCCGTCTGAGTCTGCGGAGACGACGTGTAATACAATCATAGTGATGTTTCAACCATCATAAAGCATACATGAAACATGATCTCTCCACAAAGCCGGATGGCGGGATACGGGATGAGCATGCTACGTTAACCGCCTTGGCTCTTATTGGCGGGGAAATATCAGTTGAAGATTTTCAGGACCTTGACGACGTCGGCAGCCTTGCTGTCGGCGGTTTTTCTGCTGGCAGGCTGCGGACACGGGCTGATCAACCGGCTGATTTGAATGTCGCTCCGGATCGTCAGTTTTCGGGCTCGTTGCCATCGGCCACCGCCTTGTTCCGCTGCAGCATTCGCGCCGCCAGCCAGCACAGCGTCGCCCAGGTGAAGCCGGCGCACCATCCCGCCAGCACGTCGGAAGGCCAGTGGACGCCGAGATAGACGCGGCTGACGCCGACCAGCAGCGTTACCAGCACCGCCAGGCTGAGGACATAGATTTTCGTCGTTCGTCCCGGCAGGAAGCGCGCTGCCAGCGAGCCCAGCGTGAGATAGGTCACCGCCGACAGCATGGCGTGGCCGCTGGGAAACGACAGCGACGTCTCGTTGGCCAGGTGCGAGACAAGATCGGGGCGCGGCCGGTCGACGCCGGCCTTGAGCAAGGTCGACAGCAGCTGCCCGCCGGCCACCGCGACAAAGATCAGCAGCGCCGTCCTCGGCCTGCGGATCAGCAGGAGGTAGACGATCACCGCCGTTACGATCAGCACCAGCACGCTGGAGCTGCCGAGGCTGGTGATGTCGCGCATCGCGCCTTCCAGCCATGCCGGGCCGACGGGAACATCCGGCTGACCCACTTTTCGGAAAGCGAGCAGGATCTCAGTATCGAAAGCGTGCGGCGTGGTGGCCCGCGCCACCTCCATCAGTTCCTCGAAGCCCCACAGCCCGGCGGCTATCACCAGCCCGGCCAGCAGCACCGGAAATTCAAGCCAGTTGGTGAACGCACTCGGGGTCTTCATCGGATTACAGTCGCCCCTGCAGGTAAGGCCCGAGCGAGATCAGCACCACCGCCGCGATGGCCAGCACGATGCCGGTCGCCTGCAAGGCATTGACGCGTTCGCCGAAGAACACCAGCGCCACCACATTGACCGCCACCAGCTGGATCACCGCCGACAGGCTGAACGACACCGACATGCCGAACTCACGAACCAGCCGCAGCATCATCAGATTGCCCGCCGTATAGAGCGCCAGTGTCAGCACGATCTTGCCAAGGCTTGGCGCCAGCCCCCATTGCTTGGCCGCGATTGCCGCCAGCAGGAAGATCACCGTCGAAACGACGAGCTGCGCCAGTCCCCAGAAACTCACTTTTGTGCCTCGCTGTCGTTTGTGGCAGCCCTTGTTTCGCAAGCGCGCCGACACGTCAAGCAGACTGCGGCGAGACAGGCCCGACGATGACGAGAGGTGGCTGAATGAATGGCAGCACGATCGCGGTCTGATTGCAACGCTCGGGCCGGATTAACGCAAACCCAGGCAGCTGCCCACCCAAGCCCCGGAAAAGAATGGACATTTAAACATGGCGCCCTACCTCTTCTGGAGGAGAGTGCCATGCCAAAGTCCGTCTATGACCGTGGCCTGCTGAAACCCGACGACATCGCCAGGCTGCAACGCGTGTTCGACGAAGCCTGCCGCAGGCGCGACGTGCATCCCGATTCGGCGGAGGCGCGGGAGATCGCGCTGAACCTGCTTGCGCTGCACAATGCCGGCATGGTCGAGGAAGATATGCTTATGGAAACCGTGGGTTTCCGCAGGTTGGAGCCGAAATCAGCCTGAGGCCCGCAAGGCGGCCTGGAGCAATTCCAGGAAAAGTGTGAAGCGGTTTTCCGTCCGGAATTGCGTAAAAATAAAGGCCTAGGAGCGGTTCGCCGTTTCCGTGACACGGTGAAACGCTCTAGCCGGCGCGCTGCACGACGGCCACATTCATCTCTGCCCGCAGCCTGAAGCCGATGGATTCGTACAACCCAACCGCGTTGGCATTGCTGGCATAGGCATGCAGGTAGGGAACTTCGCCGCGCGCAAAAATTCGGTTGGCCACGAACACCGACAGCAGCCGGCCGAGGCCGCTGCCGCGAAATTCGGGATGCGAGCAGACGCCGCTGAGTTCGCTGTAGCCGGGCTGCTTCATGCGCTCGCCGGCCATCGCCGCCAGCCGGCCGTCGATCTTCACGCCCCAGAACTCGCCGAGGCTCAGCGCCTTGAGCGTGAACGGGCCGGGCTTGGTCAGTGACGCCAAAGCAAGCATCTCGGCCGCGTCGTCCTGCGTCAGCTGCTGTACACGCTCGTCCGACACGGAAGGCAATGGCGCCTCGGCAGCCATCTGAACGCCGAAGGCGGTCACGGTCGCGGTCAGTTCCGGCGGCAAGGCAATGGGGTCCGCCTGGAGCATGAACACGCTCTCACCTGCAGGAATGAGGCTTGCGAGCGCCTGCAGGCTCTCAGCGTCGTCTGCCCCGGAAGCCGCGAAGGGGACGATCGAGGAGGGATAGCGCCTGGCGAGCCTGTCGCCATACGCAAAGATCCGATGCCGCGTGTCGAGCGCGCTCCAGACCGGACGATCGAGGACATGGCTCATGGCGCGACATCCTGTTTCACATGACGGTCGAGCGGGGCCGCGGCCAGGCCGTCCTCTATTGCCGAGAGTTGTTCGAGAAGCGGCCCTGCAAGGCCTTTGCACAAGTCGGCAACGGCGTTCTCGATGCGCGGCCAAACGTCCCTCTTCGCCTTATCGACCAGGCGCTGGCCCTTCGCGGTCAGCGAGATCATCCTGCGGCGCTGGTCGTCGTTCGATGGCGCGGCCTCGACCAGCCCCAACTCGGCCAGCAGCGCCACGCTGCGCGTCACCCCCGGCTGGGTGATCCCCAGTGACTGCGCCAGCTCGCCGACAGGCAGCGGCCCGAGCCGGTCGAGCGCGGCCAGCAGAGGATACTGGCTGGACTGCACCGGCACCTCCAGCCCATCGAGCATGCGCTGCGTATCGGCCTGCAACTGCTCGCCGATACGCTTCAGCCTGCTGCCTAGGGTGAGGTAGCCAAGGGATCGAATGATGTCTTCCATGGGTGGTCCGCCTGCGGAATAACCATAATATGTTATATAACCAGGCAATGAACGAGTTCAAGCGCCTGCTTTGGAGGTTGGCCGCAAGCATCTCAACTTCGTCATCCTTGGGCGAAGCAGGAGCGAAGCTCCGTCGCGGAGACCCAGGGATCCATGCCGGGACCTTGGCCGCGGAAGCAGCGGAGCAGAACCTGCAACGCAGCGTAGCTCAGAAGTCACGGCATGGATCCTCGGGTCTGCGCCGCGTCGCTACGCTCCTTGCTTCGCCCGTGGAAGACGACGGGATCGGCGTTTCAGCCAATCGCCAGGATATTCGATCCATCTTGCAGATGCGTTGAACCACCAGTCCCCGCCACAGCAGCAGCCCGAAGTGCGCGGTGGTTCTCCGTCCAGAAGCGCTCGTCTACAACTCCTTGGCGATCTGACGGGCAATTGCTTCGGCCTGCAGGCCGGCGCTGTGAAAATAGCTGGTCAGGCTTGGCCGCATGCCGATGAACCACAGGCCGGGCTGGCCGCTCGGGGTGCCGCCATTGGCCTTCGGCACGCCCTTGGCGTCGAGCACGCCGAGATCGCCCAGCATGGCCTCCAGGCCGGTGCGATAGCCGGTTGCCGCGATCACTACATCCGGCTCGAGCACCGTGCCGTCGTTCAGCCGCACGCCGGCGCCTTCGAAAGCCGCCACCGGCGCCACCACCGAAATCCGTCCGGCCTTCAGCGCTGCGACGGCGCCGTCGTCAACGGCAATAGCGATCTGCTCGACGCCGAGCCGGCTGGCGCCGCCCTTCGGCGCCGGCGGCAGGCCGAAGCGGGTGAGGTCGCCGAACACCAGCCGCTGCGTCGCGGCAATCGCGGCATCGGCAATCCACGTCGGCAGCATCGCCATGAAACCGCCGAAGCGCGCCACGGCGACCTTGCCGATCCGTTTCGGCATCAGCGACGGACCCTGCCTGGCTGACAACCAGATGGCCTTGGTGTCGGCACGGGCGAGGTGGTTGAGCACGTCGAAGCCGGAATTTCCGGCCCCGACCACCAGCACGCTTTTGCCCACATAGTCCTGCGCTGTGCCGAAATCGGCAGCGTGGACAAGTTTGCCGGTGAAAGTCGCCTTGCCTTGCCAGTCCGGCGTCCATGGCAAGCGGTCGCGGCCGGTGGCGACGATGACATTGCGGGCGCTCAGCGTTTCCCGGCCCGTATGGACGAGCCAGCCATTGCCTCTGCGTTCGATCCGCTCGACGGCGGTGCCGAATTCGACCCTTATGCCGCGCGCGCGGGCAAAATCCTCGAGATAACCGACGATGGCATCCTTGTTCGGAAAGGCGGCGGTGCGTGGCGGATAGGCAAGGCCGGGCAGGGCCGATAGCGCGCGATGCGTGTTGAGGGTCAGCTTCTCGTGCCGCCCTCGCCACGGTTCGGCGATCCGCGGCTCCTTTTCAAGCACGACGACCCGCACGCCGCGCCGGCCAAGTGCGTCGGCGGCCGCCAGCCCCGCCGCTCCGGCGCCGATGACGATAACCGTATAGTCGGGTCCTTTCGGCCCCAGGACGATAGGCATCGTTTCGCTTGTCGTAGCCGCCATTCGGTCGAGATTTCCTTTTAGGTGCGCCATGGGGACCCGTCCTATATGGCACGTCCCATATGGCACAGGGGCGATATGATCGATAATGAGGTCGCGTCAATGCGACTGATTCGAGGCCTTGGGGGCAAGCCTCTGTTTATCATCGGCACGCGGAAGCTCGACCATGCCCTCCTTGCGTATCTTTCTCGACAGACTGCTGGAGGGCGCCGCAGCCAAGGTGCCGCGCCAGGATTTTTCGCATGTCGAGCGGCTGGCGCTTGTCCGCCAGCACGGCGACTTCTCGCTGGCCTATTCGACCGCCGTGCAGCAAAAACTGTCCTATTTCGGCGACGCCGACGGCTACATCGCCTTCGGCACCAAGATGAAGCACCATTTCGCGCTCGGTGACCCGGTGGCCCATCCGGCTGATCGGCCCGACTATATCAGGCGCTTTGTCGAAGCCGCCGACAGCCCGTGGTTCGTGCAGATCGGCGAACCGACGGCGCGCGTTCTGGCCGGGCTCGGCTACCAGGTCAACCGTCTCGGCGTCGACACGCGGCTGCAGCTGCCGGCTCACGATTTTTCCGGCAAGCGCAACGAAACCGTGCGCTATTCCGAACGCTGGCTCTTGAAGAAGGGGTTTTCCTTTGGCGAAGGAGCGGTCTATCTCGACGAGGTCCAGCGCCTGTCGCAGAACTGGCGGGCCGACCGCATCGTCAAGCGCTGGGAGATGGCGTTCCTCAACCGGCCCTTTGCCGATCATCTCGGCATCGATATGCGCCGTTTCGTGCTCTACAGCCCGGAAGGCGAGCTCGTCGCCCTGCTCGATTTCGATCCGATGTTCAGTGGCGGCAAGGTGATCGGCTACACCACCTCGTTCAAGCGCAAGCACATCGATGCCTCGCCGCATGCCGAAATCGGGCTGACCAAATTCGCCGTCGACCGGTTTCGCAATGAGGGCATTTCTGTCGTCACGCTCGGCCTGTCGCCGATGCTCGACGTCGGAGCCAACGGCTTTGCCGAATCGAGCTTCTGGCGCAACGCCTTCGAGCGGGCCTATGAGTCGCCCTGGGTCAACCGCAGCAAGTTCAACCTCAAGGGCCAGGCGGCGTTCAAGCGCCGCTTCCACGGCATCGAGGAACCGACCTACATCGCCTTCCGCCAAGGCAGGCTGATCGAGATGCTGGGGTTGCTGCGCCTCATCAAGGCGATCTAGCAAGAAAACGCGACGCGCTTTAGAGCGGCAGGGTCAGTTGCGCAGCCGGTAGCCGGTGCGGAAGATCCAGGCGACGATGGCGATGCAGATGGCGAGGAACACCATCGTCATGCCCAGGCTGACGGCGACCGAGACATCGGACTTGCCGTAAAAGCTCCAGCGGAAACCGCTGATCAGGTAGACGACCGGGTTGAACAGCGTCACCGTGCGCCAGGTCTCGGGCAGCATGTTGATCGAATAGAAGCTGCCGCCGAGGAAGGTTAGCGGCGTGATGATCAACAGCGGGACCAGCTGCAATTGCTCGAAGCTTTTCGCCCAGATGCCGATGATGAAGCCGAACAAGCTGAAGGTCACCGCCGTCAAGACAAGGAAGGCCAGCATCCAGAACGGATGCTGGATGGTGAGCGGCACGAACAGCGAGGCCGTCGCCAGGATGATCAGGCCGAGGATGATCGACTTGGTCGCGGCGCCGCCGACATAGGCGATGACGATCTCCAGATACGACACCGGCGCCGACAAGAGCTCGTAGATGGAGCCGACGAATTTCGGGAAATAGATGGCAAAGGAGGCGTTGGAGATCGACTGCGTCAACAGTGAGAGCATGATCAGCCCCGGCACGATGAAGGCGCCGTAGCTGATGCCGTCGATCTCGGTGATGCGCGAGCCGATGGCCGAGCCGAAGACGACGAAATAAAGCGATGTCGAGATCACGGGCGAGACGATGCTCTGCAGCACGGTGCGGAACGCACGCGCCATCTCGACCCGGTAGATCGCCCATACTGCTCGCCAATTCATGGCTCTTGCCTCAAAAGATTGACGAAGATCTCCTCGAGCGAGCTGTTTTGCGTGTCCATGTCGCGGAACTGGATGCCGGCCGTCTCGAGTTCGCGCAGCAGCGATGCGACGCCGGGGCGTTCGCTCTGATTGTCATAGGTGTAGGTCAGCTGTGTGCCATCGCCCGACAGCTCCAACGCGTAGTGCGAAAATGCATCGGGAATGGCGGGGAGCGGGTTGCGCAATTCCACGATCAGGCGCTTGCGGCCGAGCTTGCGCATCAGTTCGGCCTTGCCCTCGACCAGGATGATCTCGCCGCGGTTGATGACGCCGACACGGTCGGCCATCGCCTCGGCCTCTTCGATATAGTGCGTGGTGAGGATGATGGTGACGCCGTCGTCGCGCAGCTGTCGCACCATCGCCCACATGTCCTGGCGCAGTTCGACGTCGACGCCGGCCGTGGGTTCGTCGAGGAACAGGATGCGCGGCTCATGCGAGAGCGCCTTTGCAATCATCAGCCGCCGCTTCATGCCGCCCGACAGCGTGATCGCCTTGGCGTCCTTCTTGTCCCATAACGACAGGTCGCGCAGCACCTTTTCGACGAAGCCCGGATTGGGCGCCTTGCCAAACAGGCCGCGGCTGTAGGTGACGGTTGCCCAGACGCTCTCGAACGCATCGATGGTCAGCTCCTGCGGCACCAGCCCGATCAGGCTGCGCGCCGCGCGGTAGTCTCGGTTGATATCATGGCTGTCGACGGTCACCGTTCCCGACGAACGGTTGACGATGCCGCAGACGATCGAGATCAGCGTCGTCTTGCCGGCGCCGTTCGGCCCCAGCAGCGCGAAAATCTCGCCGCGTTCGATGTCGAGGTTGATTTCCTTCAGCGCCTTGAAGCCGGTGGCGTAGGTCTTGGTGACCCCGGCAATCGAAATGATGGAAGGCAAATTCGTGGAAGACATGAGGCCGAAAACGACTGTTTGAAAGAGGCGGGGATTATTATTGCGCTGAATGTCGGTGCGCAGGCTCGGAAGTCAATGCCGCTGCTGACAATTGTGGACAAACGTTCCCCTTTTGCCGTTTCGTCATGGGGGTGTCGAGGCGCTGACGGTTTGATACGATCTGCTGCGACAACGCGCCCCGCGTGACGACAAGCCGCTTTGACCGGACCGCATCCGCCGCCTATTCTCGCCAACAAACAGCAGCCGGAGCCCGCATGGACCCGCTCATCCTGTCGCGAATGCAGTTCGGGGCGAATATCTCGTTCCACATCCTGTTTCCGACCATCACGATTGCGCTTGGCTGGGTGCTGCTGTTCTTCAAGCTCCGCTACAACGCCACCAATGATTCCGCCTGGATGCGCGCTTATTTCACCTGGGTGAAGGTGTTCGCGCTGTCCTTCGCCATGGGCGTGGTCTCGGGCGTCACCATGAGCTTCCAGTTCGGCACCAACTGGCCGGGCTATATGGAGCATGTAGGCAACATCGCCGGGCCGCTGCTTGCCTACGAGATCCTCACCGCCTTCTTCCTCGAAGCGGCCTTCCTCGGCATCATGCTGTTCGGCTTCCGCCGCGTCTCCAACCGCGTCCACACGCTGGCGACGGTATTGGTCGCCGGCGGCACCACGCTGTCGGCCTTCTGGATCATTGCGCTGAACTCGTGGATGCAGACGCCGGCCGGCTTCGAGATGATCGACGGCAAGGCGCATCCCGTCGACTGGTGGGCGATCGTCTTCAACCCGTCCATGCCCTACCGTCTGACGCATATGCTGCTCGCCTCCGGCCTGACGGTGTCGTTCCTGATCGCCGGCCTGTCGGCGCTGCGCTACCTCACCGGCGACCGGTCGGAATCGATGTGGAAGGCGCTGCGCACCGGCGTCTTCACCGCCGCCATCCTGATCCCGATCCAGATCTTCGCCGGCGACCAGCACGGGCTGAATACGCTGGAGCACCAGCCGCAGAAGATCGCGGCCATGGAGGCGAACTGGAACACCGGCCCCAACGTGCCGCTGGTGCTGTTTGCGCTGCCCGACGAGGCGGCGAAGAAAAACAAATTGGAGATCGCCATTCCCGACGGCGCCAGCCTGGTGCTGCGCCATTCCACCAGCGGTATCGTGCCGGGGCTCAACGACTATCCCGGCCTGCATCCGCCGGTCTTCCCGGTGTTCTGGGGCTTCCGCATCATGGTCGGCACCGGCATTTTGATGCTCATCGTCTCGTGGTCGGCGACCTTCTTCCTCAAGCGCCGCCACAGCCTGCCGAGGCCGCTGGCCATGCTGATGGTGCCGATGGCGCTCTCCGGCTGGCTGGCGACGCTGGCCGGCTGGTACACCACCGAAATCGGCCGCCAGCCCTGGCTGGTCACCGGCGTGCTGAAAACCGCCGACGCTATCGGCCCAGTCGCCGGCAGCCATGTCGCGCTGACGCTCGCCATCTATCTCATCCTCTATGTGCTGCTGTTGATCGCCTATCTCGGCGTGCTGGTGCACCTGGCGCTGAAGGCGGCCAAGGACGGCGACACCTCGCCGCTGCCGGGCGTCATGAAGACGGCGATGTCGCAACCGGCCGCAGCGGAGTGAGGAATGGTCCGCGTAGCGGACGAAAAGCCAACGATTTGGCTTTTCGAATGACGAACGCCCGGAGCCATAGCGAAGGGCAGAACCGTTGATGAGAGGGATGACAGACCGATGAGCTTCGACTGGCCAACCGCGCTGCCCCTGATCTTCGCCGGCCTGATGGGCCTCGCCATCCTGATCTACGTCATTCTCGACGGTTTCGATCTCGGCATCGGCATCCTGTTCTCGGTCGCCGAAGATGCCGAGCAGGACACCATGATCGCGGCAATAGGCCCGTTCTGGGATGCCAACGAGACCTGGCTGGTGCTGGCCGTCGGCCTGCTCCTGGTCGCCTTCCCGCTGGCGCATGGCGTCATCCTCACCGCGCTCTACATTCCCGTCTTCGTGCTTTTGGTCGGCCTCATCCTGCGCGGCGTCGCCTTCGATTTCCGCGCCAAGGTGCCCGCCGGCAAGAAGCATCGCTGGAACCGCATTTTCTTCCTCGGTTCCGTCATCGCCTCGCTGGCGCAAGGCTATATGCTCGGCGTCTATGTGCTTGGCCTCGATGTCGGTTTTGGCGGTATCGCTTTCGGCGCGCTGGTGGCGCTCTGCCTGTCGGCGGCCTATGCAGCGATGGGCGCGGCCTGGGTCATCTACAAGACCGAGGGCGAATTGCAGAGCAAGGCGGTGGCCTGGCTGCGCACGGCCCTGGTGCTGACCGCGCTCGGCATGGCGGCGGTGTCGCTGGCGACCCCATTCGCCAGTCCGCGCATCTTCGCCAAATGGTTCGTCTGGCCCGAAATGCTCTATCTGTCGCCGCTGCCGATCCTGTCGGCGCTGCTGTTCCTGTGGCTGTGGCGGCAGACCTTCCACCTACCGAAGCCCGACGATCGCCACGCGCTGCGGCCGTTCCTGACGCTCGCCGCCATCTTCGCGCTCGGCTTTGCCGGGCTTGCCTGGTCGTTCTATCCCTTCGTGGTGCCCGACAGGCTGACCATCTGGCAGGCGGCGTCGGCGACGGAAAGCCTGGCCATCATCCTCGCCGGCACGGTGGTCGTGCTACCGGTGATTATTTTCTATTCGTTCTATGCGTATCGGGTGTTCGGGGGCAAGGCGACGGATCTGACGTATGATTGAAGGGCTCTCTAATCGCGGTTTGCGCGAGGCACCCCCCTCTGGCCTGCCGGCCATCTCACCCTCAAGGGGGGAGATCAGCTCTCACTGCGGCCTTCGCCAACCTTGCAAGATGAGCACCGTCAGCGACGCTGCCAATCTCCCCCCTTGAGGAGGAGATGCCCGGAAGGGCAGAGGGGGGTGCTGTCCCGCTGGCGTCTCAGGTAGGGCGTCGCCGCTCTCTGCGTCCGGCCAAGTCCTATCGCCCCTCAGCTCTTCCCCGCCAGCACCAGCACCGGCTTCTCGCTGTACAACCCCGGGAACAGCGACTTCAAATTCGCCACCTTGGGCAGGTCGTTGTAGACGATGTAGGGGTAGGTCGGGTTCAGCGTCAAAAAGTCCTGGTGATATTCCTCGGCGGGATAGAAGGTTTTGCCCGTCTCCAGCGTGGTGACAATGGGTTTTGAAAACACCTTGGCCTGGTCGAGCTGGGCGATGTAGCTCTGGGCGATCTTCTGCTGCTCGCCATTCTCGGCAAAGATGGTCGAGCGGTACTGGGTGCCCGAGTCCGGGCCCTGGAAGTTCAACTGCGTCGGGTTGTGGGCGACCGAGAAATAGACCTGCAGCAGCTGGCCGTAGGTCACCTTGGACGGATCGTAGGTGATCTCGACCGATTCGGCGTGGCCGGTGCGGCCGCTGCCCACCGTTTCGTAGACGGCGTCATCCTTGGCGCCGCCGGTGTAGCCGGAGACGGCCTTGGTCACGCCCTTGACGTGCTGGAACACGCCCTGCACGCCCCAGAAGCAGCCGCCGGCGAAGATAGCCTTCTCGCTGCCGCTGGCGGCCTTCTCGTCCACTGCCGGCGGCGGGATCACCACCGCGTCCTCGGCCGAGCGCGCCGGGCTCTGCCAGAAGGCGGCCGCGGCGGCGGCGACGATGAGCGCGGCAAGCGCGCTCTTGAAGATCGGCGTTCTCGTCCTTGCAATGCCGGTCATGTCTGATCTCCTTGATGGTGGCGAAGACTATACGACAGAACGTCCCGCCTGGTTTCTCAAATTGCCGTGCGCCGGCCCGGCCATTGTGCGGCCGGGCCATGGGACCAAGCCTTATTGCGCGGGCGCCATGGCGTCCGCCGGCTTCATCGCATCCGTTGCGGGCTTCATCGCATCAACCGGCTTCATGGCGTCGGTGGCGGGTTTCATTGCATTCGTCGCCATTGGGTCGGCGGGCTTCATGGCACCGGTCGCCGGCGCCATGGCATCGGTCACGGGCTTCATCGCATCGGTGGCCATCGCCGGCTTCATGGCGTTGGTCGCTTCGTCGGCACGGGCGCCGGCGGCGAAGCCGGTCATCGAAAGCGCAAGGGCGAGCGCGGTCAGGGTCTTGGTCATGATGGTATTTCCTCCTTGAAGAGGGCGCGCGGATGCGAGCCCGGTTATGCCGCGCTAGCGGCGTTGCGTAGAAAAAGAATCAGTCGGCGGCTGCAGCCAGGATCGGCCCACCACCCGGCGACTGCACCAGCACCGCGGTGCTCAGCCCGCCGCTTGCCGCCGGCAGCGGCAGTGTGGTGGCGTCGCCGCTCCAGCTGCCGAGTTTCTCCAGCGAGTGCACGACATTGGCATGCGGCAGCGTGCGGCCGGTGTTCTCGCCGCGCGCCACCGGCACTTCGACGACGCCCTTGTTGTAGCGGACCAGCCAGACATCGGCGCGGCCGGCCGGCGCGGAACCAGCGCCGATGCTGATCTTGCCGCCGTCGAGCGACAGCGTCGGCCCGTTCGTATGACCGCTCGCGGAAATCAGCTGCTCGATCTCGCCTGATGCTGCGCCCACCGCATCGGCACCGCCATTGACCACCACCTGCGGCGTGAACGGGCCGGAACGGCCGAGCGACGGCTCATAGCGCACCTGGCGCTGGGTGAACTCCTCGCGGCCGAAAATGTCCTTCCAGCCGAGATAGTCCCAGTAGGTAACGTTGAACGACAGCGCCAGAACGCCCGGCTCGTCCTTGACCTTGATCAGATTGGCATTGGCCGGCGGGCAGGACGAACAGCCCTGGCTGGTGAACAATTCGACCACGGTGAGCGGCTGGGCGAAGGCGGTGCCGCCAAGCATCATCAGCGCCGCACCTGCGGCAGCCAGCATGCCGGCGCGTTTTGGGTTAAGTCCAGTCATCGGGGGTCTCCGTTGCGGCGGGTTCATGCCACACTTCGCCGCTGCCCGAGGCTTCGTTACATGGTTCACCGCTTCGTGATTGGGGGCGGAAGGCGTCGTTGCCTTCTCCCCTTGTGGGAGAAGGTGGATCGGCGCGAAGCGCCGAGACGGATGAGGGGTGTTCCAGCGGAGTGAGACGTTGGTTAATCTAACGTCATGCCACATCAGCCCGTCGCTCCTGCCAAACGAAACTTTGCCCGTTCGCTCCGACGTGAAATGACGGAGGCGGAAGACAAACTGTGGCACGAACTACGTGACCGCAGGCTCGATCGGATCAAATTTCGGCGCCAAGTTCCTGTTGGAAAATACGTCGCCGATTTCGCTTGTCTTAAATCACTCCTCATCATCGAGATCGATGGGAGTCAGCATGCGGACTCAGAGTCAGACCAGGCCCGTAGAACGGAACTGGAGGCGAGAGGCTTTCGTGTGTTGCGCTTTTGGAACGACGATGTCCTGAAAGACATGGACAGCGTCTGCACCACGATAATCGCTTATGTAAGGGATGTCAGTTTGCAGCCATGGCGGTGAAAGAACGCCGGCGTCAAGCTGGAACACCCCTCATCCGTCTCGGCGCTGCGCGCCGATCCACCTTCTCCCACAAGGGGAGAAGGCAAGGGCACCGCCACCCCGCTTGCCCCTGCAACCCGCCCCTGCTAAAGCCGCCCCATCATGAGCACGCCTCTCGACCACATCCGCAATTTCTCCATCGTCGCCCATATCGACCATGGCAAATCCACGCTTGCCGACCGGCTGATCCAGTCCACCGGCGGGCTGGAGCTGCGCGACATGAAGGAGCAGGTGCTGGACTCGATGGACATCGAGCGCGAGCGCGGCATCACCATCAAGGCGCAGACGGTGCGGCTGAAATACCGCGCCAACAATGGCGAGGACTATATCCTCAACCTGATCGACACGCCCGGCCATGTCGACTTCGCCTATGAAGTGTCGCGCTCGCTCGCCGCCTGCGAGGGTTCGCTGCTGGTCGTCGACGCCTCGCAAGGCGTCGAGGCGCAGACGCTGGCCAATGTCTACCAGGCCATCGACAACAATCACGAGATCGTCGTGGTGCTGAACAAGGTCGACCTGCCGGCCGCCGAGCCCGAGCGCATCCGCGAGCAGGTCGAGGAGGTCATCGGCATCGATGCCTCCAACGCCGTGCTGATCTCGGCCAAGACCGGTCTCGGCATTCCCGATGTGCTCGAAGCCATCGTCCACCAGTTGCCGCCCCCGCGCGAGGGCGATGCGTCAGCACCCCTGAAGGCCATGCTGGTCGACTCCTGGTACGACGCCTATCTCGGCGTCATCGTGCTGGTGCGCATCATCGACGGCGTTTTGAAAAAGGGCGCGACCATCCGCATGATGGGCACCGGCGCAAAACATCTGGTCGAGCGCACCGGCGTGTTCACGCCCGCCCGTATCAATGTCGACGAGCTCGGCCCCGGCGAGTTCGGCTTCTTCACCGGCTCGATCAAGGAAGTGGCCGACACACGCGTCGGCGACACCATCACCGAGGACAAGCGCCAGACGGCGCATGCGCTGCCCGGCTTCAAGCCGGCGCAGCCGGTGGTGTTTTGCGGCCTGTTCCCGGTCGACGCCGCCGATTTCGAGGATCTGCGCGCCGCTGTCGGCAAACTGCGCCTCAACGATGCCAGCTTTTCCTACGAAATGGAAACAAGTGCGGCGCTCGGCTTCGGCTATCGCTGCGGTTTCCTTGGCCTGCTGCACCTCGAGATCATCCAGGAGCGGCTGGAGCGCGAGTTCAACCTCGACCTGATCGCCACCGCGCCCTCCGTCGTCTACCGGCTGCTGCTCACCGACGGCTCGATGAAGGAACTGCACAACCCGGCCGACATGCCCGACGTGGTGAAAATCTCAGCGATCGAGGAGCCGTGGATTCGCGCCACGATCCTGACGCCGGACGACTATCTCGGCGGCATATTGAAGCTCTGCCAGGACCGGCGCGGCATCCAGGCCGACCTGTCCTATGTCGGCAAGCGCGCCATGCTGATTTACGATTTGCCGCTCAACGAAGTCGTGTTCGACTTTTATGACCGGCTGAAGTCGATCTCCAAGGGCTACGCTTCGTTCGACTATCATCTGACCGACTACAAGGAAGGCGATTTGGTGAAGATGTCGATCCTGGTCAATGAGGAGCCGGTCGACGCGCTGTCCATGCTGGTCCACCGCACGGCGGCGGAAAAGCGCGGCCGCCAGATGTGCGAGAAGCTGAAGGAGCTGATCCCGAACCATCTGTTCAAGATCCCTATCCAGGCCGCCATCGGCGGCAAGGTCATCGCCCGCGAAACCATCTCGGCGCTACGCAAGGACGTCACCGCCAAATGCTACGGCGGCGACGTGTCCCGCAAGCGCAAGCTGCTCGACAAGCAGAAGGAGGGCAAGAAGCGGATGCGGCAGTTCGGCAAGGTGGATATCCCGCAGGAGGCGTTTATCCAGGCGCTGAAGATGGGCGATTGATCCTTAATTGCATCAACGCTTCGTCATTTGTAGGCCATGACTTATCCTAGATTCTTTATCTTGTGACCGGCAGCCCTTCACCAGCGCCCAAAGCGCAGCTAGGTTGCCATCGGCGCTTACAATAATTTCCGGCCGCTCTTGGACAGCGTTGAAGGCATAGTTCTCCGCCTTAACGCTATCAAACATATATAGATCTGGCGGTTTGCCGTCGCCCGAAAATGAGTTGAGGCCCCAGATATACAGCGGGCTCATGTCCAATGCTGTTCCAGATCCCGCGTCAATCAAAAGAATTTGGTCTTTGGAGAAGGATAGGCCCCCGCGATAGTTGTAAAGGTCGACAAACGGCTCGTTGGCTCCTCTGAGATTTCGAAACACTCCCTCATACTCAGCAGAGAAAGCCCGCTGATTAACCTCCTCAAAATATCCGAATAAGACGTTTCGAAGCCCATCCAAGACAATATTGCAAACCGGACGTAATATCCGACCGAAATCCACATTTGCTTCTTTTTCGTGTTTCTCTTTAGGAATTTCACTTACAGCTTCGTCAACAAGTGTAAAGTATGGTTTCTCCAGAAGCTTGCTCGCTGGCAAGTTTCGCCGATCGGCTTGCGGTACCTTTCCTAGCGTCTCCCGCAGCAATGCCCAAAGCGGGCCAGCGGATCGATGGGCAAGGTTCTTCAGTAGCGCGCTATTTTGTCGGCCAATCCTAGAGCGATAGTATGAGTATACGGAGAATGCTAAAAAGCACAATGACGACTCCAAGACGGCCCGCCCTCTTTTGAAAAGATTATCGGAGTTCGTCTCTCCCAAATAACGTGCAAGACGAGCTGCTATTGGATATGGCAAGATCGGAACTAGATCGCTCAATTCCCGCCAGTTCGGATCTAGATCCCGTTCTTTGTAGACGTTAACGTCGGCACGAGAGACCAACGAAAACGAAGAGGTGCTACTTCCAAAATCGAAGCCTATGTACGACTCAGCGGCAGAATCTCCTATCGCAGAGGTCATATCCAGAAAAAAAGGGGTACCCTCTACGACAGCCTCGCGCCCCGCATTACCTCGCCCATAAATGAACCTTGGCACCGCAGTGCCATCCTCGCGAACAGTTAGAGCCACGTCGATGGCCTGTCCGAACGATGCATCCTTAGGAGTAGTCAGAACCTTCTGAACCACATTTAGTTGGCCTTCGACGTCGTTAGGATCGAAGGAGGATCGCATAAAATGATATTCGAGCTGGCGGCTCGGCGTGGTTGAAAGCCGAACCTTCCAACGGAGCTCCTGATTGAAGCGAGCGCGCAGGCTACTAGCAGACGGAAGAAGTACAGCGTCTTCGCCCGACTCAATCAAGTTGGTTGGCGAGAGAACTTTGAACTTGCGCAATTCGATCCCGCGACCATTTGGCGATAGCAGAAGACACAGCTTGTTATAAAGGACCGCTTGGAAATCACCCTCACCCTCCGTGTAATAACGCCTCGCACATTCGACGGCCAAGCCTTTCGAAACGATTTCCTGAAAGTTTTCAGAGAGTTCCACGATATCCGCATGAACGAGATCGTCTACAAGGTCTCGCTCTATGAGCTTCTTAAGCCAACCGATATTAGATGAGCCACCGGAAAGAAGAACAACCGAAATAGGGTTTCCTTCCAAATCGCTAGAAGAACGGCGTATTACGTCAACGATTGCAGATCGTAACTTCTTGACCCAAACTTCTTTCTCAAAGATTTCCCTAAGCTCGGCAGCGTCAAGTGATATCTCCGCGTAGTCGGGATCGGCGGCGAACGGCCGTATCGGTATTCTAACTCTTACCGGCACTTTTGCGCCTAAGTTTGCCGAGAGGTCCCAATTAATTATACTGGAACAGATTGCTATTTTCGCTTTCTCGGCAGCCTGAACTATCCGGCCAAAATTTCGGACGAAAGTATGTATCTCCGGATTTATCGTAGGATCATT
The DNA here is from genome assembly GCF_030323205.1 of Mesorhizobium sp. C395A. NCBI lineage: Bacteria > Pseudomonadati > Pseudomonadota > Alphaproteobacteria > Hyphomicrobiales > Phyllobacteriaceae > Mesorhizobium > Mesorhizobium sp. C395A. The sequence continues at coordinate 4,808,348 of NZ_CP100473.1, read as the reverse complement.
TGGATCAAGCCGGCTTGAATAATAAGCGTCAAGCGCTTTTCGAACCACTCTATTTCTAACATGCTCTGGAGAGGACTTGAATAGTAGATATTCTGCGATACGCTGGTTTATGAAATAGCCCGCTACGGCTATAGATTTCGCGCCAAAGGGGCGCTGGTTTCGACCACTTTTGCTAATGTCACCTTGCGCCGTGGTCTCAATAACAGAAACATCGAAAGTGCCTCCACCAAAATCCAAAACCAGCGCAACGTGCTTGCGCTTTTCCGATATCAAAGGGTGACGCACCCCGTAACGATAATACTGAAATACCGCAAATGGCTCTGGGAGAAAATCAACCTCCGAGAATTTGTGTAAGATGCGGCGAATATTCGATCGATAGTTTGATATCCACGACTCGCCTGGCAGCGTCGTGTCCTCCAGCGCGAGCGGTTCAGCCACTAGAACGTGTTTTGGTGGGGTGATCGAGTGGTGCAGGGCCCACGATTCGACTGACGAAAGAGCGGAAATCATGAAATCTTGGGCTATACCGACTACAGATCTCTTAAGGTCTTTGGAGACGGCTGTAAGCCGCGAGCTCAACTTTCCATAATCTCCGCCGCCGAGCGCTATTTTGAAGTCATCTATTGGCGGAAAATCTGTATCATCGCTCTCGACGGCGTCGTACCCAATAACAAACCCCTTGGCTCCGTATTTGATGACTGTCGGCGTAACGTGCAGGCCGTCGACCGGTACTGTACGAACGCTATTTACAAATAACTCTCGATTAGATGCCATCCTACCCGACCCCCATGAATCGTAGCCATCTTTGATTTAATGGCCGGTGAGGGCAAGGGGATAACTAATGCCGGCACTCGGCTGTGGACAATGTCACCAGCGGCTGGGCAATGATTGCGTCGCGGCCGAGTTTCTCACCTTCCTCGCCGGCGAGACCTTGATCATGGCCGGCAATGCGGCGGGGCTGGAGGCCAGCGTGCCTTCCTATGTCGGCGGCATCTCGCTGTTGGCAGCGGCGCTCGTCCTGACTGGCGCGGCAAACACTTTTGCGCTCTGGATGCGGCTCACCGGGCTCATCGCCGCCATCCTGTTTGTCGTGACCGTGGCCATGGTGCTGTGGGGCGCGCCCTTGCTGCCGACCTCGGCGCCGCTGCCCGCCGCGGGCTATCCGTTCCTGGTGCTGGCGTTTGCCGGCTGGATCTGGACGTTGCTGAAGACGCCGAGGTGATTGCCGCGATCCGGCGGCTGGCGCCGCATGTGAAGGTTGGCGCTAATCTCCCCCCTCGAGGGGGAGATGTCGCCGAAGGCGACAGAGGGGGTCGCCTCGCGTGAAGCGCTAGCCTCCATCTGCCGCAACAAGGCAACAAGGTTGAGCCCGGTCGGACCGACCCCCTCTGGCCTGCCGGCCATCTCCCCCTCAAGGAGGGAGATTGCCCGCTCGATCGCCTCGCGTCGCCTCTCCGCTCATGCTTTAGTTCCCGTCTCCGATTCGGATACCCCCGCCATGCTCCGCCTCACCCTTGCCGCCCTGCTCCTCGCCACCCCAACCCACGCCGCCGATATGGCGTTCTTCGTCAAGAACCTGCGCAGCCGGGCGGTGGCGGTGGAGCTGTTCAGCCGTGACCGCAAGATGTCGTGGCCGGGTGGCGACCAGGTGTTCCTGATCGAGCCCAACTCGCAGAAATCGGTGCCGATCTCGTGCAATTCGGGCGAAAACATCTGCTATGGCGCCTGGGTGAATGGCAATGATGCGGTCTCCGCCGGGGTCGGGCCGGATAATGACCAGCCATGCGATACGTGCTGTTTCATCTGCGTGGAGAAGACGACGGAGACGATCGATCTGGTGGAGTGACGGGCGGGGCGCCGAAGCTGCTGATCTCCCCCCTCGTGGGGGAGATGTCCGGGGACAGAGAGGGGCGCGAAGGATCGCCAGCGTATGGATCAGCAAGCCTAAAATTGAAATGACGTGGCTGCAGGAATGAGAGGTCGGCGGGACAGCGCCCCCCTCTGCCTTGCCAGGCATCTCCCCCACGAGGGGGGAGATTAGCGCTCCGCCGCCTTCGCCAATCACCCCAAAATCAGTCAGCCGCTCCCCTTCAATGTCAGCCGCCATCATGCGATGCTGGTTCCCTCGGCCGGGGGGCCGATTTGCCTCGGGGGTTTCAATGTCTTTCACTTGTCTGCGCCGCGTCGTCGTCGCGCTCTCGCTTGCCGCGCTGTTTGCGCCGGCAGCGCACGCAGCCGACATCACCTTCGCCGTCAAGAACAGCCATCCCAACGCCATGCGCCTCGAGCTCTACAGCCAGGACCGCGACTATGTCTGGCCGGGCAATGACAAGGATTTTTATCTCGACGATGGCGAGACCAAGCAGATCCCGGTGTCGTGCGACGAAGGCGAGTCCATCTGCTACGGCGCCTGGGTCGACGGCGACGAGGGAACCTATTGGGGCGTCGGCCCCAACAACAAGGAAAGATGCGAGGATTGCTGCTACACCTGCAATGGCGGCGAGACGGAGGAAATTGAACTGACGCCGTAGGAAGTACAGCCAATCTCCCCCCAAGTGGGGGAGATGTCCGGCAGGACAGAGGGGGGCGCCATAGAGCGCAAGCCTCGGCAGCCACCGAGCATCGTAATGCCGCACACGCCTCTACCGCCTCGACATCGCGCAAACGCCAGATCGATGCGCAAAGTCCTGACGCCAGCCGAACTCAAGCTCTGGAACGAACTTCGTGCCCACCGGCTGATGGGGCTTGGCTTCCGGCGACAATTTCCGATTGCCGCCTACATCGTCGATTTCGCTTGCCCGGAGAAGAAGCTGGTCATCGAAGTCGATGGCTCCCAGCATGCGGACGCCGGCGCGGCTGCCGGTGATGAAACGCGGACATCGCACCTCGAACAAGATGGCTGGACCGTCCTGCGGTTCTGGAATGACGACGTCATCCGCGACATCGACAATGTCTGCCAGCATATTGTGATTGCGGCTGGGCTTGGCGGCGCATCCTGAACGGTGCCGGTGCTGGGCTTTAGGCAGGGAAAGGTCGGCGGGACAGCGCTGGCCTGCCGGCCATCTCCCCCACGAGGGGGGAGATCGGGTTTCCCCGCGGCTTTCGCCAATTATCCCAGCAACGCCCTCTGCCGCTTCGGCCCGCCTGCCTTGCGCCAGGAATTGAACCGGTGCGTGGCGGCGGCAAACGAGATCTTCATCTGCTGGGCGACCGAGTAGCGCGACTTGCCTTCGTCGAACAGGCGGTAGCAGCACTCGACGCCCTCCTCGGTCAGCTTGCCGTCGGGCGCCTTGTTGTGCGGATTGGCGGGGTCGAATTTCTCGACCTGCTGTTCGACCAGGCCTTTCAGCCGCTGCAAATCGGCCTCGATGCTGGCGATCAGATCGAGGACGGGTTTCGGATCGAAGTGGTCGTGCGGCTTTGCCGTCATCTTGCTCATGCCTTTCGCTTGCGTGTCGCGACAATATAGGTGAACATTTGCCGATAATGAAGGGCGCGTTGCAATCCGGCGCTTCAACATTTCTTGACCGGTGATTGACCGCGGAGATTGCAGCGCCTAGTTTAGAATTGTTCTAAACTGGGGTGAATTTCTCATGCTTTCCCGTGTCTTCGGTTTCGGCCGCCGTCCTTTCGAAACGCTGTCGGAACAGGAGATCCTGGCGCTGGCAATTTCATCCGAAGAGGATGACGGGCGCATCTACCGCGCCTATGCCGACGGGCTGGCGGACAGTTTTCCGCAATCGGCGAAAGTGTTCGAGGCGATGGCGGAGGAGGAGGACGGCCATCGTGATTCCCTGATCGAGCTTTACCGCAAGCGTTTCGGCGAGCGCATTCCGCTGCTGCGCCGCGAGCACGTGAAAGGCTATTACGAGCGCAAGCCCGACTGGCTGGTGCGGCCGCTCGGCATCGGGCATGTGCGGCGTCAGGCCGAAGAGATGGAGCGGCAGGCCTATCGCTTCTATGTCGAGGCGGCCAAGCGCACCGGCGATGCCTCGACGCGGAAACTACTCGGCGACCTGGCCGCGGCCGAGCAAAGCCATGAGAATTCGGCGCACCGGCTGGAGCAGAAACTTGTGCCGGGCGAGGTCAAGGACGAGGAAGCCAGCGCCGAGCAGCGCCAGTTCATCCTGACCTATGTGCAGCCGGGACTGGCCGGGCTGATGGATGGCTCGGTGTCGACGCTGGCGCCGATCTTTGCCGCGGCGTTTGCCACGCACGACACCTGGCAGACGCTGCTGGTGGGCCTCGCCGCCTCGATCGGCGCCGGCATTTCGATGGGCTTTACCGAGGTCGCTTCCGACGACGGCAAATTGTCAGGGCGTGGCTCGCCGATCAAGCGCGGCCTCACCGTCGGCATCATGACGACGCTGGGTGGGCTGGGCCACGCGCTGCCTTACATCATCCCGCATTTCTGGACGGCGACGGCGGTGGCGGCCGTGGTGGTTTTCTTCGAACTGTGGGCAATCGCCTTCGTCCAGAACCGCTACATGCAAACCCCGTTTCTGCGCGCGGCGTTTCAGGTGGTGCTGGGTGGGGCGCTGGTGTTTGCGGCCGGGGTGCTGATCGGGAATGCGTGAGCGCCTCTCCTTCCCCCCTTGTGGGGGAAGGTGGATCGGCGCGTAGCGCCGAGACGGATGAGGGGTGTTCCAGCGGAGTGAGACGTTGGCAACTATGCCGCCGTTTCGGTTCGATTGGGGCGTCTCGCCAAGCTGGAACACCCCTCATCCGTCGCCTTCGGCGACACCTTCTCCCACAAGGGGAGAAGGGGGAGCTCTACCCATTCACCGCCCTGCTATCCTCTGGCGCCTCGTCCCTCTCCGTCAGCCCGTAATCCCGCACCACATGCGCAATCCGCAACCGATAGCCGGCAAAGATTCCGCCACGGCCGGCCTTTTGCGCCTGCCGGTGCTCTTCCGTGTTGCGCCAGGCTTTCACCGCTTCCTCGTCGCGCCAGAAGGACAGCGACAGCACCCGGTTGGGATCGCCCAGGCTCTGAAAGCGCTCGATCGAGATGAAACCGTCTATGCCGTCGAGCAGCGGCCTGAGTTCCGCAGCGATGCCGAGATAGGCATCGCGCTTTCCCTCACCCGGTTGCACCTCGAAGATGACAGCGATCATATCTCCTCCTTGACCGCGGTCTGGAACAGCTGCCGCGGTCCATGCGGCCCCGACACCAGCTTCAGGAAGATGCGGTCCTCTTTCAAGATGAACTTTTCGCGGCGGGCGAATTCGTAATTGGCCTTGCCCGCCGGATCCGCGGCGAGACGGGCGCGATATGCTTCGTAGGCGGCGAGGCTGTCGATGCTGTAGGCGGCGTAGGCGGTGGTGGCCGAGCCCTCATGCGGGGCGTAGTAGCCGATCAGATCGGCGCCGCAGCGCGGGATCGCCTGGCCCCAGGCCTTGGCATATTGCTCGAAGGCCGGCTTGCCGAACGGGTCGATCTCATAGCGGATGAAGCAGGTGATGGTCATCGTGATCTCCTTGGGTTTCGCATCGATAGTTCGAGCGGCGTCGAAACGTTGTGCCGCAGGGTCTGCTAAGCAAAAGCGCTGGCGGTCAGGCCTGCCAGAAGGATTTTGCGCATTCGCGGCGCACATCCTCACGGGTCAGGCCGAGATCGCGCAGCAGATGGTCGTCGACCTCCGCGAGGTCTAGCCGCTGCAGATGGCGGTCGTACCAGCGGGCGAGAAGCCGCCGTTGCAGCCAGGTGACGAACGGGAACGGCCGGCGGCTGGCGAGTGGGGCGGAAGCGGTTGGCATCGGCGTTCTCCTTGATCCCGCCCGACAATAATGCTTATCTGACGAGAATGCTTCGATGGAGGCCTAACTATGCGTGAAGGACCCGACATTGCCCGCATCGCCAGCCTGGTCGGCGATCCGGCGCGGGCAAACATGCTGAATGCGCTGATGGGCGGCACGGCTTTGACGGCGAGCGAACTGGCGCTGGAGGCCGGCGTCTCGCTGCCGACGGCGTCCTCGCATCTGTCGAAACTGATGGAGGGCGGGCTTTTAACTTTGGCCAGCCAGGGACGGCATCGCTATTACGGCCTCGCCGGGCCGCAGGTTGCCGGCATGATCGAGGCGATCACCGGGGTGGCCGAAGCGGTCGGCCCCAAGCGGGTGCGGCCCGGCCCGCGCGACGGCGCCATGCGCGTGGCCCGCGTCTGCTACGACCACCTCGCCGGCGAGCAGGCGGTGGCGATGCTGGACCGGCTCGTCGCGCGCGGCATCCTGTTGCGCGACGACATTGAGACCAGGTCGGGGGAGATCAGGCCGGGGCAGATCCGGCCGGGGGAGATCAGGCTCGGGCCGTCGGCCGCATCGCATTTTTCCGCCATCGGCATCGATGTCGGCGCCAGGCCGCGCCGGCCGGTCTGCCGCGCCTGCCTCGACTGGAGCGTGCGCCGCTCGCACCTTGCGGGAACGCTGGGCGCGGCTATTCTGGACAAGATCCTGGCGGAGAAATGGGCAAGGCGGGAGAAGGACAGCCGCGCGGTGGTGTTTTCACCGCCGGGGAAGCAGGCGTTCGAGCGGGTGTTTTTAGCGTAGAGGTTCGGCGGCGCTAATTGGGCGACGCTGGCGGGACAGCACCCCCCTCTGGCCTGCCGGACAGAGGGGGTGTGACGGAACGCTTGCGTAGCAGGTGAGGCGCGCGACGCTCACCCCCGCTTCAGCACCTTCCCCTGCTTGAAAAAGTCCACCCACGGATCGGCCTCCGCTAGTTCCTTCAGCGTCGTCTTGCCCCCGATCGGGAAGGAATTCGGCGCCAACCCTTTTTCAACCTCCGCCCACGTTACCGGCACCGACACCGTCGCGCCCTTCTTGGCCCGCGAGGAGTAGGGCGCGACGGTGGTCGAGCCCCTGCCGTTGCGGAGATAGTCGACGAAGATTTTCCCGGTGCGCGCCTTTTTCGACAGCGTCGCCGTGTAGCGGTCGGGCGCGGCCTGCTCCAGCGCCTTGGCGAAATCATGCGAGAAGGTTTTGACCGCCTCCCAGTCCGCCGAGGGTTTCAGCGGCACCAGCACGTGATAGCCCTTGCCGCCTGACGGCTTGACGAAATTCGGCAGCGACAGATCGTCAAGCTTGCCTCTGATGTCGAGTGCGGCCTCGCGCACCGCCTTGACGTCGACGCCTTCATCGGGATCGAGATCGAAGATGATCTGATCCGGCTTTTCCAGCTCATCGATCTTGCTGCCCCAGATGTGGACCTCGACCACGCCGTACTGGACCAGAGCGGCAAGGCCGTCGAAATCGCGGATGAACAGGATTTCCTCGCCATCAGTCGGGTCCTTCATGCGGGCAATCTTGTCGCTCATTCCGGCCGAAGCATGTTTCTGGAAGAAGCGCGGGCCGCCGATGCCATCCGGCGCCCTGACCAGGCTGAGCGGCCGGTTGACGATGAACTGCTCCATGCGCGGCCAGACCAGCGCGTAGTGTTCGAGCAAGTCCTGCTTGGATATTTTTTCCTCGGGCCACAGCAGCTTGTCGGGATGGGATAGTTTTACGCTGGTCGTGATCGTCGCGGGCGCCTTAGCCCCGGCGGCCTTGCCGGCGCCGCTTGCCGCCGGCTTTGCCTTGTTCGCCGCCTTCGATGGCTGTTCCTGCACGACTTCCTCCGCCGGCTTGTCCTCGCGCAGTCCCTGGAACGACGCGTGGCGTATTATACGGTCCGAGGTCCAGCTGCGGAACTCCACTTCGCCGACAAGTTCGGGCCTGACCCAGACCAGGCCCTTGCCCTTGGGAACCGCGGCGGCAAAGGGCGAGGCGTCTGCCTTCAGAGCATCGAGTTTTTTCTTCAGATCGGTGGCGCTCCTGGCTGTGAAGCCCGTGCCGACGCGGCCGGCGTAGTGGAGCTTGCCGCCCTCGTGGTAGCCGACCAGCAGCGAGCGCAGGCCGCGGCCGGTCTTGTCCGAGGGCAGATACCCGCCGATGACGAATTCCTGGCGGGCCGTGCATTTCGATTTCACCCAGCTTGGGCCACGGCCGCTGCGGTAGGGCGCATCGGCGCGCTTGGAGACGATGCCTTCGAGGCCCATGCGGCAGGCGTGCTGCAGCATGATCTTGCCGGGTTCGGCGAAATGGTCGCTGAAGCGGACGGCGGCATTTTCGGCCGTCTCGCCGAGCAGCTCCTGCAGCGCCTGCTTGCGCTCGACCAGCGGCTCGCGGCGCAAATCATTGCCGTCAAGCCGCATCAGGTCGAACACATAGTAGGTGAAGCGGTCGGTTCGATTGGCGGAGAGATCCTGCTGCAGCAGCGAGAAAGACGAAACGCCGCTGTCGGCGAGCACGACGATCTCGCCGTCGATGATGGCGTCGCTGCATTTCAGCTGGGCGAGTTCCGCGACGATCTCGGGGCCGAATTTCCCCGTCCAGTCGAGGCCGGTGCGGGTCAGCAGCCGCACCTCCGTGCCGGCGATCTGCGCCTGCATGCGGTACCCGTCGAACTTCACCTCATGCAGCCAGTCCTCGCCGGGCGGCGCCTCGCGCTCCAGCGTCGCCAGCTGCGGCTCGACGAAGTCGAGGCGCTTGCCGGCTTTCGCCTTGCTGGATGCCGCGGGCTTGTTGGAGTGCCAGACCTTCGGCTTCTTGCCGTCGGCGGTCTTGCCTTCCGCGACCTCTTCGATGGTCAGGCCGGACTTCACCGATTTCGGTGCGTCCTTCAGGATATCCTCGCCGGGGCGGGCGGCGGCATCGTCGGATTTGATCAGCAGCCAGTTGTCGCGCTTTTCGCCCGGGCGGGGTCTTAATCTGACCAGATGCCACCGCCCATTCAGCTTCTGGCCGTTGAGTTCGAAGTCGATATGGCCCTTCTTCATCGCCTTGGCCGGGTCGATCTCGGGCGTCCATGTGCCTTCGTCCCAGACGATGACGGTGCCGCCGCCATACTCGCCCTTGGGAATGGTGCCCTCGAAGCCGGCATAGTCGATCGGGTGGTCCTCGACATGCACGGCCAGCCGCTTTTCGTGTGGGTCGAGGCTCGGGCCCCGCGTCACCGCCCAGCTCCACAACACGCCCTCATGCTCGAGGCGGAAATCATAGTGCAGCCTGGTCGCGTCGTGCTTCTGGACGACGAAGATGCCGCCGGGCTGCTTGCCGCGCGCGACCTTGCCCGCCGGCTCGGCCGTCTTCTTGAAATCGCGCTTGGACTGATATTGTTCGAGGCTGACCACGGCGCCGACCCTCAAGCCGACTTGCGCTTGGGCGCAGAAGCTTTCGCCCTGCCGCTTTTTGCCGCCGGCTTGGCCTTCTTCGCCGGGCCTTCCGCCTGGCCGCCATCGGACAGGCTCTTCTTCAGCGCGTCGAACAGATTGACGACATTGGACGGCTTGGGCGCGGCCTGCGCTTTCGGAGCCTTCTTGCCGGCCTTCTTGGCGCGGATCAGTTCGAGCAGCGCGTCCTCATACTTGTCCTCGAATGTCGACGGATCGAACTTCCCCTTCTTCTTGTCGATGATGCGTTCGGCCATATCGGTCATCTCCTGGTCGGTCTTCACCGCCTTGATGTCGCCGAAGATGCTCTCCGGCTCCCGCACCGTGTTGCCGTACCGCAAGGTGGTCAGCACCATGCCTTTGCCGCGCGGCTCGATCACCACGGGCCGCTCGCGGCTATAGAGCACGACGCGCGCCAGCCCGGCCATCTTCTTGTCCGCCATGGCATCGCGAATGACGGCAAAGGCCTCCTCCGAAACCTTGTCGGCGGGCGTGACATAATAGGGCGTGTCGAGATAGATCTGCTCTATCGAGGCTTTGTCGACGAAGCCATCCAGCGCCATCGTGTGCGAGGACTCGATCTGCACCGCTTCGATCTCTTCGTCCTCGATATGGACGAACTCACCGGGGCTCACCTCATAGCCCCTGATCTCGTCGCCATCGCCCAGCGGCTTGCCGGTTTCAGAATCGACATAGATGCGCTTGACCGTGTTGCCGGTCTTGCGGTTGAGCACCCGGAACGAAACTTTTTCGGCGTGGGTGACGACGTTGGTCAGTTCGACAGCGCAGGTGACCAGCGACAGTTTCAGATAGCCCTTCCAGGCGGGGCGAGGTGCCATGGCGAACTCCTGCGCGATGCGGTTCAAGCGAGAACGGGCAAGGCCCGTTCCGGTTCCGGGCGCGCAACCAGGGGCATTTCGGCAGCGAGCATGGAAATTTCGAGAGGCTCGCCAAATCTGAAACAGAACCGCGCCCAAGCGACATCCAGACGAAACATATGTGATGCAAAAGTCACAGTGCCGGAAATGGCGACGAACCACACCGAAAGACCCCCAAACAGCCGCATTCCGGCCACGAAGCATGGGGTTTTCGACCAAAGATTAACATCGTGTTCACCGACTATTCACGCCTCGACACTATGATCCCCGCAATCGGACGGGACATCCGAAAATCGGGACAGGGACTTGAGTAAAATGAAATTCTGGGGCCACATCGCCGGCTATGCCGCCGCCATCCGCGAGTTCATCGCGCCGACCTATCGGCCGGAGCGCTACTACATGCGCGGCCCGGGTCCGGCCTGCGCCCGTCGCGGCAGCTCGCTCGGCGCGCATTGATCATGACATTCGAAACGCGTCACGACAGCCGGATCTGCAGACCGGAGGCCGATCCCCGCGCAACCACCTATCGCGCCGAGCGCCCCGCGCTGGCCGCGAGAAGCCGTGCGACAACGCCGCGGCTTTGATCCCGCTGCCGGCGGGCTTAGTGTCTGAAGACACAAGCTGCCGGACGTCCCGTGACTTCTTCTCCTGAACCCTTCGATGCCAGCCAGCCATTGATCGTTTTCGACGGCGTCTGCGTGCTGTGCTCGGGCTTCGTACGCACGGTGGTCGGGCTCGACCGCAAAAACCGCTTCCGCTTCGCCGCGGCGCAGTCGCCCTTCGGCGAGGCGCTGTTCCAGAGATACGGGCTGCGCACCGACAGCTACGAGACCAATCTGGTCCTTGTCGGCGGCGCTCCCTTCATCCGGCTGGACAGTTTCATCGCGGTGATGGCCGAACTCGGCTGGCCGTGGCGGGCGGCGAAGGCCCTGCTGCTCATCCCGCGCCCCTTGCGTGACTGGCTCTACGAACGCATCGCCAAAAACCGCTACGCCATGTTCGGCCGCAAGGACAGTTGCGAGATCCTGTCCGCCGCGATACGTGCGCGCGTGATCGGCTAATCGCATGTCACCCAAAAGTGACCTCGGTTCCGGGAACGACATACGCAAAAAGAGCGGCGCGATGAGGCTTCTGGTCGTTGGCGGCTATGGCATTTTCGGCGGCCGCATCGTGCAATTGCTGGAGAGCGAGCCACGCCTGATCCTGCTCGTCGCCGGGCGCTCACTGGCCAAAGCCGAGGCCTTGTGCAACGCCCGCACCGGCGCGGCGGCGCAGCTCGTGCCGGCGCGCTTCGGTCGCAACGGTGACCTCGCGCAAGGCCGGCCTGTTCGTTCGCGCCTCAGTCCGGCAGCGCCGCGACGGCGACGATCTCGATGACGATGTCTGCCTGGGCAAGCGCTGCGACGCCGATTACCTCCGAAGGCGGCGGATTGTTGTCGCTGCAATGCTTCGGACAATACTCGGCGAAAAACGCGTCCAGCACGTCGAGACGAAAATTAGGCGAGCTGAGGACGCCGCCGTCGGGAAATGGCCCTTTGACGAAAAAGGTCAGCCTGATGAGATGGTCGAGCCCGCTGCCAAGTTCTTCCAGATCCGATTTGATGTTGCCGAGAACTTCCCGCCACTGCGCCACTGCGCCGTGGCATCGCCGGCGAAGCCGCCACCCTTCTTGCCGGCCGGATCGTAGTCAGCCGATGTCGCGGTGTTGCCGCAGAGATAGACGGTGCCTTTCGCACCGCTGACGACCGTGCCTTTGCCCCATGGCATCAACCGGCCGTTCTTGAATTTCTTGTGGGTCACGAGTTCCATTCTCATCTCCCATGCCTCGTGTGACCTGCCCGCCAACGACAGAGGATAGTGCTGTGCGGAGCCACGGCCAGTCCGCTGCCGGTCATCCGCCAGCAGACGAAGGAACATCTGGTCCTTGCGAAATCTCCTGGCGGAGGCGAAAGTTTTTTCTGAAGCCTGTCGAAATCGGCCGCCGCCGCGCGACATACGTCTGGCCCCGCTAGGACGCGGCCTTCGAAACCACGGGAGAACACCCATGCGATACATGCTTTTGATCAACAGCGACGAAGCCGCGCAGGCGAACACGCCAATCGAGAAGGCTCAGCAGATGAGCGCAGCTTATGCCGCCTATACCGAAGCGTTGAAGAAATCCGGCGCATGGCTCGCCGGCGAACGGTTGCGCCCGACCCAGGCGACCACCTCGGTGCGGATCACAGACGGCAAGACCAACGTGATCGACGGCCCCTATGCCGACACCAAGGAGCAGCTTGCCGGCTTCTACATGATCGAGGCGGCCGATATCGATACCGCCATCGACTGGGCGGCGCGCTGTCCGGCGGCGAGCGCCGGCACGGTCGAGTTGCGGCCGATCTGGGAAATGGCCGACTACATGCCCAAGAAATGACACCGTGATGGACAATCGCCCGGAGATCGCGCGGGCGGCGGCCGAAGCGGCCGCCCGGCAGAGTTACGGCAAGCTGGTCGCCTGGCTAGCGGCGCGCACCCGCGACGTGGCCGGCGCCGAGGACGCGCTGGCCGAGGCCTTCGCCGCGGCGCTGGAGCGCTGGCCACAGACCGGCGTGCCCGACAAGCCGGAAGCATGGCTGCTGGCCGTGGCGCGCCGGCGGCGCGTCGACGCGGTGCGCCGTCGGCTGACCAGCGAGGCGAGCCGCGACCATCTCAAGCTGATGGCCGAGGAGATGGAGGCGAGCATGGAAGACGAAGACCTTCCCGACGAACGTCTCAGGCTGATGTTTGCCTGTGCGCATCCGGCGATCGAAGCCAGCGTGCGGGCGCCGCTGATCCTGCAGACCATTCTGGGTTTCGACGCGGCGACGATCGCCTCGGCCTTCCTGGTTTCGCCGGCGACGATGGGCCAGCGTCTGGTGCGCGCCAAGAGCCGCATCCGCGAGATCGGCATTCCGTTCCGCGTGCCGGATCGCGCCGAACTCGGCGAGCGGCTGGGAACGGTGCTGGAAGCGATCTACGCGGCTTTCGCCGAAGGCTGGACCGACCCGGCAGGGACCGAGACGAGAGCGCGCAATCTGGCGACCGAAGGCATCTGGCTCGGGCGGCTGGTGGCATCGCTGATGCCGGACGAACCGGAAGCGCTCGGCCTGCTGGCGCTGATGCTGTTTGCCGAGGCGCGCCGCCCGGCGCGGCGCGATGCGGCTGGAGATTATGTGCCGCTCGCCGAACAGGATTGCCGTCTTTGGGATCGCGCGCTGATCGACGAAGCCGAGGCGCTGCTGGGCCACGCCGCCAGCATGGGCGTCATCGGCCGCTACCAGCTCGAAGCGGCGGTACAATCGGTGCATGCGACGCGGCGACGGACCGGCCAAACCGATTGGGCGGCGATCCGTAACTTCTACGATGCGCTGTCGGCGATATCAGGCTCGCCGGTGATTTCGATCAACCGCGCCGTGGCGATTGCCGAGGCCGAAGGGGCGGCGGCAGGACTGGCGGCGCTCTACGTGCTGGGCGACGACAAGCGGCTCAACGACTACCAGCCCTACTGGGCCGCCCGCGCCGGCCTGCTGGCCAGGCTCGGCAATGCGGCGCAAGCGGTCGAAGCCTATGACCGGGCGATCGGCCTTGAACGCGACCCCGCCGTGCGCCGCTTCCTGCAGGCGAAACGGGCGATCCTGCGAAATTGAAGCGTCCGTTCAGGCCGGCCACATCTCATGCGCGGTGTTGAGCCGTTTTATCAGCGGATGCGCGCGCAGCGCCGACCATAAGCGTTCGATGTTCGGCCAGTCGGCCCGCGCCTTGTCCATATCGGGGTGCCAGGCCACCAGCATGACGAGGTAGATGTCGGCCAGCGACATCGCGTCGCCGACCAGCCAGCCGCGCCCCTCGAGGGCTGCATCGACAATGGCGAAGCCGCGGTCCATCTCGGCAATGGCTGCCTGCTTGACGGCTTTCTTGCCGTCGGCATCGGTGGTGTAGCGATGGGCATAGTAGAGGCGCAGGATGGCGGGGTAGAGCACCGATGACATGAACGCCATCCAGCGCAGGAAACCGGCGCGATCCGGCGATCCGGCGGCCGGCGCCAGACCCGCCTCCGGATGGCGCTCGGCAAGCAGGATGCAGATCGCCGCCGATTCGGTTATCGATTGACCGTTGGGCAAGGTCAGCACCGGAACCTGGTTCAACGGGCTGATGTCGAGGAAAGCCGGGTCCGGCGGATCCTTCTTCGGCACGTCGATCTGGTCGAATTGCGCGTTTGCCAGCGCCAATGCGGCCTCGACGACGAAACCGCCACTGCCTGGGCGCGTGTAAAGTCTGTACATGAATGTCCTCCCCGGCCCACGCGGGCCGTTGGAGATTTGCACCGGCAGAGCGCCGCGCTCAAGCGGGTCGGTGCGGTGCCACGCGGTATTTTGTGCGGTCCAGACGGGAGCAAGCGCTGGAGATGTCGGCGGACAGAGGGGGTGACGGACCGCTACCTATCCGTCCTTCCCGCTCCGCGAAAACTAAGCTCCCAGCCCGTCGAACAGGATCGTCGACAGATAGCGCTCGGCGAAGGACGGGATGATCACCACAAGGTTCTTGCCCTTGTTCTCCGGCCGTGAGCCGACGACGATCGCCGCTTGCAGGGCGGCGCCCGACGAGATGCCGACCGGCACGCCTTCGAGGCGGGCGACGAGGCGGGCATTGGCGACCGAATCCTCGTTAGAGACCTTGACGATCTCGTCATAGATCGAGGTGTCGAGGATCTTGGGCGCAAAGCCGGCGCCGATGCCCTGGATCTTGTGCGGGCCGGGCTGGCCGCCCGACAGCACCGGCGAGGCCTCCGGCTCGACGGCGACGACATGCACCGAGGGCTTGCGTTGCTTCAGCACCTGGCCGACGCCGGTGATCGTGCCGCCGGTACCGATGCCGGCGACGAAGATGTCGACCCCGCCATCGGTGTCGTTCCAGATCTCCTCGGCGGTGGTGCGGCGGTGGATCTCCGGATTAGCCGGGTTTTCGAACTGCTGCGGGATGACGGCGTCAGGCAGGGTGGCGGCCAATTCGTCGGCCTTGGCGATGGCGCCCTTCATGCCTTTCGGCCCTTCCGTCAGCACCAGTTCGGCGCCGAGCAGCGCCAGCATCTTGCGGCGCTCCACCGACATGGTTTCGGGCATGGTCAGGATCAGCTTGTAGCCCTTGGCGGCGGCGGCGAAGGCGAGCGCGATGCCGGTATTCCCCGAGGTCGGCTCGATCAGCGTCGTCTTGCCGGGTTTGATCCGGCCCGACGCTTCCAGCGCCTCGATCATGGAAACGCCGATGCGGTCCTTGACCGAGGCGATCGGATTGAAGAATTCGAGCTTGGCAAGAAGGTTGGCAACGACGCCCTTCTCCTTGGCGAACTTGTCGAGCCGCACCAGCGGCGTGTCGCCGATCGTCTCGGTGATCGAGTTGTAGACACGGCCGCGGCCGGGCACGCGCGCGGAAGGCTTGTTCATTGGTTTCGCTCCCAAATCAGATCAGGCAATTGGCGTCGGCGGACAGAATAGGGCTTTCGCCCGCGCAAGATAGGCTGCCGGCCGAAAATATCGAGTGGGCCGCTTGCTGAAAACGCTTGCCTTCCGAAGCCGCATCTTCCGGATGGACCGATCGGCGGAATGGATTGCCTGAACCGCTCTACTGACGTGCGGCAATGGCTGCGGCCGCGCCCACCATGAAGCCGGCGGCGGTGCGGTTCAGCGCCTTCAGCGCTCGTGGCGATTTCAGGAACCAGCGCGCCTTGGCGGCCAGCGCAAGATATGGCACCAGCACCACGAAGAGCACGATAACGGTGAGCGCGACCAGGATGCCGTAGTCGGCGAGCGTGATGGTCTTAAGGTCGACGATGGTCGGCGTGATGGCGAGGTAGAAGATCATCGTTTTCGGGTTGCCCAGCGTAACGGTAAGCCCGGCAAGGAAGCTCGGTACCAGGCCGCCCTTGCCTTTCCTGGCCTCGACAGGCTCTGGCGTGATCCCGGCCGTCCAGAAACGCCAGCCGAGGAAGGCGAGATAGGCGACGCCCAGCCATTTCATGGCGAGAAACACCATGCCGAAGCTTTGCGCGACAAAGGCAAGGCCGAGCACCACCGCGGTGAGATAAATGAGGTCGCCGAGCATCAGGCCGAACGACATCGCCAGCGACGAGCGGAAGCCGGATCCGAGCGCCCGCGCCACAAGCGCGGTGACGCCGGGGCCGGGAATGGCGGCGGCGATGCCCAGCGCAGCACTATAGGCAAGGAAGCCGGTGAGGGTCATGACGGTCGCACCTCGTGAAACGACTCTGATGCCATGAAAGCCTGCAACGGCAAAACGGATTCGATTGCGCCAAGCAGGACATGAACGCCGGTCATCCTCGCCTGAAAGCGAGAGATGGTTCACTTACGCCCCGAAGGCGGTCGGCTATCTCGCATGGCTCCGAACGGCAGGAGCACCCATGTTAGCCAAAAGACTTCACATCCAGCTCATGAAGTGGATGCCCAACAACTATTCCGAAGCACGCGGTCATGTCCACGAGCTGGAATGGTATCTGTGGTTCGAGGGGCGTCAGGCTTTCAGCCTGTTCGACAAGGGCGATAGCGATGTCGTTCCGCAGACTGGATATTTTACCGACAGCCGGGACCCTGGCGCTCACCCCATTCGTCCGATGATCTATCCGCTGGTCGTCAACAACCGGTTCAAGGTGCGACTGGTGGCGATGGAGCGTGACGGACCGCAAAAGATAGACCCCGACGACACCGCCAAAGGCGAATTCTACATCGACCTCGACACCAAATATCCGCCGGTCTCCGACTGGCGCATCATCGCTGCCGATCCGCGCAACACCGACCTCAACGTGGAAGCGTCGTTCCAGCTGCAATGGCTGGACTATGTAGATACCGCCGAGATCGCCGAGGATGGCCCGCCACGCATCATCGACAAGTCCAACTATCCCTATCCCTGGGGCGCCAATGTGATGGTGTTCGAGCACTGGCTCGGGCTTGGCCGCAAGGCGCCGCTCAAACTCATCGACCCGAACCGCGCTTCGCGCCGCGAATACTGGATGATCAATGGCAATGCGGCCCGGCGCATGGTGCAGGACCTCTATCGCTTCAACGTCAACCAGCTTGGCGTCGCCAACGACACCATCAGCAGTGTTTACGTGCCGAAGCTCAATGCCGGCCACGTCACGGTGACGCTTTACGAACACGATTTCAGCGACGGCCGCTTCGCGCAAGGGGCGAAGAAGTCCTTCGGCTCGGTCGGCCTCTTCAATCTCAGGGATACCGGTTTCGATGACCGTGTCTCATCGGCCGAGGTGATCCATACCTATCCCAAGGTGATCCATCGGGACGTACATTAGGGCCGGTTGCGCAGTTCGCCGGCTCAGGACGGGCCGTCGACATGGGCGATGCGCCAGATGGTGCCGTTGCCATCCTCGGTGACGATAAGCGCACCGTCCCTGGCCACCGCGACGCCGACCGGCCGGCCCCAGACGGCGTCGTCGGAGAGGACGAAGCCGGTGATGAAATCCTGGTACTCGCCGGTCGGCTTGCCGTCGCTAAATCTCAGCCGCACCACCTTGTAGCCGGTCCTCATACCACGGTTCCAGGAGCCGTGCAGGGCGACGAAGGCGTCACCCTTGTACTCTGCCGGGAAATTGCCGCCGTCATAGAACGCGATGTTGAGCGGCGCCGAATGCGCCTGCATCAGCACGTCGGGCACGGTGACCGAGCCGGCGAGGTCTGGGCGCGCGCCCTCGTGACGCGGGTCCTCG
This sequence comes from Mesorhizobium sp. C395A, assembly GCF_030323205.1. Classification (NCBI taxonomy): domain Bacteria; kingdom Pseudomonadati; phylum Pseudomonadota; class Alphaproteobacteria; order Hyphomicrobiales; family Phyllobacteriaceae; genus Mesorhizobium; species Mesorhizobium sp. C395A. The sequence goes on along the minus strand of NZ_CP100473.1, from coordinate 4,790,508 downwards.
TTGGCGCCGATATAATACCAGGGCCAGCCATAGAAGGCGCCGTCCTTGACGGAGGTGGCATATTCGAACGGCACATCGTCGCCGAGACCGTCGCGCTCGTTGACGACACACCACAGCGCGCCGGTCGCCGGCTGCACGGTCATGCCCGAACAATTGCGCAGGCCGGTAGCGAGGATGCGGCCATTCTTGCCGTCGGGGCCGAAGGCCAGCACGTCGGCACGGCCATCCTCGGAACCCCAGGTGGCGCCGAGTGGCTGTGATTTTGCCCAGGCGTCAACGCCGCTATTCGGTGCCTTCCCCATGCCCTCCGCGACGTTAGATCCGGAGCCGACCGAGAGATACAGCGTCTTCCCGTCCGGCGAGAAGGCGATATCGCGGGTCCAGTGGCCGCCGGTAGGGATGTCGGAGACAATCGTCTCCGGTTCGCCGGAGGCTTTAAGGTCGCCGTCGCGATAGGCGTAGCGGACCACGCTGTCGTTGTTGGCGACGTAGACCCATTGCGGCTTGTCGCCAGGCGGGTAGAAGGCGATGCCATAGGGCTCGTTGAGATCGTCGGCAAAAATGCCCTCTTCGGCCGGCTTCGCGCTACCCTTGGCCAGCCGATAGACGCGGATCTGGTTGGCGTCACTGTCGGCGACGAACAGGTCGCCGTTCGGCGCCACGCGCACGACCCGCGGATTGGAAATGCCGGAAGCAACCAGTTCGGCCGAAAACCCAGGCAGCAGGACGGGCTTCGCGCCCTCGGGCCGATCGCCAAGGCCGGCGCTGTTGGAGGCGGATTCGGTGATGTTGGGTCTTTTCAGATCATCCGGCCTAATCAGCCGGCGCACACCTGGCTTGTCGGCCTTCCAGTCGCCGAAAGCGTCCTTGCCGGTCAGCAGCAGTTGATCAGCCTGCTGGGCGAAGGCGCTGGTGGCCAGAAGCAGGGCAAGGCCTGCGAAGCCGGCAATCCGGATCATGCTGTTCTCCTCGAACTCGCGCCGGTCGGCGCGTCACGACAAGGGAGATATTGTGCGGCCGCCGCAAAAGAGAAGCGTGCGCGCGCAGATTCGACGAGAGAACCGCTCAACTTTCCTCTTCGACGTCCAGATCGTCGTCGAGACGCTTTTCCAATGCGACGAGATCTTCCGGCAGCGGCAAGCCCATAGCGCGCATTTCGCGCAGTTTTTCGCGCAGCTGCTCCTGGATTTCGTGCTCGTCCTCCGGCTGGTTGACCATTTCTTCGAGCAGCATGCTGATCTGGGCCTTGAACGATTCAAGCGCCATTCTGCGCCCTCCTTTACGGTGATCCCGGCTTCGGAATTATCTTAACATCCGGGTAATCAATTGCGCCGTGTAGTCGACCATAGGCACGATGCGGGCATAATTCAGCCTGGTCGGGCCGATGACGCCGAGCGCGCCGACGACGCGGGCGTCCTTGTCGCGGTAAGGCGCCACGACCAGCGACGAGCCGGAGAGCGAGAACAGCTTGTTTTCCGAGCCGATGAAGATCCGCACGCCGGGGCCGTCCTCGGCGAGGTCGAGCAGCTGGATCAGCCCGTCCTGCGTCTCCAGATCCTCGAACAGGTGGCGCAGCAATTCGATATCGGCCTGGGCGGTGACGTTTTCGAGCAAATTGGCGCGGCCGCGCACGATAAGGCGCGCCGGCAGGCCGCTATCGGCGCCGGCCCACACCGCCAGGCCTTTCTCGACCAGGTCCTGCGACAGCGTGTCCAGCGCTGCCCGGGTCTCATCCTTGATACGGGCGATCTCGATGCGCGCCTCGGCGAGCGTGCGGCCCCTGATATGGGCGTTGAGGAAGTTGGAGGCCTCGTGCAGCTGCGAGACGGTGATGCCGGCCGGCAGGTCGACGACGCGGTTCTCGACATCGCCATTCTGCGACACCATCACCGCCAGCGCCTTGGTCGGCTCGAGCTGGATGAACTCGATGTGCTTCAGCGCCACTTCGTTCTTGGTGGCGAGCACCAGGCCGGCGCCGCGCGACATGCCCGACAGCATCTGGCTGGCCTCGGTCAGCATGTGTTCCAGCGTCGCGCCCGAGCCGGAGGCGCGCACCTGCGCCTCGATGACGCGGCGTTCCTCGTCGGAGAGATCGCCAAGCTCCATGAAGGCATCGACGAAGAAGCGCAGGCCGGTCTGCGTCGGCAGGCGCCCGGCCGAGATGTGCGGGGCATAGATCAGGCCGAGATGCTCGAGGTCGCTCATCACGTTGCGGATGGTGGCCGGCGACAGCGACGACGGCAGGATGCGCGACAGGCTGCGCGATCCCACAGGCTCACCGTCCTTCAGATAGGACTCGACAATGCGCCGAAAGATGTCGCGCGAACGCATGTCGAGCGACTGCAGCGCGGGCGCCAGCAAACTGGGTTCGGTGACTGCCTTGGTCATTCGAGCCAAAAACCTCCGGCTCAAGGATATAGACTTCCATCGCCCCCGCGCAACCCGGCGTCTATCTGGGGGCCTTTTCCTTTGCGCCATGGGCTGCATGCGTCTACAAGCCGCCGACGCAACCATAAAAGAACAGAAAGAGGCCTCGATGCGCCCTTCCAAACGCCAAGCCGACGAAATGCGCGCCATCTCCTTCGAGCGCGGCGTCTCCAAACACGCCGAAGGCTCGTGCCTGGTGAAATTCGGCGACACGCATGTGTTGTGCACGGCGAGCCTGGAGGAAAAGGTGCCGGGCTGGATGCGCAATTCCGGCAAGGGCTGGGTGACGGCGGAATACGGCATGCTGCCGCGTTCGACCGGCGAGCGCATGCGCCGTGAAGCCTCGGCCGGCAAGCAAGGCGGCCGCACGCTGGAAATCCAGCGGCTGATCGGCCGCTCCTTGCGCGCCGTCGTCGACCTGCAGGCGCTGGGCGAACAGCAGATCACCGTCGACTGCGACGTCATCCAGGCCGATGGCGGCACCCGCACGGCTTCGATCACCGGCGGCTGGGTGGCGCTCTACGATTGCCTGCGCTGGATGGAAGCGCGGCAGATGGCCAGTGTTGCCAAGGTGCTGAAGGACCATGTCGCGGCAATTTCCTGCGGCATCCATGACGGCCAGCCGGTCATCGACCTCGACTACATCGAGGATTCATCTGCCGGCACCGACGCCAATTTCGTCATGACCGGCAAGGGCGGCATCGTCGAGATCCAGGGCACCGCCGAGGGCGAGCCGTTCTCGGAAGGGCAGTTCGCGGAGCTGATGGGCCTGGCAAAGAAGGGCATTCAGCGGCTGGTGAGCTTGCAGCAGATGGCTGTGGCCTGATTGAATTTAACGTGATGACGTCGGCGATCCTTCACACCCCCCTCTGGCCTGCCGGCCATCTCCCCCGCAAGGGGGGAGATCAGAGGTCGCAACCGTTTTCGCCAACCATCAACGTTGAGACGCCGCCAGCGGAACTGCCAATCTCCCCCCTTGCGGGGGAGATGCCCGGCAGGGCAGAGGGGGGTGCCTCGTGACTCCCTCCGCGATTCTGGAATCGGCACTTTACGTCACTGATTTGCCGGCTGCCGAGACCTTCTACTCCGATGTCCTCGGCCTCCCTCTCCTCGGCAAGGTCGACGGCCGCCATCTCTTCTTCCGCTGCGGCCCGGGCGTGCTGCTGGTCTTCAATGCCGAAGCCACCAAAATCCCGCCGGCGCCCGATGCGCGGCTGAAAGTGCCGCCACATGGCACGGTCGGCGAGGGCCATCTCTGCTTTGCCGCAAGTGCGGATGAACTCGCACAGTGGAAGGCGCAACTTGAGGCGAAAAACATCGCCATCGAAAGCGAATTCGAATGGCCGCAGGGCGGGCGCTCGATCTACATACGCGACCCCTCGGGCAATTCGATCGAATTCGCCGAGCCAGGGATCTGGGGCCTTTGATGCATTCTCTCGATGGAAAGAAGATCGTCGTTGCCAGCCACAATGAAGGCAAGCTGCGCGAATTCGCCGACTTGATGGGTCCGTTCGGCTTCGAGGCGAAGTCGGCCAAGGACTACGGCCTGCCGGAACCGGAGGAGACCGGCACCACCTTCGAGGAAAACGCCTACATCAAGGCCTTCGCCGCGGCTAAGGCGACCGGCCTGCCGGCGCTGTCGGACGATTCGGGCCTGTGCGTCGACGCGCTCGACGGCGCCCCCGGCGTCTACACCGCCAATTGGGCCGAAGCTCCCGATGGCAGCCGCGACTTCGGCATGGCCATGCAGCGCACCGAAGTGGCCTTGCAGGAGGTCGGCGCCGCCAAGCCAGCGCAGCGCAAGGGGCGGTTCGTCGCCGTCATCTGCCTGGCCTTCCCCAATGGCGAGGCTGAATATTATCGCGGCGAGGCTGAGGGAACGCTGGTGTGGCCGCCGCGCGGCGAACTCGGCTTCGGCTACGACCCGGTGTTTTTGCCCGACGGTTTCGACAAGACGTTCGGCGAGATGAGCGCTGAGGAAAAACACGGCTGGAAGCCCGGTCAGCCGACGGCGCTGTCGCACCGCGCCCGCGCCTTCCAGAAATTCGCCCGCGCCAGGTTAGGCTCAGCTTAATGTCGCTGGACCGCAGCCCGGGCTTCGGCGTCTACATCCATTGGCCGTTCTGCGCGGCCAAATGCCCGTATTGCGACTTCAACAGCCATGTCCGTCACCAGCCGGTCGACCAGGAGCGCTTTGCCCGCGCCTTCGAGACCGAGCTGAAGACGATGCGCGAGCGGACCGGGGCGCGCGAGGTGACCAGTATCTTTCTCGGCGGCGGCACACCGTCGCTGATGCAGCCGCAGACGGTGGCGGCGGTGCTGGACGCCGTGGCGAAGAACTGGACGGTGCCCGACGGCATCGAGGTGACGCTGGAGGCCAATCCATCCTCGGTCGAGGCCGAGCGCTTTCGCGGCTACCGCGCCGCCGGCGTCAACCGCGTGTCGCTCGGCGTGCAGGCGCTGAACGACAAGGATCTGCGCTTCCTCGGCCGGCTGCACAATGTCGACGAGGCGCTGCATGCAATTGGCCTGGCACGGGACATATTCCCAAGACTTTCCTTCGACCTGATCTACGCCCGCCCCGGCCAGACGCTGGACGACTGGCAGGTGGAGCTCGAACAGGCGATCGGCCATGCCGCCGACCATCTGTCGCTCTACCAGCTGACCATCGAGGAAGGCACGCCGTTCCATGCGCTGCATGCGGCGCACAAGTTTACCGTTCCCGACAATGACCGGGCCGCCGATCTCTATGCGCTGACTCAGGAGGTCACCGCGGCGCATGGCCTGCCGGCCTATGAGATTTCCAACCACGCCAGGCCGGGCGCCGAGAGCCGGCACAATCTGACCTATTGGCGGTATGGCGAATATGTCGGCGTCGGACCGGGCGCGCATGGCCGCTTTATCGAGAACGGCCACCGTGTTGTGACGATCGCCGAGCGGATGCCGGAGACCTGGGCCAATCTGGTGGAGGCCAGGGGCCATGGCGTCACCGGCGGCGAGATCCTGACGCGCTCCGAAGAGGCCGACGAGTTCCTGCTGATGGGGCTGAGGTTGGCCGAAGGCATCGACCTTTCCCGCTACGAGGCGTTTTCCGGGCGCGGCCTGTCGAGCGCCCGGCTGACCGTGCTGCAGGATGAGGGGCTGGTGGCGCCGATCGGCAATGCCAGGCTACGCGCCACGCCAGCCGGCATGATCGTGCTCGATGCCGTGGTGGCGGATTTGGCGCGGTAGATCGCGATGAAGAACGTGCTGTTCGTCTGCAGCCAGAACCGCTTGCGCAGCCCGACCGCCGAGCAGGTGTTCTCCAAACGTAGGGATATCGAGGTCGCGTCGGCCGGCACCAACCACGACGCCCACACGCCGCTGACGCATGAGCTGGTCGCCTGGGCCGACATCGTCTTCGTGATGGAAAAGGCGCACCGCACCAAGCTGCAGAAGAAATTCAAGGAGAGCCTGAAGAAGGCCCGCGTCATCTGCCTCGACATCCCGGATGATTACGGATTCATGGATCCGGAGTTGGTGCGATTGCTGGAGGTGAGGGTGACGCGATACCTGGGCTGACTGATGTGGTTGGGGCGTTCCACGCCCGCGTTCGCCATCCTCGGGCTTCACCCGGGATTTGACCGCGAGGTTAAGGCGCTGCAGCGGTTCAGAATTCTGCGCCGCTGCATCCTTCGGCAGAGGTCACGGAATGGATCATAGGGTCTGCGCCGCGTCACTTCGCTCCTTGCTTCGCCCTAGGATGACGATGTTGCACCGATCGACAAACTAAGCGTCGTGCTTGAAGCGGCGCTTGCCGCGGTGTTTCTCGGCATGCGCCTCTCCGGTCCGGGCCGGCTTGGCGTCGCTCTTGTCCCGGCGGACGCTGTTCTGGTCGTTCATCGGATGCGGCGGCGCGCCTTCGCGGGCGCTCTTCGTTTCAAGACGGGTGATGAAGATATCGAAACGATTGGGCATCGTACGGTCAGTGCTCCGTCGTGCTGTCCGGTTTGTTGTCCGAAAGCCTGACATTCGTCGGCAAGGCGGTGGCCGTCCGACTGGCCAGGCCGGTGTCGCTTTCGGCGAGCGCACGCTTGCCCTTTCGCGCAGTGAAGCGCTTGCGCTCGGCATAATAGGGCTCGAAAACGTCCTGCAATTCCAGGCTGTCCATCCTGTCCTCCTCCTCAAGAGACTCAGGTATTCAATCCGCCAGCCACGCTTTCGTTCCCCACTGTGGCAAAGACATGGCCGCCGGGTTACATCGGCGTCAGGTTTGGCCCGACGTCGGGAGTTTTGCAACCCGGCGCGCGCCATGCCAAACAGGGCGAAATGGAGAGACCCGGTGACCGGCGAGAAACGCAGCTATGTGATCGGGCAGACCGAGATCGCAGTCCGGCCGCTGGCGCCGGCGCTGTATCTGGTGGCGACGCCGATCGGCAATCTCTCCGACATCACGCTGCGCGCGCTGGAAACGCTGGCGGCCGCCGACGTCGTCGCCTGCGAGGACACCCGCGTCTCGCGCGTGCTGCTCGACCGCTACGGCATCCGCCGCCGCACCACGGCCTATCATGAACACAATGCCGGCGAGGCCGGACCGAAGCTGATCGCGGCACTCGAGGCCGGGCAGAGCGTGGCGCTAATTTCGGATGCCGGCACGCCGCTGATCTCCGACCCAGGCTACCGGCTGGTCGGCGAAGCGCTGGAGCGCGGCCTGCGCGTGGTGCCGATCCCCGGCCCATCGGCGCCGCTGGCGGCGCTGACGGCGTCGGGCCTGCCGTCCGACGCCTTCCTGTTTGCCGGGTTTCTGCCGGTGAAATCTGGGCAGCGGCTGACAAAGCTCGAAACGTTCAGGGCGGTGCCGGCAACGCTGATCTTCTTCGAGTCGCCGCGTCGGCTGGCCGAAACGCTGGTCGCCATGGTCGAGGCGTTGGGCGGCGCGCGCAAGGCCGCCATCGGCCGCGAGCTGACCAAGACTTTTGAAGAGATGCGGACGGGAACGCTGCAGGCGCTGGCCGACCACTATGCGGCGGCTGACACGCCGAAGGGCGAGATCGTCATCTGCGTCGGGCCCGCCGAGATCAAGCCCGACCAACCCGCCGACATCGACAGGCTGCTGCTGTCGCTGGCCGCCGAAATGCCGGCGTCCAAGGCGGCGGCGGAGGCGGCGAAGATGACTGGCGGGCAGAAGCAGGCGCTTTACCGGCGGCTGCTGGAACTCAGGGATGCGGTTGGAGAAGGCGAAGATGGCTGAGCGCCCGGCCGCCAGCCGCCAAAAAGCCTATCGGCGCGGCCATCGCGGCGAGTGGCTGGCGGCAGCGGCGCTGATGCTGAAAGGTTATCGCATCCTCGCCCGCCGGCATCGCACCCGCTTCGGCGAGATCGACCTGATCGCCAGGCGCGGCGACCTGGTGCTGTTCGTCGAAGTCAAGGCGCGGCGCACGCTGATGGAAGCGATGGAGGCGATCGGCCACCAATCGGAGCGCCGCATCGAAGGCGCCGCCGACATCTGGCTGTCGCGGCAGCCGGACTACGGCAGATTGTCAATGCGCTTCGACATGATCGCGGTGCTGCCCTGGCGCTGGCCGGTGCATGTCGAGAACGCGTTTTATGGGAGGAGTTAGCGGCCTTTACCCTCCCCCTTGTGGGGAGGGTCGGTGAGCAAGCAACGCGACTCGTCGATGGCGAAACGGGCGGGGGTGTGGCGCCCCCACCCCGATCCGCTTTGCGGATCGACCCTCCCCACCACAAGGGGGAGGGTAAAGCTCACCCCCAAATGAAAAGCGCCACCAACCCAACCGCTCCCACCACTAGGCGCCACCAGCCGAACAGCGAATAGCCGTTGCGCGAGACGTAATCGAGCAGGAAGCGCACGACGATCAGCGCGGTAACAAAGGCGGCGATGAAGCCGATGGCGATGATCGGCAGGTCGGCGCTGCTCAGCACGTTGCGGTTCTTGAACAGATCGAAGGCGAAGGCGCCGACCATGGTCGGGATGGCGAGGAAGAAGGAGAATTCCGCCGCCGCGCGCTTGTCGACGCCCAGCAGCAGCGCGCCGACGATGGTCGAACCGGAGCGCGACGTCCCGGGGATCAGCGACAGGCACTGGAACAGGCCGATCTGCAGGTAAAGCCTTGTCGGGAAGCGCTCGACATCGCGGTAGACCGGCTGCAGCTTCATGCGGTCGACGACCAAGAGCACGACGCCGCCGACGATCAGCATGATGCAGATCAGCCTTGGCGATTCGAACAGCACCGTCTTGATGAAATCATGCGCCAGCGCGCCGATGATGGCCGCCGGCAGGAAGGCGATCAGGATGCCGATGACGAAATGCCGCGTCAGCCGGTCATGCGGCAGGTCGAGCAGCATCTGCCACAGGCGGCGGAAATAGACGCTGAGGATCGCCAGGATGGCGCCGAGCTGTATCAGGATCTCGAAGGCCTTGCCGGTGGAATGGAAGCCGAGGAAATGGCCGGCGAGCAGGATATGGCCGGTCGAGGAGACCGGGATGAACTCGGTCAGCCCCTCCAGCAGGCCGAGCAGCAGGGCTTCGACGATGGTGTGGCTATCCATGGCAACCTCGGCATTCAAGGGACGGAAGGAAACGGCTGGCAAAAGGGCTTGCTTGTCACGGCGCGGAAGTCCCCCTATAGGTCGCAGCACCGTGACGGCCGCATGACGGGCCGCCAACACTTACCGGTGCGGACGGCGATTCGCCAGTGCGCCTTAATATCGCGGAATCATGCTGACGCTTTTCCATCACCCGATGTTCGCCACCTGCCGCTTCGTGCGCCTCGCCTTCGGCGAATATGGCGAGGAGCTGGCGCTGATCGAGGAAAAACCGTGGACGCGGCGCAAGGAGTTTTTGGCGCTGAACCCCGCCGGCACCTTGCCTATCCTGCTGGCCGAAGGCGACGTGCCGATCGTCGGCGCCATGGTGATCGCTGAATATCTCGACGAAACACGTGGTGTCCTGAAGCGCGACAAGCGCCTGTTTGCGGAAGACCCGATGCAGCGCGCCGAAATCCGCCGCCTGACCGACTGGTATCTCAACAAGGCCGAGAGCGAAGTGACCCGGCATCTGGTGCGCGAGCGCGTGCTGAAGCCGGTGATGCCGGAAACGGCGGGCGGCGGTTCCCCCGATTCGGCGGCGATCCGCGCGGCGCGCGCCAACATTCGCCAGCACATGAAGTACACCAACTGGCTGGCCGGCACCCGTCATTGGCTGGCCGGCAGCAAGGTCACCTATGCCGACCTGGCGGCAGCGGCGACGCTGTCGGTGCTGGATTATCTCGGCGAGATCGACTGGCGCGAGCATGCCGCGGCGCGCGAATGGTACACGCGGGTGAAATCGCGGCCGTCGTTCCGGCCGCTGCTCTCCGACCGGGTTCGCGGCCTGTCGCCGGTTTCGCATTATGCGGACCTCGACTTCTAGAAGCCAAACCCTGCGCGCGCTGATCGACGCCGAGGCGCGGCGCGCCGGCTTCGATGCGGTTGCCGTCACCACGCCCGATGCGATCCCGCTGGCGCCGGCCAGATTGGCAGAATTCGTCGCCGATGGTTTTCACGGTTCGATGGCGTGGATTGCGGAGACGCTCCAACGCCGCAGCGAGCCTTCGACGCTGTGGCCCGAGGTGCGCTCGATCATCGTGCTGGCAATGAATTACGGCCCCGACCACGATCCGCGTGCGCTGCAGGCAAGGCGCGATCTCGGCGCGATCTCGGTCTATGCGCAAAACCGCGACTATCACGAAGTGATGAAGGGCCGGCTGAAGGAGATCGCCGGCAAGATCGTCGCGCGGGCCGGCGGCGACGTGAAGGTTTTCGTCGATACGGCGCCGGTTATGGAAAAGCCGCTGGCTGAGGCCGCCGGGCTCGGCTGGCAAGGCAAGCACACCAATCTGGTCAGCCGCGAGCACGGCTCCTGGCTGTTTCTCGGAACTATCTTCACCACGGCGGAGCTCACGCCAGATGCGACCGAGGTAGACCATTGCGGTTCCTGCCGCGCCTGTCTCGACGCCTGCCCGACCGATGCCTTTCCGGCGCCCTACCGGCTCGATGCCAGGCGCTGCATCTCCTACCTGACCATCGAGAACAAGGGGCCGATCCCGCAAGAATTCCGCGAAAAGATCGGCAACCGCATCTATGGCTGCGACGATTGTCTCGCCGCCTGCCCGTGGAACAAGTTCGCCCGCGCCGCCTCGGAGGCCAAGCTCGCCGCGCGCGATGAACTGCGCGAACCGCCGCTGGCGGAACTGTTGCAGGTGGACGACACGGCGTTCCGGACCTTTTTCTCCGGCTCGCCGATCAAGCGCATCGGCCGCGATCGCTTTGTCCGCAACGTGCTGACCGCCGCCGGCAATTCCGGCGATGTTTCGCTGGCCGGCCCGGTGCGCGATCTGCTTGGCGATGCCTCGCCGCTGGTGCGCGGCGCGGCGATCTGGGCGCTGGCGCGGCTGGTGACGGCCGCCGAATTCAACGGGCAGGCGGCGATCTACTTGAAAACCGAAACCGACACGACAGTGCAGGACGAATGGCTGTCCGCATTGCCAATTGAGGCGCACGCATGAGCGAAAAACAGGTTTTTATCTTCGGCGCCGGCTATTCGGGCAAAGCCTTTGCACGGGCCAATGCGGAGGCGATTACGATCTTCGGCACCACGCGCTCGGCCGAGAAATTCGAGGCATTGCGGCAGGTCGGCATCGCGCCGCTGCTGTTCGACGGCGCCCTGACCCCTGAAATCGGCGATGCGCTGGAAAAGACCACCCATCTCGTCGTCTCCGTGGCACCGGAGGAGGCCGGCGACCCTGTGCTTCTCGCCGCGCGCAAGGCGATCGAGGCGATGCCGGCGCTTCGCTGGATCGGCTATCTCTCGACCGTCGGCGTCTATGGCAATTATGACGGCGCCTGGGTCGATGAAACGGCCGAGTGCCGGCCGGTGTCGAAACGCTCGTCGATGCGAGTGGCGGCCGAGCGGGACTGGCTGCAGCTTGGCCTCGAGACCGGCAAGCCGGTGGCGATCCTGCGGCTTTCCGGCATTTATGGGCCGGGACGCAACGCGCTGGTCAATCTGGAAAACGGCACGGCCAGGCGGCTGGTCAAGCCCGACCAGGTGTTCAACCGCATCCATTGCGACGACATCGCCGGTGCGCTCTGGCACCTCATCGGTGGCAATAGAGGCGGCATTTTCAACGTCACCGATGACGAGCCGGCGCCGCCGCAGGATGTCGTCACCTATGCCGCTTCGCTGATGGGCGTCGAGCCGCCGCCGGAGATTCCTTTCGAGACCGCCCAACTTTCGCCCATGGCGCGGTCCTTCTATGGCGAGAACAAGCGCGTCGCCAACGCCGCGATCAAGGCAGCGGGCTACCGGTTCCGCTATCCGGACTACCGCCAGGCGTTCGATCGGATGTGGGCCGACGGCAGCTGGCGCGACGGCGAGCCGCGCAGCCCGATGAAGGTAGATAATCGAAACGCGAGCCCGAGGGTGATATGATTCGATTGTGTTGCGGACTTTTGCAGTGGGGTTCATGACGATTTCGATGCGATCCTTGACCGCCAGACGGCCGTTCCTGACGGCGGCGCTGGCGATCGTGGCGCTGGCCGGGCTGGTGGCGGGCGCAATCACGGCCGAGCCACGGGCAAAAGACCTGTTCGGCGCCAAGAAGCTGCCGGCGGTGGCTGCGGCGCAATCCTTCGGCTTCTATTCAAAGGGCTGCTTCACCGGCGGCGTCGCCATTCCGATGGACGGCCAGAACTGGGAGGTGATGCGTCCCTCGCGCAACCGGCGCTGGGGTCATCCAACGATGATTGCGCTGATCGAGAAGCTGTCGCGCGATGCCGCCGCCGACGGCTGGCCGGGGCTTCTGATCGGCGACATTTCGCAGCCGCGCGGCGGCCCGATGCTGACCGGGCACGCCTCGCACCAGATCGGCCTCGACGCCGACATCTGGCTGACGCCGATGCCCGACCGCAAGCTTACGACCCAGGAGCGCGAAAACATCAGCGCCACGCTGATGGTCGACGACAAGACGCATCTGGTGAAGGACAGGCTGTGGAAGCCGATACATACCAAGCTGTTGAAGCGCGCCGCGAGCTATCCGGAAGTCGAGCGCATCCTGGTCAATCCAGGCATCAAGAAGAAGCTGTGCGACACCGTCACCGGCGACCGTACCTGGCTGAGAAAAATCCGGCCGTTCTGGGGCCATGACTATCATTTCCACATCCGCATCGGCTGCCAGCCGGGTTCGCCCAACTGCAAGGGACAGGAAGCGACGCCCGACGATGACGGCTGCGGCAAGCCGCTGGCCTGGTGGTTTGCCGAGGAGCCGTGGCGCCCCAACAAGAACCCGGATGCGCCCAAGGCGCGCGACCTGATGACGATGGCGAACCTGCCGAAACAATGCCAGTTCGTGCTTGACCAGCCCGACGCGGACACGGCCGAAGCCGTCACCTATCGCGGCGGCGGCGTGCCGATCGCCGCCAGGGCGCCGGAACCCGACGCGCCTCCGCCTATTGCGGGCAATGCGGGCGGCTTGCCAAACGCAGCCAACGCCTTCACCGCCACGCCGGAGATCGGCATTCCCCTGCCAAGGCGACGGCCGCCGGCAAACGTCGGACAGTGATGGCGAACTGACGCTTTCCCTTTCCGGGGCCATGCGCTAGTCAATCGATTGAACACCGGGCGATTGAACACCGGGCGATTGAACACCGAGCGATTGAAAAACCGGGCGATTGAAAAACCGGGCGATTGAAACGGTCGCAACGGCGCCGCAAAGGGGACGAGCAAGAGCATGTCAGGCGACGACGACACCGCGTTGCGGTTTCCAGTGCTGATCGGCGACATCGGCGGCACCAATGCGCGCTTTTCGATCGTGCTCGACGCAAATTCGGAAGCCGGTGAGCCGCATATCGTGCAAACCGCCGATTTCGCCACCATAGACGAGGCGATCCAGGCGGCGGTGCTCGACCGATCGTCCATCCGGCCGAATTCGGCAGTGCTGGCGATCGCCGGACCAGTCGATGGCGACGAGATCCCGCTTACCAACTGTCCCTGGGTGGTGAAGCCGAAGCAGATGTTTGCCAATCTGGGCCTGGGCGACATCGTCGTGCTCAACGATTTCGAGGCGCAGGCGCTGGCCGTCGTGGCGCTCGGCGAAGAGCATATGGAAAAGATCGGCGGCGGCACGCCGGAGGAGAATGCCGGACGCGTCGTGCTCGGCCCCGGCACCGGCCTCGGCGTCGCCGGGTTGGTTCATGCCCTCCACCACTGGATCCCGGTGCCTGGCGAAGGCGGCCATATGGATATCGGTCCGCGGACGCCGCGCGATTTCGAGGTGTTCCCGCATATCGAAAAGCTGGACGGCCGCATTTCGGGCGAGCAGATCCTGTGCGGGCGCGGTCTGGTCAATGTCTACCGGGCGGTCGCCAAGGCCGACGGCAAGCCGGCGCCGTTCACCACGCCGGCCGAAATCACCGGGGCGGCGCTGGCCAAGACCGACCCGGTTGCCGAGGAAGCGCTGGCGCTGTTCGTCACCTGCCTCGGCCGCACCGCCGGCGACCTCGCGCTGGTGTTCATGAGCCGCGGCGGCGTGTTTTTGACCGGCGGCATCGCGCAAAAGATCGTTCCGGCACTGAAGGAAGGCAGTTTCCGTGCCGCCTTCGAGGACAAAGCGCCGCACAGCGCGCTGATGGCCTCGATGCCGGTCTATGTCATCACCCACCCGCTGGCAGCGCTTCTGGGCCTTGCCGCCTATGCCCGCAACCCGTCGCTGTTCGGCGTCCAGACCGCGGGGCGGCGCTGGCGCACGTAATCCATTTCGTCCCGAACATGGGTCTGTTCCTGGAAATGGCTGCCGCTTTCGTGACCCTGACCTCGAGCCGCGACGAAGTTTCGCCATAGGCAAGCCGTAGCCGGGGCGCTAAGAGGGGGCCGAATTCCAGCCTGGCATCCCTAGATGCCGGTTGATTTCAGATCGAATCGACCTGAAATCATCCGGCTCTAAATCAAAGAGATAGAGCATGATGTCGTCCGAAAACCGCTTCACACTTCTCGGCATCATGCTCTAGCAAACCACGAAGCGCCCGCGATTTGACCGCTCAAAGTCCACTCAAACTGAAAGTCCAGCCAGCTGAGGTCACTGCGGTGCTGCGCCGCATCCTGGCCGAAAACGGTAGTGAATATCGCTGGACCTATGTCGTTGCCGTCGGCTGCCTGCTGATTGTTTCCGCCACCACCGCCTTCACGGCGTGGATCATGGCCCCGATGATCAACGAGATCTTCTACGAACGACGCGGCGACATGATCGTCTGGATCTGCGCCGGGTTCATGGCCGCCTCCGTGCTGCGCGGCTTCGCCGGTTACGGCCAGGCGGTCGCGTTGGCCAAGATCGGCAACAATCTGGTCGCCCGCTACCAGAAGCGCAGCTTCGACCATCTGATGAAGCTCGGCGTCGACTTCTTCAACGATACGCGTTCCGGTCGGCTGGCGGCACAGGTCAACGAGAATGTCGGCGGCGTTCGCGATCTGCTGTCGCTGACGCTGACCTCCATCAGCCGCGACGCGGTCTCGCTGATCGCCCTCGTTGGCGTCATGATCTACCAGGATCCGGTGTTGTCGCTCAGCTCGCTGCTGATCGGGCCGCCGCTGATCTGGGCCGTCGTCTACATCACCCGCCGATTGCGGCGCATCAACCGGGAATCGGTGCTGATCAACTCGCGGCTGAACGGGTCCGTACAGGAGGCCACGCAAGGCATCGCCATCGTCAAGGCCTTCACCCTGGAAGCCGAGCTGGCGCGCCGGATCGGCATCATGGCCGATACGGCCGAGCAGCGTAACAACAAGATCGCCCGGGTCGCGGAGCGGCTGTCGCCGATTTCCGAGATTTTGGGCGGTCTCGCCATTACCTCCGTCCTTGCCTATTCCGGCTACCGGGCGCTGGTGCTCGGACAACCACCAGGCGCTGTGTTTTCCTTCATCACCGCGCTGATCATGGCCTACGATCCGGCACGGCGCCTGGCTCGTACGCAGGTCGGTATGGAACGTGCCCTGGTCAACGCCCGGATGATTTACGAGCTGCTCGACCTGGAGCCTAAACAGGGCGATGCGCCCGACGCGGTCGAAGCCAGGATCACCACCGGCGAGGTTCGCTTCGACAATGTGACGTTCGGCTACAGCGCCGACATGCCGGTGATCAGGAACCTGAGTTTCACCGCCGCGGCCGGCAAGGTTACGGCGGTGGTCGGGGCCTCGGGTGCCGGCAAGACGACGCTCGTGGCGCTGCTGCAGCGCTTCTACGATGTCGACAAGGGTTCGATCGAGATCGATGGCCAGGACATTTCCAAAGTCACCAAGCACTCGCTGCGCGGCTCGATCGCCTATGTCTCGCAGGCGCCCTATCTGTTCGAAGGCAGCATACGCGACAACATCCGTTTTGGCCGACTTTCGGCGACCGACGCCGAGATCGAGCGGGCGGCGGTGCTGGCGGCGGCCGACGAGTTCATCCGTCAGCAGCCGCAGGGCTACGACACGCCCGTCGGCGAGGGCGGCTCGACACTTTCCGGCGGCCAGCGCCAGCGCGTCTCGATTGCGCGGGCGATCGTGCGCAACGCGCCGATCCTTTTGCTCGACGAAGCGACCTCGGCGCTGGACAACGAGGCCGAGGCGCGCGTCCAGGAGGCGCTGACCCATGTGATGGAAGGGCGCACCACCATCGTGATAGCGCATCGCCTGTCGACGGTCGTCAACGCCGACCACATTATCGTGCTTGAAGAGGGGCGCCTGGTCGAGGAAGGCACCCATGCCGCACTGATGGCCGATCCAAACAGTGTCTACGCCCGCTTCCACCGCATTCAAGGCAAGAACGGACTGGGGCTTGTCGACGACTCGAAGCCCGTCCAAACTCCGGTCCTGCGCAGCCGCGCCAAGAAGGCGGTGGGGAGAACAGCATGAGCGAATCCGGCGAAATGGGCCTGGTGGTGGTGGGGGCGGCCGGCCGCATGGGCCAGACGCTGATCCGCGCCATCCATTCGATCCCCGGCGTCCGCGTCGTCGGCGCGGTCGAACGAACCGGATCGCCCTATCTCGGCAGGGATGCGGGCGAGCTTGCCGGCATCGGCATCCTCAATGTGACGATCGGCGACGATCCGCTGCCGGTGTTCGCCAAGGCCGACGGCGTGCTCGATTTCACCATGCCGGCAGCCACCGTCGAATTCGCAGGCTATGCCGCGCAGGCACGCATTGCCCATGTCATCGGCACCACCGGCTGCTCGGCGGAAGACGACACCAGGATCGAGGCCGCGGCGCGCCACGCGACGATCGTCAAATCCGGCAATATGAGCCTCGGCGTCAATCTTCTGGCGGTGCTGGTCGAGCAGGCCGCGCGCGCGCTCGGTCCAGAGGATTTCGACATCGAGATCCTCGAAATGCATCACAAGCACAAGGTCGACGCGCCCTCGGGCACCGCCTTGCTGCTCGGCGAAGCGGCGGCGGCGGGACGCGGCATTTCCCTTGCCGGCAACGATGTGCGGTCACGCGACGGCCATACCGGCGTGCGCAAGCCAGGAACGATCGGCTTTGCCAGCTTGCGCGGTGGCTCGGTGGTCGGCGACCACAGCGTCATCCTGGCCGGGACCGGCGAGCGCATCACGCTGTCGCACCATGCCGAGGACCGCGCCATCTTTGCCCGCGGCGCGGTCAAGGCCGCGCTCTGGGCGCGCGGTAAAAAGCCCGGACTTTATTCCATGCGGGACGTGCTCGGCTTGAGCTAAACTATCCATAATTTTGAAGGAGCAAACATGTCGGGAACTCTCGTGCTCGTGCGCCACGGCCAGAGCGAATGGAACCTGAAGAACCTGTTCACCGGCTGGCGCGATGTCGACCTTACCGAGCAGGGCCACAAGGAGGCCAAGGAAGCCGGCCAGAAGCTCAAGGCACGCGGCTTGAAATTCGACATTGCCTTCACCTCGGCGCTGATCCGGGCGCAGAAGACCTGCCAGCACATTCTCGACGCGGTCGGCCAGAGCGATTTGAAGACGATCCGCGACCAGGCGCTGAACGAGCGCGACTATGGCGATCTCTCCGGCCTCAACAAGGACGACGCGCGCCAGAAGTGGGGCGAGGAGCAGGTGCACATCTGGCGCCGCTCCTACGACGTGCCGCCGCCCGGCGGCGAAAGCCTGAAGGACACCGGCGCCCGCGTCTGGCCCTATTACCTGCACGACATGCAGTCGCATGTTCTGAAAGGCGGCACCGTGCTGGTCGCCGCGCATGGCAATTCGCTGCGCGCACTGATCATGGCGCTGGACGGCAAGAGCGGCGAGGAGATCGTCAAGCTCGAGCTCGGCACCGGCGTGCCGGTGATCTACAAGCTCAACGCCGATTCCACCGTGGCGTCGAAGGACGTGCTGGAGGGGTGAGGTTTTCGGCCAACGCATTCGCCAAGTCGGCGCTGCCCCTCATTGCCCTGCCGGGCATTTCTCCCCGTATAGTGACGGGGAGAAAGGGCTGGCCGCAGCCTCGGCGCTCTTCTTGTGACGCAGGTGACCGGCGAAAATCATCGATGAGAGCGCCCCCCTCCCCGTCACTGTACGGGGAGAGGATGCCGGCAGGCAGGTGAGGGGCGGCGCTGACCCCCGGGAAACTAAGCCGGCAGGCAGCGGCCCTCGAAAAAGCGCGTTGACACATATCGTTTGCCCGCTTACATGAGCCCGCACCAGCCCAGATGGCGGAATTGGTAGACGCGCACGGTTCAGGTCCGTGTTCCGCAAGGAGTGGAGGTTCGAGTCCTCTTCTGGGCACCAAATTCCCGTTTCGGATAAGTCCGAAATGATTTAGACGCGAAGCAAAAAAGCCCGGTTCCCGGGCTTTTTTGCTGATGGATGACAGATAGTCCAGCGGAGGTCAATGCGGCGGGCGAACCGCTTTCATTGCTTCTTCTTCGAGTGTCTGGAGCTTCTCCCGAATCTCCTCCGGCTCGGCATGCTCCAAGCCGACGACATCGTTTCTGGTCTCATTCAGCGAAACGATAATCTCATCAAGCTTGGCGTGAATGGCGGCCGTGTCGCGGTAACCCTGGATCAGCACAACGCCGGTGATCACGATGGCCGCTACCGACAATGCGTAGGTGACCACATTCGTCAGGCCGAATGGCACCAATGCAGTACAGAGCAGCATGGCTACAAGAAGGACGTAGAAGCCCGGTGGCCGGGATAGAAAGTCGCCCATCACAAACAGGAAGCGATTCATATCCAGGCCGCGGTCAAAAATGCCACGAGTGCGGTGACGGCTACGCAAATTGGAATTGCCGCGAGTAAGGCAGCTTCCAGGACCCAAGTTTCCTTGTCGCTAAACATCAGACATCCTCCCGTTCAGAAAACGGCTGCCCGTAGAGCCTTCACAGCGCAGCCACAGCCCGCCGCTCCTGATCGGAGCGGCGGGCTCGCGCGTTACTCGATGATCTGCACGACCTTGCGCGTGTCGGGATCGACGAGAACCGCATGATCTCCGACAACCGTATACTTGTAGCGGACATCCGGAACGTCGATTGCGTGGAGCTCGACAGTGTCGGGAAGTGCCGTGCCGACGTTGAGTTCGACGCCGAGCAAACTGACTGAGGCCAGCTTCTGCTTATGGATATATTCGCGAACGACCGTCTGTTGTTCGGGCTTGAGAACAATAACATCCTCGGCAAACGAGGTGCCGATGCCCGCCATAAGGACGAGGGCGCCGGCGGCGCTGACGAAATATCTGGTCATGGGAATTTCCTTTTCATAGGTCAGTTCGGAAGCGTGGATACGAGCAGATCAGCCGCCACTCGCAGGGGCTGGGGCAGGTGCCGCAGGCTTTGCAGGTGCAGCCGGAGCTTCCACCTTTGGCGCTTCAACCTTGACGTCGATATCCTTGCCGCCGTCGCCGCGGATATTGATGACGCCGGTAAAAATAAGCAATACTACGACTGCAATAAGTGCAAGAACAACAGCAATTGCAGTGCCGCCGCCACCACCAGAATTAACAACAGTTGGGCCGTCGGCCATGTGTTCCTCTCCTGTTTTATTTAGTTGCATTTGGGAAACGCCTGCCCCGCTTGAACGTTCCGCCTCGGGACTTGGGTCTTAGCTGATATCCGACTTTGGTCTGGTTCGCCGCGGACTGAAGTCACAGGAACAATCTGGCTGATCTCAAGTTCGGTCCCTCGGCGAACAGGCGTGGTGCCGTCGCCGGATTACGCGAGGAGAAAACCATGAAAATCCACTTTGCAAGTGCCGCTGCAGGCTTGTTGCTTTTGGCTGGGGTCGGCGCCGCCGCAGCTCAGGATGTCGTCATCACACCGGAGCAGGATACGGTCGTCCGCGAATACGTAAAAAAGCAGCCGCTGGCTTCGGTGAAGATCCCGGGCGTGGAGCTGAACGTCGGCAGTGCCTTGCCTGATACGGTCGAGCTGCACGAAGTTCCCAACGTCAAATACCGCTACGTCGTGGTCGACAACCGCACCGTCCTGGTCGACCCCGGCACCCGGAAAATTGTGAAGGTCTACGACTGATCGAATAGCTGCCGCCCGCCGCCGGCCATGGCGGCGGGCAGCGGATTTCACGTTGCGCTCCAGGATGATCGAAGATGATCGATGACGTCGAGACATCGCCAGCCCTCGATACCCGCCTGGGTTCTCTCAGGGCGAGAATGCGCGATGCGCGCATAACAGAGGCCGACATGAAGACCTTTCAGAAAGTCGCATCCATCATGGTTGGCGGCAGTGGCCGCATCAGCGGCGATGACCTGATTGCAGCGTCGTTCGTCCTCGAGGACCAGCCGGAAGGCTTGTGAGGCGGAGTACTCACGTGTGCAGGCTCCCGCAACGCTGATCCCAAGTGTTCTGGTGCTGAACACATTCCTGCTGCGGGCCGGCGTCGAAGGCGTGCCCGCTGGCGAGGTCGCGTCGCGCTCAAGCATCGTCCAGAACACCATGTCGCTGCATGTGAAGATACCCGGCCATGCGAGCCGATGCCGGCGCCGTATCAGCGCGGCCGGCAGAACAGGCAAGCCGGTCCAGAGCGTCGCCACGCCTATGGTCACAAATGTCACCGAGGCCAGTTTGGTCCAGATCGGATGATGGTAGCGGGCGATCGCCATCTCGACCGTACGGGCGCCGGCCTGGGAAGGACCCACCAGCGCGCCGAGGCCGACCGCCGCGCCCAGCGTGGTCGGCGCGCTGTTTACCCTGCAACGCGCGGCTATGCGGCGTGCTCGCACAAGTTAGCTCCAACTTGAGGCACGGCGTGAAGTCTCGGTGCTTGCCCCCACGATGGCGAGGTACGAAGTCAAAGGCGGTCACGCTCCGCAATCACGAGATTTGTCGATAATAAGCGATATTAGGCTGTATTCGCGACTATTCGATCGCTCTTCCATAGTGGGCGATTAGATAAAATTGGAAATGATATCCCGGATCGGAGGAGATCGAGCCATTCGGACCGGCATCAGCATGATTGAACCGCAGCCACCGGAAGTTGACAGTGATCATCAGCGGGATCGGATTTGGTACGAAGTCTTAATACGTCTCACCTAAGGTCCAACTTTGACTTCGGGAGCGCGACGTTCGACAGACATATCTCCGCAGGTTACATTCGCCAGTCAGACAGCGCTCCGCACTCGAATGGATGTCTCTGAATGCCGGGCCTCACGCCTTCACGACCGCACCCGAGAACCTTGGGATGGATGGGCACGACAGCGCTCGCCATGGGTGGCAGCAATCAAAGCCTGTTTCTGATTGCCGCCCTTTTTGTCGGCCAGGGGAATATTCCCGGTCAAGGAAGCGCTGCGGTTCCTTTGCTCGTTGTTGGTCTGCTTCTAAGCTGGGCCGCCGCGCCTGCGTGGACCGAATTGGTTCTCATGTGGCCAAACCGCGTCGGCGGTATCTCTGCAGCGTGCGCCGAAGCCTTCCGACCTTACAGTCCCGTTCTCTCGGCTCTGACGGGCACCTGCTATTGGTGGGGTTGGGTGCCGACCTGCGGACTGACAGCGGTTCTTTCAGCGTCTGCAATCCAGCAATGGTACCTGCCGGGCCTCCCCGTGGAGGCGGTCGCCTGCGGGCTTATCGCATTCTTTACGACGGTGAACCTGTGTGGAATCAAGTGGGTGGTCCAACTGGCGATCCCGATCGCCACGGCCTCCGCGACGCTTGCGTTTCTCTCATCCCTCGTACCGGTCATCAGTGGCTCGGTCGACTGGCGGCAGGCGACGGATTTTGCCCTGACCAGCCCGTTTACCGGCCTGTTCGGCGACATCACGTCGGTGATGGCGGGACTGTACCTGATCGGGTTTGCCGCACCGGCATTTGAGGCTGCAGCCTGCCATGTTGGCGAAACCATCGATCCCAACCGCAACATTCCTCTGGCGATGTGGGCCAGCGCGGCAATGGCCGGCGTCTATTTCCTGGTCCTGCCGGTTGTCTGGCTGGGTGTGCTCGGGCCGGAGCCGCTCGGCACCGACCTCGCCATAGCTCTCGGGCCTACCTTTGCGCCCTTGTTGGGGAGTTTCGGCAAGGCGGCCGCCATCTGGCTCATCATGCTGAACATGTTCCATGGAACGTTGCAGCCATTGGCAGGCGCCGCGCGGACCCTTGCGCAGCTGAGCGAAGACGGCCTGCTGCCGAGCTTCCTGGCCAGGCGCACCTTAACAGATTGTCCCTGGGCGGCAACGCTGCTCACAGCTGCCGCGGCTATCGGCTTCATGCTGTGCGGGTATCCGCTCTGGATGATCGCCGCGGCCAATTTTACGTACCTGATCAGCATCTGCATGCCAAACATCGCAGTCTGGCTCTTGCGCCGTGATAGTCCCGAAGCCGAGCGACCCTTCCGGGCTCCCAGGGGAACGATCATCCTTGGCGTAGGCGCGGCTGCAATATGGCTGTTGACCGCCATACTGGGATTTCAGCAATTTGGCCTTCCTACCGTCCTGTTCGGTCTGGCTTTGGCATATTCGGGTGCTGCGCTCTACGCCTGGCGCACGATGGAGGATCGATACGCACTCGGTCTACCCTTGCTGCCACATACGCTTCACCTGAAGCTTACCGGAGCCATGCTTTTTGTGCTCGTGCTTGACGGTGCCGGCTATTTCCTGGCGATCGGCAGCGTTCCCCAAGGCGACACTTCATTGGTCGCCGCGCTGGAGGACATTTTTGTCGTTGTCGCGCTGCTGACCATCAGCGTTGGCCTGATTTTGCCGGGAATGATCACCCACTCGGCAACCGAGGTGAGCAACGCGGCAAAGCGTCTGACATCCGGAACGCTGAAGGACTTCTCTCTCGCCATGGTCGCCTTGGGGCGGGGAGACCTCGCGGCGGCGCACGCCTCCGTGAACATCATGCCGGTTACCGTAAACTCTCGTGACGAACTTGGAGAGATGGCCGAAAGCTTCAATCTGCTCCAGGACAAGGTGAGGGAAGCCGCCCACGGCCTGGACGACGCGCGCGAGAACATGAACGTAGCGCGCACCGAACTGATGGCACGGCACGAGGAAATCGCGCATCTCGCGCACCACGATCCGCTTACCGGCCTGGCGAACCGAGCCGCGCTTGCAGCACACCTGGCCACGACGCTCGAGCGCGCAAAAGCAACGCACGCCAGCTTTGCCGTCTTCAGCATCGACCTTGACCATTTTAAAGAGGCGAACGACGTTTTCGGGCACGCCGCCGGCGACGATCTGCTTTGCACCATTTCCCGGCGTCTCCAAACCGCGGCGCCTGAGGCCTTTATCGCGCGCATGGGCGGCGACGAATTCACGGTTGTCCTGGCCATGGATGACCGGTCCGCGAGTGCCAAGGACGTTGCGGACCGTCTGTTCGAATCGGCGGCAGGCAAATTCGAAATCCGGGGCCAGCACATTTCGATCGGGGTGAGCATCGGGGCGGCGATCTATCCGAAAGACGGAGAGAATGCAGCGGCGCTGATGGCAAATGCCGACGCAGCGCTCTACCGGGCCAAGGCGGACGGCCGTCGAATGGTGCAATTCTTCGATCCTGAGATGGATAAGCGGCTAAGAGAGCGCTACGCCTTGCAGCGAGATTTGCGCTCTGCGGTCGCCCATGGCGAACTTGTGCTTCATTATCAGCCGCAAGCCAGGATGGACGGCGAAATCTTCGGCTTCGAGGCACTCGCCCGATGGCACCATCCAAAGCATGGGCTCATCTCCCCAAACGCGTTTGTCTCGCTTGCCGAACAGGATGGCACGATCGTTGAGATAGGTGAATGGACGCTCAGGCAGGCGTGCAGAGACGCGGCCTCCTGGCCCTCACCGCTGCAGATCGCCGTCAACCTCTCTCCCGTGCAATTCCGTTTCGGGGACCTGGTAGGCCTCGTTCATTCTATCCTCTACGAGACCGGCCTTGCTCCGGGGCGGCTGGAACTGGAAATCACGGAAGGGGTTCTCATCCGCGACCGGGCAACTGCCTTGTCGGTTTTGCGGAGGTTGAAGGCGTTGGGCGTCAGGGTCTCGATGGATGATTTTGGCACCGGGTATGCCTCGCTGTCCTCGCTGCAGGCGTTTCCATTCGACAAGATCAAGATCGATCGCAGTTTTGTTTCGGGTGTCGGTTCGAATGTCCAATCGGCCGCCATCGTGCGCACGATACTCAGCCTGGGGAATGCGCTGGCCTTGCCTGTCATCGCGGAGGGTGTCGAAACAGAGGACGAGCGTGCCTTCCTGATGAGGGAAGGATGTCCCGAAATCCAAGGATATCTGGTGGGGCGCCCGCATCCGATAGCGCTCTACAAAGATGTGACGAATGGGATTTCGCCAGGATCTGCCTTCGGGGAGCCCAAGGATACCACCGCACCTCAGGCGCTTGGCGTAACGCGATAGCCCGGCGCCGACCGTCGGCGCGCTGCTCTTGCAGCATACTGGTGAGTGAGGACTGCTGGCGGTACTGCTCGGGCTCGCCCTTATAAAGGTCGCACTTGTCGGCGCACTGTTTGCCTTGCAGCGCGGCGCCATGTGAGGCATCCGCACGAGTTGGTGCGGGAACCAACCTGCCCTCCCGGCCAGGCGCTTAACAAACCACTTCAAACCCGGCCGTCTCGGCGCTACGCTCGCACCTATGGCCCCACCCACCCAGCCGATCACCGTCACCCGCCGCGACCAGATGTTTCCCACCCTGGGCGACGCCGATATCGAGCGCATGCGCCGGTTCGGCGAGGCGAGTTCCTATGCCGCCGGCGAGCATATCGTCACCGCCGGCACCGTGGCGCCGGGGCTGATCGTCATCCTGTCGGGCACGGTCGATATCACCCAGGATGTCAGGCCCGGCCGGCGCGAGACCATCGTCACTCATGGTCCCGGCAATTTCATCGGCGAGCTGGCGCAGCTTTCCAGCCGGCCGTCGCTGGTCAATGCGGAGGCGGCCGAGCCGGTCGAGGCCTTCGTCATCCCCTCGCAGCGGCTGCGCGACCTGATGGTGCAGGAGGCAAGCCTTGGCGAGCGGATCATGCGGGCGCTGATCCTGCGCCGCGTCGGGCTTCTGGAAAGCGGCTCGAGCGGGCCGGTCGTCATCGGCCCGGCCGGCAATGGCGACACGCTGCGGCTGCAGGGATTTCTGCGCCGCAGCGGCCAGCCGCACCGCGCGCTCGATTCCGACAGCGACCCGTGCGCCAAGACGTTGATTGAGCATTTTCATGTCGACCCGCACCATCTGCCGATCGTGCTCTGCCCCAACGGCAAGCTGATGCACAATCCCGGCGAAACCGAACTTGCCCGCTGCATCGGCCTGCTGCGGCCGATCGATCCCGACATGGTCTATGACGTCGCCATTGTCGGCGCCGGGCCGGCGGGGCTGGCGGCCGCGGTCTATGCGGCATCCGAAGGGCTGTCGACCATCGTGCTCGATTGCCGCGCCTTCGGCGGCCAGGCCGGCGCCTCCGCGCGCATCGAGAACTATCTGGGTTTCCCCACCGGCATTTCCGGCATGGCGCTGATGGCGCGCGCCTACAACCAGGCGCAGAAATTCGGCGTCGAAATAGTCATCCCCGACGAGGCCAAGCTGCTCGGTGCAGCAGGCGAGGGCTACACGCTTACCGTCGGCGACGGTGAAAGCCTGCGCGCACGCACGGTGGTGATCGCCAGCGGCGCCCGCTACCGCCGCCTCAACATCGCCAAGCTGGCCGAGTTCGAGGGCACGTCGGTGCATTACTGGGCCTCGCCGATCGAAGCGCGGCTATGCACAGGGCAAGAAGTGGCGCTGGTCGGCGCCGGCAATTCGGCGGGGCAGGCGGCCGTCTATCTCGCCAGCCAGGTCCGCAAGGTGACGATGCTGGCGCGCCGCGGCGGCCTCAGGGAAACCATGTCGCGCTATCTGGTCGAGCGTATCGAGGCGCAACCCAACATCGAGGTGCTTGGCGAGACCGAGATCGAGGCGCTGGAAGGCGAAGGCGGCAATCTCACCCAGTTGCGTTGGCGCAACCCCGGCGGCGTCGAGATGCGGCCGATCCAGCATCTCTTCCTGTTCATCGGCGCCGACCCCAACACCGATTGGCTGGCTGGGTGCGATATCGCGCTCGACGCCAGGGGTTTCGTGCGCACCGGCGCCGACATAGGGGCGGGCCAGATGGAGACCAGCCGCAGCGGCGTGTTCGCCATCGGCGACGTGCGCGCAGGCTCGGTCAAGCGGGTCGCCGCCGCCGTCGGCGAAGGCGCCCAGGTGGTGGCTGCCTTGCACGCCTATCTCGCGCGACCCAACGTAGCAGCGCCCGAACTGGCCAGGAGAGCATAATGGATGAATGCAAACACACGCGCGACATCAAGACGGTGACGCCGAGCGCGCTCGGCTGCGAGGAATGTCTGAAGAGCGGATCGATGTGGGTGCATCTCAGGCTCTGCCGCACTTGCGGCCATGTCGGCTGCTGCGACGACTCGCCCAACCGGCACGCGACGAAGCATTTCCACGCCACAAAGCACCCGATCATCGAAGGCTACGACCCGCCGGAAGGCTGGGCATGGTGCTTTGTCGACGAGGCGTTCATCGACCTGGAAGGCGACGTGACGCCGCAGAACGGCCCGATCCCGAAGTTTTTCTGAGGCGGCCGTTCCCGGGCAGGCAAGCCGACGGCCGTGCCGCTATTTCACCGAGCCAGTAACCGTGCGGTCGAGGGCGTCGGGACTGTGGTCGTTGCCGGCAAGTGCGGCAATGATCAGAAGACTGGCGACGACCGGGACGAACAGGATGGCCACGCGGGCCTGCACATAAAAGATGGCTCGCCATTCGCTGCGCTTTTCCGGGCTGTTGTCCATCACACTCACTCTCGCCATGCCTCCCCGAGGCGGGACATAGCGGCGAAGGGTTAAGCAAAGGCTGCTGAATGTGTTAACGCGCGGCGGATTGGGATTTAATCTTGACGGTCAGCGCCGCCCCTCATTGTCATCGGTACGCATCCGGTACGCCTACCCCCGCAGCGCCTGGTCCAGATCGGCGATCAGATCATCGCCATCCTCGATCCCCGCCGACAACCGCACCAGCGAATCCGAAATGCCGATTTCCGCGCGCTTTTCCGCCGGGATCGAGCCGTGCGTCATCAGCGCCGGGTGTTCGATCAGGCTTTCGACGCCGCCGAGGCTTTCAGCCAGCGTGAACAATTGCGTCCGTTCCAGGAAGCGTTTGGTGCCGGCGAGGTCGCGGTCGAGGTCGACCGAGATCATGCCGCCGAAGGCATGCATCTGCTGGACGGCGATGGCGTGCTGCGGATGGCTGGCCAGGCCGGGATAGACGACGCGGCGCACATCTTTTCGCGCCTCCAGCCACTGCGCAATCTTCAGGCCGTTCGTGGAATGCCGCTCCATCCTGAGCGCCAGTGTCTTGATGCCGCGCAGCGCGAGAAAACTGTCGAAGGGACCGGAGATGGCTCCGATGGCGTTCTGCAGGAATTTCAGCTGGGCGGCGAGATCCTTGTTGTCGCCGACGATGGCGACGCCGCCGACCATGTCGGAATGGCCGTTGAGATATTTCGTCGTCGAGTGCACGACAATGTCGATGCCGAGTTCCAGCGGCCGCTGGATGTAGGGGCTGCAGAACGTGTTGTCGGCGACCGTCAATACGCCCTTGCGCCTGGCGAGTGCCGCAACGCCTTCGAGGTCGACGATACGCAGCAGCGGATTGGTCGGGGTTTCAACCCAGAGCAGTTTTGTCTCCGGACGGATCGCTGCTTCCACCGCCGCCAGATCAGTGAAGTCCACAAAACTCACCTGCAGATTGGCCGAGCGCTTGCGCACCCGCTCCATCAGCCGGAACGAGCCGCCATAGATGTCGTCGGTGGCGACGATATGCGCGCCGCTGTCGAGCAATTCCAGCACCGTCGAGATCGCCGCCAGGCCGGAAGCGAATGCAAAGGCGGCCGAGCCGCTTTCGAGATCGGCCACCCCGCGCTCGAAGGCGAAGCGGGTCGGGTTCTGGCTGCGGGCGTACTCAAACCCCTTGTGCACGCCGGGCGACTGCTGGCCATAGGTCGAAGTCGCGTAGATCGGCACCATCACCGCGCCGGTCAGCGGGTCATGGCTCTGGCCGCCATGGATGGTGCGCGTGGAAAAAGCCAGGCGGTTCTTGCCCGATGGGGATGTTTCAGCAGTCATCGTGCGCGCCTCAAATGGTTGATCAGGTCGATACGGGTTATCAGGCCGACGAACTCGTCGCCATCGAAGATGATGGCGACCTCGTTGCGGTCGAACACCGGCAGCAGCGCATCCAGCGTCTGGCTGGCCTGCAGCGTGTGCAGATTGGAGGTCATGGCGGTGCGCACCGGGGCGTTGAAGCGGTCCCAGCGGCCGTCATAGGGGCCGTCGACCTTGGCCAATATATCGCCCTCATCGATAATGCCGACCAGCTTGCCATTGTCCAGCACCGGCAGCTGCGAGACATCGGAGCGGCGCATGCGGCCATAGGCGTTGAGCAGGCTTTCGTCGGGGCCGACATAGACGGTGTCGCCGGTGCGGTGCGAGCGCATGACAAGGTCGCGCAGATCGCCATGCTGTTCCTGTTCGGCCAGCCCCTGTTCGGCCAGCCAGAAATCGTCGAACACCTTGGACAGATATTTGTTGCCGCTGTCGCAGACGAAGGTGACGACACGTTTTGCTGTCGTCTGCTCGCGGCAATAGCGAAGCGCGGCCGACAGCAGCGTGCCGGAAGACGAGCCGGCGAGAATGCCTTCCTTCGAAAGCAGGTCCCGCACGGCCAGCATGCTCTGCTTGTCTGGGATGGAATAGGCTTTCCTGACCAGCGACAGATCGGCATTGGGCGGCACAAAATCCTCGCCGATGCCTTCGACGGTCCAGCTGCCGGCCTCTTCCATCTTGCCGGTCTTGATCAGCGGCGCCAGCACCGATCCGACGGGATCGGCCAGCACCATCTCGGTCTTCGGCGATGTTCTGGCGAAGTAGCGGCCAAGCCCGGTCAGCGTGCCGCCGGAGCCGACGCCGACGACCACGGCGTCGAGGTCGCCGTCGAGCTGGGCAAGGATTTCCGGTCCGGTGGTGGTCTCATGCGCCTCGGGGTTGGCCGGGTTGGCGAACTGGTTGGCGTAGAAGGCGCCGGGCGTTTCCGATGCGATCTTCTCGGCCATGTCCTGGTAATATTCGGCATGGCCCTTGCCGACATCGGAGCGGGTCATGCGCACTTCGGCGCCGAGCGCGCGCAGATGCTGGATCTTTTCCCGCGACATCTTGTCGGGCACGACGAGGATGATGCGGTAGCCCTTGGGGATGCCGACCTGGGCGAGGCCGAGACCGGTATTCCCGGCGGTCGCCTCGACGATGGTGCCGCCGCGCTTCAGCTTGCCTTCCTTCTCGGCCGCGGCAATCATCGACAGCGCAATGCGGTCCTTGATCGAGCCACCGGGATTCTGGCTTTCAAGCTTGATGAACAGCCGGCACTTGCCGGTGTCGAATTTGGTCAATTCGACCACCGGCGTCTGGCCGATGAGGTCGAGCACCGAGGCGTATGGCGGACGCAGGCGCGATAACGTGCCGTCCGAACTGCCTGGCGCAGCTTTTCCGTGCTCGCTCATGTCGATGTGCTCCCTTGAACAAGCGACCGCCTCGGGGGCAGAGCGGCAGCGTAGCTTCTTTTCCGGCCGTTTGCAGTCGGAAAGAAGGTAGATCGTGCCAATCAACCGGCGAGAGGGGGAATGGAATTCCAGTTTGACGCCGGCTTTGGACTCAAGCCAAACACCCTCCGTAGCCATCCTTCCCACCCCCCGCTGAGGGCGTGCTATCCCGCCGACGTCAACAGCTTTACCCCAGCAGCTGCTTGCTCAGCCTAGCGCATTGCACGCGGATGTCGGGGATGGCGTCGATCTCGAAGAAGGTGCCGCGGGTCAGCGGCCCGACGGCGAGGATCTTGGCCGATGCGGTGCCGTCGCCGGCGATGATTTCGCATTTGGCTGTGACATCGAGACCAAGCCGCAGCGGGTCGGGCCGCGCCAGGCCTCGGTCGACCAGCGAACGCACGACGCTGTTCGACGTCGTCGAGATGTCGCGGGCGATGCCGGTGCAATCATAGATGCGGGCGACCTGCAGCGTTTCCAGCGCCTTTGTGTGGCGAGACTGGATGCCGACGGTGAATCCATCGCCAGCCTCGATGCCGACGACACGGCCGGCGACCGGGCGGATGCGGCCGGTGCGCACCGCTTCGGTGACGCGGGCATGCACCTCGGGCGCCAGCCGATGCCGATGGATGTCCCACCAGGCCTTGGTGTGCTCAACGAAGCGGCGCTTGGCAGAGGACGGCCAGTTCTGCCAGATCTTCTGATTGAAGGGTCGCAGCCCATCGACGACGTCGCGCCAGTCGATGCCGGCCTTCTGGTTTTCGCGGATCAGGTCGCGGAACCAGCCGACGAAATAGGAGAGCTGCGTGCCGAGCGGAATGTCGGCGACGTCGAGCTTGATCGGGTTGCCCTTGCGGTGCGGCGACGGCAGCAGGCCGCGCCGCGACACGGCGACGATCTCGCCGCGATGGCCGCGCTGCTCGAGCGACAGAAAGGCATCGACCATACTGAGCCCGGTGCCCAGCACCAGCACGCGGGCTTCAGGATCGAGCGCGGTGTCGGCCTCGGTGCCCATACGGATGGCGTGGCCCTGGCCGGCGCCGGGCTGCTCGTCATGGCCGGTGGCAAGCACCGCCAGATGCGCGACGACGCTGGTGCCGTTGGCCAGCACCACTTCGACACCGGACGATGTCGGCGAGATCGACAGGCTTTCCTCGCGAATCAGCCTGAGACGGCCGGTTTCCTTTTCGCGCGCTTCGAGCTCGTCGAGCACTTCCTTGAGGTAGCGGGCATAGACGCTGCGCGGTGCATAGAAGGGTGTCTGCGGCGTCTGTTCCTGGCTTATCAGGCCGCGCCCCTGCAACCAGCGCCAGAAATTCAGGGGATCGTCGGCATAGGCGCTCATCCCCGCGGCGCTAACATTCAGCACGTGCGCCGATAAGAGCGTCGAATAGGCGATGCCCTGGCCGAAATGCGGACGCTTTTCGATCAGCGTGACGCGAAGGTCCGGGTTGGGCGACTTCAGCAGATGCGCGGCAAGCACGACGCCGCTGGCGCCGCCGCCGACGATGATGATCGAGCTGGGGATGATCGAATTGGCGCGCGCGACGCTCATGCGAGCACGCTCAAGATCAGGCGGGGACCTTTTGCGCCGGCGCAAGCTCGTCCCTTGCGACCGGAAGGTCGTCGAGGACGATGTCGCGCATCTCGGCCAGCGTGCGCTGGTCGAGCACCTCGGCGATCGCCTGCCGGACCTCGAGCATCAGATGTCGGACTTGGCATGTCGCCTCATTGCAGTCTTCACAGCGCTGATACTGGGTGCGGCTGGCGCAGGGGATGGGCGCCAGCGGTCCGTCGAGCACGCGCACGACATGGCCGACCTTGATCTCGTCGGCCGGGCGCGCCAAGCGATAGCCGCCATCCTTGCCCTTGCGGCTCTGGACGAAACCGGCATTGCGCAATTCGCCCAGAATGGCATCGAGGAATTTCTTCGGAATGTTGTTGCCGCTGGCGATGTCGCCGACAAAGGCGAGCTGTCCCGTCGGCAGTTGCGCCAGATGGACCAGCGCCTTGAGGCCGTACTTGCCTTTTTTGGTGAGCATAGACCGAATGTTTCTCTGTCAGGCGATGGCCCAGAACCATCGGTTGCGAAACGCCTGACGTGCCTCCCGCCGCGTGCAAGCTGCTTCGACACATAAATTCTACTGACATGATATACAAGCCGAGAAACCTTGATTTTGCTTCGTTTTCACGCCGCAGGGGCCACTTTAGCAAGGCTTTGTGCCGTTACGGTCACAGCCAGCCGCGAGAGATTGCGGCGATGAGCGGCGGCTCCTGCTCCCAATGTCGATAAGATTACTATACTTACCCTCGAACACGCGGAACGTGTTTTCAAATCAACCGTCTTTTACAGCATGGATTTGCGCCATTTGGGGCTTCGCTAGGAATTTTGGGTCGCAGCCCGCGGATCGGCGAAACATGACTCCCGACAACTCGGGCGCCGCCCTGCGCCCGATATCAGGACGCCGCCTTGCCGCTCTGAGACCGGGCGGCCTTGGCGGCCACCGGCACGCCGCTTGACCGCAGCATCCAGCGGTGGCCGTCGCTGCGGAAGTCGGTGAGGCTCAACGGCTCGACATCGATCCTGCGGCAGGCCGCAAGCGGCGCGCCGAGCACCAAATCAGGCCTCTTCCGTAGCGAGGGTTGGCAGGACCACCAACTCTTCAGCACCTTTGGGGCGCCGTTTGCGTTTGTGCACGGTCCGACACGGGCCGGTCACCGCGCCCGCATCAGCCGTTAGTTTTTTTCTAACAAGTGCTTTTTCCTTGGAACGTTTTAACTCTACAAGAATGATAGAATTAGCTGACTATGAACAGGCATCCGGTTTTTCTCATTTTTCATGGAGCCTTTCATGTCCAGCATTTCGCGACGCATTGTCCTCCTGTCGTCGGCAGCTTTGGCGGGTGCGGCCTTCCTCGGCCCGGCCCAGGCGCAGGACCTCAACATCACCATCGGCTACCAAACGGTGGTCGAACCTTCCAAAATAGCGCAAGCCGACGGCGCCTATGAAAAGGCGACCAAGGCCACGATCGACTGGCGCAAATTCGATTCCGGTGCCGATGTCATCGCCGCCGTCGCATCCGGTTCGGTCGATATCGGCTATGTCGGCTCGAGTCCGCTGGCCGCGGCCGCCAGCCGCGAACTGCCGATCCAGACCATCTTTGTCGTCGGCCTGATCGGCCAGTCCGAGGCGCTGGTCGCCCGCAACGGATCCGGCATCGAGAAGATCGCCGACCTCGCCGGCAAGAAGGTGGCGGTGCCGTTCGTGTCGACCACGCATTACAGCCTGCTTGCCGCGCTGAAGCACGAAAACGTCGACCCGAAGTCGGTCGAAATCCTTAATCTCAGGCCACCGGAAATAGCCGCCGCCTTCGCCCGCGGCGACATAGACGCGGCCTATGTATGGGATCCGGCGCTCGGCCAGATCAAGACGACAGGCAAGGTGGTGCTGGATTCCTCGCAGGTTGCCGCCTGGGGCGCGCCGACCTTCGACGCCTGGATCGTGCGCACCGACTTCGCCGAAAAGAACCCGGACGCCGTGCGCGATTTCGTCAAGGTGACCGGCGAATCCTATGCCCAGTTCCTGGCCAAGCCCGAGGCATGGTCGGTTTCGTCGCCGGAAGCGGCCAAGATCGCCAAGATCACCGGCGCCAAACTGGAAGAGGTGCCGCAACTCCTCAAGGGTTACGTCTTCCCGACATTGGAAGAGCAGGCTTCCGGCAAATTCCTCGGCGGCGGCACGGTCAAGGCGATCGAGGCGGCTTCGGCTTTCCTCAAGGAGCAGGGCAAGATCGACGCCGTGCTGCCCGACTATTCGAAATACGTGTCGTCGAAATACGTGACCGAGGCTCTGGCCTCGAACTGACAGCTGAGTTTTAGAGCGTCCCTTGCGTGCCCCAGCGGCACGCGGCGCTTTAGTGACACGCGCGGTTTCTTCTTCCCTGACGCCGC
This sequence comes from Mesorhizobium sp. C395A, assembly GCF_030323205.1. Taxonomy (NCBI): domain Bacteria; kingdom Pseudomonadati; phylum Pseudomonadota; class Alphaproteobacteria; order Hyphomicrobiales; family Phyllobacteriaceae; genus Mesorhizobium; species Mesorhizobium sp. C395A. Next base: position 4,757,079 of record NZ_CP100473.1, on the reverse strand, counting down.
GTGCTGCCTGTCCCGGATCCGCTTAACGAGGGCCGGGGCAGGCTGATTTTCTTCCGGAGCCCCTTTTCATGCCGCATCTCGTACTCGACCCGCATCTCGTACTCGACAAGGTCTCGGTTCACTATGACGGCCAGGCAGCGCCGGCGGTCGACCGGGTTTCTATCGATGTCGCCAAGGGCGATTTCGTCGTGCTGGTCGGCCGCTCCGGCTGCGGCAAGACCTCGCTGCTCAATGTCGCCGCCGGCCTGGTCGAGCCTGCGCGCGGGGTCGCCACGATCGGCGGCCGGCCGATCACCGGCCCAGGCTCCGACCGGGCGGTCGTGTTCCAGAACGATGCGCTGTTTCCCTGGCTGACGGCCCGTGAAAACGTCGCCTTTGCGCTCAGGCTGCGCGGCGTGCCGCAAGCCGAGCGGGCGCGCCGCGCCGACGAATTGCTGGCGCTGGTCAAGCTTGACGGCGTCGGCGACAAACGCATCTGGGAATTGTCCGGCGGCATGCGCCAGCGCGTCGGCCTCGCCCGAGCGCTCGCGGCCGAGCCTGAATTCTTGCTGCTCGACGAACCGCTCGGCGCACTCGATGCGCTGACGCGCGAGCGCATGCAGACGACGCTGCTCGACCTGTGGACCGCAAGCCGGGTTGGCGTGCTGATGGTCACGCACGGCATCGAGGAGGCGCTGGTGCTGGCCACAAGCATCGTCGTGCTGGCGCCCGGACCGGGCCGCGTGGTGCGGACATTCGAGACCGGTTTCAGCCGGCGCTATGCCGCAGGCGAGCCGATCCGCGCCATCAAGGCCGATCCAGCCTTTGCCGCGGCGCGCGGCGAGCTGACCGATGCGATCTTCGAAGGAGAGGCGGCATGAGCGTCACCTCCTACAGCGAGCGGCCGGCCACCGGGACCGGCGAGGCCGATGCCATTTCGGTGCCGTGGTCGCGGCCGGTGCGGAAGCGGCGCGGGGTTTCCTCGCGGGCGATCAGCGCCGTCACCATCCTGGCCGCGCTGGCGGCATGGGCGCTGTCTGCGCGCCTGCAACTGGTGTCGCCGGTGTTCCTGCCGTCGCCCGCTGCCGTGTGGACCAAGTTCATCGTGGTGATCAAGGACGGCTTCGTCGACGCGACTTTGCTCCAGCATATCGTCGCCAGCCTCGGCCGCGTGTTCGCGGCGCTGCTCGCGGCCATCGTCATCGGCGTTCCGGTTGGGCTGGCTATCGGCATTTCGACGGTCGGGCGCGGCATCTTCGATCCGTTGCTCGAATTTTTGCGGCCCATCCCGCCGCTCGCCTATCTGCCGCTGGTCATCATCTGGTTCGGCATCGGCGAGCCGTCAAAGATCCTGGTGATTGCCATTGCCATGCTGGCGCCGGTGGCGCTGTCGACGGCCTCGGGCGTGCGCGGTGTCTCAAAGGAGCGCATCGATGCGGCCCGTTCGCTTGGTGCGACGCAGCGCCAAGTGGTGCGCCATGTCATCCTGCCCAGCGCGCTGCCGTCGATCCTCACCGGCCTGCGCATCGCGCTCGGCGCCGGCTGGTCGACGCTGGTTGCAGCCGAGCTGGTGGCGGCAACGCGCGGCCTCGGCTTCATGATCCAGTCGGCCGCCCAGTTCCTGGTCACCGATGTCGTGGTGATGGGAATAGTGGTGATCGCGACAATAGCCTTCGTGCTGGAATTCATCATCCGCCGGATCGAGCGTCAGCTGGTTCCGTGGGCGGGAAAGGAATGACAACAAGTTTCTGCCGGTTTGACCGGCTGCTTCCCTTCGCAGCACGGCGACCGCCGACCCTGGAACAGAAGGAGTGATGTCATGACCCAGTCCACCGCGGTGCTGTTCGCCCATCTCGGCAACTGGCTGCTCGCCTGGCGGGAGAACTCGTCGTCGCAGCCGCAGCCGAAATCGCCGGCCCCGGTGCAACTCGACGCCGAACGCGACCGCCTGCCGCCACGCGACGAGGGATTTTACTGGGCCTGGCAGTATTGGTCGCAGTGAGGTGATGGTGATTAGCGCCAGCCTTCGCGATTTCGTCATCCTAGGGCGAAGCAAGGAGCGAAGCGACGCGGCGCAGACCCTAGGATCCATGCCGAGACGCTGATGCTACGCTCCAGGGGAGCAACAAACCGGGCGCCTACCACCCGGTTCCGCGAAACAGCTCAAACCACTCCGGATTGGCCTTCTCTATCAGTTCGATCTTCCACTGTCTCGGCCATCGCTTCAGCGACTTCTCGCGTTGAATGGCATCGGTGATGTCGAAGAATTCCTCATACCAGACCAGCCGTTGAACACCGTAGCGGCTGGTGAAGCCTGCGCCCTGGCCGGATTTGTGTTCAGGCATGCGGCGGGCGAGATCGTTGGTGACGCCGATGTAGATCGTGCCGCGTTTTTGGCTTGCAGTCATGTAGACGTAGCCGGTCATGGTTTCAGGGTATCGAGCCTCGGTTCGCTCACAAGCGACATTCTGATCCCTTCCACTCTACGGCAAACGCCACGGCATGGATCCTAGGGTCTGCGCCGCGTCGCTTCGCTCCTTGCTTCGCCCTAGGATGACGAGCGCTGGTTCTGAAGAAAATATTTCCACGTCAAGCAGCCAACTCGCAAAATCGTTTCTCTACTAAATTTATAGACCTACTTAGCCTTGTCTCTCATCCACGGCAGGGAGCCCTTCCCGGCGCCGGTTCGCAGCGAAGGAAGAGGGATCATGTTCAGCCTGACCAGACGCGTTTTCGGCCTTGGCCTTTTGGCGGCGGGCATTGCTGCCTCGCTCAGTGCCTCGGCGCAGGAGTTGGAGCAGCTCAACATCGGCTATCAGAAGACCGGCCTGCCGGTCATCGCCCGGCAGCAGCAGGTGATCGAGAAGGCGCTGAGCGACAAGGGTGTCGCGGTGAAATGGGTCGAATTCACCGCCGGCCCGCCGCTGGTCGAGGCGCTCAATGTCGGCGCCATCGATGTCGGCTGGACCGGCGACGCACCGCCAATCTTCGGCCAGTCGGCCGGCGCCAACATCGTCTATGCGGCGGCACTGCCGGCCAATGGCGACGGCGAAGCGATCTTCGTCAAGCCGGCATCGCCGATCCAGTCGCTCGCCGACCTCAAGGGAAAGCGCATCGGCGTCGGCAAAGGCACCAGCGCGCACAATCTGCTGGTCGCGGCACTCGAAAAAGCAAACATCCCCTTCGACCAGATCACCCCGGTCTATCTCAGCCCGGCTGATGCCGCGGCGGCTTTCGCCAGCGACCAGATCGATGCCTGGGCGGTCTGGGATCCGTTCTACGCCATCGCCGAGACACGCTACCAGCCGCGCGTGCTGGCGCGCTCCAGCGAGGTGCTCAAGGTGAACACCTATTTCCTCGCCAACAAGGATTTCGCCAAGGCGCATCCGGAGACGATCACCACGACGATAGCGGCGCTCGGCGTGGCGGCGAAATGGGCGGACGCGAACCGCGACAAGGTTGCCGCGGCGCTGCATGAGGTGACCGGCGTGCCGCTCGATGCACAGACGATCGCGGCCAACCGCACCAAATTCGGCATCTTCCCGATCACCGACGAGATCATCGCCGGCCAGCAGGCGACAGCCGATCGCTTCTACAAGCTCAAGCTGATCCCGAACGCGGTGCGCATCTCCGACGCCGTATGGACCGCACCGGGCAATTGAACTTTCTTGTGTGGCGCCGGGCGGAAAACGCCCGGCGCCTTTGCCGTTTCAACACTCAGGGATTTCGCCATGACCGCTTCATCAAGCCCGCAAGCCGGCCCGCTCGATTTCTTCTGGTTCATCCCGACGCATGGCGACGGCTCCTATCTCGGCTCCGAACAGCAGCAGCGGCCGCCGGAGTTCGCTTACTTCAAGGAGATCGCACAGGCCGTCGACCGGCTCGGCTTTCCCGGCGTGCTTTTGCCGACCGGGCAGAATTGCGAGGATTCCTGGATCACCGCCTCCGGCCTTGCAGCGCTGACGGAAAAGCTCAAATTCCTGGTGGCGCTACGGCCCGGCGTGACGTTGCCCACCTTCGCGGCACGCCAGACGGCGGCGCTCGACCGGCTGAGCAATGGCCGCCTGCTGCTCAATGTCGTGGTCGGCGGCAACCCGACCGAGCTTGCCGGCGATGGCGTGTTCCTGCCGCATGACGAGCGCTATGCGCAGGCGCAAGAGTTCCTGACCATCTGGCGCGCCCTGGTGTCGGGCGAGAGCGTCAACTTCAACGGCAGATATTACCGCGTCGACAATGGCCGCCTTGACCTTCTGCCGCAACAGGAGCGGCCGCCGCTCTATTTCGGCGGCTCGTCCGATGCCGGCCAGGAGCTCGCCGCCGATCTCGTCGATATGTACCTGACCTGGGGCGAGCCGCCGGCGCAGGTGGCGGAAAAACTCAGCGCGGCGCGCAAAAAGGCTGAACGGCGCGGCCGCAAACTGCGTTTCGGCATCAGGCTTCATTTCATCGTGCGCGAGACCGAGGAAGAGGCCTGGCGCGCCGCCGACCGGCTGATCAGCCACGTCACCGATGCCCAGATCGAAAATGCCCAGGCCCGCTTCACCAGGGAGATGGACTCTGTGGGACAGCGGCGCATGGCCGAACTGCATGGCGGCCGCCGCGACAGGCTGGTGGTTTCGCCCAATCTGTGGGCCGGCGTCGGCCTGGTGCGCGGCGGCGCCGGCACAGCTTTGGTCGGCTCGCCCGAGCAGATCGTCGAGCGCATCCGCGAGTATCAGGCGATCGGCATCGACACCATCATCGGCTCCGGCTACCCGCATCTCGAGGAAGCCTACCGCGTCGCCGAGCTTCTGTTCCCGCGTCTCGGCCTGGGCACCAGGCGGGCACGGGCGCATGAGAACATCGCCAATGAATTCGCCGTCGGCTTCCACGGCGCCAACCGCCTGCAGGCCTCGTCGTGAGTTTTGCCCGGCGCGTCAAACAGAACGGCATCGGCTGGCTGCTGCCGGCGCTGGTCATAATTGGCTGGGAAGCCGCCAGCCGCGCCGGCGTGATGCCGGCCAATGTGCTGCCGGCGCCGAGCGCGGTGGCCGAGGCCTTCTGGCGGCTGACGCTGTCGGGCGAGCTGATCGAAAACATCGGCGTCAGCACGCTGCGTGCGCTGGCCGGCTTTGCCATCGGCGGCTCGATCGGCTTTGCACTCGGCCTTGCCAACGGGCTGTCGGCGCTCAGCCGCGGCCTGACCGACACGACGCTGCAGATGATCCGCAACATCCCGCATCTGGCGCTGATCCCGCTGGTCATCCTGTGGTTCGGCATCGACGAGGAAGCAAAACTGTTCCTGGTGGCGCTCGGCGTGTTCTTCCCGATCTACGTCAACACGCTGCTCGGCATCCAGAGCGTCGACCCGCAGCTGGTCGAGATGGGCAGGGTCTACGGCATGGACCGCCGCGCGTTGTTTTTTCAGGTGATCCTGCCCGGCGCGCTGCCGGCGATCTTCGTCGGCCTGCGCTATGCCTTAGGCATCATGTGGCTGACGCTGATCGTTGCCGAAACCATCTCGGCCAGTTCCGGCCTCGGCTACATGGCCATGCAGGCACGCGAATTCCTGCTGATCGATGTGGTCGTGCTGTCGATCCTGATCTATGCGCTGCTCGGCAAGCTTGCCGACAGCTTCGCCTGCCTGCTCGAGCGGCTGTCGCTCGGCTGGCATCCCGCCTTCCAGAACGCCTGAGGGTTCGATGCCAACCGCCAGCCTGACCGCCATCCGTTCCTTCGTCGCCGCGCCGGAACCGTCACGGCCGGAGGAGGCCGTCGAAAGGCAGCGCGCCTTTGCCTTCAAGGGCGTGGAAAAGCGCTTTGGCGACAAGGTCGTGCTCGACGGCATCGATCTCGATGTGCCCGTCGGACAGTTTGTGGCCGTCATCGGCAAGAGCGGCTGCGGCAAGAGTACGCTGTTGCGGCTGCTGGCCGGGCTCGATCGGCCAACCGCTGGATCCCTTACATTCGGGCCGGAGGCGAAGGCCGGCGCCGGGGAAGAGAGCCGCTTCATGTTCCAGGAGCCGCGGCTGTTGCCCTGGGCCAGCGTGGTGAAAAACGTCGAGGTCGGGCTGACCGGGCTTGCCACCGGTGCGGAAGCCAGGCGGCGCGCGCTCGCCATCCTGGGTGAAGTCGGCCTCGCCGACCGCGCCGACGAATGGCCCTCGGTGCTGTCGGGCGGCCAGAAGCAGCGCGTGGCGCTGGCGCGTGCACTGATCGGACAGCCAAAGATTCTGGCGCTCGACGAGCCGCTCGGCGCACTCGATGCGCTGACCCGCATCGAAATGCAGCAGCTTCTGGAACGCATCTGGCTGGAGCAAAAATTCACCGCCGTGCTGGTCACGCATGACGTCGCCGAGGCGGTTGCGCTCGCCGACCGGGTGGTGGTGATCGACGAGGGCCGCATCGCGCTCGATCTCGACGTGTCGGTGGCGCGGCCGCGCCGGCGCGGTTCGGTCGAGCTTGCCAGGCTGGAGGGCAGGATTCTGGATCAGCTGTTCGGGTAGAGCCTATCGCGGGCAGGGCATTCTATCCGAACCGGATAGATAGGTAACAGAATGGACCGGCAATATGGGGTGGCTGTTTTCTTGCTCGCCGGGTTGGCCCTGTTTGCGACTGCGGGTTTGACCAGCGCCTACCCCCACTCCGTCACCGCTTCGCGGCGCCACCTCTCCCCCCTCCGGAGGGAGAGGAAGGGAGCCAGGCCGCATAAGTTCGCGCCCCTGCAAGGCTCGCGCCTTTCCTCTCCCCCGTCGATCGGGGGAGAGGTGTCGAGCGAAGCTCGACGGAGTGGGGGTCGATCTGTGTGGGTCGATTTTTCGTCGCAACTCACCCCCGCGAACGGCTCACCCATACCAGCCCGGCGAAACCGACCAGCATGGTCACGATGCCGATATAGAGCCATTGCGACTGGCCGGTCATGAAACTGCCGCCGACCACGCCAATGCCCTGCAGCGACCACAGCGCGCCAATGGCGAGCACGATCAGCGCCAGCAGATATCTGAACAGTCTCATCGCCAAGATTCCTTTCCGAAGTCGATCGTCAACTGCGCCATGACCGTGATGACAGAGTGAAAGGACGGCGCCCAATCGCGCTCTCTTCTACTTGTACTATAACGTCCTGCCTTGCTCACGGAATCTGTGAAACAGCTCGCAATATCGCCGGCGATACGGCCGCGCCACACGAAAGATGCCTGACAAACTGTTTCCCAGCGACTCCAAACGTGTGCCGGTGCCACGGAACTGCCCGATGCTTGCCGCATTTCCCGCCTTATTCGGCACTTAACGGCTGGGGTCTGTCGAAAACGGAGCCAATCCCCCCAACATGAAGAAAACAAACCAGACCGCGCTTGTCGCGGCAACGATCGCGGCTGGCCTAATGGTCGGTGCATCCGCCTCCTCCGCCGCTGGCCAGTGCGGCCGCGCCTCCTGGTACGCACTGCATTCCAGGACCGCCAATGGCGAACGCATGAACCCGTCGGCGCTGACCGCCGCGCACCGCAGCCTGCCTTTCGGCACCAAGTTGAAAGTGACCAACCAGAATAATGGCCGCAGCGTCATCGTGCGCATCAACGACCGCGGCCCGTTCATCAAAGGGCGCGTGCTCGATCTGTCCAAGGGCGCCGCCGGCCAGCTCGGCTTCATCGGCTCCGGCCATACCTCGGTGTGCATGGCGCGCGTCTAGATCTGTCCAAGTCCGGCCCGATCGGGCCGGACACATCCTGCCCCGTTGTCCAACAGCCTTGCATTTTGCAGTGCACATTGAGCCGGCTGCACCCGCCCAACGCGGTTTCTCAATGCCTTGGACGAAAGATTGGCATATGTCACGCCACGTGACGTATTGCATCGCAGCAATATCTTGTTAACCTCCGCGCGAGACATTCAAGGCTCGGCGCTGTCCGTCGTCCCTTGGGTCACGGCAGCTGCGGAGTACCTGATGTTCTACCAGCTCTATGAAATGAACCATGCCGCCCTGCAGCCCGCGCGGCTTTATGCCGATGCGGTGCGGCTGTTCTACACCAACCCGCTCAACCCGTTTTCGCATACGCCGTGGGGCCGCTCGGTCGCCGCCACCGCCGAACTGTTCGAGCGCACGACGCGCCGCTACAGCAAGCCGCATTTCGGCCTGAGCAAGACCGTGGTCGACTGGAAGAGCGTCGAGGTCAGCGAAAAGACGGTGTGGTCGAAGCCGTTCTGCAATCTTACCCGCTTCGAGCGGTCGGTGCCCGCCGGGCGAAAGGCCGACCCCAAGCTTCTCATCGTGGCGCCGATGTCGGGCCATTATGCGACGCTGCTGCGCGGCACGGTCGAGGCGATGCTTCCCTATGCCGACGTGCACATCACCAACTGGGTCGATGCCCGGATGGTGCCGGTGACCGACGGCCATTTCGACCTCGACGATTATATCGACTACATCATCGACATGCTGCATGCGCTGGGGCCGGACACCCATGTGATGGCGGTGTGCCAGCCTTCGGTGCCGGTGCTGGCGGCGGTGGCGCTGATGGAAAAGCGCGGCGATCCCTTCGTGCCCTCGACCATGACGTTGATGGGCGGGCCGATCGACACCCGCCGCAATCCGACCGCGGTCAATCTTCTGGCCAAGGAAAAGGGCATCGACTGGTTCCGCGACAACGTCATCATGCACGCGCCCTGGCCGGTGCCGGGCTTCGGCCGCGAAGTCTATCCGGGCTTCCTGCAGTTGTCGGGCTTCATGAGCATGAACCTCGACCGGCACATCACCGCCCACAAGGACTTCTTCATGCACCTGGTCAAGCATGACGGCGACAATGCCGAGAAGCACCGCGATTTCTACGACGAATATCTGGCGGTGATGGACCTGACGGCGGAATTCTATCTGCAGACCGTCGACACGGTGTTCGTGCGCCATGCGCTGCCCAAGGGCGAGATGACGCATCGCGGCGAGGTTGTCGACACCAAGGCGATCCGCAATGTCGCGCTGTTCACGGTCGAAGGCGAGAACGACGACATTTCCGGTCTCGGCCAGACCCAGGCCGCCCACGATCTCTGCCCCAACATCCCGGCTGACCGGCATGCGCATTACATGCAGCCGGCCGTCGGCCATTACGGCGTCTTCAACGGGTCGCGATTCCGCTCGGAAATCGTGCCGCGCATCGTCGATTTCATCACAAGCTACGGCCGCCAAACACGCGTAGCGGTGAAACCCAAGCTGGTCCGCTCCGCCAAAGGCTGAGGCTCGATCCGGCTGCAGCGTGCATTGCCCGCAAAAGCGGGGCGATTTTGCGCGCCACAGGCGTTCTGTTGCACAATAGACGCTGTTGGGCGGGCGCGGGTAACCATGCCGAAGAATCTGGCTCCCCCGATAATTGACACGGAGTGTAAATCCCCTTTAACCTTTCGTTAAGAACAAGGGCGAACGGGGACAATGACTTCCTCACCGATGGCACGGACGCTGCGCTTGTGGGCGGCAGCAGGGCTGGCGATCTCTGCGTGCTGGGCAGTGCCGGCACTTGCAGGCGGCGCCATGGCGACGGGCGGCATGACCTCGCAGCCGATCGGCCACTATGATTTCTGTAAAACCCAGCCCGGCGAATGCTCGATCCGGCCGAGCAACCTCAACCCCGCCGCGATGACCGACGCCTTCATGCGCAAGCTGATCAACGTGACGTCAAGGGTCAACGCCGCCGTCAAGCCGATGAGCGACTACGACATCTATGGCAAGGACGAGGTCTGGGCCTATCCCGACAAGGGCGTCGGCGATTGCGAAGACTATGTGCTGGAAAAGCGCCGCCTGCTCTCGCGCTCTGGCGTGTCGCTGGCCGATCTCTTGATCACCGTCGTGCGCAAGCCGGACGGCGAAGGCCATGCCGTGCTGACCGTGCGCACCGACAGGGGCGACTACGTCCTCGACAATCTGACCGACAAGGTGAAGATCTGGGACGCCACCGGCTATCGCTTCCTCAAGCGGCAGGCCATCGACAACACCGGCCGCTGGGTCTCGATCCGCGGCGGCCAGCAGGTACTGGTCGGCGCGGTTCAGTAAGGACACGACGCTTTCGAACGAGCGGGATATCGGCCCGCGCGCCATCTTCAGGATGAGTCAGCGCTGCCCTCATCAACGCTGCGGAATAGGTGCCGGCGCAGCGGCTATCTCCCTTCCCCCGTCACTACGGGGAGAAGGTGCCGGCAGGCGGATGAGGGCAGCGCTGCCCTCGAAATCTTATCTCTCGAAACGCCTCCTCAAAAAATTTCGCTACCTGCGTGAACCAAACCGTCTCCAGCGGCGACACACAGCCGTAAACAGAAACCCAACCATGGAGACTTCAAATGACTGCTTTCCTGCGTAATGCTTTCCTCGCCGCCATCGCGGTATCGTCCCTGGCCGGATCCGCTATGGCCGACCAGACCGGCTGCGCCAAGAACAACCAGTGGGGCAATCGCTGTTGCGATCTCACCTCGGACTGCCTGGGTGGCGGTCGCGGCGGCGATCATGACAGCACTGGCGGCCGTGGCGGCCAGGCCGGCGCGAAGTAATCTCGCTATATGCCCGCTGGCTAACGGCCGGCGGGCATCGCCTTCAGGATGAAATGCCGGCGCTATTGATGAGCATTCGTGGCCTTGGCGCCGCCCTACTTACGCCGCTCCAGTGCCGCCCGGATCGAGCCGGTGATGCGGGCAAGCTCGGCTTCGTCCAGCTTCTCGATGTTTTCGGCCAAGAGATTGGCCAACTCGGTGGCGGCAGGACTGAGGCCGGACGTATCGAGTCTCACCCGCGGATGTGAGGCCTCGGCCAGACGCGCCAGCTCTTCGGCATCGTCCCAGATGACGTTGAAATAGCCGATGATCTTCTGGATCAGCGTCCAGGTCGGCGCGCCGCGGCGGCCATGTTCCAGCGCCGACAAATAGGCGGCGCTGACTCCGATCGCCTGCGCCATGTCCTTCTGGAGCAAGCCGCGCTCGGCTCGAAGCGCCCGCAGTTTTTCGCCGAACGGCGTCATCAGCGGGTTCGCCTGAGTCGAACATAGAGCGCGCCCGAACCGCCGTGGTTGCGGGCGGCGTGATCGTGGCTGGAGACCAGCGGCCGGAAGGCAGGCGTCGACAGCCAGGCAGGCACGGCGCGCCGCAAGACGCCGTCGCCGCCCGACGACGACCCTTTTCCCGTAATGACGAGGACATAGCGGATGCCGCCGGCATGGGCCCGGTGCAGGAACGAAAACAGCAGCGAATAGGCCTCGTCCTGAGTCATGCCATGCAGATCGACGCGGCCTTCGATCGGCAGCCGGCCCTTCTTCAGCTTGTCCAATGTCGGCTCGTCCAGCGCGTGCGATACATGTTGCGCCTTCGGCTTGGCGGCGAGGACCGGACCGACAGCGACCGGCGTCTGTGCCGGCCTAGGGTCGACGACGATGTCGGGAAACTCGACCGCGGTCCGGCCCTTCAGCGGTCGGGCGGTGCGCGCCACCAGGTTCCACAGCACCCGATCGTCTTCGTTGAGTTTATCGGGGCGCTTGCTCATCGATTCGATTCCGAAACGAGAGCGCGTGGAACCAAGGCATAGAAATCGGCCGCATTGCGAACGACGCCGGCGATCTCGCCGGCCGCATCGCCGGAGCCGGCGAACAGATCGCCCCGCGCCGGTCCGGTGATGGCCGAGCCGGTGTCCTGCGCAATCATCAGCCGCCGGAACGGTTTTCCGTCGAAGGCGGTCAGCGACGGAGCGTCGATGTAGAAGGGGGTACCGAATGTGTGCAGCAGCCGGTCGACCGCGAGCGAACGGCCCGGCGTCAACGGCACCTTGGCGGCGGCGATAGGACCGAGTGCGGCATCGTCGACATCGGCTTCGCGAAAGAAGATGTAGGAGCGGTTCTGCCAGAGGATCTCGTCGACGCGATCCGGATGCGCCCTGAACCAGGCGCGGATAGACTGCATCGTCACTTTTTCCAGTGGGATTTCGCCGAGTTCGGCGAGAATCTTCCCCGGACCGCTGAAACGTTGGCCGGATTTGGCGGCGTAGGTGACGCGGCAAAGCCGGCCGTCGGTCATCTTCAGCCTGGCCGCACCTTGCACATGGATGAAGAAGACGTCGACCTTGTCGGCAAGCCAGGCGATTTCCAGGCCTTGGCCGGCCAGCGCGCCTCTCTCGATCTCACTGCGGTCGAAATACTCCACCAGGCCCTGCGGCGTATCGCGGGCGAAGGCGAGATAGTCGTCCATCCCTCGAGGACGGTTGGCATCATCGATGTCGACGAGATCGGAAGGCCGCGCCAGCAGCGGCACCGTGAATTCATCCGTGCGCACTGGTGAGGCCTCGACCTCCGGCTCGTAGAAGCCGGTGACCAGGCCGGGGTTTTCGGATCGAATCTGGACTGGGGCGAAATGGCGCTCGAAAAAAGCCTTGGCCGCCGACCGATTCGCCGGCGAAACGGTGCGCGCCTCGTCATAAGCGGCGGCAAACGCGTCGAACCGGACGCCCAACGAACCGGTGCGGTAGGGCTTGCTCAGGACATGAAAGGCCGAACGGCGGAAGGCTTCGAAAGCCGGCAGATGGTCATCGGAATTCCAACCGGGAAGATCATCGAAGGACTTTTCCACAAAAAGCGGCGAGAGCGACACCTCAGCCTCGCCACTGCCCATGTTTGCCTGCATGTCGCTATCCCAAAAAAGCTGCCCGCACGGGGCGACATGCATAGGCTCAGTCTTCTTCCTCGGTGGCGACCAGCTTCCAGTTCGGATCGCGCGAGCGTGTGTCGCGGGCGAAGGTCCAGACATCCTTGACCTCGGCCACCGTCTCGGGATCGCCGTCGATGACGGCACCCGCCTTGTCGCGGGTCGCCGAAATCAGTTCGCTCACGATGCGCAGCGTGATGTGGGCCTCGCCGCCTTTCATCTCGGCCGAGACGATGTCGGCCTTGTCGATGCCGACGAAGGAGGACTGGATCTTTTCGGCTTTCGCCTCGCGGTCGCCAATCGCGGCAACGAAGCCGTCAAAAACCTCGCGCGACAACAGGTTTTTCAGCGTTTTTCGGTCGCCATCGGCATAGGCCATGACGATCATCTCATAAGCCATCTTGGCGCCGTCGACGAAGACTTTGGGGTCGAAGGAGGGATCATTGTCCTTGATCGCGCGCAGGCCCTTGTTGAGGTCGGTGTCGGGCTTGGCGAAGGCATCGATGGCCGCATAGGTCTCGGCAGCCGTCTCGCCCGGCATGCGCTTGCGTGGCAGCGAAACCACATTTTCGGGCTTCTGGGTCGCGTCCTTCTCGGTGCGGCTGGCCGTGTACGGATCGAAGGGCGGGCGCTCGCTGCCCGTGCGGCGGCCAAGCACGTTGCGCAGCTGGAAAAAGATCACCACCGCCGCAATCAGAAAGAAAATGGTGCCGAAGTCGAAGAATCCCATATCTTTCGCCAATCAATCCCTGACCTGGCCGGGACCGCCAGCCAATCGGGCGGCGGTCGCATGGCGTTAAACATGCAAAGCATATAGAACGCATGGCGCAATCATTCAAATCAAAGGCAGGCATACCTATCTAACGGCCTCAGTGCCAGCGGCGATTATGCGCCGCCCGGCAAACATGGAAACGATCGGTCAAGACTTGCGCATTTCCTTCCTTCCTCTGTTCCTGCTTGCGCTGCCGCTGCTGGAAATCGCCGGTTTCGTCATTGTCGGCCGCGAGGTCGGGGCGCTCGCCACGGTCGGCCTGGTGCTGGCTTCAAGCATTGCCGGCGTGCTTCTGCTCCGGCACCAGGGTTTTGGTGTCATGGCGCGGGTCCGTGCCGAGATGGCCGGCGGCGGCGACCCCAGCCGCCAGCTCGCGCATGGCGCCATGATCGTGGTCGCCGCGATCCTGTTGATCATCCCCGGCTTCATTACCGATATTATCGGCCTGCTGCTGTTCCTGCCGCCGGTGCGCGACCTTGCCTGGCGCAGGCTCAAGGGCCGCATCGTCGTCGCGACCGATTTCACCGCCGGCGGTTTTCGCGGCAGGTCGCGTGACAAGGTCATCGACCTCGACGACCGCGACTATTCGCGCGAGGACGATTTCAAGCGCGGTCCCGACCATAACTCGCCGTGGCGCCGCCTGAAGGACGACTGAACGTCACCTTGCCAACGACTGACTATCGACCCCTTCGGCCTGAAGGCGGCAAACCTTGTCTTGTCATGCCGACCATGCTAGCCAACGCCCGATTTCAATTCGGTCAGCGCTGCTGTCCAGGCAAAAGGAACAAGGCTCATGGCCAGCAAAGATGACGCGCCGGTCGGCGCCGCCAACGGCAACGGCGAAACGGCGCAGCCGTCGCTCAACGTGCTTGCCCAGTATGTGAAGGACCTGTCCTTCGAAAGCCCCGGCGCGCCGAACTCGCTGCGCGGCCGCGACAAGGCCCCCGGCATTGCGATCAACGTCAATGTCAATGCTAACCCGCTCTCCGACAAGCAGTTCGACGTCAATCTGACCTTGAACGCCAAGGCGTCCTTCGACCAGGAAGTGCTGTTCAATGTCGAACTGGTCTATGGCGGCGTCTTCGCCATCGCCGGCTTCCCGCAGGAGCACATGCTGCCGATCCTGTTCATCGAATGCCCGCGGCTCTTGTTCCCGTTCGCCCGCCAGATCATCGCCGAAGCCACCCGCAATGGCGGCTTCCCGCCGTTGATGCTCGACCCGATCGATTTTGCCCAGATGTTCCAGCAGAAGCTGGCCGAGGACCAGGCGGCATCGAAGGTCAAGGTTAGCTGAAGGCTCGCGTCGCGCGCATGAGTTGAAAGCCCGGCTTCGTGCCGGGCTTTTTGTCTACTGAGATGCTGGCGGGACAGCACCCCCTCTGCCTTGCCAGGCATCTCCCCCTGACGGGGGGAGATTGGCCGTCATCGCGACCTTCGCCAACTTTAGACGTTGCAGGAATGGGCTGGAGCGGCGAAGCTGCTGATCTCCCCCCTTGAGGGGGAGATGGCCGGCAGGCCAGAGAGGGGTGTGACGGAACGCTACCTCCGCGATCCGTTCACCCCGCCGCCACCTTCAGCCACAGCGCCTTTTCGCCCAGCGTTGCCACCAGCCCCGCATGCGCCGCTCGCTCACCTTCAGTCAGGCGCGGCGGCAGGGCGATTGGCCTGGCGGCGATCGAGATGTCGATGTCGGCAACGTCGCCATTGCTGTTGAGCTGCACCACGACCGCGTCGAGGACAAGTGCGGCCTGCTTGCCGCCGATGAGTTCGATGTAGACTTCGGCCAGGAGCTCGGAATCGAGCAGCGCGCCGTGCTTGGTGCGGTGGCCGTTGTCGATGCCGTAGCGGCGGCAGAGCGCGTCGAGCGAATTGGGGCCCATCGGATGCTTGCGCCGCGCCAGCGCCAGCGTGTCGACGACGCGCCCGGTGTCTATGGCCGGCTGGCCGAGCCGCCCGAATTCCGTGTTGAGGAAGCCGATGTCGAAATTGGCGTTGTGGGCGACGAGCTTGGCGCCGTCGGTGAAGGCGAGCCATTCCTCGGCGATTTCGGCAAAGGTCGGCTTGCCGACGAGGTCGGCGGCGCTGATGCCGTGCACGGCTTGCGCCTCGACATGGACGGCGCGCCCCTGCGGATTGATGAATTTGTGGAAGGTGCGGCCGGTCGGGAAGCGGTTGACCAGCTCGACGCCGCCAAGCTCGATGATGCGGTCGTCGCGCATGTCGAGTCCGGTGGTTTCGGTATCGAAAATGATCTCACGCATAGAATCAACTCACTCCTGGAGGAGTAGAATCATGGAGCGGAACAAAATGGCAATGGGCAATGCCGACAGCCTGCCGTCAGGAGCCTGATGGGCGCGACTTATCCCCCAGGAGTTAGCAGGCGAGCTCAGCGTCCTGAGAGCTCGGCAATGATCGCGCCGACCGCGGCGCGGGCGGCGTCCATGCCTTCACCGGTGTCGATCACGAAATCGGCCTGCCGGCGTTTTTCGGCGTCGGGCACCTGCTTGGCCAGGATGGCCGCCAGCTTTTCCTCACTCATGTCAGGACGCGCCAGCACGCGGGCGCGCTGGATATCGGCCGGCGCGGTGACGACGACGACCTTGTCGACACGGTTGCGGCCGCCGGTTTCGAACAGCAGCGGAATGTCGAGCACGACGAGCGGCGCGCCGGCGGCGCGGTGCCTTGCCAGAAAGGCATCGGCATCGGCCCGCACCAGCGGATGGACGATCGCCTCCAATGTCTTCAGCGCAGCAGCGTTGCCGAGCACGCGGCGCGCCAACTCGGTGCGGTCGACCGAACCGGCAATCACGGTGCCGGGAAAGGCCGCCTCGACGAGAGGTACTGCCTTGCCGGCATAGAGGCGATGCACGGTCTCGTCGGAGTCATGCACCGGCACGCCGGCGTCGACGAACATTTTCGCCGTCGTCGACTTGCCCATGCCGATCGATCCGGTGAGGCCGAGCACGGTCATCATTTGGCGCCCATCATTTGCGACCCATCATTTGGCGAGGATGTCGGCGACGATCATCTGTCGCAACTCAGGCGTGACCTGCGGCATCTTGCCGAACCAGCGTTCGAAACCGGGCACAGCCTGGTGCAACAGCATGCCGAGCCCGTCGACCGTCTTCAAATTTCTCGCGCGGGCAGCGGCAAGCAGCGGCGTTTCCAGCGGCACATAGACGATGTCTGCGACAATGGCGTGAGCTGGCAGGCCGGCCGGATCGGCGGCCAGCGTCGCATCGCCATGCATGCCAAGTGCCGTCGTGTTGATCAGCAAGCCGGCATCGCCAAGCAAGTCGCCGACCGCGCCATGCGCCGAGACGCCGGCCCCGAAGCGGTCGGCGAGTTCTTGCGCCCGCGCCAATGTGCGGTTGACGATGCGGATATCTTTAATGCCGCGCACTTTAAGCGCGTGGATGACCGCGCGCGACGCGCCACCGGCGCCGAGCACCACGGCCGGAGCGTTTCTCTCCCAGCCCGGGGCATGCTCGTCGAGATTGCCGGCAAAGCCGATCCAGTCCGAATTGCCGCCCCACAGCACGCCGTCGTCCAGCCACAGCATGTTGACCGCGCCGATCATCTCCGCCGCCTCGTCGCGGCGCTCGACCCGGGCAAAGGCGACTTCCTTGTGTGGAATGGTGACGTTGCCGCCCTGATAGCCATTGGCCTGGAGGGAAGAGAGGAACTCGGGAAAATCGGCCGGCGCGACATCGATCGCATGATAGCTGCCGTCGATGCCGTATGTGTTCAACCAATAGCCGTGGATCTTCGGCGAGCGCGAATGCGCGATCGGATGGCCGGTGACGAAAGCTTTTTTCTCAACCATCGATGGCTCCGAGCGCACGCAATTCCGCCAGCACCGGTAACAGCGGCAGGCCGACAATGGTGAAATAATCGCCTTCGATCTTTTCGAACAGCTGGATGCCTTCGCCCTCGATCTGGTAGGCGCCGACGCTCGACAACGCCTTGGCGCCGACGCGGGCCAGGTGCCGGCCGACGAAGGCCGGATCGAGCTTGCGCATGGTAAGGCTGGCGATGCCGACATGGCGCCACAGCACCTTGCCGTTGCGGCAGAGCAAGGCGGCGCTGTTCAGCTGATGCGTCTTGCCTGACAGCGCCAGCAGATGGCGGCGGGCGCCTTCCATGTCGGCCGGCTTGTGGAACACTTCATCTCCCAGTGACAAAGTCTGGTCGCAGCCGAGCACCAGGGCGCCCGGTCTGCGTTCGCTGACCTCGGTCGCCTTGGCTTCGGCGAGTATCAGGGCGACATCTTCCGGCGACACACCGCTGTCCTGCAACGGCGCCTCGAGCGCACGCTCGTCGACATCGGCAGGCACCGCTTCGATGCCGAGCCCGGCATTGATGAGCATTGCTTTGCGGAACGGGCTGCCGGAGGCGAGGATGATTTTTTCGGTCATGGGTTCTGGGCCTGGTCGATATTGGTTGATTGGGGCAGGAGGTCGCGTTGCCATCCCATCATCTATTCTTCCCCCGCAGGGCAACAATGGCTGCCGCGGTCTCTTCGATCGAGCGGCGGCTGACGTCTATCATCGGCCAATTGTGGCGGGTGCAGATCTGGCGGGCATAGGCGAGCTCTTCGGCGATCGAGGCACGGTCGACATAGTCGGTCGCTTCGTAGGTGCTGCTGTTGCCGAGCACGCGGTTCTGCCGGACATGCGAGATGCGTTCGGCGGTGGCGATCAGCCCGACGATCAGCGGCTTGGTGGCAGCGACCAGGCTTTCGGGCACCGGCACGCCGAGCACGATCGGGATGTTGGCGGTCTTGATGCCGCGGTTGGCGAGATAGATGCTGGTCGGCGTCTTCGATGTCCTGGAAATGCCGATCAGCACCACATCCGCGTCGTCCATATTGAGCGGCAGCTGGCCGTCATCATGCTCCATGGTGAAATTGAGTGCGTCGATACGGTGGAAATAATCGGCGTCGAGCACATGCTGGGCGCCGACGCGGCGGCCGGCCGGCGTGCCGAGATAGGACTGGAAGACGGTGAGGACCGGCTCCAGCACCGAAACACAGGGTAGCCCCATGGTGGCGCAGCGCTCGTCAATGCCGCGCGCCAGCTTCTGGTCGACGACGGTGTAGAGGATGATGCCCGGTTCCTCCTCTATGTCCTCGAAGACTTTCGCCACCTGCTTTTCGGTGCGGATGAGCGGATAGATATGCTCGATGGAGCGCGCATCCTTGTATTGCGCCGAGGCGGCGCGGCCGGCCGCCAGCAGCGTCTCGCCGGTGGCGTCGGAGATCAGGTGCAGGTGAAAGAAGCTCTGGGGTTTGTTCACAGGGGGTGCCTCAGGCTGTGGGCTTGTGTGGATAAATAGGGACCGCAAAGGCGACCGGCTGGAGGCGACTGTATCAGAAGGCCAGTTGTCCACAATTCGATGCGCTGTCAGCTTCACTGTGCGGTTGGGGACAAATCTGGGGACGGGCGTTTTTGCCAGCGCTTCATCCACAGAGGCGGTTTTTCAGCGGCTACGCCAAACCATTGACTCCAGTGATGGAATCCTGGTCATCCACACTCTTTGACAATCCCGCGGAAGAAACACGCGACAAAATGCTGGCTGGCCTTTTCCAGGGCAAAGCGGGACAGGTGACAACCACCGATACCAACAGACTCTTAGAATCAGAAAATTCTAGAAATAGACTATTTAATTATAGAGAAGGCAGGGAAGAGAGCGCTCAATGCCCGAGAACCGCATCGTGCTGGACGTGCTGAGAGGCGAGGCAGTGTTTCCGCCGCCGCTCTGGATGATGCGCCAGGCCGGGCGCTATTTGCCGGAGTACCGCGAGACCAGAAAGCGCGCCGGGTCCTTTCTCGATCTTTGCTACAATCCTGATCTGGCTGTCGAAGTGACGCTGCAGCCGATCGAGCGCTTCGGCTTCGATGCCTCGATCCTGTTCTCTGACATTCTGGTCGTGCCGCATGCGCTGGGACGCGATGTCCGCTTCGAGGAGGGCCGCGGGCCGCTGCTGACGCCAATCACTGCAGCTGAGATTTCGGCTCTCAACAGTGAAACGTTTCACGTGAATCTCGAACCGGTCTACGAAACGATTCGCCGGCTGCGGGCAAGATTGCCTGACGAGACCACGCTGATCGGCTTCTGCGGCGCGCCGTGGACGGTGGCGACCTACATGATCGCTGGCCACGGCACACCCGACCAAGCGCCGGCGCGGCTGTTTGCCTATCGCGAACCGACGGCCTTCAAGCATCTCCTGAAAGTGCTCGCCGATCACTCCGCGGCCTATTTGATCCGCCAGATCGAAGCCGGTGCCGACGTGGTGCAGATTTTCGATTCCTGGTCCGGCGTGCTTGATGATGCGTCTTTCGAGCAGTTCTGCGTGCAACCGGTGGCGGAGATCGTCAGGCAAGTTCGTGCGGTTCATCGCGATGTTCCGATCATAGGCTTTCCCAAGGGCGCCGGCGCCCGCTACGAGACCTATCGTGAGAAGACCGGGGTGACGGGGCTGGGGATCGACTGGACCGTGCCCCTGTCGGCTGCGAACGAACTGCAGCATTCAGGGGCGGTCCAGGGCAATCTCGATCCCTTGCGGCTCGTGGCTGGCGGCAAAGCCCTGTCGGACGGCGTCGATGCGATCCTCAAGGCACTGGGCGACGGACCGCTGATCTTCAATCTCGGCCATGGCATTACGCCGGAGACGCCGGTGGCGCATGTCGAGGCGATGGTGAAGCAGGTGCGGAGCGCGACACGCTGATGGCTCAATCGGATAATACGGGCGGCAACAGCACTCGTGGGGCGATGATGCGGATGACCATCGGCATCGGAGTGCTGGTTGTTCTCACCGCACTTTTGTTTTTCTTTGCGCCTGAGGGTTTCTATCCCTGGGCGAAGGCAATCCATATCCTGGCCGTCATCTCCTGGATGGCCGGCATGCTCTATCTGCCGCGATTGCTGGTCTACCACGCCGACACAGAGAAGGGGTCCGTCCAATCGGAGACCTTCAAGGTGATGGAGCGGCGTCTGCTGCGCGGCATCATCAATCCGGCGATGATCGTCACCTGGGTGTTCGGGCTTTGGCTTGCCTGGAAAGTGTTTGGCTTTCACGGCGGCTGGCTGCACGCCAAGATAGGCTTGGTGCTGTTGCTGTCGGGCGTGCATGGCTATCTGGCCGGTGCTGTCAGGAAATTCGCCGAGGACCGCAATGAAAAACCGGCGCGGCACTGGCGAATCGTCAACGAGATCCCCACATTGCTGATGATCGCCATCGTCATCCTGGTTGTCGTCAAGCCGTTCTAGGCCCATTTCGGTCGACAAAACGCAGCTTGCTCTTTCCCCCGACCGACGATAAAAGACGGGTCTTCCTTCCCGTCATGCGCCGCCCTTGATTGCTTTCGGCCGCGCCCGGCATTTATCGCATCCAGCCGATATATTTTCCCCAAAGCAGATTCAGAGTCCGTCTATGCAAGAAATGAAACTCGCAGAGTTCAAGAACAAGAAGCCGCCAGAGCTGATCGCCTATGCCGAATCGCTCGAAGTGGAAAACGCCAGCGTCATGCGCAAGCAGGAACTGATGTTTGCCATCCTGAAGAAATTGGCCGCCCAGGACGTCGAGATCATCGGCGATGGTGTGGTCGAGTTGCTGCAGGACGGTTTCGGCTTCCTGCGCTCAGCCAACGCCAATTATCTGCCGGGTCCCGACGATATCTACATCTCGCCCTCGCAGATCCGCCGCTTCTCCTTGAAGACCGGCGATACCGTCGAAGGGCCGATCCGCAGCCCAAAAGAGGGCGAGCGCTATTTCGCCCTTCTCAAGGTCAACACGATCAATTTCGACGATCCCGAAAAGATCCGTCACAAGATCCATTTCGACAATCTGACGCCGCTCTATCCGACCAAGCGGCTGAAGATGGAGATCGACAATCCGACCGGCAAGGACATCTCGTCGCGGGTGATCGACCTGGTGGCGCCGATCGGCAAGGGACAGCGCGCGCTCATCAACGCGCAGCCGCGTACCGGCAAAACGGTGCTGATGCAGAATATCGCCCACTCGATCACGGCCAATCATCCGGAATGCTATCTGATCGTACTTCTGATCGACGAACGGCCAGAAGAAGTGACCGACATGCAGCGTTCGGTGAAGGGCGAGGTCGTGTCCTCGACCTTTGACGAACCGGCGGTGCGCCACGTCCAGGTCGCCGAAATGGTCATCGAAAAGGCCAAGCGCCTGGTCGAGCATGGCCGCGACGTCGTTATTCTGCTCGATTCGATCACCCGCCTCGGCCGTGCCTACAACACCGTTGTGCCGTCCTCCGGCAAGGTGCTGACCGGCGGTGTCGACGCCAACGCGCTACAGCGGCCGAAGCGCTTCTTCGGCGCGGCCCGCAACATCGAGGAAGGCGGCTCGCTGACCATCATCGCCACCGCGCTGATCGACACCGGCAGCCGCATGGACGAAGTCATCTTCGAAGAGTTCAAGGGCACCGGCAACTGCGAAATCCAGCTCGACCGCAAGGTCGCCGACAAGCGCATCTACCCGGCCATGGACATCTTGAAGTCGGGCACCCGCAAGGAGGACCTGCTGGTCTCCAAGCAGGATCTGCAGAAGATCTTCGTCCTGCGCCGCATCCTGGCGCCGATGGGAACCACCGACGCGATCGAGTTCCTGATCGACAAGCTGAAGCAGACCAAGACCAACGCCGATTTCTTCGATTCAATGAACACGTAAGCTTCTCGTCGGCCATCGTTTCGCATTGAAGCCCCGTTCCGGGAACTGGGACGGGGTTTTTCATTGCGGGGGCAAACAGGTCGCATTTCCGACAGGGCGTGGCCTTGGGCGGCAATTTCCATAGCTGTCGTCATGCGAGTAATCGCGTCTCGAAGATCGGAAGCCGCATGGAGAAAGCAATCCCAACCCTGATCGGCTTCTCGGCCATCCTGACATGGTCGTTCTTGGCGCTGCTTTCGACGGCGGCGGGACCGATTCCGCCCTTTCAGCTGGCGGCGATGACATTTCTGCTTGGCGGGTTGGTCGGCGCGTCGAGCTGGCTTGTCCGTCCGGCGGCGATCAAGTCGCTGCGCCAGCCGTGGCAGGTCTGGGCGCTCGGCACAGCGGGGCTGTGCATCTATCACTGCGCCTATTTCTTCGCCATCCAGTCGGCGCCGCCGGTCGAGGTCAGCCTGATCGCCTATCTCTGGCCGTTGCTGATCGTCGTCTTTGCCGCCTTCCTGCCTGGAGAAAAGCTGAGGGCCCATCACATTGCCGGCGTCATGCTCGGCTTTGCCGGCGCCATTGTGGTGATCACCAAGGGCGGCACGATCGGACTGGCCAATGGTGTGATGAAGGGGCATGTCATCGCGCTGTTCTGCGCTTTCATCTGGGCCGGCTATTCGGTTTTATCGCGCCGCTTTGGCAAGGTGCCGACCGATGTGGTCGTCGGTTACTGCTTCATCACGGCTGCGGTCGCCTTGGTGCTGCACCTCACCCTTGAGACCACCGTCTGGCCACAGACTGCGACGCAGTGGAGCGCCATCGTCATCTTGGGCGTAATACCGCTAGGCGCCGGCTTTTACGCCTGGGACTATGGCTGCAAGCACGGGGACATCATGATCCTCGGCGCCCTCTCCTATGCCGCGCCCCTCTTCTCGGTCATCGTGCTTCTGCTGGCAGGCTTTGGTGTGTTTCACTGGTCGGTGGCTGTTGCTTGCATCCTGATCACGGTCGGAGCGGTGGTCGCGGCCAAGGATTTGCTGTTCGGGCCGCGGTCGCCATCCAGTGATGCGACGCCGCTTCCTTCGGCGTTGGACGGAAACACCGGTTGACCTGCCGTCGCAACAGCGGCTCGGTTCCTACGGATCCGGCGCCACGGGCAGGATAGCCGGTGCATAGCTCCGGTCTGCCGGTTGGCGGCCGGATGCCACTGGCCAATGTTCGATCGATTCGCATCCGTTCCGATCGCGGAGACGATCGGCGTGACGCGGGTCGGGATTTCCGATTCGCAACCGGAACGAGGCTTGCCTCATGGGGAGATGGGCTCCAGCTTCACGGTTCCGGGCCAGGAACAGGCATTAACGATGCCGGCCTGCCGTAGGGCTTGCTGGCCCGCCCAGAACTGCTTGGCGTCGGGATAGGACCCGCCTGCTCGCACATGGATGACAGGCGGCTATACAGATTTGGTAATGTCCGGCCGCTCCTCGCGATCGACCTTGATATTGACGAACAGCCGGTTCATGACGGCCGCGACACTGTGGGATTGTCGACCGGACAGCTAGGCGACCGGTGAGAAGGGCAAATGATTTCAGGCGATTCGATCGTTGCGCTTTCCAGCGGGCGCCTGCCCGCCGGCATCGCTGTCATCCGCATTTCCGGACCGAAGACTCGATTCGTCGTCGAAACGGTTGCCGGTGGCAAGGTCAAGGACCGGGTTGCAACCCTGCGCAAGCTCCGAACGGTGGACGGTTCGCTTATCGACAACGGCCTGGTGCTGTTTTTTCCTGGGCCGAACAGTTTTACCGGCGAGGATGTCGCCGAGTTCCACGTCCATGGCGGCCGCGCCGTGGCCGGCAAGATGCTGGAGATCATTGCCGGGTTTGACGGCGTGCGTCATGCGGAACCTGGTGAATTTACGCGCCGGGCTCTTCTCAACGGCAAGCTGGATCTGGTCGAGACGGAGGCGTTGGCCGATCTGGTCAATGCCGAAACCGAAGCGCAGCGGCGCTTTGCCGTGCAGAATGCCGAAGGAGTGCAAAGCGAACTCTATCTTGGCTGGCGCCGTCGGCTGATCCATGCACGGGCGATGATCGAGGCGGAAATCGACTTCGCCGACGAAGACGACGTGCCCGGTTCGGTTTCGGACACGGTTTGGTCCGATGTGCGCGCAATGGTGGGCGAGATCGGCCGGCATGTCGATGGCTTCCATGCCGCCGAGATCATCCGTGACGGGTTTGAGGTTGTCATCCTCGGTGCACCGAATGCCGGAAAATCCAGCCTTTTCAATGCGCTGGCCAGACGTGAGGCGGCGATTGTTACCGACGAGCCCGGCACGACGCGGGATTTGCTCGAAGTGGTGCTGGATCTCCACGGAGTGCGGGTCAGGGTAACCGACACCGCGGGCCTGCGCGAGTCGCCCGGCAAGATCGAAGCGATCGGTATCGAAAAGGCGCGGGCCAAGGCGCACACGGCTGACCTGGTGCTGTTGCTGGAAGATCTGGCGGACCCTACTGCGATCGGCAACATGCCTGTCGACGCCCCGGCTTTGAGAATCGGCACCAAGGTCGATCTCTTGAAAGGTTCGCCGCGATTTGAGGCGTATGATGCGTTGATATCGACGGTGGACGGCACTGGTTTGGCTGAACTGCTGGCCGAGATCGGCAGGCGCGCCGCGGCTGCTATCGGCGATGCCGGTGACATCCTGCCGTCTCGGTTGCGGCATGTGGAGCTGCTCAATGAGACCAGGCGCTTTCTGATCTCGGCTTTGTCGGGGCAAGAGCGCGGCCAGGAGCTGCGGGCGGAAGAACTGCGCCTTGCCGCCGACCGGCTTGGCCGGATTGTCGGCGCAGTGGATGTCGAGGACCTGCTGGACGTGATTTTTTCGCAGTTTTGCATTGGAAAGTGACTCACGTGAAACAGGGGGGCGCGCGGTGTGAGTGACTCACGTGAAACATTGGGGGGCCGCCCAAGTGCGTTTCACGTGAAACGAGACGTTTGGCAAAAGGGCAAGTGGCCGAAAGCCTGCACCGCGCCTCATTGTCCCCATTCATGGGGAGAAGATGCGGCAGGTAGATGAGGGGCAGCGCCAACCGAGGCTTCGCTGCTTCCATGACTCACGTGAAACACCTCTGCGGCTTTCAGCACTCCGTTCCACGCGAACGAATCACCTGCAAATCCTTGACAGCGTCCTCTCGTGGGGACATGTGTCGGGAAATCTCTGAATCTGGAAGGGACAATGATCGATCACTATGATGTGGTTGTGGTGGGCGGTGGCCATGCCGGGTGCGAGGCTGCGAGCGCTGCCGCGCGCGTCGGTGCCAGGACCGCGCTGATCACGCTGCGCTTCGACACGATCGGTGTCATGTCCTGCAATCCGGCGATCGGCGGCCTCGGGAAGGGCCATCTGGTGCGTGAGATCGACGCCATGGACGGGCTGATGGGCCGCATCGCCGATGCTGCCGGCATCCAATTCCGCCTGCTCAATCGCCGCAAAGGCCCTGCCGTGCGCGGGCCGCGCACGCAGGCCGACCGCAAGCTTTACCGGCTGGCCATGCAGGAAGCGATTCGGCAGCAGAACGGTCTCGACGTCGTCGAAGGCGAGGTTCTGGACTTCGACATCGTGGATGGACGCATCGCCGCTGTGCTCCTGGCCGACGGGCGCCGGTTGGCGTGCGGTGCAGTCGTCCTGACCACCGGCACTTTTCTTCGCGGCCTCATCCACATTGGCGACAGGAAGATTGTCGCGGGGCGGATGAACGAGCAGGCGAGCCTTGGCCTGTCGGCGACGATGAGCCGCGCCGGTTTCGCGCTTGGACGGCTGAAGACCGGCACGCCGCCGCGGCTCGATGGCCGCACCATCGACTGGGCGTCGCTGGAAAGCCAGGCGGCCGACGAACATCCAGTGCCGTTCTCGCTGCTCACCGACACAATCAAGAATCCGCAAATCCATTGCGGCATCACGCGTACGACACCGGCGACGCACGAGCTGATCCGCGCCAATCTCGGCCGCTCCGCCATGTATTCCGGCTCGATAGAGGGGGTCGGACCACGCTATTGCCCGTCGATCGAAGACAAGATCGTCAAGTTCGGCGATCGCGAAGGTCATCAGATATTCCTCGAGCCGGAAGGGCTGGACGACGACACGGTCTACCCCAATGGCATTTCGACCTCCCTGCCCGAGGATGTGCAACTCGACATTCTCAAAACTATACCCGGGCTAGAGCGGGCGACCATGCTGCAGCCCGGCTACGCCATCGAATACGACCATGTCGATCCGCGCGAGTTGGAGCCGACGCTTGAGGCCAAACGTATCGCGGGGCTTTTCCTAGCCGGTCAGATCAACGGCACCACCGGTTATGAAGAAGCCGGAGCGCAGGGCCTGCTCGCCGGGCTCAACGCCGCGCGCAAGGCGGCGGCCGACGACCAAATCGTGCTCAGCCGCACCGAAGCCTATATCGGTGTGATGGTCGACGACCTCACCAGCCGCGGCATTGCCGAGCCCTACCGCATGTTCACTTCGCGGGCGGAGTTTCGCCTATCGCTGCGCGCCGACAATGCCGATGAAAGGCTTACGCCTCTGGCAAATCGGCTTGGTATCGTGTCGCCGGAGCGGACCCAGCGGTTCAATCAAGTCACACAGGATCTTGATAGGGCGCGCGAACTCGCAGTTGCGACGACGATGACGCCCAACGAAGCGGCGCGGCATGGGCTGGAGATCAACAGGGACGGCGTGCGCCGCTCCGCTTATGAATTGCTCGCTCATCCCGGCGTCGATATAGCCTGGCTGGCCCGTGTTGCGCCGGCCTTTGGCGCAATCGACGTCAAAACCGCTGAGCGGCTCGAAACGGAAGCGAAATATTCGGTTTACCTTGATCGCCAGCAGGCGGATGTCGGACAGATCCGCCGCGAGGAAAGCCGGCTGATCCCGGCGTCGGTGGATTTCGCCGATGTTCCTGGCCTGTCCAATGAGCTGAAGCAGAAGATGCTAACGCGTCAGCCCCGGTCGATCGCTGACGCGCAGCGTATGGAAGGCATGACGCCGGCGGCGCTGGCCATCATCGTCGCGCACGTCCGCAACGCCGAATCGGCCGCCCAAAGGGCCGTTGCGTGAGCGCTGCCTCATGGGCGAGCCTGCAAGAGGCCGCGGGACCGGTTTCACGTGAAACATTCGATCGGTTGGTGACGTTCGAACAGTTGTTCCTGAAATGGAACCGCAGCATCAATCTGGCCGCGCCGTCGACGCTGGACGATGTCTGGGGCCGCCATATTCTGGATAGCGCGCAGCTGGCGCGAATCGCACCGCAGGCCAAATGCTGGGCCGATCTCGGTTCGGGCGGCGGTTTTCCGGGCCTGGTAATGGCCTTCCTGCTGGTCGAACGCGATGGCGCGTCGATCGATCTGGTCGAGAGCAACCGCAAGAAAGCATCGTTTTTACAGGCGGTCATTGGCCAGTTCGGTTTGCCGGCACGGGTCGTCGCCCGGCGCATCGACGACAGCTATGCGCTTGTTTCCGCACCGGAAATCATCACGGCGCGGGCGCTTGCCGCGCTGCCGGCGCTGCTCGATCTGTCGGCGCCGTGGCTAACCAAGGGATCGCGGGCGCTGTTCCACAAAGGCCGGGATTACCGCTCCGAGGTGGAAGAAAGCACTCACCGCTGGGCTTTCGATCTGGTAGAACATCCGAGCATGACCGACGCCCATGGCGTCATCCTCGAAGTGACCGATCTGCGGACGGCGTAAGCTCTCCTTCGCAACCTTGGCGACGCAATGAATACCTGGCACAGACCCATGAAAACCGGACCTCGCATCATCACCGTCGCCAACCAGAAGGGCGGCGTCGGCAAGACCACCACCGCCATCAATCTGGCCACGGCGCTGGCCGCCATCGGCGAAAAGGTGCTGATCGTCGATCTCGACCCGCAAGGCAATGCCTCGACCGGTCTCGGTATCGACCGCAAGGACCGCACCGTCTCGTCCTACGATGTGCTGACCGGCGAACTGGGCCTGGAAGAGGCCGCCATTCCGACTGCGGTGCCCGGCCTGTCGATCGTGCCGTCGACGCTCGATCTGCTCGGCATCGAGATGGAAATCGCCTCGGCGCCGGATCGCGTGCTTAAGCTGCGCAACGCGCTCCGCGCCGCCACCGAGCGCGGTGCGCCGTTCGGCTATGTGCTGATCGACTGCCCGCCCTCGCTCAACCTTTTGACTTTAAATTCAATGGCGGCAGCCGATTCTGTTCTTGTGCCGCTGCAGTGCGAGTTCTTCGCGCTGGAAGGGCTAAGCCAACTCCTGGAAACGGTGGAGCAGGTGCGTCGTTCGATCAATCCAGACCTGATCATCCAGGGCATCGTGCTGACCATGTATGACGGCCGCAACAACCTCGCCAACCAGGTGGTGCAGGACGTGCGGGCACACATGGGCGACAAAGTCTACGAGACGATCATTCCTAGGAATGTGCGGGTGTCCGAGGCGCCGTCCTACGGCAAGCCGGCAATCCTCTACGATCTCAAGTGCTCAGGCAGCCAGGCCTATCTGCAGCTGGCGTCCGAAGTGATCCGCCGCGAGCGCAAATTGCGCGCCGCTTGACTAGGCAGGGTCGATAAACAAAGCCGATCCGTCACCGAAACGATCAAGAATCTGGAATTGAGATGAGCGAAGACCTTTCGAGAAAGAGACTGGGGCGTGGACTGGCGGCGCTGATCGGCGAGATCGACCGCCCGGTGGCAGCCGAAAAGCCGGGCTTGAATGCGGACGGCAAGGTGCCGATAGAGTTCCTGAGCCCGAACCCGAAAAACCCGCGCCGGCACTTTGGCGACGCCGACCTCACCGATCTCGCCCAGTCGATCCGCGAACATGGCGTGGTGCAGCCGGTAGTGGCGCGGCCTTCGCCGACGCAGGCCGGGCGCTATGAG
Source organism: Mesorhizobium sp. C395A (assembly GCF_030323205.1). Classification (NCBI taxonomy): domain Bacteria; kingdom Pseudomonadati; phylum Pseudomonadota; class Alphaproteobacteria; order Hyphomicrobiales; family Phyllobacteriaceae; genus Mesorhizobium; species Mesorhizobium sp. C395A. The sequence goes on along the minus strand of NZ_CP100473.1, from coordinate 4,728,107 downwards.
ATCATCGCCGGCGAGCGACGCTGGCGCGCCGCGCAGCGCGCCGGGCTGACCGAGATTCCGATCATCGTGCGCGACGTCAACGACCGCACGGCGCTCGAACTGGCGATCATCGAGAACGTCCAGCGCACCGACCTCAATCCGGTCGAGGAGGCGCTGGGTTACCAGCAGTTGATCGACGATCACGGCTACACCCAGGCCGATCTCGGCAATGTCATCGGCAAGAGCCGCAGCCACGTCGCCAACACGCTGCGGCTGCTGAAGCTGCCCGACGTCATCCGAGACATGCTGGTCGACGGCGCGCTGTCAGCCGGTCACGCCCGCACGCTGGTCACGGCGCAGGATCCAGCTGGGCTCGCCAAGCAGATTGTCGAGGAGGGGCTTTCGGTGCGCCAGGCTGAAGCGCTGGCGCAGATGCCGGCGGGCGGCACGCCGCCCAAGGCAAAACGATCACACGGCGTATCGGGCAAGGATGCCGACACGCTGGCGCTGGAAAAGCTGATGACCAACACGATCGGCATGATCGTGACCATCGAGCACAAGGGCAAGGGCGGCGCGATCCGCGTGGACTACCGCAGCCTGGAGCAGCTCGACGAGCTATGCCGGCGGTTGAAGGACGAGCGGTAGAAGGTTGAGGTTGCGCCATATTTAGCCGGCGAATGAAGTTCTGGCTTAGGATGAAGGGCTGGCGGTGCCGGCCCTTCTTTTTATTGGCTATTGCCGAAGGGATCGAACTGCTGATCTCCCCCCTTGAGGGGGAGATGGCCGGCAGGCAAGAAGGGGTCGTCTCGCATCAAGCGCCGACCTCGTTTGTCGTTGCGAAAGCGCCAGCGCTCCACGCGCGGCGACCCCCTCTGTCGCCTTTGGCGACATCTCCCCCTCAAGGGGGGAGATCACCGCTGCGCCAGCCTCGCGCTCTCCACCGCAATGCTGAGCAGCGCCTGCCGTGCCAGCGCTTCCGACAAATCCGGCCTGCGCCTGGTCTGCAGCACGGCCGATTGCAGCCGGTTCAGCGCGCGGCTGAGCGCCTCGACGTTCCAGCGCTCCAGCGCCTTCTCCACCAGCTTGCGCCGCGAGAAAAACACCGGCGGACGGGCGCCGGCCATGGCCGAGGCGGCGTTGCGGCCGGCGGTGTCCATCTGGCCGCGCATGACCTGAAGCTGCTGCAGCTGCCGCATCGCCGAGGACAGCACCAGGAAAGGATGGCCGCCGGACAGGCAGTGGCGGGTGAAGGCGGTGTCGAAGTCACCGATCTTGCCTTCCAGCACAGCATCGACCGCGTCGTCGAAGGAGGCGCCGGAAACGTCGCCAGACATCGCCCTGACGTCATCGAGGCCAATGTCCTTCTGGCCGTGGGCGTAAAGCACCAGCTTTTCGATTTCACCGCGCGAGGCCAGCCGGTCGCCCCCGAGATTGCGGCGCAGCGCCTGGCGTGCGTCGAGCGCCATCGACATGCCGGCCTTGCGCAACTCGTCGTCGATGACGCTATCGATGTCGCGGGCTTCATCGGCGTAGCAAGGCAGCGCCATGGCGGTGTCGGCGGCCTCGACGATCGCGCGCAGTCCGACGCCCTTTTTCAGGTCGCCGGCCTCGATGAGAATGATCGCGTCGCGCGCGGGCTCCGCAGTCAGCGCCTTCACGTCGTCGGCCAGCGCCTTCTGGCCGCTGGCGTTGCGCACCCACAGAAGCCGCCGGTCGGAGAACATCGGCACGGTGCGGGCTTCGTCCAGCAGCCGGCCCTGGTCGCGATCGACCTCCGCGCCGTCGAGCCGGACGACGGAGAACGGATCGTCGAGAGGCAGGCCGGTTTTCGCGGCAAAGGCCTTGGCCCGCTCGGCGACCAAGCCGCGGTCGGGTCCGTAAAGCAGGACGATCGATATGCGCGCGTCAGGCTTCGCCAGCCACGAATCGACCTCATATCCTTTTTTCTGCGCCATGGAGGGTGGTTAGCATGATGCGGTCGCTGAGTGAACGTTCTCCAGAGAGTTCGAGACCCTAGCGCCCTTCCTCTCCCTCCGGAGGGGGAGAGGTGGCTCGGCGAAGCCGAGACGGAGTGGGGGAGCCACCTGGCAATCGCCGCGAACGGACAAAGGAAGGGCACTATCTCAAGCATTGCCTAGGGCCCCAAGGGTCGACCCCCACTCCGTCGAGCTTCGCTCGACACCTCTCCCCGATCGACGGGGAGGAAAGCGCGAGTTCGCCGACCTTGGTGCCTTCATCTCTCCCGGAGGCCGTGAAGTGACTATCTGCCGGAAATCCTGCAAAACTTTGCGCCTAATTGCGCGCCGCTCCCCAACATCGACAAGAAATTTCGCCGACATATCTGCATCTTGCGGTCGCCTGCCGGCCGGGACGCCGGATCGGTTCCGGCGCCCCATGAATTGGCGCTGTGCCGGGCGCGCGGATGTGCAAATATCGACGCCAGGCAAATGGGAGGACCATGGTCATGACCTCTGGGATGTTGCGGTTTCATGTGCCGGAGCCGGAAGTGCGGCCGGGCGGAACGCCCGACTTCTCCAATGTGCCTATCCCCAAGGCCGGCTCGGTGCCGCGACCGGACATCGATGTCGATCCGCGCACCATCCGCGACATGGCGTTTTCCATCATCCGTGTGCTCAACCGCACCGGTGAGGCGGTCGGGCCGTGGGCCGGGCTGCTCACCGACGAGGAGTTGCTCGAGGGGTTGCGCCACATGATGACGCTGCGCAGCTTCGATGCGCGCATGCAGATGGCGCAGCGCCAGGGCAAGACCTCGTTCTACATGCAGCATCTGGGCGAAGAGGCGGTGAGCTGCGCTTTCCGCAAGGCGCTGGCGCCAGGCGACATGAATTTCCCGACCTATCGGCAAGCCGGCCTGCTCATCGCCGACGGCTATCCGATGGTCACGATGATGAACCAGATCTATTCCAACGAGGCCGATCCGCTCAAAGGGCGGCAGCTGCCGATCATGTATTCGTCGAAGGAGCATGGCTTCTTCTCGATCTCCGGCAATCTGGCGACGCAATACATCCAGGCGGTCGGCTGGGCGATGGCTTCCGCTATCAGCAACGATTCGAAAATCGCGGCGGCGTGGATCGGCGACGGCTCGACGGCCGAATCCGATTTCCATTCCGCACTGGTGTTCGCCTCGACGTACAAGGCGCCGGTCATCCTCAACGTCGTCAACAACCAGTGGGCGATCTCGACGTTTCAAGGCATTGCGCGTGGCGGCTCCGGCACCTTTGCCGCGCGCGGCCTCGGCTTCGGCATTCCGGCGCTGCGCGTCGACGGCAATGATTATCTCGCCGTGCATGCCGTGGCCAAATGGGCGGCGGAGCGGGCGCGGCAGAATCTCGGGCCGACGCTGATCGAATATGTCACCTACCGTGCCGGCGCGCATTCGAGCTCGGACGATCCGTCGGCCTATCGGCCGAAGACGGAATCCGACGCCTGGCCGCTCGGCGATCCGGTGATGCGGCTGAAGAACCATCTGATCCAACGCGGCGTCTGGTCGGACGAGCGTCACGCCCAGGCCGAAGCGGAAATCCTCGAGACGGTGATCGCGGCGCAGAAGGAAGCTGAAGGCCACGGCACGCTGCATGCCGGCGGCAAGCCGTCGACGCGCGAGATGTTCGAGGGCGTGTTTGCCGAGATGCCGCCGCATCTCAGGCGCCAGCGCCAGCAGGCGGGAGTCTGACCATGCCGAGACGGACCATGATCGAGGCGATCCGCGACGCCATAGACGTGTCGATGGCGCGCGACGAACGCGTCATCGTCTATGGCGAGGATGTCGGCTTCTTCGGGGGTGTCTTCCGCTGCACGGCAGGCCTGCAAGCGAAGTACGGCAAGAGCCGCTGCTTCGATGCGCCGATCAACGAATCCGGCATTGTCGGCTCCGCCATCGGCATGGCCGCCTATGGGCTGAAGCCATGCGTGGAAATTCAGTTTGCCGACTACATGTACCCGGCTTACGACCAGCTGACGCAGGAAGCAGCACGCCTGCGCTACCGCTCGAACGGCGATTTCACCTGCCCGATCGTTGTCCGCATGCCGACCGGCGGCGGCATTTTTGGCGGCCAGACGCACAGCCAGAGCCCGGAAGCGCTGTTCACCCATGTGTCGGGGCTGAAGACGGTGGTGCCGTCCAATCCTCATGATGCCAAGGGGCTGCTGATCGCGGCGATCGAGGATCCCGATCCGGTGATTTTTCTGGAGCCGAAGCGGCTCTATAACGGACCGTTCGATGGCCATCACGACCGACCGGTGACGCCATGGTCGAAGCATGAACTGGGCGAGGTCGCCGACGGCCATTACACGGTGCCGCTCGGCAAGGCGGCGATCCGCCGGGCGGGCTCGGCCGTCACCGTGCTCGCCTACGGCACCATGGTCTATGTCGCGCAGGCGGCTGTGGAAGAAACCGGCATCGATGCCGAGATCATCGATTTGCGGACCCTGCTGCCGCTCGATCTCGACGCGATAGTCGCTTCGGTGAAGAAGACCGGACGCTGCGTCGTCGTGCACGAGGCGACACTGACCTCCGGCTTCGGCGCCGAGCTGTCGGCGCTGGTGCAGGAAAATTGTTTCTACCATCTGGAAGCGCCGGTGGCGCGCGTCACCGGTTGGGACACGCCCTACCCGCATGCGCAGGAATGGGATTATTTCCCGGGGCCGGCCCGTGTCGGCCGCGCGCTTCTCGAAACCATGGGAGCCTAGGGATGGGCGAACACATCATCAAGCTGCCGGATGTCGGTGAAGGCGTCGCCGAGGCCGAACTTGTGGAGTGGCACGTCAAGGTCGGCGACCTCGTGCGCGAGGACTCGGTGCTTGCCGCCGTCATGACCGACAAGGCGACGGTGGAAATACCTTCGCCGGTCGATGGCGAGATCCTGTGGCTGGGCGCCGAGATCGGCGACACGGTGGCGATCGGCTCGCCCATCGTGCGGCTGAAGGTGGCGGGGGAGGGCAATGTCGCGGAAGGCTCGAAATCGTCAGAGGTCACGGCGGCACCGACCCCCACCCCTGCCGGGGCGAGCCACGGGTCTCGCCCGTCCTCCGGACCCCCACAAGAGGGAGGCGTTTCGGCCACGAAATCCTACGCCAAGTCGCCAGCACCTGCACCAGCAGCCAAAAGCGCACGGGCAGCTGAGACTGAATCCCCCTCCCCCTTGTGGGGAGGGGCCAGGGGTGGGGGTGCTGCGCCGACATCTAAAGGTGCGGCACCCTCCGGCGCGCCGCGCCCGGAGGGCGAAAAGCCCCTGGCGTCGCCCGCCATCCGGCTCAGGGCAAAGGAGGCGGGGATCGATCTGCGCCAGGTGTCGGGTACCGGCCCTGCCGGCCGCATCAGCCACGAAGATATAGAGGCATTCCTGGCACGCGGACCGCAGGTAGCGAAGGCGTCGGGTCTGGCGCGCAATGACAGTGTCGAGGATATCAAGGTCATCGGACTGCGGCGCAAGATCGCCGAAAAAATGTCGCTGGCGAAGTCACGCATCCCGCACATCACCTATGTCGAGGAGATCGACGTCACAGCACTTGAGGAGTTGCGCGCGGCGCTCAACAAGGAAAAGCGCAAGGGTGTGGAGAGGCCGAAGCTGACGCTGCTGCCGTTCCTGATGCGGGCGATGGTCAAGGCGATTGCCGACCAGCCCAACATCAACGCGCTGTTCGACGACGAGGCGGGCATCATCCATCAGCATGGCGGCGTCCATATCGGCATTGCCGCGCAGACACCGTCGGGCCTGGTGGTGCCGGTGGTCAAGCATGCCGAGGCGCGCGACCTCTGGGATTGCGCGGCCGAGCTCAACCGCCTGGCCGAAGCGGCGAAGTCGGGCACGGCGAGCCGCGACGAGCTGTCGGGATCGACCATCACCATCACCTCGCTCGGCGCCATGGGCGGCGTGGCGACGACGCCGGTCATCAACCATCCTGAGGTGGCGATCGTCGGCGTCAACAAGATGATGGTGCGGCCGGTGTGGGACGGCACCCAGTTCATCCCGCGCAAGATGATGAACCTGTCATCGAGCTTCGACCACCGGGTGGTCGACGGCTGGGATGCGGCGGTGTTTGTGCAGCGCATCAAGGCGCTGATTGAGACGCCGGCGCTGATATTTGTGGATTGAGGGGCGGAACAAGCGAGATGACGGCGGGACAGCGCCCCCCTCTGCCTTACCAGGCATCTCCCCACAAGGGGGAGATTGGACGTCACGCAGGGTTTCGCCAATCTTCACCGTTGCAGGAATGAGCGAAGCGACGAAGCTGCTGATCTCCCTCCTCGTGGGGGAGATGTCCGGCAGGACAGAGGGGGGCGCGAAGGATCGCGACGGAACATTCCCTCGCATCAAAGGGTCATGCCATGAAAGAAATCTCCTGCAAGCTGCTGGTCATCGGCGCCGGGCCCGGCGGCTACGTCTGCGCTATCCGTGCCGGCCAGCTCGGCATCGATACGGTGATCGTTGAAGCCGGCAAACCGGGCGGCACCTGTCTCAATGTCGGCTGCATCCCGTCCAAGGCGATGATCCATGCGGCGGAAGAGTTCGAGAAGGTCGCGCATATGGCCGGCGGCAGCAGTCCGCTCGGCATCTCGGTAGCAGCGCCCGTGCTCGATCTCGGCAAGACGGTTGCGTGGAAGGACGGCATTGTTAGCCGGCTGACCGGGGGCGTTGCCGGGCTACTGAAGAAGGCCAAGGTCAAGACCGTCTATGGCTGGGCGACGTTCCGCGACGGCAAGACCGTCGCGGTCGAGACCGAGACCGGCACCCAGATCATCCGCGCCGAAACGGTTGTGATCGCCACCGGCTCGGCGACGGTGGAACTGCCGTTCCTGCCGTTCGGCGGCCCGGTGATTTCATCCACAGAAGCGCTGGCTCTCGGCGAGGTGCCGAAAAAGCTCGCCGTGGTCGGCGGCGGCTATATCGGGCTGGAACTCGGCATGGCGTTCGCCAAAATGGGCGCCGCGGTGACCGTGGTCGAGGCGCTGCCGCGCGTGCTGGCGCAGTATGATGCGGAACTGACCCGGCCGGTGGTGAAACGGCTGGCCCAGCTCGGCGTCGAGGTGATGCTTGGCGCCAAGGCCAAGGGGGTCAAGGGCGACGCGCTGCTGGTCGAGACCGCGGACGGCAAGAGCACCAAAATCGCGGCAGACAAGATCCTGGTCACGGTCGGCCGCAAGCCGGTGACGGAGGGCTGGGGCCTCAATCAGATCGATCTCGACATGGCCGGCAAGTTCATCAAGATCGACGACCAGTGCCGCACCTCGATGCGCGGCATCTATGCCATTGGCGACGTCACCGGCGAGCCGATGCTGGCGCACCGGGCGATGGCGCAAGGCGAAATGGTGGCCGAGATCGTCGCCGGCCACAAGCGCAGCTGGGACAAGCGCTCGATCCCGGCCGTCTGCTTCACCGATCCGGAGCTGGTGACGGCAGGGCTAACGCCGGAGGAGGCGAAGGCTTCAGGCGAAATCAAGATCGGCCAGTTCCCCTTCGCCGCCAACGGCCGGGCGATGACGAAACTCGGCGAGGACGGGTTTGTTCGTGTTGTCGCCCGCGCGGACAACCATCTGGTGCTGGGCATCCAGGCGGTCGGGCAAGGCGTGTCGGAACTGGCGGCGGCGTTCGGGCTGGCGCTGGAAATGGGCGCGCGGCTGGAGGATATCGCCGGGACCATCCATGCGCATCCGACGCAAGGCGAAGGCTTCCAGGAAGCGGCGCTGAAGGCGCTGGGCCACGCGCTGCATATTTGAAGTGCGCTTACCCTCCCCCTTGTGGGGAGGGTCGATCCGCGTAGCGGAGCGGGGTGGGGGTCCTCGCCGACCGTCAGCGCTCACCCCCACCCCGTCTCGCCATCTCCGCTTCGCTCCGACCGCGAGCCGACCCTCCCCACAAGGGGGAGGGTGGCCGCTCAGCCGTTGGTTGTCGCAGATCAGCGGAATGTACTAAGTGTCGGTCCATGGACACCGGCCTGAAGAAATACATCGCCATACGCTACAACATCGCCGCTGGCTTCAAGCCAAGCCAGTGGGACGGAAAGGGCCGCGCCAATCTCGACCCGGTCTGGCTGGTCGAGCGCCTGGCGTTGTTCGACACCTATTGCGCGTCGTCGCTCGAAGGCCAGTCGCTGAAGGATTTTACCGTCCTTGTGGCGTTCGATGCCGATACGCACGAGAACTATATTCGCACCGTGTGCAGCTGCGTGGCCGGTGTCGACGTCAGGCCGATCCTTGTCGAGGCGGGCGAGGATTACAATGATCGCTTCAATGCCTTCGTCCAGGCCGATACCGATGCCGACTATGTTTCGCTCACGCGGCTCGACAGCGACGACGCGCTGGCGCCGACCTTCATGGAGCGCGTCGAGCACTACGCGCGCCGGGAGATCGAAAAGCGTGTGGTGGACCTGCAGCCGCTCTACATTGCCTTTCCGGACGGCCAGAATTTCGACACGGCAAGCGGACGCTACACGCACCACGACTATGTCACGTCGGCGTTCGGCACGCTGGTCGAAAGGAGATCGCCGGCGATGAGCGGCGTCTACAGCGAGCACCACGCAAAAATGGCGACGCGCTTCAACACCGTCGTGGCGGCATCGAAGGGCGCGCAATGGTGCATCGTCATCCATGACAACAACGCCGCCAACGTGTTGAGGGGGAAGCCGGTCTCGGGGCCCTCCTTTACGGTGGGCCGACCGGGTGTCGAACCCGAGGTGCCAGCGCGAAGGCAAAGCGCGCCACGACAGGCAACCCAGCCCCGCATGGCGCCGCGGACCGCGGGCAACTTCATCCGGTTTCTGCTCGGACGACCGATGGCTCTGCGGAAGTAGCGGGCGCTTTACCCTCCCCCTTGTGGGGAGGGTCGATCGCGGAGCGGAGCAGGGTGGGGGTCTTCGCCAACCGTCGGCGCTCACCCCCCACCCCGTCTCGCCATCTCCGCTTCGCTCCGATTGCGCGCCGACCCTCCCCACAAGGGGGAGGGTGAAGTAGCTCAGCTCGCCAGGCGGCTCACCATCTCGTGCTGCGCATAAGCGCGCCCAAAACGATTGGCGAGAAACGCATCCAGCGCGATGTCTTCCTGCTTGACGAAACCGGTCGCCGGCAAGGTGCCGTCGGCCAGCATGTCGAGCACGGCGCAGATGCCGGAGGCGGTGGTGATCTGGATTGCGCTGCGCACCTGGTTGCCGATGCGCTGCGAATAGATCTTGTTGGCGTAGGTTTCCTGCAGCAGGCGGCCATTGCGGCGGCCCGAGACGGTGACGAAGACGATGACCACATCCTGCAGCGTTGCCGGCAGGGCGCTCTCGAAGATATCCTTCAGCACGTCGCGGCGGTGGCGCAGGCCGAGATCGTTGAGCAGCGCCTTCATGATCGCCGCGTGGCCGGGATAGCGGATGGTGCGGTAGTTCAGCGTGCGCACCTTGCCCTTCAGCGTCTCGGCCAGCGTGCCGAGACCGCCGGAGGTGTTGAAGGCCTCATAGGTGACGCCGTCGAGCGAGAACTCTTCGCGCTCCTCCAGCGGCGGCACCTCGATCAGCTCGCCCTCGACGATCGCCTCGCAGGGTTCGCAATATTCGTTGATGACGCCGTCGGTGCTCCAGGTCAGATTGTAGTTCAGCGCATTGGACGGGTATTGCGGCAGCGCGCCGACGCGCATGCGAACGCTTTCCAGCGTGTCGAAGCGGCTGGCGAGATCATTGGCGACGATCGAGATGAAGCCCGGCGCCAGGCCGCATTGCGGAATGAAGGCGCTGTTGCCCGACTTGGCCAGCTCCTTGACGCGGCGGGTGGAGACGACATCCTCGGTCAAATCGAGATAGTGCACGCCGGTGGCGGCGGCCGCTTCGGCGATGCGCGTGGTCAAATGGAAGGGGGCGGCGCTCAGCACGGCGAAGGCGCCGGCAAGGGCGGCCTCGAGTGCGCCCGGCGCTGCGATATCGAGCTCCAGCCCCTCGACGCCGGCGGGAAGTTCGGCCGCGGCAAACTGCGCCGCCGCGCGGTCGACAACGGTGACGTGGTAGTCGCCGCTGTCGGCGAGCATGCCTGCAATGGTCGAGCCGATCTTGCCGGCGCCGACGACGATGATTTTCTTCATGACCTTGCCCCTCGTGAAAACTCTTTGGCCCAGACCGCCGCGCGGTGGACGCGATGCCTTCAAGAATCGCAGCTTGCCTGTCGAAAGGAAGCGTGGGATCGTTCGAAATGAACCCTGCAATTGAACGATACGCCGACGAGGTTCGTCGAAATGCTCAGTGACGCCGAACAAAAACTGCTTTCCCTGCTGCAAGCCAATGCCCGCGCGTCGACCACTGAGCTGGCGCGCCAGCTCGGCGTTTCGCGCACGACAGTGCAGAGCCGGATCGAGCGGCTGGAACAGCGCGGCATCATCACCGGCTATGGCGTGCGGATGGCGCCGGACTACGAGCAGGGGCTTGTGCGGGCGCATGTGCTGCTCACCGTCACGCCCAAGCTCGCCGACAAGGTGGTGCGGGCGCTGCAGGCGCTGCCGCCGGTACGGACGCTGCACTCGGTGAGCGGCAATTTCGACATGATCGTCATCGTCGACGCGCCGTCGATCAGGGATCTGGATGCGTTGCTGGACGAGATCGGGGCGATGGACGGGGTCGAGCGGACGTCGTCGTCGATTATTTTGTCGACACGGATCGATCGGTAGGTGGAACGCATGAGCCGCTAATCTCCCCCGTGCGGGGGAGATGGCCGGCAGGCCAGAGGGGGTCGGTTCGACTGGGCTCGGCCTACCTGCCGCTGCAGAAGGAGGTTAGCGCTCCACGCGAGGCGACCCCCTCTGTCGCCTTCGGCGACATCTCCCCCTCAAGGGGGGAGATTAGCTGCTAAGCCCGCCGCCTTTCCGGCCCGCTATCCAGCCACGCCACATCCTCCGCCGACAGCTTGATATCCAGCGCCTTCAAACTGTCCTCCAACTCGTCCAGCGTGCGCGGGCCGATCAACGGCACCGACGGAAAAGGCTGCGCCAGCACATAGGCGAGCGCGATGTGGATCGGACTTTTGCCCAGGCGCTGCGCCAGCTCGATGGCGCGGTCGCGGCGGCCGAAATTTTTCTCGGAATACCAGACCCGCACCAGCTCCTCATTGTCCTGCTTGTCGCGGCCGGCGCGGTCGGTGAAGAAGCCGCGGCCCTGGCTCGACCAGGCGAAGTTGGGCATCTGCCTTTTCGTCAACCAGGATTTCCAGTCGTCGGTGGACGAGGTGATGCAGCCGGCCCAGATCGGCTCCAGCATCTCGGCCAGCGAGAAATTGTTGGAGAGCACGCCGGGCTTCTGCTTGCCGGTGCGCTCGGCATAGGCAATCGCCTCGTCCATGCGCGCCATCGTCCAGTTCGAGCCGCCGAACGGGCCACGGATGCGGCCGGCCTTGACCTCGGCGTCCATCGCATCGACGAATTCGCCGACCGGCACATCCGGGTTGTCGCGGTGCATGAAATAGAGGTCGACATGGTCGGTCTGCAGCCGGTCCAACGACTGGGCGAGCTGCTTGCCGATGACATCGGGATAGCAGAGCGGCGAGTGCGCGCCCTTGGCGATGATCACCGACTGCTCGCGCACGCCGCGATTCCTGAGCCACTGGCCAAGCAGCGTTTCGGTGTAGCCGGCGCCGTAGACATAGCCGGTGTCGAACAGATTGCCGCCGGCCTCGAAGAAGGCGTCGAGCAGGATTGCGCCCGACGAGAAGGTGCGGAAATCCTCGAAGCCGAGCGCCACCACGGAGGCCGGCTTCGACAGGCCCGGAATCTTGCGCTTGCCAATGGCCGTGCCGCCGGTGCGCAGCGGCCGGCCCGAAATGGTGTTGGTTCGCTTAGCCGGCTTTTCGATCTCATATTCGAGCCCGACGGCGGCGCGCCATCTGTCGAGGACGCGCAGCGTGCCGAGGCTGTCGGCCCAGCTCATGCCCGGCCAGGCGAACTCCTGTTTGCCGGCCAGGATCGCCTCGCCGGCGGCGTCGACCTCGAAGGAATAGAGATGGCGGGTTTCGTTGACGCTGATGGTATCGCGCGTGTCGTCGGCGAGGATTACATCGATCCGGCCAGGGCCGCCATCGCGGTTGCCGCCGCCGGCGAACCAGAAATCCGGCACTTCGATGCGGCCCTTGGTGCCGAGGATGCGCAGCACATTGTCCTGTTTGAGCGAGATGCTGCAGGATACCTCGGCGACGATGCCACCGGGAAAATGCAGCAGCGCCGAGGCCCATTCGTCGACGCCGGACTTGCCGAGATGGGCGGTGCCGACAACCTTGTCCGGCTCGGCGAAGGGTTTTCCAGTCGCAGCCCCGGCAATCAGCCGCACCATCGAGACGGGATAGCCGCCGACATCGAGGATGCCGCCGCCGGCGAGATCGTTGGCGTAGAGCCGGTGCTCGGGCATGAAGCCCGGCATGGCGAAGCCGAAGCTCGACTTCATCAGCCTGACATCGCCGATGACGCCCGACTTGATGAGTTCCACCAGCTTCGCCGTCTGCGGGTGCAGCCGGTACATGAACGCTTCGCCGAGGAAGGTGCCGGCCTTGCGCGCAGCATGGATCATGGCGTCGGCCTCGAAGGCGGTCAGCGCCAGCGGCTTTTCGCACAGCACATGCTTGCCGGCTTCCGCCGCCTTGATTGCCCATTCGGCATGGCCGGGATGCGGGATGGCGATATAGACGGCATCGACCTCGGGGTCGGCGAGCAGCGCGTCGTAACCGTCGAGGATGCGGGCGCCGGGAAACGTCTCGGCCAAGCCTGCCTTGCCGGGATTGCGGGCGCCGAGCGCCACGATCGTGCCGGTGCGCGAGCCTGCCACGCCGCGGGCGAACGCTTTGGCGATGTCGCCGGGCCCGAGTATCCCCCAGCGGATGGGCGCGGTTGCAGTCATGGTCATTCTCCTTGCAAGGCTGGAAGCGCTCAGCGCAGCCGCTGGCCATTTTCATCGAACAGATAGGATTTGCGGATGGACACGGTGATCTCCTGGGTGTCGGGGACCTTTGCCGCGTCGCGCTGGATCACCAGGTCTTCGCCATGGGCGGTCCTGGCATAGATGAAGCTGGTGCCGCCGAGATGCTCGACCACGTCGATGCCGACTGTGAGGTCGGCGTCGCCTTCGCCGCCATTGCCGAAATGTTCGGGCCGCACGCCGACAATGACCTTGGCTCCTGTTTCTGGCACGGCGCCGGTCAACGGTTGCATAATGCGGGTCTTTTCCTCGCCCACCAGCTCGACGGTGACGCTGCTCGTGTTGCGCCCGACGACGCGGCCCTTGATGAAATTCATCTTCGGCGAGCCTACAAAGCCGGCGACGAACTGGTTGTCGGGATTGTCGTAGAGATCGAGCGGCCGGCCGATCTGCTCGACATGGCCACCGCGCAGCACGACGATCCGGTCGGCCAGCGTCATCGCTTCGGTCTGGTCGTGGGTGACATAGATCATCGTCGTACCGAGCTCCTTGTGCAGGCGCGAGATTTCGACCCGCATCTGGACGCGCAGCTCGGCGTCGAGATTGCTCAACGGCTCGTCGAACAGGAAGACTTGCGGTTCGCGCACGATGGCGCGGCCGATGGCAACGCGCTGGCGCTGGCCGCCGGACAATTGCCTCGGCCGCCGCGCCATCAACTCTGTGATGCGCAGGATTTCGGAGGCCCGCTTCACCCGCCGCTCGGTGTCCTCCTTGGGGTTGCCGGTCATCCTGAGGCCAAAGCTCAGATTCTGCTCCACGCTCATGTGCGGGTAGAGCGCGTAGGACTGGAACACCATGGCGATGCCGCGCTCGGCCGGCTCGACATCGTTCATCACCTTGCCGCCAATGGCGATCTCGCCGCCGCTGATATCCTCCAGCCCGGCGATCATCCTGAGCAGCGTCGATTTTCCACAACCCGACGGGCCGACAAAGACGACGAACTCGCCATCGGCGATATCGATGTTGGCGCCATGGATGATCTCATAGACGCCGAAGCGTTTTACGACATTGGTGAGGGTGACTGCCGCCATATTCTGTTGTCCCTACTTGACGGCGCCGGCGGCGATGCCGGCGATGAAATGGCGCTGCAGCAGAACGAAGACGACCAGCATCGGCACGGTCAGCATGACGGCGCCGGCCATGATGCCGCCCCATGAGACCTTGGTCAGGCCGATCAGCGTGCCGAGCGCCACAGGGGCCGTCATCGCGCCGGGCTGGCTGTTGATCAAAAGCGGCCAGAGATAATTGTTCCACGAGGCGAGGAACAGAATGATGGCGAGCGCCGCCAGCATCGGCCGCGCCAGCGGCAAAGCGACGAACAGGAAGATGCGCCATTCCTTGACGCCTTCGACACGTGCCGCGTCGAAGAGGTCGGCCGGCATCATCGAGAAAGCCTGGCGCATGAACAGCACGCCCAGCGAATTGAACAAGGGTGGCACGATCAGCGCAACCCAGGTGTTGGCGAGCTGGAAGTCGCGCGCCACCATGATGAATTGCGGGATCAGCACCACGGCATAGGGCAGCGTGATGGTGCCGAGGATGATCGCCACCACCGCGCCCTTGCCGAAGAACTGATAGCGGGCGAGCGCCCAGCCGGCCATCGAGGTCAGCAGCACCGAGAAGAAGGTGTAGGTCACCGCAACCGCCACCGAAATGCCGATAGCGCCGACGAAATTGGTGTCACGCTGCAGATTGTTGAAATTGTCGACGAAATTGCCGTGCGGCAGAAGCTCGATGCCGGGGCTGAAAATGCCGTTGTCGGGCATGGTGGAAAACACCACCATCATCCACAGCGGAAACAGCCAGATCACCGCCAGCGGCGTCAGGACCAGATGCAGCAGGACGCTGCGGCCGAGCCGGCGTTGCGACAGCGAACTCATTTCGGCTCTCTTGTCAGCCACAGCTGCACCAGCGTGATGGCGATGGCCAGCCCCGCCATGGTGTAGGCGACGGCCGAGGCGTAGCCGAAATTGAGCGAACGAAAACCCTGGCGGTAGAGCAGCAGGCCAAGCGTCTCGGTGCCGCCGCCGGGACCGCCGCGCTCCGTGATCAGGAACGGTTCGGTGAAAAGCTGCATGGTGCCGATGATCGACAGCACGGCGCAAAACACGATGACCGGCTTGAGCAGCGGCAGCGTTATGTAGAAGAACTGCTTGAGCTTGCTGACGCGGTCGAGCGTCGCTGCTTCATAGACATCCTCGGGGATCGACTGCAGGCCGGCGAGCAGGATGATGGCGTTGTAGCCGGCCCAGCGCCAGGTCACCGCGATCATGATCAGCGCCATGGCCGGGGTGACGTTGGAGAACCAGTCGATCTTGGCCAGGCCGATGCCGGCGAGCAGCTTGTTGATGATGCCGAAATCGAGATTGAACATCAGCCGGAACACGGCGGAATAGGCGACCTCGCCGACCACCACCGGAGCGAAGAAGGCGAAGCGGTAGAGGCCACGTGCTTTCAGCAGCGGCGAGTTCAGCAGCACCGCCATGACGATCGCCAGCGAGATCATCACCGGCACCTGGATCACGAGGATGAGCAGCGTGTTCTTCAGCGCGTTGAAGAAAGCGGGGTCGCCGATCAGGCGGCCCCAGTTGAACGTCGGCGCAAAGCGCCAGGGCACTGTGCGCGTCGCCTGGAAGGAAATCATGAACGAGGAGATGATCGGCCACACCCAGAAGATGGCAAAGATCAGAAGGTAGGGCGTAAGGAAGCGATAGGCCGTGGCGTTCTGGTAGCGCATGGTTTCCTCCTCCTTCCTCTTTCCCGGTTGATATCCGGCGTGTTGTTAGCCGGCGGACGCCGCCGGCAATTGGCGATCTGTTGGGCGAGAGCGTCCCTTTCCCCGCCACTATACGGGGAGAGGATGCCGGCAGGCAGGTGAGGGGCAGCGCCAACAGTCCGGCAAATTGCCCTATATCTGGCCCGCCAGCATCACCGCCTTGGTCACTTGATCGGCAGTCCCGTCGCCGAAGCGATCTGGCTGGCGGCGTCGTCGAGGGCGGCCTTGGCATCGGGATAGCCGCCGCCGAGATATTTGGTCTGCACGGCGCGCATGATGATTTCGGCGTCGCTCTGGAACGGCGTGCCGCGGCTCGGCACCACCTTGGGCAGCGTGGCGAGAATGTCCTTCCACACTGCCTGGCCGCCCCAATAGGGCAGGCCCTGCGAGACGTAGGGGTCGTCGAGGGCCGAGATCAGTGACGGCACCAGGCCGAAATCCCTGAGCATGGTGATCTGGCCTTCATTGGTCTCGAGCGTGTATTTCAGATAGGCGTAGGCGGCCTCCTTGTTCTTCGAGGCTGAGGTGATGGCGAGCGACGAGCCTCCGAGATTGGCCGCGCGGGGGCCGTCGGCGGTCAGGCTCGGCATTAGGTAGACACCCCATTTGCCGTTTTCGCCGGCGGATTCGGTGCGGATGGTGCCCTCATACCAGCCGCCATAGACCTGGGTGGCGACGGTGCCGGCGGTGTTGTTGGTGATCTTGGTGCCCCAGTCGGCCGACGAGATGATGCCGGCGTCCTTCATGTCCTTGATCTTGGCCAGCGTGTCGACGCATTTCGGCTGGTTGACGGTGATCGACTGCCCATCGGCGGCGAAATAGCCGCAGCCCTGTTCGTTGGAAATCATGCGGAAGAATTCGGTGTCGCCGTTGAAATCGGCATTGGTCATGGTGACGCCGGGATTGGTGGCCTGGACCTTCTTGCCGGCGGCGATGAAATCGTCCCAGGTCTTGATCGAGGCCGGATCGACGCCGGCCTTCTCGTAGAAGTCGCGGCGGTAGAAGGCGGCGACCGGGCCGGAATCCCACGGCATGGCGTAGGCCTTGTCGCCGACCTCCAGTTCAGTGCGCTTGAAATCCGGGAATTTCTTCTGGTCGTCGGCGGTGTAGCCCAGCGTGTGCAAATCGACGAAGCAATCGGGGAACTGGCTCCAGTAGTTCTCGGCCTCGCCGTTTTCGATCGAGACGATATCGGGCAGGCCGACGCCGCCGGCCGCACAGCCGGCGATCGACTTGTCATAGGTCGGCTGGTTGCCGAGATCCTGAACGGTGACCTTGACGTCGGGATGCTGTTTGTTGAAGCCGGCCACCGTAGCCTTCAGCGACGAAGCGGCGATATTCCAGCTCCAGATCGTAATTTCGCCGGACTGCGCCAAAGCCGGGGCTGAGCCCAGGCCAAGCGCCAGCGCGGCACAGATCAGTGTCGTGCGCATTGAAATCCTCCCATTTCATTTGCTCTCTCTTCGCGAGCATGGCTAGACTAGGCGGCGCGGAAGGCTTGTCCCTGACAACGGGAATAAAAGATGGGCGGAAAGTAAGATGCCGGAACGGCCGTTTTACCAGCCTGGCGCCAGCAGCGTCGAAGGCCTGCCGATGGCTTTGCAGATGTTTCACAACCATCCCCTGGTGATGCTGAAGCCGCACTGGCATGCCCAGGTCGAGGTCAATTTCATCGTCCGCGGCAGCGTGCATTACCGCATGAACGAGCACGAGATTTCGCTGTCGGCCGGCGACATGTGCCTGTTCTGGGGCGGGCTGCCGCACCAGATGGACGATCTCTCCGACGACGCCATCTATGCCGGCGCGCATCTGCCGCTGGTGCATTTCTTCCGCCTGCACCTGCCGACGGATGTCCGCCACCGGCTGATGACGGGCGCCACGCTGGTGACATCGGCGACCGACCAGGCCGACCATCACAATTTCGAACGCTGGAACCGCTATTTCCGCTCGGGCGATCCGGCGATAACCGAGCACGCCGTGAACGAGCTGCTGCTGCGGTTGGAGCGGGTGCGCTTCGAGCCCTACCAGCTGGTGCCGGAAACCGCCATCGGCCAGGAACCCGGCGGCCCGTTCGACCAGCAATCGCTGCGCAATGTCGGGCGCATGTGCGACTTCATCGCCGAGAATTTCCTCTACGACATAGACTGCGTCGACATCGCGGCGGCGGCCGATATCCATCCCAAATACGCCATGAGCATTTTCAAGAAAT
Organism: Mesorhizobium sp. C395A; assembly: GCF_030323205.1. Taxonomy (NCBI): domain Bacteria; kingdom Pseudomonadati; phylum Pseudomonadota; class Alphaproteobacteria; order Hyphomicrobiales; family Phyllobacteriaceae; genus Mesorhizobium; species Mesorhizobium sp. C395A. Next base: position 4,710,198 of record NZ_CP100473.1, on the reverse strand, counting down.
CGACCGGCATGACGCTCAACGAATATATGAATCTGCTGCGGCTGAGCTACGCGCAGGCGCTGCTGATGCATGAAGACGCCAATGTGCTGCGCGTCGCCATGGATTCAGGCTTCGGCTCGCTCAGCGCCTTCAACAAATCCTTCCGCAAGCTGGCAGGGATGTCGCCCTCGGATTTTCGCCGGGGTGCGGTGGGCCGATAGGTTCAACGGTCATCTTGATCAACCCGCAGCCGTTCCGGGTGGAAACATGTGCAAGGCTAATCGCGACCACCTTTGTCGGATGCGATCATCAACTTGGAGAAAGTTGTCAGCGACTTCGCGTTTCATGAGCGCCTTCCCCCACTCCGTCGCTGCTTCGCAGCGCCACCTTTCCCCCTCCGGAGGGAGAGGAAAGGCCAGCCGGAGGGCGCCAGCCGGAATCGTTTCGCGCCTTTCCTCTCCCCCGTCGATCGGGGGAGAGGTGTCGAGCGAAGCTCGACGGAGTGGGGGTCGACCTGGCTCTGGCGTTGTCATTTCAAGCCGGGACCGGTGCCCTCCGCCCGAGGAAACCCGACAATTACCGCCAGCCCAGGCCGGCGATCCTCCAGCGCAATCGTTGCACCATGCAGGTCGGCGATGGCCCGCACCAGGCTGAGGCCAAGGCCGCTGCCGGGCGTGGTGCGGCTGGAGTCGAGCCGGTAGAGCCGCTGGAACACTTTTTCGCGCTCCTGCGCCGGGATGCCGGGGCCATTGTCGGCGACCTCAGCCAGAATGCGGTCGCCTTGCCGCCGCACCGATAGAAGGATCGCCGTGCCATCGGGGCAATGCCGCAGCGCGTTCTCAACCAGATTGGCAAACAATTGCGTCAGCAGGTCGCGATCGCCGTGAACCAGGCATGGCGTGCCGTGGACGATCGTGGCCGACAGCGACTTGCCGTTATCCTCGGCGACACCGGCATAGATTTCGGCAATGGCATCGATGACGCCGCTGAGGTCGAGATCGACAAAGCGCGCCTTGCGGGCGCCGGCCTCGATCTGGGCAATACGCAACAGCGCATCGAAAGTCTCGTTGATCTGCAGGCTTTCCCCTCGTGCCTCCGCCAGCTCATCGGCAACTGCCTCACCCCGCGCCGTCCTGTCGGCGGCAGCCTCCAAAATCATCTGCAGCCGGTTGAGCGGCGTCTTCAGATCATGCGCGATGTCGGCGCTGACCTGGCGCATGCCGTCGACCAGGGCCGCCAGCCGCTCCAGCGCGGCGTTGACCTGGCGCGAGACGCCGTCAATGTCGTCGCCATTGCCGAGCAGCGGAATGCGGGCGTCGAGCCGGCCGTTGGAGACATCGTCCATGGTGGCGGCAATGCCGTCGAGGCGGCGCTGCACGCGCGCCGCCAGCAGGGCGCCGCCGGCCACCCCAAGGCCCGAAATGATCAGGGTGGCCCAACCGAAGCTCATCAGCACGATGCGTTCCAGCTCCTCGGTTTCGGAGAGCGAGAAGGCGATTGTCAGGCTGTTGGGCCCGACCGAACCGGTCCAGGCGCGGTACATAGTGTCCGGCGCAACGCCTGGCAGGGAAGCGGCAAAATCCGAAAAGCCATCGGGAAGGTCGGCGGCGGTGAAATTCCCGGCCAGGCGATTGCCGGCGGGATCGGTGAGCGAGAACAGCTGTTCCTTGCTAGGGCTGAGCGCGGCATGGCTGTCGACTGCCGAAACCAGATCCTCCCGGTCGTTTCCGGCATAGGTCACCGCCACGACCGAATAGGTCTCCTTGACCGATTGGTCGAGCTGCTCGGCAAGATCCGCGCTCATCAGCTGGTAGACGATGGCGCCTGACAGGATGAAGGCGAGCACGAACAGCAAGGCGAAGGTAAGGGCCAGCCGAAACGGCGTGCTGCGCAGCAGGCGAGAGCCTGTCTCAGTCATAGTGCGTTTCAGTCATGGGAAGCTTCAGTCATGGCAAGTTTCTGTCATGCCGTGCCTTCAGTCGTGAACACTGTAGCCAGTGCTGCGCACGGTGTGGATCAACGCGGTTTCGAACGGCCTGTCGATCTTGGCGCGCAGCCGGCTGATATGGGTTTCGACGACGCTGGTCTTGGGGTCGAAGTGAAAATCCCAGACCCGTTCCAGAAGCATGGTGCGGGTGATGACGCGGCCCTCGCCGCGCATCAGCACTTCGAGCAGGCTGAATTCGCGCGGCTGCAGGTCGATCGCCTGGCCCTGCCTGGTGACGCGGCGCTGGATCAGGTCCATTTCGAGGTCTGCGATGCGCAGCGTCGTCTTCAGCTCCTGCACCGCAGGGCGACGGCCGAGCGCGTTGATGCGGGCGAGCAGTTCGGAAAAGGCGAATGGCTTGACGAGATAGTCGTCGCCGCCGGCCTCGAGCCCTTCAACCCTGTCGTCGACGCCGCCGACCGAGGTCAGAAAGATCGCCGGCGTGCGCACGCCCGCCGCCCGCACCGCCTTGATCATCGACAGGCCGTCGAGGCCGGGCAGCATGCGGTCGACGACGATCACGTCATAGGCGTCGCGTGTCGCGGCAAACAGCGCGTCGCGGCCATCGCGCCTGAGGTCGCAGATATGGCCTGCCTCGCCAAGGCCCTTGACGACATAGTCGGCGGTGCGTGGGTCGTCCTCGACAAGGAGAAGTCGCATCGTTGTTCCGATCGTTGGCGATTGAGCAGTTCCCGGCTCTCGAACCTTATCCGGTTGCGACAACAGGTCGACCACCAAGCACCCAGCCTTGCGGCTTTTTCTTGGCGGCAGATCGCTCCGCTCAGCAGGTTGCTCAAAGGGACATTGACACTCGAAAGCTGCGCTCTAGCGTGCGACACATCCGGTTACGCAATCATTAGGCTAATCGAGTCAGGGGACAAGAAATGACGACGATTGCCGATGTCGCGCGCCATGCCGGAGTGTCGGTCGCAACCGTCTCGCATGTGATGAACCGCACGCGCCATGTCGAGCCTGAGACGGCCGAGCGCGTGCATTCGGCCATCGCCGCCTTGCGCTACAGCCCGAACACGCTGGCGCGCAGCCTGAGGCGCGGCGAGACCAAGACCATCGGCCTGCTGCTGCCGGACAATTCCAACCCGTTCTTCGCCGGCGTGGCGCGCCAGATCGAGGATGCCGGCTTCCTTGCCGGCTATACTGTGATCCTGTGCAACTCCGACGGCAGCGCCGAGAAGGAGGAGCGCTACCTCCAGGTGCTGATGGCCAAGCAGATCGACGGGCTGATCTTCGCCGGCTCGTCGGATCATGCGCGGGTGTTCTCCAGCCTTCTGCCCGGCGTCCCGGCGGTGCTGCTCGACCGCGAGATCCATTCGGTCAATGTCGATTCGGTGCTGGTCGATCACGATCATGGCGGCTATCTCGCCGGCCGCTATCTGGCCGGGCTCGGCCACGAGAAGATCGGCGTCATCGGCGGCCCGCGCGATTCCAGCTCCAGCCCGGCCCGCCTGCGCGGCTTCGCCAGGGCGCTGCAGGAAGCCGGCCTCGACCTGCCGCCGGCCTCGGTGGTGGATTCCGACTATCACTTCGCCGGCGGCCGCACGGCGATGGAGCGGCTGATGGCGCAGGCGCCGGGGATCACGGCGCTGTTTGCCTGTAACGATCTGATGGCCATGGGGGCGCTGACAGTGCTGCGAGGGCGCGGATTGCGGGTCCCAGGCGACATGTCGATGATCGGCTTCGACGACATACCCTATGCCGTCACCACCTGGCCGCCGCTGACGACGATCGCACAGCCGGTCGAGAAGATCGGCACCCGCGCCGTCAGCCTGCTGCTCGAGCGGGTTGCCGAGCCTGCGGCGCATTCGCGCCGCGAAGTGCTCACCCCGGTGCTCGTCGAACGGGAGAGCTGCGCGCCGTTGAGCGGCTGAAGTCCCTCAGGCGGCGGCCGGCTGCAGCGCTGCCCTGAGCAGCATGCCGAAGAGGTCGCGCGGCTCGTCGGGATCGGCGAGCAGGTCGAGCTCCTCGTAGAGGCCGGTGGCCTGAAGCTGGTCTCTGACATAGCGCAGCGCGGAAAAATCCTCGGTGGCGAAGCCGACGGAATCGAACAAGGTGATCTGTTCCGCCGTCTTGCGGCCTTCCGCCTTGCCGGTCATCACCTGCCACAACTCGGTCACCGGATGGTCGGCGTGGAGCTGCTGGATTTCGCCCTCGATGCGCGTCTGCGGCGAGAACTCGACGAAGATGTCGGAGCGCAAAAGGATGTCGCGGTGCAGTTCCGTCTTGCCGGGGCAGTCGCCGCCGACCGCGTTGATGTGCACGCCGGAACCGACCATGTTGTCGGTCAGAATGGTGGCGGACAGCTTGTCGGCGGTCACCGTGGTGATGATGTCGACGCCTTCCACAGCATCCTGGCCGGTCGCGCAGATGGTGATGTCAAAGCCTTTGCCGGCGAGGTTGCGGGCGCATTTCTCGGAAGCCGAGCGGTCGATGTCGTAGAGCCGCAGCCGGTCGATGCCGAGCAGCGCTTTGAAGGCGACAGCCTGGAGACTGGGCGCCATTGCCGATGATGGCCATCGAGCGCGCGCCTTTCGGCGCCAGATATTTGGCCGCGACAGCGGAGGTCGCCGCGGTGCGCAGCGCCGTCAGGATCGTCATTTCGGTGAGCAGCATCGGATAGCCGGAGCCGACATCGGCGAGCACGCCGAAGGCGGTGACGGTCTGGCGCCCCTCGCGCATGTTCTTGGGATGGCCGTTGACATATTTGAAGCCGTATAGCCGGCCGTCGCTGGTCGGCATCAGTTCGATGACGCCGTCATGGCTGTGCGAGGCGATGCGCGGCGTCTTGTCGAACAGCTCCCAGCGGCGAAAATCCTCCCCGATATAGGCGGCGAGTTCGGTGAGGAACCGCTCGACGCCGATGGTCAGCACCAGCTTCATCATGCGGTCGACGCTGACGAAGGGGACGATGGCAAGGCGGGAAGGCTGGGTCATGCAATGCTTCCGGAATGGCTGCGGGTCGGGCGGTCCATGATGCGCCGGCCCATCAGGCTGGCGGCGAGGTCGACAATCAGCGTGGCGGTGCGGCCGCGCTCGTCGAGGAACGGGTTGAGCTCGACCAGATCAAGGCTGGAGACCAGGCCGCTGTCGGACAGCATCTCCATCACCAGGTGCGCCTCGCGGAAGGTGGCGCCGCCGGGCACGGTGGTGCCGACGGCCGGCGCGATGGAGGGGTCGAGGAAGTCGACGTCGAGGCTGACATGCAGCAGGCCGTTTTCCTTTTCGACGATGGCCAGGAAGGCGCGCAGCAAAGGTGCGACGCCGTGCTCGTCAATGGTGCGCATGTCGTGCACGGTAACCCCCGCTTCGCTCAGCGCCCGGCGCTCCGCCGGATCGACGCTGCGCAGGCCCATGACGCAGATGTGGGCAGGGTCGACGGCGACAGGCAGGTCCGGGAAATAACCGTTGAAGCCCGGCCGGCCGCTGGCATAGGCGAGCGGCACGCCGTGCAGATTGCCGCTGACGGTGGTATCGAGCGTGTGGAAATCGGGATGTGCGTCGAGCCACAGCACGAAGAGCGGCCGGCCGCGTTCGGCGGCGCGGCGGGCTATGCCCGACACCGTGCCGGCCGATATCGCGTGGTCGCCGCCAAGGAAGATCGGCATGGCGTTCCGCGAAGCCGCATAGGCGGTCTCGGCTATCGCCGCCGTCCAGGCGGAAATCTCCGGTAGGGCCTTCAGCGCGAGATTGCCGTGGACGATTGCGCGCACGGCGGCCGGTTGCACCGCGCCCCAGTCCTCGACCTCGTGGCCGAGTTCCGACAGCACCGAGGCAAGCCCGGCCGTGCGCAGCGCGCTCGGCCCCATCTCGCATCCCATCCTGCCGGCGCCGTCCTGCACCGGCGCGCCAACGATCCTGCAGCGCATGGTTTTTGGTGTCCTTGCAAATTGATTGGGCAATTGATGCGTGGAATGAACCATCCTGGACCGGCAGTTTGAACAGGCGAAATTGGCATTTCGAGAAGAATGATTTATAAATTCGATAAATCAGTTTGGTCAAAGTGGATAGAATCATGGACTTGCTCGACGAAAGGCTGGTCACGCTGCTCAGGCATGATGCCCGGCGCAGCATCTCCGATCTCGCGGTCGATCTCGGGGTGTCGCGCGCCACGGTCAGGGCGCGCATGGAGCGGCTGGAAAAAACGGGCGAGATCATCGGCTACACGGTGGTGCTGCGCGCCGACGCAGTCGACCAGCGGATACGCGGCGTGATGATGATCGAGATCGAGGGCCATGCCGCCGACCGCGTGGTCCGGGCGCTCGGCGGCCTCGCCGAGGTTTCGACCATTCACACCACCAATGGCCGCTGGGACCTGGTGGTCGAACTCGGAACGGCGTCGCTCACCGATTTCGACGCGGTGCTTAGGCGGATACGGCTCATCCCGGGGATAACCGGCAGCGAGACAAGTCTGCTGCTGGCAACGCCGAGGACGACAAGGGCAAGGTTGGCGTAGCCGTCCTTCCGGCCGGCGTGTTCACGCAAAGCTTTGTGACGGATCTGGCGAATGGGTCGCCTGGCTGACGAATCTCATTGGGGCCGCAGCTATCCTCCACATGACGGAGGAAGCCGGCATCACGCGAGATTGCACCAGCTTCAACGGTGCAAGGACCGGACGCTTGCCACAGGCCAAGGCTGATGGCAGGATAAAAGGCCGCAACGTGCGGCCTCTGGCGGCCGTTGTGTTTCGATGGATTATGAAGCATTTTCCCAAGGTGCGGGTTCTCCTCACAATGTGCGGCAGCCTCGTTTCGCCTTGGTCGCCCTTGATTTTTCGCAATGTGCGCTTTGCCTGCCTCAGGCCGCAGGGCATTTAATTCCACGGGGTCAAGCCTCATGACAGAGATTTGTGCTCGCGCCGTCTATCATCGGCGAAGACAAGGCATGGCGCCACAATCAGCGTCCCCTGGCATTCGTGCCCAGGTGAAGAATGCCGTTGCGTACCTCTCGCCCCCATGTTTCAAAACAGGTCGATAGACCCGCGAGAATGGTTTCGAAGCCTGCGGGGTTGCCCACGGTCCGGCGAGAATTCTAAAAGACGTTCACAATGACACAGCACGCAAAAGACGCACGAATTCTCATGTACAGCCACGACACGTTCGGGCTCGGCCATTTGCAGCGTTGCCGAACGATCGCTCATTCGCTGGTCGGGGATTTCCGCGGACTTCAGGTGCTAATCATTTCGGGCGCCACCATCGCCGGCGCCTTCGACTACCGCGCCCGCGTCGACTTCGTGAAGATCCCCAGCGTCATCAAGCTGCGCAACGGCGAATACACCTCGCTGGAAAAGGACATCGATCTGCATGAGACGCTAAGGATGCGGCAGTCGATTATCCGCCACACGGCCGAGAGCTTCCGGCCGGATATCTTCATCGTCGACAAAGAACCGCTGGGGCTGCGCGGAGAGATCGAGGATACGCTGTCCTACCTCAAGACGCGGGGCACCACGCTCGTGCTTGGCCTGCGCGAGGTGATGGACGCGCCGCATTTGCTCGAAGCGGAGTGGGCACGCAGGGATGTGATGCGCAAGATAGGCCTGTTCTACGACAAGGTCTGGGTCTATGGCCCGCCGGATTTCTACGATCCGCTGACCGGCATGGACGTGCCGCCGGCGGTCAGGGCAAAGATGAAGTTCGTCGGTTTCCTGCAACGGAGCCTGCAGCAGAACCAGTTGCCCGGCCACCGGCCCGAGGGCGACTATATCCTGGTTACCACCGGTGGCGGCGGTGACGGCGCCGACCTGATCCACAACGTCATCGAGGCCTATCAGCAGGATCCGCGATTGCAGCACAGGGCGCTGATCGTGCTTGGGCCCTACATGCCGGCGCGCAAGCGCAACAAGCTGGTCAGGAAAGGGGCCAAGATCCCCTACGTCAAGATCATCGAATTCGACAACCGCATGGAAGAGCTGATTGCCGGCGCCAAGGCGGTGGTGGCGATGGGCGGTTACAACACCTATTGCGAGATACTGTCTTTCGACAAGCCGGCGCTGATCGTGCCGCGCGTCACGCCGCGCGAGGAACAGCTGATCCGGGCACGGCGCGCAGCCGAACTCGGCCTCATCGAGATGCTTTTGCCTGAGGAAGCCGAGGATGCCCAGCGGTTTGCCGATGCGCTGCAGGTTTTGCCGGGCCGGCCCCGCCCATCGCAGAGCAATGCGCATCTGACGCTGGAAGGGCTGCCTCATATTTCCGAAATCGTCGCGGAACTGCTCGACCGGCGGGCCGGCCATCACCTTTCGGTCATTGAAGGCATGAACTGAGTTGCAACACCGCAAGATCGTCGTGGTTCTGAAGGGCTACCCGCGGCTGTCGGAAACCTTCATCGCGCAGGAGCTGCTCGGTCTGGAGCGTGCGGGGTTCGACCTGATACTTTTCGCGCTCAGGCGGCCGACCGACGCAAAACGTCATCCCGTGCATGACGAGATCAAGGCCCCCGTCCATTATCTGCCGGAATATCTGCACAGAGAGCCGCTGCGCGTGGTTCGATCGCTGTTTGCCTGTCTGCCGCGGCCTGGCTTCTGGCGCGCGCTCAAATCGCTCGCTGCCGATATCCGCCGCGACTTTACCCGCAATCGCGCGCGGCGCTTCGGGCAAGCGCTGGTGCTGGCGGCCGAATGGCCGCAAGATGCCGGATGGCTGCATGCCCATTTCGCGCACACGCCGGCATCGGTGACGCGCTATGCCAGCCAGCTTCGTGGCTTGCCCTGGAGCTGCTCAGCCCATGCCAAGGACATCTGGACGTCGGCGGACTGGGATCTGGCCGGCAAGCTTTCCTCGGCGCGCTGGACGGTCACGTGCACGAAAACCGGCTTCGACCATCTGAAAAAACTCGCCAACGGCAGTTCGTCCGTGCATCTGAGCTATCATGGGCTCGACCTTGACCGCTTCGGCAGTTTCGGCGAGGCGCGAAAACAGCGTGACGGCTCGGCGCCGGCCGAACCGGTCATGATCTTGAGTGTCGGACGCGCCGTTGAAAAGAAGGGCTATGATACGTTGCTGGAGGCTCTTGCCCTCTTGCCTGGCGATCTGGCGTGGTGTTTCGAGCATATCGGTGGCGGCGAGGAACTGAAACGGCTGAAGGCGCTGGCGCAAAGGCTCGGACTGGAGGGGCGCGTCTCCTGGAAAGGCGCGCTGGCGCAGGAGGAGGTGCTTGAGCACTACCGCAGCGCCGACATCTTCGCTTTGGCCTGCAGGATCACCGCGGATGGCGACCGGGACGGCCTGCCGAATGTTCTGGTGGAGGCGGCCAGCCAGCGGCTTGCCTGCGTGTCGACCGATATTTCCGGCGTGCCGGAGCTTTTATCGTCGGATGAAACCGGGCTGCTGATTCCCTCGGAAAACCCGACTGCCCTGGCACAGGCGCTGGAGCGCCTGATCCGCGATCCCGTCCTGCGCGTCCGCCTCGGCGACGCCGCGGAGCGGCGCGTGCGAAGCAATTTCGATCATGTGGCAGGCATTGGACAGCTCAAGGAACTGTTCGAGCGGGAGTGGCGGGCCGCCGAATGAAGCGGCTGCGCGCTTTCTTCTATGTTCAGCACCTGCTCGGCATCGGCCATCTCGCGCGCGCCAGCCGCATTGCGGCGGCTCTGGTCGATGACGGGTTCGACGTCACCGTCGTGACCGGCGGAGCGCCGATCGCGGGATTTCCGGGATCGGGTGTAAAATCCGTGACCCTGCCGCCTGTCACCTCCGGTGACGAAGGATTTTCCGGACTTGTCGACCTGCAGGGCAAAGCCGTCGACGATGATTTCAAGACGCGGCGCTCAGAGATGCTGCTGCAGGCTTTCCGGGATTACAGGCCCGACATCGTCATTATCGAGGCGTTTCCCTTTGGACGCCGGCAGATGCGTTTCGAACTCTTGCCACTGATCGAGGCCATCGAAGCGACATCGCCCAGACCGCTGCTGGCGGCGTCCGTCCGCGACATCCTTCAGGAGCGCGTGAAGCCGAGCCGAAACGAAGAAACGGTCGATATCGTCAACAGGCATTTCGATCTTGTCATGGTCCATGGCGATCCGGCTTTCGCAACCTTCGACAAGACATTTCCGCTGGCTGGGGCGATCAGGGCCGAGGTCGCCTACACCGGGCTCGTTGCCGCGCCGCCGACGCAAGCGGCCTCAGAGCGCTTCGACGTTCTGGTGTCGGTTGGCGGCGGGGCGGCCGGAAAGAGCCTTGTCAGATCCACCGTCGCGGCGGCGCGAAATGCCGATAACGCCTGGACATGGTGTTTGATCACCGGCCCAAACCTGCCGAAGGACGAGTTTGACGCGATTTCACGCGATGCCTCCCCACGCCTGTCCATCTTCCGGTTCCGCGAGGATTTCGCCAGCCTGTTGACCGGCGCCCGCCTGTCGGTCTCGCAGGCCGGTTACAACACGGTCTGCGATGTCCTGCGCGCGGGGTGTCGCTCGCTGCTCGTTCCATTTGCAGCCGGCGGGGAAACCGAGCAGACGCGTCGCGCCCTGTTACTCGAAGAGCTCGGTCTTGCAACGGTGCTGACGGAACAGGACCTGACGCCTGAAGGTCTGGCGCATGCGACCGAGCAGGCGCTTGCGGGACCGGCGCCAGCCGCGCATCGCCTCGATCTGGAAGGGGCGCGGCGCTCGGCGCAAATCCTGCGCGAGCGCTTCAAACAGTTCCAATCAGCATGAAGCGTGTATAATTTTTTGTCGGCAATTCGCCGGAGAACCTGATCTGCCGCAGCGCCGCCATTGCTTCGAAGGCTGCAAGTGACGCCACGCAGTTGATGTGCGTCGGCTCGCTGAAATAGTCGTTCGACTGCAGCAGCACGTTCGTGCCCCGCGGAAGCAGGGCAAGCCAGGCGCTGAGGTCGGCTATGTGTTCGCAGCTCGTATTGACCACCAAGTCGGGCCCGCCGGCGGCATAGTCGAGTGCGTACATATCTGCCGTCAGCGCTTGAAACCGGTCGCCGGCTTGCCGGTTGAGTGTCCGGGCGACCGCGCCGACTTCGGGATCAATGTCGATGCTGTCGATCGCCGCGATGTCGAAGCGGGCGTCGTTGAAAAGCATCGCCGGCAATACGCCGTACCATCCACCCAGAACCCATATGCGCTCGAACCGACCGCCGCAGCTTTCGAAAAGCCTGTCGAGCGCCCACATCTTGCAGGCGACCTGCTTGTGGTTGAAGGCGTTCGCGATATTGGCCTGCGGATGCTTGGCGATGACGCGCGCCAGCCCGGCCACGAGAGGGTGGTCGACATAGGCGGCAATTCCCCGCGTGAGGTCCAGGGCTTGCTCATGCCCATCCATGCCGGCATTGCGTGGTTGCGTGACATCCATCATATTCGTCTTCTATGTTGGGATTTCGGGCGACACAACGCAATCTTGCCTCATGCAAGGCTGTTCGACTTGCGGACGCGATTGTGCCGCAAGCCGTTTCGCCATTGCCCGGAGGAGGCCGATTGCATTTGTCCGGACCATCGGCATCCATCCGCCTGGCGCGCAGCTGCCGCTTCGAGATCGTCGTTGGCGGCGAAGACATGGCCGATACACCATTCGCCAGCAGGTGCCTTTACATTCTGCATCCTTCAAACTGACAATCGCATATGGAAACCAGCCTAGCCCGCTATATCTGGACGCACACCAGGAAGCAGCAGCTCTGGATATTGATGATCGTCGTGCTTTCGATGGTCCCGTATTTCATGTCGTTCGACCTGCCGAAGCTGATCGTCAACGGCCCGATCCAAGGCAAGGGGTTCGAGCAACCGGGCGCGACCCTGCCATTCATGCGGTTGCACTATAACCTGCCGTTCATCGGCGAGGTCCAGTTCTTCTCCGGTTTTCAACTGGACCGCACGTCGACCCTGCTTGCGCTCAGCCTTGTGTTCCTCTTGCTGGTCGTCATCAACGGCTTGTTCAAGCTCTACATCAACACTTACAAGGGCCGGCTCGGCGAACGCATGCTGCGGCGTATTCGTTTCGACCTGGTCGATCGTGTGCTGCGGTTTCCGCCGGTTTACTTCAAGCGGGTGAAATCCGCCGAAGTGGCGACCATGGTGAAGGACGAGGTGGAGCCGCTGGGCGGCTTCATCGGCGATGCCTTCCTGCAGCCGGTGCTGCTCGGCGGCCAGGCGCTGACGGCCATGCTGTTCATCATGGTCCAGAACGTCTGGCTCGGAATGATAGCGGTCGTGATCGTGGCGATCCAGATCGTGCTTATCCCGCGAATGCGGCGGCGGCTGCTCGTGCTGGGGCGCCAGCGGCAGTTGACGGCGCGCGCGCTGTCGGGCCGGGTTGGCGAAATCGTCGACGGCATCGGCGCGGTTCACGTCCACGATACGTCGAATTACGAGCGCGCCGACATAGCAGCCCGGCTCGGGCTCATCTTCAAAATCCGCTTCGATCTTTACCAATGGAAATTCATGGTAAAGTTCCTCAACAATTTTCTCGCGCAGCTCACGCCCTTTCTGTTCTACATGATCGGTGGCTATCTGGTCATCCAGGGGCGGCTGGATGTCGGCCAGCTCGTGGCCGTGATTGGCGCCTACAAGGACTTGCCCGGACCGATGAAGGAACTGATCGACTGGGATCAGGACCGGCAGGATGTCCAGGTCAAATATCAGCAGGTCGTCGAACAGTTCACCGTCGAGAATATCATCGCGCCGGAAATCGGAGCACTGACGATCGACGATCCCGATCCGATGACCAAGCCGCTGTCGGCGATCAGCCTGTCGATAGCCGACGATGGCGGCGCAATGCTCCTCAATCGCATCTCGCTCGAGGTCAAGCCGGGTGAGACGGTGGCGCTGGTCAGCACCGCAACAGGGGGAGCGGAGGCGCTTGCGGAAGCCTTTGCGCGGCTGACCTGGCCGGATAGTGGAAGGATCGTTTCGGGCTCCGATGACTTGCTCGATCTCCCCGAAGCCGTGACCGGCCGGCGCATGTCCTACGCTTCGTCGGATGTTTTCCTGTTCCAGGCAAGCCTGCGCGACAATTTGCTCTACGGGTTGAAGCATGCGCCGCTGACATCGGTGACATATGACGGCGCCGCGGCGGACCAGCACCGTTGGAATATCGACGAGGCGCGCCGGTCGGGCAATCCGGATCTCGATATCCGCAGCGACTGGATCAACTATGCCTCTGCCGGCGCCACCGGCCCGCACGACCTCTTTGAAGCCGTGCGCCGGGTGCTCGACGCGGTTCTTCTGTCGCGCGACATTCTGGATTTAGGCTTGCGCTCTTCGGCCGACCTCAAGCGCCACACGAAGCTTGCCGGGCGGATCGTCGAATTGCGTGCGGCGCTGCGAACCCGGTTGGAGGAAGAAGGCCTGAGCGCGCTGGTGGTTCCTTTTGAACCGGGCGCCTACAACAAGGAAGCGACGATCGGCCAGAACCTGCTCTTCGGCGCTGCGGCCGGCCCCGAACTGGCTCACAAGGCACTGGCGTCCAATCCCTATTTTGCTTCCGTGCTGAAGCAAGCCGGCCTCGACCGCACGCTCTACGAAATGGGCATGGAGATCGCCGAACAGGCGATCGAGCTGTTTGCCGACCTGCCGCCCGAACATCAGTTCTTCCAGCAGCTCGCCTTCATGAGCGCCGAGGAGATACCCGCCTACGAAACCTTGCTGCAACGGCTCAAGAATCGCCCCTACGATGCGGTTTCGGAGAACGACCGCGCCATGATGGTCACCTTAAGCTTTGCCTATATCGAGCCCCGGCATCGCTTCGGCCTGTTGACCGACGAGCTGATGAGCAAGATCATCGCTGCACGCAACCAGTTCTATGAAAACCTGCCGGCCGAGCTGGAGAAAGCTGTCGAACGGTTTGATCCTGCCAAATACATCGCCGCGGCCACCGTCATGGACAACGTCCTGTTCGGGCGTGTCGGCAACAACCATCCCGACGCGCCGGACCGTATTCGCTCCATCGTCTATGATATTCTTGACGAACTGGGACTTTATGCCGAGCTTCTGGATGTCGGCCTGGACTTCAACGTCGGCGCCGCCGGCAGGCGGCTGACCGGCGGACAGCGACAGAAGCTCGATGTTGCCCGCGCCTTGCTCAAGCGTCCCGATTTCCTCATTCTCAATCGGCCGCTGTCAGCGCTCGACCAGCGCGTGCAGGACAAAGTGTTGCGGAATGTGCTCGACGAAGCCAGACGCGACGGCCATTCGCCGGCAATTGTGTGGGTGGTGACGAATCCGGCAATGGCGGCGATGTTCGATCGGGTTGTGGTCTTTGACTCAGGCCAATTGGTGGAAGACGGAACACACGAGACACTCTTGGCGGGAAACGGTATCTTCAAGGAACTTGTGTCATAGTCTGGCAAACGCGAATTCAGGAAGGTTTGCGACAATGCTGCTCAAGGATGAAGTTGGAATGCTGCAACGCGTTCCCTTGTTCTCTGGCATCGAGCCGACAAAGCTCAAGCTGCTCGCGTTCACGTCCGATCGCGTGAACTACAGTGCCGGCCAGATTCTTTTCCGGCAGGGCGACGAGGCAGACGCGGCCTATGTCATCCTTTCGGGCAGCGCGGATATTCTGGTCGATTCCGACAATGGCCCGATCAAAGTTGCCGAATTGCTGCCAAATTCGATCGTTGGCGAGATTGCCATATTGTGCAACAGCTCCCGTACTGCCACCGTCAAAGCGGCAAGTGAGCTGGAGGCCTTGAGAATCCGCAAGGACCATTTCCTGAGGCTTATGAAGGAGTTTCCCGAAATGACCATCGAAATATTGCGGGTTCTTGCCGATAGGCTAAGCAGTACGACCGCGGACCTGATCGACGCACGAACGGCCGAGAGCGATTCACAGTTGCACTGAAGCGGCGAGCCGCTCTGTTTCTTTGTTTTGATGCAGTTTCCGGAACCGTGTCACACCTTTCCTGGAACGACTCTGGCAGCAGTTGGTTGGCTACGATGGGCGAAAGGGTGCATGGACGACGATTTCTTCCTTGTCAGGTTCTGGGGCGTGCGCGGCAGCATTGCGGTGTCGGGGCCAGAATTTGCTCGCTATGGCGGAAACACGATCTGCATCGAGATGCAATGCGGCAAGCATACGCTTCTGTTCGACGCGGGCTCCGGCCTGCGGTCTGCGGGCAGGACGCTTCGAGCGTCGGGCGTCACCGATTTCGACCTGTTTTTTACCCATTGCCATTACGATCACATCATCGGGCTGCCGGCTTTCAAGCCTATTTATGAACGAGGCATCAAAGTTACGCTTTGGTCCGGGCATCTCGCTGGACGCATGACGACGCGGCAGATGGTCGATGAATTCATTCGGCCGCCATGGTTTCCGGTGACACTCGGTGTCTGCAAGGCGAGCCTCGACTGCCGCGATTTCGCATCCGGAGACGTGCTTCGGCCGCGCGAAGGAGTTGTTGTGCGGACCGGTAGTCTTACCCATCCGGGCGGCTGCATCGGCTACCGGGTCGAATGGGGGGGCCGCGTCGTGGCGGTCATCACAGACACCGAGCACGAGCCGGGCAAACTCGATCCGGCGGTGCTCGGCCTGATCGAGAATGCCGACCTCGTCATTTACGATTGCACCTACACCGAGGAGGAAATGGAGCGCTACCGCGGCAACGGGCACTCGACATGGCAACAGGGCGTCAAGCTCTGCGAGGCGGCCGGCGCGCGCGGGCTTGCGCTGTTTCACCACGATCCGGCACGCACCGACGATGAGCTGGACGAGATGGAGAAACTGGCCAAAGACAGATTTGCCGGCGCTTTTGCGGCGCGGGATGGCCAGACGCTCACATTTCCAACTTCAGTGAACAAAAAGCGCTGAGCTATTTTCCGGCGCTGCGTTCTGTCAGTGTGCTGATCGGAAGCCATGCGCAGCCTTCTGCCCGCGCGGTGATCGTGAACAGCCGTTCGAGGAAAAGCCAGGCCGATTCATCATGGACGAGATGGTGGGTGAGCAGGCCGACCGGTTCGCCGCCGCCGAATGCACGCTGCAATTGCGCGACGATGGCCTGAACCAACAGACCATGATCGCGGCAGCCGCGCGTGCCATGCCAATCCATGATGTCGACATTGCTGTTGATGACCGCCAGGGAAGCCGGCCTTGGCGGCCCGAACACCGACAATGCCGCAAATCCTATCGATCGGAGGTCGGGTACCAGGCCGGCGTCGATCCGGTTCCAGGGCGGCACCAGCATCGGAACCGCACGTGCGCCGTGCAGGCCGCTTACACGCGACAGCCCGCCGGCCAGCTCATCCAGCACCACCTCGCGTGGCCGATGCGCGCCAAGCTCCTGCTTTTTTTGACCCTCGGGCGCATGATTTCGGTGCGCCCAGCCATGAATGGCGACCGTGGCATGCGGCGCCGCGTCAAGCCGGACGACAAGCCTCCCGTCGGTCCGGGCCGGAATGACGGCCAGAGTGACCGGCACCGCGAAGTCACCGGTGAGGTCGAGCAACCGATCGAGCGCCGGCGTCGGATCCACGGCGTCATCGTCGCGCAGCCAGAACTCTGCCTTGCGGCCCGCCCGTTGCCGGTGCGCCAGCTCGTCCACCAGGGGCTGCCAAGTCGGGTCGGATGTCATGACAACGGGATCATCTTGAGAAGTTCGGCCAGGCGGGCCTTTGCAGCACCGAGAGAGCGTTCTTCGAGAACGAAACGTCTGGCCTCTGCAGCCATGATGGTTCTTTCATCATTATTGGCCAGAAGCCTTGCAATTGCGGAAGCGAACGCCGCCACATCGCCTGGCGGGGTGAGAAACCCGGTCTGGCCATGCCGCACGACCTCCGGCACGCCGGCAATGTCCTGAGCCACCACCGGAAGGCCGGCGGCCTGTGCTTCAAGATAGGCAATGCCATAGGCCTCGCCGTAACCCGGCCAGACGTAGATTCCCCCGCGATAGAGGACATCCGGCACGGCGACCGGCTCAATCGCGCCAAGCCATTCGATACGGTCGGCGGGCAAGCCGGCGAATTGCGCCTTTACCTCGTCACGGGCAGGTCCGTCCCCGACGACCGACAGCGTCCAGGGGAGGTGGCCGATCAACCCGAGCACCTGCGCCAGCATGCGATAGCTCAAGACCTTGTCGCCCGGGCGCATCATGGCGACGGTCACGAGGCGCGTCGGATAATCCAGTACCGGCATTTCGTGGAATGCCGATGTGTCGATGAAGGGTGAAAGCATACCGAGTGCGGCGTGGGGAACAGCATCCGCCAGCCCCTGGCGATCCCTTTGCGTGAAGCAGATGTTCAGCGCCGCCTGCTCGATGGCTCGCGCCACCAATGCCTGGCTATCGGCCCACGAACCGGCGTTGCGCCGTTCGGAATAGGAGGCTTCGGCCGTCACATAGGGGACAGCAAAGGCCAACGCCAGCTCGGGCCCGATCAGGTCGGGCGCCTTGTAGTAGGGATGATAGGAGAACCAGAGATCGGGCTTGCCGTCACGGTCCCAAAGCCTTGTCAGTCGCGCGGCTTCGTCCCGGGCCTCGATCATGAGCGCATCGAAACTTTTCGGTTCCGGCTGGCGTAGATAGAAGCGCAACTCCGATGCCAGTTCGACGCTATGCCCGCCATGCTGCAGCGCCTGGACCAGCATCCGTGCCATCTGGCGGTCGCCGGAGACAACGGGATGATTGGGCGACTTCAGCGGGGCGTAGAAGGCAATTCGCATCGCGCGATCCTATCATCGCAAAGCCTGCCCAAGTCAATTTCGAGGCATGATCGACTTCACCTTCAAGCGCTGGAATGTGCTATCTGATGCTTATGGAAACAGCTGTCGCGTCCGACCCGTTCGTCGCTTCTTTGCCGGTCTTCGCAAAGTTCGAAAGCGTTGCCGATATCGACAACTATCGGCCTCTCCCCGATGGCTGGGCGCTGGCCACCGCCGACATCGTCGGCTCGACCAAGGCGATCGAAGCCGGGCGCTACAAAACCGTCAATATGGCCGGCGCCAGCGTCATTTCGGCGCTGCTCAATGCACTGGGCCGGCAAGATCTTCCCTTCGTCTTCGGCGGCGACGGCGCGCTCGTGGCGTTTCCCGGCTCGGCGCTGGAGATCGCCCGTAACGCGCTGGCTTCTGTCCAGAGATGGGTGGCGGACGAACTGGACCTGACCTTGCGTGCCGCAATCGTGCCGATAAAGGACATAAGAGCGCAAGGCCTCGACGTTCGCGTGGCGAGGTTCCAGGCCTCCGAAGCAGCCTTCTATGCCATGTTCGCCGGCGGCGGCGGCAGTTGGGCGGAAGCCGAAATGAAAGCCGGGCGCTACCGCGTCGACCCCGCCCCGGCCGGCGCGCGGCCGGATCTGACCGGCCTCTCCTGCCGCTGGAACCCGATCGAAGCCCGGCATGGCGAAATTGTCTCGATCATAGCCGTACCGGGGGCATCGCGCGACTTGCGTGGTTTCCAGTTTCTGGCTTCCGACATCATCGCCCTTGCCGGCAGGCAGGAGCGCGATGGCCACCCGGTGCCGGTGGACGGTCCGGCCTATAGTCTCTTGCCCGCCGGTCTCGATGTCGAGGCACGGGCCACGGCGCCGCCGGGGCGGCGGTGGCTGGCCAAGCTGTGGGTGATCTTCCTGATGACGCTTACGGCCGTCACCGACAAATTGGGCTGGACGATCGGCGGTTTCGACCCGAAGGTCTACAAACGCGAGGTGGCCAGCAATTCGGATTTCCGCAAGTTCGACGACGGCTTGAAGATGACCATCGACGTCGACGCGGATGTGTTGCAGCGGATCGAGAACCGGCTGGAACAGGCGGAAGAGGCCGGCATCTGCAACTATGGCCTGCACCGCCAGAAGTCGGCCTTGATGACATGCCTCGTCATCTCGCCGCTGCAGCGCGATCATGTTCACTTCATCGATGGCGCCGCCGGCGGCTATGCAATGGCTGCCGCAAGCCTGAAGGCGAAGGCGCCGGTCTGATGACGGCTTGGGGAAATCGATTTTCCGCAATGCGCCTCGGCCATGGTTCTTGAAACCCGGCGAGCCCGACGGTGCCTGAGCCGACCAATTATTTGCGCAATGTCAGGATCGGGATTGCACTTCGCCGGCAGCCTCGCCACATAGTGTTGCAGGTGATTTGTGCGGTCGACGTCTGCTTGCTTCCTGCAAGGACAGTCATTCGGGATATCCTTCGCCGGCTTCTGCCCCGAAGCCGGCTTCATTGACTTCGAGAATTTTGCGGATCAAAGGAGATGGCTCGTCTTCGACGGGTTTCGAGATAGCATGAGCACAGCGCAAGCAGAAATTTCCAACATTCTCATGGATAAGGTTGCCGATTGGCTGACCCAATCGGCGCTGGCGGGCGACGACCTGGAAACATTGGTCAAGGGTTTTTGTGAACGGCTGGCTGCTGCCGGCCTGCCGCTGAAGCGGGTGCATTTGAGCTTTTCGATGCTGCATCCGCTTTATGACGCGCTCGGTTTCACCTGGATTCGCGGCCAAGGCCTGGAAGTGGAAGGCTTCCGGAGTGAGAACGGCGTCCATTCCGACAGATTCCTGACCAGCCCATACTACCATCTGCTCAGCAACAAGCTCGACCATCTGCGGCGCCGGCTCGACCCGTCGGTGCGGTCGGAGTTTCCTGTTTTCGATGAGCTCAGGCTTATGGGCGTCACCGATTACATGGCTTTCGTCCATCCCTTCAACGGCGATACAAGTCAGGGCATGTTGGGGTCCTGGTCCACCGACAGTGCTTCAGGCTTCAGCGACAGCATGATTTCGGCGCTGCTGCGGATCCAGAACCATCTCGCCATAGCAAGCAAGATGGCGGTGCTCACCAAGCTCGCCGACAACATGATGACCACGTATCTCGGCGGTGACGCCGGCAGGCGCGTGCTGGACGGCCAGATCAAGCGCGGCGAGGGCGACACAATCCGGGCCGCGCTGGTGATGGGCGATATGCGCGGGTCGACAAGGCTCGCCGAAACCTCCGGCCGCGAAGTCTATATCGATACGCTGAACCAGTTTTTCGATGCCATCGCAGCACCTTTCAATCGCAAAGGCGGGCAGATCATGAGTTTCCTGGGGGATGGATTCATTGCCGTCTACCCCTGCGAAAGGCACCGGGCGCAGTCAGAGATCGCCTGCCAGGCTGCTCTTGCGGCTGCGCACAAGGCCAGCATGCGCATGATGGAGCTCAATCTGCGCAGAAAAGAGCAAGGACTGGGCGATATAAAATTTGGTATCGGCCTGCATGTCGGCAATGTGATGTTCGGCAATGTCGGGCTTACCGACCGACTCACATTCTCCGTCTTCGGCTCGGCTGTAAACGAGGTCCAGCGTCTCCAGACCCTGACTAAGAAATATCCGCACAGCGTTCTCGCCAGCAAGGACTTCGCCGGTTATTGCGGGGCCAACAGCTGGCTGACGCTCGGCGAGGAGGAACTGGCGGGCAGCAAGCAGAAGCTGACGGTGCTTTCACCCGATCTGTCGGGTGCTCTCGCACTCGATGAAGACGCTGCGCTGCAGCCGTTTCACGATCGGATATCGGACGCCGAGCAGGTCATGCTGCTTCATCGCGATGCCGCGCGGCTGTCGGCGGGCGACCGGAGGAAGCTCCAGTAGTCACCACCATCCGATCTGGACGCCCTGGTATGCTGTCCGGCCGCCGGTCGCCGGGGAATTCGTTTCGAATCCAAGTTGCTCTGCGCTGACAATGCGCTAGTCTTGCTTTTTGGGGCCGGTCGGGAGGCGCCAGATTGGGGCTGGTGTGGGAATGGATGCAGGCGTTGATCTGCTGCGGATCGAGGATGTTGGCATCTCTTTTGCCATTGTCGGGGGACCGCTGCATGCCGTCAGGCGGGCAAATCTTCGCGTCCTGCCCGGCAAGGTCACCGCACTTGTCGGTGAGTCCGGTTCCGGAAAATCGGTTCTCAGCCAGGCCGTGATGGGCATCTTGCCGAACACGGCCCATGTTCGCGGCCGTATCCTGTTTTCCGATCCCAAAAAGCCCGGCACGACGCAGGATATCCTGCAGATGCCGCGAGACGGACCCGAAATCCGGGCGTTGAGAGGCAGCCGCATCGGCAAGATCTTTCAGGAGCCGATGACATCGCTGTCGCCGCTGCACACGATCGGCAACCAGGTCAGCGAATCCCTGCAGATTCATACGCACATGGATCGGACGGAGCGCAAGGCACGGACCGAGGAAATGCTCGGCCTCGTCGGGTTTCCCAATCCCAAGCGCGCCTACGACATGTATCCATTTGAACTTTCGGGAGGATTGCGGCAACGCGCTATGATCGCCATGGCGCTTATCTGCCGGCCCGCTCTGTTGATCGCCGATGAGCCGACGACGGCGTTGGACGTCACCATCCAGGCGCAAATCCTGCAATTGCTTCGTGGGCTCCAGACCAAGCTCAACATGGCAATGCTGCTGATCACGCACGACCTCGGCGTGGTCGCCAATGTCGCCGACGAGGTGGTCGTCATGTACCATGGCGAGATCATGGAAGCAGGCCCTGTGGAGGCAATATTCCGCCGGCCAGGCCACCCTTACCTGAAGGGCCTCATGGCAGCCGTTCCGCATTTCGACCTGAAGCCTGGCGAAAGACTGAAGGCGCTCCGCGAGGTGCCGGTGAATGTCGGGACCCTGCTGGGCAAGCAGACGGCGCCGGAAGCGAAGGGGCCGGACGACATTCTGCTGTCGGTCAGGGATCTGAAAAAGGTCTACACCATCCGCAACTCCGGATGGTTCAGCGGGAGCCATCAGACCTCTGTTCGCGCCGTGGACGGCGTCAGCTTCGACATCAGGCGAGGTGAGTGCCTGGGCCTGGTTGGCGAAAGCGGTTGCGGCAAAACCACCGTCAGCAAGATCCTGATGCGGGCCGTCACCCCTACCGGCGGCTCCGTGATCTTCAACGGCCGCGACGGACCGATCGACGTCCTGGAAGCCGAGGGAGACGCCCTGCGCTTGCTGCGGGCGAAACTCCAGATGGTTTTCCAGGATCCGGTCTCGTCGCTTTCGCCTCGCATGACCGTGGAAAACATCTTGAGCGAGCCGCTGGAAATCCATCAACGTGGCAATGCCGCGTCCCGGCTAGCCACAGTCAAGAGCCTGATGCAGGCAATCGGGCTCGATCCGCGCTTCATCCAGCGTTATCCCCACAGCTTCTCCGGCGGGCAGCGTCAGCGTATCGGCATTGCGCGCGCCTTGGCGCTGGGGCCTGAACTGCTGATCTGCGACGAGCCGGTTTCGGCGCTCGATGTCTCCGTGCAGGCGCAGATCCTGAACCTTCTGAAGGACCTGCAGAAGGAACTGGGCCTGACCTACCTGTTCATATCCCACAATCTGGCGGTGGTGGACTACATGGCGGACCGCATCGCGGTGATGTGCGGCGGGCGTATCGTCGAGCTTGCGCCGCGCGAAATTCTGCTCAGGAAACCGATCCACCCCTACACGCGCTCACTGCTCGCCGCAGTCCCCTTCCCCGATCTCGACCGGCCGATGGATTTCAAGACGCTGAAGCTCGGCGGCGCTTCCGACACCAGCGCATGGGGCCCGCAATTCCGCGACGAGGGCGAAGAGGATATGCTGTCGCCGCTCGATCTCGGCGGCGGCCATCTCGTGCTGGCCCGACGTTCGGCCGATGTCAGCGAGTTACGCCATTGATCAGCCGCCGCACTGTCCTTGGTCTCATGGCTTCGGCATTTCTGCCGGGCACGGCGCGCGCCGGCGATCTGGAGCCGGATTTTCTTCAGCCGCAGCTGAAAGCCAGGGCTCTGCCGCCACTCGCGGAGCGCCTGCCCAAAAGCCCGCGCGCGTTGAACCTCGCGGCGATGGGCCGGCAGCCCGGCCAGTATGGCGGCACGCTGCGTACGATCATCGGCAGCCAGAAAGATATCCGGATGATGACGATCTACGGGTATTCCCGGCTGGTCGGCTATGACGAAAAGCTTAACTTTCAGGCCGACATTCTCGAAAGTTTCGACGTAAAGGATGATCGCGTCTTCACGTTCAAGATTCGTGAAGGCCATAAATGGTCAGACGGCAGTCTGCTGACGCCGGAGGATTTTCGTTATTGCTGGGAAGATGTCTGGCTGAACGATGAGCTTTCGCAAGGGGGGCTCGCCCCTGCCCTGCTGGCGGACGGCAAGCCGCCACGTTTCGAGATCGTCGATCCGTTGACGGTGCGCTACAGTTGGGACGCGCCCAATCCCGACTTCCTGCCCAAACTTGCCGCTGCTTCGCCGACACCGCTTGTTTTGCCAGCCGCCTATCTCAAGCAGTTCCACAAGAAATATCAGGATCCATTCCGGCTCGCCGGCCTGATGAAGGAGAACCGGACCGCAAAATGGACGCTGCTGCACATCCGCATGTCGCGGCAGTATCGCCCGGAGAACCCGGATCTGCCGACACTCGACCCCTGGCAGAACCGGACCAAGCCGCCGGCCGAGCAGTTCATCTTCGAGCGCAACCCGTTCTTTCATCGAACAGACGAGAACGGCCGGCAACTGCCCTATGTCGACCGGATCATCATGAATGTCAGCTCGTCGGCGATCATCTCCGCCAAGACCGGTGCGGGCGAGAGCGACCTGCAATGCATGGGAATCGACTTCAGCGATTACTCCTTCCTGAAGGACGCGGAGAAGCGCTACCCGGTGAAGATGCATCTGTGGAAACGCACACAGGGTTCGCGGCTGGCGCTCATGCCCAATCTGAATTGTGCCGACCCGGTGTGGCGCGGCCTTTTGCGTGACGTGCGCGTGCGCCGCGCCCTTTCGCTCGCTGTGGACCGGCGCGAGATCAACATGGCCGTCTTCTACGGATTGGCGCAGGAAAGCGCCGATACGGTCTTGCCGGAGAGCCCGCTCTACCGGCCGGAATTCGCGAAAGCCTGGGTCGCCCACGATCCCGACCAGGCCAATGCACTGCTTGACGAGGTCGGGCTTCAGGCCCGTGACGATGACGGCCTGCGGCTACTTCCCGATGGACGCCCGGCGCAGATCATCGTGGAAACGGCCGGCGAAAGCACGCTGGAAACCGATGCGCTCGAACTCATCACCGATCACTGGCGCAAGATCGGCATCGCTTTGTTCATCCGTACTTCGCAGCGCGACATCTTCCGCAGCCGTGCGCTTGGCGGCCAGATCCTGATGTCGATGTCGTCGGGCATCGACAATGGCGTGCCGACCGCCGACATGAATCCATACCAGCTGGCCCCCACCATCGACGACCAGCTGCAATGGCCGCTCTGGGGCGCTTACTATCTGTCGCATGGCAAGATGGGTGAGGCGCCCGATGTTCCTGAAGTGGTCGAGTTGATGGCTTTGCTCAAGCGCTGGAACGGATCGACCGAATCCAGCGAGCGCGCCGAAATCTGGAACTCGATGCTGTCGATCTACACCGATCAGGTGTTCTCCATCGGTACGGTGAACGAAACACTTCAGCCGATTCTGGTATCCTCGCGGCTGCGCAACCTGCCTGACAAAGCACTCTACGGCTACGACCCGACCTCCTATTTCGGTGTCTATT
The DNA here is from genome assembly GCF_030323205.1 of Mesorhizobium sp. C395A. Lineage (NCBI taxonomy): Bacteria > Pseudomonadati > Pseudomonadota > Alphaproteobacteria > Hyphomicrobiales > Phyllobacteriaceae > Mesorhizobium > Mesorhizobium sp. C395A. The sequence goes on along the minus strand of NZ_CP100473.1, from coordinate 4,685,817 downwards.
TGCTGGACACATTCTGGCTTGGAGGCTCCTGAGCGTGCTTCGATATCTTGTCTGGCGCATCGCCGTGATGGTTCCAACGCTGCTGGTCATATCGGCGCTGGTGTTCACCATCATCGAACTTCCACCGGGCGATTATTTCGACAGCTATGTCGCTGAGCTTCGGGCCCAGGGCGAAGCGGTGGATTCCGACCGCATCCAGATGATGCGCAAGGAATATGGTTTCGACCAGCCGCCGGTCATTCGCTACTTCTACTGGGTGGGCGGGATGCTGCACGGCGATTTCGGCTATTCCTTCGAATATGAGCTGCCGGTTCGCGACGTCGTCGGCGACCGAATGTGGCTGACCGTGCTGGTTTCCTTCGTCACGATCATCTTCACCTGGCTCATCGCCTTTCCGATCGGCATGTACTCCGCCACGCATCAATACAGCTGGGGCGACTACGGCCTGACTTTCTTCGGCCTTCTCGGCCTTGCCATTCCGAATTTCATGCTGGCGCTGATCCTGATGTATTTCGCCAACATCTGGTTCGGCACGTCCATCGGCCACCTCATGGACCAGCAATATCTCGGCGAGCCGATGAGCTGGGCCAAGGCGAAGTCGATCCTCGCCCATCTCTGGATCCCGGTCCTGATCATCGGCACCGGCGGCACGGCGAGCATGATCCGGCGGCTGCGCGCCAATCTGCTCGACGAACTGCACAAGCAATATGTCGTTACGGCGCGCGCCAAGGGCCTGCATCCGTTCAAGGCGCTGGTCAAATATCCGCTGCGCATGGCGCTCAACTTCTTCATTTCCGACATCGGCTCGATCCTGCCGGCCATCATCTCCGGCGCTGAGATCACGGCTATCGTTCTGTCTTTGGAAACGACCGGGCCGATGCTGATCAAGGCGCTGCAAAGCCAGGATATGTATCTGGCAGGGTCATTCCTGATGTTCCTTGCCTTCCTGACGGTTATCGGCGTGCTGATTTCCGACCTGGCGCTGGCGCTGCTTGATCCACGAATTCGTTTGCAGGGTGGCAGCACCAAATGAAGCAGGACTCGCCGCTGCCCGCTCCGGGTGCTCCACTGCAACACTACATTTCCGGCGCGCCTTTCGACCTGCAGTCGGTCGAGGCGATGACGCCGGAGCAATCGAAGGTCTTTCAGGCATCGCAGTTGCGGCTGATGTGGTGGAAATTCCGCAAACACCGGCTTGCGCTTATATCCGGCATATTCCTGGCAGTGCTGTATTTAGGGATACTGATCTGCGAGTTCCTGGCGCCCTACAATCTGCACTCGCGCAACATGGACTACATCTATGCGCCGCCGCAGCACGTGCACCTGTTCCACAATGGCGAGTTCGTCGGGCCGTTCGTCTATGGCCGCCAGATGACGCTGGATATGGACACGCTCAAGCGGAACTACATCGAGAACCACGACGACGTTCAACGGCTCCGTTTCTTCTGCAAGGGCGACACTTATCGGTTCTGGGGCCTGATCGAAGGTGACAGGCATTTTGTCTGTCCTGCCGAAAACGGGCAGCTGTTTCTGGCCGGCACCGACAGGCTGGGGCGCGACGTGCTCTCGCGCATGATCTATGGCGCACGCATTTCACTGACTATCGGCCTCGTCGGCATCAGTTTCAGCTTCCTGCTCGGCATCGTCATCGGCGGACTGGCCGGCTATCACGGCGGTATCTTCGACTTGATCGTCCAACGGATAATCGAAGTCCTGCAATCGATTCCCAGCATTCCGCTATGGCTGGCCCTGGCGGCGATCATGCCGATAACGTGGAGTCCGATCCTGATCTATTTCGGCATCACCGTCATCCTCGGGCTGCTCGACTGGACCGGACTGGCGCGAGCCGTGCGTTCAAAGCTTCTGGCCTTGCGCGAGGAGGATTACGTTCTGGCGGCGCAGTTGATGGGCGCCGGAAGCAGCCGCATCATCAGGCGGCATCTCATTCCCGGCTTCATGTCGCATCTGATCGCGACGGCGACGCTCTCCATCCCTGGCATGATCCTGGGCGAAACGGCGCTGAGCTTCCTCGGGCTCGGCCTGAGGGCGCCGATAACCAGCTGGGGCATCCTGCTCACCGAGGCGCGCAGCGTCAGCGTGATCGCGTTCTATCCATGGCTGCTTTTGCCGATGCTGCCCGTCATCCTCGTCATCATGGCGTTCAACTTCCTCGGCGACGGCTTGCGGGACGCCGCGGACCCCTACAAGTGATATCGCTGTTCCACCGCCCGGCCTGCCGAACACTCCACCCGGTATGACGCTTGTCGGCGGCCGGTTGCGTTATTGCAGGGTTCGTCGTTCGCCTTTATATGCAGCAAGCCTCGATCGGGGCTGCTGGTTCAGGACACACAATCGCATATGAGTCGCCTCGATAATTTCATCAGCAGGATGACCGCGCAGCGCGACATTCTCAATCGAATCTGCCCCGAGGTGGCGAAGATGGAGGGGCTTGTGCTTGAGCTCGGCCTCGGCAATGGCCGGACATTCCACCATCTGCGCGAGCTTCTGCCCGGGCGCCGGATCGTGGTGTTCGACCGCGAAGTTGGCGCGCACACTAGCTCAATTCCCGAAGCTGAAAACCTCGTGCTCGGCGAAATACGCGAGACGGGCCGCAAGTTCATTGGCATCGAAGCCGCCCTTGTTCATGCCGACATTGGCACCGGCTATGACGATCGCGATGCAGTGACCGCTACCTGGCTTCCCGATCTGATTGCGAGCCTGCTTCGCGTCGGCGGCTTCGCGGTCAGTGGCACGCCGCTCGATCACCCGCTGCTGCAACACCTCCCGGCGCCCACTTCGGAGCCCGCCGACCGTTATTTCCTCTGCAAGCGCGTGTGAGCGGTAGAGAACTCTTCAGGGGATCGTATAAACCGCAATCTCCCGCTCGATGCCGCGCAGCGAGACCTCGTGCGGCACGGGCGTCAGCGCGTTCCTGTGCAACAGATCGGCGGTGAGATTATCGTCGACCACCGCACGCGTGGCGAAGATCGCCTGTGCGTTGGCGAGGTTCTGGACCCGCGAAGCAATGTTGACCGTCTGGCCGAAATAATCCTGCCGCTCGTTCATGGACACGGCTATGCAGGGGCCGGCATGAACACCGATCTTGAGCAGAAGGTCCTCGCGCCCGCTTTTGTCATTGAGCGCCCGCATGGCGTCGCGCATCCGCAGCGCCGCGGCAATCGCACGGTCAGGCGTCGCGAAGGTCGCCATCACCGCATCGCCGATCGTCTTCACAACCGCGCCTGCCTCCGCCGCGACGATCTCGTGCAGAACCTGGAAATGCTCGCGCACGAGATCGAAGGCTGAAAGATCGCCCACCCGCTCGTAAAGCTCGGTCGATCCGCGCAGATCGGTGAACAGGAAGGTCAGGCTGGTGATCTTCAGGCGCTGGTTGATGTCGAGCGTATCCGTGCGATAGAGATCCCGGAACGTCTGGTTGGTGAGCAGGCGCTTGGCGGTCACGAAGGGCCGGCGCTTGCCCAGGAAATCATGCAATACCGGGCAGGCGATGAAGACCGTCGGCAGCACGCGCGCGTCGGTCCTGTTTTCCAGCGAAATGCGCAATGGGCCGGGCTGCATCTCCAGCGTCTGGCTCTGGACATGGTCGCGGTCGAAGGCCAGAGAGAGGTTTCGCCGCTCTTTTGCCGGTTCGCCCTTCGCGTCGATGAACTGGGCCGAATGTGTGACCGGCTCGAAGACGATGATAAATTGGGGCGGAAGCTGGATGTGCAGAACCGCCTTTTCACCGGGCGCAAGCTCGATATCTTCCAGCGAGAACGCTTCCATCTTTTCCGCCAGATCCTCGTCCGGCAGATCGGCCCCGGACGCCCAGTAGATCTGGCGGTAATATTCCACCAACGGCAGTTCGTGTGGATTGTGGGCGGCAATCCTGCGCACGCGGGGACTGACGGTGAATGTCACCTCGACCATCTCGTCGAGGGTCGGCGAATAGCCCTGGGAGCACAGCGCGCAGGTGTATTCGTCCTTCTGCATGGTTTTCAGCGTGGCGTTGGTGTCGAGCACGCCGCCACAGCCGGGGCACAGAACATTCCAGGAAATGTCGAAGATGCCCACCCGCGCCGCATGGAGAAAGGCGCTTATGGTGCGTTCCTCGTCGAGGCCATGCTTGCTGGCGAAGGCCAGCGCATTGATCCGGCAAAGTTCGCGGTCCTTGCCCTCGGCGATGGTTTGCCGGATTGCGTCGATTGCCTGCGGATCGACATCGGTCGATTGCCGCAGAAGCGAGAACAGATCCTGAGCTTCGGTCATCGTGCAGGCTCCGGAAATTGCGCCGCTAGAGCATGATGCCGAAAAGTGTGAAGCGGTTTTCGGACGACATCATGCTCTTCCTGATTCAGAGGCGGATTCAGATTTCAGGTCGGACAGACCTGAAATCATCCGGCTCTAGGCGTGTTGGCCGGACCGATCTTCGACCCGAACGCTCCATCATACTGCTAAACGGACCGTACGGCCATTCGAATGGACAAGCCTGGTGACAGGTCAATTTCCATTTGTTGAATTCCAAACTATGATAGCCCATGGGGCATTCATCTCTGGGGTTTTCTCCATGCCGACACGCGACAACCCGCCATTTCCGGCGGCCCTGCGCCTTTTCTCGGCGGGGGTCATCATCGTCCTGATCGTCGGGGCCGGCCTGTTTTTCGCGCCTGCGCTGGTCAAGCCGCGCTGGCCCTGGGCCGTCACGCCGTTCAATGCCCGCTTCCTCGGCGGCTTCTACACCGCCGAAATGGCAGTGATGGGGGCGCTGCTGGTCTGGAATCGCTGGTCGCCCGGCAGGCTCGTGCTGGTCATGGCCTTCATCTTCACCGTCATCGTGTCGGCGGCTTCGTTCATCAATCTCGGTTATTTCAACTTCGAGCGCAAAGCCCCCTGGCTCTGGTTTCTGGTCTATCTTGCGTCAGCCGCGGTATCCGGGCTGTTCCTGTGGCGGGCAAGGGCCCGCCCTTCTGCAAGAGGCGTGATCTTGAACCCCGCATGGCGCGCCTACCTACCGGTGGAAATGACGATCCTCGGGGCCTACGGCGTCGGCCTGTTGCTGTTTCCCCTGACATTCGGTGGCTTCTGGCCATGGCCGATCGATGCTTTTCACGCCCAGGTCTACAGCGCCATCTTCCTCGCGGGTGCAGGCGGCACCTATCTCGTCTGGAGAAGTGCGCCGCGTGAGGAATTGCTGGTGCTCGGCCTGGCGCAGTTTCTGGTTGGCCTGCTTGCCGTCCTTGGCCTCGTCATCACCGACGCCGCCGTGCACCGGATCGACTGGACGGCGGCCGGGACATTGTGCTGGCTCGCCCTTTTCGGCTGGATCGGCATCAGCGGTATCCTCAAACTCTACGCCGCCCCCCGGCATTTTGCCGCGCAATCGGCATAGGTAGCAGAGACGGCTGGATTTTCAGGTGACGTTCGGTGCATCGTGCCGGGCATATTGCCTCTGTCACTTTGTTCTGACGCAATTCCGGACGGAAAACCGCTCACACTTTTCCTGGAATTGCTGTAGCCGGAAAAGCCATGACCAGCACGCCACCCCTAGAGAAAATCCAGCCGCAGCTCCGGGCCGTCCGGCCAAGCGATGCCGAGGCGCTTTGCGCTATCTTCAACATGCCGGGCTTCCGCTGGGGCACGCTCAGGATGCCGTTCGAGATGGTGGAGCAGGTGCAGCGGCGCATCGCCAAGTCCGGCCCGGAAACCACCTGGATCGTTGCCGAGTTGGACGGCAAGGTCGTCGGCCATGGCAGCCTGGTCGCGCAGGGTTCGCCGCGCCGCTCGCATATCGGCGAGATCAATATCGGTCTTGACGATGGTTTTGTCGGCAGAGGCATCGGCTCTGCCATCCTAGGCGCGCTGCTTGACGTGGCCGACAATTGGCGCGCCCTGAAGCGGGTCGAGTTGACTGTCTATGCCGACAACGAACCGGCCATCCGTCTCTACACAAGCCACGGCTTCGAGGTCGAGGGACGGCATGTGAAGGCCGGTTTTACCGACGGGCAGTACCACGACCTCCTGAGCATGGCCCGGCTGCGGTTCTGATGACCGCCGTCCCTGCCCCTGCGCCTCCGGTGGACATTTTGGCCGTGCTGTCGCTGCTCTGCCCGGAGGTCGTGCGTGACATCGAGCAGAACTGGAATGCACCGGTTTCCGATTATGCCCGCCATCTGTGGCGGCCGGTGGCAAGGCCTGGATCGGCCCCGTCGATTGCTGCCCGCTCGATCCTGCGCGACGTCCTGCAGCAGCGCCTCGGTGCGATCGTGCAGCCCGAAGCGATCGGCAAGGCCCTCGACGAATTCGACCACAGACCGGTTATCCAGTCCGGCCTGCACTGCCTGCTTCTGATGGATCGCATCACCTTCGATGCCCTGCTGCTTGCCTGGCTCGGCGCGGTCGAAAACGGGCTGTCGGCTTTTTTCGGCTTCATGGGAACGACCATGACCATGGAGACAACCGGCCGGGAGGGGCCGGGATGGCTGGATGTCGGCGACGACAAGGTCAATTTGTTTGGCATGGGCCGCCACAAACTGTGCCGCAAAAGCGCCTGCGCGGCCGGTCCCGTCGCCCTCAACGGGCGCGCGCTCGAAACGGTGGGCAATGAGACGGATGCCAGAAGCTGGCTCGGCACGCTGCTTGCCAGCCAGGACAAGGTATTTGCAACAGCTGCCGATGCGCTGACAGAACTCAACGAGCATCTGGTCGCCGATTGGGATCGTTCCGGCATGGCCCGGCCGGTTTTCATCGATGATAGGCTGGCCGCGACTGTCGTGGCGCGGCATCTGGAAGATGAAGGCAGTCTTCTTTCCAGGCTGCTCCTCGAGCCCGCAAGGCGCCGGCGTCTCGACCATGCCTTGCAAGAAGCCGCATCGGGCCCATTTGGCAGGTTCCTGCCCAATGCCACGGCCTATTTCTGGGGCATCCGCGAGCAGCGCGTGCGCAAGCTCGTCCTCGAGAACGGGCGGCTGATCGAGCCTGACAGGCCGCATGGTCTTTCCATCCCGTTCGAGCGGCCGCATCTCCAGCAGGCACTGCTGGACGGCATGCTTTTGCCGGACTTGTTCCTGATGGTCCTTGCCCTTGCCATATTGCCGCGCGTGCGGGTTGTGGGCGGCCTGAGACAGATTGGCTATGTCGCGCTTTTTCACTCGATCCTGCTGGCTGCGCTTGATGAAAACGCGCCAGAAGAGCGCGATCTGGCCGCCGAGCTGCAGGTTCGGGAAAATGCCTGGGGCATGCGGGTCATCGATGAACAAATCTCGGTCCGCGAGCAGCTTGCCGGACTGCCGGAAGGGGCGCTGTTCCCGGACCTGCTGCGGCAATACCGGTTGCGGACATTTGCCGAGACGACCGATGACCTGAAACCGGTTCGCGAAAACGCCCGATGGCGCAAGATCGGCCGGGCCTCAGGCCTCTGATCCGGCCGGGCTTTAGCCCGTCATTGCACCACGCCGGCCTTGCGGAGCCCCTCGACCATGAGTTCGAAATCGGCAGGGTTCTTGTAAGGCAAGACTTTGCGACGGTGTTCCAGCGAATAGGCGGGATTGACGCGAAGCAGGTCCTGCCATGCCGCATGGGCCTGCTCCAAACGGCCCAGATGGCCGTAGCATGCCGCCAGAAGCGCACGCGAGACGTCAGTGACAGCGTTGCGAGCCAGCCGTTGCAGCAAGAGGTCGACGGCCTCTTCGTACCTTCCCAGTTGAAACGATGCCAAAGCCTGGAAGTGCAGAAGCACATCCGGAAAGTATGGGTTCAAGGTCTTTCCCCGGGCGAAACTCTCTAGCGCCTCCGCGGGTCTACCCGAATAATACAGCGCCTCGCCGCGGGCGACGTGCGCTTCGGCGAAGTTCGGATTGAGGGCTATCGCGCGCTCGACCTCGCTGATGGCTTCATCGTGCCGTCGTGTGTAAAGCTTGGCCGATGCCAGCGCCCAGTGCGCCCAGGGATCGCTGTCATCCAGCGTTACCGCTCGCGTTGCTGCCTCTTCCGCTTGCGCCATCGAGTCCGACGCACCCCACCTGTTGAGGTAATCGAGCCCGTACGTGAGGGCTAGGAAAGCGTGGGCAGAGGCAAATTTCGGGTCCAGTTCGATGGCCCGCTGCAAGAGCTCGCGGGCCGCGACGTTCGTGTCCTTCGTCAGCCGGTGCCACAGCTCTCGGCCCCGCAGGAAACAGTCATACGCCTCCGGGTTGCGCTGGTGTTCGGGCGCCAGCCGCAGACGGTCATCCTCGGTCAGATTGAGCGCCAGCGCACCGACGATGTGCTGCGTCACGTCATCCTGCACGGCGAATATGTCGGTCAGATCGCGATCGAACCGCTCCGCCCAAAGATGGCCGCCTGAAATTGCATCGATGAGCTGCGCGGTGATGCGTACCTTGTTCCCCGACTTGCGTACGCTGCCTTCAAGGACATAGCGCACGCCGAGCTTCGTGCCGACATCCTGCACATGGACGTTCTGGCCCTTGAAGATGAACGACGAATTGCGAGCGATGACGAAGAGCTGTGACAGTTTGGACAGCGCCGTGATGATGTCTTCGGAGATGCCGTCGGCGAAGTAGTCCTGTTCGGCATCACCGCTCATATTGGCGAACGGCAGCACGGCGATCGACAGTTTCGGCGGCGCTGCCGCAGCCGGAGGGCTCGTCGGGGTTTGCGAGGTCGCGGCCACCTTGGCCCCGGCGCCGACTTGCAGCGAATACACTCGGATCGGCTCGGCGATGTTCTTGAGCTGTGTGCTGCCGAGATCGCTGACCGAGAGGTCAAGCCTGGCCTTGACCTGGCGATAGGCATCCTCGGACAGGCAGATGGCGCCGGGCGCCGCAACGCCCTCCAGACGCGAGGCGATGTTGACGCCGTCACCCATCAGGTCGCCATCGCTCTCTTCGACCACGTCGCCCAGATGGATGCCTATCCTGAACTCGATGCGGCGCTCCTGCGGTACGCCGGCATTGCGCTCAACCATACCGTTTTGAATCTCAACGGCGCAGCGCACGGCATCGACCACACTGCGAAACTCAACCAGTGCCCCATCTCCGGTACGCTTGATAACCCGCCCGTGGTGCACTGCAATGATCGGATCGATCAGGTCGCTGCGCAGTGCCCGCAACCGCGCCAAGGTACGATCTTCGTCCGCGCTCGCGAGCCGGCTGTATCCGACCACATCTGCAGCCAGGATTGCGGCCAGCTTACGGTTCTCGCTCATGGGTCGCCTCCTCATCTCCATCATAGCAGGAAGACGGCGGGACGAGGGAATTTTCGCAAATCACGGCCACGCGGCCGCCCGTATCGGCAGTGCTCCACCGCCAACCCAGACCGATGCCCATTTGTGCTGCCGCTTGCCGGTTGACGACTATCGGTTCATCCTTGTGAATACCCCGGCCGTGACGAGCGTGGCGAGATCACGCGTCATGGCCCAAGGTCAAAGAGATAGAGCATGATGTCGTCCGAAAACCGCTTCACACTCTTCGGCATCATGCTCTGGTGAGGTGTCCATGAACTGCTCTGGCTGCGGTTTCGAGATCGAGGGCGGTTACGCCTTCTGTCCGAAGTGTGGCCGCCGCCAGCCCGTGCCATGCGCCAGTTGCGGCTACGCCTGCGCACCTGATTTCGAGTTCTGTCCTAAATGTGGGGCAAGCGTGGGTGCGTCCGCAAAAGCTGCCGAACGGCCTGCTCCGACACCAAGCCGCACCATTGCGCAGCCCTCTCGAGCTCCGTCGCCGAACATCGAAAGCGAAGAGGGGCCGCATTCCGTCTCCGACGCCGATCGACGAACGGTAACGGTGCTGTTCGCCGATCTCTGCGGCTTCACGACACTCAGCGAGCAGCTCGACCCCGAGGTCATGCAGGCGCTGCAGAACGAACTGTTCAAGGAATTGACGGCGGCCGTGCAAGGCTTTGGTGGTTTCGTCGACAAATTCATCGGCGACGCTCTGCTCGCCTTGTTCGGTGCGCCGGTCGCGCATGAGGACGATCCGGAACGTGCGCTTCGAGCCGCTCTCGACATGATCGCCCGGACGGCGCGGCTCGGTGAAAGCACCCGCCACTCCGGCTCGCCGCTGCTGCTCCACATAGGCATAAACACGGGTCCGGTCGTTACTGGCGGATTGGGCATCGGCACCGCCAAATCCTATTCGGTGACCGGCGACACGGTGAATACGGCGCAACGCCTGCAATCGCTGGCTGCACCGGGTGAGGTGCTGGTGGGCGAACTCACGCACAGGCTGACCCGGCATGCCTTCTCGTACGAGTCGCTGGGCGATGTCGTCTTTCGCGGCAAGGCTGGCAGTGTGCTCGTCCACCGACTGGATGCACCGCTTGCGGCGCCGCGTGCAGCGCGCGGGCTCGAGGCGCTCGGCCTCAGTGCGCCCATAATAGGTCGTGATGCGGAGCTCAACAGAATGCTGGCGAGCCTTGACTTGGCGTGCGGCGGCTCGGCCCAGCTTGTCCGCCTCGTCGGCGAAGCCGGTATCGGGAAGTCGCGGTTGGTGAAGGAGTTCGTCGACCGCGTCGGCGACGAGGATCGTTTTCGCAACGTCGCCGTGCGGCAGGCCACGTGCTCACCGCTGGGTGAACAATCATTTGGCGCCTTGGGTGCAGTGGTGCGCAGCGCTGCCGGGATGATGCAAAACGACAATGGGGACGAAATGCGGGGCAAGCTCGCAGCCTTGCTTGCCGATCTCGGCCTGCAGGGCGAGGAGGCGAAGCGGCTGATGCCTTTGCTCTACCATGTGCTTGGCCTCGGCGACCCCCATGCCACCTTGCAGCATGTCGAGCCCGAGCAGCTGCGGCGGCAAATTCTCTACGCGGTCCGCACAATCATGGAATGGCGGCTTGCGTTGTCGCCGCTGTTGATTGTCGTCGAAGACCTGCACTGGGCCGACTCCGTCTCGCTCGAGGCACTGCGTTTCGTGATGGACAGACTGGAACGCACGCGGCTGATGTTGCTGGTCACGCATCGTCCGGCGTCGGACAACGACCAACTCGACTCAAGTCGGGTCAGCCACACAGCGCTCAGGCTTTCGCCGCTCGACAGCGATGACGGACGCCGCCTGGTGGCGGCGCTTTTCGGCGATAACTGGGTAAACGCCGCAAGAGGGCTTCTCGACCAGATCCTCGAGCGCGCGGGCGGCAACCCGCTTTTCTTGGAGGAGATCGTTCGCGGCCTTATCGATCGCGGTGTATTGGTGCGCGAGGGCCAGCAATGGCGGACCGTGGCAGGCGAAGTCGCAACCGGCATCCCCGCCACGATCCAGGCAATGTTGCTTGCTCGCGTCGACCGGCTGCCGCAAGAGGTGCGCCGGTTGGCCCAGGAAGCCGCGGTAATCGGCCCGCGCTTCGATGCCACGCTTCTGAAAGCCGTGGCAGCCGACCCCGGCCGACTGGAAGCGGGCTGCGAACTGCTTTGCGATGCGGAAATCATCGAGGAAGTTGCCGGATCAGGCTCGGTCTCGTCGCAAAGCTACCGCTTTACGCAAACATTGCTGCAGGACGTGATCTACCAGAATCTGCTCCTGCAACGCCGGACCGACATCCACCGCCGGGTAGGTGCCGCCCTGGAGCAACTGTGCGGCGACAAGCCGGAACGGTTCGAGGATCTGGCCGTGCTCGGTCATCATTTCGCTCAGAGCGCCGAGCGGGAGAGGGGCGCGCATTACCTGCAGGCGGCGGGAGATCGCGCTCGCATGATATACGCCAATGACGACGCCCTTCGTTTCTACGAGCGAGCACTGACTGCGTTGGGCGCGATCGGGCAAACACCGCTCAAACTGGCAATTGCAGAGCGCATTGCCGATTTGAGCGGCCCGGCAGGCCGCCGCGAGATTGCACACCGCCACTACGAGGCGGTGCTGCAGGCCTATCGCGAGTCAGCCGATCGTGTCGCGGCGGCGCGCGTTTTGCGCAAGATCGGTCGGCTGTTTTGGGACGTGGGCAAGCGGGACGACGCGGAATCGCGCTACGCTGAAGCGGCAGCGCTCCTCGATGGAGCGGATGCCCCGATCGAGCAGGCGCATCTCTGGCAAGAACGTGGCCGACAGGCGTTCCGCAGCGGAGATCACACTCTCGCGGCAAAATGGGCAGACGCGGCGCTGGATTGCGTACGCTCTCTGACAACGGAACATGTCTCCGATGATGCCACCCTCGTGACCGCCGAGGCACTTAATACCAAGGCTGTTGCGCTGGCTCGCCTTGGGCGAAACCATGAAGCCGTGCGTGAGGTTGAGCGCAGCATTGAATTGGCCGAAGCCGCCGGTCTGCTGGGCGCGGCCTGCCGCGGCTACACCAATCTCGGGGTGCTCTACACGACCATCGATCCGGCGAAGGCGATGGAGGTCTGTCGGCGCGGTCTTGAAGTGGCGCGCCGTATTGGCGATTTGGGTTTCCAGGCGCGCCTCCTCGCCAATCTGGCGGTAGCTTGTTGTACTTTCACGGATCGCTGTCCAACGGAGGGCGTGCCTGCTGCCGAGAAGGCCATCGAGATTGACCGGGCGCTCGACCAGCGCGAGCACCTGCCAGTGCCGTTGATCGTGCTTGGGCAGATCCACCAGTGCAACGGCCATCCGGAACTGGCGATCGGCTTGTTCCACGAAGCACTGGAGGTAGCCCGCGAAACGGGCGAGCCCCAACTGCTGTTTCCGTGCTATGATGGACTCGCAACGCTTAATCTCGACCTCGACAATCTGGCCGAGGCCGAACGCTACTTTTCCCTGGCGCAGGGTATATGCGCCCAGCACGGGCTCGACCCGGAAGCGCTTGTGGTGCTGCCTTTTCTCGACTAGCCGGGATAGGGGGTTGGACATGTCCGCGCCTAGTGGATTGATACCGCTTCAACCGGGCGACCGGGCGCCGAACCTGATACTCGACGCCATTACCCAGGAAGGCAAGATTGCGCTTGACGACTTTCGCGGGCAAAAACCGGTGCTGGTCGGCCTGTTTCGAGGTCTGCATTGTGCGTTTTGCCGGCGCCACATCGCCGCTCAGGCGCGTCTCGATCCGGAGCTGCGCGAAAAGGGCGTGGAGAGCCTGACGGTGGTCAACACGCCGATCGAACGGGCGCGGCTCTATTTCCGCTACCATCCAATGCCGAACCTGCTTGCGGCGTCGGACCCGGAACGCGCTTCACATCGTGCTTTTGGACTGCCCAATCTCGAATTCACCGAGAACGAGACGAACTGGCCGTACAAGGTCGCGATGGCAGCGGCACAGGACATGCGGGTCGACATACCTGGCGAATTGCCCGGTCCCACGGATCCGATGACAGCCGCCGCAATCCTCGACAAGAAGGACCACTACGAACTGACCGAAGCCGACGAGCAGATGATGGCCACGGGACACGGACAACTGGTTGGTCAGTTCCTGCTGGACCGGCAGGGGATCGTCCGCTGGAGCTTCACGGAGGTCCCGGAGGGTGGGCGATACATGTTTGGCGCCCCAAACCCGAAGGAGCTGATGTCAGCCGTGTCGCAAGTCGCCCAATAATGAACTGACAAGTTCACCGTTTATCCGAGCACGGCCTCGACAGTGGCGACAAAGTCATCGAGCGAGCGGTCGCCGCGAATCTCGATGCGCGGAAGGTCGATGAGATCGCTATGGAGGTCCGCCGGCCCGTGCCTGCGGCCGAAGCCTACTCGATAGCCGCACTCCCTAGCCAGCCGGCCAAGCCGTCGGTCGGTGACGGAGAAGGGGGCCGCGAACGCCCTGGTTGGCCGGCCGGTCCAGCGTTCGATGAACAGACGAGAGCGCAGGAGCTCGGCGGCCAGGTCAGCGCTCGACAGACCATCTATGGCGCGATGCGTCGCCATGTGGCTGCCGAAGAAGGCGCCTTCGGCAGCGAGGCGTCGCACCGTCCCGGCGCCCATAAGCGGCGTCGGCGGACCGATGTCGGTGTCCCACTTTGCACTTTCGCCCACCAGGTCCGTCACCAGGAACACTTCCGCGTTCAGGTCGTTGGCGCGCAAGATCGGCCAGGCATGGTCGGCGAAGTTCTGGAAGCCGTCATCGAAAGTGATGAGCACCGGGCGGCCGACGAAAGGCTGACGGTTGGCGATGGATGCTTCCAGCTGCTCGGAGCCAATGGCGTGAAAGCCATTGGCGCGCAGCCATCCCATCTGGCTGGCGAATGCGGCGGGCGTGAGCCGAAAGCGAGCGAGCGCGGCCGGACCTTCATCGGCAACGCCGTGATACATGAGGACAGGGATATGCCGGCGCTGCTCGTTACGTGCGACGTCGCGGCGCAAGGCTCGCGCCCCACCCCAGACGATATTTCGCGCGACGCCGATTTCGATGGGCGCGCGGATCGGCACATGATCGATCACCGGGTCCGTCGCCACATCGCCCGGCGATAGGCGGCGGAAGCGGTCTATGCGGTAGAGCTCGGTCTGGATCGATTGCTCGAGCACCAGGCCTTCGGTCGCTGCCAGCGTCTCGGAGATCGCCTGGGCACCGAATGTGTTCCAGTCGAAGCCCGTCTTTTCGACATTGTCACGCAGCACGAATGCGTGTGCGCTGATGAAACTACCGCCAGGCGCCAACGCCTCGGCAAATTTCTTGGCGATGCGCCGCAACTCGGCGAGATCGTCCAGATAGTAGAGCACCTCCGAACAGAAGATCAGATCCATCTCACCCGGCAGCGTGTCGGCAGCGAAATCGAGTACGCCGAACTCGACATTCGCCTGATTGTTGCATCGGGCGCGGGCTCGCTCGATGGCTATGGCGGAGATGTCGGTTGCGGTCAGATGGCCCACGCGCGGCGCCAGCTGCCGCGTGAAATGGCCCTCCGCACAGGCCAGCTCAAGCGCCCGGCCGATGGGACCGGCAGGCAGGATCTCGATCTGCCGCTCATATTTTTCCTGCTCATAGAGCGAGCTGTAGTTCCAGGGATCCTCGGTCGCGAAATAGCTGTTCCAGAACGCCGTGCGATCCTTGTCGTGCTTGTCCGCGACCCGTGCGCGGCGCGGCGTAACAGGCTCTGACGGTTCAGCGCTCGACCGAACCAGGTCATGCGCCTGTGCGGCCAATTGCGCGAGTTTGCCGAAGTGGCTGTCCTGATCGGGCTCGCTTCCCGCCATGGCAAACGATACCTCGGCTGCAGGCGTGTTTGACGTGGTCGCGCCGGCGCCCTTTTGCGGTGCAGGCGATCCTCCCGCAAGCCGCTCAGCAGGCACTACATCCAGGATCAATTCAATCCAATGATCGCTCGTCACCGTCCCGAGTGCACCGAACTGCACGACAGCCTCGATCCGGCCATCCAGCATCAGATGGGCATAGATCTGATCGATGCCTTCCGGCAGTTCGGTCGCGGTCGGATTGCGAGCGTCGACGCGAACTCCGAGCGTTCGCGCCAGCCTGCGCGGCGCGGCAAGATCGTCGGCTTCGAGAAGCATTTGCTCAAGCTGGTACTGGACGCGGCGAGCTGCTGCGGGATTGTCCCAGATCTTGCCGAGTTCGATGATCAACGCGGTGGTTGCGCTGCCGAACCTCGCCCATCCGGCAGCCAATTGTGCCGGCACCGACAGGCTTCCTGCCATGAGGCCATCGAAGATTACCTTGGCAATCTCATGCGCCCACTTGCGTCCCGCCGGGAGTGCGCGCAGGGGCTGCGGGTCGACCAAGCGCGAGCCTGAGCCGCATTCGGACGCGGCGTTCCGCAACGCCAGCCAAGCAAGCGCTTCGGATGCGCTGCCGCCGTTCGCCGAACTGGAAACCAAGGGATTATGCGCCACGCCGTACTACCCGCGCCTGGTTCTGAGGGAGAACAAGTGTCCCGCAACGCGCTTACATCGCCGGTCTGGAAAAAGCAAAAGGCGCCCCGAAAGGCGCCTCTTCATCGCTTGATTCCCCTAGAGGAAACTGGAGCGGGTGAAGCGATTCGAACGCTCGACCCCAACCTTGGCAACCCATTGATTCCACGACACTTCTCGTAACAAGCCGTAACCTATTCAGCCAGAAAATGATTGTCCAGCACCCTGGGGAGCGGAACACTCTGTCCCACGGAGTTCCGTCGAAAACCGCGCCTTGCGGCTCCCCTCGGAAACCCGGTGGACGATCAACTCATAAACCCGAACGCCCGGGGGAGCAAATGGCTACGACGAGCAAGAAGCGACTGACGAACCAGATACTTGAACGCATGACGCCGCCCAAAACAGGGCGACTGGAGATCGGTGACGATCTATGCCCCGGCTTGATCCTGCGTGTCTCTGACCATGGCGCAAAATCGTTCTCGGTTATCTACAGGGTCCTCGGCGAGGGTGGTCTGGCCGAATCCGGTCGCCATTTAGCCGGAAAACAACATCGTATCACGCTTGGCAGATGGCCGGTGATCACCCTGGCCGACGCCAGAGAACGTGCCAGGGCGATCTTAGGCAAGGCCGGCGCCGGCGCAGATCCGAGAGCCGAGCTGGCCTCTAGCGTTCGAGAGCGGCGGGCGAATACATTCGCGGCGGTATTGGAGCGACACATCAGGCAGGACGCAGCAAGGACCATATCGAGCTGGCCGAACGTCGAGCGGGTGTTACGCCTGCACGTTGTGCCGCATTTGGGCGACACGCCGATTGCGGATATCCGGCGATCCGATGTGCACGAAATCATCGACAACATTGTTGCAAGCGGCCGGATTGGAACGGCGCGCGAGGTCCGCAAGCAGATGTCGCGCATCTTCAACTGGGCGGCCGACCGCGAGCTTATCGCTAACAACCCACTTAGCGGCATGAAGCGAAACGATCTGGCGCGAAACACGGAGGCCGGACGTGCGCTTGGCGACGTCGAAATCCGTTCGATCTGGATGGCCGCGGACGATTTGCGTTATCCGTTTGGCTCGCTCTATCAGACACTCATGCTTACAGGCCAGCGCCGGGCGGAGTGGGCCTTCTGCAAGCGTTCTGAGATCGATACAGACAATCGGTGGCTGGACCTTGGCAAGGAGCGCTTCAAGAGCCGTCGCGAACACATCGTGCCGATATCGGCACCGCTCTGGGCTTTGTTCGAGCGGCTGCCAGTTTGGACCGGCGCCAACGACTACTTTGTTTTTTCGTCGCGGCATGGTCGTGTTCCGGTTGCCGGCTTCTCCCAGGGCAAGCGAGCGCTGGATGACCTGGCCCAGGAATATCTGCGGAAGGAACTGGGCAAGCCTGAGGCCATCCTCCAGCACTACCGAATCCACGATTTCCGGGTGACCTGCGAGACGCGGTTGGCGCACCTCGGCTTTAACCAAGAAATCCGGGACGCCGTGCTCGGCCATGCCAAGCCGGGCCTGCAGAAAACCTATAACAAGCATGATTACCTGGAGGAGAAGCGCCGGGCGTTGCAAGCCTATGCGGAGCACCTGCTGACCGTCGTTATGCGTGGCGGCGAAGGGCGACTGGCGACCGCCTAGAGCGGAAAAGCCGGCGGCGAACCCACGGTGATGGCTGGAGCGGAGCGGACAGGTCGATGGCCTTCAACACCTGAACTACCAAAGCATCACCGGTCTCTTGCACATCCGTGAAAGCTTATTAGATGCGATTGTCAGCCAGCATCGACCGTCCGACAGGACCCGGCCGAACGTCCATCACTGGCAGCCGGAGGATCGACTTGACAGAAAAAAATGATGAGGTTGGGGAAAATCAGTATGGTGCAACATCTCATGGAGAGACCACGACAATTACATTGCAGCACGCGTTTGAGGTTGCACGCCGCGTTCGGCGACCCGACCCGAAAGGCGACCCGGGGAGAGATACACCCTTAGTCGGCAAAGAGAGAAGGCTGTTCGAGGCCATCAAGCGGGCTGAACAGGCTCACGGAGACGCGTTGGCGGTAACGGGCGATGCCCCGCGCCAGAGAAAGGCAAACAAAGCGCTGCTGAAAAAATTGGAAGCAGCACTGCTCGCCTTGGAGAGTTCGACGGTCAACCTGGCCATGATCGACTTGGTCCTGGATGGGTCATATGAGCAGATGGACAATGGTCGTGACCTGCCAGGCTTGCTTAGGAAAGCTGTTGCCGGGTTGAAGGCGAATGAAGGCCTTATCCTGAGGAGCACGGATAGGTCCAGTCGTCAGCCGGTGAAGGATGACGAGGGTAGGGAAATTCGCGTTAAGACAAGTGGTCTGAAGGCGTTGACCGGCGTCCTGTTCGACTACGTCCGAACCGAGACTGATCTGCCTTGGAGCGATCAATGGGAACAGAATGCGTCCGTCACCGACAACGGCATGAAGCTAGCGAAGAATTTAAGGGAAAAACAAAAGGCAGCACGCAAGGCCGCGCCGGCGCGGCCAGGCAAGAAGGCTTCGGCACTTTCCCTCATGTTGGTATACGAGGTCGCTCGACTCATCGACCACAGATACACACTCGATCAATGCTCAGTTGCTATGCGGCCGCGTTAATCCAGACATAATCGCCGCGTTAGCGCCTTTGCCCTAAACTCGTTTTCCAACGCATCTGCCGCCCAGTAACCGGTTACTGGAGGTGAAGGTGGCAGATCGCTTTATAAGTATGGACGAGGTCATTGACCGGATTTCGTTCTCAAAAACGCACATTTACCGCAAGATCGCAGCAGGCACCTTTCCAAGGCCCGTGCCCCTCGGCCCGCACAAGATTGCTTTCCTTGAACGGGAAATCGATCAGTGGATGGCCTTGCGCTTGGACGCCCGGGACTCTTTCGAGGGGATAGATGAGCGCAGGCAGCGCGCGGTTCGTGCCGCCAAAGGCGCACGATGAGCCCCAGGTCGGAAGTCGGGCACCTCGGCCTGTCGAATGGAAAGGTCAGAGACGTGGACGGGCGGCAAGCCCTCAGCGAGCTGAGTTCGGAAAACAGCGACTCACCTGAAGGAGGCAGCCTGCGCGCGTTTCTCACAAGCCGCCTGCCGCTGGCCCTTGTAAGAATCGATAAACGGGCCGGCCCGAATCAGCGATCGACCTACTGCCGCGTTTTTAACGACATCGACCAGGCAGAGCTTGGGCTCAGGCAAGTAACCTGGAAGGCGATCATATCTACGTCGTCAACAATGCGCCGCCCGAAGGGTGGACACCCCGGAACGGAAACCCGCCCAAGGAAGCTGAGATCGCGTTCCGTACCCGGCTTCAGGTCGATCTTGACCCTGTAGGCGAGGACCACGAGGCCGCCCGCAGACATGCGCTGGAAGTAATAGCCGGCATGCCGCTGCTGCCCACGATGATTGTGGACAGTGGTCGCGGCATTCAGGCGCACTGGGACTTGGTCGAATCGGCAGCCGACTTACCGGAAGCTAAATCCGCCAATGAGGCCCTGATCACCTGGCTGCGCAATGCGACATCGCCGATGTTGGTAAAGGTCGATGGTGTTGCAAACGCGAATCGGATGATGCGGCTTCCGGGCTGCGTAAACCACAAGACCGGCCGGATCGCGACCATCATTTCACACAATCCGGACCGCGCGTATTCCCTTGAGCACTTCGCAGCCTTTTCTGCGGCAACAGCCCAGCCGGTGCCGGCAAGAGACAACGAGCCGTTCCATCCGAACTTCGCAGACAAGATCCGCGGAGCGGACCCGAGCCCGATGCAGCGTGATCTGCTGCACGAGTTGTCTCACCTGACACCTGCAGATGTGGACCCGGTGCCTGACCTGGAGAATCTGCCGACAGATTTGGCCCGGATGCAGGCGCGGCTGGGTGTGCGGGGACCGAAGGACGTTAGGCTGAGCGGCGATGGCCAGGCGATCAGGGTCCCGCTTGACGAGGCGGGATATACCGAGAGCGAGGCTTCTCTTGCCTTTGCGGGAGAGTGTATCCGGAGCGGCGCCCCGTTGGAGCTCGCGCTCTCCTTTCTGGTGAACGCCCAGTGGCCGATCGGAGGTCATGCCAGCCGCCAGCAGGACATGTTCCGTGCGGCGCAGCGGGCGCTCGCGGAGGCAATACTAAACACTGAGCCGGCGCCTCGCGTTGTAGGTGTCGACGGTGCGCCGGCATTCAGCCAAGAGCACTTGGCATTGACCTTTGCCGAAGCGCACCACAGCTCGATTCGCTACGTCCCGGAATGGGATCAGTGGCTCGTCTGGGGTGGCCAGCGGTGGGTGAAGGACAAGACCTTGGAAGTTTATGACCGGGTTCGCCACTTGGCGCGCGACTCGGCCCGCCGAGTAAAGAAGCCTTCTGACGCCTATAGGCTCTGCCTAGCGAGCACCAGCGCCGCCATGGAACGCCTTGCGCGCTCCGACCGGCGCCTGGCGGTGCCGGCAGAGATCTGGGACGCGGACCTGAGGGTGTTAAACACGCCAGAGGGTATGATCCAGCTTGATTCCGGCGAAGTGCTCCCACACGATCCGAGTGCACACTGCACGAAGATGACCCGCGTCGGCCCTGCAGCCGAAGGGAGTGTGCCAGAACGTTTTCTCCGCTTCCTTTCGGAAGTGACCGACGGCGATCAGGAGTACATCGGCTATCTCCAGCGGATGTGCGGATACTTTCTGTGCGGCGAAACTTCGGAGCATGCATTATTCTTTGCCTGGGGCACAGGTCGCAATGGTAAGTCGGTGTTCGTAAACACGGTCCGATACATCCTGGGCGATTACGGCACATCCACCGCGACTGACACGCTAACCGCGAACAGCCAGCCGCAGCACCCGACCGAACTGGCCGACCTTCGCGGCGCGAGGCTCGTCACCGTGCAGGAGACCGAGGAAGGTCGGCGATGGGCGGAGGCCAGGATCAAGCAGATGACTGGAGGCGATCCGATCAAGGCCCGCTTCATGCGGCAGGACTTCTTCGAGTATGCCCCGCAGTTCAAGCTTTTGATCGCTGGAAACCATCGGCCGGGTTTCACGACGGTAGACGAGGCGATCCGGCGGCGTATCCACCTGCTGCCGTTTACGCTCACCATTCCTGAAAACAACGTCGACCGGAATCTGGAAGAAAAGCTGCGCGAGGAGGCCCCCGCCATCCTCCGTTGGATGATTGATGGATATGGCAAGTGGCGCGCCCAAGGACTAGACCGACCTGCTCGGGTCAAGGCCGCTACACAGGAGTATCTGCAGGATGAAGACCTACTGGGCCGATGGATCAGCGAGTGCTGCGACCGCGAGCTGACCCACAAGGAACCCGTCGCTGACCTCTTCGACAGCTATATGCTCTGGTGCCGAGCGGCTAACGAACGCGCCATATCCAAGAAGAAGTTCAGCTCAAGTTTGAAGGATCGCGGCGAGCGGCATGACGACACCGGCGGAAAACGCGGGTTCATTGGGCTGAGGCTGACCGCCGACGCCCGCGCCGCGGTGCGAAGCGCTCGGTCGGTGGTTGACGACTACCCGTTCTGAGGGGCATGCGGATAATGCGCATACGATGTTTCTCCCAGCAGGGAGAGCACCGCCAGGTCTTTTCTTGATTCGCAAACCAGGGCGTCCGCATAAGGCGCATAACCTGCTACTTCTCCCCCCGAGAGCTGGGCTGTCGAAGGCGAGTCCTGCCACGGCGAATACGAGATCCCCTTTGGCCGGCGCGCTTTGGCCGGCGCCCGGGGCACTGGGTATTGCGGGTACATCCGCAGAGCCGTTCGTAGCGATAGAAGCCGAGCCCGGCGCTGCACGCCGACAACGCGAAGAAGGGAGAACACATCAGCATCTTGAAAGCCGCACCAGCAGGAGAGCATTGGGAGCGTGGCCAAAGCCGCCCGGCCAAGTGATTTTTCCGGCTGGTACAGATTCTCTCCGAGTCCGAGAATGACCACGGCATGCCGTGAAGCTTCACGAGAAGACCTGTTTCCTCCGTCCGCATTTTGATTTCCTGTCGCTCAGCGTCATGACATCGGTGCGTCTCGTCCCACGAGCGTCGGCCCGTCGACCGCTCGTCGCGCTAACCGCAAAGGAGCGCTCGGCGTTGGCGCCCATGCACTCTCTACGGCCTTATGGCAAACCGCTCCCGGACCCGACGAATGGTCGTCGGGGCACCGCAAGGAGCATACAAATGAACGGCAAACGTTCTCGAAACACAGATCTCCGACTTGCTCGTGGCCGAACCGAAGACCGAGAAGAGTGGGAGCGGTTCCATGATCACTTCCCTGCTCAGCGCGTCCGTGAAGTTTCATGGGCAATCCGAGACAATACCCCTCTCCGATCGCGAAATTCCCTCGGAGGAGACGGCTTCTCAGGGTTCAAAGTCACAGCAGATGGGCGAAGCTACACCATCGTTGTCCTCGCGGATGATCCAATGGAGTGGACACTATTCGGCATCCACACGTTTCGCACCTGGGTCCAATCGACGCTAGACCCGATGGCGGTCCATCATATCCTCGCCCTTTCGCAAGAGGCTGCGATGAACAAACGTCCCGATAACTTTGACGTTTGATCAAAAACTCGTTCGATGACGGGCGAGCCTATCAAGCGATGCTGGGGCCGGTCTCATTTTAGGGACCGGCCTCCTCTCCAGTGGCAAGGGCGCAGCGGCAAGCCGCAGTGATTTTTCCACGCCCAAAGATACCGAGACGGTTTTCAAACCACGCGTTGGGGGCGCCCTGCTGGGGCTTGTCTGGCCGCTCGCTCGGACAAATGGACATGTTCCTGGTCAGACCGACTTCCGATCATGGCGGACTGCCCTCTAGCCGGTCGCGATTGCCGAGGAGGGGACCCGCAAAATCGTGCCTGGCCTTAATTTTTTTGACCGGGGGCCTCCCGAACGACGCGCCATGGTGCTAACGCCCGCCGCATAGCGCCACGCCGGGGCGCTCTGGCGGTTGTCCGGCCAACAAAGGTGACACTGTCGGCGGACAGCGTCGAGACAGGCGCCAGGCAGGACCATCGCCATCACCGAGCTGGAAGCGATTCGGCTTGCTCGCTCAGGGCGACCTTGGGACGCGTTCACCCTGATCGTCACGGCAACGCACACCGTCGGTTCTGCGCCCCGCGGCGCCGACAGTGCCCCGCCCACAGAAGCCGAGTTTGCACACCGTCGCCCGACGGTCGCGTCACGGACAGTGCAGACAGCGGGGCGAGCGTCGCGCAGGCGACGCTGGGGATTGCATCCCACGACCGGCACGCGTTGCGACGCGTGCGTGCCGACCCGCCCATTGTAGTCGAGAGGGCGGAAGCCCAGCGGTTCAGCTAGAGGCCCGGTCCGGCCGGTCCGACATAGAAGCAATTCTTCCTCTTACTACTCTTCTTCTCAGCTCTCTACGACGTCTTCTCTGCACCGCGATAGAATAAGAAAAATGGTCGGACCGGGCGGACCGACTCTTTTTTCGCCAGCTACCGAACGACTACCTAGGCGAGCGCTATCGCAACGGGTAATGCCCGGCACCGCACCGAAGTAGGTCTTGGACACGGATGATGCCGAAGGCGGTGCCGCATATGACCGCTTTGCGCACCACCTCGGTCATTAAAGTTAACTGTGCCACTGCCTTTAAGCGGACATTGCCGGCGACCGCGCTGGGCGTCGCGGTGCGGCGATAGTCGCTTCGCGTCTGGGCAGTTTAGAATGGCGTTCCGCAAAGACCCCAGGGGCCACTTTGCGGTGCGTGGGACTTTTTCAACACTATCCGCCATTTGCCGACATTCATCGTGTTACAGAATCGAACGTGCGCCAAAGCGACCCGGTTCCCTTCGCCCCGCTGCTTGCCCTGGTTTTGTCGTAACGTTACTCCACCTTCTCAACGAATTGCAGGAACTCGACAGGTGGAAACAAGTTGAGTTTCTTAGCTACCTTCATGTTAACCAGATAGGCGAACTTCTCCATGGCGACGACAGGCATGTCGCCAGGCTTGGCACCCTCCGCCAGGATCTTGGCCACCTGCTCGCCGGCCAGCTTGCCGACGTCGTAGTCGCGGGCGGCCACCGACATCAGCGCCCGGGATTCGCTGACCAGATGCTCATAGGGGCTGAGCACCGGTAGACCATTTGCCACGGCAGCATCGGTGAAGACGTCCGCATTCTTTTCAAGGAAGGTGCTCGAGCCCAAGTAGACGAATTGCACGCCGGCCGCCTTCAGCTGAGCGACAGCCTGGGGGAGCTTGGCTGGATCCGGAGTTCCATCGGCAAGCGCCGGCAGGGGCAATGCGTCGAATTTGAACTTCATCTTTTCCGACAAAGCCGTCAGTTCCTCCGTCTTTTTCACCGAGTTGGGCTCACTGCGGTCGAACAGGAGGCCGAGATGATCGAAGCTCGGCAGGTAGCGCTTGATGCTCTTAATGTTGACGCTTTCGGGAACTCGGTTTCGGGTACCGGTCACATTGGCGCGGCCAGTCTTTTCGTAGCTTTCGATGATACCCGCACCGATCGGATCGGCTACCACGGTGAACACCACGGGGATGTCATTGAGAAGATCGCTGTTCTGCTGGTCTTTCAACGTGCCGACCATGCCTAGAGTAGTCTTGGTGCCCCAGGTGACCACCACGTCAGCCTTGCGGTCGCGTGCATCCTTGACAAAGTCGGGCAGCTTGCTCTTGTCCTGTGCCGCATCGTCGACGACGAAGCTGACATCAATTTTCTTTTCTTCAAGCGAGTCCTTGAGGCCCTTGCAGACATCCTCGCAGCCCAGCCACGTTATCATCACAACGGTCTTCTCCGCCGCCTCGACCCGAGGCGGAAGAACGAGGCAAGAAGCTAGCGCGGCCCCGGCCAACATAGGGTATGTCAATTTCATGCTTTCCTCCCTGCGATGATCGGCAAGCTGTGGCTTGCCACGTGGTAGATGAGATACGAGCCAACCCCGGCCAGCACCAAGATGGCGATGAAGCCCATTGCGGCGGAATAGCCAAAACTGCCAGCGACGCCGGCGATCGCGACAAGGCCCACAACGCTGCCAATTCGGTCCATGACCCTGACAGCGCCAAGGACCCTTTCCGAACCGATATGGGCCAGCCTTCCTTCCGCAAGTTCCATCACCGTGGCCGTCTGCGGCCCGCTCACCAGGCCGTAGCCAAGGCCGGTGCCGATTGCGGCAACGACCATTGTCCAGCCGTTGGTAACTGCCGCTGCTGCGAGCAGCGTCACTCCGCCAAGCAATGCTCCGGCGACAGTGATGCCCACTGCCGAGATCCTGCCGGCAGGCAGTCGCCCATACAGTGACCCTGACAGGATCACCATCAGAAAGTAGATCATCATCAGGCGTCCGGTATCGGCCGTGGAGGCGCCCAACGCGTTCATCTGCAGCGACAGGAGATAGGAGATGAAGACCTGATCGAGGATCGTTTGGGGCAAGATAATGCCAAACAGCAGGGTCGCGAACTGGCCATCAGCAATTGTTCCAAGCAACTGCCGCAGCTTAGAGCGGCCGCCCCGCTCGGTGAGCGCCGAAACGTGGGTGGGGCCAGGGAGCATGCGCAAGATCATCGCTGCGGAGATAACGATCAAGACGGCACAAACCAGAAATACGCTGCGCTCGCCCAGACGGTCGGCAACCACGCCCCCCAGTGCCGTTCCAGCATAGAAGCCGCCAAACATCGCCACGTGGAACAGCCCTAGCGCTTGGGCCCGCTGTTCCTTTGGGGCAGCGTCGATCACGTAGTCCTGGCAAGAGAGTGAAGCAAAAGCATAGCCAATGCCGCTGAACACACAGAAAAAGATAATTTCGAGCACATTGGTGGAAATGAAGAACCCGAAATTCGAGAGGGCCGCTGGGATGGAAGCAAACAGGAACAGGTTGCGGTGCCCGAAGCGTTTCGCCAGCGGACGCGCATAGGGCGAACCGAAGACAATGGCTGTGAGATAGGCGGCGAGCGGCAAACTGATAACGATGCCTGGGTTGAGCCAAGTCAGCGGATTGTCGGCATCCCGGACATAAAGCGAAAAGAACGACAGTGGAAATGAGTCAGCCGCGGCGATGAGGAAAAGCGGAAGTCGCACATCGCCTAGACTGCAAAATCTCATGATGAGCGGCCGGCCAGCCGGGATAATGAAGTCCGGTTCCAGTTGCACGGCACGGGTGCCCTTGGGTAGCTCCTGGGCGGCTGCCATCATTGCCGCAAGCCGCTCAGCCCGCAAGGAAAGGGCTTGGCCCAGCCTATCGACGGCGCTAATCCCGCTCACCAGGATGCGGTGGGAGAAATCGCCGGCCGCCTGCAGCTTCAGGATGTAGTCGAGGCGGGTCAACGGTCCGGTTAGCGAGTGATTGGTCATCAAGGAGACCAGTTCAACCGCCAACAGGATTGTCACCAGCGTCACCACCAGGAGGTCGAGAATCAGATCGCGGAATTCACGCGAAAGGTATCCCGCGTTCTTGATTACGACGACATTGGCCACCAGCTTGTTGTCGACGACGATCGGTACGACGGTCCCTGCCTGTAGCATCACCGACGTCGTGGTGGACGGGCGGGTGCCCATCTCCAAAATGGGTCGGTTGGTGACCAGCGCGAAGTAGGAAATTTCTGGAAAGTCGCGAAGCAGGGACGAGAAGAATTCGCGTCCACCGACCATCATATCGAGTGGCACACCCGCCTTTAGCGTGCGGGCAATAGCATCATTGGCAATGCTGCCAATAAGCCTCGTGCGCTTGTCGAGTTCGGGAGCAAAGGACTCATCGATGCTGCGGTAGGCGACAGTGCCGAGCGATACGGTAATCCCCAGCACCAGGACGGCTATGAGCGCCGTAAGCCGTCGCGACACCGTGACAGCCATGGGGCTATCGGGAACCGAGATGACGTCGGCACCCTGTGGCCACGCAGGTGGAGCTTCCGCGCGCTCTGCTCCAATAAGCGCAGCAAGTTTTGTCGTTGCCAAACGGTATTTTGCGGTGCCTGCGGCGAGCGTCGCTCGAAAATCGGCAAAGTCGCCGGCAGTCAAAGTGCTGTCGTCTTCGGCATGGCTGGCGATGTCGTCGAGGGTGCGGATGGCCGAACGCAGACGATAGCGCAATGCGGCGTAAGCTAGGGTCGAGAATCCGGTCAGAAGCGCCAGCGCGGACAGCCAAATTTGCGAACTGATAAGGCGATTGTGGGTCCGCAATTCGTTCATCGGGTAGATAACTGCCAATGCAGCGGCCCGCTCGTCGTTCTCGTCCTTTATGGTGGCACCGCTGATCAGCGCGGTCGCAGTCTCAAGACCCCACTGGCTGTTGGAGCCCTCTTCCATCGCGCGACCCATTTGGCGCCCGCTAAATGGAACAGCAGCATCCGGCACAGAAAGGATAACTCCGCCGGCTGCATCAAGCAGAACAATGTTGGAAATCGTGGGGTCGGTCTGCCAAGCCCGGTTCAGCAGCTCTTGGGCATTGCGCACCGTCGCCACCGTGAGACCAAGTTCCGAGACTGACCGGAAGGGGGCGGCGGTTGCCGCTGCAATGACCGAAAGTCGTTGCCGCACAAGCTGCGAATACACCGCCTCGTTCTGTAGCTTAACCAGCACCGCTAAGATGGTAACCACAATTGCCAGAACAACCGTCAACGCCAGCCAAACGCGCACCAGAAATGTCATTTGTGCCCCTGCCGTTATCGCGGCCCTATGGCGGTTAACTATCCCTCGATTACTTCGTCGTGATGTCGTCTTGCTCGCTTTCGAGGCGGCGGGGATCGCCTCCAGGATTACTACTAGATGTTTGCCAGCTCGGCGCCCACGCGCCAGCGATCAAATGCGAAATCGATCTCATCCCCAAGCTAGTTAACCATTAGCACGCCCTCCATTAGGAAGACAGCGAAGGGCTGGTTGCAAACCAGGGACCTTGGCCCCGTTCCGGAAGCAAACGTCCGCATTGGGTCGATACTGTTGAAAAGTCCGCGTCGCGGCTACCTACGGCATTTGCGTAGCGTGGCGTTCCGAAAAGCACCGGCGCTGCACTCAAGGCGCTCAGATGCAGAGCCATAGGGCAAGCGATCGATCGGACCGCCGTAGCGGGCGCGGAACCGTGGGATAGGAGTCAGGATCCACTTTTCACCGACGACTCGGGCAGGTGCCCCTGGAACTGCAAGCATTGCGTGCGGCGCTTCCCGCTACCTGCGCATGAGGACAGATTGAAGGGCCTGCCAAAACCCTCCTCCCAACTAGGAGGCCGCCGACGAGTAACCGAGATCCGGAAAATTTAGTGGTTCTTCTTGTGCGCTCCACATCCCCCTCGTGCGTAGCTCGCGGATCGCCTTTCCGTATTCAAGCCAAAGGTACTCTATGATGTTCCAGCGAAGCGCTTCTGGACGGATCAAAGGCAAGCCTGCTTTCTGGCGGAGCGCTCGCGCGGCCTGCCAGGCTCTGAGACCCAGCTCGCAGCGAAGACGGCGGGCCTGCCAAACACTTAGTTCGTCTTCGTTGGAGGTCGCCGCCGTCATTCCAGTGGCAATTGTAACTTCCATTCGAATTCCAGCCGCCTGAGATGCAGGAATGGCGGGTAATATCCCCCAGTGCACATCAAGTGGCCACGCGTTGAGCGCAGGGATGGCCACTTTCTCATTAACAGGTCTCGCTTCGTGGCTCATGAAAGTGAAAGTCGCGCACGCGTAGGCATAATCTTCCAGATGTGTAGCAACAAGCAGTACCGAGACCAATTTTGTCTCAATGCGCTCTCGCTTTTTTTGGAAAATGTTCACCCCGGCCGTTACGACTGCTGCCAGGAGAGCTGGACCGATGAAGAGTCCCAATTCGCTCACAGTGAGCATTGTCGCAAATCCTTAGCCGTTTATACGCAAATTGAACCACCCATTCAGATCGCGGTCGGTCTCTCGGCAGAATTGCATTGCTCCCCCTCCAGACCGTAAATAGGCGGCATGCTGCAGGCATAAAACAAAAGATCGCTATTACTCGCCGGCTCCGCCCCTCGCGTGCTCGAAGCCGCGGCAAGCTGCCGGAACTAGAATACACATCGTAGAGGAGCCCGTCGACACTCGAACACAACGCCCATACGAGATCATTCGGAGCCTTCGCCCGGTGGCGCCCGCCTCGTGCACCGCCCGAGGAAACGAACCGGGAGAACGCCAGCTTGGCGAGGTCGCCCATAGCTTGCTTTGTACAGCGAGCCTCCCTTTCAGGCATTCGTTAATCAGCATTCCTGCCTTCTGATCCGTTCGCGGTGCGCGTTTTGCCCGATCTAAACCTCTACTACGGGCTCAAGGCGCCTGATCATCAAGTGCGGGACCCCAGAGGAAATGGGCCGCACTCGGCGGCTACACCTGCAGCGTCCGTGCTGAAGCCGGACGAGTTCCAGAACGCCACGCCATACGCTCGACGCGCTGGCTGCCGACTGGAACGCGATCTTCAAGAAAGCGGCCGCCAGTAGCACGTCGTGGCAAGCTAGGTGGACGAACGAGTGGTGGTTCATCGCGTTTCGCTGTTCTGGCGGCAGGCGGACTGGCGTCCATCTCGTCGCGATTGCCGCGTTCAGGAGTCGCGCTGAGCCTCCCCCAGGTCTATGTTGACCGGGAGGGCCATGGCCGGTAAAAAAGCGCGGCCTGCTCCCCCGACGCTCCCCGAATACCGGTCCAGTGCCGGCAAGACGCCAGGATCAACGGGCTTTGCGGCCAATCACCCTAACCCTTACAGGGGTAAGCTGGGCAAATGGGGGGCGCCGAGACAGCCGTTCGAACAGCGGTGGCCCGCTTCACGCCGCTAGACCGGCCTTCCGCAATCCGTTGAACAGCGGATCGCCCGCTTCCCTGTGCGCATACGGGCTCATCGCGACGACATCTCGCAAAGAGAGGTTTGGCTTGAGTTTCCGTCCCATCGCTAAGGCGTGGGCAGCCTCGGATGCATGGCCAAGTTGGGCGTGGGCGGCGGCAAGCTGAAGCCAGGCGCCGTATTCCTTCTGTGCGATATTGCCGAGGGCGGCGATCGCTTCGTCGTATCTCTCTAGGTCGATCAAGATCCCACCGCGAATCCACCAGAACCAATTCGGTGAAAATTTGCTCCTCTGCAGCGCATCGTCGATCTCGATCAACGCCTGTTCTGGCTGGCCGGCAAATCGCATCCCTTCCGCCCGGTCGGCGCGTATCTCCGCGTCAGCGGGATTGAGATCGACGGCGCGGTTGAAGTGCATGCTCGCACGTTCGTGCTGTCCCAGCCAGAGCGCGACCATCGCGTTGGCCTGCTGGACGGCCGCATCGTTGCTGTCCAGTTCCAAGGCCCTTTGCGCGGCAAGGCGGGCCTCTTCCAGAGTCGATGAATCGGCATCGGCCCAGTAGCTGCCGAGGTGCCCGATTGCGAGCCAGGCATGAGCCTGGGCAAATCCCGGATCGATGGAAATTGCACGAGCGAAGAAGGGTGCAGCTTCCCTGTCGCTGGCCCGGCGGGCGACTTCTCTACCTCGCATGAAGAAGTCGTAGGCGGTCCAGCTCGACGTGGGCTTCTTGCGCAGTTGCGCTACGGCGGTGCTCATCATATGCCCTTCGAGCGTCGCAACTATCGCCGAGACGACCTCATCCTGCACCGCGAAAATGTCGTGTGTTTCGCGGTCAAATCGTTCAGCCCAGACGTGGTTGCCAGTGTCGGCGTCGATCAGCTGCACGGTTATGCGTATCCGCTCGCCCGTTTTCCTCACGCTACCTTCGACAACAAAGTTCACACCGAGATCGCGCGCAGCCCGCACGGCTAGGCCTTTGCCGCCAAGCTGAAACGAGGCATGACGAGCGGCTACGGAAAGGTTCTTGAATCGGGACAGCTCGGTAATGATGTCCTCGGTGATGCCGTCTGACAGGTATTTCTGGCCGGGATCGCCACTGAGGTTGTCCAGCGGCAGGATGGCTATCGACGGCTTGTTGGAAACGGGTGAGATCGTCTGGGTTGCCATTGGCTCGACGCTAGGTCCGCAATGATAGACGCGGACCGGCGTGCTGATATTCTTGAGCTGTCGTTCGCCCGCGTCCTCGAAGGCGGCGTCGACCTTGCCTCGTACCTCGTCGTGAACCTTGCCGGAAATGCATATGCCACCGGGCTCCGCCAGCGTCTCGAGCCGCGCGGCGATGTTGACGCCCTCCCCATAGATGTCGGCGCCTTCGCCGATGACGTCCCCCAGATTGATACCTATGCGGAGCACAATGCGGCGCCGATCGGGCAAGTCCGTATTGGCTTCCGACATCTTTCGTTGCAGCTCAATCGCCGCGCTCACCGCGTTTACCGCGCTGGCGAATTCGATGAGCACGCCGTCGCCCATGAGCTTGACGATGCGGCCACCCCTTGCGCGCACCATGGGCTGCAGGATCAAGGTCCGGCGGTCTTTGAGCGTGGCCAGCGTGCCTGCTTCATCGGACTCCATCAGCCGCGAGTATCCGACCACGTCGGCGACGACAATGGCGGCCAATCGGCGGGTGAAGCTTTCTTTGACCAATTTGGGCAGACCTCCGACAACCGGCTGTGCGGATGGTATTTGCGCCCCTCCGAGAAGTCCATTCGCGAGGGAATCGGGCCGGCGCCAGGCACGGTGGCGACCTTGCAATGGTCCATATCCAGAGGCGGCGGCCGAGCGAGAGCTCATCGGTCCGGCCGGTCCGGTCTCTAATCAATTCTGATCCTATCTAACTCTCACTTCGGTCTCTGACCTTGGATCGCGATTAGAATTGGAAATGGCCGGACCGCCCGGACCGGGCTCTCGCTTGGGAGCCAGCAATCGCGCATGACAGCCGCACGCGACGTGGGTTCGTCTGATCGCGCGCGCGACTGGCAGATTTGTCTGCCCGCGCCGGAAGCAGTTTGCAAAGGCCCCGACTAGCTGCCACACCCGTGGCGCCGGCTTGGCGAGATCAAAGAGTTTATCCGCCCTGACCACAAATAGCCGGGGCGGCGCGTGGACGAGCCGCCCCTGGCGGCTGGGCCTCGGGGCGCCACCCGACCGCCTCGGGGAGCATCGGCAAAAACATCTAGCGGCCCGGGGGGTGCAATGGAGTGATCCACTGCTAGTGCGTGCGGCGGTAACGGACGAAGTAACCCTCCTTTTCGAGATCAATACTCGTCAACCTATCGACCAACGAACGGAATCGGTTATCCGTTTCTTGGCCGTCTAACGACGTTTTCTTCTCGATCAGCGCGGTGAGCAACTCTGCCAACTCATTCCGCAAGACAAGCTCCTCCTCGAAACCGGGCTCCGGCAACTTTGGCTCAGTGCAAAGCATTTCATATAGCTTTTGCCGCCTCCATGGCAGGTTCCATTCCCGGAGCGCCGGAGAGGTGTTCCCATTTTCGTCGATATGAACGAAACCGAGGCTGTTGGGCCATCTAATCTCCCTACCGGCGACGTGTCCCACCGTCTTGCCATTCGAAAACGCGTGGCAACCCCCGCACGTAATCGCTCCCGCCCTTGCCAGGGCCTCGTCTGATGAGACGCCTTTCGATGAAAGGCCCAACTGGGAAAGTGCCGCGTCAATTCTCGGCTTGAGCCCTGAGGCTTCCAACTCAGGATCGTCCTCGGAGTTCGAGGATATGCTCTGAAATTCGTTGAACCGGTTGTCGATTGCGGCACCAAAATCGTTCAACAGACCAAGCATGTAGGCCGTTATCGCCGAATCGTCGCCCGGCGCGGGCGATGATGTTAGCTCGGGACTGAAGAGTTGATGCAGGTTCTGATCAACAAAGGCCCGCTGATAGTCTATGCGTTGATGCTCCTGCGCTTTCCCGTTTATCGCGCCTTTACTGTCATCGCGGTAAAACTCTGCCAAGGCATTGTTCTTCACGGTTTCGATTCGGAAGGCCGAGCCGGAGGTCTTGGAAGGAGGCACAATCTTCCATTCACGCAACTGCCAGTGCTCTGCGCCGTTAAGGTTAGCATTGCCGCGAACTTGCCCGTCCGGTATGCCGTAGTTCTTGGCCAGCACCGTCGCGACAAAGCCGGATCCTAAACCTTCGTAGTAAAATTTTTCAAGATCGGCCGCCATTTGCTCTTCGGATTTCCCAGACAGACCGCTCCAGAATTCGGCAACCGGCATGCAGCCGGCAATCCCGCGCTCGCGTTCAGGATTGGGTAGCACTGCCTCAAAGTTGAGGAAGAAGCGCCCCCACCCTCCTGTCCGCAACCGGTACTTCATCGCGTACACGATCCGGTATTCGCCGCAGTTCGCCCCGTCGCGCGGGGCGCGGTCGAAGCGATTGACCAGAGCGACGGGTTGTAGCCCGGAACTGGCATCCAAGAGCATATAAGCGCTCGGGATATCGTTATTGCGCCGCTTTTCGATGGCCATGGGCAGCATACTGTCGGGGTTGTTCTGCTGGTCAATGTCGTAAGTGTCGAGGAGAGTTTGCACGAAGCCGATGCGATTGGCATCTGGGTCAACTTTGAGGCTCGCCAGAATGGAATCGATGGTGTGGGCGAAACTAAAATCGGTCTTCGAGAATAAGTTTGGCCAATCGAGCAATGTCACGATCAAGGATTGTGTTATGACGATCTGATCTAAGCTCGCAGGGCATTGTCTTGCGCGAGCAACCGTTTCAGAAGAGAGACTACCAACCAATAGCGCGACCAATGCGCCGGCAATACTGCTCCGCCTTCTCATCGGCCCACCTTCGATGACCAGGTCAAAGGCTCCACAACGGCGGAAGTTGCACCAGCGTGCCGCTTGCGGCGCTGGCGCACGTGCTATCTGCAACGTGTGAGAAGCATTAACCCGAAGAGGAAGTTTCTTGCCTTGACCGGATCTTTCTCGTCTTTGACGATCTCAACAATCGCGGTGACGTATTTATCCAGGTAGGCGATCTTTGGGATCTCAACCCCGCTTGTCCATTGCTTAGGCAGCGAGATGTTGTGCTTGGACTTTGAACCCTTCTTCTGTAAGTCTTCCACTATCTCAACCAGACAATTGTCATGGTCGATAGGTTCCTCGCCTCCACCAATCAAAAGGTGAGTAACAACGCATTTTAAACCGTTCGAATCGTTGCCCGCATGTTGTTGCACCAGATCAGCCCGGTCATCGTCTTGAGCGCCGACAAACGCCTTAAAGTTGCCATTGTTTAAGATCGCGTTCAGGGCGAAATTGGAATATCCATCCTTGCTCGGGCGAGTTGGATCGCCGTTGTCCTTAATGTATAGCCGTGCCATAAACGTGCCTCCCAGCCTAGCCTTCCATTCTATGCGCCGGATCAAGGGATCTCGCAAGTGAGACGATGTGGGAGTCCCCCTTGGGCTGGACCACGAGGACCTAAATTGCATTATGAACCGATCGGTCCGGCCGGCTCGGGTCGCAACTAGCCCTTCCACGTGGTCGACTCGCCTAGAACAAAGAAATGGTCGGACGGCCCGGACCGCCCCTTGTTAGGTGTCTGCCGCAGCCATCCGCCAAACGCGTTCGGATAGCGGACCGACCGCTCACGGCTGCCGCTAAAAGACTAAATCAAAAGCAGCGGCTGGTCTGCTGGCGAATCGGCGTCATAGCTTAAATCGCGGCTATCGCGGGCAAGGAGACGGGCTTTTGCGAACCGTGGCCTGTAGTGACAAAGGCGGGTCGATATAGCGCGAAAGACGGGAATGCCGAATTCCGCTCGTGTCATTTCGGCAAACCACAAATCGATTCCACTGTGCGCCAAGGCGTTAAGTACGTCTGACAGCCCTTGCTCAACCGCAGGAGGAGATCGATTTGGCGCGACATGTTGGACCGAGGCCATTTTCAGAGGCCGCGTTACCATTGAGACTTTCTCTCGCCATCGCTGCCAATTTCCAACGTTGTTACCAAGCGTACGCCCAGCCGCGAGCGAAATCTCCATCTGAAGCATTTCCGTCAAGGCGGCTGCAGCTGCTGATTGTTGGCTTTGGCCAGCAGAAAACCCCAGCGAGACATCCTTGCCGTCCGGTTCTGCAGAAGCGGCAGCCACCACCGGGATATTGATATCTGAGGTAATATCGAAGAGCCAAGTTCGGCGTCCGCGATTCAACAGCCAGTCGACAAGCGTTTCGATGCCCAAAAGGCAGCACAAATCAATGGTCTGGCGCTGCCTTCTGCCATACCACCACCTGCCGGTCGCATCCCTCTCGACCAGCTCCAAGATAGCCGCAAGCTTCGCAGCGTCTGCGGTAGTCCCTGCTGCGCAACCACTGCTATCGCCGACGGCCATCGCGTCCTCATCGCCAGCCTCTCGCCGTCCAATAAAGGCGAAGTCTGCCGGTATGAACGCCTCATCGCCGCCAAATGCATTCTCAACCCTAAGCCAATCCAGCACCGCAGATTGATGCCTGATCCGCGGTCGCCAATCGAAGCCGTTATTTTCCTTGTTCCACACAGCGCGGGCGGCGATTTGATCGGGACTGAAGCCGTTCAGGCTTTCAGGAGCGATTGCCGCCGATCCGATCTCGTCGACTGTGGCGGTGATCAACGGCTCGTCACCCCACGAACAGCAACTGAAGAGTTCGGCTGCCTCGCCAAGGCAACTCGCCCGGCAATCGTCGATACTCAATCCTCGGCCGCTCGCCAGCCGACCCGTTTCGGGCATTGCCGCGCGCGGTGCTGCGGGCATTTGCAACAGAGCATCCTTAGGGATTGCGATGGCGAAATGAGCCGGAACATCCGCCACAGGCAGGTCAATCACGTCGAACAACTCGTCCACCCTGGCGAGTTCGCTGGAGCCGTCAATGAAAGCATTCGCCATCACTTCGTTGTACCGTCGACTAAGCGCGCATTGGGGAGCAGAATAACACATTCGAGGGGCATGGGCGCGACTATGCAAGCGAGATCGGAGCGAGCGACCCTTAATTCAATCCTGTTTGCGGACCTGGCTCAGTATAGCCGGCTAACCGCCGCCGATGAACTTGGAACGCTGGATCTCGTTTCGCAGTGTTTCCAACTCTTCCAAACCCATTGCGAGGAATTCGGTGCCGAGTTCATCAAGACGACAGGCGACGGGGTCCTGATACTGTTCGACGGTGTATCGAACGCCATCGACTACGCAATTTTCATTCAGGGTTGCCTGGCTGACCTACTGGACAGGAGAGCGTTCCACAGTCGATTCCGGATCGGATTGCATATTGGAGAGGTTCATCGCCGTGACGGCGACGTATTCGGCCATGCGATAAACGTGGCCGCCCGGGTGCAGGCCATGGCCGAGTCAGGCGGTGTGTGTGTGACCCAGGACGTCTATTGGGCCGCCCGCAACACTGGGCGCTGGCGTTTTCGATTCGCCGGTCGGCCCGCTTTGAAGAACATGCCAGAGCCGCTGACGCTCTACAACGTGGTTGCCTCCAACCTCGCGGATGTCCCGGATAACAGCCATCAGCGACTGATTTCGGTTATCGATGGGCTTGGCCTTTACCGGGAAGATGGCGAAGCAATCGCATTGCGTTCCCCGAAAGTGCAGGCCCTGATCGGATATCTCGCACTGTCCAGTAATTTTCAGGAGGTGTATGACCGGTTGGCTACCTTGATCTGGCCAGAACGAAGTCCGGTAGCCGCGCGGCGTGCGATGGCGAATTGCCTGCAGATCGCTGAAAGATCAATTGCGGGCAATTCGGCGGCAGGAATTCTCAGGCGCGGAAATATTATCGGGTTGAGCCCGTCGCGCATAACCGTCGATGCTGTTCGCATGTTGAAGGATCTTGGAGAGGGCAAGATCGACGAGCTGCTGCTCAGACGATCGGACTGGCCCGATGCTATCCTGTTTGGCCTGGAAGACACCAGCGACCTGTTCAGCGCCTGGCTGAGCGTCACCAGGCACAACTGGCGTGACCACGCATTGGAGGCCTTGGAGGCCATGCTGGAACGCTTCGAGATACGCGAACCTGCAATGCGCAGGGCAGCAAATGCCCTCTTGGTGCTTGAGCCCAGCCATGAGCGCGCTGCGCGCTGCCTCATCCGCCACCATGCGGAACTGCAGAATGTCGCCGCCGCAATGCGCGTCTACGAAAATCTTCGCGACCTTCTGCGCGAACGATATCAGTTGCTGCCGAGCATGGAGACGACGGCTTTGGCCGAGGCCCTCAAGGGTCCGGAGCCGCTATTGTCGAGGAGAAAGAAACCACCTCGGCCGAGCGGACCCGCGCCAACGCTTGCGGTTGCAAAATTTGAGGCTCGAACAAAAAAACTCTCTCTTTTGGTCTGGGGATTCCGCTCCGAACTAATCGCCAATCTGTCCAAATTTCGGGAGTTCACAGTCATCGAGCTGAAAGATACTGCGATCGAAAGCCCCGACACGGACTACCTCCTGGCAGCCCAATGCGTGGACAACCAGGACGACATGCAGTTGATCGTCTCGGTAAGCGATCCCAACACGAACCAGGTCATTTGGAGCGATTCGTTTCGTTTTTCGCTCGGAAGCTGGCTCGCTTTGCAGAAGCAGCTTGTCGGAAGGATTGCTTCCACATTGGAAGTTTACCTTTCGCATGACCGGCTGTCGCGCCAGGTCAGGGGCCTACCGCAAAATCTCAATATCTATGATGCCTGGTTGCGCGGCGAGGACTTGCTGACTCGCTGGACGCCAGATGCCGAAGACGAAGCCCAACGGCTGTTCGAAGGCGCGATCGCTGCTGACCCGAACTTCGCCCCTGCCTACGCAAGTTTGGCCAGCATCCACAATGCGAGACAATTCATCCGGCCGGGCATTGCTGCCGATCCTTCCATAACGGAGAGGGCTGCCGAGCTGGCGCAACGCGCCGTGGCGCTCGATCCCCTGGATGCACGCAATCATTTGGTCGTCGCCTGGTCGACAGCCATGACCCGACACTTCGAACAGTCGGAAGTGCACTACGAACTGGCCGCCGAACTCAACCCCAACAGTCCGAAGACCCTGGTGTCGGCGGCTTTGGGCATGGCGTTCATGGGCCGCGTCGATTCTGCGTCGCGTCTGCTGGAGCGTGCAATGGATCTGACATCCATGTTTTTGGATTATCAGTGGTCGCACATCGCGGTAATCCGCTATTTTGCCGGAGACTTCGAAGGCGCAATCGAAGCGGCCGATCAGTCCAGAAACGCAATAGTCGACACCGCCGGTTGGAAGACGGCCGCCCTCTGCAGGCTGGGCAGAACAGACGAAGCTCGCGCGGCTCTGATGCAATTGGAGCAGTCTATTGCCGCAGCCTGGGCAGGACCTGCAGCACCG
The DNA here is from genome assembly GCF_030323205.1 of Mesorhizobium sp. C395A. NCBI lineage: Bacteria > Pseudomonadati > Pseudomonadota > Alphaproteobacteria > Hyphomicrobiales > Phyllobacteriaceae > Mesorhizobium > Mesorhizobium sp. C395A. The sequence goes on along the minus strand of NZ_CP100473.1, from coordinate 4,647,967 downwards.
AGTCTGAAGGACATCTTGGACTGGTTTCTTGGCGCCTTCCCAATCAAGCGCGACGACGACCGGCGTGACCTGGCACGGCTATACCTGGTAGATGTGCACATGCACAAGCTCCCTTGATCCATCAGCCGCACTAGGCCGTCGAAACCGGTGGCAGCGTTTTTGACCCGGGACGGGGAGGCTTGCCGGAATGAGAAGCCTATACTCTGAGCTCTCGATAAGAGCGCACGTAGTTTCCGCGCTTTATGGTCTCAACGGTCATCGGGCGATCACACTAGTACCGAAACTTGGCCGGCGCTCCCCCTGCGCGCCCCGGAGCGGCTTCCGGCCCAACGGGACCGGGCCTACCGCGCGGCTTTGCAGGCCGGCACCCTAACCTTTGATAGAGTATGCTGCCGCAATTGCCCGCTGCTTAGAAACTTCTACTGTCCGACCGGACAGCCCAGTAACCGCTTTCAACGGTGCCTTGGGCAGTTGCCACTGGAACTGCAAGCATGGCCGGCAGAGGCGGCGATCGGCGCCCGATGCGGCCGGCGCTCTCTCGCCACGCGCGCGTTGATGGCAGATCTGTGGGAAGACCCTCGCGAGATACGTGCCAGCGACAATGAAGAGAATAGCTTCTAGTGTCGATATTCGCCGAATAATCCTCAACGAAATCGAGATAGCCCCTTTGCTCTCCAACTTAACCAGAACGAAGCTGTTTCGTGGTTCGGCATCGTATTTTCCGCTGCTGGACCAGATCTTGCCGCGGGCGCTGAAGCATCGCTATTCGTTCCTCGACGATGATTGGTTTCGGGATCAGGTCGATGCTGGGAACCTTTCTCTCGCTGAGATAAACCACTTCATAGCGCTTGATCTGCTGGAGAAGTCCCATCTTGCCGCCGTGACGGCGCTGATCCGGATCATGCGCTGGGCTGATGCCCTCTGCCACATGCATGACGCCGCAAATTACCTCGGATTCGCGGGTGCGTTGCGCGGCCTTGTAGAAAATGGAGGTGACAGCGTTGATGGACTACTCAACGTCGCCGGCACGCTCGCCGAGCGTCACCGCACTCTATCCCGCATGCTTGGTGGACAATTCGGTACTGAACTTGTTGATTGCTCCGCCGTCGAGCATGCGCTCGATCACTATATCCATGCGGGTTGGACAGGGAGGAAGCCCCAGAGCAACCCGGCGTTCACTGCTAAGGCGAACGTCGACTACGTCCGTTTGGTCGAGAAGGCGCTTCCTGGGGCTGTGTCCCTCTACCACCGGCTCTGCGCTATCGTTCATCCATCGAGTGCTTCGATCGAGTGGTTGTTCGAATTCGATGAGGAAGGAGACCACCGGATGACGCTGGCTGCAAACGACGCGGCCGAAATCGCCGCGCTGTGCGAGGAGTTTCCAGACGTAGCCAACGTTACCATTCAGTTGACATGCAATGCCGCCCTGATGACGCTGCGTGTGCTGCACAAATTTCCGCTGCACCCCCAGATTCCAGAACTTAAAAAACTGGGCTGGAGCCAAGTCAAATTTGCCCGCGAGATCGAGCAGCAACTGCGCTCCTGATCATATATCGAGGAGGCATTGAGCGTCGTTCCTGCCGCACTGACCCTCCCGCCGGGTTTCCTTGCCGAGGAGGGCCATGGCCTGAAGAAAGGCGCGGCCGCGCTTCGGCGCTCCCCGGAGACCCGTGCTGGCAAGACGCCTGCACCAACAGGCTTGCTGCTGGACGCTGACGCTTAAGCGATCACGAGCAGACAGGCGGCGCGAGTCACCTTGGAAGCACTACCGTGCGAGATCCCTGAAACAAGACAGCTTTCTGAATTGCTTCTCCCAACCCTGAAAGGTTGAATTTGTGCTGAACCTCGGAGCGGTCAATAAATCTGCCATATCTATTACCATGGTGATGCCGTGCTTTTTCTATGAATCTGAAGCTACCAATATTTTCATTCGAATCGCAGTGGCGCAGGGCCATTCCGACGGCGATCGCGTGGACTTGGGACGGGGCCACTTTTCTTGAGGATCGCTGCCCTTAGGAACGTCTATTGGTGGAGATGGCGGCGTAGTTCGCGACTGTTGTGCAATCCTCTTCCAGGCCAGCCATTTCGGCTCGACAAGAACGCGCCATTCGTAAACCATGACGGCTGGGGAATAGTGTAGACTCGGGGGAATGGGCGAGGATGTTTTCGTTAGGAGAAATCGATGGTTTCGAGCGACAGTTGAGGATGGCGCTCGTTACTCTCAACAAAAAGAAAATCCGAGATGTCACACTCATTGAAGCGGTGGATGACGCTGCGCTTTGGCCCGAAGCCTTTGATAGACTACAGCCGATCGCACCCACTGCGGATCTCAACCGCCTTATCGCACGAGTTCCGTTGTTCGTGTGCGCAGTCGCTGCGGAAATCGGGTTTCGCTTCGAGGGCGTTGGAACGGAATATTGGGCGAAGCTCGAAGAGGCGTTTGGCTTGGCCATCACCATGGCTCAGCGCGCCAAGATCGGCGAGGCATTCGACACTATCGCCGCGCGCTACAAGATATCCAGTCCGTCGGTCAGCGCGTTCAGTTCTCACTTTTCGATTATCGCTTGGCCGATCGCAAATGCGCTTCTACCAATAGACCTCATTGGGCCTGTCACCCGCCTCCTGGCCCGCGCGCCCGTCGCGGCGTTGCCCGGAACGGGACGTGCGATCAATTTTCCGAGCTTGCGTGCCTGGGCAAGTGCAGTTGAGGGCGCGCGACTCACAGATTGGCTCCGATTCGAAGCCCCCACAGGCCGCGTGCTCGATGCGCTCCTTGCGGAAAACCGCGGAAGCATTATTTCCGACGCCAGCTACGCGCGGCTACGCGATGCAATTGGGGCCAAACCGGAAGCCTTCTTAGCCGCTAAGGCCGCGCGGCTGCGTGCCCGTATCGCAAAAACAACCATTCGGGCCGAGCAAACGCCCGGCCGGTTAACCCTGTCGAACGACTCGTCGGTTCTGCGGTTATTTGTGACTTGGCCAAGCTTGCCGCCCGTTCTCCTAGAGGAAGCGCGCGCGACCGCGCGCGCGGCAGGGTGGCGGCCACGCTTATGGGGCGTGGGCGGCTTACTCCATCCCGACAATGCGTTGAGTGCCGGACCTTTCGAGTTGGCGTTGAAGGCAGTTCCCGCCAACGATGATCCCGCTTATCCCGGCGCGGCGGACGTTTTTGGGGTAGGCAGCGATGCTGCTGCGGCCCTCGCTGCGCGCCTCATCGACTGGAACCAGAACCTGCTGTTCGATCCCAATAGCGATCGCACTCGGGCCGAGCAGCGCTTCGATGTGCTCACCGGTACGTCCGGCTTCGTCTGGATTGCGACCAAGGCGGGAGGAATAATGCTGGACGGGCTTCGGCGACTTGGCGGCGCCGGTGGCTATACAGTTTACGAAGCCAATCTCGCGTACTCAGACCATCGTGCCATCCTGGAACGCGAAAAGCTACTCAGCGCGCAGAGCCGATCATTTCTCTCACGGCACCCGCTGGATGCCATCGGCGCGCCGCAAGGGGTTGTTCGCCCTCATCGTCCCTTTCTGCTGTACAGCGCCGAACGCGATCCAGACGAGCAGTTCAAACCGCAGCACCTGCGCGCCGGAGAGCGGATTCCTGCCGTTTCAGGCTTGGCGGGCCGACCAGGGCTTCGTAGCGAGGCTGCTTCGCCTGGAGAGACTGGGGTCGCAGACCTGATTTTGTTCGAGCGCGACGCTGCCTTTGAGGCGTTCATCGAACGTCGTCTGCAATTGCGTGTCGAAAGCCGCCTGCTTCTGACCGACATCACAATTACCGCCGAACTCGAAATCGGTGGGCGCCTCATCGCGCGAGGCCGTGACTGTCTGACGACGCTGCCGATGACGGTGCCCAGCGCATCGCCCTTGCTTGCACCTCTCTATGAGGATCGTATCCGCGCCAAGCTCTTAGAGGCGGGCCATGGATCGCTGCGGATATCAATTGCCCGCTCGATCACGCTTCAGATCAACCTCGAGCGCCCCGCTGCCTCGGTTGAATGGGTTGATGGCACGCCTGAACTAGTCGGCGGGGATTTCGAAACCGAGTTGGTCACAGCCACTGCACACCATCCACATCGCTTCGCGCGTGCCTCCGCGATAGAATTGCCGAGCCGAGGCGCCGCCGCTTTTGGCCTCAAACTGGCCGATGGGCGAATTGCCGATCCAATCCAACTTTTCACTTCAAACACCTTTGATCTTGGCGACTTCACGGCGCATTTTGGCGAGGACGTCGGGTCGCGGCGCATGTTTGATCGCGGTCGCGGCGTGGGAGACATCGCCCGTGCGCGCGTGGCCTGGGCGCGTGCGCGTTGCATCTCGCTCTCGGCGATCGCCGCCAAAACCCGGATCGTCCGCCAGTTTGAGGAGCCGTTAGTCATTAGTCTCTGCGGTCGCTCTTGGTCGCTCGCCGAGCAGGCGACACTTTCTAGTACGTCCGATCCGCATGCAGCCTTGTGGCACATTGCTTTGGAGCGCGGGCTTGCGACAGTCCCGGAAAGCACGACAGAGTACGATAGGGATATCTTTGCTCGGTCCTTCCGCCGCCACGCGAAGCTTCTTGATCCAGAATGGCCGTTAGTCAATGCCGAGCCGATCGACGGCGCGATGGACGAAGCACTGAACGCGGCGTTTAGCGAGAGCGTGATCGAACTTCATGAGAAGCGTGCGCTCCTTGATGTCGACGAGGATGATTGCGACTTCGGCAGCCCGGCCGAGGACTGGGAGCGCGCCGCAGCCGACGCTCTCCGGGCGACTCGGCGACCGGCGTTAGCCAGGTTGCTGGCGCCCTCCGAGGGCGGTCGGCAATTGGACCGTCGATCTTATGGTGACTTGAGCGTAGCCGAACTGGCAGAGGATCTCGTCGCCTGGACCAAGAAATGGGCGCTGCCTCGCGGCCAACTCAATCCCGAGGCGGCAGCGGGTGCTCTTCACCTGTGGCTTTCGCCTGCTGCGTGCGACGATGTCGACGTAGCGGTCCATGCAATGGCCGCCGATCCCTTCGTGTCGCGCGCGCTCCGCTATGCGGCCCTACGGTTCAGTGCCGAAACCGTCGAGGCGATCGGATGAGCGAGTTCCACCGCCTGCTTCTTGGGCTCCACGCTCAGGCACGCCGGATCGATCGCGACCAGGCGCTGCTTGGCGCGATCGGCGTCGGCGCAATTGCCTATACGCATCAGGTCGACAGCGTACACAGGATGGTCACAGCCCCTGCGTGTCGTTGGCTCCTCGCGGACGAGGTCGGACTCGGTAAGACCATTCAGTCGATTATGGTCATGCGCGCCCTCGCAGCGCAAAGCCCGCGGCCGCTTAATGTCGCTCTGGTCGTACCCGACGATCTTGTCTCACAATGGGAAGAGGAGTTGCTCTGCCGCGGCCACGTTCTTGCGCTGGAAAGCGGTGAGGAAGGTGGCGCCGTTGGAAATGTGGTCATGCGGCTCGTGCGCCCGAGCCGTCTACTCGCAGGAGGGAAAATCGCCGCCACCAGGATCGACTTGCTCTTGGTGGATGAGTTCACCAAGCTCCAGGCGCAAGTCCGGAGCGACCTCATCGCGGCGTCGCGGATTATCCCCAATGTCGTTGCGCTCACCGCGACACCTGCGCTCCACCTTGCCGCCACCCGGCGAGAACTAATGGCGCTGCTTGAGCCCGAGGCCGACCGGATTGCGAAAGCGGAGGATGGCGACATCCTGAAAGTGTTAGCTGAACGCGAGGCGCTGGCGATCGATCGCTACGGCAACCAATTTCAGGAAGCAGGCACGCGGCGAGCGGTCGAAGAGGCTTACGGTCTCTATCGCCATCTCATCCGCACTGCCCGAACCGACTATCCGGATGCGCTGCCCAAACGAATCTACCAACCGGTGCGGCTTGCTCCAACAGATGGCGACGTCGAACGCGCCCAGACGACGCGGGGCTACCTCGATGCTGCCAAGAGCAGCAATCTCGACATCCGACGCGAACTGCTTCTACAGGTGGGAGGCAGAAGCCCCGTGTCTCTTCGCGAGCGCTTGAGCACGCTGCGTCGCAGTTCGCCGGCGCTCCAGACCGCGTGGCAGCGGATCGACAGTTGCTTGCGGGCGGAATTTGGTGACGCCAAGCTCGATGCGCTGATCGACCATCTCCGCAGCGTCCATGCCCGCGATCCCGAAGCGCGCGTCGTGGTCGTTGCCGAAGATAATCCCACCACCGACTATCTGCGCGACGCGATCGAAAAACTCGCCGATGTGAAGGTCGCCAAGAAGCGGCGCTCGATCGGCGCCGCCGAAGTTCTTGAGGTCCAGATTGCAGGTCTCAAGGACGCGCTCGACGACTTCATCAGTGGCGAGGCGACTGTGCTCGTCGCCGCCGACGCGGCGCGCGAGGGACATAACCTCCAGTTTGCCGATGAGATCATCTTCTTTGCGCTACCCTGGTCTCCGCACGACATCCAGCAGTGGATCGGCCGTATAGACCGCCTCGGTACCAAGGGAGTGGCCGCCAACCGCCGTATCGCAATCACGCCGATTGTCATCGATGAATCAATCGAGGAGCAGATCCTCGAGGTGCTCGAAGGAACCGGGGTGTTCCGGAAGAGCGAGGTTTTCGACGAGTCTGAGTGGGAGCTTATCAGTAAGGCGATCGGAGCCGCCGCCGACGGAAGCGGCGGCGCTAGCTGGAACGACGCGGCGCGCGAGGCCAAGATACTCGGCGAGAGCTATGACGCATGGCTTCAGGCGACGCGGCTACCGCCGTCTCCCCGCACGGCGATCGCAACGCGCTGCGAAGCGCGCTACCGCAGCCGACCTTACGCGGCGCCCATGGCCGAGGTCGAGGATAGTATTCCAAACTGGTATTCAACGCGCGAGCGCGCGGCTGAGACGATGATCAAGATCGCGCGCGAAGACTATCTCGATGTGCGCGGCGCCCGAATGGGCGACCAGCGCTTCAGCACCATGTGGTACAAAAAACAGCCAGGCCCTGGTGATCTAACCCTACCAGATCTCGACACCCGAAATGCCTGGTACCGCCAAGCCTATATCACGCGGCGCGCCGCGATCGAATGTCCGCCCCGCACACATGTCGTCCATAAAGATCCGGAAAAGCGGCAACTGCATTTTTTTGACCACGGCTGCACGCTCCACGACAGCGCGATCGCAGCGTTCGAGATGCAAACGCCATCGACCAACATAATGACTGAGTTTGTCGCCGAATATCCAGTTGGCCATCCTGCTCTTCAATGGGTAGGGCGACGGCTGCTGGTCGCGACCGCCGAACTGGATTTGCGCAACGCGATCAGTCTGGATCTCGAAACGATCCTGGGGCTCAGCCCTTCGAAGGCGTCCAAGCCCGAGCAGGACGCGCGCAACCAAGCGGGGCGAAATGCGCTGGCGCAGTTTCAGGCAGACCGACGCTGGATGATCGATTTGGCGCCGCCCGAAATGCTGTTCACCGTCTATGTCGATGATGGCGACGATATGGTCATGGCGGACGTAGCGGCCTCTGCCCTGCTCGATCCGATCCATGACGGAAGAGTTGCGCGGCAGATCGGCAAGCTGCGGACGTCTCTATCGGGGGAGCGTCTTAAGGTTGCTCGCTCGATGGCCACCAATCGTCTAGGGAAACTCCGGCACGATTGTTTGGCGCGAGCCGTGGCGGCTGTACGGAACGCGGTCGAGAGGAGACGCTTCGCTGTGCGGGCAGACGCCAACAATCTGATCGATGCCGCGCGCAGCGAATTGACAGCGGCCCAGGGACTCGACTCCACACATGAGTTCAACAAAGCCGCGCAGCGCGGGGCGGCTTTGGCGCTTGAACTCGCTGAAACCAGTTGGACCGCGCGTGTTAGCCGACTTGAGGGCCTGGAGGAAGCCATGCAGGATGCCGGTCACCTGACAAACATGCGGATGTTCTGGATCGCGCCACGGACGTCTAGCGACGAGGGTCGATAAGGCCGGCGATCACTGCGTAACTGTTCGCGTCAATCTCCCAGGACCAGGAGCCGAGTTGCGTGCCGGTCAGCAGCGCCGCACGCTCTATTTGCCGCGGTGGCGGTGTCAGGAAGTCGAGTCTGCCAGTAGAGGGATCAAAACTCAGCGCCGGGTCGCCCGCAGCCAATGTCGCACCAACGGCGACCCAATTCCACAGATCCCGTGATTGCGGCTCCCACAGAGTTGCCATGCCACCCAAAACACTCAGCACCACTTGGCGCCGGACATAGCCTGATGTGATCACGGCCGGGAAGCAGCCGTCACCGGCAACGCGCTGCCAGCGGCCTGAAAGTGGCGCGCTGTCGCCTTGGCCGAAGTACCGGCCTCGGCCGCCCAAAACCGCGACCGTCTGGGGTTCGTCTAGCGAACAGCGCTCCCCGCTGGCGGCTAGCGTTTGTGCGAAAGCGAACAGCGCTGAGGCGCCCTCCTCTGATGCATCTGCGGCGCCTATTTCTACCAGAGCCGACCGCCATTCGGGCCGCCCGAGTTCATCAACCAGCGCGCTGGAAATCGTCGCCTCATCTGCGTTGGAGGCTGGCGACCGGCGAACGCTTGCGTGGGAATCCGCCCCAACCGCACCGCCGAGTAGCGCGACCTGATCGCTGCCCCAATGAACCCGTCGCGGCGGGGTGGTTGCATAGCCGCGGCCAGCACCGGTGGTGAACTCGTCGACGTCACCGCTCAGCAGGAGAATGCGGAGCGCCTCGTCAACGACCGATCGGAGCGCCGTCTCGTCGATCGCGAACGGTCGATAAGCCTCCTTCAATCCATTGGTGATGCGCCCGCGGCTGACGAATCCCGTCTCGACGACGGCGCCCCGGATGTGGCCGATCACCGTGCCGAGCGAGGGCAGCCCTTTATCATCGGTTTCCATTCCGATCGCGGAAGCCCAGTCTTTGAATTCGTTCATTTTTAGGAACCCACCGCGACGGCCGCTGCCAGCGCACCATCTAGGCTTTCTTTGGCAGCGCGGTCACGGGTGACGATTACAAGGTGCGAACGGGCGCGGGTTAGTGCGACATAGAGGTCACTCACCGTGAACAGCGTGCCGAGCCCGGCGAAATCACAGAGGATGACCACGTCGGCCTCAAGCCCTTTAAAGCTTCGCGCGGTGCTGCACAGCACACCCTTGCCCTCGCGCCATTGGCCGGCCTCCTCCACGAGCGGCACGCCGTCTATCGCGGCGACGTTGGCGAGCGGTCCCTTGGCCTTGCTCGCGGGCCCGATGATTGCGATCTGGCGTGGCTCGAGTCGATGCTCCTTCAGAAGAGAACGAACCTCCTGCTGGACCAATCCACTGATTGCAGAGGGGTTCTGCGGGACGATCATTTTGGGCGGACGCCCGAGCGGAGCCAGTTCGAAGGATTCGCTCGCAATTCTAGTGGCGACGTTGGCGCAGGCAACGATCCGGCGGGTGTTGCGGCAATTCACATCGAGCGCGAAGCGGAAGGCGCCATCGATCGGAGGCTCAATGGGATCGCGCCGCAAACTCTGCGCCTTGTCGAGGAAGGCCCAGATCGGACCTTTACTATCCCTGAGATATTCAAGCGCATCCCACCAACTGGGTGAAAAATCCTGCGCTTCATCGATGACGATCGCGGCAAAGGGCTGGCCGTCGGGATAAAGTTCCATGGCAGCCTCAGCTAGCCGGTCGGACGCAATTTCATCCCACCAACGCGCGGGATCCTGGGTGTTCACCGTGAAGTCAACCCCTGCCTGTCTGCATAGATCGGCGGCGAGGCGGTGAAAGTGGGCGACGATGATCTTGCCGCCATTCTCGACGAGATCGTCCGCCATCTCCTCGCGCACCCATTTGGCGAGTTCAGCATTGAAGCAGCTAAAGAGCACTGAAGAGTATTTTGCGGCGAAGGAACGTGCGCGCTGTATGGCGAGCAGCGTCTTTCCTGATCCTGCGACACCTTCGATGATCGCCCGCGGATTGGCGTCAAATCCGCGGAGTACCCGCAGTTGTTGGCTCGTAAGGCGTGCTAGCGTCTCGGCGGTCGCGTCGACACTGATCCGAAGCGGCTCGTAGACGCGAAATTCGGGCGCAAGCGCGCGGCGGACCGCATCGAACTGCTGGACCGACAGTTCTTTTTTTCCCCCACCGCCCGCTTTGAAGGCTCGTAGGATTGCAGTCTCGATATCATCAAGGTCGTCCATGGTGATGACCGCCTCAGCGGGTAGGTCGGCAGGGGGATAGTCCTTGAACAGGCAATGCGGAAAGGCTACTGCGACCGAGATCCATGTCTGGTCGGAAGTCGCCTTGCCGCAGATATGCTCGATCCGCTTCTTGAGCGTCCTTAGACTGCCCCGCGCCTGGCGCACCGGATCCTTAATCTCATTGAGTCCCGCTTTTACATGCCGATACCATTGCCGGCCCTTGAGTGTGATCTCGCCGCCTTTCACCTCTAGAATGAGCAGACCGTATTGCCGGTGAAGGACGAGGAAGTCGGCCTCGCCCTCACGCGCCGGCTCGCCAATATCGTCGCGTGCGGGATTCACCCATGGCAGCGAGTGCATGACGATATAGCCAGTGCCGAGGCTCGTCTGCATTACTCGCGCGATGTCGGCTTCCGAGCCATGTTCCATCGTGTCGGGATCTATCGAAGGGATGAACTGCGCCATCAGTTGAGCGCCCTCACAAACAACGCGATCGGCTCGACCGCGTCCGGCGCCATGATCAGTTCGCTTGGACATTCCAGATCATATTTGGATGATGCGCGGTAACGCACGCGCACGCCGCCTCCATTGCTCACCGGCTGCGGGATACCGACTGTCCAGCTATCGCTGGTCGCGCCAAATGCCTTACCGTCGGTCCGGCGGACCAGATAAACATCCTTACTGCTCGGCTCCCCGCTGATCGGACGGAACAGGCACATTGTCCCTTTGGCCACCTCGCCACCTGCGCCGTCGCCATTTTTGCCGCTGAGCGTGTTGGCGTTGAGCCTGAACAGGATGTCACCAGGTTCGGCACCCGCTACGGTGAAGCGTGGCACAGCGCCAACTGGCGCCAGGTCACCGGCAACAACCATGGCCGGCGTCACTTCAGGTACACCATCGGGATCCGCCTTGAGACCGACGGTTGGATCGACGTTCGGCACCGACAGAGCAACATTCGACGCTATTGGCAGCGCGCGCAACACTAGGAGGATATCGACGGCGATCGTGTCCTTCCCCTCTGCAAGCGCTCGTGCTCGCGGCGAGCAAGGCTCAGTTTCCAGGAACGGGTGCGACAAGCAAATGACCTGGCCGTCGGCATCGATCAAACCGCCATCGGCTCGCGTAACCTTCGCACCGCTTTCGATCAGATCATTACAGAGCCGGTCGAGTGCATAATCCTCGCGCGCCGGCTCGATCCCGAGAGGCTTCCCCTTGAAGCAGGCACGCAGCAAGTCGGCGCCGATTCGCCGGTCGAACAGCGCATGTTCATAGCGGTTCTTGTACGAGCGCAGGCATTGGTAACAACTATCATCGCAATTGCATTGATCGAGAAGGTCAAGCGCAACGTTGACTAGACGCTGCGGATCGCGTGCAGCTGCCTTGACGAAGCCGGCCCCGCCAGTTGCCTGATCATAAAGGTAAAGATCGATGAATTGGCTGGTGCCATCGCTCGGCGCGAAGCGGAAATCGCCGTCAATATCATTTGGCTCGAGATCATCGAGCTTACAAGCAGCACGTCTTAGCGCCTCGACCGCCGAACGCGCGGCGATCGTTGTCGACGGCCGGTCAGGGTTAAGTTGCCAAGCCCTCGGTAGTGCCAGGCGAAACACGGCGACGTCGGTGTCGAACTCGTTGCCGAGGACGATCTTTGCGACCTGCCCGCTGCACTGATCTGGCTCCTTGGGACGATTGGGCCGCGGACGATTGTGGGGCTGGCCACTGCCGAGTTGACGCAAGGTTTGATCGAATTCAGCCGGCTCAATGCGCCCGCACTGCGTACAATAATTGAAACCAGGCTTTGCCGCGCTGAGCGAGCCCCGATTGGTTACGACCAGAGTCTTGCTGTCGCTCCAACCCTCCCATCCGGTTCCGATCGACCAGCGCTCACCTCCTATGTGCGCGGAGGGCGCGAATTGGAGCGCATCAAGGGTCGCACGGGTCGGCCGCAAGGGCATGCCAGGTTCGAAATCGGGCGGATTGGCGGCGACGCTTGGCGGGTGCGAGAATCCGGTTGGGCGCACCCAGCGTCGTCCTGGTCCCAGCGTAGCCCGACCGCTGCACGCGGGGCAGTCACGGGTCTGCTCGGTATGGCCCTTATCCCATTCGAGCAGATCGGCGTAGTTGCAAACCCGGCACTGGAAGTAGAGTTGCCTGTTACGATAGGCTTCGACGCGCTCCTCATCGCGTTCGGAGTAAAGCCCGAGCGATAGATAGCGCTTGCCATCGACCCAGACTTCGCGCCCCGGCGCATATTGACTGAGCGCGGCATTCAAGCCTTGCTGAGGCGAGTAGCGCCGTTTCGGATTCCAAGGGTCCGTTCCATCTTCGAACACGCTAAATGTCGCTACATCGGTCGGGAAGGCGTACTTGGGAAGCAAACCAGCATCAAACAGCCGATCGAGGAGCTTGCCGTTGTCATTGACCCTATGGTCCTCGTCGGCACTGTCCTCCATGCCCTCATTTTCAGTGTCGTTGTCACTTTCGGCGACGGAGGCCATCTTGGGAGGCGGCGCGGCCTCCGGCACTTGCGTCAGGGCCTTTTCGAGCGCGTTCGGGAAACTATTGAGCAACTCGTTCGCATCGAGGGTCCGGCACGACGCCGTGAACAACCGGTCAAGATCAGCGCGCAGCCCACCGCGATGATCGGCTATCCATTGCGTGAAACCCACGAGTGAAAAAACATCCCTGGCGCCAGTCAAAAAAGCAGTAACCCCGCCGAGCGAGGAGAATACGTCCGAACTCGCACCCACCGTGTCGATCCGGTCCTGTTGGAAACGCCCGATCAGGTAGGCGAAGGCCTGACGTTTGGCGATCACAGGATTATTGAGATTGAGGATTGGGTCGGGCGCCGGCCCGGCGACGATCGGCGCCGGATCTCGAAAGAAGCTCTGGTCGTGGCTATCCGCGCCGCAGAACATGACCACGGTCGAAAGACCGGCGCCGCGGCGGCCGGCACGACCGGCGCGCTGTTGGTAGTTGGCGCGGCCCGGTGGCACGTTACGAAGCGAGACCGCAGTCAAGCCGCCTATATCGATACCGACCTCCATCGTGGTGGTGCAACTCAGGATGTCGATGGGCGAACTCGTCTGACCGTCCTGTTCGATAGGAATGTCTTGAAACCGTAGTTCATAGGCTTCGTTCCGCGACATTGCGTTTGCCTGGCCGCTGTCGTTCAGGGCTGCCGAATGCTCTTCGGCCACGAGTTGGTGCGGAGCATAGGCGTCGTTCTCGTCTGTCAGCCTCTCCCAAAGCCGCCGGTAGAAAGCCTTCCGGCTACGGAACACCGCATCGTTGGCCGGATCGATGAGCTTGGCAGTCCCGGTGCAATAGCCGCATCTGTCGCCCAGCAGAGGATTCCGGGGGGAGACTGCGGTACAACGCTCGCAACGGATCCACTCGGTCTTGTCGCTGATTTCGAGGGCGACCTTCCCCGCTTGGATGAAATAAGTACCGGTCGCTCCCGATGCGAACACTTCGCGTAGCGTGGGCTCACAGGTTTCGAGATAGTCGCCCTTCAGCCAGACCTTCAGACCACGGTCTTCAAGAATCTTCGCAATCTTTCGCGAGAACTTGCCGTTCCACTCGCGGATGGTCGACGAGCCGTGAGCACCTACAAGCGTCTGGTCCGTGTGCTGAAGTTTGATCGCATGCTTGCGCGTCGCCTGCCATAACCAGAGTTCGACGAGTGCCGTGCGCACCTCGTCATCACCCAACCCCGGAATGGTCGGAAGCTTCAGCCCTTCGCTGAGCTTCCGTTGGTCAGTTTTTGTGAGCTTGGGCCTGAGCGTCGCCAGCGCGAGAGGGGAGAGACCGGTATGATTGTCTTGGAGCACCGAGTAGATACTTTTAAAGACTGAAAGCGGCGTGTGATGCTCGGAAGTCTGGCCGGTGAGCCCGCTGAAATCTTGGCTCTCCGCATCAACGTCGTTGACAAGCCTTAGCGCCTCCTTGCCGGCCCAATCCATGCGGCCACCATCATCTCCGATAGGGCGCAATCGAACCTGATGCTTGGCGGCGCCTAGCGCGACTGCTAGCGGCGCATCGTCGAGCGAAGCTTTGTAAGTGGGGTGCTTGAGCGAAGCCATGCCGGCTAACAGCAGCGGCCGCAGACTATCTCGGAACGAAAAAGTTTTCAGCGTGCCGGCTAACCTCGAGGCTGTTTGTCGTCCGTCAGAGAAGACCAGCGCCTTACGACCCTGGAGCGCCGTCTGGATTTGCGGACGGGGCGGCTGCTCAAGCACCTGGACCGAGATCAATTCCTGGAAGGGTTGGTCTCCCTTGGTCTGCAAATCCGAGATGCCATTCAACTGGCCATCGCCGCATGGCGCATCGCAACGGGGACAATTGTCGAAGAGTTGCTTGGGGCCGAGTTTCGGCGGCAGCCATACCTCACGCGCAAACTGCCCCGCGCCGTCTATACGGCCCGACCTCAGATCCAGATAGTTGGCGCGCACCATGTTCGCGGTCTGCGGCATCGGGTCTTCCAAGCAGACATGGACCGGCTCGATTAGTCCCGTTTCGCCGGCATAGGCGCGACCATTGTCCTGCCAGAGATGTTCGGTGCCAGCGGGCGCTCCTATGCTCGCCCGCGCCACCGCGAGCCCGCATGAGCGGCAGCTGTGAAGCTCATAGACTTGGCTGCCGCAGTCACAGTTCTGGCGCGGCTCCGCATAGATCCTTCCAGTCGGGCCGCCGCGCTCATCTTCTGCGACTTGATTGCAATCTGGGTTCACGCACGCCCACAGGCCGGGAAGCCCACGAAAGAGCATGTGAATGCGGGCGGGCAAGATTGGCGGGTCATTGGGGCTCGGCTTGGCGAGCGAGGCGAGTTCGAGCAACGCATCGACCGCCGCTACGGCGATCGGACCAGACGAATTCGGGAATAGTACCGGTGGCAGGTCGGAAAACGCCCAAGCGGCACCTTCGGCCTTAACTGGATCGGAAGGCGACACGGCTCCTGACGTTATGTTGCGCAACCGGCCTATCACCGGGAGCCCGTCAAGCAATTCATTTAGGGCAGCAGGCAGATCGTCGCTAGCCGGCGAGAATCTCTCCGGCGTCGCAGTGCCAAGATCATAGTGCCGGCGTACCGCAACGGTGCCATCCGAGCATGAGACGCCGTCAACGACGAGGAAAGGCTGCTCCGTTTGGGCGCTGCCGCCGGGGGGCACGAGCACTTGTTCCTCGATACGATCCCCTATGGGATCAAGACCGTGGACGCTGGCGATAATTTCCTTCGCACCGCTGTCCATCCGCCGGAGCGTGACGGGGGCGCCTACTGCATTGGGCGCGAGCTTTGCGATAGGTGTGAGCACCGCCGACCGTTCACCGAGCACGGACGATTGGAGTGCTTTGAGCGGGACCGCGGCAAACGCGTTAGCGAGGTCGGCCGGCCCCGGCCCTGCGGGCGTGACCGCGCGCTTCTCGCCCACGAGCGTCGTCACGGAAGCCGGCGTGAGGCCGGTCAGCTTGGCAACGAACACCTTGGCCGCCTCGGGGTTCGTGAAAGAAGCGCTGGTGGCGATGAACACGACCCGGTCTACTGGAAGACCAAGCCGATCCAGCAACCTGCGGATTAGATAGGCGACCTCCGTGCCGTTGGCGCCTCGGTAAAGGTGCGACTCGTCCAAGATCAGGAAGAACTTCTCGTCCGGGTGCGCTTCGAAGAAACCGCGGGTGTCTGTGAATATCTCGCGTTCGATCGGGCGGAGCAGCATATACTCGAGCATTGAGTAGTTGGTGACGAGTAGGTCGGGGCTGGCTTCCTGGATTTCGTGCCGGGTCAGCAGTTCAGGATCCTCAGCCCGTTCGTTGGCGCGCAGCGGATCGCCGTTGGCATCCGACCAGTGTTGGCCGGCATTGCCGTACCAATCGCGTAGGCCGTCAAATGCGCCGACGGCGCTGTCGGGCTTGGAGGGCCAGCGGCCCTTGCCGCTGAGTGTGCGAACAAGCTTCTGGTCCCCCTCGTTCCCCGCACGCGCGCTGTCTTCGATCTTTAGATAGTATTCAAGCGTTTTGAGCCGAGCCTGATCACGCTTGCCGTTGCGAAGGCCTGGATAAAGCGTTCGCCCTGTATAGCGACCGAACTTGGCTGGCCGTCCGGCCGAAGACGTGAACCACCCCCGAACTGCAGACGAGCCAAACAACGTTCGCAGGCGGCCGAGTTGATCATTGACCAGTGCGTTCATCGGATAGAGCAGCAGCGCGCGGACCGCACGGGTTGCGAAACGATCAGGCCGATGAGCGGCCTCGTCAGCTAGCCGCGCCAGTATTGGCAGAAGGAAACTCTCGGTCTTGCCCGACCCGGTACCGGTGGTAACGACAATGCCCGTCCCGCCGGAGTCGTCGCGCATCGTTGCTTCAAGAGCCTGCGCCTGATGCTCGTAAGGAGGGTTGAAGAGAAGTTGCCCAGAGTCTTTTGACGCCAGGTCGGTCAGGAAGTCCCGAATGTCTTGGGGGAGATTGAGAGTAGAGAATGCACGATCCCCGACATATGTCGGCGTACTTTCGATGTAAGGAGTTTGTGCAATCCCACCTTCCATCAGAAGGCGGTGGCGCAGGCTGACAAGTTTGGGGTGCGACAGGTGGTAAGTCGCTTCAATGTAGGAGGCAAGCGCCTCGCGCATGTCGGCAATCTCGGTCCGCACCCAATCCCCCCATATTCTTTTTATTTCAGCTCCAGCGACATCGGAGCTTCTGGACACGTTAACACTGCCGCAAAGTTGTGACTACTGTCCGGTAAACTTTTCCATGTGGCACCGTATTTTGACTATTGATTCTAATTTGTAGGTTTTAAGAGTGCTTTGAAAGCAAACTGCATGAGACCGATAGAATACACCCGAAAACCAGCAACAAATGTTGGCGAGCTCCCGCGCTCCTTCTGCCAAATCAACCTTGCTCCCATAGAACAATATTCGCTGGACGGAGACTAGCTTGCACACTGGCCGGTCCGAGATCAGCCATGGTTTCGAGCGTCTTCTCGCGTTGCGATCGGCCGGCGAGCCAGCGCCGCCGCCAGGCCTCGCCAATCGCCGCTGTTGTTTCAGGACGGAAATTCGCTGCCTCCATGCCGAAGAGCGCTTCGCGAGAGTTGGTTCCGAGTTCACATGCGTAGAAGAGGCGGGGCGTTGCGTGGTTGAGAATGGAGTCGCTGGCCACGCCCAGCGCGTCCAAGCCCTCCCGGATTTCCCGCAGGCGCGGGCTCGTACCCTCGCCAAACCGATTGTTGACGCGTCGGGATACGTGTCGGGTCTGCGCCATTAGGCGAAGCGCCTGGGCAGTTTCAGAGCCGAGATGGAGCGTGCCGAACCCGCCGGTAAGGCTCTTGCCGATCGCCCTCCAACACACATTCGCGCGAATCCCCGGATGATCGGCCGCTTTTAGCGAAAGTCGATTGTATTGACTCGACCCGATGCCATAGAGGCTCGTCGTCGTGAGTATGCGAAGGTCTGCAGGCTTCAAGATCGGACGGCCTGCCATCTGTGATGCGATTACGCTGATCTGCGAACCATAACGATCGGAATAGGCCTCATGAACCTCGCGCGACGCGAGCAGCAGCGCCACAAGCTTTCCACCGAGGATTTCGTTGTAAGGATGGATAGCGCCGCAAACGCTGACATCGGCAACACGGCTTGAGAGGCCGGCTTTCCGGAATTCCGTGAGCACAATATCGATGGCGCGCTGCCCACTGCGTGCCGCAAGTAACTGTTCGAGCGCAGCGGATGGATCACTTTTTAGGCCGGCGGCTCGGAACATCTGTTTCGCGAAGAGAAGTTGCGACAGGAGTTCGGCGCGTTTGCGAACGAATAGAAGATCTTGTGATGCTCCAAGCCAATCAGCGTCTTGCGTAACGTGTTTCAACGCTCCGCGCATTGGCCTGATTTTGTCGCCCGCCTCCCGCTGAATCTCGTAATGCGCACGGAGTTGCAACTCACGCGCGAAAGCAGCGCCCGATGCTTTCTGCTCAAGTCGAAGAACCGTGCTTTCGGCTGGCTCGGCAATCTCGACGGCGGTCGCGAGATCGTCCCATCGAACGGCAGCGATCGATTCCTCGAGACGGGCGAGCAACGCCGCCGCGAACACCGGTGGTTCCCAGTTGCCAGCGCGTAGCCGTGTCTCGGACTCTTCTCGCAACCATCCTATCCACTTGTCTCGAACTGTTACTCGCATCACCGGGCTCGCCAGCATGGCGATGCCAATGACAGGGCGATTTCGACGTGCTGCATTGCGGACAAGGATAAGGAGTTGTCGACCGGGGACGGGGCGATACTCGTGTGCCCAAGTATGGCGGAAGTACCGCCAGATATCGATCAGTGGTAGACCGGTATCGCTGCACTTGGCGCCAGACTGGCAAATTTCGACGACAGGATCGACGACGTTGGCAAGCGCTTCGCTTCGTTCGGCTTCGGGTCGTTCCGATACGCGCCGCAACTCCATGGCGAGATCGGCGCCATTATCTACCAAATCGAGGATCGAGCTTCTAACGCCGGGAGGCCGGGCCGTCCGCCGTTCCATGCGCCGAAGGAAGGCCGCGACCGGTGGCTCCCTGAGTTGCCGCTGTCGAGCGCTCTGCAACGCTGCCCTGACCCGAGCTTTGACGTCTTCGACCGTCTGCCCGTCAGTCCGCGCAATGCCAGGGGGTTCAAAGAGGATTTGGCTTTCATCGATGGCAATTCGCCATCCCTGCTCGAACAAGTCCGCCATTAGGAGGCAAATTGTCCGGAGCTTCGCACTAAGACCATCGTCGATGTAGCGGCGAGCAAGTGATCTAAGTGCATCGGCAAAGCTCGATGGAGTACCTTCGCCTAACTTGAGGAGCGAATAGAGTTCCTTGCGCTCATCGGGCGCTAGGAAGGGAGAGAAGGCGCGGAATCGACCTGGAGCAATACTATCCTTGCGCTCCGACATTCCGTTCGAATCCCCTTTGCCATGAGTCGCTTCGCTGTCCACTCCGCTCATGCCAAAAATGCGCGCCATGCGCTAGTGCGCCTAGCGCGTATCATCTGCGCTGCCTGCTATTTGAGGCGCCTTTGTGATGGGAGTGAGCGCGAATCCCAACCCATCTGACCAATCGTCAAGCAGGCACTCATAATCGGATCGATGGCGGCCTCCTGACGAACTTGCGCGATCGACAATGTGGCCCACGAGCGCCCGAAGCGCCTGAGCGGTCTCGATTGTTGAAGCCGTCCCGTTGAAAAGCGGATGCCTGTCGCTGGGACTGAGGACAAGGCTGGCGGTATCTCGGGTGAACAGTGCAAGCGCCCGCCCAGGTCGACGGTTCCGCACTAGAACCGGTGGCTTGGTTGGCTCCTCCGGGCTCGTCGGATCCACCGGCGGACCGTCAACACTGCGTCCTTCCAGTTTTGCCGATCGAACTTTCCCGCGGAGTTGTTCGATCGCTTTTGGCAAGCCGGCCTGGCGGAGTGCATCCCAAACAGCAGAGGACACGGAAACCTGCTGCTTGGACGTCGTGACGCCGAACATCTCATCGAGCGAAGCGGAGAATTCCACCTCAACACGGATGTAACGATCGTTATTAATGAACAGCGTCCAGGGCGCGCGAGACTGAACGTCGATGATCCGCCCATTCCGACTGAAGATTAACCCGTGATAGTCCTTGAGGATTGGAAAGCGGGCGTTCGCGTTGAGCCCCACAGCGTCGCGTGTCTTGTCGACCGCGCCAAAGGTCGGCGGAAGCCACGCATAACGAAGAGAAATCCAGCCTTCCTGGTTGGCTGCGGCAAGATTTCGGACCTTGATATCAATCCGATCGAGCGGTTGTGCCCGATCTTCGTCTAGCGAGTGCAACTCGCATCCGGGGGTCAGGAACAGAGGATCAATTGGAGGAACGCGATGACCGTCAACATGAATCGAAGTCCCGTTGGTCAACTTGTGGTAAGTCACTCCGAAATGTCGGATAAGGTTGGTTCGCATCCCCAGCGTTGTGGCCCAATCAAGCCGGTCGAGTTTCTCGATGAGGACAATTGTCCCGGAATGCCATCCCTGAGGGAAAGTGCGTCTTAGGTGCTCGTGGATGAAGGCCGGGAGCCTTGCTCGTAGAGGAGATGGAAGCGCAACATCTCCTCCGGAATTGCGATATTTCCCAGCATCTAGGGCATCGAGATCCAGCGTAACAGCGAAGAGTTGGCCCGCGGACACCTTGGAGGCGATAGTGAAACGTCGCCCCATGCTGACCGCTGAACACGGCAAGCCATAACCGTAGCGGCCAAGACCAGTGCGATCATTCTCACGGTGGGTCCCGCCCCACATCATCGCGAGCCTGAGCATTTCGGGCGCCATTCCGTGCCCATCGTCGATGACCGCTACCTGTGAAGGTTTTTTGAGTGAGCCGCCCTCTTCGTAGCCAAAAACGAGGTCGACACGCTGTGAATAGGCCTGGATGGAATTGTCGATTAGTTCAGCGATAGCGTCGACATTGCTGCGATAGCCGATATGTCGGATGCCGCGAACAAAGGCCTCGGGTATTGTCAGGCCTATTTGGCTTTCCCTGTGTTTCGAGTCTGCGTATTTGCGCTGAGCCAACAAAACCGATTCGACACCGGTAATGCCTCCAACTCTCGCCATTGGCAGTCCCTCCCAGGTTCCATCGACTGCTGCCGCAGCTAACAGGTCTTATACGGCATTGTTCGCGTATCGGCAGTTTAGGCGAACCGGAACTGGATGCACTATTGCCCCCCTGGTCCAAATTGTCATCGACCGGAACGGAGCGAATATGCAGGTCATTCAACGAAACCGTATGTGTCGCATGTCCGGTTTGAGTGGGTAGAACTAGTCGGCCGCTATTCAACACGAAGCGGTTTCGATCAGCGAGCTTAGGTCGTCGCTGGGCCAACACATCGCGTTCCCCGCTTGCCGTCGGCGATAACCACCTCGCGTGAATTATGTTGAAGAGCGCTCCCCCCAACACTCCCCAGCCCCAGACAGCAAAAAGGCCCGGTTACCCGGGCCCTTTAAGCTTTTCAAATCTAAAGAAGATTTGGAGCGGGTGAAGCGATTCGAACGCTCGACCCCAACCTTGGCAAGGTTGTGCTCTACCCCTGAGCTACACCCGCTCACACGGCCCTTTGGCCGCAAGCCGGGCCTATATGGCTGAAGAGCGCGGCGATTGCAACAGGGAAATGACGGGCTTTTTGGTCGCGCCAAATCGCTTGGCGGAACCTTGTCGGCCACGCGGGTGGTTCATCGACTTCCCGCATGACGGTCTTGTCTCGGCGGCATCATTGGCCGTAAACGGCTTTGCCGCGCGCCGATACAGGGGAAGACCACCAATGCCGAAGACCGAAGCCGAGCTTTTCGCCTTTCTTGCCGATCTCGGCATATCAGTGTCGACCGTGCGCCATCCGCCGCTCTATACGGTGGCCGATTCGCAGTCGCTGCGCGGCGAGATACCGGGCGGGCACACGAAAAATCTGTTTCTCAAGGACAAGAAGGACAATTTCTTCCTGGTCAGCGTCGGCGAGGAGGCGGTCGTCGACCTGAAGCAGATCCACACGATGATCGGCGCCGCCGGCCGGGTGTCGTTCGGCAAGCCGGAGATGCTGATGGAGCTGCTCGGTGTCATTCCGGGCGCGGTCACCGTGTTCGGGCTGATCAACGACACCGAAAGACGGGTCAAAGTGGTGCTCGACCAGGATTTGATAGCACATGCGACAGTCAACGCGCATCCGCTGACCAATGAGGCGACGACGTCGATCGCGTCCGCCGACCTCATCAGATTCGTCGAGGCAACCGGACATGATGCTGCTATCTTGAAAGTCTCGGCTTGATCGCCACATGGATGGCGAAAACTGACCTCTAGTTAAGGACGTCGCGCTGCTCCGCTGGGCGCGATCGGAAGGGCGACGACATGAGCGACAACAACAATCCGTTTGGCGGCCAATTCGGCGGCAATTCTGGCCAGTACACCACGTCCGTGCAATATGGCGGCGCCGAGCCGGCCAAGTCGGCACTTGGCCCGACACCCGGCGCAGCACCTGCCGCTGGCGAGCTGATCAAGGACACCACGACCGCCACTTTCGCCGCCGACGTCATCCAGGAATCGCGCAAACAGCCGGTACTGGTCGATTTCTGGGCGCCGTGGTGCGGGCCCTGCAAGCAGCTCACGCCGCTTCTGGAAAAGGCGGTCAAGGCCGCCGGCGGCAAGGTCAAGCTGGTCAAAATGAACATTGACGATCATCCCTCGATCGCCGGCCAGCTCGGCATCCAATCGATCCCGGCGGTCATCGCCTTCAAGGACGGCCAGCCTGTCGACGGCTTCATGGGCGCCATCCCCGAGAGCCAGATCGCCGAGTTCATCACCAAGGTCGGCGGCAAGGGCAATGGTGCGCCGCCGGTGGCCGAAGCACTGGCCGCGGCGGCGGAAGCGCATGCGGCGGGCGATGCGCAGACCGCAGCCGACATTTACGACGCCATCCTGGCGCAAGCGCCGGAGACGATCGAGGCGATTGCCGGGCTGGGCGAGCTTCTGTTCGAGGCCGGCGACAGCGACGGCGCCGAGGCGCTGCTGGCAACGGCGCCGGAGGCCAAGAAAAATGCGCCGGCACTTGCCGCGCTGCGTGCCAAGATGACGCTGGCTGCGGAAGCGGCAGCACTTGGCAATCCAGCTGAATTCGAGCAGCGACTGGCCGCCAATCCCGGCGACCACCAGGCGCGTTTCGACCTCGCCATGATCCAGAACGCCAAGGGCGAGCGCCATGCGGCGGCCGACAATCTTCTGGCGATTATAAAAGCCGACCGGACGTGGAACGAGGACGGCGCCAGGGCGCAGCTGCTGAAACTGTTCGAGGCCTGGGGCATGACCGACGAGGCGACGCTGGCGGCACGGCGCAAATTGTCGTCGCTGCTGTTTTCCTGAGCCGTTTGCCGGCCAAATTGCCGGGGCGTGGCTGTCGGGCCTTGCGGTCGGCGGCCGCCGCGCCAGATTAGGCCGATAACATCGCGCCCGAAGCGGGTCGGAGGAGTGAAGGTGCAGGTCGGAAACGCATTTTACCGGGTCGGCAAGGATCTGCCGGCAACCATTCCGGTGTTTCCGCTTGCCGGCGCGCTGCTGCTGCCGGGCGGGCGCATGCCGCTCAACATCTTCGAGCCGCGCTACCTGCAGATGGTGGATGAGGCGATCGCCGGCGCGCGGCTGATCGGCATCGTCCAGCCCAGCCTCAATGGCGCGTTGCGCGCCGACGGGGAGCCGGAACTGTGCAATGTCGGCTGCGCCGGGCGCATCATCTCGATGGCCGAGAGCGGCGACGGCCGCTATCTGGTTTCGCTGCAGGGCGTCTGCCGTTTCCGCATCACCAGCGAATTGCCGGTGAAGACGCCTTTCCGGAAATGCAAGCTGGCGCCGTTCCTCACCGATCTTGCCGAAGACCAGGCGGCAAGCGAGGTCGACCGGCCGGCGCTGTTGAAAGCGTTTCGCGCTTATCTGCAGGCCAACGATCTCGAAGCCGATTGGGAAAGCGTCAGCCGCGCCGAGAACACCATGCTGGTCAATGCGCTGTCGATGATGGCGCCCTACGGACCGGCCGAGAAACAGGCGCTGCTGGAGGCGCCCGACCTGAAAGCCCGCGCGGAGACGCTGATCGCGATCACCGAAATGGCGCTGGCGCGCGAGAATGAGGACTTTGGCTCCAGCCTGCAATAAGGGCTGAGCCGATGGCTGAAGGGGGATCCAATGGCTGCGGATGGGCGTGACGGCAAGTCGGTCAATGTCGATCCAAAATTGCTGGAGCTGCTGGCCTGCCCGCTGACCAAGGGGCCGCTGGCCTGGGACCCGGTGCGCGGCGAGTTGATCTCGCGGCTTGCCAAGCTCGCTTATCCCGTGCGCGACGGCATCCCGATCATGCTGCCCTCGGAGGCGCGGACTATTTCGGCGGAAGACGTGCTGTCGCCGCCGCGATTGGGTGGGCCGGGCTGAAGGGCCAGGGGTGGTTCAAACGGACCTCAGCCTAAGAAGCCATTCTGTTGGCGATCCTTCGCGCCCCCCTCTGCCCTTGCCGGCATTAATGTCATGGGCTCCCGACCGCCCTGCACTTGCCTACTGAAAATTCCGCCCCTTGGGCATGACCCTTTCAGCTTTGTCCGAGAGGGTGGCAATGTCGGGCCGGGCAGCCGGCGTCATCTCTTCCAGCAGCACCGTCAGCCACGGCGTCAAATCCTCGATCTTCTCGGCGACGATGTGGATGACGTCGGATTCCGACTGCAGCTTGCCGGTGACCTTGACGAAGCGCGCGCCCATGACGATGGGCCGGAAACGGGTAAAGGTCCGCTCCCAGAAAATGACGTTGGCGACGGCCTTGTCGTCTTCCAGCGTCAGGAAGATCGCATTGCCCTTGCCGGGCCGCTGCCGCACCAGCACCAGGCCGGCGACCGAGACCCGCCTGCCGTCGCGCACCGAGCCGAGATTGGCATTGGGAATGACGCCGGCGCGGTCGAGCCGCTCGCGCAGGAAGGCGACCGGATGCGCCTTCAGCGACAGGCCGAGCGCGCGGTAGTCGTGGATGACGTGCTCGCCGAGCGGCATTGTCGGCAGTTTTGTCTCGGGCTCGAGTTCGCGCAGCCGGATCGCCGGCTGGTCGAACAGCGGCAGCCGTTCGGCGGCGCTCTTGCCATCCAGCGCGCGCACCGCCCACAAGGCTTCACGACGGTCGAGGCCGAGCGAGCGGAAGGCGTCAGCCTGCGCCAGTCTTTCGATTTCGCCGACATCGAGGCCCGAGCGCAGCCACACATCCCTGACGCTTGTATAGCCGGCGCCGCGCCGCGCGGTGAAAGCTTCCATACGCTTCTCGGCCAAGCCCTTGATCTGACGGAAGCCAAGCCGGACGGCGTACCGGGTCTTGATGACACCGCGCATTTCGGCATGGCGCCCCAGGATGCGGCCCGGATCGAATTGGGCTTTCTCCAGGGTGCAGTCCCAGTCGGAAAAATTGACGTCGACGTCGCGGATATCGACGCCATGGTCGCGCGCGTCGCGCACCAGCTGGGCCGGCTGGTAAAACCCCATCGGCTGCGAATTCAGGATCGCGGCGCAGAACACGTCGGGATAAAAGGTCTTGAACCAGCAGGAGGCATAGACGAGCAAAGCGAAGGAGGCGGCGTGGCTTTCGGGAAAGCCGTATTCGCCGAAGCCTTCGATCTGCTTGAAGCAGCGCTCGGCGAAGTCTTTGGTGTATCCCTTGCCGACCATGCCGTCGATCATGCGCTGGCGGTAATTGCCGATGGTGCCGGTGCGCTTGAAGGTGGCCATGGCGCGGCGTAGTTCGTCGGCTTCGCCGGGTTTGAAACCACCGGCGACGATTGCAATATTCATCGCCTGTTCCTGAAACAGCGGCACGCCGAGTGTCTTCTTGAGAATAGCCTCCAGCTCTGGCTTTTGATATTCAGCCGCTTCCTTGCCCTGCCGACGGCGCAGATAGGGGTGCACCATGTCGCCCTGGATCGGGCCGGGCCGCACGATCGCCACCTCGATGACCAGGTCGTAGAATTCGCGCGGGCGTAGACGCGGCAGCATCGACATCTGCGCGCGCGATTCGATCTGGAAGACGCCGAGCGTGTCGGCGCGGCAGATCATGTCGTACACGTCGTTCTCTTCCGGCGGCAGGGTGGCCAGCACATAGGGTCGGCCGTAATCATCCCGGGCCTTCGGATAATGGTCGGTGAGCAAGGTGAAGGCGCGCTTCAGGCAGGTCAGCATGCCAAGCGCCAGAATATCCACCTTCAGGATCTTCACCGCGTCGAGATCGTCCTTATCCCACTCGACCATCTTGCGCGCCTCCATCGCCGTCTTGACGATGGGGACGATCTCGTCGAGCCGGTCGCGGGTAATGACGAAGCCGCCGACATGCTGCGACAGATGCCGGGGAAAGCCCATGATCTCGTTGGCGTGGGCGATCACGTGACGGGTCGAGGTCTCGTTGCGGTCGAGGCCGCCGGCATGCGCCTCCTTCTCGCCGAGCTCCGAGGTCGACCAGCCCCAGATCGAACTGGAGAGCGCAATGCGGACATCGTCCGATAGGCCCATGGCCTTGGCCACCTCGCGCAGCGCCGAGCGGCCGCGATAGCTGATGACGGCGGCAGCCAGCGCGGTGCGCTTGGCGCTGTATTTGGAGTAGATGTACTGGATCACCTCCTCACGCCGCTCATGCTCGAAATCGACGTCGATGTCGGGCGGCTCGTTGCGCTCCTCGGAAATGAAGCGCTCGAACAACGTGTCGATGCGCTCGGGGCCGACCTCGGTGATGCCGATGCAGTAGCAGACGATCGAGTTGGCGGCCGAGCCTCTGCCCTGGCACAGAATGCCCTCATTGCGGGCGAACTGGACGATGTCGTAAACGGTCAGGAAATAGCGCGCATAATTCAGACGCTCGATCAGAGCGAGCTCCTCACTGATGCGCTGCAAGACGGAAGCGGGGACGCCCGCCGGATAGCGCGTGGCGGCCCCCTCCCTGGCCAGACGCTCTAGCTCGGCCTGCGGCCCAAGCCCTGATTGCGTCGGCTCGTCGGGATAATTGTACTGGAGGTCGCTGAGCGAGAAGGTCAGTTCGCCGGCAAAGCGCAGCGTCTCGGCCAGCGCCGGTGGATGGCGGCGGAAGAGACGGGCCATTTCCAGCGGCGGCTTCAGATGGCGCTCGGCGTTGGCCGTCAGCTCCAGCCCGACCTCGGCGACCGGCAAATTGAGGCGGATGGCGGTGAGCACATCTTGCAGCGAGCGGCGCTCGGCGCTGTGATAAAGCACGTCGTTGGTCGCCATCAGCGGCACGCCGGCGATGTCCGCCATGCCCGCCGCCTGCTCGATGCGGAAACGGTCATTGCCGCGATAATCCGGCGCCATGCCTAGCCGCAAATTAGCGCCGAAACGGTCTTTCAGTTGACGGACCAATGCCAGGGGATCGTCGGCATTCGCCGAGAGATCCGGCAGCACCGCCAGCGACAGCAGGTCGCCCCATTCGAGCAGGTCGCTGCGCTGGAGAAGGGTCGCGCCCTTCTCGTTTTCATCGCGCAAATTGGCTTGCGTCAGCATGCGGCAGAGATGGCCCCAGCCCTTGCGGTTCTGCGGATAGGCGAGAATGTCCGGCGTGCCGTCGCCGAACACCAGGCGGCAACCGGGGTGATAGGCGAGCTTCTCGACCTTGGCCTGCTGCCAGGCGCGCACGACGCCGGCCACCGTGTTGCGGTCTGCCAGTCCGATCGAGGAAAAGCCGAGGAATTTGGCCGCCACCACCAGCTCCTCCGGCTTGGAGGCGCCGCGCAGGAAGGAGAAGTTCGACTGGATGCCGAATTCCGCATAGGGGATGACGGTCAGCGCGTTCATGCGAAGACCCCATGCATGAACCAGCGCGGCGGCACCTGCGGGTTGCCATAGAGGCCTTGCCGGTAGAGCCAGTAGCGGCGGCCGTCGGCATCCTCGATCCGGAAATAGTCACGCGTCGATGTGAGCGGATCGCTTGACGTTTCACGCCACCATTCCGGCGCGATGCGTTCCGGCCCCTCGGCGCGCGCGACCCGGTAGAGGGCGCGGCGCCAGCGGAAATTCATCGGCGGACCCTCAGGCATTTCGGTGGCCGGCACCTCGATCGGCTCGGGCGAACGGAACAGCCGGATCGGCCGTTCCGGCGGGAAGATGGTTGCGCGCGGCGCGTCTTTCGAGCCCGGCTTCCTGAGCGGTGTTTTGCGTTGTGGCGCTTCCGAGAACGGGATGGTGGCGATGGCGCGCTCCGGCAGATGGCTCTCGAGGGCGACCGGTTTCAGCACCGCACTGTCGCCGAGCCTGGCGCGGATGCGGTCGGCAAAGAGTGCCATGTCGGCGCCGTCATCCTCGGTCTCGCCGGTCAAATCGGCCTGCTGCATGTCGAAGCCGGCGGCCGCCAGCACCGAAAGCCGCACCAGGTCGAAGCCGTAGCCGGCATCGATGTCCTGTTCGAGCGCGGCCAGCCGCTCATGGAACAGGCGCTGGATAAGCTTGGGTTCGCGCAACGGTCGCGAGGTACCGACAGCGATGCGGCTGACGGCGCCGTCGACGCGAAACAAAAGCAGCGCCAGCATCCTTGCGCCCTCGCCGCGGCGTTCGAGATCGGCCTTCAGCGTCACCGCCAGCAAGAGCACCAGCCGTTCGATCTCGGCGGTCAGCACGACCGGCTCGGCCAGGTGGCGTTCGACCGAAAGCGGGGCCACGGGCAGGCGCGGCGATACCGCCTCGTCGAGACGGCCGAGCGCCTGGTCGAGCCGCAACAGCAAGGTCGCGCCGAAGCGACGGGCGAGCGGCGCGCGCGGCGCTGCCATGACCGCGCCGGCGGTCCACAGGCCGACGCTTTCCAAGCTGGCGCGGATATCGGCCTCGATGCGCAGTGCCGCCAGCGGCAAGGGGGCGAGCAGCGCTTCCTCCTCGCCGGAGACAACGATGCGGTTGCCGCAGAAGCGCGCCGCCGCCCAGGCTGCACCCGGCGTCGCGGCCAACCCGGCGCGGACATCGAAACCCTGCTGGAAAAACCGCGCAAGGATGTCGTCCAGCATGGCGCGCTCGCCGCCGAACAGATGCGTGCAGCCGGTGACGTCGAGATAAAGGCCATCAGTACCGTCGAGCGCCACCAGCGGCGTATAGCGATCGCACCAGTCGGCGAGGCCTTCGAGCAGCCGGCGATCGGCGTCCGGATCGGCCTCGACGATGTCGATCGAGGGATGCATGGCGCGCGCATCGGCAATGCCCATGCCAGGCTTCAGATGCAGCGCCTCAGCCCGCTCGTCGAGGGCCGATATGCGCTGGGCGTTGCGGTCGCGATGGCTGATCACGAGCGGTGGGTGAGATGGCGGCAGATGATCCGAAGGCCGGGAACGCCACGACCGTCCCAGGCGCTGGCGCAGGATCCGTTCTGCCGCCAGATGCGGGAACCACAGCGACAGAATTCTCTGCCCGTTTTTCGCGGGGCTTTCTTTCTTCGAATGCGTGTTCATCGGGGTTCCACTCCAGTGTGAATTGTCCAGGCAGAGCGGTGCGGCTCTTGCCGATGCTGACGGTGAAGGCAGGGTGGCCGATCGAGCCGGCAAGCGGCCCGGCGATCGTCCGGCGCGATTTCGCTGGTGCAGCCGACACGATGAGGCGCACCGGGGCGGCGGTCGGCTCGGCTTCGCCGGCCTGGCGCAGCAGGAACACCGGCCGGCCGGCGTTTTGGGCGCGCGCGTGCAGCCGGCGCGTCGCGGTGAGGTCGAGCCGCTGCGGGCTGCCACGGATCTCGAGAATGATTGCGGCGAGCGCCGTCATCTTGGCGGCCTCCTCGGCTACCCACAGCGCATCGGTGAGTTTCGGCGCCTCGGAAAACAGCAACTGCTCCGGTGCGATACCGAACATGCCCTGCAATCCCCTGGCATAGGGAAAGCCGGCCTCGCGAAAAATCTCCGATGTGCCGATCCACAGCACGGGCAAGGGCTGGCCCTTGAGGATCAGGCTGACCAGCGACAGCACAAAGCCGGCGACGGCCCCGGCATTGCGGGTCTCAAGGCCATGGATTTCGCTCAAGGCGGCTTTCGGCAGGCCGCCGCTCAGCGCCGCATCGAGGTGCTCGACGCCGGTCGCCAGGAAAGCATTCGGCGAAGCCACGGCAAGCCCGCGCCGGATGATGGTGACATCGGCATTAGGTTCGGGCGCACCGCCGATAGCGCTGTCAGCGCGCGCACGAGGTCGCTCGCCGGCCGGCGCGGCCAGGCGCTCGGGCAGCGTTCCCTCGATCTTCGCGATCTGGCGGCGCAGGGCAAAAACAGTCTCCCGCGCCACGGCTGATGTCGCCATGACGGTCAATTTCTCTCATAATTGTTCCTGTTATGTTCTTATAGATTCCAGAGGGTGCCGGAAGAGTCAAGCGGAGTCAGAAGGAATTTATTCCTTGATCAAAGGTGGCGAGGCCAACCTTGGACTTTGGTCGCAGCCATTCGGCGCAAAGAAACAGTCATTGGCCAGGTACCCGTCCATTTGCCGAGTCCGGAGGGAAAGCCTATATGCCGGATCAAAGGACAAAGCATGGCCCGCATCTACAAGACCCGCACCTGGCACGATGAACTCTCGCCTTCGATCGAGGAGATCGAGTTTCTGGCGCTGGAGGCGTACGCACATCTGCCGGACGATTTTCGCAAGCTGACCGGCGAGATCGTCATCATGATCGCCGAATTCCCGACCGACGAGATCATGGACGATCTGTCGCTGGAGACGCCGTTCGACCTGCTCGGCCTGTTCGAGGGCCGCGGCATCGCCGAGCGCTGGAACCCGCAGACCGGCGAAGGCCCGAACCGCATCACCCTCTACCGCCGCGCCATCCTCGACTACTGGGCCGAGAACGAAGAGACGCTGGGCGACATCGTCACCCATGTGCTGATCCACGAGATCGGTCACCATTTCGGCCTGTCGGACGACGATATGGAGAAGCTCGAAGAGGCGGCGGAGTAAGGCTGTGCGATATTCAGGTGAAGCCGGCCTGCGAACGGCAGCTTCCTGCGCTTCCGGTGCTCGCGTACTTCAAGTACGCTCCGCTCCGGTTCTCGGAAACCGCCGTTCTCGGCTCGGCCTGACCTGAATCTCGACACAGCCTGCGTCGGTGCCTGGCAAAGCTACCAGTCGCTCAGCTTGGTATCCGGCCCGTATTCCTGGCCGTCGATATCCTTCACCACCGACTGGCCGCAGCGCATCGATTTGGTCTTCTTGTCATAGGCGTAGGTCGGCGAGCCGTACAAATGCCAGCCCTTGTTCAGCGCCGCGGTTACCTTGTGACAGAAGGTGGAATCATCGGGGGCGGACAGAAAGCGGTAGAGTCTCATGGGTCAGGTCCTGTCGCAAGTTCTGTCTTGTAGGGCGGGATATTCCGAAGCCGGCTTAGGCAATCATGCGCCGATGGCGGCGGCCTTCGCCAGCAGTTTTTCGGCTTGCGCCAGGTGCAGCCGTTCGACCATCCTGCCATCCAGCGCAATCACGCCCTTGCCGGCATTTTCGGGCAAGGCGAAAGCCTCTTTCACCGCATGCGCCTCGGCAAGGGCTTCGGGCGCGGGGGCAAAGGCGCGGTTGGTGGTTTCGATCTGGGCGGGGTGGATCAGCGTCTTGCCATCGAACCCCATGGCAGCGGCTTCCGTGCATTCGCGCGCAAACGCGTCGAGGTCGCGAAAATCGTTGGAGACGCCGTCGAGCATGTCGATGCTGCCGGCCCGCGCCGCCAGCACCATCTGCATCAGCCAGGGCACAAGATAGCGGCGGTCGGGCGTCGCCAGAATGCCGGTTTCCTTGACCAGATCGTTCGTTCCGGCAACGAAACAAACTAGGCGCGAGGCCGGGTCGCGGCCGAGTTCGGCAATGGCGCCGATGTTGAGAATGGCCTTGGGCGTCTCGATCATCGCCCAGAGCTTGACGCTGTCGGGGGCAAAATTATCGTCGAGCACGTCGCCGACTTCGAGGATGTCACGAGGCGTGGCGACCTTGGACAACAGGATGCCGTCGGGAACGAATTTCGCCGCGGCCAGCAGGTCATCGTTGCCCCATTCGCTGGACAGCGCGTTGACGCGCACGATCATTTCGCAGCGGCGTTTCGGTCGGCTGGCGAAAATGCCGGCCAATCTGTCCCGCGCGGCGATCTTGTCTGAGGGCGCGACGGCGTCTTCGAGGTCGATGATCACGGCATCGCAGGCAAGCGTTGCGATCTTGGCCAGCGCCTTGTCGTTGGAGGCGGGGACGTAAAGCACTGAGCGGCGCGGGCGGTAAGGTTCGCTTGTCATGGCCGATCTATGCCGCGTGGGGGCGGGTGAGGCAAGAGTGCGGGCGACCGGTTCCTGATATCGAGCCAACCGCGAAAGCTTGCGCTGCCCCTTGCCTGCCCGCGGAGGGAGAGGAAAGGAGCCTGGCTGGGACAGCGCCAACGTCCGGAAAGATGGCGGGCAGCGCCTCGGCTGGAAGCGCAGGTCCTGCACGAGAACTGCACATCCCTGCGGAAAACCTCCTCCGCTGCGCCCTGCCGTATCCATGCGCAGCCACCACAACAGCGGCATGCAACAGCGAAACCGTTGGTCCTTGCCCTATCGCCTGCGCAGCGAAAGCTGGTGGTTGGTGGATCCGCCCCGGACGGAGGCCCGCCCTTACCTGGAAGCGAGCCTGCTCCCTTTTATCCGCCCACCGGCCGAGCGGACCCAGCCCATCAGGAAAATCCGCGCATGACATCGTTTGCAAGCTTTTCCAGCCGCTTCGGCATCGCCGTCCTGCTCGTCGCGCTGGCGGATTTTTTCTTTTACGGCCAGCCCGCCGGGATCACGGTGCTGCTGTTTGCCATCCTGATCGCCGGCGCGGTGGTCGCTGTGCATCCTGCCGCGCTGAATTCCACCCGACCCTGGCTCAAGCCGGCCGCTTTGTTCGTCGCGCTGCTGCCGCTAGCCGAGAACGTCAGCCCGCTGTCGGTGGCGATAGCTGTCGTGGCGCTGGTGGTGTTTGCGCTGTCCCTGTCCGGGCGGCTACGGCACGGCATCGCCCGCATTGCCGGCCAGGTCGCGCTGTTCCTGCTGGCGGCGCCGCTGCGCCTTATCCGTGACTTTTTCCAATGGCGCCGCACGGTGCGCCGGCTTGGCGGCCGCCGCATCCGCCTGGCGTCCATCATCGTCTGGGTGATGCCGGTGACGCTGGGCGCGGTGTTCCTGTTCTCGTTCGGCGCCGCAAATCCGGTCATCGAATACTGGCTGTCACTGATCGACCTGATGAAGCTGCTCGATCTCATCCAGCTGGCGCGGATCGTCTTCTGGCTGTTCGTGCTCGCCGGCGTCTGGGCTTTCCTGCGGCCTCGCCTGCCGCGCTTGCTGCGCCGCCTTCCACCTTTGGCGCCGCCTGCAGCCGTGGCCGCACCGGCTGCGACCAAACCCGCCACGACGATCGAGGACGTCGTCTTCGGCAAGGCCGCGATCCTGCGCGCGCTGATCGTCTTCAACGGCCTGTTTGCGCTGCAGACCGGGCTCGACGCCGCCTATCTCTGGGGCGGGGTCGCCCTTCCCGACGGGTTGAGCTATGCCGCTTATGCGCATCGCGGCGCCTATCCGCTGATCGCCACCGCGCTGCTGGCCGCCGGCTTCGTGCTGGCGGCGCTGCGGCCGGGCAGCGAAACGTCAAGCGATCCGCTGATCCGCCGACTGGTCTATGCCTGGGTGGCGCAGAACATCGTGCTGGTCATTTCGTCGATTCTCAGGCTCGATCTTTATATCGGCGTCTATGCACTGACCTACTGGCGCATCGCGGCTTTCGTCTGGATGGGGTTGGTGGCGTCAGGGCTTGTACTGATCATTGCCCGCATCGCGCTTGGAAAATCCAACGAATGGCTGCTCTCCGCCAATCTTGCGACGTTATCGGCGACGCTTTATGCCTGCTGCTTCATCAACTTCGCCGCAATGAGCGCCAATTTCAATGTCGACCATTCCCTTGAAATGACCGGCGACGGCACGCCTATCGATACCGAATATCTGCGCTCGCTCGGCGCTGCCGCCATGCCGGCGCTGGACCGCCTCTACATGCACCAATTCGGAAACCAAACCACCTGTCTGGCCGACCAAATGATGATCGACGACACTATCGCCGAGCAGAAGCAGTGGCGCGCCTGGAGCTTTCGCGGCTGGAGGCTCCTGCAGGTTCTC
This sequence comes from Mesorhizobium sp. C395A, assembly GCF_030323205.1. NCBI lineage: Bacteria > Pseudomonadati > Pseudomonadota > Alphaproteobacteria > Hyphomicrobiales > Phyllobacteriaceae > Mesorhizobium > Mesorhizobium sp. C395A. The sequence continues at coordinate 4,614,191 of NZ_CP100473.1, read as the reverse complement.
GACAAGAGAGGTCCGCTCGTGCTTCCTCCACCTACCCAGCCCTCGCAACCTTCAGTGCCGGACCGTTAGATCCATGCCGCATCAGATCCTGGTCGCCGACGACGATCCGCACATTCGCGAGATCATCTGCTTTGCGCTGGAGAGGGCCGGGATGAAGACGCAGGCCGTCGCTGACGGCGCAGCCGCCCTGCAGGCGATCGAAGGCCGCGAGCCCGACCTCGTCGTGCTCGATATCGGCATGCCGGAGATGGACGGGCTGGAAGTCTGCCGGCGGCTGAGGCAGCGCTCCGATGTGCCGGTGTTGTTCCTGTCGGCGCGTGACGAAGAAATCGACCGTATCCTTGGACTGGAGATGGGCGGCGACGACTATGTGACGAAACCGTTCAGCCCGCGTGAACTGGTGGCGCGCGTCAATGTCATCCTGCGTCGCGCCCGCCCGCTGGCGCCGGATCCGGCCGATGACAGGGCCTTTGCGCATGGCAAGCTCAGCCTGGTGCCGGCCAGCCACGGCGCCAGTTTCGACGGCAAGGCGCTGGCGCTGACGGCGATCGAATTCTCGATCCTGAAGGGATTTCTGGCGCGGCCGGCGCATGTGCTGGGGCGCGACCTGGTGGTCGCCAGCGCCTATGCCGCCAACATCCATGTCGCCGACCGTACCGTCGACAGCCACATCCGCAACATCCGCGCCAAGCTGGGGGCGGCGGGCTGTCTCGACGCCATCGAAACCGTGCATGGCGTTGGTTTCCGGCTCGGCCGATGCGGCGCCTGAGCGACGCCAAATGGATCGGCACCAAATGGCGGCCAAGGCTGGCCACGGTGGTTCTCGCCATCCTCATCATGGTGCTGGCGCTGCCGCTGGTCGGCTTGTTCTTCTTCCGGCTTTATGAAAACCAGCTGATCCGCCAGACCGAGGGCGAGTTGATCGCACAAGGCGCGGTCATCGCCGCCATCTATGCGCAGAATATCAGTGACGCCGCCATTGCCCCGGAGAAGCTTGGGGTGCCGATGCAGGCTGACAGCGGCGAAGCCAGCCGCGGCGACGACACGCCTTACCAGCCGATCGAGCCTACCCTCGATCTCGCCTCCGACTATTTGCTGCCGACCCGGCCCGCCGGCGTCGCTGCCGCCACCGATCCGGCCTTTGCAGCGATCGGCGCGCGGCTGTCGGGCATTCTGGACACCACGCAGAAAACCACCCTGGCCGGCTTCCGGCTGCTTGACCCGCATGGCGTCGTCATTGCCGGGCGCGACGAGGTCGGACTATCGCTGGCCAATGTCGAAGAGGTGCGCACCGCCCTTGCCGGCCACTACGCCAGCGTGTTGAGACAAAGAATTCCCGACCAGCCGCCACCGCCCCTCTATTCGGTCAGCCGCGGCACGAAAGTTCGCGTCTTTGTCGCCATGCCGATCGCGGTCGACGGCCATGTCGCCGGCGTGATCTACCTGTCTCGAACGCCGAACAACATCGTCAAGCATCTCTATGGTGAGCGCGGCAAGGTGACGCTGGCGGCTATCGCCATGCTCTTCGGCATGCTGCTGATCGCGCTGGTGTTCCTGCGCACCGTGAGCCGGCCGATCTACGCGCTGATGGAGCGCACGAGGCGCATCGCCGCCGGCGACCGCGACGCGATCCGGCCGCTCGACCATCACGGCACGCGCGAAATGGCCGAGCTGTCCGCGGCCTTTCTCGACATGGCCGAAAAGCTGCAGGCGCGCTCCGACTCGATCCAGACCTTTGCCACCCATGTCTCGCACGAGCTCAAATCGCCGCTGACGGCGATCCAGGGCGCGGCCGAACTCTTGCGCGATTCCGGCGAGGCGATGGACGCGGCAGAGCGCAAGCGGTTTTCCGGCAACATCGTCAACGATGCCGGAAGGCTCAATCTGCTGGTACGGCGCCTGCTCGATCTGGCGCGCGCGGAAAACCTGGCGCCGAGCGGCGAAAGCACGTCGCTCGATGCGGCGCTGGCATTGCTGCCGGTGGACGGCAGGCTGGCTGTGACCATCGAGACGGGCGGCGAAACCGGTCTGCGCATCTCGGCCGAGAATGCGGCGATCGTGCTTGCCAACCTGATCGACAATTCCGCCAGGCACGGCGCGACCCAGGTTTTGCTGGCGGCTGCCAGCGCCGACGGCAAAGTGACGATTGCGATCAGCGATGATGGCGCCGGCATTTCGCCGAGCAACAGGGCGCGCATTTTCGAGCCGTTTTTCACCACGCGGCGCGAGTCCGGCGGCACCGGCATGGGCCTCGGCATCGTGCTGGCCCTCCTGAAAGCGCATGATGGCACGATCGCGCTGGTTGACTCCGGGCGCGGCACGCGCTTCGAGATTTCCTTGCCAGCCGCGTGAGGGCTGGTGGATCGGAGAACAAAGTGCGCTACGACACCGTCATCATCGGCGGAGCCATCGTCGGCTCCTCGGTCGCCTACTACCTTCGCGAGGAAGGCTTTTCCGGCTCCATCGCGCTGATCGAACGCGACCCGCAATTCGCCCATGCGGCAACGACGCTGTCCATGGCCTCGATCCGTCAGCAATTCTCGATTCCGGAAAATATCCGGCTGTCGCAGTTCACGCTAAACCTGTTCCGGCGGCTGAAGGAGACCTTCGGCACCGACGCCGATATCGGTTTTCGCGAAGGCGGCTATCTCATCCTGGCCGGCGAGGCCGGGTTGCCGATCCTGAAAGCCAACCACCAAGCACAGGTCGCCGAGGGCGCCGACATTCTGCTCGAGGATGCCGACCAGCTGGCAAAGCGCTTTTCGTGGCTGTCGACGGAAGGCATCAGCGCCGGCGCCTTCGGCCGCAGCGGCGAGGGCTGGTTCGACGCTCATGCGATGCTGACGCTGTTCCGCAAGGCGCTGCGCGACAGACAAATCGATTTCATCGCCGCCGACGTCACCGGCATCGAGAGGCAGGGCAACCGCGTCACCGGCGTGGACCTCGACAACGGCGAAAGACTGCAAGCCGGCATCGTCGTCAATGCCGCCGGGCCGAATGCCGGCAAGGTGGCCGGCATGGCGGGACTCGTGCTGCCCGTCGAGCCGCGCAAGCGCAACGTTTTCGTCTTCGAGGCGCGGGCAAAATACGCCGACATGCCGCTGCTGGTCGACCCATCCGGCATCTATGTCCGGCCTGAAGGCTCGGTCTATCTCACCGGCGGCGCCGAGCCGGAGGAGGGCGATGGCCCCGCCGACCCCCGGGATTTCGACGTCGACTGGCCGCTGTTCGAAGAGGTGATCTGGCCCGTGCTGGCAACCCGCATCCCCGCCTTCGAGGCGATCAAGCCGACCCGCGCCTGGGCAGGCCATTACGACTACAACACGCTCGACCAGAACGCGGTGATCGGACCGCATCCCGAGGTCGAGAATTTCATCTTCGCCAACGGGTTCTCAGGGCATGGGCTGCAGCAGGCGCCGGCCGTCGGCAAGGCGCTGGCGGAGCTTTTGGTGCATGGCGGGTATCGGACGGTGGATTGCTCGGCGTTTGGGTACGAACGGGTGGTCGAAGGGCGGGCGTTTCGGGAATTGAACGTGATTTGAGGCGGGCGGAATAGGATCGCTCTGTCGAGTTCCCGCCCACCCCCTCTGCCCTGCCGGGCATCTCCCCCGCAAGGGGGGAGATTGGCAGCTTCGGCGAAGGCGCCATTCTTGCAACGTCGGCGATTGGCGAAGCGGTCGCGGCATCTGATCTCCCCCCTTGCGGGGGAGATGGCCGGCAGGCCAGAGGGGGTGCTGTCCCGCGAGCGTCTAAGCAACCATCGCACTGACAGCCATCGCGTTCCCCAGTGCATGCCCGGCGGCCGTGTTGTCGAAAATCCCCCAGACCTCGGCACCGGAAGCGGCCGTTGCTTCCACTTGCCGCGCAAACCGGTCGAGCGTTTCGGTATCGTAACCCGAATGGTAGATGCGCGGCGCGCCGTGCCAGCGGAAATAGGCAAGGCCGGGCCAGCCACCCGGCCCTGCTGCCTCCGGAACCGAAGCCGGGTCGGCGGCGACCCGGGCGACCTGGTGACCGGCCAGCAGTGCGTCCGTCTCGGCACTGAACCAGGTGGGATGGCGCGGCTCGCATGCCAGCCTTGCCCGGATACGCTTGCCCAACATGTCGAAGAAACCGCCGGCGACCTCCGGCTCGAAGGGCAAGCTCGGCGGCAGCTGCACCAGAAGCACGCTCAGCTTTTCGCCGAGACCTTCGACCTGCCCGAGAAAGTCCTCTGTCAGCCCCTCGCAATCGGCGAGGCGATGCTCATGGGTCATGCTCTTCGGTGCCTTGACCGCGAAGCGGAAGTGCTCCGGCACGGCGTGAGCCCAGCGCTCATAGGTCTCGCGGCGGTGCGGCTTGTAGAACGAGGTGTCGATCTCGACGACCGGAAAGCGTTTTCCGTAACGTTCGAGATGCGAACCGGACTGCGGAAACTCAGCCTTGTATCGAGACGGAATTCCCCAGCCGGCGGTGCCTATGAGAGATCGGCGATTTCCCATGCTGGGGATGTGGACCGGATGAAGCGCGGGTCAAGGGCGGCAAGGAGGCGTTGCTCAGCAGGGTCCAGAACACCGTTCCGCATTGCCCGATAACCTTGCCCGCCTTGACTGCCCAACCCGGTCGGCAATTGCGCCCGATGCGGCGTCAGCCCTCGCGGGAGAACCAGAACGCGTCGGCCATGCGCTTCATGCCGATACGCTCGTAGAAGCCGACGGCGTCGGGCATCGAGATCAGGCTGATGGCGACCGAAGGCCCAAGCTGCCGGCGGGCCTCGTCCATCAGGCCCTTGCCGATGCCGACGCCTTGCGCCGATTGCGACACGGCGAGCTCTGAGACGTAGCACACCCAGGAAAAATCGGTGATGGCCCTGATAACGCCGATCAGCGGCCTGCCTTCGATGTCGAGCCGCGCCGTGAGCACCAGGTTCGCGCCTGAAAGCATCGCTTGCAGCCGGGCGTCGTCATCGACGGGGCGTGTTTCGCCGAGCGTGGATTCGACCAGCACGCGGCGGAATTCAGCGACGTCGAGCTCAGGCTCACTGGCATAGATAATATTCGATTGTGTGGTCATGGGCGCAAGGTGCACCAGCGGCGGCCGGTTTTAAAGACGTTTGCCGCCGATCTTTCGATCGGGCCGCGCACCAACAGTTGCCTTTTATTTGCCGGCGGCTTTGTGTAAACCGGGCGCAGCAAACCCTGACGCAACGAATTCGATCAAGAACGGGCAAAAGCCATGGAAAAATTCACCAAGCTCACCGGCGTCGCCGCACCGATGCCGATCGTCAATGTCGACACCGACATGATCATCCCCAAGGATTATCTCAAGACGATCAAGCGCACCGGGCTCGGCAGCGGCCTGTTCGCCGAAATGCGCTACAAGGACGATGGCTCGGAAAACCCCGACTTCGTGCTCAACAAGCCGGCCTACCGCAAGGCGCAGATCCTGGTCGCCGGCGACAATTTCGGCTGCGGTTCGAGCCGCGAACACGCGCCGTGGGCGCTGCTCGATTTCGGCATTCGCTGCGTCATCTCGACGTCGTTCGCCGACATTTTCTACAACAACTGCTTCAAGAACGGAATCCTGCCGATCACCGTCAGCCCCGAAGACCTGGAGAAGCTGATGGACGACGCCTCGCGCGGCTCCAATGCGACGGTGTCGGTCGACCTCGAGGCCAAGGAAATCCGCGGCCCCGACGGCGGCGTGGTCACCTTCGACCTCGACGACTTCAAGCGCCACTGCCTGCTGAACGGTCTCGACGATATCGGCCTGACCATGGAGAAGGCCGGCGCCATCGCCTCGTTCGAGAAGAAGAACGCTGCCGAGCGTCCTTGGGCCTGAGTGGTACGAGATGGCCCGGCCGCCACAAAGCCGGGTTCGTGGCGGCTGAACGGAGGGGACAGTCATGACACGTTTTCTTCTTGCCGGCGCCTGCGCGCTGGCGTGGATGCTGATGCCGGTGGCCGGCGCGCAAGCACAGACCGACAAGATACTCGTGCCGGCAGAAGATCCGTCCGCCGCCGATCTGGGCGCGTCGAACAATGCGGCCCTGGCGGACGATGACAGCCAGGGGCCGGTCCCGTTCGAGGGCGGGCAGCTGACCATCACCCAGCCGGAGCAGGATGGCGAGAAGGTGCTGGCCTATGACGGCAAGCAGCTGGCCAGCAATTATGACGTGTTCTTCGACAGAACAGTCAAGGTCGGCGGCGTCGACGTGGCGCTGGTCGATGTCGGCGACGGCGGCAACCAGTGCGGCCCGGCCAAGGTCATCGTCTGGAAGCCGGAAGGCGGCGAGATACAAAGCCTCAAGGTCGAACAGGACGAATGCGGGGCGCCGCCGGCGGCGGTGGCCGACAACGCCATCTATTTCGTGCCGTATCTGTTGCCGGGCGATACGAAGCAAGCGCTGCAATGGTCGCCCAGCGACGGGCTGACGATCTCGGGCGACCTGACCTACGCGCCGGAGCCGGGTACGGACTGGAAGGACGTCGATCCGGCCAAATACCAGAACATCATCGACGCCTTCCACAATGAGGCCGTCTACAACGCGGCGCAGACGCTGCTCGGCGACACCATGCCCGACATGGCAACCAGCCTGCTGGTCGGCGGCGGCACCGAAAAGATGGCGTCGGGCCCCTTCTACGCCACCGGCTGCGTGCCGCACGCATGCGGCAGCAATGACGGTTTCATGGCGGTCGACCCGGCCAAGCACACGCTCTACTTCGCCCGGCGCGGCGACAATGGCGAGCCGCAGGCCTGGCCGCCGGTGAAGACCTGGCCTGCGGATGTGAAGGAAGCAATGGACAAGGCGCAGGAGTCGGGGAACTAGAGTTCGCGGCAGCGCGGCGAACACTCGGTGTTCATGCTTGTTTCGTCGCGATCCGTCACACGCCCCTCTGCCCTGCCGGGCATCTCCCCCTCAAGGGGGGAGATCAGACGTCACTCTGGCTTTCGCCAATCGCAAATGTGGAAAGCGAGAAAGGCGTCCGAACTGCTAATCTCCCGCCTTGAGGGGGAGATGGCCGGCAGGCCAGAGGGGGGTGCTGTCCCGCCGACGACCAAGATTTGCACCTGACTTGGCCCATGGCCTAGCCGGCCCTTTCCCTGCAAAGTGTCCGAAACCACAGCGAGGCTCCATGCGCACACTCATCTCCACCGGTTCGCCCTTCGAAAAAACCGCCGGCTATTCGCGCGCGGTGGTGCAGGGCGACTGGTGCTTCGTGTCGGGAACGACCGGCTACGACTATGCGACGATGACCATGCCGGAAACGGTGGAGGCGCAGACGCGCAATTGCCTGGCGACCATCGCCGAGGCGCTGAGGGATGGCGGCTTCGACATGGCCGATGTGGTGCGGGCGCATTACTACATCACCGACCAGGCCATCGCGGACGTCGTCTTCCCCATCCTCGGCGAGGCTTTCGGCGAGATCAGGCCGGCGGCGACGATGATCGTGTGCCAGCTCAACAAGCCGGAAATGAAGATCGAGATCGAAGTCACGGCGCTGCAGCGCACGGCTTGAGGAGGCCAAAGCCATGACGGTCCGGCGCATCGTAGCCAATATCGGGACGCAGGACGCGGCGGCGGCGAAACGCTTCTATCAGGACGTGCTTGGCCTCGATGTGCTGATGGATCAGGGCTGGATCGTCACCTACGGGTCCGACGAACGGATGCAGGTGCAGATCAGCTTCATGGCCCAGGGCGGCTCCGGCACGCCGGTGCCGGACCTCTCCGTCGAGGTCGACGATGTCGATGCGGCGCTGCAGGGCATGAAGGCCGCCGGCTTTGCCGTCGAATACGGTCCGGCCGACGAGCCGTGGGGCGTACGGCGGTTTTATCTGCGCGATCCGTTCGGCCGGTTGGTGAATATTTTGTCGCATAAGTGATTTGTTCCTCTCCCCCGCCTCTGTCGAGGGCGAGGAACCCAGGTTCTGAGAGGCGGGCGCCGTCGTAGCGTTCTTCATCCCCTTGCGCCGCAAGCTCTTGGCGTTTAGCAAGGCCGCGGTTTCTCCAAACAGTGTTGGGACGGTTCTCCATGGCTTCGAAAAATCTTCTCCTGCTCGCCGGCGACGGCATCGGCCCCGAGGCGATGGCCGAGGTGAAGAAGCTGATCGCAGCCATGAACGTCAAGCTCGGCAGTGATTTCGTCACCGATGAGGGTCTGGTCGGCGGCTGCGCCTACGATGCGCATGGCGCGGCGATTTCGGATGCCGACATGGCAAAGGCGATGGCTGCGGACGCCGTGCTGTTCGGCGCCGTCGGCGGGCCGAAATGGGACAAGGTGCCTTACGAGGTGCGTCCCGAGGCCGGGTTGCTACGGCTGCGCAAGGATATGGAGCTGTTCGCCAATCTCCGGCCCGCCATCTGCTATCCGGCGCTGGCCGCGTCGTCCTCGCTGAAGCAGGAAGTCGTCGAGGGCCTCGACATATTGATCGTGCGCGAGCTTACCGGCGGCGTCTATTTCGGCGAGCCGAAGCAGATCATCGATCTCGGCAACGGCCAGAAGCGCGGCATCGACACGCAGGTCTACGACACGTTCGAGATCGAGCGCATTTCCGGCGTCGCCTTCGAGCTGGCGCGCACGCGCAAGAACCACGTGACATCGATGGAAAAGCGCAACGTCATGAAATCCGGGGTGCTGTGGAACGAGGTTGTCACCCAGACCCAGAAGACTCGCTATGCCGACGTCAAGCTCGACCACATGCTGGCCGATGCCGGCGGCATGCAGCTGGTGCGCTGGCCAAAGCAGTTCGACGTCATCGTCACCGACAATCTGTTCGGCGACATGCTGTCCGACATCGCCGCCATGCTGACCGGATCGATCGGCATGCTGCCGTCGGCCTCGCTCGGCGCGCCCGATGTGAAGACCAGGAAGCGCAAGGCGCTGTACGAGCCGGTGCATGGCTCGGCGCCCGACATTGCCGGACAGGGCATCGCCAACCCGATCGCCATGATCGCGTCGTTTGCCATGTGCATGCGATATTCCTTCGGCATGGTCGATGAGGCCGACAAGCTCGAAGGCGCAATAGCCGCCGTGCTCGACGACGGGCTCCGGACGAAGGATATTTTGTCCGAGGGCATGACCGAAGTCGGCACTGTCGCAATGGGCGATGCCATCATCGCCAAGTTCCTGGCTTAGCGGCCGACTCAGCGGATCTCGCCGGCCAGCCGTTTCAGCAGGCCGACGAGTTGCGCCTCATCCACGGTTGAGAAAAAAGCAGCGTCGGCGGCTTCGACGGCGACGATAGCGCGCTGGACTGCGGCCGTCCCCGTCGTGGAGACGCGGATCACCTTGGCGCGGGAATCCCGCGGGTCGGTGTCCCGCACAATCAGTCCCTTTGCCTCAAGCCGGGCGACGACGTCCGACGTCATCTTCACCTCGGTGCCGGCCTGCGCGGCGAGTTGGACCTGGTTGGGCGGCTCGCCATATCGGCCGAGCCACATCGCCGAAGCCAGCAGCACGAACTGGACATGGGTAAGGTCAAGCGGGGCCAGCGCCGCCGTCATGACGCGCTGCCAGCGCATGGTGGTTCGCCAGAGCAGCAAGCCGGGGCTCTCGGATGGTCCGCTGAAGCGCGTGTTCAGATCCCCTTGATCAGCCACCGTTCGCCAACACCATTGCCTGTTCGAACAGTTTAGCCATCGAAGTGTCGAAATCGCCGCTGATCTGCGGCCCGAGCTCTGGTCCGACCTCGGCGGCCGATGGGCCGGAAATCTCGAGGCGATGAGTCACTTGAGTGCCACCCTCGACCGGCGTCAGCGTATGCCTGAACAGCAGTTTCGTGTCGCCGAACGAGGTCTCGTCGGCATAGGTTACAGCGTCGACGAGGTCGACGATCGTCGATTCGAAGGTGTCCTGCCCGACGGGCGTTACAGAGACGCGGGTGCCCTTGGCGAACGGGCCGTGCAGCACGAAGGTATCGGAGCCTTCGTAGGTGAGGCGGCCTTCGTGCAGCGCCTTGAGCGCGTTCCAGATGGCCTGCGCCGAAAGGGGGAAATTGCGGTGTACTCGTTGGTCCACATTTGTCTTGGCTCCGCCATCCGTTTTCGATCGTCGATTTGATGATTGCACAGATTGTCTGTGCACAGACTAAATGGCAAGAGAAATATTTCGTTCGTTCGGTCAAAACAGCAGCTGCCTTCCCGGCTGCGACCTAAGCCATTGTTATAGCACGGCTGTCCGCAAACAGCCGGCTGCTCATTTCTTGGTGCGGGTCTAGGCTCCGCCTCCTCTAGGCACCGGCCCCCACTGGTTTTCGTGGGCCTGGGTCGGGATCAATCCGAGTATCAGCGCGAGGATCAGCGTAGCCGGAGCGAACATGAAGGTGATTGCGAAGTAAGGTATTGCCAGCCAGCCGGTCAGGCCGATGTCGTGCAAGCGGCGCACGACGAGCCCGACCCAGGGCAGGAACGTCGCTAGCCAAAACAGCCCCCAGACGCCGATCATCACAATCGGCCAGTTGCCGGCATCGAAATTGCCGACGGCCTGGTCGGCGAGGGCGCCGGCAATTCCGACCAGGATGAAGCTGACGGTCCAGAACAGGCAGTAGCCCCAGAATTCCTTGCGGCGGGCGCGTTCGGCGAAGTTGATGTAGTTGCGCGTCACGCCTCGCCAGAAATAACCCGGCAGTCCGCTATCGCGAACCGCGCCGTCTTCCGCCAGGCGGCCGAAATGCTGTGGGGCGGCTGAAGCGGCAGCCGCCTTGGGCGGCGCGGCGCTTGCCGCTGGCGCAGCGGTGGCGGGACTGGCGGGCTGGGCGCGGATTGAAAAAACGTCGCGCGCCTGACCGCTTGCCGGCAGAAACTCGACCACAGCGCCGTTCGCGATCACGGTATCACGGCGCAGATCCTCGCGCGCGAAGGTGTAGCGGTTGCCGTCCGCCCCGGTGATGAAGCCGAAACCCTGGGCCTCGTCATAGTGAAGAACTTCGCCGCGCATTTAGCCTCGCCCCCGTGCAGGCACAGACTGTTCAAAGTTGCGGCGGACTGCAAGGGGGTGGACGAAATGGAGGGCGAACGGTTCAGGCATGAGTTGCTTTATTTTCCGGTGCGTTGGCGCTGCCCCTCACCTGCCTGCCGGCATCCTCTCCCCGTATAGTGGCGGGGAGAGGGGTCGCTGTTATCGACGATTCCGCCAATCGCCAACGTTGCAAGAGAGCGCCAAGGCTGCGGTCAGCCCTTTCTCCCCGTCACTATACGGGGAGAAACGCCCGGCAGGGCAATGAGGGGCAGCGCCTACATCTGTAATTGGCCGATAAGAGCCTCAAACCGGCCGCTTCTTCGGTTTCTTGTTCTTCGGCGGTCCAGCCTTGTCGAATTTCGGTTTCCCGGCCCAAGGCTTTGCATCGCCGGGGGCCGTTCCCGCTTCTCGAATTTCGGCTTGTGTGCGCTTTGCGGCGCCTCGAACGGGCGCTTGCCGCGATGCGGCTTCTTGTCGGGCTTCGGCGCCTGGTAGCCGGCCCGCGACAGGTCGGGCGTGCCGTCCAGGCGCTTCACCGCAATGTTGCCCTGCAATTTCTTGTCGGGGCCGACGGCGGCGAGGAAGCGATCGGCCCAGTCGGCCGCGATCTGCACGTAGGTCTCATCCTGCTGCATCTTGATGGAGCCGATCTCGCGCTTGGAGATGTTGCCGGTGCGGCACAGCATCGGGATCAGCCAGCGCGGCTCGGCATTTTGCTTGCGCCCGATCGACAGCGAGAACCAGACACTGTCGCCGAAGTCGTCGCGCCGGCTTGGCGCTTCATCGCGGCGCTCGAATTTTTCGCCCGCCGGTTTGTCACGCGAAGGCGTGAACGGTGCGACATCCGTAAGCTCCTCGGGCGCCGAGCGGCTGGCGCGGCATTGGCGCACGAAGGCGGCCGCAATCTGTTCGGCGCCATGCCTGGCCAGAAGCGTGTCGACGAAACCGCGCTCGTCCTCGGCTACCGGCTCGTCGAAGACTGGATCGGCAAGGATGCGCTCGTCATCGCGCTTGATCACGTCGTCGGCCGAGGGCGGGCTCGCCCATGTCGCCTTCAGCCCTGCATTCTGCAGCAGGCGCTCGGTGCGCTTGCGGGCGCCGTTGGGCACGATCAGCGCGCTGACACCCTTGCGGCCGGCGCGGCCGGTACGGCCGCTGCGATGCAGCAGCGTTTCGGGATTGGTCGGCAGATCGGCATGGATGACCAGTTCGAGATTGGGCAGGTCGATGCCGCGCGCGGCGACATCCGTGGCGATGCAGACTTTGGCGCGTCCGTCGCGCATCGCCTGCAGCGCGTGGGTGCGTTCGTTCTGGCTGAGCTCGCCCGACAGTGCGACGACGGAAAAATTGCGGTTGTTGAAGCGTGCCGTCAGATGATTGACGGCGGCGCGGGTGTTGCAGAACACCAGCGCGTTCTTCGCCTCGTAAAAGCGCAGCACGTTGATGATGGCGTTCTCGCGGTCGGGATAGGCGACATTCAGCGCCCGGTATTCGATATCGAGATGCTGCTTTTCCTCGCCGCCGGCCGAGATGCGTACGGCGTCGCGCTGATAGCCTTGCGCCAGCGTGGCGATCGAGCGCGGCACGGTGGCCGAAAACATCAGCGTGCGGCGCTGAGCCGGTGCGGCATCGAGGATGAATTCGAGGTCCTCGCGAAAGCCGAGGTCGAGCATCTCGTCGGCCTCGTCCAGCACCACGGCTTTCAGCGCCGACATGTCGAGGGAGTTGCGGGTGATGTGGTCGCGCAGGCGGCCGGGCGTGCCGACGACGATGTGGGCGCCGCGCTCCAGCACGCGCCGTTCGGAGCGCATGTCCATGCCGCCGACGCAGGACGCGACGGTGGCGCCGGTCGGCGCGTAGAGCCATTGCAATTCGCGCATCACCTGCAAAGCGAGCTCGCGCGTCGGCGCCACGGCCAGCGCCAGCGGTGCGCCAGCCTGGTCAAAACGTTCGGCGCTTCCAAGAAGGGTCGGCGCCAAAGCGAGGCCGAAGGCGACGGTCTTGCCTGAGCCGGTCTGCGCCGACACCAGAGCGTCGGACTCGCCGAGCTCCAGCACGGCCTTCTGCACTGGCGTCAGCTCGGTATAGCCGCGTTTTTCCAGCGCTTCTGCCAGCGCAGGAACAATAGCTTCGAAATTGGACATCTCACTCTTTCGGAATTCAGGGTCTGGGCTCATCATGGAGCACATGCCGGGGCTGACGCACGCCAGCCAAACACTATTTGGGCGTTCGTACTTCTTGCGGCCGCTATTGTACAGGGCAGGCGTGTGCCTGGCCGCAATTGACTCCTGACGCAAACCGCGTAAAAGCCGGCATCGAACGGGATCATTTTCGATGCGCGGCCTTCTGATGGCTCTTCTTGCATTCGACTTCCCCGGCCACAATCATGGGGCCGGGCGCGTTGGCGCGTCTTACCGTTCCAGCAAAACTATGGCCAAAACCACCACCAAAACGGTGTGATTCCCTTGGCCTAACCACCCTCTCCCGGGTCCGGCCCGGGGGACGAAACCCGCATTGGCCGGCGGGTTTTCTCCAAAAACCAAGCGGAGAGGGACAGGAGATTTCTGATGAGTTTCAAGGTTGCGGTAGTCGGCGCCACGGGCAATGTGGGTCGCGAAATGCTCAACATACTGGAAGAGCGCGGCTTTCCGGTAAGCGAAGTCGTGGCGCTGGCCTCGCGGCGCAGCCAGGGCACCGAAGTGTCGTTCGGCGACCGTTCGCTGAAGGTCAAGACGCTCGACCAGTATGATTTTTCCGACACCGACATCTGCATCATGTCGGCCGGCGGCAACGTCTCGAAGGAGTGGTCGCCGAAGATCGGCAAGCAGGGCTGCGTCGTCATCGATAACTCGTCGGCCTTCCGCTATGATCAGGACGTGCCGCTGATCGTGCCGGAAGTGAACCCGGATGCGATCTCGCTGTTCACCCGCAAGAACATCATCGCCAATCCGAACTGCTCGACGGCGCAGCTGGTCGTGGCGCTGAAGCCGCTGCACGATGTTGCCACCATCAAGCGCGTCGTCGTCGCCACCTATCAATCGGTATCCGGCGCCGGCAAGGAAGGCATGGACGAACTCTTTACACAAACCCGCGCGGTGTTCGTCGCCGATGGCGTCGAGGTCAAGAAGTTCACCAAGCGCATCGCCTTCAACGTCATTCCGCACATCGACGTCTTCCTCGACGACGGCTCGACCAAGGAAGAGTGGAAGATGGTCGCCGAGACCAAGAAGATGCTCGACCCCAAGATCAAGCTGACGGCGACCTGTGTGCGCGTGCCGGTGTTCATCGGCCATTCCGAAGCCGTCAACATCGAGTTCGAAAAGCCGATCACCGCCGACGAGGCGCGCGATATCCTGCGCGAAGCGCCAGGCTGCCAGGTCTTGGACAAGCGCGAGGATGGCGGCTACATCACGCCGCTGGAATCGGCCGGCGAGGACGCCACCTTCATCTCGCGCATCCGCGAGGATTCGACCATCGACAACGGCCTGTCGATGTGGATCGTCTCCGACAATCTGCGCAAGGGCGCGGCGCTGAACGCGGTGCAGATCGCCGAGCTGCTGGTCGAGCGCGGCCTGATCCAGCCGAAGAAGAAGGCGGCATAGTTTATTCGCTCACGGGCCGTATCGCCGCTGCCGCGGCGGGCCCCCCGCGGGGGCGCCGGAAAGCCGGCGGCCCGCAGTCGCGGGCTCGGCCTTCGGCCGAAGCCTTCCTTCTCCCCGTTCACGGGGAGAAGGTCCCGGCAGGGGGATGAGGGCAGCGCTGACCTCTGTTGAGAAAAGCCTTTGAACGATCCCACCAAAATCGTGCTGCGCCCCGCCACGGCTTTGGATGCCGCGACCATCGCCATTGTCATGCGGGCCGCACTTGGTTCGTTCTCCTGGATGCCGGTCATCCACACGCCGGATGAGGATCTTGCCTTCATCCGCGAGATCGTGCTGTCCCGGCAGCAGGTGACGGTCGCCGAGGCCGGCACCGGCATTGTCGGCTTCATTGCCCTGAGCGGCGATTGGGTGGAACAGCTCTATCTCGACCCCGCCTGGACGGGGCAAGGCATCGGCAGCCGGCTGCTGGTGCAAGCGACCGCCGCGCTACGGATCGTCAAACTGCATTGCTTCCAGGCCAACACCGGCGCGCGTCGCTTCTACGAGCGCCATGGCTTTCGCCCCGAGGTGTTCGGCGAGGGCACCACCAACGAAGAAGGCCTGCCGGATATCCTCTACGTGCGTCGCGCTTGATACTCAGCCGGCGCTATCCTTGGCCAGTTGGCGCAATAACTCCATCGCTTCCTCGGCCCGCTCAGCGGGCACGAACAGATGGTCATGATAGAAAGCAGAGACCGGATTGACGCCCATGCCGGCGGCGGCCAGCCGGGCGGGATGGCGGCGAGGAAGCCGACGGCTTCCAGCGAGGAGTGGACGTTCAGGGTGATCATGCGGCAGCGGAAGGCGGACTGCAGCCCGGCGGCCTGGTCTTCGGGCAAGATCAGCGTCGTGCCCTCCTTCTCGCGAAACAGCATCACCGGATTGAGCGTCTCGGGAACCGGTGCACCGGGGACCAGGGTGGCGAAGACATGGACGCCGGGAAGCAGTTCCGGCGTCATCGCCGCCAGCAGCATTTTCAGATCAGTCTCGCCAGCCATTCGCTCGTCTCTCGCCCAGCCCTATCAATAGCCGTGACTGGTGGATGTCGATAGTCCGTCAAGGTGGAGGGACAGCGCCCCCTCTGCCCTGCCGGGCATCTCCCCCGCAAGCAGGGAGATCGGCGGTTTCGATGCTCCGCTCATTCATGGAGCATTGCCGAAGCGGTCGAGCGTGTAATCTCCCCCCTTGCGGGGGAGATGGCCGGCAGGCCAGAGGGGGGTGTGAAGGATCGCCACGCAGCGGCTTTTGCTTGCTGCTATCCAAAAAGAATCCGCACCCTGTAGGATCGCCGCCCCATCGCTCGTCCTTGGTCCGAAGCCGGCAAACGGCTCGAACCGCTTAGGAGGGAACACCCGTGAGTATTTCTCAAACCATGCCCGTCTCATCGGGCGCCCTGTGGACCGGCCGCGTGCTCAGCGGCCTCATCATCCTGTTCATGATCTTCGACGGGGTCATCAAGCTGCCGCCGCTCGATGTCGTCACCCAGACCATGGTGCCGCTCGGCTGGCCGGCCGATGTCAATGTTGCGCGCACGCTCGGCATTATCGGGCTGATCTCGACCGCGCTCTATGCGCTGCCCCGCACCTCGGTGCTCGGCGCCATCCTGCTCACCGGCTATCTCGGCGGCGCCATCGCCACAAACATGCGCGTCGGCAGCCCGTTGTTTTCGCACACGCTGTTTAGCGTCTATCTCGGCATCATCCTGTGGGGCGGTCTCTATCTGCGCGACCCAAGCGTGCGCGCCCTGATCCCGTTCAGCCGTTAAGCGAGGAGAAAACATGCTCAGCACCATTCTCATCCTCCTGGTCGTCATCATCGCCGCCGTGCTCATCTATGCGGCGACGAGGTCGAATGATTTCGTCACCGCCCGCACCGCCAGCATCAAGGCCGCGCCGGAAGCGATCTTTCCGCTGATCAACAATTTCAAGCACTGGCCGGAATGGTCACCCTACGAAAAGCTCGACCCGCTGATGAAGCGCACGCTGTCGGGCGCTGATACCGGCAAGGGCGCCGCCTACGCCTGGGAAGGCAATGCCAAGGCCGGCAAGGGACGCATGGAGATCGTCAATTCCGTGCCATCCTCGCTCGTGTCGCTGAAGCTTGACTTCGAGAAGCCGTTCCGGGCCAACAACAGCGTCGACTTCACCCTGAAGCCCTCGGGCGACACCACCGCAGTCACCTGGGCAATGCGCGGCAGCCGGCCCTTCATTGCCAAGCTTTTGGGCCTCTTCATGAATTTCGATACGCTGATCGGCAAGGATTTCGAGGCTGGCCTCGCCAATCTGAAGAAGGCCACTGAAAGGTAAAACGTCCTGCATTTCAACAAGCTCGGCGGCGGTCGTTACGAATGTGACAGGCGCGCGCACCGGGATCTCTCACGTCTTCGGGATCAAATCAGCTGTCTGGGAGTTAGAGCCGTGGCGGCGAGGACGGCGATCCGCGTGAGAGAGGAACGACAATGAAAAAAGCGATGATCATTCTGGTACTGGCGACCGCACTGGGTGCGTGCTCGCAAACCGAAAAGGGTGCCGCGGTCGGCGGCCTCGGCGGCGCGGCGGTTGGCGCAGCTGTGGCAAATGATCCGGTTCAGGGCGCCGTCGTCGGCGGCGCCGTCGGCGCCGTGGCCGGCGCGCTGATCGGCCGTGCCAGCGAAAGCGGTCAATGTCGCTACCGCGGCCGCAACGGGCGCACCTATATCGCCAGCTGCCCCGACGGTTATTGAACACAGCCAGGTCCAACATCGGAAACCGGCGGCTATAGATCGCCGGTTTCGCTGTTGCCCAAGGCAGCTGGACCATGGCTGCCTGCGCTACAGCAATCCCCGGATATGCTCCCAAGCCAGGCGGCCCAGGCGCGTGTCGACGTCGTCATTGCCGCCATGGGCATGCAGCCTCGAGCGCGGCGTGATTTCGCCCGGCAGCAGAATGCGGTGGCCGGCGTCGGGCACTGAGACGAGGCAGGTGGTCATTGCGGTGTCCTGGCGACACCGAACGATCGACTGGGCAAAATCCAGCGATGGCCATAGCGCGTCGTCGCCGCCCGCAACCAGAACAATGTCGGCTGAAATAGCTTCGACGGGAATGGCAGCCTTGGCCGCTGCGTCCTTGAAGGTTTGCAAGGCACGTAGGAAGAGCCCCCGGTAGGACACCAGACCATCGACATACTCAGCGTTCCAAGCGGGATTGCTTGGGACAAACGGCAAAGGAATCCCCTCGAGCGTCCACGACGATCGTTCCGGCCAGCTGACGCCGTCGCGGCCGGCCCGATATTGCCCCAGACCACCGATGTCGGGCTGATCGCAACCACGAGGCCGATGCGTGGATCGTGAGCCGCCGCAAGCAGGGAGGCCTCGGCGCCTTTCGAGGTCCCGACATAGACGATGCGCCGGCATCCCATCTGGACAAGATAGTCGGTCGCCGCGAAAAACGTTTCGAGCGGGATCTCGCAAATGCCGGGCACCTGACCTTCGCCGCCAAACCATTGCAGCGCGAGAGCGGATGCTCCTTCCTTGGCAAAGAGCCGGGCGCGGGTGACGTCGATGCGGCCGCTCGATCCGCTGAGCACGACGACGCCTGTCGTGGCGCCGGCGCATCGCAACAGCGTTCCGGCTACGCCGCCGAAAAGGGTCTCTTCCGTGACGGTCCGCTCAGTCATCTTTCGTTCGAACGCATATGACATCGCCGCACATTAGCAAAACGGCGGGCACAGGCCCGCCGTTTTGTCGATGCGATGACGCGATGCTTATTCGGCGGTGGCGGCTTCCGCTTCGGCCGGGGCTGCAGCAGCGGCGGCAACGGCGGCGGCAGCGTCTTCCTGGGCCTTCTTCAGCAGAGAGGCGCGTTCCTGCGCCTTCTTGCCGGGCTCGGCCTTCTTCGGGTTGGAGCGGGCTTCGCGCTTGAGGAGGCCGGCCTCATCGAGGAAGCGCAGCACGCGGTCGGTCGGCTGGGCGCCGTGCGACAGCCAATGCTTGACGCGGTCGGCGTCGACCTTGACGCGCTCGCCGTCCTTGGGCAGCAGCGGGTTCCACGAGCCGATCGACTCGATGAACCGGCCGTCGCGCGGCGAACGGGCGTCGGCAATGACGACGTGGTAGTAAGGGCGCTTCTTCGAGCCCGCACGGGCCAGTCTGATCTTCAAGGGCATTTCATTTCTCCTAAAATTTCTGATGTCAGTGTTGGGTTAATGGCTTTGTCTGGTGCAGGTCGTTGTCCCAAAACCGCTGCGCACTTTTGGGCGACATGCACTTTGTTAGCCGGTTTTGCTTGCGCCGTTGGACGCGGCGATCTGCTCGTGATGGCGGATCACTTCGCGGACGACGAAGTTGAGGAATTTTTCCGCGAAATCGGGGTCGAGATGAGCGTCCTTCGCCAGCTGGCGAAGGCGGGTGATCTGCTCCTGCTCGCGCGCCGGGTCGGCGGGCGGCAGGCCATGCTCGGCCTTGAGCACGCCGACCGCCTTGGTGCAGCGGAAGCGCTCGGCCAGCATATGAATGAGGGCGGCGTCGATGTTGTCGATCGAGGCGCGATAGCCGGCCAGGATGGTGCGTGCGTCGGCCATGTCTTTTTCTTCGTTCATAGCGTCCTCACTTCTTCTTTCCGAGGCCGGGCAGACCACCGCCGCCAAGGCCGGGAAGCTTCATGCCGCCGGGCAGACCGGGCAGGCCACCGCCGCTCGGGGTGGGCGGGCCCTTCATGCCGCCAAGGCCGGGCATCTGCTTCTGCAAGGCTTCGAGCTGCTTGGGATCCATCTTGGAGAGGTCGGGCATGCCGCCGCCCATCATGCCCCCAGGGCCGCCCATGCCGCCAGGCATCATGCCGCCGAGGCCCATCTTGGAGGCAAGGCCGCCCATCATGCCGCGCATCAAGCCGCCGCCTTTGCCCTTGCCGCCCATCGCCTTCATCATGTCGGCCATGCCGCGATGCATTTTCAAGAGCTTGTTGATCTCGGCCGCATCCGTGCCTGAGCCGGCGGCGATGCGCTTCTTGCGCGAATGTTTCAGCATGTCCGGATTGGCGCGTTCGGCCTTGGTCATCGACGAGATGATGGCTAGCTGGCGGCCAAACATCTTGTCGTCGAGGCCGGCGGCGGCCATCTGGTCCTTCATTTTGCCCATGCCGGGCATCATGCCCATGATGCCGCCCATGCCGCCCATTTTCGACATCTGCTGAAGCTGGCCGGCAAGGTCGTTCAGGTCGAACTTGCCCGACTGCATCTTTTTGGCCATCGCCGCCGCCTGCTCGGCGTCGATGTTTTCGGCGGCCTTTTCGACCAGCGAGACGATGTCGCCCATGCCGAGGATGCGGTCTGCAATACGCTTGGGGTGGAATTCCTCCAGCCCGTCCATCTTTTCGCCGGTGCCGATCAGCTTGATCGGCTTGCCGGTGACGGCGCGCATCGAAAGCGCGGCACCGCCACGGCCATCGCCGTCCATGCGGGTCAGCACCAGGCCGGTGATGCCGACGCGCTCGTCGAAGCTTTTGGCAAGGTTGACGGCGTCCTGGCCGGTCAGCGAATCCGCGACCAGCAGGATTTCGTGCGGGCTCGACATTTTCTTGATGTCGGCCATCTCCACCATCAGCGGCTCATCGATATGGGTGCGGCCGGCGGTGTCGAGGATGACGACGTCATGACCGCCGAGCTTGGCTGCCTGGACGGCGCGCCTGGCGATGTCGACCGGGTTCTGGCCCGCAATGACAGGCAGGGTCGCGACTTTGACCTGCTCGCCGAGCTGGCGCAGCTGCTCTTGCGCCGCGGGCCGCCGCGTGTCGAGCGAGGCCATCAGAACCTTCTTGTTCTGGCGCTCGGTCAGGCGCTTGGCGATCTTGGCGGAGGTCGTCGTCTTGCCGGAGCCCTGCAGGCCGACCATCATGATGACGACCGGCGCCGGCGCATTGAGGTCGATGGCGACGCCCTCGGCGCCGAGCATGTCGACCAACTCGTCATGGACGATCTTGACGACCATCTGTCCGGGCTTGATCGACTTGACGACAGCCGCGCCGACGGCCTTCTCGCGCACCTTGTCGGTGAAGGAACGCACCACTTCCAGCGCAACGTCGGCTTCGAGCAGCGCACGGCGCACCTCGCGCAACGCCGCCGAGACATCAGCCTCCGACAGCGCGCCGCGGCCGGTCAGGCCGTTCAGGATGGAGCCAAGGCGCTCCTGAAGTGATTCAAACATTGGTCAACCCGCCGCGCGAGAGCGCCTTGGATTCATGGTGATCCCTGTCGGGCCGATGGCCCTCCACGCCTCTTGTGCGCTCCTGCAGCGATTCAAACATTCCGTTTCCTTTTTCTCAGGCACCCCGATGGTGCCCGAGAGGTAGTGCGTTCGCGCCGCTCATCCAAGCAAAGCTCAAAACCAAAAAGCACCCGGGGGCGCTCAGCGCTGCCGGGTGTTGGCCTCCAGGATCTGTTTACAGCACCCACCTCAAAAGGTTTTGGCGTCCTGGTCGGCTTGCTCGGAGGGATACTCGTCGCGGATTTCGGGGCTGTAGACAGGAAATCGGCCGAAGAGTCAAGACAAGGGCAGCTTCCCGGTCTCTGGATCGGTCCCTGTTTAGTTCACCCTGCATCCCGAGGGTCGGCCGTAACCTTCAGCGGCGAGCGCGGGTGCAGAAGCAGCAGGATCGTCAGCAAGGTGCAGACGATACCGATGGCGGCGATGATGACGGCATCCGTCGTCGTCCAGTCCGGACCTTCCAGCGGCTTGGCGTTGAACAGGGCGAAGGAATTGTAGTTCTCCTGATGCGAGATCAGCAGGAAGCCGGTGAGATTGTTGCCGAGATGGGCGCCGAAGGCGGCGCCGAGATTGCCGGTGACATAAACCACCAGCGTCAACAGCAAGGCGAAGGCGGCGATCGAGGCCAGCACGCAGGCGTTGATGGCGGCGGTCGAGCCCGGGCTCCAATGCAAGGAGGTGAACAGCAAAGCGGGCAATAGCGCCCACACGTAAGGGCTCTCGAAGCGCCTGGCCAGGCCGCGCAGCAGATAGCCGCGAAACAGCATCTCCTCGGACGAGGTCTGCAGCAGGGTCAGCGCCACGATCGGGAGCAGGAACAGCAGCCAGGTCGACAGGTTGATCGTGCCGCGGGCGATTTCGGGCTGTAGCCAGTAGAGCAGGATTTCGGAAAGCGCCGATGTGATCAGCACCGCGACCAGGCCCTTGAGGAAGCCCGACAAGGACACGCGGCGACTGGCGCCGAAAAGCGCCGAGAGCGGCTCGCCATGGACGAAACGCATGGCAAGCCAGAGGCCGAGCCAGATGCCGGTAAACGAGGTGAGTGCGGTGAGTATGCCGATGGGCGAGGCCAGAAAGCCCTGAAGCGGCCCGCGCGGATCGTCCGGCAATACATGCCAGACGATCGCGACATAGGTGCCGCCAAGCACCACAACCAGGGTGATCGCCACCCAGAACAGGACGACGACTGCCGTTCCAATTATCAGCCGCGGCAGGTTCGTCTTTTCGGTGGCCGTGTTGCTATAGCGCTCGAAGGCGGCTGGATCTGATATCACGCGAGTTCCTCTGCCGAACGCATCGGATCGCATGATCTAGGGGATCGTCGGCTCTCGCGCAATTGCTGCTGTTCAGCGACCCTTTTGCCGCCCTCAGCCTCGGCAGGAGGGCGGCACGAGTTCACTTGTCATTCTTTCCAGGCAAAATCAGCGCACGACGTACATGATGCGCCGTGTCTGTGGGTCGACCAGCGCCTGCTGGCCATTCACATAGACGTAGCGGTAGCGGTAGTCGGGGATTTCGCGCAGTTCGACCGTGTCGGGCAAGGTGGCACCGGTCACCACCTCGCCCTCGAGATAGACAGGATCGAGCCGGTGCGTGCTGACATAGGTGCCGACTTCCGCCGGTGGCCTGTCGATGGCGTCGACGGGGCCGTCGTCGGACAGAATCGCACCGGTATAGGTATCGGGATAATCATCCTGCGGCGGTGTAACCACGGTGATGGCGGCGTCGGCGGGGCGGCGTGTCAGAACGACCCGGTTGCCGCCGAAATCGGCCGTGACATAGTCGGAATAGACCCAGCCCTGGCCTCCGGCTTCGGCAATGGTGCACCATTTGCTGTTTTCGATGCAGCCATTGAGCGTCGCCGACTGGCCGGCGGCGAGCACGCCGATCACAGGATATTGCGGGCCGGGGCCGGCGCGCACATTAAGATCGGTGACGGCCGAGACGGCGGTATCGGCGAGTGCCACACCCGACATCGCGACAAGCGCCCCGGCGACGGCCGGAAACAATATGCGTCTCATGGTTTCTCTCCCTTTCATGGTCCCTCGCGACACCAAACGAAACCAGAACGCATGCGTTCCGGCTAAAATACCGACGCCAGCTCACGATTTGTTCCGGTTTCTTTCGGCAAACCGGTCAAAAGCTCATGCACGAAGCTGAGTTTCTGCGCCGTCACGTCCGAAATGACGAAGGGATAAAGGTCGGGCAGGCCCATGCAGCGGTTGATCGAGTTGGAGGCTTCCGAGAGTACCAGCCAGCGGGCGAGAATCTTTTCGAACGGCTCGGGCACGGCGTCAGGTTCCGCGGGCGCCGCCTGCAACCGGCCGCCGGTGTCGCCTTGCGGCAGCACATTGGTCTCCATCGTCTCAAGCTGGCCGAGTGGAAAATTCAGCGCGTGCACCATCTCCAGCGTGTCGGTGATGTGGAGATGGTGCGCCCAGGTCTCGGCCCAGTCTTCCCATGGATGCGACGTCGCATAGGCGGAGATATGGTTCTGCTGCCAGTCGGGCGCAGCGCCATTGGCGTAATAGGCCTTCAGCGCCTGCTCGTAGTAGGGGCGTTCGTCGCCGAACAGCGCCCGGAAGGCATCGAGCCGTTGCGGCTCGTCGCGGATCAGCCGGTCCCAGTAGTAATGGCCAAGCTCATGACGGAAATGACCGAGCAGCGTGCGGTAATTTTCGCCCATCTCGACGCGACGCCGCTCGCGCTCGGCCGAGTCCGCCTCGGCGACGTTGAGCGTGATCAGGCCGTTGTCGTGGCCGGTAAGGATGCGTTCGCCGCCGGGACCGCCGCCGATCGGATCGGCAATGAAGTCGAAGGCGAGGCCGATTTCGTCGCCGTGCTTGTGCTTGGGCGCGACCGGAAGGCCGAAGGCGAGCAGCGAATAGACGGCGCGCTTCTTGGCCGCCTCGACGCGAATCCAGCGGCGGCGGTTGCCGTCGACGGAGAGGTCGGGGATCAGCTGGTTCAGCAAGCAGGCGCGGCAGTAGGTATGGCCCGGTTCGGCCATCCAGTTGCAGGCGCATTCATCCGCATTGGTGCAGTGGAAGATGCCGTCGACGTCAGACAAGGCAAAGCGCGCATGCTCGGGATCGTAAAGCACGAGACTCCCGCAATTCAGGCACTGCGCATTCTCGAAGTAGAGGCGGTGGCCGCAATGCGGGCAGTCGAACAGTTTCATGTCGATCTCGATGCGTCAGGCGTTGGCGTATGGCGTCAGAGGAGGAATATGGTGCGGAGCGGCGCCTCGCCCAAACGCCCGCCACGGGCCGCCGTTCCATGCCCCCGTCACCTCTTTTTACCCGAGCAGCGAATTCGCCTGCCCGGCGCCCGGGCGTTTCGGCCACAATAAGCACTTGATCGTAAGCAAATTCCGCTGCATTGGCCAGGGTAGCGCCGGGGGTACGGTGACAATGGCGCGTTTCGCTGGCAAGTTCGCAACCGGGACGTGATTCAGGCAATCAGGAGAAAAAGCATGGCATTGCTTGCCAAGGGAAAGATTATTGCTGCCGCGGTGGTCGCGGTACTTGCGCTGGCGACGGGCGCGCAGGCGGCGGCCAGCTGCGGCAAGACCGGCGCGGGCTTCGAAGCGTGGAAGCAGGACTTTGCCGCGCAGGCCAGGTCCGAAGGTGTCGGCGGGAAGGGTCTGGCTGCTCTGGCCGGTGCCAGCTACGCGACAAAGACAATCTCCGTCGACCGCGCCATCCACAAGGCGTTCAGCGGTTCGGTGGACGCCTTCATGAAGCGCCGTGGCGGAGCTGCGATCATTTCCAGGGGCCGTGCGCTGAAGAAGTCGAATGCGGCGATGTTCGACAGGATCGAGAGCAATTACGGCGTGTCGCCGGGCGTGTTGCTGGCCATCTGGGGCATGGAAACCGGCTTCGGAGCCTCCCTGGGCAACCAGAACACGGTCTCCGCCATTCTGACGCTTGCCTATGATTGCCGTCGCCCGGGGTTCTTTTACCCGCATGCCATTGCGGCGCTGAAGCTGGTCGATCGCGGCGCGCTGAGCGCCTCGTCGGTTGGGGCTGCGCATGGCGAGATCGGCCATACGCAGTTCCTGCCCGGCAATGTCCTGAAGTATGGCGTCGGCAACGGAAATCTGCGCGACAAGGCGACGGCCTTGGCTTCGACGGCCAACTTCCTCAAGGCTCATGGCTGGCGGGCGGGTGCGAGCGCGAGTGCGAATATGGGGGCCATCGCCGGCTGGAATTCCGCCAGCGTCTACCAGCAGGCCATCGCCCAGATCGCCGACGCGATCGACGGCGGCTGACAGAAATATCCAGATCGAAGAACGGAAAGCCCGGCCATGCGCCGGGCTTTTCTGCAAGGACTGGAGCGTTTGGCGGTCAAACCGTTCAGCAGCCAAGCGGCTACCCGCCTTTTATGACCTTCCAGATGTCCGTGGACTGGTCGAACTGGAGGCGGTTTATGTCGGAGAAGGTCAGCCGGCCGGTCTTCATGGCATCGACAAGGCGGCGGCACAGCAGTGGCGGCATGCGCTCCAGGGAAACGTCCATAAAAGCGGCGATCTCGTGTTTGGCCGATATATTCGATATGGCCACCTTGCTGACGCAGCGATCGAATGCCGCCTCGGGATCCTGACTCACTTGCTCCTGCCCAGTCTGGCAACCGGCCAGCATGACGACCATTGCAGGCAGGGCCACAAACCACGGCTTCATTGTCAGCTGCCCCCATCGATTGTGAGGAGGCTAGATAAGGGCCCGAAAAGATCAAGCAGGAAAAGCACTGAGTTCTTTGCCGCCGCTCTATTTCTTTGTTTTTACGCAGTTACGGACAAAGTCGGGCATGCTCTTTCTCGAATTGCTCGATCGTTGGCGCAAATGCCGGCTGAGCGCCTGGGCTCTCAATAATGTGCGTAGCCGCTCAACGGGCACTTCTGGGAAATAGGAACCTCGAAGGCGCCTTCAGTACCTTTGCAGCTCCGGAATTTGGAGTTGCGCAGCACCGGCGCGGCCCTGGCAGCCGCCTTTGACTTGCCCTTGATGACCAGCCATATCTCGGTCGGCAGGTCTAGCTGCACTCTGTTCAAATCGGAGTAGCTGATCCGCCCGCTGCGTACTCCTTCGGTGATGCGCTGGCAGAACAGGGCCGGCATGCGCTCCTGCGAGACGCCCATGAAAGAGGCGATTTCGTGCTTGAACGTGATGCTCCACAAATGGACAGCGGAGATGCACCCGTCCTGCTCGCGTTTCGTGGCCTGCGAGGATTGGCATCCGGTAAAGACGATGGCCGCCGCAAGCAGGAGAAAAATGGCATTTTTCACGATCAGAATCCCTCCGTCCCGCGAAGGAATTTAGATGAGGCTTTTAAAAGGTCAAACGGAAACCATGTCAGCCAGCTTGACCTCTTATATTAGAGGTACCAAATAAGAACCCTGCGTGACCGCCGGGTTTTCCTGGAACACTAGTTTGGTTCACCCTTGCGGCTCCTTGCCGCCAGCGTCCTCAGCCGCAGTGCATTGAGGCGGATGAAGCCGGCGGCGTCCTTCTGGTCGTAGGCGCCGCGATCGTCCTCGAAGGTGACCAGTGCGTCGGAATAGAGCGTCTTCTTGGATTTGCGGCCGGTGACCATGACATTGCCCTTGTAGAGTTTCAGGCGCACGGTGCCTTCGACGTCTTCCTGGCTCTTGTCGATCATCGCCTGCAGCATCAGCCGCTCGGGCGAGAACCAGAAGCCGTTGTAGATCAGCTCGGCGTAGCGCGGCATGAATTCGTCCTTGAGGTGGCCGGCGCCGCGGTCGAGCGTGATCGATTCGATTGCGCGGTGGGCGACGATCAGGATGGTGCCGCCGGGGGTCTCGTAGACGCCGCGGGATTTCATGCCGACGAAGCGGTTCTCGACCAGATCGAGCCGGCCGATGCCATTGTCGCGGCCGAGATCGTTGAGGGCCGTCAGCATGGCGGCCGGCGAGAGTTTCTTGCCGTTCAGCGCGATCGGGTCGCCCTTCAAGAATTCGATTTCGA
Organism: Mesorhizobium sp. C395A; assembly: GCF_030323205.1. Lineage (NCBI taxonomy): Bacteria > Pseudomonadati > Pseudomonadota > Alphaproteobacteria > Hyphomicrobiales > Phyllobacteriaceae > Mesorhizobium > Mesorhizobium sp. C395A. Next base: position 4,587,388 of record NZ_CP100473.1, on the reverse strand, counting down.
TCTCGGTGACCGCGTCCGGCGCCTCCATCGGCGAAACGGTACGCTGGTGGACGAATTCCGGCGGCTCGCTCCACGGGTCTTCCAGCACCTTGCCCTCGGAAGAGGAGTGCAGAAGGTTGGCGTCGACCGAGAACGGCGCCTCGCCCCGCTTGTCCTTGGCCACCGGGATCTGGTGCTGCTCGGCGAAGTTGATCAGGTCGGTGCGCGACTTGAACGACCAGTCGCGCCACGGCGCGATGACCTTGATGTCGGGATTCAGCGCATAGGCCGACAGCTCGAAACGCACCTGGTCGTTGCCCTTGCCGGTGGCGCCGTGCGCAATGGCATCGGCGCCGACCTCCTGGGCGATCTCGACCAGGTGCTTGGAAATCAACGGGCGGGCGATCGAGGTGCCGAGCAGGTAGGTGCCTTCATAGACGGCGTTGGCGCGAAACATCGGGAAGACGAAATCCGAGACGAATTCCTCGCGCACATCGACGACGCGGATATCCTTGATGCCCATCATCTCAGCCTTCTGGCGCGCCGGCTCCAGCTCGCCACCCTGGCCGAGATCGGCGGTGAAGGTGACGACTTCGGCGCCGAGCTCGGTCTGCAGCCATTTCAGGATAATGGAGGTGTCGAGACCGCCGGAATAGGCGAGCACGACCTTCTTGACGTCTTTTGTCTTGGGCATTGCTGGGGACATTTTGGCGGTTCCGCGCGTGAGTTTCGCGGGCGAGGTATCACGGCATTTCCGGCCAGCGCAAGGGATGAACGGGCGCCGGCCGCCGCAGCCGCTGGACCAGATGCCACGCCAGTCAGTTGCTGGCGTGAGCGGGGAGGCTGCGTTATAGACCGACGATCATTCGCCAGGGGCCACCGATGTCCTTCATTCCCGACACCACAACACTGATCCAGTTCGCCATCGCCACCATGATCCTGGCGATCACGCCGGGGCCGGATATGACGCTGTTCGTCTCGCGCACACTGAGCCAGGGCCGCGCCGCCGGCTTTGCCTCGCTGGCGGGTGCTCTGTTCGGCACGCTGATCCATACAACTTTGGTGGCGGTCGGCATCTCGGCGCTGATCGTCGCCTCGCCGATGGCCTTCCTGGTGCTGAAAATCTTCGGCGCCGCCTATCTGGTGTTCCTGGCCTGGCAGGCGATCACCAAGGGCTCGGCGTTTTCACCGCAGAAGAAGAATGGCCCACAGATTTCGCTGTTCCGCAGCTGGGCCGCCGGACTCCGCGTCAACCTGCTCAACCCGAAGATCATCCTGTTCTTCATGACGTTTCTGCCGCAGTTCGTCTCGGCTCACGATCCGAACGCGCCGGGAAAACTGTTCTTCCTCGGCCTCATGTTCATCGTGCTGTCGATCCCGGTGACGGCGCCGATGGTTTTTGCCGCGGAAAGGTTTTCGGCGGCGATGAAGGCCAGCCCGCGGGTGACGCGGGTGGTAGACTATCTCTTTGCCGGTGTGTTTTCGGCCTTCGCGCTCAAGATCCTGACCGCTCAGGCGAAGTAGCGGCCTGCCACCAGCTTCCGGCCCAGCGGCCGGCGCTTAGCCAGTAGAAGATGCCGCCGACCATGCCGCAGCCGATCACCGCGGCGATGGCGTGCGGTTTCGTGACGTCGAAATCCACGTTCTGATGAACGAAGCCGAGGAAGGCCGCGGCCACGACGCCGCCCGCGAGTGCATAGAACAGCCAGTCGCGGCGGCTGAGGACCTCGGAGATCAGGATTGCGACCACCGCTGGTATGAAAGCGAAATAGGCGACAAACAGCGCCACGAACGGAATCGAAAAATAGAGCGCCGTGGCCATCATCGGGTGCGCATCGTCCGGCTTATAACCGACGGAAGCCATGAACAGCACGTTGAGAAAGGCGCTCGCCGCCAATGAGGCGACGACATAGCCGAACAGGATGACAGCGAAACGGAGGATATAGGCGAAGAGGCGGCTCACGCCTCGCCATGCCCCGCAATCATCATGGCTTCCAGCGCCAGGCGGTCGACCTTGCGCATGCGTTCGGATTCGGATTTGAGCTGGCCGCAGGCGGCCAGGATGTCGCGGCCGCGCGGCGTGCGGATCGGCGAGGCATAGCCGGCATTGTTGATGTAGTCGGCGAATTTCTCGATCGTTTCCCAGTCCGAGCACTGGTAGTTGGTGCCCGGCCACGGGTTGAACGGGATCAGATTGATCTTGGCCGGAATGCCCTTCAGCAGCTTGATCAGCCCCTTGGCGTCCTCGATGGAATCGTTGACGTCCTTCAGCATCACATATTCGAAGGTGATGCGCCTGGCGTTGGACAGGCCCGGGTAGGCGCGGCAGGCCTCGATTAGTTCCTTCAGCGGATACTTCTTGTTGATCGGCACAAGCAGGTCGCGCAAATCGTCATTGGTGGCGTGCAGCGAGATCGCCAGCATGACGCCGATCTCCTCGCCGGCGCGGAAGATCTCGGGCACGACGCCGGAGGTCGACAGCGTGATGCGGCGCTTCGACAGCGAAAGCCCATCACCGTCGGAGGCGATCAGCAGCGCCTTCTTCACGGCTTCAAAATTGTAGAGCGGCTCGCCCATGCCCATCATGACGACGTTGGAAACTTTGCGGCCCTCGGCCGGGACGATGGCGCCGTCGGGTGTGTCGCGGTCGGGGAAGTCACCCAGCCGGTCGCGGGCGGTGAGCAATTGCGCCAGGATCTCTTCCGCCGTCAAATTGCGCACCAGCTTCTGTGTGCCGGTGTGGCAGAACGAACAGGTCAGCGTGCAGCCGACCTGCGAGGAGATGCAGAGCGTGCCGCGGCCTTCTTCGGGAATGTAGACGGTCTCGATCTCGACCGGACGGCCGGCACCGCGCGGCGGAAGGCGGAACAGCCACTTGCGCGTGCCGTCGGAGGAAATCTGCTCCTCGACGATTTCGGGCCGGGCGACGGTAAAATGCTTGTCGAGTTCGGCGCGCAGATCCTTGGAGATGTTGAACATGCCGGCAAAATCGGAGACGCCGCGCACATACATCCAGTGCCAGAGCTGCTGGGCGCGCATTTTCGCCTGGCGCTCGGGCACGATGCCGGCACTGACAAGGGCTTCACCGAGCTCGGCCCGGGTCAGGCCGATCAGCGACGGCTTCTCGGGCGTGGCGCGAGCGCGCCACGCGTCGCGTGCGCCCTCAGTGGTGAGATCGAAGGAAAGGGTCATATCAGCGCCAATATAAGCGAATTGCGGCCGATTTCATCCATCGTGCCGAAAAGAAGCGCGGCGCATAGCACAGGTTGCGGCGAGAGTCATGCGGCGGGAACCGCGCCAGCCTACTTGCACTTGGCGATCGACGTCAGCGCGGCCGAGATGCCTTTCAGCGAAAACACATAGGTCGTCGGATTGCCGCGGCCAGACTTCGCCGAGACCTTCATGTCGGTGCCGGTCTTCATGGCGGCGATCAGCACCGGCTCTTCGGCGGCGTTCTCGACCCAGGCCGACTTGCCGCGGGTGAACATCGAGAACGTCTTCTTGTCGATGGTGACGGTGGCCTTGGAGCCTTCCTGGAATGTGTAGCCGGCGATGAATTGCGGCTCGTAGGACACTTGCTGGCCCGGCCGCTGGCTGACGAAGAAGAACATGTCGCCGTGATCGAGCGTCGGCGGCTGCTTGTCGGTCGGCACGGTGAGCACATAGCAGACCTTGCCGCCCTGCGCCTGGTAGCTGTAGGTGCCCCAGGCATTGTGCTGGCCGATCTTGGTCGCCTGCTGCGCCAGCGCCGGCGCGGCAAAAGCCACCAGGACCAGGCTCGAGACTAGTGCAATCAATCCGCGCATCGCTTTTCCCGTATTCCAAATGGTGCGGGGCAGGCCGGCTTGGCGTCCTGCCCGTCGCTTCATTTTGATTTAATCTGGGTTACCAAACGGTGAATTTCCCTCGGAAAAGGACATTCACCCATGGAAACCACCGCCATTTCCGCGCCGCTTCTTGAAAAAACGGCTTTCGCAATGTCCCTGCGGCGACTTGGAGGCCACGAAAGCGGCAAGAGTTTGACTTTTCCAACGGCCGCAGCGGAACCCGAAGCCAAGCCGCTATCGTCCTGTTTGAGCGGAGGATTTCTTCTGAACCCAGTTGCCAACGCGACGCCGATTCAGCTCTTGTCGGCGATCGCCTCCTTGGCGGCCTTGCGGTGCGCAGGGGTGATATGGGCGCTTACCGTGGAGATCGCGGCGGTCAGCACGGCGATGTCGTCGGTGAAGCCGAGGCCGAAGACGAAATCGGGTATGACGTCGACCGGCAGCACGAAATAGCCAAGCGCTGCCAGCAATATGCCCTTGGCACGCAAAGGCGTCTTCCTGTCGAGCGCGCAATAATAGCCGGCGACGACCTCTTCCATGAACGGAATCTGCCGGGCGGCCTTCTTGGCCGTGCGCCAGAATTTGGCGCGCACTTCACTCTCGTCGCCGAGCTTGCTGCCGAAGCCGAAGAAATCAAAACCGGGCTGCTGCGCCATCAATCCTCTCCTTGCCGGCCGTCGCGCTACGCGTTGCGCGCGGCCGCCACGGAAAATGTGGTGAAAGTCCCGGTCCACTGCAAGAGGATGGCGCCGATTTGGCGTTGCCGCCCCAGCGTTCAGCCGCCAGCATACCCATTCATCTTCTTGGCCAGCGCGATGTCGAGCGCAGTGACACCACCGGCATCATGGGTGTTGAGCGTCACGTCGACAGTCTTGTAGACGTTCGACCAGTCGGGATGATGGTCCATCTTCTCGGCGGCCAGCGCGACGCGGGTCATGAAGGCGAAGGCTTCGGAAAAATTCTTGAAGTCGAAGCTGCGCTTGATGGAGGCGCCATCGGCTGCCTGCGACCAGCCGGCCAGTTCGGCCAGTGCGCCGGCGATGGCGTCGTTGCTGAGTTTCTCTCTCGTCATGATGATTTCCCGTGCTATCCCAGATATCGACCCTCACCATAATGCAAGTCGCCCAAAAGTCCTTTGCGTTTTGGGCTTCCAAATGCACGAACGGCGCATATCGAATGAGCGTAAAGCCGATAAATTCCATACTCTTCGTCTGCCTCGGCAACATCTGCCGCTCACCCCTGGCCGAAGGCGTGTTTCGCGCCGTGCTGGCGGAACGCGGCCGCGACATGGTGCTGGACGACATCGTGCTGGACTCTGCGGCGACCGGCGGCTGGAACCTCGGCGAAGCGCCCGACCCGCGCTCGATCGCGATTGCGGCCCGCCACGGCCTCGACATATCAGGGCAGCGGGCACGCAAGGTCAGGCCGGGGGATTTTTCGCGCTTCGACCTGATCCTCGGCATGGATCGGCAGAATGTCCGCGACCTCAAGGCGTTGGCGCCGGCCGGTGCGCGCGAACGTATTCATCTCTTGGCAGAGTTTGCGCAGGGCAAAACCCGCGACGTGCCGGATCCCTATTATGACGGGGCCGAAGCGTTCGCTTCGGTCTACCGCATGATCCGCGAAGCGTCGGAGGCGCTGGCGACGAGATTGGTGGCGCGGGCGTCGACGCCGGAGAGCGGCCACGCCTCCTCGACAATGTAGGGACCGCCGCCGACCGAATCGCGCGACGACATCAGCACGAAGCGGCCGACGCGAAACGGTAGCGTCGCAAAATTGCCGCGCGCCGACAGGTACTGGGCGACGTCGAGCGGGCTCGAATTGCGCAAGCGTGCCAGCGTAACATGCGGGGTGAACTTGCGCGGGTCGGCGGGCAGGCCGAGCCGCTGGCAGATGCGGTCGATTTCGCTCTGCAGCGCCGAAAGGTCGGGCGAGGCGAAGACGCCGGCCCAGACGGCGTGCGGCTTCTTCTGGCCGAAAGCGCCAACTCCGGACAGGGTGAGCGAGAAGGATGGGCGGTGCACCCGGTCGAGCGCGTTGGCGATTTCGTCGGCGATATGGCCTTCGACGTCGCCGATGAAGCGCAGCGTCAGATGGTAGTTTTCGACATCGATCCAGCGGGCTCCGGGCAGGCCGCCCCTGAGCAGGGACAGCGAAAGAGCGGCGTCACGGGGTATTTCGAGGGCGGTGAAAAGACGCGGCATGGTGAGCCTCCCTTCCTCGAATCGAACTGTGCCCCTAGCGAATCATCGATAGTCAAACGGGGCAAGTGGTTTGTTGGTTGCAGGCATTTTTACGAACAGGCGCCTCCAAGCGATGAATAAGCACTATTGCCGTGCCGCCTCGGCGCTTGCATTACCCAGATGCTGCATATGCTCTTCGAGCGCAGCATGGATGACTCGGGTCATCGGCAGCCCGGTCTTTTGTTTCAAAGTTCGCGCGAGGCGAACGCCGCGTTATTCTCGTCAGGCCGGCGTTCAACCGCCACCCTCAACTGCCGCAATCGCCTTCTCCACGGCGGGCATGATGCGCTCGACCATCGCTGCGACGCCCTTCGGATTGGGATGCAGGCCATCCTCCAACTGCAGGCCGGACTGCCCGGCGACGCCATCGAGAAAAAACGGATAGAGCGGCACATCGTATTTCGCGGCCAGCTTTGGGTAGATCGCATCGAAGGCGTTCTGGTAGTCGGCGCCGAGATTGGGAGCGGCGCGCATGCCGGCCAAAAGCACCGCGATCTTGCGCGCTTTCAGCTTCGCCAGCATGTCGTCCAGGTTCTTTTCCGTAATGCTGGGCGAGACGCCGCGCAGCATGTCGTTGGCGCCGAGTTCGAGGATAACCAGCCTTGTCCCATCCGGCACCGACCAGTCAAGCCGCGCCAAGCCGCCGCTCGAGGTGTCGCCTGAAACGCCGGCGTTGGCTACGGTGACGTCATGGCCTTTGGCGCGCAGCGCAGCTTGCAATTTGTCGGTAAAGCCATCGCCAGGCCCGAGGCCGAAACCGGCCATCAGGCTGTCGCCGAAGCCGACGATGGTGAACGTCTCGGCGCGCACGGACGAAATGGCGCCGCAAAGGGTGACGAAAAGGACGAGCCCTGCGGCATTCAAGCGTTTGAAAGATATCTTGCGTTTGAAAGACATGTGGCAGGCCCCATATACCCGAGGAATTCTTCCGGCGGCGGCTTCCGGCAAGCAGAGCCTTCATCCTGATATAGGACGCTTTAATTGTGACAGAAGCCGTCATCGCGCTGAAAGACATATCCCTGACCCTGGGCCAAGGGGCTTCGTCCGTGCATGTGCTGAAAGGCGTCAGCCTTGACGTGACGCTCGGCGAGGCGACCGGCATCGTCGGCCCTTCGGGTTCCGGCAAGTCGACCTTGCTGATGGTGCTTGCCGGGCTGGAGCAGGTCGATTCGGGGACGGTGCGGATCGCCGGCGAATTGCTGAACGGCAAAAGCGAGGACGAGATCGCATCGTTTCGGGGCCGAAACATCGGCATCGTCTTTCAGTCCTTCCATCTCATTCCCAACATGACGGCGCTCGAAAATGTCGCAGTGCCGCTGGAACTGGCCGGCCATGCCGATCCGTTCGGCGTCGCCGCGCGCGAGCTGGCAGCGGTGGGCTTGAGCGACCGCGTCACCCACTATCCGGGCGAGCTGTCCGGCGGCGAACAGCAGCGCGTGGCGATCGCCCGCGCGCTGGCGCCGTCGCCGCGCATTCTCATCGCCGACGAGCCGACCGGCAATCTCGACCAGGCGACGGGGCGGCAGGTTGCCGACCTTTTGTTCGCCAAAGCGGCCGAGCGCGGCATGACCTTGGTGCTGGTCACGCACGATCCGGCCCTTGCGGCGCGCTGCTCGCGCCAGGTGTCGATGCGCTCCGGCCGCATCGAGGATGCGCCGGTAGCGCAGGTCAAGGTGCCGGCCTGATGCCACTGTCGCAGACGCTGAAGCTCGCGTTCCGCTTTTCGCTGCGCGAGATGCGCGGCGGACTGTCCGGCTTCATGATCTTCCTTGCCTGCATCGCGCTCGGCGTCGCTGCAATCGGCGGGGTCAATTCGGTGGCGCAGGCGATCACCGCAGGCGTTGCCGACCAGGGCCAGACGCTGCTTGGCGGCGACTTGCGCTTCCAGCTCAACCAGCGCGATGCGACGCCAGCCGAAAGCACCTTCCTCGACCGCCTCGGCACTGTGTCGCACAGCGCCAATATGCGCTCGATGGCGCGGCTGGAAGACGGCTCCGACCAGGCGCTGGTCGAGGCCAAGGCCGTCGACGACGCCTATCCGCTCTATGGCGCGATCGAGACCGCGCCGCAGCTTGGCAGAAAGGATTTGTTCGGCGAGAAATCAGGCGTCTTTGGCGCCGCCGCGCCCGACCTGTTGTTCGACCGGCTGAATGTGGAGATCGGTGACCGGCTGAAGGTCGGCAGCGCGACATTCGAATTGCGGGCCAGGCTGGTGAGCGAACCGGATGCGGTGTCGGACGGTTTCGGCTTCGCGCCGCGGCTGATGGTCTCGACCGCGGGGCTTGCCGCGTCCGGCCTGATCCAGCCGGGCAGCCTGGTCGAGAATGCCTACAAGGTTCGGCTGCCGGCCGGCGCCAGCCAAGCCGATCTCAAAGCCATCCAGGATCGGGCGGCGAGCGATTTCCCTGAAGCCGGCTGGTCGATCCGCACGCGTTCCAATGCGGCGCCGGCGCTGTCGGCCAACATCGAGCGCTTCTCGCAATTCCTGACGCTGGTCGGGCTGACGGCGCTGGTGGTCGGCGGCGTCGGCGTTGCCAATGCGGTGCGCGCCTATCTCGACGGCAAGCGCGGCGTCATCGCCACCTTCAAGAGCCTTGGCGCCTCGGGCGGCTTCGTCTTCACCGTCTATCTCGTGCAAATCCTGATGATCGCCGGCCTCGGCATCGCGCTTGGCCTCATCCTCGGCGCCGCCATGCCGTTTGCAGCCAGCGCTGCGCTCCAGTCGGTCATTCCGGTGCCGGCTGAAGGCGGCTTCTATCCCGGTGCGCTGGCTCTTGCCGCGCTGTTCGGGCTGCTGGTGACGCTGGCCTTCGCGCTGTTGCCGCTCGGCCGCGCCCGCGATGTGCCGGCGACCGCGCTGTTTCGCGAAATGGGTTTTGAGGGCCGAGGCTTTCCACGCCTGCCCTATCTTGCCACGGCGGTCGGCATCGCGCTCGCTTTGGCGGCTTTGGCCATCCTGTTTTCTGGCGACCGGCGCATCGCCTTGATCTTCGTCGGCGCGACGATCTTTGCCTTTCTGGTGTTGCGCCTGGTCGGTGCTCTGGTGCAGTGGGTGGCGCGCAAAAGCCCGCGTGTGCGCTCGGTCGCGCTTCGGCTCGCCATCGGCAACATCCACCGGCCCGGCGCGCTGACGCCGTCCGTCGTGCTGTCGCTCGGGCTCGGGCTGACGCTTTTGGTGACGCTGGCGCTGATCGACGGCAATCTCAGGCAGCAGATCTCCGGCAGTCTGCCGGAACGGGCGCCGAATTTCTTCTTCGTCGACATCCAGAATAGCGAGGTCGATGCCTTCTCGACATTGATCGGCAAAGAGGCGCCGAAGGGAACGCTGGTCAAGGTGCCGATGCTGCGCGGCCGGGTGATGGCGCTGAACGGCGTTAGTGTCGACAAGGCCAATGTGCCATCGGAAGGCGCCTGGGTGCTGCGCGGCGATCGCGGCCTGACCTACGACGCCAAACAGCCGGCCAATGCGACACTGACCGAAGGCATCTGGTGGCCGGAGAATTACAGCGGCGAACCGCTGGTTTCGTTCTCCAACGATGAAGGCAAGGCGCTCGGCCTGAAGCTTGGCGATACCGTCACCGTCAATGTGCTCGGACGCAATGTGACGGCCAGGATCGCCAATTTCCGAGAGGTGCAATGGGAGACGATGGGCATCAACTTCGTCATGGTGTTCTCGCCCAACACTTTTGCCGGCGCCCCGCATGGCTGGCTGGCGACGCTGACCGAAAAGGATGCCACGGCAGCAGAGGATGCCCGCCTGCTGAACGCCGTCACCCGCGCCTTCCCGGCGGTGACGACAGTTCGGGTCAAGGACGCGCTCGATGTCGTCAACCGGCTGGTCGGCCAGCTCGGCACGGCGATCCGGGCCGCGGCCGGCGTTGCCTTGATCGCTTCGGTGCTGGTGCTTGCCGGCGCGCTCGCCGCGGGAAATCGCGCCCGCATCCACGATGCCGTGGTGCTGAAGACGCTGGGCGCCACGAGGCGCACGCTTATCGCGGCGTTTTCGCTGGAATACATGCTGATCGGCCTGGCCACCGCGGTGTTCGCGTTGGCTGCCGGCGGCGTCTCCGCCTGGTACATCGTTGCCCGCATCATGACACTGCCGTCGCATTTCATGCCGGAGGTGGCAGTGGCGACCTTGGTGTTTGCGCTGGTGATCACGGTCGGCATCGGCCTTGCCGGCACCTGGCGGGTGCTCGGGCACAAGGCGGCGCCGGTGCTGCGCGACCTCTAGGCCCCAAACGGCAAGGTTGGCCGAATCTGCCGTTTCCGATTAAATCTTGGTAATGTGCAGTCATGGAAGCCCAAGAAAACCGGCTTCCGGAGATTCACCAAGCGTTGCAGCCCGTTACGGTCTTGTTCTTGACGTCAAGAACCATCATATTTCGCCACAGGCATGCTGGAGCCCCGCCAGCGGCGCCCAGGTCCGAAAGGGCCTGACACCGTACGGGGCAGAAGCAACAGAGGATTCCAATGGCTGAGCCCATTCGCAACTACCAGACTTCGGCCGTGCCGGGCGCGCGCGCCGACATCGACCAAGGCCTGCGCACTTACATGCTCAAGGTCTACAATTTGATGGGGCTTGGCCTCCTCATCACCGGCGTCGCCGCCTGGGGCGCTTTCCAGCTCGCCGTCACCGGCGACGGACAGCTGACCGCTTTCGGCACGCTGATCTATGCCAGCGCCTTCCGCTGGGTGGTCATCCTGGCTCCGCTCGCCGCCGTCTTCTTCCTGTCGTTCAGGATCCAGTCGATGAGCGTGGCCGCGGCGCAAACCACCTTCTGGGTCTATTCGGGCCTGGTCGGCCTGTCGCTGTCGACCATCTTCCTGGTCTACACCGGCGCCTCGATCACTCAGACCTTCTTTGCCACGGCGGCCGCCTTCGGCGCGCTGTCGCTCTACGGCTACACGACCAAGCGCGACCTTTCGGCGTTCGGCTCGTTCCTGGTCATGGGCGTGGTCGGCCTGGTGATCGCCATGCTGATCAACATCTTCCTGCAGTCGTCGGCGCTCGGCTTCGCCATCTCGGCGCTCGGCGTGCTGATCTTCGCCGGGCTCACCGCCTATGACACGCAGACCATCAAGGAAATGTACTACGAAGGCGATCAGGCCGACGTTGCCGGCCGCAAGGCGATCATGGGCGCGTTGAGGCTATATCTCGACTTCATCAACCTGTTCATGTTCCTGCTGCAGTTCATGGGCGATCGCCGCTAGGCGGTCTTCCCATCAGGCAACTGGACCAGCTGATATCAAGAGGGCGGCCAACGGCCGCCCTTTTCTTTTGTGCCGGCCTTTGCTGTCATGGAGGCAGATGAATCGTCTGCATAAATCATGAGCACTATTTCCATCCGCGCGGCCTTGGAAGGCGACCTCGGCCGAATCACCGAGATCTACGGCGATGCCGTGACGCATGGCACCGCGAGCTATGAGCTCGAGCCGCCCAGCCGCACTGAGATGGGTGGGCGCTTCGACAGCCTGACGGCGGGGGGCTTTCCCTATCTGGTGGCGGAACGAGATGGCGCGCTGCTCGGCTACGCCTATGCCGGCGCGTTCCGGCCGCGCCCGGCCTACCGCTTCATCGTAGAGGATTCCGTCTATGTCGCGCCTGATGCGAAGGGCCAGGGCGTCGGGCTGCTGCTGATGCAGGCGCTGATTGAAGCCTGCCGTATGGCGGGCTTTCGCCAGATCGTCGCGGTGATCGGTGACGGCCATGCAGACAGCGCCTCGGTGCGGCTGCATGAAAAGCTCGGCTTTCGCCATTCCGGTCGCCTGGAAGGCTCCGGCTACAAGCATGGGCGCTGGCTTGACACGGTGTTCATGCAGCTGTCGCTGAATGGCGGCGCAACGGTTCCGCCCGATCCGCATTCGCTGCCGGAGCGGAAGTTTCGTGAGAGCCTGAGGAGCGGGAATTGAGGAGTTGAAGAACTGAAGAATTGAGGATTTGAATAGCAACAAACCCGGCGGTATTTCGACCGCTACATCCTCTTTTTTCAATTCTTCAATTCTTCAATTCTTCAATTCCCCAATTCTCAATTAGGCCTGGACAATCTTCAGCTTAGCATCGAAGACGTTGAGCACGCGACCGAGTTCCTGGCCGCGCTTGAGGATTCGGCCGCCGGCGGCGATGACGGCGAAGGCGCCTTGCCGGCGCGCCAGTTTCGGATCCTTGACGATCTGGAACAGCGGCACTTCGCTGGCCCGGCGGAAGACTGAAAACACAGCCCGATCAGACAGATGATCGATGGCATAGTCGCGCCATTCGTTGGCGGCGACCATGCGTCCGTACAGCCTCAGGATCTCATCGAGTTCACGCCGGTCGAAACGGACCGGCTGGTCGAGGCGTTCGCGTCGCGCCTCGTGCAGCGGGATCAATATTGCGAATGCGTCCCCATCCTCCGTCCCACCGCTGCGATCGGTCATCCCGCGATCCCTTTGAAAATGAATCTCGCTTGCAGAAGTTGGCGTGTTCGCCGTGGAATTGCAAGGCCCGGCTAACCATCCCGGGACCGCGCTGTTTTCGCAACGTCCAGTCACTTTTATAAAACGCGGTGTTTGAATTGGTGATGCCTCGCCACATTTCCGCCCTTTTTTATCCGCGCTCATGCCCCAATGTCCGACGAATTTACCGGCGTTGCCTGAGACGGTTCGGTCCGGCACCGGCTCGTAAACCCCAAGCCCCCCGCCCACGGGTCTGCGTCGGATCGAACCAACCTCGGACTTTCCTCAGGGAGAGACCGGGTGCGACGATCCCAAAGCCTAAATGACCGACGTCAGAAGCAAGCTGACGTCGGTTTTTTTGTTGGGCGGCGCCAGACACTTGTCGTCGTGATCCTTCACACCCCCCTCTGTCCTGCCGGACATCTCCCCGCAAGGGTGGAGATCAGATTTCGCGTTTGCTTTCGCCAATCTCAAACGTGGGACAGGATGGCGGATGTGGCGAAGCTGCCAATCTCCCTCCTTGCGGGGGAGATGGCCGGCAGGCCAGAGGGGGGTGCTGTCCCGCCGATATCAAAAGGTATGGACCAGCCTCTTAAGGCTTGTGAATAAACGCCGCGCCCAGAATAGGCCCCGGCAGGCCGTCCTTGCCAACCGATTGCAGCAGCACGGCGCAGCCGCCTTTCTTGGCGATCTCGGTCATCGGCAATTCGTAGCGCTGCGCCTTGCCGTGCCACATGCCGGCGGTCTGGATGCCGGTGACGGCGTTCCAGTAGGTCATGCTGCGGCCGGTGTTCTCGCCCTTGGCGATGGTCACCGTCTGCGGTGGTTCGAAATAGACGATGACGACATGGGCGTCGCTGGGGCCGCTACCGGCGTCGCCGGCATCGATCATGACGCGATCGCTGGTGCGGCTGACCTTGACGCTGACCCGCATGCCTTCACCGGATTTCTCCATGCGGGCAAGCGCGCCGTCGACCTCCTTGCGGCTGGCGCCGTTGACATGGCTGCGACCATTGATGACGGCTTGCGGCGTGTAGACGGAGCGGGTGCCGAAGGCGCGCATATAGTCATATTGCCGGTCGGTATTGTCCTTGCTGCTCAGCGTGTCCTGCCAGCCGAGATAGTCCCAGTAATTGACGTGGTAGGCGAGCGCGACGACGTTGTCCTTGGCCGCCAGCTCGGCAAAGAAAGCGTCCGCCGGCGGGCAGGAATTGCAGCCCTGGCTGGTGAACAGCTCGACCACGCCCAAGGGCCTGTCAATCTGCGGTTTGTCGGTCTGGGTCGTTCCCGATTCCTCGGCGAACCCGGTCCCGGCAAGCGCCGAGAAGGCCAGCGCAAAAGCCGCAAGCCGCAGAGGGTGTCGAGGTGCCATGATCGTTCCGATTCCCGCCGGTGACGCCGGCCTTGTTCTGGTTGCCCAGATTTGTGGCAGAAGCGACAGTCAACGGGAAGTCACGTTGCGGTGAAATTTTTGCTGCCGCAACCATGGGTATGGCCATCACAGGGGGAGCACTTCACCGCCCGGTTCGATCGGGAGCATGGCATCAGGAGCGTGGGGCAGATCTTGCTGAGCCCAGCCGGTTTTTACTCCTGTCGTACAGGGCGGGGCTTCGATCGGGTCGGGCAATGCTTTGGAAAGACTGGGAGTAGGGAGTAGGGAGTAGGGAGTAGGGAGTAGGGAGTAGGGAGTAGGGAGTAGGGAGTAGGGAGTAGGGAGTAGGGAGTAGGGAGTAGGGAGTAGGGAGTAGGGAGTAGGGGATGTCGTTCCCCGCTACCGCCCAATCCCTACTGCCTAAGCCCTGGCCGCTACGCGGCCAGATCGCGCAGCACGTATTGCAAAATGCCGCCATTCTTGAAGTAGTCGAGTTCGTCCAGCGTATCGATGCGGCAGATGATCGGCACGTTCTTCACGGTGCCGTCGCCATAGGTCACCTTGGCGATCATCGTCTGGCGTGGCTTGATGGTGCTTATGCCGTCGATCTCGACCAGCTCGTCACCCTTGAGGTTGAGCGAGGCCCATGAGGTGCCTTCCTCGAAGACGAAGGGGATGACGCCCATGCCGACCAGGTTGGAGCGATGGATGCGCTCGAAGGACTGGGCGATGACGGCACGGACACCGAGGAGATTCGTTCCTTTAGCTGCCCAGTCGCGGGAGGAGCCGTTGCCGTATTCGACGCCGGCGAAGATGACCAGCGGCACGCCTTCCTTTTTGTACCTCATCGCCGCGTCGTAGATCGATTCCTCTTCCTTCGACGGGTAGTGGATGGTGTAGCCGCCCTCGCGGCCGTTCTCGCCCAGCATATGGTTGCGGATGCGGATGTTGGCGAAGGTGCCGCGCATCATCACCTCATGGTTGCCGCGCCTTGTGCCGTACTGGTTGAAGTCGGCAACGCCGACGCCATGGTCGGTGAGGTATTTGCCGGCCGGGGAAGCGGCCTTGATCGAACCCGCCGGTGAGATGTGATCGGTGGTGATCTTGTCGCCGAACAGGCCGAGCACGCGCGCGCCCTTGATGTCGCCGATCTTGCCGAAACCGGAGGTCATGCCGGCGAAATAGGGCGGGTTCTGCACATAGGTCGAGTTGTCGTCCCAGGCATAGGTCTGGCCTTCCGGCGCCTTGACGTTCTGCCAGTATTCGTCGCCCTTGAAGACGTCGGCATATTTGCGGGCGAACAGCTCACGTGTGACGTTCTTCTCGATGAACTCCTGGATCTCGGCCGAACTCGGCCAGATATCCCTGAGATAGACCGGCTTGCCGTCGCGGCCTTCGCCGAGTGGCTCGGTGGTCAGGTCCTTGGTGACGGTGCCGGCCAAAGCATGGGCTACCACCAGCGGCGGCGACGCCAGATAGTTCGCCTGCACGTCAGGTGAAACACGGCCTTCGAAGTTGCGGTTGCCGGAGAGCACTGCGGCGGCGATCAGGCCCTTATCGTTGATGGTCTTGGAGATCGGCGCCGGCAGCGGGCCGGAATTGCCGATGCAGGTGGTGCAGCCGAAACCAACCAGGTTGAAGCCGATCTGGTCGAGCTCCTTCTGCAGGCCGGACTTTTCCAGATATTCGGCGACCACCTGGCTGCCCGGCGCCAGCGAGGTCTTCACCCACGGCTTCTGCTTGAGGCCGAGCCGGTTGGCGTTGCGCGCCAAGAGGCCGGCGCCGATCAGCACGCTCGGGTTGGAGGTGTTGGTGCAGGACGTGATGGCGGCAATCACGACATCGCCATGGCCGAGATCATGGTCGGTGCCTCCGACGGCATAGCGCTTGTGGATTTCGGCAGCCTTCTTGTACTCGGTCTCCATCGCCTTGGCGAAGCCGGCCGGAATGCCTTCGAGCGGAACGCGGCCTTCGGGGCGCTTGGGACCTGCCATCGACGGCACGACGCTGTCGAGCTCGAGTTCGAGCAGGTCAGTGAAGACAGGGTCGGCCGAGCCGGCGTCACGCCACATGCCTTGCGCCTTGGAATAGGCCTCGACCAGGGCGATGCGGCTTTCCTCGCGGCCCGACATTGTGAGGTAGCGGATGGTCTCGCCGTCGACCGGGAAGAAGCCGCAGGTGGCGCCATATTCGGGCGCCATGTTGCCGATGGTGGCGCGGTCGGCCAGCGTCATGTTGGACAGGCCCGGGCCGAAGAACTCGACGAACTTGCCGACGACGCCCTTCTTGCGCAGCATCTGGGTGACGGTCAGTACGAGGTCGGTGGCGGTGATGCCCTCCCTGAGCTTGCCGGTAAGGCGGAAGCCGATGACTTCGGGCAACAGCATGGAAACCGGCTGGCCGAGCATCGCCGCCTCGGCCTCGATACCGCCGACGCCCCAGCCGAGGACGCCAAGGCCGTTGATCATAGTGGTGTGCGAATCGGTGCCGACGCAGGTGTCGGGATAGGCGGTCGTTTCGCCGTCTTCCGTGTTGGTCCAGACGACCTGACCGAGATATTCGAGGTTGACCTGATGGCAGATGCCGGTGCCGGGCGGCACGACGCGAAAATTGCGGAACGCCTGCTGGCCCCATTTCAGGAATTTATAGCGCTCTTCGTTGCGCTCATATTCGAGCTCGACATTCCTGGCAAAGGCCAGTGGCGTGCCGAATTCGTCGACGATGACGGAGTGGTCGATGACGAGGTCGACCGGCACCAGCGGATTGATCTTCTGCGGATCGCCGCCGAGCGCCTTGAGGCCGTCGCGCATGGCGGCCAAGTCGACCACCGCCGGGACGCCGGTGAAATCCTGCATCAGGACACGCGCGGGGCGATAGGCGATCTCGACGCCGGCGGTGCCCTTGTCGGTCAGCCAGCCGGCCACAGCCTGGATAGAGTCCTTGGTGACGGAGCGGCCGTCTTCATTGCGCAAAAGGTTTTCCAGCAGCACCTTCATCGAATAAGGCAGCTGGGCAATGCCGGTGAGGCCGTTCCTCTCGGCCTCGACCAGATTGTAATAGACATAGTCCGCGCCACCCACGGTGAGGGTGCGGCGGCAATTGAAACTGTCGAGGGATTTTGACACGTGCGGTCCGTCCTTGTCTGTTCAGCCTGAAAGGGAACGGACGCCGATGGGCATGCAATCACGCGCAAAGGTGCGGGTACGGCCATTTCCGCTGTCCGTTCCCAGCCAACCCGAGCCGTTCAAGGCGGCGCGTGCGCTGGTTCGGCGCAAATTCTGTTCCCGTGCCGACCGCTGGCACGGATGTCCCGCATATAGAGAATTTTCTGGAATAGTTCTAGACAGTTGCGGAGCAAATTTGTGCGATGCGGCAGCTATCGCGCGGTAAAGTTTTCGGGACGGGCAGGCATGCGGCTGATTGCCGAAAATCTGGGCGGCGAACGCGGCGGCGAGACGGTCTTTTCCGGCATCGGTTTTGCGCTCGACAAGGGCCAGGTGCTGGTCGTCACCGGGCCGAACGGTTCGGGCAAATCGACGCTGCTCAGGGTCATCGCCGGGCTGCTGCCGAAGGCGCAAGGCGACGTGCGCATCGAGGGCGGCGGCGAGACGTTTCCGACGATCGCTTCGGCGATCCACTATCTCGGCCACCTCAATGCAATGAAGACGGCGCTCAGCGTGGCGGAGAATCTGCGCTTCTGGCGCGATTTCAACGGCGATGGGCAGTCGGGTGTCGAAGAGGCGCTGGAGACGGTTGGTCTCGGCGGCATCGGCCACCTGCCTTTCGGCTATCTGTCGACCGGGCAAAGGCGGCGCGCGGCGATTGCGAAATTGCTGGTCAGTCATAAGCCGCTTTGGCTGCTGGATGAGCCGACGGCTGGACTGGACAAGGCTTCGGAGGCGCGGTTTGCGGGGCTGATGGCGAGGCATTGCGCAGAAGGTGGAATCATTGTCGCGGCGACGCATTTGCCGCTCGGATTGGATGGGGCGAAGGAATTGAGGATGGGAGCAACAGGGTGATGCCGGCATTCCCGCCCACCCCCCTCTGCCCTGCCGGGCATCTCCCCCGCAGGGGGGGAGATCAGATGTCATGCCGGCTTTCGCCAATCACCGGCATTGAAAAAAAGGCGTCAGCAGTGGAGCTGCCAATCTCCCCCCTTGCGGGGGAGATGTCCGGGAGGACAGAGGGGGGTGTGAAGGAACGCCACATTCGGCAAGATGGCGATCAAACCGCAGGCGCGGCTTGGCAATGCTAGCCCTCTTCCTGCGCGACGTCCGTCTCTCAATCCGTGCCGGCGGCGGAGCGCTCACCGGCGTGATCTTCTTCCTCGCCGTCATCGCCACCATCCCCTTCGGTGTCGGGCCGGACCTGAAGCTGCTGGGCCGCATCGGTCCGGCGATCCTTTGGATCGGCGCTCTGCTCGCCTGCCTGCTCGGCCTCGACCGGCTGTTTCAGGCCGATCGCGAAGACGGTTCGCTCGATCTTCTGGTGCTGGGCAATGACGGCCACATGCTGACGTTGACGGTGCTGGTGAAGTGCCTGGCGCATTGGGCGGGCAGCGTTCTGCCGCTGGTGGTTGCGGCACCTCTGCTGAGCCTGTTCATGAACATGGAGCCGCTCAGCATCGGCGCCACCGCGCTCACGCTGCTGGTCGGCACGCCGGCGATCACTTTCATCGGCGCGGTCGGGGCGGCGGTGGCGGTGGCGCTGCCGCGTGGCGGGCTGCTGATCTCGGTGCTGGTGCTGCCGCTGACCATCCCGGTGCTGATCTTCGGGGTGTCGGCGAGCTACGGCGCGGTGGCCGACCCTGATCCGTTCCTGCAGCCCTTCCTCATTCTTGCCGCGCTGACGCTGTTTCTTGCCGTGCTGGGTCCGGTGGCGGCGGCGCTGGCGCTGCGGCATGGAACGGATTGATATGACCGCTCCGGCGCGACGATCAATTGCGAAGCCCCAGCCGCAAAGCTAAGAAGGCCGCAAAGCTATGGGAAGGCCATGATCGAGCACGACGAAGTGACGGTGGAAGGGGAGCGAATCGCATGAGTGCACACGCAATCTATGTCGCGGCCGCCTATGGCATCACGGCGATCGTGCTGGCCGGGCTGATCGGCTGGATCCTGCTCGACCAGCGGACCCGCAAGCGCGAACTGGCAGACCTCGAAGCGGCCGGCGTGCGGCGTCGCTCGGACAAAGCCGGTACTGGGGCCAGCACTGGGGCCAGCAAGCCATGAGCACGGAAAGCGAAACGCCGGCGTCGCCGCGCCGCCGCCTGATCGTGCTGTTGCCGTTGCTGGTTTTTCTCGGCCTCGCCGGATTGTTCCTGTCGCAGCTTTTGTCGGGACGCGACGAGGCGGCAGTGCCGTCGGCGCTGATCGGCCTGCCGGCGCCGCAGACCAACCTGCCGGCGCTGGAAGGGTCAAACCTGCCCGGGCTGGATTCGAAAGCCTTCGCCGGCAAGGTAACGCTGGTCAACGTCTTTGCATCGTGGTGCGCGCCGTGCCGGGAAGAGCATCCGGTGCTCTTGGCGCTGTCGCAGGACAAGCGCTTCGTCATGGCCGCGCTAAACTACAAGGACCAAGCGCAAAACGCGCGCCGGTTCCTTGGTGATCTCGGCAATCCATTCCAGGCGATAGGTGTCGACGAGGCTGGCCGCACGGCCATCGACTGGGGCGTCTACGGCGTGCCGGAAACGTTCGTCATCGGCAAGGACGGCAAGATTGCCTACAAGCATGTCGGGCCGCTGACCGGGGAGTCGGCGAGGGATGTTCTGTTGCCGCAGATTGAAAAAGCGCTCGCGGTACCGGGCTGACGTTGGCGCCATGCCCCTCATCCGGCCGCTACGCGGCCACCTTATCCCCGCGGGGAGAAGAGGGAAGCATCGGCACAGGCTAGCTCCTCTCCCCGAGGGGAGAGGTCGGATTGTCCGAATTGCTCATGCAATTCGGTTTGGCAATCCGGGTGAGGGGGCGGTGCCCCGCTGACGTCCGAAAGCTCAGCCGTAGATCTGCTTGTGGACCTGGTAGAGCATTTCCGAGCGGTCGGCGCGCAGGTCGGCCAGATCGCGGCTCGTCAGGTTTTCGATTTCCGCGACGAGGCGGTTGTAGTGGCGGCGCTTGGCCATCGAGGTGCGCGCGCGGGAGAAGAGGTTGTCAAAAGCCATAGCAAGGGTCCTTTCGTACCGCGTATCAGCGGTGAATTGTTCCTCCCTTGGTCGTTCGCACCATGACATAGGAATGGTGCGATGCAAAAAGAAGATGTTGCAATGCACCATTGCACAGGGCGCATAGCGGGTTAATACAGCGCTACAGCACCATAAACGGCCGGACAGGCTGGCGGGCCATGCCGGCCGGGCACCTTTTGTCTTACAATTGCGCCTGCGCCACCTTGCCATCGCGCCCGCAGGCTGGCTTGATCCGCGCGTCACGTGATGCCCGGAGGAAATGCATGGCGACCGCAGACTATTACGAAATTCACGATCCGCGTTTCGCGCGGCTGTTCAACGGCAACGCCCAGGTGGAAAAGCTGTTTACCGGATGTCAGTGGGCGGAAGGGCCGGCCTGGTTCGCCGCCGGCCGCTATGTCGTCTGGTCCGACATCCCCAACAACCGGATGCTGCGCTATGACGAGACCGACGGCAATGTGAGCGTCTTTCGTCAGCCCTCCGGCAATTCCAACGGCAACACCGTCGACCGCCAGGGCCGACTGGTGACGTGCGAACATTCCGGCCGCCGCGTCAGCCGCACCGAGCATGACGGTTCCGTCACCACCATCGCGGCCGAATGGAAAGGCAAGCGGCTGAATTCGCCCAATGACGCGGTCGTGAAATCCGACGGCTCGATCTGGTTCACCGATCCGAGCTACGGCATCGACACCGACTATGAGGGCGACAAGGCCGAAAGCGAGATCGGCGCTTGCAATGTCTACCGGGTCGATCCGGATACGGGCGAGGTCGAGGCCGTCATCACCGACATGGTCCGGCCGAACGGGCTTGCCTTTTCACTGGATGAAAGCCAGCTCTATGTCGTCGACACCGGCCGCACCCATGGCGCGCAGAACCCCGCGCATATGCGGGTCTTCAACGTCGGCAAGCACGGCAAGAAGGTCTCGGGCGGGAAGGTGTTCGCTGACTGCACGGCCGGCCTATTCGACGGCTTCCGGCTCGACGAGGCCGGCCGCATCTGGACCAGTGCCGCCGACGGCATCCATTGCTACGATCCCGACGGCACGCTGATCGGCAAGGTCAAGGTGCCGGAAGTGACCGCCAATTGCGTGTTCGGCGGCAACAAGCTGAACTGCCTCTACATCGCCGGCACCACGTCGCTCTACATGGTGCGGCTGATGGTGAACGGGGCGAAGACGTATTGAGGCTGCTGGAAACGCTTCTCTGGCGGCCCTTGATGGCGTTTCTGCGCATGTCCGCGGCGCCTGTTGCGCGGCGGCCGCCGGAACCGCCGCCAAGTGGTTCGCCGGAGCGGATTTCGAAGCCGCCCAGCGGCGGCGGTATCAGACACAATTCAAGGGGAGGACGTCATGCCATTCGTCAACATCCGCATCGTCAAGGAAGTGATCGCCGCTGATCCCGCTGGCAAGAAGGCCGACATCGCCAAAAAGGTCACGGCGGCCATCATGGACGCCACCGGGCTTAGCAATGACGACGTCTGGGTGGTGTTCGAAGAGGTCAATGCGCGTGACTGGTATGTCGGCAAGACTGATGTCGAGACGTTGCGGAAGGGGTAGCACAGCGGCACGTTGGGGTGCGCCGCACCCTTTCGTTCGTCATCCTAGGGTCTGCGCCGCGTCGCTTCGCTCCTTGCTCCGCCCTAGGATGACGAGGCAACGTTTGCGCGTATAAAACTCGCGAAAACCTGCACCGCTTCGCGCATGGCCCGCAGGTTCTCGTCCTCTACCAGGATCGCTTCCATCTCCGGCGGTTTCTTGCCGAGCAAGGCGATCTCCAGCACTGCGTCCTCACAAAGCGCGAACGACATGGTGCGCATGATCTCGGCCAGCGCGGCGCGGGCATAGAGCGAGCGCGCGGAGGCGTGGGCCAGCATGGCGGGCTCGACTGCGGCGTCGCGTGAGACCAGCCAGTCGAGCGCGTTTTTCATGCCGCCCGGCACGCCATGGGCATATTCGGGGCAGGAGACGATGATGCCGTCGGCGCCGGTGACGGCCTCGATCAGCCGCGTGGCCTCGGCCGGTGTGCGCTCGCCTTCGTCATCCGGGTTGAAGATCGGCAGCAGGCCGAGCCCGTCATAGACAGTTACGCGGCAATCCGAAGGCGCGTTCGCGGACAGCGCCGCCAGCAGCGCCGAATTGGTCGAGGCGGCGCGCAGGCTGCCGGAGATGGCGAGGAGTTCGATCACGGGGAAACAGGGCTAGGGAAACCGGCAAAGGACTGCAATGGCGAATCGTACCCGAAATCTACCACAGGGTCTTGCTGTAGGCTTCGTCCAGCGAGCGGTCGAAATCGTCGGCAGTTTCGGCATGCGCCATCTGATCGGACAGGATCTGACCGAGCGTCGGCAACGTCGCGCGGTCGTGCCAGCTGTCCGGCTTCCACAATTCGGAGCGCATGAAGGCCTTGGCGCAGTGCATGTAAGCGGCCTTGACGCTCACCACGACGACGCTTTGCGGTTGCTTGCCGTCGACGGTGAGGCGCTCGCGCAAACCGGCATCGACGGTTATGCGGGCGTCGCCATTGATGCGCAGCGTCTCGTTCATGCCGGGGATGAGAAAAAGCAGCCCGACCGAAGGGTTGAGCAGGATGTTTTCCAGCGTATCCAGCCGGTTGTTGCCGGGCCGGTCGGGAATGGCGATGGTCTTGTCGTCGAGGACAAGGGCGAAGCCGGGCCTGTCGCCTTTCGGCGTCACGTCGGCATTGCCGGCGCCGTCGGAAGAACCGATCAGCACGAAAGGGCTCTTGCCGATGAAAGAGCGGCAGTGGCCGTCGAGCGCCCTGAGTTCCTTGCGCATCGAGGTGTCGGTCGGCCGCGGCGTCTTGTAGATCGTCCTCAGTTCATCGCGCGTGGTGACGAATTCCATGGCCGTCTCCGTTTATTCTGACGCAATTCCGGACGGCTTCACACTTTTCCTGGAATTGCTCTACTTGCCGGCTTCTTCCACCTTCTCGGCCTTATCCTCGATCGAATGGTGCAGGATCAGCGGCATCTGGCTGAAGGTGAACAACAGGGTGATCGGCATGATGCCCCAGACCTTGAAGGTAACCCAGAAGTCGGTGGAAAAATTCCGCCACACCACTTCATTGGCAAGAGCCAGGAACAGGAAGAACAGGCCCCAGCGGAAAGTCAGCTTGCGCCAGCCTTCGGCATCGAGGCGAAAGGCCGAATCGAAGACATAGCCGAGCAGCGATCGGCCGAAATACAGACCGCCGAGCAGCACGCCGCCGAACAGGGTGTTGACGATGGTCGGCTTCATCTTGATGAACACGTCGTCCTGCAGATAGAGCGTCAGCGCGCCGAAGATGAAGACGACGACGCCCGAGACCATCGGCATGATCGGCAAGGTGCGCAGCAGCAGCCAGGAGGCGATCAGCGCGACCGCCGTCGCCGCCATGAACAGGCCGGTGGCGACGAAGATCGGCCCGCCGAATTCGGCCAGGACAGGAAATTTCTGCACCAGCCAGGCGCCGCGTGCATTGGCGAAGAAGAACACCATCAGCGGCCCGAGTTCCAGCACCAGCTTGAGCAGCGGATTGACGCTTTCTTTCTTCTTTCGCGGGTCGGACGGGTCGCGTTCGAGGATGGGAGGGTTCATGACTTCCTTCTGACGCATGATCTTGTCCAAAAAAGCCTGCAGCTCTTCGGGATCGTGCTTTTTACGCTACGCCCGCGATCGCCCTGGCGAATTCGCTGGCCGAGAATGGTTCGAGGTCGTCGACCTGTTCGCCGACGCCGATGAAGTAGACCGGCAGTTTGTGCTTTGCCGCGATCGCGACCAGAATACCGCCGCGCGCCGTGCCGTCCAGCTTGGTCATCACCAGGCCGTTGACGCCGGCGACATTGCGGAAGATCTCGACCTGATTGAGCGCATTCTGGCCGGTGGTGGCGTCGACCGTCTGCAGCACGGTATGCGGCGCTTCCGGATCGAGCTTGCCCAGCACGCGCACGATCTTTTCCAGCTCCGCCATCAGTTCGGTCTTGTTTTGCAGCCGGCCGGCGGTGTCGATGATCAGCACGTCGGAGCCGGCCTCCTTGGCGCGTTCGAAAGCGTCGTAGGCGAGGCCGGCGGCATCCGCGCCTATCTTCGAGGCGATGACCGGCGACTTCGTCCTCTCGCCCCAGATCTTCAGCTGCTCGATGGCTGCAGCGCGAAACGTGTCGCCGGCGGCCAGCATCACCGACAGGCCACCATCGGTCAGTTTGGCGGCGAGCTTGCCGATGGTCGTGGTCTTGCCGGTGCCGTTGACGCCGACCACCAGAATGACATGCGGCTTGTGCGACAGGTCGAGCTCCAGCGGCATGGCGACATGGGCCAGCACCTTCTCCACCTCGGCCGCCATGATGGTGCGGACATCCGCGTCGGAGACATCCTTGCCGTAGCGGCTGGCAGCGAGGGCATCGGTGACGCGCAAGGCTGTTTCCATGCCCAGATCGGCACGGATCAGCACGTCCTCCAGATCCTGCAGCGTCTCCTCGTCGAGCTTGCGCTTGGTGAAGACGCCGGCGATGTTGCCGGTGAGTTCTTTCGAGGAGCGGGCAAGCCCGTCGCGCATGCGCTGGAACCAGGAGCGTCGCGGCGCCGGTTCGGGCGCCTTTTGCGGCTCGGCTTTCTGCTCGACCTTTTTGGTTACGGTGACTTTGCCGGGAGCTGGTTTTGACTGTGGCGAAGGTTGCGGGGCCGGCGCGGGCGCTAGCTCGGCAACGATGGTCTTGGCTTCGACCGGCGCGGGTACAGCTTCAACCGACGTGCGCTTTACCTCCCCCTTGATGGGGGAGGTCCCAAGCGAAGCTTGGGGGTGGGGGTGATTTGCGCTGGCGTCAGCGCTGTCACCCCACCCCGCCGCTTCGCGTCGACCCTCCCCACCGAGGGGAGGGTGGGGCGCCTCGTCCTTCTCCCCGTGGCTATACGGGGAGAAGGTGCCGGCAGGCGGGGCGGCGCTGACCTCTGAGGTAGGCTGTGCGGGAGGCGCGGACGGTTGCGGCACTTCGATCGGCGCTGGTGCTTCGGCCGGCTCCTCGGCAGGCGTTGGTACTTCAACGGGGGCCGGTTCCGGCTGCCTCTCCGGGCGCGCTGGTTCAACCTCCGGCTTGGCCGGTGCGGCCGGAACTTCTTGCGGCTGCGGTTCGGGCGCGGGCTTCGGAACAGCCGGCGGCGCGGGAACTTCCTCGGGCTCCGGCGGCTCGGCAGGCGTCTCAGGTTCGGGGGCTTCTTCCGGCGCGGGCTCCGGCAACGGTTCCGGCTCGGATGGGACGACCGGTTCCGGCGCGGGCGGGATGGTCGGCGCGGGTTCGGGCTTCGGTTCTTCTGGCGCCGACTGCGGCGCAGGCTTTACCTCCCCTCGATGGGGGAGGCCCCAAGCGAAGCTTGGGGGTGAGTGGCGCCGGCGTCGGCGCTCTCACCCCTCTCCGCCACTTCGTGGCGACCCTCCCCATCGAGGGGAGGGTGGGGCGTCGGCGGCTCGGGCTCCTCGCGCTTCAAGAACTCCGGAACGACCTGCTCGGCCGCCGGCTTCAGCGCCTCAAGCGCATCCCATTTGATCGGCGGCAGGGGAGCGGTTTCGTCGATGCGCTCCTCGACGCCTTCCTTCTTGCCGAACGAAAATATGTTCTTGAAAAAACCGGCCATGCTTCAATCGTCTCAGGCGGCGCGGGCAGTGAGGGGCGAGGCTATCAGGCGCGCCCCATCATGGCCGGTGATGTCTGCCTCGACGATCTCGCCCGGCGCGCCTGTGCCTAGCGCGGCAAGCGTGAACCCTTCGGTGCGGCCGAGGCCGTCGCGCTCGACCAGGATCGACTGGCGCGTTCCCGGGAGCGACGACAAATGGCGGCGATAGGCGGCCTCGCCGACGGCGCGCAGCTGGGCCGCGCGCTGCTTGACCAATTCGCGGCGGACCTGCGGCATGCGCGCGGCGGGCGTGCCTTCGCGCGGCGAAAACGGGAAGACATGCAGGTGCGTCAGCCCACATTCCTCGACGATCTTTATCGAATTCTGAAACATTTCCTCGGTCTCGGTCGGGAAGCCGGCGATGATGTCGGCGCCGAAGACGATTTCGGGGCGCAGCTTGCGCACATCCTCGCAGAAGCGGATCGACTGGTCGCGCAAATGCCTGCGCTTCATGCGCTTCAGGATCATGTCGTCACCTGATTGCAGCGACAGATGCAGATGCGGCATCAGCCTGGGCTCGGTGGCGATGGCGTCCAGCAGATCGTCGTCGGCTTCGATCGAATCGATGGAGGACAGCCGCAGCCGCTTCACGTCAGGCACCTGCTTCAGGATGGTCTTCACCAGCTTTCCCAGCTTCGGCGCGCCCGGCAGGTCGGCGCCGAAAGAGGTCATGTCGACGCCGGTCAGCACGATCTCGGCATAGCCGTTGCCGGCCAGACGCTTGACCTGCTCGACCACGGCGCCCATCGGCACCGAGCGCGAATTGCCGCGGCCGTAGGGGATGATGCAGAAGGTGCAGCGGTGGTCGCAGCCATTCTGCACCTGCACGAAAGCGCGCGCCCGGCCCTCGATGGCGTCCACCATATGACCGGCGGTCTCGCGCACCGAGAAAATGTCGTTGACGCGCGCCTTCTCGGTGTCGTTGACGCCGAAATCCGGCAGCGCGCGGTAGGAGTTGGCCTTCAGCTTCTCTTCGTTGCCAAGCACGAGGTCGACCTCGTCCATGGCGGCAAAATTCTGCGGTTCGGTTTGCGCGGCGCAGCCGGTGACGATGATGCGCGCCGCCGGATTTTCGCGGCGGGCCCTTCTGATCGACTGCCTGGCCTGGCGCACCGCTTCGGCGGTGACGGCGCAGGTGTTGAAGATAATGGCGCCGCCTTTGAGCGCGCCGAGACCTGCGCTTTCGGCCTCGCGGCGCATCACTTCGGATTCATAGGTGTTGAGACGGCAGCCAAAGGTGACGACGTCTATGCCTTGGGAGTTGGGGCCCTTGGTATCGGCAAGTGCAGACATCAGGCCGCGCTTTCGGTGTCGCGGGCCCAGGTGCCGGTCGACGGATCGAAATTGCCGGAAAACTCCCATTCGGCAGCGCCGGTCAGGATGACGTGGTCGTCGTCGCGCCATTCCACATGCAGCGAGCCGCCGCCGGGCGTCATCAGCGTAACGCTGCGGCCGGTGCGCCGGGTGCGGGCAGCGGCGACGACGGAAGCGCAAGCGGCCGAGCCGCAAGCCTTGGTCAGGCCGGCGCCGCGCTCCCAGGTGCGGATGATCATCGTCTCCGGCGACGTTACCTGGGCGATGGTGATGTTGGCGCGCTCGGGGAAGATCGGATGGTTTTCGAGCAGCGGGCCGAAACGCTCGAGTTCGTAGGACCAGACATCGTTGTCGACCCAGAAGATAGCGTGAGGGTTGCCCATCGAGAGAGCCGAAGGCGAATGCAGCACCGGCGCGTCGATGGGGCCGATCTGCAACTCGATCATGCGGGTGTCGCGGAATTCCTCGGCCAGCGGAATGTCCTGCCAGCCAAAGCGCGGAGTGCCCATGTCGACCGAGATGGTGCCGTCGGCATGTTCGACGGCGTTGAGGATGCCGGCGCGGGTCTCGAAGGTGAAAGTCTTCTGGCCGGTTTCGGCGGCCAGCGCCTGGACGACACAGCGCATGCCGTTGCCGCAGGCCTGCGCGCCCGAGCCGTCGGAATTCAAGATGTCGATGTAAAAGGCGGTGCCCGGCGTGCGCGAATCGTGGACCGCCATGATCTGGTCGAACCTGGTCGCCGCATCGGCGTTCAGCGCGACAGCCGACGCCGCCGTGACCCTATCGGCACGGCCACGCATGTCGGCGACGATGATTTCGTTGCCGATGCCGTTCATCTTGGCGAAGGGGGCAGTGCCTGCCATGATCTGAGGTAATTTCCTGTACGTTTCGCCGCTATATGGCGGAAACGGGCGGGAATTACCAGTGTGGGCTGCGTTTAGGTTACCGCGAAAACGCCGAGCACGATCAGCAGGAAGATGACGAGAACGATGCCGATCAGCACGCGCGCGCCGGTGGCGGCGGCACCGGCCAGCGCCGGCATGCCGAGCAGGCTGGCGGCGGCAGCAACGATGAGAAGAATGATGATCCATTTGATCATGGACAATGCCTCGCAAATTGACTGGCCTGCAGCCGGCTTAAGAACGCATCTGCGGCGCTCTGGTTCCGTTGCCGCGATGCTCTTTCCGACTGGGCGCGCTATTCGGCAATCTCGAAGTCGGTCGTGAAAGGCGCCGTCTTTTGCGAGTTCTCGTCGTGCATGAGGAAATCCGCGCGGTATTTGCCGGGGGAACGCCATCCAGGGAGACGTTTAATTTGAAGAACATCTCTCGGTTATGCGAGCGCGAGGCGAGCTGGACCCGGCCAAGCTTTTCGACGGTTCCCAGCTTCTCGCCCGACTGGGAAAGCACGGTAAGGTCAACGTAAAGCGCGATCTGGTTGTTGCCGAGCCCATCCGAGCCGTAGCCGTAACCGACCGGCTCCATATAAAGCACAATCTCTTCGCCCGGCTTGTAGACATGGTTCGGGCGCTCGGCGTAGGCCCCGAACCCGCTGGCCGACATGATGTGCTTCACATTTTGCACGCCAAGCGGCATCGCTTGCCACAGAGCGTCCTCGGCGCTGCGGAATTTGTCCAGCGCGCCGGCACCATCACCCGCCTGCAGTGCCTTTTCGGCTTCAGCGGCGCGATCGGTGATTTCACCCGCGAAAGCGGCCGGCGTCGAAATTACCAGCGCGATCAAAACTGCCAAGATTGATTTCATCTGTTCCCCCTGTTGCGATAGACCATCGGCTAAAACGGCAGTGCCGTAAACGGCCAAATGCAGACTTCAGCCGCGCTCGATCTCGGGAACGTCCCAAATCTCGCCCGGACGGAAGGCGCGAAACCGCTCACCCAGGCCTTGCGCCTCAAGCGCTTCAGTCAGTTTTGCGCCGGCATTTGCGCTCGACCGCCGATGCGCCGACTGCTGCGGGCTCCGGTGCCGCTTTCGCAACCAATGTACCGGTTGGAACCGCGCTAGAGCGAAGACATGCCTTTTGTGCGCCAGCCATTTTGCGACAAATTTACAACAATTCGTGGTGCAAACCCTATTTTAACCATATCGGGTTGAAATTTCGCCACCTTCTCCATCTTGGTGAGGGGTGAGATTGTGCGGACGGCTTCCCCCCAGCCGGATCCGACGGAGGTTGGAATGATTTTTTCGAGAAGCGGGCTGATGGCCGTATCGCTGGCAGCGCTCGTTGCGAGCGGCTGTTCGACCTCGCGTTTTTCATCGATGGATGACCAGCAGCCCGCCCCGCTGCAGCCGGCGCCCGCCGGCACGGTGAGCGGAAGCCAGCTGCCTCCCCCGGCAGCGCCGGGCACCACCGACCCGTCGCAATTCCCGACCGCGCCGGCAGGCGCGCAGGTCGCCTCGCTGCCGCCGGACGGATCGGCGCCGGCCGGAGCCTCCGACCTTACCGCTGCGAGCGTTGCCGGCGTTTGGAACGCCAGCGTGTCCGGACAGAGCTGCAAGGTGGCGACGCCGCAGACCAAATTCGGCGCCGGCTTCCGCGCCGGGCCGCTGCATTGCCCGCCGCCCATCGACGGCATCAAATCGTGGAACGTCGCCGGCAAGCAGCTGACGCTCTATGACGAGAATGGCGGCACGCTGGCGCGGCTCTATTCCTCGGGCGGTTCGAAATTCGACGGCCAGACTACCAACGGCTTGCCGATATCGCTTACAAGATAGGCTGCCTATCCCTAGACAGCGACGTGACCGATGCATCTGCGTGACGGCCTCCAGACCCATGCGACCGTCAGGCAGCGCTACGACCATCTGGTCGCAACCGGCGCCATCGAGCGCGATCCTGCGCAGGAGCGCATCGCCGCCGCGCTCGACCGGCTGACCGACGAGATCTCGGTCAAGCGGCTGGCGCACAAGTCGAGCGCGCTCGGTTGGCTGTTTGCCCGCAAGCGCGAGACGCGCGAGGCCGTCAAGGGCCTCTACATCCATGGCGGCGTCGGTCGCGGCAAGACCATGCTGATGGATATGTTCTTCGAGCTGTTGCCGGTCAGGCGCAAGCGCCGCGTTCATTTCAACGACTTCATGGCCGATGTGCAGGACCGCATCCAGAAGCACCGGCAGGCGCGCAAGAACGGCGATGTCAAGGAGGACGACCCGATCCCGCCGGTCGCGCTTCAGCTTGCCGAACAGGCCTGGGTGCTGTGCTTCGATGAGTTTTCGGTCACCGACATTGCCGATGCGATGGTCCTGTCGCGGCTGTTTTCGGCGCTGTTCGCCAATGGCGTGGTTCTGGTCGCCACCTCGAATGTCGCGCCGCAGGATCTTTATCGCGACGGGCTGAACCGCCAACTCTTCCTGCCCTTCATCAGCATTCTCGAGCGCCACGCCCATGTGCTGACGCTCGATGCCGACAAGGACTACCGGCTGGAAAAGCTCGCCCGCACGCCGGTTTATGTCACCCCGGCGGATGCCGAAGCCGACCGTGTGCTCGACGAGGCCTGGCAGGCGATGACGCGTGGAGCGCCGACGGCCGAGACCGCGCTGACGCTCAAGGGGCGGCAGGTGAGAATACCGGCTGCTGCCGGCAATGCGGCGCGGTTTTCCTTCGCCGACCTCTGCGAAAAGCCGCTCGGCGCGCGCGATTTTCTGGCCATTGCCGGCCGCTTCTCGACCGTCTTCATCGATCACGTGCCGGTGCTGGGCGAAGGCAAGCGCAACGAGGCCAAGCGCTTCATCCTCCTGATAGACACGCTCTACGATCATCACACGCGGCTGGTGGTAAGCGCCGACGCCTCGCCGCCTGAGCTCTATACGGCCAGGCGCGGCAACGAGGTCTTCGAATTCGAGCGCACGGCCTCGCGCCTGATCGAAATGCAGAGCCGCGACTGGCTGGAGGACTGGGCGGAACGGCAGAAGGACAACGCGGAAGCGCAGGTCTGAGGGTTCCAAGAGGTCATTATGTAGTGATCCTTCGCCCCCCTCTGTCCTGCCGGACATCTCCCCCACACGGGGGGAGATTGGCGGTTTCGGCGCTCCGCTCATTCCTGCGGCCATTGGAGATTGGCGAAAGGTCGCGTGACGTCCGATCTCCCCCCTCGTGGGGGAAATGCCTGGCAAGGCAGAGGGGGCGCTGTCCCGCCGACGCCTAAAGCTCGTACACATACATCACAAACGACCCCGCCGGCCCATGCACCTCCTTGCGCGATTCATAAAGCGCGCGCGCTGGAACATTGTCCGATTCGGTGCCGAACCAGGCTTCGCCGCATCCCTGCGCGCGGCCGAGCGCGAACATGGCGTCGAGCATCTTTCGCGCGATGCCATGGCGCTGGTAGGCGGGTGAGACGCCGACCTCGTCGACGTAGAGTTCGCTGACCTTGTCCAGGTGGCGGTGGATGACGGCAGCACACTGGCCGACGACGACGCCATCGGCCAGTGCCACAATCATCATATGACCTGAGGAGGCGAGGTAGGCGGACAGTCTGTCGGCCCGTACCAGTTCATCGAACACGTCTTCGGCGATGCGCTTCACAAGGGCGTCATCGCCTGGATATAGTCTTCTGATTTCCACGCTCATTGTGTAAACCTCTCAAGTCGGCTTACAGGCTTTGACGTTTACGTAAAACCCGATGTTTCTAACCGATTGAAATCATTCACTCGAAAATAATCGATTGAATATATTTTCCACCAGGTCTACTGGATGCCGCGAAATCTCGCTGAGATCACAGCATTCCGGCCTCTTCCTCGACGCCGTCAACCAGATCACCAGAGATTTGGGCGTCGTCACAGAT
Source organism: Mesorhizobium sp. C395A (assembly GCF_030323205.1). Taxonomy (NCBI): domain Bacteria; kingdom Pseudomonadati; phylum Pseudomonadota; class Alphaproteobacteria; order Hyphomicrobiales; family Phyllobacteriaceae; genus Mesorhizobium; species Mesorhizobium sp. C395A. The sequence goes on along the minus strand of NZ_CP100473.1, from coordinate 4,555,576 downwards.
AAAGGGAAAATTTCCTCACATGGCACGCAACAAGATAGCGCTCATCGGCTCCGGCATGATCGGCGGCACGCTCGCTCACATGATCGGCCTCAAGGACCTCGGCGACGTGGTGCTATTCGATATTGCCGAGGGCATCCCGCAAGGCAAGGGGCTCGATATCGCGCAGTCTTCGCCGGTCGACGGTTTTGACTCCCGGCTGACCGGCGTCAATGATTATGCCGGGATCGAGGGCGCCGATGTCTGCATCGTCACTGCCGGCGTGCCGCGCAAGCCGGGTATGAGCCGCGACGATCTGCTGGGCATCAACCTCAAGGTCATGGAACAGGTCGGCGCCGGGCTGAAGAAATACGCACCCAAGGCTTTCGTCATCTGCATCACCAACCCACTCGACGCCATGGTCTGGGCGCTGCAGAAGTTTTCCGGCCTGCCCAAGACCCATGTCGTCGGCATGGCCGGCGTGCTCGACAGCGCGCGCTTCCGCTATTTCCTGGCCGAGGAGTTCAAGGTCTCGGTCGAGGACGTCACCGCCTTCGTGCTCGGCGGCCATGGCGATTCCATGGTGCCGATGATCCGCTATTCCACGGTGTCGGGCATTCCGCTGCCGGACCTCATCAAGATGGGCTGGACCTCGAAGGAAAAGCTCGACCAGATCGTCCAGCGCACCCGTGACGGCGGCGCCGAGATCGTTGGCCTCTTGAAGACCGGCTCGGCCTTCTACGCGCCGGCGGCTTCCGCAATTTCGATGGCCGAATCCTATCTCAAGGACAAGAAGCGCGTGCTGCCTTGTGCTGCGCATCTCTCGGGCCAGTATGGCGTCAAGGGCACCTATGTCGGCGTTCCCGTTGTCATCGGCGCCGGCGGCGTCGAGCGCATCATCGAGATCGACCTCAACAAGGCCGAGCAGAAGATGTTCGACGCTTCGGTGGCGACAGTGCAGGGCCTGACCGAGGCTTGCGTCAAGATCGCCCCGCACCTCGCCTCGAAGTAATCCCCCAAAGCAGCCGATCCGGAGACCATCCAGATGAACATCCATGAATATCAAGGCAAGGCGCTGCTGAAGTCGTTTGGCGCGCCGGTGGCCGAAGGCGTGCCGGTGTTCAAGGCAAGCGAAGCGGAAGCCGCGGCACAAGCGCTTCCCGGCCCGCTCTATGTGGTGAAGAGCCAAATCCACGCCGGTGGCCGCGGCAAGGGGAAGTTCAAGGAACTGTCGCCCGACGCAAAGGGCGGCGTGCGGATGGCTAAGTCGGTTGCCGAAGTCGTTGCCAACGCCAATGAGATGCTTGGCCACACGCTGGTGACCAAGCAGACCGGCCCCGCCGGCAAGCAGGTCAACCGTCTTTATATCGAGGACGGCGCAGACATCGAGCGCGAGCTTTATCTGTCGATCCTGGTCGACCGCTCGCTCGGCCGCATCGCTTTCGTCGTCTCGACCGAGGGCGGCATGGACATTGAAGGCGTCGCCCACGACACACCGGACAAGATCATCACCCGCGCCATCGATCCGCTGGCAGGCGTGACGACCATCGACGTCGACATATTGGTGGAAGCGCTGGGACTAAACGGCGATGCCGCCAAGGATGCCGGCACGCTGTTCCCGATCCTCTACAAGGCCTTTGTCGAGAAGGACATGAGCCTGCTCGAGGTCAACCCGCTGATCGTGATGAAGAACGGCAGGCTGCGCGTGCTGGACGCCAAGGTGTCGTTCGACAACAATGCGCTGTTTCGCCATCCCGAACTGATGGAACTGCGCGACACCACCGAAGAGGACGAGAAGGAGATCGAGGCGTCGAAATACGACCTCGCCTATGTCGCGCTCGACGGCAATATCGGCTGCATGGTCAATGGCGCCGGCCTTGCCATGGCAACGATGGACATCATCAAGCTCTATGGCGCGGAACCCGCCAACTTCCTCGATGTCGGCGGCGGTGCGTCCAAGGAAAAAGTGACGGCAGCGTTCAAGATCATCACCAGGGACCCGGCGGTCGAAGGCATTTTGATCAACATCTTCGGCGGCATCATGAAGTGCGACATCATTGCCGAGGGCGTCATTGCCGCGGTCAAGGAAGTCGGCCTGAAAGTGCCGCTGGTGGTGCGCCTCGAAGGCACAAACGCCGAACTCGGCAAGAAGATCATCAACGACAGCGGCCTCAACGTCGTGTCGGCCGACGATCTCGACGACGCAGCCAAGAAGATCGTGGCGGCGGTGAAGGGCTGAAGGCGAATGCCTCCACGCAAGATAAACCTCGTCGAGGCGGCGGACGCGAAGATCACCAAGGTCTTCGATCCGCACATCGCCGGCGATGTCAATGACAGCCAGGCGAAGGTTGCCAAGTTCGGCGAGACCTTCGACTGGCATGCGCATGAGCATGAGGACGAAGCCTTCCTCGTCCTGCGCGGGCGCATCGCCATCGATTTCCGCGACGGTCCGGTCGAGCTCGGCGAGGGCGATTTCATCGTCGTGCCGCGCGGCGTCGAGCACCGGCCGCGGTCGCTGACCGCCGAGCCGGTGGTGCTGATGTTCGAACCGGCAACGACGCTCAACACCGGCAACGCCAAGAGCGACCTCACCGTCTCCGACGTGAAGCGGCTCTGATCATGAACGCGTTCTCCTCGCTCTCGGCCGATCACCAGCGCCTGCAGGCGCTGGTCGGCGCGTGGCGCGGCGAGGAAGAGGTGGCGGAAACGCAGTGGGCCGATGGCGGACCGGCGACGTCGGACGTGCTGGCAGAGCCACAGTTCGGCGGACTGTTCGTTGTCCAGCGCTATCGCCAGCGCCGCGACGGCACGGTCTCGTTCGGCTCGCACAGCGTGTTCGGCTTCGACCAGCCAAACAGGCTCTTCACCATGCACCAGTTCGACTCCATGGGTTTTGTGCCGCCCACGCCGGCCACAGGAACGTGGAACGGCGATGAGCTGGTTCTGGAGCGGTCGTCGCCGCGTGGCTCAGCACGCGTGACGTATATTTTCGACAATGTCGATGCCTACCGGATGCGACTGCATCTCAAACCTGCCGGCAGCGACAGCTGGCAAGACATGGTGAGCGGCGTCTACCGGCGCGTTTCGCCTTCCTCGATCAACGGTTTTTAGAAAAGGGCTCCGATGTCCATTCTCATCGACAAGAACACCAAGGTGCTGGTTCAGGGCCTGACCGGCAAGACCGGCACGTTCCACACCGAGCAGGCGCTGGCCTATCACGGCACCAACATGGTCGGCGGCATCCATCCCAAGAAGGGTGGCGAGACCTGGACCGGCGCCAAGGGCGAAAACCTGCCGATCTTCGCTTCCGTTGCCGAGGGCAAGGAAAAGACCGGCGCCAATGCCTCGGTGGTCTATGTGCCGCCGGCGGGCGCCGCCGAAGCCATCCTCGAAGCCATCGAAGCCGAGATCCCGCTGATCGTCTGCATCACCGAAGGCATTCCGGTGATGGACATGGTCAGGGTCAAGGCGCGGCTCGACCGCTCGACCTCGCGGCTGATCGGCCCGAACTGCCCCGGCGTGCTCACCCCCGACGAATGCAAGATCGGCATCATGCCCGGCAACATCTTCCGCAAGGGCTCGGTCGGCGTTGTTTCGCGCTCGGGAACGCTTACCTATGAGGCAGTGTTCCAGACCACCAATGTCGGCCTCGGCCAGACCACCGCCGTCGGTATCGGCGGCGACCCCGTCAAAGGCACCGAGTTCATCGATATGCTCGAAATGTTCCTCGCCGACGACGAGACCAAGTCGATCATCATGATCGGCGAGATCGGCGGTTCGGCCGAGGAAGACGCCGCGCAGTTCCTCAAGGACGAGGCCAGGCGCGGCCGCAGGAAACCGATGGCCGGCTTCATCGCCGGGCGCACCGCGCCGGCCGGTCGCACCATGGGCCATGCGGGCGCGGTCATTTCCGGAGGTAAGGGCGGCGCGGAAGACAAGATCGCGGCGATGGAATCGGCCGGCATTAAAGTATCGCCATCGCCGGCGCGTCTGGGCACGACACTGGTCGAGGCGATCAAGGCTAAGTGAGTAGCGAGTAGTGAATAGCGAATAGGGAAAAGAGAGTAACGGCGCGACCCGGGAAAATCCCTACTCGCTATTCGCTACTCCCTATTCGCTTTTGAAAAGGAGACGGAGCCAGGCTCCGCGGACAAAAATGGCAAGACAAGATCAGGCCAACGACCAATTTTCGCTCACCTCTTTCCTGTATGGCGGCAATGCCGACTATATCGGCGCGCTGTACGCGTCCTATGAGGATGATCCAGAGTCGGTAAACCCCGAATGGCAGGACTTCTTCGCCGGGCTGAAGGACGACGCCGGCGATGTGCGCAAGAACGCTAAGGGCGCTTCCTGGGCAAAGCCCTCCTGGCCGCTGCAGGCCAATGGCGAACTGGTGTCGGCGCTGGACGGCAATTGGGGCATCGTCGAGAAGCATCTGGAAAAGAAGGTCAAGGACAAGGCGGTCACCAATGGCGTCGTGCTGTCGGATGCCGACGTGCATCAGGCGACGCGCGATTCGGTGCGCGCCATCATGATGATCCGCGCCTTCCGCATGCGCGGCCATCTGCATGCCAATCTCGACCCGCTCGGCATCGCCAAGCCGCTTGAGGACTATAACGAGCTGTCGCCGGAGAATTACGGTTTCACCGCAGCCGACTACGACCGGCCGATCTTCCTCGACAATGTGCTCGGCCTCGAATTCGGCACCATCCGGCAGATGCTGGAAATTCTGACCCGCACCTATTGCTCGACGCTCGGTGTCGAGTTCATGCACATTTCCGATCCCGAGGAGAAGGCCTGGATCCAGGCGCGCATCGAGGGCGCCGACAAGGAGATTTCCTTCACCGCTACGGGGAAAAAGGCGATCCTGCAGAAGCTGGTCGAGGCCGAGGGCTTCGAGCAGTTCATCGATGTCAAGTACAAGGGTACCAAGCGCTTCGGCCTCGATGGCAGCGAAGGCCTGATCCCGGCGCTGGAGCAGATCATCAAGCGCGGCGGCCAGCTCGGCATGAAGGAGATCGTGCTCGGCATGGCGCATCGCGGCCGGCTGAACGTGCTGTCCCAGGTGATGGCCAAGCCGCACCGCGCCATCTTCCACGAATTCAAGGGCGGCTCGGCCGCTCCTGACGAGGTCGAGGGCTCGGGCGACGTCAAGTACCATCTCGGCGCCTCGTCGGACCGCGAATTCGACGGCAACAAGGTGCATCTGTCGCTGACCGCCAATCCCTCGCATCTGGAAATCGTCGATCCGGTTGTGATGGGCAAGGCGCGCGCCAAGCAGGACTATCTGTTCGGCCGCAGCCGCGAGGAGATCGTGCCGCTGGAAGAGCGCGCCAAGGTGCTGCCGCTGCTTCTGCATGGCGACGCCGCCTTTGCCGGCCAGGGCGTGATCGCCGAAATCCTCGGCCTGTCGGGCCTGCGCGGCCACCGCGTCGCCGGCACGCTGCATTTCATCATCAACAACCAGATCGGCTTCACCACCAATCCGCGCTTCTCGCGCTCGTCGCCCTATCCGTCCGACGTCGCCAAGATGATCGAGGCGCCGATCTTCCACGTCAATGGCGACGACCCTGAAGCGGTGGTGCATGCCACGAAGGTGGCGATCGAATTTCGCATGAAGTTCCACAAGCCGGTGGTGGTGGACATGTTCTGCTACCGCCGCTTCGGCCACAATGAGGGCGACGAGCCAGCCTTCACCCAGCCGATCATGTACGCCAACATCCGCAACCACAAGACGACGGTGCAGATCTATGGCGAGCGGCTGATCGCCGAGGGCCATATCAGCCAGGCCGAACTCGAAAAGATGAAGGCCGACTGGCGCGCCCATCTGGAATCCGAATGGGAAGTCGGCCAGCACTACAAGCCCAACAAGGCCGACTGGCTGGACGGCGCCTGGTCCGGCCTGCGCACCGCCGACAACCAGGACGAACAGCGTCGCGGCAAGACCGCCGTGCCGGTCAAGGTGCTGAAGGACATCGGCAAGAAACTGACCGAGGTGCCGAAGGGTTTCGAGGCGCACAAGACCATCATCCGCTTCCTCGAAAACCGCCGCCAGGCGATCGACTCCGGCGAAGGCATCGACTGGTCGACGGCCGAGGCGCTGGCCTTCGGCGCCATCCTGCTCGACGGCAATCCGATCCGGCTCTCCGGCCAGGATTCCGAACGCGGCACCTTCTCGCAGCGCCATTCCGTGCTCTACGACCAGCGCGACGAGACCCGCTACATCCCGCTCAACAATCTGTCGGCGGCGCAGGCCGGCTACGAAGTCATCAACTCGATGCTGTCGGAAGAGGCGGTGCTTGGCTTCGAATATGGCTACAGCCTGGCCGAGCCGAAGGCGCTGACGCTCTGGGAAGCGCAGTTCGGCGATTTCGCCAACGGCGCCCAGGTGGTGTTCGACCAGTTCATCTCATCGGGCGAGCGCAAGTGGCTCAGAATGTCAGGCCTGGTATGCCTGCTGCCGCATGGCTATGAAGGCCAGGGTCCGGAGCATTCTTCGGCCCGGCTCGAGCGCTTCCTGCAGCTCTGCGCCGAAGACAATATGCAAGTCGCCAACTGCACGACGCCGGCCAACTACTTCCACATACTGCGCCGGCAGCTGAAGCGCGACTTCCGCAAGCCGCTGATCCTGATGACGCCGAAGTCGCTGCTGCGCCATAAGCGGGCAGTGTCGACGCTGCCGGAGATTTCGGGCGAAAGCTCGTTCCACCGGCTTTTGTGGGACGACGCCCAGCTGTTGCAGAACCAGGCGATCAAGCTCACCAAGGATTCCAAGATCCGCCGCGTCGTGCTGTGCTCGGGCAAGGTCTATTACGACCTCTACGAGGAGCGCGAGAAGCGCGGCATCAACGATATCTATCTCCTGCGCGTCGAACAGCTCTACCCGTTCCCGGCCAAGGCGCTGATCACCGAACTGTCGCGCTTCCGCAATGCCGAGATGGTGTGGTGCCAGGAGGAACCCAAGAACATGGGCGCATGGTCGTTCATCGACCCTTATCTGGAATGGGTGCTGGCGCATATCGACGCCAAGCATCAACGGGTGCGCTATACCGGCAGGCCAGCGGCGGCATCGCCGGCGACCGGCTTGATGTCGAAGCATTTGGCGCAGCTCGCTGCCCTGCTCGAAGACGCGCTCGGCGAATAGAACAAAACCCGACGAATAGAACAGACAGAGAAGAAACGGACAGCACAATGGCTACCGAAATCCGCGTTCCCACTCTCGGCGAATCCGTCACCGAGGCGACCATCGGCAAGTGGTTCAAGAAGGTCGGCGATGCCATTGCCGTCGACGAGCCGCTGGTCGAGCTCGAAACCGACAAGGTGACGGTGGAAGTGCCTGCCGCCGCCGCCGGCACGCTTGGCGAGATCACCGCCAAGGAAGGCGAGACCGTCGGCGTCGGCGCGTTGCTGGGTTCGATCTCGGCTGGAGGCGCTGCCGCCGCCCCGGCGTCCAAGCAGGAGACCAAGCCGCAAGCTGTGTCGCAGGCGTCGAGCCCCGACGCGGCACATACGACCAAGCAGGCCGCGGCCGAGACCGCCAAGATCGCCGGCGATGCCGGGCCGGTCGAGCCGCGCACAATGCCGCCGGCGCCAGCTGCCGCGAAGCTCATCGCCGAGAACAATCTGTCGGTCGACCAGGTTTCTGGCTCGGGCAAGCGCGGCCAGGTGCTGAAGGGCGATGTGCTCGACGCGATTTCCAAGGGCGCGCCGTCGCAGCCGGCCGAAATTCCGAAGGCCGCACCGGCTCCGGTCGCGGTGCGTGCGCCGTCTTCGGGCGACGATGCGTCGCGCGAGGAGCGCGTGCGCATGACCAAATTGCGCCAGACCATTGCGCGCCGGCTCAAGGAAGCGCAGTCGACCGCCGCCATGCTGACCACCTTCAACGAGGTCGACATGTCAGCGGTGATGGCGCTCAGGACCAAGTACAAGGACATCTTCGAGAAGAAGCACGGCGTGAAGCTCGGCTTCATGGGCTTCTTCACCAAGGCGGTTACGCACGCATTGAAGGAAATCCCCTCGGTCAATGCCGAGATCGACGGCACCGACATCATCTTCAAGAACTATGCCCATATCGGCGTTGCCGTCGGCACCGAAAAGGGTCTCGTCGTGCCAGTGGTGCGCAATGCCGACCAAATGTCGATTGCCGAGATCGAGAAGGATATCGGCCGGCTGGGCATCGCCGCGCGTGACGGCAAGCTCTCGGTCGCCGACATGCAGGGTGGTACGTTCACCATCTCCAATGGCGGCGTTTACGGCTCACTGATGTCGACGCCGATCCTCAATGCGCCGCAGTCCGGCATTTTGGGCATGCACAAGATCCAGGACCGGCCGGTCGTGGTCGGCGGCCAGATCGTGATCCGGCCGATGATGTACTTGGCGCTGAGCTACGATCACCGTATCGTCGACGGCAAGGAAGCCGTGACCTTCCTGGTCCGCGTCAAGGATAGCCTGGAGGATCCCGAACGGCTGGTGCTTGATTTGTGATCGGAGCTGATCCGTCATGAGCGGCTGGCTGGCGCGGTTTGGGTTCAAGCTGGGTCGAGTAGCGGGTAGAGTATTGAGGCGTTCCCGGCCGGCGGCTTCCGCCGCCATCTCTCCGCCGGCGACATCGACTGAATGGGATTCGGCGCCGGCGAGCAGCAATCTCGGTGTCTTCGCTCTCAGCGAAGCCGAAATGGCGGAGCGGAAGATCATCGTCACCGCGATCGGTGAGCTTGAGCTACCGACCGGCGAAATCATCGCTTGCGATCCACTGATTACCGGGCTGGAACGGCCTGTGTTTAGCCGTAAGGTCAGGCCGGGATGCTATCCAGTCACGTTGCTTGAGGCGCAAGGCCGTGTTGCTGCAGCGGTATTGCGGTTTGGCACTGGCTTGCCGGTGCGGTGGGAGTTGGCTGCCTTCGTCCGCGACGTCGGCACATCGTCCTGGAAGTCTGGATTTATTGTCGATGATAATGTTGCTTCGTTCATGGACAAGTCGGTTCTGACGCTGATGTCCGAGCAGGAGGAACTCGACAGCTATCTTGCTGACGTTGCATGCTCGTTCGACAAGTTCCGCATGGATAATCCGGTTGATGGAAATCCGCTCAATATAGCCATGTTCGACACTGGCTTCGGTGATGGGAACTATTATTCCTTCTGGGGACTGGATGCGGCCGGCGAGCCGCTGGTCTTGATGACCGATTTCGAGGTAATCGAAAACGCCGACGGCCGCGAGAGCAGCCCGAGCAATTCATGACAAACATCGCTTCGCCAATGATCGGATTTATGGCCGGGCTGGCTGTTCTCGCAGCGGGTTACGAGGCGCATGCCGCCTGCCCGCTGGCGCTTGCTGTCTATGGCGATGCCGAAAGCGAGGCCGGCATTGATTTCCGGCCGACGACGGATGCGGTCACCGTCACCAACTCGTTCAAGATGGTGCTCGACAAGGGCATCGTTCTCGACGGCATTGTCATGTGGACATCCGGTGTTTCGCGACCGCAAGGGTCGCTGATGTACAAATGCCCGACCGGCGACGTCACCGGTGACGAGCTTGCCGCCTGCACGGTCTGGCATGGCGTCATCTACAGCGCCGACGATAAGGGCAACATCGCGCTCCTGGCGGCGGAAGGCACGGACGCGCCGCAGAGCCTGATCTTCCCCGATCTCGGGCCGTCGCTGCAGATGTCGACGGCCTTCGGCCCGAACGGTTTCTCAAAACTGCCATGGGACGTGTTTCTGCTGAAAGGTTGCCAGGAATGAGCGCGTCCAAGAAGGTGCTTCTGGTCACCGGCGGCAGTCGTGGCATTGGCGCGGCCACCTGCCGGCTTGCGGCAAAGGCGCGCTACCGGGTCGCGGTCAACTATGCCTCGAACGAGGCTGCCGCCAAGGCGCTGGTCGACGAAATCGAGGCGGCGGGTGGCGAGGCATTTGCCGTCAAGGGCGACGTCGGCGTCGAAGCCGACATCGTCGCCATGTTCGAAGCCGTCGATCGCGCCTATGGCCGGCTCGACGCGCTGGTCAACAATGCCGGCGTCGTCGACGTCAAGGCGCGCGTCGACGAGATGAGCCTGGCGCGGCTGGAGCGCATGATGCGCATCAATGTCATCGGCTCGTTTCTGTGCGCGCGCGAAGCGGTCAGGCGCATGTCGAGCAAGAATGGCGGCAAGGGTGGCGCCATCGTCAATATATCGTCGGCGGCGTCGATACACGGTTCGCCCGGCGAATATGTCGACTATGCTGCGTCCAAGGCGGCGATCGACACGTTCACGCTCGGGCTGGCGCGCGAAGTCGCGACCGAAGGCGTGCGCGTCAATGCGATACGGCCGGGCATTATCGACACCGAGATCCACGCTTCGGGCGGCCAGCCGGACCGGGTCGCGCGGTTCCGTGACATGCTGCCGATGAAACGGGCCGGCACGGCGGATGAAGTCGCGCATGCGGTTCTCTATCTTTTGTCGGATGAGGCGTCCTATACGACGGGCGCGATCCTGAATGTCAGCGGCGGCCGCTGAAGGCCACAAATCAAAGGGATAAAGCATGATGTTCTCCGAAAACCGCTTCACACTTTTCGGCATCATCCTCTAGGCAAGAAGGACACCCATCATGGCTTATGACGTCGTTATCATCGGATCGGGACCGGGCGGCTATGTCTGCGCCATCAAGGCGGCGCAGCTCGGGCTGAAGGTCGCGGTGGTCGAGAAGAACGCGACCTTCGGCGGCACTTGCCTCAACATCGGCTGCATCCCGTCCAAGGCGCTGCTTTATGCCTCGGAGATGTTCGCCGAAGCGGGCCATTCCTTCGATACGCTGGGCGTCGAGATACCGGCGCCGAAACTCAATCTGAAGAAGATGATGGCGCACAAGGATGCGACCGTTTCGGCCAACGTCAACGGCGTCGCCTTCCTGTTCAAGAAGAACAAGATCGACTCGTTCCGCGGCACCGGCAAGGTGGTCGCCGCCGGCAAAGTGTCGGTGTCGGGCGAGGACGGCAAGGTCGAGGAGATCGAGACCAAGAACATCGTCATTGCCACCGGCTCCGATGTCGCCGGCATTCCCGGCGTCAAGGTCGGCATCGACGAGAAGGTGATCCTGTCGTCGACCGGAGCGCTGTCGCTGGAGAAAGTGCCTGGCCATCTAGTGGTGGTCGGCGGCGGCGTCATCGGGCTGGAGCTTGGCTCGGTATGGGCGCGGCTCGGCGCCAAGGTCACCGTGGTTGAATTCCTCGACACCATCCTGGGCGGCATGGACGGCGAGGTTTCCAAGCAGTTCCAACGCCTGCTTTCGAAGCAGGGTTTCGAGTTCAAGCTCGGCGCCAAGGTGACCGGCGTTGCCAAGGCCAAGAAGGGCGCGACCGTCACCTTCGAACCGGTCAAGGGCGGGGCGGCCGAGACCATCGAGGCCGACGCGGTGCTGATCTCGACCGGACGCCGCGCATATTCGGACAGCCTTGGACTGAAGGAAGCCGGCGTCGAGGTCGACGAGCGCGGCCGGGTCAAGATCGACAGCCATCTCAGGACAAACGTCGCCGGCATCTACGCCATCGGCGATGTCATCGCCGGACCGATGCTGGCGCACAAAGCCGAGGACGAAGGCGTGGCGGTGGCCGAGACCATTGCCGGCCAGGCCGGCCATGTGAACTACGACGTCATCCCGAGCGTCGTCTACACCAGCCCGGAAATCGCTTCGGTCGGCAAGACAGAGGAAGAGCTGAGGAAGGCCGGCATCGACTACAAGATGGGCAAATTCCCGTTCACCGCCAACGGCCGCGCGCGCGCCATGCTGCACACAGACGGCTTCGTGAAGATCCTCGCCGACAAAGCCAGCGACCGCGTGCTCGGCGTCCACATTGTCGGCTTCGGCGCCGGCGAGATGATCCATGAGGCGGCGGTGCTGATGGAGTTCGGCGGCTCTTCCGAAGACCTCGCCCGCACCTGCCACGCGCATCCGACAATGTCGGAAGCGGTGAAGGAAGCAGCGCTGGCGACGTTCTTCAAGCCGATCCATATTTAAGGAAACACTGGAGGGACAGCACCCCCCCTCTGGCCTCCCTCTGGCCTGCCGGCAATCTCCCCCTCAAGCAAGGGGGGAGATTGGACTTCACCGCCGCGTCGCGAGCTTTCAAGTTTCTCACGTTTCTAACCTGGCGCTGTTCGTGAACTGCCGATCTCCCCTCTCGAGGGGGAGATGTCCGGCAGGACAGAGGGGGCGGTGAAGAATCGCGACGCTCGCCGATAGGTGCCCCAAACAAAACGGCCCGCTTTTCAGCAGGCCGTTCTTGGCTGGAACAAGATGCCAGATCAGTTGGCCAGATTACGGGCTCGGCGCCGGAGCAGGCGCGGGTGCCGGGGCTGGCGCAGGAGCCGGTGCGGGAGCAGGGGCTGGTGCGGGAGCCGGTTCGGCGGGCTTCATCGGCTCAGCCGGTGCAGGTGCGGGCGCCGGTGTGCTGGCTGCCGGCGGCTCTGCGGGTGCAGGATGTTCGCCGCTTCTGCCGAAAACATAGTACGCGACAATCGCAAGGATGACGACGACCAGCGCAATCAGCCAGCCGCTGCCACCACCCGACCTGGGCGCTGGATCGTTAGGGTTCGCCATAAAAGTGTCCTCCGTGGATGAAAAGCATCAATCAACACCCCTCAACGCGCAACCGTTGAACGGGTTCATACTAGGCCTTCAAATTGACGAACGCAGGAAAATTCTGATTCGCAACCGCTTGTGGCCTGTATTTTCCCCCGCAAAATCAATCACGAACGAGGTAGAACGAGCTTAGCTGGCCTTTTCCGCCAAAAATAGGGCCAACCGCCTTCGCTTTGCGAATCAGTTGCGCACCGGACAGAGCCGGGCTTACGTGATTCGGTATTCAGACGGGCGCTGCTCAGTCGACGGCGGTGACGGTATAGCCGGCTTTGCGAAAATCCTCGACCAGGCCTTCGGGGCCGGGAAGATGCATGGCGCCGACGGCCATGAAGGCATTGCCCTTGGCCAGGATCGGTGCGGCATGGTCGGCCATGACCTTGTTGCGGCCGGTGATCATCGTCCGGTCGAATTCGGCGTAACCTGCGTCGTCTTCGTCGGGCGAGATCGAACGCAACAGCGGCCAGAAGGTGCCGGTGTCGCCGCGCTGGTAAAGCACTATCATGGTTTCGTTGATGTCGTTTATCTTGTCGCCGAGCTTCAGGGTCTCGACCAGCCCCTTGATGTGGAACGCAAGCGGCAGCGAGGCCATGGCGCGCAGCTGGCTGGCTGCGGTCTCCAACCCTTCCACCGGCTTGCCATTAGCCTTGGCGTCCTGCGCCAGCTTGACGTCGAGAACCGGTGCGCCGCCTGCCTGACGGGCGACCTCACAGACCGGCAGCGCGACCATGGCCGACAGCAGCCACGGCTTCATCTTGGAGACGCTCGCCGGCGGAATGCCGCGTGCATCGAGCCCTTTGTTCACCACCGCCGCATCCTCCGGCGACAACAGCGACGACAACGTCGTGTTGTCGGTGAACATCATCAGCTCGGGTTCCTTGAGCATGGCCTCCATCATCTTCTGCTTGTCGAGCACGTCGGTGGTCTCGATGATGATGGTGCCGGCAGCGTCATAGGCTTTCCTGGCTGCCGGCGGCAGAGTGGTCACGCGCGGGTCGGTCATGTGCATGGTGCCGAACAGGAAGGATGGCTTTTCGCCTGATTTCTCCAGCTTCCACAACAGGCCCTTGCCGTTCAGCGTCGCTGCTGCTTCCGTCTCGATCCTGGCATAGGTGGCGGGGTCTTCCTTCTGCAGGGCCGACAGCAGATCGGCGCCGGCGCAGGCCGGGGCTTCGGCATGCGCCCTGCCCATGGCAAGCAGCAGCACGATGAGGAAAGACAGGAAAAACAGGGCGTTGAGCGCGACGAGCAGCTTCAGCGACACAAGGGCGGCGCGGTCGGCGATGGCAATGGCGCGTTTCATGGTTGCGGTTCTAGAGCTGAAAAGCGGCGAAACGGTTAACGGGCGTGGGGAAATTGTCCTGGACTTATACAGTGTCACGCGCGGGGATGCGCGGATTCGTAAATCTCGAGCAGCCTTGCCGTGTCGACGCCGGTATAGACCTGCGTCGTCGACAGGCTGGCGTGGCCGAGAAGCTCCTGGATGGTGCGCAGGTCGCCGCCGCGGCCGAGCAGATGCGTGGCGAAGGAATGGCGCAGCGCGTGCGGTGTCGCAGTGTCGGGCAGGTTCAGCGCCGAGCGCAGCCTGGCCATGTCGCGCTGGACGATGGCCGGGTTGAGCGGCCCGCCGCGGGCGCCGCGAAACAGCAGGCCCTTGGGGTCGAGATGATAGGGGCAAAGTTTTCGGTATTCGGCGATTGCCCTGAGCGCCACCGGCAGCACTGGCACCAGCCGTGTCTTGCCACCCTTACCGGTGACGCGCAGCACGGTGTCGGCTTCCGATGCCAGGTCGGCGGCGCTGAGGCCCAGCGCTTCGGAAATGCGCAGGCCCGATCCATAAAGCAGCGTCAGCACGGCGGCGTTGCGGGCGGCGATCCAAGGCTCTTCAGCCAGCTGGCAGTCCACCGACACGACATGTTTGGCATCGCTGGCGGTCAGCGGCTTGGGCAGCGATTTCGGCTGGCGCGGCGCGCGCAACGCCGCGGCACCGGCGGCATTGGCGAGACCCCGCCGTTCGAGGAAGCGCAGCAGCGAGCGGATGCCGGCGAGGCCGCGTCCGAGCGTGCGGGCGCCGGCGCCGGCGTTGCGCCGCGCGGCAAGAAAGCCGCGCAGATCGGCCGGGCGCAGAGTGGCGATGTCGGAAAGACCAGGCGAGCCGCCGCAATGCCCTGTGAGGAAATGCAGGAACTGGCGCGTGTCGCGCTCATAGGCTTCGACGGTCGCCGGCGACAGCCGGCGCTCGCGCGCCAGCATCTTCAGCCAGCTTTCGCGCGCTGCCTGGAGGTCGGGTTTTGCCGGGATGAGAAATTCCTGCATGCCGCCATTGTCAGGCAGCCGGGTTAGGAAGCGGTGAAGAACCTGTCATTGAAATGACGCCGGTAGGGCGTTAGAGCAGGGCAAAGGATATCAGCCATGTCGAAGCCCCAGAACCCCGTGCAAATGGCCGTGATCGGCGCCGCCCACGGCATCAAGGGCGAATTGCGGGTGAAGACTTTCACTGGCGAGCCGATGGCGCTGGCCGATTATGGGCCGCTCTATGCCAAGGACGGCCGCGCCTTCCAGATCATCGACATCAGGCCCGCCAACACCGTCGTGGTGGTGCGCTTCAAGGGCATTGCCGACCGCAACGCCGCCGAGGCGCTGGCCGGAACCGAGCTGTTCGTCGACCGCTCGATGCTGCCCGACGATGGCGAGGAGGACGAATTCTACCACGCCGATCTCGTCGGACTTGAAGTCCGCGACGATAAGGGCGCGGTCATCGGCAAGGTGGTGGCGGTGCATAATTTCGGCGGCGGCGACATTCTCGACGTTACCCTCGGCGGGCGCAAAGGCGTGCTGATCCCGTTCACCCAGGCCGCCGTGCCTCAGGTTTCGATCGCCGAAGGTTTTCTCCGCGTCGACCCGGCAGCCGCCGGCCTTGTCGAGGATGAGGATGGCGACGCGCCGCGCGAAGAAGATTTCGACGCGAAGGGCCGACCGCGCGGGCCGCGCGAAGCCGGAGGCAACCGGTGACGTTCAAGGCGTCGGTGCTGACGCTCTATCCCGAGATGTTTCCGGGCGGGCTAGGCCTGTCGCTGGCCGGACGGGCGCTCGAAGTCGGGACATGGTCGCTGGAAGCTATCCAGATCCGCGACTTCGCCAGCGATCGCCATCACACCGTCGACGACACGCCGGCCGGCGGTGGCGCCGGCATGGTGATGCGCGCCGATGTGCTGGCCAAGGCGATCGACCACACGTCGCCGGCGGGCGATCCGCGGCCGCGTTTGCTGATGAGCCCGCGTGGAAAGCCGCTGACGCAGGCGCACGTGCGCGAACTGGCTGGCGGGCCAGGCGCCGTCATCGTTTGCGGCCGGTTCGAGGGCGTCGACCAGCGGCTGATCGAGGCGCGTGGACTGGAAGAGGTCTCCATCGGCGATTTCATCCTGTCGGGCGGCGAGCCGGCGGCGCTCGTACTGCTCGACGCCGTTGTGCGGCTGTTGCCCGGCGTCATGGGCAATGCGGTGTCGGGCGAGGAAGAAAGTTTCGAGAACGGCCTGCTCGAACACCCGCATTACACGCGGCCACAGGAGTTCGAAGGCCGCCCCATCCCCGACGTGCTGGTCTCCGGTAATCACAAGAAGATCGCCGCGTGGCGGCGCGCCGAGTCCGAGAAGCTGACCAGGGAGCGCCGGCCGGATTTGCTCGCCGCTCAGCCCTTGGCAAAATAGTAGACGGCGAGAAACAGGCCGACGGCGATGACGAAGCCGCGTACTGCGTTTTGCGGCACGCGCTTGGCGATCCAGACGCCGGCATAGCCGCCAAGCGCGCCGCCGGGGATCATGACGATTGCCTGAGGCCAAGCAACAACGCCGCCGGAAACGAAGACCAGTATGGCAACGGCGGCGATGACCACGGCCAGCATGTTCTTCAGCGCGTTCAGCCGGTGATAGTCGCCGGATTGCGTCAGGCCGAGCGTCGCCAGCATCATGACGCCCATGCCGGCGCCGAAGAAGCCGCCATAGATGGCGGTAGCGAACTGCGCCAGCGAACCGGCCAGAGAGCCGACCGTGGCTTCATGCCCAGGCTTCGGCGTTGGTTTCAGCCACGGCCCGGCGGCGAACAAGGCGGTTGCGGCCAGCAGCAGCCACGGCACGAGGGCGCGGAACGACGGATTTGAGAGCGCCAGCAGGATGAGCGCACCAGCCAGCGCGCCCAAAGCCGAGATCAGGCAAAGCAGCAGCGCGCCGCGCCAGAAATGCTTGATGTCGGTCCAGTAAGCCAGCGTCGAGGTGATGTAACCGGGAAACTGCGTCACCGAGGACGTGGCGTTGGCGACGATCGGCGGCAGGCCGGCCAGCGTCATGGCGCCGAAGGTTATGAAGGTGCCGCCGCCGGCAACCGCGTTGACGGCGCCTGACAGAAAACCCGCGAGGAAGAGCAGGACTGCGTCGAAAACAGACATTGTGAGGCCGCCGGACAAGTGTGCTGCTCCCGGATTAGGAAGCTTGAAGGGCCGGCGCAACCCTGCACTGGACGATTGCGTGGTGGCATGCGGCCAAAAAAGACAGGGCCAAGGCGTGACAAGTCAGTGAAATAGCTGTATGTGCCCGCCCGTACTGGCGAGAAAAATCTCCCGGACCCGTCAACAATGACGGTGTAGTCGCCCCTGCCCAATGTTTCGAAGACAAGATGTCTCGGGGACAAAGGGCATAGCCGAGCGGTCAATGGAACTGCAAGGCGAGTGTCGGACGCTCTGACTGTCGGAAGAACAAGAAGTGGACTATTGAGATGGATATCATCCGTCAGCTCGAGGCCGAACAGGCCGCCAAGATCGAAGCCAAGCGCAAGCTTCCCGAGTTTCAGCCCGGCGACACCGTGCGCGTCCAGGTCCGCGTGACCGAAGGCACCCGCACCCGCGTCCAGGCCTATGAGGGCGTCGTCATCGCCCGCGCCGGCGCCGGCTTCCAGGAAAATTTCACCGTCCGCAAGATCTCCTACGGCGAAGGCGTCGAGCGCGTTTTCCCGGTCTACTCGCCGATGGTCGAAGGCGTCGAGATCGTGCGCCGCGGCAAGGTGCGCCGCGCCAAGCTCTATTATTTGCGCGACCGTCGCGGCAAGTCGGCCCGTATTTCGGAAAACACCGGCGTGCGCGCCCGCAAGCTCAACGATGAGGAACGCGACGCGCTGAACGCCGAGAAGGCCCGCATCGAAGCCGAGAAGGTTGCCGCTGCCCAGGCGCTGGCCGCCGAGACGGCCGCCAAGGAAGCTGCCGAGAAGAAGGCCGTCGACGAAGCCGCCAAGGCCGCCGACGAGGCTGCAAAGGCGGCGGAAGCGACCCCGGCCGAATAAACCTGGTCCAAGGATTTTGAAAAGGCGGCTTCGGCCGCCTTTTTTCGTTTCACCAGACTGTGAACGATTGCCGGCCGAGAGTTTGGCCATGGCTGTTGACCCGAATTATCTTGTACACTAAATGATAGTGTACAAATAAAATGGAGAACTGACATGGCACTCTACACCACACAGGCTCGCGTCACAGGCGGCCGCGCCGGCCACGGCGAGACCAGCGACGGCCTGCTGAAGGTCGACCTCGCTTTGCCGAAGGAGCTCGGCGGACAGGGTGGCGCCACCAATCCCGAGCAGCTGTTCGCGGTCGGCTATGCCGCCTGCTTCGAAAGCGCCATCCGCTTCGTCGCGCGCAAGCAGAAGCTGCCGCTGGACGATGCGGCGGTGAGCGCCACGGTCAGCCTGCTTCCCAATGGTGAAGGCTTCAAACTTGGTGTCGCACTGGCCGCCGAGACCAAAGGCCTTGATCAGGCGGCGGCGGAAGCGCTTGTATCGGCCGCGCATCAGATTTGCCCCTATTCCAATGCGATCAAAGGCAATGTCGAGGTGGCGCTTTCGACCGTGGCGCTTCCGGCAAAGGCAGCATGACGACGAAGACCGAAACCAGGGCCAGCGAAGTCCCGGCGGACACCGCCGGGAGGATCGCCGTTCCGCGCCTCGACCAGCAGCTCTGTTTCGCGCTCTATTCGGCGAGCGGGCTGATGACCAAGCTCTATCGGCCGCTGCTTGACCCGCTCGGCCTGACCTATCCGCAATATTTGGCGATGCTGGCGCTGTGGCAGCATGCGCCGAGCACGGTCGGCGAACTCGGCGAGGCGCTGGGGCTGGATTCGGCGACATTGACGCCTCTGCTCAAGCGGATGGAAGCGGCTGGTCTCGTCACCCGCCGTCGCGATCCGGCCGACGAGCGCCGCGTGCTGGTCGAACCGACTGCCAAGGGCCAGGCGCTGCGCGCCCGCATCAAGGACGTATCCGCGGGCCTTGCCTGCGCCATGCCGCTGGAAGTCGAGGAGCTGAAGTCGCTGCACCGGACCTTGACCGGATTTGTCGCCAAGCTGCGTGAGGCTACGTCACCATCCTGATCCGTCATCTGACGGGTTCCCGTGTCCAGGAGGGGCCTGGTTTGCCGGCGGCGCAATCACGGAATAAATTCCGACCACGGGGCGTTCTAAAACCGCGTTGGTTGAAGGCATCGGAATCCGCTTTCACCCGACGCTGAGCACCGGACCAGCTTGCAAGCCGTCTGCGGACGGCTAAAGTCGCGCCTGGATTTTCATGCGAGCCCGGCTGCAAGCGGGCTCCTCATCCTGGAGCGTGTCATGACCAAATTGAAGCTGCTGCTGGCCGCCCTCGCGGCCTGTTTCCTCGCGCCCGTCGCTGCATGGGCGGCCGATGCGCTGCCCGATCTCGGCGGCAAGAAGGTCGTGGTGGTGACGGAAAACGCCTATCCGCCGCTGCAGTTCATCGACGCCAAGACCGGCAAGCAGATCGGCTGGGAGTATGACGCGATGGACGAAATCGCCAAGCGGCTGAACTTCAAGGTGGAGTACCAGAACACCTCCTGGGACGCGATGATCCAGGCGGTTTCCGACAACCAGTACAACATTGGCATGACCGGCATCACCATCAAGGACGACCGAAAGGAGAAGGTCGATTTCTCCGACCCCTATATGCGTTCGGAGCAGTTCATGCTGGTGCGCGCCGATGAAAGCCGCTTCACCGACGCCAAGACCTTCGCCGCCTTCAAGGACGGGTTGATCGGCGCGCAGGCCGGAACGACGCCGTTCTACACCGCCGTCTACAGCGTGCTCGACGGCAATGAGCAGAACCCGCGCATCAAGCAGTTCGAGACCTTCGGCGCTTCGGTGCAGGCACTGAAATCCGGCGACGTCGATGTCGTCCTGACCGACGGCACCGCCGGCAAAGGCTATGTCGATGCCTCCGGCGGCAAGCTCAAGCTGATCGGCGGCCCGCTCGGCACCGAGGATTTTGGCTTCATCTTCCCGAAGGGCTCGGACCTGGTGAAGCCGGTCAACGCGGCGATCGCGGCGCTGAAGGCCGACGGCACGATCGAGGCGCTGAACAAGAAGTGGTTTCTCGACTACAAGATGGGGCAGTAGGCCGTCTTGGCGCGACGGCCGCTGACCCCCCTTGCGGGGGAGATGCCCGGCAGGGCAGAGGGGGGTGTGAAGGATCGCCTCCCTTTTGTTTTGAGCTTTTCCAAAGAGGCCAAAGGTTGTGACTGTACCCGTTTGACAGGTTGGAGGGACAGCACCCCCCTCTGTCCTGCCGGACATCTCCCCCGCAAGGGGGGAGATCGGCAGATCTTGCGAGCGCAGCTGTTCACCAGCGTTGGGCATTGATGCTCGCCTCAACCTCAAAACCCGATTTTCCCTGGTGGCTTGCCGCTGCGATCGCGCTCGCCATCGTGGCTGCGCTCTGCATTGCCGCCAGCGATCTCTACGCCCAGGTTTTTGCCACCGTCGCCAAAGGCATCGGCATCACCATTCTTGTCACCGTGGTCGCCTTCGCGCTGGCTTCCGCCGTCGGGCTCGGCATTGCGCTGATGGCGTTGTCGGGGTCGCGTTGGCTCAGGCAGATCGCTCGTTTCTATGTCGAGATCATCCGCGGCGTGCCGATCCTGGTGCTGTTGTTCTGGATCGCCTTCGCCGGCGCGCCGGCCTTCGTGGCTGCGTGGAATGCGCTGACCGCGCCGCTGCAAAACGCCGGGTATCTCGGCGAGCTTTTGGTGCGCGACGTGTCGCTGTTGTGGCGTGCAATCATGGCGCTGACCATCGGTTATTCCGCCTTCATCTCCGAGGTCTTCCGCGCCGGCATCCAGTCGGTCGAGAAAGGCCAGATCGAGGCTGCCAAGGCGCTCGGGCTGACGCGCACGCAGCGCTTCCGGCTGATCGTCTTCCCACAGGCGATCCGCACCATCCTGCCGCCGCTCGGCAATGACTTCGTCGCCATGGTCAAGGATTCCTCGCTGGTCTCGGTGCTCGGCGTCGCCGACATCACGCAGATGGGCAAGATCTACGCCGCCGGCTCGTTCCGCTTCTTCGAGACCTATTCGATCGTCGCCTATATCTATCTCATCCTCACCGTCAGCCTGTCGCTGGTGCTGCGGGGGCTGGAGCAACGACTGCGGCGGGCGCAGCAGGAATAGAAGTCCGACGCGGGCACGGCTACGATCGCGGAGGACAGGATTCCGGAGGATGCAGGCGATGACGATCGACAAGGCCAATGCGGCGCTGGGCACCGTCTATTCGGCCGACACGCCGGAAGGGCTGGCCAAGGCCTATGCGGACTGGGCCGCGACCTATGACAGCGAAACCGCTTCGCTAGGCTATCTGCTGCCGTTCCTGATCACCGCCTGGGTGGCGCGCCATGTGCAGGTGAGCGAAGGACCGCTGCTCGACGCCGGCTGCGGCACCGGCCTGTCGGGCCCGTCATTGAAGGCGCTGGGTTATCACGACATTGCCGGGCTCGACCTCTCCGACGACATGCTGAAGATCGCCGGCAGCCGCAATGCCTATGGCGATCTGAAGCAGGCAATGCTCGGCGGGCCGCTGCCCTGGCCAGACGGGCATTTCCGCGCCTTCTTCTCGACTGGCGTGTTCACCATCAGCCATGCGCCGGCGTCCGGCCTGCACGAGCTTGTCCGCATCACCAGAAAAGGCGGCCACGCCATCTTCACCGTGCGCGACCAGGTGTTTGACAGCGGCGGCTTCCAGGACGTGTTCGATGAGTTGGAACGGGCCGGGAAATGGCGGCCGGTCGAGCAAAGCCCATGGTTCCGCTGCTATGCGATCGCCGAGCCGGATGCGTTGGTAAAGACTTTTGTGTTCGAGGTGCTTTGAGCGCCGCCCCTTCCCCTTCTCTTACAAGGGGAGAAGGGGAAACACGCCGCAATTGCCGAAAAGCCAAAACATTGGTATGAGCCACGCCATGGAAGAGCTTTTTGGCGATCCGGCCTATAAGGGTTTCGTGCTGCAGGACAGAAAACGCCTGCCGTCGCGTTTCTCTTCGCGCATTTCCGGCGCGCTCACCAGCCGACTTAGCTAAGCCGCTTTCGCTGGGCCGAAGGCTTAGGCGCGTCTGCCCCTCCCCTTTTTTGCAAATCGACGGATTTACGCACATGAGCGCACCGCGCACCCTCTACGACAAGATATTCGACGACCACGTCGTCGACCGCCAGGACGATGGCACCTGCCTGCTCTACATCGATCGCCATCTCGTTCACGAAGTGACCAGCCCGCAGGCCTTCGAAGGCCTGCGCATGACCGGCAGAAAAGTCCGGCATCCGGAAAAGACGCTAGCCGTGGTCGATCACAATGTCTCGACCTCGCCCGAGCGCAAGTTCGGCATCAAGAACGAGGAAAGCCGCATCCAGGTCGAGGCCTTGGCCAAGAACGCTAGGGATTTCGGCGTCGAATATTACTCCGAAAACGATATCCGCCAGGGCATCGTCCACATCATCGGGCCGGAGCAGGGCTTCACGCTGCCCGGCATGACCATCGTCTGCGGCGACAGCCACACCTCGACGCATGGCGCCTTCGGCGCATTGGCACATGGCATCGGCACCTCCGAGGTCGAGCATGTGCTGGCGACCCAGACGCTGATCCAGCGCAAGGCCAAGAACATGCTGGTGCGTGTCGATGGCCAGTTACCGGAAGGCGTCACCGCCAAGGACATTATCCTCGCCATCATCGGCGAGATCGGCACCGCCGGCGGCACCGGCTATGTCATCGAATATGCCGGTGAGGCGATCCGCGCGCTGTCGATGGAAGGCCGCATGACGATCTGCAACATGTCGATCGAGGGCGGCGCGCGCGCTGGCCTGATCGCGGCCGACGAAACCACCTTCGCCTATGTCAAGGGCAAGCCGCGCGCGCCGAAGGGCGCGTCGTGGGACGCCGCGCTCGAATACTGGAAGACGCTGCAGTCCGACGAGGGCGCGCATTTCGACAAGGTGATCGTGCTCGACGCGGCCAAGCTGCCGCCGATCGTCTCCTGGGGTTCCTCGCCCGAGGACGTCGTTTCGGTGCAGGGCGTCGTTCCCAATCCGGAAGAGATCACGGACGAGAACAAGCGGACGTCAAAGATCCGCGCGCTCGACTATATGGGGCTGACGCCGGGCACGAAGATCACCGACATCACGCTCGACCGCGTCTTCATCGGCTCCTGCACCAATGGCCGCATCGAGGATCTGCGTGCGGTGGCCAAGGTGGTCGAAGGCAAGACGGTGAGTGCGCATGTCGATGCGATGATCGTGCCGGGCTCCGGTCTGGTCAAGGAACAGGCGGAGGCCGAGGGTCTCGACAAGATCTTCATTGCCGCCGGTTTCGACTGGCGCGAGCCGGGCTGCTCGATGTGCCTGGCCATGAACGACGACCGGCTGAAGCCGCATGAGCGCTGCGCCTCGACCTCGAACCGCAATTTCGAGGGCCGGCAAGGCTTCAAGGGCCGCACCCATCTGGTGTCGCCGGCGATGGCGGCGGCGGCGGCGATCGCCGGCCATTTCGTCGACATCCGCGACTGGAAATAGCGCAGACTGTTTCAAGCCTGATCTGAGCTTATGCAAACCCCGAACGGCAAAACCGTTCGGGGTTTTGTTTAATGCACGCCGCTCTAAGACCCTTGGGGTATATGCCCTAGCCGGCACGCCGGATGATTTCATGAAATTCCTCCCGGCTGCCGGGTTCGTCGGCCGCGACCACCAGCGCCAGTTCGCGCTCGTCGAAGATCTTGAACCACTCGTCCCATTCGACCAGCTCGTAGCCGCCTGCGTTGACCGGGCGTTCAGGCTGATCCTGGTCCTGATAGGCGTGCTGGCCGAAGACGAGCCTCAGCAACGGCTGCGTTCCGGTTTCGGGCGATACATCGACGATCGCCGGAAATCCGGCGCGCCCTGCGGCCCATGAGCGAATTGCTTCGTGGTCGGTCAGCGTGATCGTGTCGGCCATGAATAACTTCTCCTTGATTGCTGTCACGAAACGCCTGCCTCAGGCCCCGGTTCCGTGCAGCAGCTTCATGAGTGGCGACTTGCATATTCGTCCTGGCTTAACCGCTTGTTGGGGCTTGCGCTCTAAGGTCTTCCCTGACGCCAAGCGGGGAAGTCACCGTCCTTTGGACACCGGCCTGTTCATAGCGCTGCTCAATCCGACGATCGCGCTGGCGCTCGGCGCGGCGTTCCTCGTGCTGTGGTTCTACCAGCGCCACCGGCCCTATCTGGCTGTGCTCGGCGCGAGCTATTGCGTGTCCGCGCCCGGCTTCCTGCTACAGTATTTCACGCTGCCCGGCGGCATGGTGCTGACCAAGCTGGTCTCCAACCTCTGCTTCACGCTCGCCGCCTGCTGCCTCGTCGGTGCGATCATCTCGCGCTACGGCAGACGCGTGCCCTATATCGCGATCGGCATTCTGGCGGGTGGCGGGATGGTCGCATTCTGCTGGTTCCTGTTCGTCCAGCCGGACTTAACTTGGCGCATCCTGTCGATCAATTTCGGCTTTGGCGGCCTCAGCCTGCTGGTCGCCGCCGAGCTGCGCGCCGTGCGCAAGAACGGCCCGACGGAAAAAATCCTGTTCGTATTGTCGCTGCTGTCCGGGCTGAACTTCATCGGCCGCACGCTGCTCGTCGTCATCTCGCACGGGCCGTTCACCAGCTATGACGGGTTTTATGGCTCGTCCTACTGGACGACGGCGCTTTTGACGCACGCGCTGCTGTCGTTGCTGATCGCGCTCTGCCTGTTCTCGGCAGCTGCGCTCGACGTGATGAAGGCGCTGAAGACCGAGACGCACACCGATCCGCTGTCTGGCCTGCTCAACCGCAGGGGTTTCGAGGAGCGCGCCTTGCTGGTGCTGCAGCATTGCGCTGTTACCAAGGTGCCGGTCGCGCTGGTGCTGGCCGATCTCGATCACTTCAAGGCGCTCAACGACAAATACGGACATGCCGCGGGCGACCAGGTGATCGCCGACTTCGCCGCCAAGCTTCGCGCGGCCGCCGGCACGCGTGCGGTTGCCGGCCGCATCGGCGGCGAGGAGTTCGCTGTGCTTCTGTCGCTGAGCGATCTTGCCACGGCGCGGCTGTTTGCCGAAGCCGTGCGCACGCACTATTCGGCCGGCAGTGTCAACGGGTTGCCGCCGGGCACCAGGGTGACCGCGAGCTTCGGCGTCGCGGCGCGCACCGGCGACGAAGGGCTGGAGCCGCTGGTGCGGCGCGCCGACGAAGCGCTCTACAAGGCCAAGAAGAACGGCCGCGACAGCGTGCGATTGTCCTATGAGCGGGCGGAAACGGTGTTCATCCCGGATACAGGCAGCGTCGGTTAGCGTCTCGCTTAAACGGCCTCTCGGCCGTGCCGGATCATCAGCGGCAAGGGCTGAGGTTGGGCATTTCGCCATCGGAGAGGCCGTACATATAGGAGCGGCCCTTCACGAACACCGGCGGCTGGTAGCAGCCACGCCTGGAGATGTGATCCGCCTCGTCTTCATAAAGGACTTCCGGTTCCGCTTCCGGCTGCCCGGCGCTGGTGTAGTCGGACAATTTCTTGGCCAGCCTGCCTTGGCCGACAATGATGCGCTTGTAGCCGGCGGCGCTGTCGATGACGAGATTGCCTAGGGAATCGGCATAGACGCGGTCATGATGGCGCGACCAGGCCATTGCCGGGGCGGCGAAGCCGAGACTGGCTGTCGCCAGCACAAGCGCCGCAAGGCGCGCTCTTCCTGAATTCGAAAGCATGGTGTCCTCTCTGCTGTGGACCCGATCGAATCGGAAATTAACCTTTTCTTAACCTTTGTTAAGAGGGCAGGCGCATCCGGCGGCGATCTCTCGCCAAACATGGTTAATATCCGACGGGATGGAAACCCGGGCGTCATCATTCGGCCATGCTTGCCCGCACCATCGGCCGCGACGCACACTACTACGCTGACGTCGGGTGAGCTTGATCTTGGTGGAACATCGCGGCTAGTTAGCCGCGCAGGAGGACAGCATATGGCGTTACGCCGGACGTTTCGGGTGACGCTGTTGTCGATCCCCTTGCTGACTGCCGCAGCCTGCGTGCCGCAGAACGGCGCGCCGACGACGGTGAATACCGTACCACCCACTGTCGCGCCCGTGCCGGCTCAGCAGTCCGCCGCACCTGTGGCGCCCCCGGCTTCCGCAACGGCTCCGACAGCGCCTGCCGCACCTTCAGCCAAGATCGTCACCGACCTTACCGCGCCGCGGTCTGCTGTCGGCACGGCAACTTACAGATGCGGCAATGGCGGCATGATCACCATCCAGAACCTCGGCACGGCGTTGCGCGTTGTCAGGCCCGATGGCACGACCGAGGAGTTTGCCGCATCACCCGCCAACCAGTCCAGCCGCTACCAGGAAGCCGCGTCGCATGACGCAATCGTGATCGACGCGCGCGAGGCGCTGGTGATGAAGAGGGGCTCGACACCACAGACCTGCAAACGATAGCCTGGCGTCGATTGCAAAGGAAATGCCGCACTGCAGCGAACGGTGCGCCGGCTTTCGACGGTGGCCAAATCGATTGAAGCGAAACAGCAGCCTTTGTCAGACTAAATGACGTTTTCAAAACGATTTTCCGGCTTTGACGCGGTGCAAAAAGAGCATTAGAAACCGGCTGTCTGAAGTCATATATCGAGGCGGTAAGTGCCGCTTTCCACCGCGGCTCCGGACATCGAACTGGGGCAGCCATGAGCAAATCACCAGCCACCCGAACCGCCAGACGTGAACGGCCGCTCTCGCCGCACCTGACGATTTACCGCCCACCGATCACCATGACGATGTCGATCATTCACCGCATCACTGGCGGGGCGCTGTATTTCGGCACGCTGCTGGTCGCCGCGTGGCTGATGGCGGCGGCGAGTTCGCAAGGCGCTTTCGATTGGATCAACTGGGCCTTCGGCACCTGGCTCGGCCGGCTCATCCTGTTCGGCTACACCTGGGCGCTGATGCACCACATGCTGGGCGGCGTGCGCCATCTCGTCTGGGACACCGGCGCCGGGCTGGAGAAACACACGGCATCGAAGATCGCCTGGGCGACGCTCGCCGGTTCCATCCTGCTCACGCTGCTGATCTGGGTCGCCGGCTACATGGCGCGGGGAACCTTGTGATGAGCGGCACGAACAACAACGATATGCGCACGCCGCTGGCCAAGGTCCGCGGTCTGGGCTCGGCCCGCGAAGGCACCGGGCATTTCTGGCGACAGCGGCTGACGGCCATTGCCAACATCCCGCTGATACTGTTCTTCGTCGGGTTCTTGATCGCGCTCAATGGCGCCGGCTTCGCCGAGGTGCGGGCGGCGCTCGCCAGTCCGTTCGTGGCGCTGGTGTTGGCGCTGGTGCTCGTTTCCGGTCTCACCCATATGCGTGTCGGCATGCAGGTCATTATCGAGGATTACGTGCATGCCGAAGGCATGAAGCTGGCGCTGATCGCACTCAGCACGTTTTTCACCATAGCGGTCGGCGTCGCCTCGATCTTCGCCCTGCTCAAACTGGCATTCGGAGGCTGATTTGGCCAAGGACGCGAAATCGGCCACCGGCTATACCTTTGTCGACCACAAGTTCGACGTGGTGGTCGTCGGCGCCGGCGGCGCCGGCCTGCGCGCCACGCTCGGCATGGCCGAGCAGGGCCTGCGCACGGCCTGCATCACCAAAGTGTTCCCGACCCGCTCGCACACGGTGGCGGCACAAGGCGGCATTGCCGCGTCGCTGTCCAACATGGGTCCGGACTCCTGGCAGTGGCACATGTACGACACCGTCAAGGGTTCGGACTGGCTGGGCGACGTCGACGCCATGGAATATCTGGTGCGCGAGGCACCGGCGGCGGTCTACGAGCTCGAGCATTACGGCGTGCCGTTCTCGCGCACCGAAGAGGGCAAGATCTACCAGCGGCCGTTCGGCGGACACATGATGAATTATGGCGACGGCCCGCCGGTGCAGCGCACCTGTGCTGCCGCCGACCGCACCGGTCACGCCATCCTGCACACGCTCTACGGCCAGTCGCTGAAGAACAATGCACAGTTCTTCATCGAGTATTTTGCGCTCGACCTGATCATGGAACCGGACGGCACCTGCACCGGCGTCGTCGCCTGGAACCTCGACGACGGCACCATCCATCGCTTCTCCGCCAAGATGGTGGTGCTGGCGACCGGCGGATATGGCCGCGCCTATTTCTCGGCGACGTCGGCGCACACCTGTACAGGCGACGGCGGCGGCATGGCGGCACGGGCCGGCTTCCCGCTGCAGGATATGGAGTTCGTGCAGTTTCATCCGACCGGCATCTACGGCGCCGGCTGCCTGATCACCGAAGGCGCGCGCGGCGAGGGCGGCTATCTCGTCAATTCCGAGGGCGAGCGCTTCATGGAGCGCTACGCGCCGTCGGCCAAGGACCTGGCGTCGCGCGACGTCGTCTCGCGTTGCATGACGCTGGAGATCCGCGAAGGCCGCGGGGTCGGCAAGAACAAGGACCATATTTTCCTGCATCTCGACCATCTCGATCCGGCCGTGCTGCATGAGCGGCTGCCGGGCATTTCGGAATCGGCCAGGATTTTCGCCGGCGTCGACCTGACCAAGGAGCCGATCCCGGTGCTGCCGACGGTGCACTACAATATGGGCGGCGTGCCGACCAATTACTGGGGCGAGGTGCTGAACCCGACGGTCGAGAATCCTGACCGGGTGTCACCCGGGCTGATGGCGGTCGGCGAGGCCGGCTGTGCCTCCGTGCACGGCGCCAACCGGCTGGGCTCGAACTCGCTGATCGATCTGGTGGTGTTCGGCCGCGCCGCCGCAATCCGCGCCGGCCAGGTCATCGACCGTAATTCGGCGATCCCTTCGCCCAACGAAGCCTCGGTCGAAAAGATCATGGACCGCTTCGACCGGCTGCGCCACGCCAATGGCTCGACGCCAACCGCTGTTCTGCGTGAGAAAATGCAGAAGGCGATGCAGGAAGACGCCGCCGTGTTCCGCACACAGGAGTCGCTCGAAAACGGCTGCAAGCGCATTTCGCAGATATGGACCGAGCTCAAGGACCTGAAAGTCTCCGACCGCTCGATGATCTGGAATTCCGACCTGGTCGAGACGCTGGAGCTGGAAAATCTGATGGCCAACGCCATCACCACGGTCTACGGCGCCGAGGCGCGCAAGGAGAGCCGCGGCGCGCATGCGCGCGAAGATTTCTCGGCCCGCGACGACATTATCTGGCGCAAGCATACGCTGGCCCGGCTAAGCGAGGACGGCCAGGTGAGCCTCAGCTATCGTCCCGTGCACACCGAACCGTTGGTGGCGGAAAAGGACGGCGGCATCAGCCTCGCCAAGATCGCGCCCAAGGCCAGGGTGTACTGACCATGGTGCCGAAGCTCGTCATCCGAAAGGACCTGAGGTAATGGTCGAACTAACGCTTCCCAAGAACTCCAAGGTGCAGCCGGGCAAGACCTGGCCGAAGCCGGAGGGCGCCACCAACCTGCGGGAATACCGCATCTACCGCTGGTCGCCCGACGATGACGAGAACCCGCGCATCGACACCTATTTCGTCGACATGGACGATTGTGGGCCGATGGTGCTCGATGCGCTGCTCTGGATCAAGAACAAGATCGACCCGACGCTGGCGTTGCGCCGCTCCTGCCGCGAAGGCATTTGCGGCTCCTGCGCCATGAACATCGATGGCTCCAACACGCTGGCCTGCACCAAGGGCTGCGACGACATTTCCGGCGCCGTCAAGGTCTACCCGCTGCCGCATATGCAGGTGGTCAAGGACCTGGTGCCCGACCTCACCAATTTCTACGCCCAGCACGCCTCGATCCAGCCATGGCTGAAGACAGTGTCGCCAGAGCCAGCCAAGGAATGGCTGCAGAGCCATGAGGACCGCGAAAAGCTCGACGGGCTCTACGAGTGCATCCTATGCGCCTGCTGCTCGACCTCGTGCCCGAGCTATTGGTGGAACGGCGACCGCTATCTCGGCCCGGCGACGCTGCTGCAGGCCTATCGCTGGCTGATCGACAGCCGCGACGAAGCCACGGGCGAACGGCTCGACGATCTCGAAGACCCATTCCGGCTCTACCGCTGCCACACCATCATGAACTGCGCCCAGACCTGCCCGAAGGGGCTCAACCCGGCCAAGGCGATTGCCGAAATCAAAAAGATGATGGTGGAGCGGCGGGTTTAGTTGAGGCGAGTTCGCTCGCGGCAATCTCGGACGCGGCGATCCTTCGCGCCCCCCTCTGTCCTGCCGGACATCTCCCCCACGGGTGGGGAGATTGGCCGTCATCGCGGCTTTCGCCAATCTCCAAGGTTGAAGGATGGCGCGCTGTCGGCGAAGCTGCCGATCTCCCCCCGCGTGGGGAGATATCCGGTAGGACAGAGTGGGGGGCGCTGTCTCGCCGGCGCTAGAAAGGATACTCAACCCAATGAGCGAAGAGCTTCCAATCCTTAATCCGGTCGAAGCCCGTGTGCTCGGCTGCCTGATCGAGAAGAAGGAGCTGACGCCGGATGTCTATCCGCTGACGCTGAATGCAGCACTTGTAGCCGCCAACCAGAAGACGGCGCGCGAGCCTGTGATGGCGCTCGAGCCGACAGAGGTGCATCGGACGCTGAAGCTGCTCGAGCAGAAGGGGCTGGTGCGTCAGATGTTCGGCTCGCGCGTCGAGCGCTATGAGCATCAGATGGCGCAGCGCTTCTCGCTAACGAGGCCGCAGACTGCGGTGATCGGCCTGCTTTTGCTGCGCGGGCCGCAGACGGCGCATGAGTTGCTGGCGCGAGCTGAGCGCATGGCGCGGTTTTCGTCGATCGAAGACCTGCGCGCTGAACTCGACATGCTGATCGGCCGCCGACCGCCGCTTATCCAGGAAATACCGCGCGGGCCAGGCCAGCGCGAGGACCGCTACGTGCATCTGCTCGCAGGACCGGTGGACGTCGCGGCGTTATCGGTGCAGCGGAGCGCGCCGGCCTTGCCTGCTTCCGACCTGGAAGCGAGATTGGAGGCTCTGGAGCAGGAAGTCGCAGCCCTTCGCGCCCGGCTTGATGCGCTGGGCGCCTAATAGTTATCCGAAACGTTGGTGGGACAGCACCCCCCTCTGGCCTGCCGGCCATCTCCCCCTCAAGTGGGGAGATCAGATGTCACGCCGGCCTTCGCCAATCACGAACGTCGAAAGAAAGTGCCAGCTACCGAGCTTCCAATCTCCCCGGGAGATGCCCGGCAGGGCAGAGGGGGGCGCGAAGAATCGCTACCCCGGGCAAAATCGGCGGATCACCCCAGCTTCGCGTCGAGCGACACTGCGATGGCCCCCAGCGCCTTCGAAACCGGGCACTCCGCCTTGGCCTTCTCGGCCAGTTCCTTGAACTTCGCCGCATCGATTCCTGGCACCTTGCCGACCAGGGTGATGGCGCTGCCGGTGATGCCGGTGCCGGGGACCAGCGTCACCACCGCCTTGGCGTCGAGCTCGGTGGCGGGCGTGCCGTTCTCGGCCAGGAAATGCGACAGCTGCATGGCGTAGCATCCGGCGTGTGCCGCGGCGATTAACTCTTCGGGATTGGTGCCGGATTTGCCGCTCTCGTCCTCGAAGCGAGCCTTGAACGAATAGGGCGTGCCTTTCAAAGTGCCGCTCTGGCTGTCGAGCGTGCCCGTGCCCTCCTTCAGATTGCCTTTCCAGACGGCGTTTGCGGTACGGTCCATAGAATTCTCCTTGATTACAGCGACAGCGCCGGCCACGCGGCGTTCCCTCCAACTATAGCGCGGCGGCCGGGGAAGACCACCGCGCTGTTTCGGCCGGATGCGACGCCGGCGTGCCCTGCAAATTCTTCTGAAAAAATGTGCGTGCAAAAATGTCGACTTGCATCGGCGCCGGCCGTCCTGCGAGCGTCCACGGATTCTCGTGGCGGATGGAGATCCAAGATGAACAATCTGTTTTCTGCCCATTGGAACGACGCCGACAAAAGCGCGCGTCTACACGAGATCGAGTGCTCGCGACCTTCCGGCTTCGGCCGGCTGCTTGCTGCGGTCGCCGTGATCGGCATTGCGGTCTGCGTGCTCGACCACGCTGCTGCCGGCAAGGATGCCGCCGGCGCCGTGATCACCTATGGTTCGTCACAGCAAGGGAGCTGGAAATGAAATATGTCTGTCTGGTCTACGGCGAGGAAAAGGACCTCCATGCCATGACGCCGGAGCGTCTGGCCAAACTCGACGCCGATTCGATGGCCTATGACCGGTCATTGGACCAGCAAGGCAAGCTGATCATCGCGCAGGCGCTGCAATCGGTGAAGACGTCGAAGACGGTGCGGCGGCGCCAAGGCAAGCGGCTGATCACTGACGGTCCGTTTGCCGAAACCAAGGAGCAGTTGCTTGGTTTCGTCATGATCGAAGCCGACACTCTCGACAAGGCGCTGGAGATCGCCTGCAAAATTCCGCTGGCTGAAATCGGCACCGTCGAAGTCAGGGCGATCTACGACGTGCCGGGGTCATAGGCGGCGGCGACGTCATGCAGGCCGGCGGATCATATCCGCCGCCTTCTCGGCGATCATCACCACTGGCGAGGCGGTGTTGCCGGAGACGATGCGCGGCATGATCGACGCGTCGATGATCCGCAGCCCCTCGATACCGGTCACGCGCAGGTCCGGGCTGACGACGGCGCGGTCATCGATGCCCATCCGGCAGGTGCCGACCGGGTGGAAGATGGTCGTGGCGATCGAGCCGATCTGGTGCAGCAGGTCCTCGTCCGACTGGTGGGCGAGACCAGGCAGGATTTCTTCCGGATGGAAGCCGGCAAGAGCCTTGGCGGTCATGATGCTGCGCGCCTGGCGCACCGAACGCAGCGCGATCTCGCGGTCGCGCGCCGTAGAGAGGTAGTTCAGCCGGATCTCCGGCTGCACGGCCAGCTCGCGCGTCGTAGCGTGCACCGAGCCGACGCTCTCGGGCCGCAGATTGCAGACCGACATGGTGATTGCCGGGAACGGGTGCAGCGGGTCGCCCAGCCGGTCGGTAGACAAGGGCTGGACGTGGTACTCCAGGTCCGGCGTCGCCATCGACGGATCGGATTTCGAGAACATGCCGAACTGGCTCGGCGCCATCGACATCGGTCCCGAGCGGCCAAAGGCATATTGCAGCGCGATCTTCGCCTTGCCGCTCAGGCTGTTGGCTAGCGTGTTGAGCGTCAGCGCCGACGACACTTTGTAGACAGTGCGGATCTGCAGATGGTCCTGAAGGTTCTCGCCGACATCGGGGCTGGCGTGAACCACATCGATGCCGAGCGCGGCGAGGCGATCCGGCTCGCCGACCCCGGAAAGCTCCAGCAGTTTCGGCGTGTTGATCGAGCCGGCGGTCAGCAGCACCTCGCTCCTGGCCTTTGCCTCGATGGTTTGGCCGCCGACGCGATAACAAACGCCGATAGCACGCTTGCCCTCGAACAACACCGTCTCGACATGCGCGTTGACGACCAGCCTGAGGTTCGGCCGTCGCAGCGCCGGGCGCAAGAATGCCTTGGCTGTGTTCCAGCGCACGCCCTTGCTCTGGTTGACTTCGAAGAAGCCGGACCCCTCATTGTCGCCGTCGTTAAAATCCTCGCGCGGCATGATGCCGAATTCCTTGGCCGCCTCCTGCACGGTGTTCAGGATCGGCCACGACAGGCGTTGCCGCGCCACTTTCCATTCGCCGCGGGAGCCATGCAGCTCGGTCTTGCCGCCATGATGGTCCTCGGATTTGAGGAAGTAGGGCAGCACATCGTCCCAGCCCCAGCCGACATTGCCCATCTGCCGCCAGCCATCGTAGTCCGCCGCCTGGCCGCGCATGTAGATCATGCCGTTGACCGAGGTGCAGCCGCCCAGCACCTTGCCGCGGGGATAGACCAGCGAGCGGCCGTTCAGGCCGGCTTCGGGGGCAGTCTTCATCATCCAGTCGGTGCGCGGATTGCCGATGCAATAGAGATAGCCGACCGGGATATGCACCCAGTGATAATTGTCGCTGCCGCCGGCCTCGAGCAGCAGCACGCGCGTCGCCGGGTTTTCGCTCAGGCGATTGGCCAGCACGCAGCCGGCGGTGCCTGCGCCGACAATGATGTAGTCGTAGTCGCCATCGAGCCGTTGGGTCATTGCGGTGGTTTACTCGGCGGTGTTCTACTCGGTTCTGCGGCGTGTTCGGCCCAGAACGATCGCAGCGTATCGGCAAGGCCGCAATAGGCGCGATAACGCCTGTTGTAATGGTCCTGCATGGCCGGGTTCGGACGGTAGGCGGCGCTTGACCGGGTCATGGCGTCGACGCCGGCCTCATAGTCGGCGAACAGGCCGGCCGCGACCCCGGCGCCGATCGCCGCACCAAGTGCGCCGGTCTCGCGTGCTTCAGGGACGGTGATCGGCACGCCAAGCCCGTCGGCGAAGATCTGCGGCCAGTGCTCGCTGCGCGAACCGCCGCCGGACAGGACCGCTTTGTCGAAGCTGACACCGGCGTCCTTCAGAACATCGATGTGGCGCCGGTGCTCGAACATCACGCCCTCGAACAGCGCGCGCAGCATATGGCCTTCCCTATGCCAGCCGGCGAGGCCGTAGAAGCCGGCGCGGAACTCCGCCCCTTGTCCCGACCCGTAGAGAAACGGGTGGAACATCGGATCGTCCCAGGTTGGCGTCACCGCGCCGACAGCCGCGTTGCAGTGGCCGAACGGATCGTCATAATGGGCACCGCGCTCGACGAGTTCGCGTACATACCATTCGAGATTGGCGGCCGATGTAGCGCTGGATTCGATGTTGACGAAACGGCCGGGACCGAAGCGCGCCACCATGAAAACATCTGGGTCGACGACCGGCGCGGTGGAGAAGACCTGATTGACCGACCAGGTGCCGGCGATAACAGAGGCTTCGCCGGGACGCACGACGCCGGCTCCCATGGCGCTGGCGACGACGTCGAAATAGCCGGCGATGACCGGCGTGCCTTCCGCCAGTCCGGTCTCTTCAGCCGCTTGCGCGGTGACCGCGCCGGCGATGTCGGCGCTGTCGAGCAATCGAGGCAGTTTGGCCTGCGCGTCCTCGATGCCGTAGAGCGCGAGAAGCTCGGAATCATAGACGCCTTCGGGCATGCGGACGAGGCCGCAACCGGACATGTCGGAGACATCGCTGACGCGCTCGCCCGTCAAGCGGAAAGTGATGAAATCCTTGCACAGCATCGCCGTGCCGGTTGCGGCATAAAGGTCGGGCGCATGCTGCTTGACCCAGGCCAGCAAGGTCGGCGTCTGCGCCGGCCACGGCTTTTGCAGGCAGATGGCGTGCAGTGCCTCGGCATTGCGCGACGCCAAGGACGCCGCCATGCGGGCGGCGCGGGTGTCGAGCGACTGGATGCCGATCAGCGGTTCGCCGGCACGGTCGACCAGATAAAGGCCGTTGCCATGGCCGGCGCAGCCGACGGCGGCGATCTCGCGGGCATCGATGCCGGCCTGCGCAATGCAGGCGCGTATGGCGTCGCGCGCATCGGCCCACATGCCGCCGAGGTCGCGTTCGACATAGCCCGGCTGCGGCGTGTGCGAACGGCCGGCGACCGCGTGCATGGCGAGCTGCCGCCCGGTATGATCGAACAGCACCGCCTTGATGATGGTGTTGCCGGCGTCGAGGCCGAGCAGATAGGCGGCTTGATCAGCCATTGTTGTAGATGTCCCAAGCCTCTTCGCCGCCGGCGTCGTTGTGGATCATCGCCATCAGCGCGTTGACCACCGCCTTCGGGTTGGCATGCTGATAGATGTTGCGGCCATAGACCAGCCCCTTGGCGCCTTGCCTGAGCAGGGCCGACGATTTTGCCAGTACCGTCTTGAGATCGTCCTTGCCGCCGCCACGCACCAGCACCGGTACGCGCGCCGCCTCGACGACGCGGTGGAAATCCTCAGCTCGCTCGGTCGGGTCGGCCTTGATGATATCGGCGCCCATTTCGGCGGCGAGCCGCACCAGCGTCACGATCTTTTCGGCGTCGCCATCGACCTGGTAGCCGCCCCTGATATCGTTGGGCAGCATGACCAGCGGCTCGATCATCAACGGCATGCCGTAGCGATGGCAGGCGGCGCGGACCTTGGCGATGTTTTCGACGCATTGGCGAAACAGTTCCGGCTCGTCGGGCAGCATGAACAGATTGACGACGACGCAGGCGGCATCCATTTCCAGCGCGCCGATGATCGGCTCGTCATGGTTCTGCAGCATCGACCACATCACCCGGTGGCGCTGTGCATTGTAAGGGTTGCCCATGTCGATGCGCATGACCAGCGCCGGCTTGTCCTTGTCCGGCCGCGATTGCAGCAGATCGGCCTGGCCATAGGCGAGCTGCAACGCGTCTGGCCCTGCCCCGATCAGCGTGTCGATGACACGTGGCATGTCCTCCAAGCCAACGAGAAACCCCGGTTCATTGCAGACGCCGTGATCGAGCGCCACGTCGAGGCAATTGCCGTTGGTGAACATCCGGTTCATCCGGGCCTTGGCGCTGACTTTCATGTTCTGCTCCTGGGATTCGTGCGTTGGTCGAGCATCTCTTGCGAGACGCCGTGATAGGTGTCGAGTTCGGCGATGAGACTTTTTATCTCCTCGTCGCGGTGCGGATCGCTCCAGCCGCGCTCGGCGGCTAGCGCATCGGCGATCCGTTCGATTGATACCATCGAGATGTCGCCGGCAATGGCAAGCGACGTGCGGCGCAAGACAACATCCGAGAGGCAGGTCACGAACTCATGTCGGGCGAGATAGACGATCTCGGCCGCCGTGGTCTCGGTCCTGTCGTCGAGCCTGATGTCGTCGGGACGCCCGAGGCAGAACAGGATGATGTCGCGCGCGCCGCTGCCGTAGCGATCGACGAGATACGCGGCGCGGTCGGTGCTGATCGCGAACTCACCGGCGAGATCGGCTGCCATCGATGCCGGATCTGCGGGGAAACCGAGGCCGCCGCCTATCGGCAGCGCCAGCGTGCCGCGAATGCGCTCGCGGCCAAGCTCGGCCAGCACTTCGTCGGCCGCCTGTTCGGCGAAGGCGCGGAAGGTCGTCCACTTGCCGCCGATCATGCAGAATTGCGGGATGCCGCCGGCTATGCGATGCACGGAATGGCCGCGCGATATCCTGCCGGTGAAGGCATGGTCGCTCTTCGGCAGCGGCCGGATGCCGCTATAGGTGAAGACGACGTCGGCGGCACGGACCGGAATGGACGGGAATACCAACCGCGCCGCCGCCAATATGTAGTCGGTCTCGGCCGGTTCGCAGCGCACGCGCCCAGCTTCGCTGACGCGGATATCCGTCGAGCCGACCAGCACCTTGCCGAGATAGGGAAACATGATGCAGACGCGACCGTCGGCATTCTCGAAGAAAATCATGTGACCGCCGAGCGCACGGTAGAGCGGCTCGTTGTCGAGGATGAGGTGCGAGCCCTTGGTGCCTTCGACCAGGGGCGCCGCGGGCTTTTCGGAGGCGTCGAGCCGGGCGATCGCCGAATCCAGCCATGCGCCGCTCGCATTGACGATCGCCTTGGCGGTCACGGTGAAGCCTTCACCACCCACCGTATCGGTGAGCTCGAAGGAGGAGCCCGCGCGCGCGATCTCGGCGCGATTGAGCGCGAGGCTGACGGGCGCCAGGCGTGCGGTATCGAGCAGCAATTCGATGCCGAGCCGTTCGGGGTAGCTGATCCAGGCGTCGTAATAGGTAGCGGAAAAGCGCAGTTTGGGATCGAGCGTCGGCCATTGCGCGAAGGTCGCCCTGGCGCCACGGAAACTGTGGCGCGGCAGCACCCGGCGCTTGCGCGTCGTCCAGTCGTAGAGCGCGAGGCCTGCCTTGATCGCCAGCGCGCCGCGGCTGGAAGGCGTTTCCGAAAGCCCGAGAAAGCCTGCCGCGCCGTTCATCAGCCCGGAGAAGACGGAGCGGATTGGAATTGTCGTCGGCAGCGGCCGCACCATATGCGGCGCATTGGCCAGCAGCGCGTCGCGTTCGCGCAGCGATTCCTGCACCAGGCCGAACTCGCCATTCTCGAGATAGCGCAGGCCGCCATGGATCATGCGCGAGGGTGCCGCACTGCAGCCCGAACAGAAATCGTTGCGTTCGACCAGCAGAACTCGGAGACCCTGCAGCGCCAGTTCGCGGAAAACGCCGATGCCGTTTATGCCGCCGCCCATGACGACGACATCGAACGCGCCGTTGCGGCGGATCGTGTCGAGGATGACGGTTCTCTGATCAGGCATGGCTTTGCCGGGCAAGGTTGGGCCGTTCTGCCGTCCGGTGGACGGCAGCTCAACTTGGTTCGGGTTACTGGTGGCGGTCAGGCGTCGAGATTGGTCAGATGGCGGCTGGCGGCCTCACTGATCTGGTTGATCTCCTGTCCCGACAATTTGATGCGGCCAGCCTGCGCGTTTTCCCTGGCTTGCTGCGGGCTGCGCGCGCCGCAGAGTGAGAAGGCGATGCCGGGCTGCTGCAGCGTCCAGGCGATGACCACCTGCGCCTCGCTGGCGCCGTGCGCCTCGGCACTCGGCTTGATCGCTTCCATCAGCGCTGCCGCCTTGCGGCGGTTGGGCTGCGAGAAGCGCGGATTATCCTTGCGCTGGTCGTCGCCGGTAAAGACGCGGTCGGGACCGATCTTGCCCGAGAGCAGACCGAGCGACAGCGACGAATAGCTGAGCACCGACACGTTGTTCCCGGCGCAGAAGGGCAAGAGATCCTGTTCCATGTCACGCGCAGCCATGCTGTATTCCTGCTGGACCGCATCGAGTTGGCCGGCCGCGAGATAGGCCTTCACATCGGCGACGCTGACATTGCTGGCGCCGATGGAGCGGATCTTGCCCTGGGTCTTGAGGCGGTCGAGCGCTTCCATCGTTTCAGTGACCGGCGTGGTCGGATCCTGCCAGTGGGTGATGTAGTGGTCGATATGGTCGGTGCCGAGGCGGCGCAGGCTCTGCTCGACTTCGTAGACGACAGAGTCGGCACCGAGATAGCGATGCACCGGCGCGCCGTCATAGTCGAAGAAGTGGTTGCCCTTCTTGGTATGCCAGACCAGCCCAAGCTTGGTGGCAAGGACGACCTTGTCACGGCGACCCTTTATCGCCTTGCCGACGATTTCCTCGGACAGCCCCTTGCCGTAGGCCGGCGCGGTGTCGATCAGCGAAACGCCTTCGTCGATCGAGGCGCGGATGGTGTCGATCGACTGCGCCTCATCGGTGCCGCCCCACATCCAGCCGCCAATGGCCCAGGTGCCGAGGCCAATCGCGGAGGCGGATATTCCCGACGCGCCAATGGTGCGCGTCAACATTTCAGGCGACATTGCGTATGCTCCCCGCATTGCTCAGGACTGCATTGGCCGTCTCTTCGTCGACGACCAGTGATTTGAGATAGTTGCCGCGAAGCGCGGCACGGATCGGCCAGATCTTTTCGGCGCCGCTGGCCACCCCCATCACCGACCGGCAGCGGCCAAGTTCCGAAGGCGCCAGCGCCACCAGGCGGTCATTGGGCGGGTAGTCGGCCAGCGTGCCGTCGTCGCGGATCAGATGCGCAAGGAACTCGCCGACCGCGCCGCTGGCGGCGAGTTTTTCGCGGTCGGGATCGAGGCCTGGGTGGAGGTCGTAGTAGCTCGATCCCGGCGTCTGAATCGACCCGACGCCGACCAGCGCGATCGCCGCCTTGCGCGCCAGGTCGAAGATCTCGCGCACCGAGGCCATGTCCAGCAGGAGATCGCGCTGCTCGCGGCTTTCGGCAAAGAGTGGCGCATGCAAGAGCATGCTGGTGCCGCCGAGGCGTTCGGCCAGCCGCGTCGCCAGATGGTTGACGTCGGTATAGTGCTTGCCCTGGACGCCGCCGGTCAGCGGCACGACGGTGACGTCGAAGGCGCGCTCGGGCTGCAGGTTTTCGACCAGCGCGCTGATCGCCTTGCCGCCGGTAATGGCGATGACGTCCCCGTCGCGCAAGGTCTCGAGCAACTGGTTGGCCGCCGCGCGCCCCACCTGCTGCAGCGTGCTGTCGGGACTGCCGGCCACGGTCGGCGTCACGATCGCGGCTGCCAGTTGCGCGACCTCGATCAGCTGCTTTTCGATGTCGACAAGGCGCTGGAACGGGCTCTCGACCGCGATCCTCAGCATGCCGAGCTTGCGCCCTTGCGCGATCAGCCGATTGACTTTCGACGCCGAAAGGTTGAGCGCCGCCGCAATGTCGTTCTGCTTCATGCCGTCGACGAAGTGCAGCACCAGAACGGTGTGGATCTGCCGGATCGCCTCGAAATCTTCCCTGCCGTCCGCCATCTCAGCCCCGCCGCTTGTTGAAGTGGTAGTCGGCGGTGACCGCCGTCAGCAGAATGGACCCGCGGATGATGTCCTGCCAATAGACGGACACGTCGAGCAGAGCGAGCGAGCTTGAAACGACGGAGAGCAGGATGGTGCCAAGGATGGCGCCGAGAATGGTGCCGGAGCCACCAGTGAGGCTGGCGCCGCCGATCACCGCGGCGGCGATGACGTTCAGCTCCATGCCGGCGCCGAAGGTCGGCTGGGCCGAGCCGAAGCGGGCCATGTAGATCACGCCGGCAAAGCCGCACAGGGTCGAGCAGAGCGTCGTCGTCAGGAACACGACCTTCTTGGTACGGATGCCGGAATAGGCGGCGGCCTTCTCATTGCTGCCGGTGTAGAAAACTTTGCGAAACATCGTCGTGCGGCGCAGCATGAAGTCGGACAGGATGACGAAGACGATGAAGATGATGATGACGACCGGAATGCCGCCAATGGCGCCCTGGCCGATGAATTTGAACTCGGGCGGCAGGGTATAGAGCCCGAGCGGGCGGCCGCCGGTGCCGAGCAGGCAGAGCCCGCGCGCAATCACCATCACGGCCAGAGAGACGATGAAGTGGTGCAATCCCACCTTGGTGACGAAGAAGCCCATAAAGGCGCCGATGCCTGCACAGGCCGCTATTGCAATCAATGATGCCAGCCAGGGGTCGACGCCGCCGAGGAAGAGCAGGCCGGCAATGACCATGGCGAGTGCGGTGACCGAACCGACCGAAAGGTCGATGCCGCCTGAGATCAGAAGGATCGTCATGCCGACGACGACGATGCCCTCGACCGCGAAGGCCATCGCCATCGCCCGCATATTGTCCCAGGTCAGGAAGTACGGCGATGCGAACGACATGACCGCAAAGAGCACGGCGATGATGAGGATCAGACCGGTCTCGCGCATCCTGATCAGGCCGCCAAGCCTTTCACCGAACTCGATGCGGGCCGGCGGCGTCACGCTGTCCATGCTTTCCCCCACGATGCTCATGCGGCGCTCCGTTGCCGGCCGTCATCGGCAAGCGATGCCAGGACCATGATGTTTTCTTCGGTCATTTCCGCGCCGGTGACCTCGCCGGTGATGCGTCCCTCGCGTACGATCAGCACCCGGTCGCAGACACCGATCAGTTCCGGCAGTTCCGACGAGATGACCACGATGCCGACGCCGTCGCGCGCCAGCTTGCGCAGGATCCGGTGGATTTCGGCCTTGGCGCCGACATCGACGCCGCGCGTCGGCTCGTCGAGGAAGATCACCTTCGGGTCGACCGACAGCATCTTGGCGATCGCCACCTTCTGCTGGTTGCCACCCGAGAGCGTCGAAACCGGCTGGCCGACATGGCCGCATTTCAGCGACAGCTGCCTGCCGATGGTTTCCGCCCGCTGCTTCTCGCGGCGGTCGTTGATGAGGCCGAAGCGCGTCGAGATCCGATCCACCGCCAGCGCCGAGATGTTGGCGGCGATCGACATGTCGAGGAACAGCCCGTCACCCTTGCGGTCCTCGGAGAGGTAGACGATGCCGGCGGCGATGCTGTCGCCATAATGGGTCAGCGACAGCGGCTTGCCATGCAGGCTGACATTGCCGGTCACCTGACCCTCCAGCCGGCAGATACCCCGAACGATCTCGCTGCGACCGGCGCCGATCAGGCCGCCAATGCCGAGGATTTCGCCCTTGCGCAACTGGAAGCTAATGTCGCGGAAGGTGGTCGTCTCGCAGAGGTTGCTGACCTCGAGCAGAATTTCCTCGGACCGCTCGTCGCCGCGCAGCTTCTCGGGATAGAGGCTGTCGATGACGCGGCCGACCATGGACGCCACCACCTGTTCTGGCGTCGTCGCCGATATGTCGAGCGTGGTGATGTACCGGCCGTCGCGCAGCACCGTGACGCGGTCGCAGTTTTCGAAGATTTCGGCCATGCGGTGCGAGATGTAGATGATGCCGATGCCTTCGCCGGCAAGCTGGTGGATGATCTCGAACAGCTTCTTGGCCTCGCGCTCGGTCAGCGCGGCGGTCGGCTCGTCGAAGATGAGGATGCGGCAATCGAGCGTCAGCGCCTTGGCGATCTCGACCAGCTGCTGCTGGGAGATCGAAAGGCTGCGCACCATCGCGGTCGGATCGATGTTGCCAAGTCGCGCCAGGATGGCTGTCGCACGTTTCTCGAGGTCGCGGTAATTCATCAGCAGCGCCTTGCTGGCGTTGGTGATCGACATGAAGATGTTTTCGGCCACCGAGACATCGGGGCAGAGCGCGATCTCCTGATGAACGAAGCCGATGCCGAGCTTTTGCGCCGCCAGCGGCGAGGGGATCGAAACGGAGCGGCCATCGATCTGGATGTCGCCGCTGTCGGGCGGCAGTATGCCGTCGATCACCTTCATCAACGTCGACTTGCCGGCGCCGTTCTCGCCGGCAATGGCGTGGATTTCGGCGGCGCGCAGCTCGAAACCAACATCGCGCAACGCACGGACAGGGCCGAACGATTTGCGGAGGCCGGATATTTTGAGGAGGGCCGGGATTTCCACTTGTGTGCTCACCTGCTCAGGGAGGGATAAGGCAACCGCGCCGGATGGCGCGATTGCCTGATGGACGCGATTAGCTGGGATCGCGGCCCTGCATGTACTTGTTCAGGTCGAACGAGTCGGCATTCTCCTTGGTGATGACGGCAAAGCCGTTATCGGCGAAGGGGATGCTCATCGGGTTGTGGCCCGACGTCTTGTAGTCGTTGAACGGGTCGATCAGTTCCGGATGCGCCGCCATGAAGGTGGCGACGAAGCCGAGATAACCCTGCATTCCCTGGTTCGGGCTCAGCGCCATGTGGATGTTGCCGGCCTTGATCTGCTCTAGCGTCGCCGGGGTGATGTCGGCGTGCATGATCAGCACCTTGGCCTTGGCTTCGAGAACGGCCGCGACCGCGCCTTCGGCTGAACCGGCTTCCGGAATCCAAAGCGCCTTGAGGTTCGGGTTGGCTTGCAGCATCGAGGCCACCGCCTTGTTGGCGACATTGGCGTCCTGGTTAGAGGCCTGGCGTCCGACCAGCTTCATCTTCGGATAGTTCTTGGCGAGATAGT
Organism: Mesorhizobium sp. C395A; assembly: GCF_030323205.1. Classification (NCBI taxonomy): domain Bacteria; kingdom Pseudomonadati; phylum Pseudomonadota; class Alphaproteobacteria; order Hyphomicrobiales; family Phyllobacteriaceae; genus Mesorhizobium; species Mesorhizobium sp. C395A. The sequence goes on along the minus strand of NZ_CP100473.1, from coordinate 4,512,371 downwards.
CGATTAAGGCGGTGACGCGCAGATCGTGGTTGCTCTGGCCGGGGTTCTCAAGCACGCCATATTCGGCGTCGTCGCCGACCTGCTTGACGATCTCCTCGGCGGCAAACTTGGCTTCCGCCAGATTGTCCGAGGTGATGTAGGAGACGCGCTTGGATTTTGGCGAGTCGGCGGCGAAGGTGACGACGGTGGTGCCGTTCTCGATGGCGCGGTTGATCGGCTCGATGAACGGATCGGCCTGCATCGGGTGCAGCAGCACGCCGGCCGGCTTCTTGATCAGATCCTGTTCGAAGGAAGCGATCTGCTTGGCGATGTCATAGTCCGGCGTGCCCGAAAACACTGTCTTGCAGCCCATCGCCGCAGCCGCCTGCTTGAAGCCCTGATAGACCGGCACCCAATAGGGATGCGCGGAGACCATGACGTTCATCACGTAGGTCTCATCCGGCTTGCACTGAAACTTGCTCTCTGCCGACGCTGGCATCGCCAGGGTCAACGTCATCACGGCGGCGCTCAGCGCGCCCACCAGCCCAATCCTGTTCATTCTCTCCTCCGGGTTCCCCGACGATGAAAGCCTCGTCGCATCAGCTTTGCAAGAAATTTCATAAAATGAAATCTCTGGCGGGGTTGAATACGGCGGGATTTGTGCCATGTCAATGATGGCGAACGAAATTTCAGTATGTGAAATATCTTGCAGGTAGAGTGGGGTGGATGCGAAGTCGGCGTTATCGCCAAGCGGTTGCGTCATTAGTGCCCGTGACGAGCGACCTGAACACAGGACGTCCGATCTCGGCGTCTGGATGATTAGGGGGCCAGCTCTGTTTTCTCATCAGATACAATTCTTGCGTGTTGAAGCAACGCCGGAGTTCTCCTATCGTCGCCGCAATTTTCGGGGGAATTCGACATGCCTTTCCTGATTGCTATTCTCGGCGTGCTGGGAGCCGGGGCGTTCTGGTGGTATCGCATGAAGGCCATGAACGAAGCCGCGCGCGAGGTCGCCGACGTCGTCGGCCGCGTCCAGGGCAACATAAGGCGCAAGAAGCTGCGCAAGCAGGCGGCGCTGTCGCCGCTGACGGCGATCGACGATCCGGTGGTGGCGGCGGCAACGCTGATCACCGCACTGGCAGCGGAGCACGGCCCGATCCTGCCGAAGCGTGAAACGGTCATCCGCGAGGTGATCTCGCAGATTGCGGACAACCAGAAGAAGACCGATGAAGCCGTCGTCTACGCCAAATGGGCCGCGGCGCAGATCGACGACCCGACGATCGTCATCGACAAACTGGCGCCCTTCCTGCGCGAGCGCCTCGATCCGCATGAGCGCGAAGATCTGCTGCAGATGCTGGATCGTGTTGCCAAGAGCGGCGAGCAGAGTTTCAAGGTCGCCGACCAACGCATGCTGCGACTGCGGCAGAAGCTGGGTTTCGAGGTCAACTGAGAAACAGCCCGGGCGCATGTCATTCTGGATAGCGAGCGTGGTAGGATCGGCTGCCGCTTACCTTATCGGCTCTACGCCTGCCGGCTATCTGGCGGGGAAACTGCTTAAGGGCATCGATATCCGGGAGCACGGCTCCAAGCCCACCGGTGCGACAAATGTATTGCGCACACTCGGGAAATGGCCAGCATTGGTGGTGCTTCTGGTGGACGTGCTGAAAGGGGCGGCAGCGGTCATCTTTGCCCGTTGGTTTTGTTTCTGGTCTTCCGCAACGCCGCCGTCGGCAATATCTGATATGCCCGTTTGGGCTCCTCGGGTTGTATGCCTGGCCGGACTCGCTGTTTTGCTTGGGCATAGCCGTTCGATCTGGCTGAATTTCACCGGCGGCAAATCGGCTGCGACGGGGTTGGGTGTTTTGTTGGCGATGTCCTGGCCTGTGGGTCTAGGCGCGGCGACGGCATTTGCCGTGGTGTTGGCAGTTTCCCGAATTGTGTCCCTGAGTTCGATGCTGGCGGCGCTCACCGCGATCGCCCTCGTCGGCGGCATGGAACAACCATTGCCCTACCGGTTGCTGGTCATCGCCGGCGGCATCTACGTGATCGTGCGCCACCGCGCCAACATTGCGCGGCTGATGTCAGGAGCCGAGCCGCGTCTATGACAAAGCGGCACTCATTCCCGGTCTAAATCGCCTCACCCTTGAGCAGCCGTGGTGTGCCGTTGGACAACCCCGACGCCTGGCGGATGAAGAACTCCTTCAGCCTGGGCATCCGTTCGACAAGGCCGAGGCCTATGTCGCGGAGCTGGCGCAGCGGGCCGATGTCGTTGGAAAACAGCCGGTTCAGCACATCTGTGGTGACGCCCATCTGCACGGTGTCGAAGCGGCGCCATTGCTGGTAACGCTCGAGCACGTCGAGCGCGCCGATATCCTGTCCCAAGCGATCGGCCTCGACCACCACTTCGGCAAGGGCCGCCACATCCTTGAAGCCGAGATTGAGGCCCTGGCCGGCGATCGGGTGGATGCCGTGCGCGGCGTCGCCGGCAAGTGCTACGCGCGGGGCGACGAAGGCGCGCGCGATGGTCAGGCCGAGCGGCCAGGCGCGCGGCTTGTCGGTGACGCGGATTTCGCCGAGCTTCAGGCCGAAGCGCAATTCAAGCTCCTGCTCGAAGACGAGGTCGTCGCCCGAGACCAGCTTTTCGGCATCCTCGGAACGTTCGACCCAGACCAGCGACGAACGGTTGGTGCCGTCCTCGGTCGGCTTGAGCGGCAGCGTTGCAAACGGGCCGGCCGGCAGAAAATGCTCTTCGGCGCGGCCATTGTGCGGGCGCTCATGCGCCACCGTGCAGACGATGCCGGACTGGCCATATTCCCATTTCACCGTCTTGATGCCGGCCATGTCGCGCAATTTGGAATTGACGCCGTCGGCGGCGACCAGCAGCCGCGCCTCAATCGCCGCGCCGTCGGCCAGATGCACGGTGATGCCGGCGCCATTGCCGTCGAACGATGCGACCGCGACACCTTCGATGATGTCGATGCCGAGCTTTTGCGCGCGGCGGCGCAAGGCGCCGTTCAGGTCCTTGTTGGCGACCATGTGGGCGAACGGTTCGCCCGGCGCGACCTCGCCATCGAAGGTGAGAAACACCGGACGCACCGGATCGGCGGTGCGCGAATCGGTGACGATCATCTCGGTGATCGCCTGCGATTGCCCGACGATTTCCTGCCAGACGCCGAGCTGGTCGAGCATGCGGCAGGCGGCGGCGGCGATCGCCGAGGCGCGGCCATCCTTTTGCCAGACGCCGGGGGGCGCGGCATCGACGACGGCGACAGCCAGGCCCGGCCGCGCCTGTTTCAGCGACACTGCGGCCGCGAGGCCGACATAGCCGGCGCCAGCGACCAGCACGTCGAGCGGGGTTTTTGCGTCCGTGTTGCGGTTCGCCATGTCAATTCCTTTCGAAGTCTCGACCATCCCCGCCCACTGGGGCATTCCGGCCTTGACTGCCCGCCATTCCTGTCGGAAACCGCCATAGCATCTTACGGCGAGGTCACGAAGCATGACGGCGGCCATGGACGAGCTTCTCAGCATTCTCGACCTCGAGCAGCTGGAACACAATCTGTACCGTGGTCGCAGTCCCAAGCTCGACTGGCAGCGCGTTTTCGGCGGCCAGACCATCGCCCAGGCGCTGGTCGCCGCGCAGCGCACCGTCGAGCCCGAGCGCCACGTGCATTCGCTGCACGGCTATTTCATGCGGCCCGGCGACACCAAGGTGCCGATCGTCTACGAGGTCGACCGCATCCGCGATGGCGGCTCCTTCACCACGCGGCGCGTGGTGGCGATCCAGCACGGCCAGGCGATCTTTTCGCTGGAAGCCTCGTTCCAGCAGGATGAGGTTGGCCTTGAGCATCAGCTGCCGATGCCGCGCGACGTGCCGCCGCCCGACAGCCTGTTGTCGCAGCGCGAATTGCTGGGCAAGTTCGGCGAGGCGGTGCCGGACGGCATCAAGCGCTATTGGGAGCGTGACCGGCCGATTGAGATGAAGCCGGTGATGCTGGAGCATTACACCAGCCGCGAAAAGCTGGAGCCGCAGCAGAACATCTGGATCCGCACCACCGGCCCGGTGCCGGCCGACCGCGGCATCCAGGCGGCGGTGCTTGCCTACCTCTCCGACATGACGCTGCTCGACACCTCGACCTTTGCGCACGGCCGCGCCATTTTCGACCGCGACATCCAGGCGGCGAGCCTCGACCATGCGATGTGGTTCCATCGCAGCCATCCGCTCGATGACTGGATCCTATACACGCAGGACAGCCCCTCGACGCAGGGGTCGCGCGGCTTCACCCGCGGCTCGCTGTTTGCCCGCGACGGCACGCTGATCGCCTCGGTTGCCCAGGAAGGCCTGATCCGGCTGAAACGGCCGCCTGCCGAATAGGCATTTTCGAAAAATTGCCTACTTTTTAATCAGTGACTGTCCGTTGACAGTGCGCACCGTGCCGCCGGGACTCGAGCAATCCGTTTATTTACAATGAGTTAACACCCTGCTTCGGCAACTGGCACGGAGCTTGAATCCTGTTGGGCACTCTCCGGGCTTTTTGGGATCGGTGAAGGTGTGCAAACGCGGGGGACCGCAACAGCAAAGGGTGAAACCTTATGAAAATCGTGATGGCAATCATCAAGCCGTTCAAGCTCGACGAGGTGCGCGAAGCGCTCACCGCCGTCGGCATCCAGGGCCTGACCGTCACCGAAGTCAAAGGCTACGGGCGTCAGAAGGGACACACGGAAATCTATCGCGGGGCGGAATACGCGGTCAGTTTCCTGCCGAAAATCAAGATCGAAGTCGCGGTCAGCACAGACCTGGTCGACAAGGCCGTCGAAGCCATCACGGCGGCGGCCAAGACCGGCCAGATCGGCGACGGCAAGATCTTCGTCTTCGGCATCGATCAGGCGGTGCGCATCCGTACCGGCGAAACAGACACCGACGCACTTTGAGCGGCGAACACGTATTCCAATGGAGAGTTCAATGAATATACCTTCCACCTTGAAGTCAGTGGCACGCTCCGCGCTGCTGGGCTCCTTAGCGCTCGGAGCATTGGGCACGGTTGCTGCCTTCGCGCAGGAGGCGGCTCCCGCCGTCGCGGCGGCAGCGCCAGCAGCGCCGGCTTTTACTGTCGACAAGGGCGACACCACGTGGATGATGATTTCCACCGTGCTGGTGCTGTTGATGACCATTCCCGGCCTTGCGCTTTTCTACGGCGGCCTGGTTCGTACCAAGAACATGCTGTCGGTGCTGATGCAGGTCTTCACCATCACCAGCGTGGTCATGATCATCTGGGTCTTCTACGGCTACAGCCTCGCCTTCACCCCGGGCAACGCCTTCGTCGGCGGCCTTTCGAAGATGTTTCTCTCCGGCGTCAACGTATCGACGCTTTCGGAAACCTTCAGCAAGGGCGTCGCCATTCCTGAACTGGTGTTCGTCGTCTTCCAGATGACCTTCGCCTGCATCACGCCCGCCCTGATCGTCGGCGCATTCGCCGAACGCGTCAAATTCTCCGCCTTGATCCTTTTCGTTATCCTATGGGTGACGTTAATCTACTTCCCGATCGCGCACATGGTCTGGTTCTGGGGCGGCCCGAGCGCCTATGCCGACCCGTCCGGCCTGATCTTCAGCTTCGGCGCCATCGACTTCGCCGGCGGCACGGTCGTTCACATCAATGCGGGCATTGCCGGTCTCGTCGGCGCGCTGATGATCGGCAAGCGCATCGGCTACAAGAAGGACATCATGGCGCCGCACTCGATGACGCTGACCATGGTCGGCGCTTCATTGCTGTGGGTCGGCTGGTTCGGCTTCAACGCCGGTTCGAACCTCGAAGCGAACGCCTATGCGGTGCTGGCGATGATCAACACCTTCGTCGCCACGGCGGCGGCGGCAGTGGCCTGGATCGTGCTTGAATCGCTGCTGCGCGGCAAAGCCTCCATGCTCGGCGCTGTTTCGGGCGCGGTCACCGGCCTCGTCGCGATTACGCCGGCTGCAGGTTTTGCCGGCCCGATGGGCGCTATCGTGCTTGGCATCGTCGCCACCTTCGTCTGCTACTTCTTCGTCTCGGTGGTGAAGAACACGTTCGACTATGATGACAGCCTCGATGTCTTCGGCGTCCACTGCGTCGGTGGCATCATCGGTGCGCTCGGCACTGGCATTCTGGTCAATCCCGCCCTCGGCGGCGCCGGCATCGTCGACTATTCGACGGCCGACTTCGCCGCCGGCTATGCCGGCACGGCCACGCAGCTCCTGGCGCAGGGCAAAGGCGTCCTGGTAACTCTGCTGTGGTCGGGCATCGGCAGCGCCATCCTCTACAAGGTTGTCGACTTGATCATCGGTCTGCGTCCGACAGCCGACGCCGAGCGCGAAGGCCTCGACCTGACTTCGCATGGCGAAGCGGCCTACCACTCGTAAGCCTTGCGGGGCGGCTCGGCCGCCCCGCATTCTCCCATCCCGTCGTGACGCTCCCGAAAGGAGTTCACGCTTTGAGGCCCGGGTCATTCCGGGCCTCTCTTTTTGGCAACCGTGCTGGCAGGCCTCGATCCCTGCGCAATCACGTTCTAGTGATGGCCGCCGGCGGGGAGACGTCGACCGGATTGGTTCTGAACTGTTGAGACTGCCTACAGTGGAGTGAGCAAGATCGTGGCTCCGGCTGCCGTATAGTTAATGCGGCCTTAACTTCCCCCCGATAGTCTGACATCCGAATCTGCCGGAGTGCGTCATGCGCCCGGCCAGTCCATGACAGACGGGGAACGAAGCATGCGTTCAGGGGCTTCAGCACCGCTCGCGCTAACCGATACGGGGCACGGCATCCAGGCATTCGCGCGGCGCCAGGTCGGGCGGCTGGTCGGCGCCGGCCTGTTTGCGCTGGTCGCCTTTGGCGTCGCGGCGCTGGCGACCTGGAACGTCGCCGATCCCAGCTTCTCGCACGCCACCGACAACATCGTCACCAACGCCATGGGCTATGCGGGCGCGGTATTCTCCGACCTCGCCATGCAGTTCTTCGGCCTTGCCGCGGTTGCCGCCCTGGTGCCGGCGGTGATCTGGGGCTTTCTTCTGTTTTCGGCGCGCGGCGTCGACAGGCTGCCGAAGCGCGGCCTTGCCTGGTTCGGCTTCGCGCTGCTCGCGGCGGCGATGGCCGGCTGCGTGGTGCCGCCCAAGACGTGGCCGTTGCCGACCGGCCTCGGTGGCGTGTTCGGCGACATGGTGCTCAATATTCCGGGCCTGGTCATTGGCGGCTACCCGACCGGCATCGTTGCCAGCATCATTGCCATGGTGCTCATTGCGCCGGCGCTGTGGCTGTTTGCCTATGGCTCGGCGCTGATTGCGCGCAAGAACGGCTTTGCCGTCATGGAGCGCACCGCGGAGCCCGATCCCCGAGAGGACGACCTGCTCTTCGACGAAGACGACGACGAGGGCGACGAAGGGATACTGGCGCTCGGCGCCATTACCCACTGGTGGCTGTCTTTCCGCGCCTGGATGCATCGCCGGGCTGTGCGCCGCCAGCAGGAGCGCGACGAGTTCGAGCCGGAGATGGAGCAGCGCTCCACCGCATGGCGCCGCGCCGCCGAACGGGTCGAATCGGCGGAATTCGCCGAAGCGCGGATGAGCCCGGATGGCCGCGCCCGCGTCGAGCCGGAATTCTTCGCCGCCATGGTCAATGACCGCAGCGTTTCCGTCGATCCGGACGATGACGACGTCCTCGATGCCGGTTTCGGCAATGGCGACGAGGAGGTCGAACTCGACGACGAGCCGGTCCAGCGCCGTGCCGCGCCGAACGCCAAGGTGCAGAACTTCCGGTCAGATGCGGCGACCCGCGTCGCCGCACCTGCGCCGCGTCCCGCTCCCGGCGCGCGCGTCCAGCGCGAGGCGCAGACCTCGCTGATCGGCTCGGAAACATTCGAAATGCCGTCGCTGCATTTCCTGTCGGAGCCGAAGAACGTGGTGCGCGACGCCAGCCTGTCCAAGGACGCGCTGGAGCAGAATGCGCGCCTGCTCGAAGGCGTTCTGGAGGATTTCGGCGTCAAGGGCGAGATTATCGCGGTACGGCCCGGCCCCGTCGTCACGCTCTATGAACTGGAACCGGCGCCCGGCATCAAATCGTCGCGCGTCATCGGCCTGTCCGACGACATCGCCCGCTCGATGAGCGCGATTGCCTGCCGCGTCGCCGTGGTGCCCGGCCGCAACGCCATCGGCATCGAATTGCCGAATGCCAAGCGCGAGACCGTCTATCTCCGGGAGATCCTGGCCAGCCGCGATTTCGAGACGACCAAGTCCAAGCTGGCGCTGGCGCTGGGCAAGACCATCAATGGCGAGGCGGTGATCGTCGACATCGCCAAGATGCCGCATGTGCTGGTCGCAGGCACCACCGGCTCCGGCAAGTCCGTCGCCATCAACACGATGATCCTGTCGCTGCTCTACAAGCTGACGCCGCAGGACTGCCGGCTGATCATGATCGACCCGAAGATGCTCGAACTTTCCGTCTATGACGGCATCCCGCACCTTCTGACGCCGGTGGTCACCGACCCGAAGAAGGCCGTGGTGGCGTTGAAATGGACGGTGCGCGAGATGGAGGACCGCTACCGCAAGATGTCCAAGGTCGGCGTGCGCAACATCGACGGCTTCAACGCGCGCGTGCAGTTGGCTGAAAAGAAGGGCGAAAAAATCTCGCGCACCGTGCAGACCGGCTTCGACCGCCAGACCGGCGAGGCGATCTACGAGACCGAGAACCTCGATCTCGAGCCAATGCCCTACATAGTGGTCATCATCGACGAGATGGCCGATTTGATGATGGTCGCCGGCAAGGACATCGAAGGCGCGGTGCAGCGCCTGGCACAAATGGCGCGCGCGGCCGGCATCCATGTCATCATGGCGACGCAGCGTCCGTCGGTCGACGTCATCACCGGCACCATCAAGGCCAATTTCCCGACCCGTATCTCCTTCCAGGTGACGTCGAAGATCGACAGCCGCACCATTCTGGGCGAGCAGGGCGCCGAGCAGCTGCTCGGCATGGGCGACATGCTGTACATGGCCGGCGGCGGCCGCATCCAGCGCGTGCACGGCCCGTTCGTCGCCGACGACGAGGTCGAGAAGATCGTCGCCCATCTGAAGCTGCAGGGCGTGCCCGAATATCTCGACGCCATCACCGAGGATGACGGCGAGGACGATGACGAGCCGTCGGGCAAGGGCGGCGCTGGCGGTGGCGGCAACAGCAATTTCGAGGATTCCGACGATCCCTACGACCAGGCGGTCTCGGTCGTGCTGCGCGACGGCAAGGCGTCGACCAGCTATATCCAGCGCCGGCTCGGCATCGGCTACAACCGCGCCGCCTCGATCATCGAGAAGATGGAGAAGGAAGGCATTGTCGGCCCGGCCAACCATGCCGGCAAACGCGAAATCCTGGTGCCGACCGAGGACGACAAGTTCTGATCAGCCGATACGGCCCGGCGGCAACCTTGAACCTTTTGGCGCGTTACAGCGACTGAGCGCTGTCCGGCCCGCCAAACTTAAGTCTAACTGGGGGTCCACCGACTGCAACGAGACACACACCACACGAGAGTGACCGGCATGAAAAACGATCTTTCCGCGATCAGCGATTTCGCTCCAAACCGTCGCCAGTTGCTCGGCCTTGGCCTGATGCTTGCCGGCGCCGCGGCCATCAACGTCGTGCCGGGGTTCCAGCTCTTGGCCTCGGCGCAGGCGGCAGTGCCGCCGACGGCGCAAAAGATCGCCGACCATTTCTCCTCGGTCAAATCGATGAGCGGCGAGTTCGTCCAGTTCGGCCCCAACAACCAGCAGACCGGCGGCAAGTTCTTCCTTGAGCGGCCAGGCAAGATTCGCTTCAACTATGACGGCAAGTCGAATTTCCGGGTGATTTCCGACGGCAAGTCGGTGGTCATCCTCAATAAGCGGCTGAAAACGTCCGATCTCTATCCGTTGTCGAAGACGCCGCTGAAGCTGTTGCTCGACACCAAGATCGACCTCTCGGGGGGCCGCGTGAAATCGATCAAGGAAGAGAGCGACCTCACCACCATCCAGCTTGCCGACAAGTCGGTGTTCGGCAATTCGAAGATCACTATGATGTTCGATCCGAAATCCTATGATCTGCGCCAGTGGACCATCACCGACGCGCAGGGCAAGGACACCACGGTGATGATCTACAACACCAAGGAAGGCGTCAGCTTCCCTGCGGACACCTTTGCCATCGACTATGCGGCGAACCGCGAGCTGAACACCAACCAGCGCTAGATGCGGTGAGGCCGGCCTGCCAATGGCGATCTCCTGCGCTTCCGGTGCTCACGTGGTTTAAGTACGCTCCGCTCCGGTTCTCGGAGACCGCCATTCGACTCGGCCTGACCTGAATCAGAGCCGCCGCCCGCAAAGGCTGGCTTGTGTTTGTGGCGCTAGGCTGGCAGTAGATCGGCGACCTTGTTCGGACCGCCGCATGCCCTTCTCCATCGCCACCTGGAACATCAACTCCGTGCGCCTGCGCATGCCGATCGTCGAGCGGCTGCTGACGGAGCAGGCGCCCGATGTGCTTTGCCTGCAGGAGACGAAGGTTCCCGACGAGCTGTTTCCGGAAAAGGCGTTCCGCAAGGCCGGCTACGAGCACATCGCATTCCATGGCCAGAAGGGCTATCACGGCGTTGCGACGGTGGCGCGGCGGCCGATCGAGATTGTCGAGAAACGGCGCTTCTGCGAGATCGATGACAGCCGGCATCTGTCGGTCAAGGTGCAGGCCGGCGGCAAGGCAATCCTGGTCCACAATTTCTACGTGCCGGCCGGCGGCGACGAGCCCGATCCGGAGATCAACCGCAAGTTCCGCCACAAGCTCGATTTCGTTGCCGAGATGAACGCCATCCGCGCCGCGCATGACGAGGTGTCGGCCTCGATCCTGGTCGGCGACCTCAACATCGCTCCGCAGGAGCACGATGTCTGGTCGCACAAGCAATTGCTCAACGTCGTCAGCCACACGCCGGTCGAGACGCAAAATTTCGACGCGATGCGGATCGCCGGCGACTGGGTCGACCTGATGCGGCTCGACGTGCCCCCAGAGCAGAAGCTCTACACCTGGTGGAGCTATCGCGCGCGGGACTGGGAAGCCTCGAACCGCGGCCGCCGGCTCGACCATGTCTGGTCGTCACCGAACCTGGTGCCGAGCTTTGCCCGCTATGAGATCCTGCGAGAGGCGCGTGGCTGGGAGCGGCCCTCGGACCATGTGCCGGTGATTGCGCGGTTCGACCTGGATTAGGCGTGCCGATATTCAGGTGAGGCCGGCCTGCAATGGCCGATACCTGCGCTTCCGGTGCGTACTTTGAGTACGCCCCGCTCCGGTTCTCGGTATCAGCCATTTTCGACTCGGCCTGACCTGAATCTCGACACACCCAAGCGTCAGCGCGGTCGCGGGGACCTACCCGCCAAACCTTGGCGCCAGCTTCTCGATGCGGGCGATCATGGCTTGGAAATCATCGAGGATGCGCTGGTGCAGTTTCACCGCCACCTCGGGATATTCCTCCAGGATGCGGCGAAACATCTTGCGGCTCAACCTTATCACTTCCGAATCGGTCTCGGCCGAGGCGCTGGTCAGCCGTCTTGAGTCGGCGATCAGCGCCAGTTCGCTGAGGATCGTGCCGGGGCCGGCGGTGCCGATCGGGATGCGGTCGCCATCCTGCTCCCGGTAGAGCACGATGCGGCCACTGACCACGATATAGGCTGAGTCGGCTTCGTCATCCTCGCGGTACAGCTTGCGGTCGGCCTGCAGATGGGTGGCTTCGGCGCCGAAGGCGAGCAGGCGCAGCTGTTCCTGCGTGAAACCCTCAAAGAGCTTCACGGCGGACAGGATGCGGATGTCGTCATCCAGCGCCATCTCTAGCTGCGTCCCCGAACGGTCAGTCCAATCCCTCCCTTAGAGCGCCGCGTGTCCAATTGAACGCGCAAAGGACGCTCTAACACTTCAATCTGCGCAACGGGCCGATCCAGGCTCCCCCAGCCGGATCCTCCCCGAAACAGTCCCGCCCCGACCGCTTATCGAACAATGAAAAGTTTAAGGAACCAGCTTGTAGCCGCCGCTTTCTGTCACAAGAATTTCAGCATTGGAAGGATCGCGCTCGATCTTCTGGCGCAGCCGGTAGACGTGAGTTTCCAGCGTGTGCGTGGTGACGCCGGAATTGTAGCCCCACACTTCCTCGAGCAGGACGTCGCGCGTCACCACCTTCTGGTCGGCTCGATAGAGATATTTGATGATCGAGGCTTCCTTCTCGGTCAGCCGCACCTTGCCGCCGCGCTGGTCGATCAGAAGCTTCTGGCTGGGCTTGAACGTGTAGGGCCCGACCGAAAAGGTGGCGTCCTCGCTCTGCTCGTGCTGGCGCAGTTGTGCGCGTATGCGGGCGAGCAGCACGGCGAAGCGGAACGGCTTGGTGACATAGTCGTTGGCGCCGGCCTCGAGGCCCAGAATTGTGTCGGAATCGGTATCGTGGCCGGTCAGCATGATGATCGGCGCCTTGTAGCCGCCCTTGCGCAGGATCTTCACCGCCTCGCGGCCATCCATGTCGGGCAGTCCGACATCCATGATGAGCAGGTCGATGAGCCCGCCGCGCGCCGCGGCGACGCCTTTGGCGGCGGTCGCTTCCTGCAAGACGTCGAATTCTTCGTAAAGGGCCAGTTGCTCGACGAGGGTTCCGCGCAGGTCGTCATCATCGTCAACGATCAGAATGGTACGTGATGTCATGGATCAATCCATTGTTTTGAAAAGAATTTTCAGTTGACCGCCTCCCATTTATGCGGAAGCTGACCGGCGCAACAGTCCGATCACAGTGATTTGTTCCGTGACACGATCATACAAGAAAAAACGCGATCGCAATGCAGCCGGCGCAATTTTGCCGAAAAGGCTGCGTGTGCTGGTGGTTCGGGCGAGGCCGGGCAACCCCAGCCAGGGGATATTGCAGGCCGGCAGCAAGGTGTTTGCCTGTGCGCTCGGACGCGGCGGCATCTCGGCCAATAAGCGCGAAGGCGACGGTGCGACGCCGCTTGGCGAGATGCGGATTTTGTCAGGATATTTTCGGGGCGATCATTTCGCGGCCGGCCGCAAAACCCAGCTGGCGATGGCGCCGATCGGCGCCGATCTCGGCTGGTGCGAGGTGCCGGACGACCGCAACTACAACCGGCCGGTGAAAATCCCCTATGGCGCCAGCCATGAGCGAATGCGGCGCGACGACCGCCTCTATGACGCCTGCCTTGTGCTCGACTGGAACATGGCGCCGCGCCGGCGCGGCCGCGGCAGCGCCATCTTCTTCCATCTGGCGCGCCCAGGCTTCACACCGACGCAAGGCTGCGTGGCGGTGACAGCGCGGACAATGGCGCGGCTGTTGCCGCTGGTGTCGGACCGGACGGTGGTGAGGGTGGTGAGGTAGGGAGTAGGGAGTAGGGAGTAGGGAGTAGGGAGTAGGGAGTAGGGAGTAGGGAGTAGGGAGTAGGGAGTAGGGAGTAGGGAGTAGGGAGTAGGGAGTAGGGAGTAGGGAGTAGGGAGTAGGGAGTAGGATGGTCTCGGCGTCGTTTCAATCCTTCACTACTCACTACTCACTACTCACCATTGCCTAACGCCTTCTCGGCTTCTGCCACCCAGTGTCCAGCAATCCAAGCCGGCCGAGTTCCCGGTCCACGGCCCGCGTCACGTCCTTGCGCTGCGCGCCGACATCGCGCAGTTGGCGATCCGAAAGGTCCTCCACGTCCTGGCGCGGCAGGTTGATGGCGACTTTCGCCTGGCGAAGCCAGTCCGTTACGGCATGCAACCAGTTCGAGCGAGCTGCTGGCGAGTTCAAAACGAAGATGGACATGATGCGCTCCGTGTTCCGCCGGATATCAAATCCGGCTTGATGGTGTTTCGATGGATGCATCATGCCGCATTGAAATCCATGCGAGAAACGAGTAGTTCTTTTCGGATCGTCAAGTTTTATTTGAGGATACGGTGATGTCCCGTCTGTTGCCCGGAACGCGCGCGCTGAGGACTCTGGAAGCCGCCGCCCGCCACCTCAATTTCACCCGCGCTGCCGACGAGCTCGGGCTGACGCCGGCGGCGGTCAGCCACCAGATCAAGGAAATCGAGGATCAGCTCGGGCTGGTGCTGTTCACGCGAACCAGTCGTACCATCCGGTTGACCGAGGCAGGTACGGTGCTGTTCGAGGCCTCGATCGATGCGCTCGACCTGCTCAACCGGGCGGTGTCGCGGGCGCGCAAGCTGACGCGCGGCACGGCATTGCTGAAGGTGACGCTCGACGCGCAGTTCGCGTCAAAATGGCTGATGCGGCGCGTCGACGATTTTCGCAAACTTCAGCCCAGTATCGAGCTGAGGTTCGACATCGGCTACGAAGTGCGCGATTTCGAACTCGACGACGTCGATGTCGGCATCCGGTTCGGGGTCGGCAAGTATCCGGGGCTTCGCGCCCATCGCCTGTTCGACAACATCCTCATTCCGGTGTGCAGCCCGAGCCTGCTGACCTCCGGCCCGCCGCTGCGCGAACCGCGCGACCTCTTCAACCACACGCTTGCCCATATCGAATGGTCGCGCCAAGGCGTGACATGGCCGAACTGGCGCATGTGGATGGCGGCGGCCGGCATCAACGATTTCGACGACAGTCGGACTATCGTGTTTGGAACCTCTACCGATGCCGTGCAGGCGGCGCTCGACGGCAATGCCGTGGCGCTCGCCGAGTTCGCCATGGTGGCAAACGACCTTTCCCAGGGAAGGCTGGTGCAGCCCTTTGAACTCGGTCTGCGCGTGGGGCCGGAGTTCGGCTACTTCCTGGTCTATCCCGAGAGCACTGCCAACGATCCGCGCATCATCGCTTTCCGCGAATGGATCCTCGACGAAGTCGCCAGGACGCAGACCTGACGACTTCTGCAGGCCTCAGCTGGCGACGACCGGCGCCCCGAACCAGCCGATCACCGCGCCGATGATCAACAGCACGCCGAGCCAGTGGCCGCCGTCGATCAGGGTCAGGTCCCAGCCGAAATTCTCATAGCGATGGTTGGCCATCAGCGTCGTGGCGACGAAACCCAGCCAGAGGACGAAGCCGAAGACCAGCCCTGCGACAAGGACCGGCTCGCCGCCGGTCATCGCGCCGACGACCAAGGCCAAGACCAGCGCCATGATCAGCTCGGCGATGAAGGAGATGATGAAGGGCAATATGGATTTCTTTGACGTTGACGGATCGATCCTGGCCGCCCTCACCCAAGGCTTGCTGAGGGCCGTGTACCAGACGGCGCCAAACAGCCACGCCGCGACGGCCGCGACAACCACCGCCAGCCAGTTCACCACTGAAAAATCCATAAAGTCCTCCCCTCAAGCATGCAGCCCAAAGCCTGACGGTTCTGGGATAACGACATGCGTATTCTTCAAATCAATGCGCGATGGAACGCCTGTTCGGCAATGCCGTCAAGCGAAGCGCCACACCGTGGTGCGCTTGACCAGGGCGTCCTCCAGCGCCCGCGTCACCGCCACTTCGTAGACTGCGAGCGGCTCCAGTCCCGCCTTCGGCATGTAGGAGCGGCCCGGATCGCCGACGAGGATGTCAGCGCCGCGCGCCTTCAGTGTCGAAAACCACGGCATCAGCGTGTCGGCGAAGGGTTTGTCGTAGAAGACGTCGCCCGCCAGCACCACGTCCCAGCCGGCGTCGGTGCCGATGCAGTCCGTGCCGCAAAACTCGATGGCAACGCCGTTGGCCTCGGCATTGAGGCGGATCGCCGTTTCGCAGAACGGGTCGATGTCGGCGGCGATCACGTGCGCCGCACCCGCCTTGGCGGCGGCGATGGCGACAAGGCCGGAGCCGGAGGCGAAGTCGAGCACGCGTTTGCCCCGCACATCCGACGGATTGTCCAGCACGTAACGGGCAAGGCCCTGACCGCCGGCCCAGGCAAAGGCCCAAAACGGCGGCGGCAGGCCGATTTCGATCAGCTCGTTCTCCGTGCGCTGCCAGAGGTCATGCGCTTCGTCGGCAAGATTGACGACAATCTCCGGCACATGCGGCGGCGACATAAGCGCCGTGTTGTCGAGAATGAACTTTTTCGCGCTGTTCGGCGTGAGGACCCTCACGGAGCCGGCGTCAGGCCGCCCATGCGGCAGACTTCCTTCCATTCGGCCGGCGTCACCGGCTGTACGGAAAGCCGTCCAAGCCGCACCAGAGCCATCTCGGCGAGTTTCGGATTGGCCTTGACCTGTTCCAGCGTCGGCGGGTTCGGCACATCCTTGAAGGCTCGGATGTCGACGCATTCCCAGCGCGGATCGTCGGTGCTGGTATCCTGATGGGCAAGCGCGCAGACCTCGGCAATGCCGACGACGTTCAGCCCCTCATTGGAGTGATAGAAGAAGCCGAGATCGCCGATGTGCATCGCCTTCATGTTGTTGCGCGCTGCATAGTTGCGCACGCCGTCCCACTGCGTGCCGGCCTTGCCCTTGGCCTTCAGCGCCTCGAAGGAGAAGACCGAAGGTTCGGATTTGAACAGCCAGTAGTTCATGTCTTTGCTCCAACTACTATTTTTTTGCGCAATTCCGGACGGAAACCCGTTACACACTTTTCCTGGGATCGCTCTAGGCGCCGTCGGAACTAACTAACCGCCGGCTTGTTGAAGGTCCAGTTCCACTGGCGGATTTCGACACTTTCGAACAGCCCGGCCTTGGCATAGGGGTCGGCAGCCGACAGCGCCTGCGCACCGGCGAGATCGGGCGCTTCGACGACGACGAGGCTGCCGTTGGGCTTGCCTTCGGCGTCGAGGAACGGGCCGGCAAAGGCCAGTTTGTTGTCGGCGTTCAGGCCTTCGAGAAAGGCGACGTGGACCGGCCGCGTATCGACCCGCACCTGCAGGCTGCCCCGCTTGTCCTTGCAAATCAACGCAAACAGCATTTTTAAAACTCCGTTTCGGGATTGCGACAACAGCTCGCTTGAACTGCCGAAATCGCGGTTTTGCTTTTATGCTGGCTTCGGGTCAATGCCAAATGACGATCTCTCGACGGATTGAATCTCCGCTATGGCTCAAGCCAAGGCGTTGAAATAGTTGACAGTCCTGGGTTGATGAAAATCACAAACGCAACCCGCTTCGCCGAAAGAGTGGACGAAGGCGACAGGCTGCGTCGCGCACCACAACAGCGCACCAGCTTTGCTTGCCGCCGCCTATAAATACACTACCGAGTATTTCGTAAATTCAAAAATAATCAATTTTCGATACGCAACACTCCAGCAAGTCAATTGTGAAATGGGCTGGTCTGCTCAGAACGCCTGAATAGAGGTCGCAATGGAGAGCATCGCGCGCAACACGACGGTTCGGATCGACGACGTCGCGCTTGCTTTCACGGCCGGCATGGGGACCGAGCGTGTTCTCGTCTCTGCAATCATTCCTTGCCTGAACGAGGAACTGACGCTCGGCATTTGCATTCGCAAAGCCTTCAATGCCTTCTCGATGCGCGGCGTCAAGGGGGAAGTCGTCGTTGGCGACAATGGATCCGCGGACAAGTCGGTGGAGATTGCGCAAAAGCTGGGAGCGCGGGTCGTTCATCAGCCGGTAAAGGGCTATGGCGCGGCAATCAGTGCCGCGGTCGAAGCGGCCGAAGGCAAATATCTCATCATGGCGGATGCCGATGATTCCTACGATTGGAGCCAGCTCGGCGATTTCGTCGATGCGTTGGAACAGGGTGCGGAACTTGTGATGGGCGACCGGTTCGCCGGCGGGATCCAGCCGGGCGCCATGCCATCGTTGCATCGCTACCTCGGCAATCCTGTCCTTTCCACCATCGCTCGCTGTTTGCACAACTCTCCGGTCCGCGACTTCCATTGCGGCATGCGCGGTTTCACGCGCGAGGCATTTCTAAAAATCGGCGCGCGCTCGCCAGGGATGGAATTCGCTTCGGAAATGATCATCAATGCGCATCGCGCTGGGCTCGCCATTCGTGAAGTGCCGATCAAGCTCTACCCCGACAAGCGCAACCGCGCGCCGCATCTGCGTTCCTTCCGGGACGGTTGGCGACATCTGCGGCTGATCATAGCCCATGCGCCCGATACCATGTATCTCGTGCCTGGGCTGACCTTGTTGATCGCTGGCATTGCCGGCCTTGCCGTTCTCGCGGCTGGGCCTGTTCGCATCGGCGGATGGTACTTTGGAATTCACTTCGTCGCGCTTTCGGCCATGGCGACGTTGATTGGCCTTTCAGCGATCCTGTTCGGTATGCTGGCAAAGGTGGCAATCGCCATCTACCACCCGGTCTACAGCGGTCGAATTGTGCCGTGGCTGACGCGCGGCCGGCCTTTGGAATGGCTGGTTTTTTCCGGTGGCGTACTCGCGGCAACCGGCTTCGCGGCCGATGTGTCACTCGCGCTACATTGGATTCTTGTTGGCGGCCCCATGGAGCAATCGGTGCACCTGACCTTTGTAGTCACCACCATCTGCGTGGCCGGCATGTCGATGGTGCTGTCCGGCTTCGTGCTCAAATTGCTGCTTGATACGTTGAGTAGCAGACGTGAGCTCTAGCCCTCCAGCAGCCTTGCGAGCGGAAATTCAAGCGGCAAGCCGCGCGGCCGCAAAGCCTTTTCTGTCGGTTGTCATGCCGGTCCATGACGGGGCGGCATGGATTGGAGCGACACTTGACTCGCTTGCTGCAGAGCCGAGCGATGGCCTGGAGATAATCATTATCGACAGCAGCCCGACAAACGCTACTTCCGCCATTGTCGAGCGATTTCTCCACCGGCCGGCCTTCGGGCTGCTGCGGCGAAAGGATCTAGCGCCCTGGCAGTCGAAGACCAATCTGGGCGTTGAGCTGGCCGCCGCCGACTATGTCTGCATACTCCACCAAGACGACCTTTGGTTGCCCGGGCGCATCGAGGCCACGCGACGCTGGCTCGAGGACCTGCCCGAAGCAGCGCTTCACTTGGCCCCGACTGCGATCGTCGACCGCCACGGCCGGGGAATGGGATGCTGGAACTGTCCCTTGCCGAGCGACAAGGTGCTCGAATCCGACTTCTTGCTGGAACGGCTTCTCGTACAGAATTTCGTGTCCGTGCCTGCTCCGATATTTCGTCGGAATGCGTGGCTGGCATGCGGGGGTATGGATGAGAGGCTCTGGTATACGGCTGATTGGGATATATGGGCGAAGCTCGCCGTTGCCGGACCCGTCATTTATCACCAGGAGATAACCACGGCCTTCCGGGTTCATGGCGATTCGCTGACCGTAACCGGATCGCGCGATGCGAACGAATTCCGTTCGCAAATGCAGACTGTCCTGGAGCGCCATTTGGACCGGCTTTCGGCGCGCAGCCGGCGCCGGATCGAATCTGCTGCTCGGGCATCGATCAGCGTTAATGTGTCGCTGGCGGCTGCGTCAGCCGGCGACTTGAAGGCCTTGCTTCGAGCCGCTCGTATTATGCTGTCGCTCGGGCCGACGGGATTGAGGCGCTATTTGCGCGATTCGCGGCTGCGTGAGCGTGTCATGTGCCGGCTTCGCGCGAAACTGACAGGAGCTTTCTGAGGCGATGTCCAGCTCTGTCAGGATCGCCGACATCCAAGTGGACCAGAGCGAAAGACCGCTTCTGGAACGGGGACGGCGGTACATTGTGGTGGGAGCGATATGCGCAATTGCGCACAATGTCATCATGATTACGGTCGATCAGCTGGGCAGGCACTACCTGCTGGGCATCATGATTTCATTCCTGGCGGTGACGCCGACCGGCTACGCTCTGCACAGCTGGTTCACCTTCGGCAAACCGCTGCGCTTCAAGGCATTTGCGCGTTTTGCGGCAGGCGTGGCTGCGGCCTACCCGATCTCGGTAGCCATGATGGTGCTTCTCTGTTCCTGGCTTGGCCTTGGTGTTGCGATCGCGTCTCCGATCGCCACCGTGGCGTTACTCATCTGGAACGTTGTGGTTGCGCATTTGGCTATCTTGTCACGGTTCAGTCTACGGTCCGCCACCGCGCCGACAGCATCTCGCTCAACCACACGACAATTTTCCGGAAACGAGGAATAAGAATGCTACCGCCAGGTCAGATCATGCGCAGGGCTCTTGGCCGCCATTTCAAGCCGGTCGGAGACGTCTACCGTCGCGTTTTCGTCAATCTCAATGCAATCGCGGATTTTCTCGATCGCGAATTGCCGAACGGCGCGAAGGTTTTGGATATCGGCGGCGGCGATGGAGCGCTCGTCGACCGGCTGCTCGATCGGCGCCCCGACCTGAGGATTACGATGTGCGATCTCGCCCCTTCGATCGGTGCGTTTCTAAGCAACGCAAATCGGGCGAAGGTCGAACTTCTGCCCGCGACGGACCTTTCCAGCGTGCAAGGGTCTTACGATGTCGTCACGATTTCCGACGTCATTCATCATGTACCGGTGGATCGGCGCGAGGCGTTCTTCAAATCGCTGGCCAACAGTTGCGAACGCTGGGCCTGCCGGAAGATTATCCTCAAGGACATCGAGCCTGGTGGAATACGCGCCACCTTGTCGCTTCTTGCGGACCGGCACATTACCGGAGACAAGCATGTCGTCTTGTTTTCGCGTTCGGACTTCGCGGCCATGGCAAAGCGGCATTTCCCGACGGCAAAGAGAGTATCGGCATCACCGGACCGGCCGAATTATTGTGAACTGCTCAGCTGGTAGCAGATGGGTGGATCCCGGCGTGTCACGAGGCGGTAAGCGCGGATCAACGACACGCTATTTGGTCGCGATGGTGCTGAGCATGCTGGCGATCCGGTGACTCTCCGGGCGATCGACCAGAAATTTATCGATAAACTTCAACGGGAATGTCAGCGTCAGGATTGCGGCTTTCGCTATCATGTAGCGGGTTCGGTTCTCTCGACCGATAACAACGCCGATATATTCCGAAAGGATGTTGACGATCGCGCTTGTCGGTCCTTGATGCGTCTGGACCTCCACCCTTGCGAACCGCTGCAGAAGCTGCTCGATCCCATCCTTTGTGAAGTTGCAGTAGTGGGCGGGATAGCCGTGATAGGGGAACAAGAAAGGGTTGATGCAGAGCAGCGTTCCGCCCGGCTTCAGGACACGGAACACTTCATCGACGACCGCTGCCGGATTGGGAACATGCTCGATCACGCTGTCCAGAATGACGACGTCAATGGAATCGCTCGCAAGCGGCGTGTGCTCGACATTAGCAACCAGATCGACGTTCGGGGTGGGGAACAGGTCAATGTTGAGGACATCGGGGCGGACGCGCCGTGCGCCGGAGCCGAACTCCACGACCATCGAGCCCTGAGGTATCGACGCAAGAAACGAATTCAGCGTGTCGTGAGGTGAATATTCGCTGGTGATGACCTGCTTCAGCGAATTGTACATTCGGGCGCGCGTGCTGGTACCGTCATACGCCTCTTTATGGAAGCTAGCGTCGAAGCCCTCCCTCACCGCCGACTCGACAAAGAACGGAACGCCTTTGTGCACGGGATAGGCGGCAGGGCAAGATTCGCAGGTCAAGGCAGCCGGGCTTGTGCCAAGCCTGGAATAGCAGACTGGGCAGACGAGGCCCGATGCCATCTTGGGTTGTAGCACGCGATGTCCTTTCAAGCCTCCGCATTGTCGCAGAAGGCTGGCTGCCGTGTTTGAACATAACCCTTCTTAACAAGCAAAAGGCTAACAGCGGCTAAAGTCCGCTGCGTATAGACAGGCTGGAGCGGAGCGCTGCAAGAATCCGAAGCGCGACGGCTTCAGTTCCGCACAGTCTCGGAAAATTAACCGCGGTGGAACCATGCTTCGCCAAGCGGAGCTGCCGGCCTCGAAGTTGTTGTCTGAGGATGAAGGGCGTTGCGCCCAGCGAGGCAGCACGCCTGGCGTTGGTCTGCCTGGGCACGATCGAGGGGGTTGTCTTGAATACGCAGGAGCCGGGACCAAACAAGCTGTTCGCTCTCGGGCAGCGCCCAACAACAACTTTTCTGCATATCCTGATCGCACTCAAGATCATCTTGCTGTTCGTTCTGGCTTGGAACATCCGCTTCGTCATGGATGAATTCGTCCAACTCGGATGGGCGAAATATTTCTCCAACGGCCTGTTCGATACGATCTGGCATCCCAAGGCGGTCGGCTATGCGGCTTTTTATGAGATTGCTCATCTGATCGGCTGGAATGCCACGTCGATTCTGCTTGCTGGCCGCATGCAGACTGCGTTGCTGGCCTGCGGGACGATCTCTTTGATCTACGCATGCGCTCGCGCTCTGGGCGAGGATCGCGTGCGCGCTTTGACGATCGTCCTCGTTCTCCTGTGCTTTTCGAATTTCATGGAGCGCATCTTTCGTACCATCGCCGAACCGCCGGCAGTGTTCTTCGCCGTGGCGGCGTTGCTGGTTGTCCTGCGCGCACCTGGGTTGAGGGCAAGGCAGCTTGTTGTCGCCGGCATGCTAAGTGGCCTTGCCTTCGTCATCACTCAGAAATCGGTCTACTTCAACGTTGCGCTCGGCATCGGCCTTGTTGCTGACGCAGCCTTGATGAGACGCTACGCAACAGGGGCGGTTCGCGGAGGGTGGCTCGTGCTTGGATGGGCCGTTCCGATAATGGTCTATTGCTTGATCTTCGGTGGAGGCGCCCCTGTTCTCGCGGCCAAAAACCTTATACTTGGCCCGGTCGAGATTGCGACGCGTGGAGGCGGTGACTACGGGGGACTGAGGCAGTTCGTGTTACAGACACTGGCGCGGAACGCCCTTCTTTACGGGATCTGTTTCTCCGGTATGGCCCTGTCACTGATGCGGATCATGAAACTCGATGGTCGAAGGCGAATTGCGCTGATCTTTTCACTCGTCATCACGGTGCTGGTATTCACGCACGACCAGCCCTGGCCTTATGTCTTCATCATGGCGTTGCCGTTCGTTGCGCTCTGGTCGTTGGAGCTTCTCGACAGCACCGCAACCCACGCGCGCTACCGGGTTCCTGTCCTCGCGGTGCTGATCACAGCCATCGCCATGAGCTACGCGAGCAATGTCGTTTACCTACGCCTCAACAATCAGACCCAGCTTGAACTGGTCTCGCGCGCGGAATCTTTGCTCGCACCGGATGAGAAGTATTTCGACGGCATCGCCATGCTGCCCAATCGACAGGAGCCCTCCACACTCTGGCTCGACCAGCATTATGTCTTGAAAACATTGCAGGAAGGCAGGCAATCGGAAGCCTACAAAGTTCTCTCGGATTCCCCGCCCAAGATGGTCCTCTGGTCATATCGCATGGATTTAATCGATACCGTGATCGCGCCTCTCATCCGCGACAGCTACGTTCAGATCGCTCCCAACGTCAGAATGGCTGGTCGTCGCCTCTATTCCGGTCGTCCGGTCGTTTTCAAGGTGCCTGTCGCCGGACGATACAGCCTGTACACGACCAGCGGGGAGCTTGCAGACGGCGAGGTCGAGATAAACGGCACCTCGCATTCTTCGCCCCTATCCTTGGAGGCAGGTACCAGCGACGTTGTCCTGCGCAACGGTCCAGCCGAGGCACTGCTGCTGCCGGAAGGTCACTATGAAAACCGCATCGTGCCTGGCGGGGACAATACCGAGCTGTTCACGGGAGTTTACAATTAAATACCGGTTTCGGTCTTCAGCGGCCGGGTCATCAATGCCGTGACAGCCTGCCGAATGGTGATCGTGCCGTCCAGTATCGCCGACACCGCAGCGATGATCGGCGCGTCGATGTCGCGCTCGGTGGCGATGCGGGCGGCGATCGCCGCCGTCGGCACGCCTTCGGCGAGCGGCAGTCCGGACAAGGGCTTACCTTGCCCCAGCGCCAGCCCATAGGCGAAATTGCGCGACTGGGCGGAAGAGCAGGTGAGCAAAAGGTCGCCGAGGCCGGAAAGCCCCATCAGCGTCTCCGGCTTGGCGCCGAAGGACGCGCCGATGCGGCGCAGTTCGACGAAGCCGCGCGTCACCATGGCGGCCTGCGCGCTGGCGCCGAGCCCGGCGCCGGTGACGGCGCCAGCGGCAATGGCGAAGACATTCTTCAAAGCGCCGCCGATCTCGACGCCGATCAAATCGTCGCTGGAATAACAGCGCAGATTCTGCGCCGAAAAGCGCGCGGCAAGCTCGGCCGCCAAGGCGTCGTCGCGTGCAGCAACCACGACAGCGGTCGGCAGACCCCTGGCGACGTCGGCAGCAAAGCTCGGACCGGACAGGGCCGAAACCGGAGTTTCGGGCAGAATCTCACCAACGATCGCCGACAGCAGCGCGCCGGTGTCGCGCTCAATGCCCTTGGCGCAGAGAACCAGCGGGATGCCTTTCGGCATATGGGGCTTTGCCGTCGTCAGCATGGCGCGCAGCGCCTGCGCCGGCGCCACGGCCAGCGCGCAATCGGCATCGGTCAGGGCCGTGCCGATATCGCTCGTCGCCGCAATGCCTGTTTCAATGGCGATGCCGGGGAGATAACGCGGGTTCTCGCCGCGGCGGATCGCGGAAACCGTCTCTTCGTCGCGGGCGTAGAGCCGGACATCGTGACCGGCGCGCAGCATCGCCAGCGCCAGCGCCGTGCCCCAGGCGCCGCCGCCAAGCACGGCGACGCGCCAGCCGGTTCTGTCCCTGCCGCTTGTGTTGCCGGCGCTCATGCTTTCGCTCCACGCCGGCCGGAGCCGACCATCGGCGCCGAAATGCTGTCCAGCGGCCAGCGCGAACGCGGCACGAAATCGAAGCCGTTCTCTTGCGACAGGCCAGCCCGCAACCGCTCGATCCCGGCCCAGGCGATCATCGCCGCATTGTCGGTGCAAAGCTTCAGCGGCGGCGCGACAAAGGCGAAGCCGGCCTCGGCGCACTGCTTCTGCAGCGTCGCCTTGATCGCTCTGTTGGCGGCGACGCCACCGGCAACGACCAGCGCCGGCTTGGCCTTGTCCGGAAATTCGTCGCGAAAGCGGGCCAGCGCGCGGGCCACGCGGTCGCCCAGCGCATCGGCTACCGCCGCCTGGAACGAGGCGCAGATGTCGGCGACATCCTGCTCGCTGAGCGGCTGGATGGCGGTGGCCGCCTGACGCACGGCGGTCTTGAGGCCGGAGAAGGAGAAATCGGGCTGCGCAGATCCTTTCATCGGCCGTGGAAAGGCAAATCGCGTCGCATCGCCCGAGATTGCCGCCTTTTCGACATTCGGGCCGCCGGGATAGGGCAGGCCGAGCATTTTGGCCGTCTTGTCGAAAGCTTCGCCGAGCGCGTCGTCGATGGTCGTCGCCCAGCGTTGGTAGTCGCCGACGTCGCGCACGGCGACGATCTGGGTGTGGCCACCGGAGACCAGCAGCAGCAGATAGGGGAAGTCGAGCCCGTCGGTCAGCCTTGCGGTCAATGCGTGGCCTTCGAGATGGTTGATGGCGATCAGCGGCTTGCCGGCGGCCGCTGCAATCGCCTTGGCCGTCATCAGGCCGACGATCAGCCCGCCGACCAGGCCGGGGCCGGCAGTGGCGGCAATGGCGTCGATGTCGGCCAGGGCTACGCCCGAATCCACAAGAGCGGCCTCGACAATGCCGTCCAGCGCCTCGACATGGGCACGCGCGGCGATCTCCGGCACGACGCCGCCGAAGGCGGCGTGCTCCTCGATCTGGCTGAGCACGATGTTGGACGCAATCACCGGCACGGAATCGCCGTCCAGCGTCACCACGCTGGCGGCGGTCTCGTCGCAACTCGTCTCAATGCCCAGAACGCGGATCAATTCGTCGCTATCTCCAGAGATTGTGTCGCCGGACTTTCCTAGTTAGTAGAGGCGGGCCTCGCTACAGGGAGAGCGCCGGAAACGCAAAGCCAGCCGGGGGTTATCACGGACCGCGCGCCATGCAAACTTTGAAAATAGGAACACGCGGCAGCCCGCTGGCGCTCGCCCAGGCGCATGAGACGCAGGCGCGGCTGATGGAAGCGCATGGCATGCCGGCGGAAGCCTTCGAGGTCGTCGTCATTTCGACCAGCGGCGACCGCATCCAGGACCGGCCGCTGTCGGAAGCCGGCGGCAAGGGGCTGTTCACCAAGGAAATCGAAGAGGCGCTGCTGGCCGGCACGATCGATATCGCCGTGCATTCCTCCAAGGACATGCCGACAGTGCTGCCGGTCGGGCTGGAGCTGTCCGCCTTCCTGCCGCGCGAGGATGCGCGGGACGCCTTCATCGGCAAGGCGGTGGAGCGCATTGTTGATTTGCCGCAAGGCGCCAAGGTCGGGTCGTCTTCGCTCAGGCGCCAGGCGCTGATCCGGCGCATGCGGCCGGACCTAGACGTGGTCATGTTCCGCGGCAATGTGCAGACCAGGCTGCGCAAGCTGGAGGAAGGCGTCGCCGAAGGCACGATCCTCGCTTATGCCGGGCTGAAGCGGCTCGGGCTCGGCCATGTCGTCACCGATCTGATGCCGCTCGATGCTTTTCCGCCGGCGCCGGGACAAGGCGCAATCGGCATCGAAACCCGCATCGGCGACAGCGAGGTCGAAAAGATGCTGGTGGCCATCCATGATGTGCCGACAGGCCAGGCGCTGGCCTGTGAGCGCGCCTTCCTGGCGGCGCTCGATGGCTCCTGCCGCACGCCGATCGCCGGTTATGCGACGATATCGGGCGGCAGGCTGGTTTTCGCCGGGCTGATCATTTCGCCCGATGGCACGCAATCGCATGAGGTCAAGGCCGAAGGCTTGGCGCTGGATGCCGCTGACATCGGCACGGACGCGGCCAGGATGGTGCGGGTCAAAGCGGGCGAAACCTTCTTCGACGGCTGGGTCTGATATGCGTGTCCTGGTGACGCGGCCGCAACCTGGGGCGTCGCGAACCATGCGGCGGCTGCAGGAATTGGGATTTGAGCCGCTCCTTCTGCCGCTGACCGAAACGGTGACACTGCGGGTTGGCGCCGATGCTGCGAGCGACAATGCCGTGGCCGTCGCTGTGACCAGCGCAAATGCGGTGCGGCATGCGCCGAAAGAACTCATTCGTGCGCTCGCCGCCTTGCCTTGCCATGCCGTCGGACGCAGGACGGCTGAAGCGGCACGTTCGACAGGGTTCTTGTCGGTCAGCGAAGGGGCGGGCGACGCCGAGCGGCTGGCCGAGGCGATTGCTGCCGGCCTTTCCGGCAAGGCGGTCGTCTATCTCACAGGGCGCGTGCGGTTTCCGGCATTCGAGGCGCGGCTGCGAAAGGCCGGCGTCGAGGTCCGCACCGTCGAAACCTACGACACGATTTCGCTCGATTATTTCGATGATGAAATCCGTGCACGCCTGTCCGATCAGGCGGTCGACGCGGTGCTGCTCTATTCAGCCAAGGCGGCGGCAGCGTTGCAGGCCTTGACCAACCGGGCGGGACTGCGCGATCTCTTTGAAAACATGCAGGCTTTTGCGCTCTCCGAGCGCGTGGCAGCGGCATTTGACAATGCCGCCGGCAAAAAAATACGCATGGCGCGGGAACCGCAGGAGGAGGCGCTGCTTGAGCTGTTGCACCGCGGCGACTGAGCCCCGTGTCATCACGCCGCCCCTTTTCACCTGATGATGATGTGCTAGACCATTTTTCAAACCATCACGCGCCGTCGGGCGCCCAGACGAAGCAGGATTGCGGAGCCCAGGCATGGTCAAGACGCCGAAGATGCGACATTCGAAAAGCCGCCGCGAGCCGGTGACCATCGAACTCGAACCCGGCGCTGTCTCGCGCATTGCCGATGCGGATGCCGCCAAGACGGATGTCGCCAACTCGGATGACGTCGGGGGCCCGGCAGAATCGGTTGCGGCCGAGGATGCGGCTGCCATGGCCAATGCGCAGCCGGAGACGCCTGACGAGCCCGTTCATGCCGATCAAGCCGATCTCGAGCCGTGGGAGCACTCCGACGCCGCGGCGCAGGCCGCTCCCGAAAGCGCCGATGCCAAGGCGTTCACCCAGGCGGAGCAGCCTTATCCCACCGCTTCGGATGCGCCACCGCGCGCCAGAACCTCCGACTACAATTTCGAGGATGCCTCGCCCAAGCCGGGTGCACCCAAGGAAACCCCAAGAACAGCCGGGAACCAGCCCATGGCCGCGCAACCGAAGCGCACGAGCGGCATTGCCGCCGGCATCATCGGCGGTGTCATCGCGCTGGCTGCCGCCGGCGGGCTGCAGTTTGCCGGCATGCTTGGCGCTCCGGGCTCAGGGGCGGGCACGGTCTCGCTCGACGGCGTCAATGGCGAGATCGCTTCGCTGAAGCGCGAAATCGCCGACCTCAGGGAAGCCAGCGGCAATAGCGCCGCAACCGCCAAGGTCGACGGGCTGTCTTCGGCGCTGGATCAGGTCAAGGCCGATGTCGCATCGCTGAAATCGGCGGTCGAAAAGGGCGGCGCCGGCGACAATGCCGGGCTTGCAGCGCTTGGCGACAAGGTCAAGCAGATCGAGACGGCGGTTGCCGCCCTTGGCCAGGCCGGTGGTGCAGCGCCCGTCGATCTCGCGCCGCTCAATGAAAGACTGGCGGGCCTCGACGCACTGGTGAAATCGGCCGGTGAGGCAGCCAAGACGCAGGAAGGCAAGATCGCCGAGCTGGAGCAGTCGGTGACGCAGCTCGCCGGCAAGGTCGATGCGCAGGCCTCGCAGCCAAAGATCGCGATGGCCATCGCCGCTTCGGCCTTGAAGGCGGCGCTTGACCGCGGCGCGCCGTTCGCCGCCGAGTTGGAGACCTTCGCAGCGATCTCGCCCGATGCACCGCAGATTGCGGCGCTGCGTCCCTACGCTGAAAAGGGCGTCCCGACCCGCACCGAGATCGCCGGCGAGGCCGATGCCGCGGCCAATGCGATGGTCGCGGCGGCGACGCCGGTCGATGAAAATGCCGGCTTCTTCCAGAACCTTTTGTCGAGCGCCGAATCGCTGGTCAAGGTTCGGCCGATCGGCGCCGTCGAAGGCGCCGGCGCGCCGGAAACCGTGGCGCGCATCGAAGTGGCGGTCAATCAGGGCGACTACGCCAAGGCGCTCAGCGAATACGCAACGCTGCCGGATCCAGTCAAGGCTGCCGGCGCCGACTTTGCCGGCAAACTGAAGGCGCGCATCGACGTCGAGACGCAGGTCGACGCGCTGATTGCAGGTGCGATGAAGGCATGAGGACGACACGATGATCCGCATTCTCATCTTTCTCGCCGCCGTTTTCGCGCTCGGTCTCGGCTTTGCCTGGCTGGCCGATCGTCCCGGCGAGATGGTTGTCACCTTCAACGGTTATCAATACCAGGTCAGCCTGATGGTGGCGGCGGTGGCGATCGTTGCCGTCGTCGCAGCGGTGATGATCGTCTGGTGGCTGATCAAGTCGCTGTGGAACAGCCCGTACACGATCTCGCGCTATTTCCGCGTCCGCCGCCGCGACCGCGGCTACCAGGCGCTGTCGACCGGCATGATCGCAGCCGGCGCCGGCGATGGCGCGCTGGCCCGCAAGAAGTCCAAGGAAGCCGCCAAACTGATCCGCTCCGACCAGGAGCCGCTGATCCAGCTGCTCGAAGCGCAAGCCTCGCTGCTCGAAGGCGACCATGAGGGCGCGCGCGAAAAATTCGAGGCCATGCTCGACGACCCCGAAATGCGGCTGCTCGGCCTGCGCGGGCTCTATCTCGAAGCCGAGCGGCTCGGCGACCGCAACGCGGCGCGTCACTATGCCGGGCGCGCCGCTTCCGTCGCGCCGCAACTGGCTTGGGCCGCCGAATCGACGCTGGAAGATCTGACCGGGCGCGGCGACTGGGACGGCGCGCTGAAGCTGGTGGAGGCGCAGAAGTCGACCAGGCAGATCGAACGCGACGCCGCCAATCGCCGCCGCGCTGTGCTGTTGACCGCCAAGGCGCAGGCGCTGACCGACAGCGACCCCAATGCAGCCAAGGCAGCCGCTCTCGAGGCCAACAAGCTCGCGCCCGATTTCGCGCCGGCCGCGGTTGCAGCCGCCAATCTTCTGTTCAAACAGAACGATGTGCGCAAAGGCTCGAAGATCCTTGAGGCAGCCTGGAAGGCGGAGCCGCATCCCGAGATCGCCGAGCTCTACACCCATGCAAGGCCGGGAGATGCCGTGGTCGATCGTCTCAACCGGGCGAAGAAGCTGCAGGAGCTGAAGCGCAACAATGCCGAATCGTCGATGACGGTGGCGCGCGCCGCGCTCGATGCGCAGGATTTTTCCACCGCCCGCCGCGAGGCGGAAGCCGCGATCCGCATGGATCGCCGGGAAGGCGCTTACCTGCTGCTGGCCGATATCGAGGAGGCAGAGACCGGCGACCAGGGCAAGATCAGGCAATTGCTGTCCAAGGCGGTCCGCGCGCCGCGCGATCCGGCCTGGGTCGCCGACGGCGTCGTCTCCGAACGCTGGGCGCCGGTATCGCCGGTCAGCGGCAAGCTCGATGCTTTCGCCTGGCGCGCGCCGATGGAGCGGCTGGGCCAGCTCATCGACAGCCATGAAGACGAAGCCGATGTGCCGGTGCTTGCGGCACCTGCCAAACCGGCAAAGGAAGCCGAAGTGATCGATCATCCCGCCATCGCTAGGACGATCAGCGAGGCGCCGATCGAGCCGAAGCCTGCTGTGGGCGACGACCAGGTCACACCGGTCACTTCCGCCGCTTTCGCCGCAATACCGCCCGATGCCGAACCCGTCGAACCTGCCGAGGAACTGGCCCGGCTGCCCGACGACCCTGGCGTCGACCCCGACGACGAAGCCGACAAGTCACCGCGCCGCTTCCGCCTGTTTTGATCCCTGAAGCATGATCCCAAAAAAGTGGATAGCGGTTTTTGGAAAAGATCATGCTCCAATAAAGTGAAGTGAGCACCATGTTCGAACGCGTCCTGGCCTTTCTGAAAGACCTGCCCTCCGGGGCTGGGGCTCGCGCCAATGCGGACGATCCGCGCGTTGCGGCGTCGGCTTTGCTCTATCATGTGATGAATGCCGACGGCGTGCGCCAGGATGTCGAGTGGGAGCGGTTCAAGCAGGTGCTGGCGCAGAGCTATTCGATCAGCGGCGACGAGCTCGATGCACTGGCTGCCGCCGGCGAGCGCGCCGACAATGAGGCGATCGACCTCTATGCCTTCACCAGCGTCTTGAAGCGCCATCTCGACGCCGAGGCGCGCAAGGCTTTCATCGGCCTGATGTGGGAAATCGTCTATGCCGACGGCGAACTGCATGAACTGGAGGACAACACCGTCTGGCGCGTCGCCGAACTGATCGGCGTCGAGCGCCAGGATCGCGTCGAGGCGCGCCGCAAGGCGGCGGCCGCCGCGCCCGGCGCCAGCGGGACGTCGAGCGACGAATAGGATTCCGCCTTTCCATGCCGCCCAGACCGAGCTCGAAACCAAAAATCCTGATCGTGCTGCATCAGGAGACTTCGAGCCCCGGCCGGGTTGGCCACATGCTGCTCGAGGAAGGTTTCGACCTCGACATCCGCCGGCCGCCTCTCGGCGACAGCCTGCCGGAGTCGCTCGAGGGACACGCCGGCGCCGTGGTGTTCGGCGGGCCGATGAGCGCCAATGACGAAGATGAGTTCGTCCGCCGCGAGACCAACTGGCTCAATGTTCCGCTAAAGGAGAACCGGCCCTTCCTCGGCATCTGCCTTGGCGCGCAGATGCTGGCCAATCATCTCGGCGGCAAGGTCGAGGGGCATGGCGAGGGGCTGGTCGAGATCGGCTGGTATCCGCTGAAGCCGACCGAAGCCGGCAAAAAGCTGCTGCCCTGGCCCGACATGGTTTACCAGTTTCACCGCGAAGGCTTTTCGCTGCCCAGGGATGCGACGCTGCTGGCGACGGCGGAAACCTACCCCAACCAGGCTTTTCGCTATGGCGACAATGCCTGGGGCATCCAGTTCCATGGCGAACTGACCCGGTTGATGATGCAGCGCTGGGTGGTGCGCGGCGCACACCGCTTCGAATTGCCCGGCGCGCAGCCCGGCCGCGACCATCTCGGCGGCCGGCTGATCTGGGATATACACCTCAAGCGCTGGCTGAGCGAATTTTTGAGCCTGATCTTCGGCAAGCCTACTGAGGGATAGAGCAAAATCCAACTACTCTGAACGGCCGAGCTTGCCCAAAGACGACTTACCTCTGGGAGACGTGTACGATGGATCCGGGACCTTAGCCCGTTCCCGCAGATTTGGATTGCGCCCCAAACACTCCGATGGATCGAAAAACTCCGTGGCGCATTTAAGCTTCGGCTAATAACGGCCCCAGGAGAGAACCAATGAAGAAGACGCTGCTCATTTTAAGCCTACTCATTCCGCTCGCGGCATGCTCCCGCACCGAACAAGGCGCTGCCGTCGGTGGTTTGGGTGGCGCAGCTGTAGGCGCAGCAGTGGCCGGCGACCCGGTAAAAGGGGCGGTTGTTGGCGGTGCGGTCGGAGCGCTGGCCGGGGCGGTCATCGGGCACGCCAGCGAAGCCGGCCAGTGCAGATATCGCGGTCGGAACGGTCGAGTTTACGTTGCTCAGTGCCCGGACGGCTACTGATCTCAAAGGCGCGTGATCTCTTTCGATCACGCGCCTGCTCGGGGTAGGATAACTGAATGGCATATAACAGCAAAAGACTGCTGGCTTTCTGGTTCGCCGTTGTCAGCGCTGTCGCGATAAACGCCGAACTTTCGACCGCGGCCTTGGCCGCACCTGTAGAAGCGAAGACGATTGCCGATCACTTCTCATCGGTAAAGTCCATGTCCGGGGACTTTGTCCAGTCGGGCCCAAGAGCGGAAAGGACCAAAGGGAAATTTTTCCTCCAGCGGCCGGGCAAGATCCGGTTCAACTATGCAGGCCAATCAGGGGTCAGCGTAATTGCAGATGGAAAATCATTGGTGGTCTATAACAAGAAGCTCAAGACATCGCGGCTTTATGCTCTCTCGAAGACGCCGCTCAAGCTGCTCCTCGACAATCAGGTCAACTTTTCCGGCAATCGCCTCAAAAGTATCAAGGACGATGGCGCCCAGGTGATCATCAGGCTGGCCGACAAGTCGGCCTTCGGCAATTCGAATATCACTATGGTGTTTGACAGGGAATCGCTCGATCTACGCAGATGGACCCTGACTGACGAGAGGGGCCTTACCTCGACAGTCACCATATCCAACGTGAAGCAGGGCGTTCGCGCTCCTGCGGGCACCTTCACTATCGACTATGCCGCAAACCGTGAATTCAACACCAAAACGAAATAGTCGGCAGCGCCACGAACTGCCCGTGTAACACTACTCGGCGGCCGTCTCGGACGGCACCTCTGCCGGTGCCGAAGGCTCGGCCTCGGCATGCGGATTGCGCCGTGAAAACAGCGACCTGAGCGTGACGTAGAACACCGGCGTCAGGAACAGGCCAACGAAGGTGACGCCGAGCATGCCGGAGAACACCGCGGTGCCGAGCGACTGGCGCATTTCGGCGCCCGGGCCCGTCGCGATCATCAGCGGCACGACGCCGAGGATGAACGAGAAGGCGGTCATCAGGATCGGCCGCAGCCTGAGCCGGCAGGCTTCGACGGCAGCCTCGGCGGCCGACAGGCCGCGTTCCTGCGCCTGCCGCGCGAATTCGACGATGAGGATCGCGTTCTTGGCGGCAAGTCCGATCAGCACGATTAGGCCGATCTGCACGAGGATGTTGTTGTCCAGCCCTCGGAACGACACGCCGAGCAACGCCGCGAGCACGCCGAGCGGCACCACCAGCACGATGGCGAACGGCAGCACCCAGCTTTCATATTGCGCCGCCAGCGCCAGGAACACGAACAGCACCGACAGTCCGAAGATATAGACAGCGGCATTGCCGGTGTTACGCTCCTGATAGGCGAGTTCGGTCCATTCGTAGGAGGTACCGGCCGGCAACGTCTGTGCCGTGATCGCTTCCATCTTGGCAAGCGCATCGCCGGTGGAAACGCCGGGCGCGGCGTTGCCCTGCAGCGGCACCGAGACGTACATGTTGTAGCGCTGGACCAGCGCCGGGCCGGTGACGTCGCGGATCTCGATCAACGTGCCCAGCGGAACCAGCGCGCCGGTCGCCGAGCGCACCTTCAGTTTCAAGATGTCGGCGCGATCGAGGCGGAACGCCTGGTCGGCCTGCGCGCGCACCTGGTAGACGCGCCCGAAAGCGTTGAAGTCGTTGACGTAGGCGGTGCCCAGATTGATCGACAGCGTCTCGAAGATGTTGGGGATCGGCACGTTCAGGATGCGCGCCTTGTCGCGATCGATCGCCAGGAAGAATTGCGGGCTGGACGCGGAGAAGGTGGTGAACACGCCGGTCAGCCCCGCCGTCTTGTTGGCCTTGCCGGCAATTTCATAGGCAAGCGCCAGGATCTGCCGCATGTCGGCGCTGTTGCGCTCCTGGATCTGCAGCTTGAAGCCGCCGGCATTGCCGACGCCGCGGATCGGCGGCGGCGGCAGTGCGATAATGAAGGCTTCCTTGATGCTTTGCAGGCTGCCGAACAGATTGCCGATGACCTGGGTCGCCGATTGGCCGGCTTCCAGTCGCTCGTCAAACGGCTTGAACCTGGCGAAGATCACGCCCGCGTTGCTGGCATTGGTAAAGGTGGCGCCGGAGAAGCCGGCGAAGGCGACCGCGTAGTCGACGCCCGGCGTTTTCTGGATGATCTGCGACGCCTGCTGGATGACCGCATCGGTCCGCGATAGCGAGGCGCCGTCCGGCAACTGGACGACGACGATCGCATAGCCCTGGTCGAGCGACGGAATGAAACCGCGCGGCACCGTCTGCACCATATAGACCGTGGCGTAGATGAGGGCCGCGAAAACGGCCAGCGTGGCGGCGATCGCTATCCGCGAGCCGACCAGCACGCGCACGATGCTCGAATACCAATGGGCGACCTTGTCGAAGCCGCCATTGAAGCCGTCGGCGAGCGCCCGTCCGAACCGCGCCAGGAAAAAGCGCGGCGGCGCCGCAGCAGTGTGGTGCGGCTTGAACAGCAGCGCGGCCAAGGCCGGCGAGAGCGTCAGCGAATTGAATGCCGAGATCGCCGTCGACACCGCGATGGTGATCGCAAACTGCAGGTAGAACTGCCCGGAAATGCCGGGAATGAAGGCTGTCGGCACGAACACCGCTATCAGCACCAGCGAGATCGCGATGACCGCCGTTCCGACTTCGTCCATGGTCAGATGCGACGCCGGATTGGGCGCCAGCCCGCTGGCGATATTTCGCTCGACGTTCTCGACCACGACGATCGCATCGTCGACGACGATGCCGATGGCCAGCACGAGGCCGAACAGCGTCAGCATGTTGAGGGAGAAGCCGGCGGCGTAAAGCACCGCCAGCGTGCCGATCAGCGACACGGGGATCGCCACGATCGGCACGATCGCCATGCGCCACGATTGCAGGAAGACGATGATGACGATGATGACCAGAACCATCGCCTCGAGGATCGTCTTGTAGACCTCCTGGATCGACTCGGCGACGAACTCGGTCGGATTGTAGACGATGTCGTAGCTCAATCCCTTCGGGAAGTCCTGGGAAAGCTCCTTCATCTTGTCCTGGATCTCCGCGGCTGCGGCGAGCGCATTGGTGCCTGGCCGCTGGAAGATGGCGAGCGCCACCGCCGGTTTGCCGTTGAGATAGGAGTTGGTGACGTAATCCTTGGCGCCGAGCTCGATGCGCGCCACGTCCTGCAGCTGGATCAGGCGGCCGTCTTCGGCCGATTTGACGATCACGTATCGGAAGTCGCGTGCGTCGTTGAAGCGGCCTTGCGTGGTGACCGTGTACTGGAACGCCGTGCCGGTATTGGTCGGCGGCGCGCCGATGGAGCCGCCCGACACCTGGACGTTCTGGTCGCGCAGCGCCTGCACCACATCGCCCGAGGTCATCCCCAGGGCGGACAGTTTTTCCGGATCGAGCCAGATGCGCAGCGAATATTCGCGTTCGCCAAAGATGATGAGGTCGCCGACGCCGTCCAACCTGAGCAGTATGTCGCGCACCCGCGAGCGGGCGTAGTTCGAGACGTAGAGCTGGTCGTAGGTATTGTCGGGCGACAGCATGTGCACGACCATCATCAGGTCGGGCGAGCTCTTGATGGTGGTGATGCCGAGGCGGCGGACTTCTTCGGGCAGGCGCGGCTCGGCGACCGACACGCGGTTCTGTACCAGCACCTGCGCCTGGTCGAGATCGGTGCCTAGCTTGAAGGTGATGGTCAGCGCCATCGCCCCGTCGCCGGACGAATAGGACGACATGTAAAGCATGCCCTCGACGCCGTTGATCTCCTGCTCGATCGGCGTTGCCACCGTCGCTGCGACCGTCTCGGCGTCGGCGCCCGGGTACTGGGCGCGAACGACGATGGTCGGCGGCGCGATCTCGGGATATTGCGCGATCGGCAGCTGGGTATAAGCAATCCCGCCGAGGATCAGGAGGACGATCGAAACCACCGATGCGAAGATCGGACGGTCGACGAAGAAATGGGCGAACCTCATTGCTGCAACCCGGCGGTCTCGACCTTGGGCGGCAACGTCACCATCTCGACTTTCACCTTGGTGCCGGGCCTGGCGTGCATCAGCCCGTTGACGATGATCGTCTCGTCGCCGGTCAGGCCCGCGCGGATCACCCGGTAGCCGTCGAGAAGCGGGCCGGTGCGCACGGGCTTCGCCGACACCATCCCGGCCTCATCCACCAGGTACACGATGCGGCGATCCTGATCGGCGCCGACCGCCTCGTCGGGCACCAGGACGCCGCTATGCGGCAGCGACCCCGGCACGTTGATGCGCCCGAACATGCCTGGCTGGAGAACGCCGTCGGCGTTGGCAAACCTTGCACGCACCCGCATGGTGCCGGTCGCGTTGTCGATCCGGTTCTCGGCAAAATCGAGCTTGCCCTTGAATACCGCCTCCGCGCGGTCGGCGACGCGAACCACCACCTCGAGCCCGCCGGCGCCTTCCTGCATGCTGCCGCCGCGCTCCTTCGCGTCGCGGGCGTAGCTGAAATACAGGCGCTCATCGACGTCGAAATAGAAGTCGATCGGATCGCGCGTGACGATAGTCGTCAGCAAGGTGGAATCCGGCTGCACGAGGTTGCCGACCGACACCAGCCGGCGGTCGATGCGGCCGGACAAGGGCGCCTTGATCTCGGTGAACTCCAGGTTCAGGTTGGCCGTCGTCAGCGCAGCCGTCGCGCCTTGCATCTGCGCCTGCGCCGAAAGGTATTCCCGCCGACGGTCGTCGACCGTCGCGGCCGAGATATTGCCGGTCTTGGCGAGCTCATCGGCGCGATCCAGCTGCATCTTGGAGAATTCGAGCAGGGACTTGGCGACGTCCACTTGCGACTTGGCGGCATCGTAGGCCGCCTGGTACGGACGCTGGTCGATGGTGAAGAGCAGGTCGCCCTTGTTGACCAGTGCGCCGTCCTGGAAGCTGATCTTGTCCAGATAGCCGCTGACGCGCGAACGGATGGCGACCTCGTCGACGGCTTCGAAGCGCCCGACGAACTCGTCGTCTTCGACGATTTCACGCACCACCGGCTTGGCCGCCGTCACCACGGGCAGCTGCTGGTCCTGCGCAAACGCGTTGCTGCTGAAAGCCATACCGAGCAGGAATGCCACTGGGACGGCGGCGCGGGCCAGCCAGCCGGCCCATCGGCTGGGTCGCCCGCTTGCGTCGCGATGCGATTGCCGATTCCCTGAAGTGTCCATTTGCGTCCCCGCTCGCTGGACCCGGAGGTCGGGTGGTTCTCTTCTATATTTAAGGTTTCTCGTCGAGACCAGAGCACTGCAGTATTGTGCATGGCAACATGATCATTTTCCATATGGACTGAAATGTCCACCCTGTGGCTGCCCCGCCATCTGGCTAGTTCGCCCAGTACCGGCCCGTCCGCTTCCGACCCATCTCAGCCGTCATCGGCGCAAGCTGATTTGGACCGGATCCAGCGGCTTACTCGATCAGTTGCGGCTGTTGAGATGCCGCACCCTTCGGAGTTGCGGAAACAGCACCGCCCACAGTCCGGCGACGGCAATCGCACCGACGCCGCCGATCACCACCGCCGGCACGGTGCCGATCAGCGCCGCCATGGTGCCGGCGCGGAACTCGCCGACTTCGTTGGAGGCGCCGACGAAGACCTGGTTGACGGCGTTGACGCGGCCGCGAACCTCGTCGGGTGTCCACAGCTGGATCAGCGTCTCCCGGATATAGACGCTGAACATGTCGGTGGCGCCGAGGCCGGCAAGGGCCAGGATCGAC
Source organism: Mesorhizobium sp. C395A (assembly GCF_030323205.1). Taxonomy (NCBI): domain Bacteria; kingdom Pseudomonadati; phylum Pseudomonadota; class Alphaproteobacteria; order Hyphomicrobiales; family Phyllobacteriaceae; genus Mesorhizobium; species Mesorhizobium sp. C395A. Next base: position 4,474,382 of record NZ_CP100473.1, on the reverse strand, counting down.
AGCCAGGTGATGGTCGAGACGCCGAACAGCACGGTGAAGGCGCCGAACCCGGCGACGAAGCCGAGCATGATCTTGCCGGCATTGTCGCGCAGCGGATGCCCGGCAAGCCAGACCGCGACACAGATGGCGCCGATGCCGGGCGCCGAGCGCAGCAGGCCGAGGCCCCACGGGCCGAGTTCCAGAATATCGCGGGCATAGACCGGCAGCAGCGCCGAGGCACCGGACAGAAGCACGGCGAAGAGGTCGAGCGAGATGGCGCCGAGCACGATCTTCTCGCTCCAGATGTAGCGGAAGCCGGCAAACAGCGTCTCCATCGTCGGCTTGTCGGTGGCGCTCTGCTGGGCCGGTTTCGGAATGGTGAAGATCAGCAGACCGGCCACCAGCATCAGCACGGAGGCAACGGCGTAAGCGGCTTCGGCCGAGACGCCATAGAGCAGGCCGCCGGCGACCGGGCCGACAATGGTCGCCGTTTGCCAGGCGGACGAGTTCCAGGCGATCGCATTGCCGAAATCTTCCGGCGGAACAAGGTTGGCGAACAGCGACGACGAGGCCGGCCCATAAAAAGCGCGCGCCAGGCCGAACATAGCCAGCACGATGAAGATCGGCAGCGGGCTGACGAGACCGCGCAGCGTGAAGTACAACAGGACAAGCGCACAACCTGCCTCGACTACCGTCGCCAGCGCCATGATCAGGCGGCGGCCGAAACGGTCGGCGACAACGCCGGTGACCAGCACCAGCAGCAGCGACGGCAGAAACTGGACGATGCCGACAATGCCGAGATCGAAGGGATCGCGCGTCAGATCATAGATCTGCCAGCCGACGGCGACGGACACGATCATGGTGGCGAAGGTGGTCAGGAAACGCGCCGCCCAATAGCTCAGGAAGGAGCGATGGCGGAAGGCGGCGTAACGCCGGTCAGGCGGTGTATGGGAATGGGATGTCATGGATGCAGGCCCCGTTGCTTGCATTGGCCGGCGGGGCACTTCCCGGAAATGGGCGCTGTTCCGGCCAATGAAACTTATCAAAGTTCGGGGCGCGTATGCGTGAAAATCGGGCCTGGATCAAGCGGTTTTCCAGCCGCTCGCCCGATTGCACGCGGACGTTACTGCCCCAGCGCGGCGGTGATGGCGTCGAGGCCGCCCTGTAATTCCGCCTCTTTCGGCCAGCCGAAACCGACGCGGAAGAAGCGCTTGGGCATATCGAACCAGTGGCCGGGACCGACATAGGTGCCGTGGTTTTCCAAGAGATTGACGTAGAAATGGTCGAGGTCGAAGTCTGGACTGACATTGAGCCTTGGAAATCCGACGACGCCGCCTTGTGGCCGCACCCAGTCGACCAGCGGCTCGCGATCGATCCAGGCTTGCACGATGTCGCGGCGTTTCGCCATCTCGGGCAGCAGCGCGGCCAAGAAAGCGTCGCGGCGCTCCAGCATGCCGCGCGCAATGCCTTCGTCGATGACGCTGCCGCAAATGCCGATCTGCTCCTTGGCGGCGAGGAAGCGCTCCTGCAGTTCAGCATCGCTGGTGATCAGCCAGCCAATGCGGATGCCGGGAATGCCGAAGGCTTTCGACAGCGACGAGACACTGATCGCCTTGGGGCTGAGAGAAGCCGCCGCCGGCAGGCGCTGTCCATAGGAGAGGTCGCGATAGGTCTCGTCGACCAGCAGATGGCAGCCGCTCGCTTCGGCCAGCGCAATCAGCGCGTCGAGATCGGCCCGGCCCATCATCGTGCCGGTCGGGTTGTGCGGGCAGGTGACGCTGATCAGCTTGGTGTTCGGTTGCATGCTGGCGGCGACGCGGCCGAAATCGATGGCAAAGCCTGCGTCGAAATCGAGATCGACATAGGAGATGGCGCAGCCGATCGCCTTGGGGGTCTCGATGTTGGTGGCGTAGTTCGGCCGGACGACGACAAGGTGGTCGCGCTCCGACAGAAGCGAGGTCGAAATGATGAAGAGCGCGCCCGCCGCACCGGCGGTCACAAGAACATCGTCAGGCGAAATGCCGGAATCCTGCGCCGCGATCAGCGCCCGCAACTCCTTGTCGCCGCGATGCTCGCCGTAGAACAGCGTGAGATCCGGCAGCGACAGGCCGACGTCGGAGAGTTTCTGATCGGCGATCGAGCTTTCGGAGAGATTGAACCGAATGCGATCGTAGCCGTATTCCTCCGGCGCCTCTTTCTCGATCACCATTCTGGCGTAGTTCATGGCTGCTCCCCCAAAGTCCTGACACTCAGAGGTACAAGCCATAAAAGCACGAAGCCTGCCAAGGCTCATTCGCCGGCAGGCTTCTGTTCCAGTCGTCCAAACGATTGGCTCAGGGCCGAGGCGCTGATCCCACTCAGGCCGGAACTTTGGCCTTCCGACCCTTGGCTTTCGCCGGCGCGGCCACTGCAGCCTTGCGGCCGAGGCCGATCGACTTGGCCAGCTCGGAGCGCGACGCCGCGTAGTTGGGGGCAACCATCGGATAGTCGGCCGGCAGGCCCCATTTGGTACGATAGGCTTCCGGCGTCAGGTTGAAATGGACGCCGAGATGGCGCTTCAGCGATTTGAATTTTTTGCCGTCCTCGAGGCAGATGATGTAATCCGGCGTCACCGACCGCTTGGGATTGACGGCCGGGATCTGCGGCGCCGCCACTGGGGCCGGCGGCTGGCTGAGCCCTCCGATCGACGCCGCAACGCTGGCGATGAGATCGCTCAGGCCGGCAACGGGCAAGCGGTTCTTCTCGACGTAAGCGGACACGATATGGGCGGTAAGCTCGAGCAGGTCGATGTCCTTGTCAGAGTCGTTGCTGTCGTCGGCCAATTTATCTCTCCGTCGCTAGGGGGGTGGCGGAAACTCCCAGAGTGGTCCCAGCGGAGCCGGAAATCCGCTCTAGTCATTTGTCTTGCCGCATATGTGCGGTTGCGCCAGATGATTCCATCCGGTGCCACCGATCTAATCGCCAAATCTGCGTAACGCAATGACTTCGTATCGCGCCACACGTCATTTTGAATAACTATACTGAATTTTAATACTATCAGACGATCAGCGCCTTGTCGCGCCATAGTCGAAAACCGCCCTCGAAAGCGCGCGTATTGTCGCCGCGCCTGGATGTGGCGGGCAATTCATCCAGTCTGTCGACATTGCCGCCGCCGATGACGACATAATCCGGCTGCAGCGCCGCACGCAGCCGCTCGACGACGTCGAAAACGTATTTGCGCCATTTTTTCTTGCCGTATTTCTCCAGGCCGCGCTCGCCGACATAATCTTCGAAACTGCCGCCCTTGCGGTACGGCAGATGCGCCAGTTCCATTGGCTGGCCGACATTGTTGAGGATCATCGCCGCGCCCAGGCCGGTGCCGAGGCCGAGGAACAGCATGCGCCCGCCATCGTAGCTGCCGATCGCCTGCAGCAGCGCGTCGTTGACGACCTTGACCGGCTTGCCGAAGGCGGCAGCAAAATCGTAGCCGTCCCAGCCCTTGCCGAGATTGGCGGGATCGAGCGAAGGCCTGTTGTGCCTGACCGGGCCGGGATAGCCCATCGAGATCAGGTCATAGGCCAGCCCTTCGGCCAGCGTCTTCACCGTGGCGACCATCTGCTGCGGCGTCAGGTCCGGTCCGGAATCGGCGCGGCGCATCTCGCCGCCTGCGCTGGTGAGGATTTTCACATGCGAGCCGCCGACATCGATCGTCAGCACGATCGGTTCGGCCTTGGCCTTCGCGGGCCTGGCTGCCTTGGCCATGTCGTTTCCTCCGCTCACTTGGCGCATTCCCGCGTTTCAGGGAAACGGGGGAATGCTCCAACTCTTTGTTTTTACCCAATTTCGGACGGAAAGACCGCTCGCACTTTTCCTGGAATTGCTCAACTCGGATTGATCCAGCCGTTGGGCGGCCCGAAGCTGGCCATGGCGTCGGCAGGCCCCCAGGTCTTCGGCTCATACATATGCGGCGGCGTGGTGTCGCCGAGCACCGGGCCGACAATGCGCCAGGCAAGCTCGCTGGCATCCTGGCGGGTGAACAATTGGCCATTGCCGTTCATGGCATCGCCGATCAGCCGCTCATAGGGCGGCATGTCGCCCTTCGAATCGTCGAGCGCGGTGAGCTCGACCTGCTCGCCGACCATGTCGTCGCCGGGTGCCTTGCGTTGCGCGCCGATCGAGATCGCCACCTGCGGGTCGATGCGGAAGCGCACGTAATTGGCGTCGCTGGGCTTGATCGGATCGAAGACGTCCAGCGGCGGCCGCTTCAGCCGCACGATCACTTCGGTCACATGCACCGGCATGTTCTTGCCGGTGCGGATGAAGAAGGGCACGTCCTGCCAGCGCCAGGTGTCGACCATGAAGCGCACGGCGGCAAAGGTTTCGACCGGCGAGTTCGGCTTCACGCCGGGTTCAGCGAGATAGCCTGTGAACTGGCCGCGCACGACGTCGTCCTTGGTCAGCGTGCGGATGGCGCGCAGCACCTGCACCTTCTCGTCGATCAGATCGTCGGCCGAGCGGCCGACCGGCGGTTCCATGGCGAGCAGCAAAAGGATGTTGAGCAGATGGTTCTCGATCACATCGCGGATAGCGCCGACATCGTCATAGAATTTGCCACGGCCTTCGACGCCGAAGTCCTCGGCCATGGTGATCTGTACGCTTTCGACGAAGTTGCGGTTCCAGATCGGCTCGAGAAAGGAATTGGCAAAGCGGAAATAGAGCAGGTTCTGGATCGCCTCCTTGCCGAGATAGTGGTCGATGCGGAAGATCGACTGCTCTTCGAACACCAGATGCAGCACGCGGTTCAGCCAGCGCGCCGATTGGAGATCGTGGCCGAACGGCTTTTCCACCATCAGCCGCGCGCCATGCGCGGTACCGGATTGCTCCAGCCCCTGGACGACGGTCTCGAACATGGTCGGCGGCACCGCCATATAGTGCAGAGGCCGCTGCGCCGAGCCGAGCGCCGTCTTCAGCTTCTCGAAGGTCGCGCCGTCGCGGTAGTCGCCGCTGACATAGCGCAGCAGACTGGCGAATTTGGCGAAGATCTTTTCGTCGATCTTGCCGAGAGCGTTGACGATGCCGTCGCGGGCCCTCGCCTGCAATTGGTTGATGTCCCAGGCATCGAAGGCGACGCCGATCACCGGCTCGGTCAGCGTCCCCTTGGCTACCATCTGGTAGAGGGCCGGAAATATCTTCTTGTGGGCAAGGTCGCCGGTTGCTCCGAAGAGCACCAGCGTGTCGGACCGTTCCGGGCTCATCTTGCGCGTCTCCCCTGCGGCCTTCACTTGCCGGCCTTCGGCTTTTCGACATGGCCGCCAAAGGCATAGCGCATGGCCGACAGCAGCTTGTCGGCGAATTCGGATTCGCCCTGCGAGGAGAAGCGGTCGAACAAAGCCGAGGACAGAACCGGCGCCGGCACGCCGGTGTCGATCGCCGCCTTCAGCGTCCAGCGGCCTTCACCGGAATCGGAGACGCGGCCGCCGAACTGGGCCAATGCCGGGTCGCTCTTCAGAGCGCCGGCGGTGAGGTCGAGCAGCCAGGAGCCGATCACACTGCCATGGCGCCAGACCTCGGCCACCTGCGGCAGGTCGATGTCGAACTGATAGTATTGCGGGTTTTCCAAAGGGCTGGTCTCGGCGTCGGCAGTGCGCTGTCTTTTGCCGGCATTGGCCGATTTCAGGATGTTCATGCCTTCGGCGTAGGCGGCCATGACGCCATATTCGATGCCGTTGTGGATCATCTTGACGAAATGACCGGCGCCGCTCGGTCCGCAATGCAGGTAGCCAAAGGGTGCGGTTCCCCCCGCCTTGTCGGGCGTGGCGCCGGCATCGGCGCCGGGCGCCAGCGTGGCGAAGATCGGATCGAGGTGTTTAACCGCCGTATCGGGGCCGCCGATCATCAGGCAATAGCCGCGCTCCAAGCCCCAGACGCCGCCGCTGGTGCCGACATCGACATAGTGCAGGCCCTTGGCCGCAAGCTCGGCCGCCTGGTCGACAGCGTCGTGATAATAGGAATTGCCGCCGTCGATAATGATGTCGCCGGGCTCCATCAATGCTGCCACCTGGTCGGCGATCTTGCCGGTGATCGCCGCCGGCAGCATCAGCCAGGCGCTGCGCGGCTTGGAAAGCTTGCCGACGAACTCCTCCGTCGATGCGGCGCCGATGGCGCCATCGGCAACCAGGGCGGCAACGCTTGCCGGGTTGATGTCGTAGACGACGCATTCATGGCCGTCGCGCATCAGGCGGCGCACCATGTTGGCGCCCATCCTGCCCAGTCCCATCATTCCGATCTGCATGGTCTTGTCCTAGTCGCTTGAGGAAAGAAATTGCTGGCGAGTTAGTTCTCAATGCCGACGGTGAAGTCGACATTCTCCCAACGGTCGCCGTCGGGCCAGAAAAAAGTGAAGACGATCGTATTACCTCGCGGAATATCGGTCACCGGCAGATCCGCCATATGGACGCCAAAGACATTCACGGACGTATTGATTTCATGGCTGGTCTGCCACTGGTCGCCGCTCCAGCGGATCAGTGCCGGCTGCAGCAGTTCAACCCGCAGCGTCTTGCCGGCTTCCATGGTGCGCAGCCTGTTGTTGAAGCGCCATATCCTCAGCGGCGAGCCGGTCTTGTCCCTGACATAGCGCTTGACGCCTTGCGGCGGCATGTCGAAGACGGCGCCGTCGCGGAGCGAGCGCAACAGCTTGATGTGTTCCGAATGCGCCCAGACCAGCGGCATGGCGCTGCCCGACGGCCTGCCCAGCCACAATTCGCGCTCCGGTATGTCGGCGCCGTCCCAGACCTGTTCCGGCAGCAGACCGCCCACACCAGCCGAAGCCTCGAATGTCCTGAGCAGGCTTGCCGCCTTGTCCTTGTTACCGGCGGCCAGCTCGTAGTGGGCGCGTTCGCCGGCCAGCAACGGCCAGGGTCGGCCCTGGCCGTTGCCGTCGAAGGGGGCGCCGTCGGCGTGTTCGCCATAACCGTCGCTGGTGTAGCGGTACCATAGAGGCCCTTGCGGCAGGTCGCAGCGCAGTTGCGCGTCGATGATCTTGACCGTGCCGACGATGCGCGGATCGTCCGCGGCCCTGAGGCCGAAGCGGACCAGCGCCAGCGCGTCCGGGCTGACAATCGCTTCGGCCGGCTTGTCGGTATCGCCCGGCGGACGGTTCTTGATCGGTACGAAGCCGTCCTTCGGCGATGCGGCGCCTGAACCGTCGGCCGGCGCGATGCGGATGTAGTAGCCGTCGACGCCAGCCTCGTGGCACTGCGGTGTGCCGTTGACATAGGTCCAGCGCTCGATCTGGTCGTTCCAGCAATCCGCGACCTCGCGCAAATAGTTAGCCGGTTCCGGTTTGCCGTCAACGTCGAACAGATCGGCGGCGCCAAGCAGTGCCGATATTTCGACGGCGAGCGTGAATGGGCTGTAGCCGGCATCCTCTTCCCAGCGGTCCTGCCCGGTGACGGGACCATTGCGCACGACATAGGACGCGGCCTTCTCGATCATCGGCATGAAGGCGGCGAGCTTGGCGCGCGGCAGGTGGCCGGCGCGGTGCAGCGCATCGGCAAGCAGCAGCGGGAAGGCGCATTCGTCCATCTGGATGCCCGGCCAATAGAGCGAGCCGTCGAGCCACATATTTTGTGGCCAGTGGCCGTCCGGCTGCTGGATGGAACAGAGATAGGCGAGGATCTCAAGCGCCTGCGCCGGATCGCCGGCGGCGAGGAAGCCGCCCGCGGTTTCCACAAGGTCGCGCGGCCAGACCAGATGATAGCCGCCAAGGTCGTCGTCGCCCTTGCTGAACCCCCAGGGGATCGACAGGCTGGCGACGGCCGCACCGGGCCTCGCCAGCGACAGGTGTGTCGCCAGCACCGCTGTGCTGACGCGGTAGGTGTTGAGGCCGGATGCATCATGGTGGTCGAGCGCCGTCAGGCCTGCCTGCCATTTCCGCCATTTCGCGACATAGGCCTTTGCCGCCGGCTCAAAACCGCGTTTCAGGCTGGCGGCGGCGTTTTCGGCCGCTTCATCCGGCGTTGCCCCAAACCCAAGCGCAAGCAAGGCTTTGCTGTTGCGTAAGGAAAAGCCGATCTCGCCGGTCAGCGCGACATTGCCGTCCTCCGCCCTTTGGCAGGCCGGATCGAGCCGGCCGGCGCGGCTGAGTTGCTGCCAGCCGTCGGAAAAGCCTGCATAGCCGGCCGAGCAATCACCCCAGGGCAGCGAGGATGCAAGCGCCAGGCAGGTGCCGCGCCCGGACGCGAACAGCATCGGCCTCCCCTTGTGCTCGTCGGTCCAGGCGGTGTTGCCCATGCCGGCACTGACCAGATGCGGCGCCAGCAGGGCGTAGACGCGGTAGTCCGTGGCCACGCCCTCGAGTGCCGTGAAGCTGGTTTCCTGCAGCAAGGCCGGGCGCGCCGGATCCGCCAGGATGCGCTTTTCGATCTGGTAACGCGCCGTCGCGTTGATCAGCCGGTAGGCGGGCACGCCGTCCTCGAACGGCTCGATGGCATGCGTGGCGTCACGCTTCTCCTCGGAGAACCAGCCGCCGGGACCGGTGACCAGCAGTCCCATGTCGCGCGTGCAGGCGCTGTCGAGGCCGGGATAATAGACCTCGTTTACGATGCCATGGCTGAGCGTGAACCAGACGCGGCTCGCCGGCGAAAGCGCGGCACCTACGCCGCTCTTGGCGCTTGACGTCCAGCGCGCCGGAATTCCGGGGGCGCCCATTCTTTTGGGTGCACTGGGGGGAAGGGTCGGCGGCATCGCTGCCATGCATGGTCTCCTGGACCCTTCCCTAGACCAGCACGCGAAGGCTTTTCAACCGCCGCACCTGAAGTTGATCGTCCAAGCGTGATCGATCGCAGTTGACAAGCGGGCGTATCTGAATTTGTCTGACAATAGATAAAAAACAGGCAGACAACGCCAAAACCATCTGCAACAGTCGGCGGGGCCGACAATCTATGGGAGGATTATGACATGAAGACACTGCTCGTCCTGAGCGCTCTGGCGGCGATGCTCGCCTCGGGCACGGCGCTTGCCGACACCAGCGGCAAGAAGATCGCCTTCTCCAACAATTACGCCGGCAATTCGTGGCGCCAGGCGATGCTCGACAGCTACGGCATCGTCACCAAGAAGGCGGTGGAGGATAAGATCGTCGGCGCCGCCGACATCTTCACCACCGCCGACAAGGAAGTGCCGACCCAGGCTGCCCAGGTGCAGAACCTGATCCTGCAGGGTTATGACGCCATCGTCATCAATGCCGCATCGCCGGATGCGCTGAACGGCGCCATCAAGCAGGCCTGCGATGCCGGCATCGTCGTCGTCTCCTTCGACGGGACCGTCACCGAACCTTGCGCCTACCGCGTCGTCGTCGACTTCAAGGACATGGGCAAGCAGGAAGTCGAGCAGATGGCCAAGTTCCAGCCCAAGGGCGGCAATTTGCTGGAAATCCGCGGCCTTGCCGGCACCTCGATCGACGATGCCATCCATGCCGGTATCTTGGAAGGCGTCGCCGCCCATCCCGAGTTCAAGATCGTCGGTTCGGTGACCGGCGACTGGGACCAGACGACGGCGCAGAAGGCGGTCGCGACGATCCTGCCTTCGTTGCCCGACATCGTCGGCATCGTCGACCAGGGCGGTGACGGTTATGGCGCGGCACAAGCCTTTGCCGCCGCAGGCAAGCCGCGTCCGACCATCATCATGGGCAACCGCCAGGACGAGCTGAAATGGTGGAAGGAGCAGAAGGACAAGGATGGCTACCAGACCTGGTCGGCCTCGATCGCGCCCGGCGTGTCGTCGCTGGCCTTCTGGGTGGCGCAGCAGGTGCTCGACGGCCGCACCGACATTCCGCATGACCTTTTGGTGCCGTATCTCGCCTTTACCCAGGACAATTTCGAGACCGAGCTGCCGAAAATCAAGGAGGGCGGCGTCGCCACCCACGAATACAGCCAGGAAGACGCAATCGCGGCGATCAAAGCCAATATCAAGTGATGCATTGCATTCATTGCCAGCGGCATGACCGACCGGATATCGTTGAGCATGCCTGAGGCCAATACGGACATCATCAGACTGGGCGGCGCCGAAAAACATTTCGGCGCCGCCCATTTGGACATCATCAGGCTGAACGGCGCCGAAAAACATTTCGGCGCCGTTCGGGCGCTTAACGGCGTCGACTTCCATGTTGTATCAGGCGAATGCGTCGGGCTGGTCGGCCATAACGGAGCCGGCAAATCGACGCTGATGCATATGGTGGCCGGTACGCTGCAGCCCGATGGAGGTGAGATCGCGGTGCGTGGCAATGCCGAAACCGACTACTCGGTGGCGCGCGCGCTGAAACTCGGCATACGCTGCGTGTTCCAGGAACTGTCGCTCTGCCCTAACCTCAGTATCGCGGAGAATACGCGCATCAACCATCCGGCGCTCACCGGCTTCGGCTGGCGACGCAAGGCGGCTGCTCTCATTGCCGCCAAGCTGGACGAAATCTTTCCGGATCACGGCATCTCGGCAGACGACATTGCCGGCGATCTCTCCATCGGCCGGCGGCAGATGGTCGAGGTGGCGCGCGCCTTCACGGTGACGCGCGATCCGCTCGACTTGGTCATTCTCGACGAGCCGACCTCTTCGCTGGACGCGCATACTGCGGGCCAGCTGCTTGCCTTCGTGCGCCGTTTCGTAGCCACCGGGGGCAGCTGCATCCTGATCTCGCATGTGCTGGGCGAGGTGCTGCAGAATGCCGACCGCATCGTGGTCATGCGCGACGGCAAGGTGGTCGCCACGGACGTTGCAAAAGCGTTCGACCGCGACCGGCTGGTGGCCACCATGGGCGGCGCGGAAGCGCGCGAGAAGATCGCGGCGGAGATCGCCGCCAGGCCGGCGGCGGGCCCGCTCAGGGTGCGGGCGCGGCCCGAGCGGCAGCAGGACGGCAAGGAGCTTGTCGCTCGCGCCGGCGAGATCATCGGGCTTGCCGGGCTTGCCGGCCATGGCCAGACCGACCTGTTGCTGGCGATCTTTGCCGCCGCGACGCGTAGAAGGCTTGATATCGAGGTGACCGCCCCGGTGGCGCTGGTGGCCGGAGACCGCCAATCGGACGGCATTTTCCCGCAATGGTCTATTGCCGAAAACATCGGCATCCGCTCGCTGGCGCGGCTGCGCAAAGGGTTGCTGATCTCGCCGCAGCGCGAGGCCGAGCTTGCTGAGTTTTGGAAGCAGAAGATCGGCATCCGCACGCCTGACATGACCAACAACATCTTCTCGCTGTCCGGCGGCAACCAGCAGAAGGCGCTGTTTGCCCGCGCACTGGGTTCCGATGCGCAGATCGTGCTGATGGACGATCCGATGCGCGGCGTGGACATCGGCACCAAGCTTGAGGTCTACGATCTCGTGCGCGAGGAGGCGGCCAAGGGCCGGACCTTCCTCTGGTACACCACCGAGACCGAAGAGCTCGACAATTGCGACCACATCCATGTCTTCAAGAACGGCCGCATCGTCGCCAATCTCACGCGCGACGAGCTGACCGAGGAAAAGATCATCCAGTCCTCATTCGGCGACGCGGCCTGAGATGACGGCAGTCGCTCTCGGCCCTACGTCCTCGCCGCGCAGCAGCGCGGCCCGCGCGCGCCTGCTGCGCAGCCTGTTGCCGGCGCTGTCGCTGGCGCTGGTGGTTATCGCCATCGCCTGGCTCAACCCACGCGCCATCAGCTATTTCGGCTTCAGCCTGATGTTGAACCTCGCTATTCCGATCGCGCTGGCGACGATCGCCCAGATGTTCGTCATCGCCGGCAATGAGCTCGATCTGTCGATCGGCACCTTTGTCGGCTTTGTCGGCTGCGTCACCGCGACCTGGCTGAAGGACGCGCCGCTGCTCGGCGTGATCATCCTGCTCGGCTCCATAGGCGTTTATGCGCTGCTCGGCGCACTGATCCATCTGCGCAATCTGCCGTCGATCGTGGTGACGCTGGGCATGAGCTTCGTCTGGCAGGGGCTTGCCATTCTGGTGCTGCCCAAGCCCGGTGGCAAGGCGCCGGACTGGCTCTTGTCGCTGATGGCCTTCAAGCCGCCCTTCATTCCGTTCCCTATCATCGCCGCGCTGGCGATCGCAGCGGTGGTGCATTTTGGGCTGATGCGCACCTCCTATGGCGTCATCCTGCGGGGATCCGGCGGCAATCCGGCGGCGCTCAGGCGCGCTGGCTGGTCGCTGCTTCGAACCAAGATCGTGCTGTTTGCGCTGACCGGCCTATTCGGCGTTCTGTCCGGCATGGCGCTGATCGGCATCACCACCTCGGCCGACGCTAATATCGGCAATGGCTACACGCTGCTGGCGATCGCCGGCGTCATTCTCGGCGGCGGCGAGTTCGTCGGCGGCCGGGTGTCGCCGATCGGCACCGTGCTCGGCGCGCTGACACTGGCGCTGGCGGCATCGCCTCTGCTCACCTTCATGCACATTCCGCCGGATTGGCAGGTCGCCGCCAACGGCGCCATCCTGATCATCGTGCTGGCAGCCCGCGTCCTGATCAGCCGCAGGGAGAGGTAGCGATGACATTGGTTAAATCGCTTGTCGCCAAACCCTGGATCTGGTCGTTTATCGGCGCGATGTTCGTCTGGCTGGCGACCATCGCTTTCACCGGCGGCTATGGCGGCGGCGGCATGATCACGGCGGCACTTTCGCTTGCCGTGTTCACCGTCATCGTCGGCGTCGGCCAAATGTTCGTCATCACGCTCGGGCCAGGCAATGTCGACCTGTCGCTGCCGGCCAATATCGGGCTCGCCAGCGCCGTCGCCATGAAGGTCATGGGCGGCAGCGATTCCATGATCGTGGTCGGGCTGCTCGCCGCGCTCGCCTGCGGCGCTGCCATCGGTGCCGTCAACTATCTCCTGATCTGGGCGCTGAGGATCCCGCCGATCATCGCCACTCTGTCGGCCAGTTTCATCATCCAGTCGATCGACATCAGCTATGGGCGTGGCCTGCAGATCAAGCCGCCGCCCGGCTTTGCCGATTTTGCCAACTGGCAAATCCTGGGCATTCCAGTGCTGGCGATCCTTACCGTATTGTTCACCATCGGTGCGGCCATCGCCTTGCAGCGCATGATCTATGGCCGCTCGGTGCTGGCGATCGGCCAGAACATCCGCGCCGCGTGGCTTGCCGGCGTCAATGTCGGCCGCACCCGCTTCCTCACTTACACGCTGTCGGGCGCGCTCGGCGGCATGGACGGGGCGCTGCTCGCCGGCTATTTCCGCGGCGCAAATGTCGATATCGGCAACGAGTACCTGCTGGCCTCGATCGCCGTCGTCGTCATCGGCGGCACCTCGGTCGCCGGCGGCAAGGCCAATGTTCCCGGTGTCTGGGGCGCGGCGCTGTTCCTGGTGCTGCTTCTGACCATGCTCAACACGTTCGGCGTCAGTGCCGGCGTTCGGCTGTTGCTGACCGGGCTGATCATCGTCGGCGTCATCACCGTAGCCGGTGGCGAGAAGGCGGTACGCTAGCGCCGGCTCCTGCCAGCGACACCGCCAAATTTGACCATGTGGACAAAAGTCCGCACCCGTTCCATAGTTCCGCGTCTGATTTCGGAACAGCCGGCTCGACACGGCTGTCAAACAGAGGGGCACTAGATGGAAAACCGGAAAAACAAATCGCAATCGACCGGCCTGTCGCGGCGCGACGTGCTGGAACTCGGCGCACTTGGCCTGGCCGCAGCCATGCTGCCGGGTGCAGCCTTCGCCAAGGACAAGAAGCTGAAGGTGGCGGCGATCTTCGCCACGCCGATCGAGGAGCCGTGGGACAACCAGATCCACGTCGCCCTGCAGAAGGCCGAGAAGGAACTCGGCATCGAATACAAATGGTCGGAAAAGGTGCAGACCGCCGATTTCAGCCGCGTCATGCGCGAATATGCGCAAGGCGGGTATCAGCTGGTGCTGGGCGACGCCTTCGCCGCCGAGCGTGAATCGCGCCGCACGGCAAAGCAGTTCCCGAAGACCGCTTTCCTGTTTGGCTCCGGCGCCGGGCCGGCCGAACCCAATTTCGGCGTCTTCGACAACTGGATCCACGAGCCGGCCTATCTCTCCGGCATGATCGCCGGCAAGATGTCGAAGTCGGGCACGATCGGCGCGGTGGCGGCGATGGGCATTCCGGAAGTGAACCGGCTGGTCAACGCCTTCTTTGCCGGCGCCAAGGAGGTCAATCCCAACATCAAGAAGAAGGTCGCCTTCATCGGCTCGTTCTTCGATCCGCCCAAGGCCAAGGAAGCGGCCGTCGCCCAGATCGATGCCGGCGTCGATGTCATCTATGCCGAGCGCTTCGGCGTCATCGAGGCAGCGGTGGACAAGAAGATCCTCGCCATCTCCAACATGTCCGACCAGTCGAGCCTCGGCCCCGACACGGTCATAACCGGGCCGGTCTGGGACATGTATCCGACGGTCGAGCAGGCGATCAAGCTGGTCAAGGCCGGTGTCTTCACCGCGCAGGACTATGGCGATTTCTCGCGCATGGCCAAGGGCGGGTCGTTCCTGGCGCCCTACCATAAATTCGACAAGACGCTGCCGGCGGATGTGAAGGATCTGGTCGAGAAGAAGAAGGCCGAGATCCTGGAAGGCAATTTCCGGGTGGATGTCGACGAGAACACGCCGGTTTCGGATTAGCTCGGCGTACCCCTCCCCTTGAGGGGAGGGTGGCCCGCAGGGCCGGGTGGGGTCCTCCGCGAAGTGCTCCATCCTGCTAAGTCATAGGTTGAGGCAGTTGAGGTGACCCCACCCGCCTCGCTTCGCTCGGCACCCTCCCCTCGAGGGGAGGGGTATCTCCGCAGGAGCACCTTTGTCCGCCCCTCTCATCGAAATGCGCGCCATCACCAAGAGCTTCGGCGCCGTCAAGGCGAATGAGGCTGTCGATCTAAGCGTCGCCCCAGGTGAGATCCTCGGCCTGCTGGGCGAAAACGGCGCCGGCAAGACGACGCTGATGAATGTGCTGTTCGGCGCCTATGCGCCGGATGCCGGCGAAATTCTTATCCAGGGCAAGACCGTGCGGATCACCAGTTCGGCCGATGCGCTGGCCGCCGGCATCGGCATGGTGCACCAGCATTTTCATTTGGCGCCAAGGCTGACGGTCCTGGAAAACCTTCTGATTGGCATTCCCGGCAAATCCGGCCGCATCGACCGCGCCGGCGGACTTGCCCGGTTGTCCGACATCAGCCGTCAGCATGGGCTGACGCTGGACCCCAACCTGCCTGTCTCCGCGCTGTCGGTCGACGAGCAGCAGCGGCTCGAAATCGTCAAGGCGCTGTTTCGCGGCGCCAAGCTGTTAATCCTCGACGAGCCGACGGCGGTGTTGGCGCCGAGCGAGGTCGACCGGCTGTTTTCGGCGCTGCGCTCGATGGCGGCGCAGGGGCTCGGCATCATCTTCATCTCGCATAAATTGAACGAGGTGCGGGCGCTCACCCATCGCTGCACCGTATTGCGGCACGGCCGCGTCGCCGGCCGTGTCGACGATCCGGCGAACACGACATCGGCAGAAATGGCGCAGCTGATGTGCGGCCATGAGATCGTGCCGCCGGCAAGAGGACCTTCGACCCCAGGCGCGGCGGTGCTGACGCTCGACGGTATTTCCACCTCACGGCATTCGGGGACGCCGCTGCGCGATGTATCGCTTGCCGTTCGCGCGGGCGAAATCCTCGGCATTGCCGGGGTTTCCGGCAATGGCCAGCGGGCGCTGGCCGAGGTGATTTCCGGCACGCGCGCGCCCGACGCCGGCGCGATGACGATAGCCGGCAAACCTGTTACGCGGTTCTCGCCGCGCGAGGTGCAGGCGCTCGGCCTTGGCCGCATCCCGGAAGACCGTATGACGACCGGGCTGGTCACCAATCTGCCGCTCGCCGATTCCATGGTGTTGCCGCGCATTGGTACTGCGGCTTTCAGCAGCCGGGGCCTGCTCAAGCCAGATGCGATCCGCGCCTTCGCCGAAGAACAGATCAAGACCTATGACATCAGGTGCCCCGGGCCGATGACCCGCGCCGGCGCGCTGTCGGGCGGCAATCTGCAGAAGGCGCTGCTGGCGCGCGAACTGGCTTTCGACCCGAAGGTGCTGATCGTCTCGCAGCCGACGCGCGGCCTCGACATCGGTGCCGCCCGCTTCATCCACGAAAAATTCCTCGACATGCGTGCCAAGGGCTGCGGGATCATCGTCATCGGCGAGGATCTCGAAGAGCTGCTGGTGCTCTGCGACCGCATCGCGGTGATGTATGAGGGCCGCATCGCCGGCACGCTGGACAGCGCCGATGCGACCATCGCGCGGCTTGGGCTGCTGATGACCGGGGCGGAGGGCAGAGCCTAGATGGACTTTCTCACTCGGTTCCTCGCAGAAACCTCAAATAATACTGCCCGCTTTTGGCTGACTTTAAGCGTCAGCGCTGCCCCTCACCTGCCTGCCGGCATCCTCTCCCCGTATAGAGACGGGGAGAGGGGCTCTCACCCATGGTTTCGCCAATCACCACAGCTGCAAGAGGGGAGTTGCATAGGGCCCAGATCCCTTCTCCCCGTGTCTATACGGGGAGAAGGTGCCGGCAGGCGGATGAAGGGCGGCGCGACCGTCTGGGCGGCGGAGGGGCATAGCTGATGTTCCGCCTCGAAGCCCGCAGTTCCACCCCCGCCTGGTTCAATCTCGCTTTGCCGCTGCTGGCCATCGGCGCAGCGCTGGTCCTGTGCAGCGGCCTCATCGCGCTGGCCGGCGCCGGCGTGCTTGAGGCCTATGGCGTGATGCTGTCGGCCTCGTTCGGCGACAGCTATGCCATCACCGAAACGCTGGTGCGCGCCGCCCCGATGATCTTCACCGGGCTGGCTGTGGCCGTCGCCTTCCGGGCCAAATTCTGGAACATCGGCGCCGAGGGCCAATTGCTGGCCGGCGCCGTGGCCAGCTGCTTCGTCGGCGCCATCCCAATGCCGGGCGCGCTGGCGATCCTGTCGATGGCGCTGGCGGGCGCTGCTGCCGGTGCCGCGGTAGCGCTGGTGCCCGCGACGCTCAGGGTCAAATTCAAGGTGGATGACGTCGTCAGCTCGCTGCTGCTCAACTCGGTCATCTACTATGCGCTGATGGCGCTGATCGAGGGGCCGTGGAAGGACTCGTTCAGCGGCTATCCGATCTCGCCGCCGATCGAGGATTCGGCGAATTTCCCGGTGCTGCTCGAAGGCACAAGGCTGCATCTGGGTGTCATCGCCGCGTTGATCGCAGCACCGTTGATCTGGTTCCTGATCGTGCGGACCACGCTCGGCTTCCGGATCAGGGTCACCGGCGAAAGCCCGGAAGCCGCCCGCTATGGCGGCATCCACGTCGAGCGGGTGCTGATTTCGACGGCGCTGCTGTCGGGCGCGCTGGCCGGGCTTGCCGGCGTAGGCGAGGTCGGCGGCGTGCATTTCCAGGTGATGAGCGACATTTCGCCGGGCTATGGCTATTCCGGCATCGTCGTTGCCATGCTGGCCAGGCTCAATCCGCTCGGCGTCGTACCGGCGGCGATCTTCCTGGCCGCCGTGATGACCGGCGCCGAAGCGATGTCGCGCGCCACCGGCGTGCCGGCGTTCCTCAGCGATGTTATCCAGGGCACGGCGCTGCTCGCCATGCTGGTGGCGCTGCTGTTCACGGCCTATCGCATCCGCCGCGTCGGTGCCGCCTTATGAGCGCGGTGTTCGAACAGATCTTTCAGGTCGGCTTCCTCGCCGCCATTATCCGCATCGCCACGCCGCTGGCATTTGCCACGCTGGGCGAGATGTTCTCCGAGCGGGCCGGCGTGCTCAATCTCGGTATCGAAGGCATCATGCTGCTCTGCGCGATGACCGGCTTCACCGCCGCCAGCCTCAGCGGCAGCCTGTGGCTCGGCGTGCTGGCCGCGGTGTTGACCGGCATGGCGATGAGCGCGCTGCATGCGCTGTTCACCGTGGCGCTCGGCCTCAGCCAGCATGTCTGCGGCATCGGCGTTACTTTGTTCTCGTCGGGCCTTGCCTATTTCCTCTACCGTCTGACCTTCGGCCAGCAATCGGTGCCGCCCAGCATCAAGGGTTTTCAGACGGTGCCGATCCCGCTGCTGTCGGATATTCCGGTTCTGGGGTCAGCGGTTTTCAACCAGTTTGCGCTGGTCTACTTGGCAATCATTGCCATCCCGCTCGCTGCTTTCGTGCTCTACCGCACGCCTTGGGGGCTGTCGGTGCGGATGGTCGGCGAGAACCCGCGCGCCGCTGATTCCGCTGGGGTCAGCGTCATCGCCACGCGCTTCCAGGCGGTCATCCTCGGCGGTGCGCTGATGGGGCTTGCGGGCGCCTTCCTCACCATGGCACAGTTCAACGCCTTCACCTTTGGTGTGGTGTCGGGCCGTGGCTGGGTGGCGATCGCGCTGGTCGTGTTCGGCCGCTGGGACCCGTGGCGCTCTGCGGGCGCGGCGCTGCTGTTCGCCTTCGTCGATGCGCTACAATTGCGCATGCAGGCGAGCGGCCTCGGGCATATTCCCTACGAGGCGTTCTTGATGCTGCCCTTTATTTTCACCATCGTCGCGATGGCCGTGATGTCACGCAACGCGGTTGCGCCGTCGGCGCTGCTGAAGCCGTTTCGACGAGAAGAGCGGTAAGGCGAGTAGGACTTGGCGCCCTTCCTCTCCCTCCGGGGGAAGAGGTGGCGCTGCGAAGCAGCGACGGAGCGGGGAACCACCTCGCCACTGTTGCCAACGGGTGCGCATGAATCTTCCTTGCGCCAAGGGTCGACCCCCACTCCGTCGAGCTGCGCTCGACACCTCTCCCCCGATCGACGGGGGAGAGGAAGGGCGCCAAGCCTGGGATACTCACATCGCCGTAAAACCATTATCGACAAACAGATGCGTGCCATTGACGAAGCTGGACTCATCGCTGGCGAGGTACAGCGCTGCCTTGGCCACTTCCTCCGGCTCACCGATGCGGCCCTGCTGTGCGGCCAATGCGGCGTCCGACACGTCGACGCCGAGCTTGCCGAGATCGGCGACCTCGCGCAGGCCGTGCGGCGTGCGGATGAAGCCGGGACAGACGGCGTTGCAGCGTATGTTGCGGTCGCGGAATTCGACTGCGATGGCGCGCGCGAACATGTGGCAGGCGCCCTTGGTGGTGTCGTAGAGCACCTCCATGGGTGTGGCCGCCACAGCCGAGATCGACGAGGTGCAGACGATCGAACCGCCACCGGCAGCGATCATGCCCGGCAACACGGCGCGCGTCATCAGGAACATCGAGCGGACATTGACCGCATGCAGCCAGTCCCATTCCTGCACTGTCGTCTCCAGGAACGGCTTTATCACGATGGTGCCGGCATGGTTGAACAACACCGTGGCCGGGCCGAGCCTGGCAGTCGCCGCCTTCACTGCGGCCTCGACCTGCGCCTCGTCCGAGACGTCGGCCACCCAGTGTTCGGCGATATGTCCCCGCGCGCGTATCGCCGCCGCAGTGGCTGCCGCCGCCTCGCCATTGCGGTCAATGATCGCGACCTTGGCGCCTTCGGCGGCGAACAATTCCGAGGCCGCTCCGCCCATTCCGGTCGCGCCGCCCGAGATGATTGCAATCTTGCCGGCTAGTCTTGTACCCATGTTCTGTTCCCCGTTCCCGATCGAAATAATCCGCATTTACGCCGGAATGGCGATGCTATCGCCTATGCAGACGTCGGCCAAGCTTGTCGCTCGCTTGTCGCCAACAGGGGTCCCCCAGCAATCCCAAGCCAAATAATAAGGAATACTGAGAAAATCGTTCTACATATCGCCAAAAAATAGCAATCGACAAAGTCTACTGATTTTATAGATTAATCCGCAAGACGGAGGTCGATATGTCCTATATCCAGAACGCCGAGACGGACCGCACCAGCCAGAGGCTGGCCAATAGCCAGGCTTTCCGCCCGGCCTATGCCGGCGCTTTCGCCTATCTCGTCTTTGCCCTTGCGTTCGTGTTCACCGGGGCAGTCGTGCTCGGCTTGATTCCCTGACCGATCAGGCCGAAAGGGTGGCGACCTAGCGCTTTCAGTGAGTGACCGGAGTTGATGAACCGAACGCGGACGCGCTTTGGCGCTGATGCTTGTTTTTACGCATGTCGTCGTCTCAAAACCGGGGGCGACATACATCCAACGTGATGGAGGAGATGGCAATGCCGATCGAGTTCACGCATGTTCCCGGTAAAACGCACGCCGCCGATGCCGGTTCGGCCGTACCGTTCTTCTATGATTTCGTCGAGACGGCGACCAAGCTGTCGCTGATCGAGGATTCCGGCTTCCAGAACATCGTCGTCGACGACCCGGCCGGGCTGTTGACCAATATGGACATCGCCGCCCAGGCGCTGGACCGCACCTCGTCGCTGGAAGTGGTGCTGACGCACTGGGCCGGCGTGATCGCGCCAGCCGTTGCGGCGCGGCAACTGGCGGCGCTCGACGCCAGGAGCGGCGGCCGGCTGGCGCTGAGGATGCTGAGCGAGCCGCTGGATGACGACGATGCCGAGATGCGTCCGGTTGGCCACACCGTGGTCTGGCAGCGCATCGACGAATATCTGGTGCTGCTGAAGCGGCTGTGGTCGAACGACCGGCCCTTCGACCATGAAGGTGCATTCTACAGCATCAAGGGTGGCTTTGTGCCGCGCAAGGGGCCGCATGGCGTCGACGTGATCATCCGCATGGGTGGCCAGTCCGGCACCGCGCTCAAGGTCGCCGGCCGCCATGCCGACGTGTTTGAACTCACGGCTGGTTCGCTCGACGAGATCCGCCAGCTGATGGAACGGGCGCGCAGCGCCGCCGCCGAGCATGGCCGCGCCGGCAAGCTGCGTTTTGCGCTTCCGGTCCGGGTCCGCTCGGAGGGTGGCGCCTCTACCGTCGGCCACAAGGCGGTCGAACTTTCCGGACCACCGGCGCAGATCGCCCTGTCGCTGCTGCCCTATGCGGCGCTGGGCATCAGCGAGTTCATGATCGTCGGTGTCGACCGGCCGCGCGAGATCGCCAGCGTCGGCCGCGAGACGATCGCGCTCTTGCGCAACTCGCTGGCACGCCGGGAGGCGGAGGTGCCGCAGCCCGGCGCGTTTGCCTCGCGGGGCGGGTCGGATATTCACGCAGGGTGAATTTGCGGGTGGAATGAACGCTATTTCGTAGCGTTCCTTCACACCCCCCTCTGCCCTGCCGGGCAGAGGGGTGCTGTCCCGCCAGCGTCTAATCACCACTCAGCACTGCCAGCGCCTCCAGCACCGCGCCAGATTCCGTCAGCGCACCAAACACCCCGTCCTCCACCGTCACCATATGCAGCGCCGCGTCATGCGCGTATTGGTCGCCGCTGGCGCAGGCGTCGGCGATGGTCAGGCACTGGAAATTGAGGTCGCAGGCCTCGCGCAGCGTCGTGTGCACGCAGACATCGGTCGTGCAGCCGGAAAAGATCAGATGGGTGATGCCGCGTGCGCGCAGCACAAGTTCCAGGTCGGTGTAGGTGAAGGCGCTGTTGCAGGTCTTGTCGACGATGATGTCGTGCGGCGCGACGTCGATGTCGGCGACGATCTGAAAGCCGGGGCCGGAGCGCAGCAGCACGTCGGTGCCTTCGAGACCCGCCCGCTTGCGGCGCCATCTCTCGTACGGCGTCATGTCGGCTATGTCGCCGCGATATCCCTGCCTGGTGTGAATGATGGTGAGGCCGACCGCGCGTGCCGCTGATATCAGTCGGTTGACTGTCGGCAGGATGGCGCGCAGCGGCGCGGGGTCATAACCCTTCCTGGCGAAATAGCCGGTCGGCGAGAGGAAATCCTCCTGCAGGTCGATGACCAGCAGCGCGGTGTTTGCCGGCACCAGCCGGCCGTCATAGGGGAAATCGAACGGTATCGCCTTGATCATCGCAGCCTGCCTCAATTGCTGCCCGGTATCGTGGCCCAGCAACCCTGCGGCCGTCCATCCCTCAGTGCGACGACACCAGGTAGACCGATCCCAGGACGATGTGCCGTTGAGACATCGCGCCCACAATCGTTGGCCAAAAAAGCCATCTTGTTTGTTGACTACTAAACTCATGTTTTATAGTCAAGCAGGGGCACTCGGCCGCCTGAATTGTTTTCCAGCGGCTGTGCCGCGTTTGAGAGAAGCCAGAATCCGTGGCTGGAGTTTTCGGGGTCGAGATCGGGGTGTTCCCGCATCCCGTCACCGGCCAGCCGATCGGTTTGCAATGACGAAGCGAGGACGAAGCGTGTCCAGAAATGGTTTGTTGGCGGCGCTGGCCGCGGTCATGCTGTCGGCCGGCAGCGCTGCTGCGCAAGAGCGGCCAAACACGCAGCCCAGGGTGACGACGGTGCCCGCTGCAGATCCCCAGTCGGCGCCAAATGTAGTCGAACAGCCCGCACCGGCTGCGCCTGTCCCGCCGGCTCCGCCAACTGCCGGGCAGGCGGCGCCGACCGCGCCACAGCCGGCAACCCAGCCCGGTGCATCCGCGCAGGCCGAGCCTTCGGCAATATCGCTGACGCTGCCGCACGATCTGTCGCCCTGGGGCATGTTCATGGCCGCCGACATCATCGTCAAGGCGGTGATGATCGGGTTGGCCTTCGCCTCGCTGGTCACCTGGACGGTGTGGCTGGCCAAATCGCTGGAGATTCTCTTCGGCAAGCTCGGCGCCCGGCGCGCTGCGCGCGCCATCGGCAATGCCGCCACGCTGCGCCAGGCCGGGCGCGCGCTTGGCGACAGTGGCGGCCCCGGTGCGCTTTTGGTGCGGGCGGCCGAGGAAGAGACTGCCCTTTCGGCCGGTGCGCTCGGCCATGTTACCGGCGACGGGCTGAAGGAACGCGTGACGTCGCGCCTGTCGCGCATCGAGGCGGCGGCGGCGCGGCGCATGTCGCGCGGCACCGGCGTGCTGGCGACGATCGGCTCGACGGCGCCCTTCGTGGGCTTGTTCGGCACCGTCTGGGGCATCATGAACGCCTTCATCGGCATCTCGCAGGCGCAGACCACCAACCTCGCGGTCGTCGCGCCCGGCATCGCCGAGGCGCTGCTCGCCACGGCGATGGGCCTGGTCGCGGCTATTCCCGCAGTGGTCATCTACAACCTCTTTGCAAGGTCGATAGCGGGCTACCGGCAGATTCTTGCCGATGCCTCGGCCGGGGTCGAACGGCTGGTCAGCCGCGATCTCGATTTCCGCACGGTGCCGCAGGCGCCCGCGCTGGCGGCGGAGTGATGGGCCATGGCGGCTAGTATTCGCGAGACTATCGACGGCGATCTCGAGGAAAGCCACGAGATCAACGTGACGCCGTTCATCGACGTCATCCTGGTGCTGCTGATCATCTTCATGGTCGCTGCCCCGTTGGCGACAGTCGACGTCAATGTCGATCTGCCGGGTTCGACCGCGACACCGGCGCCGCGGCCGGAAACGCCGCTGTTCCTGACGCTGAAGGACGATCTGACGCTGGCGATCGGCAATGACAGCGTGCCGCGCCAGGCTTTTGCCTCCGTGCTCGACGGCAGAACCAAGGGCGATAAGCAGACCCGCATCTTCCTGCGTGCCGACAAGGCGGTCGGCTATGGCGAGTTGATGGAGGTGATGAACCTGCTGCGCGGCGCCGGTTATCTGAAGATCGCGCTGGTCGGGCTGGAGAGGGTGCCAGCGGACGCATCC
Organism: Mesorhizobium sp. C395A; assembly: GCF_030323205.1. Classification (NCBI taxonomy): domain Bacteria; kingdom Pseudomonadati; phylum Pseudomonadota; class Alphaproteobacteria; order Hyphomicrobiales; family Phyllobacteriaceae; genus Mesorhizobium; species Mesorhizobium sp. C395A. The sequence goes on along the minus strand of NZ_CP100473.1, from coordinate 4,450,851 downwards.
CCGCCGCACCCGGGCGCCGCCCCATGACGCAACTGGCCGCGGCCGTTCCCACCGCCGACCCGCCGGGCGCCGGCGCGCGCGAGATCGGTTTGTGGGCGGCTGCGGCCATTGTCATTGTCGGCGCGCATGTCGCGATCGCCTATGCCGTGCAGAGCTTCAGCCTAGCCAACATGGCCGATGGCGGCCCGCCGCCGGCTGTGGCTATCGAGCTGTCGCCGATGATGGTGGCGCCGGCGGTGCGGGTGGACTCAGCGGCCGACGTGGTGACGCCCGAGCCGCCGAACCAGATCGAGGAGGCGGGTGCCGAACTGAAGCCCGTCGTAGAGCCCGAGCCCGGTCAGCCGGAGCCGGTCACCGAGAAGACGGAAGCGGTTCAACCCGCCGCTCCGATCGAGACGGCAGCGGCCGAGCAGCCCGATCAAGCGCCGCCGCTGGATGAGGTGGTGCCCGACATCGTCCCCACCATAGCGCCGGATGTGGTCATTCCGCTGCCCCAGACCAAGCCGGCGGAGACCAAGCCGGTGGAGGCCAAGCCGATCGAGAAGCCGAAGAAGGCTGCCGAAAAACCCAAGCCGAAACCGAAAGAGAAGAAGGAAAAGGCCGCGCCGGCGAAAGCGGTCGTGACCGCCAGTGTCGATCAAAAGGCAGCGGCGAAGGCGTCGGCGCCGAAGGCTTCGCAATCGAGAGGATCATCAGTCAGTGCAAGCAAATGGAACTCCCAGCTGATCGGATGGATCAATCGGCACAAGCGCTACCCGAGCGCGGCAAGGTCGCGGCGCGCCGTGGGTACCGCAAATGTGACCTTCGTCGTCAGCGCTTCGGGCAAGGTGACCTCCGTCCGGCTGACACGATCTTCGGGGGACGCCGATCTCGATCGCGCCGCGCTCGGCATTCTGCAGGGTGCGACGGTGCCCGCGCCACCGCCTGAGAAGGCCGGTACGGCTGTCGTGGCGCCTTTGATGTTCACGCTGCGGAACTAGAAGCAGCCGGACAAGGCCGATCCCATGACCACGTACTTTCCCGCTTGACTGACCCGCCGGACCGAATACGCTAGCGCAAAATACCGGCCTTGGTCGCCGGGCGGCAAATATGCCTCGTATGCCTCGCCCTCCGGCGCTGGCTGCGGGGCATTGTCATTTCTGAGGATCGGTTTGAAACGGCGTATCGAGATCGGCATCCTGTATTCCCGTTCGGGCAGCTACCAGCTGGTCTCCGATGCGTGCCGGATGGGCGCCATGCGCGCCATCGCCGACATCAATGCCGATCGGAGCTATGGCATCGAACTGGTTCCGGTCGAGCGCGATCCGCAAAGTAATGCCGATCGCTACGCGACTTTGTGCGAGGACATTTTCAGGACCAGCAGCGCGCGCCATGTCGTCGGTTGCGTCACCTCGTGGAGCCGCAAGGAAACCATCCCGGTGCTGGAGAAGGCCGGCGGCATGCTCTGGTATGCCTGCCCCTATGAAGGGTTCGAGGCCAACGAGCATGTCGTTTACATGCACGCCTGCCCCAACCAGCATCTGGTTCCGCTGATGGCGCATGTCGTGCCGCGTTTCGGCGCCAACGGCTTCCTGCTCGGCTCGAACTACATTTGGGGCTGGGAGATGAACCGCGTGGCGCGCGACCTGATCGCGGATGCCGGCGGCAAAGTGCTGGGCGAGCGCTATCTGCGCATCGGCGAGACTGACGTGTCGCGGCTCATCGCGGAAATCCGGGCGACGAGGCCGAGCTTCATCCTCAACAATCTGATCGGCACCTCGTCGTATGCCTTCCTGGCGGCTTACCGCGAGTTGGGCGATAAGGATGCGGCATTCAGGCCGGAAAACTGCCCCGTCATCTCCTGCAACCTCACCGAAGGCGAGTTGCCGGCGATCGGCGAGACAGGGAAAGGGCATCTGTCGGTCGGGCCCTATTTCGCGCCCCGGCCGGCTGCCTTCGCTTCGTCCTTCGAGGCCTCCGCCTATGCCTCGGTGCAGGTGATGGCCGACGTGCTATCGCGCGATGCCGATGCCGGTCCGGCGGAATTTTCCAAAGCCTTCGCCGAGCGGCGCTTCTCGACCCGGCTCGGGCCGATCGCCATCGACGCACATTCCCAGCACGCGACGCTGCCGGTGATCATCGGCCGGATCGCCGATGGCTTCTTCGAGGTCGTCAGCCAGGAGGATGAGGTCGCGCCGGATCCATATCTGTCGCGCTACGACCCCGCCAAGACATTCGGCCGTCCGCGTCTGAGAGTGGTGTCATGACCCGGACGCGCATCCCCAATCTCGGCGGCGCGCGGGCTTTCATCCTGCATCGCCCGCATCCGACGGTGCAGGCCATCACCAGGCAATTGTCGGCCATCGGCCTGGCTACGATCGACTGCTGGCCGGAATTGCCGCCGGAAGCTCTCGCGGCCGATTTCGTCTTCTTCGATGCCGATCTCGGTTTCGACGAGCAATTCCCGTGGAAGCCGGGCGAGGCGCCGATGCCGCTCGTGGCGCTGATCGGTTCCGAGGCGCCGGGGCGTATCGAATGGGCGCTGTCGCACAAGGCCGATGCGCAGCTGCTGAAGCCGGTCGGCAATGCCGGTGTGTACAGCGCATTGCTAATCGCGAGACAGAGTTTCGAGGCCCGAAAACATTTAGCCGGCGAGATAGCGTCGCTGCGCCAGCGCGTCGCCGAGCGCCAGACCATTGTGCGCGCGGTGACGGCGCTGTCGAAAGGCAGCGATGACGAGCGTGCCTATGCACAACTGCGATCGCTGGCGATGAGCTGGCAGATCAGCGTCGAGGATGCCGCGCGTCGCATCGTGGCAATGACAAGCGAGGAAGCAACGGGGGAAGAAGGCGGCGATGACCAGTCCCATCGCGCCTGATCTACCGGTGCGCATGCCGGTCAAGCCGCGCGCCGGTGTCTGGCGCCGGCTGGTGAAACGCCGCCTGGCGCTGCTCGGCCTGGTCATCGTCGCCATTGTCCTTGCCGGCGCTGTGCTGGCGCCCCGGCTGACCGGCTATGACCCCAACGAGCAGATGTTCGACGGCCTGACCATCGAGGGCTCGCCGCTGCCGCCCAGCGCCCAGTACTGGCTCGGCACCGACCTGCTCGGACGTGACCTCTTGACCCGCATCCTCTACGGCGCCCGCACCTCGCTCATCATCGGCATCGTCGCCAATGGCGTGGCGCTTTTGATCGGCACTTTGGTGGGCGTCACCGCAGGCTATTTCCGCGGCTGGATCGGCAGCGCGCTGATGCGCTTCACCGATCTGATGATGGCGTTCCCGGCGCTGCTGCTCGCCATCTGCCTGGCGGCAGTGTTTCAGCCGAGTCTCTGGATCGTCGCCATGGTCATCGCGCTGGTCAACTGGGTGCAGACGGCGCGTGTCATCTACACCGAGACATCGTCGCTGGCCGAACGCGAGTTCATCGATGCCGAGCGCAGCATCGGCGCCGGCGCGCCGCGCATCCTGTTTCGCCACATCCTGCCGCATCTCCTGCCCACCATCATCGTCTGGGGCACGCTCGGCATTTCCACCACGGTGCTGCTGGAGGCGACGCTTTCCTTTCTCGGCATCGGCGTGCAGCCGCCGACGGCGTCGTGGGGCAACATCATTTTCGAGAACCAGACCTATTTCCAGGCCGCGCCCTGGCTGGTGTTCTTCCCCGGCGCCGCAATCCTGGCGTTGGCGCTGGCCTTCAACCTGATCGGCGACGCATTGCGCGACATCCTCGATCCGACGCAAAGGGGCCGGGAATAATGGGGGGCCGGTCATGATCGCCTATCTCGGCCGCCGGCTGATCCAGTCGCTGCTCATCCTGCTTGGCGTCTCGCTGATCACTTTTGCGCTGCTCTACCTCTTGCCGGCCGACCCGGTGCGGCAGATTGCCGGCCGCAGTGCCACGCCGCAGACGGTGGAAAACATCCGCCAGCAACTCGGCCTCGACCAGCCTTTCGTGGTCCAGTATTGGCACTACCTGACGAAGCTCGTCAGCGGCGATCTTGGCCGCTCCTACATACAGCGCTCGGAGGTTACCGAGCTCATCGTCTCGCGGCTGCCGGCCAGCCTGCTTTTGATGGTAGGCGCCATCCTGTGCGAACTGCTGATCGGGCTCTCCATGGGCCTGATCGCCGCCGTCAAGCGCGGCACCGCCACCGACCAGACCCTGATGGTGGCCTCCTTCGTTGGCGTCTCGGCGCCGCAATTCGTCGTCGGCTTATTGCTGCTCTACGTCTTTGCCGTGCGGCTGAGCTGGTTTCCGATCGGCGGCTACGGCACATGGCGCCATCTGGTGCTGCCGTCGCTGACGATGGGCGTACTCGGCGCCGGCTGGTATGCGCGCATGATGCGCTCGTCGATGATCGACGTGCTGCGCCAGGATTATGTCCGCACGGCGCGGGCCAAGGGCCTGGCGCGCAGCGCCATCATATTCCGCCATGCCTTGCCCAACGCCATCCTGCCGGTCATCGCCATGATCGGCATCGACATCGGCATCTTCATGGGCGGCATCGTCGTCGTCGAAAGCGTGTTCGGCTGGCCCGGCATCGGTCAGTTGGCGTGGCAGGCGATCCAGCGCGTCGACATTCCGATCATCATGGGCGTCACGCTGGTGTCGGCCTTCGCCATCGTGCTTGGCAATCTGCTCGCCGACATCATCGCGCCGTTCATCGATCCCCGCATCAAGCTCAGATGAAAATGAAACAGAGAAAGGGAACACAACAATGAAAAAGTTTCTCGCATCCACAGTCGCGGCATCGGCCTTGGCCCTCATGCTCGGCATGACAAGCGTCCGCGCCGAAGACACGGTCGATCCCAACGCCAAGCAAGGCGGCGCCATCACCATCACCTACAAGGACGATGTTGCGACCCTCGATCCGGCGATCGGCTATGACTGGCAGAACTGGTCGATGATCAAGAGCCTGTTCGATGGGCTGATGGATTACGAGCCGGGCACCACCAATTTGAAGCCCGACCTCGCCGAAAGCTACGAGATTTCGCCCGACGGCCAGACCTTTACCTTCAAGCTGCGCCATGGCGTGAAATTCCACAATGGCCGCGAGATGACGGCCGACGACGTGAAATATTCGCTCGACCGCGTCACCAATCCGAAGACGCAGAGCCCCGGCGCCGGCTTCTTCGGCTCGATCAAGGGCTATGACGATGTCGCCGCCGGCAAGGCCGAAGGCCTTTCCGGCGTCACCGTCGTCGATCCCTACACGGTGAAGTTCGAGCTGACCCGGCCCGACGCCACCTTCCTGCATGTCATGGCCATCAATTTCGCCCATGTCGTGCCGAAGGAAGAGGTCGAGAAATATGGCGCCGATTTCGGCAAGCATCCGGTCGGCACCGGCGCCTTCAAGCTCGCCGAGTGGACGCTGGGCCAGCGCATCGTCTTCGAACGCAATGCGGATTACTGGCACAAGGGCCTGCCGCATCTTGACAAGATCACCTTCGAGATCGGCCAGGAGCCGATCGTGGCGCTGCTGCGCCTGCAGAAGGGCGAGATCGACGTGCCCGGCGACGGCATTCCGCCGGCCAAGTTCCAGGAGGTGATGGCCGATCCCGAGCAGAAGGCGCGTGTCGTCGAAGGCGGTCAGCTGCACACCGGCTACGTCACCATGAACACCACCATGGCGCCGTTCGACAATGTGAAGGTGCGTCAGGCCGTCAACATGGCGCTCAACAAGGCGCGCATCATCCAGATCATCAACGGCCGCGCCGTGCCGGCCAACCAGCCGCTGCCGCCGTCGATGCCGGGCTACGACAAGGAATACAAAGGTTATCCCTATGACGTAGCCAAGGCCAAGGCGCTGCTGGCCGAGGCCGGTCATCCCGATGGTTTCGACACGCAGCTGTTCGCCATGAACACCGATCCCAACCCGCGCATTGCCCAGGCGATCCAGCAGGACCTGGCGGCCATCGGCATCAAGGCCAGCATCCAGTCGCTGGCGCAGGCCAATGTCATCGCCGCCGGCGGTGACAAGGCCGGCGCGCCGATGATCTGGTCGGGCGGCATGGCCTGGATCGCCGACTTCCCCGATCCGTCGAATTTCTACGGCCCGATCCTCGGCTGCGCCGGCGCGGTGCCGGGCGGCTGGAACTGGTCGTGGTACTGCAATAAGGACCTCGACGCCAAGGCGGCCGAGGCGGATTCTGTGGTCGACCCGGCAAAGGCCGGCGAACGCGACAAGATGTGGAGCGCCATCTACGACAAGGTGATGGAAGACGCGCCCTGGGCGCCGGTCTTCAACGAACAGCGCTTCACCATGAAATCCGCCCGAATGGGCGGGGCCGACAACCTCTATGTCGACCCGGTCCATATCCCGATCAACTATGACAATGTGTACGTAAAAGATGTGCAATAGCTGCGACTACACCATCCATGGGCGCCATCACCATTTCGGCTGGGACAATTCCTTTGTCCCGGCCGAGCGGGTGGCGCCCGGCGCGACCATCGAGTTCCAGTGCCTCGATGCCGCCGGCGGCCAGCTGAACGCCGACAGCACGGTCGCCGAAATCGTCAAGCTCGACTTCGCCGGGGTCAACCCGGTGACCGGGCCGATCTTCGTCGAGGGCGCCGAGCCGGGTGACGCGCTCAAGGTGACGATCGAGATGTTCAAACCGTCCGGCTTCGGTTGGACGGCGAACATTCCCGGTTTCGGCCTGCTCGCCGATGACTTCACGGAACCGGCGCTGAACATCTGGAAATACGATGCAGCCGCGCTCGAACCGGCGCTGTTCGGGAAAAACGCGCGCGTGCCACTGAAGCCGTTCGCCGGCACCATCGGCAATGCGCCGGCTGAGATGGGGCTTCACTCGGTGGTGCCGCCACGGCGGGTCGGCGGCAATCTCGACATCCGCGACCTCGCCGCAGGCACCACGCTCTATCTGCCTGTGGAGGTAGCCGGGGCGCTGTTTTCGGTCGGCGATACGCACGCCGCACAGGGCGATGGCGAGGTGTGCGGCACGGCGATCGAAAGCCCGATGGACGTCGTGCTCAAGCTCGACCTGGTCAAGGACGCCAGGCTGAAGACGCCGCGCTTCACCACGTCGGGCCCGGTGACGCGCCATCTCGACGCCAAGGGTTACGAGGTGACGACGGGGATTGGGCCGGATCTGATGGCGGGCGCGAAGGAGGCGGTGGCGCAGATGGTCGATCTGCTCGCTGGGCGTTACCAGATCGATCCGGTCGAGGCCTATATGCTGGCCTCGGTGTGTGGTGATCTGCGCATCAGCGAGATCGTCGACATGCCGAACTGGGTGGTGTCGTTCTATTTTCCGCGTTGCGTGTTCGAATGATGTCAGGTCGGCGCTGCACCCCCACCCCGCTGCTTCGCAGCGACCCTCCCCACAAGGGGGAGGGTAAAGCGCTACCGCCCTACCTCCCCCTTGTGGGGAGGTCGGACCGGAGGTCCGGGTGGGGGTCAGCGCCAAGGTTTGTGCGAATGGTGCGACGGAACCAATCCGTCGCAGGGCTCCACCCACAATGACCCTCGCCGACACCTCCATCCTCTCCATCGCCAACCTCTCCGTCAGCGTGCGCGGCGAGGACGGCGAGCGCGATGTCGTCTCCAACCTGTCGCTGACGCTGGCGCGCGGCGAGACGCTCTGCATTGCCGGCGAATCCGGCTCCGGCAAGTCGATGACCGCGCTGGCGATCATGCAGCTTTTGCCGCAGCCGGCGGCGCGCATATCGTCAGGCATGATCCGTCTTCGGGATGGGAATCGGGGCGACACCGACCTAGCAACCCTCGACGAACGCCAGATGCGGCGCATTCGCGGCGACCGCATCGCCATGATTTTCCAGGAACCGATGACCTCGCTCAATCCGGTGCTGTCGATCGGCCGGCAACTGACCGAATCCATCGAAGCGCATACCAGCCTGTCGGCGGCGCAAGCCCGCCAGCGCGCCGTCGAGTCGTTGAAGGCGGTGCGCATTTCGGAGGCCGAAAGCCGGCTAAAGCAGTTTCCGCACGAACTCTCCGGCGGCATGCGCCAGCGGGTGATGATCGCCATGGCGCTGGCGCTCGAGCCCGACGTGCTGATCGCCGATGAGCCGACGACGGCGCTCGACGTCACCGTGCAAGGCGAAGTGCTGGAGCTGTTGCGCGACCTGCAGCGCCAGCATGGCACCAGCGTCATCCTGATCACCCACGATATGGGCGTGGTTGCCGAAATGGCCGACCGGGTCATCGTCATGCGCGACGGCCGCATGGTCGAAGAAGGCACGACATCGGACATCTTTGCCCGGCCGCAGGCCGACTATACGCGCGAACTGCTGGCTGCCGTGCCGCGCATCGGCAGTGGTGTCGGTCGACAGAAATCCAGGAATGCGATTGACGTCTTGAAACCGGCCAATGTCGCCGAGGTCAACGACCTGCATGTCCGCTTCGATCTGCGTGGCGGCATCTTTGGCCAGGTCACCCGCCGCGTCCACGCCGTCGAGGGCGTCAGCTTCTCGATCGCGCCCAACGAAACGCTCGCTCTGGTCGGCGAATCCGGCTGCGGCAAGTCGACCACCGCCAAGGCGCTGGCCGGACTGGCGCCGTATAGCGGCGACATCGTCATTGGCGGGCGCAATCTCTCCGGTCTTGGCCGCGACGAACGCAAGGCGGTGCGCCGTGACGTCCAGATGATTTTCCAGGATCCCTTCGCCTCGCTCGATCCGCGCATGCGCGTCGGCGACCTCGTCGCCGAGCCGCTGGTGATCCATGGCATCGCCTCGAAGGACGAGCGCCGGGAACGGGTGGCGGCGCTGTTCGAGCGCGTCGGCCTGTCGGCCGATCAGTTGGAACTCTATCCGCATGAATTCTCCGGCGGCCAGCGCCAGCGCGTCTGCATTGCACGGGCGCTGGCGCTCCGACCAAAACTGATCATCGCCGATGAAAGCGTCTCGGCCCTCGACGTTTCGGTGCAGGCGCGCGTGCTCGATCTCCTGAAGGAATTGCAGCGCGAATTCGGCGTCGCCTATCTCTTCATCTCGCACGACATGGCGGTGGTCGAGAACATTTCCGACCGCGTTGCCGTCATGTATCTCGGCCAGATCGTCGAGATGGGCACGCGCGACCAGGTGTTTTCCAACCCGCGCCATCCCTACACCAGGCGGCTGATCGACGCCGTGCCGGTGCCCGATCCGGCGCAGCGCAGAACGCGCTTCGCGCGCCTCGACCAGGAAATCCCGAGCGCCACCCGCAGGGTCGGGGAGGCGCCGCTGAAGCTGGCGCTGAACGATGTCGGAGGCGGCCATCTGGTTGCTGCGGAAAGCTGAGCCCGCACTGGTTGGCAGCTGTTCTTTTACTTTGTTGAGTACAACCAAGAACTGCCGTCTCGGGTTTACCGCGTCTTAGGTGGACGGCGGCCACTATACGGTCGGCGTTCTTGCCACGGGGAAAAATAGTGCTCAAGGCGGTTCTGCAGCTGCTGCCGGGTCGGTTCATGGATGTGCGCATGCGCGTATCCGCCGACTACGAGACGCGTGTCGTGGAGCGGCCCGGGCGCTGGATGAAGGCGGCCGAGCTGGAGCAGTTGAGCAGCGATCTGCGGCTGGTGGCGTCGAAGACGCTGAAGTCCGGCAGCCTGACCTATGGCGTGTTTTCCGGCGACCGCACCCGGCTGGAGCATTCCATCATCACCATTGTCTATCGCCGCAGCGACGGGCGACCGATCGCCTTCAACGCGCTGGCGCTGATGGAGATCTCGCTGGCCGGCAAGCCCTATGAAGTCTTGCACCTCGGTCTGGTCATGATCGATCCGGACGAGCGCAGCCGCGGGCTGAGCTGGATCCTTTACGGCCTGACCTGCTTCCTGATGTTCCTGCGCAACCAGCTGCGGCCGATCTGGATTTCCAACGTCACCCAAGTGCCGGCCGTCGTCGGCATGGTCGCCGAGGCCTTCAGCAACGTGTTTCCGGGGCCGCATGCAGGCGCGCGGCGCTCGCTCACCCATGTGCTTTTGGCGCGGCAGATCATGGCACGCCATCGCCATGTCTTCGGTGGCGGGCCGGAAGCCGGTTTCGATGAAGAGCGTTTTGTCATCACCAATGCCTATACCGGCGGCTCGGACGATCTGAAGAAAACCTTCGATGAGGCGGCCAAGCACCGCGAGGAGACCTTTAACGAGTTCTGCCGCAAGGAACTCGACTACGGGCGCGGCGACGATGTGCTGCAGATAGGCCAGATGAGTTTCCAGTCCGCGCGCACCTATCTCGCCGACACCGTTCCGCGCGGCTCACTTGCCGCCCTTGCGGTAGCAGGTGCGGCGGCCACGCTGCAGCGGCTGGTTTTGCCGGTGGTTCACTGGGCCGATAGCACCCGCCAATGGAATGTGCTGAGACCATGGACACGCTGATGGCTTCATTCGTGGCGTCTCGGTTTATCCGCAAGCTGATGGCAGCCGGCCGATGATGAACCTCGACGGCACGCTCGTCGCCGACACCATCACCTCGCTAGCGGCGCTGGTTGGCCTGCTTGTCGTGATATCGATCATAGGCGGGCGCGACACGGGCGATCCGCTGTCGCGGCGCTTTCTATTCGGCCTCAAGGTGCTGGCAGTGCTGCTTGCCTGCCGCATCCTCGACTGGACCACGGGTCTTGCCTTTTTCCGGTTCGTCACCATCACGGCGGCGGGTCTGCTGCCGCTGGCCGCACTGCTGCTGACCGAAGGCCTGCTGCGCCGGCACGCGCCGTTCGCTCTCAAATCGTTCGCCGCCGGCGGTGCCCTGCTGTTCTTCCTTCTGGCGCCGATCCCGGCACGTTTCGCTGAACCATGGCGAATGGCGGTACTACTTGCCTTCCAGTTCGGAGGTTTTCTCGCCATCGGCTGGCTGGTGATGACGCGCGATCGCGACAGCCTGTCGGCGGCCGAAAACCGCACGGTCGAGCGCATGGCGCTGTCGCTGCTGTTGATCATTCCGTTCATGGTCACCGACTACCGGCCCGGCCTGTTCGAAGTGCCGGTTCGGCTTGGCGGCATCGCCATCCTGTTCCTGTGTTGGCTGACGATCGGCCTTGGACGCGCGAGCCTCGGCCATCGCGACACGATCGGCGCCTTTACCGTGATTACGCTGAGCTCGGTTTTCGCCGGGCTGGCGCTGGGCGGCATCGACGATCTCGGCTGGCGCGGCAGTGTGCAGGGCGTGGTGATCGTGCTGTCGGCGACGCTGCTGGCAGTCATCTACAATGACAGCGTCAGCCTCACCGCGGAGAAGCGCCGCGACTCGTTGCTGAAGCATATGGCCGAGGGCGACCTCACCGATTCGGCGCGCTTCCTGCGCGGCCTGCAGAGCCATATTCTTGTCGACGGTGCGCTGATCCTACCGGCAGCCGACCTCGGTGATTTCGACCTGAAGGTGCTGGCCCGTGCACTAGAGCAGGAGCCCGTGCGCTCGCTCGCCGATACGCAGCCGGGGGCGCCAGTCGACCAGGATATACGCGAGCAGCTGGCCTGGCTGTTCGAGAAATTTGAGGCGACCCATGTGCTGCTTGCGACGCTCGAGCCGTTGACCGTGGTGGCGCTCAACATGCCGGCGCTGGCATCGTCGCCGGGCGTGGAAATGGAGCTGCGGGCAGTCCAGCGCATGGCGATGCTGATCTCGCAGCGGCATGCGAAGGGTTGATCATACTGAACGGGCCGGCTCTTGCGTCGGCCCGTTGCCGTAGCCGGGTCAGGCGGCCTTGGTCTTCAAGGCCTCTTCGTCGCGCACCATTTTTGTCACGGCGGCGAAGTCGAGCTTGCCGGAGCCAAGGACCGGTACCTTTGAGACCACCCGCACTTCGGCCGGGACCATCAGGTCCATGGCGCCGTTGGCCTTGGCGTAGCCGAGGAATTCCGCTCGTGTGGCGCCGGATGCCTCAGTGATGAGGATCAGCTTTTCGCCCTTGCGCGCGTCGGGCACCGTGGCGACCGCCGACAGCGAGCCCTTCCACAATTCGCCGGCCAGCGCTTCGACAGCGGCGAGCGAGATCATCTCGCCGCCGATCTTGGCGAAGCGCTTGGCGCGGCCGCGAATGGTGATGAAGCCGCCTTCGTCGATAGCGACGACGTCGCCCGTATCATGCCAGCCGTCCTCCAGCGGTTCGAGCACGCCGGGCTTCTCGGCCCGGAGATAACCGGCCATGACATTGGGGCCGCGCACGAACAGCCGGCCGCCTTCGTCGATGCCGGGGACCGGATCGAGGCGATATTCCATGCCGGGCATGATCTTGCCGACGGTTCCAGAGCGATTGTACATCGGCGTGTTGATGGAGATCACCGGCGCCGTCTCGGTGACGCCATAGCCCTCGAGTATGCGGACGCCGAACTTCTCCATATAGGTCATGCGCGTCGCTGTCTTGACCGGCTCCGCGCCGGCAAAACAATAGCGTATCGAGCGGAAGTCGTAGGGGTGCGCGGTGCGGGCATAGCCGGAGAGGAAGGTGTCGGTGCCGAAGATGATCGTCGCGTTCGAGCCGTAGATCAGTTCCGGCACGAGGCGGTAGTGCAGCGGCGAGGGGTAGAAATAGACCGGCACGCCGGAGATCAACGGCAGCACCGTGCCCGCGGTCATGCCGAAGGAGTGGAAGATCGGCAGCACGTTGAACACCTTGTCGCCCGAATGGAAGTCGATACGCGACGCCGCCTGGGCGGCGTTGGCCAGGATGTTGCGGTGGGTCAGAACGACGCCCTTCGGCGTGCCTTCCGAACCCGAGGTGAACAAGATCACCGCCGCATCGCCGGGCTTGCGTTTCGCGCGCGGCGTCGACTTGCGCAGCAAGCCGAGCAGCTTATCCTTGAGACTGATGGTCTTTCTGAGATCGTCGAGCCACACGATGTCGACCGAGCGACCGAGTTCCTCGACTACAGCGCCGAGCTTTGCCTGTTCGACGAACGCGCGGGACGTCAGCACGGTGCGGACTTCGGCGGCCTTGCAGGCGGACAGAATATTGGCAGCACCTGCGGTGAAGTTCATCATCGCCGGAACCTTGCCGGCGGACATGACGCCGAGCAGCGTCGCGCAAGAGCCGTTGGCGTTGGGCAGCATGATGCCCAGCGTCTGCTGGTCGGCATAAAGGTTCTGGAACTTCTCACCAAGCACGGCGGCAGCCGTGAGCAGCTTGCTGTAGCTGAGAGAACCGGTGACCGGATCCTGAACTGCGAGCTGTTTCATGCCGCGTTCGTTCGCCGTCTCGATGATCTTTTCCAGTACGGTCTTGTCTATGTCCTGGGTGCGGAAAACGAGATCCGACATCACCTGGTAGAGCGCGGAACCCGCCGCGGCGCGGCGCTTGCGGCCCTTCAGCTCCTGCGGCACCTCGAGCTTGACCGGCTCCAGAATGGTCACCTTGACCTTCGGGAACAGGCGGCGGCGCACATGCTGCGAGCTCAGCCGCGAGAAGTAGGTCTTCTCCAGCCCGTCGATGCGCACCGGCACAACCATCGAGCCGGTCTTGTCGGCAACCATGGCGGCGCCGTCATAGACCTTCATCAGGCCGCCGGTCACCGTGATGCGTCCCTCCGGGAAGATCACCAGCGGGTCGCCGCCCTGCACGATCTTGATCAGCGTGCGGGTCGACATCGGCTTGGCCGGGTTGAGCGGCAAAGCGCGGGCAAGTTTCATGAACGGCTTCATCCACCAGGCCTGGGCAATGGTGTAGTCGATGGCAAAGACCGGCTCCTCATCGGTCAGCGTCAAGGCGAGCGGACCGTCGAGGAAGCTGACATGGTTGAGCGCCAGGATCGGCGCCTTGCCGGCCGCCTTGAGGTTTTCCATGCCCTCGACTTCGAGGCGCAGGAAAGCGCGGAACAGGATGGAGACGAAGTCACGGAAGGGGTTCGTCGGCAAATATTTCAGCATCAGCCAGGCGGCAATCGCATTGGCCGCGACGAGGCCGAACAGGATGCCGCCGGTCGAGACCTTCGTCTGGATCAGGGCCATGATGATGCCGCCGCCAGTCATGAAGCCGGCATTGACGATACTGACGGCGGCGACGACCCGGGCGCGCCGCGCTTCGGGCGACCAGGCCTGCACGGCGGCGAAGGTCGGCACCACCAGGAAAGCGGCTGCAATGGCCATCCCGGCGAGGTCGATGGCGACGCGGATCGTGTTTGGGCCGGCGAAGAATGCGCCAAGGGTTTCCGCCTGGGGCGACGGCGTCATGCCGGAGATGGTCCAGGCGAGATGCAGGCCGAACAGCGCGAGCAGCGCCGTGCCGACCGGTGCCGGCAACAGCACGATGCGGCCCTGCGACATCCAGGCGGCGATGGCCGAACCGATGGCGATCGAGACGGCGAACACGGCGAGGTAGACGGTGACGGCCATTTCGTTGCCGCCGAGCGAATCCTTGATCAGGACCGGCAGGAGCGAGAGCACGATGGCGCCGATCAGCCAGAACCACGACGTCATCAGGCCGGCGCGCCAGATGCGCGTGTCGGTGCGCAATTCGGTGACCTGGCGCCAGGTCGAGCGGAAGATGTTCTTGTCGATGACAAGGTCGGGCGCCGCCGGACCGGTGGACGGGATGTAGCGGCTGACGAGCCAGCAACCGACGGCGAGCGCCATCATGATCGGTCCGAACACCGCGACGCCGATGCCATCGGCGGAAACGACGCCGCCGGCTATGGTGCCGCCGAGAATCGCGGCAAACGTAGCTGACTCGATCCAGGCGTTGGCCTTGGGCAGTTCCTTGCGTTCGAGGTGATCGGGCAGGATGCCGTATTTGATCGGTCCGAACAGCGCCGAGATGATGCCGAACATCAACAGCGCCGTCATCAGCACGGGAATGGACGACAGGGCGATGCCGACGACGGAGACACCCGCCGCGGCGATCTCGGCGAATTTCAGACGCTTGGCTATGAGCGCCTTGTCGAAGCGGTCGGCGATCTCGCCGCCGAGCGCCGACAGGAGCAGGAAGGGGGCCATGAAGACGGCGCCCGCCAAGGTGACCAGTGATGCCGCCTGGTCCGCCGCCAGCGTGAACAGAATAAGGAACACCAGCGTGTTCTTGAGGAAATTATCGTTGAAGGCGGACAGGAACTGCGTCCAGAACAAGGGCGCAAAGCGCCTGGAGGTCATCAGATGAGCTGTCGGTCGGTTGATCGGGGCGATTTCCATGGCGGCGACTTCCATTGGGCAAGACCGATTAAAATCCTGGCTGGATTGATCAGCGGTCTTGCGCGTTGAGCCTTGTTTAGCGGGAACCCGGTTACACTTCGTTACTGCGGCTGACTTCCATCAGCAACTTCTCGGTCTTGGCGTCTTCCAGCCGGTTGATGAAGCGGCTTGCCTCTTCCGAGTCGCGCAGCGTCTTGGTGATGGTGATCGAGGTGTGCACGAGCATGATGGCGGCCATGGCATAAAACCCCTTGGCGGCGAAGCTCGCCTCCATGAAGTAGATGCCGCCGGCCATCATCGTGGCGGCAACGGCGAAACTGGCCATGGTGAAGGTCTTCCAGGCGCTTGAGTCCTTGGGGGAATAGGTGTTCGGGGTCATCGATATGGTCCTTTCGTTTCAAGGTTAGGTTGGTTGGGCGTGGGTCTGTTTCAGGCTGGATACAATCAGGCTGGATACAATCAGACTGGATAACAATCAGGCCGGGTACGATCAGGCCGGCTTGGTCATGGTCTTCGTGAGCCGTTCGAGCACGGCGTCGGCGCTGCTTCTCAGCGGCGCACCGCAGCCGGCGGCCGCAAGCTTCTCTGAGACCGCGGCAGGATCGCCCGACTGTTCCATCTCGGTCATGGCGGCCGCGGTGGCGTCGATCTGCTTTTGCCTGGTGCGCAGGCGCAGCAGCGTCTCCTCTGCGTCCTTGAGTGCCGACAGGCTGGAGCCGGGCGCGCTTTCTCGCAGGCGCTGGGTCGAGTCGACTGCGGCAACGATGCGCTGGCCGCGCTGCAATTCGCGCAGGCGCATTTCGGAGACGCGGATGATCCGCTTGAGACGCTCGATCTCGGTGCCGAAGCTTTTCTGCGCCTCGGCGGAGGCGTCGCGTTCGGCTTCCAGCATGGCGATGGTTTCGGCGGCTTCGCGGGCCAGTTCATTCTGTCCCTGCTCGATCGCGGCGATCGTGCGCTTCTCCAAATCGTCGATGCGGAGGACAAGCTTCTTGAACTGCGCGACTTCCTGTTCGTTCTGGGCGATGGCAATTGCAACCGCCCGGCGGGCGGCCGCGATAGCGTCGGCGCAATCGCGGATCTGCTGGCGCAGGATTATCAGCGCGTTGCGGTCGACGACCGCCTCGGCGGCTTCGTAGCTTCGGCCGCGAACGAGAGCAAAAAACTGTTTCAACATTTCCGTTTCTCCTCTATGAACGTTGTTCATGAGGCAAAGTAGCACATTGTGAACGGCGTTCAAGGAGAAAATGAACGGTGTTCATGATTGCGCATAAGAGAAGGTTAATGACCGCAAAACGGGACGCCAAACGCGAGGACCTCAAAGGCAGGCTGATCGAGGCCGCGCAAGCGCGCATCCAGTCCTCGGGGCTCGCCGGTCTGCGTGCGCGCGACATCACGGCCGATGCCGGCTGCGCGCTGGGCGCGCTCTACACCGCCTTCGCCGACCTGGACGAGCTCATCCTGCACGTCAATTCGATCACACTGGCCAGGCTGGGGGCGGCCCTGCAGCAAGAGGCGACCGGCGTCGCCGAGCCTAGGGCAAGGCTGAAGGCGCTGGCCAAGGCCTATCTCGGCTTCGCCCGCGACAACCGCATGGCGTGGAAGGCGCTGTTCGAGCACCGTATGGCGCCAGGCGTGGCGGTGCCCGAATGGCATCTGGCCGAACATGCGGTGCTGATCCAGCATCTGGTCGAGCCGCTGGCGGCGCTGCTCCCGGCGGCGGCAACGCCGGAGCTTTTGGCCCGCGCGCGCACGCTGTTCTCCGCCGTGCATGGGATCGTCGCCATCTCGCTCGAAGACCGTTTCATCGGCCTGGCGCCGACTGATCTCGAAGGTGAGCTGCTGGGTTTCGTCGACACGCTGGTGAGCGGGCTGGAGACGGAAAGGGAATGAACTGCTGCGATCGGCTCTTGCCTCACGGCACTCTGCCCTTATGAAGATCGTGGCGGGGACTGGCCGGTTGATCCAGGCCGGCTGAGACTGTTGGGGGATACCCGGTGACAATCGATCAGGACCGCCGGTTTCGGCCCGAAATACAGGGGTTGCGCGGACTGGCCGTCGCTCTTGTCGTGGTCTATCACATATGGCCGGCTGTGCTGCCTGGCGGATATGTCGGCGTCGACGTCTTTTTCGTCATCTCTGGCTATCTGATCACCGGCCTGCTGGCACAGATGGCGCTGCGCGACGGTCGCGTCTCACTGATCGAATTCTACTCGCGACGGGTGCGACGGTTGTTGCCGGCAGCAACCCTGGTGCTGCTGGTCGCATTGCTGGGCACGCTGCTTTTCATCTCAAAGGCGCGCTGGGAGGAAATAGGCAACCAGATCGTGGCGAGCGCTCTTTATGTCGAGAACTGGCGGCTGGCCTCGATTGCGGTCAGCTATCTCGAGGCCGACACCTTGCCGAGCCCGGTGCAACATTACTGGTCGCTTTCCATCGAAGAGCAGTTCTACATCGTCTGGCCGGTGCTCATGATCGGCGTGATCTGGCTGGCGCGCCGCCGTGACCTTCCGCTGAGGGCCTGCCTGATCGGGGCGATGTCGCTCATTTTCGCGGCATCGCTTGTCGCCTCTGTCGTTTTGACGGCAACGTGTCCGGCCCAGGCCTATTTCGTCAGCCATACCCGCCTGTGGGAATTGGCGTTGGGTGGTCTGCTGGTGCTGACCGAACACCGGTTTCGACTGGCGGCACTCACTAGACAGTGGCTGGCGATTGCCGGCATCCTGGGTATCGTTTCGTCCGCCTTGCTGTTTTCCGCTGCAACTCCATTTCCCGGTGTCAGTGCGTTGTTGCCGACCTTGGCCACCGTGCTTGTCATCCTGGCTGGCGAGGTTGAAGTCGGCCGGTTTCGTGGGCTCGATTCCTTGCTACTTCGTTTCATCGGCGATCGCTCCTACTCGGTCTATCTATGGCATTGGCCGCTGATCACCATCTTCCAGGCGCAGGGTCATTCGCTGACCCTTGCCGGCGGTTTCGGCCTGATTGCGGCGACCCTGCTTCTATCGGATCTGTCCTATCGATATGTTGAGCAGCGCTACCGGCAAGCTCGGGGCGGCGCCTGGTGGAAGCCGCTGGGATACGGCACCGCGGCGGTTCTCACATGCGTGGCCGCATCCGGCAGCCTGCTGCTCTTTCTGAAGACCGAACGCATCGACACCGCGCTGATCGGCACGCCTTCCTACCCTGGGCCCGCCGCTCTCGTCTCCGGCGCCGTGGTCCCGGACGGTGTGAACCTTCTGCCGCCGCTGGCCCGGCTGAGGCGGGACGTGCCGGTCGTGTATGCAAGGAAGTGCCACCAGGAGGAAAGCTCGGAGCCCAAACGATGCTCTCTAGGCGATCCCACGGGTGCGAAAACAATGGTTCTGGTGGGAGATTCTCATGCAGCCCAGTGGGTGCCGGCACTGGACAAGATCTCAAAGGACCGCAACTTCAAACTGGTTACCTTTACAAAATCCGCCTGCCCATTCACCCGCGTGGCCATCACGGCGGATGGCAAACCCAACGTCATATGCGCGCAGTGGCACGAAAAGGTGCTGGCCGAGATCCTAAAGCTGAAACCGGATCTGATCTTCACCAGCCAGTCCAATTACGGAGCGGTTCAGCAAGACGTGATGATCGAGGGGCTGCGAAGTCTCTGGGGCGGGCTGACGGACGCCGGCTCGCAAATCGTTGCCATCCGCAACACGCCCTATATGAAATTCGACCCGGGCGATTGCCTGAGTTCGACGCCAACGAAATGCGTCACCAAACTGAGCGATATAGAGCGGAGCAACGTGTTGGCGCTGGCCGCGGAGGGACAGAAAAATGTGCGCGCTATCGATATGGTCGATGCCATTTGCGGACCGCAACTATGCCCGGCAGTTGTCGGCAACATCATCGTTTGGCGGGACAGTCATCATCTGACCGCCAGCTACTCGCTTGCCCTGGCACCCTATCTCGCAGCGAAGGCGGGGCTTTGACGAGACGTCTCGGAAGTTAGATGTGTCGACAGGCAGGAAAAATCCGCTGGTGGAGCTGAGGAGGATCGAACTCCTGACCTCGTCATTGCGAACGACGCGCTCTCCCAGCTGAGCTACAGCCCCGTCCAGCGGATGGCGCATTTATCGAAGGCGGCGGTTTCCTGTCAAGGCGGGGTTTTGCCGAAATCCCTTGTGCCCGGTGCTTATAGGCGACCGGCCCTTGCCGGTTTGGCGCGCAATGGCTACATGTCGGCAACAATCGGAGACCGGCATGCTCGCCCTCATTCAAACAATCGTCATGGCGCTGGACCTGTACTGGTGGGTCATCATCGCCTCGGCGATCTTTTCCTGGCTCTATGCGTTCAACGTCGTCAACTCGCGCAATCAATTTGTCGGCAGCATCGGCAACATGCTCTACCGGCTGACCGAGCCGGCGCTGCGGCCGATCCGTCGGTTCATGCCCGACCTCGGCGGCGTCGACATTTCGCCGATCATCCTGCTTCTGCTCCTGTTCTTTCTCAGGCAGCTCATTCTCACCACGATAGCGCCGCTGGTCCTGTGAGCCTGACGATGGCATGAGCGCGCCATTCCGCTTGCGCGCCGACGGCATCGACCTGTTTATCCGGCTGACACCCAAGTCTTCGGTGGACAGGCTCGAAGCCGTCGAAACCTCCGTCGGCGGGCGCAGCCATTTGAAGGCGCGCGTGCGCGCCGTGCCGGAGAATGGCGCGGCCAATGCGGCGCTGGAACGGCTGGTGGCCAAGGCGCTGGGCGTTCCGGCATCGGTCGTGTCGGTCATTGCAGGCGGCACGGCGCGGCTGAAGACCGTGCGTGTCGGGGGTGATCCGGCGGTGCTGGCGCAGCGTATCGGGGCGCTCAGCGGCTGATCGAAGATCCAGCGTTGCGGCATGCAGCCCCTTGATCTGTCGGCGGAACAGCGCCCCCCTCTGTCCTGCCGGACATCTCCCCCACGAGGGGGGAGATTGGCAGTTTCCGCCCCACTCTCAATCCCCCAGCGGCAACTTCGGATCGTCGACCTTCAGCGTGTTCACGCTCTGCTTGATGCGGCGCAGGTTTTCGAGAACCCTGGGTCCGCGCGTTTCGGCCACGGAGGTGACGATCATGTCGATGATCGACAGCAGAGCATAGCGCGACGAGGTCGGCTTGTAGATGTTGCCGTCCTCCAGCGACTGGAACTGGACGACAGTGTCGGCGGCCTTGGCGAGCGCTGACTCCGGCGGGGTGATGGCGATTGTGGTGGCGCCATATTGCTGGGCAACCTGCACGGCGTCGATCACCGAGCGAGCATAGCCGGACACCGAGAACGCGATCAACGTCGTCTCCGACGTAGCGACCGCGGCATACATGCGCTGCAACTGCCCGTCGATCTGCGCCAGCACCGGCACGCCCAGCCTAAACAGCCGGTTCTGCATCTCGGTCGCCATCATCGAGGAAATGCCGCCGGAGCCGATGCACAGCACATTGCCCGAACTGACGATGCGCGCGGCCACGCCCACCAGCGTCTTCATGTCGAGGTTTTCGCTGGCGCGCTGGATGGCGGCGATTGCCGCTTCGGTGATGGCCGACGCAATGCGCTGCTCGCGCGCGTCCCGGTTCAGCGGTTCGGGCGATAGATACTGGCCGCCAATGGCGATCGCCTGCGCCAGGTAGAATTTGAAATCGCGCAGACCCTCGCAGCCGAGATTGCGGCAGAAACGGGTGACTGTCGGCTCGCTGACGCCGACGCGCGCGGCAATTTCCGAGATTGCCGCCTTGGAGGCAAAGTCGAGATCGGTGAGCACGAGACCGGCCAGGCGGCGGTCCGATTTGGTGCCGTCCTGCGACATCAGCTGCAGGCGCGTGATGATGTCGGCCGGCGTTTTCATTTCTGGGTTGTCGTCTTCATCGTCGTATTTTCGTTTTCATGCCGGCGCTCATAGCGGCAGGCCTGTCGCCGTGTCGAACAGATGGATGTTGCCCGGCGCTACCGAGACCGGCAGCAGTTCACCCGGCTTGACCTGAACCCGGTCGCGGAATACGGCGCGCACCGTGTCAGCGCCGATGGCGCCATAGACATGGGTTTCCGAGCCGGTCGGCTCGACGACATCGACCTTGATCGCCATCGCGTCGACAGCCTCGCCGATGACGAAGTGTTCGGGCCGTATGCCGGCCTCGACCGTGCTGCCAGCCGGCACCGTCTTGCTGCCGAGCGCCAGTCGCCCTCCGCCGGCCGATTCGAACCAGCTTTTCTCGGGCGTCGTCTTCAGGGCGCCGGAGACAAAACTCATCGACGGCGAGCCGATGAAGGAGGCGACGAATTTGTTGGCGGGACGGTCGTAGAGTTCCAGCGGTGCGCCGACCTGCTGGATCTTGCCGCGGTCCATCACCACGATGCGGTCGGCCATGGTCATGGCCTCGATCTGGTCGTGGGTGACGTAGACGATGGTCGATTTCAGCCGCTGGTGCAGCGCCTTGATCTCGGTGCGCATCTGCACGCGCAATTGCGCGTCGAGATTGCTGAGCGGCTCGTCGAACAGGAACACCGAGGGTTCGCGCACGATGGCGCGGCCCATGGCGACGCGCTGGCGCTGGCCGCCCGACAGTTCCCGGGGATAGCGGTCGAGATAGGAGAACAGGTTGAGGACGCCGGACGCCTTTTTCACCTTGTCGTCGATTGCCGTGCGGCTTTCGCCGCGAATCTTGGGACCAAAGCCGATATTGTCGGCCGCTTTCAGGTGCGGAAACAGAGCATAGGACTGGAAGACCATCGCGATGTTACGCTGTTGCGGCGGCAAATCGTTGGCGCGCACGCCGCCGATCAAGAGGTCGCCTGAGGTGATCGGCTCCAGCCCGGCCAGCATGCGCAGCAAGGTCGACTTGCCGCAGCCGGAAGGGCCGACCAGCACGACGAACTCGCCGCTCTTGATGTCGAGGCTGATGTTTTCGAGGATCTTATGGCGTCCGAAAGATTTCGACAGGTCGCGGAACTCGACATCGGTCATGGTCAGGCTCCCAATATGTCGTCGATGAAGGGCAGGAAGCCGGCGGTCAGTCCGGCGTCGACCGGCACCACCGCGCCGGTTATCCCCGATGCGCGATCCGAAACAAGGAAGGCCACCGCTTCGGCCACTTCCGTGGCGTCGACGATGCGGCCGAGCGGATAGAGCCGCTTGAGCTTGCCGAGAACATCCGGGTTCTTGGCCAGCCGATGGTCCCATGCGGCGGTGCGGATCGAGCCGGGGCAGACGACATTGGCGCGCAGCCCGTTGCGGCCGAGTTCCACAGCGATCGCTTTGGCATAGGCATTGATGCCGGCCTTGGCTGCGGCATAGGCCGGGTTGCCGAAGTGGGCGATGGCGTTGACGGAAGAGATGAAGACGACGCTGCCCGAACCGCGCGCGGCCATCGCCTTGATCAGTGGATCGGCGAACAGCATCACCCCGGTCAGATTGAGGTCGAGCTCGTGCTCAATCTTATCGGGTGTCAATGCGGCAAGCGTCTCTGCGCGCGTCCAGCCGGCATTGTTGATCAGCATGTCGGGAACGCCATCTTTCTCAAGGATCGCTGGTATCGCCGCCTCGATGGAAGCCCGGTCGAGGAGGTCGAAGGCGTGACGCGACGCCAGGTGTGGGCTGCGCAACGCATCTTGCGACTGGTCGCAGCCGACGACCCGCGCGCCTCGTTGGGCCAGCAGCGCCACAATAGCCGAGCCGAGCCCGCCGCCGGCGCCGGTCACCAGCACGGTCTTGCCCGCGAATTCGGCCGTTGAAACCACCCTGCGCGCCTCCCTGGGATCCACGATAGTCGGAAAACGCTATTTTAGGAAATGTAATTAAGCAACAGGATAATCCGCTTGCACGGCGTGAAATGAAGGATAATGTAGGAAAGTCACATAAAGCCATGGCCGCCTGAAAGCCGCAAGAGCGCAGCGCCAATCAAATGGGAGAGATCGAATGAAGCTTGCAAAATGGACTGTCGGCCTGATGGCCGGAATGAGCCTGCTCGCCCTGGCCGCCCAAGCAGATGCCGGCGAGGTGCGCGTAACCGTCGCCGAATACAGCGCCAAGACCGGCCCGTATTTCGAAGCGGTGAAAAAGGAATTCGAGGCAGCCAACCCGGGTATCACCGTCAAGTTCGAAGTTGTGCCGTGGGACGTGCTGCTGCAGAAGCTGACCACCGACATCACCGCCGGCACCAATGCCGACCTGTCGATCATCGGCACCCGCTGGCTGATCGATTTCGTCCAGCAGGATGTCGCCGAGCCGCTCGACGCCTACATCAAGCCAGACTTCAAGGACCGCTTCATCGACACCTTCCTGTCGCCGTCGATCATGGAGGGCAAGACCTATGGCCTGCCGATCGCGGCTTCGGCGCGCGCCATGTACTACAACAAGGAATTGTTCGAGAAGGCCGGAATCGCCAACCCGCCGGCAACCTGGACCGAGTTGCAGGAGGATGCGCGCAAGATCAAGGCGCTGGGCACCGGCACGTTCGGCTTCGGCCTGCAGGGCAAGGAGATCGAGACCGACGTCTATTACTACTATGCGATGTGGTCGCAAGGCACCGAGATTCTCAACAAGGATGGCACGTCGGGCCTCGGCACGCCGGGCGCGCTCGAAGCCGCCAAGCTCTACAAGTCGATGATCGACGAAGGCCTGACGGAACCCGGCGTCACCTCCAACAACCGCGAGGACGTCCAGAACCTGTTCAAGCAGGGCAAGGTCGGCATGATGATCACCGCGCCCTTCCTGTCCAACCAGATCAAGGACGAGGCGCCGAACCTGAAATATGGCGTGGCCGCTATCCCCGCCGGACCGACCGGCGCGCGCGGCACGTACGGCGTCACCGATTCCATCATCATGTTCAAGAATTCCAAGAACAAGGATGAGGCCTGGAAGCTGCTCGACTTCCTGTTCACCACCGAACAGCGCGCCAAGTTCACGCAAGGGGAAGGCTTCCTGCCGGTGAACAAGGAAGAGGCCAAGATGGACTATTACGTCAACAATGCCGATCTGGCAGCGTTCACCGCGCTGCTGCCCGACGCCCGCTTTGCACCGGTCATCCCCGGCTGGGAAGAAGTCGCCCAGATCACCTCGGATGCCATGCAGAAGATCTATCTCGGCGGCGACCCCGAGGCAGGCTTGAAGGAAGCGGCTGGCAAGGCCAACGCCGTGATCAAGAAATAGGGCGTATCTCCCTGCGCCCGGCGCGCCCCACGGGGCGCGCCACACTTCCTCTCCCTCCGGAGGGGGGAGAGGTGGCTCGGCGAAGCCGAGACGGAGTGGGGGAACCACCTGGCAACCGCCGCGAACGGACATAGGAAGGGCAATAGGGGCAAACATCACCTCGCCTTGCGCCCCAAGGGTCGACATCCACTCCGTCGACCCCCACTCCGTCGAGCTTCGCTCGA
Source organism: Mesorhizobium sp. C395A (assembly GCF_030323205.1). Taxonomy (NCBI): domain Bacteria; kingdom Pseudomonadati; phylum Pseudomonadota; class Alphaproteobacteria; order Hyphomicrobiales; family Phyllobacteriaceae; genus Mesorhizobium; species Mesorhizobium sp. C395A. Next base: position 4,426,416 of record NZ_CP100473.1, on the reverse strand, counting down.
CACCTCTCCCCCGATCAACGGGGGAGAGGAAGGGCTCCCTTCCGCAACCGCTGCGGAGGATGGGCAGGCAGGTGAGGGGCAGCGCAAACGTCCGCAGGAGATTCAAACCCTGAAGCGCTGCCTTAGACCGATATGCGAGATTGATCCGAGCTGGCGCGCCAGCGCCACTTATGTCCAACACGGTACGAATCCGGCCGATGCAAAATCGTTACCTGCCCTATTTATTGACCTTCCCCAGCCTGTTTCTGGCCGCAGTCGTCATCTTCTGGCCGGTCTGGGACCTGATCCAGATATCGACGCATGATGTCAGCCGTTTTGGGCAGCTGCGGGACTTTAACGATTTCGCCAATTATTTCGCCTTCCTCGCCGATCCCGATTTCCTGGCGGCACTCTGGCGCACCGGCCTGTGGACCGTGCTGGTGGTCGGCGGCGCGCTGCTGTTGTCCGTCCCCGTGGCGATGATCCTCAACACCGATTTCTACGGCCGCGGCATTGCCCGCGTCATCATCATGCTGCCCTGGGCGGTGTCGCTGACGATGACGGCGGTGGTCTGGCGCTGGGCGCTCAACGGCGAAAGCGGGATGCTGAACTCGGCGCTGATCGGGCTCGGCCTGATCCATGAAAACATCCAGTGGCTGGCGCGCGCCGAGACGGCATTCCCGATGCAGGTGCTGATCGGCATATTGGTGACGGTACCGTTCACCACGACCATCTTCCTCGGCGGCCTGTCGTCGATCCCCGACGACCTCTACGAGGCGGCGGCCCTGGAGGGGGCGACGCCGCTGCAGCAGTTCCGCGAGATCACCTTTCCGCTGCTGAAGCCGTTCATCAACATCGCCATCGTGCTCAACACCATCTACGTCTTCAATTCCTTCCCGATCATCTGGGTGATGACGCAGGGCGGGCCGGCCAACTCGACCGACATATTGGTCACCCATCTCTACAAGCTGGCCTTCCGCATCGGCAAACTGGGTGAAGCATCGGCGGTGTCGCTGCTGATGTTCGCCATCCTTTTGATCTTCACCATGATCTATGTGCGGCTTGCCATGCGGGAGCAGCGCACATGACGCCCAAGCTGAAGCGTACGATCATCGCCTGGCTGCTGCTTTCGCCGCTGCTCGTGGTGACGATCTTCCCCTTCGCGGTAATGTTTTTGACCGCGGTCAAGCCGCGGCAGGAGGTGCTGTCGCCGACCTGGTGGCCAAGCGAATTCCACTGGTCGAATTTTGCCGACATGTGGGTGGCGACCGGCTTTGGCCAGGCGCTGGCCAATTCGCTCTATGTCTCTGTTATCGCCACCGTCGGCGCCATCCTGATCTCGGTGCCGGCCGCCTATGCCATGTCGCGGTTTCGCTTTGCCGGCTATGGCGCCTTCCGCCAGTTCCTGCTGATCTCGCAGATGATCTCGCCGATCGTGCTGGTGCTCGGCCTGTTCCGGCTGATGGCGGCCTGGGGTCTGATCGAATCCACGACCGCGCTCGGCGTCATCTACATGGCTTTCAACGTCGCCTTCACCGTGTGGATGCTGCAAAGCTATTTCGACACCATCCCGCGCGATCTCGAGGAAGCAGCGTGGATGGAAGGCGCCGGCCGCTGGCTGACCTTGCGAAAAGTGTTTCTGCCGCTTTGCCTGCCGGCAATCGCGGTGACCGCCATCTTCACCTTCATCAACGCATGGAATGAGTTCGTCGTTGCGCTCACAATGCTGCGCAGCCAGGAAAGTTACACGCTGCCGATCCAGGTGTTCTCGCTGGTCGCCGGCCGCTACACGATCGAATGGCACCATGTAATGGCGGCGACGCTGCTGGCGACGCTGCCGGTGGCGATTCTGTTCATCTGGCTGCAGCGCTATCTCGTCCGCGGGCTGGCGCTCGGGGCCGTAAAATAGCAATTCCAGGAAAAGTGTGGAGCGGTTTTCCGTCCGGAATTGCGAAAAACAAATAGCCGTACGGAGTTTTCATGCGCGTCTTCACCGCCTCGCTGGCGACCGAAACCAACACCTTCTCGCCGGTGCCGACCGACCGGGCGTCGTTCGAGATGGCGTTCTATGCCGGGCCGGGCAAGCATCCTGACACACCGACCTTGTGCTCCTCGCCGATGGTCGCCTTGCGCCGGCGCGCGGCTGCCGAAGGGCTGACCGTCGTCGAAGGCACCGCCACCTGGGCAGAGCCGGGAGGGCTGGTGCAGCGGCAGACCTATGAGGCGTTGCGCGACGAGATTCTCGGCCAGTTGAAGGCAGCCTTGCCGGTCGACGCCGTCATCCTCGGCCTGCACGGCGCCATGGTGGCGCAAGGCTATGACGATTGCGAAGGCGATCTGCTGGAACGGGTTCGCGCAATCGTCGGGCCCGACGTGGTGATCGCGGTGGAGCTCGATCCGCACAGTCATCTGACCCCAAAGCGCGTCGCGGCATGCAATGTCATGGCCTATTTCCTCGAATTCCCGCACACCGACTTCTATGAGCGCGGCGAACATGTCGTCGAGCTTGGATTGGCGGCGGCGCGCGACGAGATCAAGCCGGTGATCTCGACCTTCGACTGCCGCATGATCCAGGTGCTGCCGACCAGCCGCGAGCCGATGCGCTCCTTCGTCGACCGCATCAAGGCGCTGCACGGCAAGGACGGCGTGCTGTCGGTCTCGGTCATTCACGGCTTCATGGCGGCGGACGTGCCGGAAATGGGCACGCGCATCCTGGTCGTGACCGACAATGACAAGGCCAAGGGCGATGCGCTGGCGGAGAGGCTCGGGCGCGAGCTTTACGCCATACGCGAAAGGACGGCGATGACGATGCTGAACACCGAGGATGGCATCGCGCGGGCACTGGCCGTGCGCAAGGGAAACCCCGGCAAGCCGGTTGTGATTGCCGACATCTGGGACAATCCCGGCGGTGGCGTCGCCGGCGACGGTACCGTTGTGCTGCGCGCCATGTTGGAACAGGGCGTTGACAATTTTGGCGTGGCGACGATCTGGGACCCGATCGCCGTCACATTTTGCCAGGCGGCAGGCGAAGGCGCCGTCATCGACCTGCGCTTCGGCGGCAAGGCCGGGCCGCTGGCCGGCGAACCGATCGATGCGCGCGTCAAGGTGTTGAAAGCCGTCCCCGAGGGCTGGCAGAGCTTCGGGCCAAGCCGGGTGACGCTCGGGCCGACGGCGCTGGTGCGGCTCGAAGGCACCGAAATCGACATCATCCTCAACACCAACCGCACGCAGACCTTCGAGCCGGATATTTTCTCCAACATCGGCGTCGATCCGTTGTCGAAGGACATATTGCTGATCAAGTCGACCAATCATTTCTACGCCGGCTTTGAACCGATCGCGGCGGAGATCATCTATGTCTCGGCGCCGAGTTCGTATCCGAGCAATCCGGCGGTAACGGATTACAGGAAGCTGACGCGGCCGGTGTGGCCACGGGTGGCGGATCCTTGGCGCTATTGATCTCCCCACTTGAGGGGGAGATGTCGCCAAAGGCGACAGAGGGGGTCCTCGCGCGTGAAGCGCCGACCTTCATCTGCCGCAGCGGGTCGAGCCCAGTCGGACCGACCCCCTCTGGCCGCTTTGCGGCCATCTCCTCCTCGAGGGGGGAGATAAGCCGGCGCTACACCAGTCCCCGCTTCACCATCATCGCCTCAGGCGAAGGCATCTTGCCGCGGAACGCCGTGTACAGCTCCTCCGGATCCTTCGACCCGCCGGCGGCATAGATATTCTTCCGAAGCCGTTGCGCCAGCGCCGGGTTGAATGGATCGCCGGTCTCCTCGAAGGCGGCGAAGGCGTCGGCGTCGAGCACTTCGGACCACATGTAGGAATAGTAGCCGGCTGAATAGCCGTCGCCGGAGAAGATATGGCCGAAATGCGGGGTGCGATGACGCATGGCGATGGTGTCGGGCATATCAAGCTTTTCCAGCGTTTCGGCTTCGAAACGCAGCGGTTCCGCCGGCGCATCCGGCCGCGCGTGATACGCCATGTCGATCAGCGCCGACGCTGTGAACTCGACCGTGGCGAAACCGGCGCCGAACGTGCGGGCGGCCAGCATCTTGTCGAGCAGCGACTTCGGCATCGGCTTGCCGGTCTTGACATGCAGCGCATGCTTTTCCAGCACTGCGGGCACCGTCAGCCAGTGCTCGTAGAGCTGCGAAGGCAGTTCGACGAAATCGCGGGAAACCGACGTGCCCGCCACCGACGGCCAGGTGACGTCGGTCAGCATGCCGTGCAAAGCATGGCCGAACTCGTGGAACAGGGTCTTGGCCTCATCGACCGACAGCAGCGCTGCTTCCCCGGCCGGCGGCTTGGCGAAGTTCATGATGTTGTAGATCACCGGCTTTGAGCCATCCCCAAGCTTGTAGCCAGACTTCAGCGCGCTCATCCAGGCGCCGGAGCGCTTCGAGGATCGGGCGAAATAGTCGGCGAGGAACAGGCCGCGCTCGCTGCCATCGGCGTTCTTCACCACGAAGACGCGCGCGTCGGGATGCCAGGCGGCGATGCCCTTCTTCTCCTCGAAAGTGATGCCGAACAGTTTGGTGGCGACGTCGAAACAGGCGTCGATAATGCGGTCGAGCTGCAGATAGGGTTTCAGCTCCGCCTCGTCGAAGGCGAATTTTTCGGCGCGCAATTTCTCCTGGTAGAAGCGCCAGTCCCAGGCGGCGAATTTTTCGTTGCTGCCTGCCTTGGTCGCCAGCCGCTCCAGCTCCTTCTGGTCGGCGGCGGCCTTCTCCAGCGCTTTCTCCCAGACCGGGTCGAGGAGGTCGTGCACCGCCTTCGGCGTCTTGGCCATGGTGTCGTCGAGCTTCAGCGCGGCGAACGAGGCATAGCCGAGCAGCCTGGCCTTTTCGGCGCGCAATTTCAGCATGTCGCGCACCACTGCGGTGTTGTCGCTGGCGCCGCCATTCTGGCCGCGCATGGTGAAGGCGCGGAAAGCGGTCTCGCGCAGATCGCGGCGTTCAGAAAAGGTCGTGAACGGCTCATAGATTGAGCGCGACAAAGTGACGGCGTAGCGGCCCTTCTGGCCGCGCGTCTCGGCGGCTTCGGCCATCGAACTCTTCACGAAGTCCGGAAGGCCGGCAAGATCAGCCTCGTCGAGGAACAGCGCCCAGTCGCGCTCGTCGGCCAGCACGTTCTGGCCGAAAGTGGTGCCGAGCGAGGACAGTTCCTCGCTGATGTTGGCCAGCCGCTTCTTGCCGTCGGCGTCGAGTTTTGCGCCCGATCGCACAAAGCCTTTCCAGGTCTTCTCCAGCACCCGCAGCGTCTCGGCGTCGAGTTTTAGCGTCTCCCGGCGCTGGTAGAGGTCGTCGATGCGGGCAAACAGTTTCTCGTTCATCGAGATCGCCGAGAAATGCCGCGACATCTTCGGCGAGATATCGCGTTCCAGCGCCTGGATCGCATCGTTGGTGTGGGCGCCGGCCCGGCACCAGAAGATCGACGAGACATGGTCGAGCGGCTCACCGGCGAGCTCGAGGGCTGCCAGCGTATTCTCGATGGTCGGCGCATCCTTGTTGCCGGCGATCGCATCGATTTCGGCCTCATGTGCCTTCAGCGCCGCGTCGAACACCGAGGAGAAATCGTCGTCGCCGATGCTGGCAAAATCCGGCAGGCCGAGCGGCCCTTGCCATTTGGTCAGCGGATGGGCGGCGAGATCGACGGTTTTCGTGGACGGCATGGGGGATCTTTCGATGATTGGCGGAGCTTGCTGACCGATGTAGGGCGATGACTGGCGCGGCGCAACAGCGCGGCCGTTCAAGCCCGCGTCAGAAGCCGTCGCAATTTTCCGCGATCGCCGCTTGCGAACTGGCGGTGATGCGGTTGCCGGTGACGGCGAACGTCTCCTGCATCAGCATGTCATTGTTGGGGAAATCATAGCAGGCGATGACAGTTGTGACGCCGGCCTCGCTCTTTTCGACGCGATGCCGGATTGCGGCGCCGGCGACCGCGCCCTTCCATTCGTCGATCGACGCGATGAACTCCTGCTTCGACTGCACGACGCCGAGATCGTCGAGCTTGATGCGGACATAGTCGGCGAGCAGGTCCGACAATTCGGTGCGATCGGCGACCAGCAGCGCCGAATACCAGCGGTCGATAATGGCGCCGTCATCGGAGCGGGCAGGGACGAGCGAAATCAGCAGCGCCGCTACGGCGAAAGCGATCGCACGCCAAACCCGCATTCTTGACTCCTCTTGTTTGACCATGCCCTTATCCGAAAACCGGTTCCCACTTTTCGGGATCATGGGTCTACGTCAAATCCGGCCGCTCGAAGTCGCCAGTGTCCTTGTTCATCACCCAGAGCTCGCCGGTCGAGATGTCGAACCAGGCGCCATGCAGCGACAGCCGCCCCTTGCCTTCGAGGATGGAGACGCAAGGGAAGGTCCTGAGATTGGCGATCGAATAGCGGATGGAAATACGCTCCAGCGCCGTCTGCCGTTCGGTTGCCGTCATGAACGTGCTGGACGAAACGGTTTCGGCCGCCGGCGCGATCAGGCTCATCCATTTGCCGATGAAGTCGCCGGGCGACAGCGGCGCCGAATTGGTGTCGAGCGCGGCGCGGATGCCGCCGCAGCGGCCATGGCCCATCACCACGATGTTTTTCACCTTCAGGCTCTGCACGGCGAATTCGAGCGCGGCCGAGGTCGAGTGGAACTCGCCGTCCGGCGCATAGGGCGGCACCAGATTGCCGACATTGCGCAGGACGAACAGTTCGCCCGGACCGGCGTCGAAGATCGCCTCGGGGGCAGAGCGGGAATCGCAGCAGGCAACGATCATGGTTTCGGGCGCCTGCCCTTCGCGGGCGAGCTCGCGATAGCGTCCGCTCTCGGTGAGATAGCGGCCATTCATGAAGTTGCGGTAGCCGGTCCAAAGATGTTCGGGGAGATGGGGCATGGGCTAGGGATGAAGCCTTTCGGGGTTAGCGACGGCAGCTCATTTCAAGTTAGAAAGGCTCTAACGGCAAATGCCCGTCGCGGGCAATGCCGAATTGCGGATGGCTTCGTCGCAAATCGCCATGCCGCACGCATGGCTCGCCGCTTGCCTCACGCCCAGATCGCCAGGGGAATGCCCAAACGGTCGGCAAGCGGCGGGTCGGGAAACGGCTTTGCCTCGCCGCCGGCGATGCGCCCGGCCATCAGCATCATCACCGCTGCGTCGAGGAAATCGTCGGCGGCAGCACCGCGTGGCGGCGGCTGGTCGAGGAAAGCTCTGGTATAGCCGTGCCGGCAGAGCAGTGCCTTGCGCTCTTCCATCCCGGCAGGATTGACTGCGCCCTTGATCTTCTTCGGCAGCGTCATCGGTTTTTCGCCGTTCAGCCGGCAGAAGGCCACTTCGGGGTGCGATTCGAAGACGCGGCGGCGCAGTTGCGGACGTGCGATCAGCAGCGCGTCGATCTCGCGTATCTTGGCAAAGATGCCGAAGGCCTGGATCGAGACGCCGCGTGGCGGATCGGAGGTCGCCTTGGCCACCTCGCTGGCGCGCCGATGCGCCTCATACCAGGCCTCGACCGTGGTGAAGCCGCTGATGTCGGCGTAGAGGGCCGCGCGGGACGGGATAGAGAAGACGCTGGATTGCCGTGCTCCGAGCATTGGCCGTACCAAGGTCTCCGGCCCGCGCCCGCCTCTTTGCGAGACGTCCGGCAGGCCGATCGGCATGTCGACGGCCACTGTCGCATCGGCGGGCAAGGCGTCGAGCAGGGCCGCAAAGCTGGGAAAGACGCGGACTGACGGCGCGGCATCCAGATCGCGGCGGACGGCGATCCAGCCGGCCTTGCAGCCGTCGGCGCCGACGACCACGGTCGACGTCACGCCCGGCGGTCCCGCCCCGGATGCGTGAGGTGGCGCAGCTGCACCATCGCCATCGGGTGCGACAGGCTCTGGGCATCGGTTTCAAGCTGCAGCTCGTCGCCGCCACGCTTGGCGGTTCGCGCCAGGATTTCGTAGACGGCGGCGGTGGTCGATTGCAGCGCCTTGATCGGCGGCTGCCCCGACAGGATGCGGGCGAGGTAGACGGCCGCAGTCAGGTCGCCGAGGCCATTCGGCGGCTTGTCGATGAGGCGGTGTTCGGCCAGCAGCGCCTGGGTGCCGTCAAGCAGCAGATTGCCGGTGCCGCCGGTCATCATCGACTGTGCCGACGTCACCAGCATTGTTGACGGTCCGGCATGGAGGGCGGCCGAGATCACCGATTTCAGATCGGGCAAAGGCGCACCGGCCATCCATTCCAGCTCATAGCGGTTGGGGGTGGCGATGTCGGCGATCGGCATCAGCCGGTCGCGCATCGCGGCGGCCGTCGGCTCGGGCACATAGAGCCCGCCGGAATCGCCCATCACCGGATCGCATATATAGATCGCGTCCGGCGTCTTGGCCTTGACCGCCGCAACCAGCGAGGCGACGGCCTCGGCCTGGCCGGCCTCGCCGAGATAGCCCGACAGCACCGCGCCCACCTCGCCCAGCCAGGGCGCGCGCTCGAGATCGGCCATCAGCGCCTTGAACTGGTCGAGCGGCGGCACGATGCGCGTGGCGCGACCGTGGCCCGGATGCCAGGGCAAGATGACCGTCGGTACCGCCCACACCGGAAAGCCCAGCGTCTCCAGCGCAAACACGGCGGCGCGGTTACCGACCGAGCCGCGGGCGACATGGCTGGAAATGACGATGACCGCGCGCGGCGCGTCGGCTTTTTCGCTGTTCATGGAAAATCCTAGATACGGATAATTTTTCGTTGAATCGTCATCCTGATCTATCTCTTTGGTTGGAGCATGATCTCCGGACAAAACGGTTCCCGTTTGTCCGAGAAAACCGGTTCCCACTTTTCAGGATCATGCTCTAGCTGCCCCGGGAGACGTAGTACACGAGCCAGATCAAAAGGCCGAGGGCGACGATGAGCCCAAGTGCGCGACCGATGCGGGTGCCCCAGACCTCGATCGGATCGGATCGGTCGGCCTCGGCTGCGGTAACATGATCGCGCGCGCCTTTCGCTGCCCGTGACACCAGCGATGCGCTGCCAACGCCGCCCTCGTTCGCCACGCGCTCGATAATGCGGCGCGATTCGCTGTCATCGTCGCGGCCTTCCGCCATGATCCTGTCCTGTTTGCCGGCAACCATACCGTGTTCGCGCGATCAATCACAGGCCTCGCCGGCGCATGAATGCGCGCCAGGAATGCGCGCCAGCGGCAGACATTTTCTTGAGCGCGGATTGTGCTAATGCTTCGCATGCAACTTCTGTCGAGGGACCTCACCATGTTTGCCCAGCGCCTTGCCTTCCCTTTCCGCAGTCTGCCGGCCGTGCTGATGATGGCCGTCGTGCTGCCTCTGCTCGCCGGCTGCGGCTTCAACACCATCCCGACGGCGGAGGAAAACGCCAAGGCGGCATGGAGCGAGGTGCTGAACCAGTATCAGCGTCGGTCCGACCTCATTCCCAATTTGGTCGAGACGGTGAAGGGCTATGCCTCGCATGAAAAGGACACGCTCAATGCGGTGGTCGAAGCGCGCGCCAAGGCGACGCAGATCACGGTGACGCCGGAAACGCTGAAGGACCCCGAAGCGCTCAAGAAGTTCCAGGATGCGCAATCAGGGCTGACCAGCGCGCTGTCGCGGCTGATCGCGGTGTCGGAGGCCTATCCCGACCTCAAGGCCAACCAGAATTTCCTGGCGCTGCAGGCGCAACTCGAAGGCACCGAGAACCGTATCGCCGTGGCGCGGCGCGACTACATCCTGGCGGTCAAGGATTACAATCTGACGCTGAGGACCTTTCCGTCGGTGCTATGGGCAACCTTCTGGTTCCGCAGCAACGAGCCCTTCGCCAACTTCACCGTCGAAGAAGACAAGATGCAGCCGCCGAAGGTCGATTTCGGCACGAAGCAGGGCGGGTGATGACGTCTGCTTGGCCTTTGCCAGCCTTGCGTTCCTTCACACCCCCCTCTGTCCTGCCGGACATCTCCCCCTCAAGGGGGGAGATCAGCTGTCTTCTGTCCTTGCGCCAAATATCAGCGTTGCCGGCTGAGCGTCGGCAGCGAGATTGCCAATCTCCCCCCTCGAGGGGGAGATGTCCGGCAGGACAGAGGGGGACGCGAAGGAACGCCAACCTTGGTGTTCTTCTCGCCTTTCTGGCCGTCTTCCTGCCCCTCACCGCCTTCGCCGCCGACCTCCCCGCGCTGACCGGCCGCGTCGTCGATAACGCCGGCATTATCGACGCGGGAACCAAAGCCGCGCTCACCCAGAAACTCGCCGACTTCGAGACAAAAGGCTCCGACCAGATCGTCGTCGCCACCATCCCCAGCCTCGACGGCGAGGAGATCGAGCCTTACGCCAACCGGCTGTTTCGCTTCTGGAAGCTCGGCCAGGCCAAGGAAAATAACGGCGTGCTGCTGCTGGTGGCGCCGAACGACCGCAAGATGCGCATCGAGGTCGGCTATGGGCTGGAAGGCACGCTGACCGATTTGCACACCAAGCTGATCATCGAAAACGACATGGTGCCGGCGTTCCGCGCCGGCGATTTCTCCGGGGGCATTTCCAAGGCCGTCGACGACATGGTGATGGTGCTGGAAGGCAATCCGGAGGAATTGGAGGCGCGCGGCGAGCGCAACCAGAAGCCGCCCATCAATACCGACAATCTGTTCTTCGGCGTCTTCATCAGCATCTGGGCAATCATCTTCTTCGGCAGCATGGCCGCCTCCATCCTGCCGCCGATCTTCGGCCAAAAACTCGGTCCCGGCCGCTATCGCTGGCTCGGCATGACATTCGAGCCGGGCCGGCGGTCGTCCAGCGGCGGCTGGTCTTCGGGCGGGGGCGGCTGGTCGTCGGGTTCAAGCGGTGGTGGCGGCTTTTCCGGCGGCGGCGGTTCGTCCGGCGGCGGCGGCTCCTCGGGAAGCTGGTGACGAGATGACAACACGCATCGCCAATCCCTGGCATGGCCGCTTCGCCACGATGATCGGCGCTGCCTTGCTGGTCTTGCTCGTCAGCTTCGCGGCGCTGGCGGCGGAACTGCCCGCCCTCACCGGTCGTGTCGTCGACAATGCAGGCATCATCGACGCTGCGACCGAGGCGGCGCTGACGCAGAAGCTGGCCGATTTCGAGACCAAAGGCTCCGACCAGATCGTCGTCGCGACGGTTCCCAGCCTCGACGGCGAGGAGATCGAGCCTTACGCCACCCGGCTGTTCAACGCCTGGAAGCTCGGCCAGAAGGCCAAGAACAATGGCGTGCTTCTGCTGGTGGCCGTGAACGACCGCAAGATGCGCATCGAGGTCGGCTACGGGCTGGAAGCCACGCTCACCAACCAGCACGCCACACGGATCATTGAAGGCATGGTGCCGGCCTTCCGCGCCGGGGATTTCTCCGGCGGTATTTCCAAAGCGGTCGACGACATGATCATGGTGATCGAGGACGGTCATGGTGGTTGAGGGGAGCTGGTGACGGCATGACAGTACGCGTCTTCAATCCGCCAAAACCTGGCCGCGCAGCCGCGACGATCGGCATCGCCTTGTTGACGATGCTCGCCATGCTGTTCGTAGCCTTGGCGGCAGACCTGCCGGCACTCACCGGGCGGGTGGTCGACAATGCCGGTATTATCGACGCCGCGACCAAGGCGGCACTAACGCAGAAGCTCGCGGATTTCGAGACCAAAGGCTCCGACCAGATCGTCGTCGCCACCATCCCCAGCCTGGACGGCGAGGAGATCGAACCCTACGCCAACCGGCTGTTCCGCTTCTGGAAACTCGGCCAGGCCGGCGAAAACAACGGCGTGCTTCTGCTGGTGGCCAAGAACGACCACAAGATGCGCATCGAGGTCGGCTACGGGCTGGAAGGCACGCTGACCGACCTGCACACCAAACTGATCATCGAAAATGACATGGTGCCGGCGTTCCGCGCCGGTGATTTCTCCGGCGGCATTTCCAAGGCCGTCGACGACATGGTCATGGTGCTGGAAGGCAACCCGGAAGAGCTGGAGGCGCGCGGCAAGCGCAACCCGGCCGACCACAGCACGCCCGTCGATCCTATAGTCGCGGTCTTCCTGATCCTGTGGGCGGCGATGTTCTTCGGCGGCCTGGCGATGGCCTTCCTGCCGCCGATCTTCGGCACCAAGCTGTCGCCGGGCGTGTATAAATGGCTGGGCATGACCTTTCGCTACGGCCAGGGGCCGAGCGGATCGTCCTCGGGCTCCAGCAGTTGGACAACAAGTTCGTCGTCGGGCAGCGGATGGTCATCGGGAAGTTCGGGCAGCAGCTGGGCTTCGGGCTCAAGCAGCGGCGGCGGGTTTTCTGGCGGCGGCGGTTCGTCCGGCGGTGGCGGGTCTTCAGGGAGCTGGTGAGAGAAGATGGCAACACGACCGATCAGCCCACAGGACCATGAGCGCATCGCCACCGCGATCCGCGCGGCCGAGGCCAAAACCGACGGCGAGATCTACTGCGTCGTTGCGCATGCCAGCGACGGCTATTTCTTTCCCGCCGCCTTCATGGCGACATCAGGCATGCTGATTGCCAGCCTCGCCGTCGCCTATGGGCTGGAAGCCTGGTGGCTGTCGATCCGGCTGCCGCATTTCGTCATTGTCCAACTGCTGGCACTGGCCTCGGTGTTGGTGCTTTTGTGGGCGCTGCCCGGCTTGCGCATCCATCTGGTGCCGCGCCGGCAGCGTTACCAGGCGGCACATGACAATGCGCTCAGGCAGTTCCTCGCCCGCAATGTCCACCGCACCACGGCGCGCACCGGCGTGTTGGTCTTCGTGTCGATCGCCGAGCGTTATGCCGAAGTGGTCGCCGATTCGGGCATCGACAGCAAGGTCGGCCAGCATGTCTGGGACGGCGTGGTGCGCGATCTCCTGCAGCATGCCGGCGACGACCAACTCGCCGACGGCTTCGTCAAGGCGATCGGGCAGGTCGGCGCGGTGCTGGCCGAGCATTTCCCGGTGACGTCGGGCGACGCCAATGAACTGGACGATCATCTCGTCGAGATCTGAAAAGCCTGCCTGCAAAGCTACTCAGCCGGACGCCTGACGCGGGTTTTCTGCGCTTCCGGTGCTCACGTACAAAAAGTACGCTCCGCTCCGGTTCTCGAAAACCCACGCCATTCGCCTCGGCTGAGCGCGTTATCAGGCAGGCTTTGCCCATTGTCAGCAGTGTCGCGATCGGCTGTGAGAAAGCGGTCGGCGGGCTGACCTCGACTCTTGCAAATGGCCGATCCGGGTTTATGGTTAACAAATCATGAATACGCTGAGCATCGACATCAGGAAAGCCGAACCGCGCGACGCTGGCGCCATTGCGGACGTGCACCAGCAGGCTTGGGAGGGCGCCTATTCCGGCATCATCCCGCATCGCTCGCTGACCTCCATGATCAACCGCCGCGGCGCCGACTGGTGGGCCAACGCCATCCGCCGCGCCGCCACCGTTCTGGTGGTCGAGATCGGCGGCACCATCGCCGGCTATGCCACGATCGGCAAGAACCGCGCCCGCGAGCTGAAGCAACAGGGCGAAATCTACGAACTTTACCTGCGTCCGGAATATCAAGGCATCGGGCTCGGCAGCCGGCTGTTCAAGGCGGCGCGGGCGCGGCTTGCCGACCACGGGCTGAAGGGAATGGTGGTGTGGGCGCTGGAAGACAACCAGAACGCACTTTCCTTCTATGCCGGCGCGGGTGGCCGTGACGTCGCCGAAGGCGTCGAGATTTTCGAGCAGAGGGCGCTCAAGAAGGTCGCCTTCGTCTGGGAATGACCGGCCTCGGTTACAAATCATCATAAACCGTGCGCTTCCGTTTGCGCTTCGCACCAATCGCCGCATTGCACCATGCCGCGCCGCCCGCTATCGATCTTGGACATCGAGAGAGGGATTTAAGCCATGCGAATCGAAGCCATAGCCATCGGAAAGAACCCGCCCGAGGACATCAACGTCATCATCGAGGTGCCGATCGGCGGCGAGCCGATCAAGTACGAGATGGACAAGGAGGCCGGCACGCTGTTCGTCGACCGTTTCCTACATACGTCGATGCGCTACCCCGGCAATTACGGTTTCGTGCCGCACACGCTGTCGGGCGACGGCGACCCGATCGACGTGCTGGTCTGCAACACGCGCGCGCTGGTGCCGGGCTGCGTCATCAATGTGCGACCGATCGGCGTGCTGGTGATGGAAGACAATGCCGGCCAGGACGAGAAGGTCATTGCCGTGCCGTCGCCGAAGCTGACGCTGCGCTACGAAAACGTCACCGAATACACGCAGCTGCCCGAGATCACCCGCGACCAGGTCCAGCACTTTTTCGAGCACTACAAGGATCTCGAGCCCGGCAAATGGGTCAAGATCGAAGGCTGGCACGATTCCAAATACGCCAAGAAGATGATCGTCGACGCGATCGCACGGGCGAAGGCGGCAAAGTAGCGCCGAGAGAGGCCTGCGTCTCGTTCAAGTAAGCGGCAAACGCCACCGCGAGGCACCCCCCTCTGCCCGGCAGGGCAGAGGGGGGTGCCTTGCACCCACGTGGCTAGTTATCCACCCGACCAAACGCCGGCACGTTGCCGATGACGGTGTGCTTGTCCTTGCCACAGGCGAAACTCTTCGCCTTTTCGTCCGCCAGCTTGCGCGCCTGGTCGTTGGCCTGAGGGTTGCCGGTGGCGAGCACGAGGCCGATGGTGCAGCCGTCGCGGGCTTCCATCTGGGCGACCTTGGCGACGAGCAGCACTTCGGTCGGCTTGTTCTCATCCTCGGGATTGCTGATCGAGCGGCGGTGGATCACCGCGAAGGGAACGGCAACGTCGCCCTTGGTCTCGATGCGCCATTCGACCTTGGCGCCGGACGAGTTGAAGCCGGAAAAGCTCTCCCAGACCGAGGTCATCTCGCCGCCGGGCGGAAACCCGTAGAATAGCGATTCACGCGCATCGTCGTAGGCGATCAGCACGGGATAGCCGCGATAGCCGGAGCAGGCGAGTTCGGCCCAGTCGCCGTCACCTTCCTCGGCCTGCGCATAGGTGACGCAATCCTTTTGCGAGTCGGGTCGGTGTAGACGCTGGATATTCCGTCGGCATGGGCGGTTTGGGATAGGGCGGCGAGGGCGAATGGAACAAGCAGCAGGGTTCGCATGCGGACGTCTCCCGTGAAGTTCGCCCCAGCCTATCGCCAAATCTGCGGCCGGCCTAGCGTGCCAATCTCAACGTTGGCGCCGCCCAAATCGCCCTGCCGGGCAATTCTCCCCTGAACGGGAGAAAGTGGCCGGCTGCGCCGCTGGCGACAACCTTGCAACGCTGGCAATTGGCGAAATCGTGATGAGAGCGTTCCTCGCCCCATTTCCGGGAAAGGATGCCGCCAGGTGAGGGGCGGCGCCAACGCTCGAAATGTTATTTCTTCAAGCTCGCCTCGATCAGCAGGTCGGCGTTGCGGGCGACCGCTGCCGCCGGGCCTCCGAGGCCGAAGAGCTGGCCACTGATATAGGCGCCTTCGATCAACAGCAGCAGGCCGTCGCCGAGCGTGTCAGGGTCTTTAGCGCCCATCGCTGCGGCCATCGCGCGCAGGCGGTGGCGCAACTCCTGCTTGTTGGCCTCGCTGACGACGCGCGCCGGATGGCCATGTTCGGGATATTCCACCGCCGCGTTGGTCATGCCGCAGCCGCGATAGTCCGGCCTTTGCGTGCGCTTGCCGACGCGAGTTAGGAAAGCCCTGAGCTGTGCCCGTGGGTCGCCGGGATGGGCAGCCACGGCTTCGTCGAAACGCTCCCAATACTCACGGTCATATTGCCTGAGATAGGAAGCGGCGAGCTCGTCCTTGGAGGGAAAGCTGCGGTAGAGGCTGGGCTTGGTGACGCCGGCGCGCTTGACGATCTCGTCGACGCCGATCGCCCGGATGCCGCGGCGGTAGAACAGGTCGTAGGCCACGTCGAGGATTTTCTTGGCAGCCTTGGGCGGTGCGGCTGCATGACCGTCCTTGATGGTCAGTTCAATATTTTTGTCCGTTGGCATGGTATGACTCGATTGACGTGTTACCGATCGGTACGTATACATGTCCTCACCCTGCAACGTACCGGTCAGTAACATGATAGCTCAATCCCGTCCCTTTGGCCAGCGCTACGCTTTCGTCGTGGTTGGCGTCATCTTCCTTTGCCTGTTGATCGCGGCCGGGCTTCGTTCCGCACCCTCGGTGATGATGCTGCCGTTGGATAAAAGCTTCGGCTGGGGGCGCGATACGGTTTCGATTGCCGCTGCGATCGGCATCTTCCTTTACGGCCTGACCGGGCCGTTTGCCGCCGCATTGATGGAGCGTATCGGCTTGCGCCGCACGCTGCTTGCCTCGCTTGTGATCATGTCGGGCTCGACCGCGCTCAGCCTACTGATGACCGAGCCCTGGCACCTGTTCCTCACCTGGGGCGTGTTTTCCGGCATCGGCTCCGGCGCGGTCGCCACCGTGCTCGGCGCCACCATCGTCAACCGCTGGTTCAAGACCAATCGCGGCTTGGTGATGGGGCTGATGTCGGCCTCCAGCGCCACCGGCCTCTTGGTGTTCCTGCCGCTGCTGGCATCGCTCGCCCAGTCGGGCGGCTGGCAGCCCGTCGCTACCGCCGTCTCGATCGCCACCGCCTGTCTTCTGCCGCTGGTCTGGCTGTTGGTTCCGGAGCGTCCCGCTTCGATCGGCATGGTGCGCTATGGCGCCGGGGCCGATGACGTGCCGCCGGTATCGCCGGCATCGCAAGGCAATTTCCTGGCGCATACGCTGAACACGCTACGCCGCGCTGCCCGCACCCGCGTCTTCTGGTATCTGTTCGCCACGTTCTTCATCTGCGGCTTCACCACCAACGGGCTGGTCGGCACGCATCTGATCTCCTTCTGCGGCGACATGGGCATCCCCGAGGTACAGGCCGCGGGCCTGCTGTCGCTTATGGGCATTTTCGACCTGATCGGGACGACGCTCTCGGGCTGGCTCACCGACCGTTTCGACCCGCGCAAGCTGCTCGGCGTCTACTACGGCATTCGCGGCCTGGCGCTGATCTATCTGCCCTATTCCGGCTTCTCGGCGACCAGCCTGATCATCTTCGCGGTGCTCTACGGTCTCGACTGGATCGCCACCGTGCCGCCGACGCTCAGGCTCGCCAACGAGGCCTTCGGTGACCGCAGCGGCCCGATCGTGTTCGGCTGGATCGTAGCCGGCCACCAAGTCGGCGCCGCCACCGCCGCCGCCTTCGGCGGCACCATGCGCGAATTGCAGGGCAATTACGAACTGGCTTTCCTGATCGCCGGCATGACGGCGATCGTGGCTGCGTGTCTGTCGCTGCTGATCAATACGAGCAGGCCGGCTTTCGATCCGGAGCCGCAAGCGGCGTAGGGCGCGGTACTAATCTCCCCCTGGTGACGCTCGATCCGGTGCGGTCGGCGTAAGCCTTTGGGTCGGTGCGAAGGATCGCTATGCCTGGAATGGGCAGCCGTCAGTCCGGGTAGCAAACCGTCGGAATCTTCGGCCACACCGCGCTGTCGCAGCCTGCAACCTGCTGCCTCTGCTTGAAAGAGGCGCTGACCGGGCCGGTGACCACGGGGTCGACGCCATCAGGGGCGTCGGCAAACATCTGCTCGGCCGTCCGGTCGGACGACGAAGCCGGATTGGCTTCCTTCACCGTGGCGGCCGATTGAGCGGCATTGGCCGCCAGCACGGCAGCGAATGCGACCGAAGCGATGAGGGGCCAAAATCGGTTGAGTTTGTCGGTCATGAATTTCGAACTACCCTGGCCCAGAAAGGTTCCCGCCTTGGTTAACAAAACCATCTCACACCGAGATGCTTAAGATTTGATGAGTATTTGGTGGTGCGCCTCCTCTTTCGCAATTGCGAAAAACCCTGTATGAGCCGCGCAACCGAAAGAGGCGGCGCCTTTTGGCCTGCTGCCTGCAACGCTCCCGAGACCACAAAATGAAAATTCGTAATATCGCGATCATCGCGCACGTCGACCATGGAAAAACCACCCTCGTCGACCAATTGCTGCGGCAATCCGGTTCCTTCCGCGACAATCAGCGCGTCGCCGAGCGCGCCATGGATTCCAACGACCTCGAAAAGGAACGCGGCATCACCATCCTGGCCAAGGCGACCTCGGTCGACTGGAAGGACACCCGCATCAACATCGTCGATACACCCGGCCACGCCGATTTCGGCGGTGAGGTCGAGCGCATCCTGTCGATGGTGGATTCGGCGATCGTGCTGGTCGACGCCGCCGAAGGCCCGATGCCGCAGACCAAGTTCGTCGTCGGCAAGGCGCTCAAGGTCGGCCTGAAGCCGATCGTCGTCATCAACAAGATCGACCGTCCGGACGCCCGCCACGTCGAGGTGGTCAACGAGGTGTTCGACCTGTTTGCAGCGCTTGACGCCACCGACGAGCAGCTCGACTTCCCGATCCTCTACGGTTCTGGCCGCGATGGCTGGGTCTCGGAAAATCCGGAAGGCCCGAAGGACCAGGGCCTGGCGCCGCTGTTCGACCTCGTCATCAAGCATGTGCCGGAGCCGACCGTTCATCCCGGCCCGTTCCGCATGATCGGCACCATCCTGGAAGCCAATCCCTTCCTCGGCCGCATCATTACCGGCCGTATCGAGAGCGGCACGCTGAAGTCCAACCAGGCGGTCAAGGTGCTCCACCATGACGGCACGCAGATAGAAACCGGGCGCATCTCCAAGATCCTCGCGTTCCGTGGCCTTGAGCGCCAGCCGATCGAAGAGGCGCAGGCGGGTGACATCGTCGCCATTGCCGGCCTGTCCAAAGGCACCGTCGCCGACACGTTCTGCGACCTGGCGGTGACCGAGGCGTTGCATGCGCAACCGATCGATCCGCCAACCGTGACCATGTCTTTCCTGGTCAACGATTCGCCGCTCGCCGGCACTGAAGGCGACAAGGTGACCAGCCGCGTCATCCGCGACCGCCTGCTGCGCGAAGCCGAAGGCAATGTCGCGCTCAAGATCGAGGAATCGCCCGACAAGGATTCGTTCTTCGTTTCCGGCCGCGGCGAATTGCAGCTGGCCGTGCTGATCGAGACGATGCGCCGCGAAGGCTTTGAAATCGCCGTGTCGCGTCCGCGCGTCGTCATGCAGAAGGGCGAGAACGGTGAATTGCTGGAGCCGGTCGAGGAAGTCGTCATCGACGTCGACGAGGAGCACGCCGGCATCGTCGTGCAGAAGATGTCGGAGCGCAAGGCCGAGATGGTCGAGCTGCGGCCTTCGGGCGGCAACCGTCAGCGCATCGTCTTCCACGCGCCGACGCGCGGACTGATCGGCTACCAGTCGGAACTGTTGACCGACACGCGCGGCACCGCCGTGATGAACCGGCTGTTCCACGCCTACCAGCCCTACAAGGGCGAACTGCCGGGCCGCACCAACGGCGTGCTGATCTCCAACGAACAGGGCGAGGCAGTGGCCTATGCCATGTGGAACCTCGAAGACCGCGGCCCGATGGTCATCGACCCGGGCGTCAAGGTCTATCAGGGCATGATCATCGGCATCCATAGCCGTGACAACGACCTCGAAGTGAACGTGCTGAAGGGCAAGAAGCTGACCAACATCCGCGCCGCCGGCAAGGACGAGGCGGTGAAGCTGACGCCGCCGATCCGCATGACGCTGGAGCGCGCGCTGGCCTGGATCCAGGACGACGAGCTGGTCGAGGTGACGCCGAAGACCATCCGCCTGCGCAAGCTCTATCTCGACCCGAACGAGCGCAAGCGCTTCGAGAAGTCGGCCAAGGTTGTGGGCGCGGCGTAATCGTCTGATTGTCTAGATTCAAGAGGGGCGAAGCACCGGTGCTTCGCCCCTCTTGTCATTCACCCACGGCAGCCGAAATGATGGCTTCACGATCCGGCTCGTCGGCCAGGTCAATGCGAATCGCCGTGCCGTCGCGGGCCGGCTTGTGCAAAGCCCTGGCGCCTTCGGGAACGACAACCAGCAATCGTTTCTCCTCCAGTGCCTGAAGCCGCGACCGCGAGATGCCGAGTTCGCCGGCGAGCAGACGGTCGAGCCGCAGCGATGTCGGCATTTCCAGCCCAAGCCTGATTTCAAGCGCGGCTGCGGGTCGGCCTTCGCCGCCGAGCCGGTGTTTGTGAACGGCGACATCGGGAAACTCCTCGACGCGGCCGACCCGGTTTCGCAAAGCCACGACATCGAAGGCATGGCGGCGGGCGAGGGCCGGATCGTTGCTTTCGAGCGCTGCCAGCAGCGCGGGTTCGATGTCGCGGCGGTTGCAGCGTTCGAAAATGCCGAAATTCCACGAATTGTCGCAGTCGATGCAGCGATAGATCAGCCAGACATCAATGCGTTTGCCATTGGCGTTGACGCGGAATTTGTCGCTGCAGCGATAGGCTTTCACGGCGCCGCAGCGGTTGCAGTGGATCAGGGGTCGAGGTGCGATTTCGGGCGCGATTGCCCAGTGGATAGCGAGATGTTGGGACAAGCCGGAAGACCTTCCAGTGTGGAAGTTCTTCAGGTCGGCAATGGCGAGATGCCCATGCGGGCACGGCGTGGCGAGAGCTAGCTATGTCGGAAATCAGCTGTCACGGGCGGCAAAGCGCGCGACAACGGTTCAGCAGTGCCAAACCGGTCTCGAACCGCCGCCTGAGGAACACGTGAAATGGAGCAGGCACCGCTTAATGCGGCGCCCTGCCAAGCGTGATCAGGGGAGTTGGCGAGACCGGCGGTTACTGAGGCAAAATGAAGCTCGAAATGGATGTCGGGACGGCTCTTCTAGCGGCAAGATGCCGAGCGGGCAAGGTTAATAGCGGGTGTCTCGCCATGCTCAGGCGAAGGCGATCTGTACCTTCATCGATTTGTTGCGGTCGCCGGCGATCTCGAAGGCCGCAACCGCCTCGTCCATCGGATAGATGCCGGTCAGCAGCGGCTTGACGTCGACGCGACGGTTGTTGATCAGATCGACGGCCAGCGCGAACTCGTCGTGGAAACGGAAGGAGCCGCGCATTTCGATCTCCTTGGCGACGATGAGATTCTGAGGCAGCGACATGTCGCCGCCTAGGCCGAGCTGCACGAGCACCCCGCGCGGCTTCAGCACATCGAGCCCGGCTCGCACCGCGCGCTCATTGCCGGAGCATTCGAACATGACGTCGAAACTGCCCTTCTCGACATTGTAGCCAGCGAGCTTGTCGGCATCTGTGGCGACATTGATGGTGCGGTCGGCGCCGATCTCGTTGGCCTTGGCCAGAACCGCGTCCATGACATCGGTGACGACGATCTCACGCGCGCCGTGGACACGTGCGGCAAGGATGCTGAGCGCACCGATCGGCCCGCAGCCCGTGACCAAGACCCGCTTGCCGAGCAGCGAGCCGGCGCGGTTGACGGCATGCAGCGTTACCGCGAACGGCTCGGCAAAGGCGGCTTCGTTGATGGAGACATAGTCGGCGATCTTGTGGCACTGCCAAGCCTCGGCGACGAGGCGCTGGCGGAAGGCCCCCTGTATGTGCGGCATCGGCATGGCGCTGCCGTAGAATCGCATGTTGAGGCATTGGTTCTGCACGCCCTGCAGGCAGTACCGGCACGCATTGCAGGGCCGGCTGGGCGAAATAGCGACGCGGTCGCCGACGGCGAGGCTGGAGACGCCGGCGCCAAGCGCCTTCACCGTGCCGGCGACCTCATGTCCCAGGATCATCGGCTCGCGCAGGCGCACCACGCCGAAGCCGCCATGATTGTAGTAGTGCAGGTCCGAGCCGCAGATGCCGCCGGCCTCGACCGATATTTCGACCTGTCCGGCGCCAGGCGCGCCGGGATCGGTCTCTTCGATGCGGAGGTCTTTTGCCGCGTGGATGACGATTGATTTCATGGCCGCGATCCTTTCTCAAACCACCAGCGCGGGCAAGGTCCGGCCGCTGAAATTGTCGCGTTCGCTGGCCCATCAGGCTGAAGGTGCCAAATCGCCACCGATCGGATATTCTTCGCCATCCAACGCTCGAAGGCTCCGTCATGCACCTCACCTCGCTCCTGATCTTCGCCGCCGCTTTGTTCGTCGCCGCCGGTTCGCCCGGACCGTCGATCGCAGCCCTTGTCGCCCGCGTCATCTCGAAGGGCTTTCGCGACGTGTTCCCGTTCCTGCTTGCCATGTGGATCGGCGAGGGCATCTGGTTGTCGCTGGCGGTGTTCGGGCTGGCGGTCGTGGCGCAGACGTTTCATTTCGCCTTCGTCGTCGTGAAATGGGTGGGCGTCGCCTACCTCGCTTACCTCGCCTGGAAGATGTGGACGGCGCCGGTCGAGGCCAGGGAAGGCGAGATGCCGCGTGAGGATTCGCCGCTCAAGCTCTTCTTCGCCGGCATGGCGGTGACGCTCGGCAACCCCAAGATCATGATGTTCTATCTGGCCCTGCTGCCGACGATCATCGACCTGGCTTCGGTCAGCGTCATCGGCTGGGTCGAGCTGACGGCGACGATGGCGGTGGTTCTCATCGCCATCGATCTCGCCTGGGTGGTCGCGGCGTCGCAGGCGCGCAAGCTGTTGAAGAGCAAGCGCGCCATGAAGATCGCCAACCGCATCAGCGCCACGACGATGGCCGGCGCCGCCGCGGCCATCGCGGCGCGTTGACCTCTCCTACGAGGAGAAGGAAACTTTCACCTCGCCATGGCGTGGTATTCGTCGTTCGGCCGCATGTCGATGGCCGCCGCCACGCGGTTCGACATGTTGAAGAAGGCGGCGGTCGAGGCGATGTCCCAGATGTCGCGGTTGGTGAAGCCGGCGTTGCGCAGTGTTTCCCTGTCCGCCTCGACGATCTTTGCCGGCTCTTCCGTCAGCTTGACGGCGAATTCGAGCATCGCCGTCTGTTTCGGTGAAAGATTGGCAGCGCGGAAGTTCATCACCATCATCTCGCCGAAAGCCGGATCGCCGGAGAGCTGGCGCACCGCCGCGCCATGCGCGGTCAGGCAATAATAGCAGTGATTGATCGAGGAAACGACGGCCGCGATCATCTCCCGTTCCAGCTTCGACAGGCCGGATTCACCCAGCATCAGATCATTGTAGGTGTCGGTAAAGGCGCGCAGCTTCTTCTCGTCGAAGGCATAGGCAAGAAGCACGTTGGGAACCAGGCCGAGCTTTTCCTCGCATTTGGCGAAATAGGCTTTTGTCGCCTCGCTCAGTTCCGCGATACCGAGGTCAAGTGCGCTGATTTTGCCGGACATGGGGTCTCCCTCTTCGTTCACCGCCGCCTGACTGTCGAATTCCTGTAATTCTTATCGAGCCGTCAAACCTTTGTCGCCAAACAGCGGTCATCTGCTACCATAGTCGTAAAAGCATGTGACGGGAGGACAACATGGCGAGCGTGAAATCCGCAGCTAAGCCGAAGAAAACAGCCACTGCCGGGGTGAAACCCGACGGGAAGCCGGCCAGGCTCGCCGACTATCTGCTGGCCCGCGCGCCGGCCGAAGACATTGCCGCCTATGACGCCGCCGACCTGGAGCGCGCCGCCGACCTGGCAGGACGTGCGGTCGCCGCCCACAAGAAGGGCCAAAGTGTCGTCGCCGTCGATGCCGAGTCGGGCGTCTCCCGCGAGGGCCGCCCGATGACGATCATCACCGTCGTCAACGACAACATGCCGTTCCTGTTCGATTCGATCCTCGGCGAGATCACAGAAACTGCCGGCGAACCGACTTTGGTCACCCATCCGGTCATCGTCGTGCGCCACGGCAAGGCCGGCGTCGACGAGATCCTCGGCGACGGCAGCGCCCTCAAGGACGATGGCAATCACGACCGCCTGAGCGTTGTCCATGTCCATATTCCGCGCCTGACGGCGGAGCAGGCCGACGCGCTGGCCGACCGCCTGCGCAAGATGCTCAACCAGGTGCGCGCCGCCGTCAGCGACTGGAAGCCGATGCTCGCCCGTCTCGACCAGGCGATTTCCGAATTCCGCTATTCCGCCGTGCCGCTCGACAAGAAGAGCGTTGCCGAGGCCATCGCCTTCCTTGAATGGCTGCGCGACGACAATTTCACTTTCCTTGGCATGCGCGAGTTCAAATATTCCGGCGGCACGGAGAGCGGCAATCTGGAGCGCGCCGACAAGCCCGGTCTCGGCATCCTCGCCGACCCGGATGTGCTGGTGCTCCGGCGCGGCACCGAGGCGGTGACGACGACGCCCGAAATCCGCGCCTTCCTGCATGGGCCGGAGCCGCTGATCGTTACCAAGGCCAACGCCAAGTCGCTGGTGCACCGCCGCATTTATCTCGATTATATCGGCGTCAAAACCTACACCGCCAAGGGCACGCTTGCCGGCGAGTTGCGCATGGTCGGCCTGTTCACCTCGACTGCCTACACGCGCTCGGTGATGAAAATCCCGTATCTGAGGTCAAAGGCCGAGACCATCATCGCCAAGTCCGGCTTCGACCGGCACGACCATTCCGGCAAGGCACTGATCAACGTTCTGGAGAGCTATCCGCGCGACGAACTGTTCCAGGTGCCGGTGCCGATCCTGAAGAAGCACGCCGCGGCCATTCTCGGCCTGGTCGAGCGGCCGCGGGTGCGGGCGCTGGTGCGCGCCGACCAGTTCGACCGCTTCGTCTCGATCCTCGTCTTCGTGCCGCGCGACCGCTATGACAGCGTCGTGCGCGAGAAGATCGGCACCTATCTCAAGACCGTCTTCGAAGGCCGTTTGTCGGCTTACTATCCGGCTTTCCCCGAGGGCGGGCTGGCGCGTGTGCATTTCATCATCGGCCGCTCGGGCGGCAAGACGCCGAAGGTCGAGCAGGCGGTGATCGAAGCGGCGATCCGCGACATCGTGCGAACCTGGGACGACGCGCTGGCCGAAGCTGCGGAAGCCGTCGGCGGCGATCCATCGCTGAAGGCGATCGCCGCGCGTCTGCCTGAGAGCTATCGCGATTCCTTCAGCGCGGCCGTCGCGCTGAAGGATGCGGGGCGCATCGCCGGCATCAGCACCGCCAACCCGATCGCCATCGACTATTACCGCCATGCCGAGCAGAAACCGCATCAGGCAGCGCTGAAGATCTACCACCACGGCAGCCCGGTAGCGCTGTCGCGTCGCGTGCCGGTGCTGGAAAACATCGGCTTCCGCGTCATCAGCGAGCGCACCTTCGAGGTTGGCGAGGACGGCGGCGACACCGTCTTCGTCCACGACATGGAGCTGGAGAACAGCTACGGCAAGCCGATCGACCTCAGCGATGGCGGCGCGCTGTTCGAGGACGCGTTCCTGTCGGTCTGGCGCGGCGACATCGACAATGACAGCTATAACGGGCTTGCCCAGACCGCCGGGCTGTGGTCGGGCGAAGTCAGCATTCTGCGCGCCTATGGCCGCTACCTGCAGCAAGCCGGTATTCCGCAGAGCCAGGATTTCATCGCGGCCGCGCTCAACCGCTATCCCGACATTGCGCGCGGCCTGCATGCGCTGTTCGTCGCTCGTCTCGGCCCGACCGCCGAGACGGAAGGCGTGATCGCCGCCAAGCACCTCAAGGCCAAGATCAAGGACGCGCTGGAGGAAGTCCCCAACATCGATGACGACACGATCATCCGCCGCTATCTCAACCTGATCGAAGCCTCGTTGCGCACCAACCATTTCGTTGCGGGAACGAAGGCGCGGGGCCAGTCGCTGGCGATCAAGCTGGACTCGCAGGCGGTCGAAGGATTGCCAGCGCCGCGGCCGTGGCGCGAGATCTTCGTCTATGGTTCCGAGGTCGAAGGCGTGCATCTGCGCTTCGGCCCGGTTGCGCGCGGCGGCCTGCGCTGGTCGGACCGAGCCCAGGATTACCGCACCGAGGTGCTCGGCCTGGTCAAGGCGCAGCAGGCCAAGAACGCCGTCATCGTGCCGGTCGGCGCCAAGGGCGGCTTCTATCCGAAGAAGCTGCCGATGAGCGCCGGCCGCGACGCCATCTTCGAGGCCGGCACCTCGGCCTACAAGAATTTCGTTTCCAGCCTGCTGTCGATCACCGACAATATCGGCCTCGATGGCGTCATACCCCCAGCCGGCGTCGTCAGGCGCGATCCTGACGACCCCTACTTTGTCGTCGCCGCCGACAAGGGCACGGCAACCTTCTCCGACACCGCCAATGCCATTTCGGAGAAACACGGTTTCTGGCTCGACGATGCCTTCGCCAGCGGCGGCTCGGCCGGTTACGACCACAAGAAGATGGGCATCACCGCCAAGGGCGCCTGGGAAGCGGTCAAGCGGCATTTCCGCGAGATCAACCGCGACATCCAGGCCACCCCCTTCACCGTCGTCGGCGTCGGCGACATGTCGGGCGACGTGTTCGGCAACGGCATGCTCTTGTCGCCGCAGACCAGGCTGATCGCCGCCTTCGACCATCGCGACATCTTCATCGATCCCGATCCAGACAGAGTGGCGTCGATGGCCGAGCGCGAGCGCATGTTCGCGCTGCCGCGTTCGTCCTGGCAGGACTACGACAAGACCAAACTGTCGGAAGGCGGCGTCATCGTCTCGCGCAGCCAGAAGTCGATCACGCTGCCTGCGGCAGCGGCGGCGGCGATTGGCCTCGCCAAGACCACCGCGACACCGGCCGAGATCATGACCGCCATCCTCAAGGCGAATGTCGACCTGTTGTGGTTCGGCGGCATCGGCACGTATTTACGGGCCTCGGGCGAAACCAATGCCGAAGTCGGCGACCGCGCCAATGACGCCATCCGCATCACCGCGCTCGATGTGCGGGCCAAAGTGATCGGTGAGGGCGCCAATCTCGGCGTCACGCAGCGTGCCCGCATCGAATTCGGCATGAATGGCGGTCGCTGCAACTCCGATGCCATCGACAATTCCGGCGGCGTCAACTGCTCCGACGTCGAGGTCAACATCAAGATCGCGCTGGCGTCCGCCATGCGCAAGGGATCGCTGACCCGGCCGGCGCGCAACAAGCTGCTGGCCGAGATGACCGACGAGGTCGCTGGCCTCGTGCTGTCCAACAATTACGAACAGACGCTCGCGCTCTCCATCGCCCGCAAGCGCGGCCTTGCCGACATCGCGCACCAGAGCCGGTTCATGGCGGCGCTGGAGGCTCGGGGCCTGCTCGACCGCGCTGTCGAGACGCTGCCGTCGCCGGCCGCCCTTGCCGAGCGCGAGGCGCGTGGCGAGCCGCTGACCCGGGCGGAGCTTGGCGTGCTGCTCGCCTATGCCAAGATCGTGCTGTTTTCCGACATCGTCGCCAGCGACGTGCCTGACGACGCGCATTTCGACCGCGATCTGATGGGCTATTTCCCTGACCGGATGGCGAAGAAATATGCGGCCGAGATCCATGGCCACCGGCTGCGCCGCGAAATCATCGCCCGCGTCGTCGCCAACGATCTCGTCAATCGCGGCGGACCGTCATTCGTCAACCGGCTGCAGGAAGCCACGGGGCGCAGCGCGGCCGACGTGGTGCGCACCTTCGCCGTGGTGCGCGACGGCTTCGCGTTGCCGGCGCTCTATCAGGAGATCGATGCGCTGGACAGCCACATCGACGGCCAGGCGCAGCTCGATCTCTACCAGTCCGTCAGCCGGCTTATCTTCGTGACCAGCGGCTGGTATCTGAAGAACGATGCCGGCACCGCAGCGCTCGGCCAGCGCATTGCCGAACTGCAAGAGGCGCGCATGGCGCTGGAGCCGAAGCTGCTCTCGCTGCTACCGGCCTTCTCGCGCGAGCGGGTCGAGGAGAGGCGGTATGGCCTGTTCAAGGCCGGCGCCCCCGAAAAGCTCGCCGGGCAGCTGGCAATGGCCGATGTGGCGGGACTGATCCCCGACATCGCACTGACGGCGCGCACGGCCAATGCCGACGTCGTCGCCTCGGCCAAGGCGTTCTTCGCCGTCAGCGATGCCTTCCGCATTCCGCGCGTCGAAGAGGCGGCGCGTTCTATCACGCCGTCGGACTATTACGACCAGCTGGCGTTGTCGCGCGCCACCGACACGATCGGCGCGGCGCGGCGCGGCATCGCGGTGGCGGCTCTCGCCGGCCATGCCGGGACGGCGGATCCTGTGGCGGCCTGGCTGGAAGCCGGCGGCGAGCGAGTGGCGCGCATTCGCGAGCGTCTGCAAGCGCTGACCGAAGGCGGGGATATCACCGTGTCCAGGCTGTCGGTGGCTTCGGGGCTGATGAGCGATCTGACGGGGATGTGAGGCTCGGGACTTTACCCTCCCTTGTGGGAAGGGTCGCTGCGAAGCAGCGGGGTGGGGGTGCGGCACCGACCCCCACCCGGACCTTCGGTCCGACCCCCACAAGTGGGAGGTAGGGGCGCGGCGCCTTTCTTCGCGTCTCTTTGCAGGTAGACAGCGGCGACATCCAGGTGAGGGGCAGCGCGAATCTTTGGCGGTTTGCATGAGCATTCGAAACATGCAGACATGGCGCCCGACACGGGCGGTGCCGGGGGAATCATCATGGCGGCAGTAGAAACAGCGCAGCGGGCATCCGGGCGTGGCATCTGGGGGTGGATGTTCTTCGACTGGGCGGCGCAGCCGTTTTTCACCGTCGTCACCACCTTCATCTTCGGCCCTTATTTCGTCTCGCGCATGGCCAACGATCCGGTTTCGGGTCAGGCGGCCTGGGGCTACGGCATCGCTGTTGCGGGCCTGGTTATTGCCGTGCTGTCTCCCATCCTCGGCTCGATTGCCGACCAGACCGGGCCTCGCAAACCATGGATCGCCTTCTTCGCCTCGATCAAGATCATCAGCCTTTGCCTGCTATGGTTCGCCGCTCCCGGCTCGAACCTTTTCCTGGTGGTGCTGTTCTTTTCTCTCGCCTCGGTCGCGGCGGAATTCTCGACCGTGTTCAACGATTCGATGATGCCGCGCCTGGTGCCGAAGAGCGAGATCGGCCACGTCTCCAACATTGCCTGGGGACTTGGTTATCTCGGCGGCATGATCGCGCTGATCTTTGTTGTCGCCTGTCTTGCGGGTTCGCCGGAGACCGGCAAGACGATCATCGGCATCGACCCGCTCTTTGGGCTCGACCCGAAACTCGGCGAGGACGCGCGCGCCACCGGGCCGCTGTCGGCCGGCTGGTATTTCCTGTTCATCCTGCCGATGTTCTTCTTTACGCCGGACGCCATCAAGGGGATTCCGATCGGGCCCGCGGTGCGCGAGGGGCTGTCGGAACTGAAGTCGACGCTGACTGAAGTGCGCCGGCGCAAAGGCATCTTCCGCTTCCTTGTCGCCCGCATGATTTATCAGGACGGCGTCAATGCGCTGCTCGCTTTGGGCGGCACCTTTGCGGCAGCGATGTTCCACTGGTCGATCACTGAGATCGGCATGTTCGGCATTATCCTCAACGTCGTCGCCATCGTCGGCTGCCTGGTTGCCGCATGGCTGGACACCGCGCTTGGCTCCAAGACCATCGTGATGATTTCGCTCGTCCTGCTCAGCATCGCCACCATCGGCATCGTTTCGACCGGGCCAGGCTACACGTTGTTCGGCGCCTGGATGATGCCGGGAGCCGATAGTGGCGGCCTGTTCGGCACGGCGGCGGAAAAGGCCTACATTTTCTATGGCCTGCTGATAGGGCTGGCGTTCGGACCGGTGCAGGCGTCGTCACGCTCCTACATGGCGCGCAGCGTCACCGCAGCCGAGTCCGGCCGCTATTTCGGCATCTATGCGCTGGCCGGACGGGCGACGAGTTTCCTGGCGCCGTTCATGGTGGCGTCGATCACGCTCGCCAGCGGCTCGGCGCGGCTCGGCATGGCGGCCATCGTGCTGTTCCTGGGCGTTGGGATCGCGATATTGATCTGGACGCCGTACCCGGCGGATCAGCCGGTGGAATAGCGCCGCACTTTTCCTTCTCCCCTTGTGGGAAAAGGCAGAGGCGCTCAATGCCTGAAATGCCTCACGCCGGTAAACACCATGGCGATGCCATGCGCGTCGGCAGCGGCGATAACGTCGTCGTCGCGCATCGAGCCGCCGGGCTGGATCACCGCCGTGGCGCCGGCTTCGATCGCGGATATGAGCCCGTCGGCGAAAGGGAAGAAAGCGTCGGAGGCGACCACCGAGCCCTTGGTCAACGGCTCCGCGAGGCCAGCTGCTTCCGCCGCGTCGAGCGCCTTGCGGGCGGCGATGCGCGAGGAATCGACGCGGCTCATCTGGCCGGCGCCGATGCCAACCGTGGCGCCGTCCTTGGCGTAAACGATGGCGTTCGACTTGACGTGCTTGGCGATGCGGAAAGCGAATTTGAGGTCGGCCATCTCGGCCGCCGTCGGTGCGCGCCTGGTCACCACCTTCAGTTCGAGATCGTCGACCACCGCGTTGTCGCGGCCCTGGACGAGCATGCCGCCGGCGACGGATTTCACAGTGATGCCGCCGGCGTGCGGATCGGGGAGACCGCCGGTGACCAGCAGGCGCAAATTCTTTTTGGCGGCGACGATGCGGACAGCGTCCTCCGACGCGTTCGGCGCGATGATCACCTCGGTGAAGGTTTTTACGATCTCCTGCGCCGCTTCGGCATCGAGGATGCGGTTCATGGCGACGATACCGCCAAAGGCCGAAACCGGGTCGCAGGCCAGCGCTCTCGCATAGGCAGCAGCCAGCGAAGCGTCCTCGGCGACGCCGCACGGGTTGGCGTGCTTGATGATGGCAACGGCGGCGCAGCGGTTGGGGTCGAACTCGCCGACCAGCTCGAAGGCGGCATCGGTGTCGTTGATGTTGTTGTAGGACAGCTGCTTGCCCTGCAACTGGCGAGCCGTGGCGACCCCCGGCCGCTTGTCGCCATTGACATAGAAGCCGGCGCTCTGATGCGGGTTCTCGCCATAGCGCATGACGCTTTCCAGCCTGCCGCCGAAGGCGCGCCAGGTCGGGTGCTCGATCTCAAGCGTTTCGGCGAACCAGCCGGAGATCGCCGCGTCGTAGCTGGCGGTGCGGGCAAAGGCCTTGGCCGCCAGCTTCTGGCGGAAATCCAGCGACAGCGAGCCGATGTTCATCTCCAGCGCGTTCAGCACCGAGGCATAATCGCCGGGATCGGTGACGATGGCGACATAGGCGTGGTTCTTGGCCGAGGCGCGGATCATCGCCGGGCCGCCGATGTCGATGTTCTCGACAACAGCGGCATAGTTGGCGCCGGAGCGGCGGACCTCCTCGAACGGGTAGAGATTGGAGACGAGCAGATCGATCGGCTCGATACCGTGATCGTGCATCGCCTTGGCGTGTTCGGGATCGTCGCGCACGCCGAGCAGCGCGCCGTGCACCGACGGGTGCAGCGTCTTGACGCGGCCGTCCATGATCTCGGGAAAGCCGGTCAGTTCGGAAACGTCGCGCACGGCAAGGCCAGCTTCGGCGATCGCCTTTGCCGTGCCTCCGGTCGACACCAGCTCGACGCCGGCCGCGACCAGCCCTTTGGCGAAGTCGATCAGGCCGGTCTTGTCGAAGACCGAAAGCAGGGCGCGGCGGACCGGAACGAGGTCGGGTGCCGGAATGTTCTTGGCGGCGACGGCCATGGGCTGGCGGCCTTTCAGGGCTGATTGGAGAGCGTTGCCGGGCCGTAGCACATGAGGTCAGGAAATCAAGCCGGAAGCTTGATCAAGCCCGGCAACGACGCTCAGCTGTTCTCGGGATAGCCGGCGATGCCGGTGCGTGTCAGCTGCCAATGCACCTCGGCGATCTCCGAGGCCTTGAAGGCGAGCACGATCTGGCGGCTGCGGCGCGGGCCGCCAAGGCCGGCGAAATAGATCGATTCCTCGACCTCCGGCACCACTTCGGTGCAGGTGAACACCCAGGTGTCGGCCTGGTCGGCGGTCAGCACCAGGCGGTCATGCTCGTCTTGCAAAAGGTTGATATCAGGGTGGATGTGGAAGCGCACCACGACGAAGTCGCGGCCATTGTTGCGGATCGCCGCACCGCCCGGGCGGAGGAAGCGATCCCTGCCGGCGAGCACATTGGCCTCGCTCGACAGTTTCAGCTCGCGCTCATGCAGGAAGCCAAAGCGCTGCATATAGCCGTCATGGCGGGCGATGAAGCCTTGCGTGCCCTTCTGGTCGATGCGCTTGCAAGGCACATGCTGCGGGCCGCCGAGCAAGGGTGAGCCGAGCAGGTCGTTGACGCGCAGCGAATGGGAAAACCGCGCCGACGAGGTGTCGTTGATGGTGGCGGTCGAATGCGCCGCGGTGGCACGGGCCAGCGGCCGGAACTCGGCGGCGCCATAGGTGTCGATGCCGGCATTGACGATATAATGCTGGCGACCGGACGAGAGTTCGAAGGCCAGGCACCCGGCATGCGCGGCGTTGGACACATCGACGGCCGGCGACGGGCCGGTATCGGCAATCACCGTCACGCCGCCCATCGACAGGCGCTCATAGCCGGAATGCGGCGCGTGCAGCAGCGGCGCGCCGGCGGTGTCGTCGTGGCGCAAGATGGTGGCTATACGGTCGTGGATGGTGGCGCCCATGCCGTTGAAGCGGGCGAGGCTGCCATCCTGATGGCGGAAGAAGCGCAGCGCCGGCAGCATGCGGTCGATGGCGCCCATCAGGGCGGCCGGTGGCGTTTCTGCCTGATTGGCATAGGTCTGACGCAGCGGCAGGAGATCGGCGAGCAATTCGAGCACCGCCATCGGGTTGCGCGAAATATGGCCGCCATCGGGAAGGATCTGGCGGTCGAGTTCTTCCGCCAGGCTGCGGGTGGCGCCGCGCAGTGCCGAGGCCGGCGCCGGCAGCGACAGCGCGGCGAAGGCAAGCGCGATACGAGCGCGCAGCCTGTCCTTGCCGTCCGGCATCTCGCGCGCCATCGAGCGGAGATAGCGGATCTGCACGGCGAGCGATTTCAGGAAGGCGCGATAGAACGGAAATTCGGCCCCTTGTAGGACAACCGAGGAGTGTTGCAACCAGGCAATGACTCGCTTGGCGGTGGTGCCGGGCTCCCAGGCTATGCCGGAAATCTGGTTGCCATGCATGGCGATCCAGTCGGAGACAAGCGCGCGTGCATTGGCGGCGGCCAGCTCGGTGCCGGCGGCGCGCATATGGCGCAGCCAACGGAAACCGTGCAGCGTCTTCACCCAGCCGCGGTTGGCGACGTCGATCTGGAATGGTGACTTGCCGCCGGTCTCGACCAGATGTCCCGACAGCGGATAGCGGCCATAATAAATCTCGAGCGCGATCTGCGGATCGGCGAGCCTGAGGTCGGGCGGTGCGATCAGGACGCGTTCGGGCGTGCGCCCGGAATAGCGCCAGCGATAGACTGGCCCTGCGCGAAGGCGCCGGCGCGTCTTGCGCCAAAACTCCTTAGCGACAAGCGTCCACAGACGTGTCGTGCTGCCGGCAGCCAGTGCCAAAACCCCTCCTCGTCGCCTGGAGCTAGAGCATGCTGTCGTCCGAAAACCGCGTCGCAGGTTTCGGCATCATGTTCCGGTACCCCAGCACAAGCTTATATGATTCAAGAACTTATGCGAAGTCGAATTCCGCCGACGTGAAGCGCCTCACGCTGCCGGCCACCGACCCACCCCGAAAAAAGTCAAGCGCTTCGCGGGCTTAAGCCCGGCAATCCGGCACTCACTTGCGGTTGTGGCGAGACCGAAATTCGCTGGGCGAACAGTTTTCGCGGTCGCGAAACAGACGGGAGAAATAGAAGGCGTCGTGGATGCCGACGGCGGCCGCAATGGACTCGATGGGCGAATCGGAGGCGGCCAGCATCTGTTTGGCGCGGTCGAGCCTCGTGCGCAGTTGGAAGGCCTTGGGCGACATGCCGGCTGCCCGCGCAAATCTGCGCCGCAAGGTTGCCGGCGACATCGAGAATTTCGCGGCGAAGGCATCGAGATCCACCGGGTCGCACGCGCAGCGGCGCAATTCGTCGATGATGGGCTGCATGTCGGCATGCTGGAAGCCGGGATTTCGTTGACGGTTGTTCCAATCCATTGCCTGGCGGGCAGCACGCACGACGATGCGATGCATCGTGGCGGCGGCTTCTGCCTGGCTCAGCATCGTATCGAGCGACAGCTCACCGTGCAGCCTGTCGAACAGCCGCTGCATTTTGCCGAGGTCGCGCAAGGGGACGACAGGGGCGTCCTCGGCGATCAGCCGCAGCCGGGTGAAATCGCGTATCAAGGCCCCGTCGAAGAGCGCCCAGCGTTCGAGCCAGCCCGATGCGTCCGGCCCGTAGGAATGCATTCTCCCGGGAAGCAGCCAGAACAGGGCCGGCGCTTGGATCGTCTGCATGCCGGCAGTCCTGGTTTCAAGCCAGCCTTGACCGTTCTCAATCAGCACCACGGCGAATTCCGGCAATTTGCGCGCTTGGATCGCCTGAGTGACGCGATGCCGACCAATCCCTGTAACCGACAGGCCGCCGGCCGCGGCCGGTGCGGATCTGTAGAGTGCGTAAGAGAGATCGTTCATGAGCGAAAAGTCCATGGCTTCGTTCTGTCCATGGGCGAGTGTGCGAACAGTATGACATTTCCAGCTAAGGATGGAAAATCGCAGGTGGCTGAAATGTCAAGCTCAACAGGTGGCACGCAACGACGGATTCCTGTTGCGTCAATCGATCTGAACGCCAACGGCAAGACATTATCGATGGCGCCGAACCGGTTGGGTCATCTCGTGCCAACCGACGCCGGGGTCGGCATCGATGCCATTCGCGGCCTCCTTGCCGAGCAAGGCTATGTCTGGCTGAAAAGTATGCTGCCGCGCCGCGACGTCATCGATTTTCGCGGCTGGGTGTTTTCATATCTGGCCGACACCGGCTTGCTGCAGCCCGGGTCCGATCCCGCGCTTGGCCTGGCGGCGGCCGCCGGCACGTTCGACCGTCAGCTCGCCGATCGCCGGTTGATGGCGCTGGTTCGCTCCACCGCCTATGAAGGGTTCTGCGCACAGCCCCTGATGGCGCGGCTGATGGATGCGTTCGTCGGCGGGCTGTCCTATTTGCACAAGCGCAAGATCATGCGTTTCACCCAACCGGGCACCACAGTGGCGACGCCGGCGCATTACGATCTCGTCTATCTGCGCGGCGGCACCAGCCGCATCGTCACTGCCTGGATCCCGATCGGCGACGTTCCCGTCGACATGGGCGGCCTGGTCTATCTCGAGGGATCGCACGCCATCGGCCTCGACATGGAGGCCCGGTTCGCTAGGGACAATGCCGGGCTGAGCCCGCAGGAGCGCATCAGCGCCTACAACCGGAACATGAGCGAGGGCGGCTGGGTGTCGAAGGACCTGCCCGACATGGCGGAGCGGTTCGATACACGCTGGCTGATCGCGGATTTCGAGGCCGGCGATGTCGTCCTCCACTCGCCCTACATGATCCACGCCTCGACAACCAACCAGAGTGCGGAGGGGCGTATCCGGCTCTCCACCGATATCCGCTACCAGAATGTCGATGATGAGATCGATGCAAGGTGGGGGAAGCACTGGTCCTTGGACGACATGCTTTAGGCATGTCGTCGCGTCGGAGTCAGGCCAGACGTCGCATGCGGGCGGCAAAGAAGCCGTCCAGGCCGGAAACCCCTGGCGAACCACGGTCAAGATCGGCGGGTGTGGTGCGCAGCGTGCCTTGCGGGGTCAGGAAGGCGTCGATGCCGGCGATTTCGCCGGGCTGCAGTGGATCGTCGGCGACGGTTTTGTTGCCGGCCAGAAAGACGCGATACAGATCCTCGCCTTCGATCGGGTCCAGCGAACAGTTGGAAAAAACAATCCGACCGCCCGGTTTGACCAAAGTGACGGCGCGGGGGAGCAGCTTTGCTTGCAGATCGGCTAGCTTTTCGACGTCGGCTGCCGTCTTGGTCCATGGCACGTCGGGGTGGCGCCGAACCGTGCCTGTGGAAGAGCAGGGCGCGTCGAGCAGGACGGCGTCGAAAAGCTCCGCCGGCTGGTATTTCAGCAGATCGGCCTGCACGATCTCGGCGGACAGCCCGAGCCGTTCGAGGTTCTGCGTCAGCCGCGCCAGCCGGTTCTTCGAGGTGTCCACGGCGGTGACTTTGGCGCCGGCAAGGATCAGCTGAGCGGTCTTGCCGCCGGGGGCGGCGCAGAGGTCGGCGACGCGTAATCCTTTGACATCGCCGAACAGCCGCGCCGGAAAACTGGCGGCGGCGTCCTGGACCCACCATGCGCCTTCGCTGAAGCCCGGCAGTTCGGTGACGGAGGCGTTGAGCTTTTCCACTCGCACCGTGCCGGTCGGCAGCACGATGCCGCCGAGCTTTTCGGCCCACAGTTCGGGATCGGCCTTGACCGTGAAATCCACCGGCGCCTCAACGCGATGCGCCGCCAGGATCTGTCTGGTCATCTCAGGGCCATAGGCGGCCTTCAGCCGGTCGGAGAACCATTTTGGCGCCTCGTCGGTGGCGGCAAGAGCTGCCGGCAGTTCGGTCTCCTTGGCGCGCACCAAAGTGCGCAGCACGCCGTTAACGAGGCCGGAAAAGCGCTGCGTGCGTGGGTCCGACTTGGCGTGGGTCACAGCCAAATCGACGGCGGCGCTGTCGGGGATGTCGAGGAACAGGATCTGCGCCGCCGCAACATGCAGGATGTGCGACAGCGCTGTGGCGTTGGGCGGCAGCGGCTTTTCAAGGCGGCGGGCGAGGAGCCCGGCAATGGTCATGCGGTAGCGCAGCGCGGTCACCAGTATGGCGCGCACCAGGCCGCGGTCGCGCAGGTCGAGCACCTTGTATTGCGGATGGCCGTTCTCGTGGTCCGTCAGCCCGTCGAGCGGCGTTTTGGCGTCGATAACGGCGGACAGGAGCCGCGCCGCTGCCTTGCGCGCGGCGAGGCCGGCGACGAATTCGTCCGAGCTGTTTTCGCGAACGCCTGAATGTGCGAGCCGGGGTTTGGCGCCGCTCACGACCACGGACCTTTGGGTCCGGTCGGGTTGCGGCCCCACGGATTGGCTTTCGGCTTGGCCGGTTTGGTCGGCGGCGTGGGCCGTGCTGCCTTGCCCCACGGACCTTGCTCGGCATCGGCCGGCAATTCTTCGATCGGCTCTGGCGTCGGCGCCTGGCGCGGCGCCGGCTGGCGGCCTGCCATGTCGCGCGCCATCGCCTGCAGCGCGGCGATGCGGTTGTCGGTGTTCGGGTGGGTCGAAAACAGGCTGTCCATGCGCTCGCCGTGAAGAGGATTGATGATGAAGAGATGCGCGGTCGCGGGATTGCGTTCGGCATCCGGGTTGCGGATGCGTTCGGCGCCGCGGGCGATCTTGTCAAGCGCCGATGCCAGCCAAAGCGGATTTCCAACGATTTCGGCGCCGCGCCGGTCGGCCTCGTATTCGCGGGTGCGGCTGACCGCCATCTGCACGATCATGGCGGCGAAGGGCGCGACAAGCATCGCCACCAGCACGCCGACAAAGCCGAACGGGTTGTTGTTGTCGCGGCTGCCGCCGAAGAAGAAGGCGAAATTGCCGAGCATCGAGATGGCGCCGGCGAGTGTCGCGACAATGGTCATGGTCAGCGTGTCGCGATGCTGGATGTGGGCCAGCTCATGCGCCATGACTGCCGCCACCTCCTCATGCGAAAGGCGCTCCAGCAGCCCGGTCGAGGCCGCGACCGCGGCGTTCTCTGGATTGCGGCCGGTGGCGAAGGCGTTCGGCTGCGGATTGTCGATCAGATAGGTCTTGGGCATCGGCAGGCCGGCCTGCTTGGCCAGCGCCTCGACGATGGCGTGGAATTCGGGTGCGTTCCTGGCATCGACCTCGACGGCGCGGTTCATCGACAGCACCATCTTGTCGGCATTCCAGTAGCTGAACAGATTGGTGCCCGCGGCGACCAGGAAGGCGATCATCATGCCGCCGGTGCCGCCGATCAGAAAACCGACGCCCATGAACAGCGCCGTCATCGCGGCCAGGAGCATGGTGGTGCGTAGCGTGCTCATCATCTGCTCCCTGTGCGGCCGTGGCAAAAAAAGGTCGATCGGGGTGAACTCATGGCTATATGATGGGAAACGCCGCCCTTCGTTTCAATCCGCCCGGACTATCGCATGACCGACCAACCCAGCAAAGCTGATGCCGACCGGGAGAAGGACCTGACGCCGGCGGCCAGCCGGGCGCTGGCTGAAGCCGAGGCGCGCCGTGAAGCGTATCGCCAGAAGGAAGCTGCGTTGCCGAAGGAAATCGGCGGCCGCGGCGGCAAGGAACCCGGCCGCTACGGCGACTGGGAAGTGAAGGGACTGGCTAGCGATTTCTAGGGGTTCAGGAACGGAAGAACTGGGGAACTGGTGAACTGAAGAGTTGAAGAAAAAGGCGCATAGCAGTCCTCCAGTCCTCCAGTCCTCCAGTCCTCCAGTCCTCCAGTTCCTCAGGCCGCGCTGCGCTGTGCCCCCAGCGTCATCCAGCCGCTGTCATCGATGGCGATGGAGACGGTTTCGTAGCCGCCAATCGAGTTGTGCTGAGTCGTCATTGGATGCTGGTGAGTGGCGCTGATCACCATCACCGACGCGCCCGCTGCTTCCGCCGCCGCGATACCGGCCGGTGCGTCCTCGAAGACCAGACAGTCGCCGATATCGACGCCGAGCCGTTTTGCCGCCAGCAGGAAACAGTCGGGCGCCGGCTTGCCGTGCGACACATCCTCGGCCGCGACCACCAAGGCGGGAACCGGGATGCCGGCGGCCCGCATGCGCAGCAGCGCCAACGGGCGCGGCGCCGAGGTGACGATCGCCCAGCGCTCTGGCGGCAAAGCGTTGAGGAACGGCACGGCGCCGGCGATCGGCAGCACGCCTTCGACATCGTCCGACTCCGCCTGCAACAGCACAAACGCCTCATGCACCGGGTCGACGCCGGGAAGCGCCAGCCTGGTGATGGTCTCGACCGCCCGCACGCCATGGATCGTCGGCAGGAAGGCTTCGACGTCGAGACCGTGCTTAAGCGCCCACGCCGCCCAGACGCGCTCGGCCGAGGCGATCGAATTGAGCACCGTGCCATCCATATCGAACAGGAACGCGGCGAATTTTCTGCCTGCAAACATCAGATTTTCCACGGGGTTAGGGATCGTTTCGGGAGGGTCGAAACATGTCGTGCGACCGTAACGTCGCCACGGCTGCCTGGGAAGCCGCGGGAGAGCCTTTTCGATAGTTCCAGGGAACCATGGTCCCGCCTCTGGCGTTTTGAGCATACTGTTTTCCACGGGATCGAAGGGGCAATCATTGTGCTGATCCGGCTCGGCTACGAAA
Source organism: Mesorhizobium sp. C395A (assembly GCF_030323205.1). Classification (NCBI taxonomy): domain Bacteria; kingdom Pseudomonadati; phylum Pseudomonadota; class Alphaproteobacteria; order Hyphomicrobiales; family Phyllobacteriaceae; genus Mesorhizobium; species Mesorhizobium sp. C395A. The sequence goes on along the minus strand of NZ_CP100473.1, from coordinate 4,387,501 downwards.
TCGCCATTGAATGCGTCGGCGCCACGCCGGTCATCTCGCTGCTTGATATCCACAGGGATCGTCAGGCCGACATCAAACGGCAGACGCGCGTGCTGACGTCGCCTTCAGTGCCGAGCAAGGTTTATCACGATCTGTTCGGCAATACCTGCCGCCGCTTCACCGCACCCGCCGGCAGTTTCCGCATTCTCTATGACGCAGCCGTCGAGGACAGCGGGGAGCCTGACGCGGTCAACACGCTGGCCAGGGAAGTGCCGGTGGCGGAACTGCCGGACGATGTGCTCGGCTACCTCCTCGGCAGCCGCTATTGCGAGACCGATCATCTGAGCAGTCTGGCCTGGCAGCTTTTCGGCCATGTTCCCTCCGGCTGGGCGCGGGTGCAGGCGATCGTCGACTATGTCCACAACCGGCTGTCCTTCGGCTATGGCTATGCGCGGTCGACGCGCACCGCAGCCCAAGCGCATGAGGAGCAGGTTGGTGTATGCCGCGACTTCGCCCATCTGGCGATCACGCTCTGCCGCTGCATGAACATCCCGGCCCGCTATGTGAACGGTTATCTCGGCGACATCGGCGTACCGGCCGACCCGGCGCCGATGGATTTTTCGGCCTGGATGGAAGTGTTCCTCGACGGCAAATGGTACACGTTCGACCCGCGTCATAATCGTCCGAGGATAGGCCGCGTGGTCATCGCGCGCGGTCGTGATGCCACGGATGTCCCGCTGCTGCACAGCTTCGGCCCGCACCAACTTTCGCTGTTCAAGGTCTGGACCTACGAGCAGGAAGGCAATCTGTTCAACCCGCCCTATCACGGCGTCGACAAGACGGTGAGCGCGCGGATGCTGGCGTGACCGGATTCTGATCCGCTTCGACACACAATCCGGAAATGGAAAAGGCCGCCGCTTCTTGACGAAGCCGGCGGCCTTCCGTGTTTCCGTCCGTGGCGCGGCCAATGGCGGCGACCGAGGTCACCCGCCGCGCTTATCGCGCCTTAACGGGAAGACTGCTTCCCGAAAGTGCAATCCGCTGAGGCCACGTTCTGGAAAACGAAATCACTCGACATCGGATCACCTCCTTTCGATTTGTTGAACACGTACAGATGATGGGGTGCGTTGCAGCAAAAAACAAGATGCCGATTTGAAATAGCTGGCGAGCCGCCTTTTGCGCCGGGTTGCGAAGAGCCGCGAGGGCGGGCAAAATCCATGCAAGGTGGATTGTCAGGACTCGGGAGGATGGCCATGGAGGCAGCCGAGAAGGCCGCGCGCATCGTGCGAACGGTGATCGAAACGCTGAAGCCGGGTTTTGCGGTCAAGCTGTGGACCGGCGAGCGGATCGGTCCCGCCACCGGGCCCGTGCTCACCATCAACGACCAGGACATCGTCTGGCAGGTGGTAAAGCGGCCATCACTGTCGACGCTGATCGAGATGTGGATTTCCAAGACGATAGACATCGAAGACGGGACGATTTTCGATTTTTATGCACTGCCGTCGCAAGGCAAGCTCAGGACCAAGCTCAAGTCGCTGCCGAAGCTGGCGATCCTGCGCGACCTGCCGGCGGTGCTCCTGTCACGCAAGCAGATGAGTGCACGCACCGATCTGTCGGGTCGCAACCCCTATGTCAGCGGGTCGAGCCAAGAGGCGATCCAGCATCACTACGACATTTCGAACGCCTTTTACCGGCTCTTCCTCGACGAGCGCATGGTCTACAGCTGCGGCTACTTTAAGGATTTCGCCGATGGCATCGACCAGGCGCAGGCCGACAAGCTCGACCATATCTGCCGCAAGCTGCGGCTGAAGCCGGGCGAAAAGCTGCTCGACATCGGCTGCGGCTGGGGCGCCATGCTGATCCATGCGGCCAAAAATTATGGCGTCGTCGGCCATGGCGTGTCGCTGTCGCAGGCGCAGACCGATCTCGCCCGCGAGCGCATCCGCGCCGAAGGGCTGCAGGACCGCATCACCATCGAGATCAAATCCTATGCGGAACTCAAAGGCTCCTTCGACAAGATATCGTCGATCGGCATGTTCGAGCATCTCGGCCTCGCCAACCACGCCACCTATTTCAAGACCATCGATCGCTTGCTGAAGCCCGGCGGCATCTATCTGCACCACGCCATCACCAGGCGCAGCAAGGGCGACTTGAAGAAAACCTTGCGCAAGGGGCCGGAGTTCAAGGCGCTGCTCAAATACATTTTCCCAGGCGGCGAACTCGACACGATCGGCATGACGCTGGGCAATCTGGAGGCGCATGGTTTCCTGGTCTACGACGTCGAGAATCTGCGCGAGCACTATGCGCGCACCTGCCGGCTGTGGGCCGAGCGGCTGCAGGCTCGCTTCGACGAGGCGGTCGCCGAAGTCGGCGAGGCCAAGGCACGGCTGTGGCTGCTTTATCTCACCGGCTGCTCGATCACCTTCGAGCGCGCCTCGGCGCAGATTTTTCAGACCGTCGTCACCAAACGCGCACGCGGCCCGAGCGGGCTACCGCCGACACGGGCGGATCTGTATCGGTAGGGATAGGATTCGGGGCCGAACCCCACGCTTTCCAAGGTCTGCGATTCGCTGCCTCGCGGTAGGGGCCTACACGAACCGCATCGGCGCGCCGATCTCGACGCGCGCCGGCCTGTACACAGTGCAATAGACGCCAAGATTGTGCGCGTTGTGGCGGACCAGATTGCGCAGGATGCCGGGATCGTGGTCGAAGCCGTCCTGGCTGATGATGGTGAAGCCGCAGCGGCGGCACGGCTCCGAGACGGTCACCAGCAGATCGCCGATGGCGAGCTTGCGGCCAATCCATTCGGTCTCGGGAAACGAGCCTTCGACCGCCGCCATGTCGACGACTATGTTGGGGCGGAAGCGGCGCGGATCGGGAATGCCTTCAGGGTGCAGCGCCTTGAGCCGCGCCAGCGATGCGGTGGTCAAGAGATGGATCGGCGCTTTGCGGTAGCGCGCCGCGGTGAGCGGGCCGGTGTAGCCGGGGGCGTTGTCCTGGCTGAACGGCCGGATCGAGGCGGCGAAGCCGAGATAGGTCGAGACGGCGCTGTCGCATTCAGCGCCCGGCGCTACCAGCCAGTCGCCGTCGGGAACGGCGATCTCCAGCTTGCGGTCCATGCTCAGCCGGGTGCGGATGCGCGGCACCTTGTGCCACTTGGCGTCGCGGTCGGGCCGCGCGATCTCATTGTCCGAGACATCGACAAGGCCGAACAGCCGGTCGCCGTCGATGGTTTCAAGGCCGACCGAAATGGCGTCCTGGCGTTCGCCGGCAAGCGAACTTGCAGGGTAACGCCAGAGCTCCGTGACTGCGCCCAGTGCAGCCATCAAATCCCCTCAGCCCTTCTTGTTCTGGCGGTTGGCGATCAGATCATCGACCACGGCCGGATCGGCCAGTGTCGAGGTATCGCCGAGCGCGGAAAAATCGTCCTCGGCGATCTTGCGCAGGATACGGCGCATGATCTTGCCGGAGCGGGTTTTCGGCAGTCCGGGCGCGAATTGCAGCTTGTCGGGCGAGGCGATGGCGCCGATCTCCTTGCGGACATGGGCCACGAGCTCCTTGCGCAGTTCCTCGCTCGGCTCCACGCCTTTCATCAAGGTAACGTAGCTGTAGATGCCCTGGCCCTTGATGTCGTGGGGATAGCCGACGACAGCTGCTTCCGACACCTTCTCATGGCTGACGAGCGCCGATTCGACCTCGGCCGTTCCCATGCGGTGGCCGGAAACGTTGATGACGTCGTCGACGCGGCCGGTGATCCAGTAATAGCCGTCGGCGTCGCGGCGACAGCCGTCACCGGTGAAGTATTTGCCCTTGTAGGTGGAGAAATAGGTCTGCACGAAGCGGTCATGATCGCCATAGACCGTGCGCATCTGGCCGGGCCAGGAATCGGCGATGCAGAGATTGCCGTCGGCCGCCCCTTCCAGCACCCTACCTTCGCCGTCGACCAGCTGCGGCCTGATGCCGAAGAAGGGCCGCGTCGCCGAACCAGCCTTGAGGTCGGTGGCGCCGGGCAGCGGCGTGATCAGGATGCCGCCGGTCTCGGTCTGCCACCAGGTGTCGACGATCGGCACCTTGCCGTTGCCGACGATGTTGAAATACCACTCCCAAGCTTCCGGATTGATCGGTTCGCCGACCGAGCCCAGCACGCGCAGCGACTTGCGCGAGGTCTTCTTCACCGGTTCGTCGCCGGCGCCCATCAGCGCGCGCAGTGCCGTCGGCGCAGTGTAGAAGATGTTGACCTTGTGCTTGTCGATGACTTCCCAGAAGCGCGACTGCGAGGGGTAGTTCGGCACGCCCTCGAACATCAGCGTGGTGGCGCCGTTGGCGAGCGGGCCATAGACGATGTAGCTGTGGCCGGTGACCCAACCGACATCGGCGGTGCACCAGTAGATATCGCCGTCATGGTAGTCGAAGACATATTGGTGGGTCATCGAGACATAGACGAGGTAGCCGGCAGTGGTGTGCAGCACGCCCTTCGGCTTGCCGGTCGAGCCTGAGGTGTAGAGGATGAACAGCGGATCCTCGGCCTTCATCTTCTCCGGCTTGCAGTCGCCCTTCACCGTGGCGATCTCGTCATGGTACCAGATGTCGCGTCCCTGAACCCAGCCGGTCTTGCCGCCAGTGCGGCGCACGACGACCACTTTTTCGACCTTGGTGCCGGCCTTGGCGGCGATTTCGATCGCTCTGTCGGTGTTTTCCTTCAGCGGGATCGGCTTGCCGCCGCGCAGGCCCTCATCGGCGGTGATGACGAAGGTCGACTTGCAGTCATCGATGCGGCCGGCCAGCGCGTCCGGTGAAAAGCCGCCGAAGACGATCGAGTGGATGGCGCCGATGCGGGTGCAAGCCAGCATCGCGTAGGCCGCTTCCGGGATCATCGGCATGTAGATGGTGACGCGGTCGCCCTTCCTGACGCCGTGCTTCTTCATCACATTGGCGAGCCGGCAGACATGCTCGTAGAGCTCGTTATAGGTGATCTTCTTGTCGTCGTAGGGATTGTCGCCTTCCCAGATGATGGCTGTCTGGTTGCCGCGCTTCTTCAAATGGCGGTCGATGCAGTTGTAGGAGACGTTGGTTTCGCCGTCCTCGAACCATTTGATCGAGACCTTGCCCTCGAAGGAGGTGTTCTTGACCTTGCTGAACGGCTTGAACCAGTCGATGCGCTTGCCGTGCTTGCCCCAGAACCTGTCCGGATTCTTCACGCTGTCAGCATACCATTTGAGGTAGGTGTCATTGTCGATCAGCGCATTCTTCTTCCACGCCGGCTGGACGCGGTAGATCTTCACCTCGGACATGTCTTCACTTTCCTCCCAAACCACCCCGCCGGCTTGACCACAGCCAGGATCACGGCGACGCAGCCGCGAATTCGGCGGCATTATTAACAGTTCCGCGCTGACGGCAACATTAGACGTTGGATTCGCGTGGCGGGATGCCGCAGCTCCCGTTTCGGTTGTATCAGCACTCGGCAGCGGTCGCTGCTAACTGCATGTTTTCGTGCATAAAACCCGACTGGGATCAGGAAAATCATAGACAGTTAAGGAACGGCGCGCACAATTCGGTGTTGGGAGGAATGGAGAATCAACTAGGCCAAGGGGCTGTCATGCGCGATCATTCCGAAATGGACCTGATGCTCAAGGGGTATGGCCTGACCACGGCCAAGATTCTATACCATTTTCCCGACCACCCGCATCTGCTGCAGAGCTTCATCTGGCAGGATTACGATCTGGCGCCGAAGTTTCCGGTGCTGATCAAGTTCATCGAGTTCTGGAAGGCCAGGCTCGACGGGCCGCTGCATTCGATCAGCTACACGCACCAGAAGCTGATCGCGCCGAACGAATGGCGGAAGGTGGATGGGGAGTTCGTGCTGCACTGAGCGGCGCGCTTGATTTCCCCCCTTGAGGGGGAGATGGCCGCAAAGCGGCCAGAGGGGTTCGGTTCGACCGGACGCGACCCTCCTGCGGCAGATGGGGGCTAGCGCTCCACGCGCGGCGACCCCCTCTGTCGCCTTCGGCGACATCTCCCCCTCGAGGGGGGAGATTTGGCAGCGTCGGCGATCACACCGCAGGCGGGTTCAGCCGGGCGAAACCTTCCTGGCGGTGATAGGGGAAGTACGGGTAGGGCGCGGCCACTTCGCTTGCCTTGTCGAGCTTTTTGACCTGCTCCGGCGTCAACGCCCAGCCGACGGCGCCGAGGTTCTGGCGCAGCTGTTCCTCGTTGCGGGCGCCGATGATGACCGAGGACACGGTCGGGCGCCGCAACAGCCAGTTGATGGCGATCTGCGGCACGGTCTTGCCGGTCTCTTCAGCCATCGCATCAAGCGCATCCATGACCCGGTAGAGATGTTTGTCCGCGACCGGCGGGCCGAAATCGGCGGTGTCGTGCAGCCGGCTCTTTTCCGGCAGGGGCTGGCCGCGGCGGATCTTGCCGGTCAGGCGGCCCCAGCCGAGCGGACTCCACACCAGCGCGCCGATGCCCTGGTCGAGGCTGAGCGGCATCAGCTCCCACTCATAGTCGCGGCCGACCAGCGAATAGTAGACCTGGTGTACGGCATAACGCGGGTAGCCATGCTTGTCGGCCTCGGCCAGCGACTTCATCAGTTGCCAGCCGGAGAAGTTGGAGACGCCGACATAGCGCAGCTTGCCGGCGCGCACGAGATCGTCCAGCGTCGACAACACCTCCTCGATCGGCGTGCCGGCATCAAACGCGTGCAGCTGCAGCAGGTCGATGTAATCGGTGCCCATGCGCTTCAGGGACGCGTCGACGGCCTTGATCAGCCGCGAGCGCGACGAGCCGTAGTCGGCCGGTCTGTCGCCCATCGGCAGCGAAGTCTTAGTCGAGATCAGCACCGCGTCGCGGCGGCCTTTGATGGCTTCGCCAAGCACTTCCTCGGAGGCGCCGTTCGAATAGACATCGGCGGTGTCGAACAGATTGACGCCGGCCTCGAGGCAGATGTCGATCAGCCGCCGCGCTTCCTTGGCGTCGCTGTTGCCCCAGGCCCCGAACAGCGGCCCGGAGCCGCCGAAAGTGCCGGCGCCGAAAGAGAGTGCGGGCACTTTCAGGCCCGATGCGCCGAGACGTCGATAATCCATTTTATGCTCCTTGATGATGTCGAAGAAGGATTGCGCGTGATGCTCATGACTGGGCGCAGACCGGCGCCCCGATTGTGGGGGCGCGATCGAGGCGCAGCGCCAGGGCAGCGACGCCAAGAGCCGCGACCGGCAGCAAAGCGGCGATCCAGGTTAGTGAGCCGAGGCCGAGGCCATGGGCAATCACCGCGCCGCCAAGCCAAGCGCCGGCGGCATTGCCGAGGTTGAAGGCGGCGATGTTGAAGGACGAGGCGAGGCTCTGGCCCGCGCCTTGCGCCTTTTCCAGCACCCACATCTGCAGCGGCGCCACGGTGGCGAAGGCGGCGGCACCAAGCAGGCCGACATAGATGACGGCCAGGATTTGGCTGTGGACGGCGAAGGTCATTGTGGCCAGCACCAACGCCAGCACCACGAGGCTGCCGAGCACCGCCGGCACCAACCAGCGGTCGGCGACCTTGCCGCCAAGCAGATTGCCGGCGATGAGGCCGCCGCCGAAGACGAGCAGGATCGGCGACACCGCGGCCTCCCTGAAGCCGGTGATCTCGGTGAGCAGCGGGGCGATGTAGGTGAAGACGGCGAAGACGCCGGCATAGCCGAGCACGGTGGTGGCGAGGCCGAGCAGCACCGGCGTGCGGCGCAGCACTGCGAGGTCTGCGCGCAGATTGGTCTTCTCGGGCGCTTCCTTGCTGCGCGGCACCAGAAGCAGGATGACGGCAAAGGCTGCCAAGCCGACCAGGGTTACAGCCCAGAAGGTGGCGCGCCAGCCGAAGGTCTGGCCGAGCCAAGTGCCGAAGGGCACGCCGAGGATGTTGGCGATAGTCAGGCCGGTGAACATCAGCGCGATCGCCGAGGCTTTCTTGTTGGGTGCGACCAGGCCGGTGGCGACCACCGAGCCGACGCCAAAGAAAGTGCCATGGGCAAAGGCGGTGATGATGCGGGCGCCCATCAGCGTCCAGTAGTCGGGGGCGATCGCACAGGCGAGGTTGCCGAGCGTGAAGATCGCCATAAGGGCCAGAAGGACGGTCTTGCGGGGCCAGTTGCCGGTGGCAATGGTCAAAAGCGGCGCGCCGATGACGACGCCCAACGCGTAGCCCGAAATCAACTGGCCGGCGGCCGAGATCGAGACTCCGAGATCTTTGCCGACATCAATCAGCAGCCCCATGATGACGAATTCGGTGACACCGATGCCGAAGGCGCCGGCAGCGAGGGCGTAGAGAGCAAGAGGCATGGCGGTTTCCAGTTCGAACTCGAATGAGCGCGCTGTCCAGACCCGCGCCCCGACCGCAGAGATCGTGTTGCCATGCCTTGTGAACCAGACTTGCCTCGGGCATATTTCCTGTGAAATAGATTCACAGATGGCCAGACCCGATATCAACCGTTCCGGCGAGATCGAAGTGTTCGTACGCGTCGTCGAGGCGAGCAGCTTCTCGGCTGCGGCTCGTTCGCTGCGTATGACACCGTCGGCGGTGAGCAAGCTGATCGCGCGACTGGAGGCAAGGCTCGGCGCGCGGCTGGTCACCCGCTCGACGCGCAAGCTGCAGCTGACGCCGGAAGGGACGGCGTTCTATGACAGCGGGGTGCGCATCCTGGCCGATATGGCGGCGGCCGAGCGCGAGGCGGCCGTGGGTGCCGCGCCGCGCGGACGGCTGCGCGTCAACTCCTATGTGCCCTTTGGGGTGCATCGGCTGATCCCGCTGCTGCCTGATTTCCTCGAACGCTATCCCGAGATATCGGTCGATCTGGTGCTGACCGACAGCGTCATCGATTTGATGGCTGAGCGTGCCGACGTCGCCATCCGCGCCGGGCCGCTCGGCGAATCGCGGCTGGTGGCGCGCAAGCTCGGGCAAACCCGGATGACGGTCGTTGCCGCACCGTCCTATCTCAAGACACATGGCACACCGCTGATTCCAGCCGATCTCAGCCGGCACAATCGCATGGCTTTCGGCTTTGTCCGGCATGTCGATGGCTGGCAGTTTGTCGACGCAGCTGACAATGCCATCACGGTTCCCACCGTGGGAAACACGCTGGTCGGCGATGGCGAGTCGATGCGGTTGATGGCGGTCGGCGGCGCCGGCATCGCCCGGCTGGCGCACTGGCATGTGGCCGATGACATCGCGGCGGGCCGGCTGACGGCGCTGCTGGAGGATTTCGATCCGGGCGACGAGGAGCCTACCCACGCCGTCTATGTCGGCCAGGGCCGGCATCTGCCGGCACGGGTGCGGGCCTTTCTCGACTTTCTGGTCGAGAGCGTTCGGATGGGAGCATGATCCCGAAAGGGGGAATCCGGTTTTCGGAAAAGATCATGCTCAACAAAAACAGAGCCTGAACGATTTTGGGGAGCCCCTTTGGCTCCCCAGCATCCAACCGGCGGCGACTACTTCTTCGGCGTGAACGGCGCCGGGCGGCGACCGGCGGCCTGGCGCTCCAGCATCCAGCCGGGATATTCGGCCGGCAGCGCGCTGACCTCATCAAGTTTGGCGAGATCGTCGGCGTCGAGCTTCACCTCGGCCGCGGCTAGGTTCTGCTCGAGCTGCTCCATGCGGCTGGCGCCGATGATGACGCTCATGACGAAAGGTTTGGCCAGGACATAGCCGAGCGCCACCGTGGCGACGCTGACGCCGTGCTTCTGGGCGATCTCGCGCATCACGGCGACAGCCGCCCAGGCGCGGTCCTCATCGACCGGCGGGAAGTTGAAGGCGGCGCGGCGGCCTTCGCCATTGCCGGGCGCGCCGGGGCCGTATTTGCCCGACAGCAGGCCGCCGGCCATTGGCGACCAGACCATCAGGCCGAGCTTTTCCTCGTTGATCAGCGGCACGATCTCGCGCTCGAGGTCGCGGCCGGCGATCGAGTAATAGGACTGGATGGTCTCAAAGCGGGAAAACCCCTTGCGCTCGGCTATGCCGAGGGCCTTAGAGATGCGCCAAGCCGCCCAGTTGGAGACGCCGACATAGCGGACCTTACCGCTGGCAACGAGATCGTCGAGCGCCCGCAGCGTCTCGTCGATGGGGGTCACCGTGTCGGTGCCGTGCAGCTGGTAGAGATCGATATGGTCGAGCTGCAGCCGCTCCAGGCTGCCCTCGACCGAATCCATGATGTGGCCGCGCGAAGAGCCGCGCTCGTTCGGGCCCTGGCCCATGGCGCCATGCACCTTGGTCGCAATGACGACGTCCGAGCGCTTGACGCCAAGATCCTTGAGCGACTGGCCAAGCAGGCGTTCGGACTGGCCGAATGAATAGACGTCGGCCGTGTCGAAGAAATTAACGCCGGCGGCGATGGAACGGGCAACGATGTCGTTGACGCCCTTCTGGTCGAGGCTGGCAATCAGGCCCCATTGGGCATTCTCGCCCGCGGCGCCGAAGGTCATGGTGCCGAGGCAGAGTTCCGAGACGAACATCCCCGTATTTCCAAGTTGATTGTAGCGCATGGTGGCTCCAGCAGATTGGTGATGACGCCAAGCAAATAGGAACGGCGCGTTTCGTTTCCAGTCGTGGCGCAATGATGGGCCGGCTCTGGCTCAACCTGCGGCCGACCCCAACACCGGATCAACACAGGCGGGTCAGGCTTCCCAAGGGTTGAACATTGTGACGCCAGTATCGTCAAAATCGGCGACGTTGCGTGTGACCAGTATGAGGTCGTGGAAGAGCGCCGTCGCGGCTATAAGCCCATCTGCGTCGCCGCGCGTGCGGATCGCGGAGATGCGACCCCATTGGGCAGCGATGCTCTCGTCTATGCCGAGAATTCGGTTTTCGTAGCTGTGGCGCAGACCGTGGAACCACGCTGCTAAATGGTTTGCAGTGTCGGGGTCGTTTCGCCGCTTCATTTCGATTCCGCGTGCGATTTCACCGAGCGTGATGACGCTTAGAAACAGAGACTGGCGCTCTTGCTTGATTATCCAATCCGCCACTGGCCCCTCTCGCTTTCGCGCACCCGACACGACGTTCGTGTCCAGAAGAAACATCAGAGGTCCACGTCTCTGCCGGGCCCCTTGGAGCGGCGATTGACCTCTTCGACGAAGTCGTCGTCCCACTCGGGACCGGAAAGAAGGTATTCCGCAAGTGAGGGCTTAGAGCCGACGAGCCTTTCGTATTCTTCAGCGGCCAACACGACAGCAGCGGGCTTTCCACGCAAGGTGATGGTCTGCGGGCCCTTTTCACGAGCCTGCTGAACCAGCTTCGAGAGATTGTTTTTTGCGTCCTGCAGATGCCAGTTCATGGAAGATACCTAGCTAGCTTGGCTAGATATAGCATCGCTGCAGCGATGCAGCAACAAATGCTACTGTTAGGGCCGCGAGATCACCGAGGTTATCGGCCGCCAAAAATCGCCGAGCCGACGCGGACGCTGGTGGCGCCGAAGGCTATGGCGGTCTCGAAGTCGCCGGACATGCCCATCGACAGTTTTGCGACCCCGGCCTCTTTGCCGAGCTTTTCCAGCAAGGCGAAATGCGGGCCGGGGTTTTCGTCGGCCGGCGGGATGCACATCAGGCCTTCGATGGCGAGGCCATGGACATCGCGGCAGCGGGCGACGAAGGCGACGGCGTCGCGCGGCTCGATGCCGGCCTTTTGCGGCTCCGAGCCGGTATTGACCTGGACGTAGAGTTTCGGCGTGCGGCCCTGGCGCACGATTTCCTTGGCGAGTTCGGTGGCGATCTTTTCGCGGTCGACGGTCTCGATGACGTCGGCGAGAGCGACGGCTTCCCTCGCCTTGTTCGACTGCAGCGGGCCGATCAGATGCAGTTCGATATTAGGGAATTCCGCTTTCAAGGCCGGCCATTTGCCTTGCGCTTCCTGCACGCGGTTTTCGCCGAAGACGCGCTGGCCAGCCTCGATGACCGGGCGGATGACGTCGGCCTCAAAAGTCTTCGACACCGCAACCAGCGTCACCGAACCGGCGTCGCGGCCGGCCTCGCGCTCGGCGGCAGCGATCCTCGTCTTGACGGCGAAAAACTGTTCGACGGCGCTGGCCATGTCCATATCCTGCCTTTCTTTAATCATCTTGGCCGGCTCGCCGCAGTTGACGGGTCCGGCAATCCATGGTGAACACCGCGACGACATTTACCTTGGCCACCGGGCCTTGTCCGGCGGTCTGCGCCTGCTTTTAAGTGAAAATCATCCGATGGCAACCGAACGATACAATCCGCGCGCGTCAGAGCCCAAATGGCAGAAGGCCTGGGCCGAAAAGAAGCTGTTCGAAGCGCATAACAACGATCCAAAGCCGAAATACTACGTGCTGGAGATGTTCCCCTATCCCTCGGGGAAGATCCATATCGGCCACACCCGCAACTACACGATGGGTGATGTGGTGGCGCGCTACAAGCGGGCCAAGGGCTTCAACGTGCTGCACCCGATGGGCTGGGACGCTTTCGGCATGCCGGCCGAAAACGCGGCGATGCAGAACAAGGTCCATCCCAAGGAATGGACCTACGCCAACATCGCCGCCATGCGCGAGCAGCTCAAGATGATGGGCCTGTCGCTGGACTGGGCGCGTGAGTTCGCCACCTGCGACGTCGACTATTACCACCGCCAGCAGATGCTGTTCCTCGATTTCGTCGAAAAGGGGCTGGTGACGCGCAAATCCTCCAAGGTCAACTGGGACCCGGAGGACATGACGGTGCTCGCCAACGAGCAGGTCATCGACGGCCGTGGCTGGCGCTCGGGCGCGCTGGTCGAACAGCGCGAGCTGACGCAGTGGTTCTTCAAGATCACCGACTACGCGCAGGACCTGCTGGACTCGCTGAATGGTCTCGGCGAGTGGCCGGAAAAGGTCAAGCTGATGCAGCAGAACTGGATCGGCCGCTCGGAAGGGCTGCTGATCCGCTGGCCGCTGGCCGCTCCGGTTGGCGATGCGAAGGAACTGGAGGTCTACACGACCAGGCCCGACACCATTTTCGGCGCGTCGTTCATGGCGGTTGCCGCCGACCATCCGCTGGCCAGGAAGGCCGCCGAGACCAATCTCGATCTGGCCAAGTTCATCGACGAAATCAGGCATATGGGCACGTCGGTGGCCGCACTGGAGACGGCCGAGAAGAAAGGTTTCGACACCGGCATCCGCGTCGTGCATCCGTTCGACGACTCGTGGACCCTGCCGGTCTACGTCGCGAATTTCGTTTTGATGGAATACGGCACCGGCGCCATATTCGGCTGTCCGTCGGGCGACCAGCGCGACCTCGACTTCGCCAACAGATACGGCCTGCCGGTGATCGCGGTGGTGATGCCGGAAGATGCCGACGCCAAGACCTTCCAGGTCACGGAAGAGGCCTATGTCGATGACGGCGTGATGATCAATTCGCGCTTTCTCGACGGCATGAAGCCGGAGCAGGCGTTCGACGAGGTGGCAAAGCTCCTGGAGCAGAAGACCATAGGCGGGCGGCCAATGGCGGAGCGCAAGGTGAACTTCCGCTTGCGCGACTGGGGCATTTCGCGTCAGCGCTACTGGGGCTGCCCGATCCCGATGATCCATTGCGAGGATTGCGGCGTCGTGCCGGTGCCGAAGGCCGATCTGCCGGTCAAGCTGCCCGACGACATCGAGTTCGACCGTCCCGGCAATCCGCTCGACCGCCACCCGACCTGGCGGCATGTGAAGTGCCCGCAATGCGGCAAGGATGCGCGCCGCGAGACCGACACGATGGACACGTTCGTCGATTCGTCCTGGTATTTCGCGCGCTTCACCGCGCCCTGGGCCAATGAGCCGACGGAGCCCAAGGCTGCCGATGACTGGCTGGCCGTCGACCAGTATATTGGCGGCATCGAGCACGCGATCCTCCATCTGCTCTATTCGCGCTTCTTCACCCGCGCCATGCGCGCGACCGGGCATCTCGACCTGGCCGAGCCATTCAAGGGCCTGTTCACGCAAGGCATGGTGGTGCATGAGACCTACCGCGTCGGCGGTGCGTCGAACAATGGCCGCTGGCTGTCGCCGGCTGAGGTCAGGATCGAGGATGTCGGCGGCAAGCGCCGCGCCATCGAGATCGCCACCGGCGAAGAGGCGGCGATCGGCTCACTCGAAAAGATGTCGAAGTCGAAGAAGAATACGGTAAGCCCGGAAGACATCACCGACGGCTACGGCGCCGACACCGCACGCTGGTTCATGCTGTCGGATTCGCCGCCCGAGCGCGACGTCGAGTGGACGGACGATGGCGCCGCCGGCGCGCACCGTTTCATCCAGCGTGTCTGGCGCCTGGTGTCGATCGCCGCCGAGACGCTCGATGGCGTCAAGCCACAGGCGGCGCAGGATGGCGAGGCCGGTGCCGTTTCCAAGGCCGCGCACAAGATCCTGAAAGCGATCGGCGAGGATATCGAGAAGCTCGGCTTCAACCGAGCCATCGCCCGCATCTACGAACTTGCCAATGCCTTGAACACGCCGCTCAACGACGTTGCCGAGGGCAAGGCCGATGCGGCGCTGAAAGGCGCCTGCCGCGAGGCGGTGGAGATCCTTGTGCATGTGGTCGCGCCGGTCATGCCGCATCTGGCCGAAGAGTGCTGGCACACGCTCGGCGGCACCGATCTGGTCGCCGAACGGCCATGGCCGGTCTACGACCCGGCGCTGGTGGTCGACAACGAGATCGTGCTGCCGGTTCAGGTCAACGGCAAGAAGCGCGGCGATTTGACAATTGCCCGCGACGCGGACCAAGGTGCGGTCGAAAAAGCGGTTCTGGCTCTCGACTTCGTGCAGAAAGCGCTGGAAGGTAAGGCGCCCCGCAAGGTGATCATCGTGCCGCAGAGGATCGTCAATGTCGTTGCCTGATTTCAAAAAGACGGGGCTTGACTTCGGAAAGACGACGCATGTGCTGCGCCGCACCGCGCTCTGCGGGCTGGTGGCCTCGATGACGCTGGTTTCGGCCTGCACTGTCAGGCCGCTCTATTCGAGCGCGCCGCTGACGGCAGGCTCGACTGTCAGCGCGTCGGCGGAGCTCGCCTCGATCGCGGTCAAGCCGGTCAAGACCCGCTATGCCCAGCAGGTCCGCAACAATCTGATCTTCGCCTTCGGCCAGGGTGCCGGCGAGACGACGGCACCGGTCTACATGCTCGATCTCGGTGTCACCGAACTGGTCGAATCGGCCGCGGTGGTGCAGATTCAGACCGACGAAGACGAGCCGACGGCAGGCACGGTGACGCTGACCGCAAACTATGTGCTGACCGATGCCAGGACCGGCGTGGTGATCGCCACCGGCAAGCGGTCGATCCCATCATCCTTCGACAAGCCGACGCAGGAGTTCGCCTCCTACCGGGCGCAGCTCGACGCCGAGAACCGCGCCGCACGCGAACTGGCTGAAATGGTGAGCCTGTCGGTCGCCCAGGACTTGGTCAGGCACGGCAAGAAGGCCTGAGCGTTTCCTAGCCTTGCCAACTCGACTTTAGCAGTCCGCAATAAAAAGGCCGGTTTCCCGGCCTTTTTGTAGCGAACCCGATCTCAGCCGATCTTCTGGCCGGTCTTGGCCCAGTCGGCAGCGAACTGATCCAGGCCCTTGTCGGTCAACGGGTGCTTGACCAGCGCCTTCAGCGTCGCGGCCGGCGCGGTAACGACATCGGCGCCGATCAGGGCTGCCTGCTTGACGTGGTTCACGGTGCGAACCGAAGCGACGAGGATCTCGGTGTCGAAATCGTAATTGTCGTAGATCTGCCGGATCTCCTGGATCAGCTCCATGCCGTCCGCGCCGGTATCGTCGACGCGGCCGACGAAGGGCGAGATGAACGAGGCGCCGGCCTTGGCCGCCAGCAGCGCCTGGTTGGCCGAGAAGCACAGCGTTACATTGACCATGCGGTTCATCTCGGTGCGGATCGTCTTGCAGGCGCGCAGGCCGTCGAGCGTCAGCGGCACCTTGATGCAGACATTGTCGGCGATCTTGGCCAGGATGTTGGCCTCGGCCATCATGTCCTTGTATTCGACCGCAACGACCTCGGCCGAAACCGGGCCCTTGACGATGTCGCAGATCTGCTTGGTGACCTCGGCGATCTTGCCGCCGGATTTCAGGATCAGCGAGGGATTGGTGGTCACGCCGTCGAGCAGCCCCAGGTCGTTCAGTTCCTTGATGTCCTTGATGTCAGCGGTGTCGACAAAAAATTTCATGGGGGTCTCCTGAAAGATTTCCATGTGCATGCCATGCACATTCGGGGTTGCCCTTTGATCTAGACCAAAGTCGGGGCAAGGTCACGCCCGATGATCGAAGATTCGCCCTTTGTCGCAGCCGCGCCGGTGCTGGTGCCGATGCCGGCCGAACGGCCCTACACCTACGCTTTGCCTGCCGGCGTGCGCGTGGTGCCGGGCTCGATCGTGCGCGTGCCGCTCGGTCCGCGCCAGGTTGCCGGCATCGTCTGGGATGGTGCGGTCGAGAATATCGACGCCAAAAAGCTGCGCCCGATCGAACAGGTCTTCGACTGCCCGCCGATCGACCGCGGCATGCGCCGCTTTGTCGACTGGCTGGCGCAGTACACGCTGTCGCCGCCCGGCATGGTGGCGCGCATGCTGTTGCGCGCGCCGGAGGCGTTCGATCCCGAACCATGGATCGAGGGCCTGCAGCGGACCCTCGTCATGCCCGACCGGATGACGGATGCCAGGACGCGCGTGCTGGAGACGGCGGAAGGGGGGCTTGCCTGGACGCGATCCGGCCTGGCGCACGCGGCGGGCGTGTCGTCGACGGTGGTCGAGGGGCTCAAGGCGCAAGGCGTGTTCGAGACAGTGATGATCCCGCCTCGACCGGTGGTCGCCGCGCCCGATCCCTCCTACGCCATGCCGGAGCTGATGCCGGACCAGGCAGACGCGGCCGCCATGCTGCGCGCCAATGTCACGGCCGCTGCTTTCAACGTCACGCTGCTCGACGGCGTCACCGGCTCGGGCAAGACGGAAGTTTATTTCGAAGCGGTGGCGGCAGCCCTGGACCAGGGCAGGCAGGTGCTGATCCTTTTGCCGGAGATCGCGCTGACGCATGCCTTCCTCGAACGCTTCCAGCAGCGCTTCGGCGCCAAGCCGGCGGAATGGCATTCCGACCTGCCGCCCCGAATGCGCGAAAAGGTCTGGCGGCAGGTGGCGGAAGGCGGCGTGCGCGTCGTTGCCGGGGCGCGTTCGGCGCTGTTCCTGCCGTTCCGCGAGCTCGGGCTGATCGTCGTCGACGAGGAGCACGACCCCGCCTACAAGCAGGAGGATCGCGTCTTCTACAATGCGCGCGACATGGCGGTGGTGCGCGGCCATATCAGCGGCTTCCCGGTGGTGCTGGCGTCGGCGACGCCATCGGTCGAAAGCCGGGTCAATGCGCAGCAGGGCCGCTACAGCAGGGCGGTGCTGTCGGCGCGCTTTGCCGAAGCCGCGCTTCCCGATCTCAAGACGATCGACCTGCGGCGCGCGCCGCCGGCCCGGGGCGGCTTTCTGTCGCCGCTGCTGATCGACCAGATGCAACGTACGCTGGAGAAGAAGGAGCAGTCGCTGCTGTTCCTCAACCGGCGCGGCTATGCGCCGCTGACGCTGTGCCGTGTCTGCGGCCACCGCTTCGGCTGCCCGGTCTGTTCGGCCTGGCTGGTTGAGCACCGCTTTCGCGGCCAACTCGTCTGCCATCATTGCGGGCACAATGAGAAGCGGCCGGAGGCTTGTCCGGAATGCGGCACGCTCGACCATCTGGTCGCCTGCGGGCCTGGCGTCGAGCGGATAGCTGAAGAAGTCGTGGCGCATTTCCCCGACGCGCGCACGATCGTCCTGTCGTCCGATTTGATGGGTGGAGTGCGCCGGCTGCGTCTGGAGCTCGAGGCCATTGCCAATGGCGAGGCCGACATCGTCATCGGCACCCAGCTGGTCGCCAAGGGCCATAACTTTCCCAACATGACGCTGGTCGGTGTCGTCGATGCCGATCTCGGCCTCGCCAATGGCGATCCGCGCGCCGCCGAACGGACCTTCCAATTGCTCAGCCAGGTGACTGGACGCGCCGGCCGCACCGGCAAGAAGAGCCTCGGCCTGCTGCAGACTTTCCAGCCGGACCATCCGGTGATGCGGGCGATCGTCTCGGGCGATCCCGAGGCCTTTTACGAACGCGAGATCACTGAGCGCGAACGGGCAGCCCTGCCGCCCTTCGGCAGGCTTGCCGGCGTCATCGTCAGTGCGGTGACGCGGGCCGAGGCCGAAGGCCACGCGCGCGGCCTGCGCCGTGCAGCACCCCAGGCCAGCGACCTGTTCGTGCTCGGCCCGGCCGAGGCGCCGCTGTCGCTGCTTGGTGGGCGCCATCGTTTCCGCTTGCTGATCCAGGGTGAAAAGCGCGCCGACATCCAAGGCTTCATCCGCACCATGCTGGCCGAAGGGCCGAAGCAGCGCGGCTCGGTTCGCGTGCAGGTCGACATCGATCCGCAGAGCTTCTTGTAAGCACAAAGGCTGACGACGCCGCCGGCTGCCCTATGCCGTTTTGTCAAGAAAGCTCAACATCTTAGCGCCCGCTAAAATACGTTCTGCTCATATGCACAGCCCCCGTCCGTTGCGGAACAATCCTGATCAAAGAACTCATGAAATAAATGTTGTCTCCTTTTGTCATGAATTATAACTGGGCCTTTCCGCTCTGGCACTGGGGACCAGGGCATGGATGGGGGCAGCATGCGCAGATTTTTCAGTACGCTTCTTTGGTCATCGGCTTTGGGTTCGTCGATTATGGCAGGCGCGGCGTTTGCCCAGGAAGCCGCTCCGACGGACCAGCAGGGAGCCACCGTGCTCGATCAGATACTGGTCACCGGCCGCAATGAAAGGTCGATTTCCAGCGTCGCTCAGTCTGTCCAGGTCGTGGAACAGGAACAGGTCGAGGAAGCCGCGCAGGAAAATATCGACGCCGCGACCCTGATCAGCCGCATCGTCCCCGGCTACGCGCCACGCAACCAGACCATTTCCGGCGCTTCGGAAACCTTCCGCGGGCGCAGTCTTCTCATCATGGTCGACGGTGTGCCGCGCAACACACCGCTGCGGGACGTCTCACGCATCCTGTCGATGATCGACCTGAATTCGGTCGAGCGCATCGAAGTCATCAATGGCGCGTCCAGCCTTTATGGCGCCGGCGCCACCGGCGGCACGATCAACTTCATCACCAAGCGCGGCGACAGCGACAAGCCGAAGGTGACGGTGCGCACCGGCGTCACCGCCTTCACCGAAAACCCCGGCAAGTCGGCCGGGCCAAGCACCAGTGTCTCGGTCGAGGGCAAGAAAGGCGATTTCGACTATTTCTTCTCGGCGTCCGGTGATCTGTCGCGCCGCACCTATGACGGCCACGGCAACGAGATGGCTTCGGACGCCATGCTTGGGCAAGGCGGCGGCGACCGCACCGGCACGGGCAATCTCTTCGGCGTGGCCGGCTACCAGTTCGATTCCAGGCGCTTCGAGGCCAGCGTCGACTGGACCTATGCCAACCAGAAGCCGGACTGGTTCACCGATTACACGACCAATCCCGTCTCCCCGGATTTCGGCGATCCCTATGAAGGCAAGCCGCTGAAGGAAGATTCGAAATATCTGACCGCCAAATACACCGACAGCGACTTCGCGCTCGGAAACCTCGAGGTCAAGGCGTTCTACAACGACATCTTCAAGCAGTCGCCCTTTACCAAATTCTCGGCCGTCAACAGCCAGGTGTATTTACCGACGAACCCGACGCGGCCGGTGATCCTGCCGCCGGGTACGGACCCGACCGCCGACTTCAACCAGACGGCGCTGCAATCGCGGCGCAGCGGCGTCAACCTGACCGTCAACACGCCGATGGACTTTATCACTCAGGGCAGCACGCTGACCTGGGGCGCCGACTACGTCTTCGATGCCACCGATCAGCAGCTGACCAACGGTCAGGAGGCCATCTCGCCCACGACCCAGAACTCGGTCGCCTTGTTTGCGCAGGGCGAAATTCCGGTGACGGATCGCTTTCGCATCAGCGGCGGCGCGCGCTACGACCAGTTTTATCTCAACGTTGAAGACTTCACCCGGCCTGCCGCTGCCGTTCTGCTAGGCCGGAACATTATCGGCCTGCCGGCGATCCAGGTGACCGGCGGCTCGTTCGACTACGACGCCGTCACCTTCAACGCCGGCGCCGTCTACGATCTGACCGAAAGGATGCAGCTTTTCGGCAATTTCTCGCAAGGCTACAGCCTGACCGACATTGGCGGCTTCACCCGCCGGGCCGGGTTGAACTCCAACGCCGAAACCTGCGACGCCTATGGCACCGCCATCCGGCCGCTGCTGCCGTGCACCAACGCGCCGGATTACGCGATCAGCTATGCCGATATCGCGCCTGAACCCCAGCTGGTGAACACCTGGGAAGCCGGTCTGCGCGGCGATTGGGGCGACTATCGCGGCGGCGTCAGCACCTATCTGTCGACCTCGGACAACGGCGTCAGCTACGACATCGTCAACAACCGGGTATCGCAGCAGAAGGAACGTATCTGGGGCGTCGAAGCCAATCTCGAGGCAGACCTCAGCGGCATGTTCACGCTGGGCGGATCGGTCGGCTATGTCGAAGGCAAATACGACGCGGATCGCGACGGCCACATCGAAGCGAACGAGTATCTGCCGAACAACCGTGTCCCCTCGACCTACAAGGGCCTGGTCTATCTCACCACCCGTTTCGAGAACGAGCTGACCCTGCGCAGCGAGTTGGAGCTGTTTTCCGGACGCGACCGCATCGCCACCCAGGAACTGGACGGTGCAGCACTGGTCAATCTCGCCGTCTCGAAGACGTTCGGCAATGAAAGCGTGCTGAACCTTGCCGTGCGCAATGTGTTCGACACCTACTACATCAACCCTTCCGCATCGGCGACCCGCGGCGCCGACGTTCCGGGTCTGGGACGTTCGGTTGCGTGGTCCTACCAGATCACATTCTGAGGGGCGGCGGTGGCGGTGTCTCTCCAACGAAACGGTGCATTGGTCTCGCTGCTGGCAGAAGCGCCAGCCGATCCGGCGGATGGCGCGCGCTATATCGAGGCGCTCGGCCGCCTTTCGCAGGAACGGGAGCCGTTCGTGCTCCTGGTCGATATCCGCATCGAGATCGCGCTGAGCGACGCCCAGCGCAAGGCGCAAAACCTCTGGTACAAGGCGGAACGCGAGCAGCTCGAAAAAGCCTGCCGCGCCTGTGCGCTGGTGCGCCCCGCCGCCGACGAGAACATGCAGCGCGTCTGGCAAAGCCTGTTCGGCTTTCCAGTGCTCGTCACCCGCAGCCGGGCGGAGGCCGGCGCCTTCCTGAACGGTTACGCACCGAAGGACTATGTCAAATGAGCGCCGACGCAGACCGGCCGGCGCCCGCCGGGCTTTCGCGCCTGCGGCTTTTCGTCGTTCTCGCCTGCCTTTATCTGGCGCAGGCCATCCCGAGCTATCTGTTTGCCGCGGCGATCCCGCCGATCCTGCGCGAGCAAGGCGTGTCGCGCACCGCCATCGGCATGATGGCGCTGCTGATGCTGCCGCTGGTGCTGAAATTCCTATGGGCGCCGCTGGTCGACCGCTTTCGGCCAATGGCCCGCGCCCATCGCGCCGGCTGGGTCATCATCACCCAGATCGGCGTCATCGCCGGCATCGCCGCCATGCTTTGGATCGAGCCGACCGATGTCGCCGGTATCTTTGCCGTCGGCCTTGTCGTGAGCCTGTTGATGTCGACCCAGGACATCGCCACCGACGGCTACGCGGCCAAATATCTCGACCCGAAGGACAGGCCGATCGGCAATGCGATCCAGGGCGGCGCCGTCGCGCTCGGCGTCGTTCTCGGCGGCACGCTCGGCCTGTTGGCTTATCATCATGCCGGCTGGCAAACCATGGTGGCCATGGTGGCCGCGCTGTCCATCATCCCGCTGGTCGCCGCCTTCGCCATGCGCGAGACCGATCCCGTCGCCAGCGCGCTGCAGGCGGCCATCGACCGCCCCTCGATCATGCGTTTCCTGCGCCGGCCCGAGGCACGCCAGATCCTGTGGATCGCGCTCATCTACCGCGCCAGCGAGGGGCTGGTGAAGTCGATGGAAGGCTCCTATCTCGTCGATGCCGGCGTGCCGCTCGACATCATCGGTTATCTCTCGGGGGGTGCTGCGCTCACCGTCGGGCTTGGCGGCTCGGCGTTGGCGGCGTGGCTGCTGCACAAGCGCGGCGCCGCCTCGGTGCTCGGCCTGCTCGGCGCGCTGCGCACCATCTGCTTCCTGATCTTCGCGCTGCACGCTTTCGGCGCTATCGCCGGCTTCTGGCCGATCTTCGGCGCCTCGTTCCTGCAGACGCTGGTGCGCTACATGGAGATCGTGGCGCTCTACAGCCTGTTCATGTCCGTCACGTCGTCGGACCAACCCGGCACCGATTTCACCATCCTGTCCTGCGCCCAGCTTATCGTCTATCTCGTCGGCTCCATGCTGGCCGGCCGCCTCGCCGACATGCTCGGCTACTCCGCGCTGTTCACCCTGGCGACAGTGCTGTCGGGCGTCGCCGTGGTGGCGACCTATCGCATGCTGAATGCCCATTTCGCCGATGCCGCAAAAGCCCAGCCGGGTACTCCGATGCAGCCGCTGCCGGAGGTCGCCGAATGAGCGCGGTTTGGCTAGTGCTTGCGAACCATGGCAGCGAGACAGGCAGCGGCCAGCGCCAGCGCCGCGCAGTCGGCCAGCGGCGCAAAGGGCCAGAGCGTGAAGGCAAAGCCGCCGGCCAATGCGCCGATGCTCTGGCCGAGTACATGGGTGCTGGTGAGCCAGCCGGCCGCCGCGCCCTGCTCGCCGGGCTCCAGGCGCTTCATCAGCCAGGCGGTGTAGCCGGGTGTCGCCAGGGCAATGCCGGCCGCCGCCACCACCAGAGACGCTGCCGAGGCAACATGGCTGGCCGTGACGGCCAGCGCCGTCATGCCGACGCAAACCATGAGACAGCCGACGACGACGCTGTTGCGCTCCGCCAGCCGCAGGCGCGCCATGAGCAGTCCCTGGACCAAAACCATGACGATGGCGACCAGCATCAGGGCCAGGCCGGTCACCGTCGTGGCCTGCGTCGCACCAAGGCCAAAACGCTGCTGGGCCATCGGGCCGAGCATCATCTGCACCTGTCCGAAGCCGAGCGTCAGGCACAAGCCCATCGCCAGGCAAGGCAGAGCGCGGCGATCGAAGGGCGATATTCCACGGCCGACGTCGGCTGCCTTGCCGTCGCTCCGTCCGCCGGCTTCCCCTTTGCCCGGCGCGAGCCACAGCAACAGCGGGCTGAACAGGAACAGGATGGGCGGCAGCAGCGGCGACAGGACGGCAGCCGTTGCCGCCAGCGCGCCGGCCAGCCGCCCCATGCTGACGCCGGCGCCAAGCAGTCCCAGCGCGGCCTGTCGCCTGTCATCGGCAACCGAGCGGCTGGCCCAGACCTGCGCCGTCGGCATGACGCCGGACGCGGCAAAACCGTACACGGTTCGCGAAAGCATCAGCAAAGCGATGCCCAGCGCGGCTCCCGTGCCGGCTATCAGCAGAATGGCGAACACCGCCTGGCCGGCCAGCATGGCGAGGCCGAGCAAGCGCAGCAGCCTGGCATGGCCAAGCCGCTCGCCCATGCGACCCCACAGCGGCGAGCCGACCAGAAAGGCCGCCGCGCCGACAGCAGTTGCCGCGCCGATGGCAAACGTGTCGAGCCTCAGCCGCTCCATCACCAGGGGAACGAGCGATACGAAGGCCGACTGGCCGAAGCCGATTGCCGAGACCGCGATCGCCAGGCGGCGCAGAAGCGAAGATCGATTTTTCATACCGGTCGTCATAAGACCAAGCTTATTTCTTGTTTATAATAGTTAATCAACATAAATGTTTAAAGACGACGACTTATAGATGTAATCTGCAGTATTATTAGGATTTATCGAGATGCACATGGAACAAGTAGGACCAGAATCTTCCTCTGCATTAAGCCCGTTACTCAACGCGTTGCTGCGGGAATGGAATGGCTGGGAATTCGTCGACGCCAGGCAAACCGCGCTGTTTCGGCCGCAGGCAGCCGTGCTGCGTCTGAATTTCCCTGCCTCGCGCGCGGCGGTGCTCGTCGAAGCGCGGCATCGCTCGAAGGTCGGTTACCACGATTTAGCGATGCCGCTCTGGCGCCTCGATATTAGTAACGAGGGGGCCGATGGCGAAGCGACCGAGATCGACCTTTTCAGCCTTTTGGCGCTGATCCTGGCGGATCCCGACATTGCCGGCCGGGCGACAGCGAAAAGCCGACTGACCTTCCTGCGCCGCAGCCTGGCCAGCATCGCCGCAATCGCTGACGCGACTGCGGCGCGTGGATCGTCGCGGCCCTTCTCCGAAGGCGATCCTGATTTCATCGATGCCGAAAGCGCCCTGCGCTTCGGCCATGCCGTGCATCCGGCGCCGATGAGTCGCGAAGAGTTCACGCACACGGATTCCGCGCGCTTCGGGCATGAATACTGCAATGCGTTCAAACTGCGCTGGTGGGCCGTCGACCCGACCATCCTCACTGGAGGCAGCGTCGAGCCGCTAGATGTCACCGAGATGGTCCGCGGGCTTGCCGCCAGCGATCCGCAGCTGCTTGCTCGGGCTGGCAAGCAACAGGGCAAGGTTCTCGTTCCGATGCATCCGTGGCAGGCCGTACGGCTCGTGCTGGAAGACCCCGTCGAGCGCCTGTTTCGCGCCGGCCGTATCGTTGATGTTGGGCTCGGCGGACCAGCGTGGCGGGCCACGACCTCGCTGCGCACGGTTCATTCAGCTGAAGCCGAGTGGATGCTGAAATTCTCGCTCAGCCTGCGCCTGACCAATTCCAGGCGCATCGTCGAGGAGCATGAGTGCCGGCGCGGCCTTTCGGTGCACCGGCTGGTCAAGGGCAAGCTCGGCTATGCCTTGCAGCGGCGCTGCCCGACCATGACGGTGCTGGGTGAGCCCGCCTGGTTCGGCCTGCGTGACGAAGACGGCCGGCTGATGACGGATACCATCGTCTCGTTTCGCGAAAATCCGTTTCGCGGCACGGGCAATCCGTCGGCTGCCGTTCTCGGCGCGCTTTGCGAGCGCCATCCCGGCCGTACCGAAAGCCATCTGTCCGACCTGGTCCACCGTATCGCCCGCGACGAGAAGCGACCTGTCGAGGAAACGGCGCGTTTGTGGTTCGAGCGTTTCCTTCATGCTGCCATCGAGCCGTTTATCGTTGCCTTCTCGGAATTCGGCCTGCTGTTCGGCGCCCATCAGCAGAACCTCGTCGTCGGTCTCGCCGGCGGCTGGCCGAATGCGCTCTATTTTCGCGACTGCCAGGGCACCGGTTATGTCGAGGAATTCCTGCCCAGGCTGCGCGAATTCCTGCCCGAGGCCGGTCAGGCGGGCGATCATGTCTTCCCAGCGGAAGCGGCCGCGAAGCTGTTCGGCTACTATCTGGTCGTCAATGGCGCTTTCGCCGCCGTCGCAGCCCTTGCCGCCGCTGGCCTCACCAACGAAGACGATCTGCTGGCGATATTCCGCCGCTCGCTCGAGCGGCTGGCCGCCACGCCGATGGCTGACCGGTCCTGCGTCGACTATTTGCTCAACGCGCCGACGCTGGCTGCCAAGGGCAATTTCCTGATCGCGCTGCGCGACATCAATGAGAACACCGAGGTGACCGATCCGCTGGCCGGTTACGTCGAGCTTCCCAACCCCCTGTATGTGAGAGAATACGCATGAACATCGAGGCTGCGAAAAACTGGTCACCCGCCACCGTCGCCGGCAACGAAGGATGGCAGCATCTGGCCTCGGCCGCGGAGCCGCTCGCCATTTGTGCCGGCGATGGCCATGTCAGCCTGGTCAACGCTGAGGGAACAGCGGTGGGACAGGCCCGCATCTCCATCGCGGATGGCCGCCTGCTCATCGATGACGTCGCGTTCACGGGAGGCCGTCTCGATCAGCCGCAGGTCCTGGCGGGCCTCGTCGACGCGGCACTGTGCCTGCATCCTACCTTCGACCGCGCCTTCCTGCCGGCGGCCAAGACGCTGTGGCCGGTTTCGGCGCTGGCCACCGAGACGGCCGCAGGCGAACCGGAGCGCGCCGTCATTCATCGCTCGGTCCTGCGCCAGCTGCCGCTGCTGTGGCGCAGCCAGGCCTCGCATGTCACCTATCCGGCATTGACGACCGCTATCGGCCCGGAAGACCGGCTGCCGCCATTGCGCCAACCGCGCCCCTGCGGCCCGATGTACGAACGCTGGATTCCGGAAATCGGCCTCACCGTGTCGCTGCGGCCGATCGACCGCCGGACCGATCTCGACCTCTTCCATCGCTGGATGAACGATGGCCGCGTCGCCTTCTTCTGGGAACTTGCCCAGAGCCATGAGGATCTCGACAAATATCTCGCCGAGCAGGAAAGCGATCCGCATATTTTCGGCGTCATCGCCAGCTTCGACGGCGAGCCGACCGGCTATTTCGAGTTCTACTGGGCCAAGGAGGACCGGCTCGGGCCCTATTATGAGCCGCACGACTGGGACCGCGGCTGGCATGGGCTGATCGGCAATATGCGCCATCTCGGCCGGCCGAAGACGCTGTCACTGTTCCGCTCCGTCACCCACTATCTGTTCCTCGACGAGCCGCGCACGCAGCGCGTCGTCGGCGAGCCACGCGCCGCGCACCAGAAGATGCTGAGCTATTGCGCCGGCGCCGCCTACGACAAAGTCAAGGAGTTCGACTTCCCGCACAAGCGCGCGGCGCTGGTCTGCTGCGAACGCGAGCGCTTCTTCCGCGAGGTGCCGCTGTGACGGTGCAGCAACCGATTGCCAAAGCGGGGGAGGCGACACGCTGGGCCGCGATCAACCGCGACGCCGTCGCCAAGGCCATTTCCGAACTGACCTTCGAGGAGTGCCTGTCGCCGCGCGAGCTTTCGCCCGGCCGATGGGAGCTGACGCCCGGCCCCGGCGTGACCTATCGCTTTGCCGCGACGCGGCGCCTGTGGGGCCAGATCGCCGTCCGTCCGGAGACGCTGACTCGCGACGCCGGCATCGAGCTGCCGGTCGACGATGCGGTCGCCTTCTTCGCCGACGCGCGCGAGACGCTCGGCATGTCGCCGGCAACATTCTGCACCTATGCGAAGGAGCTTTACAACACGCTGATGGCCGACATGCGGATCGCCAAGGCACGCGGCAATCGACCGGCCGCCGATCTAGCCGCGCTGCCGGATACCGAGTTGCAGGCATTGCTCGACGGCCATCCGAAGGCCCCTGCCAACAAGGGACGGCTTGGCTGGGGACGGGACGACTTCGAGCGCTACGCGCCAGAATCGGCCACCGCATTCCAGCTCTTCTGGCTTGCCGCCGCCAGCGATCGCTGCCTGCTGGCGCTTGACTGCGGGCTCGACGAAGAGGCGCTGCTGCAGGCCGCACTCGGCGACTACGAGCGCGCAAGGCTCGAAGCGGCTTTCAGCGCCGCCGGGATCTCGCGATCGACGCATAGGCTGCTGCCGGTCCACCCCTGGCAGTGGCAGGCGATGATCGCCTCGCAATATGGTAGCGAGATCGCCGCCGGCCGGCTGGTGCCGCTTGGCCAGTTCGGCGATCCGTTCCTGCCCTTGCAGTCGCTGCGCACGCTTGCCAATGTGGCACGGCCCGAGGCGCTGCACGTCAAGCTGCCGCTGACCGTCCTCAACACCTCAGCGTGGCGCGGCGTGCCGGGCAAATACATGGCGATCGGCGCCGATCTGTCGCGCTGGCTGGCCACGGTGGCGGCCGCGGACCCGGTGCTCAAGGACGTCAAGGTGCTGAGGGAAGTCGCCGGCGCCTTCTATCCGCACCCGCACTACACCGGCGTTGAAGGCGCGCCCTACCAATTTTGCGAGATGCTGGGCGCCATCTGGCGCGAAAGCCCCGAAAAGGATCTGCCGGCGGGCCAGCGGCCGATGATGATGGGCGCCCTGCCGCAGCGCGACGCGCATGGCAGGCCGATCGCCAGCGCCTTGATCGAGCAATCCGGCCTTGGTCCGGAGGCATGGCTCGATCGCCTGTTCTCCACGGCCTTCGTGCCGCTCTACCACTTCATGTGTCGTTACGGCGTCGGCTTCATCGCCCATGGCCAGAACGTCACCATCATCCTCGATGGCGCGACGCCCGTCGGCGTGGCGGTCAAGGACTTTCAGGGCGACCTCGATCTCGTCGACCAGCCGTTTCCCGAACTGGCCGACCTCGACGGAAAAATCCTGTCGACGCTGAAGCGCCGGCCGCCGGCGCATCTTCTCCAGCATTTGCAGACCGGCCACATCGTCAGCGTCCTGCGCTTCCTGTCCGAGGCGCTGGCCGCCTGGGACCGCTTCGACGAGAGGATTTTCTATGCCATCCTCGCCGGCGCCATCCGGCGCTACCAGGCGCAGAACCCTGAACTGGCGGAACGGTTCGCGCTTTTCGATCTGTTTGCGCCCAAGATTCCGCGCATCGCCATCAACAAGGTGCGGTTCGCGATCGGGTACGGTGACAGCGGCGAACGCCCTCTGCCCGACCTCGGCACACCGCTCGACAATCCGCTTAACCCCGAGTCAGCCCGGCGATCTCCCATCAGCCCAGCCAGCTCCACAAGGAGTTCGCCATGACCCATACGCTTGACCTCGCCGGCATCGGTATCGGGCCGTTCAACCTCAGCCTCGCCGCCCATCTCGATGCGGTGGACGGCGTCGACGCGCGCTTCTTCGACAGGGCGACGCGGCTTGAATGGCACCCCGGCATGATGCTGCCGGGCGTCGAATTGCAGACATCCTTCCTCAAGGATCTCGTCACCGCGACGCATCCGACCAGCCCATGGTCGTTCATGTCCTATCTGGTCGCGCAGAAGCGGTTCTATGAATTCCTCAACGCGGATTTCTCAGCCATCCCGCGGCCGGAATTCGCCCGCTATCTCGGATGGGTCGGCGAGAACTTGTCTTCGCTGCGCTTCGCCAGCGCCGTCGACCGGATCGACTTCGACGGAACGAATTTCAGGCTGCGTATCGGCCGCGAGCAGGTGAACGCGCGCAATCTCGCCATTGCCGTCGGGCTGGTGCCCAACATCCCCGCCTGGGCGCGGGCGGCGGCCTCCGATCAATGCTTCCACAACGCCCAGGCCGCCAACCGCCTCGATCGCCTGAGCGGACAGCGTGTCGCCGTGATCGGCGGTGGCCAGAGCGGCGCCGAAGTGCTTCTGCATCTGATCTCCTCCGACCGCTTCGCCGGCCGCGAAATCGAGTGGATCTCGATGCGGCCGAATTTCCTGCCACTGGACGACTCGCCTTTCACCGACGAACTCTTCACGCCGGGCTATGTCGAAAGCTTCCATCGGCTGCCGCAAGGGCGGCGTGAGACGATCCTGGAACAGCAACTGCTTGCCGGTGACGGCGCATCGACGAGCACACTGAAGGCGATCTATCGCCAGCTTTACACGCTGCGGCACCTCTCGGAGGAAACGACGGCGGTCAACATGACGCCGCACCGCGAAGTGCTGAACGTGACGCGGGAAGGCAGCGAATACCGGCTGATCATGCGCAACGGCTTCGACGGCGCCATCGAGACGCGCACCGTCGATGCGGTGGTTCTGGCCACCGGCTATGCCTTTGCCATTCCTGATTGCATGGCGCCGCTCATGAACAGGATCGCGCTGGACGAGCGCGGTCATTACAGGCTCAACGCCAGCTTCGAGGTCGAATGGGACGGGCCCGACGACCGCCGGATCTACGCGCTCAATGCCGGCCGGCTCAGCCATGGCATAGCCGAGCCGCAGCTCAGCCTGATGGCTTGGCGCAGCGCCAAGATCGTCAATTCGCTGCTCGGGCGGGCACAGTTCGATCTCGATCTGCCCGATCCGCCGGTTGCCTGGAGTTCAAGGCACACGATACAAAGCCTGCATCATCTCGGCGCCAATGCGAGGATGACCGAATCGGGCGCGCGGTGATGTTGGTGGAGGCGGGCCGAAGAGCGTGGTACGGCGCGCGTTAAGGTTGACATCGACCCGTAAAGCTTTTCTGTGAGAGAGATCGTTCGGTCCTGCTGGAGGCTCAGCGCATGAAAACCCTTGGCCTCATCGGCGGCATGAGCTGGGAATCGACGGCGATCTATTATCGCCTGCTCAACGAGATCGTGCGCGAGCGGCTGAGCGGGCTGCATTCGGCAAAGCTGTTGCTCTATTCCTTCGACTTCGCCGAAATCGCCGACCGGCAGCATCATGGCGACTGGGACAGTGCGGGCGTGCTGCTGGCGGATGCGGCGCGCAAGCTGGAGGCGGGCGGCGCAGAGGGGCTTTTAATCTGCACCAACACCATGCACAAGCTCGCCGACCGGGTGCAGGCGGCGGTGTCGATCCCGCTTATCCACATTGCCGACGCCACGGCCGTCGCGGTCAAGGGCGCCGGCGTCAAGCGGCCGGCGCTGCTGGCGACCCGCTTCACCATGGAGCAGGATTTCTACAAGGGCCGGCTGAGGGAGAAATACGGGCTGCAGCCCGTGGTGCCGGACCAGGCCGGGCGCGACATGGTGCACCAGGTAATCTACGACGAGCTTTGCCGGGGCATCGTCAACGCGGCATCGAAGGCGGCCTATATCGACGAGGTCGCCCGTCTGCGGCGCGATGAGAAGATCGATGGCGTCATCATGGGCTGCACCGAGATCACCATGTTGATTGGCGAGCGCGATTTCGACATTCCGGTGTTCGACACCACGCGCATCCATGCTGAGGCGGCGGTCGCACTCATGCTGCCCTGAAGGGTCAAAACAAGGATCAGGGCTGGGCAGCCACGGCGACATTGCCGCTGCCGGCCACTTTCAGCTTCCATCGATCTGCTTCCGTGCCGGCCAGATTGAGGTGCCCGGTCAGGAAATAAAGGCGACCGGTGTCGGGGCCTTTGGCTGTGCAAAACCGGTCCTGCAGATAGGAGGGAGGCGTCGCCTGACAATACAGGTTGGCCACGATGCTGGCCGGACGCGTGCGCGGCCTAAACAGCCTTCCGCTCCTTCACGAATTGCGCGCCGAAACTGCCGCGCGCTTGACTTCTTTTTGCAGCGACATTCAATGCATCCGGCATTGCTGTGAGGGGATGAAAGCAAGATGGAATTCGCGTTTCCGTGGCCGACCAGCCAGGGCGAATGGCTGGCTTGGTCCAGCGCCGTCGTCACCTTGGCGCTCGGTCTGCTGTTTTTCCTCGCGCCAGGGCTGGCATTTCGGATTCTGCGGCTGCAGGTCCGGCCCGAAAGGGCAGCGGCAATCGCGGAAGGGCGCGGCCGCATGTCGGGCTTCTATCTCGGCGTCAGCCTGTGCTGCATTCTGTTGGCGCAGCCGTGGCTCTATATGGCACTCGGCTTTTCCTGGCTGTTCACCGCTTTTGGCCGTTTGCTGTCGATTATGTCGGACGGCGCCAACACGCCTTTCAACTGGGCGTCGATCGTCGTCGAACTCGTCCTGGCCGCGTTGCCGCTTGCCTTCGTCTTCGCCTTTCTGCCCTGAATCGGCAGCCAATCCAAAGGCTTCGGTTGAACTCTGCGGCCGGATGCGACAATAGTGCCCGAAAAGCATGCGGGACGACGCATTGCGGTCTTAAAATGCCTGTGCTAGACGGCAATCGACTTTCGGCCGGGGATAGCGGAAGCCGCGCCTCCGTGCTTGGAAAAACTTAGTAAGGTCAAAGATTTAGCCAGAGTTTTTGCTCGCGCCAACAATCTGCGGCCCCTCAGACAAGAGAAAAGACGGTCCGTGGCTCAATCGTCATCGCCAATCTCAGGTGTCGCAGAACGCTACGCGGGTTCGCTGTTCGAACTTGCGCTGCAATCGAATTCGGTGGCCAAGGTCGAGGCCGACCTCAACAGTTTCGCCAAGATGCTGGATGACAGCGCCGACCTGACGCGCCTCATCAACAGCCCGGTGTTCTCCAGCGAGGACCAGGCCAAGGCAATCGCGTCGATCGCCGACAAGGCCGGCATCACCGGCCTGACCGGCAATTTTCTGCGCGTCGTCGCCCGCAACCGCCGGCTCTTCGCGGTGCCCGGCATGATCAAGGCTTTTCGCCGGATCTCTGCCGAACAGCGCGGTGAGACATCAGCCGAGGTCACTTCGGCGCATGAACTGACGGCTGCCCAGCAGACCGAACTCAAGGTCGCGCTGAAAGGCGTCGCCGGCAAGGACGTGGCCATCACTGTTACCGTCGATCCGTCGCTGCTCGGCGGGCTGGTGGTCAAGATGGGCTCGCGCCAGATCGATACGTCGCTCAAAACCAAACTCAATTCGCTCAAGCTTGCACTGAAAGAGGTCGGCTGATGGACATCCGCGCCGCGGAAATTTCCGCAATTCTCAAAGACCAGATCAAGAATTTCGGCAAGGAGGCCGAGGTCTCCGAAGTCGGCCAGGTGCTGTCCGTGGGTGACGGTATCGCTCGCGTCTACGGCCTCGACAATGTCCAGGCCGGCGAAATGGTCGAGTTCCCCGGCGGCATCCGCGGCATGGCGCTCAACCTCGAAGCCGACAATGTCGGCGTCGTCATCTTTGGCGCCGACCGCGACATCAAGGAAGGCGACATCGTCAAGCGCACCGGCGCCATCGTCGATACGCCTGTCGGCATGGGCCTGCTCGGCCGCGTCGTCGACGCGCTCGGCAATCCGATCGACGGCAAGGGCCCGATCAAGGCGACCGAACGCAAGCGCGTGGACGTCAAGGCACCAGGCATCATCCCGCGCAAGTCGGTCAACGAGCCGATGTCGACCGGCCTCAAGGCCATCGATGCATTGATCCCGGTCGGTCGCGGCCAGCGCGAGCTGGTCATCGGCGATCGCCAGACCGGCAAAACCGCGATCATCCTCGACACGATGCTCAACCAGAAGGCCGTGCACGACAACGGACCGGAAAAGGAAAAGCTCTACTGCGTCTACGTCGCCATCGGGCAGAAGCGCTCGACGGTCGCGCAGTTCGTGAAGGTTCTCGAAGAGCGCGGCGCCCTTGAATATTCGATCATCGTCGCCGCCACCGCTTCCGATCCGGCGCCGATGCAGTTCTTGGCGCCGTTCACCGGCGCCACCATGGGCGAATATTTCCGCGACAACGGCATGCATGCGCTGATCAGCTATGACGATCTGTCGAAGCAGGCCGTCGCCTATCGCCAGATGTCGCTCTTGCTGCGCCGCCCGCCGGGTCGCGAAGCCTATCCGGGCGACGTGTTCTACCTGCATTCGCGCCTGCTCGAGCGCGCCGCCAAGCTCAACGACGATCTGGGCGGCGGTTCGCTGACCGCGCTGCCGATCATCGAGACGCAGGCCAACGACGTGTCGGCCTACATCCCGACCAACGTGATCTCGATCACCGACGGCCAGATCTTCCTCGAAACCAACCTGTTCTTCCAGGGCATCCGTCCGGCGGTCAACGTCGGCCTGTCGGTGTCGCGCGTCGGTTCGTCGGCGCAAATCAAGGCGATGAAGCAGGTCGCCGGCTCGATCAAGGGCGAGCTCGCGCAGTACCGCGAAATGGCTGCGTTCGCGCAGTTCGGCTCCGATCTCGACGCCGCCACGCAGCGCCTGCTCAACCGCGGCTCGCGCCTGACCGAACTGTTGAAGCAGCCGCAGTTCTCGCCCCTCAAGGTCGAGGAGCAGGTCACGGTGATCTTCGCCGGCGTCAACGGCTATCTCGACAAGCTGGCGCTGAACCAGGTCGGCAAGTTCGAGCACGGCCTGCTCAGCCATATGCGCTCGGCCGGCAAGGACGTGCTGGACGGCATCCGCAAGGAAAAGGCGCTGTCGGACGATCTGCGCGCCAAGCTGAAGGCCGAGATCGACGCCTTCGCCAAGACCTTCGCTTGAGAAGAAGCCGGACGCTCGGGATCAGGTTTGAAGCATGCCTTCATTAAAAGACCTTCGTAACCGTATCGCCTCGGTCAAGGCGACGCAGAAGATCACCAAGGCGATGCAGATGGTCGCCGCGGCGAAGCTGCGCCGCGCGCAGGAAGCAGCGGAGGCGGCGCGTCCCTATTCCGAGCGGATGGGTGCGGTGCTGGCCAATATCACGCAGGCGATCGGCGGCGGCGGCGATGCCCCGGCGCTGATGACCGGCACCGGCAAGGACGATGTGCATCTGCTCGTCGTCTGCACCGCCGAGCGCGGCCTGTGCGGCGGCTTCAACTCGCAGATCGCACGTCTGGCCCGCGACCATATCCGCCGGCTTCTGGCCGACGGCAAGCAGGTCAAGATCATCTGCGTCGGCAAGAAGGGTTTCGACATTCTGCGCCGAGACTATGCCTCGCTGATCATCGACCGCGTCGACCTGCGCGATGTCAAGAAGCTCGGCTTCGTCAATGCCGATGCGATCGCCCGTAAGATCATCCATCTGTTCGGCGAAGGCGGCTTCGATATCTGCACGCTGTTTTATTCGCAGTTCAAGTCGGTGATCAGCCAGATTCCGACCGCGCAGCAGATCATTCCTGCCGGCGTGGCTTCCGCTCCCGCCGAAGCGACCGCCGGTGGCAATGCCGTCTACGAATACGAGCCGGAGCCGGGCGAGATCCTCACCGACCTCATTCCGCGCAACATCTCGGTCCAGGTCTTCCGCGCGCTGCTCGAAAACGCAGCCGGCGAGATGGGCGCCAAAATGAGCGCCATGGACAATGCAACGCGCAATGCCGGCGACATGATCAACAAACTGTCGATCACCTATAACCGCCAGCGGCAGGCGCAGATCACCAAGGAACTGATCGAAATCATTTCGGGCGCCGAAGCGCTCTAGGCGCGACCGCCAGGAGGTCATCGACCTTCTGATGGAGCGTGAGAAACAAAGGACGAGAAGGGTAAAGACGATGGCGAAAGCAGCGACCCCCGCGAAGACGGCCCCCAAGGCGGCCGCAAAGGCTCCGGCAGCAGCGGCGAAGGCCGCTCCGGCCAAGAAGGCGGCCGCGCCCGCCAAGGCCGCGGCTCCGGCAGTGAAGACGACGAGCGTTGCCGTCAAGAAGACCGGCGCCATCGGCAAGGTTCGCCAGGTCATCGGCGCCGTCGTCGACGTGCAGTTCGGTGATCATCTGCCGGCCATTTTGAACGCCATCGAAACCTCCAATGTCGGCAACCGCCTGGTGCTCGAAGTTGCCCAGCATCTGGGCGAAAACACCGTGCGCTGCATCGCCATGGATTCCACCGAAGGCCTGGTTCGGGGCCAGGACGTCTATGACACCGGCGCGCCGATCACCGTTCCGGTCGGCCCGGGCATGCTCGGCCGCATCATCAACGTCATCGGCGAGCCGGTCGACGAAGAAGGCCCGGTCGACGGCATCGAGATGCGCGCCATCCACCAGCCGGCGCCTACCTATGTCGAACAGTCGACGGAAGCGCAGATCCTGATCACCGGCATCAAGGTGCTCGACCTTCTGGCGCCCTACGCCCGCGGAGGCAAGATCGGCCTGTTCGGCGGCGCCGGCGTCGGCAAGACGGTTCTGATCCAGGAGCTGATCAACAACGTCGCCAAGGCGCATGGCGGCTTCTCAGTGTTCGCCGGCGTCGGCGAGCGCACCCGCGAGGGCAACGATCTTTATCACGAGTTCATCGAGTCCGGCGTCAACAAGAAGGGCGGCGGCGAAGGCTCCAAGGCGGCACTGGTCTATGGCCAGATGAACGAGCCGCCGGGCGCGCGTGCCCGCGTCGGCCTGACCGGCCTGACGGTCGCCGAATATTTCCGCGACCAGGGCCAGGACGTGCTGTTCTTCGTCGACAACATCTTCCGCTTCACGCAGGCCGGTTCTGAAGTCTCGGCGCTGCTCGGCCGTATTCCTTCGGCCGTGGGTTACCAGCCAACGCTGGCCACCGACATGGGTGCGCTGCAGGAACGCATCACCACAACGACCAAGGGTTCGATCACTTCGGTGCAGGCGATCTACGTGCCGGCCGACGATTTGACCGACCCGGCGCCTGCGACCTCGTTTGCCCACCTGGACGCGACGACCGTGCTCAACCGCGCGATCTCGGAAAAGGGCATCTACCCCGCCGTCGATCCGCTCGACTCGACCTCGCG
This sequence comes from Mesorhizobium sp. C395A, assembly GCF_030323205.1. Lineage (NCBI taxonomy): Bacteria > Pseudomonadati > Pseudomonadota > Alphaproteobacteria > Hyphomicrobiales > Phyllobacteriaceae > Mesorhizobium > Mesorhizobium sp. C395A. The sequence continues at coordinate 4,351,581 of NZ_CP100473.1, read as the reverse complement.
CATGCTCGATCCGCTGGTCGTCGGCGAGGAGCACTATGCCGTCGCCCGCCAGGTGCAGTCGATCCTCCAGCGCTACAAGTCGCTGCAGGACATCATCGCCATCCTTGGCATGGATGAGCTGTCGGAAGAGGACAAGCAGACGGTGGCCCGCGCCCGCAAGATCGAGCGCTTCCTGTCGCAGCCGTTCTTCGTCGCCGAAGTGTTTACGGGTGCGCCGGGCAAGCTGGTCGACCTCGCCGACACAATCAAGGGCTTCAAGGGCCTCTGCAACGGCGACTACGATCACCTGCCGGAAGCCGCCTTCTACATGGTCGGCGGCATCGACGAAGCGGTCGAGAAGGCTCAGCGCCTGGCGGCTGAAGCAGCGTAATCAAGGCAATAGGGAGTAGTCAGTAGTCAGTAGTGAATAGCGGCCGGGTGATCAGGACAGCTGTCCTCTCCCTACTCCCTACTCACTATTCCCTACTCACTAAATTGACATGGCTGAAGCTTTCAAGTTCGAACTGGTCTCGCCGGAGCGCCTCCTGGTTTCCGAACAGGTCGAGTCCGTCGTCATTCCAGGCGCCGAAGGTGAAATGACAGTCATGGCGCACCATGCGCCAGTCATGACCACGATCAAGCCGGGCGTCGTCACGCTGAAGACCGCCGGCGGCAAGGAAGAACGCTATGTGGTGTTCGGCGGCTTTGCCGACATCGTCCCTGCCGGCTGCACGCTGCTCGCCGAATCGGCGGTCGCCGTCGGCGATATCGACCGCGCCGATCTCGCCCGCCGCATCCAGGAAGCCAAGGAAGACGCCGCCGACGCCAAGGACGACCAGAGCCGCAGCAAGGCGGAGCAGTTCCTTAGCCAGCTTACCACGCTCGAAGGCGCGCTGCTGCCGGCGTAAGCCGCAGAATGACTTGAAGAAAAGGCCGGGCTCAGCCCGGCTTTTTTGTTGCGGCCGCCATCCTGGATCGTCTCGCATAGGCGCAGGGCCTTGGCGGGATTTCAGGGCGGGCAGCCAGCATGATCAGATCGGGTGGCGGCATGCCGGCTGCCAGTCAGGGCGAGATGAGCTTGTATTAGGCGATGGCGCCGGCGGAACCGCGATTTGGCTGCGGCGGTACAGTCGGATCGGGGCTTGCCCCTGCTTTCTGGTTGTTCGACAGTCCGGCTGTCTATCGATTTGGGGTGGCCGATGACGGAACAGACAACGCAACCGGAAGCGGCCTCGCGATCCCGGTGGACGACGGCGCTGATCGCGGCCTTTGGCGGTCCGTTCGGCGGGTTCCTTTGGATCGGCGCCGGCCGGCCGGCGGTTGCCAGCCTGGTGGTGATCAGCGCCATAAGCATTGCGCTGACATATGTGGGATTCCCGGTTCTGCCGGGGGTCGATCTCGCCTGGCTGGTGGATCTCTCCAGTTTAGGTCTCATGGTCCTGTGGGTAGCGCTCGTCGTGCCTTTCGCGTCACGATACAGACCGAACCGGTGGTATTCACACGGCCTTTCGGTGCTGCTGTTGGCCGTGCTGACCTCCTACGGAGCCGCGTTAGCGATCCGCACATTCCTCTTCCAGCCGTTTTCGACCCCGGCAGGCAGCATGACACCAACGCTGGAACTCGGCGACTATTTCTTCGTCTCGAAGTTTGCCTATGGTTACAGCCGCTACAGTGTTCCTCTTGGGCTGCTGCCCTTCGAAGGCCGGATCTTTGCCGCCGAGCCGAAGCGCGGAGATATTGTGGTGTTCAAATTTCCAGCGGATCCGAGCATCGACTACGTCAAGCGGGTCGTTGGACTGCCGGGCGACAAAATCCAGATGGTCGACGGAATCCTTCGCATCAATGGTGTGGCGGTCAAACTCGAGGATGTTGGTCCGTACAGCTCCGAGGACTCTCCCCAAAGCGCCAGACTGCAACGTGAAACCCTCCCCAACGGCGTTTCCTATTCCGTCATCAGTCTTACGGACAATTCAATAACCGACAACACGCGGGTGTTCGACGTGCCCGAAGGCCACTATTTCGTGCTTGGCGACAACAGGGATAATTCCTCCGATAGCCGGCTCAGTGTCGGCTTCGTTCCTGCCGAAAACCTGGTCGGTAAGGCAGTGCGACTGTTCTGGAATTCGCAAGGCACGGAGTATTCGTCGCGGCAGAGGCTGGACGCTCCGGCGGGACAATAGGCTTGAAATGGGCGGTTCCGGACCAGCTTCAGCCTACGTTTGTCGGCTCCGGTATGCCGAGCGCTGAGAGCGCAAGCACGATCCCGCCTTGCAGGATATGCTCGCGATGAGCGGCGACCAGTTCGATCAGCGTCTGCCGCTCGGGCTTGCCGCTGGCGAAGCCGGCCCAGTCGAACACCGCCGCTACTCGTTCCAGCATCCGTCGTTCGTCGAGCGCCGCCAGCGGCGCGTCGAGCGGATCGGTAAAGTGGGCTTCCGGCAGGTCCTTGCCGCGCGCCTCGCAGGCGGCGATCCAGGCGGCGATCACCAGCGTCAGATGCTCCGGGACCAGGCCGGCCTGGATGCACTCGATGGCGGTAGCGACAATGCGCTGCGGCAATTTCTGGCTGCCGTCATTGGCGATCTGCGCGGTGCGGTGGGCCAGCGCGGTGTTGGAGAAACGTTCGGCAAGTTCGGCCGTATAGGCTGACGTGTCGAGCCCGGCATCCCCAGGCAATGTCGGGATGGCCTCGGCCCAGAGCCGGTCGACGAACGCGCGGATCGCGGGATCCGCGAAGGCGCGGTCGACGGTGACGTGGCCGCTGAGCAGGCCGATATAGGCGATGCCCGAATGGGCGCCGTTGAGCAGCCGAAGCTTCATGTCCTCGAACGGCCGGACATCCTCGACCATGGTGACGCCGAATTTCTCCCAGGCCGGGCGGCCGGCTGGAAACCTGTTTTCGATCACCCATTGCCGGAACGGTTCGGTCATCACCGGCCAGGCGTCCTCGAGGCCGAGTTCGACCGCGATGCGCGCCCGGTCGGCATCGGTGGTTGCCGGCACGATGCGGTCGACCATGCTCGATGGGAATGCAACGTCATCGGCTATATGACCGGCGAGGGCAGCGTCGCCTGAAGCAGCAGCGCCGGCATCGCGCGATTTTGCAAACGCGATCAGCAGCCGGTGCAGCGTTGCGCCGTTGGCCGGAAGGTTGTCGCAGCACAGCACGGTGAAGGGCGGCGTGCCGGCGGCCCGGCGCCGCGCCAGCGCTTCCGCCAGGAATCCATGCGCTGTCCTGGGAGATCCGGGATTGCCCAGATCGTGGACGATATCGGGATGGTTTTCGTCGAGGCTGCCGTCGGCGGCCCTGAGATAGGCCTTTTCGGTGATGGTCAGGGTGACGATGCGGGTGCGCGGGTCGGTCAGCGCGGCCAGCACCGCGCCGGGGTCTTCCGGCGCGACCAGCATCGACTGGATCGAGCCGATAATGTGCAGCGCTTCGCCATCGCAGCCGCGCACCGCCAGCGTGTAGAGCCCGTCCTGTGGCGTCAGCGCATCGCGCGTGTCGGGGCTGCGCAGCGAGACGCCGACAATGCCCCAGCCGGTCTCGCCGGCCGCTAGGCAGTCATCGACATAGGCGGCCTGATGGGCACGGTGGAAGGCTCCAACGCCGAGATGGACGATGCCTGGGGCGACACTGGCGCGATCATAGGGGGGGGCCGCGACCGAGGCCGGCAAGGATTGCACTGTTGCGTTGGAAAGGCGTCTGCTGGTCATGGCGCGGCTTGTCGCTGGATGGTGAGCGGGGCGGGATCTGCTAGCGGCCTAACATCCGCTCTTCCGCCGCACAATGACCTGACGCCGGTTAAAAGTCATCATACAACAATCCAGTTTTTGTATGTTGACATTATTTCTTTCCAATCCTACCGATATCGCCCCTGGAGGAACGACGTGGCGGGACTGACCGATCCGGATCTGCTTTTTGCCGCCGAAGGGCGCGCGCTGTCGATCGCGCGCGATCTCCATGCCGGCATCAAGGACCTGCCGATCATCAGCCCGCACGGCCACACCGATCCGCGTTGGTATGCGCTCAACGAGCCATTCCCCGATCCCGCGCAATTGCTGGTGGTGCCCGACCACTACATTTTCCGTATGCTGTTCAGCCAGGGCGTGCGGCTGGAAGATCTCGGCGTCCCGACCCTCGACGGCTCGCCGGTCGAGACCGATCCCAGGGCGATCTGGCGGCGCTTCGCCGAGCACTATTACCTCTTCCGCGGCACGCCGACGCGGTTGTGGCTCGACCATGTGCTCGAGCATCTGTTCGGCATCGAAGAGCCGCTCAACGCCAGCACCGCTAGCCGCCATTACGACACCATCGCGGCGCTTTTGCAGCGCGACGATTATCGCCCACGCGCGCTGTTCGAGCGCTTCAACATCGAGGTCATCGCGACGACCGAGGGCGCACTCGACGATCTCCAATGGCACAAGACGATCCGCGACAGCGGCTGGCAGGGCCGCGTCGTCACTGCCTACAGGCCGGATGCCGTCGTCGATCCCGACTTCGAAGGATTTTCTGCCAATCTCGATCGCCTGGGCGAGATCGCCGGCTGCGACACCGGCACATGGGTCGGCTATCTCGACGCGCATCGCCAGCGCCGCGCCTTCTTCAAAAGTTTCGGCGCAACCTCGTCGGATCACGGCCATCCGACGGCCGAGACCGCCAATCTTTCCGATGCGGCGGCGGAAGAGCTGTTCAACCGCATCCGCCGCGGCTCGGACGACGAGCGCGAGCGCAAGCTGTTTCGCGCCCAGATGCTGACCGAAATGGCCAAGATGAGCCGCGACGACGGGCTGGTCATGCAGATCCATCCCGGCTCATGGCGCAACCACTCGCCTGGTGTTTTCCAAAAATTCGGCCGCGACAAAGGCTTCGATATTCCGACCCGCACCGACTATGCCGCGGCGCTCAAACCCTTGCTCGACTGCGTCGGGCTGGAGCGCGACCTCTCCATCATTCTGTTCACGCTCGACGAGACCAGCTACGCGCGCGAACTGGCGCCGCTGGCCGGCGTCTATCCGGCGTTGAAGCTCGGGCCGGCCTGGTGGTTCCACGACAGTCCGGAAGGCATGCGCCGGTTCCGCGAGATGACCACCGAGACCGCCGGCTTCTACAACACCGTCGGCTTCAACGATGACACCCGTGCCTTTCCGTCGATTCCCGCCCGTCACGATGTGGCGCGCCGGGTTGACTGCGCCTTTCTCGCCCGTCTCGTCGCCGAGCACCGGCTGCGTGAGGACGAGGCGCATGAGCTGGCGCGGGAGCTTGCCTACACGCTTGCCAAGAAGGCGTACCGGCTGTGAGCCGGGCGCGTGGAATTTTAAAAGGGAGGAAGACAGTCATGTTGCATTTTTCAAAACTGGTGGCAGCCACATTCGCCTTCGGCTCGCTGATGATCGGCGTTGCCGGCGCCCAGACCGTACTGCGCTCGGCCGACACCCATCCGGACGGGTATCCGACTGTCGAGGCGGTCAAATATCTCGGCGAGCTCATCAAGGAGCGCACCGCCGGCCGCTATTCGGTCGAGGTCTATCATTCGGCGCAGCTCGGCGAGGAAAAGGACACGATCGAGCAGACGCAGACCGGTGTCATCGATCTGAACCGCGTCTCGATGGGTCCGTTCAACGGCATCGTGCCGGAAACCGCCGTGCCGTCGCTGCCCTACATGTTCCGTTCGGTCGAGCACATGCGCCATGTCATGGACGGGCCGATCGGCGACGAGATCCTCAAGGCCTTCGAGACGCATGATCTGGTCGGCCTTGCCTTCTACGATTCCGGCGCCCGTTCCTTCTACAACACCAAGAAGGACATCACCTCGATCGCCGATCTGAAAGGCATGAAGTTCCGCGTCATCCAGTCCGACGTGTTCGTCGATATGGTCAACGCGCTTGGCGCAAATGCCACGCCGATGGCGTATGGCGAGGTCTATTCGGCGCTCGAAACCGGTGTCATCGACGGCGCCGAGAACAACTGGCCCAGCTTCGAATCCGCCAAGCACTACGAAGTCGCCAAGCACTATACCGTCGACCAGCACCAGATCGTGCCGGAAGTGCTGGTGATGTCGAAATCGAGCTGGGACAGACTGACGCCGGAAGACCAGGCGATCGTCAAGCAGGCGGCCAAGGATAGCGTCGTCAAGATGCGCGAATTGTGGGACGCGCAGGAGAAGAAGTCGCGAGAGATCGTCGAGAAGGCCGGCGTCAAGGTCAGCGAGATCGACAAGCAGCCGCTGATCGATGCGATGAAGCCGGTCTACGACAAGTATCTGAAGACGCCGGAGCTCAAGGACCTCGCGACGCGCATCCAGGCGACCAAGTGATTTTCTGGCGGGGCGGCATGGCGCCGCCCCGCCAATCGCTTTTAGGGGACGGAAAGACCGGGAGGATCGGATGACTGCGGGAACGGCCAGGAGCGGAGCGCCACCGCGCTTCAGCGCGGTGCTTTCGAAGATTTGCGACGGTGCGCTCTATCTCGCGGGCATCGGGATGGTCGCCATGACCGCGCTTGTTGCCTACCAGGTGTTTTCCCGCTTCGTGCTCAACGCGTCACCGAGCTGGACCGAAGTCACCGCCATCATGCTGATGAACTGGTTCATTTTCCTGGGCGCTGCCGTCGGCGTGCGCGAGAATTACCATATGGGCTTCGACGTGCTGCTCTACATCCTGCCCAAGGGCAGCAAATGGGCGCTGCGCACCCTGTCCGACCTGATCGCGTTCGGCTTCGGCTTCGGCATGGTCTGGTACGGCTGCAAGCTGGTCGGGCTGACCTGGCGGACCATCATCCCGGCGCTCGAGCTTCCCGGCGGTTTCGACTATCTGCCGCTGGTCGCCGGCGGCTTTCTGATCTGCCTGTTCTCGGCCGAACGCATCGTGCTGCGCTGGTCCGGCGCCGACATCGACAAGGATATCAATCTCGAGGAAGTGCCGGAAATGCCGGCCGTGCAGGAGGCCTAGATGGAACTCTGGATCCTGTTTGGCGTCTTCACGCTTTTGATGTTTGCCGGCACGCCGATCGCCTTTTGCCTGGGTGCGGCGTCCTTCGCCACCGTGCTTTATCTGGGCCTGCCGCCCCTGGTGGTGTTCCAGCAATTGAAGTCGGGCATGTCGGCGTTCTCACTGATGGCGATCCCGTTCTTCATCTTTGCGGGCGATCTGATGGTGCGCGGCGGCATCGCGCAGCGCATCGTTTCCTTTGCCGGCTCGCTGGTCGGTCATGTCCGCGGTGGGCTCGGTCAGGTCAACATCATCGCCGCGACGTTGTTCGGCGGCATTTCCGGCTCGGCTGTGGCGGAAGCCGCTGCCGTCGGCGGGCTGATGATCCCGCAGATGAAAGCGCGCGGCTACGGCGCCGACTACGCCGTTAACGTGACCTCAATGGCGGCGCTGATCGCGCTGCTTCTGCCGCCGTCGCAGAACATGATCATCTATTCGATCGCCGGCGGCGGCAAGATTTCGATCGCCGACCTGTTCACCGCCGGCATCCTGCCCGGCCTGCTGTTCGCCGCTTCGCTGATGGTCACCGCCTATTTCGTCGCCCGCAGCCGCGGCTACCCGGTCGAGGCCTTTCCCGGCTTCTCGCGTGTCGGCCAGCTGGCGGTCATCGCCATCCCCGGACTTCTGCTCATCGGCATCATCTTCGGCGGCGTTCGCTCGGGCATTTTCACGGCGACGGAAAGCTCCTGCATCGCCATCATCTACGCCTTGCTGGTCACCGTCTTCGTCTACCGGTCGATGGCCTGGGGCGATTTCGTCCATGCCACAAAGGGCGCGGTTCGCACGACCTCGATGGTGCTGCTGATCATCGGCACGGCGGCCTCGTTCAGCTGGCTGATGGCCTATCTCAAAGTGCCGGTGCTGCTGATCGCAGGCATGAACGCCATCTCCACCGACCCGCTGGTGGTGCTGCTTCTGCTCAACGTCCTGATGCTGCTGCTCGGCACCTTCATGGACATGGGGCCGATGATCATCATCTGCACGCCGATCTTCCTGCCGTTGGTCACCCATTACGGCGTCGACCCCGTGCATTTCGGCGTCATCACCATCCTCAATCTCGGCATTGGGCTCAACACGCCACCGGTCGGCACGGTGCAGTTCGTCGCCTGTGCCGTCGGCAAGATTACGGTCTGGGAAGCGATGCGCTCGATCTGGCCGTTCTATGGCGCGGGCATCGTGGTCCTGGGGCTGGTGACCTATATTCCGGCGATTTCGCTCTGGTTGCCGAGCGTGTTCAAATAGGGCGTCTTCAAATAGACGTCTTCAAACAGGGGTGCGATATGGCATCGGATAGCGCTGTTGATCTCAGGGTCGAGAGAAAACCCAAACTGTCGGAGACCGTCGTCGCAGCGATCCGCAAGCAGCTGCAGGCGGGCGAGATCCTGCCCGGCCACAAATTGCCGACCGAAGGACAACTGACCGAGACCTTCGGCGTCAGCCGCACCGTCATCCGCGAAGCGCTGGCCAAGCTCGCCGCCGACGGGCTGGTCGAGGCGCGCCAGGGCGCAGGCGTGTTCGTCACCGAGCACATCTCAACGATGTTCGGCGCGCTCGCCGCCGACATGGGCAGCAAGGATTCCATCGCGCTCAATGTGCTCGAAGTGCGCCTGGCCGTCGAAATCGAATCGGCCGGGCTCGCCGCCATTCGCCGCAACGCCGCGCAGGAAGCAGCGATCCAGGAAGCGTTCTTCGAATTCGAACGGCTGCTTCTTAACAGTGAGCCGACCGGCCCGGCCGATCTCGCCTTCCACCGGGCAATCGCCAGCTCCACCAACAACCCGTTCTATGTCGAGATGCTCGATGTGCTCGGACGCCGCGCCATTCCTTGCGACGTGACCTCGCCCTGGTCGACCGAACTGGTGCAATCCGACTGCTATCAGCGAGGGCTGCAACGCGAGCATCTGGTGATCCTGAATGCGATCACCTCAGGCGACGCCGAAGCCGCGCGCGAGGCGATGCGCGCTCATCTCACCGCCAGCCAAGAGCGCTACCGCGAGCGGCTGCACGCCCGCCAGGTCTACTACGCCGACTCGGTCAAGGCGTCGGCAACCAAATAGCCATTCATTCAGCTGGAGCAGCAATGACTCAAAGTCACCCGCATACCGATTTCACCTCGCGTTTCGCCATCGACCCGGTCGCCGCTGCTTCCATGGGCACCGACGAACTGCGTCACAATTTCCATATTGACGACCTGTTCCAGCAGGGACGCATCAGCCTGACCTACACCCATTATGACCGCATGATCGTTGGCGGCGCCGTGCCGGAAGGGACAGCGCTGCCGCTGGAGGCGATCAAGCCGACGGGGACCAAGAATTTTCTCGACCGCCGCGAGCTGATCATCGTCAACATCGGCGGCGCCGGCTCGGTGACGGCAAATGGCGAGGCCCACCAGTTGCAGGCACGTGACATGCTCTATCTCGGCATGGGCAGCACCGACGTGTCGTTCGCGTCGGCCGACAAGGCAGCGCCGGCCAAATTCTATCTGCTCAGCGCCCCGGCGCATCACACCCATCCCAACCGGCTGTTCCGCATCGGCGACGCCAAGCGGCTCGACCTCGGCAGCAAGGAAACCTGCAATGAGCGCTCGATCTTCCAGTTCATCCATGCCGATGGCGTCAAGACCTGCCAGCTGGTCGTCGGCATGACGCAGCTGGCGCCGGGCTCGGTGTGGAACACTATCCCTTGCCATGTGCATGACCGGCGCATGGAGGCCTATCTCTATTTCGACCTGCCGGAGACAGCGCGCGTCTTCCATTTCATGGGCGAGCCGGACGAAACGCGGCATCTGGTGATGGCTAACGAGGAGGCGGTGCTGTCGCCGGGCTGGTCGATCCATTCGGGGGCCGGCACCTCGAACTATGCCTTCATCTGGGCGATGGCCGGCGACAATGTCGACTACACCGATGTCGACCCGGTGCCGCTGGGTGAATTGCGTTGAGCGGCCCTTCCTCCTTCAGCCTGGCCGGCAAGCGTATCCTGGTCACCGGCGCGAACACCGGCATCGGCCAGGGCATCGCCGGCTCGATCGCGCGCGCCGGCGGCACCGTCATCGGTGTCGGCCGCTCGGCGATGGACGACACGGAAAGACAAGTCGCGGAAGCCGGTGGCCAGTTCGAGGCGGTGCGATGCGATCTTGCCGACCATGCGGCCGCCAAGGCGATGCTCGACCAGGTCTGGGAAAAGACCGGCCCGATCGACGGGCTGGTCAACAATGCCGGCATCATCCGCCGCGCCGATGCGGTCGATTTCTCCGAGGCCGACTGGGACGACGTCATCGACGTCAATCTGAAGACGCTATTCTTTCTCAGCCAAGGTTTTGCCAGGCGCGTGCTGACCGACCCGAGGCGGCGCGGCAAGATCGTCAACATCGCCTCGGTGCTGAGTTTCCAGGGCGGCATCCGCGTCGCGTCCTACACCGCGTCGAAACATGGCGCGCTCGGCATAACCCGGCTGCTGGCCTGCGAATGGGCGGCAAAAGGCATCAACGTCAACGCGATTGCGCCCGGCTATATCGAAACCAACAACACCGAGGGGTTGCGCGCCGATCCCGACCGCAGTGCTGCCATCCTGGCGCGCATTCCGGCGGGACGTTGGGGCGGGCCGGAAGACATAGGCGATGCCGCCGTGTTCCTGCTGGCGCCGGCGTCCGACTATATGCATGGCGCGGTGGTTCCCGTGGACGGCGGCTGGCTGGCGCGATGAGGAGATGGTCATGATTGAAGCCAAGATTTTCGCACAGCCCGGCGAGAGCGCCTGGACGCCGACGCCGGACGGCAACAGACGCCGCGTTCTCGTCTCCACCGATGAGCTGATGATGGTCGAGTTCGGCTTCGACAAGGGCGGCGTCGGCGCACTGCATTCGCACCCGCATGTCCAGGCCAGCTATGTCGCCGAAGGTCGCTTCGAGGTGACCATCGACGGCCGCACCGCGACCATCGAGACCGGCGGCAGCTTCATCGTGCCGTCCAATCTGGTGCACGGCGTCAAGGCGCTGGAGGCCGGGCGCCTGGTCGACAGCTTTACCCCGCACCGCGCCGATTTCCTGGCCTGAACCTTTTTCGGCAATTCCAGAAACAGGAAACCCGCGCCTCCTGGGGAGGCGCGGGTTGTTGCCTGTGCGCTCGTGGCGCAGCGGTACTCGAAACATCGCCGCAGGGTTGGACGGTGCCGCAACATGGTGAAGATAGGTTTAACGATGCCAATCAGGTCGATCGCCGGTGGGGTGTTGCTGCTTGTTGTGGTCACGCAGGGGCTGCGCTAATCGTTCTGGCCACGCCGCTGCTTCGGGCGGCCGATCGCAAAAACATCAGTGATGCAGATATCGATGACAAGCGTGCCGACGCACGATCCCAAACGGCGCGTCCTCAAGGACGTGTTCGGCTTCGACGATTTCCGTCCCGGACAGGCCGCGGTGATGGAGGCGCTGCTTGGCGGCCGCCATGTGCTGGCCGTCATGCCAACGGGTGCCGGCAAATCGCTGTGCTACCAGGTTCCGGCGCTGGTCAAGGGTGGGCTGACCATTGTCGTTTCGCCGCTGGTGGCGCTGATGCAGGATCAGGTCGCGGCACTGCGCCTCGCCGGCGTCGCCGCCGATACGATCAATTCCTCGATCGACCGTGATGCCAATGTCGCGGCATGGCGCCGCGTCGCGTCGGGCCAGACGCGGCTGCTCTACCTCGCGCCGGAACGGCTGATGACCGAGCGGATGCTGGATGCGCTTGCCAGGCTCGATGTCAGCCTGATCGCCATCGACGAGGCGCATTGCATTTCGCAGTGGGGGCCGGCGTTCCGGCGCGAATATGAAGACCTTTCGCAACTGCGTGGCATCTTTCCCGACGTACCGATCATTGCGGTGACGGCGACGGCGGACGAGACGACGCGGGCAGACATCGAGAGACGGCTGTTTGGCGGGCGTGTCGAAACGCAGGTGCTTGGCTTCGACCGGCCCAACATCAAGCTTGCCATCGAGCCCAAACAGGACAGCAAGCGGCAGTTGCTCAATTTCATCGGGCGCCATCAGGGACGCAGCGGCATCGTTTATTGCCTGTCGCGCAAGAAGACCGAAGAGATGGCGGCGTTTCTCGAAAAGAACGGCGTGACCGCGCTCGCCTATCACGCCGGGATGAGCAAGGAGGCGCGCGATGCGAATCAAAACGCCTTCATGACCCTGTCGGGCGTCGTCATGGTGGCGACCATCGCCTTCGGCATGGGGATCGACAAGCCTGATGTCGCCTATGTCTTCCACACCGATCTGCCCGGCAGCCTGGAAGCCTATTACCAGGAGATCGGCCGTGCCGGTCGTGACGGGCGGGCGGCTGAGGCGCATATGCTTTACGGCCTCGGCGATATCCGCATGCGCCGCATGTTCATCGACGACGAGGACGCAGCCGTTGAGCACAAGCGCCGCTCGCATGGCCGGCTCGATACGCTGATCGGCTATTGCGAGACGGCCGAGTGCCGCCGCCAGGTGCTGCTCGGTTATTTCGGTGAAGAGGCGGTCCCTTGCGGCAATTGCGACAATTGCCTGGAACAGGCGCCGCGCACCGACGGCACCGCCGAGGCGCGCCTCATCCTGGCGGCGGTGGCGCAGAGCGGCGAGCGCTTCGGCGCCGGCCATGTCATCGACATCCTCATCGGCCACGAGACTGAAAAGATCGCGGCAAGGGGGCATCACAGGCTGGCAGCCTTCGGCAATGGCACCGCGCACAAGAAGGATTTTTGGCAATCTATGATTCGCCAGCTGGTCGCGAACGGTTTCCTGATGCCGGACCCGGCCGGCCATGGCGGGTTGGCCATCGCGGACAAGGGCCACGCACTCGGCCGGGGCGAGGTGCCGTTCCAGTATCGGGTCGAGATGCGCACGCGCGCCGCGCGCCGCGCGGCTCGCGCCGGGCAGAGCCCCCAGAGCGAAAATGTAGATGCGTCGCTGCTCGCGGCGCTCAAGACGCTGCGGCTGCGTCTGGCCAAGGAACGCCAGGTGCCGGCCTATGTGGTGTTTTCGGATCGTACACTGATCGACATGGCCGAGCGTCGTCCGCAAGACCTCGACGATTTCGCCGGGGTGAATGGCGTCGGCGCCGCCAAGCTCAAGGAGTTCGGCGCGATTTTTGTCAGCGCCATTGCCGCGCACCTTTCCGAGACGCCAGGCTGAAAGGGGTTTTGCTGGACCAAAGCCCGATCCGGCATCAGTACGCCTTCAACTTGCCCGCCCGCTTATCCTTTCATTTTGGCGCTACCCTGCCGTAGGGGAATGGCCTTCCAAATTGTATGGAACCGTGACGACAACACACATTCCTGAATCTATGCGGTCGATTCTTCGGATGTAGCCGTGACTATGGAAACCCGCTGTTGCGCGCGGATGGCGGTTTTCTCGGCCTTGGAGACGCTACGTCGGCAGCCGCTATCCCTGACCCGAATGGTATGATTCAGACCATCTTTGTTGTTGAAAACCCGCTTTCGACGGGAGTATAAAACTCGAGGTTACCATTGCTTTTCGTATAGAGGCTGTGGTGGAAACGTGGGTCCAATCCGCAAAGCATTGCCTTGCGTGGAAGTGGTCGAAGCCGGCGGCGAATGGTCCGTTCCTGTGGCCAAGGAAGACCAGGAAATTACCCGATCATTCGTGATTGAACCGTTTGCGCTGTCCTATGCTGAGGGCCAGCGGATACGCCTGCATCTCGACAAGTTCGTTCGTCTGTAGAGAGGCTAAGCCCGATGAAAGACCGGTGGGAACCTGACCACCAGTTCATTGAAAGCGCCCGCCGTAGCCAGCTCCGAGCGGAGAGCCAACTGGACTCCCTGCAATCGACCATCGCCGAAACGCGACGCGTCCTAGAGGCTTCACGGAAGCTCTTGGAAAAGATAGGGAATGGCCGGTGCAGGTTGGGCATGCTTGTGGGGCTTCACCGCACCGGCCACTGCGGGAAGATATGAGGCCCCCCCCCGCGCCGCCTAAGATATAGGCATATTAGCAATCGCGCAATTAACCCTATTGCGCTACCCAGCCGTAGAGGCAAGGAAATCGGAGAAGTTGGTGCCGGTTAACCGCCAGCACGCGAGCAAGTCATTCTGAAAGCATGAAAAACGCGATTTTGCTCGTGCCAATTGAGCGTCTGAAATCTAGTTCCTCCTGCCGATTATCCCTAAGTTAACTGGAATACTTATATCCCCGAAGGGTTGCGAATCAGTCGATTGTCAAGCGCATGCCATGGAGCAAGCAAGGGATCGATTTGAGCAGAAGGGCCGCAGCGGTCGAAGCGCGCTGGGAAATCCGAGCGGCTTCGGCAATTGTCCGCTCTGGCTCGCCCGCTACAACTCGACTCGCGCAGTGTGGACGGAATCACCGGCCATGTGGACGAGAACAATCTGGCGATGTCGTTCACCGAGTTTCGTTCGCGCTACAGCCTCTAAGGGCAAGGTAATCAAGGCGCTCGGATCGCCGCCTCAGGCGGCTTCGCGTTCGGCCTGCGCAGTCAGGTCCGGCTCCCGGCGGCTGTACTGCCGCGGCGAACAGCCCATGACGCGCTTGAATGCCGTGCTGAAGGCGCTTTCGGATTCGTAGCCGAGCGCCAGCGCGATGACGGAAACCGGATCGCCGGAATGCATCAGCCTGTCGCCGGCCAGCATCATGCGCCAGCGCGTCAGATAATCCAGGGGTGAGGCCCCGACCGTCTGCTTGAATCTGAGCGCAAAAGTCGATCGCGACATGCCGGCGCGCTCCGCCAGTTGCTGCAATGTCCAGCCATGCGCCGGGTCCTCGTGCATGGCGCCGATCGCCGCGCCGATCTGCCTGTCGGTGAGTGCGAACAGCCAGCCGACATTGCCTTGCGCGGTCATATGCAGGCGCAAGGCCTCGATCAGGATCATGTGGGCGAGGTGCTCGACGATGAGAAAGCCGCCGGGACGCCGCTGGCGCAATTCCTGCATCATCCGCTCCACCGGCCAGCGAAGCGCCGAATGGTCGCTCTCGCCGCGGATGTGGACGATGGGCGGCAGCATCCGCAAGAGGATGCCGGCATGGTCGCCGGACAGCGTGAAGCGACTGCTGACCAGGAGGAAATCGCCGCCGCCATTATGGACGGTGATGCCGCCGGTCCGCGCCGGTGAAAAGATCGTTCGCGCATCGACCGTCGGCAGGCCGAGATCGCTGGCAAGGCGGAAAGGCCGGCCGCGCGGCAACAGGAAGCAGTCGCCCACGTCCAGCCGCACCGCGTCAGGGACGCCCTCGACCGACAGCCAGCATCGGCCGGACACCACGGCGCCGCATTTGATGGCGGCCTGCTGGTCAGGAAACTGGATCGCCCAGTCGCCACCGGTTTCCAGCCCAGCCGACAGGTAATTGCGCGGCTTCAGTAGCGACAGCACGTCTGACAGCGGATCCATGAGCGTTCTCGGACGATTGCGAAGATATCTCGGATTTTACAGTATAGATCGTATGATCTCAAACTTCTATCTCCTTCGCAACGGGCTGGCTGTACGGCGTTCGACAAAAACCAAGGAGAAATCATCATGCGTGTGTTCGTTACCGGGGCTACCGGTTTTGTCGGTTCGGCTGTTGTGCGGGAATTGCTCGGGGCGGGCCATCAGGTGCTTGGCCTCGCGCGGTCGGAAGCAGGTGCGGAGTCGATCGTGGCCGCGGGTGCCGAGGCGCATCGCGGCGATATCGAGGATTTCGACAGCCTGCGCAGCGGCGCTACCCAATCGGATGGCGTCATCCACACGGCCTTCAACCACGACTTTTCGAGATTCGCCGCCAGTTGCGCAGTTGACCAGCGCGCCATCGAAACGCTCGGCGCGGCGCTCGAGGGTTCCGAGCGGCCGCTGCTTGTCACCTCCGGCCTCGCCGGTTTTGCGCAGGGAAGGCCGGCAACCGAAGACGACAAACCCGCGCCTCCATCGGCCGCCATGCCGCGCGCTTCGGAAGCAACGGCCGTGGCGCTCGCAGCGCGCGGGGTGCGCGCATCGACGGTGCGGCTGGCGCCGACCGTCCATGGCGAGGGCGATCACGGTTTCGTGCCGATGCTGATTGCCATTGCGCGTGAAAAGGGCGTCTCGGCCTATGTTGGCGACGGCGCAAATCGCTGGGCGGCGGTGCACCGGTTCGACGCCGCCACCCTGTACAGGCTGGCGGTGGAGAAGGGGGCGGGCGGCGTCAGCTATCATGCGGTTGCCGAACAGGGCGTGGCGAGCAAAGAGATCGCCGAGATCATCGGCCGCCGGCTCGGCCTGCCGGTCGCTTCCATAGGCCCCGAGGACGCGGCTGCGCATTTCGGCTTTCTCGGGCATTTCATCGGCAGGGACTTGTCGGCGTCAAGTGAGCAGACCCGCACTGCGCTGGGATGGCAGCCGACCGGGCCGGGGCTCATCGCCGATCTCGATCGTGCCCGCTATTTCGAGGCCTGATCAGGCCGGCCAGTCGCGTTGCATTGCACGACCGACAGCCTGGCGATCAGCGGCAGTGCCAGCAACACGGCCAGACGCAGCCCGCCGAGCGGGCAGCACCGTCGTGCTGCTGGAACCGCCGCCACATCTGTATGGCGGCAAGCAGAACGAACACGGCGTAGGCCGCCCGCAGCCCGGACGACCTGCTCGCCCGTCGCCGGAAAGCCGGCGAAGGCATGGCCTCGTCATGGCAGACCTACCTTGTTACGGGGATGCGCGCGCGATTCCCGCGCCTAGTTAGAGATCGCCCTTCCTCACCTTGCCGTAAACGATATTCCGGTTCGAGCCATAGTAGACTTTCGCGTCGAAAGGACTCCCGCCGAGGGCGGCATTGATGATGTCCCACATATCGTCGGCCGAACGTAGGATGAGCGGCCAATCCATGAAAGTCTCCATGTAACCATCCGTCGTTATCTCGTCGCTGAAATTGGCAAACAGGAATTCGCCACCGGGCTTGACGAGTTCCATGGCTCTTTGAAGCAGGCGGACGCCGATGGCACGCGGCAGGTAATCGTAAAGCCCCGATGCGTAGACGAGATCGAATGTGCCAAGGGCGTAGGCGCGGCGTAGGATGCCGCGTACGGAACCCTGGACTGCCTCGACTGCCGTGCCGGCAAAGTCGTGGTTCACCGTGGCTACGCTGACGGGGTCCTGATCCAGGCCGATCCAACGTTGCAGTTTATGCCTGGCCAACGCGTCGGAGCGTTCGGCTTCCCTGAGGTGGCCGCAGGCAATCGCCAGCACCTCAGCCTTTTCCACACTGCTGGCCGTCTCGTCCACGGTCCTGGCCAGAATATCCCGCCGCTCGCGCCCCGCCACCGAACTGGCAGCTTCACTGGTGTACGCATAGATTTGCCGACCAAGTAAGGTCGACGAGGCCACGATCTCGTCGGCGATCGGATGCTTGTAGTAAATATCCAGCAGGCCTGCATCGCCCGAATACCCGCGCGGTTTTTCGACCGACCACCGCGTGAACGGGTCCTGGAGCAAATATTCCGCGACCCGATGCTGCTGAGCCAAAGGAACGAGTTTCTGCCAAACCGCGGTAGCAACCTGCCGGCGGAGCTTGTGGAGTCGCCCCGCCAAACGATGGACGACGGGGGCGGCCGGTTTGTTTCGCGCAAAGGCTTGATGAGCAAGGTCCAGTATCAGGGCGAGCTGGGCCGTGCTGTCCCTCAACTCGTCGGAGTCAGCCGCCTCTTCGGAGGTCGCAACATGTTTCTTCATCAGCCTGGTGGTGACCAGGCTGTATTGGTCGAGCTGCAGTTTTGGCTTGATAGGCATGCCGTTTACTCTCCGGTTTACCGCCCCGGTCCCCGGCCAGCAGCATAGGTGCGCCGCCAACCAATGCTAACAATTTTAATAAAATTTTAGTAAAATTTTAATCAACGGAACGGCCATCAATCCTGCAAACTGGCTAAATCCGAACCGCCCGTTTACCCTCGGTTAGCGACATCTGACTTTTCTTGCGGACAGGGACGTCTTCATTCCCCGACCGCAGGCGACGTCGGCTGTTGCATTCGCTACTGCAGATCGCGGAGGAGCGTTGCGATGCAACTGAGCGAGGACGTTGCCCAGAAGGTGGCGGCAGCGATTGGACGTCCGCGGTGGCATTCCGCCGATCCGGAACTCCTGACACTGTTCCTGCAGAAGGATGCCGATGAGAATCGCAGCCTTGTGCGATGGGGTATTGCGGCTGCTGTATTCAGCTATGTGGCCTATGGCCTTTTCGATTGGTTTCTTTTTCCGGATATCGCCGGCCGGCTTGTTTTGACGCGCGTTACGCTAGGGATCACTTCCCTGGCGCTTGTCGAATTTGTCGCCCGACGGGGCTTTGCCCTTGCCACCTTGCACCTTGTAGCAGCGCTGGCGATTGTATCCGGTGCCCTTGGGTGGCTCGTCTCCGCTGTTGGAACAGAGCATCAGGATGCCCTCTCCCATTTCATGGTTTTTGGCACCGTGTTCATCCTGGGTGCGAATCTGTTCTTCAACTTCCGTTTTTGGCTTTCAGCCCTTGCCTCCGCGACGGTCGCCGCAAGCTTTGTGTACGCCGCGATGTTCTCCCTTCAGGCCGACATCGCCGGTCGGGTCGTGTTGTCGGCCTATTTCGTGAACTGCCTCGTCTTGTCGCTTTATCTTTCGTGGCGGCTGAGCCTGGAGCGTTACCAGACCTTCCTGCACGCGCTTCGGGCACAATTCCAGGAGCAGGCTGCTATCAAGAAGGGGCAAAAGCTAACCGAAATCGCCGACACCGATCCGCTCACGGGAATGAAGAACCGCAGGGCGATCATTCGAGAATTCTCGGAGCTGCGCGAAGACTGGGCCGCGGACGACGACGAGATAGGGCTCATTCTGATCGACGTCGACTACTTCAAAAGGTTCAATGACGGACTTGGTCATCAGGCCGGCGACGATTGCCTGATCAAACTCGCCCATGTCCTCTCCGAGATGGCGGCTGCCAACAACGCCATCGCGGCCCGCTATGGCGGAGAAGAATTCGTCATTCTCTGCAAGGTCACCGGGCGGGCTCACCTTCATGAGATAACGAAGAAATTCTGTCGCGCTGTAGAGGATTTGGATATCTACCACCCTGATCGGGGCGACAAGCTCAACATCGTAACGATCAGTGCCGGGGCGTCGTTGACGCGCGCCGATCAGAGCATAGAGCTTAGAATCCTGCTGCAGGAAGCTGACCGCGCGCTCTACGCGTCCAAGTTTGCCGGTCGGGCTACGTTCACGATTTACGACCCGCATGCCACCAGCCAGGATCGCTCCGGCGAAAATCTTTCAGAACTGCTGAAGGTGGCAGTTTCCAACCAGCTCGTTTCTGTCGCCTACCAGCCAATTCGCGAGCTGGCGTCGGGACGCGTGCTGGGCCACGAGAGTCTGATGCGGGTATGCGACTTCGACGGCACCATGATCAGTCCGTCCGTATTCATACCCGTTGCCGAGCAGACCGGAGCGATCGTGGAACTGGGTACGTGGCTGATCGATCGAGCCTGCGGTGACATGGCGGAATACGGATTGGGCTCGGTCGTGACGGTGAACGTCTCCGTTCTTCAGCTCAAGGCTCCTAACTTTTCACTCCGGATCACCGAGATTCTTGGCAGGCACGGCCTTGCGCCCCAGAAACTGGCCATCGAAATCACCGAAGGCAGTGACATCTTTCTGGAGGCGCAAGCGGTAAGAAACGTGGAGCGGTTGCGAAAACTCGGCGTTCAGATCTGGCTGGACGACTTCGGAACGGGATTTGCCGGCTTGACATGGCTCCGCCGCTTCAAATTCGACGTGGTCAAGATTGATCGCAGCTTCCTCCACGATTGCCAGACGTCTCGTGGCTTGAGCCTGTTGCGGGACATGGTCGGGCTGCTTCGCAATCTCGGCCATGTCGTGCTCGCCGAGGGCGTCGAAACGGAGGAGCAGTACATATTGCTGCAGCGCCTGGGGGTAAATTTGATGCAGGGCTTCCTCACCGGGCATCCAGTCCCGATCGAAGAGGTTAACCAAATAAGGCAAGGCCTTGTTGCCTAGCGGCAGCCTCTACGCTGAAGCTTCGGAGGGCATCCTGCTTCGTTCCGGTCCCCCCTACGCTACTTCGTAGCTTCGGGCGACACTCCTACGCCCAGATGCGGTTCCGGGTGGCCTGCCACCCGAAGCCCGCAGGGCGTAGGGTGGCGGAGAGGGAGGGATTCGAACCCCCGATGGGCTTGCACCCATGCCGCATTTCGAGTGCGGTGCATTCGACCACTCTGCCACCTCTCCGCGGTCATGGTCGGCCGTTGCCGGCGCGGCGCACTAGATAACGGCTGGGCGGGCAGGTTACAAGGCCAAATCCGCGGGGAAATTCAGCTTCCTGTGCGGGCTTTGCCGGGAGGGCTGCGCCGCGGCCACGTCGGCAGATAGGCCAACCGGTCTCGACCAGAGGGATCGGGCGCGGCAAGGAGGCCGCATGGCCAAGGAATCCGGCCGTTTGCCTTGACTCGTACCGAACCTTCGGTTAGGGGAAGCGCGCAATCGGCGTGGAGGGTTCTTCCACGCCGCTTGTTTTTCGAACCCGCAGACTGACAAAAAGACGGCCGAACCGCGTGACGCGGCTCATCGAGGCCGACCGAACAGCGAAAGGCAAAAAATGTTCGCAGTCATTAAAACGGGCGGTAAGCAGTATCGCGTTGCCGCCAACGATCTCCTGAAGATCGAGAAGCTCGAAGCCAATGTCGGCGATATCGTCGAAATCGGCAGCGTCCTCGCCCATGGCGAAGGCGAAAATGTCACCTTCGGCGCCCCGTTCGTCGATGGCGCTCTGGTCACGGCGGAAGTCGTCGAGCAGGGCAAGAACCGCACCGTCATCGCTTTCAAGAAGCGCCGCCGGCAGAATTCGCGCCGCAAGATCGGCCACCGCCAGCTTCTGACCACCGTGCGGATCGCCGAGATCCTGCTGGGTGGCGCCAAGCCTTCCAAGAAGGCCGCAGCCAAGGTGGAAGCCAAGGAAGTCAAGGCTGACGTAGCGCCCGAGGCGAAGGCCGAGGCCGCGACGAAGGAAGCCAAGGCGAAGAAGGAAGCCAAAGCCGAGGTTGCTCCGAAGGATGAAGCCAAGACGGAGGCCGCCGTCGCCGCGCCGCTGTTCAAGGCGCCGAAGGGCGAGCCGGACGATTTGGCCGTGATCAAGGGCATCGGCCCGGTTGCCGCCGGCCAGCTGCACGAGCAGGGCATCACCACCTTCGCCCAGCTTGCCAAGCTGTCGGACAAGGACGTGGCCAAGATCGACGCGCACATGCCCTTCAGCACCGACCAGATCAACGACTGGCGCGAGCAGGCCAAGGAACTGGCGAAGAAGTAAAACGAACCGGCGACAAGGTCGCCGGATCGGACTTGAAACGGAACGCGAACGCGTTCATAAGACCATTCAAGCGCCCCAGGGCGCATCGGAGTTAGTTAGATGGCACACAAGAAAGCTGGCGGCTCGTCGCGCAACGGTCGCGACTCGCATTCCAAGCGTCTGGGCGTGAAGAAGTTCGGCGGCGAAGCCGTCATCCCGGGCAACATCATCATCCGTCAACGCGGCACCACCTGGCATCCCGGCGTCAATGTCGGCATGGGCACGGACCACACCCTTTTTGCGCTCGAGACCGGCGCAGTCACCTTTAACAAAAAAGCCAACGGCCGAACCTACGTATCGGTCAACCCGATTACCAAAGCCGCGGAGTAGCCGGTTCCGCACTATAAAACCGGCGCCCATCTCGGGAACCGGTGTCTGGCCAAACCAGTGAATGGAGCCAGGAAAAGGATCAGGGGAGATGGGTTTTCCATCTCCCCTTTTTTCTTGCCTGGAGGACGTCGAATGGTTGCCGAAGCGGAAGACACCGAAGACGAAAGTTACGCGATAGATTGCCCGGTGCTGGCCACGGAGCGGCTGGTGATGCGCGCCCCGTGTGAAGCCGACATCGCGCAACTGGTCGAGCTTGCCGACAACCGTCACGTCGCCGAGATGCTGGCCCGCATGCCGCACCCCTATGGCGAGGCCGAGGCACGCGCCTTCCTGGCTATGACCCGGTCGCGCCGGGCCGGCATCGCCTACGCCCTGACGCTCGCCGGCACCGATATTTTCGTCGGCTGCGCCGGCCTCAACATGACCGATCGAGGGCTGGAACTCGGCTACTGGATCGGCGAGCCCTATTGGAAGCGCGGCTATGCGACGGAGGCCGCGCACGCGTTGGTCGACCTTGCCTTCCAACGGACGTCGATCCACGTGCTGCAGGCTTCGACGCGGGTGATCAATCCGGCCTCGCGCCGGGTCATCCACAAATGCGGCTTCCAGTATGCCGGCCAGGGCATGCTGAACTCGATCGTCGCCGGCCAGGTGCCGGTCGAGCGGTACCGGCTGGACAGAAAGACCTGGATCAGTCTTCGAAACTGGGTGCATTTCTAGGTGTTTTGATATTCAGGTGAGGCCGGCCTGCAAACGCGGGTCTTATGCGCTTCCGGTGCACGTACTTAAGTACACTCCGCTCCGGTTCTCGAAAACCAGTGTTTTCGGCTCGGCCTGACCTGAATCTCAACACCTAGGCGCGTGCCTCCAAACGACAGGTTTGGAAACGTTGGTTGTGGATCGGGCTCAACTCAGCCCATCTCGACCCAAATCGGGAGATGGTCCGAACCGACCGCTTGCGGGTCGACCCACAGGCGCTTCAGCGATCCGGCGAGCGAGGCCGAGGTAAAGATGTAGTCGATGCGCTTGTGGCGGCTTGTGTCTTCGGGTCGCGTGGGATCGACCCAGGTGACGACGTCTGGTGTGTTCAGGCGCTGGGCGACGTCGACGGCGAGATCGGCGGTCAAGGGCATGCCGAATTCATGGTCCGGGCGGCCGACGAGTTCGACATATTCGGGCGAGCCGGGCAGCATGTTGAAGTCGCCCATGACGATGAAGGCTTCGGGATAGGGCAGGTCCGGCAGGCCGATCTCGGGAATGCCGGAGAGACCGCCGCCCTCGAAGGCATAGTTCAACAGGCGCTGGCGCAGGAAACGGATCTGGCTGGCGCGCTCAACCGGACTGCGATGGTCGAGATGCGTGGAATAGAAGCGGATGAAGCCGAGCGGGGTCTCGACCAGCGCCTCGAGTGCGCCGCGCTGGAAGTTCATCGCCTCAAGGCTGCGGCTGCGCGGCAAAAGCAGATTGCGCGACAGATGGATCGGCGTCTTCGACAGCACCATGTTGCCGAGCTGGAAAGTGGTGGTGATGGCGCGGCCGGCCTCCAGGCGCGAGCCGACATTGACCTCGAAATTGCTGCCGTAGGCGGCAAAATATTCGGGCAGCGCCTCACCGATCTCGGCGACCATGTCGCGGTTGCCGTTCCTCGGATTGTTGCGGGTCACTTCCTGCAGCGCGATCACGTCGGCGCCGCGAACCGCCTCGGTGATGCGGCCGAGATCGTAGCGGCCATCCAGACCGATACCGTACTGGATGTTGTAGCTCACAACCTTCATTCCCGCGCCCCTCAAGCTCCGTCCGCGAACACTGCTACCGCGTCCCCGACAAAAGGGCATCCGGCGCTTTAGTCGCAAAACGGCCTCGCCCTTGGCCGCGCCTTGGTTTAGAGCAAGGCGCAAGATCTAGAGCAAAGCCGCAAGGCCAACAGAAACTGCGTAGTCCAATGAAATTTCTCGATCAAGCCAAGGTTTATATCCGCTCCGGCGACGGTGGCGCCGGCTCTGTGTCGTTCCGGCGCGAAAAATTCATCGAGTTCGGCGGCCCGGATGGCGGCGACGGCGGCCGCGGCGGCGATGTCTGGCTGGAAGCGGTCAACGGTCTCAACACGCTGATCGACTATCGCTATCAGCAGCATTTCAAGGCCAAGACTGGTGTCCACGGCATGGGCCGCAACATGACCGGCGCCAAGGGCGCCGATGTGACGCTCAAGGTGCCGGCCGGAACCCAGGTGTTTGCCGAGGACAATGAGACGCTGATCTGCGACCTGACCGTGGTCGGCCAGCGCTTCCTGCTGGCCAAGGGCGGCAATGGCGGTTTCGGCAACCAGCATTTCAAGACCTCGACCAACCAGGCGCCTCGCCGCGCCAATCCCGGCCAGCCCGGCGAAGAGATGAATGTCTGGCTGCGGCTGAAGCTGATTGCCGACGCCGGCCTGGTCGGGCTGCCAAATGCCGGCAAGTCGACTTTTCTGGCAACCGTCACCGCGGCCAAGCCAAAGATCGCCGACTACCCCTTCACCACGCTGCATCCAGGTCTCGGCGTTGCCCGCATCGATGCGCGCGAATTCGTCATCGCCGACATTCCGGGCCTCATCGAGGGCGCGCATGAGGGTGTCGGCATCGGCGACCGGTTCCTCGGCCATGTCGAGCGCACGCGTGTGCTTTTGCACCTGGTCTCGGCGCAGGAGGAAAATCCTGGAAAGGCCTACAAGACCGTGCGCGCCGAGCTGGATGCCTATGGCAATGGGCTGATCGAGAAGGTCGAGATCGTGGCGCTGAGCCAGGTCGATATCCTCGACGCCGATGAGCGCAAGAAGAAGGTTGCGTCGCTCAAACGCGCTGCCGGCCGCGCGCCGATGCTGCTGTCGGCGGCCACCGGCGAGGGCGTCGAAGCGGTGCTGCGGGCGCTGATGGCGGTTGTCGGCGAAGCGCGCGACAGGGCTGCCGCTCCCGTCGAGACCCGCTGGGACCAATAGCGATGACGGCGCAATCGCTGACAAAATACCGGCGCATCACAGTCAAGATCGGTTCGGCCTTGCTGGTCGACCGCACCAGCGGCCTGAAGCGCGACTGGCTTGCCTCGCTTGCCGAGGATATTGCGGTGCTCGCCAATGGCGGCGCCGAGATCCTGGTCGTATCGTCCGGCGCCATTGCGCTCGGCCGCACCATTCTCGGTCTCGGCAAACGGGCGCTGAAGCTGGAAGAAAGCCAGGCGGCTGCGGCCGTCGGCCAGATCGCGCTGGCCGGCGCGTGGTCGGATGCGCTGGGCAAGGGTTCGCTGAAATCGGGCCAGATCCTGCTGACGCTGGGCGACACCGAAGAGCGCCGTCGCTATCTGAATGCCCGCGCGACGATCTCGACGCTGCTCAAGATGAAGGCGGTGCCGGTCATCAATGAGAACGACACGGTGGCGACCTCCGAAATCCGCTATGGCGACAATGACCGGCTGGCGGCACGCGTGGCGACCATGATGGGCGCCGACCTGCTGGTGCTGCTCTCCGACATTGACGGGCTCTATACGGCGCCGCCGGCGCGCGATCCCGCTGCGAAATTCATTCCGGTGGTCGACCGCATTACACCCGATATCGAAGCAATGGCGGGGGCGGCCGCTTCCGAACTGTCGCGCGGCGGCATGCGCACCAAGCTCGATGCCGGCAAGATCGCCACCGCCGCCGGCACCGCCATGATCATCACCTCGGGCACCAGGCTGTCGCCGCTAATGGCGATCGAACGTGGCGAGCGCGCCACCTTCTTCAAACCAAGCCCCAACCCGGTGAAAGGCTACAAAACCTGGATCGCAGGCCAGCTCGAACCGGCGGGCCGGCTTACGGTCGATGCCGGCGCCATCGGCGCGCTGTTGTCGGGCAAATCGCTGCTGCCGGCAGGCGTCAGGCTGGTCAGCGGCAATTTCTCGCGCGGCGACACGGTGGCGATCCTGTCGCCCGAGGGACGCGAGATCGCGCGCGGGCTGGTTGCCTACGATGCCGCCGATGCCGTAAGGATCGCAGGCCTGAAGACAGCGGAGATCGAAACCGTGCTCGGCTACGAGGCGCGCTCGGCGATGATCCACAGGGACGATCTGGTGGTGAGCGATCCGGGTGGCCAGATACGGCCTGCCGGCCAGCTATGGGCCGGGGGCGACGTAAGCGGAGGATGAGCCATGCTGAAACTGCATGAACAATCCGGGGATGACACCGTCGCGCTGATGGCTGATATCGGCCGCCGCGCCCGCGCGGCCGCCCGACCGTTGGCCATTGCGACCGCCGCCGCCAAGAATGCCGCACTCGTCGCCATGGCCGACGCGATCATTTCGCGTGAGCAGGACATTCTCGACGCCAACGCCATCGATGTCTCGAATGGCCACGAATCGGGATTGTCCGGCTCGTTCATGGACCGGCTGAAGCTCGATCCGGCGCGCACCCGTGCCATGGCGGATGGCATCCGTGAAATCGCCGAGCTCAGGGACCCGGTCGGCGATGTGATCGCGGCCTGGGATCGCCCCAACGGCCTGCAGATCGAGCGCGTGCGCACGCCGCTCGGCGTTGTCGGCGTCATTTATGAAAGCCGGCCGAATGTGACGGCGGATGCCGGCGCACTCTGCCTCAAGGCCGGCAATCCGGTGATCCTGCGCGGCGGCTCGGACTCGCTCAATTCATCCGCCGCCATCCATGCCTGCCTGGTCGAGGGCCTGAAGGCCGCTGGTTTGCCTGAGGATGCCATCCAGCTGGTGCCGACCACCGATCGCGCCGCCGTCGGTGAGATGCTGAAAGGGCTTTCCGGCAATCTCGACGTCATCATTCCGCGGGGCGGCAAGAGCCTGGTCGGGCGCGTCCAGAGCGAGGCGCGGGTGCCGGTCTTTGCCCATCTTGAAGGCATCTGCCATCTCTACATCGACCGCTCGGCCGATCTTGACATGGCGGTCAGGATCGCCGTCAACGCCAAGATGCGGCGCACCGGTGTCTGTGGCGCTGCAGAGACTTTGCTGGTCGACCGCGCGGTGGCCTCCACGCATCTGGTGCCGATCCTCGACGCGCTACGCGCAGCCGGCTGCGAGATCCATGCCGATCAGGAAGTGATGAAGCTGTTCTTCGACGCCAAGCCGGCGACCGATGCCGACTGGGTGACCGAATATCTCGACGCCATCATCGCGGTAAAGGTGGTAGACGGGATTGCCGGTGCCATCGACCATATCGAGACGTTCTCCTCACATCACACCGAGGCGATCATCGCCGAGGATGCAGAGGCTGTGCAGCGCTTCTTCAACGAGATCGACTCGGCGATTCTCCTGCACAATGCCTCCACCCAGTTCGCCGATGGCGGCGAGTTCGGCATGGGCGCCGAGATCGGCATCGCCACCGGCAAGATGCATGCGCGCGGACCGGTTGGCGTCGAACAGCTGACCTCGTTCAAATACCGCGTGCGCGGGTCGGGACAGGTGAGGCCTTGAATCATTCGCGTCAGGGCTTGAGGCATTGAGCCCAGACACCCCCCTCTGTCCTGCCGGACATCTCCCCCGCAAGGGGGAGATCAGCTTTTTCTTCCGCTTTCGCCAATCACTAACGTTGCAAGAAAAGTGCCTTTGCCGAAGCTGCTGATCTCCCCCTTGCGGGGGAGATGCCCGGTAGGGCAGAGGGGGGTGCCTAGCACCATGCTGTCGTCCCTTCAGCCCGCCATCCCCTCGCACTACCTCCGCATGCCGCATGCCGAGAAAGGCCTCGCCGTCGGCCTGTTCGGCGGATCGTTCAACCCGCCGCATGCCGGCCATGCGCTGGTGGCGGAAATTGCCTTGCGGCGCCTCGCGCTCGACCAATTGTGGTGGATAGTGACGCCAGGCAATCCGCTGAAGAGCACGAGGGAATTGGCGCCGCTGAGCGACCGGCTGCTGCAGTCGGAGCAGATTGCCAAGAACCCGAAGATCAAGGTCACCGCCTTCGAGGCGGCGCATCATATCCGCTTCACCGCCGACGCGCTGGCGTTGGTCAAGGCACGCAATCCCGGCGTCGATTTCGTCTGGATCATGGGCGCCGACTCGCTTCGCGATTTCCACCGCTGGCAGCGCTGGCGCCAGATCGTCATGACCTTCCCGATCGCCGTCATCGACCGCCCGGGCGCGACGCTGTCCTTCCTGTCCTCGGTCGTGGCCAAAACCTTCGACTATGCCCGCGTCGACGAGGGTGACGCGCCCCGGCTCGCCCGCATGAAGGCGCCGGCCTGGACTTTTATTCACGGCCCGCGTTCGTCGCTGTCATCGAGTGCTATTCGCAAGCAAGCCAAGGGGTAACTCGTAAGGCCAGATCGCCGATGTCGCTTTTACGGCGGCCTTTCGCGATTGGCTGGGCGATGCTGCGCCGGATATGGCCACTTCAGTGAACCAGACCGACATCGGCCCCAATCATGGCGCCCCGCCGGCGCCCGTGATCGCCATTGCCAGCGTAATCGTGTCGATGGCGCTGATCGCGGTCGGCAACGGGTTGATGTTCGCCTATATCCCGGTCCGGCTTGGCGTCGAGCGCTTCGATCCGACCTGGGCCGGGCTGATCATCACCGGCCTGTCTGCCGGCGGACTTGCCGGCTGTATCCTGACCGGGCCGCTGGTGCGCCGCGTCGGGCACGCCCGCGCCTTCATGGTGCTGTCGGCGCTGATAGCGCTGTCGAATGCTGCCATTGGCGCCGGCACCTACCCGCTGCTGTGGATCGCGGCGCGCGCGCTTTACGGTTTTGCAATATGCGGCCTGTTCATCGTCGCCCAGAGCTGGCTCAACGATGCCGTCGCAAACGCCATTCGCGGCCGGGTGATGGCGGTGTTTTACGTCGCCTATGTCGCCGGACTTGGCGTCGGCTATGCCCTGCTGGCGGCGGTCGACATCGCGACGGCGCAGGCGCCGCTGATCGGCATTGCCTTCACCGCAGTGTCGATCCTGCCGGTCGGCATGACGCGGTTGGCTCAACCGCCGCCACCTCGCGCAGCCTCCGTGGCGCTTGGCCGCGCCTGGCGGATCTCGCCGGTCGGCGTGGCCGGCATGCTGGCCGTCGGCGGTCTGTCGATGGCGATCGCCGGGTTCGCACCGATCCATGCCACGGCCAAAGGCTATAGCCAGGCCGATGTGGCGCTGCTTTTGTCGGCGATGCCCGTCGGCACGCTGATCCTGCAGATACCGCTCGGCTGGATTTCCGACCGTACCGATCGCCGTTACGTGCTGGCCGGCGCTGCGGCACTGGCCATCGTCGCCGGTATTCTGGCCATCGGCTTCGACGGCGGCGCGCTGATGGTGCTCGTGGTGATCTACATCGTCTGGGACGGCGCCTCGGAATCGATCTATTCGCTGGCCAGCGCGCATGCCGCCGACCGCGCCGGCAAGGACGACATGGTGGCGCTGTCGAGTTCGTTGCTGTTTGCCTGGTCGCTGTCGGGGTTCATCGTGCCGGGTATCGTGACGGCCCTGTCGGCTGTCTATGGCACGCAGGCCTTCATTTATGTGGCCATCGTCATCGCCACTGTCTTCTGCCTGTTCGTGCTGTGGCGAGTGGCCACCACGCGCGCCGTCCCCGCTACGGAGACCAGCAGTTTCGCGCCGATGTCGGCGCAGGCGCCGCTGCCGGTGGAGCTCGCCTACGCCCCGGAAGATAAGCGCTGAACGGTTTCACAGCTCCTACTGCCTGGTGGCGGCAGTTTCCTGTCGAGCCTCCGGCGGAGGTGCGGGAACCGAAATGGCTTCGGCGTCGAACGCCTGCTTGACGCGTTTGGTGAGATCGATCTGGGTGGCGAAGAAATCCGCCGCCGTGGTCCAGTAGCGCAAGGTGATGGCGACGCTGGCATCGCCCACCGTGGCGACGAAGGCGATCGGCGCCGGCTCTCGCTTGACGCGGCGCTCGCCGCCGGCAACGCCCAGCATGGTTTTCTGCGCCAGGTCGATGTCGTTCCAGGAGCCGATGCTCAGCGTGATGTCTCCGCGGCGCACACCGTTGCGGGTAAAATTGCGCACCGGCTGGTTCCACAGCGTCGAATTGGGCGCCAGCACATAGACGCCGTCTGTCGTTCGGGGCTTGGTGGCGAACAGGCCGATTTCCTCGACGGTGCCGGAAATGGCGCCGACCTCGACATATTCGCCGATGCGGAATGGCCTGAGCGCCAGAAGCATGATGCCTGCGGCGATGTTCTGCAGCGTGCCTTGCAGCGCCAGGCCGATTGCCAGCCCGATGGCGCCGATGGCGGCGATGATCGAGGCCGTCTGAACGCCGAACTGGCCGAGCACCATGATGACCACCAGGATCAGGATGGCGTAGCGCACGATCTTCGAGAAGAAATGGCGCAGCGTCGCGTCGACCATGGATATGGCCGAGGCCGGCTGAGATCGATCGTTCTGCGAGCCCGGCGACGAGATAGCCGACGACCAGCAGGATGATGGCGCCGATGGCGGAGAAGGAAAAGGAAACGATCAGCGTGCTGAGTTGCGCAACGCCAGCCTGCACGGTGAGAAGCGTGTTCTGGGGGTCGATTGGCATCAGGAAAATCCGTTTGGGGGGTGTGTCGATAACCCCTGCCGCGGCCATGGGTTCCGATTTTTCTCAAGGCGCCGGAACCGGAAGACGTGCACCGCGTTCGCGCTGGCAGGGCCTCCCGTCTTGAAACTGCAAGGGAACTCTGCCTATCTATAGGGTGTCACCTGATTTCGTGGGTGATTTGGTTGTTCTTGCTGCGAAAGGAAATACACTGAGAACAGCATTGCGGAAGAAGGCTGACATCATGCCTTCGCCGGCCAGGATCAGCGTAGATGACGCCGTGTCCCGTGCCATCAAGACAGTCCTTGCCAGTCTGGAAGACTCCAAGGCCGAAAATATTGTCTCAATCGACATTCAGCGGAAATCGAGCCTCGGCGACTATATGGTCATCGCGTCGGGCCGGTCGCACCGTCATGTCTCGGCTGTCGCCGACCACCTCCTCAAGGCGCTCAAGGATGCCGGTCTCGGCACAGCGCGCGTCGAGGGGCTGTCCGGCGCCGACTGGGTCCTGATCGATTCAGGCGACATCATCGTCCATGTCTTCCGCCCAGAAGTCCGCGAATTCTACAATCTTGAAAAGATGTGGCAGGCGCCGGACCTCGAGGAAGAGACCTTGCACTGAGCTTCGTCTCATGTCGTAACCATCCTGGGTGCGACATGGATTGAAAGCTCGCCGAGGCAGGGATGAAGATAGCAGTTCATGCCGTGGGCCGGATGAAGGCCGGCCCCGAGAGAGAGCTCGCCGACCGCTATTTCGAGCGTTTCGCCAAGAGCGGCCCGGCGATCGGGTTTGAATTCTCTGGTGTCGCCGAGATCGCCGAGGGACGAGCCCAGAACGCCAATGAGCGCCGCCGCGAGGAAGGCCAGAAGCTGCAGGCACAGCTGCAGCCGGGCACGGCGCTGTTCCTGCTCGACGAACGCGGCAAAAACCTGTCCTCAGACGATTTCGCCAGCCGTATCGGCCAGCTGCGCGATGGCGGACGCAAGGCGTTGGTCATCGCCATTGGCGGCGCCGACGGGCACGACCAGTCGATTCGCGATCAGGCTGAGCTGATGGTCTCGTTCGGCGCGGCGACCTGGCCGCACCAACTGGTGCGTGTCATGCTGGGCGAGCAGCTCTATCGGGC
Organism: Mesorhizobium sp. C395A; assembly: GCF_030323205.1. NCBI lineage: Bacteria > Pseudomonadati > Pseudomonadota > Alphaproteobacteria > Hyphomicrobiales > Phyllobacteriaceae > Mesorhizobium > Mesorhizobium sp. C395A. The sequence continues at coordinate 4,320,340 of NZ_CP100473.1, read as the reverse complement.
GGCAACGATTCTTTCGGGACATCCCTACCACCGTTCGTAAATCAGTGGGTCGAGGGTCAATCGTCCGGATTTCCGCCCCAATGCGCGGCTGTTTTGTGCTAGGCTTCGGTTCGATCATGGTTGATGGTTCGTTAACGAAGCCACGCATAGAGTCGGGCTTCAATGGCTGACAACGGGAAATCACGAACGGGCTTCCGGCACGCGCGCTGCGGCATCGCTGCGGCGGTGGTTTTGCTGTCGCTCGGGCTTGCACGGGCCGAAAATACGCTGGACGTGGCGCCCGACCCCGATCTGAGCCGTGCCGAATATGAGAAGGTGTCGGCCGAGATCACGCTGTCGTCCGAACGGCTGGCCAAGCTCGCCGCCGACATTGCTTCGGTCAAGAAGGACCATGCCTCGATCACCGCGGCGCTTATCCAGTCGGCTATGACCGAGCAGAAGCTCGGCCAGGACATCGAGGATATCGGCGCCAGGCTCGAAGGACTGAAGGGCGAGGAACAGAAGATCCGTGTCTCGCTGGCGGCGCGGCGCGACGTGCTGGCCGAGGTGCTGGGCGCGCTGCAGCGCATGGGGCTCAATCCGCCGCCGGCGATCCTGGTCAAGCCGGAAGACGCGCTGTCGTCGGTGCGCAGCGCCATCCTGCTCGGCGCAGTGGTTCCGGAACTGCGCCAGCAGACCGACAAATTGCTGGCCGACCTCAGGGAACAGACCCGGGTGACGGCCTCGATCGAGGCCGAGCGGACGCGGCTGACGGCTGCGGTCGGCGAGCAGACGGCGGAAAAGAAACGCCTCTCCATGCTGCTCGAAGCCAAGCGGAAGCTCGAGGCGGACACCTGGACGGCGATGGCCGCTGAAAAGGAGCGGTCCCAGGCGCTTGCGGCCAAGGCCGGCAGCCTGAAAGAGCTGATCGCTTCGCTTGAAGCCGACAAGAGCCGCAAGGCGGCGGATGCCGTCAAGGCAGGCGAGCAGAAAGCGGCCGACAGCGATAAGCCCGACGCCGATAACGCCGATGCAGGCACAACCGCGTCGACGGAACTGGCTTCGCTGCCCGTGCCGGAAGGCAACCGCCTCACCGCCGCCGCGCCGTTTTCGGCACTTCAGGGGCAAGTCTCGCTGCCGGTCACCGGCAAGATCAAGCTGCGTTTCGGGGCCGATGACGGTAACGGCGCGGTGATGCTTGGCGACATGGTTGCGACACAATCGGGAGCCATCGTCACGGCACCAGCGGACGGAAATGTGCTTTATGCGGGGCCTTTTCGCTCTTATGGTCAACTCTTGATCCTCAATGCGGGAGACGGCTATCATGTCGTCCTGGCGGGGATGAGCAGAATCAGCGTCGCGTCTGGCCAGTCGGTGCTCGCAGGAGAGCCGGTCGGCGCGATGGGAGAGGCCCGGGTGGCAAGCACCTCGGCCTCGAGGAATGGAAATGCCACGCCGGAACTCTATGTCGAGTTCCGCAAGGATGGAAAACCCGTCGATCCGACCCCATGGTGGGCGGACCGCTTCTCTGGAAGGACGTGAAATGATGCGGAAACTGTCGCTTCTTATTGCCGGTGCGCTGATGGGCGCGTCAGCGATGAGCCTGGTCTATGGCGCGCCCGGCTCGACGGCGAACGCTGCAGGCTCCGAGACCTATAAGCAACTGGCGATCTTCGGCGACATCTTCGAGCGCGTGCGGGCGCAGTATGTGACGCCGCCGGACGACAAGTCGCTGGTCGAAAACGCCATCAACGGCATGCTCACCTCGCTCGATCCGCACTCCTCCTACATGAATGCCGAGCAGGCGCAGGACATGCGTGTGCAGACCAAGGGTGAGTTCGGCGGCCTCGGCATCGAGGTCACCATGGAGAACGATCTGGTCAAGGTGATCACGCCGATCGACGACACCCCGGCTGCCAAGGCAGGCGTGCTGGCCGGCGACTATATCGCCAAGATCGACGGCCAAGAGGTTCGCGGCCTGACGCTCAACGATGCGGTCGAAAAGATGCGCGGCCTGGTCAACACGCCGATCAAGCTGACCATCCTGCGCCAAGGCGCCGACAAGCCGATCGAGCTGACGGTGGTGCGCGATATCATCAAGGTCAAGGCGGTCAAGTTCCGGGTCGAGAACGACATCGGCTACATGAAGATCACCTCCTTCACCGAAAAGACCTATGACGACCTCGAGAACGCCATCGACACGATCAAGAAGCAGGTGCCGAACGACAAGCTCAAGGGCTATGTGCTCGATCTGCGCCTCAACCCGGGCGGCCTGCTCGACCAGGCGGTGAGCGTGTCCGACGCCTTCCTCGACCGTGGCGAGATCGTCTCGACCCGCGGCCGCGACCCGAAGGACGTCACACGCTTCGACGCCAAGGCAGGCGACGACATCGGCGCCAAGCCGCTGATCGTGCTTGTCAATGGCGGTTCGGCCAGCGCCTCCGAGATCGTCGCCGGCGCGCTGCAGGACCTGCGCCGCGCCACAGTGGTCGGCACGCAGTCATTCGGCAAGGGCTCGGTGCAGACCATCATCCCGCTTGGCGAGAACGGCGCGCTGCGCCTGACGACGGCGCTCTATTACACGCCGTCCGGCAAGTCGATCCAGGGCAAGGGCATCACGCCCGACATCAAGGTCGACCAGCCGCTGCCGCCCGAACTGCAGGGCAGGGACCTGACGCGCGGTGAATCTGACCTCAAGGGCCACATCAAGGGGGCCGACGAGAGCGATACCGGCTCGGGCTCGGCTGCCTATGTGCCGCCGGATCCGAAGGACGATCTGCAGCTGATCTATGCCGAACAGCTGCTGCGCGGCCAGAAGACCGATCCGGCATTCCCGCCGAATCCGGAGAAGGCAGTGCTTAACCAGTAAAATCGACTGGTAGCTCTGGCTGCCCAATCGAAGCGATGCAATGCTGCCGGGACCGTGAGGTTCCGGCAGTTTGATTCGGGGGCAGCTGGGCGCTGTGCCTCAAAAGGCGCAGGGGACGCGCCGTCAGTTTTGGATCTGCGCATGGCGAAAAGATTTCGCCGATCATGCGCCCGGGGATGCGGCTTGGCTGACAGCGGCAAGGACATCGAACGCCCACTCGGACAGGCCGCCCGACCGCGTGCTGCGTCGCGCGGGATCAGCGCTGGCGCCGTCGCGGCGACGCTGGTCGTGCTGGCCGCGGTCGGCATCTCCGGCGCGATCGCGCTGCGCGAGAAGCCGTTCCGCAAACCGGAAGCAATCGCGGTCTCGACGCCGAAGGTGACGGCGGCGGCCGAGCCCGCGGCCGCAGCGCCCACTGCTCAAGCGACGGCGGCAGCGCCGAAGGCGGAAACGCCCAAGGCCAGCGGTCCGCAGATCATCCATGTGCAGTCCCAGGAGGGTGATGGCCCGCCCAATGCAGCCATCGTCATCCACGACCCGTCGACGATCGGCCAGAACCTGAAGATCGCGCATATCCCCGACAGGGCGCTGATCGAGGCCAGCGACACCGGCCCGTTGCCGGTTCGCGCCGCTGACGGCCGGCGGCCGTTCGATGTCTATGCACGGCCGTGGTCGGGTTCGCGCGGCGCTCGCGTGGCAATCGTCATCGGCGGGCTTGCGGTGTCGCAGACCGGCACGCAGGCCGCGATCGCCAAGCTGCCGGCCGAAGTGACGCTGGCTTTTGCGCCGCAAGGCAACAGCATCGGCCGCTGGATGCAGGCGGCACGGCAGCGCGGGCATGAGGTGGTCATGCAGGTGCCGCTCGAACCGTTCGACTATCCCAACGTCAATCCCGGCCGCAACACGCTGACAGTGGCGGCAAGCCCGGACGACAATCTGAAGAATCTGCGCTGGGCGCTGTCGCGGACCACCAACTATACCGGCGTCATGAACTATATGGGGGCGCGCTTTTCGGCCGACGCGACAGCGATGGGGCCGTTCATGGCCGAGCTTGGCAAGCGCGGCCTTGCCTATGTCGATGACGGCTCGTCCGCGCGGAGCCTGGCGTCCGATCTCGCCTTGAAGGACGGTGTGCCGTTCGTCGCCGGCGATACGGCAATCGACGCCGTGCAGGACCGCGGCGCCATCCTGAAAAAGCTCGACGCGCTGGAAGCGACCGCGCGTGCCAAAGGCTCCGCCGTCGGCATCGGCTCGGCCTTCGACCTCACCGTCGATACCGTGGCGTCGTGGGTGGTCGAAGCAAAAAAGCGCGGCATCGAGATCGTGCCGATCTCGGCGGTGGCCATCGACCCGGAAAAAGGCTGATCATGACGAAGAAACCTGTCGACCCCGAGACGCTGCCATACCGCCCCTGTGTCGGGCTGATGATCCTCAATGGCGACGGGCTGGTCTGGGTCGGGCACCGCATCGCCGAACCGGACAGCGAATTTGCCGGGACCACGCAGCTCTGGCAGATGCCGCAAGGCGGCATCGACGAGGGCGAGGAGCCGCTGCAGGCGGCCGGACGCGAGCTCTATGAAGAGACCGGCATGCGCTCGGTCACGCTGCTGGCCGAGGCGCCGCACTGGATCAACTACGACCTGCCGCCCGATCTGGTCGGCATCGCCCTCAAGGGCCGCTATCGCGGCCAGACGCAGAAATGGTTCGCCTACCGCTTTCACGGCGAGACCAGAGAGATCCAGATCAATCCGCCGCCGGGCGGCCACACCGCCGAATTCGATGAATGGGCATGGCGGCCGATGCAGGACCTGCCCGATCTGATCGTGCCGTTCAAACGGAAGGTCTATGAGGATGTGGTGGCGGCGTTCCGTCATCTAGCCTAGCTGATGTGACGGTTCGCACGGCACCTGATTCGTGCTTTATTGATCGGGACACCCGCAGCCACGAGACCCATATGAACGACGCCGGGCAATGGCCTCTTAGCGCAGCGTCTGGGCTGCCCCTCACCCGCCTGCCGGCTTTCGTCACTCGAAAAGCCAAGCAGTTGGCTTTTCGTCCGCTTTACGCCGACCGCTCCTCAATTCCCCGTATAGGGATAGGGAGAGATATCCGGCAGGACAATGAGGGGCAGCGCCGACTTCAGCGGGTCTGCGATGCATAAAGCCAAAGATACGATCAGCGAAGCGGCGGCCGGCGCCATTCTCACCATCGATCTCGGCGCTATCCGAGAGAATTACCGGCGGCTCAAGGCAAAGCTCGGCGGCGTGCGCTGCGCCGGCGTCGTCAAGGCCGACGGTTACGGGCTCGGCGCGCGGCAAGTGGCGGCGGCACTGGTTGCCGAAGGCTGCGACAGCTTCTTTGTCGCGCATCTCACCGAGGGTGTCGCGCTGCGCGACGCACTCGGACCGAAGCTGGAAATCCATGTGCTGAACGGGCTGCCGCCGGGCTCGGAACCCGAAGCGGTGGCTGCCGACCTTGTTCCCGTCATCAACAGTGGCGGACAATTGACGGCGTGGAGCAAAGCCGGCCAGAAGGCCGGCCGCAAGCTCAAGGCCGCCATCCAGGTCGACAGCGGCATGTCGCGGCTGGGCATGGCGCCGGCAGAGGTCGAGGCGCTTACGGCCGATGCTTTCGCCGGCGTCGATGTCGTCCTCGTCATGAGCCATCTGGCCCGCGCCGACGAGCCGGGCAATCCGGCCAATGACGCGCAGCTCAAAGAGTTCGAACGGCTGCGCAAAATGCTGCCCAAGGCGCCGGCGTCGCTCGACAATTCCTCCGGCATCTTTCTTGGGCCGCGCTATCAGTACGACCTCGCGCGTCCGGGCGCTGCGCTCTACGGCATCAATCCGACGCCTGATGAGGCGAACCCGATGCTGCCGGTGGTGCGGATCGAGGCAAAGATCATCCAGACACGCAGCATCGATAAGGGTGCTGGCGTCGGCTACGGACATGCGTTTCTGGCCAGCGGTCCCTTGCGCGCGGCCACGATCTCGCTCGGCTATGCCGATGGCTGGCACCGGCGCGCGGCTTCGGCTGCCTGGCTCGACGGCGTGCGACTGCCCTTTGTCGGGCGGGTGTCGATGGATTCGATCATACTCGACATCTCGGCCCTGCCGGCCGGCCGGCTGCGCGAGGGCGACCTTGTCGAACTCCTAGGCCCCTCGCAGAGCGTCGATGACGCCGCCGGTCATGCCGGCACGATCGGTTATGAAATCCTGACCAGTCTCGGCCCCCGCTTCCACCGCCGCTATATCAACGAATAGAGCCGCGACACGCCGCCCCTTGGCGGACGCCGCAGAATCCGGCAGACAGGAGGCGGCGGCCCTCTGACGGAAGTCGTCGTGGAGAGTGATGCGATGAAGATCTTCGTGTTGGGCGGCGGCGTTATCGGGGTCACCACTGCCTATTATCTCGCTGAGGCCGGCCACGAGGTTACGGTATTCGACCGCCAGAAAGGGCCGGCGCTGGAAACCAGCTTCGCCAATGCCGGCGAGATCTCGCCGGGCTATGCTTCGCCCTGGGCCGGCCCCGGCATTCCGCTGAAGGCAATCAAGTGGCTGTTGATGAAGCACGGCCCGCTGGTGGTGCGGCCGGCCTTCGATCCGTATATGTGGACATGGCTCATCAAGATGCTGCGCAATTGCACCGCGGATCGCTATGCCATCAACAAGGCGCGCATGGTGCCGCTCGCCGAATACAGCCGCGACACGCTGAAGGCGCTGCGCGAGGCGACCGGCATCGCTTATGATGAGCGGACCAAGGGCACGCTGCAGCTGTTTCGCACGCAAAAGCAGCTCGACGGCACCGGCGGCGATGTCGAGGTGCTGAAGAAATATGGCGTTCCCTACGAGTTGCTCGATCCCGAAGGCTGCATTGGGGCCGAGCCGGCGCTGGCCGGCGTGCGGGAAAAGTTTGTCGGCGGGCTGAGATTGCCCGGCGACGAAACCGGCGACTGCAAGATGTTCACCGATCGGCTGGCCGAGCTCTGCGTGGCGCGCGGCGTCACGTTCGAGTACGGCACGCAGATCCGGCGCTTCTCCAAGAACCGCAATCGCATCGTCAGCGTCGGCACCGACCAGCGCTCGCGCGCGGCCGACGCTTATGTGCTGGCGCTGGGCAGCTATTCGGCGCGCTTCATGCGCCTGCTCAGGCGCCCGATCCCGGTCTATCCGGTCAAGGGCTATTCGATCACCGTTCCTATCAAGGACGCGGTCGCCGCCCCGGTGTCGACGGTGATGGACGAAACCTACAAGGTGGCGATCACCAGGCTCGGCGACCGCATCCGCGTCGGCGGCACGGCGGAGATTTCCGGCTTCGATCTCAGGCTGCATGAATCGCGCCGGCGCACCCTCGAACATTCGGTCGGCGATCTGTTCCCGGATGGCGGCGACCTCAAGGCGGCGTCCTTCTGGTGCGGGCTGCGGCCGATGACGCCGGACGGGTCGCCGCTGGTCGGCCGCACCGAGTTCTCCAACCTCTATCTCAACACCGGGCACGGCACGCTTGGCTGGACGATGGCCTGCGGCTCGGCCAAGGTGCTGTCCGACATCATCTCCAGCAAGGTGCCTGATATCGATGTGCGGGAGCTGGGGCCGGAGCGGTATTTGAGGTAGGGGTGCTTTTTAAAGCTCGCGGGCCAGCACCCCCTCTGTCCTACCGGACAGAGGGGGTGTAAAGGATCGCTACAGAACGGCATTCCTTCAGCCTCGCCAGCCCCTCAAAACGCCTCCTTCACCCAACCCTTCGAGAACAGCCATCGGTAGGCCCAGGGGATCATTACCTTGGTCGATACCGGATTCGAATGGGCGACATAGTCGTCGTAGACCGGCTGCATCCTGGCGTAGAAGGCAGGGTCGAGCACCGTCATGCCGTTCTCCAGATCGTGGAAGAAACTGCGGTTGTTGAGATTGACCGACGAGATCGTCACCAGCCTTTCGTCGATCATCATGATCTTGGAGTGCAGCACGACATCGGGCGCCTTGAATTCGCGGATGTTGATGCGGTCGCCATATTTCTTGACGAACAGCTTGTTGAGCGCGGTCAGCAGCTTGCCGCCAATATCGCCCTTGAGGTCGATGCGGCCGACAATGTCGATCCTGACGCCGCGCGCCAGCGCCCGCTCGATGGCCAGGCTGAGCTTCGGCGTCAAATTAAGGTAGGGATTGACGATCTCGATATGGTGCCGGGCAGTGTCGATCAGCTCGACGAAATAGGTCTCGAGCGCATGGTTGTCCTCGTAGGGCACGGAAATGAAATGGCGCACCGTGCCCGGCGGGCGCCGGCTGTCGGAGCGCACCGGAATGGAGAAGGGTCTTGCGATGTTGGCGTCGGCGTCGCGCAGCCACAATGTCGAGAGATGCGCGGCCAGCGTCTCGACCGTGGCCGGGTCGGCAAACTCGATGTCGAAATCGCTCCAGTTCGAATAGTAGTTGAGCGAGAGGCCGTCGGTCTTGCCGTATTGCTCGAGGTTCGGATAGCGCGACAGGTCGATCGGCTTGTGGAACAGGAAGCCGTCATGAATGTTGCGGCCGCCGATGATGACGCGCGAGCGGGCGGGATCCTCGGCAAGTGTCGCCAGCATCTTGACGTGATGGGTCTTGTGCAGCTGTGACAGTTGCTCGTCGACCGGCGCGCCGTGGTCGGCCCGCCAACGATATTCCTGCAACTCGACATTGGGATAATCGGCCGCCAGCCGGTGCAGCAGGGCATCGTCCTTGTCGCGCTCCAGCACGTCTGTGACCATGATGCGCACTTTGGTGCCGAGGGCTGCGTGATGGCGGATCAGCCGCTCGATGACGCGGCCGGAAAAATCGGCCTTGAACTCCAGCGACGACAGATAGACCAGCTTGAGTTTCGGCGCGCGCGAGAAATCGAGCGGCAGTTCGGGGTCGGCCTTGTCGAAGGCGCTGTCGGGTAAAGGCGCGCCGAGCAGCGCTTCGACCTTGGCGTTGAAGCCGTCGCGCGACTTGCGTAACAGGCGCGGTGACCCGAGTGGCAGCGAACAGGTCTGCGACAGCCAGCGGCCGGCATAGAAGACGCGGGCGAGTTCATCCAGGCCGGATGGACCGGGCACTGGACAACGCTCGTAGCGGCTGTCGAGCGCGGCTATCGCCGGATAGGCAACCTCTTCGCGCAGGATGGTGAGCGGGGCGCCTGTCGGCGCCAGGCTGGAGCTGAGCTTGAGACTGCAGCGGTTCAGGCCATCGCTGGGGAACAGGCTGGCGGTTTGCCCGGCCGACAGGCGGAGCCGGAAGGCGGCGCCGCTCGCCACGCTGCGCGAGCCACCGCCGGCGCGAATCGCCAGCGCGCCGTCGCAGGCGCCTGATATGTCGACTGGCTGCTGGCCCGACTGGTGCAGCACGACCTCGACCGAGCGCGCCTGCAGGCCGGAAAAGCTGAACGTCTTTGGCGCGGAGGGCCGCGCGGCGGCGTCGACATAGAGCGTCTGCCGCGACACGCGCCAACGGCCGTTGAAATGGCCTTCGCCGGCTGTGCCGCTCACTGCCGGCATCTGTTCGGCGGTAACCGGCTTCGCCAGCCGTTCCAGCGTCCGGTAGGTGGCCTGGAAATCGCGGTTGGCGATGGCGTGGCGGTCATGTCCGAACGGACCGGTGCCGTTCGCCCTGTCGATGGCCCCGATCTGGTTGTGGGCGAGCAGCGCCAGAAACTGCCTTTCATAGTCGCTGGCACCGGCATCGCCGAAAAACGCTGCTGCTGCAGTCTGCGGTCCGGGCGTGCCGGCCGATACCGACGGCCGGCCGCAATCCTTCGCATCGGGGAAGAAATCGCAGCTGTGCCGGATCGGGGCGGCGCAACCGGCAAGGGCCGCCAGCCCCAGCCCGGCCAAGGCCAGGCAGATGGCGCGGTTCATCCGGTCGCACCGTTCATCGTCTTCAGTTCAGCCGGATCGCGCGGCGGCAGGAAGCCTTGCGGAAACACCTTGCAGACGGGAAGCGCGAAAGTGGCGATCAAAAGCTCGGCCTCGCCGCGCATCTTTTTCGGCGCTGTCTTGTCATCACGGATCGCCTTTGCCGAGGCGACGAGCGCGCCGTCGCAATCGCAATGATTATGGCGCGCGATGTAGCAGGCGTCATGGATTTGGCAGGCGCTGTCGAGGCGATTGACAGGGCGAGCCGAGAGGTCGCCGGTGCGGGTGCCGGGACCGCAATAATTGCCGAAGACGAAAGGCGACGGGCGGGCCATTGCGATGCGGACCGGCTTGGGCAGTTCGGCTTCCGGAACTTCGGTCCATGGATTGGCGCAGGCGGGAAGCGCGACAAATGGCAAGATGGCGAGCACCGCTCGCATTTTGATCCGCACCAGCTTTGCAAAAAAGTGTCCCACCCGGCGCAGCCAATCCTTAATGATAGGCGACATCGCGCTTGTTGCCACACTGGCCGATTTTGTGGCGAGGGCAAGGCGGCGCGGCCATCAGACAAACAGCCCGCGCTCTCTCTCGACCGCCTTGGTGATGAAGTTGGCGACGATCTGCACGCGGCGCAGCGGCCGGACCGATTCATGATAGACCAGCCAGTAGGCGCGGCGGATAGGCGTCACGATGTCGACGGGGATCAGCTCCGGCATCGAGCAGGCGACAAAGGTGTGCAAGATGCCGATGCCAGCGCCCGAGCGCACCGCTTCGGCCTGGCCCAGCGCTGAGGAGATGGCGAAGCTGGCGCGCCAGTCCGGGCTGAACTCCGCCGCATAGTCGAGCGACGGGCTGACGATCAGGTCTGGGACATAGCCGATCAGCGTATGCTGGCCGAGTTCGGCAGCGGTCTCGGGTAAGCCGTGCGCCTGCGCATAGTCGCGCGAGGCAAACAGGCCGAGGGTGTAGTCGACCAGCTTTCCCGCCACCAGCCTGCCTTCGCTCGGCCGCTCGACGGTGATGGCGATGTCGGCCTCGCGCCGCGACAGCGAGAAGGAACGCGGCACCGGCACCAGCTGGATGGTGAGTTCGCGGTGCAGCGCGGTCAGCGCGCCAAGACGCGTGGCGAGGAATGCAACGCCAAACCCGTCGGGCGCGCCGATGCGCACCGTGCCTGAGATATCGTCGCCTTCGCCCGACACGGCGGAGCGCGCGGCGATCATGTCGGCTTCCATGCGCTCGGCAATGTCGAGAAAGCGCTGGCCGGCCGGCGTCAGCTCGCTGCCGGTGGTAAGCCTGCGAAACAGTTTTGTCCGTAACGCATCCTCAAGCGCTGCGATGCGGCGCGAGACGGTGGCGTGATTGAGTTCCAGCCGCTTGGCGGCGCCAAGGATCTGCCCGGCGCGGGCCACGGCGAGGAAGATGCGGACGTCATCCCAGTTCATGGGGGTGGTCCGGGCTAGCGGCGAACGCGGCGTTCCCGCCCACCCCCCTCTGGCGTGCCGGCCATCTCCCCCGCAAGGAGGGAGATTGGCAGCTCCGCCACCTGCGTCTCTTTTGCTGCGTTGAAGATTTGCGAAGGCGGCGGCCACATCTGATCTCCCCCCTTGCGGGGGAGATGTCCGGCAGGACAGAGGGGGGTGTGACGGAGCGCAACCTTCGGGCCTTTCAGCAATCTGTAATTTGCGGCAATTAATGCACACTCGTCCTTCGTTGTCTATTTCTTGCACAACGGTTGCGTTTCCCCTCGCGTTGCCTTCGCGCCTGCAAAGGCGTTGAATGCTTCATCACAAACTCAGGGAGAGAATCCATGATCGAATACGGTCATTTCATCGGCGGCAAGCATGTCGCCGGGACCAGCGGGCGCAAGCAGGACGTCATGCAGCCCATGGACGGCTCGGTGCGCGGCACGGTGGCGCTGGCGTCGCCGGCGGAACTGCGTGCGGCTGTGCTGAACGCCAAGGAAGCACAGATCAAATGGGCTGCGACCAACCCGCAGCGGCGTGTGCGCGTGCTGATGAAGTTTCTTGAACTGGTTGCTCGCGACTATGACGAACTGGCCGATCTCCTGGCGCGCGAGCACGGCAAGACCATCGCCGACGCCAAGGGCGACATCCAGCGCGGCCTCGAAGTCGTCGAAGTCTGCATCGGTGCGCCGCACATGATGAAGGGCGAGTTCACCGACGGCGCCGGCCCCGGCATCGATGTCTATTCGATGCGCCAGCCCCTCGGCGTCGTTGCCGGCATCACCCCGTTCAATTTCCCGGCCATGATCCCGCTGTGGAAGATTGCCCCGGCGCTGGCCTGCGGCAACGCCTTTATCCTGAAGCCTTCCGAGCGTGACCCTGGCGTGCCGATGCGCATCGCCGAACTGTTCCTCGAGGCTGGCCTTCCGGCTGGCGTCCTCAACGTCGTCAATGGCGACAAGGACGTCGTCGACGCCATCCTCGACGATCCTGATATCAAGGCAATCGGCTTTGTCGGCTCGACGCCGATCGCGCATTACATCTATTCGCGCGGTACGGCGGCGGGAAAACGCGTGCAGTGCTTTGGCGGCGCCAAGAACCACATGGTCATCATGCCCGATGCCGACATGGACCAGACGGTCGATGCGCTGATCGGCGCGGGCTACGGCTCGGCCGGCGAGCGCTGCATGGCGATCTCGGTTGCCGTTCCCGTCGGCAACGACACCGCCAACCGGCTGATGGAAAAGCTCATCCCGCGTGTCGAAAGCCTCAAAGTCGGCCCGTCGACGGATTCGTCCGCCGATTTCGGCCCGCTGGTGACGGCGCAGGCATTGGAACGCGTCAAGGGCTATGTCGACACCGGCGTCAAGGAAGGCGCCAAGCTGGTCGTCGATGGCCGCGGCTTCTCCATGCAGGGCTACGAGGATGGCTACTATATGGGCGGCTGCCTGTTCGACAATGTGACGGCTGACATGCGCATCTACAAGGAAGAGATCTTTGGTCCGGTGCTGTCGGTGGTGCGTGCGCCGACCTATGAGAGCGCCATCAAGCTCGCCAACGATCATGAGATGGGCAATGGCGTGGCCATCTTCACCCGTGACGGGGATGCTGCTCGTGATTTTGCTTCGCGCGTCCAGGTCGGCATGGTCGGCATCAACGTGCCGATCCCAGTTCCGATCGCTTACTACACGTTCGGCGGCTGGAAGGCGTCGTCCTTCGGCGACCTCAACCAGCATGGTCCGGACGCGTTCCGCTTCTACACCAAGACCAAGACGGTGACCTCGCGCTGGCCCTCCGGCATCAAGGACGGTGCCGAGTTCGTCATCCCGACGATGAACTGACCGGACGATTTCGAAGATCGGCAAGAAGGCCCGGGTTCAACGTCCCGGGCCTTTCTTTGTACGAAACCGACATTGGCGATCACGTTCAAGCGATGGAACCAAGAGCCTGTCATCTGCCTTAAATTGCATTCCTGCCGTGTGCAGGCCATCAAAATAGCGCCGGTAGCAGCCGGGGTTCTCGTCTGGCGCAAGGAGGTGTCAGATGACACGACGTCTTGTGGCGGCTATGTTCTTTGCGGTGTTCGCGATGTCCGGCATCGCCCAGGCCAAAGCCGATCAATGCGCGGCGCGGACCGACCTGGTCAAGGCGCTCGGCGAGAAGTTCCATGAAAACCAAGCCGCACGTGGCCTGGTGAACCCGAATGTGGTGCTTGAGATCTTCGTCTCCGACCAGGGCACCTGGACCATCCTGGCCACCGACACACACGGCCAAAGCTGCATCATCACGGCTGGCGAAGGCTGGGACGGGGCGGCTATGGCAGCAGTCTTGCCGGGCACCTGATAAAAGAACCGGCCGGAAGTCTGGAGCAGAGACGGAGTTCAGCGTGTGGCGGCCACTTCGGCATGGCCGCGCAGCAGTGCCATAAGGCGTTTGGCGTCCTTGGCGGCAGCCTCTTCGTCACCAGCCAGGATCGAGCGGATTAGCGCGACGTGGTGCTCAGCCGATTCGGCCAGTCCTGTGTCGGCCTTGTAGCGAAACCAGAAGCGGCGGCTGTGGGTCTGCAGGGGCGCGGCCAGACGGGCCGCAAACGGGTTGTCGGCGGCCATCGCCAAGGCCTCGTCGAGCGCCTTGTCGGCCTGGATGAAGGCCAGCACATTGCCCGAGATGACGGCCTTCTGCATGGCAAGGGCTGCCTCATGAAACAGGTCGGCGGCCTCACGGGTGACGAAGCGGGCGGCCGAGCGCGCCAGCACCACCTCGACGCCGCGCCTGGCATCCAGCACGCGCAGCCAGTCGCCGGGATGAAGCGGGGCAATGGCGATGCCGGCGCGTGGCCTGACATCCAGCAGTCCTTCCCAGGCGAGGCGCTGGATCGCTTCGCGCACCGGCGTGCGTCCTAGCGCCAGCTTCTCGATGAGGGCGCCTTCGGTGACAAAGCTCGCCGGCGCCAGTTCCAACGTCACGATCATATGCTCGAGTACATGGTAGGCCTTGGCGGCGGCCGGCTCGGGGTATGCTGTCTCACTGGATATCAAAGGTGGGCTCCTGATATATCTTACATATATCATAACGAATTCCGCGTTGACAGCCGGTTTTCAAATAGATATACGGCTGATATATCAGATGGAGAGACGATCATGTGGACCGGAGTTTTCCCCGCCGTCACGACCAAGTTTACTGATGACGACCGCCTCGATCATGCCGAGATGGAGCGCTGCTTTGCTTTGCAGATGGAGGCAGGCTGCGACGGTATCATCGTCTGCGGTTCGCTCGGCGAAGGGCCGATGCTGTCGCATGACGAGAAGATCGAGGTGCTGAAGACGGCCCAGAAAGTTGCAGGCAACAAGCCGGTGCTGCTGACGGTCAACGAGGCGGGCACCCGCGAGGCGGCGAGCATCGCAAAGCGCGCGAGCCGGGAAGGCGCCAACGGGCTGATGGTGGTACCGAGCCCGATCTATCACACCAACCCGGAAGAGACGGTCGCCGCCTTGCGCGCCGTCGCTCAGGCCGGCGACCTGCCGGTGATGATCTACTCCAACCGCCTCGCCTACCGCGTCGACGTCACCGTCGACCAGATGGAGGAACTGGCCGCCGACAAGCGCTTCGTCGCCATCAAGGAGTCCTCCGACGACATCCGCCGCTCGACAGAGATCATCAACCGCTTCGGCGACCGCTACGATCTGTTCACCGGCGTCGACAATCTCGCCTTCGAGGCGCTGTCGGTGGGCGCCATCGGCTGGGTGGCGGGTCTGGTCGTCGCCTTCCCGCGCGAGACCGTCGCCATCTACCAGCTGATGAAGCAGGGCCGCCGCGAGGAGGCGCTTTCGATCTACCGCTGGTTCCGGCCGCTGCTCGATCTCGATGTCTCGACCTATCTGGTCCAAAACATCAAGCTTGCCGAAGTGCTCGCGATCGACACAAATGACCGCGTGCGCATGCCGCGCCAGCCGCTGTCGGGCGAGCGCCGCAAGACAGTCGAGAAGATCATCAATGACGCGCTGGCGGTACGGCCGAAGCTGCCGCAGTTCTGAAGGCTTTCTTCTCCCCGTGCACGGGGAGAAGATGGCGGCAGCCAGATGAGGGGCAGCGCCGACGTGCAAGGAAATTCCAGGGACACAGAGGAGGGCCGCCGCCCCTCATCCGCCCTTCGGGCACCTTCTCCCCGTGAACGGAGAGAAGGGATGGACGTCGCCATTGTCGGTGGCGGCATTGTCGGCATCTGCGCGGCGGCCATGCTGGCCCAGGCCGGACGCAGCGTCACGGTCTTCGACCGCACCGGCATCTGCGAGGAGACGAGCTCCGGCAATGCCGCCGGCTTCGCCTTCTCCGACGTGCTGCCGCTGGCGCATAAGGGCATGATGCGGCACTTGCCGAAATGGCTTGCCGATCCGCTCGGGCCACTCAGCATCCCGCCAGCCTATCTGCCGAAGCTGTTGCCTTGGCTGTTGCGCTTCTGGCGCGCCGGCGCACCGGCAAAATATGAGGCGAGCCTTGCTGCTCAGGCAGACATGATGAAGCTCGCCGAGGCCGAATGGATGGGACTGCTCGACCGTTCCGGCACGCGGCCGATGCTGCGCGAGGACGGTTCGCTGGAACTTTATGAAAGCGAGGCCGAGTTTCAGGCCGGCCTCCCGGGCTGGGCGGCGCGCCAGCGCTTCGGCATCGACTTTCGCCATGTCGAAGGCGACGAACTGGCGCGGCTGCAGCCGGGACTGTCGCCGCGCTTCATCAAGGGCACCTTCGTGCCGGGCTGGAAGACCGTCGCCGATCCGAAACTGCTCGGCAAGGCGGTGTGGGCCTATGCCGAAAGGCTGGGCGCGCGTTTCGAAAAGGCGCGCATAGAGCGCGTCGCCGCCAATCCTGATGGCGCGACGCTGACGCTGACCGACGGCACGACCAGGCAGGCAAGACATCTTGTCGTGGCCGCCGGGGCATGGTCGCATCTGCTGGCGAAGGCGCTTGGCGACACCATCCCGCTCGAAACCGAGCGCGGCTACAACACCACACTGCCGAAGACCGCTTTCGACGTGCAGCGAATGCTGATCTTTTCCGGCCATGGCTTCGTCATCACGCCACTCGACACGGGCTTGCGCGTCGGCGGCGCCGTCGAGTTGGGCGGTCTCGACCGGCCGCCGAATTTTGCGCGCTCGAAGGCCATGCTGGAAAAAGCCAGACAGTTCCTTCCGGGGTTGGACGCGTCAGGCGGCCGCGAGTGGATGGGCTATCGCCCGTCGCTGCCGGATTCGTTGCCCGTCATCGGCACGGCGCGCACCGCGTCCAACGTCGTCTACGCCTTTGGCCATGGCCATCTCGGCCTGACCCAGGCGGCGGCCAGCGGCCGCTTGATCCGCGATCTTGTTCTCGGGCAAACTTCGCCGATCGATCTTGCTCCCTTCAGCCCGCAACGGTTTTGAGTTCGAGGAAATCATGGCCAAAAAATCCTTCTTTTGCATCGACGGCCATACCTGCGGTAATCCGGTGCGGCTGGTCGCCGGCGGCGGCCCTTTGCTTCAGGGGTCGACGATGATGGAGCGGCGGGCGCATTTCCTGGCGGAGTATGACTGGATCCGCACCGGGCTGATGTTCGAGCCGCGCGGCCACGATGTCATGTCGGGCTCGATCCTCTATCCGCCGACGCGCGAGGATTGCGACATAGCCATCCTGTTCATCGAGACGTCGGGCTGCCTGCCGATGTGCGGCCACGGCACGATCGGCACGGTGACGATGGCCATCGAACATGGGCTGATCAAGCCGAAGACACCCGGCGTGCTCCGGCTCGACACACCGGCCGGGCTGGTTATCGCCGAATACAAGCAAGTCGGCGACTATGTCGAGGAGGTGCGCATCACCAATGTACCGTCCTTCCTTTATGCCGAGGGACTGACGGTCGACTGCCCGCAGCTTGGCGAGATCACTGTCGATGTCGCCTATGGCGGCAATTTCTACGCCATCGTCGAGCCGCAGGCGAATTTTCGCGACATGGCTGATTATTCCGCCGGCGATTTCATCGCCTGGAGCCCCGTGGTGCGGCAGCGGCTCAACGAGAAGTACTCGTTCGTGCATCCGGAAAACCCCGGCATCAACCGGCTGTCCCACATGCTGTGGACGGGCGAGCCGACAATGGCGGGCGCGGATGCGCGCAACGCGGTCTTCTATGGCGACAAGGCGATCGACCGCTCACCTTGCGGCACCGGCACCTCGGCGCGCATGGCGCAGTTCCATGCCAAGGGCAAGCTCAAGGCCGGCGACAGTTTTGTCCACGAATCGATCATCGGCTCGCTGTTCAAGGGCAAGGTCGAGAAGGACGTCACTGTTGCCGGCAAGCCGGCCATCATTCCCTCGATCGGCGGCTGGGCGCGGATGACCGGCCTGAACACCATCTTCATCGACGACCGCGATCCGTTCGCGCACGGTTTTGTGGTTAAGTGATACGGTAGGCTGCCGATCATCCACCGAGACCAGGACTTGGACCCAGGGCGGGACCTCTTGGCGAAACCAGTCAGCGAAAGGTTAGCGCGTTGTGCGAGGCATCGACCGCCATAGTCGGGAAGTAACCCATGTTGCAGCTGGTCAGTACGGAATGTGGCTAAAAAACGAAGCCCGCCAACAACGCAAAGATTCGTCTCATCACCTAATTTTGACCGGGATTTCTTCGAAATGAGGTCGCTGGTCCGGCTGAATCGTCAAAGACATTGCGTTATGCCAATGATAGGGTCCGCGATAGTCCAGGGGTGGGGAGCAAAAAAACGGGCAATCGGAAGGCGTGCCGGCAAAACACGCTCGACGTTTGAAAAATCACGTTGCAATCCGGGCTCGAAACTTTACGACTAGGGGAAATACGAAAAGGAATGCGTCTGCATGGGCGACATTCCAGGGGAGCCATGTACACATGCAGTACTTTGTCCAGCAGCTTATCAATGGGCTGACGCTGGGATCGATCTATGGGCTGATCGCAATCGGCTACACGATGGTCTACGGCATCATCGGCATGATCAACTTCGCCCACGGCGACATTTTCATGGTCGGGGCATTCGCCGCCCTCGTCGTCTTCCTCATCCTCGGCTCCTTGTTCTATTCGGTGCCGGTCGTCCTGGCGCTGCTGATCATGATGATCGTGGCGATGCTGCTCACCAGCCTCTACAACTGGACGATCGAGAAGGTGGCGTACCGGCCGCTGCGCGGTTCGTTCCGGCTGGCGCCGCTGATCACCGCCATCGGCATGTCGATCGCGCTGTCGAACTTCATCCAGGTGACGCAGGGCCCGCGCAACAAGCCGATCCCGCCGATGGTCAGCCAGGTCTACAACATCAACGGCATCAGCGTGTCGCTGAAGCAGATCATCATCGTCGTCGTCACCGCCCTGCTGCTGGCGCTGTTCTGGTACCTGGTCAACAGGACTTCCCTCGGCCGGGCGCAAAGGGCGTGCGAGCAGGACCGCAAGATGGCGGCGCTGCTCGGTGTCGATGTCGACCGTACGATCTCGATCACCTTTATCATGGGTGCAGCGCTTGCGGCCGTCGCGGGCACGTTGTTCCTGATGTATTACGGCGTCATCGCCTTTTCCGACGGCTTTGTGCCGGGGGTCAAGGCCTTCACCGCGGCCGTTCTCGGCGGCATCGGGTCTCTGCCGGGCGCGGTGCTTGGCGGGCTTTTGATCGGCTTCATCGAGAGCATGTGGTCGGCGTATTTCTCGATCGACTACAAGGACGTCGCGGCGTTCTCGATCCTGGCGATCGTGCTGATCTTCCTGCCTTCCGGCATTTTGGGCCGGCCAGAAGTCGAAAAGGTCTGAGACAATGGCGGTTTCCGTATCCTCGGAGCGCGACACCGTCGCCTCCCCCGTGCAGCGTGCATTGCGCGAAGCGTTCTATGCCGGCGCCATCTCGCTGGGGTTGTTCATTCTCTTCATCGGCCTGAAGACCGACCAGAACATAAGCAACCAGCTGATCCTGGTGCAGCGCTGGTTGCTGCTCATCACCGTGGTCGTGCTGACCATGCTTGGCCGCTTCTTCTACATTGCATATGGCCAGCCGTTCATGGCCAATCAGAAGATCACCAATGTCGCCACCGGCCTGTTGCCGGCGAGCGTCGCGTCGCGCTTCTTCCTGCTTCCGGCCTTCATCGTCGCCGTCGTGCTGGCGGTTGTCCTGGTTGCGTTCGGCAGCGCCCTGCCGGTGTTGGTGGGACCCGATCTGGCCGGCTACCTTCAGTTCCTGCGCGCATTGGCCGTCATTTACGCGCTCGCTTGCGTGATCTTCTATTTCCGCTCCTTCATCCACGCCAATTTCACCAAGCTCGGGATTGCGGCGCTGGTGCTATACCCGATCCTCGTCGTCGTGGTGCTGTCGATCTACGCGTGGTCGATAACCGGCGGCCTGCAGGGCTCGTTGAAGTGGGTCGACAATTTCGGCATCCAGATCCTGATCTATGTGATGCTGGCCTGGGGGCTGAACATCGTCGTCGGCCTCGCCGGCCTGCTCGATCTCGGCTACGTCGCCTTTTACGCGGTCGGCGCCTATGCCTATGCGTTGCTCGGTTCGCAATACGGCCTGTCGTTCTGGATCCTGCTGCCCGCCGCCGGCGCCATGGCCGCCTTCTGGGGCGTTATGCTCGGCTTTCCGGTGCTCAGGCTTCGTGGCGATTACCTGGCGATCGTGACGCTGGCCTTCGGCGAGATCATCCGCCTGGTGCTGATCAACTGGCGTGAAGTCACCAACGGCTCGGCCGGCATCTCCGGCATCCCGAAGGTCACCTTCTTCGGCCTGATGACGTTCAATTCGACCGACCCGAACTACATCGGCAAGGTGCTGCACATCGCCCAGTCGAGCGCCTACTACAAGATCTTCCTCTACTATCTCATTCTCGGGCTGGCGCTGCTGACCGCCTTCGTCACCATCAGGCTCAGGCGCATGCCTGTCGGCCGCGCCTGGGAAGCGCTGCGCGAGGACGAGATTGCCTGCCGCTCGCTTGGCATCAACACCACCACCACCAAGCTCACCGCCTTTGCCACCGGCGCCATGTTCGGCGGTTTTGCCGGCGCCTTCTTCGCCGCACGGCAAGGCTTCGTCAGCCCTGAATCCTTCGTCTTCCTGGAATCGGCGATCATCCTGGCCATCGTGGTGCTCGGCGGCATGGGCTCGCTGGTCGGCATCGCGGTCGCCGCGCTGGTGATGATCGGCGGCACCGAGGCGCTGCGCGAACTCGATTTCCTGAAAAGTGTCTTCGGAAATGATTTCACCCCGGAGCTTTACCGCATGCTTTTGTTCGGCATGGCGATGGTCATCGTCATGCTGTGGAAGCCGCGCGGCTTTGTCGGCAGCCGTGAACCGACGGCCTTCCTCAGTGAACGAAAAGCGGTCTCCTCCTCCTTCACCAAGGAAGGGCACGGCTGATGAGCGCGACCTCCATTCAGAAGACCAATCCGGGTATGAAAGACGCCATCCTCCAGGTCGAGCATCTTTCGATGAAGTTCGGCGGCCTGATCGCCATCGGCGACCTGTCGTTCCAGGCCAAGCGAGGCGAGATCACCGCGCTGATCGGACCCAATGGCGCCGGCAAGACCACCGTCTTCAATTGCATCACCGGCTTCTACAAGCCGTCGGAAGGCATGATTACGCTCAACCGGGCCGACGGCTCGAGCTTCCTGCTCGAACGGCTGCCCAATCATGAGATCCCGGCGCGCGCCAAGGTGGCGCGCACCTTCCAGAACATCCGCCTGTTCTCGGGCATGACGCTGCTGGAGAATCTGCTGGTTGCCCAGCACAACAAGCTGATGAAGGCATCCGGCTACACGATCTTGGGCCTATTCGGGATCGGCGGCTACCGCAGGGCCTCGGCTGAATCGGTGGAGCTTGCCAAGCACTGGCTGGAGAAGGCCGACCTTGTCGATCGCGCCGACGATCCGGCCGGCGACCTGCCCTATGGCGCGCAGCGGCGCCTCGAGATTGCGCGCGCCATGTGCACAGGGCCCGAACTTCTGTGCCTCGACGAGCCTGCGGCCGGTCTCAATCCGAAGGAATCGGCAGCGCTGAATTCGCTGCTGATGGACATCAAGAGCAGTACCTCGATCCTGCTGATCGAACATGACATGTCGGTGGTCATGCAGATTTCCGACCATGTCGTGGTGCTTGAATATGGCCGCAAGATTTCCGACGGCAGCCCGCAATCGGTGCGTACCGACCCGCGCGTCATCGCCGCCTATCTCGGCGTCGACGACGAGGAGGTCGAGACGGTGCTGACCGAGGTCGGCGATGAAGACGTCATCGAGCAGCTGGACATCGGGCCGGATTCGGCTCACGGACCAGGCACATCGTCTTCCTATCTCGCCGGCCCGGTAAGCGACACGATCGGCCACAGCCAGGGCGAGCGGGTCACAGTGTCGAAGGGAGCTTCAAAGGCCACCCAATACGATACAAGAGCCAACTCCGCGCCAAGAGCACCGTCCGAGCGTCTAACGGCCAAGTCCAAACCGGCGGCCACCAAATCCCCGACAGGCAAGCCGCGCGGAGGGCGTAAGTGATGGCCGAGACGACGCTGCTCGACATCAAGGGCGTCGAGACCTACTACGGCAACATCAAGGCGCTGAACGGCGTCGATGTCCACGTCAACCAAGGCGAGATCGTCGCGCTGATCGGCGCCAACGGCGCCGGCAAGTCAACGCTGATGATGACCATCTTCGGTGCGCCGCGCGCTCGTGCCGGCTCAATCACTTTCGCCGGCACCGACATCACCCAGATGCCGACGCACGAGATCGCTCGCATGCGCATTGCGCAGTCGCCGGAAGGCAGGCGCATTTTCCCGCGTATGACGGTGATGGAAAACCTGCAGATGGGCGCCGGTCTCGACAACCTCAAGCACTATGACGAGGATGCCGAGAAGGTGTTCGCGCTGTTCCCGCGCCTCAAGGAGCGCATTGCCCAGCGCGGCGGCACGCTGTCGGGCGGCGAGCAGCAGATGCTGTCGATCGGACGTGCGCTGATGGCGCGGCCGAAGCTGCTGCTGCTCGACGAGCCGTCGCTGGGTCTGGCGCCGCTGATCGTCAAGCAGATCTTCGATGCCATCCGCGAACTGAACCGCACGCAAGGGCTGACCGTGTTCCTGGTCGAGCAGAACGCCTTCGGCGCGCTCAAGCTCGCCACGCGCGGCTACGTCATGGTCAACGGCAACGTGACCATGAGCGGCACAGGCAAGGAATTGCTCGCCAATCCGGAAGTGCGCGCGGCCTATCTCGAAGGCGGCCATCACTGATTTTGGAGCGGAATGTATGCAAACGGTATTCCGCTCCAACTTGTTTGTTTGTCGCATGACCTTTGTCCGAAAAGTCTGCAACTTTTCGGGATCATGCTAGGGAGTCTTCATCATGCAAGGCATTCTTCACGAGGAACCTTCCATCTGGCAGTTCTTCTTCGTCACCTGTCTACTCGGCGGCTGGGCGGCATGGATGACCGGCAAGGCCAGCGCCCAGACATGGCGCAGCCTGCCGGCGCTGTTCGCCTATCTGCTGGGCCTCGGCATAGGCATCAGGTTCATCCATCATGCCCTGTTCGGCGGCACGATGTTTTCGCTGCAATACTATGTCGTGGACACAATCGTGCTCATGATATTGGGGTTTGTCGGCTATCAATACACGCGCACGAACCAGATGGTGACGCAGTATAATTGGCTTTACGAACGTGCTTCGATCTTAAGCTGGAAACCGAAAGGTTGAAGTTCATCATTAACGCCGTTCCGGGGATGAATCGGCGTGACAAGGGCCTGAAAATCGGCAAAGTACGCTTTCTGCGATAAGGGTGGGCATCGCATGAAAGTTTCATCCACGCCCACCTCGTAAATGGGAGCGTTTAAATGAAGAAATCACTTTTGTCCGCCGTTGCCCTGACCGCGCTTGTCGCGTTCGGTGGCAATGCATGGGCTGACGTTATCGTCGGCGTCGCAGGTCCGATCACCGGTCCGAATGCGGCCTTCGGTGCGCAGCTGCAGAAGGGTGCGGAAGCGGCCGTTGCCGACATCAACGCAGCAGGCGGCATGAACGGCGAGCAGATCAAGCTCGAAGTCGGCGACGACGTCTCCGATCCGAAGCAGGGCATTTCAGTCGGCAACAAGTTCGTCGGCGACGGCGTGAAGTTCGTGATCGGCCACTTCAACTCGGGCGTCTCGATCCCGGTTTCGCAGGAAGTCTACGTCGACAACAACATCGTCGAAGTAACCCCGGCGGCGACCAACCCGAAATTCACCGAGCGCGGCCTGTGGAACGTGTTCCGCACCTGCGGACGCGATGACCAGCAGGGCGGCATCGCCGGCGGCTATATCGCGACCAACTTCAAGGACGCCAAAGTTGCCGTCATCCACGACAAGACCCCCTATGGTCAGGGCCTTGCCGACGAGACCAAGAAGGCGATGAACGCAGCCGGCCTGACCGAAGTCATGTACGAAGGCGTCAATGTCGGCGACAAGGACTTCTCGGCGCTGATTGCCAAGATGAAGGACGCCGGTGTTACCCTGATCTATTGGGGCGGCCTGCACACCGAAGCCGGCCTGATCATCCGCCAGTCGGCGGACCAGGGCCTCAAGGCTACCCTGATGTCAGGCGACGGCATCGTTACCGACGAGTTGGCTGCGATCGCCGGCGATGCGGTTATCGGTACGCTCAACACCTTCGGTCCGGATCCGCGTCTGATCCCCGAGAACAAGGCACTGGTCGAGAAGTTCCGCGCTCAGGGCTTCGAGCCGGAAGCGTACACTCTCTACTCCTACGCCGCCATGCAGGTGATCGCCGAGGCTGCTGCCGTGGCCAAGTCGAACGACCCCGTGGAAGTGGCCAAGGCGCTGCACGAGAAGGGCCCGTTCAAGACCGTTCTGGGCGATCTCGCCTATGACGCGAAGGGCGATCCGAAGCTCCCGGGCTACATCATGTACGAATGGAAGAAGGGTCCGGACGGCAAGATCTCCTGGTTCCCGAAGTCGTAATTCGGAACACAGCTCTATGGAATGCCCGGCGCTCGCGCCGGGCATTTTTCTTTGGTGCAGGGCGGCAGCGAGGGTGGCTGGACAAGCCGTTAGCCGGGTCGAATTTGTGCGGGCACGACAATTAGCGTCAGCTCGCGACGCCAATCGCACGCAGCTTTTCGAGCCGTTGTGCTAGAATCGCATTTAAATCGGTTTAATCTCTCCCCGATTTTGGTTGCACTGCAGCATTTTCGCGTTAATCATGCCTCTGCCTCATCCCTCCCTGTCCGGAGCCTCCTTCCTTGGCCATCACGAAGATCCTCGTCGCCAACAGGTCCGAAATTGCCATCCGCGTCTTTCGCGCGGCAAACGAGCTCGGCCTCAAAACCGTGGCGATCTGGGCCGAGGAGGACAAATATTCGCTTCATCGGTTCAAGGCCGATGAAAGCTACCAGGTCGGGCGCGGGCCGCATCTGGCCAGGGACATGGGGCCGATCGAAAGCTATCTGTCGATCGAGGAAGTGATCCGCGTCGCCAGGCTGTCCGGCGCCGACGCCATCCATCCGGGCTATGGCCTTCTGTCGGAAAGCCCTGAATTCGCAGATGCCTGCGCCGAGGCCGGCATCACCTTCATCGGGCCGAAGCCCGACACGATGCGCCGGCTCGGCAACAAGGTCGCCGCGCGCAATCTGGCCATCGAGGTCGGCGTGCCGGTGGTGCCGGCAACCGAACCGCTGCCGGACGACATGGAAGCAGTCAAGCAGCTCGCCAAGACAGTCGGCTATCCGGTGATGCTCAAAGCATCGTGGGGCGGGGGCGGGCGCGGCATGCGCGCCATCCGCACGGAAGCCGATCTCGCCCGCGAGGTGATGGAAGGCAAGCGCGAGGCCAAGGCCGCCTTCGGCAAGGACGAGGTCTATCTCGAAAAGCTGATCGAGCGCGCCCGCCATGTCGAGGTCCAGGTGCTCGGCGACACGCATGGCAACGCTGTACATCTGTTCGAGCGCGACTGCTCGATCCAGCGCCGCAACCAGAAGGTCGTCGAACGGGCGCCGGCGCCCTATCTCAGCGAGGCATTGCGCCAGGAGCTTTGCGGCTATGCGCTCAAGATCGCGCGCGAGACCAGCTATATCGGCGCCGGCACGGTGGAATTCCTGCAGGACGCCGACACCGGCAAGTTCTACTTCATCGAGGTCAATCCGCGCATCCAGGTCGAGCACACCGTGACCGAGCAGGTGACCGGCATCGACATCGTCAAGGCGCAGATCCACATACTGGACGGCTTTGCCATCGGCACGAAAGAGTCGGGCGTGCCGGCGCAGGCCGATATCAGGCTGAACGGTCATGCGCTGCAGTGCCGCATCACGACCGAGGATCCGGAGCATAGTTTCATTCCGGACTACGGCCGCATCACCGCTTATCGCGAAGCCGCCGGTTTCGGCATCCGCCTCGACGGCGGCACCGCCTATTCGGGCGCGGTCATCACCCGCTTCTACGATCCGCTGCTGGAGAAGGTGACTGCCTGGGCCCCGACACCGGCCGAGGCGATCGCCCGCATGAATCGGGCCCTGCGCGAGTTCCGCATCCGCGGCGTGGCCACCAACCTCACCTTCCTCGAGGCAATCATCAACCACCCGCGCTTCGCCGACAATTCCTACACGACCAGGTTCATCGACACGACGCCGGAGCTGTTCGCGCAGGTGAAGCGGCAGGACCGCGCCACCAAGCTGCTCAACTATCTGGCCGACGTCAGCGTCAACGGCCATCCCGAAACCCGCGGCCGACCGATGCCGAAGGCCGATGCGGCAGCGCCTGTCGTGCCCTATCTCAACGGCAATGTGCCTGATGGCAGCAAGCAGAAGCTCGACGCGTTGGGGCCGGAGAAATTCGCTGCCTGGATGCGTGAGCAAAAAGAGGTGCTTGTCACCGACACGACGATGCGCGACGGTCACCAGTCGCTGCTCGCCACCCGCATGCGCACGCATGACATTGCCGGCATTGCCGGCACCTACGCGCGGGCGCTGCCGCGGCTGCTGTCGCTGGAATGCTGGGGCGGCGCCACTTTCGACGTCGCCATGCGCTTCCTCACCGAGGATCCGTGGGAGCGGCTGAGCAAAGTGCGCGAAGCAGCCCCCAACCTTTTGCTGCAGATGCTTCTACGCGGCGCTAACGGCGTCGGCTACACCAACTATCCCGACAATGTCGTGCAACATTTCGTCAGCCAGGCCGCTGCTGGCGGCGTCGACCTGTTCCGCGTCTTCGACTGCCTGAACTGGGTCGAGAACATGCGCGTCGCCATGGACGCGGTGGGCGCCGAGGGCAAGCTGGTCGAAGCAGCGATCTGCTACACCGGCGACATCCTCGATCCGACGCGCGCCAAATACGACCTTAAATACTATGTCGGGTTGGCGAAGGAATTGCAGGCAGCCGGCGCCCATATCATCGCCGTCAAGGACATGGCCGGGCTTTTGAAGCCTGCCGCCGCCCGCGTGCTGTTCAAGGCGCTGCGCGAAGCCACCGACCTGCCGATCCATTTCCACACCCACGACACGTCAGGCCTGTCGGCGGCGACGGTGCTGGCGGGCGTGGAAAGTGGCGTCGACGCCATCGACGCGGCGATGGATTCCTTCTCCGGCAACACCTCGCAGCCTTGCCTGGGCTCGATCGTCGAGGCGCTGAAGGGAACCGAGCGCGATCCCGGCCTCGATCCGCAATGGATCCGCAACATCTCCTTCTACTGGGAAGCGGTGCGCAACCAGTATGCGGCCTTCGAAAGCGATCTCAAGGGGCCAGCCTCGGAAGTCTACCTGCACGAGATGCCGGGCGGTCAGTTCACCAACCTCAAGGAACAGGCGCGTTCGCTCGGGTTGGAAACGCGTTGGCACGAGGTGGCACAAGCCTATCACGACGTCAATTTGATGTTCGGTGACATCGTCAAGGTGACGCCGTCGTCCAAGGTGGTCGGCGACATGGCGCTGATGATGGTGAGCCAGGATCTGACCGTTGCCGACGTTGAAAACCCGGCCAAGGACATCGCCTTCCCGGACTCGGTCGTCTCGATGCTGCGCGGGGATCTCGGCCAGTCGCCCGGCGGCTGGCCTGCGAAGCTGCAGAAGAAGGCACTGAAGGAAAGCAAGCCGATCTCCGTGCGGCCGGGCTCGCTGATCAAGCCAGCCGACCTCAAGGCCAGCCGCAAGGAGATCGAGCAGAAGCTGGAGCGCAAGCTCTCGGAGTACGAATTCGCCTCCTGGCTGATGTATCCGAAGGTGTTCACCGACTTCGCCGCCGCGCAGGAAACCTACGGGCCGGTCAGTGTGCTGCCGACGCCGACCTATTTCTACGGCATGAAGTCCGAAGACGAGATCTTCCTGGACATCGAAAAAGGCAAGACGCTTGTGGTGCGCTGCCTTGCGATCGGCGACGTCGACGAGAAGGGCATGGTCACCGTGTTCTTCGAGCTCAACGGCCAGCCGCGCCGTGTCCGGGTGCCGGACAGGGCGCATGGCGCCTCGGCGGCCAAGGCTCGGCGCAAGGCCGAGCCCGGCAACGAGGCGCATGTCGGCGCGCCGATGCCGGGCGTGGTCTCCGCCCTTTCGGTTGCCGCCGGCCAAGCTGTCAAGGCCGGCGACGTGCTGTTGTCGATCGAAGCCATGAAGATGGAGACGGCCCTGCATGCCGAGCGCGACGGCACAGTGGCCGAAGTGCTGGTCAAGGCCGGCGATCAGATCGATGCGAAGGATCTGTTGATCGCGTTTGGCTGACGCGCGGATCCATCACACTGGGGACGGCTGGCAGCAGCCGTTCACGAAGCGCCGATAATGGCTTGACCCGCCGCGCCTGCTCGGGCATCGAACCCGCTCCCAATTTACCGCGCCAGAATCGCGGTGCGAAAAAGTAGCGGAGAAAAAACATGGCCGACGACATCACAGATACCAGCCAGACTGTTGCCGCCGGCCAGTTGCGCGCCTTCATCGAGCGCATCGAGCGGCTCGAGGAAGAAAAGAAGACCATCGCCGACGACATCAAGGAAGTGTTCGCCGAGGCCAAGGGCACCGGCTTCGACACCAAGGCGATGCGGTCGATCATCCGGCTGCGCAAGAAGGACCAGGCCGAGCGCCAGGAAGAGGAAACCATCCTCGATCTCTACAAGGCCGCGCTCGGCATGGTGTAAGGCTGTCTGGAAATTCTACTCCGGCTGATATCGCCAGAGCGAATTCGAAACAGTCTCGGGCCAAGGAATGATGCTGGAACGGGCATCGAACCATGAGCGAATTCGACTTCGGCGCCCGCCGCGCCTCTGAATTCCGCCAACGCAGCTTCTGGGCGCTGTTCGCCGAACGGCATCCGGAGGAACGCGCTTCCATGGCGCGGCGCGGACCCTGGTTCTGGCAGCGCGGGCTGCCCGACTTCGCCCTGGTCCTGTCCATGTATGTCGCGCCGGCGCAAAGCCAAGTTGGCGTCTTTTTCGGCCGTAACGAGAAGTTCGGCGCGACCGGGGTCTGGTCGCGGCTGAAGCCGTTCCAACCGGCAATCGAAGACAGGCTGAAGCTCAGGCCGGAGCAGAGCTGCGAGGCCCTCGGCATCAATTCGATGTGGCGGGTGAACTGCTATGCCGAGGACAACTGGCCGGCCATGGCCGACTGGCTGGTGACGGAATGCTCGCGCTTCGAGCGCGCCGTCACCGACGTGCTGAGAGAGGGATAGCTATCAGGTGTTGGTGCAAAGCATCGGATCCTTCTTCGGCTCGCGCTGGCAAGGCGCGGTTCCGGTCGAGCGGTTGTTCTGGCGCGATCTAGTCCTTGTCGGCACTGCGATCAACATCACCTCGTCGGTGGCCGCGCTCATTCTGCTCGGCTTGAAGCTGCCGCTCGCCGTCGTCCTGGCGGTGCATTTCGCGCCCGTGCCCTACAACATCTTTCTGACCTTTGCCGTCTGGCGAACCACGGAAAAATCCAGTGGCGCCAAGGCTTCGTTGATGACGCTCGGGGCTACGCTTTGGCTGATCCTGGTGGTGGTTGTCTGAGAAGATTGACACGAAAAAGGCGGCCGAAGCCGCCCTTTGAAGATGGTGGTCAAGCCGCGGCTTAAGCCGCCGGCTCGAATTTCAGCGCCACGCCGTTGATGCAATAGCGCAGGCCGGTCGGCGGCGGGCCGTCCTCGAAGACATGGCCGAGATGGCTGCCGCAGCGGGCGCAGTGGCATTCGGTGCGGACCATGCCGTAGCTGCGGTCGACGGTGTTTTCGACCGAACCGGGCACCGGATCATTGAAGCTCGGCCAGCCGGTGCCGCTCTCGAACTTGAGCTTGGATTCGAACAGCGGCTGGTCGCAGCCGACGCAGGAAAAGGTGCCGGCGCGCTTTTCGTAGAGCAGCGCGCAGCTTCCGGGCCGTTCGGTGCCATGGCCGCGCATGACCGCATATTGCTCGGGCGTCAGGCGGGCGCGCCATTCGGCGTCGGTGCGGGTGACAGGGTAGGTGTGGGTGTCCATTTGATCTCCTCAGCCTTGGCGGCTTGTTGTTGGTTGCAAGCTATATTCGCTTAGAGATAGGCGTTTGTTACGTGTTTTGCTCGCATTTTCAGCCGAGCTCCTACCCAATCGCCTGAAGATAGCGGGCGATCGACGCATGAAATGCCGTTCTTGCGCCGCCGATGATGTTCTGCTGCCACCACGCGCCGTAGATGTCGTCGAATTCGAAAGGCTCAAGTGCCGCCGCGATGCGTCGCACGGCCGGCGCATTGAGCGGAATGTAGTTCGGATAGCTGTACATGAAGCTGACATGGCGACGCGTCGGCGTCACCTGCAATATGTCGCCGGACAGCAGGGCGTTACCGTCATCGCGTTTCCAATGCAGCACCTGGCCGCCGGCAAAATGGCCACCGCAACGCACGAGTGTCAGCGACGGGTTTATGGCCAGCGTCTCGCCCGCCCAGCTGACGATGGCGTTGTGCGGCCGCATGATCCACTGGCGGTCGTCGGCATGGAGATAGATCGGCACGCCGCCAAACGCCTCGCTCCACTCGACCATCACCGAATAATAGTGGCAGTGCGAAATGGCGATCGCGGCCAGGCCGCCGCGACGGTTGATTTCGGCTACCGCCTCGTCGCTCACCATCGAGATGCAATCCCACAGCACATTGCCGTGCGGCGTCTGCGCCAGCAGCGCCCGCTGGCCGATAGCAAAGCGCGGCTCGATGCCGAAAGCGAGAACGCCGGCATCGTCCTTCATCACAAGCCTATGCCCGGCAGAGAGTTCTTCCCCAGTGATCCAGGCCTGGCCTTCCCAGCGCACATATTGCCGCTCGTCCTCGCAGATCGGGCAATTTTCTGGAGGGGTCTGCGTTGCCGCGAACTGGACGCCGCATTGCGGGCAAAGAAAGCAGGTCATCGGTTTTCCTCTCATATCAATGCTTGCGTGAAAGCTGCTTGGTCGCGGCTTCCAGCCCGGCCATCGTCAGCGGGAACATGCGGCCGCCGAAGAGATCGCGGATCATCGCGATCGAATGGGTGAAGCCCCAGTTTTTCTGGTTTTCGGGGTTCAGCCAGACCGCATTCGGCCATTGCTGCAGCAGCCGGCCAAGCCAGACGCTGCCGGCTTCCGGGTTCCAATGCTCGACCGAGCCGCCGGGATGCGCGATCTCGTAAGGGCTCATCGAAGCGTCGCCGACGACGATGACCTTGTAGTCCGGGCCGTATTTGTGGAGCAGGTCGAAGGTCGGGATGGTCTCGGCATGCCTGCGGCGGTTGTCCTTCCAGACGCCCTCGTAGAGGCAGTTGTGGAAGTAGAAATATTCGAGCTGGCGGAATTCGGCGCGGGCGGCCGAAAACAGCTCCTCGACGCTTTTGATGTGGTCGTCCATCGAGCCGCCGACATCGAAGAACATCAAGAGCTTCACGGCGTTGCGCCGTTCGGGGCGCGTCTGCACATCGAGATAGCCGTGCTCGGCGGTGGCATGGATGGTGCCGGGCAGGTCGAACTCTTCCTCCGCACCCTCGCGCACCCAGCGGCGCAGGCGCTTCAGCGCCACCTTGATGTTGCGGGTGCCGAGCTCGACGGCGTCGTCGAAATTTTTGAACTCGCGCTTGTCCCAGACTTTCACCGCACGGCGATTGCGGCTTTCATGCTGGCCGATGCGCACGCCTTCGGGATTGTAGCCATAGGCGCCGAAAGGCGAAGTGCCGCCGGTGCCGATCCATTTCGAGCCGCCCTGATGGCGGCCTTTCTGCTCCTCCAGCCGCTGCTTCAGTGTCTCCATCAGCTTGTCGAAACCGCCGAGCGCCTCGATCAGTTTCTTCTCTTCCTCGGTCAGGTGCTTTTCGGCGAGCCGGCGCAGCCATTCCTCAGGGATGTTGGCGACACCGACGGCATCGGGGCCGGTGAGCGCCTCGATCCCCTTGAAGACATGCGCAAACACCTGGTCGAAGCGGTCGATATGGCGTTCGTCCTTCACAAGCGCGGCGCGGGCGAGGTAGTAAAAACCCTGGACGTCATAGTCGACCAGCCCGGCCTCCAGCCCTTCCAGCAGCGACAGATATTCCCTGAGCGAAACGGGAACCCGCGCGGCCTTTAGTTCGAGAAAGAAGGGGAGGAACATGGTTGGCCGTTATCTATGCCGAACGGTCACGGCGGAGTCGCCACGGGCACTGTCGATTTCGCCGGATTGCAGAAGATTTGCCACAGTACGTGGGTTGGGCATGGGCAAGTGCTTTGCGATGCGGGCTTCCGCCCCATTCGCGCATAGCCGACGCGGCATCGGCTATCGCTTCAGCCGGGTTTGCGCCGGCCCCGTGGCAGCCGGCGAGATAGGGCATCCGCACTCCCCAAACGCCGTCACTGCCATCCACGATTCCGACATAGCGGATCATTCGGCTCCTTCCGCGTTATTTCGATCGCGCTCGCATCATAGCAGATCATACTCGATAAAACCTGTCCGCCGCGCGACATGGTCGTAGAGCTTGCGCGCTGTGGCGTTGGTTTCGTGGGTCATCCAATAGACGTTCTTGACGCCGATCTTGCCGGCTTCCTGCTTGACCGCTTCAATGAGGGCCGCACCGATGCCCTTGCCGCGCACATCAGGGTCGGCGAACAGGTCCTGCAGGTAGCAGTTGTTTTTCTCCGACCAGCCGGAGCGGTGATAGAGATAATGGGTCAGGCCGACCGCCTTGCCGTCGAGCGTGGCGATAAACCCCTTCGGTTCGAATTCACCTTCCGTGAACAGTCGTTTCCAGGTGATGTCGTAGACCTCGTCCGGCAGCTTGGTCTCGTAGAAGGTGAGGTAGGCAGTCCACAGCCGCCGCCAGTCGGCATGGTCGGCCAGCGCCAGCGGACGGACGGTGATCTCCGTCATTTCGGTTCCTCCAAAGCCTTATCGGATTCCGGCGGAATCAGATCGGAAACACCATCGCCTAATCCACCGGCGAATTGTACTCGCGAAATGCGGTCGCCAGCATTTGCAGCGCGTCACGCGCCCGCGGCGCCAGATTGTGCGAATGCAGGACCACTTCGGAGGGGTCAAGCGACGGCAGGCCGAGCTTGCGGCCAACCTCGATCAGGCCGGGCGGAGCGACGCAGTGAGCCAGCGCCGAAACGGCAAAGCCCGCCGATATCGCAATGTTGACGGCCGCGCCGCCGCCGCCGACGAAGGCCTCCTCCCAGGCGATGCCTGCTTTGTCCAGCGCCTCGACCGCCCGCACACGATCCGGACAGTTGCACACGGTGCTTAAGAGCGCGAGGCGCAACGGCGTTCCGCGCTGCCACTCGAAGGAAGGTGCTGCGAACCAGCCATAGTGGTTGCGCGACAAGGTCCGGCCAGGACGGCTGTCGCCTTCGCGGTGCACGATGACTGCATCGAGCTCGCCGTGATCGAAAGCTTCCTTGAGCACCGTGCTGGTATCGATCCTCAAACTGAGCGTCAGCGATGGATCGTGCGCATGGAGCTGGGCAATCAGAATGGACAGCGCCGGACCGGCGGCATGATCGACAAAGCCGAGCGCAAGCCGGCACGGTGCTGACGCAAACTCCGCCATGGCGCGCTCGTGCGCGGCAAGGAAGTCACGCGCGGCGGGGAGGAAGACGGCGCCTCGTGCCGACAGGCTGACGCGGCGCGGCGTTCTTTCAATCAATCGCGCGCCGAGCTTCTCCTCAAGGCGGCGCAGCTTGACGCTGATCGTCGCCTGCGTGCTGCCCAGCGCCGATGCCGCCTGGGTGAAGCTCTGCAGATCGGCCACCATCACAAAGGTTCGTACGGCGTCCACATCAAGACTGGTCATCGCAGCACTCCATTGGGCCGATCATTCCGTTTTGTCAT
Source organism: Mesorhizobium sp. C395A (assembly GCF_030323205.1). NCBI lineage: Bacteria > Pseudomonadati > Pseudomonadota > Alphaproteobacteria > Hyphomicrobiales > Phyllobacteriaceae > Mesorhizobium > Mesorhizobium sp. C395A. The sequence goes on along the minus strand of NZ_CP100473.1, from coordinate 4,286,903 downwards.
TTCTGATATAGCCGAGCATAGCCTTTTTTCATGGTCGAGTCTCCTCTATCTCAAACTGGTCGCGGTTTGAAGAGCGCCTCATGCTCGGATGGAAAGAGATCGATATGCCAATTCAACGAAACACCATAGCGCTCACCGGCGTGTGCCTGGCGTCGCTGCTGTTCGGGCTCGAAATCTCCAGCGTGCCGGTGATCCTGCCGAAACTGGAAAGCGTGCTCGCCGGCAATTTCAGGGATTTGCAGTGGATCATGAATGCCTACACCATCGCCTGCACGACAGTGCTGATGGCGACAGGGACATTGGCCGACCGTTTCGGCCGCAAGAGCGTGATGGTGATCACCACCGTCGCCTTCGGCCTCGCCTCGCTGCTGTGCGGCCTGGCTCCGAGTGCTGCACTGCTGATAGCCGCCCGCTTCCTGCAAGGCCTCGCCGGCGGCGCGATGCTGACCTGCAGCGTCGCCGTGCTGTCTCACCAGTTCCAGGACGGCCGCGAACGCGGCAAGGCTTTCGTCGCCTGGAGCGTCGTCTCAGGCATCGGGCTCGGTTTCGGGCCCGCCATCGGTGGCTTGATCGTGGCGCTGTCGAACTGGCAATGGGTGTTCCTCATCCACGTGCCGCTGGCGATCCTGGCGCTCGCCTTTATCGGCGCCGGTGTCACGCAATCGCGCGATCACAACGCCCAGAAGCTCGACTGGGCCGGCATGCTGACGCTGTCGGCGGCGGTGTTCGGCTTTTCCTATCTGATCACGCAAGGTGCGGATCTCGGGACCAGCGCCCGCATCGGCGTGATATCAGCCTCCGTGGCTGCGTTCATCGCTTTCCTTGTGGCCGAGAGGGTCAATCCCTATCCGATGTTCGATTTCTCCGCGTTCCGCATCCGCCAGTTTTCCGGCGCGATCATGGGCGCCATCGGCATGAATTTCAGTTACTGGCCGTTCATCATCTATCTGCCGATCTATTATTCGGGCGTTCTCGGCTATGACAGCACGACGACCGGCCTGCTGTTGCTCGTCTACACGCTGCCCTTCATGGTGATGCCGCCGATCGCCGAGCGCATTCGCGCGCGCTATCAGGCACGAATTGCCATCCCGCTCGGTCTGCTGACGCTAGGGATCGGTTTCATCGCCATGTGGATCGGCTCCAGGCTCGAGGGCGCCACCTGGCTGACCATGCTGCCCGGCACGCTGATTGCCGGCATCGGCATCGGTCTCACCAATTCGCCGACCACCAATACCACGACCGGCGCGGTATCGCCGGATCGTGCCGGCATGGCGTCCGGCATCGACATCAGCGCACGCCTGATCACGCTCGCTATCAACATCGCGGTGCTCGGCCTGCTGCTGACGCAAGGTATCGTTTCCCACCTGCGGGCCACACTCGGCGCGGCTTTGGAGCCGGATGAGTTGCGGGCACTGGCGGAAAGGGTCGCCACCGGCAATCTGGAGGGCCTTGCGCAGGGGACGCCGAAGCTCGCAGCCCTCGACCCATCCGGCGCCATCGTGCATGCCGCGCTGGTCAATGGTTTCGGCTGGGTCATGCTCTATTGCGGGATCGGCGTTCTCGCCCTGTCGGTCATCGGCTTCGTCATCTTCGGGCCGAAGCGCGTCGCGCCGCAGGAGAGAGGGTTTGCTCCCGCGGAGTAAGCGGCCAAAGCCGCCCGTAGCTGTCAGCCAACCCTCGATCCTCACCCCTGCCGTCTGGCCATGAAGGCCAGGCGTTCAAACAGATGCACGTCCTGTTCGTTCTTGAGCAGTGCGCCGTGCAGCTTCGGCAGCGCGCTCCTGGGGTCGGCGCGCAGATCCTCGGGTGCGATGTCGTCGGCGACCAGCAGGCGGATCCAGTCGAGCGCCTCGGAGGTCGACGGCTTCTTCTTCAACCCCTGCACATCGCGGATCTCGTAGAACTGGGTCAGGGCAGCACGCACCAAATTCTGCTTTATGCCGGGATAGTGCACGTCGACGATTTTGTGCAGCGTGTCGACATCGGGAAAGCGGATGTAGTGGAAGAAGCACCGGCGCAGGAAGGCGTCGGGCAGTTCCTTCTCATTGTTGGAAGTGATGATGACGATGGGGCGCACAGCGGCGCGGATCGTTTCGCCGGTTTCGTAGACGAAGAACTCCATCCGGTCGAGTTCCTGCAGCAGGTCGTTGGGGAATTCGATATCGGCCTTGTCGATCTCGTCGATCAACAGCACGACCTTCTTACCGGCCGCGAAGGCGTGCCAGAGCTTGCCGCGCTTGATGTAGTTTTTGATGTCGTTGAACCTGGCATCGCCGAGCTGGCTGTCGCGCAGCCGCGAGACAGCATCATATTCATACAGTCCCTGCTGCGCACGGGTGGTCGACTTGACGTGCCATTCGATCAGGTCGAGGCCGAGCGCCGATGCCACCTGGCGGGCAAGCTCGGTCTTGCCGGTGCCCGGCTCGCCCTTGACCAGCAACGGCCGCTCCAGCGCGATCGCGGCGTTCACCGCCACCATCAGATCCTTGTCGGCGACATAGGCCGCCGTGCCTTCGAAACGCATACTTGCTCCTCGGTTGGTCAGCGCGAGCGTAAGGACGCTGCTTGACCTGTGCAAGGGCGAGCCGGCTGCGACCAAAGCGTGTGAGATCGAAATGGAAACATCGGCTCATGTCACTAGCGCTTGACCGACCAGCCGCCTATATTGGGCTTGGCGGTCTGCGCTTCCCGGCAGGAGAACATTTTCCCCGGGGCCTTAACGATCCTTAGGGAGCTGTCCCTGGGAAGACCCGTGGGTTTTCTCATACGGCGCCCACCTACTTTGTAGGTTCCCGGGATCGCTCTCTCCACCGGTTGTGTGGATCGTCACTTACCTCTATCCGCCCAGTTTGGCGGATGATGTGGTAGAAAACGTCGCTCATGAAACGTCACCCAGATCCGACCTTTTCTATCGTCCGCGCATGACATCTCCCAAAGACCTGAAAAAGCAGTTGCGCCTCGAGGCACTCGGCCGTCGCGATGCGCTCGATCCGCTGTGGCGGGTGGAGATCGCGCTTGAAATGGCCGAGACGGCGCGCGACCACCTCGCCATCGAGCCGGGTCAGATCGTTTCAGCTTTCTGGCCGATGCGATCGGAAGTCGACGTCAGGCCGCTGATGTTCGCCTTGCGCGAGAACGGGGCCAGGCTTTGCCTGCCGGCCATCCTCGACAAGACCACCATCGTCTTTCGCGAACTGGTGCGCGGCGCGCCGATGGTCGAGATGGGTTTTGGCACGGTCGGTCCGCATGCGGAGGCCGAGGTTCTCGATCCCGCGGTGATGCTGGTGCCGCTCGCGGCCTTCGACAGCCGCGGTCATCGCATCGGGTATGGCGCCGGCTATTACGACCGCGCCATCGCCAGGCTGATCGACAAGGGCCAGCCGCCACGACTGATCGGCATCGCTTTCGATTGCCAGGAGGTGGGTCTGGTGCCGGATGAGGCGCACGACGTCATCATCCCGGAAATACTCACCGAGAGCGGTTTGCGCCGCTTCGACATCGCTTAAAAGACCGCGATCCCGCTTAACGCGTTTCCAAGACGTGCCGGATAGTATTCCGGCAACACAGTCCGAGCCGATGGCGGCCATCATGTTTGTCTTCGCACGCTTCCTGCTGATGCCGTTCGTCCTCATCGCGGTAACGCTGTTCGCGATGGCATTGCACATTTCCGGAACGGCCCTGCACCACCAGTTCGCCTGGCATCAGACGGTTGCCACAGTGACGGATGTCAGTTCCTACAGCGAAGCCCAGGGTAATGGCCTCACCGCGAAAGGCATCAACGTCGCTGTCACCTATGTCGCGAACGATGCACCGATGACGTGGTCCGGCAAGGGAAAGGACATCGGCCTCTACACGGCGTCCAAAGGCGACGCGGTGAAGTTGTATTACAACCCTGCCAATCCATCGATCCTCGATACCGCGGCGATGAAGGGCTGGCGCGGCGGGCTGTTGCTCCTGGCCGCTACTGGTGGGTTCACTGTTTTTTACGTGTGGTTCTTCTGGCTGCGCGGACGCACCGCACCGCCGGCGTCACCGATGATGCCTTCGGCAGTTCGCGTTGCGGGCGCGAGCGCCAAGCCGCCTCAACAGCAGCGTGGTACTTTCGGCCGGCGTTAGCGCCAATCGCCCGGGTAGCGCTTGCCTAGCGTCCGTGCCTCTGGATAGAAGTGGGCATGAGACTTCTCTTCCTCGGCGACATGGTGGGCAAATCGGGACGTACGGCGGTGTGGGAACAACTGCCCGGCCTGATCTCGGATTTCAAACTCGACTTCGTCATCGTCAATGGCGAGAACGCCGCCGGCGGCTTCGGCATCACCGAAGACATTTTTCGCGACACCATCGCCGCCGGTGCGGATGTCGTCACCACCGGCAACCATGTCTGGGACCAGCGCGACGCACTGGTCTTCGCGCCGCGCGAGGAGCGCTTCTTGCGCCCGTCCAACTTCCCCAAGGGCACGCCGGGGCGCGGTTCCGGCGTCTATATCGCCAAAAACGGCGCGCGCGTGCTGGTCGCCAACATCATGGGCCGGGTGTTCATGCATCCCGAGCTCGACGATCCGTTCCAGGCCGGCGAGCGCGAGCTGGCCGCCTGTCCGCTGGGCGAGCAGGCCGATGCCGTGGTCATCGACTTCCATGCCGAAGCGACCTCGGAGAAAATGTGCTTCGCGCATTTCGTCGACGGCCGCGCCAGCCTCGTCATCGGCACCCATACGCACCAGCCGACGGCCGACCACCAGATCCTCAACGGCGGCACCGGCTACATGTCCGATGCCGGCATGTGCGGCGACTATGATTCCTCGCTCGGCATGGACAAGGAAGAGCCGCTCAACCGCTTCCTGTCGAAAGTGCCGAAAGGCCGCTTCGAGGCGGCGACCGGACCGGCGACATTGTGCGGCGTCGGCGTCACTATTTCCGACCGCACCGGCCTGACCGAGAAGATCGCGCCTTTTCGTCGCGGGCCGCGGCTCGAAGAAACCGCGCCATCCTTCTGGTCTTGACATTGATATAGTCGAGTAAAGTACCTAACTGGCGACGAAACTGCTCTAGATCGTTAAAGAGGGGACGACCTCCATGCAGCTGATCGAGTTCTTTGCGCCGCATTTTCAATTTGTTTCCGATCCAACCGCGTGGGTCGCATTGCTGACGCTGATCGTCCTCGAGGTCGTGCTCGGCATCGACAATCTGATCTTCATCTCGATCCTGACCAACAAATTGCCTGAGGCGCAGCGCGCCCGCGCCCGCCGTCTCGGCATCTCGGCGGCGCTGATCATGCGGCTGGTGCTGCTCGCAACCATCTCCATCATCGTGCAGCTGACGACGCCGGTGTTCACAGCGTTCGGCCATGGCTTTTCCTGGCGCGACCTGATCCTGATTGCCGGCGGCCTGTTCCTGGTCTGGAAGGCGACCAAGGAAATCCACCACACCGTCGATCCCGACGACCACAAGGATACGATGATGGGCGAGACGCTGCAGATCTCGCTTGCCGGCGCCATCTTCCAGATCCTGCTGCTCGATCTCGTCTTTTCGATCGATTCGATCATCACCGCCGTCGGCATGACCGACGAGATTGCCATCATGTACATCGCCGTGATCGTGGCGGTGAGCGTGATGATGCTGGCGGCCGGGCCGCTGGCCAATTTCATCGCCAAGAACCCGAGCATCGTCATGCTGGCGCTGGGCTTCCTGCTGATGATCGGCATGACGCTGATCGCCGACGGCATGGGCTATCATGTGCCGAAGGGCTACATCTACGCCGCGATGGGCTTTTCCGCCCTGGTCGAGGGCCTCAACATGCTGGCGCGGCGAAGGAAGAAATCCAGCGGTGGGCATTGAGGCTGGGCGATCGGGGCGATCCTAGCGCCCCGGCACGCCCTTCGGATAACGGTCGCCGATCAGGCCAAGCGACAGGCCCTGTTCCAGCCATGCCTTTGCGCCGGCAAGAACCAGTGCGAAGCCGTCGGTCGAGCCGACCGCCTGCTTGACCTGCTCGTCGGCGGCGCCGGCGAAGCCGAAATTGCTGACCTCAAGAAAGGTCGCACCGTCAGGCGTTTCGGCGCCGGGCATCTCCGTGAATGTCCAGACCACAGTGGTCGGCGGATCGCTCCATTGCATGACGATCTTCTTGTTCTCGACGATCTCGCTGACATTGACCATCGCCGAGGCCCCGTACATGCGCCACTCCCAGCGAACCTCTTTGCGGCTATCCAGCCGGCCGCTACTGTGGGTAAACCAGAATTTCGTGGTGATGGCCGGGTCGACGATCGCCTCGAAGACCTCGGCGACCGGCCGCCTGATCAGCATGCCGGCTTCGGCAGTCGGCGTTTTGTGAATTTCCATCGATGCTCCTTTCCTTGTCCGGTTTGCGCTCACCAGGCGTCAGGCTCGCGCACCATGTGAACGATGCTGGCCGGGTTGGCGATCCAGAAGCCGCGAAAGCCTTCGCCCAGGGGCTCGACCGCGTCGCAACGGACGACGCCGGCCTTGGCGAGATGATCCGCAATGGCTGCAGAATTGTCGGTGAAAAGCTCAAGCCAGACTTCGGCCTGGCTCAGCATCGGCGCCTCGTCGATCCACAGACGGTTTGGGCCAAGCTCGAAGCCGATGGCCGGCGTCTTGGCGGTGAATGGATTCAAGCCGACGACGTCGCGATAGAAGGCGATCGTCGCCTCGTACTGATGTGACGGGACTTTCATGGCGATGTTGATTCCACCTGTCATTTTCGCGGTCATTGCGGGCTCCGTTGCGCTGTTCATCTGTTTGTCTCGTTGGCCGGCTCGCCCCTCATCTCGCCGCGGTAGTAGCCGTCGCGCAGATTGATGCCGTATTCGACATAGGCCTTCATGCAGGCCAGCATCTGCGACCAGCCCTCGCAATTGAGGTAGGATTTCTGCAGGCCGACCACGCCTTCCGGCCAGCCGGATTCAGCAATGGTCACAAGGGTGCCGCCATCGTCCAGCGGCTCGAAGTTCATCTCGATGCGTGTCTTGTAGGCGGGCTTGCCTTCGGCATCGGTGGCATCCCAGCGCAGCACGATATGGCGGTCCTTGATCACCTCATCGACTTCGACGGGCACCTTGCCCCACCAGACCACCCCGGTGCCGGCCTTCAGCGGCGCGCTGGCGCCGCCGATGGTGGTGAAATAGCCACTCAGCTTTTTGGGATTGACGACGGCGTCGAAGACTTCGGCGACCGGTTTGCCGATGCGCCCGGAAACTCTGAATCCAAGAGACATATCCACAGCTCCTCCTTGATTGGCTCGACGATATGTTATAGAAACATAACATGTCAAGCCAAACCGCAGACGATCACGTTTTCAAGGCGTTGGCGCATCCGCGCCGTCGCGAATTGCTGGATCGGCTGAAGGATGCGCCGCAGACGACCGGCATGTTGTGCGAGGCGTTTCCCGACATCGATCGCTGCACCGTCATGCTGCATCTCAAGGTGCTGGAAGAAGCCGAACTGGTGGTGGCAAAGCGCCAAGGGCGAGAGCGCTGGAACCATCTCAACGCGCTGCCGATCAAGCACATCCACGACCGCTGGATCAGCCAGTATGCCGGCCATGCGCTCAGCATTATCGACCGGCTGAAGTCCGATCTGGAGGGCTGAACCGGCGCGGCTGGACGAATTGAGCCGATTTATCTATAAGCCGGCCATTCCGACAGAGAACGCCGTGCATCCATCGCGTTGCACCTTGGACGGCTCTGAAAATTTGAATTCGAGTACCCGGGAGGACGAGGTGAGACCACCTCGCTTCGGGATGCTCTAGCCGAAGACGACAGGGGTGCCATGGCCGGCCATTCACAGTTCAAGAACATCATGCACCGCAAGGGCCGGCAGGACGCGGTGCGGTCGAAAATGTTTTCCAAGCTGGCGCGCGAAATCACCGTCGCCGCCAAGAGCGGAACACCGGATCCGTCGATGAACCCGCGTTTGCGCCTGGCCATTCAGAACGCCAAGGCGGTGTCGATGCCGAAGGACAACATCCAGCGCGCCATCAACAAGGCATCGATGGGCGATGCCGAGAATTACGAAGCGGTGCGCTATGAAGGCTATGGGCCAGGCGGCGTGGCGCTGATCGTCGAGGCGCTGACCGACAACCGCAACCGCTCGGCCTCGAACGTGCGCGCCGCCTTCACCAAAGCCGGGGGTGCGCTTGGTGAAACCGGCTCGGTGTCGTTCATGTGGAACCGCGCCGGCGAGATTTACTATCCGGCCTCCGCCGGCAGCGCCGACAAGGTGATGGACGCGGCGATCGAGGCCGGCGCCGATGACGTCGAGTCCGACGAGGAAGGCCACACCATCTACTGTGCGTTCGAGAGTATGGGCGAAGTGTCTAAGGCGCTGGAAGCCTCGCTTGGCGAGGCCGAATCGGTGAAGCCGATCTGGCAGCCGCAGAACAATGTCCCGGTCGACGAAGAGCGGGCGCAATCGCTGATGAAACTGGTGGCAACGCTCGAGGACGATGACGACGTGCAGAGCGTCTACGCCAATTTCGAGGTCGACGACGAGACCATGGCCAAGCTCAGCGCGGCGTAGGTCCGTGCAATACAGTCGGATGCGAATATTGCTGTATGACGGCGGCCTGCCTATAGATTAGTCAGTTATCAGGGGGGGCCGATGACCGACTATAAAGAGGCAAGTTTTGCCGATGCGGTGGCCTGGCCTCGCCGGCCCGGCATATGGCGACGGTTTCTCGCTGCACTCATCGACTACCTTGTAATCCTGATCGCCCTCTATTTGCTCGTAGGGGCTCTATTTCTGCTGACCAACGGTGGCGTAAAAGGCAGCTTTTGGCTGAACTGGAAACTATGCCAGGAGGGTACGGTTCACGGTGCCCCGACACTTGCCCGTTATGATTGGCAGGTGTGTAGAACATCAGTACTCGGTTTGCCGGTCGCCATATGGAGCGTGGGTACGGCGCCGGGCTCAAAGCCTGGAGAAACCTCCTCCATCTCGATCGATCTGGATTCGCAAGGGAATTTCAGGCCTGCAGCATTGGACCTGGGTTTCCTCGAGCTGATCGCTCTGGCGTCTTATCTCCTCGTTATGGAGTTGAAGTCCGGCCAATCAATCGGCAAGCGGCTCACGGAGCTCACTGTACATGATGAGGACGACAGACATAGGGTCGGCCTGCCGGCGAGAAAGGCTGTTCGGCGGCAACTTATCAAGTTTCTCGGCGCATTACCGATCGTCCTGACGGGAAGCTGGTATGCTTTTCAGGCTTGGGGCACCGCTCCCGGTGGCGTGCAGGATTACTCCAGCCTGGAAATAGTGGTTGCATCCGCTGCCCTCGTTTTGGTGCTGATCTGGCCGGTCTGGATTGCGATATCCATAGCTCTGGGCGACGACCCGATACACGATCGATTCGCAAATACCACGGTGCGCATACAGGAGGCCCAGACATGAGTGTGCCGGAGAGGCCCCGCGTGGTCATCACCTATTGCACGCAGTGCCAGTGGCTGTTGCGGGCCGGCTGGATGGCGCAGGAACTGCTCTCCACCTTCGGCACGGATCTTGGTGAAGTGACGCTGGTGCCGGGCACAGGCGGCATCTTCACCGTTTCCTGCAACGATGTGCTGGTCTGGGACCGCAAGCGCGACGGCGGCTTTCCCGATGCCGCCAAGCTCAAGCAGCTGGTGCGCGACGTCATCGATCCGGGCCGCGATCTCGGTCATTCCGACCGCAAGGGTCACACGCAAAAGGACCCCGCTTGAGGCGAGGTCCTTGCGTTTGCGAAGTGTCATTTTTCAGAGCAATGCGAACATGAAGCAGGCCATCGACACGATGGCGGTGATGGTGCGGACGTGGTTCCACATCACCCATTGATTCAGATGGTTCGCCCACACGGCTGCGCCATTGGCGCTGGCCGGGTCGACGGCGGCGAGCGCATCGTTGAGCGGCACATTGAAGACCATGGTCACGATCGGGTTGCCGATCAAATAGATCACGGCGCCGGCAAGCAGCCAGTATGAGCCGGACTGGCTCCACCCCATGAGAACGGCGGCGATAAGCACCAGACAGAGCAGGCCGGTGCCGAACAGCGCCGTCATGAAGGTGGGCGTGATCACCGTGATGTTGATCGAATTCATCGCTGCGATGCCTTGGGGGACCGGCAGCCGGGCAAGCGCCGCCATGATAAAGTCGGAAAAGGCGAAGAACACGCCGCCGACGACGCCCGAGCCGATGGCGGCGATGATGGTGAGGGTGGGAAGAAGCTTGATCATCTCAGTTGCTCCAGATGCCGGTTGCAGCGGTTTCATTTGCGTAGGCGGAAAAGTCTTTCGGCGCGCGGCCGAGCACACGCTGGACGCCGTCGGTCAGCGTCTCGTTGCGGCCGTCAAGCACTTCGGTGAACAGCTCGTTGAGCAGCCAGGCGATTTCGGGCGGCAGTTCGTATGCCGCCGTCGCGGCGGTGAATTCGTCATGCGAGATCTTGATATAGCGGATGTCGCGGCCGGTCGCCTTGGCGATCTCGGCAACCGCGTCGGCGAAGCTTAGCAGCCGCGGCCCGGTCAACTCATAGAGCTGGCCGACATGACCCGGTTCGGTCAGCGCAACGAAGGCAGCATCGGCGATGTCGTCGACATCGACGAAGGGCTCGCCAACAGGGCCGACAGGCAAAGCCACTTCGCCTTGCCGCAAGGACTCGACGAGAAAACCTTCACTGAAATTCTGCGAAAACCAAGCGCAACGCAGGATCGTCCAGTCAGCGCCCGAGGCTTTGACCATCTCTTCGGCGCGCTGGGCTTCGGTCTCGCCGCGGCCGGAGAGCAGCACCATGCGGGTGACGCCATTTGCCACCGCAAGCCTGGCGAAGGCGCCGACGGTCTCGGCGGCGCCCGGCACGGCGATGTCGGGATAGTAACTGATGTAGACGGCGCCCACGCCCTGCATGGCAGGCTCCCAGGTCGCCGGAACCTCCCAGTCGAAGCGGGGGCTGCCGGAACGCGAGCCGATGCGCACGGGAATGCCCTGTGAGGTCAGCCGCCCGGCGAGGCGACGGCCGGTCTTGCCAGTGCCACCGAGGATCAGGACTGGTTTGGTGTCGGTCATGGTGGTTTTCCTTTGTTACAAATATGAGTAATCCTCACATTTGCAAAATGTGATAAACCCTCGTATTTTGGGAGTCAAGCCGTTTGTTGGCAGATTTTGTCGAGACCGGAGGCCGTCATGGAAGACACAGCAACGCCCGCATCTGCCCAGGAGCAGGTCGCATCGCCGCGACGGGCGCCCACCCAGCAGCGCAGCCGCGAGCGGGTCGAGCGCATGCTGGCCGCAGCCTCGGCGCTGATTGCCGAGCAAGGCAGCGACGCCATGCGCATGGGCGAGGTGGCGGAGCGGGCCGCGGTGTCGATCGGCTCGCTCTACCAGTTCTTTCCCGACAAGCGGGCGATCGTCTGGGCGCTGGCCGAGCGCTACACCGCCGAAAGCCAGGCCTGCATCTCCTCGGCGCTCAAGGATGTCGTCGACGCCGAGGGCCTGCGGCAGGCGTTTTCGGAGCTGGTGGATATCTACTATCAGCTGTTCCTGGCCGAGCCGGTGATGCGCGACATCTGGTCGGGCACGCAGGCCGACAAGGCGCTGCGCCAGCTCGAACTCGCCGACAGCCGGGCGAATGCCGAATTCCTGACCATGGTGCTGAAGCGGCTGCATCCCGGCGCCGATCCGGTGGCGCTGGAGACGACGGCCTTCCTCGTCTGGCAGATGGGCGAGGCTGCCGTGCGGCTGGCGATCTCGGTCGACCGGCAGGAGGGCGACAGGCTGGTCGCCGCCTACAAGCGCATGGCGCTGCGGGAATTGGTGGACGGGTAGGCTCGCACCACTCTGGGAAGGGTCGCTTCGAAGCAGCAGGGTGGAGGCGTCGGACCGCACCCGACCCTGGGCGACCTCCCCACAAGCGGGAGGTATCGGCGCGTTAGCTCGAAGCGACTGACTTTGGCGGCAACAAAAAAACCCGCCACAAAGGCGGGTTCTTGATTCAGCGATACAGGTAAACTTTAGAGGCCGAAGCCTTCGAAGCGCTTCTTGAACTTCGACAGGCGGCCGCCGCGGTCGAGCAGGGTCTGCTGGCCGCCGGTCCAGGCCGGGTGCGTGGTCGGATCGATATCGAGGTTCATCGTATCGCCTTCCTTGCCCCAGGTCGAACGGGTCGAGTATTCGGTGCCATCGGTCATGACGACCTTGATGGTGTGGTAGTCGGGATGGATATCGGCCTTCATTGTCGTGCTTCCTGGCTTGCGGCGCTACAGACGGGCCCGCGGCCTGCGTCGATGCGCCCCTTTTTAAAACTCGAAGCCGCAGCTATTGAAAAGCCACGGCTTCTAAAACGGTCGGCGAGCCTATACATCAGCCGGAATTGAATCACAAGGCCACGGCAGGCGCATATTGAACGCGCCCACCTGGAGCGGCCAGAGGAAACGGTCATGGCGGACATCAGCGGCGAGCAAGACGGGCGCAGGCGCTCGCTCGGGCCGCTCAGGCGCCTGTATCCCTACATATTCCGCTACCGCAAACTGGTCATAGGCGCCCTCATTTCGCTCGCCATCGCCGCGGCGACGACGCTGGCGCTGCCGCTGGCCGTGCGGCGCATGATCGATCACGGTTTCAGTGCTTCCGGCACCGTCTTCATCGCCGAGTATTTCGCCGCTTTGGTGGCGATGGCAGCCATTCTGGCGGCAGCGTCGGCCGGACGCTACTACTTCGTCATCACGCTCGGCGAGCGGGTCGTTGCCGACATCCGCAGCGACGTGTTTTCGCATGTCACGACGCTTTCGCCGTCCTTCTTCGACACCGCGCAATCGGGCGAGATCGTCTCGCGGCTTGCCGCCGACACCACGCAGGTGAAATCCGCGGTCGGCGCCACCGCCTCGGTGGCGTTGCGCAACGTCATCCTCGGGCTCGGCGCGGTGGCGATGATGGTCGTCACCAGCCCGAAACTGTCGGGCCTGGTGATCGCGGCCATTCCGCTCATCGTACTGCCGCTGGTCGCGTTCGGCCGTTCGGTGAGGCGCCGGTCACGGCAGGCGCAGGACACGCTGGCGCAAGCGACCGCCTATGCCAGCGAGCAGATCGGCGCGGTGCGCACGCTGCAGGCGTTCACCAACGAGACGCTGGTCACCGGGCGGTTCTCGGCCGCGGTGGAAGCCGCCTTCCAGGCGGCGCGCTCGTCGATCTTCTCCCGCTCGCTGCTCACCTTCTTTGCCATCTTCATGATCTTTTCCTCGGTCGTGGCGGTGTTGTGGTTCGGCTCGCGTGACGTGCTTGCCGGCACGATGTCGCCCGGCACGCTCGGCCAGTTCCTGCTTTACTCCGTGTTTGCCGCAGGCGCGCTGGGCGCACTGTCGGAAGTCTGGGGCGAGCTTGCCCAGGCGGCGGGTGCGGCCGAAAGGCTGACCGAGATACTCGACGAGACGCCGGCGATTCAACCGCCGGCCAATCCGCTGCCGCTGCCCGCCAAGGCGACAGGCGCGATCAGTTTCGACGACGTCTCCTTCTCCTACCCGGCAAGGCCGGACCGTGCCGCCGTCCACGGCTTGAGTTTTCAGGTCAAGCCCGGCGAGACGGTGGCGATCGTCGGCCCGTCGGGCGCCGGAAAGAGCACCGTCTTTTCGCTGATCCTGCGCTTCTACGATCCCGAAACTGGCCGCATCGCCATTGACGGCGTCGACGTGCGCGAAGCCGATCCGGCTGAAGTGCGGGAGCGCATTGCGATCGTGCCGCAGGATGTCACCATCTTTGCGGCAAGCGCGCGCGACAATATCGGCTTTGGCCGGCCGGGCGCGACGAATGCCGAGATCGAGGCCGCCGCCAGGGACGCGCTGGCCGACGAGTTCATCCTCAGGCTCGACAAGGGCTACGACAGCCAGGTCGGCGAGCGCGGTGTGACCTTGTCCGGCGGCCAGCGCCAGCGCGTGGCGATCGCCCGCGCCATCCTGCGCGACGCGCCGATCCTGCTGCTCGACGAGGCCACGTCGGCGCTCGACGCCGAAAGCGAAACGCTGGTGCAGACGGCGCTGGAACGGCTGATGCAGGGCCGCACCACCATCGTCATCGCCCACCGGCTGGCGACCGTGCTGAAGGCCGACCGCATCCTGGTCATGGATGGCGGCCGCATCGTCGAGGAAGGCACGCACCAGAGCCTGGTCGCCAAGGGCGGAATCTATGCAAGGCTGGCCAAGCTGCAGTTCGAAACCGGAGCAAGCGCCTTCAGGGGTGCCGCGGAGTAGCAACCCGCAATCAGGCGGGACCATACCGCTTGCGGAGATGCTCGGTGAAATACGCGGCGTTGAGCTTTTCCCCGGTGGCGCGCTCAAGCAGTTCGGGCGTCGACCAGCGGGATCCCTGCGACCAGATATTGTCGCGGCGCCAGTCATTGATGGCGGCGAAATTGCCCTTGGCGAGGTCGCTGTCGGCTGAAGGATGGTCGCGCGTCAGCGCAGCCCATTGCTGCGCCGCCATCATAGCGCCCAGCGTATAGGACGGGAAATAGCCGAAGGCGGCGCCTGGCCAATGCACGTCCTGCATCGGTCCGTCGGCTGGGTTGTCGATGGTCGAAAGGCCAAGATACTCCCGCATCTTGGCGTCCCAGGCTTCGGGCAGGTCGGCCGCCTGCAGCCGCCCCGAGACCACCTCCTGCTCCAACTCGTAGCGCAGGATGACATGCAGCGGGTAGGTGACCTCGTCGGCGTCGACGCGGATCAGGCCGCGCTCGACCCGGTGCACATGCGGCAGGATGTCGTCGAGCGACCAGGCTTCGCCGAGATGCTTTTCGACCACGGGCAGCGCCCAGCGCCAGAATTCGGGGTTGCGGCCGACCTGTTTCTCGACGAACAGACTCTGGCTTTCATGCACCGCCATGCCGCGCGCCTTGCCGAGCGGCCAGTGCGCCCAGGCCTTCGGCAGGTTCTGCTCGTAGAGCGCGTGGCCGGTCTCGTGCAGCACGCCCATCAAAGCCGACAGGAAATCGGACGTTTTGTAGCGGGTGGTGATGCGAACGTCGCTCGGCACCCCGCCGCAGAAAGGATGGTGCGATACGGACAGAGAACCATGGGTGAGGTCGAAGCCGACCGAAGCCATCATGGCGAGACCAAGCTCGCGCTGTTTGTCGATCGCATAGCTGCCGGAGAGCGGCTTCAGCGGGCGCTTGGCCAGTCGCGCTTCCTGTACGGCCAGCGCTTCCGGCACGAAGCCCTTCAGGAATGTCTTCAGCTCGGTGAAGACCGGCGTGATGTCGGCGGCCCGGTTGCCAGGATCGTATTGCTCCATCAGTGCGTCGTAGGGATCGAGGCCGAGCGCGTCGGCGCGCAAAGCGGCTTCCTCGCGCACCAGCGCGATGACACCTTCGAGCGCCGGCAGGAATCCGGCCCAGTCGTTCTTGGCGCGCAGGTCGCGCCAGAGTTGCTCCGAGCGCATGCGCGCTACCGTCTGGCGCTCGACGAATTCGACCGGCAGGCAGGTCAGGTTGGTGTATTGGCGACGCAGTTCGCGGACCGCCGCCTGCTGCTCCTCGTTGAGCGCTTCAGCTTCTGCAGCGGCGAGCCAGTCGGCGATCTCCGGCGCGGTAGCCCTGATATGCAGCATGCCGGCAAGGGAAGACATCGCTTCGGCGCGCTTCTCGCCGCCGCCGACGGCCATGTGGGTCGCCTCGTCGGCGCCGAGGATGGCGAGCGCATGTTCCAGCGCTTCGAGCTTGTGGCCGAGATCATCGAGCTTCTGAAAAGACATGACAGGTTCCGCGTTTTGGACCGCGGGAAAAGATACCAACGCGCCAGGATTGGCAACCCTCAAAGGTGGCTATGCAGCTTGCGCCGGTGAGCTGGTGCGTGGAATGCTGGCTGACGGTGGAACACCGCCATGGAGGGGAGACTAAGATGATCGGCAATATCCTGGTCGGGCTGGTGGCCCTGATCCACCTCTTTATCGTCTATCTGGAGATGGTGGCGTGGGACACACCGCGCGGGCACAGGGCGTTCAACCTCAAGCCGGACTTCGCCAGCGCATCGAAGGTGCTCGCCGCCAATCAGGGGCTCTACAACGGCTTCCTTGCCGCCGGGCTGATCTGGGGCCTCTATCTCGGCGCGGCGGGATTCCAGATCAAGGTGTTCTTCCTGCTTTGCATCGCCGTCGCCGGCCTCTATGGCGCGGCGACTGCCAGCCGGAAGATCCTCTATATTCAGACCGTGCCGGCGGTGCTGGCCCTCGCTGCGCTGTGGCTGGGCTGGTGACAAAAAAGACGCCCTCGGAGCCAGATCCGGGGGCGTCAGACAGTCCCTTCCTCATTCCTGGAGATATCAGAGCGGATCTCAGCCGTTCGGATAATTTCCGCCGTCGGAGCCATCACCGATCATGAAGCCGCTGCCGGTGTCGGACATCAGCCTCTGATCGACATTGTCGAGGCGGCGCAGCAGATCGTGATATTGCGCGGCCGGGATCCGGCCATGGTCCGAAGCGGCGACCCGTTCGGCGGGCTGGCCGATATGCGCAGCACGCAGATGCAGCCACTGCGCTTCCGAGGTCGAGATGCCCTTCGTCTCGCGCGCATCCGTGATGCCCTGTTCGACGCCCCGCACCTGCTCGATCAGGCCGGTCACGCGCGGACCGGTCATGTCGGTCGGGTCGCTGGCGTCGAGGGCGCCCTTGTGATGTCCGGCGGCATAGGCGCCGGCGAGTGGAACAGTGATCAGAAGTGTCGTGAGGGTTGCGGTCCTGAGAGTCTTCAAAGAGCGCATGATGTGCGTCTCCTCCTGCTATGGAAGGGGCAAGCGCTTTCGCTCCGCCTTCCGGAAGCGGGCCGTCCGGTTCCGTCGCGTCGCGATGGGAGGCATCGCCGGCGGTTCTCGGCCCTGCGCGTCAAAGTAGGAGCCCGGAAACGCGAAGTGTAATTAAAGAAAGATAATGTTTTCAGGCCTTGCCGACCTGGCGTTGCGCTCTAGAGTTGAGCCGGCAAACAATTTCGCGTGACTGAAAATCACCGTTCGGTGAGCTTCAGTTCAATGCGTCGGTTCTTGTTGCGGGCGTCTTCGGTGTCGGCGGGGTCGAGCGGCTGGAATTCGCCGAAGCCGGCCGCAACCAGCCGGTTGGCGGGCACGCCGTTCTCGATCAGGAACTTGACCACCGAGGTCGAACGCGCCGTCGACAATTCCCAATTGTCGCGATAGCGGCCGGCGCCGGACAGCGGCTTGTTGTCGGTGTGGCCGTCGACGCGCAGCACCCAGTTGATCTCGGGCGGGATTTCCTTTTGCAACTCGATGATGGCATCGGCGAGCTTCTTCATCTCGACTTTGCCGGCATCGTTGATCACTTCCGACCCGGTCGGGAACAGAACTTCCGACTGGAAGACGAAGCGGTCGCCGACGATGCGGATGTTCTCGCGGTCGGCGAGGATTTCGCGCAGGCGGCCGAAGAAGTCGGAGCGATAGCGGTTCAGCTCCTGCACGCGCTGCGCCAGCGCGACGTTGAGCCGACGGCCGAGATCGGCGATCTTGGTGTTGGAATCGCGGTCGCGCGTTTCGGACACATTGAGGGCGTCCTCGAGCGCGCCGATCTGCTTGCGCAGTGCTGCGATCTGCTGGTTCAGGATCTCGACCTGGCTCAGCGCCTGCTGGCTGATCTGGCGCTGGCTGTCGAGTTCGCCGCCGAGTTCCGCGGCGCGCTGGGTGGCGGCGTCGCCGGCGCCGGCACCTTGTGCCAGCAGCTGCTCGAGCCGGCTCTTCTCAGCTTCCGCGGCCGACAGCGACGCCTGCAGATTGGCCAGCGAATCGTCCTTGTCCTGCGCGCTCGAGCGCTCCAGCGCCAGCAACTGCGTCAGTTCGTTGATCTGCGAGTTGAGGCGCGTGAGCGCCGTATCTTTGCCGGAGAGTTCGCGTCCGAGCAGGAACTGCGCCAGCACGAAAACGGTGAGCAGGAACATGATGGCCAGCAGCAGCGTCGACAGCGCGTCGACGAAGCCCGGCCAATAGTCGATGCGGCGATCGGTGCGCCGGCCCCTGGCGAGAGCCATGCTAGTGGACCCCGGGTTTCTTCAGCGCGTCGGCGATCTTTTCCAGCGTGTTGCGCATCGCCTTCTGCTCGTCCGACTGGGCCTCGACCCAGTCGCGCATGATCTGCTGCTCGGAGCGCATGTTCTTGACCAGGCCGGAAATGCCGTCGGCGAGATTGGCCATGGCGGTGGCGACGCGCGGATTGGAGCCGCCGCCGCTTTCCTGCATGCTGCGCAGCCGTTCCGACAGGACCCGGATCTCGTCGGAGGATTCAGTCTTGGCCGGGTCGGCGACGGCGATGTCGGAGGAGAGATCGGTGACCGAGGACAGCCAGTTTTCAAGCTCGGTATAGAAGCGGGTCTGCGCGCGGCCGGCCTGCAGGTCGAGGAAGCCTAGCACCAGCGACCCGGAAAGGCCGAACAGCGAGGACGAAAAGGCCGTACCCATGCCGGCCAGCGGCGCCGACAGCCCCTGCTTCAGCGAATCGAGCACGGCGGCGGCGTCGCCGGTGCCGGGATCGAGCGATTCGATGGTTTCGCGGATCGAGCCGATGGTGTTGAGCAGGCCCCAGAAGGTGCCGAGCAGACCGAGGAACACCAGCAACCCGACGAGATAGCGCGAGGTGTCGCGGCTTTCGTCGAGGCGGGTGGCGATCGAATCCAGCATGGTGCGCATCGAAGACGTCGAGAAGGCGACCGTCGAGGAGCGGCCGATCATCGCCTTCATCGGCGCCAGCAGCACCGGCTCGGTGGTTTCGGAACCGGCGCGGAAGGAATTGACCCAGCGCACTTCGCGAAACAGTCGTCCGACCTGGGCGAAGGCAAGCAGGATGCCGACCACAAGGACGCCGACGATCAGGCCGTTGAGGCCGGGATTGCTCCCGAAAGCGGTCGAGATCTGGCGGGTGAGGATGGCGGCGATGAAGGCGACGATGACCAGGAAGATGACCATGGTCAGGAGGAAGACCTGCGGGCTCGACAGTTTGTGCGGATCGTACATCAGGACATCAGAACGCCTGCCCACGCCGAAGGATCTGAGAAAAGCCATCCGTGCCCCGTTTCCGATGCTCTATTTGCCTTGACGCAATTCCGAACGGGAAGCCGCTCATACTTCCCTGGAACCGCTCCAGTGCCGCCGACCACGTAATTCGCGACTCTAAACGGAATTGTGACCAAATTGAATGGCGCTTGGCAATATTGCCCGACTGTCGGGCCGCACCACGCCGTTCAGAGGCGGTTGACGACCAGGCAGTCGACCATGGCGGCAAGATGCAGCCCGGCGCCGGTGACGACAAAGCCGTGCCAGAGGGCATTGTGAAAGCGCAGGCGTTTCCAGGCGAAGAAGATGACGCCGCAGGAGTACACGATGCCGCCGGCGACAATCAGCGCGATCGAGGTCGTCGGCAACGTCGCCACCAGCGGCTTGACCAGGACGACGCCGCTCCAGCCGATGGCGAGATAGAAGACAATGGCCAGACGATCGAAGCGGCCGGGCAGGAACACTTTCATGGCAATGCCGGTCAAAGCAGCGGTCCAGACAAGGACAATCATCGGCAGCGCCAGCGGCGAGCCGTCGAGCTGGGCCAGAAAGGGCGTGTAGGTCGCGGCGATCAGGAGATAGATCGCCGCATGATCGAAGCGCCGCAAGATCCACTTCGCCGGCGACGTCACCGGCCACAGATTGTAGGTCAGCGAAATCGACAGCACAGTCAGCA
The DNA here is from genome assembly GCF_030323205.1 of Mesorhizobium sp. C395A. Lineage (NCBI taxonomy): Bacteria > Pseudomonadati > Pseudomonadota > Alphaproteobacteria > Hyphomicrobiales > Phyllobacteriaceae > Mesorhizobium > Mesorhizobium sp. C395A. The sequence goes on along the minus strand of NZ_CP100473.1, from coordinate 4,267,211 downwards.
GCGACACCACGAAGAAGGCGGCGGCGATGTATTCGCCGGGACCGGCATGGAAGGCGGCCAGCGCCAGCAACGCCGAGCCGGCGGCTATCGCCAGCACGATGCCGACCGCGTGGACGATGCCATCGGCGATCATCTCCGCACGCGAATAGTGCCAACGCCCGACAAAAGGGATTTCAATTGGCTGGTCTGGCTGCGCTTCTCGCGAGGATAGTGAAGGTATGCTCGTCATAAAAGATCCTGCGTCACCCTTATCTGGGCGGCCGCCGGGCAGTATTTCAAGCTTTGATTGCGGTTTTGCGACTGCGGCGCTTCAGCGCGCCGCGCCGGCATGCCAAGTGATCAGCGCGCCGAAAGCGGCTTCTTCACGGCCTTGAGCAGCGCGCGCTGGATGACCTCGTTGCCAGCGACGAGCGAACCCCCCTCGAGCATATCCTGGCCTCCATCCATGTCGGAGACGAAGCCACCGGCCTCGCGGATCAGCAGCAGGCCGGCGGCAATGTCCCAGGCCGACAGGCCGGTTTCCCAAAAGCCGTCCATGCGGCCTGCGGCGACATAAGCGAGATCGAGCGCGGCGGAACCCAGGCGGCGCACGCCCGAGACCTCGGCCATCACATTGCGCAACTCGACGAGGAAATTGCCGTGCTGGCCGCGGCCGAGATGCGGCACGCCGCAGCCGATGACGCAGTCGGTGAGCTTGCTGCGGCCGGCAACGCGCAGCCGGCGATCGTTCATGAAGGCGCCGCCGCCGCGCTCGGCGGTGTAGAGCTCATCCATTGCCGGATTGTAGATGACGGCGGCGACCAACTGGCCCTGTCGCTCCAGCGCGATCGAGATGGAAAAGATCGGAATGCCGTGCAGGAAATTGGTGGTGCCGTCGAGCGGGTCGACGATCCAACGGTGCTGGTCGTCGTCCCCTGCGATCATGCCGCGCTCTTCCATCAGGAAGGCATAGCCCGGCCGTGCCTTCGACAGTTCGGCAAACAGGATGTCCTCGGCCTTGCGGTCGGCTTGGCTGACATAGTCGCCCGGTCCCTTCATCGACACCTGCAGGTTCTGCACCTCGCCGAAGTCGCGCGACAGCGAGCGGCCGGCCTTCATGGCGGCCTGGACCATGACATTGAGAAGTGCGGAGCGTGCCATCGTATCTGTTCCTGCCTACGCGTCAGTCTGCGCGGCGCATGTAGGTGAGTTCGTTGGTGTCGACGACGATGCGTTCGCCGGCGCCGATGAATGGCGGCACCAGCACGCGGATGCCGTTTTCCAGCACCGCCGGCTTGTACGAGGACGCGGCCGTCTGGCCCTTCACCACCGGGTCGGCCTCGGTGATGGTCAGCGTCACCTGGTCGGGCAGCGAAATGCCGATCGGCCTGTCCTCATAGAGCTGGACCGTCACCATCATGCCGTCCTGCAGGAAGGCGGCGCGGTCGCCGACGAAATCCTTCGCCAGCTCGAGCTGCTCGTAGCTCTGCGTGTCCATGAACACCAGCGCGTCGTCCTGGGCGTAGAGGAAGGAAAAATCCTTCAGATCGAGCCGGATCTGCTCGACGGTCTCCGCCGAGCGGAAGCGCTCGTTGAGCTTGGTGCCGTTGATCAGGTTCTTCAGTTCGACCTGGTTGTACGCGCCGCCCTTGCCGGGCTTGACGGTGTTGGTCCTGACCGCCACCCAGAGGCCGCCATCGTGTTCGATGACATAGCCGGGACGGATTTCGTTGCCATTGATCTTGGCCATGATGAGATTGATCCGGGATGCTACCAACGGCTTGGCCGTTGGTATGGGGATGATCGCTGGACAAGCGATTTCGGGCCCCCAAGACCACAAATCGGCAGGAGAGGCAAGGGATGCCAGATCGCCCGACAGCGGCTGGTAGCCTCAAACCTGGGCTGCAATGACTTTGCCGACGGCCTCGACGATGGCATCCGCAGCCTCAGTCAGCCGGTTGAGATGAGGCGAGCGAAGTGCGGCGACCTGTAAGGAAAGGTCGACATCTTCCGTGTTGACGAGCATGAGGCCGTCGGGAAGTCGGCGCCTTGCAAGACGCAACGGCATTAGCCCAAGGCCGTGCCCCCGACGGACCCATTCCATCTGCAAGGCCGGATCCTGTATCTCCGCCGCGATCTCGAAATAACGCCTTCCGCCGACCAGAACGGACGTGAGCTTCTGGCGCGCGTCGCAAGGTGCCGGACTAAGCACCCACGGCATGGGTGTCCGGCCACCGTCTTCCGGATCGGCGACGGTGGACGCAGCGATGACGCCAAGACGTTCAGTGCCAAGCGCTTCCGGACCTGGCTTGTCCGACGATCGCAGAACAATCGTCACATCGAGCTCGCCGCGTTCGAATTGATCGATCAGTTCGGCGCTCCAGCCGGTCTTGAGCCGTAGCGACACTTTCGGGAATGCCGCCGCGGCGTTGGCGATGGCCCCCGCTATGTCGCGGTCCGAGAGGCCATGGGCGAGACCCAGGCGGAACAGTCCTTCCGGCTCGGTCTTTCCGGCGAAGGATTTCAGCGCTTCTACGGAAGCGATGATATCGCGGCCGCGCGCCAGCACTTCCAGCCCCGTCGGCGTCAGTCGCGGCGGCTTTTGCCGGCGGTCGAGCAGCGTCGTGCCAAGCATGTCCTCCAGCCGCTGGATTTGCCGGGTCACAGCCGGCTGCGTCAGCGGCAGGCGCCGGGCGACCTTCTGGATCGAGCCCTCCTCGGCAAACAGGGCGAGCGTGCGCAATTCCTCAAGCATAGTCAGAACGATGTTTCGCAAGCATAATCATTCTGAACATTATGAATTTGAAATCCACCGCCTGGCAAGCGATTTTCCTTTCAAACGGAAGGACAATGACAATGAAGGCAATCGAACTGCAGAGCCCAGGCGGCATCGACAATCTCATGATGGTCGAACGGCCAACGCCGGAACCCGGCCGTCAGGAGATGATCGTCCGCGTCAAGGCGACGGCGCTCAACTACCGCGATGTCGAGATCGCGCGCGGCAGCTATCACACGACATTCCCCTTGCCGCTGGTGCCGCTTTCCGACGGCGTCGGCGAGGTCGTTGCGGTTGGCTCCGAGGTCAGCCGCTTCAAGGTCGGCGACCGGGTCTGCGGCACGTTCTGGCAGCGATGGGTCGGCGGCAGCTTCGCCATGGCCGAACCCTCATACCAGCGCGGTGGCCCCATCGATGGGCTGCTAAGCGAATTCGCCCGGCTGGACGAACAGGCGGCGGTCATCGCCCCGGCGCAGCTCAGCGATGTCGAGGCGGCGACGTTGCCTTGCGCCGCGGTCACTGCCTGGCATGCGTTGTTCACCGAGGGCAAGCTCAAGCCAGGCGAAACCGTGCTCAGCCTCGGCACCGGCGGCGTGTCGCTGTTTGCCGTGCAGTTGGCAAGGGCGGCCGGCGCGCGCGTCATTGTTACGTCGAGCAGCGATGAGAAGCTTGCCCGGGCGAAGGGGCTTGGCGCGCATCACGGCATCAACTACCGCGACAATCCGGACTGGTCGTCGGCCGTGCTGGCGCTGACCGATGGCCGCGGCGCGGACCACATCATCGAAGTCGGTGGTCCCCAGAGTTTCGCGCAGTCGCTCAAGGCGTCGGCGCGCGGCGCCCAGATCAACGTCATCGGCTATCTCGGCGGCAGCGAAGGGGTGATCAATCCGCTCGACATCTTCCGACGCCAGGTGAAAGCACGCGGCATACCGGTCGGCTCGCGCGAGTCCTTCGAAGCGATGAACCGGGCGCTCGCCGTCAATCGGCTGCGGCCGGTGATCGACCGGGTCTTCCCATGGGCAGAGGCAGCGCAGGCCTTTCGCCATCTCGAACACGGCTCTCCCTTCGGCAAGGTCGTGCTGGATCATACACAGTGACGTTGCGTGTCAGGGCAGGCGGTTGGCCTTCTGCAAGGCTTGCTTTGTCTGATCGTCGGTCAGCCCTTGCAGGAAATCGTCCATCTCCGGATCGATAAGGCCGGCGCGGCGGGCGACCACATACCAGGCCCCGGCCAGGATCAGGTCGGGGTCGGTTCCGATGCCGCCCATATAGAGCTTTGCCAACCGGTTCTGGGCAGCGACATTGCCGCCTTCAGCTGCCTGCTTCATCCAGTTGAAGCCGGATTTCAGGTCGCGAACACCGCCCCGGCCCTCGATCATCCAGGCGGCAAGATCGATCTGCGCGGTGTCGTAGTTCTGCCTGGCAGCCTGTGCCAGCAAGCTGCGGGCCTTTGCATCGTCGCGGGTCTTGCCGCCGACGCCATTGGCATAGACCTGCGCCATCGCATACTGGGCGTCGGCAAGCCCTGTCGCCGCGGCACGCTCATAATAAGGCACAGCCCTGGCGATGCCGGCATCGCCCGGATCCTGCTGCACGAGCAATTGCGCGAAGTTGAACTGCGCCAGCCGGTTGCCGGCCTCGGCGGCGGCCTGCATCAGCGCATAAGCTCCCTTCTCGTCCTTCTTGACGTAGCGGCCGTCGAGCAGCATCAGCGCATACTGGAACTGCGATTCAGGAATCCCCTGCTCGGCGGCCTGCGCATACCATTTGGCGGCTTCCGCTGGGTTGAGCGGCACGCCCAACCCGCGCGACAGGATCTCGGCCACCAGCGTTTGCGCCGCCGGGTCGCCATTCTGAGCCCGCACCAACGCCAGATTGTAGGCCGTCTTGTAAAGGCCGCGCTGGAAAGCGCCATAGGCGGGGTCCGCCGGCTTGGCGCCGAAACGTTCGGGGTTGATCGCGTCGGCCGACGGCAGCGGCGCGGTTGTCGCCGGCTGCGGCAGCGGGGTGTCGATCGGCTTGTCGATATGGACGCCGGAATCCGTGGCACCGGCTTTTGGGGCACCCGCATCGGGGGCGACCGCATCCGGCACGCTGAGGGCGGGTGCGCTGGTGTCCGGCCTCGGCTGCGGCAGCGGAACGGTCTCCGCCGCGATCGCTGCCCCGCTCATCAACGCCGCAACGAGAACCGCGAGAGGAAGTCCATGTCGGCGCACGTCAGCCCTCGAAGCGCGGCGCGGTTTGGTCGAGCAGCGCATTGGCGGCGGCAATCGCCGCCTTCGGATCGGCGCCTTCGGCAAAGACGGCGCTGGACAGCGCCACGAACTCGGCGCCAGTGGCGGCCACCGCTTCTACCGAGGCGATGGCGGAACCGGCCATGACAATGCAAGGGATCTCAATCACGTCCGCCCACCATTGCCCGAGCGACAGGTTGCGCGGATGCGGTTCCGGCTTGTTGTCGTAGCCGAAGCGGCCGAAGAAGATGTAGTCGGGTCTGGTTTCGCCGAGTTCCAGCGCGTCGTCGCGCGTCTTGGCGCCACCGGCGCCGACCATCATCTTGCCCTGGAAGTGTTCGATGGTCTCGGCGAGCGCGTCCTTGGAAACCTCGACATGAATGCCGTCGGCCTGGACACGGCCGGCAATGCGGGTATCGCCGGCGATGATGACGGCGATGCCGGCCGCTTGCGCGGCCGGTACGATCTGTTCTGCAAAAGCCTGGAAGGCAGCCTCGTCCATGCCGTTTTCAGGCAGGATCAGCGAAGCGATATCACCGCCGTCGAAGGCAGCCGCAATGCGGCGCGCCGGAGCGTCCCTGGGTGCGATCAGCACGATGCGGCAGCGGTTGGGGGGTGTTGCGTCGTTCATTGGCTTTCGATCCCGGGTTTCGCCTATGCCGGGCGAAGATGGTTGCATTGCGGCATAGAACAAAGCGCCCGCCTTGAACAGGCGGGCGGGGATCGATGCGATGGCTTTGGTTTACGATCGCCGGCGAGCCGACGCTCTGCGGCTCATTTGACGGCTTGCGGGCTTTCGGCCGGCGATTTGGCCCTCCACAAAGTCCAGCCGAGATTCATGCCGGCGGCGGCGATCAGGATGGCGGCTGCGCCGACGAACTGGGCCGGATGCAGCCGGTGGCCGAAGGCCATCACATCGACCAGGATCGCAACGACAGGATAGATGAAGGACAGCGACCCCTGCAGATGCGTCGGCAGTTTCTGGATGGCGGCGTACATCAATATGTACACCAGGCCGGTGTGAACGACGCCAAGCGTGGCCAGCATGGCCCAGCTCCAGGCATCGGCGGGCAAATGCGAGAGGTTGGCAAAGGGCGCCAGCATGACGACGCCGACGCAGACCTGGATCAGCGCGATCAGATGCGGCGGGGTGCCCTTGAGCTTCTTGGCGACGATTGCCGCGACAGCCCAGAAGAAGGCCGCTCCGAGCGCCATGACGATGCCGATGACATAATCTGTGCCGGTTATGCCGGAACCGACACCCGCATCGGGCCCTGTCTGCACGATCAGCAGCATGCCGGCGAAGGCGATGCCGAGCCAGGTCAGCTTGGCCAGTGTCAGCCGCTCGCCGAAGAACAGCGCGCCGAAGCCGACCAGCATGAAGGGCTGCGTGTTGTAGACCGCCGTGGCAATCGAGATCGAGGCGCGGGAGAAGGCGCTGAACAGCAACAGCCAGTTGATGACGATAGCCGCGCCGCCAAGAGCGGCGATGGCAACAATGCGCAGCGTCAGCCTGCCGCGCAGCAGCCCGAGTGCCGCGCAGGTGATCAGCAGCGCCACCGCGCCGAAGGCGCAGCGCCAGAACACCACGTCCATAACGGGCTGGCCCGACATGACGACAAACCAGCCGATCGTGCCGACAATCGTCATCGCCGCCGTCATCTCGATCGTGCCGCGTACCGTGTTGTCCATGACAATACCTCTATCTGTTGAGGCCATAATCTCATGCCGTCTTGAGGGTTTATATACCCTATGAAAGGTGATATGGGGGCAGGACCTTATTTAATAAGGCGCGCGCTGCCCTTTTGCGAGGAGATGAAAATGCTGGACGAGTTGGACAGAAAGCTTCTCGACATCCTGATCCTGGATTCGCGGACTTCGTTGAAGGATCTGGCGCAGCAGGTCGGGCTGTCATCGCCGAGCGTCTCGGAACGACTGCGGCGGCTCGAGGAACGCGGCGTCATCCGCGCCTTCACCATCGAGATCGACCCGGAGGCGCTGGGGTTTCCGTTGCAGGCGATCGTGCGGGTGCGGCCACTGCCGGGCAAGCTGCACATCGTGCAGAAGCTGATCGAGGAGATCCCGGAATTCGGCGAATGCGACAAGGTCACCGGCGACGACTGTTTCGTGGCCCGGCTCTACGTGCGCTCCATCGGCGAGCTCGACAAGCTTCTCGACCGCATCGCCGACAAGGCGGAAACCAGCACCGCCATCATCAAGGCGCAGCCGATCCGGCGCCGTCCTCCACCGCTGAACTAAAGCTCCAATTTGTAACCGATGTGGCTGGCCTTGAAGCCGAGCCGGTCATAGAAGCGATGCGCGTCCTGGCGGCTCTTGTTGGTGGTCAGCTGGATAATCTTGCAGCCGCGTTCACGGCACTGTTCGATCGCCCATTCCAGCAGACGCTGTCCCAGCCGTTCGCCGCGGCGGTCTGCGACGACGCGCACAGCCTCGATCTGGCCGCGCAAGGCGCCCTGCAGCGACAGCCCGGCGAGATAGCTGATCTGCAACGTGCCGATGACGCGGCCGCTATCCGTCATCACGGCAAGAAACTGGTTGGGGTCGGCGTCGATGGCGGCAAAGGCGTCGCGATAGGCCTTGGCGAGTGGCTCGGTCGCATCCTCGCGGCTGCGGCCAAGCGGATCGTCGGCGAGCATGGCTACGATGGCAGGCAGGTCGGCCGCTTCGGCGCGGCGGATGTGGGGTTCGCTCATTGTCAAAAACCTGGGGTCAAAAACCTGGGGTCAAAACCTGGGGTCAAAACCTGGGGCCAAAACCTGGGGCCAAAACCTGATGCATCGGACGGCGCCCTTATGCATCGGCGGCGATCTTGCCGTAAATCCGGAACCGTCGCTTTACGCACAGTTGATCGACACGGCCGGCATTTTCCCGGTCGCGGCGCAAGGGTTTCTGGGCTATTGCAGGGCAACCGTCTTCCCTCCAGCATTTCCAGTTCATGTCAGGTCTGCTCGCCGATCCGTGGTTTTATGCCGCCGCCATTCCGGCGGTGATACTTGTCGGGCTGTCGAAAGGCGGCTTCGGCGGCGCTGTCGGCTTCGTTGGCGTGCCTTTGATGGCGCTGGCCATGCCGCCGGTGCAGGCGGCGGCCATCCTGCTGCCGATCCTGTGCCTGATGGACATCGTTTCGGTGTGGACGTGGTGGGGTGTGTATGACAGAAAGATGCTGGTCGACATGATGCCGGGCGCGGTGATCGGCATTGGGCTCGGCTGGCTGACGGCAGCGCTCGTCACCGAAGAGATGGTGCGGCTGATCGTCGGCGCTGTCGCGCTGATCTTCGTGCTGCGCTGGCTCTATCTCCAGTTCCGCCACGGTTCCGACCATGCGGCGGCGCCCAACCGCATCGCCGCCGCCTTCTGGGGCACCGTCGCCGGCTTCACCAGCTTCGTCGCCCATGTCGGCGGGCCCCCCTTCCAGGTCTATGCGCTGCCGATCCGGCTCGATCCGAAGGTGCTGTCAGGGACATCGGCGATCTTCTTTGCCGCCACCAACGCGCTGAAGCTGATCCCCTACTTCGCGCTTGGCCAGTTCGACACCGCCAACCTGACGGCGTCGGCCGTGCTGATGCCGCTGGCGCCGCTGGCCACCATCGCCGGCGCCTGGCTGGTGCGGCGCATGCGGCCGGAGATTTTTTATCCCTTCACCTACGCGACCGTGGCCGTGGTCGCGGTCAAGCTGCTTTGGGACGGGATCGCCGGCCTGCTCTAAATCCCGCTCAGGCGGCTGCCGGTTTGGTTCGCGGGGCGCTCGCAAAGGTCAGCGATGCACCACCAACGACCACGACCGCCATGGCGCCGAGAGTGGCGATGTCGTGCGCGGTCGGCTTCAGCACCATGTCGGCGACGACGACGATCATGATGACGAAATCGAACTTGACGATCCGTATCATGCGGCGCCCAAACGCTATGGCAGCCGGGGTCATGCCGTCCGCGGCAAGCATTGTGGCAAGCTTTTCGAACGAAGGCTTCAGCACGAGGATACCGGTCAGAAACGCGGCGGCGTAGCCGCAAAGGCCGATGACGACCCAAAGGTCGGAGAAGCCGGTCCATAGCGAAGTCAGCACCAGACCAGAAGCCAGGGTCGCGATAGACGCCGGCACGAACAGACGCAAGCCGAGTTTGTCCGTCGTTCTCAGCATGACCATCAGCGTCTCGTCGTCGCCGTCGCGATCGGCGAGTATCGAAACCAGCAGCATGGCGAAACCGCCGCCGAGCCAGAGGATCGCTGCCATGACATGCAGGAATTTGAAGAGAGAATACCAGTCCATTGCCGCTCCTTGTGCATCGTTCCGGGGGTAAACGCTGCTTTCGCGCGTCTGCTTCCGAAGGAGGGCGGATTATCTCCGTACATGTATCCAGAAGATGCCGCGTGGGTGCCGGCTTGTTGCGGTGGCGCCGTCGCCGGATTTTACCGCCAGCCCGCACAATACCCGGCATTTGCCGGATAGACGCCGTGTCGGCATTGGCTGGTTTCGCGGCATGATCCTGAAACCTGCGGGGACTAAGCCGCTCGCGACCGACGCTCCATTTTGGCCGCGCGCGGTCGGACCAAGTCTGCAACAACCAACGAGGGTATCCCATGCAAGGCGTAGCACGAAATTTCTTCACCCTGGCCGTCATCTATTCCCTGTGCGGCATGGCGCTCGGCCTGCATATGGCGATCTCCAATGACCATGGGCAGATGCCGACCCACGCGCACACCATGGTGGCGGGCTGGCTGATGTCGGCGGTGTTTGCCTTCTTCTACCACCTGTTTCCAGCGGTCGGGCAAAAGACGATTGCCGTCGTGCATTTCTGGCTGACGGCAATCTGCGGCATCGCACTGATGATTGGGCTTTACTTTGAACTTGCCGGCCATCCGGAGATCGAGCCGGTGCTGGCTTCCTCCTCGATGGGGTTTTATGCGGCAATGCTGCTGTTCGCCTTCATTTCCTTGCCGGCTGTGTGGAAGAAGGCATGAACAAGCCGACGATCAGGCTTAGGGCACCGTTGTGCTGATACGGCACAGAAGGGCAGCGGTCGATCAAGAAATATCCGCGCCGTTAAGGATTCATTAAGCTTTACAGGTGTTTACTATGTCCATCCAGTGATCTGGATTCTTACCGAGTGGTTGGAGCCACTTCGTTTGACGCCTCCCTGTTAAACTCCTGAGAGCCGCCTTATCCGCGGCTCTTTTTTTGTCTGCTTTTGGTCCGCTTGGCGCCCCTGCGCAGGCGTTAACCGTTTGTTAAACATGTGCTTGCCTTCGCCGGCGGCGAAGCGCATTTTCAAGCTTCAGTCATCTAGGGTGCCGGCGTGACGGCGAGAAGCCGAATCAGCCGACGGGGCAGTGCAGGGGCGTATCGATGAACGAGCCTTCGAAGGGCATCGCGAAAACCATCAAGCTGGCGGAACGCCGGGTTTTCTCCCAATCCTTCAAACCGCTCTACCAGGAAGGCATGGGCCTGGTCGAACAGGCAGCCGAGTATCTTGACGGCAAGGGCCGGGCCGAGGCCAAGAAGCTGTCCAGGCTGGCGGCGACGCTCTATGCGGCCGAATCGATGCGGCTGACCACAAGGTTGATGCAAGTCGCCTCCTGGCTGCTTTTGCAGCGGGCGGCAAATTCCGGCGAGATGACCCGCGACCAGGTCGCTTCGGAAAAATCCAAGGTGCGTCTCGACACCGCCTCGGCGCATGACGAAGCGGTCGGCTGGGGCGAACTGCCGAAGGATTTCCTCGACCTCGTCACCCGCTCGCTGCGCCTGCAGGCGCTGGTGCGCCGCATGGACGAAGAGATCTATGGCGGCGCGTTTGCCGAGACGCCTGCCGCCGCCCGCCGCGCCAATCCGGTTTCCGACCAGATCACGCTGCTGAACACGGCTTTCGCTCGAGGTTAAACGCCTCCGTTTCCGGTTTGTTCACATTTCGCTGACATCGCTGTGCGCCGGAGGTAGACTTCGCGCATGAGGGAAGCGATTCGCATTATCGGTATCGATCCGGGGCTGAGGCGCACCGGCTGGGGCATCGTCGAGAGCCTCGGCAACTCGCTGCGCTTTATCAGCTCCGGCACTGTACGCTCCGACGACAAGGCGGCGCTGGCGACACGGCTCTGCCAATTGCATGACGGGCTGGCCGAGATCCTGCATGCGGCCATGCCCCAGGAAGCGGCCGTCGAGCAAACCTTCGTCAACAAGGATGCGGTGGCGACACTGAAGCTCGGCCAGGCGCGCGGCATAGCCATGCTGGTGCCGGCGCGCGCCGGCCTTGTTGTGGCCGAATATGCCCCCAATGCCGTCAAAAAGGCGGTGATCGGCGTTGGCCATGGCGACAAGAAGCAGATCCACATGATGGTAAAGGTGCTGTTGCCGAAAGCCGTTTTCGACACCGAACATGCCGCAGACGCGTTGGCTATCGCCATCTGCCACGCGCATCACCGGCAAAGCGTCGCCTACAGGATGGCGCTGGCATGAGGGATCACGCATGATCGGCAAATTGAAAGGCACGCTGGACGAGATCGAGGAGGATTTCTGCCTCGTCGATGTGCACGGCGTCGGCTATGTCGCCTATTGCTCGGCGCGCACGCTGGCCGCGCTGCCTTCGCCCGGCGAGGCGGTGGTGCTGTTCATCGAGACCTATGTGCGCGAGGACATGATCCGGCTCTACGGTTTCCAGTCGGTGCTTGAGCGCGAATGGTTCCGGCTGTTGATGAGCAATGTGCAAGGCGTCGGCGCCAAGGTGGCGCTGGCCATCCTGTCGACGCTGGCGCCGGCAGACCTCGCCAATGCGATCGCGCTGCGCGACATCGCCATGGTCAGCCGCGCGCCCGGCGTCGGCAAGAAGGTGGCCGAGCGCATCGTCACCGAGTTGAAGAACAAGGCGCCGGCCTATGCCGGAACCGCCTCCGGCACCATCGGCCTTAAGCAGGAGCTCGGCGAAGGCGTGGCGCCGGCGCCGATTACCGACGCCGTCTCGGCGCTGGTCAATCTCGGCTATTCGCGCGACACAGCAGCCAATGCTGTCGCGGCGGCGCTGAAGACGGCCGGCGAGGACGCCGATGCCTCGAAGCTCATTCGTTTCGGGCTGAAGGAACTGGCGCGGTGAGTGATTGCTTGTCCGGTCCTTTGCCCTGTGCGAGGAAGGCCGCATGAGCCTTTCACCCCGCCTCATTGCCCCGGAAAAGCGCGGCGAGGATGCTGAGCAGACCTTGCGGCCGCAGACGCTCGCCGATTTCGTCGGCCAGGCCGCAGTGCGGGCCAATCTCAAAGTCTTCATCGAGGCCGCCAAGGGCCGCAGCGAGGCGCTTGACCATGTGCTGTTCGTCGGGCCGCCGGGGCTTGGCAAGACAACGCTGGCGCAGATCATGGCGCGCGAGCTCGGCGTCAATTTCCGCTCGACCTCCGGTCCGGTGATCGCCAAGGCCGGCGATCTCGCCGCACTTCTCACCAATCTCGAAGACCGCGATGTGCTGTTCATCGATGAGATCCACCGGCTCAATCCGGCAGTCGAGGAGATCCTTTACCCGGCGATGGAGGATTTCCAGCTCGACCTGATCATCGGCGAAGGTCCGGCGGCACGCTCGGTCAAGATCGATCTTGCCCGCTTCACGCTCGTCGCCGCCACCACCAGGCTCGGCCTTTTGACCAACCCGCTGCGCGACCGTTTCGGCATTCCGGTGCGGCTCAATTTCTATTCTGTCGAGGAACTGGAGCAGATCGTGCGGCGCGGCGCCCGCATCCTGCAAATGCCGCTTGGCGACGATGGCGCGCTGGAGATCGCACGTCGCGCCCGCGGCACGCCGCGCATCGCCGGCCGGCTGCTGCGCCGCGTGCGCGATTTCGCCTCCGTCGCCGGTGACGGCCACGTCGACAAGCAGATTGCCGACGAAGCTCTCACCCGGCTCGAGGTCGACGCGCTCGGCCTCGACGCACTCGACCGCCGCTATCTCTCGATGATCGCGCGCAATTTCGGTGGTGGGCCGGTCGGCATCGAAACCATCGCCGCCGGCCTCTCCGAGCCGCGCGACGCCATCGAGGACATTATCGAGCCCTATCTGATCCAGCAGGGTTTCATCCAACGCACGCCACGCGGCCGCGTGCTGACCGCCAACGCCTGGCGCCATCTCGGCCTCGACGCGCCAAAGGATCTGGCACAGCAGCAGATCAACCTGTTCCAGGAAGAGTAACGGACATTTGTTCTTCGGAACGGATTTCTGTGCAGAATCTCCTCAAACCTGCCAGCGTGAAGGCGCATTCCTCGATTGTATCGGGCGTCGCAATGTCGGCGCGAACTGCTCCGATCAAGGTCGGAGCCAGAAAAGTGATCACCAGACGCGGGTTCCTGAAATTCGCCGGAGGTTCGTTCCTCTCGCTGGCTTCGCTCAGTGCCTATGCGGTCGGCATCGAGCCGATGCTGTTGACGCATGTGAAGCGCTACCAGCTGACGCCGCCGCATTGGCCTGCAGATCTCAAGCTGCGCGTCGTAGCACTTGCCGATATTCACGCCTGCCGTCCCTGGATGACGCCTGAGCGGATCGCTTCGCTCGTCGAAGATGCGAACGTGCTGAAGCCCGATCTGATCGTACTGCTCGGCGACTATTTCTCAGGCATGTCCCTGGTGACGAACCGGGTGGAGGCCCATGAATGGGCGCCGGCCTTGTCAGGACTGAAGGCGCCGCTTGGTGTGCTGTCGATCCTCGGCAATCACGACTGGTGGCACGATCCTTTCGCGCAGCAGGCCGGAGCGGGGACTGTGGCGCGCAAGGCATTGGAGGAATCCGGCATCTCGGTTCTGGAGAACGACGCCGTGCGCCTGCAAAAGGATGGATACGGCTTCTGGATCGCCGGGCTCGCCGACCAGCTGGCACTGTTACCGAACAAGGCCGCAGGCCGCGACAGATTTGAAGGCCTGGACGATCTCGACGGCACGCTGGCCAAGATCACCGACCAGGCACCGATCATCCTGCTTGCGCATGAGCCTGACATTTTCCCGAAAGTGCCGTGACGGGTTTCGCTGACGCTGTCGGGCCACACACATGGCGGGCAGGTCAGGCTGTTCGGCTATTCACCGGTGGTGCCGTCCCGCTTCGGCAACCGCTTTGCCTTTGGCCATGTCGTCGAGAATGACCGCAATTTGATCGTGTCAGGCGGACTCGGCTTCAGCATCGCGCCGGTGCGCTTTGGCATGCGGCCGGAGATCCTGCAGATCGACCTCGGTTAGGGCATGCCGGTATTCAGGTGATGCCGGCCTGCAAATGAGGTGTTCCTGCGCTTCCGGTAGTCACGGACCAAAGTCCGCTCCGTTCCGGTTTTCGGACCCCTCATTTTCGACTCGGCCTGACCTGAATCTCGACATGCCCTAGGGCTAATGGAGCGAGCGGATCGCATCCATCACGGCGGGTTCGGCCTTTTCGCCGTTGAAAGCGTCGACGATGCCGAAGGCGCCGCCAAAACTCCACACCGACCATGAGAAGCCATGCGCCTCGGCGCGCGCGATCATGTCCTTGACATAGGCCGCGCGGTATTTGGGCGGCATCACATAGGGATTGCCATATTCCTGGCGGATCATGCCGAACTCGCCCAGCGTGATGTTTTCCGGCTTGATGGCGTTGGCCTTCGCCCAGGCCTCGACCTTTTCGAACGGCGCATCCATGACGCCGAGCAGCTTTTCGTCCGTGTCCATGCTGGCGACTTGTTCATCGAGATAGGCGAGCAGGCCGTTCCGTCTGGTCCGTGGCGCCTCGGCTTTTATCTTGGCGCGGATCGCATCCAGCGTCGCATCGAGCTCGGCGCGCGGCACCGCGGTCAGCGGATAGGGCAGGCCGGTAACATAGAGAATGAAATCGCCGGCCCAGGTCGCGCCCTGATGCGTCAGCAGGAACGGGTCGTAGGAGTGGAAGGTCCAGATGATGTTGTCGTCGGGGATCGACTTTGGGTCGATCCTGACCAGCGAAGCCGCACTGGAATAACAGGCGCCGGTCAGGATCAGCGTCAGCCTGGTGGCCGAGGCGCGCGCGGCCGCGAACAGCTTTTGCTGACGCTCCGGCCACAGGCTGGTGCCCTCGCTGTCGCAGTCGACGATAGGCTCGTTCATCGGCTCGAAAGCGACCTGCGCCGGGTCCTCGGTGGCAAGCGTGCGCGCCATTTTGCGGACGACCTCGACATAGGCGTCGAAGGTTGCGGGATCGTCCATCACCTGGCCCATGCCGATCTCGCGGCCGCCGCCGGCCGGGATCAGGTGCATGTCGACGATCACTTTCAGACCGGCCCGGTTGATCATGCGCGCCGAGTCCCGCACGCTGGCATAAAGGTCGTCGCGCAGCGCCAGTGTCTGATCCGACATAAACGGCGAGGGATCGACCGGCATGCGCAGAAAGTCGAAACCGGCGGCCTTCAGCGCCTTGAGGTCATCCTCGTTCAGGAACTTGCGCCATTCCGGATAGGGCAGGATGGCTTGTCGGTCGTTCCATTTGTCTTCCCCGACCCAGGTCGTCCACTGGTCGAGGTTGAGGCCGCGCTTCATCGAAAAGCTAGCGGCCTGACCGGGAAGCGCAGACGCCGCCAGCACCAGCAGCGCTGCCATCACGGTCTTGATCATCGCCGTCAACAATGCCATCCGGTTTGCTGCGCTGGTGATTTTGGCAAGACAGGTGCCCCGCCGGGGGCAAAAAGGAAAGCGCGATGGACGATCATGGTGAATCGGCGGCGCTTGCCGGCGGGCTTTCCGGAGCCTTGACGGAATTCGGCCATCGGCTGATGGCGCGAGTCTATTATGCCGACACCGATTTTTCCGGCGTCGTCTACCACGCGCGCTATCTCGAATTCTTCGAGCGCGGCCGCTCGGACTATCTCAGGCTGGCGGGCGTCCACCACACAGAACTTCACGAAGGCAAGCACGGCGAACGGATCGTCTGGGTGGTGCGGCGGATGGAGATAGATTTCCGCTCGCCTGCCCGCATGGACGACATCCTGACCATCGACACATCAACGCAGGATATTTCCGGCGCCCGCATCGTCATGGCGCAGCAATTGAAACGCGGGACAGAGGTTCTGGTCGAAGCAAAGGTCGAGGCGGCGATCATCGGCGAGAACGGCCGGCCGAAGCGCTTTCCGAAAGAATGGATCGCGGCCTTTCTACCAGGAGCAAGCTGATATCCAGGCCTGCCGGCCGGCAACGAGCGGCCAATCGGCAGCGCATTCGATTGTGGATGGATGGCCCGCGTCGTGCCTTGGCGCGGCAATGCGCCGCGCCATATTTCCTAACCCATCCTTAACCATAACGGTTCATGAAGAGATCGGTGAAGATTGGAAGAATCCGCGCGCCTTCCTTTCACCAATATTTGCCCTGAAAAGGCCGCCAACGGTGCATTTTGGGGTTAATCCGCAAGCCAAGCGCGAACGGACCACAAGGGATGCCCATGGGCCAGCCGCCAGCGATGCCCGGAAAATCTTAAGGACTGAAGCATGGAAACTACCGCACTCGCCGATCCGGCAGCGCAATTGTCGATTTGGGCGCTGTTCACACAGGCCAGCTGGGTGGTCAAGCTGGTCATGATCGGTCTGCTCTGCGCCTCGGTCTGGACCTGGGCGATCATCGTCGACAAGCTGGTCAGCTATGCCCGCATGCGTCTGTCGCTCAATCGCTTCGAACAGGTGTTCTGGTCGGGGCAGTCGCTGGAAGAGCTCTATCGCACGCTTGCCGACCGCAAGACCACGGGCATGGGTGCGATCTTCGTTGCGGCCATGCGCGAATGGAAGAAGAGCTTCGAGAAGGGGGCCAAATCGCCGCTCGGCCTGCAGACCCGCATCGACAAGGCGATGGACCTGGCGTTGACGCGCGAGATGGAGAAGCTGGAGGGCCGTCTCGGCTTTCTCGCCACCACTGGTTCGGCCGCACCCTTCATCGGCCTGTTCGGCACCGTCATCGGCATCATGACCTCGTTCCAGGCGATTGCCGGTTCGAAGAACACCAGTCTCGCGGTTGTTGCACCCGGCATTGCCGAAGCGCTGCTGGCGACGGCCATCGGTCTTCTCGCCGCCATACCGGCGGTTATCGCCTACAACAAGCTGTCATCCGACGCGAACAAGATCGCGGTGCGGATGGAAGGGTTCTCGGATGAGTTCTCCGCCATACTCTCGCGCCAAATCGATGAAAAAGTAGCGCCTAAGGGCTGAGGTAAGAAGATGGGTATGTCGGTTGGCATGGCAGGACGCGGCGGGCGCGGACACAGGCGGCGCGGCCGCCACCATGCATTGATGTCGGAAATCAACGTCACGCCGATGGTCGATGTGATGCTGGTGCTCTTGATCATCTTCATGGTCGCCGCACCTATGTTGACGGTCGGCGTGCCGGTCGACCTGCCGGAGACTAAGGCCAAGGCTATGAACGCCGACACCCAGCCGATCACCGTTTCGATCGACGCGGCCGGCAAGATTTTCCTGCAGGAGACCGAAATCCCAAGGGAAGAGCTGGTCGCCAAACTGCAGGCGATTTCCAAGACCGGCTACGAAGAGCGCATCTTCATCCGAGGCGACAAGGCGACCAACTATGGCGCCGCGATGGAGGTCATGGCCCTCATCCAGGCCGCCGGCTACAAGAATATCGGCCTGATTTCACTGCAGCAACAGGATCAGTAGACGCACGATGAAGACCGGCCTCACCACATCGGTGATACTGCATACGGTGGCACTGGCTTTCGGCCTGTTCACCCTGTCGGCGCCGGCCGCGCTGCCGTCCACGGATGTGGAGTCGATAGCGGTCGACATCGTTCCCATGGAAGCCATTGCGCAGACGCTGCAGGGCGACAAGAAGGCGGTGATGCATGAAAAGCCGGCGCCGATGCCGACCAAGCGTCCCGACATCGTGCCAGATGCACAGAAAATCGGCGAGAACAGCGTTGATACCGACAAGCCGGTGACGGACGATCCCAAGCCGAAGCCGGTGGAGAAAACAGCGACGGCTGCTCCGGCGCCGACGCCGACCGAAAAGCCGAAGACCGAGGACACGCCGAAGCCAAAGGAAGCGCCGAAGCCGACACCTGCGACGGAGGTGGCGCCGGAGCCGCAGCCGAAGGAAGAGGTCAAGCCCGAGCCGGTGAAGCAGGTTGAACCGAAGCCGACCCCGGTGAAGGAGCCTGCACCAACACCGCAGCCGGACACGACCGCCGCCATAGAGCCGAAGCCACGCGTGAAGCCCGATGCGGTCGCCGAAGCCATATCGGATCAGCAGCCTCTGGAAGAAGCGCAGCTTCCGACTTCCGCTCCTGCTCCCGAAGCACGGCCGAAGCCGCAGCCGGCGCAGGCCGAAAGCGCCAAGGCACCGGACCGCAAGGACGCTGACAAGCCAGTCAAGGAAGCCTCGTCGAAGCCGAAGTCGGATGACAAGCAGTTTAATGAGGCTGACATCAAGGCTTTGCTCGACAAGCAGAAGCCATCCGGCGGCGGCGCTAAGCGCTCGACCCAGCAGGCATCGCTAGGCGGCGACAAGGATCAAGGCCAGAAGCTGTCGAAGTCCGAGCAAGGGGCATTGGAAGAACAGCTCGGTGGCTGCTGGACCCTCCCGGTTGGGCTTGAGGGTTCTGAGGATTTCACCGTGGTGATCCGTTTCAGCCTGGATGCCTCCGGCAAGCTGGAGGGCCGTCCGACCGTCGAGAAGTCCAGCGGCAACCCCCAGTTCGACAGCAGCGCGGTTCGCGCTGTGCAGAAATGCGATGTCGCCGGCCTGCAGGTGCCCGCCGGAAAGCATGACATTTGGTCCGACGTTCGCGTCAACTTCGATCCCAGAGCGATGCTTGGCCTGTAGCCTGAGCACCCGAAATCAGCAAGAGAAGCGAGAAGACATGAAATCCATCCTCAAGCCGCTCCTGATGGTCGCCGCGATGGCGATGGGCATGAACGCCGTCGTCACCTTGCCTGCTCGAGCAACCCTCGAGCTCAACGTCAACAAAGGCAATGTCGAACCGATGCCGATCGCCATCCCAGATTTCCAGGGAGGGCTCGGCGCGCAGATTTCCGAGATCGTCACCGCCGACCTGAAGCGCTCCGGTCTCTTCGCACCGATAGACAAGAACGCCTTCATCGAGAAGATCGCCAATCCGGATGCGCAGCCCCGTTTCGACGACTGGAAGGTGATCAATGCGCAGGCGCTGGTCACCGGCAGCGTGAGCAAGGAGGCGGACGGCCGAATCCGCGCCCAGTACCGACTATGGGATATTTTTGGCAACCAGCAGATAGCCGGGGAGCAGTTTTTCGCCAACGACGCAAATCAACGCCGTGTCGCCCACATCATCGCCGATGCGATCTATGAGAAGCTCACCGGCGAGAAGGGCTATTTCGACACACGCGTCGTCTTCATCGACGAATCCGGCGCCAAGAATGCGCGCAAGAAGCGGCTCGCCATCATGGACCAGGACGGCGCCAATGTGCGCTATCTCTCCGATGGCCGCTCGATCGTGCTGACGCCGCGTTTCTCGCCCAACCGGCAGGAAATCACTTACATGTCGTACGAAAGCGGCCAGCCGCGGGTCTATCTGCTGCAGATCGAGACCGGGCAGCGCGAACTGGTCGGCAATTTTCCCGGCATGACCTTTGCGCCGCGCTTTTCGCCCGACGGCCAGAAGGTGATCATGAGCCTGCTGCGCGACGACGGCAATTCCAACATCTTTGCCATGGACCTGCGCAGCCGCTCGACCACCAGGCTCACCAATTCGACGGCGATCGATACCTCGCCGTCTTATTCGCCCGACGGCAGCAAGGTGGTGTTCACTTCCGACCGTGGCGGCCGCGCTCAGATCTATGTGATGGGCGCCGACGGCTCGGGCCAGACCCGCATCTCGTTCGGCGACGGCGTCTATTCGACGCCGGTGTGGTCGCCGCGCGGCGACCTCGTCGCCTTCACCAAGCAGACCGGCGGCGAATTCCAGATCGGCGTCATGAAGACCGACGGTTCGGGCGAGCGCATCCTCTCCTCGGGCTTCCAGCAGGAGGGACCGACCTGGGCGCCCAACGGCCGCGTGCTGATGTTCTTCCGCGACTCCGCCGGCGGCCCAAAACTGGTTTCCGTCGATCTCACCGGCCGCAACGAACAGTCGATCCCGACCGCGAATTTTGCTTCCGACCCGGCGTGGTCGCCGCTGCTGGAGTAACTAAGTTTCGGCCTGGCCCGCTCGCTTCGTTGCAACTCGGCAACACTACCTTAAAAGCCCCGTTTTGGGGCTTTTTTCACGCCAAGGTCGCGTTTTGGCCGCATTTCCGCCTACGGTCCGCGACCATTGTGGCATCAGGTTATTTTGGCCGGGACGGCGGCTGAAACCAAATTTTAACCGTGTTTCTTGAGTGCCGGTTAACCCAAACGTGGTTACTGGGTGATCAACGAAGTCACTCGAATACGAAGGAGAGGCGGCATGGGCCGTATCGCAGCACTTACCAGAAACCCGGCGATGATCGCCCTGATCGCGATGCTCGCCATCACCGGTTGCGCCTCGAAGAAAACCCCGAACAACGCTGCCGATCTCGGTCTCAATGGCGCGGGTGCGGCAACGCCGGGCTCGGCGCAGGACTTCACCGTCAACATTGGCGACCGCATCTTCTTCGACACGGACTCGACCGCGATCCGCGCCGATGCGCAGACGACGCTGTCGCGCCAGGCGCAGTGGCTCAACCAGTACAAGCAGTACGCCATCGTCGTCGAAGGCCATGCCGACGAACGCGGCACGCGTGAATACAATCTGGCTCTCGGCGCCCGCCGCGCCGCCGCCACCCGCGACTTCCTGGTCGCCAGGGGCGTTTCGGCGAGCCGCCTGAAGACCATTTCCTACGGCAAGGAACGTCCGGTCGCGGTCTGCGACGACATCTCCTGCTGGTCGCAGAATCGCCGCGCCGTCACCACGCTCTCCGGCGCTGGCTCCTGATGAGTAAGACGGCGGCCTTAGTCGCATAATTGCAACACTTCCATGCGAAAGGCGGCCTTGTGGCCGCCTTTTTCAGTTTCGGTCCCGGAAACAAACCCGGAAACAAAATTTGGCCGAAGTCTCGCCTCCTGCTAAGAGCCGAGGGCGTCGTGCCGGTCCCACTGTGATCGGAAGGCGCGAACAGGCTCACGATATTCACGGCGAGAGGCACATGCATTTCAGATCGGTCTTGAGCGGCACGCTTGCGCTGCTGCTCGTATCAGGCTTCGCGGCTTCTGCGAGCGGCACCGGACAACCCGCGGATAGCGGCTTTTCCTTCCATCTGCCGACGCTCGGCATTTTCGGCAAGAAGGAGAAGCCGGAGCAGCAACAGATCGCGCAGCAGCAGGACGGCACCGCCGCCGCGGGGCTGGAAGATCAGCTCCGGCAGATGAACGGCAAGCTCGAGGAACTCAACTTCCAGATCCTGCAGATGCAGGAGCAGATGCGCAAGCAGCAGGAAGACAACGAGTTCCGCTTCCAGCAGTTGGAAGGCGGCTCCAGCGGGCAGCCGCCGGCCCAGAAGAAATCGGAGGCCGCGCCGCAGGACGGTGGCGCGGGCACCGGCGTCGCCGAGGCCCCGGCAGACCAGGCGCCGGCCGATGCCGGCGCGCAGTCGGATGGCGGCCAGAGCGTCGGCGAGGTCATCGTCGAATCGCAGACCGGCGATCCCGGCAAGGTGATCAACGGCACGCCGCCCAAGACCTTCGGCACCATCACCGTCGACAAGAACGGCAATGTAATCGACGCCGGCGGCAACACGCAGGCAGCGGCGCCGGCGGAAGGTGCGGCTCCCGCCGCCGAGGCGCCGGCTGCCGGGGCTAAGACCGGCAAGTCGGACGGCACGGTGGTGGCGGCGCTGCCTGCCACCAACAACCCGGAAGAGATCTACCGCAACTCCTACCAGTTCATCCTGTCGGGCGACTACAGCACCGCCGAGCAGGGTTTTCGCGACCACATCGCCCGGTTCCCGAAGGACGCCAAGGCGGCGGACGCGCATTACTGGCTTGGCGAATCGCTGCTTGGCCAGCAGAAGTATCATGACGCTGCCGAGGTTTTCCTCTCCGCCAGCAAGGACTATCCGAAGGCCAAGAAGGCGCCTGACATGCTCCTGAAGCTTGGCGTGTCGCTGGTCGGCCTCAAGCAGAAGGATGTCGCCTGCGCCACCTTCGGCGAGATCGGCAAGCGCTATCCCGATATTTCGGCCGCGCTCAAGGAACGCGTCAAGCAGGAGAGGGCGCTGGCGGCGTGCTAGTCTTTGCCGTGTTGTCCCAGAACCGGGACCACTTTTGCGCGACATGCATTGATGCTCGATACCGAGCCTGACCTTTCGAATTTTTCGCAGATCGACTTTACCAACGGCGCGCTTGCGGCCGTGTCCGGCGGCAGCGACTCGACCGCCCTCCTTCTTCTCCTCAAGGCTCACCTCGACCGCAGCGCCCCGACAGCCCGGCTGCTGGCGGTGACGATCGACCACGGCCTGCGTCCGGAAGCAGCAGCCGAAGCGCGCAGCGTGGCAAAGCTTTGTGCCGAGCGCGGCATCGCGCACCTGACGCTCAACTGGCACGGCGCCAAGCCGTCGGCCGGCCTGCCCGCGGCGGCGCGCGAGGCGCGCTACCGGTTGCTGGCCGAGGCAGCGCAGGCGCAAGGCATTGGTGTGATCGTAACCGGCCACACCGCCGACGACCAGGCCGAGACCGTCCTGATGCGAGCCGCGCGGAATGACGGGCGAGAGCTTGCAGGCCGAGGTCTCGCCGGCATGGCGCCTGCCACCCTCTATGACTGGCGGATCTGGATCGCGCGGCCGCTGCTCGGCGCTCGGCGCGCGGCGTTGCGCGCCTTCCTGCAGCGCGAACATGTCGGCTGGGTCGAGGATCCGACCAACATCGACACGAATTTCGAACGCCCGCGCATCCGCGCCGTGCTCGGCGAAGACCGGAGCGGGCAGCGTTTTGCCGAAGCGATCGGCCTGGCCAGGCGGGCCGCCGGCGAGCGCGAACAACTCGGTCGCCGCGCCGCCGCCCTGATCGGTGAATTTGCCAGCCGGCCGGCGAGGGGTCTCATCCGTCTCGATCCCGGTCTTGCCGAAGCTGACGACACGCGAGCCTCGGTCTATGCGCTGCGTGTCCTGCTGGCGGCGACGGGCGGCACCGCCTTGTTGCCGGACCAGGCGCGCGGCGAAGCGCTGTTCGAGCAAATGCGGGCCGGTCGGCTTTGCGCCACATTGTCGCGGGCGGTCGTCGATATCAGGCGAAACGGCATCTTCCTGCGCCGTGAATCGCGCGACCTGCCGCGTTCCGCGCCGATAGCTGGCACTCTGCTTTGGGACGGTCGCCGGCGGATCACGCCAGACATCGAAGCCGGGGCGATCACATTGGGCGACAGTCCGGGTGCATGGTTGATCGCGCCGCTTGGCGCCGCTGCCGCCGCCAGAACGCCGATTGCCGGGGATGGCGCGCCGCCAAGCCTTGTGCGCGCCGCCCTGGCTGCGGAACCGGCGCTATGGCGCGGTGGCGAATGCCTTGGTTTTGCAGGGGATGTAGCGGCGGCGGCGGCAATCGCCGTCAGTCCCGCCGTTGCGCCCTTTGCCCGTTTTCTGCCGTGCTTCGATCTGGTGTTGGCGCAGGCCGTGGCCGAGTTGATCGGCGCACCGCCTGTCCCGGCTTGCCCTTTGGCCGCCACAGTGCCGGTTGATCATGGCGCGAAAGCTTAACCCAGACGTGCTGTTATGCTTGGCAAGGGGGGCGCTCTCCCTATGTTAGGCGCAAGTTTCCTCTCATGACGCGTGTCCCAGCGGGCACCAACGGGACAATTGATGAATCCGAATTATCGCAATCTCGCGCTCTGGGCGATCATAGCGGTCCTGCTCATTGCTCTCTTCAATCTGTTCCAGACGCCGCAGACTCGCGGGGCCTCGACCGACGTTCCCTATTCGCAGTTCCTGCAAGAGGTCGCGGCCGGCCGGGTCAAGACGGTGGTCATTGCCGGCGCCCGCATCACGGGCACCTACGCCGACAACGCCAATGGCTTCCAGACCTATTCGCCTGGCGATCCGCAGCTGGTCTCGCGGCTGCAGGACAAGAACGTCACCATCAATGCGCGGCCTGAGTCGGACGGTTCCAACTCGCTGTTCAGCTATCTGATCTCCTACCTGCCGATGATCCTGATCCTTGGCGTGTGGATATTCTTCATGCGCCAGATGCAGTCCGGCTCCGGCCGCGCCATGGGTTTCGGCAAGTCGAAGGCCAAGCTTCTCACTGAGGCGCATGGCCGCGTCACCTTCCAGGATGTCGCCGGCGTCGACGAGGCCAAGGAAGATCTGGAAGAGATCGTCGAGTTCCTGCGCGATCCGCAGAAGTTCCAGCGCCTCGGCGGCAAGATCCCGCGCGGCGTGCTTCTGGTCGGCCCTCCTGGCACCGGCAAGACGCTGCTTGCGCGCTCGGTCGCCGGCGAGGCCAATGTGCCGTTCTTTACCATTTCGGGTTCCGACTTCGTCGAGATGTTCGTCGGCGTCGGCGCAAGCCGTGTCCGCGACATGTTCGACCAGGCCAAGAAGAATGCTCCCTGCATCATCTTCATCGACGAAATCGACGCTGTGGGCCGCCATCGCGGCGCCGGCCTCGGCGGTGGCAATGACGAGCGCGAGCAGACGCTGAACCAGCTGCTGGTCGAGATGGACGGCTTCGAGTCCAACGAGAGCATCATCCTGATCGCCGCCACCAACCGGCCCGACGTGCTCGATCCGGCGTTGCTGCGTCCGGGTCGCTTCGACCGCCAGGTGGTGGTGCCGAACCCCGACATCGTCGGCCGCGAGAAGATCCTCAAGGTGCATGTGCGCAACGTGCCGCTGGCACCGAATGTCGACCTCAAGGTGATCGCACGCGGCACGCCGGGCTTCTCGGGCGCCGACCTGATGAACCTTGTCAATGAATCCGCTCTGATGGCGGCGCGCCGCAACAAGCGCCTTGTCACCATGGCCGAGTTCGAGGACGCCAAGGACAAGATCATGATGGGCGCCGAGCGCCGCTCGTCGGCCATGACCCAGGCCGAAAAGGAACTCACGGCCTATCACGAGGCCGGCCACGCCATCCTGGCGCTCAACGTGCCGTCGGCCGATCCGCTGCACAAGGCGACCATCATCCCGCGCGGTCGCGCGCTCGGCATGGTCATGCAACTGCCGGAAGGCGACCGCTATTCGATGAGCTACAAATACATGATCTCGCGGCTTGCCATCATGATGGGCGGCCGCGTCGCAGAGGAGTTCAAGTTCGGCAAGGAGAACATCACCTCCGGCGCGTCCTCGGACATCGAGCAGGCGACAAAGCTGGCGCGCGCCATGGTCACGCGCTGGGGCTTCTCCGACAAGCTCGGCCACGTCGCCTATGGCGACAACCAGGAAGAGGTTTTCCTCGGCCATTCGGTGGCGCGCACGCAGAACGTCTCGGAAGAGACTGCGCAGATCATCGACGCCGAAGTACGCCGCCTGATCGACGAGGCCTATGTCACGGCCAAATCCATTCTGACCAAGAAGAAGAAGGAATGGATCGCTCTGGCGCAGGGCCTGCTCGAATACGAGACGCTTTCGGGCGAAGAGATCAAGCAGCTGATCGCCGGGCAGAAGCCCGCGCGAGATTTGGGGGATGATACCCCCACAAGCCGCGGCTCGGCTGTGCCGAAGTCCGGCCGCCGCAAGAAGGGTCCCGAGCCCGAAGGCGGCATGGAGCCTCAGCCGTCGAGCTGAGCTGACATCATGTGATCCAAGAAAACGCCGCGGCTTCGATCCGCGGCGTTTTGCTGTTCAGGGTTGATCAAAGAGCATGCGGGGCGGATGCATTTGCTTTGCCGGGGCGCACACCGTCAGTCCGGCCAGCATGTTGCTTGCCCCATCTGGCCAGCGGGATCAGGGCATTGTCCAGCTCGATGCCGAATTCGGTAATCGAGTATTCGACCCTCGGCGGCACCTCGGGAAAGATTTCGCGATGGACGATGCCGTCGGCCTCCATTTCGCGCAGCTGTTGGATCAGCATCTTTTCGCTGATGTCAGGCACCAGCCGCTTCAGCTCACCGAATCGTGCCGGCGCCTTGTGAATCTGCCAGAGCAGTAGCGCCTTCCATTTGCCGCCGATGACCTCCAGCGCCGGCCCCAATCCGCAACTATCTGGCTGTTTCTTTCCCATGTTTCATCCAATTCTGAGCAATCGGTGGGTAGCTTACATTTTTGTCGGTACTTGAGAAAAACCAAGCCGGTCCATAGCTTCAAACCAGCTCGCCGGCATCGGCGAACACCACAACATCATATCGGTACCTCGCTTCGACCTGCAAAGGCCGTCGGCGGCCGGATTTTGTCAAAAACGGATGGATCATGACACGATACGCAAACAAGAAGGCCGTTGTCATCGGCGGGACGCACGGCATGGGGCTCGCCGTTGCCGAAGCCCTGATCGAAAGCGGCGCCGAGGTCCTGGTCACCGGCCGCGACCAGCGCAACATCGAGGCCGCGCGAGCCAAGCTGCTTTCGCGAGCTCATGTCGTGCGGTCCGATATCTCAGACATGGCCGATATCGTCACGCTCGGTGCCGAAGTGGGGCAGAAGCTTGGCCAGATCGACTTCCTTCACGTCAATGCCGGGGTGGCCAATCTCGAACCCGTCGAGCGGGTCACCGAGGACAGTTACGATCGCACCTTCGACATCAACACCAAAGGCGCTTTCTTCACCGCGCAGCGCCTGCTGCCCCTCATCAGGGATGGTGGCGCCATAGTCTTCACCTCGTCGATCGCCGACGAATCCGGCACTGGCGGCATGAGCGTCTATTCCGGATCGAAGGCGGCACTGCGCGCCTTCGCCAAGGTCCTGGCCGCCGAGCTTCTGCCGCGCCGGATCCGCGTGAATGTGGTCAGCCCTGGTTTCATCGATACGCTGACGATGGGTGTGGCCGACGCCTCGGCCGAGGAGCGGGCCGCCTTCATGGCGATCGGCGACGCGGTCACGCCGATGAAGCGCCACGGCACGATGGAGGAGGTGGCGCGCGCAGTGCTGTTCCTGGCGTTCGACGCGACCTTCACCACGGGCGCGCGGCTGACCGTGGACGGTGGCCTTGGCCAGGACCTGACCCCGACACCGGCGTAACCGCGCAACCAAACCAAGGAGAAGCAGAATGAGCGACATAACAGTAATCGGTCTCGGCGCCATGGGCACTGCGCTTGCCGAAGCCTTTCTGAACCAGGGACATGCGGTAACGGTGTGGAACCGTTCTCCGGCAAAGGCTGAGGCTTTGGCAGCCAAGGGCGCCATTGTGGCCAAGAGTGTCGAGGAAGCCGTCAGATCGAGTCCACTGATCGTGGCGTGCCTGCTTGTCTATGACACCGTTCGTGAGGTGCTCGGCCCAAGCCGAGACGCGCTGTCGGGCCGCACATTGGTCAATCTCACCAACGGCACGCCCGAGCAGGCGTGGGCGATATCGGCCTGGGCGGTGAGCCAGGGCGCCAGCTACATCGACGGCGGCATCATGGCGGTGCCGCCGATGATCGGCGGGCCGCACGCCTTGATTCTCTACAGCGGTTCGCGCCAGGCGTTCGATGCCTGTTCGGGGCAGCTCGGAGCGCTCGGCACCAGCAAATTCCTCGGTGAGGATGCTTGCCTCGCGCCGCTCTATGATATCTCGCTTCTGAGCGGCATGTACGGCATGTTCGCGGGCGTTCTGCAGGCGTTGGCATTGACGGGCGCAGCAGGGATCCCGGCCGGCGAGTTCATGCCGCTGCTGGCCTCCTGGCTTCAGTCGATGCAAGGCCTGCTGCCGAAGTGGGCGGAACAGATCGACAGTGGCGATCACACCAGCAATGTCGTTTCCAACCTGGGCATGCAGGCTGATGCCTACGTCAATCTCATCGATGCCAGCAGGTCGGCTGATGTCAGCACCGAACTCGTCTTGCCGATGCAAAGCCTGATGAAGCGCGGGGTGGCTGCCGGCCAGGCCAATGCCGATCTTACAAGCCTGGTCGCACTGCTCCAGCTCTCGAAACAAGGCGCTTGACGGGGCAAGACCCAAGAGAAGGCCCGCCAACCTTGCGGTTGGGGGCCTTCGATCTTCAAACGCTGCTGGTCGATCAGCTCTTCAGCTTGGCGTTGCAGAGGCTGTAATAGCCGCCGCCCTTCTGGATCCAGCGAAGGCCGTTCAACGTACCCGCGTCCTTGTTGCCGTGGTAGCCCTGCAGGCAGGTCTTCATACGCGCCTTCGAGGGCTTCTCGGTCTTGAATTCGGCGGCGAGGGTGGTCGGGAATGTCACGCCCGTCGGCGCTACAGCGGGGGCGACCGCCGCGCTGGTTTCCTTCTGCGACTGCGGCTCGGTTTTGACCGCATCCGCATTGGCACTCTCCGCAGCTGACGTCGCGCATTTCTCGGTGCGGAAAGCGGTCCAATCCATGCCGTTCAGAGTGCCGCCTTCCTTGGCTGTGCGATAGGCCTCGCCGCATTCCTTCATCGTCAGTGCGCTTGCAGGGGCGACGCTCCAAGCAATCCATGCCGTCACAGCCAATGCCGCCAATTTCAATCTGGACATAAGACCCTCCTGGTGTACAAAAGTTCGATGTCCTTTTGTATACCATTTGTTCTCCGTATGTTCAACTGGAATCTTTGCGAACCACCGATATGTCTGGGGTGGGCAGTGTGGGCGAATAGATGATGCCGACAGCTTCCGCGATATGTAAACGCGATCAACGCCGGGTGTGTTCGAGCGCAATAAAAAGGCCCGCGCATGCTGCGATGCGCGGGCCTTTGTCTGGAGAATATGGCTACGCGATCAGCTCTTCAGCTTGGCATTGCAGAGGCTGTAGAAGCCGCCGCCCTTCTGGATCCAGCGCAGGCCATTGAGCGTGTTGGCGTCCTTGTTGGCATAATACACCTCGAGGCAGGTATGCATGCGGCCCTTGGCCGGCGTCTCGCCGGCGTATTTCTTTGAGATCGCGGCCGGGAACTTGACACCTTTGGGAGCGCTGACCGAGGGCTTCTCGGGCTCGCTGGTATAGGTCGCCTCGCTCGGAGCCGGCACGGTGTCGTCGTCATCTGCGCCTGCGCCGCATTCGGCCTTGCGGAAGTCGTTCCACTTCTTGCCGCCCAGCGTGTTGGCAGACTTGGCAGCCTGGTACTTGGCGCTGCAATCGGCCATGCTCAGGCCCTTGCCGCTGCTGTCGGCAGCTGCCTTGGTGGTTGCCTTGGCGGGTGCTGCCGCGGCCGAGGCCCCGGCGGCGCATTCGGCCTTGCGGAAGTCGTTCCACTTCACGCCGTTCAGCGTGCCGGCGGCCTTTGCCGCCTGGTATTTGGTGCTGCATTCCTTGGCCGTCAGGCCCTTGGCGCCATCGTCGGTTGTGGCTGCGGCCTTGGTCGTGGCTTTGGCCGGTTCTGCCGCGGCGGATGCGCCGGCGGCGCATTCGGTCTTGCGGAAGTCGTTCCACTTTGCGCCATTGAGCGTACCGGCGGCCTTGGCAGCCTGGTACTTAGCGCTGCATTCCTTGGCCGTCAGACCCTTGGCGCCGTTATCAGCAGCGGCGGCCTTGGTCGTGTCCGTCTTGGCCGCAGCGGCCTTCTTGGCCGCCGGCTTTGCGGTCTCGGTGGTGGCCGCCGCGTCGGTGCCGCACTCGGCCTTCCGATACTGATTCCAGGTCTGCCCGTTCAGCGTGCCGGCGTCCTTGGCGGCATTATACTTGGTACTACACTGGGCCATGGTCAGCGCGCTGGCGGGCGCCGCCATGAACCAGGTTGCGACGGCAAGACCCGTCAAAGTTGCAAGTCGGTGGATGAGCATGGCGTTCTCCCGTTGCTGCGCCCATAGGTTGTACCTGTGTCAATCAATAGCTCTCAACGCTAGGCTGCGCCAGATGCTAAACGGCGTTCTCCCGATAAGGTGATGACCCTTGCGATCTGCCCCTCCAACAGTCCGGCTTACCGGCCCAATCTGCGCAGTGTGGCCCAGTGTGAATGTTATATTGCGGCAACACCGTGTCATGATACGCTGCCAACGCTCCGAACAGCCTGCTACAATGATTTTCTAAGAATTGGTAATATACAATCACACAATGTGATAGTCGGGCTCGGACCAATTGTGGCATTACGAGCCGGCTGAAAACCGACGGGGATTCTGGCAAGCATGGCAGGACGTTATTTTGGCACCGACGGCATTCGCGGGCGCGCCAACAAGTTTCCGATGACGGCTGAGATCGCGATGCGGGTCGGCATGGCCGCCGGCCTCTCGTTCCAGCGCGGCAGCCATCGCCACCGCGTCGTGCTCGGCAAGGATACCAGGCTGTCCGGCTACATGATCGAAAACGCCATGGTGTCCGGCCTGTGCGCGGCCGGCATGGATGTGTTCCTGCTCGGCCCGATCCCGACACCGGCGGTCGCCATGCTGGTACGCTCGCTGCGTGCCGATATCGGCGTCATGATCTCGGCCTCGCACAATCCCTATTACGACAACGGCATCAAGCTGTTCGGTCCCGACGGGTACAAGCTCTCCGACGAGATCGAGGAGCGCATCGAGAGCATGCTCGACAAGGATATCGAACTGGCGCTCGCCGATTCCGACGGACTTGGCCGCGCCAAGCGCGTCGACGGCGTGCATGACCGCTACATCGAATTCGCCAAGCGCACGCTGCCGCGCTCAATGTCGCTGTCGGGTCTCAGGATCGTCGTCGATTGCGCCAACGGCGCGGCCTACAAGGTGGCGCCAGCAGCACTTTGGGAACTGGGCGCCGAGGTCATTGCCATCAATGTCGATCCGAACGGTTTTAACATCAACAAGGAATGCGGCTCGACCCATCCGGCCGGCCTGCAGAAGAAGGTGCATGAAGTGCGCGCCGATATCGGCATCGCACTCGACGGCGATGCCGACCGTGTCGTCATCGTCGACGAGAACGGCACCATCGTCGACGGTGACCAGATCATGGCGCTGATCGCCGAGTCCTGGCACCAGAGCGGGCGACTGGCCGGCGGCGGCGTCGTCTCGACGGTGATGTCCAATCTCGGCCTCGAACGCTTCCTTGGCGACATGAAGCTGCAGCTGCATCGCACCAAGGTCGGCGACCGCTATGTCGTGGAACATATGCGCGCGCACGGGTTGAATGTCGGCGGCGAGCAGTCGGGCCACATTGTGCTGTCCGATTTCTCGACCACTGGCGACGGGCTGGTCTCGGCTCTGCAGGTGCTGGCCTGCATCAAGCGGCAGAACCGGCCGGTCAGCGAATTGTCGAAGAAATTCGAGCCGGTGCCGCAGCTGTTGAAGAATGTCCGCATCGCCGGCGGCAAGCCGCTTGAGGAAGCCACGGTCAAGGCGGTGATCGAAGACGCGCGCAACCG
The DNA here is from genome assembly GCF_030323205.1 of Mesorhizobium sp. C395A. Classification (NCBI taxonomy): domain Bacteria; kingdom Pseudomonadati; phylum Pseudomonadota; class Alphaproteobacteria; order Hyphomicrobiales; family Phyllobacteriaceae; genus Mesorhizobium; species Mesorhizobium sp. C395A. The sequence continues at coordinate 4,235,936 of NZ_CP100473.1, read as the reverse complement.
TCTCGGCAAGGCCGGCCGCCTGGTCATACGGCCCTCCGGCACCGAGCCGCTGATCCGCGTCATGGCCGAGGGCGACGACCCACAGCTGGTCGAGGCCGTGGTCAACGACATCGTCGACATTATTTCGGAAACGCGTAGCGCCGCCTGATTGCGCTGCGTCCAACGGCAGGGGCGAACTGCCGGCTCAAGACTTCAAGCCCGCCTGCAGGCTGGCTTTTTGTTTCGGCCAGGGTTGGTCCCAGCGTTATGCCGGCGGAGACAGTTTGCTAAAATGTCGAGAATTCGTGGTTAATCGACAGGGTTAAACGCCTTTTAACTTTTCCAATTCATTATCCACAACTGAGGTCAATCACATTCGGGCAAGTTGGACTTTCCCGATGGTTCTCAGGGGTGACAAACATGTTCAATACAGCAAAAAAGGCCCTCCTTGCCGCGCTGTTCGCAGGTGTGGCCGGGCCAGTATTCGCCGCCGATCTGGCGGAGCCGCCGGTGGTCGAAGAGGCGCCGGCGCCGATCGCCTACGAGCAGCCGGCCGATTTCGGCGGCTGGTACATCCGCGGCGACATCGACTATCATAAATCGGATTTGCGCGGCATCGACTATATCACCTACGGGCCGCCTCCCGGCAGCAATGTTTTCGATTCCGGCGAGCTTAAGGGCGGCTTCTCACTCGGCGCCGGCATTGGCTACAAGATCAACGATCATTTCCGTACCGACCTGACAGCCGACTATTGGTTCGCTTCGGACTTCAACGGATCAACCAACGATGGCGTTACGACATCGGTCGAAGTGTCGAAAATGAGCGCATTGCTGCTCTTGGCCAACGCCTATTACGATATCGGTACCTGGCACGGCATCACGCCTTATGTTGGCGCTGGCATCGGCGGCGCGCACGTCAAATGGGATACCGTCCACGACCCGAACACAACCGAGACCAACCCCGGGTCGAAGAATTGGCGCTTTGCCTACGCGCTCATGGCCGGCGCGTCCTATTGCCTTACCGACAGGGTGATCCTGGATGCCGGCTATCGCTACTCTCACATTGAGGGGGGCCGCATGTTCGACTTCGACGTGAGCAGTTCCGGGCCCGGCTTCGACCATGGCATCAACACACATGAGGTACGAGGCGGTCTGCGCTATCAGTTCGGCGGCAATAATGGTTGCACATCGCCGGAGCCCTACGTTCCAGAGCCGGAGCCGATCTACACCAAGTAGTCGCTTCGAAATCCAGGAATTCGCGAACCGCCCGGTCTTGCCGGGCGGTTTTCGTTTGCCGATGTTTGCGCGTTTTCAACCGGCCGCGTGTGCCGAAGAAACCCAATCGAAATCAATTCGGTACGCCGCGTTATCCTTAACCCTGACTTAACCACTATGGTTAACAATGCTTGGTGAAACGGCGCTTGCGATCAAAATGACGGGCGCCAATTTCAGGAGCCGGGGACCCATGAATTTCAAATCGCTGACAGCGCCGGCGCTCGCCGCACTCGTCCTTGTGCCGCTGACGCCGGCGCAGGCCGCGGACTACGATCCGCCGATCTATGTCGATCAGGCGCCGGACTATCAACCGGTCGAGGTCGGCTCGGGCTGGTATCTGCGCGGCGACGTCTCTTATCTGGCGCAGAAGAGCTACGAGGATCAGGATTTCACCTTCGCCCCCGCGAGCTTCAGCGAGAAGCAGGATCCGGCCTTTGCCAGCATCGGCTTCGGCTACCACTTCAACGACTATCTGCGCGGCGACGTCAATCTTGGCTATCTGCCCGGCAACAAGATCGGCGTCGGCTTTGACGATTCGGCGACGCCGCCGCCGGGTGGTGCGACCATCGCGTCGGCATCGCTGCAAAATTATTCCCTGTCGGGCATGGTCAATGGCTATGTCGATCTCGGCACTTATGTCGGGATCACGCCCTACCTCGGCGCCGGCATTGGGCTGGTCCGGAGCAAATACAAGCTGTCGGCGAGTTACTTCACCGACAATGTCGACCCTACGGATGATTTCGTCCGGAACGACAACAAGACCCAGTATTCCCTCGCCTACACGCTGGATGCGGGCCTGGCCTATCAGGTGACCAAGAATGTTTCTGTAGATCTCGGCTACCAGTACTTCTCCGCGCCGGATGCCGAATATGTCACGGCCGAGAGCCTGACCTCCTATCCGATCCGCAAGGGCATCAGCAATCATCAGGTCAAGCTCGGCCTGCGCTACGACCTCTGGTAGGAAGCTTGCTGTTCGGAAGCCCAACGGCGGATCTCTTCGATCCGCTGTTTGCGTTTTAGCCCACGACATGCTGATCCCGTATCGCCGGTATCCCGCCAGCGACAAAAACTTTCCTCTTGACGCCTGAGGGCTGAACGCATATCGCCGTCCGTGGGCCACCCCTCCCCAACGAGGGGCCACTATCTGGAAGGATAGACCACGATGACGACGCATACGAAGCCCGGACTCCGTCCGGCAAACCCCAATTTCTCCTCAGGTCCCTGCGCAAAACGCCCCGGCTGGTCGGTCGAGGCACTGAAGAATGCTGCGCTCGGCCGTTCCCACCGCGCCAAGATCGGCAAGACCAAGCTCGAACAGGCGATCGAGCTGACGCGCGAGATTCTCCAGGTTCCGGCCGATTACCGCATCGGCATCGTGCCGGCGTCGGACACGGGTGCTGTCGAGATGGCGCTGTGGTCGCTGCTCGGTGAACGCGGTGTCGACATGGTGGCATGGGAAAGCTTTGGCTCCGGCTGGGTCACCGACGTGGTCAAGCAGCTGAAGCTAGTCGATATCAGAAAGATCGAGACAGGCTATGGCGAGCTGCCGGATCTCACCAAGATCGATTTCGACCGCGATGCGGTCTTCACCTGGAACGGCACGACCTCAGGCGTGCGCGTACCGAATGGCGATTTCATTCCAGCCGACCGCAAAGGCCTGACCATCTGCGACGCGACCTCGGCCGCATTCGCGCAGAGGCTCGATTTCCAGAAGCTCGATGTCGTCACTTTCTCCTGGCAGAAAGTGCTGGGCGGCGAGGGCGCACACGGCATGCTGATCCTGTCGCCGCGCGCCGTCGAGCGACTGGAAACCTACAAGCCGGCGTGGCCGCTGCCGAAAATCTTCCGCCTGACCTCGGGCGGCAAGCTGATCGAAGGCGTCTTCAAGGGCGAGACCATCAACACGCCGTCGATGCTGTGCGTCGAGGACTATCTCGATGCACTTCATTGGGCGAAGTCGATCGGCGGTCTCGATGCCTTGATTGCCAGAGCCGATGCCAATGCCGCCGTGCTCGATGGCTTTGTCGACAAATCGTCCTGGCTAGGCCATCTCGCGGTCGATGCGGCGACACGGTCCAACACGTCCGTATGTCTGTCCTTCACCGACGCCGATGTCGCGGCGCTCGACGCCGACGGGCAGGCGGCTTTCGCCAAGGCGATCGTCTCTGTGCTCGACAAGGAAGGCGTCGCGTACGACATCGGCTCCTATCGTGACGCACCTTCCGGTCTGCGCATCTGGTGCGGCGCCACCGTCGAGACCTCCGATCTCGAAGCGCTGCTGCCTTGGCTCGACTGGGCCTTCGCCACGCAGAAGGCTTCGCTGAAGGCCGCAGCCTGAGATTTCGTGGTGGCCTGCGGGCCGCCCTTTCCCGACAATCCAATTCAAGGAGGCCGCCATGGCGCCCCGCGTTCTCGTCTCTGACAAACTCTCCACCACCGCCGTCCAGATATTCAAGGACCGCGGCATCGAGGTCGACTATTTGCCCGATCTCGGCAAGGACAAGGAAAAGCTGCTTGAAGTCATCGACCAGTATGATGGTCTTGCCATCCGCTCGGCGACCAAGGTCACGGAAAAACTGATCAACGCCGCGACAAGACTCAAGGTCGTCGGCCGCGCCGGCATCGGTGTCGACAATGTCGACATCCCCGCGGCGAGCCGCAAGGGCATCATCGTGATGAACACGCCTTTCGGCAATTCGATCACCACAGCCGAACATGCGGTGGCGATGATCTTTGCACTCGCACGGCAGATCCCGGAGGCCAATGCCTCGACCCATGCCGGCAAATGGGAAAAGAACCGCTTCATGGGCGTCGAGATCACCGGCAAGACGCTGGGTGTCATCGGCTGCGGCAATATCGGCTCGATCGTCGCCACGCGCGGGGTCGGCCTGAAAATGCATGTCGTTGCCTTCGACCCGTTCCTGTCGGACAAGCGCGCCGAGGAACTCGGCGTCGACAAGGTCGAGCTGGACGAGCTTTTCGCCCGCGCCGATTTCATCACGCTGCACACGCCGCTGACCGACAAGACGCGCAACATCATCGACGCGGCGGCGATCGCCAAGATGAAGAACGGCGTGCGCATCATCAATTGCGCGCGTGGCGGGCTCATCGTCGAGGCCGACCTGGTCGCGGCGCTGAAGAGCGGCAAGGTGGCGGGCGCCGGCGTCGATGTGTTCGAGGTCGAACCGGCGGAAAACAATGCGCTGTTCGGCATGGAGAATGTGGTGGCAACGCCGCATCTCGGCGCCTCGACAGCGGAAGCGCAGGAAAACGTTGCGCTGCAAGTAGCCGAGCAGATGGCCGACTATCTGATCAAGGGTGCGGTTTCGAATGCCATCAACATGCCCTCGATCACGGCCGAGGAAGCACCGCGGCTGAAGCCGTTCGTCAAGCTCGCCGAAGTGCTCGGCGCCTTTGTCGGCCAGGTCACCGAGGACCCGATCAACGAGGTCGAGATCCTGTTCGATGGCTCGACCGCGACGATGAACACGCGTGCCCTGATCAGTGCCGCGCTTGCCGGACTGATCCGGCCGCAGGTCGCCGACGTCAATATGGTGTCGGCGCCGATCATGGTGAAGGAGCGCGGCATCATCGTCGCCGAGGTCAAGCGCGACAAGTCGGGCGTGTTCGACGGCTACATCAAGCTGACGGTGAAGACCGAGCACATGACGCGCTCGATTGCCGGCACCTGCTTCTCCGACGGCAAGCCGCGCTTCATCCAGATCAAGGGCATCAATCTCGACGCCGAGGTCGGCCAGCACATGCTCTACACAACCAATGCCGATGCGCCCGGCATTATCGGCCTGCTCGGCACGGTGTGCGGCGAGAATGGCGTCAACATCGCGAACTTCCAGCTCGGCCGTAACCGGCCGGGCGGCGACGCGATTGCGCTGCTCTATCTCGACGCGCCGTTCCCGGAAAAAGTGCTGGAACAGGTAAAGGCGCACAAGTCGATAGACTCGGCCAAGCGGCTGCAGTTCGACGTCAACGCGATGTAGTTGACGGCGTGGCGGATGCGGCGGTCCTCCCCCATCATTGGGGCGGCCGCCGCACAGGCCGGTTCAGGTCAATTCGTCTGAGCCGTCGGAGACGCCCACGCGATGCCGATAGACCAATTCCCAGCCCTTCCAGCCTGTAAACAGCAGGACCAGAACCACGATCAGCGACAAGATAAAGCCGGTCGGGATCACGGCCGCCGCTCCAGCGACATAACGCGAGTACCAGTTATAAAGCTCGATCAGCACGACGAGAACGTTGCCGCCGGCATGGAGCCATGCCGTCGTGAGATTGCGGATCCGAACATCGCCGAGAACATCCGTCAGGCCGGTAAGAGCGGCCAAGGCGCCCATGATCAGGCCGGCGCCGAGAAGCCAAAGCGATCCGGTGACCCACCCTGGATCGGCTGTTTGCCAGAAAATCAGATCGCAAACGAAGGTGCCGACAAAGAAGGCGATCGGAAACGGAATCAGCATTGGATGAATGGGGTGACCGGCAATGCTTGCCGTGCTGCGAGGGTTGTGGCTCATCTTGTTGCCTCCCTCCCCAGCAAACTCCGCCAGAGGTAAAATGTTCCAGGTCGGCGCGCGGCAGCAGTTATCCCGACGGCGGCGCAGCGCGGCAGCGGCCAAATGTTATCCGCAGCGGTTCGGTGCCGACATCTTGCGCCCGCTGTATTCGGCGAGCGAAATGCCGCCCAGCACCAGGACGAGCGCCAGCGCCTGGTAGAGCTGGAATGTCTCGCCGACGATCAGCACTGACAGCAACGTGCCGAAGATCGGCACCAGATTGATGAACAGCCCGGCACGGTTGGCGCCGATCAGTTCGTTGCCCCTGATGTAAGTGATCTGCGAAATGACCGAAGCGCCGATCGCGGTATAGACGATGACCACCCAGCCGCTGATATCGGGGACGATAACCTTGCCGGCGGCGACCTCCCACAGGAAGAACGGCAGCGAGGTGATGAGGGCAGCGATCGCCAGGGACAACATCAGGCTCTGCCAGCGCATCACCGGCTTCAGCCGCAGCCCGACCGAATAACCGCTGTAGAGGACGACCGCGACCAGCATGATGGCGTCGCCGAAATTGAGTTCCAATGTGAGCAGCCGGCGCGGATCGCCGTGGCAGGCAGTCAAGATGACACCGAAGATGGTCAGCACCACGCCCGCAATCTGCGCCCAGCTCACGCGCAGGCGGAAGAAGAAGAAATTGGCAATGATGATCAAGACCGGCATCGCCGCCTGTTCGATCGAGACATTGATCGCCGTCGTGTAGTTGAGCGCGGTGTAGAAAATGGTGTTGAATAGAGTGAAGCCGCTGGCGCCAAGTGCAGCCAGGACGAACCAGTGTTTGCGCACCACCGGCCAGTCCTCCCTGATCGTGCGCCAGCCGATCGGCAGCAGGATCGCGACGGCCAGCACCCAGCGCAGGAAGACCAGCGTCATCGGCGAGACGTGACCGACCGCCAGCTTGCCGGCGACGGAATTGCCGCCCCACAGCAAGGTGGTCAGCAGCAGGAACAGGTAGGCGCGTCGATGCATGCGGGATTCCGGCCGCCTGGGAAGTTGTGTTTGCCGGCCTATTGCCCCCGCCGACGCAAGTAAATGATGTCAAAGCCGAAAATTGTTGTGCCTCAGGGCATTTTCGACGGCAAAGAAAGGTCGCGCTTGCGAGGTCTTGACGCTATAGAGGCCTGTCGTTTCGAACCATATCCAGGCCGCCAGGGCGGCATCTCAAGGGAAAAGAAACATGGCCAATGTGGTGGTCGTCGGCTCGCAATGGGGCGACGAAGGCAAGGGCAAGATCGTCGACTGGTTGTCGGAGCGCGCCGACGTGGTCGTGCGCTTCCAGGGCGGCCACAATGCCGGCCATACGCTGGTCGTCGACGGCAAGGTCTACAAACTGTCGCTGCTGCCGTCGGGCGTGGTGCGGCAAGGCAAGCTGTCGATCATCGGCAATGGCGTCGTCTTCGACCCGCACGCCTTCGTCGCGGAAGTGGCAAAACTCAAGGCGCAAGGCGTCGAGGTCACGCCGGACCGCCTGAAAATAGCCGAAAACACGGCGCTTATCCTGTCGCTGCACCGGGAGCTGGACGGATTCCGCGAGGACGCCGCCTCCAATTCCGGGACGAAAATTGGCACGACGCGTCGTGGCATCGGCCCAGCCTATGAAGACAAGGTGGGCCGGCGCGCGGTTCGGGTGATGGATCTGGCGGATTTGGAAACGCTGCCTCTCAAGGTCGACAGGCTGCTGACGCATCACAATGCGCTGCGTCGCGGGCTTGGCCATGGCGAAGTCACGCATGAGGCGATCATGACCGAGCTGACCTCGGTCGCCGATGAGATCCTGCCCTATATGGACCGCGTCTGGAAAATCCTCGACGACAAGCGCCGCGCCGGCGAACGCATCCTGTTCGAGGGCGCGCAAGGCACGCTGCTCGACATCGACCACGGCACCTATCCGTTCGTCACCTCGTCCAACACCGTTGCCGGCCAGGCAGCCGCCGGCTCGGGGGTTGGCCCCGGCGCCATCGGCTATGTCCTGGGCATCACCAAGGCCTATACGACGCGTGTCGGCGAAGGCCCGTTCCCGACCGAGCAGAAGAACGAGATCGGCGAATTTCTCGGTACGCGTGGCCACGAATTCGGCGTCGTCACCGGGCGCAAACGCCGTTGCGGCTGGTTCGACGCCGTGCTGGTGCGCCAGGCCGTCGCCGTCAACGGTATCAAGGGCATCGCCCTGACCAAGCTCGACGTGCTCGACGGGCTGGATGAGATCAAGGTTTGCACCGGCTACCGTCTCGACGGCGAAACGATCGACTATCTGCCGGCCAGCCAGGGCGCGCAGGCGCGTGTCGAGCCGGTCTACGAGACGCTCGAAGGCTGGAAAGGCACCACCGCCGGCGCGCGCAGCTGGAACGACCTTCCGGCGCAGGCCGTTAAATACGTCCGTTACATCGAGGAGCTGATCGGCGCACCCGTCGCGCTCCTTTCCACCAGCCCGGAACGGGACGACACGATACTTGTGACCGATCCGTTTCAAGACTAGTTTTCTGAAGCCTTTCCGGGCATCGCGGCCGATTTGCGGGGGCCGGCGCGGAAACAAATACAGGTCGACTGAAGCATGGCAGATTTCGTTGCTATTCTGAAAAAGGCGCTCGACAAGCACGGCGACGAAACGCCCGAAAAGCGTACGCGGATCTATGAAAGCGTTCGTACCATGCTGGCGAAGAAGCTTGCGGAGTATTCGCCGCCGCTGGCCACGGAAGCCATAAGCACGCAGAAGCGATCCCTGGAAGATGCCATCTCGAGCGTCGAGCGCGACTATGCCAGGGCGGTGCCGGCATCCGATCCGCTGGCGGAGCTGGAGCACATCTTCTCCTCCATCGACCGCAACAAGAACCAGTCCAGTCATGTAAAGCCTTCCGCCACGCCTGCGCCGGCCTGGCAGCCGGCGAAACCGGTGCAGCCGGCGCCGACCGCCAGGACAGAGCCGAGCTGGCAGAGGCCCGCGCCGACACCGCCGTCGCCTGCGGCGCGTGCAGAAACCATCGACAAGCAAGCCGTGGAGCTGGACGCCGACGACGACAGCGCCGATGTGTTCGCCAATGACGAGCAGCCGGTCGCGGACACGTTCCAGCGCCTGCGCCCAGCCGAGCGCAGGCGCAGCTATGGCGGGTTGATCGCGGCTGTCGTCGCGCTTCTAGTGGTCGCCGGCGGCGGCTATGGCATCTGGCTGAACAAGGATGCCTTTGGCTCGATGCTGGGCCTCGGCGGCGACACCAAGACGGTCTCGACCGAACCGCTGGTAAAGCCGGCGCCGGCCAAGCCCGCGGCCGATGCACCGGCACCGGCCGCTGCCGGCGAGGGAACGAAGTTCACCCAGCGCCTGTCGCCCGAAGGCGGTGAAACCGACCCCGGTCCCGCGGCCGGTCAAAGCGGCATCGGCGAGGGCGAGTCCGTCGCCGCGCTGACCACACCGCCCCCCCCGGCTCCAGCGCCACCTGCGGCTCCAGCGCCTGCGACCCCGCCGGCCGGCGACGCCGCAGCCACGGGCGCGCCCGCCACGCCGGCGCCCGACGCTTCCGCCACGCCACCGGCAACGCCGCCCGCCGATGGCGTCGCACCGCCGGCCAATGGGGCAGCACCGGCTGATGCCGCCGCCACGCCGCCCGCTGCGCCGGCGGCCGCCGCTCCCGCGCCGACCGTTGCGGTCGGCCAGAAGGCGATCTTCTACGAGGAACGCACCTCGACCGCGCAAGGTTCGGCCGAACCCGGCAGCATCGTCTGGTCGCTGGTGCAGGAATCGCCCGGCGGCGACCTGCCGCCCGAGCCGGCGATCCGCGCCGAGGCGACCATTCCCGGCAAGGACATCCAGCTGCGCATGACCATCCGCCGCAATACCGACCAGACGCTGCCGGCCAGCCACATCATCGAGATGATCTTCCTGACGCCCGAGGGCTTTGACGGCGGTGGCGTCGACAACATCCTGCGCGTCGCCATGAAGAGTTCGGAACAGGATGCCGGCAGCCCGCTGATCGGCATTCCGGCCAAGATCGCCGACGGCTTCTTCCTGGTGGCGCTCAACGACACCAAGGCCGACGAGGACGCCAATATGACCTTGCTTCGAGGCCAGGACTGGATCGACGTGCCGGTGGTCTACAAGACCGGACGCCGGGCGCTGCTGACCATGGAAAAGGGCATTCCGGGCGAGAAGGTGTTCGACGAGGCGCTGAAGGCCTGGCAGGCCAAGACGGCAGGTTGACGGGCGGCAGTAGCGGCTGCCTTCGCTCAGAAGCCCTGGAACAGCATGTCGAGGGCGGCGACGATGTCGTCGTGATGTCTAGAAAGGTTTCCCTCTGGCATCCGCAATTCGGACGCGCTGAAGGCCGACACAAACTGTGTGACCATCACAAGATCTTTGCCGTTTATAGCGAAGGTCGGGTTCAGGCGGCGGCCAGGAAGCGGGGCAATCTCGGGCGGCATCAAAGGAACGACCACCCTCGTGCTCAGCCCTTCAAGCATATCTGACTGCACGTCGAGAAGATAACCGTCGCTCTCGGTACTCCGATAGAAATCGTAACGCGCCATCAGAACGGCCGGTGTTTAGCCAATGGCAGTCCGTTCTTTCGGACATATTCGTTGGAGCTTTTGATGGCTTCCCTGTTTTCTTCTTGCCATCGACGCGTTTTCTCCGCCGCAATCGCTTTCGCGATCCCTGCTTCGGCAGCGCGGGAGATGTTGATGCCCAACGCTTTGGCGTCCTTGATCAACTGAGAGTCAATGGACGTGTTGACAGAGGTCCGCTGAGTTTTTGGCGTCGATTGAAGCACGGAGATGCCTCCTTTCATGCGCACAATATACGCGCATAAAAGACCGCAGGCAATGCTACCCCTCCATCTCCTCACGCAGCATTTCCAGTTCCAGCCACTCTTCCTCGAGTGCGGCCAGCGTGGCGCGTTCCTTGTCGAGGGCGGCGATGGTCTTTTGGAACGAGGCCGGGTCGCGCTCGTAATAGGCGGGATCGGCGATGTTGTTTTCCAAACGCGAGATCGAGGCCATTACCGCCTCGATCTTCTTGGGCAGCGATTCCAGGGCGAATTTCTGCTTGAACGACAGTTTCTTCGACGGCCCTTTTGGCGCTGCCGGCTCGCTCTTGCCCGGCGCCGGCGCATCGCTGGCTTCGGCCTTGGCGCGCGCCTTGCGGTCGTCGAGCCGGGTGCCGCCGCGCTGCGCCAGCATGTCGGAATAGCCACCGGCATATTCGATCCAGCGGCCGCCTCCGTCCGGGGCGATGATGCTGGTGACGGTGCGGTCGAGGAAGTCGCGGTCGTGGCTGACCAGGATGACCGTGCCGGCAAAGCCGGCGACAAGTTCCTGCAACAGTTCCAGCGTCTCCATGTCGAGATCGTTGGTCGGCTCGTCGAGCACCAGAAGGTTGGCCGGCCGCGCCAGAACACGCGCCAGGAGCAGCCGCGCCCGTTCGCCGCCGGACAGCTCGCGCACCGGGGTGCGCGCCTGTTCCGGCTTGAACAGGAAATCCTTCATGTAGGACACGACATGGCGCTGCTCGCCATTGATGACGAGGTTTTCGCCGCGCCCGTCCGTGAGATACTGCGCCAGGGTCTCGGCCGGATCGACCGCCTCGCGCTTCTGGTCGAGCGTGGCGATTTCCAGATTGGTGCCGAGCCGCACCGAGCCGGCATCGGGCTTCATCTCGCCGGTGAGCATCTTCAACAGCGTCGTCTTGCCGGCGCCGTTCGGCCCGACAAGGCCGACGCGATCGCCGCGCTGGATGCGGGTCGAGAAGCCCTTGACCACGGTCAGGTCGCCAAAACTCTTCTCGATGTTCTTGGCCTCGATCACCAGCTTGCCGGATTCGGCGGCGTCGCTGGCCACCATGGTCGCCGAGCCCTCGGCGCCGCGATGGCCGCGAAAACGCTGGCGCATGGTCTGCAGTTCGCCCAGGCGGCGCATGTTGCGTTTGCGGCGAGCCGTCACGCCATAGCGCAGCCAATGCTCCTCGCGCACGATCTGGCGGCCGAGCTTGTGCTGTTCGCGCTCTTCCTCTTCCAGCACAAGGTCGCGCCATTCCTCGAAATGGCCAAAGCCCTTGTCGAGGCGGCGGGTCTGGCCACGGTCGAGCCAGACAGTGGCGCGCGAGACGCGTTCGAGGAAGCGACGGTCGTGCGAGATGACGATCAGCGCCGAAGACGTCCGGACAAGCTCTTCTTCCAGCCATTCGATGACCGACAAATCGAGATGGTTCGTCGGCTCATCAAGCAGCAGAATATCGGGTTCGGGCGCCATGACGCGGGCAAGTGCTGCGCGGCGCGCCTCGCCGCCGGAGAGATCGTTGGGGTTCTCCGTGCCGGCGAGGCCGAGATGCTCCATCAGATATGTGGCGCGGTAGGGATCGTCGGCAGGCCCAAGCCCGGCCTCGACATAGGCGCGCACATTGGCAAAGCCGTCCATGTCGGGCATTTGCGGGAGATAGCGCACCGTTGCCGAAGGCTGGCGGAAGACCTCGCCGTCTTGCGGCTCGATCAGACCAGCAGCAATCTTCAGGAGCGTCGACTTGCCGGAGCCGTTGCGGCCGACGAGCGCGATCTTGTCACCGGCGGACGCCGTCAGTTCGGCGCCATCGAGCAGCGGCGTGCCGCCAAAGGTCAGTCTTATGCCGTCGAGGTTGAGAAGGGGCGGGGCCATGTCAGCTTTCAGGCAAGGGGTAGGGGTGGGCGAGCAGCAGCGCGCGGCCATGGCCGAGCGCGATTTCGAGGCCGCCCCCGGTCGTGTTGGACTTGACCTCGTTCGAGATGGTCAGCGACGAGCCGAACACGACCTCGACATGGTCGAGCGGCCACTTCGCGCCGGACACGGTGAGGCCCGAAAGATCGGAAAAGCCGAGCACCGAAAACAGCGTTCCGTCGGCATAGTCGAAGCCGGCCTTGCCAGGCAGCAGAGGGGCGCCTTCCTGCGCTCCGCTGGTCAACAGCAATTTTGTGCCGGCCTCGGCCAGCCGCAGGCTGAGCGCCAGATGGAGGAAGGCGTGGTCGGCGCGCTTGCCGCCGAAAGCGCCGGCCAGCACCAGGCTGGTGGCGCCGCGTTCCAATGCCGCCGCGATCGCCAGTTCGCCATCGGTCTTGTCCTTTTCGGGAGGAAACACCTCCCGCGGCACGGCGGCGAGATCGGCAGGCAGGTCCGCCGGCACGGAATCGAAATCGCCGACCCACAGCTCCGGCATCACGCCGAGCAGGCGGGCATGATCGATGCCGGCGTCGGCGGCGATGACGCGCGTGCCCGCGACCTGGCGGTCGAGCCGCGGCGTGCGGACGAGATCGCCGCCAAGCAGGATGGTGAATGTGCTCATATCCGCTGGCCCTTACCAGCCCCGCCGACGAAACGGAAGGCCGAGCGGCACCGTCACTCTTTGTTGGAGCATGATCTTTTTCCGGAAACGGATTCCACTTTCCGGGATCACGCTCGGGCAAACTTCCACTTGCGTGGCACCTTGGCCGGGCCTATGTGTCGAAACGCTCTAACGGGGTGCCGGACGCGATCTTCGCGGACCGGCTGAGAGGCAGTCTCGCCAACCCGCTGAACCTGATCCGGTTTGTACCGGCGGAGGGATTAGACGCTTCGGACAGCCCGACGCCTCAATTCCTTTCAACACGAATGAAGGAGGCGCCGATGCGCATTTTTTTGTCCCGTCTTGTCCCAGCGCTTGGGCTTGCTGTTTCGCTACTGGCAAGCCCTGCGTGCGCGCAGGAAAAACTCACGATCTATACCTATGAGAGTTTCACTGCCGACTGGGGTCCAGGCCCCCAGGTGAAGAAGGAATTCGAGGCCGAGTGTGGCTGCAGCGTCGACTTCGTCTCGGTGGCCGACGGCGTCGCGCTGCTCAATCGCGTCAAGCTCGAAGGTGCGTCGACCAAAGCCGATATCGTGCTTGGCCTCGACACCAACCTCACCGCGGAAGCCAAGGCTTCCGGCCTGTTTGTCCCACATGGCGCGGTGGCTGAAAACAACGTGCCGGGCGGCTGGAGCGACGACACTTTCGTGCCCTACGATTATGGCTATTTCGCCGTCGTCTACGACACCGAGAAGCTGAAGAACCCACCGAAGAGCCTGAAGAAATTGGTCGAGGGCGATGCCGCCGACAAGATCGTCATCCAGGATCCGAGGACGTCGACGCCGGGCCTTGGCCTGCTGCTGTGGGTTAAGTCGGTCTATGGCGACAAGGCGCCGGAAGCCTGGGCGAAACTCAAGGGCAAAGTGCTGACGGTGACGCCGGGCTGGAGCGAGGCCTACGGCCTGTTCACCAAGGGCGAGGCGCCGATGGTGCTTTCCTATACGACGTCGCCGGCCTACCACATGGTGGCGGAGAACACCGGGCGCTACCAGGCGGCCTCGTTCGAGGAAGGCGAGTATCTGCAGATCGAGGTCGCCGGCATCACCACCACGGGCGCGAAGAATCCGCTGGCGGCGAAGTTCCTGGCCTTCATGACCGGGCCGAAATTCCAGGATGTCATTCCGGAGACCAACTGGATGTTCCCGGCCGGGAAAACCGACAAGCCGCTCAATCCGGCTTTTGATAGGCTGGTCAAGCCGGCGAAGACCTTGCTGTTCAGCCCGGAAGAGGTCGCGGCAAATCGCAAGGCCTGGGTGGATGAATGGCTGGCGGTGATGAGCAAGTAGATTTGGCTGTATAGTCAAAAGATGAGTGCTCTACGGCGCCCCCCTCTGTCCTGCCGGACATCTCCCCCACGAGGGGGGAGATTGGCCTTTACGTTGACTTTCGCCAATCTCCGAAGCTGCAGGAATGATCGGAGCGCTAAAACCGCCAATCTCCCCCCTCGTGGGGGAGATGTCCGGCAGGACAGAGGGGGGCGCGAAGGAACGCGACGCCCGGTAAAGAGTGCAACGCTCTGACCCCCGCATCACGGCCGGCATTGTCGCGCTTGCGGCAATCGCGCTGCTGATCGGTGGCGCCTTCGCCGGCCTTATCCGCGAAGGCGCGCACGACCTTTCCGGCGCCGCGTCCGCCTTTGACCTCTATCTCCTGCGCGTTGTCCGCTTCACGCTCTGGCAGGCTGCGCTCTCGACTCTGCTTTCCGCCGTACCGGCGCTCTTCGTCGCCCGGTCGCTGTCGCGGCATCCGCGCTTCTTCGGACGCGGCTTCATCCTGCAGCTGTTCACTGTGCCCCTTGCCTTGCCGGCAATTGTCGGAGCGCTGGGCATACTGGCGCTCTATGGCCGCGCCGGTTATTTCGCCGCGATCGGTGGCCAGAGCTGGCCCGACATCTATGGGCTGTCGGGCATCCTCGTCGCCCACGTCTTCTTCAACCTGCCGCTGGCCACCCGGCTGTTCCTCGAAGCGCTGGGAACGGTGCCGGCCGATCAATGGCGGCTGGCGAGCCAGCTCGGCATGGGGGCGAGGCCAGCCTTCCGGCTGATCGAGTGGCCGGTGCTGCGCGCCGCGCTGCCGGGCGTCGCCGGGCTTGTCTTCATGCTTTGCATCACCTCCTTCACCATCGTGCTGATCCTCGGCGGCGGGCCGGCGGCGACGACGCTGGAAGTCGCCATCTATCAGGCGCTGCGTTTCGACTTCGATCCGGCGCGAGCGGTGACGCTGACGGTGCTGCAGATCGCGCTGACTTTTGCCGTCATGCTGGCGCTGACGCGGCTCGGCGCCAATGTGACCGGCGACGCCAATTTGCCTGTCGCGCCGCGCCGCTATCACTTGGCCGGCAAAGCAGAAACAGCGTTCAACGCCGTCCTGATCGTGCTCGCCTTGCTGTTCGTCGCCGGACCAATGGCGGCCACCGTCGCGTCCGGCCTCGGCGCCGATCTCGGCCGGCTGGCGGGCGAGAGTGCCGTGCGTCAGGCGACCCTGACCAGCGCCGGTCTCGCCCTCTCGGCGGCGCTACTTTCGGTGGCGCTGTCGCTGTCGCTCATCATGGCTCGGCGGGCACTGTCGCTGCGCCGCCGGTCCAGTGCCCGTTCATTGCTCGAACATGCCACCGACACCGGCGCCGGCTTCGTCCTCGTCGTGCCGCCCATCGTCATCGGCGCCGGCTGGTTTCTCCTGCTGCGCACGGTCAGCGATGTCTTTGCCATCGCGCCGGTCATGGTCGTCACCGTCAATGCGGTGATGGCGATGCCCTTTGCCATCCGCGCGATGCGCCCGGCCTATGATGCGGCGAGCGAGCGCCACGAAAAGCTGTGCGCGCAGCTCGGCATTGCGGGCTGGAACCGGCTGCTTCTGGTCGACTGGCCATCGCTCCGGCGGCCGCTGGCCACCGGCTTTGCCTTCGCCATGGCGCTGTCGCTCGGCGATCTCGGCGTCATCGCGCTGTTCGGCAGCGATTCGGTGCAGACCTTGCCCTATCTCCTGCTGGCGCGCATGGGCAGCTATCGCACGGCCGATGCTGCCGGGCTGGCTTTGCTGCTCGGGGCGGTCTGCCTTGCATTGGTGGTCGCGGCAGACTGGCTGGGACGGGGAGAGAGATCGTGACGTCCGCTGTGGAGAAAGGCACGACTGTCCGGCTGGACAAGGTCTCGTTCAGCTATGGCGAAACGTCATTCCTGTTCGATGTCGAATTCGATACATCTAAGATCACCGCCATCATGGGGGCAAGTGGTTCGGGCAAATCGACCTTGCTCGATCTGGTGGCTGGTTTCGAGACGCCGGAGTCCGGTCGTGTGCTGATCGGCGCCGCCGATGTCGGCGCCAAGCCGCCTTCGGCGCGGCCGGTGTCGATGGTGTTCCAGGAAAACAATCTGTTTGCTCATCTCTCGGTGGAGAAGAATGTCGGGCTCGGCCGCTCGCCATCGCTCAACCTGACCGACGCCGATCGCGCCGCAATCGCCGAGGCGCTTGACCGCGTCGGCCTGGCCGGCAAGGAAATGCGCCTGCCGCGCGAACTCTCCGGCGGCGAAAGGCAGCGCGTGGCGCTCGCCCGCGTTCTGGTGCGCGACCGGCCGGTGCTGCTGCTCGACGAGCCGTTCGCTTCGCTCGGGCCAGCACTGCGCGACGACATGCTCGACCTGGTGGCCGGCGTTCATGCCGAGCGGGCGATGACGGTGCTGTTCGTCACGCATCAGCCGGAAGACGCTCGCCGTATCGGCGAGCAGATGGTTTTTCTGGACAATGGCAGGGTTGCCGCGACGGGACCTGCCGCCGATTTTTTCGACGGCACTGGCCCTGAAGCGTTTCGGCGCTATATCGGCGCAAGTTCGGGCGGATCACGCGATATTGCCCGGAAGCGGACATAATTTACGACCAAACCCGCTACAGGTGATGTGGCGCTTGCTTGCCATGGTCCAGCTGATGTGGCTAGGTCCGCTTAGTACTGGTCCGGCACGAGCCGTGATTTGCCCCCTACAGCGCCGCATCCGGCCGGATGCGTAAACGCTGTAGGTTTTTTGATGTGTGCAGGATTGCCAACGAAAACCGATTTTTCGCTGGCGCGGACCCCGGTCCAAATCATGCGCCGAGAGCTGAAGGAACGCCGTGCTGCCGACCGGCACTGACACTTTGAAACGCAGACCGCTGGTGCGCTTCCTCGCGCTGGCCGGCCTTGCCGTGGCGCTGGCCAGCTGCCAGATGTTCACGCCTCCCGAAGTGCAGGAATCCGGCTTCCAGCCTTCCGACAAGCCGATCACGGTCGACAATGTCGCCGCCAACAGCAAGCTTGCCGAACTGGCGAAGGCACAGCATCCGCGCATCCTTGCCACCTATGGCGGCGAATATTCCGATCCCAAGCTCGAGCGCATGGTGGCCAAGGTTGTCGGCAGCCTGACCGTGGTGTCGGCCAATCCGACCCAGACCTATCGCATCACCATCCTCAATTCGCCCAACGTCAACGCTTTCGCGCTGCCGGGTGGCTATCTCTACGTCACCCGCGGCCTGCTGGCGCTGGCCAATGATTCGGCCGAACTCGCCGCCGTCATCGCGCATGAGATGGGCCACGTCACCGCCAATCATGGTCTGCAGCGACAGCAGCTCGAGGCCGAGGAAGGCCTGGCGACCAAGGTGGTCTCCGATGTGCTGGGCGACAGCCCGACCGCCAAGCAGGCATTGATCCGCGGCAAGCTGAGGCTGGCGCAGTTCTCGCGCAACCAGGAGCTGGAGGCAGACGCCATCGGCATCAAGTCGATCGGCGAGGCGGGTTACGATCCCTATGCCGCCGGGCGTTTCCTGCAGTCGATGTCGGCCTATACAGATTTCCGCTCGATCAGCGGCGCCACCGACGCCAGCCTCGACTTCCTGGCTACGCACCCCAACACGCCGCAGCGAATTGATCTGGCGCAGCGTCACGCCCGCCAGTTCGGCGCGCCGGGCATCGGCACGCGCGACCGCGATTCCTTCCTGGCCGGGATAGACGGCCTGCTCTATGGCGACACGCCGGAGGAGGGCTATGTGCGCGGCCAGACCTTCCTGCATCCGGGCCTCGGCGTATCGTTCACCGTGCCCGACGGCTTCATCATCGACAATTCGGCAGCGGCGGTGACGGCGACCGGTCCCGGCGACATGGCGATCCGCTTCGACGGTGTGTCGATCGACAAGGATCGTGCGCTGACCGACTACATCAGAAGCGGCTGGGTGGCCGGTCTCGACGAGACCAGTGTGCGCCAGGAGACGATCGACGGCAACGAGGCGGCGACAGCGCACGCCGGCGCCGATGGCTGGCAGTTCGACATTGCAGTGATCCGCGCCGGCGGCCAGGTCTATCGCCTGCTGACGGCCGCCCCCTCGGCCAGCACGACACTCGATCCGGTGGCACGCTCGGTCAGCGGTTCGTTCCGCGTGCTCAGCCCCGCCGAGAAAGCGGCACTGAAGCCGCTGCATATCCGCGTCGTCACGGTACAGGCCGGGCAGACGATGGGCACACTTTCGGCGCAGATGGTCGGCGTCGACCGCAAGCTCGATCTGTTCCGCGTGCTCAACGCGATGTCGCCGGGCGCCTCGGTTTCGGCCGGCGACAAGGTCAAGATCGTCACGGACAGATAGCGCCGGTCTTCGTCAGAAACCCCAGCCTTCGTAGTGCTTTTTTCTGAGATAACTTTTCTGAGATAACTCGGGGCGGTACCCCTGTTCCTGGCAATCTCACGCTGCCATGAATTCGGGGTTCTGCTTGACCAGCGCGAGCTTGAGCTTTTCCATGGCGCGGGCCTCGATCTGGCGGACACGCTCCTTGGAAATGCCGAGCGTCTCGCCGAGCGCCTCAAGCGTCGCACCTTCGTCTGTCAGCCGACGCTCCTCGATGATCCTGAGTTCGCGGGCATTGAGCGCGCGGAGCGCCGTCTTCAGCCACATCAGGCGCCGTTCGACGTCGATGGTGTCGCCGGCGACCTCGTCAGGCAATGGATCGTCCGAAATCAGGAAGTCCATCCGCTCGGTGGTACCGGCCTCATCGGCGAGCGGTGCGTTGAGCGAAGAGTCAGGTGCTGAAAGCCTGGAATCCATCTTCTCGACATCGGCCTCGGAGACGCCGAGGGCTACCGAGACTTCGCGGTAGAGCGTGGCGTTAGAGATCGGCTCGGCGCCATTCGCAAGACGGGCGCGCAGGCGCCGCAGGTTGAAGAACAGCGCCTTTTGCGCCGAAGAGGTGCCGCCGCGAACGATCGACCAGTTGCGCAGGATGTAGTCCTGCATCGAAGCGCGGATCCACCATGTCGCATAGGTCGAGAAGCGCACCTCGCGCTCCGGCTCGAAACGCGCGGCTGCTTCCAGCAGCCCGACATGGCCCTCCTGGACCAGATCGCCGAGCGGCAGGCCGTAATGTCGGAATTTCGAAGCCATGGAGATGACCAGCCGCATATGGGCGACGGTAATCTGATGCAGCGCCTGCTGATCCTGGTCTTCCTTCCAGCGCAAGGCGAGAACATGTTCCTCATCGCGCTCGAGGTAGGGGGCTTTCATTGCCGTGCGGACCATGGTCCGTCCTGCCGTGTCTTCGATCATGCCGCGCTCCTGCTCCCGGACATTTTCGGACGGCCTGGCGGCCGTTATCTCTGTTTGACGCAATTCCGAAGGAAACCGCTTTCCCACTTTCCTGGAATTGCTTCGGGCCTAGCGCAGCCAAGGGTTCTTGAAATGGAAACGCGGCGCCCTACAACAAGCCATGAACGTGCCACACCGGGGATTGGTTCCGCCGCCGATGGCGGTTGTTTTGTGCGGTCCGACAGGGCGCATCGACACCGCAGATCGGGACTATTGGCACCGATCCGAGCTGCTTTGAGAATCTGATTTCTGGATCGCCGTTTTTTTGAAATCTGGTTCCTTATTTTGCTGCGCTGTATCTGTCAGTTTCCGGCTCTCACAAGCGCCGGACACCGGCCAAGGACGGGATCACATAGAAATGAAATGGCTCAATTCGCTCATCGTCGCCGGAACGCTTCAGGTTCTGGCTGTTACATCAGGCCATGCCGGCGCCAATCTTGACCAGATCAAGCAGGCCGGCACCCTCAAAGTCGGCACCGAAGGCACCTATGCGCCCTTCACCTATCATGATGCTTCCGGCGCGCTGGTCGGCTTCGACGTCGAGATCGCCAAGGCGATCGGCGACAAGCTCGGCGTCAAGGTCGAGTTCCTCGAAGGCAAATGGGACGGGCTGATCGCCGGCCTCGACGCCAACCGCTACGACGCCGTGATCAACGAGGTCGGCATCACCGACGCGCGCAAGGCCAAGTACGATTTCTCCGATCCTTACATCGCCTCCAAGGCCGTGCTGATCGTGCGCGGCGACAACACCGACATCAAGACCTTCGCCGACCTCAAGGGCAAGAAGTCGGCACAGTCGTTGACATCGAATTTCGGCAAGCTCGCCGAGACCAACGGCGCCGAACTCGTCGGCACCGACGGCTTCGACCAGTCGATCCAGCTGCTGCTCACCGGCCGCGCCGACGCCACCATCAATGACAGCCTGTCTTTCCTCGACTTCAAGAAGCACAAGCCGGACGCCAATGTGAAGATCGCCGCGCAGGAAGAGAACGCCGACTATTCCGGCGTCATCGTGCGCAAGGGTGATCCGGAGCTGGTCGCGGCGATCAACAAGGCGCTGGCCGACATCAAGGCCGACGGCACCTACAAGAAGATCGCCGACACTTATTTCGGCCAGGATGTCTCGCAGTAAAGACCATCTCCCGGCGGTTTGCCGGCAATGACAAATAGCGGCGGGCCGTCTTTGACGGCTCGCCGTTTTTCGCATGATATGAGAAGCACACAATCGCACTGCCGTCACCGCGGCGGTCTGTGAAGGAGGAGCCGTTCGTGCCGCACTGGCTACACCTGATGCTGGACTCGTTGCCGACACTGCTGTGGGCGGCGTTGATCTTCACCGTACCGCTGACATTGCTATCGTTCGCACTCGGCCTGTTCGTCGGCCTGGTTGTCGCCCTGGTGCGGCTGTTCGGTCCCAAGCCTCTGGTTGCCGTGGTCCGCTTCTATGTCTGGATCTTTCGCGGCACGCCGCTTCTGGTGCAGCTGTTCCTGATCTTTTACGGCCTGCCTTCGGTCGGCATATTGCTGGACGCTTTTCCGGCGGCGCTGATTGGCTTCACCCTCAACATAGGCGCCTACAGTTCGGAAATTATCCGCGCCGTGATCGGCTCGGTGCCGAAGGGCCAGTGGGAGGCGGCCTATTCGATCGGCATGACCTGGAGCCAGGCGATGCGGCGTACCATCCTGCCGCAAGCCGGCCGCGTCGCCGTGCCGCCGCTGTCCAACACCTTCATCTCGCTGGTCAAGGATACGTCGCTGGCCGCCGCCATCACTGTGCCGGAGATGTTCCAGGCGGCGCAGCGCATCGTCGCCACCACCTATGAGCCGCTGATCCTCTATGTCGAGGCGGCGATCCTTTATCTGGCGATGAGCTCGGTGCTTTCGGCCTTGCAGATGCGGCTGGAGGAGCGGCTCAACCGTTATGGCGGCTTCCTGGAGGCGCGCTCATGATCGGCCTCACCGACATCGAAAAGCGCTTCGGCGACAATCTGGTGCTGAAGGGCGTGACGGTCACCATTGCCGAAGGCAGCGTCACCGCGCTTGTCGGCCCCTCCGGCGGCGGCAAGAGCACACTGCTGCGCTGCATCAACCTGTTGGAGATCCCGACCTCGGGCATGGTGCGCATCGGCGACGAGACGCTGGAATTCCGTCCCGGCGTCAAGATCCCCAGCCGCGACATCCAGCGCCTGCGGCTGCAGACCGGCATGGTGTTCCAGAATTTCCAGCTGTTCCCGCATCGCACCGCGATCGAGAACGTCATGGAAGGCCTGGTGACGGTGCTGAAATGGCCGACGGCAAAGGCGCGCGAGCGGGCACTGGCGCTGCTCGAGAAGGTCGGCATGGCGCACAAGGCGGACGATTGGCCGGCAACGCTGTCGGGCGGCCAGCAGCAGCGTGTGGCGATCGCCCGCGCCCTGGCGCCGTCGCCGAAAGTGCTGCTCTGCGACGAGCCGACCTCGGCGCTCGATCCGGAACTGGCGCAGGAAGTGGTCGACGTGCTGGGAAAGCTCGCCAGCGAAGGCACCACCATGGTGATGGCCACGCACGACCTTCGCCTTGCCTCCAAGATCGCGCAGGAGGTGGTGTTCCTCGATGCTGGTGTCGTCGTCGAGAAGGGGCCGTCCACCGTGGTGTTCAGCAATCCGGAGCGGGAACGGACCAAGCGTTTTATTGCGACGCTGAAGCAGGAGGCGGAGAAGGAAGCCGGCGGCTGAGCCTTCTACGTTCCCCTTGTGGGGAGGTCGGACGGGTGCGGTCTGGTGTCGTCCCCATCCTCGCTGCTTCGCAGCGACCCTGCCTGGGCGAGCCACGGGTCTCGCCCGTCCTTGGAACCCCACAAGGGGGTAAAAACAAAAACCCGGCACAAGGCCGGGTTTTTCATGAATTCGACGGTGAAAGCGATCAGGCAGCTTCTTCCTGCTCGGCTTCCTCATTGTCGGCCTTGGCGCCGCGCTTCGGGCCCTTGTTGAGGTTGACCTCGATCAGGCGCACGGCTTCGGTTTCCGACATGCGGTTGACTGCCGCGATCTCGCGCGCCATGCGGTCGAGTGCCGCCTCATAGAGCTGACGCTCGGAATAGGACTGTTCCGGCTGGTTGTCGGCACGGTAGAGGTCGCGCACGACTTCCGAGATCGAGATCAGGTCGCCCGAATTGATCTTGGCATCATATTCCTGCGCACGGCGAGACCACATGGTGCGCTTGACGCGGGCGCGGCCCTGGACGACCTTCAGCGCGCGCTCGACATAATCCTCTTCCGACAGCTTGCGCATGCCGATGGAGGTCGCCTTGGCGACCGGAACCTTCAGGCGCATCTTGTCCTTCTGGAAGTCGATGACGAACAGTTCCAGCTTGTGGCCCGCAACTTCCTGCTCGTCGATCGAGACGATCTGGCCGACGCCGTGTGCCGGATAGACAATGTACTCGCCGGTCTTGAAACCGTGGCGTGCCGAGGTGGACTTCTTCTGCGGGGTGATCGTTGCCATTACGCCCTGAACTCCTTGTTGTGGCACCGGCGGCCTGCCGGTCCGAACGCATGCGACCGGGGACACCGATCGTTAGCCGCACAACAGATGAACCCATCGGAAAAAGCCGGGACCGGCAAACCGCATACATAGCGACTGCCTGGCCCAGATCGCTCTGGTCCGATTGGGGATTTCACCTTTCAGTGATTTGGGGCGCTTGCGCCATAAATCGACGTTGTGTCACCGGCATGTTTCAACTGGTGTAGCACAAAAAGTCGGAAGAATCAAGGTTTTGCTGCAAACGCGAAGGTCGAGCGCCATCGCCGCCTGTCAAGGCAGTTAATGTATGATGCGCGTTACGCAGCGTTATGACGATCCAATAGGCCGCACTTTTTTGCTTTGCGCATCACCCTTTCCGAAATCGATTCCGATTCCAGCGTCATGTGCTCAGTCGCCTTCGCCGGGCTCGGCGGAGAAATATTTCTCGAACTTGCCGGCCTCGCCGTCGAAGCTCTTGGCATCTGCCGGAGGCTCCTTCTTGGCGGTGATGTTGGGCCATTTCTCGGCGTATTCGGTGTTGACCTGCAGCCATTTGTCGAGGCCCGGCTCGGTGTCGGGCTTGATTGCATCGGCCGGGCATTCCGGTTCGCAGACGCCGCAGTCGATGCACTCGTCGGGATGTATGACAAGCATGTTCTCGCCCTCGTAGAAGCAGTCGACCGGACAGACCTCGATGCAGTCCATGTACTTGCATTTGATGCAGTTGTCGGTCACGACATAGGTCATTGGTCGGCTCCGGGACGTCCCGTTCTTGCTAGAGCGACGTGCGTCCACTTGGACGCATAAAGTACGCTCTGACACTTTGAATCTGCGCATCGTGCCTTCCGAAAAATCGATTTCCGATTTTCGGGCCGATGCGGCGGCTTTTTTGGTGAGGTAACGCCTTTGCCTGCCGCTTGCAAGGGCAGCCATTGCAGGCGGGGCCCGCGTGTCCGGAATGAAATTCCAGACCGCCGGCATGGCGCAGACGGCCAAGGCTTCAGTCTTCGCCGAACAGCCGGTCGGTTTGCCTGCGCTCTTTCTTGGTCGGCCGGCCGCTGCCGGCGTCGCGCAGCGCCGGAATGGCATCGGCAACAGCCTCGCCTTTTGGGGCCGGCGGCGGGGACATGTCCTCGTAGAGCGTGCGCGCTTCCTCGGCCGGACCGCGCCGCACGCCGGTGCCAAGCACCTTCCAAATGAAAATACGGCGCTCGTGCGTAATGGTCAAAACGTCGCCAGGCTTGACCAGATCGGAGGCCTGCGCTGCTTTGTCGCTATTAATGCGGACGCGTCCGGCGACAACCAGCTTGGCCGCCAGCGAGCGCGATTTTATCGCGCGCGAAAAGAACAGCCACTTGTCGATGCGCTGACGACCTTCAGCAACCATCGCAGCGAACCTGGGGCTTATTTCTTCAACTGGTCGCGCAAGGCGGCGAGCTTGGCGAAGGGCGAGTCCGGATCGAAGCGCGCCGGGCGTTCCTCGCGTGGCTTGGCCTGGAAAGCCGGCTTGGCGCCTTGCGGTCCGCCTTTGCCTTCCGGCCTGCCGCCTTTCCAGTCAGGCCGGCCCTCGCGCGGACGCTCGCCTTGCGGCTTGCCGTCGCGGCGCTGTTCGCCCTCGGCCTGCGGCTTGGGCTTGAACTTCGAACGGTCGAAGCGTGGCTTGGCGGCACCGTCGCGCTGGTCGCGCCGGCCCTGATAGGCCGGCCGTTCGCCCGGTGCCGGCTGTCCGCCGGCAGCGTCGGCCGGCGCATCGGCGCGGCTAGCCTGGCCGTTACGCGGGCGATTGTCTCTGCGGTTGTCTTGCCGATGGCGCGGGCGCTGCTCGAAACGACCCTGCCGCCACAGCAAGATGGGCTTTGGCGCTTCGGCCTCGGGGACAGGCTCAGCGCTTCCACCCTCCCCCTCGTGGGGAGGGTCGGCGCGCAGCGCCGGGGTGGGGGCAGCGCCGGCGTCGGCGCTTGCACTTGCATCGTTTGCACTATCTGCTTCGTCAGCGCTGTCACCCGCGTCGCTTCGCGCCGCGGCCTCCCCCATCGAGGGGGAGGTAAGGGCGTCGGCGTTTTCGGCGACGGTGGCGTCGGCAGTGTCGTCAGCTCCCGCAACAGCCGGAGCTTCTTCCGCGATTTCTGCGTGAGCTTCGACTTGCTCGTCCGCGACAGGCTCTGCCGTTGCTTCCGCGATGGCTGGAGCTTCGGCGGTAGCTTCAGCGGCCGGAGTTGGCTCCGTACCCTCTTGAGGCCCGCCCGGCTGAGCGTCCGCAGCAACAGCCTCCGCTGCGGCTTCGGCGACGGGCTGCTCAGCCGCAGGCTCAGCGGCGGCAACCGCATCCGGCTCCGATCCAACGGCCGGCGCTTCAGCGGCGGCTTCTCTTGCAGCGGCTTCCGCCCCCTTGGCCTGTTCGGCTTTTGCAGCCGCGTCCGCAGCCAGCTTGGGGGCAGCCGCTTGCCGCGCCGCATTGTCCTGTGCTTCCAGCCGCGCCTTGACCTCTGCCGGCGGCTTCGGCTCGGCGCGGTAGCCAAGGCCTTTCAGGATCTCTTCCATGTCGTCGGCGGTTGCGCCGAGGATGGACATCATCGGCGGCGTCACCATGAAGGACTGGCCGTCATAGGCGCCGTCCGGGCGCTGTCCCAGACCGGGCTTCCAGTTGGTCGCAGGCCGGATCAGGTCGGCCAGCCGTTCCAGAATGTCGATGCGCACGGCGCGGCGGCCGAGATTGCGGTAGCCGGCGAGCTTGTAGAAGCTCTTGTCGAAAGCCGGATCGATGACCACCGAGGTGCGGCCGGAGGCCAGCGCGTGCACCACGTCGCCAAAGCCGGGCTTGTCCTTGCCGTCGTTCTTCAGCGCCCACAAAAGCGTGATCAGTCCGGCGGGCGCCGGCTTGATCAGCGCCGGCACGAAGACGTGGTAGGCGCCGAAGCGCACACCGAGCCGGCGCAAGGCGGCGCGACCCTCCTGGTCGAGCGACTTCATTTCCTCGGTGATGTCGCGGCGGTTGATGAGGCCGAAATGCTCGACGAGCTGGAAGGCGATGCCCCGGCCGATGCCGGCGATCTGCTCGGCATTCTTCAAGTCGACCAGCGGCTTCAGCAAGGATTCGATCTGGAAATTGACGAAGCGCTCGGCGCGCGCGGCGACCTTGTCGCGGGCGGGACCGGTCAACTGCTCGTCGGCCAAAAGCACCAGGCGCGGCTTCAGCGCGTCCTCGCCGGCAACCAGCGTGCCGATCGGCGCGCCGATCCAGCGCAGCGTGCCGTCGGAGCCGAGCGCAAGGTCGCCATTGGCGCAGGCGCCGAAGCGTTCGGCACGTGCCTCGAACTCGGCGGCCAGCGCTTTTTGCGCTGCCGTACGCACGGCCTTGGCGTCTTCGCCGCCGGCGCTCTGATCGGCGGTGAAGCGGAACCCTTGCAACTCGCCGACATGATGGCCTTCGACAAGGACGGTTCCGGTAGGACTGATTTCGGCTTCAGGCATTGTATTTTCTCTAAGGCGCCGCATGAGGACGGAAGTCCTGCGGTCTACAAACCGTTTCGTCAACCGCTCATGCAGCGCATCCGACAATCTGTCTTCGATTTCGCGCGTCTTTTCCCGCCAGTGTGCCTGATCGGCCAGCCAGCCCGGCCGGTTGGACACGAATGTCCAGGTGCGGATCTGCGCAATGCGGTGCGACAGCGTGTCGATGTCCCCCTCGGTCGTATCGGCGCGGCGCACCTGCTCGGCCATGTAGTTCTCGTCGACATGGCCGTGTTTGGCGAGGTCGGTGTAGATAGAAGCGATCAGGTCGGAGTGCTGGGCCGGCGCGATCTTGCGGTAGTCCGGCAACGCGCAGGCTTCCCACAGCAGCGCGACGCGCTTGGCATTGGTAGCCAGCGCGCGGATGTCCTCGTCGCGGGAGAGATGTTCGAGCGCCTGGGCATCGACCGCCGGCAGCGCCCGCGTCAGGCCTTCGACCGGCGCGTTGGTTTCGATCGAGCGCTTCAGCGCGTCGAGGCTGGCGAAGTCGAAATGCGCGGTGCGCCATTGCAGCACCTTCACCGGATCGAACTCGTGTCCCTCGATGCGCTTGACCAACTCCTCATCGAGCGGGTCGACCTGGCCGGTGACGCCGAAGGTGCCGTCGCGCAGATGGCGGCCGGCGCGGCCGGCGATCTGGCCGAGCTCGGCCGCCGTGAGATTGCGGTACTGATAGCCGTCGAATTTGCGGTTCTGGGCGAAGGCGACATGATCGAGATCAAGGTTGAGCCCCATGCCGATGGCGTCGGTGGCGACGAGATAGTCGACGTCGCCTGCCTGGAACATTGCCACCTGGGCATTGCGGGTGCGGGGCGACAGCGCGCCGAGCACGACCGCCGCTCCTCCTTGCTGGCGGCGGATCAGCTCAGCGATGGCATAGACCTCGTCGGCGGAGAAAGCGACGATCGCCGTACGCCGCGGCAGGCGGGTCAATTTCTTCGAGCCGGCATAGGCCAGGTGCGACAGGCGAGGGCGCGTCACCACCGAGACGCCTCTCAGCAGCTTTTGCAGGATGCCATGCATGGTGGCCGCGCCGAGCAGCAGCGTTTCCTGGCGGCCGCGCAGGTGCAGGATACGGTCGGTGAAGATGTGGCCGCGCTCGAGGTCGCCGGCGAGTTGCACCTCGTCGATGGCGACGAAGGCAACGTCGGTCTCGCGCGGCATGGCTTCGACGGTGCAGACCGAATATTTCGCGCCGGGCGGCTGGATTTTTTCCTCGCCGGTGATGAGCGCCACCTTGTGGGCGCCGACCTTTTCGCAGACGCGGGCATAGACCTCGCGCGCCAGAAGGCGGAGCGGCAGGCCGATAATGCCGCTCTCATGTGCCACCATGCGCTCGATGGCGAGATGGGTCTTGCCGGTGTTGGTCGGACCCAGCACGGCAGTCACGTCGCGGCCCGACAGGATCAGCGGCTCGGTGTGTTTCGGCTGGATGTTCATCGGCCTGGAGATGAGGCTTTCTGCATCGTGTTGTCGGGAGCGCGCCTCGCGTGGCGCGTATGACAGGCGACACATAGGGATTTCAGGCGCGAAGCGAAAGCGGAATGTTCCGGCCGGCAGTCCCACGGTTCGTCGTTGAGGTCTCAATTAACAGTTGGAACGAGTCTGGAACGAATCGGCGACGAATCAGTGACTCCGGCAGATTCAGCTTTTGTTCACGGCTACATGTGGATTTTGCGAGCCTGAGTCTCACCATATGCTGAATCGCGGAAACTGGCCCGATTCCTGCAAGGGGACCATTGGGGTTAACCTTTGCCGGCGGGGCATCGTCGTGATCCGATACGCCTCGTCAACATTATGAAATTATTGAATTTTCTTAATCGGCCTTAACCATTTGACGGTGGTTTCCGGCCTTGGTCGTTAACGTTCCGCTCAAAGCCGGAACGAATCGGTGACGAATCAGCGAATGCGGGATTTTCCTGGTTTGTTCACCCCAACATCTTGTGTTGTCCACAGCTTGTCCATCGAGAATTCACAGCTTGCGAACCGGGTTTTGCACAGGGCGCCTGGAAATCGTTAATCTTTGCGTGCCGGAACGGGTCAATGTCTAGCGCGCAGCCCGGGAACATCGCCGGCCGGCGATGAAAAAACGGGCCATAAGCCGGCCCGTCCTACCGGGCGAAATGCTGTCGTTCAGGCGAAATACTGGCCGCCATTGGCTGTGATGGTCGAACCGGTGATGAAGCCGGCGTCTTCGGAAGCGAGGAAGACGACGCAACGCGCGATCTCTTCCGGTTCGCCGAGGCGGCCGACCGGAATCTGCGGGATGATGCGTTCATTCAGCACCTTCTCGTCGATCGCCTTGACCATCTCGGTGGCGATGTAGCCGGGGCAGATGACATTGACTGTGATGCCCGCGCGCGCGCCCTCCTGCGCCAGCGCCTTCGAGAAGCCGATGTCGCCGGCCTTTGCGGCGGAATAGTTGACCTGGCCGGCCTGGCCTTTCTGGCCGTTGATGGAGGAAATGGTGATGACGCGGCCGAATTTGCGGTCGCGCATGCCGCCCCACAGCGGATGCGTCATGTTGAAGACCCCAGACAGATTGGTCTCGATGACTTCCTTCCACTGCTCGCGCGTCAGCTTGTGGAACATGGCGTCGCGGGTAATGCCGGCATTGTTGACCAGCACCGAGACCGGGCCGAGATCGGCCTCGACCTGTTTGATTCCGGCGGCACAGGCGTCGTAGTCGGCGACCGACCATTTGTAGGCCTTGATGCCGGTTTGTGCGCTGAACTTCCCCGCTGCCTCGTCATTGCCGGCATAGTTGGCTGCAACGGTGTAACCGGCATTCTTCAGGCCGATCGATATGGCGGCGCCGATGCCGCGCGATCCACCGGTGACGAGCGCTACTTTGGTCATTGAAAGTTCTTCCTCCCTTTGGTCGGAAGAAGGGAATAGGGAGTAGGGAGTAGCGAGTAGGGATCTATATCCCGCCGCGCTGCTCCTTCTTCCCCATTCACTACTCCCTATTCACTACTCACTTCTCTTTCACAGCGCTTCCACGCACAGAGCGACGCCCATGCCGCCGCCGATGCACAGCGTGGCAAGGCCCTTCTTGGCGCCGCGGCGGCGCATCTCGAAAACCAGCGTGTTGAAGACGCGGGCGCCCGACGCGCCGATCGGATGGCCGATGGCGATGGCGCCGCCATTGACGTTGACGATCGACGTATCCCAGCCCATGCCCTTGTTGACGGCGCAGGCCTGCGCGGCGAAGGCTTCATTGGCCTCGACAAGGTCGAGGTCCTTGACCGACCAGCCGGCCTTCTCGAGCGCCCGCTTCGAGGCGGGAATAGGTCCGGTGCCCATGATCGCCGGATCGACGCCGGCCGTCGCCCATGAGGCGATGCGCACCAGCGGGGTGATGCCGCGCCTTGTGGCTTCAGCCTCGCTCATCAGCAGCGCGCCGGCGGCGCCGTCATTGATGCCCGACGCGTTGGCGGCGGTCACGGTGCCGTCCTTGTCGAAAGCCGGCTTCAGCTTGGACATGGCGTCGATGGTGGCGCCGTGGCGGATGTACTCGTCCTGGTCGACGACAGTGTCGCCCTTCCTGCCCTTGATCGTGAAGGCGACGATCTCGTCCTTGAACTTGCCGGCCTTCTGCGCGGCCTCGGCCTTGTTTTGCGAGGCCAGCGCAAACTGGTCCTGGTCGTCGCGGGTGATCTGGAACTGGCGGGCGACGTTCTCGGCGGTGTTGCCCATGTGGTAGCCGTTGAAGGCGTCCCACAACCCGTCCTTGATCATGGTATCGATCATCTTGTAGTCGCCCATCTTGACGCCGGCGCGCAGGTGCTCGGCGTGCGGCGACAGCGACATCGATTCCTGGCCGCCGGCGATGATCACAGTGGCGTCGCCGGCGGCGATCTGCTGCATGCCGAGCGCGATGGCGCGCAGGCCAGAGCCGCAAACCTGGTTGAGCCCCCAGGCGGTGGTCTCCTTGGGCAGGCCGGCATTGATCGACGCCTGGCGGGCGGGGTTCTGGCCCTGCGCGGCGGTCAGCACCTGGCCGAGAATGACCTCGTCGACTTCACCCGGCTCGACGCCGGCGCGCGCCAAAAGCTCCCTGATGACGACGGCGCCAAGTTCATGCGCCGGGGTGGCGGCGAAGGCGCCGTTGAAAGAGCCGACAGCCGTGCGTGCGGCGCTGGCAACGACGATTGAATTGGAAGCGGACATTTTTCTCTCCAGACTTCGAGGTGTCGTGTTCTTGGGGGCTTGTTGGGACTTTTCTTGCCCGTTCCACACCCCATGTCAAACCGGAAATGGGCATGCCGGCCAAGCGCCGCAAGCAGGGCGTGAGCGGCCGGCGGGATCGCCCAACCTTTGCTGCGCAGCATAATTGGCCGGCCATGCAGCAATAAATGATGCCGCACTGCACAAAGCGCTTGGAATTATAGAGCTTTTGCGCATATCCTTAAAAATGGCGCAATCGTTACCGGCGGCTTACTCAGGTGCGCCGGTGTCCCGGGAGGATGCTGATGGCCGCGAAAGACGACCCTATCATTATCAAGAAATATGCCAATCGCCGGCTCTACAATACCGGCACCAGCACCTATGTGACGCTCGAGGATCTGGCCGAGATGGTCAAGAAGGGCGAGGAGTTCACCGTCCAGGACGCCAAGACCGGTGACGACATTACCCATCCGGTGCTGACGCAGATCATCTTCGAACTGGAGAACAAGGATGGGCAGAACATGCTGCCGATCCCGTTCCTGCGCCAGCTGATCGCTTTCTATGGCGACCAGATGCAGCAGATCGTGCCGAGCTTCCTCGAACAGTCGATGATGGCCTTCTCCAAGGAGCAGGAGCGGTTCCGCGAACAGATGAAGGGCGCGATCGGCAAGTCGCCGCTGGATGTGATGAAGATCGCCACGCCGATCAAGGCGCTGGAAGAGCAGACACGCCGCAACATGGAAATGTTCCAGAACGCGATGCGCCTGTTCACGCCGTTCCCGACCGCCGCCACAAATGCTGCGGCCGCGGCTGCACCCGAGCCGGCCCGCAAGGACGTCGCGGAAAAGAGCGGCGACGACCTTCAGGAACTGAAGCAACAGATCGCCGCCATGCAGCGCAAGCTCGATACGATGTCGTAAGCGACCGCCGCATGGTCGACCGCCCTCAGTTGGTCGAGGCGGCCGTCACGGGTCGATTTTCAGCTGCCACGGTTCCCAGATATCGTCGGGCTGGCCGTCGAGCGAGCGGTAGAAGGCTTTGGCCGGCGAGTTGGATTTCAGCACCGTCCATTTGATGGCGGAGGCGCCAATGCTCAAAGCGTGTTGGCGAAGCTGTTCAACAAGCGCATGGCCGACCCCCATGCCGCGCGTCGCTTCAGTGACGTAGAGTTCCTTCAGCCAGACAACCGGCTTCAGGTCGTAGGTCCAGGGGATGAGGTAGTGGACGGCGATGCCGACGATCACGCCCTCTCGCTCCGCCACCAACACGCCGAACCGGGGCGATGGCCCCAGCCCGTGCTCGATGAGGTTCGCTTCGGTGACGCGAAGCTTGTCGTCATAACCCTCGAAGACGGCTAGCGCCCGTATGAGGGCGAGCACCGCACCGACATCCTGGCGCACGAATGGACGAATTCTAACCATCGCCTTCTGCATGCTTGCCCAGTCTTCAAGGCCGACCATATCGCGTGGCCTCACGCGTGCAAGACACCGGGCTCCTTGCCTGAAGCGAAAGGAAGGTCCTCGTCCTGCCAACCGGTTATGCCGCCGATCATGATCTTCACGGGACGACCGAGGCTGGCCAGCTTGAAGGCCGCCTGATCCGCGCCATTGCAATGCGGTCCCGCGCAATAGACGACGAACAGCGTCCTTTCGGGCCATTGCACCATCCGCCCGGCCGATATTTCGCGGTGGGGCAGATGCAGCGCGCCCGGCACATGGCGGCGTCCATAGGCTTCCGGCGAACCGACCACATGCAGGAGAACAAAGTCCGGCTCTCCGGCACGCAGTGCGGCGGCGACGTCGGAACAGTCGGTCTCGACGGAAAGCCGGAGCAGAAAATGGTCGCGGGCGATATCCGGCGATGCCGCCGGAATGTCTGTCACGTGGCTCATCCTCGTATCTCCATTGCTGATGCGACGGAGAGATAAGACAGGAAGCAGGGCGATTGCAGCTGGCAGCTTTGCCATATATCGTCAAGATCATGCCATCCTCTGCGAATCCGCGCCCTGCCAACCCTCTTGTCGTTGCCGTTGCCTATGACGGGCTGTGCACGTTCGAGTTTGGCGTGGCGGTTGAGATCTTCGCCTTGCCCCGGCCGGAAATGGGTGAGGATTGGTACCGTTTTGCAGTTGCCGGTATTGATACCGGTGAAATGCGCGCGCTGGGCGGCGTGCGTATTGTTGCCGACGGCGGGATCGATCTGATCGGCCAGGCCGGCACGGTGATCGTACCGGGATGGCGCGGAACGGAGGCTCCGGTGCCGCCGGCGCTGATCGAGGCGCTTCGAAAGGCACACGAGCGCGGCGCTCGCATTCTTTCGATCTGTTCGGGCGTGTTCGTGCTTGCCGCCGCCGGCCTGCTTGCGGGCAAAAGAGCGACCACGCATTGGCGCTACAGCGAGAAGCTGACGGAGATGTACCCCGACATCACCGTGATTCCGGACGTTTTGTACATCGATGAGGGCAATGTGCTGACATCGGCAGGCAGTGCCGCGGGCATCGACCTCTGCCTGCATCTGGTTCGGCGCGACTTCGGCACCAAGGCTGCAAACATGGTGGCGCGCCGTCTGGTCGTGCCGCCGCATCGCGACGGCGGCCAGGCGCAGTATGTCGAGAGTTCCGTTCCCGAGCCACATGAGCGCAGCCGGCTTGGACCGTTGATCGACAGGATGCGCGCCGATATTGCCGCCGACTATCCCGTCGCCATCTTGGCCGAGCTTGCCGGTATGAGCGAGCGGACGTTCCTGCGCCGGTTCGCGGCCGCAACCGGCGTCACGCCGGCGCGCTGGCTGCTGTCGGAACGGCTTTCGCGGGCGTGCACGCTACTGGAAGACACCGCCATGCCGATCGAACGGATTGCCGAGACCGCCGGCTTTGGCGCGGCAGGCACGCTGCGGCATCATTTTCGTCAGCAGTTCGCCACGACGCCCGTCGCGTACCGTGCGCGGTTCGGGAACACGGCCAGGTCGGCTTAAGTCACGCGTCCCTCATAGCGGCCACGCGGCCTGATGATGCTGCCGCTAATGATCTGTTCGACCATATGCGCGGCCCAGCCGACACTGCGTCCGAGCGCAAACAGCTGGAACGGTGCATCGCGCGGCAAGCCAAGGCCGCGCGTTAGTGTGGCCAGGGCGAAGTCGATGTTGGGCTGGGCACCGGCCGCCGCCATGGCGGCTTTTTGCAGCTGTTGCAGCGTCTCGTCGACAGGGATGACTTCCAGAAGTGCGGTGGCACGGGGATCGCCTTCGGGATAGAGCGGATGGCCGAACGCCGGCAAGGGCCGATCATGGCCGAGCCAGCGCCGGATCGCCGCATCCGCGCCGTGGGCTGCTGCATCTTCAGCCAGTTGCATCACCGCTTCGCCGGCACCACCGTGGCGCGGGCCGGACAGCGTTGCCAGGCCGGCCAGCAGGCATGCGGCAGGCGAGGCGCCTGTGGACGCTGCGACGCGGGCGGCGAAGGTCGATGCGTTGAGTTCATGATCGGCGAGCAGGACGAGGGCGCAGCGGATCGCTTCCGCGCCGGCATCATTCACCGACCAGCCCTGCGCCAGGCGCTTATGGACGGGCGCTGTGCCGGTTCCGGCGCCCAGCGACTGCGCCAGCGCTGCGACTGTGTGCGCGGCTTCAGTGCACAGCGAGGCGGCGCTGCGCCCGAGCGAAGGCCGCCCCTGGCCTGCAAGCATGGCAAGCTGCGCAAAGGCCGAGGCGCGGCCGACTGGATGAGGCGCTTCAGATGACGGAGCTTTGAACGTCACTGGTTCGGCCGAGGCCCACAGCACAGCGGCGGTTTCCTCCAGCGTCGCCGCTTTGGAGAGCGCAACGGCGTCTTGCCCTCGATAGATCAGTCGGCCGTGCAGCACAGTCGAAATCGCGGTGGCAATCGAGGGTTCGCCCCAGGCGATCGCACTTTCGGCGATGGCCGACGGACTGCGGCCGCGCGCCCGGCGGGTCGCCAGTGCGGCGATGTCGTCGGCGCGGTACTGGCTGCGGCGCGGGTCGCTCTCATCCGGCCGCATGCCGATGCGGCCACGGCTGACATAGGCGTAGAGCGTCTGCGGCCGGACCTTGAGCCTTTCCAGCGCCTCTTCCCGCGACAGCCATTCGGACATTTTCAGCCCATACATTGATTATATTGATCAAGATTGATCGAGGCGCAGCCTAACCCTTATCTCCCATGCAGAAAAGCTGCAAGGAGATGAGATATGGCGAACGGGCTCGATGATGTGGTGGCGGCGGAGACCGTGCTCTCCGATGTCGATGGCCTTGGCGGCCGCCTGACGATCCGCGGTCATTCGCTGCCGGAATTGGCGGGACGCTGGCGCTATGCGCAAGTGGTTCGCCTGTTGCTCGACGGCTTCTTCGACGGCCTTCCCGGCGATGCCGAACTGGCAGCGAGGCTGGGCAAGGCTCGCGTCGAGGTGTTCGAGCGGCTTGCACCCTCGCTGCCGCTGCTCGCACCGATTGAGATCTATGGCGCCATGCGCGCCGGCATGGCGCTGCTGCCGGATGGCGAGACACCGACGGACGCCTTGCGGCTGATCGCAGCGCCCGTCGTGCTGACGCCGGCTCTGCTGCGCCTGGCGCGTGGCGAGCAGCCGATCGCACCTGACGCGAAGGCCGATCATGCCGCCGACATGCTGAGGATGCTCGAGGGATCCGTCCCGTCGCCGGCGCTGGCAAGGGCACTCGACACCTATCTGGTCACCGTCTGCGATCACGGCCTCAACGCCTCGACCTTCGCCACACGCGTCGTCGCATCGACGCTGGCAGGGCTGACATCGTCGGTGCTGGCCGGGCTCGGCGCGCTCAAGGGGCCGCTGCACGGCGGCGCGCCCGGCCCGGTGATCGAGATGCTCGATGCAATCCAGGCGCATGGCGACGCGGCCGGTTGGCTGCGCGAGAAGGTCGCGCATGGCGAGCGCATCATGGGTTTCGGCCACCGTATCTACCGCGTGCGCGATCCGCGCGCCGATGTGCTGAAGGCCGTCGTGCGGCAACTCGGCAGCGAGGGCGAGACCGGCCGCCGGCTGGCCTTCGCCGAGAAGGTCGAGCACACGGCGCTCGAAGTGCTGCGGATCGCCAAGCCGCAGCGCTCGCTGCAGACCAATGTCGAGTTCTACACAGCGCTTGTGCTTGAGGCGGCGGGCTTTCCGCCACAGGCGTTCAGCAATGTCTTTGCCGCCGGACGTGTCGCCGGCTGGATCGCGCATGCGCGCGAACAGCAGACGACCGGGCGGCTGATCCGGCCACAGTCGCGCTATGTCGGGCCGGTGCCGGACCTCGTGGCCTGAGGTTCCAAGTTCAGATTGTTGCGAAGAGGACCCCACCCTAGCTTGCCGGGGCGAGCCACGGGTCTCGCCCGTCCTTCGGACCCCCACAAGGGGGAGGGCAGCTGGCGCGCGCCGCCGAAACGTCGGTGGTTTGCTGAGATCAGCGTCTACCAAGTCTCCCTCCCCTTGTGGGGAGGGATCAAGGGTAGGGGTATTCGTAGGGCGAAGACCTCGGCGTGGAGGACCATTCCCCATGACCAAAATTTCATGTGATCACGCGACCGTGTTCGTGTTCTTGCCTTGGTCATCCCTTATATGCTGCACTGCAATATAAGTCCGCTGCCGTCGAACCCGCCCGATTTCCGGGCGGAATGAGGCAGCAGCGACCAAACCGAACAGGAACGCCATGACCAAAAACGGCAAGGCGGAGGAAACGAAGAAGATCAACATCGCGCTGCAGGGCGGCGGCTCGCACGGGGGTTTCTCCTGGGGTGTACTCGACCGGCTGCTGGAGGATGGCAGGCTCGACATTTCAGCCGTGTCCGGCACCAGCGCCGGCGCGATGAATGCGGTGGCGCTGGCCGATGGTTTTGTGCGCGGCGGCGTCGAGGGTGCACGGCAAAAGCTCGACGACTTCTGGCGCGCGGTGGCGGCCAAGGGCCGCTTCAGCCCGGTGCAGCGCATGCCGTGGGACGTCGCCTGGGGCAACTGGTCGATCGAGAACACGCCCGGCTATTTCTTCTTCGACACCATGTCGCGGGTGTTTTCGCCCTATGTCGCCAATCCGCTGGGCTTGAACCCGCTGCGCGACGTGGTCGAGCAGGAGATCGATTTCAAAAATGTTCACGCCTGCAAGTCGATGGAGCTGTTCATTTCGGCGACCAATGTCGAGACCGGCCAGCTGCGCGTCTTTTCCGATGGCGAGATCGACCTCGACACGGTGATGGCCTCGGCCTGCCTGCCGCAATTGTTCCGCGCCGTCGAAATCAAGGGCGTGCCCTATTGGGATGGCGGCTATGGCGGCAATCCGGCGCTGTTTCCGTTCTTCAAGACGGCGGCGACCGAGGATGTGCTGCTGGTGCAGATCAATCCGGTGGTGCGCGAAGGCACGCCGAGAAGCGCCAACGAGATCCAGAACCGCATCGACGAGATCACCTTCAATGCCGGGCTGCTGAACGAATTCCGCTCGATCGCCTTCGTCAAGGAACTGATCGCCGCCGGCCGGCTGCCGCCTGGCGAATACCGCGACATCCGCATGCACCGCATCGATGCCGACGAAGCGTTCAAGGATCTGTCGGCGTCATCCAAGGTCAACGCCGAATGGGCTTTTTTGACCTATTTGCGCGACCTTGGCCGCATAGCGGCGAGCGACTGGCTGGAGGAGAATTACGACGCCGTCGGCAAGCGGCCGACGCTCGATCTTTCCGGCGAACTCGATGACGGCTTCAAACCGGTGCGCGGGCCGGCACCGGGACGGCGGGTGAAGGAATTCCTCGCCGCCCGCAAGAAGCCGGAGGCGGAACGCCGGCGGGCCTGAGTCCGCCCGGATCGATCAAACGATCAGCGAAGTGTTCGGCAAATCGGAGTAGCGCCGATGACTTTCCGTCCCGGAACAACCGTTGCGTGTGACGGTATACAAAATCATACTGACGCCTGCTGCCATTCACTGAGTGGCTACGCAGGTCGCGCCCACATTTGAGCGTCAAAAACTAGTGCAGGCACAGGAGAATGTCAGTGCTCAAACGCCTTGAAAACAAAGCGCCTCCAACACCCGTATGGTTCCGAGACCGTGGTTCTGTCGCCTGACGGGGCGCTGACAAAACCGTTTCCCATTGGCCACACTACATCGCCTGGCACAATGTTCCTGCAACTTTTCGACTGTATTGCGATGCAACTTTGATGTAGAAGCGCGGCTTCGCCGTTCACGGCAAATTGAACACGGCCTGGCGCGCACCCATATCGGCGACGCGCCCGAGTTGGAAGACACGGTAGCTGTTAGACGACGGACACCCTGTTGGATAACGACTTGGCCGAACCCCGCAGTGGAAAAACAATGATGCCGAAGATCAGGTTTCACAAGCTTGCCGCTATTGTCGTGCTCATCGGCTTCGCCGCCTGGATGGGAACAGGCGCGTTCTCGTCCGTCGGCAGCGCCGCTGTCGAAGGTGCTGGCAAGGCAGGCGATCAGGCCAAGCCGGGCGATCAGGCCAAGGCACCGGATGCAACCAAGACCGCCGAGGCCGAACCGAAGGCGCCGCTGCGCACCGTCGCTGTGGTGACGCCGCCGCGCAAGACCTATGCCCGCGCCATCCGCATTTCCGGGCTGACCGAGGCCGACAAGCGCGCCGTGCTGGCGACGCGCGTCGCCGGCGTCATCGAAAAGCTGCCGGTCAAGCAGGGCGATCACGTCAAGACCGGCGACCTGGTGCTGATGCTGGCGGCCGAAGAAAAGATCTCGATGGTCGACAATGCCAGGCAGCTCGTCGTGCAGCGCCAGGCTGAACTCGACGCATCGCTGCGGCTCATGAAGACCGGCAATCTGCCCAAGCTGCAGCTCGACACGGCGCGTTCGAACCTGACCGCTGCGCAGTCGCAGCTGGAAACGGCGCAGGCCGAACTCGAGCGCAATCTGGTCAAGGCGCCCTTCGACGGCGTCATCGACCGGGTGCCGGTGGAGCTCGGCAGTTCCATCATGCAGGGCGGCGAGGTGGCAACCATCCTCAAGCTCGATCCGGTGATTGCGCGCGGCGAAGTCAGCGAACGCGACCTCGGCTATCTCAAGCTCGGCGACAAGGCTGCTGTGCGGCTGGTCAGCGGCCAGACCGTCGAAGGCACGGTGCGCTACATCAGCCGCGACGCCTCGTCGGCGACCCGAACCTTCCGCGTCGAGATCGCCGTCCCCAATGCCGACGGCTCGGTGCCGGCCGGCATGACGGCAGAGATTGCGCTCAGCGCGCAGCCGACCGACGCCGTCATGTTGCCGCGCTCCGTGGTGACGCTGGGCGACAAGGGAGACCTCGGCATCCGCGCCGTCGACAAGGACAACAAGGTGGTGTTCTTCCCGATCGACCTGGTCGATGACTCGCCGAAGGGCCTGGTGCTTGGCGGCATTCCCGCCGATGCCCGCGTCATCGTCGCCGGCCAGGAGCTCGTCAAGGAAGGGGACGTCGTCAAGCCGGTCGAGGCCGACCAGGCGACCATCCAGAAACTGTTGGGCGAAGCGACAACGCAGTAGCGCCGGGTGGCCCCGGGCGGGGACAACCGGCCGCCATGCGGCTCCTGAAATCTTGAGAACAGGCCATGGATATCGTCAAACTCGCGATCAACAATGCCCGGCTGACCATTGCGGTGCTGGTCTTCCTGCTGCTGGCGGGCTGGGTCGCCTATCAGTCGACACCGAAGGAAGCGGAACCCGACGTTCCTACCCCTTATGTTTATATAAATGTTGCCTATCAAGGCATCGCGCCCGAAGACGCTGAAAGACTTCTGCTTAGGCCTCTGGAGGCAAAGCTTAAGAGTCTCAAGGGGTTAAAGGAGATGAAATCATCCGCCTATCAGGGCGGTGCCTTTGTCTTCCTTGAGTTTCTGCCGTCTATAAAAGTCGACACCGCGGTGACTGATACACGCTCGAAGGTTCAGGACGCGAAGGCTGACCTTCCCCAAGCGGCAGAAGAACCGGTTGTTACCGAGGTCAACATTTCCGAGTTTCCCGTCCTGGTCGTCACGCTGTCCGGCGATGTGCCCGAGCGTGTGCTTACGGCGGCGGCGCGCGAACTGCGCGACCGCATCGAGGAAGTCCCGGGCGTTCTTGAGGGCACCATACAAGGCGCGCGCGACGATCTCGTCGAGGTCGTCATCGACCCGATGAAGCTGTCCTCCTACGGCCTGCAGCTCGACCAGTTGATCGGCGCGGTCGGCGCTTCCAACAGCCTGGTCGCCGCCGGCAATATCGAGGGTTCGGAAGGCAAATACGCGGTCAAGGTGCCGTCGCTGATCGAAACACCAGAGGATGTGGCGTCGCTGCCGGTGGTTGCCGGACCCAATGCCGTCGTCCAGGCCAAGGACATCGCCACGATCCGGTCGACCTTTGCCGATGCCACGACCATCACCCGCCTCAACGGCAAGCCGGCCATCGCCATTGAAGTCAAGAAGCGCATCGGCGCCAATCTGATCGACACGCTGGCCAAGGTGCGGGAAGTGTCCGACGCCTACGTCAAGACCATGCCGGAAGGCATGAACATAACCTACACGCAGGACAAGTCCGTCTTCGTCAACCAGCTGCTGGGCGACCTGCAGAACCACGTGATGATCGCCGTCATCCTGGTGTTCATCGTCATCCTCTATGCACTGTCGGGACGCGCCTCGCTGCTGATCGGGCTTGCCATTCCGTCATCCTTCCTCATCGGCATCCTGCTGCTTGCGATGATGGGCTACACGATCAACATGATCGTGCTGTTCAGCCTTATCCTGGCGGTCGGCATGCTGGTCGACGACGCCATCATCGTCACCGAATTCGCCGAAAGGCGCATGGGCGAAGGCATGCCGAAGGCGGAAGCCTTCACGCTGGCCGCCAAGCGCATGGCCGGTCCGGTCATCGCCGCGACGATGACGCGCATCGCGGCGTTTTCGCCGCTGCTGTTCTGGCCCGGCATCATCGGCGACTTCATGAAATACATGCCGATCACGCTGATCGTCACGCTGTCGGCCTCGATGCTTTATGCGCTGGTGTTCGCGCCGACGCTGGGCGCGCTCTTCGCCAAGGCGCCGGAGCATCACGAGGAACACAATCGCGACGGCTGGTACATGGCGCTGGTCAAGCAGGCGGTGCGCTTCCCCATCACCGTGCTGGTGCTTACCGCCGTGCTTTTGACCGGCGTTGGCTTCGCCTATTCCAAATACGGCGCCGGCGTCGAGTTCTTCCCCAGCGTCGAGCCCGACTACGGCCTGCTCTATGTGCATGCCCGCGGCAATCTCTCGCTGGCCGAAATGGATACGGCAACCAGGATCGCCGAAAACCGGCTGCTCGGCTGGCCCGGCGTGAAATCGGTCTACACCCGCGTCGGCAAGACGCAGGGCGGCGGACAGGACGTGCCGGAGGACGTCGTCGGCGTCATCCAGTATGAGTTCATCGACTGGCGCGAGCGCAAATCGGCGAACAATATCCTGGATGAGCTGCGCACCGTCATGGCCGGCATTCCCGGCGTCGATGTCGAAGTGCGCGTGCCGGAGGCCGGTCCTCCCACAGGCAAGGCGGTCCAGCTCCGGCTTTCAGCCATCGATCCAAAAGGGCTTGACGACCAGGCCCGTGCGGTCGCGGCGCGCATCGCCAAGGTGCCCGGCGTCATCGACGTTTCCGACGGCCTGCCGCCGCCCGGCGTCGACTGGGCGCTCGAGGTCGACCGCGCCAAGGCGGCGCAGTACGGCATCAGCCCGACCGCGGTCGGCACCGTGGTGCAGTTGGTGACCAATGGCTTGAAGCTCTCGGAATATAGGCCCGCCGGCGCCGACGACGCCGTCGACATCAGGCTGCGCCTGCCCGAAGACCGGCGCACGCTGTCGACGCTCGATGAGCTCAGGGTGCAGACCGCGCAAGGCTCGGTGCCGATCTCCAACTTCGTCGTGCGCAAGCCGGAGCCGACGGTCGGCATCCTCAACCGCATCGACGGCGCCCGCACCGTGGTCGTCCAGGCCAACGTCGCCGCCGGTAACCAGGTCGCGGCGGTGCAGGCGGAGGTGACCAAGGCGGTCACCGACATGAAGCTCGACAGCGGCATACGCTGGAAGCTGGCCGGTTCCAACGAGGACAGCGCTGAAGCCAGCGCCTTCCTCGGCAAGGCCTTCGGTGCGGCGATCTTCCTGATCTTCCTGGTGCTGCTGATGCAGTTCAACAAGTTCACCAGCGTGCTTCTGGTGCTGTCCTGCGTGGTCATGGCGACGATCGGTGTGTTCCTGGGGCTGCTGCTGACAGGCGAAGCCTTCGGCATCGTCATGTCGGGCATCGGCGTCATCGCACTGGCCGGCGTGGTGGTGAACAACAACATCGTGCTCATCGACACCTATGACCGGCTGCGCGAAGAGGGCTGGGACAAGATGGAGGCGGTGCTGCAGACCTGCCGCGAACGTGCCCGCCCGGTGGTGCTGACGGCGGTATCGGCCATCCTCGGCGTGCTGCCGATCGCCTTTGGTCTTGGCCTCGAAATCTTCCATCACGAGACGACGATCAACGCGCCGTCGACGCAATGGTGGATTTCGCTGTCCTCGGCCATCGTCTTCGGCCTGTCCTTCGCCACGCTGCTGACGCTGGTGGTGACGCCGTCGATGCTGATGATCTTCACGCGCAGCAAGAACAGCCGCTTCTACGCGTTCTTCCGCCGGCTGTTCGGCCGCGACAAGAAGCCCGATGCGCCTGTGGGGCCGAGCCCGCTCGATGAACCGGCAATCGCCTTCCCGAAAGCCGCGGAATAGCTGCATTCAACCAGTCGGACAAAAGGCCGTCCGGAACAACCGGGCGGCCTTTTGCATTGTCCCCTCATATCCGACCAGCAAGGCGAGGGACTCTTAATGACCGTCAGCACCATCCTCATCATCGTTTTGATCCTGATCCTGATCGGCGCCGTACCGGCCTGGCCGCACTCACGCTCCTGGGGTTATGGGCCGTCCGGAATAGTCGGCGCTGTGCTGGTGGTGCTGCTGATCCTGGTGCTGATGGGCAGGGTTTGATCGGGGCAAGAGACCTCTGCGATCAGCGGGTCCTCGCCCGATGAAGTGCTGGCAATAGGCATACGGCGGCGCCCGCCCACACTCCGTCCGCTTCGCGGCCACCTCTCCCACATGTCCATGGGGGAGAGAAAATGCCAAGCTTTTCAAGGCAGCGACCTTGGCGATTAGCATTTCCTCTCCCCCACGAATGTGGGGGTAGAGGTGGCTGGGCGATGCCGAGACGGAGTGGGGGAGCTCCATATGCGATTGGCCCGAAATCGAGATGACGAGCACACGCTGTGCCCCCCTTGGCCACCCCGCCCGCTTGCGTATACGCTGCCCGCACCACAATCACCGAGGGAGCTATCAAGGTGAACACCGCCAGCCCGCCAAGGCCTCTCGCCGAGATCGCCAGCTATCACGCCCACATCTACTATGACGGGCAAGCCGAGCGGCAGCACGCCGAATGGCTGCGCCTGCGCATCGGCGAACGCTTCCGCGTGCGCCTGGGCAACTGGCGCGACGAGCCGGTCGGCCCGCACGAACAGGCCATGTACCAGGTCTCCTTCGCCACCGAGATCTTCGCCACGCTGGTCCCCTGGCTGATGCTGAACCACAGCGGCCTCAGCATCCTCATCCACCCCAACACCACCAACCCAAAGCGCGACCATCTGGTCGATCCGATCTGGATCGGGCGGCCGCTGGGGGTTCATGGCGAGGTGCTGGGTGACGAGGATGAAGCGGAAGAGGCGCTGGAGGTGAACACGGAGCCGACGCTGGGGGCGTAGGGAGGCGTTCTGCAAAGTAGAGACTTGGCCCTTGGAGACGCGTTCACCAATAGCCCAGTTCAGGCATGCATGACCGGCCGCTTTACGCCTCAAGCCGTATCCTATGCCTTCATCATTAGTTCGTCGAAGGTGCCGAACCAGCGCGGGGCCGTTGGAGCGATGGACCGTCAATTGATGGCAAGGGAGAGTTCTCCTTGGTCGCCGGTACGCCGAGGCGGGGTCGCCGAATAGGCAAAGATTGCAATAGAGGAGGCAGCCGGCACTCGTTCCCGCAGGGTCGGGCGCACCCGTTCGTACGGAACAACTGGCGCTCCGCACGAGGGACAGGGCAACTCACTGGTGACTGGGTGCGTGCCTGACGAACCTCTTCGTTTCGGCTGAGATAAATGCTCTCACTTACGGAACATCGCAGGTTCGTCGAAGTTGGAAAGCTACGGAGGACGTGCACATGAACAGTGTAATCTATCTTATCGGCCTTATCGTCGTCGTGCTCGCGGTCCTCTCCTTCCTCGGTTTTCACTAGGTGGCCTCATGCAGCATGAGAAGGATCAGGGCGGACAGCCCACCGATTTCGACAAGGCGAAAAGCGACGTCTCCGAAAGACTTCGCCAGGAAAATGAGCGTGCCAGCGAGTTGCTTCACGACGCGCGGGACGAGGTGACCCGTAAGGCTGGCGACTATGCATCTGAAGCCACGCAGGTCATCTCCGACAAGGCGGAGGAGGCGCAGCGC
The DNA here is from genome assembly GCF_030323205.1 of Mesorhizobium sp. C395A. Lineage (NCBI taxonomy): Bacteria > Pseudomonadati > Pseudomonadota > Alphaproteobacteria > Hyphomicrobiales > Phyllobacteriaceae > Mesorhizobium > Mesorhizobium sp. C395A. The sequence goes on along the minus strand of NZ_CP100473.1, from coordinate 4,191,508 downwards.
GACATCGGATCGAGCTTGGCGGCGTTGGGTGGTGCACTGCGAGCGGCCAGCGATCACCTTGCCAGCAACGATGAAAGGAACGCATCGAAGTTCGCTTTGGATGCTGCCAGTGGCCTTGAGCGGCTTTCATCGTCCTTGAAACAGAAGCCCTTTAGCCAAGTCCTTGATGACGTGCAGTCCTTCGGCCGGCAAAATCCCGGTGTCCTGCTTGCGGGATCGGTGTTGGCCGGATTGGCTCTCGGGCGGTTCATCAAGGCTTCTCCGCCGGCAAGGCCCGATTCTGAGGCCGCTCCGGGAGGCCTCAAATCACACACCGATCAGCCACAGGGTTGGTCCGCTGATCGTCCACAAGATTTTGGCGTGGTCGGCGATGATGGGGCCACGCAGATCGCGGAGCAGGACAGATGAATAACCAGGACAATCCCAGCCTTGCCGGGCTAGTCACCGATTTGGCCCAGAATGTCACCACTCTGGTGCAAACCGAGGCGAGGCTGTTTCGGGCCGAGCTCTCTGAAAAGCTTACCAAAGCCGGAGCAGGTGCCGCGGAAGTGCTGGGCGGCGCGATTTGCCTGCTCGCCGCGCTCTTGGTGTTGCTGCAGGCGCTCATTATCGCACTGACGCGGGCAGGGCTTGGCGCGGGGTGGTCTTCCCTGCTGGTCGGTGTGGTCGTGGCGGTCCTCGGCGTCATCCTGCTGCGGACCGGGACGGCCAGCATGGCGCCTTCGGAACTTACCCCCGACCGGACCCAGGGACAGCTGAAGCGCGACGCGAGCGCGATTAAGGAACAGGTGAGATGAAAGAGAAATCCGCAGCCGAACTTGAACGCGAGGCCGAGGCGGCTCGCGCCCGGGTGATGGAGACCGCCGAATCCATTCGAGGCAAGATGACGCCGGGACAATTGCTGGATGAGTTCACCGGGCTGTTCTCGGGAGGGGAGAGCGCGGCCATGCTCAGCAATCTCAGAACGCAGGTCCGAGACAATCCTTTGCCGGTCACCATGGTGGGCGCAGGTCTGGCCTGGCTGATGTTCGGCAGCGGTGCCTCAAACACCGCCCACCGTTCGGCTGGCTATCCATTGCCTTCAGCGCCGGGACGACATGATGTAGCAGGGGAGCGCGGCGGTTTGGGCGGCACGCTCTCCGACGCCGCGGAATCGCTCTCCTCGAGCGCTACCAGCGTCGGCGACACCATATCGAGCACCGCAAGAGCCGCTGCGGCGGGTCTGACGGGAAGCGCTGCCAATGCAAGCTCGACGACTGGGGACATGGCGGCGAAAGCCAGCCGCTCCGCGCAAGATCTGTTGGAGGACCAACCCTTGGCCGTAGCGGCCGTCGGTCTCGCCATCGGCGCCGCTATAGGTGCAATGCTGCCCCATACCGCAACGGAGGACGAGCAACTAGGCGCCTATGGCGACAAGCTTCGCGATTCCGCCGAAACTTTGCTCAATAGGGGCCTCGATGAGGCCAAGCAGGTCGCCGCCGAAGCCTATGAGACCATTAAGCAGGAAGCTGGCCGGCAAGATATGGAAGCAGACACGATAGCCGATCAGCTCGGCGAGATCGTGAAGTCCACAGCAGACAAGACCGAGCATGCCGTGCGCGAACGAATTTCCGATACGTCTCAGCGCCAAACCTAGCTTGATGATCCTGGATCAACGATAGCCGGCCTCTCCAGAAAGGGGCCGGTGTTGTCCGTCAAACGGTGACCCGCTCGAGTCACTTCAGAGCCGTGTGCGGACTGATGTCCCTTGCCGATAGTAATCCAGCGGATCAGGTTCTCTGGATTGTTGGCCAACCCGCCGCCGATAAGACGCGGTCAGCAAAACTGGCATCTAGGCGAGGACCGACATTGCACTTGAAGTTCGCAGACCGAGGATGCCGGTCCGCTCTGGGACGTAGGGCGACACCCCACTTCACCCCCCAGCCAGCCGCGGCAGCAGAAAAATCTCCGCCCCCGGCGGCAGTTCCTTCGACCACGTATCGCGATAGATCGTCCCGTCGATCGCCACCGCGATGCCCTTCTCGATCCAGGGCTCGATGCCGGGATACTGTTCAGCCAGTTTCCTGAACAGCTCCCTGATGTCCTTGGCCTCGACCTCGACCTTGCTCTGGCCGCCGGCGAGCTGGCCCAGCGCGCCCCAGAGCGTCACTTCGACCATTAGGGCAAGAACCTCATTTTTGCCCTAGCCTCCCCGTTCCGCCTCGATCGCGGCGAGGACCCTTGGCGGCGACATCGGGATGTGGGTCATGCGTACGCCGGCGGCGTTGGAGACCGCGTTGGCGATCGCCGCCAGCGGCGGCACGATCGAGGTTTCGCCGACGCCGCGCACGCCATAGGGGTGGTTGGGGTTGGGGATCTCGAGGATCTGCGTGTCGATCATCGGCAGGTCCGAGCAGACCGGGATGCGATAGTCGAGGAAGCCGGCATTCTGGAGGCGCCCGTCCTTGCCGTAGATATACTCCTCGTTGAGCGCCCAGCCGATGCCTTGCGCGGCGCCGCCCTGGTACTGGCCCTCGACATAGGTGGGGTGCACCGCCTTGCCGGCATCCTGGATCACCGTGTAGCGGATCACCCTGGTCGAGCCGGTATCGGGGTCGACCTCGATGTCGCATATATGGGTGGCGAAGGAGACGCCGGCGCCGTCGGCGACGAGCTCGCTGTGGCCGGCGATCGGCCCGCCCGTCTTGCCGGAAGCGGCGGCGATCTCCTTCAGCGACAGGGCTGCAAGGTTGCCGTATTTCTCGCCCTTGGCGATGGCGTGGCCGTTTTCCCAGACCACGTCGTCGACGGGGATGTCCCACGTCTGGGCGGCGCGCTCACGCAGGATCTTGATCGCGTTGCGGGCGGCCGAGATGGTCGCCATCGAGGACGAGAAGGTGCCGCGGCTGCCGTCGGTCATGTCGTTGTAGCCAAGCGAGGACGTGTCGGCGACCACCGCCTTGAGCTGGGCATAGTCGATGCCGAGCTCCTCCGCCGCTACCAGCGACAGCGACGCGCGCGAACCGCCAACGTCCACCGTGCCGACAGCCAGCGACACCGAGCCGTCCATGCCGATGTTCAGGTCCACGCAGGTCTGGCCACCGAAATTGAACCAGAAGCCGCAAGCCATGCCGCGGCCCTGGTTCTTGCCCAGCGGCGCCTTCATGTGCGGATGGTGCTTGGCCGCCTCCAGCGTCGGGCCGATGCCGATCGGGCCGTAGACAGGGCCATAGGAAGAGCGGGTGCCTTCCTGCGCGGCGTTCTTGATGCGGAACTCGACCGGGTCCATGCCGAGTTCCTTGGCCAGCTCATCCACAGCGCTTTCCACCGCGAACGCCGCCATCGGTGCGGAGGGTGCGCGATAGGCCGCGGTCTTCGGCCGGTTGACCAGCACTTCGAAGCCGACCGTCTTGACGTTATCGAGCTTGTAGCAGGCGAAGGCCGTCATGGCGCCGATCTCGGCCCATGTGCCGGCATAGGGGCCGCTGGTGTAGCGCAGCGTCGCTTCGGCGGCGGTGATGGTGCCGTCCTTGCGGGCGCCGATCTTGACGTCGATCGAGGTGGCGCTGGTCGGGCCCGAGGCGCGGAACACCTCGTCGCGAGTCATCACCAGCTTCACCGGCCGTCCTGCCTTGCGCGACAGAGCGAGTGCCACCGGCTCGGCCCAGACATGGGTCTTGCCGCCGAAGCCGCCGCCGATCTCCGAGGAGGTGACGCGCAGCTTCGAGGCTTCCAGCCCGAGCAGTTGCGCACAATGCTGGCGGTAGACGAAATGGCCCTGCGTGCAGACCCAGAGGTCGGCGGTGCCGTCGGACGAGACGCTCGCAACGCAGGCGTGCGGCTCGATATAGCCCTGATGCGTCTGTTCGGTCTTGAAGGAGCGCTCGACGATGACATCGGCGTGCCCAAAGCCCTGATGGACATCGCCATGGCCGAACTGGCTGCGCTTGGTGACGTTGGACGGCTTTACCGGCTTTTCCTCGAGACCCTCGGTGAAGATCGTGTCGTTGATCAACGGCGCGGTGTGCTTCATCGCCTCGTCGACATCGGTCACATGCGGCAACAGCTCGTACTCGACCTCGATGAGCTTCAGCGCCTGCCTGGCCGTGCGGGCATCGACGGCGGCGACCGCGGCCACGGCGTGGCCGTCATAGAGCGCCTTGCCGCGCGCCATGCAATTGTCGAGGACGTCGTACATGGCGGCATCGCCATCGGTGAGATCGGGCAGGTCGGCGGCGGTGATCACCGCTTTCACGCCGGGGAGCTTTTCCGCCTTCGAGGTGTCGATCTTGAGGATTTTCGCGTGGGCGTGCGGGCTGCGCAGAACACGCCCGACCAGCTGTCCAGCCATGTTGAAGTCGGCGCCGTAGCGGGCGCGTCCGGTCACCTTGTCGACGCCGTCGGGACGGATAGGCCGCGTGCCGACGGATGAGAATTTGCGGCCCGAAAAGCGTGGATCGAAGTTCATGCGTGTGCTCCCTTCATCACGTTGGCCGCATCCTGCACCGCGCGCACGATCTTGTCGTAGCCGGTGCAGCGGCAGAGGTTTCCGGCGAGGCCGAAGCGGATTTCTTCCTCGGTCGGATCGGGGTTCTTGGCCAGGAGGTCCTTCGCCGCGATCAGGAAGCCCGGCGTGCAGATGCCGCATTGCAAGGCTGCGTGTTCGAGGAATTTCTGCTGCAGCGGATGCAACTGATCGCCATGCGCCATGCCTTCGACGGTCTCGATATGCCGGCCTTCGGCTTCAGCGCCAAGCACAAGGCAGGAGCAGACCAGCCGATTGTCGAGAATGATCGAGCAGGCGCCGCAGTCGCCCGTGCCGCAGCCTTCCTTGGCGCCGGTCAGGCCGAGCCGATCGCGCAGGACGTCGAGCAACGTCTCGTCGGGCTGGCAAAGGTATTCGACGTGATCGCCGTTGATTGTCGTTGAAACTGCTACACCGGCCATCATTTGCCTCCTGCGCGTGCGTAGGCGGTCGTCGCGGCCCGTCCGGCCAGCACGCCCGCAACTTTTCGTCTGAACTCGATGGTACCGCGCTTGTCGTCGATGGGGCGGCAGGCCCCAGCGCAGATCTTGGCGAGCCGCTCAAGTGCCGCCTCATCCAGCTTCCTGCCGATGAGAGCCTCGGCTGCTTCTTCCACCAGAAGCACGGTCGGGGCCGCGGCGCCCAGCGCGACGCGGGCGGCTGTTATGACGCCATGCTCGTCGAGCGTCAGCTTCACGCCGGCGCTGACCACCGCGATGTCCATCTCGGTGCGCGGAATGAATCTGAGGTAGGCGTCGCCCGAACGCGGCGCGCGCTTGTCGAGCAGGATCGCCTCGACGATCTCACCCTTGGTGAGCGAGGTCTTGCCAGGCCCGATCGGCACAGCCTCGACCGGAATGGTGCGCTTGCCCGAGGGACCGGCAACCGCGGCCTTTGCGGCGGCGGCCACCAAGGCCGGGACGCTGTCGGCGGCCGGCGATGCGTTGCACAGATTGCCAACGATGGTGCAGCGGCCCTGGACCTGCTTGGAGCCGATCAGCTTCGCCGCTTCGACGACACCGGGCCAGGCCTTCTTCAGAACCGAGCTCTCGCCCAGGACGGCGCAGGGGACGGCGGCGCCGATGCTGAAGCCGTCGGCCGTCTCCCTGATCTCGCTCAAGCCCTCGATCGCCTTGATGTCGACGATCAGGTCGGGATTGACAAACCCGCCCTTCATCCGAACGAGGAGGTCACTGCCTCCCGCGAGAATGGCTGATGTGCCGGAAGCGTCGGCCAGCAGGCCAACGGCGTCTTCGATTGAAAGCGGACGTATGTAACGCATCGTCTCCCCTTGGTGATGGTGATCTCGCGGACCGTTATAAACAGTCTCCTCATAATGACCATCCGGTTGCTGATTTCCAGCGATTGGGCCAGCACCGCGAGAGAGATTTTTGTCTAAAGTCTTTGTTTTGATGCATGTCGTTGTCCCAGAACCGCGCACACTTCTGGGCGACATGCATTTAAGCGGCGTCTTTTGCACGGTCGAGGCTGATGCCGATGTCCTTCAAGGCCTCGGCCACGGCCTCGTCCAGCGGCGTGTGCGGGACTTCGCCGATGATGCCTTCCAGCCGGTCGGACACGAGCCGGTGCGGTTCGAAGCGCAGATAGGACATCGAGACGATCTCGCGCCACATCGCCACGAACGGGCTGCCGGCGCGCAGCACCCACCAGGACATGAAGGTCAGTTTCAGCGGACGGCCCAGCGCCTTCTCGGCCGCGGCCTTGATGTCCATGTCGGTGACGGCGTGGCCGGGGAAGTTGAGCGCCTCAAAGAAGCCGAGCTTGCCCTGATTACGCGCCAGGCCGACGAAGCCGATGGCGAAGTCCGGCAAATAGGCCCATTCATGCACGAGGTTGGCCGGGCCAGGCGCGGTGTAGACGCCCTTGCTCATCTTGGCGGCGACGACGAGGTCGAACCATGATCCGCTGCCGGTGCCGCCGAAGAAATCGCCGGCGCGCAGGATGATGGTGCGGACGCGGCCGGCATTGGCCTCGCGGCGAAACAGCGCTTCCATGGCGCAGCGGATGCGGCCCTTCTCGGTGGTCGGGCGGAACGGCGTGTCTTCCGTGACGAGCTGAGGCATCGGCGAGCCGTAATTATAGACGGTGCCGGGGAAAAGTTGCAGCGCGCCATTGGCATGGCAGGCGGCCATGACGTTCTCCGCCATCGGCAGGCATTTGCCCCAGTCGGTGTAGATCGGGTTGAGGCCGTTGAAGACGATGTCGACACCCTGCGTGGCGCGGATCAGCGCCTCGCGGTCGAGTGCATCTCCGGTGACGGCGGTGGCGCCCTTGAGTTCGGCCGGCACCTTGCCGGTGCGGGTGACGGCGCGGACGTCGAAACCGGCGTCGATGAAGGCCTTGCCAACCACGCGGCCGAGCCGGCCATTGGCGCCTAGAATTGCGATCTTGGTCATTTTTCTTCTCCGTGTCTTGTTTGCACGGCGAATATGATGCGTTCATACGCGAATGAAAATTGACTATGGATGCAGATTTGTTATTCATAAATGAATGGAAGACATCGACTGGAACCTGATCAAGAGTTTCGTCACCGTGGCGGAGACCGGCAGCCTGTCGGCCGCGGCGCGCAAACTGTCGGCCAGCCAACCGACGCTCGGGCGTCACATCGGTGAGCTCGAACAGGCGTTGGGCGTCACCTTGTTCCGGCGCGGGCGGCGCGGCTATGCGCTGACGGAAGCAGGCGCCACGCTGTTCGAACGCGGCAAGGCGGTGAGCGAGCAGGCGAGCGCGTTCTCACTATTGGCATTGGGCTCGGTCGAGGCGATCGAAGGCACGGTGCGCATTGCCGCCAGCGAGGTGGTGGCGGCCTATGTGCTGCCGAAGATGACGGCGCGGCTCGGCATCGAGGAGCCCGGCATCGAGGTCGAGATCGTCGCCTCGAACCAGGTCGAGAACCTGCTGCGAAGGGATGCCGACATCGCCATCCGCATGGTCAAGCCGGCGCAGAACGAGCTGACGGCGCGCAAGGTCTGCGATATCAAGCTCTGCTGCTGCGCGGCGAAATCCTATCTCGACAGGCACGGACGCCCGCTCAAGCCCGCCGACCTTCTCGACCACCCGCTGATCGGCTTCGACCGCAGCGACGAGATGATCCGGGGCTTTACCCAGGCCGGCATCCCCGTCACCCGAAGCAGCTTCCGCTTCAGGGCCGACAACCAGATCGTGCTGTGGGAAGCGCTGCGGGCGGGAAACGGCGTCGGTCTTGGCCAGGAGCCGCTGACGGACAGCGACCCGTTGCTGGAAAAACTGCTGCCCGGCCTGCCACTGCCCAGCCTGCCGGTGTGGCTTGCCATGCATCGTGACGTGCGCACCAGCGTGCGCATCCGCCGCGTCGCGGATTTCCTCTATGAGGAGCTCAAGCGCTATTCGGCGGGGGCGGCCGCGAATTCGGCGCGGTGAGCGAGCCCGGCCATCAACAGCACGACGATCAGCAGCGCCGACATGGCGACGAAGATCGGGCCGAAGCTCGAATGCTCGGCGACGAAGCCGATCGCCGACGGCGCCACCAATATACCGGAATAGCCCATGGTGGTGACCACGCTCATGCCGGTGCCCGACGACATGCCTTCCTGGTTGCCGCCGGCCGAGAAGATGATCGGCACCATGTTGGCGATGCCGAAGCCGCACAGGGCAAAAGCCGCGATGGCGATCCAGGGCGAAGGCGACAGGCCGGCGACCAGCATGCCGGCGGCGGCGACCACCGCCGAGCCGCGCAGCGTCGCCACCGCGCCGAAGCGGTTGCGCACGCCGTCGCCGAAAAAGCGCATGACAGCCATGACGCCGGAGAAGGCGGCGTAGGCAAGGCCGGCGATGGCGAGGTCGGCGCCGAGCTCCTGCCGGAGATAAAGCGCTGCCCAGTCGAGCACGGCGCCCTCGGAAATCATCGTCAGCAGCGCCATCAGCCCGACAAGATAGACCAGCGGGTTGGCCGGCAGCGTTAATTTATGATGCTCGGCGACCTGCGGCTTGTCCTCGGCGATGAGGTAGCCGACCGCCACGGCAATGACGGCAAAAGCAATGACCGTGACTACAGCCGCATGGGCGAGGTGGCCGTAAGTCTGGATGGCGTAACCGCCCAGACCGCCGCCGGCGAAACCGCCGAGGCTCCAGAAGCCGTGCGACGACGACATGATGGCGCGGGAGAGCCGGCGCTCGACCACCACCGCATTGGCGTTCATGGCGACATCCATGCCGCCGATCGAGCCGCCGAAGATGATCATGGCGATCGACGCCAGCGGCACGTTGGGCGTCAGCGCCACGACCAGCAGGCCGAGGCTGCCGCACAGGCCGAACCAGCGCAACACGGTGCGCGAGCCATGCCTGGAGATCAGATGGCCGCACCAGCTCATGGCCGCGACCGCGCCGACGCCGAACAGAAGGATCAGCAGACCGAGGGTGAATTTCGAGATGTCGAGCCGGGTCAGGAACACCGGAATCTGCGGCGCCCAGCTGCCGGTCAGGAAGCCGTTGGCGAGGAAGATCGCGGCTACGGCCCATCGCCCGCGAAGGGCGCTCTGCATGGTGTCTTGCGCGTCCATGGTTCGAATCCGGTCAAGGAATGGCTTTGCGCGGCAAATTAGATCGATTCAATTTCTCGTCAAGCGCCTTTCTCTTCGTCATCCTACGGTTTCCGCGACGTCGCTTCGCGACTGCTCCACCCTAGGATGACGAAGTCGCGTAGGGCCTAGCCAATCGTCAATGATCCCTCGGCCGCCTCGCCTCGAATTCCGCCTTCTTGGCGTCCGAAGCCTCGGTCTGGTTCAGCGCCTGCCATTGCGCATAGGGCATGCCGTAGACGATTTCGCGCGACTGATCCTTGCCGAGATCGACGCCCTCAGCCTCGGCCGCTTCGCGATACCAGTTCGACAGGCAGTTGCGGCAGAAGCCGGCGAGGTTCATCAGGTCGATGTTTTGCACATCGCTGCGCTCGCGCAGATGCTCGACCAGCCGGCGGAAGGCCGCGGCCTCGAAATCGCGTTTCTGGTCGTCGCTGAGTTCGGTCATTTTCTTGGGTCCTCACAGCGGCCCGGTGCGCGAGCCGAACATCTTCACCTGATGTATATCGGGACGGCGGTCGATGGCGTCAACGATCGGCGCCAGCCGTTGCGCCCAGGCCAGCGCTCCCTTGCTGTCTGATATCAGGTCCTGGCGGATCTCGATCAGCGCATGGGCAAAGCCGTTGACGATGGCGTGCTTGAACATGGTGTCGCCGCGCAACGCGCCGTCATAGGGTTCATTGTCGCCGACGACGAGGTTTTTATCCTGCGCCAGCATGTCGATCAGCGGCCGCGCCGCGCGGTCGTCGAGGTCCCACAATATGCCGACATGCCAAGGGCGGATGAAGCCCTGCATGACAGGGGTGAAGGAGTGTACGGAGAAGATGAACGGCGCTTTGCCTGAGGCGTGCGCCACCGACGCGATCATGGCGCCGACCGCGTCCTGATAAGGCCGGTAGAAGCCGTCGAGCCGCCTTTCGCGTTCTTGCGGCGCCATAGGGTAGTTTCCCGGCACGACGGTGCCGTCATAGAGCTGGCGGATCAGCGTCGGGTCGTCCTCGCCGCGATTGGGATCGATCAGCAGCCGCGAAAAATTGGCGATCACCGCCGGCACGTCGAGCGCTGCGGCCAGTTCGCGCGTCACCGTCTCGACACCGATGTCGTAGGCGATATGGCGATCGAGTTCCGCCGCCGGCAAGCCGAGACTGCCATACTCCTCCGGCAGGTCGCGGCGGGCATGGTCGGCGACAAGCACGATGCCTCGCTTGCGGTCGCCTTCGACGATATCGAAAGGCGCGAAAACTGTGGATCGGGTCATTGGCTGGAAAGTCTGTTCGCTGGCTTCCGGGGAGGGTGGTATCGTCATTCCCACGAAGAGGACTGTTGCGCAATGCCGTTGTTTGGCCACGGTTTCTGCGAAAATCCTGTGACGCGCGGCGTATCGCGTGTCGGGGGCCTTTCTAAATCGATTGGAATTGGACAGAACGGCGCGTTGACATGCGCCCGGACTTTTCCGAAAAGGGGCGTTGAGAGATGCAGATGACGTTATTGAGGGGTTTCGGGATGGGTTCCGCCGGCAGGCCGCGTGCGCGCACCGCCTTTGCCGTGCCGCTCCTGACCCTGACGCTAGGGCTCACCGCGCTGGTCGCGGCCTCGCCTGCCCGCGCCGATTTCCGCGTCTGCAACGCCACGCAGAACCTGGTCGGCGTCGGCATCGGCTACCGCGCCAAGGCAGGCTGGATCACCGAGGGGTGGTGGCACATCGAAGGATCGAGCTGCAAGACGCTGATCGAAGGTCCGCTGTCATCGAGGTTTTACTATCTTTATGCAGAAGACGCCGAGCGCGGCGGGCGCTGGGATGGCCCGATCAACATGTGCGTGGCCGAAAAAGAGTTCAAGATCGCAGGCGTTACCGATTGCGTCGCCCGGGGCTTCCAGCGCGCCGGATTCCAGGAATATGACACGGGCGAGCAGGCAAGCTGGATGGTCCAGCTGACCGATGAGTCCACAACGGGAGGCGCTCCAGCCGCCCCGGGAACAAACAGTCAATGAGACGTAGCCGCAAGGTCAAGATCCTCGCCACCATCGGTCCTGCCTCCTCGTCCGAGGAGATGCTGCAGAAGCTGTTCGAAGCCGGCGCCGATGTCTTCCGCATCAATATGAGCCACACCGATCACGAGCTGATGCGCACGCTGGTCGGCCGCATCCGCGCGGTCGAGGAAAAGGTCGGCCGTCCGATCGGCATCCTGGCCGATTTGCAGGGACCGAAGCTGCGCGTCGGCAAGTTCGCCAACGGCAAGGAGGTTCTGACGCCGGGCCAGACCTTCACCCTCGACAACAATCCCGAGCCCGGCACGTCGACCCGGGTCTACCTGCCGCATCCCGAAATCCTGAGCTCGGTCGAGGCCGGCCACCGTCTGTTGATCGATGACGGCAAGCTGGAGCTCAGGGCGGTGAAGAGCGACGGCAAGTCGATCACCTGCGCGGTCGTCGCCGGCACCACCATTTCCGACAAGAAGGGCGTCAGCCTGCCCGACACGGACCTGCCGGTCGGTGCGCTGACCGAAAAAGACCGCAAGGACCTCGATGCGGTGCTGGCGGAAAGCGTCGACTGGGTGGCGCTGTCGTTCGTGCAGCGGCCGGAGGATTTGGCGGAAGCCCGCAAGATCGCGCGCGGCCGGGCACTGATCATGGCCAAGATTGAAAAGCCGCAGGCCGTCGCCCGGCTGGCCGAAATCATCGAACTCTCCGACGCGCTGATGGTCGCCCGCGGCGATCTCGGTGTGGAAATGCCGCTGGAAGCGGTGCCCGGCATCCAGAAGCAGATCACGCGCGCCGCGCGCCGCGCCGGCAAGCCGGTGGTGGTCGCCACGCAGATGCTGGAATCGATGATCACCGCGCCGGTGCCGACCCGCGCCGAGGTCTCCGACGTGTCGATCGCCGTGTTCGAGGGCGCCGACGCCATCATGCTTTCAGCCGAATCCGCTGCCGGCGCCTATCCGGTCGAGGCGGTGGCGATGATGAACCGCATCGCCACCAAGGTCGAAACCGACCCGACCTATGCCGGCATCATCAACGCGCAGCGCTCGGAACCGGAAGCAACCGGTGCCGACGCCATTTCGCTCGCGGCCCGAGAGATTGCCGAGACGCTGAAACTGTCGGCGATCATCACCTATACGGCGTCGGGCACCACGGGCCTGCGCGCCGCGCGCGAGCGGCCGCAAGTGCCGATCATCGCGCTGTCGCCGATCCTCAACACGGCGCGGCGGCTGTCGCTCTTATGGGGCACGCATTGCGTCGTCTCGCCCGACGCCAGCGACCTCGACGACATGGTCGACCGCGCCTGCCGCATCGCTTTCGAAGAGGGGTTCGGTCAGCCGGGCGACCGCGTCATCATCACGGCGGGCGTGCCGCTGAGGACGCCGGGTTCGACCAACATGCTGCGCATCGCCTATGTCGGGTCGGACGTGCAGGCCACCCGCAACATAGGTTGACAGAGGCTTCAACTCATCACAGTTCGCAGCGCTCTTGCCGCACCTTCGGCGTGATCGATACGCTGAAGGAAGCGGCGTGCGCGAGGGATTGGGTCATAGAGATACTGATCCGGGCCGCGCATCTTTCGCCGGTTGAGGTCGGCGGTGTCGAGCAGGTCGAAATCGACCCTTTCCAGCGTGCAGTGCCAGCCTGCGCTATGCGAAGCCCATCCCCTTCCGTGGTGCTGCAGAAGCCGCTCTCGGCTGGAATAGCCGTGATAGTCGAAGGCGATCACGCCGTTGGTCGCGTAAATATGGTTCCCGGAAAAGCCCTCGCCGGGAATGATCCGTTCGCCGTAAAATCCTTCCAGAGGAGCATGCTCGAGAAAGGCGCCAGCAAGAATGGCGCACGCGCCATAGCCGAAGAAGATGCGGTCCGGCAACGCCCATCGCTTCTCCGGGTTTCTTTGATGCCGTGTTTCAGGACATACATTGCGATCAGGTCGGGGCCAGTTCCGCGTCGGGCACGGTGATGTCGGGGCATCGCCCCTCATTGTAGGCGTCGCCGGCGATGCGTGCTTCCACGGTTTTTGCCATTGCCTGCAGGTCGACGACCTTGCCGGCGACTTTCTTGATCGCGCCGACGACGAGGTCGGAGGCGATCCAATCCGGCTTGTGGCCGAGATTGTGGACCCAGATCAGTTCGGCGCCGGGGATGTCCCTGACCAGGCCGACCGAATGGATCGAGGCATAGACCACCTTGTCGCGGTCGCCCGAGATGACAATCGTCGGCGCTGTGATGTCGCGGTAATGCGGCGCGGCCTTCAGCGTATAGTCGTAGAGGCCGGCGACATCGATGGCGTTGGCGCGGAAAGCGCCGGGACGCAGCACCAGCGGAATCGAGGCATTGCCGACATAGCCTTCCGGCACCTTGTTGGGAGAAAACACGCAGGCCGTGGCGCTGTCCATCTGCAGCGTGCCTGCCGGATAGGTCAATGTCTCCGAGAACAGCCAGCCGATGATGGGGGTGGCGGTCAGCTTGTAGTACCAGGCGGTCGCGCCGCCCGGCCAGGGGTGGCTGACCGGCGACAGAAAGACCAGCCCGAGCGTCTTCTCCGGGTGTTCGCGGCCAAAGGCGGCGGTGATCACGCCGCCAAAGGAATGGCCGACCATGATCGCATTGTGGATGCCGAGACGGTCCATCAGCCTGGCGATGGTGTCGGCCTGCGCCGACGGGCTCTCATTGCCGGGGCCGCGTGCCGACCAGCCAAAGCCCGGCCGGTCGAGGAAGACCATCTCCGCGCGGCCTTCGAGCAAAGGCCTGATCGGCAGCATCTGATCCCTGAGGTTGGCGCTGGCGCCGTGGATGAAGACGATGGCCGGCAGCTCTGCATTTTGCGGAGCCGGCACGTGGACATAGTGGATGCGGGTGCCGTCGATGTCGGCAAATTCGCCGGCCGGCGGGTTGCGCCACTCGATCAGCCACGCGCCGGCGCGGGTGACACCGGCCAGGGCAAAGACGAGCGCGAGGAGGAAGGCACAGGCGGCGTAGATGAGGTTCATGCGCGGAGATACGGCGGTGGAGAGGGATAAGTTCTAGGGAGCAGGGAGTAGTGAGTAGGGAGTAGTGAGTAGTGAGTAGGGAGTAGTGAGTAGGGAGTAGGGAGTAGGGAGTAGGGAGTAGGGAGTAGGGAGTAGGGAGTAGGGAGTAGGGAGTAGGGAGTAGGGAGTAGGGAGTAGGGAGTAGGGAGGTGGCGTCTCGACCAATCTTCTCTACTGACTACTCGCTAATCCCTAATTCCTACTGCCTAATCAAATTCCTTCGCCGGCAAGCTCTTCCGAAATTGCCGCGACCTGGTCCTGGGCGCTGCGCATCATCGGATAGATGGTAAGCACCTTCTGCCAGGCTTCGAGCGCCGATTGCTTGTGGCCGGTGGCGGCCATGATCTGGGCCAGGCCGGAAAGCGCGCCGAAATGGCGCGGTTCCAGCTGCAGCGTCTGGTCGATGTCGGACATCGATTTCCCGAAATTCTTCATCATGTAGTGCACGGTGGCGCGCCGGTTCCAGCCTTCGGCATATTTTGGCTGCAGGATGACGACCTGGTCGAGGAAGTCGAGGGCGACGTCGAACTTCTGGTCGTCCATCGCCTTTTGCGACCATTGCATCATCAGGTCGATCGAGGCGCTGCCGGACTGGAACCATTCGCCCCAGATGCGCCCGGCGATGCGCTCGGCCGCCTTTTCGTTGCGCTCGCGCTTCAGCTCGGCAAACAGTTGGTCGAGCCTGGCTTCCCTGGTCAGGGCAACCGGCGGCTTTGCCGGCGGATCGTCCGCCGACGCCGGAGCGACGCCGAAAAGAAACAGGGTCGCCAAAAATGCAAAAAGAATCCGCATCACCGGAATCTAACCCCGGACGGCGGATCGTCAAACTGAAATTAGCGTGAAAGTGCCTGGAACCAGGCAATTACCATCGTATGGACGGAGACAACGAGCCTCCGGCCGAACACTCAGCCCTGGCGCGCCTTGTAGCGTGGAGCGGTCTTGTTGATGATGTAGACGCGGCCCTTGCGGCGAACCAGCTGGTTGTCGCGGTGACGCGCCTTCAGCGCCTTGAGCGAATTCTTGATCTTCATGGTCTTGCCCGTCAGTCTGGGCCCTATCCGGGCCGAATTATTAAGGCGCGCCTGAAAAGCGCGCCTTGAACTTGCGGTGGCTCATAAACGAGGAGCCTTGCCCGTGTCAACCGCAAGCGTGCTGGATAGAGGCCGAGAATGGCTTTGGCCATCAAATATCCGCCATCTCGGCTCCACGCCATTGCGCAGCCGAAGACGGGCTGGAATGGTGCGGCACCCGCAAGCCGATTTGGAGACCTCCATGCGCCTGTTGTTTGTGTCCGCCTGCCTTGCCGTTGTGGCAGCGGCATCCACCGCGCAGGCGCAGGAATGCGACCGCAACGACGACAGCCAGCAGATGATGAACATCTGCGCCGGCGAGGACTATCAGGCGGCCGATGCCAAGCTCAACCAGGCCTACAAGGATCTCGTCGGTCGCAACGACGACAAGGGCAGGAAGCTGCTGCAGGTCGCGCAACGCGCCTGGATCGCCTTCCGCGACGCCGAATGCGCCTATGCGACGACAGACAGCGAGGGCGGCTCCATCCATCCGATGGAGGTTTCACAATGCCTGACCGAACTGACGGACCAGCGCATCAAACAGCTCACCGCGGGCGCCAATTGTAGGGAAGGCGATGCGAGTTGCGCCAGCCCCGACGAAGACGGGGATCTGAACGACGAGCTGCAATAGGGCTCGAGCCACGCCCTCGCGCAAAGTGCCGGAATGGCTTAGCTACGGCGGCTGATGCGCGTGAAATGGCCCATCTTGCGGCCTGGGCGCGCTTCCGCCTTGCCGTAGAGATGCAGCATCAGATCGGGCTCGGCGAGCAAAGCGGGTACGCGCAGCACATCGTCGCCGATCAGGTTTTCCATGATGCAGTTTGAATGCCGGCCAGGGTTGCCCAGCGGCAGGCCGGCAATCGCGCGGATATGCTGCTCGAATTGCGAAAGGATGCAGGCGGCTTCCGTCCAGTGGCCGGAATTGTGCACGCGCGGCGCCATTTCGTTGGCCAGCAGCGTGCCATCGGCAAGAACGAAGAACTCGACGCCGATGACGCCGACATAGTCGAGGGCCGCCAGGATTTTCGCTGCCGACCCCTGTGCCGTCGCCGCCGTCTCCAGCCTGATCTGGGCCGGCAGGGTCGAGGTATGCAGGATGCCGTCGCGGTGGACGTTCTCAGCCGGATCGTAGGCGGCGACCGCGCCGTCCAACCCGCGCGCGGCGATGACCGAGATTTCGCGCTCGAAAGCGACGAAGGATTCGAGGATCAGCGGCACATTGCCCATGGTCTCGCATGTGCCGGCAAAGCCGCCCGTCTCCATGTTGCGGAAGACGCGCTGGCCCTTGCCGTCATAGCCCATGCGGCGGGTTTTCAAGATGCCGCTGCCACCGAACTCTCTCAGCGCCGCCGTCAGCTCGTCGTCATTGTCGACGGAGCGGAAATCCGCTGTCCTGATGCCGATGCCGTTCAGGAATAGCTTCTCCGCCACCCGGTCCTGGGCGACTTCCAGCGCCCTGGGCGGCGGATAGACCGGGACCTTGGCGGCGAGCGCGCCGGCAGCCGCTACCGGCACATTCTCGAATTCGTAGGTGACGACGGCGCTGACTGCCGCCAGTTCGGCAAGGGCGTCCGCATCGTCATAGGCGGCGGTGATCTGGCGGTTGGCGACCTGAGCCGCCGGGCAATCGGCCTGCGGTTCGAGGATAATTGTGCGGTAGCCGAGGCGCGCTGCGGCAACAGCCAGCATGCGGCCGAGCTGGCCGCCGCCGATGATGCCGATGCTCGATCCCGCGGGCAGGCTCACGGCGCGTCCGTCGGTTCGGTGGCGACCCTGGCGGTTTGGGCGGTGCGCCAGGCATCCAGGCGGGCGGCAAGTTTTTCGTCGTGCAGCGCCAGCACGGCGGCCGCCAGAAGGGCGGCGTTGGCCGCACCCGCCTTGCCGATGGCAAGCGTGCCGACCGGAATGCCGGCCGGCATCTGGACGATGGAGAGCAGCGAATCCTGGCCGGACAGCGCCTTCGATTCGACCGGCACGCCGAACACCGGCAGCGGCGTCATCGCCGCCGTCATGCCGGGCAGGTGGGCGGCGCCGCCGGCGCCGGCGATGATCACCTTGTAGCCGGCCGCCTTGGCGCCTTTGGCGAAATCATAGAGGCGGTCCGGGGTGCGGTGGGCGGAGACGATCAGCCGCTTGTGCGGAATGCCCAGCGCCTCCAGCGTTTCGGCGGCGTGGCGCATCGTCGCCCAGTCGGACTGGCTGCCCATGATGATGGCGACGTCGGCGCGGTGGTCGGTCAAGCGCATGCTCCCGGCGGTAAAGGCGCGCCTTAGCGGAATTCGGGCTGGCCCGCAAGGATGGCGGCCGCCGCAGCCTAGTCCGGCCAGCGCAGGGCGCCGGATGAATCCTTTCGCGGCTGTCTCATCGCATCCGCCGGCCTGTCGGCCGCGGTGAGCACGGCGCGGAGGCGTTCGGCGACGATCTCGGCCTCGCCTGGGTGCAGGTTGCACGGGTCGAGGAAGAAATGGCCACGCTCGACTTCGTGGTTGCGCACGATGATGGGCGGCGATCCGGCCGCCAATGCCGAGGCGAGGCCGGCGGCACTGAAGCGGCTTTCGGGGGAGACGAAGATCTGCAGCCGGTCGAGCGGATTGGCGGTCGGGTCGGGAATGATGTTTGCGACGATGCCGGGTATTCCCTGCAGCGAATCCCTCCACAGATGGAGCGCCGCTTCCTCGCGTCGGCGGATGCCGGCATGGTCGCGCTTTTCCCAGGCTTCGAGCGCCGCCATCGTGCCGGCGATGCTTTCCTTGCCGACCTTCATGGCGCGGGCGACGCCACGGTTTTGCAGATAGGCGGCGCGGACGAGATCCTTGCGGCCGGCGACGATGCCGCTGGTCGGCCCCGAAAGGAATTTGTGGCCGCTGTAGACGACGATGTCGGCGCCGCGCGCCAGGAAGCTGCGCAGGTCATATTCGGAAGCCGCATCGACGATCACCGGCACGCCCCTGGCGTGGCAGATATCGCAGAATTCCTCGAGGGAAAGCATGCCGTATTGCACGGTGTGGTGCGCCACGACGTAGAGCGCCGCCGCCGTGCGCTCGTTGATAGCCTCGCGCACATGATAATCCTGCGTGACGCTGACCGTGCCGGCCGGAATGACCTTGGCGCCGGCGACGCGGATCGACTGGTCGATCGGTGCGCCGTAATTGACGATATGGCCGAGCTGGATGACGACTTCGGACTTCAGCCCTTCGGTATCGTCGGGCAGCCGTTCGATCGCCAGCAAATTGGTGCCGGTCATCGCCCCGGCGATCGCCATTGTGATGCCTGAGGCGCAGCAGGCGGTGATGAAGCCGGCCTCGCCGCCGGTGAGGCGGGCGGTGATCACGCTTGCGGCGCGCTGCAGATCGTCCATCTCCACCCATTGCGAGGCGATCTCGGCCATGGCGCTGATCGCCTCGGGAACGATGATCGAGGCGCCGAGCGTCGTCATCGTGCCGGAGACGTTGATGATCGGCCGCAGTCCCAGCCGTTCACGGATCGTGGTGTTGGAGCCGGTGTCGGAATAGGTTTTCATGTTCAGCAATCCCTTGACGGTCAGGCGGCGATCTCGACGACCGCTTCGATTTCGACGGTGATGTTTCCAGGCAGCGAGCCGACCCCGATCGCCGAGCGGGCATGGCCGCCGATCTTGTCGAAGACGCTGGCGAACAGGTCCGAGCAGCCATTGACCACTTTCGGGTGGTCGCTGAAGGTCGGCGTCGCATTGACGAAGCCGAGCAATTTGACGACGCGCACGATGCGGCCGAGATCGCCGGCGGCGGCGTGCATGACGGCGAGCAGGTTGAGGCCGGTGAGGCGGGCATGCTCATAGGCCTGCTCGACGGTGACGTCCTCGCCGACCTTGCCGGTGCACAGCGTGCCGTCGGCGCGCAGCGGCCCTTGACCCGAAAGAAAGATCAGCCGGCCGCTTTCCGCATGGGTGACGAAATTGGCGATCGGCGTCGGCGGCTCGGGCAGCGTTAGGCCGAGCTCGGCGAGCCGGATGTAAGGCGTCATGGAAGAATTCTCCTTGGGCCGGCCTGTTGTTTTACGCAATTCCCAAGGGAAAGCGCTTCGCGCTTTTCCCGGGAAAACCGCTTACACTTTTCCTGGAATTGCTTTGGGCCGCCCATGTCAGAAATGCGAGGCGCGGAACCGCGCCAGGAAAGAGCGCAGGCGCTCATTGGTGGTCTCTTCGGCAAGGATCTCCTTCGGCGGGCCAACAGCGCTGACACCGCCATCGGCCATGAAGACAATGCGGCTCGAAGCGTCGCGGGCAAAGGCCATCTCGTGCGTGACCATCACCATTGTCATGCCGTCTTCGGCCAGGCTGCGCACAACGGCCAGCACCTCGCCGACCAATTCGGGATCGAGCGCGGAGGTGATCTCGTCGAGCAGCAGGATCTTCGGCTCCATGGCGACTGCCCGCGCTATGCCGACGCGCTGCTGCTGGCCCCCGGAGAGTTCCGCCGGCAGGCTGTCGGCCTTGTGGGCGAGGCCGACGCGGCTCAGCCAATGCTCGGCGATCTGGCGCGCCTCGGCCTTGCTCTTGCCGCGCACCTTGGTGAGGCCGAGCATGATGTTGCCGGCGGCGGTGAGGTGCGGAAACAGGTTGAAGCTCTGGAACACCATGCCGGTTTCGGCGCGCATATTGGCAAGGTCGCGCTCGCTGCGCTTGGCAAGGTCGCGCTCGCTGCGCCGCTGGCGCGCGCCGGCCTCACGAAAACCGACCTCCTTGCCGTCGATGCGGATCGAGCCTGAGTCGTAGCTTTCGAGAAAGTTGACGCAGCGCAGCAGGGTGGTTTTGCCGCTGCCGGAAGGGCCGATGACGGTGACCACCTCGCCCCTGTCCACCTTGAGGCTGACCGAGCGAAGCACCTCGACCGAACCAAAGGCTTTCGAGACCCCGGCAATGTCGAGAAGGGCAGCATTGTCGTTCGAGCTTGTGGCCATCGTGCTAGTCCCGGATGAAGGCAAAGCGCCGTTCCAGCCGCCGGCTGGCGTAGGAAAGCGCATAGTTGACGGCGAAATAGATCAAGGCGCCGAGGATGTAGAGCGGCATCGCCTCATAGGTGCGGCCGATGACCTGGTTGATCGCCTGCATCAGGTCGGTGATGCCGAGCAGCGAGACCAGGGCGCTGCCCTTGACCGCATCGGTGACGCCGTTGATCCAGGGCGGCAGGAAGCGCCGGAAGGCCTGCGGAAAGATGACGTAGGTGAGCCGCTGGCGGAAGGTCAGCCCAATCGCCATCGCCGCCTCGGACTGCCCTTTGGGAATGGAGCCGACGGCGCCGCGGAGATACTCAATGACCTGCGCGGTCTTGAACAAGGTGAGCGCCAGCACCGCCGCCGAGAAGGATTGCAGATGCAGGCCGATGGCCGGCAGGCCGTAATAGACGAAGAACATCAGCACCAGGATCGGGATGCCGCGGATGGTGTCGGAGAAGATGCGCACGGCCCAGCGCAGCGGCGCCGGGCCGTAGACTAGGCCGACGCCGAGCGCGACGCCGGCAATCAGCGACAGCACCACGACCAGCAGCGACACCCACAAAGTGATGGCGAAGCCCTGGGCGAGGAACGGTACGGCGTAGAGGATCTGGCTCAGCATGTCAGCGCGCAGCCCTGAACCGGCGTTCGACCAGCCGCAGCCCGAAGAGCAGGGTGTAACCGGTCACCAGGTACATCGCCGTCGTCACCAGATAGACCTCGACGATGCGGAAGGTGTTGAAGTTGATCCACTGGGCGCCGAAGGTGAGCTCGGGCACCGAGATCACCGAGGCGATCGACGTGTCCTTGAAAAGCGAGATGAAGGTGTTGGACAGCGCCGGCAGCGTGATGCGCAGCATGGTCGGCAGGCGCACGTGAACCAACCGCTGCCAAGGCGTCAGCCCGATCGCCTTGCCGGCATCGAGTTGGCCGCGCGGCACGGCTTCCAGGCCGGAGCGGAACACCTCGACCAGATAGGCGCCGCTATAGACCGACAGCGTCAGCACGAACGAGGTCGGCGCGTCGTAGGCGACGTCGATCACCGTCGGCAGGCCGTAGAAGACGAGATAGACGAGCAGGATCAGCGGCACGTTGCGGATGAATTCGACGTAAGCCGCAATGATGGCGCGCACCACGCGTCCGGCCGAGACATACCAGACCGCCAGCATCAGGCCGATGACGACGCCGATGGCAATCGAAATCACGGCAAGCTCGAGGCTGAGCAGAAGGCCGCCCCACAGCTTGTCGAAATGCCGCCAGATCAGGTTGAAGTTGAGCGTATAGCCCATGCGTCTCCCGCAATAACCAAGGGGATGCGAACTAGAAGGCAGAAGGGCTAACCCTTCCGCCAGCACTTGTCAGACAACCGGGAAACCCGGATGGCGGGCCGGCGGCTCCTGGCCGAAATAGTCCTTGAAGGCGGCGTCGTAGAGTGCGGTCTCATGGCCGAACATGGCGATGGTGAAGGTCTGGTTGACGAAGGTCAGCCAGTCCAGGTCGCCCTGCCTGACCGCCGCGCCGTAGAGCATCGAGTACCAGCTCTTGCCGGCATCGAAATATTTGTCGGGGTTGCGCGAGGCCAGCCAGCGCACGGTTGAAAGATCGACAGCGGCGGCATCGGCGCGTTTCGATTCCAGTGCCTGCAGCACATTGGCCTGGGTGTCGATCTGCAGCACCTGCGCCTCCGGCAGGGCGTAATGGACCGAGCTTTCGGCGTCGACATTCTGCAGGATCGAGATGCGCGTCGCCGAACCGCCGGCGAGCAGCTTGTCGAAGGTCTTGTTTTCCGCGGTCGGCAGCGTCAGCAGGGCGACGCCCTCGACATAGTATGGCCTGGAGAAGTGGATCAGCTGCGAGCGCTGCGCGGTCATGGTCATGAACTGGATGGTAATGTCGACCTTGTTGGTGGTGACATTGGGGATGCGCTGCGCCGGATCTTGCATGACGAACTCGACCTTGCTCGGATCGTCGAACAGACCCTTGGCCAGGATGCGGCCCATGGTGATGTCCATGCCGACCAGCTCGCCGGCATCGTTTTCGAAATGCCATGGCGCGTTGGTGCTGCCGGTGCCGACGATCAGCTTGCCGCGGTCAAGCGCGGTGCGCAGAACGCTGTCGGATGCGGCTTGTGCCGCCGCCTTTTCGGCGCTGACAGCGGTCATCACGCCCGCCGTTGCAAGCCCGGCCATGCCTAGTTTCAGAAAATCTCGCTTGGATGCGTCGTTCACTGCGACCTCCTGTTGTTTGAGTTCCCCTTACAGACACACGTGTCGCCGACCTGATTGTCTCTTACAATAGACACATGTATCCTATACAAGACAGATACTAACATCAGGAATCAGTTATGCAAGACAGCAATGGACTCACGGATCGGGCGGAGCTTGGTCCAGCCGGGAGCCCGACGCCCGACAAGACCTCCGGCTCGCGCGAGAAGGGCCTCAACCGGGTGCTGGAGATCCTGGACTTCCTGCATGTTACGCAGCGCGCCATCGGCATTGGCGATCTCGCCAAGGGGGTGAATGCGCCGCGCTCCACCACCTATACGCTGGTGCGTTCGCTGGTCGATGCGGGTCTCCTGGAGATGGAGGGCGACGGCAACCGGGTCTATTTCGGCAAGAAGCTCTACCTCTATGGAATGGACTATGTCAGGGGCAACGACCTGCTTAGGCGGGGCCGGCAGGAGGTCGACAATCTGTCGCGCGAGACCGGCGAGACCTCCGAATTGTGCATGCTGCAAAGCGGGCGCTATACCATCGTCCATTCCAGCCCCGGCACCAGGCCGTTCCGCATCAGCTCGGCCACCGGCCTGCAGATCCCGCTGCCATGGACGGCATCGGGGCGGCTGCTTCTGGCCGGATTGGAAAGGGCCGCCATCCAGGACATGGTCTCGGAAGACGACCTTTTGCTGCCCGACGGCCGCAGGCTGCAGTTCGACGACTTCGTTGCCGATATCGCGACGGCCAGAACGACCGGCTATTGCATCACTTCGGGGCTGGTCGACGCCTACACCAAATGCCTGGCCGCCCCTGTCTTCGCGGCCGCCGGCAAGGTCGAGGCGACGATGTGCCTGGTGGTGCCGATCGACACTTCAGCGGAGAAGACCGACGAATTGCTGACGTTGCTGCGCCATCGCGCGGCGCGGCTGTCGATAGCGGGGTGAGCAGTTAGGCCCCGAGGCCGTCGGCTAAGCGATGATGTCCGGAATGATCTTGTCTTCCAGCGCCATCAGCCGGTCCTTGAGGAAAAGCTTCTTCTTCTTCATGCGCTGGATCTGCAAGGGGTCGCAGCCCATGGCGATCATCGCATTGATGGCCGCGTCGAAATCGGCATGCTCCTGCTTCAGGCGGGAAAATTCGAGGCGGACATCGGCCTTTTCCTGGTCGGACATTCTCTACCGTCTGCATGTCTGCGGCGCCCGGCAATGGGCATGATTGGGCGGGGGCGGCATCAATTGCCGCCGGCGCGCAGCCAATATCACATATCACATTGTCGTGGAATGCTACCACGCAGCATTCGACATCGCAGCCGGATGGTGGCAGACTGTCATGGTGCCGTCACAGATGCGACCTGCGGTGGACGTGCCTTTGACGGCTGCAATCGAGGAAACCATGAAAGGGAGAACCAATCATGTCTCTTGCATCCCATCTTGATGAGTTGCAGCGGAAACACGGTGATATCGAACGCGAGATCGACGATGCGATGAACCATCCATCGGTCGACGACCTCGAAATCGTGAATCTGAAGCGACGCAAGCTGGCACTCAAGGACGAGATTGAAAAACTGAAGGCGAAACCGACGAGACACTGACGCCCTTCCAGGATTAGACGCGCCGCCTTGGCGCGTGACTATCGCTCCGGTGGCGACATGCCGCCGGAGGCCTGTTTTTGCTACTAATTCCCATACTGTTGGCCGGCGAAACCCGTCTGTGGGGTCGCCGCGCTGCTGCGATTTGGCGGCTCTGCTTGTCTGTCGCCATTGACAAGCCATCTTTGCTCCTCCACCTCATGCCCGAACCTCAGCGCTATGCGCTGATAGCTGATTGAGCGTGCGTCGACGTGGACGTGTGTCGCTCGGGTGATCAAGAGGCTGCCGGCATGACCGGGTATTTTTCCTCCCCCTTTGCGCGCCGGACATCGGTCGGCGTCGATGTCGGCGGCGTGGTCGTCGGCGGCGGCGCGCCGGTCGTCGTGCAGTCGATGACCAACACCGACACGGCCGATATCGACCAGACCGTCGCGCAGGTTGCGGCTTTGCATCGCGCTGGCTCCGAGATCGTGCGCATCACCGTCGATCGTGACGAGAGCGCCGCCGCCGTGCCGCGCATCCGCGAACGGCTCGAGCGGCTCGGCATCAATGTGCCGCTGGTCGGCGACTTCCACTATATCGGGCACAAGCTGCTGGCCGACCATCCAGCCTGCGCCGAGGCGCTGGCCAAATACCGCATCAATCCCGGCAATGTCGGCTTCAAGGACAAGAAGGACCGCCAGTTCGCAGCGATCGTCGAAATGGCGATCAGATACGACAAGCCGGTGCGCATCGGCGTCAATTGGGGGTCGCTCGATCAGGAGTTGCTCACCCGGCTGATGGACGAGAACCAGAGCCAAGGCTTCCCGCTGACGGCGCAGGAAGTAACCCGCGAGGCGATCGTGCAGTCGGCCATCCTGTCGGCCGAAATGGCCGAAGAGATAGGCCTCGCCCGCGAAAAGATCATCCTGTCGGCCAAGGTCAGCGGCGTGCAGGATTTGATCGCGGTCTATACCGAGCTTGCCACGCGTTCCAACCATGCGCTGCATCTTGGCCTCACCGAAGCCGGCATGGGATCCAAGGGCATCGTCGCCTCGTCGGCTGCCATGGGCATCCTCTTGCAGCAAGGCATTGGCGACACCATCCGCATCTCGCTGACGCCGGAGCCGAATGGCGATCGCACGCGTGAGGTGCAGGTCTCGCAGGAACTGCTGCAGACCATGGGCTTCCGTCAGTTCGTGCCGATCGTCGCCGCTTGCCCCGGCTGCGGTCGCACGACCTCCACCGTGTTCCAGGAGCTCGCCCAGAACATCCAGGCCGATTTGCGCAAGAACATGCCGGTCTGGCGGGAGAAATATCCCGGCGTCGAGAACCTCAAGGTCGCGGTGATGGGCTGCATCGTCAACGGCCCCGGCGAATCCAAGCACGCCGATATCGGCATATCGCTGCCCGGCACCGGCGAGACGCCGACCGCACCCGTCTTCGTCGACGGCAAGAAGTCGGCGACGCTGCGCGGTCCGTCGATCGCCGCCGATTTCGAGAAGATGGTTGCCGACTATATCGAGCAGCGGTTTGGCCAACACGGCAAGGCTGCGGCCGAATAAGCCATGCGGGGGCTGCTCAAAGCCGGTGTGATCCTGCTCTGCGGGCTGGGTGCCGGACAGGCGCTCGCCGATCCACCGCAATCGCGCTCGGCGGCGAAACGATTGATTGGCCGTGTCTGTGACCTGATCGAGACGCATGCCGAGCGGAACGGCCTGCCGAAGGATTACTTCGCCCGGCTGATCTGGAAAGAAAGCCGCTTCGATCCCAATGCGGTTAGCCCGGTCGGTGCCGAAGGCATCGCCCAGTTCATGCCGGGCACCGCCAAGATGCGCGGGCTGGCGGATCCTTTCGACATCGACCAGGCGATCCCGGCTTCGGCGAAATATCTCGGCGAGATGAAGCTCGCCTACGGCAATCTCGGCCTGGCGGCGGCCGCCTACAATGCCGGCGAGAACCGGGTGTCGCGCTGGCTGGGTTCGGGCGGCTTCCTGCCGATGGAGACAGAGAGCTATGTCTTCGACGTCATGGGCGAACCCGTCGACAAGTTTTCCGACAGCGCTTACGCCGGGACGGTCGAGCCGCTCGACGCGAAAACCAGCTTTGCCGTCGCCTGCCGCAAGCTGCCGGTGATCATGTCGAGAACCGTGGCGATGGCGTCGATCAATGTGAAGCCATGGGGCGTCCAGGTGGCCGGCAATTTCCGCAGGGGCGCGGCGATCAATCAGTGGCTGAGGGTCAGGAGCCGGTTTCCGGCGCTGCTTTCCGGTCGTGACCCGGTGGTCAGCCGGGTGCGCACGCCGATCGGCCGACGCGGCATCTACGCCGTCAGGATCGGCGTCGACGACCGTGCCGCCGCCAACGTCATCTGCCAGAAACTGCAAAGCGTCGGCGGCGCCTGTATCGTCGTGCGCAACCGATAGGCCGAGGGGGCGACATGACGGCCAAAATCGTCCTGCTTAATGGCGTCGGCAGCGCCGGCAAAAGCTCGATCGCCAGGGCGCTGCAAACGATCGCCACCGAGCCCTTCCTGCATGTCCAGATGGATGCTTTCATCGACATGCTGCCGCCGGCGCTGCAGGATCATGCCGACGGGTTTTCCTTTGAGACGGTGCTGGAGGACGGCAGGCCGTCGGTGGTGATCAGGAGCGGACCGGTCGGCGCACGAACCATGCGCGGCATGCGCCATGCCATCGCCGCCATGGCCGGGCAAGGCAACAATCTCATCGTCGACGACGTGATCTTCAATGACGAGATAGCGGAGTATGTCGAGTTGCTGTCGAGCTTTGACCTGCATCTGGTCGGCGTCATGGCGCCGCTGGAGGTGCTGGAAGCGCGAGAGGCCGCGCGCGCCGACAGGCTGCCCGGTCTGGCGCGCTGGCAATATGGACGCATCCACAGGGGCATAGACTACGACCTCGAAGTCGACACCAGCCGGCTGACGCCGCTTGAATGCGCCCGTCGCATCCAGGAAAGATTCCGACTATAGTGGCCGGTGTCTTTGACACGATCGCAGCTTTTACCAATTGCCCCAAAAGCCGATAGCCGTCTCTGGCCTGCAAAGTCGTGTCGATTAAATATTTATGAGCCCTGCTGTAGTAAGACGGGTGGAAATTTCCGGCGAGACCTTTTGAAGGCCGTTAACGGGGGAACATCATGCCGGTGACAAATTTCCTTAGACGCGTCGTCGGTGAACTTGAAACGCCGCGCGCCAAAC
The DNA here is from genome assembly GCF_030323205.1 of Mesorhizobium sp. C395A. Classification (NCBI taxonomy): domain Bacteria; kingdom Pseudomonadati; phylum Pseudomonadota; class Alphaproteobacteria; order Hyphomicrobiales; family Phyllobacteriaceae; genus Mesorhizobium; species Mesorhizobium sp. C395A. The sequence goes on along the minus strand of NZ_CP100473.1, from coordinate 4,164,368 downwards.
GGCCGTTCGGTTCTGGCTGGCTGTCCGGCTCGATTGGCTTGCTTGCCGGGGTCACCGCCCTGCTGATGGTCATCGTGCTGCGCTACCCGTCGCTTACATCGATGCCGGATCTGGCCCCCATCCACCAGATGCTGTTCTTCAAGCCGGTGCTCTATTTCGTCCTCATCTCCGGCTATATCCTGGCGATCCTCAGCATGACGCTGCGCAGGCAAAAGACGCTCGGCGCGGCAGCGATGTTCACTGTGCTGCTGGCGTCGCTGGTCGGCATGCTTCCGGTGCGCCATCAACTGCACATCGACGGGGTGTTCTTCGGGCTCGATTTCTTCATCCTGAACGCCTTGTTCATGGGTGTGCTGTTCGTCCCGCTCGAACGTCTTTTCGCGCGCAACAAGGATCAGACCGTGTTCCGCGACGAATGGCGCGAGGACCTGTTCTACTATCTGGTCTCATCGCTGCTGGTGCAGATTTTGACCTACCTGACCTTGGCGCCGTCCAACTTCGTCAATGCACAGGGCGCCCTTGGTTCGGTGCGCGCCTGGGTCCACGACTTGCCGTGGCTGGTGCAACTGATGGCGGTAATGTTCCTGACCGACCTTGCCCAGTATTGGGTGCATCGGGCCTTTCATCGCATTCCCTGGCTGTGGAAGTTCCATGCCGTGCACCATTCCGCCAAGTCGATGGACTGGATTGCCGGTGCGCGCATGCATTTCCTGGAAATCATCGTGCTGCGCAGCCTGACGGCCACCCCGATGTTCGTGCTGGGGTTCGATGAATCGGCTATCCAGACGTATATATTGATCGTCTACGTCTATTCGTCGTTCATCCATTCCAACATCGGAACCAGTTTCGGTCCAGTCGAAAAGGTGCTGGTGTCGCCGCGTTACCACCACTGGCATCACGGCCTCGAAAAAGAAGCGATCGACGTAAATTTCGCCATCCATTTCCCGCTGCTCGACCGGCTGTTCGGCACCCATCATATGCCCGAAGGGCGCTGGCCGAACGGCTACGGCATTCACGGACATCCCGTTCCGAACGGATACTGGCAGCAATTCCTCTATCCCTTCCGGCGCGGCTAGACTGGAGCCTTTCGCGAAGCGCGCGTGTCACCGCGCCCTGGCGGGGTTAGCCCAATCCATGACAAGCGACAGAGTCCCAGATGCTTGACGGCTACATAATCTGCGGCACGCCGAGAACCGGAAGCACCTTGCTGTGCGGCCTTCTGGCCTCGACGAAAACAGCCGGCGATCCGCACTCATTCTACCGGCGGCAGGACAAAGCGGAATGGGCCGAAGAGTGGAAATTGCCGCATCCCGAGACGATGAGCGCGCATGATTTCGACGTCGCCTATCTCGGTGCGGCAATCAGCGCGGGAAGGGGCGGAACAGGCGTCTTCGGCTTGCGCCTGATGCGGGAAAACCTGGGTGAACTCTCGGCCATCCTCGACCGGATCTACCCAGACCTGCCATCGGACAAAGCACGCTTTGAAAAGGCCTTCGGCCGGATCCTCTACATCCATCTTTCGCGCGAAAACAAGCTGGCGCAGGCGGTGTCGCTGATCAAGGCCGAGCAGACTGGGCTTTGGCACATCGCGCCCGACGGAACCGAGATCGAGCGGGTCGCACCGCCGCAGGAACCCCGCTACGATTTCAAGCGGATCCAGCGCGAGCTTGCCGAACTCGAAGCCTATGACGCGGGCTGGAATGTCTGGTCCGCGGAGCAGGGGATCGTCCCGCTGCGCATCGGCTATGAGCGCCTGTCAGCCGATCCGGCAGCGGCATTGTCATCCATCTGCAAGGCCCTGGGCGTTCCGGCGCCGAATGCCGCCGACGTAAAGCCGGGCGTCGCCAAGCTCTCCGACGAGACCAGTCTCGACTGGATGCACCGCTATCGTCTGGACGCGGCGATTTGATCAAGCCCTCTTTACCGCCACCGTTTCGCTGAGCCATGTGCCGATCTTACTGCCGAGGCGGTCGGGCGACACCGGCTTGGGCAGATAGTCGTCCATTCCGGACTCGATACATTTGTCGCGGTCGCCCTTCAGTGCGTGAGCGGTGACGCCGATGATTGGTGTGTGATTGCCACTCGCTGCCTCCGCCGCCCGGATGGCGCGGGTCGCCTCGTAGCCGTTCATCTCCGGCATGGAGACGTCCATGAGGATCAGCTTCGGCCGCAGCGCCCGGTACATCTCAACGGCCGTGCGGCCATTGCTGGCGATGCGGTAGCTGAGGCCAAGCCCATTGAGGATTTGGCCGAACACCAGCTGGTTCACGTCATTGTCCTCGGCGATCAGAATATCGATCGGGCCGTTTGGCGTGGCGATCGATTCAGGCACTGTGGCCGCCGGAATTGCCGGGCCGCGAATGACGGTGAAGGCGGGTAGCGTCACGGGTGCCGCCTGCGGAACAACAGGCTCGCGAACGAACTGGGCCTTGCCGATCTGGGCCCGCGCTTTCTGGATGGCCGAGATGACGGTGCCGAGCAGGATGGCCGAGCGCGCCGGCTTGGTGAGATGCGCGGCGATGCCGAAATCGATGACCATCTTGCCGAAATCGACCTGGTCGACGGAGGTCAGCAGCACCACCGGGATGGCGGAGAGACGGCTGTCGGCGGAAATCGCCTTGGCGACATCGGCGCCGTTCATGCCGGGCATCTGGTAGTCGAGGATGATGCAGTCGACCGCAGCACCGAGCTGGCTGGCCCGGTCTAGAAAGGCGAGGCCGACGGCGCCGCTTTCGGCGGCCGCGCAGTCGAAGCTCCAGCTTCTGAGCTGTTCCAGCAAGATCTCGCGGTTGACCGGGTTGTCGTCGATGACCAGCACGCGGGCGCCGGTGACATCGACCGGCACGACCTCGTTGCGCGTGTCCTGCTGATGCGCCGGCAGCGGCACGGCGAACCAGAACACCGAGCCGCGGCCGATCTCGCTTTCGACGCCGATCTTGCCGCCCATCAGGTCGATGAGGCGGGCGGCGATGGCAAGGCCGAGGCCGGTGCCTTCATGGCGGCGCGTCGACGAGCCGTCGACCTGCGCGAATTTCTCGAACACGTTCTCGAGCTTCTCGGCAGGAATGCCGATGCCTGTGTCCTCGACGCGGACCTTGAGCTGGACCATGCCGTCGACCACCTCGCCGCCGACATCGATCAGCACATGGCCCTTCTCGGTGAACTTCACCGCATTGCCGAGCAGATTGGTGACGATCTGACGGAACCGTCCGGCATCGCCGACGACATGGGCAGGCAGGCGCGGGTCGACACGCACGATCAGCTCGAGGTTCTTTTCGGCGACGCGCGCCGACACCAGTGTGGCCACGTCCTCGACCGCTTCGGCAAGCCGGAAGGGTGCAGGATCGAGCGTCAGCTGACCGGCATTGATCTTGGAGAAATCGAGGATGTCGTTGATGATGGTGAGCAGCGCATTGCCGGACTTGACGATGACTTCGGTGAAGGTTTTCTGGCGCGCGTTAAGCTCGGTCTTGGCGAGCAGTTCGGCCATGCCCAGCACGCCATTCATCGGCGTGCGGATCTCATGGCTCATATTGGCCAGGAATTCCGATTTGGCGCGGTCGGCCGCTTCGGCCTTGAACAAGGATGCGGCGGATTCGGTGAAGGCGCGGCGGATCGCATTTTCCATCGGCCGGAAGATCCAGAGGGCAACGATGGCAAGAACCGCGAACAGAAGGCCGCTTGCCCACAACAGCAGCCTGTCGCTGGAGGCGTCGGCCAGATGGCGTTCGCCATCCATGGCGGTACGCACACGCACCAGCATCGGCTGGACGAACAGGTCGTTCTGGTTGAGGATTTCGCGCGAACTCCATTCGTCGGTCTGTTGCGCCGCCGACATCAGGTTGAAGTTGCGCACGATGTCGCGCGACGACCAGAACAGGTCGCCGTTGACGGCGGCCGACGAGAGTTCGTCCAGCGTTTTGGCCGACAGGCTCGGCTTGATCGCGGCCAACTCCGCGGACAGTGTTTCGATCTCGCTGGTCAGGCGTTGCGAATGGCCGCGCGCTGCGGCGGAAAGGCCGTCACGGGTTTCGGTGCGCCAGGTCGTGCTGGCGGTTTCGGCAAAGCTGGAGGCGTTGCGCAGGTCGCGGGTGAAGACGACGAGATTGCTGCTCAGCGCGTCGATGTCGTGGCGGAAGGAATTGACGCGATTGAGCGCAAACATCACCGCGGTGGAAGCCAGCGCAAAGATGAGCAATCCCGAGATGTAGCGGATCCGGATCGAGCGGATGAAGAAAGAATATTCCGGCATGCGCAACCCCAACACATACGCATCATTTTAACGGTCGGGATTACGCTTGATTTACATTAAAATTCCGTTCGCGCCTGGCGGGCCGTCAAGATCCTGGCTGCACGTGCCCGGAGTTGGCGCCATAGAGGGTGGCATCGCATTCGCGCATCATGCGCAGTGCTTCTTCCTCGGTCAGGCCGAACTTGCGCATCATGCTCCGGATTTCGGGGCCTACAGCTATCTCCACCGGTCTTGCCGCCTGGCGGGTCTTCCTGGCCTTTTTCTTGGACATCAGTACGTTTCCCGTCTTGACCGACACATGTTTCGCATCAGCCCTGGCCCGGCCTCACCGTGCTGCGCCAGACCATGGGCGCATGGCAGATCAGGCGGCTGCCAGCCTCCTCCCGCGCGCCGGTCGCGAGCCGCACGGCGCGCCTGGCGATCTCCTCGATCGGCGGCGAGAACGTCGTCAGCCGGTAAGAGGCCCAGTCGGCCTGTTCAATGTCGTCAAAGCCGATGACGCAGAGATCGCGGGGTACGTTGATGCCGAACTCGTGGCGGGCCGCATCGAGAAAGCCGCACGCAATCAGGTCGGTCACGCAGAACGCCGCATCCGGCCGCTGCCGGCCGGAAAAGAGTCGCCTGGCGCCATCGGCTCCGGTGGCATAGCCGGTGCGGCCCTCGCGCCACACGGTCACCTCCAGCCCTTCCTTCTGCGCGGCGGTAAGGAAGGCGGTTTCGCGGGAGAGCAGGCTGGGCGTGCCGGCAGCCGAGGTCACCAAAGCGGGGCGGGTACAGCCGGCCCGGATGAAGGCATGCAGCGCTGCCTCTGCGGCTGCAGCGTTGTCGACACCGATATTGTGCGGGCCGTCGAAGCGGTCATCGCGATTGATCAGCACCAGCCGCTGGCCGTTCTCAAGACAGGTGCGGATCAGCAACTGCGGCGGCGAGCCGGACAGAACGATGCTCGCATCGGCGCGATAGTTCAGCGTGTTGCGCAGCGCCTGGTCGACATGGTGGCTGGGGCCGGAGGTGTTGAACACCATGGCCATTTTGCCGGCGTCCCGCAGATGTTGGGTCAGCGCCTTCTGCAGGCGGGCATGATAGGGCGTGTCGCCATCGGCAACGATGAGGCAGACAATGCCGGTCGAGGCCCGCATCAGGCCGCGAGCCAGATGGTTGACGTGATAGCCGAGTTGCTCGGCCGCCAGCATCACCCGCTCGCGGGTTTCCCCGGAAACGGAAGCGCCGGGCGTGAAGGTACGTGACACGGCCGAGCGCGAAACCCCGGCGAGGTCGGCAACCTGCTGGGCGCTGGAAAAACCGGTGCGGATTCTCGGAACCGTCAAGCGAACGCTCTCGCTGCTGTTTTCGTGATTCTTTGCACGCCCGTGCAATGTAATGCAACTCTTCTGCCATTGCCACCCACCGCACTTGACAGGCATGGCGGAATGCAACAGCTTTGCACAGCCGTGCAATACAAGCCGGCTCAAGAGTGGCATCGGAGGAATACCCTGTCCATTTCGCCGAAGACGGCATTGAGGGCGCGACTGTCCGGACCGGCTGCATGAGCAGGGCGGCGGCGCATCCGAAGGCGGACCGGCTGTCCGAGGCCGAGATGGACAGGCGTGCCGAGGTCTGCCGGAAACTGCTTGTCACGGCCGGGCAACTGGCGATGGAAGGCTATGCCCGGCAGGGCGCCGTCCAGCCGGTGGCGATGAAAGGCCCGCAGGATTTTCTCACTGAAACCGACGGCAAGGTCGAGGAGCACATCCGCGCGACGCTCGCAGAGGCTTTTCCGGAGGACGGGTTTTTGGGCGAGGAAGGCGGCGGCATCGGCTCTGCCCGCATGTGGGTCGTCGACCCGATCGACGGCACCGCCAATTTCATGCGCGGTATTCCGCATTTCTGCATTTCGATAGCTTTCGTCGAGGACGGCCGCAGCGAGATCGGCGGCATTGCCAATCCGGCCGTCGGCGAAACGTACTTTGCCCGTCGCGGGCAAGGCGCGACGCGCAATGGCGCGCCGATCCATGTGTCGCCGACGCAAGCGTTCGACCGCGCCTTTGTCGAGTTCGGCTGGTCGCCCAGGATTCCCAATCGCGACTATCTGGACAAGGTGAGCCTTGTCTGGGCACTCGGCGCCAATGTGCGGCGCTCCGGCTCCGGAGCGCTTGGGCTGGCCTATGTGGCCGACGGCCGCTCGGATGCCTATGCCGAGCTGCACATCAATTCGTGGGACTGCCTGGCCGGATTGCTGCTGGTGGAGGAGGCCGGCGGCCGGGTGAACCGGTTCCTCGACGGCGACGGCATGGCGAAGGGCAATCCCGTGCTTGCGGCAGCACCCGGTGTTGCGGCGACATTGTCCCAGGTGATCGGAGTGCCGCTCGACGACGGGTAGATCGTTTCCAGTGAGAAGACAGGGAGGAATATCGATGAAGACATTTGACAGTAAGCAAGGCTTGCGCGCCGCCTGGCTTGGCCTTGGCGCGGCGCTGGCCATGTTCGGATTGGCGAGTGCCGCCCAGGCGGCCGACCGCAGCCTCACAATGTATTGCGCCGTCGACGAGGCCTGGTGCCGGGCGATGGCGACCACCTACCAGAAGGAGACGGGCGTCAGCGTCGACATGACCCGCATGAGCGCCGGCGAAATCTACGCCCGCCTCCGGGCCGAGAAGGACAATCCGCAAGCCGATATCTGGTGGGGCGGCACCGGCGACCCGCATCTGCAGGCGGCGGAAGAGGGCCTCACCCAGGAATACAAGTCGCCGCAACTGGCAAACTTGCGCGACTGGGCGCTGAAGCAGGCCGACAGGTCGAAGAACCGCACGGTCGGCATTTATCTCGGTGCACTCGGCTATGGCTATAATGAGGAAGATCTGAAGCAGCGCGGGCTGACCGCACCGGCGTGCTGGGCCGATCTGGTCAAGCCGGAATTCCAGGGCGAGATCGAGATGGCCGACCCGAATTCATCGGGCACGGCCTGGACCATGCTTGCCACCATCGTCCAGCTGATGGGCGAGGACAAGGCATTCGATTATCTCAAGCAGCTCAACAAGAACATCGCCGAATACACCAAGGCAGGGGCCGCGCCGGCGCTCGCCGTCGGCAAGGGCGAGACGCTGATCGGCATCTCCTTCCAGCACGACGTGATCAATGCCGCGAAACAGAACCCTGCCGTGAAGGTGGTGTCGCCTTGCGAAGGCACCGGCTTCGAGATCGGTTCGATGAGCATCGTGACGGGCGCCAAGCATGCCGAAGAGGCGCAGAAATTCTACGACTGGGCGCTGAGCCCGGATGCGCAGAAGCTCGCGGCGCCGAACGGCAGCTTCCAGATCCCGTCGAACACCGCCACGCCGGTGCCGCCCGAGGCGCCGGACCTCTCAAAGATCAAGCTGATCGACTACGACTTCGCCAAATACGGCTCGTCGGCCGAACGCAAGCGGCTGTTGAAGAAGTTCACCGATGAGGTCCGCAATGGCGGCTGAGCGCGTTCTTTCGCGCTCACTCTAGCATCTGATCGCCGGCTGCCCCTCGGGGCAGCCGGCGCACCATCCTTTGGCACAGAAAGACATTGAATGGCCGCGGCCGGTTCCATGGTCAGTTCCGCTCCTGGACGCAGCGCGCTCCCCTGGGTAATGGCCGCGTGGGCGAGCTTCGTGCTCTTGCCTTGGTACAAGGTCGAAGGCGGCTTCCTTTCGTTCGACTGGCTGGCACAGCCGGCGGATGCGACGCCGGTCATCATGCTGGCGCTCGGTGGCCGGCCCTGGCTGTTGCCGCTTGTCCTGCCGCTTCTGCTGGCGAGCTGGCTGGTGGCGCGCAATAACCCCAAGAGCCTGGCGGTTGCAGGCGCGGCGGGCCTGCTGTGGCTGGCCATCGAAGGCTTTTCCATCATCCATTCGGGCTGGGGATTTGGCTTGCTTACCCAGATCGCCGGCACGCCGGGACCGATGCAGCCGGGGCTTGGCTGGGGCGCGGCGCTCTATGCCGTGGCGATGCTGATGTTCATCGCCGAGGCGCTCGCCGCGCGGGGATGGTGCAAGGGCGACCGTTTCGTCGTCGGCTCGCTCTCAATCGTGATTGCTTCGCTGATCCTGTTCGTCGCCTATCCGCTGCTGTCGATCCTCACCTCGGCCATCAAGGACAATGACGGCAATGTCGTGCCGGCGCTGTTCTTCGATAAGATCTTTAGCGCCAACATATGGAGCCTGCGCTGCCTCTATGGCGAGGGCTCCTGCGGCGTGGCGTGGAACACGGTGGCGATCGCAGTCCTCGTCGGCTTTTTCTGCACGGCGCTTGGGCTGGCTCTGGCGCTGATTGCGCTTCGCACCAAGCTGCCGGCCAAATGGCTGCTGCGCGGCCTGTCCATCCTGCCGATCATCACGCCGCCCTTTGTCATCGGCCTGGCGCTGATCCTGCTGTTCGGCCGCGCCGGCATCGTCACCAACCTCATGTCGATGCATCTCGGCATTCCGCGCAGCCGCTGGATCTACGGCATGGCCGGCATCACCATCGCGCAGGTGCTGGCCTTCACGCCGATCGCCTTCCTGGTTCTGGTCGGCGTGCTGCAAGGGGTCAGCCCAAGCATGGAGGAAGCATCACAAACCCTGCGCGCCAGCCGCTGGCGCACGTTTCGCACCGTCACCTGGCCGTTGATCCGGCCGGGGCTGGCCAGCGCCTTCCTGATTTCGTTTATCGAGAGCATGGCCGATTTCGCCAATCCGCTGGTGCTGGGCGGAAACTTCAACGTGCTGTCGACCGACATCTTCTTTGCAGTGGTCGGTGCGGCGCACGACCAGGGCCGCGCGGCGGTGCTGGCGATCGTGCTGTTGATGTTCACGCTGGCAGCCTTCGTCATCCAGCGCCGCTGGATCGGCAGCCGCAGCTACGTCACCGTCGCAGGCAAGGGCGATGGCGGCGTACCGGCGACGCTGCCCAAGGCCTTACGGATCGGCTGCTACGCCGCCGTCGTTCCGTGGCTGGTTCTGACCATCGTGGTCTACGGCATCATCCTGGGCGGCGGTTTCGTGCAATCGATCGGGCGCGACAACACGCCGACGCTCGAATATTTCCTCACCGCCTTTTCGATCGAGAAAGGCGTCAATGGCTGGTTTTTCAGCGGCTCGGCCTGGCCGTCGCTGCTGATGACCATCGGCCTGGCGCTGGTGGCGATGCCGTTCACCGCGGCGCTCGGCATCCTGACGGCCTATCTGCTCGACCGGCAGCGTTTCGCCGGGCGCACGATGTTCGAATTCCTGGCGATGATGAGCTTTGCGATTCCCGGCACGGTGATCGGCGTCAGCTATATCCTTGCCTTCAACGTGCCGCCGGTGCAGTTGACCGGCACCGGGCTGATCATCGTGATCTCCTTCATCTTCCGCAACATGCCGGTGGCGATCCGTGCCGGGCTCGCCAATCTCGGACAGATCGACAAGAGCCTGGACGAGGCATCGCTGACGCTTGGGGCGCGATCCTTCGCCACCTTGCGGCGGGTGATCCTGCCGATCCTGAAGCCGGCGATCGTGACCGCGATGATCTACAGTTTCGTGCGCGCGGTGACGGCGGTCAGCGCCGTCATCTTCCTGGCGAGCGGCCGGTTCAATCTCGCCACGGTCTACATTGTCGGGCGCGCAGATGTCGGCGAATACGGCATCGCGATTGTCTATTCGGCGGTGATGATCGTTGTCATGATGGTCATCCTCATCGGCATCCAGCTGCTGGTCGGCGAACGCCGGCTCGGCCGGCGCCGTGCGGGTCCGGAAGCCGTCGTGGCGGCAATCTGATGGGGAGAAGCGGCGTGGATCAGACGGCGAAGAATGCTGCCCCGGTTGTCACGGACATGCCGGCCGTGCGGTTCGAGGGCGTCACCAAGAAATACGGCGCGGTGATCGCCGTCGACAATGTCAGCTTCGACATCGCGCCGGCCAGCCTGGTGACGCTGCTCGGGCCCTCGGGTTGCGGCAAGACGACGACGCTGCGGCTGATCGCCGGACTGGAACAGACCAGCACCGGGCGCATCCTGATCGACGACAAGGACGTCACCTTGCTGTCCGCCGCTGAGCGCGATGTCTCCATGGTGTTCCAGTCCTATGCGCTGTTTCCGCATATGAACGTGATGGAGAATGTTAGCTACGGCCTGCGGGCGATGGGGCTTGGCAAGGCGCAGGCAGCCGAGCGCGCCGCCGAAAAGCTGTCGCTTGTCGGCCTGTCCGGCTACGAGAAACGCCAGCCGAGCGAATTGTCCGGCGGCCAGCAGCAGCGCGTCGCGGTGGCGCGCGCTATCGTGCTGGAGCCGAAGGTGCTGTTGTTCGACGAGCCGCTGTCCAATCTCGACGCCAAGCTGCGCCGGCGGGTGCGCGACGAAATCCGCGGCCTGCAGCAGGATCTGGCACTGACCATGGTCTATGTCACGCATGACCAGGAAGAGGCGCTCGCCGTCTCCGACCGCATCATCGTCATGAACGCCGCTCGCGTCGCCCAGGACGGCACGCCGCGCGACCTCTACAACGAGCCGACCAACCGCTTCATCGCCGACTTCATGGGCGACGCCAATCTGCTCGACGTCGAGGTGCTTTCCAGCAATGCGACCAGTGCAAGGGTCAAGGTCGGACCCTTGCTGCTCGACATGCCGGGTCGCGGTAACGCTCCGGGGCCGGCGATGCTCGCTGTGCGCCCGAATGCCGTGCGCATCTTGCCCGGCCAGCCAGCGGGCACCATGAAGGGCCGGGTGGTCAAGAGCTCGTATCTCGGCGACCACATGGAATACCGCATCGCGATCAGCGATCCGGCGGTCGAACTGTTCGCGACATCGCCTGATGTCACACCCGCCGTGGCGGAAGGGACGATGGTCGGGATCGATTTCGATCCGGCGAAGATCGTGCTGATCAAAGACGATTGAACGCGCCGGGAAAGCACCTTCGAAAAAATCCAGCCTGAATGTCACACCGGCCGGACCTGCCTCGTCATGATGGCGTACCCAACACAAGGACTGCAATCATGACTGCCAAAATCGACCTCTTCGCCGCCGCCCCTGCGCTGATCAAGCAGTGGCAGCGCGCATCGACCGAACTCTCCGTCGCCGCCGGGCTCGAGCACAGCCTCAACGAGCTGGTGAAGCTTCGGGCGTCGCAGATCAATGGCTGCGCCAACTGCATCAATCTGCATGCCACCGAAGCGCGCGAGAATGGCGAGACCGAGCAGCGCATCTATCTGCTGCCGGCCTGGCGCGAAGCGCCCTGCTACAGCGACCGCGAGCGTGCTGCGCTCGGCTGGACCGATGCGCTGACGCGCCTCTCGGAAGGACAGGACCGCGAAAGCGCCTATGATGATCTTAAGGCGCATTTCACCGAGGAGGAGCAGGTGAAGCTCACCGTTTTGATCAACATCATCAATGGCTGGAACCGCATCGCCGTTGGCTTCGGGCTCTACACCGACGCAGCAACGATACGCGCCAGCGCCAAGGCGGCCTGATGACGGCGACGGCACCCGACGACGCGGCAGCGGGCTTCGGCCCGCTGCGTCCGAAGCTGATGCGGGTCGCCTATCGCATGCTGGGCTCGGTGAGCGACGCCGAGGATGTCGTGCAGGATGCCTTCATCCGCTGGATGGGGACCGACCGCTCGCAGGTTCGCGAGCCAGAAGCGTTCCTGCGCCGCACGGTGACGCGGCTTTGCCTTGACCAGCTCAAATCCACGCGGCGCCAGCGCGAGACCTACATCGGCCCTTGGCTGCCCGAGCCGATCGTCGAAGAGGACGATCTTGAAGATGTCACCTTGCCGCTGATGTTGGCGCTGGAGCGGCTTTCGCCGCTCGAGCGGGCGGCCTTTCTGCTGCACGATGTGTTCGGACTGGAATTCGAGGAGGTCGCGACCGCCATCGAGCGCGATTCAGCCGCCTGCCGCCAGCTTGCCGCTCGCGCACGGGGCCATGTCCGCGAGGCGCGGCCTCGCTTCAAGGTGGAGAAGCAGCGTGGCCTGGAGATCGCCGAAGCCTTTTTCGCGGCATCGCGCAGCGGCGACATGCAGGCGCTCGGCGCGCTGCTGACGGAAGATGTCAGCGCTCATGCCGATGGCGGCGGCAAGCGTCCGGCGGCTTTGGCGCCGGTGCTGGGCTTCGACGCCGTCATGAAGCAATACGCGCAAGTCGCGGCCTGGCTGCGCGACAATCGCTCGACGCTGGTGCGCATCGGCTTCGTCAATGGACTGCCGGGGTTCGTCACGCGGGAGGCCGATGGCGAATTGCAGACGACCGCGCTTGACATCGAGGACGGGAAGATCGCGGCCGTCTATGTCATGCGCAATCCCGACAAGCTCAGGCATCTGCGTTAGACCCGATTGAATCGGAGCGAAATACCGGTTCGGCCCGCCTCCAAAAGCCGGCCCTTCCTGTGTGCGACCCGAGGACGATGTCAGGGCTGCCCTTTGCCGCTGCCGCCACCGACCTCTAGGATGCCTTCTCCCCGTCACGTGGCTGGATCAGCCTGCGCGCGGCATCTGCTCCTGCCGCAAGGAAGCGATCCGACAATTCGGTCCCTGCCACCGCGCGGGCCAGTTGAAGCGCGCCGATGAGGGTCGCAAAGACGCCCATGGCAACGCCTTCCGGATCCCTGGCCTGCGGAAGCGCTGCAGACAGCTGGCGCACCAGAACCAGCAAGCGTTCGGTATAGACTTGTCGCGTTTCGAGCGGCTGACGCGCGAGTTCCGGGAGCAGCGCGGCGTTGGCGCAGCCCGTTCCCGGATTGTCCCGGTGCGCAGCTGACAGATACGCCGCTATGCCCATCTCCGGACCACCGGCTGCCAATACCTCCTGCAGTTGCTGCGACTGGGCCTCCAGTGCCGCTACAAGGCTTTCACGCACAAGCTCCGCCTTGGACTGGAAATGCGGATAGAAGGCTCCGTTCGTCAGTCCGGCGTCGCCCATGATGGCTGCCAGTCCGGACGCGGCGATGCCGTCACCGCGAAAACGCTGGGCTGCGACCTCCACGATGCGATCGCGGGAGGCGTCCTTTCGGCCCTTTTCGTAGCGCATGGCTACTATTCCTTTCTGCTATTGCATTACGGTCGTAATTTGATATTATCATCATAATTCAACCAGCGAACGAAAGCTAGCCCCAGTGGCTTTGGAGCATAAAAAATGAATGCGAACTCTGGAAAGACCGCAGTCGTGACCGGAGCCTCTTCGGGCATCGGCCGCGCCAGTGCCGAGGCCTTGGCGCGGGCGGGGTATACCGTCTTCGGGACAAGCCGCAGCAAGGCCGGCAACGGCCCGGCTAAGGTGTCCATGCTGACCTGCGACGTGACCGACGGGGAGTCCGTCAGCGCCCTCGTTGCAACCGTGCTGGCCCAGACCGGTCGTATCGATCTGCTGGTGAACAATGCCGGTGTCGGCCTGCTTGGCGGCGCCGAGGAATCTTCGGTCGCACAGGTGCAGGTTCTGTTCGACGTCAATCTGTTCGGCGTCATGCGCATGACCAATGCGGTGTTGCCGTCGATGCGGCGCCGCGGCCAAGGGCGCATCGTCAACATCGGCTCGATTCTAGGATTGGTGCCCGCGCCATACTCAGCGCACTACTCGGCGGTCAAGCACGCGCTGGAGGGCTATTCGGAATCGCTCGATCATGAGGTTCGCGCCTTCAACATTCGCGTCTCGGTCATCGAGCCGGCATTCGTGCGCACCGTCTTCGACCAGAACGGCATCGAGCCGGATTCCCTGTTGAAGGACTACGATCAGGCGCGCGCCGGTCTCAAGGCGCTGCTTGCCGATGTGATGCCCAAAGCCGATCGGCCGGAAGTGGTGGCGGATGTGGTCGTCAAGGCAGCGACCGACGCCCGTCCGCGACGGCGCTATACCGCAGGGAAGGCAGCGCGCCAGGTCAGCCTGCTGCGCCGCTTCGCCCCCGCGGAGATGTTCGACAAGACCTTGCGCAAGCAGTTCCGCTTGCCGGTCTGAACAACGGCGGGACGGAGAATTTCACGCACAGACAGCAGGCCAACAGACACTTTCAGAAAGTCACTGCCATGAAGGCATTCGTTGTCGATAAATATAGCAAGAAAGGCATTTTGCGGCTGGCCGAGATGCCGGAGCCGGAGCTGCTGGACAATGACGTCCTGGTCGAGGTCCATGCCGCCGGGGTGAACCTGCTGGATTCCAAAATCAGAACCGGCGAATTCAAACTCGTCCTTCCCTATCGCCGGCCCTTCATCCTCGGTCACGACGTTGCCGGGAGGGTTGTCAGGGTGGGCTCGAAAGTCCGCAAATTCAAACCCGGCGACGCCGTCTATGCGCGGCCGCGCGACGGCCGGATCGGGACATTCGCCGAATTCATCGCAATCGATGAAGCCGACGTGGCGCTGAAGCCGGCGAACCTCAGCATGGAAGAGGCGGCCTCGGTCCCGCTGGTCGGTCTGACCGCCTGGCAGGCTCTCATCGAGAGGGCGGGTCTGAAGACAGGCCAGAAGATCTTCATCCAGGCTGGCTCCGGCGGCGTGGGGACATTCGCCATCCAGTTGGCAAAGCACCTCGGCGCGATCGTTGCGACAACAGCGGGCGCGGCAAGCAACGATCTGGTCAGGGATCTCGGCGCCGATGTCGTCGTCGACTACAGGAAGGACGACTTCGAGAAAATCCTGTCGGGCTACGACGTCGTCCTGAACAGCCAGGACGCCAAGACGCTTGAGAAATCCCTGACTGTGCTGAAACCGGGTGGGAAGCTCATCTCGATTTCCGGTCCTCCGGATCCCGAATTTGCCTGGAAACAGGGACTGAACGTGGTGCTAAGGCTGCTGCTGCGGCTGCTGAGCCGTGGTATCAGGACCAAAGCCAAGCGCCGGGGCGTGGGATTTTCGTTCCTGTTCATGTCGGCGCAAGGTGAGCAACTGAGCAAAATCACGTCCCTCATCGAAGATGGGGCGATTCGCCCGGTCGTCGACAGGGTCTTTCCTTTTGAAGCGACCAATGAGGCGCTGGCTTACGTCGAAACAGGACGCGCCAAGGGCAAGGTCGTCGTCAAGGTCAGATAGCGCGCCCAGTTGCTTTGGGGCATTTGAGAGACACCAAGCAAGGCAGCGCAAGGCCGACAAATTCCGAAAACGGTTCGGCGTCCGATTGCCCAAACCTCAGTTGTTGCGGATTGCCACGAAGCTTGCCGCTGCCTTCAGCAAGGCTGCCTGTTCACCGTAAGGCTCAAGCAATTCATGGGCCTGCTTGACCAGCCCATGGAGCTGGCTGCGCGCCCAGTTCGCGCCATGCAGCGCGACCAGCGTCGCCTTGCCGGCGGCTGCGTCCTTGCCGGTCGCCTTGCCCATCTGGCTGGCATCGGCGGTCAGGTCGAGCAGGTCGTCGGCAAGCTGGAAGGCAAGCCCGACCGCCGAGCCGAATTCGGCCAGCCGGTCGCGGTCCTGCGGTGCAGCGCCGGCAATGATCGCGCCGGCTTCGCAGGCGTAGCGGATCAGCGCGCCGGTTTTCATCGCCTGCAGCCGGACGATGCCGGCCTCGTCCGGCCTGTTGCGCTCGGCTTCGAGGTCGAGCGTCTGCCCGCCGACCATGCCCCCAGTGCCGGCCGCGCGCGCCAGCGCCAGCACCAGTGCCGCCCTGCGCTCCGCCGGCAGCGCCGTCGCCTCATCGGCGAGGACATCGAAGGCAAGCGTCAGAAGCGCATCGCCGGCAAGGATGGCGGTGGCTTCATCGAAGGCCTTGTGCACGGTCGGCTGGCCGCGGCGCAGATCGTCGTCGTCCATGGCAGGCAGATCGTCATGGATCAGCGAATAGCAATGCACGCATTCGAGCGCCGCCGCCACGCGCATCGCCGCCTCGCCATCGGCGCCGAAAAGGGCGGCACTTTCCATGACCAGGAAGGGGCGCAGCCGCTTGCCGCCGTTCAGCACGCCATGGCGCATGGCCGCCATCAGACGCTCCGGCCGGGCGATCTCGCCGGCAAGCGTGCGGCCGTCGAGCAGCAGCCTGAGCCCGGCCTCGATCGCCGCCGCCCGCCCCAGAAGTGCGGCCTCAAAGGCCAATTGCTCGTCTTTCGTCATGGCCGGGAGCGGTAGCCGACACTCAGACGTTGCGCAAGAAGCCTCGCGCCATTATGCCGGAGGCGGGAGAGTGGCGCGGGTGGGGGCGGCTTGACGGAACCGATCGTCGATCATGAAACCGAAGGGTTTGAGATGGCGCGACCAAGGCGCGTGAACCGCGCCGGTCTGAAGCGCCTGGCACGGCGCGGCCTGGTCGTCGCCGTCGTGCTGGCGGCGATACCCATTGTGCTGACCTTCCTCTATCTGCCGTCCTTCGTGCATCCGATATCGACCTTGATGGTCAAAGACCTCGCGACCTTCTCCGGTTACGACCGGCGCTGGGTGTCGATCGACGATGTGTCCCCGGTGCTGGCCAATTCGGTGATCATGTCGGAGGACGGGCAATTCTGCTTCCATCGCGGCATCGATCTCGGCGAATTGCGCGGCGTCGTCGACGATGCGCTGGCCGGCGAGGCGACGCGCGGCGCCTCGACCATCACCATGCAGACGGTGAAGAACCTTTTCCTGTGGTCGCGGCCGCTGGGCTCGGTGCGCAAGGTGATCGAACTGCCGCTGGCCGTCTATTTCGACGCGGTGATGTCGAAACGGCGGATCATGGAGATCTACCTCAACATCGCCGAATGGGGGCCGGGCATTTACGGCATCGAGGCGGCGGCGCAGCACCATTTCGGCGTTTCGGCCAAACAGCTGTCGCGGCGGCAGGCGGCATTGCTGGCCGTCTCGCTGCCCAATCCGATCGCCCGCAATCCGGCCAAGCCCGGTCCGGGTCTGCGGCGGCTGGCGTCGCTGATCGAACGCCGCGCCGGCCGTTCGGGCGCGTATGTCGGTTGTCTTGATTAGGTAGAACCGCTGCCAGTTCAAAAAAAATCGCCACGGTGCTGGCCAAAACGGCGCAGGGCGTGTATAGGCACCCGACTTTCTCAGATTATGGCCCTGACGCGGCCCTTTCACGAGGGCTATCGGGGCATTTTGACCATGTAGTGGAGCATATCCATGGCCGTTCCGAAACGAAAAACCTCTCCGTCCAAGCGCGGCATGCGCCGCTCGGCCGACGCTCTCAAGGCCCCGACCTATGTCGAGGACAAGAATTCCGGCGAAATGCGCCGCCCGCACCATATCGACCTGAAGACCGGCATGTATCGCGGTCGCCAGGTGCTGACGCCCAAGGAAAGCTGAGACCAGCTTTCGAAGGGTTTGAATGCCAAAAGAACCGGCCATTGGCCGGTTTTTTTGCGTTTGGTGCGCGTCGCGCCGCCAACTATGCCAAAGACCGGGCGTCCGTGGCGATACAAGCTGCGGCGGCGGTGCTGTATTGAGTGATGCCTTGTCGCGGCGCTTCCGCGCGATGATCGGCCGGCTTCAGAGGGACCGCATGACCAAGCTCACCACAGCACCGCGCGATATCTTCCAGACCTTCATGAACTTCCCGCTGGTCGAGGACCTCGATGCGCTGAAGGCGGATGTCGCCATCATCGGCATGCCTTACGGCAGTCCCTACACGATCGACGAGTTGGTCAACGACCAGACCAACGCGCCGACGGCGGTGCGGCGCGCCTCGCAGCGCATCAGCCTCGGGCTCGACCGCTATGATTTCGACATTGGCGGAACCCTGTTCGACGGGCAGGACGTCAAGGTGGTCGATGTCGGCGATGTCCCCGGCGATGCCGCCGGCAGCCACTACAGGTTGGCCGAAACGGCGATCCGCAAGATCCGCGTCGCCGGCGCCTTGCCGATCACCATTGGCGGCGATCACGGCATTCCAATCCCGATCCTGCGGGCGCTTGACGGCGAAGGGCCGATCACCCTGGTTCAGATCGATGCCCATCTCGACTGGCGCGACAATGTCAACGGGGTCAGGGAAGGCTATTCCAGCCCCATCCGCCGCGCTTCGGAGATGGCGCATATAGCCGGGATTTTCCAGCTCGGCATCCGCGGCCAGGGCAGCGCCCGGCTCGAGGAGGTCGAGGCGGCCCGCGCCTACGGCTCCAACATCGTCACCGCCAATGAATGGCAGGATATCGGTACGGCGGCGCTGCTCAAGCGCATCCCGGACGGCGGCCGCTATTACCTGACCATCGATGCCGACGGTCTCGATCCCGCTGTCATGCCGGCGGTCGAAGGGCCGGCGCCTGGCGGCATCAGCTACCGGCAAACGATCGAACTGATCAAGGGGCTGTTCGCCAAGGGACGTGTCGTCGGCATCGACATCGTCGAGATCGCGCCGGCGCGCGACGTCAACGAGATCACCTCGATGACCGCCGGCCTTTTCATCCTCAACGCTATCGGCGCCGCCGTGCGGACAGGCCAGTTCAAGCGCTGAATCCCGGCGTGTCGGTGGTCAGCCGGGGCAACTGTGGCTGACAGGGTTGTTTCGCGCGGTCTTTTTCCGTGTTTGCGGGCGCTAGCGAAAAATCTTGACGGCGTGCCTGCGGGGCATTCTACAGAAGGTGCCCCCATTGTTTAGGCAATTCCTTGGGAAACCGCTTTCCTGGAATTGCTAGAGGAGACGCCTGATGTTCGGTGCCATCCCGCTGCTGATCGTGCCCTTCGTGGCCTACAATCTCGGACTCCTCGGAATATTCGGCAGCGGCGACGATCCGTGGGCGACCGAGATCTTCTCGTTCAGCATGATGTCGGGCGGGGTGTTCTCGATGACGCTCGGCGACCTGATGGTGGTGATCGGGCTGATCTTCCTGTTCCTCGAAATGGTGAAGTCGGTGCGCACCACGAACGCCTCGATCATGGACCATCTGTTGTCGACGCTGGTCTTCGTGGCGTTCCTGGTCGAGTTCCTGCTGGTGAAGGGCGCGGCGCACTCCGTCTTCTTCACGCTGATGGTGATCGCCCTGTTCGATGTGCTGGCCGGGTTTTCGGTGTCGATGCGGTCGGCGAGTAGAGACATAAATTTGAACTAGCCGCCTTCGTTGGATGGTCGCATCCGTTCGCGATTGGCGTGGCTGCTCTTTCTGGTCCTCCTGGGGCGAAGCAAGGAGCGAAGCGACGCGGCGCAGACCTTGGGATCCATTCCGTGAAGCTAAGGCGTTGCAACGGTTCAGAATTCTGCTCCGCTTACACTTGCGGCAAAGGTCGCGGCATGGATCCCGGGGTCTTCGCGACGGAGCTTCGCTCCTGCTTCGCCCTGGGATGACGAAGCTCCCCCTCAGCCCGGATCGGCGGTGAAGCCGGCGGCTTCGATGCCAGCGATGGCGGCGGCCTCGTCATTGTCCGACGTATCGCCCGAAATTCCGACGGCGCCGATGGCGGCGCCTGCCTTGTCGCGGATCAGCACGCCGCCGGCGACTGGCAACACGCGTCCACCCGAGACGTCGGAAATGCCGGCGACGAGATGCGGCCGCTCCTTGGCGAAGGCCTCG
Source organism: Mesorhizobium sp. C395A (assembly GCF_030323205.1). NCBI lineage: Bacteria > Pseudomonadati > Pseudomonadota > Alphaproteobacteria > Hyphomicrobiales > Phyllobacteriaceae > Mesorhizobium > Mesorhizobium sp. C395A. The sequence goes on along the minus strand of NZ_CP100473.1, from coordinate 4,144,731 downwards.
ACACGGCGCGAGCCCATCCCGATGGCGAGCGCGCCATAGGCCTTGCCGGCCGACATTTGCGGGCGCAGGAACGAGGCTCCGTCCTGACGCTGGAAGGCGACGAGATGCGCGCCGGCGTCCAGCACGGAAACGCCGAGCGGCTTGAGCTTCAGCTCGGCGCCCTTGGCGAAGGCGGCGTCGATGATGTGCTTGGCTTTTTCGAGGGTCAGTGCGGTCATGGCTGTCTCCTGATCAAAACGCGTCAATCATCGACCTGACATGCGGGATGCGAAATCCCGGTTGCGGTTGAAATTGCTTCGCGTGGGAAAGCGGAAATGGCGGGCATTGCTGATCGTGGCACATGGCGGATACGATCCGCCGGCATCCAGATCGGGCGTCGATGAAGAAGACCGCGCTATTTTTTCTTTGCTCGGGCCGCTTTCTTGACCGGAGCGGCGGGTGCGTTGGCGAGGTCTTCCGCTTCCTTGGCAAGGCGCAATGCCCGGAGCTTGTTGGTCTTGGCCTGGCGGGCGTCGGCCTCGGCGACATACTCCGCCATCGCCTTTTGCCGCACCGTGGCGGCCTCTTCCTGCTTCTTGAAACGCATATCTGCCCGGGCGCGGGCAGTATCCTTAGAGTTCTCGACCAAGAGCGTTATCCAATCCGGTAAATTATGTTTTTCAGCCCCTTGATAGCAGAGCCGGCCTGATAATGGGGAAATAAGTTGGTCAAGCGGCCGGGGCCTCGATGCCGCTCGACGCCTTGCGGGCGACCACCGCCTCATATCCGGCCTGCAATGTAGCGCGGACGGAAGGCTGCGCGGGTGTGGCGACAGGCGTGCCCAGATGGTCGTGGCGCAACTCGTCCATGAACTGCTCCCACATTGGCGGCCCGCCTTTCTCCAGCAGTTCGGCGCGGATCGAAAGCTCCTCGCTCACCGGCAGCCAGACGCGGCCCCAAGCGCCGAGATGCGCCATGATCGGCACCAGCGTGATGGCCATCTCGGTCAGGCTGTAGATCGCCTTCTGCTTGTGCGAGGGGTCGTCGGCCTTGGTCAGCATGCCGAGTTCCATCAGCCGCTTCAGCCGGTCGGCCAGGATATTGGAAGCGATGCCCTCGATCGAGCCGTTGAGCAGTTCGCGAAAGTGGCGTTTGCCGCCAAAAATCATGTCGCGCAGGATGATCAGGCTCCAGCGATCGCCGAACACTTCCAGCGACAGATTGATAGGGCATCCCGAGCGGTGTTCGGTTTTCATCCGACTCTCCTCAAAAACCAGTTGCATTATCGTATCAGTTTTATTATCGTGCAACCGATTGCAAAACGCAATCAGTTTGATGGCCGGAGCGAGGAGAGTTCCATGACAAACGCCGAAGCACCCGAAATCGTCTCCCAGACGTTCGGCGATCCCGGCGATCCAGCCGTTCTGCTGATCATGGGCGCCATGGCCTCGATGCTGTGGTGGCCGGAGGCGCTCTGCAAAAAACTCGCCGGCGAAGGCCGTTTCGTGATCCGCTACGACAACCGCGATACCGGCCTCTCGACCAAATATGCGCCGGGCGAGCCGCCGTATACGGTCGACGACATGGCGGACGATGCGGTGCGCGCCCTCGACAGCTATGGCATAGGAAAGGCGCATGTGGTCGGGATGTCGATGGGCGGCATGATCGCGCAACGACTGGCGTTGAGACATCCCTCGCGTGTCACCTCGCTGACGGTGATCAGCAGTTCACCGGTGGGGATGGACACATCGCAGCTGCCGGGGGCGACCGAAGCCTATATGGAGCACTCGGCCGGTGGCGCCAAGGTCGACTGGTCGAACCGCGACCAGGTGATCGGCTTCGTCGTCAAGGACGCGCGTGCGATCGCCAGCACCGCGCATCCGTTCGACGAGAAGGTGATGCGGGCGTTCGTCGAACGGGACTACGACCGATCCGGCGGCTTCCTGAGCGCGACCAACCATTTCATGCTGAAGGGCGGCGAGGATCTGAAAGGACGCCTGCGCGAGATCAAGGTTCCGCTGCTCGTCATTCACGGGACATCGGATCCGATCTTTCCGGTCGAGCATGGCGCAGCCCTTGCCGGCGCTGTTGCCGGCGGGCGGCTTGTCCGCATCGAAGGCGGTGGCCACGAACTGCATCCCGACGACTGGGGCACGATCGTCGCCGCCATCGTCACGCATACCGAACCCTGAAGGCAGTCTGGAACCTTGACACATTCGCCTCACGGAAATAGTTAAGTAAATGCTTCAGTGTTGGCGCTGGCTGGCACCGCTCCAGCATCGACGAACCGCAAACAGACGAGAAAAAAATGTCCCTGACGTTCCATTTCCATCCGCTAGCATCGTTCTGCTGGAAACCGCTGATAGCGTTTTACGAGAACGATACGCCCTTCACGCCGGTTATCGTCGACCTCGGCGATGAGCAGTCGCGGGCAGCGTTCCTGAAGGTGTCGCCGACCGGCAAGATGCCGGCGCTGCGTGACGATGCACGCAACCGCACGGTGCTGGAATCGACCATCGTCATCGAATATCTGGCCGCGCATTATCCCGGGCCGGTCGAGCTCATCCCGGCCGAGGCCGACCTTGCCCTCCAGGTCCGCCAGGCCGACCGTTTCTACGATTTCTACGTGCAGGCGCCGATGCAGAAGATCGTCGGCGACAGGTTGCGCCCGCAGGACAAGACCGATCCGTTCGGGGTCGACGAGGCGCGCGCGCAATTGCGCAACGCCTATGCGATCATCGGGGAGGAGATGCGTTCGAAACTCTGGGCGGCCGGCCCCACCTTCACCATGGCCGACTGCGCGGCCTCGCCGGCGCTGTTCTACGCCAACAAGGTCGAGCCGTTCGGCGACAGCTATCCGGCCGTGAAACGCTACCACGACCGCCTGCTCAAGCGGCCGTCCTTCGCCCGGGTGATCGAGGAGGCGCAGCCCTACTTCAAGTTCTTTCCCTACAATAACGGCTGATCGCGATGCTGCACGATCCCGCCCAGCTCGACCTGATGTTCCAGGCGCTCGCAGACCCGGCCAGGCGCAGCATGGTCGAACGGCTGTCGCGTGGGCCGGCCTCGGTCAGCCAGTTGGCCGAACCGCTGGCGATGTCGCTGTCGGCCGTCGTCCAGCATCTCAACGTGCTCGAAGCAAGCGGGCTGGTGCGCTCGGAAAAGCTCGGCCGCGTGCGCACCTGCCAGATCGCGCCGCAGGCGCTGCGCAGTGCAGAACACTGGATCAACGAACGGCGGCTGACATGGGAGCGTCGGCTCGACCGGCTCGGCGATTTTCTCGCCGACCGAATGACCTGAAGCAGAGGAGAAATGACCATGCCCGGCAAAAGCAGAGCGGAGTTGATCCGCGGCTATTTTTCCGCCTACCAGGCGAATAACAAGGCTGCCGTCGCGGCGGTGCTCGCCAACGATTTCACCTTCACCAGCCCCTGTGACGACGCCATCGACCGTGCGACCTATTTCGAGCGCTGCTGGCCGGACAGCCCGGCCTTCAGCTCGATCGTCATCGAGCGGATATGCAAGGACGAGGACGCCGCCTTTGTCCTCTATCGCTGCGAGACGGCGGACGGAAAGACCTTCCGCAACACCGAACTGCATCTGTTCCATGGCGACAGGTTGCGCGCCGTCGAAGTCTATTTCGGCGCGTCCTATCGCGACGGCGTCTTCGTCGCGCAGAGACCATCAAGCTGACCAAGAGGACCTGACATGGCCGAACGATCCGTCGTCCACTCCACCTTCGTCCTCGAGCGCCTCTATCCAGTTGCACCGGCGAAAGTCTATTTCGCGCTCAGCGATCCGGCCGCCAAGCGGCGCTGGTTCGCCGACCCCGACAACCCGATGACCCACAGGCACGAAATGGATTTTCGCGTTGGCGGCCAGGAGGTCAATGCCGGCGGGTCGAAGGACGGGCCGATCCACACCTATACCGCCACCTATCAGGACATCGTGCCCAACCAGCGCATCGTCTACAGCTACGACATGCTGTTCGGTGATGTCAGAATCTCGGTTTCGCTGGCGACAATTGAGCTTCGCCCGGAAGGCACGGGCACGCGTCTGGTGCTGACCGAGCAGGGCGCGTTTCTTGATGGGCACGACACACCGTCATCGCGCGAGCATGGTACCGGATTCCTGCTCGATGCGCTGGGCAAGGCGCTGGCAACGGACACTTGAAAGCCAGGGAGGCGAGCTGGAATCTCGGCCTATGCTTCCCAGAACTGATCAAGCCAAATATTGAGCTTGAGGAAGCCGGCACTGCTGACTGTATAGACCCGCCTCGTGCCCTCGGCCCTGGCCTGAACCAGACCGGCGTCCAGCAGCACTTTCAAATGCTGGGACACGGCCGGGCGGGAGACTGGAAGGCCCGCAGCCAGCTCGTTGACGGTTTTCGGGCCACGCCGGAGCTCTTCCAGAAGATAGCGCCGGTTGGGGTCGGCAATCGCCATGAAGGCGTCAGAAAAGATCATGCCTATACTTGTGGGGCAAAGCTTTTCAAATCTCAACGGTCGGCTTCCGCTTTTCTGAGCCGCAGTGCTTCAGGGGTGACCGAGCGATCGGCCGGCTGGGTCTTGAAGGCATCGCGGTCTTCGATCGGCACCGGCGCGCGGCGGCTGATGCGCAGCAGCGTGTAGGCGGCGAGGCTGAGATGCGCCAGCGCGGTGGCCAGGAACAGGCCTTCGGGGCGGAGCCAGCCCATCAGGGCGGCAGCCAGCAGGGGCCCGATCATGGTTCCGAAGCCATACAGAAGCAGCAGGCCGCCCGAGACCTTGACGAAATCCTCCGATCGGGCGTGGTCGTTGGCATGCGCCACGGCGATCGAATAGAGCGTGTAGGCAAAGGCGCCGTAGGCGGCGGCGAAGACAATGACGAGGACGGCGGAACGCGGTTCGAACAGGAAGATCAGGATGGCGAACAGTGCGGCGCCGAAAGCCGCGCCCGCCAGCACGAAACGGCGGTCGGTCTTGTCGGAGAGGCGTCCGGCCGGAAGCTGCATGGCCGCGCCGGCAATAACGACAAGGCTCATCATCAGTGCGATCTGGGCGGTGGAGATGCCGATACGGGCGCCGTAGACGGCGCCAAGCGTGCCCCAGGCGCCATTGGCGATGCCGACCAACAGGCAGGCGATCGCCGACACCGGCGAGTTGGCGTAGAGACCTTTGACGTCGAGCTTGACGTCCTGCAAAGGCTTGGGAGACGAAGCCGACGACACCGCGGTCGGGATCAGCGACAGGCAGAACAATATGCCGGTGATCATGAACAGCGACGCCGATCTGACGTCGCCGCCGGCAACGATCATCTGGCCGCCCATGATCGAGGCATAGGTGACCATCATGTAGAGGCCGAAGACGGTGCCGCGGTTCTCGTTGGTGGCCTTCTCGTTCAGCCAGCTTTCGATGACCATGAAGGCTCCGGCCATGGTGAAGCCGGTGAAGGCGCGCAGCAGGATCCAGACATATTCGTCGATGATCAGGCCGGTAAGCAACGCCACGATGGCGCCCGAAGCGGCAAAGGCGCCGAACGCCCGGACGTGGCCGGCGCGGCGCACCAGGCGCGGTGCGAAGAAGCAGCCGGTGACGAAGCCACCGGCCCAGGCCGTGCCCATCAGACCGAGCGATGCGGTCGAAAACCCTTCGATCTGGCCGCGCAACGGCAACAACAGGCCGTGCAATCCCGAAGCCGCAAGCAGGAAAGCGGTGCCGCGAAGCAGCGAGAGGATCGGCCTGTAGCTTGCAAACATTGTTTGATCCGTCTGGAGATTCGGTGGCGGGGTCTGAAGACAGGCGCATTCGGGCTTTTCGGCGGCGGATGCTCAACGCCGAAACTAACGCGAAAACTAGCCGCGGCGAAACAGGGCTTCGGCCGCCGATTTGGTGCTGCCCTTGGTCTGGAGCTCGGCTTCGAGCCGGGCAATCTCCTCGCGCAGGATGCTGATCCGTTCGGTCAGGTCACCGACCGAAAGCAGCGCCAGATCCTGTCCGATCTCATGCGGGCGGGCTTTCTTTTTGGGTTCGTCGTCGAAGATCGCCATCGTCGCTCCTCCCTATTCAGTATTGGGCTGGTTTGGCCATTTGCCTGATCCGGCAATCAGCATACATAGGGCAGGGGCGTGGATGCAAACAGCCGGCAAGAAGCTGGCAGCCGGCGACAGACCGGCGGACCGAGACGGGAAATTTCATGGCGAGCGGACATAAAATTCCAGCCACAATGACGGCCATTGCAATCTCGCAACCGGGCGGGCCGCGGGTGCTGAAACCGGAAACGCGCGACGTGCCGGTGCCTGGTCCCGGCGAAATCCTGATCCGGGTGCGTGCGGCCGGCGTCAACCGCCCCGACGTGCAGCAGCGCAAGGGCGCCTATCCGGCGCCGCCCGGCGCTTCCGACCTGCCCGGCCTCGAAGCATCGGGCGAAGTGGCCGCCCTTGGCGACGAGATATCGCGCTGGCGCATCGGCGACCGGGTCTGCGCGCTGACGCCGGGGGGCGGTTATGCCGAATATGTCAAGGTTCATGCCGGCAGCGTGCTGCCGCTGCCCGCCGGCTTCACCCACACGGAGGCGGCCGCGGTTCCGGAAAACTATTTCACCGTTTGGCACAATGTGTTCGAGCGCGGCGGCTTGAAAAAGGGTGAGACGCTGCTGGTCCATGGCGGCTCATCGGGCATCGGCACCACGGCGATCCAGCTGGCGTCGGCCTTCGGCGCCTATGTCGTCACCACCGCCGGCTCGAAGGAGAAATGCGACGCCTGCCTGAAGCTCGGCGCCGACCGGGCGATCAACTACCGCGAGGAGGATTTCGTCGCGGCGGTCAAGGATGCGACCGGCGGCAACGGGGCCGACGTCATTCTCGACATGGTCGGCGGCGACTATATCGCGCGCAACTACGAGGCCGCCGCGGTCGAGGGCAGGATCGTCCAGATCGCCGTCCAGGCCGGCGCGGTGGCGAGCGCCGATTTCTCGAAAATCATGGTCAAGCGGCTGACCCACACCGGCTCGACGCTGCGGCCTCGCACGGTCGAGTTCAAGGCGGCGCTCGCCGCCGCACTGGAAGCACAGGTGTGGCCGCTGCTCGGCACCCGGAAGGTAGCGCCGGTGATGGACATGATCTTCCCGCTGACCGACGCCTGGCGGGCGCATGAGCGCATGGAAGAGGGCGAGCATATAGGCAAGATCGTTCTCGACGTCGGCTAGATGGGGCGAGATTTAGGTGAGGCCGGCCTGCGAATGGCGGCTCCCTGCGCTTCCGGCCTTCGCCGGCCGAAGCCCTCATGAGGCGTTGCGGCAGTTAAGGCTACGGCCGGCGTAGGCCGGTGCTTCGTACTGAAGTACGCTTCGCTCCGGCCTTCGCCGGCCGAAGCCGTCATAAATGCCTCCGCTCTATGAAGGCTACGGCGGGCGTAGGCCGGTTCTCGGGAGCCGCCATTCTCTGCTCGGCCTGACCTGAACCTCGCGCCATGCTCCGCGCTCAGCCTGTCGGCAAGATGAACACAAGCTTAATGCTGCAATGCAGCATTTGCATTGCGGCTATGCAAAGACGTCTGTTCAATTCGTGGGCAGCACTGCCTATCTAAGCGTCATCGAAACGATTTGATCCAACAACTGGAGGACAACCATGAACCCGATCCGCGCTTTCCGTAACTGGCGTATGTACAACGAAACCGTGCGCGAGCTGAACAAGCTCAACGCCCGTCAGCTCAGCGACCTCGGCATCAGCCGCGGCGACATCGAGAGGATTGCCCGCAAGGCCATCTAATTCGAAGCCTGGTCGGCCGATGAGGCCTGACCACGCGGCAGAAGCAAGAGCCGCCGCAGACGGTATCCCGTCGCCGGTTCCGAGCCCGCTGGACCCTGTCCGGCGGGTTTTGTCGTCTTGGACCCCCTGTACAACTCGGCATCAATGATCGCCGGAGCCGAGGTCCTCCTGGCCTCCCCCGCTGTCCGGTGTCCGACGGCTGCGCCCTGCGCCAAAAACATTGCGAAACGGCAGCGGAGCGGTTATACAGGCCGCGAATTTCCCATTTTGGTGGCTCTAAACCACCGCCCGCGCGGGAACGCGGGCGAACGAGAAGGATTTTTGAAATGGCCAATACGCTGCTGATGCCCAAGGCGACCGCCGTCTGGCTGGTCGACAACACCGCGCTTTCCTTCGAGCAGATCGCGCAGTTCTGCGGGTTGCATCCGCTCGAGGTCAAGGCGATCGCCGACGGCGAATCGGCGCAGGGCATCAAGGGCATGGATCCGATCATGACCGGACAGCTGACCCGCGACGAGATCGCGCGCGCCGAGAAGGATCCGAACCAGCGCCTGAAACTGTCCGACCCCAAGGTGCGGGTGCCGGAATCCAAGCGCAAGGGTCCCCGCTACACACCGCTGTCGAAGCGCCAGGACCGGCCCAACGCCATCCTGTGGCTGGTCCGCAACCATCCGGAATTGAAGGACGCGCAGATTTCGCGCCTGGTCGGCACGACCAAGTCGACGATCGAACAGATCCGCGAGCGCAAGCACTGGAATTCGGCCAATCTGCAGCCGATGGACCCGGTGACGCTGGGTCTCGCTTCGCAGATCGACCTCGACATGGAAGTCAACCGCGCCTCGCGCGGCCGCGAGCAGGCGCAGCCTGTCGGCGACACGCTGCTGCCGGCTGCCGTGACCGAGCGCCTGGTGCCGGCGCCGGAGAAGCCGAAGGACGAGGATGCCGAGCTCGACGCAAACGCCGTGTTCGCCAAGCTCTCGGCGCTCAAGTCCAAGAAGGAAGATGCGGACGACGAGTAAGGTTTGCGACAGTTCATCAAAAAAGCCCGCTTCGTGAACTGACCCCCGAAAGTTGGACACAACCTTCGGGGGTTTTGCATGTCCAAATACAGCGAGAGTTTCAAGCGCTCGGTTGTCGACATCTATTTAGGCGAGGATGAGGGCTACGCGAGCGCGGCGTCAATGCATGGCGTTGATGCGGCCACTGTTCGCAAGTGGGTTGCGTTGTACCAGGCCCATGGAGATGCCGGGCTATCTGCCAAGTACGATCGTTATGACGCGGCGTTCAGGCTGTCGGTGCTTGAGCGGATGTGGGAGGAAGGTCTGTCGTATCGGCAGACGGCTGCATTGTTCAATATCCGCAATGCCAGTTGCCTGACGGGCTGGGAGAAGCGCTATCATGCGGGCGGGATAGAGGCGCTCGGCCCACGTCCCAGAGGACGACCCATGTCAAAGCCGCCGTCCCCCGCAGTGCCTGTTGCAGCCAGTGACGAGGCCAAAAGCCGCGAAGAACTGCTGGCTGAGCTGAAGCATCTGCGGATGGAGAACGACTACCTAAAAAAACTGGAGGCCTTAACGCAGGGACATGCGCCCAAAAAGCGCAAGCCGTCCAGGCGTTAAGGCCGTTGCATTCGCTTGAGGGGCTGCTCGAGCTGGCGAAGCTTGCGCGCAGCACGTTCTATTACAGACAGAAAGCAGCGAAGCGCTCGGACCGCCATGCGGCGCTGAAGGCGGCGATCAAGGCCATCTTCGACAGCCACAAGGGTCGCTACGGCTATCGCCGGGTGACTGCGCAACTGCACCGGTTGGGCCGGCGCGTCAACCACAAGACCGTCCAGAGCCTGATGGCCGGGATGGGATTGAAGTCGCTGGTCAGGCCGAAGAAGTATCGCTCCTACAGGGGCGAGGCTGGGCGGACCGCTCCCGATCTGTTGCAGCGCAAGTTCGGCGCCGACCGGGCTAACCGCAAATGGGTGACCGACGTGACGGAGTTCAGCCTGGCCGGCGACAAGCTCTACCTGTCCCCGGTCATGGACCTCTACAATGGCGAGATCGTCGCGTTCGAGACGGCGCGGCGGCCACGCTTCAAACTGGTGGACAATATGCTGACCAAAGCCCTCGCCCGGCTTGGTGAGGACGAACGGCCGATCCTGCATTCCGATCAGGGATGGCAGTATCAAATGTCGGCATTCCAACGCAGGCTGGAAGCCAGAGGCCTTCAACAGAGCATGTCACGCAAAGGCAATTGCCTCGACAACGCCCCAATGGAGAGCTTCTTTGCCATCCTCAAATCCGAGCTCTTCCATCCCGGAACCTTCGACACCGTTCAAAGCCTGGACGACGCCATCACGGACTACATCGACTACTACAACCACCGCCGCATCAAACTGAAACTGAAAGGGCTGGCCCCTGTGCAATACAGGAACCAGCCCTTAAACCTACCAGCTCAATGAACCGTCCAACTTTATGGGGTCAGTTCATCGAGCGGGCTTTTCATTGATTATCGAAGTCTCAGCTGCGCGCCGCCCGGTCCGGCGTCATGCCATAGTCCTCCGAGCGTTCGACGGCGCGGTAGAAGTCGGCAAGCTGCTTGCCGCGCTCAGGCTTGAAGATGCGGCCGGCGATGACCACCGAGGCGATGCGGTCGATGCGGAAGGCGCGGAAATCGTCGCGCATCTCGCACCAGGCAACCAGCGTCCATACCTTGCCCCAGAACCACAGACCGAGCGGACGGATGTCACGCCCGGTGCCGCGGCCGGCCTCGTCGCGGTAGTCGATGGTCAGCACCTGTCGCTTCTCGACAGCGCGCTCGATCACGTCGATCGCCTCACGCGCGGCGTCGCTCACCACCCACATGGGCGTGTGGATCTCGGTGCGGGCGATGCGGTCCTTCTCGGCGTCGGGCAGGACGGCGCCGATCTTGACCAGCGCCTCGTCGGCCGCACGCGCCATGGCCGCGCCGCCAAAGGCCCGCACCATGCGGGCGCCGGCGACCAGCGCGACGATTTCGTCACGCGTGAACATCAGCGGCGGAAGGTCGAAACCCTCCCTCATCATGTAGCCGACGCCGGCCTCGCCGTCGATCGGCACTCCGGTCGACTGCAAATCGGCGATGTCGCGGTAGATGGTCCGCTCGGAAACCTCGAGCCATGTGCCGAGCTTCTGGGCGGTGACCAGCCGGCCGCCACGCAGGTGCTGCACGATCTGAAAGAGCCTGTCGGCACGTCGCATAGTATGGTCCCTCGGCTGCTTGTCTATGAATGTCATGGTCCCAAAACCGGTTCCGGGTGACATCCATGTCCTGTTTTATGCTTGTCGTTCTCCCAAAAACCGCTGCGCACTTTTGGGCGACACCCATTATGGTTTAAGTCCTTCGCGCTTGCGCTGCACGGCGACGAATTCCGCGCCGAAGGACAACTTCTTCGTTGTCGGCGTGTTCACGTCGAGCACACGCCAGTACGGCGTGATATCGTTCAGCGTCATGCCGCGTTCGAGATCCTCATTGGCGGCTTCGGCGACGGTTCGCGGATGATAGCCGATGGTGACCGGACATGTCACTTGCGCCCCATGCTCGATGGCGAGCGCGGTGCGCAAGGCGCGTACATCCATCTCGAGGCCGTTGGGGATCGTGCGGATGAAATCATCGACCTGACGGGCCGTCGGCACCAGCATCGGCTGGCCCTCGACGACGTCGCCCATTGTGCGTGGCGTCGGCTTCACGCCGTTGACGCCCGGCGTGTTCAGCCTGTCGTTCCAGCTTTTCACCATTCATGTCTCCTGACACGTTTATGGCATGGTGCTCCTGACAGCATTCTGTCAGGAGCCTTCAGCATTGTCCGTAGCAGGCGCCAAAGTTTTTGCGCCAGCCCGAGGGGTCGCCGCCCGGGGGGCCATGTTAATGATCCGGGCGTTGCGGGGTTCGCATCCAAGCATTGTCATGTAAAACGCCTCAGATCTCGCGAATGCGGCTGTGACCCTCATACATATCCGGCCAGCCAATGTCCTTGCGGATGTCCGCGGGCAAGGAGTTCAGGAAGCGCTGGGTACGAACTTCATTGCGCATCGTGCGGATCTTGCCGACATAGTGCTGTACGCTGTTCAAAATACCAAAGCTGTTCATGACCATCTCCTCTTCTCTGATGGAGACACTATTGCATACCCCTCCTGACAGCAGTCTGTCAGGAGCATGTCAGGTCGTTGAAGAAAGCTGCGAGGTGCTTGGCGGTCGGTTCGGAAACGAGCCTTTTGTCAGGAATGGCCAAGTCGACCGAGACCATGCAAGAACCGCTTTGACAGCCTGTCGCGATGCTGCTCAAAGGCGGGCATGTCGAAACTCCTCGCGCTCGTCATCATCGGCATGATGGCCATTCAGCTGATCAAGCCGCTCGGCTGGCCGGGCCTGAAGCGGCGCGGCGATTTCTGGAAGCTGGCCCTGATCGCCATGGCGGCCATCGCGCTGGCGGGTGCGCTGGGGCACTGGACATAGCCTTGAGGGTCAGGTCGGGTCCACCGTTCCCATGGCAATCATCCGGATGGCGTTGAGGCTGGGCACGAAGAAGTAATCGCCACCGCGCGTTGTCATGAATTCCGGCAGGTTCGCCGCAATAAAAGGCGTGGCGTTGGCCGGGCCGGCCGGAATGACATGCTTGCTCGATTCGGCGCGGTTGCCGGTCAGCGTGCAGGTGTCGTTGCCGGTTTCGGAATCCAGGCCGTAGCTCATCCATTGCTGCTGGATGATATTCTGGCTCAGATCCATTGGAAGCAGGCTGCGATCAACAGTATTTGGAAATACTCATGTCAGTTCTCTGAAGCCCACCAGTCCGAGCTTGTGCCCCCTCAGGTCAATCGGCGAGCACCCATCCGACCAGATGTTCGGCCCAGGCGCGGTAACCGGCTTCCGAGGCATGAAAGCCATCGGAGGCAAAGCCGGCCTCCAGGTTGGTGATCGGCAGCCGTGGCGCCGGCACGGCGCCGCGCTCGAAACAGAGGCGCTCGCCCATGCGGTTCATTGCGGTAGCGCGGATTTCGAGAATCTTGCCGAGCAGCGGCGGCATGGCCGGCGCGCGGGTGAACTCCAGCACCGGCGACCAGACCACGCGCGCCTCCGGCCATTTGGCACGCGAGGCGTAGAGCAGGCCACCGAACTCCTTCTTGAAGCGCGGTACCGAGTGGAAATTCTTGGTGTCGTTGGTGCCGATGGCGAGCACGATATGCGTCCACGGATCGGCCGACAGATTGGGCAGCACATGGTCGCGGATCTGGCCCGACGTTGCCGAGTTGAAGCCAGCGGCGCGCCAGCGCACGGCAAGGCCGGTTCGTTGCGCGATCATGACGGCAAGCTGCGCGGCAAGCCCGTTCTCGGAATTGCCGATGCCGACGGAAGCGGCCGAGGAATCGCCCAGCACCAGCAGCGAGATGGCCGGCGCCTTGCCCGATATTTCGTGCATGACCGGCCCTTGTGCCGGCAGCATGCGGGTGGTGCGGCGGCGCACGCCGAGGCCCTGCCAGACATAGACGGGGTAGGCGAGCCAGGTAAGAAGGGCCGGGAAGCGCATGGCAATACCGTTAGAGGTTAACGGCAGCCTTAGCGCATGTTTGGGCGCAGGTGAACGCGCTTCTAGTCGCAGCAGTTCGGCTTGTCCGCCTGCTTGTCCTGATATTCGTCATGCAGCCGCACCCAGTCCATCAGGCTATGATAAGGGCCATTTTCGCCGCGGCCCTTCGGTGTCATGTCGAGATAGTCGTAAGTGCCGATCTGGGCCTCGCCGCCGCGGGCGCGCGACATAAAGGTAAGGAATATGTCGCCGTTCTCGTCCTTGTAGAAAACACTGGTGCCGGGAAGGTCCTTTGACGTGCGCGGACGCGTCTCGAAATTGTAGGTGGTGTCGCCGGCCGCGATCTGCTTGTCGGTGAAGGAGACCTGCATGTCGAAGTTGAAATCCGAGGCGTAGGACGACACCCAGTCGAATTTCCAGCCCATACGCTGCTTGTAAGGCAGCAGTTCCGCCAGCGGCGCGCGCGCAACCACCACCAGCGACACGTCGTGGTGCCTCAGATGCTGATCGGCGCCGTCTATATGGTCGGCAAGGAAGGAGCAGCCTTCGCAGCGGTGGTTCGATCCTGGCGTCATCATGAAGTGGTAGACGATCAGTTGGCTGTTGGCGCCGAACAGTCCGGCCAGGTTCTTCGGACCCTGCTCGGTCTCTAAGACATAGTCCTTGCGGATTTTCATCCAGGGCAGTTCACGTCGCTCGGCGGCGATGCGCTCGCGCAACCGTGTCAATTCCTTCTCGCGCGCCAGATGCGCCTTGTGCGCCTCAAACCAGTCTTCACGCGAAACCACCTTGTTGCGAGTCATGAAGTTCTCCCTGTCTGTTCACCCAAGGACGTTTCGGGTGGGCAGAAACCGACATCGCCGTCAGCTTTTGCCGAAAGGTAGATAAGGATGGACGAACTCCGTCCAAGCCGGGCTTTGCATAAACAAAACCCGGGCGCATCGGCCCGGGTTGTATGACAACGGGAGGACTGCGCTCAGGCGGCCTGTTCGAGGCTCGCCGTCCATTGTCCCAGCGCCGCCAGATGGTTCATGTGGGCACGATGGGTGAAGGCGGCCTGGCCGGCGGCGGCGTTCGATGCCTTGCCGCTCCAGGCCTTTTGCGGGGCGGCCTGCAAGGCGCGGCCATAGGAGAAGGTCAGCTTCCACGGATGCTGGCCGATGGCGTTGATGGCGTTGAGGTTGGCGGTCGCCTCCTCGTCCGACTGCCCGCCCGAAAGGAAGGCGATGCCCGGCACCGCTGCCGGTACGGTTTCGCGGAACAGTTTTATGGTCTTTTCCGCGACCTCTTCGGGGCTGCTCACCTTGCCCGACTTCCTGCCGGCCAGCACCATGTTCGGCTTCAGGATGGTGCCTTCCAGCACAACGCGCGCTGCATGCAGCTCGTCATAGAGCTTGATCAGCGTTGCCTTCGAGATGTCGTAGCAGGTGTCAATGTCGTGCGCGCCGTCCATCAGCACTTCCGGTTCGACGATCGGCACGATGCCGGCCTCCTGGCACAGTGCGGCATAGCGGGCCAGCGCATGGGCATTGGAGGCAATCGAATTGGCCGAGGGCACGCCCTTGCCGGTGTCGATGTCGATCACCGCGCGCCATTTGGCAAAGCGGGCGCCGAGTTTGTAATAATCGGCGAGCCGTTCGCGCAAGCCGTCGAGGCCTTCGGTAACGGTATCGCCGGGAAAGCCGGCGAGTGGCTTGGCGCCGGCATCGACCTTGATGCCGGGAATGGCGCCCGCCGCCTTGATGATGTCGACCAGAGGCGTGCCGTCGGCAGCCTTCTGACGGATGGTCTCGTCGTAGAGAATGACGCCGGAGATGTACTTCGTCATCGCGTCCTTGGCGCGGAACATCATCTCGCGGTAGTCGCGGCGGCTATCGGCGGTCGATTCGACGCCGATGACGTCGAAGCGCTTCTTGATGGTGCCGGAGCTTTCATCGGCGGCCAGCAGGCCCTTGCCGCCGGCCACCATCGCGGCGGCAATGTCTTCGAGACGTTCGCTCATTTTTCTTCTCCTAAGGGGGTACGTTCCGCGCGTAACGGAAGTCTACCGCCAAAGGAATGGGATCGGAAAGCTCGAATCGATTGAAAGTTCCTGGCGTCCGTTTTTGCGCCCCCGATCCGGTCAGGCTTGTTTCTTCAGCACGTCGACGCCGGGCAGCGGCTTGCCTTCCATCCATTCGAGGAAAGCGCCGCCGGCGGTCGAGACATAGGTGAAGTCGTCGGCGATGCCGGCATGGTTGAGGGCGGCCACCGTGTCGCCGCCACCGGCGACCGAGACCAGCTTGCCGGCCCTGGTGCGGGCCGCCGCGTGCCTGGCCGCCGCCACCGTGGCGTGGTCGAAAGGCTCGATCTCGAAGGCGCCGAGCGGGCCGTTCCAGACCAGGGTCGCGGCGCGGTCGATCCATTCACCGATCGTCTTCACGGTCTTTTCGCCGACATCGAGGATCATGCCGTCAGCCGGGACATCCGAAATGGCAACGGTCTCGCTGGCCGCACCCGCCTTGAATTCCTTGGCGACGACACCGTCGACAGGCAGGATGATGGCGCAGCCGGCTTCGGCGGCCTCGATCATGATCTGCTTGGCGGTCGCGGCAAGGTCATGCTCGCACAGCGACTTGCCGACAGCGGTGCCACGCGCGGCGAGAAAAGTGTTGGCCATGCCGCCGCCGATCACCAGCGCGTCGACCTTCTTCACCAGGTTCATCAACAGGTCGATCTTGGTCGACACCTTGGCGCCGCCGACAATGGCGACGACAGGGCGGACCGGATTGCCGAGCCCCTTCTCCAGCGCCTCGAGCTCGGCCTGCATGGTGCGGCCGGCATAGGACGGCAACAGCCGCGCCAGGCCTTCGGTCGAGGAGTGCGCCCGGTGGGCGGCGGAAAAGGCGTCGTTGACGAAGATATCGCCATTGGCGGCGAGCCGCTCTGTAAAGGCCGGGTCGTTCTTCTCCTCGGTCTTGTGGAAGCGGGTGTTTTCCAGCAGCAGCACATCGCCCTTGTTCATGGCGGCGACCGCACTGCCCGCCGTGTCGCCGACGCAGTCGCCGGCAAAGCCGACGGGGCGGCCAAGCACCTCCGCGGCAGCCTTGGCGATCGGCTCCAGCGAGAATTCGGGCGAGGGACCATCCTTCGGGCGGCCGAAATGCGCGAGCAGGATGACCTTGGCGCCCTTGCCGGACAGCTCGGCGATGGTCGGCGCGATGCGTTCGATGCGGGTGGCGTCGGTGACCTTGCCGTCGGCGACGGGCACGTTGAGGTCGACGCGCACCAGCACGCGCTTGCCGCTGATATTGCCGATATCGTCGAGTGTCTTGAAGGCGGCCATGCGGGTTCCTTTCCGTGGAAAATCGCCGGGACCATACCTCGCATCGATGACGATGCAAGGCTTGAGCCGGGGTGCGAGCTAAATTTTGAGATCAAGGCGAAGGCTGTCGTGATGATGCGGGACGTCAGCGTGAACCGATCGCTTGTCAGCCTTCTGTCGTTATCTTTTCCGCCGTCGGCTCAAGGGCCTTCTCATTGGCTGTCGCCTCTGCAGTCTGCGTCTCGGTCGGCTTGCGCCAGTTGCGGATGAAGGCGGAGACACGATCGCCGATCTCGCCGGCGCTCAGGAACACCGGAACCCGCGCCACCGGCGCGGTCGGCTCGAAGGAGAGGCCGAGACCGGTGATCTTGCCCTTGTCGTCGACGTCGCGGACGATCAATTCGATCGGGCCGATCAGCACCCGGTCGGCATATTCGGCATGGCCGCCAAGCCTTGCCGTCACCAGCGCGCCGACGGTGAGCTTCTGCTCGGCTTCGCTCAATCCCGGTGTGTATGCGGCCTCGAGCTCTGCGGCCGAGCGGGCGGGATCGACGGCGAAGGCGCCGAAGAAGTCGGCATCCTCGGGGTCGACTACGGCGCGGCTGGCAAACAGCTTGTCAAGCAGGCGCGGATAGCGGTCGGGCACGAAGATGTAAACCTGGTCGCCGGCCGCGAGCCGGCCCATGTCCTGGAAACGCATCGAGCGGCCGTCGCGCAGCACCAACGAGGGCCGTGCCCAGCGCGGGATACGCTCGCCGCGCGCCACCGGGCTGCCGGGCGCCACGCGGTAGGCGAGCAGTTCGTGGTGGGCGGAGCCCGGCAGTTCGAGTTCGACCTTGTCGAGCGGCCCGAGCCTCGCCGGCACGATCAGGCCGAGCCGGCGCGCCAGCGGACCGACCGACCAGCCCTGCACCACCAGCGATACCAGCACGATGATGAAGGCGACGTTGAAGATGGTGCGGCCGTTCTCCAGTCCGCCGAGCAGCGGGGTGATGGCAAGCAGGATGGACACGGCGCCGCGCAGGCCGACCCAGGAGACGAAGGCGATCTCGGGACGCGGCAGGCGGAACGGGATAAGGCAGAGCCAGACGGCGACCGGGCGCGCTACAAACATCAGGAACAGGCCGAGCAGCACCGCCGGCACCATGATCGCCGGAAACTGCGAGGGTGTCGCGAACAGGCCGAGGATCAGGAACATGATGATCTGTGCCAGCCACGACATGCCGTCCTGGAAGCGCTTCAGGATGGTGACGGCGCGGATGTCGGAGTTGCCGGCAATCAGCCCGGCGAGATAGACCGCCAGGAAGCCCGAGCCGCCAATGGCGCCGGCCGCGGCGAACACCATCAGCGACAGGGTTAGCACGAAGATCGGCAGCAAGCCATGGTCGAGGTTGAGCCGGTCGACGAGGCGCACGATGCCGAGCCCGCCAAGCACGCCGACGACGGCGCCGAGCCCCATATTGAGCAGGAAGCCGAGGATCAGGTCGGTGACCAGCACATGGGTCTCGGGATTGGCGTGGGCGGCGATGATCTCGACCAGCGTGATGGTCAGGAAGATGGCGATGGGGTCGTTGGTGCCGGATTCGACTTCGAGCGTGGCGCGCACGCGCTCGCGCAGATTGATTTCGCCGGCGCGCAGCAGGAAGAACACCGCAGCCGCGTCGGTCGAGGCGACGGCAGCTCCCAGAAGGAAGGATTCCAGCCAGCTGAGGTCGAGCAGATAATAGGCGGCGGCGCCGAACAGGCCAGTGGTCAGGATTACGCCGAAGGTCGCCAGCGACAGCGCCGGTCCGGCCGCTTGGCGCAGCGCGTTGAGCGGCGTGCCGAAACCGGAATCGAACAGGATGACCGCCAGCGCCAGTGAGCCGGCAAAATATGCCACGCGCGCATTGTCGAATTCGATGCCGAGACCATCGACGCCGCTGGCGAGGCCGATGCAGAGGAAGAGCAGCAGCAAAGGGGCGCCGAAGCGAAAGGCGATCAGGCTCGAGAACGCTGCGGCGACGACTAGCGCTGTGCCGACCAGCGTGACGAGATAGATCGCATGCTCCATCCGTGATTTGCCCCTCGAATTCCTCTTTCTACCGATTCACGGGAGAGTGGGGCGAAGGCATGGCCGGTGCAAGGCGCAAGGATGGCTTTTTGCCTTATGCCGCTGATTTTCCGGCGTTTGGCGGCTCGGCGCGCCTTACCCGGCGCGCTGACTGACGAAAAACGCCCGGGCAAAGCCGGGCGTTCGAAGCTGCGAGACGATGCCTTCAGATCAGGCGATGGTCTTGCCGAAGGCGACCGAGGTGTCGGCCATGCGGTTGGAGAAGCCCCACTCATTGTCGTACCAGGACAGCACCGAAACGAAGTTGCCGTCCATGACCTTGGTCTGGTCGAGCGCCAGGATCGACGAGCGCGGATCGTGGTTGAAGTCGATCGACACATTCGGATGATGGGTGACGCCGAGAATGCCCTTCAGCTTGCCGTTGGAGGCAGCGATCACCGCTTCGTTTATCTCCTGCACGGTGGTGGCGCGCTTGGCGATGAACTTGAAGTCGACGACCGAGACGTTGGGGGTCGGCACGCGGATCGAGATGCCGTCGAGCTTGCCCTTGAGGTCGGGCAGCACCAGGCCGATCGCCTTGGCCGCACCGGTCGAGGTCGGGATCTGCGACAGGGCAGCCGCGCGGCCGCGGTAGAGATCCTTGTGCATGGTGTCCAGCGTCGGCTGGTCGCCGGTGTAGGAGTGGATCGTCGTCATCATGCCCTTTTCGATGCCGACGGTCTCGTGCAGCACGGCGGCCAGCGGCGCCAGGCAGTTGGTGGTGCAGGACGCATTCGAGATGACGATGTGGTCCTTGGTCAGCTTGTCGTGGTTGATGCCGTAGACGACGGTGAGGTCAGCACCTTCGGCAGGCGCGGAGACGACGACGCGCTTGGCGCCAGCGGTCAAGTGCGCGGCAGCCTTGTCGCGGGCGGTGAAGATGCCGGTGCATTCGAGCGCGATGTCGATGCCGAGCTCCTTCCACGGCAGCTGCGCCGGGTCCTTGATCGCGGTGACCTTGAAGGTCTCCTTGCCGACGGTGATCTGGTCGCCCGAGACCGACACTTCGTGCGGGAAGCGGCCGTGCACGCTGTCATAGCGCAGGAGATGCGCGTTGGTCTCGACCGGGCCGAGGTCGTTGACGGCGACGACGTCGATGTCCTTGCGGCCGGATTCATGGATGGCGCGCAGGATGTTGCGGCCGATGCGGCCAAATCCGTTGATGGCAACTCTGACGGTCATTTTACTCTCCCTGGGAGCTGGAGGCGGCAGATGGGTCCGCAGCTTCATAGCGGCGGATGGCACAAGAATCCAGCCGCAGAAGGCCGAATTTAAATCGATTAGGTTGGTCCAGCCCCGCGAATCCGCCTTGGAGGTGCGCGGGACTGACCCTGATCTTACTTGCCGTGCAGGCGGGCTTCCGCCGCCTTGGCCGCGGCTTCGGCGGTGATGCCGAAATGCGGGTAGAGCTGCTCGATGGTGCCGGAAGCGCCGAAGCCGGTCATGCCGATGAAGATGCCGTCGGAGCCGATCAGGTGATCCCAGCCCTGGCGGATGCCGGCCTCGATCGCCATCTTGATCGGCGCGTTGCCGATCGTCTCCTTGCGGTAGGCGTCGCTCTGCCGGTCGAACAGTTCGAAGCAAGGCACCGAGACGACGCGGGTCGGGTGCCCATGCTTTTCAAGCAAATCACGGGCGCCGAGCGCGATCTCGACCTCGGAGCCGGTGGCGAAGATCGTCACCGCCGCTTCGCCGCTCGCCGCGGCCAGTTCATAGGCGCCCTGGCTGCTGAGGTTCCTGGCCGAGTGCTCGGTGCGCACCGTCGGCAGGTTCTGGCGGGTCAGCGCCAGGGTGGACGGGGTCTTTTCCGATTCAATGGCAATCTGCCAGCATTCGGCGGTTTCCACCGCGTCGGCCGGACGGAAGACATTGTGGTTGGGGATGGCGCGGAGCGCCGCCAGGTGCTCGACCGGCTGGTGGGTCGGCCCGTCTTCGCCCAGACCGATCGAATCATGGGTCATGACGAAGATCGAGCGGATGCCCATCAGCGACGCCAGCCGCATCGACGGACGGGCATAGTCGGAGAAGCACATGAAGGTGCCACCATAGGCGATGAGGCCGCCATGCAGCGTCAGGCCGTTGAGGGCGGCCGCCATGCCATGCTCGCGGATGCCGTAGTGGACATAGCGCTGGCCGTAATCGTCCGGCGTGATGTTCTTGGTCTGGCTGGTCTTGGTGTTGTTGGAGCCGGTGAGGTCGGCAGAGCCGCCGATGGTTTCCGGCACCGCGCCATTGATGACTTCCAGCGCCATTTCCGACGATTTGCGGGTGGCGACCTTCGGCTTGTCGGCCGACAGCTTCTTCTTGTAGTCGGCAATGACGGCATCGAAATTCGACGGCAGCTTGCCGGCAAGGCGGCGCTCGAACTCGGCCTTCAACTCAGGCTTGGCCTTGGCCAGGCGGCCTTCCCAGTCGGTGCGCGGCTTGACGCCGGCCTTGCCGGCGGTGCGCCAGGCGTCGAGAATGTCGGCCGGAATTTCGAAGGGCGGCGAGTCCCAGTTGAAGAATTTCCGCGCGCCTGCGATCTCGTCGGCGCCGAGCGGCGAACCGTGCGCCTTGTTGGTGCCGGCCTTGGTCGGGGCGCCGAAGCCGATGGTCGTCTTGCAGGCAATCATCGTCGGCTTGTCGGAATGGCGGGCGGCTTCGATGGCGTAGGCGATTGCCTCGGGGTCGGTGCCGTCAATGTGGCTGGCGTTCCAGCCCGAGGCCTGGAAGCGGGCGACCTGGTCGGTGTTGTCTGCAAGCGAAACCGGACCGTCGATCGAGATGTTGTTGTTGTCCCAGAAGACGATCAGCTTGTTGAGCTTGAGGTGCCCGGCCAGCGCGATGGCTTCCTGCGAAACCCCTTCCATCAGGCAGCCGTCGCCGGCCAGGACATAGGTGTAGTGGTCGACGAGGTCATTGCCGAAGGCGGCGTTCATGATGCGCTCGCCGAGCGCGAAGCCGACCGAATTGGCGAGACCCTGGCCGAGCGGGCCGGTCGTCGTCTCGATGCCGGTGGCATGGCCGTATTCGGGATGGCCGGCAGTCTTGGAACCCAGCTGGCGGAAATGCTTGATCTGGTCGAGGGTCATGTCCTCGTAACCGGTCAGATGCAGCAGCGAGTAGAGCAGCATAGAACCGTGGCCGGCCGACAGGATGAAGCGGTCTCGGTCCGGCCAATGGGGGTTCTTCGGATCATATTTCAGAAAGCGGGTGAACAGCACTGTGGCGATGTCGGCGCAGCCCATGGGCAGGCCGGGATGGCCGGACTGGGACTTCTCGACGGCGTCCATGGAGAGAAAACGGATCGCATTGGCCATCCGGTCATGTTGTTCACGCGACGTCATGGTACCTCCGGGGTGGGGATTTGTGGGCTTGGCAGAGCCCAGGAAAGAGTGCGCGACACATAGCAGCCACGGGCTTTTAGTCAACAAATCGGCTGCACATTTGCCGGTCTTGTGATGGCTTTGAGACCTTATGGGGCGACCTACATTAGCGTTAGCGGGGGACAGTCGCGAGAGCTTTGTTGACGTTGCCTTCACCCGGTGCCTAATGTTTCCTTGTTAACGCGTTCTGAACGCGAAGCGATTCGGTGATGGGCAGGGCACAGGACGAAGGCCATGACCGGCGAAACCACACTCAAGGAAGTCATCCACAGGCTGGGCAAGGCCATCGAGGGGCTGGAAAACGCCGTCGCGGCCAAGCTCGAGCACGAGCGCGACTATTCCGAAGCCGAGGCTGAGGTGCAGCGCATGAACGCCGACCGTTCACGGCTGGCGCAGGAACTCGACAATTCCGAAGCCCGCGCCGAACGGCTGGAAGATGCCAACAAGGAAGTGTCGCGCCGCTTGGTGACCGCCATGGAAACCATCCGCGCGGTGCTGGACAGGTAGGAGCTGCAGGCCATGGCACAGGTCACGGTTTCCATCGACGGCAAGCAGTATCGCATGGCTTGCGACGAGGGTCAGGAAGAGCACCTGATCGACCTCGCCGAGCGGTTCGACCGTTATGTCTCGCATCTGAAGGATTCGTTCGGCGAGATCGGCGACCAGCGGCTGACGGTGATGGCCGGCATCATGGTGATGGACGAGCTTTCGGAGCTGCAGAAGCGGGTCAAGGGCATGGAGACCGAAGTGCAGACGCTGCGCAAGACGCGCGACGAAGCGCTGACCAAGGCCGACAAGAACGACACTGTGCTGACCAGCGCGCTCGGCGCGCTCGCCCAGCGCATGGAAGACCTGGCCACGTCGCTGGCGGTCAACAAGGCCTGAGCCTTTCCCGCACAAACGAAAGATTGTCGGCCCAACGTCGGTCCGTAGAACGAAAGTGCTCGTTCCGTCGCCAATAATAGTTTTCTATTGTCCTGCAGCCGCGATTTTTGCGCTAAGATGCGGGAATGCCGGAGCGTTGACGCCGTCCACGGCCGCTCCTGACGAAATCTGTTGCTGGGGAAATAATGCCATGAGCCTTCGTATCAACGACATCGCGCCTGACTTCACCGCCGAGACCACGCAAGGGCCGATCAAGTTTCATGACTGGATCGGCGACGGCTGGGCGATCCTGTTCAGCCATCCGAAGAATTTCACCCCGGTCTGCACCACCGAGCTGGGCACGATGGCGGGGCTCGAAGGCGAGTTCAAGAAGCGCAACGTCAAGGTCATCGGCATTTCCGTCGATCCCGTTGCGAGCCACGACAAGTGGCAGGCCGACATCAAGACGGCGACCGGCCAGACGGTGAACTACCCGCTGATCGGCGACAAGGACCTCAAGGTGGCCAAGCTTTATGACATGCTGCCGGCGGGCGCCGGCGAGACGTCGGAAGGCCGCACGCCGGCCGACAACGCCACGGTGCGCTCGGTCTATGTCATCGGGCCGGACAAGAAGATCAAGCTGGTGCTGACTTACCCAATGACGACGGGCCGCAACTTCGACGAGATCCTGCGCGCGGTCGATTCCATGCAGCTGACGGCCAAGCACCAGGTGGCGACGCCGGCCAACTGGAAGCAGGGCGAGGATGTGATCATCACCGCCGCGGTTTCGAACGAAGATGCGGTCAAGCGTTTTGGCGCTTTCGAGACGATCCTGCCCTATCTCAGGAAGACCAAGCAGCCGTCAGCCTAGGTTTTCTCCGTCGGAGCTATTTGGGGCTTCAGTCCTATTTGTGACAAGGCGTGCTTGACCGGCGCGCTTTGCCAGATGACCATGCTCTTGTTCAACCCGACGGAGAAAACGGTTCCTGTCGGGCAAGGGGCAGGGGGGCCGGACATTGGACATCGCTTCGGCCAAACCTGAGGTCGCCGGCTTCTACGACAAGCCGACCGGCGCCATCCAGTATGTCGTCACCGACCCGGTGACGAGACGCTGCGCCGTCATCGACCCGATCCTCGATTTCGACGAAAAATCCGGCGCGACGGCGACGAAGAATGCCGACGCCTTGCTGGATTTTATCCGCGAAAACGGGCTGGAGCTCGAGTGGATCCTGGACACCCATCCGCATGCCGATCATTTCTCGGCGGCGCACTATCTCCGGGAAAAGACCGGCGCGCCGACGGCGATCGGCGACAGGATCATCGAAGTCCAGGCGCTGTGGAAGGCGATCTACAACTGGCCGGATTTCCCTGCAGACGGCTCGCAGTGGGACCGGCTGTTTGGGGAAGGCGAAACGTTCATGATCGGCAACCTGCCGGTCAAGGTGCTGTTCTCGCCCGGCCACACGCTCGCCTCGATCACCTATGTCATCGGCGACGCCGCCTTCGTCCACGACACGCTGTTCATGCCCGACAGCGGCTCGGCAAGGACGGACTTTCCCGGCGGCAGTGCCGCGCGGCTGTGGCATTCGATTGAGGGCATTCTGGCGCTGCCGGACGATACGCGCGTGTTCGTCGGCCACGACTATCAGGCCGGCGGCCGCGAGCCGTGCTGGGAGAGCACGGTCGCCGAGCAGAGGGCAAAGAATATCCACCTCGTTGTGGCGCGCAGCGAAGCCGAGTTCGTCGACTTGCGCGAAGCGCGCGACAAGACACTGCCGATGCCGCGGCTGATCCTGCATGCGCTGCAGGTCAACATGAATGGTGGACGGCTGCCGGAACCGGAGGCCAATGGGAGGCGGTATCTGAAGTTTCCGCTTGATGGGCTTTGAGAGGGCAGTTGGCGAAGCTGCCGACCTCCCCCGCAAGGGGGGAGATTGGATGTCAAGAATGCTTTCGCCAATCGCCAGCGTAAGCGTAAGACATAAAGAAAGGCGGCGCCGGTTTCCCGACGCCGCCTTCTGTTCCTTAGCCGAACCCAGCTTTACGCCGCCGGCTGCGCCTCGATCGTGCGCAGCGCCTGCATCTGGCGCTTGGCGGCGGCCTTGACCGCGTCCTGCACCTTCTCGAAGGCGCGCACCTCGATCTGGCGCACGCGCTCGCGGCTGATGTCGAACTCGGAAGACAGCTCTTCCAGCGTCAGTGGCTCCTCGGCGAGGCGGCGGGCCTCGAAGATGCGCCGCTCACGATCGTTGAGCACGGCCAGAGCGCCCGACAGCATGCCGCGGCGGTTTTCCAGCTCGTCCTGCTCGATCAGCATGTCTTCCTGGCTTTCGTGATCATCGACCAGCCAGTCCTGCCATTCGCCGGATTCACCTTCGCTGGCGCGGATCGGCGCGTTCAGCGACGCGTCGCCCGACAGGCGGCGGTTCATCGACACGACTTCGGCTTCCGACACGTTCAGCCGGGTGGCGATCTCGGTGATCTGGTCGGGCTTGAGGTCGCCATCGTCCAGCGCCTGGATCTTGCCCTTCACCTTGCGCAGGTTAAAGAACAGGCGCTTCTGATTGGCGGTCGTGCCCATCTTGACCAGGCTCCACGAGCGCAGGATGTACTCCTGGATCGAGGCCTTGATCCACCACATGGCGTAGGTAGCGAGGCGGAAGCCACGCTCGGGTTCGAATTTCTTGACGGCCTGCATCAGGCCGACATTGCCTTCCGAGATCACTTCGCCGATCGGCAGGCCGTAGCCGCGATAGCCCATGGCAATCTTGGCAACAAGCCGAAGGTGGCTGGTGACGAGCTTGTGCGCAGCGCTGGTGTCTTCATGCTCGGCGTAACGCTTGGCGAGCATGTACTCTTCCTGCGGCTGAAGCATCGGAAAGCGGCGGATTTCTTCCAGGTAGCGGCTGAGGCCGCCTTCGCCGGAAACAATACTGGGTAGTGACTGGGCCATGATTGCGCCCCCTCTCTATTGGAGTGATGCCCCCGAAACGCGGCGGGCATGTGACGCGAGCACCAAAAGGCTCGCCCGCGACAACTGATTTATATAGGAACAAAACCAGAAAAGACAGGCATTTGTTCAACACGAAACAGTGTGTCACGCTGAAGTGAACAATGCCGCTCAGGTTTTAGCTGGCTGGTTCAGAGCTTGCGGAAGCCGCCGACGAGTTCCTCCATGTCCCCCGGTATCGGCGCCTCGAACCTCATCGATAAATGGGTAGCCGGGTGCCGAAATGCAAGAAGCCAGGCATGCAAAGCTTGCCTGGAAAATGCCTTGACCTGACCCTTCAGCAGTTCGGGCAGCCGGTTGGCCTTGGTGCGGAAGGCCTGGCCGTAATCGGGGTCACCGATGACGGGATGGCCGATATGAGCCATGTGAACGCGGATCTGGTGGGTGCGGCCGGTTTCCAGCCGGCATTCGACCAGGCTGGCGGTGGCGAACGCCTGCTGGGCCTCGCCGAAACGCTCCTTGACCGTGAAATGGGTGACGGCGTGGCGGGCATCGTCGCGGCCTTCCGGCACGACGGCGCGGCGCACGCGGTCGGCGGCACGGCCAAGCGGCGCGTCGACCGTTCCGGTCGGCCGTGGAGGGATGCCCCAGACCAGCGCCAAATAGGCACGTTCGAGGTCGCCGGTGCGGCCGTGGTCGGCAAAGGCCTTCGACAGCGCCTTGTGGGCGCGGTCGGTCTTGGCCACCACCATGACGCCGCTGGTTTCCTTGTCCAGCCTATGGACGATGCCCGGCCGCCTGACGCCGCCAATGCCTGAAAGACTGTCGCCGCAGTGGTGGATCAGGGCATTGACCAGCGTGCCGGTCCAGTTGCCGGCGCCGGGATGGACGACGAGGCCGGCCGGCTTGTTGATGACGATCAGCTCGTCGTCCTCATAAAGGACGTCGAGCGCGATGGGCTCGCCTTGCGGTTCGGCCGGTTCCGGCTCGGGCATGACGACCGATACGCGCTCGCCGGCACTCATCTTGCGCTTGGTCTCGTCGACCGGCTTGCCGTCGATCGAAACGGCACCTTGCCGGATCAGCATCTGCACCCGGCTGCGGGACATGTCAGGCCCGAGGGCGCTCGCCAGCCACTGGTCGAGGCGCTGGCCGGCCGCTTCCGCGCCGGCTTCGAGCACGGTCGGCGCCGCCTCTATGAATTGTCCAGGCTCTATCAATTCAGGGGTCTCTTCGCTATGAGCGCTCATCGAAAAAGTTCCGGAAAGTTCTGCCATGGCCCGGCCCGTTGCCGATGAAGAAGAAAAGCCGCTCGATCCCGAGATCGAAAAGGTGCGCGGCAGGCTCATCCGTTTCATGGCCATCAATCTCGGCCTGCTTTTGCTGGCCCTTATGGTGGTGATCGCGGCCATTGTCTACAAATCGCGCAAAGCGCCGCCCGCGAACCCGCCGCTCGCCAACGACATTCCAGTTCCGCCCGGCGAGCCGCTCGCGGCCGACATAGTGCTCCCGGTCGGAGCCAAGGTGATCAGCCAGGCTCTGTCGGGCAATCGAATTTCAATCGACGCCGAGCTCAGCGACGGCAGCCGCACCATCTTCGTCTACGACATCGCCGAGCGCCGTATCATCGGCCGCTTTGCCATCCGCAACAAATGAGCGGGCGGCAATTGTGAGCGGCTTCGCCGAACATCGCCGGGTTGCGACCGTCGCGCTGGTCGTCGCCAACTATGATGAGGCGATTGCCTGGTATGTCGAACGGCTCGGCTTTCTGCTCATCGAGGATGTCGATCTCGGCGGCGGCAAGCGCTGGGTGACGGTTGCGCCGGCCAACGGGCAAGGCGCGAGGCTGCTGCTGGCCGAAGCTGACGGCGCGGCGCAAGATAAGAGCATCGGCAACCAGACCGGCGGCCGCGTCTTCCTGTTCCTCGAGACCGACGACTTTGCCCGCGACCACAAAGCGATGCTGGCAAAGGGCGTCGACTTTCGCGAAGCGCCGCGCTTCGAGCCCTACGGCACGGTGGCGGTGTTCGCCGATCTCTACGGCAATCTGTGGGATTTGATCGAACCCAAACGGCAGGCATGAACAACGCAAATCAATGGTTCGGCGGAAGCGCTCCAAGCCCAGTTGCTTTTTCCCGAGCGCCAGCCTATATCGCCGGTTCTTGAACGCGCCCATCGTCTAGCGGTCAGGACACCGCCCTCTCACGGCGGGAACAGGGGTTCGATTCCCCTTGGGCGTACCAAGAACGGCTTTCCTCCCACATGATCGACAATTCCGGGCAGCCGCCGCGTGCATCGCGTTTGACCGCGAGGGTCGGCGGCATCAGCGAAAACCCGGCAAGTCCGTGACCCGAATGCACCCAATTTAAGTCAGGCTGCGACGCTTGAAAGCGTAGCAATCTCTGTTACTTGCGGTGCGGGATAGCATCTGCGGCAACGCGGATTTGGGTTGGGTAGCGCAGGTATGAGTTCGGCAAAAATGATATGCCCGCGCTGTCACGGCAGCGGGCAGGTTTTCGATTGCTTGAAATGGCGTGAGTCGAAAGGGCATTGCTGCCCGCAAGGCACGCATCGGGCCGGCTGTCCCGGGCAGACCATGGCATGCGCCGAATGCGCGGGCCTGGGTACCTTGGCGGAAGCCGAGCTCAGAGCCGTTGCATAGCCTCAGGTCATGCAACTCAAGCCCCTTTCACCATCCAGCGCCGGCAGTCTCCGCGAGCTTCTGGCGCGGCGCTGCCAATTGCACTAGCATCATGTACGAAGCCTAGCCAAAGGGCTCTTTGCGGCGCCCAAGACGCCGGGGTACATAGGCGAGGGTCGGCGAGGAGGAGACCGATGCGGAAACTGCAATCGCAGGGCGTCCATCACATCACGCTCGTCGGCGCCGGGCGCCAGACCTCGATCGATTTCTGGGAAGGCGTGCTCGGCATGCCGTTCATTTTCGAGCAGCCCAACCTCGACAAGCCAAGCGAAAGCCATCTTTATTTTGATCCCGGCGACGGCAGGCTGATCACCGTCTTCACCGACGAGAGCCGCACGCCGGTCAAGCGGCGCACGCCCACCGAACCGGGCTGCGTCCATCATATTGCGTTCTCGGTGTCGCGCGTGACCTTCCTGCAGGCGGTCGCCCGGCTCGACGAGCGCGCCATCAAGCACAGCGGCGTCAAGGATCGCGGCTTCATGGATTCGATCTATTTCGAGGATCCGCTCGGCCTCTTGATCGAGCTGGCGTCCTATCGCTTTGAGCCGCCGGCCGGCTTCACCCACGCCGATGTGCTGATGCAGGCGCACAAGCTGCGCGTTGCGCGCGGCGACTACAACATCGCCGAATTGCACCTTGCCGACGCGATCCAGACGCTGGTCGAACGGTCGCGCGCGACCTTGTCGGACGACCGGACGCCGAAGAATCCATACTGACGGCCAGCAAAAGGGGAGGACCATAATGGCAAAGACAGTTAAGAGCGCTGGCAAACCAGCGGCCAAGCCAGCAGCAAAAGCGGCAGCGAAGCCGGCCGCAAAGGCGGCCGTAAAGGCCGCGCCGAAGGCAGCCGCGAAGCCGGCCGCGAAAGCCGCGACAAAGCCGGCTACTAAGATGTCGGGGCCGAAGGCCAAGGGGGCGAAAAAACCGGCGCTGAAGCTTTCGATGCTGAAGCCGAGCGTCAACAACATGACCGTCCGGGTGTTTGCCCGTGCGGCCGGGTTCGACGCCGCCGAGACCGACGCCTGGGGCCACACGCGGTCGCCGGAATATATGGCGCGCAATCCGGCGCATCTGACGCCGATGATCGAGGACAAGGGGCTGCCGCGCGGCGTGCTGTGGGAGAGCTGTGCCATCATGCAGTATCTCGCCAACAAGCACGGGCTGGAGAAATTCTATCCCAAGGCGCCGGCCAAGCGGGCGATGGTCGACAGCGCCATGTTCTACCTGATCGGCACGCTCTACCCGTATGTGGCGCGCGCCACCTATCCGGCGCTGGGTTTCCCGCACTATGCCGGCGAGGTCGGCCATAGCGACGCTCATCCGGAGAAGAAGTCCGAGGCGCAGAAGGCCGCCATGGCGGCGATTGCCGAGCCGCTGGAGGTGTTTCACTCCTTCTTCAGGGACGGCAAGCCGTTCATCGGCGGCAAGCACCCGTCGATCGCCGACATACGCCTGGCATCGACGCTGGAGTTCCTGGCCGTCATCGACTATGCGCTGCCAAAATGGGCCAAGGAGTATGTCGCGGCGATGGAGAAGAAACTCGGCAAGGCCTATGCCGAGCCGGCCGGCGACGTGCGCGGCTACATCGCCTATGTGAAGTCGCAGGCCAGCGCGTAAAGCTAAGGATTCATTAACCAGAACGCTGTCTATTGAAGGCACCGCGCGACCACGGATGTACTGGCGCAAGGGTGAAGGGAAAGGTCGGCGCAATGCCGGCCTTTTGCTTTTCGCCGATGCGCCATCAGGCGCGTCTCATGGTGTAAAGTCCGACATCAGGCATATTGCCATCGTCTGCTTCGACCCTACCATCATGGTCGGCGGACGACACACGAGGAGCTTTGCGATGAGGGGCGTAGCGAGACTGTTTGCGATTGCCGGTGTTGTGTTGGTCGGAGGCTACCCGTCCGATGCCGCGCCGCTCGACACGATGGCGGAGGTCGGCGATGCCATCCAGGCGTGCTGGACGCCGCCGGCGGGTGTTGGAAATGCCAGCGTCACCTTGAGCTTCAGCTTCAAGCGCGACGGCACGCTGATTGGTCCGCCGCGGCCGACGGCGATCAAGGTCGATGGCGATGCGGATACCAGGAAGTCGTTCGTCGACGCCGCAACCACTGCTCTGCAAAAGTGCCTGCCGTTGAGCTTCTCGCCGACGCTGGCGCAAGGCGTCGCGGGCAATGTCTTCAACTTGCAATTCGCCTCGCCCAAGCAATAAACGAGCGGGCGAGCGTTTCACCGTTTCACAGAAACGGCGACCCCGTCTCTCGTTGTCTTGACGCAATTCCCAGGGGAAAGCGCTACGCGCTTTTCCCGGAAAAACGACTCACACTTTTGCTGAAATTGCTCTGATCAGTTGTGCGGGCGTCTGATATCGACATGCCGCTGCAGTTCCGG
Organism: Mesorhizobium sp. C395A; assembly: GCF_030323205.1. Lineage (NCBI taxonomy): Bacteria > Pseudomonadati > Pseudomonadota > Alphaproteobacteria > Hyphomicrobiales > Phyllobacteriaceae > Mesorhizobium > Mesorhizobium sp. C395A. Next base: position 4,113,781 of record NZ_CP100473.1, on the reverse strand, counting down.
CGCCTCGAAGACGTAGTCGGCCCAGGCGGATTCCGGAATCTGTCCGGCCAGATAGCATTCCAGCAGCAGGCTCTGTTCGGGATCGAGCGCTCTCGGCGCCCGCTCGTGGTCCAGCCCCAGCGAGTGGAACAGGTTCCTGGTCAGGCCAGAGACAGTGAAGTGAATAGACATCTTCGCTCTCCTTTGCTCCACACAACGCGAGACACCGGAGAAAGGTTTCATCCGCAAGGGCCGATAACGCGGGATCGATGATTGCGGCGGCCTGGGCTCGCCCGAGCCTGGCTTCGTCTCATCTTGAAACAAAAGTGTAATGGCGAATTTACAGGAACCGGCATAATACACACAGGTGCAACGCCAGATCGCCGGCGCCGCGATTTCGCGCCGGGATCCGTCCGGACTGCAGGCCAGGCTCGTCGCGCTCGGCTGCAGGCCCGCCGCCGGGCAACAAAGACAGCGTCCGGCTGGTGCCATGATCGGCAGCAATTCGATGCTGTTTTGCGTTCGTCTCTCCGACGGCTATTTCTTCCCGGCGCCGAGATCGCAGTTCGTGCAAGGCGGCGATGTCAAGGAGATGGTCGATCAGTGCCGCTACATCTGCGACGATGCCGGCGTCGACCTGTACACGCTCAGTGACCCAAGTCTTGAAACCGAAGAGATGGTCGCGCTCGATACGCGCACATCCTACAAGGACCTGCCGGCGGCCTTCAAATATCGCGATGATGCGAACTTCAGGGCCTGCGACCTCAAGCGCTATCACCGGCGCGTTGCCGAGCTGAGAGCGCGCACGGTGACGCCAGCCAATATGGCCAACGCGATCATTCCTTTGCCGTCAGCGAAGCCGGATCTTGGCACCGTGGCGCAACTTCCCCAGCCTGGCGCAGACGCTGCAGAGGCCAGGGGCGCCGCCCAGCGACAATCGGTCGAGCCATTGGCCGGCTCGCGGCCGGTCAGGGTGGTCGGGCCGGCTTTCTTCCCGGCGGAGTAACCTGCGCCTAGAGCGTTTCACCGAAACGGCGAACCGCTCTATGTCTTTGTTTTACGCAATTCCGGACGGAAAACCGTTTCACACTTTTCCTGGAATTGCTCTAGTACCAGCTATTCGCAAACCATCCTGTAGCGTTTGCCGGGTTCGCTGACATTCTTGCAGGTGAGCGGATTGGCCGGTTCGGAAGCCATGCTGGGCGGGCTGGACCTGACGTGCCGGCTTGGCGCAGCTATTTGTGTTGTGTGCCTGCGTGCCGCGAGCCGGTAGGGCTCCTGCGGCGGCGGCGTCGGAAACACACCGGCTGCCGCCTGCATCCGGCTGGCCTCAGTCTGCGACGGATCGCGATCCCAGACCCGCCTGATATCGAGCGGCTTCGGGATCACCACCGTGCCGTCATAGCTGCGTGCGCAGCCGCTGCCCGCAAGCAGCGCCAGGCACAGGAAACAAGGCACGATCCAACCGGTCATCAGCAACACCCCCGCCGACTTATAGCCCGGCCGGGGTTCCGCCGACAACCGGCGGAATACCGCAGGGCAATGTGGCTCTGGCCGCAGTCTGGATTGGTTATGGTTAGCGGATCATTAATGCTTCTCGGGCACATTCCGCCGGCGAACCGCTGAGGGGGTTCGGCCTTGGCTTTCGGGGTGGGAACGGGATGGCTGACGGGACTGTTGGAACACGCGGCGGACGCGGTTCCCGAAAAGGGGTGGTGAACGGCGAGGATACGTCCGTCGGGGGTTCGCCCGAAGCGCTGCGCGAACTGGTCGAGGCCGGCGCCGACTGGGTCTGGGAGACCGACGCCGAGCTGCGCTTTTCCTGGCTTTCGGAGAACTACCAGGCCGCCACCGGCATCGATCCCGCCAGCATACTTGGCCGTTTCCGCTTCGATTTCCTCAAGCAGATGGTGCACGGCAATCGACACGCCGCCGCGCATCTGGAGGATCTGCAGGCGCATCGGCCGTTTCGCGACTTTGTTTATGAGTTGAAGGGCGGCCGTCCCGGCTGCCGCTGGGTTTCGATCACCGGTTCCCCGCGGTTCGACGGCGAAGGCGAATTCATCGGCTATCGCGGCATCGGCCGCAACGTCACGGCACTGGCCGGTGCGCTGGACGAACTGCGGGAGGAGGAGAGCGATCCGCCGGCCGGCGAGGCCACGCAGCACCTCGCCGATCTCGAGCGGACGATGGATGCCATGCATATGGGCGTCGTGGTGCTTGACGCGAAGTTCGATACGCTCATCGTCAACAAGGCCTATCGCGAGCTCTCCAGGATTCCCGACGGCGCCGTCACGGTCGGCGCGCCGTTCAGCCTGTTGATGGAACTCAACCGCCGCAACGGCATCTACGGCGATCTCGATGAACAGCAGTGGCAGCACTACCTCGCCACCCGCATCGAGGAGATCAGCGCCGGCTCGGTTGCGCCACGCGAATTTCTCCATGCCAACGGCAGGACGATGATGTTCTCGGTGACGGCATTGTCCGGCGGCAAGCGGCTGTTGACCTACTACGACGTCTCCGAGCTCAAGCGTCGCGACGCAGAGATCGAGAGTGCCAACGCCAAAATCACGGAGACCTTCGCCAATCTTCGCACGATGGTCGACCAGATGCCGATCGGCGTGCTTGTCCTCGATGCGGACATGCGCGCGGAGGTGATCAACCGCGCCTTCTATGATTTCTGGGAAATCGATCCCCGACGCGCCGGCATCGGCTGCGGCTTCCGCGAACTGATGCAGGCCAGCCGCGATATGGACCCGTACGGTGCTGACGATGCGGAATGGCAGGACCACATCGCCGAGCGCGAAGCAGAAATCTCGGCCGGCCTGGTGGGCTCCAGGCAATTGCCACGCAATGACGGCCGTACGCTGATTGCCTCGCTGGCGCCGCTCGCCGGCGGCAAAAGGCTGATCTCCTATGTCGACGTCACCAACATGAAGGATCGCGAGGCTGAACTCGCCCAAGCACTGGAGAAATCGCGGCTGGCCGAGGCGGTGATCAACGGCGTCAAGGACCCGATCTTCGTCAAGGACGACAATCTGCGTTTCGTCTTCGTCAATGAGGCATTTTCGGCACTGTTCGGACAGAGCCCGCAAGCGATGCTTGGCAGACCCGGCGGCGACTTCCTCAAGCAAAAGGACGCCGCGCAATTCGAAGACAGCGAACGCGCCGTGCTGGCGACCGGCACGCCCTACGAGGTCGAGGAGACTTTCGACGCCGAGGGCGCCAAGCGCTCGCGCATCGTGCGCAAGAACCGCGTCGGCATGCCCAGCGGCCGCAACTATGTCGCCGGTTTCCTGTTCGACATTTCCGACATGAAGCGCCGCGAGACCGAGGCCGAGGACGCCCGCAAGAATCTCGCCACGGTGCTGGAGTCGCTGCCGGCGGCCGTCATCATCTATGACCGCGACGACAAGTTCGTCTTTGCAAACCGCAAGCTGCAAGACACGCTGCCGGCGCTGAAACCGGCATGGCAGCCTCGCCGCAGCTTCCGCGAGGCGTTGGAACTTGGACATTCCGTGGGATATTTCCGCTTCAGTGGCGATCCGGAGACCGACAAGCTCTATGACGGCGATCGAGACATCTGGCTGGATGCCATTCTCGCCCGCTACCGCCTGCCGAACTCCTCCTACGAACGGTGCAATCCCGACGGCCGCTGGTATCAGGTCTACGATATGCGCACCGAGGACGGCACCTTCATCGGCGTGCGCGTCGACATCTCGGAGATCAAGAGCCGCGAAAAGGCGCTGCAGGAAAGCATGCGCCAGATCGACCTGTTCCGCCACGTCATGGACGAACTGCCGGTCGCCGCCTTCATCAAGGCGCAGGATCTGAGCATGGAATTCGTCAACAAGGCCTGGTGCGCGCTGACCGGCATCCCCAAGGAGGAAGTCATCGGCCGGACCGATCTCCAGCTTTTCGGCATCGACGACGCCGAAACCTACACCCATGACGACACCGAGGTCGTCGTCACCGGCCGCGGCCGCGAGATCGAGGAGCCCGTTACCCATCGCGACGGCACGGTGCGGCAATTGATGACGCGCAAGAGCCGGCTGGTGGCGCTCGATGGGTCGGTGCACCTTGTCGGCTCCAGCACCGACATCACCGACGTCAAGGCGCGCGAGCAGGCGCTGGAAGAGAGCATGCGCGAGAACGAGGTGTTCCGCAATCTCATCGACAACGTGCCGGTGTCGATCTACGCCAAGCGCTCCGACCTCAGGCAGTTCTACGTCAACAAGGGCTGGTGCGACCTCACCGGCCTCCGCAGGGAAGACGCGATCGGCAAGACGGACATCGAGATTTTCGGCGAAGACGGCGAAGCCTTCGTCAACAGTGATCTCGCCGTGCTGCGCACAGGCGATACACAGGAGATCGAGGAAACGGTGACGCTTGCCGACGGCAGCGTGCGCCACCAGTTCGCCCGCAAGGGCGCGATGATCGCGTCCGACGGTTCGCTCTATCTGATTGGGTCGACCACCGACATCACCGAACTGAAGCTGCGCGAGGCCGAACTGCGCGAGGCGCGCCAGCGCGCCGTGCTGGCCGACCGCGCCAAGTCGGAATTCCTGGCCAATATGAGCCACGAGATCCGCACGCCGATGAACGGCGTACTCGGCATGGCCGAGTTGCTGGCCAAATCCGACCTCGATCCCAAGCAGAAGACGTTCACCGATATCATCGTCAAGTCGGGTAACGCGCTCTTGACCATCATCAACGACATACTGGACTTCTCCAAGATCGATGCCGGACAGCTGGTGCTCGACCCTGCGCCCTTCAACCTGCCCGAAGCGATCGAGGATGTGGCGACGCTGATATCGACGCGCGCCAAGGAGAAGGACCTCGAGCTCATCGTGCGCGTCGAGCCGGGCCTGGAAAGCCTGTTCGTCGGCGATGTCGGTCGCGTCAGGCAGATCGTCACCAATCTGGTCGGCAACGCGGTGAAGTTTACCGACGAAGGCCACGTGCTGGTCGACGTGACCGGACAAAGGGGGCCGACGGGGACAAAGCTTACCGTTTCGGTCACCGACACCGGCATCGGCATTCCGCAGCAGAAATTAAAGCTCGTCTTCGAAAAATTCAGTCAGGCCGACACCTCGTCGACCAGACGCCACGAAGGCACAGGGCTCGGGCTCGCCATCACCTCGCGGCTGGTCGAGTTGATGGGCGGCGAGATCGGTGTCGAGAGCGCCGAAGGCAAGGGCTCGACCTTCTGGTTCACCGTGACATTGCCCAGGGCCGAGGAACAGACCGGACGGCGGATCATGCCGGTCGACGTGACCGGCTCACGGGTGCTGATCGTCGACGACAATGCCGTCAACCGATCGATCCTGAGCGAGCAGATGGCGTCATGGACCTTCGATTCCTGCGCCGCCGAAAGCGGACCCGAAGGGCTCAAGGTGCTGGTCGCCGCGGCTGCCTACGGCGTGCCGGTCGACTGCGTCGTGCTCGATTATCAGATGCCGGGGATGAGCGGCGCCGAAATGGCGCGCGTCGTGCGCAACACCGCAGGGCTGGCCGACACGCCGATCATCATGCTGACCTCGGTCGACCAGTCGCTCGCCAACACCAGCTATCGCGATCTCGGCATCGACGCCCAGCTGATCAAGCCGGCGCGTTCCTCGGTGCTTCTGGAAACGCTGGTCGCCACCATCCAGCGGCACCATCACAATATCACGGACGGCCGTGTGCTGCCGGCGGCAAGCAGCGGTTCCGGCGGCGGCAGGAACGAACCGTCGCCGGCAAAGCCGCCGCTCGCTGCATCGGAACGCGCCTTGCTGCAACCGCCGCCGGTTCGTGCCCGCGCCCGGGCCGCCGGGGATGAACGCCGGCTCGACATTCTCGTTGCCGAGGACAATGAGGTGAACCAGATGGTGTTCACCCAGATAATCGGCGAAACCGGCTACAGTTTCGAAATCGTCGGCAACGGCCGCAAGGCGCTCGACGCCTTCGGCCGGCTTAATCCGCGCATGATCCTGATGGACGTCTCGATGCCGGAGATGAACGGGCTCGAGGCCACCGCCGCAATTCGCCGGCTGGAAGAACATACGGGTATGCATATCCCGATCGTCGGCGTCACCGCGCATGCCTTGAAGGGCGACCGTGAGCGCTGCCTGGAAGCCGGCATGGACGACTATCTGCCCAAGCCGATCAGCCCCAGGGCGCTGCTCGAAAAGGTCGAGCGCTGGGTCGGCATATCAGGCGAAGCCCAACGAGACGCTGGATAGCAACCTGCGGCGCCGCCGGGATTCGGCCGCGCCGCAACAGCCAAGGATATGGTGCGATCGCACCATATCAAAGCTGGCGCCCAGTCAGGACAATGGTCGCAACGAAACCGCTCATTCAGTTACGGGCGGGAGCAAGCGACCGCCGACAAGAAACAGCGTCGAATCTACCCCAACGGACCTGTTTTTGGCGATGGCTCGGCCAAGATTCGCTCTGGTCACGGGCAACGCGCTCCCGTCCGGTTTTTCTTTCTCGGCATCGCGGCCTGCGGTGTGCCGGGACTTGATGCCAGCACGAATTGCGCAAGCGTCTGATTCCAGCGGCAACTTCCATTCCCACAAACCGGCTTAAAGGGTGCGGCCCACAAGACGTCTGTGCGACGTTACCGGGCTGACACGAAACTGTCATGCGACTGTAATAATCGAAGGCTATTGGCCTCAGCGGGCGCCGGTTTGAAGAGGGCGCCAAGAGACCATCTTCCGAACAGGAGCAGGCCACATGAAGAAATTCCTCGTTACGGCATCGGCCGTGGCGGTAGCGTTCGCCGCATCGTCCGGTGTCGCCGCTGCGCGTGACCAGATCCAGGTCGCCGGTTCGTCGACCGTGCTGCCTTACGCCAAGATCGTCGCCGAGCAGTTCGGCGAAACCTTCACCAACTTCAAGACCCCGGTGGTCGAGTCCGGCGGCAGCGGCGCCGGCATCAAGGAGTTCTGCAAGGGCGTCGGCGAAGACACGATCGATATCGCCAACTCCTCGCGCCCGATCAAGAAGGACGAGCTGAAGTCCTGCGCCGACGCCGGCGTCAAGGACGTCCAGGAAGTCCGCATCGGCTATGACGGCATCGTCTTTGCCACCGGCATCAAGGGTCCGGACTGGGCGCTGGTTCCCGCCGACATCTACAAGGCGCTCGCCGCCAAGCTAGTGGTCGACGGCAAGCTGGTCGACAACCCGAACACCAAGTGGAACCAGGTCAATCCGAAGCTGCCCGACTGGGATATCGCCGCCTATATCCCGGGTGAGAAGCACGGCACCCGTGAAGTGTTCGAGACCAAGCTGCTCGACGCCGGCTGCGACAAGGCCGCTTTGAAGGCTGCCGGCATCGCCGACGACAAGGAAATCGGCAAGACCTGCATCGCCATCCGCAAGGACGGCAAGGCTGTCGACATCGATGGCGACTACACCGAGACGCTGGCCCGCATCGACTCCAACAAGACCGGCGTTGGCGTGTTCGGCCTCGCCTTCTACGAGAACAATGCCGACAAGCTGAAGGTCGCTACCGTGGAAGGCATCGTGCCTTCGACGCAGACCATCGCCGATGGCACGTACCCCGTGTCGCGGCCGTTGTTCTTCTACGTCAAGAAGGCGCATCTGGGCGTCGTTCCCGGCCTCAAGGAATATGTCGAGTTCTTCCTTGATGACCAGATGATCGGCCCGGAAAGCCCGCTCGCCCAGTACGGCCTGGTTTCCGCTCCCGACGCCGAACGTCAGGGCCAGCGCGACGCCTTCGCCGCCGGAAAGACGATGTAATCAACCGACCGGATCAGGGCGCGGACCAAATCCGCGCCATGATTTCGCCGCTTGCCGCAACGGTGGCGGCGATCTGAATTTTCCCTGGGGTGGGTGATGTCGTCCTTGCTCGTACTCGCCATAGTCATCGCCATAGGCGTGGTCGCTTTTGTGATCGGCCGCCAGCGCGCAGCGGCGCAGGATACCGGCAAGGTCAAGCCGCATTCGCGCGCGCATTATCATGGCTGGTGGGCCTTTCTGCTCGCGGTCCTGCCTGCCGTCCTGCTGCTCGCCGTCTGGGATATCGGCTCTTCCTTCTATCTCGACCGGCACATCCATGCCGCTTTGCCCGAGCGCACCGCCGACACAAAGGTGGCCAGCGAAGCGCTCGACGCCAGCCTGGTGAAGAGCCTGGCCAAGGGCCTGCGCCGGCTCGATGGCGATACCGCACTTCCCGCTACTTTCGCCGAATTGCAGCCGCTGCTCGCCGCCAAGGGCGTGGCACTGGCCAGCGACACACAGGACTATATGATCCCGATCGCGGTCGAGGCGAACCAGGTCCAGGACCGGCTCGGCCTGTTCGGCGCCGTGCTGACCTTCGCGCTGTCGGTCGCCGGCGCCTTCTATGCGCTGAGGCAGATCGCGCCGCGCGCCAGGGCGCGCAACAATGTCGAGAAGCTGATGCTGTGGGGGCTGCTTGCGGCCTCGACCATCGCCATCCTGACCACGGTCGGCATCGTGCTGTCGATGCTGTTCCAGACGATCACCTTCTTCGAGAGCGTATCGCCGATGAGCTTCTTCTTCGGCACGGTGTGGGATCCGCGTTTCGCCGCCGCCGGTTCCGGCGGCAGCCAGGGTCAGTTCGGCCTGATCCCGCTACTCGCCGGCACGCTCTACATCGCCGCCGTCGCGCTTCTGGTCGCAGTGCCGGTCGGGCTGATGTCGGCGGTCTACATGTCCGAATATGCCTCGCGCGGTGTGCGCTCGGTGGTCAAGCCGGCGTTGGAACTGCTGGCCGGCATTCCGACCATCGTCTACGGCATCTTCGCCGTTGTCACGCTCGGACCGTTCTTGCGCGACCTGTCGGCGGCACTCACCGGCGGCTCGCCCTTCATCCAGGGCCAGAGCATCTTCACCGCCGGTCTGGTGATGGGCGTCATGCTGATCCCGGTCGTGTCCTCTTTGTCCGACGACATCATCACCGCGGTGCCGCGCGCAATGCGTGACGGCTCGCTCGGCCTCGGCGCCACCCGCTCCGAGACGATCAAGCGGGTGATCCTGCCGGCGGCACTGCCCGGCATCGTCGGCGCCATCCTGTTGACGGCGTCGCGCGCCATCGGCGAGACGATGATCGTCGTGCTGGCGGCGGGCGTCGCCGCCAATCTGACGGCCAATCCGTTCGAGGCGATGACGACCATCACCGTCAAGATCGTCAACCAGCTGACCGGCGACCTCGAGTTCAACTCGCCGCAGACGCTGGTCGCCTTCGCGCTCGGCCTGACGCTGTTCGCGCTGACGCTGGTGATGAACATCGTCGCCCTCTACATCGTGCGCAAGTACCGGGAGCAGTACGAATGACCGACATCCCCCTGGACACGATGGCGGGCGCCGTCGCGCGTCCGCGCCGCGACATCGGGCTGAAGGCGCGCTACGCCGCCGAACGCCGGTTCCGCATCTATGGCGTGATTGCGATCTCGGTGGGCCTGGCGTTCCTGGCCATCATGTTGATCACCATCGTCTCGAAAGGCTACACCGCCTTCTGGCAGACGACGGTGACGCTGCCGGTCACCTTCGACGAGAAGGTGATCGATCCCTCCGGCAAGCGCGCGACCGACCCTACCGTGCTGATCAAGGCGAACTATCCCAAGCTCGCCGAAAACGCGCTGGTGGCCAAGCTCGGCATCGATCCGGCCAACAAGCCGATGATGCTGAAGCTCAAGGGCTTCCTGTCGGAAGGCGCCCGCGTCCAGCTGCGCGACATCGTCTCCGCCGATCCGTCGGTGATCGGCAGGACGCGTGACGTCGACATCCTGGCTGCCGCGAACCTCGACTCGGCCTTCAAGGGCCAGATCGACCTCGGCGTCGATGAAGCGCGCCGCAAGGTGTCCAACCAGCAGATCGACTGGATGAACAAGCTCAAAGCCGACGGCGTGATGGCCGAGCATTTCAACACCGGCCTGTTCACCTATGGCGCCTCCAGCCGGCCCGAAACGTCGGGCATGGGCGTGGCGATCATCGGCTCGTTCTACATGATGGTGATCGTGCTGTTGCTGGCGCTGCCGATCGGCGTCGCCGCCTCCATCTATCTGGAGGAGTTCGCCAAGAAGAACCGCTTTACGGACCTGATCGAAGTCAACATCAACAATCTCGCGGCGGTGCCGTCGATCGTCTTCGGTCTGCTTGGCCTTGCCGTGTTCATCAACTTCCTCGGCATGCCGCGCTCGGCTTCCTTCGTCGGCGGCCTGGTGCTGACCTTGATGACATTGCCGACCATAATCATCGCCACGCGCGCCGCCCTCGCCGCGGTGCCGCCGTCGATCCGCTCGGCGGCCCTAGGTCTCGGCGCCTCCAAGATGCAGATGGTGTTCCATCACATCCTGCCGCTTGCCGCCCCAGGCATCCTTACCGGCACCATCATCGGCCTGGCGCGTGCGCTCGGCGAGACAGCACCGCTGCTCTTGATCGGCATGGTCGCTTTCGTCGCCGATTATCCGACGACGCCTTTCGATCCGGCGACCGCGCTGCCGGTTCAGATCTATATGTGGGCAAACGAGGCTGAGCGCGCTTTTGTCGAGCGCATGTCCGGCGCCATCATCATCCTGCTCGTCTTCCTCATGGCCATGAACATCACCGCGATCGTGCTCCGGCGCCGCTTCGAGCGGCGCTGGTAGAAAAAAGGCAATTTGGTATGAACATCATGACCGAACAGTCCCTTGAGAATGCAGTGGGCGACAAAATGAACGCCAAGTCGAACGAAGTCATCAAGATGCGCGGCGACAAGGTCGGCGTCTTCTACGGCGAGAAGCAGGCGTTGTTCGACGTCAATCTCGACGTGCGTCAGAACCAGGTGACGGCGCTGATCGGCCCGTCCGGCTGCGGCAAGTCGACCTTCCTGCGCTGCCTCAACCGCATGAACGACACCATCGATTTGGCGCGGGTGACCGGCAAGATCACGCTCGATGAAGACGACATCTACGACAAGAACATCGATGTCGTCGAACTGCGCGCCCGCGTCGGCATGGTGTTCCAGAAACCCAACCCGTTCCCGAAGTCGATCTACGAGAACGTCGCCTACGGCCCGCGCATCCATGGGCTGGCCAAGCGCAAGTCCGACATGGACCAGATCGTCGAGCAGAGCCTGAAGAAGGCGGCGATCTGGAACGAGGTCAAGGACCGCCTGCAGGAGCCCGGCACCGGCCTGTCCGGCGGCCAGCAGCAGCGCCTGTGCATCGCGCGCGCCATCGCCGTGTCGCCGGAGGTGATCCTGATGGACGAGCCCTGCTCGGCGCTCGATCCGATCGCCACCGCCCGTGTCGAGGAGCTGATCGACGAACTGCGCCAGAACTACACGATCGTCATCGTCACCCACTCGATGCAGCAGGCGGCGCGCGTGTCGCAGCGCACGGCGATGTTCCATCTCGGCTATCTCGTCGAGGAGGGCGCCACCGACAAGATGTTCACCAACCCCGACGACAAGCGCACCCAGGACTACATTACCGGCCGCTTCGGCTGAGCCGTCCGGCGGGTGAATTTTCAGGCACGAGGACCAAGATCATGGGTGAACATACCGTCGCCTCCTTCGATGAAGAGCTCGGGCAGATCAGCAAGCTGATCCGCGACATGGGCGATCTGGCAGGCTCGATGGTCAGCGGCTCGACCAGGGCGCTGCTCAATTCGGACAATGCGCTGGCACAGCGTGTCGTTTCCGACGACGCCATCATGGATGCGCGCCAGCGCGAACTGGACGACCGCGCCATCACGCTGATCGCCAAGCGCCAGCCGATGGCCAACGATCTGCGCGCCGTGGTCGGCTCGATCCGCATGGCCGGCGACCTCGAGCGCATCGGCGATCTCGCCAAGAACATCGCCAAACGCGTCGGCACCGTGGGCTTGAGCGTCACGCCGCGCGACCTCTCGCACTCCATCGATGCCATGGCGCAGCTGGTGCTGATCCAGGTGCAAGGCGTCGTCGAGGAATATGCCGCCACCGATGCGGCAGCTCTTGCAAAACTCAGGAATGACGACGAGCGCATCGACGTCAAATACACGTCCGTGTTTCGTGAGCTCTTGACCTACATGATGGAAGACCCTCGCAACATCACCGCCTGCACGCATCTCTTGTTCTGCGCCAAGAATCTTGAGCGCATCGGCGATCATGTCACCAACATCGCCGAAAATGCGTATTATGTGCTGACCGGCCAGCAATTGCCCGCCAATCGTCCGAAGCAGGACGAGACGGCGATGGCCACGCCGGCCTGATGAGGGTGAACTGCCTATGATCGCGCCACGCATCATGGTCGTGGAGGACGAGGAGCCGCTAGGCGTGCTCCTCCGCTACAACCTCGAATCCGAAGGCTATCACGTCGAGGTGGTGACACGCGGCGACGAGGCCGAGATCCGCCTGCAGGAAAACGTGCCCGATCTCCTGGTGCTCGACTGGATGGTGCCCGCTGTTTCCGGCATCGAGCTCTGCCGGCGGCTTAGAGTGCGGCCCGAAACCGAGCGGCTGCCGATCATCATGCTGACCGCGCGCGGTGAGGAAAGCGATCGCGTGCGCGGCCTGTCCACCGGTGCCGACGACTATCTGGTCAAGCCATTCTCGACGCCGGAGTTCATGGCGCGCGTGAAGGCGCTGCTGCGCCGCTCCAAGCCGGAAGTGCTGTCCAGCGTGCTCAAGGTCGGCGACATCGTGCTCGACCGCGAGTCGCACCGTGTCTACCGCAAGAAGAGCGAGATCAGGCTCGGACCGACCGAGTTCCGGCTGCTCGAATTCATGATGCGCCATCCCGGCCGCGTGTTCTCGCGCAGCCAGCTGCTCGACAATGTCTGGGGCGAGACGATCTACATCGACGAGCGAACCGTCGACGTCCATGTCGGGCGCTTACGCAAAGCGGTCAACAACGGCCGCATGCCGGATGTCATCCGTACCATTCGCGGCGCCGGCTACGCGATCAGGGAAGACTAGGATGCTGCGCGTCGCGCCGTTGCCGGCCATTCAGGCGACATGCTTGCCGGATTTGGCCTGAATGCCCGGCGCGAAAATCTCCTGATCGACGAAGCCGAGCGCGCGCATGGCACAGCCTTCGCGGATCAGCGGCAGCTCGTTGGGCTCGGTGTCGAAGGAGATCGACTTCGAGTGCTGGCCGCCGGCGGTCTGGGCGATCGCTTCGCGCAATGCCGGCTCGATCAGGTCGAAGGCGGCGGCGCTGACGCCAACCATGGCGACAGGCGCCGGGTCGATCAGCGCAAACAGGCTGCCGAGGCCGAAGCCGAGCGCCTCACCGGCCTTGCGATAGGCTTCGCGCTCCGGGCCATCGGTTTCGCGGGCGCGCGCGGCGAGTGCGCGCATATCAGCGTCGCCGATATCGACCGGCTCGGCATCTTCGCTCATCATTTTGGCGCTGCGCCAGATGGCGTAGTTTCCGGCATAGGCCTCGACGCAGCCGCGCCGCCCGCAGCGGCAGAGCGCGCCGCCCGGACGGTGGATCATGTGGCCGAACTCGCCGCCCGAGGAATGGGTGCCGGTGAACAGTTCGCCTTTCAGCACCAGCCCCATGCCGATGCCGTGCGACAAGAGGATCGCGATGAAATTGTCGCGGTAGCGCTCGGGCTGGCGCCATTGCAGGGCCACCGCCATCATATTGCAGTCGTTCTCCATGGTGGCAGGAATGCCGAATTCCGCTTCCAACATGTCGGCGAAGGCAATGTCGGTCAGTGGCGTGATTGGCGACCACAGCATGGCCCGCGCCTGCGAATCGGTGATGCCCTGGATGCCCATGGCAATGCGGGCGATGCTCTGGACATCGAGGTCCGGGTCCGCGAGACGCCGCCCGACGATTGCTACGCATTCGCCGATCAGCTCGTCGCGCGGCATGGTCAGCGTGTCGAGCCGGCGCTGTTCTTCCGCGACCACCTGGCCGGCATAGTCGATGACGGTGACGGAGAGGAAGTTCAGCGACAGCACCACGGTCATGACCGCCGCCGCTTCCGGGTTGAGGCCAAGGCCGACCTGCGGCCGGCCGCGTTTCAGCGAGCCGGTCTCGCCAGGCTTGCCTTCAATCAGGATGCCTTCTTGAATTAGATCAGACGAGATTGCCGATATCGTCGAATGGCTGAGGCCGGTGGTCGCCGCAATCTCGGTCCGCGACGGCTGGCCGCCCCGGCGCACGGCCGAAATCACCATCGCACGGTTGCGACGGCGCAGATCGTCGTGGCGGATCCCAACCGACATTTGTTTTCCTCCCGGCCTCCTCGCGCCTCATGATAGTGAAGGCGTTCGACGGCACCAGCCAAATATTGGCAGACGCCGGCAGCCCTGTCATTGTTTATTGCGGAGCTCGAAAAAATTCGGCAACGCCATCAGAATCCATCATAATCGATGTTGACAGTGCCTTATCATTGAACCAGTATTTTTTCGAGGCTCGAAAAAATGGAGCCTCTTTGTGCAGGCCTTCGGGCCGGTTTTGTCGCGCCGTGGGCGGCGCAGGGAGGGTTATAATGAACAGATTTGCAGCCGCCATGCTGGCGGGTGTCGCCATGTCGCTGGCGCTGATGTCGGTCGCGCAGGCGAAGGACAAGGTCATCGGCGTGTCGTGGTCGAACTTCCAGGAAGAGCGCTGGAAGACCGACGAGGCGGCGATGAAAACGGCGATCGAAGCCGCCGGCGACAAGTACATTTCGGCCGACGCGCAGTCCAATCCCGGCAAGCAGCTGACCGACGTCGAAAGCCTGATCTCGCAGGGCGCCAACTCGCTGATCATCTTGGCGCAGGACGCCTCGGCCATCGGCCCGGCGGTGCAGAAGGCGCTGGACGAAGGCATTCCGGTCGTCGGCTATGATCGCCTGATCGAGAACAAGGACGTCTTCTACCTGACCTTCGACAACAAGGAAGTCGGCCGCATGCAGGCCCGCGAAGTGTTCAAGGCGAAGCCCGAAGGCAACTATGTCTTCATCAAGGGCTCTGGCTCGGATCCGAATGCCGATTTCCTGTTCTCGGGCTCGATGGAAGTGCTCAAGGAAGCCATCGACTCGGGCAAGATCAAGAATGTCGGCGAGGCCTATACCGATGGCTGGCTGCCGGCCAACGCCCAGAAGAACATGGAACAGTTCTTGACCGCCAACGACAACAAGGTCGATGCCGTGGTTGCGGCGAATGACGGCACCGCCGGCGGCGTTGTCGCCGCGCTGACGGCGCAGGGCCTCGCCGGAACGGTTCCGGTCTCGGGCCAGGACGGCGACCATGCCGCTCTGAACCGCATCGCGCTCGGCACGCAGACGGTGTCGGTGTGGAAGGACGCGCGCGAACTCGGCAAGAACGCCGCCGAGATCGCCTCGCAGCTTGCCGATGGCAAGAAGACGGGCGACATTGCCGGCGCCAAGGACTTTACCACGCCTGGCGGCAACACCGTCAAGTCGCTGTTCCTGACCCCCGTCGCGATCACCAAGGACAACCTCAACGTCGTCATCGACGCCGGCTGGATCAAGAAGGACGAAGTCTGCACGGGCGTCGCCGCCGGCAGCGTCGCGGCTTGCGACTGATCTCGACGACTTGAAGAAATGAGGCGCCGCGGCTGTCAAGCCGCGGCGTTTTCTCTACGAGAATTGTGTGTTTCCGCCATGGGCGGCAAACTTCTAGGCTGTGGTCCGGCATCCGCGCCAGACGGCAAGCCGCTGGAGGACATCATGACCGACACGACCTCAAATCCGCAGGCCGATACGGCACGAGCGTCTGAACTCGGCGCGGTCGCCCGGTTCCTGAAGGCGACCGAGCTCGACACGCGCATGCTCGGCATGGTCGGCGCGCTGCTGGTCATCTGGGTCGGCATACATATCCTGTCGGGCGGGCTTTTCCTGACGCCGCGCAATCTTTGGAACCTGTCGGTGCAGACGTCCTCGGTCGCGATCATGGCTACCGGCATGGTACTGGTCATCGTGATGCGCAACATCGACCTTTCGGTGGGCTCGGTCGAAGGCGTGATCGGCATGATCATGGGCGTGGCACAGGCCGAATTCCTGATTCGCGTCATCGGCTTCCAGCTTGGAAACCCCTGGCTCTGGGTCGTCGCGCTTGCCGCCGGCGTGGTGTTTGGTCTGCTGATCGGCGCGTTCCAGGGCTTCATCATCGCCTATATGCAGGTTCCGGCCTTCATCGTGACGCTTGGTGGCCTGCTGGTCTGGCGTGGCATGGCATGGCTCATCACCAGCGGGCGCACGGTCGCGCCACTCGACGCCACCTTCCAGCTGATGGGCGGCGGACCACGCGGCTCGATTGGCGCCGCTGCCAGCTGGATCGTCGGCATCGTCGCCTGCGCGGCGGTCGCCTTCGCGCTGCTCAACGGTCGCTCGCAGCGCAAGCGCTTCAGCTTTCCACTGCGCCCCGTCTGGGCCGAGACCTTGCTTGGCGTGGTCACTTGCGCGGCCATCCTCGGCGCCGTGTGGATCGCCAATTCCTATCCATGGCCGATCGGCATCGTGCGCCAGTACGCACAGCAGAACGGCATCACCGTTCCCGAAGGCGGGCTGTTCATCGCGCATGGCATCGCCATACCGGTGCTGATGGCGGTGATTGTCGGCATCATCATGACGTTCATCACCAAGCGCACGCGTTTCGGCCGCTATGTCTTCGCCATCGGGGGCAATCCGGAGGCAGCGGAACTCGCCGGCATCAACACGCGCTGGGTGACCATGAAGGTGTTCATGATCATGGGTGTGCTGGCTGCAATCAGCGCGGCGATCTCGTCGGCCCGTCTCAATGCGTCAACCAATGCGCTGGGCACACTGGACGAGCTTTTGGTGATCGCGGCCGCCGTCATCGGCGGCACGTCGCTCGCGGGCGGCGCCGGAACGGTGATGGGCGCCATGCTCGGCGCGCTTCTGATGCAGTCGCTGCAATCCGGCATGGTGCTGCTCGGCATCGACTCGCCGCTGCAGAGCATTGTCGTTGGCGCTGTCCTGGTCATCGCCGTCTGGCTCGACACCGTCTACCGCAAGCGCGTCTAGGGAGGAACGATTATGGAAAAAACTGCTCCCACCGGTACGCCACTGATCGACATGCGCAACATCTCGATCGCGTTCGGTGGCATTCGCGCCGTCGACGATGCGTCCATCGATCTTTTCCCGGGCGAAGTAGTGGCGCTGCTTGGCCATAACGGCGCCGGTAAGTCGACGCTGATCAAGATCCTGTCGGGCGCCTACAAGCGCGATGCCGGCCAGATCTTGGTCAACGGCCAGGAGGTCTCGATCTCCAACCCGCGCGATGCCAAGAAATACGGCATCGAAACGATCTACCAGACGCTTGCGCTGGCCGACAATGTCGATGCCGCCGCCAACCTGTTCCTTGGCCGCGAGCTGATGACCGCCTGGGGCACGCTGGACGATGTCGCCATGGAGGCCGAGGCGCGCAAGGTGATGGGCCGACTCAATCCGCGCTTCCAGCGGTTCAAGGAGCCGGTGATCAAGCTGTCGGGCGGCCAGCGCCAGTCGGTGGCGATCGCACGCGCCATCCTGTTCAACGCCCGCATCCTGATCATGGACGAACCGACGGCCGCGCTTGGGCCGCAGGAGACGGCGCAGGTCGGCGAACTGGTCAAGCAGCTCAAGGCCGACGGCATCGGCATTTTCCTGATCAGCCACGACATTCACGACGTGTTCGAGCTTGCCGACCGGGTCTGCGTAATGAAGAACGGCCAGGTCGTCGGCACCGCGCGCACCACCGATGTGACGCAGGACGAAGTGCTCGGCATGATCATCCTGGGAAAGTGCCCGCCCGGCGCCATTCCCGGTCCGGGTGCGCTGAAGATCGCGGCCTGAGACCACGCTATCGTCAGCTGTCATGTTCACGGATGTTCGATCGATAAGCCGGCTAAATATGCATGATATGCCAGCTGTCATTATGGCTTGGCCGCGCCATTGTCTTGCCGCGGCGACTTGCCCATAAAGGTCCCGAACCGTCCATGGGCCTGCGTTGAAGAAGTTTTTCCCGATCCTTGCCTTCATTGCCGTTGCACTGATCAGCCTGACGATGGCGGGCTTCGCCTATTTCGCGACCCAGGAAGCGGCGCGCATCAAGTTCGAGGCGACGGCCGACGACGCGCTCAACCGCATCGAAAGCCGTATCGATCTGCATCTGTCACTGCTGCGCTCGACGCAGGCGTTGTTCGACGCCCGCAATGGCGAGATTTCAGGTAGCGAATTCGAGGCCTTCTTCAGCGCCCTCGATGTCGATAACAATTTCGCCGGCCTGCGCGGCATCGGCTATCTCAGGCTGGCCAAGACCGGTGACGAAGCGGCGGTCGAGCGCGACATGTTGCGCGACCGCGGCGCCGCCCACACGGTCTATCCGGACACGACACAGCCGTGGCGCACGCCCGTCGTGCTGTTCGAGCCGCTCGACCCTGCCAACGAATCCACCATCGGCTACGACATGTTCACCGAGCCGGTGCGGCGCGAGGCGATCGAAAAAGCGATGGCCGATGACGCACAGCACGCAAGCGGTCTGGTCCAGCTCGGCCAGGATACTGGCGCGGCGCAGACCTTTACCGGTTTCCTGGTCTTCGTCAGGCTCAATGTAGAAACCGCGCCGGATGGTATCAATGCGTCCAGATCATCGACATCAGGCCTTCTCTACGCAGCCTTCCGCGCCCGCGACCTGTTCCAGACCGCGCTCAGCCGCACGCCTTTGCTGCCGGTCAACACCGCGGTCTATGACGGCACGGCGGACGCCGACAATCTTCTGTTCCAGTCCGAAACGCCGCCGGTTGCGAGGTTTGGCGACAGGCTGTTGGTGACGCGCAAGATCATCGTCGCCGGTCGGCCGTGGACGGTGCTGTTTCGGCCGACAAGTGCATTTTCGCAACCGTCCTCGCGCGCCATTCCGGTCATGCTCGGGCTGTTCGGCCTGCTTCTGGCCGGCGCCATCGCGTTGGTGGCCCGCTACCAGGAGCGCGCCTACGACGCCAAGTCGCTGCTGCATGAAACGACGGAAAAAAGCCTGCTCGAAAAGGATTTGATGCTGCAGGAGATGAAGCATCGGATCAAGAATTCGATCACGCGGGTGCTGGCGATTGCGCGCCAGACGGCAGCGCAAGCAACCGACGTGAAGGAGTTCTCAACTTCCTTCTCAGCCCGCCTGCAGGCAATGGCGGCTTCCCAGGATATGCTGACGCGTTCGCGCTGGCAGAAGGCCGATCTTGGCGACCTGCTGCGCATCGAGCTCGGCCAGGTGTTCGGCAAGGAGCTTCCGGAAGGGATATTGTCAGGGCCTCAGGTGCTGCTCGACGAGAGGACGACGCAGGCGCTTGGCCTGACCTTTCACGAACTGGCGACGAATGCGCTGAAGTATGGCGAGGCCGGCAATTCCGTGGGTGCGCTGAAGGTCGACTGGTCGTTCGAGGGGCGCGGGTCCGAGCGGATGCTGGTTCTGAACTGGCGCGAGGCCGGGCAGAAGGAACTCGAAGCGCCGGCGAAGACCGGCTTCGGCACCAAGCTGATCGACCTCAATGTCACGCGCGAATTGCGCGGCACGATTGCCCGAGATTTTCGCGCCGATGGGCTTACGGTGGAAATCAGGATCCCGCAGCCTGATGCAGTCAAACAAACGGAGACCGGCTGACCGGTCTCCGTCGCGATTGTCTGACGCTTTTGAAGCGGATCAGCAGCGAGCGGTGTAGAGCCGGCCGCGATTGTCGCGATACTGGCAATAGCCGTTGCGCAGGTTGCGCACCAGCAGGCCGGAACCGGCGCCAACGGCTGCGCCGATCAGCGCACCCTTGCCGCCGCCGATCAGTCCGCCGGCCAAAGCACCGACACCGGCGCCGACACCGACATCCTGCTCGGTCGTGCTGCAGCCGCTGACGGCGACCACCGCAACCATGGCAATAATCAATTTCCGCATAGAATCTCTCCTCACTTTTGTCCTCACTTTAGTAAGCTCCAGCCGCTATTTAGCACGAAACAGCAGCCTTTGCCCGCTCGATCTTATTGTTGGCTAAGAGAGTCTTTTTCGCGGCGCGTGGCGTTCGACGCGACCACGACACTGGAAATCTGCAAAGACGCGTCGAGGGTGCCGTCCGGGCGCACGTTCCAGACGATCTGGTCGTAATCATCTTCCAGCGCGGGGTCGACCGTAAGACATTTGGCAACGACGTGCTCGGCCTGACCCTGCACGTCGCCGGCAGCGAATGGACGTTCTGCCGTGCATGCTTCGGCGGTTTCGAAAACACTGACCGGCACCGGCAGTTCACGGCATTCGGTCATGTTGTTCGAACAGCCAATTACCAAAAGCAAAGCGGCGATGTGTTCCACGGCGACACGTCCTCTCGCCATAAGAACGGTCCACAGCCGTCAAAGTTCCTGTGCCGAAAGGGGCGTTAATAATTGGTCGGCTACGAGCTGGACAGCTTCTGAGCCAGGCTGCTTGGGAGCAGCGTGAACCTGAGCATCTGGCTCAGGCCAATTGCGACGCCACGATCAGCACAACAGCGGCGACGAGCGCGACAGCGGCGACGCGAAGCAAGGGATGCCAGGCGTGCTGCAAAGGCGAGGCTGAAGCGTCAGGATCCTGAAAGCCGCTCATGGACACCCGGGCGGCCTGCTCCAGCCTGTTCATATCGGCAACCGTCATGATCATTCCTCCCATACTCGCGTTGCAGGCTGCGGCCGAAACATCGGTTGAATCGGTCAAGATCCAGCAATCTCTGGGAACCACAGCATCGGATTTTATGGTGAACAGCCGGTTAAGGAATCCCGCCGCTCATTCGGTTTCGAAATTGCCGTGCGGAACGACGAGGCGATATTCGAGGCGGTCACTGGTGATCTCCAGCGTCGCCGTGCCGTTCAGCGATGCCGGCACGACACGTTCGAGGGCAACGCTGCCGAAGCGTTTCTCGGTGCGCCTGTTATCATTGGCGACAATGGCCTCGACCCAGGTCAGCGACAAAGCCGGCTTGTCTGCGGCCTCTGCGACGTTCGACAGATCGGCGGTTACCTCGACAAAGCCGTCCGGCCGCGCCAGGGCGCCGTAGCTGAATGAATTGACGGCGAGTTCGTGCATTGCCAGTCCGATATGAATGGCCGCGTTGGGATTGAGGTAGGGGTTGACGCCATTGAAGCGCAGGCTCTGCGCGGGATCGGCGCCGTAGCGAACGACCTGGCCGCGGATAAGCTCGCGAAGTGCTGCACCCCGCCAGTTCGACGACGTTACCAGATCCTGGGAGGAAGCCAGTGACTGCAGGCGGCCGCGAAAGCGCTTCAGGAAATCGTCGGGTGTCTCGGAATAGCGGCCGGTCTGGGTGGCAATACTCTGGATGATGGCCAACAGGTTCTTGGAGCGGTGGCTGACTTCGCGCAACAGCGTCTTCAGCGTCTGTTCGCGGCGTTTCTGCTCGGTGGTTTCCACCATCGTGGTGACGACGCCCTGAACGTCGCCGCGATGGCCCCGATCGGCATCGACCCATACCTGGAACCAGCGCATGCCATCACCGGTGGGAACACTCAGTTCAAGGCGTTCCGGATTGCCGGAAGCGATCACATTGCTTTTGGCGGCGGCGATTTGCTCAGCTTGCGCCGGTGGCAACGCGCCGTTGCTGTCGGCTGTGTCGGAAACCCACGGCGCACGCATGTTGCGGGCCCATACAGTCTTCAATTCACGATCCTGATAGAGGACGGAAATGCCGGCATTGTGCAGAGCGTGAAGCAAGGCCCGGCCAAGCTGCATTCCGCTTTCAGCCGGGTGCAGTGCGATCACCTCGTCGCCCTGTCCGCTCTCGCCTCCGCCAATGGAACGCATCAATCACCTGTCCACCTGATCAGGACCGAACGATTCACTTGGACTCAGTTCCTGAGTAGGTCCCCAGAAAAGGTCCGCCGGACGATGTCCCGTTGGAGGACATCGCCCGGCGGTGGCTGGAAACCGTTTGAGGGGTGCGGCTTCCAGTGTTCTTCGCCCGCTCCTACGATGCCCGTCTGAACAGGCCGGCCAGAAGCGAGATGACGAGGAAGGCGAGAAAGATGAAGAACAATATTTGCGCGATACCGGCCGAGGTACCGGCGATGCCGCCGAAACCAAGCGCGCCGGCGATGATCGCCACGACGAGAAATACGAGCGCCCAGTAGAGCATGATCTGTCTCCTTCCGATACTGGATCAAGAACGTGAGTGATTGCTGTTTGTTCCACCATTTGCCGAAAAAGAAGGTCTTTGGAAGAGGCCCGGACGCGAATTGATTCGCGCGCGTGAGCGCGATACGGCGCGACGGGCAGCCGCCGATCGCCGGGTTAGGCGATCGCCAGTGCCGCCAACGCTGCGAGGCGGCGAAAAGTTGGAGATTGAAGGCCCTACTTCACGCGGCGGCCTTGGCCTGCCGGTCGAAGAACAGCGCTTGGCTGATCAGCGCCTTGACCATGTCGGGATTGAACGGCTTGGTGACGAGGAAGGCCGGTTCAGGCCGCTCGCCGGTCAGCAGACGTTCGGGGAAGGCGGTGATGAAGATTACCGGCACCGAAGTCGACGACAGGATTTCGTTGACCGCATCGATACCCGAGCTGCCATCGGCAAGCTGAATGTCGGCCAGCACCATCTTCGGCCTTGTCTTGCCGAACATCGCCACCGCCTCGGTATGGGTGCGCGCGGTTCCGACCACGTGGTGGCCGAGGCTCTCGACCATTTCCTCGATGTCCATGGCGATCAGCGGCTCGTCCTCGATGATCAGCACATCGGTCGCCACCTGGCGAGAGATCTCGTTGCTCGCCTGGGCAAGCAGTTCGGAGAATTCCTTGGCGTCGACATCGAGAATTTCAGCTGCCTCGTCTTCACCGAAGCCTTCGACCGCGACCAGCAGGAAAGCCTGGCGTGGCCGTGGCGCAATGGCGTTCAGATTGGCGGCGGCGCGCTGCTCCCATGCCGATTGCGCCTGCTCCTGCGGAACGCGGATGGCAATGGAGGTGAACAGTTTGGCGAATACCTTGTAGAGCGCGATGCGGTCGCTTGACGCTTGCGGGAAGATGTCGACGTCGGCGATGATGGCTTCGAGCATCGCGGCTACCAGCGCATCGCCACTCTCCTGCGATCCGGATACGGCGCGTGAAAAGCGGCGCAGGAACGGCAGGTGCGGAGCGATGGTTGCGGAAAGGCTCATGGTAGACGTCTCCCTCAGATGACGTGATTGCATAGATTGCAGGTCAAGCTGATTGCAAGCCCCAACACCCAAACGCGGGTTTTGCGAAAAAGTTCCGACACTTGTGGAACGAAACTGCACGGGCGACGTTTGTGGTGCGATGGGCAACCAGACGAGGGGGCCGCTTTGCGTTGTGTAATGGGGCGGCTCGGGGCGCTGGATTTAAGGGCGAAATGAAGGACATGAATAAAGAAACGCTGGCTGGCGCCGCTGACAGGCGCCGGGCCAATTCCGGCGACCCGCTCGGGGCGAATTCGGAAATTGGCCGTAAACTCAAACAGTATTATGACGAGCTGGTCTCGGACAATGTGCCGGATCGCTTTGCCCAGTTGCTCAGCCAACTGGAAAAGGCCGAACCCGCACAGAAGAAGGACTGAGGCATGGCAGCTGTCTCACAAGGGTTCAAGACCGACCTGCTCGGCTCGATCCCGAGCCTGCGGGCCTTTGCCGTGTCGCTGACGCAGAATGCCGACAAGGCCGACGATCTGGTGCAGGAGACGCTGGTCAAGGCCTGGGACAAGCATGAGAGCTTTCAGCCCGGCACCAATCTCAAGGCATGGCTGTTCACCATCCTGCGCAACGAGTTCTATTCCCAGATGCGCAAGCGCGGCCGCGAGGTGCAGGACAGCGACGGCATCATGACGGCCAGGCTTGCCGTTCATCCGGCTCAGCACGGCCAGCTTGACCTCAAGGATTTTCGCGGCGCGCTCGAGCAACTCCCCGAGGACCAGCGCGAAGCCATCATCCTCATCGGCGCTTCAGGCTTTTCCTATGAAGAGGCCGCCGAAATCTGCGGCTGTGCGGTCGGAACGATCAAGAGCCGGGTCAGCCGGGCCCGCACGCGGTTGCAGGAGATCCTCAAAATCTCCGGCGAAGACGAATACGGGCCGGACGCGATCTCGTCCCAGGTGACGGGTTCAAACGCTGCCTGACGGCGGAGGGCCCGTTTGCGGGCCTGGGCTCTCTACACATACGCATCGAAGATATCTCAGACTGGCGCGCGGCCGCAGGCCGCCGCCAGAGCCTCGACGAGATCGGTCCCCGAATAGGGCTTGGTGACCAGGCGGATGCCGGGAAAAGACCCTTTGATCTCATCGGGGTCCGAATAGCCGGAGGCAAAGACAAACGGCAGGCCCGATTGGCGCAACCGCGCGGCAAAATCGAGTGTGGACGTTCCGCCCAGCATGAGGTCCACGATAGCGGCGTCGAACTCGCCAACGACCTTCTGCTCATCGATCTCGGCCAGAGCGCGGGCAATCACTACGTCGTTCGCGCCATGGTCGCGGCAAAGCTGCTCGACATCCATGGCGATCAGGAATTCATCCTCCAAGACAAGAATTCGCAATCCCTCAAGCAATGGCGGCACTTGGCAATCTCTCCTCAATTCTTGCAGCATCGGGTACAGTGACTCCAGTCAACCGCATCGCGGACCTTGGGGGATCGGTCAGGCCTTAATCCGAAAAGTTCGCCCACCGGCTCTACTCCACAAGCGAGCTTCGAATTCGCCTCAGTGGAGTGTAGCGAGTCATGATCGCTATTTGCCATCCTGTCATTTAAAAAAGACATGCCATCGGCAGCGGAACCGCGGCCTTGCAAAGGCGTAGCACTCAGTCTCTGGCAAGAGACGTTCGAAAGAGGGATCGAAATGTCTGGCCAGAATGGTCGTTCGTTTTCCAGCCGTCAGTACCCATGCGAGATCTGCCCGCTTCGGCCATTGCCGGTGTTCCGGGAATTCGAGAAGCAGGAGCTTGCCTATGTCAGCATGTTCAAGAAGGGCGAACTGGCCGTCGACAAGGGCGCCACAGTGCTGGTCGAAGGCAGCCAAAGTGCTCATCTCTACACCGTGCTTTCGGGCTGGGCCTTCCGCTACAAACTATTGTCGGACGGCAGGCGCCAGATCCTGAACTACTCCATGCCCGGCGATCTTATCGGGCTGCAGGGCAGCCTGATGGGCGAAATGCAGCACTCGGTCGAGGCGCTGTCGCCCATGCTGTTGTGCGTCTTCGAGCGTGAAAACCTGCACGAGCTCTACCGCAACCATCCGGGCCTTGCTTACGACATTACCTGGCTGGCGTCGCGCGAGGAGCGCATGCTGGACGAGAACCTGCTCAGCGTCGGTCGGCGCACGGCGGTCGAGCGCACCGCCTATCTCATTGCCTTCATCGCCAGCCGCGCGGCGGCAGTCGGGCTCAACGGCAAGGCGCCGGTGCAAATCCCGATTACCCAGCAGCATGTCGCCGATACGCTCGGCCTGTCGCTGGTCCACACCAACAAGACGATCCGCAAGCTCATCGATCGCAAGCTGATCGCCTGGCGCGACGGCGGTTGCGAAGTGATCGACGGGGAGGGGCTGAAGGATCTCGCGCGCTGGGAGGGCCTAAGCGAAGGCCGTCGGCCGCTGATCTGACAGGCAGGCCTCCATCTGGGGCTGGACTCGCACTTGCAAACACCCTTTCATGGATACGGTCTCCGATTTCGGAACCATGATGTGTGTCGGGCGTTTGAAGCCAAGCAAACGCAAGGAGTTTAGAATGGCAACTGCCGCAGGAAAAACCGCCAACGAAAGTCAGACGAACGCCGACCTCGAAGCCGACATTCGGCAGTTGAAGGCGGATATCGAAAAATTGACCAAGCAATTGGCCAAGACCGGCGAACATGGTTACGGCACGGCGCGGCGCGCTGCTGCCGAAGGCGTCGACCAGTTGCGCGCGCAGGGCGAAGCCGTCTTCGACAGCCTGCGTGGCAACGCCAAGGATCTTGAGGCCCAGATCACGGCCAATGTGCGCGAGAAGCCGGTAACTTCACTGGCGATCGCGGCCGGCGTCGGCTTCCTGTTTGCGCTTCTTGCCCGGCGCTAGTTTCGACAGAGATGGGCATGCTGGCACCGCTTATCTCGGCCTTGGCCTCGGGTGAAGCCATTGCCGCCATGCGCCGCGCGCGCACGGCGGCAATCGTCTATGGGCTCGCCGCCGTGGCTGCCCTGTGCGGCCTCGGATTTCTCCTGGGGGCGGCCTACATCTGGGCGGCTGACCGTTATGGCTCGATGGCCGCCTGTCTTGGCTTCGCCGCTGGTTTCCTGGTAACGGCCGGGCTTATCGTGCTCATTCATCAACTTGCGGCCGGAACGCGTGCGCGCCGACGTGCGCGGCGAAGGCGCAATGCCGACCTGAAGGCGCTCGGTATCACCGCGGCGCTTGCCGTGCTGCCGGCCTTGCTCAAGGGGAAAGGCGGGAAGGGCGTCATTCTCGGCCCGATGATCGCGCTCGCGGCCTATGCCATCTACCGCGAGAACGTCAAACCGGATCCGGGCGATCCAGACATCGAAGCCGACTAAAGCGCGTCGCGCTGATACGCTGTTCCCGGGAAAACCGCTTCGCACTTCTGAAATTGCTTTAAGCCGGCAGATCTTCAAGCGGCATCGATATTTCGGCGAACACGCCTTCGCTGCGGAATTCGTGGGTCACTTCGCTCGATAAAACCTTGGCGAGGCTGCGGCGGATCAGGATAGAGCCGAAGCCCTGGCGTTCCGGCGGGTCGACTTTCGGCCCGCCGCTTTCGCTCCAGGTCAGCACAAGGCGGCGCGCGCCTTTCTTGCCCGCCGCCTTCCAGTCGACATCGACCTTCCCCGAGCCAACCGACAGCGATCCGTATTGCAGCGCGTTGCTGGCCAGTTCGTGCATGATCAGGCCGAGCCCCACCGCCTGGTCAGGCGAAAGCAGCAGCTCCGGACCGGAGATCACGATGCGCGGCCGTTCTGCCGAATCGAACGGCTTGACCTCGATCTGCATCAGTTCGCGAATACCGATGCCGCGCCATTCGCGATCCGACAGCAGGTTATGGGCAGCGCCCAGCGCCTGCAGCCTGGCGCCGAAGGCTTCCAGGAATTCGCTTGGGCGGCGAGCGTGGCGAACGGTCTGCGTCGCCAGCGCCTGCACCGTCGCCAGCGTGTTCTTGACCCGATGGTTGAGCTCGCGCAGCAGCAGCCTTTGCCGGTCCTCGCCGAGCTTGCGTTCCGAGATGTCGTAGTTGACGCCAAAGATAAGCGTCGGCTTGCCTTCGCCGTCGCGCTCGATGACGCGGCCGCGGGTGACTATCCAGCGCGGCGGATCGAAGCCTTTGACCCGGTATTCGCCGAAATAGTCGTCGCTGCCGGTCAGGGCATCGCGAAAGCGCGTCTCGGTCTGGTAGACGTCGCGCGGGTCGATGGCGGCCAAAATGTCGCGCGCCCGCAACCGGTTCGAACGCGGCAGGTTGAACAGCTCCGACAAACGCACGTCGCATTCGATCATGTCGGTGCGGATATCCCAGGCCCAACTGGCGAGCGAGGCGGCGTCGAGCGCTATGGCTCGGCGCTTTTCCTCCTGCGCCAAAGCAGCCGTGGCAATGGCGCCGCTGCGGGTGGCGTCCTTGAGGGTAAACAGGCTGGCGGCGAGGCTGGCCAGCGATTTCAAATGATCGAGCGCGGCAGCGGACGGAAATTCATGCGGCTCCCGGTCGAGTACGCACACCGTGCCGACGCGCGCGCCGGCGACCACCATCGGCGCGCCGACATAAAAGCGGACATGGTGTTCGCCGGTGACCAGCGGGTTGCGGGAGAAGCGAGGGTCCATGCTGGCATCCGGCACCACCATCGGCTCGTCGCCGGCGGCAATGGTATGGGCGCAGAACGATATGTCGGTCGCGGTTTCGGTCTCGTTGAAGCCGACACAGGATTTGAACCACTGTCGTTCGGTGTCGAGCAGCGTGACGAGCGCGATCGGCGCCTGCATCACGGCTGCGGCAAGGTCGGTGATGCGATCGAAGTCGGGATCGGAGTCGGTGTCGATCGCGTCAAGCCCGTGCAGTACGGCAAGCCGCTCCGGCGCCGCCACGGCGCGGCGGACCTCAACCGGCAAACCAGCCTGCTTCGCCACCTTGCTATCCACCAAGCCCCCTCGCTTGCAGGCCCCACCCGCGGTGGCGCGCATCTTGCGCGGCCGTCGCGCGCCGGAACTTTTGTAGCAAGCAATCGTTACCCCACCATGTTTCGCCGGCGATGGTTTCATCGACCATGCCGGTTGCACGATAGGAACGCCGCCAATGACCAAGATCGCCCCTGAAAACAAAGCCCGTCAGGGGCGCTGGGGTTGGCACGGCCTGCGCATATTGGTCGCCGCGTTGCTCCTGGCTTTTATTGCTTGGGGAGCGGCCGAGATTTATGGCCAAAAGATAGATCCAGATAGCCCTGAAAGCCAGGGGCAG
The DNA here is from genome assembly GCF_030323205.1 of Mesorhizobium sp. C395A. Classification (NCBI taxonomy): domain Bacteria; kingdom Pseudomonadati; phylum Pseudomonadota; class Alphaproteobacteria; order Hyphomicrobiales; family Phyllobacteriaceae; genus Mesorhizobium; species Mesorhizobium sp. C395A. The sequence continues at coordinate 4,085,443 of NZ_CP100473.1, read as the reverse complement.
CCCACCGGCCAGACCGCGCCGGCCAACCAGAGCTCGCCAGCCGGCGAGGGGCAGTCGGGCGGCTAGGGTTTTCCGCGTCATTCGTAATCGCATCAGGCGGCCTTCGCCTGGGCGGCTTGCGCCGGAACCAGGACGTTCAGTGCGCCAGGGTGGATCTGGATTGTCGTTTCACGCTCCAGCTTGACCAGTTCGCCGTCGATGACGGCGCCGAATTTCTTGCTCCCGGTATGGATCTTCACGATTGCCTTGTCGGCCTGATGAGTTTCGACATGATCGCTGTCGCGCCACCTGCCTCGAGCCATGTCGAAGAGCGCCCTGACCAGCTCGCCACGCTGCCGCGCCACGGTGACATAGATGCCGAGCACGCCGCCGGCAGGATTGTCGGCATAAGGCAGATGGCCTTCGCCAAACAGATTGTTGGAAATGCCGATGCCGCTGATGCGGGTCACGATCTCGGCTTCGCCGACCGTCAATGTCACCTTCATGGCGGGAGGATTGTTGATCGTCGTCCAAGCGGCCTTGGCCGAAGCGCGAATCTTTCCCAGGCGCGAGGCGAATTCCATATTGTCGCGCAGCTTCACCATCTTGGCGTGCAGACCGATCGAGAACTGATGTACGAACGGCCGGCCATTCGCGCTCGCGATATCGACCGCCATGATCTCGCCGTCGGCAAAGGACTTCAGCGCGCCATCGATGGTCTGCGGAATTCCAAGGCCGCGGGCGAACAGGTTCATTGTTCCTGCAGGCAGGACGGCCAGCGCCTTCTTGCCATTCATCAGCCGCCCCGCGGCGGCCGAAATGGTGCCGTCGCCGCCACCGGCCAGCACGACGTCGATGTCGCGCCGCGCGGCGACCTTGTCGAGCGCCGCGACAATCTCCTTGCCGGCGACGATGTCGATCTCGATGGAATGACCAGCCGCCTCGAGCGTCTGGCGCATCCGGTCGGTTAGCGCTGAAAGATCGGTGGTCCGCAAGGTGCCGCCGTCCCGGTTCAGCACCGCTGCAAATCGCATGCCCCGCTCCGTATTCTTTTTAGCGGCCGGAATGCCAGCCGCAGGCTGAAACGGGCAAGCTTGGCAAAGGTTCCATCGGCCGGGCGGAAATCTAGGGCGATTTCACGGACTTGCCCAGGGTATTTCGATGCTCCCGTTTTTTCGGAACAAGCGCCTTGTCACAACGTTGTGATCCCATTGGAGGCGCCGCCTTCGGTCTCCCGGCAAGTGGTTTGCCGATTGCGGCGCGCATGAGATCACGCAAGAGGAGACTTAATCATGATCCGCACACTGTTCGCGACGACTGCACTCGCAACGCTGATCGCTACCGGTGCGTTTGCGCAGTCAACGACGACCCCGGCGACGACCCCAGCGCCGGCTGAAGCCCCTGCTACCATCGCGCCGGCGCCGCAACAGGCCGACGGCGCGCTGATGACCAATATCATCGGCGAGTCGGTGTACAATGGCACTGGCGACGATGCGCAGAAGATCGGTGACGTCAGCGACGTCGTCCTCGATGAAAACGGCCAGGCGAAATCCGCCATTATCGGCGTTGGCGGCTTCCTCGGCATAGGCAGCAAGAACGTCGCCTTCGACTACGGCAAGTTGCAATGGGTCGAGAGGAATGGTGACCGCTGGCTCGTCGCCGAGACGACGAAAGAAGCGCTGACGGCGCTGCCCGACTTCGACCGTAAGCCCTACGATCCGGCCTCGGCGCCTGCTTCCACGGCGCAGAACGACCCGCAGAAGCCGGTTGATCTCAACGCCGCGCCGTCAGAACCGGCGGTGAAACGCGCTGACGGCAATCTCGCAACCAACATCATCGGCGAGAATGTCTACAATGGCACTGGCGACGATGCCCAGAATATCGGCGACGTCAACGACATCGTGCTGACCAAGGATGGCAAGGCGCAGTCGCTGGTGATCGGCGTCGGCGGCTTCCTCGGCATGGGTGAAAAGAACGTGACCTATGATTTCGCCAAGGCGCGGTGGGCCGAAAAGAACGGCGATCGCTGGCTGGTGGCGCAGACGACCAAGGAGGAACTGCAGGCGCAGCCTGATTTCGACCGGAAGCCCTATGATCCGGCGCCCGTGACGACAACCTCCGACGCGACGCAGCCGACTGCTCCGGCTGCCCCGACGGCCGTTGCACCGGCTGACAATGCTCAGCCAGCGGACAAGACCGCGGAAGCTCCGGCCGGGACAAAGGCCACCGATCCGACGCAAACGGCAGCGATCGACAAGTCGACACTGACCGAAATGCCGGTCGGTAACATCAGAGGCGACGACCTGAAGGGCACCACCGTCTATGGCGCCAACGACGCCAAGGTCGGCGAGATCGGCGACGTCGTGCTCACGCCCGACAGCAAGCCGGATGCCGTCATCATCGATGTCGGCGGCTTTCTAGGCATCGGCGCCAAGGAGGTCGCGGTCGGCATGGACAAGCTCAAATTCATGACCGACAAGGACGGCAACAAATATCTCTACACCAACTTCACCAAGGAGCAGCTGCAGGCGCAGGCCGCGTATGACAAGGGCAGCTATGCCGAGAAGCGCGACCAGCAGCGGATGATGGTACAGTAAGGGAATAGGCAGTAGGGATTGGGCAGTAGGCGAAACCGAGTGACGAGGCATCAGGCCGCCAGAACATTCTACTGCCTACTGCCTACTGCCTACCACATACCCACCACCCCTTCGTCCGTTAGCTCTGCAAGCGCCAACGACTGGTCAAGATGCTCGGCGCGCCAGGCAAGCAGCCGCTCGGCAAATTCAAGCCGCACGCTGAGATAGGCCGGGTCGGCGGCAACGTTGGCCAGTTCGCCCGGATCCTTCTCCATGTCGAAGAGCAGCGGCGGCAGGCCGCCGCCGAAATGCACGTATTTGAATTTTTCCGTACGGATGACGGCGAGGTTGCACTGGCGCGAGCCGATGCCGAAATGCCGTTCGGCCTCACCATCGGCAATCGAGCGGAAGTCGAACTCCCAATGCGCCGCGTCGCGCCAATCCTTAGGCGGTTCATATTGCAGGAACGGTTTTAGCGAGCGGCCGTCGAGATGCAGCTGGGCGTCGGCGTCCAGCAGATCGAGCAAGGTCGGGAAGATGTCGACTGCCTCGGTGAAGTGGTTGACGATCGAGCCGGCTGCATTGCCGCGTCGTGGGTCGCGCACGATCAATGGGATGTGATAGCTGCCGTCGAAGAAGCCGCCTTTGCCCAGCATGAAATGGTCGCCCATCATCTCGGCGTGGTCCGAAGTCAGCACGATGATGGTGTCATCCCATGCATTCGCCGTCTTGATCGCTTGCCAGATGCGGCCAAGCTGCGCGTCGACCTCCGAGATCATGCCGTAATAGATCGCGCGGATGGCCCGGATGTTGTCGTCGCCCCAGTCGCGCACGTGGCCGTCGGTGCCGGGGCGGAAGCTTCTCCGCTTCTGGCGACCAAGGTCGTAAGCCAGATAGGGATGCCTTTGCGCCTCTGCCTGCCAAGTCTCGGCACGGCGGAAGGGCGGTCCGTCCGCCGGATCATACAGCGTGTTGTAGGGCTGCGGCACGACAAAGGGCGGATGCGGGCTGATGAAGGAGACATGCGCGAACCATGGCGCATCCTGTTCGTCTAGCCAGCGAATGAATTCGCCGGCAAGAAAAGCGGTCGGCGTCTCGTCCCTGGAATAGACAGGCGGCGCGTTGGTCACGGCGTCGCCCGCTTCCCCGCCCATGGGACGGTGAATGCCGGGAGAGCCCGCGCTGGTGTCGACGCCACGTGCCTTCAGCCATGACAGCCATGGTTGCTGATGCTCAGGCAGGAACTGGCGCACGCTGAAGCCGGGCAGCACGCCCTCATAGCTTTTCAGCCGGGGATCGCCCGGCGCCATCGTGCGCGGATCGGGCGAGACGTCGGTGTAGCCGAACAAAGTCGGATCATAGCCGAGGGCGCGGGCCGAAAGCGCGATGTTGCCGTGGCGGGCGTCGAGCGGCGTGCCGTTGCGGCAAACGCGATTGTTCATCTGGTAGAGGCCGGTGTAGAGGCACGCACGGGCCGGCGAGCAGGGCGCCGCGCCGCCGTAATGCCGCTTGAAAAGGACGCCTTCGGCGGCGAGCGCATCGGCATTCGGCGTCTTCACCACGGCATGGCCGGCAGCCGACAGGCAATCGCCCCGCCATTGGTCGCAGGAGATCAATAGGATGTTTGGGCGTCTGCTTTTCGCGGCCAATGCTCTATCCTGTCACGTCGGGAAGACGTTCAATGAACCGGAATTTGGCTGCGGCGCAAGCCTGTCGGTCTTGCTTAAATGGTGAACGAAAATTTCCTGCTGTTCACTATTAGGATACAGTCCATTCTGAGTTTGCCGCCTTTGCCATTGCCGGGCGGCCCCTCATATAGGCGTGGACAGCGGCAAGGGCCGCAAACCGAAGGGAAGGAGCAAGACAATGCTCGACCAGATCAAGGGCCTGCATCACGTCACGTCGATGGCCGGCGATGCGCGCCAGAATAATGATTTCTTCACGCACAAGCTCGGCCTGCGCCGGGTCAAGAAGACCGTCAACTTCGACGCGCCAGATGTCTATCACCTCTATTATGGCGACGAGCACGGTACGCCCGGCTCGGTGATGACCTATTTTCCGTTCCCGGACATTGCCAGGGGCCGCCACGGCGTCGGCGAGGTCGGTACCACGGCCTATTCGGTGCCGGCCGGCACGCTCGGCTATTGGGAAAAGCGCTTCGCCGATGAAGGCGTTGCGGGTGTCTCCCGCGAAGAAACGTTCGGCGAGAAGCGGCTGGCCTTCGCCGGTCCCGACGGCGACGGTTTCGCGCTGGTCGAAGACAAAGCGGACAGCCGCGCGCCATGGTTGAAAGGCGGCATTCCCGCTGATGAGGCGATACGCGGCTTCCACTCGGTCTCGCTCAGATTGAAGGATGGTGGCGCCACGGAAGAACTGTTGAAGTTCATGGGCTATGAGCAAGTGGACAAGTCCGGCAATGTCAGCCGGCTCGCCATCAAGAACGGCAACGGCGCTGATGTCGTCGATATCGAATCGCTGCCTACGGCGGGCTTTGCCAATCTCGGCGCCGGCTCGGTCCACCATGTCGCCTTCGCAGTGGAGAACCGCGCCCAGCAGCTCGAAGTGCGCAAGGCGCTGATCGATACGGGTTATGGCGTGACGCCGGTGATCGACCGCGATTATTTCTGGGCGATCTACTTCCGAACGCCGGGCGGCGTGCTGTTCGAAGTCGCTACCAATGAGCCGGGCTTCGACCGCGACGAGGACACCGCCCATCTCGGCGAAGCCCTGAAACTGCCGACGCAGCACCAGCATCTGCGGCCCTATCTTGAAGAGCATCTGCAGAAGCTGGAAGGCTGAGACGATGAGCAAGGAAGCTTACATCCATAAGGCGCTGCCGGGTTCGCCCGGCGGCCCGCTGCTCTTCGTCTTTCACGGCACCGGCGCGGACGAGAGCCAGCTGCTGTCCCTCGGGCGCGACCTCGCGCCACAGGCGACGATCGTATCGCCGCGCGGCGATGTTTCCGAGCATGGTGCGGCGCGTTTCTTCCGCCGCACCGGCGAGGGCGTCTACGATATGGACGACCTCGCGCGGGCGACCGCCAAGATGGCCGGTTTCATCAAGGCGCAGGTGATAGCGGCAAGGCCATCTTCGGTCTTGGGTCTCGGCTATTCCAACGGCGCCAACATCCTGGCGTCCGTAATGTTCGCCGCGCCCGAGCTGTTCGATGCGGCGGTGCTGATGCACCCGCTGATCCCGTTCGAACCGCAGGTGCAGGGCAGCCTTGCCGGACGCCGCATCCTGGTCACCGCCGGCAAGCGCGACCCGATCTGCCCGCCCAACCTGACATCCCGGCTGGAGGCCTATTTGCGCGCCGATGGCGCCGATGTCACAGTGGAGTGGCACGATGGCGGCCACGAAATTCGACCAAACGAGATCGAAGCGGCGAGGCGGCTTTTTGCCGATGCGCCGGTTGAAGGAGCAAGCGATGCCTGACGAATTGCCTGAGATCGAACTCGAGGACCGCGGCTCGAAGGGACGTTATGTCCTGCGCGGGCCCGGTGGCGCCGAGGCGGAAATGACCTTCACCAAGGTCGGCGAGCACCAGATCATCATCGATCACACCGAAGTGCCGGACGTGTTTCGCGGCCAGGGCGCCGGCCTTCGGCTTGTCACACGCGCCGTCGAGGACGCGCGGGCAGTGGGCAAGAAGATCATCCCGCTCTGCCCCTTCGCCAACGCCCAGTTCCGCCGCCATCCGGAATGGGCGGATGTGCTGAAGCAATAGAACTTTTCCTTCTCCCCTTGTGGGGTGAGCAGCCGGTTCGCCGCAGGCGAATTCATCGTGCCGGTGGCATGATGAAAGGCCGGCGAACGCCGGGACGCTGCGAAGCAGCGGGGACCGGCAGGTGGTCGGAGTCGCTCAGCCACAAGAGCGAACGCCTCTCTGGCATTTGCGCAGTTCGGCCTTCTTGCCTAAGTACACAGTTCGCTGCGGTTCGTCCGCTCCTGCCAACTGACCGAATGGCTTCCTGATGACCGAATCCGATCTCGTCCCCGTCTTCGACGGCCACAACGACACGCTGCTGCGACTGTACCAGTCGAAAGACACCGACGTCGAAAAGCTGTTCATCGAGGGGACGCAGGGCGGTCATATAGATCTGCCGCGCGCCAAGAAGGGCGGCTTTGCCGGCGGCATGTTCGCGATCTTTCCACCGCCGGTCGAGAAGAGCAAACGCTCTGCGGTGCCGCCGGCGCCGAGCGACAATGAGCCGTTGCCGCCGGAACTGCCGCGCGCTGATGCGCTCAATTCCACCATCGGCATGGCCTCGATCCTGTTTCGGCTGGAGCGAGCGGGGGCGCTGACCGTCTGCCGCAGTGCCGGTGACATTCGCGAGGCGATGGCGAAAGGTTCGATCGCGGCGGTGTTTCATATTGAAGGCGTCGAGGCGATCGATCCCGAACTTACCTTGCTCGACGTGCTCTACGAATCCGGCCTGCGCTCGCTCGGCATTGTCTGGAGCCGCCCCAACGCCTTCGGCCACGGCGTCCCGTTCCGCTTTCCGTCGTCGCCCGATACCGGACCGGGGCTGACCGATGCCGGCAAGGCGCTGATCAAGGCCTGCAATCAGCTCAAGATCATGGTCGACCTGTCGCATCTCAACGAAAAGGGCTTTCGCGATGTCGCCGCACTCAGCGATGCGCCGCTGGTCGCCACCCATTCGAACGTGCATGCGCTGTGCACCCATTCGCGCAACCTGACGGACTGGCAGCTCGGCGCTATCCGCGAGACCGGCGGCATGGTCGGGCTCAACTTCGCCACCGGCTTCCTGCGCGAAGACGGACGGATGAACTCGGACACCAGCCTCGACATCATGGTGCGCCATGTCGACTCGCTGCTGCAGGCGCTGGGCGAGGACGGCGTCGGTCTCGGCTCCGATTTCGACGGCGCGATGATTCCGGCGGTCATCGGCGACGTTGCCGGCTTGCCGAAGCTGATAGATGCGCTGGCCGCGCGCGGATTCGGACGCGCATTGATCGAGAAGATCGCCTATCGCAACTGGCTGAACGTTCTCGAAAGAACCATAGGCTGAGGCTTAAGCGCCCATGCGCTTCAGCCAATCCTGGCCGCCGCGATCCCTGATCATCGGCAGCGGGTTCTCCCAGTCCAACCGCGCGCAGATGCGGTAGACTTCGAGCGTCTCGGCGCTCATTTCGCCGCGCTTGTAGAAGTACATGGCGGCGGCATAGCGGGTACGACCCGACCATTTTTCGCCGAGCGGCGTGTTGACCAGCTGCCACTGTTCGGCGGCTTCCGTATCATCATCCGGTTCGTCGGCCATGATCAGAAATCCGCCGGCGGATTGGCGGTGCGGCGGTCGAGCTTGATGAAAGGACGGGCCACCACCTTGGCCCGCTTCATCAGCTTCTGGTACTGCAACTCGCGCATGGCGTAGATCTCGACCCAGAGGTCTTCCACCATCGTATCACCATAGGGACGCGTCAGCGAGGCGATGGCGATATTGCGCTTGGCCATCGGCGACCAGATGGCGGCGCTGACCAGCCCGACCTCCTGATGCTTCTTGTGGTAGACGATGGCGTGCTCGGCCGGGATGTTGCCTTCGATCTCCAGCCCGACCAGCATGTGGCGCAGCCTGCGTTTGGCACGGGCTTCGAGGATGGCGCGGCGGCCGTTGAAATGGCCTTTTCCCAAATCGACCATAAAGCCGAGACCGATCTCGTCCGGCATGCGCAGACGGTCGGCGCGAATGGCATGGTCTGCGGTGGTGAAGTCGGCATTGGCGACGATCAGGCCGGCTTCCAGCCGGGCGCGGTTGAGGGCGGCGTAGCCGATGGCGCGGATGCCGCGCAGTTCGCCTGCCGTCATCAGGCGGTCCCAGAGGCTGAGCGCTTTTTCGGCCGGCACGAACAGTTCGTAGCCGAGATCGCCGGTGAAGCCGGTGCGCGAGATGGTTACGGTGCCGCTGTCGTGCGGAAACTCGGCGAGGTCGAATATCTTCAACTTCTCGACGCCGGCGAAACCCGCCTCGCGCAGCACGGCGAAGGAGGTTGGGCCTTGCAGCGCGAGACCAGCGACGTTTTCGGTCTCTTCCTCGACGGTCACTTCGAAACCGATGGCGCTGTCGAGCAGCCAGGGCAGGTGCCGCTCCTGCGAACACAGGCGGAAGCGGGTCGGCGACAGCCGGAACAGCGTGCCGTCATCGAGGACAAAACCTTCGTCGTCGCACCATGCGGTGTAGTGGACGCGGCCGGGTTTCAGCTTGGTGACATCGCGCAGCGTGACGCGATCGAGGAAGGCTTCGGCATCCGGCCCCTCGATGCGGTATTTGGTCATCGGCGAGATGTCGAACAAAGCCGCCTGGCTGCGGATGGCGAAATATTCGAGTTCCTCGTCCCACAGCGAATGCGGCGCGCGATAGCCGGCCCAATTGTACCAGTCCTGAGTTTTGGCCACCGCATCGATGCGCGGCTGGAACGGCGTGCCGAGACGCAAGGTGCGGAAATGGCCCTGCGCTGTGGTGCGGGCGGCGTTGTTGACCCGACTCGTCATGACGGCATTCCTTCGCCGTAGAGTGCGGCGTTGACTGGCTGAAACATCCGATCATCCCTTCATCGCTATGATGCGCCGCGCCGCATTAAAACCGGGAGCACCCGAAACGCCGCCGCCTGGATGCGAACCGGCGCCGGCCAGGAACAGCCCCTCGATCGGCGTGTCGTAGCCCGACCAGCCCGAGACGGGCCGCGACATCAGCATCTGGTCGGCCTGCAATTCGCCGTGGTGCCAATGGCCGCCCGGCATCCGGTAGTTGGCTTCGATACCGGCTGGCGTCAAAAGCTCGGCATGCAGCACGGACTTGCCGATACCGGGGGCGTACGCTTCGAGCTGCGCCATAACAGCCTTGAGGAATTTCGGCTTGCCGGCATCCCAACCCTCTTTCAGCGCGTAAGGCGCGTATTGCACGTTCGCCGACAGCACGCAGGCGCCGCTTGGCGCGAGCGAGGGGTCGGAGAGCGAGGGCAGTGTGATCTCCATCACCGGTTCGGCTGAGAACTCGCCATATTTTGACGGGTTGAAGGCGCGCTCGACATGGTCGGCCGAGGGCGCGATGACCAGACGGCCCTTGTGATTATCGGCGTCGACGCCGGAAAATTGCGGTGGCCGATCGAGCGCCAGATGGAGCTTGGCAGCGTCGCCCTTCATGCGGATATTTTTTACCTTGCGCACGAAACCCGTGTCGATCTCGCGCGGACCGACGAGATCGAGCATGGTCGTCGCGGGGTTGACGGCGGAGACGATCGTTCTGGCGTGCAGCACCTCGCCGCCGTCGAGGGTCACGCCGAGGGCGCGGCCTTTCTCGACGACTATTCTGGCCACGGGCGCTGCCGTGCGGATGGTGACGCCGGCTTTCTCCGCCGCCGCGCGGATCGCGGCGACGACCGCACCCATGCCACCTTTCGGCAGCATCTGTGCCCCTGCCGCACCGCCGGTCTCGCCGGCCAGCCGATAGTAGAGGCCGAGCAGGGAGGTCGGCGAACGCGGGCCGAGATGGCTACCAAGCGTGGCGTCGAAGGCAAGCAGGCCCTTCAGCCTGATATCGGCAAGCTGCTCGTCGAGCAGGTCGGCGACGTTCATCAGGAGAACGCGCAGAAAGTCGCGCATGTCTTCCTTGCCGAGCTTTTTCAGCGCCACGGCCGTCTGGCCGAGCGCTGCCGTTTCAAGCAGCGACATGCCACCGAGATCGGGCGGGCGCCGCGACAGGAACGGTTTCAGGATGCCGGCATAGCGCATGAGTTGCGCGCGCAATTCCTTCCAGGCGGACTGCTCGGACGGAGTGGAGCCGGTCAGCACTTCGCCATAGGCGCCATGCAGGACAAGCGGCGGGCCGTCCTTCGCCAAGGCGACCGACGGCATGAAGTCTGTACGGGTGACCTGCAGCCCGTGTTTCTCCAGCTCCAATGTCTTCACCACGTCGGGGTGCAGGCGGTTCAGCACATGCGCGATCGAGGAGACCCGAAAACCCGGCGCAAACTCTTCGGTGCGCGCCGCGCCGCCGACATCGCCAGCGGCTTCCAGCACCAGCACCTTGCGGCCGGCTTTCGCCAGAGTGGCGGCAGCGACAAGGCCGTTATGGCCGCCGCCTATGATGATGGCATCAAATGACGTCATGGGCCGGGCTCATATGGGAGGTCGATTTGGCGAGATCGCGCAGGATTTCGGCTGCCGCATTGCGGCCGGGCGCGCCCATGACGCCGCCGCCGGGATGGGTCGAGGATCCGCATATATAGAGCCCGCCGACCGGCGAACGGTATTGCGCGTAGCCCGGCACCGGCCGGTTGAACAGCAGCTGGTCGAAGGTCAGCTCGCCCTGGAAAATATTGCCTTCGGTCAGCCCAACCTCGGCTTCGATCTCGCGCGGCGTGCGAACCTCCATGTGAACGATGCGGTCGCGGAAGCCCGGCGAGTATTCCGCGATCTGCGCGACCACGCTTTCGGCGAAGCCGTCGCGGTCGGTATCGGTCCAGTCGCGGCCGTTCACCTTGGGCGGCGCGTACTGCACGAAGCAGCTCATGAAATGCTTGCCCGGCGGCGCCATGGTCGGGTCGAGCGTCGTTGGGATGACCATGTCGAGGAATGGGTCGGCCGACCAGCGACCGGCCTTCCAGTCGTCATAGGCGCGCTCCATGCGCTCCATGGAGTCGGTGAAATGCATGTCGCCGCGATAAACGGGCGAATCCTTCGGCAGTGCCGGGAAATCGGGCAGCGAATCCAGCGCGATGTTGACCTTGCCGGACGAGCCGCGGACCTTGAAGTTCCTGACCCGACGCAGGAAAATATCGGGCAGTTCCTTCTCCTCGACCAGTTTCAGGAATGTGCGTTTGGCGTCGGCGTTGGAGACGACGAGCTTGCCGTAGACCTCCTCGCCGCCGGCCAGCACCACGCCCTTGGCCTTGCCTCGGCTCACCAGCACATGGTCGACCTCGGCGCCGGTACGGATGGTGCCGCCGGACCCCTCGAAGGAAGCGGCGAGCGCCTTGGTGACAGCGCCCATGCCGCCGCGCGCATAGCCCCAGGCGCCGACCGAGCCGTCGACCTCGCCCATATAGTGGTGCAGCAGCACGTAGGCCGTGCCGGGCGACATCGGCCCGAGCGCGGTACCGATAATGCCGGACAAAGCGAAGTTCGCCTTGATGACATCGGTCTCAAAATATTCGTCGAGGAATTCCGAGATCGACATGGTCCAGAAGCGCAGCGTCAGCGCCATTTCTTCTGATGACAGGCCGGCGAATTTCCTGCCGAGATAGAGAAACTCTCCGAGGTCACGCGGCTTGAGACTGGTCGGGTCCGGTGCGGTGCGCATCAGCAGCGGCTGGATGAAGCGGCACTGCCGCGTCACGTCGCGCGAATAACGGTCATAGGCCTCGGCGTCGCGCCTGGAGAAGCGGGCAAATTCGCGCCGGTGCGCATCGTGATCGCGGTAGTTGGCGAGGTAGTCGCCATCGCGCGTGAACACGGCGCCGCCCTCATAGGAAATCACCTGCAAGCCGAAGCGCGGCAGTTCGAGGTCGCGCATGATCTCGGGGCGAAACAGCGAGCAGACATAGGAGCAGTTGGAGTAGAGGAAGCCCGGCGTCAGCTCGCGGCTGGTGGCGGCGCCGCCGACCCAGTCGTTCTTTTCCACCACCAGCACGTCGAGCCCGGCGCGTTGCAAATAGCAGGCGTTGACCAGGCCGTTGTGTCCGCCGCCGATGACGATCGCATCCCAAGCTTTCATTCGCGCCCAGCCTTCATGGTGCTCGACCCTTCATTTTTCGCGTGATTTGTCGCCGAATGCGCGGAATTTGGCACGGCAGCGGCTATTCTGTCCAGCCGTTCTGAATGAATGTTCAACAAATGATATTGCGTTTTCCTGTTAATACGCTACGCTTTGCCGGCATTCGAACCTGCGCAATTCGGCTGATGGGACTTAAAGTCTGATGATCGAAACGGCAGATGGCGAGCCGGAATATGACGACGCCGCGATCCGCTTCCTCGAGGCGCTGTGGGGCGAGGGTTATCTGTCGCCGGGCGGACCCGACGAGGTCGACCGGGTGGTCGAAGGCCTGTCGCGCAAGACGATCCTCGACATAGGCTGCGGCTCCGGCGGCATCGCGTTGCATCTGATCGAGCGCCACGGTGCAGCCCATGCCACCGGCTTCGACATCGACGCCCGGTGATCGAGGCGGCCAGAACGCGGGCTGCTGCACGCGGGCTCTCAGACCGCGCCAGCTTCATCCAGGCGTCACCCGGAGCGCTGCCTTTCACCGATGGCGCCTTCGATGTTGTGTTCTCCAAGGACGCGCTTTTGCATGTGCGTGACAAGGACGCGCTGTTTGCCGAAATCTTCCGCGTGCTGAAACCGGGCGGCGTCTTTGCCGCCTCCGACTGGCTGATCGGCCATGACGGCGAGCCGTCATCTGAGATGAAGGCCTATGTCGCGGCCGAAGGCCTGTCCTTCGCCATGGCCTCGCCGGCACGCTATGCGCAAGCGATGCGCAGCGCCGGCTTTGCCGATGTCGCCGTCAGAGACCGCAATTCTTGGTATCGCAAGGTCGCGCGCGGCGAGCTGGAAAGGCTGAAAGGCCCGCTCTACCAGACGGCGGCAGCCGCAGTCGGAGCGGCCTATATCGACAAGAACATACGAACCTGGGAGGCCATGCAGAAGGTGCTTGACAGTGGCGAGCACCGTCCCACTCATCTTCGCGGGTGGAAGCCGGCTGTGGTGGGATAGCCGGCAATGTGGAGCATGACGGCACCGATGAAAGCTGCAGCGCGCGAAGAGCGATCCTCCGACACGTCTGGAAAAACCGAACCGGAAAAACGCGGCCGCAAGGCGTCGAAGGAGGTCAGGCAACAGCAGCTGATCGAAGCGACCATCGATTCGCTGGCCAAGCGCGGTTATTCGGAAACGACGATGGCCGATGTCGCTGACGGCGCCGGCCTGTCGCGCGGCATCGTCAACTTCCATTTCGAGAGCAAGGAGAAGCTGCTCGTCGCCACGCTTGCCTATATGGCCGACGAATATGCGGCGCATTGGCGCGTCGCGCTGACCAAGGCCGGCGAGGATCCAGCCCGGCAGCTGCGGGCGCTGGTCGCCGCCGATTTCGACCGTTCGATCTGCAACAAGCGCAAGCTCGCGGCCTGGTGCGCGTTCTGGGGCGAGGCCAAGTCGCGGCCGACCTACCAGGCGCTGTGCGGCGCACGCGACGCGGCCTACCAGAAGATCTTCATCGACCTCTGTGCCACGCTCAAGCAGGGCGGTGGTTATGCCTATGAGCCGCAGGTGATGGCGCTCGCGCTCAGCGCCATGCTGGAGGGCTTGTGGCTGCGGCTGATGATGGGGACCGAGGACGTCACCCGTGAGAGCGCGCTGCAGGCGGCAAACGAATTCCTGTCGGCCGCCTTTCCGAAACACTACCGGCCGGGCAGCGGACGTTGACAACAACCGGCAGATCCAAGCCGGAGCGAACAATCAAAAACAAAGAGGATGGAACAGCATGAAAAGAATAACCCGACGCCTGACACTGACATTGGCGCTGACGGCGACGCTGGCTGGTTCGGCCGCGGCGATTGCGGTCGCCGCCGACAAGGACCTGATCGTGTTCGACTGGTCGGGCTATGAGGACCCGAGCTTTCACCCCAAATATGTCGAGAAGAACGGCGACTCGCCGACCTTCGCCTTCTTCGGCGACGAGGACGAAGCCTTCGAGAAAGTGCGCTCCGGTTTCAAGGCCGATCTTGGCCATCCCTGCTCGCAGAGCGTGACAAAGTGGCGTGAGGCGGGGCTGCTGCAGCCGCTCGACACCTCGAGGATCACCGGCTGGAAGGATCTCAATCCCGGCATCATGGCGATGAAGGATCTGGCCACCACTTCGGACGGCAAGGCCTGGTTCATGCCGTGGGACTGGGGCAACACCCAGCTCACCTACAACTCCGACAAGATCGACGCGAAGGATGTGCAGTCGCTGAAGGCCTTCGCCGACCCCAAGTTCAAGGGGCGGGTCTCAATCGGCGACAATGTCGACGACGCCTATGCGCTGGCCAGCCTTGCCATCGGGCTCAAGGACTGGACCAAGATGACGGACAACCAGTTCAAGCAGGCTTCCGACTTCCTGCGTCAGGTGCACAAAAATGTCCGCTCCTACTGGACCGATACCACCGACGTCGTGCAGTTGCTGAGCGGCGGCGAGGTCGATCTCGCCTGGGCATGGAACGATGCCACAGTACAATCCGTCGCTGCCGGTGTGCCGATCAAGTCCAAGAAGGATACGGACGAAGGCATCTCGACCTGGGTCTGCGGCTACGTGCTGTTCAAGGACGCACCCGGCAATGTCGACAAGGCCTATGACTACCTCAACGCGATCAACGATCCCGAGACCGCCAAGGTGCTGGTCAAGGACTGGGGTTATGGCCAGGCCAACGCCAAGGGCATGGCCGGCGTCGACCCGGCGATCCTGAAAGAAAAGGGCTATGACGACGTGCAGAAATTCGTCGACAAGACCCTGTTCCAATCGCCCGTGCCGTCGTCGCTCAAGCTCAAGATGATCGCCGAATTCGAGAAGATCAAGGCAGGCTACTAAAGCTCTGTCCGGCCTCCTCCGTCTGCCTGTCAGTGCGCCGGGCAGACGGTCTCGCCAAGGCCGCTGAAATTCCGTAACGTCGCCCGGCCGCTTTTCGCGATGAGGAGTTTCGCGCCATGAATTCCATGCTTCGCCGCCTCGCCCTTGCCGCTGCTCTTACAGTCGGCGCCGGCGCCGTGCTTGCTCATGCCGAAGGCGGCGGCGACCTCGTCGTGTTCGACTGGTCAGGCTATGAAGATCCGTTGCTGCACCCCGACTACACCGCCAAATACGGCGCCGAGCCGACCTTTGCTTTCTTCGGCGACGAGGAGGAAGCGTTCCAGAAGATGCGCGCCGGCTTCAAGGCCGACATCGCCCACCCCTGCTCGCAAAGCGTGACCAAGTGGCGCGAGGCCGGCATTCTGCAACCGCTCGACACCTCGCGGATCGCCGGCTGGAAGGATCTCAATCCCGGCATCATGGCGATGAAGGATCTCGCCGTCACCGCCGACGGCAAGGCCTGGTTCATGCCGTTCGACTGGGGCAACACTTCGCTGCTCTACCGCACCGACAAGGTCACGGCGGAGGAAGCGCAGTCGCTGAAGATTTTCGCCGATCCCAAATTCAAGGGCCGCGTCACCATCGGCGACAATGTCGATGACGCCTATGCGCTGGCCAGCCTGGTCATCGGCCTCAAGGACTGGACCAAGATGACCGACGCGCAGTTCCAGGAGGCGTCCGCCTTCCTGCGTGACGTCCACAAGAACATCCGCTTTTACTGGACCGACGACACCGACCTCAACCAGGCCTTTACCGGCAATGAGGTCGACCTCGTCTGGGGCTGGAATGAGACCTTCGTGACGCTCAAGGGCCAAGGCATGCCGATCGCCATGAACCGCGACACCAGGGAAGGCATATCCACCTGGGTGTGCGGCTATGTGCTGATGAAGGATGCGCCGGGCAAGCTCGATCAGGCCTATGATTTCCTCAGTGCGGTCAACGCGCATGCCGTTTCCGATTACTTGGTCAAGACCTTCGGCTACGGCCACGGCAACAGCGCCGGGATGGCCGCGATCGACCATCAGGTGCTGAGCGACCGTGGCTTCGACAATCTCGACAAGTTCTTGGACAAGACGCTGTTCCAGCAGCCGGTGCCGCCTGAGCTCAAGCAGCGCATGGTCACGGAATTCGAGAAGATCAAGGCCGGCTATTGAGCGACAGGACTGAAAGAACCGATGTCGTCATCGTCGGCGCCGGTTTCACCGGCCTGTCGGCTGCGCTTGAGCTGAGAAAGGCCGGCATCGATGTCGTGCTGCTCGAAGCACGCGACCGCGTCGGCGGCAGGGTCGAGGCTATTCGCAACGGGCTTGGCGAGCGCATCGACAGCGGCGGCCAGTTTTTCTGCGAAGACATGCCGGAGGTGACGG
This sequence comes from Mesorhizobium sp. C395A, assembly GCF_030323205.1. Lineage (NCBI taxonomy): Bacteria > Pseudomonadati > Pseudomonadota > Alphaproteobacteria > Hyphomicrobiales > Phyllobacteriaceae > Mesorhizobium > Mesorhizobium sp. C395A. Next base: position 4,068,902 of record NZ_CP100473.1, on the reverse strand, counting down.
CGCTGGCCGCGTCCCGTGGCAAGGCCTTCGTCGAAACCTATGTGAATGGCGATTTCATCACCCATCCATCGCTGTCGGTCGAAGAGGCCGAACGGACCTATCATGGCGCGATGGCAATCCGCGAGCGGATGAATGCGATCGAGCCGGACGATCCCTCGATCGCCGACATGGGCGCTGCCGCCTGGCTCGAGTGCCAGCATGATCCCACTGACGCCAAGACGGCTTTCCGCTCGATGATCGAAGGCCTGTGGTGCCTGGCGATGGACAAGGTGCCGCTGTGGTACCTCATCGACAATGACCGCCGCATCACCAACGAGGTGCCCGAGCTGCAATATTCGCTGCTTGAAACCATGCAGTCGCTGGCCGAGGACATGGCGGGAGATCTCGGCGACAGGGTTTGGCTGAACGAACCGGTTACGCGCATCGAGCACGGGCCGCAACGGGTTCGTGCCGTCTCGGCGAGCAGCTCCATCGAAGCGCGAAAAGTGCTGGTCGCGCTGCCGCCGGCGACGGCCGCGAAGCTGGATTTCGCGCCCGCTCTGCCGCCGGCTCTCGCAAAAGCGCTCGGCGTCTGGGAAAGCGGTGCGGTGATCAAGATCCTGGTGCGCTATCCCACGCCGTTCTGGCGGGAGCGCGACCTGTGCGGCATGGTGATGTGGCGCGACCTGCCGGGCCTGTTCGCCTGTGACGCCAGCAAGGATGCGCAACATGCCGCGCTGGTCGTCTTCGTCGGCGGACCACTGGCGTTGCGTTGGCGTCCGCTCGCGGACGCGGCGCTGCGTGCGGAGGTCACGGCAAGGCTCGTTGATGCCCTTGGGCCGGAGGCGGCCGACATTGTCGATTTCAGCCAGCGCGACTGGATCGATGACCGCTGGAGCGGCGGCGCCTACAGCGACCTTATTGTCGATGTGGCGGCACGGGATGCCGAGCGCACGATCCGTGCCGGCGCCGCCCCGGTTCATTTTGCATCGTCGGAACTGTCGCCGTCGTTTCCGGGCTATGTCGAAGGCGCTATCGTCATGGGGCGGATCGCAGCCAAAGAGATCGCGACGGAACTTAAAATTCTTAGTGGAGCATGATCTTATTCCGAAAACCGGTTCCATTTTTCGGGATCATGCTCAGTCCGCCATCGCCACCAGGGCCTCGGGATCGTAGCCGAGGCGGACCGACGTGCCGACGGGGATATCGTCGGCGCCGAAGTCGTTGGTCTCGGTGACCGACAGTGGCTTTTCCAATCCGGGTATCTCGACGATCAGGTGGGTGATCTCGCCAAAATAGTGGCGTTCGACCACCTTGCCGGCCACTTCGAATTTCGCCGTCGCATTGTCCCACAGCACGCGCAATCGCTCCGGCCTGATGCCCAGAGTGGCGCCGCCGCCATTGCGCACGAAGGCCTTCGGCTTGTCGGTCCTGACCCGGCCGAAGCCCAGCGTGTCGACGACCAGCGAGGCGCTGCTCTCCTCGACGATCTGCGCTTTTACGAAATTCATGCCGCCGAGGAAATCGGCGACCTGGCGGTTGACCGGCCGCTGGTAGATTTCCTTGGGCGAGGCGACCTGGGCGATCTTGCCGCCGAACATTACGGCGATGCGGTCGGACATAGCGAGCGCCTCGTACTGGTCATGGGTGACCAGCACGAAGGTGATGCCGACCGCCTGCTGCAGGCGGCGCAGTTCGACCTGCATCTGCTCGCGCAATTTCTTGTCGAGAGCCGACAGCGGCTCGTCGAGCAGCAGTACCTTGGGCCGCATCACCAAGGCGCGGGCGAGCGCCACGCGCTGGCGCTGGCCGCCGGAAAGCTCGGTGGCGAGGCGTTTGCCGAGGCCGGTGAGCGACACCTGCGCCAGCGCTTCCTCGACGCGGCGCTTTTCTTCCGTTCCTCCCAGCCTGAGCCGTTTCAGCCCATAGGCGACATTCTGCTCGACATTGAGATGCGGGAAGATGGCATAACTCTGGAATACCATGTTGGTCGGCCGGCGGTTGGCGGGGATGCCTTCCATCGACTGGCCGCCGACCGAGATCGAGCCGCTGGTCGGGTTGTCGAAACCGGCAATCATGCGCAGCAGCGTGGTCTTGCCGCAGCCGGAAGGGCCGAGCAGCGAAAAGAACTCGCCCTCCTTGATGGTCAGTGAGGCGTCGTCGAGCGCCTTGAACGCCCCATAGCTGCGGGTAACGCTGCGGATTTCGATCATTGCTCGGTCGGTTTGGGGTCGATCAGATTGGGCCCGCTCGGACTTATCTTGCTTGGATGGCTCATCCTGAGGCCGTTCGGCCCGGGACTGCTCAGGCATAGAGGCCTCCCTCGCTCTGGGTGCGTCCGGCCGCATGGCGGCGCAGGATCTCGGCAACAGTCATCAAAACGAAAGAGGCAACCAGCAGCAGCGTGCCCAGCGCCAACACACCCGGCAGCTTGGCGGCAAAGCGCAACTGGCCCCAGATATAGATCGGCAGTGTCGTCTCGGTGCCGGTCAGGAAGAAGGCGATGACGAACTCGTCGAGCGAGATGGTGAAGCAGACCAGGAGGCTGGAAATGATCGCCGGCGCCACCATCGGCAGCGTCACCCGCCGGAAGGTGCCGAAGGCACTCTCGCCGAGATCGGCGGAGGCTTCTTCGAGGCTGCGGTCGAAGCCCTCGAAGCCGGCGGTCAGCACCGTCATCGAATAGGGAATGCAGATCAGGACATGGCCGAGCACGACGGTGAACAGCGACAGGCTCAGGCCTAACTGCAGCATGACCAGCAGCATGGAGATGGCGAGGATGATTTCCGGCAGCACCAGCGGCGCCATGATCAGGCCGTTGATTGTGCGGCGGCCGGGATAGCGGTAGCGGGTGATCGAGCGGGCGGCGAGGATGCCGAGCAGCGTCGCCAGCACCGATGCCGAGACACCGACGATCAGGCTGTTCCAGGCGGCGTCAAGCAGCGCCGGCGTCTTCGGCAGGTCTTGGTACCATTTCAGCGTATAGCCGGTGAGAGGAAATTTTGGCGTCGGCGCGGTGTTGATCGAGAAGATCGGCAGGAAGATTACCGGCAGATAGAGAAAGACGACGTAGAGGAAGGCGTAGGCGGACAGCCTGCCGCCAGGGAAAAGGCGCCGCCTCGCTGTCATCGCGCCAGCCTCTGCAGCGCGCGGATGATGAGCACGGTGGCGCCCGCCATCAGCGTCACGACCAGCATGGTGGTCACGGACAGTGCCGCGCCGAGTGGCCAGTTGGAGGCCTTATGGAACTGCGACTCGATGGCATTGGCGATCATCACGCCATCCTTGCCGCCGACCAGCCTTGGGGTGACGTAGTCGCCGACGGTGGGGATCATGACGATGAGAGCGGCCGAGATGACGCCCGGCGCCGACAGCGGCAGCGTCACGCGCAGGAAGGAGCGCAGCGGGCCGTCGCCAAGATCGGTGGCAGCCTCGACCAAGGTGCGGTCGACCTTCTCGAGCGAAACGAAGATCGGCAGGATGGCGAAGGCCGCCCAGGCGTGTGTGAGCGTGATGATGACGGCGCTGGAATTGTAGAGTAGCGCGGTCGATGGTTCGTCGATGATGCCGAGGCCCATCAGGCCGGAATTCAGCACGCCATTATAGCCGAGGATGACTTTCCATGACATCACGCGCAGGAGATAGCTGGTCCAGAACGGGATGGTGATCAGGAACAGCCACAGGCTCTTGTGGCGACCGCCATGGAACGAGATGAAATAGGCGATCGGATAAGCGAGGCTGACGGTGAAAAAGCTCACCGTCAGCGAAATGTAGAGCGAGCGCCAGAGCAGATCGCGGTAGATCGGCTCGGTCAGCGCGATGCGATAATTCTCCAGCGTGAATGTATGATCGATGGTGAGGTAGTTCTGCGTCCAGAAGGAGTGGGCGAAGACCACCAGGATCGGCACGAGCAGCAGGATCAAAGCGTAGACCAAGGTCGGGCTGATCAGGGCAAGGCCCTGGACGGACTCGGACTGCAGAAGGGCGTTTCGCCTTGCTCGCGTCATGCGCCGCGTGGGCACCCCTTCGGCAGCTACCGTCATTGCAGCGACCCGGGCGTGATCTCGGTTGCTGGCTCGAACTGTTCCGCCATGATGCTCCCATCGACCGGGCCGGCTGTCTATTCCCAATTTTTGCGGAGCGCGCTTTGCTGGCCGCGCTCCAAGCTTGCCGGCTTTCTTTCATCATGAGCGCATCCGTGCATTGAAATCAAGCGCTATTTCTGTAATATTGATTGAACGGACATTCAAAATGGAGTGAAGAAAGCCGGCTTTCCTGCCCTTGGCGCTTCATGTTCTGTCCGGCAAATTACGCTCAGACGATGCGAGGCAATGATGGCGGCTGCAAGAGACCTAAGAGCGATGGAAATGGCTGACGGTGACGATGCGGTCGATCTGGCCAAGCGCCATCTCATCCAGCCCTGGCCTTATGCCGGCTCGGTCGGCAATGAAGCGCGTGCGCTGATCGGCGAGGGCGATGGCATCTACATCACCGATGTAACAGGCAAGCGACTGATCGACGGGCCGGCCGGCATGTGGTGCATCAATGTCGGCCACCGCCGCGAGGAGCTGGCCAAGGTGATGTACGACCAGGCGATGATGCTGTCCTACAACACGCCCTGGTATACGATGAACGCGCCGTCGGCCGAGCTCGCCAAGCGCCTCGCCGATCATGCGCCGGGCGATCTCAGCCATACCTTCTTCACCACCGGCGGATCGTCGGCTGTCGAGACGGCGCTGCGCTTCATGCAGTTCTACAACAATGTGCGCGGGCGGCCGGAAAAGAAGCTGATCCTCAGCCGTGGCGGCGCCTATCACGGCTCGACCTATCTGTCGGCCTCGCTCAACGGCCGGCCGCGCGACCGCGACTGGATGGACGGCGCCGACGATCTGGTCGTCAAACTGTCCTCGCCAGACCCGTTCCGGCGGCCGAAAGGCATTGACATCGCCGCCTTCTGCGATTTCCTGGTCGATCAGTTTCGCGATGCGGTCGCCCGCGTCGGCGCAGAGAAGATCGGTGCTTTCGTCGGCGAACCGGTGCAGGCATCCGGCGGCGTCGTGGTGCCGCCGGATGGCTATCTCAAGCGCATTCGCGAAATCTGCAGGGACAAGGATATCCTCTATATCTCCGATGAGGTGGTGACCGGCTTCGGGCGGCTCGGCCATGTCTTTGCCTCCGGCGATGGCTTCGGCATCGACCCCGACATGATCACCTTCGCCAAGGGCGTCACATCAGGCTATTTCCCGCTTGGCGGCGTCATCATCTCGGAGCGGCTGCTTCAGGAAATGCGCCGTTCCAACCATCCCGACGCTATGTTCGGCCATGGCCTGACCTATACCAGTCATCCCATCGGCTGCGCGGTGGCGCTGAAGAACCTCGATATCCTGGAAGACAGCGTGCTGGCCCACACGCGCGATGTCGCGCCCTATTTCCAGGCGCAGCTGAGGACGCTGGAGGAACTGCCGCTGGTTGGCGAAGTCCGCGGCATGGGCCTGATGGGCTGCGTCGAGTGCGTAGCCGACCGCGAAAGCAAGGATCCGCTGCAGCTCGACAAGGATGTCGGCAAGCGCATCGACGCGCATTGCCACGAACTCGGCCTCCTGGTCCGGCCGCTGATCAACATGTGCGTGATGTCGCCGCCGCTGATCATCACGCGAGAGCAGATCGACCACATGGTGGCGATCCTGCGTGAGGGGATCTCGCGGACCATGGATGATCTGCGCAAAGAGGGCGTGTGGCAGGGGTGATTGGCAGTTCCGCCCTTACACCTGCGAGCGCATAGCCTCATTGAGGTTCCACATGTCCTTCTCCTCCGGCGCGGTCTCCAGGCCCAGCACCGGGATCTGCTTGCGCAGATGGTCGTGGTGGGTGCGCACACCGTATTCGAGGTCGGAGAGATAAAAACCCTCGAAGGCCTCCGAGATCATGGACTCGTTCGACCACACGGAAAGCTGCACGTCCTCGTTCATGGTGTCGCGGTCGATGCGGTAGGCGAGATAGCGGGCGGCCGCCTGTTCCCGGGTCTCGTCGGGGTAGCGGTAGATGGCGCCGCGCAGCAGCGTCTCGCCGGTCGACAGCGGGAACTCCTGATAGAACTGCACCGATTCCGGCATGATCGACAGCGCGTTGTTGGGGAAGATGCCGTAATAGATCCAGGCCCTGCGCAGATGCTCCGGCAGGTGTGAGGCATCGGGCGTGAGCTTGATGTATTCGCGCACGCTCCAGCGCCGGCCGGCATGCGGACTGTAGGTGGCAAACGAGCGCGACACGCCGTCGATGAACGGCTCGTCGAAATAGGTTGAGCCGTAGAGATCCTGCAGCGCCGGATGCGCCATGGCGACGTGGTAGCCTTCATTGTCGACGTCGCGCACCGACTTCCAGTTGACCGGCGTTTTCTGTGTCCAGATGCCCCAGGACGGCACCATCTCGGCTACATTGTAGTGGGCCATCTCGGCCTCGATCGGCTTCAAGAGTTCGGCCACCGAAGGCTGCGGGCCGCCCTTGCGAAAGCGGACAAAGATGAAGCCCATCCATATCTCAAGGTCGAGCGGCATCAGGCCGAATTCGGTCTTGTCGAGCTCGGGGAAGGAGCGCGGCCGGGCGGCGCCGCGCAGCGTGCCGTCGAGATTGTAGACCCAGCCATGGAACGGGCAGACCAGCGCGTTCTTGCAGGTGCCCTGGCTGTCGGCGACGACACGGCTGCCGCGATGCCGGCACATGTTGTTGAAGGCGCGCACGACGCCGTCCTTGCCGCGCACGATGAGCGCCCGCTCGCCGACCACGTCCATAGTCAGATAGTCGCCGGCATTCGGCACGTCGCAGACATGGCCGGCGATCTGCCAATGGTTCCGGAAGACGTATTCCTTCTCAAGTTCGAGAAGCGCGTCGGAGTGATAACTCCAGCCCGGCAGACCCCGCCGGTCCCAATCATTGGGGATCGCCACGTCACGGAGATGCGGGTTCATAAAAAAGCTCTTCTTTATTGAATACTCATTCAATAAAACCATATTTTGCATTGAAATGCAATGGCTTGTAGAAATCTCAACTTTTCAAGTCGGCACAACAGGGCCGGCTGAAAGCCAGAAAATCCCGGAATATCCGGGCGTTAACCGGGGTCGTGAAATAGCTGTCCGGCATGCGGATTTGGCCGTGCCGAGCTTGCAAACACGGCCCGCTCCGAGACGAAAAATACCTGGCGTCCGCAAATTCGATCCGCAGTGTGAGCTTGTTCATAGTGCGGCCGACAGGAAGCGGGCTTGGTGCGTTCGCGGCCCGCCTGTCGTCAACATTTGATTGCGCGCATGAACAGCTTCGCAAATGCATCTTGCCGTCGGCACATGACCGGATCTGCCCGGATATGCCCGAATTTCTTGTTTCAAACCTGTTACGCGGGCAAGCCAAGCGCATCATTCGCCCGTTACCAGGCGCGCTTAGGTTCGTTTCATAAGAAAACGAAGGGGAGCAGCAATGCATACGAAAGTCGAGATCACCAGCAACGAACGGCGCGCCAAACTGGCACTGCGTCAGCGCGCCAGCGACCATCCGGTTGCGATGTTCTCCATGCTGGGCGCCTGCGCTCTGGCCGTCATGTTCCTGACACCGGCTTCCGGTCCGGCCTTCGCTTCGCTCAACCCGCCGGCCAATGTCGTCCAGGGCGCGCCGACCACAATCAAGACCGCCCGGCTGCCGGAGCCGGAAATCGATTTTGCCTGCCAGGGCCAGGCCTGGGGCGCCGAGAGCGCGGAGTGCCTGCGCGTCATCGCCGCCCAGTCCGGCGTGCACAAGGCGCGTTCCGTCCGCATGATCGCCAACGCAGCGCCGCTGACCACGACACCCAACGTTTTCTGAACTTCCCGAGCGCTTCCTCCCGCGCTCGTTCTTGGCTCCCGCCGCTTCCCTCGGTCGGGAGCCTCTTTTTTAGGGCCTATCGATATTCGGGTGAGGCCGGCCTGCGCATGGAGGTTCCCTGCGCTTCCGGTGCTCGCGTACTTCAAGTACGCTCCGCTCCGGTTCTCGGGAACCACCATTCTCGACTCCGCCTGACCCGAATCTCGATAGACCCTACGTGGGTGCTTCGGAAAACTTAGCCGGCGGCGGCGACCTGGTCGGCTATTGCCGAAAGTACGCCGCGGACGTCCAGCGTCGAGAACGGCTTTTCCAGGATTTGCGGGCGCTGCGGCGCCGGCAAGGCTTCGATCTCGGCCTTGGCGCCGATCAGGTCGCCGGTGACCAACACGAAGCGTTTGGCCAGCGCCATGTTGTCGGCGAGCAATTCGCGGTAGATGGCAATGCCGCTGGTGCCGGGCATGCGCAAGTCGGAAAAGACGATGTCTGGCGGCATGTGGCCGGTCAAGGTCGCCGCCGCCGACGTCCAGGCCGGCACGACCCGCGACTTGATACCCATCAGTTCCAGGATGTCGGAGAGGGAGCCGGCGACGTCGGGTTCGTCGTCGATGATCAGCGCATGGCGCAAGCCGCTGGAACGAGCCGGGCTGTCGCCGGCTGCTGCCGCGCCGCCGGTGATTACCGGCAGCTGGACGACGAAGCGCGCGCCGCGCGGCAGCACCTCCTCGAACCAGATATTGCCGTTGTGGCGCTCGACGATCGATTTCGAGATCGACAGGCCGATCCCGGTGCCGACGCCGACCGGCTTGGTGGTGAAATAGGATTCGAAGATGCGGCTGCGGATCGCCTCGGGAATGCCCGGTCCGTTGTCCTCGACCGAAAACCCGGGGTTGCCGCGATCGCTGCGGAATGTCCGCACCTTGATCAGGCGGTCGCCGCCGATACCGGCCAGAGCGTGTTGGCTGTTGATCAGGAAATTGGCGGCCACCTGCGTGACGTGGTCGGCATCGGCCATCGCCAGCAGCGGGCCGGGCGCGAAATCGGTGTCGATGATGATGCCGCTCGAGCGTGCGCCATAGGCGGTCACTTCGAGTGCGGCGCGGATCACCTGGTTGAGATCGGTCTCGGCCTGCGCCGCCGGATGCAGGCGCACCATCGACAGGAAGCTTTTGACGATGCGGCCGCAGCGCTCGGCAGCGGCGCGCACTTTCTCGGCGCGAACCTTGGTCTGCGGGTCGGTGGCGAATTCATGCAGCAGCGTCGACTGCGCAACGACAACGGCGAGCGGGTTGTTGAGCTCGTGCGAAACACCGGCCAGCAGCGAACCCATCGCCGCCATCTTCTCGTTCTGGTGCAGTTTTTCGCGCTGGCGGTTGATCTCTTCTTCGGCGCGCAGCTTATCGCGCAGATCGCGGATCGAACCGAAGATGAGCTGACGGTCGGCCACCCGCATCTCGGTCGCCGTCAATTCGATGGGAAACACCTCGCCGGCCGCATTCTGTGTCACGGTCTCAAGCCGCTGGCCAACCATCGGCGCGCCGCGGCCAGACATGTATTCGGCGCCCGAGACATAGCCCTTGCGGTAATATTCCGGCACCACGGTATCGAGCAGGTCCTTGCCGAGGATGTCGCTGCGCTGATAGCCGAACATCTTTTCGGCGGCCGGATTGAATTCGATGATCGAGCCGGTCTCGTCGATGACGATGATGGCGTCGAGCGACGCCTGCAGCATGGTGCGGCGGATGACTTCGCTGGCATGGGCGTCGGACGGCGAGTGCTCGATGGCGTCGCCGATGGCGAGCGCGATGATGTGCATCGTCGCCTCTTCCTCTTCGGTCCATTCGCGCTCGTTTAGGCAGTCATTGACCGCGAACGTGCCCCACAGATGACCGTGCGCGAACACCGATACCGATAGGAACGACTTGATGTGCTGCTTTTCGAAATCGGCCCTGAGGAACCCGTCGAGATCGCGCGTATGGCCGGCGAAGATCTTGCCTTGCCGCTCGTCCTCTCCAATCCGCTCCAGCAGCGGATCGGTATCGACGATCGACTGCATGATCACCGTCGGCGAAGCCAGTTCGCCGCCGAAGCGAGGATCGATCCAGTAGGCGGCGACCGATTGGGCGAAGCCCTGGCCGGGCAATTCGCGCAGCCTGAACAGGATGCCGCGCTGGCAATTCATGGCGCTGCAGAGCGTTTCGAGGATGGTTTCCATCTCGCGCTGCCAGTCGCCGGCATCGCGCAACCGGCGGACGACGCGCACAGCCGCCATCGCGGCGCTCTGGCGAGCGCCTTGCGGGTCCATGCGTGGTGCTGGTTCAGCGGTCATGTCAGCCATCAGTAAAGGGCCGTCGGATTAGGCAGCTATGGAGCATTTCATGAAAAAGATGAAACGCTCCATGTTTCAATGCAATCCCGAACGGAAAATCGCTACGCACTGTTCCTGGAATTGCTAAAGCGTTTCACCGTTTCACGGAAACGGAGAAGCCCCTATCCCTTTGTTTTACGCAATTCCGGGCGGAAAACCGCGTACACTTTTCCTGTAATTGCTCTAGTGCCCGTCACCGGTCGGCAGCGAGAAGATATAGCCTTCGCCGCGCACTGTGCGCAAAAATTTCGGATTGGCCGGATCGGTTTCGATCTTCTTGCGCAGCCGCATGATGCGAATGTCGACGGCGCGCGACGATTCAGGATCCTCGACAAAACCAATCGCCTCGGAGATCGCCGATCGCGTCAACAGCCGGTTGGCGCGAGTCAGGAAAACCTCCAGCACATCGAACTCGCTCTTGGCCATGTCGATGACGGCGCCGTTGGCGCCGGTGACAAGCCTGCCGTCGAGGTCGGCCTGGAACGGGCCGAAGGTCAGGCGGCGGCCGCCATCGGCTTGTGCTTTCGCCGCCTGGGGCGGGCTCGGCTGCGGAACGCGGCGCAGCACGCTGCGCACACGAGCCAGCACCTCACGCAACTCGTAGGGCTTGACGATGTAGTCGTCGGCGCCAAGCTCCAGCCCGACAATGCGGTCGAGTGCGGTGCCGGCAGCCGTGGCATAGATGATGCCGACCGGTATTTTCGAGCGCAGCCAGCGGCCGAGCGACAGTCCGTCCTCGCCCGGCATGGCGATGTCGAGAATGGCCAAATGAAACGATTCCGTCTCCAGCAAGGCGCGCGCCTCGGCCGCGCTTCCGGCCTGGGTCACATCGTAGCCGTTGGCGCCGAGATACTCGGCGACCGCGTCCCGGAGATCGGGCTCGTCCTCGACGATGACAATCCGTGCCCGCACTATGGCCTCGCTCCCGCTTTCAGCGGAAAGTAGATTGGGTATAAACATGATGTCCAGCACTCATATCCGGTTGCGGGGGAACGGGAAGAAAAACATGGCTGCACGATCCGTCATCGCGCTGGTTTCCGTCGCCGATGTGGTGGCCGGCGATCTTGCCGATCATCTCGACCGGCGCGGCCATGACGTGCGCGAGGCGCGGCAGCCCTGGGAAGCTGAATCCCTGCTTTCGGCCGGAGGCATCGATATCGTCATCGTCGGCGACAGCCTCAGCCAGGCGGAGGGGCGGGACCTGCTCAGGCGTTATGGCGGCGGCCAGAGCGCGGACGGGAAGGCGGGGCCGGATTTCATCCTGATCTGCCGGCCGGCCGATCTGGTCGACAAGGTGCTGGCGCTCGAGCTTGGCGCCGCAGATGTCGTCGAAAGTCCGCTCAATGTCAGGGAGCTTGCCGCGCGCATCGGCGGCCTGCTGACGCGGCGCGGCAGGTCCGCCCAGGAACTGATCGTGCTGGAAAATGCCACCGTCGATTTGCGGTCGGCCATCGTCATGCACCGTTCGGGTACGGAAGAACAGCTGTCGCCGGGCCAGGTGGCGCTGCTCAGGCTGTTTCTGGCCAGCCCGCGCAAGGTGCTGACGCGCGACGACATCATTGCGGCGGCGCCCGCCGAAAATGCCGATGCCTTCGACCGCTCGATCGATTCGCGCATCGTGCGGCTGCGCCGCAAGCTCGACACCGAAACCATCACAACTATACGCGGCGCAGGCTACCGGTTCGACCCGCCGACGCAGCGCGCCGACTGAGGGTTGGGAGGCTGGATTGTTCCTCGGCTCGCCCAAAAAAGCTGCGCAATCTTGGGCGCCATGCATAGGCGTCAGCGCACCACCAGAAGCGATGGTCCCGACGGCAATTCGCTGGCGACTACGATTTCGCTGGCGGCATGCGCGCGGTCCTTCAGAAGAACCGTGGCGAGACCGGCAAAGCCGAGCAGGCCTTGTGCATAGAGCAGTACCGAAAGCACGGAAGCTGCAGATTTCGTCTTCATCGGTTGTCCCCAAAAATCAGAACCGCGGGTGCTTCAGGATAAACCCGAAGTGCCCGCGTCGCCCACGGAGCCCCCCGTTGCGACGCGGGCCTTCGGTCCTCTCGGCAGCAAGTTGCCGGAGGGGCCGCGCATCCACTTCAACCCGAGGCCGACCCGCCAGAGGGCCCTGAGACGGTTGATGCGCAGACTGGAGACAATCCAGACCAAGGCTATGAACAGCGCGGCATGCAGCGTCGAAATCTCACCCGAATTCATCACCGCCAGTTTCGTCATCGAGGTGCCGGCTACTGTGCCGATGCCGCCGACGACAAATGCGGCGATGCTTATCCTGAAGAGCCAGGACAGGGTGGTCGATTTGATGCTCATTTTCGTTGGCGCCGGCTGTTCTCGTTGGGATGACTGTGCCGCGAGCCTGTAACCAGATCATGCCGCCCAGGCCGCGCTTTGTTGCAAGTCGGTTTCGAGCGAAGCCAATCTTCTTTCATATAAGGACATCAGCACTTTCGTTTGGAGGCGCGGTGCGTGATCGGGAGTGCGCAGCGAAGACGGGAGCGCGCTCCTTGTCCGCCTTGCTTGTTAAACCCGAGGAAACAAATTCGAAACACAAACGAGCGTCAAGCGAAATCAGCCTGAAACATGACGCAGGGATAAGCGGCCATCGAATTGACGCCGGCCGGGCCGGCAAAGGGGAGCCATCATGTACAAAGCCATTTCCGCCAAACTCATCAACGTCACCGCCGCCGCTGCCGGCGCCGCGCTTCTGCTTGGCGCGGCCAACAGCACCGCCCATGCCGCGACAAACCAGATCGTCGCGCGTGTTTCGCTGTCGCAGCAGACCATGGAAGTGCTGGTCGATGGCCGGCCGACTTTCGCCTGGAAGGTCTCGACCGGCGACAGTGCGCATGTCACGCCGACCGGCTCGTTCAAGCCGACCCGCATGCACGAGATGTGGCATTCGAAGAAATACGACAACGCGCCGATGCCGCATTCGGTCTTCTTCAGCGGCGGCTACGCCGTGCATGCGACCAACGCCATCAAGCGGCTGGGACGCCCGGCGTCGCATGGCTGCGTGCGGCTGCATCCCGACAATGCCGCCGACTTCTACCAGTTGGTCGAAACCTTCGGCCCGACCAACACCAGCATCGTCATCGTCAAGTAGCAGACTGCGTTTGGAGCGATGGTGCAGCGCAGCCGGACAGGTCATGCCGCACCGCAAGTTCCCGCCTTGGAGCTCCATCGGGGCTTCGCGGTAAATCAATCCAGTCAAAAAAAGAGGCCGGAAATTTCCGGCCTCTTTTCGTTTGTTCGCTGACGCCGTTCGCGCTCAGTCCGCGTGCACCGGCATCAGCTTCGGGTCTGGCTTTTCGGCGTGGTGCGGCAGGTCCTTGCTGGCGATGAAGGTGTAGAACATCGGCACCACGAACAGGGTGAACATGGTTCCGACCAGGATGCCGGTGAAGATCACGAGGCCCATCGAATAGCGCGCCGCCGCACCAGCACCACTGGACACGATCAGCGGCACGACGCCGAGCGCCATCGCCGCTGTCGTCATCAGGATCGGCCGCAAGCGCACCTTGGCCGAGGCGACGATCGCATCGCGCCGCCTCATGCCATGCAACTCGCGCTGCTGGTTGGCGAACTCGACCAGAAGAATGCCGTGCTTGGTGATCAGACCTATCAGTGTGATCAGGCCGACCTGCGTGTAGATATTGAGCGTTCCAAGCCCCAGATTGAGCGGCACGATGGCGCCAAAGATCGACAGTGGCACCGCCATCATGATGATCAGCGGGTCGCGGAAGCTTTCGAACTGCGCCGCCAGCACCAGATAGATGACGATTACGGCGGCTGCGAACGCGATAAGGATCGTGTTGCCCTGCTCCTTCTCCTGCCGGGACTGGCCGGAATAATCGATGAAGAAGGTATCGGGCAGGCTCTCCTTGGCAAGGTTCTCCAGGGTCTGCAGCCCGTCGCCCGTGGTGACGCCGGGAAGCGGCAGCGCTGATATCGTCGCCGAGTTCAGCTGGTTGAACTGCTCGATCGCGGCCGGCGCGGCGTTGGTCGAAATCTTCACTACCGCTGAAAGCGGCACCATTTCGCCGGTCACGCTACGCACGAAATATTCGCCGAGCTTCTCGGGATTGTCGCGGAATTCCTTCGGCACCTGCGGGATGATGTCGTAGCTGTTGGAGTCGCGGTCGAACTGAGCCACTTCGGCGCCGCCGACCAGCAGCGTCAGCGTCTGGCCGATGTCGGCGATCGGCAGGTTGAGAGCCGCCGCGCGGTCGCGGTCGATGGTCACCGTCACCTGCGGAGCGTCAAAGGACATCGAATTTTGCACGACGATGAAGCGGCCGGAGGCCTGCGCCTTGTTCTTGATCTGCTCGGCCGCCTCGTAGACCTCGGCGGAACCACCGGTCGAGCGCACCACCATGGAGATCGGCAGGCCGCCGCCGGAGCCCGGCAGCGTCGGCGGCGCGAAGACGAAGGCCTCGACGCCGGCCACCTTGCCGAGGCGTCCCTGGATATCGGCTTGAAGCTCCTTTGAGTTGCGCTGGCGCTCGGCCCAATCCTTGAAGGCGAAGCCGACAAAGGCGCCGTTGGTGGCGCCGCCAAAGGCAACGGCGGAGAATTGCGCCCTGGTTTCGGGAATGTCCTTCACCAGGCCGAGGATCTGGTTGACGTAGGTCTCGGTGTAGTCCGAGGTCGCGTAGCGCGGTGCCGTCACGATCGACAACAGGAAGCCCTGGTCCTCTTCCGGCGCCAGTTCGCTCGAGGTCTTGGTGAACATGAAGCCGGTGAGCGCAACCAGCGCCACGACCATCAGCAGCGTCACCGGTCGATTTCTCAAGGAGGCGGTGACCGCCCGCTCATAGACATGCTCGACACGGCTGAAGGTTCCGTCGACGACGCGCTGGAAGCGACTGTGCGATCCCGCCTTGAGCAGACGCGCCGCCATCATCGGCGTGATGGTGACGGCTATGAGGCCGGACAGCACCACCGAACCGGCGAGCGTCACCGCGAACTCGCGGAACAGCGCGCCGGTCAGGCCGCCGGTGAAGGCCAGCGGCGCGAACACGGCGGCGAGCGTGATGGTCATGGCCACGATGGCGGAGAAAATCTCGCGCATGCCGTTGAAGGCCGCCTGCATCGGCGACATGTGGTCCTCCTCCATGTGGCGATGGATGTTCTCCACCACCACGATAGCGTCGTCAACGACAAGGCCGATGGCCAGCACCATGGCCAGCAGCGACAGAAGGTTGATCGAATAGCCGACCGCAAACAAAAGAAAGCAGACGCCGACCAGCGACAGCGGGATGGTCACGATCGGCATCATCACCGAGCGGAATGAGCCGAGGAACAACAGGATGACCACGACGACGATGGCGACGGCTTCGGCGATGGTCTTGAACACTTCATCGATCGAGGCGCTGATCTGTTCGGTGGAATCGTAGACGATTTCGATGGTCATGCCTTTCGGCAGCGTCTCTTGAATCAAAGGCACGATCTTGTGGATCGCCTCCGCCGTTGTCAGGGGGTTGGCGGCCGGCGTCGGGAAGATGGCGAGGAAGGTGCCGGGCTTGCCATTGAAGCTCACCCTCGTGTCGGTGCTCTCGGCGGCAAGCTCGACTCGCGCCACGTCGCGCAAGCGCACCACCTGGCCGTCCGCCGAGCGCAGCGGAAGCTCGGCAAAGGCCTCAGGCGTCTGCAGCGTCGAGCGAACCGTGATCGAGGAGACGACATATTCGTTCTCGGTGTTGCCGGGCGCCGACAGGAAGTTGGAGTTGTTGATCGCCGCCAGCACTTCGGCGGCGGTGACGCCACGCGCAGCAAGCTTGACCGGGTCGATCCAGACCCGCATCGAATATTCCTCGGCGCCGAAGATCTGCACGTCGGCGACACCTTCGACCGTCGACATGCGCGGCCGCACCACCCGCTCGATATATTCGGTGAGCTGCTCCTTGCTCATGTTCGGATTCTGCATCGAGATGTACATCATCGCGAACTCTTGGCCGGTGCCCTTGACGATGACCGGGTCCTTGGACGCATCCGGCAAGGTGCCGCGTACGCCCTGCACCTTCGACAGGACCTCGGTCAGCGCGACATCCGGATCGGAGCCGAGCTTCATCTGGACGACCACAGTGCTCGAAGACGGCCGGCTGGACGAGGTGACGTAGTCGATGTTCTCGGTCGAGGCGACGGCCCGCGCGATCGGGGCGGAGATGAAGCCCTGGATCAGGTCGGCGCTGGCGCCGGGATAGGCGGTGGTGATGGTGATCGCCGTCTCGTCAACCTTGGGATACTGCCGGATTGACAGGTTGAAGATGCCCTGGAAACCCAGGAGCAGGATCATGCAAGCGAGGACGGTGGAGAGGACCGGCCGGCGAATGAAGATGTCGGAAAAGTTCATTGCTGAGCCTGCTGGTTAGCCGACTTGCTGGGGTCAATGGTGTTGTCGACAGCAACGGACATGCCGTTGAAGAGACGGTTTTGGCCGGCGGTGACGACCTCGTCACCGGCCTTGATGCCCTCGACGATCTCGACCATGCCGTCGTTGCGGCGGCCGGGCTTCACGAACACCTGCGACAGCACGAGCTCCGGCTTTTCCGGTTCTGCCGCGGGCTTCGCGGGGTCGACAGCCGGCTTGTCCGCGGGCTTCGCCGCGGCGTCTTCGGCAGCCGGTTTCGCGCCGGCCGGCTTTGCATCAGCCGCCGGCTTTGCCGCGTCGGCCCCTGCGGCAGGCTTTTCCTCGGGTTTCGCGGCCGGGGCGCCTTCCGTCGGCTTCGCCGGAACGACGACGAAGACGAAGTCGCCATAGAGGCTCGACGTCAATGCCGTCTGCGGCAAGGACAGAATGTTTTTCTCCTGCGGCAGCTCGACGCGAACCTGGACGAACTGGCCGGGCGTCAGCTTGCCGTCGGGGTTGGCGACCTCGCCGCGGACGGACACCAGGCGGCTTGAAGCGTCGATCTTGGGATCGATGCCGCGAATCGAGCCGGCAAACGGCATGTCGGCGCCGCCGCCGGTGCCGCCGAGGCCGAGCCGCACCGCCTGGCCTATCTTGAGCAGCGGCAGCTGCTGTTCGGGTACCGAGAAATCGACCCGCATGGTGTCCAGATCCTGCAAGGTCACCACTGCGTTGCCGGGCGAGAGATATTGGCCGAGGTCGATCTTGGGGATGCCCACGGTGCCGGCGAACGGCGCCGTCAGCTGCTTCTGATCAAGCACGGCCTGCAGCTTGTTGACCTGCGCGGCGGAGGCCGATGCAGCGGCTTGGGCGGTGTCGAGCGTGGCATCCGTTCCGACGCCGCGCCGCTGCAGTTCCAGCGCGCGTTCGAGCGCCGTCTTGTCGGACACGGACTGCGCCTTGGCCGCGACGAGATCCGCGCGTTCGACGGCATCGTCGAGCTGCAGCAGGACCGAATCGACAGGCACCTTCTGGTTGGCGTGGAAAAGGATGTCCTTGACGATGCCGCTGGTCTCGACGGTAAGGTCGACACCGCGCACGGCGCGTACCGTGCCGATCGCCTCGACGCCCGGCGTCCAGTCGGAAGGCTTGACGACAACCGTCGATACGGTCGTCGCCGGCGGCTTCATGGTGGCGAAATACTGTTTGATAGCGTTGTCGCGGAACAGGTTGAAGCCGACAACGCCGACGCACACCAGAGCGAGCAGAAGCAGAATTGCGGTGATAGAGATGAAGCGCTTCACGAACTGTCCCCTCGGCCGGTGTCCGGCAAAATAGCCGAATAGCGGGACACTTATCGACGCCAGGTCCCGATTACATATGACGGCGAACTTACTGTACCGTCTGGACGGTCTTGTCAATTCCGCCTAGGCTGGTGCGGGGGAAGGGATCGATGAAGACCCAAAGGGCAAATTCGCGCGACAAGATACTCGCCGCCGCCGCCGATGTCGCACGCGAGGCCGGTCCCGGCAGCCTGTCGCTTGACGCCGTCGCCAGCCGCGCCGGCGTGTCGAAAGGCGGCCTGTTATATAACTTTCCGACCAAGGCCAAACTGATGCAGGGCCTGGTGGAGAATTACCTGCGCGCGTTCGAGCTGGCGCTGGAATCAGGCCGTGTCGCCGGCGCCAGCGGCGAGAGCCTGCTAGCCACCTATATCCGGCTCTCGGCGGATGATTGCGAGGAGCCGAAGCCGACGGCTTCGTGGATATTCTCGGCGATCGCCGAGGATCCGGATTTCCTGACGCCGATAAAAGCCTTCAAGTCGCAGCTGCTGCAGCGGCTGAAGAGCGAGACGCCGGACCTGAAGAGGCTGCTGGTCTGCTTTCTGGCCATCGAAGGGCTGCGCAGCATGAACCTCTTCGATTCCGACGTGCTTTCCGCCGACGAACGCCACTTGCTGGTATCGGCCCTGCTGGAAATTGCAGGATAGCTCAGGGCGTCGCGTCGAAGAAGCGATACGGGCCGGGCGGAAGGACGGTTGGTGAGCGGCATGGCATAGGCACGCATCACGACATCGGCGATTTCAAGCTACAGCCCCCCTGATTCGTTGGATGATGGTTCAGGAATGACTGCGCGAATGCGCGGCCGACTATGTTGCGCCGCACCATAACACTGCCGTGTCAGCCTTGAGGCGGCGCTCGGCGAGGCCGGCAAAGCGCGTTTTAGGGCTGTGATGGCGCCGACATATGGTTATGGCATTGTCATGTTGCGGCGCACAAACTATGTGCCTTTGTAGTAGTCCTAACAGTCGCGAGATCTCCATGGGTTCCCTTTCTTCGAAGAATGCGCTCGTCACCGGATCGACCAGCGGCATTGGCCTGGCCATTGCCCGCGCCCTTGCCGCCGAGGGCGCCAACGTCACGATCAACGGCCTTGGCGAAGCCGCGGCGATCGAACAGGAGCGCGCCGGCATCGAGAAGGATTTCGGCGTCCAGTGCCGCTACTCCGGCGCCAACATGATGGACGGCGCAGCGGTGACCGCCATGCTGCGCGAAGCCGAGCAGGCCTTGGGCAGCCTCGACATTCTGGTCAACAATGCCGGGATACAGCATGTCGCGCCAATCGAGGAGTTTCCCGACGACAAGTGGGAAGCCATCATCCGCATCAATCTGCTTGCCGCCTTTTACGCGATCAAGGCCGTGGTGCCCGGCATGAAGGCGCGCAAATGGGGCCGCATCATCAACACCGCGTCGGCGCATGCACTGGTCGCCTCGCCGTTCAAGTCGGCTTACGTCTCGGCCAAGCACGGCATAGCGGGTCTGACCAAGACGGTAGCGCTGGAAGTCGCGCAGGACGGCATCACCGTCAACGCCATCGCGCCCGGCTATGTCTGGACGTCACTGGTCGAAAAGCAGATCCCCGACACGATGAAGGCGCGCGGCATGACCGAGGAACAGGTCAAGCGCGACGTGCTCCTGGCGGCACAGCCGACGAAGCAATTCGTCACCGTCGAGGAGCTCGCCGCGCTGACACTGTTTCTGTGCTCGGACTCGGCCAGGCAGATTACCGGCACGACTTTGCCGATGGATGGCGGCTGGACGGCGCAGTAGGCGCGCTCCCCCGGCGCCGCTCTTTCCTTGACAAAGACGAAAGATCAATCCAGCATTGTGGCAAGGGGTTCCTTCGCGACGACCCCGTGAGGCGTCAGCCCAATGATCGCGTCCAAACTCTCACTCTGGAGGTGGACGCCATGCCGTCAACAACCGCAATCACCGTAGCGCAGCTTTCCCGCCTTGTCGGTCTGTCCGACGCGCCTGTTCTTGTCGATGTCCGCATCGACGAAGACTACGACGTCGATCCGCGGCTGCTTCCGGCCTCGTGCCGGCGCGACTTCAAGTCTGTTTCGAGCTGGGCGGCCGAGTTCACGGGGGCTCATGCTGTCGTCATCTGCCAGAAGGGGCTGAAGCTCTCGCAAGGCGTTGCCGCATGGCTGCGCCATGAGGGCATTGCTGCCGAATCCCTTGAAGGCGGCTTCGAGGCGTGGCAGGCGGCCAAGGGACTTCTGGTCAAGGCCGACAAGATACCGCCCCGCGACGACAAGGGCCGCACGGTCTGGGTGACGCGTGCCCGCCCCAAGGTCGACCGCATCGCCTGTCCTTGGCTGATCCGCCGCTTCGTCGATCCCTCGGCGGTGTTCCTGTTTGTCGAGCCGTCTGAAGTGCTGGCGGCCGCCGATCGGTTTGGGGCGGTTGCCTTCGACATCGACGACGTGTTCTGGAGCCATCGCGGCGAGCGCTGCACCTTCGACACGATGATCGAAGAGTTCGGGTTGCGGTCCGAAGCGCTCGATCGCCTTGCGCTGATCGTGCGTGCAGCCGATACGGCGCGCCTCGATCTCGTCCCGCAGGCGGCCGGGTTCCTCGCTGCATCGCTCGGGCTGTCGCGCATGTTCCGCGACGATCTCGAACAGCTTGATGCCGGCATGCTGCTCTACGATGCGTTCTTCAGATGGTGCCGCGATGCCACTGACGAAACCCACAATTGGCCCAGCGCGGGCAACGCGCCATGAGCGCCCTCGCCGCGGACGACGATGCACAGGCTACCGAGGCTCCGATCGTCCCGACCTTCCGCCAAGCCGCGAAACTGTGGGCAAGGATCGGCCTGCTCTCCTTCGGCGGGCCGGCCGGACAGATCGCGCTGATGCACAAGGAATTGGTCGAGGATCGCCGCTGGATCGGCGAGCAGCGGTTCCTGCATGCGCTCAACTACTGCATGCTTCTGCCAGGCCCCGAGGCACAGCAGCTCGCCATCTATATCGGCTGGCTGCTGCACCGGACCGCCGGCGGCCTCGTTGCCGGCATCCTGTTCGTGCTGCCCGGTGCGTTTGTCATGCTGGGCCTCAGCATCTTCTACGTGCTTTACAATGATGCGCCCGTCATCGAGGCGCTGTTTTTCGGCATCAAGGCGGCGGTGCTGGCCGTCGTCGTCGAGGCGGTCCTCCGCATCGGCAAACGGGCGCTCAAGAACCGGGTGATGATGGCGATCGCGGTGGCCGCGTTCCTTGCCATCTATGTCATCAGGCTGCCGTTTCCGCTGATCATCCTGGTTGCAGGGCTGACCGGCTGGATCGGCAACCGCTTGGCACCGGCGCGTTTTTCCGGAGCCGCACGCGGCAAGGACAATTTGCCCGATGTCAGGGGCGCCGTCGACGTCATGTTCGAACGCGGCGAACTCGCTCACACCAAGCCGACGAAATGGCACGCGCCGCGCACCATCGCGATCTGGCTGCCGATCTGGCTCGGGCCGGTCGTACTGATCCTGGCGCTGACCGGCCCTGCCAGTGTTTGGGCACAGCTTGGCGGCTTCTTCAGCCTGATGGCGGTGGTCACATTCGGCGGCGCCTACGCCGCGCTCTCCTATGTCGCGCAGGCAGCCGTGACCTCGTTCGGCTGGCTGGCGCCGGGTGAAATGGTCGATGGGCTTGGCCTGGCCGAGACGACGCCGGGACCATTGATCCTGGTGCTGCAATTCGTCGGCTTCGTCGCCGCCTATCGTCACGCCGGTGCGATGGGACCGCTTGTCGCCGGATCGCTCGGCGCATTGCTGACGCTCTGGGTGACGTTCGTGCCGTGCTTCTTCTGGATCTTTCTCGGTGCCCCCTACATCGAAGCGCTGCGCGGCAACAAGGCACTGTCGGCGGCGCTGAGTGCGATCACGGCGGCTGTCGTCGGCGTGGTGATGAACCTTGCGCTGTGGTTCGCACTGCATGTCGTCTTCGGCGCGGTGCACCGCGTTGGCCTGGGCATGGAGGTGCCGGTGCTGTCGTCGCTGGATTGGCGTGCCGCGCTGCTGGCGGCAGCCGCTATGGTCGCCATGCTGAAACTGAGGATCGGCATGCTGCCGACATTGGCCGGCTCGGCGCTGGCCGGACTGGCGCTGCTGGCCTTGCCTGCGTAGCGTCCGAAGGCGCGACCAGCCATTATCACAGCCGGATTTTTGAGGTATGCCGGGCCGGCGCACAACGGTCGCGGGCGCTGGTAGGATCAGCGCTGGCCCCGGAGATACCCTTTACGTCGAACCCGATACCGCCAAGCTGAACCTGCTCGACGCGGAGAGCGGCGCGCTGGCGAACTGATTTGACGAGGTTGGCCGAGCTGTTCAAAGTCGATCCTGGATCGCACAACGGGATATGACATGGTGGATTCCGATCGGATCGACAAGCTGATCGCAGGGGTGCCCCCCGCCTTGGCGCTTCGTGCCGGGCTGGACCTTGGCATCTTCACCTGGCTCGGCGGCGATGCTGCGACTGCCGACAGCCTTGGGGCAGCGCTCAAAGTCGAGCCCGCTCGTCTGTCGCGGCTCCTCTACGCGCTCGCCAGCATAGGTCTCCTCGACGTCGAGGATGGTCAGTTTCGCAACGGAGCCGAAGCGTCGGAGTTTCTTGACGCGTCCAAGCCGACCTATCGCGGCGGCGATCATGTGCTGCTGCGCGAACTCTGGGGAGCCGACCTTTTGACCGCAGAGTCGCTGCGGCAGAACCGGCCGGCCGCGCTGCACGACTTTTCCGAAGCGGGGCCAGAATCCGCAGCGGCCTTCAGCCGCATGCTCGCACCGGGAGGGGTGATTTTCGGCCGAAATCTCGCCCGTGAACTGGACTTCTCGGCGGTCAGTTCGGTGATCGACATCGGCGGCGGCGCCGGGACCATTCTGGTCGGTCTTCGCGAGCGATGGCCGCATATTGCGGCGACTTTGATGGAACTCCCGACGGTCGCGGCGGTCGCACCAGCGATCCTGTCGGAATACGGTGCCGGCGATGTGGTTGTCGAAGAAGGCGACATAACGGTCGCGCCATCGACCGGCCGGCATGACTTGGCAATCCTGAAGGCTGTCGTCCAGGTCCTGCCGCCGGACCAGGCGCGCAGTTCGATCCTGAACGCGGCGCGTTGCCTCACCCAAGGAGGCGAGATCGCAATTGCGGGGTGGGGTGTCGTCGATGACGACCGTCTCGGCCCGCCTGAGGGTGTCTTTCTCAATCTCACCTTCCTGAACCTTTACCGCGCAGGCGAATCGTACACGGAAGGTCAGTATCGCGGGTGGATGGCCGAAGCTGGGTTCCGGGATATCTCCAGGTCGCAGCTGACCGACGGCACCACGTTGTTTCGTGGGCGCCTCACGGACTGATCGTGGCTGCTGGTGATCCCGACAGGAATCGAACCTGTGACCTACAGATTAGGAATCTGCCGCTCTATCCTACTGAGCTACGGGACCACGCGGCCCGACACATAGCCGCTTCCGATCGTTTCGCCAAGAGGGCTCGCCGAAGGCAATGAAGAGGCCGGCCGAAGGCAATTCGGCCGGCCTTTCGGCGGCATATGTCAGGCTGCGAGCGCCGTTTCGGCCAGTTTTACCCAGTAGCTCATGCCGTGCGGGATGACTTCGTCGTTGAAGTCGTAGGCCGGATGGTGGAGGCCGGCGGTCTCGCCATTGCCGATGAAGATGAAGGCGCCAGGGCGGGCTTCCAGCATGTAGGAGAAGTCTTCGCCGCCCATCACCGGCTGGATGGCGCGGTGGACCTGGGTGTCGCCGGCGACATTTGCCGCGACATCGCCGGCAAAGACCGTTTCTTCCGGATTGTTGAAGGTCACGGGATAGTTGGCGTCATAGTCGACGGTGATCGTCGCGCCGAAGGCGGTGGCTATTCCTTCGCAGATGGTGCGGATGCGCTCTTCCGATTTCTTGGCGATCTCTTTCTTCAGCGTGCGCACCGTGCCGGCGATCTCGGCGGTCTCGGGAATGACGTTATAGGCGTCGCCGGCGTGGAATTTCGTCACCGAAACCACCACCGCCTCGACCGGATCGGTGCTGCGCGAAGCGACCGTCTGCAGGGCGCCGACCAGCTGGCTGGTGATGACGATCGGGTCGATCGTGCCGTGCGGCATCGCCGCATGGCCGCCGCGGCCCTTCACGGTGATGGTGAACTCGGCGGTCGCCGCCATGATCGGACCCGGCCGGATGGCGAACTGGCCGACCGGCAGGCCCGGCATGTTGTGCATGCCAAAGACGCGCGAAATGTCGAAACGCTCCATCATGCCGTCCTTGACCATCTCGTTGCCGCCGCCGCCGCCCTCTTCGGCCGGCTGGAAGATAACCGCGACCGAACCGGCGAAATTGCGCGTTTCGGTCAGATATTTGGCGGCGCCCAAAAGCATCGCCGTATGGCCGTCATGGCCGCAGGCGTGCATTTTGCCAGGCACGGTCGAGGCATAGGGCTTCCCGGTGATCTCGTTGATCGGCAGCGCGTCCATGTCGGCGCGCAAGCCGATGGTCGCGCCTTGCCCCTTGCGGCCATGGATGATGCCGACGACGCCGGTCTTGCCGAGGCCCGTCACCACGTCGTCGCAGCCGAATTCCTTCAGCTTCTCGGTGACGAAGGCGGCGGTCTTGAAGACATCGAAATTCAGTTCTGGCGTTTGGTGCAGATGGCGTCGCCAGCCGGCAACTTCATCCTGCATCTCGGCGGCGCGGTTGAGAATCGGCATAATGGTTCCATCTCGCTGTTGGAGCAGACGATCTGGCCTGCTTGATTGCAATTGTGATTGCCATGCTTGTTGCCATCTTGGCACTTTGCCATCTTGGCGTCACATAGGGTAAATAGCACCCCAGACAATGTGATCCGGAAATTGAGGGCCGGATCAGGTCATGCTGGCCATCGCGTAACGAAATCTTACGGAGCCAGGGGCGACTACGGCAAGAGGCGATTTCGGATTCCATGATGCGGCACAGCCATATCCTCAAATTACTGCTAACGGGCGGCTTGGCGCTACCTATGCTGGCTGGGCCAGGTTTGGCCAATCCGGTGATCCTGTTCGACCTCAACAGCGGCAAGGTTCTGCAGCACCAGGACGCCTTCAAGCGCTGGTATCCCGCTTCGCTGAGCAAGCTGATGACCGCCTATGTCACCTTCCGGGCGATTGCCGCCGGCGAGGTCCAGCTCGATTCACCGATCAAGGTGACCAAGCATTCGGCGGGCGAACCGCCGAGCAAGATGGGCTTCAAGCCGGGCTCGGTGATGCGGCTCGACAATGCGTTGAAGATGATGCTGGTCAAATCGGCCAACGATATCGCCATGGCCATCGGCGAAAACATAGGCGGCTCGCAGGCCGGATTCGCCGTTCGCATGAATGCGGAGGCGGCGCGGCTTGGCATGACCGGAACGCATTTCGTCAATCCGAACGGCCTGTTTTCGCCGGAGCAGTACACGACGGCGCGCGATCTTGCCCTGCTGGTGATGGCGATCCGCAAGGAATTCCCGCAATACGCCCCCTGGTTCTCGATCGAAGGCCTTGCCGTCGGCAAGAAGGCGATCTCCAACTACAATCTCTTGATCGGGCGCTATCCCGGCGCCGACGGCATGAAAACCGGGTTCGTCTGTCCCTCGGGCTTCAACATGATCGGCTCGGCGACACGCAATGGCCGCACGCTGGTCGCGGTCGTGCTCGGCGAAAAATCGGCGATCAGCCGTGCCGAGACCGCCGCCAGGCTGCTTGACCAGGGCTTTGCCATGCCCGACCCGCACTGGCTCACGGTCGCGGCCATGCCTTCCTATGGCGATACCATGTCACCCAACGACATGCATGATGAGATCTGCAGGAAGAAGGCGCCGCACGAGCAGTCCGAGGCGGCTCCGCCGGTGGCCGCGAAGGGCGCCGACGTGCCGAAATCGCCCTATCAGGAAAAGCTCGACCACGTGCCGACGCTGGTTGCAGTCGGCCTCGGCGGCGCCACCGGGCCGGCGCCGAAGGCGATGCTCGACCAGGGCGGCCAGGAATACGCCGATGTGCCGCTGCCGAGCTGGCGGCCAGACATTCCGGCGCCAAAGGGCGCCGAACCGGCCGTGGTGGGCCAGGCAACCGCGGTGCAGGGCGACCAGCTGGTCAAAGCCGCGAACTAGGCGATGGCTGGCTTTCCGATACCCGTCACGGTGGTCACCGGCTTCCTA
Organism: Mesorhizobium sp. C395A; assembly: GCF_030323205.1. Lineage (NCBI taxonomy): Bacteria > Pseudomonadati > Pseudomonadota > Alphaproteobacteria > Hyphomicrobiales > Phyllobacteriaceae > Mesorhizobium > Mesorhizobium sp. C395A. The sequence goes on along the minus strand of NZ_CP100473.1, from coordinate 4,042,853 downwards.
GGCGCCGGCAAGACGACATTGCTCAACCGGCTGCTCAAAGATCCGGCACTGGTCGACACGGCCGTCATCATCAACGAATTCGGTGAGGTGGCGATCGACCACCTGCTGGTCGAGCAGGCCTCGGAAGGCATCATCCAGTTGTCCGACGGCTGTCTGTGCTGCACGGTGCGCGGCGAACTGGTCGATACGCTGGCTGACCTCGTCGACCGGCTGCAGACCGGCCGTATCGCCCGCCTTGCCCGCGTCGTTGTCGAAACCACCGGGCTCACCGATCCGGCGCCGGTGCTGCAGTCGATCATGGCGCATCCCGCCCTTGTGCAGGCCTTCCGACTTGATGGCGTCATCACGCTGGTCGACGCGGTCAACGGCAATGCGACGCTCGACGGCCATGTCGAGGCGGTCAAGCAGGTGGCGGTCGCCGATCGCATCGTGCTGACCAAGGTCGATCTGGCCAGCGATCCCGGCGACGTCGATGCTTTGCGAACGCGACTCCATCAGCTCAATCCAGGCGCCGTGGTGCTGGACGCCGGCGACGGCCGAACCGGCGTCGCGGCGCTGTTCGATTGCGGCCTCTACAATCCGGCGACCAAATCCGCCGATGTCCGGCGCTGGCTCGGCGAAGAAGCCGCCTATGAGCACCATCATCATCATGATCATGACCACGGCGAGCATGAGCATCACCACCGCCACGATTCCCGCGTGCGCTCCTACTCGCTGGTCCATGACGGCCCGGTGCCGTTTTCGGCGATTGAGATGTTCCTCGACCTGCTGCGTTCGGCGCATGGCGACAAGCTTTTGCGCATGAAGGGCGTCATCGAGCTTGCGGAGGACCCGTCGCGGCCGCTTGTCGTCCACGGGGTGCAGAAGATCCTGCATCCGCCGGCGCGGCTGCTGGCCTGGCCGGACGGCCAACGCGGCACCAGGCTGGTGCTGATCACGCTCGATATGCCGGAAGATTATGTGCGCCGGCTGTTTTCCGCCTTCACCAACCGGCCGTCGATCGACACGCCGGATCGCGCGGCGTTGGAGAGCAATCCGCTGGCGATAGCCGGGGGCTGATTGTCAGGCTCGCTATGCGCCGCGTTCGACCAGGAAGCGGTGGCCGCCGCTGCCGGCTGATGTTTCAACAAGCTGGTGGCCAGCGTCGGCGCAAAAGGCGGGGATGTCGATGACCGCCAGCGGGTCGGTGGTCTCCAGCCAAAGCCGGCTGCCCGGCTGCATTGCCGCCAAGCGTTTTTTCGCCTTGAGAACGGGCAGGGGGCAGTTCAGGCCCTTGAGGTCATAGATCGCGGTGTGATTTGTTTGTTTGTCTTCATGCATGTCTTTGTCCCAAAACCGCTGCGCACTTTTGGGCGACATGCATCGGCAAGGCGAAAAACCTCAGCCGCCGAACATGCCTAGCAGCTTGTTCTTGATCTTCGACATCCGGCTTTCGTCCGCCGGCGGTTCTGCAGGCACCGCCTCGACGCTCGCAGTGGCGACCGGCTGCTGGGGGGCCTGCTTGGCTGCTTCCTTTTCGGCCAGCGCTTGGGCCTTTGCGGCTTGCTTTTCAGCCAGTGCCTGGGCCTTGGCGGCTTTCGCAGCCTCGATGGCAGCAACCCGCTGTTCCTCGGCCTTGCGCTTGGCTTCCTTCTCTGCGTCCAGCGCCGCCATCTTGCGGCCGGCGGGCGAATCGATGCGGCCCATGCGCGCCGTCTCGGTCAGCGTGCCGTCGGAATTCAGCGACGGCGGTTCGATCGGCACGCGCTCGCCCCGGGCGCGGCGCTTCGACCATTCGGAAACGATGGCGGCTTCCTTGATGCCGGCAATGGTCGGCTTGGGCGCCGGCACGCTGGCTTTGACCGCGCCGGTGAAGGCCGCGTCATAGCTGCTTTGATAGGCGTTGAGTGCGCTCTTCAGCGAATCCGGCTGCGTGGTCGCCGGGCAGGCGCCGGTCGGATCGAATGTCGTGCCCTCGGGCGCCACCTGGTTGAAGACATAGCGCTTGTCGCAGACATCGACTTTCGGCGGCACCTTGGTGATCTCGAAATTGTCGTAACCGACCTTCAGCATCTTCCAGAACTCATAGTTCGGGTCGTTGCGGTAACGCGCCATGTTGGCGGCGGTCATGCGGAATGGGAAGGCCTGGATCTGGAACTCGGTCTGGCCGCCCTGGAAGGCATCGCGACCAAAAGCGTAGATCTGCTCGATCTGCGGATCGGTCATCGAATAACAGCCCGACGACGAGCAGGCGCCGTGCACCATGAGATTGGCGCCGGTGCGGCCATTGGCACGGTCATAGGCGTTGGGATAGCCGATGTTGAAGGACAGGTGATAGTTCGAGCGCGGATTCATCTGCGACGGGCGGACCGTATAGAAACCTTCCGGCGCCTGGCGGTCGCCCTCGGTGTATTTCGGGCCGAGCTTGCCCGACCATTTGCAGATGTCGTAGCTGGCGACCATCTCGTAGCGGCCGGTGGTCTTGGCCTTCCAAATTTCGAGCTTGCCTTCTTCCTTGAAGATGCGAGCCATCACCGACGAGGTGCGGATCATGCCCTTGGCCTTCATGTCGGCCAGGATCTTGTCCGGCAGCGGCTTGCTGGCTTCCGGCGCAAAATTCTTCATAGAGGAATCGTTGCAGCCGGCAACGCCAAGCGCGGCGATCAGAAGTGCGGTGCGGGCAAGCTTGGTAAACATGGATACGGCTATGTCTTTTTCTCGCGTCACGGGCCGGATAGCGCCCGGTCCGGTATGCTGAACACTGACGGACACCCTAAGCCCGTTAACCTTGAAAATTCCTTACCGCAAGCGTCGGACGGCGTCCCCCACGGCAATTCGCCCGGTGTCACGGATTTTTTATTGAGCCGAATGCGGCGGCATTTTTATGGCGAAATTGCTCCTTGACGCCACATTGCGGTGCGTTGCCCGCCGAAATCAGAGGCTGCGGCCCATCGCCAGGTATTTTTCGCGGCGCTGCTCGCGAAAATCGGTATTGGCGCCGGCAAATTCCTTCATCGTCTTGGCAATGAGGTCGCCGGTGGCGGCGATCACCGTTTCGGGCGCGCGCTGGGCGCCGCCGAGCGGCTCGGCAATGATGGCGTCGATGATCTTCATTTCCAGAAGGTCCTGGGCGGTGATCTTCATGTTGGTCGCCGCATCCTTCGAGCGCGTGGTGTCGCGCCACAGGATCGAGGCAGCGCCTTCCGGCGAGATCACCGAATAGATGGCGTGTTCCAGCATGTAGACGCGGTTGGCGGTGGCGATCGCAATGGCGCCGCCCGAACCGCCTTCGCCGATGACGACCGAAATCGATGGCACTTTGAGGCCGAGGCAGGCCGAGGTTGAACGGGCGATGGCTTCCGCCTGGCCGCGTTCCTCGGCGCCAACGCCGGGGTAGGCGCCGGCGGTGTCGACCAGCGTCAGAAGTGGAATCTGGAAGCGGTCGGCAAGTTCCATCAGCCGCACGGCCTTACGGTAGCCTTCAGGGCGCACCGAGCCGAAATTGTGCTTGAGCCGGCTCGCCGTGTCGGAGCCCTTTTCCTGGCCGATGACGGCCACCGGTTCGCCGCGGAATCGGGCGAAGCCGCCGATGATCGCCTGGTCCTCGCCGAAATTGCGGTCGCCGGCGAGCGGCGTGAAATCGCTGAACAGACCCTTGATGTAGTCGAGGCAATGCGGCCTGTCGGTGTGGCGCGCGACCTGCACCTTCTGCCACGGCGTCAGCGCCTTGTAGATGTCGCGCAGCGCGTCGCGCACGCGCTTCTCGAGCCGGCTGATTTCGTCGCCGACATCGACCGCCTCGCCATTCTCGGCAAGCTTCTTCAGCTCGAGGATCTTGAGTTCAAGGTCCTGCACCGGCTTTTCGAAATCGAGGTAATTGTACATTCTTGAGCGGACCGATGCGTCGGAAGGCAAACATCGCGCAGATGTAGGCTCCGCGCGGGCACGTTGCCCTCACATAGCGATATGAGGCCTAGTCGGCAAGCGGATGATGATCGTTGACCAGCCGCACCAACCGCTCTTCCAGCACATGCGTGTAAATCTGCGTGGTCGAGATATCGGCGTGGCCGAGCAGCTGCTGCACCGCCCTGAGATCAGCGCCGTTCTGCAGGAGATGGCTGGCAAAAGCATGGCGCAGCACATGCGGCGAAATTTTGGCCGCCGATATGCCGGCCCGCGCGGCAAGGCCTTTGAGGTCGCGGGCAAAGACCTGCCGGGAGAGAAAGCCGCTGTCGCTGGCGGCCGGGAACAGAAACGGGCTGTCGGCGAAAGCCGGCACCGACGCCCGGGCCGTGAGCCATGCCCGCATCGCCATGCGGGCCTTGGCCGACAGCGGCACCATGCGCTCCTTGTCGCCCTTGCCGCGCACCATGAAGAAGCGGTCGTCGCGCTGGGCGACGGTCACCGGCAGGCCGACAAGTTCGGAGACGCGCAGGCCGGTGGCATAGAGCACCTCGACCAAAGCGTGCAGGCGCAGTGCCGCCACCCGGTCGCCATTGACGCCATCGCCTGTCTCAAGCGCCGCACGGTCGAGCAGCCGACCGGTATCGGCCTCGCTCATCGTCTTGGGCAGCGGCCGGCCCTTTTTCGGACTGTCCAGCGTGCCGGTCGGGTCGTCGCCGCGCAAGCCCTCGGCGTAGAGGAACTTGAAGAACTGGCGGATCGCCGACAGTTTGCGCGCCTGCGACGTCGACGCAAAGCCGCGCGCTGCGATGTCGTCGAGATAGGCGCGGATGTCGACTGCGGCGGCAGCGGCAAGCCCGCCGGCAATCTGCTGCGAAGCGTCTTCGAGATCACGGCGGTAGGAAGACAGCGTGTTTGCAGCGGCACCGCGTTCGGCGCTCATCATTTCGAGAAAGGCTTCGATGCGAGCCGCGCTGTTCATGTTCCAGGGGTCAGTTTTGGGTCAGTTTTTCTTGGGGTTCAGCTTTTCCGGTGGAATGCGCACGGTGATTTCGGCTTTTTTCGGCTCGACGAACATCGCCAACGCCACCATCGTACCATAGGCAATGCCGGCAAGAATCATCATCGTCACGACAAAGCGGAACAGTGTCGGCATCAATCTTCGCCCGTCTTCTTGCTCTGCGATTCCAAGCCCTGTGTCCTTATGGGACGCTAATTCCGTCAATTCAAGGACGAAGGGCTCTGCGTGCGAAAGGCGCTATGCTTGACGCAAACGGGCTTTTGATGTCGATACGCCGGCAAAGACGGCTTAGAAACAGCATGGTCTCATGAACGCGTTACCAGCAAATCCTCCCGGCGATAGCCATGCCGCGCTGCTCGACAGGCTGGGCAGCCGCTCGATCGTCTTTGTCGGCCTGATGGGCGCCGGCAAGACGGCGATCGGCCGCAAGGTGGCGACGATGCTGTCGCTGCCCTTCGTAGACAGCGACCAGGAGATAGAAACCGTGTCGCGCATGACGGTGCCGGAACTGTTCGAACGCTATGGCGAGACCGAATTCCGGGCATTGGAGCAGCGCGTCATCCTGCGCGTGCTGGAGAGTGGCCCGCAGGTGCTGTCGACCGGCGGCGGCGCGTTCATGAATGCGCAGACGCGGGAAGCGATCGCCGGGCATGGCGTGTCGGTGTGGCTGAAGGCCGAGATCGACCTGTTGATGGAGCGCGTGTCCAAGAAGCAGAACCGGCCGTTGCTCAAAAGCGCCGATCCGCGCGCCGTGCTCGAGCGGCTGATGGGCGAGCGCTACCCGGTCTATGCCACGTCCAACATCACCGTGCCGACACGCGACGACCGCAAGGAGGTCATTGCGACCGAGGTTGTCGACGCGCTGTGCGGGCATTTCGGCATTCCGGCTCCGACTGCGCCGGGCGAGGTGCGGCTGTGAGCGAACCGGTCACTGTCGAGGTCGGCCTTGGCGAGCGTGCCTACGACATCCTGATCGGCCCCGGCCTTTTGGCGCGCGCCGGCGCCGAGATTTCGCGCCGCCTGCCCGGCACGAGAGCGGCGGTGGTCACGGACGATAATGTCGCGGCGGCACATCTCGACGCGCTGAAGGCCGGTCTGGAAACACGCGGCATCCAGCCTGCCGTCATCACTTTGCCGGCCGGCGAAAAGACCAAGAGCTTTGCCCATCTCGAAGAGGTGGTCGACGGCGTGCTCGCCGCCAAGCTGGAGCGCGGCGATGTCGTCATTGCGCTCGGCGGTGGCGTCATCGGCGACCTCACCGGCTTTGCCGCCGGCATCGTGCGCCGCGGCATGAATTTCGTCCAGATTCCAACCTCGCTGCTGGCGCAGGTCGATTCCTCGGTCGGTGGCAAAACCGGCATCAACAGTCCGCGCGGCAAGAATCTGGTCGGTGTCTTCCACCAGCCGAAACTGGTGCTGGCCGATACCGAAGTGCTCGACACGCTGCCGATCCGCGAATTTCGCGCCGGCTATGCCGAGCTTGCCAAATACGGGTTGATCGACCGACCGGCGTTTTTCGCCTGGCTGGAAGCGAACTGGGAAAAGGTGTTCGCTGGCGGACCGGAGCGGGCCGAGGCCATCGCCGAGGCGTGCCGCGCCAAGGCCGATGTCGTCGCCCGCGACGAGTTCGAAACCGGCGACCGCGCACTGCTCAATCTTGGCCACACGTTCGGCCATGCGCTGGAAGGCGCCACACAGTATGACGGCGCCCGCCTCGTCCATGGCGAAGGCGTCGCCATCGGCATGGCGCTGGCGCACCGCTTTTCCGCAAGGCTCAATCTGGCCAGCCCCGACGACGCGGCGCGGGTCGAGGCGCATCTTCGCGCCGTCGGTCTACCCTGGCGGATGGCCGACATCCCTGGTGAGTTGCCCGATGCCGAGGCGCTGCTTGGCTTCATCACCCAGGACAAGAAAGTGTCGCGCGGCGCGCTGACATTCATCCTGACGCGCGGCGTTGGCCAAGCTTTTATTGCCAAGGATGTACCGGCGTCGGAAGTGCTTTCGTTCCTCAGGGAGAACCACCCGGGCCAGGAAAGCCGGCAGCGATGATCAACGAGCCCGGCTGGACCGTCGTCGCCGTCCTTGCCATCCTCATCCTGCTGGTCCTGGCCGTGCGCACGCGCCTGCTTGCCATGTTCGGCTATGAGCTGTCGCGCATCGAGCCGCAGCGCTCGACACAGGACGAGTTGCGCGGCGCGGTCGACGATTTCCGCCGCGACGGCCAGATGGTGCGTGAGGACCGCGACCGCGTCGGCGGGCTGTTCGATCTCGCCGAGCTCGAAGTCTCCGACATCATGGTCCACCGCACCAATATGCGCTCGGTCAATGCCGACAATGGGCCGGAAGCGGTGGTGCGCGAGATCCTGCAAAGCCCGCACACCCGCATGCCGTTGTGGAAAGGCTCTCTCGACAACATCGTCGGCGTGCTGCACGCCAAGGACCTGCTGCGAGCGCTGAACGAGGTCGGCAACGACTTTTCCCGGATCGACGTGATGAAGATCGCTTCGAAGCCTTGGTTCGTGCCCGACACCACGACGCTGCAGGAACAGCTCAACGCCTTCCTGCGCGCCAAGGCGCATTTCGCTATCGTCGTCGACGAATATGGCGAGGTCGAAGGGCTGGTGACGCTGGAGGACATTATCGAGGAGATCGTTGGCGAGATCGCCGACGAGCACGATGTAGACATTCAGGGCGTGAAGCAGGAGGCGGACGGTTCCGTGGTCGTCGACGGCACCGTGCCGATCCGCGATCTCAACCGGGCGCTCGACTGGAACCTGCCTGACGAGGAAGCGACCACCATTGCCGGCCTGGTCATCCACGAGACGCAGTCGATCCCCGAGGAAAAGCAGGCTTTCACCTTCCACGGCAAGCGCTTCGTGGTGATGAAGCGCGACAAAAACCGGATCGCCAGAATCAGGATCAGGCCGGCGGGCGAATCTTAAAGGTACCGAGCAGGCCCGCCACATGACGCTCTTTGCCGAGCTTATGCAGCGATCTGGCTCGTAGACCGTTCGTGGATGGTCGCACCGGTTTGAGCGTCAACTGCGACCAGGCTGACCTCGTAGCCCCAGAGGCTGCGGACATGGCGCAGCGTCGCGTCACGGCTGGCCCCTTCGAGCACAACACCATCCTTTACCCTGTGTTGCAGCCGCAACTGCCGGTCGCCGAGCAGGTCGACATCAATCACCTGGATGTCCGGCCGATTCGCTCCAAGGTCGTAACTGTGGGCTAGCTGGGCGCGTATCTTGTGATAGCCACGTTCGTTGTGGATCGACGCGACTTCGAAATGCGGTTTGTCGGCTCCATCGCCAAGCACGAAGAACCGCCATTTTCGGATCAAGCTCGGGCTGAGATACTGGCGGATAAAGGATTCGTCGCGGTGGTTGGCCCAGGCCTCAAGCAGGACCTCGCGCCAGTTGCCATGTCCTGCAATGTCCGGGAACCAGTCGCGGTCCTCCGCCGTCGGCTCGGTCGAAATGCGCTGTATGTCCTGCATCATGTCGAGGCCGAGGGCATAGGGATTGATGCCTGAAAACCGGGGATCGTCAAAGGCCGGCTGGAAGATCACGTTCGAATGGTTGCGCAGGATTTCGAGCATGGCACCTTCGCCGATCCGGCCACGATCGAATAGCATGTTCATGAGCGTATAATGCACGAAGGTGGCGCAGCCTTCATTCATCACTTGAGTCTGTCGCTGCGGGTAGAAATATTGCGCGATGACGCGGACGATCCTGATGATCTCGCGCTGCCAGGGTTCCAGGATCAGGCTGTTCTTCTCGAGGAAATACAGGAGGTTTTCCTCGGGCAGGTTGAGCGATCTCTTGCGCTCCGCCATCCCTTGATCCTCATTGCCGGACTTGTTTTTGTTCTGCGACGGCGGCAGCGTGCGCCACAGATCGTTGTAGGAGCGCTCTTCGTATTCGAGGCGCTCGCGAAGCCCTTCGCGCTGTCGCTCCGACGAGAGCTTTGGCGGCCGGTGATAGCGGAACACCCCTTGTTCCATCAGCGCATGGGCGGAATCGAGAATGGCCTCCACTGCTGCAAGGCCGTGCCGCTCCTCGCACCGGGCGATGTAGCCCTTGGCGAAGTCCAGATAACCCAGGATTGCCCCGGCGTCGGTCCATTGCTGAAACAGATGATTGTTCTTGAAGAAATGATTGTGGCCAAGCGCCGCGTGGGCCGTCACAAGGGCCTGCAACGCCATGGTGTTTTCCTCCATGAGGTAGACGATGCAGGGATTGGAGTTGATGACCAGTTCATAGGCCAGCCCCCGACCACCCTTACGGTAAAGAAGCTCCTGGTGAAGGAAATGTTTGCCGAACGACCAATGCCGATACATCAGTGGCATGCCGATAGATGAGTAGGCGTCGAGCATCTGCTGGGAGGAGATTATCTCCATCTGGACCGGGTAAGTATCGAGATGCAACTCGTCGACCGCGATCGCCTCGATCTCTTCAAAAGCCCGCGATAATTTCTCGAAATTCCAGTCGGAACCGGAAAACAACAAATTCGTTTCGTTGGCTCGCCTGACCATCTCTCTCTCTCTCTCAAGCGCTCTTGATGGCCACCGGCTGCCTGGCGAAGAGCCGGTGGAAGACCGGGTAAATATCCGCGGGAGCAGCGATGCGGCTCATCTGGAAGTTGGGCCATTTCAGCTCGATCGTACTGTAGGCGCGCCAAAGCGACGTCCCGTTTTCGGTAGCACCGAATATGTGGCTCTCGCGTTCGTCGATGATCTCGACATAGGCGAAATACTGGCACAGGCGCATGAGCTTGCCGTTCATGAGCTCTATGCATCGCTCGGAATCGGTGGTGAAATTGTCCCCGTCAGAGGCCTGCGCGGCGTAAATGTTCCACTCGCTGGCAGGATAGCGCTGGCCGATAATGCGGTGCATTTCGTCGAGCGCGGTGGAGACGATCGTACCGCCGCTCTGCGTGTTGTAGAAGAACGTGTCCTCATCCACTTCGTGCGCCTCATGGGTATGGCGGATGAAGACGATCTCCGTGCGTTCGTAGCGCCGTTTCAAGAACAGGTGCAGCAGCACGAAGAAGCGTTTGGCCAAGTCCTTTTCGCGTTGGCCCATCGATCCGGACACGTCCATAAGGCAGAACATGACGGCATTGGCATTCGGCACCGGCCGGGCGTCGAAGCGGTTGAATCGGATATCGACCGGATCGACAAAGGCAATTCGCCTGCGCCGTCGCTCCAGCCGGTCAAGCTCGTCGCGTAATTCCGCGATGCGCTGGCGCACCGCCGCGCCGGCCGGGGCCGACTCAAGCGTGACGATTTCCCGGAGGATCGCCTCCAGTTCCTGCTGCGTGGGGCGCCTCAGCGCAATGCGCCGGCCTAGGCTGTTGCGCATCGTGCGGCCGGCATTGATGTTGGTCGGGGAACCGGTTGCCGCGAAGCCGGCCCGGCGCGGCTTGAAGGCAAGGATTTCCTTGAGATTGAGCTTAACCAGGTCGGGCAGTTCGAGATCCTCAAAAAGAGTTCGAGCACCTCCTCGCGTGACAGCACGAAACGAAAATCGTCTTCCGACGCCGTGTTTCCTGGCGACGACGCCGCGCCGCCCCCATGCGGCTTCGGGAGCAGGTCTCCAGGGGAAAAATGCCTGTTGCCCGGAAGGATGTGTCGGCGCCGTCCGCTGGCCCTGTCATCGTTGAAGCTCGGCTCGGCCGTTTTCCTTTCCGGCATGGGCACGGCGTGCTCGGTATCCACGTCGGCGATCCTGCCAGTGCGGATTTGATCGCGAATGCTCCGCTTCAACTCCTCGCGAGCACGCCTGAGGAAGCGCTGTCGATTGCCAAGGCTCTTGTCCTTGGGGTTCAGGCGACGGTCGATGAAGATCGGCATGGAACCATCCGGCTCTGTCAACCCGCCTTGTTCACCCGCATGTACCAGTCCACCAGCCGGCGTACCTGCCGTTCTGTGTAGCCACGCTCGATCATGCGCTGTACGAATTCGTTATGGCGCTTTTCCGTAACGCTGTCTTGCTTGGAGCCGAAGCTGATCACCGGCAAGAGGTCCTCGACCTGTCCGAACATCCGCTTCTCGATGACCTCGCGCAGTTTTTCATAGCTGGTCCATGACGGGTTGCGGCCGTGGTTTCTTGCGCGAGCGCGCAGAGTGAACTTCACCACCTCGTTACGGAAGTCCTTGGGATTGGCGATGCCTGCCGGTTTCTCGACCTGCGAAAGTTCGTTGTCCAGGATCTCCCGGTTGAGGATCTGGCCGGTGTCGGGGTCCTTGTAGTCCTGGTCCTCAATCCAGGCATCCGCATAGGCGATGTAGCGGTCGAAGAGGTTCTGGCCGTATTCGCTATAGGACTCCAGATAGGCCTTCTGGATTTCGTGGCCGATGAACTCGGCGTAGCGCGCCGCAAGCTCCGACTTGATGAATTCAAGATAGGCCGCTTCCGTTTCCTTCGGGAACTGCTCCCGCTTGATCGCCTCCTCCAGAATGTACATCAGATGCACAGGATCGGCGGCCACCTCCTCATTATCGAAGTTGAATGTCTGCGAAAGGATCTTAAAGGCAAAGCGCGTGCTGACGCCCGTCATGCCTTCATCGACGCCGGCGGCGTCGCGATATTCTTGGACCGACTTTGCCCTGGGATCGACTTCCTTCAGATTTTCGCCGTCATAGGCGCGCATCTTGGTGTAGAGCGGCGAGTTGTCGTGCTCGGCTAAGCGCGTCGAAACTGCAAAGCGGCTGAGGATGTCCAAAACTTCAGGGGCACAGGGGCTGGCGGCCAACTCGCTCTCACGCAGCAATTTCTCATAGATCTGCCTCTCTTCGGTGATCCGCAGGCAATAGGGTACCTTGACCACCAGGATGCGATCGAGAAACGCCTCGTTGTTCTTGTTGCTCTTGAACTGTTGCCATTCCGACTCGTTGGAATGGGCGACGATGATCCCCTGGTAGGGAAAGGCGCCGAAATTTTCAGTGCCGTTGTAGCTGCCTTCCTGTGTCGCGGTCAGCAGCGGATGCAGAACCTTGATGGGTGCCTTGAACATCTCGACGAATTCAAGCAGACCTTGCGTGGTCCGGTTCAGGCCACCGCTATAGGAATAGGCATCGGGGTCGGACTGGCTAAAATTTTCCAATTGCCTGATGTCGACCTTGCCGACCAGGGCCGAGACATCCTGATTGTTCTCATCGCCAGGTTCGGTCTTGGCAATGCCGATCTGGCGCAGCCGCGACGGCATCAGCTTGACGACGCTGAATTTGGAAATGTCGCCAGACAATTCGTCGAGGCGCTTGGCCGCCCATGGCGAAATCAATCCGTTCAGCCGGCGCCGGGCTATGCCGTATTTATCCTCTAGCAGATCACCCATGTGATCGGGATGGAACAGCCCAAGCGGCGACTCGAAAACCGGGCTGATCTGGTTGCCGACCTTCAGCGTGTAGATCGGGCGCTGCTCCATCAGTTTCTTCAGGCGCTCGGCCAGAGAGGATTTGCCGCCGCCGACCGGGCCGAGGAGATAGAGGATCTGCTTGCGTTCTTCGAGCCCCTGCGAGGCATAGCGGAAATATCCAGCTATGCGCTCGATCGTATCCTCCATTCCATAGAAGTCAGAAAAATGAGGGTAGATCTTGAGGGTCCGATTCGCGAAAATGCGGCCGAGGCGCTCGTCTTTGCTGGTGTCAACCAGTTTTGGTTCGCCGATTGCGTCGACCATCCTTTCGGGCGCCGAAGCGTACATCGATTTGTCTTCCCGACAGGCAAGAAGATACTGTTGGATGCTGACCTCTTCGTCCGCCGCATTGGCATAAATTTCCGAAAAAAGATCGAAGACGTCGGATTGGGTTGCACGCATGATGTTCTGCCCTCGGAGCCGATCTGGATTCCAATCGCCTCATCACCTTCAACTGTCGGAAAGCATTGTTGGTTCCCTTCACATGAAGGAGAGTGGCTGCAATCCGGGTAGAAGGCTTGGGAGGAAACATTCGGAGTGGCTGGAATGGCGGGTTGCCCGGTGCTGCGGCGCTGATGGGCGGCGTTGTCGCCGGCCAGCTATCTCGATGGACACAAGCATCCGCCGACCTTCATCGCCTATTCGCGCGCCGAAGGCCGCGACGACCAATCGAAGGCTTTGCCAAACGCCTGCGCGCCATCGGCACTGAAGTGACGCTGTTCGACGGCAACGCCTACACGCATATGTCGATCAATCACGACTTCGGCGAGGACGGCGACGCGTTGACCGCCGCGATGCTGGCCTTCCTGAATGGACCGTCGGTTGATCCCCGATCCCCGCGAGGCGTCCTGGATCAGACCAAAAGCCCCGGCGGGACATTGCCGACCCGGCGGCTACAGGTGCAATTGTTCCTGAGTTGTCGATTGGGAAAGAAAATCATGAATGGCGCCGATCTGCTGTGCGACGTGCTCCTGGCCAATGACGTCACGGTCTGCTTCGCCAATCCTGGCACATCCGAAATGCATTTCGTTGCCGCACTGGACCGCAAACCTCAGATGCGCTGCGTGCTCGGCCTGTTCGAGGGCGTGGTGACCGGCGCCGCCGACGGCTATGCGCGCATGACCGACCGCCCGGCAGCAACGTTGCTGCATACCGGACCGGGTCTCGCCAACGGTTTGGCCAACATGCACAACGCAAGGCGTGCGCGCAGCCCGATGATCAACATTGTCGGCGACCATGCTTCCTACCATCTGCCGCTCGATGCCCCGCTGACCAGCGACATAGAAGGCCTGGCGTCGCCGATGTCGAACTGGGTTGGCCGCGTCAAGGGGCCGGCCGATATTGTGCCGGCCGCAGAGGCGGCTTTCCGCGCCTCACTCACGCCGCCTGGCGTCACGACCTTGATCCTGCCTGCGGATGCCGCCTGGGGCGAAGTTGCTGCGATTTCGCCTGGCAAGGTGAAGCTGGAGCCGCCGCCCGCCGTCGACATGGCTGTTGTGCGCACGATCGCCGAAGCAATCCGCGCCGCGCCGGGCCGTGTCGGCATGGTGGTGCGTGGGCAGGCGGCGCGCGCCGATGGACTTGAAATCGCAGGGAGAATGTCATCGGGAAGCGATGTCAGGCTGTTCAGTGAGGTTCTGATCGCCCGCATGCAGCGCGGCCGCGGGCGGTTCGCCCCGACCCGCATTCCCTATCCGGTCGATGCGGCGACGGCCACGCTCCGGGATATCGATTTGCTGGTGCTGGTCGGCGCCAAGGAGCCGGTTGCCTTCTTCGCTTATCCCGGCAAGCCCGGGCGGCTGGTTCGGGACGATTGCAAGGTGCTTTCGCTGGCGGCGCATGGCCAGGATCTGAAAGCGGCGCTGGAGGCGCTGGCCGACGAGCTCGGCATCAAGCCGACGCAGCAATTCGCCGCCGCAACCGCCTTTCCAGACGAACCGACGCTGAGCGGCAGACTGACGGACGATGCCATCGCGCTGTCGGTGGCGCGCAAACTTCCGGCCAATGCCATCGTCTGCGACGAAGCGGTCACCTCGGCGAGACGGTTCTTCACGCTATCCGCCTTTGCGGCGCCGCACGACTACATGATGGGTACGGGCGGATCGATCGGCGGCGGCATTCCCATGGCTACCGGCGCGGCGATCGCCTGCCCGGACCGCAAGGTGATCAATCTCGAAGCCGACGGCAGTGGCATGTACACGGTGCAGGGACTGTGGACCCAGGCCAGGGAAAAGCTTGACGTCGTGACCATCATCTTTTCCAACCGGACCTACGCCATCCTGCATGGCGAAATGAAGAATGTCGGGGTCAATGAGATCGGCGAGAACGCCAGGCGCATGCTCGATCTCGACCATCCGGCGCTGGACTGGGTTGCGCTGGCCAAAGGCATGGGCGTCGAGGCGGCCCGCGCCGACACGTGCGAGCGGTTCGACGCGCTGCTCGACAGTGCCCTGTCGCGTCCGGGACCGTTTCTCATTGAAGCGGTGATCTGAGGCGGAGAGACTTACCAACGGGTCTTTTCGCCGGGTGCAGCCGGTTCGATTGCCAGCGCATGGACGCCGGCTTGCAGCTCCGCTGCCAGCAATTCGTTGACGGCGCGGTGGCGGTCGATGCGGCTCATGCCGGCAAAGACGGATGAGACGATGCGGACGCGAAAATGCGTCTCGCCAGTGCCTTCATAGGCAGCGTGATGGTCGGAGCCGTGGTGGTGATGACCGGCATGGAGATGGCTTTCATTGACGATCGCCAGGCGCTCCGGCGAAAACGCCTTGTTCAGCTTGTCTTCCATCGTCGCCTGTATGGACATCGCCATCTCCCTTCACCATATCTGCAAGGCGTGATCGGGAAATCGGGATCGATCCCGCCGGGCCGCCTCAAAAATCGCCATTCGCCCTGCTTTATGCCGCGATTCAGCGGTTAGGGCGATGATCGCGAAAATGTCAATTCTTGTTTCGCACGTGCGAACAGCCCATAAATGGGTGAGATGAAACCGTACCCCAAATATTTCGAGAAAATTCGGGTCCGTCCCGACAAGGATGCGGAGCTGAAGTCGCACTCGCCGATCTGCCAGTGGGACGGCTGCAAGGAGGCCGGTACCCACCGGGCGCCGGTCGGACGCATGAAGGAAGGCGAGTATTTTCAGTTCTGCTTCGATCATGTGCGCGAATACAACAAGGGTTTCAACTACTTCTCCGGCGTGCCGGACACCGAGATAGCCCGCTTCCAGAAGGAAGCGATGACCGGCCACCGGCCGACATGGAAGATGGGCGTCGCCGGCGCCTCGACGCGCTCCTCGCCCGATTTCGCCCAGCAGCGTTCCGGTCGCGCCGGCTATTACAACCGCATGCGCGATCCTTTCGACCTGTTCAAAGGGCCGAAGGACCCGCGCGAGGCGCGCGAACGCAAGGCCAAGCCGCTTGAGGCCAAGGCGCTGGAAACGCTTGGCCTTGATACAAAGGCGACTGGCAAGGACATCAAGGCGCGCTATAAGGAACTTGTGAAGCGCCACCATCCGGATGCGAATGGCGGCGATAGAGGTTCGGAAGACCGGTTCCGCGATGTGCTGCAGGCCTATCGCGTGCTCAAGCAGGCGGGTTTGTGCTGAGCAACCTAACGGTTCGTGTCGTTTTCCAACTTTCATAAGGGTGGAAAAGGCTCTAAGACCGCCCCCGGACAAAAACGATTGCCGGCGAAATCAGGCATTTCGCCCGTGGAGACTCGGATAGAGATGAACAAGGTCGATCGCGACATCGCCAATTTGCCCGACACGACGGTGTCGGTGAAAGACAAATTCGGCTTCGAGTCCAAGATGGTGGTGCCGGCTTATTCGGTGACCTCGGAACATGTGCCGGACATCGATCCGGATTATCTGTTCGACAAGGCGACGACGCTGGCGATCCTTGCCGGCTTTGCCTACAATCGCCGCGTCATGGTCTCGGGCTATCACGGCACCGGCAAATCGACGCATATCGAACAGGTCGCAGCCCGTCTGAATTGGCCCTGCGTGCGCGTCAACCTCGACAGCCATGTCAGCCGTATCGATCTCGTGGGCAAGGACGCCATCGTCGTCAAGGACGGCCTGCAGATCACGGAATTCCGCGACGGCATCCTGCCTTGGGCCTACCAGCACAATGTCGCGCTCTGCTTTGACGAGTACGATGCCGGCCGTCCGGACGTGATGTTCGTCATCCAGCGCGTGCTGGAATCGTCGGGCCGCCTGACGCTGCTCGACCAGAGCCGGGTCATCCGCCCGCATCCGGCGTTCCGGCTGTTTTCGACCGCCAACACGGTCGGCCTCGGCGACACCACCGGCCTCTATCACGGCACGCAGCAGATCAACCAGGCGCAGATGGATCGCTGGTCGATCGTCACCACGCTGAACTACCTGCCGCACGACAATGAGGTGAACATCGTGCTGGCCAAGGCCAAGCACTATCGCGACGGCAAGGGCAAGGACATCGTCAACAAGATGGTGCGCGTCGCCGACATGACGCGCTCGGCCTTCATCAATGGCGATCTGTCGACCGTGATGAGCCCGCGTACCGTCATCACCTGGGCCGAAAATGCCGAGATCTTCGGCAATATCGGCATGGCGTTCCGGCTGACCTTCCTCAACAAGTGCGACGAGCTGGAGCGTTCGGTGGTGGCCGAGTTCTACCAGCGCGCCTTCGGCGAGGACCTGCCCGAGAGCGCCGCCAACGTGGTGCTGGGCTGAGCAGAGCCTCGATGGCGGGTCCGGGCGACAACACGCGCAACAAGTCGAAGACGGGGTCTGAAGCCGACAGCTTCAAGCGTGCCGTCACCGTCTGCATGCGCGCCATCGCCGGCGACAA
Source organism: Mesorhizobium sp. C395A (assembly GCF_030323205.1). Taxonomy (NCBI): domain Bacteria; kingdom Pseudomonadati; phylum Pseudomonadota; class Alphaproteobacteria; order Hyphomicrobiales; family Phyllobacteriaceae; genus Mesorhizobium; species Mesorhizobium sp. C395A. The sequence continues at coordinate 4,025,699 of NZ_CP100473.1, read as the reverse complement.
GGAGCTCGAAGTCGGTTTCGCCAAGGACCGCCCGGCGCTCGCCGGCAGCCGCGCCCGTCTGCCCGAACTGCCGAAGAAAGCGTCCAAGACAGACATCGCGATTACTCGTGGCCTGGGCGATTCCATGGCGCTGAAGCGCGCCTGCCACGATCAGCGTATCCACACCAAACTGGCGCCGGAAGGCAAGCTGGCGCGCTCGATCTATGACGCCGTGGAACAGGCCCGCGTCGAGGCGATCGGCAGCCGCGCCATGCAGGGCGTCGCCGACAATATCGGCTCCATGCTGGAGGACAAATACGCCAAGGCCAACCTTGTCGACGTCAAGGACAAGGCCGACGCGCCGATCGAGGAAGCGCTGGCGCTGATGGTGCGCGAAAAGCTGACCGGGCGGCCGATCCCGAAGAGCGGCGAGCGGCTGGTCGACCTCTGGCGGCCCTGGGTCGAGGAGAAGGCCAAGGCCGATCTCGACGGACTGTCGGCCAAGCTCGGCGACCAGCAGGCCTTCGCCCGCGTCGTGCGTGAGATGCTGGCGTCCATGGAGATGGCCGAGGAACTCGGCGACGATCAGGAGACCGAAGACTCCGAGGACAATGACGAGAACCAGCCGCAAGGCGAGGAGCAGAGCGAGGAGGGCGGCGAAGAGGATTCCGGCTCCGAGCAGTCGCAATCCGAGGATGCCGAGGCCTCGGCCGACGACGAACAGTCGTCCGAGACTGAGGCCTCCGACGCCACTGCCGACGATCTTTCCGACGATGACGATGCGGACGCCGAAACGCCGGGCGAGGCGCGCCGTAACGACAACCCGTTCGCCAACCTGCCGAAAGAGATCGACTACAAGGTTTTCACCACCGCCTTCGACGAGACGGTCGGTGCGGAAGAGCTGTGCGAGGAAGAAGAACTCGACCGGCTGCGCGCCTTCCTCGACAAGCAACTGGCCAATCTCTCCGGCGTCGTCGGACGGCTCGCCAACCGGCTGCAGCGCCGCCTGATGGCGCAGCAGAACCGTTCCTGGGATTTCGACCTCGAAGAGGGTTATCTCGATCCGGCACGCCTGGTTCGTGTCGTCATCGACCCGATGCAGCCCTTGTCGTTCAAGCAGGAGCGCGACACCAAATTCCGCGACACGGTGGTGACGCTGGTGCTCGACAATTCGGGCTCGATGCGCGGTCGGCCGATCACGGTTGCCGCCACCTGTGCCGACATTCTGGCGCGCACGCTGGAGCGCTGCGGCGTCTCGGTCGAGATCCTCGGCTTCACCACGCGGGCGTGGAAGGGCGGACAGGCTCGCGAGAAGTGGCTGAAGGACGGCAAGCCGCCGAACCCCGGCCGGCTCAACGATCTGCGCCACATCATCTACAAATCCGCCGATCATCCGTGGCGTCGCGCCCGGCGCAATCTCGGCCTGATGATGCGCGAGGGCCTGCTCAAGGAAAACATCGACGGCGAGGCGTTGTTATGGGCGCACAACCGGCTGATCGCCCGGCCCGAACAGCGCAAGATCCTGATGATGATCTCGGACGGCGCGCCGGTTGACGATTCGACGCTGTCGGTCAATCCTGGCAACTATCTCGAGCGGCACCTGCGCGCCGTCATCGAGCTGATCGAGACGCGCTCGCCGGTCGAGCTTCTGGCCATCGGCATCGGCCACGACGTCACCCGCTATTACAGGCGCGCCGTCACCATCGTCGATGCCGAGGAACTGGCCGGCGCCATGACCGAGCAGCTGGCCTCGCTGTTCGCCGAGGAAAACGTGCGCGATACACGCCGCGGCGGCTACCGGCGCGCCGGATGATTTTTTTGCGCGGCGGGTTTCGGCAGATGCTCTTCGCGGTCACTGCCTTGTCTGGCATGGCGTTTGCGCCGGCCATCGCCGCCGGCCCAAGCGCGGTCGAGCCGGTCGAAGTCTCGGCGCGGCCGATCACCACCTTCCATATCGGCAGCGCCGACAAGCAGTTTGGGCCGCTGGAATTCGTCGGCGGTCTTGAGATGAACTCGACGACGCGCGATTTCGGCGCGCTGTCGGCATTTCGGTTCGTCAAACCCGGCAGCGATTTCATCGGCGTCGCCGATACGGGCTTCTGGTTCTTCGGCTCTATCACCCATAATGCCGACAAGCGGCCGTCCGGCATCCAGAATTTCCGCATGCAGCAGATGGTCGATGAGAAGGGCCGGCCGATCGACAGGAAATGGGAAGTCGATGCCGAGGGCCTTGCAGTCAAGGACGGCATCGCCACCGTCGGCTTCGAGCGCGATCACCGCGTCGCCCAGTTCAAGATCGACCCCAGCAACATGACGGCGCCGTTCAAGCAACTGAACTTTCTGGTTCCAGCCCGCGAACTGCGACAGAACCGCGGTTTCGAGACCGTCACCCACGCCAATCCCAACGGCCAGCACGAGGGCGGCCTCGTCGTGGTCTCGGAAAAGAGCTTGGACAAGGCTGGCAACATCTATGCCGCCATCATCGAAGGGCCGCACAAGGGCGTCTTCACGATCAAGCGCAACGGCGATTTCGACATCACCGACGGCGCTTTCCTGCCGGATGGCGACCTGCTGCTTTTGGAGCGCAGTTTCTCGATGGCCGGCGGTGTCAGGATGCGGCTAAGGCGCATCTATGGCGAAAGCGTCGAGAAGGGCGCGGTTGCCGACGGGCCGGTGCTGATGGAAGCCGACATGGGCTACCAGATCGACAATATGGAAGGGCTCGACGTCTGGACCCGCGATGACGGAGCGCTGATGGTGTCGCTGATCTCGGACGACAACCATTCGATCCTGCAGCGCAACCTCTATCTGGAATTCATCCTGCACCAGGATTGAGAGCCCTAAGGCTTGGTGGCGATCCAGATGACGTGGCGCGCGCCGCGCTTGCCATTGGCGCGCGTCTTCACCTCGTCCACGACAAAGCCCGCCTGCTTGAGCCTAAGTGTGAAGCCGGCATCGGGGCCTTGCGACCAAACAGCCAGCACGCCCCCGGGCCTGAGCGCTGCACGCGCCGCGCCGAGGCCGGCAGCGCCATAGAGGGCGTCGTTGCCCCTGTAGACGATGCCTTGGGGGCCATTGTCGATATCGAGCAGGATGGCGTCCCAGGCTGCCTTGTCGGATCTTATGATGTGCCCGGCGTCGGCTTCGCGAACCGTCACACGGGGATCGTCGAGACAGCCGGCGAAGACCGCCTCCATGGGGCCGCGCGCCCAGGCGATGACGGCGGGGACAAGCTCGGCAACGGTGATGCCTGCGTCGGCGCCCATTTGGGCAAGCGCAGCGCGCAGCGTAAAACCCATGCCGAGGCCGCCGATCAGGATTCTCGGTTGGGCGCGGCCGCCGATCTTTTCACAGGAGAGCTTGGCCAGCGCTTCCTCGGAGCCGCTGAGGCGGCTGTTCATCAGCTCATTGGTGCCGAGCATGATCGAGAATTCGCTGCCGCGCTGCTTGAGGCGCAGTTCCTGTCCGCCGTCAGGCGTTTTGGCCGAGCCGAGCTGGACCCAGGGAATCACGGCCTAGACAGCCACGGCCGGCTGGCTCCAGTGGGCGGCGAGCAGCCGGTAGGGGATCAGGGCCACAACAGCGATGATCAGCTTCACCGAGAGGTCGCCCAGCGCCCAGGAGACCCAGCGCATGGACTCGACCGGCAGCACGCCCATCAGCGGCGCCGTCTCCAGCGCAAAGCTGTCGTTCGGGCCGGCAAAAGCGAAGGCGGCCGAAAAGGCGATGCTGAAGAACACCAGGGTGTCGAACACCGAGCCGACCAGCGTGCCGACGATCGGCGCGCGCCACCAGCTCTGCCGGCGCAACCGGTTGAACACGGTGACGTCGAGCAATTGCGCGCAAAGGAAGGCCGCGCCGGAAGCTGTGGCGATGCGCACCAGCCGGTCGGCTGATGTCTCGAACTCGATCAGGCCGTGGCGAAACAGGAAGGGCGGGACGAGGATCGAGCAGACCACAGCGGTCATGAAGCCGACAAGGACGATGCGGCGCGCCACGGTCGGCCCGTAGCGGCGGTTGGCAAGGTCGGTGACCAGGAAGGAGAAGGGATAGGTGAAGGCGCCCCAGGTCAGGATGTCGCCCAGCGACAGACCGCCGGCCTGGCCCTGCATCGGGAACTGCACGAGGATGTTCGATGCCACGACGACAAGCGCCATGGCGGCCACAAAGGGCAGATATCGCGAGAAGGAAGTCATTTTTTTATCCTGGGTAATGGAACCAGCCAGGCGCTAGCCGAAGTTCGGGTCGCGCTGCCTTGCAAGTTTTGAGCATCGGATTGCTCCGATGCTGCTGCCTTAGAAGTTTTGAGCATCGGATTGCTCCGATGCTCAGGGCGGTCGTCCCCCGCCTTGATATCGTTAAGCGGCGGGCTGGTCGGCCAGCTTCTTGGCGATCTGCTTCTTCAACAGGCGCGCGCGCTGCGACAATTCCTTGGCGTCGGCCTTGGCCAGGAAGGCGTCGAGGCCGCCGCGATGCTCGACCGAACGCAGCGCGTTGGCCGAAATGCGCAGGCGCACATTCTGGTTCAGCGCTTCCGAAATCAGCGTCACATTGACGAGGTTCGGCAGGAAGCGGCGCTTGGTCTTGTTGTTGGCGTGGCTCACATTGTTGCCGGTCTGGACTGCCTTGGCAGTGAGTTCACAGGTGCGGGACATGGTTCTAACCTTCAGTTCTGTCTAGCCTGCCAAACCTTGTTCGCCCGCGCCGGGTGGCGCGCGGTTTCAGTCAGGCGGCCTTATGGAAAAGTTGGCGTTCCTTAGTTGCATTTCGCCAATGCGTCAAGCTCCGGCTTGCCCACGACTGTGACGGGCGTTTCACATAAAGGCCGGAATTCAGCCTATAAGCGGTCGGACAGGGACATTTCAAGCCGGAGTCGCCCGCCTCCGGTTAAAAAAATCAAGGACCGAGCCCGCCATGCTTCGCCCGTCACATGCCGTTGTCGCCATATTTGTCGCCGCCTTGCCAACATCAACCCTTGCCGCCGCGCCCGCAGCCACCGCACAGTCCTTCAAGGGCGAATACACGGTGTCGTTCCTGGGCCTTTCCGTGGCCAAGGCGACATTTTCCAGCCACTACGAAGGCGATAGCTATTCCATAGACGGCACCGTCTCCAGCGCGGGTCTCGCCACCTTGTTCGACGACACGAGCGGCACGATCTCGTCAAAGGGCAAGATCCTGGGCAAGCAGATGCAGCCGCAGGTATTTCGCGCCGATTATAAGTCCGGCAAGAAGGCTTCCATGGTCGATATCCGCTTTGCCAATGGCGCGGTGACCGCCACCCAGATCATTCCCGAGCCGAAAAAGCGCAATCCCAAAAACTGGATACCGCTGGGCAGCAACGATCTGGCATCGGTGCTCGATCCGATGGCGGCTACCGTCATCCATGCTGACAGCCTCGACCAGGTCTGTGGGCGCAAGGTGAAATTCTATGACGGCGAGATGCGCGCCGACCTGACGCTGACCTACGCCTCGAAAGGATCGATCTCGGTCAAGGGCTACAAGGGCGACACCGTTACCTGCAAGATGAGCTTCGAGCCGGTGGCAGGCTACCGCAAGGGCCGCAAGGCGCTGAATTACCTGAAGAAGAAGAGCCAGATGATGGTGACGTTTGCACCGCTCGGCCAAACCGGCATATATGCGCCGATCCACGCCACGGTCGGGACGCAGATCGGCACCTTGACTGTCAGCGCGGGGCGGTTCGAAGCTACTGAATAGACGCGCCCACCCGAATAGAATGGGGCGAGTCGCCGGAGACGGGCATGGGGCGCGCAACACTGATCGGTTTCTCGGCGGTCGCCATGTGGGCGCTGCTGGCGTTGCTCACCGATGCGTCGGGCGCCGTGCCGCCATTCTTGCTCTCGGCCATCACCTTCACCATCGGCACCGCCGTCGGGTTGGTTGCCCGGCTGTTCATGCCGGCGACCGATAAAAGCCTGAAGATCCCACGCCAGGTCTGGGTGATCGGCATTGCCGGACTGTTCGGCTACCATTTCTTCTATTTCACCGCGCTGCGCAACGCGCCGGCGGTCGAGGCAAGCCTGATCGCCTATCTGTGGCCGCTGCTGATCGTGCTGGGATCAGCGCTGATGCCGGGCGAGAAGCTGGCCTGGAACCATGTCGTCGGCGCGCTGCTCGGGCTCGCCGGGACCGTGCTGATCGTCACCAAGGGTGGCGGCCTCGCCTTCGATGCTCGCTACACCTTCGGCTATGCGATGGCGGCCGTCTGTGCGCTGCTGTGGTCGTCCTATTCGCTGCTGTCGCGGCGCTTTCCGGCGGTGCCGACCTCAATCGTCACCTGGTTCTGCGCCGCCACGGCAGCCCTGTCCCTCATCTGCCATCTTCTGCTGGAAAAGACGGTGCTGCCCGATGGCCCCGGCCAGTGGCTGGCGGTGGTTGGTTTGGGGTTGATGCCGGTGGGTGCCGCCTTCTACGCCTGGGATATCGGCGTCAAACGAGGCAACATCCAGGTGCTCGGCGCGGCAAGCTATGCGGCGCCACTGCTGTCGACATTGGTGCTGATCGCGGCGGGCGTTGCCGAGCCGTCGCTGCGTATCCTGGCGGCCTGCGTACTGATCACCGGCGGCGCGGCGCTGGCGGCGAAATCGTTGTTCCTGCGCAAGGCGGCAACTGGCGGGGCAAGCGCATGACGATGCCGTTTGCCGGCGGCATCGACGCCAACGCAAATGCAACATTGATTTTTTCGCTGGTGGCGGCGGTGATCTACGCCTTCACCCTGGACATGCGGCCGACGCTGGCCCGCTCGGCGGCAAAGACGCTGGCCGTGGCCATGCTTGCGGCGCTGGCCTTCATGCAAGGTGGGCCGCTGTTGCTCGTCTCTGCGCTGGCGCTCAGCGCCGTCGGCGATGCCTTCCTGTCGCGTGACGGCGAAAAGGCCTTCCTCGGCGGGCTGGCCAGCTTCCTTGCGGCGCATGTCCTCTATGTGCCGCTCTTCCTGCTCGGCGGCGGCGGGCTGGATGTGCTCAGCACCGAGACATGGCGCGGCGCCATCGCGCTTGCCATGGCGGCCTTCGCAGTCGTCATGCTGGCGGCGCTCTGGCGCCGTGTCAGTCCCGGCCTGCGGGTGCCGATCGCCATCTATATCGCGGCCATTCTGGCGATGGGCATCTCGGCGTTGACGCTCGCCAATCCGTGGGTCATCGGCGGCGCTGTTATGTTCATGGCATCGGACGGGCTGCTTGCCGCGGAGAAATTCCTGGTTCCGGCAATAGCACCCTATCGCGCCGGCATCCGTTATGCGGTCTGGGTGCTCTACTATGCCGCCCAGCTCTGCATAACTCTTGGTTTTCTTCTGGCCTAAGGCTGCCAGCCCGGCTCGGCCATTTCAAACGCGGCGAAGTCGAAGCCCGGCGCCACGGTGCAGCCGACCAACGTCCATTCGCCGAGGCTGCGCGCCGATTGCCACCAGCCGGCCGGCACGACGATCTGCGGCCGCTCGCCCGCCGCAAGCTCAATGCCGAGCACCTGCTCGATCACCTGGTTAAGCATTGGACTACCTTCCTCGCACATCGACAGCGCCAGCGGCGCTCCGGCATGGAAGTGCCAGACCTCGGCCGCGTCCTTGACCCGGTGCCAGGCCGAAATCTGGTCCTGTTCAAGGAGGAAATAGATCGCCGTCGAATGGCCACGCGCGCCACCGGCGCCGTCGCGAAAGGTCTCGGCATACCAGCCGCCTTCCGGATGCGGCTTGAGGCCAAGCATGGCGATGATTTCAGCGGCGCTGGTCATGGCTGATCCCGGAACGATGCTCAGAAATTGTCCTTGCGCTTGCGGATTTCCGCGAACACTTCGGCGTCGGAGGCCTCCTCCATACCGAGATGCTTGCGGATCGCCGGGTCGTGCCAGCGCAGGAACGGATTGGTCGACAATTCCTCGCCGATCGTGGTCGGCAGCGTCGCCTTGTTGTCGGCGCGCAGGGTCTCGATCTTGGCGGCGCGTTCTTTCAGCGCCGAATTGGTCGGGTCGACGGTCAACGCAAAGCGGGCGTTCGAAAGCGTATACTCATGGCCGCAATAGATGACCGTGTCCGCCGGGAGTGCGGCGAGCTTCTTCAGCGACTCATACATCACCGGCGGCTTGCATTCGAACAGCCGGCCGCAGCCGAGCGCGAACAAAGTGTCGGCGGTGAACGCCACTTTCGAGGCCGGAAAATGATAGGAGACATGGCCCGCAGTGTGGCCGGGCGTGGCGATGACATCGATCCGCTCGCCGCCGAGATGGACGACCGAGCCTTGCCCGACGGTCTCGTCGATGCCGGGGATCTTTTCCTTTTCAGCCTCCGGTCCGACGATGCGCAGCTTGAAGCGCTCCTTCAGCGCCAGATTGGCCTCGACATGGTCGACATGGTGGTGGGTGGTCAGGATCATCGTCGGCTTCCAGCCGGTACGCTCGATCGCGGCAATGATCGGCGCTTCTTCGGGCGCGTCGATAATGGCGGTCTCGCCGCTTTTCGGGTCATGCACCAGCACGCCGAAATTGTCGCTGCGGCACATGAACTGTTCGATTTCGACGGGCATTGGCATCTCTCCATCTGTTGGCGCAGACATAGGGCGCTTGGCCGCCGATGTCACTCTAGCTTTGCAGAACGTGCCGGCTTTGTTGAACTTGGGCGGCATCGCAGCTACCGTCCCGCGCATGCATTCCGATATCGTCGATCTCCGCTCCTTCTATTCGACCACGCTCGGCCGCCTGGCTGAACGCTCGATCACCATGGCGCTGTCCTCAATATGGGCAACAGTGCCCAATGAGCGGCTGGTCGGGCTCGGCTATACCTTGCCGTGGCTGGAGCGGTTCGGCACCGATGCCGAGCGGGTGTTTGCCTTCATGCCTGCTACGCAAGGCGCCGTCGTCTGGCCGGCGAACGGGCCGACGGCTACGGCGCTGGTCTTCGACGAGGAATTGCCGCTGGTCGATTCCTGCATCGACCGCATGCTGCTCGTGCATTCGCTCGAACATGTCGAAAACCCGCGCGAGACGCTGAACGAGATCTGGCGGGTGCTGTCGCCGGCAGGGCGCGTCGTCATCGTCGTGCCCAACCGGCGCGGTGTCTGGGCGCGGTTCGAGCACACGCCGTTCGGCAATGGCCGGCCGTTCTCGCGCGGCCAGCTGACAGAATTGCTCCGCGAGGCGAATTTCACACCGGCTTCCTGGTCCGACGCGCTGTTCTTCCCGCCATCGCCGCGGCGCTTCATGATGCGGTTCCACAATGTGCTGGAGCGCGCCGGCCGGCGGTTCTGGCCGATCTTTTCCGGCGTCATCGTGGTCGAGGCGCAGAAGCGGCTCTATCAGGGCGTGCCGGTCGCGCAGCGCGCCTCGCGCCGTGTCTTCGTGCCGGTACTGTCACCGCACGGTGCGACGCGGCTTGGCCGCCGGGCGGAAGGGGTGACATCGACGACGCGTCAGGTGACACCTTCGTGATCATCATGAAAACTGGTGTTGCGTGGGTTTTTCCCACCTATCTGTCGCAGGTGCATTCGCGGTCCGTTTGAGCGGCGGATGCCTTCAAGTCTCTCCATCTGGTTTCAGCAACGCTTCTGAACGCAAGGACCTCGTGCATGGCTGATCAACCGGACAAGTCCGCCACCGCTCAGCCGGTAACCGTCGAAGCCAGCAGCCTGCGCGATCAGGTGGCGACGATCAAACGGGCGCTGATAGGCTCACCGGTGCGCAAGTGGCTGGTCTGGACGTCGGTCGGCATTATGGCGGTCATCGTCGCCACGTCGATCGGCCAGGTTCTGCTCAACCGCTGGAACCAGCCTTTCTACGATGCGCTGGCGCGTCGCGACATGGCGGCCTTCCTGCATCAGCTGATGATCTTTGCCGTGATTGCCGGCACGCTGCTCCTGCTCAACATCGCTCAGACCTGGCTCAACCAGATGATCCGGCTGAAGCTGCGCGAGGCGCTGACGCTCGACCTGATCGACCAATGGATGCGGCCGGCGCGGGCCTTCCGGCTCGCCAATGCCGGCGCCATCGGCGTCAATCCCGACCAGCGCATGCAGCAGGATGCTGCGCATCTGTCCGATCTGTCGACGGACCTCGGCGTCGGCCTGCTGCAATCCTTCATCCTGCTGGTGTCGTTCGTCGGCGTGCTTTGGCAACTCTCGTCGGGCTTCGTCTTCCACATCAACGGCTGGTCGCTGGCGATACCGGGCTACATGGTCTGGGCCGCGTTCCTCTATGCCGGCATCGCCTCCTGGCTGAGCTGGCTGGTCGGGCGGCCGCTGATCCGCCTCAACAGCGACCGCTACACCCGCGAGGCCGAGCTGCGTTCCGGGATGGTGCGCGTCAACGAGAATGTCGACGCCATCGCGCTCTATCACGGCGAAGCCGATGCCAAGAGACGGCTCGAAATCGACCTTGGCACGGTGCTGGGCGCGATGCGAAACATCTACAAAGCGCAGATCAACCTGTCCTGGGTGACCGATACCTATGGCTGGATCACCGTGGTGGCGCCGATCCTGGTGGCATCGCCGGTCTATTTTTCAGGCGATATCAGCTTTGGCGGGTTGATGATGGCGGTCGGCGCCTTCAACCAGGTGCACTCGTCGCTGCGCTGGTTCATCAACAATATCGGCGGCATCGCCGACTGGCGCGCCACGCTGATGCGCGTTGCCGACTTCCGCATTGCGCTCGATGAAACCGATGTGCTGCACGACAAGGAAAAGCGCATCGAATTCGGCGATAACGCCAATGGCAGCCTGACCTTCGAGAAGCTCCAAGTGGCCTCGCCGGAGGGCTGCACCAAACTTTCAGACAGCCATGTCGAGATCCATCCCGGTGAGCGCGTCATGATCACCGGCGACCCAGGCGCCGGCAAGACATTGTTCTTCCGCGCCATTGCCGGCCTTTGGCCCTGGGGCAGCGGGCGGATCGGCTTGCCGGCCGGAGAAACGCCGATTTTCGTGCCGCGTGTTCCGTATTTTCCTGCCGGCACGTTACGCGAAGTGCTGCATCCGAATGGCTCGGCGCCGGCTGGCGATGCTGATTTTGGGGCGGTGCTGGCCGAGGTCGGCCTCGAGCGGCTGTCATCCTCGCTCGACCGTTCCGCACGCTGGGAGCGTGAACTCAACGATGACGAACAGCGGTCGCTGGCCTTCGCCAGGCTGGCCTTGCGGCAGCCGAAATGGGTGATCATCGACGAAGCGATGGACGCGTTCGATGGTCCTTCGCTGCGAAGGGTACTGTCCATGCTGGAGAAACGCCTGCCGGAAACCGCGATCCTCAACATCGGGCGCGGACTGCACAATGGTCATTTCTTTCCACGCGCATTGAACATCGTGAAGGATACGGGTGCTGCGCCACTGAAACCCGCCCGAGTCAGGACCGGCGCCATCGACCCGCCGCCGAAAGCGGCCGTGCGGCGAAAGAAGTAGAAGGGGCTTTATTTCGCCGCGATCGCGGCGAAGATTCACGGGTCGAAACGTCCGTGGTGCGGCCATGCTCGATGCGCTCAGCCTGCTTGCCTGCCTTGCCTGCACCACGCCCGTGGCTGCCCCGGCCGTTGCCGTGGATGTCGAACTGGTGCTGGCCGTCGACATCTCACAGTCGATGGACGAGAGGGAGTTCGCGCTGCAGCGCGCTGGCTATGTCGAGGCCCTCAGGCATCCCGATTTCATCAAGGCCGTGCGCTCGGGAACCACCGGGCGCATCGCGCTTGCCTATTTCGAATGGGCGGGCGTCGTGCGCGAGGATGGCGTCATCGCCTGGCAGGTGATCGACAGCGCAGAGAGCGCCAACGCCTTCGCCGACAGAATAGAAGCGCGGCCGTTCCGCAGCTTTCGCGGCACCTCGATTTCCGGTGCGCTTGCCTTCGGCGCCGGGCTGTTCGAGGGCACGGGGTTCGATGCGCCACGCAGCGTCATCGACATTTCCGGCGACGGTCCCAACAACACCGGGCTGCCCGTCGCCACGACACGCGATGCGGCGGTGGCCAAGGGCATCGTCATCAACGGCCTGCCGATCCTGATCAGCCCGTCGCCGACGTTCAGCCATCTCGACCAGTATTATGACGACTGCGTCACCGGTGGGCCAGGCTCCTTCGTGTTGCCGATCTATGCGGCCTCGGAATTCGCCACCGCCATACGCCGCAAGCTGATCCTGGAGGTGAGCGGCATCGCCGATGCGACCGTGGTCCCGATCGATGCCGCCGCACCCATGGACTGCCTACAGGGCGAACGCGACCGGCGGCTATATTCCGACCCATATCTGCCGGAACTCGACAAATGAGGTTTGAGGCAGTTCGGAGGGGAAAGCCGCTGCGCGGCTTGTCGGCAAACTTCAGGCCGGCCGTGCACCGTATTTGTCGCGAAATTCGGCATAGAGATCGCGGCGCCAGCGCCGGCCGCCGACATAGCCACGCAACAGCTGCGGCAGCGAATAGCCAAGCGCCTTCGACGACCGGTTGGCCATATAGCCGGAGAACGCCTGCGAAACCCTGCCCTTGAGTGCATCGGCGATGAGCTGCCGGGCGATCATGTAAGGCGGAATGTAGGGGTAGCGGTCGGCGATATAGGGGTGCTTGTCGATCAAGCTCGCATAGGCTTCGACATAGCCGTCCCGGCGACCGGAGATCGAATTCTCCGAGTTGTACTTTTTCCAGTCGATCACTTCGGACAGCTGCGCGCCGCTGCGACGGGCAAAGCGCAGCAACAATTCGCGATCCTGCATGCGCGTGACGTCACTGTCGTAGCCGCCGATGGCCAGCAGCGACTCGCGCCGGGCGGTGATTGCCGACCCGGCAATGAAGATGGTCTGCGCGACAAGGGCCCGCTCCAGCGAGTCGCGGCTCAGCAGCGCCTCGCGGTTGACGCAGTTGGTGCGGCGATTGCCCTTCAGCGACACGAAGGAACTGATCAGCACTTCGAGCGAGGGATTGTTGTCGAACTGCTCCAGCGTCCGCGCCAGGCGATCCGGCAAATAGACGTCGTCGGAATCGAGGAATGTCACCACCGGCGCCTGCGCCCGCTCGATGCCGGCATTGCGGGCGGCATTGGCGCCGCGCCATTTCGAGCCAACATAGATCAGCCGTGGATCGCGGATTTCGGCAAGTGCGGCTGCCGTACCGTCGGTCGAGCCGTCATCGACGACAATGTGTTCGAACCGGGGAAAATTCTGCGCCAGCACGCTCTCCACGGCGCGCACCACCTTGCTGCGGCGATTGTGCGTCGGTGTGATCACCGAGATCAGCGGAGCGAGGTCGGTTGCCTTGGACATGTTGCTTCGATTGTGCCCCGAAATGCCTGGAGGCCGGAGGTTTTGATGGTCGCCGTCCAAGCCTTACCCCGGGATGGCATTCGATTCGACGCTACAAAAAACCAGCGGCAATGTCATCACAAACTGTTGAGCCAGGACGCCGGTAAGCCGGCCGATTACCCCAGACGTAATCGACCGATGGCCATCATGTCTGCAGATTGCGCCAACGAAGCCGGTCGTCGGGCTTCGATCTCACAGGGAGTTCAGCCATGGCCGCCTACGCCGTCGCCCATATGCGTCAAGTCACAATGGGCCCGCAGATTGTCGAGTATCTGCAGAGGATCGACGCCACATTGGAGCCGTTCGGCGGCCGCTTCCTTGTCCACGGCGGCGACATGGACGTGGTCGAAAACGAATGGCCCGGGCATCTGATCGTCATCGAGTTTCCGGACAGGGCGCATGCGTGGGGCTGGTACGATTCATCAGCCTATCGGGAGATTCTGGCCTTGCGCACCGACAACTCCCACGCCGATGTGATCATCGCCGATGGCGTTCAGCACCCGCACAAGGCGACGGACGTGCTGGAATAGGGGCAAACTACCGCTTCAGCAAGAACACCGCTTGCTGGCCGAAGAAATTCCAGAACCACCATGGCATCGACAGGCCGATCTTCTGGCCGTTGCCGTCGAGCGCGGTGGCTTTCTCGACCGAAGCGCCGAGTTCCTCGACCAGATTGACGAAGTCGCGGATGGTGCAGAAATGGATGTTGGGCGTGTCGTACCAGGAATAGGGCAGGTCCGCGGTCACCGGCATCCGGCCATTGACGAACAGCGACAGCCGCACCCGCCAGTGGCCGAAATTGGGGAAGGAGACGATGGCGCGGTTGCCGATTCGCAGCAGCTCGTCGAGCACCAGCTTCGGGTTGCGGGTCGCCTGCAGCGTCTGAGACAGGACGACGAAGTCAAAACCCTTGTCCGGATAGAATTCGAGGTCGGTATCGGCATCGCCCTGGATGACCGAGAGACCGCGCGCCACGCATTCATTGACGCCGCGCTGCGACAGCTCCAGCCCGCGGCCGTCGACCTGCTTGGTCTCCTGCAGGAGTTCGAGCAGCAGGCCGTCGCCGGAGCCGACATCGAGCACCCGCGACTGCGGCGGTATCAGGTTGGCCACGACTTCGAGGTCGACGCGCTGGCTGCCATTGACGCTCATGAGGCGAGCCCCCTTGCGCGGGCCGCCGAGCCGATGAAGCCCTTGATGGCGGCAAACAGTTCGGGTTCATCGAGCAGGAAGGCATCATGGCCGCGGTCGGTGTCGATCTCGACGAAGGAGACGGAGGCGCCGGCGGCGTTGAGCGCATGCACGATCGAGCGGCTCTCCTCGGTCGGGAACAGCCAGTCCGAGGTGAAGGACACCAGGCAGAAGCGGGTCTTGGTCCCGGCAAAGGCATCTGCCAACCGGCCGCCATGGTCGGCGGCGAGGTCGAAATAATCCATCGAACGGGTCATGTAGAGGTAGGAGTTGGCGTCGAAGCGGTCGACGAATGTCATGCCCTGGTGGCGCAGATAGCTTTCGATCTGGAAATCTGCGTCGAAACCGAAGGTCAGTGCTTCGCGGTCCTGCAGATTGCGGCCGAATTTCCGATGCAGGGCGGCTTCCGACAGATAGGTGATGTGGGCGGCCATGCGCGCCACGGCGAGCCCCTTTTCCGGGCGCTTGCCGTGCTCGAAATATTTGCCGCCATGCCAGTCCGGATCGGCCATGACGGCCTGCCGGCCGACCTCGTGGAAGGCGATGTTCTGCGAGGAATGGCGTGCGCCTGTGGCGATCGGCAGGGCCGAGAAGACGCGCTCGGAATAGCACGATGCCCATTCCAGCACCTGCATGCCGCCCATCGAGCCGCCGAGCACGCAAAACAGCTTTTCGATGCCGAAATGGTCGACCAGCATCAATTGCGCCCGCACCATGTCGCGGATGGTGATGATTGGCAGGTCGAGGCCGTAGGGCTTGCCGGTGGCGGGATTGGTCGAGGCCGGACCGGTGGAGCCGAGGCACCCGCCGATGACGTTGGAGCAGATGACGAAGAAGCGGTTGGTGTCGATGATCTTGCCGGGACCGATCAGCACTTCCCACCAGCCGGGCTTGCCGGTCACCGGATTGGTGTTGGCGACATGCTGGTCGCCGGTCAGCGCGTGGCAGACCAGGATGGCGTTGGTGCGGGCATCGTTGAGGGTGCCATAGGTCTGGTAGGCGATCTGGAACGGCGACAAAAGCGTGCCGGCGTCGAGCTTCAGCGGCTTGTCAGGGCCAAAACGCAACACCGGGCTCGACGGGCTGTCGGCCTCGTTGTTGGTTTTTGTAGCGCGGAGCGCGGCCATGTGACTCTCCTTGCCCGCCGTCAGGCAATAAAAAACCGGCAATGCGATCGCAAAGCCGGTTACGTCACGCAAACGGCCCTTTAGCGAGTTGTTTAACGTGGCTGCAAGCCGACCGGCCAAATCACCACGGAACTGTTGCGTTCTTCTAGAACTCGTGCGGCCCGGCGTCAACGGCCAGCTATGCCCGCCTCTCGACATTCGCGGCTACGGCTTGTATTTCCGCTGCGGCCTCCGGACGGAGGCATTCTGGATGGATTTGCGACATGGACAAGACAGCGGGCAAGGCACGGCCGACGCCCCGCGCGGGCATCATGGACATCGACGCCTATGTACCGGGCAAGAGCACGGCACCTGCCGGCGTCGCCAAGGTCCATAAATTGTCGTCGAACGAGAACCCGCTCGGCCCGTCGCCGAAGGCGATCGAGGCCGCGCGCGAAGTGGCCAGCAAGCTTGATGTCTATCCCGACGGCACCGCCCGCCGGCTGCGCGAGGCGATCGCCGAGGTGCACGGCCTCAACCCGGCAAACATCATCTGCTCCAACGGTTCCGACGAGATACTTGGCCTGCTGGCGCAGACCTATCTTGCGCCAGGCGATGAGGCGATTTTTACCGAACATGCCTTCATGGTCTACAAGATCTACATTCAGTCGGCGGGGGCCAAGCCGGTTGCTGTGAAGGAAACCGAGGAGCGCGCCGACGTCGACGCGATCCTGGCCGCGGTGACGCCGCGGACCAAAATCATCTTCCTCGCCAATCCCAACAACCCGACCGGCACCTATCTGCCGTTCCAGGAGGTCCGCCGCCTGCATGCCGCGCTCCCAGGCAACGTGCTTCTGGTGCTGGACGCGGCCTATGCCGAGTATGTCAGGCGCAATGACTATGAGGCAGGTATCGAGCTGGCGGGCAGCGCGCAGAATGTGGTCATGACCCGCACCTTCTCCAAGCTCGGCCTTGGCGGCGCGCGCATCGGCTGGATGTATGGCCCACTGCACATCGTCGATGCCATCAACCGCATCCGCGGCCCTTTCAACGTCAACGCAACAGCGATCGAGGCCGGCATTGCCGCCATCCGCGACCGCGCCCATGTCGAGCGCAGTTCGTTGCACAACGAGACCTGGCTCACCTGGCTGAATGAAGAACTGACGAAGCTTGGGCTGCGCGTGACGCCCAGCGTCGGCAATTTCGTCCTCATCCACTTTCCCGACGACAAGAAGCATTCGGCTGAGGCGGCGGACGATTACCTCACCCAGCGCGGCTATATATTGCGGCGCGTTACCGGCTATGGCTTTCCCAATGCGCTGCGCATGAGCGTCGGCACCGAAGAAGCAAATCGCGGCGTCATCGATGCCCTCACGACATTCCTGAAAAGCTGAAACAATGACAGCACCGATGTTTGAAAAGATCGCGCTGGTCGGCATCGGCCTGATCGGCTCGTCGCTGGCCCGCATCATCCGCCTTGAGGGCCTGGCCCGCCATGTCGCCATCGCGACGCGCAGCCCGGCCACGCTGGCGCGGGCGAAGGAGCTCGGTCTTGGCGAGAGCTACACCACCGACGCCAGGGAAGCAGTCCGCGACGCCGACCTGATCATCGTCTCGGTGCCAGTGGGGTCGTCGGGCGAGGTGGCGCAAGAGATCGCAGCGGCGCTGAAAAAGGGCGCCATCCTCACCGATGTCGGTTCGACCAAGGCCTCGGTCATTGCGCAAATGCAGCCCTATGTACCGGACGGCGTGCACTTTATTCCGGGGCACCCGCTGGCAGGTACGGAGAAATCGGGCCCGGATGCGGGTTTCGCCGACCTGTTCGAAAACCGCTGGTGCATCTTCACGCCGCTGCCGGGAACCGATCCGGCCGCGCTGGAAAAGCTGTCGGAATTCTGGCGGCGCTGCGGCTCCAACATCGACACGATGGACCCGCAGCATCATGACATGACGCTGGCCATCGTTTCGCATCTTCCGCACATCATTGCCTACAACATCGTCGGCACGGCCGACGATCTGGAATCGGTGACCAAGTCGGAAGTGATCAAATATTCGGCTTCCGGTTTCCGCGACTTCACCCGTCTGGCCGCCTCCGACCCGACCATGTGGCGCGACGTGTGCCTGCACAACAAGGATGCCATCCTGGAAATGCTGGCGCGCTTTTCGGAGGACCTCGCCTCGCTGCAGCGGGCGATCCGCTGGGGCGACGGCGACAAGCTGTTCGACCTGTTCACCCGCACCCGGGCCGTTCGCCGTTCGATCATCGAGGCCGGCCAGGATATCGACGTGCCGGATTTCGGCCGGCAGGCGGTCGAGCACCCGGTGAAAAGTTAAATCTGTTTCAGACGGGCCAGGTCGCCGCGACCATGGCCATTGCCTCGTCCCTGTTTGGCGCCCCCAGCCGGCCGCCGAAGCGCTGGCATTTGAGCGCGGCCGCCGCGCTGGCAAAGCGCAACGCCTGCTCGATCGGCATGGTTTCCGCCAACGCGACAGCAAAGGCGCCGTGGAAGACGTCGCCGGCGGCAAGCGTGTCGATCGCCTTGATCTTCGGCGCCGCGATGTGGCGCACGCATCCGGCGGACCGGTCATGCCACCAGCTTCCCGCGGCGCCGCCGGTAACCGCCACGAAGGCATCGGTGCGGCTGGCGAGGTCGGCACAGGCGGTTTCGGGGTCCAGCGCATGGCCGCAGACGATGCGTGCCGCCGTCTCCGAAGCGACGATGTGCGATGCCAGCGGCAGCAGGCGCTCCAGCACCTCAACCGGCGCCGTGTCGGCGTCGAGGATGGCGGGACGGCCGGCGCTGCGCGCGGCGGTCAAGGCAAGAGCGGCGGCGCCCGGCCAGCGCACATCGACCAGCACGGCATCGAAGCCGGAAAGATCGGCGACAGGCACCGCCTCGGGGTCGGCCTGCGCCTTTGGGTCGTAGAAGGGCACGATGATGCGCTCGCCATGAGCGTCGACCAGGATCGCGGCCAGCGCCGAGCGGGCGCCTTCGACGCGGCGGACAAAGCGGCAATCGACGCCCTCGGCCTCGATGCCGGCCAGCAATTGGTCGCCGACGGCATCGTCACCTGCACTTGCCCACAGGAACACCTCGGCGCCGAGACGGCGGGCGGCGCAGGCAGCACTTGTCGCCATGCCCGAGGCGATCTGGATGCCGTCCGAGGCGATGAACTTGCCCTGATGCGTGGGCAGGGTTTCGACGCGCAGGATGGTATCCAGCGTCAGCGCGCCAACGCTCAGCAGTTTCACCGGTCGGTTCATGCGTCGGCTTGCTCGAGCATGATCTCGCCCCAATAGCCGTTCCCGCTCTTTGCGATCATGCTCTATCTCTTTGTTTTAACGCAATTCCGGACGGAAAACCGCTCACACTTTTCCTGGAATTGCTCTAATCGAGCGGCTTGATCTTGCCCAGCGGAATGAAGCCGAGCGAGACCTTGCCCTTCACCACCTTGAGCGGCATCGACGGTTCGTTGCCGAGCAGCGCCAGACCGGCAAAGCCTTGCTCGATCTGGCTCTTCTGCTCGGGGATTGCGGTGGCGAGGATTGCCGCCACGGCTTTGGGATCCTGCAGCTTGATCGTCAGGTCGGCATTGACCTGGCCGTTGGCGTCGACCGACACCGGGCCGGAGACGGTGATGCGCGCGGTTCCCGACGACAGATCGAGCTTGTGGATGTCGACCGCCTGGCCGCGCAGGCTCCTGGCCTGCGTCTTCATCAGCGCGACGCCGTTCTTCAGCGTCGCGTCGCCGCTGCCGTCGAGCGGCGGCAGCACGCGCCCGCCGATCGCGTCGGCGTCGATCTCAAGATCGGTGAAGCTGCCGACGTAGCCGATGTCCTGGCCGTCGGGTCGCAACTCGCCCGCCGCGGTTCCGGCGCTGAACAGTGAAACCGGGTCGGTGTCGTCGGCCGGATCGGTCTGGCCGGACAAGCTCTCGGCCTGCAGCGAAATGCTGCGTGGCAAGGGCCAGGAGAGCTTGGCATTGGCCTGCAGATTGTCCCAGTCGATCCATAGCGGCGCCATCCCCGGCACCGAGGTGCGCAGCGGCCCACGCAACTCGGCGGCAGGCGACAAAGGCCGGATGAGCTCTGCAACGAAGTTGAAGCTGCCTGCCGAGGCGGCAACGTTCCTGGCGTCGTCCTCGTAAGCCAGATTGTCACAGGAGATGGCAAAACTCAGGGGGTAGCCGCTGACAGTGAGGTTGGCGCAGCCGGCCTCGATGCCTTTGTCCTTGAGCGAGGCCACCGCCTTGTCGGCTTCGCTGCTGACGCGACCGGCGACATAGAACCAGACCGCGCTGTAGACGCCGAACAGCATAACGACCAAGGCAGCGAGCCACATCAGCCGGCGGCGAAACTTCGACGGACGCTCGTCACTTGACGTCATGCTGCGGCTTTCATTAACGCGGGCGTGTTGCGGGTGGACTGTGGCTTACGCAACAAGCAAAAAGAACAGAAGAGCACCGATTCCGATGCGGCGGCGTCACTCTCGTGCAATCAGGCTTGGCGATATGGGCGATTTTTGGGTTTTTGGCTACGGCTCGCTGATCTGGCGGCCGGGATTTGCGCATGTGGAGACCCGCCGCGCGCGGCTTTACGGCTACCGCCGGTCGCTGTGCGTCTATTCCTTCGTGCATCGCGGCACGCGCCAGCGGCCGGGCCTGGTGCTAGGCCTCGACCGTGGCGGCTCCTGCATCGGGCTGGCCTTTCGCGTGCCCGGCGAGCTGCGCGATGAGGTGCTGACCTATCTGCGCGAGCGCGAATTGGTGACCAGCGTCTACCTCGAGCGTGTGCTCGATATCAGCCTCGACGGGAATGGGGCGGCCGCGGGAGAGAGAGTGAAAGCGGTCGCCTATATCGTCCACCGCCAGCATGAGCAGTATGCCGGCGGGCTCGACCCCGCGCATGCGGCAGGTGTTATCCGTGGCGCCGTCGGCCAGTCCGGAAACAACGAGGACTATGTGCTCAACACGCTGCAGCATCTCGCGGCGCTGGGTATCAGCGACCACTGGCTGGAAGAGGTGGCGAAGCGGATCGCCTCGTGAGCCAGTAGACCACGGCGAGCCTGCAGGCGAAGCGCTCGCGCCTTTGTGAAGCGCTGGCCCGCTGGAAAAATTGGCTGAGGCCTTTGACCTCGGCGCGGCGAGACCTAGCTTAGCTGCGGCCCGAAGCATTCGGGTCGCCCGCCGCCAGCCCACGGAGCCCCGTCTTGCAAAAACGCCGTCTCGGTCAAACCGACCTTTCCATCGCGCCGCTGGTCCTGGGCGGCAATGTCTTCGGCTGGACCGCGGACGAGAAGACCTCCTTCGACCTGCTCGACCGGTTCGGCGGCGCCGGCCTCAACGCTATCGATACGGCCGATGCCTATTCGCGCTGGGTGCCCGGCCACGCGGGCGGCGAGTCCGAGACCATCATCGGCAAATGGATGAAAAGCCGCGGCAACCGTGACAAGATCATCGTCATCACCAAAGTCGGCTCGGATATGGGACAAGGCAAGAAGGATCTGTCCGCTGCCCATATCGAAAGGGCAGTCGAGGCGTCGCTCAAGCGACTGCAGACCGACGTGATCGACCTTTATCTCTCGCATTGGCCGGACCCGACAACCCCTTATGAGGAGACGCTCGGCGCCTACCAGAAGCTGCTCGCTGCCGGCAAGGTCCGCCATATCGGCGCCTCGAATCTTGACGCCGGCCAGCTGCGCGCCGCGCTCGATGTTGCCAGCCTGCGCGGGCTGCCGCGCTACAGCGTGCTGCAGCCGGAATACAATCTCTACGACCGCTCATCCTTCGACGGGCCGCTGCATGATCTGTGCGTGGCCGAGGATATCGGCGTCATCACCTATTTCAGTCTCGCCAAGGGGTTTTTGAGCGGCAAATACCGTAGCGAGGCCGATCTCGGCAAAAGTGAACGCGGCGGCGGCGTGAAGGCTTATCTCAATGCGCGCGGCATGCGCATTCTGGCCGCACTCGACACTGTGGCGGCGCGCCATTCGGCCAAGCAGGCGGAAGTAGCACTCGCCTGGGTGATGGCGCAGCCCGGCATCACTGCGCCGATCGCCAGCGCCACGACGCTGGACCAGGTCGACAGCCTGGTGCGCGCCGCATCGCTGAAGCTCAGCGCGGAGGATCTCGTGGCGCTGGACAAGGCCAGCGCCTAGCCGCGCAGGTTCGGCACGATCGTTCAAGACGCCGGCTGTCCGCCTTGCCACACTGTTCTCCATTATTGTGGAGAAGAGGCAGCATGGCCGCAGACATTCTTTCGCAGGCGCAGCCCTGGCAGCAATTGCTGGCGCTGGTGCTGGCGGCAACCGTCGTCATGGGCAGTCCTGGCCCGGCGACGATCAGCGTCACGGCGATAGGGGCCGCCTTCGGCCTGCGCAATTCGCTTCACTACACATCGGGGATGATTTTAGGCACGGTCGCGGTGCTGCTGGTGGTGGCCACCGGCATCAAGGCTATCCTCACCTCGATGCCGGGCGTAGCGCCAGTGCTGGCGGTGGCTTCCGCCGCCTATATTCTCTACCTCGCCTATAGAATAGCGACAGCGCCGCCGCTGGCCGCGCGTGACAGCAGCGCGGTTCTGCCGACCTTCCTCGGCGGCTTACTGCTCGCCGTTGCCAACCCGAAAGCCTATGTGGCGATTGCTGCGGTCCTTGCTGGCTCCGCGACCGCAGCCGGCGCCGATGCTCTCGGCATCCCGGCCAGGCTGGCGGTTCTCACCTGATGATCGTAGCCATCCATGTGCTGTGGCTGCTGGCCGGCGCGGCCTTCGCCCGCACCCTGCGCCAGCCGCTGGCGTCGCGGATCATCAATCTGGCCTTCGCGGCGACGCTGGTGCTGACCACGGCGCTGGCGGCGTGGCCTTGAGCCGACCCGCAGAAGAGATCAAGCTTTGGTCTTTCTTGTTTTGGCGCAATTCAGGACGGAAAAAACCGCTCACACTTTTCCTGGAATTGCTTTGGCGGCCGCGGCGAGTTCGGCCAGCCGCTTGACCGCCGTCGGCGGCATTTGCGGCGGGTTAGGAGCCTGCGATGCCTCGATCAGCAGCTGGTCGCAGGCGACTTCCGTATCGCCGATCAGCCGGTCCATGAATTCGTCCTTGCCGAGCCCGGGCGGAATCGGCGGCAGGAAGCGGGCCTTGATGGTGCCGGGAAAGCGCAAGAATTTACGGCGAGGCCAATAGAGGCCGGCGACATGGGCGACCGGTACCACCGGGACGCCAAGCTGCGTATAGAGCTCGACAATGCCGTATTTGTAAGCCGGCTCGTCGCCTGGCGCTCGGCGCGTGCCTTCGGGGTAGATAATCAGCTGGCGCGGATTGCGCCCCATCTCCTGCTTTGTCGATGCTACGACCTGCTTCAACGCCTTGGAGCGGCTGCCGCGGTGAACCGGGATCATCCGCATCTTCAGGATGTACCAGCCGAAGAAGGGAATCCAGGTCAGCTCGCGCTTCAGGATATAAAGCGGGTCGTGTAAAAACGGAAAGAAAGCGATCGCGTCCCAAAACGACTGGTGTTTCGGCGCCAGGATGAAAGAGCCCTCGGGCAGGTTTTCGACGCCGGTGATGTCGCTCCTGGTGCCGGCGATCTTGTCGTAGAGCCACAGGCTGGTGCGCGACCAGAATTTAGGCACGAACCAGGCGCGATGGCGTGGCGAGAGGAAGTAGTAAGGGGTCCAGAGGACCATCTGGACGATCAGATTGACATAGAAGACGAAGTTGAACGCCAGCGAGCGGATATAGAGCATGCGGGGAAGGGCCCGTTGAGGAGGTGTGCGTTGGTTACACCAAGCGCGGGCAAAAAGGAAACGCCGCAATGGCCTGACATAGGCCGGCTCGCCACTGACTCAAGCCAGTCTCAACTCACCACGTCGCCTGCAATAGCCGCTGCTTCAGCCGCGGAGCGGCGAAATCGAGGAACGCCCTGAGTTTCACCGCCAGCAGGCCTTGGCCGGCATGGACGAGGCTCACCGGCCACGGCTGCGGCTCGAAGGGTCGCAAGACCGGGACGAGCACGCCGGAACGTACTGCGTCCGCGATCTGGTAGGAGAGCACCCGCGTCATCCCGGCGCCTGCAATCGCGGCATCGATTGCAGCTTCCGCCGTGTTGACGCGCAGCCGTGAGCGGATCGGCACGATCAGTTCGCCCTTGTCGCCGGCAAAGCTCCAACTGGCGAGCGCTGCAGGCCCTTCGAAACTGATGCATTCATGCGCGGCCAGATCGTCCGGCGTCCGCGGCATGCCATGCGCGGCGATATAGGCGGGGCTGGCGCACACGACGCGACGGATCGCGCCGACGCGGATGGCAATGAGGCTCGAAGGCGCAAGCTCGCCGATGCGGATGGCAAGGTCGAGATGTTCCTCCGCCAGTTGGGTTATCCGGTCAGCCAGCGTCAGGCGAATGTTGACTTGAGGATAAGCCGCCAGGAATTCGGTGACGACAGGCAGCACGTGCAGGCGACCAAAGACGACCGGCGCGGTGATGAACAGGTCGCCGGTCGGCGTGCTGTATTCGCCGGCAGCGGTGCGTTCGGCTTCGCCGACCTCGCCGAGGATGCGGCGGCAGGCGGCGAGATAGGCCTGGCCGGCATCGGTCAGCGTGAGCTGCCGGGTCGAACGGTTCAGCAGGCGCGCCTGAAGGTGCTTCTCGAGGTCGGAAACCTTGCGGCTGACCGTTGCCAGTGGAATGCCGAAATGGCGGCCGGCAGCGGAAAGGCTGCCCGCTTCCACCGCGGCGACGAACAGCGACATGGCTTCGAGACGATCCATAGTTTCTTCCGGAAATTGGAAAGATAGCTTGCAACTATGCCATCTACATCCAAAACATGGAAGGACCTACCTCTTCGCGTACAATGGCCGTGTTTCGGCCTCGCGGAGGCTTCCATGAATGCTCATACTTTCACCAGCGATGTCGCCTTCACGCCGACGGTCAAGGCGATCCAGACCCGCAAAGGTTCGCGCAAGGGCTATGCCAGCGCCGAGGAGCGCGGCGGATGGCGCGCCCATATGACGCCCGACCTCGCCGACTTCATCGCGGCGCAGACCAGCGTCTTCCTGTCGACGGCAAATGGCGAGGGTCAGCCCTATATCCAGCATCGCGGCGGGCCAGCCGGCTTCCTCAAGGTGCTGGACGAGAAGACCATCGGCTTTGCCGATTTCTCCGGGAACAGGCAGTTCATCACGCAGGGGAATCTCGCCGACAACAACCAGGCATTCCTGTTCCTGATCGACTATGCGCATCGCCAGCGCGTCAAGATCTGGGGCACGGCGCGGGTCGTCGAGGACGATGCCGAGCTTCTGGCAAGGCTGATGCCGCAGGACTACAAGGCGCGCCCCGAGCAGGTCATCCTGTTCACCGTCTTGGCCTGGGATGCCAATTGCCCGCAACACATTCCGCAGCGATTCGAGGCCGCCGATGTCGCGGCCGCACTCGCCGAACGCGACAAGCGGATCGAACGCCTCGAACAGGAGATTGCGCGGCTGCGTGGCGCGGAAGACGGCACGGCCAAGGGGTAATCGAGCGCCGTCAGAATCGTCTGTTTGGACGCAATTCCCAAGGGAAAGCGTACGTGTTTTTCCCGGGAAAACCGCTACACACTTTTCCTGGAATTGCTTTAGTCCTTGGCGGTCGAAACCTCGGCCAGAGCGACGCTGTCGGCGGTCTGGCGGACCGAGACGACGCCGCGCGCCAGCGCCAGCAGGTATTTGCTGTATTCGGTCAGAAGCACGCGTAGCGCTTCCGGCTTGGTCAGCCAGTCGCCATTGTCCAGATTGGTGTTGACCACCGGATAGGGTTCAAGCCTGGCGCCATGCAGCAGGCGGCCCATCTCGAGCAGGCTGCGCGGCATGTGGTAATTGTTGGTGACGAGGATGACGCTGCCATAGGCGTGGCTCTCCACCCATTTAGCGCTTTCCTCGGCATTGCCGATCGTGTCGAGCGCGGCGCGGTCGATGTCGACACAGCAGGAAAACAGCGCCTTGTCGCCGCCGGTAGCAGCCTGCAATTGGCGGCGGCTGGCAGAGGGATGCACGCCTGAGATCAGCAGCCGCTCGCCCTTGCCGGAGGCAAGCAGATCGAGTGCTGCGTCGAGGCGGGCCTGACCGCCGGTCAAGACGATGATCGCATCGGCCTTGGCCGGGTTGGCCGGGGTCGTCATGTGGCTGACCTTGCTGGCGAACCAGCCGAAGCCACCGGCAAACAGGGCCACCAGCAGCAGTAGACAGAGGGAGGCGAGACGCAGGGCGGTGCGCAAACGGCCCAGCCCGGTGCGCACACGCGAACGCACCACTGGCATCTGTCCAGCCGTTCCGGTCGACTCCCGCGCGTTCATCATCCTATGGTTAATCCTGAAATGCCTTTTTGGTAAGGAAAAAAGCGCACATTGCGTTACGTCGGTTTTCGATCCGTGATCGTCCCTTCCATTCCTGTCCTTCCCCCCAACTGTTTTCGCTTCTGCCCTCACGGTTCACCCCGCATCCGGCTGGCGGACATCGATGTCGCTGAGATAGGCGACCACGGTGGCGTGCGAGGTCGCCGCCGTCAGTCCGCCGATCACCAGCACCATCAGGCCGACGCCGAGATAGCCTGCCGATCCGATGGCGAAATTGCCGAACAAAGCGGTGGCCTGGTCGGCCTGCGGCGTTGCCATGTTGCGCGACGACCACCAGGAAAAGACGATGAAAACCAGGATCGCGGCTGCGCCGCCGGCGGCCGCGCCCTTCATCCCGGTGACCAGGAAATGCCAGCGGAATTCGCGCGCGATGAAGCGCGCCTCGGCGCCGACGAAATGCAGCACTTCGATGATATGGCCGTTACCCGCCATAGCGCCGCGCGTCGCAAACACTACGGTCAGCACCGTCGCCGACAGCATCAGGACCAGCACGGCGATGCCGATGGTGACCGTGGTGCGGGCCATGGCGACCAGCCGGTCGACCCAAGTACGGTGATCGTCGAGCGAAGCACTCGGCAGCTTGGGCGTGAGCGCCGCACGGATGGCGCTAAAGTCGGGCGGACTGGTCTCGTCGATGGTGACGATGATCAGGCGCGGCACCGGCAATTCGTCGATATTCAGGCCCGAACCCAGCCATGGCTCCAACAGACGCGCGGTGGCGTCGCGATCGATGATCCGGGTTTCCTTCACGCCGGGGAATTCGCCGACGATCTGCGAGGCCTGGGCAAGGGCTGCCTCCATGTCGAGGCCGTCGACCGGCTTGATCTGAATCGTCGCCTCGCGCGAGATCTGGTTTTCCCAGACCGAGGCAGTGTCGCGCACCAGCGTGACGGCGCCGAAAGTCAGGCAGGACAGGAAGGTCATGATGGCGATGACCAG
The DNA here is from genome assembly GCF_030323205.1 of Mesorhizobium sp. C395A. NCBI lineage: Bacteria > Pseudomonadati > Pseudomonadota > Alphaproteobacteria > Hyphomicrobiales > Phyllobacteriaceae > Mesorhizobium > Mesorhizobium sp. C395A. The sequence continues at coordinate 3,998,823 of NZ_CP100473.1, read as the reverse complement.
CACCAAGGCGCGGCCGGCAATATTCTGCGCCGGCACGATCGGCGCCATGCGGCGCTGGATGCGCTGCGTCGTCGTCGCGCGCTCGGCGGCGTCTCCATGCAGCTGTTCGGCCGATACTTCAGTCATAAATATCCAGCCTTCCGCCGGCCAGGATCATGCGGCGCGCGTCGACCTGTTCCATCAGGCCGAGATCGTGAGTGGCGATCACCACCGCGGTGCCGAGCCGGTTGAGCTCGATGAACAGCCTGAGCAGCCGGCGTGCCAGTGGCGGGTCGACATTGCCGGTCGGCTCGTCGGCAAGCAGGATTTCGGGCTGTTCGATCAAGGCCCGGGCGATTGCCGCGCGCTGCTTTTCGCCACCCGAAAGGACCGGCGGCAGCACATGCATGCGCTCGCCCAGGCCAACCCATTTCAAAAGTTCGGTGACGTCGGTGCGGTAGCTCGCTTCCTCGCGGCCGCGCACGCGCAGCGGCAGAGCGACATTCTCATAGGTGGTCATGTGGTCGAGCAGGCGGAAATCCTGGAACACCACGCCGATGCGGCGCCTGAGATGCGGCAGTTCAGCGCGCGAGATGCGCGAGCGGTCCTTGCCGAAGATGGTGATCAGCCCGCGTGTCGGCTTCAGCGACATGAACAGAAGGCGCAGCAGCGTCGTCTTGCCGGCGCCGGAGGGCCCGCTCAGGAACTGGAAGGAGCTCTCCGGAATGTGCAGGGAGATGTCGCGGAGGATTTCCGGACCCATGCCATAGCGGAGGCCGACATTTTCGAAGCGGATCACGTGCGACGACCTGAGGGCGGCGGCGTGCCAGCCCTTTCTGTCCGACGACCATCGGCCGCCATGGTTAACCGTCGGTTAATTTTCGCTGTTCTTGAGTGCGTCACAAGGGTTCCGGTGGGAAGCGTTAACCATTTCCATTTACGCAAAAGAAACGAACAGGCAACAGCGGGGCCATGATGGCTGAGCAACGAACCGCGCGCCCGGTTTCCGGCGAAATCATGACCGGGACAAGTGTCGCACCGGAATCGCGTCCTGTGGCGACCGACATTGTCGATGCGGATTATGAGGTGCTGCCGCAGCCGATCCCAAGGGTAGAAGCCATGCCGACGCCGGCGCGCGACATCGCGACGCCGTCGATGGAAGGCATGGAGATGCTGCGCAAATCAGATGCGTCAGCCGGGCGGCCGGCATCGCGTGGCGGGCCGATCTTCTGGATTGCCGGCATCGGTGCGGCGCTTGCCGCCTTCTGGGTCTCGGGTGGCCACGCGCTGGTGCGCCAGACGCCGTTCTGGTCAGTCGAACAGCCGGAGGGCGCCGTACTCAGCATTGCCGGCGTCACGTCGCGTGTCGACGCCTCGGGACCCACCCCGGTGCTGTTCGTGGACGGCGAGGCCGTCAATGACGGTTTGAAGGCGGGACAATTGCCTTCGCTGGAGATACGTGTCACCGGCAATGACAGCCGCATCACCCGCTATACTCTGGGGACATCCAACCGTTCTCTGGCGCCCGGCGAAAGATTCGGCTTTTCCAGCCGCCTCGATGTGCCTAGAAACGGCGTCAAGGCCGTGGCGGTCACCTTCGCCGGCTAGTCGGTTTCTCTGGAAAGGTCGTTGATGCCAGTTGTGCGCGGCAAGGACATCGAGGTCCTGTTTTCGGCGTCCGCGATCGCGCGGCGCAATCTCGAACTCGCCAAGGAGATCGCCGAGCACGACTATCACGACCTGCTGGTGATTTCGGTGCTGAAGGGCTCGTTCATCTTCGCCGCCGATTTGATCCGCGCCATGCACGATGTCGGGCTGTCGCCGGAGGTCGAGTTCATCTTCATTTCCAGCTATGGCGCCGGCACCACCAGCGGCGAGGTGAGGGTGCTGCGCGACATCGACAATGAGGTCGCCGGCCGCGACGTGCTGCTGATCGACGATATCCTGGAGTCGGGCAAGACGCTGTCCTTCACCCGCAACCTGATGCTGTCGCGCGGCGCCAAAAGCTGCGCCATCGCGGTGCTGTTGGACAAGCGCATGCGCCGCCAGACCGAGCTGAACGCCGACTATGTCGGCTTCGACTGTCCCGATTACTTCGTCGTCGGCTACGGCATGGACGTCGCTCACGCTTTTCGCGAACTGCCGTTTGTCGGTGTCGTCAAAGGCGATGCCTGAGAAAAGGCCCCCGACGCTTCAAATTTTCAGAAAAAGTCAACTTTTGCCCGCCAAATTCCGGCCCATGGCAAAGCTTCTGATCGTCGAGGACGATGAGTCCGTCCGCACCCTCGCCGCCCGCGCGCTCGAACGCGCCGGGCACTCGATCGATATCGCCGCCGACGGCGCGCAGGGGCTGGCGATGGTCAGTGCTGCAGGCGGCGGTTACGACCTCGTCGTCTCCGATATCCGCATGCCGGAAATGGACGGCATCGAGATGGCGATCGCCGCAGCCAGGCTTTTCCCTGACATGAAGATCCTGCTGATGACCGGCTATGCCGACCAGCGCGAGCGCGCCGAGGAATTGAACGGCGTCATTATCGACGTCGTGCAAAAGCCTTTCACACTGGCCGAAATCCGCTCGCGGGTCGACCAGGCGCTCGCCTGCTTCGCCTGACACGCTTCAGGCGACATCCTGAGACGCGGCGAGGACAGGCGCAGCGCTCCGGCGCCGTTCGGTGTTGAGCGCCAGCAGACCGGCGCCGATGATCAGCGCCGCACCGATGGCAGTGGTCGAGCGCGGCACCTCGTCGAAGAACAGGAAGCCCCACAGCGGCGACCAGATGATGCCGGTGTATTCGAAGGTGGCGACGCGGTTGGCGGGCGCCAGCCTGTAGGCCTGCGACAGCAGAATCATGCCGGCCGAAGCGACGAAGCCGCAGGCCGCCATCTTGAGGAAATCCGGGGTCGTCGGCCAGACCCACGGCCGCACCAGGAATTCGAGGCTGGGGTGGACAGCATGGGTTATGCCGGCAAGCCAGAATGTGCCGGCAACCGCAGCGGCGCCGACCAGATAGGCGCCGTTCTGGTAGAAGGCCATGACGGTGGAGGATTCGGTGTCGCCGATCTTGCGCGCCATCAGCTGTGAAAAGCCGTAGAGCAAAGCCGAGCCCAACGAAAGCAGCGCCGCCCAGTCGAACAGGCCGGCGCCCGGGCGCAGCATCACGACCACGCCCAGCATGCCGATCAGCACGGTGGCGAGAGCCTGCCAGGATACCCGCTCGCCGAGATAGGGCCCGGCCATCGCCATGATGAACAGGGGCGCCATGAAATAGAGCGCCACCGCGTCGGCGAGCGGCAAGGCAGCGATGGCCAGATAGTAGACCGTATAGGAGGAGAACTGGATGAAGGCGCGTATCGTCAGCAGGCCGAACCGCTTCGAGGCGATGGCCCGCAGGCCGACGTCGGCGCGAACGAGAAAGATCAGGATCGGCAAAGCGACGATCGAGCGGATCCACATCACCTCGGTCACGGGATAGCCGGCCGACACCGCCTTGACCAGCGGGTCCTGGAGCGAGAACACCAGCACGCCAAGGCACAGGCTGATGATGCCGAGAACGATCCGGTTGCGCATGTTGTTCTGCCGGCCCTTGCCTTAACTGCCCGCAGCCGCCCGGCCATGGGGTAAAAAGAACCCGCCACCGTTTCGGGCAGCGGGTATGAGTGAGGACTCTTTGATTGGTCCGCAGCCGATTTCGCGGCGGCATATCCAATGGGCGAGCGGACTATGCTGCGGCGTTTGACATGTTGCAAACGAATTGGAATGATACCAGCGATCAAATTTGCTTATGACGGATTCGATGCGGCCAACCCTCGACAGCGATCTCCTGCGCACCTTCGTCGCCATTGCCGAAGCGGGCAATTTCACCCGGGCGGCGGAGCAGGCCGGGCGCACCCAGTCGGCGGTGTCGATGCAGATGAAGAAGCTCGAGGAGCTGGTCGGCGACAGGCTGTTCGAACGCGGCTCGCGCGGCGTGGCACTGACGCGCCGTGGCGGCGAGCTGATCGTCAATGCCCGCCGCATCGTCTCGCTGCTCGACGAGACGGCGGCGTCGATGGCGGCGGCACCGCTTGGCGGGCCGGTGCGCATCGGCATTCCCGAGGAATATGGTCACGCCATCCTGTCGCGCGCGCTCGGCGCCTTCTCGAAGCGTCACACCAAGGTCGAGGTCACCGTGCGCTATGCACATTCCGGCGCCCAGCTGGCGGCGCTAGCCGCCGGTGAACTCGACCTCGCCGTGGTGTTCGAATGGCAGGATCCTTCCGGCGGCGAGGTGCTGATGCACGATCCGACAGTGTGGGTGACATCGAGCCTGCATCACATGCATGAGGAGCGGCCGGTGCCGATCGCGCTCTACAACAGAGCCGGCTGGTGCAAGGACTTCGCCATCAAATCGCTGGAGCAGCGTGGGCTGGCCTACCGTGTCGCCTATACCAGCGACACCACCGGCGGCCTGAAGCTCGCCGTCACCTCCGGCCTGGCGATCGCGCCGATCTCGCACAGCAATATTCCGGATGGCTGTCGTGAACTCACCGCCGCTGACGGGTTCGGCCATATCGATTCCTCGAATGTGGTGATGCACCGCAGCCCAAATGCCTCAGGCGAGGCTATCGACGGCATGCAGGAGGCGATCCGCGAGGCGTTCGTCAACCGGCCGGCTTAGTCTGTTGCATCCTCGTAGAAATGCAGCCGATTGCCGAAGGGGTCGCCGACCGACACTTCACGGGTCTGCCACGACGTGGTTTCGAGGCCCGGCCGGGCGTAGCGGTATCTCTTGCCGATCAGTTCGCGGTGCAATGCCGCGATGTCCTCGACCTTGATGCGCATGGCTATACCCGGCGCGCCGTCGCCATGATGTTCGCTCAGATGCAGGACACAGCCGTCGCGGATTACACCCATGTAGAGCGGCGCATTGTCGTCGAAGCGGTGCTCGAACTCGACCTTGAAGCCGAGAAAGTCGACATAGAATTCGCGTGCCTTGGCGATGTCGAAGATGCGCAGGATGGGCGTGACGGCACCGAGTTTCGGCATGGCGCTGATACCATTCAGTTCGACGGATGTTGCCTTGGAGGCTACTTCAGCTCCAGCAGCCGCTCGAGGTAGCTGCGCTCGATGTCGGGGCTGAGCGCGTTGCCGAGCCGCTTGCGAATCGCTTCGAGAATCTGGCGGGCGCGCTGCACGTCGATCTCGTCGGGCACCTTCACCGAATCGCCGAAATCGGGTCCGCGGCTGGCGCGCGGCCGGCCCAGCGGATCGCGGCCGGCGTCCTGTTGGCGGCCACCTTCCTGGCTGCCGCCCTGGTCGCCCTGCATCGCCTGCAGCTGCTTCATCATCTCCTTGGCGCCCTTGCGCAGCGCTTCCAGCGCGCGACCCTGGTGGCCGACTGCCTGGTCGCCTTCGCCTTCGCCAAGCGACTTTTCGGCGTTGCCCATGGATTTGCCAGCGTCGCCAAACCCCTCATTGGGCTGCATGCCCATGCCTTCCAGGCCCTTCTTCAGCTTGTCGAGTTCGCTCTGCAACTGGCCCTGGCCTTCCTGCAGCTGCTTCATCGCATCGGCGAATTCCTGCGGTGTCATCGACTTCGGCCGGGCGAGAGGATCGCGATCCTTGCCGACGCCCGGCTGGTCCGGATCGTCGCCATTGCCTTCGCCGGGCTGCTGATTATCTCCGCGCTGCATCTGGTCCATGCGATAAGTGTCGTTCATCATCTCCTGCTGGCGGCGCATGATCTCGCCCAGCTTGTCCATCTGCTGGCGCATCTCGCTGTCCTGCTCGCCGCCCTGCTGCTGACGGCCGGCCTGCAGGTTGTTCATCATGTTTTCCAGCTGCGACAGCAGCTCCTGCGCCTTGTCGCGGTCGCCCGACTTCGCCAGGTTCTCGATCTGGTCCATCATGCGGTCGATATCGCTCTGGCGCAGCTCGCGTCCGTTCTGCTGCATCTGCGGCGCGTTCGGGTTCTGCTTGGCGCGCTCGGCGAATTCCTGCAGGAATTCGTTCATCGCCTCGCGCAGTTCCTTCATCGCCTTTTCGATCTCGTCGTCGCTGGCGCCGCGCTTGATGGCGTCCTGCAGCGCCTGCTGGGCCTGGCGGAGCCGCTTTTCGGCGGACGAGAGATTGCCTTCCTCGATGCCGAGCGCGATTTCCCAGAGATAGGCAATCTCGTTGCGCAACTGATCGTCGCTGTCCGACATCTTCAGCCGGCTGCGGGCGCTCATGATGGCGAGGTAATGCGACATGTTGTCGAACGTGTCCTCGGGCCGCAGGGTGATGGCGTCCATCAGGTCGAGCACGCGCGGCTTGGCATTGGCGTCGAGCGCCAGCAGGCGGCGCTGCTCGACCACCGCCCGCGCCAGCGGGTTGGCGAAGGGCCGCTCCGGCATCACAATAGTCTTGGTTTCGCTGGTCGCGGTGTGTCCGGCATCGTCGGTGGCGACAAGCGACAGCTTGATGCTGGCGCCGGCCCAGACGTGCTCGGTGAGGTCCTTGGTGGTCTTGGCGGCGTTCGCCTTGCCGCCGCGGCGCGGCAGCGCCAGCGGCAGGTCAGGCGGACCGTAGAGCGGATGCGCATCGGGCGCCGCCGGGTCGGCCAGCGCGAAAACCGCCTTTGCGGTGGCCGCGCCATAGTCGTCGTCGATCTGGTAGTTGAGCTCGAAGGCGCCGTTGACGGCGCGCTTGGGCTCGCCGACGAAGCGGATCGTCGGCGGCTTGTCGGGGATCACCGCGAAGGCCCAGCGACCGAGATCGGCTTCGCCCGACTTCAGCGTCAGCGTGCCGTCGGCGGTCAGCTTGCCGGTGAACTGGCGCAGCTTGGGGGTCGCCGGGTTGACCGCCGCTGCCTTGACGGCCGCCACCTGTGGTCCCGACGGGTCGATGGCGCGAGCATTGCCGCCCTTGTCGGCAAAGCTTAGCGTTTCCTCGCCGGAGCCGCCGGTCACGCGCAGCGAGACGTCGCTGCCTTGCGGCACGGTGAAGGTGGCAACCGCCTGCTTGGCGTTGCCATCGATGACTGGCGCGGTCAAGAAGATGGGCGGCTTGCCGGTATAGGCCGGCGGGGTCACCCAGGCATCGATGCGGGGCGGTACGATGTCGCGCGCCGCATGGGCACTGAAACCATCGGACAGCCTGCCGCCGGACGGCCCGAAGGAGAAGGCAAAAGCGGTGACCAACAGCAGCGCCGCCACGGCACGCAATGCCCACGGATCGCGCTCCGGCACGCGCGTGCGCGGCAGGTCGGCGCCAAGGCTGCCGAGCTTGTCGGCCATGCGCTTTTGGTGTTCGCGCCACAACGCCTGGGAAAAGATGCTTTCCTTGCCGCTGGGACGGTCGGTCTGCACCAGCACCGGGCTGTGCTGCAACTGGTTGGCGGCCTCGATACGGCGGTCGATTTCAGCGGCGGATGGAAGCTTGAAGAAACGCAGCGGATAGAGCGCCGCCAGCGTGGCAATACCGAACGCCGTGACCAGGATAATACGCGCAATGTCCGGCAGCCGGGGGAAAAGGCCGAGCCAGGAGAGGCTGAGAAACAGGCTGGCGACAATGAGCAGCGGCAGAAGCAGCGGCCAGCCGCGCTCGACGGTCATCGAGACCCGTGTCGCCAGCCGGCTCAGGGCAAGCCGCCCAGCCAGGCTGCGATCGCCACTGGAAATGGGGCGTTCCGTCATCGGCCCTTCCTGCCCGGGCGGGATAGCCCGGACTCAACAAGCAGAAGTTTACCAGCAAACACGGCAAAGGCGAGGCGGTTCCGGAAAACTTGAAAAGCTTTGGCGGGTTTGCGTCCCACTTCAGTCGAAGCAAGGTTTAGAATTTCGCCGGATCGGTATTCGAGCCGCAGACAAGGACGGCGATCCGCTCGCCCGGCGCCGGCGTGTAGCGGCCGGACAGCAGCGCTGCGAAGGCCGCTGCGCCGCCCGGCTCGGGGATGATCCGCACCCGCTCCCACAGCGCCTTTTGCGCGGCGATGATGGCGTCGTCGGTGACCAGGATGGAGCGTTCGACGAAGGCCTCGGCGATCGGGAACATCATCTCGCCGACGCGTTTGGGCGCCAGCGAATCGGCGGCGACGCCTTCGGCCGGCGCATCGACGGGGTGGCCGGCTTCGAAGGCGCGATGCAGCGTCGGCGCGCCTTCGGGCTCTATGGCGATGATCCTGATGCGGCCGGCAAACCAGGCGGCGATGCCGCCGATCAGGCCGCCGCCGCCGACAGCGACCAGCAGCGTGTCGATGTCTGGCAGATCGGTTTCGATTTCGAGGCCGAGCGTGCCCTGGCCGACCAATGTTTCCTCCTGGTTGAAGGCATGGATCTGCAGCGCGCCGGTCTTTTCGGCAAAAGCCTCGCTGGCGGCCAGCGCCTCGGCATAGCGGGCGCCGCCGACCATCAGTTCGGCGCCGTAGCCGCGGATGCGCTGCAGCTTGGCCGGTGGGCTGACTTCGGGAACGAAGATCGTCGCCTTGTGGCCAAGCCGCATGGCGGCATAGGCGACCGCGGCGCCATGATTGCCGCCCGAAGCCGCAACCACGCCGGCCGCAGGCACCGGCCGTTCGAGCAGATTGGTGAAGGCGCCGCGCGCCTTGAACGAACCGGAATGCTGCAGGCATTCGAGCTTGAGGTCGACCGCCAGCGGCGGCCGGTCGAAATCGGCCATGTCGACGCGGAGCACCGGCGTGTGCCTGATATAGCGGCGGATGCGCGGTTCCATCGCGGCAATGCGTTCGCGCGTGACGGTGTTGCCGTTCGTCATGACCATCTCCTTGGGATTGACAGCAATTAGTAACTTGGCAAAATGGCTAAATGCAAGAGGTTGATGTCTTCAAGGCGATCGCCAATGAACGCAGGCTGCAGATCCTCGACTGGCTGAAGGATCCGCAGGCGCATTTCCCGGCCCAGGCAGACGGCGATCTGGTCGAGGACGGCGTTTGCGCGCTGCTGATCGCGGAGAAGCTCGGCATTACGCAGGCGACGCTCTCCGAACATATGCGCGTGCTTACCCAGGCCGGCCTGCTGCGGCCCAAGCGCATCAAGCAATGGACGTTCTACCGCCGCGACGAGGACAGGATCGCCGACACAAGGATGCTCATCCAAAACCGGCTGTAGCGCAGCCGGCGCTGCGGCTTCTATTTCAGCCAGTCGGGCACCGAATCCAGGCCGATAAGCTCGTCATAGGTCTGGCGCCGGCGTACGACATGGAAACGGTCGCCGTCGACCAGAACCTCAGGCACAAGTAGGCGGGTGTTGTAGGTGCCGGATTGCACCGCGCCATAGGCGCCGGCGGTGGTGACGGCAATGAGGTCGCCAGACTTGAGCCGGGGCAGGTCACGGTCGAGGCCGAGATAGTCGCCGGTCTCGCAGACCGGGCCGACGACGTCGACCGCCATGCGCGGCGTGTCGGCCGGCGGCTGCACCACCGGCTTGATGTCGTGGAAGGCATCGTAGAGCGTCGGCCGGGTCAGATCGTTCATGGCGGCGTCGACGACGAGGAAGTTCTTGGCGTCGCCTTCCTTCACGAAGATCACTTCCGAGACCAGGATGCCGGCATTGCCGACGATCAGCCGGCCCGGCTCGAACATCACCTTCACTCCAAGCTTTGTCAGGTGCTTCCTGACGATCTCGGCATAGGCATCGGGCAGAGGCGGCGGGCTGTTGTCGGTGCGGTAGGGGATGCCGAGGCCGCCGCCGAGATCGACATGCTCGACGGCGTGGCCATCGGCGCGCAGCGCGCCGACCAGTTCCGCCAGAAGCGCGAAAGCATCGTCAAAGGGCTGCAACTCGGTGATCTGGCTGCCGATATGGGTATCGATGCCGATGGGCTTGGTGCCCGGCAAACCGGCCGCGCGGGCATAGACCTGGCGCGCCCGTTGCCAGGGAATGCCGAACTTGTTCTCGGCCTTGCCGGTGGAGATCTTCCTGTGCGTCCTGGCGTCGACATCCGGGTTGATGCGCAGCGACACCGGCGCCACCTTGCCGAGCGCGGTGGCGCGGGCCGACAGCAATTCAAGCTCCGGCTCGGATTCGACATTGAAACAGAGAATGCCGGCCTCGAGCGCGAAATCCATCTCGCGCGCGGTCTTGCCGACACCGGAAAACACGATCTTGTTGGCCGGGATTCCGGCGGCGAGCGCGCGGCGCATTTCGCCTTCCGAGACGGTATCGGCGCCGGCGCCGAGCTTTGCCAGCGTCCGCAGCACCGCCTGGTTGGAATTCGCCTTCAAGGCGTAACAGACCAGCGTGTCGAGCCCGGCAAAGGCCCCGGCGAACACCCGGTAGTGTCTGGTCAAGGTTGCCGTCGAATAACAATAGAACGGCGTGCCGACGCTTGCGGCGATGTCTGGTATCGCCACGTCCTCGGCATGGAGCACGCCGTCGCGGTAATCGAAATGGTTCACGAGAGTGTTTCCGGAAGTTGGAGCACGAGACCTGGTTAGCACGAGACCTGGTCAGAAAGACCAAGCCGGTCTCATCGGCCCTAGATCAGCGGGTCGAGGATGAATTTCTTGTCCACGACCGGTTTTTCCGGCTCCGGCGGCACCGGCTGTTTGGCGCGCTCGGCGTCCTTGCGGGCCTGGACGGCCGCTTCATAGGGCGTGTCGAGACCAGCCTTACGGCCGCAAGCGGTCACGGCAGCCATCGCCGTCAGCAGCGTCAGCGTCACCAAAATCCTGCTTGCGGTCATCGATCCATCCGTCCGAAACTTTATATGCTGCGCTTTTAACCGAGTTTTAGGCGCATTGCACCCCGGCATCATGCCTTGGCGATGCGCTTTTTCCAGCTGCGGATCTGCTTCCTGACCTCCGACGGCGCCGTGCCGCCGAAACTGGTGCGGCTCTTCACCGAATTCTGCACCGCCAGAACCGAGAAGATGTCTGCCGTGATGCCGGGGTTGATCGACTGCAGATCCTCCAGCGACAGCTTTTCAAGGCTCACCTTCTTCTCTTCGGCCAACGCCACTGCGCCGCCGGTGACATGGTGTGCCTCACGGAAGGGCAGGCCCAGCGTTCGCACCAGCCAGTCGGCGAGGTCGGTCGCGGTCGCGTGGCCCGAGCCGGCGGCCTTCTTCATGGCGGCGGCATTGACCGTCATGTCGCGCACCATGCCGGTCATCGCCGCCAGCATCAGATCGAGCGTCTCGGCGGCGTCGAAGACCGATTCCTTGTCTTCCTGCATGTCCTTGCCATAGGTCAGCGGCATGCCCTTCATCACCGTCAGCAGCCCGACGAGATGGCCGGTGACGCGGCCGGTCTTGCCGCGCACCAGTTCGGCGGCGTCCGGGTTCTTCTTCTGCGGCATGATTGAGGAGCCGGTGGAGAAACTGTCCGACAGTCTGACAAAGCCGAATTGCGGCGTCGACCAGATGATGATTTCTTCGGCGAGCCGCGACAGATGCGTGGCGGAGATCGCCACCAGGCTCAAAAACTCCAGCGCGAAATCGCGGTCGGAGACGCTGTCCAACGAATTGCGCATCGGCTCGCGGAAGCCGAGCGCCTTGGCGGTCTTGTGGCGATCGATCGGAAAACTGGTGCCGGCAAGCGCTGCCGCGCCGAGCGGGCTTTCATCCATCCGCTCGATGGCGTCGCGGACGCGCGACAGGTCGCGCGAAAACATCTCGACATAGGCCATGCAATGGTGGCCGAAGGTCACCGGCTGCGCCGCCTGCATGTGGGTGAAGCCGGGCATCACGGTCGCCGCATGCTCCTCGGCGCGATCGAGCAAGGCTGAGATCAGCCCCTTCAGCGCCTCGGCGACCCGAAAGCACTCGTCCTTGACCCAGAGCCGGAGATCCACCGCCACCTGGTCGTTGCGTGACCGCGCCGTGTGCAGGCGGCCGGCGGCCGGGCCGATCAGATCGGCGAGGCGGGCCTCGATGTTCATGTGAATGTCTTCCAGCCGGGTCGAGAACTCGAACGTGCCGGCCTCGATCTCTTTCAGGATCGTGTTCAGCCCGTGAGCAATCTTTTCTTGATCGGCCGCCGAAATAATGCCCGTTTCAGCCAACATCTCGCTGTGGGCGACCGAACCTCTTATGTCTTGCGCATAAAGTTTGCGGTCGAACGAGATCGACGCGTTGATCGCTTCCATGATCGCGGCCGGACCCGAGGCAAAACGTCCGCCCCACATCTGGTTGCTGGCCTTCTTGTCGCTCATCGCTATAACCCGTGCTCCGGAGCAGTCTTAGAAAAATGGCAGACGGTAACAGATACTTCCCGGCCCCGCGCCTGATCCTCGCCGCTTTGCTGGCGGGCGTGCTGGCCGGCGCGGTCGCGGTATATGTCAGCGAGAGCGGGTCTGGCAACAACGCAGCCACCGGCAGCGCACCTGCGGCCGGCGCGGGCAACAGCAAGGACGACGTCGCCTGCGCCGCCAAGAGCGACCGCGCCAAAAAGGTTGCCGCCGCAGCCACCGGCCAGGTGGCGGCATTGCTGCCCGCCGATCCGCCGCAATCGCTGAAAAGCCTCGCCTTCAACGGCCCAGACGGCAAGCCGATGACGCTCGCCGATCATGTCGGCAAGACCGTGCTGCTCAACCTGTGGGCGTCGTGGTGCGCGCCCTGCCGCGCCGAAATGCCGGCGCTCGATACGCTGCAGAAGGAAAAGGGCAGCGATGCCTTCGAAGTGGTCGCGGTCAATGTCGATGCCGGCGACGATGTGAAGCCCAAGAAGTTCCTAGCCGATATCGGCATCGGGTCGCTCGGCTACTACCGCGATTCGACGCTGGCGCTGTTCAACGACGTCAAGACGCGTGGCTTGGCGCTAGGCCTCCCCGTCACCATGCTGATCGACGGCGAAGGCTGCCTGATCGCGCATATGAACGGACCGGCCGAATGGTCGGGACCGGATGCCAAGCGCTTGGTCGAGGCCGCACTCGCCCCTTAGAGCGGTTCACCGTTTCATCGAAACGGCTACCCGCGCTAACTTTTTTGTTTCGACGCAATTTCGGACGGAAAACCGTTTCACACTTTTCCTGAAATTGCTCTAGGCTGAGCGCAGGGCCGCCGCCGGCGGCAGCATCAAGATGCTGCCGCCGCGTTGTTTGACGCTGGCGTCGTCGTGTGCCGCCGGCGCCGCGACGCCGGTCAGTTCGCTGAACGCCTCGATCGGGCTGGGCCGGCCTAGATAGTAGCCCTGGCCGATCTCGCAGGCCTCGGCGTCGAGGAATTTCAGCTCGCCCAGCGTCTCGACGCCCTCGGCCAGAACCGGCAGGCCGAGACCGCGGCCAAGCCCCAGAACGGCGCGCACGATGGCTGCCACCTGGCCGTTGCTGTCGACTGATTTGATGAATGAGCCGTCGATCTTGATCTTGTCGAAGGGGAAGGCGCGGAGATTGGACAGCGAGGAGTAGCCGGTGCCGAAATCGTCCATCGCCACACGCACGCCAAGCGCCTTCACCTGGCGCAAGGTCGCCAGCGCGCGCGGCATGTCCTTGACCAGCGCCGTTTCGGTGATCTCGAGTTCGAGCCTGCCGGGCGTCAGGCCGGAGCCGAGCAGGACTTCATGCACCTTGCGGCTGAAATTCGGATTGTGGAGCTGCACCGCCGAGACATTGACCGCGACGGTGAGAGGGTTCTTCCAGCGCGCTGCCTCGGCGCAGGCCGTCGCCAGCACCCATTCGCCGATCTGGATGATGACGCCGCTGTCTTCGGCCACCGGGATGAAGGTCGCCGGCGACACGTCGCCGCGCTGCGGATGGCGCCAGCGGATCAGCGCTTCGAACCCGACCATCCGCCCGCTGCTGATCTCCTTTTGTGGCTGGTAGACGAGGCGAAACTCATCGCGCGCCATGGCCTGGCGCAGTTCGTGCTCCATCACGCGCCGGTCTCGCGCCTCGGCGCCCATCGAGGCCTCGAAGTAACGGTAAGTGTCCTTGCCCTCGGCCTTGGCGCGGTAGAGCGCGGTGTCGGCGTGGCTGACCAGGAGTGTCGGCTCATCGGCGTCGAGCGGATAAAGTGCAATGCCGATGCTGGCCGACACCAGCCCGCCACCGACCGACAGCCGGTTTTCCTCGCGCATGGCCGCCAGCACCGCCTCGGCGATGCGGCCGGCCGCCTGCGGATCGGGAAGGTTCGGAGCGATGATGGCGAACTCGTCGCCGCCGAGACGCGCCAGCATCTGTCCGTGGCGGAGCACGGCGGAGGCGCATAGCGCCACCTTCTGCAGCATGGCATCGCCGGCGCCATGCCCGAACAGGTCGTTCACTTCCTTGAAGCGGTCGAGGTCGAGCAGCAGCAGCGCAAGATGCCCACCCTTGCCGCCGCGGTCCATTGCGGCAATTTCGGCCTCGAGCCGGCCGGAGAAACTGCGGCGGTTGGGGAGCCCGGTCAGCGGGTCGAAATGGGCGAGGCGCAGGATCTCCTGCTCGGCCTTCCGGCGTTCGCGGATGTCGCGCACGGCGACAACGCTGTGCCGCTTGCCGCAATAGTCGATGCTTCTGGCGATAAGTTCGACGGGGATGGTGGCGCCGTCATGGGCTCTGAGTTCGGCTTCCTGTGCCTGTCCGCTGCAGTCGGACATGCCGGCCGCGGTGCGTTCGCCGAAGAGATCGCCAAGCAGCATCGCGTTCAGCACTTCCGGCGCAATGCCGGTGAGTGCCGCGATGCTGTCATTGGCGCTGACGATGCGGGCGCCATCGCAGACGATCAGCCCCTCGACGGCGGCGTTGGCGAGGCCGTGCATGCGCTCGGCCTCGAGCTTGTGACGCCGGAAGCGAAGGTCGATCCACAATGCTGCGGCTGAAAGCACCAGGATAGCCAGGCTGACTGCAGCGGCGGCGAAGGCCTGCGACACCGGTTCGACCGTGAACTGCGATATCTCGATGGAGGAGTCCGGGAAGATCGACACCGCGCCCATGGCGATGAAGTGCAGGCTGCAGATCGCCAGCGTCAACAGGATGGCGGCGGCGATTGTGGCCTGCATGGACGGCCGTCGCAACACCACCAGCAGCGCCAGCGCGGCGAGGGTGACGCCTGTCAGCACCGAGACGCCGACCAGCAGCGGGTTCCAGACGATGCGCCCTTCGACCTCGAAGGCGGCCATGCCGATATAGTGCATGGCGGCGATACCAGCGCCGAGGACCGCGCCGCCGACCAGAGGGTAGTCGATGCCCCGGCGCAAGGTGGCGATCCACATGCCCGCAGCGGTCAGGGCGACGGAACCGGCGAGCGAAAGCGCCGACATTTCCGTATTGTAGGCGTTGGGGATTCCGGGAGAAAAGGCAAGCATTGCGATGAAGTGCGTCGCCCAGATACCGAAGCCGGTGGAAGTGGCTGCTATCATCAGCCAGGTATAGCGGTTGCGCTCGCTCGAGCGGTCGACATGGCGAAGCAGGTTGACCGCCGAGAAGGAAGAAATACCGCAAATGAGCGCTGCCAGTGCGACCAGTCTCAGATCGTGCTCATGCACGATACAATTATAGACCGTCAGCATCTCGCCCCACCTGCTCTCCCACAGCAATCAAGCCGTCCACTTGATTAGTATGCCACGCTTGACGAAGAATCGGTTATGCGAACTACAACTACAGCGGGTTTTTCGGGTTGTACGTTGCGGCGATCCTGTCTCATTCCAGACGCACGGTTACAGCAGCGCCTGGCGCGATGCCGCTCGGCCGATCTCGATCTGGCCGAGCGCCGGTTTGGCGGCCGCACGGTGCAGGTGCGTGGCGCTGTCACGCGGGCCCTTCACGCATCGCTGGGCGGTCGGCGATCCTTGCAGGCCCACCATGCCCCATTCTATCGCTGAGCCGGCTTGGCATTTCTCTCGGTCCTCGTTGCAAGGCGAGGGGGCGCGAAGTTAGCCGGGTATGAAATTCACGAAACAGCAACAAATCCGTTGTCCGATTGTCATCAGAGACACATATTGCGTTCGCGGGAGCGCCCCTTTCGCCAATGACAAACGGGAGATGAAACATGAAGTTGTTCGGCTTTGCGGCCGGTGTTGCCGCCACCTTGACCCTGCTTTCCACCACCTCCGCCTTCGCCGCCACCCAGATCAGTTGGTGGCATGCAATGACCGGCGCCAATGCCGAGGTGGTCGACAAGATCGCCAAGGATTTCAATGCCAGCCAGAGCGACTATGAAATTCTCCCTGTTTTCAAGGGCACCTATCCCGAAACGCTGAATGCCGGCATCGCTGCCTTTCGTGCGGGGCAAGCGCCCGACATCATCCAGGTGTTCGACGTGGGTACCGGCGTCATGATGGCCGCCGAAGGTGCGATCAAGCCGGTGGCCGATGTGCTGACCAGCGCCGGCGTGACCTTCGACAAGAGCCAGTATTTGCCCGGCATCGTCGGCTACTATTCGAAGCCGGACGGGACCATGCTGTCCTTCCCCTATAATTCCTCGTCGCCCATCCTCTACTATAACAAGGATATCTTCCAGAAGGCCGGGCTTGATGTGAACAATCCGCCAAAGACCTGGAACGAGGTGTGGGAAGCCGCCAAGAAGATCAAAGCGAGCGGCGCCGCTTCCTGCGGCTATACCTCGACGTGGTTGACCTGGATCCACCTTGAGGCCTTCGCTGCCTGGAACGACGTTTCCTATGGCACCAACCAGAACGGACTTGCCGGAACCGACGTCGAGCTCAAGATCAATGCGCCGATCTTCGTCAATCATTTCCAGGCGCTCGCCGACCTGGCCAAGGACGGCACCTTCAAATATGGCGGCCGTACATCCGAAGCCAAGCAGATCTTTCTTGCCGGAGAATGCGGCATCTTCACCGAATCGTCGGGGGGTCTCGGTGACATCGTCAAGTCGGGCATGAACTACGGCATCGGCCAGCTTCCCTATGATAGTGACGCCAAGGGCGCGCCCCAGAACACCACGCCGGGCGGCGCCAGCCTGTGGGTGTTCGGCAACAAATCGGACGAGGAATACAAGGGCGTCGCGGCGTTCTTCTCCTACCTGTCCAAGACCGAAGTGCAGGAGTATCTGCACCAGAAGTCGGGTTATCTGCCGGTGACGCTCGCTGCCTATGAGGCGACCAAGAAGTCCGGCTTCTATGACAAGAATCCGGGCCGTGAGACGCCGATCCTGCAGATGCTGGGCAAGGCGCCGACCGAGAACTCGAAGGGCGTGCGCCTCGTCAACCTGCCGCAGGTGCGCGACATCGAGAACGAGGAGTTCGAGAAGATGCTGGCCGGCCAGCAGACTGCGCAGCAGGCGCTCGACAACGCGGTCGCACGCGGCAACAAGGCGATTCAGGAAGCGATCGGAAACTGAAGCGATTTGTCAGTTGAACCTCGTCCACGCGGACCCGCGTGGACGATTTCCTGCACAGCGAGGGAACCACACTGTCTCCACGCGTCGTCTTTCCCAACAAGACCCTGCCTTATCTGCTGGTGGCGCCGCAACTCGCCATTACGCTGATCTTTTTCTACTGGCCGACGGGGCAGGCGCTCTACCAGTCGATGCTTAGGGAAGACCCGTTCGGGCTGAAGAGCAAGTTCGTCGGGCTCGCCAATTTTCGCAAGGTGCTGGCCGACCCGGCCTACCTCAACTCGATCAAAGTTACGCTGGTGTTCTCTCTGGCGACCGCGATCGTCGCCATGGGTGTGGCCCTGTTGCTTGCCGTCATGGCCGAGAAGGTGGTGCGCGGCAAAGGCCTTTATCGCACGCTGCTGATCTGGCCGTATGCGGTGGCGCCGGCGATTGCCGGCATGTTGTGGCTGTTTCTGTTCAACCCCTCGATCGGTTCGCTGGCCTACGCCTTGAGAGGTCTCGGCATTGCCTGGGATCCCTTGCTCAACGGAAACCAAGCCATGATCCTGCTGGTGTCTGCGGCTGCCTGGAAGCAGATCAGCTACAATTTCCTGTTCTTCGTCGCCGGGCTGCAGGCGGTGCCTAAGACGTTGATAGAGGCGGCGGCCATGGACGGCGCCGGGGAGACGAAGCGCTTCTGGACCATCGTTTTCCCGCTGCTCGCGCCGACGACCTTCTTCCTGCTGGTCGTCAACACGGTCTATGCGCTGTTCGACACTTTCGGTATCGTCCATGCGGTCACCGGCGGCGGGCCGGGCAAGGCCACCGAGACGCTGGTCTACAAGGTCTACAATGACGGTTTCGTCAATTTGATCCTCGGCGATTCGGCCGCGCAGTCGGTCATCCTGATGGTCATCGTCATCTCACTCACGGCCATCCAGTTCCGCTATGTGGAACGCAAAGTCCACTACGGTTGAGCGCGAGCGATGATTGGTCAGTCCCCGCTTCGCGCCCTCATCGCCCACGCCGTGCTCATCCTGGGCATCCTGATCGTCGCTTTCCCGATCTACTACACCTTCGTTGCCTCCACGCAGACGCTGCAGACCATCCTCAAGCCGCCATTGCCTCTTTTGCCCGGCGACCAGGTCTGGAACAATTACAGCGAGGCGCTGTTTGGCGGTGTCGGCCGCATCGGCGGCGTCAGTGTCGGCCGATTGCTGCTCAACACCACGATCATGGCGCTCGGCATTGCGGTGGGGAAGATTTTCATCTCGATCCTTTCCGCCTATGCGATCGTGTTCTTCCGTTTTCCGCTTCGGATGGTCTTCTTCTGGCTGATCTTCATCACCCTGATGCTTCCCGTCGAGGTGCGCATCCTGCCGACCTACAAGGTGATGGTCGATCTCGGCATGATCGACACCTATGCGGGCCTGATCATTCCGCTGATCGCCTCGGCCACCGCCACGCTTCTGTTTCGCCAGTTCTTCATGACCATTCCAGGTGAGTTGGTGGAAGCGGCGCGTGTCGACGGCGCCGGGCCATGGCGCTTTTTTTTCGACATCCTGTTGCCGCTGTCGCGCACCAACATCGCAGCACTGTTCGTCATCCTCTTCATCTATGGCTGGACGCAGTACCTGTGGCCGCTGCTCGTCACCAACAGCAACGACATGAACACCATCGTCATCGCACTTAGAAAGATGGTTTCCTTCGCCGATGCCGATACCCAATGGCATCTGGTCATGGTCACCGCGATGCTGGCCATACTGCCGCCGATCCTGATCGTGGTGCTGATGCAACGCTGGTTCGTGCGCGGACTGGTCGATACCGAAAAGTGAGAAGCTGATGGCGACCGTCGATCTGAAGGATGTGAAGAAAGTCTATCCCGGCGGCGTCGAGGCGGTGAGGGGTGTCTCGATCGCCATTCCCGACAAGGAGCTTTGCGTGCTGGTTGGGCCGTCCGGCTGCGGCAAGTCCACGCTGCTGCGGATGATCGCCGGGCTTGAGACCATTTCTTCCGGCACCGTCGCCATCGACGGCAAGATCGTCAACACGATCGGTCCGACCGAGCGCGACATCGCCATGGTGTTCCAGAACTATGCGCTCTATCCGCATATGAAGGTCTACGACAACATGGCCTACGGGTTGCGCAACCGGGGTACTCCCAAGGACGAGATCGACAGCAGGGTTCGCTCGACCGCCAAGGTCCTGGAACTCACGGCGCTGCTCGACCGGCGCCCACGCGAGCTTTCCGGCGGCCAGCGCCAGCGCGTGGCCATGGGTCGCGCAATCGTGCGCAATCCGAAAGTCTTTCTGTTCGACGAACCGCTTTCCAACCTGGACGCCAAACTGCGCGGCCAGATGCGGGTCGAAATCAAGAATTTGCAGCGCTCGCTCGGTGTCACCTCGGTCTACGTTACCCATGACCAGCTTGAGGCGATGACGCTGGCCGATATTCTCGTCGTCATGAATGGCGGATTGGTCGAGCAGACGGGCGCGCCGCTCGACATCTACGAGAAGCCAGCCTCGACCTTCGTCGCTTCCTTCATCGGCGCACCGCCGATGAACCTTCTGCCTCTTTCGCAAGGACCGGCTGGTCCGGCGCTGACCGACGGCAAGACGGTTGACTTCGCGCCTACGAACGCCGCCACGCTTGGCTTCCGCCCTGAGGATGCCGACGTCACCTTCAGTGCTGAGGCATCATCCGGCGCGCTTATTCTGCCTGCGGCGGTCGAGGCGGTCGAACCTGTGGGAGCCGAAAGCTTTCTTCACTGTGCCGCCGGCGGCAACCGCATCGTCGTGCGTGTGGCCGGCCGCGCCACGGCCAAACCCGGCGATCAACTGCGCGTCGTGGCCAGGGCCGAGAAGCTGCATTGGTTCGACAATGCTGGGAAACGAGTCGATTGACGCAGCCGCTCGCGCCAATCCGACGCATCGGCAGTTCAGGCGAAGACATGCGCCTTGCCGGAGACGGTCAGGCGCACGATCTCGCCGACGGAAGGCGCGTCGATACCCGGTTTGCGCAGGATCAGCGGCGTGCTGCCGATCGCCGCGGCGTCGGGCGGATCGGGGTTGTTCAACAACCGCACCGCAATGGTGCACATCGAGCCGGCGAATTCCGAGTCCGTCACCTCGGCGAAGATCGTGCCCGCAGGACCCGACATGCCTTCGCGCGACGTGCGCTTTACCTGCACCTGCTCCGGTCGCAGCATGATGCGGGCGATGTCGCGCCGCTCCTTCGAGTCGACGGCGATGCGGCCGAGCGAGGAGGTGGCGAAGCCGCCTGAAATCTTTGCCGGCAAGATGATGGCGTCGCCAAGAAACTCGGCGACCATGCGGTCCTTCGGCTGCATATAGAGCTCACGCGGCGTGCCGACCTGCGAGAACTTTCCGTCGCGCATCACCGCGACCTGGCTGGCGAAGGACAGCGCCTCGGCCTGGTCGTGGGTGACCAGGATGGTGGTGATGCCGGCCGCTTCGAGCAGTTCGGCCACGGCCTTGCGCATCGAGGCGCGCAGCCCCGTGTCGAGCGCCGAGAACGGCTCGTCGAGCAACATCAGCCTGGGCTTCATCGCCATGGCGCGCGCCAGCGCCACACGCTGCTGCTGGCCGCCGGAAAGCTGATGCGGACGGCGTTTGAGGATCGCCTTGTCGAGCCCAACGGTATAGGCGAGCTCGGCGATGCGCTCGGCGCGCTGGTCCTCGCCGCGGGCCATGCCGAAGCCGATATTGTCGGCGATGCTGAGATGCGGGAACAGGGCGCCGTCCTGCGCCACCAGGCCGATGCCGCGGCGATACGCGGGCACCGCATGGCCGCCATTGGCCAGCACTTCGCCGTCGAGCACGACGCGGCCCTGGTCCGGCGCCTCGAAGCCGGCGATCAGCCGCAGCAAGGTGGTCTTGCCGCAGCCGGACGGGCCGACGATGGCGGTGCGACTGCCGCTGGCGGCGCTGAGGTCGACCCCGGCAAGGGCGGCCACCGGACCATACTGCTTGGTAAGGCCGCTGATTTCGAGAAAGCTCATCGCCCGGCCATCCGTTTCGACTGGACATAGAGCAGCCAGGTCAGCGGCAGCGACATCGCCACCATGATGAAGGCGTAAGGGGCGGCCGACGCATAGTCGATCTCGCCGCTATAGGACCAGAACGCCATGGCCAGCGTGCGCGTGCCGTTGGGCGCCAGCATCTGGGTGGCGGTCAGCTCGTTCATGATGCCGAGCGCGACCAGCGCCATGCCAGCCGCCGCGCCCGGCGCCGACAGGCGGATCGTTGTCGACCACAGCGCTTTCAGCGGAGGCCGGCCAAGGCTGGCGGCGGCACGTTCGAGCTCGACCGGCGCCTGTGCGATCGAGGCCCTGAGGCTGATCAAGGCGCGCGGCAGGAACATCAGGGCATAGGCGACCAGGATTGTGAACAGCGTCTGGTAGAACGGCATGGCGATGCGCACGGTAATGGTGACCAAAGCCAGCGCGATGACCACGCCGGGCAGCGAACCGACAATGTAGTTGCAGCCTTCGAGCAGCCGCTGCAGCGGCCCCGGCGCGCGGATCGAGATCCAGGCCATCGGCATGGCGGCGATGGTTGCAAGCAGGGCGCCGGCCAGCGCCAGGAACAGCGTCTGGCCCAGCGCCAGGCCGATCTCGTCCAAACGCCAGACATCGGCGCCGCCGGCGACCAGCCAGCGGCCGATGGTGACGAAGGGCACGCCGATGGCGAGCAGCGTGGTGACGGCAGGCAGAGCCAGGCAAGCCAGCGTGGCGCGCCCGAGCCTCGAGCGCTGCCGGTGGCGCGCCGCGCCTGAGCCGACGCGGGCATAGCGCTCTTCGCCGCGCACCAGCACCTCCAGAGCGAGCAGCACGAAGCAGCATGTCACCAGGACGCCGGCCAGCATGTTGGCGGCGGGGCCGTTGAAGGTCGACTGGAACTGGTCGACGATCGCGGTGGTGAAAGTGTCGAAGCGGATGAAGACATAGAGGCCATATTCGGCAAGCAGATGAAGTCCAACCAGCAGCGCACCGCCGCAAATGGCGAGCCTGAGCTGCGGCAGCACGACGCGCCAAAACACGCGCCATGGTCCGAGGCCAAGCGCTGCGGCCGCATCTTCCAGGGCGGGATCCAGCCGGCGCAATGCGGCCGCTAGTGGCAAATAGAGGAATGGGAAATAGGCAAGGACCGACACCAGCAAGCCGGCCCATAGGCCATGCAGTCCCGGCACCAGGGTAATCCAGGCATAGGAGTGCACGAAGGCGGGGATGGCAAGCGGCGCTACCGACAGCCAGGCCCAAAGGCGGGCGCCTGGCAGGTCGCTGCGCTCGGTCAGCCATGCCAGCGTCACCGACAGCACGGTGGCGATCGGCACGGTGAGCGCCACCAGAAGCACGGTGTTGACCAGGAGTTCGCCGACGCGCGGCCGGAAGACCAGGGCCGAAGCAGTGTCCCAGCCGATCTGCACACCGATCCAGATGATGAACGCGAGCGGCAGCAGCGACAGCAGCGAGACGATTATGGCGGCAAGCGCGATCCAGGACATGGGCTGCCGGCGGGACCGCCTGACTGTCTGGCCTGAACGTGCGAGATCGACCGCAGATTGCATCAGCTCGACCGCGCCACTGCTGCCGGAGCGGGGGCGCCGCAGGGGCGGCCGGAAACGCAATATGTCGTCATGGACGAAGCCATCCCGAAAACAGAGCGCTCCTGCGGAAAGCCTCGCAGGAGCGCAAACGTTGCCCTTTTAGGACGAACGCGGACTAAAGCAAGCCGGCTGCCGTCATCAGGTCGGTCACCTTTTTGGAGTTCAGTGTCGCCGGATCGACCTTCGGCGCCTGCAGGTCGGCCAGCGGCACCAGCTTGGGATTGGACCGCGCGTCCTTGCCGATAGCGTATTCGAAGGACGTGCCGGTCTTCAGCACGTCCTGGCCGCCTTTGCCGGTCACCCATTTGAGGAACGCCTGGGCTTCCTTCGGGTGTTTGCTCGAGGCGAGCACGCCGCCGCCGGAGATGGAGACGAAAGCGCCGGGATCCTGGTTCTTGAAATAATGCAGTTCGACGTTCTTGCTGTTTTCGCCGGTCTTTGCCTGATCGCCGAAATAGTAATAGTGGTAGATGATTCCGCCTTCGATCTCGCCGGCATTGACCGCCTTCATCACCGTGCCGTTGCCCTTGTAGGCGGTGAAATTCTCCTTCATGGCCTTCAGCCAGTCGGCGGTTGCGGCTTCGCCCTTGAGCTCGAGCAGCGCGCTGACGATGGCCTGAAAATCGGCGCCGGAAGGCGAGGCTGCCCAGCGGCCTTTCCAGGCGGGATCGGCGAGATCGAGCATCGATTTGGGCAGCTTTTCGGCCGTGAGCTTGGTCTTATTGTAGGCAAAGACGGTGCTGCGCGCCGCGACATCCACCCATTTGCCGCTGCTCGGCTGGAATTCGGCCGGGACTTGCGCCAGCGTGTCGGCGTCGACCGGCGCGAAAAGGCCCGCCGCTTCGACCAGAGTCATGGCCGGTGAGTTCTCGGTCAGGAACACGTCGGCCGGCGAAGAAGCGCCCTCGGCGACGATCTGGTTGGAGAAATCGCTGTCGCCGCCATTGCGCAGCGTGACCTTGATGCCGGTTTCCTTTGTGAAACCTTCGACCCATTCCTTGGCCAGGCTCTCATGCTGGGCGTTGTAGACGATGATGCCGGCATCCGCGGCCATCGCCGGCCCGGCGATCATGCTCACGGCCAGCGCTGTGGCCCCCGCTAGGGTGGAGAGCGTGTATCTCATGGCGTCATCCTCAATCTCGGTGGTTCTGGTTTCGCAGGCTGCACCTACCGATACCTGACAGCAGTAGTCAACATTGCTTGGCTGCTTCAATCGGTCGCCGCTCCCGCAAACTTTCGTGATTTTGCGGCACTTTGGCTTGGACATCATTTCGCCGGACACGTAACAAATCGGTGCCGAGGCGCGAAGATCGGGGAGTGAACTCTTGTGAGCGGCAAGGATGAGGCCGAGCTTTCCCGGCTGATGCGGGCCGCGATCGCGGGAGATGAAAGGGCCTACGCCGACTTTTTGCACCGGATCGCCGCGCTGGTTCGCGGCTTTGCGAGGCGCAAGATCGTACAGGGCGGGGTCGATCCCGAGGATGTCGTGCAGGAAACCTTGCTGGCCATTCATGTGAAACGGCATACCTGGCGCCAGGACGCGCCGGTGTTGCCGTGGATTTATGCGATCGCCCGGTTCAAGCTGATCGATGCCTTCCGGCGGCGCGGACGGCGCATCGAAATCGAGATCGACGAGATCGCCGAGACCTTTGCCGAGCCGGAAGCCGAGACCGTCAGCGAACGCGACATCAACCGGGCGCTGGAAGGACTGCCGCCTGCGCAGCGTTCCGTCGTTTCTTCGATCTCGGTCGACGGCCGCTCCATCGGCGAGACGGCGGCCAGGCTCGGCGTCAGCGAGGCGGCAGTGCGGGTGTCGCTGCATCGCGGGCTTGCGGCGATCGCTAAGCGATTTGGGCAGGGGCGCTTCGGGCGGCAGTGACATGAGGACCGAGGATCTCATCAAGGCACTCGACGCCGACACAAGCAACAGGGCGATGCCGCTGCGCTCGGCCTGGTGGATGGCGGCGGCAGCCGCGGCGGTGATCGCAGCTCTGGTCTTCTTTCTCACCATCGGCCCGCGTCCCGACATCATGACCGCCATGCACACGATGCGGTTCCTGGCGAAGTTCGTGTTCACCATCGTGCTCGCCGTCACCGCCTTTGGCCTGGTCCGTGCGTTGTCGACGCCGGGCGCTTCGACTGCGAGAGCCGCGGCCTGGATGCTGGCGGCGCCGCTGCTGGTGGCCGTGGCGGTGGCTCTCGAACTGTTCATGGTGCCGGAGCCGATGTGGAGCACGCGCATGGTCGGCTCCAACATGATGATCTGCATGGGCTTCATCCCGCTGATCGGCATCGGCCCGCTTGCCGTCTTCCTGTGGATGCTGCGCTATGGCGCGCCGACGCGGCCGGTGTTGGCCGGGGCGGTCGCGGGACTGCTCGCCGGCGGCCTGGCGGCGACCTTCTACGCCGCGCACTGCTTCGACGATTCGCCGCTTTTCGTCGCCACCTGGTACACGCTCGCCATCGCCGTCCTCGCCGGTCTGGGCGCGCTCGGGGGACGGTTCTTCGTGCGCTGGTGACCGGGCCGTCCAAGATCGCCCAATAATCACCGATCCTTAATCATGCCGGGAATTGTTTGCGGGTTCACCGTGTTGCCGGTGGCTCCGGCGCAACCTTTCCTTAAAATCGATCATCCAGTGTTTTTTGCAGAAATGTGTTGCGCATGGGGTGGCATGCACAGTGATGCGACGAGAGCGAAAAAGCCTGCGGGCTGACAGTCACGTGGCTTTGGTGCTTGCGGCCGGAGGGCTTTGCGCTGCCGTGGTCGCGCTCCTGCTGTCGCGGCTCGATGTCAGCGCCGAAGTGCTGAAACTCTGCCTGCAGATATCGGTGCCGGTCGCCGCCGTTGCGCTGATTCTCGCCGCCCTGTTCATTTACCGGATACTGGACGACCGCCGGCAGATCGCCGAAAGCGAGCAGCGTTTCCGCCGCGCCATGGAGGATTCGGCGATCGGCATCGCCATTGTCGGCCTCGACGGCCGCATCCATGAAACCAACCCGGCCTTCGCCGCCATGCTCGGCTATAGCAAGCAGGAGATCGAGGCGCTGACCTTCTTCCAGATCACCCATCCCGACGATGTGCAGATCGGCCGTGAGACGATGGACGGCATGCGGGCGGGCACCGTCAACGCCTTCCACTTCGAAAAGCGCTACCTCAGGAAGGACGGCACGCCGGTATGGGCCCATCTTGCCGGTTCCGTCATTCGCGACGAGAAGAGCGGGAGCCCGCTCTACCTGGTCTCCCAGATCGAGGATATCGATGCGCGCAAGCAATCCGAGGCGCGCATAGCCGAAGCCGAAACGCGCTGGAATTTTGCCCTGGCCAGCGCCGGACAAGGCGTCTGGGATCTTGATATGCGGAAGGGCGGCACCACCTACTCCGCCACCTGGGTGAAGATGCTGGGCTATGCCGATGGCGAACTGGACGGCGACCCCGACCGCTGGCTGGCGATGATCCACCCCGACGATCGCGAAAACGTCGCCGAAGCCGATCGTGCCCATCTGGAGGGCAGGACACCGTTCTTCGAAGCCGAGTTCCGGATGCGCCACAAGGATGGCCACTGGGTCTGGATCCTCGACCGCGGCAAGACGCTCGAACGCGACAAGGACGGACGGCTGGTCAGGGCCATCGGCAGCCTGACCGACATCACCCAGCGCAAGCAAACCGAGGAAAGCCTCATCGTATCGGCGGCAATGCTGGCCGACGAGAAGGAGCGGCTGAGGGTGACGCTGCAGTCGATCGGCGACGCCGTCATCTGCACCGATGCCGCCAACCGCATCACCTTCATGAACCCGGTCGCCGAAAAGCTCACCGGCGTTGTTGGCGCGGAGGCGCTCGGCAAGACGCTTGGCCATGTCTACTGGGCGGTGGACGAAGAAACCGGGCAAAGGATCGGCATGACGCGGCCGGCGCTCGGCAGCGCCAGCCCTGTCGACCAGAACAGTCGCGCCGTCCTCATCCGTCGCGACGACACACGCTGCAGCATCCGCCAGGTGGTGTCGCCGATCATGAACGACCGCCAGGAGTTCTGCGGTCTTGTCATTGTCTTCCAGGACTTCACCGATGCGCGCGCCTTGCAGCGCCAGCTCGCCTATGCCGCCGCGCATGATGCGCTGACTGGCCTTGCCAACCGTTCGAGCTTTATCCGCACCATGGAGGAACTGGTCGACCGGAGCCGCAAGGCCGGCACAGCCAGGCCGGCGGGCGAACATCATTTCATGTTCATCGATCTAGACCATTTCAAGCTGGTCAACGACACTGGCGGGCACGCCGCCGGCGACGCCTTGCTGAAGCGGGTTGCCGAGGCCATTCGCGGTGCGCTTGGGCCGGAGGATATCGTGGCCCGCCTCGGCGGCGACGAATTCGCGGTCATCCTGAAAGCCGGGTCGAGCGCCGGCGCCAGGATTGCCGCACGCTCGGTCATCGACGCCATCCGCGGCCTGCAGTTCAGCTGGGACGGCCGGCCGCATGCGATCGATGCCAGCATCGGGCTGGCGCCAATCCACAGCAACAGCGGTGAAGTCGACGAGATCATCGCCCGGGCCGATGCTGCCTGCTATGCGGCCAAGGGCGCCGGCCGCGGCTGTGTTTCCGTGGCGCCTGACGATACCGGGTCAAGAGGCCAAGCAGGGCCGCCGCTTGCAGCGGCGTCCTGAGGGAGCACGGAACTTTCGTTCTGGTGGTTAGCGCGTCGGAACCGGATGCTCGCCGCGATAATCGTAGAAGCCGCGCCCGGTCTTGCGGCCGAGCCAGCCGGCCTCGACATATTTCACCAGCAGCGGGCAGGGGCGATATTTCGAATCCGACAGGCCGTCATGCAGCACCTGCATAATCGACAGGCAGGTGTCGAGGCCGATGAAATCGGCGAGCTGCAGCGGTCCCATCGGATGGTTGGCGCCGAGCCGCATGGCGGTGTCGATGGCATCGACCGAGCCGACCCCCTCATAGAGCGTGTAGATCGCCTCGTTGATCATCGGCAACAGAATGCGGTTGACGATGAAGGCCGGAAAATCTTCAGAGACGGTGATGGTCTTGTCGAGCTGTTTCACATAGGCCTTGGCCGCCTCGAAGGTCTGATCCTCGGTAGCGATGCCGCGCACCAGTTCGACCAGCTTCATCAGCGGCACGGGGTTCATGAAATGTATGCCGATGAAACGCTCGGGACGGTCGGTCTGCGCGGCAAGCCGGGTGATCGAAATCGACGAGGTGTTGGTCGCCAGAATGGCTTCCGGGTTGAGCTGGGGACAGAGCTGCGCGTAAATCTTGCGCTTGACCGTCTCGTCCTCGGTCGCCGCCTCGATCACCAGATCGGCACCGGCGAGATCAGCCATGGTGGGGGCTGCGGAAATGCGCGCCATCGCTTCGTTACGCAGCTTTTCCTCAAGCTTGCCGGAGCCGACCTGGCGGGCCATGTTGCCGCTGACCGTGGCAATGCCCTTCTCGATACGGTCGGGCGAGACGTCGTAGATCAGCACCTTGAAACCCGAAAGTGCTGATACATGCGCGATGCCGCCGCCCATCTGGCCGGCGCCGATGATGCCGATCGTCTCGATCTTGGCCATTTGCAGCGATCCCGTCGAAAAGGCCTTTGCGGCCTGCTTTTTGTGCAGTGCAAACTAAAAGGGTGGGGCAGCTTCGTCTACCCCACCCTTTCACAATTTAATACGCTTTGGCAGAAAGCGTCAAAGCGCCTTTTGCAGTTCCGGCAGGATGACGAACAGGTCGCCGACCAGGCCGTAATCGGCAACCTGGAAGATCGGCGCCTCTTCGTCCTTGTTGATGGCGACGATGACCTTCGAATCCTTCATGCCGGCAAGGTGCTGGATGGCGCCGGAAATGCCGACGGCAATATAGAGGTCAGGCGCCACGACCTTGCCCGTCTGGCCGACCTGCCAGTCGTTCGGGGCGTAGCCGGCGTCGACGGCAGCGCGCGAGGCGCCGACGGCTGCACCGAGCTTGTCGGCGACCGGCAGAATGACCTCCTGGAACTTTTCCGAGGAACCGAGCGCGCGACCGCCCGAAATGATGATCTTGGCCGAGGTCAGCTCCGGACGGTCCGTCTCCGACAGCCTGTTCTCGACGAAGGTGGACAGGCCCGGATTGGACGCTGCCTGGATCGTCTCGACCGCGGCCGAACCGCCTTCGGGCGCGCCCTGGAAGGAAGCGGTCCGCACGGTGATCACCTTCTTGGCGTCGCTCGACTGCACCGTCTGGATGGCGTTGCCGGCATAGATCGGACGCTTGAAGGTATCGGGCGAAATCACTTCGATGATTTCCGACACCTGCGCGACATCGAGCAGGGCCGCGACGCGCGGCGCGACGTTCTTGCCCGACGAGGTCGCCGGCGCGATTATGGTGTCGTAGGCGCCGGCCAGTGAGACAACGAGTGCGGCGAGCGGTTCGGCGAGGCGCTCGGCCAGTTCGTCGGCCTCGGCCAGCAGCACCTTGCTCACGCCCTTGAGCTTGGCGGCGGCGTCGGCAGCGCCTTTGGCGCCTTTGCCGGCAACCAGAACATGCACGTCCGAACCGATCTGCAGCGCCGCCGAGAGCGCCTTGGCGGTCTGGTCAGAAAGGCTGGCGTTGTCGTGTTCTGCGATGAGGAGAATGGTCATTTATCTGTTCCTTCCAGTCTCAGAGCACGCCGGCTTCGTTCTTCAGCTTGTCGACCAGTTCGGCGACGCTGTTGACCTTCACGCCCGCCTTGCGGCCGCTGGGCTCCTCGGTCTTGAGCACCTTCAGGCGCGGCTTGACGTCGGCGCCGTAATCGGCCGGGCTCTTTTCGTCGAGCGGCTTCTTCTTGGCCTTCATGATGTTGGGCAGCGAGGCATAGCGCGGCTGGTTGAGGCGAAGATCGGCGGTGATGATCGCCGGCATCTTCAGTTCCACCGTCTGCAGGCCGCCGTCGACTTCGCGCGTCACCTTGGCCTTGTCGCCGTCGATCACGACCTTGGAGGCGAAAGTGCCCTGTGCCCAGCCGAGCAGGGCGGCCAGCATCTGGCCGGTCTGGTTCGAGTCATCATCGATCGCCTGCTTGCCGAGGATCACGAGACCGGGCTGTTCGGCGTCAACGACGCCCTTCAGCACCTTGGCGACGCCGAGCGGCTCGGTCTGCTCGTCGGTCTTGACCAGGATGGCGCGGTCGGCGCCCATGGCGAGCGCGGTGCGGAGCGTTTCCTGCGCCTGCTGCGGGCCGACCGAAACGACGATGATCTCTTCGGCCTTGCCGGCTTCCTTCAGCCGGAGCGCCTCTTCCACCGCGATCTCGTCGAACGGGTTCATCGCCATCTTGACGTTGGCGAGTTCCACCGCCGAACCATCGGCCTTGACGCGAACCTTGACGTTCGCATCCACAACCCGCTTCACGGGCACAAGGATCTTCATTGTCTGTCACCTCTCCTGAGATATCCGGGCGCGCTATAGCAGCGTGCGCCTCCGCAGAGTTGTCGAAAGCCGACATTCCTGACTGAATTGCGGCCAAACGGAATCCTGGCCGGACGAATTCTGGTCTTCTGCCGCCTAGCGGTGGCGCTCTCCGTAGTTGTGGCGACGCAACACGTCAATATGCCACGGCAGCGGCCAAACCACCCAAATCGGTTCACTTGTGACCGGAAGCGCCACCCCGGCCCCAACGCGTCTCAGGTTGCACGGGAGCGGGACCGGCTGGCGCCGGGCCAGTAGAAGCGGCTGGCTGATCGGCGGGTTCCGGCTCGCCGTCGTCACCGGCGAGCAGCGGCACGCCGCGGCTGCGCATGATGAGCACCAGCACGCCACCGGCAATGATGCCGCCAATATGGCAGGCCCAGGATATCTGGTTTTCGCCGCCGGCGGCAAACATCACCACTTGGAAGCCGATCCACAGGATCAGCGGGATGAAGGCCGGGATACGCAGCGGAATGCGGGCAAAGACCAGCACCCACACTTTCACCCGGGGGTAGAGGACCAGATAGGCGGCGACGACGCCGGCAATGGCGCCGGAGGCGCCGATCAGCGGCACCTCTGAACTCCAGGCGACGAGCCCCTGGAAGAAGGCGCCGGCGATGGCGCAAAGCAGGTAGAAGATGAGGTAGCGGATGTGGCCGAGTGCGTCCTCGACATTATCGCCGAACACCCACAGGAACAGCATATTGCCGCCGAGATGAAAGATATCGGCATGCAGGAAGGCATAGGTGAGGTAACTCAGGCTCTCCGGAATGACGACGAATTGGGGCGAGAGTTCTGCCGTGTCGTGGACAACCGAAGGAATGAAGCCGAAGCCGAGCACGGCTGCGTTGTTGAAATTTTCGCCGCCGATCGTGGTGATGAGAAAGACCAACACGTTGGCCGCGATCAGGCCGATCGTCACATATTGCAGCCGGATGTGGCGCAACCTGTTGGAGTCGTAAAGCGGGATGAACATGCCCCAAGCCCTTTCCCGCCTTCGAAAATTCAGCGGTTCTTGCCGGGCACCCATAACACGTCGGCATTTCCGTTGTCATTGACCGCACGAGCGGCGACGAACAGAAAGTCCGAGACGCGGTTTATGTATTTCAGCCCCTCGCGATTGACATGTTCGGCCGGGTCCTGCGCCAGCGCCACCATGATCCGCTCGGCCCGTCGCGCCACGGTGCGGGCAAGATGAAGTGCTGCCGCCGCCGGCGTGCCGCCATTGAGCACGAAGGATTTGAGCGGCTGCAGATCCTTGTTGAGATGGTCGATATCCTTTTCGACGCGGTCGGTCTGCGAGGCGATGATGCGCAGCGGCTCGTAGCCAAGCGGCTTGCCGTCGTCGGGCACGGCGAGATCGGCGCCGAGGTCGAACAAATCGTTCTGGATGCGGGACAGCATGGCGTCGATGGCGGGATAACTTGCCGCTGTGTGCAGGCGGGCGATGCCGATGCAGGCATTGGCTTCATCGACGGTGCCGTACGCATCGACGCGCAGGTCGGATTTCAGCCTGCGTTCACCGGTGCCGAGGCCAGTGGTGCCGTCATCGCCGGTGCGGGTGTAGATCTTGTTGAGCTTGACCACGTCGCCTCCCGAACGGCCGTCACTTGCGGGTGAAGTACACCACCAGCAGGATCAGTGCCAACGCCAGCGCCTGCAACAGCACACGCGCCTGCATCAGCTTGTTCGAGCTCACACCGGAGCCGCCGCGCATCATGTTGATGAGGCCGCGGACAAGCACGATCACCACGGCGACCATGACGAGGACGAGGAGGACTTTGATGACGGTTGCCATGATCTGTTCCCAGTTCTGTTGCGGTCAGGCGCGTCTGGCCAGAACGCGGTAGAGCATCGATGCCGGCAGGATGCGCTTGAGCATCACGCCAATCCTGGCCGGCACTGTTACCACATAGTGCGGGCGCGGGCGCCGCGACAGAAGTGCATGGCGCAAGGCCGCATAGACCACCTCCGGCCCCTTTTTCAGCCGCGATGAGCTGCCGCCGGCCCGAAGCCGCGCCAGCTGCGTGGCATAGGCGAGGTGGTGGACGGAATTCTCGTGGTCGATGTTCTTCAGGAACCAGAACAGCCCGTTGCTGGCGATTTTCGAGGTCACCGGCCCCGGTTCGATCAGCGAGACATGGATGCCGCTGCCCCTGAGTTCCTGCTGCATGCACAGCATCAGGCCTTCGAGCGCGTGCTTGGAGGCTGAGTAGGCGCCGCGAAAAGGCACCGGCGCTAGCCCAAGGATCGAGGAACAATGAACGAGGCGGCCATGTCCCTGGCGACGCATTACCGGTACGATGCGTCGGGTGAGGTCGTGCCAGCCGAAGAAATTGGCCTCGAACTGCTCGCGCAATGCCGCAACCGGCAGGTCTTCCACGGCGCCGGGCTGTGCATGGGCGCCGTTGTTGAACAGGGCGTCGAGGCGTCCGCCTGTCCGCTCCAGCACCGATGCCGCAAGTGCTGCGATGGAATCCGGCTCACGGTAGTCGAGATAAAAGGCCTCGATGCCGTCGGCTTCAAGTGCGGCTATGTCATCCGGCTTGCGCGCCGTTGCAAACACGCGCCAGCCATCCGCCTTCAGTGCACGGGCGCAGTGGGCGCCTATCCCGGACGAGGCGCCGGTGACGATGATGGTGCGCAACTCTTTGGCAGGCGGCATCGTGGTTTGAGCAAGGGTTGCCATTTGCCACAATCCCTTCCCATATTCGCGGCGTCGAGACAATCGAAGGGAACGCGGCTCTTGATGCGGAATGTCGTCGTGCTGCGCCGCGTGCTCTATGACGCGCTTGGCCATTTCAACACCGATGACGGCTGGGCCATGGCCAGCCATCTGGCGATCACTTCGCTCATGGCGCTGTTCCCGTTCCTGATCTTCGCCACCACGCTGGCGAGCTTCCTCGGTGCGCAGGCGTTCGCCGATACTGCCGTGCACCTGGTCTTCGACACCTGGCCCGAACAGATCGCCAAGCCTATCGCGCGCGAGGTGCTCAACGTGCTGACCGTGCGGCGCACCGATCTTTTGACCTACGGCGTGCTTCTGGCGGCCTATTTCGCCTCCAACGGCATCGAGGCGCTGCGCACCTCGCTCAACCGCGCCTACCGCGTCGCCGAAACGCGCGGCATCATCTACCGCCGGGTGCAGAGCATTTTCTTCGTGCTGATCGCGACGGCCGGTTTCCTGGCGATCAGCGTGCTCCTGGTCTTTGCGCCTCTGCTGGCGCGGCTGGCGGAAGCTCATTTCGAGTGGATCAAACCCTATACGGGCACGATCACGCTGTGGCGCTACGTCATCGCCTCAACCGTCATCATTGGTGGCTTGTTTGCCGTCCACTACTGGCTGCCGGCGGGCAAGCGCCGCTTTGTCTCGCTGGTGCCTGGCATCATCTTCACTCTGGCTGCGTGGCTTGTCGGCTCGACCATGTTCGCGACCTATCTCGATCACTTCTCGTCCTATGTGACGACCTATGCGGGGCTTGCCTCGATCATGATCGCCGTGGTTTTCCTCTATATGCTGTCGGCAATCTTCATCCTCGGCGGCGAACTCAACGCCGCGATCAGCCGCTTTCTCGAAGCGCGCGCACGTGTCGGCAGCTAGGTTTTGGCTGGCCGAGCCGTGGCCAGCCCGACGCCGAGCGTCGCGATTGCCATGCCGACGATCTGCACGAGGCTGAGCCGTTCGCCGAACAGCGCCCAGGCGATGACAGCGGTGACGACCGGCACCAGGTAGAACAGCGACGCGACCTTCGACATCTCGCCGTCGCGGATCATCACCATCAGCAAGAAGATGGCGCCGATCGACAGCACCAGGACCAGCCAGGCCATGGCGAAGATCAGTTCGCCGTTGATGATCACCGTGTGGGTCTCAAGGGCCAGCGAAGCCAGGATCATCAGCGAGCCGCCGCCGATATATTGCCACATCGTCGCCGCCACCAGGTCGCCACCCGAGGCATAGCGCTTCTGCCAGATGGTCCCGGCGCTCATGCCCAGCACCGAGACCAGCGACGCCGACAGGGTTTCGGGCGTAACGCCGCCGCCGAGAGCGCCGAGCTTCGGCCACAGCACGATGATCACCCCCACAAGGCCGACGGCAAGGCCGGCCCAGTGGCGCGGCAGGATGGCCTCGCCGAGGAACCGGCCGGCAAGCACGGCCGTGATCAGCGGTTGCAGGCCGACGATCAGCGCCGAAAGCCCGGCGGGCATGCCCCTGTGGATCGCCCAGAACACCGCGCCGAGATAGATGCCATGCATGAGGATGCCAGAGACCGTGGCGTGAAGCGCTTCTACCCTTGTGGCTCGCTTCGAGCCAAGCACGAGCATCAGGCCGGCGAGCAGCAAGGCGGCGATGACAAAGCGGGCGGCCAGAAAGGTGAAGGGCTCCGCCCAGGGCATGGCGTAGCGCGCGCCTATGAAACCTGTCGCCCACAGGACGACAAACGAGGCGGGGATGAACCGCTTGAGACTGTGCATTTCGGGGAAGCCGTTTCCGGTGGAGAGGTCCGATTCGGTGAAGAGACAAATACGGCAATTGCTCTAATGCGGTTCAATCCGGCAAGCAAAGTGAAACAATTGGTACATAAGCTCATCCTGATGTAGGAGGTGGCCGAATTCAAAGGGCGGCGTCAGGGCAATCGACTTCTGTCGATCGATCCGGCGACATGGCGTTTCGGCTTCGACAGGGAGCGCGCATGCTGTTGCATCTCGATACAAGCTGGCTGTTGATGACGGTGGCCAGTGTGGCCGTGTTCGGCTTCTTCTTCGGCTCAGCGCTCGACGCCATCATGCAGGAGGACGGTTTTGGGTCGACCGGCAACACGCTGCTGTTCACGCTCGGCTTTTTCGCCGCGGTCATGGCCGCGAACGAACATGGCATCGTCCTGAGAGATCTGAAGCTCGCGGTTGCCTGGGGACTGGGCGGCGCCTTCGCGTTTATCGGCGCGTTGGCGCTGCTCAAGGCGGGGCTGGCCCGGCTTTAGTCATAGCCCGACCAGCCGCCTGACATCGTCCGGCGACATGCCTGCCTGCCTCAGCGCGGCAAGGCCGGTATCAGCAAAACTCTTCGACAGTTTGCGCCCATCCGGTCCGAGTATGAGACGGTGGTGGAAATACTGCGGCTGGCCGAGGCCGAGCAATTCCTGCAGCAGGCGCTGGATGCCGGTCGCGGAATAGAGGTCGCGGCCACGCACGACATGGCTCACACCTTGCAGGGCGTCGTCGACGACGACGGCCAGGTGATAGCTGGTCGGTATGTCGCGGCGCGCCAGAATGACGTCGCCCCAGTCCTGCGGACGCGCCTCGACGCGCTGCGTCGCCGAAAGCGTCTCGTTGGTGAATTCGCGCCAGGACAAATCCGTGCCGACGCGCGCCAGCGCCGCCTTAACGTCGAGGCGCCAGGCGAAGGGCGCATTTTCGGCGATGCGGCGGTTGCGTTCGCTGATCGGCAGCGCCTTGTCGGCGCCGGGATAAAGCGGCACGCCGTCCGGGTCGCGCGGCCAGTCGCGGCCGCGTTTTTCACTGTCGGCGATGAAGGCCCTGATCTCGCCACGGCTCATAAAGGCAGGGTAGACGAGGTCTTCGCGGACCAGCCGGTCGAGCACGGCCTGATAGTCGGAGAAATGCTCGGCCTGGCGCCGCACCGGCTGTTCCCATTCGAGACCTAACCATTCGAGGTCGCGAAAGATGCCAGCCTCGAATTCAGGCGTGCAGCGGATCGTGTCGATGTCCTCGATGCGCAGCAGCAGGCGGCCGCCGGCCGCACGCGCCAGTTGCTGGTTGAGCAGTGCCGAATAGGCATGGCCGAGATGCAGTTCGCCATTCGGGCTCGGCGCGAAGCGGAATGTCAGGAGCGTCATCTCACAAGCGGCAATCGGGTTGTGCAGCGGTTTTGCCAATTGCTACCGTGAGGTCGGTTCAGGAACAAGAAAACATGC
Organism: Mesorhizobium sp. C395A; assembly: GCF_030323205.1. Lineage (NCBI taxonomy): Bacteria > Pseudomonadati > Pseudomonadota > Alphaproteobacteria > Hyphomicrobiales > Phyllobacteriaceae > Mesorhizobium > Mesorhizobium sp. C395A. Next base: position 3,962,686 of record NZ_CP100473.1, on the reverse strand, counting down.
AACGCATCGCGACACTGGACGATATTGCGCGCGGGCTGGATGCGCTTTGCGCAATCGATCCGCGCCTGGAAAAGGTGCGCGGCATGGCCGGCGAGGTGCCGCTGCGGCTGTCGGAGCCCGGCTTTCGAAGCCTGGCCTCCATTATCGTTTCGCAACAAGTATCCCGTGCGAGCGCCGATGCCATTTTCGGCCGGCTGGTGAAACTGGTCGATCCGCTAACGCCGCAGGCGATCCTTGCCGCCGGCGAGGACATGTTTCGTGAGGCTGGGCTGTCGCGGCCGAAGCAGCGCGGTCTGATCGCGGTTGCGCAGGCCGTGGTTGAGGGGCTCGACCTGCATCACCTCTGTTCGCTCGACGCCGAAGAGGCGATCGCGGCTATGATCGCGGTGCCGGGCATCGGCCCGTGGACGGCGGAAGTCTATCTCCTGTTTGCCGCCGGCCACCCCGATATTTTCCCCGCGCGCGACGTCGCGCTGCAGAGCGCGGTTGGCCACGCGCTCGGCATCGAGCCGCGTCCGCCGGAGAAAACGCTGATCGCCCTGGCCGAATCATGGAGCCCGTGGCGAGGTGTCGCATCGCGGCTTTTCTGGTCCTATTATCGCGAAACCAGGGGCCGGGACGCAGCACCTCCGGCCTGAAACCGTAAAAAAGCATGAAAATCCTGCATTTTTGCCGCTTTTGGCTGATGACAATCCGCTTCACATCCCTGTCATGTCGGGCTTACAGTATCCGCGCCGATCGGTTCTAGAACGAGGAGGTCAACAAGTGACGGTTGCCGTATCTCCGGATGGGCTTCCTGCGCTGGTGCTGAATGCGGATTACCGTCCGCTCAGCTATTACCCCTTGTCGCTCTGGTCCTGGCAGGACGCCATCAAGGCGGTGTTCCTCGACCGGGTCAACATCGTCGCCGAATACGAGCATGCGGTGTCTTCGCCGACCTTTTCGATGAAGCTGCCCAGCGTCGTCAGCCTGAAGGCCTATGTGAAGCCGTCGAGGCACCCGGCATTCACCCGCTTCAACGTGTTCCTGCGCGACCGCTTCCAGTGCCAGTATTGCGGCACGCCCGAGGATCTGACCTTCGACCACGTCATCCCGCGCCATCGCGGCGGGGCGACGACGTGGGAGAATGTCGTGGCCGCCTGTTCACCCTGCAATCTGAGGAAGGGTGGCATGATGCCGGCGCACGCCAAGATGTGGCCGCTGCAGAAGCCCTACCAGCCGACCGTGCACGACCTGCACAACAATGGCCGGCTGTTCCCGCCCAACCATCTGCATGAAAGCTGGATGGATTATCTCTACTGGGATGTGGAGTTGGAGCCGTAGGGATTGGCCCGATCGGCCTTGCCAGGGCAATCGCCGATGTCAGGTGCTGCCCCTCATCCGGCTGCGCCACCTTCTCCCCGTATTGTGACGGGGAGAAGGGAATTGGCTGCAAATCTGGCGCCCTTCTTTCAGCGTTCGGGATTGGCGAAACCATTGATGACTGCGTCTTTCTCCCCGTCACTACACGGGGAGAAATGCCCGGCAGGGCAATGAGGGGCGGTGCCAACATTTAGAGACTGGCCGCATGGCGCGACCTCGCACTTGATTAGTCGCGCGCCAGCGCGCCGCGGAAGGCGATGGCGGCGAGGATGAAGCTGGCTATGGCGTTCCACCCGGCCAGCGACAGGCCGAGGATACGAAGGGCTGCCTTGTCGCACGATGGCGGCACGAATTTGTCGAGCGCGTCGAGCACGCCCTTGCCGCCGGTGTCGACCGGGCCGGCGCCGGCCGTGCAATCGGCCGGGCCCTGCCACCAGGCCCATTCGACGCCCGAATGATAGACGCCGAGATAGAGCCCGTAGAGCATCAGCAGGCCGCCGACGGCAAGCAGGCCGCGCGTCAGCCATGCGGGTGCGCTGAACATCGAGGCGATCACCGCCAGCAGCATCAGCGGGGCGCCGATATAATAGGGCGTGCGCTGCTCCAGGCAGAGATGGCAGGGGATGTAGCCGCCTATGTGCTGGAAGGCGAGCGCGGAGCCGACCGTGGCGGCCATGGCGACGGCGAGAAACAAAGCGGTGCGCGTCCGCTGGCGTCCGGTATCGGCTGTCATCGTGGCTGTCATGTTTCGTCCGTTGAATTCGCCGTCCGCCGGCATAGTCCTGACCCACCGCCCGCCTTGGGCGGTTAGAAGGCGTATTTGACGACGATATAGAGCAAAATCAGGGCGGCGGCGCCGGCGCCGACGATCAATCCCAAACGCTTCTCGATGAATTCCTTGATCTCCTCGCCATAGCGGCGCAGCAGCCAGGCAAGAAGCAGGAAACGAGCGCCACGCGCCAGGATGGCGGAGACGATGAAGACGACAAGATTGACGTGGAGGGCGCCTGCCAGAATGGTGACCACCTTGATCGGCGGCAGGTGGGCGGCACCCGATGTGACGAGCAGCACCAGCATCAGCCCGGTGCCGGCCGACTGCCACCTCTCGAACGCGTCAAGGCCGCCAAAGTGCTCCAGCATCGGCCGTGCTATCGTGTCGTAGGCATAGTAGCCGATCAGCCAGCCGGCAATGCCGCCCAGCACGGACGCAACGGTGGCGGTCAGCGCGTACCGATAGGCGCGTTCGGGCCGCGCCAACGCCATGGGCAGGTACAAGACGTCGGCAGGTATGAAAAACACCGAGCTTTCGACGAAGGCGATGAAGGCCAGCCACCATTCGGCGGATTTGCGGGCCGCCAGCGACAAGGTCCAGTCGTAAAGTCCGCGAAGCATCGGCTCTCCTGGATGCAGGTTGCCCAGACGCAACGCGCTTTGATGCGCATCTGTCTAGAAAGATTTTCCGCGCCGCACAATGGCAGGAGCGTCATGAAACAGAAAGGCGGGCTTTTGCCGCAAGCAGGGCACGGCGGCGCATTTGGCCAGTTGACGAACAGGCCTCCAACCGTATAGTCCGCGCCCATCCAGGCCTTTGGGCCTGAGCCCCTATGGCGGAATTGGTAGACGCGCTCGACTCAAAATCGAGTTCCGCAAGGAGTGCTGGTTCGATTCCGGCTAGGGGCACCATTTTTGATCTCACGCCAGTTCGCTTCGCTCATGGGCTCCGATGGGGCGGCCTGACCGGCCGACGGGCGGTCGCCCTTGCGAACCCTCCGGGTTCGAACAGTGCCTTGAACACAGAGCCAACCGCGGCTGCTGCGAATGACAGCGATAGCGCCAATCAGCGGCGGCCGGTAGCCCAGCTCTACGTGCTCTCAGGCCGCCGCACGGTGTTCTTCACGGGCAGCTTCCCACACTTCGCGGGCCGCGTCGGCGTTCATGACCGCGATCCCCAATCCCACCGCCAAATCGGGCCACGCGGAATGCCAGAGCAAGGCCGTGACCAACCCTGCGGCAATAATGGCGATGTTGGCCAAGGCGTCGTTGCGGGCCGACAGGAAGGCCGCCTTTGAGAGGCTGCCGCCACGATGCCGGTGCGCGGCCAGCATGTAGGCACAGGACAGGTTGACGGCGAGAGCGCCAAGTCCCGCCAAGGTCAAGGCGATGGGCTGCGGCGGCACCGGCACGTTGAACTTTTCCCAAGCCGTCCAGAGCGTTGCCAGACCCGGCATGAGAAGGATGAGCGCCAATGCCATCCCCACCCGCGCACGGGAACGCACAGACCAGCCAAGTGCGAGCAGGATGAGGAGGTTCACGGAAGCATCTTCAAGAAAGTCGATGCTGTCGGCGAACAGGGACACTGATCCAATGGCGAGCGCCACAGCGAACTCGATCCCGAAATAGGCAAGATTGAGAAGCGCGACGGTGAGGACGATGCGGCGGAGGTTCATCTTCTGGCGGTATCCGAAACCAGTGTGTGGAGCTACAGCTTCGCGGTGTCCAAGGAAAGCCCCTGCTCGTTCCGGGTCCCGGCCGATGGGCGGTTGCCCTTGCGACCTTTTGCGTTCGAGCCGCGCCTCGAACACGGACTTAGCGCATATTCCCCGTATGGCCTTGGGAATACCGTCCCGGCTGCGGCCACACCGTCAGGCCGTGCGGCTCTGAGCCAACCCGAAACTTGGTCACGGCGCCCGATGTCGTGTCGATCATGTAGGCGGCACTGTCGAAGCGGCCGGACAGCCATAGTTGTTTGCCGTCGGCGCTGACATTGCCCATGTCGGGGCTGCCGCCGCCGGGGATCGGCCAAAGTGCTACGACCGCGCGGTTGGCGAAGTCGATCACGCTCACGCTGCCCGGTCCCTTTGCCTTGCCCTGCTCCATCTTGTGCGAGCCCCGGTTCGAGACATAGAGCCGCTTGCCGTCGCGGCTGACGACGAAGCCATGGGCGCCGATGCCGGTCGGGATGAAGCCGATCTCCTTGAAACTGTCGCCATCGACGAGGAACACGCCGTCATTCATCATGTCGGCGACGTAAAAAACCTTGCCGTCGGGCGAGAGGCGGATGTCCTGCGGCATGCCCATTTTCGAGAAGTCGAGATGGCCAAGCACCTTCTGGTTCTTCAGGTCGATCTTGGCCAACCCGCCATTGCCGTATTCGCAGGTGAAGATCGCGTAGGCGCCGTCGACGGAGAAATCGGCGTGGTTGATGCCGGGACAAGTGGGCGTCGGCAGGGCCGACTTCAGCGCCATGGTGTGAGGATCGCGGAAATCGAGCCGCTCCAGGGCTTCGTCGACGACGATGGCCGGCATGAAATACAAATTGTAGGGATCGTCCACGGCGATCTGCGGGCCGGGCTTGCCGGTCATCGGGTCGATCGGCGTCAGGCTGCCGTTCTTGCCGGTGCCATTGTTGGCGACCCACAGCGTCTTCAGGTCCCATGACGGCACGACGTGCTGCGGTTTGCTGCCGACCGGGAACCTGTCGACTTCCTTGAGCGTCATGGTGTCGATCACCGTGACGCTGTTGGAGGAGCGGTTCGGCACATAGACGCGCGGCAGTGCACCCAGCGTGGCCGGGCTGAGATGGCCGGCGGCGGTGTGGCTGTAGATGTTAATGGACGGCGCGGGCTCGCTGCAATCCTCGGGACAGCTATCGGCCCAGGCGCGGACAGGCAGCAGTGCAAGCAGCGAAAAGGCCGCACGGGGACCGGCGTGACGCAAAAAGGTTCTGATCATCAGGATGGCTTGTCGTGAAGGCCGGCCGAAATTGCCGCGCCGACCCATAGCTGGTGTCTTGCCGTTGATCCAGTGGCTATCGCCGTCCCAGCAAACTCTTCACGCGGTTGCGCAGCAGGCGGGCCATGTTGCGGGTCTCGCGGTAGAGATGCAACTGCGAGGCTGCCTGGCGGGCGAGGCGGTCGGCATCCGGAGTCAGCCCGATCACCAGCGAGCCCATCGGCTTGCGCTCGCTCCACAGCCGGCTCATCACCGGATGGTCGGGCACGGCGCAGGAATCGGTCATCATAATGTTGGGGTCGTCGAGATGCTGCCTGGTCACCTTGATCATCAACAGCGTGCCCGGCGAATAGGTCGCCAGCGTCTCGTCATAGGCGGTCTTCCAGGTGTAGGCGACGCCGGCCTCGACGAAGACGACCAGGCAGGCGATCGTGCGGCCGTCCAGCGTCAGCGAATGGATGCGGCACATGTCGTGCTCGGCCAGCCGGTGCACGGCTTCGCGGGCAAAGGCGGCGCGGTAGCGGTCGATGGCCATGGCGGTGCGCTCGCGGCCCTTCCAGCCGGCGGCTTCCAGCGTCAAAAAACTTTCGATGGCGTGGCGGATTTCGTCCGGTCCCCGCGCCACGACATGTTCCAGCCTGCCGAGATCCCCCAGGCGCCGCTTTAGGCGGCGGAATTCGCGGTAGTGGTGCGCGCGCAGCGATGCCTTCAGATACGCCTCGCCGTCGAGCGTACTTTCGAGCACCGGCCGGTCCGCCTTGCCGGTGGTGACCATCGTCAGGCCGCGCGTCTCGGCAACGGTGGCCAGCACGCTGGCCAATGGGCCGTCGAGGCGCATGTCGGGCAGCACGAAGACCTTCGGCAGCTTGAGATGCGGCCGCGACAGCATGCCGAAGAAATCCTCGACGACGCCGATCGGGTCGTCGTGGTCGACCAGCGGTGTGCCGATCGGGCCGAACGGGCTCGACCAGGTGCGCATCACCGGAACGCCGAGCGGCACGGCCGGCCTTTCGACCGAGAACGGCACCAGCAGGCGCAGCCGGTTGCGGTATTCGTCGCCGTCGCGGATCACCGCCAGCTTGACCTCGCGATCTTCCAGCCGGGGCATGGCCGGCGCAAGAAAGCGCGGGTTGAAGAAGACGTTGGGCTCGATCGTGCGGGTGCACAGAAAGTCGAGTTCCTCGACCAGCTCGAAGCCGGCCGAAGCCGGATAGATCGCCAGCTTGCGCAGCGGCCGGTTGCTGGCGAGGATCTCGAGATGCGCCGGATCGGCGTCGCGCGCCAGGCCGGCAAGGCCGGACACCATGGCGCCGGCCGGACCGCCGCTGGTTTCCTCGATCAGCGGGATGGCGGCCATCAGGCATCTCCCTTGGCGGCGGGCACGAAGATCAGCATGACGATGCCGAGCTTGCGCCAGACGGTGAAGGACAGGGCGCTGGCCTCGAAGACCATGGCGAGGCTGGTGGCGATCGCCGCCCCCCACAGGCCGAAGAACGGGATCAGCACCACGTTGAGACCGATGTTGAAGGCCAGCGTCATGGCATAGACGGCGGCGCAGATGTTCTGGTTGCCGCTCATCGTCAGAAGGCTTTCGCACGGGCCGACGGCGGCGCGCGCCACGACGCCGAACACCAGCAGGAACAACAGCGGATAGCCGGCGGTGAATTCGGGGCCGAACAGCACCAGCATCGGTTCGCCGAGCGCCAGCACCAGCAGCGCCATAAGCAGCGAGGGCCAGAACGTCCACGACACGGTCTCGCGTGCGAAGGCGGCGAGCTTTTCCGGTTCGCCATGGGTGAACTGCGCATAGCGCTGGGCGACGCCGGCCTTGACGGAGAAATAGACGAAATGCACCAGCGCCAGCGTTTTGACGGTGGCGAAATAGACGGCGACGTCATTGGGCTGGAGATAGGCGCCGACCATCAGCACGTCGGCGTTGGTGAGCAGGAAGAAGAAGCTCTCGACCAGGAAGATCGGCAGCGAGACGATGAACCACTCGGCGAAATGCACCTTCATCGGCCCGGCCGGGATATTCCTGCCCATGCGTGTGGTCACGCCGATGAGCTGGCCGAGCGTGGTGACGTAGGTGGCGGTGATCGAGGCGAAGATCGCTGTCCTGGCGTCGGGCGCATAGCCCATTGCCAGCATCAGCGCCATCAGCGCCAGGATCAGCACCGGCCGCACCAGATAGGTCGGCGACAACGCAAACAACGCCCAGGAATTGGCGCGTGACTGGCCTTGCAGCAGATCGCCCATGGCGATCATCGGCAGGCAGAACAGGCCGAGGATGAAGGGCATTACATAGTAGCTCTCGATCCAGTTCGCGCACAGCCAGACGCCCAGTGCGCCAAGCCCGGCGATCGCGGTCGAGGCAATCAGCACGAACAGGCGGCTGGCGACCACGATGCCGCGCAGTTCGGCGAGCATGTTGCGTTCGCGGTATTCGGGGATGAAGCGGATCACCGAAGTGTGGAAGCCGAGGCAGGCGAGGTTGCCGACGATGACCATCGTCACCCAGACGAGGACGAAGATTCCGTATTCGAACGAGCCCATCCAGCGCGCCATCAGCACCTGGCTGATGAAGGCGATGACGGCGCTGACGATGCGGATGGCAAAGGCGATCAGCGACATGCGCCCGGCTTCGCCGCGCTCGTCGGCGGTGAACAGCACCGCATCGATCCGGCCAAGCAGCGGCCCCATGCGCAGCGCCAAGCGCTGCGGCAAGAACCGCCCGGCCGTCGTCGCCGCGGAAAACCGCACCCCGATGTCTCTCCGTTTTCCGCCTCTTTTCAAGCTTTCGATGTATCCGAAACACCTTAAGAAAGGGTGGGCAGGTGCGGGTGCGCCGAGGGGCCAAGGACGGCCGCGTGTGCAAGGTGCGTCATCGTATACCGGGGCATAATAGAAGGCGAGCGAACGCCGGGGAAGACTGGGGAGCCGGTCGGCGTTTCGCTCGCCCCTCCCCCGCCAAGGGGGATGGCCAGGCACCGGGTGTGTCCGGTGCCGGAGGTGTCGGAGCGTTACATCCCCTTCATCGCGTCGCAGGACACGTTCGGGTTCATGTCGGCGAAGGCGCCCGTCGGGTTCTGTTTCCATGCCCAGACGTGCAGTTCGTAGAACGGGCCGAGGCCGTAGCGATTGGGGGCGCTGTTGAAGTTGAACAGCTGGCCTTCGAGCGAGGCCGGCCCCTTCGAGGTGATGTATTCGACCGCTATCAGCTTCAGGCTGCCGTCGGCCGTCGGCTCGTACATCACCGCTTCGGGCTTGGCGACATCGACGGCATCGTCCTTGAGATAGGCGCCGTTGACATAGTGGATGCCCATGGCGCCGCCGGTGATGCCGCTGGCGCAAGGGATGGGGGCATAGCCTTCGGCAGTGGCGGTTGCCACATTTTCGAAGCGGCTGTTGGCGGCGCGCACCTTTTCGGCCAGCAGGTTGGCGTCGTGCGCCTGGGCGGCCGCACCCGCCGCGATCGAGATGGCGGCGAAAGCCGCGAAGCGTGTCGTCCAAAGAATTATGGTCATGGTCTTCCGTTCGTTTGTTGACGCTCGAGGCGACGGCGGCCGATGCCGAAACGCCGCTGGCGTGGTTTAAGGATTGGGGACAGTTTTGTCCGTGCCGGCTGTGCGATGGATATGCCGCTTCGGTTGCCGAGCTTTGACCGCCGCGCTAAAAATTCAGCAAAATCAACGATCCCAAAAGTAATGTTGCCAATATTCCTGCGGGGCTTCCCGCTCCGAGAGCCCGATGTCGCGCCTCAGATAGTCGCCTTCCGGGGGCAGGCGCCGCCTTTCAGACAGATACGCAGGCAGCTTCGACGCGAACCGCCATAGACGGCCGAGCACGGAGGTTGGCCGGACGGTCTTTCCCAGGACAGGCCCGATTCCACCGAGCGGCAGGCCATCAGGCAGTTCGCCACGGCCGCGAAGGACAGTTTGATGCTCATCATCGTGGCGACCGAACGCAGGATCAGAGGTAAAAGTAAGGGTCAAGAACCCGCACCTCCGTGATCTTGTCGACCGGCAGCGAGTTTTTCTGAGCGGTGCTGCGGATAGCTTCGGGCGTCGGCGCGTCGTAGATGCAGAAGCTGTGCTTCTTGTCGGGCGTGACGAAGGACTGGATCCAGGTGACGCCCTTTTCGGCATTGCGCATGACGACGCCGCCCACCGCGCTGGCGCCGATATCGGTCATCGGTATGTTGAGGCCGTCCGGAAATGTGCGTTCAATCAGGTAGCGAGGCATGGAAGGTTTCCTTTTCCATTGGTTCACGCTCGATCGGAGCGCTGCTGGACGTTGACCACGCCGGCCCGGCCCGCGCATCGGAACGATTCCCCATATTTGGCGGGACGATTCCCTATATTGGCGTCGTTCTTTGTGGAAAGAGGCACGGCAATGTGTGCAAAGTCACATTGCGGCGCTTTCTTCACGGGCTAATCGTGAGCGGCCCGCCATGGTGGGAAAACTCCGATCCTGTGAGACGATGACAATGATGCTTCTGGAACGGCAGATGCAGCTGCAGCAGCTGGAGACACTGCTTGGCGATGCAATACGCGGCCATGGCCGCATCGCCGTGCTGGCCGGGGAGGCCGGCGCCGGCAAGACGGCGCTTGTTGAGGCATTCGCGGCCCGTGTCGGGCAAAGCGCGGCAATGTTGCGTAGCGCCTGCGAGGATCTGTCGATCCCCGATCCGCTGGGGCCGCTCTACGATCTGGCCCGTGAGGCGCAATGGGCGCTGCCGCGCGCAATCGACGCCCGGCATGGGCAGAGACTGCCGCTGTTTTCCGATGCGCTCGACGCTTTTGCAGCCAAGGGGCCGAGCCTGCTGGTGATCGAAGACCTGCACTGGGCCGACGATGCGACGCTCGATTTCGTGCGCTTCCTCAGCCGGCGTATCGCCAACACCCACATCCTGCTGTTGCTCACGGCGCGCACCGACCGCAGCGAGGGACAGATGCGGGTGCGCCGCGCCCTGGGCGAAATCCCGGCCGGCAGCGTGGCGCGCATCGACGTGCCGCTGCTCAGCGAGGCGGCCGTGCTGTCGCTCGCCGATGCGGCCGGCCGCGACGGCGACGCCATCTACCGGGCGACCGCCGGCAATGCCTTCTTCGTCACCGAATTGTTGTGCGCCGAAAACGAAATGGCGCTGCCGGCAAGCGTGCGCGACGCCGTGCTGGCAAGGGCCGAGCGGCTGTCGGTTGGCGCCCGGGCCATGCTCGACGCGGTGTCGGTGTTCCCGCGCCGCGCCGACGCCTGGGCCCTGCAGGGCCTGTGCGGCGTCGCCAGCGCCGGCCAGTTGGCCGAGTGTGTCGCCAACGGCCTGCTCGACGATCTGGGCGACGGCTACGCCTTTCGCCACGACATCGCGCGGCGCGCCATCGAAATGATGCTGACGACGTCGCACAGGCGGCAATTCAACCAGCGTGCGCTGGCGGCACTGCTCGAAAATGGCGACGTCTCCACAGGCCGCCTGGTGCATCATGCGGTCGAGGCGCATAATCTGGCGGCGGTGCGCGAACTTGCGCCAATCGCCGCGCGCGAGGCGTCGCGCGTCGGCGCCCATCGCGATGCCGCCGGCTATTACGAGATCGCCTTGCGGCAGGCCGACAGCCTGCCGGTGATCGAGCGCGCCGCGCTCTACGAAAGCCATGCCTTCGAGTGCCATCTCATCGGCAAGATCGACGACGCGCTTGCGGCGCAGGGCGAGGCGCGCCGGTTGCATCAGGCCGACGGCAACAGGCTGAAGGAGGGCGACAGCCTGAGATGGCTCTCCCGGCTGAGCGAAATGGGCGATGACCGCGAGGCGGCGGCCGCCTTCGGCGCCGAAGCGGTGGCGATGCTGGAAGCGGCGCCCGCCGGTCCGGAACTCGCCATGGCCTATTCGAACCTCTCACATCTGGCGATGCTGTCGGAGAGGGTGGAGGACACGCTGTTCTATGGCGAGAAGGCAGCGGCGCTGGCTGCGCGCATGAACCGTCCCGACATCGCCTCGCATGCCCTCAACAATGTCGGCTGCGTCGAGCAGTGGCTCAATCCGGATGCGGGACGCCTGCGCCTCGACCAAAGCCTTGAAATTGCGCTCCAGGGCAATTTCCAGGAGCATGCCGCGCGCGCCTTCACCAACCGCGCCTGTTTCGAGATCACCCAGATGAGCTACGACGCGGCGCGTCCGGTGCTGGAGAGCGGCATCCACTATTGCACCGAAAACGACCTCGGCACCTGGCGCGACTATCTCAGGGGCATGCTGGCCGATGTGCAGCTGCGCCAGGGCCAATGGGATGAGGCCGCCGCGACGGCAAGCGATGTCATCGACAATGAGCGGACAACGACCGTGGGCCGGTTTCCGGCGCTGCTGGCCCTGGCGAAACTGCGCCTGAGGCGCGGCGATCCCTCGGCCCAGCCCTTGTTCGCCGAATTGGCGCGCCTGGTTGGAAGCGGCGGCGAGCTGCAGATGCTGAGCTCTTACGCGGCGCTGATGGCGGAGCAGGCATGGCTGGGCCTGGCCGACAGGCAAGAGGCGCTGGCGCTGATCACCCGCGCCGAAACGCCGGTTCGCTCGCGTGCCCATGTAGGGGAGCTGGCGCTGTGGCGAACATTGCTCTCTCCCGATATGCCGGCCGGCGACACCGCCGACATGGCGACACCATACCGGCTGCTTCTAGCCGGCGACTGGCGTTCGGCTTCGGCACTCTGGGCCGAATTGAATGCGCCATACGAGCGCGGACTGGCGCTCATCCTCGGCGACGACGAGGGGCAGCGGCTGGCATTGGATATTTTCGACGGCCTGGGGGCAAGGCCGGCAGCCCAGCGCCTGCGCGATATCATGCGCAAGAACGGCGTTGGCGGCATCGCCCGCGGCCCGCGCCGCTCGACGCGCGCCAACCTCGCCGGCCTCACCTTGCGCCAGATGCAGGTGCTGCAGCTGATCGAACGTGGTCTCTCCAACAAGCGGATCGCCGAGCAATTGACGATTTCGCCAAAGACGGTCGATCACCATGTCTCGGCGGTGCTGGGCAAGCTGGATGCGGTGTCGCGCGGCGAGGCGACAGCGACCGCGCGCGATTCGGGGTTGTTGTAAGGTTTTGACGAGGGTTGGACCGAGAAGTCGCGATCCTTCGCACCCCCCTCTGTCCTGCCGGACATCTCCCCCTCAAGGGCATAGGCGCTAAGATAGCTTTGGCATGGACTGAAACTTGCGCTTTCGTGGTGGTTCGCGCCAGCGATATCGCAAGGCATGGAGATTTTGGCGCAGGGCCGCCAAGGAAGGTTGAGTAAAGATGGTCGCGATCAGAGAGGCGACGATCTGGCGGGTTGCGCGCCACAGTAGCGGGCGCCCGTCGCTCAAGGGGGAGAGACACCCAACTCCTGCGAGAGGGGTTCGGTCACAAGCGCGATGAGGAAGTGTGCAAGGATCCAAGGCTTTGCGATCCTTGGGTCCTTGGCGGGAGGAGAGCGCAGCCCGATCAGGCTCTTCAGACGCTTGAAGGCGAGTTCGATGCGCCAGCGCATGCGGTAGAGCTTGAGGACCGTATCGGCGGGAAACTCCTCCCGGTCAAGCGAGGTCACAAGCAGGACGAAGCCGGCCGCAATCAGCGTCTGCGGTTGAACCTTGTTGCCCTTGGCCCTGGCTTCCTTGTTGATTTTGCGCCGCGCTTCTTGTGCCGCGGCCTCGGATTTGCGCAAGGCGATCAGGCGCATCTTCACAGGCTCGCCCTTCTTGAGTGCCAGCCGGGCAGGCGTTTCGCAGACTTCCTCCCGGCAGTTCTCCAGGTAGCCGATGAGATCGAACGCCCTGCCGTTGGCGTCGAGCCATCGCGCGTTTTTCCACGACGCGCGCACAACAACATCGCCGCCTTGCGCCATCACCTTGGCGATCCGCTCGGCCTGCAGATAGGCGCGGTCACCGATGCGGATCTCGCCCGGCACCACCGGCACGCGGTCGATCAACTCGGCCTCGCTCTGATCGGTGATCTCGAGGAAGTCGAACTGCTCGCGCTCAAGCTCGAAGGCGCAGTGCATGCGCCAAAGACCATTGTTCTTCTTCTCATACGCACCGGCCTTGGCAACCGCTGTCGCATCGAGGATGCGAACCAGTCGGCCTTTGGCCAAACCTGCATCCTCGCGCTTCAAAAGGTGCCCAATCAACTGCTGCAGCCATGGTCCTGCATTGCGCAGCCGGCCAAGCAACGCCACGTCTGAAATGTCGGCAATCCCGCTCGCCGCCGCCCAGGCCACGACGCCCCGCATGCCAACCTTGCCAAGGCAGTAAGCCAGTGTCAGGCGCAACAGGTCGCTCGCCGACCTGACGCCGCGCGGGCGCAGGAACGCCTTCGTCTCGCGGGCACTTCCTGCGATCAACTCTTCGCCGCCCAGAAGCTCAATCGTCTCGGCCCAGCCGTCATCAACAAGCGATTCGTGTGTCATCGCAGTGTAGAATCACACCCGATTCCGCAGGGCAATACCTATCTTAGCGCCTATGCCCTCAAGGGGGGGAGATTGGCTGTCATCGCGGCTTTCGCCAATTGTCGAAGTTGAAAGAAGTCAGAGCGCCGCAACTGCTGATCTCCCCCCTTGAGGGGGAGATGGCCGGCAAGCCAGAGGGGGGTGCTGTCCCGCCGACCTAGCCGTCGAAATCAGGCAAACGCGCCGTGGCAGTGCTTGTATTTCTTGCCGGAGCCGCAGGGGCAGGCTTCGTTGCGGCCGATCTTGCCCCAGGTCGCCTGGTTGTTCGGATCGCGGTCTTCGGGAGCGACGATGGCGTTGCTCTCCTGGCGGACCAGAAGTGCGGTCTCGCCGCCCTCGAAATCGTCCTCGCCCGTGGTGCCGTCAATGTGGCTGCCGAACATTTCAGGCGCTTCGGGCGGCGGTGCTTCGGCGGCCTGGCGGACCAGTTCGACCCGCATCAATTGCGCGGTGACGGCCTGGCGCAGATTGCCGAGCAGCGCCTGGAACAGCTCGAACGCCTCGCTCTTGTATTCCTGCAGCGGATCGCGCTGGGCGTAGCCGCGGAAGCCGACGACCGAACGCAGATGGTCGAGGTTGACGATGTGCTCGCGCCACAGATGATCGAGCGTCTGCAACACCACCGAGCGTTCGACATAGCTCATCACGTCGGGGCCGAAGCGCTCGGCGCGCTCCTTGGCGGCGGCGTCGGCGGCCTTGGTCAGGCGCTCGCGGATGTCGTCCTCGGCGATGCCTTCTTCCTTGACCCAGTCCTCGACTGGCAGGTCGAGATTGAGGAATTCGGCGACCTCGGCCTTGAGGCCGGCGACGTTCCACTGCTCGGCATAGGCGTTTTCGGGGATGTTCTTGGTGACGATCTCCTCGATGACGCCTTCCCGCATCTCGGCGATCGTCTCGGACAGGCCTTCGCCGTCCATCAATTCGATGCGCTGCTCGAACACCACCTTGCGCTGGTCGTTCGAGACGTCGTCGTATTTCAACAGGTTCTTGCGGATATCGAAGTTGCGCGCTTCGACCTTCTTCTGCGCCTTTTCCAGCGCCTTGTTGATCCACGGATGGATGATGGCCTCGTCTTCCTTGAGGCCAAGCTTCTGCAGCATGCCGTCCATGCGCTCGGAGCCGAAGATGCGCATCAGATCGTCCTGCAGCGACAGGAAGAATTTCGAACGGCCGGGGTCGCCCTGGCGGCCGGAGCGGCCGCGGAGCTGGTTGTCGATGCGGCGCGATTCATGGCGCTCGGTGGCGAGCACGTAGAGGCCGCCGGCGGCTAGCGCCTTTTCCTTCAGGCGCTCGACATCGGCAATGATTTCCTTTTCGCGCGCCTCGCGCTCGGGACCAGCAGGCATGTCGCCCAGTTCGTCCTCGATGCGCATCTCGGCGTTGCCGCCGAGCTTGATGTCGGTGCCGCGTCCCGCCATGTTGGTGGCGATGGTGATGGCGCCGGGCTTGCCGGCCTGGGCGACGATGGCCGCTTCGCGCTCGTGATGGCGGGCGTTCAGCACTTCGAAATCCTTGAACCCTTCCTTGCGCAGGCGCTCGGCCAGTTGCTCGGATTTTTCAATGGAGGTGGTGCCGACCAGCGTCGGCTGGCCCTTGGCGCGCGCTTCCTTGATCTCCTTGACGATCGCCTTGTACTTCTCCTCGACCGTCCGGTAGACCTCGTCGTCCTCGTCCTTGCGGATGACCGGCAGATTGGTCGGGATCTCGGTGACTTCGAGGCCGTAAATGTTGCCGAACTCCTCGGCCTCGGTCAGCGCCGTGCCGGTCATGCCGGACAGCTTCTTGTAGAGGCGGAAATAGTTCTGGAAGGTGACGGAGGCCAGCGTCTGGTTTTCCGGCTGGATCGCCACATGCTCCTTGGCTTCGAGCGCCTGGTGCAGGCCTTCCGAATAGCGGCGTCCCGGCATCATGCGGCCGGTGAATTCGTCGATGATGACGATCTCGTCGTTGCGGACGATGTAGTCCTTGTCCTTCTGGAACAGCCGGTGCGCCTTCAGCGCGTTGTTGACGTGGTGGACGATGGCGACGTTCTCGACGTCATAGAGCGACTCGCCCTTGAGCAGGCCGGCCGCGCGCAGCAGGTTTTCCAGCTTCTCGGTGCCTTCCTCGGTGAAGATCGAGGTCTTCTGCTTCTCGTCGATCTCGTAGTCGGCCGGGCCGAGCTGCAGCATGAAGGCGTCGATGGTGTTGTACATTTCCGAACGGTCCTCGAGCGGACCGGAAATGATCAGCGGCGTGCGCGCCTCGTCGACCAGGATGGAATCGACTTCGTCGACGATCGCGTAATTGTGGCCGCGCTGCACCATCTGCGCGCGCTCATACTTCATGTTGTCGCGCAGATAGTCGAAGCCGAGCTCGTTGTTGGTGGCATAGGTAACATCGGACGCGTAGGCGACGCGGCGTTCCTCGTCGGACAGGCCATGGACGATGACGCCAACCGAGAGGCCGAGGAATTTGTAGACGCGGCCCATCCATTCGGAGTCGCGGGTGGCAAGGTAGTCGTTGACGGTGACGACATGGACGCCCTTGCCGGCAAGCGCGTTGAGATAAACGGGCAGGGTGGCGACCAGGGTCTTGCCCTCGCCGGTACGCATTTCGGCGATGCCGCCATTGTGCAGCACCATGCCGCCGATCAGCTGCACGTCGAACGGGCGCATGCCGAGCACGCGGCGGGATGCCTCGCGGACGGTGGCGAAGGCCGGCACCAGCAGGTCATCGAGCGTAGCGCCGTTGGCGATATCCAGGCGGAATTTTTCCGTGCGGGCCTGAAGCTCGGCGTCGGACAGCGCCCGCATCTCGTTTTCCATGGCGTTGATCGCCTCGACACGCGGCCGGGTCGATTTTACGCGACGATCGTTGGAGGAACCGAAAACCTTACGGGCGAGACCGCCGAGACTGACCATCCGATGGTCCTTTCGATAGAATTCTCAATTTTGAGATGAGCGCCGGCCGGCCCCATCAATTCCGCGTGAAACGCGGACAAACACAAAAAGCGCCCGGAAAACGGTTCTGGACGCAAAGTCGTTGGACAGATAAGAGGGGGCTCAACTGATGTCAACGCCGCGTTAGCCCTATGGGCAGCGCCAAATTCCGCCACAATCCGGCTGATCTGCAAGCCCTACCAATCCCCCTTGGAGTTAATCTTGATGTCCTTACTGTTTCGCCGTGCGTCGCTCGCCAGCCTTGGCTTGGCTTTCGGCCTGTCGGCCCTGTCGCTGTCTCCGCTGATGGCCCAGGAAGCCGCTCCCGCCCCGGCCGCTGCCGCAGCAGCGCCGGCGGCAGCCCCCGTCGATCCGAACGCCGTCATCGCTACCGTCAATGGCCAGAAGCTGACCGAGGCGGACCTTAGGCTTGCCGAGGGCGAGCTGTCGCAGCAGTTCTCGCAGTTGCCACCCGAGCAGCGCCGCGCCGCCGCCCTTTCGGCAGCCATCGAAATCCGCGTCATGGCCGCCCAGGCGGTCGCTACCGGGCTCGACAAGGATCCCGAATTCCAGCGCCGCATGGCGTTCCTGCAGCAGCGCGCGCTGCATGGCGAGATGGTCGAGAAGGGCGTCGTCGACAAGGTTACCGATGCCGAGGTGCGCGCCCGCTACGACCAGGAAATCGCCAGCACGCCGCCGGTCAATGAGATTCATGCCCGTCACATCCTCGTGAAGACGAAGGAAGAGGCCGAGGCGATTATCAAGCAGCTCGATGGCGGTGCCGACTTCCAGAAGCTCGCCAACGAGCATACCAGCGATCCCTCGGGCAAGACCAATGGCGGCGATCTCGGCTGGTTCGGCCCGGGGCAGATGGTGCCGGAATTCGACAAGGCGGCAGTTGCGCTCGAAATCGGCAAATACACCAAGGAGCCGGTGCAGACGCAATTCGGCTGGCACGTCATCAAGCTCGAGGACAAGCGCACCAAACAGCCGCCGGCCTTCGACGACGTCAAGGACCAGGCCAAGCAGGCGGTGATCCGCGACAAGTATTTCGCACTGGTCAAGCAGCTGCGCGGCGCCGCCAAGGTCGAAATCCCCGACGCCAATCTGAAGAAGGCCGTCGACACGATGGAAGCCGGCAAGTAAGGCCGGCACCGAAAAAACATGCAAAGGGCGCCGTTCGGCGCCCTTTTCAATTGCGGGAGATGCCTGACATCACATAGCGGACAGTGGCACGGATTGTCGCCTCATCTTCGTCCAGCCGGTTGGTCAAAAGGTGTTTCCAGGCATAGGAAGCGATGAGGTCGGCGACCAGCGCTGCGTCGATATCGGCCGCAACCTCGCCGCGCGCCTTGGCGCGCTCGATGATCCGAGCGGTGTGGGACACGCGCCCATCGGCATAGCCAGTCAGGGCCGCGGCCGCCGCTTCGTCCGACTGGGCCTCGGCGATCAGCGAGCGGAATACGCTGCCCGAGGGTGTGTCGCGCCAATGCGCGAAGAGGTTCCTCAGGAAACCGACGAGGTCGTCTTCGAGACTGCCGGTATCGGGGACGTCGACACGCTTTTGCCGCTTGTAGACCTCTAACAGCAGGGCCGCCTTGCTCGGCCACCAGCGATAGATCGTGGGTTTGCCGGCGCGCGCCCGCCGCGCCACGGCCTCTATGGAGAAGCCGGCATAGCCGGCCTCGACCAGCACCGCCTCCGCGGCCTCGAGAATGGCCTCGGCGCTGTCTGGGTTGCGCCGCGCCCCGATCGATCTGCGCGCCGGATCCTCGCCCATGTCTGTCCTCGCCAACAATCTCGCCGGCAATATAGGTGAGCTGGCAGGCAAACGAAACGGCCCGTTTCCAGCGCTTGTAGAAGCAGGCCTCACGTTCGCCCTGCGCGGGGATTTTCAGTTCATCGCTTGCGAGGTTTCCGAGGCGATCCGCCACTGGCCGTCGCTCTTCACCAGCCCAAGCGTGACTCGTGCCTTGCCGGTCATGCGCGCCGCCGATTTGTCTTTCGACATATAGTCGTAGCTCATCGCGAACACGGCTTCGGCGCGGTTCTCGCCCTGCCGCGTCACATTGAGGCTGCCGGGCTCGAGACTGAACGACCAGGATGCAAATTGCGCGAACCAGTCCGTCTTGAGCTTGACGACGGCGTCGCTGTCATAGCGCGTGCCGAAGATGGTGACGGAAGGCGCATAGAGCCGCTTGACGGTCTCGCCGATCGCCGCGGCATCGGGCGCAAGATAGTCGTCGCGCAGGAATTTCTCGATTGCGGTCTTGTCGTCCCCTACAGACCGTTCGAGTGCCACAACCTTTGTTTCGGGCGCCGGGGGGACGGCGGGCTTCGGCTGTGCAACCGTTTCGCCGCCGGGCACAAACTCAAACCGTTCGAGCAGCGAACCCTGTTCCCATGGGCGCTGTCCCTCGCGGGTTTCGGAGACCACGTCGCGGCGCACCGCGATCATCATGTCGTTGATGCTCTGGCCGGGCTCGGCCATGTGTCGCAGCAGGGCGGCGGCGAACGGCGAATTGCGCCCGGTGCCGTCCATGGCGACAGCGCCCGGCGCCGTCGAGAAGGCGATGAAGGAGCCGCGCGTCGAATCGAACTGCGCCAGACCGGCAAGCGCCGTTACCGAGCGCGTGGTGGCGGTGCGGCTCAGGCTGCGGGCAAAGGGATTGTTGCGGCAGGCGTCGAGGAAAACCAGGCTGACCTTGGTCTGCTGCTCCATGATGTCGAGGACTTCGTCGATCGGCACGGCTTCGAGCTGCAGCTTGACCGGCATGTCGAGCCGGGCGTCGACCGGCACGATGTAGTTGCGCCCTTCGACCTGCAGGCCGTGGCCGGCATAATAGAACAGCCCGACCCCGGCGCCTTCCAGCGCATCGGAAAATTCGCCGATCTTGCGCTCGAGTTCGCGCTTGCCGAGGTCGTTGCCTTCGATGACCTCGAAGCCGATCGAGCGCAGCTTGCCGGCAATATCGAGGGCATCGTTGACCGGATTGGTGAGCGTGCCGGCTTCGGCATAGGTGCCATTGCCGATGACCAGCGCCACGCGCCGTTCCGGCTGCGCATCGGCGCTCAGGAGCAAAAGCCCCATAAACGCCACCGCCAAGATCACCAGCCTGCCCATGGCCGATATCATAACGCCAGAGGCCCCGGTGACGCCAACGGATTTGAAATGCAAGCTTAATCCCTGGTGGCTTGCCGACAGCGGCGGCCAAGAAAACGCCCTTGCGCCGGGCCGTGCTATCGGGCAAACCGGCCTTCGCCCAGCGTTTTTCCCTCGCCCGAGGTCTCCAATGTCCGCAACGATTTCGCCGCTCGCGCCGAAGAAATATCCCAAAATGCCTGACATTGAGGGCGTGCGCATCGCCACCGCCGAGGCCGGGATCAAGTACAAGAACCGTACCGACCTCTTGGCCATGGTCTTCGATGCCGGCACAGCGGTTGCCGGCGTGTTCACGAAATCGAAATGCCCCTCGGCGCCGGTCGACTTCTGCCGCGAAAACCTTGGCGCCGGCAAGGCGCGGGTGCTGGTCGTCAATTCCGGCAACGCCAACGCCTTCACCGGCAAGAAGGGCCGCGCCTCCACCCAACTGACCGGCGAGGCCGCGGCCAAGGCCGCAGGTTGCACGCCAGGCGAAGTGTTCCTCGCCTCCACCGGGGTGATCGGCGAGCCGCTCGACACCACCAAATTCAGCCATTTGCTCGCCGGACTGGTCAAGGACGGCAAGCCGGATCTGTGGGCCGAGGCGGCAAAGGCCATCATGACCACCGACACCTATCCGAAAGTGGCGACAGCGACGGTCAAGCTCGGCGACACCGACGTCATCATCAATGGCATCTCCAAGGGCGCCGGCATGATCGCGCCCGATATGGCGACTATGCTGTCCTTCATCGCCACCGATGCGCCGATCGCCGCCCCCGTGCTGCAGGACTTGTTGTCGCGCGGCACGGCCAAGACCTTCAACGCCGTCACCGTCGACAGCGACACCTCGACCAGCGACACGCTGCTGTTGTTCGCCACCGGAGCCGCTGCCAAGCGCGGCGCGCCCGCCATCAGCGATCCCAAGGATGCGCGTCTCGGCGCCTTCCGCCGCGCGCTGGGCAAGGTGCTCAAATCGCTGGCGCTGCAAGTGGTGCGCGACGGCGAGGGCGCCCGCAAGCAGGTCGAAGTCACCGTTACCGGCGCCAAATCGGCGCGCTCGGCCAAACGCATCGCGCTGTCCATCGCCAATTCGCCGCTGGTCAAGACGGCGGTTGCCGGCGAGGACGCCAATTGGGGCCGCGTCGTCATGGCCGTCGGCAAGGCCGGCGAGCCGGCCGATCGCGACCTTCTGTCGATCTGGTTCGGCGACAACCGTCTGGCGCATGAGGGCGAACGCGACCCGGGCTACTCCGAGGAAGCGACCTCGGCCTATATGAAGCGCGACGACATTCGCATCCGCGCCGATATCGGTATCGGCCGCGGCAAGGCGACGGTGTGGACCTGCGACCTCACCAAGGAATATGTCGCCATCAATGGCGATTACCGGAGCTGATGGAGTTGGCTTCCAGGCATCCGGCAAGCATGCTCGCCATCGTGCGCCGCTACGAGGCTGCGGGGTTTCGTGCCTGGCCGGCGGCGGCCGTGCATTATGACGGCACCTGGGTGGTGCGGCTGACAGCCGGCCATCCGGCCAAGCGGCTGAACTCGGTCAACCCGCTCGATCCCGGCGACACCCAGCACATTGCCGAGCGCATCGGCCGCGCCAGCCGGCGCTTCGACGCCTATGGCAGGCCGCTGACCTTCCGCATCTCGCCGCTGTCGGGGCCGGACCTAGCCAAGCATCTCGACAATGAGGGCTGGAGCACATTCGACGAATCCCTGGTGATGCGGCTGCCGCTGGCGGACGCGCAACTGGCGCCGGCCATGGACCAGATTCCGCTGAAGGATATCAGCCGCTTTCTCGGCGCGTCGCTCAAGGTCAGCGGCTCGGATGCATCGCTGCGGCCCGGTCTTTCGGAAATCATCGGCGCCATCCAACCCGAAGTCGGGCTGTTTGCGCTGGAGGAAGGGGCCGACCCTCTGGCGGTGCTGATCTGCGTCCATGACGGCGATCTTGCCGGCCTGTTTGAGATCGCCACCGCCAAGTCGGCGCGCAATCAGGGCCATGGCCGCAACCTGATCCTGTCGGCGCTGAAGTGGGCGAGGCTGCGTGGCGCTCGCGAAGCCTGGCTGCAGGTCGAGGCCGGCAATGCGCCGGCGCTGGCGCTCTATCACTCGCTGGGCTTCGACGAAGTCTATCGCTACCACTATCGCCGGCCGGCGGGCGCATGAGCGAGATCACCGGCAAACGCCTGCTGCTGGTCGCCGCGTGCGCGCTGGTCGATACCGATGGGCGGGTGCTTCTGGCGCAGCGACCCGAGGGCAAACAGCTTGCCGGCCTGTGGGAATTTCCCGGCGGTAAGGTAGAGCCAGGCGAGACGCCGGAACAATGCCTGATCCGCGAACTGCAAGAAGAGATCGGAATCGAGACCGACATCCCCTGCCTGGCGCCGCTCACCTTCGCCAGCCATTCCTATGATGATTTCCATCTCCTGATGCCGCTCTTCGTCTGCCGCCGCTTTCGCGGCATCGCGCAGCCCAGGGAAGGGCAGGCGTTGAAATGGGTGCGGCCAAAACAGATGCGCGACTATCCCATGCCGCCGGCCGACGCGCCGCTGATCCAGTTCCTCATCGACCTGTTGTGATACAAAGCCATTTCGCGGTCTGATCTAGCCAGCGTTAATGGAAGATTTATCTCGTCGTGAAAAATTGCGGCAAAGCGGGTTCGCGGGGAGCGATTGCATGAGCCTCGACAGGGAATGGGACTCGATCCGGCCAGATCGCAGCTTTCGCGCCGCCGGCGTCGGCTTATTGCGCGTCACGCTGTTGTTCGGCTCGGCCGCAGTGGCGCTGGCGCTGATCGCGGTCCCCGTGCTGGACAACCAGACGCGATCATCCAGCCGCGATGCTCTTGCAGGCGGTCTCGACCCGATGAGTACGGGTTCGATCGGCTCGCGGGCCACCTATACGCTGCGCAGAAGCGTGCTGCAGCCCTCACCGAGCTCAGTCTGCATCATCCGCGCCGACGGCCAACGCAGCGG
Source organism: Mesorhizobium sp. C395A (assembly GCF_030323205.1). Classification (NCBI taxonomy): domain Bacteria; kingdom Pseudomonadati; phylum Pseudomonadota; class Alphaproteobacteria; order Hyphomicrobiales; family Phyllobacteriaceae; genus Mesorhizobium; species Mesorhizobium sp. C395A. The sequence continues at coordinate 3,940,088 of NZ_CP100473.1, read as the reverse complement.
CGACTGCTGACCAACAAGGTCGACACCAGCTTGAGAACTTCCTCAACGCAGGCCCATTTCACAGCCTGTTAAGCTTGTGCCGTTAACCTTTCTTAACAGGTTGGCGATATGGTCGGGGATGAGAGGGATCGACGATCATGAAGCCATTGCTGCGCCGATTTTTGCAGGACGAAACAGGCGCCACGGCCATTGAATATGGCCTGATCGTTGCGGTGCTGTCGCTTGCCATCGTCGGGGGTGTCGGCAAGGCCAGCAATGCGATCCAGTTTCTGTTCAGCGACAACAACAGCAGGCTCGCAAACGCCTTCGCCGAGCACTGATCCGGAGCGCCGTCACCGCCCGCCGGGGTTTTCCAGTATCGTCTTCAGCGAGACCTTCGCCGAACCCGGTTTCAAGGGCTTTTGCTGCGAGGCATCGGGCGCCCAGCCCGACATCCAGACGATGGAAAAGCTTGCCCTGATGCGGCCATCAGCGTCCGAAAAGCGTTCGGCATAGATTTCGGCGGCACGGGTAAAAAGCTTTCGCGCTCCCGGTCGCCGGCTGCGATCAGTCAGCGCGCTGGTTTCGCCCATCGCCCTGAGATCGGCCGTGAGGTCGAAAAGAGTGTCGTAACGCGCCGTCACAGTTTCGACGTCGGCCACCGGCAGCGCCAGTCCGGCGCGCTGCAGCAATGCGCCGGCATCGCGAACATCGGTGAAGGGGATGACACGCGGGCTGGCGCCGCCATAGAGTTCGGTCTCGGCGGCGAGCAGGCTTTCGCGCAATTCGGAAAGCGTGCCGGCGCCGGCAAAGGCGCCGAGGAAAAGCCCGTCGGGCCGCAGAGCGCGGCGGATCTGCACCAGCATGCCGGGAATGTCGTTCATCGCCTGCAACGACAGAAGTGAAACGACGAGGTCGAGGCTTTCCGGCTGGAACGGCACTGTTTCCAGCGGTGCTATCAGCCCTGGCCGGCCGTCCAGAAACGCTGGATCTGCCTCGACGCGCACGATCTCCGCTGCCTTGCCGCTTGCAGCGACCACGTCCGTTGCGTCCGGCGTCTGGCAAAACAGCACCGCGGCCTTGCCGAATTTCCGCTCGACCGCGCCGAGCCGGTCGGCAAGGTCTTCCGCCGCCCGCCGCATCAGAAAATCCGCGCCGGCTACGGGGTGGGCCAGCGCCCTGCGCTTGCGCACCAGCCAAAGTTCAGTATCGATGATCGGCTGCAACGGTAGACATCCCTGTTTGTCCGTCTAGTGATATCCTGGCGCGGACGACAAAACCACGTGGCCGATCCGGTGATGGAGATCAAGAGCCTCGCTCAAACCATGTTGAAACTGGCCATGTTGGACTGGCCGGCGCGGATGCTGTTCCCGCCGGTCTGTGCCGGCTGTCGCAGGCACGTCTCGCAACCCGGCGTTTTGTGCGGTGCCTGCTGGCCGAAGCTGAGGCTGCTGGAGCGGCCATGGTGCGCGTTGATGGGCACGCCATTCACCCACGATATGGGCGAGGGGTTCCTGTCGGCCGAGGCAATCGCCGATCCGCCGCCGTTCGAGCGGGCGCGGGCGGCCGTGGCCTATTCCGGTGTCGCCCGCCAGATGGTGCAAGGGCTGAAATACCAGGATCGCACCGATCTGGCGCCGTGGATGGCGCGCTGGATGCTGCGCGCCGGCGCTGAGGTAATTGCAGACGCCGATGTCGTCGTACCGGTGCCGCTGCACTGGCGGCGCTTCTTTCGGCGGCAGTTCAACCAGTCGGCGGAGTTGGCAAGGGCGGTTGCGCAGCTTAGCGGGCTGCCTTTCTCGCCCTCGGCGGTCCGGCGCGTCAAGCTCACGCGCCAGCAGGTCGGGCTGGAGCGGCAGGAGCGCGAGGCCAATGTCCGCGCCGCCTTCCGTGTGCCTGCGGAAGCCGAAATCGAGATCACTGGGCGCCGCGTGCTTCTGGTCGACGATGTCTACACCACCGGCGCCACCGTGCGCTCGGTCGCCAGGGCGCTGAAGAAGGGCGGCGCCGGAGCGGTTGATGTGCTGACCTTCGCGCGTGTCCTGCCGGGGGACTTTCGGGCCGACGAGTCCGCGACTATATAAGGTCGAGGAAAGGCACGGACCGATGCTCGATGTGACGATTTACACCCGTATGATGTGCGGCTATTGCGCGGCGGCCAAGCGGCTGCTCGACCGCAAGGGCGTCGCTTACACCGAGCATGACGCTTCGTTTTCGCCGGAATTGCGCCAGGAAATGATTTCGCGGGCGCATGGCCGCTCGACCTTTCCGCAGATTTTCATCGGCGACACGCATGTCGGCGGCTCCGACGACCTCCACGAGTTGGAGGCACGGGGGCAGCTGGATAGGCTGCTTGCCAACGGCTCGACGACAAAGAGCGGTTCGTAGCGCCGCTCTATGTCTTTGTTTTTACGCAATTCCGGACGGAAAACCGTTACACGATTTTCCTGGAATTGCTCAAAGAGGACGTGATGATGGGTATTTTCAAGGCGGCGGCGATCCAGATGCGTTCGGGCGAGAGCCCCGAGCGCAACGCGGTCGATCTCGAACGGCTGGTGCGCGAAGCGGCAGGCCTCGGTGCAACCTACATCCAGACCCCGGAAATGACCGGTGCGCTGATCCGCGACAAGGAAGCCAGGGCTGCTTCCTTCACCTTGGAAGACAAGGACATCGTCGTGGCGGCCGCGCGCAAGCTCGCCAGCGAACTCGGCGTCTTCCTGCACATCGGCTCGACCGCCATCCTGCGCACCGACGGCAAGCTCGCCAACCGGGCGCTGCTGTTTGGGCCGGACGGCGCCACCCTTGCCACCTACGACAAGATCCACATGTTCGATGTCGACCTCGACAATGGCGAGAGCTGGCGCGAATCCGCCGCCTATGAGCCGGGCACCGAGGCCGTCGTCACCGAGATCGACGGCGCTAGGCTCGGCTTTGCCGTCTGCTACGATCTACGCTTTCCACAGCTGTTCCGCGCCGAGGCGATGGCCGGCGCCGACCTCTTGTCGGTGCCTGCCGCCTTCACCCGCCAGACCGGCGAGGCGCACTGGCATGTGCTGCTGCGAGCCCGTGCCATCGAGAACGGCGCCTATGTGGTTGCTGCAGCACAAGGTGGCCTGCATGAGGATGGCCGCGAAACCTATGGCCATTCGCTGATCGTCGACCCATGGGGTCGAATTCTCGCCGAGGCCGACCATGACGATCCGGAGGTGATCATCGCCGAGATCGACACGGCGCAGTCGTGGGCCGCGCGTAAGAAAATCCCCAACCTTAGGAATGCGCGCGATTTTGCCGTCAATGCCGGCGCAGTGGAAGCGCCGCGGCTCAGGGGCGCGGCTTCGTGATCCGCTTTGCCCTGATCTGCGAGCACGAGCACGAATTCGAGGGCTGGTTTCGCAGCAATGACGATTTCGACACGCAGAAGAAGCGCGGCTTCGTCGATTGCCCGAGCTGCGGCTCGCACAAGGTGCAAAAGGCGCTGATGGCGCCAGCCGTCTCCACCGCGCGGAAGCAGGAAACAATTGCGCTGGCCATGGGCGAAACCCAGAAGCAGGCTTTGGCGCAACTGAAGGCGATGGCCGAGAAGGTGCGCGAGAATGCCGACTATGTCGGCGACAAGTTTGCCGAAGAAGCGCGCAAGATCCATTTCGGCGAGAGCGATGCGCGCGGCATCTATGGCGAGGCGACGTTGGACGAAGCCAAGAGCTTGGCCGAGGATGGCATCGATTTCATGCCGATCCCGAGTTTTCCAGAGGAGCGCAACTGAGCGATCAGCTGGCGCTATCGATCAATTTGCCAAGCAACTGAGCCAGTGCTCCCCGCTCCGTGCCGGTGAGCCCGGCAAGGATTTCATGCTCGTTGGCGACGTGGGCGGTCACGGCCTCATCGATCAAGGCGAGACCTTTTTCGGTCAGTTGCACGACAATGCCGCGCCGGTCGTTGGGGTGCGGGCCGCGCAGGATCAGTCCGGCCTTCTCAAGCCGGTCGAGCCGGTTGGTCATGGCGCCGGAGGTCACCATCGTCGCCTCGTATAGAGCGGTCGGTGTCAGCGCGTAGGGCTGGCCGGAGCGGCGCAGCGTCGCCAGCACATCGAATTCGCCGGCCTGCAGTCCGAAACGGGCAAACAGCGGGGCGAGGCGCTCGCGGGCGATTAGCGACGAGGCTTCGTTCAGCCGCCCAAGCACCAGCATTGGCGACACCTCCAGGTCCGGCCGTTCCCGCTTCCATTGCTCCACCGCCTTTGCCGCGCGATCCATCTGCCTCACCGCTAAGTATCTTGACGTTAAGAATCTTTGTGGTATGCTACCTCAAGATACAGTTTCGACCCAGTGCCGCAAGTGAGTGACGGGACCATCCGATGAAATTTCTCTGGGAATCGGCGCTTGGCCTGCTGGTCGTCACCGGCAGCCTGCTCGGCCTGACCCTGCCGTTCGGCAAGCTGGCGACGGCTGCCGGCGTTCCGGCCATGGTCTGGGCCTTCGTCATCTCGTTCGGCGCCGGGGGCGTGCTGCTGTGCGCGTTGCTCGCGAACGGCGAGCGCATGCGGCTCACCTCGCACAGACTGCGCTATTTCTTCATCACCGCTGCCGTGTCCTACGCCGTGCCCAATCTGCTGATGTTTTCGGCTATCCCGCATCTCGGCGCCGGCTATACCGGCATCATGTTCACGCTGTCGCCGGTCATCACACTGGTGTTTTCGATCCTGCTCGGCGTTCGACGGCCAAATACGCTCGGCAGTATCGGTATCGCCGTCGGCTTCATCGGCGCCGTCATGGTGGCGGTGACGCGCGGCGAGGCCGGCCAGCCGGCCGATGTCTACTGGGTGCTGGTCGGACTTTTGATCCCGGTCAGCCTTGCCGCCGGCAATATCTATCGCACCGTCGACTGGCCCGAAGGCACCGGTCCGATCGAACTGGCCGTCGGCAGCCACCTGGCCTCGGCGACGCTGCTGCTGATCGGCATTCTCGCGCTGTTCGGCGTCGGCGCTTTCGCCCCGCTCAGGGCCGTGCCGCTGGTTGTCGTGGCGCAAGTCGCTTCGGCCTCGGCGATGTTTGCCTTCTTCTTCCGGCTGCAGGCCGTGGGCGGTCCGGTCTATCTCAGCCAGATCGGCTATGTGGCGGCGGCCGTCGGCCTGTTTGCCGGAACCATCTTCCTCGGCGAGCACTACCAGTTGCTGACCTGGGCCGGCGCGGTGATCATCACCATCGGCGTGATCATCACCACCAAGGCGCAGAGCCAGAAGGCATAGGGTCTTTGGTTTACGCAATTCCCTAGGCAAAGCGCTATGCGCTTTTCCCGGGAAAACCGCTTCACACTTTGCTCGAACTGCTCAAGCTTAAATTTGGCTCGCGTCGAGGCGCTTCCGTAGCGCCGGCGGGACGACGTTTCGCCAGGCCGTCCGAACGGCGCTGCGGAATGTCTGTTCGTCGCAGGCTTCGAGCATGATCGACGTCCATCCCTTTTGGCCCCAGCCGCCTGTCACGGGCCTGAAAACCGATGGCTCAGCCGCGGCCATCATCTCTTGCTGGTCGCGGTCGAGCTTGACGACAGCACGGTCGGCTTCGGGCAGCGAGACGAAGATACGGTTGCGGACGCGGAAGTCAGCCTTGCCGAAATGCGATTGCTCGACCGTTTCGGGAAGATCGAGCGCCAGCTCTCGGGCCCTCATAGTGTCCACGGCCGCCCCCTTTCGTTCAGACCGATCGTTTTTCCGCCAGCACCATATAGTTGACGTCCATGTCCTTGGAGCGTGCCCAGCGGTCGGCGAGAGGATTGTAGGTCACGCCGGTGCGGTCGATGATGGTCATGGCGGCGCTGCCGAGCGCCTTTTCAAGCTCTTCGGGCCGCACCAGCTTGCCGAACTGGTGGGTGCCGCGCGGCAGCCAGCGCAGCACATATTCGGCGCCGATGATGGCCAGGCCCAGTGCCTTCAGCGTGCGGTTGATGGTGGCGACGAACATGATGCCGCCGGGCTTGACCATCTCGCCGCACTTGCCGATGAACAGGTCGACATCGGCAACATGCTCGACGACTTCCATGTTGAGGACGACGTCGAATTTCTCGCCGGAATCGGCCAAATCCTCAGCGGTCGTAGCGCGATAATCCACCGTCACGCCGCCTTCGGCCGCGTGCAGCTTCGCCACCTCGATGTTGGTTGCCGAGGCGTCGGCGCCGACCACTTCGGCTCCAAGCCTTGCCATCGGCTCGCACAACAACCCACCACCGCAGCCGATATCGAGGAAACGCAGGCCTTCGAACGGCCGCGCCGCCCGCGGATCGCGGCCGAAGCGCGCCGCCACCTGGTCCCGGATATAGGCCAGCCGGACCGGGTTGAATTTGTGCAGCGGACGGAATTTGCCGTTCGGGTTCCACCATTCGGCGGCAAGCGCGGAAAAGCGTTCCACTTCTCCGGCATCGATTGTCGATCGTCGGGCCTCTGGCATGGGGCGGGTCTCCTCGGACGCTAGGAAGTCGGGTGCCGGGGCAAGAAAGTCAAGGCCGGTTTTATGCGACTGCTGGCAAGTCGACCTAGGGCCTCGAGATCACAATCGCCGCATGTCCCATCTCAACACTCGCGGGATCGATGGCCCGCATCGCTTCGCAATCGCCGATCTCGGCGATGATGCGGCCGGCGGCGGCGAGAGCCTGCTCGCGACTTCGCCAGCGCACGACATCGACCCAGCTGCCATCGTCCCGCCGCGCCAGGCAGCGGTTTACGAAACCAGGTTGCCGCGCCAGCCAGTCGGCGACCAGGTTGTTGGCGGCGGCAAAGCCCGCTTCCGCTCCAGGCTTGAGGCGAAAGGTGACGATTTCCAGGGCCTCGGTCATTTTGCGTCCAGCACGTCGCGCAATTTCGCCGCCAGCTGCTCGATGGTGAAGGGCTTGGCCAGGAAATGCACGTCATGGTCGAGCACGCCATTGTGGACGACGGCGTTCCTGGTGAAGCCGGTGGTGAAGATCACCTTCAGCTTCGGCATGCGCGCCAGCGCCTCCTCGGCGAGCTTGCGGCCATTCATCACCGGCATGACGATATCGGTGAACATGAGCGCCACACCAGGGTTGTCGCCCAGCTTTTCCAGCGCTTCCTGGCCGCTTGTGGCATGAATGACGGTGTAGCCGAGTTCGCGCATGGCATCCGTGGTGGAAGCCCGCACGCGTGGATCGTCCTCCACGACAAGGATGGTTTCGGTGACCGGCACGGCAGGATTTCCGGCTCGTTCCGAAGATATGGTGGCCTCTTCCGGGCCGAAGAAGCGCGGCAGGTAGATCCTGATCGTGGTGCCTTGGCCGGGTTCCGAGTAAATCTTGACGTGTCCGCCGGACTGTTTGACGAAGCCGAACACTTGGCTCAGCCCGAGGCCGGTGCCCTTGTCGACTGGCTTGGTGGTGAAAAATGGCTCGAAAGCCCGCTCCATGACGTCCGCCGGCATGCCGGCGCCGGTGTCGCTGACCGCAATCATTACATACTGGCCGGCTTTGACCTCGGCATGGGTGGCGGCGTAGCCCTCGTCGAGGTGGCTGTTGGCGGTCTCGATGGTCATCTTGCCGTCCTCGCCCATGGCGTCGCGCGCATTGACCGCCAGGTTGAGAATGGCATTTTCGAGCTGGCTCGGATCGGCATGGGTCTTCCACAGGCCGCCAGCCAGCACGGTTTCGATGCGGATGGTTTCGCCGAGCGCCCGCCGAAGCAGGTCCGACATGCCGGCGACCAGACGATTGGCGTCTACAACCTGAGGCGCGAGCGGCTGCTGGCGCGAGAAGGCAAGCAGCCGTGACGTCAAGTTTGCGGCCCGGGTCGCCGCATCGGTCGCCGCTTCGATGAATTTCATGATGTCGTGCTCGCCCCGCGTCAGCTTGCGCTGGGCGAGGTTCATGGCGCTGATGATCACCGCCAGCATGTTGTTGAAATCGTGGGCGATACCGCCGGTCAGCTGGCCCACAGCCTCCATCTTCTGCATCTGGCGGATCTGCGATTCGGCCTTTTCACGCGTCTGGATTTCGTTGCCGAGCTCGATGTTCTTGCGCATCAGCTCTTCCTGGGCGATGGCCACTGCGCGGAACCGGCGGCGCGAAAGGCGAACCGTGTAGGCGCCAAGCAGGAAGATCGCCAGCAGCGCCGCTATCGAGCCGATTCGCAGCCAGTTTTCGACCCGGTCGGTATGAGCGTCGCGCGCGGCGATGGCTGCGCCGCCAATGCGCCGGATCGTGTCCATGCTGGCCCGGATCTGGTCCATGGCGGCCTTGCCCTGGCCGCTGCGGACCAGTTCCAGAGCTTTTGCCGCATCGCCGCGATCGTAGAGTGCAATCGTCTCAGCCAATTCGGCCTGGTTTTGTGAAAGCGCGTCCTTGACGTGGTTGATCTGCTGCACGAGTTCGTCGTCCGGCGCGGTCATGCCGTGGATGCGGGCAAGCTGGCCCGGAATGGCGTCGACCGCCTGCCGATAAGGCTGGAGGTAGGATTTCTCGCCGGTCAGGAGATAGCCGCGCTGGCTGGTCTCGGCCTCCTGAGCCATCGCAAGCAAACCGGAAAGCAATTCCTGATACTCGACCGCCTCGCGCGCGGCCTCACGATTGGCTCTCTGGGTCTCGACCAGCACGGCGCGTGTGCCGACGATCAACGCCAGCACGGCGAAGCCGATGAACAGCGGCAGCGATTGCCACCGCATGGCGCGTCGAAGGCGAACAATCATTCGATATGCCGGACCAAAAGGAGTTTCCCGCGGGCAGCATTTGGTAAGCGGCGGCGGGGCCGAACGCAATATGCCGCGATCCTGAAGCCGGCATCCGCCGCCAGCCTTGCGAAACCGTGATCATTTGGCTAAGGAGGCGCGCATTCAGCGGCCGGCTTCTGTCGAGCGCTTACTTCCCCTTTCGGTCCTGGGCCGGCTTCAGTCAAAGGCATTTCGCTTCCATGGCGCGCATCGTGATGAAATTCGGCGGAACCTCCGTCGCCGACATCGCCCGCATCCGCAATGTGGCGCGTCACGTCAAACGCGAGGTCGATGCCGGCCATGAGGTCGCTGTCGTGGTTTCGGCGATGGCGGGCAAGACCAATGAACTGGTTGGCTGGACGCGCGAAGCCTCGCCCATGCACGACGCGCGCGAGTATGACGCCGTGGTCGCCTCGGGCGAGCAGGTGACTGCCGGCCTGCTGGCGATCACACTGCAGAATATGGGCGTCCATGCCCGCTCCTGGCAGGGCTGGCAGATCCCGATCAAGACCGACAACGCGCATGGCGCGGCGCGCATCCTCGAAATTGACGGCGCGTTCCTGATCAAGCGCTTCGGCGAGGGCCAGGTGGCTGTCGTCGCCGGCTTCCAGGGCATCGGCCCGGACAACCGCATCGCCACGCTCGGCCGCGGCGGCTCCGACACAAGCGCGGTGGCCATTGCCGCGGCGGTCAAGGCCGACCGCTGCGACATCTACACCGATGTCGACGGCGTCTACACCACCGATCCGCGCATCGAGCCGAAGGCGCGGCGGCTCAGCAAGATTTCGTTCGAGGAAATGCTCGAAATGGCCTCGCTCGGCGCCAAGGTCTTGCAGGTGCGCTCGGTCGAGCTTGCCATGGTGCACAGGGTGCGTACGTTCGTGCGGTCGTCCTTCGACGATCCCGATGCGCCCGGAATGGGGGATTTGCTCAATCCTCCGGGAACGCTTATTTGCGACGAGGAAGAGATCGTGGAACAGCAGGTCGTCACCGGAATTGCCTACGCCAAGGACGAAGCGCAGATTTCTCTGCGCCGCGTTGGCGACCGCCCGGGCGTTGCCGCCGGCATTTTCGGCCCGCTGGCCGAGGCCAACATCAATGTCGACATGATCGTCCAGAACATCTCAGAGGACGGCAAGTTCACCGACATGACCTTCACCGTGCCGTCCGGCGACGTGGACAAGGCGCTGGCCGTGCTGGAGCGTCTGAAGGCTTCGATCGGCTATGACGTGGTGCAGTCGGAAGCCGGCATGTCGAAGGTTTCGGTCATCGGCATCGGCATGCGCAGCCATGCCGGTGTGGCCGCCACCGCTTTCAAGGCGCTGGCCGACAAGGCGATCAACATCCGCGCCATCACCACCTCCGAGATCAAGATTTCGATACTGATCGACGGTCCTTACACGGAACTCGCGGTTCGCACTTTGCATTCCGTGTACGGTCTGGATAAGCAGTAGCGAGAGCGATTTGAGTTGTTGCGTGTGCGCCGGTGGCAGTGGAAACTGCGGCGGGCAAAATGCCCATTGGAGAAGAAGCCGCGATGCGTGATACGGCCAGTGGCCCGCGCGTTCTGCTGAAACGGCTCCGCGAGCTCATGCAGGAGCCGCTGGAGCCGCAGGAGCGGCTCGACCGGATCGTGCGCGACATCGCCTCCAACATGGTCGCCGAGGTCTGCTCGCTCTATGTGCTGCGCGCCGATTCGGTGCTCGAACTCTATGCCACCGAAGGTCTGAACCCGAACGCCGTCCATTTGGCGCAGCTGCGGCTGGGGCAGGGCCTCGTCGGCACCATTGCCGCCAGCGCGCGGCCGCTCAACCTCTCCAATGCGCAGGAACATCCGGCCTTCGCCTACCTGCCGGAGACCGGCGAAGAGATCTACAATTCCTTCCTCGGCGTGCCGGTACTAAGGGCAGGGCGCACGCTCGGCGTGCTGGTGGTGCAGAACAAGACCATGCGCCACTACCGCGACGACGAGGTCGAGGCGCTGGAAACGACCGCCATGGTGATCGCCGAGATGATCGCCACCGGCGATCTCGCGCGCCTGACCCGGCCCGGCCTCGAACTCGACCTGCGCCGTCCCGTCAGCTTTACCGGCCTGTCCTTCAACGAGGGTGTCGGCCTCGGCCATGTCGTGCTGCATGAGCCACGCATCGTCGTCACCAATCTGTTCAACGAGGACAGTGAGGAAGAGGTGCGCCGGCTGGAGACGTCGCTCGGTTCGCTCAGGCTTTCCATCGACGACATGCTGGAGCGGCGCGATGTCGCCTTCGAGGGAGAACATCGCGAGGTGCTCGAGGCGTATCGCATGTTTGCCAACGACCGCGGCTGGGTGCGCCGGCTGGAAGAGGCGATCCGCAACGGCCTGACGGCGGAAGCGGCGGTGGAAAAGGTGCAGAGCGACATGCGCGCCCGCATGCTGCACATGACCGATCCTTATTTGCGCGAGAGGATGAGCGACTTCGACGATCTCGCCAACCGGCTGCTGCGCCAGCTGATGGGGCGCGGGCCTGACGACGTCGCGGCGTCACTGCCGAAGGATGCCATCCTGGTCGCGCGCTCGATGGGCGCGGCCGAACTGCTTGATTATCCCAGGGACAAGCTGCGCGGCGTGGTGCTGGAAGACGGCGCTGCCACCAGCCATGTCGTCATCGTAGCGCGCGCCATGGGCATTCCGGTCGCCGGCCAGATGAAGGGCGCCGTTTCCATGGCGGAAAACGGCGATGCCATCATCGTCGACGGCGAGGAAGGCACCATCCATCTGCGGCCGCAGCCCGACCTCGAAGCTGCCTATGCCGAAAAAGTGCGCTTCCGGGCGCGCCGGCAGGAAGTCTACCGGGAACTGCGCAAGAAGCCGTCGGTGACCAAGGACGGCGTCCAGGTCGACCTGCTGATGAATGCGGGCCTGGCCGTCGACCTGCCGCAGCTGGCCGAGGCGGGTGCGGCCGGCATCGGCCTGTTCCGCACCGAATTGCAGTTCATGGTCGCCTCGACCTTCCCGCGCGCCGAGGCGCAGGAGCGGCTCTACCGCGACGTGCTGGACGCGGCGCGTGGCAAGCCGGTCACCTTCCGCACCATCGACATCGGCGGCGACAAGGTGCTGCCCTACTTCAAGGGCGCTGTCCAGGAAGAAAACCCTGCGCTCGGCTGGCGCGCGATCCGGCTGACGCTCGACCGGCCGGGTCTGCTCAGGACCCAGATCCGCGCTCTGCTGAAGGCCTGCGGCGGGCGCGAACTGAAGCTGATGCTGCCGATGGTGACCGAGCTCGGCGAAATCGCCCAGGCGCGCGAGATCATCGACCGCGAAGTGCGGCATCTCTCCCGCTTTGCCCACCATCTGCCGACCAGCCTCAAGGTGGGCGCCATGCTGGAAGTGCCGTCGCTGCTGTTCCAGCTCGACGAGTTGATGAAGGCGGTCGATTTCGTCTCGGTCGGCTCCAACGACCTGTTCCAGTTCGTCATGGCGGTCGATCGGGGGAACACGCAGCTCTCCGACCGCTTCGACACGCTGTCGACGCCGTTCCTGCGGGTTCTGAAGCAGATCGCCGACGCCGGGGTTCGCAACCACACGCCGGTGACGCTGTGCGGCGAGCTTGCCGGAAAACCCATTTCCGCCATGGCGCTGATCGGCCTCGGCTACCGCTCGATCTCGATGTCTCCAGCCTCGATCGGCCCGGTCAAGGCGATGTTGACCGAACTGCCACTGGAGGAATTGGAGGCTTTCTTTGCCGACAATCTGATGGCGCCAGCTCAAGGGCTGCCGATGCGGGCGCTGCTGCAGGCCTTCGCCGACGACCGCTCCATCCCGCTATAGCATTAGCCATGGTCAATCTTCCCCGCGAGCGTATGGATCAGGTCGTCAAGCGTTTCGAGATGCTCGAAGCGCAGATGTCGGCCGGCCCGGCAGCCGATGCCTATGTGAAGATGGCTTCCGAATATGCCGAGCTGCAGGACATGGTGGCCAAGGTCAGGGAACTGCGCTCAGTCGAGCGCGAGCAAGCCGACCTCGAGGCGATGCTTGCCGACAAGGGCACCGACGCAGAGATGCGGGCCCTGGCGGAGGCAGATTTGCCGGGCGTCGAAGCGCGAATCGAAGAGCTGCAGAAGGACATCCAGATCCTGCTGTTGCCCAAGGACGCGGCCGACGACAAGAACGCCATCCTTGAAATCCGCGCCGGCACCGGCGGCGATGAGGCGGCATTGTTCGCCGGCGACCTGTTTCGCATGTATGAGCGCTATGCCGCCGAACGCGGCTGGCGCTTCGAGACGGTGTCGGCCAGCGACGGCGATGCCGGCGGCTTCAAGGAAATCATCGCCACCATTTCCGGTAGGGGCGTCTTTGCCCATCTGAAATTCGAATCCGGCGTGCACCGCGTGCAGCGCGTGCCGGCGACCGAGGCCAGCGGGCGCATCCACACTTCGGCGGCGACGGTGGCCGTTCTGCCGGAAGCCGAAGAGGTCGACATCGACATCCGCGCCGAAGACATCCGCATCGACACGATGCGCGCCTCGGGTTCGGGTGGCCAGCACGTCAACACCACCGATTCGGCCGTGCGCATCACCCATTTGCCGACCGGTATCATGGTGGTGCAGGCGGAGAAGTCGCAGCATCAGAACCGGGCGAAAGCCATGCAGATTCTGCGTGCGCGGCTTTACGACCTCGAGCGCAGCAAGGCGGACGAGGAGCGCTCGGAGTCACGCAAATCGCAGGTTGGTTCGGGCGACCGTTCGGAGCGCATCCGTACCTACAATTTCCCGCAGGGCCGCCTTACCGACCATCGTATCAACCTGACGCTCTACAAGCTCGACCGGGTGATGATGGGCGAGCTCGATGAGGTCATCAATGCGCTGATTGCCGACCATCAGTCGAAGCTGCTCGCCGATATTGGCCTCGATGGCTGACATGTTGCCCGGCGCGCTCGGGCCGTTGTTGCGGGTGGCGCGGGAGCGGCTTGCCGCGGCCGGCCTTTCCGACCCGGCGCTGGATGCCAGGCTGATCGTCGAGCATTTTTCCGGCACGGACCGTACGCAGGCGATCGCCGACCCGCAACGGACGGTCGATGCGGGTGCGGTTGCCGCAATCGGCGCTGCTCTGCAGCGCCGCATGGCCGGCGAACCGGTGCACCGCATCCTCGGGTTTCGCGAGTTTTACGGCCTGCGGCTGTCGCTGTCGCCGGAAACGCTGGAGCCGCGGCCGGACACCGAAACGCTGGTCGAGGCGATCCTGCCTTTTGCCGGCGCGACGGCCGAAAGGCTGGGGGAATGCCGTATCCTCGATCTCGGCACCGGTACCGGCGCGATTGCGCTGGCGCTGCTCAGCGCGGTTCCGGCCGCGACGGCCACCGGGGTCGATATTTCACAAGGCGCGCTGGCAACCGCGATACGCAATGCCGAGCAACTCGGACTCGCCGGCCGGTTCGTGGGGCTGCAGTCCGACTGGTTCGAAAAAGTTTCGGGCCGATACCATGTAATTGCCGCAAACCCTCCCTATATACCGACTGGAGACATTGGAAATCTGCAGGACGAGGTCCGCGATTTCGATCCGCACAGAGCCCTTGATGGCGGTGTGGACGGTCTTGGCCCCTACAGGATCATCGCTGCCGAGGCGGCAAAGTTTCTGGAAGCACAAGGCAAGATAGCGGTCGAGATCGGCCACACGCAGCGCAATGAGGTCAAAGACATATTCGCGGCAGCCGGCTACAGGCTGGCCGGGGCATTTGTCGATCTTGGCGGAAACGACAGGGTTCTTATGTTTGAACAGGGAAAGCCTTGACGCAGTGCAAAAAAGCGCTTGGCAATGCCGGGGAATGCGGCTAGGGTCCGCCCTAACCGGATGAGACGAAGCAGGCAGTGCTCTTAGCGATTCGGTTTTCCTTGGAAATAGCTGCCTTCTTGCGCAAACGACGCCCAAGCTTCGTGCGGGAATCGTCCGGCAAGTGATGTAACCGGAACAGGATGACACGTGGCGCCAACGCAATTGATGCGGGCGAACGCCGGTGAAGAAACGAAACGGCTGGCTGCATGAGCGCCTCCGTTCGTGAAACGTTTTTCGAAAATTTCAAAATGAAGAGAGTCTTATGAGGCCACAACAGCAGAACAGGCGCATGCGCGGTCGCAACAACAATGGCGGCGGCGGTGGCAACAACAATAACAATAACAACAACCGCAAGGGCCCAAATCCCCTGACGCGCAACTACGAGAGCAACGGCCCGGACGTGAAAATCCGTGGATCGGCTCAGCAGATCGCCGAAAAATACGCCACTCTGGCCCGTGACGCGCAAAGCTCCGGCGACCGGGTTATGGCGGAGAATTACCTCCAGCACGCCGAGCACTACAACCGCATCATTGCCGCCGCACAGGCGCAGATGCCGATCCAGAATGCCCCGCAGAACCGCGACGAATTCGACGACGATGAAGATCGCGACGATTTTGACAATGCCGGCAGCGGCAATGGCGGCGAGACGCAAGCGCCGATGGCCAACCACGGCAACGGTCCGCAGCCGACGATTGAGGGCACGCCGGCCGAACTCGCATACGGCCAGGAAAACGGCCGCGAGAACAACAGTGGCCGTGACAATAATGGCCGCAACAATAACGGCCGCGACAACAATGGCCGCAACCGTGACCGCCGCCCCAATGGCGGCTATGGCCAGAACGACCAGCGTGGCGACTTTGCCCAGCGTGGCGAGCAGAACGGCCAGCGCGGCGACCAGCAGCGCTTCACCGAAACCCCGGCACAGGCGGAAACCGTTTCCGCGGTTGAGCCCGAAGCCGAGAGTGGTTTCTCCGAGCCGGCGCCGCTGTACGAAAACCTGTCGCCGGCGGCTCTTGCCGCCCGGGCCGAACTCAATGAGGCAGCCGCCGAGAGCGGCGCTGCCCGTCGCCCGCGGCGTCCGCGCCGCCCGCGCAACAATGCCGATCAGGTCGGTGACGAACAGTCTGGTGGTGGCCAGGTGGTGGATGGCGCCGGCGAGACCGCTGCCGCTGTTGACGTGGTTGATGCGGCGCCGGCCGAAAGCTCTGCCGGCGACCCGTTCGCCGTCGACGCCAACAACTGACCCACAAGACATAAGTCGATGAAACGGCGGAGAGAAATCTCCGCCGTTTTCGTTTGCTCGGCCATGCAATATCATCAGCCGGACGTCTTGAGCGGCAATGGCTTGCGCCCCATATCTGGCGTGAACTGGACCCGGCTCGGATGAGCGGGTCCGTCACCGCAATCTGATCCGGTGCCGCAAAGCGGGCCGGTGATGGAAGGAGACAGATATGAACCTCGAGAAATACTCCGAGCGCGTCCGCGGATTCATTCAGTCCGCCCAGACCATGGCGCTCTCGCGCAATCACCAGCAATTCACTCCCGAACATATGCTGAAGGTCCTCGTCGATGACGACGAGGGGCTGGCCGCCTCGCTGATAGAGCGCGCCGGCGGCAACGTGCGCGACGTCAAGCTTGGCGTCGAGACCGCCCTTGAGGCCATGCCCAAGGTGGAAGGCGACAACGGCCAGCTTTATCTGGCGCAGCCGCTGGCCAAGGTGTTTTCGACCGCCGAGGAATTGGCCAAGAAAGCCGGCGACAGTTTTGTCACGGTCGAGCGGCTGCTGCAGGCGCTGGCGATGGAGAAGTCGGCCAAGACGGCCGATATCCTGTCCAAGGCCGGCGTCACAGCGCAGGCGCTGAACCAGGTGATCAACGACGTCCGCAAGGGCCGTACCGCCGATTCGGCGAGCGCCGAGCAGGGCTATGACGCGCTGAAGAAATACGCGCGCGACCTCACCGCCGATGCCCGCGCCGGCAAGCTCGACCCTGTGATTGGCCGTGACGACGAGATCCGCCGCACCATCCAGGTGCTGTCGCGGCGTACCAAGAACAACCCGGTGCTGATCGGCGAGCCGGGCGTCGGCAAAACGGCGATCGCCGAAGGTCTGGCGCTGCGCATCGTCAATGGCGACGTGCCCGAATCGCTGAAGGACAAGCAGTTGATGGCGCTCGACATGGGCGCGCTGATTGCCGGCGCCAAATATCGCGGCGAGTTCGAGGAGCGGCTGAAGGCCGTGCTCAACGAAGTCACCTCGGCGGCCGGCGGCATCATCCTGTTCATCGACGAGATGCACACGCTGGTCGGCGCCGGCAAGGCCGATGGCGCCATGGACGCTTCGAACCTGTTGAAGCCGGCGCTGGCGCGCGGCGAACTGCACTGCGTCGGCGCGACCACGCTCGATGAATACAGGAAGCATGTCGAGAAGGACGCGGCCCTTGCCCGCCGGTTCCAGCCGGTCTTCGTCAACGAGCCGTCGGTGGAAGATACCGTGTCGATCCTGCGTGGCCTGAAGGAGAAGTACGAGCAGCACCACAAGGTGCGCATCTCGGATTCGGCGCTGGTCGCGGCGGCGACCTTGTCCAACCGCTACATCGCCGACCGTTTCCTGCCGGACAAGGCGATCGACCTTGTCGACGAAGCCGCGTCGCGGCTGAGGATGCAGGTCGATTCCAAGCCCGAGGCGCTGGACGAAATCGATCGCCGCATCATGCAGCTCAAGATCGAGCGCGAGGCACTGAAGGTCGAGAAGGACGAGGCGTCAAAGGACCGGCTCGCGCGTCTCGAAAAGGAACTCGTCGGCCTCGAGGAGGAATCGACCGAGATCACCGCCAAATGGCAGTCGGAGAAGCAGAAGCTTGGCCTCGCCGCTGACCTCAAGAAGCAGCTCGACGCGGCCCGCAACGACCTCGCCATTGCCCAGCGCAAGGGTGAATTCCAGCGCGCCGGCGAGCTTGCCTATGGCAAGATCCCGGAACTGGAAAAGAAGCTGAAGGAAGCCGAAGCCCAGGACGGCAAGGCCGGCATGGTCGAAGAGGTGGTCACGCCCGACCACGTCGCCCATATCGTGTCGCGCTGGACCGGCATTCCGGTCGACAAGATGCTGCAGGGCGAGCGCGACAAGCTGCTGCGCATGGAAGACGAGATCGGCAAGCGAGTCGTCGGCCAGGGCGAAGCGGTGCAGGCGGTGTCCAAGGCCGTGCGTCGTGCCCGGGCCGGGCTGCAGGATCCGAACCGGCCGATCGGCTCGTTCATGTTCCTCGGACCGACCGGCGTCGGCAAGACCGAACTGACCAAGGCGCTGGCCAATTTCCTGTTCGACGACGAGAGCGCCATGGCGCGCATCGACATGTCGGAATACATGGAGAAGCACTCGGTCGCCCGGCTGATCGGAGCGCCTCCCGGTTATGTCGGCTATGAGGAAGGCGGTGCGCTGACCGAAGCGGTTCGGCGCCGGCCCTATCAGGTCGTGCTGTTCGACGAGATCGAGAAGGCGCATCCGGATGTCTTCAACGTCCTGTTGCAGGTGCTCGACGACGGGCGGCTGACCGACGGGCAGGGCCGCACGGTCGACTTTCGCAACACGCTGATCGTCATGACGTCGAACCTCGGCGCCGAATATCTGGTCAATCTCGGCGAAGAGCAGGATGTCGATGCCGTGCGCGACGAGGTTATGAGCGTGGTGAGAGCCTCGTTCAGGCCGGAGTTCCTCAACCGCGTCGACGAGGTGATCCTGTTCCACCGGCTGCGCCGGCAGGATATGGGCCGCATCGTCGAGATCCAGCTCAAGCGGCTGGAAAGCCTGCTCGTCGACCGCAAGATCACACTGTCGCTCGACCAGGAATCGATCGACTGGCTGGCGGCGAAGGGCTACGACCCGGCCTATGGCGCGCGGCCGCTGAAGCGGGTGATGCAGAAGGACCTGCAAGATCCGCTGGCGGAAAAAATCCTGCTTGGCGAGATACTCGACGGCTCGACCGTCAAGGTCACCGCCGGCTCCGACCGGTTGAATTTCCGGTCCAGGCCCACTGTGGTGCCGACCGACGCGGCAGCCTGATCCAACGCCGCGCGTCCGACCGGACGCGCGGCATTTTCTTATGAAACAACAATCCTTTGACGGGGGTGCAGATGACGCTGGACGACTACAACAGCTTCTGCGCCTCGCTGCCGCAGACGACGCACGTCGTGCAGTGGGGCGGGGCCGATGTCTGGAAAGTCGGTGGCAAGGTCTTCACCATCGCCGGCCATGACCGGGAGGGTGGCGTCTTCGTCACCTTCAAATGCTCTGAGATGGCATATGACGTGCTGAAGGATCAGCCCGGCTGCCGGCCGGCGCCCTATCTCGCCTCGCGCGGCATGAAATGGATCCAGCGTCAGACAAGCCAGAGCATGGATGATGATGCGCTGAAGGACTATCTCGGCGAAAGCCACCGCCTCGTCGTCCTCAAGCTGACGAAGCAGACGCGCAAGGAATTGGGCCTGTAGCAACCAGTAATCCGCCATCTTCATGCCCGGTTCATGTTGGAAAGCTTATGTTGTGGTTTGCTGGCGAAGGGGTTTGCCTGCAGGCTTTTGACGATCAGGGCGTTCCTTGCGCATCCAAACGGTGGCGAGAACGTTCTGGTGGGAACACTGCCGGGCGGCGGCAATTACGCATGACCCCGAAAATCGAAATTCGATTTTCGGAAAGGATCATGCGCAGACATGAAGTGTTACAACGTCCTTTGCGCGTCCAAACGGACGCGCGGCGCTGTAAGTACCGGAGAGTTTGACCACCATGTTCCGCACGATCCTTGCCTTTTCGGTGCTCGCCGCCGGGCTGCTCACGTCCAGCGCCATGGCATCGCCGACTGTGGACAACGCACTGCCGGCCGTCCGCGCCGCCGATAGCGGCGGCATTGTGCTTGCCCAGGACGGCAATCTCGACATCTATTACGACGCCAGGGGCAACCGCGTCATCGTCGATGCCGAGACCGGCAAGGTCATTGCCATCCAGCCGCCGCAGACCAGGCTCGACCGCCGCGCGCTGCGCCGGGAAATGCGGGCACGTGAGCTTGGACGCGCACCGGTCGAAGACGACGACCGCTACTATCTCGACGATCCCGAAGACATGGCGCGTTTCCGCCGCAGGCAACTGGACGATCAGGGACGAATCCCCGGCCCGCCGGTTGATGAATACGATCCTGAAAGCGACAGATTCCTGGGGGCCGCTCCGCAGGATGATGCCAATGACAGCGACACCTATCCGGAAGCGCCGAAATCCGCTGAACCGCGGCCCCTCAAGCGCCAGCCGCTGAACGAAGCCTCTATCGATCCCGCCGAACCGGCGGCGCCCGCCGACCAGGCCGCGCTGCCGCCGAAAGCCGGTGGCAAGACCGTGGTCGATCCCTCGCTTTCACTCGGCGCACGCCAGGATGTAGCCGCCTTGCAGGTGCTGCTCGACCGCGCCGGCGCTTCACCCGGCGTCGTCGACGGGCGCTTCGGCTCCAATGTCGACAAGGCGCTTGCCGCCTATAACCAGATCACCGGCAGCAATCTGCGCTCGACCGACGCGGTCGGCATCCAGGCTGCGCTGGCGCAAACCGGTGGCGATGCTTTCGCCAATTATACGATCACGCCCGAGGACGCGGCCGGGCCTTATGTCGCCTCGATACCGGAGGATTACAGCCAGAAGGCGCAGCTCGACCGCATGGCTTACACCTCCGTCACCGAAGCCTTGGCCGAACGGTTCCACATGGACGAGAACTACCTGAAGGGGCTCAATCCCGAGGCCGACTTCAGCCGTCCCGGCACCATCATCAAGGTCGCCAATTTCGGCAGGCTGGTGGCGACGCCGGTTGCCCGCATCGTCGCCGACAAGGACAAGAAGCAGGTGTTCGCCTATGACGCCGGTGGCAAGCTGGTCGCGGCCTATCCGGCCACCATCGGTTCAGCCGACACGCCCTCGCCGACCGGCACCCATACGGTGTCGCGCGTCGCGCTCGATCCGAACTACACCTACAACCCCAGCATCAATTTCAAGCAGGGCCAGAACGACAAGATCCTGACCATCCCGCCGGGTCCGAACGGCCCCGTCGGCTCGGTGTGGATCGCGCTGGACAAGCCGACCTATGGCATTCACGGCACGCCCGATCCCTCCAAGATCGGCAAGACCGAAAGCCATGGCTGCGTGCGCCTGACAAATTGGGATGCGCGTGAACTGGCCAAGCTGGTGTCGCCGGGCGTCACCGTCGAGTTCGTCGGCGGTCCCTCGGCCGATGATGTTGCGGAGCAAGTGAGCGCTCCAGCGCAGTGATATCGGCCTGCCCATAAGGCAGGCCGATATCCAAAGCTGGATTCATGAGCGCAGGGTGCTGGCTGGTTGTTGCCGGCCCGCAACAAGTCTAAGCAGACGCTCATGAAGTCTCCGAGCGAAGCCGCAGCCGTTCCCCTGACCAGGGCGCTTTCCAACGGTACATTTTGCCCGCAGTCGCAGCGCAAGTTCGTGCTGGTAGCGGCGATCCTGGCGTCAGCGCTCGGCTTCATCGACGGGTCGATCCTGGCCATTGCCATGCCGGCAATGCGCGTCGACCTCGGCGCCAGCCTGGCCGAGGTCCAGTGGATTTCCAACGCCTATGCGCTGACGCTGTCGGCGCTGATTCTGGCCGGCGGCGCCGCCGGCGACCGGTTTGGCCTCAGGCGCGCCTTCGTTGCCGGCATTGCGCTGTTCATCGTCGCTTCGCTGGCCTGCGCGGTGGCGCCGAATGCGCTGGTGCTCATCGCCTTTCGCGCCATTCAGGGCATTGGTGCGGCGATCATGGTGCCGGGCAGCCTCGCCATCATCGCCAAGGCCTATCCGA
The DNA here is from genome assembly GCF_030323205.1 of Mesorhizobium sp. C395A. NCBI lineage: Bacteria > Pseudomonadati > Pseudomonadota > Alphaproteobacteria > Hyphomicrobiales > Phyllobacteriaceae > Mesorhizobium > Mesorhizobium sp. C395A. The sequence goes on along the minus strand of NZ_CP100473.1, from coordinate 3,918,752 downwards.
AGAAGGAGCGCGGCCGGGCGATCGGCATCTGGGCCGCCGCCTCGGCGCTGACGACGGCGCTCGGTCCAGTGCTCGGTGGCTTCGTCCTGTCGGCCTTTGGCGGCGGTATCTGGCGGGCGATCTTCGCCGTCAACCTGCCGCTCGGGCTGATCTCGATCTATCTCCTGCTGGCCAAGATTCCCGCCGACGCGCCGACGGAGAAGCGAAGCCTCGATCTCGGCGGCGCCGCTCTCGCCACGCTTGCCTTCGGGGCGCTTGCCTACGGACTGACCTCGATGAGCGCCGAAGGCAGGGGGTTGATGTCGGGGCCGAGCATCGCCGCAGGCGCCGTGCTGCTTATCATCTTCATCGTCTTCGAGCTTCGGCAGCGCGAGCCGATGATCGATCTCAAGCTGTTTCGGATCGGCGCCTTCGCCGGCGCCAACCTCGCCACCTTCTTCCTGTATTTCGCGCTGTCGGCCAATCTGTTCTACCTGCCGATGCTGTTGATCGCCGGATGGGGGCTGAGCACCAAAGAGGTCGGTTTCATCTTCCTGCCGCTGTCGGCGTCGATCGCGCTGCTGTCGGGTCTCGTAGGCCAGTGGTCGGATCGCATCGGTCCGCGTTTTCCGATCGCCAGCGGCTGCCTGGTGGTCGCCATCGCCTTTGCCGGGCTGGCTTTGCTCACTCATGCCGGCATGCACAATTTCTGGACCGGTATCTTTCCGCTGATGGCGGTGATGGGGCTCGGCATGGCGCTGGTGGTGTCGCCGCTGTCGACGGCGGTCATGACCGCGGTCGAGGACAAGGATACCGGCGCCGCTTCCGGCATCAACAATGCGGTTTCGCGCATTGGCGGGCTGATTGCTGTGGCGGCGATGGGCTCGCTCGCGGCCTGGGTCTATTCGACGATGCTCGATACCAGCGTCAGGCCGGGCATTCCGGGATTCGGCGAACCGGCATTGGCCGGCCTGGCGCCAGACCTTGATGCAACACGGCTCGCCGCCAGCGATGCGGCGTTCGCGGCCGTGTCGACAGTGACGGCCGTGCTTTGCCTCCTTGCCGCTGTTATCGCCTGGGCCACCGTTTCGGGGCAAAAGCTGCCTTGGTCACGAGCCGAAGAGGAGCAGTCGACCTGATTCGGAGCCGACCCGATTCGGAATGCTCTGATGGGGCGATTATGATTCGCCGGCGTCGAGTGTGACGGCTTAAAGCGCGTCGCGCTGAACGGATTCATACGACGCGCTTTAAGTCTTTGTTTTGACACATGTCCTTGTCCCAGAGCCGCGGCACACTTCTGGGCGACATGCACTAGCCTTCGATCTTGGCGCTCGCGACCTTCAGCGGATTGCTGTCTTCCTGCTTGAGCAGTTCATCGATGCGCTCGCGCTCGCGCTTGAAAGCGACCAGGTCGTCGCCCTTCAGCACCTTGCCGACCGGCAGGCGCACGCGCATCGGGTCGACCTTGGTGCCGTTGACGATCAGCTCGTAGTGAAGATGCGGACCGGTGGAGAGGCCGGTCTGACCGAGGAAGCCGATGGTCTGGCCCTGGCGGACATGAACGCCGGGTTCGATGCCTTTGGCAAAGGCGCTCTGGTGATTGTAGGAGGTCTCGTAGCCATTGGCATGGCGGATGATGATCTGTTTGCCGTAGCCGCCGGCCCAGCCGGCCTTTTCGATGGTGCCGTTGCCGGCGGCGATGATCGGCGTTCCGATCGGCGCCGCCCAGTCGACGCCGGTATGCATGCGGACATAACCGAGGATCGGATGTCGGCGGGCGCCGAAGCCGGAGCGGAATTTCCCGGCGGGCAGGGGGTTGCGCAACAGGAACTGCTCGGCGCTAGATCCGTCCTCGTCGAAATAGTCGGTCGAGCCGTCCTGCATCTGGAATCGGTAGAAATTGCGCGTCTGGCCGCCGAAGGTCGACGAGACATAGAGCAGTTCCGATTCGTCGGAGGCCTGGTCGTCGCCGTCCGGCTGCGAGAACAGGACGTCGATGCGGTCCGACGGATTGAGCCTGGACTGGAAGTCGACGCCGGAGGCCAGGAGCTTGACCAATTGCTGGGTCAGCTTCTTCGACATGCCATAGGAATAGGCGGCGCGGTAGATGCCGTCATAGACGTTCGGCAGATTGCCGCGCACCACCACCGGTGCCGACGAATCGTCGAACGCGGTCAGCAATTCGGGGTTCGGCTCCGGTTCCTGCGCCGGCACATACTGGCCGCGGTCGTCGAGCGCGATGGTGACGATGTGCGTTGTCTTGTCATAGACGCTGGTGCGAACGACCTTGGCGGCGTCGCCATGTACCTCGAGCCCGACCCGCAGCACGGTTCCGGCCTTCAGCGCCGGTGCGTTGAGCAGCTTGCCGATCGCCTCCGCCATGCCGGTGGCGTCATCGCCCGTATAGCCCGAATCAGCGAAAGCCTCGGCAATGTCGCGGTCCCTGGTGAAGGGAATGATTTCCTCGGCGAAAGCCGGGGTCTGGTCGTCGAGCGCGACGCGCGGCGCCACCGAGACGTTTTCCGGCACGATCTTGACGTCGTAGGAGCCGGCCATCGATTCGGCGAAGGCATCGCCGAATCGCTGCGGGTCGACATAATGCAGCGAGGCGACCTGCACGGCGCCGTCGCTGAGGTCGGTGCCGGCTTCGCGCACCACTTTTTCCACCTCGTCGGCGGACAGGTCGCTTTTCTCGTCGAAGGAGGCCGTCTCGACCGGGAAATCGACCGTCTTCAGGCTCATTTCGCTTTCGACCTTGGCGCCGTAGATCTGGCCCCCAACTGCGGAAGCCGTCGCCGGCTGCGCCGGCGTCGAGTCGCCATCGTCGCCGAACACCTGCATCGGGTCGAAAGGCGGATAGGCGCGGTTGGTGGTGTGGCCGGCGGCCAGCGCCATCTTGATCTGCACGAACGGCATGGTGTGGATAACGTCGCGGTCACCGACCTTGGTCACCATCGACACTTCCATGCGCCGGCGGTCCTTGGCCTTGGCGATCTGGCGCGGCGCCACCAGCCTGGTGGTCTTGGCGACCTCGCCGGAATCGCCGCCGCTTTCGAGCTGGGCCAGTTCGGCGATTTCGGGCGGGGTTGCCAGCTGCTGGCGGCCGTCAAGGGCGGCAAACAACGCCACGCCCATCAGCACACTCGAGGTCACGCCGGTAAGAAAGGTGCCCGACAGCCAGCGCGCTGAAACCTCGCGCCGGTCGGGCGGGCCGCTGCGGCCATCCGCGATCAGCGGCGGCTCATTGCCGAGTTCGGCTATGACATCTTCCGTGTCTGGCATCCAGAAAGGCTGCTTCTTCCCCGGGCGGAACGGCTTTTCGCTTCTGTTGGGCCATGACATTTGCCTGTCACGGCGGGTGAAGTCAACGAAGCGGCGAAATCCCCGCTCACACGCTCTGTTTTACAGCCCCTTGTAGAGAGGCGTCTTTATCCTCTTATAGGAGGCTCCGAACCGTGATGCGCAGACCCCGCTTTGGCTCTTATAGGAAGGCACCTCGCGGGCCGCGCCGAGCCCTTCTTTGTTGGCCTTGGTGTCGAACGGCAATGCGGCGGCAATAGGGCTCCTTTTTGGCAATGCCAATGTTCCCTTGGGGCAGTCCGCCGTCGCCAAAACTTCTGTCGTAAAAAGTTCAAAAACATCGTCGATGACTGTTGACAGTTCTGGTTGGTGGCGACTATATACGCCTCACGAACGAGGGCGGTGCGCCGCTGGCGGCGAAGCAGTTTGCTTCTGAGAAGCCCTTGTGAGAATTCAAGAGAGCCGCGTAAGCG
>NZ_CP100473.1:0-3912500 GCF_030323205.1 Mesorhizobium sp. C395A | reverse complement strand
ATCTCGAGAAGCTGGTCTTTTTGTGCCAATGACATCAAGCGCCAATCCCGCACAGGATTGCGCTTATGCGACGATCCCTTTGGGATCGCGCGGACGCTAATCCCGCAAGGGAGAGGCTGAAGCGACGATCTCTTCGAGATCGCGCGGGTGGGCATTGGCAATGAGAACGATCAAGTGTCTTAAGGGCAATTGGTGGATGCCTTGGCATGCACAGGCGATGAAGGACGTGATACGCTGCGATAAGCTACGGGGAGGTGCGAATACCCTTTGATCCGTAGATTTCCGAATGGGGAAACCCACCTAAGGTACTTGGAAAATCAGAGTAGCAGAGCGATCTGCTACTGTGGTTTCCAAGTATCGATAATAGGTAACTTATCCTGAATACATAGGGATAAAGTGGCGAACGCGGGGAACTGAAACATCTAAGTACCCGTAGGAAAGGACATCAACCGAGACTCCGGAAGTAGTGGCGAGCGAACCCGGACCAGGCCAGTGGCGATTGAGAGACAAGCGGAACCTTCTGGAAAGTAGGGCCATAGTGGGTGACAGCCCCGTACGCGTAATGCGATCAATCGTCCTCGAGTAAGGCGGGACACGTGAAATCCTGTCTGAAATTGGGAGGACCACCTTCCAAGCCTAAGTACTCGTGCATGACCGATAGCGAACTAGTACCGTGAGGGAAAGGTGAAAAGCACCCCGACAAGGGGAGTGAAAGAGTACCTGAAACCGATTGCCTACAAACAGTGGGAGCCCGTAAGGGTCACCACGTACCTTTTGTATAATGGGTCAGCGACTTAGTGTGACGAGCAAGCTTAAACCGCTAGGTGTAGGCGCAGCGAAAGCGAGTCTGAACAGGGCGTTCAGTTCGTCGCATTAGACCCGAAACCGAGTGATCTAGCCATGAGCAGGTTGAAGGTAAGGTAACACTTACTGGAGGACCGAACCCATAACTGTTGCAATAGTTCGGGATGACTTGTGGCTAGGGGTGAAAGGCCAATCAAACTCGGAAATAGCTGGTTCTCCGCGAAATCTATTTAGGTAGAGCGTCGACCGAATACCCCAGGGGGTAGAGCACTGGATGGGCTAGGGGTCCTCACCGGATTACCAAACCTAACCAAACTCCGAATACCTGGGAGTACTAGTCGGCAGACACACGGCGGGTGCTAACGTCCGTCGTGAAAAGGGAAACAACCCTGACCTACAGCTAAGGTCCCCAAGTTATGGCTAAGTGGGAAAGGATGTGAGGATCCCAAAACAACCAGGATGTTGGCTTAGAAGCAGCCATCATTTAAAGAAAGCGTAACAGCTCACTGGTCTAAATAAGGGTCTTTGCGCCGAAAATGTAACGGGGCTAAAGCCATACACCGAAGCTTAGGGTTTGGTCCGCAAGGGCCAAGCGGTAGCGGAGCGTTCTGTAAGCTGACGAAGCCATACCCGTGAGGGGTGGTGGAGGTATCAGAAGTGCGAATGCTGACATGAGTAACGTAAGGGGAGTGAGAGACTCCCCCGCCGAAAGACCAAGGGTTCCTGCTTAAAGCTAATCTGAGCAGGGTTAGCCGGCCCCTAAGACGAGGCGGAAACGCGTAGTCGATGGGAACCACGTTAATATTCGTGGGCTTGGAGGTAGTGACGGATCGCACAAGTTGTCCAATCTTATCGGATTGAACGGGCAGCGGAGCGGTTCCAGGAAATAGCTCCTCCTTATAAACCGTACCCGAAACCGACACTGGTGGTCAGGTAGAGTATACCAAGGCGCTTGAGAGAACTATGCTGAAGGAACTCGGCAAATTGCACGCGTAACTTCGGAAGAAGCGTGACCCTTTTCTACGCAAGTAGAGGAGGGTGGCACAGACCAGGGGGTAGCGACTGTTTATCAAAAACACAGGGCTCTGCGAAGTCGCAAGACGACGTATAGGGTCTGACGCCTGCCCGGTGCTGGAAGGTTAAGAGGAGGGGTGCAAGCTCTGAATCGAAGCCCCAGTAAACGGCGGCCGTAACTATAACGGTCCTAAGGTAGCGAAATTCCTTGTCGGGTAAGTTCCGACCTGCACGAATGGCGTAACGACTTCCCCGCTGTCTCCAGCATAGACTCAGTGAAATTGAATTCCCCGTGAAGATGCGGGGTTCCTGCGGTTAGACGGAAAGACCCCGTGCACCTTTACTATAGCTTTACATTGGCATTCGTAGTGGCATGTGTAGGATAGGTGGTAGGCTTTGAAACCTGGGCGCCAGCTCAGGTGGAGCCACCCTTGAAATACCACCCTTATTACTATGGATGTCTAACCGCGGCCCGTTATCCGGGTCCGGGACAATGTATGGTGGGTAGTTTGACTGGGGCGGTCGCCTCCTAAAGAGTAACGGAGGCGCGCGATGGTGGGCTCAGAACGGTCGGAAATCGTTCGCTGAGTGCAATGGCATAAGCCTGCCTGACTGCGAGACTGACAAGTCGAGCAGAGACGAAAGTCGGTCATAGTGATCCGGTGGTCCCGCGTGGAAGGGCCATCGCTCAACGGATAAAAGGTACGCCGGGGATAACAGGCTGATGACCCCCAAGAGTCCATATCGACGGGGTTGTTTGGCACCTCGATGTCGACTCATCGCATCCTGGGGCTGGAGCAGGTCCCAAGGGTATGGCTGTTCGCCATTTAAAGCGGTACGTGAGTTGGGTTCAGAACGTCGTGAGACAGTTCGGTCCCTATCTGCCGTGGGTGTAGGAATATTGAAAGGATCTGTCCCTAGTACGAGAGGACCGGGATGGACGGATCTCTGGTGGACCTGTTGTGGCGCCAGCCGCATAGCAGGGTAGCTATATCCGGACGGGATAACCGCTGAAGGCATCTAAGCGGGAAACCCACCTTAAAACGAGTATTCCCTGAGAACCGTGGAAGACGACCACGTTGATAGGCCGGGTGTGGAAGAGCGGCAACGCTTGAAGCTTACCGGTACTAATAGTTCGATCGGCTTGATCGTTCTCATTCCTTATGCTCATCGTGAAACACGATGATCTGACCAGCGCTCACGCATGAGCGGCCCTTACAGGGCCTATGCTCCGCGAGGGCGCCGGAAAACCGGCGACGCGCAGTCGCGCTTGCGGGCTTTGTCCGTTAGCTAGACACAAACGTCGCCTTGGCACGAAAAAACAGCTTCTCGATATAACGTGCGTTTTGCCGACCTGGTGGTTATGGCGGAGCGGCTGCACCCGATCCCATTCCGAACTCGGCCGTGAAACGCTCCAGCGCTGATGGTACTTCGTCTCAAGACGCGGGAGAGTAGGTCGCTGCCAGGTCTGCAAAACGCACGTTGAACTCTCATCCGCAAACCGGATGAAACTGAAATCTTCTCTCTACGAAAAGGCCCGCCAAGGGATCACGGGCCGCGCAAGCGGCCCTTTCATTTGGTCAGCCATATACCTATCTGTAAGCCATCCTGTTCATAGGCTTACGTCCAGATAAGCAAGCAAACGCTTGCTTCAGATCCGGAGCAGGCAAGAGCTTGCCCTGGAGAGTCCGGAGCAAGCAAGAGCTTGCCCTGGAGAGTCCGGAGCAAGCAAGAGCTTGCCCTGGAGAGTCCGGAGCAAGCAAGAGCTTGCCCTGGAGGTGACGCGGGGTGGAGCAGCCCGGTAGCTCGTCAGGCTCATAACCTGAAGGTCACAGGTTCAAATCCTGTCCCCGCAACCAACAAAAAAAGCCCGCTTCACGCGGGCTTTTTGCGTTCGGACCGTGATCGATGGCCGCGACCGGCTATTCAACGATAGAGGAGGGCAGCAAGGCTGGCGTGCTCGACTTTATTGACAGGTCCGCGAACCGGGGGGTGATGCCGCCTCGGCGCATTTCGGCGAGAGCTACACGTCGAGCATTGGGAGTTCGCCAGCCCGTCATGGCAAGCGATCTGCACGACAACAGCATGATTCGAGCGGCGGAGAGATCGTCGTACGAAGGCGCGAACCGTTGATTTAAACAACCCGCGCCTTGCCGAAGCTTTTCGTCGCGGGCCGCGTCAGCCAGCTCGCCGCAATGACGCCTGGAAGACCAGCGAGGTCCAGCTGTTGCTCGAGGCGAGATGGCAATAGAGCAGCGCAAGCGCGCCGGATTTCCTGAGATCGAGAAACGCCTCGTCGCTCAATTTGTTGAAGGCCGGCTCGTCGATCACCTGAAAGTCGGTGAGGTTGAGGGTCTCGCCGCCCTCCAGCGTCACCTTGCTCTGCCGCGGCGCGAACAGGCCGTGCGCGTCGATCTTGTCGATCATGGCGCGAGTCGCATTGAAGTCGGTCTGGAACTGGCTGCAGAAGGCGAGCGCCTGCTTCGAGGCCTCGGCCGGCTCGTTGCCGTCGAAGAAGGGCGCGATCTCGTCGCTGTCCTTGGACGAAGGCATCTGCTCGACGACGCGTTCGCTGGCACGGTCGATGCACAACGTCAGGCGGCCGGTCGTTTTCGATTCATCGGCGAGGATGAAGGGGTAACGGCGGACATAGGCGGGAATGTAATGCGGCTCCGCCCATTTGCCGTCGGCGCCTACGAACAGGTTCTGGTCCTGGCGCAGACCGGTGATGATGACAGGCGCCTTGGCGTCGCCAATGAAAACGATCGGATAGGAGCGCATCGCCGCCGGCATTTCCGATGCGACGACGGGGATGGCGTGCGCGGTGCGGGCAAAGGAGAAATCGGCCCGCGCCGTAAGGCCGAGTGAGCCGTGCCGCAGCGGATTGAGCGCCTCGGGTTTTTTGTAGAACAGCGGCAGCGCGTTGGTCGCGGTGCTTCCGGCCGGGGCCGTGTCTGTTTTCGCGTCAGTCATCCCTAGTGTTCTCCTCTTATACCATTCCGGTTTAGGCCAGTGGCTGCCGGTGCGCAACGCGTTGACGGCTGCTTCACCCTACGTGGCCAAGATAAATCTATCTGTTTGTTTGATCGTGCTCTTTTGTACTTCTGGAGATCGAGCTCTATAGACAGCACGCCATGAAGCGGCGAGATTGGCTGACGGGATAGACATCTCAAGAGAGCCGTCTGAAAGACAGACGAACCAGGGTAGGCGCATGGCATCGCTTTCGGATTTCGAGCAGGGGCAGAGCTTTTCCGTCGAAGCCGGCGGTCAGACGCTCACGATGGAACTGAGCGCGGTGCAGCCCATTGCCAACAGCCCGCGCGACGGCGGTGGCTTCACGCTGCTGTTCAGGGGGCCGCGCGACGCGGCGCTGCCGCAGGCTATCTATCGGTTCAACGGCAAAAGCGGCGCCCATGAGATCTTCATCGTGCCGATCGCTGCCGATGAGGCAGGGCGGCTTTACGAGGCGGTATTCAACTGATTTTTTTCGACCGGATCGGCCACGGGGACGCTCCGGCCATCAGGGCGATTTGGCAGCGCGGCGGCTCGACATATGATCGACTATATCGAGATTGCGGACGTATTTGACGGAGCGGCGTGTAGCGCACTGTGCGCGGAAATTCGGGCGGCCTTGGGCCGTCCGGCCGGCCTGCTGGGGCGTGCCGACCAGAAGATGGCATGGCCGGAGATCCGAAAGACCGTGCGCGCCGATGTTTCGCAGGCCACTGAAGAGCGAGTGAGTGCCCTGTTGGCGCAGCAGAAGGCGGCTCTGGAGCGGCATTTCGGGCTGCTGCTCGGCCAGGTCGAGAAACCTCAGTTCCTTCACTATCGGCAAGGCGATTTCTTTGTGCCGCACCAGGATGGCAACACGCCGCTCATTCACGACGAGTCGCGGTTCCGAAAGATCTCGGTGGTGATCTTTCTCAACCGTCAATCGGACAACCCTTCGCCAGAAAGCTATGCAGGCGGCTCGCTGGTCCTGCATGGGCCTTACAGCGGCCCGGACCTGCGCATTGCCATGCCGGCATTGCCGGGCTCTCTCGTCGCCTTTCGCTCGGAAACGACGCATGAAGTCACCCCGGTCACGTGCAACGAACGTTTCACCATCGTCTCCTGGTATCGCGGCACGTGACGACCGGCACGGCCCTTACGGCGAACGGATCATCAGGTCGTAGACGCCCTTGTCCTCGGCAACGGTGAAGCCGAGGCGCTTGTAGAGCCGCCGCGTTGGATTGTTCTTCTCGACATGGATCGAGACCGACTTGCCGACGGCGGCGGCCTCATCGATGAGATCGGCGAGCAACGCACCGCCAGACCCCTTGCCGCGATGCGCCGGCAGGAAGGCGATATCTATGATGCAATGCTCGCTCGCCGAGCGCTCGATATACAGGCGACCGATATCTTGCCTTGCCTGCTCGATCACCAGCCAGTCGGCGTTGGGATAGTATTTCTGGTAATGCGCGTGCTGCGCTTGAAACTGCATGTCGAGGAACGCCGTTTTCTGCGCGTCGCTCCACGGCGTGACGGCAAGTTCTTCGGCGCGGGTCGAGGCGTAGAGCGCCGACAGGAACGGCAGATCGGCGTCCGCCATCGGGCGGAACGTCAGATCAATCCGCGCCGCGCGCACCCAGCAAAATATAACAGGCCCGTTGTCCACAATCGGAAGCTGGATCATGGAGTGGCGCTTACGGACGCGCCGGATAAACGCCTTGCATGGCAATGATGAACGTCATCGCCAGATAGGGAGGCAGGTTGTTGTGAGGCAACGTACTGCCCGTTATGCTCAGTGCCTGGGGGTCCATCTGGACCAGATTTTGCGAAGTGTTGTTCTGATAAAGCGTTCCGCCCCCCGACTTCCCCAGAACAACCGCATCGGTAAGAGTTCCCTGGGCGCCACTCTCGGTGGATATCGCGACAAAATGATTATGTTGCGGCATTTCCGTTTGCAGAAGGGTGACGGACGTTTCGCCACCCGTCTCGCCGAGAAACCGCTCCGACAAGCCATTGCCCTGTCCTTGCCCCATGGGCGCGGAGCCAGCCATATTCGGCAACGCGAAGGTCGACTTGCCGTCGCCGCCGTAAACTGTGCCCAGCAGCGAAAACAGCGCCGTATTCTGCGAGATTGGCAGGATCTGGCCATCGCAGGTCGCCCACCCCGTCGGGGCGAAATCTCCGGCAAAAATTCGAATTTCGGCGACGAACGGATTGGTCATGGCAAGTCTCTAGCTTTGCTGGGGGAAGATGCCAAATAGCGAGATGATGAAACTGACGGCGAGGAACGGCACCATATTGTCGTGAGGCTGGCTGCCGCCGGCCGGCGAAATGGCTCCGGCGGCCATGTTGCCATCAGGTGCGATACCCACATAGGGCGTCAGCAGGCTCGATGTCGCCAGGACACCGCCGGACGGACCCGGATTCTTGGCGATATTCGACGAACCGGTCCAGGTATGGGAATGGTTCGGCATTTGTTGGGTTGAAACAGTGACGGATTCGACCCCGCCCAGTTCTCCGATGATATAGGTCTGGCTGACCAGCGGGCCCTTGCCAGCATGGACGGGGATGCGGGATGCGAGGTTGGGCAGGGCGAATGTTTCCTCCCCGTCGCCGCCATAAGTCGTACCGATCAGATTGAACAAAGTTTCGTTCTCGGAGATCGGCATCAACTGGCCTTGGCAGAACGCCCAGCCATTCGGAGGGAAATTGCCACCGAACATCCTGATCTCGCCGACAAAAGGTTGGCTCATCGAAGCGTCCTCTTAATTTCGCGACGGGAATATGCCTTGCAGGGCAATGATGAAATTCAAGACGAGATAGGGCGATCTGTTCTCATGCGGCTGGCCGCCACCGACGAAAGTGATGTTTTCCTTCGCCATAGCCACCGCGCTGCCAGGCGGCTGATAGATCGGGCTGGCGTTCGCCCCCAACAGCGCGCCGGATGGATTGTTGACGTTGCCGGCAGTGTTCGATGCGTTGACGAAATGGTTGTGTGTCGGCATTTCGCCGAGCGTGAGCGTGTGAAACTCTTCGCCGCCCTGGCCGCCGACAATTGCACCGATAGGGCCGCCCGTATGAACCGGCGCACGTCCCCTCATATCCGGAAGGGCAAAATTTGTCTGGCCGTTGCCGCCGTACCTGGTGCCAAGAAGTGAGAACAATGGCTGGTTCTGGTTAAGCGGCAACAACTGGCCGTTACAAAATGCCCAGCCGCGCGGTGCATAGTTCCAGGAAATGATCTTGACTTCACCTAAATAAGGCTCACTCATCCCCGTCCCCTCCGTTGGCCGCTTACTGTCTGAATTCTTGTATTATGCCTAAGTAAGACAACAAGTCGATATCAGATTCATAAAATATATTTCCTAGGACGAAATCCAAGGTTGCTGACTACGGTGTCGCGGCAGGCAGCAGTGGCAGCGGCTGGTTGAAGAACGTCCGGGTGTCCGTCAGTGCCGTTGCCCCGCCATTGACGGTTTCGATACCGGCCTCGCTCGCCTGCGGTACGTTGATCGTGCCGTCGGCGCCGCCGAGGCCGTCCGCGAGGAAGCGGATGGCATTGGCGTTGTTGACGTTGGTGATGGTGTTGGCATGAACGTCGGCATTGATGATAGCGCCGGCAAATGTGGCGGTGACCGTGATGCCGCGGCTGTCGGCATTGTCGCGAATGGTGTTGTTGGTGACCGTCGCGTGCACGGTGCCCGGCTGCACGAGCTGCGTGATCGAGACGCTGTCGCCACCGCTTATGCCGTTGACGCCGATGCTCTGGATAATGTTGTTGTCGATCAGCACCTTGGCGACGCCGAGGCTTTCATGCCCAACCCTGATGCCGTTGCCGGTTCGCGATCCCGAGGTTGCTACGCCTTGCGTACCGATGACGTTGTTGGCGATTGTGCCGTCAAGCGTCCGTGCGAGGTCGCCGCTGCTGAACACGTTGATGGCCGTCGAGTCGCTGTTGGTGACGGTGTTGTTCCGGACGGTGAAATTCAGATTGCCGCCCGTGCCGACGCCGGAATTGCTGCTCTGGGTGAGGTTGATGCCGTTGTTCAGATTGTTGAATAGATTTCCCGTGGTCTCGCCGATGTGAGCGTTGACGGTGCCGTCATTGGCAATGACGAACAGACCGGTTCCAGGGATGACTCCCGGTCCGGGATAGGCGTTGTTGCCGGTGAAGGTTGCGCCGTCGACGGTCAGCGTCATCGTCGGCGCGCCGGCGACACCGGCGCCGTCCGCCTCGAAGATGAAGTCGCTGCCGGCATTGTTTGAGGCGCCGTTGTTCGAGAACGTGCCGCCGCTCACCACCAGGTTCGCCAACGTGCCGCCGGAATTGATGACCTGCACGTTATGGGTGAATGAGTTGGAGACCGTGAGGTTGGTGAACGTGGTGACGTGCGAGGCGTTGCCGGTAAGTTCGTTGAACAGGATTCCGGACTCGGTGTTGGCATCGGCATTGCTGTTCAGGGTCAGACCGTTGAGCACCACACCGTTGACGCGCAGGCCCTTTATGCCGTTGCCCGCATTGTCGCTGATAATCATGTTGCTCAGGCTGACATCCTGAGTGTCGGTCAGGCTGACGCCATCGCCGGTCGAGTTCTGGATCGTGCCGCCGCTGCCCCCCGTCGCGCCGGTGCCGGTCACCACCAGATTGCCGCTGGTGCCGGTGTTGTTGAGCACGATGCCGTTGGCTGCACCATTGGACGCAATGCTCCTGAACGTCACGTCGCCGGCGCCGATCGTCGTGTTGGCGACATTAAGGGCCGTGCCCGTGCCGGACACGATGGTGTTGCCGGTGCCCTGCACCGTCATCGTGCCGCCGGTGGTGGCTGCCGGACCGGGGCCGGTGGCGCTGAAACCGGCGCCGCTGGTCGTGGCGATGACCAGCCCGCCATTGGTGAAGTTGATCGTCGCGCCGGCATTGTCGCTCAGGCTGACGCCAGCCGCCGTGGTCGAGGTGATCGATTTCGACGCGCCGGAGAAGGTGATGATGCCGGCGACATTGTCGTCCAGCAGGATGCCGATCTGGCCCGCCGCATTATGCGTGATGTTGCCCGACAGGGTGATGTTGCCGGCGGTCAGGGCGCGATCCTGGATGTTGACCGCCTGGCCGGTGCTGCCGCTGGTGATCGCGCCGGCATAGGTGAACGCCGCCGTGCCGCCGCTGTTGGCGGTGCCTAGGCCATCGCCGATACGGATCACGGCGCTTGTTCCGCCCACCAGCGCGCCGGTGCCGAGGTCGATCGCTCCCGAACCGGTGACGGAATCGAGGATGACGGCGCTGGTGCCGCCGGCGCCTTTGTTTGTGGAAGCGAAGGTCACGCCGCCCGCCGCGCTAGCAACGCTGTCAAGGTTGACCGCGACGCCGCTGCCGGTCGAAATCGTGTTGCCCGAGCCGATAACGGTCACGGTGCCAGTACCGTTGCTCGTGGCGTTGAAGCCGGTGCCGGAGGTGGTGGTGATGGCTAGGCCGCCGCCGGTGAAGTTGACCGCGGTGTTGGTGTTCGCCGTCAGGTCGACGGCATTGTTGGCTCCGGTGGTCAGTATCTTGCTGGCGCCGGAGAAGTTGATCGTGCCGCCGGTGTTGGCGTTGACGAGGATCCCGTTGGCCACGCCGCCGGTGGCGCTGAGAGTGCCCGACAATGTCGTGGTGCCGGCGGTGCGGGTGGAGATGCTGACGACGTTTCCGGCCGTGGTCTTGGTGACCGAGCCGGCATAGCTGACATTGGCCGAGCCGCCGGTGACCAGGAAGGCCGCGCCGGTCGCGCCGCCGAGCGCACCGGAGCCGAGGCTGACAGTGCCGGCGCCGGTGACATTGGTCAGCGACACGTTGTTGGTGCCGCCGGTCGAATTGGTCGAGGTGAAATTGATGCCGGTGGTGGCGATGCCGTTGAGGTTGACCGCCTGCGCGGAAGTGGAGCTCACCGTGCCGGTCGTGACATTGACCGTGCCGCCATTGCTGGCGCTGAATCCGGTGGTGCCGCTTGTGACGATGTCGAGGTTTGCGAAGCTGACGGTCGAGGCCGTGGCACCGTTGTTGATCGCGACTGCGGTGCCGGTCATCGGCGTCGTGGTGCCGAGATCGACCGTACCGATGAAGCTCACCGTATTGGCCGCCGTCGCGCCGGAAATACTAATGCCGCTGGCAGCGCCATTGGCGATCACCGAGCCGGCGAAGGTGAAACTGCCGCCAGCGCGGGTCGAGATCGTGGCCGCCGCGCCCGACGTGCTGATGATGGAGCTGGCGCCGTCGAAGCTGATCACCGCGTTGCCGCCGGTCACCGAAAGGCCGCTGCCGCCCGATATGTCAACATTGGCGCCGATAATCGTGCCGCCAGGACCCGACGCGCCGCCGAAGGCGATGCCGGTTCCGGTCGCCGCCGTGGTGATGTTGACGTTGGTCAGCGTCGTCGTGCCGGTGGTGTTGTCGAGTTTGAAAGCAATGCCGGTGGCGCCGGTGCTGGTGACGTTGGTGATGGTGGTGTTGGACGCGTTCAGCCACACATCGCTGGCGTTGCCGGAGAAAGTAACGTTGTTGATCGTCGTGCTGTTCGACGGGGTAATCTCGATACCCTGCGTGGCGAAATTGCTGATGGTCATGTTGCTGATGACGGTATTCGCAGCACCCGCGCCATTGTCCTTGACGCCACGCGCGGCACCCGCCGGGCTGCCATTCAGGATGAAGCCGTCGATGATGTTGCCGCTGGCGCCGAGCGTGATGACATTGTTGCCGGCACTCGTCGTCAGCGTCGCGGCGCCATTGGGCGTCTGGTCGATGATCGAGATGCTGTTGCTGGCGAGCTGGATGGTGGAGGGCACCGTCAGCGCCAGATTGATGTTGCCGTTGCCGAAGCCGCGCACCTGCTCGCCGGTGGCGAGAGCCAGCGTGTCGTTGCCATTGCTGCCTGCCGCGGTGATGGTGCCGCCATCGTTGACGAGAACCAGGATGTCCGTCGCCACGGCTGCTGCTTCGGCGGTGGCCAGCGTCGCGAGATTGTTCTGGTCGCGACCGCTGCCGTCACCGGTCGCGGACGCGCCGACGAAATAGACCTTGCCGACTCCGAAGCCCAGGCCGGGAGCCGACTGGAAGTTCACATCCTGGAAATTGTAGGTGCCGGCAACCGGCGCACTGGATGCGTCGATGCCTACATTGGCGCCGATGGTCGAGAGCTGGTCGGTCGCCGATTCGCCGTCGCCATAGGTGAAAGCGAGGTTGGTGGCGCTGTTGAGGAACACGCCGGTGTTGACGCCGGCAATGCTGGAGCTGGCGCCGCCGACAACGGCATCGCCGAGGCGTACCGTCTGGCCGCCAGTGGCGCCACGCAGGTCGACGGCGATGGTGCTGCCGGCGGCGGCCGCGTTGGTCACGTCGAAATCATTGGCGGTGATCGCCGCGTTGATCGCCGCACCATTGAGGTCGAAGGCGATGCCTGTCGTGCTGTTCAGGCCGATGTCGAGATCGTTGAAGGACAGCGCCGCGCCAAGCGTGCCGGAAACATCGACACCACGCGTGGTCATGCCTTGCAGGTTGACCGTGCCGAGAATGATGGCGCCGCCGCCGGACGAGGCGATATTGTTCAGCGAGATGCCGGTTGCGGCGGCAGTGGCCGAAACACTGTCGAAATTCATGCCCGCAGCGCCAATCGTAACGCCATTGAGGTTCAACGCGGTGCCGCCGGCCGTCGTGGTGATGCTGTTGTCGCTGAGGGGCGCGCCGACGCTGACCGTGCCACCGCCGCTGGCGTTGAAGCCCGTGCCGGAGGTGGTGGTAATCACCAGGCCACCCGTATCGAAGTTGATCGTCGCGCCGGTGTTGGTCGTCAAGTCGACCGCCGTATTGGCGCCAGTGGTCAGCGTCTTCGTGCCACCGCTGAGAGTGATGGTCCCGCCGGAGTTGCCGTGGACATAGATACCATTGTCGAAACCGCCGGTGGCGCTGAGCGCGCCGGACAGTGTGACCGTGCCGCCGGTGACGCCGGAGATGTCGACGATCTTGCCGGCGGTGGTCTTGGTGACCGTGCCGCCATAGCTGACGGTCGCAGCACCGCCGGTGAGCTGGAATGCGACGCCCGAAGCGCCGCTCAATGCGCCGGATCCGAGGCTGACTGTTCCGGTGACATTGGCCAGGCCAACATTGTTGGTGCCGCCGCCCGACGAGGTCGAGTCGAGCGCAATGCTGGCGGCGACGCCGGAGAGGCTGATCGCCTGGCCGAGGGTCGAGTTTACCGTCTCGGCACCGCCGGTGGCGGTGATGCCCATCGTGCCGCCGGTGCCCACGATGGCCGTGCCGGAGGTGGTGTCGATGGTCACACCGCCGGTGAAGCTTGTCGTGCCGCCGCTCTGCGACAGGCCGACGCCGCTCGTCGTATCGATGTTGGCGAGGCCGGTGACGTTGACCGTGCCTGATACCACATGGATGCCGCCGCCGGCCGTGGCGGTGTTGTTGACCGTCACCGCGCCGAAGGTGAACGTGCCGGTGTTGGCGCCGGTGCCGTCTATGCCGAAGCTGCTGGTGCCGGTGATGCTGGTCGCGCCGGAGACATTCACCGCCCCGGTGACGCCGTTGAGGATGATGCCGCTTGTGCCGCCGCTCGAGGTGATGCTGTCGAAATTGACGCCGCCGGCGCCGAGTGTGCCTTGCAGCGATAGCGCTGTCTGGCCCGTAGCGTTGATCGTCGTCGAGCCGGCATTCGCGACGGTCAGGACATTCAGCCCCGAGAGGCTGAGGCCAGTGGCGAGGGACGTCGTGATGTCGAGGCCGCCATTGAAATTGACGGCGCCGCCGGCGGTGCCGCCCGAAATCGAGACGCCATTGCCGCCGGTGATGGCCACCTGGTCGGTGAAGGTCACCGCGCCGCCGGTGCGGTTGGCGATGTTGATGCCGCCACCGGTCAGCGTTCCGGCCGGCCCGCCATTGGGCAGGAAGCCGCGCGACACCGAGATGGTGCTGGTGCCGCCATTGACGTCGAGCAGCGTGCCGGCAAGGTTGATGTTGTTGTTGATGACCGACAGACTGCCATTGAGGCCGGTAACCTGGATGGCGGTCTGGCCCGCCGCGACATTCGAGATCGTCACGCCTTCGATGGTAATGCCGCTGGCATTGCTGAAGCCGGCCGCGCTCTGGTCGATCAGGAAGGCGGCACCGGCCGCGCTGCTGAAGTCGAATGCGGTGTGGCGCACGGCATTGTCGCCGAGCAGCTGCATCAAGTTGGCCGTCCCGCTGACGACGGCCTCGTCGCCGGTGATGTTGCCGCCGGTGGCGCCAAGAGCACCTTGGACGTTGGCCGGCTGGATCGTGCCGGTCGAAACCACATTGCTGTTGCCGAAGCCGGTGATCGTCTGGCCGGAATCGAGCGTGAAGGCGGTGGCGCCGAGATTGATCGTGCCGACGAAGGCGAAGTTCTGCGCGCCTGTCAGCGCATCGGCGGCGGCGAGCGAAATGGTGTTGACGCCCATGCTGAGATTGCCGGTCGTGCCGGCGGCGATGAAGCCGCCCGACTGCGAGACCAGCGTGACCGAACCGGGCGCGGTGGCGAGGTTGGCGCTGCCGGTGAAGAACACGTCGTCGAAATCGTAGTTGCCCGATATCGGGTCGAGGCCGACGGTGTCGACGGTGTAGCCGCCAACGGCCGCGGTGATGAAGGATTCCAGGCCGTCGGTCGAATCGCCGTCGCCGAAGGTGAAGGTGGCATTGGCTGAAGTCGCCGTGGTGCCGCCGGACGACAGTTCGACGCCGACGCCGACATTGTCGATCTTGGAACCCTGCAGGAAGGTGATGACCTTGTTGCCCGTGGTCGACGACAGGTCGATGCCGCGCGAGGTCAGGTCGCCCAGGCCGGTGATCGTCGTCAGGCCGAAATCGGCCGTCGTCGAGGAGCCGCTGAAGTCGATGCCGGTCTGGTTGGCGCCGACATCGTCGATGGTAGTCGTGCCGAAGCTGACATCGTTGTTGGTGCCGGCGAAGTTGATGCCGGCAGTGCCGCTCGTGGTGCCCAGCGTGACCTGGGTCGTGCCGAAGGTCACCGGGCCGGCATTGCCGACAATGTAGATGCCGATGCCGCCGGCGCCCGTCACGGTCACCGCCCCGAAGGTTGCCGATGCGGTGCTCGCGACACCGGAGACGGACAGGCCGGTGCCCAAGGCATTGGTGATCGATAGCGGGGTGGTAACATTCAACGTTGCGGTGCCGATCAGGCCACCGACCACCGCGCCGCCGCCACCGCTCGCCGACAGGGTCGGGCCGGTGAAGCTGAACGCACCGCCTGCCGGGGGCAATGTCGAGCCGATGGCGAACAGATTTCCGGTGCCGGTCGACGTGACGCTGCCGCTGAACTGGGCCGAGCCGCCGATGGTGCCGTCGATCTTGACCGCCGTGCCTGGTGCTGTTGCCGAGCTGGAGATGTTGGCCGAGACCGTGATCGCGGCGCTGCCGCCAAAAACCACGACGCCGTTGCCGGTGCCGGAATTGGTGATGGTGCCGCCGATGTTGATCGTGCCGGTGTTGTTGGTCAGGCTGACGTCGTCGCCCGAAACCAGCGTCGTCACCAGATTGTTGACATTGACCGTCGCGGCGCTGCCTTGCACCACGAAGCCGGGGCCACCGCCAACAACCGTGTCGATCGTCGTCGTGCCATTGAAGGTAACGGCGTTGGCCACGTTGGTGAGGCGGATGGCGTCGCCAGTGACGCGATTGATGTCGACAGCGCCGAAGGTGACGCTGCCGCCGCTGGTGTTTTCGATGAGGATGCCGGTCTGCACGGCGCCGCCTGAGCCGTCGACGGTGACGCTGTCGAAAATGACGCCGCCTGCGCCGATGGTCAAACCGCCGGCGCCACCGAGATGGATGCCGTTTTCGACAGGGCCGAGCCCAGATGCGGTCGTGTTAGTGCCGGTGACGGTGAGCGTGCCGCCATTGATGGCGCTGAAGGCAAGGCCGCCATCGGTGGTGAGGTCGAGCCCGCCGGTGAAATTGATCGTGCCGCCGGCATTGCCGGTCAGGTCGATGGCGTTGGCCGCGCCGGTGCTGGCGGTGATTTGGCCGGCGAAGGTGGCGGAGCCGCCGGTCATGCCGCTGATGATGACCGCGCTCGCGGCACTCGTCTGATTGATGGTGCCGTTGTAGGTGAGGTTAGGCGTTGCTCCAAGAATGCTGAGCGCCGTGCCCGTCGTGCCGGCGATCGAACTCGCATTGTCGAAGGTCAGCGTGCCCGTGGAACCGCCCGTGACGCTGACGCCGATGCCGGCGCCGGTGATGTCCAAATTGTTGAAGGTGCCGGTGCCGCCGAAGTTGCTGGCCAGCAGGCCAGTGCCGCTGACGCCGCCCATCGTCGTGTTGGTGATGTTGATCGCACCCGTTGCGCCGGTCAGGTCGATGCCGGTTACGGCGCTGCTGATCGTCACCCCGGTGATGGTGGCCGCGTTTACATTCGATCCGTTGATCGCCGAGCCCGAACCCGCATTGCTGACGCTGAGGTCGGCGACGCGGTTGCCGTTGGCGAGATCGATGGTGCTGCCGGCCGAGTTGTTGAGGGTGGCGGCGCCATTGCCGAACGGATCGACCTGGGTGCCCGAAGTAACCACCTCGGCGCCGGTGACGTTGGCCGGCGGCCCGCCGAGAGCGACGGTGTTGCCGTTGGCGAAGGAGACGATCTGCTGGCCGTCGGCAAGCGTGAAGCCGTCGGCATCGGTGTTGATGGTTCCAGCGCCGCTGTTGACAAGAACGAAGATGGTGTTGGCGTCGGTCGTCAGACCGTCGGCGGCGTCGGCGTTGATAAGGTCGCCAACGCTCGCGCCGGAGCCGGTTCCGGTGTTTGCTGCGCCGACGAAGATGACGTTGGCGGTGTCGAACAGCTGCGGGCCGACCAAATGGGTGGCGTTAAAAGCATAGGTGCCGTTGCCGGCCAGCAGGCCGCGCATGTCGAGCGAGGCGGTGGTCCCCGTGATCGATGCGCCGCCGGCGGCACCGAACGAGAAGGTGGTGTTGGCGCTGGTCCCGGGCGCGCCGTGCGTGCCCATCTGGACGCCGGTGCCGGCGGAAATGACGCCGGTGCCGATCGTCACCGAGCCGCCGGTGGTGCCGGAAAGGTCGATGCCGGTCGAAGTGCCGGCGCCGGTGATGTCGAGCGAGGTGGCGGTGAAGGTCGACTGGCTGCCCGACAGGTCGACCCCGGTCTTGCCGGTCGCCAGGCCGGTGATGTCGATGTTGGCGAAGCTGATCGTGCCGTTCGTACCGGAAATGTCGATCGCGTTTTGGCCCGGCTGGTCGATCGCCACATCGCCGAAAGTGATGGCACCGGAATTGGCAGCCAGTATGATACCAGAGCCAGAAGGAGCGGTGACCGTGGCATTGCCGCCAAAGCCTACCGTTGCCGAGCTATTCTGGATGACAATGCCGTTTGCGACGTTCGAAATCGTCGTCGAGCCGGAGATCTCGAAGCTGCCGGTGACGTTCGTGAGGCCGACACCGGTCCCGCCACTAATCTGGTTGAGGCTGGTCAGCGTGACATCGAGCCCAATCTGGGATGCGCTGAATCCGTTGCCGCCATTGCCGGAGATCGTTCCGCCAGTGGTCGTCAGCTTGCCGGCGCCCGTCGATGTGGCGTCGACGCCACTGCCGCCATTGACCTTGGCGTCAAGCGTCTCGAAGCCGTAGGTACCGTTGCCGTTGATCAACAGGCCGTCGGTGCCGTTGTTCGACAGCGTCGTCGTGCCGTTGAACGAATAGGTTCCGTCGCCCTGGATCGACAAGCCGGCGCCGCCATTGTTGGTCGAGCTGAGGTTGGTGGCGGTAACGGTATTGGTGCCGTCGAACAGCAAGCCGTTCAGGTCGGCGCCGCTGACGGCCAGGCCCGTCATTGTGACATTGCTGACGGCGCTGCCGTGAACCGCGTTGCCGCCACCGGTATTGGACAGGTTGAAGTCGAGCAGCGAGGTATTGTTGGCGAGCGTCACCGTGTCGCCGGCACCGCTATTGGTCAGCGTGGCTGCGCCGCCGGCGTCGGAGACGGTGCTGCTGTGCACGACATTGTTGCCCGTCACATTGATCGGGATGCCGCCGAGCGAGAACGTGCGGCCGTTGCCGAACGAAGCCAGCGTCTGGCCGGCGCTCAGCGAGAAGCCGTCCGTATCGTCTATGTCCGTGCCGCGATTGACCAGCACGAAGATCGCGGTGCCGTCGGTATTGGCATCGGCCGTCGCGACCGTCGCCAGGTCGAGCAGCGAGGATCCGGTGCCCGAACCGGTCGCGGTCGCGCCGACGAAAATCACATTCTGCTGGTCGAACAGCTGCGGGCCGCTGAAGGTCGTCGAGCCGAAAGCATAGAGCCCGAGCGTCTGGTTGAGCCCCCGCGCGTCGAGGGAGGCGGTGATGCCGGCAATCGAGCCGCCGCCGAAACTGAATTGGGCATTGGCCGAATTGGCCGGCGAGCCGGAAATGCCGAAGCGCACGCCGGTGTCGACATTGGCGATCGCGCCGCCATCGGTGATGACGATCGTTGCCCCGCCCGCGCTCGGGGAAGACAGATCGATGCCGATCGAGCCGGCGGCGCCTGTGCCAGTGATGTTGAGCGACTGCGCGGTGAAATTCGTCTGGCTGCCGGAGAAATCGAGGCCGACGCCGGAGCCGAGGCCAGCAATGACGATGTTGCCGGCAATTATTGATGTGTTGGCGCCCGCAAACACCATGCCGTCGGTGCCGGGATTGGTGATGTTGATGTCGCCGAAGCGGATCGCGGCCGGCGAATCCGTGATCGCGATGGCCGGTCCGGTCGTGTTCGAGATCGTCGTCGCGCCGTTGACGGTGAGGCTGCCCGAAAGATTCTCGAGCACGACGCCCGATGCGCCGCCGGTCTGGGTGATCGAATCCAGCACGATATGGGCGGTGATCGGATCGATGAAGACACCGACCCCGTCGTCGCCGAGCGCCTTGTTGCCCGACACCTGGCCGCCGGTGATGGTGATCGAGCCGGCGATCCCGGTGCCCTTCACGGTAATGCCGGCATCGTTGTTGTCGAGCGCGTTGAGGGTGGCGAAAGTGTAGGTGCCGTGGCCGGTTATATCCAGGCCGTCGTCGCCATTGCCCTGCAGCAGCGTCGTGCCGGTGAAGTTATAGGTGCCGTCGCCTTCGATATGCAGTCCGTCGAGGCCGTTGCCGGTCGCGGTGAAGTTCGAGCCATTGACGCCGGTCGATGTGCCGGTGAAGTCGGCGCCGTGGCCGCCGGTGCCGGTGACCGTGACGTTGGTCAGCGTGGCGCCGGCGATGTTGTTGCCGAAGATGCCGTCCTTGCCGCCGGTGATGGTGATACCGCTCAGCGTGTTGCCATTGGCGAGCGTCAGGACGTTGTTGCGGGGTTAGTGCCCTGGATGGTGCCGTTGGAGCCGCCGAAATTGTAGGTGCCGATGCTGCCGTCGGCGAGCCGCGCCTGGACACCGCCGCCACCGCCGATAACGGTCTGTCCGTTGGCGAGCGTCACGCCGGCTGTCGTAATGTTGCCCTTGCCGCCCAGCGCGACGACGACGCCGTTAGCGCCGGCGCCGGCGACTGCATTGTCGAGCGTGGTCGGGTCGCCGATCGTGCCGAGGCCGAGCGCGTCGTTGTCACCATCGGCAAAGAAGAACTGGCCGAATGCCGTGTTGGTGGCGGCATTGATCGCCACCCGCGTCGACGTGCCGGTAACTTTGTCCTGGCTCTCGATGCGAACGCCGATGTCGCCGCGTACGCGCTCGTTGACGCGTTTGCGCAGGCCGGGGCTGACCGGATAGACCGGCTCGGCGCCGTCATCGGCCGAAGACGAGCCCTTGTCGAAAGCGTTGAGCGGCACCGTCAGCCGGATGCTGCCGGCGAACTGGGTGTCATCGCGGTTGTCGTTGCGCACCTCGCCGGTGAAGGTCAGCGACGTGCCTTTGCCGATGACGTCGCCGATCGAATATTCCAGGCCGGCCTTGGCGCCGGTGATGCTGCCGTCGTCGCCGTCGGGATCGCCGAAATGGTAGGCGCCGACATCGAAACGCAGTGAATGGTTCTCGGGCAGGTTGAGCGGCACCTGAACGCCGACCTCGCCCTCGATGCCCCAGGCCGCGTAATCGCGGTGGGCGATGGCCGATATCTGCTCGATCAGCTGATGACCGACCAGCGACAGGCTCGACTCTTGCCCGGCCGTGCTGCGGTCGCCGCTGATCGGCAGATAGACGTTTACGTGCGCATCGTATTTTGAGGTGATGGCCTCGAGGCCGAGCGTCGAGGCGACGAACTGGTGACTGTCGTGGTTCTGGATGTTGAGATAGGCGTAGCCGCCGATCATCAGATCCGGATTCACGATGCGGCGAACGCCGAGGCCGACGTCCTGGCCGAAGCCGTCGTCGAAATCGTATTTCGAGCGCACATCGAGAAAGAGAACGGATTCGAGGTTCTGCTTCAGCGGCAGGAAACCCTCGATCGCCGTGTTGCCGCCATTGTTGTTGGCGCCGATGATGGCGCGGACCTGCGGCTGCCACAGTCCGGTGTCGCCGGCATGGGCGGCTATGCCGGAAAGGGCAAGTGCCAGAGTGGACAGCGCAGTCGTCTTCCAGAGATGCCTGGAAAAACCTGACCGGCGATACTTGCTATTCGCCCGGAAGCTTCTTCCGTGCGTCGCCATGCCATTGATCTGCCGAGTTTTCTCGGTCGTCTCCATCCCTTGCGAACCCCGACGAGTACACGCTCCGTCGCTAATACTATCCGAATCCCAGTGTATAGCGAGCATGATTGTTTGCTTTACACGTACAAAATTTCAAAGTTGTTTATTGTGACAAGTCAGCAACAGTAATTTAGCCCGAGCTCATGTACCGTATTGGCTTCCCCGCCAGGCTCGGCTGTTGTATCAACGCGCTCGGCGAAACCCTGACACGACGAGGATCGGATGGCTTCATTGCTGAGAACCGTTTGTGGGCGGGCCGCCTGGGTCGGCGCGCTATGGCTGGTCGTGACGGCAGGGTCGGCGCTTGCCGAAGAGCCGAAGTCAACCACATCTGCCGAGACCAAGCCTGCAGAAGGCAATCCGTGGGCGCTAAACTGCGCTAGCGGATCGGCCGGCACCGAGCTTCAATGCCAGGTCTCCCAAAACCTTACCGAGGCCAAGACGGGGCAGCGCGTTCTTACCGTTACGGTTCGCCGCGACAACGGCAATGGCAACCTCGCGATGCTGCTGGCCTTGCCGCACGGGCTGTTCCTGCCTTCCGGCGCCTCGTACCAGATCGACCAGGGGCAGAAGACGACCATCGCCATCCAGACCAGTGACCAGAACGGCGCCTATGCGGCGACCCCTTTGTCGGCGGACCTCCTCAAGGCGATGAAATCGGGAACCAACCTGAACATCGGCATCGAGTCCGTGACGCGCAAGCCGGTGACCATTCCGGTCTCGCTTGCCGGATTCACTGCCGCGATCGACAAGCTTCAAGCGTTGAAATAGCCGGCCTATCTCGGCAGATGCGTAAGCATCAGCTTACGTTATGGACTAGCCGGGCTCACACGTGCTTGCGGCCGCCTGTCTCGCGGAACCAGCTGTCGGGGTAGGGGTACCACCAGTCCTTGATCGCCGGTCTGTGGTCGATGATGACCATCTTGGAGCGTCGGAAGGCGTCGAGTCCCTGGCGTCCCAGCTCGCGGCCAAGGCCTGATGCCTTCCAGCCGCCGAAGGGCAGGGCGTCATTGTCGATCAGCGGGTTGTTGACCCAGACCATGCCGGCCTCGAGCCGCTCGGCCGCTTCATGCGCCTCGGCGAGGTCGGTGGTGAAGACCGAGGCGCCGAGCCCGAACGGGCTGTCATTGGCAAGCCGGATCGCTTCGTCGAAATCCTTTACGCGGCAGATCGCTGCGACCGGCCCGAAACACTCTTCGCGCACGATCGCCATATCGGGTGTAACCCCGGTCAGGATCGTTGGCTCGTAGAACCAGCCATTGTTGTGCGCCGGCGGAATGCGCCCGCCGGCAACGGCTATAGCGCCGTTGCTGATAGCATCATCGACCAGCCGCATCACTTTCGCCCGGGCGGCTTCGCTGACCAGCGGGCCGATCTCGGTCTTGTCCATGCCATTGCCGATGCGCAGCGCCCGCGTCTTCTCGGCGAACAGCTCGACGAAGCGATCGTGAACCGAGTCGACGACAAAGAAGCGTTCGGCCGAGGTGCAGACCTGGCCGGTCAGGTGGAAGGCGGCGGTGACGCTGCCGGCTGCCGCCACGTCGAGCGGCGCGTGCTCGCTGATGATCAGCGGATCGCTGCCGCCGGCTTCGATGACGCAAGGCTTCATGCGCTCGGCGCAGGCGACTGCCACGGCTTTGCCGGCGGCGACCGAGCCGGTGAAGGCGACAGCGTGGGTGCGCTCGGAGGCGATCAGCGCCTGCGCGGTGGCGGCCGTGCCAGGCAGGCAGGCGACCAGCCCTTCCGGCAGTGAACGGAACACCGTCATGTAGTCCAGCGTCGACAGCGTCGTCGCTTCGGCCGGCTTGATGACGCAGCCATTGCCGGCGGCAAGCGAGGCCGCAACGGTCCAGCACATCAGCAGGATCGGGAAGTTGTAAGGCATGATGTGCACGGAGACGCCATACGGCTCGTAGCGCGCATACTGGAACGACCCGGCCTGCGTCGTACCGGCGATCTTGCCGGCGTCGTCGCGCGCCATCTCGGCATAGTAGCGGAAGATCGGCGCGCAATTGGCGATCTCGCCGATTGCTTCGGGATAAGGCTTGCCCATCTCGCGCACCATCAGCTCTGCGCAGCGGGTGAAGTCCGCCGCCTCGATGGCGTTGGCGACCGCATGCAGATGCTTTGCCCGGCTCTTGGCATCGAGCTTCTTCCAGGCGGCTTGTGCCGTGGTTGCGGCACACAGCACCGCATCGACCTCACCGTCCGTTGCGGCGGAGATCGAGCCGACGGTCTCCAGCGTCGCCGGATCGATCACCGGTTTTGCCGTGCCGGTCATCGGCCGGTAGTCCGGATTGACGAAGAAAGCCGGCCGTTCAGCGGAGAATTGCATGGTCGTCCTTTCAGGTCCGCTCAGCGGATCATGTAGACCTTCTTGATGGTCTCATGGACGGTGCAGACGCCTTTCCAATTCTGAGGAAAGAACGCCGCCGTGTCCGGCTCGATCTGGATGACCTCGCCCGATTCGTGCACATAGGTGCAGCGGCCCTCGAGGAAGTGGCAGAACTCGTCGCGGGTGACATGGCAGTGCCATTTGCCGGGGGTGCAGACCCACAGGCCGCATTCCGAACGGCCCTCCGGCCCCTTGTAGAGCAGCTTGCCCGAGGTGTGGGACACGCCCTCGATCATGGTCGGGATGACGCCCCAGTCGACGAGGTCGGTGATGGCAAGCGGGGATTGCATGATGGGCGTGGTCATGGCGATTTCCTTTAAAAAAGTGCTCAGCGGCACATGAAGGCCTTGGTCAGTGTTTGCGTGATGGTGGAGGTGCCGGCCCAGCCGGCGGGGAAGAACACCAGCATGCCGGCCTCGACCGGGATCTCTTCGCCATTCTCGCGGACATAGGTCCCGCGGCCCGACAGGAAATGGCAGAACTCGTCGGCGGCAAAGGTAACCTTGCGGCTGCCTGGCGTGCACGACCACAGGCCGCATTCGCTTGAGCCGTCCGGGTTCTGCGAGAGGATCCTGCCCGAGGCGCGCGGCGAGCCGGCAAGCGTGTTGCTGCCCCCGCCCCAGTCCTCCAGTTTCACGGTCGAGGCCTTTGGCCAGTGCGGTGTCGGCATATTGGGAAGCTCCGTTGCTGTTCAAGCCAGCATGTAGACGTTGCGCATGGTCTCATGCACGGTGCATTCGCCTGTCCAGCCGGCAGGGAACATGACCACGGTCCCGGCTGCGACTTCTACCACCTCCCCAGCATCCGACCGGTACGTCGCGCGGCCGGCGACGAAATGGCACAATTCGTCGCGCGGAATCGAGAGCCGCCAGCGGCCGGGCGTGCAGACCCAGATGCCGGATTCCGGCTGGTTGTTGGGTCCTTTGTGGACAAGCCTGCCGGTCGAATGCGACGCGCCGTCGAGCGCGTCGGACTGGGCGCCCCAGTCGACGAGGTCGGTGCGGGTGGAGGCTTGGTAAAGGTGCGGGGCGGAGGAGGTCACAGCAACTTCTCCAGCAACCCTGCGGCCTTTTCCGGTCCGTTCTGTGCCCGCATCTGCGACGAGGTCTTCGCCAGCTTGGCCTTCATCTTGGGGTCGGTCAGGCAAGCCTCGATCCTGCTGACCAACTGGGCGTCGCTCCAGTCGTAGCGCGGCATGCCGAAGCCGTGGCCGGTTTCCTGGACGCGGGTGGCGTTGTCGTGGCCGTCCCAGACATAGGGCATGATGATGGCCGGCTTGCCGAAATAGAGGCACTCCGTGAACGAGTTGTTGCCGCCATGGTGGATGACGGCATCGACCTGCGGGATGACTGAAGGCTGCGGAAACCAGCTCTCGACGATGACGTTGTCCGGCACATCCGTGTACAGGTCCTTGTAGCCGCCGACATTGACCAGCGCGCGGTAACGGGTCTTGCCCAGTGTTGTGATGATGCGCTTCAACAAATCGACATCGCCAGCGCCGAGGCTGCCGAAGGAGACATAGAGCAGCGGCCCGTCATTGTTCTCGGCGAAGGTCGGCACGGCGTATGGCTTTTCCTGCCGCACGCAGCCTTCGAGATACTGGAATTTCGTCGTATCAAGCGGATGGCGGCGTTTGAACTTTGCCGCTTCGGGATAGAGCAGCAGATTGAGATAGGGCGAGGCCTCGAAGAACTGACCGACCGGGTATGGCGCTTCATTGTTTGCGGTGAGGAAGGCGTTGAAGTCGTCGTGGATGGGCTTGATCACCGCATTGAAATGATCGCGATAGCGCTGGTGGCCGACATGGTCGTTCTCGCCGCAACCGGAGAGATGCGGCGGGATGTCCTCATCCTCGATCTCGTTTTCCGAGCAGGAGATGACGCGCACCCAAGGCTTGCCGAACTGTTTGATGGCCGGAAACAGGATGACATTGTCGACGCAAATGACATCAGGCTTGATGGCGGCCAGGACTCGCGGCAAATCCTTCTGCGCCCATTTGGCGCTGTCGACGATCGCGGTCCAGCAATCCTTCACGTAATTGTCGACCTGATCGTAGGGCGATTTGCGGAAGTTCGGGATGTGGCCGTTGATGAAGTCTTCCCAGAATTTCGCCATCTGCTCGGGCGGCATCGGCTCCGACAGGTTCACCGGATGCGCTTCGAAGCCGTAACCCTTGTAGACATCGACAAAGCCGGGGTCGGACAGGAACACTGCCTTATGGCCGCGCGCCTCGACGGCTTGCGCGATGCCGACCGAATTGAGCGCCGGGCCGTAGGCCGCTTCGGGAAAAAACGCGATCGTCTTCTGCGCCATCAAGCTCTCCTATTCCTGAAAAATTCTGACATCGGCGGCGTCCCAGCCGAGTTCGACCTGATCGCCCGACGAGACCGGCCGGCGGTCGGCGGCATCGGCGGTGACGCGCACCAGAAATGGTTTTGGCGACAGAGGCGTGCGGACATGCAGCTGCAGGTCCAGCCCGTGATAGGCCAGCGCCTCGACCGTGCCGGCGGTGTGGTTGGCGGTCTCGGGTGACGGGAACAGCCGGATGCGCTCGGGTCGCACCGAGGCCACGGCGGAAGCGCCGGGTGTGAGCTTGGCGGGAACCTTGCCGGTGATGCGCGCGCCGTTCGCGGCGATCACGCCATCCGCAGACACCTTGCCCGGTACGAAATTCATCACGCCGATGAAGTCGGCGACGAAACGGTCGGTGGGATGCTCGTAGATCGCGTGCGGCGTGTCGCATTGCAGCAGCTGGCCGTCCTTGAGCACCGCCATGCGGTCGGCCATGACGAGTGACTCTTCCTGGTCGTGGGTGACGATGACGAAGGTGATGCCGACTTCGTGCTGCAGGCGCTTCAGCTCCATCTGCATGGCGCCGCGCAGTTTCTTGTCCAGCGCGCCCAGCGGTTCGTCGAGCAGCAGCAACCGAGGCCGTTTGACCAGCGCGCGGGCGAGCGCGACGCGCTGCTTCTGGCCACCCGACAATTGCTCAGGCTTACGGTCGGCGAAGGGGACAAGCTCGGTGGTGGCCAGAATGGCCTCGACGCGGGAACGGATTTCAGCTTTCGGCAAGCGCTCCATCTCCAACCCGTAGGAGACATTGGCGCGCACGCTCATATGCGGGAACAGCGCGTAGGACTGGAACATCAGATTGACCGGCCGCTTGTTGGGCGGGGTCCGGGCGATGTCCTTGCCATCGAGCAGTATGCGGCCGTCGGTTGGCGTCTCGAAGCCGGCCAGCATGCGCAGCAGCGTGGTCTTGCCGCAGCCGGAGGGTCCAAGCAGCGCGAAGAACTCGTTTTCGCGGATGTCGAGCGAGATGCCGTCGACGGCGGTGACCCGGCCGAACTTCTTCGAAACGTTATCAATGGCCAGCAGCGTGCGCGGTTCGCTCATTGGCCGATGATCCCACGGTTGAGCCGCTGCGACAGGGTCAGCGCGGTGATGGATACCGCCATGACGATGGTCGCCAGCGCGTTGATCTCCGGCGTGATGCCGAAGCGGATGATGGCGTAGATCTGCATCGGCAGCGTCGTCGAGGCGCGGCCGGCACCGGCGGTGAAGAAGGCGATGATGAACTCGTCGACCGAGAGCGTGAAGGCAAGCAGAGCGCCGGCAATCACTGCCGGCGCGATGACCGGCAATGTCACACGCCGGAAGGTGGTCAGAGCCGAGGCGCCGAGGTCGGCGGAGGCCTCGACGATCGACCAGTCGAAACTCTTTAGCCTTGCGCGCACCACCGAGCAGACGAAGGCGAGGTTGAAGACGACATGGGCGAGGATGATGGTGTGCAGGCCCATGGTCAGGTTTAGCATGGAGAAGAACGACAGCAGAGCGATCGCCAGGACGATGTCGGGGATGATCATCGGTGCGAAGATCAGCGCCTCGAGACCCCTGCCGTATTGCCGGCGCATCTCGATGCCGATGGCCAGCAGCGTGCCGAGCAGCGTGGCGATGGCCGTGGAGACCAACGCCACGATCAGCGTGTTGAGCGCAGCGGAAAGGATGGCGGAATTGCCGGCCAGCGAGGCATACCATTTCAGCGAAAAGCCCGACCATGCCGTCGGCAATCCGCCTTCGTTGAAGGACAGCGCCACCAGCACGGCGATCGGGATGTAGAGGAAGGCGAAGACGAGGGTGAGGATCGTACGCATGCCGAGCGTACGGGTGAAGGAATGGGTCATCGCCGGCCTCCGACAATTGGAGGGCAAGCGAACGACCAGAGTCCTTCTCCCTGTTCGCGGGTAGAAGCTACCGGCAGGCAGACGGGGGGCAGCGTTGAGCGTCGCAAAGGTTGACGCCGCCCCTCATCCGCCCCTTCGGGGCACCTTCTCCCGGTGAACGGGGAGAAGGCAAGAATTGCGCGGCGCTCAGCCATAGGCGTCACCCCTTGCCTCAGCCGCACGCCCCGCGGCGCGGTCGGCGGCGAGCGCCTGCGCCATCAGCACCAGAAGCATGATGGCGATCAGCGCCATGGCGAGCGCTGCGCCGAACGGCCAGTCATTAGCAGTCAGGAACTGGTCGTAGACGAGGTTGCCGATCATCTGGAAGCGGCCGCCACCGAGCAGCGCCGGGGTGACAAAATTGCCGATCGACAGCACAAAGACGAAGACAGCACCCGCAGCGATGCCGGGCACGGTCAGCGGCAGGATGACACGTCGGAAGGTGGTGGCAGCGGAGGCGCCGAGATCGCGCGATGCCTCGGCCAGTTCCGGGTTGAGGCGCGACAGCGGCGCGTAGCAGGCGAGGATGACGAAGGGCAG
Source organism: Mesorhizobium sp. C395A (assembly GCF_030323205.1). NCBI lineage: Bacteria > Pseudomonadati > Pseudomonadota > Alphaproteobacteria > Hyphomicrobiales > Phyllobacteriaceae > Mesorhizobium > Mesorhizobium sp. C395A. The sequence continues at coordinate 3,884,865 of NZ_CP100473.1, read as the reverse complement.
ATAGTTGTAGACGAGGCCTGCGATGACCGCGCCTTCGGTATAGAGCATCGAGGGCGACTCGCCGGTGTAGCCGAACCAGCGCAAGAGCTGGGTGATCAGCCCTTCGCGGTTCAGCAGCACGATCCAGGCATAGGTGCGGATCAGGTAATTGGACCAGAACGGCAGCACGGCGAAGAACAGGAACACCGGCTGCCACCGGCGTGGTGCGGCGGCAATTGCATAGGCCGCGGCATAGCCGATCACGACTGCGATGAGCGTCGTGGTACCGGCGATACGTGCTGAGTTGAGGAAGATGCCGGCATAGAGCGGGTCGAAGACCAACCCGAAATTTTCCAGCGTCAAAGTGTAGTCGATGCCGCCATAGACGCCGCGCCGGAAGAAGGCGAGCGCCAGCACCAGGGCGCATGGGATAACCATCAGCGCGGTCAGCCAGACCAGCGCCGGGGCCATCAGCAGAGAGGAACGAAGTCGGGTCTGGGACAATTTCGCGGGTACCGCTCAGGGCCGGCGGCAGAAGTGCTGCCGGCCGTGAAGTCTGCGCCGCTTACTGCGCGGCCTTGATCTCGCTGACGATCTTGGAATAGTCGCGCTGGGCTTCGCCGACGTCACGCAACTGCTCGAACTTGACGAGATCGGCCACCGGCATCGCCATGTTGGGGAATTTGGCCAGGAAGTCGGCCGGCAGGCTTTCCATCGCCGGCTTGTTCGGCACCTTGTAGTCGATGTTCTGCGCCGCCCAGGCGTGGTTCTTGGCGTCGAGCATGAAGTTGATGAACTTGAAGGCGTCGTCCTTGTGCTCGGACGCCTTCATCACCACCATCGTGTCGACCCACAGGTCCGAACCTTCTTTAGGGATGACGTATTTGATCTCCGGCTTGTCGGCGATGCCGTAATTGCACCAGCCGTCCCAGGCCTGCACCATCAGCGCCTCGCCGGAAACCAGCTTGGAATAGAAGGTGGTGTCGTCATAGGCGAGCAGGGTCTTCTTGGCGGAGATCAGGAGGTCCTTGACCTCGGCCATCTTGGCCGGGTCGGTCTCGTTGACCGAATAGCCCTTGTCGAGCTGCCCGGCGGCCAGCAGCCAGCGATCGGTCGCCAGCATGGTGGTCTTGCCCTTCATCTCGTCGGAAGGGGCGAGCAGGTCGCTCCAGCTCGTGGGCGCCGTCTTGACAAGGTCAGAGCGGTAGCAGAGGCCCGTCGTGCCCCAGGTGTAAGGCACGGAGAAAGCGTTGCCGGCATCGTGCGGCAGCTTGGTCGCTTCGGGATAGAGGTTGGCGAGGTTGGGGATCTTGGCATGGTCGATCGGCTCGGTCAGGCCAAGCTTGTTTAATACTTCGGCGAAGGGCGAGGAGACGAAGACCACGTCATAGCCCTTGCCGCCGGCGGCAATCAGCTTGCCCATGATCTCTTCATTGGTGGCGTGCACCACCACTTCGCCGGCAACGCCGGTGGCGGTCTTGAAAGCGGCCATGGCGTCGGGTGCCATGTACCCATCCCAGTTCGAAATAACGAGGTCGGCTGCGGCGGCCGGCCCCGAGAGCGTCAGGGCGAGACCGAGAGCGATTGAGGATGTATTGAGCGCACGGCGCCGCAGGCTGGTAGCGGTCATGGCAGTCTCCCATTCGGTTTGATCGTCGAAATCATTTGCCGGACCAAGGCCGGCGACGCGCGCGCCTGCCTCGATCCTGTTCCCTCGGTCTTTTCTCGCCGATTGTGCCGACAGTACTATTGCAGAAAAAAGTACGTCAATCCATAATCTGTCAACCGACGGAGGAATTTGGCCGATTGTCCCTGTTCCGGCGATCAGCCAGACCAATGCGCCACATTCGCATTCGAGAAAAGTCATGCAAGCCGTAGCCAGACGACCTCGCACCAACCATCTCGATCTGGCGCAGCGCATCCTGGATGTGGCGCGGCAGCGTGGCTTCGAGCCTGGCGCCCGCCTGCCCGAACAGCAGATCGCCTCGCTGTGCAATGTCTCGCGCACGCCCGTACGCGCCGCACTCGGCCTGCTCGCGGAACGGGGCGTGGTGCGCTGGGAGGCCGACAGCGGTTATCATCTGACGGTCGACCTCGCCGCCCAGCCCGCCATTGCCGCCGAACTACCCAGTGCGGAGGAAGACGAGCTCGCCGAAGCCATCCTGCGCGACCGCTCGGCGCGACGGTTGGACCAGACGGTGACCATCGCGGGGCTGATGCGACGCTACGACGCTGATCGCAAGACGGTACTAAAAGCACTTAACAAACTGACCGACGAGAATCTTCTGGATCGTGCGCCTGGGCAATCCTGGTTGTTTCGCCGCGCGCCGGACGATCCGGAGGCGCAAGGCGAAAGCTACGAGTTCCGCCTGGTGCTGGAGCCGGCGGCCATCCTGACGCCAGGCTTTCGGCTGGACGGGGCGCGGGCAGCAATGTTGCGGCAAGGCATGGAAGCGCTTGCAGCGCTGCCGGACGAGACATTCGACACGCGCGAGTTCCAGCGGCTGGACATGGATTTTCATGGCATGATCGCCGAGGGCTGCGCCAACCGTTTTGTGTCGGATGCATTGGCCGATCATCTCCGCCTGCGCCGGCTGCCGGGCATCTATTCCGGCGTCAACGTGTTTCGGCTGCGGCAATCGTTGCGCGAACACTCGGGCATACTCGACTATCTTGAAAGCCGGCAGTATGAGGTGGCTGCCGATCTGCTTCGCATCCACCTGCGGCTCTCCCGCAGCCAGCGACCGCAAGCAGCCAGCCGCGGAGCTCCCGCACTGTTCAGCATGATCAGCCGGCCGGATTGAAGAGGAATAATTGACGCGTAAAGCCAGCCCGACCATCGCGCTGTTTCCCGAAGCCAGTTTCGGCGCCGCGTTGAATTGCGTCGGTATCGCACAGGCATTGCGCGCACGGGGCGCTCGCCCCGTCTTCATCTGCCATGCCGGCTTCTCCGGCGTCTTTACCGACTATGGCTTCCAGGAATACCATCTGCCGACGGATGAGCCGCTGAGCGACAGCGACCGCCAGAGCTATTGGCAGGCCTTCGTGCGCCGGCACCTGCCGCATTTCCGGCTGAGCCCGATCGACCAGCTCGAGACCTATGTCGCGCCGACCTGGCAAGCGATCGTCGACACCGCCGTCAACGCCGAGGCGCCGCTGCGCCAATTGCTGGCGCGGCTGAAGCCGGACGCGGTGGTGCTCGACAACGTCATCATGTTCCCGGCGATCGCCGCCGCCGGCTGCCCGTGGGTGCGCGTCGTCTCCTGTGCCGAGACGGAACTGCCGGATGCCGAGGTGCCGCCCTATCTCTCGGGGATGGGTGCCGACGACCCGCAACGTGCGGCGTTCGAAGCGCGCTATCTCGCGGCCTCCGCACCCGCGCATGAGCGCTTCAACCGTTTTCGTGCGGATGCCGGCCTGGCGCCGTTGCCCAAGGGCCTGTTCCTCGAGACATCACCCGACCTCAATCTGCTGCTGACGCCAGCGATCGTACGGCGTGAGCGGGCCGAGCCGCTCGACCCCAAACGCTTTGTCTATCTCGAAGGCTGCGTGCGTTCGGAAGGGCCATTCGAGGTGCCGGTGTTTCCGCGCAATGGCGGCCCGCTGGTCTATGTCAGCTTCGGCAGCCTCGGCGCGATGGATGTCGGGCTGATCGAGCGCATGCTCGCCGTCTTCGACAGGCTGCCGGCGCGCTTCATCGTCAATGCCGGCGGCCTGCGCGACGCCTATCGCGCGGTGCCGGACAATGTCTATCTCGACGCCTGGTTTCCGCAGCCTTCGGTGGTGGCGAAGTCGGACCTGTTCATCCACCATGGCGGCAACAACAGCTTTTGCGAGGCGCTGCGCTTCGGCGTGCCGTCGCTGATCATGCCCTATTGCTGGGACGGTCACGACAATGCGCAACGCGCGGGAGAGACAGGTGTCGGCGACCATATCGGCCGGGACGCCTGGACGGAAGGGGGATTGGAGAGAGCCATTCTCGGCCTGCTGGCCGACGATGCGATGCGCGCCCGCCTCAGGGACAATGCTGCCAAGATGGCGCTGACCCCTGGAACGGATGTGGCCGCGCAAGCCATACTCTCTCTCATAGGTACGTGAACCAAAATGCAGGACAAAAATACCAACACCGCTCTCTTCACCGGCAACGATCCCAAGGCCTGGCTCGCCCAGCACGGCATCACGGAGGTCGAGTGCCTGGTGCCCGACATGAATGGCGTGCTGCGCGGCAAGGCGCTGCCGACGGTGAAATTCCTCAAGGCGCTGGAAGACCGCGCACTCTACCTGCCGAGCAGCGCTTTCCTGGTCAGCATCGATGGCCGCTACTCCGGTTCCATCGACGAAGGCTTTGCCTATCAAGACCCGGATATGCGCATGGTGCCTGATATGTCGACGCTGTGCCTGGCGCCGGGCGGTGGCGTCGGCAAAGCCTATGTCTTCGCCGACGCCTTCCACATGCAAGGCAAGCCCTGGATGGCCTCGCCACGACATGTGCTGCGCGCCGTGCTCGATCTCTACCGGAAGCGCGGTTGGCGCGCGGTGGTGGCGCCGGAAATCGAATTCTATCTGACCGCGCCCAATCCGAATCCCGACCAGCCGCTGACGGCACCGGTTGGCGCCAATGGCCGCGCCGAGGGCTCGCAGCATCCCTATGACATGGTGGCGCTGGAAGAATTCGAGCCGGTGATAAGGCGCGTCTATGATTATGCCGCAGCCGCCGGCCTGCCGCTCGACACGCTGATCCATGAGTCCGGCACCGCGCAGCTGGAGATCAATCTCTTGCACGGCGACGCGGTGCCGCTCGCCGACCAGGTGCTGCTGTTCAAGCGGCTGACTCGCCAAGCGGCGCAACAGAGCGGCATGCACGCGACCTTCATGGCCAAGCCGATCGCGGCGCAGGCGGGAAGCTCGATGCATCTGCACATGTCTGTCGTCGATGAAACGACAGGCGCCGCGCTGTTTGCCGACAGAGATGATGCAGACACCGAAATGTTCGGCCATTTCATCGGCGGCCTGCAGAGATATGTGCCCGAGATCATGCCGCTGTTCGCACCCAACGTGAACTCGTTCCGCCGCATCCGGCCGAACCACAGCGCACCGGCCAACATCGAATGGTCGCATGACAACCGCTCTTGCGGCCTGCGCGTGCCGGCAGGTGGCCGCGCCGCCCGGCGGGTAGAGAACCGCTTGCCGGGAGCGGATTGCAATCCCTATCTGGCGATCGCCGGTTCGCTGCTTGCCGGCTATCTCGGCGTCGAGCAGAAGCTGGCGCGCTCGGCTGAGGCCTCGGGCAATGCCTACAAGATCAAAAGCACGCTGCCGAAAACGATGGAGGAGGCGCTTGATCGTTTCATTGCTTGCGAGCCGGTGCGGGCATTGCTCGGCGAGGATTTTTTCCAGACCTATCTGCGCGTCAAGAGCGTCGAACTCGACCTGTTCCAAAGCGTGGTGACGAGTTGGGAACGCGACCATTTGCTGCTGAAGGTGTGATCATGGCCTCCGGCTCAACGGGTTTCAATTCGGGCCTCGATATCGGCAAATCCTACTATGTCGCCACCGCCAATCCGGCGCCGGACCATCCGGCGCTGGTGGGAGATGTCGGCGCCGATCTGGTGGTGGTCGGCGGCGGCTGCACCGGCCTGTCGGCCGCCCTTCATGCCGCCGAGCGCGGCCTGAAGGTGGTGCTGCTCGAAGGCGGCAAGATCGGCTGGGGCGCGTCGGGCCGCAATGGCGGCCAGATGATCCCCGGCCTGCGCAAAGGCGCCAAGGGGCTGGTCAAGCTCTACGGCCCCGAGCGGGCGAAGGCGCTGTTCGACCTCGCCTTCGAGGCGCGGGGCCTGGTGCTCGACATCATCGAGCGCCACACCATCGACTGCGATCTGCGGCTGACCGGCCATCTCGTCGGTGCCGTTAATGGCTCCGACCTCAGGGATCTCGAAGACGAGGCCAAATGCCTCGAGAGCGTGATGAAGTTCCACGACGTCGAGATCCTGTCGGCGGCGCAGGCACGCGGCAAGGTGGACACGCCCTATCATGGCGCCATGTATGAGCCGCTTGGCGGCCATATGCATCCGCTGAACTACACGCTCGGCCTTGCCCGTGCCGCCGTGGCGGCCGGTGTCGTCATCCATGAAAATTCCGTCGCGGTAAAGCTGGAGCGCGAGCCTTCGATCCGGGTCTCGACGGCGCAGGGGTCGGTAAGGGCCAAACATGTCGTGCTGGCCGGCGACGCGTTGCTGCATGGGCTGGAGCCGCGCGTCAACAGCCGCATCATGCCGGTCGGCAACTACATCGTCGCCACCGAACCGCTGGAGGGCAAACACAATGTCATCCCGGCCAATGTCGCGGTGTCCGACACGCGCTTCGTCGTCAACTACTACCGCATGTCGGCGGACGGTCGGCTGCTGTTCGGCGGCGGCGAGCGGTACACGCCATCGCCGCCGGCCGACATTGCCGGCTTCGTGCGGCCGCACATGGAGGCCACCTTCCTGCAATTGAAGGGCTGCCGCATCGATCATGCCTGGGGCGGCCTGGTGTCGGTGACCACGTCGCGGCTGCCGCATGTCGGGCACTATGGCGAGGTCTATTTCGCGCATGGCTATTCCGGCAAGGGCGTCATCCTGTCAACGCTGTCGGGCAAGCTCTTGGCCGAAGCGATTACGGGCGACGCCTCGCGGCTGGACCTGTTCTCGACGCTGACGCCGATGCCGTTCCCGGGCGGTACGGCGCTGCGGGGCCCGCTCTATGTGCTGGGGATGTTGTGGTACGCCATGCGCGACCGCATCAAGCATTGAAGGCTGCGGCCGGCGGGCGCGAAATCATTGGAGGCGATTGCATGCGTGATTTTCAGTCCCCCGGACGCTCGCCAGTTCGCGCGACAGAAGCGATGGCGGCGACATCGCATCCGCTGGCGACGCTGGCCGCCATCGACATGCTGCGCTCCGGCGGCAATGCCATGGATGCCGCTGTGTGCGCTGCGGCGGTGCAAGGCGTCGTCGAGCCGCAATCGACCGGCATCGGCGGCGACTGTTTTGTGCTCTACAGTCCCAAAGGCGAGGGCGATGTTCTCGCTTTCAACGGCTCGGGGCGTTCGCCCGCTGCGGCAACCGCCGAATGGTATCTGGAGCGGGGGCATTGCGAACTGCCTGCGGCCGGACCGCATGCCGTCACCATACCAGGCGCCATCGATGCATGGTGCCGGCTACTCGAGGACCACGGAAAAAAGGGCATCGACGCCGCGCTGGCGCCAGCCATTCGCTATGCCGAACAAGGCTATGTCGTTCATGATCGCGTCGCCTTCGACTGGGCCGACGAGGTCGCCCTGCTCTCAGCCGATGAACATGCCGCGCGCATATTCCTGCCCGAGGGAAGGGCGCCGCAAGCCGGCGATGTGCATCGGCAGCCGCACTTGGCGGACACCTTGCGCATCATCGCCAACCGAGGCCGTGCAGGGTTTTATGAAGGTGAAGTCGCGGACGATCTGGTGGAACGTCTTCGCGCGCTGGGCGGGCTGCATGCATTGGAGGATTTCGCCGAGACCCAAGGCGACTACGTCACGTCGGTGAATACGTCCTATCGCGGCTACGATATCCATCAGATGCCACCGAACAATCAGGGCATGACGGCGCTGATCATGCTGAATGTGCTTTCGGGCTTCAGCCTTGGTTCGTTGGAGCCGAACAGTGCCCAGCGGCTGCATCTCGAGATCGAAGCCGGCCGGCTTGCCTACCAGGACCGCGATACTTTCATCGGCGACCAGGATTTCGTCCAGGTCCCCGTCGAACAACTGCTGTCGGCAGCTTATGCGGAGCGGCTGCGCGCCGCCATCGATCCGGCCCTCGCCATGACGCATCTGCCGCGGCTTGAGCTGCCGCGCAGCGACACCGTCTATATCTCCGTGGTCGACCGCGACCGCAATGCAGTCAGCTTCATCAACTCGACCTTCGGTTCCTTCGGCAGCGGCGTCGTCGGTCCCAAGACAGGCGTCGTGCTGCAGAATCGCGGCAGCAGTTTTCGCCTCACGGAAGGCCATCCAAATCGTATCGCGCCGCGAAAGCGACCGATGCACACCATCATGCCTGGCATGGCGACGCGAGGGGGTAAGGTGGTGATGCCGTTCGGGGTGATGGGCGGCGGCTACCAGCCGTTCGGCCATGTCCATCTGTTGACCAACATGATCGATTTCGGGATGGACCCGCAGCAGGCACTGGATGCGCCACGGGTGTTCTACAAGGACAATGCCGTGCTGGCCGAGCGCGGGATTCCGGCTGAGGCGATCGCCGGCCTGCGTCAGCGCGGTCATCAGGTTTCGATCGCCGAGGAGCCGCATGGCGGCGGCCAGCTGGTGCTGATCGATTGGGAAAAGGGCACGCTCACCGGTGCCTCCGATCCTCGCAAGGACGGTTGTGCGCTGGGCTACTGATCTGCGTTGCTGGAATGCGCATTCAGAACCAGATCAGCCAGACAAGCTGCAGGGTTACCAGTGCAATGGCGTCCCAGAAGATGAGTTCGCCTGTCGAGAACCAGCGCCGCGACCGGTTGAAGCTGTAGAACAGCCACCAGACCAAGGCTGCGGCGGCCAGCGGCACCAAAGCGAGCAGCGTGCTCACGGCAGCCGCGCTCCCGACACAGCATCGAATGTGTGCAGCGCTGCCGGCGGAAAGCGTAGATAAAGCGGCTGGCCGGGATCGAAAGCGCGATCGTCATTCACGGTCCTGACGATCAGCGCGTTGGCCTCGCTATTGGCGAAGATCAGCACGTCCGGCTCGACCGGTTCGACGACGTCGACGGCAAACAGGATGGCGTCGCCGGCAGTCGCGTCGACAAGCTGGATCTGCTCCGGGCGAATGCCGAGCACGATGGGACCATCAGGCTTTCCCGGAAGCGGGCAAGTGAAACCGCTGGCGTGGAAGACGCCGGCGCGGACATCGCCATCGAACGTGTTCATCGCTGGACGGCCGATGAATTCGGCGATGAAGCGATTGGCAGGCCGCCGATAGATCTCGCGCGGGTCGTCGTACTGGATCAGTGCGCCTTCGCGCAATACCGCGACCCTGGTCGCCAGCGTCATCGCCTCTTCCTGGTCGTGGGTGACGAAGACGAAGGTCTTTTTCAGCTCGCGATGCAGACGCTTCAGCTCGGTGCGCATGTGGAGCCGCAACAAGGCGTCGAGATTGGACAGCGGCTCGTCCATCAGACAGAGGCTCGGCTGCCAGACGAGTGCGCGGGCCACAGCCACGCGCTGCGCTTGGCCGCCCGACAATTGCGAAGGGCGGCGGTCGAGGTAGCGGGTTATTTCCAAGAGTTCGGCCATGGCGCGCACGCAGCGGTCGAGCTCGGCGGCCGGCATTTTTCGGATGCGCAAGGGATAGGCGATGTTCTCGTAGACGCTCTTATGGCTGTAGAGCGCATAGTTCTGGAACACCATGCCCATGCCGCGCAGGCGCGGCGGCAGGTCGGTGACATCGCGACCCTCGACCATGATGCGGCCGGCCGTGGGACGTTCAAGGCCGGCAAGCAGCCGGCAGGCTGTCGTCTTGCCGGAACCAGAGGGCCCGAGCAGAACCAGGAATTCGCCGGGCTCGAAAGCAAGATCGAGCGCCTGCAGCGCCACCGTCCCGTCGGGGAAAGCCTTGGTGACGCCGTCGAAAACAATTGCCATGCGAGATCCCTTCAACCCTTGACCGCGCCGAAGGTGAGGCCGCGCACGAGCTGTTTCTGGACAAGGAAAGTGAAAAGCACGATCGGCAGCGTCGCCACGATGGCGACCGCCGCGACTTGGCCCCATAGCGTGCCATGCGGCGTCACCAGCCCCGGTATGCCGACGGTCAGCGGCCGCCCGTCGAAGGCGACGAGTATGAAGGCATAGAGGAACTCGTTCCACGACAGGATGAAGCAGAGCACCGCTGTGGCGCCCATGCCGGGTGCGGCCAGCGGCGCGACGACGAAGAAGAATGCGCCGAGCCGCGAGCGGCCGTCCATCATCGCGGCTTCGTCGATCTCCCTGGGGATTTCGGCGAAGAAGCCGCGCATCATCCAGACGACGAGCGACAGGTTGAAGGAGGTGTGGGCGATCACCACGGCGTAGATGGTGTCGATCAGGCCAAGCGAGGTGAAGAACAGGAACAGCGGCACGGCGATCGAGATCGGCGGCGCCATGCGCGTGGTCAGGAAGAAGAAGAACAGGTCTTCCTTGCCGGGGAAATTGGAGCGGGCAAAGCCATAGGCAGCCGGCGCGCCGATGACGATGCAGAGCACCGTAGACGACACCGAGATCAGCACCGAGTTGATTGCCAGCGGCCAGTATTCCTTGTCGATGAAGACGGCGGGATAGTTGGCAAGCGTCGGTGAAAAAATCCATTTCGGCACAGAAGACAGAAGATCGACGCGGTTCTTGAACGACGCCAGCACCATCCAGACGTAAGGCGTCAGCGCGACCACGACGGCGACGAGCAACACCGACCAGGCAAAGCTTTTCCAGGCGCGGTTGGTGGACTGATCGATCATCGCCGCGCCCTCAAAACGCCGCCGCCTGCTTGCGGCTCGACCAGTAGACGGCCTTGTAAAAGACGGAGCACAGGATCAGCACGACGAGATAGATCATGAAGGCGACCGCGGCGCCGTAGCCGAGGTCCCAGTTGCGGAAGTTGACGCGGTAGGCATAGATCGACACCAGTTCGGTCAGCGTTCCGGGACCGCCGCCGGTCATCAGGAAAACCTTGTCGAACTCCTTGAAGGCATCGATGCCGCGCAGCAATAGCACCAGCGCGATGACGGGCCGCAGCAGCGGCAGCATGACATCGCGAAAGATCTGAAACGGTTTTGCGCCATCCATCATCGCCGCCTCGAACGGCGCGCGCGGCAGGCTCATCATGCCGGCGAGCATGATCAGGGTGACGAAAGGCGTCCACTGCCAGACATCGATGGCGACGATGGTCGGAAACACCAGGTCGGGTGCCGAAAGCACCGCCGAATTCTGCGCCAGCAGGCCGACCTTGCGCATGTAGAAGGTGAGCATGCCGAAATCGCCCTGCAACAGCAGCCGCCAGATCAGCCCGACGGCGACCGGCGCAATCATCATCGGGATGAGCAGCAGTGTGGTGAGAAGCCGCTGGCTGGCGACGAAGCGGAAGATCAGGAAGGCCAGCGCAAAGCCGAGCAGGAATTCCAGGCCGACGGCGATGATGACGAATTTCAGCGTCAGCAGGAACGATGCCCAGAAGAATGGGTCGTTGCGCATCAGCTTGCGGAAATTGTCGAAACCGACGAAGGCGCCGGCATGGCTGGCGTCGGCGAAGCTGAGGTCGGTCAGCGCGGTGTAGACCATGTAGTAGAACGGGCCGACCAGGAAGACGACGACGAGCAGCGTCGCCGGCAGCATCAAGAGCGGCCCCACCCCACGGTCGAGAAGCGGCATTCCGCGCGGCGATGGAGTGCGGTTCGTCACGGGCGTTTCCTGCGGACAAGAACGGCTACCCGCTTGTGCGGGTAGCCTCTGCGCGACATCTCAAGGCCTATCGTGCCGGATAGGTCATGGGTGCGCAAGAACCGAGCAGTGTCGAGATGTCGGTGGCGGCGGTGTCGAGGGCGGCCTGCGCCTCCTTTTCGCCGGCGAGGTAGGATGACAGTTCGCGCACCAGTATGTCGGTCATCTCGGCCGATTGCGGCAGCGTCGCCTTCGGCACCGCATGCTCGTTGGCCTCCATCGACGCCTTGGCGTAGGGCAGTTTCTGCACCTCCGCCGAGGCATAGACATCGGGCCGGCCCGAGGCGCCGCCATTGAGATGCTCCTCGAGCTGGCGGTCATAGCCCATCATCCACTGGACGAAGAGGAAGGCGGCCTGCTGGTTCTTCGAATAGACCGGGATCAGATAGGTCCAGCCCTCGACCTGGCCGATCTTGCCGCCGTCGCCTTGCGGCACGAGATCGAAGCCAACCTTGCCGACCACGGTGGAGGCCGTGGTGTCGACCGATACGGCATAGGTTGCGTCGTTCCACATGATCAGCTCGGCGACCTTGGCTTGCTGCATCAGCGCCATGACATCATCCCAGAAATAGTTGAGGCTGTCCGGCGGCGAGAATTGCAGCAGGCTCTTGTAATATTCGAGCGAGGCGACGGCCTTGGGGCTGTTGACGATGACCGGGCCGCAGGCCGAGCCGCTCTTCACGTCGAGCACGTCGCCGCCGAAGGAATAAAGGAAGTTGAGCCACTCATACCACAGCGCCTCGTGGCGCTTGCCCTGCAGGGCGGTGCCGTAAAAGCCCTGGTCGGGGCGATAGAACCATTCGGCGATATCGCGATATTGCTTCCAGTCCTTGGCGGGAGCGAGGTCGTAGCCATACTTGGCCTTGAAGCCTGCCTGCTCCTTGGGATCGGCGAGCAGGTCCGAGCGATACCACATGAACATGTTGAGCACTGTGAAGGGGAAGCCGTACTCCTTGCCGTCATACCAGGAGATTTCGTGCCAGGCGGTCTGGTAGAGCTGCTTCTCCGGCTCGAAGCTCGGATCGCGCAAAGCCGGGTCGGCCATCATCTTGGCGATTTCGACCAGATGGTTGTTGGTGGCGAACTTGCCGAGTTCGCGATGCGGCTGGATGATGACGTCGTAGCGGCCGCGGTGCGAGTTGAGATCGAGCTGCACCTTGTTGACGGCTTCCGAGTGCTCGTACATCTCGACTTCGACATGGATGCCGGTCTGTTTTTCAAACTCCGGCGCCATCTTCTTCAGCGCTTCGAGCGGCGGCAGCGCCTCGCCGACCATGCGGATGGTCTGGCCGCTATAGGGTTTCGACGCCTCTTTCAGATCCCACGCGGCCGCTTGTGTCACTTGCCACGTCAGGGGCCACACAAATACGGCTGCGATGAGCAGTCTGGACGCAGTACGTCTCAGCGGCTTGAGCATTCTTCCCTCTCCCTAGAAGTCGTGCCTGGCGGGCTGGCGCCCGTTCTGTCATAAAATGTGTGGTACTGCAAATCAAAATGTGGCACCTTGCAACAAATGGCTGGGAGGTGTTAACAGACCGGCAGCAAACCGGCTTTCCCGACCAGGCGAGGGACCTTTCGGATGGACTTCATCTTCATGCTGACGCGCAACGATCGCACGGTCGAGGACTGTCTCGACCTGGTCGAATTGATTGAGCCGGTCGGCCTGAAGCATGTCGGCTTCAAGGATATTGGCGTCGCGCCGGATGTGCTGCGCAAGCTCGCTGTCGCCATTGGCCGGACAGGCGCCACCACTTACATGGAAGTTGTCTCGACGACGGCTGAGGCCTGCCTTAATTCCGCGCGCATCGCCAGGGATCTCGGCGTCCGGCGCCTGCTCGGCGGAACCCAGGTCGACGAGATCATGGCGTTGCTGGAGGGGAGCGGCACCGAATACTACCCTTTTCCGGGTCGGCCGGTCGGCCATCCGACCAAGCTCGGCGGTTCGGCCGAGGATGTCGAGGCCGACTGCCGCGCCTTCGCCGAGAAGGGTTGTGCGGGATGCGACATCCTCGCCTATCGCGCCACCGAGGCCGACCCGGCCGAACTGGTGCGCGCAGCCCGGCGCGGGCTTGGTCCGTCGCGGCATCTGATCGTCGCCGGCGCTGTGGCATCAGCCGATCGGATCAAGGCAATCAAGCTGGCCGGCGCCAACGCTTTTACCATTGGCACAGCGGTTTTCGATGGCTCCTATTCGCCGACGAAAGGTTCTATCCTCTCGCAACTGCGGGATGTCCTCGCGGATTGCGAGCGTGTCTAATGCCAGTCATCGGCATCGATCTCGGCACACAAAGCCTAAAGGCGATCGTTGTCGATGACGAATTGCGGCTGCGTGGCGAGGCCGCTGTGTTGTACCAGCCGGCCTTCCCGGCGCCCGGCTGGGCCGAACAGAACCCGGCGCTGTGGCTGGCGGCGCTCAAGCCGGCCATTGCCGGCGCGCTCGACAAGGCTGGGCTTGCGCCGTCCGACATCAAGGGTATTGCCATTGCCGGCCAGCTCGACGGCTGCGTCGCGGTCGATGGCAATGGTGAGGCGCTGGCTCCGTGCATCATCTGGATGGACCGGCGGGCGGCAGGAGAGATCGCCGGCATCGATCCGGACTTCATCCGTGAGCGCACCGGTCTCGTTCTGGACGCCACTCATATGGCGGCGAAAATCCGCTGGGCCGCGCGCAACCTGCCCGAAGCGCGCCGGGTGGCGCTCTGGCATCAACCGGTATCGTTCGTGGTCGCGGCGCTGTGCGGTCGTGCCGTCATCGATCACGCGCTGGCCTCGACGACCATGCTCTATGGGCTGAAGGAGCACAACTATGCCGGCGATCTGCTGGCGGCCTTCGACATCGATGCAGACAAATTGCCCGGCATCGACGATGCATCTGAGATCGCCGGCGCCTTGACCCACGCCGGCGCCGAGCTCACCGGTCTTCCTGTGGGCACGCCGCTGGCGGTCGGCACCGGCGATGATTTTTCGGCCGCCATAGGCGCCGGGGTTGTAGTGCCCGGTGTCGTCGCCTGCAATCTCGGCACGGCCGAAGTGGTCGGCGCGGTGTCCGGCACGCTTCGCCTCGACCCCGGCGGCCTGGTCGAGACCCATGGCTTTCTCGGCGACGGCTATTTCATCTCCAATCCCGGATGGCTCTCGGGCGGCGCGGTGACGTGGTTTCTAACAACCTTCGGCGTCGATTCGCCGGCGGCGATGTCGGAACTGGCGGCGACGGTGGTTGCCGGCAGCGACGATTTGCTGTTCTTGCCCGCGTTGTCCGGTGCCATGGCGCCGCGCTGGATCGCCGAAGCGCGTGCCGCTTTCTACGGCCTGACATCCTTCCACGGCAAAGCCGCTTGTGCCCGTGCCGTGCTGGAGGGCTGTGCCTTTGCCATGCGCGACGTGGTCGACCGGCTGGACGATCTCGATATCGCGACGGATCGCATCCGGCTCTCAGGCGGTGGCGCGCGCAGCCGGGTATGGGCGCAAATCCGTGCCGATGTCAGCGGCAGGCCGGTCGAGATCGCGGGTGCGGCCGATGCCTCGCCGATCGGTGCGGCAATCCTTGCCGCCGCAGCCATCGGCCTTACCTCCTCAGTGCAGCAGGCGGCTGAAAGGCTGGCCGGCCACATCGAGACGATCGACCCTGATCCTTCCGCCAAGGCCGCCTACGACAGAAGTTACCGCCGGTATCGCACCTTGTTCGATGCCCTGACCCCGCTTCATGCTGACTGACCGGACTGCATCCTATGTCCAGACAAATGCTCGATCGCCTGATTGCCGGCACGCTGCCTGACCCGGATAGCCAGGGAATGCTGTCGGTGCCGCTGAAGACCATCGTCATAGGGCGCGGTCTCGGCGATGAAGCCGATGCGCTGGTCAAGCCGCTGCCGCTCGGCCGCAGGCTCGCCGTTGTCATGGATCCCGACACAAGGCTGGCTCTCGGCGAGAGAGTGTCGATTGCGCTGCGCGGCTCCAGCGATGTCGACAAGATCATCCTGCCGCGCCATCCGCATCCCGACATGGACACCGTGCGATCGGTGATCGCCCGCACGAAAGACGCCAGCGGTCTGGTCGCGGTCGGATCGGGCTCGATCAATGACATCACCAAATATGCCGCCCATCTGACCCAAAAGCCCTATGCGGTGTTCGGCACCGCGCCGTCGATGAACGGCTACACCTCGGTGTCTGCGGCAATCACAGAGGACGGCCTGAAGAAATCGCTGACGGCGAGCCTGCCGGTCGGCGTCTTCCTCGATCTCGATGTCATGGCGCGGGCGCCGCACCGGCTGATCGCTGCCGGCTTCGGCGATTCGATGGCGCGGCCGACCGCGCAGACCGATTGGCTGATGGCGCATCTGTTGCTCGGCACGCCCTACAGGCAGGCGCCGTTCATGCTTCTGGCCGAGGACGAGAAGGCGCTCATCGCCAAGGCCGGCGAACTCGGGACCGGCGACCTTGAGGCGATGGAAGTGCTGGTGCGCACGCTGGTCATGTCCGGTCTCGGCATGACACTGTGCGGCGGCTCTTATCCGGCCAGCCAGGGCGAACATCTGATCGCCCACTATATCGACATGCGGGGCCAGGGATTGCCCGAAGCGCATCACGGCGAGCACATAGCGGTGACGACGTTGACGATGGCGCGGCTGCAGGAACGCGTGCTGGCGCTGCGGGAGCTGCAGCTCGCGCCCTCCGCCGATACGCCAGACCGCTTCATCGAAATCTTCGGCGAAACGCTCGGACGTTCCTGCTGGGCGGCATTCAAGCCCAAGCTGCTGGACCGCGAACGGGCGGACGCTGTCAACACCATGCTGGCCAGGCAGTGGCGCTCGCATCGCGAAAGGCTGCTGCGGGTGGCACGCCCGGCGCGCGAGATCGCGGCAGCACTGCGTGCCGCCGGCGCCCCAACCACGCCGCAAGAGGTCGCCATACCGGCTGGCTTCTACGACGAGGCGGTCGCCAATGCGCGGCTGATCCGCGACAGGTTCACCATGCTCGACGTCGCTGCTGCGTCGCTCGAAACGGTTGCGGCGGGAGCCTGAGCGGGTGCTGCGTCCGCTCACCGACTTCACCGCGCCGGACCGGCGCAACATCGCTGTCGTGCTGACCGACATAGACGACACCTTGACCGACAAGGGACGGCTGCCGGCAAAAGCCTATGCGGCGCTCGAGCGGCTGAAGCAGGCCGGCTTCCTTGTCGCGCCGGTGACCGGCCGCCCTGCCGGCTGGTGCGACCTGATCGCGCGGCAATGGCCGGTCGATGGCGTGATCGGCGAGAACGGCGCTTTCTATTTCCGCTATGACGGCACTGCCAAGCGCATCGTTCGTCACTATGCCAGGAGTGCCGGCGAAAGGCAGGCTGACGCGGCGCGCCTGCGCGAGATCGAACGCGCCGTGCTCGCGGAAATTCCGGGTGCGGCGGTCGCCGCTGACCAGGCCTATCGCGAAGCCGATTTGGCGATCGATTTTCGCGAGGATGTCGCGCCGCTGCCCAAATCTGAAGTGCTGAAGATCGTCGCTATCTTTCAGCGCTATGGAGCGGCGGCGAAAATCTCGTCCATCCATGTCAATGGCTGGTTCGGCAAATACGACAAACTGTCAACAAGCCGGCTATTCTTGCGCGACTGTTTTGGTATAGACATAGACCACGACAAGGACAGCATTGTCTTCGTCGGCGATAGTCCAAACGATGCGCCAATGTTCGGCTTCTTCCCCAACAGCGTCGGTGTCGCTAATGTGCTGGACTTCGCCGGCGAACTTCCGGCATCTCCTGCCTTCGTCACAAGCGGGCGCGGCGCGCAAGGGTTTGCCGAGCTTGCCGACGCACTGATTGCTGCAAAGGGAATGGAATAATCATGGATCAGGGCCGACTGACGAAGAAGGAGCGGCACGCGCTTATCCTTTCGGAAGTGCGCCGGTCGGCGTCCATCCGCATCTCCAAACTTGCACGGCGCATCGGCGTCGCCGGCGAGACCATCCGCCGCGATCTTATCGAACTCGGCGATGCCGGGCTGATCAACCGCACCTATGGCGGTGCGACGATCTCGCTGGTGACATCAGAGCCGGTGATTTCGGAGCGCGGCCTGACCCTGGTCGAGGAGCGCGCCCGCATCGGCCGCGGCGCAGCGGGCCTGGTCCAGAAGGGCCAGATCGTGATGATCGATGGCGGTTCGACCACTTATGAGGTGGCGCGCAACCTTTCGCAGCTGAAGCGCGACCTGACCATCATCACCAATTCCACCGGCGTGGCCTCGGTGGCCGGCGCCAATCCGACCTTCCGCGTGCTGCTTTGCCCCGGGACCTATGACAGCCGCGAAGGCAGCGTGCTTGGCGAAGACACCGTCGAGTTCCTGCGCCGCTACAATGCCGACGTCGCCATTATCGGGGCATCGGGGATAAGCGCCGATGGTCCGAGCGACATGATCTCGGGCGCCGCAGCCGTTAAACGCGCAATGATATCGCGTTCACTGTCGACGGTGCTGGTGGTGACCCACGACAAGTTTGGCCGCAGCAGTCTGGAACGCATCTGCGGGCTCAATGACATTGCCGATATCGTCACCGACAGCGAACCGAAGGCCGACCTGCGCACTGCTGCCGAACAGGCGGGCACGGAGCTGCATGTGTTTGCCGCCGACTGATCAGCATTGGCTATCCGGCGGCATCCCGGTTGGTCAGCGCGATGTGGCAGCAGCCGGGGCCGTGGCCCGGCGTCCAGGTGACATTGTCGAAGCGCACGCCCGTTGCCTTGAACAGACCACGGTCGAAAGCGCCGGCGA
The DNA here is from genome assembly GCF_030323205.1 of Mesorhizobium sp. C395A. Lineage (NCBI taxonomy): Bacteria > Pseudomonadati > Pseudomonadota > Alphaproteobacteria > Hyphomicrobiales > Phyllobacteriaceae > Mesorhizobium > Mesorhizobium sp. C395A. Next base: position 3,866,649 of record NZ_CP100473.1, on the reverse strand, counting down.
TGCGGCAGAGCGTGGCGAGTTTTTCATCACCGACACCGGCCTCGACCCAGGCGTCCTTCAGCGGACAACGCTTCACCTTGAAGGCGATGTGGTCCGGCCCGCGCTCGACATCGGCCGGATACATCAGGCCGCCATCCGGGCTGACGGCCAAAAATGCCTCGCCGATGGCCGGCGCGTCGTTAGGTCCGAAACGGGCGAAGGCGGCCGCCGCCACCTCCTTGCCGCGCTGCTCGATGATGCGGATCATGATCGCCTCGGCCTTTTCCGCGCCGAGTTCGCCGGTCAGCTCGTCGAGAAACAGGCGGTAGAGATCGGCGCGGTTACGGAAGGCGGAATCGAGTTCGCGCGAGAGTTTTTCGGCTCTGGCTTCTGGTTCGGTCATGGTACTTGCCTGCTGCTTCTGTCCAATCTTGGCGCCGCCGCAACCAGCGCCTTGCCAATTGCCGACTGCGGCGCGTCGATAACGTTGCGGGCGTCGCCGCTCTCGGCGATCCGCCCGGCATCGAGAAGAACGACGCGGTGGGCGATGGCCCGTACGACGCCGAGATCATGCGAAATGAAGAGATAGGCGATCCGTTCCCTGGCTTGCAGGTCGAGCAGCAACGCAAGGATCTGTCCGCGGACCGAAACGTCGAGCGCCGACACCGCCTCGTCGAGCACGATCAGCGACGGTTTGGTCGCGATGGCGCGGGCGATGGCGACGCGCTGGCGCTGGCCGCCGGAGATTTCGTGAATGGCGCGCGGGGCGAGATCGGCTGCCAGCCCGACGCGATCCAGCAAGGCAGCAATGCGGGCCGGCCTCTCGGCGCGGGAAGCGATGGCATGGATGCGCAAGGGATCGTCAAGCACGCGAGCCACCGTGGCGCGCGGGTTGAACGCGGCGAGCGGATCCTGGAACACCATTTGCAGGCGCGCGCGCTTGGTGCGCAGGGCCGCACCCTTCAAGAGCAGAAAGTCGTCGCCTTCGAACTGGACGGTGCCGGCGTCGGGCTCGATCAACCTAAGCACTAGCCGCGCGATCGTCGACTTGCCGCTGCCGGAGCGCCCGGCCAGCGCCAGCGTCTCGCCGGGTTCGATGGCGAAGGAGACACCGTCGACGGCCGCGATGGCCTTGCCGCCACGACGGTATCGCTTGGTAAGACCGGAGACGGTGAGCAAGTTCATGCCGGCGCCCGTCGTAGCAGCGGATCGGCGTCGAGGCCGAGATGGGCGTCGAGCAGCGTTCGCGTATAGGCATGGCGCGGGGCGTTTATGATTTGCTCCGTCGGGCCGAGTTCGATCAGTTCGGCGTTCCGGAATACAGCGATACGCTCTGCGAGTTCGGCGGCCAGCGCGATGTCGTGGCTGATGAACAGCAGCGTCATGCCGTCCTCCGCCACCAGTTGCCGAATGAGGCTGACGATTTCGGCTTGCACAATGGTGTCCAGCGCGCTGGTCGCCTCATCGGCGATCAGCAGTTTCGGACCGGCTGCAATGGCTGCGGCAATAGCAACGCGCTGCTTCTGGCCGCCGGAGAGCTGGTGCGGGAAAGCACGCATGGCGGTTTGTGGGTCGGGCAGCCGGACACGTTGGAGCAGGGTTTTGGCTTTGGCGTAGGCTTGCGGCCAGTCGAGGCCGAGGTGGGTGCAGGCGACTTCGGCGATCTGTTTGCCGACGGTCATGACGGGGTCGAGGCTGGCGGAGGGGTCCTGGAAGACGAAACCAATGTCGCGGCCGGGAAGGGGGAGCGTGCTGGGCTCGGTTAATTTGAGAGGTCGGCGTTCCGTCACACCCCCCTCTGTCCTGCCGGACATCTCCCCCGCAAGGGGGGAGATTGCTCTCTCATCTCCGCCTTCGCCAACCACGAACGTTGCAGAAGGGAAGCCGTCGGCAAAGCTGCTGATCTCCCCCCTTGCGGGGGAGATGTCCGGCAGGACAGAGGGGGGTGCCTTGACGCCTGCCTCTCCTGTAGATCTCAGGAACCAATCGATCCTTCCCTTAACCTTGGCTGACCCCGGCAGCAGTCCAGCCACCGCCAGCGCCAGCGTGCTCTTGCCCGAACCGCTTCCGCCAATGATCGCCAGCCGCTCGCCGGCAATAACATCCAGGCTGACCCCCTTCAGCGCCGTCACCTCGCTGCCATCTCGCCGATAGCGCACCGACAGATCGCGTATCTCAGCCAGTGCGGTCACGACAGGCTCCTCCGCACCGCCGTCGTCTCCACCACGCATTCGCCGGCGAGATAGATACCGAGCACGGTCAGTACCAGGGCAATGCCCGGAACGATCGACAGAAAGGGTGCGGTGCGCAGCACAGTGCGGCCCTCGGCGATCATGCCGCCCCAGGTGACGCGATTGGGGTCGCCGAGGCCGAGGAAGGACAGCGCTGCCTCGGTGAGGATCGCGGCCGCCACGATCACCGAGGACAAGGCCAGCACCGGCGGCAACGCGTTGGGCAACACCTCGCGAAAAGCGATCTCAAGCGGATGCATGCCGATGACGCGAGCGCCGGCGACGTAATCGCGTTCGCGGATCGACAGCACTTCGGCGCGCGCCACACGCGCCGGCCCGGTCCAGGCGCCGAGCGCTATTGCCGCGACGACGATGCCGAGCGACGGACCGACGACGCTGACGAAGGCCAGCGCCAGCAGGAAACTCGGCACGGTCTGGAAGGCATCGGTGATGCGCATCAGCACCTCGTCGACAAGGCCGCCGGCAAAGCCGGCCAGCGTGCCGACGACCGCGCCGACGAAGAGTGCCGCCGCCGCCGCCGCCAGGCCGACCGCCAGCGAGGTGCGGGCGCCGTGGAACAGTTCGGCCAGCACGTCACGGCCGAGCCGGTCGGTGCCGAGCGGCAGCGACCAGTCCTGGAACGGCGGCAGCAGTGCTGGTCCGGCAATGGCCTGCGGGTCGCCGGGGAAGAGCAGCGACGCAAACAGCGCCATGGCGAACAGAAGCGCCAGGATGATCGCGCCGGCGACCGCTTCCGGCCGGCGCAGGAACCGCGGCAGCGCGCTCACGCGCTGGCCTCACTGGCGCCGACGCGCGGGTCGAGGAAGGCGTAGGCGATGTCGACTGCAAGGTTGATGGCAATGACGAGGACGGCGCTGGTGAGGATGATGCCGAGCAGCAGCGGCGTGTCGCGCGAGGCGACCGCTTCCTGCGCCAGCCGGCCGAGCCCGGGCACGGCAAAGACGCTTTCGATGACGACGCTGCCGCCCAGCATCTGCGCCGATTGCAGGCCGAGCATGGTGACCAGCGGCAAGAGCGCGTTGCGGGCGACATGGGCGAGCACGATGCGGCGGCGTGACAGCCCCCTGGCGCGGACGGCGAGTACAAAATCCTGCCGCCACGCCTCGGCCATGCCGGCGCGCATCATGCGCAGATAGAGCGCGAGATAGATGAAGCCGAGCGCGGAAACCGGCAGGACGAGGTGGACGGCGATGTCGGTGGCGCGGTCAAAACCGGTCTTGTCCGAGGCCAGGCTCTCGATGCCGCCGATCGGCAGCCAGCGCAGGTCGACGGCAAAGACGACGATCAGCACCAGGCCAAGCCAGAAACCCGGCACGGCATAAAGCGCCAGCGAGCCGATCGACAGGAAGCGGTCGCGAAAGCTGCCGGGTCTGGCGCCGGCGTAGATGCCGAGCGCCGAGCCCAAACCGAAGGAGAGCGCGGTGGCGGTCACCATCAGGAGCAGTGTCGTCGGCAGGCGTTCCAGGATGACATCGCGAATTGGCCGCGAGAAGGTAACGGACTGGCCGAGGTCGAAATGCAGCAGCGCCCAGAGATAGTTCGCGAGCCGTGTCAGCTCGGACTGGTCGAGGCCCCAGCGATGACGCAGCAATTCGATCATGCCGGCGTCGCCGCCGGTCGAGACGATGTAGGCGTCGACCGCGTCACCGGGGGCAGCTTCCAGGAGGAGGAATGTGCCGATGATGACGATCAGCAGCACGAAGATGCTGCCGACGAGGCGACGGCGGATGAGGGTGAGGGCGCGGGTCATGGGAAAGGCATAGCGCTACGCCAGTCGGGAGAGGTGCGGTGTCTAGGCACCCCCCTCTGTCCTGCCGGACATCTCCCCCGCAAGGGGGAGATTGGATGTCGCCTCTGCCTTCGCCAGTCTTCGATGCCGAATGTACGCGACAGCGAAGCTGCTGATCTCCCCCCTTGCGGGGGAGATGTCCGGCAGGACAGAGGGGGGTGTGACGAAACGCGGCCCTACGCCATGCCTTCACACCAATTTCTTTGCGAACTTTCATCCGCGCAAATGTGTCACGATTCCAGATACGTGTCCGCCCAGTTCGAAACCGCCCAGCGCGGGTTGTTGGCGATGTTCCCCACCGTCTCGCGCGCGACGCTGATGAAGCTCCATTCGGCGACGTTGATCAGCGGCAGGTCCGCCGCGACCTGTTTCTGGAATTCCTTGTAGAGGTCGGTGCGCGCTGACGTATCCAGCGTCTCCGAAGCCTTGGCGATCAGCGCGTCGAGCGCGGCGTTCTTGTAGCCGCCCTGGTTGGAGAACGGCACGCCGTCGGGAATGCCGCTCTGCACCAGGATGGTGGTCGAGATCGCCGGGTCGCCGCGGAACACCGGCGGGCCGACGGCGAGGTCGAAGGCGTGGTCGGTGTAGACGGCCTTGATGTGCGCGGCCGAGTCGTTGTTGACGATCACGGCGTCGATGCCGATTGCCGCCAGCGCCTGGCGCAGATAGTCGCCGAACTGCTTGGTCTCGTTGAAATAGGGTGCCGGCAGGAGTTTCAGCGCAAAACGCTTGCCGTCATCGGCGCGCTTGTACCCCGCGTCGTCGAGCAATGCGTTGGCCTTGGCGACGTCGAATGGATAGATCGGCACGTCGGCAGTGTAGAATTGCGGATCGTTCTTCGGCACCGGGCCGGTGGCGGTGGCGGCATAGCCGAGGAACACCGTCTTGACGACGAAGTCCTTGTCGATGGCATGCGCGATCGCCTGGCGGACCTTCACGTCGGCCAGTTCCTTGCGGCGATGGTTGATCTCGACGACGAGCTGATAGGTCAGCCCCTCATAGCCCTTGGAGATCACCTTCAGGCCCGGCACCTTGGAGATGCGGTCGAGGTCGGCCAGGGGCACGGCGGAGAAGGCGGCGAGCTGGATCTCTTCGGCCTCGAGCGCCGCTGCAGCCGACGTGCGGTCGGGTAGCACCTGGTAGATGATCTCGTCGAGATACGGCTCGTCCTTGGCCCAGTAATCCGCATTCCTGGTCAGCTTGTAATACTGGCCGGCCTTGTATTCGCCGAACTTGAACGGCCCGGTGCCGATGGGTGCATTGTTGGCCGGGTTGTCCTCGATCTTGCCGACCTCGTAGATGTGCTTCGGCACCACGCTTGACAGCGCCGGCAGCGCGTTGCGGATCAACTGGAACGGCGTTGGCTTGGCGAATTTGAAGACGGCGGTCAGATCGTCAGGGGTGTCGACTCTGGCCAGATCCTTGAACACGGTGCGGCCGAGATTTTGCAGCGGTTTCCAGATCTGCAGCGCGGAGAAGGCGACGTCGGCCGAGGTGAACGGCTCGCCGTCATGCCACTTGACGCCGTCGCGCAGTTTGAAGGTCACCGACAGCCCATCGGCAGCACCTTCCCAGGAGAGCGCAAGGCGGGGTTCCAGTCCGTCCTTGCCTTCGAACGAGGCTTCGGCCAGCGTTTCGACGATCTTGCTGGAGATGAAGAAGACGCCGTTGGAGGCGACGATGGCCGGATTGAGGTTGCGCGGCTCGGAATCGGCGGCAAGCACGAGGCGGCCGCCCTTCTTCGGCGTCTGCGCCCAGCTGAATGTGGGCATGGCGGTGGAGGCCAGCAGTAAAACTGAGCCGACAAGCAGCGTGCGTCTGGAAATATCCGACATGATCAACCTCCGTCCTCTCCGCGACCAGATGGGCGCACCCCTCGAAGCTGGCGGCACCCGCCAGCATCCTCGCGGCGATTATGGCCCTTGCCAAGGGTTTCGCCAGAGACGGAATTGGCGCATCTTTGCTTGGCTTTGAAATTTTCGTCCGCTGGACCAGTTTAGAGGTGGCCCTTTCATTCTGGTATTCTGGTAGGACCAGATTGCCTTAGTGTGCAGCAATGACGAGTGGTGACAGCCTGCCGAAGCAATCTAACCTGTTTCTGGCTGGACCAGAGTTAACGAAATGGTGCAGATTTGATCGAAGCCAAGGGATTGGACGCAGTACGGCCGGCGATCCCACTGATATCAGGGAGAGAAAGATGAACATCGCCCCGGGCAAGAGCGCCGTCAGCAATATCCCGTTCGATCAGGCGAGGGTCGACCGGCTGATGGAAGAGGCCGGCATCGATGTTCTGCTCGCGACCTCCAAGCACAACACGCAGTATCTGCTTGGCGGCTACAAGTTCATCTTCTTTGCCGCCATGGATGCGATCGGCCATAGCCGTTACCTGCCTATCGTCCTCTATGAAAAGGGCGGGCCCGATCATGCCGCCTATATCGGCAACCGCATGGAAGGCGCCGAGCACCAGAACAACCCATTCTGGACGCCGACGCTGCATGCCGCCTGCTGGGGCACGCTCGATGCTGCCAATCTTGCGGTTGAGCACATCAGCAAGATCGGCAAGGCAGGCGCCCGCATCGGCATCGAGCCGGCCTTCCTGCCGTCGGACGCCTATGCGCTGATCCGCAGGGCGTTACCGGATGCCAGGCTGATCGACGCGACCGGCATGCTGGAGAGCATGCGCGCCATCAAGACGGACGCCGAGCTGGAAAAGCTGCGTATTGCCTCCGAGCTAATCACGGATTCCATGCTGGCGACCATCCAGTGGGCGCATGAAGGCACGACCAAGGCGGAGATCATCGAGCAGCTGCGGCGTGAGGAAACCAATCGCGGCGCGCATTTCGAATATTGCCTGCTGACGTTGGGCGCCAGCCACAACCGCGCGGCGTCACTGCAGGCTTGGAAAAAGGGCGAAGTGCTGTCGATCGATTCCGGCGGCAATTATCACGGCTATATTGGCGATCTCTGCCGCATGGGCATTCTGGGCGAACCGGATGCCGAACTGGAAGATCTGTTGGCCGAGGTCGAGACAGTGCAGCAGGCGGCGTTCTCGAAGGTGAGCGCAGGCACCGTCGGCGGCGATATGATTTCGCATGCCGAGGGCGTGCTGAAGGCCTCCAAGGTCGCGCCCTACACGGATTTCTTCGCCCACGGCATGGGGCTGATCACGCATGAGGCTCCGTTCCTGATGACCAACCATCCGGTGACCTATGAAGGCACCTATGCCGCCAAGCCGCTCGAGACAAACATGGTGCTGTCGGTGGAGACGACCATGCTTCACCCGACGCGGGGGTTCATCAAGTTGGAGGACACGTTGGCGGTGACGGATACGGGATATGTGATGTTTGGGGATCGGGCGCGGGGCTGGAATAGAGGTGGGGCTTTATAGAACGAAGGCCGGCGCCGCCCCTCATCCGCCTGCCGGCACCTTCTCCCCGTAGAACGGGGAGAAGAAGGCAGCTCGGGCGATTGGCGAAATCGCCGATGAAAGTGTCCAGCCGATACATGGGTAACACTTTGAACCGGATACATAGGTGACACTTCTCTCCCCCTATGCGTCCGCCGCAGCGCCAAGCGGATTGGTTGGCGCGGCGCTGCGGCGGACAAGCTTCATGTGCCGTGTGTCGATGATGCCGAGCGGGTGGGCATGGAATGAGAGTGTCCATTGTCCGTCTTCGGTCTCCAACGCAGCGACCGGTTCGCCCGCCAGCGCTTGCGAGACATATATGAAGCCGCCATTCCATCGGATCTCGCCATTGTGGCGCACGCGGCGGACCGAGGCCTCGGCCGGATAGACGGGCTCGGGTGGTGTCCTGGGCATGGCGCGCTGTGAGGACCGGTAGTGCTGGGCGGGCGTATCCATGCCCAGCGCCTCATGGGGACGTTCCTCATTGTAGCTGTGGCGGAAGGTCTCGAAGGCCTGGCCCTGTGCCGTTCGGTCGGCTTCCGGTGCCTCGGCCATCGGCAGCATGGTCAGGTGAAAGCGCTCGTGACGTCCGTTCTGCTGTGGCCTGCCGGGTGCGATCCGCTCCAAGGTGATGCCGAGCTTGATGAACCGCACGACAAGCGGCGTCAGCCCGGTGACGCCGGCCGATGCGAAGGGCGGGCCATTGTCGCTTCTGAAGCGATCCGGCAGGCCATGCTCTTCAAACAGCCGTTCGAACACCGGCCAGGCTTCGCTATCGGCCGTCGACCCCGTCGCTTCGAGCGCCAGAAGATAGCGGCTCGACGCATCCATCACCGTCAAGGGTTCGCAACGCCAGCCGTCGCGGGTCCGGAACCAGCCCTTGTGATCGCCAGTCCACACCGCGTTCGGTTCTTGCGGCTGTGGCCAGGGTCCATTGCCGCAGGCCCGCAGGCGGGGTCGCTTGCGGGCGCGGACAAGCCCATGCCGCGCAAGGATCGCGCCGACCGTCGAGGCTGAAGGCCACATGAACTCGGGAGCCGTGCGCCTGAGCCGTGCCACGATCTTCTTTGGACCCCAAAGCGGATGCAGCTCCTTGGCCGCCACAATCCGCTCAACCAGGTCCTGAGCTGTCGCCCGGCCATGATTGAGCGGGGCTCGCGGCAGGTCGTGCAAACCCTCAGGCCCAAACGTCCGATAGCGTCCTAGCCATTTGTAGCCGTTCTTGCGTGAGATCCCGTAGGCCGCACAAAGCGCAACCATCGTCTCATCCCCAGAAAGACACTCCACAACAAACCGTAGCCGCTCGTCCATGATGCCAGTCTCTCGCCAAACCATCGCCGGTCCTCCGGCGGACAAGAAAACTGTCACCCATGCTATCGGTCCATTCTGTTACCTATCTATCCGGTTCGGACAAAAGCATCTTTCTCCCCGTCACTATACGGGGAGAAATGTCCGGCAAGACAATGAGGGGCGGCGCTACCCCTGGAAGAAATCATCATTTCCCCGCCGGGATCAACCTGAAGTCCGGCAACTCCCGCAGCACCAGTTCGGGTCCAGCCGGCGAATAGACAACGAAGAGCTGCATCGGCCCATCGCCCGTGTTCAGTGTCGAATGGAAACGGCTTTCCGGCACATAGATGGTGCAGCCGGGGCCGACCTTGGCGACGACCGGATTGCCCTCCTCGTCCTCGACCATCTGCTCGCCATTGCCCGAAATAACGAAGATGATCTCTTCCGCGCCGGGATGGTTGTGGCGCGTGTGTCCCTTGCCTGAGGGCAGGTCGACGACACCGCCGGAAAAGCGCTCAGCGCCATTCACTTCAGGCGCCACCGTCAGCGACAGCTTGCCCCAGTCAAAGCCGAAGGCGCTCACGTCCTTCGGGTATACGAATACCTTGCTCTTGTCGGTCATGATCTCATCCCTTCTTTTTCTTCTGGTCGTGCAGCATGACGGCCTTGAAATCCGCCGTCTGCCTGGCGATCGCGGCTTCAGCCGGCAGCCGTTCCATCGAACTCGCGCCATAAAAGCCGTGCAGGCCCTTGCAGCGGTCGAGGATGTAGCGGGCATCATCCGGCATCGAGATCGGCCCGCCATGGCAAAGCAGGATGACATCCTTGCGCACCGAGCGCGCCGCGTTGGCGATGGCGTCGATCTCGACCACGCAGTCGTCGAGCGACTTGGCCGACGTGGCTCCGATCGAGCCGCCGGTCGTCACCCCCATATGGGCAACGACGATGTCGGCGCCGGCTTTTGTCATGGCGCGCGCCTCGTCGGGGTTGAAGACATAGGGCGTGGTCAGAAGATCGAGCTTGTGCGCCTCGGCGATCATGTCGACCTCCAGCCCGAAGCCCATGCCGGTTTCCTCAAAACTCTGGCGCATGCTGCCATCGAACAGGCCGATGGTCGGGAAATTCTGCACGCCTGAAAAGCCCATCGTCTTCAGCTCGGCAAGCAGCAACGGCATGATGACGAAGGGATCGGTGCCGTTGACACCGGCCAGCACCGGCGTCTTTTTGACCACCGGCAGCACCTCATAGGCCATTTCCTTGACGATCTCATTGGCGTTGCCATAGGCGAGCAGGCCGGCAGCCGAGCCGCGCCCGGCCATGCGGTAGCGGCCGGAATTGTAGATGATGATGAGGTCGATGCCGCCGGCTTCCTCGGCCTTGGCCGACAGGCCGGTGCCGGCGCCGCCCCCAACGATGGGCACGCCGTCGGCGATCATCGCCTTGAACTTCTTCAATATGTCTTTGCGCGGTATTGCGGGCATTTGTTGGCTCTCACTATCTGGCGATGTCGAGGAAGGCCGCGGTTGCGGCTTTGGCAAATTCCGGATCGTTGATGTGCAACGGCAGGCGTGTGACGCGGCGCGTGGCGCTCGGCCTAATGGTACGCTCGACGGCATCGAACAGCACGGCGTCGGCTTCGGCGTCGAAGAAGGCGCCGCCCTCGATATCGAGTGCCGAGACACCTTTTTCCGGTATCAGGAAATGTACGGGACCGCCGCAGCTGGAGAGCCGACCGCCGATCCATTCGCCGATGCTGCGGCATTCGTCCGCCGTGGTGCGCATCAGTGTGACGTTGGGATTGTGCTCGTAAAACAGCCGGCCCCTAAACTTCTCGGGAATGGTCGGCGGCGCCCAGAAATTGACCATGTCCAGCGCGCCGACCGAGCCGACATAGGGCAGCCCGGTGCGGGCGATAGCGCCGAAGCGGTCTTCCGTCGCAGGCAGCACGCCGCCGAGCAGCAGGTCGCAGACTTCCGTCGTGGTGATGTCGATGACGCCGGCGAGCAGGCCCGAGTCCGCGAGCTTCTCCATCGAGCGGCCGCCGGTGCCGGTGGCGTGGAAAACCATGCAGTCATAGTTGGCGCGCAACTGATCCGCGATGGCGGTCACGCAAGGCGTGGTGACGCCGAACATGGTGAGCCCGAGTGCCGGCTTGCCGGTGGCAGTCGGCGCCGGCTTTGCGGCCATGCCGGCGATCGCTTGCGCCGCGTTGTGCAGCACCGTGCGGGAGAGCCGGTTCAGTCCCGCCATATCGGTGACCGATGGCATCATGATGATGTCGGAGACGTCGACATAGGCCGCGGTGTCGCCGGAGGCGAGCGTCGAGACCATGATCTTGGGCAGCCCAAGCGGCAGCGCGCGCATGCCGGCAGTGATGATCGACGTGCCGCCACCGCCGCCAATGCCGATCACGCCCGATATGTCGCCGCGCGACCGAATGAAACTTGTGAAAGCGGCGCTCATGCGGGCCACTGCCGTGCCGCGATCATCGATGCCGAGCACGCCACTGGCTCCATCTGGATGATGCGCCGCGACCTCGCTGGCCGGGATATCGACCGGCACCGTGGCACCGCGCGTTCCGATGTCGACGCGGGCAACCGAACTGCCGGTGGCGGCAATAGCATCGGCCAGGAAGGCAAGTTCCTCGCCCTTGGTGTCGGCTGTGCCCACCACGTAGATGCGCTTCATCGCGTTTCTCCCGTCACCGGCCGACCGGCGCCGGACCGCCTGTCGCCCTTTGCCGGCCTTTCGGTGGGCAAAGGTCATTGAAATTTTTTGAGACGCGCGTATCGTATTGACATGGATGTCTCACGTCAACAAGCCGCTGGGAGCGACGACGCCAACGAGGCTGCCGAACGCGGCCCACGAGCCCGCACAAAACGGCTGATGCTGAAGACGGCGACGCGGCTGATGCAGGCGGGCGTCACCCCGTCGGTCAGCGAAGTCGCGGAGGCGGCGCAAGTGTCGCGCGCCACCGCCTATCGCTATTTCCCCAGCCAGGCAGCCCTGGTGCAGGCGGTGGTTGACGAGGGGCTTGGGCCGATCCTGACCTGGCAATCGACGTCCACCGATGCCGGGCGGCGCGTTGCCGAATTGTTCGATACCGCCATGCCGCGCATCGAAGCTTTCGAGGCAACTTTCAAGGCAGCGCTGAAACTGTCGCTCAACCAATGGGCGCAGCGGCAGGCGGGCACGCTGGGCGGCGAGCCGCAATTCACGCGCGGACATCGCGTCCAGCTGCTGAAGGATGCCATCGCACCGCTCAAGGGCCGGCTGCCGCCGCGCGAGTTCAAGCGCCTGGCGCAGGCGCTGTCGATGATGTTCGGCGTCGAAGTGCTGATCGTGCTGAAGGATATTTGGGGGCTCGATAGCCGCGGCATGCGGTCGGTCGCGCAATGGGCGGCGGGCGCCCTTGTGCGCGCCGCGGTGGCGGAATCAACGGCTGAAATCGATGCGGCCCCGACAGCGGCATTGGCGAAATAGCGCCAATCTGGTTCGACCAGATTTGGATGCCCACTATTGACGTTAACCGGGATGGCAGTGCCGATACAAGGCTCTCCTATATCAACGAGTAGGAAAATTAAGGGAAAACAGCCGGATACATGAAGAATCCGGTTATACAAGGTCCGGTGGTGGTCCAAGAAAGAGCTTGACGGCTATCCAAAATTGGTAATACCAGATCAGGACAGAAAAAGCGGATCGAAAGTGAGAGCTGCGATCCATTTTCCGGCAAAGCGAGGAGGCTTGGAACCGGAAAGGTGCGATCTCGGGAGGAACTACCAGGGCCGGCTTCACCGCCGGCTCTCATGACAAGGTAGAATGCGCACAAGGGAGGAAATCATTATGCGCAAGACAATGACCAGCCTGCTTGCTGGTATCGGCTTAGTACTTGCCTGCGGAACGTCCGTCTACGCGCAGGACAAGGAGCTCACCATCTTTTGGGCGGAATGGGATCCGGCCAACTACCTGCAGGAACTCGGCAACGAGTACGAGAAGGAAACCGGCGTCAAGATCACGGTGGAAACCACGCCCTGGTCCGACTTCCAGACCAAGGCTTTCACCGAGTTCAACGCCCATGGCGACGCCTATGATATGGTCGTCGGCGACTCGCAATGGCTCGGCGCCGGCTCGACCGGCGGCCACTATGTCGACCTGACCGACTTCTTCAACAAGCACAAGCTTGGCGAAGTGATGGCGCCGGCAACGGTGAAATATTACGCCGAGTATCCGGGCGGCAGCAGCAAGTACTGGGCGATCCCGCTCGAAGGCGACGCTGTCGGCTGGTCCTATCGCAAGGACTGGTTCGAGGACCCGAAGGAAAAGGAAGCCTTCAAGGCCAAATACGGCTACGATCTCGACGTGCCGAAGGATTTCAAGGCGCTGCGCGACATCGCGGAGTTCTTCTATCGGCCGGATCAGAAGCGATACGGCATCGCCATCTACACCGACAATTCCTATGACGCGATGGCGATGGGCTTCGAAAACGCGCTGTTCTCCTTCGGCGGCGAACTGGGTGACTACAAGACCTACAAGGTCGACGGTTTCATCAACTCCGACAAGGCAATCGCCGCACTCGACGCCTACAAGGAACTCTACACGTTCACGCCTCCGGGCTGGGCCAAGTCGTTCTTCGTCGAGGACAACCAGGCGATCACCGAAAACCTGGCCGCGATGAGCATGAACTACTTCGCGTTCTTCCCCTCGCTGATCAACGAGGCGTCGAACCCGAACGCCAAGAACACCGGCTTCTTCGCCAATCCTCCAGGCCCGAACGGCGATCAGTTCGCCGCACTCGGCGGTCAGGGCATCTCCATCGTCTCCTACTCCAAGAAGCAGGAAGAGGCGACGAAGTTCCTTGAATGGTTCATCAAGGACGAGACCCAGAAGAAGTGGGCGGCGCTCGGCGGCTACACCTGCAGCGCCGCCGTGCTCAAGTCGGACGAATTCCAGAACGCCACGCCGTACAACAAGGCCTTCTACGAGACCATGTTCAAGGTGAAGGACTTCTGGGCGGTGCCGGAATATGCCGAGCTGCTGCAGCAGCTCAACCAGCGCGTCTATCCCTACATGATCGGCGGCGAAGGCACCGCCAAGGAAACGCTGGACGCGCTCGCAGGCGACTGGAACGCGACGTTCAAGAAATACGGCCGCGGCCAATAAGCAGCTTTTCTCGCGGAGGAGGCATCCGTGCCTCCTCCGTTCTTTTTTTCCGAAACGGGAGCAGGGTCTTGGCGACCACGATGATCACCACGCTGGACACTTCCTCGCGGGCCGCTGCACGCGGCTTGAGCGACATGTCGATCCGCAACCTCTTCATAATCCCGACGATCCTGTTCCTGATCGTCTTCAATATTTTCCCACTGATCTATTCGCTGGGCTATTCCTTCACCGATTTCCGCGCGTCGACCAACGCGCCGGCGAATTTCGTCGGGCTGCAGAATTATCGCGATCTGCTCAACGATCCCTATGTCTGGTCCAACTTCGCCATCACCGCGAAGTACGTCATCATCTCGGTCGCGGGTCAGCTGCTCGTCGGCTTCGGCGTGGCCATGCTGCTCAACCGGGATATTCCCCTCAAGGGTCTCATCACAACGCTGCTGCTGCTGCCGATGATGCTGTCGATGGCCGTCGTCGGTCTGTTCTGGAAACTGCTCTATGATCCGTCATGGGGGGTCATCAACTATGCGCTTGGCCTCGGCAATTTCGAGTGGCTGGCCGATCCCAAGATGGCGCTCTATGCGGTTGCGCTGACCGACATCTGGATGTGGTCGCCCTTCGTCATGCTGTTGTCGCTGGCCGGCCTTTCGGCGGTGCCGAAGCATCTCTACGAAGCAGCGGCGATCGACCGCGCCGGACCGTTCTACACCTTCTTCCGCATCACGCTGCCGCTGGTCGCGCCGATCCTGATGATCGCGGTCATCTTCCGCACCATGGAAGCGTTCAAGACCTTCGACCTCGCCTATATCCTGACCAGCCAGCCGACGGCCGAGCTGATCTCTATCCGGCTGTACAAGATGGCGTTCCAGGAATGGCAGACCGGGCGCTCCTGCGCGCTCGCCTACATCGTGCTGATCATGGTGCTGGCCATCACCAACATCTACGTCAAGTACCTCAACAAGGTGAAGGAGCGCTGAGATGGCCGCCGTCCGCACTTCTTCCGAAATAGGCTTCAATCGCGTCGCCATCGTCGCCGTCCTTTTGGTGACGATCATCTTCCTGGCGCCGATCTACTGGATCGCCTCGACGGCGTTCAAGCCGCGCAATCTTGCCACGACCATCCCGCCGACGGTGGTGTTCCAGCCCGAGATATCGCCGTTCGTCAAGCTGTTCACCAAGCGCTCGCAGATGCGCAACCCGCCGTCGCCGGAAGAGTATGCGGCGGCACCCTGGTGGGAACGTGTCGTGTTTGACGGCGGTGAAAAGATCGTGCGCGACGGCAAGGGCCAGGTGCAATGGTCCGGCTATCCGAGCCGCTTCATGAACTCGCTGATCATCGCCATCACCTCGACGGTGCTGGCTGTCGGCATGGGTACCTTCACCGCCTACGGCTTCTCGCGCTTCAAGGTGAAGGGGGAGGCGGATCTGCTCTTCTTCATCCTGTCGACGCGCATGCTGCCGCCGGTGGTGGTCGCGATCCCGATGTTCCTGATGTACCGGGCCGTCGGCCTCAACGATTCCCATATCGGGCTGATCATCCTTTATACCGCCTTCAACCTGTCCTTTTCGGTGTGGCTGATGAAGGGGTTCATGGACGAGATCCCGAAGGAGTATGAAGAGGCAGCGCTGGTCGACGGCTACACCCGCATGGAAGCCTTCTTCAAGATCGTGCTGCCGGAGGCCGCCACCGGCATCGCCGCGACCGCGGTTTTCTGCTTCATCACGGCGTGGAACGAGTATGCCTTCGCGCTGATCATGACCAACCGCCGCGCCCAGACGGCGCCGCCCTTCATCCCCAGCCAGGTCGGCGCCGGCCTGCCCGACTGGACGGTGATCGCCGCCGGAACCTTCCTGTTCCTGCTGCCGGTCGCAATCTTCACCTTCCTGCTCCGCAACCATTTGCTGCGCGGCATGTCCTTCGGAGCGATCCGCAAATGAGCTTTCGAGCCATCAACCAGAAATATCTCGAACCGGGGTCTCAGGTGCTGATGGTCCTCGGCATCATCGCGCTTTGCCAGCCGTGGAACCTGCTGCTGCACAGCTATGGCGTGACCATCATCCTGATCGGCTTGATCGGCTTCAACATCACCTCGAAGATCGCGCCGGCGGAGAAGGCCGGTACCGGCCAGGTGCGCAATCCGGGAGCAGAGCATTGACCCAGATTGAGCTTCGCGGCGTCCAGAAATTCTTCGGTGCGGTCCAGGTCATCAAGGACCTCAACCTCAAGATCGACGACAACGAGTTCATCGTGCTGCTCGGTCAGTCGGGTTGCGGCAAGACGACGACATTGAGGGCGGTTGCCGGGCTGGAGACGATCGACGGCGGTGACATCCTCATCGACGGCAAGCCGGTGCAACACCTCAAGGCCGCCGACCGCGACATCGCCATGGTGTTCCAGTCGTTCTCGCTCTACCCGCATATGAGCGTCTATGAGAACATTGCTTTTCCCTTGCGCGCGACGCGCAAGAGCAAGGCCGAGATCGATAGCGAGGTGCGCTCGGTCGCCAAGACGCTGCAGATCACGGAACTGCTGGCCAAGAAGCCGTCGGCGCTGTCGGGCGGCGACATGCAGCGTGTGGCCATCGGCCGGGCTCTGGTGCGGCGGCCGAAGGCGATGCTGATGGACGAGCCGATCGGCGCCCTCGACGCCAAGCTGCGCGAAGAGATGCGGGCCGAGATCAAGCGGCTGCACATCAAACAGGGCTCGACCACCATCTATGTCACGCACGACCAGATCGAGGCGATGAGCCTCGCCGACCGCATCGTGATCATGCATGAGGGCGTGCTGCAGCAGGTCGGTTCGCCCGACGAGGTCTATTCGCATCCGGCCAATCTGTTCGTGGCGCAGTTCGTCGGCAGCCCGGTGATGAACGTCGCCGATGCGGCGATCGCCGAGACCGCATCGGCGGCCTCGGTCACCGTCGGTGGCGCTGCCGCCGGCTTCGAATTTCCGCGCACGCTTTTGTCCAAGCTCAACGGCCATGCCGGCGGCCAGCTGGCGCTCGGCATCCGGCCCGAAGGCGTGCTGGTGCGCCATGAAGCGGCGGAGGGTTTCTTGCCGGTCGAGACACAGATCGTCGAGCCGCTCGGCTCGTTCGACATTGTCGATCTCAAGGTCGGCTCCAAGATGCTGCGCGCGCGCACCAAGAGCGGCTTCGTCGGCGGCCCGGGCGAAAAGGTCTTCGCCAGGATCGATCCGACGCAAGCACATTTCTTCGACACGGCAAGCGGCAAGTCGCTTGAGGTGAGGCTCTGATGGCTCATATCCAGCTCAAGAATATTTCCAAGAGCTTCGGCAACCACACCGCACTGGCCGGGCTCGATCTCGAGATCGCCGATGGCGAGTTCTTCGTGCTGCTCGGCGAGACCGGCGCCGGCAAGACGACGACGCTGCGCATGATCGCGGGTCTCGAAAAGCCGACCGAGGGTCAGGTGTTGATCGACGGCGTCGACGTCGCCGACTGGGGTGCGGCCGAGCGCGACGTGGCGCTCGTGCTGCAGCAATATTCGCTCTATCCGCGCTATACGGTCCGCGAAAATCTCGAATTTCCGCTGAAGCCGAAGATACGTCGGCTGCCGGATGCCGAGATCAAGGACCGTGTTGCGCGGGCGGCCAAGACACTGCGGATCGAGCATCTGCTCGACCGCAAGACTGACCGCCTTTCAGGCGGCGAAATGCAGCGCGTCTCTATCGGGCGCGCCATCGTGCGCAAGCCGCGCGTGTTCCTGATGGACGAACCGCTGTCGGCGCTCGACGCCAAACTGCGCGAGGCGCTGCGCACGGAACTGAAGAACCTGCAGATCCAGCTTGGCGCCACCTTCCTGTTCGTCACCCACGACCAGATCGAGGCGATGTCGATGGGCGACAAGGTGGGCGTGCTCAACCATGGCCGCATCATCCAGACCGGCACGCCGTACGAGATCTATAACAATCCGCGCGATACCTATGTGGCGAGCTTCGTCGGCTCGCCGCCGATGAACCTGATCGATGGCAAGCTGGTCAACGGCCGCGCGGTGATGGCGCCGCTGAATTTCGAACTGCCTTTCTCTGGGGGTGCCAAGGCGGGCGGTGCGACCGACGGTCGCCCGCTCGTCTTCGGTATTCGACCTGAGGATGTGTATCTTGAAAGCGGTGCGCCGGTCGAGGCACGCGTCCACGATGTCGAGAACCATGGCGTGGAAAAGATCCTGACTCTGCGGGTCGGCGACACGACGCTACGCGCCACGGTGCCGGCCAGAACCGATGTCCAGATCGAGCAGCCGGTGCGCTTTGCCTGGAATCAGGACAAGGTGGTGCTGTTCGACAAGGGCAGCGGCGTGAGCTTGCGGCACGCCAGCTAATTTAGACTACATCCACTCCCAGCTTGCGCAGCGGCCCATCACGTTTTCGGGCCGCTGTTTTGGTAATGGCTGCAACGAAGCACTTGAGGCTTTCCTCGACATAGGTGGCCACCTCGATCGTCGGGTCAAAACTCCACCACAGCAGTGAGCCCTGCCAATGCGATGCCATCAGCAGGCCGATGTCGCGCGGGGTGTCTGGCGTTCCGGCCAAGCAAGCCGCAAGGGCCTCGCTCAGGAACGCTTTCCAGGCGGCGCCTCGCGCCCTGAGCACGGGGTCGCGCAGATCCTCGCGCAGGACGAGCAGGCCCTCGGCGTAGGCTTCGATGCCGCCATAGCCCTGCGACAGCCCCACCAGCAATTCGATCGCGCCGGCCGGCGTTTTGGGAACGGTGGCTGCGAGTTCCCTCGTCTTGGCATCGAGGCCATCCCACGCTTGCAGCAAGGTGCGCTGCTTCAGCTGCGCCTTGTTGCCGAAACGCTGCACCAGTGTTGCGCCAGAGAGGCCGCACGCCTTTGCCAGCCGCTCGAAGGTGAGCGCCTCGGGCCCATGTTCGTGAATCAATCCCAACGCGGCTTCCAGCACCTGCTCGTCGGATTTGGTTTTTGGTCGCGTCACCTTGACATCTCACTATAACCGAATAATCATTTATATATAATGCGAGCGACGTAAGCCAGATCGGTTTGGTCGATAGATTCGGTTGGGAGACTACCATGACGTTGCAAGGAAAGGTCGCCCTGGTCGCCGGCGCCACGCGTGGTGCCGGGCGGGGGATCGCGGTTGAACTCGGCGCCGCCGGCGCCACCGTCTATGTAACCGGGCGCACCACACGCAGCCAGCAATCCGACTATGCCCGGCCCGAAACCATCGAGGAGACGGCGGAGCTGGTTTGTTCGCACGGCGGCAAGGGCATTGCCGTGCAAGTCGATCATATGGTGACTGATGATGTGCGCAGTCTGGTCGAGCGCATCCGGGCCGAACAGGGTCGGCTCGACATTCTGGTCAACGATATCTGGGGCGGCGAAAAGCTGTTCGAGTGGAATAAGCCGGTCTGGGACCACAATCTGGAAAACGGCCTGCGCCTGTTGCGGCTCGGCATCGACACGCATCTGATCACCGCGCATCATGCGCTGCCGCTGATGATCGAGCGGCCGGGCGGGCTGCTGGTCGAGGTCACTGACGGCACCGCCGAGTACAATGCCGATCACTATCGGCTGTCGCCGTTCTACGATCTCGCCAAGGTCGCGGTGAACCGCATGGCATGGGCACACGCCAAAGATCTTGCTGCGCATGGCGCCACCTCGGTGTCGCTGACGCCCGGCTGGCTGCGTTCCGAAATGATGCTGGAGGCGTTTGGCGTCACCGAAGACAATTGGCGCGACGCCACCGCCAACGTGCCGCATTTCGTCATTTCCGAAACGCCGCGCTTTGTCGGCCGCGCGGTCGCGTCGCTTGCGGCGGATCCGGATCGTGCGCGCTGGAACGGCCAGTCGCTGTCCAGCGGTGGGTTGGCGCAGATTTATGGTTTACCGATCTCGACGGCTCACGCCCGGACGCCTGGCGCTATGTTCCGGAGGTACAGGACGCCGGCAAACCTGCCGATGCCGCGGGTTACCGGTAAGCTTAGACCGAGCGGCCATCGAAGTCGAAAATCGACAGACCGGCAGCATCAATATCCGCAACGCAGTTAAGGTTGACGTAGGCGCTGCGTTCGTTGCTCTGACTGACATCCTCGGCGAAGGGATGGATGCCGCAGGTCCGGCAGAAGCGATGCGCCAATACGTGATTGTTGAACGTATAGGTGCCGAGATCATCGCCCCATGCGAGCACCTTCAGGCTGTCATGCGGGATGGCGCATAACAGCACGCCCTTGCGCCTGCACATCGAACAATTGCACCGCACGGCGCCGGTCAGTTCGGCTTTGAATTCGAACGCTACCTTGCCGCAGTGGCAGCTGCCCTTGTACAGCATCAGTCTCTTCCTATCGCTGGCAGGTGCAAAGGCACGCTGTCCGGGTTATTCCTTCCGCTGACCTAGCGGCCCATATGCCTTAAAGACGCTCCACCTTGACGGAATCCGACATCGACATGCAATCAATCCGCGATCGTCTCGAGATCATCCTGTCACGTCTTGCCAATTGCGCGGCAGGCGAGAAGGTGTTCACCAAACTCTATGCCGAGGCGGCGCGCGCAGCGGCCGAGGCCACCGATGCGCGCAAGAAGGCCGGCATATCGCTCGGGCCGCTCGACGGCGCCATCATCTCGATCAAGGATCTGTTCGATGTCGCCGGTGAATCGACCACGGCCGGTTCGCTGATGTTGAGGGACACCGCGCCCCGTCGGCACGACGCTGCGGTCGTCAACCGTCTGCGCCAGGCCGGCGCCGTCATCATCGGCAAGACCAACATGACCGAATTCGCCTTCACCGCCATCGGCGACAACATGCACTACGGCACACCGGGCAATGCCGCCGACACAAGCCGCATTCCGGGCGGTTCGTCGTCGGGCGCCGCCGTGTCCGTTGGCGAGGGGACGAGCGACATTTCCATCGGCTCCGACACCGGCGGTTCGGTGCGCATCCCGGCATCGCTGAACGGCGTCGTCGGTTTCAAGCCGACGGCGCGGCGCGTGCCGCTGACTGGAGCCTATCCCCTTTCTGCGACGCTGGATTCGATCGGGCCGCTGGCGCTGAGTGTTGCTGCGTGTGCCCTGGCTGACGCCGCGATGACGGGCGAGCAGATGCCGCAACTGCACCTGCCGTTAGCGCTTGCCGGGCTTCGTGTCGGCATTCCGCGCGGCCTGCTTTTCGAAGACACGGAAACGGAGATTGCCGCCGCGTTCGATCGCAGCCTTGCCGGGATCGAGCAGGCAGGCGCGTGGCTCACGGACATTTCGATCGACGACCTCATTGCCGATCTGCGCCTGGCCACCAAACGCGGCTCGATCGCGGCCATGGAAGGTGCTGAAATCCATGCCGACTGGCTGGCGACGGGCGCATCAGTGCCGGTCGATCCCCATGTCAGCGGGCCGCTGTCGCGGGCGGCGGCCATACCGACGCCGGTTTATATCAGGGCAATGCGTCGTCGCGCGGCACTGTGCATAGCCATGGACGAGCGGTTGGGTTCGGTCGATGTGCTGGCTCTGCCGACCACGCCGGTGACAGCGCCGACTATCGTTTCGATGGCCGAGGATACGGCTCTGCGTGAACGCACTGAAGGTCTGCTGCTGCGCAACACCCAGGTCGCCAACCAGTTCGACCTCTGCGCGATCTCGCTGCCGATGCCCGGCATGACGCTGCCGGCCGGGCTGATGCTGGTGGCGCGCAATGGCCATGACCACCATCTGCTGCGCATCGCGGCTGAAATCGAGCGGCTGCTTGGTCGGTAATAGTCAACCCGACGAGCAGTGCTTGCGTTCGCTGTCCTTGGCGGTGCGCAGGATGCCCGTCGCGAACAATGTCGGCACGTCGTGCTGCTTGCCGTTGAAGCTGTGTGGCCGGTTCTCGATTGTTCCTGTGACAACGAGCTTGCCGGCATAGAGCTTGTCGGAAAGGTCAAGCGCCTTGTCCTGCTGCGGCAAGCCGTCGATGTCGACCCACACACCCTTGACGACCTTTCCGGTGGCGAGGTCGAGCGCGCTGGTAGAAGGGCAGGGCGCCATCACGCAGCGCAGGCCGTTGTCGCAAGGCACGTAGCTGCTTTCGGCCTGAGCCTTGGCTGCCCCTACGCTTGTACCGGCAATCAGAAGAAGAAGAACTCTCACGACGCTCTTGACCATATCGGCGAAGGTCGACGCCAAATCCGCGAAAATTGAGGCGGCTTGCAGAAACGTCAGTCGGCAGGAAACCGTCTGCGGTAATGCTCGACCACGTCGGGATTGCGCAGATTGACAGGCAGCCGGTTGGCCAGCACCAGCAAGGTCTCGCCGGCCGCGCCCACGCCCATGCGCATCATCGATTGCTCGGTAATCCCCGCCATATGCGGGGTGATGATAACATTGTCGAAACCGAAATAGGGATGGTTTGCCGGCAGCGGCTGCGTGGCAAAGACGTCGAGTGCGGCGCCGCCGATCCGGTCTTGGCGCAAGGCCTCGATCAGCGCCTCGTCATCGATCACCGGCCCGCGCGAAATGTTGATCAAAAGCGCTTCCGGCTTCATGCGGGCAATGCGTTCGCGGCTGATCAGTCCGCGCGTTTCCGGCGTCAGCGGGCAGCAGAGCACGATGATGTCGCTCTGTTCGACCAGCGCATCGATCGACAGGAAGCCGATCCTGTCGGGCGCCGGCTGCATGCTGCGGGTCGTCGCCACGACGTCGAGGCCGAAGCCGTGCGCGGCGATATGGGCGACCGCCTGACCGATGGCGCCGAAGCCGATGATGCCGATGGTCTTGCCGGCAAGTTCGCTGGCATGGCTGGCGTGGTCGCGCCCGGCATTCCAGCCCTTGGCGCGCAAGTCGCGGTCGACCGAACGGAAGCGCCGAAGCAGGGCAAGGGCCGCGAACATCACATATTCGGCGACCGAACGCGCATTGACCGCCGGCACGTTGGCGACCAGCACGCCGGCCGCGGCCGCGGCCTCCATGGGCACCATGTCGAGCCCGGCACCGTGGCGGACCGCTGCTCTGAGTTTCGTGGCGTTTTCGAACAGCGACGGCGGCAGCGGTGCGCGAACGATGATGACGTCGGCATGCTTCGCCTCGGCGGTCAGCGTTGCCGCATCGAGCGCTGAGGCGACGACGAGTTCGCCGGCGCCCGCCAGCATGGCGGAGGCACGCGGGTGCAGCGTGTGCGTCGACAGGATTCTGGGCATGGGGCTCTCGCTAGTCGCAATTCTCAAAGGAAAGCGCCGCGCGCTTTTCCCAGAAAAACCGTTTCACACCTTTCCTGGAATTGCACTAGACCTTCTCAAGTGCCAGGCTTTGCGCTTGCGCCTCCCGGCCTTCGATGATCCCCTTCCAGTAGCTTTCCGCGCCTTGCAGGTGGGCGCTCATCAGCGCCTGGGCGAGATTGCCGTCGCGACGCAGCAGCGCCTCGTAGATCTGGATATGCTCGGCATGCGAGCGCACTGAGCGCTCGGGATCGTTGAAGTAGATCGGCAGCCGCTGCTCGCCCATCAGGTAATAGACACTGCAGATATTGTGGAAGACGCCGTTCTTGGTCGCCCGCACGATTTCGAGGTGGAATTCGCGGTCTTCCTTGGCGAGGCCTTCGCCGGCGGCGATGCACTCCTCCGAGGCTTTCAGGATCTCCCGCAGGCGTTCGAAATTCTCTTCGGTGGCACGCGAACAGGCAAGTTCGGCGGCCTTGATCTCGTGGATCTTGCGCAGTTCGACGGTCTCGTAGATCTGCACCGGATCGAGCGGCAGGCCCGCGCGGGCGAAAAGAGCCAAGGCTTCTACACTGGCCTGCCTGGTGTCGACATAGATGCCGGATTTGGCGCGGCGCTCGACGATGCGCATGGCCTCCAGAATGGCCAGCGCCTCGCGGATCTGGCCGCGGCTGACACCGAAATGCTCCGCCAGCTCGCGCTCCGAGGGCGTGCGGCCGCTCTCCTTGTCCGAATGGGCGAACAGATAGGCGGCGAGTTCGGCGAGAAGGTTCTTTTCTTTCATCGTCAACCGCGTTGCGCGTGCGCCTCCAGGAACCGCTCCGAAATGGTGAATCCCAGACCCGGCTTTTCAGGGATCGCTATCATACCGTCCCTTGCTTCGACAGTCTCTTCGATAAGTTCGTGGATCATCGGGTTGGCGCCGAGCGAATATTCAACGATAAAACTGGCAGGCGAGGCCGCACAAACATGCAGGCCGGCGAAGAAGCATGGCGCGCCGGCCCACAGATGCGGGGCAAAGCGCAGATTGAAGGCACTGGCGATGGTGCCGATCTTCATCGCCTCGCTGATACCGCCGCAAAAGGCCGGATCCGGCTGGAAGATGTCGGCGGATTTCAGCACCGCGAGATCGCGGAAGGCGTAGCGCGTCGCTTCGCTTTCGCCGGTGGCGATCGGGATCGAGCCCGAGGCGCGCACCTCGGCCATACCAGCCTTGTCGTCGGCGATAACAGGCTCCTCGAACCAGGCGAGGTCGAGATCGCTGGCCAAGCTGATGAAGCGCTTGGCCTCGGCCACCGTATAGGTGCCATGCGCGTCGACCATCAACTCGACGTCAGGACCGAGCGCCTGCCGTGCGGCGCGGACGCGGGCGGCGGAAATGTGCGGGGCGCCGTCCATCGCGCCGACGCGCATCTTCAGCGCCTTGAAGCCGCCTTTGGCGATGTAGGATTTGAGCTGCTCGCCGATAGCGTCGGCGGCAGCCCAGCCGCCGGAGGCGTAGGCCGGCATGCGGTCGAGCTTGCGGCCGCCGATGAGCCGCCACACAGGCTGTCCCAACGACTTGCCCAGAATATCCCAGAGCGCGATATCGACGGCGCTGATTGCCGCAATGCTCATGCCGCGCCGCGCCAGCTGCGGCATGGCATGGCCGGCGCGCGCGGCACTGTCATGGCGCACGCCGTTGTAGAGCATCTCCCAGATCATGCCGATGTCGGCGGGGTCGCGGCCGATCAGCTGCGGCCCGACCTCCTGATTCAGCATGTAGACCAGCGCACCATAGCTGCCGGCGCTGCCGGCGGCGTTCTTGCCCTCGCCCCAGCCGATCAGCCCGTCGTCAGTCTCAATGCGCAGGATGGCGGCGTCGAACGTCGTCACCTGGCCAAAGTCGCTGCGGTGCTGCTTCGCGGCCTCAATCGGCACGCGGACCCACCACGCCTGGACCGTTTTGATGCGCATCCCGATCGGCTACTTGATCAGCGGCAGCAGCGTTTCGGCCGTGATGCGCATCTGGTCGGTGTAGAATTTCTCCGTCAGCACGCTGGAGCCGTGATCCTGGATGAACTTCAGCTGTTCGGGAGAAATGTCGACCGGATTCCGGTCGACCATGTCGGGATAGGGCGCGGCGGGTGTGCGGTCGACGGGCGCGACGAATTCGTTGGTCAGCGCGCCGTCATAGCCGACTTCCTTCAGCGTCTGCACGATCCGTGGCCAATCGATCTGGCCAAGGCCGGCGGCAAAGCGGTTGTTGTCGGCGACGTGGAAGTCGAACAGCCGTTTGCCGACCTGACGGATCGCGTCATGGACGTTAAATTCTTCCATATGGATGTGATAGGCGTCGAGGCAGACGCCGCATTCGGGGCTGACCGCATCGGCCAGGGCCAACGCCTGCGCGCCGCGGTTGAACAGATAGGTCTCGAAGCGGTTGAGCGGCTCGACCGCGATCTTGACGCCGACCTTCTTGGCATGGGTGAAGCATTCGCGGGTGGCGTCGACCACCCACTTCCATTCCTCTTCCTCGGTGCCGTCCGGCACCACTTTGCCGACGGTCGCGGGCACCAGCGTTATGATCTCGCCATCAAGTTCGCTGACCATGGTCAGCACGTCCTTGACGTACTGCACCGAGCGTTCGCGCTGGCCCTGGTCCTTGGCGGCAAGGTTGCGTTCGCCCAGCATCAGCGTCACCGACCCCCAGCAGCGGATGCCGTATTCTTTCAGCAGCGCGCGGGTCTCCTTGGTCTTGTATTGCTCGGGCTCGCCGGAAATCTCGATCGACTCGTAGCCGAATTTCTTGATGCGCTTCAGCGTCACCTCCAACGGTTCCGCGCGCATCCAGTTGTGCGTCGAAAGATGCATGGTCTATCCTTCCCAGAATTCGTCTGTGCCAGTTCGCCTGCGATGCGCCCCACAAGGCGCGTCGCGTGTTTCCTCCCCAAGGCGCTCCAGCGTTTTTGCGCAACTGGTTCGACCAATTGGGCCCTAATGGAGGTCTACAGCAATTTTTGTCGCGCGGCAAGAACCGCCGCGATGCGATATCGGCATCTGTGTACCGTATTGATTATGCTGGTATATATCGCCAAAAATGGAATGCCCCGGCAGCTTTGCGCGTGAGTCAAATGGCTTGACCCATTTCCGGTATTTGGTAATACCAGAATGCCGATACGAGAATGCACATCACAAGAGACCAAAGAGGCTGGCCCTGCTTTCATCAGGCGCTATGCTTGGTCCTTGGAAAAATGAATTGGGAGGATGCCGATGCCGTCGACAATGAAGGGTCCGGGGCTGTTTCTGGCGCAGTTCGCGGGGGATACCGCGCCGTTCAATTCGCTGGCCTCGATCACCAAATGGGCGGCCGGTCTCGGTTACAAGGGCGTGCAGATCCCGACCTGGGATGCACGCCTGTTCGACCTCAAGAAGGCGGCGTCTTCCAAGACCTATTGCGACGAGGTGAAAGGCGTCTGCACTGATGCCGGCGTCGAGATCACCGAGCTGTCGACGCATCTTCAAGGGCAGCTGGTGGCGGTGCACCCGGCCTATGATGCCCAGTTCGACGGCTTTGCACCGCCTGCGGTGCACAACAACCCCAAGGCCAGGCAGAAATGGGCGGTCGAACAGATGGAGTTCGGCGCCAAGGCCTCGAAGAATCTTGGCCTGAAAGCCTCGGTGACGTTTTCCGGCGCCCTAGCCTTCCCGTACCTCTATCCCTGGCCACAGCGGCCGGCCGGGCTGATCGAGGAGGCCTTCGCCGAACTCGGCACACGCTGGAAGCCGATCCTCGATGTCTATGACGAAAACGGCGTCGATGTCGGCTACGAGATCCATCCTGGCGAGGACATCTTCGACGGCGCCACCTTCGAGATGTTCCTCGATGCGGTTGGCGGTCACAAGCGCTGCAACATCAACTACGACCCGTCGCATTTCCTTTTGCAGCAGCTCGACTATCTCGAATTCATCGACATCTATCACGAGCGGATCAAGGCCTTCCATGCCAAGGATGCCGAGTTCAATCCGACGGGGCGGCAAGGCGTCTATTCCGGCTATCAGAGCTGGACCAATCGCGCGGGGCGATTCCGCTCGCTTGGCGACGGGCAGGTCGATTTCGGCGGCATCTTCTCCAAGCTTACCCAGTATGGCTACGATTCCTGGGCGGTGCTGGAGTGGGAGTGTTGCCTCAAGCATCCGGAGGACGGCGCGGCCGAAGGCGCGCCCTTCATCCAGCATCACATCATAAGGGTGACGGAAAAGGCCTTTGATGATTTCGCCGGCGGCACCACCGACAAGAAGATGCTGCGCGCCATGATGGGTATTTGAGACAAGCAGGAGAAAGACATGGTCGGCGCATCGAAGTCGGAAGCGGGAGGCGGCCCGATCCGCTATGGTATGGTCGGCGGCGGCCAAGGCGCCTTCATCGGCGCGGTGCACCGGATCGCGGCGCGCATGGACAATGACTTCGTGCTGGTGGCCGGCGCCCTGTCGGCCAATCCCGAGCGCGCCAAGGCTTCCGCCGCCGAACTCGGTCTCGACCCGGCGCGCAGCTACGCCTCCTATGCCGAGATGGCCAAGGCCGAGGCCACGCGCCCGGACGGCATCGAAGCGGTGGCGATCGTCACCCCCAACAATGTCCACGTGCCGGCGGCCAAAGCGTTTCTCGAGGCCGGCATCCACGTCATCTGCGACAAGCCGCTGGCGACGACTTTGGCCGAGGCCAAGAAGCTCGCGGCCGTGGTTGAAAAGACCGGCAAGGTGTTCGTGCTGACGCACAATTACACTGCCTATCCGATGATCCGGCAGGCGCGCGAGATGGTGGCCAAGGGCCAGCTTGGCGACATCCGCATCGTGCAGTCCGAGTACCCGCAGGACTGGCTGACCGAAGATCTTGCCGCCACCGGCCAGAAGCAGGCGGCGTGGCGCTCCGACCCCAAGCAGGCGGGCGCGGGCGGCGCGCTCGGCGACATCGGCACGCATGCCTACAATCTGGCTCGCTTCGTCTCGGGTCTGGAGCTCGATTCGCTGTCGGCCGATCTCGACGCTTTCGTGCCGGGGCGGCTGCTCGACGACAATGTCAATGTCATGCTGCGCTTCAAGCCGGTCGGCAAGGTGCATCCGGCCAAGGGCATGATCTGGGCGAGCCAGGTGGCGCCGGGCCACGAGAACGGGCTGAAGCTGCGCATCTATGGCTCTAAAGGCGGGCTGGAATGGGTGCAGGCGGATCCGAACTATCTCTGGTACACGCCGTTTGGCCAGCCCAAGCAGCTGCTCACCCGCAACGGCGCCGGCGCGCTGCCGGTTGCGGGACGCGTCAGCCGCGTTCCGTCTGGCCATCCGGAAGGCTATCTCGAAGGCTTCGCAAACATCTACCAGGAGGCGGCGCGGGCGATCCGCGCGGCACGCAAGAAGGGCGGCAAGCCGGGCAAGGACGTGGTGTTCCCGACCATCCAGGACGGCGTCGAAGGCATGGCGTTCATCGAGGCCTGCGTGAAGTCGTCGAAGAAGAACGGGGCGTGGACGAAACTTTAGGCAGCGCCGGCGCCAAGTCTCTTCTCTCTTCGGGGAGAAGGTGGCCGCGAAGCGGCCGAATGAGGGGGCATGGTGCGAGGTGCGAAAGAAACCAGCGCGCGCCGTCAAATGGGGAGGGGCTGTCGATGAAAATCGGCATGTGCATGTTTTTGTGGACGACTTCCGTGTCTAAGAAACACGAGCCGTTGCTGCGCGACATCAAGGCGACCGGCTTCGACGGCGTCGAGATACCGATCTTCTCAGGCACGCCAGAGGACTACAAGAAGCTTGGCGATTTGCTCGACCGCATCGGGTTGGAGCGCACGGCTGTTACGGCGATGGGCGACCCGGCGATGAATCTGATTTCGCCGGATGCCGCGACCCGCAAGGCCGGCATCGGCTACATGAAATGGGCGATCGATTGCGCCCAGGCGCTCGGCGCGAGTACGCTGAGCGGGCCGCTGCATTCGACGCTCGGCGCCTTCTCCGGCAGCGGGCCGACCGCTGCCGAGAAGAAGCGCTCGATCGCCTCGCAGCGCGCCATTGGCGATCATGCCGGCAAGCGGAACGTTACCATCGGGTTGGAGGCGCTCAACCGTTTCGAGTGCTATCTGCTGAACACGATGGCCGATCTGTCCGAGCACGTCGACGCCATCGACCGGCCGCACATCAAGGCGATGTACGACACCTTCCACGCCAATATCGAGGAAGCCGACCCGATCGGCGCCTACATGAAGCACCGGCGGAATGTCGTGCACATCCACATTTCGGAGAACGATCGCGGCGTGCCGGGGCGCGGGAACATTCCGTGGAAAGAGACTTTCGCGGCCATCCGCAAGAGCGGCTATGACGACTGGCTGACGATCGAGGCGTTTGGCAGATCGCTGAAGGATCTGGCGGCGGCGACCAAGGTGTGGCGGGATTTTTCCGAGACGCCGGAGGCAGTTTATCGCGAGGGATACAGGCATATCAGGGATGGGTGGAAGCGGGCGGCTTAGCCGCTCACTTCCTCATCCACGGGCGGAGCGGGAGCGCAGCGGACGCGGCGCAGACCCGAGGACCCATGCCGCGACTGTCGCGCGCCGCAGCGGTGCAGGTAGGAGATGCGAATGGACGCCTCTTTTGCACCGCTGGATTCTAGCGCAGACGTCACCGAATGAATCCTCGGGTCTGCGCCGCGTCGCTTCGCTCCTTGCTCCGCCCGTGGATGAGGAAGCGACGGGCCTTTTCGCAAATCGCCGAGGTATGCGATCTGCCTTAACTCGGCACTTATCGCTCCACCAAATTTTTCGGATGTCTTACCCCACCTCGATCACAGCCTTGATCAACCCCGATTTCTCATGCGCCCAGCGGGCGAGATCATCCGGCGTGCCGGCCAGCGTGGTGCGGTGGGTGACGAGTTTTGCCAGAGGCACGGCGCCGTTGCGGATCGAGGCAGCGACGTGGTCGAAATCGACTCTCAGCGCGTTGCGGCTGCCGATCAATGTCATTTCGCGCTTGTGGAATTCCGGATCGGAAAAGACGATGTCGTCCTTGACGACGCTGACCAGCACGAGCGTGCCACCATGCGCGACATGGGCGAAGGCCGACTGCACCGAGGCGGTGTTGCCGGTGGCGTCGAAGACGACGTCGAACCCTTCGCCGCCGGTTGCCTCGCGCACCAGTTCGGCTGCCGCTTTTTGTGAACCGTCGAGCGTGGCGAAGCCGAGTTCGCCTTTTGCAAAATCCAGCCGCTCCGTGCTCATGTCGAGCAGGCTGACATCGAGCCCGGCGATGCGCGCAAACAGCGCTGCGCCAAGGCCGATCGGCCCGGCGCCGATGACCAGCGTGCGGGCGCCTGGTTCGGCGCGGGCACGCCGCACGGCATGCGCGCCGATGGCGAGGAATTCCACCGCCGCCGCGTCGGCCAGCGACAAGCCGTTTGCCGGATAAAGATTCTGCGCCGGCACCAGGATCTGCTCGGCCATGGCGCCGTCGCGATGCACGCCAAGCACTTCGATCCTGACGCAGCAATTCGGCTTGCCGTTCCGGCAGGCGATGCATTTTCCGCAAGCGAGATAGGGATTGATGATGACGGGCTCGCCCACGGCAAGGTCGACATCTTCGCCGGTCTCGACGACGGTGCCCGACACTTCATGGCCCATGATGCGGGGATAGGCAAGGAACGGGTGCTTGCCTTCGAAGATGTGGTAGTCGGTGCCGCAGATGCCGACATGGCTGACGGCAACCAGCGCCCAGCCGGCAGGCGGCGCTCCTGGCGCCGGCCGGTCTTCCAGGACAAGCTCGCCGGGCGAGCGGCAGAC
This sequence comes from Mesorhizobium sp. C395A, assembly GCF_030323205.1. Taxonomy (NCBI): domain Bacteria; kingdom Pseudomonadati; phylum Pseudomonadota; class Alphaproteobacteria; order Hyphomicrobiales; family Phyllobacteriaceae; genus Mesorhizobium; species Mesorhizobium sp. C395A. The sequence continues at coordinate 3,835,816 of NZ_CP100473.1, read as the reverse complement.
AACAGCTTTCATTCGGCAATTCCAGTGTTCAAAAAGGCGCCGGTCCGTTGTTGAGCGGACCGACACCGAAGGTCAGGGAGGATTACTTGCCGCGACGGCGCAGGCCGTCGAAATAGACGATGATGATGATCAACGCGCCGGTGATGATGCGCTGCCAGAACGAGTTGACGTTGAGCAGATTGGCGCCGTTGTTGATGGTGGCCAGGATGAAGGCGCCGAGCAGCGGGCCATGCACCGAGCCGACGGCGCCGAACAGCGAAGTGCCGCCGATCACCGACGAGGCGATCGCCTGCAACTCCCAACCTTCCGCTTGGGTCGGATTGCCGATGCCGATGCGCGCCGCCAGCAGCACGCCGACGAAGGCCGCGCACAGGCCCGACAGCGTGTAGGCCATGTAGATGGTGCGCTGGACATTGACGCCCGAGAGGCGCGAGGCCTCGGCATTGGATCCCACGGAGAAGAGATAGCGGCCCCAGCGGCTGTGGTGCAGGAAGATGTAGGCCGGGATGCCGACCAGGATCACCATCCAGAACAGATTGGGGATGCCGACAAAGGAACTGCGCGAGAACGCGGTGAAGATGTCGCTGTTGATGTTGATCGAGTTGCCGTTGGTCATCAACAGGCCGATGCCGCGCAACGAGGTCAGCGTCGCCAGCGTGATGATGAAGGGCGGCAGGCCCATCTTGACGATGCCGAAGCCATGGAACAGGCCGATGGCAACGCCGACCAGCAGCGTCACCAGAATGGCGACCCAGATCGGGAAGCCGGCATTGATCATCATGGCGACAATGACGGTGGCGAAGCCGACCACGGCGCCGACCGAGAGGTCGATGCCGCCGGTGATGATGACGAAGGTCTGGCCGACCGCCATAATGGCGATCATCGAGCCCTGCCGCAAAAGATTGGCGATGTTGTTGGAGGAGGCGAAGCTCGGCGTCGCCACCGACAGCACGATCCAGAGCAGAACCAGCAACGCCAGAAGCGTCAGCCCGAACAGGACGTTGTAGTTCCGTTTCGGTTTTTCGATCGCGACGGTTTCGATGCTCATGGTTCCTCCCGTTTCTTGTTTTGTCAGCCGATCGCCTGCGTCAGCACGTCTTCGTGGCTAGCGGCGCGAAAGCCATGGCTGGCGACCAGTTTGCCGCGCCGGAACACGTGCAGCGTATCGGCGAGCTCGTAAACCTCGGGCAGATAGGACGAGATCAGGATGATGCCGGCGCCCTTGGACAACAGTTCCCCGAACAGGCGGTAGATCTCGGCCTTGGTGCCGACATCGACGCCGACCGTAGGCTCGTCGAAGATGAACAGCTTAGCGCCGTGCGCCAGCCATTTGCCGATGACGATCTTCTGCTGGTTGCCGCCGGACAGGCTGGAGGCCAGTGCGCCGCGCGTCGGCGTCTTAATGCGGAGGCCGGCGATCTGGCGATCGGCCTCGGCCTTTTCCTTCGCACCGGAGATCAGCATGTTGCTGGAGATGCGCTTGTAGATCGGCAGGTTGAGGTTGAGGCCGACCGGCAGGTTCAGGCACAGACCCTGGTCGCGGCGGCTTTCCGGCGCCAGCGCCATGCCGAGCTTGATCGCGTCGTGCTCGGAATTGATGTGGACCGGCTTGCCTTGCCAAAGGACCTGTCCGGCCGACTTCTTGTGGCGGCCATAGAGCGTGGTGACGAACTCGCTCCGCCCGGCGCCGATCAGGCCATAGAGCCCGACGATCTCGCCGGCGCGCACCGACATCGAGACGTCTTCGAAGCCCTTGCCCGACAGGTTTCTGGTTTCGGCGATCACGGCACCGGGGGTGAAATGCTCCTTGTGGTAGACTTGCTCGATCGAGCGGTTGATCATCATCTTGACCAGCTCGGCGTCATTGGTCTCGGCAATGTTGCGGGTGCCGACCAGCGTGCCGTCGCGCAGCACCGAGACGCGATCGGCGAGCTCGAACACCTCTTCCATGCGATGGCTGATGTAGATGATGGTGACGCCTTCGCCCTTGAGCCTGCGGATCAGCGTGAACAGCTGGTCGGCTTCCTTGCGGGTGAGATAGGCGGTCGGCTCGTCGAAGATGAGGAATTTGGTGCCGCGCACGGTGGCGCGGGCGGCGGCGATCAGCTGCTGCTGGCCGATGGTGAGGTCACCCAGCATGACATGCGCCGGCAGGTCGAAGCCGAGACCGTCGATGATCTTCTGCGCTTCCTTGACCATGGCGCGCTGCTGCAGGATGCCGAAGCGCGAATTCTCCTCGCCGAGGAACATGTTGGCGGCGACGGTGAGATGGCGACAGAGCACGACCTCCTGATGCACGGCGTTGATGCCCAGCGCCATCGCCTCGTGCGGGGTTGCCAGCGCTGCCGGTTTGCCCTCCCAGATGACATCGCCGGAGGTGCGCGGCATGACGCCGGTCAGAAGCTTGATCAGGGTGGATTTGCCGGCGCCGTTCTCGCCGACGATGGCGTGGATCTCACCTGCCTTGAAGGCAAGGTGAACGGGCTTCAGCGCATGCGTGCCGGGATAGCGCTTTTCCAGCCCGTGCAGTTCGAGGATCGTCCTGCCGGGCGCTAGCGTTGGGGCCGGGTGCAGTTCCTGCGCCGTGGGCGTCATGACAATCCTCCCAGGTTGGCCTTACGGTTGGCACGTCGCGATGCAGTCAGCCACATCGCCGAGGTAATTCAAGCCGGTGGATATTCAAGCCGGTATCGAATGTTTCCGGGGCGCGAGGCCCCGGAAACGATTTTTGCCTGACGGGCTCAGAGCTTCGGGTTGAGCAGGGCGTCGATCTTGGGGTCTTTCATGTTTGCCTTGGTCACCAGGTTGGCGCCGGTGTCGACATTGGCCTCGACCTTCTCGCCCTTCGAGGCGGCGAGCGCGGTCTTGATGCCGTCATAGCCCATCCGGTACGGATCCTGGACGACGAGCGCGGAAATGACGCCGTCATTGAGGAACTTGATCAGCTTCTCATCGCTGTCGAAGCCGACCAGCGCCAGCTTGCCGCCAAGGTTGTTCTCGGCGACTGCCTGACCGACGCCCTGCGCCATGATCAGGTTGGACGCGAAGATGCCCTTGAGGTTCGGGTTGGCGGTGATCAGGTCGGTGGCGATGTTGAGACCGGTCGTTGCCTGGCCGTCGGCATATTTGTCGGCGACGAGCTTCAGCCCCGGATATTTCGCGGCCAGCTGCTCGGTGAAGCCCTGCTTGCGCTGCTCCAGCGAACCGGCGCCCGGCGCGTTGGTGATCAGGGCGACGTCGCCCTCGATCTTGCCGCCATTGGCTTCGCCGATGGCTGCTGCAAGACCGTCAGCGGCGACGCGTCCGCCCTGCACATTGTCGGTGGTCAGGAACGAGGTGAACGCCTTGGAGTCGGCGCCGGAGTCGATGCCGATGACCTTGACCTTGCTGGCCGCTTCATCGATCGGCTTGCCGAGCGCCTTGAATTCGGTCGGCGCGATGACGATCGCGGCCGGGTTGCCGGCGACGGCATTCTCGAGGATCGAGACCTGGCCGTTGACGTCGGTTTCAGCCTGGGCGCCGAGTTCGGGTACGTTGACGCCGAGATCCTTGCCGGCCTTGCGGGCGCCGGCCAGGACGATCTGCCAGTAGAAGGACGTGGTGTCCTTGACGATGATCGGAATGGTCACGTCCGCCGCCGAAGCCGGCGCCGTGTGCAGCGTGCCGGCAAGCATCGAGGCGGCAGCTAGTGCCATCAGTGAGCGGCGGTTGAGAATGCTGGTCACGAATTTCATTAGGAATCCTCCCTAGATCGCCCGGTGAAGGTTACGGAAGCTCCATTTGGATAGGCGCGGCCCAACAGAACTTTATCAATAAAAAACAGTTGCCGCTTTTTGATAGTGCATCGGTCCGGCCGACGCAAGCGGTGTTTCATATCGGCCTGCGCATGGCTTGGCGGGGAAACCTTCCTGCCGATCCTCAGTGCCACGCCCAGACGCTCCCGGGCCTCCTTGATCGTTATGGAATATTAATTCCACTGTCTAGTCAATATGGAATATTCATTCTTTCTTGAGAGCCGCGTGAACGTGGCGTTTCGTCAGCCGAGCTCCTGCACGATGGTGTAGGGTGCGTAGCGGGCGAATTCCGCTTGCGGCACCTGGACGTCGAACAGGTCGAGGTTGCGCGTCAGGTTGGCGGGCTTGGCCGTTCCGGTCAGCACGCTGGCCACGACAGGCTCCTGAAGCGGAAACTGCAATGCAGCCGCCGCCAGCGGATATCCGCCCTCATCAGCGATTTTCTCCATCGCGCCGACACGCTCGAGTATGTCCTGCGTCGCCGGCAGATAGTCGAAATGCGCACTGTGCACCGGTCCGGTCGCCAGGATGCCCGAGTTGAAGACGCCGCCGATGATCAGCGAAGTCTGTCGCTCACGACACAGCGGCAGCAACTCGGCTTCAGCCGAGCGGTCGAGCAGCGAATAGCGGCTGGCCAGCAGGATGCAGTCGAGCGGTGCTTCGCGCAGCACGTCGAGGCAGATCTGCACCTCGTTGACGCCGAGCCCATAGGCGGAAATTACACCCGACGTTTTAAGCTCGTCCAGCGCCTTCAAGCCGCCGTCCATCAGCTGGCGAAAGTGCAGCTTCGTCTTCTCGACGCCATGTGTGTAGGTGCCGATGTCGTGCACAAACAGGATGTCTATCCGGTTCAGCCCGAGCCGCGCATAGGAGAACTCGACCGAGCGCATGATGCCGTCATAGGAGTAGTCGTAGTCGAGCGCGAAAGGCAGCGGGTCGACATAGGAATGATCGGGAACCTGGTCTTCCGGCACCGGGCGGAACAGGCGGCCGACCTTGGTCGACAGCACATAGGAATCCCGCGGCTTGTAGCGCAGGAAGTCGCCGGTCCGCCGCTCCGACAGGCCGAAGCCATAGAAGGGCGCGGTGTCGAAATAGCGCAGGCCGGCATCCCAGGCTGTCTGCAGCGTCTCCATCGCCGCTTCGCGCGGACAGGCCCGGTAGAGCCCGCCGATCGCCGCCCCGCCGAAGCTTATCTCAGTGACCTCGAGCGCAGTCGTGCCGATGCGGCGTTTGTCCATCCACAGCCTCCCCTTGTGAGCCGTCTTTGCAGCCCGCTTTTTTCGTCGGTGGTTAGAGCGTCGCGCCGAGGTGCCACGGCACGAACTCGTTGTCGCCGTAGCCGAACGCCTCGCTCTTGGTCTTGCGGCCCGATGCCGTCTCGACGATGAGTTCGAAGAGTTCCCGGCCCATGCCGGCGATGGTCTTCTCACCCGAAGCGATGACGCCGCAATTGACGTCCATGTCCTCTTCCATCTGGTGGTACATGGTCGAGTTGGTGGCGACCTTGATCGACGGCGTGGGCCGGCAGCCGAAGCAGGAGCCGCGGCCGGTGGTGAAGACGATGATGTTGGCGCCGCCCGCCACCTGACCGGTCGCCGAGACCGGGTCGTAACCGGGCGTGTCCATGAACACCAGGCCACTGCCGGTGACCTTTTCGGCATAACCGAAGACGCCGTTGAGCGGAGTCTGGCCGCCTTTGGCCACGGCGCCCAGCGACTTTTCCAGGATGGTGGTCAGGCCACCGCGCTTGTTGCCGGGCGAGGGGTTGTTGTCGATCGAGGCGCCGTGCTTGGCGACATGGTCCTCCCACCATTTGACGAAACCGTCGAGCTTCTTGGCGATCTCCGGCGTTGCCGCGCGATAGGCGAGCAGATGTTCGGCGCCATAGATCTCCGTCGTCTCCGACAGGATGCCGATGCCGCCGACGCCGGCCAGGATGTCGACCGCCGCTCCCAGCGCGGGATTGGCGGTGATGCCCGACATGCCGTCGGAACCGCCGCATTGCAGGCCGACGACGATCTCCGAGACCGGGATCGGCTCGCGCTGATACTGGCCGACTTCCTCGGCGATTTCGGCGAGCACGCCCATCGCCTTTGCGACCGATTTGCGCGAACCGCCGGCGTCCTGGATGTTGAAATGGCGTTTTCCCGCCGCCGCACCCTTCTGGCCGTAAAGGGTGAGCTGGTTGACCTCGCAGCCGAGGCCGACCATCAACGCGCCGCCGAAATTCGGATGGCGGGTATAACCGGCGAGCGTGCGGTGTAGCACCATCATGCCGTCGCCGGTGCCGCTCATGCCGCAGCCCTGGCCATGGACGATCGGGACGAAGCCGTCGATCCCCGGACATTTCGGCAACAGCACGCGGTTGGCCTCGTCGGCAATGGCGTGGCAGACGGTGGCCGAGCAATTGACGCTGGCGATGATGCCGATGAAGTTGCGCGTGCCGGCGCGGCCATCGGCGCGACGATAGCCCATGAATGTCCGGGCGCGGTCAGCTTCGGTGGCATGCTCCGCTTCGCTCGGCGGCACGACCGGCAGACGGCCGGACTCGAAGACCAGATTGTGCGAATGGACGTGGTCGCCGGGCGCGATGTCCTGGGTGGCGCGGCCGATGGCCTGGGCATACTTGACCACCGCCTCGCCGGCGGCGATAGGCTTGATCGCCACCTTGTGGCCGGGCTCGATCAAGGCCGTGGCGACGGCGCCGCCGGGCAGAGGGGTGCCGATCTCGATGCGGCCATTGGCGACCGCGACATTGTCGGCGGGGGACAGAAGAATGCTGTTCGAGGCGTTCACGGGCAGTTTCCTGGGTCTGTTCCTGGGGATGCGCGGATTGACACGCGTCTGTTTACATATAATGTCTTTTATCGTGAAAAAACATTTGTGCGTCAATTGTTTTTTCAGGAGGAGACCATGCGTCCGATGGACGCTTGGCTTGTGGGGAGCGGCGTCTGACACGCAGAGCGTTTTGCTTTGCCGGGTCAGCGCCAGGACATATGTGATATCGCGCTTCAAGCCAGCCACAGCAAGCGCCGGCGCGCAACGGGGCAGGGATGTCGAAGAGCAACAACGTCTACAAGGACGCTTACAACAGGGGTCTGCGGCTGCTCGATGAGACGCAGAGCCTGCCGTCGGAGCCGGAGCTGGGCACTTTGCTTGGCGTCAGCCGTACCACCGTGCGCACCATTCTGGCGCGCATGGAAGAGACCGGGCTGATCGCGTGGAACAAACGCAGCAAGACAGTGCTCAGGACGCCGAAGCAGGATGATTTCTTCCCCGAGGAGGAGACAGACACACTGGCCCAGATCATCGAGCGGTCGTTTATGCGCAGGTTGCTGGCCGGCGGTGCAGAGGCCGGCATGCAGATCAACGAGCTCGAACTGGCGCGCGAGATCGGCGTCGGCACCACCAGCGTGCGAGAGTTCCTCATCCGCTTCTCCCGCTTCGGCCTGATCGAGAAGCGGCGCAACAGCCACTGGGTGCTGAAAGGATTTACGCGAGCCTTCGCGCTCGAACTCACTGAAATCCGCGAGATGTTCGAGATACGCTCGGCGGCGGCCTTTGCCGCCTTGCCTGGGGATAGTCCGGTCTGGGCGGATCTCGACCGGCTGGAAGACGAGCACCGGCTTCTGGCCAGCGAAATCGCCATCCGCTTCCACGAATTCTCTGAGCTAGACGAGCGCTTCCACCGGCTGATCCACCGGGCGTCGCACAACCGCTTCATCGTCGATTTCTACGACGTCATCGCCATGATCTTTCACTACCACTACCAGTGGAACAAGGCGCAAGAGCGCGAGCGCAACGAAGTCGCGGTGAGCGAGCATCTCGCCTACATCGCGGCGCTGAAATCGCGCGATCTCGGCAAGGTCGACGCCGCCTGCCGCAAGCATCTGAAGTCGGCACGCCACACGCTGTTGACGTCGATTCCGGAAATCGGCGGCCGCCCGGCTTCCTGAGCGCGACGTCCGAAGGGACCTTATGCGCACAAGATCTCTGCCTCATGCCGTTATCCCAAACCGCTGCGCACTTTTGTGCGACATGGATCGAACGCGCCGCGTTGCCGCAGCGATGATTTGGCGATTTTCCGCCGACATGCCGCGTGCTAGATATCCACGCGTTGCTGCGTGAAGAGGCAGGTCTTTGGACTTCCGGCGTAAGAGATTGAGCATGACGGCCGCGTTTGTCGCGACCTGTGTGCTGCTGCTCCAGTCGACGCTCGGCGTGTTTGCCTTCGGCATTGCGCCGGATGCCTCGCGACTCGACGCTTTCGGCAATGTCATCTGCAGCCATGAGGGAGCGGTCAAGCTTCCCGGCGGCGATCCGCACCAGCAGCATATGCCGGCGTGCTGCATGCTCGGCTGCAGCATGGCCTCCGTCGCCTATGCGCCGCCGGCAGGCGTCGGCCTGGCGCCGGTCAGCCAGTCCTTGGAAACAGTCGCTTTTGCCCCGCCGGCAGTCAGGTATCCCGACGTCACGCGCGAGCGCTCTCCGGCCAATCCGCGCGCGCCGCCGCTTGCGGGCTGAAAACCGCCGCTCGCTTGGCGTAACCCGCGCGGGCGATAATCATCCAATGATAAACACGTTCGCAGCCTAACAACGGCGCGACCTTATATTCATGGAGCCTACCCATGTTCCGTTTTCTTCGTGCCGGCGCGTTGCACCGCAGCACCCGTTTATTCAGCACTATCGAGCAGCGTCTCGGCAGCGCCCTGTTCGCCTTTGCACTGTTGTTCGTCGGCTCCCATTCCGTCCTTGCGCATGAATTCAAGGCCGGTGACATCGAGATCGAGCATCCCTGGTCGCGCGCCACGCCGGCCGGCGCCAAGGTTGCCGGCGGCTATTTCACCATCGTCAACAAGGGCAGCGCGCCAGACCGGCTGCTATCGATTTCCTCCGACATTTCAGGCAAGGCCGAACTGCATGAAATGGGGGTGAAGGATGGCGTCATGACCATGCGCCCGGTCAGTGGTGGCCTGGATATCCCGGCGGGCGGCAAGGTCACGCTGGGTCCCGGCGCCTATCACGTGATGTTCATGGATCTGAAGCAGCCCCCTAAAGAAGGCCAGATGTTTGCCGCTACGCTGACTTTCGAGAGGGCCGGAACCGTGACCGTCGAGTTTGCCGTGCAAGCCATAGGCAGCGCGCCACCCCTGGAAGACAACGACTGACCAATTATTGCCAATCAATTTTTTCGAGAGGGACCCATCATGAACAAGCATCATTTGCCGGCCGCTGCATTCCTCGTCCTGGGGACAAGTGCCGCCTTCGCCCATATCACGCTCGAAACACAGGAGGTTGCGGTCGGTTCGACCTACAAGGCCGTGCTGCGCGTGCCGCATGGCTGCGAAGGCAAGGCGACGATTGCCGTGCGCGTGCAGATCCCGGAAGGGGTGATCGGGGTGAAGCCGATGCCCAAGCCCGGCTGGACGCTGCAGGTCAAGAAAGGCAAGTACGAGAAATCCTACCAGCTCTATGGCGAGGCGGTGACCTCGGGCGTCAAGGAAGTCGACTGGAGCGGCGGCAGCCTGCCGGATGAATTTTATGACGAGTTCGTCTTCCGCGGCACGTTGGCCGCCGATCTGCCGGCCGGGCAAAAACTCTATTTTCCGGTGGTGCAGGAATGCGATGGCGCCACCACGCGTTGGATAGAGATTCCGGCGGCTGGTCAGGATGAGGATGCGCTGGAAGATCCGGCGCCCGGCCTCAACCTGCTGCCGAAGAAATGATGCATTGGCGGCGCGCTGCTTCGAAGCGGCGCGCCACTGTTTTGGTGGATGGCATGAACGTGGCCTGTTTTCAGCGGATAGAACGGACAGCCGGCAGGTGCTTCGGCCTGCTGGCCGCGATCCTGCTGCTTGCCGTCCTTGCCACGCCAAACCAGGCCTTTGCCCATGCGGCGCTGATCAAGGCCGAGCCTGCCGACGGCGCGGTTATGGAGCGAGCGCCGACGCAATTTTCGCTGACCTTCAGCGAGCCTGTGTCGCCGCTGGTGCTGACCTTGGTGCGGCCCGACGGTACGCCTGTCGCTTTGACCTCGTTTCGGTTGAGCGACCAAACGGTTGAGATCGACAATCCACAAAAGCTCGGGCCGGGCACCCATGTCTTGAGCTGGCGGGTGATTTCCGCCGATGGCCATCCGGTCGGCGGCTCGGTGCTGTTTTCCGTTGGCGCGCCAAGTGCGGCGCCGGCGGTGGGGGAAGCTGTCGATATAGATTTGCGGTCAGCGATCTGGACCGGCAAGGTTCTTCTCTACATCGGGCTTTTCCTCGGCATTGGCGGCGCCTTCGCGCTGACATGGCTGGCGCAAGGCCAGCGCTCAGGCCAGCGCTTCGTCATTGCCGCCATCCTGTGCGGGCTGGTCGCAGCACCCCTGTCGCTCGGGTTCCAGGGGCTGGACGCGCTGGGCGCGCCACTCGCCCGGCTGGCGCAACCGGTGGTCTGGCGGACGGCGCTTGGCACCAGCTTCGGCTGGACGGTGCTGATTTCGCTGGCGGCGCTCGGGCTTGGCCTGCTGTCGTTGGTCGGATCGCGTGCTGGCGCCAGGCCGTTGGCGCTCGCCGGGCTGGCCGGTGTGGGTGCAGCCCTTGCCGCCAGCGGCCATGCCAGTGCAGCCGAACCGCAATGGCTGACGCGGCCTATGGTGTTCCTGCATGGCGCCGGCATCGCTTTCTGGGCTGGAGCATTGCTGCCGCTGGGCCTGGCGTTGAGCAGCCAATCGGTGGAAGCCGGGGCGTTCCTGCGGCGGTTTTCGCGCGCGATCATGCCCGTGGTGGTAGTGCTTGCCGCCGCCGGTGTGGTGCTCGCCATCATCCAGGTGCAGACACCGGCGGCACTGGTCAACACCGCCTATGGCCGGCTGCTGCTGATCAAGCTGGCGCTGCTGGTGTTTCTGTTCACGCTGGCGGCGGTCAATCGATGGCGGCTCACCGCCTTGGCCGAGGCCGGAGCGACGGAAGTGCGGCGACGGCTTAGCCGCTCGATCTCAGTCGAAATGCTGATCGTGCTCCTGATCTTCGGCGTTGCCGCCGGCTGGCGCTTCACGCCGCCGCCACGGGCCCTGGCAATCGCCGCGGCACAACCGACGTCGACCCATATCCACACTATGAAGGCGATGGCCGACATCGACATCACGCCCGGCCATACCGGGGAGGTCACCGCCTCCATCGTCATCATGGATGGCGATTTCGGCCCGCTCGACGCCAAGGAAGTGACGCTGGTGCTGTCCAAGCCCGATTCGGGGATCGAGCCGATCAAGCGTCCGGCGACCAAGCCAGGCGACGGCACCTGGCGCGTCGATAATCTCGTCATTCCGATTCCAGGCCGCTGGACGGCGCGGCTCGATATTCTGGTTTCGGATTTCGAAGTGGTAAAGATCGAAGCGCCGATCGATATCCGCGCCGAGTGATATTCAGCCCGCCTGCGAAGGGCGCTCAGCCGAGTTCCTGGGCTAACCCGATGAGATGCCCTTCCGGCCCGCGGATGTAGCAGAGCCGATACACGTCCTGGTAACGGACGACTTCACCGGCCAGCTGCGCGCCACGCTTGCGGAGCCTTTCAAGCGTGTCGTCGATGTCGTCCACGGTAAACATGACGCGCAGGTAGCCCAGGGCATTGACCGGGGCGTTGCGGTGATCGGCGACGACCTTCGGCGTGAGGAAGCGGGAGAGCTCGAGCCGGCTATGGCCATCCGGTGTGCGCATCATGGCAATCTCGACGTGCTGATCGCCGAGCCCGGTGACACGTCCGGCCCACTCGCCTTCGATCGTCGCCCGCCCTTCCAGTTCGAGGCCGAGCTCGCGAAAGAAGGCAATCGTCTCGTCGAGGTCATCGACGACGATTCCGACATTGTCCATCCGTCTGACTGCCATAAGTTCAACCTAACGTCATATGTTCGATCGGCAAGGCGTCGCCTGGTCACCAACTGACCCTTCCTGACTCGGTCTGACACAACGCAGACGCAACACAATTCGGCGAGGCGGTTGACGTGGCGCGAAAGGCCCGTCAATCATCTCGCCGAAAAATGGGCATCCCGAAAAACGCGGCCTCAACAAAATCCGAAAGCAGGGAAGAAACGATGGAAAAAGCCGAAATAGGCCTGATCGGCCTTGGCACAATGGGCTCCAACCTCGCGCTCAACATTGCCGAGCACGGGCACCGCATCGCCGTCTTCAACCGCACCAAGGCGCGCACCGATGCCTTCCTCGAAGGCGCCGGTTCGCTCAGGGACATGGTGGTGCCCTGCTACAGCCTGGAGGAACTGGCAGCTGCGATCAAGCCGCCGCGCCCGGTCATCATCATGGTGCTGGCCGGCAAGCCGGTCGACGAACAGATCGAAGCGCTGCGCGGCGTGTTGTCTGACAACGATATCGTCATCGATGCCGGCAACGCCAATTTCCGCGATACGATGCGGCGCTTTTCGGAACTGTCGGGCTCAGGTCTCACCTTCATCGGCATGGGCGTATCCGGCGGCGAGGAAGGCGCGCGCCATGGACCGTCGATCATGGTCGGCGGCACCGAAGACTCCTGGAAGCGCGTCGAACGCGTGCTGACCGCGATCTCGGCCAAGTTCAAGGATGAACCGTGCGCTGCCTGGCTTGGCACAGACGGCGCCGGGCATTTCGTGAAAACCATCCACAACGGCATCGAATATGCCGACATGCAGATGATCGCCGAGATCTACGGCATCCTGCGTGACGGTCTCGGCATGGGGCCGAAGGAGATCGGCAAGGTCTTCGAGGACTGGAACAAGGGCCGGCTCGATTCGTATCTGATCGAGATCACCGCCAAGGTGCTGGCCGCCGACGATGCAAAGACCGGCAAGCCGGTGGTCGACATCATCCTCGACCGTGCCGGCCAGAAGGGCACCGGCAAATGGTCTGTCATCGAGGCGCAGCAGCTCGGCATTCCAGCGACGGCCATCGAGGCGGCGGTGGCGGCCCGCGTGCTGTCCTCGATCAAGGATGAGCGGCAGGCGGCCGAAAAAGCCTATGGCAATATCGGCGTCACCAAGATCTCCGGCGACAAGGCGGCACTTCTGAAAGACCTGGAGCTGGCGCTGCTCGCCGGCAAGATCGCCGCCTATGCACAAGGTTTCGCGGTGATGAGCGCCGCCTCGAAGGAGTTCAACTGGAACTTGCCGATGCCGACCATCGCCAAGATCTGGCGTGCCGGCTGTATCATCCGCTCGCAGATGCTCGACACCATGGCGGAAGCCTTCGGCTCGGGCGGCGCGTCCACCAACCTTTTGATGGCGCCGGCTTTCACCACCATGATGCAGGAGGCGCATCCGTCGCTTAGGCGCACCGTTGCCAAGGCATCGGAAGCAGGCTCGCCGGTGCCTGCACTGGCGTCGGCACTTGCCTATTTCGACAGCTACCGCCAGGGCCGCGGCACCTCGAACCTGATCCAGGCGCAGCGCGACTTCTTCGGCGCGCATGGCTTCGAGCGCATCGGCGAGCAGGGCGCTTTCCATGGGCCATGGGGAAGTGGAGCGGCCGGATAGGGTCAGGTGAGGCGGACCTCTCAGGTCGTGCCAGTCAGCCCTGATACGCGACGACGTCGCCTGGCTTGACCACTGTCTGCAAAGAGCCAGGTGCCGCGCCGCCTATCCAGCCCAGCACGGCGCGGGCAAGCTCGGTGCCGGCGAGGCGGAAGTCTTCGTTGACGATCAGCAACTCCCGGCGGAACAGATGCAGCAGTTCCGACGATTGCTTGGACACGACATCGACGTCGCGGCCGAGTTTCAGGCCGGCATCCTCGATGCCGGCGACGATGGCCAGCGTCGCTGCGGCGGCGCTGCTGACGAAACCGTCCGGCCTGACGTCGCGGCGCATCAACTGCGCGGTCCGCGTCCTGATCTGATCGATCGACTGGTCGATCGAAACAACGTTGAACGGCACTTCGCTGGCGTCGACCTCGCTCAGTGCGTCGGCAAAGCCATTGACCGTGTGGTCGTAATAGGTGAGCCCGACCGGCGGCGCTACCAGCGCCAGCCGGCGCCGGCCGACGCTGGCCAGATGGCGTACCGCTTCGGCGGCGAAGGCGTAATTGTCGAAGTCGTGATAGGGGTGGACAAGCCCCATATCGGTGCGGCCATGCGTGGCAAAGGGTATGCCACGCTCCAGCATGTAGCGGGCGCGCGGATCGTTGGGCTGCGTGCGTGAGATGATGACGCCATCGGCCGAGCCGGACTCGACCAGATACTTTACCGGGTCCAGCGGATCCTGCGAGCGCGAGTAGGGCGTGACGATCAGGTGATAGGGTGTGTCGGCAATGACCTCCGAGACGCCGTAGATGATGTCCGAGACAAAGCTCATGATCTCGCGCTCGGTATTGAGCACGAGGCTGATAACATTGGTCTTGCCAGTCCGCAGGCGCACGCCGGCGCGGTTCGGCCGGTAGCCGATCTGCCTGGCGACGAGTTGAACCCGCCGCCTGGTCTCGGCGCCGATCTCGGGTGCATCCTTGAGCGCGCGCGAGACGGTGGTGACGCCGAGCCCGGTCATGAAGGCAAGCGTTTTCAGCGTCGGCCGCTCATGCGCCGACGCCTCGTCGTCCTTCTCCGTCTGGTCCCTGTCCATTCGTCCCGCCCCGTCAGGCGCATAGCAGCCGCCGGACCAGCCGACAATCGCTTCGATGACGATGTGGCACGGTTCTTCGCCGTCAGGCCTCAATATACTGAAACGTTACAGATTTCCAACATCGCAGCGCGTGGGTCTCTCAAGCCATGGTTTTGGCAGGGTTTGGCGGCCAGAAACGTTGCGCGAGAATCAGGTTCGAGACGGTTTTCTTGCGCTGCAGCATGATTTTGCAGCGCAGCACCCGGTTTTGCGCGGAGTTTGCCGGTTTGCAGGCAACGAATTTGTTCGCGCCTCGAAAAAACATTCGAGCGCGTTTATCTCAGGGGTTGCACGCTCCGCATAATTGCCGTATCGAAAATCTGTAACGTTTCAGATTCTGGGAGGAACCGAAATGCGATATAGACTTTTGACCGCTGCCCTTGCCGCGACGGCCGCGCTTCAGCTTGCCGGCCCGGCGGCCGCCACCGACCTGGAAGTCACCCATTGGTGGACGTCGGGCGGCGAGGCGGCGGCGGTTGCGGAATTCGCGAAGGCTTTTGACGCGACCGGCAATCACTGGGTCGACGGCGCCATTGCCGGATCCGGCGGCACGGCACGGCCGATCATGATCAGCCGCATCACCGGCGGCGATCCGATGGGCGCCACCCAGTTCAATCACGGCCGGCAGGCCGAAGAACTGGTGCAGGCCGGCCTGATGCGCGACCTCACCGATGTCGCCACCAAGGGCAAGTGGACGGAAATCGTGCGGCCGAAGAGCCTGCTCGACAGCTGCACCATCGACGGCAAGATCTATTGCGTGCCGGTCAATATCCACTCCTGGCAGTGGTTGTGGCTGTCGAACGAAGCCTTCGAGAAGGCCGGCGTGCCGCTGCCGAAGGACTGGAATGAATTCGTGGCGGCAGCGCCCGCCCTGGAAAAGGCGGGCATCATCCCGCTCGCTGTCGGCGGACAGGCCTGGCAATCTTCCGGCGCCTTCGACGTGCTGCTGGCGGCGGTCGGCGGCACCGACGCGTTCCTTAAGGTCTACAAGGACAAGGATGCCAAGTTCGCCGCCGGGCCCGAGATCGCCAAGGTCTTCAAGGCCGCCGACGATGCCCGCAAGATGGCGAAGAACACCAATGTGCAGGACTGGAACCAGGCAACCAATCTCGTCATCACCGGCAAGGCCGGTGGCCAGATCATGGGTGACTGGGCGCAAGGCGAGTTCCAGGTTGCCGGCAAGGTCGCCGGCAAGGACTATGCCTGCCTGCCGGGCCTCGGTCTGAACGAAGTGATCGCCACCGGCGGCGACGCCTTCTATTTCCCGCTGCTCAAGGATGCCGACAAGTCCAAGGCGCAGGAGGTGTTGGCAGAGACGCTGCTCGACCCTAAGACTCAGGTCGCCTTCAATCTCAAGAAGGGCTCGCTGCCGGTGCGCGGTGACGTCGATCTCAATGCGGCGAACGACTGCATGAAGAAGGGTCTGGCGATCCTCGCCAAGGGCGCCGTCATCCCGTGGACGGACCAACTGCTTTCGCAGGATACCCAGAAGCAGAAGGAAGATCTCTTCGCCGAATTCTTCGCCAAGCCGGACCTGACCATCGAAGACGCGCAGAAGCGCTTTGCCGACCTCATCGCTTCGGCAGACTGACGTTGGAGGCAATACACCTCGATCCCGGCCTTGCGAAAGCAGGGCCGGGATCGCACCGCCCTTACCCAGCCGGCTGACGAGATGAGCAAGAGCGAACGCCCCAACCCGCTGTTCCGCAACATCAATGCGAAGGTCGCCTCGATCCCGATGATCCTCACCGCGTCGGTGGTTTTCGTCGGCGGCACCGTCTGGACGGTGTTCTATTCCTTTACCAATTCGAAGCTGCTGCCACGGCTGAATTTCGCCGGGCTCGACCAGTATTACCGGCTGTGGGCGACGCCGCGCTGGCTGATCTCGATCGAGAACCTTTTGATCTACGGCGCGATCTCGCTCGTGTTCTCACTGGTCATCGGCTTCCTGCTTGCAGCGCTTCTCGACCAGAAGATCCGTTTCGAGGACACGTTCCGCACCATCTTCCTCTATCCGTTCGCGCTTTCCTTCATCGTCACCGGCCTGGTCTGGCAGTGGCTGCTCAATCCGGATTTCGGCATCCAGCATGTGGTGCGGGACCTCGGCTGGACGAGCTTCAACTTCGACCCGCTCTACAATTCCAGCATCGTCATCTACGGCATTTCGATTGCGGCGCTGTGGCAAGGCACCGGGCTCATCATGTGCCTGATGCTGGCCGGCCTGCGCGGCATCGACGAGGACATCTGGAAGGCAGCGCGGGTAGACGGGATCCCGATGTGGAAGACCTATCTGTTCATCGTCATCCCGATGATGCGGCCGGTTTTCATCACCACGCTGGTCATCATCGCGTCGGGCATCGTCAAGGTCTACGACCTCGTTGTCGCCCAGACCAGCGGCGGCCCCGGAATCGCCTCCGAAGTGCCGGCCAAATATGTCTATGACTACATGTTCTTCGCACAGAATCTTGGCCAGGGCTTTGCCGCCTCGACCATGATGCTGCTCTCGGTGGTGATCGTCGTCGTGCCGTGGGCCTACCTTGAATTTGGAGGCAGGAAGCGTGGCTGACCCGGCCGTCCCTTTGCCCGCCAGCGCGGGTGCCGCCGAGCGCGAAGCCTCCGGGCCGCGCGGGCCGAAGCCGCGGCATGTCTTCTCGCGCCGCAATATCTTCCTCTATGGCACGCTGATCGTGGTGGCGGTCTACTATCTGCTGCCGCTCTACGTGATGGTGGTCACCTCGCTTAAGGGCATGCCCGAGATACGGATGGGCAATATCTTCTCGCCGCCGCTCGAAATCACGTTCGAACCGTGGGTGAAGGCGTGGGCGACGGCCTGCACCGGCCTCAATTGCGACGGGCTTTCGCGGGGCTTCTGGAATTCGGTGCGCATCACTGTGCCGTCAGTGCTGCTGTCGATCGCGATCGCCTCGGTGAACGGCTATGCGCTGGCCAACTGGCGCTTCAAGGGCGCCGACACATTCTTCGTCATCCTGATCGTCGGCGCCTTCATCCCTTATCAGGTGATGATCTATCCGATCGTCATCATCCTGCGCGAGATCGGCCTCTACGGCAGCCTCAGCGGCCTGGTGATCGTCCATTCCATATTCGGCATGCCGATCCTCACGCTTTTGTTCCGCAACTATTTTGCCTCGATGCCGGAAGAGCTGTTCAGGGCGGCACGGGTCGACGGCGCCGGCTTCTGGGGCATCTTCCTGCGGATCATGGCGCCGATGTCGCTGCCGATCTTCGTCGTCGCCATCATCCTGCAGGTGACCGGCATCTGGAACGACTTCCTGTTCGGCGTCGTCTACACCCGCCCCGACACCTATCCGATGACGGTGCAGCTCAACAACATCGTCAATTCGGTGCAAGGCGTGAAGGAGTACAACGTCAACATGGCCGCCACCATCCTGACCGGCCTTGTGCCACTCATCGTATACTTCATTTCCGGCAAGCTTTTCGTGCGCGGCATCGCCGCCGGTGCGGTGAAAGGGTGATGGCGATGACGGCAGCCAACGGCACCAGCGTTTCGATCCAGGACCTGTCCCTAAATTTCGGCTCTGTATCGGTGCTGCAGACCCTCAATCTCGAGGTCGCAGAGGGCGAGTTCATCGTGCTGCTCGGTCCCTCGGGCTGCGGCAAGTCGACCTTGCTCAACTGCATCGCCGGGCTGCTCGATATTTCCGAAGGCCGCATCTTCATCAAGGGCAAGAACGTCACCTGGGAGGAGCCCAAGGATCGCGGCATCGGCATGGTGTTCCAGTCCTATGCGCTTTATCCGCAAATGACGGTGGAGAAGAACCTGTCGTTCGGCCTGCGCGTTGCCGGCGTGCCCAGGGATGAGATCGCCAAGCGCATCGCACGCGCCGCCGAGATCCTGCAGATCGAGCCGCTTTTGCAGCGCAAGCCCGCGGCCTTGTCCGGCGGCCAACGCCAGCGCGTGGCGATCGGGCGGGCGCTGGTGCGCGACGTCGATGTCTTCCTGTTCGACGAGCCACTATCCAATCTCGACGCCAAGCTGCGCTCGGAACTGCGCGTCGAAATCAAGCTTCTGCATCGCAAGCTGCAGAACACCATGATCTACGTCACCCACGACCAGATCGAGGCGATGACGCTGGCCGACCGTATCGCGGTCATGCGCGGCGGCGTCATCCAGCAGCTCGACGCGCCGCAGACGATCTACAACCGGCCGGTCAACCGTTTTGTCGCGGGCTTCCTCGGCTCGCCGGCGATGAATTTCCTCGAAGGGGAGCTGGAAGCCGGTGCTGCTCCGGCGTTCAGGACCGACGGTGTTTCGGTGCCGCTCGACCGCTATACCTTTGACGGCACGGAGCGCCCGGCCGGCGCTTGCGTGCTGGGCATCCGGCCTGAACACATCGCTTTCGGTGACGCTGCAAAGTCGATGCCGTTTTCCGCCGGCGGTTCGGTCGAGATCGTTGAGCCGATGGGTTCCGACACGCTGGTGTGGACCAAGCTTGCCGGCCGCAACTTCTCCTTCCGCGTCGAAGCGGAACGGACGCTGCGCAGCGGCGATCCGATCCAGTTCGGTTTCGATCCGGCGCGCGCCTCGCTGTTCGACGCTGCGACCGGCAATCGCCTGTGACCCTCTAGAATCATCCGCAAACCATCCTCCCAAGAACGACCGAAACGATCCCCCGAAAACATCCCCAAGCCTTAACCACCCAAGAAACGGACAGAGACGATGAACTGGTCATTCCAACTCTACAGCGCCCGCAATTTCCAGCCGTGGGACGGCATCCTGAAAATGCTCGGCAAGCTCGGCTACAAGGAAGTCGAAGGTTTCGGCGGCGTCTATGACGACCCCACGGCGTTCCGCGCCGAACTCGACAAGAACGGGCTTTCGATGCCGACCGGACATTTCTCGATCGATGCGCTGGAGAATGATTTCGACGGGGTACGCAAAACAGCCGACGCACTCGGCATCACGCTCGTCATCTGTCCCTATCTGCTGGCCGAGCAGCGGCCGGCCGACGCTGCCGGCTGGCGCGGCTTTGGCGAGCGTCTGGCCAAGGTCGGCGAGACCGCAAAAAAAGCCGGCTACGGCTTTGCCTGGCACAACCATGATTTCGAGTTCAAGACACTCGCCGACGGCTCGGTGCCGCAGGATCACATCCTGTCGGCTGCGCCCGACATCGGCTGGGAGATGGACGTCGCCTGGGTAGTCCGCGGTGGCGTTGATCCGCTGCCGTGGATCGAAAAGCACGGCAAGCGCATCAGCGCCGTCCATGTCAAGGACATGGCCAAGTCAGGCGAAGGCCTTGACGAGGACGGCTGGGCGGATGTCGGCCACGGCACCATCGACTGGGCCGGCCTGATCAAGACACTTCGGGCGAAGAGCGCGGCCAAATATTACGTCATGGAACAGGACAACCCCAACGATATCGAGCGCTTCGCCAGCCGCTCGCTCGCATCCGTCAAGGCTTACTAGGAACAATCATCATGGCAAAGAAACTGGGTATCGGCGTCATCGGCTGCGGCAACATCTCGAAAGCGTATTTCTCGCTGGCGCCGCTGTTTCGCGGCATTGAGATGCGCGCCTGCGCCGACATCAACATGGACGCGGCCAAGGCACGGGCGAAGGAGTTCAAGCTGCGCGCCGAGACCGTCGAAGAACTGCTCAAGGATGACGAGATCGACATCGTCGTCAACCTCACCATCCCGGCGGTGCACTACGGGGTGTCGAAGCAGATCCTCGATGCCGGCAAGCACGTCTATTCGGAAAAGCCGTTCGTGCTGTCGGTCAAGGAAGGCCTCGACCTCAAGAGCCGGGCCGAGAAGAAAGGGCTGCGCATCGGTTCGGCTCCGGACACTTTCCTCGGCGGCGCGCACCAGCTGGTGCGCAACCTCATCGACACCGGCGCGCTCGGCAAGATCACCAGCGGCACCTGTCATGTGATGGGCCACGGCATGGAGCACTGGCACCCCAATCCCGATTTCTTCTTCCAGCCGGGCGCCGGGCCGGTGCTCGACATCGGGCCCTACTACATCACCAACCTAATCCAGCTGATCGGGCCGGTGAAGCAGGTGGCGGCCTTCGCGACGACGCCTGCCAAGGAACGCACGATCTCGTCGAAACCGCGCGCGGGCGAAAAAATCCCGGTGAACACGCCGACGACGATCCACGGCCTGCTGGAGTTCGAGAACGGCGCCGTGATCACGCTCAACACCAGCTGGGACGTCTGGGCGCATGGTCACGCGCCGATGGAACTCTATGGCGAGACGGGCACGGTGTTCGTGCCGGATCCGAATTTCTTCGGTGGCGACGTGCGCATAACCAAGGCGGCAAAACCGGTGAAGAAACTGCCGAAATGGCAGCATCCGTTCGGCGTGCCCAACGAAATGCACGGCCAGGGCATGATGGCCAACTACCGCACCGCAGGCCTTGCCGACATGGCGCTGGCGATCGCCGAGGGCCGGCCGCATCGTTGCTCGATGGAGCTCGCGCTGCATGCCGTCGATGTCATGACCGGCCTGTTGCGGTCGGGCGAGACCGGCAAGTTCGTCGCCATGCAGACCAGCTGCGAGCGGCCGGCTGCACTCGGCGTCAAGGACGCAAAAGGACTGTTGGCGAAGCAGAAATGAGGTAGAAGGGTGTCGGCGCGCTCGCGCCGACACCCATACAATCCAGGATCTGTACCCATGCGCTGGCAGCCGGCTGAACACCGCTATGAGAAAATGCTCTACAACAGATGTGGGCGATCCGGCCTGAAACTGCCGGCGATCTCGCTCGGCCTGTGGCACAATTTCGGCAACGACACGCCGCACAACACCAAGCAGGCGATCGCGCGCAAGGCCTTCGATCTCGGCATCACCCATTTCGATCTCGCCAACAATTACGGCCCGCCGCCCGGCTCGGCCGAGATCGCCTTCGGCGAGATATTGCGCACCGACTTCGCCGGCTATCGGGACGAGCTGATCATCTCGACCAAGGCGGGCTATGAGATGTGGGCAGGGCCTTATGGCGAATGGGGCAGCCGCAAATATGTGCTGGCGAGCCTCGACCAGAGCCTGAAGCGGATGGGGCTCGACTATGTCGACATCTTCTATTCGCACCGCTTCGATCCGGATACGCCGCTTGAGGAAACGATGGGCGCTCTCGACCATGCGGTGCGTTCCGGCAAGGCGCTCTATGCCGGCATCTCGTCCTACAATTCGCAGCGCACGCGCGAGGCCGCCGACATATTGAAGCAGCTCGGTACGCCCTGCATCATCCATCAGCCGAGCTATTCGATGCTCAACCGCTGGGTCGAAGAGGACGGACTGCTCGATACGCTGGAAGGGCTCGGTGTCGGATCGATCGTGTTCTCGCCGCTGGCGCAAGGCATGCTGACCGACAAATATCTCGGCG
The DNA here is from genome assembly GCF_030323205.1 of Mesorhizobium sp. C395A. Lineage (NCBI taxonomy): Bacteria > Pseudomonadati > Pseudomonadota > Alphaproteobacteria > Hyphomicrobiales > Phyllobacteriaceae > Mesorhizobium > Mesorhizobium sp. C395A. The sequence goes on along the minus strand of NZ_CP100473.1, from coordinate 3,814,034 downwards.
GCATCCCCGAGGGTAGCCGCGCCAGCCAAGGCAAGTCGCTGCGGCCCGCCTTCATCAACGAAAAGACCATCGCTAACATCCAGGCGCTGAACGCGATCGCCGGCAAGCGTGGCCAGACGCTGGCGCAGATGGCGCTAGCCTGGGTGCTGCGCAAGGGCCGGGTCACCTCGGCGCTGATCGGCGCCAGCCGGCCCGAACAGGTCGAGGACTGCGTCGGCGCGCTCAAGGTGCTCGAGTTCAGCGATGCCGAGCTCGCCGAAATCGACACTTACGCACGCGAGTCCGACATCAATCTGTGGGCGGCGTCGGCCGAGCGCAAAGGCCCGCCGCGGAAGTAAGCGGAACAGCCGGCACCGGACATGAATCAAAACGGCGGGAAAGATCCCGCCGTTTTGCGTTTATCAAGCTTCGGGCCCGTTCAGGGCTTCTTGGCCGTGCCGAGACCGGCCTTGGGCGCCGCCGCGGCTGCGGGAGCCGGGGTCTTCATCTTGGCTTCGATCCAACCCGTATAGTTGGCCAATCGCGTGTAGATGCCATAGGCATTCTTGTGGCCGCAAGCGGCGGTGCCGTCGGACGGACCTTCGCCCCAGGAGACGACGCCGACCTGGACCGGACCGTTGGCGCCGGTCATGAACAGCGGACCGCCGCTGTCGCCGTTGCAGGCGTCGCGTTCGCCGCTGTCGGTGCCGGCGCAGATCATGTTCTTGGTCAGCGGATCCGACATATCGGCGGCGATCGCATTGGCGGCGGCATCGATGCCCTTTTCCGAATAACGCATCCGATGCGAGAGATCGCCAAGTGCCGCCTTCAGGTCATGCGCATAGATCGACTTGATGCCGCTGTTGCAGGCAGCGCTCGGCTCGAGATCGAGATCGGCCACCATCAGCGCGGTCGGGAAGGTGCCGTCCTGCATCTTGCCCCAGCCGATGACCGTGGTCTTGCCGCTGTCTGGCGTCGGCTCATTGGTGATCTTGATGACCGGCGCATCGGCGGGCTCCGCCAGCCGGAGCAGGCCGAGATCATTGTCCAGCGTCTGTTCGCTGTAGCCCTCGTTGACGATGACCTCGACCACCTTGTAGCGCTTGCCTTCGGTAAGATCGGTGGCGCCGGTCAGCACGGTCACCGTGTCGGGCGAAATCGGCCGGCCCTTGTCGTTGAGGCAGTGCGCCGCCGTCAGCACCCATTGCGGAGCAATCAGGCTGCCGCCGCAGAATTGCGCGTTCGGCTGCGAGGCCGGGCTGGGGTCCAGCCGGGCGCTGGTCAGCAGCGCCACCTGGAACGGATAGGCCCCTTTGTCGGCTTCCTTGCCGCCATAGACGCGGTCGGCCCCGTCGGGATTCTCGGCCTTGGCCTTGTCCCGGGATTCGGCGACGCGCTGCATCGGCGAGACCGCCGCTTCCGGCCTGGCGGCGTCGTCGGCTGCATAGAGCGCGTTGACGGCGGGGAAAGCGGCCGCGATGCCCAGCAGCGATGCAGCGGCAAGCGGCCTGAACCGATGGATAATGTTCACCTTGAAACCCTCCTGAGATGAAAAATGCCGAGCCATGCCGCCATGACGCATAACCAACAGAAGCGGTACCGGTACCTCGATCGCCTTCTGCCAGAACGAACGACATCCGCGCGGTCATAAAACCGAAATACGACTTTTGCTAATCGTGCCCCATCGGGCAGAGCCCACCCAAACCCTATAGCCCCCCACGGGCTACGTGGAAGCGATTTGTCATTGCCAATGTTGGATTATTTTAGGCAGTATATCGACGCGGGTGCGTTTGGCGGAGGGCTTTAACGAGGCCGCCCGGACCGATGATCCGATACGGGCGGGTAACCAAACTAATTTTTTAACTCCACCACGATCTCGACAATATTTCTGTATTTTGCTCCACTCCTTGCTGACTTTTGGGAGAGTCTCACCATGACGAAACTGACAAGCACTATCATTGCGTCCGCACTGCTATCCACCGCACTGTGGACGATGCCTGCCTTCGCCGCCGATCCCGGCTCAGCGAATGCCGGCAATGGCGAAAGCATGCGCGATCTCGGAACGGGCGACTACCAGCCCGGCCGTGCAAAGCCGATCGCGCCGCCGAAACTGACCGAAGATGAAGCCAGCCGGGCAGCGCCGCTGACCGACGAGGGCACGGCGGTCAAATCCTATGGCATCGTCGGACGTTCCGCCGATGGCAAGGACATCAAGATCGATGCCGGCGAGACGCTGAAGGACCTTGTCATCAAGGAACTGAATGCGCCCGCCAACACACCGAACGCCGACAAGACCGGACTGACGGGCGGCGACGAAGCCGGCCGCCAGGTGTTCGGGGCCGACGACCGCGAGCAGATCAAGAACACCAAGACCTACCCGTTCACCGCGATCGGGTATATCGAAGGCAAAGCCAAGAGCGGTTACGGCAGCTGCTCGGGAACCCTGATCGGTCCGCGCACGGTGCTCACCGCTGCGCATTGCCTCTACAGCAATGAAGACAAGGCTTGGCTCGACGACGTCATCTTTGTGCCGTCGCTCAACGGCAACACCGCCGACGATGCACCGTTTGGCGCTTTCAGTTACGAGAGCGTCTATATCCTGCAGGGCTTCATCGACAATTATCAGGGTTACTACGGCTCGGTCATTCCGTGGGACCTCGGCATCATCACGCTGAAGCAGGATGTCGGCACCAATCTCGGCTGGCTGGGTTATGCCAACTATGAGAACCTCGGCGATTTCACCGCAAACATCGTTGGCTATCCCGGCGACAAGCCGATGGGAACGATGTGGAAGGCGACCTGCGAAGTGAAAGCCGAAAACGTCGGCGCGGAGTATTTCCAGTACGACTGCGACACCTATCCGGGGTCGAGCGGCAGCTCGGTCTACGCCTACGACAATGGCGCCAAGCAGCGCGTCGTCACCGGCGTGAACGTGGCCGAAAGCCCCAACGCCAACACTGCGGTGCGCCTGAACGCTGCCAACGTGGCGTGGATCAACAGCCTGTACAAATAAGGCCCGATCTTTCGCCGGCAAACAGCGGCGATAACCAGCACTACCAAACCGGCGGCGGGACGTTCCTGCCGCCGGTTTTTTTGTATCGAAACACCTCTCTTGCACTGTGTTACAGCGGTGCTTACGCTAGGCGATCCAAGGGGTTGGGTAAGATGGCGCGGGCAAGAATGATCTTCGGAGTCAAAGCGATGGCGGCTGCATCCATGCTGGCCGCACTGACATGCTTTTCCGCTATGGCCGATCAAGGCGGTGCCACACCCGATGGCGCCTGGGCCGAGCGGGTGCAAATCCTCTATAAAAGCGAAACACGTTCGGTGCTGCGCAAGAATGTACGGGTCTGGGATTCCCACCCGGAATTGGGTCTTGATTTCACCTGGGAGCCGGCAGCCGGCGTGTCGCCGGACCGCACCGTCGCAGCCGACGGCACCGTCAACGGCAAGGGCAGGCTGGTCTGGCGCGTACGCGGCTCGGCGAGCTATGACCCCAAGACGATCTATTCCAGCTATTTCGGCGAGATCAGGAATGGCCGCCCCGAAGGACAAGGCCGGCTGGAGCTGCGTTCAGGCGAGATTCTCGACGGCCGTTGGGTCGCCGGCCAGCTCGACGGCCATGCGATCCATGTCGATGCCGACGGCAATCGCTATGAAGGGCAATTCAGGGCCGGTGTGCCGAATGGCGAGGGCAGGCTGGAGACGAAGACAGGCAAGATATTCGTCGGCTCTTTTGCCGATGGGCTGAAGGACGGCAAGGGCCGCACCCGGTTGCCCGGCGGCACCGTCTACTGGTCGCAATGGGCGAAGGGCAAGGAGATCGGCGGTGCGCGCTCCGATGTGCTGGCCGATGCCAGAGTGGGCGGGTTGCTCAAGGCGCAGACCGGCGGCGGTTCCGCCGACAAGGTCGAGATCGGCATTGCCGTCGACCAGCGCATGACGCAGCAGGCCGACATGCAGTACCAGCATCTCGTGCGCGACGAAGACATCGCGATCTATCCGGTGTCGGACCAGTACAATGATGCCTGGAACGGCACCGGAGAGATTCGTACCGGCAATGTCTATGAAGGCATGGACTGGGAGACGGCGCCGGCCTTCGCCGAAGTCGACCTCAAGACCACCGACCAGTCGAGGGTCAAGATCGACAGCCTGGAAATGAAGGTGGCCGCGAGCGAGGCCTACCGCAAGCCGATGCTGTCGATCAGCGAGCATTATGGCTGCGTCGGCTTCCGCCCCGACTTCTCGATCGTCAACAATGGCTGGGGCGACGTGAAAGACATGAAGATGTCGATCCAGTTCACCAGGACCGACGAGGAGGACAACGCGACCGGCGAGCCGAGCCGCACGTTCACGAAGGACATCGGCACTTTCGGCGACGGCGTCGACGTCTCGATCAAGAACGTGCTGATTGAAGCCGGCGTCGACACAACCACGCTCGAGACCGAGCGCTTCACTTGCCCGTCAAGGGACAGCCTGGATGTCTGCCGCGCCCAGGTGGCCAACAAGGTCAAGTTCGGCGACGTTGCCGATTACATCAGCGGCAGCGTCGAGAAAATGAGCGTGACCGGGATTGGCAAGCTCGATTATTCCTGGGCGGACGAACAGGGCGCTATCTACCAACAGAGCGAGCCGTTTCGCGTCATCGTCTCGCTGGTCAGCATCGAGGTTCCAGAATCGCTCGCCGAATGCGGCGATGGCGGCGGTGCGTCGCCCGAAGCGCTGCGCTACCAGAACATCGAATTTCCGATCGGCAAGACCGATTACAGCATCCCCATGCCGGTGCGCGGCAACAAGAATCTCAGCGCCTACACGGCACGGCTGAAAATGTGGTCGTCAATGTCGTCGATCCATCGCTTCAGCATCGCCGCCCATTTCGCCGATGGCAGCACACGGGAGAGCAAGCCGGCCACGTTCTTCTATTTCAGGCCGAAGCAGTCGCTGTTTGAAACCAGCACCAAGCCGGCGGTCTGCTATCTGCCGGAAGATATGCAAGGCTGTTGAGGTCCTGTCACGTCCTTTCGGGAATCGCGTTATTTCGAGCCCATCTCGAAATAATTGGGCAGCGGGATCAGCCTGGCAAAGATCGTGCCCTGGCTGAACACCCTGAGTTCCAGCATCGACCCGGACGATCGTTCGGCCTTCTGGTCGAACAGGAAATTGCCGAGCGAATAGATCTCCGCAACATCGCCGCCGCCGAGCGGAAGGATCGCCTCGCTCGATACATGCGGATGGCCGCCGACGATTGCCGTGACGCCGCGCAGCCGCATCTGGTCGGCAAGCATCTCCTCGCGCGGCGACGGCTCCGTCTTGTACTCGCGGCCCCAATGGACGAAGGCAATCACCGGCCGCTCGGCATTGTCGTGCAGCAGCCGGTCGAGCAAAGCAGGCGTCAGAAGGTCGGTGTTCCTGGAGCCGTTGGTATCGATGTCGGTCAGCCCGACCAGGTCGAGATCGGCAAGCGCCAGCGTCTCGCCCTGGCCGAAATGGGCGATGCCGGCGGCGTCCAGAGCGGCCAGCGTCTCGGCATAGCCTGACGGGCCGAGGTCATAGGCGTGATTGTTGGCAAGGCTGACAGCGGCGACATGCAATTTCTTGAGCATGCCGATGGCGAGATCGGTTGGCATCGCCAGCGTCATGTCGTCGATCGCTTCAGGGACGTTGGGCAGGATCACGCCTTCGAGATTGACGATCAGCGGCCGCGAGCGGGTCAGGGCCAGCACGCTTTCGACGATCTTCTCGGCAACACCGTCGCGGACCAGGATCTTCTTCATGGCGCGGCCGAAATTCACGTCGCCCGCGAAATAGTAGAGCTTGTCGTCGGGACGGGCAGGATTGTTGAAGCCGGGGCCGAAGGCGCCGAACAGCGCCACGACATAGCTGGTGGTGCGCTCGACATAGTCGCCCGAATGCGCCTGCGAGTTCTCGTTGGCGACGACCAGCGGCGCAGCACCGAACAGTTCGCGCTGCAGCCTGGTCTGGATATAGAGCGCACCGACCGAATCGGCGTGATCCGGCTGGCGCAGCGCCGCGATGCCGTCGAGCGAACCGGCGGCGAGCATGTTCAGCGTCTGCTGGTCGAAACGCCTGGCTTCGTGCTGCGGCAGATAGTGGGAGAAATCGGTGGATTCGACGATCAGCGTGTCCTTGTCGACGATCGCTTTCAGCGCCTGCGCCAGCCGGTCCCAGTCGGCTCGCTTGGCTTTGACCGACATCGCCACCGGCACGATGGTTGCCTCGGGAAAATAATGGTGCAGGAAGGGCAGCATGGCTTGAACGCCGTGCTCCTTGGCGAAGAGGCAGGAGTCCTGGACCATGTCGCTGTTCGCCTGGAGAAGGCGCAGGGCTGCCGTGTCGGCCGGGACCGGGCCAAGCACGGTGTCGAAGCCGCGCGTCGTGGTGGCGAAGAGTTTCTGCGTCTCGTGGAAATGGTCCGGCGACAGGATGACGATGCGCTTGTAGCGGAAGCCGGACGCGGCATGGAAACCGAGTGCGATGAGATCTGCGACGAGCAGGTGGTGGGGGACCGTGATGCCGGTGAGGCGTTGGTTGGACGGCTCGATTTTGGCGACGGCGGCGATGGCGTCGGTGAAGAGTGTGGGGTCGGAGTAGAAGGACGGGAAGTTTGTGTCGCGGGGCGGGCAGGTGATGGGGGCGGCAGACGCTTGAAGCGCTGAGAGGATAAGCAAGGAGGTGGCAAAGATCAGAATGCTGGTCCGCGCCCAGGCACCCCCCTCTGTCCTGCCGGACATCTCCCCCGCAAGGGGGGAGATTGGATGTCGCCTCGACTTTCGCCAATCATCAACCTTGAAAATAGATCTCCAACAATGAAGAGACCGATCTCCCCCCTTGCGGGGGAGATGGCCGGCAGGACAGAGGGGGGTGCCTGGGCGCAAACCTCTCACGGCTCAGCCAAAACAATGTTCTCGACGCCGCCGACATAGTAGAACGGCTTCTGCTTGGACGCGGTCAGCCGCAGCACTTCGCGCGAGATGTAGTCGGCGAGGCCGAACAGCGTCACGCCGCCGTCGGAGGTCTTGGCCCGGCCGCGCAGGCCTTCGAGGATCGAATAGGTGAAGACGCCATGGCCGAGCTCGGGCAGTTCGGCGGCGGTGTTGTTGGCGGCCGTGGCCGAGAAGACGACGATGCGTGCGTCCTGCGCGTCTTTTTCCAAGCGCGGGTTGAAGGCGTTGGCGGCGTGGCAGGTGTCGAGCAGCATGAAGCGCATGCCCTTGGCCCGCTCAACCGATTTCTGGATGTCGCCCCAGTCGACCAGCGAGGAGCGCTTCCAGCGATCGGGATCCTGTTTGCGGCCGTCCGTGGGGATGAAATAATAGTCTTCGTCGATGTTGATGCCGTGACCGGCGACGAAAATGATGGTGGTGTCGTTCTCGCCGGGTCTGTCGAGGAAATCGGCGAGCTGGTCGTCGATGGTGTCGGAATCCGGCTCCAGGATGCTGTCGGCGTTGGCGACCTTGAACACGTCCTTGCCGGCATCGGGCGCCTCATCCAGCGCTTCGCGGTTGACCAGAACCAGCGTCTCCATCGCCGAGAACAAGGGCGCGGATTTCTGCGAGATCACCTTGAGGAATTCGGTAGCGTCATCGACGGGATAGCGCAGATCGCAGGCGTGGCCGGCGCATGCATCGGTGAGGAAGGGATATTTGTCGACGCCGATCACGGCGACGTAGAGCTTGCCCTTGTTGGCCGGCTTCTCGGGTTTTTGGCCAAGTGCCGTTACGCTGCGCTCGGTCAAATAGCCGAACTCATTGGTGCCGGTGATGCGGATGGTGTTCTCGCCATTCTCGACCGGCACTTCGACGATGGTGCTCTTGCCGCCATCGGCCGAGCGCGCCGTGACATTGCCGACATTGCGGCTGTTCGACAGGATCGAAAACCCGGCGACGTCGGCGCCTGCTTCCTGCACGCCCGAAATCTCGACGGCGACATAGCCCTCGCGGACGTTGCTCTGGTCGGCGGCAAGCTTGATGCCGAATTCCGGCGATTTGCGCTCGAGCAGCTTTTCCAGCTCGCGGTCGACGCCGGGGCGCATTTCCTGAACCGCCTGTTCGGCGCTGCGCAGGATGATGGCCCGGCGCACCATTTCCGGGCTCCAGAGATATTTCTTCAGCTGGCCGGCGCTGATGAAACGCCCTTCGTGGTCGCGGCCCTGATTGACGTGCCAGCCGATCAACTTGTCGCCATCGGCGGAGGAATAATAGTAGCCCTGCGGCATCCAGGCGATCCATTCGGAGCCGGCGAAGAACATCGACACGATCAGTTTGTGGCTCTTCAAATTCCACAGCCGCACGGTCTGGTCGGCGCTGCCGGTGACCAACAGCCCTTCCTTCTCGACGGCAACCATGGCGTTGATCTCGCCGGTGTGGCCGGTGAATTCACCCGATGCCTCGGCGGTCGCGGTTTTGTATTCCAACAGCGTGCCGTCGCTGCCGCCGGTGATCAGGCCAAGCCCATTGCCGATCAGCGTGTAAGCCGAATGGACGAAGCCATTGGTGGCGGAATTCTCGATGCTATGCATCACCTTTCCGCCGCTCGCGATTTCGAGCACGGCATTCTCCAGGCCGTCCTTGCCGCCGGGGACGGCGCGAAGCGACCACTCACCGTCGGTCAGTGCCGCGCGGGCATAGGCGCCCTGTTCCGCCAACGCCTCCGGGTCCTCGAAGAACCGCTCGGCCGTCGGTAGCGCCAGCACCTTGTCCAGCGTGCCCTGCAGCTCGGGACAGGACACGCGTTCAGGGCAGGGGTTGGTGTTGCCCCAAGCGATGGAGCTGCTCGCCGCATCGATCCCGATCGCCGTCACCGGTTCGCCGACCCCTTGCAGCAGCGCCTTGCGCTCGCCGGTCATGGGGTTCCAGACCTGGATGGCGTTGCGGGTGCCGCCGGCTGTCGCCACCAGCGAGCCGTCGGCATTGCCGGCGCCAGCAAAGACCGTGCCGTCATGGCCGTTATAGTCGAGCAGTTGCTCGCCGCTGTCGGTATTCCAGACCACCGAGCGATGCTTGTCGGCGCAGCGATAGCTGCATGACGCCACAAGCCGCGAACCCGTGGCGAAGCTCAGAGCGCCGATCTGGAAATCCTGCTTCGGCATGGCGCGGACGAATTTGCCGTCGCTGGCCCGCCAGAGCTGGACGTCACCGTCCTTGCTGCCAGTGGCAAACAGGCTGCCATCCAATGACACGGCGAGTGCGGCGACGCCGACATCCCGCAGCGGTTCGGCCTCGGCCGGCAAGGCGATTTCCTCAGCCTTGGCCACATCCCAGAGCCTTATGCCGTTGTCGGTGGTCGTCGCCACCAGCCGGGTTCCCGCAGCGGCGAAGGCGAGCTTTTCCACACGCCAGGAATCGGCATCGAGTTTTTCCGCCAGCGTCCAGCCCGACGCGGATTTGTCGTCCGCCCGCCAGAGGTAGACGAAACCATCGCCACCGCCGGCGGCGAGCGTGTTTCCGTCGGGTGAAAAGGCGACATCATAGATGGCATAGTCGGCGGCCTTGAGCACGGTTTTGATCTTGCCGGTGGTGAAATCGAACAGCCTGACATCGCCATAAGGGGGCTTGTCGCCAATGCCGGCGCCGAAATAACCGCCGGCGGCGATCGTCTTGCCATCCGGCGACACGGCAATCGCAAAGACCTTGCCGTCATTGCCATTGCCAAGATAGCCGCGGATGGTGCGGAGTGTCACCCCGCTCTGCCAATCCCAGATGCGGATGGTCTTGTCGTCAGATGCGGAGACCAGTTCCTCGCCGTCCGGCGTGAAGGCAAGGTCGGTGACCCTGGCGCTGTGGCCGCCGGTGTTGAGATCGAGGTGGAAATCGAGGTCCTCGGCACCGGCGGTTGACGTTAACGCCAGAAGACCGACCAAGATTAGCCACCGGATAGCACGCAAAGGATGGGAGCTGCCCGGCACCTTGTTGCGCCGCTATTTGGAGTCGGCGGGCGGCGGCGACCCGTGACGCACATAATTCTCGATCGCCTGGGCATAATTGGCGGAACCGGCCTTGCGTTCTTTTTCGATGTAGCCGGCAAAATAGCTCCAGAACGACACCGCATAGTCGCGGAAATAGGCATCGGCGACATCGCGCGAACAGAGCTTGCCCTCAACGCAGATGGAGAGACGATTGAGGAAATAGACGATGCGATCAAAATTGTCGTTGAAATCGGCGATCGGCATGGTGCCGCCGCCGGCAGTCATCGCCTCAATGCCAATGCGTTGCCGGAAGACCTGTTCCTCGGTCGGCGACGGCGTGGCGCTGAGCAGATTGTCGTATTTGGCGTTGAGCGACGAGAGGCGCTCCTTGAGCGCGCGCTGCGCCTGCTGAAAATCCTTGCTTTCCCAAAGCTCGACCAGCGACATCGTCTGCTCGACGCGCTTCTGTTCCTGGTTTGCGAGAAACTGGAAGACCGAGAAGGCCAGGGTGAAGATGATCGCCAGGCGCACGGCGAGACCCGACCAGGCGTAGATCAGCATGCGCCAGTCGCGGTCGGTGAAGGGGTTGGCTTCCTTCTTGATCTCGTGACTGCTCGGCCACGGAAAGCCTTCGGTGGTTTCGGGCAAGGTCGCCGGCTTCTTGGCCGGCGGAGGCGCCGATGTGGCCGGCGATTTCTGCGTTGCAGTGCCCCCCGGCTTTTTCATCCGCAGCTGTCCAGTTGGATGGTGGCGGTGGGATCGAGCACGATGCCGGGTGTCTCTAGCTTCTTTTTCAGGCAATCGAGCTGCGTGCGCGAAATCATGAACTGCACGTCCGGTTCGGCAGCCGCCTTGCTGGGTGACGGCAAGGGCTCGACCACGCCGCGCGAGGCGCAGCTGGAGAGATCGACGACAACGGCCGTGTTGCCGGTCTTGGCGATCTGGTCGTACTGGTCGAGAAAGCAGGTGGCGAGCTCGGAATTGGTGACGATCTGCTTGGCGCACAGGCCGCAATTCTCGTCCGCCGAGGCGCTGGCAACCAGCAACAGGCTGCCGGCAAGGCCGACCGTCGCTGCATGCCAGGAGAGCACGGGGATAGTCACTGATGTCCTCATCTGTTGCATCCAGCCGCGGCGCATAGAAGTGTCGCGAGCCGGGAATGTTCATATATCACGCCGGCAAGAGCCGGCGAAGCGATGTCAGGTCAGGCGCGGGGCACCGTCTCCATCGGGAAGATCATCACCGCGCCTTTGGGACCGCTCTTGTCGGCAAGCCGCATCACCGAGCGCGTCGCCGGCGCCATGCCGATGTCGGCCAGCATGTCGGAAAAACCAGGCGTTCCCGATGCGGCACGCGTCACGGCGCGCACGCCTTCCTGGGCAAGAAAGCTCAGATCCTCTTTCTCGCTCTGCGGCGGCGCCTCGGTCAGCACGGCAATCATGCGCTCCATGCCGAAGCTGGTGTCGGTGAAGGCGAGCAGCCCTTCCTTCAGGCCCTGATCGGCCTGCTGGTTGATCGGCGCCAGCCGCTCGGCGACGATATGGGTGATCGAATAGTCGCTGCCGATGTAGAGCACGTTGATGTCGACGAACTCGTCGGACCCGTTCTTGGCCGCAATGTGTACCTGATCGCCCGGCGAAACGCGCGGCACCGTCGAGGATTCGATCGGCTCCAGCACATCGCTGTCCTGGCGCTTGATCAGGAACTGGACGCTGACCTCGTCCGGCCGGTAGTCGGACGCCGCGGCGAGCCGCGACAGGCCGGTGGCGCGGAAGATCGTGGTCAAGTTCTTGGCTGTGTTTTCCGCAAGCTTGTCGTGATGGATGACGATGCGCGGCGGCTTGCTGCCGTCCTTCAAGCTGATGTCGCCGGACGCCGGCAGGAACCACAGCGCCGGTTCGTCGCTGGCGTTGGCGGCAGCGCCGTCCATGGATTTTTCGCGCAGCACCGCAAGCCGCAGATCGGCGCTCTTGCCGGGCTCGACCAGCGCGATGTGGAAGCCGGACTTCGGCTTCGCCACCAATTCGTCCAGAACCGAATTGACCAGCTCGGTTTCTTTTTCGAGCCCTGCGGTCGGCGCCGGCTTTGCCACCAGCAGCTTGTAGTCGACTGCGAGTTCGGCAACGCGCGCATAGGCGCCGGCGGGCACGGCTGTCGGCGCGAGCGCCGGCTTGCCGTCAAATTCGACTGGTGCGAGCTGGCTTTCGAGGTTTTTTGCCGATTTCACTTCGAGATAGCCGACGGCGTCGGAGAGCTTCGACAGCGCCGAAGGCAAAATGGCGAGCTTGCTGCCGGGGGTCAGACCCTGCAGCAGCCCGGCGCCGATCGCGGCATCGCCGTCCTTGACGGCAATCGGCCATTGCATGACGGCGTCGGTCTTGTCGGTGCCGAACACGCGGGCGTCCAGTTCGCCCTCGAACAGGGGCGTCGGCCTTGTGCGGCCGTCGGCCGAATATTGCTGCAGCACGGCCTGGCCGAGCTGGCGATAGGTGACGTTGGGGTTCTCGGCCAATTTCGACAGGATCGTGAAGGTGAACAGGCCGAAGCGCGGCGCGTCGGGCGTGCCCTTGGGCAGCGGCATTTCCGGCGTCGTCTCGACCGTTTGCGCGGCATAGAAGGCGACCAGCTTGCCCCTAGCGATCGGCTCTGCGCCGGTCGGCGTCAGGTTGAAGGCCGGCTTGCGGCCGCCATTCTCGTCGAAACCGCGCGATGCGCTTGCCGAGATGTCGTCATAGGCCTTCACCGCGGCTGCTCTCGCCGCGTCGTCGCCGCCGACGAGGTCGGCGAACTCGACCTTGCGCTCCAGTTCGTCATCGACTTCCGCGGCGCGCGTCGCGGTGCCGGAATGGCAGCAGTCGAACACCACCCAGACAAAGGCGCCCTTGTCGCGGATGGCGTCGAGTGCGGCGCCGACCTCGTTGTCGACCAGCGCGTTCGGCACGCCCTCTTCGCGGTTGATCCATTTGTCGATATCGGACGGCAGGAAAATCTCGTCGAGGCCGTCGGTCTCGTCACCGGCCTTGGCTTGCGGCTGCTGGGCGCCGTGGCCCGACAGATGCAGATAGACGAAATCGTCGCGTTGCACCTTGCCGGCGAGGTCGGCAAGGGCGGCCTTGATCGCCGCATGCGTCGGCGGGCCGTTGGCGCCTTCGACGTCCTTGGCGAGCAGGATCACATTCTCGGCCGAGAACTTCACCGGATCGGGCGTGTTCTTCAGGAGATAGTCGCGCACCAGGCCGGCATCGTTCTTCGGCCCGATCAGCCAGTTCTTCTGCGGCAGGTTCGGATAATCGGTGCAGGCAACCAGCAGCGCGTGATAGGTGCGCGAGGCGGCGAGAGCGCGGAACGAAACCGTACCGGCAGCCACAAGCGCCGACGTGCCGACGAGCAGCGTCCGTCGTGTCAGTTTGATCATAATTGCTTCCCCAAGCCCGATCGAATTTGCAAGTGCGGCACCTTTCGTCGCGAATTTTGTCAGTATTTTGAATGTGGTCGGTGCCGTCAATCGGCGGTGGTGGTCATGGTGTCGATGGCGATAACGGAAACAGTGGCAAAAAGCCTGCTTCGTCGCTATCTCAAGGGAATTGAGACCGTCGCATGGCAGAAATGATTTGCGAGCGGCGCTGGATCAAACAGATAGAACATGATGTCGTCCGAGAACCGCTCCACACTTTTCGGCATCATGCTCTAAACGATCGGAAAACGGGACCATGGCGGCAAGGGATGTGCTGACGAAGAATCAGCTGAGCGTGCTCGAAAAGCTGGAGGCCGCCAGCGGACCGCTCAGCGCCTATACGCTTCTCGACCAGCTGCGCGAGCGCGGTTTCCGCGCGCCGCTACAGGTTTACCGGGCGCTCGACAGCCTGGTGAAGTCAGGCTTCGTGCACCGGTTGGAAAGCCTCAACTCCTTCGTCGCCTGCGCCGAACCGCACGACCATACGCATTCGATGACAGCCTTCGCTATCTGCGACACATGCGGGCAGGTGATGGAGATGTCCGACCATGACGTCGACCATCGGCTGGACGAATGGGTGCGCTCGACGGGGTTTGCTGCGAAGAAGGCGGTCATCGAGTTTCGGGGGACGTGTGCCAAGTGCCTGGCTGAAGCGGCTTAGCTTGCTTCCTACTTGAGCCGAGGCGGTGCGCTATTCTCGAATTCGTTCAAGAATGTCTCATAGACGACGTACCGCGTAGGCCCAGGTGTTAGCTGCTCCATAAGCAGGGGTTTCACCTCGTCGAGCCAAGATAATTTGCCAAGGCCAGACCCGATTTTTGGCAAGGCGATGGATTCTACCCGTTTTTGTCGGCCCATTTCACAAGCCCGCGAACTGCTTTCCGTAAATAGGGAAGCGTGGCGTGATACATATCTGGCTGGGTTGCCAGATAAATGAAGCCCGGCTGATTGCCGTCTGGCTCCAAATAAACCTGCCGGTCCGAGCATATTTCTTGAACGCAGCCTGCACATTCGGCCACTTTTTCGAAATCTTCAGCGCAAGTCCGGTGCCAAGGCCCTCTTGATTGCCCTCTGCCACGCCTTGAGCGATATAGCTTTCCTGGGCGGCCAGCAGGTCTCCGGTGACAAAGACAATCATCGCACCTTCAATGCGCCTCGTCCCAGTTGTTCGCTGCGCGGGCATCGACATGCAGCGGCACCGACATCGAGATGGCCGGCATCGGCGCGTTCTCCATCACCCTGCGCACCACGGGGATCGTCGCCTCGACTTCCGCTTCAACCGTCTCGAAGATCAATTCGTCATGCACCTGTAAGAGCATGCGGGCGGACAGGCCGGCCTTCTCCAGCGCCTCGTCCATATGCACCATGGCGCGACGGATAATGTCGGCGGCGGTGCCTTGCAGCCTGGCGTTGATCGAGGCGCGCTCGTTGAAGGCGCGGATCGACGGGTTTGACGACCGGATCTCAGGATAGTGGATGCGGCGGCCGAAGATGGTTTCGACGAAGCCATGTTCGCGCGCATAGGCCTTTGTTGCCTCGATATAGTCGCGGATGCCGGGGAAACGCTCGAAGTACTTCTTGATGTAGGCGCCGGCCTCCTCGCGCGGGATCGACAGCTGGTTGGCGAGCCCAAAGGCCGAGATGCCGTAGATGATGCCGAAATTGATCGCCTTGGCGCGGCGGCGCACTTCGGACGGCATGCCTTCGACCGGCACGTTGAACATTTCCGAGGCGGTGATGGCGTGGATGTCGGCGCCATTGGCGAAGGCCTGCTTCAACTGCGGGATCTCGGCGACATGGGCAAGCACGCGCAATTCGATCTGGCTGTAGTCGGCCGAGACCAGTTTCTGGCCCTTGTCGGCGATGAAGGCCGTCCTGATCTTGCGTCCCTCCGCGGTGCGCACCGGGATGTTCTGCAGATTGGGATCGGAGGAGGACAGCCGGCCCGTCGTCGTTGCGGCCAGCGCATACGATGTGTGCACGCGCCTGGTGTCGGGATGGATGAAGCCGGGCAGCGCGTCGGTGTAGGTCGATTTCAGCTTGGTCAGCTGACGCCAGTCGACGATCTTGCGCGGCAGTTCGTGGCCTTCGGCGGCGAGGTCTTCCAGAAGCTGCGCGGAGGTCGACCATTGCCCGGTCTTGGTCTTGGAGCCGCCGGGCAGGCCCATGCGGCCGAACAGGATGTCGCCGAGTTGCTTTGGCGACCCGATGTTGATGCGCTCGCCGACAAGGCCGTAGATCTCCTCCTCCAGCCGTGCAGCGCCTTGTGCCAGCTCGCCGGAGAGCCGCGACAGGATCTGGCGGTCGACCGAGATGCCACGCTGTTCCATCCGGGCCAACACCGGCACCAGCGGCCGCTCCAGCCGCTCATAGACCGAGACGAGGCCCTTGGCGGCAAGCCGCGGCTTCAGCACCTGCCACAGCCGCAACGCTACGTCGGCATGGCCGGCGGCGTAGGCGGTCGCCCGGTCGATGTCGACCTGCTCGAACCCGACCGAGCTTCTGCCGGAACCGGCGAGATCCTTGAGCGGCGTCGTGGCATGGCCGAGCCATTTGTCGGCAAGCGAGGACAAAGTGTGGTGGCCGGTGCCGGCGTCGAGCACATAGGAAATCAACATCGTGTCGTCGAAGGGTGCGATATCGATGCCGTGGCGGCTCATGACGACGATGTCGTATTTGGCGTCCTGGGCGATCTTGAGCACCGATTTGTCTTCCAGCAACGGCTTCAGCAGCGCCAGCGCCTCGCGGACCGGAATCTGGTTCTCCAGCGTGCCGCCGCCGAGCAGGTCGCCAGCGCCGCTCTTGTGGGCGAGCGGCACATAGGCGGCGCGGCCGGGGCCGATCGCCAGGGAGAAACCGATGAGGTCGGCCAGCATCGGATCGGAAGACGTGGTTTCGGTGTCGAAGGCGACGGTTCCGGTCTCCTTGGCTTGGGCCAGCCAGGTCTTGAGCGTTGCCGTGTCGCGAATGGCGACATAGGCGGCGGGATCGATTTTGGCCGCAGCGGCCGTTTCCAGGCGAAGTGCGGCAAGCAGCGAAGGGGCGTCGCCGGCCCTGGCGGTTTCGGTTTTGGCTTCATCCTGTGTTGCCGCAGGCGCCGCTATGCCGGAACCGACATCGGGGCCGTGCGCGGTGTCGGCGCGCTCGACGGTGACGGCGACAGCCTGCACATCGCCGGCTTCGGTGCTGGTCGCTTCAGCAACGCGCCGGGTCAGCGAGGTGAATTCCATGGTCTTGAGGAAGCCGATCAGCTTCGGCCCGTCCGGCGCGTGCAACACGAAATCGTCGAGCCCGTCGGTCACCGGCACGTCGTTCTTCAGCGTCACCAGCTGGCGCGATATGCGCGCCTTGTCGGCATTGGCGATGATGGATTCGCGCCTTTTTTCCTGCTTGATCTCGCTGGCCCTTGCGAGCAACCCGTCAAGGTCGCCGAACTGTTCCAGCAATTGCGCCGCCGTCTTCGGCCCGATGCCGGGTACGCCCGGCACATTGTCGACGGAGTCGCCGGTCAGCGCCTGCAGGTCGATCATCTTTTCCGGCGGCACGCCCCATTTCTCGATGACTTCGGGGATGCCGATCTGGCGGTCCTTCATCGGGTCGTACATGCCGACCGTGGGTCCGACCAGCTGCATCAGATCCTTGTCGGAGGAGATGATAGTGGTGTCGCCGCCGGCCTCGCACGCCAGCCTGGCATAAGTGGCGATGAGGTCGTCGGCCTCGTAGCCTTCGATCTCGATGCAAGGCAGGTTGAAGGCCACGGTTGCCTGGCGGATCAGACCGAATTGCGGGATCAGGTCTTCGGGCGGCGCGTTGCGGTTTGCCTTGTATTCCGGGTAGAGATCGTTGCGGAAGGTTTTCGACGAATAATCGAAAATGACCGCTAAATGCGTCGGCACAATGCCTACATCGGTGTTGCGGGCGTCCTGCATCAGCTTCCACAACATGTTGCAGAAGCCGGAGACCGCGCCGACCGGTAGCCCATCGGATTTGCGGGTTAGCGGCGGCAGCGCATGATAGGCGCGAAAGATGTAACCGGAGCCGTCGATAAGGAAGAGATGATCGCCTTTTTTCATGCCGGCAGGGATAGCGCGGCGGGACGGCGCGGTCCATGGCAAAGGCGGGCTTCCAACAGGTGTTGCGGCGACATGCTGACAGAGCCTGCCTGCCGATAGGCCCTGCTGCTGTTTGCCTCGGCGCTCACGGCGATGTTACAAAAGTGTAATTTTTGTGCCCTTGAAACGCCACGATCCGAGACACAAATAAAGGTTGTCGGCAGTTTTCGCCGAGTCCGGAGCAAGGCCCGTCCCCCGCCTATCCCGGACAATTGCGGCAGCCTATCCCCCTCTCCGGGCTGCCGCATCGTTTCGAGTAGAAGACCGCCGTGGTTCCCCTCCACCACGGCGGTTCTTTTTTGCCTTCTGACAAGTGTTTACGGTCCGTGGTCCAACGATCGCGGGCTTTTCGTTTTGATGCGCTGCCTTTACGGTCCCGGCACCGAAAAGAAAGGCCCGCAGTAATGTCCACCATTTCCTCCGTCCTAGACCGTCTCGACAAAAATCTCGACCATAGCCTGGAGCGCCTGTTCGGCCTGCTTCGCATCAAGTCGATCTCGACCGATTCCGACTATGCCGCCGACTGCCGCAAGGCCGCGGAGTGGCTGGTGGCGGACCTCAAGCTGATCGGCTTCGACGCTTCGGTGCGCGACACGCCGGGACACCCGATGGTGGTTGCGCACCATGAAGGCCCCGCCGGTTCGCCGCATGTGCTGTTTTACGGCCATTACGACGTGCAGCCGGTCGATCCGATCGAGCTTTGGGAGAACGACCCGTTTGCGCCGGCGGTCAAGGAGATCGAGCCCGGTCACAAGGTAATCACCGGCCGTGGCTCGGCCGACGACAAGGGGCAGCTGATGACCTTCGTCGAGGCCTGCCGCGCCTGGAAACAGGTGCATGGCAATCTGCCGTGCCGCATCACCATCCTGTTCGAGGGCGAGGAGGAGTCCGGTTCGCCGTCGCTGAAGCCGTTCCTCGAGGCCAATGCCGATGAGCTCAAGGCCGATTTCGCGCTGGTCTGCGACACCGGCATGTGGGACCGCGAGACGCCGTCGATCTGCGTTTCGCTGCGCGGAATGGTCGGCGAGGAGGTCACCGTCAAGGCCGCCGATCGCGACCTGCATTCGGGCCTCTATGGCGGCGCCGCCGCCAACCCGATCCGCATCCTGGCGAAAATCCTCGCCGACATCCATGACGAGAACGGCCACATCACCATTCCCGGTTTCTATGACGGGGTCGAGGAGACGCCATCGCAGATCCTGAAATCCTGGGAGACATTGGGCGAGACAGCCGAGACCTTCCTCGGACCGATCGGCCTCTCGATCCCGTCGGGCGAAAAAGGCCGCTCGGTGATGGAACTGACCTGGGCGCGGCCGACGGCCGAGTTCAACGGCATCATCGGCGGCTATACCGGCAAGGGGTTCAAGACGGTGATCGCCGCGGAAGCATCATCGAAAATCTCCTTCCGTCTTGTCCACAAGCAGGACCCCGAGAAGATCCGCGCCGCGTTCCGGGAATTCGTCGAGGCGCGCATTCCCGGGGACTGTTCGGTCGAATTCCACCCGCATGGCGGCGGGCCGGCAATTCAGCTTTCCTACGACTCGCCATTCCTGGCCAAGGCCAAGACTGCGCTGTCGGATGAATGGCCGAAGCCAGTGGTGACGACGGGCAGCGGCGGCTCGATACCGGTGGTCGGCGACTTCCAGACCTATCTCGGCATGGAATCGCTGCTGGTCGGGTTCGGCCTCGACGACGACCGCATCCACTCGCCCAACGAGAAATACGAGCTGACCTCCTTCCACAAGGGCCAGCGCTCCTGGGCGCGCATTCTCGATGCGCTGACGCGCTGAGGAGGCTAGGAAGTTTTCTTGTTGATTTTTCAGCGGATCGCGGCGAGGACGGGTTACGCTGCGATCCGGAGAAAACCATGGCCGACATCCGCTTCCACAAGAACGATCTGCCCGACCTCGCCCACTACAATGTCGACGCGGTGGCCATCGACACCGAGACGCTGGGCTTGAACCCGCACCGCGACCGGCTGTGCGTGGTGCAGATTTCGCCCGGCGATGGCTCGGCCGACGTGATCCAGATCGCGCCCGGCCAGAAGAAAGCGCCGAACCTCGTCAGCCTGCTGCGCAACCGCGGCATCACCAAGCTTTTCCATTACGGCCGTTTCGACCTCGCCGTGCTGTACAACGCCTTCGGCGTCATGCCGGAGCCGGTGTTCTGCACCAAGATCGCCTCGCGGCTGACCCGCACTTATACCGACCGGCACGGCTTGAAGGACATCTGCTTCGAACTGCTTGGCGTCGGCCTGTCGAAGGCGCAGCAATCGTCGGACTGGGCGGCCGAGACCCTGTCGCCCGAACAGCTCGAATATGCCGCTTCCGACGTTCTCTATCTGCACCGTCTGCGCGAGGTGCTGGCTGGACGCCTGGCGCGGGACGGGCGCACCAAGGAAGCCGACGCCTGCTTCCGCTTCCTGCCGACGCGTGCCAAGCTCGATTTGATGGGTTGGGACGAAGAGGATATTTTTGCCCACAGCTGATGGCCTTCGGATAACGCTTCCGGCAGCCTTGGAACCAGACACGCGTCGTGGCGTTTCTGTCGACTCAATGAGGGGGATGACGTGGCAGACCGCAAGCCGATAGCGACCGCCCCGACGGATGGCTCCAAGGTCACTGTCCTGTGGAAGGACGGCGCCGGCGTCGTCAGCGAATCCGTCGGGCAATATCGCGACGGCGCCTGGTGGGTCTACACCGACAGCGATACCCAGAAAAAGGTCGACCCGACCAGCTGGCGGCCAGTCTCCAGCGACGATGACGACGATCAATGAGCGCCGCTGGCGGGTGCAACTGCTTTCGCATAGCCTGAAGTCGTTGATATCGAGGCCGATTCGGGGCCTTCCGCTCCGTAGCCTCTCTTCCTGGAGGAACGCGTCATGGGCATCGAAAGCCTTCTCATCTTCATCATAATCGGCGCCATTGCCGGCTGGCTCGCCGGCCTCATCGTCTCGGGCTTCGGCTTCGGCCTCATCGGCAACATCATCGTCGGCATTATCGGCGCCCTGATCGCCGGCTGGCTATTTCCAAGGCTCGGCTTCGCTATCGGCGGCGGCATTCTGGCTGCCATCATCAACGCCACGATCGGCGCCGTCATCCTGCTGGTGCTGGTCAAGGTTCTGAAGCGAGCTTGACGCTCTAAGTTTTCATTCAACGCAATTCCTCAGGAGAAAGCCTGTGCTTTCCTGGAATTGCTGCCAAAGGAGCGCGCCGTGAAACAGAACACTCTCTATCTCCTTGTCGGCGCGCTCGTTGTCGTGGTCATCGCGCTCGGTGCATATGTCTATCACGAACAGACCAAGCCCAAGGGCGTCGAACTGAAGATCGACGACAAGGGCATTTCGATCCAGCAGAATTGAAATATTCGGGGTAGCCAGGGCCTCTGCCTTTTGCGGCAGACAGGCCGCGAGGATGCGGCTTTCGGACCCAGTTGGCGGCAGCGGATTTTTAGAAATTCTTAAGGAATTTCAGAAGGGTGCATAAACCCTGCTTTAACGCGCCCTTAAACCGCCGCATCTACCCTCCAACCCGAGCGCCATTGACACCGGGAAGACAGCGCAACGCATGGCGAACCGCAGAGACAGTCGCATCGAACCCAGCTTCGAGGGATCGCCAAAGGCGAAATCCGCGGCCGGTTTTTCGGTGAACGAGGAGGATCGGGTCGTGCCGGCCAATCGCAAATCATCTTCGGCGCGCAAAACCTCCAAGGCAAAATCATCGTCACGCGGCAAGCGCGGCAAACCCCGGCGCGGGCTGTTCGGCGTGACGGCGCGGATGTTCTACTGGTGCTTCGTGCTCTGCATCTGGGGCGGCATCGCGGTGGCCGGCATTGTCGTCTATTACGGCGCCAAGATGCCGGCGGCCACCACCTGGTCGATCCCCGACCGCGCGCCCAACATCAAGATCGTCTCGGTCGACGGGCAACTGCTTGCCAACCGCGGCATGAGCGGCGGGGAGGCGGTCGGCCTGCACGAAATGTCGCCCTACATTCCGGAAGCCGTCATCGCCATCGAGGATCGCCGCTTCTATTCGCATTTCGGCATCGACCCGATCGGCCTGTCGCGCGCCATGGTGACCAATGTTCTGGGCCGGCGTTTCTCGCAGGGCGGCTCGACGCTGACCCAGCAGCTGGCCAAGAACCTGTTCCTGAAGCCCGACCGCACGCTGGAGCGCAAGGTGCAGGAAGTGCTGCTGTCGCTCTGGCTGGAGCACAAGCATACCAAGGACCAGATCCTCGAAATGTACCTCAACCGGGTTTATTTCGGCTCCGGCGCCTATGGCGTCGAGGCGGCCTCGCGTCGCTATTTCGGCAAGAGCGCGCGCGATGTCACTCTGTCGGAGGCGGCCCTTCTCGCCGGCCTCTTGAAGGCGCCGTCGCGACTGTCGCCGGCGCGGGATCCGAAGGCGGCGGAGGAGCGTTCGCAGCTGGTGCTGGCCGCCATGCGCGACGAAGGCAAGATCAGCGCCAAGGAACTGGCCTCGGCGATGAGCGCGCCGGCAACGCGCGCGCCATCCTATTGGACCGGCTCGGAAAACTATGTCGCCGACACCATCATGGAAGAATTGCCCGATTTGATTGGTGACGTGCGCAGCGACATCGTCGTCGACACCACCGTCGACCTCAACCTGCAGAAGCTCGCCGAACAGTCGATCCGCCGGCTGATCGACGAGAGCGGCAAGAAGCTCAATGTCAGCCAGGGCGCGCTGGTCTCGATCGACAATTCCGGCGCCGTGCGCGCCATGGTCGGCGGCTACGACTATTCGACCAGCCAGTTCGACCGCGCCTCCGAAGCACGCCGCCAGCCGGGCTCGGCGTTCAAGCCGTTCGTCTATATGGCCGCGCTGGAAGCCGGCCGCACGCCCGACAGCGTGCGCAACGACGCACCGATCAAGATCGGCAAGTGGACACCGGACAATTACGGCGGCAAGTATTTCGGCAAGGTGACGTTGGCGACCGCTTTGGCGAAGTCGCTGAATTCCGTCGCCGCACAGCTGACCATGGAAGTCGGGCCCGACGCCGTGGTCGAGGCGGCGCACCGTATGGGCATTCAGTCCGATCTGATCGCCAACACCTCGATCGCGCTAGGCACTTCGGAGGTGACGCCGCTGGAGCTGACATCGGCCTATGTGCCGTTCGCCAATGGCGGCTACAAGCCCGACATCCATTTCATCCGCCGCATCACCACGACCGAAGGCAAGGTGCTCTATGACGACAATGGCGACAGCGCGCCGCGCGTCGTCAAGCAGAACATTGTCGGCATGATGAACTCGATGATGACCGGCACGGTCGAGATCGGCACGGCGAAGAAGGCGGCCTTCGCCTGGCCGTCTGCCGGCAAGACCGGAACCAGCCAGAATTCGCGCGACGCCTGGTTCGTCGGCTACACTGCAAACCTCACCACCGGCGTGTGGTTCGGCAATGATGACGGCACGCCGATGAAGAAGGTCACCGGTGGCGCGCTGCCGGCACAGGCCTGGCACGAGTTCATGGTGGCCGCGCATGAAGGTGTGCCGGTCCGGCCGCTGCCCGGCACCTGGAAGTCGACGCCGCCCGACACCATCGTGCCCGACGATATTCCGTCAGTCGATAACAATCAGGCGGCGCCGTTGCCTGCCGTGGCCGTCAGCCGTTCGGAGCCTGCTGCTGCGCCGGCACCTGCTGCTGTACCGGCACAAGCACCGGTCCGCCGTCCGGCCGAAACGGTCGATGCCGACGGTTTCAACATGCCGGGCGACGGCGGCACCACGGCCTCGATCAAGCACCCGGTACCGCCGGGCAGCGTCGGCGGCCCGGCCAAGAAGCGGAAAACCTCAATCCTGGATATTCTCGGCGGCGGCTGAGCGGCTCGTCATTCTGGCTTCAAACCAATGGCTAGCTGGCAATCCGTTCCTCATATGAGAGCTGCGGTGACAATTCGGCCTCTCGCCACCTCCGCGGCATTCGGCTACATCTCCGGCCGGAGTGACAGACATGGCTGAGACCGACACCAGAAAAACCATCGTGCTGACCGGAGCCAGCCGCGGCATCGGCCATGCCACGGTCAAGCGCTTTTCCCGTGAGGGCTGGCGGGTCATCACCTGTTCGCGCCAGGCTTTTGCCGAGGATTGCCCGTGGCCAGCCGGCCCAGAGGACCACATCAAGGTCGATCTCGCCGACCAGGAGGATGTCGGCATCGCCGTCTCGGAGATCCGTCACCGGCTGGAAGCGCATGGCGGGCAATTGCACGCTCTGGTCAACAATGCCGGCATTTCGCCAAAGCTCAAGGACGGCAACAGCCGCATGGATTCGATCGACACGCCGATGCATGTCTGGCGCGATGTGTTCCAGGTCAATTTCTTCGCGCCGATCATGCTCGCGCGGGGCCTGTTCAAGGAATTGGCGGCGGCGAAGGGCTCGATCGTCAACGTCACCTCGATCGCCGGCACCCGCGTGCATCCCTTCGCCGGTACCGCATATGCGACATCGAAGGCGGCGCTCGGTTCGCTGACGCGCGAGATGGCGCATGATTTCGGCCCGCACGGCATCCGCGTCAATGCGATCGCGCCGGGCGAGATCGACACCGCGATCCTGTCGCCGGGCACCGACAAGATCGTCGAGACGATCCCTCTCAGGCGCCTCGGCGCCACGGCTGAGGTCGCCGACATCATCTTCTTCCTGTGCTCGCAGCAGGCGTCCTATGTGACGGGCTCGGAAATCCACATCAATGGCGGCCAGCACGTCTGAGCACTGACAGACTGCTCATTCGGCGATGGTGAGAACAGCCTTGCCGCTGAAGCTGCGCTGTCGCAGGGCGTCCAGAGCCTGGGCGATGTCTGTCCACGGCACGGTCATGGACACGCGGGTTTCCAGCCGGCCAGCCGCGACCAGAGCGAGCAGCGAGGCGATGTCCACGCCAATGGCTGGACCGGATGTGTAGTAGGCGAAGGTCTGAAGCCTCGCACCCTCGTGGCCGGGAACGAACTGCCTGAAGCCAACCGGTGTGAGTTCGCCGCTGCTCGAACCGAACATGACGATGGTACCGCCCGGCGCGACGCGCTCGATAGCGAGTGCTAGGCTTTGGCCGCCGACCGACTCGGTGATCAGCGAGAATGGTCCTTCAGCCAGTTCGATCGACTCGACAACCTGTTTGGCACCAAGGCTGCGCAGATCCTCGGCATGCCGGGCAGCGGCGATTGCGGTCACCGCGGCGCCTTGCTCGCGGGCGAGCTGGATCTGGAAACGGCCGACCGCACCGCTCGCGCCGGTGATCAGGACCTGCTGTCCCGCGAGGTCGCCGCCATGGCGCAAGACCCTTAGGGCCGTCGTGCCCGCCACGGGAAGCGTGGCGGCGGAAACGAAGCTGACCTCATCCGGGATGACGGCGAAGCGGTCGGTCGGAACGGCGACCCGTTGCGCCCAGCCGGCCTCGTCGACCAAAGCCACAACCCGGGCGCCGATGGCAGGCCCGGAGCCATCGGCTGCCGCCCGCTTGATCACTCCAACCACGTCCTGGCCAGGTATCCAGCCTTCCGGGCGTATGGTGAGCAGGCGCAGTTCACCGCGGTTCAACGAGGTAGCGTGGACTGAGACAAGCGCTTCGTTGGGGAGGGGCCGAGGGTCCTCGACCTCGGCGAGCGTCAGTCTGGTGGGGTTGTCGGGAGACATGACGAGCGCGCGCATGGGAAGCCCTCCTGATACTTTGTGACATGCCAGCCACGAACCGGAGCCTATCGACTTCCCGCATCAAAGAATTTAGCTATCATGGCGAATAGTCGCTAAAATCGGTCAATTGTGAGACAGCCTCTCCGCTACCCCTGGGTCGATTTCGATGTCGATGATGTGATCGCTCCTGCAATTGCGGTTCGCGTCGATGTCACCGAAACCAAAGCGGAAGTGGCGACCCATTGGCACCGCAAGGGCCAACTCGTCTTCGCGCTCGGCGGTGGCGTCACATGCCGCGTCCCGAGCGGCCTGTGGATGGTGCCGCCACATTGCGGGGTGTGGATTCCCGGCGGCATGGAACACAGCAATATCGCGACCGCCAATGCGCGGATTTTCTTCGTCTATATCGAGCCGGGAGCCGCCGATCTGCCGGACCGGTGCTGCACGCTGTCGATCTCGCCGCTGCTGCGCGAATTGGTCATCGAGCTGGCCGACCGCATGGAGGAAGACGAAGGGAAGGACGCGCTTTTGACTGGGATGCTGCTCTCCGAACTGCCGCGCATGCCTGTCCAGCAACTGCATCTGCCGATCTCCGCCGAGCCGCGCTTGCGGCGGATCGCGGAAGCATTGGCGCAGGACCCTGCCGATCGCAGCACGCTTGCAGAGTGGGCCAGTCGCGTCGCGCTCTCAGAAAGCAGTCTCGCCCGTCTTGTGGTGAAGCAGACCGGACTGAGCTTCGGCCGCTGGCGCCAGCAATTGCACCTGATCGTCGCCATACGGGAGCTGGCCTCCGGTGCGAGTGTCCAGCAGGTTTCGGGCGATCTCGGCTACGCCTCCGTCACCGCCTTCATCACCATGTTCAAGAAAGCGCTCGGCAAGCCGCCGGCAAAGTATCTCGCCAGCGTCGCGCACAATGGCGGCTCCGCCTTCGTGGCGTGATCAACGCGCCTGTGGGCAAGCCTCAGGCCGGGGAGGGCTCAATGGCTTCGGGGCGCGGCATCAGCTTTTGCTCCAGCACTTCTTGCACGATACCGCGGGCGATCTCGCGTTCGCCCATGATGACGGTGTCGGCGCCGAGCCCCTTCAGATGCTCGACCTCGGCGTCGGAATGAGCCCGCGCAATGACGTTGATGCCGGGGTTGGCGGCGCGTGCCCTGAGCACGATCTGCCCGGCCTCGAACGCGTTGGGGATGGCAAGGATCAAGCGTTTGGCCCCCTGCGGATTGGCGGCGGCAAAAACGCCCGCACTGGCTGCATTGCCGGAGACGATCTCGACGCCGTCGTCTCTGAGCCTCGCCAGCGTCTTGTCGGCGTCCTCGATGACCAGGAACGGTAGCGATGCCTGTTTCAGCGCGGCACCCACCAGGCTGCCGACGCGGCCGTAGCCGATCAGGATGGTGTGGCCCGAAAGCGTCGTGCGCGGCGGCGGGCCATCCTCTTTTGCCGCGGCGGCCACCGAGGCCACTTGTCCGGGCTGCGTCGCCGGGCCGATCGGCTTGGCCTCTTCCGGTGGTGCTGCCTTGGCGGCACGCGCGTCCAGCCATGGCTTCATCCAGTCGAGGGCGAGGAACATCAGCGGATTGGCCAGGATCGACAGGATGGCGCCTGCCAGGATCAGGTCGCGCCCCTGTTCGGGCAACAGTTTCAGCCCGACACCGAGCTCGGCCAGGATGAAGGAAAACTCGCCGATCTGCGCGAGGCTGGCCGAGATCATCAAGGCGGTTCCCAGCGGATAGCGGAAGGCGATGACGATGACGAATGCGGCCAGCGACTTGCCGATGACGATGATGGCCAGCGTCGCCAGGATCGGCCAGCCATTGCTCATCAGGCTGAACGGATCGAACAGCATGCCGACCGAGACGAAGAACAGCACCGAGAAGGCGTCGCGCAGCGGCAGCGATTCCTCCGCCGCGCGGTGGCTGAGCTCGGATTCGCTCATGATCATGCCGGCGAAGAAGGCGCCAAGCGCCAGCGAGACGCCGAACAGTTTGGCGGCGCCGTATGCGACGCCGAGCGCGATCGCCAGCACCGCCAGCCGGAACAGTTCGCGCGAGCCGGTATGGGCGACATAGTGCAGGATCCACGGAATGACCCGGCGGCCGACCACCAGCATGACGACGACGAAGGCGACGACCTTGGCCAGCGTGAGCCCGACGACACCCCAGATGCCGTAGCTGGCCGGCAGCGACAAAAGGCTCGCATGGTCATCGACCTGCGGCTGGCCGCCGAGCACGCCGGCCAACGCCGGCAAAAGCACCAGCGCCAGCACCATGGCGAGGTCCTCGACGATCAGCCAGCCGACGGCGATGCGGCCGCGCTCGGTCTCGATCAGCCGTCGCTCCTGCAACGCGCGCAACAGCACCACTGTGGACGCGACGGAAAGCGCCAGGCCGAAGACGAGGCCTGCGCCCATCGACCAGCCGAGCATCCATGCGAGGCCGGCGCCGAGCGCGGTGGCAAAGCTGATCTGGACGATGGCGCCGGGTACGGCGATGGCGCGGACGGAGAGAAGGTCCTTCAGCGAGAAATGCAGGCCGACGCCGAACATGAGCAGGATGACGCCGATTTCGGCCAACTCATTGGCAAGACCGGCATCGGCGACGAAACCCGGCGTGTTCGGTCCGACCAGTACGCCGGCGACGAGGTAGCCGACCAGCGGCGGGATGCGAAAACGGTTGGCGAGCGCCCCGAAGATGAATGCCAGCCCCAGACCGGCGACGATGGTTGCGATAAGGGGCGTGTCATGCGGCATTGTCTATGGAGCGCCTTTCGGGAAATGTCGGGTGTGCGCCGCCCGAAGCCGCCGCCTTTTTCAATATGGTGGAGGGGGTATGGGCGACGCAACCCGCAAGACGTAAATTGGTGGCCAGAGGCGCTGGAACCATTGGCGCGCGCAGCGCAGCAAAACCGCTGCGCGCGCCAATACCGGATGATCGATGCGTCACGCCGCCTGCAGCATGGCCTCGATGTCGATCAGCG
Source organism: Mesorhizobium sp. C395A (assembly GCF_030323205.1). NCBI lineage: Bacteria > Pseudomonadati > Pseudomonadota > Alphaproteobacteria > Hyphomicrobiales > Phyllobacteriaceae > Mesorhizobium > Mesorhizobium sp. C395A. The sequence goes on along the minus strand of NZ_CP100473.1, from coordinate 3,785,941 downwards.
GGCGGTTGGTCAGTGTCTTTGGGATCTCCGCCTGCACCTTGTCGGTGACTTCCTTGTGTAATTTCTTGCGCATGGTGCCGAGCACCAGCGGCGGCGCGACCAGCACGATGTCGTCGAAGATGCCGTGATGGGCGAGCTTGTAGAGCCGGTCCGCGATCTCTTCGGCAAAGCGTTCCTTGCCCTGCCGGTGCCAGTCGGTTTCCTCAACCGCGCTGCGATGCACGGAGGGGCCGTCATTGTAGCGGCCGGGACTGTCGCTGCCTTGTTCGCGCGTTGCCGGATTGTCCTGTTTCATCTCCTGGAAGAGCTGCAGGTTCGGATAGAGATTGTCGCCCTCGTTCTTCAGGAACAGCGCTTTCTCGCCATCGGCCACCATGACCAGAAGGCCATGTTTCAGGTTGATCTTGCTCATTTGCGGGCTCCTGTTTGAAGGTTCAAATCCAGCCGACGATTGTCTGTTACGGCAGGGGCAGAACGCGTGGCGAAGCGGGAACGTTCCACTTCGTTCGCCGAGATCGCACGCAGCCATATCAAGCCCGATCTATCGTCCATCGGAGCAATGTCCGAGGTGGCGGCTTTAATCTACTAGATTGGTAGAATTTAGAAAAAATAATTTTGCAGCTTGGCCGGCTCCCGGATAAAAGAGCCGCAGAACAAGGCCTGCGGCAGCAGCTTGAATCCGCCTGGTATGCGGATGTGGAATATTTTTCTCCTGGCCCTTTGGCTTGCGGAAAAGCGATTGCCTCCCGCAAGGGGATGCGCGAGTGGGTTCCTTCAGCTTTTTCGCGTCCGCGCCTAAAACTGCCGAATTGTTCCGGAATCTGTTCGTCATGCCGCACGCCAATCCCAAGCTCACCGCGTTCCCGGTCTTCATGCGGGTCGAAGGCGAAGCCGTGGCCATCGTCGGCGGCGGAGGCGAAGCATTGGCCAAGGCGCGGCTGCTTGATCAGTCAAGTGCTGTGCTTCGCATCATCGCCGATGTTGCCGACGCCGAATTGCTGAGCTTCATCGCCGCGACCGGCGCCATCCGTATCGACGCCCCCTACGACGCCGCGCATCTCGAAGGCGCGGTCTTGGTGTTTGCCGCCAGCGGCGACGAGACGCTCGACCGCCGCGTCGCCGACGATGCGCGCCGCCTTGGCATTCCGGTCAATGCCGTCGACCGGCCGGAGCTGTGCGATTTCTTCACCCCGGCGCTGGTCAACCGCGCCCCTGTCGCCATCGCCATCGGCACGGAAGGCGCGGGTCCGGTGCTGGCGCAGATGCTGCGCAGCCGCATCGACCGCATGCTGTCGCCGTCGCTCGGGCCACTGGCAGCGCTTGCCGCGTCGTTCCGGGGTGCCGCCGAAAAGCTGCTGCCGAAAGGCAACGCCCGCCGCCAGTTCTGGAGCAGTTTCTTCCAGGGTGCACCGGCGCGCGCCGTCGAAGCCGGCGAGCTTTCGCAGGCGCATGACGCCGCCGCCGATCTGTTGCTGTCGAAGGCTCCGGCTTCGGGCCATATCGCGTTGGTTGGCGCCGGGCCAGGTGCTGAGGATCTTCTGACGCTGCGCGCGCATCGGCTTTTGATGGAAGCCGACGTCATCGTCTATGACGCGCTGGTGCCGGAGGCGATCGTCGCCATGGGCCGCCGCGACGCCGAGCGGCTGCCGGTCGGAAAACGCAAGGGATGCCACACCAAGAGCCAGGCCGAGATCAATGCGCTGCTGGTCGATCTCGGCAGGCAGGGCAAGCGCGTCGTGCGGCTGAAGTCGGGCGACCCGCTGGTGTTCGGCCGCGCCGGCGAGGAGATGGCCGCACTGCGCGATGCCGGCATCGCCTATGATGTCGTTCCCGGGGTCACCGCCGCCTTTGCCGCCGCCGCCGATTTCGAGCTGCCGCTGACGCTGCGCGGCGTCTCCTCGTCGATGGTGTTCACCACCGGCCATGATCTGAAGGGCAATTCGCTGCCGGATTGGGCCAAGCTCGCCATTTCCGGCGCCACCGTAGCCGTCTATATGGGCCGCTCGGTCGCCGCCGAAGTCGCCGGACGGCTGATCGAGGCCGGCCTGTCGCCGGACACGGCGGTTGCCGTGGTCGAGAATGCCAGCTTGCAGAACCGCCGCCGTTTCCACGGCACACTGGCCGATTTGCCGTCGCTGGAAGAGCGCGCCGATCTGGCCGGTCCGGTGATGACCATCATCGGCGACGCGGTTGCCGGCGCCAACTTTGAACGTTCCGAGCCGCTCGCGGCACATAACTATGAGGGCGCCGCCAACGCGGCCGACGCAGAGGTCGAGCCATGAAGATACTGACCGCAAACCGCCTCTCCGACGGCATCGCCGTCTGGTATGCCGATGGCGGCTGGGCCGAGACGGTCGACCATGCCGACCTTGCCCATGACCAAGCGGCAGAGGACAGGCTGGAAGCAATCGGCGCCAAGGCCAACGCCAACAATCAGGTTGTCGACGTGAATCTGATCGACGCTGAAGTCGTCAATGGCGTCGTCGTGCCGGTGCGGCTGCGCGAAAAGATCCGCGCCGCCGGCCCGACCATCCGGGAAGATCTGGGCAAGCAGGCTGCGCGGGCAGCTTAACAAAATACGGGCGGACGCGCCCTGAAAGACGAAACATGTACCGCTACGATGAGTTCGACCACGATTTTGTCCAGGCCCGCGTCGCCGAGTTCAGCGACCAGGTCGAACGCCGCCTGTCCGGCGAGATCACCGAGGATCAGTTCCGGCCGCTGCGGCTGATGAACGGCGTCTACCTGCAGCTGCACGCCTACATGCTGCGCATCGCGGTGCCCTATGGCACGCTGAACAGCGCGCAACTGCGCATGCTCGGCCACATCGCGCGCAAATACGACAAGGGCTACGGCCACTTCACCACGCGCCAGAACATCCAGTTCAACTGGCCGGCGCTGTCCGACATTCCGGCGATCCTGGCCGATCTCGCCAGCGTCGAGATGCATGCCATCCAGACCAGCGGCAATTGCATCCGCAACGTCACCGCCGATCACTTTGCCGGCGCCGCCGCCGACGAGGTCGCTGATCCGCGCCCCTATGCCGAGATCCTGCGGCAATGGTCGTCTGTGCATCCGGAATTCTCGTTCCTGCCGCGCAAGTTCAAGATCGCGGTGACCGGGGCCGAGCGCGACCGCGCCGCCATCCAGACGCATGATATCGGTCTGCATCTGAAGAAGAACGCCGCCGGCGAGCTCGGCTTTGCCGTCTATGTCGGTGGCGGCCAGGGCCGCACGCCGATGGTGGCGCGCAAGATCCGCGACTTCCTGCCGGAAGCCGACCTGCTGTCCTACTGCACGGCGATCCTGCGCGTGTACAACCTCTATGGCCGCCGCGACAACAAGTACAAGGCGCGCATCAAGATCCTCGTCCACGAGACCGGCGTCGAGGAAATCACCCGCCAGGTCGAGGCCGAATGGCAGGAGCTGAAGGACGCCGAGCTGAAGCTGCCGGAAGCCGACATCCGTGCCATCGACGCCTATTTCGCGCCGCCGGCACTGACCGCCCGGCCGGAAGGCGACGCGGCGATCAAGCTGGCGCGGCTCGATTCCAAAAGCTTCTCGGATTGGCTCGACCAGAATGTCGTGACGCATCGCCATCCCGACTATGCCGCGGTGACGATTTCGCTGAAAGGTATCGGCGAAGTGCCGGGCGATGCCACCGACAGCCAGATGGAAGCGGTCGCCGACATCGCCGAGAAATACGCGTTCGACGAACTGCGCGTCAGCCATGAGCAGAACCTGATCCTGCCGCATGTGGCGCGCGCCGATTTGAAAGCGGTCTACGACGCTTTGGTCGACATTGGCCTCGCGACGGCCAATTCCAACCTGATCAGCGACATCATCGCGTGCCCTGGCCTCGATTATTGCGCGCTGGCGACAGCGCGCTCGATCCCGATCGCGCAGGAGATTTCGCTTCGCTTCGCCTCGCTGGAGCGGCAGCGCGAGATCGGCGAATTGAAGCTGAAGATTTCCGGCTGCATCAATGCCTGCGGACATCACCATGTCGGCCATATCGGTATCCTCGGCGTCGAGAAGAAAGGCTCCGAACTCTACCAGGTGACGCTTGGCGGATCGGCCGACGAGAACACCTCGGTTGGCGAAATCATCGGCCGCGGCTTCTCATCGGAAGAGATCACGGACGCCATCGAGCAGATCGTCGACACCTATCTCGGCCTTCGGCTCGGTCCCAGTGAACGTTTTATCGACGCCTACCGCCGTGTCGGTCCCGCGCCGTTCAAGGAGGCGCTCTATGCTGGCGAAACCAAGGCCGCTTGACCGCATCGTCGACGTCGACAGCATCGCCGCCAAAGCGGCGGGCTTCGACGCGCTGTATGGACATCTGAGCCCGCTCGACATCATCGAACGCGCGGCGAGCGAATTGTTTCATGACGAGATCGCCGCCGTGTCGTCCTTCGGCGCGGATTCCGCCGTCCTGCTGCATATGATCGCCAAGGTCGACCGCACGCTGCCGGTCATCTTCCTGGACACCGGGAAGCATTTCGGAGAGACGCTGGGCTATCGCGATGCGCTGGTCGCCGATTTCGGGCTGACCAACATCAGGGTGATCAAGCCCGAAGACGCGGCGCTCGAGCGGGTCGATCCGACCGGCAATCTGCACCAGAGCAATACCGATGCCTGCTGCGACGTGCGCAAGGTCGAGCCGCTGGCGCGCGGCGTCGCCCCCTTCCGCGCCTGGCTGACCGGCCGGAAGCGCTTCCAGGCGGCGACGCGAGCCGCGCTGCCGGTGTTCGAGGCGGTCGGCCCGCGCGTACGCGTCAATCCGCTGGCGCACTGGACGACATCCGACCAGGCTGACTACATGCGCGCGCATGCGCTGCGCGAAAATCCGCTGGTTGCGTACGGCTATCTGTCGATCGGCTGCTTCCCATGCACGCAGCCGGTGCAGCCGGGCGAGGATGCGCGAAGCGGACGCTGGGCCGGTCATGCCAAGACCGAGTGCGGCATCCATCTGTCGGGACTGGAAGTATCGCTGACCGACGCATCCCTTTAAGCTATGGTGATATTCAGGTGAGGCTGGCCTGCAACGGCGGCTTCCGCTCGGAGGCCGCCGGTTTCGTGTGGACCGGCTTTCGCGGACTTTCGATTTTTAGGGCTTTAGGAATTTTCTATGACTGAACAGACCACAGCGGAGACCCGCCTCTGGACCCGGACGGGGTTTCGCGAAGACGAGTGGACACATGCCGAAAGTGCGGATGCACTGGCGGGCAATGGCCGCTTCATCCTGCCGTTGCAGGCATTTCTCGGCCTTGATGCCGAGGTGCGGCGCTCGGCCAAGGAGCGGCTGGGCGTCGCATTGCTGCCGGGCGACCAGCTGGAAAAGATCGTGGATCTGCTCGACCAGCTGTCGCTGGTGGCGCTGGCCTTTCCGGCCTTCAGCGACGGCCGCTCGTTTTCCAAGGGCGAATTGCTGCGCAGCCGCTACGATTTCGAGGGCGCGGTCCGCGCCACGGGCCAGGTGCTCGTCGACCAGCTGCCGCATATGCTGCGCCTCGGCTTCGACGAGTTCGAGATCTCCAACCCGGTTCTGCTGAAGCGCCTCGAAGAAGGCCGCACAGGCGGGCTGGGCCTTTACTATCAGCCGACCGAAGCGTCGGAGCCGAAGGGGCCGAAATACTCCTGGCGGCGCGTTCGCAACAGCTGACGCGACGGTAATTCCGCCTGTCTTTACAAAGACTGTGATCGGGCCTTCTCCTGGCTGTCCGGACGGAAATATCCGCCGGGCGCGAGGGAGGAATCGGCGCTCATCGGCGGCAACACCAATGCACCGTCCATCATGATCGCCGAAAAGGCGCCTGACATGATCAGGGCTGCAAGGTCTGGATGCGCGAGGAGCGCAAGGCTGCCTGAGCCGGTTTTTGGGAGATGCCGCCGCGCCTTCGGTGCCGCGGTTTTTTTCTTTGTCTTACGGAATTCCCAAGCGAAAGCCCGGAAAACCGCCTCACACTTTGCTGGAATTGCTTTTAGGCCAAGGCCCGCGCTTCGCGAAACGAGACCAGCTTGCGGCGGTTCTCGTCCCACAACGCAAGCTTGACGCAGCGCAGGCTGTCGAGGAGCGTGACGCGGCCGATGCCGCGCAGTTCGGGATAGTCGCGCAGCACTTCCTGCAGCCGGTAGCCCGGCACCTTGGCCGAGAGATGGTGCACGTGATGGACGCCGATATTGCCGGTGAACCAGTTCAGCACCGGCGGCAAATCATAATAGGACGAGCCGTGCAGGGCGGCACGCTGGAATTCCCACTCTTCGTCCTTCGCCCATTCCGTCTCCTCGAACTGGTGCTGGACGTAGAACAGCCAGATTCCGGCCGATCCGGCCAGGATCACGATCGGCAAATGGACGATCAGGAAAGCGCCGGGGCCGACCAGCCAGATAAGCAGCGCTGCCGCGACCGCGATGCCGAGATTGGTGGTCATCGACGACACCCAGGGCGTCAGGCCGCCGCGCATCATGCCGACCGGCAGCCTCTGCTCGAAGATGAACAGCCAGATCGGGCCAAGGCCGAACATCACCAGGGGATGGCGGTAGAGACGATAGGCAAGGCGTCCCCGCCAAGACAGCTGCCGGTATTCAGCAACCGTCAACGTCCTGATATCGCCCATGCCGCGCTCGTCAAGATTGCCGGCGCTGGCGTGATGGGTGGCGTGCGCGCGCCGCCAGCAATCGTAAGGGGTCAGCGTCAGCACGCCGAGCGCGCGGCCGATCCAGTCGTCGGCAGTGCGGTTGGCGAAGAAGGAGCCGTGGCCGCAATCGTGCTGGATCATGAAGATCCGCACCAGAAAACCGGCGGCGGGAAGGATCAGGATCAAGCCCCACCAGTGGCCATAGGAATAGGCTGCCGAAGACAGCGCCCACAGCGTAACGAAAGGAATAAGGGTGATGGCGAGTTCAAGAGTGCTGCGTCGCCGGTCGGGCTTCTTGTAGCGCGCCAGGATCTTCAACCAGGCGCGCTTGCTGTTGGCGGCCGTCTCGGGGGAAATCATGTTCATCAGGAAGCATAGGCGGGGCGTCCCGCTGCCGCAAGGAAAAGCTCACGCAAAATTACTGCGCGTAATTGTCGCGCGATAGCATCGCTATTGACGGCGTTGGCCGCCGGCCATGCTGGCTTCTATGCCGTCCAGCCGGTCGAGCAGATCCCGGAAACGGGCGGGAATGTCGGCCTCGGTGCGGAAGGCCGGCAAGGTGCGCAAGAAGCGCGTCGTCGCCTCGGTGCCGAACTGGCGCCTGATGTCGGCGGCGAGCTCTTCGCTTCTGTTGCCAGTATTGCGGTCCATTGTCTCAAATCCTGTGTCGGTTTCAAAACTCCTCCAAGCTTTGAATGGTTCCCCATAGCGGGGTATTGGCAAGCAAAGGCTGCCGTTACGGTAAAGTTTGAATTAATTTTGAACGTCCTTGCGCCCCGCACCAAGTCCGACGGGCAGCCCGCAACATTGCCTGCTGTGGGGCGTCCTCCTGGGCTTGCCCCTTGATTTTTGGCCGCCAAACCTCGATATCGGGCGCAAATCCAAACCATTCGAATGACGGGAAATGGCGATGAGCGACCAGACAAGAGACGAACGCGCGCCCGAGGATATCGAAACGGCCGAGGCCGAGCGTACGCAAGGCGGCATCGACGGCGACTATGAAGCGCTGGTGCGGCTGCTGAAGGAAAACGAGGAGCTGAAGGACCGCGCGCTGCGCGTCGCAGCCGAGATGGAGAATCTGCGCCGCCGCACCGCCCGCGACGTGCATGATGCGCGCGCCTATGCGGTGGCCAATTTCGCCCGCGACATGCTGTCGGTGTCGGACAATCTGCGCCGCGCGCTCGATGCTATCCCCGCCGAGGCGAAAGCGGCCGGAGATGCCGGCTTCAAGGCGCTGATCGACGGCGTCGAGATCACCGAGCGCGCCATGCTGTCGACGCTGGAACGGCATGGGGTGAAGAAGCTCGAACCGGAAGGTGAGAAGTTCGACCCGAATTTCCACCAGGCGATGTTCGAAGTGCCCAATCCCGATGTGCCGGCCAACACCGTCGTCCAGGTCGTGCAGCCGGGCTATTCGATCGGCGAGCGCGTGCTGCGGCCGGCCATGGTCGGGGTCGCCAAGGGCGGCCCCAAGATCGCGGCCACCGAAGCGCCGGTCGAGCCGGGGCCGGTGAACGAGCAGGCCGAGAAGGATGCGTGAGTAGGGTAGGCAGTAGGGAATAGGGAATAGGGAATAGGGGCAGGCGTATCAATCGCGCGGCTTCGTGTTATTCATACTTTCCCTAATTCCCAATCCCTACTACCTCATGTCCCTGACACCCATCGACCTCCTCGACTATGCCGGCGTCGCCGTCTTTGCCGCGACCGGGGCGTTGGCGGCTTCGCGCAAGCAGCTCGACATTATCGGCTTCCTGTTTCTGGCCAGCGTCACCGGCATTGGCGGCGGCACGCTTCGCGACGTCATCCTCAACCTGCCCGTCTTTTGGGTCGCCAACTCCGGCTATGTGCTGGTTTGCGCGGCGGTTGCGGTGCTGGTCTTCTTCATCGCCCACCGCGTCGAATCCCGCTGGAAATGGCTGCTCTGGCTCGACGCCATCGGATTGGCGGCCTTTTCCGTAATGGGCGCGGCCAAGGGGCTGGCCATCACCGGCTCGCCGGTCGTCTCCGTTGTTATGGGCGTGTTGACCGCCACATTTGGCGGCATCCTGCGCGATCTGCTGGCCGGCGAGCCATCGGTGCTGCTCAGGCCCGAAATCTACGTCACCGCCGCACTCGCGGGCGCCGGCCTCTACACACTTGGCGATCTTGCCGGCCTGCCGCCGCTCGCCTCGGATATCGCCGGCTTCGTCGCGGCTTTCCTGGTGCGCGGCGGCGCGCTGAAATTCGGCTGGACCTTTCCGTCCTACAAGAGCCGCCCGGGACGGCGACCGGAGGATATTCCGTAGGGAGAGGGAATAGGGAATAGGGAATAGGGAATAGGGAATAGGGAATAGTCGGTAGTCAGCAATTCGCGGCAGCCTTCACTACTGCCTACTGCCTACTGCCTACTGCCTCACGCCGCAAAGCGCTGCGCTTCCCCGCCATAATAGTTGACGTAGCGGGCGCCGATTTCCTTGACCGGCATCACCACGAACACATCGACGGTGGAGAACTCACGGTCGATGACGCAGCCGTCGCCGATGCGGGCGCCGACGCGCAGATAGCCCTTGACCAACGGCGGCATGGCCGCAATCGCCGCCTTGGCGTTGACCGCCTCGATCGGCATCAGGTCCATCGAGCAATAGCGCCCGGAGACCGCCCGCACATCCCAGGCGGAGTTGGTCCGGCAGTGATGGGCAAGGTAGGTGAGCGCCTCGGCATGCGCAGCCGGCACCGTGCCAGGGAACGAGGCACAACCGGTCATCACGCCGATCTCATAGTGGTTGATGTAGGCCCAGATGCCTTGCCACAGCGCCTCGATGGTGCGCTTCGAGCGGTATTCCGGCAGCACGCAGGAGCGGCCGAGCTCAAGGAAGCGCTGGCCAGGATGGCGGGCGATCAGCTTGGTCAGTTCGAACTCGCCTTCGGAATAGAAGCCGCCGGCGGTCGCGGCAATCTCTTGCCGCAGCAGGCGGTAAGTGCCGACGATGCGGCGATGCTCGGGGCCGGAGATCGAAGTGTCCAGCACGAGGAGATGGTCGCACAGCGGGTCGAAGCGGTCGGCGTCGCGCCGGTCCTGCGCTTGGAACAGGTCCTTCCTGGCGCCAAGCTCGTCATAAAACACCCGGTAGCGCACTTCCTGGGCGGCGGCGATTTCGGCCTCATTGCGGGCAAGCCGCACTTCGAGATTGCCGATACGGCCCAGCGGTGCGCCTGTTGCGACGGCATCGGCGTTCCGCGCGGCGAGCAAAGCGCCGCCTGCGCTGGGCCGAGTGTCACATTCCGGCATAACTGTATGCACGAGTGATTCTCCTTCGAGCCATCCCTCTTGGCACGGGGATACGGTGTAGGTGCAACAGGATTGTGACAGTACCGTGATACGGCGCGACGGGCAATACTTCGTCGGCTGGCGAAAACCCTCATTCGGCTACCTACGTGACGCGAGGATTGCGCCAGCGTCGCCTTGAAGCGCGTCGCGCTGGGACGATTCACGCGACGCGCTTCAAGTCTTTGTTTTGTGCATGTCGTCTTCTCAAAACCGGGGCCACTTTTGAGCGACATGAATTCAGGCGGCCACCTGGCCCTCGACGGCATGGACCAGCGCGTCGGGATCGAGCGGCTTGGTGACAAAGCCGCTGGCGCCATGGGCGAGCACGGTGTGGCGGGTCTTTTCCTGGCTGTCGGCCGAAAGCACCATGATCGGAACCGGCGGCACAGCCATTTCCTCCTCGTGGCGGCGGATGGCGGCGATCGCGTCCAGCCCGTCCATAACCGGCATGTGCAAATCCATCAGCACCACATCGAAGCGATTTTTCAGCCCGGCTTCGGTCACCGCCTCGACCGCGGCCTTGCCATTGCCGACCACTTTCACGCGATGTCCCGCCTTCAAAAGCGTGGCGCGGGCAAGCATGGCGTTGATGTCGTTGTCTTCGGCGATCAGCACCGACAAACCTTGCTGGCGCCCGCCATGGGCACGAAGCGAGGACGCGCCGGTCTTTTCCGGCTTGGGCGGCGGCAAGGCAGGGGCATGACTGGTCAGCAGCACGCGCAGCAGGGTTTCGCCGCGCACCGGCCTCGCCAAGAAGGTGGCGTAGCCGCTGGTGCGGAATTCGCCAAGCATGCCGCGGTCGGTCGGCGCGATCAGCGTGATCGCCTCGCAATCGGCAAAGCCACTCTGGCGCAGGCGCTTGAGCAGTCTGCCGTCGCCGTCCTCCAGGGCCGCGTCGATCAACAGCACATCGCAATGTTCGGCGAAGGGCGTCGCCTGGGAAGCGGTTGCGGCGACGTCGACGGCGCCGCCATGGGCGCGGATGGTGCGGGCGATGGCGTCCGCCTCGACGGCGTTCTTCGACACGATCACGGCGCGCCGGCCGGCCAGGATGTTCTGCCGGTTCTGCGGTGCTTCGGTTGCTCCTGCGGCCGGGATCTCGAAGACGAATTCCGATCCCTCGCCAAGCCGGCTCGACACCGAAATGGCACCGCCCATGGCGGCGACCAGGCGCCTCGATATGGCCAGACCGAGGCCGGCGCCCCCATGGGTGCGGGTCGAGGTGCCGTCGGACTGTTCGAACTCCTCGAAGATGCGCTCCATATCCTCTTCGCGCAGGCCAGGGCCGGTGTCGGCGACGGTGAAGCAGATGCGGTCGCTGGTCTCGGTGCGGGCCCGTGCAACCGAAACCAGCACGCCGCCGGTGTCGGTGAACTTGATCGCATTGCCGATCAGGTTGAGCAGCACCTGCCTGACTCTTCCCGGATCGGCCATGATCATCTGTGGCACGTCGGGCTCGACATGACAGCCGAGGCCGATGTTCTTGGCGAAGGCTTTCGCCGCCATCAGTTCGATGATGTTGTCGGCGATTTCGCGCAGCGATGTCGGCTGCGGCTCCGGGTCGAAACGGCCGGCCTCGATCTTGGAATAGTCGAGCAAATCCTCGATGAGCGCCAAAAGGGCGCTGGCCGAGGTCGAGACAGCGCCGACATAGGTGCGCTGCTCGGGCGACAGATTGGTGTCAGCCAGAAGCTTGGCCATGCCCATGATGCCGTTCATCGGCGTGCGGATCTCATGGCTGACGGTGGCGAGGAAGCGCGACTTGGCCTGGCTGGCATATTCGGCGCGCTCACGCGCGGTGATCAACGAGGATTCGGCGCGCTTGCGGGCGGTGATGTCACGGGCAATCGCCCGGTGCGAGACGGCGCCGCTATCCTTGTCGCGCACCGACAGTTCGATCCACGAGAACCAGCGCGGACCGTTCGGGGTACGTATGGAGACGTCGGTGGAACTCAGGCATTCATGATCGGAAAAGGCGGCGTCGGGAACGATACCGACATCGATGCCGAGGTCGGCCAGAGTCCTGCCGGCAAGGTCGCGCTGATCGGTTCCGACGAGGCCGGCGAAAACCATGTTCGCATAGACGATGTGGCCGTCGCGGTCGCGGTGGACGACGAGATCGCCGAGCGCATCGATCAGCCCGCGAAAACGCTCCTCGCTCTCCTGCATCTCCCACATGCGGTCGGCCAGCGTCTCGATCTCGGCGCGGCTGCGGGCGGCGGTTTCGTCGAGCAAGGCCGTCGCGCGGTGGACGGTGCGGCGGTTGCGCAGGTGCATGGCGACGCCGGCAAGGCCGGTCGCCAGCAGACCGAACGTGATGAAGATCGGCGCGCCGGTGAGGTGAGACAGGCCCGCCAGCACGACGCTGGCGACGACCGTCAGGAACAGCAGGCCCTCGTGCGTGGCGCGCGGAAAATCCGGCGCCAGCGGCGGCGCAGCAACATGCTGCCGCTTGGGCGTCGCCGGGTTCGGCCCGTCGATGCTTTCGGCGCGGCTCTTCTCTTTCCTGGCGGACTCCGCGATCATGCGGAAATCCTTGCCAGATAGAGATTATGGAAAAGCGCGGCGGATCGTTCGAATTTTAGCGGTCATGCATTTTTGCCGCCCGTTCTGGCGGCTTCGGGGCCTCACATATCCACGACCATGCGCCCCCTGATCTTGCCCTCGACGATGTCGTGGGCGGCGGCGATGATGTCGTCGAAGCCGATGGTCGTCGACAGGCCGGCGAGCTTTTGCAGATCGAGATCGCTGCCGATGCGGCGCCAGGCTTCGAGGCGCACGGCCTTGGGCGCCATCACCGAATCGATGCCGAGCAGCGAGACGCCGCGCAGGATGAACGGGGCGACGCTCGACGGCAGATCCATGCCACCCGCCAGGCCGCAGGCGGCGACCGCGCCGCCATAGGCGGTCATCGACAGCACATTGGCCAGCGTGTGGCTGCCGACGGCATCGATGCCGCCGGCCCAGCGCTCCTTGGCCAGCGGCTTGGCCGGCTGGGAGAGTTCCTCGCGCGAAATCACTTCGGCGGCACCGAGGTCGATCAGATAGGAGCTTTCGGCGTTGCGGCCGGTCGAGGCGATGACGTGATAGCCAAGGCTGGACAGGATCGAGACCGCGACCGACCCAACGCCGCCGGCTGCACCCGTCACCACCACCGGGCCGCGATCCGGCAGGATGCCGTGCCGCTCCAGCGCCATGACGCTGAGCATGGCCGTATAGCCGGCGGTGCCGACCGCCATCGCATCGTGCGCGCTGATGCCGTCGGGCAACGGCACCAGCCAGTCGCCGTTGACGCGGGCGCGCCCGGCATAGGCGCCGAAATGCGTCTCGCCGACGCCCCAGCCATTGAGGATGACCTTGTCGCCCTTGCGCCAGTCGGCATGCGATGAGGAGAGGACGGTTCCGGCGAAATCGATGCCCGGCACCAGCGGCCAGCGGCGGATCACTGGCGCTTTCCCAGTGATGGCCAGCCCGTCCTTGTAGTTGACCGTCGTCGCCTCGACCGCGACGGTGACGTCGCCTTCCATCAGATCGGCTTCGCCGAAATCGACGACCTCCACCGACTGTTTCTTTTCGGCGTCGCGCGAAACGAGGATGGCTTTGAAGGTTTCAGGCATCTCTTCTCCTCGGCTTCGCAAAGGCTGGCGGTCGGCATTGGCTGGCTCTGGCCGAACTGTGCGGCGACCGTCCGGCGAGGTCAATTGGTCAAAAGAGTCGGGCCGTCAGGCTTCTGGGCCTTGCGGCTTGGCCTCGCGCCGCCAGCCGATGAACTCGTCGAAGACGACCAGCGCCGCGCCGGCCGAAATGAAGGCATCGGCGAGGTTGAAGACGGCGAAGGACCATACCGGCGTGTGGAACAATATATAGTCGATGACGTGGCCGTAGACGGCGCGGTCGATCAGATTGCCGATCGCGCCGCCGATGATCAGGGCAAAGCCGATGCGGGCCAGCACATGGCCGGATGGCGTACGCGTTGCCAGATAAAGCACGAAGGCGACGACGACGACCGCGATGACGACCAGGCCGGTGTCGCCGAAAGACGAGAACATCGAAAAGGCAATACCGGTATTGTAGGTGCGAAACAGCGCCAGGAACGGCATCAGGTCGAGCCTTTCCTGAAAGGCGAGGCCGGTCTCGATCAGATGCTTTATCCACTGGTCGAGCGCGATTGCCACCACCACCAGCAGCGCATAGGGAGACCATGATTTCACGATGTGGCGTCCTCGGGGGCAAGTTTCAGCGCGCCGCGCCGGATCTCGAACAGCATGATTCCGGTGGCGACCGCCAAATTGAGTGAATCGGCGCGGCCGGCCTGCGGAATCCGCAGCAGCCGGTCGCAGCTTTCCGCCAGATTGTCGGGCAGGCCCTGCTGCTCATTGCCCATCATCAAGAGCACCGGTCCTCGGGAGAAATCGACCGAGCGGTAGTCGACCGCACCCTTCAGATGGGTGCCGACCACCAGGCCCGAGAAGCTGTTTCGCCAAGCCAGAAATGCTTCCGGCGTCGCCTTGGTCACCGGCACGGCGAAGATCGAGCCCATGGTGGCGCGCACGGTCTCGACAGAAAAAGGATCGGTAGTCTCGCCGACCAGGATGACGCCCTTGGCGCCGACGGCATCGACGGTGCGGATGACGGTGCCGAGATTGCCGGGATCGCGCACCCGGTCGAGCGCCACCCAGACGTCGCCGTCGTGAGCGCGGATGTCTCTTAGCGGCAGCAGTTTTTGCCGGAAGACGCCGACCACCATTTGCGGATTGTCACGGCGGGTGATGGCGACCAGCACTTTTTCGGACACTTCGAGCACGGTGCCGCCGGCGGCAACCGTGCGCGCCGCCACCTTTTCGACCGCCGCATTGCCGCGTCCGGCCTTGGCGAAAACCAGCGTCCTGATCGACCAGCCGAGGTCGAGGGCGTCGATGACCAGCTTCAGCCCTTCGGCCATGAAGGCGTTCTGCTGGTCGCGGAATTTCTTCTGGGCGAGCGCCTTGATGTCCTTGATCAGCGGATTGGCAAGGCTGGTGACTTCCTTGACCTGCCCGGGCGCACCTGCGTGCCGCTCATTCATTCGGGACTCCCGGGCATTCAGGTCTCCCGGGCATTCAGGCCACCCAGCGCGAAAACAGCGATGTCGACAGCGCCCGGCCGGCGGATTGCTCGCGGATGATCAGTTCGCCTGATTCAACGGTGCCGCCCATGCCGGCAAAGGTGTCGCGCATCAAGGCATGGACGGCGAAGAAGGAGGCGCGGATGGAATAGGCGGTCAGCACCACGGTGAGCGGTTTCGGCGTCAGGATCGCGCGGCAAAGATCGGTCAGGCCGGGCAGGTCCTCGAACAACTGCCAGACCTCGCCCTTGGGGCCGCGGCCATAGGCGGGCGGGTCGAACAGGATGATGTCGTAGCGGCTGCCGCGGCGCTCTTCGCGCTCGACGAATTTCACTGCATCGTCAACGATCCAGCGGATCGGCTTGCTGCCGAGACCGGCCATTTCCTGGTTTTCGCGCGCCCAGCCGACCGCCTTCCTGGAGGCATCGACATGGGTGACCTCGGCGCCGGCACGGGCGGCTACGAGAGACGCGAGCCCGGTATAGCCGAACAGGTTCAGCACCTTGACCGGGCGGTTGGCCGCCGCGATCAGGCTGGCCATATGGTCCCAGTGCGAAGCCTGCTCGGGGAAGACGCCGACATGGCGAAACGAGGTGAAGCGGCCGAGATAGTCGATGCCGTCATGCTTCATCGGCCAGGTCTCGCCCAGCGGTACCTTCGGGAACCGCCAGCGGCCGATGCCTTCTTCGTCGGTGTCGCCGGTGAAGATGGCGTCGGCGCGGTCCCAGTCCCTGGCGGGCAAGGCCTTTTGCCAGATCGCCTGTCCCTCGGGCCGCACGATGCGGTAGGGGCCGTATTGTTCGAGCTTCTCGCCGGCACCGCTGTCGAGCAGCGCATAATCCCGATTGGGCGCCACTTCGAGGATCACCGGCAGGCGCTCAGTGGGCAGGATGCCTTCGCGACGCGCCAGGATACGGGGGGCGGGCTTCGGATCAGACCGGGCGTCCGGTTTTGTTTCGTGGCGTGGCTGTCTGGCTTCGGGTCGGACTGGTACGGTGCCCGGCTGCGGCCGCGCGTGTTCGGTCCTGCCCTTTGCGGGCGGACGGTTGTCGCGGCGTTTGTCGCGAAAGGACTTCAAGCAGGAGCGTCTCCGGAGGGGCAGGCCGCTTTTGACATAGGGTCACCGGCTGCGCAAACAAAATGGTCCAGCGTGCGAATGTCTGAGGTGGTGGACCTCGCTGAGGAAACAGGCAAATCTCGAATCATGTCCCGTTCCGAACGCCTGCTCGACTTGATCCAGATCCTGCGCCGGCATCGCCGGCCGGTGAGCGGTCGCACGCTTGCCGGCGAGATGGACGTTTCGATCCGAACGCTCTACCGCGACATTGCCACGCTGCAGGGGCAAGGCACGCCGATCGAGGGCGAGGCTGGGCTGGGCTATGTGCTGAAACCCGGCTTCATGCTGCCGCCACTGATGTTCACCGACGAGGAGATCGAGGCCATCGTTCTGGGATCGCGTTGGGTTGCCAGACAACCGGACAAGCGGCTGTCGGCCGCCGCCACCGACGCGCTGGCCAAGATCGCCGCTGTGCTGCCGGATGATCTGCGCGAGGACCTCGATGCGACCGCGCTTTTGGTCGGGCCGCACGGCGATGCTGTCGAAAGCATCGACCTTGGCCTGGTGCGCCAGGCGATCCGCAACGAGAGAAAACTCGGCTTTCTTTACCGCGATGCCGGCGGCGCCGCCTCCGAGCGCTTGATCTGGCCATTCGCGCTCGGCTTTTTCGACAAGGTGCGGGTGGTGGTGGCCTGGTGCGAGACGCGGCAGGATTTCAGACATTTTCGCGCCGACCGGATGTCGGGGCTCAACACCACGGATATCCGCTATCCACGTCGTCGGCAGGCGCTGCTGAAGGAATGGCGCGCGACGCTGGACGCACCGAAGCGCCAGCCCGGCGCTTAATGCTCCTTTCTACGCCCTCGCAAGCCGCTGCTGCCAGAATCTGACAGTGGGGTCACCTATGCTCCTCCAATCGAAACCCTGGAGAGCAGACATGAACACCCCCAATTTCGTCATCCTTTATGTCGACAGCCCGGAGCGGAGCGGCGCCTTCTACGGTGCGCTGCTGGGACGCCAGCCGGTGGAGACGTCGCCGACCTTCGTGCTGTTCGTGCTCGACAATGGCTTCAAGCTCGGCCTGTGGTCGCGCCACACCGTGGAGCCGGCGGCCGCAGCCGCGGGCGGCGGTGCGGAGCTCGTCTTCGCGTTGGACCGGCCTGATGCGGTGGACGCCGCTTACACGGACTGGGCAGGACGCGGCTTGACCATTCTGCAGACGCCGACCGACATGGACTTCGGCCGCACCTTCGTTGCGCTCGATCCCGACGAGCACCGGCTGCGCGTCTACTGGCTGAACGACGGAGAACAGGCCAATGGGGAACAGGCCAATGGAGAACAGAAATGAGTGCCCACTGGATCGCGGTCGCTTCCGCCGAACATGTCCGGCGCGGCCGCGAGGCCGGCTTCATGCAGGTCAACCACGGCAAGGCGGCACCTTTGCGCCGCATCAAGCCCGGCGACGGCATCATCTACTACTCGCCGACCACAATTCTGCGCGAGAAGGACGGCCTGCAGGCCTTCACGGCAATCGGCACCGTGCGAGAAGGCGAGCCTTACCAGGGCGACATGGGCGGTGGCTTCACGCCGTTCCGCAGGGATGTCGAATGGGCCAAGGCCGAGGAGGCGCCGATCAAGCCGCTGCTCGAGCAGCTCGACTTCACCGCGGGCAAATCGAACTGGGGTTACCAGCTGCGCTTTGGCCTGTTCGAAATTGCCGCGCATGATTTCGCGCTGATCGCCGAGGCGATGGGCGCTGCCATGAAGGCAGGCTCAAGCATCCAGCCGCCGGATCGGCAAGGCACCGTGACAAGGCTGCTGACACCAAGTTGTCAGCAGCCTTGTGCGACAAGCGATTGTCTTCAGATAGCGTCGCGCTTGCCCAGGAGAATAAGATGGACTTCGTCTCGATCCGCATCATTACCGATCAGATCAAGCCCTTGGTGGCATTCTACGACACGATCACCGGGCTTACCGCAACCTGGTTCACAGACGATTTCGCCGAACTGGCAACGCCGTCCTGCACACTGGCGATCGGCAGCACCCGCACGCTGGCCCTGTTCGGAACTGATGTGGCGCAGCCGGCCGCCAATCGCTCAGCGATCATCGAGTTTCGCGTCGCCGATGTTGATGCTGAGTACAGCAGGCTGGCGAAAATTATCGGCGATTTCGTACAGACGCCGACGACGATGCCATGGGGTAACCGGTCGCTGCTGCTGCGCGATCCCGATGGCAATCTGGTGAACTTCTTCACCCCGGTCAGCGCGGAAGCGATCAGGAAGTTCGATCGCAGAACCGGCGCAGACGCTACTGCTTGAGCGCGTTGTAGACGGCAATGCCGGCGGCAAGGTCCTCAAGCGCGGCGCCGACCGACTTGAACAGCGTGACCTCAGTGGGGCTCTGCCGGCCCTGTTTTTCCCCGCGCGCCAGCTCATGCAAATCGGCGACGATGGCTTCCGGCTTCAGCACGCCGGAGGCGAGCGGCTGGACGATGTCGCCGGCTTCCTTGGTGGCGCCGGCGCGGGTGTCGACATAGACGCGGGCGCGCGCGATCGCGTCGTCGTCGCTCTCGCGCATGGTCGGCGTGAAGCCGCCGACCAGATCGACATGCGCGCCCGGCTTGAGCAGCGCACCCTTGACCAGCGGCGTCGTCGTGATCGTCGCCGATGAGACGATGTCGGCCTCGGCGAGTTCGGCGTCGAGATCGCTTGCGGCCTCGGCGTTGAAACCGTCCGCGCGCAAATCAGCCGCGACCTTTTCGGCATTGGCGGGCGTGCGGTTCCAGATGCGGATGGTCTTGATCGGCCGCACCGCGGAGTGCGCCTTGGCGAGGAACGGCGACAGCGCGCCGGCGCCGACCACCAGAAGCCGCGATGCGTCCTCGCAGGCGAGATAGGAGGCCGCCACCGCCGAGGCGCAAGCGGTGCGCCACTGTGTCAGCCGTTGGCCGTCGATCAGCGCTTCGGGCTCGCCGGTGGCGCCGTTGAGCAGGAGGTAGAGCCCCATTACCGCCGGTTTGCCGATGGCGTTGTTGTCGGGCGATACGGTGACGATCTTGACGCCGATATGACCGCCGACCGACGTGCCGGCCGCATGGAAGTCGGTCCACGCCGGCATCAACAGCAGCGTGGAAGTGGCACCGTCGGGCCGTTCGACTCCGTGATGATGGCGGACGGGTTGCACAGCACCCTCGCGGAAGGCCGCGCGCAATGTCTCGACCAGCCCGGGAAAGGTCAGCGCCTGGTCGACAGCGTCGGCCGAAATGGTCAGCATGCAAAACTCCGCGAAGATAAAAGCTTCGGCTTCAGGCCGTTGGCTTCGGCAGCGCCGGCCCGGTGGCCGCGCCCTGCTGCACGGCGGGTATACGGCTGACCGCCTGGCGCAAATTCTCGGCCTCGACCCCGCGCTGGCGCGCCAGCTTGCGGTAGCGGCCCTGCTTGACCCAGGTCGCCAGGCTGCCGACGACCATGCCGATGGCGAGCGCCACGAACAGGAAGATGAACAGCGGCAAGGTCAGCGTCAGTTTCGGATTGCCGGGGTTGAACGGGTCGAGCGTGAAGGCGACCAGCTCGCGGTTGGCGACGGCCAGCGCAATCAGGATGACGGCGAGCGGCACGAAGACCACGATAAGTATGAAGCGGTTCAACATAGAGATTCCCTGGAGAAGGCAGGCCTTGATAAGGTCGGCGCGTGGTCCGCGCCTACTTGCCGCCATTCAGCCTTTCACGCAATTCCTTTCCGGTCTTGAAGAACGGCACCCACTTCTCCTCGACCTCGACGGATTCGCCGGTGCGCGGGTTGCGGCCGGTGCGGGCAGGGCGATTCTTCACCGAAAAAGCGCCGAAGCCACGCAACTCGACCCGATTGCCTTCCGCTAGGGCATCGGTGATCTCGTCGAAGATCGCTCCCACGATGTTTTCGACGTCGCGCAGGAAAAGATGCGGGTTGCGCGTGGCAATGATCTGCACAAGCTCGGATTTGATCATCAGAAAGGTCCCCGTGAAAGCGCTGCGGTCAAATTATCAGGATGATTTTATTTGCTTTTTTACTCGCCCCAACCGGCAGATCAAGGGTGCCAGACGGAAACGAGACCGTCAAGAAACAAGCGATCCGCGCCAATTTCGTGAAGCACGTCGCTGCCGGCCTCCGACAGGCCGAGCGCGCTGCCGACGCTGCGCGCTATTGCTTTCGAGAACAGGAAGCCGCCACGCCGCTCGGTGTCCTTCCATTCCACCACCTTGAGCTTGGCGTCGACACCCTTGGTCGCCAGCCAGTCGATCGCCACGCTCTCGCCGCCGACAGCGTCGATCAGACCGTTGGCAAGGCCCTGGCGGCCGGTGAAGATCGAGCCGTCGGCAAGGGCCAGTGCCTGATCGCGGGTCATCTTGCGGCGCTCGGCGACGATGCCGACAAACCAGTCATAGCTGTCGAGAATGAGCTTGCGGACCATGGCTCGCTCGTCTTCATTGGTCGGCTTGAAGGGCGAGGGCGATGCCTTCAGCGGCGAGGATTTCACTTCCTCGAGCTTGATGCCGACCTTGTCCATCAGACCGCTGACATCGGGATACTGGATGAGCACACCGATCGAGCCGACGATCGACGTCTTGCGGGCAACGATATGGTCGCTGGCACTGGCGATCATGTAGCCGGCCGATGCGGCCAGCGTGCCGACCTCGGCCACCACCGGCTTGTCGGCGGCAAGCTTGCGCACCTCCTCGTAGATCGATTCACCGCCGACCGTGGTGCCGCCGGGCGAATCGATCGCCAGGATGACGCCCTTGACTTGCGAGGATGTGCGGATCGTTTCCAGCCGCTTGATCAGTTCCTCGTCCTCGGTGATGGTGCCTTCGATCCTGACCTTGGCGATGTGGTCGACGGAAGAACCGCCGAGGTCGCCGCCATAGAACCAGCTTGCAAGCGCAATCACCCCAAGGGCCACGATGGCAATGGCGGCGCCGCGCCAGAAGGTCAGCTTGCGCCGCAAGCGGCGGCGGTCGATCAGGTCGTCGGCTCTCAGTGCCATGGTCTGCCTCACAGTCGGTGGGAAGCGATGCTTTTAAAGCAAGCGTCCGCGCCCGGCTACCTCTTCCTCAAGAGCCTGCGACGAAGCGACCTTCACGACGGAGGCATTCAGGAAAAAATGACGCGGTGCGTTCGTTTCTGCTATGAAGTGCGAAATTGTGTCGCCTGAGTTCCGTCTGTAAAACAGCGGCCGTCACATTTTTGCGGTTTTCCTCCGCTTGTGCTTGCTTGCGGGGGCCGGCAACCCACCTATAGCAGGTGTTTTGGCGGACAAGGGTTTATTAGAAGTCAGTCATGCTTGCGCGATCGAACGAACCGACCAATGCCGATGCGGCCTTGGCGCCCACGGCGCCAGCGGGCACGCGCGGCGACGCCTTCGACCGCGCCCAGCGCCACTCGCGCCGCGTGCGCGTGCTTAAGTTTGCCGTGCCGGTGCTTGCCGCAGGGATCGCGGTTGCGTTTCCGGTCTATTCCTATCTGGCGGCGCCGATCAGCATTTCGATACAGGCAGACGGCACCGCTTTCGCGGATGGCAAGCTGGTGATGGCCAATCCGAAGCTCAACGGCTTCACCAAGGACAAGCTGCCCTATTCGCTGATGGCCTTGCGCGCCATCCAGGATGTCGGCAAGCAGGACATCATCGAACTCGAAGGCATCCATGCCAAATTGCCGCTGACGGCCGACAATGTGGCGACCGTCGACGCCAAGCGCGGCATCTACAACAGAAACGCCAACACGATGGACATGACCAGCAACGTTACCGTCACCACCACCGACGGCGTCGCTGCCATCTTCAAATCGGTCTTCCTCGATATGGGCAAAGGCTCTATGAAGACAGGTGATGCGGTCGATGTCAGCCGTAACGGCTCGCGGATCACCGCGGGTTCAATGTCGGTCGAAGACAATGGCAAGGTCATCGTTTTCGAGAACAAGGTAAGCGTTCACATCGATCCGGCCACTATGAAGGCGGCAGAGGCAAAGAGCGGAGAAACGAATGCGTCCCAGTAATTCGGCACGGCTTGTCGCCGCAGCCTCGGCCTTGCTGTTGCTGGGTATGGCGCCGTCCTGGGCTCAGTCCAGCGCCAGCAGCCAATCCGGGCTCAAACTGTCGGGCGACCAGCCGATCCAGATCGAGAGCGACAAACTTGAGGTCCGCCAGGCCGACAGCATGGCGCTGTTCAGCGGCAACGTCACCGTCACGCAAGGGCCAACGCTGCTCAAGGCCGGCAGCATGGAGGTCTACTACGTCAAGGACCCCAACGCCGCCAAAGGTGCTGCCGCCGGCGCTTCGGCGATGACCGGTTCGGCCAATATCGACCATCTGGTGGTCAAGAACAAAGTCTACATCAAGTCGAATGACCAGATCGCCACCGGCGACAACGCCACGTTCGACATGAAGACGCAGGTTCTCGTCCTGTCGGGCAAGGAGGTCGTCTTGTCCCAAGGACCCAACGTCCTCAAGGGCTGCAAGCTCACCGTGCAGATGAAAAGCGGCCTGGCTCAGGTCGATGGCTGCGGCGGGCGCGTCATCATGTCGATGACGCCGCCACCGAAATCCGAGGCCCCGAAGCCCGAATGACTGGCGTATCTTCGCTGCTGACCCGCCTTCCGGGACGGGCGGCCAGTAAACTTGCTGCACCGGCCACAGTCACCGTCGATTCCGCGAAGTTCAAGGGCACCCTGATCGCCAAGGGTCTGACCAAGAGCTACAAGGGCCGCAAGGTGGTCAGTGGTGTCACCATCGGCGTGCGCGCCGGCGAGGCTGTCGGGCTGCTCGGGCCGAACGGCGCCGGCAAGACCACCTGTTTCTACATGGTCACCGGCCTGGTGCCGGTCGATGAGGGCACGATCGAGATCGACGGTTTCGACGTCACCTCGATGCCGATGTACCGCCGCGCCCGCCTCGGCATCGGCTATTTGCCGCAGGAAGCCTCGATCTTCCGCGGCCTGAATGTCGAGCAGAACATCCGCGCCGTGCTCGAAGTGGTTGAGAAGGACCGCAAGGTGCGCGAGCGCAATCTCGACGAACTGCTCGAGGAATTTCACATCAGCCATCTGCGCAAGTCGCCGTCCATGTCGCTGTCGGGTGGCGAGCGGCGACGTCTTGAGATCGCCCGCGCTTTGGCGACGCGCCCGGCCTACATGCTGCTCGACGAGCCGTTCGCCGGCATCGACCCGATTGCCGTCGCCGACATCCAGCAGCTGGTTCGTCATCTGACGGCGCGCGGCATCGGCGTGCTGATTACCGACCACAATGTGCGCGAAACGCTCGGCCTCATCGACCGCGCCTACATCATCCATGCCGGCCAGGTGCTGACGCATGGCCGTGCCGACGAGGTGGTGGCGAACCCCGATGTGCGCCGGCTCTACCTGGGCGAAGGTTTCACGCTCTGAGCGTGAAATTTGTTTCCTGACGTGATTTTTGCCGCCCCGCGGGGCTTTTTTCTCCGATTTTGCGTGAGATAATGCTTCGGTAGGCGCCTTTTGCCATCGTTCGCCTTGACAAGCAAAAGCCGGGCCAGTTTCTATGGAAGGTCGGAAAATTCATTTTCGGCAGCTTCTGATGTGTAGGCTTCCGGGTGCAGAAGGGCGTTTGAAACCGAACCATGGCGTTGGCGGCGAAACTACAGCTACGACAATCCCAGTCGCTGGTGATGACGCCGCAGCTGATGCAGTCGATCAGGCTGTTGCAGCTCACCCATGTCGAGCTCGACCACTTCATCGACGACGAGATCGAGCGCAATCCGCTGCTGGAGCGCGCCGAGCCCCAGGATGACGCCGCAGGCGACCAGGTGCAGAAGGGCGATGTCGCTCCTGAGCCTGCCGCCGATGGCGACTGGTTCGAAAACGAGACGGCGTGGAGCGCCGAAGCGATCTCCGACAAGCTCGACAGCTCGCTGGAAAATCTGTTCCCTGACGATCCCGGCACCAGCGAGCGGCTCGGTCCCGACCTGACGGCGCAGTGGAAGTCGGCCACCGGCAATGGTTCGTCCGGTTCGTCCGAAGGCTTCGACGTCGGCGACATGGCCGCCGCGGCGATCACGCTGCGCCAGCATGTCGGCGAGCAGATCGCGCTTGCCTTTGCCGATCCGGCCGCAAGGCTGATCGCAGCCGAACTGGCCGACGGCCTGGACGAGGCCGGCTATCTGCGCGCCGATCCCGCCGAGATCGCCAAACGGCTCGGCGCCGATCAGGCGATGGTGGCCAATGTGCTGGCAGCCTGCCACACATTCGAGCCGGTCGGCCTGTTTGCGCGCGACCTTGCCGAATGCCTGTCGCTGCAGCTTGCCATGCGCGATCGTCTCGATCCGGCGATGAAGATGCTGGTCGGCAACCTCGAACTGTTGGCGCGGCGCGATTTCCAGACGCTGAAGCGGCTTTGCGGGGTCGACGAGGAGGATCTCCTCGACATGTTGGCCGAAATCCGCGCGCTCGACCCGCGCCCGGGCATGGCGTTTTCGGGCGGCGCCAGCGACGCCATCGTCGCCGATGTCGAAGTCCGCGCCGCCAATGACGGCAGCTGGACGGTCGAGCTCAATGCCGAGACGCTGCCGCGCGTGCTTGTCGATCACATCTATTTCGCCCAGGTCTCGCCGCATGCGAAGAATCAGGCGGAGAAGGATTTCCTGGCCGAATGCCTGCAGAATGCCAACTGGCTGACGCGCAGTCTCGACCAGCGGGCAAAGACGATCCTGAAAGTGGCGTCGGAAATCGTGCGCCAGCAGGACGCTTTTCTCGTCCATGGCGTGCGTCAGCTCAGGCCGCTCAACCTACGCACGGTGGCCGATGCCATCGGCATGCATGAATCGACCGTCAGCCGGGTGACGGCCAACAAATACATGCTGACGCCGCGTGGCGTGTTCGAGCTGCGTTATTTCTTCACGGCTTCGATCGCGGCGTCGGGCGGCGGTGATGCGCATTCCTCGGAAGCGGTGCGCGACCGCATCAAGCAGCTGATCGACGAGGAAAAGCCCGCCGATGTGCTGTCCGATGACGCAATCGTCGACATGTTGAAGGAAAGCGGCGTCGATATTGCCCGGCGCACGGTGGCCAAGTACCGGGAGGGTATGAATATTCCCTCGTCGGTGCAGCGGCGGCGTGAAAAGCGCGCTCTGGCGAGCGCGGGGCGCTAGGTCTGCTTGCCCGGCAAGGCTTTTGCTATGGCTGGATTCCACAACTTTCCGACCTTAAAGCGCATCGCGCTGAAACGGATTCATACGACGCGCTTTAAGTCTTTGTTTTGATGCATGTCGTTGTCCCAGAACCGCAGCGCACTTCTGGGCGACATGCATTAATTGACAAGCTGCAATGAAGTGTCTAGAAGCCCGCCCGCATGAGACGGGCTCGCGGCCCGCATGCGGATGGTCCGTCACGATGAAGGCCACGGGACGGCCAAGAAGGCGGATTGTGATCAACCGGAAAGTTCGGATCTAAAATCGGCGCGAGTTGACGCCGCAAAGCTTGTGCGCACGGATCACGAGTATAAACTCTGGCCAGTTTGAAGCCTGAGCAAGGAAGGTCAGTTTTCAGATGAAATTGCGCATATCGGGTAAACACATGGATATCGGCGATGCGTTGCGTACGCGCATTACCGATCGTGTCGGCGAGGCGATTGGAAAATATTTCGATCGCGGTTTTTCAGGGCACGTCACGGTCATCAAATCGGGGTCGCGTTACTCGGCCGATTGCATGATCAGGCTGGATTCCGGCGCTTCGCTGCAGGCAACCGGCGATTCCCAGGATCCGACACTTGCCTTCGAGGCGGCCGCGGACCGCCTCGAAACCAGGCTGCGGCGCTACAAACGCCGTCTGAAATCGCACAATTCAGGCACTGGAAATGGTGAAATCACCGACATCGCCTATACGGTGATGGCGCCGCTGACCGATGACGATGAGGACATTCCGGAGGACTACGCCCCGGCCATCGTCGCCGAATCAACCATGACGCTGCAGACCATGTCGGTGGCGTCGGCGGTTATCGAACTCGACACCAAGGACAGCCCGGTTTTCGTCTTCCGCAACGCCGGAAACGACCACCTCAACATCGTCTATCGGCGGCCGGACGGAAATATCGGCTGGATCGACCCGTCGACGACCAAAGTCGCACAGGCGTGACGACAACGACAATGGTCGCACAGGTGACGACAATGGTCGCACAGGGATAATAGCCAGCCGCGCGAGGGGCGAGGACTGGCGACGGCAGGCGAATAAGGGATTTCAAATATGGATCTGAGCGATCTTCTCAACGTTCCGGCGATCTTGCCGGCGTTGAAGGCGAACTCCAAAAAGCAGCTTTTGCAGTTGCTGTCCGAGAGAGCGGCGGCGATTTCCGGCATTCCGGAGCGCGAAGTGTTCGACACCATCCTGCAGCGCGAACGGCTGGGCTCCACCGGCGTCGGCAACGGCATCGCCATTCCGCACGGCAAGCTCGCCGGGGTGAAGCGCATCGCCGGCGTCTTTGCCCGGCTGGAGACGCCGGTCGATTTCGAGGCCCTGGATGACCAGCCGGTCGATCTGGTGTTCTTGCTGCTGGCCCCGGAAGGCGCCGGCGCCGATCACCTCAAGGCACTGTCGCGCATCGCCAGGGTTTTGCGCGACGCCGACACGGTGGCCAAGATCAGGGGCACGCGCGACGCGGTCGCCATCCACGCTCTGCTGTCGGACACGCAAGCCTCGCACGCCGCCTGAAGTTCTTTGGAATTAAGTCTTCCAGGGGCCGCCGAAGGCGGCCCTCTCCATTTCAACCGCCAGCAGTCGCCTTAGTGAATGGCGACAGTGGTCAGGTCGTTTTCCATGGCGCCGGCCAAAGCCCGGTCTTTCGCATCCGAAAGCAGGATCGGCTGGCCGTTGGCGGCAAACAGGGCCCACAGGACCATACCAGGCGCTATTTCGCCGAGGTTGGGGAAGCGCCCGAGCAGCTCGTCGCTCGAGACCTTCCGGAGATAAGCGACCGAGCCTTCGCCGAGATGGGCGAATTCGCCGCTGGTCATGGTGATGGTTTCGTCAGTTCTGGTCATTTCAAGCCTCCTTGGCGCGAGGACGCCGCTCAAGGCCATCCCGCATGAGAGCCATCGGTAAAGATCAGTCTTTCACCGATATATTTATTTTCCGTACCAGCCGTTCGGTATCCGGCCGATCGAGATCGATCGACAAAAGGCCGTTCTTCAGTTCCGCTGCGATCACCCGCATGCCGTCGGCCAGCACGAAACAGCGCTGGAATTGGCGCGCGGCGATGCCGCGATGGAGGAATTCGCGCTCGGTGTCGTCGGTTTGACGGCCGCGCACGACCAACTGGTTTTCCTCCGTGGTGACATCGAGATCGCTTTCGGCGAAACCCGCGACAGCCAGCGTAATGCGCAGCCTTTCGGCCTTGCCGTCAGCACCGCTGAGGCGCTCGATGTTGTAGGGAGGATAACTGTCACCGGATTTCGCCAGTCGTTCCAGGGTCTTTTCCATGGCATCGAAACCAAGGAGAAGCGGGCTGGAGAAGGGCGTCATTCGGCTCATGTTACACTGTCCTCTTTGGAGCGACATAAACTGGAAAAACCCGGATGGCATTTTTCCCGATGGTCTTGATATGGTCCGCGCCGCGGCCAAGTTCAAGCCGCCGAACACCCCCGCCAAAAAGACTCCCCCGCATAAGGAAATGAAATGCCCCAGACCCGCAAGATCATCATCGACACGGATCCCGGCCAGGACGATGCCGTCGCCATATTGCTGGCGCTCGGCAGCGCCGAGCTGGAGATCGTCGGCATCTCTGCTGTTGCCGGCAACGTGCCGCTGAAATTGACCGAAAAGAACGCCAGGAAAATCTGCGAACTGGCCGGCCGGCCCGACATCAAGGTCTATGCAGGCGCCATCCGCCCGTTGGCGCGCGAGCTGGTCACCGCCGAGGAAGTGCATGGCAAGACCGGCCTCAACGGCCCGCAACTGCCCGATCCGAAGATGAAGCTGCAGGGCCAGTATGCGGTCGACTTCATCGTCGAGACGCTGATGAAGGAAGAGGCCGGCACGATCACGCTGTGCGCGCTCGGCCCGCTCACCAATGTCGCGCTGGCGCTGATCCGTGAGCCGAAGATCGCGCCGCGCATCAAGGAAATCGTACTGATGGGCGGCGGTTTCTTCGAAGGCGGCAATGTCACGCCGACCGCAGAATTCAACATCTATGTCGATCCGCAAGCCGCCGACCTGGTGTTCAAATCCGGCATTCCGATCGTCATGATGCCGCTCGACGTTACCCACAAGGCGCTGACCACGGCCAAGCGCACGCAGGCCATCCGCCAGCTCGGCACCCGGGTCGGCACCGCGACGGCCGAGATGCTGGAGTTCTTCGAGCGCTTCGACGAGGAGAAATACGGCACCGATGGCGGCCCGCTGCACGACCCCTGCGTCATCGCCTATCTGTTGAAGCCGGAGCTGTTCAAGGGCCGCAACTGCAACGTCACCGTCGAAACCGCCTCCGAACTCACCATGGGCATGACCGTGATCGACTGGTGGGGCGTGACCAAGCGGCCGAAGAACGCCATGGTGATGCGCGACATCGACCATGACGCGTTCTTTGCGCTGCTGGTGGAGCGGTTGGCTCGGCTTTAAGCCTGCCTTGATACAGATCGTTCGCCCAGGGGCTTAGCGCTTCTGGGCGATACCTGTGCACTTATTCGCGAAGCAGGCGGTATGTTTCGGTATCGTTGCGGCGACGCTGCCGCTCGATCGAAACCTTGGAGCCAATGGCTCTCGGCACTGTCGTGTTGTCATATGCAAACACCAGGCCGTCATTTTCATCGAGGCGAATTCCATACAAGTAACGGAACCCGCTGCCGATCGCGACCTCGGGACTTGCAGGAGCGTTGAGAACGTTGACCACTGTACCGGTCAGGCGTTCGACATTGACGATGGGGCTGCTTTGCCTCGCAATCGGGATGCCAATTGCAAGGGCGCAAACGCCCACGACGAGGATGGTGATGAGGATGCCCCTGAGGTTCTCCTGCAGGGTCATCCAGGCAAGGGAATGCCGAGCCTTGGCCAATGCGTATCACCTGACAGCAAGGACGCTGCGTTTCATTGGTATCGTGACCGGCGGTAGTTCAATTTGCGAACCTGTAGAAGGTCGATCCATTCTCGCGCGTGACGCGCTCCAATCTTGCCGGCGCGCCGATCAGATGCGGGAGGTCGTCTTCGACAAGAATGGACGAACCGGTTTCGAGTGCAACCAGATAAAGCGTGCGGCCGTTGTCTGAATGGGTACTTTTGACCGTTGCGTCGATTGGCTCGACCGACCGGATGGGGCTCGCATCATTCGTCCATTTGTAGAGAGCCGAAGGAACCATCACCGCAAACAGGACGACGATCAGGATCACGCCGGGCGCGTCCCTTTTTATGCCAGCGTAAGTCCATGACATCGACGTGAATCCCCCCACGCCGATTCATGTGGTGGCGTGAAGACTGACTTTCAATCAGCCTTCACGTACCGGCTCCGTTGGGAACGACCGTTGGCGGTCGTCACTTCGCCTTGGAAAACGCCAGCCACAGGCCGCCGCCGACCAGAAAGCTGCCGCTGATCCTGGACATCAGCTTGATGCGGCTGGCCGAGAGCAGGCGGCCGGCGCGGCTGGCGGCGAGCGCGTAGGTCGAGTCCGAGACGGCGGCAAAGATCATGGCGGTAAGGCCCATGACGACGATCTGCAGGGTGTAATTGCCCTGCGGGGCGATGAATTGCGGGAAGAAGGCGCCGAAGAACACCAGGGTCTTGGGGTTGCTCAGCGCCACCAGCAGACCCTGCAGGAAGAAGCCGCCACGCGGCTTTCTCGCCGTGCCGTCGGCGTTCAGCGTGCCCTTGGCGCGGAACATCTGCACCCCCATCCAGATCAGATAGGCGGCGCCGATCAGACGCACCCATTCGAACCAGTGGCCCATGCCCGCGATCAGCGTGTTGAGGCCGATGCCGACGATGGCGATCATGATGGCAAGCCCGGCCTGCGTGCCGGCGACATTGGCAAGCCCGGCGCGCGCGCCGTGGCGGATGCTGTTGGCGATGATCAGCGTCACAGTCGGACCGGGCACCAGGATGATGACGATGCAGGCAAGGACATAGGCGGCGTAGAGTTCCAGCGACATGGGGATTTCCTCGAGGATGCGCTTAGGCGGCTGGCTGCAATCAATGCATGGCGGCGGGGCTGGTGCAAGCCGGTCGCAGACCGTGCCGCCCCTCGCGTCAGGACGCCCCCACCTGCCAAGGCAAGGTCGCCTCATAGGCCGCTCCGGCCCTGAGCACGGCGAGGTCGCCGCGCGGCCGGCCGATCAACTGCATGCCCATGGGGCGGCCTTTGTCGTCGAAGCCGACAGGCACATTGAGCGCCGGACAGCCGCCGAGCGTGGCGAAGGCCGAAACCTGCATCCAGCGATGGTAGCTGTCCATGGCGCGTCCGCCGACTTCGCGCGGCCAGTGGATGTCGACGTCGAAAGGAAACACTTGCGCAGTCGGCACCGCGATGAGATCGAAGCGCTCGAACAGCGACAGCAGCGTCCGGTGCCAGGAGGTGCGGATGACCGAGGCCGCGCGGATCTGCGGCGCCGTCAGCCGCATGGCGTTCTCCACCTCCCAGACGGCTTCCGGCTTCAGCAGGGCGCGCTTGTGTAGGTCGTCATAATGGACTTTCAGCGCCGAGCCGCTGCTCGCCTGCCGCAGCGTCACGAAGGCTTGCCACAGTGCCTCGAAATCGAAATCCGGCAGCAAGGGCTCGGTCAGGAAGGATGCCTCCGCGAAGCGGCCGAGTGCGGCCTCGCACAGATCGAGGATGCCAGGCTCTACCGGCAGGTGACCGCCGAGATCACCGAGCCAGCCGACGCGGCCGCCGCTTGCCGGCGTTGCCAGCCCTTCGAGGAACGAGCCGGGTTTCTCCCAAGACAGCGGCGCGTGCGGGTGGTAGCCCGCCTGCACATCGAGCAGCAGCGCCATGTCGCTGATGCTGCGGCCCATCGGCCCGTCTATGCCCATCTGGGCATGAAAGACTTCGAGGTCCGGCCCACCGGGGACAAGGCCCTGCGACGGGCGGAAGCCAAAGACATTGTTCCACGCCGCCGGATTGCGGAGCGAGCCGCCGAAATCGCTGCCGTCGGCGACCGGGACCATGTCGAGCGCAAGGGCGACCGCTGCGCCGCCGCTCGAGCCGCCGGCGGTCAGCGCCGGATCGAACGCGTTCAGCGTCGGTCCGAAAACATTATTGTAGGTGTTGGATCCCAGCCCGAATTCGGGAACGTTGGTCTTGCCGATGATGATGCCGCCGGCCTTGCGGATGCGCTCGACGAAGAAATCATCCTCCTGCGGCACGAAATCGGCGAAGATCGGCGAGCCGAAACTGGTCCTCAAGCCGCGCGTCATGGCGAGGTCTTTTATCGCCATCGGCAGGCCAAACAGCGAGCCGGCCGGCCCGCCTTGCGCTAGATGCGCGTCCGCCGCGTCGGCCTCGCGCAGGATGTCGGAGCGCTCGCGCAACGAGACGATGGCATTGACCAGCGGGTTTGCCGTGTCGATGCGGTCAAGGAATGCGGCGACCAACTCGCGCACGGACAGGCGGCGCAGCCGGATCGCCTCGGCCAGGTCGACAGCGGACATCCGGCAGATGTCGCCGGCGGGGGGCACGGCGTGCTTCGTTGCGGGGCGCAGGGCTGTCATCCGGCGTTGTTGCGCAGGGCGGTGTCCACATCCGCGGCCAGCGGGATGGCCGGCTGGGCGCCGGGCTTCAGGCAGGCGAGCGAGCCGGCGGCTGCGGCGCGGGTGAGAGCCTGCTCCAGCGGCAGGTTGGACGCCAGCCCGGCGGCGAGATAACCGCAAAAAGTATCGCCGGCCCCGACGGTGTCGACCGGCGTGATCTTCAGCGCCGGCACGGTCAGGAAATCCTCCGGGGTCGCCGCCAGCACGCCGTCGCCGCCGAGCGTGACGACGATGGTGCGGCCGGTCTTGCGGGCGAAGTCGCGCATGCGCGCCGGGCGGTCGCGGCCTTTCAGCGACAGCGCCTCGCCGTAAAGGTCGAATTCGGTTTCGTTGGCGACGGCGTAGTCGGCCTTGCCGAGCAACGCTGCCGCCTCGCTACGGAACGGCGCGGTGTTGAGCACGGTGACCGCGGCGGCGGCGCGTGCGGCGTCGAGCGCTGCATCGACAGTCTGCAACGGGATCTCGTGCTGCAGCAGGACGACGTCGCCCTTCGCAAGGAAAGCCTTGGCGAGATCGCCGGGCAGCACCGAATCATTGGCGCCCGGCACCACGGCAATGACATTCTCGCCATCGGCGCCGACGAGGATCAGCGCCGTGCCGGTGGAGGCGAAGCTCTGGCCGACGCCGGAGAGATCGACCTTGCCGGCCACGAGCAAAGCCAGGGCTTCGGTTGCGAAATTGTCCTTGCCGACGGCGCCGACCATGCGCACCTTGGCGCCGGCGCGCGCCGCAGCCAGCGCCTGGTTGGCGCCCTTGCCGCCGGGCGCGGTGGCGAAGCCGGAGCCGCGGACCGTCTCGCCCGGCGAAGGCAGGCGGTCGACATTGGCGATAAGGTCGAGGTTGATCGAGCCGACAACGATGATCAAGAAAGCCTCCTGCGGAATGCGCGGGAAGCTAACCTGTAAGCCGGCGGCTTGCCAGAGCGTGCGGATGTTTTGCGCCGGGAGCTCGCAAAAAGAACAACACCGGCGAAGGGATTTCGCCGGTGTTGTTTGATGCGGGCAGCTTCAGGACGCGGTCTGGCCCGCTTCCCAACCGAGGATGGCGCGTTTGCGGGTCAGGCCCCAGTGGTAGCCGGTGAGTGCGCCGGACTTGCCCAGCGCCCGATGGCAAGGGACGACGAATGACAATGGGTTGGCGCCGACCGCCGCCCCCACCGCCCGGCTGGCGTTTGGCGCGCCGATCCTGGAGGCGATCGAGGAATAAGTGCAGGCCTTGCCCATCGGGATCCTGAGCAGCGCGTCCCAGACGCGCAGCTGGAAGTCGGAGCCGATCATCACCACGCGCAGCGGCTGGTCGGCGCGCCACAATGTCGGATCGAAGATGCGCGCCGCATAGGGCTGGGTGGCGCTCATGTCCTCGACATAGGTGGCGTTCGGCCAGCGGCCCGACATGTCGGCGAACGCCGCCCGCTCGCCGCCCGGATCGTTGAAGGCGAGCCCCGCAAGGCCACGGTCGGTGACCATGATCAGGGCGATGCCGAAGGGCGAGATGTGGTAGCCGTAGCGGATGGTCAGGCCAGCGCCGCGCGTCTTGTAGTCGCCCGGCGACATCGCCTCGTGGGTGACGAACAAATCGTGCAGCCGGCCGGGGCCGGACATGCCGAGTTCGAACGATGTTTCAAGGAGCGGCATGCCGGAATCGAGCAGTTTGCGGGCATGGTCGAGGGTGACCGCCTGCAGGAAGGCTTTTGGCGACAGGCCGGCCCAGCGGGTGAACAGCTTTTGCAGGCCCGTGGGTGTCTCGCCGACATCGGCTGCCAGGGCTTCCAGCGAGGGCTGGTCGCGATAGTCGAGGCTGATCTTCTCGATGGCGCGGCGCACGACCTCGTAGTCGCTGCCCTCGGGGGTGATGTCGTGCTGCAGGATCGCTGTCGGTTTCATCTGCGTATTCATGGTCATCTGGGCGTTCATGGCAATATCTCCTTGACCGCGAATATCGGTCTTTCCGCCCCTTGCAACCACCCGAAACTTGCCTTGTTGCCGCCTGTTACCAGATAAATACTGGATTGCGCCCCGGGAGATGCCAATGGCCGGCGAAAGGGTGAATCTGAGCGGAGCAAGGGAGACCTTGCTGATGACGCTTTATGGCAAGGCACTGGAAAGCCGGCTGCCGCATTCGCTGCTCGGGGATCGCTTCGCCGACGAGGCCGTGCGCAAGATCGACTATGATTTCTCGCGCCTCAAGGTCGACACCAATCTCGGCATCGGCCTGGCGATCCGGGCCAAGACGTATGATGTCCGCGTTCAGGACTTCATCGCCAGAAATCCCGGCGCCATCGTGCTGCATCTCGGCTGCGGGCTCGATACGCGCATTTTCCGTGTCGATCCACCCGAAGGCGTGGAGTGGTTCGATGTCGATTTTCCGGATGTCATCGCGCTCCGGCGCAAGCTTTACCCGTCCCGGGACCACTACCACCTCGTCGGCTCTTCGGTAACCGACCCAGACTGGCTGGCAGAAGTGCCGCGCAATCGTCCGGCCGTCGTGGTGATGGAGGGGTTGACGCCTTATCTCCCGGTAGAGGAGGGGCCACGGCTGCTGTCACGCCTTGTCGCGCATCTTGCCGGCGGCGAGCTGATGTTCGACGCCTACAGCCACTTCGGCCTGAAGATGCTGCGCCTCAATCCGACCATCAGGGCGACGGGCGCCGAGGTTCACTGGGCGATCGACGACCCGCAGGTACTGGAGCGTGCCGTTCCGAAGCTGCGCTTTGTCGATGACATCTCGGCCTACAGCGCCGAACGCACCGCGCACATGGGCTGGTCCGCGAAACTGTTCATCGGACTGTGGAGACACATTCCCGCATTGCGCAAGGTCGGCAGGATTTTACGCTACCGGTTCTAATGCGGCGGCTCTAGCGCGTCCTGGCTTTTGTCAGTGCCCGCGAAAAGGCCACAGCAAAACTCTCGCGGGAGTCTGGGTCCAGGAATGATCCGATCGGCACATTCTGTCCTTGTGCTTCCACCGTCATCCTGGTGATGCCGATCTCGGCATGGCGAGCGACGGAAAAGCGCGCCCAGAACGGGTTGAAGCGATGCGCTTCCGACTTTCCCGAGGGCGCCGTCTTGCGGATGTCGAGGCTGGTGCGCGACACCGACACTTCCTCGCGGGCACGGGCGGCGCGATAGTTGGCGCGGAAGGCGACGTAGACGGCGATGACGTCGAGGCCGAAGAAGCCGAACACCGGCCAGGCGCCGCGCGACAGGAAAAACGCCCCGGTCACCACCCAGCCGAACAGCAGCGCGCCCATTAGCACGGCAAAGCCGGTGCGGCCTAGCGAGCGGTGCGGTGTCAGCAGCGCCTGGAAGAATGGCTCGTCGGCCTGAAACGAGGCGTTTGTGTCGCTCATCCCAGGATATTATAGGAAGGGAATGGCCAGCCCCAAGTCCAAAAATCTTTCCCTATCCAAAAGTGAACTGCCGCCCGGGCGGCGCGACGGCTCGAATGCCAAGCCGCGACCGGCGCCGGCGCGGGTCCGTTCGCTCTACAGCGCGGCCGAGGTGCATGAGATCTTCCGGCGGTTTTCGGTGCAACGGCCCGAGCCGAAGGGCGAGCTCGAGCATGTCAACGCCTTCACGCTGCTGGTGGCCGTGGTGCTGTCGGCGCAGGCGACCGATGCCGGCG
This sequence comes from Mesorhizobium sp. C395A, assembly GCF_030323205.1. Lineage (NCBI taxonomy): Bacteria > Pseudomonadati > Pseudomonadota > Alphaproteobacteria > Hyphomicrobiales > Phyllobacteriaceae > Mesorhizobium > Mesorhizobium sp. C395A. The sequence goes on along the minus strand of NZ_CP100473.1, from coordinate 3,750,475 downwards.
TCAACAAGGCGACGCGGGCGTTGTTCAAGGTCGTCGACACACCTGAAAAGATGCTGGCGCTGGGCGGAGCCAGGGTCGGCGAGTACATCCGCACGATCGGGCTCTGGCGCAACAAGGCCAAGAATGTCGTGGCGCTCTCGGAGGCGCTGATACGCGATTACGGCGGCGAGGTGCCCAGCGAGCGCGATGAGTTGGTCAAGCTGCCGGGGGTCGGGCGCAAGACCGCCAATGTCGTGCTCAACATGGCGTTCGGCCAGCACACGATGGCGGTCGACACCCATATTTTCCGCATCGGCAACCGCCTCGGCCTGGCGCCAGGCAAGACGCCCGAACAGGTCGCGCAAGGGCTGCTGCGGATCATCCCGGACGAGTATATGCGCCATGCGCATCACTGGCTGATCCTGCATGGCCGCTATGTCTGCAAGGCGCGCAAGCCCGATTGCCCGGCCTGCGTCATCGCCGATCTCTGCAAGGCCGAGGTGAAGACGACAGACGTGCCGGCGCCGCTCGTGGAAATCGCGGCGCACGGCGTCCCGACAACTAGCTTTCCTCCACGAACACCTCTTCGCGCTTCTTCTTGACCGACGGCAGGAAGACGACGACGAGCACGGCCAGTGCGACGAGCAGCAGGCCGGCGCTGATCGGCCGCGTCACGAAGGTCGAGGGGTCGCCGCGCGACAGGATCATGGCGCGGCGCAGGTTTTCCTCGAGCAGCGGGCCGAGCACGAAGCCGAGCAGCAGGGGTGCGGGTTCGCAGCGCAGCTTGGTCAGGATGTAGCCGAGCAGGCCGAAGAATGCGACCGCGTAGAGATCGAAGGCGTTGGTGTTGACGCTGTAAACGCCGATCGAGCAGAACGCCATGATGATCGGGAAGAGCACATAATAGGGGATCGTCAGCAGCTTCACCCATAGCCCGATCAGCGGCAGGTTCAGCACAATCAGCATCAGATTGCCGATCCACATCGAGGCGATGATGCCCCAGAACAGCGCCGGCTGCTCGATCGCGACATTGGGGCCGGGCACGATGCCCTGGATGATCATGGCGCCGATCATCAGCGCCATGACCGGATTGGCCGGAATGCCCAGCGTCAGCATCGGAATGAAGGAGGTCTGGGCGCCGGCATTGTTGGCCGATTCCGGTCCGGCGACGCCGGCGATGGCGCCCTTGCCGAACTCCTCCGGGTGTTTCGACACGCGCTTTTCGACCGTGTAGGAGGCAAAGGCCGCAAGCACCGCGCCGCCGCCGGGCAGGATGCCGAGCGCCGAACCGATGATCGTGCCGCGCACGATGGGCGCGGCCATCGCCTTGAAGTCGTCGCGGGTCGGCATCAGGCCGGAGACCTTTTTGATCATCACCGAGCGCTCGTGCTCGTTTTCGAGATTGCGCAGGATCTCGGCAACGCCGAAGACGCCGACCGCCACCGCGACGAAGTTCAGCCCGTCGGCATATTCGCGGATGCCGAGCGTGAAGCGCGGCGTGCCGGTGTAGATGTCGGTGCCGACAATGCCGAGCAGCAGGCCGAGCACGACCATCGCCAGCGCCTTGACGATCGAGCCGTGGGCGAGCGCGATGGACGAGACGAGGCCGACGATCATCAGCGAAAAATATTCGGCCGCGCCGAATTGCAGGGCTATTGCCGTCAGCGGCGGGGCAAAGACGGCGACGAGAAAGGTCGACACCGTGCCGGCGAAGAACGAGCCGATCGCGGCGATCGCCAGAGCCGCCCCGGCGCGACCGTTCCTGGCCATCTGGTAGCCGTCGATGGCGGTCACGGCCGAGGAGGATTCGCCGGGCATGTTGATGAGAATGGCGGTGGTCGAACCGCCATACTGGGCGCCGTAGTAGATGCCGGCCAGCATGATGAGGGACGAGACCGGGTCGCCGATCTGGAAGGTGATCGGCAGCAGCATGGCGATGGTTGCGGTGGCGCCGATGCCGGGCAGGACGCCGATCAGCGTGCCGAGCAGAACGCCGATGAGGCAAAAACCCAGATTGGCCGGCGTGGTGGCCGTCGAAAAGCCGAGTTCGAGGTTCCTGAGGAGGTCCATCTCAGCGCCTCACAATGCCAGCCATTGGGGCAACCAGGGGCCGAAGCGCTGGAATGGCAGCCCGAGCGCGTAGCTGAAGACCAGCACCGAAAACAGCGTCAGGCCGGCCGACAGCAGAAGTGCCGTCAGCGGCTTCATGCGGGCGCTGGCAAAAGAGGCGATCAACGCCGTCAGGAAGATCGACGGGACGAAGCCGAGGCCGCGCACGGTCATGCCGAAAAAGATCGGCGCCGGCAGGATCAACAGCATGCCGCGCCACGCAATGGGGCCGATCGGCTCGCCCTCGACGCGCACCGCCTGGACGAGGATGATGGCGCCGAGCACGATCAGCACGATCGCCAGCACCAGCGGGAAATAGCCCGGTCCCATGCGAAAGGCGGTGCCGATTTCGAGGCCGAGCGATTGTATCGCGAAAAAGGCGCCGAAAAAGATGAACAGCGCGGCGCACAGGCCGTTTGTCCTGTCGATGGCGAAAGGTTTCATGGCGGTCCTCCCCTGACCCTTGCAACGGGCTTGCCGTTGCAAATGTGAAAACGGACGTCGAAGCGAAAACGGGGCGCCGGCAGCGCCCCGTTCAAGCCTCAGTCGGCGTATTGGCCGGCGGCTTCGATGATCGGCTTCCAGCGCGTGATCTCGCCTTCCAGCTTGGCCTTCAGCGCTGCCGGCGTCGCGTCGGCCTCGGACGACGGCTTGGTGCCGAGTTCGGCGAAGCGGGCGATGACGTTGGGGTCCTTCAGTGCGACCTGGAGCGATTTCGACAGTCGGCCGGTGATCTCGGCCGGCGTGCCCTTCGGCGCATAGAGGCCGTGCCAGATGCCGACCTGCACCGCGGGCAGGCCGGCTTCGATGGTCGTCGGCACGTCCTTCAGCACGTCGAGGCGTTCCGGCGTGGTGACGGCATAGGCCTTGATCGTGCCGCCCTGGATCTGCTTGGTGGTGTTGGTGGTCTGGTCGCACATAATGTCGACCTGGCCGCCGAGAAGGTCGGTCATGGCCGGGCCGGTGCCCTTGTAGGGCACGGTGACCAGCGGCGTGCCGATGGCGCTCATGAACAGCATGCCGCACAGATGCGAGGCAGCGCCGATGCCGGCGTTGGCGACGGTGATGGTGTCCTTGTTGGTCTTGGCGTATTCGACCAGCCCTTTCAGGTCGACCGGCTCAAGGTCCTTGCGGGCGACGATCGCCATCGGCACCTCGGTGACGAGGCCGACATACTCGAAGGCGTTCAGCGTGTCATAGGCGAGTTTTCTGTAGAGGGTCGCGCTGGTCGCCATGCCGATGTGATGGAGGAGCAGCGTGTAGCCATCCGGGTCGGCGTTGGCGACGCGGCCGGCGCCCAGCGTGCCGCCGGCGCCGCCGACATTTTCGACGATGATCTGCTGGCCAAGATCCTTCGACATGGCTTCGGCGACGAGCCGCGTAACCGTGTCGGTCGGACCGCCGGCCGCAAACGGCACGACGACGGTGATGGTGCGCTCGGGATAGGTCTGTGCGCTGGCGGCGAACGAATAAAGCGAGACGGCCGCGGCGGCGGCCAGGGCGGCTACAATTTTCCTCATCGTAATTCTCCTCCCAGGATATCAATCTCCGATCGCTGTGCAGGTCAGGCAGCGACGGTGCAACAAAGGCAAGCTAACAGATTGTCGCCTGACGCAAACTGCAAAATACAGCCGTGCGCAACCATGGCAATCAGGGGGAGTATGCCCGGCGAAGATGGGGTTTCGTGTTGGCGTTGCTTCAATAACCGTAGCCGCGCGCCATCGCCGCCGCGAAGACCGGGATCAGCAGGAAGATGAAGGCCTCGGCGCGCACATAGGTCTTCACCGAGGCGAGTTCCGCCGCCGGCACCTGGAAGCCGGGACTGGCGCTGGCTTGCCGGTTCCAGGAGATGAAGCGGATGGTCGGGATGATCGACAGCAGGCCAACGATGCCGAACGCCGCCATCTTGGCCCAGAACACCCAGTTGTAGACGTAGAATTCCCAGCCCTTCAGGCCGTAGATGACGCGGCAGATGCCGATGATGATGATCAGCATGGCGATGATGCCATAATGGCGGTCGATGCCGGCAAGCCGCTTGAGCGTGGCGGCGGAGAGGTCGCCGCGGATCAGGACAAATTCGGCGCCGATGATGCCGGCCAGCGACAACACCAGCAGATGATGGAAAATGGCAAGCACGAGATCGGTGGTGTCCATGGCGTTCTCCTCCCATTGGCGGTATCGAGACCGGCCCTTGCCGGACCGGTTGCGAAAGGTAGCATCGTTCGGCAGAATTCCCAGAGGCGGACCTGGGTTGGACCATCGGCGTCGCCATCCTGACAGCTGGGGTTTTCTGAAATGACCGGACTGAAGCGCGCCCTGAACCCGATGCCGGACGACATCCGCATCGCCCTGACCGAAAAAGGACTGACAGCGGCCTACGAGGCGCGGCCGGACTACCAGAAGAACGATTATCTCGGCTGGGTCGCCCGCGCCAAACGCAGCGACACCAGGCAGAAGCGGCTCGACCAGATGCTGGACGAATTGCGGCGCGGTGGGCTCTACATGAAGATGGTCTGGCACGGCTGAAAGTAAGCCGACGCTGTTCGCTTCGACCGCCTGGTCGCGCCAGGCCGTTCGGAAGCTTCCCTGGCTGAATGATGATCCGGCTTGGCCCTTGTCCGGGCGCGCTGGTTTGCTAAGCGCTGACCGTCAACGGAGGCAGAGTTTCATGGGCAGTCCAAAAACAGCCGGCGTCCCGGTTCTCGAAACGGAACGGACCATCATGCGGGCGCACCGGATCGAAGATTTCGACGACTATGCCGTCATGTGGGCCGACCCCGTCACCACCCGTTTCATCGGCGGCAAGCCGCGGACGCGGGAGGAAAGCTGGATGCGGTTCCTGCGGCATGCCGGCCTGTGGTCGCTGCTCGGCTACGGCTTCTGGGCGGTCGAGGACAAGGCCAGCGGTCGCTTCATCGGCGAGGCCGGATTCCACGATCTGAAGCGGGACATCGAGCCGTCGCTCGAGGGCATTCCGGAAGCCGGCTGGGCGCTGGCGCCGCAAGCGCATGGCAAGGGTCTTGCCAGCGAAGTCGTCAGAAGGGCCCTGGCCTGGGGCGACGACACCTTTGCCGGCGCGAGAACCGTCTGCATCATCGATCCGGAAAACACCGGTTCGTTGAACGTTGCGGCAAAGTGCGGCTACACCAAGGTCCTGGAAACCACCTATCACGACGGGCTGACGATCCTGCTCGAACGGCGGGTGTGAAGCGCTTCATCGACGCAATTTCCACGTTCTGCTAGGGTTGGCTATTCTAATCTAGCTACGCAATTCCTGTGGGAAAACCGCTCACACTTTTCCTGGAATTGCTCTTTGGGGGAGCCGACCATGCGTGCGATCAATGCGATATTTCTGAAGCTTTTCTGGGCGGGGCTGCTGCTGCTGGCGGCCGTGCAACTGGCGGGCGCCGATGCGACGGTGCCGACCGCCGACATCGAGGGCGGTGCCGACAATCATCTGGCCAAGCGCTACGAGGGGTCGTTCATCGTCTCCTACGAAAAATTCGCCTATACCGATTTTACAGTGCCGCTGTCGCCGCTGAAGCCGAGCGCCGATCCGGAGGCCCGTGACACGATGAACAACCGTGTGTTCGCGCCGGACAAGAAGGCCGAGGTCGAAGGCGCGCTGACCCGCATCGCCTATGTGCTGCCGGCCGAGCGCTCCCCGCTCGAAGTGCTGCGCAACTACCAGGATGTGATCGCGGCCGCCGGCGGCGAAGTCCTGTTCGAATGCAAGAAGGAAGAGTGCGGCGGCGCCGCCGACCGGTCGTCGAGCGGTGGCGGCGGCGACATGAGCCTGATGATGTATTTCTTCCATGAAAGCGACGTCAAGGACGCGGCCTTTTCCAATGGCGCCTGTGCGGTAACCACCGGTATCAACGACCAGCGCTTCTTCGCTGCCAAGGTGCCGCAGGATGGCGGCGACGCCTATGTCACTGTTCAGGCCTATTCGCTGACCGACGACCTCTACTGCAAGGAACTCAACGGCCGCACCATCGCCGTCGTTCAGGTGCTGGAGCCCAAGGCGCGCGACAAGAAGATGGTGGTGGTCGAAGCGGCCAAGATGGCGGATTCGCTGTCGGCCACCGGCTCCATCTCGCTCTACGGCATCTTCTTCGACACCGACAAGGCCGACATCAAGCCGGAATCGGAACCGACGCTGAAGGAGATCTCGACGCTTCTGACCAACGAGCCCGGCATGGCGGTGATCGTCGTCGGTCATACCGACAACCAGGGCGCCTTCGACTACAATATCGATCTGTCGTCGCGGCGGGCGCAGTCGGTAAAGGCGGCGCTGGTCTCGAAATACGGCATCGATGGCGGCCGGCTGACCGCCGCCGGCGCCGGCATGATGGCGCCTGTCGCCAGCAATGATGACGAAACCGGCCGCGCCAAGAACCGCCGCGTGGTGCTGGTCAAGGCGAACTGAGGCCGATCACGGTTTCAGCGCCGGCTAGGCGCGCTGCCTGCTCCAGCGTCGAGGCATCCTCGCCGAAGGCGCGGGTGGCGCGAGCGGCGGCCTCCAGCAGGTCCGGTGTCATGCGGCGCAGGAACGCCGTATCGACGCGTGTCGACGGGCCGGCGAGCGTCAAGGCGCCGAGCAGAACGCGGCCCGGTCCGAACACCGGCACCGAGACGCCCGCCGTCTCAGGGTCGCGGTCGCCGATCGACAGATAGTGGCAGGCCTTGCGGATGGTCTCGTATGGTTCGCCCGGCTGGCCTGAAAACGCTGCCAGCACGCGGCCGCCCGAGCCGGTGAGCAACGGCAGCAGGTCGCCTTCCCGGATCGTGTAGCGGATAGGATGCTTGGATTCGACGCGGTAGAGACAGGTGCGGGCGTCGCCCGAGCGGACATAGAACGCCACGCTTTCCCAACTGCGTTCGGCAAGATCACGCATGATCGGCAGCAGGATGTCGACCGCCACGACCGAGCGCTGGTAAAGCGCGCCAAGCCGAAAGGTGGCGGGTCCGATGCGGTAGCGGCCATCGTCGAGCCGCTCCAGCAACTGCCCGCGCAGCAATGAGTTCGCCAGCCTCAAAATGGTGCTTTTGTAGAGCCCGGTGCGCGCCGCGATCTCGGCCAGGCTGAGCGAGCGGTCGGCGGTCGCGAACGCGTCGAGAATGGCGATCGCGCGGTCGAGCGCGGCAACACCATCGGCCGGCAACGGCTGGGATCGCGCTTCGGTCATCTCACGAACAGTTTCATTCCAGTTTACCTGCTCGGACAAAGGCCGGCCGAAGCGATTGTGCCGCACATCCATGGTTCTGTCTAGTAGAACAGCGTTCCTGTTGACAGAACGTACCGAATTCGGCATGAATTTTTGCCGAGCGGGTCTGTTTTCAGGCTACGTTTCTGGCAGGCACCGGAGGAGGTGTCGTGATTTGGAGGAATCCCATGCTGAACAGACGCAGATTTTTGATGAGCACCGCGGCCGCAGGCGCTGCCGGATTCGTTGCAACGCATTTGACGCCCGCCCTCGGTCAGGATGCACCGCAGATCCAGATCTTCGTGCCGGCCGCGCCCGGCGGCGGCTGGGACCAGACGGGGCGCACCATCGACCAGGTGCTGCGCAGTGAAAAACTGATCTCCGGCTCGCAGATCACCAATGTCGGCGGCGCCGGCGGTACTGTCGGCCTGCCGCAGTTCATCAGCCAGTGGAAGGGCAAGGGCAATTCGCTGATGGTGGCCGGCATGGTCATGGTCGGCGCCATCATCGCCAACAAATCGGCCAACAACCTCTCCGAAGTGACGCCAATCGCTCGCCTCACCGGCGAGTTCGAGGCGCTGGTGGTGCCGGCGGATTCGCCGTTCAAGACGGCCGGCGATTTCGTCGCCGCGCTCAAAGCGGATCCGACCAAGGTTCCGGTGGCCGGCGGCTCGGCCGGTGGCTCCGACCACATCCTGTTCGGGCTGATCGCCAAGACGGTCGGCGTTCCGGCAACCAACCTCTCCTATGTGCCTTTCGCCGGCGGCGGCGAGGCCCTGTCGGCGCTGCTCGGCAACCAGGTGGCGGCCGGCATTTCCGGCTTCGGCGAGTTCTCCGAGCAGGTCAAGGCGGGCGCGCTTCGGCTGTTGGCGATCTCCGCCGACAAGCGCCAGGACGGCATCGACGCACCGACGATGAAGGAAGCCGGCATCGACGTCGAACTGTTCAACTGGCGCGGCGTATTCGCACCGCCAGGCGTCTCCGACGCCGACAAGGCGGCGATGGTCACGATGATCGAGACCATGGCCAAGAGCGATGCCTGGGCAGCCGAATGCAAGAACCGCAACTGGACCCCCATCCTTCTGACCGGCGACGATTATGCGAAATTCCTCGTCGACGACACCGCCCGCATCACCGCGATCCTCAAGGATCTCGGCCTCGCCTGATGTCTTCAGGGGCGGCCACGGCCGCCCCTTCCGACATTAGCCTGCGGCATGGACATATCATGCGCTGGGAGTGAAACTGCGGATGCGGCCGGCGGGAGGATGCCGGCCATCTCGGGAGGACATCGATGAGCACCAGCGACCAGCAGCCGGCGCCCCCGCGCCTTGCCATGCCCGAATTGTTGATCGGCATCGGGCTTCTCGCCTGTGCCGCGGCCGTGGCGTGGCAGACCCTGGCGATCCCGGTTTCGCCGCTCTATTCCAAGGTCGGGCCGACCGTCTTCCCCTACATCACCATGACAGGCATGATCGTGCTTTCGCTGCTGCTCATCGTCGCCGCGTTGCGCGGCGGCTGGCAGCCGCAGGAGGAAAAGGAAACGCCGACCGACTGGAAGGCCATGGGCATCGTCGTTGCCGGCCTGGTCGCCAATCTGGTGCTGATCCAGCCGCTCGGCTTCACCGCCGCCTCGGTCATCATGTTCGTGCTCGTCTGTTATGGCTTCGGCAGCAAGCACACGCTGCGCGATGCGCTGACCGGCCTGATCCTGGCGCTTGCCGCCTATTTCGGCTTTGCCAGGGCGCTCGGCGTCAACATTGGCGCCGGCTTCATCGAAAACCAGCTGAACACGGTGATCGACGCGATCATCGCCACTGTGAGGGGCTGACGCCATGGAGACGCTCGGCCATCTCGCCCACGGATTTTCCGTCGCTTTCTCGCCGATGAACCTGCTGTGGTGCCTGGTCGGCACCACGCTCGGCACCGCCATCGGCGTGCTGCCCGGTCTCGGGCCGGCGCTGACCATCGCGCTGCTGCTGCCGATCACCTACCAGGTGGCGCCGGAGGCTTCCTTCATCCTGTTCGCCGGCATCTATTACGGCGCCATGTATGGCGGCTCGACGACCTCGATCCTGCTCAACACGCCGGGCGAAAGCGCCACCATCGTCACCGCGCTGGAAGGCAACAGGATGGCCCGCTCGGGTCGCGGCGGCGCGGCACTGGCGACCTCGGCGATCGGCTCCTTCGTCGCCGGCACCATCGGCACGATGGGCGTCGCCTTCCTGGCGCCGGTGGTGGTGAAGTTCGCGCTGGCCTTCGGGCCGGCCGAATATTTCTCGCTGATGGTGCTCGCCTTCATCACGGTTTCGGCGGTGCTCGGCTCGTCCTCCGTGCGCGGCCTCACCAGCCTGTTCATCGGCTTCGTCATCGGCATGATCGGCGTCGACCTGCAGACGGGACAGCCGCGCTTCACCTTCGGCATGAACGAACTGCTCGATGGCGTCGATGTCATCATTGCCGCGGTCGGCCTGTTTGCCGTCGGCGAGACGCTCTACATGGCCTCGCGCCGCTATGCCGGCAAGGACGAGATCGTGCCGCTCAAGGGATCGCTCTACATGACAGCGGCCGAATGGGGACGATCGTGGAAGCCATGGCTGCGCGGCGCTTTCATCGGCTTCCCGATCGGCGCCATGCCTGCCGGCGGCGCCGAGATCCCGACCTTCCTGTCCTATGCCATCGAAAAGAAGCTGTCGAAGCACAAGGAGGAGTTCGGCACGGTCGGCGCCATCGAGGGCGTTGCCGGACCGGAAGCCGCCAACAATGCGTCTGCTGCCGGCGTGCTGGTGCCGATGCTCACCCTTGGCCTGCCGACCTCGGCGACCGCCGCAATCATGCTGTCGGCCTTCCAGAGCTACGGCATCAATCCGGGACCGCTGCTGTTGACGACGCAGGCCGATCTGGTCTGGGGCCTGATCGCCAGCCTGTTCATCGCCAACGTCATCCTGGTCGTCCTCAACCTGCCGCTGATCGGGCTGTGGGTACGGCTGTTGAAAATCCCGGCGCCGCAGCTCTATGCCGGCATCCTGGTGTTCGCCACCGTCGGCACCTACGGCATCTCGCAATCGCCGATCGACCTCGTCATCCTCTATCTCCTGGGGGCCGCCGGCTTCCTGATGCGGCGCTTCGATTTCCCGACCGCGCCGGTCATCATCGGCATGATCCTGGGGCCGCTTGCCGAAACGCAGTTCCGCCGGGCGATGACGATCTCGAACGGCGACTGGTCGGTGTTCTACACCCACAAGCTGTCGCTGGTGCTGCTGATCCTTGCCTTCATCGGGCTCGCCGGTCCGCATATCTGGGCCTTCATCGAGCATCGGCGCCGGCGCGGACCCGAGCATGTGCCGGGCGATGCCTGAGCGACCTGGAGCATCATGACCGATCTGCTTGCCGGCATCCGCATTCTCGACCTGACCAATGTGCTGGCGGGCCCTTATTGTGCCTACCAGCTGGCGCTGCTCGGCGCCGATGTCATCAAGGTCGAGACGCCGCAAGGCGGCGATCTGGCGCGCCAGCTCGGCGCCTCGCCGGCGCTCAACGAGGCGGGGATGGGCGCGTCGTTCCTGGCGCAGAATGCCGGCAAGCGATCGGTGGTGCTGGATCTCAAAAGCGAAGCCGACCGCGAACGCTTCCTCGATCTCGTCGCCTCCGCCGATGCGCTGGTCGAGAACTTTCGACCGGGCGTGATGGGGCGGCTGGGGCTTGGCTATGAGGCGCTGAAAGCGGTTCGTCCGGGTCTCGTCTATTGCGCCATATCGGGGTTCGGCCAGACCGGGCCGATGCGCGACAATCCGGCCTACGACCAGATCATCCAGGGGCTGTCCGGCATCATGAGCATCACCGGCACGCCGGAGACCGCACCCTTGCGGGTCGGCTATCCCGTCGCCGACACGCTGGGCGGGCTGGTCGGGGCCTTCGCCATCGCCGCGGCGCTGGTCAAGCAGAAGACCTCGGGCGAGGGCGCGTTTCTCGATGTCTCGATGCTCGAATGCACGCTGTCGGCGCTGGGCTGGCCGGTGTCCAACTATCTGACCGCCGGCGTCGAGCCGCAGCCGATGGGCAATGAGAACATGACGGCTGCGCCCTCCGGCGCGTTTCGCACCGGCGACGGCCTGCTCAACATCGCCGCCAACAAGCAGGAGCAGTTCGTCACGCTTTGCCGGCTGATCGGCCAGCCGGAACTGGCCGACGATCCGCGCTTTGCCGAGCGCGAGACGCGCAAGCAGAACCGCGCTGTGCTGAAGGTGCTGATCGAGACGGCCTTGGCGAGCGCCTCGGCCGCAGCCTGGGAGGAAAAATTCAACCGCGCCGGCGTGCCGGCGGGCCGGGTGCTGACGATCCCCCAAGTGCTTGGCGAGCGCCAGGTGGTCGAGCGCGACATGACCACGCGTTTCCAGGGTCTGCCCGGCATGGCGCAGCCGCTGACCGTGGTGCGCGGCGGCTTCATGGTCGATGGCGCGGCACCCTTGCCGGTCCTGCCGCCGCCTGTGCTGGGCGAGCATATGGACGAGGTTTTTTCCACCCTGCCGCCGCGCGCCAGGAGAAGCGCGTGAGCGAGAGAAAAACCGGCCGCGAACGCGGCGAGGAATGGTGGCAGACCGGCATCATCGAGATGAGCCCCGGCATTATCCGGCTGCGCGGCTATGAAATCCAGGAGCTGATCGGCCGCGTCAGCTTTCCGGCCACGATCTGGCTGATGCTGCGCGGCGAATTGCCGAGCGAGGAGCAGGCGGCGCTGCTCGGCATTGCGCTGGGGGCGGCCGTCGACCACGGGCCGCAGGCGCCGTCGATCGCCATTGCCCGCATGGCCATCACCTGCGGCGTCGGCATCAACAGCGCCATGGCGTCCGCCGTCAACGTGCTGGGTGACGTGCATGGCGGCGCCGGCGAACAGGCGCTGTCCTTCTATGGCGACATTGCCGTGGCACTTGACCAGGGTGTTGCGCTGGACCAAGCCGTAGCCGCACGGCTCGACCGTTTCTTCGCCGAGGAGAAAGGCTATGTGCCGGGCTTCGGCCATCGCTTCCACCCGGTCGATCCGCGCGCGCCGCGCCTGATCGCAGTGACGCGCGAGTTTGCCGCGCGCGGCGTCGTCAGCGGACGCTTTGCCGACATCGCCGAGGCCGTCGAATCAGAGGTGGCACGGCGCAAGGGGAAGAAAATACCGCTCAACATCGACGGCGCCACCGCCGTCATCTATGGCGAGCTCGGCTTTCCGCCGCCGTTGACGCGCGGCCTGTTCGTGCTCTCGCGCTCGGTCGGCATCCTGGCGCATGCATGGGAGCAGTCGCAGCAAAGCGACCGCAACAAGGGTCCGCTGCCGCGCGAATGGTTGTGGGCCTATACGGGCACGCCGCTGCGGCCATTTCCCGCTGAGGGGGATGAGGGTCCCACTAAAGGGGACGAGGGCAAGTGAGGTTGGTTCAGGCTGGGTCCGGCACTGCCGGCTGAGGCGGCGCCAGGTTGGCCATCAGCGTCGAGAGATCCGGCTCATCGATGAGCAACGCCGCGTCCTGCGGCTTGAGCCATGCCCGCTGGCGGCTCTTGGCCTCCTGCCAGTTGGCCAGTTCCTCGGACACCTCCAACAGATAGACGACGACGTCGACGCGCACGAAATTGTGCTCCAGCCGTTTCCAATAGGAATAGCTGCCGGCCGGCGCCTTGCGGGTCTTGCCGAGCACGCCGGCTTCTTCGCGCGCCTCGATGGTGGCGGCCTTGCGCCCGCTCTTGCCTTTCATGGGCCAGCCCTTGGGCACGATGAACCGCTTCGTCGCTCGCGACGTCACCAGCATCACTTCGAAATTGCCTGAAACGTCCAGGCGAAAGGGAATGGCGGCGACCTGGCGAATGCGTTCGCCTCGCCTTGCCTTGCGTACCGCCTTTTTCTTGGTCGTCGCCATGTGCTGAAAATCCGGTCGGCGGGCGCACCGCCGCACGCCGCCTGCAAACCCCTGATATGCCCGCGAGGCGATGAGGCATTTTTGGTAAATAAGTCGACTAAGTAAATCGCAAGCGACCGATATCAACGGCAAACACGCACAATATGGTTGTTGACGATCTGAATCGGACAAGCTTGCCGGACGACGGGCACTTCGGGGCGCGGCTGCGGCACGATCCGACGGTCCTGCTCGCGATATTGCTGCTGCTGTTGCTGGAACTGCTGCCGCTGCAGGCTGTTGCGCAATTGCTGCAGTTGGTTCTGCTGGATCAGCCGGTTGGCGCTGGGATTGACGGACTGAGCCGCAGCAGATTGCATGATTCCGGCGAGCGTTGCCACCGCCAGCATTGCCGACATCAGAACTGTCGATAGGCGAAGCGTCGACATCAGTTCGTTCCCGTACAGATATAACCTCCTCTCTATATAGGGCGTTCGTCTCGATCTGCCATGGGTGGGTCTGCCATGGGCCGATCTGCCACGGGTTGGCGAAATCCCTGAGGAAGCGGCCTGGCCGCACTTGACAGAAAAGATCGATTGACCGCTCTATCGGGCGCGGATCTCGGGCTCAATCGCTGCTGACTCGAGGCACAATCGGGAGCATATTGATGAAAAGCAGGCAAGTATATTTCGCGGCGCTACTGGGCAGCATCTGTATTCTTGGCCCGGTGGCAGTCGCGGCGCAAACCAAGACCGACAAGGCGGCGCCTGCCGCCGCAGCGCCCGCCCCTGCTGCCGGCCCGACATTGCCTGGCGGCGCCTCGGCGCTGTCCGAGACACATGGCGACTGGACGGTCAATTGCCAGGTAACCGGCACGGCCAAGGTTTGCAGCCTGTCGCATCAGCAGTTCAACAAGCAGTCCAACCAGCGCCTGCTGGCGATCGAGCTGTCGAGCAAGAGCGGCGAGGATGCCGCCGGAACGCTGGCGCTGCCGTTCGGCCTGGCGCTCGCCAAAGGAGTCAGCCTGACCATCGACGACCAGAAGCTGGAAGGCAGCTTGCCGTTCAACACCTGCCAGGCCGTCGGCTGCCTGGTGCCGGTGGCGTTCGATGCCAGCGTCACGCCGCTGCTCAAGGCAGCCACCACGCTGAAGATTGACGCCTTCGCGGCCGACACCGGTCAAGCGGTGAGTTTCACTATCCCGCTCAACGGCTTCGGCGGCGCACTGGCACGGACCGCGGAACTCTCGGCGGACTGAGCGGAAAACGTCCGGTCACTCAACCTCGCGCAGCCGGTACCCCACCCCGGTTTCGGTGGTGATGTAGCGCGGCTGGTCGGGCGACTTTTCGATCTTCTGCCGGAGCTGGCGGACATAGACCCTCAGATACTGCACGTCGGTCGAATCGCCCCACACCTGCTTCAGAATGAAATGGTGGGTCAGCACCTTGCCGGCATGCTGCACCATAATGCGCAATATGTCGTACTCCTTGGGGGAGAGCTTTATCTCCTTGCCTTCGACCTTGACGATGCGCTTGACCAGGTCGACGCTGAGATCGCCGGTGTGGAACACCGGCTTTTCGCCCTGCTGCTGGAATTTGTGGCGCAGCGCGACGCGGATGCGGGCGACCAGCTCGTTCATGCCGAACGGCTTGGTGATGTAGTCGTCAGCGCCGAGTTCGAGCGCCGCGACGATGCCGGCTTCGTCGGTGCGGCTGGACAGGATGACCACGGGCACGTCGAGGCCGTCGCCGCGCCATTTGCGCAGGAGGTCGAGGCCGCCCATGCCGGGCAGGCCGAGATCGAGCAGGATCAGATCCGGCTTTTGCGCGTCGACGAGTTCGATCGCAGCGTTGGCGTTGGGCGCCTCGCTGACCGCATAGCCCTGGCTGCCGAGGCCGACGCGCAGCAGTTTGCGGATCGGCGGCTCGTCGTCGACGACCAGTATGCTGACGTTGGAATTTGTCATGCCGGATCACCAGAGTTTTGCCCGTCCGCGTTCCGTTCGTCCAGGCCGGGCGATCGTGCCGGCTTCGGCATGCGGATGGTGAAGACCGCGCCTTGGCGATCGCTGCGGTTCGCCGCCATGATCGTGCCGCCCATCGCCTCGATGAAGCCCCGGCAGATCGACAGGCCGAGCCCGGTGCCGGCCTGGACCTGATCGCGCTTGCGCACCCGGTAAAAGCTGTCGAAGACGCGCTCCAGGTCGGCGGGCGGAATGCCCGGTCCCTCATCCATGATCTGCAGCGCGACGGAGCCATTGTCGGCCCAGCCCTGCAGCCGGATTGTCGATCCCTGTGGCGCGTATTTCGCGGCATTGTCGAGCAGATTGAACAGCATTTGTTCGAACAGCACGGGATCAAGCTTCAGCATCGGCAGGTCGGCCGGAATATCAACCTCGGTCTTGTGCCCGGCAGTGATCTTGCGTGCCCGCTGCAAGGCCGAGCCAACGACATCGCCGACATAGTGCAGGGCGAAATTCGGTTCCATGGCGCCCGATTCAATCTTGGTCATGTCGAGCAGATTGGCGATGAAGCGGTTCAGCCGTTCGGACTCGTCGAGCACGGTGGTCAGCAGCTCGGCCCGATCGTTCTCGGGCAGTGCCGGCGCAAATTCCCTGAGCGTGCCGGCCGCGCCCATGATGGCCGCCAGCGGCGTCTTCAGATCATGCGAGATCGACGTCAGCAGTGCCGAGCGCAAGCGGTCGGCCTCGGCCGCCAGCCTGGCGCGGTCGACATCGGCGACCAGCTGGATGCGCTCGATGGCAACCGCCGCCTGGTCGGCCAGCGCGTCGAGCAGGCGCTGTTGCTCGGGCGTCAGCAGCGGGCCTTGCTTGTCATTGTCGAGGCCGACGACGCCGACGGCCGTGCGTGCGGTGCGCAAGGGGAGGTAGAGGCGTTTTGCCCCGGGCAGGGTATCGGCGCCACGGCCGGCAGCCCGGTTGTGTTCCCAAGCCCAGCGTGCAGCCGCGATGTCGGCCTCGGCCAGCGTGTCATCGGGGGGATAACCGGCCTTGACGGTGATCGTGCCTTCTTCCGGCAAAAGCAGCACCACGCGCAGCTTCAGCATCGAGGCGATCTGGAAGGCTGTGGCCCACAAAACGTCGTCGAGCGTGCCGGCGCCGGCGAGCTTCTTTGAAAAGAGGTAGATGTCCTCGGTGGCCCGGGCGCGTGAACGGGCGGCGGCTGCCTGACGCTGCACACGCGCCGTCAGATTGCTGGCGATGACGGCAACGACGAGGAAGACGGCGAAGGCAACGATGCTCTCCGGATCGCGGATCGTCATCGTGTAGCGCGGCTCGAGAAAGAAGAAGTTGAAGGCAATGGCGCTGAGGAAACAGGCGTACAGCGCCGGCCACAGGCCAAAGGTCACTGCCGATGTCAGCACCGCCAGCAGCAGCACGCTGGCAAGGTTGCGAACGTCGAGGAACTGATCGAGGACGGCGCTGACGGCAAGCGCGCCGGCGACATAGACGGTCGAGAAAAGATAAGGCCAGATTTGAAATGGCGTCTGCTCGGCCGCCGCCTTGACCCTCGACGTGGCCTCGTTGTCGCGCTCCGTTCCTGAAATGACATGGACGCTGATATCGCCGGCATTGCGGATCAGATCGTAGGTGAGCGAACCCTCGATCAGTTCGCGCCAGCGCGAGCGGGTCGGCCTGCCGACGACGATATGGGTGAAGTTGTTGGCCATGGCGTGGCGGACGATGTCCTGGGCGACGTTCTGGCCCGGAATGGTCGTCACCTCGGCGCCGAGCTGCTCGGCCAGGCGCAAGAGCGTGGCCAGCTGGTCCTTGTCTTCCTCCGACATGGCGGCCGAACGCGGCGTGTCGACATGCAGCGCCGTCCACGGTGCGCGCAGCCGGTCGGCCAGCCGGCGCGCATAGCGGACACGAGACGCTCCGCCCGGACGCGCATCGACGCAGACGAGCACCCTTTCGCCCGCCGCCCAAGGGCCGGGAATCGCGTGCGACTGCATGTGGTTGAGCAACTGCTCGTCGACGCGCTGGGCGGTGCGGCGCAGCGCCAATTCCCGAAGCGCGGTCAGATTGCCCGGCGAGAAATAGTTTTCGACTGCGCGCTGGGCAGTGTTGGGGAAATAGACCTTTCCCTCTTTCAGCCGCTTGATCAGGTCGTCGGGCGTGAGGTCGATGATCTCGATGTCGTCGGCCTGGTCGATGATGGAGTCCGGGACCGTTTCGCGCACCCTGACGCGGGTGATCTGTGCCACGACGTCATTCAGGCTCTCGACATGCTGGATATTGAGCGTGGTGTAGACGTCGATGCCGCGCGCAAGGATTTCCTGGACGTCGAGATAGCGCTTGGGGTGGCGGCTGCCGGGTGCGTTGGTGTGGGCGAGTTCGTCGACGAGCACCAGCGCCGGCCGGCGGGCGAGGATGGCGTCGATGTCCATCTCATTCAGCACGCGGTCCTTGTAGTCGACCTTCTGGCGCGGGATGACCTCGTAGCCTTCGACCAGCGCCAGGGTTTCCTTGCGGCCGTGGGTTTCGACGATGCCGATGACCACGTCGATGCCGTCGGCAAGCATGGCGCGGCCGGCCATCAGCATTTCGTAGGTCTTGCCGACACCGGGTGCAGCACCCAGAAATATCCGCAGGCGGCCGCGCTCTTCCCGTTCCGCATGCTCGAGCAGCGCGTCCGGAGAGGGTCTGGTATAGTTGCTTCTGGCGTCCGGCATCAGGCTCGATCATGAACGGCGCCGAGGATCGTGTCGATCCCTGGCCCCTGGCTTCAGAGATTGTCTCTCACTGCTTGGTATCGTCCAGTGCCAGGTTGAGCGCCAGCACATTGACGACCGGCTCGCCGAGGAAGCCGAGTTCGCGGCCTTCGACATGACTGTCGACAAGCGCCTTGACCTTGGCTTCGTCGAAGCCCCTGGCCTTGGCCACCCGAGCGACCTGGAAATAGGCGGCGTCCGGGCTGATGGTGGGGTCGAGGCCGCTGCCGGACGTCGTCACCAGATCCATCGGCACCGGCTGGTTCGGGTTCTCCGCCTTCAGCTTTGCAACATCGCCCTTGATGCGGTCGATCAGCTTGGGGTTGGTTGGACCGAGATTGGAGCCGCTGGACGCTGCGGCGTTGTATCCGTCGCCGGCAGCCGAGGGGCGGCCATGGAAATACTTGTCGTCGGCAAAGCCCTGGCCGATCAGTTCGGAGCCGATGACCGTGCCGTTTTTCTCGATCAAGCTGCCATTGGCCTGGTGCGGAAACAGCGCCTGGGCGATGCCGGTCATGCCCAGGGGATAGATCAGGCCGGTCAAAACGGTGAAAAAGACGATCATGATAACAGCGGGTCTTATCTGAGTGAGCATGGACGTATTTCCTTAAGCGAGGCCGAGGCCGGTGACGATCATGTCGATCGCCTTGATGCCGGCGAAGGGAACGATGATGCCGCCGAGGCCGTAGACCAGGAGGTTGCGGCTGAGCAGCGCGCCGGCGCCGATGGCCCGGTATTTGACGCCTTTCAGCGACAGCGGGATCAGAGCGATGATGATCAGCGCGTTGAAGATGATGGCCGACAGGATGGCGCTCTGCGGCGTCGCCAAGTGCATGATGTTGAGCGCTTGCAGGGGGCCGATTGTATGTCCCGGCGCAACGTAGAAGACGGCAAACATGGCCGGGATGATGGCGAAGTATTTGGCGACGTCGTTGGCGATCGAGAAGGTCGTCAGCGAACCGCGGGTCATCAGCAGCGCCTTGCCGATCTCGACGATCTCGATCAGCTTGGTCGGGTCACTATCGAGGTCAATCATGTTGCCGGCCTCGCGGGCGGCAACCGTGCCGGTGTTCATGGCGACGCCGACATCGGCCTGCGCCAAGGCCGGCGCGTCGTTGGTGCCGTCACCGCACATGGCGACCAGCTTGCCCTTGGCCTGTTCGTCGCGGATCAGCTTCAGCTTGTCCTCGGGCGTGGCCTGGGCGAGGAAATCGTCGACGCCGGCTTCGGCTGCGATCGCCGCCGCAGTCATCGGATTGTCGCCGGTGATCATCACGGTGCGGATGCCCATTTTGCGCAGTTCGGCAAAGCGCTCGCGGATGCCACCCTTGACGATGTCCTTGAGGTGGACGACGCCGAGCAGGCGGCCGTCACGCTCGACGGCCAGCGGCGTGCCGCCGGCCTTGGCGATCTCGTCGGCGATCGCCTGGAGATCCTTGACGGTGTCGCTGCCGGGGCGCGCGCCATGGGTGGCCGATGTCGACTGGCTGACATAGGCGAGAACCGAATCGACGGCGCCCTTGCGCACCGACGAGCCGTCGATGTCGACGCCGCTCATCCGGGTCTGCGCGGTGAAGGGCACGAAACTGGCGTGCAATGTCGCCATGTCGCGGGCGCGGATGGCGTATTTTTCCTTGGCCAGCACGACGATCGAGCGTCCCTCGGGCGTCTCGTCGGCGAGCGAGGCAAGCTGTGCCGCATCGGCCAGTTCCTGCTCGGTCACACCCTTGACCGGCCGAAATTCGGTGGCCTGGCGGTTGCCGAGCGTGATGGTGCCGGTCTTGTCGAGCAAAAGCGTATCGACGTCGCCCGCCGCTTCCACGGCGCGGCCGGACATGGCCAGCACGTTGAAGCGCACCAGGCGGTCCATGCCGGCAATGCCGATGGCCGACAGCAGGGCGCCGATGGTGGTCGGGATCAAGGTGACGAACAGCGCGACCAGCACTGTCACCGTGATATAGCCGCCGGAATAGGAGGCAAAGCTCGGGATCGTGGCGGTGGCCAGCACGAAGATCAGCGTCATGCCGACGAGCAGGATGTTGAGCGCGATCTCGTTGGGCGTCTTCTGGCGCGAGGCACCCTCGACCAGCGAGATCATGCGGTCGAGGAAGGTGTGGCCGGAGGCGGCTGATATGCGCACGCGAATCCAGTCGGACAAAACCTGCGTGCCGCCGGTGACCGCCGAACGGTCGCCGCCGGATTCGCGAATGACGGGTGCGGACTCGCCGGTGATTGCCGCCTCGTTGACCGAGGCCACGCCTTCGATCACTTCACCGTCGGACGGGATGATGTCGCCGGCTTCGACCAGCACGATGTCGCCAACCTTCAGGCTGGTGCCGGGCACCAGCTTGAACCTGGAGCGGTCTTCGCCGGCAAGCAGCTTGGCCTGGGTTTCGGTGCGCGCCTTGCGCAGCGAATCGGCCTGCGCCTTGCCGCGGCCTTCGGCGACGGCCTCGGCGAAGTTGGCGAACAGCACGGTGAACCACAGCCAGATGATGATCTGCAGCGTAAAGCCGAAATCGCCGCCGCCGGTGACGAGATCCTTGACGAACAGGACCGTGGTAAGAAGCGAGACGATGCCGACGACGAACATCACCGGGTTCCTGACCAGCGTGCGGGGGTCGAGTTTCCTGAAGGCGCCGCCGATGGCCGGCCACAGGATGCGGGCATCCATGATGACCGCGGATTTGGACTGGCTCATTTGATGGCTCCAGAATCTGAACTGTTGGCCGGCACCGACCGATCGGATGCCGAAAAGAGGGGCGGCGGACCATAGGCCAGCAGCCAGATCACGATCATTGACCGCCGCAATGCCGAGGAAGGTGGACACGCCGGGGAAGGGAGGGGGCGTTTCCTCCCCCGCATTGCCGGCTCGTGGGCCGGCTCGCGGCCGGGCCTTCATGCGTTTTGGGTAGAACCAGGACATGACAAGCCTCAGAATGTCTGGCCGTTGATGGCAGCCAGGTGCTCGACGATCGGTCCGATCGCCAGTGCCGGGAAGAAGGTCAGGCCGACGACGATCAGGATGACGCCGACGAGCAGGCCGACGAACAGCGGGCCGTCGGTCGGGAAGGTGCCGGCGGAAGCCGGAACCGTCTCCTTCGTCGCTAGCGAGCCGGCAATGGCAAGCGCTGGAATGATGACGAAGAAGCGACCCACCCACATGGAGATGCCGAGCGTGATGTTGTACCAGGGCGTGTTGCCGGAAAGGCCGCCAAAGGCCGAGCCGTTGTTGGCCGCCGCCGAAGTGTAGGCATAAAGAACCTCGGAGAAGCCATGCGGACCGCCATTGGCCATCGAGGCGACGGCGCTTGGCAGCACGACCGCTATTGCCGTGAAGACCAGCATGACCAACGGCAGAGCGAGGATGGCGAGCATTGCCATCTTGACCTCCTTGGCCTCGATCTTCTTGCCGAGATATTCGGGCGTGCGGCCAACCATCAGGCCGGCGACGAACACGGTGATGACGATGAACATGACGATGCCGTAGAAGCCGGCGCCGACGCCGCCGACGATGACTTCGCCGAGTTGCATGTTGAGCATCGGGATCAGGCCGCCAAGTGCTGTGAACGAGTCATGCATGGCGTTCACCGCACCGCAGCTCGCAGCCGTGGTGATGACGGCGAATAGTGCCGAAGCGGCAATGCCGAAGCGGCTCTCCTTGCCTTCCATGTTGCCGCCATCGATGCCCAGCGCATGCACCAGCGGATTGCCCGCGGCTTCCGCCCAGTAGCAGACAACGACGCCGGCGATGAACAGCACACCCATCGTGGCCAGGATCGCCCAGCCCTGGCGCTGGTTGCCGACCATGCGGCCGAAGACGTTGGTGAGTGCAGCACCCAGCGCGAAGATCGTCACCATCTGGATCATGTTGGAGATGGCGTCGGGGTTTTCGAAAGGATGCGCGGCATTGGCGTTGAAGAAGCCGCCGCCATTGGTGCCGAGCATCTTGATGGCAACCTGCGAGGCGACGGGCCCAAGGGCGAGCGTCTGCTTGGCGCCTTCGAGCGTGGTGGCATCGACATACGGCCCCAGCGTCTGCGGCATGCCGAGCCAGACATAGACCAGGGTGAGCATGATGCTGAGCGGCAGCAGGATGTAGAGCGTGCAGCGGGTCATATCGACCCAGAAATTGCCGATCGATTTTGCCGAGGCGCGGGCGAAGCCGCGGATCAGCGCCACCGCGATGGCAATGCCGACGGCGGCCGACATGAAGTTCTGCACGGTGAGGCCGGCCATTTGCACGAGATAGGTCATCGTGCTTTCGCCGCCGTAATTCTGCCAGTTGGTGTTGGTGACGAAGCTGACGGCAGTGTTGAAGGCGAGATTGGGTTCGACCGATGCCATCCCGGCCGGATTGTAAGGCAGGACGCCCTGCAGGCGTTGCAGAAAGTACAGCACCAGGAAGCTGGCAAGGCTGAAGAAGATGATTCCTGCCGCGTAGGTCGTCCAGTGCTGCTCCTCGCGCTCGCTGGTTCCCGAAATGCGGTAGAGGCCGCGCTCAACAGGCCCGAGTATTGGCGACAGCAATGTGCGGTCGCCGTTGAAGACGCGGTACATGTAGCCGCCGAGCGGCTTCACCAGCAAAACGACGATCCCGCAATAAACCAGGATCTGTATCCATCCGTTGAGTGTCATGGCTTTCCGTGCCTTGCTTCAGAAGCGTTCTGGGCGAACGAGGGCGTATGTCAGGTAGACGAGCAGGAACAAGGTCACGCCGCCGCCAAGGATGTAATCGAAAAACATGGTGCGATCCTTCCGCTTAAAGAGCGTCGCAAGCTTTGATGTAGGCGAGGGAAAGACCGAAGAACAAAACCTCGATTCCGATGACGACGATGTCCATTTGTGTTTGTCCTTGCTTCTGCTTGTATTTGGCCCCAGCGACTGGCGAGCCAGAAATCCATGAGAACTACCCGCCGTAGCTTCGAGGGCTACGGCGTCCGGAGCGTTTTGCTCGAAGTGGAATATGGACCCGATCGCCATAAAGGTTCGAGACGGGCCGCGGAGGAAAGATATAAAATTCCTATAAAGATTTCCGGGAGATGGCTCCGTTCCGGGCCGCTAGAAACCGACGCCATGATATCGCGACCCCTCTTGCGGCGCCGCCGTCTTTGGAAACAATGGGAACGCAAAACGAGGGAAAAACAGATGCTCGACATGGCACCATCGAAACAGGCGGCGACATGGCTTTGCGCGCTTGCGCGGGCGCTGGAAGCTGATGACGCCGAGGCGGCCGCCAACCTGTTCGGCGAGGATTGCTACTGGCGCGATCTGCTGGCTTTCACCTGGAACATCACCACGATGGAAGGCCGCGGTGCGATCCGCGACATGCTGCAAGCGACGCTGGCGGAAGCGAAGCCCTCACACTGGACGCTGTCCGGCGAGGCGACCTCGGATGAGGGCACCGTCGAGGCCTGGTTCACGTTCGAAACGTCGGTCGCGCGGGGCGAAGGGATTGTGCGCCTCACGGACGGCCGCTGCCGGACCTTGTTCACGGCGGTGCGGGAGCTCAAAGGGTTCGAGGAGAAAAAGGGACCGGCGCGGCCGCTCGGCATCCGCCACAAGGCCGACCCTGCACGCGAGACATGGGCGGAGGCGCGGGCGCGCGAGACGCGCGATCTCGGCGCCACTGAGCAGCCCTATTGCCTGGTCATTGGCGGCGGGCAGGGCGGCATCATGCTCGGCGCGCGGCTGAGGCAGCTCGGTGTGCCCACGATCATCATCGAGAAAAATGCGCGCCCCGGCGATTCCTGGCGCAACCGTTATCGCTCGCTCGTGCTGCACGATCCGGTCTGGTACGACCATCTGCCCTACATTCCGTTCCCGGAGAACTGGCCGGTGTTCACGCCCAAGGACAAGATGGGCGACTGGCTGGAGATGTACACCAGGGTGATGGAGCTCAACTACTGGGTCGCCACCAAATGCGTCAGCGCCAGCTATGACGAGACCGAGAAGGTATGGACTGTGGTGGTCGACCGTGTCGGCCGGCAGATCACGCTGAAGCCGAAGCATATCGTCTTTGCCACCGGCGCCTACGGTCCGCCGCGGCAGACCGCGCTGCCCGGCGCCGAGACCTTCAAGGGCGAACTCCTGCATTCCAGCCAGTATGCAAGCGGCGAGAAATTCCGCGGAAAAAAGGTCGCGGTCATCGGCGCGGCAAGCTCCGGGCACGATGTCAGCGTCGATCTCTGGGAAAGCGGCGCCGATGTCACCATGATCCAGCGCTCGCCGACGACAGTGGTGAAATCCGACACTCTGATGGAAGTCGGCTTCGAGATCTTTTCGGAAAAGGCTCTGGCGCGTGGCATCAGCACCGACAAGGCCGACCTGATCGTCGCGTCGACGCCGTTCGCGCTGGTGCCCAAGGGCCAGCGAGATCTGTACGAAGTTATCAAGGCGCGCGATGCGTCCTTCTACGACCGGCTGCGCGCCGCCGGCTTCGCCATCGATTTCGGCGAGGACGAGACCGGGCTGTTGATGAAGGCCTACCGCACCGGCTCCGGCTACTACATCGATGTCGGCGCCTGCGAACTGATCATCAATGGCGAGATCAAAGTGAAGAGCGGCGTCGGCATCAGTTCATTGACGCCGACCGGCATCCTGTTCGACGACCGCAGCGAGCTGGCCGTCGATGCGATCGTCGCCTGTACCGGCTACCAGTCGATGAACGAGACCGTGGCGGCCATCGTCTCGCGCGAGGTCGCCGACAAGGTCGGGCCATGCTGGGGCCTCGGCTCCGGCGTCAAGGGCGATCCCGGTCCTTGGCAAGGCGAGCTGCGCAACATGTGGAAGCCGACGGCGCAGGACGCGCTGTGGTTCCACGGCGGCAATCTGGCGCTGTCGCGGTTTTACTCGAAATATGTGGCGCTGCAGATCAAGGCGCGGATGGAAGGGATTGCGACGCCGGTGTTTGGGGCGGTGAGTAACGCAGGGCGCTAGCGATCTCCTCCCCCCTCGAGGGGGAGATGTCGCCGAAGGCGACAGAGGGGGTCGCCGCGCGTGGAGCGCTGACCTCCAGCTGCCGCGAGGAGCTTGCGTCCGGTCGAACCGACCCCCTCTGGCCTGCCGGCCATCTCCCCCTCAAGGAGGGAGATTATCCACGCCCGAAATGCCGTGCCGCGACCTCGACATGCGTATGTGCCGCATGCGGCTCGAAGCGCTCGGTCTCGTTGTGGTCGGGCGCCTCGTTCGGCCACCAGACACCGCCGATAACAATGCCTTCTGAGACCAGCCGCTGATCCGCGATCAGCGCCGCACCGACCGCATCGACGAAGGTAAAGCGCCCGGGGCGCAGTCTCAGCACCGCGACATCGCCGACACCGCCAACTTTCAGCGTCCCAAGCTCCGGCCTGGCGATCGCCTCGGCTGGCCTTTGCGTGGCGGCGCGCAGCACCTCGACCAGCGGCATGCCCAGCGCCATCAGCTTCGACATGCAGACCAGTATGTCGAAGGCCGGACCGTCGACGCAGTAGAGGTGCACGTCGCTGGAGATGACGTCGGGCGCGAGGCCCTCGGCCAGCATCGCTTTCGCCACGGCGAAGTCGAACGATCCCATGCCGTGGCCGATGTCGAAGATGACACCGCGTTCGCGGGCCAGCCGCATGTCCGGCCGCACCGCGCCGGAAGCGAACACCGGCGCGTTGGGGAATGGCCGAAAACAATGGGTGAGGATGTCGCCGCGGCGCAGCCGTGGCAGCACCTCGGAACGGCCGGGCGGCGGCTCGTCTATATGCGCCATCAGCGGCAGACCGACCTGGTCGGCGGCTTCCAGCGCAAGATCGACCGGGGCGATGCCGCTGGCGCCGCCGGCATGCTTGCCGGAGCGCACTTTTACCCCAACGACGACATCGGCGTGCTCGCGCACCGCGGCCACCGTCTCGCGTGGCTCGCAGAGCCTGAGATCGCTGCATTCGCCGACCGAGACGCTTTGCGAGAAGCCGAATATGCCGGCAAAGGAGATGTTGACGTAGGCGAGAATACGCACCTTCGAGCGCTCGATGACATGGCGGCGAAAGCCCAGAAAATTGCCGGCGCCGGCGCTGCCGGCATCGATGAAGGTAGTGGTTCCGCTCTTGGCCGCCAGCCGGTCGGCGTCGACGCCCAGCGAGGTGCCGCCCCAATAGACATGGCTGTGCAGGTCGATGAGGCCGGGCGTGACGATGCAATCCCTGGCATCCACGACCTGCGTAGCATGCTCGGCGTCGATGGCAGTCTCGATGGCCGCGACGCGACCGCCCGCAACGGCGACATCGCGCGGCGCGTCCAGGCCCGAGGCCGGATCGATCAGGCGGCCGCCCGTGATCAGGAGATCGAACTGCATCGGCGCCTGCCTCTCTTCGTTTTGGGGCATGATCTCTGGACAAAACGGTTTCCGTTTGTCCGAGAAAACCGGTTTCCACTTTCGGGATCATGCCCCGACTGGTCAAACCGGCCGGTAGGCGACGGCTTCGACCTCGATCTTGATGTCGATCATCAGCCGCGATTCGACCGTGGTGCGGGCCGGCGGATTCTTCGGGAAGTGCTTGGCATAGACGGCATTGAAGGCGCCGAAGTCGCGCGCGTCCTCGAGCCAGACCGTGGTCTTGACGACATCGTCCATGGTGCAACCGGCCAGCGCGAGTGCCGCCTTCACATTCTGCAGCACCTGCTCGGTCTGCTCGGTGATGCCGCCCTTGACCACGATGCGGTCGCTGTCGACCGGCACCTGACCTGAGATGTAGACGAAATCCCCGGCGCGCACGGCCGGCGACAGCGGCACGTGGGATGTTCCAAAACACTCTTTAGGCAAAGGAAACTCCTGTTCAGAATGGCGGGCCGCGTCCCGTTTTCGCCGACCGCTCTACGCCTGTCCCGGTGATCCTCATAGGGGGCTTTTTGGAAAGCAGCATTTTTCCAAACGCGTGTTGCTTTATCGCAGGCTCGCCAGCATCTTGCGCGTCGCATTTTCCCGACAGGAGATTTCAATGACCTTCGACAAGAACCCGTTTCCAGAGGGCGATGCCGATCGCCACGCGCTCTGGGAAATGTTGGTGCGGCGCGACATCGACGCCTTTATCGGTCAGGACTGGTCGATGGTCGAGGATGATTTCCTCGCCGACAGCTTCTTCGGCATGCATGCGCATTTCCTCAGCGATGCCGACGCCTGGCGTCTGCAATTCCCGAGCCTTGCCGTCTATCGCGACGAATGGCTGCGCCAGGCCAAGGAGACGGCGGCGGCCAGATTCGCCGAGCCGCTGCGCGAGGCGCTGTTTCGCGTCACCAACATGCGCGACATCGACGTCGATGGCGACCGCGCCGTGCTGCACAAGAAGTTCAACGGCTCGGTGGCCAAGGCCGATGGCAGCGTCGACAAGCTGAAATGGCAGACGCTGTATTTTTGCAGGAAGGTGGCGGGCCACTGGAAGATCGGCGGCTTCGTCGGCTACATGCCGCATCCCTTGGGGATCTGAGTCTTGCCCGCTTATGCTATTGCCGGCCTTCGCGCACGAAGACGTGCGCCTCCCGGGCTGCAGTTGTAAAAGCTCGCCAACCGAATCCACTCGAGCTCAAGCGAGTTGAACGGCACAGGTTCGTCCCACAGGGCTAGCGGGAGCGGTGGTCGAACACGACCGCCATGGTCTTACCAATTGCCGCCATGACGACGAGCTCGACGAGATCGTCGTCGCTGTCGACACAGGTTGGATCCATGCGGCGGATAGCGTCGAGCGCCGCCCTGGTCGAGACGGTATCGCCGGCGCGGAATCTGGAAAGCGCAGAGGAAACAAGGTTCTGGGTTGTCACGTCGATGACAGGTACGCTCTGCACTACGTTCATGGCTTCCTCCTGCCAAGAACCCTCTCCCGAAGGAAATAATAAGCCGAACGACGGCGTGTGCCAGCGGAATCGTGGTCCGACCAGATTGCCGAGATGGCACGTTTGCGTGTTTGATAGGATCGAGCCCACAGCATCCAGGACCGGACATGAAACTGTACTTCAGCCGCAATCCCAATCCGCGCCTCGCGGTTGCAACGGCAGGTCATCTGCAGGCCAAGGTCGAGTTTGAGTTTGCGGCACCCATGGCGCCCGGGCAGGCTGAGCGGTTTCGTCAGCTCAATCCCAATCTTACCCTGCCGATATTGGCATGGCCGGGCGGCAGCCTGTGGGAAGCCGACGCCATAGCCTGCCTTCTGTCGCGCGAAGCGGGTTCGGATTTCTGGCGCGGCGGCGGCGACCAACCCGACATGATCCGCTGGCTGAGCTGGGGCAAGGAAAATTTCGTCCGGGCCTGCGACACCGTGCATTTCGAGCGCGGAACCAAGCAGCGCTACGGGATTGGGCCTGTCGACCAGGGCAAGGTCGAGGAGGGGCTGGCGGAGTTCCGCATCGCGGCAGCGATTCTCGAGGCGGAGCTCGCCAAGCGGCCATGGCTTGTGGGCAAGTCGCTCTCCTATGCCGATTTCCGCATGGCGACGTTTTTGCCGTTCAACGATGCAGCCGGCCTGCCGCTGGCGGACTATCCCTCTGTTCTGGGTTGGTATCGCCGGCTCGAAGCCATCGATGCCTGGCGCGATCCCTTCGACGGGCTGGAAGCGCCGCTTCTGCCGCCGGTCAACTCCGCTTGATGTGCCTTCCCTATGGGCAGATGGGCTGATGTGTGGCGCTTTGGCAGCATAGGTGTGGAACAGCGGGCGAGTTGCCATGGCGCGCTCGACGGCTCGCGGCCGGGTTGATAAGCCCTGTCCGCAAGGAGAGTCGTGACATGACCGTAGCCATCGAGATGGGACAGACGACGGCGGGTGCGCCGGCGGCGCTCGACCTTGAGGAGCTGCTGGCGACCCGGCTTCTGGTGCAAGGCAATTCCGGCTCCGGCAAATCGCACCTTTTGCGCCGGCTCCTGGAGCAGAGCGCGCCCTGGGTGCAGCAGACCATCATCGACCCGGAAGGCGATTTCGTCTCGCTGGGCGACCATTACGGCCATCTGGTCATCGATGCCGAGGAGCATACGGAGCGTGGCCTGCAAGCAGCCGGCGAGCGGGCGCGCATCCACCGCGTCTCCACGGTGCTCAATCTCGAAGGGCTCGATGCCGAGAACCAGATGCGGCGCGCCGCTGCCTTTCTCGGCGGATTGTTCGAGGCCGCCCGGGAGCATTGGTATCCGATGCTGGTGGTGGTCGACGAAGCGCAGCTGTTCGCACCGGCGGTGGCCGGCGAGGTTTCCGACGAGGCGCGCAAACTCTCGCTCGGCGCCATGACCAATCTGATGTGCCGCGGCCGCAAGCGTGGCCTTGCCGGCATCATCGCCACGCAGCGGCTGGCAAAGCTCGCCAAGAATGTCGCGGCGGAGGCCTCCAACTTCCTCATGGGCCGTACCTTCCTCGATATCGACATGGCGCGCGCCGCCGACCTTCTGGGCATGGAACGGCGCCAGGCGGAGGCGTTTCGCGATCTGGAGCGCGGGCACTTCATGGCGCTGGGACCGGCGCTGTCGCGCCGCCCGCTCGGCGTGCGCATCGGCCAGACCGAGACCAGCCCGCGCAACGGTACGCCGCGGCTGATGGCAATGCCGGAAACAGCGCTCGAGGACGCACGGGCCATCATCCTGGCGGCGCCGCCGCCCGAGACGATGCGCGCGCCGCGCCGGATGGCGTCGCCCGATTTGCTCGACCAGCTGATGGCGGCGAAGTCTGCGGCGATGGAGATCCGCCCGGAACCTGCGGAACCGGCGGTAAGCGCCGAGGATATCGCCGACCGGCGAGAGCAGGTGGACCGTGTCCTGCGCGCCATCATGGCGCAGCCCGATGCGGGTTTCCGCGTCATCGGCGTGCTTTATCAGGAGTTCGTCGTCCGCTGCCGCATCGAAGGCCTCGCTTCGGTGGTGCCGGACCTCTCAGAATTCCGTCGCATGCTGACGCGCGCCCGCGCCGGGCTCGGCGCCGACATGGCAGGCGATGACGCCTGGCAGGACGTTTCCGTGCGCGCCTCGCTGCTGCCCGAGGACATGCAGGGCGTGTTCATGATGATCGCCCGCGCCGCCAAGGAGGGCTGGCCGTGCCCGAGCGACGCGGCGATCGCGCGCGCCTACGGCTCGCATTCGCTGCGGCGCGCCCGGCGGCTGCTCACCTATATCGAGGAGCAGGGCCTCATCGTCTGCCAGCTCGACGGCACCGGCCGCCGCACGGTGACGCTGGTCGAGCTTGCCTGGGCGACGGCGCCGGGCGACCCCAATGCCGCGGAGGCGGAACAGGGCAGCCTGGCGCTGTGAAAGGCGAACAGGCAGCTACCTGACTTGCTTGCGCGGTTCTGAACAAGATGTGTTTCGCCGATCGACGCGCGACGATTTATGGATGGGTTTCCGAGAATCGCAGAACGGTTCGGGCGGGAGGGTTGTGCGGTTGAAATCTCTGGCTGTCTTTGTCTTTGGCCTCCTCGCCGTCGCCGGCATCGCCTTGACGATGTCTGCCCGGTCTTTTGCCGCGTCCTCCGATATACCGGCCTGGCTGCAGGCCCATGTCGGCAATGACGACGGCGAGATTTCGCAAGTGGTGCTGGAGCGGGCGCGCGCGCTTTACCTGAAGAAGGTCGCGCAAGGCGCGGTCCACAATAGCTGCTATTTCGCCATGGATGCGACGCGCCCCGGCGATCTCGGCAATGGCGTGCTAGGGCGGCGCTACTACGTCATTTGCGAGGCCAAGCAGTCGTTCAGGGCGATCTCGTCGGGCCATGGCGGCGGCCGCAATTTGAAAGGCGTGGTCGATTTCTCCAACGGCAAACGCTGCGCGAAAAACTTCGGCAATGCCCTGGACTCGTCCTTGACGACCGGTGGCGCCTATATGACCGGCGAGGCAAAGACCTCATTCAAGGGTTTTTACCGCATTGGCGCAAGAAAGGACCAGGCGCTGCTGCGCACCTTCATCCAGTTCGACGGTGAGGGGGAGACGGCGAATGCCAGGCAGCGGGTGATCGGCGGCCACGCGGCGCAGCTGTTGCGCGGCATGTGCCTGCGCAAGAACCCGAACAGCTCCTATGCCGACCATGACGGCTTCGTCCCATACGGCAAGCTGGTGGATTACGCCGGCGGCCGCAGCAATGGCTGCACCAGCTGGTCGCCGTCCGACGCCGACCAGATCATTTCGATGGTGAAGAGCAATCCGACGACGCTCTATATCTACCCGGAATCGCGCGACATCGCCGCCGTTGGTAAATCGGGCGCCTATTGGAATGCGTCCTGCCTGAAGGAGATCGGCAAGCCGAAATTCTGGCCGCGAAAGAGCCTTGAGCCGATCATCGCGCAATACGCCAAGGACAACCCGCCACCGCCGCCACAACCGTTGCCGATCTGCACCGGGCCGTGAGGGATGAGTCCTCGGCTCGGCATTGTCGGCGGCGCGGACTGGCTGGGCGGCGCCGCCGATCCGATGGGCTCTACTGATTGATCTCGGGTTCGACGAGCTTTGCCAGATTGCGCAGCGACTCCTGCCAGCCGAGATAGCAGGCTTCGGCCGGAATAACGTCCGGAATGCCGGCCTGCATGATGTCGAGTTCCGTGCCGACCGACACTTTCTTCAGGAGCACGGTCACTTCGATCTGGCCGGGCAAATTGGGGTCGTCGAACCTGTCGGTGTAGCGCAGGCGCTCGCCGGGAACGAGTTCGAGATATTCGCCGTCGAAGGAATGGCTGCCGCCCGTCGTGAAGTTTCGGAACGACATCTTGAAGGCGCCATCGACTTTCGCGTCGAAGCTGTGTACCGTGCAAGTGAAGCCGTTCGGCGGAAGCCATTTCGCCAGCGCGTCGGCTTCTATGAATGCGCGGTAGACCTTCTCCGGGCTGGTCGTCAGAACGCGGTGCAAACGTACGGTGCTTGGCATCTCTTCGGTATCCTTTGTGGTTTCGTTGTTCGATGCCCCAAGGACGGGTGAACCTCACCCGGTCCGACACAGCCTGTCAAATTTTCTTGAGCCCTTTGCCGGCGGCCATCCGCCCACGACTTCGACCGCCGCCTCAGGCAGGCGGCCGTGTCGCGTCAAATTTGCATGCATCATTGACAGATTGCTTAACTTTTCGGCGCGGATCTCACAATTTATTAAAATTGTAAGTCTCTCCTACAAAGTTGTATTAGGATCGGCTTAACGCCTTCGGCATTATCTATTAAATGATGGGCGACGATCTCCTTGGTGTACTATAGAATGATTCCCTGGAACGACGGATCAATTTAAGAGTTGATCCGAAATGGTCGCTCGAAGGTTGTCGAACGACCAAGGCAGCACGCGCAAGGAGTGTCGGAATGGCCACAGTCCTCAACGCCAAAGGCATTCCACTTCCCTATACCGGCGCTTCCACCCATTGGTTCTCGGCGACTGGAGGCGCGTCTTACCGCTACGGCACCTCGGGCAACGATTCCTTCTGGGGCGACACCAACGTCAAGGTCACCATGTATGGCGGCGCGGGCGACGACTATTACCATCTCTATTCGACGATCAACAAAGCGGTCGAGAACTACGGCGCGGGCGTCGACACGATCGATACCTGGATGAGCTACAAGCTGCCCGCCAATTTCGAGAACCTCGTCGTCACCGGCGACGGCCACTATGCCTTCGGCAATGCTCAGGACAACATCATAACGGGCGGCGCTGGCAGCCAGACGCTGGACGGCGGCAAGGGCAATGACGTGCTGATCGGCGGCGCCGGCGCCGATACCTTCATCGTCACCAAGGGCAATGGCAGCGACCTGATCTCCGATTTCGGCGCGACCGACACGGTGCGCCTCAACGGCTATACCTTCACCTCGTTCGAGGCCGTCCACGCCAATATGGTCCAGGTGGGATCGAACGTGCAGCTGAACCTCGGCTCGAGCGAGGTGCTGGTGTTCCACAACACCACGATCGACAAGTTTCAGCCCGGGCAGTTCGAGCTGCCGATCGACAAGACCGGCATGACGCTGTCCTTCAACGACGATTTCAACACGCTGAGGCTGTGGAACGGCCAGAGCGGCATCTGGGATTCCAATTTCTGGTGGGGGGCGCAGAACGGCAGCTCGCAGCCCCAGAACGGCGAGCTGCAATGGTATATCGACGCCAATTATGCGCCGACCAGCTCGGTCCATCCGTTCAGCGTCGCAAGCGGCGTGCTCACCATAACCGCGGCGCATGCGCCCGACGACATCAAGCCGCTGATCAACAATTACGAATACACTTCCGGCATACTGACGACGCACGACACCTTCTCGCAGACCTATGGCTATTTCGAAATGCGGGCCGATCTCCCGGAAAACGCCGGCGCGTGGCCGGCCTTCTGGCTTCTGCCCGAAGACGGTTCATGGCCCCCGGAACTCGACGTGATCGAAATGTATGGGCAGAACCCGAATGCGCTTCTCATGACCGCGCACACAAATGAGACGGGAACCCACACCACGGTCGGGTCGACGGTGAATGTCTCCAACACCGACGGCTATCACACCTATGGCCTGTTGTGGACGCCGGATAAGCTGGTCTGGACCTATGATGGCGTCCAGGTCGCGGAAGCGGCGACGCCGTCCGATATGAACAAGCCCATGTATATGCTGGTCGACCTTGCGGTCGGCGGTCAAGCCGGCGCGCCGCCCGACCATCTGGCGACGCCCGCGCAAATGAAGATTGACTATATCCACGCCTATACGCTGAACGATTTGCAGCAGAGCCATCTGAGCACGACAGCCGAGCACGCGGTCTAGATGTCACGGGACCGCGCGCCACTCAGGGATGCGGCCATCGGCCTGCGCCCGGTTTTCCTGCGCGGCATCGCCGATATCGGCATCTTTTCGTTGCTGATCAACATCCTGCTCCTGGTGATCCCGCTCTATCTGCTGCAGGTCTATGACCGGGTGTTGCCGTCCTCCAGCGTCGAGACGCTGCTTTATCTCTCGGTCATGGCGGTCGTCGCGCTCGCCTTCCTCGGCCTGCTGGACGCGGTCCGCGCCATCTACGCGCAACGTGTTGCGGCCACCGTCGACCAGAAACTGGGCGCGCGGACATTCGCCGCCTCGCTTGGCGCCAGACATGCCGGCAGCGGGCTGTCGCCGCTGAACGACCTTGCCACGACTTGCGCCTTCATCAGGTCGCGCGGCGTGGCGGTGTTGTTCGACCTGCCGTTTGCGCCCGTCTTCCTGGCCTTGCTCTATTTCATCCATCCCGTCCTGTTCTGGCTGACGCTCGCCGGCGCCGTGCTGCTGTTTCTCTTGGTCGTGGCCAACCAGCTTGCCATCGGCAGGAACGATGCCATGTCGGCGGAACGCTCGGCGGTGGCCAGCCAGGCGGAGCAGGCCTTCGCCCGCAACACCGACACGCTGCGCGCCATGGGCATGGTGCAAAATGCCGCCGCGGTCTGGGGACAGCACGTTGCTGAGGCGCTGACCCTGCATGACCGTTCCGGAAGCGCCAATGCGATCTTCAGCGCGACGTCGCGGGCGCTGCGCATGATGCTGCAACTGGCGATCCTCGGCGCCGGCGCGTGGCTGGTGCTGCAGGGGCAGATGACCGCCGGCATGATCTTCGCTTCGTCGCTGGTGTCGTCGCGCGCGCTGCAGCCGCTCGACCAGCTGATCGGATCCTGGCGGCAGATCGTCGACGCCACGCGATGCTGGAAGCGGCTGGACACCGCCCTTGCGGCGCAACCAGCGCAGGGGCGCAAGCTCGCACTGCCCGATCCATTGGGCGCGATTTCGGTGCAGGATCTGTTCTTCATCGCGCCGACTGCGGCTTTCGGCACTGAGCCCATCCTCAAGCGGTTGAATTTTGCCATCGGCGCCGGCGAAGCGGTGGCGATCGTCGGCCCGAGCGGGGCCGGCAAATCGACGCTGGCGAAATTGCTTGTGGGCGCGCTGCAGCCGACCGGCGGCGCGGTCAGGGTCGACGGCGCCGACCTGAGGAGCTGGGACGAAACCCAGCTTGGCAGGCATATCGGCTATCTCGCGCAGGAGGTGGAGCTTTTCCCGGGATCGATCGCGCAAAATGTCGCCCGCTTCGAACCCAACGCCGATGACGCCGCGATCGTCGAAGCGGCCAGGCGCGCCGAGGCGCATGAGCTGATTCTCACGCTGCGCGACGGCTATCAGACCATGATAGGCCCGTCGCATACCGTGCTGTCGGGCGGCGAGCGCCAGCGGATAGGGCTGGCGCGCGCCTTCTACGGCAAGCCACGCATGCTGGTGCTGGACGAGCCCAACGCCCATCTCGACGGCAGTGGGGAGGCGGCGCTCGAAGGGATGCTTTCGGCCGCGCGAAGTGTAAGCGTCACGACAGTCGTCATCACGCATCGCCCTTCGATCGCCGCGGCCTGCGACCGCGTCATGGTCCTGCGCAACGGCATGGTCGAAGCTTTCGGCCCTGCGAGCGAGGTGCTGAGGCAACCGGCGGCCGGCAAGGCCGGGAGCGCGGTGGTGACAGGCTCGTTCGTGCCGACCGTGCGCCCGCACAGCGTCCGCTTCGGGTCATAGACGATGATGCAGCAGAGCCTCGCCTTCGAAGGTCGACCGCGCACCGACTTCCGCCGCAT
Source organism: Mesorhizobium sp. C395A (assembly GCF_030323205.1). Lineage (NCBI taxonomy): Bacteria > Pseudomonadati > Pseudomonadota > Alphaproteobacteria > Hyphomicrobiales > Phyllobacteriaceae > Mesorhizobium > Mesorhizobium sp. C395A. The sequence goes on along the minus strand of NZ_CP100473.1, from coordinate 3,715,067 downwards.
GGCCGTCGTCGGCTACGTGGCCATAGCGCTCTTCGTCGGCTGCTTCGGCCATTGGGCGGCGAACGCGCCGCTCTCCGGCGCGGTGATCACCTCCGGCACGATCTCGGCGACGGGCGGCAACATCCTCATCCAGCACCCCGAGGGCGGCATCATCGAGCAGTTGCTGGTGCATGAAGGCGACCGCGTGCAACAAGGCGAACCGCTGGTCCTGCTCGACCGCAGGGCGGCCGAGACCGACCTCAACCGGCTGACCAGACAGACGATCGCGCTCAGGGCAAGTGCCGCGCGACTTGAGGCCGAGCGCGACGGATCGGACAGGCTGGCGCCGATCGCCGAAGCAGCACCCGCGCCGTTCCAGCGCGATTTCGACAATCTGGTGCACGAACAGCAGAAGGAGTTCGAGGCCAGGCTCGCCCGGTTCCGCTCCGAGCAGTCGATCCTGGCGCAGCGCGTCGCCATGCATCGTGAGTCGGCGCTGGGACTGGAGGCGCAGAAACTCGCCATCCAGCAACAGGCCGAGATCGTGAAGAAGGAACTCGGCATCAAGACCGGCCTGCTCGACAAGGGTCTAACCAACCGCAGCGAATATTCGCAGCTTCTGCGCAGCGAGGCCGATCTGGTCGGCCAGGCCGGCGCGCTGGAGGCGGATATCGCAGCGACCAAGACGCAGATCGTCGAAGCCCAGGCGCAGGTCGAGCGCGCGACCACGCAGCGCGTCGAGGACGCGCTGACCAAGCTCGACGAGGTTCGCACCAGCCTGGCCGACATCGGCGAACAGATCACCGCAGCCGAGGCGGTGCTGGGGCGCACGACGATCAAGGCGCCGGCAGCCGGCATCGTGGTATCCTCGATCTACAACTCCAAAGGCAGCGTGATTGCGCCGGGGCAGAAGATCATGGAGATCCTGCCGACCGCGTCGGGCCTCATCGTCGACGCGAAGCTGCGGCCGAAAGACGTGGACCTGGTTCGCGTCGGCCAGCCGGCGAAGCTCAGGCTGTCCGCCCTGAACGCGCGCCTCACCCCTGAGGTCCCGGCTACGGTGACGCAAATTTCCGCCGACCGGCTGATCGATGAAACCACGCATGAGGCGTATTTCCGCGCCAGGCTGAAGATCACCGACACGCTGCCGCAGGGCGTGAAAGCCGAGCAGCTTTACCCGGGAACGCCGGTCGAGGCGTTTATCAGCACCGGCGACCGAACCTTCCTCGAATATCTGGCGCGGCCGATGCTGGACTCGTTCGCGCGGGCGTTCACGGAGCGATAGGCGCCAACTCGTCCTCCCAGTTGACGCCGCCGTAGAACACCCTGAGAATCACCACCTGGTCGCCTTCTACGGTGAAGGCCACAGTCAGGCGGCGCTCGAAGCCAACGATGCGAAGCCCCGGCCGCACATCATCCCTTAGGGTTCCGCGTTCCGAGGCATGGTCGAGACCCAGGCAAAATCGCTCGATCCGCTCGATGTAGCGAAGGGCGGTGAGGTTGCCGGATGCGTGAGCGACCGTATCGTATATCCATAACAGGTCCGTCTGGGCTTCCGGCAAAAGGACAACATGCCGGCGCTTCACACGTTCCCCTTGAGGCGAGCTGCGTGATGTGCGCGGATGCTGTCAAAAGACTTGTCGGCCGGGATGGCCTGGGAGGGGTCTGCCTTCCACCTATCATAGGTCGGCGCGACCTCCTCACGCAGCCAGCGCTCCACGGCGGCGTCGCGTTCCTGCAATGCGCGAAGACCGGCGCGGATCACTTCACTGCTGGTCGCGTATGTGCCGGACCGAACGAGCTGGTCGATGAAAGCAGCCTGCTCGGCCGGCAGGCTGAAGGTGCGTTTTTCGGTGGCGGACATGGATCCCTCCTATCAGGTTGGTATGATATTATCATACCAACGGCGAGATCGCACGCCCCAATATAGGCTTAGGGACCGCTCCCCTTGCCGTCGGCAAAGACACCGGACATTCGGTTCGGATGCCTGAGATGGGTCGGCGTGATACCGGTCTGATGGCGGAAGACACGGCTGAAATGGCCGGCATTGGGAAAACCGCAGCGGTAGGCGATGTCGCCGATTGCCAAGTCGCTCCCCTCCAGCAGCGACTTGGCCTGATGTACGCGCAGCGCAAGATAGGCGGCCATCGGGCCGATGCCGAGCTCGGCGCCGAACAGCCGCTCAAGCTGGCGCCGGGATAACTGCAACCGGCCCGCGATCTCGGCGACCGACAGCGTCTCCTGGAGATTGCTTTCCATCAGAAGCAGCGCCCGTTTCACCGCTCGGCTCGACGCGGCCGGAAAGAGATCGCCGACGGGCTGCACATCCAGGCTCGAGCGGATGCGGTCGAGCACGAGGATCTTGGCGGCTTTTTCCGCAGCCTTGCGGCCGATGAACTGCGACACGAAATGGCCGGCAAGGTCGGCCGCACCCGTGCCTCCGGCGCAGGTCGAGCGGCCCCTATCGACGGAAAACAGGCTGTCGGCATGGGCGTTCACATCAGGGAATTGGCTGCGGAAATCCTTGATGTGAAACCAGCTGACGGCAGCACTGTAGCCATCGAGCAGACCGTAGCGCGCGAGCACGAAGCTGCCGGTGCAGAGTGCCGTCAGCGGCACGCCCTTTTCGGCCGCCCGCAACAGAAAGGCCTCCTTTTCGGAGCTGAGGCTGCGGTTGGTGTCGAGCAGGCCACCGACCACGACGACATTGTCGAACTCCTGCGGATTGCCGATCGCCTTGGTCGGCAGCAACTCGACACCGCAACTCGCCCGGATCGGCAGGCCACGCTCGCCGACGATCTCCCAGTCGAACTCGATCCGGCGGCTGCGGTCGCCTTCATCGCCGGCGAGCCGCAGCGTGTCGATGAACAGCGACAGCGGCGACAGCGTGAAGTCGCGAACCAAGAGAAACGCAAACCGCCTGGCCATTGTTGCTCCGAAACCGTTCCTTCGGGTGGATGGAAGCAATTATCGCGAAAGATGTCGCACAGGCGAGCACGCGGCGCTTTTCAGGAGAAGCCACCGGATGTCGGAGATGAGATTGACGACTTTCTGATGCGCCGTCACGGTACCGCCTTTGGCTTCAACAGGCCGAGACCGCTCGCATCCATAACAATTTGCCGCTATATTGGGTTCATGACAAAAGCACAGACCAAACAGGAGCTGACCGGCAAGTGGGTGGTGCGCGATTCCCGCAGCGGCCGCTACGTTGAAGTGCGCGGTGCTGATTCGATGAAGTCGTCGCAGTTGCCCCTGAAAAAGGGTGTGGACCTTACGAAGCCGATTGCTAATCAAGCCCTCAAAGGCGGCTCTCACCAGGTGCGCAAACCCAGGGATAGTTGATCCTTGCCAGGGGCGCTTCTCGACACGCATACGTTTTATTGGCTGGTAACGGCCGCAGGCACGCTTTCGGAAGAAGCTCTCATCGCAATCGCCGAGAGCCAAACTGCGGGCAAGCTTTATGTTTCCCCAATCACTGCGTGGGAATTGGCGATCGCGTCCCATAAGCCGACGCACAAGAACCCGCCCTATCTCGGCATAGGAACGCCGTCGAAATGGTTTTCCGAGGCAGTTGCAGCAACGGGATCTAAGATCATCCCGATCAAGCAACGTATCGCTTGCGAGGCAGCGACCGTGGTGACCGATACGGGGCATAAGGATCCCGGCGACTGCTACCTGATCGCGACGGCGCGAGCAAGAAAAATTCCGATCATCACCCGCGACACAATCATGCAGGGGCTTGCCTCGCCGGACTATCTACAGGTCATTGTATGTTGAGTTTGCAGCCACAGCACCAAAGCGGAGCCCAAGCCATGACCCTGACCAATCGCGATATCATCGAGCTGACGGCATGGCGCCGCAAGCTGCACCAAAACCCGGAAATCTCCAACGAGGAAGAACAGACCGCCAAGGAAGTCGTCAGCTTCCTCGCCGATACAGCGCCGGACAAGGTGCTGACCGGCCTCGGCGGTCATGGCGTGGCGGCGGTCTATGACAGCGGCCAGGCGGGACCGACGGTGCTGTTCCGCTCGGAGATCGATGCGCTGCCGATCGAGGAGCTTTCGGGCGTCGAGCATGCCTCGCAGGTGCCGGGAAAATCGCATATGTGCGGCCATGACGGCCACACCGCGATCCTGGCCGCACTTGGCCGCCAGCTCGGGCGTGAGCGGCCGGCCCGCGGCCGCGTCGTCTTGATGTTCCAGCCGGCGGAGGAGACCGGCAATGGTGCGGCCGGCGTCGTCGCCGATCCACGCTTTGGCGAGATCGCGCCGGACTTCGCCTTCTCGCTGCACAATCTGCCGGGCGTGCCGTTCGGCGAGGTGCGGCTCAAGCCCGGCGTCGTCAACTGCGCCTCGCGCGGCATCCGCATCGTGCTGGAGGGCAAGACCGCGCATTCCTCCATGCCCGAAACCGGCGTGTCGCCGATGCCGGCGATCAGCCAGCTGATGCCGGCGCTTCCGGCACTGGGGCGCGGCACTTTCGCCGATGACGATTTCAGCATGGTGACCGTCACCCATGCGACCATGGGCGAGGCCGTGTTCGGCATCGCGCCCGGACATGCGGAGGTGTGGGCGACGCTGCGCACAAGGCGCGACGAGCGCATGGCGGAGCTGGTCGCAGCTGCGGAAGCCCTGGCTGCCAGGATCGCGGGCGAGCACCACCTTTCCGTGCGCTGCGACTATCACGAGATCTTCGTCGCCAGCGTCAATGCGCCGGATGCGGTGGAGCATCTCAACCGCGCACTCGACGAGGAAGGTGTCGCGCGCAGCGAAGAGGCCCTGCCGATGCGCGCCTCGGAAGACTTCGGCATCTTCGGCCACAAGGCGAAGTCGGCGATGTTCTTCCTCGGCGCGGGCGAGCGCACCCCGTCATTGCACAATCCCGACTATGATTTTCCCGACGATCTGATCCCGATCGGCTCGAAGATCTTCATGCGCACGGCGCGCAACCTGCTGGGCTGAGCGCCCATGCAAGATACGCATCCTGAAGCTGCCTTTTTGCTGCTGGAATCGTCTTGTAGTCGCGTCCTACATTAGGAGGGGCTTGCGGATGAGAATTGCAATGGTCGTCGCGTTGACTGCGACAGTGGCAGGGTGCGTATCGTCTCCGGTCCAGTATGGAGCCTCGCTCTCGACACAAGACCCGAAATGGCCAACGCCGGAATGCCAGCAGGCGCGCACGGAGGCCTTGAAGTACGACAGGCGCGAGAAGGAGAATCCCGGATGGGCCGCTGGCGTCGTGCTTGGGCCTTACAGCATGGGGCTCGTTGCGGCCATCAAGGAGAATGAGCAGAAGCGGCGCCGGCTGCTCGCACGCGAGGTGCATTTGCAGTGCTCAAGCCTGCCCTTGCCGAGGGATCTGGACTTCGATCCAAAGATCTACGCGCCAAAGCCGACGCATTATCCCTGAGGGTGGCTTGCCGGCGGCGATCATGATGCGCCCTTGGCGTCAGAGGCCAGTCGACCGGCCCGCGCAGCTCGGGTAACAATGACCGTCTTTGGCGAAAGGGGTCCAATGCGGCAAGTGCCCATCGTGATGCAGCCGTTTGGCGGCATGGCGAACAAGATGTTCCAGTACATGTTTTGCCATGTGCTGGCGAAGCGTATCCCCGGTGGCTATGTCTGCGACGCCGACCTGCCGGAATGGTCCATTGCCAGGGTGCGGCCGCCTTTGTTGTGGAAATACCGGCTGCTTCGGGTCGACGGCTATCACCGCTACGACCTCGACGGGATCATAGCCGCGTTCCGCGACAGGCGGGCGCGGAGCATCCGCTTCAAGGGCTTCGCGCAGCGGCTGGGTTATTATGACCGGGACGAGGTCTCCGGGCTGTTCGACGGGCGTGCCGTCGCCGCGCCGACCCATGGCGACGATTTTCTCGTCATCCATGTGCGGGCCGGCGACATCCTCGACGGCTTCCACCGCAACTATTGCCCGATGCCATTCGGCTTCTTCGAGACGCTCATCAAGGATAGCGGCCGCAAGCCGGTCTTCGTCGGCCAGACCCATGACGACAACGATTATTGCCGGCGCCTGCGTCAGCGTTTTCCCGATGCTGTCTTCGCGCCGAAGGCGTCGCCATTGACGGATTTCGAGACGCTGCGCCGGGCGAGCCATCTCGTCACGGGGGTGAGCAGCTTCTCCTGGCTGGCCGGTTGGTTGTCTTCGGCGCGGACGATCCATCTGCCGGTGGCCGGCATATTCGACCCGCGCATCAGGCCGGATATCGACTTGCTGCCGCTTGACGACCGGCGCTATCGGTTCCACCAGTTCGACATGGGCGACTGGACGGGCTCTTCGGAGCAGCTTGCAGCATTTTATGGCGACGCGATCCCGTTCCGGCAGGTCGAGCCTCAAGCAGCAGCCGGTGGCGCGGGGAAAGCGTTGCGATGAGAATTCCGTTTTCCGTTAACAGGCCGGTGATCTGCGCGATCATGAAGCTGGAGCAGCCCTATGTGATCGAGTGGGTCGCCTGGCACAAGCTGCATGGCTTCGACCTGATGATCGCCGACAACTGCAGCGCCGGACCGCAGACGGCGGTGCTCCAGGCGTTGCGCGATGCCGGCTGGATCCGGCTGGTCGACTGGCGACACGACACGGTGCTGCCGCAGCGGCGGGCCTATTCCTATCTTTACTGGCAGGCATTGCTCCACGGCTATCGCTATCTGGGCTTCATGGACGCCGACGAGTTCCTCGAGCCGCTCGACGCGCCGCCCTGGAGCGGAGCCGAACTGGTCCGCTCGCTTTTGAGCCGCCCGGGCGTGCGCAGCGTCGCCTTTCGCTGGGTGAATTTCGGCAGCGACGGCAAAGAGGCCTATGACGACGAACTGGTGACGGTGCGGTTTCAAAGGCGCGGCACGCATGACGCCCCGACCGCGCGCTGGAAGAAGTCGTTTGCCCGCGTGTCCTCGGTCCTGCGCAAGGCGCTGCGGGATCCCGGGCAGTTCATGCCGCACCCGCACGGTTTCCGCATCTCGCTGCGCAGGACGCTGGTCGACGGCATGACGCTCGACAAGCACCCGGCGGCCATGCCGATGGAATGGAAGATCGGCTGGATCCGCCACTATGCCGTGAAATCGAGGCAGGAACTGGCCGACAAGCATGCCCGCGGCGGCGGCTTCACGCCGTCGAGCGAGGCGCCGTCGCTGGACGAGTACCGGGTATCGAGAGATCAGAACGATATTCTCGATCCGCTCGACGATGCGACGGTGGGCGCCTTGCGGGCAAAGGTTTCGGAAATCGTCAGGTCGCTCGACCCGGCGGTCATCGCCCAGACGCGGCCGCTTTTCACGCAGCGGGGTCGAGGATCAGCGGCGCGGTAGCCATGCCGTGAAACGACATCGTGGCGCGGCGCTCGGCATTTGCGGCATCGAGCCGCCATCCGGGCGCACGGGTGAACAGGGCTTCTATCATCGCCGCGATCTCGATACGGGCGACATGTTGCCCGAGGCAGACATGCAGGCCGGTGCCGAAGGTCATCGACATGGCTGGCGGGCGCGTGAGGTCCAGCCGGTCGCCATCGGCGAAGACGGCATCGTCGCGATTGCCGCTGCCGAGCACCGGCACGACCGCTTCGCCAGCCGCAATCCTGACGTCGCCGAGGTCGATGTCCTGCGCCGCGATGCGGGCGACGGCGTATTGCACCGAGGCGCCATAGCGCAGCAGTTCGGCCGCCGCGCTGCTCCAGTCGACAGCGCCGCGCTCGAGCAGCGCGCGCTGTTCGGGAAAGCGATCCAGCGCAACAATTGCGTTGCCGAGAGCGTCGACGACAGTCTCCTGTCCGGCAAACAGCATGAAGACGATGTTGGCCACCATGTCCCCGCTCGACCAGCGGCCTTGCGCAACCTCCCGCACCATGCCGGCAACCATTCCGTCCGGCCGGTAGGCCTGTCGAGCCAGCCGCTCCTCGACAAAAGCTTGGCATTCGCGATAGGCCTCGGCGCTTGCTGCCGGCGGCTGCGCTCTTCGCAGGTCGAATGCGCTGGCCATGCGGCGGGTCACCGATTTCAACGCCCAAGGGTCCTCGATCTCGATGCCGAGGATTTCCTGCAGCAGCCAGAAGGACACCGGCACGGCGAGCCCGGCGACGGCGTCGACGCGGCCATCCGCCAGCGCACGCTCGACCAGCTCGTGGCTCAGCGCGCGAAGACCTTGCGTCAGCGCTTCGATGGCCGGCCGTGAGAAAAAGCCAGCGACCGGCCGGCGCAAGGCGCCATGCTGAGGCGGATCGGCGAGCAGCACCGAGCGGCTGAGCAGAGCCATGGGCGCATGGTCGACGAGCTTGCGGCGGACCTCTTCATATGTACCCGGCGGCGCCTGAAGAAGAGCGGGATGCTTCAGCGCGCCCGACACCAGCTCATGGCTGAACACATAATGCGCGTCGGCCAGCTCGGGATAGGGCGCGACGCCGCGCGCAATGCCGCCGGCGGCGCGCATGCGGGCGAAATGCGGAAACGGGTCGTCGCCGAGCGCGAACGGATCGAAATGCGGAGCTGTCATGACGGCTCGAATCTCATGCCTTGAGATTCTTGGCTGAAATGACCCTGAAGCCGCCTGACGTGGCGTCCTGCGGGAAGAAGTCCGGCATGACGTAGAGGAACTCGCATCCGTAGACGCGGTAGTGCATGCGCAGCAGCGGATCGCGGATGATCTCTTCCAGCGGCGGTCTTGTGCCGGTCTGGTTCCAGCGGTCGATGGTGGCGCGGAACCGCGCATCGGCCTTGACATGATCATACTCTTCGCCCGAGGAGCCGGCATAGGACGAGCAGCGGCCATCGCCGATCAGCCAGCTGGCGCCCAGGCGGCGGCCGTGGCTCTCCATCTCCTTCAAGAGCCGCACCGCCGTGTTGGAGCCGCGATGGCTCGGCCGGACGCAGAGATTGTAGGCGTAAAGTGCGTAAACCGGCTCGCTGCGCGGCAGCGATGCATAGGCATCGAAATTCCTGGGGAAATCGGCGCGCACCAGCGGATCCTGGCTGGTCTCGGTAAAGCAGATGGTGCCAGCAAGCAGATCGCCATCGATCGCGCCGAACATGGTGTGTCCGAGTGCCAGCCGGTGGCGGATGGTCGTTTCGCTCGCCTGCAGCGGTGCGGCCCAGGCGGCAGCCTCAAGCTCCATCAGCAAAGGGATGTCTTCCAGGTCTAACCGGCGGATGGGTATCGCAACATCGTCTAAATTCATGTGTCGGCTGCCTCGACTTCTAACGCGTTGATGGCGCATGGCAGTTTCTTGCCAATGCGGTTTGCAGCTTCACGGAAACGTCAACCTGTTCTATCTCCTGTTTGACGCATGCCGGATGGAGAACCATTTCACGGCTTTCACAAGCCTGTCTAATTATCATGGTTCCCCTTTGCAATTACATACGGACAACGGAAACGCATGATATTTTACGTCGCGCACCGGGAGCACGCCTACACGCAGGCGGTGGTGCTTCTGTATCACCGGACTGACCTGGAGGCGTGGTTCCGGCTGGTGCGCTACGAGGATGCCGGGCTGCTGCGCGGCGTTCGCGCCGGGGTGGTCATCTGGTCCGACATGGACCGGCTGACATCGGACGAATTGAGCCGCGCGGCCGGCATCAGCGCCGAACTGGCTGACAACACCGGCCTGACGCAGCTCAATCACCCGACCGCCAGCCTGCAGCGCTTCGACCTGCTGCGCCTGCTTCATGCCGACGGCAGCAACGCTTTTCGTGTGTTCAGGCCGGACGAGCTGGAAGAGGCGATACGCTATCCCGTTTTCATCCGCGACGAGACGGGCGCACTCTACAGGGAGCCGCCGCTGCTGCACGACCGGCCGGCGCTGGACGCCGCGATCGCCCGGCTGGACGGTAGCGATCTGGTGCGGCCGATGGTGGTGGAGATGATCGGCACCCCCGGAATGGACGGTTATTTCAGGAAGTACGCGGCGTTTCGGGTCGGCGATACGATCTACGGCCAGCATTGCGCCATGTCGAAATCGTGGTTCGTCAAGAATTCGCCCGAGCAATTGCTGCCGGCGCATATCGAAGAAATCAGGACCTATATCGATACGAATCCTGACGCCAATGCGGTCATGCAGGTCTTCGAAAAAGCCCGCATGCAGTATGGCCGCATCGACTACACTTTCGTGGACGGCAGGCTTGTAGTGTTCGAGGTCAACAGCAACCCCACCGTGCTCAGCGACCCGCCGACGCCGTTCGCCATCTATGACCCCAAGCCCTTTGCCGATCTTCAGGCCGACGCGCTGCTCGCGCTGCCGCAGGCTACCGAGGCGGGCTCGCTGGCTGCAATCGACACCGCCCACCAGTCGGCGCTGGCCAAGTTGCGGCGCCATTACCAGATGAGGCGGTTGAAGTTAACGCTGCGAAAAGTGCTCAGGAAGAGGAAATAGCCGCCGCCTCCTCCGCAACCCGAAAGTACACCACGTCAAGTTTCGTCGGATCTTGTCACAGCCTGCCTGGAACCAAATCACGGGCTAGATTGTTCAAGTTTGTTACGACGCCGACGAGCCCTGCCGGTTGGGCAAGCGGCGATCCTGAGGAGCTCCCACCATGACCATCTCGTCCAGCTTTCGTTCGCTCGCGGTTGCGGCCATCACAACTGTGTCCGTCAGCGCTGCCAGCGCCGCGCATGCCGATAGCGGCACGATCCGCTTTGCCGTCTACAAGGCGGCCTTCTTCGTCGGCGGTTCCGGCGGCGAGGGGACGCTGACCTTCCACGGCCGCTCCTATCCCATCACGATCGGCGGCGTTTCGGGCGGCTTCGCCTTCGGGGTTTCCAAGACCTATTTCCGGGGCACCGTGCGCCATATCCGCAGGGTGCGGGATGCGACCGGGGTTTATGGCGCGGCCGGCGGTGGCGGCGCGCTTGGCAAGGGCGCGCAGGTGATCGTCATGACCAACGACAAGGGCGCCACGCTTGAACTCACGGGCCGACAGGTGGGGCTGCAGGTGAATGCGGATCTGAGCGGGATGGCGATTTCGTTGAAGTAAGGGGGCGCTCCCTCGCGTTCTCGGTGGGGTAAGCTCGTCTGGGGCGATGATAATCGCCTATGGCTGCGCCAGCCCCCTCATCCGGCCGCTTCGCGGCCACCTTCTCTCCGCTGGGGAGAAGAGGCTGGCGTTGACGCTGGCGCCCTCCTCTCCCCTCGGGGAGAGGTCGGATTGCCCGAATTGCCCTTCGCAATTCGGTTGGCAATCCGGGTGAGGGGGAACTTGCTCCCGTGCGCTTGGCCTGAACCTTGGATGGGGAAGCTTCGCCCAATGCAGCGTCGGGCGCCAGCCGCCTACCGCTCCTCCACAATCCGCAAATACGCCGCCGTCACGAACAGCACGATCAGCCCGAACAGTATCCGTCTCGCCCCCTCCGGCATCTGCAGGATGGTCAGCAGTGTTGTCAGCACGGTCAGGATCAGGGCGCCGATGATGGTGCCGGTGTAGCCGCCGCGGCCGCCGAAGATGGAGGTGCCGCCGATGACGGCGGCGGCGACCGAGGGCAGCACCAGCGGTTCGGCGAGCGACAGCGAGGGGGCCTTGATCAGGCCGATATAGAGCAGGCCGGTGAGGCCGGCGAGCACGCTGGAGGTGACGTAGAGCGCGGTGATGACCTGCCAGTATTGCACGCCCGACAGGCGGGTCGCGCGCTCATTGTCGCCGACGGCGTAGAGCAGGCGGCCGAAGCCGGTGCGGGCGAGCGTGAAAACGATGAGGGCGGCGAGCGGCACGAACAAAAGCAGCGCGTTGGGGAAGCCCCATGTCACGCCGGTGCCGAGCCAAGCCAGGAAGTCGGGGATTTTTGCGCCCGACGCGATGACGGTGCGCTGATAGACCTGCAGGCAACCGGTGCCGATCAGGCTGGTGCCCAGCGTCATGATCAGCGGGTGGACGCGGAAGACGCCGACGCCGATGCCGTTGACGAGGCCGATCAGCACCGCCGGCATCATCGCCAATAGGAACGCCACCGCCGGATCCTGGTTGACCACTTGCGTGGCCATGATGAAGGCGCTCATCGTCGCCACCGTGCCGACCGACAGGTCGATGCCGCCGGTCAGCATGGTCATGGTCTGGCAGCCCGCCAGGATCGCCAAGGGAATGGCGAATTTAATAGTGTTGGCGATCCAGCGCTCGTTGACGATGCCGGGGCGCAGGACCTGCAGGATCACGACCAGGATGATCAACAGGATGATTAGCGGAATGAGCGGGCGGTCGGCCATGAAGCGTTTTATGCGGCGGCCGAAGGGGACGGGGGTGATGGCGGCGGTGCTCATGGGGTTTGCCCAATGTTCTGCGAGGACGGCGCTCTACGGCGCCCCCCTCTGGCCTGCCGGCCATCTCCCCCACTTGTGGGGAGATTGGCAGCTTCAGCGCCTCGCTCATTCTTGCAAGGTTGGAGATTGGCGAAGGTCGTCGCGACATCCAATCTCCCCCCTTGTGGGGGAGATGTCCGGCAGGACAGAGGGGGGCGCGATGGAACGCTGACGTCTCTCTGCGACAGCCCGCCCATCACTGCCGCCCCCGCATCGTGATAAACGCGCCGAACATCACCACCGCCACCATGATCAGCCCCTCGATGATGGCGGTGACGTTGGGGTCGATGGCAAGCAGCGTAAGATCCGTTCGCACCAGCCTCAGCACGAAGACGGCGACGATCGGGCCGAGCAGGCCGCCCTTGCCGCCGCCGAGCGCGACGCCGCCCAGCACCACGGCGGCGACGCTGGCGAGCAGATAGGGGCCGGGGATGGGGGCGCCGATGCCGGTGCTCATGGTCAGCGCCAGGCCGCCAAAGGCGGCGAACAGACCGGACAGCGCATAGGCGATGATGCGGGTGCGCTTGACCGGCACGCCGGAGCGGAACGCCGCCAGTTCGCTGGAGCCGATGGCGTAGATGGAGAGGCCGAGGCGCGAGCGCCTGAGCGGTATCCAGATGACGCAGAGGCAGACGATCAGCACCAGCAGGGCCTTGGGCAGCCAGGCGTCTATGGCGTCGGGCAGGCCGGGGATCGGCACGGTGCCGGAGATCAGCGCCTTCAGCCATTCGGCGATGCCGCCGCCCGGCGCGTCGAGCACCAGCAGGGCGGCGCCCTGCAGCACGAACAGCATGGCGAGGGTGACGACAATGTCGGGCACGCGGGTGACGACGATGAGCAGGCCGTTGAGCGCGCCGAGCACGAAACCCATGGCGAGCACGAAGGGCACCACGAACAGCGCGTATTCCTCGCTCGCGCCATTCATCATCGACGCCGCGGTGACGCTGGTCAGCGCCATCATGGCGGCGACCGACAGATCGATGCCGCCGGCGATGACGACCACCGTCTGCGCGGCGACTGCGAAGGCATAGGGCAGAACGGCGCGGGCGAGCGAGCCGAAATCATTGCTGCCATAGGCCGGCTGGATGATCCTGGTGGCGATGAACAGGACGATGAGCAGGGCGAACAGGCCGACGACCCAGCCTTGGCGGCGCAGGAAATGGCTCATGGCGCGGCCTCCGGCGAAGCCGAAGTGTTCGCGGTCGGATCAGCCAATATGCCGATATCGGCCTTGGCGCCGCGCGGCAGGCCGTAGGCGGCGCGCATCAGCGCAGGCTCGTCGGCCTCCTCGACCGGAAAAATGTCGACGAGGCGGCCGCCGAAGATGACGATGACGCGGTCGCAGACGCGCTGCACCTCTTCGAGTTCCGAGGTGTAGAACAGCACCGACTTGCCGTTGCCGGCGAGTTCGCGCAGCAGCTTGTAGATCTCCTGCTTGGTGCCGACATCGATGCCGCGCGTCGGGTCGAAGCACAGGATGGTGCGGGCATCCGCCGCGATCCAGCGGGCGATGGTCACCTTCTGCTGGTTGCCGCCGGACAGGCGCTGCACCTCGCCTTGCGCGCGGGTGTCGATCTGCAGCCGCTCGATCGCGCTGAGCACGGTCGCGCGTTCGCGGCGCATGTTGATCGGACCCCAGTTGCGCAAGGCAGCGCTGAAAGGCAGCGCGATGTTTTCGCGCACCGAGCGCTGCATGGCGAGCGCTTCCGAGCGGTCGCCCGGCACATAGGCAATGCCGGCGCGGATGGCGTCGATCGGATGCGAGAATTTCACCGGCTGGCCATCGACTTCGATCGTGCCGCCGGAGGGCCGGATCAAGCCGGCAAGGGCGGCGAACAACTCGTCCTGGCCCTGGCCTTCGAGCGCGACGACGCCGGCGACTTCGCCGTCGGCGAGATCGAAGGAGACATCGCTGAGCTTGGCGCCGACGCGCAGGTTTCGCACCGAAATGCGCGGCCGGGTGGTCGCGGGCGCGCCCTTCTCGGCGGCACTGCGGGCAGCGACATGGGTTTTCACGATGCGGGTGCCGAGCATCAGCTCGACGATCTTTTCTTCCACGCCCGGCACGATGTCGACGACGCCGACGGTCTCGCCGTCGCGCAGCACGGTGGCGCGGTCGCACAGCGCCGAGATTTCGACGAAGCGGTGCGAGATGAAGATCACGGCGCGGCCCGAATCGCCTTGGCGGCGCACCACTTCCAGCACCTTTTCGGCGAGGTTGGCGGGCAGGGCCGCCGTCATCTCGTCAAGCAGCAGCACGTCGGGCTCGACGGCGAGCGCCCGCGCCAGGTCGAGCACGCGCAGCACGGCCAGCGGGATGTCGCGCGCGGTGTCGCGCAGATCGAGGTCGGCAATGCCGAGCTCGCGCACCCAGGCGCGGAACGGCTCGACCGGCGTGCCGGTGAGCCTGAGATTGGAGAGAACGTCGAGATCGGGGATCAGCGACGGCTCCTGGTAGACGGGCAGCAGCCCGGCGCGGCGCGCGGCGGCCGGCGAGCGAATGTCGCGCGCTTCGCCGCGGATCAGGATGCGGCCGGCGTTCGCCGGAATGGCGCCGGTGAGGATCTTCACCAGCGTCGACTTGCCGGCGCCGTTGGCGCCCATCAGCGCGTGCACTTCGCCGGGCAGGACGGAGAGCGACGCGTTGCGAAGTGCTGCAACTGCACCGTAGTTCTTGGCGACGCCGGTGGCGTCGAGGACGGGGCTGGTAGTCAAATGGTTTGTTGTCAAAATTGATGGTTCCAGAAACTAATGTCGGCGCTCTACGGCGCCCCCTCTGTCCTGCCGGACATCTCCCCCACAAGGGGGGAGATTGGCAGTTCCGGCGCCGCCCCTCGTCTTGCGACGTAGAAAATTAGCGAAAGCCGAGATGACAGCCAATCTCCCCACCTGTGGGGGAGATGTCCGGCAGGACAGAGGGGGCGCCGTAGAGCGCTAGTCTGTGTGGCGAGGACGGCCGTTCGCCGTCCTCGCCAGTTCATTCAAACCAGGCTTACTCCCCCGGCCCCTTGCAGGCCACGATCTGCTCCTTCGTGTAGGTCGTCCACTCCGGGATCGAGATCGAGACCGGCCATTCCGGGCTGAGCGACGGGTCGGCGGCTGCCTTCAGCTTGGCCTTGCCTTCGTCGGTCGCGTTGTCCCACAGCTGCGGGTCGACCAGCACGGTCTGCTGCGCTGGCTTCTTGCCGTCGAGGATCTGCAGCGCCAGCGTCACGCCCGCGCCGCCGATCGAGCCGGGGTTGGTGACGGCTGCACCGACGAGACCTTTCACCGAGCTCAGCTGGCCGACGAAGCCGGCATTGTCGGCGCCGACCACCGGCACCAGCGGCGCCTGCGATTCGACCAGCGCGTCGACGATGACGTTGTCGATGCCCGACGTCCACACGCCGTTGAACGGCGTGCCGGTGGCCAGGAACGACAGCATCTGCTGCTTGGCCTGATCCTGCTGCCAGCCGGTGAAGACTTCCTGCGCCACCTTCACGCCGGGGTTTTCGGCCAGCGCCTTCTTGAAGCCTTTGTCGCGATCGCTGTCGGCCGAGGCGCCGGCGGCACCGCGCATGTAGAACACTTCGCCCTTGCCGCCCATCTGCTGGAACAGCCATTTGGCGCCGAGATAGGCATACTGTTCCTGGTTGTTGGAGATGATGTAGGCCGACGGTTCGGTCACCGCCTGGTCGACGGCAACGACGACGATGCCGGCCTTGGTGGCTTCTTCCAGGCCCGCCTTGATGCCGGCGGGATCAGCGGGGTTGACGACGATGGCGTCGACCTTGGCGCTGATCAGATTGCGGATGTCTTCGAGCTGGCCGGCGGCATCGGTGTTGCGGTGGGCGATGTTGAGCTTCGTCACTTCGCCCGAAGCCAGCGCCTGCGCCTTCATGGCGCAGACCATTTCCTCGCGCCAGCCATTGCCCTGCACGGTGTTGGAAATGCCGATCGTATATTTGGCTTCGGCCGACGACACGCCCATCGATGCCAGCAAGGCAGCGCCCGCAAGCAACGGGACCATGGTCAGTATTTTCTTCATGTCAGTACTCCTCCACATTGTTGTTTTTCGTCTCAGGGTCAGACCCTTCGGCAGGTTCAGACCAAGTCATTCACCTCGTCATTTGACGAAGGGGCGCAGCACGTCGCGGGCGAGCAGGAAGCCCCGCTTCACCGCATCGTCGTTGCCTTCAAACCGCCTGTCCTCATGTTCGATGATGACCGAGCCGTCATAGCCGGCGCGGTAGAGGCCGGAGAAGAAGCCGCTCCAGTCGACATCGCCCAATCCCGGCATGCGCGGCACCTGCCAGCCTATCCCGGCGGAAAGGATCCCGCGCTCATACAAATTATCATGATCGATCATCAAATCCTTGGCGTGGACATGCAGCATGTAGGGGCCGAACTCCTTGATGAAGCGGCCCTGGTCGATCATTTGCCAGACCAGGTGCGAGGGGTCGAAATTCATGCCGACCTCGCCGCCCCAGGTTTCGAGGATGCGCCGCCAGACCAGCGGCGAATAGGCGATGTTGTGCCCGCCCGGCCATTCGTCATAGCTGAAGATCATCGGGCAGTTCTCGAAGGCGAGTTTTACCCCGTGATCGCGCGCATAGGCGACGGTCTCGGGCCAGACTTTCAGCGCGTCCTGCCAGTTGACGTCGACGGTCTTCGAGGCATCGCCACCGCAGAAGGTGTTGACCACCGGCACGCCCATATTGGCGGCCAGCACGATGACCTTCTTCAGATGGCCGATGACGGCCTCGCGATGGGCAGGGTCCGGATGCAGTGGGTTGGGGTAGTAGCCGAGGCCGGAGACCGTCAGCTTCTTTTCCGTCAGCGAGGCGACGATCTCCTTGGCCTGCGCGGGCGAGGTGGAGGCGGCGTCGATATGGCTGGTGCCGGCATAGCGCCGCGTCGCGCCGGAGGTCTTCGGCCAGCAGGCGATTTCCAGCGCCTCGAAGCCGGCCGAGTGCGCCCAGCCGGCGACCTCGCCAAGCGGCGTCTCCGCAAACGGTGCTGTAAGAACTCCAAGTTTCATTCTGCCTCCCTAGACCCGACGACTATAATGCCGATTGTTTGGATCGCTTCAACCTCGCGACCTCATCTTGTTCAAGACTGTGCCGGACAGCCGCCATCGGATCGTCCGACAGCAGGTCGCCCAGCGCCGATGTGACGGCCGCGCGGAACGTATCGTCGGCGGCAAGGCCGGGGTCGAATATCCCGTCGATGGCAAGGATGGCGGACACCAGCGCGCTGGCATCGTGACCGGTCGCATCGGCGATCGCGGCGACCTTGCCGGCATAGGGATCCAACACCGGCCAGCGTTTGCCGAAGCGTGCGGAAGCATGGATGAGATAGGCGATCCAGCCGGCGACCGGCACCGACAGGAGGCCTATGCTCTGGCCCATTGCGAGCCGGTCGCGGATCGGGTTGAGCAGGCGCTGGACGATCTTCTGCGAACCGTCGGTTGCGACCTGGTGGTTGCGGTGGCGGATCGCGGTGTTCTTCAGCCGGGCAAGACTCTGCTCGACATAGGCAAGCGGCAGGATGCCCGGCACCGGCATCAGCGTCGGCACAGTCTCTTCGACCAGCATGCGCCTGATGAAGTCCGACAGCAGCGGGTCGGCCATGGCATCCGATGTGTGCTCGAGACCAGCCAGAACGCCGAGCGTGGCGAGTGCCGTCTGGGCGCCATTCAGCACCCGCATCTTGAGATGCTCAAACGGCGTGACGTCGTCGACGAAGGTGGCGCCGACCAGATCCCAGCGCGGCATGCGGCCGGCGAATTTTTCCTCGATCACCCACTGCCGGAACGGCTCACCGACAGCGACGGCGGCATCGTGGTAGCCGAACCATTGCTCGACACTGTCGAGGTCATCTTGCGTTACCGCCGGCGCGATGCGGTCGACCATTGACGAAGGGAAGGCGGAATTGGCTGCGATCCATGCGGCCAAGCCATTGCCGCGCTGCCTGGCGAAGGTCTGCACGACATTGGCTAGGATAACGCCATTGGCCGGAATGTTGTCGCAGGACAGCAGTGTCAGCGGCCGCCCATTTGTGGCCCTGCGCTGCTCCAGCGCCCGCACCAACAGGCCGGGGACGCTGCGCGGCGTCTCGGGGTTGGCGAGGTCGTGGACGATATCAGGATGGCCAAGGTCGAGTTCGCCGCTGGACGGGACGTGGCAATAGCCTTTTTCCGTCACTGTCATCGTCACCAACTCGATATCGGGTGAGATCAGCACGCCGAGCGCCGGTGCCGCACTCTCCTGGCTGTCGACCACCCGGACGATGCTGCCGATGACGCGCGCCTCGATGTGGCTGTTCTCGCGGATCAGCCTTGTGTACAGCCCGCCCTGCCGTCCCAGCGTGTCGGCAAGGCTGGGCGGGCGGATGTTGATGCCGACGATGCCCCAGCGGTCGAAGCGCAGCGAGATGAGATCGTCGGTGTATTCGGCCTGATGGCAGCGGTGGAAGGCGCCGACGCCGAGATGCGCCATGCCGGGCGAGAGGAGCGTACGGTCATAGGAAGGTGTCTGCACCGATGCCGGCAAGCGATCGAGCAGCGCCGGCCCAAGCGTTTCGATGGAAGCGCTCACCGGTTCGCCCCGATCACCGCCTGCTCTTGGTCGACAACCGCGCCGGTCATCGGGCCGGCGGCGTCGGACAGCAGGAAGACGGCGAGGCTGGCGATGTCGTTCGGGGTCAGCAGCCGCCCGAAAGGCTGCGCGGCATTGGCCTTGTCGAGCCAGCCGGGGCCGTTGCCCAATGTCTCCGCCTGCATGATGCGTTCGGCCGGCGTGTCGGTCCAGCCGACATTGATGCCGTTGACGCGGATGCGGTCGAAGCGGTGGGCGTTGGCGGCGTTCCTGGTCAGCGTCGCCAGCGCGCCCTTGGTGGCGGAATAGACGGCAAGCTCCGGCGAGCCGCAATGGGCGTTGATCGACAGAATGTTGAGAATGGCGCCACCTTGGCCGCGCTGCTTCATGTCGGCAATCGCCGCCTGCATCAGGAAGAACGGCGCGCGCGCATTGACGGCAAACAGTGACGCCCAGTCGTCGAGGCTGGCGTCGAGGAAAGAGGCGCGATCGGTCAGGCCGGCGGCGTTGACCAGCGCATCGATGCGGCCGAAGCGCTCGATGCAGGCCTCTGCCAGAAGGGTGGGGGCGTCAGGATCGGCAAGGTCGGCGGCGACGAAGATGGTCGGCGTGCCCAATTGCGAAAGCTCGGCCGCCACGGCCTCGCCACGCGCCCTCTCGCGCCCGGTGACCAGCAGCCCGGCGGCACCGGAACGCGCCAGCGTCTCGGCAATGGCGCGGCCAATGCCTTGCGTCGACCCGGTGACCAGAGCCACCTTGCCGTCAAGCCGGATCTCCATTCCTCCTCCCGGGAATAAAGTTTCTATTTGAGAAATATGGAACGGCAATTCCCGATAGTCAATTGGACCAGTGACGCCTCATTCGCCGCGCCGCGCCGCCACGTCATGGACCAGCGCCATCCCAACGGCGAGCGAGGCCGCCAGTGAGCGGAAGCCGGCAAAGTCGGATTCCACCACTTCCAACCAGCTGTCCGAGAGCGGGATCAGCGGGCTGAAGGTGCTGTCGGTGACGGTGACGATACGCGCCTTGCGCTCATGCGCCACCGCGACGAGATCGGGCGTGATCGAATTGTAGGGGCTGAAGGAGACAGCGAGCACGGCATCCCGGCCGCCGATGCAGCCGATCTGGTCGAGTGCGGAGGACCCGACATTGTCGACCAGCACGTTGCGCACGCCTTGCTGCGAGAGCGTCAGCGAGAGATAGGCGGTGACGGGAAAGGCGCGCTTGGAGCCGATGACATAGATCAGCTCGGCCGCCGCCAGCAGCGCCACCATCTTGTCGAAACTCTCGACGTCGAAGCCGGCCTCGATGCGGCCCAGCGAGGCCTGCGATGCGCCGACCATGCCGTGCAGGAAATGCAGATTTGGCTCGGTCTCGGTGCGCGGTTCGCCGCGCCCTTCCGGCCATGAGCCCTTGATGTGCTCCTTGAACAGGCCCTGGAAATCGGAAAAGCCGGAATAGCCGAAGATCTGGGCAAAGCGCACCAGCGTCGAGGGCTGCACGCCGGCCTGTGCCGCAACCTGCGCGATGGTGCCGAGCGCGACGTCGCTCGGGTGCTGCCACAGGAAGATCGCCACCTGGCGCAGCCGCTTGGGGAAATGCACCGTGCCCGACGACAGCACCGCGCGTAGCTCCTCATAGGTCTGCGGCTGGATGTAGCCAAGCGCGGCCAGCGAGCGCCCGCGCTTGCGCGTCGCCGCCTCGTCGGTGCTGGACCGTGCGGATGCCTTGCTTGCCCCACTCATGATTTCAGGCTAGCGCGATACGATCGTTTTACAATATGAAAATTGGAAATCATGTTCGAAAGCGGTCTGCCGGGAGGAGCTTGAAAATGGTCTACGCAACATCGGACGGGTCGGCCGGCAAGCGCCTGCGGGTCGGCATGGTCGGCGGCGGCCGCAACGCTTTCATCGGCGCGGTGCATCGGCTCGCCATGCGCCTCGACGACCAGATCGTGCTGGTCGCCGGCGCGCTGTCGTCGGACCCGGAAAACGCCGCCGCATCGGCCGCCGAGATCGGCATCGCGCCGGATCGCAGTTATGCCGACTATCGCGAGATGGCGCGAACCGAAGCAGCGCGGCCGGACGGCATCGAGGCGGTGGTCATCGTCACGCCCAACCATCTGCACGCGCCGATCGCCACGGCCTTTCTCGAGGCCGGCATCGACGTCATCTGCGACAAGCCGCTGTCGACGACGCTGGATGAGGCCGAGGCGCTGGTGGCGCTGGCGAGGGAGAAAAAGCGTCGCTTCGTCGTCACGCTCAACAACACCGGCTACGCCATGGTCCGCCAGGCGCGCGAGATGGTGGCGGCGGGCGCGCTTGGCCGCATCGTGTCCGTGCATGGCGCCTACATCCAGGACTGGCTGACCACGCCGATCGACGCCGAGGGCCAGAAGCAGGCGGAGTGGCGCACCGATCCGGCGCGCGCCGGGCAGTCGGCGGTGCTGGCCGATATCGGCGTGCATGCCTTCGACCTGGCAAGCTATATCTCCGGCTGTGAGGCCGAGGCGGTGTCGGCGGATCTGTTCACTGCCGTGCCGGGACGCCGGCTCGACGACAATGCGCATGTGCTGGTGCGCTGGACCGGCGGGGCGCGCGGCACGATCCTCGCCAGCCAGACCTCGCCCGGCCACTACAATGATCTCTCGGTGCGCATCTATGGCGACAAAGCCGGGCTCGAATGGTCGGGTGGCCGGCCGGAGGAATTGCGCTTCTCACCATATGGCGAGGAAACCCGCACGCTGGTGCGTGGCGGTCACGGCTCGACCGCTGAAAGCCAGCGCGTGTCGCGCATGCCAGCGGCGCATCCGGAGGGATATATCGAGGCCTTCGCCAATTTCTACCGCGACGCCGCCGATATCATTCGCGCGCACCGTTCGGGCGGGACGGTTGATCCGGCGCGCGCGGCACAGGTGCCCGATGTCGTCGATGGCGCGCGCGGGGTGAAGTTTGTGGCGGCGGCGGTGGAGTCGAATGCTGCGGGTGGGGCTTGGACGGCGGCAAGGTTCGGGTGAGGCGAGCTATCCCTTGATCGCCGAGCCGACGATGGAATCGACGAAGAAGCGCTGCAGGAAGACGAACAGGATGAGCGGCGGCAGCACGGCCAGCGTCGCGCCGGCCATCACCAGGCCGGTGTTGACCGCACCTCTGTTGTAGCTGAGCAGGCGGCTCAGGCTGATGACGATCGGATAGGCGTCGGCATTGCCCTGCAGCACGGTCAGCGGCCACAGATAGCTGTTCCAGTGGTAGACGAAGGCGAAGAGGGCCAGAGCCGCGATTGCGGGGGCGATGCTGGGCGCGACGATCTTGTAGAGGATCAAGAACTCCGAGGCGCCGTCCATGCGCGCGGCGTCGATGAGCTCGTCGGGAACGCCGGAGATGAACTGGCGCATCAGGAAGATGCCGAAAGCATTGGCGAGATTGGGCACGATGATGCCGGCGAGGCTGGCGTTGAGGCCGATCGAGCCGACCAGGCGATAGAGCGGGATCAGCGTCACGATCGGCGGCAGGAACATGGTGGCGATCAGCACAGAGAACAGCAGCGACTTGGCGGGGAAGTGGTATTTGGCGAAGGCGTAGCCGGCCATCATGCTGGTCAGCAGGATGCCGGCGGTGGTGATCGAGGCGATGACCAGGGAATTCCACATCGAGCGGCCGACATTGACCACGCCCGACACCTTCTCATAGGCGTCGAAGCTCGGCGTAAGGGGGATCCACACCGGCGGCACCTGCATGCTCTCGGCCGGCGTCTTGAGGCTCGACAGCACCATCCATACCAGCGGGAAGGCCGAGGCGACGGCGACCAGCAGCATCAGCGTCGCCAGCAGCGCCTTGCGGCCCGACGGGCGCCGGCGCGACAGCCGGCTCGACGATCCCGCGCTCATTCGTCGTTCTTCCGGTTGGCGAAGGCAAACAGCGCGCAGACGACGACAATCAGCGAAAGCATCAGCATCGCCGCCATGGCCGAACCCAGTCCACCCTGCGCACGCTCGATGCCGACGCGGCGGATGTGGTAGGTCAGCACATTGGTCGAGCCGACCGGCCCGCCCTGCGTGATCAGGGCAACCGGCTCGAACACCTGCACGGCGTTAATGATGGCGATGACGGCGCTGAACAGAAGCGTGCGCCGTATCAGCGGCAGGGTGATGAAGCGGAACTGCTCGAAACGGTTGGCGCCGTCGAGCTTTGCTGCTTCATACAGGCTGCCGGGGATTTGCGTCAGTCCGGCGATCGCCAGCACGGTGAAATAGCCGACCTGCTGCCAGACATTGAGGAAGACGATCGAGATCAGCGCCGAGCGCGGCGACGACAGGAAAGGCTGCGGGCCGATGCCGATAAGGTCGAGCATCTGGTTGAGAGGGCCTTCGCTCGGCGAATAGAGTTTCGACCACACCAGCGCGACAGCGATCATCGGCACCATGTAGGTGGCAAACAGCACCGTGCGCAGCGCCGTGCCGCCGGCGACGTCGCGCTGGTAAACCATCAGGCCGAAGGCCACCGACAGAGGCAGGATGAGGACGACGGAGAGCGCGGTGTAGACGGCTGTGTTGACGAGCGCGGCCTTGAAATCGCGGCCGACCGAGGAGACCCCAAAAATCTCGCGGAAATTGTCGAGGCCGACGAAGCCGGCGCTGGAAAACGGTGTCTGCGTCGACCAGTCCTGGAACGACAGCCAGACGGTGAGCAGCATCGGCAACAGGACGAAGATGCCGATCAGCGTCACGGCGGGCGCCAGCATGATGCCCGCCGAGGCACGGTACCTCTGAATCATTATTTGGCGGCGCGCTCCAGGATCGAAATGGCGTCGGCCTGCGCCGTCGCCTGCGCATCCTTGGCCGAGACCTGGCCATACTGCAACGCCTCGAGCGTCTGCTGCAGCGATTCCGAGAATTCCTGGCCGCCGGGCACGACAGGGAACGGCTTGGCGTCGGTGAGCACGCTGACATAGCCGGAGAGGAATTCCGAGCCGAGCTTGTCCTTGTGCGCCTCGATGTCGGAGAGGCGTGAGGGCAGGATGCCCATCGACATCAGGATATCCGACATCGCGGAAGCGCCGTTCTTGCCGGACTTTGGATTGTTCAGCCAGGCGAGGAAGTCCCATGCCGCCTTCTGCTCGGCGGCACCTGCATTGGCGTTGACCACGGTCATCCAGGAGTAGGATATCGAATGCGGCTTGTCGCCGCTCGGGCCGACGGGAATAGGCGCCGTTGCAATGTCGGCGAACTTGTCGCCCATGCCGGCCTTCAGTGCGCTCTCCCACCAATTGGCCATGATGATCATGCCGGTCTTGCCGGAGACGAAATTGTCGAGGAAGGGGCCGGTGGTGTTGGCGTCGGCTGTCGCCATCGAAGGCACGCTGGCGCCGGACTTGATCAGGTCTTCATAGAGCTGGAAAGTCTCCGCGGCCTGCGGCCTGTCGAGCACCGGCTTGCCGTCCTTGACCAGGTCGCCGCCATTGGAGACCAGCAGCGAGGCGAAGGGGTGGACGACACCGGCGGCCCATGAATTGATCATGCCGAAGCCTTGCTGTCCCGCATCCTTGTTGGTCAGCTTCTTGGCCGCATCCTTGAACTCGTCCCAGGTCTTGGGTGGCGCCGCGATGCCGGCCTGCTTGAACAGCGCCTTGTTATAGTTCAGCGCATAGACGTCGATTTCGTTGGGGATGCCGTAGAGCGTGCCGCCGACCGAGGCGGCGCTGGTGACGCCCGCCGGCCAGGCGGCCTTGACCTCGCTGGCCACCGCATCGGGAGCGGGCGCGACCAGCTTGTCGCGCGCCAGTTCCGGCAACCAGAGATCGTAAATGCCGCCGATCGTCGGACCGTCCGCGCCGCCGCCTTGCGAGCGCAGCGTGGTCAGGAGGTCGCCGAAGGGGACGGCGCGCACGGTGACGCTGACATCCGGATTGGTCTTGGCATAATCCTTAGCCGCCGCTTCCAGCAGCGCGACCGTCTCCGGCGACCAGTGGGTGAGATAGGAGATGTTGACCGATTGCGCCCAGGCCGTGGCGGGCAGGATGGCGAGGCCTGCGGCCAGTGCCAGTTTCGACGTCCAGGCAAACGACATTCCTCATCCTCCTATCGGTTCACAATGACGTTATGACAAGTTAGCGCGGCGACGCAAGGGCTTGCTGGCGAAAAAGTCTCACATGGTACGGTCACAGATTTCTTTGCGGCGCTGGAATGTGGATATTTATCGTTATGTAACAAGCGGATGCGGGTACTGCAATGTCGTGAGGGGGCCAACGCCGCCATTCCTGAGGCGCAGCAGACCTCTTGCGAATACCGCCATGTCGTTATAATGACTTTTGCCGAACCAATGACTTCTCACGGCACCGGAACGCCGCGGGACGCCAAGACAGAGAACAATGGGAGACTGGCAATGAGCATGCTTTCACTTCACCGGCGCGCAGCGCTTAGGCTGATCGGCGGCCTTGCCGCCGCCTGCGCGGGCGTCTTCGCCTCATTGCCGGCGCGAGCCGCCGACAGCACGGTGACGCTGTGGAGCTGGCGCACCGAGGACGAGGCCGCGATGCGCCGCATCTTCGATGCCTTCGAGGTGAAGAATCCCGGCATCAAGGTCGCCATCCAGTTCACGCCCGATGCCGATTACCAGAACCGGCTGAGCACGGCGCTGCGGGGCGGCCGCGGGCCCGACATCGCCCAGCTCAAGGCCTATGGCGAATTGCAGCCCTTCGTCGAGGCCGGCTATCTCGATGCGCTGGACGACAGCGTGCCGGAGCTGAAGAACATGGAGGACGCGGCGCTTGGCGGCGCGCGCGGCCGCGCTGACGGAAAAGTCTACGGTGTGCCCTACTCGGTGCCGATGATGGGCGTCTTCTACAACCAGGATATTTTCGCCGCCCAGGGCATCGAGATCCCCAAGACCTACAAGGATTTCACCGCTGTCTGCGAGAAGCTTAAGGCGGCCGGCATCACGCCGATCGCCACCGGCGGCGCCAACGGCTCGGCCTGGGAGCTGGAGATCGCCGTCGGCGTGGTCGGCCCGACCATCTATGGTCCTGAATTCTACGACGAGATGATGAGCGGCAAGGCGACGTTCGAGGATCCGCGCTATGTGGCGGCGCTGAAGCGCTTCGCCGAGCTGAAGCCGTATTTCCCCGACGGCTTCGCCGGCATCGACTACACCACCGCCACGCAGCAGTTCATCGGCGGCAGGGCGGCGATGTTCCTCGGCGGTTCGTTCGAGAACGGCAGCCTCAAGGCGCAGAACCCGAAGCTGAAATTCTCGATCTTCCCGTTCCCCGCGGACGATGCCGGGGCAAAACTCTACACCTCGGCCTTCTCCGACGGCTCCTATGGCCTGGTCTCCGAGAGCCAGAACAAGAAAGCCGCGACCAAGGTGCTGGGCTTCATGGCTTCGGCAGAGTTCGCGCAGATGTTCGCCGACGAGCTCGGCTGGCCGCCGGCCCGCACGGATGTGACGGTGAAGGATCCAGTGCTGGCCTCGATGATGGAGATGGCGAAGAATTCGACGCCCTATCTGACGCTGGTCGGCTTCCGCTGGCAGTCGCCGACGGCGTCTTCGGTGCTGCAGTCGGAGATCATCGACATGGTCGAAGGCAACATCGCGCCGGAGAAGCTGGCGGCCGACATGCAGGCCGCGGTCGCCACCTGGTTCAAGCCGAAGCAGTAGGCGCGGCCGGTCGCAAAAGCGGCCGGCCTCTCACGGACCAGAAAAGCGCATGAGCACCCTTCGCCGCACCAGCAGCCTTCGCCGCACGCAGCAGCGCATGGCCGTGCTGTTCATCCTGCCGGCGCTGGCGGTCTATGCGCTGTTCGTCCTCTATCCCCTGGGGATGTCGCTGTGGGGCAGCTTCTTCGTCTGGAAGGGGCTGCGCATGGTCGAGTTCGCCGGCCTGTCGAATTTCTCAAGGCTGTTCGTTTTCCCCAGCGGCGCGCGGATCTACGGCGCGCTGTGGCACAACACCGCCTGGTTCTTCGGCATCATGGTCTTCCAAAATGGCCTCGGCCTGTTGTTCGCCTGGCTGCTGTTCCTGCGCGACAAGGGTGCGGCCTTCTTCCAGTCGGTGTTCTTCTTTCCGGCGGTGCTGAGCCCGGTCATCGTCGGCGCGCTGTGGCGGTTGCTTTTGGCACCGGGCGGCGTCGTCGAATGGGCGCTGAACGGGCTCGGCCTGCACCAGGGCAGCCTGACCGTGCTCGGCAACAGCCACACCGCGCTCACCATGCTGATCGCCGTCGATGCCTGGAACTGGATGGGCCTGCCGGTGCTGATCTACACGGCAGGTCTGCGGCAGATTTCCGGCCAGATTTTCGAGGCGGCAAAACTTGACGGCGCCGGCAATGCGCGCATGCTGTTCTCGATCGCGCTGCCGCTGCTGATGCCGGCGCTGGGCACGCTGACGACGCTGTCGTTCATCAACACCTTCAACCAGTTCGACATCGTCTATGTCATGCAGGGCGTGCAGGGCAATCCGAGCTATTCGACCGACACGCTGGTGACCTACTTCTACCGGCTGGCCTTCGGCGCGGAAGGCGCTGTCGGCATCACCGATATCGGTCTGGCGCTGGCGCTCGGCACCATGCTGTTCTTGATCCTCAGCATCGGCACGCTCATGATGCTGCGCTTCTTCGACCGCCGCACGGTGCAGCTATGAGCGCGCTGGCGATTTCGCAAAGGCCGGCCATCTCTCGGCAGCTGGCGCGGCTGCCCGGCTGGACGGTGCTGATCGTATGGACGGCGGCTGTGCTGTTGCCGCTCTACATCCTCATCGTCTCCTGTTTCAAGACCACGGCCGAGATCTACGACAACAGGCTCGGCCTGCCGCAAAGCTTTGCCTTCGATAATTTCGTCAACGCCTGGACGCGCGCCGATCTCGGCCAGAATTTCATCAACAGCCTGATCGTCACCGGCGGCGCTGTCATCCTCACCATCGGCGTCTCGGCGATGGCCGCCTATCCGCTCAGCCGCTACAAGCTTGGCTGGAATGCCATCATGCTCGGCCTGTTCCTGTCAGGCATCATGCTGCCGATCCGGCTCGCCTCGGTCGAACTGTTCACGCTGATGCGCAATCTCGGCCTGCTGGATTCGCTGACCGGGCTGATCCTGGTCTATTCGGCGGTCCGCATTCCCTTCGCCGTGTTCATCTTCGCCAATTTCATGCGCGTCTTACCCTCCGAGTTGGACGAGGCGGCGCGCATGGACGGCGCCGGCGAGGTCCGCATCCTGTTCCAGATCATCCTGCCGATGGTCAAGCCGGCGGTGTCGATCGTGGCCATCTTCACGGCGATCGCGGTGTGGAACGATTTCTTCTTCCCGCTGATCTTCATCTTCGACGACCGCTACAAGACGGTGCCGCTGGCGATCAGCGTCTTCGTCGGCCAGTTCCGCACCGACTGGGGCCTGGTGTTCGCCTCCCTGGCGATATCCATGGCGCCCATCCTGATCATGTATTGTCTGCTGGCGCGCCAGATTCGCGAAGGCGTCGGTACCGGAGGGGGCATGAAATGATCGAAGACAGGATTTATGCGGCGAAATCCATCCTGGTGGTCGGCGCGCACGCCTTCGATGCCGAGGTGATGGCCGGGCCGCTGGCGGCCGCTGCCGTCAAGCGCGGCGCCACGGTGACCTTCCTGCATCTGACCATGGGTGAGCAGGGCCATCCGTACCTGGTTCCCGCGCATTATTGCGTGCAGAAGGAAGAGGAAGCGGGCAGCGCGGCGGAGCGGCTCGGCGTCACCATGCGTGGCTTTGGCCTGCGCGACGGCTTCCTGCCCACAGACGATCAGACGGCGCTCGAGGTGGGCGACATCATTCGCGAGCTGAAACCCGAGATCGTCATCACCCATTGGCATGGCAGCTGGCACAAGGACCATCGCGCCGCCGCGCATTTGACGAAGACCGGTATCTTCTTCGCCGGACTGCCGACCGTTGCCAGCGACCATCCGGCGCACACGCCGCAACTGCTGCTGTTCGGCGAAAACTGGGAGGACGATGACGGCTTCCGGCCCGAGCATCTCGTCGATGTCAGCGACGGGTTCGAGGCCTGGCGCGACGCGGTCATGGAGTATGAGCTGGCGCGCGGCCTGAGCAGCTTCCCCTATGTGGACTATTACAGTTCGCTCTACCGGCTGCGCGGCTGCCTGCGCGGCACGCGCCATGCGCAGGCCTTCGCGGCGGCGTCGCATTCGTGGAATGCCGGCAGCGGCCTGTTCTCGCTCCCCTTCGGCAAAGGGTCCGGTCGATGAGGCGGGTACTCGCCATCGACCTCGGCGGCACCAATCTGCGCGCTGCCGTATCTCCGGGCGATGTCGGTGCGTTGGAGGCGCTGGGCAGCGAGCCGGCGCCGGCAACCCTTGATGCCTTCATTGCGCGCATCGACGCGCTGTGCGCTGAGGCCGGGCCGGTCTCAGCACTTGGCATCGCAGTGCCGGGTCTGGTCGAGGGCTCAATCTGCCGCTGGATCCCCAACCTGCCGTTCCTCGACGGCGTCGACATCCAGACGCTGTTTCCCAAACTGCGCGTAGCGATCGGCAATGACGCACAGATTGCGCTGCTGGCGGAGGCTGTCGAAGGCAGTGCGAAAAACATGTCGGATGCGATCCTGCTCGCCATCGGCACCGGCATCGGTTCGGCGGTGCTGGCCAATGGCCGCATCGTTGCCGGCGCGCATGGCGGCGCCTGCTCGTTCGGCTGGGCCTGCGCCGACGTCAAAGATCATGGCGAGGAGCGCAGCGGCTGGCTGGAGCGCGTCGCGTCGGGCCGGGCGCTTGATGCCCTTGCCGGACAGATCGGCCTTGCCGACGGCCGCCAGCTGATCGCCGCTGCCCAGGCCGGCGAACTGGCCGCACTCACCTTGCTTGAACTGCCGGCGCGACAGCTCGGCACCGCGCTTGCAGGCGCTGTCGCGCTGCTCGATCCGCAAGCGGTTCTGATTTCGGGTGGTTTGGCGGAGGCGCTGGATGTGATCCGGCCGCCGCTGCTTGCAGCGCTGCGACGCCAACTGCCGCCGCATCTGCGCGGCATCGACGTCAAGCCCGGAAAATTCGGTCCCCGCGCCGGCCTCGTCGGCGCGGCGCTGGCCGGCGCCGTTGGGCAAGGGTGGAGGCAGGTGCGATGAGCGAAGCAAGCTTTCAGCAGCCGGACCGCAGACGGCCGGAGCCGCTCTGGTATCAGGTCGAAGAGGCGATCCGCGCCATCGTCAAGAGCGGCGAATGGGCAACGGGCGACCAGATCCCGGCGGAGGACAGGCTGTGCGCCCTGTTCGGCGTCAGCCGTATCACGCTGCGCCACGCGCTGCGCAATCTCGAGGAGGCCGGGCTGCTCAGGCGCGAACATGGCCGCGGCACGTTCGTGCGCTCGACCACGCTGGTCGCCGGCACGCGCGAACTGACCAGCTTCACCCAGGAGATGGGCAATATGGGCGTGGTCGCGGGCTCGCGTCTGCTCGACTGCAGCCTGACCACCGCCAACGCGGCGGCTGCCGGCGCGCTGGAGATCGAAGAGGGCGATCCGGTGGTGCGCATCCGCAGGCTGCGGCTCGGCAACAACGAGCCGATCGGCATCCAGACGGCGCAGCTGTCGGCCGTGCGCGTGCCGGGCTTCCTCGATGCCGGCCTGCTGCAGGGCTCGCTCTACGAGGCGCTGGAGCGCCATTACGGCATCGTGCCGGTGGCCGCGCGGGAGAACTACCGGGTCGGCGCGGTCGGCGCGGCGGACGCCGAACTGCTCGACCTCGCTGTCGGCAGCCCGGCCTTCGTCGTCGAACGCATCACCACCGACGAGCGCGGCCCGTTCGAATTCACCGTCTCGATCATGCGCGGCGACCGCTACGAAATCCGCTCGACGCTGCGCGCCGGACGCGTGCCGCTGAACCCAAGAAGCTGATCCATTCCAGACCGACACATCAAACAGGAGTACCCACGTGTCCGATCTCTACATCCACCGTCTCGCCGCCCTCATCGACCAGGCTGCGAAAGCCAATGAAGAGGCCTTTGGCCAGGCGGCCAGCCACTTTGCCGACTCGCTCGAGGGCGGCGGGCTGGTGCATCTCTATGGCTCCGGCCATTCGGTGCTGCCGGTGCAGGAAGTGTTTCCGCGCTATGGCAGCTATGTCGGTTTCAACCCGCTGACCGACCCGCGCGTGATGTGGCACAATGTGCTCGGCGCCGGCGGCGTGCGCGAGCTGTTGTGGCTGGAGCGGACGGAAAAATACGCCGAGAAATTCCTCGACCACCAGCCGCTCAACAAGGGTGATTCCATCATAATCTTCGGCCATAGCGGCCGCAACTCGTCCGGTATCGACACCGCGCTCTATGCCAGGAAGCGCGGCATCTTCGTCGTCGCGGTCACCAGCAAGAACAATCTGGACAAGCCGGCGACGCACTCCTCCGGCAAGCGGCTGGCGGATGCCGCCGACCTCGTCATCGACACCTGTTCGCCGATCGAGGACGCCATCGTGCCGGTCGAGGGCTGGAGCCGGCCGGTGTCGGGCTCATCGACGGTGCTTGCCATGATCCTGGCGCATGAGCTGATCGCGCGCACCGCCGAGCAGCTCGCCAAGCGCGGCATCGAACTGCCGGTCTTCGCCTCGCCGACCATTGCCGGCGTGACGCTGCACGACACCGACGTCATCTACGGCGTCTACCGCGAGCGCATGCTGGATGCGCAGAAGAAGCACCTGCCGACCTTCCAGGCAACGATGCGCGGAGAGTGAAAAAAGGGAGGCCCGGCACATGCCGGGCCTCCGACGTCTCGTTCCGCAATTCCTATCCGCTCAACGCCGCTTCGGGCGCCCGGCAGGCGATTTGTTGCCGCGCGGGCCGCTCTGAACCGGCGTGTTGCCCTGGTTTTCCTCCGACAGCTTGCGCCAGCGGGCAAGGCGCTCAGGGTCGAGCGTACCCGCCTTCAACGCAGCCTGCACCGCGCAGCCCGGTTCGTGGACATGGGTGCAGTCGCGGAATTTGCACAGCGGTGCGAGCTCGGTGATTTCGGCAAACAGCGTGTCGATGCCGGATGCGACGTCGCTGACATGCAGCGTGCGCATGCCCGGCGTGTCGATCACCCAGCCGCCACCGGCAATGGGGTGCAGCGACCGCGCCGTGGTGGTGTGGCGACCCTTGGCATCGTGTTCCCGGATGCCCGCGGTCTGTTGCGGCGATTGCTGCGCCGATCCGGCCAGCGTGTTGACCAGCGTCGATTTGCCGACGCCGGAGGAGCCGACCAGCGCCACCGTCTGCCCTGCGCCACACCAGGGAGCAAGCGCCGCTGCGGCATCGGCGACGCGCGGGTTCAGCACCACCACGGCCAGCCCACGCTGCAGGGCGGCGGCCTGGCCTTGGTAAGCCTCGGCATCGTCAGCGGTGTCGGCCTTGGTCAGCAGGATCACCGGCGTCGTTCCGGCCTCGTTGGCAAGCGCCAAATAGCGCTCGAGCCGGGCGATGTTGAAATCGGCATTGCAGGACGTCACGATGAACAGCGTGTCGACATTGGCCGCGGCCAGCTGCGGGATCCTGCCGCCCTGGGTACGGCGCTCCAGCACCGTCTTGCGGGTCAGCCGGCGGAGCAGCAGATGTGTATGCTGCTCGACCAGCACCCAGTCGCCGACGGCGTAGTCGCCGGTGTTGGCATTGGCCGGCAGCGTCAGATCCACTGGCCCTGCCCGGGACAGGCCGGCCAGGCGGTCGCGGTGCACCGAGGCGATGCGCGTCGGCACGAGGTCTGCCTCATCGGCTTCAAGCTGGTCGCCGAAGAAATCCGTCCAGCCCAGGCTTGCGAGGGAGGCCGTCACGGCTTTGACCAGGGGGACGGCGTCACAGACATCGGAGAGTATCCTTTGGCAAAATGGGCGCGGACCCTCGGGGCGGTTGTTCAAGCCGTGTATGGGCGGCATGGCGGCATTTGGCAAGCCGAACCGCGCCGATGGCCAAGCCGTTCGCGCACCGCGTGGAACGCATCGAGGCGGTGGTTCGCTGAACGTCACCAGACACGGAACCCTATCGTGGCACCTATCCGCGTCGCGTGCGTCGAGGGTCGTTCAACATTGAGGAAAAATCCTATGCGCTTACGCCCCGTTATTCTCAATGTCTGCAACACGGAAGGGCGAACCGGAGCGCCTGGCGGCCATCAACCGGGAGCTGAGGCGGCTCGACCCGGAACTGGTCGCCTTTCAGGGGGTCGTCCAGACAGCCGATGTGAAATTCCTCGATACGCTGCCCGATGGTTTGGATTTGCATGCAACGCATCAAGCCTCTTCGTCGACCTCGAAGTTGGCAGGGACGGCTGAGGATGGCAGGTCGAGAAGCCCGCCAAAAGGGGGAGGGGATGGCCGGTACCGCAGGGGGCGGGGGGTTGGGATGGGGTTGCCTGAAGCACCGGCCAAAGCGGGACAAGTCCCACGCCCACAAGCTAGCAGAGGTTGGATCGGTTCATATGGTGTGATCGCGGACTGGCGCAAAAGCGCTTTCATATCCCCGCGCAGGCGTCGGCAACGAGCCCGCAACCGGGGGTTTCCGGTCGGTTGGTGGGTTGCGCAAGCGTCGGTTGAAGGCGCTGCGGGAGGCTGTCGTTTTTAGTGCGGTTCGAGTGCTATGCGCTCAGCGACA
Organism: Mesorhizobium sp. C395A; assembly: GCF_030323205.1. Classification (NCBI taxonomy): domain Bacteria; kingdom Pseudomonadati; phylum Pseudomonadota; class Alphaproteobacteria; order Hyphomicrobiales; family Phyllobacteriaceae; genus Mesorhizobium; species Mesorhizobium sp. C395A. The sequence goes on along the minus strand of NZ_CP100473.1, from coordinate 3,681,643 downwards.
GGTGCTCAAGGCAGGGCAATCGCATGGCGCCACCACATGCGATTGTCCTGCTTACGCCACCGGCAGCGTTCGCCCCGCAATCAGATCCGCCGCCTTCTCCGCAATCATGACCACGGCGGCGTTGGTGTTCGACGACACGATGCTCGGCATGACCGAGCTGTCGCAGACGCGCAGGCCTTGCAGCCCGCGCACGCGAAGCTCGGGGTCGACGACGCTGTCGGCATCGCCGCCCATCCGGCAGGTGCCGACTGGGTGATAGGCGCTGCGGCCATGTTCTCGGGCGAAGGCTTCGAGTGCTGAGCGCCCCTGCATCGCCTTGCCGGGCAGATGCTCGCGGCTGATGTATCTGGCGAAGGCTGGCTGCGACAGGATTTCGCGGCTGATCTCGATGCCGTCGATGGCGCGTTCGAGATCATAGCGCTCGGCGAACGGGTTGGGGTCGATGATGGGCGCATCGCGCAGGTCCGCGGACTTGAGCGTGACGCTGCCGCGCGAACGCGGGCGCACATGGTAGGAGTTCAGCGTGCAGCCATTGCCGCCGGGAACCGAGCCGATGCCTTCCTCGACGCCGGCGCCGGGCAGGAAATGGAACTGGATGTCCGGCGTCTTCTCCGCGCGGTCGCCCCACCAGAAGCCGCCGGCCTCGACGATGTTGGAGGCCACCGGCCCCTTGCCGAACAGCGCATATTCAAGACCGGCGACCGCTTGCCAGCGCTTCTTCTTGTAACGGTCGATGCCGTGCGGTCCGTTGAGCTCGGCGACGACATCGACGTCCATGTGATCGTGCAGATTCTGGCCGACGTTTTTGGAATCGTGGACCACCTCGATGCCGTGATGGCCGAGATGCACGGCCGGGCCGATGCCGGACAGCATCAGCAATTTCGGCGAGCCGATGGCGCCGGCGGCGACGATGACTTCGCGCTCGGCGCGGAGCAGTTCGGTGCGGCCATTGACGATGATCTCGACACCGATGGCGCGGCCGTTCTCGACCACGATGCGGCTGACGGAGGCGTCGGTGCGTAGCGTCAGATTCTTGCGGCCGAGCGCCGGCTTCAGATAGGCGACCGCCGTGCTCGAGCGTTTCCCCCGACGCGTCGTCGTCTGGTAGAAGCCGGCGCCCGCCTGCTCACCGGCGTTGAAGTCGGCGCGGAAAGGAAGGCCCGCCTGCTGCGCCGCCTTGACGAAGATGCGGGTCAGCGGATGCGGCGCGCCGCTGGAGACGCCGAGCGGGCCGTCAATGCCATGCTGCGCATCGGCAAAAGTGTCGTTGCCCTCGGAGCGGACGAAGTAGGGCAGCACGTCGGCATAGCTCCAGCCGGCACAGCCGGCGTCAGCCGCCCAGCCGTCATAATCCTGCGGGCAACCGCGGGTGAACACCTGGGCGTTGATCGAGGAGCCCCCGCCCAGCACGCGGGCCTGCGGATAGACCATGGTGCGGCCGTCGATTTCCTTGCCGGGCGCGGTGTCATAGCCCCAGATCAGCGGCCCCGACGTCATCTTGAAGAAGCCGACCGGCAGATGGATGTAGCGATCGGTGTCGGGCGGACCGGCCTCGAGCAGCACGACGGACACGTCCGGGTCCTCGCTCAGCCGGGCGGCCAGAATGCAGCCAGCCGAACCGCCGCCGACAATGATGTAATCCGTCATTTCCACTCCCGGGTTCTCTTTGTTGGAGCATGATCTCCCGGACAAAACGGTTTCCCGATTTGTCCGAGAAAACCGGTTCCCACTTCTAGGGATCATGCTCCGGCGGGCGATGAAAATCACCGCCCTCCTCTTGCGCGCGACGATCTCAAGTCGCTTGTGCCGCGTCAAGAGAAAGGGTATGGTTATCGTGTTGAAGGGTTGTCGTACAAGTGGAGGAGCTCGACGATCCTCACCAGGAGGTCCCGGCCGCGCTCCCTGCGCAAGATGCCGGGCGGAACAGAATTCAATCGGGAGGTTTCGAGGTATGAACGACACGAAGAATTTTGCGGTCAACCGGCGCACGCTGATGATGGGCGCCACCGCCGGCGTGGCGGCACTCGCCATGCCGAGCGTGCTGCGCGCGCAGGACAAGCCGACTCTGGTGACGTCGATCCGCTCGCTGTCCAACCCCTATCACGCGGTGTGGAAGACCGGCGCCGAAGCGTATGCCAAATGGGCCGGGCTGGAACACGTCACGCTGGTTTCGGAAGGCAACAGCGAGAAGGGCATTGCCGACATCAAGGCGATGCTGGCCAAGACCGGCGGCAACATGGTGCTGAATTCCGATCCCAACGACACGCCCGATGCGCGCCCGATCGTCGAGGCCTGCGCCAAGGCCGGCGCCTATGTGGTGACGCAGTGGAACAAGCCTGGGGATCTGCACCCGAAGGATTTCAACCCGAACTATGTCTCGCATATCGAGTTCGACGGCATCGACAGCGGCAAGACCATCGCCGAGATCCTGTTCAAGACCATTGGCGGCAAGGGCGGCATCGTCGCACTCGGCGGCCTGATCTCGACCACGGCGGCGATCGAACGCAAGAAGGGCCTCGATGCGGCGCTCGCCGCCAACCCGGACATCAAGCTGCTCGACTTTCAGGTCGCCAACTGGAAGTCGACCGAAGCCTTCGACCTGATGGGCAATCTGCTCACCCGCTTCGGCGACGACATCAAGGGCATCTGGGCGGCCAATGACGATATGGGCTCCGGCGCACTGGAAGCGCTGCGTGCCGAAAATCTCGCCGGCAAGGTGCCGATCGTCGGCGTCGACGGCATCAAGACGGCGGTCGATGCGGTGCGCACCGGCGAGTTCGCCTGCACGGTCACTTCGGATCCGTTCTGGCAGGGCGGCATGGGTCTAGCCATCGGCTACAACGCCAAGATCGGCAAGTTCGACCCGACCAAGGAGCCCCCGGAGCACCGCGAGTTCTACGGCAAGGCGGTGCTGATCTCGCACGACAATGTCGAGGAATATTACAAGACCAATGTCGATGCGAAGCCCGAGATCGACTGGAACGATCTGTGGGGCCGGGTCACCGGAGCAATCCGCACCTGATCCATCGGAGTGGGCTGCAACTCCCTGGCGGCCCGCTTCCTCCCGCAGCCGTCGCGATCCCCTTGTCGCGACGGCTGTCACCAGCAGACGGGAAGCGGTTTCTTGACAATCCATACAGAACCCCTGAAGTCCGTTTCGGACATCGAGCGGACGACGCCCATGACACCGTTCCCCGGCCGCATCGCGACATTCCTGGGCGGCAGGCGCTGGCGCAGCCTGGCGCCGCTGGCGGTGCTGATTGTACTCTGCGTACTCATCGCCATTGCCAATCCCAATTTCATCGAGCTGCGCAATCTGGTGCGGCTTGCGAATTCCGCCGCCGTGCCGCTGACGCTGGCCATGGGGCTGACCTTCATCATCCTGATGGGCAGCATCGACCTCGCAGTCGAAGGCACGCTTTCGGTGGCGGCGATGGTGCTTGTGCTGCTCGCCGCCAATGACGGCAACGGCAACGACTATGGCTGGTGGGCGGTGCTCGCTGCCATCGCCGCCGGCACCGCCATGGGCTTCGTCAGCGGTCTCGTCCAGACCATGCTGCGCATCCCGTCCTTCATGGGCACGCTCGGCATGTGGTTCATCGGCCTCGGCCTGTCGGTCTATATGCTGGGCGGCACGGCCATCAAGCTGAACGACGCCTCGATCCGCGACCTGGCCTTGCACCGTTTCCTCGGCCTGCCGGTGGCGGTCTGGGTCGCGTTCGGCGCCTTCCTGCTCGCCACTGTCATCCAGTATCACACCAAGCTCGGCCGCCACATATTGGCGATCGGCGGCGACGAGGATGTCGCCAAGCTCTCCGGCGTCAATGTCGTGCGCGTGCGCATCACCGCTTTTGCGCTGGCAGGGTTCTTCTTCGGCATTGCCGGCGTGCTGGCCGCGGCACAGCTCGGCCAGTCGCACGCCGTCATCGGCGACGGCAGGCTGTTTGCAGCGGTCACCGCAGTGGTCGTCGGCGGCACCGCTTTGACCGGCGGCGAGGGCGGCGTCGTCAACACGCTGATCGGTGTGCTGATCGTCACCGTGCTTGCCAATGGCATGATCCTGCTCGGCATCTCGCCCTACATCCAGCAGACGGTGCAGGGTCTGATGATCATCGCCGCGGTGGCGCTGTCGCTCGACCGTGTCCGCCTGAAAATCGTCAAGTGAACGCCATGCTGCAGGCGTCCAACATCATCAAGAATTTCCCCGGCGTCCAGGCGCTGCGCGACGTCTCCATCGAGGTGCGGCCCAATGAAGTTGTCGGGCTGATCGGCGAGAACGGCGCCGGCAAGTCGACGCTGATGCGGGTGCTGGCCGGCGGCTACCGGCCGGATGGCGGCTCGCTCACGCTGGATGGCGAACAGCTGCGCATGCGCAACGCCCGTGATGCGGCCAGGCATGGCATCGGCATGGTGTTCCAGGAGCAGTCGCTGGTGCTGAACCTGACGGTTGCCGAAAACATCTATCTCGGCGAAGAGGACCGCTTCACCCGCTTCGGCCTCGTCAATTGGCGCGCCATGAACGCGGCGGCGCGGCGGCAACTGGCCAAGATCGGCATCGACATCGACGTCACCGCGCGCACCTCCGAACTCACCTTCGCCGCGCGCCAGATGGTCGAGCTCGCCAAGGCGCTGACCCTGGAAGAAGTGGTCGAGCGGCAGTTGCTCATCCTGCTCGACGAGCCGACCTCGGTGCTCAACGCCGCCGACATCGAGGTGCTGTTCGCGCGGGTGCGCTCGCTTAAATCCCGCGCCAGTTTTGTGTTCGTCTCGCACCGGCTCGACGAGGTGCTCAATATTTCCGATCGCGTCTACACGATGAAGGACGGCGCCGTCGTTGCCGAACATCGTGCAGCCGAAGTCACCGCGCCGGAGCTGCACGAGATCATGGTCGGGCGCGGCCTGCAGGCCGAATATTTCCGCGAGGCCCGCCAGCTGGCGCCGCGCGATATCGTGATGGTCGAGGCCAAGGGGCTTGGCGCCAACGGTTTCTATCACGGCGTCGATCTCTCGATCCGGGCGGGCGAGATCGTCGGCATTGCCGGCGTCGTCGGCTCCGGCCGCGAGGAGGTGACGCGCACCGTTGGCGGCTTCGTCCAGCATGATGCGGGCGAGATGAAAATCGCCGGCGATGTCGTGCGCTTCTCCTCGCCGGAACCGGCGGTGCGCAAGGGCATCGGCTATGTCCCGCGCGAGCGCCGGCTCGAAGGGCTGGTGATGTTCCTGTCGATCGCGGAGAACATTTCGCTGGCCGATCTCTCCAGCGTCATGCGCCATGGCGCCATCGACTATGGCAAGGAGCGCCGGCTTGCCGCCGACTGGATCAAGCGGCTGCGCATCAAGGCGCCCGGCCCCGATGCCGCCTGCCGCAAACTCAGCGGCGGCAACCAGCAGAAGGTGGTGCTGGCGCGCTGGATGACGGCGGGCTCGCGCATCCTGGTGCTCGACCATCCCACACGCGGGCTCGATGTCGGCGCCAAGGAAGAGGTCTACGAGCTGGTGCGCGATCTCTCCGCGCAAGGCGTGGCGATTCTTTTGATTTCCGACACGCTGGAGGAAACGATCGGCCTGTCGCACCAGGTGCTGGTGATGCGCGATGGCGAGATCACCGCGCGCTTCGATGCCAGCCCGGGCAACAAGCCGAACCAGGTCGATCTTCTCAGGGCAATGGTGTGAGCCGATGAATGAAGCGTTCTCCATCAGGCGGGTTTTCGAGGGCAAGTGGACGCAAGGCGCCATTCCGCTGGTGCTGCTGCTAGCGCTGCTTTTGATCATCGAGATCGCCGCGCCCGGCTTCCTGACCGGCGAGACCGTGGCGCTTTTGTTTGCCAACACCGCCGTGCTGTTCATCCTGGCGACCGGCGTCACCTTCGCCATCCTGCTTGGCGGCATCGATTTGTCGATCCAGGCGGTGGCTTCGCTGGCCAGCGTCATCCTGGCGCAATTGCTGCCCTCGCTCGGCCTTGCTGCCTTCCCGGTGGCGATCCTGTCGGGGCTCGCCTTCGGAGTGTTGAGCGGCGTCGTCCACGTCAAGCTGCGCGTGCCGTCCTTCGTGGCGACACTCGCCACCGGCGGCGTGGTCACCGGCCTGGCGCTCTGGGTCTCCAATGGCCGCGCCATCACCATCGAGGAAGGTGGCCGAGAAAACACGGCGTGGATCAACGCCACCATCAGCGGCATTCCGGTGGTGGTGCTGATTTCGGCGGTCATCGGCATCGCCGCCTTTCTGGCGCTGCGCTACACGCGCTTCGGCCGGCAAGCGATCGCGGTCGGCGCCGGCGAACCGGCGGCGTGGGCGGCCGGCATCAATGTCGACCGCACCAAGATCATCGCCTTTGCCGCGTCGGGTATGCTCGCGGCCATCGCCGGCGTCGTGCTGGCAGCCAGGCTGTCGAGCGGTTCGCCGGTGCTGGCCAACCAGCTGCTGCTGCCGGCCATCGCCGCCGTAATCGTCGGCGGCACGGCGATCACCGGCGGGCTCGGCGGCGTTGCCCGCACGGCGGTCGGCGCGCTGATCATCTCGATCGTGCGCATCGGCATGACCTTCGTCGGCGTCAATATTTTCCTGGAAAACATGGTGTTCGGCGCGGTGCTCATTGCCGCCGTCGCCATTACCATCGACCGCAGCAAGATCGCGGTCATCAAGTGATCCCGCCTCCCAGGCAAGCGCGGACAGGACGGGACCGCATCGGCGCGAGGCCGATGCGGTCCGGCCCGATCGGATCACATCGTGTCGAGGCCGATCAGCTCGATCTTGTAGCCGTCGGGGTCTTCGACGAAAGCGATGTGGGTGGTGCCGTGCTGCATCGGGCCGGGCTTGCGCGGGATCTTGGCGCCGCGCTTTTCCAGTTCGGCGCAGACGGCGTAGATGTCGTTGACGCCGAGCGCCAGATGGCCGAAGCCGGTGCCGATCTCGTAGGGCTCCTCGCGGCCCCAGTTCAGCGTCAGCTCGACGACGGCTTCCTTGTCCTCGGGGCCATAGCCGACAAAGGCGTTGGTGAACTTGCCGCCGGGGTAGTCGTCGCGGCGCAGCAGGGTCATGCCGAGCACCTCGGTGTAGAAGGCGATCGACTTGTCAAGGTCGAGCACCCTGATCATGGTGTGCATATAGCGAAAGCCCGGGGCGTCGCTCATTGGGGAAGTCCTCCGAATTCTGTGATTTGCGGGTCTGATCATCCACATCGCACGCTTGGCGGCAAGCCTCGCTTGATGTTCTCAATCAGGGTTGTATGATAACACGACAACGTCGGTATTTGTCCAGTCGTTTTGCCGAGGGGCCTAGAGCCAATCCATGAATGCCGTGCTGCCAACCTCCGCATCGCAGATCGCAGCCCTGGCCGGCCTGCTGCCGAATGGCGGGCTGCTGACCGAGGAAGTGGATCTGGCGCGCTACAGCCGCGATTGGTCGGGCGATCATTTCGGCCGGCCGCTGGCCGTGGCGCGGCCCTCTTCGGTGGAGGAGATGTCGGCGCTGATGCGGTTCTGCCATGCCGAGCGCATTCCGGTGGTGCCGCAAGGCGGCCTGACCGGGCTCGTGGGCGCCGCAGTGGCGGCGGATGGCGGCGAGATCGTCATCTCGCTGGAGCGCATGAACCGTATCCGTTCGATCAGCCCGATCGACTTTGCCATGGTGGTCGAGGCCGGCTGCATCCTCGAGGACGCCAAGCGCGAGGCTGAAGCGAGCGACTGCCTGCTGCCGATCACCTTCGGCGCGCAAGGCAGCTGCCGCATCGGCGGCAATGTCGCCACCAATGCCGGTGGCTTCAACGTGCTGCGCTACGGCATGACGCGCGACCTGGTGCTTGGCCTCGAAGTGGTGCTGGCCGACGGCCGCATCTGGAACGGGCTGAAAGTGCTGCGCAAGGACAACCGCGGCTATGATCTGAAGCAGATCTTCATCGGCTCGGAGGGCACGCTAGGCATCGTCACCGCGGCGGCGCTGAAACTATTCCCCAAGCCGACGCAGATCGAAACCGCGCTGGTTGGCCTGCGTTCCGTCGAGGACGCGATGGCACTCTATGCAAGGGCGCGGCGCGATTGCAGCGATTTGCTCACCGCCTTCGAACTGATCCTGCGCGGCGGCATCGAGATCACCATGCGCGAAGGCCAGGATTTTCCCGATCCGCTCAGCCAGCCCTATCCCGTCTATGTGCTGATCGAGGTGTCGTCGGGCGGGCTGATCGACCTCTCCAATATGCTGCTGGGGTTTCTCGGCAGCGTCGAGGACATCGTCGAGGACGGCGTCATCGCTTCGACCAGGGCTCAAGGTGAGCGGTTGTGGCTCTACCGCGAGATCATGGTCGAGCGGCAGGGCAGGGGCGGGCGCTACCTGCGCACCGATGTGTCGGTGCCGATCTCCAGGCTTGCCGATTTCGTCACCGATGCGCTGGCCGCCTTGGAGAAAGCCCGGCCCGACGCGCTGGCCGTCACCTACGGCCATGTCGGCGACGGCAACATCCACCTCAACGTCGTGCCGCCGGAAGGCATGGGCACCGAGGCGATGGAACATCTGTTCGAGCAGGCGGAAGCCGAGATCTTCACCGTCGTCGATCGCTATGGCGGCTCTATCAGCGCCGAGCACGGCATCGGCCGGGTCAAGCAGAAGGCGTTCCTCGAACGCATCGATCCGGTGACGCTCGACCTCGCCGCCGGCATCAAGGACGCATTCGACCCGCGCCACATTCTCAGCAACGGCCGCATTCTGGCGTCCGCACCCGCCGTCGACTATAGGTGAGCGATGACGCTGAAACTCGACAAGGTCAATCGCGGCCCACACCTCTCCACTCTGGTGGCCAGTTCCATCTCGCGCGAGATCGCGCAAGGCCGGCTGAAGCCGGGTGACCAGCTGCCGACCGAGGCGGCGCTGGCAACCACTTTCGGGGTCAGCCGCAACGTGGTGCGCGAGGCGATCGCGCGGCTGCGCTCGGAAGGCCGAATCTGGTCGCAGCAGGGGCGCGGCGCCTTCGTGGTCGAGAGCAACAACCCGACGGTGCTGACCATCGACCATGAGACGCTGCAGCGCGCCGACTCGTTTCGCAATCTGTTCGAACTGCGTGGTATCCTCGAAGTGCAGGCGGCGGCCCTTGCCGCCAAGCGGCGCAGCGACGCCGATCTCAAAGCCATGGGCGATGCGCTGTCCGGCATGCGCGCCGCCCCCTATGGCAGCGTCGCCTGGCTGCGCAGCGACCTCGAATTCCACCGCACCGTCGCCGAGGCGACGCGCAATTCCTACATGGGCCAATTCCTGGTCTTCGTGTCCGAGCGGGTGCGCGAAAGCATTCTCGCCGCCGGCAACCAGCAAAAGTCGGACGACATGGCCCGCATTACGCTCGGCGAACATGAGCGCATCCTGAGAGCGATCCGTGCCGGCGACGCCGAAGGAGCACAAGCCGCCATGCGCGACCACCTAGCGGGCGCTGCGCTGCGGGTGGGGTTGCATGAGAGGGAAGCTGCGGAGCCTGGTGCGCCGGTGCAGGAAGTGGCGTCTCCGGTGCGGCATTCGCGGTTGCGAAAGGCTGTGCGCGGGCAGGCTTAGGGATAGCCTTGCCTTGTCCGCGCGCTGGGCCAATCGCCTATGGCAGCGCTGACCCCCACTCCGTCTCGGCTTCGCCGAGCCACCTCTACCCCATTTCATGGGGGATGAGGAAATGCCAATCTCCGAGATCGCAGCCCTTCAAAAGCTTGGGTTTCCTCTCCCCACGAATGTGGGGGTAGAGGTGGCTCGGCGAAGCCGAGACGGAGTGGGGAGCGCCATATCAGATTTCACTCGGTCGTCGGCTCAACCAGCTCAGGGCCGGAGATAGGCCGCCACCCCACCGCGCTATTTCAGCGGCAGAAACAGCTCAAGCACCACCTCGCGCACCGGTCCGTTCGACGAAAAGTGTCGCTGGCAATACACCGGAAAGTCGCGCCTCCTCGCCGCTGGCCGGAAGCCATTCGCGATAGAGGTAAAGTGCTGCCGGCTCGAGATTGTTGGTGTTGCCGGGGTAGCGCAGCACCGCGCAGCGTCCGCCGGGGATGACGCCGGCCTTCATCTGCGCGTCCTCGATCGGCCCACCCTCTACCGGCAGCTCGGTTCCGGCACAGATGTCCATGCTGTAATCGGCCGGGTTCGCCGGCTCCCTTTCGGAACGGAAGATGTTGAAGGTCGAACTGGTCTCGGGCGACAGGCCGGCGGCCTTGCGCCAGGCGATGAAGCGCTGGATGGTGTCCTGGAGCGTCGCCCGGTCGCCGCGATGCTCCATGATCGCCACCGGCGTCGGCGGCACATCGCGGATCATCACGTCGTCGGGTTCGAAGATTATCTGCATGAGCGTGGTCCTTGCTTTGTCGAGCGGCCCGAAGGCCATGAGCCACGCCCCCCAGTCGGGAGACTTCCGGAACGACGAAGGCGATTGTCCGAACCGTTGCCGAAAGGCGCGGGCGAAGGCATCCGGTGCGTCGTAGCCGGCATCCATCGCTATGTCGGTGACGCTTTGGGCGTCGCTCTCGGCAAGCCGGTACGAAGCGCGCTTCAGGCGGGCGAGCTGGACATAGCGATGCACGGACAAGCCGAAGGTTGACGTGAACTGCCGGTGGAAATGGTATTTCGAGAACACCGCGACGCCGCTCAACGCTTCCAGGCCCAGATCGTCGTCGAGATGCTGGTCGATATGATCCAGCACCCGCCGCATCCGGGCATGGTAGTTTTCAAGTGGGGTCATCAAACGTCTCGTCCTGCGTGGCGACACCAGATAGGCGCGTCAGGGCATTTCGCGCTCGACCGATATTGCGGTTTGACACGGATGGATGGCTGTTCGCTAGGCGGGTGCTTGGAGGTGCGCCAGGTCTGCTCGAGAGCGATGCGGCTGCGGAGTCGGCATCACGGGCGCGAGGGGCAGCGTCTCCGCTGCGGCATTCGAGATTGCGGAAGGCTGTGCGCGGGCGGGCTGACGGTCGAATTTCCGCCTTTGAATGTCCGGCGTTGAATGCCATATTCGTCGGATGGAAATGGATGCCTGCGAAATGAAGGTAGTCGATGGTTGGTCGTACCTCACGATCGACCAAGCGCTTGGTCTAAATCCCAAAATTCCGAAGCGTTGCCCAGAGTGCCATGGCGCTGTCCGTGCACACCGCGAAAGCAACAATGGGATGCGCGCTCATTTCGAACACATCGACGGCCATGATGGATGCTCACTGAAACCGCGAACCTTCTCAGGCAAACGGTCCATGCATCCTCACGCATTATCATGACCGATAAGCACCCGCACTGGCGACAGGTGAGACTGAGGATAAGAAGCTACTCGCCATACGCAACGCGCCGAAGCAGCTATCATAGACGCGACTGGCCAATGCCTGACCTATCAACAAACTAACCAAAACAAAGCAGTATGTTATACTTCGTGTACCCAAGACTCGATTCCGTTCGGGATGCGATGTATGCAATCCGAATTGGGATGGGTGGAGCATCATGGCTCTTGCATGTGGGGCGGTATGTCAGCCGGCGGAGGTGCGTCGGGAAATAGAGTCGTTTGGTTCAAGCACCAGCCCGATCCGGGTGGACACAGATTCAGGCGAGGGATTTCTCAAATCGATGGGAAATCCGATGGGTTCTGCGATACTTGTGTCGGAATTGGTGTCTGGAGAATTGGCTTCTTGGCTTGGCCTCAAGGTGCCGCCGTTTGCCATAGTCCACGACTGTCAAATAGACCTGACTATGGAAAGGAATGGGGCGCGCATGGTGCCGCCCATGTTCTTTTCACGCGCCGTTGATGGAACCCCACACGACGGAGGAGACACTTTTTTGTCTCGTCTCCGAGAGCCTGGTGACGTGGCGTTGCTGGTTGTTTTCGATACGTGGGTCCGCAATTGGGACCGGTTTTTTGATGGACAAGACAACGCCGACAACCTACTTTATGTGAAGGCTGAGGGGCGTCGTAAATACGATCTTGTCCCCATCGATCATTCAAGCTGTTTTATTGGGAATGACGTTGATTTTCCTATGGGGCCGGCCCCTGAGGCATGGGTCCTAGACCCAAATGTATATGGTAAGTTTCCGGCCTTCGATCCATATATCGACGCGAAGTCAGTCAAGCGCGCCGTCGAGAAGCTGTCTCAATTAAAGCGCGATTTCGTGGTTGAAGTCGTTAATTCTATTCCTGCACAATGGGGCTTTGGCCCCAACGCCGCGCTCTCGCTGGTCGATTTGATTTGTGAGCGCGGCCAATATGTGGTGAACACGATCTCAGGGCGATTGGTGGATGAACCGGAAATCCCGGGGTTGGTAAAATGATCCGAGAGTCACAAGGCTATTTTTCGCTCGTTCAATACTCAGAGTTCCCGGAGCGGGCTGAGTTTGTGAACATTGGCGTCATTGTGTTCGCTCATGCTTCGGTTTTTGTGAAGTTTAGCCATAGCCCGCGCCGCGCCGAGCAGGCGTTCAAAATCCATCTCGGTAACCATTTTCAGCACCTGAAAGAATCGATGGAAGGTCGATTGCGGTATGAATTTGGTAACGGCTGGGACAGGGAAAAGATCGAGAAATTTATAGGGCTTAGGTCTGGGAAGGTTCGCCTGTCCCCGGTTCGATCTGTGTTGGTTAAAGACCCCGAGAAGCTTGTCAGCGAACTGTTCGAAAAGCTGGTTGGTGAGGTACCCAGCTCGCCGCGCGGCCAAAGGCTGTCGACAAAACTGGCGCAAGCTTTTCGTTCTAATGGCGTCGAAGACTTCCTCGTGAAGCCTGACCCCGTCCATCTTTCCGGAGGCGTAAAGATCGAGGTTCCCTTTGCCTATCAGAATGGAGCCTTCAATCTGATTGACGCCGTGTCGCTTGCGGGTGACCCGGATAAGGCGCTCAACCGCGCCAGCCCGCATATGATAGAAGGCGAACTTCTTTACCAAGAAACCGCCCTTGATCGACCTGCTCGCTTAGTGGTGGTCGGGGACGATGCGCAGGCACAGGATGCGGAATTCGTAAACATGATTGCGGAGCAAATGGACCGCCACCATGTCCGATTCTATACCCTAAATGAGATCGAGCCGTTGGTTAGGGACATTCGCCAGAATTACGTCCTCCATCGCTAGTTCCGCGTTCGACGCCTTGCAATTTGTCAATCGCGGTTTCAAACCCCTTTCGCCTTCATATGCTTTAAGCTTCCGGGCGGCTCCGTTGAGCCGCTCGGATTTCACGCCAATGGCTACAGGATGTAGGGACCGTTGGCTTGCGCCCGAATCCACCCGTTTTCTATTGGCCCGGTGATGTCGCCTCCACCAGCGACACCCCGTTCAACCCCGCAACAATATCCGACAGCGCCGGCACGAATTTCTCGCCGTGGCCGGTGGTGACCGCCGTGGCAAAGCCATTGCGCACCGCAGCGCCGATCGGGTTGGCCACGCCGGCTGATTGCGCGAAGGAGGCGAGGTAGGTCATGTCTTTCAGCGCGTTGACGATTGCGAAGCGTTGGGCGTTTTCGTTGCGGTTGAGGATGAAATCGAAGAAGGCCTGGTAGAAGCCGCAATCCATGCGGCTGCCGGAGATGACGCTGTTGAAGACCTGCGGCGTCAGGCCGGCTTTGGCGCCCAGCGTCAGCGCTTCGGAATAGATGGCGGAATAGCCCATCGAGACGAAATTGTTGAGCAGCTTCATGGTGTGGCCGCTGCCGGTCGGGCCGGTGGGAACGACGCGCGCGGCAAAGGCTTCGAGCACCGGGCGTGCGGGGGCGACCACTTCGGCCGCACCGCCGACCATGACGTCGAGTTTGCCTTCGGCGGCTTCCTTGGGCGTGCGCGCCAGCGGCGCGTCGATCAGGGTGATGCCTTGCGTGGCGAGGTCGGTGGCAAGTGCGGTCGTCGAGGACGGGTTGGAGGTCGAGCAGTCGATGATCAGCAGCGGCTTGGCGGCCGCAACCAGCCCGTCGGGACCTTTGACCAGCGCTTCGACCTCGCGCGAGCCGGTGACGCAGAGGATGACGATGTCTGAGGCGGCAGCGAGTTCGCGCGGGCTGGCGGCTTCGGTAGCGCCGGCCGCGATCAGGCGGTCGGCTGCGGTGCGGCTGCGGTGCACATGGACGGTCAGCGGCCAGCCTTTGCGCAGCAGATTGTCGGCCATGCCGGCGCCCATGCTGCCCAGGCCGATGAAACCGATGCGTTCTTTCATGAGAATCCTCCTATGACCCGCGCGACGGGCTAGATTTTCGTCACCTTGCGGCGAACACCTGTGGATGCAATCCTTTGATCAAGAATCGAACCGGAGTGCCACCGATGGCGGAGCCCATGACTTTCGACGCCATACCGCAGGCGCCCAACCTGCGGACGGGTCTGGTCAACACTTTGATCGCGCAGATCGAATCCGGCGACCTCGCGCCGGGCCAGCGGCTGCCGACCGAGCAGGAAATCGTCGCCGCCACGGGTGTAAGCCGCACCGTGGTGCGCGAGGCGCTGGCGGCGCTGCGTGCGCGCGGGCTGATTACCACGCGCCAGGGGCTCGGCGCCTTCGTCGCCAAGGATCCGCCGCCGAAGACGTTTTCCGTGCTGCCCGACGATCTCGAATCGATCGACGAGGTGCTGCGCGTGCTGGAACTGCGCATGGGCATCGAGGTGGAAGCGACCGGTCTCGCCGCCGAACGGCGCAGCGAGGCAGCGCTCCAGCAGATGAGCGCGCGGCTAGACGCGCTGGAGGCTGCGGTGCGCGCCGGCGGCTCCGGCTCGGAAGAGGATTTCGGCTTCCACCGCGCCATTCTCGCGGCGACGCAGAACCCGAATTTCGCCCGGCTGTTCGACACGTTCGGCAGCGCCATGGTCCCGCGCCATTGGACGCGGCTCGACCGCATGACGGAGGCCGAGCGGGAAAAATATCTCGACCGCATGCAGCGCGAGCATCGCGCCATTCTCGGGGCCATCGAAGCCAGGGACGTCAACGCCGCGCGCCGCGCCATGCGCAGCCATCTGACCAAAAGCTATGCCCGCTTCGAGGATCTGCGCGACAAGGCTGTTCACGATTAGGGAGCCAACCACGGTTGATGGACTGCGGCGACCCCGCCGAGATAGAGTTCGCGCATCAGCGACATGTTCCTCCCGACTCGAAATCGTTGCCTTCTTACCAGGTTGTCATACAACCCTGTAATCTGGTAAATCCAACGAAGAGGGATGTCAATCGCGTTGCCATGCGATATGAGGCTCCCCGAAAAACGGAATCTTGCAGCCGGCATTGCCGGCGAAGCCGCAGTCAGGAACAGCGAGATGCAGTCACGGAAATTTGGCCGTACCGGCAGATCAGTCAGCGAGATCGGCTTCGGCGCCTGGGCGATCGGCGCCGCCTGGGGCGAGGTCAATGATGACGATGCGGTCGCCGCCCTGCATGCCGCGCTCGATGCCGGCGTCACCTTCCTCGATACCGCCGACGTCTACGGCGACGGCCGTTCGGAAAAGCTGATCGCGCGGGTGATGAAGGAACGCGGTGGCGCGCGCCCGTTCATCGCCACAAAGGCCGGACGGCGGCTGCCGAAGCAGACGGTCGAGGGCTACAGCGTCGAGAACCTCAACGGCTGGATCGACCGCAGCCTGAAATACCTCGAGACCGACACGCTCGACCTGGTGCAGCTGCATTGCCCGCCGACCGATCTTTACTACCACCCGGAGGTGTTCGAGCGTCTCGACCGTTTGGTGGAGCAGGGCAAGATCCGCAATTACGGCGTCAGCGTCGAGCGTGTCGAAGAGGCGCTGAAGGCGATGCAATATCCCGGCGTCGTCAGCGTGCAGATCATCTTCAACGCCT
Source organism: Mesorhizobium sp. C395A (assembly GCF_030323205.1). NCBI lineage: Bacteria > Pseudomonadati > Pseudomonadota > Alphaproteobacteria > Hyphomicrobiales > Phyllobacteriaceae > Mesorhizobium > Mesorhizobium sp. C395A. The sequence continues at coordinate 3,665,895 of NZ_CP100473.1, read as the reverse complement.
TCCGCCAGCGCCCGGCCGAGCTGTTCTTCGACCAGGCGAAAAAGAACGATGTCGCCGTCATCGCCCGCGTGCCGCTGGCCAGCGGCCTGTTGTCCGGCAAGTTCAGGGCGGACACCAAGTTCGAGACCACCGATCATCGCCTGTTCAACAGGAATGGCGAAGCCTTCGATGTCGGCGAGACGTTTTCGGGCGTGCCCTATGAGGTCGGGCTGGCGGCGGTCGAGAAGGTGCGGCCGCTGGTGTCAGGCGACACCACGATGGCGAAATTCGCGCTGCGCTGGATCCTGATGTTCGACGCGGTGACGGTTGTCATTCCCGGCGCCCGCAATCCGGCGCAGGCGGTTTCCAATGCGGAAGCGGCGGAGCTTGCGCCGTTGTCCTCCGAGTTGATGGCCAAGGTGGAGGCGGTCTACGACGAGAACATCAAGCCCTACGTGCATCAGCGCTGGTGAGCCAGCGCCTGCCGCCCTCGACCGGCTGACTGACCAGAGGCCAGCCGGGCCAAATTGCGTTCGTCCGTCACAAGCCGTGCAGCGGATTCTATGATCCATCGGTCATTTAATCGACCGCGCCGCTTGTTATTGTGCAGTGCAGCAACGATATTGCTGCGTGTGCGTTGTGTGCACGAGTCTGCCCATTCCGGCGCGCAAGGATAACGATTTGCGAGACATATCCGATACGATCGCCCGGCTGAGCGCGATGCGCGGCCGGCCAGCCGGTGCAGGACAGAGCAAGGACGATCACCTGTCCGAGATGACAGGGTTCGGGTCCAATCCCGGCGCCTTGCGCGCGCGGTTTTATCGTCCTGAAAACCTACCGAAGCAGGCGGCGCTGGTCGTGGTGCTGCATGGCTGTACCCAGACTGCCGCCGGCTACGACCATGGTTCCGGCTGGACCGAACTCGCCGACGAGCAGGGTTTTGCCGTGCTTTTCCCCGAGCAGCAGCGCGCCAACAACGCCAATCTTTGCTTCAACTGGTTCGTGCCGGGCGATATAAGCCGCGACAGCGGCGAGGCGCTGTCCATCCGCCAGATGATCGAGGCGGCGGTGGTCACCCACGGTCTCGACCGCAAGCGGATCTTCGTCACCGGTCTTTCCGCCGGCGGCGCCATGGCGGCGGTGATGCTGGCGACCTACCCGGACGTGTTTGCCGGCGGCGCGATCATTGCCGGGCTTGCCTATGGCAGCGCCTCGACCATCCCCGAAGCCTTCGACCGCATGCGTGGCCATGGCGGCCCGTCCAGAACCGACCTGCAGCGTCTGTTGCGGGAGGCTTCGCCGCACAAGGGGCCGTGGCCGAGGATTTCGATCTGGCAGGGCTCGGCCGATACGACCGTGGTGCCTTCCAATGCCGACGCGGTGCTGGCGCAATGGGAGGGCGTGCACGGCCTCGCTCAAGCGCCGACACGCACGGAAAAGGTCGACGGTCAGAGCCGAAAAGTCTGGTGCGATGGCAAAGGCCGCGACGTGGTCGAGGCATACAGCATTGCCGGCATGGGCCATGGCACGCCATTGCAGGCGAGCGGCGACAATGCTCTCGGCAAAGCAGGGCCGTTCATGCTGGATGTCGGGATTTCCTCGACGCGCCACATCGCCCGTTTCTGGGGGCTGACGAAGCCAGACGTACGACGCGCGGCGAAAGCCGAGGCCGCTTCAGGCACTGTATTGCAGCCTTTCTCGCCGAAGGAAAAACCGCGAGCCGTCCGTGTCGATCCGACCCCGGAGCCCGTCAATCCGCCAGGCGGTCCGGCGGCCGGGATCACCAAGGTCATCGAGGACGCGCTCAGGGCAGCGGGATTGATGCGCTGAGGCTGAGGCTGAGGCTCGCCCGGCCCAAAGGACAACGGCAAGCGCCAGCATCATTATCGCAGCAGGCCTTCGTCCTCGAACGCATCCCAGCCCTTCAATCCGGGCGGCGGGCCGTCCGTGTTCCGGGCCTTCCTCGCAGTGCGTGCCTGCCCGGTGCCTTTTACCGCGCGCGTCAACGCGGCCTTGCCCGCGCCGCGCCGCCTGTTCTCGGCGACCGCCTGGACATCCTGCTCTCTCCAGACTGTTGCCAAATCGCGGTCCAGGACGTCCTCGATGTGGCGCGGGTCGAAAACGTGGAAGGTGACAGACTTTGATCGCCCACGCATCTTGACGGTGCGTGTGCCGGTGCTTTGCAGCCGACCGTCCTTGAGCCATTTGTGGCGCTCGCGCGAAGAGATCGTAAGGATATCCTCGACCTCGCGTGGAAGCACAGGCAGCGCTTCCACTCCCTCCAGTGTTTTGGAGATACTGGCAGAGGCGGCCTTGAACGCTTCCGCTTCGGATCTCGACATTCGCAATGCGATGCGGCCCGTCTCGGCCTTGACGTGCTTCCTGACTGCCCATGGCAGCCGGGCTCTGACTTCACGTTCGATCCCCTTGGAGCGCACGGCGGACCCGAGTGTCGCTGACGGCGACAGCGGCCATTCGGCAATCAGTTGCGGGGACGGGCTCATGCTTTCCTTGGGCTGGTTTCGTTGGCTCGATGCTAACACGGCAAGAGCCGGTCAAGCCAAGGCAACAGCGAAAAGGGGCAGGTCCGAAGAGAACCGCCCCTTATGGCCGAATTTGAACGCCGCTTGCTGTGCGCCGACAGCACCTTCGGCCCCGCCGCCGTGCGGCGACGGGGCTCGATGATCAGAGTGGGCTGGCGTTGCGCGTTTTGTCGCGCTCGGCCTCGATGTCGGTGTAGGGGTCGGCATTGGCATCGAAGCCGGTCCAGCCACCGGCTTCATAGGCGCGTCGGCGGTCTTGCAGATCGACCGAGTTGGATTCGCCAAGAATACGCTCGGCCTCGTCGGCGAGTTCGTCACTGACCCTGGCGGTCACCATCGTGCCACCGCGGCGAACGCCCTCCGCATAGACATGCGCATCCCTTTCGGGGACGCCTGACTCGGTCAGCGCCCCGACGATGCCGCCGGCAGCGCCACCGACGACCGCGCCGCCAACGGCGCCGACCGCGGTGGCGGCCAGCCATCCTGCGGCCACGACCGGACCGACGCCCGGAATGGCCATGATGCCGAGCCCTGTCAGAAGCCCGCCGGCGCCGCCAATGACGGCTCCGAGACCGGCGCCGCCGGCCGCATCCTCGGCGGCGTTGGAAGTGTCGCCGTCGTCGTACCAGTCATCCGAATTGTTGGCGACGATGCTGATGTCGGCCTGCGGCACGCCGATTGCCTCCAGTTCGCCGACGGCATCGGAGGCATCATCGTAGTTGTCGAAAAGTCCGGTTACGGTTTTCATGGTCTTGATCTCCTCGTTCTGGTTCAGAGGGTTCAGTTCGCGCCGGCAACGACGTTGCCCTGATAATCGAGCGCCACGGTCGTGGTCTTGCCATCCTTGGTGGCCTGACCGCGCCAGATGCCCTGGTCGTCTTTGGTCAGCTTGGACACGCCGGAGAAGCCGGCATCCTGAATGCGGCTCTTCGCCTGATCCTCGGTGAAGCTGTTGGCACCCGGGACTGGGGCGGCCGGATTGGTGGTGTCGGTCGTGCTCACGGCCGGGGTGGTGGAGCTGGTGGTCGACGATGCATTGTCGGCGGAAGCGATCTTCTCGACCATTTCCTGATGCATTTTGAGCGTCGGCAAGGTCTCGGAGGCGAAGGTCTTCAACTGCGCGTTGTCGCCGTCCTTGGCATAGCTCTCGAACAGCGTGACCGCCTCCGAATGCGCATCGCGCTGCATCTGGACATAGGGCTTGTCGACGGCATCGTTGGCATTCTGCAGAGCCTCCAGATCGGCCTTGTGCTTGGCATCCAGCTCCGTCGGCACTTTCAGCTTCTGTTCGCCGGCGATGGTCGCAAGCTTGGCGTTGGCGGCCCCGTGATCGTCGATCATCTTCTTGGCGAAATCCTTGACGCCTTGATCCTGGGCCTTGCCTTCTGCGATCTTGCTGGAGTCCACTTCGAACAGGCCGCCGATGGCAGCCTTGTCGACAAAGTCCTGAGCACTGTCGGCGGCGAAGGCGGGCAGGGCGAAGACCATGGCTGTGGCGGTGGCCAGCGAAGCTAGAAGAACACGTGTTTTCATGGACAGAAATCCTCGTTGGGGCACACATCGTGCTGTGAGCCTAACCAGTGCGGCCAAGCTTTGTTCCGCCGCCCAAGCGTTATAGCCGGGAGGGTCGATGCCGCGATGATGGCCCCTCATCCTCGGATTTTGCGCCTTTGCCATGTCGACGCGTGGCGGGGACGGCGACCCGCTCGATGGGCGCCTTGCAAGTCGATCAAAAAGGGAAACGAGGCCCTTCGCCGCCGGCAAATGAACACCGCCCGCGGTGGCCTATCGAGGTTCAGCGATCGTTGCGTTCGAGGCGGCGCGCAACCTCTGTTTGTGCGACCTGCAGCAGCGTGTCTATTTCGAACATCGCCGCCGCATGGCCGCCGTCGCGAATGACACGGCGGGCGCGGTGGAGCAGGTCGGAGACCGTCCGCAGCGTTTCAGCATGGCTCGATCGATTCGACAAATGCGTGCCTCCATCAGCCACAACCGTTGGATCGGGAGAGTGTTCCCAAAGTTGGCGGCCGGCCCGGCGAATGACCGTGACGGCAGGCAGCGGAACCATCCTTGTCCGTTGGCCGTTCCCCCTGCCTCAACGAAAGGAACAGCCATGGCCGAGAACGACACCCCGAAGGACACCCCGAAGATTTCCGCCCGAGAGGCCCAGGAGGCCCTGGAGAAGCAGGTCGCATCGCTGAAGCGCGAGATCAGCAAGATCAACCGGACGCTTGCCGAGCGCGCAGAAGATGCCGTCGGCGAAGCCGGCGGCTGGTACGGCAGCGCGACCGAGCGCGCGGCACGGGCAACGCAGCAGCTGAGATCGCAGGCGCAGACGGTGTCCGAAGCCGTCCAGCAAAATCCCGGCACCATCAGCAGCGCTTTCGTGCTTGGTGGCATTGCCGGGCTGTTGATCGGCATGCTGCTCGGGCAAAGCCAGGAACGCGACCGAGGCTGGTTCTAGCGAGGTATCTTACGACCTATTGCGCCCGCCGGCTTTGCCGGCGGGCCTTGTATTTCTGGACGCCAGATCAGTATCGCTTGAGTGAAAAGCTCCCCGCTCGGAAATTCGGCGTTGACGGCTAGTCCTACTAGTAGGTAGGTAAACGCCATGAGCAACCTTGTGGCGACCTCCGATCAGATTCTGGCGTCCGCGCGAAACTTCATCGTGGCCGGCGGCTACAACGGATTCAGCTATGCCGATATCGCCGGCGAGGTGGGGATCCGCAAGGCGAGCATCCACCATCATTTCCCCAGCAAGGTCGATCTTGTCCGCACGCTTGTGGCGCGCCATCGCGAGCGTACCGAGGCCGGCATGGCAGATCTGGAAAGTAAACTCCCAGACCCGCTTGCACTGCTTCAGACCTATGCCGACTACTGGGCAAAATGCATCGAGGATGCGAGCGTTCCGTTTTGCGTCTGCGCGCTGCTTGCCAGCGAACTCCCGGCGCTCCCGGCTGAAATTGCCGTCGAAGTGCGGGCTTACTTCAGGTTTCTGTCGTCCTGGTTGACCAGGGTCATGGAGCGCGGCGCCGAGCAGGGGGTTCTCGGATTTGCAGGCTCGGCGGAGCTGGAGGCAGAGACCTTCATGGCGACCGTTCATGGCGCCATGCTGTCCGCGCGCGCCTATGGCAACCCCGCCATCTTCGGCGCCATTCTGACGCCGACCGTTCAGCGTCTGTCTCGGAAGGTTCACTAACAGGGAATTTGCGCGACAGGGGCGGCGAGCCCCTCCGCCGAATTCTCTTCGACGCATCCATCGTGCCTACCTTCTAGTAGGTAAACACAAAAAAGGAAAATCCGAAAATGCTTGTCAAGACGAATGAAGCCAACCAATCCTCGTGGCTCAAGAGCTACTATTTCATACGCTTTGCCGTGGCGGCGGCCTGGGTGCTGCTGGCCTTTACTGCCTCCAGGACAATGCCGTCCCTGGCAGCCATCATGTTGGTCGCCTATCCCGCCTGGGATGCGCTGGCCAATTTCGTCGACGCCCAGCGCAGCGGCGGGCTAAGCCGCAACAAGACGCAGCTGCTGAATTTGGTCATCAGCATCATCACCACGGCGGCGGTCGCCATTGCTCTGGGCAAAAGCATGAATGCGGTGCTCGCGGTGTTCGGCGTCTGGGCGGTCCTGTCGGGCCTTTTTCAGTTGGCAACCGCAGTCCGGCGCTGGAAGTCCGGCGCGCAGTGGGCAATGGTGCTGAGTGGCGCCCAGTCGGCGCTGGCCGGCATCTTTTTTGTGAGGATGGCTGGCAGCGCTGCGACGGTCGGCATCACCGATGTCGCGCCCTATGCCGCGTTCGGCGCCTTTTACTTCCTGGTCTCGGCAGCCTGGCTGACGGTGAGCGACGCGCGGCGCAAGGCGGCTGAGGCCGCCGGCTGAGGCGCCGATCGTTCGAAACGGGATTTGTGGTCGCCGCCGCCTGCGTGGCGCCCTCGACAGGTGAGTTGAGTTTCCCTGCCGCGGTCGTATGTTGTTGACCGTAGTGGAGGATCACAAATGCCCATTCGACGCAAAGCCACCGAGGCCGGCGTTTTGCAGCCATCCGAACTCGAGCTGTTGGGCCGTGTATTCGAGCAGCTTAAGCGCGACGGTCAGTCGCCCGAAGCACGCGACGCCATCGCATCCCGGATTATCGCGAACTATATGGCCGGCGTGGTCGACGAAGCCGAGCTCGTCAGTCTTTCGAGGCAACCGCTGGGCCGGTAGTGCGCTTTCCATCCCGGGTTCAGAAGAGTTTCAGGTCGTCAAATCAGAGGGATAAGGCAATGCCGGCTGACCCACCGATAGAGCGACGGTCGCATATCCGTGATCTTGTTCTGAAGGAAGCGACAATCCGCGTTGGCGACGCCAGTATCAATTGTCTGGTTTGCAACCAGCACGCCCACGGCGCGGAGCTGCGGGTCAAGGCCGATATCGCAATCCCCGACCGTTTCGTGCTTCACGTGCCAGTCGATCATACCAGCTATCGCGCCGTGGTGCGGTGGAGACGGAACGAGCGACTTGGGGTGCAGCTTGATTCGGGAAGGCAGGCGTAGATGGCGGTAGCCGGACGGATCACCCAGCTGTTCAAGTCCAGGGTTGATGGGACAAGGCAGGGCGCGTTTGCGGCACGAACGCTTCTTTCCATGCTGCTTGCGATTTGCAATCAGTTGCTATAGCGTCTCACTGCTTGCAAATTACAAGCGGTTAATCCGTGAACCGACTATGTGAAGGCGCTGCTTATGGCCAAACTTATCTTGGGAATGAACGTTTCCATCGATGGCTATGTCGATGACCTTGCCGGAAATCTGGTCATGGGCGCACCAAGCCAGAAGCACTTCGAGTACTGGATCGAGACGATTCGCAACCATGCCGGCGCTGTGTATGGCCGCCGGATGTACGAGGTCATGCGCTATTGGGACGATGATCGCGCGGAATGGGATGCTTCGCTTCGCCAGTTCGCGACACTCTGGCGCAAGCTGCCCAAATGGGTCGTTTCGCGCACACTTTCACGGGTCGGCCCCAACGCCACCCTCATCTCCGGCGATATTGAAACGCAGATTCGCGAGATCGCGGCCCGCACGGAGGGTATCCTGAGCGTTTCCGGTCCGGAACTGGCCGGTCTTATGACCGGGCTGGGCCTGATCGAGGAATATCACCTGCACGTGAGGCCGTTCGTGCTCGGCAAGGGCAAGCCTTTCTTCCACGAGGCAAGGCCTCCGCTGCAACTGGTGTCGAGCACATTGATCGATGACGATACGGTTCATATGATCTATGTGCCGCGAGGCTGAACGATAAGGCGCTTCAGCGCCAACATGCGAACCAACACGTACGTTCGCAGTGGGCCTGGTCCCGGCCTTCGCACCGAGGTCTCACATGTCAGCTTGCGTGCTGGGTACCCAAGCAGCAGAGGGTCTGCTGTCGGCCGAAAATCTGCCGGTCAGCAATGCGCCCCATGCCGGTCAAAGAGGCCTTGCCGCCGTTACTCCATAAGCAGACATTGCAGACCTACAAGGACATCGCTTTTACGCCCGAAGCGCCGCTTCGGTTGGTCCTTCAGTGACCTGGCGGCCCAAGGGCGTCGTCCTCCACCGCCCGCCCTCGTCCGCAACTCACCGTTGCCAGCGGCTCTGCTCCTGGCCTTCCCGCGATGACCGAGCGGGTAGTGAAACATCATGGTCAAGCCTGAAAAGCAAGGTCCAACCTAGCCGCCTTTCCAGGCCTGCGTCATCATCGTCCAGCAGTTCAGGATCCTGCGTGCGCCAGCCGGGTCCGTCGGGTCGGCCGGCCGCACAGTTTTTTTCATCCCGCTGGAACATTGGCGAAGGAATGCAGTTGGGGTCGCTGCAGATGCCGCCGCGTGGTGCCTGTGGGCGATTGGTGGCAACACCTGATCGGCCGCCGCTCCTTTACGAGGCGGCTTAGCGTGTGAGCCAATCCTGCAGCAAAGGCCTTGGGATTGGAACGACCAACAGGAGGCAGTCATGAAGCACCAGACACTCGATCAACTCCAGTCAGTCGCGGACATCAGTCCACTATCGCCGGCTCTGCTGGCTACAAGGACGCAACGGATAGAGCGGTGGGCGGAACTGCTCTATCGAAATCCGACGCGCTCCCTTGTGGCTCTCACCGGGACTGAGCATCTGCATCCCTCTGTCCGCGGAGAAGCGCGCGCGGTCGGATCGGCGATCAGTGTCGCCTTTGACGATCCACTGCTGCGTGCATCGGGCATGCAATCGGATACCTACGGGGAAGCCAGACGCTTCTTCGAACTCTCCGATTGGCAGTTGCATGAGATCGTCTGCAGTTGCCACACCGGCGCCACCATGCAGGCTGGCTGGGCCGCCGGGCGTGTCCGCAGGGTCCTCAATGGGAGCAAGATATTGGCTTGGCTGAGAAAAGGATTCATGCCGCACTGAGACACAGCGGTCGCGCCTGAAGAAGCATGCAGGCTCCAGCAGAGATTGCGTCGGCTCCGCGAAGGCATGGCTGACCTCAATGGAGTAGGGCGGCCGAGTTGCTTGCGACTTCAGAAATGACGTTCACCATTGCTTAGTGGGCCTCGTCAGGGTGATCGGCAATTTCGTGAATAGCGAGTGCCAGCGCCAGTTTCGACCAACCGGTCGGCAGCGCCCTCGTGACCAAGCGGGGTTACTTATCCTCGGTGCGTCACATGTGCGCTTCGTCAGCGGTATAGCCTGCCAATCCCTCCACAGCCGTTTTGACGCTGCGAAAAGCTCGAGGCGTGAGGGGGCAATTTAACCCAGGAATCCCGAAAACGGACCTTCCGCTTTCGGCCCTGAAATTGAAATTCGAGGCCTCCCCCATCACCCCGGAAAGATCGTAAACCCGCCATCCACCCGCAGCACCTGCCCGTTGATAAACCGCGCCCGCGGGCCAGCCAGAAACGCCACCGCCTCCGCGATCTCTTCCGGTTCCGCATAGCGGTTCAGCGATTTGCGGCTGGAATCCATGCGCTCCGGATCGACCACGCGGGTCGCCTGGAAGCGTGCCGTCTTGGTGGCGCCTGGGCTGACCGCGTTGATGCGCACGCCGTCGTCGATCAGTTCCTTGGCGAGACAGCGCGTGTAATGCACGACCGCGGCCTTCAAGGTGGAGTAGACGACCTCGGGCGAGCAGCCGAGATGTGCCGCCGCCGACGCGATGTTGATGACGGAGCCGCCGCCGCGCTGCTTCATCGGCGGCACGAAGGCCTGGCAGACCAGCATCGTGCCGATCAGATTGTTCTCGGTGAGCACGCGGATGTCGTCCAGTTCGATGTCCAGGGCGTTGTTCGGGTTTGGCTTGCCGCCCTTGGCGCCGATGTCGCCGCCGGCACAATTGACCAGCACATGCACGTCACCGAGATCGGCCTCGATCCTGCGCTTCATCTCGGCCACCGCCTTCTGGTCGCCAATGTTGCCGGTCACCGACGTGACCTTCGTCCCATGCCGCTTCAGGCGCTCGACCACTTCGCCGAGATTGGCGAACTCGCCATATTTGGCCGGCGCTTCCTCGTTCATGTCGTGGATTGCGACATTGGCGCCGAGTTCGGCCAGGCGCTCGGCCATCACGCGGCCGAGGCCACGGCCGGAGCCGGTGACGAAGGCGGTCAATCCATCGAGTTCACGTGCCGTCATCAGATCTTCTCCATTTTCATCGAACCAGCTTGCGCATGTTGGCGGCGCTGCGCCGGATCATGTCGAGCTCATAGGAAACCAGGGAGCCGTCGTCTTCGCGCTCCCAGGGGGTGCGGTAGTCGGCATCGTCGGGCAGCCGGTTGCGCTGCGCGGCCGCCAGGCAGGCGGCAAATTCGCGTGCCGTCTTCGGGGGATAGCCGCGCCACCAGTCGTCGCTGAGATAGCGGACATGCCGGGCCTCCAAGGCGCCCGGTTCGAGAACGGCGGTCAGGCGATCGTGGTGCTGGCCAAGAATTGCGAACAGCTCGGCAAACGGTACCGCACCGTCGCCGATGGCGCAGCGGATCAGCCGGTAACCTTCGGTCGTGAACTGCACGCGATAATCCTTGAGGTGGACATGGCGGACATAGGGGGCGATCACCTTCGTAAAATCGAGCGGCGCTTCGCCGACCGGGAACGTGTTGCCGGTGTCGAAGGTGACGCCCACACTGCCACCACCGAGGGCGCAGAAATCGACGAGTTCCCGGCTGGTAAAGTCCTGGTGGTTTTCGATCGCAAGGACATACCCTTCGGCATTCGCGCGGGGACCCCATTCCACCAATCGCTCTCGAATGATGCCGACGTACTCGCTCCATTTTTCGCCGGCGGCGTTGCGGTCGCCGCAGAGAACCGGCGTCAGCGCCGTCCGGATGATTTTGGCTTTGAGCAGGCGCGCGGCCCGAAACGCATCGTCGAGCGGCTCGCCCACCAGCAGGCCGCCGCTGACGACCGGCGCGATGCCAATACCGGCGAGCCGTTCGCGCAGCGCGATCACCGCGTCGTCGGAAAGCTCGGTCAGCCATGGCACCCAGATCTCCAGCACGCGCGCGCCGAGATCGGTCGCGAGCGCGATGAAACCATCGAGCCCCGCAGGTCTAGGATTGGCGCGTGGCGTGCCGCGGCCCTGGAGGCCGAGATGATAGGTCAGGCCGTAGGGGTTCAGGCCGACCTCGAGCATGAAGCGATCCTTTGAGTCAGGTGTGGTCATCTCAGGCCGGCATCCACGGTGATCGACTGCTTGGTGATCATGCGGCTGTCGTCGGCGGCGAGGAACAGCACCGTGCGCGCGATCTCCTCGCCGAGCAGAACCTTGCGGATCACCTGGCGCTGCACGACCTGGTCGACCGAACCTTGGGTCTTGTACCAAAGCTCCCGCTGCCGGTCGGTGATGACGGCGCCCGGCTCGATGGCGTTGACGCGGATGTTGTCGGGGCCAAACGCCCGCGCCAGCGCGAAGGTCAGCCCGACCACCGCAGCCTTGGCCGCCGCATAGGGCGCCATCTCTGACGCGCCGAAACGCCAGGCGATCGAGGAAAAATTGACGATCGAACCAAAGCCCACTTCCTTCATGTGCGGATGCACGGCCTGAGCGGCAAAGAAGTGGTGCCTGAGGTTCACATCCTGGGCGTGGTCCCAATATTCCTGCGTCACGTCGGCGACGGAGAGGCGATTGTCATCGGCGGCGTTGTTGACCAGCACCGCGACAGGCCCTAGGCGGTCGCGCACCGTGCCGATCGCGGCCTGCAGGGCAGGGATATCGGTCACGTCGCAGCGCAGGAACAGGGGCGGATGCGCTGCCGTGGCGGCGAGGTCGCGGGCAAGCTGCTCGCCGGCCTCCTGCTGCAGATCGAGAAACGCCACTCGTGCGCCATTGGCGGCGAAGGCGCGGACCGTGTCGGCGCCGATGCCCGACGCACCGCCGGTGATCAGCACGACACGCTCGGACAGGCTCGGATAGGTGGCGAAGGACAAGGCGGAACTCTTTTCAGATCAAGCTTCGGTCAGATCGGGTCAGATCAGGCGTTGGGTCGTCGGGTCGAACAGGCACGCCCGCGCCATGTCGATGCCGAGCGTCACCGTCTCGCCCATAAGCGGCGTGCCGTCGGGGTCGAAACGGCCGGTGATCTCCTTGCCGCCCAGGCGCAGGACGGCCATGGTCTCCGCGCCTGTCGGCTCGACCAGTTCGACCACTGCATCGATCTGCGCGATGCCCGGCTTGCGGCGCGCAAGGTCGGGATCGAAGCGGTAGATATGCTCGGGACGGATGCCGAGCACGAGCTGTCGCGGCGTGTCGGATGGGAGCGCCTGGACGATCGGCAGGCTGGCCGTCTTGCCGTCGGCGGTCTGCAACACAACAGTGGCGCGACCGCCTTCCTGGCTCAGTTCGGCTGGCAGAAAATTCATCGCCGGCGACCCCATGAAGCCGGCGACGAACATGTTGGCCGGACGGTTGTAGATCGTGGCGGGATCGTCGAATTGCTGGACCTCGCCCTGGTGCATCACGGCGATGCGCGATGCCAGCGTCATCGCCTCGACCTGGTCGTGGGTGACGTAGACCGTGGTCTTGCCGACGCGGTGATGCAGCTTCTTGATTTCGGTGCGCATGTCGACGCGCAGCTTGGCATCGAGATTGGAGAGCGGCTCGTCGAACAGGAACAGTTTGGGATCGCGCACCAGCGCCCGGCCCATGGCGACGCGCTGGCGCTGGCCGCCCGAGAGCTGTCCGGGCTTGCGGCCAAGCAACGGCTCGATCTGCAGGAAGGCAGCAACTCGACTGACGGCCTCGTCCTGCTGCGGCTTCGGGACGCGGCGGCTTTCCATGCCGAAGGTGATGTTCTCGCGCACCGTCATCGTCGGGTAGAGCGCGTAGGACTGGAACACCATGGCGATGTCGCGGTCCTTCGGCGGCACCGAATTGACCAGCCGCCCGTCGATGCGGATCTCGCCGGAGGTAACGGTTTCAAGCCCGGCGATCATCGCCAGCAGTGTGGACTTGCCGCAGCCGGAGGGTCCGACCAGCGCGATGAACTCGCCGTTCCGCGCCTCGAGATCGACGCCCTTCAGCACCTCGACCGCACCGTAGTTCTTGCGCAGCGATCGGATGGTCAATGTCGACATGCAATGCCCTTCACTTGATCGCGCCTCATTTGATGGCACCTTGCGTCAGGCCGCGCACAAAATACTTGCCGCCGAAGAGATAGATCAGCAGCGGCGGCAGCGCGCCGATCAGCACGGCGGCGCTCATGACATCGTAGGCGCGCACATTGGTGCCGCTTGCCGTCAGCGCGACGAGCGCTGCCGTGATCGGCTGTTGCTGCCCGGAGGTGAAGACGACGCCGAACAGATATTCGTTCCAGATGCCGGTGAACTGCCAGATCACCGTGACGATCAGGATCGGTGAGGAGAGAGGCAGAATGATCTTGCGGAAGATGCGCCAGAAGCCGGCGCCGTCGATGCGCGCCGCCTTGATCAGGTCGTCGGGGATGCTGACGTAGTAGTTGCGGCAAAACAAAGTGGTGAACGAAATGCCCTGGATGACGTGGATGAGGACGAGCCCGTAGACCGAATTGCTGAGGCCGAGATTGCCGAGGATGAACGCCCACGGCATCAATGAAATCTGGCCCGGAATGAAGACGCCGAGCAGCATGCAGGTGAACAAAGCTTCCGAACCTCTGAAGCGCCATTTCGACAGGATGTAACCGTTCATCGCGCCGACCGCCGTCGAGATGATCGTGGCCGGGATCGTCATCTTCAGGGAGTTGTAGAAGTTGCGCTGCATGCCCTCGCAGGTGCCGCCGATGCAATAGGTGCTCCAGGCCTGGCCCCAGGCATCGAGGCGGAAGCTGCGCGGCAGCGAGATCAACCCGTTGCGTGCGATCTCCTGCTGGTCGCGGAATGAATTCAGCACCACGACCAGCAACGGGACCAGGTAGATCGCCGCGAAGACGACCAGCAGCCCATAGATGGCGAAGCGGGTGAGAAAATGCCGGCGCGACGCGACTGCGGCAGCGCGACGGTCGAGCGACTGGTCCAGGGAGACGTCAGCCATGGCCGGCTTCCTTGCGCCGGCGCCAGACCACCCAGAATGAATAGGGCACCAGCACCACGGCAACAGCGGCAAGCATCATGATGGCGGCGGCCGCACCTTCGCCGATCTGGCCGCGTTGGAACATCAGGTCATAGACGTAGATGGCGGGGAAGGTGGTCGAGATCCCCGGGCCGCCTTTGGTCAGGGCCGCCACGAGGTCGAAGGTCTTGATGGCGAACTGGATCTGGATGACGGCGACCGCCAGGAAGATCGGCGCAATGGTTGGCAGAAGCACCTTGCGATAGATGCGGAACGTCGATGCGCCGTCGATCTGCGCGGCCTTGACGAGGTCCTGATCCACCGAGCGCAGGCCGGCCAGGAACAGCGCCATGGCAAAGCCCGAGGCCTGCCAGACGCCGGTGATGATCACCGCGTAGATCGCATAGTGCCGGTCGCTGGCCAGTGCGAAACTGAAGCTCGTCCAGCCGAAACCGCGCACCATGGCCTGGATGCCGTCGGTCGGATTGTAGAGCCAGCTCCAGACCGTGCCGGTGACGATGAAGGAGACGGCCAGCGGATACAGGAAGATCGTGCGCCATGCCGCTTCGCCGCGCACGCGCTGGTCGATCAGGATCGCCAGCAGCAGTCCCACGGCCATCGAGCCGACGATGTAGAAAGCGCTGAAGAAAAACAGGTTGTTGTAGGCGATGTTCCAGCGCCGGTTCGCCCACAGCGACGCGTAGTTGTCCAGGCCGACGAAGCCGTAGGTCGGCAGCAGCGAGGAGTTGGACAGCGAGATATAGAGCGTCCAGCCGGTGAACACGAAGACGTAGACGAAGCTCGCCACGAGAGAGGGGCCGAGCACCAGCAAGGGCATCGCGGAGCCCAGCCGCTCGCGCCAGGGGCGGGCAGGCGTCGGTACCGACAGGATCAGGTCGTGATTTGACATTCAGAGCACGGAGATTGGCAGAGCACAGGACTGGCGGAGCGCGGGACCGGGATGGCGGACGGCCGGGTGCGGATGGCGCCCGGCCATTCCCGTCTATTTCTGTGCTTCCGCCGCGTCGGCCATCGCATTGGCGCCATCCTCGGGCGACATGTCCGGCGTCGCCACGAACTCGGTAATGGAGTCCATGATCGCGCCGCGCATCTTCTGCGGGATGGTCATGTTGTGCGCCATCGAGCGGACCAGCGTGCCGTCCTTGATCGAAGCCTGCAGATCCTTCTGCGAGAGCTGCTGGCACGGATTGAAGCCCTTCGACAGATCGATATCCAGGCGTGCGGGGATCGAGCCCTTGGCCTGGTTGAAGACCGTCTGGAAGTCGGGCGACAGGATCAGGCTGGCCAGCAGCTTCTGGCCGTCGATGTAATCCTGGTCCTTCTGCTTGAAGAACACGACCGAGTCCGAGTTGAGGATGAAGCCGGGTTTGCCCCAATCGGTCGGCGCCTGGGCGCAGACATAGTCGGTGCCTTCCTTGAAGCCGGCGGCGGTCAAAAGGCCGATCGTCCAGTCGCCCATGATGTGGAACGCCGCGTCGCCCTTGCCGACCAGCGCCGACATCGAATCCCAGTCGCGGCCGACCATGCCCGGATCCATGTATTTGCTCGTCATCAGGCGCATCTGCGTGAAGGCCTTGACCATCCCCGGGCTGCGCATGGACTCGACATCGCCTTCGACGAAGGCCTTGCGGTAGAGATCGATGTCCTGGCCGTAGAGCACGACCTCGAACACCGTCGAATCCGTCCAGTCGGCGGTCGAATGCGAGATGCAGATCTTGCCTGTGGCGACGATCTTGTCGCAGGCCGCATTGAACTCGGCCCAGGTCTTCGGCATTTCCGCCACGCCGGCCGCCTGCATGACCTTGGGCGAGGCCCAGAGCCAGTTGATGCGGTGGATGTTCATGGGCGCGGCGACCCATTTGCCGGTCGGCTTCATCACCGGAAGCAATTCCGGCGCCACCACTTTCTCCCACCCTTCCGAGGCCGCCAACTCGTCGAGATCGGCGGTCATGCCGGTCTCGTTCCATTCGGCGATCTCGGGGCCCTTGAGCTGCACGGCAGGCGGGGCATTGCCGGCGATCACGTCGGCGCGCAGCTTGGCCAGCGTATTGGCGGTGTGGCCGGCGATCGAGGTCTGTTCCCATTTGCCGCCCTTGGCGGTGAACATCTCGCCGAGCTTGGCGATCGCCTGGGCGTCCGATCCGGTCGCCCATTGGTGCAAAAGGTTGGTCTTGGGCTCGGCGAAGGCTGTTCCGGCGAAAAATGTGCACGCAGCAGCGGCCGCAAGCGCGGTCATGACGGACTTCATCGTTTCACTCCCATATCGTGTTGCACGGTTCGTCTCGACCGCTTATGGCCGCGGTTTGAAGCCGCCGCCAGCGAGATGCGTCAATCTCGAGTTCTTTCCAAGATGACATATTGGAGCTATCAGTCAACGATGTTTATGTTGAGCCATGACAAAACCTTCGCTTAGAACCTGGCTGATCGACAGACCCTCCGCGTCGCCGGAGAGCATGATCGTGCGCTGCCTGAGCGAGCGCGGCGCACTCTCCGCGTTGCAGATCGCACGCGCCACCGGTCTGGCGCGCTCGACGGTGTCAACCGCGCTTAACGGCTTGAAAAAGTCTGGAATGGTGATCGAAGCCCCGACCAGCCGCGACGGCATCAGAGGCATCGGCAGGCCAGCCGCGGCGGTGACGCTCAATCCGACAGCGGGCACCTGCGTCGGCATTCACCTGGCTCTTCAGCAGATACGGCTCATCGTCGCCGATGTCTCGCATTCCGTCATTGCCGAACAAAATATTCCAATGGCGCTGGACTACCAGCCGCAACAGGCGGCCCAGGCGGTCAAATCGGCGATTGCCCAATCCTACAGGGAAAATGGTCTGCCGATGGCGGGGCTCCTGGGGGTTGGTGTCTCCGTCTCCGGCCCTGTCAGCCGCGATGGAGTGGTGCTGCGCGCAAGCATGGTTCCAACATGGGCCGGCGTCAACATACGAGATGTGTTCGGACCCGTCCTGGAACAGCCGATCTTCGCCGACAACGAGAGCAACTGCGCGGCCATTGCCGAGCTGATGTGGGGCGCGGCCGTAGGCCAGGACGATTTCGTCCTGTTCAAGATCGATCTGGGTGTCGGCGGCGCCATAGTCCAGCATGGCCGGCTGGTGACGGGCGTCGCCGGCGGCGCTGGCGAATTCGGGCACATCAGCATCGATCCCGGCGGCGACCTTTGCCGCTGCGGCAATCGCGGATGCCTGGAGCTCTACGCGAGTTTTGCCCGGCCGCTGGAACAGATTTCGCGTGTCGTTGGGCGGCAAGTCACCATGGACGATGTCATCGCCATGGCCGAGCAGGGCGACGTCAGGGCGTTGCGGATGATCGAGGATACCGCCGAGATCGCCGGCCGGGGTCTCGGCCTGATCGGCTCGGTGCTCAATCCGCCGCTTATCATCATCGGCGGCCACATGGCTTTGGCAGGGGACATTCTGTTGACGCCGCTGATCGCGTCCTATGAACGCCACACGCTGATCAAGTCCCGGGATGTCGCTCCCGCCCTGCGCACGCGCATCATCGTTGGCAAGCACACCGAGAACGATGCCTTGCTGGGCGCGGTCGGCCTCGTTTTGAGACACCAGACGAAGGAACTGTCGCTGGGGTGATCGTCAGGACCAGCCTGTGCTTGTTCAAGTCAATTGCATGTGTCCGCAGCCTTGAGCGCTTCGGCGCGGGACGATTTGGGCAAATCCGCGATCCGCCGGACAGAAGCGTAAAACCTTGGATAGTCACCCGAACACAGGTCGAACAAGCGAAGAAAGGCCGGAACCTGTTCACCGTAGACGGCAGTCGCGGCGAGCTTTGCGTTGTTGATCGGGGCATCGAACCAGGCGTCGTATCCACGGTATCCCGCCCAGTGCCTGTCGCGCATCCGCCGGTAGCGCGCCCGCAACCGGTCGATGGTTGCTGCCTTGGCGGCCGCCATCTTTTCCGGGGTGCGGGGACTACCATAGACCTGCCTTAGCTCGTCGCGCGTCCTCGCCACCAGCCCGAGAAAATCGGCGCTGCGCTTGCGATCGGCTTCGTAGCGGCGCAATCCGGCCCGATCGCCGGCGGCGCGGAGCCATTTCCTGACGCCGCTGGTTTCGACGGCTACGGCGAACGCCTCATTGAATGCGGAATCGCCATCCACATAGAGGCGCTGATGCGCCAGCTCATGAAAAACAAGGCTTGCGAGATAGGTGTCGTCCTGATGCAGCATGGTGCTCAGCAGCGGGTCACTCGACCAGCCAAGCGTGGAATAGGCGGTGACGCCCGAGACATAGACGTCGAGGCCTTGTCTTTGAAGCTCGACAGCGCTTTCAGCCGCGGATTTCCGGGAGAAATAACCCCGGTATGGAACGCAGCCGAAAACCGGAAAGCACCATGTTCGTGGCGCAAGCGAGAATTGCGGCGCGGCAAAAACGGCCCAGGTCACGGCGTCGCGATGGATGTCGACATAGCTGCGGTAGCTGCTGTTCTCGGGCAGTGCCAGTTCATCTGTCGCAAACCGTCTTATGGCGCTGGCCGACGTCAATTTGGCGCGCAATGCCTCAGGCGTCGAAGGATCACGGATGATTTTTCCAATATTTTTGCGGGCGGCCATGATCTGCGCGTGACCCTGCAACGACTGCGCGTAGTAGGAAATGCTCGTGCAGCCGGTCGCCCCGGACGCGATGATCGCCGCGGCAAGCATCCGAAGAACGCGCTTCACTGTTTGCCCACCCTGCCCATCTCCCTATGCAGCAAACGTCCTGGTCACCCTCAAACAGGAGGCACCGGTTTCCGTCAAGAGCTGCAGGGGCAGGGGGCGACACCGACCTGGGCAGGGCAAGGCGGGCATTCGCCTAGGATTGACGAAAGTCCACCGCAGGGCGGAGCGGGCGAGATACGGACCGTCCGTTGGGACGCCGTTCCCCCAAGCTGCCGCGCGCTACTGGTCCGAAAACCTCACGCTCACGCCGCGCTGGCGAAAATAAGCCTGCATCAACTTACGGCCGGAGCGGTTGTTCTGCGCCAATTTTGCCGGATTGAACACCGCCTGTTTTGCGCCCTCTCGTGTCAGCGCAGCCTTGAGCGTCGCGATATGGGCGTCGATGTCGGCATTGTCCGCCCGCAGCGAGGCATAGATACTTTCGGTCGCTTCGGCCACAGTCGGTTCGCTCACAGATGTCGTCCTTTGGTTGGTTGGGCGGCGGCTTTACCACAGATTTGCGGCTCCGACGATATCGACTGAACCGTCAGAGCACAGCGCCCAGGGCGCAAAACCGCAAAACGTATGTATTCGGCCCTGCTAAACATTGCCCGGCAGGCGAATGGGTCTAACTATCGCTAGGAAACGGGGGGAATCAGGTGGCTGCCAATCGTCGAAACGACATCTCATCGTCCGAGCGGGGGCTAGGACGGATTCTTGCGGCAGGCAATGCCCATCCGCGCACAGCTCTGCCTACCGTGGCAACCATCGTCACGACAGTAGCTGCGCTGTATTTCGGTCGTGAGGTGTTCCTTCCCATTGCCATCGCGCTGCTTTTGACCTTTGCGCTGGTGCCGATGGTCTCCGCACTGAAGCGTGTCGGCTTGCCTCGGCTGCCCGCAGTGCTTCTGAGCGTGATTGGCGCATTCGCGGCCCTGGGCCTGTTCAGCTTCATTGTTGCGACCCAGGTAAGCGAGCTTGCTCAGAACATTTCCGTCTACCAGACAAACATTCTGACGAAGGTACGTTCCCTCAAGGAGACGGGCGTTGGTGGCGGCATAATTGCCAGGCTGAGCGGGGTGATCGAGCGTGTCGGTCAGGAGATCGACAAGCAGGATGTGGCGCCGCCTGCGGCCGACAAGCCCCGGCGCGAGCCTGTTCCCGTCGAGATCGTCGCCCGCGAGAGACCTCTGGAGGTATTGCAGAACATCATCGGACCGTTGATCAGCCCGCTGGCATCAGCTGGCCTGATCATCATCGTCGTCATCTTCATGTTGCTTGAGCGCGAGGATCTGCGCGACCGGTTTATCCGCCTCGTCGGCTATGGCGATCTCCATCGCACAACGCAGGCATTGCAGGATGCCGGCAAACGGGTTGGCCGTTATCTGATCATGCAATTGGTGGTCAACATCGTCTACGCGATACCAATCGCGATTGGCCTTTGGGTGCTCGGCATTCCCAACGCGCTGCTGTGGGGGTTGCTGGCACTGGCGCTGCGCTTCGTTCCCTATATCGGCCCTGTTATCGGCATGCTGCTGCCCTTGTTTCTGGCCTTGGCGGTTGCGCCCGGCTGGTCGCTGGTGCTGTGGACCGCCGCACTGTTTGTCGTCATGGAATTGGTAACCGGCAACGTCATCGAACCGTGGCTCTATGGCTCGCGCACGGGACTTTCTCCTTTGGCAATCATCGTTGCGGCAATTTTCTGGACATGGTTGTGGGGGCCGCTCGGCCTGGTCCTTTCGACGCCGCTGACAGTTTGCCTCGTCGTCCTCGGGCGACATGTTCCGCAGTTCGAATTTCTCGACGTCCTGTTTGGCAACGAGCCCGTCCTTGAATCTCACGCCCGGCTCTATCAACGGCTCCTGGCCGGCGATCCCGACGAGGCCACTGACCATGCCGAGGAGATCCTCGAGGAGAAGTACCTGATCGATTTCTACGACACTGTCGCCATTCCTGCTCTCCTGTTGGGCGAGCAGGACCGCATGCGTGGCGTGATGGGCGATCAACAGCGAAGGCAGGTGGCGGCGAGCGCCCAAATTCTTGTGGCAAATCTTGCCGACGATGCACAGGAAGAGGCAAGCGAGGAAGATGCGCCGGCAACCACCGCGGAAGGGAGCGCGAGCAGGGAAACAGATGGCGTCGAAGAGGAAGAGATCGAGCTGCCCGACGGCAAGGACATGTCGGTGCTTTGTGCCGGCGGTCGCGGCGAACTCGACGATGCCGCTGCCGCCATGCTCGCCCAGGTGCTGGAGGTGCAAGGTGCTACGGTGGCGAAGGCCAGTTTTGTCGATATGGAGCCGGCAGGTATTCGTCGTCTCGAACTAGAGGCGATCGACACCGTCGTGGTCGGTTTCCTGAACCGGGATTCGCTCAAGCATGCCCGCTTTCTGGTCCGGAGACTGAAGCGCGCCAAGGCAGGTTTGAGAATTGGGATTGTGTTCTGGTCAGACGCGGAGCAGGGCGATGTCGGGCAAGAAAGGCAAGCTTTGGCCGCCGACATCAGCGCCGATTTCGTAGCGCACGGCATGGTCAACGCTGTGCTTGGCGCACTTTCTCCAGCGCCGGCCGTTCCCCTCAAAGTCGTTTCGAAACGCCGCGATCGACGCCGTCCGGCCCCTCGAAAACGGATCCCGGCCCAGGCAACGGCCGCAACAGCCTAGCCGCACCGCCATGTCTCAGATTGCCGCGCCGGCGCTGGAATGCCTGGTGCGACGGCAAGATCGTCCCCACTCGCAAACCATGGAACAATCTCGCGGCCTTGCGGTTCCTAACATCGAAGGAGAACCCCCATGCTTAGATTCCTTATCCGCCTCGGCGCGATCTACGCGGCGTTCCAGATCGGCCGAGAGTTCGGCCGCAAGGAGACCGAAATCATGCTCCTGCCGCCGCCCGTTGACTACGAGCGGCAACCGACGTCAAGAAACGAAACCGATTTCGGAGAGGCATAGGACCGGTCAATCTGTCTGGTCGATCTGGCCCATGCTGGCGCCGTCCCTGCGCGGGGCGCTTTATCGTACGAACGGACCCGGCCACTTGGCTGTTGCCAGGATCGTTTCTGGCAACGCAATAATTGAGCCGCTATCTCTGTCGCTCAAACGCGGCACAGCGAGGTTGACCGTGCGTCGAAGAATGAGTCTCAGATCCTGGCGTTGAGCCGATGGAGAAGGCATGATCAGCACGGGCAAGGACGAGCACAACCCTAAGAAAGTGGAAGGGAATGAAGCACTGGTGCTGTCAACTGCCAAAGAGACCGGCATCACCGAGGATCAAGCGCGCGACCTTGTTCGCCTGATCGGCACCGGCCGCAATTCGCTGCTCCGTGAGGCACGGCAGCTGCTCCGGCAGCGCCTGGCTAGTTTAGACCGAAGGTGCTCAGAGCACGGCTATCCCGTCGCCTTCTGCTGCCCGGCGGTCATCGCTTTGAGAGCCCGGACCACCTCTGCAGGTCCGGCGGGTTTCATCACTCTTACGCCGGACGAGAACGCTTCGGGGGTTTCCTCGAGCCCCAGGCCGGAATAGACGATGAAAGGAACCGCCCGCCCTGCCAAGGTTTTTGCCGCGTCAACAGCCTCGCCGTCCGACAGCCTTACGTCCAGGATCGCTGCGGCGGGGGTATGGTCCGCAAGAAAACGTTTCGCCTGGGAACATGTCGCCGCCAATGCCACGGCAAAGCCCGCCTCCGAAAGAGTGGACTCCATATCCAGTGCTATCAAGGCTTCGTCGTCGACGACAAGGACCAAGGGTTTGCCCATGCGCGGATGATCGCACGTTTGTAGATGGAAGACGAGTCGAGGCTACGACCCTTTTAGGGTCGAGTTCCCGTACGCAGCGGGTCGAGACCGCGAGCAATGGGAACCAACTGATCCAAGCCGCATTATATTTGGTTGGACTGGACAAGGTGTTTGGGATGCATGAAGCAACACAGGCGAATGTTGTCGCCTTCGAAAACCCGGGGGTGTCCAGCAATGACGGTCTGGATTTCGATTACAAGGATTTCTTCGAAAACGGCGCCGTTGCCCTCCATCTGGTGAACGCAGACGGCGTAATCGTGCATGCCAACCAGGCTGAGCTCGACCTTCTCGGCTATCCCGCAGAGGACTACCTCGGTTGCCACATCGCCGAGTTCTATCCCGACCGGGACGTCATAGAGGACATTTTGGGTCGCCTTGCCAATGGCGAGAAGATCGTAAGATATCCGGCGCGATTGAGGGCCAGCGATGGATCGATCAAGCACGTCGAAGTCACCTCAAGCGGACATTTCCGGGACGGCAAGCTGATCAACACCCGGTGCTTCACGGTCGATGTAACCGACTTGGTGCACACCCGCTCGGAGCTCAGGCAGCATGACAGTACCTATCACCAGATACTCGACGGCCTACCCGTCGCCATCTACACGACCGATCAGGATGGGACGATCACCTACTACAACCGCGCCGCGGCCGATCTGGCAGGCAGGGAGCCTGAGGTCGGCAAGGATAAATGGTGTGTGACGTTCAAGCTGTTCAGTGCCGACGGCAAGGAATTGCCGCACGATGAATGCCCGATGGCCATCGCGCTCAAGGAGAACAGGCCGGTCCGCAATCAGCAAGCTGTTGCGCAGCGTCCCGATGGATCGTTTTTTCCGTTCCTGCCCTACCCGACACCGCTGCGGGACGAGCACGGCGCTCTGATTGGCGCCGTCAACATGCTGCTGGACCTGACGGACCGCCAGCGTGCCGAAGAAACCAGGCAGCACCTGTCAGCGATCGTGGAATCCTCATTTGACGCTATCGTCAGCAAGGATCTCAACACCATCATAAAAAGCTGGAACCACGGCGCCGAACGGCTTTTCGGCTATACCGCCGACGAAGCGATTGGCCGGTCGGTGACCATGCTGATCCCCGAAGACCATCAGGACGAGGAACCCCGCATCCTCCAACGCATTCGCCGCGGCGAGCGCGTCGAACCATTCGAAACGACCCGCCTGCGCAAGGATGGCAGCCTGGTTCCGGTTTCGCTGACGATATCGCCCGTGCGTAACGCAACCGGGCAGATCACCGGCGCATCGAAGATAGCGCGAGACATCACGTCGGCGAAGGAGAATGAATACCGCATCCGCATGCTGATGCGCGAGGTCAACCACCGGGTGAAAAACCAGTATTCGGTCATCCTGTCGATGATCCGGGAGACCAACAAGCGATCGGAGACGCCAAAACAATTTGAAACCCAGGTGCGCGAGCGCATCATGGCGTTGTCACGATCTCACGACCTGCTTGTATCGGCGGATTGGAAGGGTGCCACGATCAGCGACCTTTTGGCGGCCCAGGTCGAGCCTTTCCCGCGGGGGATTTGATCGAAATGTCGGGCCCATCATTGGTGCTCAGTCCCAACGCAGTTCAGTATCTCGGGATTGCCTTCCACGAACTGGCGACCAACTCGGCCAAATACGGGGTTCTCTCAGGGGACAAGGGCCGGATCTCGGTCACATGGGGCATCACCGGTTCCGGTGCTTCGAGGCTCTTTCACCTCACCTGGGTCGAAACCGATGGGCCGCAGGTTCAGACTGTCGGACAAGGTGGCTTTGGAACCGTGGTGCTGAAGCGGGTCGCGCCCGCAGCGGTTAGTGGGCAGGGAAATCTTGAACACGGTCCGCATGGCATAACATGGAGCCTGGAAGCGCCTTTGGCTTCCGTAGCAGCTTCTGCCGTCCATGAAGCTTAGAAGCACGAAGCAGCCCTGCGACGAGCATTCGTCAATTGGAAGCCCTTGATGCGGCCTTTGCCGAGCGAAAACCCCGTTTCCGCTAAAGATCGCCAGAGCCATTGCTAAAGTCGGCAGAGCAAATCACCGGCAGAGGGCGCATTTCGTTGCACGGAACGGGACAGGACCGGCGTAGCCAGAGGCGAGGTAACTATGGACATCGACGAGTTCCGTGCGACCCTTCAGGGAGTAGAGCCCCCGGCGAATCTTGGGATGGCGCTCCACGCTCTATGGTGGGATAGACAGGGCGATTGGGAGCGGGCGCATGAGTGTGTGCAGGCCAACGAATCTGATCCGGCCTCTGTATGGGTTCATGCCTATCTGCACCGCAAAGAAGGCGACCTTTCTAATGCAGCCTACTGGTACCGCCGCGCCGGGCAGCCTGTGGCAACTGGCAAGCTAGACGCAGAGTGGGAGTCGATTACAGAATCACTTCTTGCAGGATAGTGAGGGGTCGCTCAAGGGGCAGCCTAGCGCCTCATCGCCCCCGTAGAGGCGAAACTCACCTCCGCCCGATGGGATCGGCTGGAGCCCAGGAGGTCCGAACGTTTCCGCATAAATTGATGCAGCGAGATTGTTCTCGCGATTCCGTAAGGTCTCTGTTTAATAAGCTATATCTAATATTGACTATTTTCTGTCGCTCAAAAGTCGCAGACTTCATTTTACTGATCACCGTTAGCTTCTTGGTAGCTCTCATGACTATAAACTTCTTGCGGGCGAATAGCTTTCATGCTGCCTTCGCGCACTCAGGAATCAGGGAGCTTAGGCATGGCGGAGCGGATTGCGCGTGATGGGTTTTGGGTTTTGCATCTCGCGCGCTTGCCGCAAGTCGTGTCGCTTCGCTCCAGCACTTCCACCTTGACGATCCTAACTGTTGCCCTTGCGCTGAGCGCCGCGCCGGCTCGGGCAGATGGCGGCAATGGTAGCAGCGCAGGCGCTGGACAAGGTGGCGTTGACGGCGCGCTCGCGAGTGCCACGGGTCAGAATGCCGCCAATGGCGCGACCGCTGGTGGCGGTGGTGGCGGCATTGACCTCACGACGGGTGACGGGGCGCCAGGAGGATCGGGAGCGGTAAGTGGGACAGCCAACAACCCAAATGGCGTTGCCGGTGCCACTGGTGCTACGGGTCTGGTCATCTCGACAGACGGGACCATTGCAACCAGCATCAGCGGCGGGGCCGGCGCTTTGGGCTCCCCTGGCACGAATGGCGTCGTCAGGAGCGGCGGCGGTGGCGGTGGCGGTGTGGGCGTCAGTGCCACGGCCGACGTTACAGTCACTGGCACAGGATCGGTGAGTGGTGGCACTGGCGGCCGAGGTGGGACAATGGCAACAGCGGCAGCGGTGGTGGCGGCGTCGGCATATTCTCGTCCGCAAACGTGTTTGTAGAGGCGGGCGGCAGCGTTACCGGCGGCACGAGTCTTTCCACCATTGGGGTCCAAGCAGGTGGTGGCGGCGGCGCAGCTGCCATCGTCCTGATGGGCGGCGGGACAATCCAGAACAGCGGGAATCTGCTCGGGGGTGCCGGTGGAAGAACAGTTCTCGGCGGCGGTGGGGACGGTGGCGCCGCTGTTCTGCTGCTTTCAGGTGGAACCGTCATCAACAAGCTAGGTGCGACGATCGTTGGCGGCAGTGGCGGTCAGGGCTCCTTGGCAGGCGGCGATGGCGCCGCAGGGATCAAGGGCGCCAACATCGCGGTCATCAATGCGGGTACGATCAGCGGCGGTGCCGTCGGCACCGGTGGCGGAACGCCGGCAGCCGGCAAAGCCATCCAGTTCACCGGCGGCGTCAATTCGCTGGAGATTCAGGCCGGCTCCACCATCACAGGCAATGTGGTCGCTTTCAGCGCCGCGGATACATTCAAGCTGGGTGGCGATATCAGCGCCAGTTTCGGTGTGTCGCAGATCGGCGCTGGCGCCAAATATGACGGGTTTGGGTTCTACGAGAAAACCGGAAACAGCACCTGGACCCTAACGGGGACGACAACTGCCGTCACGCCTTGGACCTTGTCCGGCGGGACCCTGCAAATTTCGAGTGACAACAATCTGGGCGCCCTCTCGGGCGGCTTGACCTTCGACGGCGGCACGTTGCGCACGACCACCAGCTTCGCCACCAATCGCAATGTCCTGATCAATTCGACCGGCGGGTTCGACACGGTGGCAGGCACGCAGTTGGACGTGTCAGGCCAGGTGACCGGCACCGGCACACTGGTCAAGAGCGGCGCCGGCACCCTCAACGTCACCAATTTGTCCAACAGCTATACCGGTGGCAACATCGTCAATGCAGGAACGCTTGCCGGCAACACCGTGGCGATCCGTGGCGACATCCTGGACAACGGCGCTGTCTCGTTTCTCGACCTCGGCCCCCACACCTTCGGCGGAAATATCTCCGGCTCGGGCAGCGTCGACATCGAAGGCTTCGGCACGCTGACGCTGACCGGTGCCAACACCCACAGCGGCGGCACCAAGGTCGGGACCGGCAAAAGCATCTCGGTCGCGTCGGACCAGAATCTGGGTGCCGCTACGGGCCTGCTGACACTCGACGGCGGCGAACTCGGCACGACAGCAAGCTTCGCCATGAGCCGCGATGTCAAGCTCACTTCCGCCTATGGCTACTTCCGCGCGGCGGCGGGTACGACGCTGACCGCGAATGGCGAGCTGAGCGGCGTGGGCGGCGTCTACAAGGAGGGCGCCGGCACCCTGGTGCTCAACGGCGACAGCACCTATTCCGGCCGTACCACGGTCGACGGGGGCAAGCTCGTCGTCGAAGGTTCGCTTGGGAATACCGAAACGACGGTCAACAGCGGCGGCACGCTGGGCGGCTCCGGCTCGATAGGCGGCGCGGTGATCGTCGCCGATGGCGGCGTGCTGGCCCCCGGCTCCAGTCCGGGTACGCTTACGGTCGGATCGCTCAGCCTGAGCTCCGGTTCTATGCTCGACTACGAGCTCGGCCAGGCAGGAATTGTCGGCGGCGGTGTCAACGACCTGATCGAGGTGACCGGAGCGCTGACGCTGGACGGCAGCCTCAACATCACCGATGTAGGCGGCTTTGGCCCTGGCGTCTACCGGCTCATCAATTATGGCGGCGCCCTCACCGACAATGGTCTCGAACTCGGCAATCTGCCGGCCGGCGTCACGGCGGCCGATTTGACGGTGCAGACTTCTGTCGCCAACCAGGTCAATCTTATCAGCAGTGTCGGTAACGACCTGTTGTTCTGGGACGGTGACGCGGCCGGGAATGCCAACAACGAGCTGGTCGATGGCGGCAACGGCACGTGGACTGCGGCAAGCCCGACGTGGACGACGAGCACCGGCCTGGTGACCGGCGCGATGAAGCCGCAACCCGGTTTCGCCATCTTCCAGACGCTTGGCGGCACCGTCACCACCGACGACAGCGCCGGCGCGCTGGAGGTTACCGGCATGCAGTTCGCTGCCGATGGCTACGGCATCGAGGGCGACTCCGTCACGCTCGCCGGCGCCGGTGGCGAGAGCATCATCCGGGTCGGCGACGGCACGGTGGCCGGAGCAGGTTACACCGCCACCATCGCCTCCGTGCTAACCGGGACCAGCAGCCTGACCAAGACCGATGCGGGCACGCTGGTGCTGTCCGGCGCCAACACCTACACGGGCGGCACCACCGTCCTGGGCGGCGTGCTATCTGTTTCAGCCGACAACAATCTCGGCGTTGCCGCTGGCGGCCTGACGCTCTCCGGCGGGACGCTGCGCAACACAGCGGCGTTCAGCTCGGCGCGCGACGTCACGCATTCGTCGGCCGGCGGCACCTTCGACACTGTGGCCGACCTGACCTTGTCCGGTGCGATCTCTGGCGCTGGCAGCCTTGCCAAGACCGGCGCCGGCACGCTGACGCTTACGGGAACGAACAGCTATGGCGGCAACACGTTGGTCAGCGCTGGCACGCTGGTCGGCGATGCAACCTCGATTCGTGGCGACATCGGCAATTCCGGCACTGTCGTGTTCGACCAGGCGGCGGACGCCAGCTTCGCCGGCGATATCTCCGGCACCGGCGCAATGATGAAGGATGGCGCCGGCGTGCTGACGCTGTCAGGCACGTCGCTGCTGGACTGGACCGTCAATCAAGGCGGCCTCGTCTCGGCAGCCGAGCGCTTAGGTGGCGATGTCGCGATCGGCGCCGGCGCCTCCTTCACATTCGACCAAGTCGCCTCCGCCAGCTATGCCGGCGTGCTCTCGGGCGCCGGTACGTTCATCAAGGACGGCCAAGGCACGCTGCTGCTTGCGTTGGACAACTCAGGCTTTACCGGCGCCACTACGGTCAGCGGCGGCACGCTTGCCGCGGGCGCTGCGAACGCGTTCAGTTCCTCCTCGCAGTTTTCCGTCGCCTCGGGCGCCACGCTCGATCTTGCCGGCACGTCCCAGACGATTGCGGGGCTGAGCAACGCCGGAACGGTGCGCATCGCGGGTGGCGTCCCAGGCGACACACTTACCGTAAGCGGCGACTATGTCGGCAATAGCGGCGCCGTCGTTCTCAACGCTGCGCTCGGTGGTGACGGTTCGCCGACAGACATGCTGGTGATCGCCGGCAACACGTCAGGGACGGGTACCCTTCAGGTCGTCAATTTCGGCGGGTCGGGCGCCCAAACGGTCGGAGGCATCAAGATCGTCGACGTCGGCGGCGTCTCGAACGGCAGCTTCTCGCTCGACGGCAATTATACCTTCGAAGGCGATGCAGCGGTCGTCGCGGGCGCCTACGCATACAGGCTCTACAAGAACGGCGTCAGCACGCCGGCCGACGGCGACTGGTATCTGCGTTCGGCCCTGATCAACGGCGATCCCGATCCGCAGCCGCTCTATTCGCCCGGCGTGCCGCTGTACGAGGCCTATGAAGGGGTGCTGCAGGCCTTCAATGAACTGGGCACCATGCAGCAGCGCATTGGCAATCGGTCGTGGGGCGAGGGTGCTACGCCGCAAGGTGCGGACCTGCCAGGCCAGGGCTCGGTCGACGGCAAGGCGATATGGGCGCGCATCGAGGCTGCCCATGCCGAGATCAAGCCGGAGACGTCGACCTCCGGCACGAACTATGACGTGACCACCTGGAAGCTGCAGGCCGGCGTCGATGGACTGCTGCACGAAAGCGACGCCGGCACCTTGATCGGAGGGATTACGGCCCACTACGGAACCGCGTCGTCGGACGTCTCCTCGATCTTCGGGGCAGGGTCGATCGCTGCCACCGGCTACGGCGTCGGCAGCACGCTCACCTGGTTCGGCAGCGGTGGCTTCTACGTCGACGCGCAGGCTGAGGCGACATGGTACGACAGTGACATCCGGTCGGCCACGCTGGGCACCACGCTTGCGGACGGCAACAACGGTTTCGGCTACGGGCTGAGCGTGGAGACCGGACAGAAGATCGCCCTCAACGGCAACTGGTCGCTGACGCCGCAGGCCCAGCTTGCCTATTCCTCCGTCGACTTCGACACGTTCACCGACCCGTTTGGCGCCGTCGTGTCGCCCGGCAGCAGCAACAGCCTCGTCGGTCGCCTCGGCCTCTCCGCGGACTATGAAGACCAGTGGGTGGACGATGCGGGGCAAGTCAGCCGCACCCACATCTACGGGCTCGGCAACCTCTACTATGACTTCCTCGACGGAAATGATGTCGATGTGTCCGGCACGAAACTGGTCAGCGAAAATCAGGCGCTGTGGGGCGGTGTCGGCCTTGGTGGCTCGCTGAGCTGGGCGGACGGTCGCTACGCCGTCTTCGGAGAAGGGACAGCGCGGACAAGCCTCAAGGATTTCGGCGATAGCCACGCCCTGGGCGCCAAGCTCGGGTTCGCTGTGAAATGGTAGCGGCGATCAAGCTGGACATGTCGACTTTGGCTTGAGGGTCGTGTCCGGCACGGCTATGGAATCCGGACTTGCGGGCCACCCGGCTCGTCGCCCTCGGACGTTTCCTTACCGGCTGCCGGCATCAAGTACCAGGCTCGCATCCGAAGCACCCTGGCGGTCGATCACAGGGATGCCAGCGCGCTGGACATGCGTTCCAGTCCTTGGCGCAACAGAGGACGCGGGCAGCCGACATTCAGGCGGATGAAGCCTTCGCCGCCAGGCCCATAGACGCGGCCATCGTAGAGATTAACCCCGGCCCGAACTGCTGCTGCGGGTAGCCAGTTGATGAACTTGCCAGCCGAAAGCGTTTGCGCAAGGCAAAACAGCCGGTCGGCCCCGCGCCTCTTTCCCCTACGCAAGAGGTGCGGGCGATGTCGCGGGCTTCAGTCCTTGTGCGGGACGATATAGCGACGGCTCACCGAATCCGCCCCTGTGCCCCGCGTGACGACAATGGTCCTGTATCCCGCGGGAACGGAACCTGTAGCCATCGGATCGATTAAACGGCATCGACCGACAATCTCTCCGTTGGGCGCGTCCGCGAGCCTCCTCGCTAGCGTCAACTGGCATGTGTCAAGGGATCCGAAAACGGCCGGTGATGTACCGAGTGGTTCGCAGACTCCCTGGCCGGGGCTGCAAGAAAGCAAAACTAGCACAGCAGCCGTTACCGGATCCATTTTTGAAGCTCCCTCCGCGAATGAGCCTCAACGCGCTATGTCGCAGTTTGTTTCATTAAGCCCGGTTGTGCCGAGCCCGGCCAGCAGGGGCAGGAAGCCATGCCCACTATATCGCGCTGCCGGAATCGCCAGACGCCGGCAGCAACCAGCGAGATGACAAGGCGCGGATGTAGAGCGGGACGAAGCTTATATCAGTGGTGGGTCTTTCGATCCGCCAGCGTAAGCGCTTCGTCTATTTGTTGGCGCAGGCGGGTGAGGTCGTCCAACCGAAAATCAAGCGGCAGTTCCGCTCCACTCTCCAATCGGAGAAAGATGGCTACAGTGCCGTCCTCTTTCATGGCCAGTTGAGTGCTCGTTATAGAAATGCCCTGCAGTTTTGGTGTCATTTCGGCAGGAAGAGTGGCGACGAGCTTTCCCATCTCGGCCGAGAGGGCAGCAATTGCCAAAGGAACACATTGTGCGGAGAAATCGAGTTGGAATCTCTTTGTGTCGATTGATCCAAATGTGACCGACACCGTGCCTAAGGCGGCGTCGATCCCAGATGCTAAAACTACATCCAGAACCGGAGCCTTCATAACCGTGTCCGCCATGGCGTTCCCCCGCTTTGTTGAATCGCAGCAAATCATCATCCCTGCGCCGGCACAAGGACACGCCCAACGCTCCCCGCCAACCATGGGATCTACGCCTTGTCGACAAGTCGCGTCTTCCGCTTCGGCGCTACGTAGCTCTCCACTAAGCGAGCGTGGAAATTCGAACTCGGCGCAATGATAACCCACAAAGACCAAATCTTGCCGTCTATGGTTATGGGAGGGGTTAGGACCAGCAAGGTCCGCGGGATTTGCGGCGTGCGATCCTTCATGAACGTGGATCCCAATCGGGATAGATCTTGGCGGACAGCCTAAAGCCGATTGATGACGAGGCATGGGCGCATTGCATTCTGACTCCGGAGATGGTTGCGAAGCTCTCCGCCTAACCGCTCCGCATCGCAAACGACAGAACCCCGCCAAGTGTGGGGTTTTGTTGTGGCAGGCGGGCGGAACCGGAACGCTCTTAAACCGTTTAAAGCCCATAAGGGACGGCAACGGAAAGATAGAAGATCATGAATAAGATTGTATCGGGTATGCTGGCGGCCACGCTGTCAGTTTCGTTCGCGGCCACCGCCGCTGTGCCTGCAGGTGCAGCGCAAATGTTCACGCCGCAGGCGCCTTCGGCGTCGTCCGATGTGCAGGCGGTGGACTACAAGCCGTGGATGAAGCATCGCGGCGATCGCAATTCCTCGCGCTACAACAATGACGGCCCCTACTGGAACGGCCATCGCGGCTCGCGCCATTACCGACACGGCTATCGCCGCCACGGCGATTTCTGGTTCCCCGCCGGAGCATTCATTGCCGGCGCCCTGATTACCGGCGCGCTCAACAACAACCATCGCGTCTACCGGGGTGGCGATTCGCATGTGCAGTGGTGCTACGATCATTACCGTAGCTACCGCGCCTCGGACAACACCTACCAGCCGAACTACGGCCCTCGTCGGGAGTGCAATTCTCCCTACTGAGATTTTTGACCGAAATGAGAACCCCGCTTCGGCGGGGTTTTTCTTTGTGTGAGGCGTGACGGCGAATTAGGGTTACGAGACCCGACATCGCTGTGAGGGACAAACAAATGCTCCGCCGCCACGAGACTCAAGATATCCGGCTGGGCAAGGTTCCGGAGAGTTGCTACCGTCGAGTTTCCTCGGTTATGGCAGATCGATAAATAGTCAAAAAATACAATAAAATCAACGGCGATGGCGGAGAGAGCGTCCGTCCGCCGCACTCATGACAGGTTCCGCCGAGTGCCGAAAACCCAACAAATATATCGGGAAAACAGCCTAAATCGATCCGAACAGTTCTGCTCAATTCCGGCTAAATCCAATGCTTGTTTGTGGGTTGAATTGTAGGTACATTTTGCCCACCACAAAACAATAGTGTTGGGCGGGCGGATGGCCAGGTCGATCAACAAGTTAAGCGCCGTCGAGGTAGCGAAGAAAACCAAGCCTGGCACCTACGGTGACGGCGGCGGCCTTTATCTGCAAGTGGCGAAAAGTACCGCGAAGGGGGCGCAAGACGGCGAAGTCACCAAGTCCTGGCTCTTCCGCTTCATGCTCGCCGGCAAGGCCCGGTACATGGGGCTTGGCGACGTTCAGACCTTCTCCCTGAAAGAAGCACGGGAACGAGCACGCGACGCCCGCCAGAAGGTCACAGACGGCATAGACCCCATTGAAGTTCGGAAGGAGAAGAAGGCCGCTCTTCGGGCAGAGGATGCCAAGCGCGTGACGTTTAAGCAGGCTTCGGAGCGCTACATCGCGGCGCACTCCGCTGGGTGGAAGAACGCCAAACATGCGGAGCAGTGGCGCAATACGCTCACAACCTATGCGTGGCCTGTGATCGGGGACTTGCCGGTGGCAAAGGTGGACAGCGCCCACGTGATGCAAATCCTAGAGCCGATCTGGACGACGAAAACCGAAACAGCCACCCGCGTTAGAGGTCGCGTAGAATTGGTGCTCGATTGGGCGAAGGCCCGACACTACCGAAGCGGTGACAACCCAGCACGGTGGCGCGGCCATCTCGACAAGCTGCTTCCGGCACGGTCGAAAGTTGCCAAGGTCGAGCACCACGCGGCAATGCCGTATGCAGACCTGCCCGCATTCATGTCTCAGCTCCGTTCAATGGGAAGCATCTCGGCTCGTGCGCTTGAGTTCACTATTTTGACCGCTGTGCGCACAGGTGAGGCTATCGGCGTGATGGAGGGCGAGATTGATTTCGCCAACAAGCTCTGGACGATTCCGGCAGTGCGCATGAAGGCAAGCCGTCCGCACCGCGTCCCGCTTTCGGATCGCGCGCTCCAGATCTTGAAGAGCGTTCCACGCGAGGCGGACAGCCCCTACCTGTTTCCCGGCGCCCGAACCGGGAAGCCGCTCAGCAATATGGCGATGCTGGAACTCCTCCGGGGCATGGAAGGAATGGAGGGCCTGACGGTCCACGGCTTCCGCTCGACTTTCCGCGACTGGGCAGCCGAGCGTTCGAACTTCCCGCGCGAACTCGCGGAGGCGGCGTTGGCGCACGTTCTGTCCGATAAAACGGAAGCGGCGTATCAGCGTGGCGACATGCTGGAAAAACGGCGCAAGGTAATGACTGCTTGGGCTAGCTTCACCAACGCACCTTCCATTGCGCGGTAATCGCAGCAGGCTTGCCCGTGGATCGAATATGCTCTACCCCGTTTTTAGGAACCTAAACCTTCGAGTGGGCGCCTGATGGTAGGGGCTACGGCAGCGGGTTCAACCCCCGCCGCCCACACCTTTGTGAGCCTTCAGATGGAATATTCGTGGATAGTTTTGGCCTGGGTGGGACCGGAGCTCGAAGAGCGATTGCTCAAGAGCGACGTAGTCTCTGTTGAGCCAAATCCAGGCTTCCTCAAGCCTCTCGGTGTTGTGTCTGAACGCGCGTATCGCCCGTGGGTGGTCAAACCTTATATCGAGGTTTGGCAGGAAATTGGCCGCAAGATAAACCGGGAAACGGGCGGGAAGGTTGTTGGGCGCAGCCAGCAGCTCACAATACAAGCTTCCCCTGGCGCATCGCCGAGACGGTACAACTTCAATTTACGCTTTTACCGACCCGGCACTTTGTGCGTGGAAGTACGTTTGGTCGATGACATAGGAGGATCAACAGAAGAGTTTTTCGCCTATCGCCAACTTGAAAACCACCCTTGGGTGCCTCTGGTGGTGGACTGTTTGATTGGAATTATCAGCACCGGTCAACTGACTGGTTATCCAACATCTAATTCTTACTCAGCAAAGCCCGCAATGTTAATGTCAGCGCCTGTAGGAGAGAGCGATTTCGAGGTTTGGCGAGACAACACAAAGGAGGAATTGGTTGGGCTTTTGATAAACAATAAGCATTTTGATCGGGCGAGCGATTATTTAATTCAGAAAATTTTCGAAAAAAACAAGGAAATGGATGTAAAATACGCGAAATCTGTGCTTTCAATGATCAGCAAGCAGGGCGTAATAACTGTATATCCTAGTGGTGGTGATGACCTAGCTCGGGATATAAACCGAGAGCACATTCGTAGATTTCGATTTCTAGAGTATGCCCTAGCTCTGCAGAAATTCGTCGAGAAATACCGTGATATTCGCTCTGACAATCGCGAGCGGGCTGAGTTTTTGCTTTTCTTGTGTATGCCATTTTTGAGCGAGAAGGCTAATCTACCCAAAACCGTGACCGGAACTAATACTTGGAGAATTTTGGCTGAGGAATTCTCATTGGAAAGATCGGTTGGTGCATTGGAGAAAACTTACCTACTAGAAAGTGACTCCAAGGAGGACTACTATGTTTCTATCCAAACCCGAGGGTATGATTCTTTAGACTATATGGATAATGTGTATCGCGTGACCAGACCTCACAGAAATTGGATACGCAAAGATTTCACATCGAATAAGATCATAGCTTGGACAATTTCAACTGCTGTTGCGATCTTCGGCGCGATATTGGCCTATCTCAAGTTTGGCTCATAACTGAAATCGGTGGCCTGCGCAAAATCCATATAAAATTTGCGAGGGACCTGGTGTGGGGATGGCCGGGGGGTGGCATCAGCGAAAGCCCCTCTTACTCCATTTAGAATGAGGGGGGTGGGGGTCCTCAAAAGCCATATCGATGTGCGCCCCACACATGGCCCACAACGCGCGCCGGGCCGTGCCCGGCCATGACATGCCCGATGACGTTGAACGCGCGTACACGGCCCGCCCACGGCCACGGCGTTCGCGGTCGCCCCGCGCGCCATCCGCCATGATCGCCAACACGCCGCGATACGCCATATCCACGCCTCCGATCCGATCCGCAGCCCTCGCGATCCGTGTTCAAAAAACCCCTCCGAAACGCTCGCGCCGGAAGGGCGCAAATCCGGGCTTTTGAGCCTGTCATTTTTGCGTTCAAAAACCATTTGTTTTTCGCACATCGCGCTTGACTGCTGGGCATAGTAGAGCGACATTTTACAAGTAAATTCAGTCACTTAAAGCGGCGCAGCCGCACCATTTAACGGAGATATAGCTATGCAAGTCACGCGCACGTTTTCACATCGCGAGTTCGGCCATTTAGGCGAGGCCACTTTGGCCGTCGAAAAGGGCAAATGGACGTTGGACGGCCAAGCCCTTCCTGACGCCTCGGTTGAATACCTGATGGGCTTCGCGCTCCAATCTCTGCAGGACGCATACGCGGGCGCGAAGAGTCAGGAGGCGGCCAGCGCCGCCTTCGACGCCAAGCGCAAGCGGCTGATCGAGGGCGCGATCGGCAGGACGGCTGGTCCTGCGGAAGAGCCGCACGTTCGGTTCATCCGCCAGATGGTTCGCAACGCGCTCAGCCCCGAGAGCAAGGCTCGGTATGAGCAGACCGACGCGAAGGACCGGAACAAGTTCCTCATGGGGCTTTTCACGGGTCTTCCCAACGCTAAACGCGACCGCCTCGACGCTCAGGCTAGGACTGCCCATCAGGCATCGCTTGCCGCCAAGGCTGCGACCGAGTTCGAGCTAACCATCTAACCCGCGCATCACGAATGTTCAGCTGGGCGGCTCGTGAAAGCGGGCCGTCCGGTTGAACGCTATGCCACATCATGGAAAGGGCGAACGCCATGCGCGCCGCACTCTACCTCCGCGTATCCACCGACCAGCAAACCACCGACCGACAAGAGCGCGAATTGCGGGAAGTCGCGACCCGCACGGGGTGGGAAATTGTCCAGGTCTTCCGCGATCACGGCGTCAGCGGAGCGAGCGCCAAGCGCCCCGCGTTCGACGCGCTCTGCAAAGATGCTGCCCGCCGGCGCTTCGACGTTGTGATGGCGTGGAGCGTTGACCGGTTGGGCCGCTCACTTCAGGGCCTCGTTGCGTTCCTCTCCGACCTCCACGCGCTTCGCGTTGACCTTTTCCTTCATCAGCAAGGCGTCGACACGACCACGCCTGCAGGCAAGGCCATGTTTCAGATGATGGGTGTGTTCGCGGAGTTCGAGCGCGCGATGATAAGCGAGCGCGTCAAATCA
The DNA here is from genome assembly GCF_030323205.1 of Mesorhizobium sp. C395A. Taxonomy (NCBI): domain Bacteria; kingdom Pseudomonadati; phylum Pseudomonadota; class Alphaproteobacteria; order Hyphomicrobiales; family Phyllobacteriaceae; genus Mesorhizobium; species Mesorhizobium sp. C395A. The sequence goes on along the minus strand of NZ_CP100473.1, from coordinate 3,628,847 downwards.
GGGCTGAATTCGGCGCGGGCGAAGGGCAAGAAGCTAGGCCGTCCTCGCGTGGCCAAGGCGACGGAGGAGGCAATCGCTCGTGATGAAGGAAGCGTTCGCGCCCTTGCAGCCAAGTATGGCGTTAGCGTCGGCACTGTGCAGCGGATCAAGCACCAAGCCGGAAGCTGACAAGGCGCGGGCTGAAGGCACATGGCAGAGCAGCAAAGTTGGGGATTGGCGGCGGGAGTATTTCGTATCCTGCGGGAGGCGGCGTAGACTGGATTTTTCCAGCCGAGCTTGGATGTACAATGGATGGCTATGTAACTGCGGCTCGACATGCCTTCTTAGCTATCGTTCTGGCGACGGCGGCTTTTCTGTATCTTTCTATCGGCGAGATCCACAGAAACCAGGACCAAGTGAAGAAGTCATCGGTATCGATGCTGATCGCCTTAAAGGACATTGGGTTGGGTGTTTATAAAACGCGAAAGGCAACGAGCGAAGATTTGCATAAATTTTCGCCTCAGCTGGGAGAGCAGTACAGCGAGTTATATAACGCAATTATAAATTACAGATTTACCCCAGAAGATAATGGTCGAAGCGATAAAGCTATAGAGGAAATGGACAGGAGATTCGGCACTAGGGAAGCGGGCGTCGGAGAGGTGGTAGAAAATATACCAATGCCTTATTCAGCAACAAGGCGTTGTGATGCCCTTCTCATACAGCCAGATGACTATTTCTTCGTTTGGTCGTATGCACCACTCTATTTTGGAAACTGGAGTGAAATATATAGTAGGTCTATCAGATACGTTATTTTCGACAACGATTGCCAGTACGGAACAGGTGATCGTTTCTACGCTTTGATATTTCCTGGAGGTAAGGATCTGGTAAGTTTTGGCGTACGGGGCAGTGATCTCTCTGTTTTTCCTTCAATTGAGCCATGGTCAAGCGACCCGAAACTTAACATGGATAGAGCAGATCAGGATCGAATGATCCCGCCAAGGATCAGGAAGTACTTTCCGAATGACAAAGGATTGTTTGTAATCGATAGCAGGGCCGTCGAATTGCTTTCCGCCGATCTTCTTTCATCGATGGATGGTAAATTTTACTCCACGAAAGATTTGAGTGCATCTATTATTAATATTTATGATCAGGATCGCCAGAAGACATCTTTGGGCGGGATCAATTTGAGTTCCCGAGATTTCTTGCGCGCCGTCCCGCTCTGGTTAGTGGCGGTTTCCTACTACCTTTGGAGGCAGCTGCGAAGGTTGGCGGGCCACAGCCTGTTTGGCAAGGTGTGGACTCCTATCGATACGGCGGACCTTCCAGGTGTCATTGTTGCATACGCGTGGGCCTTGATGCCCTTTGCATGCACCGCGATTGTGTACGCGCTTTACCCGTCGGTCTTCCAACTGTCTCTGGTCGTATTTGGAAGAGCCATCACTCCCTATGGGATACTGACCGGTGATTTTCCTGTGGTGACTAGCGGCGACGATGACTATCTCGCTTGGCTAACGTTTTTCGCCCTCTTTCTGCATTTCCTGCTGGTAGGCCTATGCGCACGTGCAGCTTTCGTGATGATCGAGCGAAATAGGATCTTTCGATTCAGTCGGGTAAGATGGCTTGGTGGTTTGTGGCGGCGCACTCACAATGCGGGTCACACTACACCCGCTGCGGGCTAGCATCGGTGGCGAAACGTTAGTCTCTCATCTCCGGCAGACTATCGAAATTGCCAATTGGCTTTCCGTCTTTGTCGGCGATCTCGCCCATCTCTTCGCCTCGCTCAAGCCGGTCCGCGACCTCTCTAAGTGAGAGCACGGTCTGGGCTAGGCACTCTTCCATCAGGGGTCGCTCGATGTTGATCTCGACAGTAAGTGAGATCGCATGCCCTTCGACCTCCCAATCCTCCGGCGCAGCCATTCTTCCCTCCATAATGCGCTCACCACACACTGAACAAAATGAGAACTAAAGAGTCAAGAGACCCTTGACCGTCAAGGAATATGTTCCTCATTTTTCACCCGGTCGGGGAGGAACTGGTCTCGATCCGGTTTCGGCGGCCGGTGGAGATCAGATGGGAGAGGCGGGTGGTGTGGAGGGATGACTAAGGCGCTCGCGCTTTTCGGTTAGCTATGCGATCAGCCCCGATGCCCTCGCTTTGCCAATTAGGTATGACACGAACGATGCGCAGGCCGACAGCATGAATACAGCATCGACTTCGTCGACGTTCGGAGCGCCGCTTTCCAACATCGGGTGACGGATACCCTTTTCATCACTGGCATATCCATACAGCTTCAAAAAACCCTGTTTGAGTGCGCCGTGAACACCGCTCTTCGCCTCGAGTGCAGCCAATGCACTAGAGAGTTCCTTGGCATCTTTGTCGAGCATTCGAGCGACCGACTCCACGGCATGAATGCTCTCCCGTACTGAGTCTGGGTAGTTGCCTTTGGTGCAGGCTTCGGCTGCTTGTTTAAGGTGCTCATAGGCCCCAGCGAAATTGGCGTTCTTGGTCGTCTCGATTGCGGTGGCAACGGCAGCTGCCTCTTGCTCCGAAGCAAAAGGCATGATCGTCTTTGCTACAATACGATAGGGCGCTCTGGCGGTCCGTAATTCTCGTTCAACCGATGAGGTGAATTCGCTAGGGCATTTCGGATGACGGATGACTTCCTGCAAGAAGCCGAAAACGCTGATATAGTTAGTCTCCCAAATTAGATACTTTAGATTTCCCATCACTTTTTCATAGTCGGCGTCAAATTCGTCGGCAGGCTTCATGTCTACATAAGTGTGAATGTCGAATAAAATGTTTTCCCATTCACCATAAACTTCTCTGCCTAGTGATGGACGAACTGCATTCTTCAGCCCCGATGGCACGCTTGCAATAATCGTCGCCCACAATCGAGAACGAAGTTCCGGTGAGATTTCCTTCTGCTTCATCTGCGATGGCAGGGGTTCGGCACCCTCGGCCTGTGCAAAGGTCATCCCCCGGCGCCGGATCAGTTCTGGATCGTCAATCATATTGCTGCCCCGTTTTCACTTATGGGGTAGCATTTCCAGCATGTATTGGGGAAGTTCGATTACGGCTGCTTTTAGCTGGGCATTAGTTCACCGCCTTTCGCTTCGCCTCCGCCCGCAGCCTTGCCGCCTCCAGCCGTAGGCCAAGGCCTTCCATCGGGTCCGCGCCCTTCGTGGTTCCGGGTGACACGCGCCTGGCCTCGACCTTTCGAATGAGCTTCAGCGCCTCCAGTTGGAGCCCAACATCTGTCTTGGGGTCATGTGCCACGCCCATCAAGAACTGGTACGTTAGGTCAAAGACCTCCGGCACCGTTTCATATTCAATGATAGCCTTGGCTGCGTCAATCGATCGCTCGACCGCCACGTCTGGCGAAGTCATGATGTCGAGTAGTTTCTGAAGCGCTTTGCTAATTTCAGGTTCGGCCATTTTCTTCCTCGTTTTGCCCGCTAAAGCGGTAGATGCGGTAGCGGGGCGGTAGCGATTAAACCGTTGATTTTGAATGGGTTCTACCGGTTCTACCGGTTCTACCGGTCTAAAACCGTTGTGAATGGAAACGATGATCCGGGGGAAAGGTCTATGGCGCTACCGGTAGCGACCGGTAACACCGGTAGCGCACACCCAAGAGCCATAGCATCGCTCAACGTCAGGGGCGCTCTCCAGTAGCCCTTTACATTAGAGCCATCGAGCCGGAGGACCTTTGGGCCACTCCAGCCAAGCTTGCGCATGCAATTGCCGAGGCGCCGGTAGTCGGCCATCCGCGCTTGCCGCATATCAATGTTCATGACCTTCTCAAAGACAGTTTGCGTTGAAATCCGCAGTTCGCCCTCCGCAAGCTTCGCATGGGAGGGAAGGGCGCTCAGCAGCAAATCTTCCCACGGATCGCCCGACACCCTTTCAGCCTGTCGTTCCGCCGCCGCTGCCCAAAGCCTTTCCGGGATCGAAATTGGCTCGAGCGCCTCACGTTCTGCCTCCGCGGCCTCTGCCCAAAGTTGGGGCATGTCTTCAGCCAGGCCTTGCAGATCAATCTTGCCCACCGCCACTGGCCAGAACCTCCGGTTTCCGGTCGCGTCGTGGAGATACTGAGAGTCATTGGTGGTGCCGATGAAAATGCACCGGCGGGGCATCTCCTCCACAGAGCGCCCGAACGCTGGCCGCCCCCGATCATGGGTCTTCGAAACGAACTGTTTCACTCCCCTGATGTCGGCATTCCGCAGACCCGCCAGTTCCGGGAGTTCGACAATCCATTTACCCTGAAGGAGCTCCTGTTGCTCCTTGTAACTCACACCAATAGCGATTTCGTCCGAGAAGAAATCTTCGCCCCCGGCCAGGATCTTCAGAACACTCGACTTACCGCGCCCCTGCGGGCCTTCCAGCACCAGCACGCAGTCAAATTTGCAACCGGGGCGGCGCGCCCTTCGAACGGCAGCAATCAAGACCGCTCGCGCGAAGGCCCGATTAAGTTCGTTGTCATCTGCGCCCAAATACGCGCTCAACCAAGTATCGATCCTCGGCACCCCGTCCCACGGAAGCGCCTCGATCCTATCGAGCACCGGATTGAAGGAATTCTCTTGTGCCAGAAGGCGGATCGCGTCCCGCGTGTGCGATGGCTCAGGATCGAAACCAAGCGTCTCTATCACCGCTCGGCGCACGTGCAGCACGATGTCATCCATCGTCACTCCGACCCGCCCTTCCATGCCCTCGCATATGACCTTCTGTCGGAACTCATCGAATTGAAAAATTACTCCAAGTTTCCGAATGGCCATCACCGCATTGTCCAGTGAAGCCACAATGCCGCTGGGATTTCGGACGCGACTAAGTCCCGATGTGGCATCCGCCGTCTTGGCTGGGGCAGAGACTGCGGACGCCTGCTGCTTCCGGGTCAGTTGCTCCGCGAACATCTTTACCAGAGGTCCGTTGCCGCGCCCCGTCGGCTGTTCTTGCCCGCGTTCAAACGCCCTCCATTCCGCCTCGGTCTCCGCCGTCAGCGCCGCCAGATCCTCCTCCGTGAGCGGCCCCACCACTTCCCAATCGAAATACTTCGTTTTCATGGCTTCGCGCACTGGCCCAATCTCCTCTGTTCCCTCTCAAGCATCACCGCCAATCCGCGCAGGAGCAGTTCCCGCGCTCGCGCCGTCCTCGGCAACTGAATGGTTTCCACGAGTTCCAGCGCCTCGAAGATGGGCTGCCACACTTCCACAAACGCCTCATCGATCGGCAGGTCTGGCGGCAGCTGCCGCGCCGCCCGCACTTCATTGAGGTTGATTATCGTTGCCATCGTTCGGGCTCCTTTCATCTCGCCAGCACGATTTCCACCGCGAGCGGGGGAATCTCGCGGCCCCCTGACTCAATGAAGCTCCTCAAGGAGGTATCCGAGGCCACGTCGTCGGAGTTCTCGCTTGGCCAGAGCCGATAGATCGCGGACGCACACCATTAGATCGAGAGGCGGCTCCACGCCCGAAGCCCGAGAAGTTTCGAGCACCAGTCTTATCTGCCTCACCTCAGGCTGCGCCTTGAGTTCGCGCAGCCCATGGTCCGGGTGTGCCAGTACCTGTCGTGCGAACTCCTCCCCGACATCCAGGTACTCGCAAAGCAGTGCGAGTACCCGTATCACGGCGCTGACGTTGTCAGGGCGCATATGCGCCATGATCTGCTCGGCGAAATGGTGCTGGCCGTTAGGGGAGAAGCGAAGGCTGCGGAGAATGCGACGAACCTCCGCCTCCGGCTCACTAACCTTTGGCAGAGACATCGCCGTTCCCGTCGATCAGCCCGATCAGGTAGTCTCGTACCTCGCCGTCTTCCCCCGCCATGGCGACAAGGAGGTGCGGTGCGCCAGCGGCTTTAATCCGCTGCTGCTTGGCTTGTGTTTCGCGCTGGAGGTCCAGATCGCGCCTATTGCCTTCCTGCATCTCACCGCGCCAAGGCTCCGCGCCATAAGGAATCTCGTTCTTGTGGGCACCCTTATAAAAATCCTCGTCGGCTATGAAGTCGACAAAGGACTCATAATATTTGCCACGACGCGGCGCCGAGGGTGCGGGGGCTTTCGGGTCCGCGGCGATGCCCCTCTTGAGGGCGCTGAAAGATGTTTCGTCGGCCATGTGCGTTCCTCCTTATGCCGCTGCCGCATCGCGCTGGGCAATCTTGCGTTCTTGCCATTCGGTCACGTCCGCGAGCCGCCACGCGACTGCCTTCGCCCCGATCTTGATCGGCTTGGGAAAATTCCCCTCCTTCATCTGTTCGTACAGAGAGCTGGTCTTTAGCCCAGTGAGTCTTTCGACATCTGGGCGGCGGATGAAAGTATTACTTCCAGTGCTCATGTTTTTTTCTCCTATGTCCGGCACTATCGCCAATGAACAATGCAATAATACCAAACAATTTCGCGTGGAAAATCCCGGAAATGGCCGTTTGTCCTTTTTTGTCCCCTAGGTTTTCCCTGCGACACAACGTCGCGCAACGTGGAGCCATACTTTGAACTGCCTTTTTATTTGGATTCTTGGATTCTGTTTTCCTCCGGGACTCCCAGTGAGTAGCGATCGGAGGCGGAGTCTCACCTGGGGCACTTGCGCGGGGAGTCGGATGTATGGGCTTTGTGCCGCGCACTAAAGCCATACCAGACCTGTACGGCTTGCTCTCCAATGCACCGCTAGCCCGGCTTTCGCTCCGAAGGTGCCGAGGCAATGCCTCAAACGCGATTGGGGGATGTTATCTGGTTCAAGCGCGGCATAGTTGGTGTCTACCCCGAGCGCCATGACCGGTTGCTTGCAACGATGAAGGCAAGCGCCATGCCTATCGGCGGATTGGTGAAGCCGATCACGCCTAAGCAGAAGGCGGTGGCATTCAAACGATCGCGCAAGCGATCAAGGAAATAATATTACCCAAACTGCCAAAAGAAAGCGCACGCTTGCCGCGAGACAGAAAAACAACGACATGGACGACAGGAAAGCGACGCCTTTCAATTGGACGAAGTTTGTCTTAGGAGTGCTGGCCGGAAGAACGCCAAGCGTAAAAACTGATATCCCGAGTGCCCATACCGCCCATAGGGTTGCATAGAACAAGTGGTACTTAGCGGCATCTTCGATTGGCGATTTGGACAACGCGACGAATGCCCCCAATCCTGCCAAGATAACTGAAGAGCCGGTAATAATCGCGCCGAGTTGTCCCATAATTACAGTCGCGCCAAGTTCCCTCTCATCCTTTGTGTCTATGCTGTCGTTATTTTTGTACCCTATCCAATGCCAATTCAAAAACAGTAGCCAAATCGCTAGAAGTCCTATGTCAGGGATAGGAAAGTTGTCACTTGACATCGCTTAAACTTCCAAGATCTAACACGTCGCTGAAATACATTTTGGGATCCTTTGGCCAGTTCGCATCAATTTCCTGTTGGGCCTCGCCTTTTGCGATGAAGGCGGGAAACTGACTTACCAAAGGTCCAACAGCCGCGCGAATTTCCGACCTCACCTTATCATTCCCGAAAGCGCCGTATGCCTTCGGCCAATATGACTCTGCTATGGGCGGTTTATTCGGGAACAGACACCACGCGGCAAGACCAGCGAAATAGTCCTCATCCGAGGGAGTTTCGCGCCCATTCTTCATGGCAACTACAATTGCCACTTGGTTCACAGCCGCCAGGAGGCCCATGTATTGACCAATATTTTCTGGTGATGCAGCGCCCCATTTTACGTGTAGACGGTCTGCCAGCGGAGTGGTTAGCGCAATCTTCTGAAGGCGTTCAGGGATAATGGTCGGCCCATCTTCCTGCGCTTTTGCGAATGAGCAAAAGATAAATGAAGCCACGGTAGCAAATATGATTGCGCGAAGCATTGCCGTTCCCCTCCACAAGCAATCCTCATCCTGTGTTGCCAGTGGGTGCGGAGTCAATGACCGGGCGGCCTTACCTTCACCTCCCGGTCTTTTGATTCAGCTTTCTCTTTGGGCTGGGACTTCTTATCGTGCGGTGAAGGCGGCGTCTTCAAACAAGCGGCGCAATACCTCATCGCCCTTATCCTGGTCTTTGTCTTTAGGAGTTTTCTGACATGAGTGATGAACCATATTTGCCCGCACGCGACGTAAAAGTGGAGCGAGCTGTCGGTCGCTTCATTATCGCGTGGGGAGCGCTGAGCGGGAGATCGACAGTGCAATCCACGACCTATTATGCACCAGCCTGAGGACGGGCATGGCCGTCACAGCCAATCTCGCCATGCGCGCTAAATTGGATTTAGTGCATGCTCTTTTTGAAGAGCTGCGATCTGAGGATGGTGACGTGTGACGTCCTATTTCAGAAGCGCGGGAAGCCCGCTTCGACAAACTCGTCAACACGACAGCCAAGGCCAACGCCAAAGCCCGCATTCCAATAGTACACAGTCAGCCCATGGCAATTAAGCTGGATAGCGGGGATGTACCAATCTGGATGCGCATGGCAGCAAAAAAAGGTGGCTTGCGCGGCTCAGGGACAACCTACACCAAGTCCTCTTTGGACAAGCAAACAAAAACAGTTGTCGGGCTTATCCACGACTGGGCAGCGGCGCGGTCCAATTGGCAATCTGCAATTGAGGCAATCCGCAGCGCTGATGCAGATGCTTGGCTAGGTCGCGGACCAGACGATCGAGATCACCTGACCATCCAACTTCAACCCGATCGCAATTCTCAGAAAGCCCCTCCGAAACCAGGGCAGCATAAGAAGCCAAAACGCCCGGTCTAAGGCATGCCCTCCTTTGATGCGCCGTGCGACATCTAAGAATATATTCCTTTGTGGGTAGAAATGTTGGTCACCACCGCGGTTTTTTCTAAATTGTTGATTTTATTCCTTTATTTCCGATAAATGGCGGAGAGAGCGGGATTCGAACCCGCGTTACGGTCTCCCGTAAACACACTTTCCAGGCGTGCGCCTTCAACCACTCGGCCACCTCTCCGTCCTTGCATTCGCGCCCGGCCGGTTTTGCCACGCGGGTTGGGGAGATGCATCCCTTTGGGATTTGCGGGAAGACCCGCTTGATGGACACCGCCAACCAGCGGATGCCCTTCCCGGCGCCCGTCAATCAAACAGGCGCGGGGCTCATCTAGTCGATCCGGCGCCGAATGCCAAGCCATAACGGCAGTCTATTCGCTTTGCCGGCCATGCATCGTTTCGCGGGGCTTTGAACGGCTCCGCTTCTAAGGCGCTTCGGTTCTGAATGGTGTGCACGGGCAAGGCGGCAGGGCCGGCCGCGCTTGACTTCGCCCCTCGCCACCTGTCGAGTGCGGCGGAGGCTTTGCGGGGGCAACGTCCAGACATGACATCGAGCAATGAACAGCCGGCCAGCGGAACGCCGGCCGGAGGCATGCCAGGCGGGCTGACGCCCGCAGGGCCTCCGGACAGCGGGCTGTCCTTCGTGCCCGTGGTCTGGCTCCTCTTCGTCATGGCATGGTCGGTCTACTGGCTGGTCTCGGCGCGGTGGCTGTTCGAGAGTTCCGGCCTGCCGGACAGGGTCTTCTATTTCGTGCTTGGCGGACTGGCCTTCGACATCGTCACCATCGTGTGGGGGCTTTATCTGCTCGGCCTCGCCTTAAGCCGTTCCGCGCGCTTTCCGCGTCATTTCACCATCTGGCAGATCACCACTATCGCCTGGCGGCTGGCCGAGCAGGTCTATGCGCTGACCGTGCCCGATTTCACCGTCTCCGCCAGGGAGCTTGCGATCGCCGCCACCGAAATCGTCATCGGCCTGTTTTGCATTTACCTGCTGCGCCGCGGCGACGAGGCCAAGGCCTTTTATGCAAGGCCGGAAGCGCAGGCACCGTCAGCCTTTAGTTCGATCGTCGCCGCGCTGGCCGGCATCACCCTCGGCGCCGTCGTCGGCGCCGTCGCCGGCTTCGCGCTTGGCGCGGGGATCGCCGAAGCCACCGACATCAGCTGTTTCGAAGGCGGCTGCGGCTACTTCGCGGTGTTCATCGGCCTTGCCGGGCTGGTGGTCGGGGCCATTGGCGGCGGCGTCCTCGGCGTCTGGCTCGTCCATCGGCGGAGCCGAAAGGTGGCCATATAGGCGGGCGATAGGCTTCAAATTCGCGTATGGCGATTGCACGCGGGGCGTGCGCATTCTATTCCTCGCCTTTGACCGGAAGGTCCTCGGGAGGAACTTGAGGACCGGGGAAGATTTCGATGTTGCGTTTTTTGTTTCGCCTCGCGGCCATGATCGCACTCTCGGTCGCCGTCATCATGGCCGTGCTCGACGCGACGCGCTCGGTGGCGGCTTCCACATTGGTCATGACGCCGCTGAATTCGAGCTGGCTGGCGGTTTCGCCCGACACCCGCGCGGCCTTCGAGACCTTCGTGCGCGCCAAGGTCAATCCGACGATATGGGATGGCGGCATCGCCTGGGTGCTTGCCCAGCCGGGGTTTGCCGTGTTCGCGGTGCTTGCCTTCATCCTCTATGCGATCGGCTACCGGCGCCGGCGGCGCGGCGGAGAATTCGCGCCGGGCTGATGGGTTGTCCCAGCGGACTTGCGACGACAACGCGGCAATCGTCCACAGCTGTCACCGCATTGGGCATGTTTTTCCAACGGGGGGCATGCTTTTCCAAAAGGTCAAAATTCCGCGTGAATTTTGTTTCGGGCCGTGCCAGATTGCCTTGAGCGGGAGGGGAGTACACTCCTGGCTGATGCCGCATGCCTGCCGGAGAACCGGGCAGGCGGGCGGCGCGTAACGGAAAAAAATAACCGACAGGGTGTGGATCACATGAAACGTATCGTTCTCGGCCTCCTGGCCGCAACCGCAATGGTTCTTCCGGCTTTCGCCGCGGATGTCCAGCCGGCCATCCTCTACGATCTCGGCGGCAAGTTCGACAAATCCTTCAACGAGGCTGCCTATCACGGCGCCGAAAAGTTCAAGACCGAGACCGGCACCGCCTATGTCGAGTTCGAAGTGTCGAACGCCTCGCAACGCGAGCAGGCGCTGCGCCGCTTCGCCGAGGACGGCCGCAACCCGATCGTCATGGCCGGCTTTGCCTGGGAGGATGCGCTGAAGGTGGTCGCGAAGGAATATCCCGATCTCAACTTCGCCATCATCGACGATGCCGTCGATATGCCCAATGTCCGTTCGCTTGTGTTCAAGGAAAACGAAGGCTCCTATCTCGTCGGCATCATGGCGGCGATGGCCTCGAAGTCCAAGAAGGTCTCCTTCATCGGCGGCATGGACATTCCGCTGATCCGCAAGTTCGAATGCGGCTATGTCGGCGGCGCCAAGGCGGCCGGTGCGACCGACGTCATCCAGAACATGACCGGCGACACGCCCGCGGCGTGGAACGATCCGGCCAAGGGCGGCGAGATCGCCAAGACACAGATCGACCAGGGCTCCGACGTGGTCTATGCCGCGGCCGGCGGCACCGGCGTCGGCGTGCTGCAGGCGGCGGCGGATGCCGGCAAGCTCGGCATCGGCGTCGATTCCAACCAGAACGGCCTGCAGCCCGGCAAGGTGCTGACCTCGATGCTGAAGCGTGTCGACGTGGCCGTCTACACCGCCTTCATGGACGGCAAGAACGGCACCTTCAAAGGCGGCCTGCAAAATCTCGGCCTCAAGGAAGGCGGAGTCGACTACGCCATGGACGACAACAACAAGGCGCTGGTCACCGACGAGATGAAGGCGGCGGTCGAAAAGGCGAAAGCCGACATCATCGCCGGCACGATCCAGGTGCACGACTACACCGCCGACAACGCCTGCCCGTATTGATCGGCAAGTTATTTCTTTGTTTTGACGCAATTCCGGACGGAAAACCGCTTCACACTTTTCCTGAAATTGCTTTAGGTTTCGAACCGCCGGGTGAAAGCCCGGCGGTTTTGTTTTTGGAGGGTTGGAAGGACGTTGAAGATTGGCGAAGATCTCGGCGACGTCCGATCTCCCCCCTTGCGGGGGAGATGCCTGGCAAGGCAGAGGGGGGTGCTGTCCCTCGGCCTAACAGCCAATTCACCGTTCATTCCCAACGGAAGCCATTAAGGTTGGCGATCCTTCACACCCCCCTCTGGCCTGCCGGCCATCTCCCCCGCAAGGGGGGAGATCGGCAGTTCCGGCGTTGCGGGCTCGGCGAAGCTGAGACGGAGAGGGGAGCGCCGTATGCGGTTGGCCGTAGGTCAGGGCAGAAGCGCACTTCCTGTCGACAACAGACCGACGAGATAACCCAGCGCAAACACCACCATCAGCGTAATGGCGATAGCGAAGCCGCGTCGGCCACCGAGCGAATGCACGCCGACGCCATAGGGCTTCCGCTCCAGTCTGCCGATCACCGGCTTCGCTTCGTCGTGGCCGACCACACGCATCTGCGGCAGTTCGGCGATGCGTTGCGAAATCAGCCGCCAGCGATCGCCGTCGCCCGAGGGCCGCCCCATGCGGTCGGAGACATGCATGCGCTCGGCCAGCCGCATCACCGTGTCGCGGAAGGCGGGATCGATCTCCAGGTCGCGCTCGGCACGCTCGCGGTCGCGATCGTTCATCAGGCCAAGCACATAATCGCCCGCCCGCGCAACGCGACCGCTTTCACCGGCCATCGGCTTCTCCTTGCTACCAGTGCGGCGGTTTGGTTATCGGCACGTCGGGGGCCGACTGTTCCTCCAGCGCCATGAAGCGCCCGGTCAGCGCATCGAGCTTGCGCTGCATGCGTTCGATCGCCGTCCACTGTTCGGCGATCTGGCCCGACAGTTCCTCGATGGTCTTTTCCTGTTCAGCGGCGCGGATTTCCAGCGTCGTCAGCCGGTCGACAGGCATGATCATTCGAAACTCCCTAGTCTTGGTGCACGCAGTTGCAGCATGATGATGCGACTGTTGACCCTTGCATATTAGTGAATGTGAAGGTCTGCGGCCACGTTCGAAATTGACAAGCGCACCGGGATTTGTCGAGAGTGGCCACTGCGCCGCCAATTGGCACGGGTGGGGCATCATGCTAGGCGTTTTGACCAAGCGATAAAAAAATAAGAGTGGGACAGGCTGCATGGCGCAAGCCGCAATCGAACTGATCGGCATCAACAAGAGTTTTGGCGCCGTTCGCGCCAATCGCGACATCAATCTGGAGATCGCACGCGGCACCATCCACGGCATCGTCGGCGAGAACGGCGCCGGCAAGTCGACGCTGATGTCGATCCTCTACGGCTTCTACCAGGCCGACAGCGGCGAGATCCGTGTCGGCGGCAAGGCGGCGTCGATCAAGACCTCCAACGACGCCATCGCGCTCGGCATCGGCATGGTGCACCAGCACTTCATGCTGGTCGACAATTTCACCGTGCTGGAAAACATCATCCTCGGCGCCGAAAGCGATGCGCTGTTGAAAAAGAGCATCGCCAAGGCGCGCTCCGAACTGGAGCGGCTCGAGCGCGAATACGGGCTGGAAGTCGATCCCGACGCCATCATCGAGGAATTGCCGGTCGGCCTGCAGCAGCGTGTCGAAATCCTGAAGGCGCTTTATCGCGGCGCCGAGATCCTGATTCTCGACGAGCCGACGGGCGTGTTGACGCCGGCCGAGGCCGACCATCTGTTTCGCATCCTCAGGCAATTGAAGGACCAGGGCAAAACGGTGGTGCTGATCACCCACAAGCTGCGCGAGATCATGGCCATCACCGACAATGTCTCGGTCATGCGCCAGGGCACGATGGTGGCGACGCGCGAGACCAGCAAGACGACAGTCGGCGAACTGGCCGAACTGATGGTCGGGCGGCGCGTGCTGCTGCGGGTCGAAAAGGGCGAGACGGAGGCCGGCGCGGTCAAGCTCGCGGTCAAGAACCTGACGGTGAAAGACCAGCGCGGCGTCACCATGGTCGACGACATCTCCTTCGATATCCGCGCCGGCGAGATCGTCGGCATTGCCGGTGTCGCCGGCAACGGCCAGTCCGAACTGCTCGAGGCGATTTCCGGCATCAGGCGCGCGGTTTCCGGCTCGGTGATGCTCGATGGCAAGCCGATCGACCTGACCGGGGCCGCCGATCCCGGCGAGTTGCGCGACCGTGGGCTCGCCCATGTGCCGGAGGACCGCCATCATGTCGGCCTGGTGCTGGCCTTCGAGGAGAACGAGAATTCGATCCTCGGCTACCATGACGACCCGCGCTACCTGAAAGGGCCGTTCCTCAACATCGACGCCATCATGGCTGATGCCAAGGACAAGATCGAGAAATATGACATCCGGCCCGGCAATCCGCGTTTGAAAACGGCGAATTTCTCCGGCGGCAACCAGCAGAAGATCGTGCTGGCGCGAGAAATGGAGCAGGACCCCGGTGTTCTGATCGTCGGCCAGCCGACACGCGGCGTCGATGTCGGCGCCATAGAATTCATCCACAAGCGGCTGATTGCCATGCGCGACCAGGGCAAGGCGGTGCTGGTGGTGTCGGTCGAGCTCGACGAGATCCGTTCGCTGTCCGACCGCATCCTGGTGATGTTTGCCGGGCGCATCGTCGGCGAACGTGGCCCCGAGGCGACCGAAGGCGAGCTTGGCCTGCTGATGGCAGGCGTCGATCGCCAGGAGGCGGCAGAGTGAGCACGCCTTACGCCAAGCTGCCGGCCTGGGCCGATTATGGGCTGATCCCGCTGATCAATCTGTCGGTGGCCTTCATCGTTGCCGGTTTCGTCGTCATGCTGGTCGGCGAAAACCCGTTTCGTGCCGCCGTCATCCTGGTCGAGGGCGCTTTCGGCAAGGGAACCGGCATTGCCTTCACGCTGTTCTATGCCACCACCTTCATCTTCACCGGCCTGTCGGTGGCGGTGGCCGCGCATTGCGGCCTGTTCAACATCGGGACCGAGGGCCAGGCCTATATTGCCGGCCTTGGCGTGGGCGTGGTCTGCCTCGCCTTCGACACTGTGCTGCCGTGGTGGCTGACCTTTCCGCTGGCGATCGTCGCCGGAGCCGCCGTCGGTGCGCTGTGGGCGCTGATCCCGGCCTATCTGCAGGCCAAGCGCGGGTCGCACATCGTCATCACCACCATCATGTTCAACTTCATCGCGGCCTCGATCATGGTCTATCTCCTGGTCGGGCCATTAAAGCCGGCGGCGTCGCAGGCGCCGCAGACGCGCAACTTCCTCGCTGGCGCCGAACTGCCCAAGCTCAACTGGATCATCGAACTGTTCGGCGCCAAGATACGCTCGGCGCCGTTCAACATCTGCTTCCTGCTGGCGCTGCTCATGGCATTCCTGGTCTGGCTGCTGATCTGGCGCACCAAGCTCGGCTACGAGATGCGCACCTACGGGCACAGCCCGAAAGCGGCGCGCTATGCCGGCATTTCGGAGACCCGCATCATCATTATAGCGATGATGATTTCGGGCGCGCTGGCCGGCATGATGACGCTGAACCCGGTGATGGGCGACCAGCACAATGTGGCGATCGATTTCGTCTCCGGCGCCGGCTTCGTCGGCATCGCCGTGGCGCTGATGGGCCGTCTGCATCCGGTCGGCATCGTGCTGGCGGCGATCCTGTTTGGCATGCTCTACCAGGGCGGTGCCGAACTTGCCTTCGAGATGCCGGCGATTTCCCGCGACATGATCGTCATCATCCAGGGTTTGGTCATCCTGTTTGCCGGTGCGCTGGAGCACATGTTCCGGCCCTACGTCCAGGCGCTGTTCGCCTCGTTCAGTCCAAGGTCGGTGGGCATCGAAGCGGTCAAAGGGAAGGGCGCCTGAGATGGACGTCTTCATCGCCATCGTGCAGATCCTGGACTCGACCATACGCCTGTCGGTGCCGTTGCTGCTCGCTTGCCTTGCCGGCCTCTATTCGGAACGCGCAGGCGTTTTCGACATCGGGCTGGAAGGCAAGATGCTGGTCGGCGCCTTTGCAGGTGCGGCCGCCGCTTCGGTCTTCCATTCGGCCTTCCTCGGTCTCGGCATGGCGATCCTGATGTCGGTCGCCTTTGCCCTGGTGCACGGCTTCGCCTCGATCACCCATCGCGGCAACCAGATCGTCTCCGGTGTGGCCATCAACTTCGTCGCCGCCGGCTCGACCATCATTCTGGGCCAAGCCTGGTTCCAGCAGGGCGGGCGAACGCCGGCGCTGCAGCCGGGCGAGCGCTTCGAGGCCATCACTCTGCCAGGTGCTGCCGCCATCCACGACGTGCCGATTATAGGGCCGATCTATTCCGAGCTTTTGTCCGGCCATTCGATCCTGGTCTATCTCGCTTTCGCCATGGTGCCGTTCACCTGGTGGGTGCTGTTTCGCACCCGCTTTGGCCTCAGGCTGCGCGCCGTCGGCGAGAACCCGGCCGCCGTCGACACCGCCGGCATCTCGGTCGCCTGGCTGCGCTACCGGGCGCTGATCTGCACCGGTATCCTCACCGGCATCGCCGGCGCCTACCTGTCGATGGTGCAGAATGGCGGCTTCGTGAAGGATATGACCGCCGGCAAGGGCTACATTGCGCTGGCGGCGCTGATCTTTGCCAAATGGCGACCGGTGAACGCCATGTTCGCCTGTCTTCTGTTCGGCTTCCTCGACGCGGCGGCGATCCGCCTGCAGGGTTCGCCATTGCCGTTGATCGGCAAGGTGCCGGTGCAGTTCATGCAGGCGCTGCCCTATGTGCTGACCGTGATCCTGCTTGCCGGCTTCATCGGCAAGGCGATCCCGCCGCGCGCCGGCGGCGTGCCTTATGTCAAGGAACGTTGATCCGGGCGCGCCCAGGAGCACTGTGTCGAACATGCGGCTGGTGCTCGAAAGGCGCCAGGAAAACGCAAAGCGCCGGGTTTTGACCACGATCGTCGGAGAGAACGTCTAGATGTCGCATGATCTGTTCGAAGCCGCGCAGGAGGCCATGGCCAAGGCCTACGCGCCCTATTCGAAGTTTCCGGTGGGTGCGGCGTTGCGCACCGAAGACGGCCGTGTCTTCACCGGCGCCAACATCGAGGTCGCGTCCTATCCGGAAGGCTGGTGCGCCGAGACCACGGCGCTCGGCCATTACATCATGGGCGGCGGCGGCAAGATCGTCGAGGTCGCCGTCATTGCCTCGCGCATGGCCAAATGCTCGCCCTGTGGCGGCTGCCGGCAAAGGCTGGCGGAATTCTGCCGGCCGGACACAAAGCTCTATCTTTGCGACAACACCGGCGTGGTCGAGACCGTGACCATGGGCGACATGCTGCCCTACGGGTTTCGTGGCGACATTTTGAAGTGAGAGTTGGCTGATATGAAGGAAGCTCTGGACCACCTCGTTGAAAGGCTGGACGGGTTGGCGCCGACAACGGCGATGGTGCTGGGGTCGGGCCTTGGCGGGCTTGTCGACCAGGTCGAAAATGCCGTGCGCATCTCTTATGCCGACCTGCCGGGTTTCCCCCGCAGCGGGGTGACTGGCCATGCCGGCGAGGTGGTCGCGGGGCTTTTCGCCGGCACGCCGGTGCTGATGCTGTCCGGCCGCGCCCATTATTACGAGCACGGCGTTGCTGCGGCGATGCGGCCGGCGCTGGAGGTGCTTGCCGGCATCGGCATCACCAAGCTGATCCTTACCAATGCCGCCGGCTCGGTCGATCCCGACATGCTGCCTGGATCGGTGATGCTGATCACCGATCACATCAATTTCTCCGGCTCCAACCCGCTGATCGGCGAGCCGAGCGACCGCCGCTTCGTCGGCCTGACCGAAGCCTATGATGCCGGCTTGCGCGCGGCGATCGAACGGGCGGCGAAGGCGACAGGGACGGCGCTGCACAAGGGCGTCTATATGTGGTTTTCCGGTCCGTGTTTCGAAACCCCTGCTGAAATCCGCATGGCCCGCGTCATGGGCGCCAATGCGGTAGGGATGTCGACCGTGCCGGAGGTCATTCTCGCCCGCTTCCTTGGGCTTCGCGTAGCCGCCTGTTCGGTGATCACCAATCTCGCCGCCGGGATGACCGGGGCGGAACTGTCGCACCAGGAGACCAAGGACATGGCGCCGATCGGCGGCGCACGGCTGGCGACGATCCTTGCGCATGTGTTCCAGGATGGGTTGCCGGAGCCGAAGGGCGCTGCCTGATGCTTCCGCAGGAAATCATCCGCCGCAAGCGCGACGGCCAGAAACTGTCCCCGCAGGAGATTTCGGCCTTCGTCGCGGGCGTAACTTCGGGCAGCGTCTCGGACGGCCAGGTCGGCGCCTTTGCCATGGCGGTGTTCTTCAACGGCATGAACCGCGACGAGGCGGTGGCGCTGACGCTCGCCATGCGCGATTCCGGCGATGTGCTCGACTGGTCGGACCTGCCGGGTCCGGTCACCGACAAACATTCGACCGGCGGCGTCGGCGACAATGTCTCGCTAATGCTGGCGCCGATCGTCGCCGCTTGCGGCGCCTATGTGCCGATGATCTCCGGCAGGGGCCTTGGGCATACCGGCGGCACGCTGGACAAAATGGATGCCATCCCAGGCTATATCAGCCAGCCGGATATCGCGCGCTTCCGCAAGACCGTGCTCGAGACCGGCTGTGCCATCATCGGCCAGACCGCCGATCTCGCGCCCGCCGACCGTCGCCTCTATGCGATCCGCGATGTGACCGGAACGGTGGAATCGGTGCCGCTGATCACTGCCTCTATCCTGTCGAAGAAACTGGCGGCCGGCCTGCAGTCGCTGGTGCTCGACGTCAAGGTCGGCAATGGCGCCTTCATGGAGAAGTCGCGCGACGCGACAGCACTTGCCAACAGCCTGGTCGAGATCGCCAACGGCGCCGGCCTGAAGGCCTCGGCGCTGGTCACCGGCATGAACGAGCCGCTGGCGTCGGCGGCCGGCAACGCGGTCGAGGTGCGCAACGCCGTCGATTTCCTCACCGGGAGGCTCCGCGACAAGCGACTGGAGGATGTGACGCTGGCGCTGGCCGCCGAGATGCTGCAATCGGCAGGGCTGGCGTCGTCCAATCAGGACGGTCTCAGGCGCGCGGCCGAGACGCTGGCCGGCGGCCGCGCGGCGGCCGCCTTCGCACGTATGGTCGCAGCCCTTGGCGGTCCCGCCGATTTCGTCGAGAAGCCGGAAAAATACCTGCCGAAAGCGGCGGTGGAGTTTGCGGTCAAGGCGGCAGGCAACGGCTTTGCCACCGGCATTGCCACCCGCGATATCGGCCTTGCCGTGGTCGGGCTCGGTGGCGGGCGTACGCGGCCGGACGACAGGATCGACCATGCGGTCGGCATCACCAGGCTGCTGCCGCTCGGCGCCGAGGTGCGGACCGGCGAGCCGCTGGCGCTCGTCCACGCCCGCACGCAAGCGGAGGCCGAAGCGGCCGCAGCCGCCGTGCTTTCGGCCTATACGATCGGGGCGTCGAAACCAGCCGCCGACAAGACTGTCATCCGGCGCGTGCTGCCGCGCGGGTAGCGGAAGGCGCTACTGCACCAGCAACAGTGTGCCGTTTTCGACCTGGTATTTTGCCAGCCGCTGCAAAAAGCTCATGCCGATCAGGTTGGTGCGCAGCGCCTTGTCGTCGAGGACCACGGCCTGGATGTTGTCGACGCTGATCTTGCCGATCTGCAGGCGGTCGATGTTGACCACAGCGGCCCTGATCGCGCCATTGGCGGTGTTGACCTGATGGCTGAAATCCGACGGGTTGAGCGAGATGCCGATGCGGCGCGCCGTCGAGGTGTTGATGGCGACCAAAGTGGCGCCGGTGTCGATCATGCCGTCGACCTGGCGGCCGTTGAGCTTGAAGGCGGAGGTGAAATGGCCGCGCTCGTCGGCCGCCACCAGGACCTTGCGACCGGTGGGCAGCGGTGCGGCCGGCTTGTCGGGAACCGAGGCGAGGCTCAGCTCGGGCTGCGGTTGCGGCTTGCCGGCGACGGTCGACTTCAACAGGTTGTCGAGAATCTGCGGGTTCGACTGATAGACGATCGGGATCGATGCCGACGTTCCGGCGAACACGCCCAGAATGAGAAGCTTGCGCAGCATGAATGGACCTTCGTGAAGGCCCATTTTTGCCCACGTATGGTGTGTGCCGCTTTAACGCCAACCCGAAACCGCGGCTTTGCGTAAACGGGCGGTAAACGACTGGATGCCAGCTGGCCTTGCCAGCCGCCGTCATTTGGTTCCGTACATGCGGTCGCCGGCATCGCCGAGGCCGGGCATGATGTAGCCCTTCTCGTTGAGCTGGCGGTCGATGGAAGCGGTAAAGACCGGGACATCCGGATGCGCCTTGGTGAAGCGCTCGATGCCTTCTGGCGCCGCCAGCAGGCAAAGGAAACGGATGTTGGTGGCTCCGCGCTCCTTCAGCTTGTCGATGGCCGCGATGGCCGAGTTCGCGGTCGCCAGCATCGGATCGACGACGATCACCAGCCGGTCGGCGAGATCGCTCGGCGCCTTGAAGAAATATTCCACCGCCTCCAGCGTTTCGTGATCGCGGTAGAGGCCGACATGCGCGACGCGGGCCGCCGGGACCAGGTCGAGCAGGCCTTCGAGCAGGCCATTGCCGGCGCGCAGCACCGAGGCGAAGACCAGCTTCTTGCCCTCCAGCGTCGGCGCTTCCATGGTTTCCATCGGCGTTTCGATGGTCGTCGTCGTCAGTTCGAGGTTGCGGGTGACCTCGTAGCCGAGCAGGAGCGAGATCTCGCGGAGCAGTCGCCGGAAGCCGGCGGTCGACGTCTCCTTCTTGCGCATGATGGTCAGCTTGTGCTGGACAAGCGGGTGGTCGACGACGGTGACGCCCTGCATGGGTTGCTCCAGTGAATGGTGAATAGTGAATAGTGAATAGTGAGCAGGTTTGCGAGTCCCGATGGATCGATCATTGCCGTTGACAGGCCGAACCGCCGGCAAACCAATCACCAATCACCAATCACCAATCACCAGTCACCTCTTCGCATCGAGCCGGGCAAGCAGCGCGCTTTTCGTCTTCCTGTCGACGAAAGCCGCTTCGATCGCCGTCCTGGTGACGGCGGTCAAAGCTTTTTCATTCATGGAGAAATGCTCGGCGGCGATGTCGTATTCGCGCTTCAGCGAGGTCCAGAAATAGGGTGGGTCGTCGGAGTTCAGCGTCACCTTGCAGCCGCCCGCCTGCAGGGCAGGCAAAGGGTGATCGGCGAAACTGTCGTAGACTTTGAGCGCGATGTTGGAGCCGGGGCAGCATTCGAGCACGATGCCCTCATCGGCGATGCGGCGCACCAGGTCGGGATTTTCGATGGCGCGCACGCCATGGCCGATGCGCGAGGGGCGGATGTGGTCGAGTGCGGCCTGCACCGTCTCCCACCCGGTCAACTCGCCGGCATGGATGGTGATGCCAAGGCCGGCTTCGCGGGCGATCTCGAAGGCCCTGACATAATCCTCCATCTCGCCCATGCGCTCGTCGCCGGCGACGCCGAAGCCGGTGACCAGCGGATTTCCGCAGCGCGCCGCAAAGCGCGCCGCCTGCTCGATCGACTCGACGCCGACATGGCGTACGCCGGTGACGATCATGCGGCCCTCGATGCCGGTCTTGGCTTTGGCGCGCAGCATGCCTTCGCCGAGCGCATCGGTATAGGCCTTGGGCGACAGGCCGGCCCTGACGGCATGGTCGGGCGAGGTGAAGACCTCGGAATAGATGGCGCCGTCGCGGGCAAGGCTGGTCAGATAGTGGTCGGCGAGGCGGGCATAATCCTCCTCGGTGCGGAACAGGTCGGCGGAAAAATCATAAGCCGCCAGGAACGAGGTGAAATCATGCCAGACGAAGGAGCCGTTCTGGATATAAAGCGAGGTGTCCTTGCCGTATTTCTGCGCCTGACGGATGACGAGTTCGGGCGCCGCTGCCCCCTCGATGTGGCAGTGCAGTTCTGCTTTCAAAGGCATGCAGTTATCCCGTCTCATCAGTCCAGGCCGTAAAGCCCACCACCTGGAAGCGCGGCCGAACACCGCGCCTTAAACAATAGCGCCCGCACCATCGATCGGCTATGGTCCCGCCGGTTTTATGACGGATCAAAATAATGTCAGTTGAGAGAACCACGGCCGCGGGCGGCATGGAAACCTCCTATGGTTTCAAGAAGGTAGGGCCAGGCGACAAGCAGCCTCTGGTCAACGATGTTTTCCACAAGGTGGCGAACCGCTACGACCTGATGAACGACCTGATGTCGGCCGGGCTGCACCGGCTGTGGAAGGATGCCATGGTGACATGGCTCAATCCGCCGAAACGTCCGGGCTGGAAAGTGCTTGACGTGGCGGGCGGCACCGGCGACATCGCCTTCCGCATTGTAGACGCCAGCCAAGGCAACGCGCATGCCACGGTGCTCGACATCAACGGCTCGATGCTCAGCGTCGGCCGTGACCGCGCGGAGAAAAAGGGCCTGTCCGGCAACACCGATTTCGTCGAGGCCAATGCCGAGGAACTGCCTTTCACCGATAGCACCTTTGACGCCTACACCATCGCATTCGGCATCCGCAACGTGCCGCGCATCGATGTCGCGCTGACGGAAGCCTTTCGCGTGCTGAAGCCCGGCGGACGGTTCCTGTGCCTGGAGTTTTCCGAGGTCGAGATGCCGCTGCTGGACAAGGTCTACGAAGCCTGGTCGTTCAACGCCATTCCGCAGATCGGCAAGATGGTGACGGGCGAGGGCGAACCCTATTCCTACCTGGTCGAATCGATCCGCAAATTTCCCAATCAGCAGAACTTTGCTGCAATGATCACCCGCGCGGGCTTCGAGCGCGTGTCGTTCCGCAACTATTCCGGCGGCATTGCCGCCCTGCATTCGGGCTGGAAGCTTTGAGGCACCACAGTTTGCAGCAGCAGGGTAGGCGATGAGCAGCGTCGGCGCCGCCTTTCGGCTCGCGCGGGCCGGCTGGGTGCTGGTCCGCGAGGGCGTGATCGCAGCACTGCCGGGCGACGAACTCGGCGGCCTGCCGAAATTCGGCTGGCGCATGGCCCGGCTCTTCACCCGCCGCCGCGCACTCGCTTATGAGCGCAGCGACCGGCTGGCCAAGGCGGTGGTCCGGCTCGGACCCTCCTACGTCAAGCTCGGCCAGTTCCTGGCGACGCGGCCTGATGTCGTCGGCAACGACATGGCGCTCGACCTCGCCATGCTGCAGGACAAGATGCACACTTTTTCGCAGGCGGAAGCGGTGGCGGCGATCGAGGGCTCGCTCGGGCGCAAGATCGGCGAACTCTATACGCAGTTCGGCGGGCCGGTCGCGGCGGCCTCCATCGCCCAGGTCCATCCCGCGCAGGCCATGCATGACGGTGTCGATACCAAGGTGGCGGTGAAGGTGATCCGGCCTGGCGTGCGCCGCCGCTTCTTCCAGGATCTCGAAAGCTATTTCCTCGCCGCCCGGCTGCAGGAGAAATACATCCCGTCGTCGCGCCGGCTGCGGCCGGTCGAGGTGACCGAGACGCTGGCGCAGACCACCAAGATCGAGATGGATCTTCGCCTCGAGGCGGCCGCACTTTCGGAACTGGGCGAAAACACCAAGGACGATCCGGGCTTCCGCGTGCCGTCGGTCGACTGGGAGCGCACCGGGCGCGATGTGCTGACCATGGAATGGGTCGACGGCGTCAAGATGAACGACATCGCCGGGCTCGCTGCGGCGGGGCACGATCTGAAGGCGATCGCCACCAACCTGATCCAGTCGTTCCTGCGTCACACGCTGCGGGACGGCTTCTTCCATGCCGACATGCATCCAGGCAATCTGTTCGTCGAGGCCAATGGCAATATCGTCGCCGTCGATCTCGGCATTGCCGGACGGCTCGGCAAGAAGGAGCGCCGGTTCCTCGCCGAAATCCTCTACGGCTTCATCACGCGCGACTATCTGCGCGTCGCCGAGGTGCATTTCGAGGCCGGCTACGTGCCGCGCCAGCACAATGTCGCGGCTTTCGCGCAGGCCATTCGCGCCATCGGCGAGCCGATCCATGGCCAGCCGGCTGAAACCATCTCGATGGCGAAGCTTCTCACGCTGCTGTTCGAGGTCACCGAACTGTTCGATATGGCCACGCGGTCGGAACTGATCCTGTTGCAGAAGACCATGGTGGTGGTCGAAGGCGTCGCACGCACGCTCGACCCGGCCTTCAACATGTGGAAGACGGCCGAGCCGGTGGTCGGCCAGTGGATCGCCGGCAATCTCGGGCCGAGCGGCCTGCTGATGGACGCGCGCGACGGCGCCAAGGCGCTGCTGGCGCTGGCCCGCCAGGCGCCCGATCTTGCCGCCCGCACCGAGCGGCTGTCACGCGAGATCGATTTTATGGCGGAGCACGGCCTCCGCTTCGACGAAGCGACATCGCGCGCCATCGGTAAGGCCGAAGCGCGCTACACCCGCTCGGGCCGGCTGGCGCTATGGGTGATCGCGCTGACGCTGGTGTATATCGCGTGGAAGCTGCTCTGATCGCTTGCATCGCTAGCAACTGTGTGCTAGCGTTGCAGTCGCGCTATTGATGTCGCGGAGCAAGTCATGGGCACCATTACTGTCCGCAATCTAGCTGACGACGTGAAGCAGAAATTGCGTGAGCGCGCTGCGGCGCGCGGGGTGTCGATGGAGGAAGAGGCGCGTGATGCGCTTGCCAAAAGCGTGCTGTCGGCGGAAGCCGGCATGCCCGAGAGCGAAACCCTCTATGCAACAATCCGCCGCCTGGTTGAGCCTCATGGAGGTTTTGACAACGATCTGTCCCAGCGAGGTCAATCCACAAAAACGCACAACACCCTCGACGGCAAGCGCATCCTGCTGATCATCGGCGGCGGCATCGCCGCCTACAAGGCGCTGGACCTGATCCGCCGGCTGCGCGAGCGCGGTGCGGCGGTGCGCGTCGTGATGACATCGGCGGCGCAGGAGTTCGTCACCACGCTTTCGGTCGGCGCGCTTTCGGCCGACCATGTCTTCACCGAACTCTTCGACCGCAGTGACGAGCACGATGTTGGCCATATCCGCCTGTCGCGCGAGGCCGACCTCTTGGTGGTGGCGCCGGCCACCGCCGACCTGATGGCCAAGCTCGCCAACGGCCATGCCAACGATCTGGCCTCGACGGTGCTGCTCGCCACCGACAAGAAGGTGCTGATGGCGCCGGCGATGAACCCGAAAATGTGGTCGCATGCCGCGACGCGCCGCAACCGGGCGACGCTCGCCAAGGACGGCATCGCCTTTGTCGGCCCGGCCAGGGGCGAGATGGCCGAGAGCAATGAGGTGGGCGAAGGCCGCATGGCCGAGCCGCTGGACATCGTGGCAGTGATCGAGGCACTGCTCGACAGCAGGCCGAAGCCGCTGGCCGGCCGCAGGATCATCGTCACCTCGGGGCCGACGCATGAGCCGATCGACCCGGTGCGCTACATCGCCAACCGCTCTTCGGGCAAGCAGGGCCATGCGATTGCGGCAGCGCTGGCAAGACTGGGCGCGGATGTACGCCTGGTCTCCGGTCCGGTTGGCATTGCCGATCCGGCCGGCGTTGTGACGACGCATGTGGAGACCGCGGCCGAGATGAAAGCGGCCGTCGAACAGTTGTTGCCGGCGGACGCCGCGGTCTTCGTAGCTGCCGTCGCCGACTGGCGCACCGCTGGCACGGCCGGCGAGAAGATCAAGAAGGTGGCGGGCCAGGGCCCACCGGCGCTGCAAATGGTCGAAAACCCCGACATTCTCGCCAGCGTCGGTCATCACGGGCAACGCCCGGGGCTGGTTGTCGGCTTCGCCGCCGAGACGCAGGACCTGATTGCCAATGCCGAGGCCAAGCTGAAGAAGAAGGGCGCCGATTTCATTGTCGCCAACGATGTCTCGCATGAAAGCGGCGTCGTCCCCACTGGCGTCATGGGCGGCGACCGCAACAAGGTGCGCATCGTCTCGAAGGACGGCGTCGAGGAATGGCCTGAGATGGGCAAGGACGAGGTGGCGGCGCGGCTCGCCGCGCTCATCGCCGAGCGTTTGCAAGCCTGAGCGGCCGCCGGTTCCGCAATCGGGCAGGCCATGGTCTTGCAGGCAGCCTTGTGGCCGAGGGCATTTGACGCCGACAGCGCCGGCGGAATGCTGTCGCCAAATTCTCGATCCGCCGTGCCCTCAGCCTGTCGCCAATTGCGGCCGGCGTGCCGCCAAAGCCATCTTCAACGCCGCCAGGCAACCGACAATGCCAAGTGGCACGAAGGCCAGGTACAGCCAGCCGGCGACGTGCGCTGCTGCCTCGCGGTTCAGCCCGTCCGAAAAGCCGCTGGCATTGGCGATGATGCCGGCCATGGCGGCGCCCACGGCGTAGCCGATGCGCTGCATGGTCGGCACGGCGGCCGAGGCGATCGTCTGCTCGCCGTCGCGGGCCGAGGCAACGATGATGCGGGTCAGGAAGGGCCATGACACGCCGAAGCCACCGCCTTGCAACAAAGCGCAGAGCAGGATCACCGGGATCGAGCCGGCGGGGATGGCATAGGCGAAACCGGCGAGGCCGGCTGCAATCATCAGCGCGCCGATGACGAGGATCTGCCGTTCGCGCTGCAGCGGCGCATTGGCGACGGCGATCGACAGGATTGACCAGGCGATCGATTCGGCGGCGATGATGTAGCCTGTGGTCAGGATCGGGATGCCGTGCAGCGTGGTAAGCAGAAGCGGCCCGTAGATGGAAAAAGAGACTGTCGCCACCGAGAAGGCGGCAACCATGCTCATGCCGCTGCCGACCGGCGAGCGCCATGAGAACAGGCCCGACGGGAACAGTCGCGATTGCGGCTTCATGGCGTCGACGAAAACGAACAGCGCCAGGCCGGCGAGGCCGAGGACCAGCAGCAGCGACGATCGAAGCAAGGCGACGTCGACGCCTGCGGTGGCGATCAGCACGACGGCGATGGCGAGGCAGCCAAGTGCTGCAAAGGGGAAGGGCGGCGAGGTGCCGGCGGCGGCTTGCGGCTTCGTCGCTTCCGGCGTGTTCAGGACGATGAAGCTTGCCGATGCCATGGCGATGCCACCCAGCACGAAGACGCCGAAGGCCCAGCGCCAGGACAGGAGTTCGACCATGATCGCGCCGAGCATCGGGCCGCTGAAGGCGGCGACGCCCCAGATCGCCGACATGATGCCGAACAGCTGTGGCCAGATGCTGCGGTTAAACAGCCGCTCGACCGAGACGAAGGCCAGCGACACCAGCGCACCGCCGCCGAGACCCTCGACCAGACGGCCGCCAAGAAACACCGGCATGGACGGCGCGGTGGCGCAGATCAGTGCGCCCACGGCATAGAGCAGGGCGGCGACCGTGACGTTGGAGCGTAGAGCGACATAGCTGACCAGCCGCCCGGCCGCTGCGCCGGCGACAATGGCGCCGAGCTCGTAGACGGCCAGCGACCAGCCGACGAACTGCACACCGGCGAGGTCCCCGACCATGGCCGGCATGACCGTCGCCACCATCGTCTCGTTGGTGGCGTGCAGCAGGATGCCGAGGCTGATGAAGCAGAAGCGCGCGAGGTCGCCGCTTGCCCACAATGCCCGCCAGTCGACCTTGTTGCTGGTGATTTCAGTCATTCTTTTACCCTGCCTTTGCATATCTCGATGCCGGCGCATGGCGCCAGAAGCCAGTCGCGCTTTCCGGCGGGGCCATGCGCGCTGTTTCAGTCAGGCGAGTTGTAAAACCTCAAGCGCAGTTGAGCTCAAGTGGCTTTTTATCGAAGTGCAAACGGTCGAGATTGGCCGGAAGCCTCTCCGCTTGATGCGCCGGTCAGTTCTCAATGCTGCGCAGCTGAAACTGGCTGACGCCGATCGCAATGTTGATACCGGTCTGCGTCTGCAGGCTGAGCGGCTGCAGGGTGAAGGCCTGCGAGGAGCCGCCGACCAGGAGATTGGCGCCGGCGCCGACCGCCGCGGTCACTTCGGCGCTGGCGCCGATATAGTCGCCGGCCAACGCGCCGGGCGCATAGATGTTCCTCAGCGGCGTCAGCACCAGCCATTGCATGACGGTCTGCTTGGTGGTGCCGATGTCGAGCCCGTATTTGTTGACGGCGCCGAAATAGGCTTCCGGCGAAAAGCTCTTGTCGGCCGGCGTGAAGGTGCAGCTCAGATCCTTGCTGGAGCCGAAGATGAAGCCGGTGCCGCCGCCGATGGCGCAATCGAGCACACCGAGTTCGATACCCTGGCCTTGCGCTTGGGCCTGGGCGGTACAGATGATGGTGATAGCGGCGGCGATGGCTGGTTTCAGCACGGCGGATCCCCCAAAAAGCATACGGCGCGGAACAGTAACCTGTTCCGCGCCGCGCGTAGAGGGATCAGTCGATCCTTATTTGCCGATGCTTATTTGAACGAGTGGATCAGTTCCAGGGAGGTCACGGCGACCGCTACATTGACGCCGGTCTGCGCCTGGACGCTGAGCGGCTCCAGCACAAAGGCGCCGTCGAGCCCGCCGACCAGCAGATTGGCGCCGCCGCCGGTCACCACGCTCGCCTCGGCGTTGACGCCGTAATAATGGCCGGCAAGGTCGCCCTCGTCATGGCCGCGGGTGGCGGCCAGAACCGCCCACACCAGCTGGCCCTGATGCGTCTGGCCGAGATCGACGCCGAGCTTGGAGATCATCCCCGTGTATTTCTCGGACGGCCCATGGTGATAAGGGCGGAACGTGCAGTCGACGCCCTTGTTCGACGTGATGACGTAACCGACGCCGCCGTCGATGGTGCAATCGAGCGTGCCGAGCTGAAGCTTGCCGGCGCTGGCGGGAACGGCAAGCAGCGTCGTGGCAAGTGCCGCGGCACAGATGATTTTCTTGATCATGGGTCAGTCCTTTCGAAAATGCCTTCAACAACGGTTGAATGGCCCGGAGCGTTCCGCTGAAAACTTGGCGCGATCAAGGCAAGGGTTAACGCTTTGCCCCCGGTGGTTAAGATTGGGTGATAGTGGGGTTTTCTGGATACGCAATCCCTAGGGGACGGGCTCTGCGCTTTCCCGGGGAGAAACCGCTCACGCGGCGCACTGCATCAGGAATGGAACGTTGTTATAAAAGGCCGCCGATGGCGGCGCGCGGCCGCATCTCAGCCGGCGGTGGCGCCCGATGTGCGCGACAGGCCGTCCTTGGCCGGCTGGTAGGTCGGGTCGAGATGGACGGCTTCGCGGTAGGCCTTCGAGGCCTTGACCTTGTCGCCGCGGCGCTCGTAGATCAGCGCCTGGTTGGACCAGGCTTCGGCGTTCTTGCCGTCGAGTTTGATGGCCATGTTGAAGTCGGAGAAGGCGTTGTCCTCGTCATTCATGGCGAGATAGGAGAGGCCGCGGCCGTTGTAGGGTTCGGCGGCGTCCGGCGCCAGCGAGATGGCGGTCGAGAAATCCTCGATGGCAAACTTGTGCTGGCCCTGGCTCTGATAGATCAGGCCGCGATTGTGGTACGCGCGCGCATCCGTAGTATCAAGCTGGATCGCCTTCTGGAAATCGTTGAAGGCCTGCTGGGTCTGGCCGGCCTTGCGATAGAGGTTGCCGCGGCCGATATAGGCGGCGTCATAATTTGCATTGATCTGGATCGAGCGGTTGTAGTCGGCAAGGGCGGCCGCCTGGTTGCCGAGGAAGCGCTGGATCAGCGCCCGGTTCGAATAGGCCTGGTAGAAATTCGGGTTGAGCTGGATGGCGGTGTCGAAATCCTTCAGCGCCGCCTGATACTGGCCGCCACGGCCATAGGCCGAGCCGCGCACATTGTAGCCTTCCGGATCCTGCGGATTGCGCTGGATCACCGCCGACAGCGAGGAGATGTTCTCGCTCGAGCCTTGCGCCTTGTCGATGTTGTTGAATTCGCCGGTCGGAACGCTCTGGCAACCGGCCAGCACCAGGCCGGACATCAGGGCTGCCGCCAGGGCCAAACCGCGCATTGTGGTTTTGCGCTCTACGCCGATTGCGTTCATGTCTGCCCTGTCCTCACTTCAGCCGCGCCGTCCAGGTCCCCCTCCGGGCCGGGTCACAGATTGTCGTAACAAAATCTAGAACGCCGTTTGCGCGTTCAAGGGAACGGCCTCCAACAGAATGGCGGCGCTCCAAACAAAAAGGTGGCGGCGATTCCGCATCGCGCCACCTCAGAGTATCCTTCGAAAAGGACGAAAAATTGGCGTCAGAACCGCGGCGGACGCGGAGCACCACCAGGACCACCGGCGGCGCCGGCAGCAACCGGGCGCGGCGTCATCGGCAGCAGGCCTTCGCGCTGGGCGCGCTTGCGGGCCAGCTTGCGGGCGCGGCGAACGGCTTCGGCCTTTTCACGGGCGCGCTTCTCGGAAGGCTTCTCGTAATGGCCGCGCATCTTCATTTCGCGGAAAATGCCTTCGCGCTGCATCTTCTTCTTGAGAGCGCGAAGCGCCTGATCAACGTTATTGTCGCGGACGAGTACCTGCACGGGCAATCCTGTCTTTCGGGTTTGATATCAACAGGCAAGTGACCATAGCCACATGCCTCCGCGGCGCTTTACACCACGAATTGTGGCGGCTGATAGCAGAATCAGGCCGCGCTGTCCACACTGGAAATGAAGGACAACCGCCAATTTGCCACGGCAGCCCCGAGATAGGGCGCCAACTAGGCGTTGGCCAGATGGAGCCGTGCGAAATCCTCGAAGAATTCGCCGTAATCGCAGGTAATTTCCTCGCCGGCTGATATATCTCGAGTGGCGGTGGCGCCGCCATATTGCGAAAAATCCGTGTTCGGCCGCTCGGCGTGGTTCATGAAGCGGCCATTATCGACTTCATAGACCATGAAGCCGGGACGGTCGGGGCTCGGATAGGCATAGCGGTCGAGCAATTCCTTGAGGTGCGGCGGCGCCGCCTCGTATTTGTCCATCGGGATCAGCCGGTCGAAATCCGGATCGAGCCGCCAGATCGAGGCGCCCTTCCTGATCGGCTCGGCGGCGAACACGCCGACGCCTTCGATTGCGCTCTGGGCGACATAGGTCCTGATCAGCAGCATGTCCGTCCTCCTCACCCGAAACCGAATCGCCAAATCGCGTGGAAAAAGCAAGTCCGGTTTCGGGTTCTATGGCTGGATCGGCGCGGGCGATGACCCGCGAAATGCTTCACGTCCGGGTGATCGAGACGCCGCCATCGGCAAACAGCGCCGATCCTGTGGTGAAGCTCGACGCATCCGATGCCAGGAAGAGCGCAGCGCGGGCGATCTCTTCAGGCACAGCGACACGTTTCAAGGCATGCAGGTTTTCCACGAAAGCGCGTGATTCCGGCGTCTTGAATGTTGCCGACGGCGTGTCGGTGCCACCCGGCATCAGCGCGTTGACCCGCACGCCCCTGGGGCCGTATTCGGCGGCCAGCACCTGCGTCAGGCCGATCAGTCCGGCCTTGCTCGCGGCATAGCTGGTCATGCCCGGCATGCCGACTGTGTGACCGACGAAGGTCGAGGTGAAGATCAGCGATCCGCCGCCGCGTTCGACCATCGCCGGCACCTGGTATTTCGCGCCGAGAAAGGCGCTGGTCAGATTGGCGTCGAGCGTCTCGCGCCATCCGTCCAGCGACAGTTCCGAAATCGGACCCATCGTTCCGACGGAGCCGACATTGTTGAAGGCGATATCGAGCCCGCCGAATTTTTCGACGGCGAGATCGACGAGGGCTTTTGCATAGGCTTCGTCGCGGACATCGCCGGCAAGCGCGACTGCCGTGCCGTCGGCGTCCTCGATTTCGACGACCAGCGCATCGAGTTCGGCCTGGCGGCGGGCGGCGATGACGACCCTGGCGCCTTCTTCGGCAAAGAGTTTTGCGGTGGCGCGGCCGATGCCGGAACTGGCGCCGGTGACGATCGCTATTTTATTGGTGAGTGCGAACATTTTTTACATCCTTTCATCGCGCCGGCTGTGCCGGCAACCGGGATGTTGATCGCAGTTCGGGACGGTGCTAGCCACCCGATACGTGCTCGACTTGCTGAATGGCTTCGCAGCGGCACAAGCGCCGCGCGCCGGACTATTGCTTCAGCAGCCAGCCGAGGCGATCGAGCGAAAATGCGTAGCTGATGGCGATGAGCAGCGTGATGACAACGCCCGTGGTTGTGTGACCGGCGGCATAGAATCCGGCTGCACCGCCAAACAGGATGGCCAGTTCAAGCACCAGCCTGACTGCGCCTGGTACAGGAACCGGCGCGCGTCCGGACCGGCTCGGATCGCCGCGCACCGCGAAGGTTCCCCACAGCGCAGCTGCAATGAACGGCAAGGCCAAGGCGAAGAGCCAGCGCCACCATCCGCCGGAGAGGCTCCAGCCGGCAAAGCCGAGGCCAAGCAAGGCGGCAAGTTCCAGCAGGAAACGCAACGTCAGATTCCACCAGGCGTTGCCCATATCCGTCCTCCAGAGTCTCGCGATCGCCAGTGTGTCCGAACGCAGCCATGCCTGCCAGCCCGGGCAGGTCTTTTCCACCGCGGCGCAAAACGGCAAGCGCCGTCGCAAACAGCGCAAGGGTGGAAGCGCCGTTTCGCTAGTGATACACCTCGCGCGCCGGGGCTGCGTAAAATACCCCACCGCCATTTGCGAGGCTGGAACGTTGAAAAAATATTCGGTATTCGCCATCGCCCGCGAGGCCATGCGCGGCCACAAGGGCTGGGAGGAACAATGGTCCTCGCCGGAACCGAAGAAGGAATATGACGTCATCATCGTCGGCGCCGGCGGTCATGGCCTGGCCACCGCCTACTATCTCGCCACCGTTCACGGCATCACCAATGTCGCGGTGCTGGAAAAGGGCTGGCTAGGCGGCGGCAACACCGGGCGCAACACCACCATCATCCGCTCCAACTACCTTTACGACGAGAGCGCCGGCATTTACGACCATGCGCTGAAGCTGTGGGATGGGCTCTCCCAGGAACTCAACTACAACGTCATGTATTCGGCGCGCGGCGTCATGATGCTGGCGCACAATGTGCACGACATCCAGGTGCTGAAGCGCCATGTCCATGCCAACCGTCTCAATGGCATCGACAATGAATGGCTGACGCCTGAGCAGGCGAAGGAATTCTGCCCGCCGCTCAACATTTCCAGGCAGGCGCGCTATCCCGTCGTCGGCGCTGCCTTGCAGCGGCGAGGCGGCACGGCGCGTCACGATGCGGTGGCCTGGGGCTATGCGCGCGGCGCTTCGGCGCGCGGCGTGCACATCATCCAGAATTGCGAGGTCACCGGCGTCAAGCGGGCGGCCAATGGCGCGGTCATGGGCGTCGACACGACGCGCGGCTTCATCAGCGCCAAGAAGGTCGGCGTGGTGGCTGCAGGCCACTCCTCGGTGATCATGAACATGGCCGGCGTGCGCATGCCGCTGGAAAGCTATCCGCTGCAGGCGCTGGTGTCGGAGCCGGTCAAGCCGGTGGTGCCGTGCGTGGTTATGTCGAACACGGTGCACGCTTATATCTCGCAGTCCGACAAGGGCGAGCTGGTGATCGGCGCCGGCACCGACCAGTATGTCTCCTATTCGCAGACCGGCGGCCTGCATATCCTGCAGCACACGCTCGACGCCATCTGCGAGATGTTCCCGATCTTCACCCGCATGAAGATGCTGCGCTCGTGGGGCGGCATCGTCGACGTGACGCCCGACCGTTCGCCGATCCTGGCCAAGACGCCGGTGCCCGGCCTCTACGTCAATTGCGGCTGGGGCACGGGCGGCTTCAAGGCAACGCCCGGCTCAGGCCATGTCTTTGCCCACACGATTGCCAAGGACGATCCGCATCCTATCAACGCGCCCTTCACCATCGAGCGCTTCCGTACCGGCCGCCTCATCGACGAGGCAGCGGCGGCGGCGGTGGCGCACTGATGATGGTGGAATTGGCTGTAGCGGTGCCGCTGGTGCTGGCGGGGGAGCAGGACCTGTTCCACTTTCCGTCACCGGACGAAGTGCGCACGCAGCCGATCAGCCGCGCCGGCAACGAAGCCAATTGGCCGTTTTCGATCGACGCCGGCATTCTGGGATGCGTGTGGAGTGGTGGCCAGAAGGTGGTCATCTTCATGGAGAACAGGCCCTCCGATCTCGGCGAGGACGACACATTCGAGCCGCGCAGCGTCATCGTGACGACCGATCCGTTTCAGCTCACGATCGGCAACATGGCGTATCGCGAGCTGTTTCGCCCCGCCGCAAGCGTAGAGGAGCGCATTCGGCTCGTCGCGCCTTTTGCGGCGATGGGCCAGAGGCTTTGCAACCAACCGGCCGGCGCGCATGTCGGCCACGGCGAATTGTAGGAACGAACGATAATGCTTCTCATCCGCTGCCCCTATTGCGAGGAAGAGCGCCCGGAGCTCGAGTTCCGTAACGCCGGCGAGGCGCATATTGCGCGTTCGGCCAACATGGCGGGCGAGAGCGACGACGACTTCGAAAAGTTCTTCTTCATCCGCTCGAACCCCAAGGGCATCATCTATGAGCGCTGGCGCCACATCCATGGCTGCGCACGCTTCTTCAATGCGGTGCGCGACACCGTCACCGACAAGTTCGTCATGACTTACAAGGCCGGCGAGCCGAAACCGTCCAAGCTGCCCAAAAACTCCAACGAAATGGCTTCCAAATGAGCGGCGCGTTCCGCATTCCGAGCGCCGGCCGGCTCAGCCAGGCCAAGACCGCGCGCTTCAGCTTCGACGGCCAGGCCTACACCGGGATCGAAGGCGACACGCTGGCCTCGGCGCTGCTTGCCAATGGCGTGCATCTGGTGGGACGTTCGTTCAAGTATCACCGTCCGCGCGGCTTCCTGTCGGCCGGAGCGGAAGAGCCCAACGCGCTGGTCGAGATCAAGCGCGACGCGGCACGCAAGGCGCCCAACATCCGCGCCACGGTGCAGGAGCTCTATGACGGGCTCGTCGCCAACTCGCAAAACCGCTGGCCGTCGCTCGCCTTTGACGTCGGCGCGGTCAACGACATTGCATCGCCGCTATTTTCGGCCGGCTTCTACTACAAGACCTTCATGTGGCCGAAGGCAGCCTGGAAGAGCCTCTACGAGCCGAAGATCCGCGCCGCAGCCGGCCTCGGCCTTTCGCCTGACAAGCCAGATCCCGACCATTATTCCTCGCGCTATGCGCATTGCGACGTGCTGGTGCTGGGCGGCGGTGCGGCCGGCATCGCGGCAGCGCTTGCCGCTGCCGAAACCGGCGCGCGTGTCATCCTCGTCGACGAGCAGGCCGGCTTCGGCGGCAGCCTGCGTTTCGAGAGCGGCGCCAGGATAGACGGCCATGACGGCTTTGGCTGGGCGCAAGCAGCGGTAGCCAAGCTTGCCGCCATGGACAATGTCCGTGTGCTCTCGCGCACGACGGCGTTCGGCTATTACGCGCAGAATTTCGTCGGCCTGGTCGAGCGCGTCAGCGACCATCTGCAGAACCCCGGCCGCGATCTGCCGCGCGAGCGCCTATGGCAGGTACGCGCCAAGCGCGTGGTGCTGGCGACCGGCTCCATCGAACGCCACATGGTGTTTGCCGACAATGACCGGCCCGGCATCATGCTGGCCTCGGCGGCGCGGACTTATCTCAACCAGTACGGTGTCGCGGTCGGCAAAAATGTCGGCGTCTACACCGCCAATGACTCGGCCTACTCCGCCGCGATCGACCTGAAGAAGGCCGGCGTCAACGTGGCGGCGATCGTCGACCTGCGCGACCATCCGACCGGACCTGTGATCGACGAGGCGAGGGCGCTCGGGATCGAGGTCAATTTCGGCCGCGCGGTGATCCGCGCCGGCGGCAAGTTGCGCGTGACCTCGATGACGGTGCAGCCGAAGAATGGGGGCGGCGAGCGCACCATTCCGGTCGACGCCATCCTGATGTCGGCCGGCTGGACGCCGTCGGTGCATCTGTTCTCACAGTCGCGCGGCAAGGTCGCCTTCAATGACGAGACCAAGCGCTTCGTGCCGGGCATCTATGCGCAG
Source organism: Mesorhizobium sp. C395A (assembly GCF_030323205.1). Classification (NCBI taxonomy): domain Bacteria; kingdom Pseudomonadati; phylum Pseudomonadota; class Alphaproteobacteria; order Hyphomicrobiales; family Phyllobacteriaceae; genus Mesorhizobium; species Mesorhizobium sp. C395A. The sequence goes on along the minus strand of NZ_CP100473.1, from coordinate 3,593,278 downwards.
GACTGCGTTTCGGTCGGCGCCTGCAACGGTACGGATGGGCTCTCGGCGTCGATCGATGAGGCCTATGCGGCCGGCGCAAAGGCGGCGAAGGATGCGGGCGGCAAAGTGGCCAAGGGCGTAAAGCCGAAGGTCGACGCGTCGGAAAGCTGGTCGCGCGGCATGCTGGGCGCGGCGCCCGGCGCCGGGCCGGACAAGACGGTCAAGGCCTTCGTCGATTTCCAGAACGACGTCACCGCCAAGGACATCCGCCAGGCGGTGCATGAAGGCATGCGCTCGATCGAGCACGTCAAGCGCTTCACCACCAACGGCATGGCGACCGACCAGGGCAAGACCTCCAACATGCACGGCCTGGCGATTGCCGCCGAGACGCTTGGCAAGCCGATCCCCGAGGTCGGGCTGACCACGTTCCGCGCACCCTATACGCCTGTTACTTTCGGCGCGATCGTCAGCCATTCGCGCGGTCCGCTGTTCGACCCGACACGCAAGACCGCGATCCATCCCTGGGCGGAAGCTCAAGGCGCGGTGTTCGAGGATGTCGGGCAGTGGAAGCGCGCCTGGTATTTCCCCAAACCCGGCGAGGACATGCACAAGGCGGTCGACCGCGAATGCGTCGTGGTGCGCAGCAATGCCGGCCTGTTCGACGCCTCGACGCTGGGCAAGATCGAAGTGGTCGGGCCGGATGCGGCCAGGTTCATGGAACTGCTCTACACCAATCCGTGGGAGAAGCTGGAACCCGGCCGCTGCCGCTATGGCATCATGCTGCGCGAGGATGGTTTCATCTATGATGACGGCGTCGTCGGCAGGCTGGCGCCGGACCGTTTTCATGTGACGACCACGACGGGTGGCGCGCCGCGCGTCATGAACCATATGGAGGACTATCTCCAGACCGAGTTCCCGCATCTGAATGTCTGGCTGACCTCGATAACCGAGCAATGGGCGGTCATCGCCGTGCAGGGGCCGAAGTCGCGAGACATCATTGCACCGCTGGTCGAAGGCATCGACATGTCGGACGAGGCGCTGCCGCATATGTCGGTGCGCGAAGGCAAGATCTGCGGCGTGCCGACCAGGCTGTTTCGCATGTCGTTCACCGGCGAGCGCGGTTTTGAAGTCAACGTGCCGGCTGATCACGGCCAGGCGGTCTGGGAAGCGCTGTGGGCCGAAGGCCAGAAGCATGGCGCTACTGCCTACGGCACCGAGGCCATGCACGTGCTGCGCGCCGAAAAGGGCTACATCATCGTCGGCCAGGACACGGATGGTACGGTGACGCCGAACGATGCCGGGCTCGACTGGGCGGTCGGCAAGAAGAAGACCGATTTCGTCGGCATCCGCGGCCTGAAGCGGCCCGACCTTGTCGCCAAGGGCCGCAAGCAACTGGTCGGCTTGAAGACCAAGGACCCGAAAGTGGTGCTTGAGGAGGGCGCGCAGATCGTCGCTGACCCGAAGCAGGCGATCCCGATGAAGATGATCGGTCACGTCACATCCAGCTACTGGTCGGAAAATTGCGGTCGCTCGATCGCGCTGGCGCTGGTTGCCGGCGGCCGCGACCGGATGGGCGCCACGCTCTATGTGCCGATGCCGAACGGCGTGATCGAAGTGGAGGTTACCGGCATGGTGTTCTTCGACGAGACGGGAGGGCGCCTCAATGGCTAAGGCTGCTGCAAAGAAGACGGCCCCAGCTGCAGCGCCGTCCGTCGAGCGCCGCCCGGCCCTGGCTGGACGCGTCGTTTCCGCAACGGATGTCAAGGTCGAGGTGCTGCCGCCGGCGGAGCGCATGTCGCTGCGCGCGCCGGAGGCTTCCGTCGCGGCGCTGTCGAAGGCGCTCGGCCTGACCTTGCCGAAGCAGCCGAAAACTTCGGCGTCGAAGACAGGGCGCACGGCGCTATGGCTTGGCCCTGACGAGTGGCTGGTCATCGATGAGGCTGGCAAGGATCCGCTGGCCGATCGTGCTGGGGTTGCCGCATTGCATTCGGCGGTCGGCATCTCGCACCGCAACGTCGCCTTCGCCGTCACCGGCCCGGCGGCTGCCGCCGCGATCAATGCAGGCTGCCCGCAGGATTTGTCGCTCGAGGCTTTTCCGGTGGGCGCGGCGTCGCGCACCATTCTCGGCAAGTGCGAAATCCTGCTGTTGCGCACGGCAGCCGACGCTTTCCGGGTCGAGTGCTGGCGTTCCTTCTCGGACTATGTCTTTACTTTCCTGTCGGAAGCAGCCAGCGACGCGGCGGCGTAGGAACGTTTGACGGGTCAAGCCGTTCTGCTTCCCCCATCAGGGAGAACATACGATGCCGTCGAAAGCGCCGCCGAAGTCAGCTGGCAAGACGTCCGCCGTGCGCTCACTCGAACATGAGCAGCATCACGAGGTGACTGCCGAAGAGGAACTCGAGGAAGGCCTCGAGGACACGTTTCCGGCCAGCGATCCGGTGTCGATCACCTCGACCGCCATCCCAGGCGCGCCGGCAAGACCCGGCAAGGCCAAGACGGTGCCGGGTCGCAAACCGCGCAAGAAATAACCCGTTCGGCTACGCCAGGTTTGAACTCAGGAAAAGCCGACTTGCGCTGAGGAAAAAACGGGCGGCCGGGATTATCCTGCCGCCCTTAAATTAGTCGTTGTGCTGTGGTCGAGCCCGATCAACTTAGAACGTGCTCGGCACGATCCATGGGTTGATCTCGATGCCGAGACGCGGGCTCTTGGCCTTGACGTCGGACTTTTCGACCGAGCCGGTCACGGCGCAATCGAGCTTGGCATTGGTCGTGGTGTCGACGCAGGTGGCGGCGGGGGCCTGCTTGGTCGAGTGTGTGTTGTTGGCGGCGAAAGCCGAGCCGGAGAGAGCCAGCACGGTGGCGAGGGCGAGAAGGGTCTTGTTCATGTCAGTCTCCATCGGTTAAACTTTTTTCGTACATGTACGATACAACGTACACATACGTCCACCGAGATGGGTTTTCAAGTCGGAAACCGTACGCGTACGACAAATTTTTTTGAATGCCGAAAATTGCGGCGCACTGACACAGCCGAAGCTGTCAGGCCGGACGTTGAATTGGAGGGGCGGGGATGCTCAGCAGTCGACCGGGGTCTCGGTCAGCGGCGGCACATTCTGGGTGCTGAGCGTGGCGAGTGTGAAATCGCACATCCGCGTCACGAAAGCCTGTGGATCGCCGAAGGGGTAGAACGGGAACGTGATCAAAAGCGAGATGGTGCCGTGGCCGACTGCCCAAAGCATGGTGGCGATGGCGCGCGGATCGCCCTGCAGCTTGCCTGCAGCAACGCAGGCCTCGACCCTGGATATCAGCGCTTTCATCGCCGGGTTGGCCTCTTCCATGTCCTCATAGCTTCTGCCTTCCGGCAGCTTGGTCTTTTCGGTCATGAACACGGTGCGGTATTCGTTGGGATTGCCGAGCCCGAAGGCAGCATATTCGGTCATCACCGCACGCAAGGCCTCGATCGGATCGTCGGAAGGATGCTCCTCGATGCGGCGGGCAAGTGTTTCGAAGGCATCCTCGGCCAGCGCAAACAGGATGTCTTGCTTGTCGGCGAAGTAGGAATAGACCGACATCGGAGCATAGCCGACCCGCTTGGCCAACTTGCGGATGGTCAGGCCTTCATAGCCCTCTTCCTTGACGAGCTTGTGGGCTGCGTCGAGCAATTCGGAACGCAGTTCGGCTTTTTGTTTTTCGCGGCGTTTCTGGACGCTCAGTGGCAAGACCCGGTGCCTTTGGTTGGTTGTGCATGGCTAAATATATACGCTGTACGGAAACGGGCAAGGGCGCTGCCAGGGACATCAAAAAGCGACCCTCAAGCTATCTCTCGAATAGTCGTGTCCGTTCTGGTCTATTTCGCCAGCATCTATGTCACAGCATGTGTAACATGGGCGCTCGCAGGCAACATCGGACCGTTACAAACAAAGCCTATCTGGCGGCTCTGCAAGAAATTTCGGTTTTGGGGGGGCCTCTATGGCTGCGATAGAGCTTTCGTCCGGGCTGCCGGGCGCACATCCACTTTCTCATGGCGCCAGGCTGGCGCTCAGGCGAGTCGTGATAGTCGCATGGCTGGCGATCGCAATCGGCTTCGCCATGGAAGCGCTTATTCTGACTGCCGGATTTGCGGCAGGTTCGCACCCGGCCCCGACCCAGGTTCTGATCGACTTGGCGCAAGGCGTGACCTGGTCATTCTTCGTCTGCGCCGGCGTCAGCCTCGGCACGGCGATCACCAAGGTGCGAGCCTCGCTTGGCGGCCTGATCGCCATGATCTCGGGGCCGCTGGCCATGGGCATCGCCAAAGGTACGCAAAAGGTGATGGTGAGCGCGCTTGATGTATCGGCAAAGCCCGTGATCCTGTCGCTCACCACGCTCGGTATGTTGCGGGCGATCGAGTATGGTTTGCTGGGCTGGATGCTGGCTTCGCTCGCATCCAAGGAAGAACCTCGCTCGCTGCATTTCATGCTGGCGGGTGCCTTGGCCGGCGCGGTGTTCGGCGGCGGGATCACGGCGCTGACGATCGAGACTGCCGCAGCCAAGGACATTGCGCTGGCATTGCCGCAGGCTGTCGCCACCGGCCTCATTGAGATCGTGTTTCCGATCGGATGCTCGCTGGTCGTCTACATCGCCCTGCAAGTCAGCCGGCACATGAAGTTCATTTCCAGCGATGCGCGCTAGAGCCGGATGATTTCAGGTCGAATTGACCTCAAATCTGAAACCGGCTCTAATCAAATAGATAGAGCATGATGTCGTCCGAAAACCGCTTCGCACTTTTCGGCATCATGCTCTGTCTACAGACGGTGATCGGTTTGCGTCCTGTTTCCAGGCCGGTTGCCACCACCTCCGTATGGGCTTGCTCCCCGGTCGGGGAACGGAACTGATCCGATCTGTCATCAAATCGCGCCGACCACAATATCTCATTGTCGAGTCAGGTTCGGTCGATCAGGTTGGCGGAAAGGTGCGACAGCAGCTTCACCGCTTCGCCATAGGTTTTTGCCTTTTCGGGATTTGAGGCGTTGCCGTCGAGCGCCCGCTTGTAGACACCCTGGCAGATGGCCGCCAAACGGAAGAAGGAGAAGGCGAGGAAGAAGCTCCAATTGTCGATGCCGCCCAGCCGGCGCCGCCTGCAATAGGCCGCGACATAGGCTTCCTCCGAGGGCAGGCCGAGGGCGGCGCGGTCGACGCCGCCAAGGCCGCGAAAGCCTGAGGCGTGCGGCAGCCGCCATTGCATGCATTGATAGGCGATGTCGGCGAAGGGATGGCCGAGTGTCGACAGTTCCCAGTCGAGAACCGCCAGCACTTTCGGCTCGCTGGGCGCGAAGATCATGTTGTCCAGCCGGTAGTCGCCATGCACGAGGGATATCCGGCCGTCATCGGTTGGCATATGCGTCTCCAGCCAGGCGATCAGCCGGTCCATGTCGGCGACCGTGCCGGTCTCCGAGGCGCGGTACTGGCTGGTCCAGCGTGCCAGCTGGCGTTCGAAGTAATTGCCGGGTTTGCCGAAATCGCCGAGCCCGACCGCCTCGACATCGACATCGTGCAGGGCCGCAAGCGTGGCGTTCATAGCATCGTAGAGGGCGGCGCGCTCATCGTTGCCAGCGGCCTCCGGCACTGCCGGATCCCAGAAGATGCGGCCGTCGAGAAAGTCCATGACGTAGAACATGCGGCCGATCGGCGTCGCCTCCGCCGACAGATGCAGCATCGCCGGCACCGGCACGGCGGTGCCGGCCAGGGCCTTCATGACCGTGAATTCGCGGTCGACCTGATGCGCCGATTTCAGCAACTGGCCCGGCGGCTTGGCGCGCAGGACATAGCGGCCGCTGGCCGCGGTCAGCAGATAGGTCGGGTTGGACTGGCCGGACTTGAATTTTTCGATTGCGGAAAGTCCGGCAAAACCCGGGATGTGCAACTCGAGATAGGGCGCAAGTTCTGTCTGATCCAGCGCATTGGCGTCGCCGCTCATGCGGTCTCCGGCTCACGCTCCATCAGCGTCAGCGTCAGCCAGCGCGCGGTCAGCGCCGGCTTCTTCGAGCCTTCGATCTCGATGGTCACGTCATGCGCCGTCTGCACCCAGCCCGACGGCCTGACCTTGACGTCGGCCAGCACGAAGCGGGTGCGGATGCGCGCGCCGGTCTTCACCGGCGCCAGGAAGCGCAGCGAATCGAAACCGTGGTTGACGCCCATCTTGCCCTTTTCCAGCGGCGGCATGGTCTCGAAGGTCATCGCCGAGAGCAGCGACAACGACAGGAAGCCATGCGCGATGGTGCCGCCGAACGGCGTCTCGTTTTTGGCCCGCTCGGGGTCGCAATGGATGAACTGGTGGTCGTCGGTGGCGTCGGCGAACTGGTCGATCATGGTCTGTGTGACCTCGCGCCATGGCGAGACGCCGACTTCCTTGCCGACGCTGGCCAGAAGCACATCGAGACTGATCGGTTCCACTGCGGTGTCCTCCCCTCGCCGCCGACCGCGGCTCATTCCTTGAACAATGTCAGCCCATGCTGCACCGACTGCCCGCCGTCGATCGGCAGGATGGCGCCGGTGACATAGGAACCGGCACGGCTGCACAAATAGAGCGTTGCGCCGCCGATGTCATCCGCCACGCCGATACGGCCGATGGGGACATGGCTGCCGACATGTCTGGCCTTTTCGTCGGTGCCCGTGGCAAAGGCGGTCATCCGGCTCTGGAAGGGACCGGGCGCGAAGGCGTTGACGGTGATGCGCCGCGCCGCGAGTTCGATCGCCAGCGTGCGCGTCAGGTGGTGAACGGCGCCCTTGGACGCGGTATAGGAATAGGCGTCGTCGGCCAGCGGCTGCGTGCCCATCACCGAGCCCAGATTGATGACGCGAGCCGGATCGGCATCGCTGGCCGCGGCTTCCAGCAGCGGCAGCAATTCGCGCGTCAGATGAAAGACGGCGGTGACGTTGACGGCGAACACCTTGGCCCAGCCGCTATAGGGAAAATCCTCCAGCGAGGCGCCCCAGGATATGCCGGCATTGTTGACGAGGATGTGCAGCTTCTCGGTGCGCGCCTTGACCTCGCTGACCAGCGCGGCAATGCCTGCTTCGCTCGAGACGTCACCGGCGAAACCTTCGGCACTGCCGGAGCCGCCGAGCCCGTTCAACTCAGCGGCGACCTTGATGCAATCCTCGCCCTTGCGCGAGGCGATCATCACGGTAGCGCCGGCTTGGACCAAAGCGGTCGCCACCATGCGGCCGATGCCGGTCGCGGCTCCCGTCACCAGCGCTGTCTTGCCGGCGACTGAGAACAGTTCTTCCAGATAGCTCATCGCAATTCCTCCGCGCCTCTCTGCTCACGGTCTGGGGCGAAAGGGCTCGCGTTGACAAGGCTACCCGAAGTACGGTCATCCTTGCCACGGGTAAAGTGCCCCAGATGCGTGAAAGGGTTGGAGACCGATGGCGGACATGAATCTCGGCATGACCGAGCGGCTGAAGCCGATCCACGCCCGCGTCGCCACCATGGTGCGCGATGAGATCATGCCGCTCGATCATGAGTTTTTGAGCGAGGTCGGCAAGGGCGGCGACCGCTGGGTCTACACCGCGCGGCAGACCGAGATCCTCGAAGGGTTGAAGAAGACGGCCGAGGAGCGCGGTCTGTGGAATTTCTGGCTGACCGGGTCCGAGCGCGGCTACGGGCTCTCGACCGTTGAATATGCCTATCTCGCCGAGGAGATGGGCAAGGCGCATCTCGGCGCCGAGACCTTCAACTGCTCGGCGCCCGACACCGGCAATATGGAGGTGCTGGAGCGCTATGGCTCGGAGGATCACAAGCAGGCATGGCTGGCGCCGCTGCTCGAGGGGAAAATGCGCTCGGCCTATCTGATGACCGAGCCGGACGTCGCTTCCTCCGACGCCACCAACATCGCCATGCGCTGCGAACGGCGAGGCGACGACTATGCACTCAACGGCGAGAAATGGTGGGCGTCGGGGGCCGGGGACCCGCGCTGCGCCATCTACATTGTCATGGTTCGGACCGGCGGCGAAGCCGAGCCGCAGCACCGCCGCCATTCGATGATCTTGGTGCCGTCCGGTACCAAGGGCGTGACCAAGCTGCGGCCGATGCAGGTTTATGGCGACGACGACGCGCCGCATGGCCACATGCATCTTCGCTTCGACAATGTGCGGGTGCCGGCCGGAAACCTGATCCTCGGCGAGGGCAGGGGGTTCGAGATCGCCCAGGGGCGGCTTGGCCCCGGCCGCATCCACCATTGCATGCGCGCCATCGGCCAGGCCGAAATGGCGCTGGAGCTGCTGTGCCAGCGCTCGGTGCGCCGCGAGGCCTTCGGCCAGCCATTGGCCAAGCTCGGCGCCAATTTCGACATCATCGCGGAGTGCCGCATGGAGATCGAGATGGCGCGGCTGCTCTGCCTCAAGGCGGCGTGGATGATCGACCAGGGCGATGCGCGCGCAGCCGCGCCCTGGATCAGCCAGATCAAGGTCATCGCACCGCGCGTCGCGCTCAAGGTCACCGACGAGGCAGTGCAGATGTTCGGCGCGCAAGGCATCAGCCAGGACACGCCGCTGGCACGCTCATGGACGCATCTGCGAACCCTGCGCCTCGCCGACGGGCCGGACGCCGTGCACCGCCGGCAGGTGGCGCGCACGGAGCTCAGGAAATACACGCAGGAAAAGGTCTGAGTGGATGAAAACCCTCATCGCCCGCGATCGCGCCGCTCGGCCACCTCGTCTATGCCGACAATCTGAAGGAGCTGGGTCGGCTGGCATCGCGCCGGCAAGGTTCGGCCGGTCATCGAAGGCACTTATCCGCTGGCCGATGCCGCCGCCGTGGTGACGCGCGTGCTTGGCCGTGGCGCATCCGGCAAGCTCATCCTCAAACTGTAAGGAGCCCCGCCATGGCGATCCCCTCAGACATGAAAGCACTGCTGCTGACCGGCGACGGCTACACCAGGACGCCCTCCGGCAGTGCGCTGGAGGCGATGGAGCCGTATCTCAAGCTTGGCAGCATCGGCGTGCCGACGCCCGGACCGAGCCAGGTGCTGATCAAGGTCAGCCTCGCCTCGATCAACCCGTCCGACGTCATGTTCATCAAGGGCCAGTACGGTCAGCCGCGCGCCAAGGGCCAGCCGGCCGGCTTCGAGGGTGTCGGCACGGTCGTTGCCAGCGGCGACGAGCCCTATGCGAAAAGCCTGATCGGCAAGCGCATCGCCTTCACCACAGGCGTCACCAATTGGGGCGCGTGGGCGGACTATGCAGTTGCCGAAGCTGCCGGCTGCATTCCGCTGCTCGACACGGTCCGCGACGAGGATGGCGCGGCGATGATCGTCAACCCGCTCACGGCGCTCGCCATGTTCGACATCGTCAAGGAGACGGGCGAAAAAGCCTTCATCATGACCGCCGGCGCCAGCCAGCTTTGCAAGCTGATCGCGGGTCTCGCCAAGGAGGCTGGGTTCCGGCCGATCGTCACCGTGCGCCGCGACGAGCAGATTCCGCTGTTGAAGGAGATCGGGGCTGCCCATGTGCTCAACGAGAAGGCGCCGGATTTCAAGGCAACACTACGCGATGTGGTCAAGGCCGAGCAGCCGCGCATCTTCCTCGATGCCGTGACCGGGCCGCTGGCCTCGGCGATCTTCGACGCCATGCCGAAGCGCTCGCGCTGGATCATCTATGGACGGCTCGATCCGGACACCACTGTCATCCGTGAGCCCGGCCAGATGATCTTCCAACACAAGCACATTGAAGGCTTCTGGCTGGTCGAATGGATGCGCCAGTTCCGCGACAAGCGCGGCCCGGCGATCATGGAAGCACAGAAGCGCTTTTCGGATGGGCGCTGGTCAACCGACGTGACGGCGGTGCTACCGCTGGATGAGGCGATGGCGAAGGCCCCGGCGGAGCTGGCCAAGCCGAACGGGAAGGTGTTTATTAGGCCGTAGAGCAGAAGAGTTCGAGGTTCTCCCATGAAGCAACTGTGGTTCGTTGCAGTCGTCCTCACGGGGATGACAGGCTCGATTTCTGCCGAGGCTGCTGACAAGTTCCCGCCTTCCTGGCGCAAGTCGATGACCAATGACCCCAGCACCAACTTCTTCCTCAAGAAGTATTCGGCCGCCCTGGACAATCCTGCTGCGACCGCAGTCAGAAACATCGTGCTGGCGCGAGAAGTCGGCTCGGAGTGTCAGTCGTCCAAGCTCAATAAAGCCAAGCTCAAAGCATATCGCGACAGCACGCTCGGCGCGCTTTCGCCTGACGCCCTCAAGGCAGCGGCGTTTGAAACCCGCGTTGCGCTGCGCGGCTTTGACTACCAAGATCTCGCTCACCTCTGTGCCGGGATAGACTATCAATTCGGGCCGAAAGGAGCACTGATCGCGGGTGCGATATCACCGGGGAAAGGTGAGCCGAGGTACCGGTACGACCCGGCCAACCCGTACATCCAACTGCCAGAATTCACTGGCAAATAGTGGAGGCGCACGAACGGTTTTCAGTGCTTGACGACCGCCCCCTCCCTATATCTACAGCCACTGGAGCCAGCTACTCCGCCGGCTCGACATTGGCGTACGCCGCTTCCTCAAGCTCCCGCTTCAGCCTCGCTTCCTCATGCGCCTTCGGCGTGACGAAGCGGCCGAGCAGGAGGTAGGCGACCGGGGTCAGGAACAGCGTCGAGACGGTGGCGAGACCCAGCCCGCCGACGATGACCCAGCCGAGCGCGATGCGCGCTTCGGCACCGGCGCCGGCGGCCAGCACCAGCGGGACCCCGCCGAGGATGGTGCAGATCATCGTCATCATCACCGGCCGCAGGCGGATGATCGAGGCCTGCTCGATCGCCTCGCGCACGCCGAGGCCGCGGTCGCGCAGCTGGTTGGCGAATTCGACGATGAGGATGCCGTTCTTGGCCATGACGCCGACCAGAAGCACGAGGCCAATCTGGCTGTAGGCATTGAGGCTGGTGCCTGACAAAAGCAGCGCAAAGATTGCGCAGGCAAGGCCGAGGGGGACCGTCGCCATGATGATGACGGCGCTGACGAAGCTTTCGAACTGGGCGGCGAGCACCAGGAGGATGATGACCAGCGCGAAGCCGAAAATGGTGATCATGGCGCTGTTGGTCTCGCCGAGCGTCGCGGCTTCGGCCAGCGGCAGGACGCGGCTGCCCGGCGGCAGCAGCGGGGCGGCGATCTGCTCGGCAACGCCGAGCGCGTCACCCAGTGCGAAATTGCCGTTCAGGTTCGAGGTGATCGCCACCGAAGGCTGCTGCTGTTCGCGGGTCAGCGACGGCGGCACGGCGCGCTCGGTCAGCGTGGCGATGGTCGACATTGGCACGAAGCGGCCGTCGGCGGTCTCCAGGAAGATGTTTTCCAGATCGGTCGGATCATTGATCGGGTTGGTGGTCGAGACCAGCTTCACGCCATAGCTGCGGTCGGCGATGTAGACATCGACGACATCGTTGCCGTCGAGCATCGCCTGCAAGGTGTTGGCGAGACCCGATATGTCGATGCCGAGATCGGAGGCGCGCTCGCGGTCGATCGCCACCGCCAGCTGCGGCTGCGTCGGGTCGATGGAAAGCCGCGGCGTCTGGAAGCGCGGATCGGCCTGCATCCGGGCGATGATCTTCACCGCCGCGTCGCCGAGCGCCTTGCGGTCGTTGCCGACCAGCGCGAATTGCAGGCCGTTGCCGGCGCCGCGAATGCCGAGGCTATTGGCCTGCACCGGGAAGATGCGCACGGATGGCACCTGCCGGGTCAGCTGGCTTATCTGCGCCATGATCTCCTGCTGGCTGCGCGTGCGCTCGTCCCACGGCGCCAGCGTCATCACCATGAAGCCGGAATTGTAGGCGCCGTTCTGGCCGGCGTTTTCGAAGGTCGAGACGATCTCGCCGGAATCGCGCAGCGGCTGGATCAGCCTCTCGATCTTCTGCATCTGCTGCGTGGTGTAATCGAGGCTGACGCCTTGCGGCGCGTTGATGCGCAACAGCACGACGGCGCGGTCCTCGCTCGGCGTCAGTTCCTGGCGGATGGTGCCGAACAGGCTGAAGGCGACGCCCGCAAACAGCACCGCAACCAGCAGCACGATCCACGGCGCGCCGAGGCAGGCATGCAGGGCGCGCTTGTAGGCCGCGTTCAGCGCGCCACCGACGCGCGCGCCAATGCCGTGACCGCCTTCATGGTGGAGCGATGCGCCGGTCAACATGCGCGAGGCCAGCATCGGGCACAGCGTCAGCGCCACCACGCAGGAGAGCAGCACCGACATGGCGAGGACGAAGCCGAATTCGCGAAACAGGCCGCCGGTCTGTCCCGGCAGGAAGGAGATCGGCACGAAAACGGCAACGAGCGTCAGCGTCGTGGCGATGACGGCGAAGAACACTTCCTGGGCGCCGAGCACGGCGGCGGCACGAGGCCCCATGCCTTCGTTGCGCCGTCGCACGATGTTTTCCAGAACGACTATGGCGTCGTCGACGACAAGGCCGGTCGCCAGCACCAGCGCCAGAAGCGTCAGGATGTTGATGGAGAAGCCGGCGAGATAGATGGCGGCGATGGTGCCAATCATGGCGACCGGCATTGAGAGACCGGGGATCAGCGTCGCGCGCCAGTCGAGCAGGAAGATGTAGATGACGATCAGCACCATGGAGATCGACAGGCCGAGCGCGATCTCGACCTCGTGCACGGCGCCGTTGACGAAGACGGCGTCGTCGCTGGTGATCTTGATCGACATGCCCTTGGGCAGGTTTTCCTGCAGCTTGGCGACGGCTGCCTTCACTCCGGTGGAAATATCCAGCGTGTTCGATTCCGCCTGGCGGATGATGCCAAGGCCAATGCCGGTCTTGCCGTCGGAGCGCAACGAGGTCTGGCCGATGTCGGGACCGAGCGTGACGGTGGCGACGTCGCGGATGCGCGTCGTGCCGCCGATGATGATGTTTTCGAATTCTTCCGGCGTCGTCACATCGGCCGTGGTGCGGACGATGAGATCCTGGTTGGTGGTGGTGATCGAACCGGCTGGTGAATCGAAAGCGACCGAGGCAAGCGCTGCCCTCAGATCGGCCACAGTGAAGCCGAGGCTGGCGAGCTTGTTCTGGTCGACATCGATGCGGAAGATCTTGTCGCGGTCGCCATAGACCTGAACGTCGGCGACGCCGGGCACGGCGGCCAGTTCGTCCTCGATCTGGTCCTGGACGATCACCGTCATGTCCTGCACCGACATGGTGTCGGAGGTGACGGCCAGTCGCATCACGGCATCGGAATTGGCATCGGCCTTGACGATGCGCGGCGGGTCGGCGGTCTCCGGTATCATGTTGGCGACACGGCCGACCGCGTCGCGCACGTCGGAGGCGGCGACGTTCAAATCGACGCCGTCGTTGAACTCGATGGTGACGCGGCTCTGGCCGAAGGAAGAGGTCGACGAGATCGACTTGACGCCGGAGACGCGGGCGACCGCGCCCTCGATGGTGTCGGTCAGTTCACGGTCGACGGTTTCGGCGGCGGCACCCTCGAAGGCCGTCGACACGGTGACCACGGCGCGGTCGACGTCGGGCAGTTCGCGGATTTCGACGCCATAGAAGGCGGCAAGGCCGGCCACTGCGATCAGCGTGTTCAGCACGAAGGCCATGACCGGCCTGCGGATGAAGAGAGCGGTGAAGCCGGTTTCGCTGGCGGTGCTGACAGGCGCGGTCATGAGCCTTCGGCGGCGTCCGCGGCGCGCTTGTCCTGGCCGGCGATGCGGACCGCGCCGCCTTCGCTGACGCTCTGGGTGCCTTCGGTCACCACCATGTCGCCATCCTCGATCTCGGCGTCGATCAGCACCGTCTCAGTGTTGCGCTGGATGATGCGCACGGGAACGCGCCTGGCCTTGCCGTCCTCGATCTGCCAGACATAGGCGCCGTCGGAACCCCACAGGATTGCCAGCGGGCTGACGGCCGGATAGGTGTCGCCGGGGAAGCGCATGGTGATGCCGAACGACATGCCGGCGCGCAGCGAATCCGCCGGATTGGCGATTGCAGCCTTGACCAGCAGGGTGCGGCTCTTTTCGTCGATGTGGTTGTCGATGGCCGACACAGTGCCGGTATAGGCCTTGCTCGGATTGGCGATCGGCGTCGCCGACAGTTGCGCGCCGACCTTGACGGCGGCGGCGAAGCGCTCGGGCACCAGGAAATCGACCAGGATGGAGGAGCGGTCGTCAAGCGTGGCGATCGCCGACTGGCTGGTGACGTAATTGCCGGCCGATATCGGCAGGATGCCGACCGTGCCGGCGATAGGGGCGACGATCGAACGACGCTGCAAGGCGAGTTCGGCATCCTGCAGCGCCAGTTTGGCGCCGGCCAGCACCACTTGGGCATCGGCGACGGCGACCGGGGTCGCGGCGTTGGAGGCCCTCAATGATTTCACCCGCTCGAGCTTGTCCTGGGCATCCTGCAAGGCAAGCTTGGCACGATCCTGCGAGATCACCTCGGTCTCGGAATCGAGAACAGCGATGATCTGCCCCTTCTCGACGCGGGTGCCGGACTGGACGAGGAATTCAACCAGCCGGCCGGAGCTGTACGGGTTGACCGTCACCGAGGCGTTGGCGCGGCCGGTGCCGATCGCCTGCAGGCGATCGTTGATGGTGGCGGTGGTCGCCGGCAAGGCGACGACATTTGCCGGGCGGCCGGCAGCGTTGCGGCCGCCTGCCTGTTTTGTCGTGTCGACCGCACCGGTTGTGGCGGGCGCCGAAGCATAGGTCCAGTCGATGCCCCAGCGTGCCAGAACCTCCGGCGCGCCCGGGAAGAATCGCGCCCAGGCGAGGACAGCCGCGACCAGGATCACAAGCGCAAAAACGATCTGTTTCCAGGCGACCATCGACACTCCGGTTGGCAAAACGTCTACCGGTTTCGCCAAGCAAAAAAACGCGCAGCGACGCACCCGGTATGTGCGAAGCCGCCGCAATATCATGGCTTTATGGCAATTCTGCCGCTTCCATGCACATTAAATCTGCGTAATTTTGCGCACTTGCGGCGGGGATTGAGCGTGTCAGCGCAGGCTTTCGAGGTCGCGGATGCGCCTGGCGCTGTCGGCCTCGAGCTGCCTGGTGACGGCGCCGATCAGCGTCTCGGCGACGACGAACAGAGCGGCGGAAGAGTCCCACGCCGAAGGCACGGCGGTGCGTCCGGCAATGACATGGCGGGCGAAGCGGGCGATCGGCGATAGCCACTGGTCGGTGAACAGCACGATCTGAACGCCGCGCTGATGCGCGGTCTGGGCAAAGCGGACCAGACTGTCCTGGTAGCGCCTGATGTCGAAGATCACCAGCACGTCGCGCTTGCCCATGTCGATCAGCCGGTCGCGCCAGATGCTCTCCTGGCCGGCAAGGTGATAGACATCGGGCTGGATGATGGCGAGATGGGCGGCCATGTAGCGTGCCAACGGATCGGTGAAGCGGCCGCCGATCAGGAATGTCTTGCCGCGCCGTTCGGCGAGCCTTTCGGCGATGTCGGCAAGCTGCCTGTCGGACAGATGCCTGAAGGTCTCGCGCATATTGTCCAGCGTCGCCTCCAGCATTGGCGACACGGCACTGCTGCCTGGCGAGGCCGGATTGAGCGTGCGCGATGCCGGCGACTGCAATTGCGCCGCCAGTTCGTCCTGCAGCGCCGACTGGAATTCGGGATAGTTCTGGAACCCCAGCCTGGAGACAAAGCGCAGGATTGTCGGCGACGATACGCCGGCAGCTGTCGAGAACTCGGCGACCGTCTTCAGCCCGATCAGCGGATAATTGGCAATCAGCGTTTGCGCGGCGCGGCGCTCGCCGGCCGGCATCGTGCCGATGCGGTCCGAAATCAGTTCGGCAATGCTGGAAATCATCGTTTTCCCCACCCCTGAGCCCGTCTAGACCGCTTCCCCGAAATCGCGTTTGACAAAGCCGGACAAACTGTATGAAATCATCCACAGGGACGCAATGAGGCAAAATACGTAACATAAGATACAGCGCTCCCCAGGGGACGGCAGACTATGGAGAGAGCACGGCCCGCCAGCCTTGCATCGTCTGATACCGTAGGGGTGACGAACCCCGGCGGGTCCAGCCCTTTCGTGCTGACCTGCGACCACGCTTCCAACTTCCTGCCATTCGAATTCGGCACGCTTGGCCTGCCGGCCGAAGATCTCTCCCGCCACATCGCCTGGGACCCCGGCGCGCTGCCGGTGGCCCGCCGCATCGCGACCGCCCTCGATGCGACGCTCATCGAAACCCGCATCTCGCGCCTGATCATCGACTGCAACCGTCCGCTCGACGCACCGGACCTGGTGCCGCCGGTCAGCGAGACGACGGCCATTCCGGGCAATGCCGGCCTGTCGGACAGTGAGCGCGCCGAGCGCATCGCTTTGTCGTGGCGGCCGTTCCACGACACGATCGCATCGATCATCGACGACCGGCAGGCGCGTGGGCAGGAGACCCGGCTGGTGTCGGTGCATTCCTTCACCCCGGTCTACAAGGGCAAGAACCGGCCCTGGCATATCGGCATCATCCACGATGACGACCGCCGGCTGGCGTCGCCGCTGATAGCGGCGCTGCAGCGGCTCTCCGGCGTCAGTGTCGGCATCAACGAGCCCTATTCGCCGGCCGACCGCGTCTATTTCACTTTGGAGCGCCATGCACGCTCGCGCGGCCTTGCCTGCGCAATGATCGAAATCCGCAACGACGAGATCTCCGGCGAGACCGGGCAGCGGAAATGGGCGGATCTGCTCACAGGCATTTTTTCTGACCTGGAACCCGAGGAGGCCAAGGGTTCCCGGCGACACGCAGTGGGAAAGTCAGTTCAATCGGCCAGCTAGAAAAACAGGGGACGAAAATGGCAGGACCGGACAAATCAGACGCTGAAAGATCGGAGGATGTAAAAACCCTCCATAGCATGGGCTATGCCCAGGAGTTGGCTCGCCGCATGAGCGGCTTCTCGAACTTCGCTATTTCCTTTTCGATCATTTGCATTCTGGCGGGCGGCATCACGTCCTTCCCGCTGGCCATGGCGACCGGCAGCGGCTTCGAGGCGACTGTCGGCTGGGTCATCGGCGGCGTCTTTGCACTTGTCGTTGCCGCGTCCCTTGGCCAGATCGGCTCGGCCTATCCGACGGCCGGCGGTCTCTACCACTGGTCGTCAATTCTCGGCGGGCGCGGCTGGGGCTGGGCCACGGCCTGGATCAACTTGCTCGGCCTGGTCTTCGTCGTCGCCTCGGTCAATGTCGGCGTCTACGCGCTGTTCAAGGACCTTGTCTGGTCCGGCGTGTTCGGTAACGACGTCTCCGCGTGGGGCTATCAGGAGCAGGTGATCGGCGTTGTGATCATCACGGTCGCGCAGGCGCTGATCAATCATTTCGGTATCAGGCTCACCACCATGCTGACGGATTTCTCGGGCTACCTCATTCTGGTCGTCGCCGTCGTGTTGACCGCGATGTTCCTGATCTGGGGCGCAAGCTGGGATTTCTCGCGGCTCACCACCTTCGTCAACAACACCGGTGATCCAGGCGCAGGCTACGTTCCGACCGCACGGACGGCACTCGTCGCCTTCCTGATCGGCCTGCTCTACCCACTCTACACCATCACCGGCTTCGACGCTTCGGCCCACACGTCCGAAGAGACCCACAATGCCCGCGTGGCGGTGCCGCGCGGCATGATCCATTCGGTTCTGTGGTCGCTGGTGTTCGGCTTCGTCATGGCCGTTTCGTTCGTACTGGCCAGCCCCGATCTGGCAGCGACGGCCAAGGATGGCGCCAATGCCTGGTTCAATCTCTTCAACAATCTGCCGGCACCATTCCTGCTGAAGAGCATGATTGCCATCGCAATCGTGCTGGCGAATTTCATCTGCGCGCTCGCCGGACTGACGTCGACCTCGCGCATGATCTTTGCCTTCGCGCGTGACGGCGGCCTGCCCGGTTCGTCGGTGTGGAAGACTGTCAGCCCGACATGGCGTACGCCGGTGGCGGCGATCTGGCTCGGAGCGGTGCTCGCGGTCGCAGCGACATTGTACTCGCCGGCTTTTGCCGCACTGGCGGCCGGCTGTGCATTGTTCCTCTACGTGTCCTACGCCATGCCCGTGGCCGCCGGCCTGCTTGCCGAGGGCAAGAGCTGGACCGAATTCGGCCCGTTCCGCCTCGGCATCTGGTCCAAGCCGTTCGCCGTCATCACGGTGCTTGGCGTTCTGGTGCTGATGTATGCCGGGATCCAGCCGCCCTTCGACATCCTGATCAACTATGCCATCGGCCTGATCGTTCTGCTCGTGGTTCTGTGGTTCGGTATCGAATCGCGCCGCTTCAAGGGCCCGCCGATCGGCGCCGACATTGCTCGCCGCGCTTCGGAGATCGCGGCCGCGGAAGCAGCCGTCGGCCAGACGGCAGGCTAACAGCAAAGACTAGATGCTCCGGCCGGCGCAAGCCGACCGGGGCAGGGCCGGCCAGCTAAGAACGCAAAAGGGGACTACAATGGCAGCACCGGGTTATTCAGACACAGACAAGGCGGAAGACGTAAAGCATCTCCACTCCATGGGCTACGCCCAGGAACTTGAGCGGCGGCTAAGCCGCTTCTCCAACTTCGCGGTTTCCTTCTCCATCATCTGCATCCTGTCGGGCGGCATCAATTCGCTGGCGCAGGCAACGTCGGGCGCCGGCGGCATCGGCATCGGCATCGGCTGGCTGGTCGGCTGCTTCGTCTCGCTTACCTTCGCGGTCGCTATGTCGCAGATCAGCTCGGCCTATCCGACGGCCGGCGGCCTCTATCACTGGGGTTCGATCCTCGGCAATCGCGGCACCGGCTGGGTGACGGCCTGGCTCAACCTGCTCGGCCTGATTACCGTGCTCGGCGCCATCAATGTCGGCACCTGGACGTTCTTCATCGGCGCCTTCGGGCCGACGCTCGGCATCGAGGGTACGCTGACCAATCAGATGATCTTCCTGGTCATCATCACCGGCGCCCAGGCCCTGATCAACCATCTCGGCATCAAGCTGACTGCGAAGTTGACCGACTTTTCGGGCTACCTGATCTTCTTCGGCTCGATCCTGATTGCTGTCGTCTGCCTGTTCTCCGCCGAGACCTGGGATTTCAGCCGGCTCTTCACCTTCCACAACTACTCGGGTGAGGCCGGCGCCAGCGTCTGGCCGTCCGTCTCGAACGCCTGGGTGTTCGCTCTCGGCCTTCTGCTGCCGATCTACACCATCACCGGCTACGATGCTTCGGCACACACTTCCGAGGAAACCATCAAGGCGGCCTCATCGGTGCCGCGTGCGATGGTGATGTCGGTTATCTGGTCGGCGGTCTTCGGCTATTTGTTCCTGGCCGCCTTCGTACTGATGATCCCCAACATGGACGACGCCGCCAAGCAGGGTTGGAACGTGTTCTTCTGGGCCTTCGACCAGCGCGTCAGTCCCGGCCTCAAGGAGTTCGTCTACCTCGTCGTGTTCATCGCCCAGCTGTTGTGCGGCCTCGCAACCGTCACCTCGGCTTCGCGCATGATCTTTGCCTTCTCGCGTGACGGCGGCCTGCCGGGCTCGTCTGCACTGGCCAAGGTCAGCCCGACCTATCGCACGCCGGTGGCGGCGATCTGGACGGCGTCGGTCCTGTCGGTGCTGTTCGTCTGGGGTTCGACGCTGGTTTCGGTCGCCGGTACCTCGGCCTACACCATCGTCGTGTCCTGCACCGTCATCTTCCTGTTCCTGTCCTTCACCGTGCCGATCGTGCTCGGCATGGTGGCCTGGGGAACGCCGAAGTGGGACAAGATGGGACCGTGGAACCTGGGCCGTGGCATCTTCATGCTGTTCGGCGTTCTCTCGATCGTGTCGATGATCCTGATCTTCATCATCGGCATCCAGCCGCCGAACGACTGGGCGCTGTACATCACCGTCGGCTTCTTCATCCTGACGGCGATTGTCTGGTTCGCCTTCGAGCGCAATCGCTTCCAGGGCCCGCCGCTGGGGGACATCATCGCGGCACGTCAGGCAGCGATTAAGGCCGCCGAACAGGCGGTCGGCGAAACCGGCCACTGACGTCACCATCATGGCCATGGCCGGCGTGCAGCCGGCTATGGTTTCGTCCTCAACGACCAAGCACTGGAGTGCCAAAGGATGGCCGGAAATTTCTCGTTCGATCAGTTGAAGAAAGCGGTCTCCAATGGCGAGATCGACACGGTGCTGGCCTGCATCGTCGACATGCAGGGGCGGCTCGCGGGAAAGCGTTTCCTGGCGCAGTACTTTGTGGATTCTGCTCATGACGAGACGCATGGCTGCAACTATCTGCTCGCCGCCGACATCGATATGGAGCCGGTGCCGGGCTACAAGGCGGCAAGCTGGTCGAAGGGCTATGGCGACTTCGTCATGAAGCCGGACCTTGCGACGCTGCGGCGGATTCCGTGGCTGGAAAAGACCGCGCTGGTGATCTGCGACGTGCTCGACCACCACACCCATGACGACCTTCCGCATTCGCCGCGCGCGATGCTGAAAAAGCAGGTCAAGCGGCTCACCGAACGCGGCTATATCGGCTACTTCGCCTCCGAGCTCGAATTCTACCTGTTCAACGAGACCTACGATTCCGCCCGCAAGAAGCACTGGCAGGGGCTCGACACCGCGTCGCCCTATATCGGCGACTACCAGATCGGCATCACCACCAAGGAAGAAGGCGTCATGCGCCGGCTTCGCAACGAGATGGAAGCGGCGGGCATTCCGATCGAAAACTCCAAGGGCGAATGGGGCCCGGGCCAGGAAGAGATCAATGTGCGCTATGCCGAGGCGCTCGACATGGCGGACCGCCACGTCATCCTGAAGAACGGCGCCAAGGAGATTGCCGAGTCCGAAGGCAAGTCGATTTCCTTCATGTCGAAATACAATTACGGGCTCGCCGGTAATTCCAGCCACATCCACAATTCGCTGTGGAGCGCCGATGGCAACACGCCATTGTTCTTCGACAAGAAGGCGGACTGGACTTTGTCCACGCTTGGCCAGCAATGGGCGGCTGGGCAACTGAAATATGCCAGGGAGTTTACCTGGTTCCTGGCGCCCTACATCAACTCCTACAAGCGCTTCCAGGCCGGCACCTTCGCACCGACCAAGATCATGTGGAGCGAGGACAACCGCACCGCCGGCTTCCGCCTGTGCGGTGAGGGCACCAAGGGCATCCGCATGGAATGCCGCATCGGCGGCGCCGACCTGAACCCCTATCTCGCTTTCGCGGCGCTGATCGCCGCCGGCCTTGCCGGCATCGACGAGAAGCTCGAACTGCAGAAGCCGTTCGTCGGCGATGCCTACCAGGCCTCGCGCCTGCCGGAGATCCCGAAGACGCTGCGCGACGCCACCGAGACGCTGGCCAAGTCGAAGATGCTGAAGCAGGCGCTCGGCGACGATGTGCTCGAACATTATGTCCACACCGCAAAGTGGGAGCAATTCGAATACGACCGCCGCATTACGGATTGGGAACTGCACAGGGGGTTCGAGCGGTATTAAACTTTATACAGCTTTAATGTTGACACTGTAGTGAAGTTAGTACCATATGGTACCTGTAAACTGCAGTGCGCTACATTGAGGAGTTTGCAATGTCCAAATATGCGCCGCTCAAGGACTTTCTCATTGCCCAAAATGTCGATCGCGTTCCGATGTCATTCGCCGAAATCGAGAGAGTGCTCAATCTGCCGCTGCCCGCATCGAAGCGATACCCTGCATGGTGGAGCAACAATCCGAGCAACAATCCCATGACAAGGGAGTGGCTTGAGGCTGGGTTCGAGACCGAATCCGTCAATATAGGGAGTGGGAAACTGGTATTTCGCCGCGTTCGCAAAGTGCCCATTTCGACGCCGCCCAGTGGTAGCGTGCCTGCCGCGCCAAAGGAGGCGCGCGCGGATCGCCACCCCGGTTTTGGTTTCATGAAGGGCCTGATAACAATCGAAGCCGGATTTGATATCACCAAACCTTTCGATGACGAGCCATGGGACCGGGGCTATCTGGGCGGTGAGGCTGACGCGCGTGACGGCAAACTTGCGGTGCTTAAATGAGCGAAGGGCCAAACCTGCTTCTGGATACATGTGCGATGATCTTTGTCGCCAACGATAGTCTGATCGATCCGCACGCAAGCCGGGAGATTTCGGAAGCGGCCTATGACGGCCGTCTGTATCTTTCGCCGATGTCGGCATGGGAGATCGGAATTGGCGTAGCCAAGGGCCGGCTCAATCTGCCATTGGCGCCACTCGACTTCGTGCAGCGATTCATCGAGCGAATGTCGGCAAAGCTCAGCGCTATCTCACCAGCCATTCTGATTGCGTCATCCAACCTGCCCGGTCCGCCTCATGGTGATCCCATGGATCGGATACTGATGGCAAGTGCGAGAGCGTTGGACATGGTTCTGGTGACGCGTGACGAGCCCATCCTTCGCTATGGCCGCAATGGCCATCTGCGCACCCTAGCCTGCTAACTTGGAGTATCCTTTGGAAACCGTAAAACTCAAATCGCCCATCGATGGTTCGATTTACGCCGAGCGGCCGATCGCGACCGACCAGGCGATCAATGCCGCGGTCGAGCGCGCCAAGGCGGCGCAGGAGAAGTGGGCGCTGACACCGATCGTCGAGCGCGGCAAATTTATGCTGGCGATGCTCGAAGCGCTGGTCGCGATGACCGACGAGATCGTGCCGGAGATCGCCTGGCAGATGGGGCGACCGGTGCGCTATGGCGGCGAGTTCGGCGGCGTCAGGGAACGCACCAATTACATGGTCGAGATCGCTGAAGCCGCGCTGAAATCCGTGCCGGCATCCAACCCGAAGGACGGCTTCCGACGCTATGTGAAGAAGGATCCGCTCGGCGTCGTCATGGTGATCGCGCCGTGGAACTATCCCTATCTGACCGCCGTCAACACCATCGTGCCGGCACTGATGGCCGGCAATACCGTTATCCTCAAACATGCGGCGCAGACGCTGCTGGTCGGCGAACGGTTCCAGCAGGCGTTCGACAAAATTGGGCTGCCCAAGGGCGTGTTCCAGAATGTCGTGCTGAACCATGCCCAGACCGAGAAGCTGCTCGGCTCGGGCAAGATCGACCATGTCAATTTCACCGGTTCGGTCGGCGGCGGCCGCGCCATCGAGAAGGCGGCGGCCGGCACCTTCATGACGCTCGGGCTCGAACTCGGCGGCAAGGATCCGGCCTATGTGCTGCCCGACGCCAAGCTCGACCATGCGGTGGCCAATCTGGTCGACGGCGCCTTCTACAATTCCGGCCAGTGCTGCTGCGGCATCGAGCGCGTCTATGTGCATGAGAAGGTCTACGACCAGTTCGTCGAAGGTTTCATCGCCGAGACGAAGAATTATGTCGTCGGCAATCCGCTGGAACAGGCGACGACAATGGGGCCGATGGCGCAGGCGCGCTTTGCCGACCTGATCCGCGAGCAGAAGGCCGAGGCGCTGCGCAAGGGTGCAATCGCACACATCAATATGAAGGTGGCTAACGACAAGGCCGGCTCGCCCTATCTGGCGCCGGAAGTGCTGACCGGCGTCGACCACCAGATGAGCGTCATGCGCGAGGAAAGTTTTGGCCCGATCGTCGGCATCATGAAGGTGCGTAACGACGAGGAGGCGATCGCGCTGATGAACGACAGCCCCTACGGGCTGACCGCTTCGATCTGGACCGGCGATATCGAGCATGCGGTGGCGATCGGCGACCGCGTCGAGACCGGCACCGTGTTCATGAACCGCTGCGACTACCTCGATCCGGCGCTGGTCTGGACCGGCGTCAAGGACACCGGCAAAGGCGTTGCCCTTTCGGCGCTCGGCTACGACAATCTGACCCGGCCGAAATCCTTCCATCTGCGCGAAGCCATCTGATTTTTGAAAGACAAGACATGTCCAAGCTGATCTCCAAATGGAACTACCCGACCACCGTCCGCTTCGGCGCCGGGCGCATCAAGGAACTGCCTGAGGTGCTCGCTGCCACCGGCATTAAGCGGCCGCTTTTCGTCACCGATCCGGGGTTGGCGAAACTGCCGGTCGTCGCTTCGACGCTGAAAATCCTCGACGACGCCAAGGTATCCTATGGCGTGTTCTCCGAGGTGAAGCCGAACCCGGTCGATTCCAACCTCACCGCCGGCATCGCCGTGTTCAAGAAGGGCAAGCATGACGGCGTCATCGCCTTCGGCGGCGGTTCAGCGCTCGATCTCGGCAAGCTGATCGCGTTCCAGGCCGGCCAGACGCGGCCGATCTGGGACTTTGAGGATGTCGGCGACTGGTGGACGCGCGCCAATTCGGATGCCATCGCGCCGATCATAGCCGTGCCGACCACTGCCGGCACAGGCTCGGAAGTCGGGCGTGCCGGCGTCATCACCAATGAGGCGACGCACACTAAGAAGGTGATCTTCCATCCGAAGCTTTTGCCGGCAATCGTCATTGCCGATCCGGAACTGTCGGTCGGCATGCCCGGCTTCATCACCGCCGGCACCGGCATGGATGCGCTGGCGCACTGCCTCGAAGCCTATTGCGCGCCGGGCTATCACCCGATGGCCGACGGCATTGCGGTGGAAGGTGTGCGCCTGGTGTTCGAGAACCTGCCCAAGGCCTACGCCAACGGCAAGGACCTTGTCGCGCGCGCCCACATGATGAGTGCGGCCGCCATGGGTGCTGCCGCCTTCCAGAAGGGTCTTGGCGCCATCCACTCGCTGTCGCATCCGATCGGCGCGCTCTACGACACCCATCACGGCATGACGAATGCGGTGTTCATGCCCTATGTCTTGGCCTTCAATCGCGACTCCATCGAGGAGCGGATTGCCCGGCTCGCTGCCTATTGCGGCATCAAGGGTGGCTTCGACGGCTTTGCCAAAGCGATCATCAAGCTGCGCAAGGAATTGAAGGTGCCGCATGCGCTGCCCGGCCTGATCAAGGGGCTCGACATGGACAAGAAGCGCAAAGGGCTGATCGCCGACATGGCGGTGGTCGATCCGACCGCCGGCGGCAACCCGGTCAGGCTGACCAAAAAGGCGGCGCTGACGCTGCTCGAGAACACTATCGCCGGCACTGTCTGAGGCGGTTTCTGCGCCGGACGTGATCTAAAAACGAAGGGAAAGGAAGGGCAAGGGGGCAAAAAGCAAGGCAATAAACCATTAGCCGGGAAATTAAGTCGAGGCTAATTGCTACAGCCGGTTAAAAAGAGTTAACTTTTCGTACCGCCGGGGGCCAGTTTCAAAAAGCTTTCATCTGGCTGTCATATGAAACCGATACCGCATCGCAGGCGTCCAGGACGCCAGTTCAACGGAGAGAACACATGTTCAAGTTCACAGGGAAAGTGCTTTCCCTTTCGGCCGTCGCCCTCATGGCGACCTCTGCTATCTCGTCGGCCCAGTCCATGGATGAACTGGTTGCCGCTGCGAAGAAGGAAGGCCAGCTCACGACCATCGCGCTGCCGCATGACTGGTGCGGCTACGGCGCCGTCATCGACGGCTTCAAGGCAAAGTATCCTGAGATCACCATCAACGAACTCAACCCCGATGCCGGCTCCGGCGACGAGGTCGAGGCGATCAAGGCCAACAAGGACAACAAGGGCCCGCAGGCGCCCGACGTCATCGACGTTGGCCTGTCCTTCGGCCCGACCGCCAAGGCTGACGGCCTGATCCAGCCCTACAAAGTGTGACCTGGGACTCGATCCCCGACAGCGCCAAGGATGCCGATGGTTACTGGACCGGCGACTACTATGGCGTGCTATCCTTCCTGGTGAACAAGGACCTCGTCAAGGAAGCGCCTGCTGACTGGGCTGACCTGCTGAAGCCGGAATTCGCCAACACCGTGGCGCTTGCCGGCGACCCGCGCGCCTCGAACCAGGCCATCCAGGCCGTCTACGCGGCCGGCATTTCCGGTGGTGCGGCTGCCGGCGAAGCTGCTGGCACTGCTGGTCTCGACTTCTTCAAGAAGCTTAACGCCGCCGGCAATTTCGTGCCGGTCATCGGCAAACCGGCGACCCTGGCACAAGGCCAGACGCCGATCCTGGTGACCTGGGATTACAATGCACTTGCCGGTCGCGACACGCTGAAGGGCAATCCGCCCGTCGACGTCGTCGTGCCCAAGACCGGTGTCGTTGCCGGCGTCTATGTGCAGGCGATCAGTGCTTTCGCACCGCATCCGAACGCTGCCAAGCTCTGGCTGGAGTATCTCTACTCCGACGAAGGCCAGATCGGCTGGCTGAAGGGCTATTGCCACCCGATCCGCTTCAACGATCTTGCCAAGAACGGCAAGCTCCCGGCGGACGTGATGGCCAAGCTGCCGCCGGCCGAGGCTTACGCTGCCGCGGTGTTCCCGACGCTGGACGAGCAGGGCAAGGCAAAGGAAGCCGTCACCAAGAACTGGGATGCCGTCGTCGGCGCCAACGTCAAGTAAGGCTTGAAACCAACCGGGCGGCCTCGCGGCCGCCCGGTGTTCCTCGGAGACGGTAGCCGGCGCATGACAGATATCTCGCTTTCCGATCACGCAGTTGCCGGGAAGACCGCGCCCCCCAGCGAGGCGCGTGCAATGCGACTGCCGACGCAATGGCTCGGCGTTGCGCCATTCTTCATCTTCGCCATCATGTTCCTGATCCTACCCACGCTCTATCTGATGCTGGGTGCATTCCAGAACGATGCC
Source organism: Mesorhizobium sp. C395A (assembly GCF_030323205.1). Classification (NCBI taxonomy): domain Bacteria; kingdom Pseudomonadati; phylum Pseudomonadota; class Alphaproteobacteria; order Hyphomicrobiales; family Phyllobacteriaceae; genus Mesorhizobium; species Mesorhizobium sp. C395A. The sequence goes on along the minus strand of NZ_CP100473.1, from coordinate 3,566,766 downwards.
GGCGAATTCACGTTCGAAAACATAGCAGCACTGGCGCAGCCATCGATTGTCGCCGCCTACTGGATCTCGCTCAAGGTCAGCCTTTCCTCGTCGCTGATCGGCGCCTTCGCAGGTCTCGGCATCGCCATCGCCATCGTGCGCGGCGGACTGCCGGAGTGGATACGTTCGGCGACGCTGACATTCTCCGGCGTGGCTTCCAATTTCGCCGGCGTACCGCTGGCCTTCGCCTTCATCGCCACGCTCGGACGCCTCGGTCTCGCCACGGTGCTGCTCAACACCGTGTTCGGCCTCAACATTTATGCGCACGGCTTCAACATCCTATCGTTCTGGGGCCTGACGCTGACCTATGTCTATTTCCAGATTCCCCTAATGGTGGTCATCATCACGCCGGCGATCGACGGCTTGAAGAAGGAGTGGGGCGAGGCTGCGGCGACACTTGGCGCCACCCAGACGCAATACTGGCGCATGGTTGTCATCCCGGTGATCTGGCCGAGTTTCCTCGGCACGGTCATCCTGCTCTTCGCCAATGCCTTCGGCGCCATCGCCACCGCCTATGCGCTGACCGGCTCTTCACTCAACATCGTGCCGATCCTGCTCTATGCGCAGATACGCGGTGACGTGCTGCACAATGCCCATCTCGGCTATGCGATCGCCTTCGGCATGATCGTCATCACTGGGCTGGCCAATGTCTTCTATATCTGGTTCCGGACGCGCTCGGAGAGGTGGCTGAAATGAAGTCCGGAAAATTCTGGGCCTGGGTCGTCTTCGGGCTGGGCGCGGCCTATTTCTTCATTCCGCTGATCGCGACGGTGGAATTTTCCTTGCGCATGCGGCGCGGCGCTTATTCCTTCGACGCCTATCAGATCGTGCTTGGCGACCCTCGTTTTCAGGCGACCTTTGGCTACTCAGTGCTTGCCGCCATCTTCACCATCATTCTGGGCGTGTTGATCGTGGTGCCCGCCGCCTACTGGATTCGACTGCGCCTGCCGCAACTGCGGCCGATCGTAGAGTTCATCACGCTGCTGCCGCTGGTCATTCCCGCCATCGTCATCGTCTTCGGCTATATCAGGATGTACGGTTCGAATTCGCCGCTGCCGTTCCTGGCGACCGACATGGGCACAAATGCCTTGCTGGTCATCGGCTATGCAATGCTGGCGCTGCCCTACATGTATCGCGCGGTCGATACCGGACTGCGCACCATCGACGTCAGGACGCTGACCGAAGCGGCGCAGATCCTTGGCGCCGGTTGGGGCACGATCATTGGTCGTGTGATCCTGCCCAATGTGCTGATCGCCGTGCTGTCGGGCGCCTTCCTTACCTTCGCCATCGTCATTGGCGAATTCACCATGGCCAGCTTGCTCAACCGGCCCGCCTTCGGCCCCTATCTGCAAAACGTTGGCGCCAACCGCGCCTATGAGCCGGCGGCGCTTGCCATCATCGCCTTCGCCATCACCTGGGGCTGTATGTCGCTGATCCAGATCCTGTCCCGTTTCGCGCCGAGATCGGCGAACCGCCCGAACTGATCGACAAAGTACTGATCGAAAGAAAAAGCCATGGCCGAACCATTCCTCTCCATCCAGCATGTGCGAAAATCCTTCGGCGCCACCACCGTGGTCGAAGATTTCAATCTTGATGTCGAGCCGGGCGAGTTCGTTTCCTTCCTTGGGCCATCGGGTTGCGGCAAGACCACCGTGCTGCGCATGGTCGCCGGTTTCGAAGAGCCGTCGGCGGGCAAGATCGTCGTCGCAGGCAAGGACATCACGAGGCTAAAGCCCAACCAGCGCAATGTCGGCATGGTGTTCCAAGCCTATGCGCTGTTCCCCAACTTGACGGTGGCGCAAAACATCGGCTTTGGCCTGAAGGTCGCCGGCATGCCCAAGGCGGACATCGACAGACGCGTGGCCGAGATGCTCGACATCATCAAGCTGCCGCAGATGGCCGACCGCTATCCCTACCAGCTCTCCGGCGGCCAGCAGCAGCGCATCGCGCTGGCCCGTGCCATTGCGCCGAAGCCGAAGCTGCTTCTGCTCGACGAGCCGCTGTCGGCGCTCGATGCCAAGGTGCGTGTGTCGTTGCGCGAGGAAATCCGCTCGATCCAGAAGAAGCTCGGCATCACCACCATCTTCGTCACCCATGACCAGGAAGAGGCGCTGTCGATCTCCGACCGCATCGCGGTGATGTATGGCGGCAAGGCCGAGCAGGTCGGCACGCCGTTCGAGATCTACAACCGGCCGGCGACCAAGTTCGTCGCCAATTTCGTCGGCACGCTGAACGTGCTCGAAGGCACTGTCACCGATGCCGCGTCCGGCAAGGTGCGCGTCAACACGCAGGAAGTCTCGCTAATGGGCAAGCTCAACGGCTCGAAGTCCGGTGACACGCTGTCGCTGGCGCTGCGACCGGAGGCGATTTCGCTCGGACGCCAACCCGGGCGCGATTCAAGCCTGTCGGGCGAAATCTCCGAAGTGCACTTCCTCGGCTCAGTCATTCGCGTTCGCGTCGGCATCGGCGGCAACACGGTGTCGCTCGACACCTTCAACAGCCCGGCAACGCCACCGCCCGCGGTCGGCGAGAAGGCCGACATATCGTTCTCATCAAGCGATATGCTGGTGCTGCACTAGCAAGCAGCATTTTGGCGCGACCGAGGCGGTCGATTCGAGCTGGCGCGATGAACGGCCGTATCATTGCCGGACCCCGAGTGCTGGATAATCAACAGCATCTTGCCATCCAGCCACTGCCCATGATGCCGCTTCGCCGCTACGATAGGCTATGGCGCTATTCGAACTTACCCTCATCCTACTCCTGGCAGCCGTCGCGCTGACGGCGCTGTCGCGGCGGCTGGAAATTCCCTATCCGTCCCTGCTGGCTCTGGCCGGCGTCGCGATTGCCTTCGTACCCGGTGCGCCGACAATCGAGATCGATCCGGAGCTGGCGCTTGCCCTGTTCATCGCGCCGGTGCTTCTCGACGCCGCCTATGACACGTCGCTGCGCGACCTCAAGCGCTACCGGCTGTCGCTCGCGTTGCTCGCGCTGGGCGCCGTGGTCTTCACCACCGTGGTGGTTGCCTTGGTCGGCTGGAAGATGGCCGGCCTGCCGATCGCGGCGGCAATCGCGCTTGGCGCCATCGTCGCGCCACCGGATGCGGTGGCCGCATCCGCCGTGCTCAGCCAGTTCAAGGTACCGCACCGCATCACCGCCATCCTGCAGGGCGAGAGCCTGCTCAACGATGCCACGGCGCTGCTGATCTACCGGCTGGCGGTTTCGGCCGCGCTTGGCACGATCATGCTCAGCAACGCCGTTCCGGTGATCCTGCTGGCAACGATCGGCAGTGTGATCGCGGGCTATCTGTTTGGCCGCGTCTCGCTGCTGGCGCTCGGCCGCATCGAGGATGCGGCGAGCAGCACGGTGGTGCAGTTTGCCGGAACCTTCGCCGTGTGGATCATCGCCGACAGGCTCGGCCTTTCCGCCATCATCACCATCGTCGTCTATGCCATGACCATTGCGCGCAGGGCGCCGCGCCAGTCGTCGGCGAGACGCCGCGTCAGCACCTATTCGGTCTGGGAGTCGGCGGTGTTCGTGCTCAACGTGCTGGCTTTCGTGCTGATGGGCCTGCAGGCACGCACGATCGTTGGCAGGCTGGCCGGCGACGGGCAAGGCGAAGCATTCCTTTTCGCCGCAACGGTGCTGGTCGTCGTTATCGTCGCGCGCCTTGTCTGGGTGGCGAGTTACGTCGCGATCATCCGGTGGCTTGCCCGCTTCGGCAGCCAAGAGGCAAGGCGGGAATTGCCGACGTTCGGCGGCGCCGTCATTGTCGGCTGGTGCGGCATGCGTGGGTTGGTGACGCTGGTGGTGGCCATTGCGCTGCCGGCCGATTTTCCCGGCCGCGACCCGATCGTGCTTGCCGCCTTCGCGGTGGTGCTGGGCACGCTGGTGCTGCAAGGCATGACGCTGAAGCCGCTGCTGCGCTGGATCAACTTCGACCCCGATAGAACCGTCGACAATGAGGTGGCGCAGGCGCGCGTCGCCATCATGCAGGCAGCACTGGACGTGCTGAGCCGCAAGACATCTGCGGCCGCCGCCGTCGTGCGCGAACAGTATGAAGCGCAGCGCCTGATTGCGGAAAACCCGGAGGACGCTCAGGCCGCGACCGAATACGACCGGCTGCGCCTCTATGCCATCAACCGCCAGCGCGACACGCTCGAGGAGTTGCGCAGCAACGGCACGATCGGCGACGAAGCCTACCACCGGCTGGAGGAAGAGATCGACTGGGCCGAACTGGCGGCATCGCCGGCGGGCCGGTTCCAGCCGCTGACCACATCATAGACGCTGGCCCAGTTCCGCCGTCGTGCCGGTACATTGCAACCCGTCTGCCGAACCGCTACTGCCAAAGCGAAATTGAGCCGGATAAGCAATGAAGCTGGTCAGCTACAACATCCAGTACGGGTTCGGCGGCGATGGCCGTTACGATCTTTCGCGCTGCACCAAGCTGGTCGACGGCGCCGATATCATCGCGCTGCAGGAGGTCGAGCGGCATTGGCAGCGCACCAATGAGGACGACCAGCCGGAGGTCCTGTCCAAGCTGCTGCCTAGCTATTACTGGGTCTATGGCCCGGCCTTCGACATGGACGCCAGTGAGCAGCGCGACGGCCGGGTCGTCAACCGCCGCCGCCAGTTCGGCACCATGCTGCTGTCGAAGCTGCCGATCGCCTGGTCGCGGCTGCACGCGCTGCCCATGCGCCGCACGCTGCGGCCGCTCAACACGCGCAACGCCGCGCTCGAATGCATGATCCGCACGCCGGCCGGACCGGTAAGGGTCCTGTCGCTGCATCTCGCCCATATCGCGGCGGAGGAGCGTCTGGAGCAGATCGACTATCTCTTGGCCGAGCATCGCCGCGCGCCGTCCGAGGGCGGCCCGTGGAGCGGCGCGGACGATGAGCCTTCGCGCAACTGGACCAGCGGCGAGGCCGAGCCGGAGAACCCGACGGCGGCGATCTGGATGGGCGATTTCAACATGGAGCCTGGCAGCGCCGAATACAGCCGCATCGTCGGCAGCACGCCCTATCATCGCGGGGCGGCCTATCTCGACGGCTTTGTTGATGCCGCTGCCGTCGCTAGCGAGCCGGCTGCCGATTACCACACCCATGTGAAAACGATCGACGGGAAAGTGGCAAAACGCCGGCTCGACCATTGCTTCGTCGGCGGTATGTTCGCCGACCGTGTGCGCTCGGTCAGTGCCGATATAGGCGAGATCGCTTCAGACCATTTTCCGGTCCGGATCGATATCGATCTCGAAACGCCTTTGAGCTCGGGAGATCGGTGAGCCCTCGATGACGCTTTTCGTCTTCTTCGCGGTGCTTGCCGCCGCCGCCATGCACGCGATCTGGAACGCGCTGGTCAAGGTCCATCTCGATCGCTTCCTGTCGATCACGCTGATGACGCTGGGCATGGGTTTTGCCGCACTGTTCGTGCTGCCCTTCGTCGAGTTTCCAAAGGCCGCGGTATGGCCCTTTATCATCGCCTCGGTGCTCTTTCACATGGGCTACCGGACCTTCCTGATCGGCGCCTACAAGGCCGGCGATTTCGCCCAGACCTATCCGCTGGCGCGCGGCACGGCGCCGCTTTTGACCGCCCTCGGCGGCGTTGTCGTGGTGCAGGAGATGCCGGCGCCGTTCGCCATCCTCGGCATCCTGCTGCTGTCGGCCGGCACGCTGGTGATGTCGTTTCGCGGCGGCGCGCATCTGGAGCGGATCAATGTGCGGGCGGTCGGCTTTGCGCTCGGCACTTCGATCTTCATATCCAGCTATACGCTCTCCGACGGCAGCGGCGCGCGGCTGGCCGCAACGGCAACGAGCTATGCCGCATGGCTGTTCATCTGCGATGCCACGTGGGCGCTGGTGCTGTGCCTCATCTTTCGCGGGCCCAAGGCGCTGCCCGTGCTGGCGCGTGACTGGAAGGCAGGCCTGTTCACCGGCGTGCTCAGCGGCGCGGCCTACTGGATCGTCATGTGGGCGATGACCAAGGCGCCGATCGCCTCGGTGGCGTCGTTGCGCGAGACGTCGATCCTGTTTGCCATGATGATCTCGGTTTTCGCGCTCGGCGAGAAGATGACAGGCTGGCGCGGCGCCGCCGCGCTCAGCATCGTCGCCGGTGTCGTGGCCCTCAGGCTGGGCTGAGAGCCTGATACTTCAGCCGAGCACCGTCATCACCTGTCCGCGCCGTTCCGGACTGAAGCGGATGACGAGGATGATGCAGACGGCGACCACGCCGGCAAACAGCGCCAGCGCGTAGCCATAGCTGCCTCCAGACGCCTCGGCGATGCCGGCCTGGTAGGGACCGCCATAGGACGCCGCGAGATTGCCGGCCTGGTAGATGAAGCCGGGCAAGGTTGCCCGCACGGCGCCGGGCGACAGCTCGTTAAGATGCACCGGAATGACGCCCCAGGCGCCCTGCACCGCGACCTGCATGACGAAGGCGCCGATGGCCAGCATGAACGGTGTCGAGCTGAAGGCCCAGAGCGGAATCGAGGGCAAGGCAATCAGGCAGGCGAGCGTTATCGCGCTGACGCGGCCGATCTTCTCCGACAGTGCGCCGAACGCCAACCCGCCGACGATGGCGCCGATATTGGCGACGATGGTGATCCAGCTCACCGTGTGCGGGTCGAAGCCATGCTGCTTCTTGAGGAAGGTCGGGTAGAGGTCCTGCGTGCCGTGGCTGAAGAAATTGAAGAACATCATCAGCACGACCGCATAGACGGCGACGCCCCAGTGCTTCTGCAGCGTTTCAAGAAGGCCAGGTCTGACGGATTTCTGCGCCTCGACGAAGGCCGGCGATTCCGGCACATGCGAGCGGATGAAGAGCACGATCAGTGCCGGCAGGAAGGAGAGCAGGAACATGGCGCGCCAGCCGATCGTGTAACCACCGATCGTCTGCTGGTAGAGCACGCCGTAAACCACGGCCGCCAGAAGGTAGCCGGTGGGATAGCCGCATTGCAGGATGCCCGAGACCATGCCGCGGGCACTGGGCGGAATGGACTCCATGGCGAGCGAACTGCCCAGCCCCCATTCGCCGCCCATGGCGATGCCGAACAGAGCGCGCAGCGCGAGGAAAATGCCGAGATTGGGCGAGAAGGCAGCCAGCGCGCCGATCACCGAATAGCTGACGATGTTGAGCATCAGAATGGGCTTGCGCCCATATTTGTCGGCCAGCCTGCCGAAGAAGAAGGCGCCGATGAAGCGTGTCGCCAGCGTCAGGAACAACGCCTTGGAGACTGCCGGGACGTCGGTGTTGAATTCGGCTGCGATATCGGTGAGCAGGAACGTCAGAAGGAAGAAATCGAAAGCGTCGAGCGTCCAGCCGAGGAAGGAGGCAAGGACGGTTTTCTTCTGCTGCGCGGTGAGAGCCACGACGTTCCTCCTAAACGCCCCCGGGGAACGATATGTTCCTTGGGGCGCAAAAGAGAACAGGCGTCAGCCGGCTTTCGAAAGAAGCGCGGTCACTTTTTCGTAATGTCGAGATCGAACACCATCAGCCCGTCGGTGCCGCCTTCGAGCGCTGCGACCAATCGGGCGCCGGCGCGCTGATGCGCTTCATGCACGAGATAGGCGTCGCGGGCGGCGGCATCGCGGAAGTCGATGGTGAAGGCATGGCTGAAGCCGCGCGCGAACGGCTCCGGGCTGACATTGGTGCTGAAATGGACCGTGTCCATGCCGTCGACAACGGAGCGCAGTGCTTCGAGATCGGCGTGGATTGCCGTGCGCTCGGTGGCGGGCACATCGCTGCGGAAGCGTACGAAGACGCAGTGTCTGATCATTGGTTCGTTCTCCTAAGTGGCTATGCGGCCCGATTGCCGGAGAACACCGCCGGCGGAAGCGGCTCGCGGCCGAGGATGATGTCGGCGCCTTTTTCGCCGACCATGATGGTCGGCGCATTGGTGTTGGAAGAAGGCACGCGCGGCATCACCGAGGCATCGCAGACGCGCAGGCCCTCGATGCCGCGCAGGCGCAGGTCCGGTGTGACCACCGCCATATCGTCATGGCCCATGCGGCAGGTGCCTACGGGGTGATGGTCGGTCTTGGCGGTGCGGCAGGCATAGTCGATCAGCTCGTCGTCGCTGGCGAGCGATGGTCCGGGCAGCACCTCGCGCAACACGTAAGGTGCAAGCGCCTTCTGCCGCATGATCTCGCGCGCAAGCCTGAGGCCCTTGATCGACATGGCGCGGTCATAAGGGTCCGACCAATAGTTGGGATCGATCAGCGGGTGGTCGGCCGGGTCGGCGCTGCTCAGCCGCACCGTGCCGCGCGAGCGCGGGCGCAGGAAGGCCGAGTTCAAGGTCACGCCGGGGTTCTTCAACCTCTCGACGCCGGCCTCGATGCCGGAGCCGAGTCCCAGATGGAACTGGATGTCGGGCGAGGCGGCGGTCGGATCGGCGTACCAGAAGCCGCCGGTCTCGAACAGGCTGGAGGCGACCGGCCCTTTCTTCAGCAGCAGATACTGCAAGCCGGCCCACGCGGTGCGGTGCAGCTTGGCGTAGTTGTCATAGGTGTGGTCGCCGGTGCATTCGGCGATGACGAACAAATCGAGATGGTCCTGCATGTTGGAGCCGACACCGGGCAGATCATGCACCGGCGTCACGCCGACCGATTTCAGGTGATCAGCCGGGCCGATGCCCGACTGCATCAACAGCTTCGGCGAACCGATGGCGCCGGACGAGACGATCACTTCGCGCTCGGCGCGCATGATGGTCTTCTCGCCGCCGGGTTTGTCGGCGATCTCGACGCCGATGGCGCGGCCTTTCTCGACGACGATGCGGGTGACCAGCACATCGGTTCGGACCGTCAGGTTCTTGCGGGCGCGGATGGGCTTCAAATAGGCGACCGAAGCGGATGAGCGCCGGGCGTCCTTCTGGGTGAGCTGGTAGTAGCCGACGCCTTCCTGGCTAGCGCCGTTGAAATCCGGGTTGAAGGGGATGCCCATCTCTTGGCCGGCGCGGAAATAGGCCTCGCAAATCGGCAGCGGCGAAATCGGGTTCGACACGCCGAGCGGCCCCTGGTCGCCGTGAAAATCGTTGGCGAAGCGCTGGTTGTTCTCGGCGCGCTTGAAATAGGGCAGCACGTCGCGATAGCCCCAGCCCGCGAGGCCCTCTTCCTTCTCCCATGCGTCGTAGTCGCGAGCGTTGCCGCGCGTGTATATCTGGGCATTGATGGACGAGCCGCCGCCGACCACCTTCGCCTGCGTATACCAGAAGACGCGGTCTTGCATGTGCCTCTGCGGCACAGTCGACCAGCCCCAGGAAGCGATGCCCTTGGTCATCTTGGCAAAGCCCGCCGGCATGTGGATGTAGGGGTGCCAGTCCTTGCCGCCGGCCTCGAGCAGCAGCACGGAGTTCGCTGGATCCTCGCTCAGCCGGTTGGCCAGAACGCAGCCGGCCGGGCCGGCACCTACGATGATGTAGTCGGTCATAACCCTATCCACCTACAGTCGAGGCACGGAGAGCGCGCCGTCGACATTGATAATCGAGCCTGTGGAAAAGCCGAGCTTGCCGGCGGCAAGCGTCGCCACCACGGCGCCGATGTCCGATGCTTCGCCCCAGCGTTTTGCCGGCACCAGGCCGCTGTCGATAAGCGCGTCGTATTTGGCTGATACGCTCGCGGTCATGTCGGTGCGAATGATGCCCGGCCGCAGTTCGAACACGCCGATGTTTTCCGGCGCAAGCCGTAGCGCCAGGTTCTTCACCCACATCGAAAGGCCGGCTTTCGAGATGCAGTAGTCGGCGCGTTCCGGCGAGGCCATATCGGCGCTGACCGAGGTGATGGTGATGATCGAGCGCGGATGATTGCTGGGAGCCGCCAGCATCGCCTTGGCGACGGCCTGGCTAAGGAAGACTGTGCCGCGCAAATTGACGTCCAGCGCACGGTCGAAATTCTCGGGCTTCAGCTCCAGCAGATCGCCGCGCACCACGGCGCCGATGCCGGCATTGTTGACGAGGCAGTCGATGCGGCTGAAGGCACGTATGGCGGCGTCGACGAGGGCCGTGTGATCCTCGAGGTTGGCGATATCACAACGGACATAGGCGAACTCCGCACCCCGTGCGGTGATGTTGGCGGCCAGTTCGTCCGGCGCTTGTTCGGCAAGGTCGGCGATCAAAATGTCGAAGCCGTCCCCGGCCAGCGCCTCGGCGCAGGCGAGCCCAATGCCGCGCGCACCGCCGGTGACGATTGCTGCGGGGCGGGTCATGCCGCGAGGTCCGTTCGGCGAATATGCTCGGCCACGCGCAGCGCCTGTGCCGCAATCGACAGCGCCGGATTCACGGCGGCCGAGTTCGGCAAAAAACTGGCGTCGACAACGAACAGGTTCGGGTGGTCGAAGGCGCGGCAGAAAGGGTCGAGCGGCGACGTCGCCGGATGGTCGCCCATTTTCACCGTGCCGCACTGGTGCGAGGGCGTGCGCTTGTCGAAGGGACGCGACAGCACGATGGGATAACCGCAGGCGCGGAAGTTCTCACGCATCACCCTGGTCAGCCCGTCCAGCGACTGCATGTTGGAGCGCCGCCATTGCATGACGATGTCCTTGCCGTCGACCATGATGCGGCTTTCCGGATCGGGTAGATCCTCGCACATCAGATACCAGTCGACGGCGTGACCGGCCATGTAATCGAGCGCGAATTTCGGCACGCGTTTGACGTTGGCCTTCAACATGTTGCCGTCGATCTTGCCGAGCAGCTGGACGTTGCCGAGCGGCTTGCCGCCTTTGCCGTCGGAGAGATAGTAGTCATTCAGCATCAGCGTCTTCTGGTAGACGCTGTCGTTCCTGCGGCGCGGATCGATCGCCAGCATGGCGCTCGAATTATGGTTCATGAAATTGCGGCCGACCTGGTCGGAGCTGTTGGCGAGGCCTTTACCGTCTGATGAAGGCGAGCGCAGCAGGATGACGGCGGAATTGACCGCGCCGGCCGACAGGATGACCAGCTTCGGCGCGACTTTCTTCAGCTCGCCATTCTGACGGTAGTGAACGGCAGCGATGCTTTTGCCGTCGGACGACGCTTCGAGATATTCGACATGGCAGCCGGTTTCGAGTCGGATATTGCTGTCCTTGAGTGCAGCCGTCAGCGGTCCGGTCTGCGCATCGACCTTGCCCTGGGCGGTGTTGGGGAATGCGTCCCAGCCGGTCTTGCCCTCTTTCAGCCAGGTGTCGATGTCGACGCCGAGCGGCAGCGAGGCGGGGTGCAGGCCCAGTCCCTTCAGCTCGGCGCGGGCGCGCGCAATCGGCGCTTCGTCGGGCACCGGCTTGAAAGCATAGGGGATCGAGTGGAACGGTTCGGTCGGGTCCTCGCCGAGCGAGCCGCGGACGCGAAACAGCTGCTCGGCTTTCGAATACCAAGGCTCGAATTCATCGTAGGAAAACGGCCATGCCGGCGAGACGCCACCGAAGTGCTCCATGGCGGCGAAATCCTCTTTGCGGTAGCGGATCAGCACCGCGCCGTAGAATTTCGAATTGCCGCCGACATAGTAGTAATTGCCGGGGTTGAAGGCCGCACCGCCGGGCTCGCGCCACATCTCCTTCGGACGGTAGTGGCCGTCGACGAAGATGGAGCGCGTGTCGCGGGCATGCGGCGTTGCCGTCAAGGGCTCACCGCGCTCCAGCATCAGGACCGAGGCACCGCTGCCCGCCAGGCCGGAAGCGATCGTAGCGCCGCCGATACCGGAGCCGATGATGACGATATCGGGGCTGACCATCTCGATCAGCGGATGCGGTGTTCGGTCGCCGGATCGAAGAACACGGCCTTGGTCAGGTTGAAGGCGAGCGGCGTGCTGGTGCCCGGCTGGATGTTGGCGTCGGCCCGCAACCGCGCCACCACGCCCTTGCCGCCGAGGTTGGTCACCGCGAACGTGTCGGACCCTGCCGGCTCGACCACTTCGATGTGCAGGTCGGCAGTGGCAATGTTGGAGGCGTTGCGTTCCGCACCTTCCGGATCGGTCAGCGCTTCCGGGCGCACGCCGAAGATGATCGGCTTGCCCTGGAATGCCGAAAGACCCGCTGGCGCGTTGGCCATCGGCAGCGTGATCGGCTCGCGCGCCTCGCGCTCCAACACGACGGACAGCGCATTGCCCGACGTGGCAATGGTCGCCGGGATCAGGTTCATCGCTGGCGAACCCATGAAGTCGGCGACGAACAAATTGGTCGGGTTGTTGTAGATCTCGGCCGGGGTGCCGAACTGCTGCACCTCGCCGTCGCGCATGACGGCGATCTTGGTAGCCAGCGTCATCGCCTCGATCTGGTCGTGGGTGACGTAGACGATGGTTGTGCCGGTGGTGGCATGCAGGCGCTTGATCTCGATGCGCATGTCAACGCGCAATTTGGCGTCGAGGTTGGACAAAGGCTCGTCGAACAGGAACAGCTTGGGGTCGCGCACCAGCGCCCGGCCCATGGCGACGCGCTGGCGCTGGCCGCCGGAAAGCTGGCTCGGCTTGCGCTGCAGGAGGTGGCCGATCTGCAGGACCTTGGCCACCTTGTCGATCGCCTTTTGGCGTTCGTCGGCCGGCACGCCGCGCATCTCCATGCCGAAGGAGATGTTTCCGGCCACCGTCATGTTCGGATAGAGCGCATAGCTCTGGAACACCATGGCGATGTCGCGCTTGGATGGGTGCAGATCGTTGATGGCGCGGCCGTCGACGCGGATTTCGCCCTCGGTGATCTGCTCCAGGCCGGCAATCGTGTTGAGCAAGGTGGACTTGCCGCAGCCGGACGGGCCGACCAGCACCAGGAAGCCGCCCTTTTCGAGCTCGACATCGATGCCCTTCAGGATCTCGACATTCCCGAAGCGCTTCTTCAGCCCATCAATTTCCAGAAAAGCCATGGTCGTTCCTTCCGAATTGATCAGCCCTTGACCGCGCCAGCCATCAGCCCGCGCACGAAATAGCGGCCGGCGACGACATAGACGATCAGAGTGGGCAGAGCCGCGATCATCGCGGCCGCCATGTTGACGTTGTATTCGACGACGCCGGTCGAGGTGTTGACGACGTTGTTGAGCGCCACCGTCATCGGCATGGAGTCGCCTGTGCCGGCGTAAGCCGAAGCGAACAGGAAGTCGTTCCAGATGTTGGTGAACTGGTAGATGACGGTGACGACGAAGATCGGCATCGAGTTCGGCAGCATGATGCGGCGGAAGATCTGGAAGAAGGAGGCGCCGTCGACCTGCGCCGCCTTGATCAGTTCGTTCGGGAACGCCTCGTAATAGTTGCGGAAAAACAGCGTGGTGAAGCCGATGCCGTAGACGACATGGACGAAGACCAGGTTGACCGTCGGATTGCCGAGACCGAAACTCGTACCCGTCGCATTCTGCAGCTTCACGCCGAAACGTCCCAAGCTGCCGAGAATGGTCGCCATCGGCAGCAGCACCGACTGGAACGGAATGAAGCAGGCAAACAGCATCAGCCCGAACACCAGCGTGGCGCCGCGAAAACGCCATTTGGTCAAGACGTAGCCGTTGAGCGCGCCGAGCATGGTCGAGATCAGTACGGCTGGAACCACCATCTTGATCGAGTTCCAGAAATAGCCCTTGATGCCGGCGCAGGTGAGGCCGACGCAGGTCTCGCCCCAGGCCTTCAGCCACGGGTCGAAGGTCGGCGCCGTGGGCAACGCCAGCATGTTGCCGTTCTGGATCTCGTCCATGGTCTTGAACGAGGTCACCAGCATGACGAACAGCGGCATCAGATAAAACAGCGCAAACAGCGCCAGAAGCCCGTAAATGACGATGCGGTTGAGGGTCTTGGTGCTCATGCCGCCGGAGGCCTTTTGGGAAGCAGCGGGGCGGGCAGGGGTGGCGACAGCGCTCATCGCGGCTTCTCCCGCAGTTCGGAATAGAGATAGGGCACGATGATGGCGACGATGGTCATCAGCATGATCACGGCACTGGCCGAGCCGACGGCCATTTCGTTGCGCTTGAAGGTGTACTCATACATGAAGTTGGACGGCAGCCAGGCCGAGCCACCGGGGCCGCCGCTGGTCAGCGCCACGACGAGATCGTAGGACTTGATGGCAAGGTGCGCGAGCACGATGAAGGCCGACAGGAAGATTGGCCGCAGCAGCGGAATGACGATGCGGCGGTAGAGCTGAAAGGTGGTGGCACCGTCGATCTGCGCCGCCTTCATGATCTCGCCGTCAATGCCACGCAGGCCGGCCAGGAACATCGCCATGATGAAGCCGGAGGCCTGCCAGACGCCGGCAATGACCACCGTGTAGATGACGAAATCCTTGTTCTTGATCCAGTCGAAATGGAAGCTCGTCCAGCCCCACTGATGCAAGGTCTGCTCAAGACCGAGGCCGGGGTCGAGGAACCATTTCCAGGCGACGCCGGTGACGATGAAGGACAGCGCCATCGGGTAGAGATAGATCGGCCGCAACACGCCTTCGCCGCGAATCTTCTGGTCGAGCAGGATGGCCAGGAACAGGCCGAGCGCCAGGCAGATGGCGATGTAGAGAAAGCCAAAAATGCCCATATTGACGATCGACGTGTACCAGCTCGATGGCGGGTCGGAGTCGAACGTCCAGCCCCACAGCCGTAGATACGCGCGTGGTCCGGTAATGACATAGGACGGGAAGGTCTTGGAATTAGTGAAGGACAGATAGACAGTCCACATGATAAAGCCATAGACGAAGACGATGGTGATGGCGAAGCTCGGCGCCAGCACGATCTTCGGCAGCGCGTCCTGCAATCGCGCGCGCACGGAGGGGCGAGACCGCTCGGGTGTCAGCTTGATCTGGGTCGTCGCTACACTGCTCATGAGGCTCCTCCCGTTAGGGTCGTCCGTGCTCTGCCGTCAGGAGGCAAGGCGGCCCCGTGCATACGGGTCTCTGGTCGGCATGGTGTTCAAGAGGGTTTCACCGTTTCACGGAAACGGCGAACCTCTCTAACTCTTTCTTTTACGCAATTCCGGCCGGAAAACCGCTCACACTTTTCCTGGAATTGCGCCAGCCGGCCAATCCTGAGGCGAACCTTCCCCGCCGAAGCGGGAAAGGTGTCTTGCCGGCCAGGGCTTACTTGGCGTCGTCGATTGCCTTGACCAGTTCGGTCACGGCTTCGTCCGAGGTCTTGATCTGACCGTGGACGAACTTCGAAACGACGTCCTTGTAGGCATTGGCGACCGCCGGAGGCGCGCCATAGCCCTGGGCAAGCGAGCCGAACAGTGTGCCGCCTTCGTTGGCAGCCTTCAGGTCGGCGATGCCCTTCTTGCCGCACGCGTCGAAGTCGGTGTCCGGAACGTCGGTACGGGCGGGAACCGAACCCTTGACGACGTTGAAGGCCGACTGGAAGCTCTTCGACAGGGTGGCGGTGGCCAACGCGACCTGGGCGGCCTTGCGGTCGTCCGGAACGTTGAACATGCCGAACATGTCGGAGTTGTAGACCACCGAGCCTTCCGTGCCCGGGAAGCGATAGCACAGGAAGTCGGTGCCCGGCGTTTTCTTGGCGGCGTTGAACTCGCCCTTGGCCCAGTCACCCATCACCTGCACCAGGGCATCGCCCTTGATGACCATGGCGGTGGCAAGGTTCCAGTCGCGGCCCGAGAAGTTCGGGTCGACATAGGTGACGAGCTTGGCGAGGTTGTCGAACGACTTCTTCATCGTGTCCGACTTGAGGGACTCGTCGTCGAGGTCGTTGAAGGCCTTCTTGTAGAACTCAGGTCCGCCGGTCGACAGCACAACCGAGTCGAACATGGTGGCTTCCTGCCAGTTCTGGCCGCCAAGGGCGAGCGGAATAACGCCAGCCGCCTTGGCTTTGTCGAGCAGGGCGACGAAGTCGTCGAAGGTCTTTGGCTCGGTGCCGCCGATCTTGTCCATCACCGCCTTGTTGATCCACAGCCAGTTGACGGAGTGGACGTTGACTGGAGCAGCGACCCACTTGCCATCATAGACGGAGAACTTCTGCAGGGCTGCCGGAACCGACTTGTCCCAGCCTTCCTTCTTCGCCGTCTCGGTCAGGTCGCCCATGACGCCGGCCGCCGCATAGTCGAGCACGGTGTAGCCGAGCATCTGCGACGCGGTCGGGTAATTGCCGGCCGCGACCATCGCCTTCAGCGCAGTCATGGCGGCGTCGCCGCCACCACCGGCCACCGGCACGTCCTTCCAGGCATAGCCTTCCTTGGCAAGGTCGCCCTTGAGGACGTTGAGAGCAGCCGCTTCGCCGCCCGACGTCCACCAATGCAGCATCTGCACTTCCTTGACGTCTTCGGCATGGGCCGAGAAAGCAAAGGCCGTCGCCAGAGCCGTTCCGATAAGCAGTTTGCGCAACATGTTCTACCTCCCTTGTTGCATTACACGACCGGTGGAAGCCCACCGGGTTCTTCCAAACTCAGCCGACCCACCAACCGGTGCGCTGGCCGCGATGAAACTGGATTGTCTTTTCCTCGGTATAATCCTCGACAGCGCGTTTGCCGAGTTCGCGTCCGATGCCGGACTGCTTGTAGCCCCCGAATGGCAACTCGGGAAAGCCTTCCATGAATGTGTTCACCCAAACGGTCCCCGAACGCACACCACGCGCCACCGACATACAAGTGTCGATTCTGGCGCTCCACACCCCTGCAGACAGACCATAGGGCGTGTTGTTGGCGATGTGCAACGCCTTTTCAATCGATCCAAAAGTCAGCACGGAGAGCACCGGGCCAAACACTTCCTCGCGCGCAATAGCCATGTCTTCGGTAACGCCGCGAATGATGGTCGGATCGAGGTACTGGCCGGCATTGGACGCCAATTGGCCGCCACCGCTATAGACATTGCTGCCGTCTTTTGCTGCTGCCGCAACGTAATCTGCGACCTTGGTCAGATGGTCGGCTGATATCATCGCGCCAACCTTGGTTCGGTCGTCGAGTGGGTCGCCGACCGTTACCTTGGCGGTCAGGGCCTTGACAGTGGCGAGGAAATCGTCGGCGATGGCTTCATGCACGATCAGCCGACTGCCGGCATTGCAGCATTCGCCGGCGTTGAAGAAGCCGCCGAACACTGCTGCGTCAGCGGCCGCCTCGAGATCGGCATCGGGGAAGACGATCTGGCCGTTCTTGCCGCCGAGCTCCATCGAGACTTTCTTCAGCGACTGCGCGGCAGAAGCCATGGTCATCTTGCCGACGCGGGTAGAGCCGGTGAACGACACCATCTCGACCAGCGGATGGCTGACCATCGGCCCCCCGACATCGGCGCCGAGGCCGGCCAGGATGTTGACGACGCCGGCGGGCAGGCCGGCCTGCATCAGGATGTCGCCGAGCACGAAGGTCGAGGCCGAGGTCATTTCGCTCGGCTTGACCACCGCGGTGCAGCCGGCGGCGAGCGCGAAGGGCAGTTTCTGGCTGACGATCAAGAACGGGAAATTCCACGGGGTGATGATCGAGACGACGCCGATCGGCTCGCGCAGCACCACGCCCAGCATGGCGTCGCCGAGATTGGCGTAACTCTCGCCGTGCAGCGTGCGGGCGAGCGAGGCGGCATAGCGCCAGATGTCGACGGCGCCGCCGATCTCGCCGCGCGCCTGGGCGATCGGCTTGCCGGATTCCAGCGCATCGAGGCGGGCGATGTCTTCGAGCTGGGCCTCGATCAGGTCAGCCGTCTTGAGCAGGATCGCGGCGCGCTCGGCCGCCTTCGTGCGCGGCCACGGGCCGGTCTCGAATGCCTTGTGCGCGGCCTGCATGGCCGCCTCCACCTCGGCCTCGCCGGCCTGCGCATAGCGCGAAACGGTGAAGCCATGGCCGGGGCTGTTGCGCGCAATCGTGCGGCCGTCACGGGCATCGACATGCTTGCCGTCGATCAGGAGCTTGTAAGCCTTCGGCGCCTTGGACGCCTCGGCTGGCATCGAAATGTTGAGCGGTGCGTTCATCATGCTTTTCTCTAGGATCTCGAAAAGGCCGGCTTCTGCTTGGCCTTGAAGGCGCTCACGCCGGCTTTGAGGTCGCCGGTCAGCGCAACGAAGCCGCTGGCGAGCGCCTCGGTGGCGGCCGCACTTTCCTCGCCTTCGGCGACTGCGATCATCAGCTTGGCGGCTTCGGTTGCGAGCGGCCCGCGCCCGGCGATTTTTTCGGCCCAAGTCCTGGCCTCTGCCAGCGCCTGGCCGGTCTCGACCACGCGGTCAACGACGCCGAGTGCAAGCGCGTCGGAGGCGGCAAAGAGCTCGCCGCCGAGCGCCATGCGGCGCACGATCTGCGCACCGAAGCGGCGCACGGCGCGCTGCGTGCCGGACCAGCCGGGGACGACGCCGATCGATGTCTCGGGGAAGCCGAGCTTCACCTGCGTTTCGGCGACACGGAAGTCGCAGGCGACCGCCAGTTCCAGCCCGCCACCCAGCGCATGACCGGAAAGCACCGCGATGGTCGGTTGCCGCAGCCGCGCCAGTCGGTCGAAGACGCGGTGGCCATAACGCACCCAATGCACCTGAAAGTCAGCAGCGCTCATCTCGCCCCAGGCCTCGACATCGCCGCCGGCGCAAAAGCCCTTGCCTTCGCCACGGACCAGCACGACGCGCACGCCTTCAGCCATTTCGGCTTCGTCGAGCGCTGTCTCGAGAGCGCGCAGCATCGGAATGTCCAGCGCGTTGAACTTCTCCGGCCGGCGCAGCGTGACGATGCCGATGGCGCCGTCCTGCTCGAAGGTGACGAGGCGCTCAGCCATGCGCGCCTCCGAGAGAAGCGCCACCATTCAGCGACAGGCCGATCGGCCGGTCCTGATAGAGAGCCGCCGGCGTGACCTTGAGATCGTTGGCGATGCCGAGCGGAATCTCTGACTGCGCCAGCACATCGCGTTCGAGGTCGATGCCGGGCGCCAGTTCCGTCACCATCAGACCGTTCGGCGTCAGCTTCATCACGCAGCGCTCGGTGACGTAGGTGATGTCCTGCCCTTGCGCGACGGCGCGCTTGCCGGAGAAGGAGATGTGTTCGACCTCGTTGACCACCTTCTTGACCTTGCCTTCTGCATCGATGCGGATGCCGCCATCGGCGAGCGACAGTTTTGCGCCGGCATTGAAGAAGCCGGAGAAGACGATCTTTTTCGCCCGTGCCGTGATGTCGACAAAGCCGCCGGCCCCGGCGGTGACATGTGGCCGGGCCGAGAGTTTCGACACGTTGACGGAGCCATGGCGGTCGATCTGCAGGAAGGACAACAGCGAGGCATCGAAGCCGCCGGCCTGGAAATAGATGAACTGGTGCGGCGAGGGCATGATCGCCTCGGCATTGGAAGCGCAGCCGAACTTGAAGTCGAGCAGCGGCACGCCGCCGACGGCGCCCTGCTCGATCACCCAGGTGACCTTGCCGTGCTGGCCTTCCTCGAGAAGGATACGCGGCACGTTGGCCGAGATGCCGAAGCCGATGTTGACCGCCATGCCGTCGCGCAATTCCATGGCGACGCGGCGCGCGATTACTTTCTGGACGTTCATGTCGGCGTTGCGGAAGCTGGACAACGGCCGGAAGATCTCGCCCGAAATCGCCGGGTCGTAAGGAGTCAGCGTCGTCTGCAACTGGTCCGGCGCCACCACGATGTGGTCGACCAGGACGCCGGGCACGCGCACGTCATGCGGCTTCAGCGTGCCGTTCTCGACGACCCGCTTGACCTGCGCAATGACGATGCCGCCATTGTTGCGCGCGGCGAGCGCCTGTTCGAGGCCGCCCAAATAGGCGCCTTCATGCTCGTAAGTGAGGTTGCCGCGCTCGTCGGCGGTGGTGGCGCGGATGATCGAAACGTTGGGCACGATCGAGCGGAAATAGAGCCATTCCTCGCCGTCGAACTGCTGCACCGAGACGATCGGCTCGCTTGCAGCCTCATTCATGGCGCAGCCCTGGTGGCGCGGGTCGGCAAAAGTGTCGAGGCCGACCTTGGTCAGCACGCCCGGCCGCTTGGCGGCAGCTTCGCGGTGCATGTCGAACAGGATGCCGGAGGGCACGTTGTAGGCGGCGACCGAATTGTCGCCGATCATCTTCCATATCTGCGGCGGCTCGGACGAGGAGGGGCCTGAGGGATAGGAGCCGCAGAGCGTGCGCTTCAACAAGCCGGGCTTGGCCAGATGGTCGATGCCCTTGATGCCATACATGTCGCCGGCGGCGATGGGGTGCAGCGTGGTGATGTCTTTGGGATGGCCTTCGGCGTCGAAGCGCTCGCCGATGGCGGCCAGCACGGCATCCGGGCAGCCGAGGCCGCTCGACGACGAGACGGAGACGGTCATGCCGTCCTTGATCAGGCTTGCTGCTTCAGCGGCGGAGACGAGCTTGCTCACGCGACACCTTTCGGATCGATAGTGACGGCCTTGCCGGATTTTGCCGACTGCAACGCTGCTTCGGCCGACGCCAGGGACCAGACGCCGTCCTCGCCGGTTGCGGAGGGCTGGCCCGCGCCGCTGATAGCGGCATGGAACTGGCGCAGCGACCTGACGTAGAGGTCTTCGCGGTCGAAGCTCAGTTCCTCCTCGCCCTTGGCGGTGCGTAGAAGCACCGAACCGACCGGCTTCTGCGTCATCACATTTTTGGCAATCAGCGAGCCTTCCGAGCCATGCACTTCGAAGCCGGTATCGGCGTATCTGGTGGTGAAGCCTTCATGCGACTGGGCAATCACGCCAGACTTGAAGCGCCAGATGCACATGGCGCCGTCTTCCAGCCCGCTGCCGGCCATGCCGGCCGACTGGGTGAAGGCCGAAATCTCGATCGGGTCGTCGCCGAGCACGAAGCGCAGCGTGTCGGCATCGTGCACGGTGATGTCGAGCACCACGCCGCCGCCGGCTTCCGGTTTGGTGATGCGCCAGCCCTGCAGGTTCTCCGGCAGATAGACCGCGTGGAACACACGCGCGGCAATCGGCTTGCCGATACGGCCGGCTGATATGGCGTCGTGCATGGCGCGGTGGGCGCCGGCATTGCGCAGATGATGGTTGGTGCCAAGCACCACGCCGGCTGCCTTGGCGGCGGCGACCGTGGTGCGCGCGTCGGCGCTGTTCAGCGCCAGCGGCTTTTCGCACAGAACATGCTTTCCCGCCTTGATCGCAGCCAATGCCTGTTCGAGATGCAGTTCATTGGTGGTCGAGATGTAGACGGCGTCGATTTCGGCGCCGAGCAGGTCGTCCAGCGTCGAGACGGCAAGCGGAATATTCTGTTCCGCGGCATAAGTCTTGGCGCGCTGCGGACTGGAGCTCATCACCGCCGCGATCTCGCCACCCTCTTGCGCGCGGATGGCGTTGATCATGAACTGTTTGGCGATCGTGCTGGCGCCGATCAGTCCCCATTTGACGCTCATGCCGCGTCTCCCATTCCTGCTGATGTGTCCTGGGCGCCGCGATCGGGACCGCAGCTGTCCCTGACGACTAGATTGACGGCGCCGATATGGTCCTCGGCATGCGTGATGCGCGACTGGATCATCTTCAGCATGACGTGGGCGGCGCGTTCGCCGAGGCCGGGTGTGTCCACCGAGACGCTGGTCAGCGCCGGCATATAATGCTCGGCCTCGACCACGTCGTCGAAGCCGACGACGGCGAAATCCGCGCCGGGCTCCAGCCCGCGCTTGCGCAGCGCCAGCATGACGCCGAAGGCGACGGCGTCGTTGAAGCACAGCGCCGCCGTCGGCGGCTCGGCCATGGCAAGGGCGGTTTCCAGGCAGGCGATGCCGCCCCTGCGGCTGGTCTCGCCTTCGACGACAAGCACGTCGCGTCTGGCCATGCCCAATGTCTCGCAAGCTTCACGAAAACCGCCCAGGCGCTCCTGATAGACGACTAGGTCGGAGGTGCCGCCGAAGAAGGCCAGCCGGCGATGGCCCTTGCCGATCAGATGGGCGGCGGCGAGATACGCGCCGCGATGGTTGTCAGGAGCGATCACCGGGATGCGGCTGTCCGGCAGGCGGCGCATGGCGAAGACGACCGGCACGCCCGCCATCTCGAGGCGACGGAAGGCGCCCGGCGTGGTGCCGCGTGCCGGTGACACGATCAAGCCTGCGACGCCCTGTTCCATCAGCGACTTCAGCACTTCTTCCTGGCGCACCGGGTTCTCCGCGGTGTTGGCGATGAAGGGCACGATGCCGGCTGACTGGAAGACGCGCTCCATGCCGACCGCCAGTTCGGCGAAAAAGGGGTTGGTGAGATCGTTGATGACCATGCCGATGACGTTGGAATGGGCTTTGCGCAGATTGGCGGCGCCGCGGTTGTAGACATAGCCGACATCCTCGATCGCCTTGCGAACCTTGACCGCGGTTTCAGGCCGGATCAGCCCTGAGCCTTGCAGCACAAGCGACACCGTCGATTTGGACACACCAGCCTCGCGGGCGATGTCCAGGATCGTTGCCTTGGCCCGGCTGGCCATGTCGGTGGTTTCCTCCGCTTAAATGGGCAAATCTATTGGAACGTTCTAATCACTCTGCCAACCGAGAGTCAATCGGGATTCTTGCGGAGATCGAAAAGGTGATGGATGTGGTTCCTAGCAAGGACTCTTAGCCTTCTTCGGCATTTGGACCGGTTCAATCGCCGCAATCATAAAGGTTCTTGATTTATTGGAACGTTCCATTTATAGGATGCCGAAAACGGAGGTTGCCATGGATATCACCCTGCCTACGCAGAATGGCGGCCGCGTCAGCTACAAGCTCGCGGGCAGTCCGGTCGAGCCCGTAATCGGTGCGGTTTTCCCGCGCATCGCCTATGCCGCGGCCCATGTCGTCGCCGACCCTTTCGCGATGATCGACCCCTGGTCGAAGCCTGCGGTCGATTGGGACAAGACGATGGCGTTTCGGCATCATTTGTGGCGGCTTGGCTTCCGCATCGCCGAGGCGATGGACACCTCCCAGCGCGGCATGGGTTTCGACTGGGCGAATGCGCAGGAATTGATCCGCCGCTCGATCGCCGAGGCGCGCAGCGTCGAAGGCGCAGACCTCGCCTCGGGCGCCGGCACCGATCATCTGGCGCCGGCCAATTCGAGATCACTCGAAGATGTGATCGCCGCCTATGAGGAGCAGTTCGCTTTCATTGAAGGCGAGGGCGGCAAGGCGATCATGATGGCCAGCCGGGCGCTGGCAGCGGTCGCAAAGGGTCCGGACGACTATATCAGGGTCTACGATCGCATCCTCAGCCAGGCATCCGGCAAGGTCATCCTGCACTGGCTGGGCGACATGTTCGATCCTGCACTGAAAGGTTATTGGGGCAGCGGCAATTTCGAGGCCGCGCTCGACACCGTCGTCGCCATCATCGAGCGCCATGCCGGCAAGGTCGAGGGGATAAAGATTTCCCTGCTCGATGCCGGCAAGGAAGTTGCCTTGCGCAACCGGTTGCCGGAAGGCGTCGTCATGTTCACCGGCGACGATTTCAACTATCCCGAACTGATTGCCGGCGACGGGAAGCGGCACTCGCACGCCTTGCTCGGCATATTCGACGCCATCGCGCCGGTCGCCAGTGCGGCGCTCGCGAAACTGGCTGACGGCGACCGCGCCGGCTTTGACGCGCTGATGGCGCCGACAATGCCGTTGTCGCGCAAGATCTTCGAGGCGCCGACGGAGTATTACAAGGCCGGCATCGTCTTCATTGCCTGGCTCAACGGCCATCAGGACCATTTCGCCATGGTCGGCGGCATGCAGTCGGCGCGCGGCATCCTGCACTATGCCGACATCTTCCGCCTTGCCGACCAGGCAGGGTTGCTCGCCGATCCCGAGCTTGCACTGGCCAGGATGAAGCATTTCTGCGCGGTTGCAGGTGCCTGAGAACGACACAATCGCTGGCTGAAACCTGTCCCCCGTATGGGGGATTTGCGTTCTCGCGCCAAATCTGTATTCGGTTGCCGGGATTGGATGCGGACGGAGCGGCAATGACGGAAAAAGTGGCGCTCATCACCGGGGTTACCGGGCAGGACGGGGCCTATCTCGCAGAATTGCTTCTGCAGAAGGGCTATATTGTCCATGGCGTCAAACGCCGCTCGTCCTCGTTCAACACCAAGCGCGTTGACGACATCTATGTCGATCCGCACGAGCGCGGTGCGCGTTTCTTCCTGCATTATGGCGACCTGACCGACGCGACCAACCTTATTCGCCTGGTGCAGGAGACACAGCCCGGTGAGATCTACAATCTCGGCGCCCAGAGTCATGTCCAGGTGAGTTTCGAGACGCCGGAATACACCGGCAATGCCGATGCGCTGGGAACACTCAGGCTGCTCGAGGCGATCCGCATCCTGCGCCTGGAGAAGTCGGTGCGCTTCTATCAGGCATCGACGTCGGAGCTTTACGGCAAGGCGCGCGAGGTCCCGCAAAGCGAGGCGACGCCCTTCCATCCGCGCTCGCCCTATGCCGCGGCCAAGCTTTACGCCTACTGGATCACGGTCAACTACCGCGAGGCTTACGGCATGTTCGCCGCCAACGGAATCCTGTTCAACCACGAAAGCCCGACACGCGGCGAAACCTTCGTCACCCGCAAGATCACGCGGGCCGTCGCCTCGATCCATCACGGCCTGCAGGACACGCTCTATCTCGGCAATCTCGACGCCAAGCGTGATTGGGGCCATGCGCGCGACTATGTGGAGGGCATGTGGCGCATTCTGCAGCACAGCGAAGCCGACGATTTCGTGCTGGCGACCGGCGAGGCGCATTCGGTGCGCGAATTCGTCGAGCTGGCGTTTGCCGAGACCGGCCGCACCATCCGCTGGCAAGGCGAGGGTGTCGATGAAGTCGGTGTCGATGCCGGTTCGGGCACTGTCCTGGTGCGCATCGATCCGCGCTATTTCCGGCCGACCGAGGTCGACCTGCTGCTCGGCGACCCCGCCAAGGCCAAAGCCAGGCTGGGGTGGTCGCACACGACCGGCTTCAGGGATCTGGTGGCGGAAATGGTGCAGGCCGATCTGGCGCGCACCGCCGGCGGCACGCGGCAGAACAGCCGTTCTGCGTGAGGCAGGTTCATGGATGCGACCTTTGATCTGAAAGGCAAGCGTGTCTTCGTCGCCGGGCATCGCGGCATGGTCGGTTCGGCCGTCGTGCGCCGGCTGGCGAGCGAGGACTGCGAGATACTCACCATATCGCGCGACAGGCTCGACCTGCTCGACCAGGCAGGGGTGCGGCGCTGGATGGCCGAGCACAGGCCGGATGCGGTGGTGATGGCGGCCGCCAAAGTCGGCGGTATCCTGGCCAATGACCGGTTCCCTGTCGATTTCCTGCAGCAAAACCTGGTTATGCAGGGCAATGTCATTGACGGCGCCTTTCGCAGCGAGGTCGGCAAGCTTTTGTTTCTCGGCTCGTCCTGCATCTATCCAAAGCTCGCGCCGCAGCCGATCAGGGAAGACGCGCTGCTGACCGGTCCGCTCGAACCCACCAATGAATGGTATGCGATCGCCAAGATCGCCGGGCTCAAACTGTGCCAGGCCTATCGGCGCCAGCATGGCGTCGACTACATCTCGGCGATGCCGGCCAACCTTTACGGTCCTGGCGACAATTTCGATCTCCAGTCCAGCCATGTCGTGCCGGCCCTGATGCGAAAGGCGCATGCGCTGGCGCTGAGCGGCGGCAACAGCCTCGAGGTCTGGGGCTCGGGCATGCCACGGCGTGAATTCCTGCATGTCGACGACGCCGCCGATGCCTTGGTCTGGCTGTTGAAGAATTATGCCGGCGACAGCCACGTCAATGTCGGTTCGGGCGAGGATGTCACCATTGCCGAACTTGCCCAGACCGTCGCATCGGTCGCCGGCGTCGAGGCTGATATCGCCTTCGATACGACCAAGCCAGATGGCACGCCGCGCAAGTTGATGGATGTTTCGCGGCTGTTTGCGACGGGATGGCGCCCGCGCTACGCGCTTCGCGATGGATTGGAACAGACATATGCGTGGTTTCTCAACCATATTGAGAAGGGTGATGTCCGCCTCGGCGCGGCCTGATTCCAATTTTCCTTGAACCATTTCGCTGCCGCCCGCGACCAAGCGGTGTGTAGCAAACACGGTCCATCAAGGAGAACGTCAATGTTTATCACTTCAAGAAACGCATTTCTCGCCGCCATCGCGGTTTCGGTGCTGGCAGGGTGTCAGACGGCACCGCCGAGGGAATGCGAGAAGACCAAGCCCGGTGTCACCTACAACGGCAAATGCTGCGGCATCGGCACACCGTGCCGTGAAGGCAACAACACCCCTCATGACAAGCCCGACAGGCCCGATCCGCGGCCACAGTGATCCGCGAGCCAGAAACGTCGCGGCACGTGCCGGGACGTTTCGCTCCCGACAGGGTGGATTTACGGATCGGAAGGCCGCTACCCGGTTCCTTGCTGGCCGGCATTTGAATACGAAACGGGACGGCGGGGCAGTAGACGATGCGGTCGCGCAGATCGCGCGAAAACTTCCCGCCGGATCTGTACTTCAAGGGGCTGTTCGACTGTTCGAAGGGAAGGTCCCGTAGAAACTCAGATTTCGCTTTCCGTCGATGCGAAGGATGCTACTAAAAAAAATTCGAGATGCTCTTGAACTCATTTGGGGCGCCTCCTAATTCGATTTCCGCCAAGGCCATAAGGCTCGGCAATAAATGGCGGCGCCGCACGGGGCGGCGTCCTTGTACCCATGTTGCTTCAAGGAGGATGTGGCTATGAGAACCTTTGATACCCTCTATCGGACCACCGTCGGTTTCGACCGGCTTTTCGACATGCTTGACAGCGGCACGCGTCCAGACTGGCCGCCCTATAACATCGAGAAGGTCGGCGAGAACGATTACCGTATCTCGATGGAATCGCGGGCTTCAGCCAGGATGAAGTTGAGCTGACCCAGCATGGACCCGAACTGGTCGTGGTAGGCCAGAAGGCTGATGATCAGAGCGGACGTCAGCTGCTGCACCAGGGCATCGCCTATCGCAGTTTCAGGCAGACGTTCAAGCTTGCCGACCACATGAAGATCAAGGCAGCCAAACTGGAGAATGGCCTCCTCTCGATCGACATCGTCCGTGAGATTCCCGAAGAGCTGAAACCGCGCCGCATTAGCATCGGCGTCGGCGACACGCCGACGGCCGCCACTCAGATCACGCAAGACACGGACCGCGCGCGTAAAGCCGCGTAATCCTGTCGATCTGTCACACTTTGAACTGCGGGTCCGCCTCCCGGTTCCGGCCGGGAGGCTGTGATTGCGGAGAAACGAAGATGATCGCTGCAGGACGTACTGGCGCGCCTCTGTCGCGCGCCTGCAGTTGGCCTGGACCGCGCAAACCATGAAACTCAATGGTTCGTTCAATTTGGAGGATCATATGAACGATCGGATGTTTGACAGCGCCGTTTTCGTGAAAAGCGGCGACAACCTTGTTCAGGAAATCACGTGTCTCGAGGACGCTCTGGAGTTCCTCTATGAATGGCCGAAGGACAGGCGCGGCCCCATTCACCAAACCGCATTGCGGGCCTGCCAGCGAGCTTTCGATAGCGATTATCCGCTTTCCGCAGCCAGAGACGCGTTCAGCGGTTTTGCGAAAGCAGCCAGAATCCTTGAGGAAGTATCCACGACAATGCCGTGGATGATGGGCAGAGGTGGCGAAGGCGGAGGAGTGACTGCCTAAAGCGCGTCGCGAAACGGATTCATGCGACACGCTTTAAGTCTTTGTTTTGATGCATGTCGTTGTCCCAGAACCGCGGCATACTTCTGGGTGACATGCATTAGGAAAGGAGGTCATGATGCTATCGAAACCTTTTGAAAAGCCAGTCCGGGTGTGGGTGGGATTGGGCTTTCCCCGCCAACTCAACACGGTCGCGGATGCCTATCAATTCGCAGCCGAATGGTGTGGCAACAGCCCGGAGCAGAGAGCTGCTATTCGCGCTTGCAAAGCCGCTCTGATTGGCGATGTGGAACCCGAGACAGCACGAGGCGTCTTCGTCGCGTTCGCTCGCAAGAAGGATATTCTTATGGAGGACGGCATCGAGCCTGCGCCTTCAAGGACGCTAAGCCCGCACCACGTCTAAAGCGCGTCCCGTTTGAACGGACTCAGGCGACGCGCTTTAGGTCTTTGTTTTTAGGCATGTCGTTGTCTCAAAACCGGGGCCACTTTTGAGCGACATGCATTAAGATGTCCACAAACACGAGGCGGCTGCCACAAGCGGTGGCCGCCTTACCGGCTAAGTCGTCGAAGGGGTACGCCAAAACGGGCTTGGCTAAGTTATTGAAAGGATGGTGGGCGTGACAGGGATTGAACCTGTGACCCCTGCAATGTCAATGCAGTGCTCTCCCGCTGAGCTACACGCCCATCCGAAGCCGCGCATACACCATTTTTGGTCCAGCGCGTCAATAGCCGGAAAGGGAAAGAAAGGCTCGTTTTGTCGCGCCGCCGAAGCGGCGAGATCACACTGTGCGTGCTTCAGGCGGCCTGCAGCATTTTTTCGACCTCGTTGACGAGATCGCGCAGGTGGAAGGGCTTGGACAGCACCTTGGCGTCTTTCGGCGCCTTGGAATCGGGGTTGAGCGCGACGGCCGCGAAACCGGTGATGAACATCACCTTCAGGTCGGGATCGATCTCGGTGGCGCGGCGAGCGAGTTCGATGCCGTCCATCTCCGGCATGACGATATCGGTCAGCAGCAGGGAGAAAGGTTCTTCGCGCAGCCGCTCGTAGGCGCTGGCGCCATTGTCGAAATCGCTGACGTGGTAGCCGGCCCGCTCCAGTGCCTTGACCAGGAACCGGCGCATGTCGTCGTCGTCTTCCGCCAGCAGAATGCGTGCCATCTTGTCCCGTCCGAATCACCCCAGCCGAGCCTGCCGTCCGGCAAGCCCGTTAACCATCCTGTATATGAGGAGCTGACGGTAAACATCAAGTGAACGTTGGCTGCATTAATCCTGATTTGACGGGGTTCCTGACATGCCGAAATGCTGGACATGCGGCCGATGAGGTGGCAGTTTCCCATCATGATGCATTGCTGTTTCCGGGTTCGTTCAAATTGACGACGGCAGCCGAAGATTTTTCGGTCGTTCCACCCTTCGAAATCCGATCGGGCGCCGAGCAGCGCGTTCCCTTCGTCTTCAACTCACCGCATAGCGGCCGCTATTATCCAGACCGCTTCCTGGCCATGGCGCGGCTCGACCGGAACGCCATCCGCCGCTCCGAGGACTGCTATGTCGACGAGCTGTTCGGCGGCGCGGTGGCGCTGGGCGCGCCGATACTGGCGGCGAATTTTCCGCGCGCCTACCTCGACGTCAACCGCGAGCCCTGGGAACTCGACCCGCGCATGTTCGCCGAGCCGGTGCCGTCCTTCTGCAACATCCGCTCGGCGCGCGTTGCCGGCGGGCTCGGCACCGTGCCCAAGCTGGTGGGTGAGGGGCTCGACATCTATTCCGGCCGTCTGCCGCTGGCGGAGGCCGTCCAGCGCATAGAGGCGGTCTACAAACCCTATCACGAGACGCTGAAGCGGCTTTTGACCAGAACCCATGCCAGGTTCGGCTATGCCGTGCTGATCGACTGCCATTCGATGCCGGCGAGCATCAGGGTGGGCGACAGCGGCCTGCGGCCGGATTTCATCGTCGGCGACCGTTTCGGCATCTCGGCCACGGCGGCCCTGACCGAGACGGCGATCGGCCTGCTCATCGGCATGGGCTACACCGTCGCCCACAACAAACCCTATGCAGGCGGTTTCATCACCGAGCATTACGGCCGGCCGGCGCGCCATCTGCATGCGCTGCAGATCGAGGTCAATCGCGGCCTCTACATGAATGAGCGGACGTTCCAGAAATCGGCCGGCTTCGATGCGCTGGCCGACGATATGGCGCGCTTTTCGGCCGACCTGATGGCGATGCCCGACCACCACTTCATCGACCTCCCGCTGGCCGCCGAATGACGCCGGAGCGGCGGCTGTTCATGAGATCCCGCGCTGGCCATCCCGCAGCGTAAAAAAAGACCGCATCGTTTGCACGACACGGTCGAAGTCTAGGGAGGAAACGCCCAAGGAGGGCATGGACAGGAAAACCTGTCCGAGAACAAATTTATTGTGCGATGCACAAATGTCAATCGATCCCACGCTTTTTTAATTCACTCTGATGTGAAAATGCGTTTCGATGGTCCCGATGTGTGACATTTCGGCAACGCTGATGTCTCTGATAAATCGATAAACCCGCTTGTTTTGGCGGGAAAGTGCCGGCAGACCGGGTTGGAACTCTGTAATGCGGGAGAATCACGTGGACATCAGCATCGATTTCATGCGCCGGATCGCGCAAGCGGCGGCGGCTGAAACCTTGCCGCGTTTCCGCGCACAGGGCGCCGTGGCCAACAAGGAAAAAGGCAGTTTCGACCCGGTCACCGAGGCCGACCGCGAGGCCGAGCGCGCCATTCGGGCGCTGATCTCGGCTGAGTATCCCGATCACGGTATCCTTGGCGAAGAACATGGCAGCGAAAACATCTCCTCAAGGCATGTCTGGGTGATCGATCCGATCGATGGTACCCGCGCCTTCATCTCAGGCCTGCCGGTGTGGGGAACGCTGGTCGGGTTGACGGTCGACGGTGACGCCGTCGCCGGCATGATGGCGCAGCCGTTCACCGGCGAGCTGTTCTACGCCAACGCTTCCGGCTCCCACTACGAAGGCCCCGGTGGGCTGCGGAAGCTGTCGACCCGCAAGAGGACGAAGCTTGACGAGGCGACCTTGTTCACCACCACGCCGGCGCTTTTCAAGGGCGAGGCGCGCACCCGCTACGACGCGTTCGAGAAACAGATCCAGCTCGCCCGCTACGGAGCCGATTGCTACGCCTTTGCCATGATCGCATCCGGCAGCGTCGACATCGTCGCCGATCCCGGATTGAAACCCTACGACATCGTGGCGCTGATCCCGATCATCGAAAAGGCCGGCGGCGTCGTCACCACATTCGAGGGCGGTCCGGCGGAAAAGGGCGGCGACATCCTGGCCGCCGCAACGCCGGAGCTTCACGCGGCTGCAATGGCAGCCTTGCGCGGCTGATAGTCGACCCGATCAGCGCGGCTTGATCGAGCGCTGGAATTCCGCCGGCGTTCGCCCGTAGACCTGCCTGAACGCTGAGCTGAAATGACTGTGGCTGGAGAAGCCGAGGTCCAGGCCGAGCGTGGTCAGATTGTCGTAGCAGCCAAGCAGGTCGAGCGCGCGCGCCAGCCGCAGGCGCAGATGGTAGCGATAGAGCGGCATGCTGGAAAACCTGCGTGAGATAAACCGGTGATACCCCGACTTCAGTGGCGATCTCGGCCAGCGTCCAGCGCCGCGAAAGATCCGAGGACAGGACGAGCTTGGCGCGATCGACCAGCTTCTGCCGGCCAGCGCTGGCGCCGGCGGCATGCGAGGTGCCCTCGCCGAGGGAGCGCCCGCACCAGCGTCAGCGCCAGGGTTTCGGCCTCCAGCGTTTCGGCAATGTTGCGGCTCAGGCTGTGGCGCAGCACCGCCACCAGCGCCTGAGCCCGCGGGTCGATGCGGCGGCGCTGACGACGAAACGCCACGGCGCTGCCCGAGCGCAACTGCTCCTTCGGCGTCAGCTCCTGCAGTTGCGCCTCCTCGACAACGAGATCGAGGCAGGAATCGCCACCCTCGACGGGATGGCTGATCCGGTAGCCTTCGGCGTTGTTGAAGAACAACAACTGGTTGGCTTCGGCGACCGCATCGTTGCGGCCGACATGGCGCACGAAGACGCCGCGATAGGGAAACACAAGATGCGTGGCAGCGGTGCACTCTTCTTCGCTCTTGTGCCGGCATTCGCCGCTGCAGAGGACATCCCTCACCCTGACGGTGCCGGTGTCCAGAAGCGTCTGTACCGTGAACTGCGACATGGTGAGCTGAGACATGGCCGTTGCATTCTACCCTTGCGCCGAAAGCTGCTCCGGCACATTAGGCGATCGGCTTGTCCAAACCTGTCAGGAGACTTCACCTGTCGGGCCCTTCGTACGGCATGGCTCAGTCCCACAAACGGCGCATGTATTCGCAGTGAGCTTGGCTGCGCGACAGGCCGATGTCCTTGAGCTGTTCGTCGGTCATTTCGAGCAAGGCAAGGCGGCTTCGGCGCCTTTCCAGTTGACGGCCGATCCAGTTTGCCGCCGCGATGCCTTGTGTCCGCAAGGACCGCCGGAACGTCGCGGTTTGAGTTGTCGGCTGATGTGCGAGGCATTGCGCCGCCGCTGCATGATCGGGGCGCATCGCTCAGGCTTCCCCGTTGCCAGCCACTGATGCGCCGGCCACTGATGCGCCGGCTTCGTTCAGCGCAATCGCGCATTCCTCACAGCAGACCTCGACGGTCTTGCCGCCGACCTTGACGCGGATCGGATTGGCGTCCAGCTGGCAATCGCAGGCAGCGCAGGTTTTCTCGGTCATGACGTCATCTCCTTGGCGTTCGGTTCGACACGGAGAGATGAGCATTCCGGGGCGGCACCGGCTGTCAGAATCTTTAGCTCTTTGGGTGCTGCCGGCGCTGCTCCTGACAGAAGGCTGTCAGCAGGCGCAAGCTCAAGGCGCCGCAACATGCAGCGCCGGCGGCATCAGGCTGTCGGGTCGCCGTTGCCGGGTATGAAGGCGTCGAAGGCGGCGAGCAACTGCTCGCGATAGACATCGGCCTCCTGCAGGATCTCGTGTTTCGAGCCATCGATCATCAGCAGCGAGCCCAGACGCAGACGCCTGGCATAGGCTTCCACGGCCTTGGTCGAGACGACCTGATCGGCGCCGGCGGCGATCATCAGCAGCGGCACCTGGATCCTGGCCATGAAGTCGGGCTCACTGATGGCTTCGCCTGCCTTGATTGCCGCCTGCAGCCAGCGGATCGTCGGCCCGCCGAGCGCCAGTTGCGGATAGTGCTCGTAGATTTTCGTGTTGCGCTGATAGCGCCCGGGGTCCGATGTCACCTTGTTGAGGGCGAAGGGCAGGGTTTCCCTGGGACGCGGACCCCAGGCGGCGTAGAGCCGGCCGAGGCCGAGAAAGCACAATATCGAGCAGACGCGGCGCGCGGTTTTTGCCGACACGGGCGAGTCGGGCACCGTCAGGAAAGGCGCAATCAGCACCATGCGACGCACCCGGTTGACCATCGACGGCGCCGCGAGCAGCGCGATCACGGCGCCCATCGAATGGGCGAGGATGTAATACGGGCCGCGGCAGTCGGGCAGCACGATATCCTCGAAGAACTGTTCGAGGTCGCCGGTGTAATCGTAGAAAGAGCGGACATAGCCGCGTTGCGGATCGGCGATCAGCCGGTCGGAATCGCCCTGGCCGCGCCAGTCGAGCGTGGCGACGCCGAGGCCGCGGTCGGTCAGGTTGCGGATGGTTTCGAAATACTTCTCGATGCACTCGTTGCGGCCGGGCAGCAGCACGACGGTGCCTTTCAGCGGCCGGGTGACCGCGGCAAACAGGCCGTAGCGGATCTTCTTGCCGTCGCGCGTGGTGAAAAAGCCGCCGGCGACATTTTGCGGCGGCGGATTGCCTGGCGTGGGATGGAAGAGATCCGTCATTAGGCGCTTGCGTCTTCGTGGTGTCTCACCCGGCAGGGCGTCGGCATGGTGATAGACGCCAATGGATGAAAAGCAAAGGGAGGACGCCAAGGGGGCGGACGAACGACAAGCAAGGCCGGAAGCAGCCTGCGGCGGCGTGCTTCCGGCCTCTGTCGATCCGGGAGGAAGGGACGTTACACCCGGTCGGCCTCGTCGCGGCGCTTTCATCCGGCGCCGCCTGGTTCTTTATCCTGGGGGCACTCTAGCGCCGGCCGGCTGAACGGGCGCCGAAGCAGCGGTTCATCTGCCGTTCATCGACGCCTCGATTGGCGCTCTTCAAAAATCCTTGAAATGCGCTTTTGCGCTCCCCAAATGTCGGATGCAGCCGCCGATGTCGGGGCTGCTGGTCCACCCGAAACGCCTTTCCAGGGTTTCGCACCGGCCACACGCAAACATGTTGCTCAACAGGAGAACACCTCATGCGTCACGTTGATTTTTCCCCGCTCTATCGCTCGACCGTCGGCTTCGACCGCCTGTTCACCATGCTCGACTCGCTGGCCCAGCCCGATGGCGCGCAGACCTATCCGCCCTACAACATCGAGCGCACCGGCGAGGACGCCTATCGCATCTCGATGGCGGTTGCCGGCTTCTCGGACGAAGAGATTTCGATCGAAGCCCACCGCAACGTGCTGACCGTCAAGGGTGAGCGCAAGGAAGAGGGCAATGGCGAAGGCTCCGAGCTGCTCTACCGCGGCATTGCCTCGCGTTCGTTCGAGCGCCGCTTCCAGCTTGCCGACCATGTCGAGGTCGTCGGCGCCACCCTGAAGAACGGCCTGCTTTTCGTCGACCTTAAGCGCAACATCCCCGAGGAGCTGAAGCCGCGCAAGATCGCGATTACCGCCTCTTCGGCCAACGCCAAGCAGATCGAGGCCAAGAACGCCGCGTGATCAAGACGGCGGCGTCACAACGCCCAAGGTTGAAAGCGTCTCCTCCCGAGACGAAAGCGGCGCCGCGAGGGGCCGCTTTTTTTCGCCGCAGCCTCTGTCACCCCAACCGAAGAGTTCTGGCTCTTTTGCGGCGGGCGCCGTCTTCCCATGAAGGGCGATGTCTGATCTTTCGGCTGATTTTTCCCTGGCCCTAACGGCAACCATTGCGGTGACCTTCCTGCTGGCCGGCATTGTCAAGGGCGTTACCGGTATGGGACTGCCGACGTTGGCGATGGGGCTGCTGGGCACAATCATGCCGCCGGTCGCCGCGGCTTCGCTGCTGATCGTGCCGTCCTTCGTCACCAATATCTGGCAGCTGTTTGCCGGCCCGAGCTTCGGATGGATCCTCAGGCGGCTGTGGCTGATGATGGTCGGCATCGTCGCCGGCACGCTGGCCGGCTCATGGCTGCTGGCCAGCGACAATGTCAAATGGACGACGGCCGGCCTCGGGGCGGCGCTGATCGTCTATGCCGTCTATACGCTGCTGGCGCGGCAGTTGACGGTTCCCGCGTCAGCCGAGCGCTGGTCGTCGCCCATCGTCGGTTTCCTTACCGGCATCGTCACCGGCGGCACCGGCGTGTTCGTCGTGCCCGCTGTACCTTACATTCAGGCGCTGGGCTTGAGCCGTGACGATCTGATCCAGGCGCTCGGCCTGTCCTTCACCGTGTCGACGATCGCGCTCGCTGCCGGCCTTGCCTCGCACGGCGCGTTCCAGGTCGGGCATGTCGCCATGTCGTCGCTGGCGGTTGCGCCGGCCTTGCTCGGCATGTGGCTCGGACAGTTGCTCCGGCAGCGGATCAGCCCGGCGACCTTCCGGCGCTGGTTTCTTGTTTTCCTGATCTTGCTTGGCCTCGAGCTTTTGGCGCGGCCTTTCCTTGCTTAGCGACCGGTGCCGGTTGCGAGAACGGCCTCGATGTTTTGCCGGTGGACGGGCTCGTACAGCGCGAAGTACTCGACCGCGCCCGTGGCGAATATGTCGGCGCCGAAGGTTTTCAGATCCTGCTTCGCAAGATCAGGCTCACGCCGGCAGCGAAGCAGTTTTTGAACGTAGGCTTGCGTGGCGGCGATGAGGCCTTTGTCGTAGCCGCCTCGCTCAATCGCTTCGAGCGAGCCGTGATTGGGCAAGATGCGGTCTATCGGCCACCCGCTCATGCGTTCGAGATCGACCAGATGTTGCGCCAGCCGATCCGCCTCGCTGACATAGGTGATCGGATCCTCCAGCGTGTCGCCCGCCAGCAGCAGGCCGTTCCCAGGCATGAACAGCACCGTGCCGTCATGGCTGTGGATTTCGACCTGACGCAGCTCGACGGCGATCGATCCAACGGTGAGGTCAAGACTGCCTTCGAAGGTCCTGTTCGGCAGCACGAGAGGCTTGATCGGTGGAACACTGCTTTCGATCTCCGCCCGGTTGTTCGCGAGCGCCGAGGCGGTGAGCGTGTTGGCGATAATCTCGCAATCCTGAAACACCTCATTGCCGGCAATATGATCGTCATGCCAGTGGCTGAGCACGATTCGGATCGATGTTGCGCCCATGTCTTCGAGCGTCTGCCTGATGAAGCGCGCGTGAGGCAGCGAAATATGCGTGTCGTAGACAAGCGCCTGCGAGCCATCGACGATCGCATAGGTGCAGATGCCGAGGGCATAGGCGCCGTCGTCCAGCCAGTTCGGCTCGTCCGACCAGGCGCGAACGCCGTCAACGCGGCCATCGTAGAAGCCGAGCACGTTTGGCGCCGGGCGAACCAGCCGCATGGTTGAGCCGAGAGGTGGCTTTGTCATTGGCGCGGTCTCGCGGGTTCAGGCGATCATCTGGCCGAAGCGATCGACCTCATCTGAAGTCGTGGCAAAGCTGGTGACGAAGCGATAGAGCAACTCGTCCTCGCCGACATGGCCGTCGAAGCCGTGCGGCCTGTGCCAGTCGTAAAAGGCTGCGCCGACGGATTGCAGCCTTTCGGCTTCCGCCTTTTTCATCACCGCGAACACCTCGTTGGCCTGCGGCAACCAGGCGAGCTTCGCCGTTGCCGAATCCTCGATCGCAGCCGCCAGGCGCGCGGCCATGGCATTGGCATGACGGGCCGTGTCCAGCCACAGGCCGTCCGTGAAGTAGGCGTCGAACTGCGCTGCGATGA
This sequence comes from Mesorhizobium sp. C395A, assembly GCF_030323205.1. Lineage (NCBI taxonomy): Bacteria > Pseudomonadati > Pseudomonadota > Alphaproteobacteria > Hyphomicrobiales > Phyllobacteriaceae > Mesorhizobium > Mesorhizobium sp. C395A. Next base: position 3,530,328 of record NZ_CP100473.1, on the reverse strand, counting down.
AGCGCGACTTGGAGAACAGCTGTGCGGCGCGCTTGCGCAGGAAGGACAACTCCTTGGCGCGGTCTAGATCGAACAGCACCACCGCTTCGGCGCACCAGCAGCCGTTCTTGGTGCCGCCGAACGAGACGATGTCGACGCCGCGCTTCCAGGTCATTTCGGCCGGCGTCGTCTCAAGCGCGACCAATGCGTTGGCAAAACGGGCGCCGTCCATATGCAGCGGCAGGGAAAAGCGTTTGGCGATCTCCGAAATGGTGGAAATGTCGTCGAGCCCGTACACTGTGCCGACTTCGGTCGATTGGGTGATCGAGACGGCCGTCGGGCGTCCCCAATGGACGATTTCGGGTGCGAAACGGGCGACGGCGCGTTCAAGATTGTGCGGATCGATCTTGCCCAGGGCGCCGTCGACAGCATGGAGACGCGAGCCGCCGCTGAAATATTCCGGCGCGCCGCATTCGTCCTCGATGATGTGCGATTCGCGGTGCGCAAAGGAAATGCCGCCGGGCTTGTTGTAAGCGGCCAGGGACAGCGAGTTGGCCGCCGTGCCGGTAGCGACGAAGAACACCGCGACCTCGCGTTCGAAGATCTCGCTGAAACGCTGGTAGACGGCCCGGTCGAGATCGCCATCGCCATAGGCGGTCGAAAAGCCGCCAGCATTGGCTGACAGCCCGGCGGCAATGTTGGAATGGACGCCCGCCCAGTTGTCGGATGCAAAGAACATCAGGAAAGTCCCTGCCTGGTTGAGAAAGTCTGGTTGCGACAAGAGCGCGACCATGGCCGTTTCGGGGTTTGACGCGCAAGGGCCAAGGGCTGAAAAAGCGGTAAAGCCAAAGGCGATCACGAAGGAGTGCCGGGACCGAAATTTCGTTTCAACAGCGCCCGACGTAATTTTCTGTCGCCAAACGTCCAAGAATTTGGTGAATCGGTCTTGTGTGCGCCCAGGATTTCTGCCATAAAAATTTAGGACAGTAGTGCTGTCTTATTTTGTCGCACAAGTCAGGCTGGATTGGCGTATCATTTGGGCCACTCCGGCCGTTGCCGCGAGCGACGGGTAGACGGCTCGGCTGTGGCCTGTACGATACCGGATACGAACCGGCGGTGCACCGCACGGACCGCCAAGGATTTCGAAAAGACGTGCCGCAAGAATGAGAGCGGAAGCCAGTCGCTTCCCAAGGTAGACCAGCGCCCCAAATGCTAGACGTGCAAGGGGCCGGATCGGAGGACAGGACGATGACGGAACTGACGCCATCTGCGATTATCGGCCAGGCCGCGCAGACGAAAGCGGCAGCCGTTAAAAATACCGTTCTGACCAAAGAAGGCCGAACCACCAACGGCCTGACCGGCAACGGTATGGCCGCGCAGGGTCTCTACGATCCGCGCAACGAGCATGACGCGTGCGGCGTCGGCTTCATCGTCAACATGAAGAACGTGAAGTCGCACCAGATCGTCAAGGACGGGCTCTTCGTGCTCGAAAACCTGACGCATCGCGGCGCTGTCGGCGCCGATCCGCTGATGGGCGACGGCGCCGGCGTGCTGGTGCAAATCCCCGATCATTTCTTCCGCGAAGAGATGGCGGCCCAGGGCGTCGAACTGCCGGCGGCAGGCCAATACGGCGTCGGCCACTGGTTCATGCCGCAGGATGCGGCACTGCGCGCCCATATCGAAGAGATCATCGCCGAATCGGCGCAGTCAGAAGGGCTGCCGCTGCTCGGCTTTCGCGACGTGCCGGTCGACAATTCATCGCTGTCGAAGGCGCCCGATATTGCGGCCTCCGAACCGTTCCATCGCCAGGTCTTCATCGGCCGCACATCGGACATTCCAGATGACGAGGAATACGAGGCCAGGCTGTACCTGCTGCGCAAGGTGATTTCCGGCCGCATCTACGCCGAGAACAACAACAAGGATATCGGCGCCTACTGTGTGTCGCTATCGGCGCGTACCATCGTCTACAAGGGCATGTTCCTGGCCTACCAGGTCGGCGCCTATTACAAGGATTTGTCGGATCCGCGTTTCGAGACCGCGCTGATCCTCGTCCACCAGCGCTTCTCGACCAACACCTTCCCGTCATGGAAGCTCGCGCACCCCTACCGCATGGTCGCGCATAATGGCGAGATCAACACGGTGCGCGGCAACAACAACTGGATGGCGGCGCGCCAAGCCTCGGTCGATTCCGAACTGTTCGGCAACAACATCTCCAAGCTGTGGCCGATCTCCTATGACGGCCAGTCCGACACGGCGTGCTTCGACAATGCGCTCGAATTCCTGTTCCAGGGCGGCTACAGCCTCAGCCACGCCATGATGATGCTGATCCCGGAAGCCTGGGCCGGCAACAAGCTGATGGATGCCGATCGCAAGGCTTTCTACGAATACCATGCAGCGCTTATGGAGCCGTGGGACGGGCCGGCCGCGGTCGCCTTCACCGACGGCCGCCAGATCGGCGCCACGCTCGACCGCAACGGGCTGCGCCCGGCGCGCTACATCGTCACCGACGACGACCGCGTCATCATGGCGTCAGAGGCCGGCGTGCTGCCGGTGCCGGAGGAGAGGATCGTCAAGAAGTGGCGGCTGCAGCCCGGCCGCATGCTTCTGATCGACCTCGCCAAGGGCCGCATCATTTCCGACGAGGAGATCAAGTCGGAGATCGCCACCAGGCATCCCTACAAGACCTGGCTCAACAACACGCAGCTGATCCTCGAGGATCTGAAGCCGGTCGAGCCGCGCGCGCTGCGCAAGGATGTCAGCCTGCTCGATCGCCAGCAGGCTTTCGGCTACACGCAGGAAGACACCAAGCTGTTGATGTCGCCGATGGCGACCACCGGCCAGGAAGCCGTGGGTTCGATGGGCACCGACACGCCGATCTCGGCGATGTCGGACAAGTCGAAGCTGCTCTACACCTATTTCAAACAGAATTTCGCCCAGGTCACCAACCCGCCGATCGACCCGATCCGCGAGGAGCTGGTGATGAGCCTTGTCTCGTTCATCGGGCCGCGGCCCAACATCTTCGACCTGGTCGGCAATTCGCGCCGCAAGCGGCTCGAAGTGCGCCAGCCGATCCTGACCAATGGCGATCTGGAAAAGATCCGCTCGATCGGCCACACCGAGGACCGTTTCGACACCAAGACCATCGACATCACCTACGGGTCGAGCGAGGGCGCGGCCGGCATGCAGGGCGCCGTCGAGCGTCTGTGCGAGCGGGCGGAAGCCGCTGTCGCCGGCGGCTACAACATCATCATCCTGTCCGACCGCCAGGTCGGTCCCGACCGTATCGCCATTCCGGCACTGCTGGCGACGGCTGCCGTGCACCACCATCTGATCCGCAAGGGTCTGCGCACCGCGGTCGGCCTGGTCGTGGAATCCGGCGAGCCACGCGAAGTGCATCATTTCTGCTGTCTCGCCGGCTACGGCGCCGAGGCGATCAACCCCTACCTTGCCTTCGATACGCTGCTCGACATGCACAAGCGTGGCGAACTGCCGGCTGAGGTTGACGCCTACGAGGTGGTCTCGCGCTACATCAAGTCGATCGGCAAGGGCATCCTCAAGGTGATGTCGAAGATGGGCATCTCCACCTATCAGTCCTATTGCGGCGCGCAGATATTCGACGCCATCGGGCTGAAGTCGGATTTCGTCGAGAAGTACTTCACCGGCACAGCGACGCTGATCGAAGGTGTCGGCCTGGACGAGGTCGCGGCCGAGACGCTCAGCCGCCACACCGACGGTTTCGGCAACGATCCGGTGCTGCGCAACAGCCTCGAGGTCGGCGGCGAGTACATGTACCGCATGCGCGGCGAAGCCCATATGTGGTCGCCCGACGCCGTCGCCACCTTGCAGCACGCCGTGCGTCAGGGCTCGTGGGAGACGTTCAAGGAGTATTCCGCGCAGATCGACAGCGAGACGGCCCGTGCTCAGACCATACGCGGCCTGTTCAGGATCAAGCTTGCGGAAGAGACCGGCCGCAAGAAGGTGGCGATAGAGGACGTGATGTCGGCGGCCGATATCGTCAAGCGCTTCTCGACCGGGGCGATGTCGTTCGGCTCGATCTCGCGCGAGGCACACACGACGCTGGCGCGCGCCATGAACCAGATCGGCGGCAAGTCGAACACCGGCGAGGGCGGCGAAGAGGCCGACCGCTATCTGCCGCTGCCCGGCGGCAGCAAGAATCCCGAACGTTCGGCGATCAAGCAGGTCGCCTCGGGGCGGTTTGGCGTCACCGCCGAGTATCTCGTCAATTCCGATGTCATGCAGATCAAGGTCGCGCAGGGCGCCAAGCCCGGTGAGGGCGGCCAGCTGCCCGGCCACAAGGTCGACGCCACCATCGCCAAGGTCCGGCACTCGACGCCTGGCGTCGGCCTGATCTCGCCGCCGCCGCATCACGACATCTATTCGATCGAGGATCTGGCGCAGCTGATCTATGATCTGAAGAACGTCAACCCGGCGGCCGACGTATCGGTCAAGCTGGTGTCGGAAGTCGGTGTCGGTACGGTTGCGGCCGGCGTCGCCAAGGCACGCGCCGACCACATCACCATATCGGGCTATGATGGCGGCACCGGCGCGTCGCCGCTGACCTCGCTCAAGCATGCCGGCAGCCCGTGGGAAATGGGCCTAGCCGAGACGCACCAGACGCTGGTGCTGAACGGGCTGCGCTCGCGCGTTGCGCTGCAGGTCGATGGTGGCTTGCGCACGGGGCGCGACGTCATCATCGGTGCGCTGCTCGGTGCCGACGAGTTCGGCTTCTCGACCGCGCCGCTGATCGCGGCCGGCTGCATCATGATGCGCAAGTGCCACTTGAACACCTGCCCGGTCGGCGTCGCGACGCAGGACCCGGTTCTGCGCAAGCGTTTCAAGGGCACGCCCGAGCATGTCATCAACTTCTTCTTCTATGTTGCGGAAGAGGTGAGGGGGCTGCTGGCCGAGATGGGCTACACCCATATCGACCAGATCATCGGCGACAGCGACCTGCTGGAAAAGCGCGAGATGATCCAGCATTGGAAGGCGCGTGGGCTCGATTTCGGCAAGATGTTCTTCAAGCCGGACGCGCCGCATGAGGCGGTGCACTGGACCGAACGGCAGAAACACCCGATCGACGATGTACTCGATCGCAAGCTGATCGAACTGGCGAAGCCCGCGCTCGAAAGCAAGCAGCCGGTCAAGATCGAGGTCGACATCCGCAATGTCGATCGCTCCACGGGCGCCATGCTGTCGGGCGAAGTCGCCAAGCGCTTCAGGCACAAGGGCCTGCGCGAGGACACGATCCAGGTGAAGCTGACCGGCACAGCCGGCCAGTCGTTCGGCGCCTTCCTGGCGCGCGGCATCTCGTTCGAACTCGTGGGTGCGGCCAACGACTATGTCGGCAAGGGCCTGTCGGGCGGACGCATCGTCATCCGGCCGCCGGAGGAGTCCAGGATCGTCGCGGCGGAATCGATCATCGTCGGCAACACCGTCCTCTATGGCGCGACCGAGGGCGAGGCCTATTTCGCCGGTGTCGCCGGCGAGCGCTTCGCGGTGCGCAATTCGGGCGTCGCCGCCGTCGTGGAAGGCGTCGGCGATCATGGCTGCGAATACATGACCGGCGGCATCGTCGTCGTCATCGGCCAGACCGGTCGCAACTTCGCTGCCGGCATGTCGGGCGGCGTGGCCTATGTTCTGGATGAGGCCGGCGATTTCGCCGCGCGCTGCAACATGGCGATGGTCGAGCTGGAGCCGGTTCCGGAAGAAGACGATCTGATGGAAAGGCTGCTGCATCATGGCGGTGACCTCGACCACAAGGGTCGCGTCGACGTCTCGGGCGACATGACCACCCATGACGAGGAACGGCTTTACCAGCTTATCTCGAACCACGTCCATTTCACCGGTTCGGTACGCGGCCGCGAGATACTCGACGACTGGACGATCTTCAGGCCGAAATTCCGCAAGATCATGCCGGTCGAATACCGCCGCGCGCTGATCGAGATGGAACGCATGCGCATGGGCGTGGCGGCGGAATAGGTTTTTCGACTTGCCGGGAGGCGCAGGCTTCCCGGCGGAACTTTCAGCGACAGTTTGACCTCGGATGCAAGGTTGCCATGGCTGCCTCAAGGGGTTAACGGGTGCGAAAACCGCACCATCTGGACAGCAGGAACTGGACTATGGGCAAGGTAACAGGCTTTCTCGAAATCGACCGGCAGGTGCACAAGTACCAGCCGGCCTCCGACCGCATCCGGCATTTCCGCGAATTCACGCTGCCGATGTCGGACAAGGAGGTCGAGAAACAGGCCGCGCGCTGCATGGATTGCGGCATCCCGTTCTGCCACGGGCCGACCGGGTGCCCGATCCACAACCAGATCCCGGACTGGAACGACCTCGTCTACAATGGCGACTGGGACAATGCGATCCGCAACCTGCATTCGACCAACAATTTCCCCGAGTTCACCGGCCGCATCTGCCCCGCGCCCTGCGAGGAAGCCTGCACGCTGAACCTCGAGGACATTCCGGTTGCCATCAAGACCGTTGAACAGGCAATCGCCGACAAGGCTTATGAAACCGGCCATATCCGGCCTTATCCGCCGGAGAAGAAGACGGGCAAGCGGGTCGCTGTCATCGGCTCCGGCCCGGCAGGGATGGCGGCGGCGCAGCAGCTTGGCCGCGCCGGCCACGAGGTCAGCGTCTATGAGCGTGAGAGCCGTCCCGGCGGGCTGATGCGCTACGGCATTCCCGACTTCAAGATCGAGAAGCACTATATCGACCGCCGCATCGAGCAGATGCAGGGCGAGGGCGTGACCTTCCATTGCGGCGTCAATGTCGGCGTCGACAAGCCGGTGGCAGAGTTGCTCGCCGGATACGATGCGGTGCTCTATTGCGGCGGTTCGGAATCGCCGCGTCCGGCCAACATTCCGGGCGACGATCTCGGCGGCGTCTATGACGCCATGCCCTATCTGGTGCAGCAGAACCGTCGCGTCGGCGGCGAGCCGATCCAGTCGGTGGCCTGGCCGTCGCATCCGATCATCGCCGGCGGCCAGCATGTCGTCGTCGTCGGCGGCGGCGATACCGCGTCCGACTGCGTCGGCACCGCCTTCCGCCAGGGCGCGGTGCGCGTCACCCAGCTCGACATCCGCCCGCAGCCGCCGGAGAAGGAAGACAAGCTTTCAGTCTGGCCCTACTGGGCGACCAAGATGCGCACCTCGTCCTCACAGGCCGAAGGTGCGGAGCGCGAATTCCAGGTGGCGACGCTCGAATTCATCGGCGAGGACGGCCAGCTGACCGGCGTCAAATGCTGCGAAGTCGACGAGAAGCGCAAGCCGATCGCCGGCACCGAATTCGTCATCCGTGCAGACCTCGCCTTCATCGCCATCGGCTTTGCCGGACCGGCTGCCGCCGGCGTGGCGAAAGAGTTGGACGGTGAGATGAAAATCACCACCGACAGCCGCCGTTCCCGCAATGTCGAAGCCAACGATCGCGACTACAAGACCAGCGTCGACAAGCTCTACGCCGCAGGTGATGTGCGCCGCGGCCAGTCGCTGGTTGTGTGGGCGATCCGCGAAGGCCGCCAGGCCGCGCGCTCGATCGATGAAGCGCTGATGGGGTCGACGGTACTCCCCCGTTAACGGTTGATCGCCGTCGTCGTATCCGTCGCGGCAGCGGCCTTGGGCGGCCAGGAGAAGTCGTCGGCGCGACCGGGCGAGGCCTCGGGCGCCTTGCCTTCGAGGATTAGTTTTTCGCCGGGCAGATCCGGATTGGCTTTCGGCGCCGCCGCCGCACCGAGAAGCTCGGTCCCGCCGTCGAGCGCCGGATCGTTGAGCAGCATCGGAACGGTGCGGTCGACCACGATCGGGGCGGCGGGCAGCGACGGCGCCTCGACCGGGGCGCCGGCCGGTGCGGCAGCCGTCACCACGCTTCCTGGCGCTGCCAGGCCGAGGATCTTGGCCAGCGGCTTTTCGGTGTAGAAGGCGAGCTTTCGCTTGCCGGCTTTCGAGACGTTGATGCCGTCGTCGGAGCGCAGCCGCACGGCCTGGCCGTTAATGTCGGGGCCGGTCGAGACAAAGGCGCCGTTCTCGTCGACGAACCCATCCCAGACATCGACGAATTCGCCGCCGTTCTTCTCGGCAGCAGAGTGGTAGATGTCGTTGAAGGCGAGCATGTCGGAGGTCATCTTCGGCGTCTTGAAGGCTGGCATGCCGACCCACAGATAAGGCACCTTGGTCGCCGCCAGTGCCTTTCCCAAGGCTTCGGTCCGGCGTTCGTATTCCTTGGTCCAGTTCTCGGAGCGCGGCTGCTCGCGCACATCGTTGACGCGCATCTGCTGGCGGTCGTTGGAGCCGAGCATGACGACGACCACGGAGGGTTTTTCGGTCTCGACCAGCGATTTGACCTGTTCGGGCCAATTGTAGACATCATCGCGCACGAAACCCGAAGAACCGTTGGCGCGCTCGACGATCCTGACGTTGGCATTGTCGGCAAAGGCTGTTTCGAGGCCTTCGGCCAGGCCGTTGGCCATGAAATCGCCGATCACCAGAACGACGCGGGCATCCGGTGTCTTCTCGACAATCGGAGCGGAAGGTTCAAGGGGTGCACGGGGCTTCTTCTTGACCTTCGGCTTTGCCTTGCGGACGTCGAGCGGCGGCTCGATGCGTTCGCTGCGGCGCGGGAACAGAAGGTCGCGCAGCGACCAGCCGCGGTTCTGCGGTTGTTCCTGCGCCAAAGCCGGTGTGTGGAAACTGCCGGCGACCCCCGTCGCCAGGACAACGATGGCCAGAACGAGGATCGGCAAGCGGAAAACGATCACACGGATACGCGCTGCCGAAACCAAGCACCCTCTCCATCCCTTGGTGCATGGCCCTCGCAGAGGATCGTGCACACATCAATGCTACGGCATCCTTGTGCGCCGCAATGCGCGGCGCTGCCGATGGCTCTATTTCTTTCTGAGCCATTTGAGCACTTCCATGCTCGGATACCCGTCCTGGGTCAAGCCGACCGTTGCCTGATAGGTCATGATGGCGGTTTTCGTGCCGTCACCGATCTTGCCGTCGAACTTGCCGTCGTAAAGTCCGTGCTGCGAAAGCCGCTTCTGCAACTCCTGCCTTTCCTCGAAGGACAGTTTGGTGAAAGGCCGCTTCCAGTCCTGCACCAGACCATTAGAGCCGGCGATTTCGTCGGCAAGAAGGCCGACGGCCAGGGCATATTTGTCGGCGTTGTTGTAGGCCTTGATGACGGAGAAGTTCTTGATCATCAGGAAGGCCGGTCCGCCGCGGCCGTCCGGCACTTTCAGCGTCGCCTTGTCGGTTGCGTTCTTGAACGGCTTGCCATTGGCCCTGGCGACGCCGAGCGCCTGCCACTGCGCCAATGTCTTCGAGCCGGCCGGCAGTTTGCCCGCCGGAATGGTGACCTCGTAGCCCCAGGTCTTGCCGCCCTGCCAGCCATTCTTCTTCAGCAGATTGGCTGATGTCGCCAACGCATCGGGGATCGAATTCCAGATGTCGCGCTTGCCGTTGCCGTCCATGTCGACGGCATAATGCTGGTAGCTGGTCGGGATGAACTGGGTCTGGCCCATGGCGCCGGCCCAGGAGCCCATCAGGTGGCTTTCGTCGATGTCGCCGGTCTGCAGGATTTTCAGCGCGGCGACCAATTGGGTGCGGGCGAATTTCGAACGCTTCGGGTCGCCATAGGCGAGGGTTGCCAGCGAGCGGATGACATTGCGCATGATGTCGTCGCGCTTGAGGATCTCGCCATAATTCGATTCCATCGACCAGATGGCGAGCAGGATGTAGCGGTCGACGCCGAACCTCGCCTCGATCCGTTCCAGCCACGGCTTCCATTTCCTGGCCATCTGCTGGCCGACGGCAACGGACTGGTCGTGGACGCGGTTGTCGAAATAGTCCCAGGCAGGTGCGGTGAATTCGGGCTGGGTGCGTGCCTTTTCCAGCACCACCGGGTCGGGTTCATTGATGCCCCGGAACGCCCGGTCGTAGACCGCGCCGGAAACGCCGCCCGCCACGGCGGTGGCGCGGAAGCCGGCGACCCATTGCCGAAACCCGGCATCGGCGAAGGCCGGTCCGGCCGGCATCAGCAAGGCGAGCGAGAGGCTGGCCGCCGTCAGCACGCTGGTAAAGAGTTTTGCGGCACTGCGAACGGACATATTTTCCCCTTTCTTTATCTCAGGAAAGACCATTCATCGCCGAACCGGGTTAGCAATTGGTTTACCATAGGCGGCGCCTGGAACGAAAAGACACCTGGATGCTTTACCGGTTGATGTTTCCCTCAATGGCCCGATAATCCACAATTCCGGCGCGAAAATGTCGCGAGGCGGGATTGCCGGGCACGCCCTCAAACGGATAATTGACGCATGAAGCGAGTTCGCAAGGCAGTTTTCCCGGTCGCCGGTCTCGGCACACGGTTTCTCCCGGCCACAAAGGCCATCCCCAAGGAGATGCTGACCGTCGTCGACCGGCCCGTCATCCAGTATGTCGTTGATGAGGCGCGCGAGGCCGGCATCGAACATTTCATCTTTGTCACCGGCCGCAACAAGGCGGTCATAGAAGACCATTTCGATATCCAGTTCGAGCTCTATGATACGCTGGCACAGCGCGGCAAGGACGAGCAGTTGGCCCGCCTGCAGCGGCTGCAGCCGGCGCCTGGGCAGACCTCCTTCACCCGCCAGCAGGTGCCGATGGGGCTTGGCCATGCCGTCTGGTGCGCCCGTGAACTGGTCGGCGACGAACCCTTCGCGCTGTTGCTGCCCGACATGATCATGCAGTCGGAGAAGAGCTGCACGAAGGCCATGGTCGAGCTCTACGAGGAGACGGGCAACAACATCATCGCCGTGCAGGAATGCGATCCGGCCGAGACCCACAAATATGGCATTGTCGGCCGGGGCGAGGACACGCATCACGGCTTCCGCATCACCGAGATGGTCGAAAAGCCGAAGACCGGCACCGCACCGTCCAATCTCTACATCAACGGCCGCTACATCCTGCAGCCCGAGATTTTCAAGATCCTGGAAAGCCAGGAAAAGGGCGCCGGCAACGAGATCCAGCTCACCGACGCGATGCTGAAGCTGGAAAAGCAGCAGCCCTTCTTTGGCTACCACTTTCAGGGCCGCACCTTCGATTGCGGCTCGCCGGAAGGGTTCGTCGAGGCCAATGTCGCCTTCGCGCTGTGGCGCAGCGACATGAACGAGAACATGGCCGGCGTCATCCGCACGCTGCTCGATGAGATGAAGCCGTCCGAGCGTCGCGGCGCTGCTTTTTAGCTACCGCTGCAGCTTCAGCCCCAAATAGATGCTGTTGGCGGTGTAGTTGCGCCCGGGCAGATTGCTGGTCAGCTTTTCGGTGCGGGCGCGGCTGGTGAGACCGACGTAACGGTTCAGCCACCAGGTCAGCCCGGCCTCTGCACTCAGTGTCATGTCATGGCCGTCGGAGCCGGTGTAATTGCGCCAGTCGAGCCCAAGGGCTGCGTTGCCGGTCAGGTCGGCGCGGATCTGCCGCTCGCCGGTGAGGCGGCCGGAATAGAGGATGTCGCCGCTCTCACCGGCATTCGTTGTGCCTTCGACCGTGGTTCGCCCGGTGAGGCCGATGATGGTGCCGCGCTCGGGCGACCATTTGAGGTCGGCATTGATGGTGGCTCCCGAAATCGCCTCCAGGTTCTTGTCGTCGATCGCTTCCCGCAGCCAGCCGGCCGAGAACTCACCTTTGAGCTTCTCGCCCATGTCGACTTCGATACCGGCGCGTGCGCCAAGCCGGGTCGAAGAGCGCTCGAAGCCCTTGTTGTCGATCCGTTGGTCATATACCCGGCGGCCGAGCTCAATCTCGGCAAAGGGCGTCAGAGCCGGGGAAATTTCATAGCCGGTCCGCAACGTTGCGGTATAGAGCGTGTTGTCCTGGTCCTTCTGCGACAGCGAGGTGCCATCGGTAAGTTCGGCATCGCCATAGATGTCGTGGGTGACTGCGCCGGTCAGCGCAAAGCGCATCTTGCCAACGTCCTTCTCGACGCCGAGGCTGCCGTCGACCGTCTGGCGGATCGGCTGCGATTTGACGCCGGCAATGGCGTCGGGCGCGGAGGCCGATTCCGGCGCAATCTCGTAGCCGAGCTTGGCGATGGCGCGCAGTTCATTGTCGAGGTCGACATTGTACGTGCCTTGGATACGGCCGCGTGCCTCATTGATCTTCTGGCCCGAAATGGTGTTGCGGAAATTGCCGTAGCCGTCGATGACCGCCGAATTCTCGCGCCAATCGGAGGCGGCGGAGAAACGCAGCGCCGTTTCGGACAGCACCGCCGACTTGCCGCCAGCGCTGGAATCGGCGTTCGACGTGACGGCAACGCCCTGCTCGAGCGTCGGCCGCAGCAGGAACGAGCCGACCTTGATGCCGGTTGCCGCGTACGGGTCGTCCTCGAGCTTCTTCTTCTGGCCCTCGATGGCGTTGGTGCGCTCGGCGCCGGGGTCGAGCTTTCGTCGGTCGACGCCGTCGACGGTGAGGACACGGCGGTTAGCTGTGTCCTGATCGGCGTCGCCTGCCGCAGTGCCGTCCGGGGTCGTTCCGGTGGTGGTCTGGTCCGTGGCTTTGCCAGGCTTCTTCTTGTCGGCAGCCTTGGTTTTGTCCTTGGCCTGGTCTGCATCCGCGGCGGCGCGTTGCTTTGCCGTCGACGGACGGCGTGGCTGGACGGTTGGCGGCTTGTCGGCGAACGAATCGTCGATGGTCGCCGGCGGGTCGAAAATGCTGTTTGCGCCGGCCTGTGACGGGTCGGTGTCGTCAGGCAAGGCGCCATCGCTGGCCGGCACATAAGCGGTTGGCGTGTTTCCCGTGGGGGCGGGGTCGGCAGGGGCGGGCTTGACCTGCGTGCTGGCCTTGCTCAATTGCCTGGCCCGGCGCTGCTGGTCGGACAGGATCGCCGATTCCGAAACCTCGCCGCGCAGCTCGGTCTCCTGGGCATGAAGCGCAGTTGGCCGCAGCAAAGCGAGCACGCTCGTCGCCAGAAGCAGAGCGCAAAAGGCTCTGCCCGTTCGACCTTTTTTCTCTTGAGGCTGGGCCCGCGACATCGTCACCACTGCTTGCGCGGCGCAAGCGCGCCATACTTACCGAACCGTAAACGGGGATGGTTAACGGAGGGTTGAAGGGCGGCCTGTCGGACATGGCTGGACGGCAATTCTGTTGGACACGCGAACGGCAAAGCGCTAATCGCATCAGCCATGCATGCGGGATCCCAAGAAAAGAAGCCTTTGGAGGCTTCGATCGCCTCGGCGCTGAGAACGGTAGCCACGGAACAGGCCGGAGTGGCGGCATTGGCCGCCGCGCTGGAGAACGAATTGGCCGAACCTTTCGCCAGCGCCGTCGACATCGTGTCGCGCATCGATGGCCGGGTCATCGTCACCGGCGTCGGCAAGAGTGGTCATATAGGCTCCAAGATCGCGGCCACGCTGGCCTCGACCGGTACGCCCGCCTTCTTCGTCCATCCGGCGGAAGCAAACCATGGCGACCTCGGCATGATCGCCAGAGACGATGCCATCATCGCCATGTCATGGTCCGGCGAGAGCAAAGAATTGATGGGCATCGTCGCCTATTCCAGGCGCTTCTCGATCCCGCTGATTGCGATTACCGCGGGCGCGGCCTCGGCGCTGGCGCGCGCGGCCGACGTGGTGCTGCTCCTGCCGTCGGTGCCGGAAGCCTGTCCGCACGGTCTGGCGCCGACGACATCGACGCTTCTGCAGCTGGTCGTCGGCGATGCGCTGGCCATCGCGCTGCTCGAAGCGCGCGGCTTCACGCCCGACCATTTCCGCACCTTCCATCCCGGTGGCCAGCTCGGCGCCAATCTGACGCAAATCCACGAGATCATGCATGTCGGCGACAGGCTGCCATTGGTGGCTTCGGGCACCGGCATGCGCGAGGCGATCCTGGAATTGTCGAGCAAGGGATTCGGCTGCGTGGCCATCACAGCCGCCGACGGCGCTTTGGTTGGCATCATCACCGATGGCGACATCAGGCGCCACATCGGCAGCAATCTCATGGAAATGAGCGTCGATCAGGTGATGACGAAAAAGCCGAAGACGGCGACACCGGATACGCTGGTGGCGACGGCGCTGCAGATTATCAATAATTCGGCCATTACGAGCCTGATGGTGGTCGAAGGCAGGCGGCTCGTGGGACTGGTTCATCTGCACGACCTGCTGCGCATCGGCGCCGCCTGAAAAAATCAAAGGACGCGTCGCGTTCGGGAAGCCCTAGGCGACGCGGCCTGATTTTCCGGATCGAAAGCGCCATGCGCTTTCGAAATGTCAAACTGCCTCGACGGTCAGTTCCAGATCGGTGTCGGCCGAACTGACGACGCGCACCTGCGTGCCGGCCGGCAGGTCGGGACCGGAGACGCGCCACAGTGTGTCGCCGAGTTTGATGCGGCCGCGACCGTCCTTGATCGGCTCGGCCAGCGTTGCCATCCTGCCGACCAACTGCGCGCCGCGCCGGTTGAGCAGCGGCTGGTCGCTAGGGGTATTACGCCCACCAACCAGCTTCTTTCCGGCAAAGGCCGAGACCAGCGACAGGGCCAGGAAGGCGAGGACCTGGACTTCCCAGGCCCAGAAGCTTGCGTCCCAGACGAGCAGGGAAATCACACCGATCACCAATGCGGCGATGCCGATCCACAGCATGAATATTCCAGGCGCGATGACCTCCATCACCAGGAGGACGAAGCCCAGAACCATCCAGTTCCACGGACCAAGTTCGGAAATGATGCGGTCGAACATGGGAGTGCGCTCCTAGTTCTTGTTTGAGAGCATGATCTTTTCCGAAAACCGGCTCCCACTTTTCGGGATCATGCTCTTATGATCTCAGTTCTCGCCCGATCTCAGTTCTCGCTTGGGCGAACCACCGGAGGGCGGGCGGCCTGCCTGGCGGCGCCGGCGGTGCCTTCGCTGCGGAACACCTCCCTGGCGATCTCGCTTATGCCACCGAGCGTGCCGATCAGCGCCGAGGCTTCCATCGGCATCAGCACGACCTTGCTGTTGTTGGCGGTGCCGATCTTGCCCATCGCTTCAGTGTATTTCAGCGCCACGAAGTAGTTGAGTGCCTGCACGTCGCCCTTGGAGATGGCTTCCGATACAACCTGGGTGGCTCGCGCTTCGGCTTCGGCCGAGCGTTCGCGCGCCTCGGCGTCGCGGAAGGCGGCTTCCTTGCGGCCCTCGGCCTCGAGGATCTGCGACTGCTTGAGGCCTTCGGCGGCGAGGATCTGCGCACGCTTGTTGCGTTCGGCGGTCATCTGACGGCCCATCGATTCGATGAGGTTGGCCGGCGGATTGATGTCCTTGATCTCGACGCGGGTGATCTTGATGCCCCACGGATGCGCCGCTTCGTCGACGACGCGCAGCAGCCGTTCGTTGATGGCGTCGCGGTTCGACAGCAGTTCGTCGAGGTCCATCGAACCCATGACGGTACGGATGTTGGTCATCGTCAAATTGAGGATGGCGTTCTCCAGGCCGGCGACCTGGTAGGCGGCCTGGGCCGCATTGAGGATCTGGTAGAAGGCGATGCCGTCGACGCCCACAATGGCGTTGTCGCGCGTGATGATTTCCTGGCTCGGAACGTCGAGCACCTGCTCCATCATGTTCATCTTGGCGCCGATTCGGTCGACGAACGGCACGATGAGGTTGAGGCCGGGGCTTAGTGTTTTGGTGTAACGACCAAAGCGCTCCACCGTATAATTATAGCCTTGCGGGATTGTCCGGATGCCTTTGATAAGAAGCACCAACACCAGAAAGGCAAGCGCACCAATCGCAATACCGAAACCACTGAAGTCCATTTGTATCTCCCTCAGATGCCGGCCATGGCGTTGATTCCATGCAACCGACTTCACCAAACACTTAGGTGTGTTTCAATAATGTTACAATCAGGTGATCGTTGATTATTAGTGCATGGAATAGCGCAACTGCGGCGATCGATCGCCGCAACGTGGCGGCCTCAGACCCAGCCCGATAGCTCGCGCCGCACCATCGCCTCGATCACCGCCATGCCTTCTGCACTGTCGTTCAGGCACGGGATGTGGGCGAATTTCTCGCCGCCGGCGTGATGGAAGGTCTCGGCCGCCTCGCGGCCGATTTCGTCCAGCGTCTCGATGCAGTCGACGGAAAAGCCTGGGTTGACGATGGCGATCGATTTCACGCCGTCCTTCGCCAGTTTCTCGACCGTCTTGTCGGTGTAGGGCTGCAGCCATTCCTGGGCGCCGAAGCGCGACTGGAAGGTGATGATCAGCTTCTTTTCATCCCACCCCAGTCGTTCACGCAACAGCCGTGTCGTCTTCTGGCAGTGGCAGTGATAGGGATCGCCCTTCTCGAAATAGGGCTTCGGGATGCCGTGATAGGAGGTGATGACCACCTCGGGCTCGAAGTCTAGCGTTGCCAGATGCCGTTCGATCGAATGGGCGAGCGCCTCGATGTAGACCGGCTCGTCATAGTAGGGCGGAACACTGCGCACGGCAGGCGCGCGGCGCATCTTCATCAAGGCGCGAAACAGCTGGTCGTTGGCGGTCGCGGTGGTGGTCGCGGAGTATTGCGGGTAGAGTGGGAACGACAGGATGCGGTCGCAGCCTTGTTCGACCAGCCTTTGAGCGACGCTCGCGGTCGAGGGGTTGCCGTAGCGCATCGCCCAGTCGACCACGACATCGGGTAGGTCGATGAGCGCTGCGGCCAGCTTTTCGCTCTGCGCGCGGGTGTAGGTGCGCAGCGGCGACTCGTTCCTCTCGCGGTTCCATATCCTGGCGTAATTGGCGCCGGACTTGTTCGGTCTCGTGGTCAGCACCAAGCCGTAGAGGATCGGATACCAGATCGCCTTGTTGAGCTCGATAACGCGCGGATCGGACAGGAATTCGCGGAGATAGCGCCACATCGGCTTGAAATCAGTACCGTCCGGCGTGCCGAGATTGACCAACATGACGCCGATCTTGCCTGCCTTTACCGGCGGATGTCCGGCCGGCAGCGGGTCGAGCGCTTTCGCGGCTTTGGGGTCGACAGGCGTGGAAAGCGTCATGAAGGTCTCCCGACACCGCGAAACCGACGATGTCGGGCGAACCTAGCAATGTGGCGCGAGTTTTCAATGCCGCGTCTGGCCGCACCTTACCCTGAAAGCCAAAAACCCGCCCGTTTTGCCGGACGGATTTTGTTGGTCGCAAGCGCGAAGCGAGGTTACTTCGCCGGAATGGTCAGGGTCGCGCCGACCGGAAGCCGGCGTGGCTCGTAGCCTTTGTTGGCCTCGGAGATCACCTTCCACTTGGCGCCGTCGCCATAGGCCTTCTTGGCGAGATCCCAAAAGGTATCGCCGGCGACGATGACATGGCTGGCTTCGGCCGGGGCGGCGTCAGCCGGCTTTGCCGGAGCAGGTGCGGCTTCAGCCGGTTTTGCCGGTTCGGCCGGATTCGGCGTTGCCGGGGCGGTTTCCGCCGGGACAGTCGGCGGCGTGGTGGTGATGTCGCCGGAGCCTGCCGGCAATGCGGGCATCGCCGGCTCCGCCGGTGCAGCCTCGGCCGGTTTTGCCGGTTCCGCTGGAGCAGGTGCCGGTTCGGCTGGTTTTGCCGGCTCGGCGGCCGGGGCAGCCGCTACGGTTGCGGCAACCTCGGTGATGCGGCCGTCGAGCTTGGGCGTGTAGGGCCGGTGCGCGGCGAGATAGTCGGCAACCACCTGTTCGAGGCCGGGGCCGTAATCATAGGCGTTCTTGGCCTTCTCGGCGAAGACCTTGTAGCCGTCGCCGCCCTGGCGGACATAGTTGTTGGTGGCGACCAGATAGTCCTTGTCCGGGTTGATCGGCGCCCAGGCGCCGCCTTCCATCACCTCGACCGACTTGACGCGGCCGGCATTGGGCGCGACCGACTTGTCGAATGAGTATTTCAGACCTGCCACTTGCGGGAAGCGGCCGCCGCCGTCCTCGACCTGGCTGACGCCGTTTTCCAGCCCGGCAACCAGATCCTTGCCGGAAATCTGGAAGGTCGCCAGCGTGTTCTGGAACGGCAGCACGGTCAGCACCTCGCCCATGGTGACGGTGCCTTTATCGATGGAAGCACGCAAGCCGCCGCCATTGGAGACGACGATCTCGACGCCCTGTCCCTTGACACGGTCGAGGATGGCGTCGGAGACGAGGTTGCCCATCGCGCATTCCTTGGTGCGGCAGCTTTCGCGGCTGCCGTCGATGGCCTCGGTGGTCTCGGCCACTTCCTTGTTCTTCAGCGCCTCGATCGGCGCACCGAGTTCCTTGATGCGGGCAAGAACGGCCGGATCGGGAATGATCGACTTGTCGAGGAAGATCGGGTCGCCGCTGGCTTCCTTGACGTTGCCATTGTCGTCGAACACGACCTTGAATTCGCCGAGATATTTCGAATAGGACGCGGCCTGCACGACAGGCACCTTGGAGCCGTCGGGGTTGTCGACCATCGTCGGATAGGGGCCTTCCGCCTTCGGGTCGGTGTTGGACAGAAGCGAATGGCTGTGGCCGCCGACCACCACATCGATGCCCGGGATCTTGGCGATGACATCGCGCTCGCGCCTGTAGCCGATATGGGTGACGGCAATGATCTTGTTGACGCCTTGCGCCTTCAGCTTCTCGACCTCGGCGGTGATCGACTTGACGTCGTCCTCGATGGTAATGTTGGGGCCGGGAGAGGCGAGTTCCGGCGTGTCGTTGGTCACGGCGCCGACAATGCCGATCTTCTGGCCGCCGATCTCAAGCACAATCGACGGCTTGATCTTGCCTGCGGCGCCGGACTTGTCGTTGGGCACGACATTGGCGCTGACGATCGGGAACTTCGCCTTGTCGAGATAAGGCACCAGCGCGCTCTCGCCATCGTCGAATTCGTGGTTGCCGAGCGTCACCGCGTCGGGCTTGATCTGATTGAGGAATTCCTCCTCCGCCGTGCCCTTGTAGGTGATGTAGAACAGCGATCCCTGAAAGCTGTCGCCGGCATTGAGCAGCAGCACGTTCTGGCCTTCGAGCTTCTTGCGCTCCTGTGCGATCGCGGTGACCAGCCGGCCGGCGCCGCCGATGCACTCACCCTTGGTCTCTTCCTCGGCCGAGCAGGTCGACTCGTATTTGTTGTTGCCTTCGATGCGGCTGTGCCAATCGTTGAAATGCAGGATGTTCAACGTATAGTCGGCAAAGGATGGTGCGGCCGACAGGCCGAGTGTCGAGGCAGAGAGGGCGGCAATGGCGGCGAGCTTCTTCATCTTCGTCTCCCGGATATGATCAAAGGCGTTTAACGCTCTTGCCCGACTGCAGGATAACAGCCAGCATTTCGGGTATGTTCACATCGCGGTTGTGGCGATGCAAGAAGAATCAGGGCGGATAACCGGCATCGGTTTGCCGGCATAAAAAAGGCGGCGGCATCGCGCCGCCGCCATCCGCAAAGCCGCATGGGAAAGGTTCAGCCGCGCCTGGTCAGCACGAAGTTCTGCCCGGCGGAGCTGGTGCAATTCAGCTGGTTTATGGACACCAGCAGGCAGTTGAAAGCGATTGGCTGCTGCCGGATCAGCGAGGTTCCGTTGATCTCGACCGAGGTGGCGCCGGTCTTGGTGTAGCTGCCGTCAGCGAATTTCTCACCGGTCTCCGCCGAAACGGTGGTGAAGACGCCGCCGTTCAATGTCGAGACCGCCTTGCCTTCTGCGTTCAGCCATGAGCCTTCGACGCCTCGCGCCTGCGATGAGATCGGTGGCCCGTCGGAGCCGCCGGTGGTGCAGGCGGCAAGCATCGTCGCAAGAACGCCCGCCGCGCCCGCAGAAAGAATTTTGCGCGCAATCGTCATATCAAATCCTCTCCTGACGCATCGGCCCAATCGTCAAACGACGTTTTGGGGAACACGATGTGCGTGGCCTCAAGTTTCCAGAGCCGTCCCTCGTGCGTCCAAATGGATGCACACTGCTTTCGTCCGCATCCCTTCAATCGCCCGATTTCCGGGCGATTGCAAGGCAGTGAGGCAGGGGTATGGAACCGCTATCGAACGAGGATGTTGCGGAATTGCCACGGGTCGCTTTTGTCGAGGTCTTCGGGAAACAGGCCCGGACGGTTATCGAGCGGCGTCCAGTCGGTGTAGTAGCCCTTGACCGGTCCGAGATACTGGGACTGCACTTCCAGGCAGCGCTTGTAGTCCATCTCGTCGGCCTCGACGATGCCGGCTTCCGGGTTTTCCAGCGCCCAGACCATGCCGGCGAGCACGGCCGAGGTGACCTGCATGCCGGTAGCGTTCTGGTAGGGCGCCAGCTTGCGGGCTTCGGCCAGCGACAGCTGCGAACCGTACCAGTAGGCGTTCTTGGCATGGCCGTAGAGCAGCACGCCAAGCTCGTCCACGCCATCGACCAGCTCGTTTTCGTCAAGCACATGGTGGACCGGCTGCGGCTTGCCGGCAGCGCCGAACATTTCGTGGAGTGACAACACGGCGTCGTTGCAGGGGTGATAGGCATAGTGGCAGGTCGGGCGGTATTGCACCTTCCCCTTCTTCGACCGCACGGTGAAGAAGTCGGCGATCGAGATCGCCTCATTGTGCGTCACCAGGAAACCGTATTGCGCGCCCGGCGTCGGGCACCAGGAGCGCACGCGGGTGTTGGCGCCGGGCTGTTCGAGATAAATCGCAGCCTTGGAGCCATGCTTGTGCTCCTTGCCGTTCTTCGGCATCCATCTCTCATGCGTGCCCCAGCCGAGCTCGGCCGGCTGCAGCCCTTCCGAGATGAAACCCTCGACCGACCAGGTGTTCCAAAACACGTTCATCGGCTTCGGCTTCTTGGTGCGCTGGGTGTCGCGCTCGGCGATGTGGATGCCCTTGACGCCGGCCTTCTTCATCAGCTTCGCCCAGCCGTCACGGTCGTCCTGCGCCGGTTCGGAAAATTCGAGGCCGAGGTCGCCGGCAAGGTTCAGCAGCGCCTGCTTGACGAACCACGAGACCATGCCCGGATTGGCGCCACAGGTCGAAACCGCGGTAGCGCCGCCGGGCTTGTCGTGCTTCTCCTTGATCAAGGCTTCGCGCAGCGCGTAGTTGGTGCGGCTGGCATTGTCGGCCTTGGCGTCGAAATAGAAGCCGAGCCACGGCTCGACGACGGTGTCGATGTAGAGCACGCCGAGCTTGCGGCAGAGCCGCATCAGGTCGACCGAGCCGGTATCGACCGACAGATTGATGCAAAAGCCCTGGCCGCCACCATTGGTCAAAAGCGGCGTCAGCAGTTTCTTGTAGTTCTTCTCGGTCACGTGCTCCTGGACGAAGGCGATGCCGCGCTCGTCGAGCAGCTTGCGGTCGGTGTCGAGCGGGTCGATGACCGTCATGCGCGACTTGTCGAATTTGAAATGGCGCTCGATCAGAGGCAGCGTTCCCCGTCCGATCGAACCAAAGCCGATCATCACGACAGGGCCGGTGATTTCACCGTAAACGGGCCAGTTTTCATTCGCCATTTTATCGAGCACTCCTTCAAGCAACGCGCCAAAACGGCCGTTCGACCGCCGCGCGACAAACCATAGATCATTGTCACAATAAAGCGAAAAGCAGGGATAAGGTTAGTTCCCGGCCGCCCAGATACGCCTACGGTTCGAGCAGTTTCGCGAATTCCGGTGTGAACAGCGCTTGTGCTTCGGAGACCGGCATTTCAACGAGATCGCCGCCGCAAGCCTGGATGACGTTGGGCAAACCTTGCAGGCCGAAGACCAGAACCTGCCTGTCGCCATCGCGCTTCAGGCTGGCGCCGAGATAGTCGCTGATCAAATCGTCGATGCCGCATTCGGCCTCGTAATCCACCTCGGCCTGGTCGCTTGGCTTCTTGCGGTTTTCCCTGACGAAGGCGGCCAGCGAGGGGCCTGGCTTGCCGTCGCCCGTATCGGAAAACATGTCCTGAAGGGTAAGCAAGGCGCCACGGCGCACGTCCATGACATAGGCGTCGGAATAGTTGTTCGGATGCGCACCGCCGCAATAGAGGCTGCCGGATTCCGACCAGCTCATCAGCTTCGGCGTCAATGACGTCACTTTGGACGTCGTGTCTTCGTAGCCGCCAAGCGAATCGTCATCCATGCCCTCCATCGGTGGTCCATCGTGGAAGCCGGCGTATTGCAGCGCCGCGCACGTCAAGGCGCTGAGGCTGTCATGCCAATGGCGGTTCTGCAGCAAGGCATTGGCGGCTTCGATCGGCGCACCGCCGGCGAGATCGACGATGCGCGGCCTGGCGAATTTGGTGCGTGGATCGGTGACATAGTTGTAGGCTGCATCCGGCCAACCTTCCTTGGCGTCTGCCTTGGGCGCGAAATCCAGCTTGAGATAGTCGTAGGGCGATACCGCCATGGTGATCGGCGCATCGTCACCCGAGAATGTCATATCGGTGAAATCATAGAGATCGCGTGGCGTCGTCGCCGGCGTCTCCGTCTGGGCACGGCTGGCGAACCTTGTCAGCTTCAGCGGCAGGGTCTTTTTGGCCGTCCAGGTGCCTTCCAGCGTCTTGCCCTTGTCGGCGGAACTCAACCGCCAGACGGCGCCGATGGCTGGAGCCTGGCCGTCGCCGCACTTCTTGGCATCGCAGGCTTCTTCCTCGGCCAATTGAAAGGTGGCGCCCTTGCTCGACTTCGCCTGCAGAGGAATATCGACGCCCTTGGAGCGGTAGAAATAGCGGCCCGCCAGTGCCTCTCCAGCCGTCGCCGGATCACCGGTAAACTCGACGACGATGTCGATGTTGCCGAGCTTCCCCGCATAGGTCACCGGTTCCGCATGCGCTGTTGCCGGCAACGCCAGCAATGCACCGAGCAGGACGGCTAGCTTCAGAACATGTCGGATCATCGTCACTCCTGAGCCATGGTTTGCAGGCGTTGCACCAGCCGGTCACGGTCTGATGTCATCCCCTTATAGTCGAGTTGAGCCTCATCCAGCGCCTGCAATTGCGCCGCGAAAGAGGCGGCAAGCGTTGCCCGGTCGGGATGCCGCGCCAGCACTTTCAGCGGGTCGAGATGAATGCGGATGGTGAACAGGATGTCGCGCGACAGAGGCAGTTTGCGCAGCGTCTGGCGCTCGACGCGGATGAAGGCGTGGGCGTTGACGTCGCCGTCGGGAAATCGCGAGGGGCGGTTGGTGGCACGGTCGATGCGCTCGACATTGGAGAGCGGATGATAGAGCGCGTCGCCGGCCTGGATCGACCAGTTGAAGCGTTCGACGGCCTGGCCCTGCAGGCCGTCGAACATGCGGTTGATGAGCTCGGCCGGCCTGGTGCCCGGACCGAAGCCCGGCACCGGTGCGTGGATCTGCTGCAGCGGCCGGCCGAATTTCTCGACCAGCGACCAGGATGACGGGAAACACAGCGAGCCGGCGGCGAGCCGCCAGCCGGTGTCGTCACGGCGCATCAGGATCAGGTCTTCCTGGACGAGCAGCGACGCTGCGACCAGCGGGGCATCGGGGATGGTGGCGTCAGAGTCGGCTTTGGCGCCAATGACCTCAACCCCGGCATTGGTGCGCCGGTACATCCCGGGAAATGTCGACAGCAGATGTGCTTCGATGAGGCCGCGCACTTCGCGCTGGGCGTCGCGCGTGCCGTCTTCCTCGACAAACACCTTGTCGGGAATTTCGGCATACAGCCGGCGCTTTTCGGCGAGATGGTCGAAGAGATACCGGTCGACCTCGATCCATTTGTCGAGCTCGAGCGGCTTCAGCCCGATGGTGAAGAGCTTTGAGGAGCCATCATAGGGCGTGTGCGTGGGCTGAGGAGAATTCATGCTTCGCTAGAAAGTGTCCAATGCCCGCTGTTATTCTCGCAGCCGCTTCGTATCAGGCCAATGTTGCCGGGATCAAGCCGCGCAGAGAATTGCCGACGAACAGTGTTTTGGCGGATTTCAACTCGTCATAGCTGTAGATCGCCTCCTGGGCGCGGCCTTCGTCCAGCAGCTCGGCGCGCAATACGCCAGGCAGCAGGCCGCAGTCGAGCCTGGGTGTCATCAGCATGCCATCACCGAAATCGGCGAAGACGTTGGTGATGGTGCCTTCGCAGATTTCACTGCGCTCATTTGCGAGCAACACTTCGTCGGCCTGGGTGATCAGATATTCGGAGCGGGCGTGAGTGTAGACTTGCCGCCGGCCGGTCTTGTGGCGCAGCAGCGTGTCGGCCGAGGAGAGCCGCACCCGTGCCAGCTGCAGCCGCCAGACCTTGTCGGCGGCGAACGGCTCATAGGCCTGGACCGAGGCGGTCACTTCGCCATTGCGCTGCAGGACGAGCCGGGTGCGCAGCGCCGTCTGCTGCGCCCCGATAGTATTCGCCAGCACCTCGCCGATCCGCTGCGGATCGCAGGCAAAGCCGAGTTCTTCCGCCGAGCCGTAAAGGCGCGCGAGATGGCGTTCGAAGCGCAGAAAGCCCTGGCCGGGCTCCCAGCGCATCGTCTCGATCAGCTCGAAATCGGCGGTGTCCCCGTCGCGAAGCGCGCCTTCAGCAGACACTCCTGATACTCCTCTTGCGCCGTCGAATCGAAGACGACGCCGCCGCCGACATTGTAAACGGCCTCGCCACTGGAAAAGAGCGATATAGTGCGGATCGCCACCGAAAAGCGCATCATGCCGCCAGGCGCGATCCAGCCGATGGCGCCGCAATAGACGTCGCGCGGTGTCTCTTCCAGCTCGTGCAGGATTTCCATGGCGCGGATTTTCGGTGCGCCGGTAATCGAGCCACAGGGAAACAGCGCGCCAAAGATTTGGCGGATGCCGAGACAAGGCAGAAGCTTCGCCCGCACACGGCTCACCATCTGATGGACGGTCGGGTAGCTCTCGATGCGGAACAGTTCCGGCACTTCCAGCGTGCCGATCTCGCTGATCAGGGAGATGTCGTTGCGCAGGAGATCGACGATCATCCGGTTCTCGGCCTGGTTCTTTTCGTCGTTGCGCAAGAAGGACTTCAACCGCGCGTCCTCGGCCTTGGTCGCGCCGCGCGGTGCGGTACCCTTCATCGGATGGGTTTCGATCATGCCTTCGGCATCGATCGCGAAGAACAGCTCGGGCGAACGCGACAAGACGATGGGATCGCCGAGCGAAATCAGCGCGCCATACTTGACCGGCTGGCGTCCTGTCAGTGCGTCGAAGGCAGCAAGCGGATCGCCCGACCATTGGGCACGGACCGGAAAGGTCAGGTTGCCTTGGTAGCAATCGCCCTTGCGGATGTGGTCGTGGAGGCGCGCGAAGCCTTTGGCGTAGTCCTGAGCGGACCAACTGGCCCTGGCGTCGAAGATGGGGCCATTGGTGGCAGGCGCATCGTTGCGCGGCACCGCCTCTTCGACCGAAGCATCGAAGACACCCAGACAAACCAGTGGCGCGCGCCGGCCTTCAGGCAGCAGCGGCACCAGTTTCGGTTCGAGCAGATAGCCCGCTTCGTAGGAGAAATAGCCGGCCAGCCATTTGCCGGCATCGCTCGCCGCCTGCGCGGCCGCCAGCGCCGGCAGAAAATCCTTGGCATCATAGGCAATGATGATGTCGGCCGGGTGGTCGAAGACCAACTGACGGCCGCTTTCATCGTTGCGGAAAATGGCAGAGGGCAGGGGCATGGGGCTCGGGTACTGCGGTCGATGACGCCAGAACCGCTCTATATGGGGGCCGGGCGGCGCGCAATCGAGGGAGCGGCGTCGCAGGGCGCAAAGACAGTGGCGAATGCAAAAACAAAGACGGCGCCCGAAAGCGCCGCCTTCTGGTTATGTTGCCGATGACGGATCAGCTGTTGTTGGCGGTCCCGGCGCTCGGGAATTGGCGTGCGAACTCCTTTTCGTCGCCGGCGGCAAGCAGCTTGGCCTGCTCGACCCACTTTTCGCGGGCGACGCGGCCGTCGAAATTCAGCGTGTCCTCGATGCGCTTGACGTCGGCCGCGGTCCAGCCGGCGATCTGCGCGTAGGTCGTGACGCCAAGGCCCTTGAGCAGTTTGTCGTTGACCGGGCCGATACCGATCAGGCGACGCAGATTGTCGGCCTTCCCAGCTGCCGGGGCGGCCTTCTTCGGGACGGCGGCGGGCTTTGAAGCCGCGGTTTTGGGCGCGGCCTTGGCGGCGGCAGGTTTGCTGGCCGCTGGTTTTGCGGCCGCGGATTTGGCCGCAGCTGGTTTGGTCGCGGCGGGTTTGGCGGGGGTCGGTTTCGCGGCCGGGGCGGACTTGGCCGTTGCCGCTGTCGATACCAGCGCGGCCGGCGCCGAACTTGAAGGCTTGGCGGATGGAGTCGATGTTTCACGCAGCCGGCGTTCGAGATCGGCGCGGGTCTTGCCGCAGGCGTCGAGTTCGCCAGTCAGGCGATCGGCGTCGGCGCGCAGTCTGTCACGCTCGCTGCGGGTGCGGTCGAGATCGCCGCGCAGGCTGTCAAGTTCGCCGCGCAGCCGGCCCCAGATAAACCAGCCAACCAACACACCTACAAGGAACGCCAGGACAATGTAAAAGAAGGTCATCGTCTCTCTCCAGTCGGATCCGTCCGCCGCCGTCCCAAGTCATGACCTTGGCAGATCGGATCATCCAATGTGGTTCGGCGGCTCAGGGAACAGCCGGTCTGTCGTCGAGTGTCGGCGTTCGGCTTTCCGCCCATTGCCAACCGTCGCTGTCGCATTCGTCAGACCGCTGCCATGGGCCGGGATACTGTCCGGCCTTAAGCCGCGCGCCCGGCTGAGCTTCAGTCGGAAAGCTATCATACGGCTTCGGGAAAGCTAACGGAATTTTCGCCGGAGAGTTATTCAAGAACAGATATTTAGAACAAGAACAGAGCTGCCGTCACATGCATTCCGGCTAAACTGTTCTGCGATTCTGCAAAGTCGAGGCCGCTGCTGAACCTGCCACTCTGCGCCATCGGTCCAATGGGTGCGCGCATTAACTGTCGAGCGCTTCCAACTCGTCGATCAGGCCGCCGATCACGCCAAGCCCGATCTGCCAGAAGGCGGGGTCGGTTGCGTCGAGGCCGAAGGGGGCGAGAAGTTCGGAGTGATGCTTGGTGCCACCAGCGCGCAGCATCTCGAAATACTTATCCTGGAAGCCGTGCTCGGCGTTCTGGTAGACCGCGTAGAGCGAGTTCACCAGGCAGTCGCCAAAGGCATAGGCGTAGACGTAGAAGGGGGAGTGGACGAAGTGCGGGATGTAGGTCCAGAAGACCTCATAGCCCTCGCGCAGCTTGATCGCCGGCCCCAGGCTTTCTGCCTGCACCTCGAGCCAGAACTGGCCGAGCTTGTCGGAGGTCAGTTCGCCGTTCTTGCGCTCTGCATGCACCTTGCGCTCGAACTCGTAGAAGGCGATCTGGCGCACGACCGTGTTGATCATGTCCTCGACCTTCTGGGCGAGCATCGCCTTGCGCTCGCGCTTGTCGGTGGTCTGATCGAGCAGCGAACGGAAGGTCAGCATCTCGCCGAATACCGAGGCCGTCTCGGCCAAAGTCAGCGGCGTCGAAGCCATCAGGGCGCCCTGGCCGCCGGCCAGCACCTGATGCACGCCGTGGCCGAGTTCATGCGCCAGCGTCATCACATCGCGCGGCTTGCCCATGTAGTTGAGCAGCACGTAAGGGTGCGCCGAAGGCACGGTCGGATGGGCGAAGGCGCCGGGCGACTTGCCGGGCCTGACCGGCGCGTCGATCCAGTTGCGGTCGAAGAAGACGCGGGCGATCTCCGCCATATCGGGGGAAAAGCGCTGATAGGCCGACAGCACGGTGTTCCTGGCGTCGTCCCAAGGGATCACGGCCTGCGGCGTTTCGGGCAAGGGGGCGTTGCGGTCCCAGTGGTTCATCACCTCCATGCCGAGCCAGCGCGCCTTCAGCGCGTAGTAGCGATGAGACAGGCGCGGATAGGCCTCGCGCACGGCCGACGCCAGCGCATCGACCACGCTGCGCTCGACGCGGTTGGCGAGATGGCGTGAATCGGCGATGTCCTCGAAGCCGCGCCAGCGGTCGGAAATCTCCTTGTCCTTGGCCAGCGTGTTGGTGATCAGCGTGAAGGTGCGCAGGCTCTTGCGGAAGGTTGCGGCCAGCGCTTCGGAGGCGCGGCGGCGGACCTCCCCATCGGCGTCCTGGAGGCGGTTCAGCGCCGGCTCCAGCGTCAGTTCCTCGCCGTCTATGTCGAAGCGCAGATCGGTCATCGTCTCGTCGAACAGCCGGTTCCAGGCACCGCGTCCGGTGATCGATTTCTCATGGAACAGCTGCTCGACCCGGTCCTCGAGCTGGTAGGGCTTGTCCATTCTGAGGTCGAGCACCCAGGGGCGGTAATGGGCAAGGCCGGCGTCGGCGGCGAGGGCGGATTCGAGCGCCTTGTCATCGATCAGGTTCAGCTCCAGCGCGAAGAACAGAAGATGCGCGCTGGCGTCGGTCATCTTTTCCTGGATGTCGCCATAGAGCTTTGCGCGCTGCGGATCGGCGGTGTTGCCGGCATAGATCAGGCCGGCATAGGAGACGATGCGGCCGATCAGTTCCTCCAGCGCCTCATAGGCTGTCAGCGCCTCGCCAAGCCTGCCGGCGCTGCCGCGCCCGGCCTCCGCAGCCAGTGTGCCCTTCCAGCGGTTCTCGAAGGCGACGGCATCGGCCGCCGCCTTGGCAAGGTCACGCTTCAGTTCGGGCGCCTCCATGCCGGAATAAAGATCGGCGAGATTCCATTCCGGCAGGTCGCCGAGTTCTGCCGCGCCCTGACCGGACGCTACCGCCGCAAGCTGCCGACCGAGAATCCTGCTCATCAACAATTACCTTCTGGAATCAAGGGGAAAGGACAAGCCGGTCAAATCCTAAGGAATTCGTTCACCGGGTTTTTTGAAACCTTGTTTAGAACCCTGTGCCAAGATGATCCATGGGAATTTCCCAGGCGGGCAACTCAAATCAGTCATGACAGGTTCCATTCTTATAGTCGATGACGATCCCGTGCAGCGCCGGCTGCTCGAAGCGGCGGTGACGAAATTCGGCCACAGCGCCATCGTTGCCGATGGCGGCGAGGCCGGTCTGAGCGCGCTTGACGAACCCAATGCGAGGGATATTTCGGCAGTCATCCTCGACCTTGTCATGCCGGGCCTCGACGGCATCGGCGTGCTGAAGGCGATGCGCGAGCGCGGCATCACTGTTCCCGTCATCGTGCAGACTGCGCAGGGCGGCATCGAAACGGTGGTTTCGGCGATGCGCCACGGAGCTTTCGATTTTGTCGTTAAGCCGGCGTCTCCCGACCGGCTGCAGACCGCGATCGGCAACGCGCTCAAGGTCGAGGCCGTCGAGGACGAGGTCAAGCGCACGTCGCGGCGTCGCGGCGGCCACCTGACATTCAAGGACATGATTACGCACAGCCCGGCGATGGACCGGGTGATCCGCCTCGGCCAGAAGGCTGCGGCCTCCAACATCCCGATCCTGATCGAGGGCGAATCGGGCGTCGGCAAGGAACTGGTGGCGCGCGCCATCCAGGGCAGCGGCGAACGCCGCACAAAGCCGTTCGTCACCGTCAATTGCGGCGCCATCCCCGACAATCTGGTCGAATCGATCCTGTTCGGTCACGAAAAAGGTTCGTTCACCGGCGCCACCGAAAAGCACACCGGCAAGTTCGTCGAGGCGCATTCGGGCACCCTGTTCCTGGATGAGATCGGCGACCTGCCGCTCGACGTGCAGGTCAAGCTGTTGCGCGCCGTGCAGGATGGCGAGGTCGATCCGGTCGGCGGCCGTTCCACCGTCAGGGTCGACATCAGGCTGATCTCGGCCACGCACCGCAACCTTCTGCAGCAGGTCAAGGACGGCAAGTTTCGCGAGGACCTGTTCTACCGGCTCAACGTTTACCCGATCGTCGTGCCGCCGCTGCGCGACCGCCGCGACGACATCCCCTATCTGGTCAAGCATTTCATGGACAAGGTGGCGCCGGCGGGCAATCGCCTGCACGGCATCTCGGATGCCGCACTGGCCATGCTGCAGGCCTATGATTGGCCGGGAAACATCAGGCAGCTGGAAAACGCCGTGTTCAGGGCCTCGGTGCTTGCCGAAGGCGATGTGCTCACGACTGACGAATTTCCGCAGATCCGGGCGCAGGTCGACGGCACCGTGAATCTCGACGCCGATGCGTCCTTGTCGGACCCCGGCATGGCCTTGAGCACCGGATCGCAAGGCGATGGCGCGCAGACTGATGACGCCGGTACTGCAGCTGCCGAGCTCGCCCCTCCGGCCAGGTTGCTTCAGCGTTTCGGCACATTGAGGGCGCTGGACGAGCGTGGCAATGTGCGTGCGCTGGCCGATGTCGAACTCGAAATGATCAAGCTCGCCATCGACCATTACAACGGCCAGATGAGCGAGGTCGCACGGCGTCTCGGCATCGGCCGCTCGACGCTCTACCGCAAGCTCAAGGAATACGGCATCGACCCGGAAACCGGCCGCCTCGACCGCCTTGCCTCCTGAACGCCGAATTCCACAGCTTGCCAACGCAAGGCCGGGACCAGCTTGCCATGCCACATCCGGCGCTGCATAAGGGTTGGGGCGGGAATATGGCTGATGCGGACAGCGTTGTTCACGCATTAAGGCCAGCGGTAACAGATCGTGTAGCGGGAAAAGGCTGAATCTTGATCTAAACCAGCAGTTTACCAAGAAATCCTGTGTATTATTTTTGACGGGATATCGCCACGGTGTTACCGCATTTCGGCTTCAATAAGCGATGATTAACCATTAGGATCGATATTCGGATGTGAGAACCACGCATCCGTTTGGACAAATCCGGGGACAAACGGCAGCCTGCAAGGCCTTTTGATTTGAACAAAGTCGAACGACACAGAAACGGGCGGCGCGATCACATGGGCGTCTGGCCGAGATGGCTGGCAGCGTTGATCGTTGCGTTCGCTTTCCTCGCCGCAACTGCTGCCGGCGCTAGCGCTGAAACGCGCTCGCTCAAGCTCTATCACCTCCACACGCACGAAAAGGCCGAGATCGTCTACAAGCGCAATGGCCGCTACGATCCGGCAGGCCTCAGGAAGATCAACATCATCCTGCGCGACTGGCGTCGCAACGAACCGACCAAGATGGATCCGCGCCTGCTCGATCTGGTGTGGGAAGCTTACCGGCAGGCCGGCGCCACCGACTATATCCAGGTCGTCTGCGGCTATCGCTCGCCGTCGACCAATTCGATGCTGCGCAGCCGCAGCCGCGGTGTCGCCAAGGAAAGCCAGCATATGCTGGGCAAGGCGATGGACTTCTACATTCCGGGTGTGCCGCTGAAAAAGCTGCGCAACATCGGCCTCAAGATGCAGGGCGGCGGCGTCGGCTACTATCCGTCGTCGGGTTCGCCCTTCGTCCACATGGACGTCGGCAATGTGCGACATTGGCCAGGCATCAGCCGCCAGGAACTGGTCAGCCTGTTCCCCAATGGCAAGACGCTGCATGTGCCGAGCGACGGCAGGCCGTTGCCGGGTTATGACCAGGCGCTCGCCTCCTACAAGGCGCGCAAGGGCGCCGGTTCTCCTGCCATCATGATGGCCAGCGCAGGCGGCAGCACCAAGAAATCCGGTGGCTTCCTGTCCGCTTTCTTTGGCGGTGGCGGCGAAGACGAAGCCGACGACAGCGCCGATGTCGCTACCGCCGCGCCGCCGCCGAGAAGCGTGAAGCCGGTGCTGGCTGCCACGAGCAACAACAACAGCAATCTGCCTGGCATCGCGATCGTGTCGCCGCAGAACGCCAAGCGCGCCAACATTCCGCAGCTTGCCGACGACAGCGCTGACGATTCGGAGCCGCAGGACACGCCGGAGACGATCATCGCCGCGCTGCCCGCCAAGGAAGTGCCGCTGCCCGCTTTCGCACCGCGGCCGAAGGCCGATGTCGGCGCGCAACAGCCTGAGACCGTGCCGTTCGGCGTGGCCGATGCCACCACCGAACAGACGGTGGCGACGGCGCAGGCGCCGGCCAATGTGCCGTT
This sequence comes from Mesorhizobium sp. C395A, assembly GCF_030323205.1. Classification (NCBI taxonomy): domain Bacteria; kingdom Pseudomonadati; phylum Pseudomonadota; class Alphaproteobacteria; order Hyphomicrobiales; family Phyllobacteriaceae; genus Mesorhizobium; species Mesorhizobium sp. C395A. The sequence goes on along the minus strand of NZ_CP100473.1, from coordinate 3,498,543 downwards.
CGGCACGGCCGATGCGAGCAATGCCGACCAGGGGGCCGATCAAGCTGCCGCTCCGGCGCAGGTCGCGGTGAACGTCCCGTTGCCGACCTGGCGTCCCGACCGCTCTTCGCCGCCGGCTGAGCTTGCGCCGCAGGACGAGGGCGTTCTGCTGGCGCTGGCCGATACGGCTGCCCACAAGCAGAGCGCAACCGACGCGTTCTCGGTGCTGCCGTCGCAGCGTCCGGACGAGGTCAAGGCGGTTCTCGAACAGGCCAGCGCCGCCGATACAGCCGGTGCTACCGACGACTATCAGGTCGCCTCGCTCGAGCCGCGCTCGGCGTTCAACGATCCGTCAGGTGTCGATGCCGCATCGCCGCGCGGTGCTATTGCTGCCCGTCCCGCCGGTACCGATCCGGCCTCAGTGATCGGCGCCGGCGTCAAGACGACACGCAAGGAAGCCAGGGCTTCGGCCCGCGACCTGAAGCCAGGACCGAAGGCAGTGGTGGTGGCGGCCGAACCGCAGGCGGCCCGCTGGGCGCTGAGCAGCGGCGACAACATCGCCACCGTTTCCAGCCCGACGACAGCGCCGCGCTATGCATACAACATCGTGCATACGCCGCCGAGCGAGGTCTACACCGCAGGCTTCCAGGCGGACAACCAGATGGCCGATGCCAACCGCTTCACCGGCAATGCCGTGAAATTCCTTTCGGTCGCCCGCTTCCAGACGAAGTAAGAGCTCGACGGGGTAAACATCGAAGCCGCGCTGGGCAACCCGCGCGGCTTTTTGCTGTTGGCGAATCTCCAGCACTGGCTTCTAGCGTCCCGGAATGCTAACCACCAGCCTGCATTCCCGCTTCGTCTAATGGTAGGACAGCGCCCTTTGAAGGCGTGAATCGAGGTTCGAGCCCTTGAGCGGGAACCAAAATCTCAATGCGTAGCAACCCCCGTCGGCGCAAGCTGGCCGGGTTTCTTGTGCCGAGAGCAATCCAGGAACAGTGTGAAACGATTTGCCGGGAAAAGCGCGGAGCGTTTCCCTTGGGAATTGCGCAAAGATAAAGTAGCGAGGTTATTTTCCGAGCTTGCTCGCGGTCTGTGCGAGCGCCTCGATCTCATCCCACTTGCCGGCCTTGACCAACTCGTCCGGCGCCACCCACGAGCCGCCGACGCAGATAACGTTGGACAGGCTGAGATAGTCGGCCGCGTTCTTGGCCGAGATGCCGCCGGTCGGGCAGAATTTCACGTCGGCCAGCGGCGAGGCAAAGGCCTTCAGCGAGGCGATGCCGCCGGATTGTTCGGCCGGGAAGAATTTCAGGAACCGCAGGCCGGCCTCGCGGGCAGCCATGATCTCGCCGGGCGTGATGGCGCCGGGCAGCAAGGGAACGTCGCTGTCCTTGGCCGCCGCCAGCAACTCTCGCGTGATGCCGGGGCTGACGATGAATTTCGAGCCAGCGGCCGCTGCCTCGTCGAACTGCTTGGCATCCAGAATTGTGCCGGCGCCGACAATGGCGCCCTCGACCTCACCGGCGACGCGGCGGATCGCTTCCAGCGCATCGGCGGTTCTCAACGTGATCTCGATTGCCGGCAGGCCGCCGGCGGCCAGCGCCCGGGCGAGCGGGACGGCGTCCGCGACATTGGCGATCTTCAGCACCGGAATGACCGGCTGGCCATTGAGCAGCGACAGGAGCGTTTCGGTCTTGCTGAGCATTGGCTTGTCTCTCCCTAGGTGATTTCAACCGATTAGCAGAAGGCCGATTCCGAGTCCACGAAACCCGGCCTGCCGCGATGTCACATGTCGGCCAACGAGCCTGCGGGCGAATACCGAGGAAGTGCTTTAGCTCTGCCTTGAATCCGCTTTGACCACAGTCTAGTGGCTTGGCGATGACCAACCATGAACCCGTGCGCGTCGCCGCGCTCTACAAATTTGCGAGGCTGGGCGACTTCGACGCGCTGCGGGTCTTGCGCACGCCGCTTGCCGCCTTCTGCTGCGGGCGCGGCATCAAGGGCACGCTGCTTCTGGCGCAGGAGGGCATTAACGGCACGGTCGCCGGCAGCGAAACCGACATAGCCGACCTGATCGCTTATCTCGAGGCCATCGAGGGTCTTGCCGATCTCGAGGTCAAATACAGCACTGCCGCCGAAATGCCGTTCCATCGCATGAAAGTGCGGCTGAAGCGCGAGATCGTCACCATGGGCGTCGAAGACCTCGACCCGGCGACGGGTGCGGGGACCTATGTCGCGCCGGCCGACTGGAACGCGCTGATCTCGGACCCCGGCACCATCGTCATCGACACACGCAACGCGTACGAAGTGTCGATCGGCACGTTCGAGGGCGCGGTGGACCCGCGCACGTCGAGCTTTCGCGAATTCCCGGCCTGGGTGGAAAAACACCGCGACCAACTCGACGGCCGCAAGGTTGCGATGTTCTGCACCGGCGGCATCCGCTGCGAAAAGGCGACGGCCTATGTGAAGTCGCTCGGCTTCGAGGATGTGTTCCATCTCAAGGGCGGCATCCTCAGATATCTCGAAGAGGTGCCGGACGAAGACAGCCTGTGGCAGGGCGAGTGTTTCGTCTTCGACGAGCGGGTCTCGGTGTCGCATGGGTTGACCGAAGGCGAGGCCGAACTCTGCCGCGCCTGCCGGCATCCGCTGACGCCGGAGAACCGGCTGTCGCCGCATTTTTCCACCGGCGTGTCATGCCCGCATTGCTACGAGGCACGCTCGGATGAGGATCGCACCCGCTATGCCGAGCGCCAGCGCCAGGTCGAACTTGCGCAGGCGCAGGGCAGGGGACATATCGGCAGTTAAGTGCCGCCGACGCCCTGACTGGATCACCACACGACAGAATAGCGGTCGATCACCCACAGCCATGTGCCGTCGGCCTGCCGGCGCGCGACCTCTGAGGTTATCGAGCCGTCGGCAAGCCTGGTCGACGTCAACGCGAGTTCGCCGTTAATGGCCGCCGGGCGCTGCTCGCCGCGCTGGAATTTTCGCCAGCTCGCGGCAAAGGCTTCGAACAAAGCGCGGATCGCCTCATGGCCACGGGTCAATTCGGCTGCTCCGGTGTCGATGACGGCATCGGGTTCGAACAGCGCTACCATGCCCTCAATGTCTCCCGCCCATTGCCGATCAATTAGCAGGCGCTCCAGATCCTGGGGATCTCGTGCTTGGTCGCGGTCTGGCTGATCGGTCACGGCAAAACTCCTCCCTCGCCGACGTTGCGGCGACACTAACCGAAGCCGAGGCGGGTTTCGACACATCGAATTTGATTTGCGGCATTGCCGGCGCCGATAGCAAAGCGCCGGTCCGTCATTGTAATGTCAACAATCGGGACCTACGTCTGCAACGTCCAAAACCTGCCCGTCCACGTTGGCGCGGGCCCTTTTCTGGAGGCACCATGTTCGACCCCAAGAAGCTTCTCGACGATCTGCTCGGCTCGCAAGTTCCCGGCACAACCGGCACCGTTCGCGACAAGGCCGGGCAGGCTGTGCAGATGGCCAAGGACAATCCGCTGGCCGCCGGTGCGCTGGCCGCGGTGCTGCTTGGAACCGGCACGGGACGGCAGGTCACCGGCACGGCCGTGAAGCTCGGCGGGCTGGCTGCGATCGGCGGTCTCGCCTACAAGGCCTACCAGAATTACAAGGCCGGCAATGCACCCGAGCAGGCGCCGGCGGCCGGCCAGCCGGAATTGCTGCCGCCGCCCGCCGACACCGGCTTTCATCCTTCACAGGCGCCACAGGGGGAGGACGAGTTCACGCTGACCCTGGTGCGGGCGATGATCTCGGCGGCCAAGGCCGATGGCCATGTCGATGACGCGGAACGCCAAAAGATCGCCGGCAAGCTCAGTCTGGCCGGCATCGGCACGGAAGCGGAAAAGTTTCTGATGGCCGAGCTGGACAGCCCGCTCGACCTCGATACGCTGGTCGCAGGCGCCAAGACCGATGAGCAGAGGCTCGAGCTCTACACGGCGTCCCGACTGACGATCGACCCCGATACGCGCGCCGAACGCGGCTATCTCGACCTGCTCGCCGGCCGGCTCGGCCTGCCGGATGCGCTCGTCGATCATGTCGAGGCGACGGTGTCGGCGGTCAAGGTGCCGGTTCCGTCAGGCACGGCGCCGAACCCGCGCTGGTAGACAACGCAGCCGCGGCGGGAAAAGCGTTAACTTCTCGTTTACCGAGGAAGCGCATGATTTTAGTTAGTCGGATCGGCTTTTCCTCCTCCCAAGCCCGGTTCAGATCAGGGGGCGGTCGCCAATGACCGCCCTTTTTGTCGGACCGATCACATAAAGCGCGTGGCGCTTCATGTTTTTGTCCTGGTGCATGTCGTTCTCTCAGAACCGGGGCCACTTTTGAGCGACATGCATTAGTGTCCGGCTTGCCATGATCGCCCTCATTTGCGATGGGTCGGTGCATTCGGATGCACCCCGATCTGTGCCGGGGATGCGCGGCGCGCAGGAGCAAAATCCATGACAGCCCTCACAGAGAAAACCGCCATCGTCACCGGCGCCGGCACCGGCATCGGCAAGAGCGTCGCCACGGCGCTGCTCAAGGCGGGCTGGAACACGGTGTTTTGCGGCCGCCGCAAAGCGGTGCTCGACGCCGCCATTACCGAAGCCGGGAAAGCGGACGCCAAGGCGCTGGCAGTTGCCTGCGACATCAGCAAGGCCGGCGAAGTCGATGACCTGTTCGAGACGGTGGCCGCAGCCTTCGGCCGTGTCGATCTGCTCTTCAACAATGCCGGCATGAGCTACAAGTCGACGCCCATCGACGAGATCCCGGTCGAGGTCTGGAACGATATTGTCGGCGTCAATCTCACCGGATCGTTCCTATGCGCTCGCGCCGCCTTCAGCGTCATGCGCAAGCAAAAGCCAATGGGCGGCCGCATCATCAACAATGGCTCTGTGTCGGCCTATGCGCCACGGCCGGGCTCGGTGCCCTACACCGCGACCAAGCACGCCATATCGGGGCTGACCAAGACGCTGGCGCTCGACGGCCGGCCCTATGACATCGCCTGCGGCCAGATCGACATAGGCAACGCGCTGACCGATATGGCGCACGCAATGACGGTCGGCGTGCCGCAGGCCAATGGCACCATCGCCGCCGAGGCGGTGATGGACGTCCAACGCGTCGCCGACGCCGTCGTCCACATGGCCAGCCTGCCGCTCGACGCCAACGTGCTGTTCATGACCGTGATGGCGACCAAGATGCCGTTCGTGGGGCGTGGGTGAGCAGCCGAAGGCCTACTTCTTCAAAAACGCCTCGATCCGCTCCAGCGCTCGCAAGATGTTCTCTTCGGAATTGGCGTAGGAAAGCCTGATGTAGCCTTCGCCGAGAATGCCGAAATCGGGACCGCCGATCAGCGCCACGCCGGCCTCCTCGAGCAGTGCCGAGGCGAGCTTCTTGGCCTTCCAGCCGGTCTTCGAGACATTCGGAAAGGCATAGAAGGCGCCCTTCGGCGTTATGCAGGAGACGCCGGGCAGCGCGTTCAGCCCCTCGACCACGATCTTCCTGCGGTTGTCGAAGGCGCGCATCATCTTGTCGACATCGTCCTGCGGGCCGTCGATCGCGGCGATGCCGGCGAACTGGCTCGGCGCGTTGACGCAGGACCAGCAATTGACCGCCAGCTTGCGGACCTTGTCGTAGAGATGCCCGCCCTTGTCGCCATTCGGCCAGATCGACCAGCCCATGCGCCAGCCGGTCATCGCCCATGTCTTCGACCAGCCGTTGAGCACGATCAGCCGGTCGCGAATTTCCGGAAAATTGAGCAGCGAAAAATGCGTCTCGCCGTCATAGGTCATGACGTCGTAGATTTCGTCGGAGAGGATGGCGACCTGCGGATGCGCTTGCAGTCCCTTCACCAGCTTCTCGATCTCGGCGCGCGGCGTGACGCCGCCGGTCGGGTTGGCCGGTGAGTTGAGGATTAGCAGTCTGGTCTTCGACGTGATCAGCGCCAGCGTCTCTTCTGCCGAGAAGGCAAAGCCGTTCTCCTCGCGGATCGGCACCGGAATGGGCGCGGCGCCGGTGAACTCGATCATCGAGCGGTAGATCGGAAAGCCTGGGTCTGGATAGAGGATCTCGGCGCCGGGTTCGCCGAACATCAAGATGGCCGCGAACATGGTCGGCTTGCCGCCGGGCAGGATCATTACATTCTCGGGCGAGACTTCGACGCCGGTAGTGGTCAGCGTGCGCCGCACCACCGCTTCGCGCGTCGCCAGCAGGCCATTGGCGGGGGTGTAGCCATGGTGGCCGTCGCGCAGCGCCTTGATCGCGGCCTCGACAATGTGCTGCGGCGTTTTGAAGTCGGGCTGGCCGATGCCGAGATTGACGATGTCGCGGCCCTGTTGAGCCAGTGCAGTCGCGCGCGCCAGCACGGCAAAGGCGTTTTCCTCGCCGAGACGGTCGAAGGCCGAAATCGTGTGGAGCATTTTTCCCGTCCGTGTGGTTCTTGCTGTTAGGTCGCGTTTTTGTGAGCGTCTGCTCACAAAAGTCAAACGGATTGGAGTTTTGCGTGTCGGAAAATCTCAAAGATTGGCAAGCGCGTCCGCGGCCCGAGCGCAAGCCCATTGACGGCCGCTATGTCCGGCTCGAACCGCTGAGCGCCGAAAAGCACGGCGATGGGTTGTACGAGGCGTCGTCCGTGCCCGACATCGATGGACGCTTTGCCTGGCTGCCCGACTACCCGCCGCAAACCCGCGCCGATTTCCAGCCATGGCTGGACAAGGTCGAGGCGAGCGAGGATCCGCTGTTCTTCACCGTCATCGACAAGGCCAGCGGCAAGGTCGCCGGGCGACAGACGCTGATGCGCATCGATCCCGCCTATGGCGTCATCGAGATCGGCAACATCTATTGGGGGCCACTGATCTCGCGCAAGCCGGCAGCGACCGAGGCGCAGTTCCTGTTCATGAAGTATATTTTCGACGGGCTCGGCTATCGCCGCTACGAGTGGAAATGCAACAACCGCAACGAGCCGTCAAAGCGCGCGGCGGAACGGTTCGGCTTCAAGTTCGAGGGCATTTTCCGCCAGCATCTTGTGGTCAAGGGTGAAAACCGCGATACCGCATGGTACTCGATCATCGACAAGGAATGGCCGGCGCTGCGCAAAGCCTATGAGGCATGGCTCGATCCCGCCAATTTCGACGGCGAAGGCCGGCAGAAGCGGCGGCTCGAGGATTTCCGCGCCGAGTTTGGCGCGTAACAGGAGTTTTTTCCGATGGCGCACAGCCATTATCATGGTTCGCATGCTGGGCATGGCGCCGGCCACGTGCATGGCTCGACCGACAAGAAGCGTGTGCTGATCGCAGCCTGCCTGACCGCCGGCTTCATGGTGGCCGAAGTGCTTGGCGGCCTTTTGACGGGATCACTGGCGCTGCTGGCCGACGCCGGCCACATGCTCGCCGACTCGATCGCGCTTGGCCTTGCCTGGTACGCCTTCCATCTTGGCGGACGGCCGGCGACGGTGCGCCTCACCTATGGTTTCGGCCGGGTCAAGACGCTGGTCGCCTACACCAACGGCATCGCCATATTCGCCATTGCTTTGTGGATCGTCTACGAAGCCTGGGGCCGGCTGATGACGCCGGCGCCGGTGCTGGGCGGGCCGATGCTGGTGGTGGCGATCGCCGGCCTTCTGGTAAACTTCGCCTCGTTCTTCGTGCTGCATGGCGGCGACCACGACAGCCTCAACATGCGCGGCGCCATCCTGCATGTGCTGGGCGACCTGCTCGGTTCGGCGGCGGCGATCGTGGCGGCGCTGGTCATCCTGGCCACCGGCTGGACGCCGATCGACCCGATTCTGTCGGTGCTGGTCTCGGTGCTGATCCTGTCCACCGCATGGTCGTTGATGCGCGAAGCCGCCCACGTCCTTCTCGAAGGCGTACCGGCAAGCCTCGACCGCGACATCATCGCCAAGGACATTGCCGGCACCGTCAAGGGCGTGCGTGAGGTGCACCATATGCATGTCTGGTCGCTGGACGGCTCCAGCAACATGGCGACGCTGCATGCCTGCCTCAACGATGGCGTCGATCCGCACCAGGCGGTCAGCGCCATCAAGAAGCGGCTCGCCGCCGAACACGGCATCAGCCACGCGACGGTCGAACCGGAATTCGGCCAGTGCGCCGACAGCCATGACGAGCACGATCATGACCACGACCATGGTGCGCCACCGCATCACGGCCATTATCACTGACAGGGAATTTCATGGCATTGGCATCCGAGTTGACGAGTTCCCAATGTGGCGGGACGGCATGATGGATCGCGACACGCGAAACGCGCTGATTGCCGCAGCCTGGATCATGCTGCTGTTCGGCATCGCGGCGTTCTATCTGCCGACGGTGATGCTGGCTGTCGGCAATATCTCGACCGTACTTGCCGGCATCGTCGGCATCGCCTTCGTGCTGGCATTCTTTCTGGTGTTCTGGTTGCGGGGCCGCAGCCAGAACAAGGGCAAATAAGAGGCTTTCGAAATGCGCATCCTGATTACTGGCGCGGCCGGCATGGTCGGCCGCAAACTTGTCGACCGGCTGGCCAAGGACGGCACGCTCAACGGCCGCATGATCACCGGGCTCGACCTGCACGACATCGTGCCGCCGCAGGCGCCGGCGATGGACGGCGTCAGCATCGCCACGCATACCGGCGACCTTGCCAACGCCGGTGCTGCCGAGAGCCTGGTCGCCTCACGCCCCGACGTCATGTTCCATCTCGCCGGCATCGTGTCGGGTGAGGCGGAAGCCAATTTCGATCTCGGCTACCGCGTCAATCTCGACGGCACACGGGCGCTGTTCGACGCCGTGCGGCTGGCGGGCTTTTCGCCGCGCCTCGTCTTTACCTCGTCGATCGCGGTGTTCGGCGCGCCGTTCCCGGATGTGATCCCGGACGATTTCCACCCGACGCCGCTGACCTCCTACGGCACGCAGAAGCAGATGAGCGAAGCGCTGCTGGCCGACTATTCCAGGCGCGGCTTCTTCGACGGCATCGGCATAAGGCTGCCGACCATCTGCGTGCGGCCCGGCAAGCCGAACAAGGCGGCGTCAGGTTTCTTCTCCGGCATCATCCGCGAGCCGCTGAGCGGCCACGAGGCGATCCTGCCGGTGCCGCGCTCGGTGCTGCACACCCATGCCAGCCCGCGCTCTGCGGTCGGATTCCTGATCCATGCCGCCGGGCTCGACGGTGCCGCTGTCGGGCCGCGCCGCAACCTCACCATGCCCGGCGTTGCCGTCACCGTCGGCGAGCAGATCGAGGCGCTGGAGCGCACTGCAGGCGCCGAGGTGGCGAGCCTGATCCGTGAGGAGCCCGACGAAACGATCTGGGCGATCGTCAAGGGTTGGCCGACGCGCTTCGAGGCGCGCCGTGCAAGGGACCTCGGCTTCAGCGCCGAAAACAGTTTCGATGAAATCATCCGCGCTCATATCGAGGATGAGCTGGGCGGAATGATCGCGGGTCAGGCCTGACCCGCCGAGGTCACACAGCTCCGGACAGGCTCGCCGACAACAGCAACAGTCCGAACAGGAAGACGAAGGTGGCGCCGCCGATCTCGACGAATGTGTGAATGCGATTGCCCATGCGGCCATCGCCGGCGAAATAGACCGCCCAGTTCTTGGCGGTGACTGCGATCGTTGCCAGCGCCGAGACTGTGATGGCGGTTCCAATCGACATCGCCAGCACCGACAGCAGGCCGCCGAGCCACAGGCCGTTGAGCAAAGCGAAGCTCAGCACAATCAGCGCGCCGGAGCAGGGGCGGATGCCGACGGCGGCTACAGCCGACCAGGCCGTGCGCCAGTCGAAGCGGTCGCCCGACAGCAGCGCCGGATCGGGCGCATGTGAGTGGCCGCACGTATCACAGACCTCGCCGGCTGGGTGATCGTGAGCGGCGTGATCGTGATGAGCGTGGTCGTGATGGGAATGATCGTGCGTGTCGTGGTCGTGCGCAGCGTGATCGTGATGATCATGCGAATGGTCGTGATGCACATGCAAGGCATGCGAATGCGCATGCGCCGCGTGGCTGTGAGCGGCATGCGAATGGCCGCCATGGGAATGACCGGCGTGGGCTGCCGACAGGCTGTAGGCGGGCGCCCTGCCGAACCAGCGCTGGACCGTGGGCCTAAGCTTGCGCCACAGCAGCCAGGCGCCGAACAGAGTGACGAAGACATAGCTCATGATCTCCATGAACCAGGCTGCGTCGGTCATCGAGATCGCGGTGCCGCGCAGGACGAAATAGGCAAGCAGCATCACCAGGATCGCGGTCAGGCCCTGCAGCAGCGCCGAGACGAAGGACAGCAGGATACCGCGCCTGAGCGCCACTTCATTGGCCACCATGTAGGACGAGATCACCGCCTTGCCGTGGCCGGGGCCGGCGGCGTGGAAAATGCCGTAGGCGAAGGACAGGCCGATCAGCAGCCACATCTTGCTGCCGTCCTCGCGCATTGCTTTCATCGCCGTGGCCAGTGCGCGGTAGAATTCCTGCTGGCGCAGATTGATCCACATCAGGATGTGGGCGAACGGGCCGGTGGTGGGCGCCATGCCGTCATTGACGCCGATGCCGAGTGAGCTCTGGGCATGGGCCTGCCCGAGAAAGTGCGTCATCAGCAGGGCAGCGGCCACGAGGCCGAATGCCAAACGCAGGGACGGTTTCATCACCGGATCTATCCTTCTGGCGGGCAATTCAGTTCGAGCTTGGTGGCGAAGATCTTGCTCATGTCGGTGCCTGTCGGGTCGTTGAAGAACGCGTCCGTCAGGGTCTTCTGGTTTTCCTTGATCGCCTCGTCTGGATCAGGCCGGATGACGCTCTTGGTGCAGTTCGAGGGCAGGCCTTCCACCGTGATGTTGCTATCCTCGGTGAAGTCGATCGCTGTGTAGAAGGTTGGATCGTAGACGCCGAAATCGATCTTGCCGGCGAGCTTGATCGGCACCTTGGGTTCGGATTCGAACAGGATGATCAACTGGTCGTTGTCGAAATTGGCCATCAGATGCGGTGGCGGCGTCATAGGCACGTCCTTGCCGTCGACGGTGACGAGCTGGAAATAGTTGAATTCGGCCAGCGAGGCATGAACTGTGTCGGCGACATCCTTCAGCTCCTTGTCGTCAAGCTTCAGGTCGGAGTTCTTGTCGAACTCCATCATCACCGTACTCGAAAACAGATCATCGAAACGCCAGAGGTGACGCAGCGCTTTCACACTTTGGTGATCCGGCGAGAGGATCACGTCGAGGCGGGCCTCGGCGAAGACATGAGGATGCGCGCCAGCCGCTCCGACGGAGGCAAAAGTCGTCGCCAGGGCCGAAGCCAGCATGATTGCGTGCCGTTTCAGATGCATTCTCGGTCGCTGTTCCATCGGCCTCGGAGAGATTTCGAGAGGTTACCAGAAACGGGGCGAAATTGGGACCGCGGCACGGCAGGACCGGCTCAAGCGCTCTCGCGGTTCTTGAACCATTGCACCAGGAAATCGACGAAGACACGGACCTTGGCCGGCAGATAGCGACGGTGCGGGTAGACGGCGAAAATGCCGCTGCCCGACTGGATGCGGTCGTCGAGCAAGGACACCAGCAGCCCGGATGCGAGGTCGGGCGCGGCGATGAAATCCGGCAGGATGGTGAAGCCCAGACCGGACACGGCGGCGGCTCGCGCGGCCATCGGGCTGTTGACCTCGATCGGACCCGATACGTTGACACTGACTGACTCCTCGCCATCGCCCCTGAAGCGCCAGTTGGCGAGCGAGCGGCCATTGGTGTCGACGATGCAGGGCAAGTTGGCGAGATCCTGCGGGCGCGTCGGCTTGCCGTGCTTGGCGATCAGCTCCGGCGAGGCGCAAAGCTTGATCGAAAACGGCCCCAGGCGGCGGGCGATCAGCGATGAGTTCTCCAGGCGCGAGATGCGCACGGCAAGATCGAAACCTTCCTCGACCAGATCGACAAAACGGTCGTCGAGATGGATGTCGAGCACGATGTCGGGATGCTGTTTGGCGAAGTCGATGAGCGACTGGCCTATCGGCGCGTCGGCGAAGGTGCGCGCCGCGGAGAGCTTGATCCTGCCGCGCACGTCGCCGGAGGATTCGCGCACGGCGTCGGCTAGGCTGTCGACCTCGCGCACGATTTCCGAAGCGCGGCTGTAATAGGTATGGCCAGCCTCAGTCAACGAGAACTGCCGCGTGGTGCGGTTGAGCAGCAGCGCGCCGAGTTCGTCCTCGAGTTCGCGCACATATTTCGACAGCAGCGCCTTGGAGCGACCGATCTTGCGCGCGGCCGCCGAAAAGCCTTCGGCCTCGACGACGTCGATGAAGGCGCGCATGCGGGTCAGTGTATCCATCATCAGGCCTTTCGTGCCGCATCGAGAATTCGCCGGCCGAGCCGTATCAGGGCAATGTCGCTGCCGGGAGGGCCGAGCAGCGAGAGGCCGAAAGGGGCACCGTCAACCGAGCCCAGCGGCAGGGTGATTTGCGGAAAGCCTGACAGACCCGAAAGGCACAAAAGATGCAAGGCCCTTTCGCGGTAGGCCTGGAGCTGCTGCGGCTCGCTTTTGACCAGAGGTGCGGGGCCTGGAACGGTGGGCAGGACAAGAAACCCGTCCTGGCCGAGCAGCGCGGCTAGCTCGGAGCGGAACGTCAGGCGGCGCACCGCCTCGGCCCGCGCGGTCTTTTCGTCGATCGTGCGGCCAAAACCAAAGCGCTCCTCGACGCCCGGCCCGAGATCGCGCTCGCCAGAAATGATCCAGGCGCCATGCTGCTGCCAGGCCTCGGCGGCCTGGAGGCGGCGAAAGCACCAGTAGAGCTCGTCGGGGAAGGAGGCGAAGCTGTACTCTTCCGGCGCCGGCTCACCGATAAGACTGGCGGCCAGCGCTCTCATCCTGGCATATTCGGCTGCCTCAGCGGGGCCGGCCACGAAAGCGTCCAGCCAGCGGATCGAAAGCGGCCGGGTGAGCGGATACGGATGCGGGTCGCGGCCGAGCAGCAATTTGCCGATCGTCTCATAGGTCTCGATGTCGTCGGCGAACCAGCCGAATGTGTCGAAGCTCGGCGCCAGCTTCATCGTGCCTTCGAGCGAAATGCGGCCATGCGTGGTGCGCAGCCCGATCAATCCGCAAAAGCTCGCCGGGGCGCGGATCGAGCCGCCGGTGTCCGAGCCGGTAGCGATATCGGCAAGCTTGCCGGCCACCGCCGCCGCCGAGCCTGACGAGGAACCGCCGGTGACGCGATCGGGAGCGGCCGGGTTCACCGGAAACGGAAAATGCGCGTTCTGGCCCATCAGCGAGAAAGCGAACTCGTCGGTCTGCGTCTTGCCGATGAAGCGCGCGCCGGCGTCGAGAATCATCTGCACGGCCGGTGCCGTGCTGGACGCGGCATGCGCCTCGTCGAACTTCACCGGATTGCCGCAACCGGTGCGGTAGCCGGCGACGTCGTAAATGTCCTTTACCGCCAGCCTGAGCCCGGCCAGCGGCCCCAGTTCCGCATTGGCGACCGGCATGCGGCGCAGGTCAAGAAAGGCGTTGAGCGGGCCGTGCGTGCCTGGCATCGTTCGATATCCGTATACAGTAGGCCCAGCATTGTTCGATGCCGGAAATTTTACAACCTGGGATACGATTTTTATTGATTGTGAAATCTTTCGATCTTATATCGCGCTTGCCCAAAGTCGCACGTGCCTGTGGGTGTCCGCCGATCCTCGAATGGTGAGGGAAATCGGTAAGGTAACTGGAGCTAACCCCTCCAGTCGGTCTAGCGGCCAACCGCCAGCCCGAGGACACCTTGAAGCAACGACGGTGCGGGCCTTTCTGGTGTTCTGCCGGTCGTCCAAAGACCGGGGTTACTGAAGAGGCACACCTTCATTGCCGGCAGTGCGGACGGGTCTCCCATCCAAGCCAAGGCAGACAAAGCGAACCGAGGCCGGGCAAGGCCAAGGTTCACCGCCGCGAGACGGCGTTTCATGGTTCCGGGGTCTCCACCGGCTGGTTCCATGAATTTCCGTCCCGCCTTTGTTTGACCGCGCGTCGCGAGGCCGAGAGCCCGCGTCCGCAGCCTTATTGCGCGCCGCAAGGCGTTAATGGAGAGACCCCGATGGCCACTCAGCGCATCCTCGACTTCCTCGCCACCCGACGTCCGTCCGGCCCCTGCCTCGTCGTCGACCTCGATGTCGTGCGCGACAATTTTCGCGCCTTCGAAAAGGCGCTGCCCGATTCCCGGATCTACTATGCGGTGAAAGCAAATCCGGCGCCGGAAATCCTGCGCCTGCTTGCTGCGATGGGCTCATCCTTCGACACCGCTTCCGTTGCCGAGGTCGAGATGGCGATGGACGCCGGTGCGCCGGCGGACCGTATCTCCTTCGGCAACACCATCAAGAAGGAGCGTGACATTGCACGCGCCTACCAGCTCGGCATTCGGCTGTTTGCCGTCGATTGCGTCGAGGAAGTCGACAAGATCGCCCGCGTCGCTCCCGGCGCCCGCGTGTTCTGCCGCGTGCTGACCGACGGCGAAGGCGCCGAGTGGCCGCTGTCGCGCAAGTTCGGCTGCGTGCCGGCGATGGCCGTCGACGTGCTGCGCCATGCCAGGACGCTCGGCCTCGACGCCTATGGCGTGTCGTTCCATGTCGGCTCGCAGCAGACCGACCTGACGGCGTGGGACCGTGCGCTGGCCGACGCCAAGAAGGTGTTCGCCACGCTCGCCGATGAAGGCATCGTCCTCAAGATGGTCAATATGGGCGGCGGTTTCCCGACGCGCTATCTGCGTGACGTGCCGGCGGCCCAGGCCTATGGCCAGGCCATCTTCTCGGCGCTGCGCAAGCATTTCGGCAATGCGATCCCTGAGACCATCATCGAGCCGGGTCGCGGCATGGTCGGCAATGCCGGCGTCATCAAGTCGGAAGTCGTGCTGATCTCGAAGAAGGCCGAAAACGACAATGTGCGCTGGGTGTTCCTCGACATCGGCAAGTTCGGCGGTCTGGCCGAGACGATGGACGAGGCGATCCGCTATCCGATCGTCACCCGCCATGACGGTTCGGAGACCGCACCTTGCGTGCTCGCCGGCCCGACCTGCGATTCGGCCGACGTGATGTACGAGAAGACGCCGTATCCGCTGCCTCTGTCGCTGACCATCGGCGACGATGTGCTGATCGAAGGCACCGGCGCCTACACGACCACCTACTCGGCGGTCGCCTTCAACGGCTTCGAGCCTCTCCGATCCTACGTGATCTGACGGCTTCGGCCTTCAGATCACCCCAGGCGGACGTTTGCGTCCGCCCGGGTTCGCCTGTGGAACAAGCTCCGCTCGTGAAGGATCGCGGAAATGGACATTGTAAATTACATTGACGGTGCCGTGGGAATCTCCCCCCTTGAGGGGGAGATGGCAGGCAGGCCAGAGGGGGTCGTCTCGCGTGAAGCGCCGGCATCCCTCGTCCACGACGCGGTGTCGCGTCAGGTCGTGCCGACCCCCTCTGTCGCCTTCGGCGACATCTCCCCCTCGAGGGGGGAGATTGCCCGCGCCATTGTTGTCGTCGCCGAAACTGCGGCAGACATTGGATCGCGTGAAGCGTTGCTCGATCGCGCCATGGGGCCGATGCGGCGCAAGAAATCGTCGGAGAAGCTGCGGCGTGGCCGCCGGCCTTCCGAAGGTCTCGCTTTTGTCGTGCGGGATGCCGCCGGCGCGGTTGCCGGCACGGTGCGGCTGTGGGACGTACGTCTGGGCGAGGGCGGCCCGGGAGCACTTCTGCTCGGACCGCTCGCCGTCGATCCGGCGCTGAAGAACGCCGGCATCGGCTCGGCGCTGATGCGCCATGCTTTGGCCGAGGCCGCGCGTCTCGGCCATGCCGCGGTGCTGCTGGTCGGCGATGCGCCTTATTACGGTCGCTTCGGCTTTTCGGCGGAGAAGACCGGCGCGCTAGCCATGCCTGGTCCGTACGAGCGGCACCGCCTGCTCGCGCTGGAACTGATCGATGGTGCGCTCGACGGCGCGCATGGCACGCTGAAGGCTGCAGGTCGCAAGCTCAAGACACAGAGGCTCTCGCTGGCCGCCTGATTGGTCAAAAACAAACGCCGCCGGTCCTTTGCATTTCAGCGAGGGCGGCGTTTTGTTTTTGCGAAGGGCTCAGCCGATCAGCTGGCTGAGCGCCATGGCGACCGACATATCGCCTTCGACCTTTATCTTGCCGGACATGAACGCCATGGTCGGATTGAGGTCGCCGGCGATCAGCGAATCCAGATCGTCGAGCGACAGCTTGATGGTGCAGTCGGTCGGCGCATCGGTGTTTGAGACGGTCGCGCCGTCGATGACGATGACGCCGTTGCTGCCGGTATCGAACTTCACGGAATGTTCGAACCCGGCGCTCGCCACGCGCGACCTCATCTTCTCGGCAATGTCCTGAACGCTCATGACTGTTCTCCTGGTCTCGTTGCGTTTTGCCGCGCTTCAGTGACCGGCCTCCGCCGAAGTCACTGTCTCGCGCGTACCGCGATCCTGGTCGCTTGGCGCATATAGCTTCGAGTTGACGTAAACGTCAACGCGCGATGCGTCATCTCGTTTCAGTCGGAAGGAATGCGGCAGAGAACATTCGCCCTGCGACGAAGGTTAGTGTTCAGCAGCGGGCTTCGCCGCCTCGGCCTGGGCCGATTCCGCCGGGGCCGGTTCGGTCGGCGTGGCCGGATCCTTGCGGCGGCGCATGGCGTTGTCGCGGATTTCGTCCTTGGTCAGGAAGTTGACCTGGTCGATCAGCACTTCATGCACCAGGTCGGCGCCGACGCGGGCGTTGACGGTGTCGCGTATGGCCTTGCGGAAGGCATCGAGATCGATGGTTTCCTTCTTGGTGAAGTCGATCTGAGGATTGGAGTAGAGATAGGAATAGACCTGATCGGTCATCAGCGCTTCGGCCGGGATCGACATCTTCTTTATCTCGGCCGGCTCGACCGTGTAGACGAGCTTGGTGAGGAAATAGCCGTCGATCTTGGAATCGCGGATCAGCGGCACCGAGATGATGTCGGTCTTGACGTAGTCGAGGCCACCCAGCATCGGTTTCGGCGTCTCGCCGACGCCGCGCTCACCGGCCGCCTGGAACGAATAGAACACCGCGCCAAGCGTGGCGGCGCAGATCCAGATCGCGGCAGCGATGAATTTGATCACCGGTTGTTCCCGCCTGTTGCCGAGATCATCAGCTCGCCCAACCGAATTCGCCGGCCGAATAGGTGCCGTCGGCTTCGGCGCGCTGAATGGCGTTCTTCAACAGCGTGGCGACTTCGTTGACCGCGTTTAGGTGGGCGAGGATTGCAGCCTCGTTTTTCGCGAGCTTCTGGCGCAGCCGCGCCAGACTGTCGCGATGCTGTTCCAGGAATTCGACCTCGTTGGCGCCCTTCATGGCGCGGGTCAGCTCATAGAGGTAGCGGCTCTTGCGGGCGTTGGAGGCCTTGAGGTCATAGCTGGTGTCGTTCTTCAAACCGGCCGTCTCTTCCTCGACCGCTTCCTCGATGCGGCCGATGATGGCGGCAAGGTTGCCCGGCCGTGCAAACGGGATCGGCGCTTCGGACGTACGCGCCGGCAGGTTGGAAGAGTATTTTGAAAAATCGGCCATTGAAAATCCTGGTCTAGATCTTGATTTCGGTCTTGATGGTCGTCTCGTCGCCGGTCATCGACCGTGCGGCCTTGCGCTGCAATTCCTCGACCAGCGAGGTGGACAGCCGGGTCTGCTGGTCGATCTCGGTCTTGTGCGGCCCGGTTCGCTTGCCGTCCTTGTAGTGGTCGGCGAGCAGCGATTTGGCGATGCCGATCCCGCCGCGCTCGGCCATGACGTCGGCGACACGCTCGGCAAGCTGCGATTTCCACATGTCGCCGGCCAGCCCCTTGCCGTAGACGCCCTCTGTGTCCTTGGGCAGCATGTTCTGGATGAAGGTCTGCAAGACCATGGCCTCGAACTTCTTGAATTTTCCCGCGGGATCGGCGCCTGCCGCGGCCTTGTCGGCCGTGGCACGCGACAAGATCGAGCCGGTATCCACCGAAGCCGCCATGTCGACCAAAAGGCGCCGCCAACGCCGTTGGCCCGCTTGGCCAGCGCGGCACGGGCAGCCTCGATATCCGTCGGGTCGACGGCTCGGGCAACATCGAGAACGATGTCGCTGGGTGGAGAAATCGCCAAGAAAGTCCGCCTCTTTGCCGGGTTTCCTGAGCGACCATGCCGCAACAAGCTTGTGGCAGGCTTGCCGGTTTGAAATCCTTCGCCGGATGCTGGGCCATTGCTATCAGCAGCGGCAAGTCCGGCTGGGTCGATGCGATCTGGTCGTTTGCGGTGGGCGCTGCCGGCGTCGCCATGGTCAGATCGTAGGTGGCGTAGGCGCAGAGGCCGAACATGGCGCCGTACACCCAATACAGCCCGCCGCACGGAACGAAACCGAACGCCGTCCGCAAGTGACGCGGCTTTAACTTTCGATTATTCCTGCCCGCGCTTCTGCGCGATCAGATCGAGCCGGTCGCGGTCGGAGCGTTCGCGTTCGTCCTGTCGGCGCACGTCCTTGTAGGCGCGCTCGACCATGTTGGTGCGCGCCGTCGCAGTGGCGATGAGCGTGACCTCCTGCCTGGCGCTTTCCAAGCTCGCTTCCTGCCGGACCAGCGCATTGGCGATGCGGCGATGGTAGAGGTCAGGGAACAGCACCGCCAGCGACTGATCGGCGTCGAAATGCTGGACAAGTTCCCTGGCTTCGGTCTCGGCGGTTGCGGCCGCCGCCAGGAAGGCCGCATGGCGCGTCTCGTGCAGGGCCTTCAGCTGCTCCTGCACCTTGACCAGTTTCTTCAGCCGTTCCTTGCGCGTGCTCATCTCACCTCGCCAGCGTCAGATCGACAAAGCCGTCGACGAACAGCGACAGCATGGTGCCGATGGCGAAGTAGAAGATGATCATGCCGCCGGCGATGACGAAAGGCAGCGAGATGAAGTAGACCGGAATCTGCGGCGTCAGCTTGTTGACGAAGCCGATGGTCAAATTGACGAGGATGGCATAGGCGATGAACGGGCTGCCGAGCCGGATGACCAGGAAAAAGGCGTCCGACACCGTGTCGGTGAGATCGACCAGTGCGGCCTGCGGGTTGAAGAAGACGTTGACCGGCGCCACCGTGTAGGAGGCGACCAGAGCGCGGATGATCTCGTGGTCGAAATCGAAGACGAAGAGCAGCAGCAACGCTGAAAACGAGATGATGGCGGCGAGGGCCGCCTGCGGCTCTGGCTCCTCGATCGCCGGGCCGCCGGTGCCACCATAGCCGATCAGCATGGCAATGGCCGAGCCCATGAAGCGCAGCCCTTCCATGTAAAGCCTGGTCATGGCGCCGATCAGCCCGCCGACCAAAAGTTCCGAAATGATCATCGGCGCCAGCACCTGCGGACGCGCATCGACGAAGGGAAAAATCTTGTCCCACAGGAAGGCGAGCAGGCCACCGGTGGCGGCGATCGACGCGAACAGCCGAACCTGGATCGGCACGCGGGCGCTGGACAGGCCCGGCATCAGCATGAAGCAGGCGCCGATGCGACAGAAGGCGAGGAAGGCGGCGATGACGACGCCTTGCGACAGTATGTTCACGAGATCGTCCCGAGCACCTTGATCTCGACGCCCTTGGCGATTTCGACATGGGAGAGAACGGGAAGCGTCGTGAACAGGCGCTCGATGATCATGCGCACATAAGGCCGAGCATCGGGCGCGGTGACGAGGACAAAACGCTCGCCGGTCTCGAGATGCTTGCGGATCGCCTTGGTCGCGTCCTGGCCGAATTCCTCCAGCTGGCGCGGGTCGATGTCGAATTCGCGCACCTCGCCCTTGGCGTCGCGCTTGAGGCTCTGGTGGAAGGCGAGATCCCAACGGTTGCCGAGCCGCAGCACCTTGAGCATGCCGCCCTCGGAGAGATCGCCGCAGATCTGCTGGGCCATGCGGATGCGGACATGCTCGACGATCTGCTCGGTGCGGCGCACATGCGGTGCGATCTCGGCGATAGCCTCGATGATCAAATGCAGGTTGCGGATCGATACGCGTTCGGCCAGCAGCAGTTTGAGCACCGCCTGCAGGCCGGGATAGGAGATGTGCGAGGTGCAGATCTCGTCGGCGAGCTTGCGGTATTCCGGATCCTGCCGCTCGAGCAGCGCCTTCATGTCCTTGTAGGACAGAAGCTGCGGCAGGTTGTTGCGGATCACCTCGGACAAATGCGTGAGCAGCACCGACATGTTGTCGGCAAAGGTATAGTTCTCGCGCTTCAGATCCTCGGCGAAGGTTTCCAGCACCGAGAAGGCGCGCATGCCGAAGGCCGGCTCGCGGATTTCCTCGCCGGGAACGTCGGGCAAATCCCGGTTGCCGAGCAGCACCATGATCTCGCCGACGCGCATCTGGTATTCGGCGACGACGGTGCCGTGGACCTTGATCTGATAACTCTTCGGCGGAATGCCGAAATCGTCGGCGACGCGCACTTCCGGCACAACGAAGCCGTATTGCGTGGCAAACTTCTTGCGCATTTTGGCCATGCGGAACACCAGTTCCTGATGCGACACCAGCAGCCGCGTCGACAGCTGCTTGCCGATCAGAAGCTCGATCTCGGCGGTGGTCAGCGAAGCCTTGACCGAGTTCTTCTCTTCCTCGACCTTGTTCGCCTTCTCCAGATCCTTGATCGCTTCGGCGGCGGCAGCCTCGCGGTTGGCGCGCATCGGGATGACGTAGCCAAGGCCGGCCATGCCGGCGGCTAGCGTGAAGAACGGGAAGAACGGCAGGCCGGGCATCAGGCCGAGCAGGACGAGCAGCGAGGCCGCGACATAGAGCGCGCGCGGATGCGCGCCGAGCTGGCCGAACACCGCCTGGTTGGTCGAGCCGCGCGTGCCGCCCTTGGACACAAGCAGGCCGGCGGCGAGCGAAACGATCAGCGCCGGGATCTGGGTGACCAGGCCGTCGCCGACCGACAGTTTGATGAAGACATCGGCGGCTTCGCCCATGCCCATGCCGTGCCTGATGTAGCCGATGGCGATGCCGCCGACGATGTTGATGGCGGTGATGATGAGGCCGGCAATGGCATCGCCGCGCACGAATTTCGAGGCGCCGTCCATCGAGCCGAAGAAGGACGATTCTTCCTCGAGTTCTCTGCGGCGCAGTTGCGCTGTCTTGTCGTCGATCATGCCGGCGGACAGGTCGGCGTCGATCGACATCTGCTTGCCGGGGATAGCGTCGAGGGTAAAGCGGGCGCCGACTTCGGCAATACGGGTGGCGCCCTTGGTGATGACGATGAAGTTGACTACGATCAGGATCATGAAGACGATCAGGCCGATGACGAAATCGCTGGCCATCACCAGTTTGGAGAAGCCGGCGATGACATAGCCGGCGGCGTGCGTGCCCTCATTGCCATGCGACAGGATCATGCGCGTGGTGGCGATGTTGAGCGACAGCCGCAACATGGTGGCGATGAGCAGCACGGTCGGGAAGGACGAGAAATCGAGCGGCCGCTGGATCCACAGCGCCACCATCAGGATCAGCACCGACAATGCGATCGAGAAGGCGAGGCCGATGTCGATGAGGAAGGCCGGGATCGGGAGGAACAGCACGGCCAGGATGATGACGATGCCGATGGCGAAGAAGACATCGCGGCCGTTCTTGGCCACTGTTCCTGTCGCTAAGCTTTCGCTGACTGCCATGTCGTCCCCAATCACAAGCCTGCCGAGCACGCGACAGCCCTTCGAGCCTAACCGGTCAAGCTTGCGCGAGGGTGGGAGGACTGGTTAGTTGCCAGGACGACAGAGGCCTTGAGGAGAGAGATCATGCTGGTGATCATCGGCACCATTCGCTTGCCGGCGGAACGGCTCGACGAGGCAAGGCCGGCCATGCGGCGCATGATACTGGGCAGCTGGGCGGAGCCCGGCTGCATCGAATACTCCTACGCGCAGGACGTGCTCGACGCCGGGCTCATCCATGTAATCGAGGTGTGGAGCGACAGGGCCGCGCTCGACGCGCATTTCCGCTCGCCTCACATCGCCGATTGGCGGGCGAGCTGGGCATCGCTCGGCATAGGCGAGCGCAACCTCATGCTCTACGAGGCCGGCGAGCCGAAGCCGATCTGAGGACCGGGCACAGTCAAGAAGGCGTAGGCCCAAGAAAGTCTAGCAGGCGTTGACCTGTCTGCAGGACCATCCGCCGCCATCGGTATCGTGGCAGTCTTCATAGCTGCCGTAGCAGGTGTTCGTCGAATTGCGATACCAAGGGTAGCCAGGACAGCAAACATCTTGTTGTGCAGTCTGGATAAATTCCTTTGCCGGCCGGCTTTGGTTTTCCGGATTGCCTCCCGCCAAAAAAGAGACATCGGGTGTGACACAACAGACCTAACCGGCATATCCATGCTTGAATTGCTCACCGCAGACGAGCTCAAAAAAATCATGCCAACAGCTAATGAAAAAAATCCCCGCGCACTCATCTTCTCCTCCTTGAGGGAAATGGAGACGGCCAAAAATAACACAGCTGCGTCGATTGCGTAAGCGATCGCTCATATACCTCGACACGCTCGCGGGGAATTGAAGCGGGGCGGCAAGCCTGACTGCGCCTCAGCGCCAGAATGGCGCCGCAAGCAGCCGGCATTATGTCGGCGTGCTGATCGTCGCCGAACTGCACAGCGATCCGTTCGATGGTGAGACGCCGGTGCTGGCGCCGGCCAAATTCCGGCATGCGGTGCTGGTGCCGACCATGAACGTCCAGTCCACCGCCGAAACCATCCAGCGCGCCGTCGCGGAGGAACTGGCGGTGGTCGAGAATTTCGACAACCGGGCCGTTGTCGGGCTTTTGACCGAGGGCCATCTGATACGGCGCTACGCCGAGGAACTCGACAAGGCGCGGCGCGACCTGTCGGGCGAAGACTAGGCCTCGGCCGGCATCTTAAATGTCCCTACTCGGCGCTTGCCACGTGTACAGTGTCACTGTACAAATTGTTCAGTGGGAGAAAAAGACGGGATGAGCACCGACCAGGCTCCGGTCAAGAATGGCGTCGCCTCGACGGCGACGCATGCCCATCAGATGCTGGGCCAGCGGCTGAAGAGCCTGCGTCTCGGCCGGCGGCTTTCGCTGCGCGAACTCGCCGAGCTGACCGGGACCAGCGCCAGCTTCATCAGCCAGCTCGAGCGCGGCCTGACCGGCGCCAGCACCGCCTCGCTCAACCAGATGGCCTCGGCGCTTGGGGTGAGCGTGGCGATGCTGTTCGAGGATAGTGCCGCCGGGCAGCGCGGGGTCTTGCTGCGCAGCGAGCGGCCGAGCCTGCCGCCCAGCGACGGCTGCCGCAAGATGCTGCTCTCGCGTCCCCCTTTAAGCGACATGGAAGTCTATGTCGGCGAGTTCGAAATCGGCGGCTCGACCGGCCCAGCGCTCTACACCCATGGCGACGCGCACGAGATGCTCGTCGTGCTGCGCGGCATCGTCGAGGTTTCGCTCGGCGATGTCAGGCATGTGCTGGAAGAGGGCGACAGCATCGAATACGCGACATCGACAGCACATCGCTCAGAGAACATCGGCAGTGGCCGAGCCGAGGTGATGTGGATCATTGCGCCACCGACTTCGGTGCGCGCCGAACTCGATCAATACAGGGCCTGGAAACCGCTCGCAGCCAGGTAGGTTCAATCCATGCGGGTCAAATGGGAGAACAATAATCATGCTGAAAACAAGACATCTTGGCCTTGGCGCCGTGCTGGCGCTCGGCGTTCTGGCAACCGCAGCGTTCGCGCAGGAAAAGCCTGTCGCGGGTGAGGTCAAGGAAGGCTCGCTCAAGGGCAAGACGCTGACGCTCGTCTCCTATGGCGGCATCTACCAGGACGGCCAGGCCGCCGCGCTCAAGGAGTTCGTCGAAAAGTCCGGCGCCACGCTGCTCAATGACGGGCCGACAGAGATCGCCAAGCTGCAGGCGCAGGTCGAATCCGGCAACGTCACCTGGGACGTCGTCGACACCGCCGACCTACCGCCTTACGTCTATTGCGGCAAGCTGTTCCAGAAGCTTGATTTCAGCAAGCTTGACGTCTCCAAGGTGCCCGAGGGCCAGGTCGGCGAATGCTCGGTGCCGGCCATGAACTACGGCGTCGTGCTGATGTACAACAAGGAGAAGTATGGGGATAACCCGCCCAAGAACTGGGCCGATTTCTTCGACACGGCAAAATTCCCCGGCACGCGCGCGCTCGACGGTTCGGGCGACCCGACGGGCGGCCTGCTGGAGCAGGCGTTGAAGGCGTCTGGCGGCGACCCGAAGGCGATGACGGCGGCCGACATCGACAAGGCCATCGATGTCATCCGCAAGCTCGGTCCCGACACGATCTATTGGAAGACCGGCGCTGAGTCGCAGCAGCTTGCCGAATCTGGCGAAGCCGACATGCTGATGATGTGGACCGGACGTGCCATGACGGCGGTGAAGAACGGCGCCAAATATGCGCCGGCCTGGCAGGACTGGCTGGTGGTGATGGACCAGATGACCATTCCGGTCGGCGTCAAGGATACGGATGCGGCTTATGCGCTGCTCAATGCCTATCTCGGCAAGGGGGCGCAGGAGATCCTGGCGCAGCAGACCTCCTATACGCCGATCAACAATGACGCGCAGCCCAAGGTCGATGCGTCGGTCGCCGCCTTCCTGACCAACACGCCCGAGCGCCAGAAGCAGGGTTACAAGCAGAACATCAAGTTCTGGGTCGAGAACTTCCCGGTGGCGCAGGAGAAGTGGTCGGCGCTGATGGCAGGCAACTGAACAGCCAAGTGAGAGCCAGGCCGTGAGCGCGTCCGAACCCATCGCCCAACCCGCCGCCCATGCGCGGCCGGGTCGGGCATGGCGGCCGTTCGCGCTCACGGCGCCGGCGCTCATCCTGCTCGTCGCGGTGATCGGGTATCCGCTGCTCACCATCGTGCTGCGCAGCCTGTCGGAACCTGAGTGGGGGCTGCAGAACTATGCCTGGTTCTTCGGCGCGCCGGTCAACCTGACAGTGCTGCAGCGGACTTTCGTCATTTCGGCCTGGGTGACGCTGGTCTGCGTCATCGCGGCCTATCCCTATGCCTATCTGATGACCGCGGTCGGGCCGCGCGTCCGGCTGGTGCTTGTGCTTTGCGTGCTGATCCCGTTCTGGGTGAGTGGTGTGGTGCGAACGCTGTCATGGGTGATCCTGCTGCAGGATTCGGGCGTCATCAATTCGTTGCTGCGCTCGGTCGGGTTCGGCGGCGTCAAGCTGATCCGCACCCAGACCGGCGTGGTCATCGGCATGGCGCAGGTGCTGTTGCCGTTCATGATCCTGCCGCTCTATTCCGTGATGCAAGGCATCGACCTCTGGCTGATGCGTGCGGCGCAAAGCCTCGGTGCGCGGCCGTCGCGCGCGTTCTTCACCGTCTATCTGCCGCTGTCGCTGCCCGGCGTCTATGCCGGCGCGATCATCGTCTTCATCCTGTCGCTCGGCTTCTACATCACGCCTGCTTTGCTCGGCGGCCCGCGCTCGACCATGCTGTCGACGCTGGTGCAGACGCAGGTGCTCAGCCTGCTGCAATGGGGCAGGGGCGGCGCCATGGGCGTCGTTCTGCTGGTCACCACCTTCGTGCTGCTGGCGCTGGCAGCACCTGTGATGCGGTCCAGTCATCGGGAAGCGGGGCGGCGCTGATGGAGATGAAGCCGCTCACCCGCGTTCTTCTCGGGCTCGTCTGCCTGCTGGTGGCGATATGGCTGGTGGCGCCGACGCTGGTCGTGGTGCCGATGTCGTTCAACGAAAACAAATCGCTGGCGTTTCCGCCGCAAGGCTTTTCCTGGCAGTGGTACCAGAATTTCGCCACCAATCCGGACTGGTCGAACAGCTTCCTGAACTCGCTGAAAGTCGCCTCCATCGTTGCCGTCCTGGCAACGGTGCTCGGCACGCTTGCCGCCTTCGGCCTCGACCGCATGAAGGCGCGGCCGGCGAACCTTTTGCGTATGCTGATGCTGACGCCGATGGTGGTGCCGGGCGTGGTGCTGGCGATCGGCATCTATGCCGTCTATCTCGACACGCAGCTCGTCGGCACGCTGCTCGGCTTCGTGCTGGCCCACACCATCCTTGCGCTGCCCTTCGTGCTGATCGCGGTCTCGGCCAGTCTCGAAGTGTTCGACCGCCGGCTGGAGACAGCCGCCGCGAGCCTGGGCGCCGGCGCACTGACCACGTTTCGCACGGTGACGCTGCCGCTGATCGCGCCGGGCGTGCTCTCAGGCCTGCTGTTCGCTTTCGCCACCTCGTTCGACGAGATTGTCGTGTCGCTGTTCATCACGAACCCCTATCTCAAGACATTGCCGGTGCAGATTTTTGCCTCGATCACGCGCGACGCCGATCCGACGGTGGCGGCTGTCGGCACGATCCTGCTTTTCGCGACCACGGTCCTGATCGGCGGCGGCATGCTCCTTCTTGGCCGCGAGCGGAAAGGACGCCAATGAATCCGAAGCCGACAAGCAAGGGCGCGGCGATCGATCTCGAAGCGATCAGCAAGGCCTATGGCGGCTTCAAGGCGCTGGACGGCGTGTCGCTGCGCATCGAGCCCGGCGAGTTCATGACGCTGCTCGGCCCCAGCGGCTCGGGCAAGACGACGACGCTCAACGTGATTGCCGGTTTCACCGATGTCACCAGCGGCAAGCTTCTGGTCGGGGAAAAAAGCGTCGTCGGCGTGCCGGCGCACAAGCGCAACATCGGCGTCGTCTTCCAGCATTACGCGCTGTTCCCGCATATGAGCGTCGGCCGCAACGTCGCCTATCCGCTGACGCTTCGCGGCGTCGACCAGGCGACGAGGCAGACACGCGTGGCAAGGGCGCTCGACATGGTCAAGATGGGCGATTTCGCGCATCGCTATCCCAGCGAATTGTCGGGCGGCCAGCAGCAGCGCGTGGCGTTGGCACGCGCCATCGTCTTCGACCCGCCGCTGCTCCTGATGGACGAGCCGCTCGGCGCGCTCGACAAGAAGCTGCGCGAATGGCTTCAGCTCGAGATCAAGCGCATCCATCGCGAACTCGGCACCACCTTCGTCTATGTCACGCACGATCAGGAAGAGGCGCTGGTGCTGTCGGACCGCATCGCCGTGTTCAACCGCGGGCGCATCGAGCAGGTCGGCACCGGCCGCCAGCTCTATGACGAGCCGGCAACGCTGTTCGTCGGCCGCTTCATCGGCGATTCCACCGTGCTGCGCGGCAAGGCGCGCAGCGATGGCAACAGCACCGCGCTGAGCATCGCCGGCGAGACGGTGACGGTACCGCGTAAGCTGTCGGGAGAAGCCAGTCCGGTGATGCTGCTGCGTCCCGAAAAGCTCGCGATCCGAAGAGCCGGCCAAAGTGCTGCCAATGGCGCCAACCGCCTGTCGGGGACGATCGCGGAAGCCATCTATCTCGGCTCGGAATCGAAGTACGAAGTTAAGCTCGCCGACGGCTCGGCCGCGATCGTGCGCTCACCACTGACCGGCGAGAGTTTTGGCCTCGGCGACAAGGTCGAGCTCTGCTTCGACGGCAGCGATGCCAAGCTGCTCGCGGACGACGCAAGCGCCGACACCACACTCACCTGATTCCATCTGGCCTGATCCCATCTGGCCTGATCCCATCTGAAAGTCATTCCATGCAAGCCAAGCGCAACGGCGACATATCGTTCTGGTATGCGGATCTGGGGGCGGTTCCCGTTCCGCGCCCGTCCTTGCCTGGAAACATCGAGGCCGATGTCGCCATTGTCGGCGCCGGCTATACCGGCCTGTGGACCGCCTACTATCTGAAAAAGGCGAAGCCATCGCTGCGCGTCGTGATCGTCGAGCGCAAATTTGCCGGCTTCGGCGCTTCGGGGCGCAATGGCGGCTGGCTGTCGGGCGGCTTCAGCTGGTCGCGCGAAAAATATCTCAAGACATCGAGCCGCCAAGGCGTGATGGCGATGCAGGCGGCGATGGCAGGCTGCGTTGATGAAGTGATCCGGGTCGCGACCGAGGAAGGCATCGACGCCGACATTCGCCGCGTCGACAATCTGACGGTGGCCACCAACGCAGCGCAGTTGGAGCGCGTGCGCGAAGAATGCGAGACGATCCGTTCCTGGGATGTCGACCCGAACCGCGTCGAGATGCTGGACGCCGCCTCAACGCGCACGCGCATCAACATCCGTAACGTCATGGGCGGCTTCGTCGTCCATGGCCAGGCGCGGGTGCAGCCGGCCAAGCTGGTGCGCGGGCTTGCCGATGCCGTCGAGCGGCTGGGCGTGCCGATCTATGAGAAGACGACGGTGACAAGCATCGCCAAGGGCAGCGTGACGACAGACCGCGGTACGGTGCAGGCGGAGACGATCATCCGCGCGACCGAGGGTTTTACATCAGGCATCCCCGGCGAGGAGCGGACCTGGCTGGCGCTCAACAGCGCGCAGATCGTGACTGAGCCGCTGCCTGCCGACCTGTGGCGCGACATCGGTTGGGAAGGGCACGAACTGCTCGGCAATGCGGCGCATGCCTATTGCTATGCCCAGCGCACGCGTGAGGGACGCATCACGATGGGCGGACGCGGCGTGCCTTATCGCTACGGCTCGCGCACCGACGTCAACGGCCAGACGCAGCAGGCCACGATCGACCAGCTGCACACGATCCTGACGACGCTCTTGCCGCAGACCAAGGGATGCCGCATCGATCACGCCTGGTGCGGCGTGCTCGGCGTGCCGCGCGACTGGTGCACCACGGTCGGCCTCGATCCCGCGACCCGCATCGGCTGGGCCGGCGGCTATGTCGGCCTCGGCGTGTCCAGCTCCAACCTTTCAGGGCGCACGCTGGCTGACCTTGTTCTCGGGGCAAACACCGAGCTGACGAAGCTGCCCTGGGTCAACCGCAAGGTCAGGCCATGGGAACCGGAGCCCTTCCGCTGGCTGGGCGTGCATTCGATGTACCAGCTTTATCGCATTGCCGATGGCCGCGAGGCGGCAGGGCTTGCGCGCACCTCGAAGCTGGCCGCGTTGGCCGACAGCATCACCGGCCACTAAAGCCATTTGTTCTCACGCAATTCCGGGGCAGACCCCTTTCCTGGAATTGCTCTTATCCATGGAGCTAGACTTGATCGATCTTTCGACCTTCCACGATCTCGCCAAGGCCGAGATCGGCGCGTTCTCTCCTAAGCCAAGCTCGATTGAAGGCGATCAGGTCGAGGCCGTGCGCTCGTTCTTTCAATCGCCTGACGGGACTGTCGATGTCGGCATCTGGGAATGCACGCCCGGCCGCTTCACCGCCGATCGTTCGGACTCGTCGGAGATCTGCCACATCATTTCGGGGCGCGTGGAACTGAGCCGCATCGATGGCGAGGTGCGGGAACTCGGTCCGGGCGATCTCCTCGTCCTGCCGCAGGGCTGGAAGGGCGAGTGGCTGATACGCGAGACCACGCGCAAGCTCTACATGATCCAGAGCGCCGGCTGACCGGCGCTACGGCTATGGCGAGCTCAGTGATCGATCGGCCCCTTCGGCGAGACCAGCGCGGTGCCGGCGGTCGTCGGGCGCTCGATCAGGCGGCGCACGCGCGGCGGTTCGTCGCCGCTGTGCAGCGCCCGCACCCGCTCGCCGACGACGGCGTCGGCATGGGTGGCGCGCCGGTTGTGGCGGATGTATTCCAGCCAGGTCGGCGTGTGGTAGTGTTCGATCCAGACTGCGGGATTTTCTAGGTCCCGAGCCAGCGTCCAGTTGCGGGCGCCGTCGCGGCGGCGGATGCGCCCGCGCTCGGCCATGGTGGCGAGGAATTCGGGTACATCTTCGTCGCGGATAATGTACTCTATCATGATGGCGATGGGGCCGCTGCGCGGCTTCAGGTCGAGGCCGAGATGCGGCTCCTTGAAGCGGTTGAGCGGGTCGAGGTTGAGAGTCGTCTGCTGCGGCAGCGGCAGGAACAGGCCGATGGCGCCGCCAACAAGCATCGCGATGGCCGCCGCAATCAGCGCGGTTTCGGCGCCATGCGCATCGGCAACGACGCCCCAGATCCAGCTGCCCAGCGCAATGCCGCCGAAGGTCGCCGTCTGGTAGACCGACAGCACCCGGCCGACGACCCAGCGCGGCGTCGACATCTGCACCGTGACGTTGAAATGCGACAGCGCGATCACCCAGCAGGCGCCGCCGATGAGCAAACCCGCCGCAGTCTGCCAGGCATTGAGGCTGATGGCGGCATTGAAGGCGCAGACGGCAAAGCCGGCGAAGGCCATCCGCACCATCGTCTCGCTGGACAGCAATTGTCTGAGACGCACGCTTATCAGCGCGCCGCCGACGGCGCCGATGCCGAAGGCGCCGAGCATGATGCCGTAGGTCAAGGCATCGCCCTTGACGACGTCGCGCGCCACCAGCGGCAGCAGCGCCAAAACCGCGCCGGCGCTGAAGCCGAAGGCGGAGCCCCTGACCAGCACCTTGCCGATGTTGGGCGACATGGCGACATAGCGCAGGCCGGCGCCCATGGCGGCGCCCAGCGTCTCGCGCGGCAGCGTCGAGACCGGCAGCTCCGGCTTCCAGCGGAAGAGCACGATGATGAGACCTATATAGCTCAGCGCATTGGCGGCGAACGCAGCAGCCGCACCAGCGGCGGCAACGATGATGCCGCCGATCGCCGGGCCGACGCTGCGTGTCAGGTTGAAGCCCAGTGAATTGAGTGCAACCGCGGCCGGCAGCTTGTTGCGCGGCACCATGTCGCCGACCGATGCCTGCCAGGACGGGTTGTTGAGCGCCGTGCCGCTGTCGATTAGGAAGGTGAAGGCAAGCAGCGTCCACGGCGTCATCCAGCCGTTCCAGGTGAACAGCGTTAGAAGTGCAGAGACGACCAGCATGAAGATTTGGGCGATCAGCATCACCTTGCGCCGGTTGAAGCTGTCGGCGATGGCGCCGGCGACGAGTGCAAACAGCATGATCGGCAGAGTGGCCGAGGCCTGGACCAGCGCCACCTGATAGGGCGAGGTGGCGATGGTGGTCATCATCCAGGCGGCGCCGACGCCCTGGATCAGGCCACCGAAATTCGACACCAGGCTGGCCGACCAGACGGCGCGGAAGATGCCGTGCCGGAACGGCGCCAGCGCCGAAACGCGTTCGCTGTCCGGCTCGTCATCGATCATCAGACCTGTCCCACCTTAACGTGCTGGTTTCGTCCGCGGGGACGACAATCATGGCATCCGTTTGAAATAGAGCACGACATCCAAAAGGGCGAACGCGTCTTCGAAAAAGATCATGGTCCAACAACAGGATAGCAAGGCGAAAATACGTCAGCCGGGAATGGTCCGCTACCCAGAGCGATGTTCTCATTGGTCCACTGCGCGGGGCTGTCGGCCGCGCGCGAAGTCAGCTTCTGTCCCGGGCAGCGGTATGCAAGGCTTCGGTCAGCGTGCCTGTCGTCTCGCCGCCGGCGTGAAGGCGCAGGAAAAGCTCCATGCCGACAAGCCGCAGCCTGGACGGTTGCTCGCGCCGCGCCAACTGGACCATGTCCTCCAAATTCGCGGCGGGCCATTTCAAGGCATCGCGCAGGAAACCGCCGCGTAGCAAAGTCTCCGTGCCGGCCGAAAATTGCGACGACATCTCGAAGCCGATCTTGCGCGCCTGGACGTTCTGGCGCGGAATATGCTTTTCAGCGACCTTTCGCAAAAGCCATTTTCCTGTTTTGTCGCGGTATTTCTGCCGCCTCGGCAAATGGATGGCGAAGTCGATCAGGCGGTTTTCCAGGAACGGGACCCGCAGTTCCACGGACGCCGCCATGCTCAGCCGGTCGTGCCGGTGCAGGATGTCCTGCAGATGCGAATAGAGGTCGTAGAGGCAACTACCGAGAAAGGCGCGATCCGCGGGCGGCATAACCGGCTCCAGGCGGTCGAAGATCTCGGTTTGCAGAAAATTCAGCTCCGGCGACAAAGCACGCAGGACCATGCTGCGATCCATTTGTGAGTGGCTTCCAGCCGAGACCTTGTAGGGGGCATGACGCTGTTGCTCGAATCTCCGGTCGAGCGAGCGCTTCGAATGGACCAGGCGCCGGGGCCACGACCAGGAACGCCACTTCTTCATGCTCAAGGCCTGCAAGGGGTAGCCGCCAAACAATTCGTCTGCGCCTTCGCCGGTGAGCAGCACCTTGACGCCATCGGCCCGGCATCGTTCGGCAAGCGCCAGCAGTGCGACATGGCTGGCGTGCCAGCCATCGCTTTCAAGATGCCAGATTACCCTTGGCCAAAGTTCGAAAAACCGGTTCCTGTCGACCGGCACCCGGCGCAAGGGCACGCCGACATGGCGGCCGGTGCGTTCGGCGTCTTCGGCCTCGCTGTTGCCGAGCTGCGGGTCGACGACATAACCGTGGACTTCCGGCCTGAACCGCTTTGCCAGCGCCGTTATCAGGCCGGAATCGACACCGCTGCTGCAGGCGGTGGCAACGCTGGTATCGGCGATGCAGTGAAGTCCGACGCTGTCCTTGAGCAACGCCTCGAGCGTCGCCATGTGTTCAGCATCAGCGGATGCATCGCCGGTAATGCGCGCGGTCTCCAGCACGTCCAGCACATGCCAGAAGCGGCGCTTCTCGATAACGCCATCGGTGATCTTCCACAGGCCGGCGGGCGGCAGGCGCTCGATGCGGTCGAACAGGCTGTAGCTGGAATCGCGGCTCTGCCAGGCAAGCCGCAAGGTGATCTCGCGGCTGTCGATGTCGCGCGGAAAACCGTCGCAGGCGAGGATCGCCTTGTCCTCCGAGGCGAACAGGATTCGCTCCGGCGTGTCGGCCACCGACATCGGCTTGATTCCAAGACGGTCACGCGCAAGCCACAGCGCACTGCTGCGAGCGTCGAAATAGGCGAAGGAAAACATCCCGTCGAACAGCGGCACGGCTTTTTTGGGGCCCCAGTGATGCAAGGCTTCGAGAACCACTTCGGCATCGCAGATGGTTCGAAAGACGACGCCTTGCGCCTGCAGCGTTTCGCGCAGCGAGCGGTAATTGTAGACCTCGCCATTGTAGACGAGAACGCCATCGCCGGAAGAAGTCAGCATCGGCTCACGGGCGGCGGGCGAGGGATCGATGATGGTAAGTCGGCGGTGACCGAGCGCCAGCCGATTGTTGTGCCAGCTGTCATGATCGTCGGGGCCGCGATGTACCAACGCCTGCATCATGCTGGCGACATCCGACAGGTCGTTGGCGTCGATCGGGTTTCGTTTGCGCCAGACGCCGGCTATTCCGCACATGGCCTGCCGGTGAGTTCTGCCTGAGTCATGGCCTGCAATCTAGCCGGAACACAGCCGCCTGCAAGCGCTGCCTAGAACCCGTTTTCAATGCGCTCGAAAATGACGTTGGTGAAGGCCGAGATCTGGCTGCCGATGAACGGACCGGTCAGCGCCACGACCAGCATGATGGCGACGATCTTGGGCACGAAGGTCAGGGTGATTTCCTGGATCTGGGTCAGGGCCTGGATCAGGGCAATGCCGATGCCGACCACCATGGCGACCAGCACCACCGGCGCGGAAGCAACAAGCACCGTCCATACCGCGTACTGGACGATGTCGAGTGCGTCGGCCTCGTTCATGTGAGCGCGCCTCTATGGAACTGTCTAGCTGGCCGGCTTTATCGAAACGCCCGCGCCGACCGGCACTTCGGTGCCGTTCTGCAACACGGCGATCACGCCGTTGCTTGCAAGCTTGACCGAGGCCACGACGCCGGTCGTCTTGCCGTCGGCCGAGGTGATCGAGCGGCCGATCAAGGCATCGGCCTGCGACAGCGCCGAGGACTGCATGATCTGGTCGAGCTTGGTGTTGGTCTGCACCGATTGCTCTACCTGCGAGAAGGTGGCGAGCTGGGCGACATACTGCGTCGAATCCATCGGTTTCGTCGGATCCTGGTTCTTCATCTCGGCGATCAACAGCTTCAGGAACGACTGGTAGTCGACCGCTGTCTTCGACGTCTGCTGGGTGCCCTGGTTGGCGCCCGTGGGGATCGTCGTCGTCATGTCCACATTCATCAGTATTGTGCTCCCACGGCCAGCGGGCGCTTCGCACCCTGAACATCGTCATTGCCGCCAAGTGCGCGGCGTTCGAGCGGATAAAGCGCACGGATAGCCTTCAGCGCTTCATAGATATGGTCTTCGCCGACCATGCGGTCGATCTGCTTCAGCGCGCCACTGATCTGCTCATCCTCGAAGCTTGCCAAAAGCAAGGGCAGCGAGCGGCGGAACATGGCGCGCGCCTCGATGGCGCCGGCCGGGTTCATCAGCATCACCTGCAGGATGAAATAGAGCTGCTTGAGCGGCGTCAAGGCATCGTCGGCCTGGATGACATGGTTCTCGAGCAGGAACTGTACGTCGTTCATCAGCTCGACGGTGACCTTGCGGTCGACGCGGATGACGGCGCCGTTGATGTAGATCTTCTCGTTCGGCTTCAGCGATATCTTCAGCGTGTTGGTCATTGAATGCCGTCCCGGATGATCTGGGACACTTCGATCAGCCCTTCGAAATTGTCGGTGCGGCCCTGGCGGATGTCCTCGGCCTCGCGCAGCAGCCACAGGCCGATGGAGATGAGGTTGGCGCGCAGTTCCTTGGGCAGGACATTGTCGCTGGAACCGAGATCCTCGACGAAGGTGGTCCAGACCCGGTTGGTGAAGTGCAGCGCTTCGACCGCCTCCATCGAGGTGTGGCCGACCGCCGCCGCCGCCGCCAGCATTTCGATCGAGCGGGTCAAAAGCTGCCGCTCGCGATCTTTCGCATCGGCAACGGAGTCGGTCTGGATGTCGGCGTAGGAGAATTGGTACATCGTTTGGCTCTACCGTTGCGGTTGAGATTGTCAGGTCAGGTAGTTCAGCAGGCTCATCTGCTGCAGGCGCGCGGTCAGCGCGAAGGACGTCTCGATATGCTGCGTCAGATCCGCGACGCGGGTGGCTGCCTCGGCGGGGTCGACGCCTTCCAGATCAAGGATATGGCGCTCGAACAGGTCGACCTGCGTCTTCATGCGGTCGCTGGCGTCGGAGACCCGCTTCTCGGCAAGGCCGGTCTCGGCCTGCAGTTGCCCTAGCCCGCCCAGCGCCTCGCCGACCATCGCCTGGGCGCGGCCGACAACGGTGGTCTTCGCCGCCTGGCTGATATTGCCGGACAGCAGGCCGGTGATCAGGGCGGAAGCCATGGCGAGCTTGCGGATGCTGTCGTCATTGGCGCTGGCCGAGGTTTGGGTGGTTTCGCCCAGCGAAATGCGGCTGACGATCTGCTGGTCGGTGGCGTTCGACCAGTTGGCCTGCCAGCCGGAGCCCATGAACTGCGGCAAGACATTGCTGGTGATGAAGCCGTCCATCTGGGCGGCGGTGATGTTGGCGGCGAGCGGATCGGTCTGCGTGAAGCCGAAATACGACGAGAAGGAAGCGTCGAACGCCGCCTTGGCCGGCGAGCCGGCGGCGGTGAAATCGTCGATCGGCTTGACGTCGGTGTTGGTGCCGGCAAACAGATATTCGCCGTTGACGCTGGCGTTGAGGATAGAGGTCATCTGCTGCACGGCGGCCTTGCCGGCTTGCTGCGTGATGGTGCTCGAGGAATTGCCGGCGGCGGTCAGCGCGGTCAGCAAATTCTGCGCAGTGTCGGAAAGCTGGCCAAGCGCAGCCTGCGTCGAGGACAGCCGCGCGGTGACCAGCGAATTGGAATCGATGATGACGTTCAACCGGTCGAGGTCGCGCGAGAAGGTGACCGCCTGCGAGGTGCGCGCGCCGAGCGCCAGACCGACATCGGCGACGGTGCCGGTCGTCGATTCCTTGGTGGCTTTGACCAGTTCGGCCTGCATGCGCATCTGCTGATAGCGCGCGGCGTTGGAGAGAGCGGCTGAGGAGACGGATGTGGCTTTCATGGCTTATCCCACGGCATCGAGCAGGGCCGACAGCATGTCGTCGACGGTTTTCATCATGCGCGCCGAGGCCTGATAGGTGTGTTCGAGGTCGAGCAGCAGCGACATCTCCTGGTCGACATTGACGCCGGTGTCGTTGGACAGCGCCTCGGCGGTGCGCGATGCCAGCGCTTCCTTGGCGTCGGCGTTGCTCGAGGCCTGCTGGCGCTGGCCTTCGAACCAGCCAATGGCATTGGCGGCGTAGTCGGACACGCTGGACGTGACGGTGATGCCGGCCGCAGCGTCGAAAGGCATCGGCTTGTCGAGCTTGTCGCCATAGCCGATCAAGAGCTGCGAATAGGAGGCGTTGCCGGCAGTGTTGGCGATATAGGCCGCACCATTGGCGCCGCCGTCGCGCAGCAGCACCGGATTGCCGCCGACGCTCGAGTCCATTGCGGCGTTGACCTTGATCGAGCCGGCAAGCCCGTCGATCAGCGTGCCGGCGGCCGGAATGGCGGGCGCACCCGACCAGGTGAACAGGCCGGTTCGGTCGGGCTGCGAAGGTGCTGTTTCGGCAAAGGCGGTGATGAGGCCGCGCGCCACTTCGTCGAGCTGGCTCTGCATCGTCGCCGCGACGCCGTCGCGCAAGGTGATGAGCCCGGCGAGCTTGCCGTCGGCGCTGGTGTTGCCGCCAGCCCCGGCGCTGACCGGCACATTGTCGATGTAGATGGTGTTGCCTGGTGTGCCGGCCGTGTAGCCCGCCGACGGGGTGAAACTTACCGAGCGCGGAATGGTCTCGAACAGTGTCGTGCCATCCTTGGTGGTGATGACCATGTCGTTGTCGCCACGCGTGAAGGTCGACACCGGCACATAGTCCGCGATCTTCTTCAGCAAAGCGTCGCGCTGGTCGAGCGCGTCGGATGCGTCGGTACCCGAACGGGTTGCGGAGATGACCGCCTTGTTGGCGTCCTGGAACTGACTAAGCAGCGAGTTGAGATCGTTAACCGCCGTTGATATCTCGCCATCGGCCTGGGTGCGGAAATCCTGGATCGCGTTGGTGCCGTCGTTCAGAGCGCGCACCACCTGCTGGGCCGCGTCGATGACGCTGGAGCCGAGGTTCTGGTTGGATGGCGTAGCGGCGTAAAGCTGCAGCGCGTTCTGCAGCTTGCCGATCGCGGTCGAGGCAGAGGAGGCGTTGTCGACGCCGTTGACGGCAACGGCGAGGCGGTCAATTCCGCTGTAAAGCGTGCTCTGGCCGCTCCATGCCGATTGCGCGCTAAGGTTCTGGCGAAACAGCAGGGCGTTGGTGGCGCGCTGGATCTCGACCGAGCGGGCGCCGGGCGCGCTGCTGACGACGACCGCCGTGCGGCGGGCATAGTCGGGGTTGCTGGCGTCGGCAATATTGCGGGAAAGGACGCTGGTCTGCTTCGATGTGGTCTGAAGCGACTGTTGGGCTATGGTCAATGCGGAAGTCAGCGACATGCGGGTCTTTCACGAGGCCAGTGGGGAGGGGATGACGTCTCTGCCCTGTCGGCGGCGTCGGCGTTCGGAAACCTGAAATTCCAGACCACCCCGGCCGGTTTGCCGGTGTGGCCTTGAATTCGAAATCCGCGCACCGCGCTGCTCTGGTTTGGGTTCATTCCCCTGGCGCCCGTCGTTTATCTCTTCAGGTTGACAAGGACATCCATGAGGTCGGAACCGGTCTGGAACACTTTCGAGTTAGCGGTGTAGCTGCGCTGCGCCGCGATCAT
The DNA here is from genome assembly GCF_030323205.1 of Mesorhizobium sp. C395A. Taxonomy (NCBI): domain Bacteria; kingdom Pseudomonadati; phylum Pseudomonadota; class Alphaproteobacteria; order Hyphomicrobiales; family Phyllobacteriaceae; genus Mesorhizobium; species Mesorhizobium sp. C395A. The sequence continues at coordinate 3,461,107 of NZ_CP100473.1, read as the reverse complement.
GTTGGTCAATTCCTCGGCGATATCGACGTTGGAATTTTCCAACGCGCCGGAGATGATGCTGCCGAGCTTGCCTTCATTGGCGAAGCCGATGCGCACGGTGCCGGAGTCGGTGGACTGCGCATAGACATTGCCAGGCAGTGCGGTGAGGTTGTCGGCGCTCTGGACGTCGGCCAGTGGGATCTTGAACAGCGGCTTGGTCGAGCCGTCCTGATACTGGGCGTAAATGACTCCGTCCTCGCCGATCTGGATCTTTTCGATCGTGCTGGGCGCGTTGCCGTTGACCTTGGCTTCGGAGACCGTGAAGCCGGTGCCGAGCTGAGTCAGCTTGGACAAATCGAGGTCGAGCGACGCACCGCCCGGTACGGGGATGGTAATCGAATCGACGGCGCCGGTGAGTTTGCCGGTGGTGGTGTCGAAGGTCAGGTTGGCCGTGGCCAGCGCGCCGCCCGTATAGGGAAAGGATGTGCCCGGCGTCGCCTGGGACTGGTCGAACACAGAGACCGACCAGGTGCCGGTCCCGGTGTTGGTGAAATAGAGGTCGAGCAGCTTCTTGTTGCCGAGATTGTCGTAGGTGACCATCGAGGATTTCGACGTGTATTCCGCCGTCGGGCTGTTGGTGGACGGCAGCGGACCGGCGGGCGGCGTGGCGCCGGCCGGCAGATTGGCGTTGAAGTTGCCCGCGGTGCTGGGCGTCGCGGTCATTTCCTGGTCGGAGATCTGGACCGGCACCAGCCCTTCGAAACCGTTGGCGGTGGCAGCCGGTGTGCCGTTGGCGTAGCTGTAGGCCATCAGCTGGTAGCCGGCGGCGTTGACCAGTCTGCCCTGAGCGTCGGGAACGAATGCGCCGGCGCGGGTGAGGAAAGGCGTTCCGCTGGGGTCCTGGACGACGAAGAAACCGTTGCCGTTGACCGCAAGGTCGGAAACCGAAGTCGTGTACTGCAGCACGCCCTGGGCGCTGATGGCCGAGCGGATGGTGGTGTTGACGCCGCCGGAATTATAGGCGCCGCCGACCTGCGGCATGATCAGCGTCGAAAACTCGGCCGAGGATCGCTTGTAGCCGGTGGTGTCGGAATTGGCGATGTTGTCGGCTGTCGCCGAAAGGCGGTTGGCCTGCGCGTTCATGCCGGAAACGCCGGTCCGCATCATTCCGTAAAGGCTCATCGAAACGTCTCCTCAATGCCCAACATCGTTGGGCCCATGTCAGTGGTCGCGAGGATATAATTTTTGTCTTGCGCGAGGCTGGCGCAGACCGGCATCAGAACACCAGCCGGTAGCCGAGGAAGCGCTTGGAATCTATCGGGTCCTGACCAAGCTTTTCGCGCAGTTTCTTGCGCAATTTGGAGATGTGGCTCTCGACCACGTTCTCCTCGACCTCTTCGTCGAAGATGCCGTAGATGGCGTTGAAGACCTGGGTCTTGGTGACGCGGCGTCCGCGGTTGCTCGCCAGATATTCGAGGATGCGGCGTTCGCGGCGCGGCAGAGGCAGCGGCTGGCCATCGATCTCGGGATCGCGGCCATCCATGAAGATGCGCATGGCGCCGATCTCGGTGTAGCTGACGTCCTCATGGGCGCGGCGGCGGATGGCGGTGATGCGGGCCAGGATCTCCCGGATATGGACCGGCTTGCGTATGACGTCGTCGACCCCGCTCTCGAACAGCCGCAGCGTATTCTCGAGCGAGTGCTGTTCGCTCAGCGCAATGACCGGAGCGCCGGTGCGGTCGCGGATCTGGCGTGGCGAGATGGTGCCTTCGCGGCAGTCGCCGATGAGGAAGGCTCGGACCGATCGCAAATCCGTGTCGGCGGCCGATGTCACCCACTCGCCGAATTCACCGGACGCGAAGCCTGCACAGGCGACGCCCTCACGATCGAAAAGTGAATTATAGCCTTCAGTTACGAGCTCACGCTCGTCAACGATTACAATCATCGGCCCCGCCTCCGAATCAGATCATCTGCCCCGTGGGAAGAGCCGTAACCGGTGCCGGGAATCCTGAACAACCATCATTTCTTGTAGCTATTTTCTTGGGAGTTATTTCGAGTTTCGAAATAACCGCAATCAGGAGGTTGTATCGTTGGTTGCCGAACGGGTGACGTGGCACGTCACCCGCCGGGCGTGGATTTGCAGCCGTTCGCAAGAGATGATTCACCTAAGGGTTGCAAAAGTTGCGGGCGCTCGGGGTCCATTTGCCGAAGCCGGTGGCGACCATATTGGCGATGACGCGGCAGACATAGAATTTCTGCGCGGGGTCATTGTCGGGGCCGGCGTGGTAGCGGGCGACGGCCATCGACCAGCTGACATGACGCGCATGCAGGCTGGCCAGGAAGCGCGCGGCATAGTCGACATTCTGGCGCGGGTCGAGCATGTCGTCGACGCTGCGGAAATGCGCGGCGTGATAGTGATGGTTGATCTGCATGCAGCCGAGGTCGATCAGCGTCTTGCCCTCACGTCGGGCTGCTTCGAAGGCGGCCAGGGCCTCAGTGCGGCTCCTTGGAAATACCGCTTTTCCCTCTATATTCAATGCGTTAGGTTGCAAGCTACCCTTCTTGCCGGTCTCGGTCAGCCCGACCGCATAGAGGATGCCGGCGGGCACGCCATAGCGGTCGGCGGCACGCAAGATCTCGGGCTCGCAAGGGTTGGTGGCGGCGGTGGCCGGCTTGGTGGCGAGGCTAGATAAACATATCGTCGCCAGCGCGCTCGCGAGCAGGCGCGCCAGCGCGGCCGAATTCCTGGGCATCGTCATTGCGGTTTCTTCCCGACTGCTGGCCGCCCGAACCCGTATTGTTGCCGCTCGAGTTTCCGGGCTGAAAAGCGGACTGGTCGCGGCCTTGCGGCATTGGATGCGAGTTCGCTGCATCGCTGCGGGCCGCTGCGTGGATCGCTATCGAGGGTTGCAGGATGGTGACCTTGTCGACATCGAAGCCGAGCCCGCGCAACGACTTCACGATGGCGTCGCTGTCGGTGGCGAGACGGCGGTAAGCCTCATGGGTTTCGGGCTTCAATTCTATCGAAAGTTGTTCTCCGGAAAGCCTGAGACTGGCGGTGACCATGCCGAGCTCTGCCGGGTGAAGCTCGATCTTCAATATATGTGTCGGAACGGCAACAGAACCGGCCGTCTGGGCGGTCGTCGACGGCGTCGAAACCGCTTGCCGCAGGCCGTTATCCGAAGCCAGCGCGTCGATAAGCGCCGAAGTCGTTTGGTTTATCGGACTATGCGCGGGCGCGGGGAAGCTCTGTTCGGCGACAATGTCGACGCGCGCAGCGAATGGCGGCTGTTTTCCCTGTGTGGACGATGCCGCGGAATGGGCTCCATCGACGGACTTCGCCGACGGCGCGGACCGTTTTGCCGCGGGTGCCGAAACGTCGCTTGCCGTCTGGTCCGCCGGTAGAGGAGGCGTCGGACCATCCTGGTGCGGCAGTTTGCCGGACTGGAGCCCGATCGCGGGCAGCTTTTGCCCCTGATCCTGTGCGGAAACGCTGGTACCGGGCTTGGCCCGTTCCGGTCGCGTCGTCGTGTCGAGTCTGTTGTCAATGCCGGACGCTGCGCGGTGTCTCTTCAGAGGCGACGTCTGTGCAGAAATGGCCTCGCCAGCGGGCGCCGGTTGCCCAGTCTGTCCATTCGTCGCGATGCCGTTCCCGCTTGTCCGGACCATTGAGAAATGCCTGATATCGTGCAACGCCAGCACCAGTGGCAAATGATCCTGCAGCGATCCTGCATCCGCGTCTCGTCCGGCCACCTCAGCGTCCTTGGATGGTTTGTCCGGGCCACTATCGGCATGTTCTTTTGCGGCCTTGCCGGCAGCGGATTTCGTCCCCGTTTTGCCAGACTGGGTGTGTGGGATTTCGCTTTTGCCGGGACCGGCAGGGCTGCGTTTGGCCCAATGCGGCTCGTGCGATGCGGCCTCAATTGCTCCCTGGCCTATCGGTGTCGGCGCATCGTCGTCGCCGCGCACCATGTCGCCGAAGCTTTTGTCGCCGCCCTTGGCGTTTGAGGCCGACTGCTTCGATCCGGCGTGCGCGGGAGCCGGCAGGGCCTGGCCAACATTGGTGGTCATTTCGGGGCTGCTCCAAGCATCTGGTCGATCAAATCGAGCTGGCGACGCGTCCTCGCCATGGCGGCGTCGGTGGGATCGGTAGGCTCTACTGCGGCGGGGGCCGGCACCGATGCCGGCACGACCGGAGCCGCATCGCTGGCCGAGGCGACTGCAGGCGTTTCCGCCGCCTTTGCCTCTGGCGTGCTTGGTGCCTGCGCGGCCGGTTCACTTGCCGCCTTCGGTCGGTCGGTTGCTGCCGGTTCACTCGATGTTGTGACGGCTGGCTGTTCCGGCATCGCGCCTTCGACCGGCGGCAGCTCTGGCTCGTCGGGTTTTTCCACTGCCGCGGTCTTAACCGGCTCCTGCCTGGCCGCGGCAGGTGCGGGCTTTTCGGCAGGCAACGGCGCCGGCGGGGCGATGACTTCACCCGCCACGGCCTGCGCGGCATCGAGCAGGTCGCGGTCGCTTTGCGAAAGCTGGTTGCGATCGATCTTGTCCAGCTTGGCGCGGACCTCGCCGATGGTGCCGGACGTTACCGTGGACAGGCTGGAATAGAGCTGGGCGCGCGGATCGTCCTGATTGTGGATGCCGTCGCGGCCCCGTTCAGCCCTGGCCGAGGCGAAGGCGGAGAGATCGGCAAAGCCGTCGATCGCGGCGCGGCGGGCGATGCGCAGATAGATCACCTTCTCGCGCTCGGGATCCATCATTGCGGTGATGTCGGCGAGCTTGTCCTGGCTGATTGCCATGTGCAGCGTGATGACGCCGGAGACGAATGCGTCGGCGAACTGGCTGGCATAGGGCGAATAGAGGTAGTCTTCGACATATTGGGTTGAGGCAAGCGCGAAACGCGCACCGTCGCCTTGCGCGGCGGCGATGCCGACCGAGCGGCGCAGCGCTGCTTCCTCGACCAGCGTGCCGGGGCTGAGCAGGCGAGCATCGTCGAGCAGCGCAAGCGCGCTGACCGGTTGCTCGGTGGCGAGAAGCGAGCCCTTGACCAGCGCCAGAAAGGCACCGACATCGGGGGGCAGGGTCATCGGATCGATCGGCTTCAGCGCCTCGATCGCAGCCGCCTGCCGGCCGTTCAGATAATCGACAATGCCCTTGGCGATGGTCAGGCTTTGCGGGTCGGTCTTGGCGCGCGACACCGCCGCCTCGACGGTGACGGGGTTGCCGCCACTCATGCCATAGACCAGCAAGGCGCGAAAATTCTTCGGGTCGCTGAAATCATCTGCGTCCGCCGCGCGCAGCCTTGTGTCGGCCATTTCGAGCAGCTTGGCCTGCATCGGCAGCGCGGCGTGATCGCCGGCGGCGATGCGGTCCTGCACAAGCTGCAGCGAGCGCACCAGCTGATAGGGCTGCAAGCCGTCCTCGGCGAAGGCCGATGGCGGATGGACAGCGCTCAGCAGCAGCAGCCCGACGGCGCGGCCGATGATCGCGGCGCGCCTCATCCGTCGGTCGCCATCAGGATTTCGATGCGGCGGTTCGCGGCCGCCATCGGGTCGGCTGCAATTTTCGGCTCGCGATCGGCGAAGCCGGCGACCTCGGTGATGCGGCGCTCGTCGACGCCGCCGCGCACCAGCATGTAATAGGCGGAATGGGCGCGCGCCGTGGACAGCCGCCAATTGTCGTAAGTGTCGCTGCGGAACGGCCGCGCGTCGGTGTGGCCGTTGATGCTGATCGTGCCTTTCTGCTCGTTGACGATGCGGCCGATCTTTTCCATCGCCAGCACCAGTTCACGCCTAGGCACCGCCGATCCGATCTCGAACATGCCGAAATCGAACTGGTCCGTGATCGAAATGACGACACCCTTGTCGGTGGCTTCGACGGAGACGCCATTATGCAATTTGTCGCCTGGCTTGAAGGCCTCGGCCAGTTCCTGCTTGACCTGCGCCGCGGCTCTAACAGTGGCGGCCGTCGGCGCCTTTTCCGCGGCTTCGGGTTTGGGTGCGGGTTGTGCTTCGGCAGCTTCGGCCTTTGCAATCTGGGCCTTCGCTGCTTCAGCCTTGGCCTCTGCCTTGGCTTCAGCCTTGGTCAGTGGCTTATCGGAAACGGATTTCGCCAGCGGCTCGAGCGGCGCCGCGGCCACTGGCGGCGCGGCCGGCACGGCCTTCACCTCCGCCACTTGCGTCTGTGCCGCCTTGTCACCCGGCTTCAGCGGATCGCCTTCGATCTTGCTGCGTTCGGCGGTGGCTTCGGCGCCTGGTGCAGCCACCTGCTGCGACCAGAAATCCGGCGCGAACGGGTCGCGGTAGGATTGGCCACCGGATGCGCCGGTAGCCGGGCCGGACGCCTGCGCGCCGCCATCGCCCTTCTCGCTGACATTTTGCATGACGCCGGTGTCGGTGGCGATTTCCGACAGCACCGCATAGGGATCGGCAAACAGATGCTCGTCGGAAAGATCGGTCTTCGGCGCCGATTCCTTCGATTGCTTCTTGTCCGAGGTGCCGGCGCCGCCGATGCCGTCCTGTCCCGCCTTGCTGGTCTTGTCCCGCGGGTCGTCCGCCGTCAGCCCGACCTTGCTCGGGCCATCGCCGAGATCTTCGAGGCCCTTGCGGCTGGCGTTGCGATCGACCAGCTTGACCGGATTGAAGTAGCTGGCAACCGCCGCCTTGGTCTGCTCGTTGGCGGCGTTGATCAGCCACATGACGAGGAAGAAGCACATCATGGCGGTCATGAAATCGGCAAAGGCAATCTTCCAGACGCCGCCATGGTGGGCGTCGTCGTGGTCGTCGTGATTGCGCCGCACGATGATGATCTCGTGCCTGGGCTCAGCGGCGTCGGCAACGCTCATGACGTCCACTCGTTCATAAGAGGGCCCTCGCTCATGATAGGGCCTCGGACAAGGCGGCCGACCATTCGGCAATGCGGGTTTCGAACACCGCCTCGTCAATGGCGACGGTAAGGTCGAAGCCGGGTGCCTCGACGAAATCGAGATTGGCCGCGCGTGGGCCGAGCGAAGCCTTCAGCGTCTCGAACAATGACAGCGGTCCGCGCACGGCGATGCGCACCGCCTCGCTGTCGCCGACGGCTTCGCGGATCGTGCCGGCAAGGGCTTCCAGCGAACGCTTCTGCAGATCGTCGCTGACAAGGCCGCCAATGATGCGCGCAATGGTGGCGCCGACGAGGTCGCTGACCTTGGCCTCCATGATCTCGATACGGGCAGTGACGACCGCGCCGACATCGCCGCCGAAAGTTTCCAGAAAGGCCTTTGCTTCATCGGCGTTGGCCTGTCTCTGTGCCTCGAGCGCTGCCTGGTGGGCGATGGCAAGGCGGGCTTCAAGGGCGGCTTCGGCATCGATGACCGCTTCGGCGATCAGCGCGCCGATGTCGGCCTGCGGCGCCGACGTCTCCGGCCTTGGCTCGGCCATGGCCGCGAGCGAGGGCTGGCCGGCACGCTGGCTGCGTGCGCCGAAATCCGGCAAAAGGTCGAAAAGCGCTGCCGAGGCCATGGTCTATACCGCTGCTTCCTGGGCCGCCCATTTGCGCAGGATCTGCGCGGTGCGCTCCTCATTGATGTCGACCATGCGGGCAAGCCGCTCCTGCGGCGCCGGCCTGATCTTCTGACGAAGATCGTCGAGTGGAGTCGGGCCTGGGCGGCTGCCGGGCAAGGCAGCCGGCGCCGGTTCGGCGCCGGCGGCTTCGGGTGTCGGCAGTGAACGCTGGACGTCGTCGAAGCTCGGACCGGCAAGTGCCGGCGTCGGCCGCGCGCTCAGCGCGGTGGCCATTGGCCTCAGGCCGAAGAAGGCGACCAGGAACACCACGACGATGAACGCGCCGGCGTTGATCATCGTACCGGCATGGGTTCCGATCGACGCCATTATGCCCGGCTGTTCGACCGGCTCGCCGTCCAGCCCGTCGATGAACTCGACCGCCGAGACATCAATGATATCGCCGCGCTTGTCGTCGAAGCCGGTGGCCGAGGCCACCATCTTCTGGATGTCGGCAACGCGCTTGGCGATCTGCTCGGGCGTTGCGTCCTTGCCGAGGATGGTCATCAGCCGCTGCTGATTGACGACGACGGCGATCGACATCTTGGTAACGGAATAGCCGTTCGAGACTGTGGCGATCTTCTTGGAGTTGATCTCGTAATTGGTGATCTCCTCCTTGCGGTCGTTCGCCGATGACGTCTGCGGACCATCGGTGCTGGTCGCCTGGGTCTCGGGCAGGTTCTGCTCGACGGTGGCCGGGGTCGAGGCCTGCCTCTGATTGCTGTTTTCGTTGGCGCGCACCGACTGCACGGAACGCTCCACGCGCGACTCCGGATCGAAGATTGTCTCTTCGGTCTGGCGGGTGTCGGTATTGACGTCGGCTTTGACGCTGGCGCGGAAATTGTCGGGGCCGAGATAAGGCGTCAGCGCGCGGCGGATGTTGTCGCCGATCTGCGCCTCGACGGTCTGCTCGACGCCGAGCGTGCGGGCAGCACTTGTGTTGGAGGGATCGTCGCCGGCGGCGAGAAGGTTGCCGTTGGAATCGAGCACGGTAACCTTGTCGGCCGACAGGCCCGGCACGGCGGCGGCGACGAGATGGCGGATCGACATGGCGCTCTTTTCGGCGTCGATGCCGGAATAGCGGATGACCACCGAGGCGGAGGGTTGCTGTTCGTCGCGGCGGAAATTGGCGCGCTCGGACATGACGATGTGAACGCGGGCGGCCTTGATGCCGGATATCGACTGGATGGTGCGGGCGATCTCGCCTTCCAGCGCGCGCACGCGGGTGATCTGCTGCATGAAGGAGGTCAGCCCGAGAGAACCGACATTGTCGAACAGTTCGTAGCCGGCATTGGCGCTGGTCGGCAGGCCCTTTTCGGCAAGCAGCATGCGCGCCTGCGCGGTTGTGCCGGCCGGCACCAGCACGGAGGTGCCGTCGGAGCCGACGTCGAAGCCGATGCCGGCTTCGCCGAGCACCAGGCCGATCTGGTTCACGTCGGAGCGATCGAGCCCGACATAGAGCGTCTCATAGGCCGGGCGGTTGAGATAGACCGAGCCGATGCCGATGACGGCCATCACCAGCGCGGCAATGCCGGCCAGCATGGCAAGGCGCCTGACGCCAAATGCCCTGAGATTCGAGATGATGCTCTGGATCTGTTGCGGCACGATTCAAGCGCTCCCAGCATGATATTCCGTGGAACACTAGACCGCGAAGCTTGTGCGAAGATGATAGAGCATGTCGCCCGGAAGTGTGCAGCGGTTCCGGGTCAACGACATGCGTCAAAACACAGCCACAAAGCGAAAGGGCCGCGCCGTCGGCGCGGCCCTTAATTCAAGGGGAGGAGCAGCGTTCAGCTTACTGCTTGAACAGCGCCAGGATCGACTGCGAGTTGCCGTTGGCGATCGACAGCGACTGGATGCCGAGCTGCTGCTGGACCTGGAGTGCCTGCAGCCGCGTCGATTCCTTGTTCATGTCGGCATCGACCAGCGCGCCGACGCCCTTGTCGATGGAGTCCGAGAGGTTCGACAGGAAGCTCTTCTGGGTGTCGATGCGCGACTTGGCGGCGCCGAGATAGGCGGCACCCGTGGACAGCTTGGCAAGCGCCGTTTCAACGGCGCCGAGTGCGGTGTCGATGGCCGCCGGGAGGACCTGGGTGGTGCTGGGATCGAAGAAGGTCGTCGCCAGCAGAGCGCCGACGATGCCGCCAGTGCCAGGAAGATCGAGAACCTGCGTGTCGGCCGCCTTGACGTCGATGGTGTCGATGGCGACGGTCGTGCCGGTGCGGTTATAGGACGCGACGATCTTCAGGTCGGAGGTCGCAGCAGCGTCGTTCTGCAGCAGGTTCGAGCCGGCATAGGAGGCGTTGGTGACCGACGACTTGATCTGGTCCTGGATGGCCTTGATTTCGGTCGCGATCTTCTGCTGGTCGTCCTTGCTGGCGCTGCGTGCAGTGACCAGCTTGGCCTTGATCAGGTCGACCTGGTCCTTGATGTCGGTGATGGCGGTGTAGGCGGTATCGACCTTGCCGGCGCCGAGGCCAAGCGCGTCCTGAACGGCCGAAAGCGCCTTGTTGTCGGACTTCATCGTGGTGGCGATCGACCAGTAGGCGGCGTTGTCGCTGGCGGTGGCGACGCGGTAGCCGGTCGAAATGCGTGACTGGGTGGTTTCAAGCTGCTTGTTGGTGTTGTTCAGGCTCTGCAGCGCGGTCAGAGCCGAAGCGTTCGTCATGATGCTAGCCAAGATATTTACCCCTTTTAAAACACTGGCGTGTCCCGAACACGCCGGACAACTTCATCAAGGGGGTAGGCATAAGCCCATCGACCGTATGGTCTGCCCGCCATGGAATGGTTAACCATGACTACCGGGATATGGTTAACGGCCTGTTAAACCAAGCCATTCAGGGCGCTGGCCAAGAGCAAAAATCGGCAGCCATTTAGCAAGAAAATCAACAGCCGCAAAAAGAAATCGGGCCGCGCTGTTGGCGCGGCCCGACGGATGGTGTCAGTCGTAATGTCGAGAGATCAGCCGCGGAAGAGCGACAGGATCGACTGCGAGTTGCCGTTGGCGATCGACAGCGCCTGGATGCCGAGCTGCTGCTGGACCTGGAGGGCCTGCAGACGGGTCGATTCCTTATTCATGTCGGCGTCGACCAGAGCGCCGACGCCCTTGTCGATCGAGTCCGACAGGTTCGACAGGAAGCTCTTCTGGGTGTCAATGCGCGACTTGGCGGCGCCGAGCGAGGCAGCGCCGGTGGACAGCTTGGCAAGCGCGGTTTCAACAGTGCCGAGCGCGGTGTCGATGGCGGCGGGGGTAACCGCCGTGGTGCTCGGGTCGAAGAAGGCAGCGGCGAGCAGGCCGCCGACGATGCCGCCCGTGCCGGCGACATCGAGAACCTGCGTATCGGCAGCCTTGACGTCGATGGTGTCGATGGTGACGGTCGCGCCGGTACGGTTGTAAGCGGCAACGATCTTCAGGTCGGACGCGGCGGCAGCGTCGTTCTGCAGCAGGTTCGAGCCGGCGAAGTTGGCGTTGGCGACCGAGGACTTGATCTGCGCCTGGATGGCGTTGATTTCGGTCGCGATCTTCTGCTGGTCTTCCTTGGAGGCGCTGCGGGCAGTGACCAGCTTGGTCTTGATCAGGTCGACCTGGTCCTTGACGTCGTTGATGGCGGTGTAGGCGGTGTCAACCTTGCCGGCGCCGAGGCCGAGGGCGTCCTGCACGGCCGAGTTGGCCTTGTTGTCGGACTTCATCGAGGTCGCGATCGACCAGTAAGCGGCGTTGTCGGAAGCGGTGGCAACGCGGTAGCCGGTCGAGATGCGGGCCTGCGTCTGCTCGAGGGATTTGTTGGTGTTGTTCAGGCTCTGCAGCGCGGTCAGCGCCGAGGCGTTCGTCATGATACTGGACATGGCTACTCGTACCTTGATTTTTACAGGGTGTTTTTGACATACCGGCTTTTCCGGTATGACGGAGCGGCATCATGCCAATGATCGTGAGACCCGATCACCCGCCATCTGCGAGCAATATGCGGGCAAGTCCCTACCAAAGGGCTAAACGGGACGGTTAACCGGAAATATATTGCATAAAATTTTAGCAAGGCGCCAAGGGCGCGCGGACGGTCAGGTGAAGGAGCGCACCAGGCTGCCGACAAGCAGGTTCCAGCCGTCGATGAGGACGAAGAACAGGATCTTGAAGGGCAGCGAAACGACGGTCGGCGGCAGCATCATCATGCCCATGGCCATGGTGATGGTGGCGACGATCAGGTCGATGACGAGGAACGGCAGCACGATCAGGAAGCCGATCTCGAAGCCGCGGCGGATTTCGGAGATCATGAAGGCCGGCACCAGGATGCGCAGGTCGACGGTGTCCCTGGCAACGACCTGGCCGCGTTCGCGGGCGAGATCGGCGAACAGGTCGAAGTCCTTGTCGCGGACATTGTGCAGCATGAAGGTGCGGAACGGGTCCGAAATCTTTTCGAACGCCTCGGTCTGGCTGATCTGGTTGTCCATCAGCGGCTTGACGCCGGTGTTCCAGGCCTGGTCGAAGGTCGGCGCCATGACGTAGAAGGTCATGAACAGCGACAGCGAGATCAGGATCAGATTGGCCGGCGTCGACTGCAGGCCGATGCCGGCGCGCAGGATCGAGAAGGCGATGACGAAGCGGGTGAAGCTCGTCACCATGATCAACAGGCCCGGCGCCACCGACAGCACGGTGATCAGACCGAACATCTGGATGATATAGCCGACGGTGGCGCCGTCGGCCTTGCCGATGCCGCCGAGATCGAGCTGCTGGGCGGCGGCGACAGAGGTGGCGGCGACGACGATCGCGGCGGCGAGGACGAGTTTTCTCATTCGAGCAGCAATGTCCTGATCAGAACCTGTTTGGCATGGCCACCGCTGCGGATTGCGGCGCGCTCCTCGAGGTCGGCTTTCAAATGCTGGTAGCCGCTGGCGCCTTCGATCTGATGCATCTTCAGGGTGCGGACCATGGCAAGCAGGTCCTGGTGAATGCTTTCGGTAAGTTCCGGCGGCTGCGGCGCATCGTAGACCACCGACGCTTCCAGCCTTATCCAGGTGTCAGCAGGCGAAGCCAGATTGGTGGTGATCGGCGCCAGCTGGACAAGCGTCGGCCCGGTGCCGGGAGCATGTTCGGCCGCCTTGCTCGGTTGCTCGGCATTGGACTGGTTCTCCGGTGCGGCGGGCACAGGCACCGGTCCCCCGACGCCCTTCAGATAGCCGCCGGACATCCAGCCCATGCCGATCGCGGCGCCCGTCACCGCCAGCAGCATCGCAAGCTGGATGACAAGCGACGGGCCCTTTTTTTGCTGAACCTGTTCGACATTTGCCACGGCGCCGTTCTCCAGTCCTAAAAGGGGAGGACTTGGTCGAGGATCTGCTGACCGTAAGCGGGCTGCTGGATTTCGCTGACGCGGCCGCGGCCGCCATAGGAGATGCGCGCCTCGGCGATGCGTTCATAAGAGATGGTGTTTTCAGCGCCGATATCGGATGGACGCACCATGCCGGCGATGGTCAGCACCCTGAGCTCGTAATTGACGCGCACCTCCTGTGAGCCCCGGATCATCAGATTGCCGTTGGGCAGGACTTCGGTGACGACGGCGGCGACGTTGAGCTCGAGGTTCTCCGAGCGCTTGATTTCGCCGTCCGCATTGGTTTCGGTGGTGGAGCTCAGCCCCGCGTCGCCCTTGCCGCTGGTGGTGGCACCTTCCCATCCGAGGTTGACGTCATAACCGAGCTTGCGCCCGGCGGTGCGGCTGCGGTCGTTCTGGTTCTTGAAGTTGGCCTTGTCGTTGAGCTTGATCCTGACGGTGAGGATGTCGCCGTCGCGCAGCGCGCGTGGGTCGGTGAACAACCGGCTCTGGCGATCATCCCACAGCGAGAATTTCTTCACTGGCGCGGGTGGCGTTTCGGGATAGGAGTAGGGCGCATTGACGCTGCCGGTAATGCCGGTGCCAACCGGCGACAGCGCCGGCTCCCTGCCGATCTCCCTGGGGTCGGAGGCGCAGCCGGCAAGTGAAGCGGTGGCGACCAGGGCGAGTATATGCGACTTCATGACGGGTCTACCCTTCGCGCCGCGCTGGCCATAATGCCGGTGAGCGTGGCTGCCGCCTTCTGGTCCATTTCGTTGAGAATGACGCCGGCCTTGCGCGAATCGAGTTTCATCAGGATGGCGGCGGCGAGATCGGTGTTGACCATGGCCAGGCGCTCGGCCGCGGCATCCGGTTTCATGCCGGCATAGATCTTGACGACGCCATCCTCGGCGCGGGCCAGGAAAACTTCACGCCGCTTCAGCCATTGCTCGTATTCGGCGCGCTTGTCGTCCAGCGCCTTCATGCGCTGGTCGATGCCAGCCTGCAACTGCTTCAACTCTTCGGCCTGCAGCGCGTAACGGCGGTCGCGGGCGGCGTCGGCGATGTTGGAGCAGAAGCGCTGGATCTCGCTTTCATCGGGCACCTTCTCGCGGACCAGCTGCTGCATTGCCGCCGGCTGTTGCCCGCCAGGCAGAACCTGCCGCACCGCTTCTTCCGCGCGAACAGTGCCGCCGGCAAGGACGGTGGCGGCGATGACGCAAGCTGCCAAGGCTGCGCTTCGGCGGTGCTGCTTTTGGGAAAAGAAATCGATCATCGGCATGGCCTATTGGAGAACCAGATCGGCCTGCAAAGCGCCGGCCGACTTGATGCCTTGCAAAATGGCAATGATGCCGTCCGGCTTGACGCCGAGACGGTTGAGGCCCGACACCAGCGTTTCGAGGTTCGGTCCGTCGAGCACATTGACGCGGGCGTCAGGCCGCGTGGCATCGATGGTGGTGAAGGGTTCCTCCGCTGTCATGCCCTTGGAGAACGGTTCCGGCTGGACGATCTTCGGCTGTTCGGTGATGCGCACGGTGAGCGTGCCGTGGCTGATCGCCACCCGCGAGATCTTGACCTCGTTGCCGATGACGATGGTGCCGGTGCGTTCGTCGATGACGACGCGTGCCGGCGTGTCGGTCTCGACCACCAAATTCTCGATCTCGGCGTAGAAGCGCGCCGCCGAAACATTCTTCGGCCGCCTGATCTGCACGGTACGTGCATCGCGCTCCGCCGCCACGCGCATGCCGAAGCGTTGCGAGGTGTAGCCGTTGATGGCGTCGGCGATGCGGACGGCAGTGGAGAAATCGGGGTTGCGCAATTGCAAGGTGAGCAGCGCCTGGTCCTCGAATTCGGCGCGCACAGTGCGCTCGACGATGGCGCCGTTGGGCACGCGGCCGGCCGTCGGCACGCCCTGCGTCAGCTTTTCGGCATCGCCTTGGGCAGTGAAGCCGGAAACGATGACCGAGCCTTGCCCGACAGCATAGATCTCGCCATCGGCCGCCTTCAGTGGCGTCATTATCAGCGTGCCGCCGGCAAGCGATGTGGCGTCGCCCATGGAGGAGACGTCGATGTCGATGCGGGCCCCAGACTGCACGTAAGGCGGCATGTTGGCGGTGACGATGACGGCGGCGACGTTCTTGGCCCGCGCGCTGCCACCTTCGGTGGCAATGCCGAGATTTTCGAGCATGGCGCGGATCGACTGTTCGGTGAAGGGCGAATTGCGCAGGCTGTCGCCCGATCCGGCGAGGCCGATGACGAGGCCGTAGCCGACGAGCTGGTTGTCGCGCGAAGCCTGCAGCTGCGCAATGTCCTTGATGCGCGATGCGACCTGGCCGGGTGGCAGAGAGCTTGGGCCGTTGGAGACCCTGAACATGCGGTTGGTGGTGGCCGGATCGTATTCGGGATCGACAAAGGCGCCGCCATTCTGGCCGGCAAGATCGCGCTTTTGCTTCGGCGTAAGACCGTCGGCCAGCGCCGGCTGCAGGCCGACAACGGCCGCGAGCAGAAGGGCAGCTCCGCGTCTCATGACGCGCTGACCCGGATGGTGCCGTCAGCCATCACCGTGCCGGAAAAGATCTTGCCGCTGTCTGTGTTGCGGACCTTTATCAAATCGCCGGCGGCACCCGGCTGCAGCGACACCGCCGTGGCCGAAATGGTGAGGTCGCCCGCGATGAAATAGACCTGCACGGCGGCACCCTGTTCGACCAGCCAGGCGTCGCGGATGGCGGCGACCGGGATATAGCGGCCGGGCAGCAGCGTGCGCTTGGCGACCTTGCCCTGGAGTTCCATGGCCCGCGTGGCGACCGCATCTGGCCTGTGCTTGCCGGGGAGCAGCGTCACCGGTTTCAGCACGCCGGTGTCGATCATCTCGCCGGGATAAATGACCCGGTTGGGGATCAGAACGATCTCGCCGGTTGCCTGACTGCTCGCGACCTGAGTGGTGGTCTGCTGGTCTGCGCTCTCCTGGGCAAACGCCGGCACACTGCCGGCCACCAGCGCCAGGATCAGCGCGGTGCGGCAAAGCGCGGAGCGGAAGGCCGGAGAGACCATCAAATCTTACCTGATGTTCTTGGACACGACGGAGGCCATGTCGTCGGCGGCCTGGATGACCTTGGAGTTCATCTCATAGGCGCGCTGCGCCGAGATCAGCTCGGTGATTTCCTTGACCGGATCGACGTTGGAGGCCTCGAGATAACCCTGCTCCACCGAGGCGAAGCCGGGATCGCCGGGCACGCCGACATTGGCCGGGCCGGAGGCCGGCGTCTCCTGGAACAGATTGTCGCCGAGCGGCGCGAGGCCTGCTTCATTGGCGAAGTTGGCGAGCTGCAGCTGGCCCAGCAGCTGGAGGTCGGTCTGGCCGTCGATGCGGGCAAAGACCTGGCCGGTCTTGTTGACGACAACTTCGATGGCATCGGTCGGCACGGTGATGGCCGGGATGACATTGGCGCCGTCGACGGTCACCAGCTGGCCGGTGGCGTTGGTGTTGAAGGCGCCGGCGCGGCTGTAGAGCGTGCCGCCGTCGCCGCCCTCGATCTGGAACCAGCCGCGGCCCGTCAGCGCCATGTCGAAACTGTTGCCGGTCGAGGTCAGTTCGCCCTGGGTATGGACGTTGCGCACCGCCGTCGTCTTGACGCCGAGGCCGATCGACACGCCTTCCGGCACAAGCGATGAATTGGAGCGGTTGGGCACGCCCTGCGTGCGGTCGACCTGGTAGAGCAGGTCGGAGAATTCGGCGCGCGCGCGCTTGTAGCCGGTGGTGTTGATGTTGGCGATGTTGTTGGCGATGACTTCCAGATTTGTCTGCTGGGCATTCATGCCGGTCGCTGCGATGGCGAGTGCTTTCACGGCAAGTTCTCCTCAGATGCCCATACGGCTGATTTCGAGATAGGCGGAGACGACCTTGTCGCGGATGGCGATCGTGGTCTGCAGGGCCTGCTGGGCGCTCATGACGGCGTCGACGACCTGACGGGTATCGGCGTCGCCCCTGAGTGCCTGGATCGACACCTGCTCGGCATTCTGCAAGGTGTTGACGGTCTTCGAGGCGGCCTGGCTCAGCGCCTCGGCAAAGGTGGTGCCGATTTCGCTGCCGGCCATCGGCGCCTTGGTGCCCTGGAACAGGTCGGTCGTGGTATCGGCGCCACCGATCTCCGGCTTGAGGGGAAGCGATCCGATACCGCCAATGCCGCTGATCATTACTGGTTCCTCATCAGGTCGATGGTCATGGAGATCAGATCACGCGCCTGCTTGATGACCTGAAGGTTGGCTTCGTAGGAGCGGTTGGCCTCGCTCATGTCGGCCATCTCGACCAGCACGTTTACATTGGGCATCTTGACGTAGCCCTTGTCGTCGGCGGCCTCGTTGCCGGGCTGGAATTCGACGGGAAAGTCGCTGGGGTCGCGGTCGATGGAGTTGACCTCAACTGTCGTGCCACCCGAGGCACGGTCGAGTTCCGAGACGAAACTGATGGTCTTGCGGCGATAGGGGTCAGCGCCCGGGGTGTTGCCGGTCGACTGCGCGTTGGCGAGATTTTCCGAAACGACGCGCAAACGGTCAGACTGGGCGCTGAGGCCGGACGCGGCGATCTTGAGGGCTGAGGTCAAGGCGTCCATTGTCAGCTCTTCACCGCCATCATCATCATCGAATGGAAGGCCTTGACGATCGCGGTGTTGAGCTCGAAGGAGCGGCGGACCTCGCCGGCCTTCATCAGTTCGTTCTCGACCACCACCGTGTTCTTCGAGGGCATGATGGCGCCGGTCGTCTCTTCTGGCTTGACCGTGAAGCCGGCATTGGTGGCGGCAGTGCCGAGGTGGCCTGCCTGGGTGGCGGTCAGCGACACTGCCGTGCGGTCGAGCACCTTCTCGAACGGCTCGACATCGCCGGCCGTGTAGCCGGGCGTGTTGACGTTGGCGATGTTGCCGGCAATGGCCGACTGGCGCACCGACAGCCATTGCGACTGTTTGGCGGCGAGATCGAAAAGATTGACGGGCTCCATGGGGATCTCCGGGCTGGTACGAACAAGACTAGGCTGCCAGTCTTGCGCGGACCTTGCGAGGGCCAGGCGTAAGCCGGTGTGCCGCTATTTGGAGAGTTCGATCACCTGGTCGGTGCTGGTGACCATGACCCACTTGCCGCGGCGTTGCTCGATCGACGAGACGACGCTGGAGTCGGGCAGCTTCGAGCCGCGCTGGACAATCCACAGGCCGGCATCGTCCTCGATCATGGCGCGGCCATTGGCGGCATGAACCATGCGAAATTTGGGATCCGCCGGGAAGGGCTGCTCGTCGACGCCGGGAGACTGGGTCTTGTCCTCGGGGTCCTGCAGCGTGCCGGTGGCGAACAGGTCGACATCGGGAACATCGTTTGCCGTCAGCGGCTGACCGCTGTTTTCCATCTGCGAACCGCCGCTGACCCGCCCTGCATTGGTGCCGCTGCCGCCGAACTTGATCGCCTGCACGCCGAACTGGTCCTGATTGAAGAAGATATACCAGGGAAACAGCGCGCAGATCAGGCCGAGCGTGATGCCGAGCGCGGCAAAGACGATATCGCTGCGGCGGTCGGATTTCTTGTCGAGCCTGGGATATTGCGGCCTTGGCGGCTGCGGCCATTCGGTGACCGGGAACAGCCCGTCAAGAAGCGAGTCACGACTGGTCTCGATCGCTTCTTTGGGGCCGGCGCGAGAGGTCCTTGGCAATGCAGGCTTGACGACGCTGGGCAAGGCAGGCTCGGCCAAGCGAGGCACAGTGGACTCGACTACGCTGGCTGCCCTGGGCAAGAATGGCCTGGCGGCCCTGGCCAGAATGGCCTCAGCCTTGGCGACCTTGTCGAGATCGGCCTTTGCCCTGACAGCTCTCGCTTCGTTGGCCCGGGCTTCCTCGGCGGCACTGGCCTCTGCGATCATCTCGCGCAAAAGCCGCTCGGTGTACTGAAGCTCAGTCTCCTGCATCGACACTTTGCTTGCCTTTCAGATGACGGGCGAGGTCGGAGAATGCGTCGCTCGAGGCGCGATCCCTGGGCGACTGCGTCAGCGCCTCGTAGATCAGCGGCACCTGGCGCACGGCAACATCGAGCTCGGCGTCGCCGCCCTGATAGGCACCGAGCAGGCGGATGTCGCGGGTGTCCTCGAAGCGCGAGATCATCGATTTCAGCCTGGTCACCAGCATGCGTTGCTCGGGGCTCCATGCCTTGTCGGCGAGGCGCGAGATCGACGACAGCGGATTGACCGGGGGGTAGCGGCCCTGTTCGGCAATGGCGCGGTCGAGCACGACATGGCCGTCGAGGATGCCGCGTACCGAATCGGCAACCGGGTCGTTGTGGTCGTCGCCGTCGACCAGCACCGAGATGATGGCAGTGATCGATCCCTGTCCTTTGATACCGGGGCCTTCAGCGCCAGGTCCGGCGCGTTCGAGCAGCTTCGGCAGATCGGTGAAAACCGAAGCGGGATAGCCGCGGGCGACCGGCGGCTCGCCGGTGCCGGTCGCCACCTCGCGTAGCGCATGGGCAAAGCGGGTAATCGAATCCAGCACCAGCAGCACGCGATGGCCCTGGTCGCGAAAATGTTCGGCAACGCGCATGGCGGTATCCGGCGCGCGCCGGCGCATCATGGCGCTCTCGTCGCTGGTGGCGACGACGGCGACCGTCTTGGCCATGCTCTCTGCGCCGATCGTGTCTTCGAGGAATTCGCGTACCTCGCGGCCGCGCTCGCCGATCAGCGCCACCACCACGGTGTCGAAGGCGTCGGCGCCGGCCAGCATAGCGAGCAGCGTCGACTTGCCGACGCCGGAACCGGCAAAGACGCCGAGGCGCTGGCCGAGGCAGAGCGGCGTGAAGATGTCGATCACCTTGACCCCGGTCGTGAAGGCGGTGCCGACGCGCTGCCGCGCCATGGCGCCGGGCGTTGTGCCGTCGCCGCTCGCAGCCTCGCCGATCCTGATCAGCGGCGGGCCGCCGTCGATGACGCGGGTCAGCGCGTCGATGGCGCGCCCGCGCCACGAAGCATGCGGCGTTACCGTCAGCGGGCCGCGGCGAAACACGGCGTCGCCGATGCCGGCGTCGGCGCTGCGTTCGAAAGGGGCGATGACGACTTCGTCGCGGCGGATCCTGACGATCTCGCCGCGGCGCGTGCCGGCATTGCCGCGCTGTTCGACGAGGTCGCCAAGCCTGGCGACTTCAGACAGGCCGCGCACCTTGTAATGCGTTGGCGAAACCTCCGAAACACGGCCGCCGCGCCGCAGCAACGTCTCGGTGTCATCGAAGCGGCGCCAGATCCGCTCCAGCGCAGCCAGCCGGTTTTCCGGTGCTGTCTCCGGTTGCCGTTCAAGCGCGCGTATCGATGATTTGCTGCTCGACATGCTGCTACGACTTGGAGCCGAGCGTCTTGATGGCGTCGTCGGTCGAGGCATCGGTCTGGCGCATCAGCGCCGCCGTGTTCTCGAAGGCGCGCTGGACCATGATCAGGCGCGTCATCTCCAGCACCGGATTGACGTTGGATTCCTCGACATAGCCCTGCGCGACGCCGAGATCGGAACGGTCGGTGACCGGCTCCGGCGCACGCGCGGGCACGATGCCAGAATTGCCGTAGCGGACGAAGTTCGGACCGGGGTCGAAATTGAACAGGCCGATGGCGCCGACAAGCTTGTCGCCTTGGCGCAGCGAGCCATCGGCGCCCGCCTTGGGCGGACCGTCGCGCGGGTCAAGCTGGATCGGCGCGCCGCCGGCATCCAGCACCGGATGGCCCTCGAGCGACATCAACTCGCCGTTCTCGTTCATCGAAAAACGTCCATCGCGCGTCATCACGGTGCCGGCCGGGGTGTCGATGCCGAACCAGGCATCGCCCTGGACGGCGAAGTCGAACGGGTTGCCGGTCTGCGTCATCGCGCCATGCGCGCCGGACAAATAGGTCTTGCCGGAGGAGGCGAAGGACACCGATTTGGGGCCGCTGCCGGAGACGACATCCTCGAACTTCACGCCGGTGGCGCGAAAGCCGATGGTCGAGGCGTTGGCGACATTATCGGCGATGGTGTCGAGACGGCGCTCAAGCGCGATCTGCGAGGAAAGGGCGACGTAAAGGCTGTCCTGCATGGTGTTCTCAGAATCTCAGTTTCTGCATGGCCATCATCAGATCGGTCGAGATGCCGACGGTGGTCGGCTGCGCAAACAGCACACCGATCGATGTCTGGGCGGTCGAGGTCGGATGATTGATTTCCCAAAGGCTGGTGAAGCGGGTGAGGAATTTCTCGAGCTTGGCCGGGTCGGTGAAATCGGTGAGGTCGAGCTTTGCCTCGAAGGCCTGCGCCTGCTTGTCGATATCTGCGGCAGCGAAGGAATCGGGCAGGCCGATGGCGGTGCGTACCACGCTGGCCAGGGCCGTGTCGGCCAGCACGTCGTACCAGTTGGTGATGGTCGAGGCCTTGCGCTCGAAATAGAGCGCCAACCGCACGCCCTCATTGGTCTTGCCGGCGTCTTCTTCCAGGGTCTGGCGCATGTATTTGTCGACCACCGGCTGCTGCGACGGGCTGCGGGTCGTTGCCGCTTCGCCGTAGGCCTCGAAATTCAACGAGGTGGCGAGCCTGGCATAGGCCTTGTTGGAGAGCTTGTTGGCGACACTGGCGGGATCGCGGACACCGCCCTCAAGGACATCACGGACGAGATCCTTGTTGGTGGTCGCCGGATCGAGCCCGCTTGCGGACAGAGCATAGTTATAAAGGCGGCTGTCGGCCATCAGGTCGTCGACCGATTTCACCTTGGTGATGTTGGCGAGGTAGTAGCTGGTCTCGGCCTGGACGGCGTCCGCATTCGGCTTGATGAGGCCAAGACTGGACTCGGTCGTGTAGAGCTTCGGCGTGGTCTTCAGCACCGCGTCGCGCGTGGTCGTCTGATCGCCATACTGGGCAAAATCAAAGGCGCTGACGAAGTTGGCGTAGCTCTTGTCGGTCAACAGGTTGGCGGGACTCAACGGATCGGTGACGCCGCCATTGACCATGGTGCGGATCTGCTTCGTCGTCTGGGTCGATGCATCAAGCCCATAGGCAGCCATGGCGAAGGTCAGCAGGCGCTTGTCCTTCAGCAGGTCTTCGATGGACTTCACCTTGGAGATGTTGGCTGCGTAGTAGTCGGCCTCGCCCTTGATGTATTGCGCGGTCGGCTTGACGAGCAACAGTCCGGTTCCGCCGATCACAGCCTTCGGCACCGCCTGCTGGACGGCGTCGCGCGCCGTAGCCTGGTCGCCATATTGGGCAAAGTCGAAAGCCGCGACGAAAGCCGCATAGCCCTTGTTTGTCGACGTGTTCGCGGGGCTGTTCGGGTCGGTGACGCCGCCTTCCAGCATGGCCCGCACGGTCGCAGCCGGCTCGGCGTCGGCGTCCAGGCCGAACGCGGCCATCGCATAGGTGAGCAGGCGATCGTTGCCCATCAGGTCGTCGATCGATTTTACGTTGGAGATGTTGCTCAGGTAGTACGAGGTTTCGCCCTTGTAGTAGGTGAAGCCGTTCTGCGAAGGGCCGACCGAGACCTGGAGGCCGTAATTGTTGGTCACGCCCTGCTGTGCCGAATTGTAGCTCGTGGCATTAGCGCCAAGTGCGGCGAAATTGAAGGCCGACACGAACTCGGCATAACGCTTGTCGCTCAGTTTGTTGGCGAAGCTGTCGGAATCCGACACCCCTTCCTTCAGCGCTTTGACCATGAAGGCCTTGGCGTAAGCCATGTCGCCGAGACCGAAGGCTTTCATGGCATATTTGAACAGCCGGTCGTTCTTGACGAAATCGTCGATCGATTTCACGCTGCCGATGTTGGCGAGATAGCAGTCGGTGTCGCGCTTGGTGATCGGCTCCGCCTCGATGCGGTCGATCGCCTTGGGGATGTCCCTGGCGATGAGCTGGTAGCTGGTAAAAGTGCTCAACACGACATGCCTCCGGTCGCAGCTTCAAAAGCAAGACTATGCGGACTTGCTTGCGCGAGGCTGAATCGCTTCACCTTGCATGATTCAAGCCTCACACAAGGCACGGGGGCTATCGGTTAGGCCTGACGTGATGCGGAAGGATCTGGCGTGGGCATTCTGATCGGACTTGTGGTGACGCTCGGCTGTGTTCTCGGCGGCTTCATGGCGATGGGCGGCCATCTGCATGTGCTGATGCAGCCTTGGGAAGCGGTGGTCATCTGTGGCGCCGCACTTGGAACCTTTCTCGTCGCCAACCCGATGAAGACGGTCAAGGACACCGGCAGGGGTATCCTCGAAGCGTTCAAGCAGGCGGTGCCGAAGGAGCGCGACTATCTGGAGACGCTGGGCGTGCTGCACAGCCTGATGCGCGAACTGCGCTCGAAGTCGCGCAGCGAGGTCGAGGCACATATCGACAATCCGGAGGAATCGGCGATCTTCCAGGCATTCCCGACCGTGCTGAAGAATCACGACCTGACGAATTTCATCTGCGACTACTGCCGCATCATCATCATCGGCAATGCCCGCTCGCATGAGATCGAGGCGCTGATGGACGAGGAAATCCAGACCATCAAGTCCGACAAGATGAAGGCTTACCATGCGCTGGTGGCGGTGGGCGATGGTCTGCCGGCGCTCGGCATCGTCGCCGCCGTGCTCGGCGTGGTCAAGGCGATGGGCGCGCTCGACCAGTCGCCCGAAATCCTCGGCGGCCTGATCGGCGCTGCCCTTGTCGGAACCTTCCTCGGCATCTTCCTGTCCTATGCGGTGGTCGGGCCGGTCGCCACCAAGATCAAGACGGTGCGCGAGAAGAAGAACCGCCTCTATATCATCGTCAAGCAGACGCTGCTTGCCTACATGAACGGCGCCCTGCCGCAGGTGGCCATCGAGTTCGGTCGCAAGACCATCTCGTCCTATGAGCGGCCGACGATCGATGCCGTCGAGCAAAGCACGATGAACACAGCTTCCGCCGAGAAGAAAGCGGCTTGAGCCATGCATGACGACAGACAGGACCGCACGCCGTCATGACAAGTCCTGGCAGCCCCTCGCAAGCCCGCTCGCTGATCATTGAGCGTCTGGTCGGTGACAGCGGTGAGGCCGCTCATGTCATCGGCACCGGGCGCTCGATGGGCGAGCGCGCCCTGCCGCTGCTGCAGAAGAGCCTGGCCGGCGAACTCGGCGCACCGGTCACCGTCGACCTGCGCGCGGTCGAGATCAGCCGTGTTCCCGATGCCCGCACGAATGCCGGCGATGCCTTTGCCATGGCCATCATAGCATCGCCGACGTCTTCGGATGCGATGACGCTGGTGGCTGATGCGCCGGCCATCGCCGTGATGGTGTGCGCGCTGTTCGGCGGCGATCCGGATCAGCCGGTTTCGCCGATCGAGCGCGCTCTGTCGCAGATCGAGACCGATGTCGCGACCACGGTCTTCCAGGAAGTTGCGCAGGCGTTGAACGGATCGGGCCGGCGCTCGCTCGAGCTGCGGCTGCCGGTGCCGCGGGCGCTTTCGGGCAGCGAAGCCAAGCGCCGCGTGCTGCGCGATGGCGCGGCGGTGCGCATCGTCTTCGGCATCTCGACGCCGACCGACAGCGGAACGGTCACGGTGATGATCCCGCAGCGCATCCTGCTGGCCACACGCGGTATCGCCGATGTCCACGACAGCGAAGGCACGACCTCCGACTGGCGGGCACGTTTTTCCGAAGAGGTGATGCGCTCGACGGTGATGCTCGAAGCGACCATGCCGTTGGAACGCCTGACGCTCGGCGACCTCGCCGGCTTCGAGCCGGGCCAGATCATCGAGTTCGAGGAAACCGCGCAGTCGCAGGCCAAGCTGAGCGCGCGCGACAAGACGCTGTTTGTCTGCGAATTCGGTAAACTCGGGCAGAACTACACCGTCCGGATCAGGCATCCTTACGATGCCGGTCAGGATTTTATCGATGGGCTCATGCCGGGCTGACGCCGGGCAAGCCCAAGCATTTGGAGACGACTGATGGCCAAGACCAAGGTGGAAGCCAATATCGACCAGCCGGACGAACAGCTCGACCGCGCCATCGAGGAATTGCGCGGTGTCCTCCAGGAGGAGGAAAAGCGCCCCGACGCCGCCTTGCGGGCTGCCACGTCCGGCGCCAATTCGAACATCATCATGAGCATTCCGGTCGATGTGCAGATCATCCTCGGCAGTACGGAAATGCCGGTGTCGGACCTGATGGCGCTGCAGAAGGGCTCGACGGTGGCGCTCAACCGGCGCATCGGCGAACCGGTCGATGTCGTGGTCAACGGCCGCAAGATCGCGCGCGGCGAGATCACCGTGCTGGAAAGCGATCCGTCGCGCTTCGGCATCAGGCTGACCGAAATTATCGCTGCCGCCAAGAGCGCCTGAGGATTAGACGACATGCGGTCTCAGCAGCGATCGGAGCTTATGCCATGACGACGCCGGTGACGCTCACGCGCCCGCAAAAGGCCGCCGCCATCCTGGTGGCGATGGGCAAGCCTTCGGCCAGCCGGCTGCTGAAATTCTTCAAACAGGAAGAACTGAAGGCGCTGATCGAAGGGGCGCGGCTGCTGCGCACCATTCCGCAAAGCGACCTCGAACGCATCGTCGCCGAATTCGAGGCCGAGTTCACCGAAGGCGCGGGCCTGCTCGATTCCGCCGACCGGATGGACACGATCCTCAATGAATCGCTGTCGCCCGAAGAGATGAGCGCCATCATGGGCGACAAGCGCTTCGAGGTTGCGCCGGAAGGACCACCGCCGATCTGGCCGGAGCTGGAAAAGCTCGAGCCGACGCGTCTGGGCACGTTCCTTGCCGCCGAGCATCCCCAGACCGCGGCCATGGTGCTGTCGAAGCTTGCGCCGCAGGCCGCCGCCAACATTTTGCTGACCATGGAAAAGCCGATGCGCAGCCAGATCATCAAGCGCATGGTGACGATGGCGACCATTCCGGACGCGGCGACCAGGATCATCGAGAACCAGCTGCGCGCCAGCGTGCTGGCGCAGACTGCGACCAAGGACATCTCGGCGGGACAGGCGCGCGTCGCCAGTATGCTCAACGAGATGGACAAGCCTCAGTTGGAAGAGGTCATGCAGGATCTGGAAGAGGCCGGCACGCCGGACCTCGGCGGTGTCCGCTCCAGGTTGTTTGCCTTCGACGATCTGCCGCTTTTGACGCAGAAGGCGAGGGTACTTCTGTTCGACGGGCTGTCGACCGAACTGATCACGCTGGCGCTGCGCGGTGCGGCGCCCGCATTGACGGAGTCGGTGCTGTCGGCGATCGGCGCCCGGTCGCGGCGCATGATCGAGTCCGAGCTCGGCCAAGGCTCGGAAGGTATCCAGCTTGCCGACATCATGACGGCGCGCAAGACCGTTGCCGTGGCTACAATCCGGCTGTCGCGAGAGGGGGCATTTGAACTCCCTTCATCGCAGCAGAGCGAAGCGGCCTGACGCTGAGCAACAGACCCCACAATGGCTGAAGCGGCGGACAAAGACTCCAAAACCGAAGACGCGACCGAAAAGAAGATCCGCGACACCATCGAACAGGGCAAGCTGCCCCATTCCAGGGAGGCCGCACTTCTGGCGTCCTTCATCGCTATACTGGTGTTCACCGTCTTCTACGCCAAGGACGCGGTCGTCAATCTCGGCATGTTCCTGTCGATGTTCCTGGAGAAGCCCGAGGCGTGGCCGATGGACACCGAGACCGACGTCATCGCGCTCTACAAGACCGTGATGATGGAGATCGGCCATGCCGTTGTCAGCCTGCTGGCGCTGCTGGTGGTGGCCGGCATCGGCGCCTCGGTGCTGCAGAACATGCCGCAAGTCGTCGGCGAGCGGATCCGGCCGCAACTGTCGCGCATCTCGATAGCCAAAGGCTGGACCAGGATGTTCGGCATTCAGGGCTGGGTCGAGTTCCTGAAGTCGCTGGGCAAGCTCGGCTTCGCCAGCATCGTGCTCTACTTCACGCTATCGCAGGACTACCGCCAGCTCCTGGCCGGCATGATCACCAACCCCGTCGCTTTCGGCCTCGTCATCAAAAGCATCACCGTCGACATATTGGTGGCGATCGTCTTCGTCATGGGGCTGATCGCGGCGGTCGACGTCGTCTGGTCGCGCTTCCACTGGAAGCAGGATCTGCGGATGACCAAGCAGGAGGTCAAGGACGAGTTCAAGCAGTCCGAGGGCGACCCGATCATCAAGTCGCGGCTGCGCTCGCTGGCGCGCGACCGGGCGCGCAAGCGGATGATGACGGCCGTGCCGCGCGCGACGCTGATCATCGCCAATCCGACGCACTTTTCCATCGCGCTCAGATATGTCCGCGACGAGGATTCAGCACCCCTGGTGCTGGCCAAGGGCCAGGACTTGGTGGCGCTCAAGATTCGCGAGATTGCCAAGGAGCACAACATCCCGATCTTCGAGGACGTGGCGCTTGCCCGCTCCATGTACAAGCAAGTTTCGGTTGATAGCGTGATCCCGTCGCAATTCTACCAGGCCGTCGCCGAACTGGTGCGGATCGTCTACTCCAAAAAAAAAGGCTGAGCGGAGACAAATTTCATGAACCGCCAACCGCACGCAAAATCCCGCGAACTCATTGTCGCCAAGGCCATCGAGCAGGTGGTCGACGAGTTGCGGCTGATCGACGTCGCCGACTACATCGCCTTCATCCGGCTCGAGCATTTCGCTTGCCTGTCGGATCTGGTGGATTCGGCTGTGGAGCTTTTTTTCCTGCCGGGCACGCTCAGGCTCGGCCATGGCGGAGAGGCACATGTCGACTGGAGCGGCAGCCCGCGCATCGTGCTCGATCTCGAGCTTCGGCCGCCGGGCGTCACCGTCTATTTCCAGCTGACGCTGAGCGAGGAGAGGTCTTCGGTCGCGGTCAACTATGTGTCGTTCGAGAAGCCCGGCGAAGACCCCGAGCACAACACCGCCTTGCTGGAGACGGTCATCGAAGAGGCGCGCATTCGCCGGACCGAGCCGCTCGCCTATCGCTGATCTTTTGTCTTATCCCAATCGCCGGACGCGGCTTTGATCACTCGATCAGACCCAGGCGCAGCGCCTTGGCCACCGCCTGGTTGCGGTTGACGGCGTTGAGCTTCTGCGTCGACTGGGTGAGATACTGGTTGGCGGTGTGGACCGACAGCTTCAGCAGCCTGGCGATCTCTTCGCTGGTGTTGCCGTTGGCGGTCAGCTTCAGGCACTCCAGTTCACGCTTGGAGATCGACCGCATCCGGCCGGCATCGTTCGGACGAATGCGGGCGACGGCGGCGAACAGCGAAAAACAGCGGGCGTGGATTTCGTAGAGCGTGTCCTCCGGCAGAGCGATCGTCGAGCCGAGGAACACCACCAGCCCGCAATGGCCGCGATCGGCATGGACGGGAAAGGCAATGCCGTTGGTGCCCGGCGCCAGCGGCGCCGTCCGCTCCGCCCAGGCGAGGTTCTTGAAGACGGCGTCCGAGCCGGCGATGCCGTCATCGGCCCACCAGCGCGGCGCTGTCGAGGCGCCGCTGTGGCGAACCATCTCCTCGCCATTGGCGCCGGCGATGAATTTGGTCGCAACAGCAGTGGCTGGATAGTCGGAATCGAAGCTCGGCACCAGGCGCGCCCGTTCCGGGGAGGGGCTGACGAAATAGAGGCCAAACGCCGACGCGTTGATGTCGACGGCGATCCAGCGGCAGCGGCGCACCGCGTCCGGGATGGTAACGGCATGGTGCGTCTCGGAACCGATGGAGAAGGCGCCGAACGGATTGCGCTGCTCGTTGAAAAGGGCTTCGGCCGCCGCCTTGATGTCAGCGTGTTTCAAATGATGCCGCTCCTGATCGCCGTGGCGATGGCCATCGCGCGGTTCGAGGCCGCGAATTTCTGGATGGCGTGGGTGATGTAGCTGTTGACGGTGTTGGACGAGACCCCGAGGATCACCGCGACCTCATCGGTGGTCTTGCCTTCAGACACCCAGAACAGGCATTCGCGCTCACGGTCGGACAGCGGGTCCTGCATGGCGGCGGCGGCGATCAATTGCGGGATGGCGGACAGCGCGTAACAGCACTTCAACTGAGCCTTCATCAGCGCCGGCTGGTCGATACTGCCGGCCTCGGCCGCCGAGAAAAGCGCAAACAGCCGCTGGCGACCGACATTGAGCCGCAGTGAATAGACTTCGGCATGGCCAAGCACGTCGAGCAGGCGCGCCTCTTCGCCGGTGAGCAGTCCGCCGGCGTCGGGCGCCGCGGCGGCGACCAGCGGCCTCGGGCGGATGCCAGGTGCAACGGTCAGCGGTCCCTGGGCAAGGCCGGCGATCAGCCGCTTGCCGATCAGTTCAATGGCGTCGAAGATCCAGTTGGATGAGACGATGCGGGCGTCGTTGCGATCCTGGTCGTGGACGATGGCGACGAGCATGTAGCTGTCGGCGCCGATCTCGGCGGCAAGCTGCATGAAAAAGGAGGTGAGATCGCCGCGCGATTCAAGGCGCGAGCCTAACGTATCGGATTGGAGAAGCGCGGCGGAACTGCTCATTGGATGCTTTGGTTGTATGTCATGGCCGGAGTCTTTTCTTGAGCCCGGACGCTGGGGTTGGCAGCGGCCGAACTTGAAGACGCATCACGTTTACGAAGCACTCACACGGCGCGGCGGTCGCGCTGATCGCCGAATCCATTCAGGGAACGCGAAGCCGTCCGCGTCTGGTGCCGGTCATTGGCCGGAACTTGAGACTTTGGGTGGTTGCCGCGCCCCCCAAGGACCGGCTGATTCGGGTCTAATCTACCCGCAGATGAATCCGACATCAAACGCGATTTGACAAAATCAATATTATTGGACTCAAGCGACTCAGGGGCGGCTTTCGCGGCCTTTTCCGCCGCAAAAGGCCTGAAACGCCGACACGAAAAAGCCAGAGGGTGTTGCGATACTGCCGTATCGAGGGCCGATCGATTCCGATAGGGTCTCGGCAGCCGGGAGGGGTGGGCATCCCTTCGGTCATACGGCGGATTTGGCGGCGCTTGCTCGCGGCCATCAGCATCGGGGGTCATGATGAAGCAGGTTTTCCTGGCGTTCACGGTGGTGCTTGCGGTTCTTGCCGGCATGGCAGCGCCCGCCAAGGCTGAGCCGACCGTTACCTATGCGCTCGACAACGGGCTGCAGGTGGTGCTGGTGCCCGACCATCGCGTGCCGAAGGTGGTGATGAACCTGCGCTACCGCGTCGGGTCGATGAATGAACCCGCGGGACGCTCGGGCTTTGCGCATCTGTTCGAACATCTGATGTTTTCCGGCACGCCGGCCTGGCCGAACGTGTTCGGCGCGCACGCCGCACTCGGCAACGAGATCAATGCCTGGACCACCGAGGACGGCACGGTTTATTATGTCGACGGGCTGTCGTCGTCACTGCCGATGATCTTGTCGCTTGAGGCAGACCGCATGGCCAATCTCGGCCGCTCGGTGACTCAGGCCAAGCTCGATCTGCAGCGCTCGGTGGTCAAGAACGAGATGCGCCAGAACGTGCTCGACAAGGCCGGCGCATCCGGCTGGGAAGCTTTCTGGTCCGGCTTGTTCCCGAAGCCGCATCCCTATAGCCGCATGGTCATCGGCTCGGTCGCCGATCTCGATGCGGCGACGCTCGACGATGTCAGGGGTTTCTTCAACAGCTACTATCTGCCCAACAATGCGGTGCTGGTGCTGGTCGGTGACTTGGAGATCGACGACACCAAGGCGCTGATTGCCGACACGTTCGGCCGCGTGGCGCGCGGCGCCGATGTGGCGCGGCCCGCGGTGCCGGCACCGACGCAGGCCCGGCTCAAGCTGGTGCTCGAGGATCGTGTGCCAAGCCCCATCGTCGTGGTCGGCTTCAGTGGCCCGGTGGCGCAGTCGCCCGACAATGGTGCGCTCAGCATTGCCGCCGAACTGCTCGGCAACGGCGAATATGGGTTTTTGCGCAACCGGCTGGTTTCGCAGTTGGGCATTGCCACCTATGCCAGCGCGAGCTGGACCGGCGGTCTGCTCGGTGGCCGCTTTACGTTCGAGGCGGGTGCCGCCGAAGGTGTGGCGCCGGAAGCGCTGGAAAGCGCGATGAAAACGGCGTTTGCGGATTTCCTGAAGACCCCGCTCGATCCGGTCGATGTCGAGCGTGCGCGCACGGGCATCTTGCAGGCAGCGCGGCTCGGCAGCGAAGCACTGAAGGATCGCGCCGGCGTCGTCTCCTACAATGCCGACGTGCTCGGCGATGCGCAGAGCGCGCTGGTCGACGACCCGCGGGTGAAGGACGCCAGCGTGGCGGATGTCGAGGCAACGATGAAGCGGCTGTTGAAACCGGAAGACGCCAGCATACTGGTGCTGAAGCCCGGCCCGCGCGGCGGCTATCCCGATGCACTGATCGGCTCGTCCGGCACACCGCAGCCGTTCACCGCGCCGGAGCGAGCGGCGATCGACATTCCGAAGCATGCGGCCGAGCAAGCGCCTTCGGCAACACTGCCCGCCATGGAAACGGCGACGCTCTCGAATGGCATCAAACTCGTCCACTACACAATGCCGGAAGCGCCGATGGTGTATGTCGCGGCCAGTGCCGCCGGCGGCTGGAACAGCGTGCCGGAAGGCAAGGAGGGATTGCTGGAGCTTGCAGCAAGCATGGCGACACGCGGGGCCGCCGATCGCGGCTCGGCTGATTTCGCCAAGGCGGCCAGCGACATCGGCGCCGGCGTCGGCCACCAGGCCGGAACGCTGACCACGATGATGACGCTTGGCGTGCCGCCGGAAAAGCTCGACCAGGGTATTGGCCTGCTCGCCGACGCGGTGCTGAAGCCTCGTTTCGACAAGACCGAATGGACGGTGCTGATGGCGCAGACAGTCGACTGGCTAAACGGCCGCGAGGCGGATCTGCCCGGCGTTGCCGGCCGCATGGCAAAGGCGACGCTGATCCCGCAGGTGCCGGGCAAGGCAGCGGTGGACTGGTCGGCAAAGGCGCTGGCCTCGATCTCGCTCGACGAGGCGAGGGACGCATTCAAGGCGGAGTTCACGCCGAAGGCGGTGACCTTCTACAGCGTCGGCCCGATGCCGGTCGCGACCGTCGCCGCCAGCCTTGAAAAAGCATTCGGCGCGTGGACAAGCGACACCGCCGGCTATGCCGTCGAGCCGTCGCCGGCGGCGCATTTCAACGGGGGACAGAAAGTGCTGCTGGTGCCCGAACCCGGCGCCAGCCAGTCGGCGCTGTTCGTGGCGCGGCCGGCGCCCGGCACCGACGAGAGCGAGCGCGCTGAATCGACCGCGGTCTCCAACCTGCTTGGCGCCGATTTCTCCAGCCGGCTGAATTCGGTGATCCGCGAGGAGAAGGGCTACTCCTATGGCGTGTCGAGCTATCTGATGAGCCCGATGAAGGCCGGCTCGGGATTGGTCGTGGCAACCACCGTCGAGCGCGCCAACACCGGGCCGGCGATTACCGAAATCCTGAAAGGATTTGCCGGCCTGACCACCTTGCCGGTGGCGCAGGACGAAGTCGACCGCACGGTGACTGTCTATCGCCGGGCGCTGGCTGGATCGGCCGAGACGTCGGCTGGTCTGTTCTCCTCGCTGATTGGCGCGGTCGGCAGCGGATCGACGCTGGAGGACCAGCAAACCCGCATGGCGGCGCGCACAAAGCTGACGCTCGATGCGGTTCAGAAACAGGCGCTGGCCCTGGCGTCGCTCGATCCGTCGCTGATCGTGGTGGCGGGCGACCCCGATGTGGTGATGCCGCAGCTTGCCGCGATCGGCCTCAAGGACGTCGAGATCGTCAAGCGTGACGAGGCTGGTGAAGAGACGGCGATGCGGGCGCTCGATCTTCTCGGGGGCAATCGCCAGGCGCCGCTGTCTGCCTCGCCGTGGCGGGTTGGGATGGCGGCACGACGCGCGCGGTGCACGCCTGCGCCGGCGAAAGGGATTGCGGCGCGCAGATCCACGCCGATTGACGGGCTAAACGCGCAGCCGCCGGCGGCGTTGTAATTTTGGGATAACTTTGTTTCGGGGGAAACGATGAGCGATTCATTTCGGGAAGTAACGTCCGTCTCGTGGTTCGGGCGGATCAAGCGCGCGGTCGGCGGGGTCATCTTCGGCCTTATCCTGATCGTGCTGATGGTGATCGGGCTGTTCTGGAACGAAGGCCGCGCCGTGCAGACGGCGCGCTCGCTGGCCGAAGGTTCTGGAGCGGTGGTTTCGGTCGGCGCCGACAGCGTCGATACCGCCAATGACGGCAAGCTGGTTCATGTCAGCGGACTGGTGACGGCGGACAGCGGCCTGGCGGATCCGGATTTCGGCATCGCCACGCAAGGGCTGCGGCTGTCGCGCAGTGTCGAGATGTATCAGTGGAAGGAAGAGTCCAAGTCGGAGACGACCAAGAAGCTCGGCGGTGGCGAAGAGACGGTGACCACCTACAGCTATTCCAAGGTGTGGGACGACAGCCAGATCGACTCGTCGGACTTCAAGAAGCCGGACGGCCACCAGAATCCGCCGATGGAAATCCACGGCCGGACCTTCCAGATTCCTGAGGGCAAGCTTGTCGCCTTCGATCTCGATACGCCGGTGCTGGACCGTATCGAGGGTGACAAGGACTATTCGCTCTCAGCCGACCAGTCGGCGGCGATAAAGGCTGCCTATACCGGAACGAAACCGCTCAGCATCGTCGATGGCAAGATTTTTCTCGGCAATGACAATACGACGCCCGCTTTGGGTGACTATCGCATCGGCTACGAACTGGCGCCGCTGGGCGTGATCAGTATCATCGCGCGCCAGGCCGGCAGCCGCTTCGAGCCCTACCAGACGCAAGCCGGCGATGCGCTGCTGATGGTCGATACCGGCAACGTCCCGGCCGAAAAGATGTTCGCCGACGCGGTCAGCGCCAACACGCTGATCACCTGGCTGCTGCGCGGCGCCGGCTTGCTGTTGCTGACTATAGGCTTTGCGCTGTTCCTCAGCCCGATCGGGGTGATCCTCGACGTCATACCCTTCCTCGGCAGCATGGCGCGGATGGGCACCGGCATCATCGCCTTCGTTCTGGCGATCCTGGTCGGCACGGTGACGATCGCGATTGCCTGGTTCTGGTACCGGCCGTTGCTGGCGCTCGCCATCCTGGCGGCAGGCGTGATTGCGGCGGTGATTGTCTACCGCATCGGCCGGTCGCGAAGGCCAGCCGTTCCGGTGGTTGCACCCAACCCGGCTGCGGCCGCCTAGATGGTCGGGGCGGCCGGAGCCGCCCCATATCTCCTTGGCGCAATTCCGGCCGGAAAACCGCCTCACACTTATCCTGGAATTGCTTTCCTACTTGTCCTCGAAGCCGGTCAGCACGCCGACGGCGTTGATGCCGATCTCCTCGACGGCATAGCCACCTTCCATCACGAACAGCGTCGGCAGGCCGAGCTTTGCGATGCGCCGGCCGATCTTCGGATAGTCCGGGCTTTTCAGCTTGAACTGGCTGATCGGATCCTTCTCGAAGGTGTCGACGCCGAGCGAGACGATGACGATATCGGGGGCGTAGGTGGCGAGCTTGACGCAGGCATCCTCCAGCGAGGCGTTCCAGGCGTCCCAATTGGTGCCGAAGGGCATGGGATAATTGACGTTGAAACCTTCGCCGGCGCCGGCGCCGCGTTCATCGGCATGGCCGAGGAAGAACGGATACTCCACCATGGGATCGCCATGCAGGTTGAGAACCTGCACGTCGGCCCGTTCATAGAAGATCTCCTGCGTGCCATTGCCGTGGTGATAGTCGACGTCAAGGATCGAGACGCGTTTTGCGCCCTGATCGAGGAACCATTGCGCGGCGACCGCAGCATTGTTGATGTAGCAGTAGCCGCCCATGAACCCGGCACCGGCGTGATGGCCGGGCGGGCGGCAAAGCGCGAAGACCGACCGCTCACCACCCTTGACCAAGGCCGCCGCCGTCAGCGCCACGTCATAGGACGATTTGATCGCGGTCCATGTGCCTTCGACGAAGGTGGCGCCGGCGTCGAAGGAATAGTAGCCGAGCAAGGCGTCGACGCGCTTGGGTGGCACGTCGCCGCGCAGGCCGCGCGTCGGCCAGGTGAAGGGCATCGCCGTGCCATCGAGGCCGGCGGCCTTCCACGCCGGCCAGACGGTTGGCAGGAAGTCGATATAGTCGGCCTTGTGGATGCGCTTGGCGGCTGTGAGATCGTGCTCGACCGGTCCGATGATCGGCCCCAGCTTCTCGCTCTCGACCCGCGCCTTGATGAACTCGGCCCGCGACGGCTTTTCGAAACCCGGCACGATTGCCGACGTGACCAGTTCCATCTGGCCGGCATGGCCGGCATGAAGCGGCGAATAGACAGTCTTCATGAATTTCCTCTCGAAATAGCGAAATCAGTCAAGGTTGAGATAGGGGGTGACCAGAGCGAGCCACATTCTTTCCACATCGTCCTCGATGAGGTCGTATGTCTTGCGATCCCGCTTCAACCCCACAAGCCGGCAGGCGTGCCCGACATCCATCATCAGCACGCCGAGTCGGCTGGCGATCTTGTCTTCAAGGGCCGGGTTCACATGCTGCAGCCACGCGGCGTAAAGCGCGATGATCTGCTCGTCATATTCGTCCTGGATCGGCCTGAGGTCGGCATTGCCGGATATCGCCTCGATCACCGGCATCAGGGTGGCGTTTTCGAGATATATTCTGGAGGTATCGATGAAGAGCTTGCGCACCTCCTGCCGAAACTCGTCGCGGTTGGTGGGTGGGGTGACCTCGATGCGCCTGGCGATCACCTCGGGAAACGACGACAGCCAGCGCCGGGCGAGGTCGAGGAGAATGGCTTCCTTGTTGGGAAAGTACTGGTAGACCGAACCGACCGACAGGCCCGCGCGCCGGGCAATGGCGAGCGTCGTCGGCGTCTTGGTTCCCTGCTCCCGCGTCAGGATCAAAGCCGCGTCGAGTATCCGGTCGACCACCTTGCTCGACCGTTCCTGCCGCGGCTGCTTGCGCGGTTCGAGCGCCATCCTGGTTTCGCGGCTGAGACTGCGCTTCACGGATTGATGCCTTCGTTCCCTGCCGGTTTCAACACAGGTCCCGGTCTCAACATTGGCGTGGTGTGTTGTCCACAATACATTCGAAATTCGGCACGTTGACAAACGCGAATAATTAGTCGCATTCTTCTATCCACGCTGTTTTGAGAGATCACAAGGGGAATTTCGAAGCAGCGCACTGGCATCAGTTTTCGTCCGATAACGCCGCTCCAGCGGAGTGGCAGCTTGTCGGACAAGAGGGTTGTCGGTCTCAGCCAGTCGTCAAAAGCGCGGAGTCGCGATGTCTGTCACGGGTGCGGGTCAAAATGCTGATCTGATCGTCATCAATGGTCGCGTGCGGACCATGGACGATGACAATCCCGCCGCCGAGGCGATTGCCGTCAAGGACGGCGCCATCATCGCCATCGGCAACCACGCCGCCATCGAAAAACTCAAGGGAACGACCACAGAGGTGATCGACGCCAAGGGCGGTTCGGTCCTGCCCGGTTTCATCGAAGCCCACATGCATCTGTTCTCGGGAGGGGCCGAGCTCGCGCATCTTCAACTCGGCGGTATCCATGGCTTCGAGGCGCTTCAAAGCGCCATCCGCGACTACGCAACGACGCGGCCCGAGGCGAAAATGCTTGTGGGCCAGGGCGTCGACTACACCGTGCTCGGCGACGAGCGGGTGACACGCCATCATCTCGACGCCATCCTGCCCGACCGCCCCTTCTGCATGGCAGCGCCCGACCACCATACGATGTGGGCCAACACCAAGGCGTTGGAGATAGCCGGCATCCTGAAGGGACGCACGCTCGGTCCGGGCAACGAGATCGTGATGGGTGGCGACGGCCTGGCCGCGGGCGAATTGCGCGAGGGCGAGGCCTTCGGTCCGGTGCTCGACCTTGCCGGCGAAAGCCGGGTGCGGCTGGGGCTGTCGACCGGCGGTGAGCCCGACCCAATGCCGTCGGCCGCCGAGCGGGCCGCTGACCGTGACATCATGCGGCGCGGGCTTGCATGGTGCGCGCGCCACGGCATCACCTCGATCCAGAACATGGACGGCAATCTCTATCAGCTCGAACTGCTTTCCGAGATCGAGGCCGAGGAGGGATTGCCCTGCCGCGTCAAGATCCCGTTCCACTACAAGAATTTCATGACACTCGACATGCTCGAGAAGGCGTCCGTCATGGCCGAGCGCTACCACAGTGAGTGGCTGTCATCGGGCATGGTCAAGGTGTTCTATGACGGCGTGCTCGATTCCTGGACCGCTGTTATGGTCGAACCCTATGCGGATCGTCCCGACTGGGTCGGCGAGCCGCTGTTCACGCCGCAGCAATTTATCGATCTCGCCGTGGCTATCGACAAACGCGGGCTGCAGATCGCCGTGCACTCGATCGGTGACGGCGCGGTGCGCGCAGTGCTCGACGGTTACGAGGCGGCGCAGAAGGTCAATGGCAAGCGCGACAGCCGGCACAGGGTTGAGCACATCGAGGTCACCACAGCAGCCGACGTGCCGCGTTTTGCCGAACTCGGCGTCATCGCCTCGATGCAGCCGTCGCATCCGCCCGGCGCCATGGATTTTCCGCTGGAGCCGACGGTGTCACGCATCGGGCCGGCCCGCTGGCCGCTGAGCTATGCCTGGCGCACCCTGAAAAGCGCCGGCGCCCATGTCGTGTTCGCCTCGGACTGGCCGGTGGCGGCGATCGACCCGATCCTGAGCATTCAGGCGGCAGTGCAGCGCAAACCATGGGCAGAAGGCGATCCTGACCAGAGTTTCTCGCTGCAGGAAGCGATGGCCGCCTACACGGTCGAGGGCGCCTATGCCGAATTCGCCGAGCATCGCAAAGGCGTTCTGAAACCCGGCTATATGGCGGATCTGGTGGTTTTGTCGGCCGATATCGAGAAGACGGCGCCGGCCGATCTACACAAGCTGCGGCCGGTGACGACGGTCTGCGGTGGCAAGGTCATCTACCAGGCCTGACAATGGCATGCGGCTTGCACAGCTTGCCGCTTGCAAGACGAAATGACCGACTGAACTGTGATTCAATGCCGGACTTGCCAACCTACCGGCCGTGTGGTCACATCGAACAGGGGAAAAATTCCGCCAGCAAGAGCGGGGTCAACAGTGAGGCGTATCGTGCCGGAAAAACCGGATCGGAATGCAATTGAAGTCGTAAACGTCAGTAAAATTTTCGGATCGGGTGAGGGGCAGGTTGCTGCCCTCGATACGGTCTCGGTATCCATCCGCGAGAATGAGTTCTTCACCCTGCTGGGACCATCCGGCTGCGGCAAGACCACGTTGCTGCGGCTGATTGCCGGCTTCGACTTTCCAACCGCCGGCGAAATCCTCCTCTACGGCCAGGACATCGCGCCGTTGCCGCCCTTCAAGCGGCCGGTCAACACCGTCTTCCAATCCTACGCGCTGTTCCCGCATATGACGGTCGCCGACAATATCGGCTTTGGCCTGGAAATGCTGGGCAAGCCGAAGGCCGAGATCAAGGCGCGCGTCGCCGAGATGCTGAAACTGGTGAAGATGGAGGCGCTGGCGGGTCGCCGAACCAGCCAGATCTCCGGCGGCCAGCAGCAGCGCGTGGCGCTCGCCCGGGCGCTGGCGCCGCAGCCCAAGGTGCTCCTGCTCGACGAACCGCTCTCGGCGCTCGACTACAAGCTGCGCAAGGAAATGCAGATCGAATTGAAGCGGCTGCAGCACGAGACCGGCATTACCTTCATCTTCGTCACCCACGACCAGGAGGAAGCGCTGACCATGTCGGACCGCATCGCGGTGATGTCGTCGGGCAAGATCCTGCAGGTCGGCTCGCCGCGCGACATCTACGACCGGCCGGCCGAGCGTTTCGTCGCCGACTTCATCGGCGAGTCGAACTTCCTCAAGGCGGATGTGGTTAGCGCGACTGGTGGCCGGGCGACGGTGAAGCTGCCGTCTGGTGTGGAAATCCCAGCCTCGCTGCCGGAAGGCTTCAGCCCCAGCGGCAAGGTCACCATCGTCGTGCGTCCAGAGCATGCGCAGTTGGGCACGGCCAGCCCGAGCGCTTCGCTGTCCGGTACCGTCGAAAACATCGTCTATCTCGGCACCGACACGCACTTCCATCTGCGCCTTGCCGGTGGCGAGCCGTTCATCGTGCGGCGTCAGAACAGCCGCGGCGCCGGTGACGGCTTCGTGCAGGGCGGCCAGATCGGCATCATGATCGGCAACGACGCCGCGCAAGTGCTGAAGGACTGATGATGGCGACCGCGGAACAAGTCGCCAAGGCAGCGGAGCGACGCGATGTGCGCGACCGGTGGCTGCTGTCAGCGCCAGCCTTGCTGGTGATCTTCCTCGCCGCGACCGGCCCCTTGCTGATCGTGCTGATCTACTCGTTCCTGACGCCTGGCCCCTATGGCGATGTGAAGTGGCAGTTTTCGCCCGATGCCTGGCTGTCGGTGTTCATGGAACGCGACATTTTCGACGATACGCTTTCGCTTGCGGCAGCGCATGTCACCATCTTCTGGCGCTCGATCAAGCTGGCGGTGATAACGACGATCGCCACTTTGGCATTGGGGTTTCCAACCGCCTATTTCATGGCGACGCGCAGCGAGAAAACCAGGGATCTCTGGCTGTTCCTGATCACCATTCCGTTCTGGACCAACCTTCTGATCCGCACCTTCGCCGTGCTGCAGATCATCCGCAACGAAGGCATCATCAACACCATCCTTATCAAGCTTGGTATCGTTTCAGCGCCGGTGCAGATCCTCTTCACCGACACGGCGATTCTGATCGGCATGGCCTATGTCTATCTGCCGCTGATGGTGCTGCCGATCTATGCCAGCATGGAGAAGCTTGATTTTCGCCTCGTCGAGGCGGGCTACGACCTCTACGCGACCCGATTCAAGGTATTGCGGAAGATCATTTTCCCGCTGGTCAAACCCGGCGTCATTGCCGGCTCCATCCTGGTCTTCATTCCAGCCCTTGGCGCCTATGTGACGCCGAGCGTGCTTGGCGGCGGCAAGAATATGATGCTGTCCAACCTGATCGAATTGCAGTTCGGCCAAGGCCGCAACTGGCCGCTCGGCTCGGCGCTGTCGATCACGGTGATGATCATCGTCATGGTGGCGCTGCTTGCCTATGTGCGCAATGCCGGCAAGTCGGGGGCGCGGCATGGCTAAGAACTTTTCCATCAAGCACCAGACCGGCTTCACGGTGATCGCTGCGACCTGTTTTATCGTGCTCTATCTGCCGATCATCGTGCTGGTCGCCTATGCCTTCAACGCGGCGAACTCGACGTCGGAATGGGGCGGCTTTTCGATGCGCTGGTTCCAGTCGGCTTGGCAGAACGTGCAAGTTATCGACGCGACGCTACGCTCGTTCCAGATCGGCGCCGTCGCTGCGGTGCTGTCGACAATCTTTGCCACCATGGCCGCGCTCGCCACCACGCGCACCGCGTCCTATCCGGGCCTCACCTTCAA
Organism: Mesorhizobium sp. C395A; assembly: GCF_030323205.1. Lineage (NCBI taxonomy): Bacteria > Pseudomonadati > Pseudomonadota > Alphaproteobacteria > Hyphomicrobiales > Phyllobacteriaceae > Mesorhizobium > Mesorhizobium sp. C395A. Next base: position 3,420,955 of record NZ_CP100473.1, on the reverse strand, counting down.
ATATGCGGCGATCAACCAGCCGCTGATGGTGCCCGAGATCGTCACCGGCGTGGCGCTGCTGATCTTCTTCTCGCGCATCAAGATCTTCACCGGCTATTCCGGCATTGGCTATCTGATCGCCGCGCACACGGCGTTCTGCATCCCGTTCGCCTATCTGCCGATCCGGGCGCGGCTGGAAAACATGGACCTGACGCTGGAGCGCGCGGCCGCCGATCTGTACGCGACGCCGTGGAAGACCTTCCGCCGCATCACGCTGCCGCTTTTGTGGCCCGGCATACTGGCCGGACTGATGCTGGCCTTCGTCATCTCGCTCGATGACGTCGTCATCACCGAGTTTGTCAAATCGGGCGGCCAGGATACGCTGCCCACCTACATGCTCGGCCAGATCCGCCGCGGCATCACGCCTGAGATCAACGCGATATCGACCGCCTTCCTGCTGCTTTCGGTCGCGATCGTCACGTTGTTTTTCTTCGTCAGCAGGAAAAGAGACTGAACCGACAAATGGGAGCTAAAACCATGAACTGGAAAACAACGACAGCCGCCATCGGGTTGGCGCTGCTCGCAACGACGAGCCTGGCCAGCGCCGATGGCGAGCTGAACATCTACAATTGGGGCAACTATACCAGCCCCGACGTGATCAAGAAATTCGAAGCCAAATACAACGTCAAGGTGACCATCACCGATTACGATTCCAACGATACGGCGCTCGCCAAGGTACGCCAGGGCGGCACCGGCTTCGACATCGCCGTTCCGTCGCAAACCTACGTGCCGATCTGGATCAAGGAGGGCCTCGTGCAGGAGACCGATCCGGGCAAGATGGAGAACTTCAAGAACGTGGCGCCGGAATGGGCCAATCCAGACTTCGACCCCGGCCGCAAATATTCCGTGCCGTGGGCGCTGGGCACCGTCGGCGTCGTCGTCAACACCGATGCCTACAAGGGACCAGCCGACAGCTGGGGCATCATCTTCAACACGCCGGACGAGCTGAAGGGCAAGACCAATGTCGTTCCCGAGATGAATGACGTTATCTTCGCGGCAATCAAATATGTCGGCGGCCAGCAGTGCACCGACGACAAGACGGTGCTGAAGAAGGTGCGCGACACGCTTGTCGCGGCCAAGCCGAACTGGATCGCCATGGAATACAACACCATCGAAAAGATGGGCGCCGGCGACTTCAAGGCGACCAGCGACTGGAACGGTTCGGCGCTGCGTCAGCGGCTGGCCAATCCGGCCATCCATTACAATTATCCGAAGGAAGGCTACGGCCTGTGGAGCGATAACGTCGTCGTTCTCAAGGAAGCCAAAAATGTCGAGAACGCCAAGCTGTTCCAGAACTTCATCATGGATCCGGAAAACGCGGCCGGCCTCTCGGCCTTCCATCGCTACGCAAACGCCATTACCGGCTCGGACAAGTACATGCCGGCCGATATGAAGGATGCCCCGGAAGTCGTCATTCCGGAGGCTGCGAAGGCACAAGGCGAATTCCAGAAGATGTGCGCGCCTGAGATCCAGGACATCTACACCAAGATCTGGACCGAACTGCAGAAATAACCGCAGTCTGACAGACCCGGCGGCATGCGCCGCCGGGTCTTTTCTTTTCCGGAATGGCTTTCATGGACTCCTATCGCAACAGCGATCCGCGGCCGTCGATCATGCAGGGCTCGCCGCCTCAAATGGTGCTGCCGAAGCTCGACTGGGACCGGCCGCCATGGAATCGCTGGGCCTTCCAACACATCCGCGAATTCCTGCCGACCATCGAGGTCTGGCGCGGTAATGGCCATCGCCATCGTCTTGAGCGCGCAGAGACCGATCTCGACGCGCTGCCGGTGGAAGACAGCAAGGGCCGTCCGACGACGCTCGTTGGCCTGCTCGACGAGACCTACACGGACGGCTTCCTGGTGCTCAAAGACGGCAAGGTCGCCTATGAGCGCTATTTCAACGGCATGGCCGAGCGCACGCTGCATCTGTCGCAGTCGATGGCGAAGTCGGTAACAGGCACCGTGTTCGGTATTCTGGTTGGGCGCGGCTTGATCGACCCGGCCAAACCGGTGAGCGCCTATCTGCCGGAGCTCGGCGCGACCGGCTGGGACGGCGCCAGCGTGCAGCATGTGCTGGATATGACCACCGGCGTGCGGTTTTCCGAGGAATACACCGACCGTTACTCCGACATCGGCCAGGTTGATGTCGCCACGGGCTGGAAGCCGGTGCCGCCGGACAGCGATCCGGATTTCCAATGGCCGCCGCATCTGTTCGAGTTGATCCTGCAGCTGAAGGACAAGGTGCGGCCGCATGGCGCCGCGTTCGAGTACCGCTCGATCGAGACCGACGTGCTTGCCTTCATCATGGAGCGGGTCACCGGTAAACGTCTGGCGCAGCTGGTGTCCGAGGAGCTGTGGCAGAAGCTCGGCGCCGACGAAAGCGCTTGCTTCACGGTCGACAGCGCCGGCTATGCGCTGGCCGATGGCGGCTTCAACGCGACGCTGCGCGATTACGCCCGCTTCGGCCAGTTGATCCTCGACAAGGGCCGCGGCATCGTGCCGGCCGACTGGATCGAGGCGACGCGCAACGGCAAGCATGGGCCGGACTTCAATCCGAGCCTGCCGGAGGGCAGCTATCGCAACCAGTTCTGGATCGAGAATCCGCGCACGCGCGCTTTGATGTGCCGAGGCGTGTTCGGGCAGATGATCCATATCGACTGGGACACCGGCATGGTCGTGGTCAAGCTTTCGACCTATCCGGATTTCAGCAATGTCGCCTATTCGGTGGCAACGCTGAAGGCGGTGCACGCCATCGCCAAGGCGCTTGGTTGACCCACAACAAACCATCCCTCTGAGGAAACGTTCATGACCGGCAAGACTGCGTTCGAGACCCGCTACGGCTTTGCCCGCAATGAGGTGCTGCTCTCCAACTGGCGCGAAAGCCCGTTCAACCGCTGGTCGTTCCAGAACCTTGGCGAGCTGGTGCCGACCGCTCCCGTGGCGGCGACGCCGGGAAGCGTCGAAGCGCCGGTGCGGGACCTGAGCGGCCTGCTCGGCGAAAAGGTTTCGATCGCCAGCGCCCCGGAAACGGTGGCCGAATTCCTCACACGTTCGAGCAGCGACGCGCTGACGGTGATGAAGGCTGGCAAGGTCATCGGCGACTGGTTCGCGCCCAATATGGATTTCGGCGCCCGTCACATCATCTTTTCGATCAGCAAATCGGTCACCGCGATCATCGCCGGAATACTGGAAGGCGAGGGCGTGTTCGACCCGGAAGCGCCGGTGACCCAGTACATTCCGGAAGCCGCCGGTTCGGCCTATGCCGATGCAAGCTGCCGGCATGTGCTCGATATGAGCGTCAGCCTCGACTTCGAGGAGGCCTATCTCGATCCCGAAAGCGCCTTTGCTCGTTACCGTCGCGCTACGCTGTGGAATCCGGGCGGCGGCACTGAAAGCTTGCGCGAATTCATTCTGACCTTGCAGCGGCTCGAAGAACCGCACGGCAAAACCTTCCGCTACCGTTCGCCCAATTCCGATCTGCTCGGCCTGTTGCTCGAACGAGCTTCCGGCCAGCGCTTCCCGGACCTCATGCGCGAGAAACTGTGGCTACCGCTGGGTGCTGTCAGCGAGGCTTCGATCGGCGTCGACATGGAAGGTACGGCGCGCACCGCCGGCGGCATTTCGGTGACGCCGCGCGACCTGGCGCGTATCGGCGAGATGATGCGGCAGGGCGGCACGGCCAATGGCCGCGGCATCGTGCCAGAAGGCTGGGTGCGCGATACGACCGTTGCCGGCGGCAGCGCGGAGGCCTGGCAGCGCGGCACAATGGTGCATCTGTTCCCAAAGGGCCGTTACCGTAACAAATGGTACCAGACGGGGGCGGCAAACGGCGCCTTCTGCGGCATCGGCATCCACGGCCAATGGCTCTACGTCAACCCGAAGACGGAAGTGGTGATTGCAAAAATGGGGTCGCAGCCGGTGCCTGAAGATTATCCGCTCGAACGCGAGATCGTTGCCTTTTTCGAGGCGCTGAGCGGGATGGTCTGAGGACGAGCCAAAGCAAGGCGCTTTCCTGTGGACCTCTTTGACGCTTGAGAACACTGCGGTTGGCGGGACGGACATCAGCGCCTATGGTCGCCGCTCTTTGCGACAGGGACCAGCATGGCAGCAGACAGCAAACGCATCGCATCCATCATCGCGGCAGAGATCGGGGCGCGGTCGGAGCAGGCATCGGCAGCTATAGGGCTGCTCGATGAGGGCGCGACGGTGCCGTTCGTGGCGCGCTACCGCAAGGAGGTCACCGGCGGGCTCGACGACACGCAATTGCGCGACCTTGCCGAGCGGCTGGCCTATCTGCGCGAGCTCGATGCGCGGCGCGATACGATCCTTGGTTCGATTCGCGAGCAGGGCAAGCTGACCGACGAACTTGAGGCCAAAATTGTGGCTGCCGCCACCAAGGCTGAACTGGAAGACATCTACCTGCCCTACAAGCCCAAGCGCCGCACCAAGGCCGAGATCGCCCGGGAGCGCAGGCTGGGGCCATTGGCGGAGGCTATTTTGGCCAACCGGTCGTTGGTGCCCGCCGAGGCGGCGCTGGCTTATGTGACCGAGGATGTGGCCGACGCCAAGGCCGCACTGGAAGGCGCACGCGACATCCTGTCGGAACAGTTTGCGGAAAATGCCGATCTGGTCGGCAAATTGCGAACCTACATGAAGGAGCGCGCTTTCATGCGTGCCCGTGTCGTCGACGGCAAGCAGGAGGCCGGGGCGAAATTCTCCGACTATTTCGACCATGTCGAGCGTTGGGCAAATGTTCCGAGCCACCGTGCGCTGGCCATGCTGCGCGGCCGCAACGAAGAGGTGTTGTCGCTCGACATCGAGGTCGATGCCGACCATGCCTCGCCGGTGAAGCCGGTCGAGCGGATGATCGCCAATGCCTACGCCATCGGCGGCAGCCTGCCGGGCGACCGCTGGCTGATGGAAGTCGCCGGCTGGACCTGGCGGATCAAGCTTTCGCTGCACCTGACGCTCGATTTGATGCGCGATCTGCGCGAGCGGGCGGAGGAAGAGGCGATCCATGTCTTTGCACGCAACCTCAAGGATTTGCTTCTGGCAGCACCCGCCGGCTCGCGGCCGACCATGGGACTCGATCCCGGCATCCGCACCGGCGTCAAGGTCGCGGTGGTAGATGGCACCGGCAAGGTGCTGGCGACGACGACGGTCTATCCATTTCCGCCGCGGAACGATGTGCGCAGCACACAGGCGGAACTCGCCAAGCTCATCCGCCTGCACAAGGTCGAGCTGATCTCGATTGGCAACGGCACCGGCAGCCGCGAGACTGAAAAGCTGGTCGCCGACATGCTGTCCGACATGCCTTCGGATGGTGGGCCAAAGCCGCTCAAGGTGATCGTCAGCGAGGCCGGCGCCTCGGTCTATTCGGCCTCGGCGACAGCGGCGGCTGAGTTTCCCGGGCTCGACGTGTCGCTGCGCGGTGCGGTGTCGATCGCCAGGCGCCTGCAGGACCCGCTCGCCGAACTGGTCAAGATCGAGCCGAAATCCATCGGCGTCGGCCAATACCAGCACGATGTCGACCAGTATCGGCTCGGCCGTTCGCTGGAAGCGGTGGTGGAGGACGCGGTCAATGCCGTCGGTGTCGATCTCAACACCGCCTCGGCGCCGCTCTTGGCCCGCGTGTCAGGCCTGGGCGCTTCGCTTGCCGACGCCATTGTCGCGCATCGCGATGCGACCGGGCCGTTCGCCAGCCGCAAGGAGCTGCTCAAGGTAGCGCGGCTCGGACCGCGCGCGTTCGAACAGTCCGCAGGCTTCCTGCGCATTGCCAATGGCAGCGAGCCGCTCGACGCCTCGTCGGTCCATCCGGAAGCCTATGGCGTGGCCAAGAAGATCGTCGCCGCCTGCGGTCGCGATGTGCGCTCGCTGATGGGAGACAGTGCCGCGCTCAAGGCGCTCGATCCGCGCGTCTTCGTTGACGAACGGTTCGGCCTGCCGACGGTGCGCGACATCATTGCCGAGCTGGAAAAGCCCGGCCGCGACCCGCGCCCCGGCTTCAAGACCGCAACCTTTGCCGATGGCATCGACGACATCAAGGATCTGAAGCCCGGCATGCTTCTGGAAGGCACCGTCACCAATGTCGCTGCCTTCGGCGCCTTCGTCGATATCGGCGTGCACCAGGACGGGCTGGTGCATGTCTCGCAACTGGCCGATCGTTTCATCAAGGACGCGCATGAGGTGGTGAAGGCCGGCGACGTGGTGAAGGTGCGGGTCGTCGATGTCGACATCAAGCGCAAGCGCATCGCGCTGTCCATGCGCAAGGACGGCGGCGAGGGCGGGACGCCGAAGGGGCCGCGCGACAATGGCGGCGGCAAGCCGGCGCAACCTTCGCCGATGCCGCGGCGCCAGCCGGAGCAGCCGGCGCAGGGTGCGTTTGGTGCGGCGCTGGCCGATGCCTTGAAGCGGAAGTAGCCTCGAATGGTTCCTTGCAATCGCTAGAGCGTTATCTACCATCCTTGTGTGGAGATACGCGCGATATGGCAAGTTTCGAGAAAGTGAGTGTCCAAGAGTTGGGGCGTCTTTGGGACGGGGGCATGGCGAGTGGCAGTTCGGTCGATGGAGACCAGGCTTTCGCCCGGATCAAAAGCAAGCTCGATGCGAAAGTTGCCGAACGCAAGTCGCAAAAACGCTGCGCTTCCAGCCGGAAACCGAGCCGATGAAGCGGAAGTAGCTACCAGGCCAGAACGGCCGGTTCCTTCTCAACCTGGCCCAGCAGCCAGTCGCGAAAGCTGACGACGGGCGGGTGGCCGCGCTTGTCGTTCGGGACGACGAGGTAGTAGGCGCTGCGGCTTTGCATCGGCTGTCCCGGCGCCGGCACGAGCTGACCGCGCTGCAATTCGCCGGCGATAAGAACTTGCGGCAGGAGCGCGACGCCAAGCCCCGCCATGCAGGCTTGGGCAACGGTGCCGAATTGCTCGAACTGCATGCCGGGTCCGATCGGTGCGCTCAAGCCCTGTTCCTCGAACCATTCGCCCCAGGCCCCGGGACGCGTCGCCATGTGCAGCAGCGGCAGGCGGCTGATGTCGGCCGCAGCAGTGATGTCGCGGCTGGCAAGGAAGTCTGGCGAGACCACCGGCATCACCGTTTCGCGCATCAACAATGTGGAATCGGCGTCCGGCCAGTCCGGCTGGCCATGATGGATGGCGGCGTCGAGCCGCTCGCGGGCGAAGTCGAAGCGGCCTATGCGGGTGACAAAGTTGATGGTGATGTCAGGGTTTTCTGCGACGAAATCCGGGATCAGCGGCATCAGCCAGCGCGTGCCGAAGGTCGGCAGGATGGCGAGGTTCAGCATGCCGCTATGCCGATTGCTCATCAATCCGAGCGCGGCGTCGCGCAATTGCCCGAGTGCCGCCCGCACGGCTTCGGCATAGATTTCGCCCGCCGTGGACAGCCGAACATTGCGGCTGTCGCGCTCGAACAGCCGGCGGCCGAACTGTTCCTCCAGAAGGGCTATCTGGCGGCTGACGGCCCCTTGGGTCAAATCGAGTTCCTGGGCGGCAGCGGTGAAGGAGCCAAGGCGGGCCACGGCCTCGAAGGCGGCAAGGGCGCTGGTGCTGGGCAAAAGCCGGCGTTGGACGTTCATTATCCATTACTAAACCTCATTGATCGGTGATGCAATTTTGTTTGATTTTTCCGAAGCGAAGGCGGATAAGCCCGAGCACTTCAAGATTTGGGAGAGAGCGAAGCCATGGCCGCCGACAAGAACGCGTTCGTCTGGGAAGATCCTTTCCTGATCGAGAACCAGCTTTCTGAGGATGAGCGCATGGTGCGCGACGGTGCAGCCGCCTTTGCCGCCGACAAGCTCGCGCCGCGCATCGAGGAGGCCTATCTCGAGGAAAAGACCGACGCCGGCATTTTTCGTGAGATGGGCGAGGCCGGCCTGCTCGGCATCACCATTCCCGAGGAATATGGCGGGCTCGGCGCCAATTACGTCACCTACGGGCTGGTGGCGCGCGAAGTTGAGCGTGTCGATTCCGGCTACCGCTCGATGATGTCCGTGCAGTCGTCGCTGGTGATGTACCCCATCCATGCCTATGGCTCGGAAGAACAGCGCAAGAGATACCTGCCGAAGCTGGCCTCGGGCGAATGGATCGGCTGCTTCGGCCTGACCGAGCCGGATGCGGGTTCCGATCCCGGCGGCATGAAGACGCGGGCCGAGAAGACCGCGAACGGCTACAGGATTTCCGGCTCGAAAATGTGGATCTCCAACGCGCCGATCGCCGATGTGTTCGTCGTCTGGGCGAAGCTGAAGGGCGACAACGGCAAGGACGAAATCCGCGGTTTTGTGCTGGAAAAGGGCATGAAGGGGCTGTCGGCGCCGAAGATCGGCGGCAAGCTCAGCCTTCGCGCGTCGATCACCGGCGAAGTGGTGATGGAAGGCGTCGAGGTTGGCGAAGACGCGCTGCTGCCCAACGCCAAGGGCCTCGGCGGCCCGTTCGGCTGCCTCAACCGCGCCCGCTACGGCATTTCCTGGGGCGCGATGGGCGCGGCCGAGGATTGCTGGCACCGGGCCCGGCAGTATGGACTCGACCGCAAGCAGTTCGGCAAGCCGCTCGCCGGCACGCAGCTGTTCCAGAAAAAGCTCGCCGACATGCAGACCGAGATTGCGCTCGGCTTGCAGGGCTCGCTGCGCGTCGGGCGGCTGATGGATGAAGGCAAGATGGCCCCGGAAATGATCTCGATCGTCAAGCGCAACAATTGCGGCAAGGCGCTCGACATCGCCCGCCAGGCCCGCGACATGCATGGCGGCAACGGCATCCAGATCGGCTACCACGTTATGCGCCACGCGCAGAACCTGGAGACGGTCAACACCTATGAAGGTACGCATGACGTGCATGCGCTGATCCTTGGCAGGGCTCAGACGGGGATACAGGCGTTTTTCTAAAGCTGGGCCGATGTTCAGGTGAGGCCGGCCTGCAAATGGCCGATGCCTGCGCTTCCGGTGCTCGCGTACGAAAAGTACGCTCTGCTCCGGTTCTCGGTATCAGCCATTTTCGACTCGGCCTGACCTGAATCTCGACACAGCGTAGCCGGCTTCGGCTGCTTAATTTAGGTGCAGCGCAACATCTCTGCTTGGAGAATGGCCAATAGATGTGTCAGGGTTCGGCTGAAGAAACGCCGATCTCCGGGGCCCCATGGCAATACTGGCAGCCGTCTACCACCTGACCCATTACAAATATGACCGGCCGGTGGTTCTCGGGCCCCAGGTCATCAGGCTGCAGCCGGCACCGCATTCCCGCACCAAGGTGCTCAGCCATTCACTGAAGGTCGGGCCGGCGAACCACTTCGTCAATCTGCAGCAGGACCCCTACGGCAATTTCCTCGCCCGCTTCGTCTTCCCGGAACCGGTGACGGAATTGAAGATCGAGGTCGACCTCGTCGCCGACATGACGGTCTACAATCCGTTCGATTTCTTCGTCGAACCATCGGCCGAGACCTTCCCGTTCGAGTACCCCGAAGACATCAGGGACGATCTCGCCATCTACCGCACGCCGGAGCCGGCGGGGCCGCTGCTGTCTGCTTTCCTCGCAAACATCGACCGTAGCGCCACCAACACCGTCAACTTCGTCGTCGACCTCAATGCGCGGCTGCAGCGCGAAATCGCCTATATCGTGCGGATGGAAACCGGCGTGTTCTCGCCGGAGGAAACGCTGGCCGCGAAAAAGGGATCGTGCCGGGATTCGAGCTGGCTGCTGGTGCAAATCCTCAGGAATCTCGGCATCGCCGCTCGTTTCGTCTCCGGCTATCTGATCCAGCTGAAGCCCGATCTGGTCGCGCTCGATGGCCCAGCCGGGACCGCCGTAGACTTCACCGACCTGCACGCCTGGTGCGAGGTCTATCTGCCGGGCGCCGGCTGGATCGGCTTCGATCCGACGTCCGGCCTGCTCACCGGCGAAAGCCATGTGCCGCTGGCGGCCACGCCGCATTTCCGCAACGCCGCACCCATTTCCGGCATGGCGAGCTTCGCCAATGTCGAATTCGGCTTCGACATGCGTGTCGACCGCATCGCCGAACATCCGCGCATCACCAAGCCATTCTCGGACGAAAGCTGGCAGGCGCTGGATGCGCTGGGCAACAAGGTCGACGCCGCACTTCAAGCGGGCGACGTCAGGCTGACCATGGGCGGCGAGCCGACCTTTGTCTCCATCGACGATTTCGAGTCCGCCGAGTGGAACACCGCCGCCGTCGGCCCGACCAAGCGCGAAAAGGCCGATGCGCTGATCCGCAAATTGCGCGAACGCTTCGCGCCGGGCGGCTTCCTCCACTACGGCCAGGGCAAATGGTATCCGGGCGAGAGCCTGCCGCGTTGGACCTTCTCGCTGTATTGGCGCACCGACGGCCAGCCGGTGTGGAGCGATCCGTCGCTGATCGCACACGAAAAGAGCGATGCGGAGGTCGGGCCGCAGCAAGCCGAAAGCTTGCTGACGGCAATCGCCGGCGAACTCGGCATCGACAAGGCGATGGTCAGCGAGGCCTATGAGGACCCGGCCGAATGGCTGCTGAAGGAAGGCAAGCTGCCCGACAATGTCGATCCGTCCAACTCCAAGCTGGAAGACCCGGAAGAGCGCAGCCGCATGGCGAAAGTGTTCGAGCGCGGGCTGACCAGGCCGTCCGGCTACGTGCTGCCGGTGCAGCGCTGGAACAGCCAGGCTTCGGACCCGCGCTGGCGCTCGGAGAAGTGGAAGACGCGGCGCGGGCGGCTGTTCCTGGTGCCGGGCGATTCCCCTGTCGGTTACCGCCTGCCGCTGGGCACGCTGCCCTATGTGCCGCCGGCGCAGTTCCCCTATATCGTGCCGGTCGATCCGTCGCTGCCGCGTGGACCGCTGCCGGCGCGGGAAGCCATACTGCCAGAACCGGCTCCGGCCGAGCTGGAAGGCGCCGACGAGATGGCGCGACGCCAGCAGGCGATTTCTTTCACGGCGACGACCGGCCAGCAGGATAGGGTCGAACAGGAGATCACCGAGATCGGCGGCGCTGTGCGTACAGCACTTTCGGTCGAGCCGCGCGATGGCAGGCTGTGCGTATTCATGCCGCCGGTCGAGGCGCTGGAAGACTATCTCGAGCTCGTCGCAGCCGCAGAAAACGCGGCCAAGGCGATCCGCCTTCCCGTGCATATCGAAGGCTATGGACCGCCGCACGATCCGCGCCTCAACGTCATCAGGGTGGCACCCGATCCCGGCGTCATCGAGGTCAACATCCATCCGGCTGCCAACTGGCAGGACTGCGTGGCGACGACGACGGCGATTTACGAGGAAGCACGGCAGACACGGCTTGGCGCCGACAAGTTCATGATCGATGGCCGCCACACCGGTACCGGCGGCGGCAACCATGTCGTCGTCGGCGGCGCAACGCCCAATGACAGCCCGTTCCTGCGCCGGCCCGATCTGTTGAAGAGCCTGGTGCTACAATGGCAGCGGCGCCCGTCGCTGTCCTATCTATTCTCCGGCCTGTTCATCGGCCCGACCAGCCAGGCGCCGCGCTTCGACGAGGCGCGGCACGATTCGCTTTACGAACTCGAGATCGCGATGGCGCAGGTGCCGCATCCGGGCCAGGGCAACCCACCGCTGCCTTGGCTGGTCGACCGACTGTTCCGAAATCTGTTGACTGACGTCACCGGCAATACGCACCGCTCGGAAATCTGCATCGACAAGCTGTTTTCGCCCGATGGCCCGACCGGCCGGCTTGGGCTTGTCGAGTTCCGCGGTTTCGAGATGCCGCCCAATGCGCGCATGTCGCTGGCGCAGCAATTGCTGGTGCGCGCCATCATCGCCCGTGCGTGGAAGAACCCGCTTGATGGCCGCTTCGTGCGCTGGGGCACCTCGCTCCATGACCGTTTCATGCTGCCGCATTATGTCTGGGCGGATTTCCTCGACGTGCTCGACGACCTCAAGCTCAACGGTTTCGAATTCCGGCCGGAATGGTTCGATGCCCAGCTGGAGTTCCGCTTTCCGTTCTGCGGCGAAGTCCAGCATGCCGGCATCAAGCTGGAACTGCGGCAGGCGCTGGAGCCGTGGCATGTGATGGGTGAGCAAGGCGCCATCGGCGGCACCGTGCGCTTCGTCGACTCCTCGGTCGAACGGCTGCAGGTCAGGACCGAAGGCCTCAACCCGGAACGTCATGCCATTGTCTGCAATGGCCGAATCGTGCCGATGAAGGTCACCGACAATCGCGAGGTCGCGGTGGCGGGTGTGCGCTTCAAGGCCTGGCAGCCTTCGTCGGGCCTGCATCCGGCGCTGCCGGTCAACACGCCTTTGGTCTTCGACATTTACGACCGTTGGTCGGGGCGGGCGGTGGGCGGCTGCGTCTACCATGTCGCGCATCCAGGTGGGCGCAGCTACGACACGTTCCCGGTCAACGGCAATGAGGCCGAGGCGAGGCGTCTCGCCCGCTTCGAGCCGCGCGGCCATACGCCGTCGGCCTATGTGCTGCGCAATGAAGAAGCCTCTGAAGACTTCCCCATGACCCTTGACCTCAGGCGGCCAGCAAGACTCTGATCAGCGATGGCAAAGGGGAATCAGAAAAAGATACGCGGCAAGCCGCTGAGGCACAGTCTGCTGGAGCACTACCAGCCGATTGACGGCGTCGTCGACGAGATGGTCGATGCTTCGGGCCGTCCGCGTCCGGCCTGGGCACCCTTCATCGAGGCGTTGGAGGAACTAGGCCCGGAAAAGCTCGGCCAGCGCTTTGCCCGCGCCGACCAGTATCTGCGCGACGCCGGGGTTTATTACCGCGTCTATGACAAGGCCGGCGCCAATGAGCGCGAATGGCCGCTGGCGCATATCCCGCTGCTGATCGAAGACAAGGAATGGGCCGGGATCAGCGCCGGTCTCGTCCAGCGCGCCGAGCTTTTCGAGGAGATAGTCGCTGATATCTATGGCCCGAACCGGCTGATCGAGAAGGGAATCCTGCCGGCAGGCCTGATTGCGGCGAGCCCCGAATTTTTGCGCCCCGTCGTCGGCACCATGCCGGCCAGCGGTCATTTCCTGCATTTTTGCGCCTTCGAGCTCGGCCGTGGGCCGGATGGAAGCTGGTGGGTGCTGGGCGACCGCACGCAGGCGCCGTCGGGCGCCGGCTTTGCGCTGGAAAACCGCGTCGCCACGACGCGGGCTTTGTCCGACGTCTATGGCGAGATGCATGTGCACCGCCTGGCCGGTTTCTTCCGCCGCTTTCGCGATGCGCTGATCGGCATGGCGAAGGAGAATGACGGCCGCGTCGCCATTCTGACGCCGGGGCCGCTCAACGAGACCTATTATGAGCACGCCTATATCGCCCGCTATCTCGGCATCATGCTGCTCGAGGGCGAGGATCTGACCGTCTCCGGCGGCAAGCTGATGGTGCGCACGGTTTCGGGGCTGATGCCGATCAGCGTGCTGTGGCGGCGGCTCGATGCCGCCTTTGCCGATCCGCTGGAACTGAGGTCGGACTCGCATATCGGCACGCCGGGGCTGGTCGAGGCGATCCGCCGCGGCACCGTGTCTACGGTCAATGCGCTGGGGTCGGGCTTAATGGAAACCCGGGCGCTGCTCGCCTTCCTGCCGAAGATTTCGCGCGCATTGCGCGGCGAAGAACTTCTGTTGCCAAGCGTCGCCACCTGGTGGTGCGGGCAAGCAACCGAACGGGCCCATGTGCTTGCCAACATCGATCGCATGGTGATCGGTCCGGCGCTGTCGACGCGGCTGGCCTTCGAGGATGACGGCCAGACCAGGCTCGGTTCGGCACTGACGCCGGAGGAACGCATCGCGCTGATCGCGCGCATCGAGAGCGATGGCAGCGGTTTCGTCGGCCAGGAAGCGGTGACGCTGTCGACGACGCCGGTCTATGTCGGCGGCTGGCTGGAACCGCGACCGGCAAGCCTGCGCGTCTATCTGGCGCGCACGCCCGATGGCTGGACGGTAATGCCGGGCGGTTTCGCCCGTGTCGGCCTTTCGCTCGACCCGACGGCCATCGCCATGCAGCGCGGCGGCCAGGCGGCCGACGTCTGGGTGGTCAGCGACCGGTCGGTCGAGCGCGAGACGCTGCTGCCGCAGGAGCATGACAGCTTCGTCCGCACCATGCCGGGGAGCCTGCCCAGCCGCGCGGCGGAAAACCTGACCTGGCTCGGCCGCTATATCGAGCGCTCGGAGGATACGGTTCGCATCCTGCGCGCCTATCATGTGCGGCTGGCCGAGACATCCGATCCTGACATGCTGCTGCTCGCCGATATAAGGGACTATCTCGAACCCTTCGGCATCGATCTCGAAGCGGCCATTCCGCCCGGATTGATCGGCACGCTGGACAGCGCCGTCTACAGCGCCGGACAGATCCGCGACCGCTTTTCGCCCGATGGCTGGCTGGCGCTGAAGGACCTGTCGAAGACCATTCATCAGTTCGCCACCACGGTGGCGCCGGGTGACGACGCGACACGGGCGATGACGGTCATGCTGCGCAAGCTCGCCGGTTTCTCTGGCCTGTTGCACGAGAATATGTACCGTTTCACCGGCTGGCGTTTCCTCGAGATCGGCCGGCGGATCGAGCGCGGCATCCAGATCGCCCGTACGCTAGCCCGACTGACAAGGTCCGGTGCGCCGGACGGCTCGCTCGACATGATGCTGGAGATCGGCGACAGCGTCATGACCCACCGCCGGCAATATCCGGTGCGGGCCGGACGGCGCACGGTGATCGACCTCTTGGCGCTCGACCCACTCAACCCGCGCTCGATCCTGTTCCAGCTCGAACGGCTGAAGGCGGAGATCGGCCTGTTGCCATCGGTTGGGCCGGAGGGGCATATGTCGGTCGCGGCCAAGGAAATCCTGCAGCTCAACACGGCAATTGCCGTCATGGAGCCATCGGAGATGTCGGCGGAGGTGCTGGACGATCTCGCAACTGAGATCGGCAACCTCTATAGCAGCCTGGCTAAAGCGTATTTCGGTTAACATGCTGTACGATATCAGGCTTCATCTCAGCTACGATTATGACGCCGCGGCCGGTGGCAGCCGGCATCAGGTGCGTGTATTGCCGCCGACCATTGCCGGCGTGCAGCGCGTGATCGCGGCCTCGCTTTCGTTTGTGCCGACCCCATCGGAGCGCACGGATTTTGCCGATTTCTTCGGCAACAATGTCACCGCGATCGCCTTTCGCGACGTCCATGACGGGCTCGACATCAGAATGAGCGCGCGCGTGTCGGTGTCACGGCCGGAGCCTGGGCTCGACGTGTCGCCCGATCTGCAGCGCCTGCGGGAAGAACTCGGCGCCGTACGGTCACTGGCGCCGGATGCACCGCATCACTTTCTCGCCGCCAGCGATCATGCCGGCATCGATGCGGCGATCACCGCCTATGCCCGCGACAGCGCCGGCGGCTCGACGGTCGGCATGGCCATCGATCTGTGCAACCGCATCCACCGCGACTTCACCTATGACGGGGAAGCGACCACGGTGCGTACCGGGGCCAGCGATGCCTTCCGTTTGAAGCGGGGCGTGTGCCAGGACTTCTCCCACATCATGATCGCCGGCCTGCGCGGGCTAGGTATTCCTGCGGGTTATGTCAGCGGCTTCCTGCGCACCATTCCCCCGAAAGGGAAGCCGCGGCTCGAAGGCGCCGATGCCATGCATGCCTGGGTCAAGGTGTGGTGTGGGCGCGATGCCGGCTGGCAGGAATTCGACCCGACCAATGGCATGCGGGCCAGCAACGACCACATCACCGTTGGCTATGGCCGCGACTATTCCGACGTGGCTCCGATCGTCGGCGTGCTGAAAACCACCGGCGGCCAGGTCGGCGACCAGGCCGTCGACGTCATTCCGGTCGCGCTTGAGAAGGCCTGACAGCCTCGAAGCACAGCTTCTCAACAACGGCGCTGCCCGTTATGCTCGGTTGAAACCTTCGGGGAGGATCGGTCGGCAGGCATGCTGATGCGGAGTTCGGTATTGACGGCAATCAGTGTCATCATCCCGGCGCACAATGCGGCGGCAACCATAGCGGCCACGCTGGCCTCGCTTCGTTCCGAAGCCGAGGTTATCGGCGAGGTGCTGCTGGTCGATGATTCCTCCTCGGACGGGACGGCAGAAGCCGCGCTGAATGCCGCCACGCAATTCTCGTTGCCGTTGCGCGTGCTCATGAGCAACTGCCGGGACGCGGGCGGCTCCCGCAATGTGGCGCTGGCGCAGGCGCAATGCTCCTGGATCTACCTGATCGACGCCGACGACTTGCATCTGGAGGGCGGGCTGCGGTCGATGCTGGTCCGGGCGGGGGCGCAGCCGGCCGCCGACATGGTGATCGGCGCCTACCGTCGGCGCACCGATGGCGAGAACCGGAACCTCAAGCTTCCAGCCGGCTACATAGAAGATGGTGTAGCCAATGCCTCGGCCTATCTGGAAGGTCACATTCGCTCGATCGCCGTGGGCAGTGCGCTGGTTTCCCGGCGCGTCGTCGGCGACACGCGCTTCCCGACCGGGCTTGCCTATGACGAGGACACGCTGTTCTGGTCCAGGCTGATGGGCAGGGCGTCGCTTGCCCTGATCGTGCATCCCGTCATGATCTACCACGTTTCGGCAGTGCGTTCCGATGATCGCTTCATCACCAGGCCGGTGCGCCGCTTTCTCGACTGGCGGCTGGCGCTGCGCGAGCTGACTGACTGTGGCATCCCACTATCGTCGCTAAAAACCAGGGAGGGGCTGGTCGCCCTCAAGATCGCCAGGGTTCACTATGCGCGCGGCGATCTGGAGACGGCGGCGCGGTTCCTGAGGATCGCGGCGGCGGCGCCGAAGGTGCGGTCGAACACCTGGCGTTGCAGGCGCTACCAGCTGAAGCTGGCGCTGCGGCGCTGGTTTTCCTCTCCGCGCGTCCAGTTGCAACGTGCCTGAATCAGCCCCGCCGCAGCTTGCCGTCATTGTCATCGGCTATCGCGCGCCGGCTCAAATCGTCGAGGCGGTGACATCCCTGCTTGATCAGAATGCGCCGCTCGAGATCATGGTGGTCAACTCGGGCGGAGGCGAGGTCCTGGCGCTGCTGACCGGCGCCGGGGTCAAGGTGCCAGTGATCGAGGTCGGTCGAAGGCTGTTTGTCGGCGCAGCCCGCAATCTCGGCATTGCGGCCACCAAAGCGCCTTTCGTTGCCTTTCTTGCCGATGATTGCCTCGCCTGTTCGGGCTGGGCCGAGGCACGGATGCAGCGGCATCTGGCTGGCGACCGCGCCGTGGCGAGCGCGATGGTGAATAGCCATCCGCGCAATCTGATCGCCTGTGCGGCTCATCTGATCATGTTCATGCGACGGCTTCCCGGTCTGCCGTCGGATCGTGCGCTGCGTTACGGCGTGTCGTTCGATCGGCGGCTGTTCGATGAATATGGCTTGTTCGATGAAACCATGCCTGCTGCCGAAGACACCGAATTTCTGGGGCGGCTGCCGCAGGAACTGCAGCCGGTCTGGGAGCCTAAGGTGCAAACCGTTCATCGCAACGAAACCCGGCTGTCCAGATTGCTTGCCGATCAGTACAGGCGCGGCTGTCGCCGCGGCGATTACCTCGCAGCGTCCGCCCTGAACACTCCGTTTCGGTGTTTTCGCGACACGTTTCGCGATCGGCGGAATGCCCGCAAGCTGGCGAAGATCGGGCTTTCCGATCGGGATCGAACTTTCGCGATGATGTCGATGCCAATTGTCTGGCTTGCCCTGCTGGTCAAATCCGTGGGTGTCTATATTGGCGTGCGAAATCGCGTGAAAGCGGCAACAAGAAAATGATAACGAGCCAAATCAAGCCTCGACGCTGGCGACGGAGCCGACTGTTCTGGACGCGCCAGAGAACGGTCGCAGTTTTCAGCTATCGTTATGACGCGCATCTGGTTGCCGATCTGATCACCAATATCGATCCGGTCGTTGACGGCTGGATTGCCTATGACGATCGCGGGGCGACCGGCGTGTTCAGCAGCGAGCCGCAGCGGCGGCGGATCTTGCTCGACGCAGCGCATGAAGCTGCCGCCGACTGGATCCTGGCTATTGATCCCGATGAGCGGCTGGAACGCGGTACCGCGGAGCGGATCGGACAGCTGACGGGGGATTACAGGCGCATGGCCTGGGGGTTCCGGCTCCGCGAATTGTATTCGCCGACTGAGTACCGGGTCGACGGGCTGTGGGCCGAAAAGTTCCAGTATCGTCTGTTCAGAGCCTACGATCCGGCGAAGTACCGACCAGAGGACCTGCACGGGCTCTGGTATCCTCCCGATCTTGGTTTCAAGGCCCGCAACAGCGGGCTCAACCTCTATCATTTAAAGATGATGGAGCCGAAGCGGCGGATCGCCCGCCGCAATCTCTACCACCACCTTGATCCAAAGGGGCTCCTGCAGGATGTGGGCTATGACTACCTTGCCGATGAGGCAGGGGCCGTGTTCGAACAGATTCCGCCCGGGCGCGACTACCATCCGCCTCACGTCGACGATGGCGGCCTCTGGATGGCCGTGCCGGCTGGTGCCACCATTGGTGGACCCGACCACATTCCATAGCAACGGGGTGGAACCAGCAGTCGGCTTAGCGCTTATCTACGAGAAAAATTTCGTGGAGCGGGCATGCTTGACAAATCTGGGACGCCATCCGGCCGGTCGGCTGCCGGACGGGGGGACGATGGAGCGCCGAAGAACGGCGCGCAGACCGCTGCCGAACAGGCCTCGCTCACCTATATCAGCGACAGCGAGCCGGGGATCCGGCGCCTGAAGGCGGGCGAAGGCTTTTCCTACAAGGGCGCGAAAGGACAGGCCGTCGGCGCGGCAGCCATTGCCCGCATCAAGGCGCTGGCCATTCCGCCGGCATGGACGGATGTGTGGATCTCGCCCGATCCCGCCGGCCACATCCAGGCGACCGGCCGCGACCAGCGCGGGCGCAAACAGTACCGCTACCATCCGCTGTGGGCCGCCGAGCGCGACGGCGCCAAATACTCCAGCCTTGTCGCCTTTGCCGAAAGCCTGCCGGAGCTGCGCCGCCGGATCGATGCCGATCTGCGCCGCCGTGGCCTGCCGGCCGAGCGCGTCGTGGCGGCAATTGTCTGGCTGCTCGACAACACGATGATCCGGGTCGGCAATGCCGCCTATGCCCGCGACAACAAGAGCTTTGGGCTGACGACGCTACGCGACCGCCACGTCGACATCAAGGGATCGAGCCTGCGCTTTGCCTTCAAGGGCAAGTCCGGCAAGGAATGGAAATTGAAGCTGGTCGACCGCCGCATCGCCCGGGTCGTGCGCGGCGCGCAGGATATTCCGGGGCAGCAACTGTTCCAATATCTCGACGAGGATAGCGAGAGGCATGGAGTGCGCTCCGACGATGTCAACCGCTATATCCGCGACGCGATCGGCGCCAATTTCAGCTCCAAGCATTTCCGCACCTGGGGCGGCACCATCCATGCCGCGTCGCTGTTTGCGCGGACGGAGCTTCCCGAAAGCCAGGCGCAGACCAAGCGTGTGATGAACGCGGTCATCGACAAGGTGGCCGAGCGGCTCGGCAACACACGCGCCGTCTGCCGCAAATGCTACATCCATCCACAGGTTTTCGAAGCCTGGGTGGAAGGGCGGCTGCTTAGCGAAATGACCGAGGCCAACAAGCGCAAGCGAGCGATCGACGGTCTCGATGATGAAGAGGCTCTTGTGCTGAGATGGTTGAAGGCAAGCGAAGGCTGACAAAAATGGCGTAACTTTTTTGTCGACGCCATGTCGGCACAGGCCCTACTGTTTCGTCCTTTGAGACAGAAAAGGACGTCCCATGCTCTACGCTATCCTCTGCTATGCCTCCGAAGATGTCGTCTCCTCCTGGAGCAAGGCACAGGATGACGAGGTCATGGCAAAGCTCATGCATGTGCAGGAAAAATATGCTCAAGCCGGCCGGCTTGGGCCGGTGGCGCGGCTTTTGCCCACCACCGCCGCGACGACGCTGCGCAAGGTCAAGGGCGAATCGGTCGTCATCGACGGCCCGTTTGCCGAGACCAAGGAACAGTTCCTCGGCTTCTACACGCTGGAATGCGCCGATCTCGACGAAGCCGTCGACTTCGCGCGCGAGCTTTCCGAGGTTAATCCCAGCGGCGGATCCTATGAGATCCGACCGGTTTCCGTCTTCAACCCAACCAGAGTAGCCACATGACAGACCTCGCCTGGATAAGCTCGGCGATCAGCGCTGCCCGCCCGCAGGCTATGGGTGCGCTGCTGCGCTATTTCCGCAATCTCGATACGGCGGAGGAAGCTTTCCAGGACGCGTGCCTGAGGGCACTCAAGAACTGGCCGCAGAACGGGCCGCCGCGCGATCCTGCGGCCTGGCTGATCTTTGTCGGCCGCAACACCGGCATCGACGCGGTGCGCAAGCGCGCCAAGCAGGCGCCGATGCCGGAAGAGGACCAGATCTCGGACCTGGAAGATGCCGAGAGCGATATCGCCGAACGGCTGGACGGCGCGCACTACCGCGATGACATATTGCGGCTCTTGTTCATCTGCTGCCATCCGGATCTGCCGCCTACGCAGCAGATCGCGGTGGCGCTGCGCATCGTCTCCGGTCTCACCGTCAAGCAGATCGCGCGTGCGTTCCTGGTCGGCGAAAGCGCCATGGAACAGCGCATCACGCGCGCCAAGGCGCGCATTGCAGATGCCGGCGTGCCGTTCGAGACACCCGGCGCGGTCGAGCGCTCGGAGCGGCTCGCCGCCGTCGCCGCCATGGTCTATCTGATCTTCAACGAAGGTTATTCCACCAACAGCGGCGAGGCGCCGGCGCGTGCGCCGCTTTGCGAGGAAGCGATCCGGCTGGCTCGCCTGTTGCTGCGGCTGTTCCAGACCGAGCCGGAGATCATGGGCCTGACGGCATTGCTTTTGCTGCAGCATGCGCGCGCGCCGGCCCGCTTCGACGAGAATGGCGAGATCGTGCTGCTCGACGACCAGGACCGCTCGCTGTGGAGCCGCAAGATGATCGACGAAGGCCTGGCGCTGGTCGACAAGGCCCTGCGCCACCAGAAGCCCGGACCCTACCAGGTGCAGGCGGCGATCGCCGCCCTTCATGCGCGGGCGGCAACCCCCGAGGAGACCGACTGGACAGAGATCGACCTGCTCTACAGCCTGCTGGAGGCGATGCAACCTTCGCCGGTGGTGACGCTGAACCGTGCCGTTGCGGTCGCCAAGGTGCGCGGGCCGGAAGCTGCCCTTGCCATGATCGAGCCGCTAGGCGAGAGGCTGTCCGGCTATTTCCACTTCTTCGGCCTCAAGGGCGGTCTGTTGATGCAGCTCGGCCGTGGCGAAGAGGCGCGTGTCGCCTTCGATCGCGCCATTGCGTTGGCCAACACGGCAGCGGAAGCCGCCCATATCCGCATGCATATCGACCGGCTGATGCGAGACGGAGCCGTGAAGGCGCCGGCGAAGACAGCGCACTAAGCCTGTTTCTCCTCTGGCTCAATCGTGCAATCCCGGCTTGGACCATGCCGGGGTGGCGATTTTCCCCTGAAACGAGTAATGGCACGCCATGACAGCGCCTGCGGCATGCGGGCGATAATGGCGCCAAGGCTCGACCGCCGCCCTATGACGGCGAGCGGATCTGAAAGGGATAAAAATGACGATAGCGAAGGAAACGGCCGAACTTCTGGCGAAACTGGGTGTGGCCAAGGACGCGCTGACCGGCGGCGACCTCGTCGTGCGCAGCCCGGTGACGGGTGAACAGATCGCGGCGCTGAAGACGATTTCGCCGGCCGATGCGGCCAAGACCATCGATGCCGCGCACACGGCGTTCCAGGCCTGGCGGATGGTGCCGGGTCCCCGGCGCGGCGAACTGGTGCGGCTGCTCGGCGAGGAGTTGCGCGCGCACAAAACCGAGCTTGGCCGGCTGGTGTCGATCGAGGTCGGCAAGATCCCGTCGGAAGGCCTCGGCGAAGTCCAGGAAATGATCGACATCTGCGATTTCGCCGTCGGCCTTTCCCGCCAGCTCTACGGTCTGACCATCGCCACCGAGCGTCCGGGACATCGCATGATGGAGACCTGGCATCCGCTCGGCGTCGTCGGCGTCATTTCGGCCTTCAACTTCCCGGTCGCGGTGTGGTCGTGGAACGCGGCGCTGGCGCTGGTCTGCGGCGATGCCGTGGTGTGGAAGCCCTCGGAAAAGACGCCGCTGACGGCGCTCGCCTGCGAGGCGATTTTTGCCGGCGCGGTCAAGCGCTTCGGCGCGGATGCGCCGCAGGGCCTGGCACCGGTGCTGATTGGCGACCGCTCCGTCGGCGAGATCCTGGTCGACCACCCGAAGGTGGCGCTGGTTTCGGCCACCGGCTCGACCCGCATGGGCCGGGATGTCGGCCCGCGTCTGGCCAAGCGCTTTGCCCGCGCCGTGCTCGAACTCGGCGGCAACAATGCCGGCATCGTCTGCCCGACCGCCGATCTCGACATGGCGCTGCGCGCCATCGCCTTTGGCGCCATGGGCACCGCCGGCCAGCGCTGCACGACGCTGCGGCGCCTGTTCGTGCATGACAGCGTCTATGACGCGCTGCTGCCGCGGCTGAAGAAGGCCTATGAGAGCGTCTCGGTCGGCAATCCGCTGGAGACGTCTTCGCTCGTCGGGCCGCTGATCGACAAGGCGGCCTTCGACGCCATGCAGAAGGCGCTCAAGGAAGCCACCGCTCACGGTGGCAAGCTGACCGGCGGTTCGCGGGTCGAGAATGGCCATCCCGATGCCTATTACGTGCATCCGGCGCTGGTCGAAATGCCGAAGCAGGTGGCTCCCGTCACCGAAGAAACCTTCGCGCCGATCCTCTACGTGATGAAATATTCCGATTTCGATGCCGTGCTCGACGAGCACAATGCGGTCGGCGCCGGACTGTCGTCGTCGATCTTCACCCGCGACCTGCAGGAATCCGAGCGCTTCCTCGGCGTCGATGGTTCGGATTGCGGCATCGCCAACGTCAACATCGGCACGTCGGGCGCCGAGATCGGCGGCGCGTTCGGCGGCGAGAAGGAAACCGGCGGCGGGCGCGAGAGCGGCTCCGATGCCTGGAAGGCCTATATGCGCCGCGCCACCAACACGGTGAACTATTCCAAGGCGCTGCCGCTGGCGCAGGGCGTGTCATTCGACATCGATTGAGATGCTGCGCCCGGCTTTTGACCAGTTGATCCACCCGAACCCGTCGGGCGGATCGCTGCCGCTCGCGCGGATCGTTCCGCTTTCAGGCTTCGCCCCCGCTGTCCAGATGTCCGTATCCCGACGGCGGAAAGGCCACCTCGGCCATGCGCCCGGACGGGTCCTCGCGGTCGACACGATCGGCTGCGCAACAGCGTCTGCGCCGAACGTTCAGCCAGCGTGCGGCGACGCCGGTCGGCAGGCTTCGAACGCGGCATCGATGACGGCAAGTTTGGCGGCCTGCACGGTCATGTATTCCTGGTAGAAGCTGTTCGAGACCCACATTACGGAATGCCCGCGCCGGCCCAGCCAGCCGACGCTGCCGAGCTTTTCGGCGTCGCGCAATTTGCGCGCAAGATGGGTGCGCGAGAGTTTTAGCCAACTGGCGAATTCGCCGATCGAAACCACGCTGGTCGGGATCCGGTCGAGGGCGGCATTGTCGGGATCGATGCCGGACATCAGCCAATCCATGACGATGCCGCCATTGTTGAGCCAGATGAACAGCGAAAACGTCTGCTTGGGCTCACGCACAGGGTTGGAGGAGAGCAGGCCTTCCGCCACCATCGGCTGCAGCCTGGCAATCATGCCGTGCTGCTCGAGAAACGCGGCGAGGCGGTTGCCGCTGTCGAGACCGTCGAGCGTGCGCAGATGCGCAACCACCCAGCCATCGAATTCCTTCAGCGTCGCTGCCGTCACCTGAAAGGGATGGGCTCGTCCATCACCGGTGTGCGGCAGGTATTCGATGATGTGATAGTGCAGCATCTCCTTGATGAAGGCTTCAGCCGTGTTGCGGCTGGCGACGGAATAGTGAAGCACTGCATCGATGAAGCGGGCCAGTGTCAGTTCCGTGCGGGGATCGCGCGGGTCGCGGGCGAAATGCAGGGCTAGGCCGGTGTGAGCCAGCAGCCAGCGCTGTTGCGTGGCGAATACGGCGGCCAAGCGTGGGCTCGTTTCATAGATATGCAGCAGCGCCTTCGACTGCGCCTCGACATGACGGTGCAGCGCCGGATGGCCGGCAATATATTCGAAATTCAGCGCCATCCTCCTCGTCCTCCGGCCAGCCCCCCGGCAGCGAAGACGTGCAATCACATTTCCAGCCTTAGCCGCCCGCGTCCAGCCATGCCAACCCGGACAAAAGGCCTAGAGCGATCAACCGTTCCACAGACACGTTGAAACCCCCGTCATCTCTTGATTTCGAGGCAAATTGCTTGAGAAGCGCCGCGCGCTTCTGCAGAGAAAACCGTGTCACACTTTTTTGGAAACGCTCTGGTCCGTTCGCGCCTAGGGCGTGTCGGAAAACGCTAAGCCATTGCAACCGTTGAAAAACCTACCGCAATAATAGTCAGCCCGGCAGCCTGCGGTTGAATTTGCCTCAAGATCGCCAGCACGTTGCGCGGTCCGTTTGTATCCAGGGCGGTTCGCCACGTTGGAGCGCCTGGGCTATCGTTCCGGCTATTACGGCCGCACGCCCTGGAAGGGCTCGGCCTCAAAATTGTTTTCCACACACGCAACGCGAGGTGATGGAGAGCCATCGTGTCCTAGCCACGGGAGACCACATCGTGGCAAACTTCTTGTTAACCACATGCTCGGTGAAATTATCGGATTAACCTCAGATGCCACTATCGAGGTTATGTTCCGTACCTTAGCGTTCAATATGAGTTCAAGGGATGTGTGGATTCGGGGGTTATTTCGGGTCAATCCGGGATGCGGAAGCTTTGCTCACGCACATGGTAGCCGCAATTGCCCATCGTGGGCCGGATGAGCAAGGGAAATTCGTAGCACCCGATGCCGGGCTCGGGCATGCGCGGCTGTCGGTGATCGGCATCGGAGACGGCCAGCAACCGATGTCCGACGAGGCCGGCAATTTGACGATTGCGTTCAACGGCGAGATTTTCAACTACATAGAACTGCGCGAAGGGCTGATCGCCAAGGGCCGACACTTTCGGACGTCGAGCGACACAGAGGTCATCCTTCAGCTCTATGAGGAGATGGGCGAACACTGCTTGTCTCTCCTGAACGGTGATTTCGCCTTGGCGATATGGGACAATCGGCAGCGACGAATGGTGCTTGCACGAGACCGGATGGGTGTCCGGCCGCTCTTCTACACAAGTAAGGACGGGGTGCTTTACTTTGCCTCGGAGATCAAAGCTCTGTTGACGGTCCCGGGCGTCTCCGCTGAAATTGATCCGATTGCGCTGGATCAGATCTTTACGCTGTGGGCGCCGATCGCTCCGCGCACGGCGTTCCGCAATATCCACGAGTTGGAACCGGCAAGTGTGATGATCGCGACGCAGGGGCAGGTCACGGTCAGACGGTACTGGCACCTGGACTATCCGCATCGTGATGAGCCGTCGAAGATCACGAACGAGGACCACGCGGCAGAGGAATTGCAAGCCCTTCTGACCGATGCGGTGAGGCTTCGCATGCGGGCCGACGTGCCGGTCGGTTCCTATCTTTCCGGAGGGCTCGATTCGTCGCTCGTTTCGGCGCTTGCCGCCGGCATGACTCCTCGGAGACTGGAGACATTTTCCGTAACCTTCGACAGCGCCGAGCATGACGAAAGCGCCTTTCAGACCGAAATGGCCTCGGCGCTCGGCACGCGCCACCACGCCATAGAATGCGGCACCCGCGATATCGCCAGCGTCTTTCCTGAGGTCATCCGCTTTGCCGAGCGGCCGATCATCCGCACGGCGCCAGCGCCACTCTACAAATTGTCCGCCCTGGTTCGCCAGGCCGGCCTGAAGGTGGTGCTGACGGGTGAAGGCGCCGACGAGGTCTTCGCCGGTTACGACGTCTTCAAGGAGGCGCGTGTCCGCCGGTTCTGCGGGCGGCAGCCCACATCGCGCATAAGGCCGCAGCTGTTCCGCCGGCTTTACCCGTATCTGCCGGGCCTGCAACAGCAATCGGTGGAGTATCTGGCTGCCTTCTTCGGCACCAGCAACGCTGCCCTCGACGATCCGCTGTTCTCGCATCGGCCACGCTTCAAGACCACGGCGGCGGCGAAAATCTTCTTTTCCGGCGACCTGCGCGCGACGTTGAAGGGTTATGACGCAGCTGAAGAGCTGACCAGCCGCCTGCCCGAGGCGTTTTCCCTATGGCATCCGCTGCATCAGGCGCAATATCTCGAAACCCGCTTCCTCCTGCCCGGCTACATCCTCTCCAGCCAAGGCGATCGGATGGCCATGGCGCACGGCATCGAAGGGCGGTTTCCTTTCCTGGATCATCGCGTGGTAGAGTTCGCGGCAAGACTTCCGCCGGAGATGAAACTGAAAGGCTTGATGGAGAAGCACATATTGCGCAAGGTGGCCAGGCACCACCTTCCGGCGGCAATCGGCAAACGCACCAAGCAACCTTACCGCGCCCCGGAAGCCCGCTCCTTCGTCGGGGCGGAGGAACTAGACTATGTTCGTGACTGCCTGGGCGAGGCGAGCATTACCGCCGGCGGCCTGTTCAACGCCAAGGCGGTGGCCAAGCTCCACGAGAAATGCCGCATGGAGACCGCGACCGGATTTCGCGACAACGCCGCCTTCGTCGGCATTCTGTCGACGCAGCTGTGGCAGAAGAATTTCGCCGGCCAAGCGGTCGGCGCGGTAAGAGCGGCCTGAGACGGCGAGGAAAAGGAAAGACATGATGACGGCAATCAAGGACAGGGTCAGAAGCTTTATCGTCGACAACTTCCTGTTCGGCGACACCTCCCACAAACTGTCGGATTCAGCCTCGCTGATTGAGAACGACATTATCGACTCGACTGCGGTGCTTGAGCTGGTGGCCTTCATCGAGGACAATTTCGGCATCGCGATGGTGGATGCCGACATCGTTCCGGCCAACCTGGACTCGCTTGACCGCATCTCGTCCTTCATCGAGGCGAGAGCACAAACACTGGCAGCGTAAGCGCCAACGGCGAGGAACGTCCAGTGCGGATCGAGCATTTTCTGGTGGCGAAGGCTGCTGCCCACCCGGCCAAGACGGCATTGGTCACCAGGGGCAAAAAGCTGAGCTACGAAGAACTCGACGACCTTTCGAGCCGGCTGGCCACCGCTCTCTTCATGAATGGGATCAGGCGCGACGACCGCGTCCTGATCTTCATGGACAATTGCTGGGAGGCCGCCGTATCGATCTTTGCCGCACTCAAGGCAGGTGCGACCTTCAGTCCGATCAACCCCTCCACAAAGGCCGACAAGCTCGGTTACATCATCGCCGATTGCGACGCCAGGGCGGTCCTGACGCAGGCGAAGCTGATGCCCGTGGTCACCGAAGCCTGCGCATCGCAAGGCAAGACCGGCATCTTCGTGGCTTCCACTCCTGGGGCCGATGGGCAATGCCCGGCAGGGGCCGCGTCCCTGACTGACTGCCTGACGTTCGATGGCGCGGAGGTAGACCATCGCGGCATCGACGTCGACCTTGCGATGCTGATCTACACGTCAGGTTCGACCGGCCGGCCCAAGGGTGTGATGATGACGCATCGCAATTGCGACGCTGCCGCGGGGTCGATCGCCACCTATCTGCGCAACGCGCCGGACGACATCATACTGAACGTCCTCCCGCTTGCCTTCGACTATGGCCTCTACCAGTTGCTGATTGCAGTCAGGCTCGGGGCCACGCTGGTGCTCGAGAAGTCCTTCGCCTTCCCGCACGAGATCTTCGAACGCATCCGCAAAGAGGGCGTCACCGGCCTTCCGCTGGTGCCTACCATGGCGGCGATGATCCTGCAGATGCGTGATCTGGCGCCGGGTTTCCTGCCCAGCCTCCGCTATATTTCCAACACCGCGGCCGCCTTGCCGCCAGCCCACATAGAACGCCTGCGCTCGCTGCTGCCCGGCGTCCGGATCTATTCGATGTATGGGCTGACCGAATGCAAGCGCTGCACCTATTTGCCACCCGAGGAACTTGACCGCCGGCCAGGGTCGGTCGGCATAGCTATCCCCAACACGGAAGCCTTTGTCGTCGACGACCTTGGACAACGCGTGCCGGCGGGCGTGGCGGGTGAGCTCGTCATCCGCGGTCCGCACGTGATGCAGGGCTATTGGCGCAACAAGGCCGCGACGGAACGAGCGCTCCGGCCGGGGCCTAACCCTTGGGAAAAGGTGCTCTATACGGGCGACCTGTTCCAGACCGACGAGGACGGCTTTCTCTATTTTGTCGGGCGTAAGGACGACATCATCAAGACGCGTGGCGAGAAGGTCGCCCCCAAGGAGGTGGAGGCCGTGCTCCACGCCCATCCAGGTATCGCGGAAGCGGTGGTCGTCGGCGTGCCGGATCCGGTGCTGGGGCATGCGATCGGCGCGCTCGTCGTGCGGTCCGATCCGGCGCTTGGCGGAAAGGACATCATTCGTCACTGCGCGCGCCACCTGGAGGATTTCATGGTCCCCAAAATCATAGAGTTCCGGAGCGAATTACCGAAGACGGAGTCGGGCAAGGTCAGCCGCCGGCTCGCGGCTGAGATGATGGAGGCCGAGCAATGAACATCGGCTCAACCCAGGATGCGCCGGCCTTCACGCAAGCCCTGGCCATCGATCCCGCCGCCGAAACGGACAGGATCGTGGCGGCCGTGCGCGAGCAGTTGCGCGGCATTCGCAAGCGCGGCCTCGTGCTCGGTCTTTCGGGCGGTATAGATTCCAGCGTTTCGGCTGCATTGGCCGCGCGGGCCGTCGGCCACCAGAATGTGCTGTGCGTCCTCATGCCGGAAAGCGATTCCGACCCCGAAAGCCTGCGGCTCGGCCATCTGGTCGCCGACACTTTCGGCGTCGAGGCCGTTGTGGAGGATATCGGGCCGACCCTGCGGGCAATGGGCTGCTATGAACGCCGCGACGCCTTCATCCGCGAAATGGTCCCGGACTATGGCAAGGGCTGGGCCTCAAAGATCGTGATCGCGAACGTGCTCGAAGGCGAGGGCTACAACATCTCCTCGCTGGTGGTGCAGGACCCGCAAGGCAAGCAGACGAAACTGCGGATGCCGGTGGCGGTCTATCTCGGCATCGTTGCCGCCACCAACATGAAGCAGCGCACCCGCAAGCAGCTCGAATATTATCATGCCGACCGGCTGAACTTCGCCGTGCTCGGCACACCGAACCGGCTGGAATACGACCAGGGGTTCTTCGTCAAGAACGGCGACGGCGCCGCCGACGTCAAGCCGATCGCGCATCTCTACAAGACGCAGGTCTATGCGCTAGCCGCCTATCTCGGCATTCCGGAAGAGGTCCGCAACCGGCCGCCGACCACCGACACCTACTCGCTGGCGCAGACGCAGGAAGAATTCTACTTTTCCCTGCCTTACGATCGGATGGATCTGTGTCTCTATGGCCTCAACAACGGCGTGTCCGCCGAGGTGGTAGGGCAAGCGGCGGGATTGACCGCCTCACAGATCGAACGCGTCTGGGCCGACATCGCCGCCAAGCGAAAGGCAACGCGCTATCTGCACCTGCGCCCGCAGCTCGTTGGCGGCGTGGACGAAGTCGGCTCCTGACCTGATGCATATCGAGCAAAAGTGATCCGGTTCTGCGATACGACATGCATCAAAGAAAAACTTAGAGCGCCTCGCATGAACCCGATTTCATGCGAGGCGCTCTAAGCTCTTGTTTTTACGCGATTCGGACGGAAAACCGCGCACCCTTTCCTGGAATTGCTCTAGGCGGAACGCTTCAGGTGAAGCGGCCGCCGATCAACTGGCTCCACTGCTCGCCCGCAAGCCCGTTCAGAAAGACCTGCGCGTTCTTCATGGCATCGAGAAGCTCGGGATCGCGTGAATGCACGACGGTCGAGGCGACCGGTATGAAGGCTATGCGTCTTACAAGCATGGCCTCCAGAAGCGCGGGCTGGACGCGGCCGCGCAAGCCGGAGACACCGCGCCGGGCGGCATGCTCGACCAGGCAATCGATCACCGGCCCGGCCTGGCCGGGAAGAGCGAGGACCTGCAGCACGCGGCCGATCCCGTCCGGTCGCGCGTAATAGGCGAAAGCGCCGACATTGGCGCCGTTCGGCGATGCCACCGACACGCAGACAAGCTCTCCGAAATCCGGCTTTTGCGCCGCATCGCCCAGAATATGGTTGAGCTGACCTTCCGCCCACTGCGGACGTAGCGGAAACTGGGCGCAAAGCGGCTCCAGCAGCCCCGCAAAGCTGCCGCTGTCGATCTCGGAGGTCCGAAATGCCCCCCGGCTCGATGCGTTGGCGACGACGCCGGTCCAGCGTCGTTGACCGCCCTCCATTTTGCGAAGGTAGAGCCGGTCGACCATCCGGGCGAGCGGGTTGAACATCCAGGCAAGCTTCATGTGATTGGCAAAAAGGCTGAGCATGAAGGTCGCCGGCCGCATCACGCGAACCCAGTCAAGACTGTATTGCGGCAGCACTACGCCGCGAAGCCGCGTCCACAGTTTCACGGACGTATCATTGGCGGTTTCGCTGAAGGAGATGTCCTGCGGACCATCGAGGAAGGCCTTCAACAGGCGGGCACCGGCCATCGGATCGGTCTCGTGATCCTCGACCATCAGCGAGCTGCAGATGGCAGCGTAGAGCTGCCGGCCGTTGAATTTCATTGGCAGCGCATGAACGCCGACGAAGCCGGAAACCTGGCCGGCGTCATTGACATGGACAAGCGAACGGAGCCCGCTGCCCCAGTCGGGTGCGTCCAGATAAAACCGCCTCATGTAATCGACGAGGGAGGCCGGCGCTGGCCCCCGCTTCTTGCGCAGCATGCGTTGAAACATGCCCGCGACGGCCGCAAGGTCGGCCTGATCGAGGGCGCGGACGACGCTCACGCCGGGCTCCCGGTTCCGGGAACCCGGCCACCATGTTTGCGCGCCATGGCGACACGGGGCTGGCCGTCGGCCGTCACGGCAAAGGTTGGGGTTTCGTAGGATTTCGTTCTCGATAAAAGGGTTGCTATCTGCCGATCTTGACCTTCGCCGAACTCAAACAGCAGCCATCCGCCTGGCTTGAGGAAAGCTGCGGCATCCCGGACCAGCCTTTGGAGGATCGAAATACCGTAAGGGCCGCCGTCGAAAGCTTCCCGAGGTTCGTTCTCCAACAGATGCGCGCTTTCGCTATCGAGACGGGATGAGGAAATATAGGGCGGGTTGCACACAACCATGTCGGCAGCGCCGTGGAGGCCGTCACCCTCGATCGCGGCAAATAGGTCGCCTTGCCGGACCTTGATCCTGTCCTGCAGGGCGAGGCGCACAACATTGCGGCGGGCAAGCGAAACCGTGCTGTCGGTCAGGTCCGCCGCCCATGCCCGAGCCCGAGGACATTCGCTGACGATGCCCACGGCAAGATTGCCGCTGCCGCAGCACATGTCGATCAGGATCGTTTCGTGCGCCTGTTCGCCAAGAATGGCCGCGGCCGTTCGGCCAAGCAGTTCCGTTTCGGCTCGCGGCACCAGGACGTCAGGCGCGAGTTCCAGCTCAACCCGCATGAAGCGGTGCAATCGCAGCCAATTGCGATCGTTTGCACGGCCGGCAGGAAGGCTGTGATGCTGCGGCAAGGAAAATCCCTATCCTGAGGATAAAACGCGGGTTCCCTGTTGTTACCAACTCCGGGTAAATTGATGTTAAAGATCATGATTGGATTGGGAGTAACCGGCCTATGTTGGCGGCGTCCTGTCCCATCAATGGCGAATTCCTGTGCCGCCGCAAGCCGATCCATGCGCTAATTCAGAGCAACGCCTCGTACCGGTCTCCGATCTTTTCAATTTCGAAATCCGCCGCCCTGCTTTTCAGGATCGCGGCGGTTGTCGGCTGGTCGAGCATTCTGGCCATCGCCACTGCCAGGGCCCCGGCATCGCCGACCGGCACCAGGGCGCCGACGCGGCCGTCATCAAGTATTTCGCGCGGGCCGTGCGGCGCGTCCGTGGAGACCACCGGAATCCCCGCTGCCATGGCCTCGACCAGAACATTGCCGAAGCCCTCGCTGGTCGATGATAGGACGAACAAGTTAGCTACGGCGTAGCAGGCCGCCGGATCATTGACATAGCCCGCAAACAGAACGTCTGCGCCGATACCGGATTCTTCGGCATAGGCGCGCAGCTCGTCGGCCAGCGGACCCTCGCCGAAGATGACAAGCCGGGCCCGGCGGCCGGCGCGCAGCACAGCGAAGGCCCGCAGCAACGTCCAATGATCCTTAACCGGCACCAGGCGTCCGGCGGTGATGATGACGGGGCCGTCGCCCATCGCCGCGAGCTCTGCCTGCCAGGCGTAGGAGCGTTGCTGGGATGCCGCAGCCGGCGGCAGCGGGTTGTTGATGACCACGACCTTGGATTTCGGGAAGCCTCGGGCCACAAGATCGCCGCCGACACCCTCAGAAACCGCGATGGCCCTGGTGGCGCGGGCCGCAACCAGGGCCGAAAGCCAGACCGCCATTTTCGCGCCAAGGCTGCCGGAAGGCAATGAGGCGGCGGCGTGGAAACTCGGGAAGAACCGCGCCCTGCTTCGCGCGAGGGAAAGCGCCAGCGCCACGACCAGATTGGCGAATTCCGGGGCGCTGTAGATCGCGTCGGGAGAAAGGCGGCCAAGCAGGCCCGCGCTTCGCACGATGCCTTTCAATGTCGCCCACTTGCCATAACCCTCGCCGCGAATGGGGAGGCCGAAATCGACCAGATGCACGGCAGGCGAAAGCAGGGCGGCATTGGGCCCCTGCGCGTTCCAGGTAAAAAGCGTGACGTTGTGGCCGCGCGATGCCAGCTCGTTCGCAATCAGGACGAACACACGCTCGGCGCCGCCGCCCCTGAGGCTGGCAATGTGAAAGACAATCCGCTTCGCCATTTCAGGCGCGGCTGGCAATGACATCCGGGCGGTTCGGCGGAAGCCGCATGTCGCGCACGATACCCAGGGTAATGGCGAGCAACATGCCGAGGATCATGCCGCCAATGGCCCCCAGGCCGATCATCACGACGGTGCGCGGGGGCCATGAACGGCCCTTTGGCGGCACTGCGGTGGAAATCACCTGCACATTGGTGCTGTCGATCTGTTCGCGCTCGGTTATCTGGCGTGCCCGCGACAGGAAGCTCTCATAGATAGCCGTCTTCGACGCGGCGTCACGTTCAAGCTCACGCAAGGCGACCTCGGAATCGCTATCCGAGAACACGTTGCCCTTCAAGTCATTCATCTTGGCATTGAGGGAGGCCGACGAGGTTTTGGCGGCATCGAGATTGACCTTCGCCAAGCGCAGGGTGCGCGCGTATTCGGCGCTGAGTTGCGCGCTGACCGTGTTGTACTCCGTCTTAAGCCTGACGATCGACGGATGACGGGGGCCAAAGGTCATCGACTGCGAATCGATCTGCTGGCGCAGGCCGTTGGCCGTTGCGCGCAGCGCCACAAGCGCCTCCGACGTGGCGGGACCGGAATTGGTGCCGTTTGCGCCGGCGGCAAGCAGGGCGTCGTAACTTGCCTGCGCGGCGATGACGCGCGATTGCGTCTCCACGATCTGGCCGTTGAGCTGGGTCATGGTTTGCGAGGAAACAAGCTGCCCATTGCTGGTGGCCAGATTGTGGCTGCGCCTATAGGCCTCGACCTTCTCTTCGGCCGCCTGCACATCGCTCTTGAGCTGGCCCAGCCGCCCGTCCAGCGCGGCCGCGGCACGGCTGGCGCCGGAAGCCTCGGCGCTGGCCAGCTCTTCCTGGAAAGTCTTGACGATATCCTGCGAAATCAGGATCGCCTTAGCGGGGGTTTCCGCCGATACCATCAAGGTCGTGACAAACGACTTTTCATCCGCGATGCTGCTAACCCGTTCCGCCAGGTTCTTCAGGGCGGTAAGCTTTGGGTCGGGTTTGGCGCCGTCCGTCCCTGTGCGGCTTCGGTCCGCGTCGAAGAACTCCGGGTCACTGGCCAGGTCAAGATCGTCTACAACACGTGAAAGCACGCTGCCCGAGGTCAAGATGCGCTCTTTGCTGCGCGCGCTGAGCAGCTGTCCATCGACCTGGGCCGATTGCGGGTAAAGATCATTCGGAACAACCTGAAGATTGGCGGGATTGATGAGGATGTCCGTGGTCACGGTGTAGCGCTGCTTGCTCAGCAGAGCGTAGGCACCGCCGATGATCCCGCCGGCTATTGCCAGCAGGCATACCAGAGCGAGGCCGGCGCGCAGCCAGACAAACAGACGCCCGAAATCGAGTTCGAGAAAGGTTCCGATCTTGTTGAGCGTCACCGTCGTGACGGGCTCGGCTACAGGCGGCGCCACGGGTGCAGGCGACACAGGGGCCGACGTTACAGGGGCCGACGTTACAGGGGCCGACGTTACAGCGGGTGCCGCCGCATGTGCCATGATCGGCGCGGTTTGTTGCGGCTTTGGCCTGCTGGCGCGCCGCGCATTTTCGATCCGTTCATAGGGGCTAATGCCGGCGGCGGCCGCGGCTGGAGGAGGACCGGAAGCGGCGGACATCATGCTAACCCTTTAATATTCAATACGCACAGCCTGCTTTACGGAAACATCGTTAACATTTCATTTTCCAGGCGTGTCAGGCGCGTTCCGGAACAGCGATCTATCCACCCTTGGTCGGTATTCTGCCACGCCCGTCGTAGCCTGGCAAAGCGTGCAGGCGTTTCAAATGGAAATACAAGAGGTCGTCGCGAGGGCACCCGCAAGGAGCGGGCTTGGCGTCATGTCGCTGTTGATGCTGGTTGGCCTTGAAGGGGCGTGCCGGTTTGGCGCCCATCCGGCTTTCGATAAGCGAGCAACAAGATGACGAGCAGCATGATATCCGGCGCCTTCGAAGAAAGGGCATTGTTTGACAATGCCGCGAGAATGGACGCGGCCGCTGCGATATGGGCGGCCCGAGGCGTATTGCGCAGGAGCTTGAAAAGGAACCGGAAGAAAGCAAAGGCGAAGAGCAGGGCGATCGGCAGGCCGAACAAAAGCGTAAGAACGACCGGCGTGCTTTCGATGAAGGGGAGGTTGAGCTTTTCGTTGACGATCTTCAACAACTCGTTGGGATTCATGCCAAGCAGGATGTCCCTCCATTCAACAAACTTGAATACATCGTAGATCTTGACGCGCGCGTCGTAATTTTGATCAAAGAGCGTGTTGCTGAAGCGGTTCAGTAGCCCCGCCGAAAAGAGTATCGCAATCATTATGGCGCCACCGGCCAGCGTCAGCATCAGCACCAGGAGTTTGGCCTGGCGTTGATGTCTGGGTGACAAGTCCGGCCAAGGCAGGAACACGAGCAGGAACAGGATCTCGCCGCAAGCGAGCAGCAGGGCGGTGCGCGCGCCCGAAGCGGCCGTGCCGATGAAGATAATGAAGATGCAAAGCGCGCACACCCAGATACGCCACCGCGTCAATGCAACGAAACCTATGGCGGTGGTGCAAAGCGCGCCCAGCGCCAGCGGATGGGCCGACAGTCCGATCGGCCGAAAGTCCAGCTCAACGAGGGGATAGGGCAGGAATCGATGCTGGGTGACGGCCTCGATCGTTCCGATGATGGCGCTGAGGACGATCATGCCGACGATGACATTGCCAAGCGCCCTGCGCACATGGTCACCCAGGGCAAGCATGATCATCGCCGCGGCACAAGAGACCAGATAGGAATCGATTATGAAGCCGGCCGAGCCGGCACGGCCTATCACGAAGAGATAAGGCACCAGCCACAACAGCAGCAGCGAATATAACAATGTCGCCTTGAACAGCCTGACTTCATCGCCTTCGAGCCGAATTGGCCGGGTCGTGGCGATGACGACAAGCAGCAGAAAGATCGCATAGGTCCCGATATGCAGCTTTTCGGGAAACGACCCCCCTCCGTCGAATAGGACATCACCATATTCATCAACTGCGGAGAGATGGTCGAGCGGAGCAGGAAAGCGAAGGCCGCGAGGAGAAAGAACAGGAGTGTGAGGGCGTCTTGGCGGCTGGCCTGCGCGGTCACGAACTGTTGCTCTGTGGGGGTGACACTCACGATTATCCGACCAGCGTTGCGGCTTGCGATTGAGATGGCAGGGGACGCACGCGCCCCCGGGTACATTTTCCTGGACGAACGTAAAGGAATATGGATAACCCGATCTTAACAGTGGCGATGCCGGGCATGGGTCGCCACATGTCAGCTTTGCCGAAAAGCCGGACACCGCTCATTGAAATCTCACCAAAGTGCGCCGCGTGGGAACGAATGCACGCAATGCACTTGCGTGACATGCATCGGCAGCCGGATTTACGCTATTTCGTGAACTCGGTAACCCACACTTAATTGGCCGGTCGTATTGATGGCGATGCTTTGCACGGCGCCCGACGCGCTGCCTGTGGACGGCACAATGGCATCAGGCGCCGGCAAAGCGCAGGAGATCAAGGTGAAGAAATTCTATTCGATTCAGTATCTTCGCGCCTGCGCCGCCTTGCTGGTTCTGTTCGCACACGCCTTTTCCTATCAGATTGGCGTGGACAATCTGATTATTGTGACGGCGGGCCGCCTGGGCGTCGTTCTGTTCTTTGTCATCAGCGGTTTCATAATGGTCCATATTACGGGAGATGGTCCGTTTTCCGCTGCCACCTTCCTGAAACGCCGAGCAATCCGGATCATCCCCCTTTACTGGCTTTTCACCAGCCTCGCCGCGGTTCTGGCGGCGCTCGCGCCAAGTCTCTTCCAGAAGACCGTCTTTACATGGCCCCACTATCTTCAGTCGCTCCTCTTCATTGTTCACGAAGCGCCTGGACGGGATAGCGCCAGTCCAATCCTCTCACTCGGCTGGACGCTCAATTACGAGGTATTTTTCTATATCGCTTTTGCGGTGTTCGCATTCCTGTCCGTGACCTCGCGCGTATTTGTGCTGACGGTCTTTTTCATTGCGATGTGGATAGCCGGGCTGTGGCTGGCTCCCACCAACCCTGTTATCCAGTTCTATCTCAACCCTTCTCCGGTGGCATTCGTAATCGGCATGTGGATAGGGCGGCGCTATTTGGACGGTGATTTCACTTCCGACATACGCCATGCCTGGATATTCGGCGTAATGACCGCTGCAGGCGTGGTGCTTTCATTCGTCGATGACGGTACGCCGCTCTTGGGTCAGATCAGCTTCGCGGGACAAGCAATGTGGGCGGCGGGCCTGCTTCATCTCAGCCTCATTCTGGAGCCGAAACTCAAGCACTGGAGCCTTCTCGAGCAGTTGGGCGACGCTTCCTACGCGCTTTATCTGTCGCATATCTTCGTGATCGGCGCTGTGGCGTACCTGGCCAGACGCACCGTCGGATACGAGCATCCGACAACGGTATTGTTGGTGTCGGTGGTCAGCATCGTGGCAGCCTGCCTCGTCAGTCTGGTGATTTACGAGATGATCGAGAAGCCGATTCTTCAGACCCTGAACGGCAGAAGGAAGACGAGAAACACACCGCTTCCTCATATTGCCACGGAGAACAAATAAGCAGGCCACGCAACGGGACGCTCACGGCTTTCAGCGCTTCAGTCAGCCCGCGCTGTCCACGACCTCGACATTGCCGGCGCGGTTAAGCGTATGAATGCCCGTGCGTGCCCATGCCGGACCCGCGCCGATCGGCCGGGGCGAGGCAAAACGGACATCGGACGCGTCGAGTCGCTCAAGCCGCATCAGCCCCAGACCACCGCCATAGGCCCTCGATCCGTTCTGCACCGGCAGCACCAGGGCATCGTCGTGGTGGATAAAGGCGCCGCCCGGCCGGGTGGCCGAATGATCGACGGCAATGGGATTGAGCGGATGGGCGACCCATGGCCCGCGCAGCGAGGGTGCGCAATAGACCGCCATCGTGTCCGACGCGCTGCCGTAGCCGAACCGCTCCGTTCCAACCAGCCAGAAGCGACCGTCGGATTCGAGCAGCGTCGCGTCGTTGAAATCCCTGTCCGCCATCAGCACCGTGTCGCGGACCCAGCGGTCGGGAAACTGCGCGGCGCGATAGAGCACAAGTTCGCGAGCCGAACCACTTTCGGGGATCATGAAAATCTCGCCATCGTGTGCGAACACCTGCGGATACGACAGGTGGTGCGCTTCCTCCAATACAACCCTTGGAACACCGAAAGTGCCATCGTCACCGAGCTCGGCGACGGAAATCACGCCGCGACTCGTCGCGTAGGGAAATTCCTCGACAAACAGATGATGGCGGCGGTCGACCTCGAAGACGAACGGGTCGGCATAGAAGCGTTGGCCATCGTCCGGCAGGACTGTGAACGGTTTGCCGTCGAGTTGCCCGGTTTCGGCGATGCCTGGTCCGTCGATCACCCGATAGGCGACCTGCCAATAGAAGGGGCGTCGTCCCCGCCTGATTTTTTGCACGGCGCGATCGATCAAAGCCCTGCCAAAAAAGGGCACATAGTGTCGAACAAAACTGTCGTTCTTCAGGATCGGCACCGGGTTGTCGCTTACCGGCACAAGCTTGCCCGCAAAGAAGCGGGCTACGGTTTGCATGATCAGCGACATGGCGCCGGCGAGCAGGTCGTTGCAGCTTCGAGATAGCCAGAGCCTGTCTGCCAGCATCGGTCTAGCCTGGGCCACGACAACGCCATCGAGGCGAGCGCCAAGTTCAGGCAATTGTCCGCTCGCCAACATTGCGGCAACGCCGGCTGGAAAGCTGTTGCGACCGCAAAATTCGAGCCTCAGGACTGGCGCGTCTTGCCCCGTTGCGCTGGCAGTGAGATCTATGACGAGGTCCGGAGGGCCGCGATCGATGGGCGGCAACGGCTCGGACCGGCCCGCCAGCGAGGGACCGAAACGCCGGCTCTCGATCGCCAAGACAGTGTCCAGCCCCCGAGCGGTTGGCGCCGCCGCCGGCGCGTTGCAACTCGAGACCACGTAACCTGCCGCATCCAACCGCTTAAAAAGCTCATTTTCCCAGCGCCGGGATGCGACGGCGTGGCCGATGATTAAAATATTAGTCAACCCAAGTTATTCTCGTTAAAGCAAAAAATGGCTTTGCTCTGGTATCTTTCCCCACAGTTCCTGGCAAGGGTTGCCCAAGGGGGGCTGCGGACTCTAGCGTTAATCATACGTTAATTTTTTTGAATACGAAGGCGGTTCAGGGCGCTATTGTTAGGCTGAAAGCACATGTCAGCCGGGCGCCCACGCTTTCGGTGACCAGGGTCAACCATGAACGCCGTTTCACATCCGAACTTGCCCTCAAGGCGAAAACTGCTGATCGTGTTCGGCACGAGGCCGGAGGCGCTCAAATGTTTTCCGGTGGCGCGGGCCGCGCTCGCCCATCCAGGCTTCACCACGGAAATATGTGTGACGGGCCAGCATCGCGAGATGGTCAATCAGGTCATTGAACTGACGGGCCTGCCGGTGCACTACGATCTCAACATCATGCAGCCAGGTCAGACGTTGTTCGACGTGACCTCGCGCGTGCTTCTCGGAATGGCGGGGGTGCTGGAGAAGGCGAAGCCGGACATCGTCATCGTCCAGGGCGACACAACCACCGCGATGACCGCGGCTCTAGCTGCCTTCTACAAGCGCATTCCGGTTGCCCATATCGAGGCGGGATTGCGCAGCCACAACATCAACTCTCCCTTTCCGGAGGAACTGAACCGTAAGATTGCCGGCAACATCGCCACCTGGCATTTTGCGCCGACCACCGAGGCGCGCGACAATCTCATCGCCGAAGGAAAGGCTGCGAACACCATCTTCGTAACCGGCAATACCGTGATCGACACGCTGCTGCATTTCTCCAGCGAGATCGATGCCGACAAGCTGATGAACGCCGAGCTCGCCGCTCGTTTCCCCTTCATCGATCCGACCAAGAAAATGATCCTCGTCACCGGTCATCGCCGTGAGAATTTCGATGGCGGCATCCAGAGAATCTGCACCGCGCTGAAGGCATTGTCGGCGCGCAGGGATGTGCAGATCATCTACCCGGTCCATCCCAACCCGAATGTGCGCTCCGTGGTCGACGCCGAAATCGGGACGGTGCCGAACATCCACCTGATCGACCCGCAGGACTATTTGCCATTCCTGTACCTGCAGAAACAGAGCTACCTGGTGTTGACCGACAGCGGCGGCGTGCAGGAAGAGGCGCCTTCACTCGGCAAGCCGGTGCTGGTGATGCGGGAAAACACGGAGCGACCCGAAGGGATCGCCGCTGGTACTGCCCGGCTGGTCGGCACCGATATCGAAAAAATTCTGGCCAATGCCAATAGCCTGCTCGATGATGAGAGCGTCTATCGCGGCATGGCGGAGAGGCACAACCCATACGGCGATGGCCAAGCTGCGAGCCGGATCGTTGAGGAATTGCTGAATCATGGCTGAAATCAAAACCGTTTCCGTTATCGGCATGGGCTATATCGGCCTGCCGACCTGTGCCATTTTTGCCAGCCGCGGACTCGATGTCATCGGTGTCGATGTGAACGAGGCGGTGGTCGCGAAGGTCAACCGCGGCGAAATTCACATCATCGAACCGGACCTGGATGGTTTGATCCAGAAAGTCGTCGCCAATGGCAAGCTCAAGGCATTCAGCACGCCTCAGCCGGCCGATGCCTATATTATCGCCGTTCCAACTCCGATCACCCCGGACCGCAAGCCGGATGTCAGCTACGTGCTTGCGGCAGCGCGAAGCATCGCTCCGGTGCTAAAACGGGACGACCTGGTGG
This sequence comes from Mesorhizobium sp. C395A, assembly GCF_030323205.1. Classification (NCBI taxonomy): domain Bacteria; kingdom Pseudomonadati; phylum Pseudomonadota; class Alphaproteobacteria; order Hyphomicrobiales; family Phyllobacteriaceae; genus Mesorhizobium; species Mesorhizobium sp. C395A. The sequence continues at coordinate 3,380,304 of NZ_CP100473.1, read as the reverse complement.
TGCTGGAATCAACATCGCCGGTCGGCACGACGCGCGTCATGACAGCGCTGCTCGCGGAACTGCGACCCGATCTCAAATTTCCCGTCGCGCATGGCGAGGAAGCTGACGTCCTGGTCGCCTACTCTCCCGAGCGCGTGCTGCCGGGAAAGGTGCTGACCGAGCTGATCAACAATGATCGCTCGATCGGCGGACTGTCCCGAAAGTCTTCGGAGCGGACAGCGGCACTCTATTCAAGCTTCGTCGCCGGCGACCTGTTCATAACCCAGGCCGAAAGCGCGGAACTGGTTAAGCTGACCGAAAATGCGTTCCGCGATGTCAATATCGCCTTCGCCAATGAGCTTGCGGCGGTGTGCCAGGATCTGTCGCTCAATGTCTGGGAGGTAATCGATCTCGCCAACCGGCATCCTCGCGTGAACATCCTGCAGCCGAGCCCGGGCGTGGGCGGCCACTGCATTGCGATCGATCCGTATTTTATCATCGACGCCGCACCGAACAATACGCGGCTGATCAGTTCGGCACGGCGCATCAATTCCGAGCGACCCTTGTCGGTGGTCAGGGACATCGAGGCATTGCTCGACCCGACCCGCAAGCAGACGATCGCCTGTCTTGGCCTCAGCTTCAAACCCAATATCGACGATATGCGCGAGAGCCCGGCTGTCGAGGTTGTTAAGCTTCTGTCCAAGATTCCCAATATCAAGATCGTCGCTGCCGAGCCCAATGCGCGTCAGTTGCCACACGAGCTCGAGGGCAGCGGCGTCATGTTCACCGATGCACTTTCCGCTATTGACCAATCCGATATCGTCGTCCTGCTGGTCGACCATCGACAATTCAATCTGATCGATCCCGAAGCGCTCAAGGACAAGAAGCTCGTCGACACACGGGGCCTGTGGACCTGGCGCAAGGCGCGCAAGCCCGACGCCCGCATCGAAGGCAAGAAATCCGAAATGGAACGCTCGCAGTCTCTCGCTCGCACCGGAGAAGCGGCATGAACTCGCATGACCCGGCATGGGCGCAACACTCTCTATTGGCATCACGCCGCCGCGAGTTTCTCGGTGCGACCATCCATGCGCTGACCATGGCCGAGACGCTGGCCATCGCAGACGAGGCGATGGCGACGCGGCGACCGCTTCATCATGTTGTCGTGAACGTCGCCAAGCTTGTGAACATGCGCAAGAATGCCGAACTGCGCGAGGATGTCGTCGGGGCGGATATGGTCAATGTCGACGGCAAAGGCGTGCTTTGGGGCGCGCGGCTCTGCGGCGTCGAGTTGCCGGAGCGTGTGACCGGCGTCGACGTCATGATCAACCTGCTTGCGCTGTGCGCCAGGCGTGGCTATCGCCCCTACCTTCTGGGCGCTGAACAGCACATTCTCGACGCAGTTGAAAGCCGACTTGCCAGAGATCATCCGAGCCTGGCCATTGCCGGCCGGCGCAATGGGTATTTCAAGGCGGAGGAAGAGGCCGCGATCGTCGAGGCCATCAACGCTTCAGGTGCCGACTGTCTGTTTGTGGCGATGCCGACGCCGAGCAAGGAGCGCTTTCTCAAGCGCTATCGCGACGTACTCGCTCCGAGTTTCGTCATGGGCGTGGGCGGCAGCTTCGACGTCTATGGTGGAAAGGTCGCCCGGGCACCGAGACTGGTTCAGGCGGCGGGCCTGGAGTGGCTGTTTCGCGTGGCGCAGGAGCCGCGACGCTTGTGGCGCCGCTACTACGATACCAACACCGCCTATGCACTGCTGCTGTGGCGTGAGTTCTGGTCTCGCCGGGGACGCCGAAACGTCAATCCGTAAGCTCGCGACTTTCAGACAAGCATGCCTCATAGCGCGGGATTTATGCGATCCGGAGCCGTGCCCTTAGCTTGCCGATGAAATGCGTCACGGCCGCGGGGTGAAACAACCAGGTCAGTCCCAGGAAAGCCGCAGCGCCGGCGACGCCGCCCGCCGCGAGCGGAAAGATCGCCGGCATATAGCCCAGCGCAGTGCTGGCGAGGCTGGCGGCCAATCCGGTGCAGATAGAAATTATGATTGAGACAGCGATGTCGCGCCAGGGCACCGGCACCGGCGTGAGCCTCTCGGCGATGACGATGCAGGCTGCAAGACCTGCCAGCGATCCGCCCGCCAACGCCAACGCCGCGCCAACCTCCGCCATGGTGGGAATCAACAGAAAAGACAGTGAAATCGTTGCCACCGAGCCGAAGGAATTGGCGATGATCAGCAACCACGGCCGCTTATGTGCGTGCACCACGACGCCATAAACGAAGCTTGTGAGATTGGCACAAAGAACGCTGAAGGCGATGATCGGGAACAGCAGGCCGAAGCGACCATGATATTCCGCGGGCAGCAGGAGTCGCGTGATGTCGCCGCTGAGCGCGATAAGCATTGCTGCGACCGGCAGGCAAAGGCGTATCATCAAGGCCATGAGTTGCGACAACAACCGCCCGGACGCCTCGGATCCCTCTTCGTCGAAGCGGCTGACCACTTCTGGAAATGCGCCCATGTTGATTGCGTTGGCGACCATATCGATCGGCTGCCGAGCCAATGCGTAGGCGGCTGCGAAGACGGCCACCGCGCCGGCATCGTAGTAGAGCTTGAGGAAGACGCGTTCAGCGCTGTTGAGACCGAAACCGACCAGCGCCATGATGACCAGGGGCACGCCGAGGGCAAAAAACTCCTTGTGGGTGAAGCGCGGCGGGCCGCCAATAACGCGCCCGGATGCCACCACGCACGCCACGATGCCGGCAATCAGCACGGCGAGGCTCGAGCCGAGCGATACCGTCAGAAACGAGCGTTGGAAGATAAGGATGGCGGCGATCGGCAAGGCGAGTTGCAGCAGGCCGCGCAGATATTCAAGCATCGAATAGAGGGAATGACGCTGCTGCATTTGCAGCACCGTCAACGCGAACCGGCTGATGGAGCCGGCAATCAGATAGCTGCAGACGGCGATTGCAAATTCGATCCAGCGCTCCGGCACGATCACCGCCGAGGCGATCACGGATATGATCAGGGCCAGCACCGTGGTGACAAGCAATACCTGTCCGGCAAGCATCAGGCTGCCACGGCTGACGTCGCCTTTTCCGCCAAGCCGCAACAAGGCAATGCGCAGCCAGTTGGTAACGGCAACATCCGTCATTTCGCCCACGGTGACCACCAGGGTCAGCAGGCCATACTCCGTCTGGTCGATCAGCCGCGTCATGACGACCAGCAGGAGCAGAGCGGAAACCCGCGTCAGCAGAATAGCTGGGCCATAGATGAGTGTGGAACGGAGCAGCAAAGGGTTGTTCCCGGAAAATTTGCCGTCGATTAATCGTTGACCGACGGGAATTCCAGCATGATGACGGCAAAGGGTGAACGGATACAGTTTGAACCAAAAGATTTGTCGTAAACCTTTTTTGGAACGTTTGCTTTAGGGTCACCCGGCATCCGCAATCCAAATGGTGTCATGTTGCAGCGTCTCGCCCACAATAGAAAAATACATGTCTTGGTCGCAACGCCCTCGGGCGTTTCGGGACAAGGCGGCATCGACCGGATCATGGGGGCGCTGAAGCAGGAGTTCGAACGGCAAGAGATCGCCGACATCGATCTGCGCTTTCTTTCCAGCCGTGGCCCGGGACATGTCGGGCTTTCGATCTTCTACATGCTTGGTTTTTGCGCGCGGATGCTTGCGGCCCGCCTCGACAGACGCGCCGACGTCATTCACATCAATATATCGGTCTCCGGCAGCACCTATCGCAAGATGATGATCGCCGCCTGCGCCAGGCTGTTGTCGATACCATATGTCCTTCATCTGCATGGGGCGCAGTATCAGACATTCTGGAAAGATGATCATAGTTTCATGAGCCGCCGTATCAGGGCTCTGTTCGAGCATGCCGGCCGGGTGATTGTCCTGGGGGGGCTTTGGCGCGATTTCGTCGCCAGCCGGGCACCGGCGAACGGCGGCAATATTGTCATCGTTCCCAACGCCACGGCAGTTCCTTCCCTGGCGCATGTCGGCGGAGGCGATCACGTGCACATCCTGTTCCTCGGCCGCATCGGCGAGCGAAAGGGCGTGCCGCAGTTGGGCGAGGCGCTGGAGCGGATGAAACATCTCAGGGGTTGGCGTGCCACGATCGCCGGCGATGGTGAGGTCGAGCCGGCACGAGCGAGGTCGGTCGCTCTAGGGATTGCCGACCGTATTGCTTTTCCGGGCTGGGTGGGACCTGACGAGGTCGCATCACTGATCGCTTCGGCCGATATTCTGGTGCTCCCCTCGTTCGCCGAAAATCTGCCAATGTCGGTGATCGAAGGCATGGCGGCCGGCCTGGCTGTCGTGGCCACCCCGGTTGGCGCGGTCGAGGACATCATCACCCACGAACAATCCGGTCTGTTGGTGCCGCCCGGCGATGTGGCGGCGTTGACCGAGGCGTTAACTCGGCTGGTCGAGGATACGGCGCTGCGCGCGCGGCTTGGCGCCGCCGCCATGGCGGTGCACCGGGAAAGGCTTGAGCTTGCACCGTTTGTCGACGCGATCTGCGATGTCTGGAGATCGGTCGCGTCGGAGGCGCGATCGGTCAAGCGCTGACGCTGTCCTTCATTGTCGTCACTGCGGCGGGCCAAGCGCGAATTCGCGGTGGAATATCTCCAGGTTCAAAAGCGCCCATATCAGTTTTTCGTGGTCCGCGGCGCGCTCGGCGTGCTCCCTGACAATCTGGTCCAGCTTCTTGGCGCTCAAATAGCTACGGATGACCGAATGGGACGAACACAGATGGTCCCGTACATAATCGCTCATCGGCCCGCGGAACCATTCGGCGACGGGCACCTTGAAGCCGATCTTTGGGCGGTTGAGGACCTCGTCGGGAACCATGCCGGCCATGCAGTCGCGCAGGATCTGTTTGCTGTGCAGGAAGCCCAGCCTGTAACGATCGGGCAGTTGGCTGACGAAGGAAACCAGATCGCGATCAAGGAATGGCATTCGCCCCTCGATTGAACCGGCCATCATCACTCGGTCGCCCCGTTCCAAGAGGTTGTCGGGCAACCACGATGTCTGATCAAAAAACAACACACGGCGCAGATGAGATTCCGTCACACTCGAAGAGAACGGGAAATCATTGCGGTCATGGCCGCAAGTGGCCAATCCACCGAGGAGCGAATCGCGTTCCCGCGCCGTCATGGCTCCAAACCAGGAGATCATCCGGGTGGCAAAGTCCCGTTCACCCGCGCTTCGGGCAAATATGTCGAACTTGGCCGATGCGCCGGGCAATGCGCGCATCAAAGGGGCGAGGAGATTGTTGTGAAGCGACGCTGGAACAAGTGACCGGTAGACACCCGCCAGAGACTCTGCGCGATGTTTGGGGTAGCCGCCGAGAATCTCGTCCGCCCCTTCGCCCGTAAGCACCATCTTGACGTCCCGCGAGGCTCGAACCGACATCAGGTAAATTGGAATGTCCGTACTTTGTGAAACAGGTGCCCCCCGATGGCGGACCATCTTGGGCAGATGATTCATCAGGTCATCCGCCTGGATGACGATTTCGCAATGATCGGTCTTGAAATGATCGGCGACGCGCCGGGCGAATGGAAGCTCGCTGTAAGCCTGTTCGCTGAAACCGACCGAAAACGTACGAATGGGGTTGTCGCTGTGCCTGGTCATCAGGGCAACGATTGCCGACGAGTCGAGCCCCCCGGACAGAAAGGCGCCAAACGGCGCATCACTGCGCATCCTGATCTCGACAGAACGGTCGAGCAATTCCCGAAATCGTCGCTTGGCGGTTCCTGGATCGATATCCGCTGTCAGATCGGTCTGATCCGGGGGCGCATAATAGCGCGTTTCCGTTACTTCCCCTTGCGACCACACAGCGTAGCTTCCCGGGTTGAGCTTGCGGATCTGTTTGAAAAGCGTCCGCGGTCCAGGCACGTAACGCCAGGTCAGATACTCGCGCACTCCATCCAGATCGAGCTGCTGGCCATCTGGCTGCGCAGACAACAACGAGCTGATCTCCGAGGCAAACGACAGCAAATTTCTGCCTTGCATGAGGTAAAGGGGTTTTTTTCCAAAGGGGTCGCGGGCGAGGATCAATTCGCGCCGTTGAGCGTCCCACAGCGCAAAAGCGAACATCCCGCTCAACCGGTCGAACATGGCCAGGCGCCACTGGTCATAAGCCCTGAGCAGCACTTCCGTGTCGGAGCGTGTGCGAAAACGGTGACCGAGACCGATCAACTCCTCACGCAGCTCGATGTAGTTGTATATTTCGCCGTTGAAAATAATCCGGAGCCGTCCGTCCTCGGTCTGCATCGGCTGATTTGAATCGGCGTTTAAGTCAATAATCGCCAGGCGGCGATGCACCAATGCCAACTGGTCCTCGCCTGTGTTCAGGTCCAGGAGTTCGATGCCTTCGGCATCGGGACCACGATGCTGCAAGGCATTCGACATCCCGGCGGCCCGATCTTGTGGCTTCTCGACCCTGCGCCCAATCCAGCCGGCAATTCCGCACATTCTTTCCCTTGGCCCTCTTTCCCTTGTTTTGCGTATGATCGAGGACACCAATCTACAGCGAATATATTAAATAGCTGCTCGGTGGAGTGATTTTAAAACTGAGCCTGATTTGGTTCGATCAGGCCCTCTCGGCTGCAACTGGAGACGACAGTCCTTGGGTTTCACGCGATTGATCGCCAGCAACCAGGCAGACCGCTCGAACCGATCCTGATCCGATGACGAGTTATGGCAGGCCCAGTGCCCGCAACATCTCCCGGTCCGGGATCGCAGGCCCCTTGGGTTGGATAACACTCATTCCGTAAGGGTTGGAGAATTCCCAGGCCGACCACGGCATCGCGAAGCGTTCCGCCTCTCTGCGCACTGCCATGAGATAGCGCAGGCGATCAGCATCGAAAGCTCCCATGCGGCCATCCGCAGACATCAGGATAACGCCGAATTCGCCCACGAACAGGCGTCTGCTCGCTATGCCATGGGCTTCAGCCCAGTCGACCGCCTGACGGAAACCCGCTTCGAGCTGGCTCTGCCCCCAATTCTGCTCAAAGTATCGGGCGATCGTTTCACGCGCCGAGGCCATGTTCATCACCTCTTCGATCTGGCTCAAGCCGGCGGCGTCCATCTGCGCCTTGAGGGTTTCGGCGACCACTTCGGGCGTGCTGGCGTCGGCAGGCCAGGGAAGGCCGGAGGAGAAAACGTTCTTGTCATCGGCCCGCTGGTGCGTGAAGCTGTGCGGATCATACATGTGGAAGCTGTAATAGACGTTGGGGTCGTCGAAGTTGGGGTCCAGGTTGACCAGTCCCGCGATGCTCCCGCCGCAGGCGCCGGTCGCGACGATGGTGAGTTCGCTGCTGACGGCGCGAATATCGCGAACCGTGCCTGCCATGATCCGCTGCCAGTCATCGCTGCCGCTTGAATCGCAAGGGTAGTAGGCGGGCTCGTTATAGGGCTCGAGGGCGACCTTGTCGGCGCCAATTTTGATCAGCATGGCAGCCACCGCCACTACCATTTTGCGATAGCGGGCAACACCCTCGCTGTCGGCCCCGCCATGGATCATTTCCATGCTGTAGGCCGGAACCTGGCTGACGCCATGCAGATCGAAAACCACCTTGAGCCCGCTTGAAACCACCCGCTGCACCGCAGCGGCAAGCATGTCCAGCGCCTGTTGTCGTTTGGCGCCCTCGCTGGCAAGCAGAGGGCCAGGGTCGACACTCAGCCGGACAAAGTCGAAGCCCATGGATCGAATGCGACCAAACTGGTCGCCGTCCGGCCAATCGGTGAGCGGCCTGCCGCCCGCAAGCCATTCCTTCTCGCTGCGATAGGGCGGCCATTTGTAGGAACCATCTTTCTCCACCGGCGACCAGTTGAGCCATTCATGGACGCCAACGCCGCGCTCAAGCGGGATCGGCGCCGCCTCGGCTGACAAAGCCATGCCAAGCGCGCACGCTATGACGTAGACAACTTTTCTCATCGCAAAACTCCGCGTCATGGCCGAAGATATTAACCGCGGGAACGGAAAAGAGGATGCCGCCACACGCTTTTTCGACGGGATGGTGTATGAGGATCAAAATCTTGGCGGAGCGCGGATGAGGGTCGGGTGGTATTTCAACCGATTGCGCAGCATGGAGTTGGCCGAGATATTGCATCGGTTGGACGAGCAGCGCCGGAGGACCGTTTCGCGCCGCCGCGACAACGGCTGGCAGCGCTATGCGTCGCCGCAGTTGCACCCGGTGCTGCACGGATTGCGGAATGCTGTGCCGGCCGCTGCGACACCAGCCCAGCGGCAAGCTATCGAGGCGGCTGCGCAAAACACTCTTCGGGGCCAGTTTTCAGCACTTGGGCAGACCTGGCCACAGCGAGACCCCTATACTCTCTTTCCACCCGAGCTCTGGCGCCTTGATCCGGTGACCGGCCGGCTTTGGCCAGGCCCCAAGACCCATACTTTCGATATCGATTTTCGCCATGCCACCGGCCGTGGCGATGTAAAATATGTCTGGGAAATCAACCGGCTGCAGCAACTGCCGCCACTGGCTGCCCATCTGCTTCTCACCGGCGACGATCAATCCCGTGCGGCCATCGAGGCGGCGATCGAGAGCTGGCATTTCGCCAACCCACCATTTCGGGGCGTTGGCTGGGCCTCGGGCATCGAGGTCGCGCTACGAGCCATCAGCCTGATTGTCACGCTCGACCTCGTCGGCGACCGGCTTGGCGCGGCGACGCGAGAAAAAGTCGGTGAAATACTGGCGGCAAGCGCCTATTGGCTGCCGCGGTTTCCCTCCCGTTTTTCGTCCGCCAACAACCATCTCGTCGCGGAATTGGCTGGCGAATATTTGATCGGTCTGGCTTTCGGGGCCGAGGTGGCTCGCGAGTCGCTCCTGGCTGAGGTGCTCAAACAGATCCTGGCCGATGGCGCCGGGGCCGAGCAGACCCCGACCTACGCCGCCTTCAGTGCCGAACTTTTCCTGCTGTGCGCTGCGGCGGCGCGCCAGGCCGGACTGCCTTTTCCCCAGCCCGTCGAAGCGCGTTTGGCCGCTTTCGCCAATTTCGCAGGCTGGCTCCCGCCGAAAACCAGCGGCTTCGGCGACAATGATGAAGGCCGCGTGATCACGCTGGGGGGCGAAACCGATTATGTCGGATCGGTCGCGGCCGCCATCCGTGGTTTTCTACGGATGCCGGGCAGCGCACCGGAGCCTGGCGATTTTCGTGCGCTTTTCTTCGGCGCGCCACCGCGGCCGGCGCCGGTGCCGAATGGATTGCATACATTCACGCAAGGCGGGCTCTCCGTCTGGCGCGGCGAGATGAATGGTCGCAACGTCCATCTGACATACGACCACGGCCCGCTGGGCTACCTTTCGATAGCGGCGCACGGTCATGCCGACGCGCTGTCGCTCACCCTGTGCATTGACGGCGATCCGGTGCTGGTCGACCCCGGCACATGGCTCTATGGTTCGGGGGGAGGCTGGCGCGACTGGTTCCGCTCGACGCCGGCGCACAACACGCTGAACCTAGAGGGTAAAAGCCAAAGCATCATCTCCGGGGCGTTCAACTGGTCGCACAAGGCGGTTGCGACATTGGTGGAGAGCGAGCCGGGGCCGCACTGGAGGCTGTGTGCCCGACATGACGGGTACAAAGGCCGCTTCGGCGTTGTGCATCAACGCGCCGTGACACGCGATGGCGACGGCATCCTCGTGACCGACCAACTGCTCGGCGGCAGCCGCGTCGCTGAGATCGTCTTCCAACTCGCCGCCGACCTCCACGCCAACAGGGATGGAAACATTGTCACGATATTGCGCGGCGCTGAACCTTTGATGACTATCCACTTTCCAGACGCAGCGATCCACATCCGTTCCGGCGGCGACACACCGGGCCAAGGCGGCTGGGTTTCGCCGCGTTTTGGTGCAAGGCAGCCAGCCGAACGCCTCGCATGGCGTGGCCAAGTAGGCGAAAAGGGAGTAGTCATCCGGCTCGCGCCAAGTCCGCCGCAGACCCGATAACGGGCAGGTTGCAGGCGCAGCGTTCGACATTAATTACAATATTTAGCGGTTTTGACACCGTTGATCTGCTAATTTGGCCATGATTGTTCTGCCAGTCGCATCCCGATACACAGTTGCGGGCAGCATATGATAGGCCTGGCAATATGTGCTTCGCGACGAGCCGGATCACCATTTCACCACCTAGGAGCCACTGCATCGATGTTTTCGGAATTCGCCAGAGTGATCGTGGAAAAACTCTCACACATCGATCTGCTGACACTCGGTCTCCTGTTGCTCACGGCGCTGGGGAGCGCGGTGGTCGCCTACTGGCGAACGGTCGAACAGAAATCCTTCCGGGACTTTTTCGACTTCGCCTTTCCCGCGGAAGTCATCATGCACCCATCGGCGCGAGCGGACGCATTGTTCTGGATCACGAAAAGGCTGGTGATGCCCTTCCTGCTCATTCCCGCCGGTGTCACCTTCGTTGCCGCCACGGGATATGCAACAAACCAGGCAGTCGGCTGGCTCTTCAGCATCTCGCAACCGCTGATACCCGGCCCCGCCGGCCCAGTGACGATCATCCTCTTCACCGCAACCATGCTCGTTGCTTACGATATCTCCTACTACCTATATCACGTTGCCCAGCACCGTTTCCCGTTCCTGTGGGAATTGCACAAGGTGCATCATTCGGCCGAAGTGATGGTTGGGATCACCAAGGACCGGGTTCACCCCCTGGACGATCTGATGAACCGGATCTGGGACGGCGTCATACCGGGGATCAGTTTCGGCTTGTGGAGCCTGATTGCGCTTGATCCGGTCGAGATCGCCATATTTGGCATCAACGTCTATGTCATTCGCAACATTCTCATGATGGACTTTGTTCGCCACACGCATCTGAAGATTTCCTTCGGCCGGTTGAACGGCGTCATCTTGTGTCCGCACTGGCACCAGGTGCATCACAGTGTCGACCCTCGCCACTACGACAAGAATTTCGGGCTGCTTTTTTCATTCTGGGATCGCATATTCGGAACGCAGTTCATCCCGGATCCGGACGAAGACCTCAAGTTTGGACTGATAGATCGCGACGTACGCGACTATCAGTCGCTTTTCGGACTTTACGTGCTGCCGCTCAAGAAAATGGCAAACCATATCATGCGACTTTTTCAAAAGCGCATCGATGTCGCGCAGCCGCAGGACCGTCTCCAACCATGAACAAAATGGCTTCGATTGACGCTGTTGGTGCGGAGCGACTGGAAATCGTCAGTTCGACGGATCGCCTGGCCGCCATCGAAGCCGAATGGGTAGACCTATGGCATCGTACCCATGCACTGATCTTTCAGAGCCATGCCTGGGTTTCGGCATGGTGGAGCACCGTGCGTGACCGCGACCGGCGCTCGCTGCGGATCGGCCTGGTATGGAGCGATGACAGGCTGGTCGCTGTCATTCCCCTGGCGATCGGCAGACGAAAAGGACTTCGGCTCCTCGAATGGGCCGCCAATAGCTATACGGACTATGGTGATATTCTTGTCGCGCCGGAATGCTCCCTATCGGCCCTCCAGAACCTCTGGAACCGGATCTGTTCGGCGGGTGGCTTCGATCTTGCTTTTATCAATCGTCTGTCGCCGGATGCGGCAGCCCGCAGGATTTTTACACCGGGCTCTTCCAGCGGCGTCAAGCTTCGCGCCAATCACCGGGAGGAAGTCAGTTATCGCGTCGCTGGACAGTGGGCCAGCGGAGCAGCATGGCTGGCGGACCAGCCGAAAAAGATGCGCCAGAACTATCGGCGCGGCATCAAGATACTGGAAGAAACAGGCGAAGTGAAATTCCGCCTCCTGTCGGCCGACGAGCCGCTGCAGCCATTGCTGGAGCGACTGTCGGCGCTGAAGCGCAGATGGCTGGAAAAGCACACGCGTGAATCCGACCTTTTCGAAGAGGGCGAGCCGGTTCTTGCCGCCCTGGTGGACGCGCTGTCACGCGCCGGTGTGCTGCGCATTTTCGTACTTGAATGCAATGGTGCGATGGTCGCGGTTTCCATCAACATCGTCCAGCACAACGTCATGATGGCATTCGTTACCACCTACGACCCTGACTTTAGCCGAGCGTCGCCGGGTGCGGTCCTGATTACGGAGTATATACAGTGGTCGTTTGATCACGGCTTGGGATTGGTCGATTTCCTCTGTGGCGGAGAGGCCTTCAAACATAGGTTTGCAACACAGGCCGTTACCCTCCAATCCGTTCTTGGGGCACGCACTGTGCAGGGCGCGCTCGCTTCTCTCGCTGATCGTATCTGTCAGACGATCCGCGTACGCTCACGCGGATTGGCGTCGGCGAATCCAGAGCGCCCGCCCGATGAGACTGCTTAATTTAGCTGGATAACTTGGGCATAAGCCGCCGAGCGTTGAGGGCTGGCGTGCGACATGGGCGCGCCATTCGAAAATCCGCGTCGATTGCGCCTCGGAATTGGGACCGAATGGGTCCGCAGGTGCAGACTTCAATTCCCGCAAATCACGTCTCTCGAGGCGCAGTTTGTCGTCTGCGAAGCGTTGCAACACGTTCGTTGGCGTCACAACGGTAGCAGGCTAGGTCCTGAGAATCATTGAAGATTTTTTCGGACAGGGCGCTACCATAGGTCGGCGTTTTTACTATGATTTCAGTAGCTTAGGTAGGCTGGTAGCGGGAGAGGGACTTGAACCCCCGACCCCAGGATTATGATTCCCGTGCTCTAACCAACTGAGCTACCCCGCCAGGGCGGCGAAAGGCCCGAAATCCGCCTTAAATCGAAAGGCATTTCGAGGCGTTCGCCAAGGTCGCGCGGATATAAGGTTGGGAGGGCGAGCCTGTCAAGCATCGATGCGCGAGGGGCGCCGGCATATTGTCGCCGGTAAAAGCTTTGCCGGGCTGGCATCTCCGGTAAGCCACCGGGGTTGAGTTCGACGGGGCACGCCGCTATGTCTCGGCCAAGAAATTAGAGTTTGAAGCTGATGAAGCCGCGCATTGCAGTCCTCGGTTGCGGATACTGGGGCAGCAACCACATCCGCACCCTCAAGGCGCTCGGCGCGCTGCATGCGGTTTCCGATGCCAATCGGGCGCGGGCCGAAGGCTTTGCCAGCGAGCAGGACTGCCTGGCGATCGAGCCCGACCAGCTGTTCGTGCGTGATGATATCGACGCCATCGTCATGGCGCTGCCGCCGCAGTTCCATGCCGATCTTGCCGTGCGCGCCGCTGAGGCCGACAAGGACGTGCTGGTGGAAAAGCCGATTGCGTTGACCGTGCCCGACGCCGAGCGCGCCGTGCAGGCGGCCAAGGACAATGGCCGCGTGTTCATGGTCGGCCATGTCTTGCGCTTCCATCCCGCCTTCGAGACGCTGAAGGCGCTGATCGACAATGGCGAGCTCGGCGAGGTCCGCTACATCCACTCGCACCGGCTCGGCCTCGGCAAATTCCACACCGAGAACGACGCACTGTGGGATCTGGCGCCGCACGATCTGTCGATGATCCTGGCCATCACCGGCACCGAGCCGATCGAGGTCAGGGGCGAGGGGGCGGCACTCCTCGACAATCTCAGCGATTTCGCGCATCTGCACATGCGTTTTCCCAACGGGCTGCGCAGCCATCTCTTCACCTCGCGGCTCAATCCCTATCGCGAGCGGCGGCTGACCGTGGTCGGCACCAAGGCAATGGCGGTGTTCGACGATGTCGAGCCCTGGGAGCGCAAGCTGGCCGTCTACCGCCACGCGGTGTGGCAGGACAGCGGCCAGTGGGCCTTCACCACCAACGAGCCGTCCTATGTCGCGGTCGGCCAGGGGATGCCGCTGACGCGCGAGCTCGAGCACTTTATCCAGTGTATCGAGACGCGGGCCGAGCCGCGCACCAGCGGCGAGGAAGCCATCAGGGTGCTGCGCATCCTGACGGCGGGTACAGTCACGCACACAAAGTCCTGAGACCGTTTCGAAACTCTGCTTTTAAGGCAGATCGAAACTAAAACTGTCTCCGAGAGGGTAGTGTTTACTCTGCGGGAATCTGCGCCGGCCTGGCTGCGAGCCGGCTGAGCATGGCTTCGGCCTCGGCGCCGCGCTCGGAGCGCTCGATGAAGCCGCCGCCGAAGACGCGGGCTTCGTTGCCGTCGTCGGAATAGAGCACGCAGGCCTGTCCCGGCGCGATGCCGGACTCGCCGTCGACCAGTTCGACAAAGGTGCTGCCGGCGCGGTGATGCAGCACGGCCGGGCGCGGCGGCCGCGTCGAGCGGACCTTGGCGAACAGCTCCATGCCGGCGGCCGGAATGTCGGACAGCGCGCGATCGCCCAGCCAGTTCATGTTGCGCAGATAGATCTTGTGGGTCTCCAGCGCCTCGCGCGGGCCGACGATGACACGGGCCCGGTCGGCGTCGAGATGGACGACGTAAAGCGGCTCGCCCGAGGCGATGCCGATGCCGCGGCGCTGGCCGATCGTATAGCGCAGGATGCCGTCATGGCGACCGAGCACGCGGCCGTCGATATGGACGATGTCGCCTGGGTTGGCGGCAGCTGGCTTCAGCTTGGCGATGATGTCGGAATATTTGCCCTGCGGCACGAAGCAGATGTCCTGACTGTCCTGCTTGGCGGCAACGGTCAGCCCCATTTCTTCGGCGATGGCCCGCACCGCAGGCTTGGACAGCCCACCCAGCGGAAAGCGCAGATAGTCGATCTGCGCCTGCGTGGTGGCAAACAGGAAATAGCTCTGGTCGCGGTCGGCATCGACGGGCCGGAATAGCGCGCGGTGGGCGCCATTGGCTCCGGAGCGGATATAATGGCCGGTGGCGAGCGCATCGGCGCCAAGGTCCTTGGCGGTGGCCAAAAGGTCGGCGAACTTCACCGTCTGATTGCAAGAGACGCACGGAATGGGCGTTTCGCCGGCAACGTAGCTCTCGGCAAACGGGTCGATGACCGCCTTACGGAAGCGCTCCTCATAGTCGAGCACGTAATGCGGAATGCCCAATGTCTCGGAAACGCGGCGGGCATCGTCAATGTCCTGGCCGGCGCAGCACGACCCGGCCCGGTGCGTTGCGGCGCCATGATCGTAGAGCTGCAGCGTGACGCCGACGACATCATAGCCTTCGCGCTTCAAAAGGCCGGCAACGACAGACGAATCCACACCGCCCGACATGGCGACGACGATGCGGGTGTTTTGCGGGCTGGCGGGAAGGTCGAGGCTGTTCATGGTTCTTTCGTTCTGCGCGGCGCTTCAATGGCAGTGGCGCGAATATAGGTCAACCACACCAGCGGCGCCAGCTTTGCGGCGGTGCCGATTTTGCGGGAAAATTGCGCGTCTGCCCGCCGTTGCCTCAAATGCCGACGAAAAGACTAACGCGGCGTTCATGATCCTTACCTACTCATTAGGGTTCGCTTAGGCAATTTTTAAAGCTGTGGCGGTAATGTGGTGGGGATTGGGTCTTTGAGTTTTTAGTAGAGAGTACGATGACCGATCTTGTTAGACCGCGAGTCAAATATGTTATTGGGCCTGACGGCAGCCCTCTTACGATTGCCGATCTTCCGCCGACGAATACACGTCGCTGGGTTATCCGGCGCAAGGCGGAAGTGGTTGCTGCGGTGCGCGGCGGGCTTTTGAGCCTCGACGAGGCATGCCAGCGCTACAAGCTGACCACCGAGGAATTCCTGTCCTGGCAAGCGTCGATCGACGAATACGGCCTTGCCGGGCTGCGCACGACGCGCATCCAGCAATACCGGCACTAGAGCCAGGACCACAATAGAAAAGGGCGCGGTAACCGCGCCCTTTTGCCTGTCGGTAATGCCTGCTGCTTCAGACCGTCAGCACCACCTTGCCGATCGGCCTGGTGGCGAGAAAAGCGTGCGCGGCGCCCGCCTGTTCGAGCGGAAAGCTCTTTGCCACATGGACCGCAAGCTTTCCCGCATCGACCAGTTTGCCAAGTTCGACGAGGCCTTCACGGTCGGGCACGACGGACATGCGCTCGACGCGGATCCCACGCGCAGCAGCCTTGGCTCGGGTGGTGTCGTGGACATTGAGCAGCGACACCAGGGCGCCACCGTCCTTCAGGACTGTCAGCGATTGGTCGGCATGGTCGCCGCCCATCGGCTCCAGCACCAGGTCGACGTCGCTGACCTCGGCGGCGAAATCTCCCTTGGTGTAGTCGATCACTTCATCGGCGCCGAGCGAGCGGACGAAATCGAGTTTCTTCGGGCTGGCGGTGGCGATGACATAAGCGCCGCGCGCCTTGGCGATCTGCACGGCCAGATGCCCGACGCCGCCGGCGGCGGCATGGATCAGCACGCGCTGGCCGCGCTTCAGGCCGCCATGGCGGACAAGGCCTTGCCAGGCAGTCAGGCCGGCCAGCGGCAGCGCGCCTGCATGAAAGTGATCGATGCCTTGCGGCTTCGGTGCGATTTCATCGGCCGGGGCGACAGCGAGTTCCGCATAGGCTGCGGCCTGCTTGGGAAAATGCGGCATGCCGAACACGGCGTCACCGACCTTGAGGCCTCCATCGACGCCTGGGCCCACCGCCTCGACCGTGCCTGAAATATCCCAGCCCAAAGTGAAGGGCGGTTCGCCCAGCAAAGGATAGTAGCCGGCGCGCACCGAGCCATCGACCGGATTGATGCCGGCAGCATGCACGCGCACGAGCACTTCGCCTGACTTGGGCGAGGGCGCGGGGCGATCGGCGATGACGAGGACGTCGGGCCCGCCGACGGAATTCTGGACAACGGCACGCATGGGAGGCTCCTGCTGGGGTTTTCTGAGCCACTATCATTTCGATAGTAACATTCCCTTGTCCAGTATGTACCTTTTCCATATATAGGAACCTCATGGATAGTGATAATGATTGCGGCTCCGGCTATGACGCCTTCCAGCGGACGTGTCCTTCGCACGCCGTGCTCGAGATGCTGGCCAGCAAATGGGTCTATCTGACGGTTTGTGCGCTGCGCCGTGGCCGGATGCGCAATGGGGAACTGGCGCGCAAGCTGGAAGGCATCACACCCAAAATGCTGACGCAGACCCTGCGCGTCCTCGAGCGCGACGGGCTGGTGCGGCGCGAAATCTTTCCGGTGATCCCGCCGCGGGTCGAATATGAATTGACCGAACTTGGCCAGAACCTGGCGCGGCTGCTCACCCAGATACGCTCCTGGTCGGAAGAGCATGTGCCTGACATCAAGCAAGCGCGGGCGAGGGCGGCGGCGAACCAGGACGGGGATTTGACACGGTCCTGAAGCTGCGGCCGCCTTGCGGCCAGGTCAGCAGCGCCGGAGCCTTTTGGCGCGCTACACGCAAAGCAAAGCGCGGCGTCAGGCGGCGCCGGTCGGGTTAAAACCCTGCCGTCAGCCGATCATGGCGCTGCGACCGCCGAGTTCCGCGTCGCGGATCTTGGTGTCGCGCGATTCCAGCATCTCGGCCTTGGAAAGCTCCGCTTCAGCTTCGCCGAGTAATGATTCGGCAGCGCTTCGCTGCTGGGCGAGGTCGCTTTGAGAGTTTCTGAGGTTATCACGGCGCAGACGCGCCGCCTTGGCGAAGGTCGGATAGGCAAAATGATTGATGTCGGTGATGCCGGCCTTCTTCTCCTCGGCGGTGATCTGAAGCTCCAGTTCAACGGCCATGCGCTCGAACTCGGCGATCATCATGTCGAGCTGCAGCAGCTGCCGCCGCTTCTCATTCACCTGAAATTGCTTCAGCCGAACGAGGTTTTCACGTGACTTCATGATTCGGTACTCCCGGAAACGCACACCTGCACATATCGTCCAATCCGCCCGCCAGGGCCTGGCGCCGCCCGTATCCACCGGCATTCCCCGAACTATGGGAAACAAATCCCTAAAGTTTTTTGCCGGCGGTAACCATTCGTTTACGCGCATTGTTAATCATAAGGGCGAGGACTTAAGGCCGGGTAAAAATTCCGGCTCCCGATACGGAAGCCGGCCAGCGAGTCCCTTGAGTCACTTAGTCCGACTTATTAATGTGTTGCATTAGCGATTTGGTTCTGTGATTCATCATTAGATTCAAGAGGGTGTAGAAAGGGGTTAAAAAATCTGGTATCGTCCTTGGTGCGGAATTAGGTTTTGTTAACCATTCGATGGCAGCCTCTGTTCAGGCAATCACTGCTCCGGTCCCGGATGGGTCGTGACATGGTCCGGCGGCAGAAAAGGGGAATGAAATGCGCGTTCTGCTGATAGAAGACGACAGTGCAACCGCTCAGAGCATCGAGCTGATGCTCAAATCTGAAAGTTTTAATGTTTACACGACCGACCTCGGCGAAGAAGGTGTCGATCTCGGTAAACTTTATGATTACGATATCATTCTTCTCGACCTCAACCTTCCCGATATGTCCGGCTACGAAGTCTTGCGGACACTTCGCCTGTCCAAGGTGAAGACGCCGATCCTGATCCTGTCCGGCATGGCCGGTATAGAGGACAAGGTGCGCGGCCTGGGCTTCGGCGCCGACGACTATATGACCAAGCCGTTCCACAAGGACGAGCTGGTCGCCCGCATTCATGCCATCGTGCGCCGTTCCAAGGGCCACGCCCAGTCGGTCATCACCACCGGCGACCTGGTGGTCAATCTCGACGCCAAGACCGTCGAAGTCGGCGGTCAACGCGTGCATCTGACCGGCAAGGAATACCAGATGCTGGAGTTGCTCTCGCTGCGCAAGGGCACCACGCTGACCAAGGAAATGTTCCTCAACCACCTTTATGGCGGCATGGACGAACCGGAACTGAAGATCATCGACGTCTTCATTTGCAAGCTGCGCAAGAAGCTCGACGCAGCATCCGGTGGCCAGAACTACATCGAGACGGTCTGGGGTCGCGGCTATGTGCTGCGCGAGCCGGAAGACATCCGCGTCAGCGCCTGAGCGAACACCATCCGATTGAACCAATGCAAAAAACCCGGCTCAGGCCGGGTTTTTTGCTGTCCTTTTTGGCCGAAAACGAGCCGAATCAAGCGGCAACCTTCAAGGTACGAAATCGTTCGAGCAGTTGCGGCCGGTTGAACGGCTTCAACAGATAACCCTGGGCGCCGGCGCGCTTTGCCTTCATGATCGAGGCAACATCGACCTCGACCAGCGAGATCAGAATCTGCGGTTTGATCGTGCTCTCCATGGCGCGAACCTGGCGAATGACGTCGACCGCTTGCATGTCCGGCAGGGCGCCGTCGACGACAATCACATCAGGCATCTCGGCAGCGCACATCTCGACAGCATCAAGTCCAGTTGCCGCTTCGATCACCACCATGTCGGAGCCGCCAAGAATCCGTTTTGCAACCTTTCTGATGACGCTCGAATCGTCGACAAACATGCAGCGCTTCATTTCCGGGTCCTCTTTGCCATGGGGCGAACCGGCGGCATCCGGGTATCGGGATGCACACTAGGCCGATCTGGTAAAGAAGCAGAAAAGCCGTTAGGTAAAGTTTTTACAAACATGTCGTCTGCAGCCCCATTCGGCAGGGGCATTGCCGGCAATGAAACTTTCCTGTTCTGAATTGCCGCAAATATCAGCGGGAAAAGATACTTGATTGTTCTTGATGCTCGGACGTCCTGCCGAACGGCTTCGCTCAAGCCGCGGACAGCACGATCTCTTCGGCGGTCGCATGAATCGAGATCGTCATGTTGGCCTCACGCGCCAGCAGCAGCGTGTAGTAGGGCTGGACGGTATGGGCGTCGATAGGCTCCTCGGGCTTGTTGCCGGAATGGAGTTCGAGGAATTTCGGCGGCACGCGCAGCATCGGGCCGCTTGCGGCAAGCGCAAAGCGCGGCTCGGTGTCGAGGTTTTCCAGCGTGACCACCAATCTGCCACCGCGCGGGATGGCGGCATTGGCGACAAGCAGCAAATTGAGCAGCAGCTTGACCTTGTTCTTGGGGAGCAGGGCGCGAACCCCGTTCCAGATCAATTCCGGCTTCTCGTTCTTCAGGAAGGCGATGGCGACGGACTCGGCATCGCCGGTGTCGATCATCATGCCCGCCGAACCGGCGGCACCGAAGGCGATGCGGGCGAATTGCAGGCGGGCCGAAGCGTTTCTGGCGCTCTGCCGGATCAGTTTCATAGCGTCTTCGTCGGCGCCGCCCTCGTCCAGGAGTTCAAGGCCGTTGTTGATGGCGCCGACCGGCGAAATGATGTCGTGGCAGACTCGGCTGCACAACAAGGCTGCGAGATCGGGTGCGGAGAGAGAGAAAAGCTCAGCCATCGGCGAAAAATCCCTGCTAAAATTCACATCCTGGTGGCCGCGCGGCCGACAGCCACGCTCACCACCCGAATCACGCTCTCTCCCCCCAGGCATTCTGAATACACAGCGCCCGAGCGTGCAGCAACAATCCACAATTCTTGTGAGAAAAACGGCATCTTTGCACAGGATGGGAGCCCGTGCAGACAGTCAGAAACAGCCTTCGAACCGCCATGTTCATGTGGGAGGTTAATGGTTGAAAAAGGATTACGGCATAGTTTGCCCGTAACAGTCATCCTTAACGGCCGCCTAAAGAGCCGGACGGGGTGCGAGGCGTCGGCGAAAGTGCTCCCTGACGGAGATTGGAAGCATGGTTTCCCGATTCTACGACCGGACGTTTGTCCGCGTCTTCTTCATGGCGATTGCCCTCATGGGCGCTCTCGCTTTCTCAACCTCTGCGTCGCGGGCACAGGAATACACCGCTCAGGAGATCGTCGATTCCGGTCACAAGTTCTTCGGTGCGACGTCGGGCGGTCTCGCAACCGTCGTCGAGAAGATTTTTGCCTCCTACGGCCTGCCCAATGGCTATCTGCTCGGCGAAGAGGGATCCGGCGCGCTGATCGGGGGCCTGACCTATGGCGAAGGTACGCTCTACACCAAGAATGCCGGCGACCATAAGGTGTTCTGGCAAGGGCCTTCGCTCGGTTGGGATTTCGGCGGCGAGGGATCGCGAGTGATGATGCTCGTCTATAACCTCGACGACGTCAGCAATCTCTACAATCGGTTCGGCGGCGTTGCCGGTTCGGCCTATGTCGTGGCCGGCGTCGGCTTCAACGTGCTGCAGAACAACAGGGTGCTGCTGGTGCCGATCCGCACCGGCGTCGGCGCGCGGCTTGGCGTCAATCTCGGCTATCTGAAGCTGACGCAGAGGCCGACCTGGAATCCTTTCTGAGCGATTCCGACCACACTTCGACCCGATCAACAGATTCTGACCCGCTGCAGCTGCGGCAAACCCTTGCCGCAGCGCTGGATTTGCGTCATGCGAACATGGCAAAGTCCAGACTTGGCGGTTGCCGGATAGCGGCCCGCCCGTAACGGGTAGTCACCTTGGTTCAGTCGATCCTGTTCTTCGCCCTCGGCTTTCTGTGCGCAGGCTTTCTGGCGCTGCTGGTCGCGCCGGCCATCTGGCGGCGGGCGGTTGTGCTGACACGCAAGCGTGTCGAGGCGTCGGTGCCGCGAACGCTGGCCGAGATCCAGGCCGATAAGGACAGCTTGCGGGCCGAGTTCGCCATGACGACGCGCCGGCTCGAAATCAGCATCAAGACGCTGCGTGAGCAGGCGAATGAGCAACTCGTCGAAATCAATCGCGGCCGCGAGGCGCTGAAGGGCCTGGCGGTCGAGCGCAAGGACAAGAAGCAGGCGCTTTCGGAGCTCGGGGAAAAAAACGAATTGCTCCTGCATCGCGAGCAGCAGATACAACAGCTGTCTGACAGGCTTGCACAAACAGAGCGCACGATGGAAAAGCGCGCGCTCGAGCTGGAAAAGCTCGAGCATATGTACGACGACGCGTCCTTCTCCTCCAGCAATCGTCAGATCGAACTGGTGGCTCGCGAATCCGAGCTGGAAAAACTTGCCAACGACATTTCAGTGCTGCGCGGCCAGCGCAAGGAGGCCGACAGGCGCCATCAGGAAGTCGTCACCGAGGCCAAGGCCACGCGCGATGCCTTGAAGGCCGAAAAGAAAAGAACCGCCGACCTCGACAGAAAGCTCGAGCGCCTGCTCGCCACGCTTGCCGATCGCGAGGACAAGCTCGATCGCCGCGAAAAGGAACTGGCCCGGCTTCGCGAACGGGTGAAGGGCGAGGCTGCGGGAGGCGCCGCGGCTGCTGGCCTGGTTGGTGCGCAAGACAGTGCCCGCGCCAGGAACGAGGACATGGACAAGACGCTCGCCAAGCTCGAAGGCGACCGAGAGCGGCTCGAAGCCAGGCTGACGACGCTGGCCCGCGAAAACAAGCGGATGAAGGCGGAGCTTGGCGGTTCTGGATCCGCGAAGCCCGGGAATGGTTCCGGCAATGGCAATGATGCCGGTTCTGCCTTGCGCGAACAGATGAACAATCTGGCGGCTGAGGTCGTCCATTTGACGGCCAAGCTCGAAGGACCTGATTCACCGATCGCCAAGGCGCTGGCGGCGCCGCAGGAAACGCGGTCAGGAACCACCAGCCTGGCCGATCGCGTCCGGGCGTTGCAGAAGGCAGATTTGCCGAGCTGAGTTTCAAGCCCCGGCTTGGAATTGCCTGACTACGCCTATCAGGGCGAAAAATGGTGCAGCGCAATGGCTGACGCGGCAGCAACATTCAGGCTGTCGAACCCTTCCGACATCGCGATCCGCACCGTCCGCAGGCGGGCAAGCAGGCTCTCCGGGAGGCCCTCGCCTTCGGTACCGAGATAGAGCGCCAGTCGTTTCGGTCGCGCGGCATCGCGAATGTCAGCCTCACCACGCGGCGACAAAGCGACCTGGCCGAAGCCCAACTCGCCGAGCTTCGCGATGAAAGCTTCAGTGTCGCCGAAGGACGCAAAGGGCACCTTCAACGCGGCGCCGACGGAGACGCGGATCGCCTTGCGATACAGTGGGTCGCAACAGGTGGCGTCGACGAAGACGGCATCGGCGCCGAAGGCGGCGGCATTGCGGAAGATCGATCCGATATTGTCATGGTTGGCGATGCCGATGAGAACGACGATCAACGCTTCGGCAGGCAAGGTGTCGAGCAAGGCCTCGGCGGGCTGTGGCGTGCCCTTGCTGCCGATCGCCAATATACCGCGATGCATGTGGAAGCCGGCGATCCTGTCCATGACGGCGCTTGCCGCAACGTAGACCGGCAGGTCGGCAGGGGCCTTGCGCAGGATGTCGTCGAGCCCGGCCAGCCGGTTTTCGAGGACCAGGACCGACTCCGCAGCAAAGCGTCCGGCTGACAGCAGGACGTCCAGCACCACCTTGCCTTCGGCAACGAACCGGCCATGGCGGCCGGTGAGATCGCGCTCGCGGATGTCGAGATAGGCGGCGACCCGCGGATCGCGCGCGTCGTCGATCTGGATCGGATCCATCAATACCTCGGCCGGCGAAAAATCGTCAGCGAGGTAAGAAGCGATCGGAGCCGCCAGTAAAGCCCTGCAGGTCAAGTCCCGGCGCGGCGCAGACGCGTTGCCATCTGGGACAAGTCGCCTATCCCGAAAATGCCGTCCAGCATGCGCAACAGTTCGCGCACGGCTTCGGACTTGCAGGAATAGTAGATCATCTGCCGGTCGCGGCGGGTCTCGACAAGATCGAGCGCCCTGAGCTTGGCCAGATGTTGCGACAAAGCGGACTGGCTGAGCATCACCTTTTCGGCGATGGCGCCGACCGACATTTCACCGTCGGCCAGATAGCTCATGATCAAGAGCCGCTTTTCGTTGCCCATAAGGGTCAGAAATGTCGCCGCCGATTCGGCATTGGCGATTAGTTTGGTCGAGACCATCGATGCCCCATGTTTTCCTGCTCATCCAAACGCTATGGGGGCAAATAGCGTTGGCTGCTATAATTCAGCTATGGATCACGCTGCTGATTCAGCGTCGCCTGAATCGTAGATCATTTCGCCCAAATCTCAAGACGTGCTTTTGATTCATGACGATTATCCTTGCGTAGCTGGCGCACGACCGGCTTTGGCCAGGTCGACCAGAACCGGCTGCAGGTCGCGCGCGGTCTTCAATGGCTGCGGAAAATAGACCCTGCAAACGGTGTCGCCCGATGCCAGGTCCATGCCATCGGCATCGAAGCCGGTGATGGTCCAACCATCACCTTCAACCCTGGCGAAATGATGGGCATAGACGGCGATGGCGTCGAGATGGTCGGCATTCATGTGGTCGAGAGCGGATTGTTCGCTGGCGGCCAGCTCGTCGACGATCGGCCCCTCGGTGATGAGATCGGCACGGTCGAGCAGGTAGGCCTTGCCGAAGCCGCCATTCAGGCTGGCGCGCTCCGGCTCGAGGCGAAAGATCGAGAAATCGCCGAGCCCGGCATAGAGCTTTGCCTTGGGATTGCGGTTGAGATAGCGCCGCTCGGCGCGGGCATGCGCGCTCGACCCGCGTTCCAGCGGCTGCGCCCGGCAGACCAGCGTTATCCTGGGATGCGCCAGCGGATCGCCCTTGCCGGGTTCGCCGACAAGCAGCGAGCAGCGCGGCTCGGCAAGGATGGCGCCGGTATGGGCTGACAGCGCCGAGACAAGGATCAGAGGCGTGCCATCGATGTCGGTGGCGACTCCGACCCTGGAGGCCAGCGGTGCGCCGGTCGACGGCTCGATCACCGCGAGGGCGCCGAAACGGGCGCTGCGAATCAGCGTTGCGGCCAGCCTGATCGCCTCGGCGTCCGTCGCGCGAATGACGTCCTTCTTCGGCTGGTCCAAAATGCTCACCAGGTAAGTTGATTTTCTAAATCCAGTTACTGGCCAATCATGCCGGCTTTGACAAGCGCTTTGATCTCGGCTGTCGAAAAGCCGAAGCGCGCCAGCACAGTCTGGGGCAGCTGATCGTCATCTTCAGACATGCCGGCAAGCGCCGGCTGCGAGGCCGAGAAGCGTGGCGCGGGCGCGGGGCGCTCGAGCGCACCGGCCTTCACAAATGCGTGACGCGCCCGGTTGTGCGGATGATCCCTGGCTTCGGCCAGCGACAGAACCGGCGCCACGCAGGCATCGCTTGCGGCAAACAGCGCGTCCCAGTCGTCGCGTGTCTTCTGCCGGAACCGGTCGGCAATGGCCGCGCGCATGTCCGGCCACAACGCCTTGTCGTATTGGCCGCGGACAAAATCCTCGCCGAGCGGCAGCAGCCTTGCGAATGCGGCGAAGAAGCGCGGCTCAAGGCAACCGACCGCAACGTGGCGTGCATCCGCCGTCTCATAGGTGTCGTAGAAGGGCGCACCGGAATCGAGCAGGTTGGCGCCGCGCCGGTCGCTCCACAGACCTGCCGACATGAAGGCGTGTATGGGGGCCGCCAGCATCGAAGCGCCCTCGACCATCGCTGCGTCGATCACCTGGCCTTTGCCGGAGCGCGAGCGCTCGAACAGCGCTGCAAGCACCCCGGCGATCAGCATCATGGCGCCGCCGCCATTGTCGGCGATCAGATTCAGCGGCGGCACCGGCCGACCTTCCTCCCGGCCGATGGCATGCAACACACCCGAATAGGCGAGGTAGGTGATGTCGTGGCCGGCACGACCTGCGAGCGGCCCGTCCTGGCCGAAGCCGGTCATGCGGCCGTAAATCAGCGCCGGATTGCGCGCCAATGCAGCATCCGGGCCGAGACCAAGCCGCTCCATCACACCGGGGCGAAAGCCTTCGACAAACAGATCGGCCTTTTCGGCAAGGCGCAGCAGCAGTTCCGTGCCTTTTGCCTGCTTGAGGTCGACGCGCAGGATGGAGCGGCCGTGACGGTCGAGATTGTGCGCATCGGAGAGCGGCAGCAGGGGTTGGTCCGAACCGGTGCGCTCGATGCGCAGCACCTCGGCGCCCATGTCCGACAGCATCAGCCCCGCCAGCGGCACCGGGCCGAGCCCAGCCATCTCGATGACTTTCAGGCCGGCCAGCGGACCGGTCTTCACTGCGCCGGCCGCCATGGCCGTCTATTTCGGCGCCATGCGGATTGCCCCATCGAGGCGGATGGTTTCGCCGTTCAGCATCTGGTTTTCGACGATATGCAGGGCGAGCGCGGCATATTCGGACGGCTCGCCGAGGCGGGACGGGAAGGGCACGGCCCCGCCGAGCGAATCCTGCACCTCCTGCGGCATGCCGGCCATCATTGGCGTCTTGAAGATGCCGGGCGCGATGGTGCAGACGCGAATGCCGGAGCGCGCCAGGTCGCGGGCAACCGGCAGCGTCATGCCGACGACGCCGCCCTTGGATGCGGCATAGGCGGCTTGGCCGATCTGGCCATCATAAGCGGCCACCGACGCGGTGTTGACGATGACGCCGCGCTCGCCGCCCTGCAGCGGTTCGAGTTTGGCGGCACGGTCGGCAACGAGGCGGATCATGTTGAAGGTGCCGATCAAATTGATCTCAATCACCTTGCGGTACTGGTCGAGCGGATGTGGACCATCCTTGCCGATGGTCTTCAAGCCGATGGCAATGCCCGCGCAATTGACCAGGATGCGTGCTGGCCCAAGTCTCTTTTCCACCTCGGCGAGCGCGGCCGCACCGCTGTCGGCGCTGCTCACATCGCACTGGATGGCGGCGCCGCCAATGTCGCCCGCCACCTTCGATGCCCGGTCGATGCCGATATCGAAAATGGCGACGCGCGCGCCCTTGTCGGCCAGCGCGCGGGCGGTTGCCTCGCCGAGGCCGGAGCCGCCGCCGGTTACGATCGCAATCTGGCCGTTCGGGTTCATGCTGCGTGCTCCGTGCTGCTCCGGGTCATGCTACGGAGGTCGCCGCCATGGTGCAACCTGACCAATGGGGATCCATCGCGACCGGTGCCGCGACCGATCCTGGAGCTCAGGCCATCACTGGTGCCTGCTCCGCGATCCTGGCAAAGCTGGCATGGCCGACCTCGCCGGAGAGCCGTGCCACGGCACCGGGCACGATCTCGTGCGACAGCAGCCGGTCGAGGTCGACCGGGCGCGGCATGGAGATCTGGCCGCGGGGGATCTTTCTGAAGCCGAGCGGGCCGTAATAAGGCTCGTCGCCGACAAGGATCACCGCCGGCGCGCCGGCCTTGGCGGCCGCCTCCAGCGCGATCGCCACGAGCCGGCGGCCGATACCGAGATTCTTGAAGGCGGGCCGCACGGCGAGCGGCCCGAGCATCAGCGCGCGTCCGGCGCCGGCGGCGATGCGGGTCATGCGCACCGAAGCAATGACGACGTCGCCATCCATGGCGACAAAGGATAGCGAGCGCTCGTGGCCGCCGGTCTCGCGGATCTTGTAGGCGGCCAGCACGAAACGGCCGGGGCCAAAGGCTTCGTCGTTGATGGCTTCGATTTCGGGATCATGCGCCGGAGTTTCCGGCAGGTATTTCACGTCGGCAAGGCTCATGGTCTTCGCGGTCCGATAAAGAGCAAAGGTTGCTGCAAGCGGCAGCGTTCGCCAGTCAGCGCTTTCTAAGCGCGGGCGCCCTTTCGTCGTCGGTCAAACCGGATCAAGCCAAGATCGAACATGCGGAGTGTCCGCTAGCATCAATTTCCGGCGGCTGCAATCGGCTGTTTTCATCCGGCGTTTCATACGAGTGACGCTCTGTTCAGCAGATGACGGCTTCGACATTGCCGCCTTGCGACTACATTGGCCAAGGCACGCAAGGAGATTTCGTATGGGATTGCTGGTCGAAGGCAAATGGCAGGACCGTCCGGCCAATGTCGATAGCAGCGGCAGGTTCATCCGCGCCGAGACGCAGTGGCGTGACTGGATCACGCGCGACGGCGCGTCGGCGCAAGGTCGTACGCGCGGCTTCAAGGCCGAGCCCGGACGCTACCATCTTTATGTCTCGCTCGCCTGTCCGTGGGCGCACCGCACGCTGATCTTTCGCGCGCTGAAGAAGCTAGAAGACATCATCCCGGTTTCAGTCGTGCATCATTTCCTCGGTGCTGAGGGCTGGACGTTTTTGGCCGAGGATGGCGCCACCGGCGACACGCTCTACGGCCTCGACTTCCTGCACCAAATCTACACCAAGGCCGATCCAGCCTATTCGGGCCGGGTTTCGGTGCCGGTGCTGTGGGACAAGAAGGAAGAGACCACCGTCTCCAACGAATCCGCCGAAATCATCCGCATGCTCAATTCGGCCTTCGACGAGTGGGGCGATGCCGCTCTCGATTCCTATCCGCCAGGCCTGCGCTGCGAGATCGACAAGGTCAATGCGCTGGTCTTTCCCGCCGTCAACAACGGCGTCTACCGCGCCGGCTTTGCCACCACGCAAGCGGCCTATGAAGAGGCGTTCGGCGAGCTGTTCGCGGCGCTCGACACGCTGGAGGGCCGACTGTCAAAACAGCGCTATCTCACTGGCGAGCGTGTCACCGAGGCCGATTGGCGGCTGTTCACCACGCTGGTGCGTTTCGACCCGGTCTATGTCGGCCATTTCAAATGCAATCTGCGCCGCATCGCCGACTATCCGAACCTTTCGAACTATCTGCGCGACCTCTACCAGGTGCCCGGTATCGCCGGCACGGTGAACCTGCACCACATCAAAATGCACTATTACGGCAGCCACGAGAGCATCAACCCGACGCGCATCGTGCCGGTCGGGCCTGGGCTCGACTATGGCGCGCTGCACGACCGGGCGCGGTTCAGGCAGGCGGCGTGAGCATCGGATTGACAGCCTACCAGTACGGCGATACGGGCTCGCCTTCAAAAACCTCGGCAAGCCGCCGCAGCGTCGCCGGCGTCGTGCCATGCGGCAAGCGGTCGAGCGGAAAGAAGCCTGCTTCGGCGATCTCGTGGTCCGGCAGTTTCGGCGCGGTCTGGTTGAAGGTTTCGATGAGATAGAGGCCGACATGGTCGCGGCGGCTGGAGCGGCGGTTGAAATGCATCGATTTCAGCACCGGCTGGGCTGTCAGCGCGATGTTGCCTTCCTCGGCCAGTTCGCGCACCAGCGCCTCACCAAGCGTCTCGCCGACTTCGACGCCACCGCCCGGCAATTGCCAGCCGGGAACGTAGGTGTGGCGGATGAGGAAGACTGTGTTCGAAGCGCGATCGTGGATCAGGCCGCGCACGCCCAGCGTCATCGGCCGCCGCAGCAGGAAATAGAGATGGAACAGCCTTGCCCTGAGGCCTGCCCAGCCGGTCTGGCGAAACGCCTGCTCCGGGTCCGATATAGCCATGCTAGCGAAACCGTGGATGGGCAGGAAACAGTGAGTGGAAAGCGGGGAGCGCGTCGCCTATGAAGGAAGGATGTTCAGGCTCGCGCATATTTCCGATGTCCATCTGGGGCCGCTTCCCGGTGTAACCTATCGCGAACTCGCGTCCAAGCGCGTCGTCGGCTACGTCAACTGGCAGCGCAACCGCCGCCGCCATATGCACGATGCCGTCATCGACACCATCGTCGCCGACATGAAGGCGAGCACACCCGACCACCTCACCGTTACCGGCGATCTGGTCAATCTGGCGCTCGACGGCGAGATCGAGATGGCCAAGCACTGGCTTGAGACGCTGGGTTCGCCGGAGGATGTCTCGGTGGTGCCGGGCAACCACGACGCCTATGTGCCGGGCGCCTTCGACAAGGTCTGCCGCTCCTGGGCGGCATGGATGAGCGGCGACGGCGTGACTGCGCCGATCGACCGCAACGCTTTTCCCTATCTGCGCGTACGCGGCAATGTCGCGCTGATCGGCGTTTCGACGGCGCGCGCCACGGCGCCGTTCATGGCCAACGGCTTCTTCCTCGAAGGTCAGGCGCAAAGGCTGGCGACAGTGCTCGACGCAACGAACAAACGCGGCCTGTTGCGGGTGATCATGATCCATCATCCGCCGGTGCGCGGCGCCGTCGCCCAGCAAAAGCGCCTGTTCGGCATCTCCCGCTTCCACAAGACCGTTCATAGGCATGGCGCCGAACTCGTGCTGCACGGCCATTCGCATCTGCCGTCGCTGTTCTTCATTGGCGGGCGCGGCGCCAGGATTCCGGTCGTCGGCGTCGCCGCCGCCGGGCAGTCGCCAGGCAGCAAGAACCCGGCGGCACAGTACAATCTGCTCGACATTGACGGGGAGAAGGGCAATTGGCTGATTCGCCTGACGCGGCGCGGCCTGACCGGGCCGGCCTTGCCGCCGTCGGACCTGCAGGTCATTGAACTCGGCGCGCAGACACCGAGGCCTCCAGATCGTTGATCAGAAGCTGATCTTCATCGCCATCAGGCGATCCCAAAACAGCGCGGCCGCCACCGCCAGGCCAACAAGCGCGCCGGCGGCGACGAAGCCCAGGCCTGCAAAGAAGGTTGACCAGCTCTTGCCTGGCGCGGCTGCTTGCAAGGGCGGCTCAGCTTCCGGCACGGCGGCGCGTTTCAGGTCGGCGACGGCCGGCTCGACACCGCCCTCCATCATGCGCTGGCGCTCGACGATACGCTCCGCCACATAGCGCGTGACCTGATCGGCGACCGGTTTCATATCGGTCGATTCGGCGAGCACGACGCGGCCGATGCGGGTATCCCTGAGAAAGCGGTAGGTGCGGCGGTCGCGCCCCATGGCGACATGGCTGACGGCGTCGATCCACAGGCGGGGCTGCAGGCCGGAGGAGACGACGAAGTCGAAATTGTCCATGTCGGCGGGCACGTCGGCAAAGACCGGGGCGAGCTCGGCGGCGAGCAGATCAAGCCGCATCCGGTGCGCCTCGCGCATGTCGACCACGACATCGTCGCGATCGGCGAAGGCATTTTTCACATCGCGAACGGCGTCGGACAGTTTGCGGGAGGTGTCGATGGGGGTGATGTTTTCGCCAGTGTCCTTCATCGGCGTCGCCTCGCTGATATGGTTAATTGCGAGTTAACACAGGCGGCGGCAAAATGCACTGGCGAGATGCGGGGCGCAAGTAAGTTAGCTCGCCGCGGCCTCGAATGTCGGACGCAGGCGCCTGCCGCGGCGTGCCATGTTTCGGCGCACGGCCTGGGCGACCACATCAGGCACTTCCTCGACCAGCATATGGCCGGCATCGAGCACGTGATGAATATGAAAATGCGCCGGCAGACAATCAGCCTGGGTAAAGGGCAACACCGGATCGTCCGTTCCCCAAACCACCATCACCGGCATGTCGAGGGTGTCCAGCTGTTCGCGGGGTATGACCCCCTGCCGCTCGTTCCTGGTCATGACGGCTGATATCTCAATCAGCTTGCGCAACTGGCCGGGGCGACGGCGTACGTCCGCCAGGACGCCAACGATGCGTTCGGGCGGCGGGCTTCGCGGTCCCGACATGGCGGCAAGGCAGGCGCGGATTTCCCGTCTGTCGGCGGCCGCGGCGTAGCGGCGCAACAGCGGTCCGTTGATCTCGGGGCCAACACCGCCCGGCGCCAGAAGCGTCAGCGAGCCTATCCTTTCAGGCTCGGCAAGCGCCATCAGGGAGGCGACCGCGCCGCCCATCGAATGACCGGCGACATGCACCCTTGCTATCCCGCGTGCGGCGATATCGGCGAGAACCGCTCGCGCCGCTGTTTTGGCCGGGCCGCTGCCAGGAAATTCGAGAGACAGTCCGTGTCCCGGAAGATCGTAGGCCAAGGTCCTGACATCGGGCCCTAGCGACGCGGTCACCTCGCGCCAGATATCATGGCAACCACCGAAGCCATGCAGCAGGACGACCGTCTTCGGCCCGGCGCCCCGCTCGGCAACATAGAGGGATGAGACCATGAAAATGTGCGATTATTGCAAGACTGGAGAGGAAATTCGAATCGAGGCTGGATTGCTCCCAGTCCAGACCGATGGCCAGTAAAGTTTTCGCGATCCGGAAAGACTAGCTGGCGTTGCCGAGGCCCGCGGCGCGCAGCGCCTCAACCAGCCGGTCGGTCAGATCGGCGGGATATTTGCGCTCGGCGAAGGCCGCGCGCGGATCGGCGGCGAATTTCGGGAATTTGGTGGTCAGCTCATCCAGAAGCTTGGCTGCCAGCTGTTCGCGGCCGGCAGCCTTGGCGCCGATCAGCCGCGCCGCCAGATAATGCGATTTCATCGCCGTCGTGCGCAGCGACTCGCTGGCTATCGCGGCCTTGTTCATGTCGCCCAGCATGAATTGCCCGGCGAAGAGCCCAAAATCCCACCATGTCGGATGGCCGCTGAACGTCTCGACGGCATGGGTCAGGATGGGTGTTCCCTCGGCATATTTGCCGGCAAAGATCAGGCCATAGCCGTAAGCGGCAGCCATGCCGAGGTCGTAGGGGTTGAGCTCATAGGCCTTGCGCATCCAGCGGATCGATTCCTCGGTGTTGCCGAGGCGCGAATTGAGGTAGCCATAGGCGCGGTGCGCATAGGGGCTGGTCGGTCCCATCTGGATGGCGCGATGGGCGAAAGACATTGCTTGTTCGACCGTCGCGCCAGGCGGATAGGCGTAATGATCGGTGGCGGCCTCAAGGGTCAGGGAGGCCAGTTCCGAATAGACCAACGACGATTTCGCACCCTGGCCGGCGAGGTTGTCCAGGCAGCGATAGGCGGCCTCGTGCGTCCTGGTGCTCTGGTCGAGATAGTATCTGTCGTTGAGGATCAGGCAGCTCGTCAGCCCGGTCTGAATGCCGTTCTGTTCGATGTAGCTGTAGAGCGGGCCGGAGGCGGGAACGGTCGAGCTGAGGATGGCGGCGATACGATCCTCGACGGTGCCAGGTGCGCTGTCGGCGGCCGTCAGACTGCGGGACAAAAGCACGCGGCCGGTCGCCACGCTCTGCAGTTCGAGCGTCACGTCACCTGCCATTGGTCCCGGCAGGACATCGAAAACGAAGCTGGTCGGGTCGGTGCTCGGATCGCGCTTGCTGTCGGCGTCGCGGCCGATGAAGTCGATCGTGTCGAAACCGGCAAGGCCGGCGCGCAGCGAAGCGGCGACGCGGCCGGCCTCGGGGCCGGTGGCCTTCACCGCGATGTAGACGAGGGGCAGGGCCTCCATCGACGGCGATGCGATGCTGCTCGTTACGCCCGCGGTCTCGACCACTGCGGTAGGATCGCTGCTGGCAAGCAATGCGCCGCTGCCCTGGCGCAGGATGAGCACGCCCAGCATGAGAATGACCAGCGTCATGGCGACCCAGAAGAACTGGAGATGGCGCGCCAGCGAAGGCCCAGGTTCTGTAACCCCCGAAGCTGTCGCGGCAGCGGGAACGGCGTCAAGAGCCGCCTGGTCGGGCGATCCGGGCAAGGCGGCTACCGCCGCCGCAAGCGGCTCCTGCCCAACCGGCAGGCGTATGGCGTTGAGCTCATAGGACGGCACGTAGCCGCCGCGCGGAATGGCAATGCGAACCGGTTCGGCTATGCCTTCATTGGCGAAATAATGCTGGAGAAGTTCGCGCAGCCGGCCTGCCTGCACCCGGACAACGGCGTCGGTCGACGAATCGAAATCGCCGTCCTTGCCGAAGACGTCCATGGCGATGGAGAAACCCTTGAGCCTGTCGGCTTCGCCGGCCTGCTCGCGCTCAACAAGATAGCGCAGCAACTTGCGCGCGCGCTCGGAACGTCCGAACGTTTCGCTGGCGAGCAGTCGCTCCAGTGTCTCGCGCACTGCGGGGGCGGCAGGCGTGGCATGCTGCAAGTGTCGATCCTCTCGAAGTCGGCACAGGTTGAGGCGCAATCATATAGAGCCTGCACTTCCATACAAGCATGCTTATGTTATGCGATCGCGTAACACACCGGATAGTTGCCGGTGGTTGACACAAAAGACCGGAATTTCCCTCGGCAAATGGGGGATTTCCGGGCGCCGCGGACATTCGGCGCCCGGGAAAATATCAGCCGGCCTTGCGGCCGATTATCCGGTTGGCGGCCGAAACAACGGCTTCCAGCGAGGCGGCGACGATGTTGGTGTTGATGCCGGCGCCGAACAGCTTGCCGCCGGGATATTCCATCTCGACATAGGAAATCGCCGAGGCGTTCGAGCCGCGCTGGAGCGAATGTTCGGAATAATCAAGCACCGACATGTCGACGCCAACATGACGCGACAGCGCATCGACGAAGCCGTCGATCGGGCCGGTGCCGGAGCCGGCGATGGTCGTCTCCTTGCCGTTGTCGAGGATCACCGCCTCGACCACGCGCCGGCCCTTTTTCTCGGTATCGGGATAGGTGTGATGGTCGAGGAACTTCAGTCGTGCGCCGGGCTGGTCGACATAGGTTTCGATAAAGCGGTCATGGATGCGTTTTGCCGGCACTTCCTTGCCTTCGGCGTCGGTGATCGCCTGGATCTCCTGGCTGAACTCGATCTGCAGGTTGCGCGGCAGATTGAGGCCGTAATCGGCCTGCAGTACATAGGCGATGCCGCCTTTGCCTGACTGTGAGTTGATGCGGATGATCGCCTCGTAGCTGCGCCCGACATCGGCCGGATCGATCGGCAGATAGGGCACTTCCCAGACCGGCGTGTTGGCCTTCTTCAAGGCCTTCATGCCCTTGTTGATGGCGTCCTGGTGCGAGCCGGAAAAGGCGGTGTAGACCAGTTCACCGACATAAGGATGGCGTTCGGATATCTTCAGCTGGTTGGAATATTCGTAGACGTCCTTCATCCGGTTGATGTCCGAGCAATCCAGTTGGGGATCGACGCCTTGCGTGTACATGTTGAGCGCCAGCGTCACGATGTCGACATTGCCGGTGCGCTCGCCATTGCCGAACAGCGTGCCTTCGACGCGGTCCGCACCCGCCATCAGGCCGAGCTCGGTGGTGGCGATGCCGGTGCCGCGGTCATTGTGGGGATGCAGCGAGATCAACAAGTTTTCACGGTTGTCGAGGTTACGGCACATCCACTCGATACGGTCGGCGTAGATGTTGGGCGTCGACATCTCGACCGTCGAGGGCAGGTTGATGATCAGCTTGTTGTCGGGCGTCGGCCTGACGATCTCGGTGACGGCGTTGCAGATCTCCAGCGCCACGTCGAGTTCGGTGCCGGTAAAGCTCTCCGGCGAATATTCGAAGCGATAACCGCCGCCGGCCTTGGCCGCCATGTCGGTGATCATCTTGGCCGCGTCGGTGGCGATGCGCTTGATACCGCCGACATCCTTCTCGAAGACGACGCGACGCTGCAACTCGCTGGTCGAATTGTAGAAATGCACGATCGGGTTGGTGGCGCCCTTCAGAGATTCGAAGGTGCGGGTGATGAGTTCGGGACGGCACTGCACCAGCACCTGTAGCGAAACATCAGCCGGCACATTGCCTTCCTCGATGCACCAGCGGGCGAAATCGAAATCGGTCTGCGAGGCCGAGGGGAAACCGATCTCGATCTCCTTGAAGCCCATGTCGAGCAACAGGGCGAACATGCGCGCCTTGCGCTCATGACCCATCGGATCGATCAGCGCCTGGTTGCCGTCGCGCAAATCGACCGAACACCAGATCGGTGCCTTGTCGATGACCTTGTTGGGCCAGGTGCGGTCGGTGAGACCGACCGTCGGGTAGGGCTGGTATTTTCGGGCCGCGCCCGGCATGTGGCCGGCCGCGCGTTTTACGCTTTCGGCTTCGCCGGCGCGGATGTCTTCTCGTGCGTTCATCGTCTTGTTCTCCCGGCGGCTCGCGGATCGGTCTTCGGACGGATTCCAGGGCGAGCAGCGCCTTATCAGATTTTCGTTCGCTTGATGTGAATTGCCAATTTCTGAACTGGCCAAGGAGCGTGCGCGTAAGCGGCGGTTCGACCGCCGGGCGCTCCTTCAGCGAACCCGGCGATCGCCGATAAGGCCGAGAAGAAGCAGGGTCGATGCCAGCGCGCGCACGGTCTCGCCGGCAAAGCCGGTCGGACGGGAAGCGACGGAGGAGACGCGCGTGTTCATGGCGGGGTTCATACAGGAGCCGCCATGGACAGGCAAGTGGGCTGCCATTCCACCACTCGCGAGCACTCTTCCCCATGCGCGGCAAATGCGCCAGACTTGCGTGTGGCCGAGGCCGCAATGCTTCGCCGTCGGAGGGATCATCCGTGAATTTTGTTTTCTTCTCGCCGCATTTTCCCGCCAACGGCGCCGATTTCTGCGACCGGCTGAAAAAGGCCGGCGCTACGGTGCTGGGCATTGGCGATGCGCCTTATGAGGCGCTGGACGGGAAGCTGAAGGTGGCCCTGTCGGAATATTACCGCATCGCCGACATGGAGGACTACGATCCGGTGTTCCGGGCCGTGGGTCATTTCATCCACAAATGGGGCCGGATCGAGCGCTTCGAGTCACTCAACGAGCATTGGCTGGAGCTGGAAGCCAACATCCGCACCGACTTCAACATCTACGGCACCAAGCTCGATTTCGTGAAGAATTTGAAGCGCAAGAGCCGCATGCGTGCATTCTTCCGCAAGAGCGGCGTCGACACCATCGCCCAGCGCAAATGCTCCGACCGGGCCGGCGCCATGACCTTCATCCGCCGCGTCGGCTATCCCGTGGTGGTGAAGCCCGATTCCGGGTCCGGCGCCTCGAACACCTTCAAGATTTCCAACGCCAGGGAGCTTGACCAGTTCTTCAGAGACAAGCCCGAGGACGTGACCTTCGTCATGGAGCAATTCATCGAGGGGCTGGTGGTGACCTTCGATGGGCTGGTCAACCGTGACGGCGAGGTGGTGCTGGCGGCCAGCCACCGCTACGACCAGAGCATCATGGAAGTGGTCAACAAGGATCGCCACATGAGCTACACCTGCTTTCCCAAGGTCCGACCGGCGATCGAAGAGGCCGGCCGCAAAATCCTCAAGGCGTTCGACGTGCGCGAGCGCTTCTTCCACATCGAGCTGTTCGAAACCAAGGACGACCGCGTCATCGCGCTTGAGGTCAACATGCGGCCGCCCGGCGCCTGGATGACCGATGCGATCAACTACACGTTCGACATCGACGTCTACGCGGCCTGGGCGGACATGGTGGTGAAGGATGCCGCCGGTGGTCCTTATGAGGGCAAGTATTTCACCGCTTATGCCAGCCGCAAGCAGCACCTCCACTATTTGCACAGCCATGAGGACGTGCTAGCCGCGCATCGCGACAAGATCGTCCATCATCAGCCGATAGAAAATGTTTTCAGCCGCGCCATGGGAAATTACGCCTATCAGATGCGCTCGAAGGACGAGAGAGAGCTGCGCGCGGCCGTCGCCTACATCCACGCGGAAAAGGCTTAGAGGCGATGGACATCTCCTATCACAAGGGTTTCTCCGGCAATCTCGGCCGCGACATGGAATACAAGCGCTACGGCCATGCCGGCCGGCCGGTGGTGGTGTTCCCGACGTCGCAGGGGCGGTTCTACCAGTTCGAGGATTCCGGCGGGGTTGGAGCGCTGGCCGAATTCATCGATACCGGCCGCATCCAGCTGTTTGCGGTCGACGGCGTCGATTCGGAATCGTTCTTCAACAAGCATGCCGGCGTCGCCCACCGCATCGGTCGCCACGAGGCTTATTTCCGATATGTGCGCGAGGAGGCGCTGCCGGAGTTTCTGGCGACCGCCGAGCAAGCCAATGGCGGGCGCAAATTAAAGCCGCTGTTCACCGGCTGTTCGATGGGCGGTTATCATTCCACGAACTTCGTCTTTCGCTTTCCCGAACTCGCCAGCGGCGTCATCGCGCTGTCGGGCGTCTATTCGGCGGGCGACTTCTTCGGCAAGGCGCTGGAAGGTGATATCTTCTACAATTCACCGCTCGACTATCTGCCCGGCACCGTAGACCCAAAGCTGCTTGCCCGGCTGAAGTCGCTGAGGATGATCTTCTGCTGCGGGCAGGGCGCCTGGGAAGAGCGGATGCTGGTCGAGACCCGCAGGCTGGAACAGATCCTGCGCGACAAATCCATTCCCGCCTGGGTCGACTATTGGGGCGGCGATGTCAGTCATGACTGGCCATGGTGGCACAAGCAGCTGGTCTATTTCTTCGGCCGCTGGCTGGATGATGATCTGATGCACCGGCTCGATTGATGACCACACCCGAACCTATCCGCCGCTTTATCGAGGCCACCAATGCGGGTGATAGCGAAGCCGTTCTCCACACGTTCACAGCCGACGCGTCCCTGACCGACTGGGGGCGGTCCTTCCAAGGCCGCCAGCAGATCGCGCGCTGGAACCAGTCGGACAATATCGGCGTGAATTCCAATCTTCGCATTGTCCGCATCGCCGAGGTCGAGGGCAGCTACCGCGTCCGCATTGCCGTGAAAGGCAATGGCTTCAACGGCGAGGGTGACATGACCTTCGTGCTGGACGGCCACCGCATAGCGAGCCTCGTCATCTCCTGACGCGGCTCAGCTAACCTTCCTGGCAAACCGGCAGAGCAATGGACTCGTGTTCCACCGCCGATCCACGGCGCAAGCCGAGAAAGACGACAAGGGCGGTGACGATGGTGATTGCCGCCAGCACGATCAGCAGCCTGTCGAACGCGATCTCATAGGCCTGGACCAGGACCGTGGCTCCGGCACCCGGCAAGCGGGCTGCCGCTTCGCCGATGTTGCCGGTCACCAGCAGCTGCGCGGCGGCGGTTGCATCCAGGGAAGACGCCGTTCCCTGAGCCGCCAGTTGGGCTGCCGTGAAACCCGACAGGACTGCCATGACGATCGCCAGCGCCACGCCTTCGCAAGCGACGCGGGTGGTGTTGAAGATGCCGACCGCCATGCCGGCACGCTCTTTCGGCACGACGCCGACGGCAAGTCCGTCCATCAGCCCCCAGGGCAAGGCGATGCCGACGCCGATGAGGATCAGCGGCGCCACCAGCGCTGCGGCGACAGGCGGTGTCAGGCTCAGCCAGACAAGGCCGCCGGCGGCCACAAGCAGGCCGACACCGCAGATCGTTGCCGGAGCGATCCAGCGCGCTACCTGGCCGGCGAGCAGTGGCAGGATCAACAGCGGTCCCGACAGGCAGATCATCAACTGCCCCGCCTTGATCTCGCTCATCCCCTCGATGCCGATGAAGCGGATCGGCAACAGCACCAGCAGGACGACGAAGCCATAGGCGGGAGCGGCCGCCAGGAACTGGACGCCGACGAAGCGGGGAAAGCGGAACAGCGAGAGATCGAGCATCGGCCGGCGCACGCGCCGCTCGACGACGACGAAAGCGGCAAAGCAAAGGGCGGCCGCCACGAGAAGCGCGATCACCAGGGGATCGGTCCAGCCGCTCTGCGGCGCTTGCAGCACGCCGTAGGTCAGCGATGCCAGCGCGATCGTAAAGGTGCCGGCTCCCGCCCAGTCGAGGCCGGTCGCATCCGGATCGCGCGATTCCCTGATGGTGCGCAGGCCGAGCAAAGCGGCTGCAATCGCGAGCACTGCCACCAAGACGAAGATCGATCGCCAGCCGAAAGCATCTATGAGCAGGCCCGACGCGATCGGCCCAAAAGCGAGGCCGATGCCGAAACTGGTGCCGAGGAAGGAGAAGGCGCGCAGCCGCAATGGCCCATCGAATTCCTGGGCAAGAGCGGAGGCGCCGCCGGCAAAGGCGGCGGCACTGCCGAGCCCTTGCGCAGCCCTGAGCACATCGAACCAGACGATATCAGGGGCAAACATCGATCCCAGCGATGCCAGCACATAGGTGGCGAGGCCAACAAGGAAGAGCCGCTTGCGGCCATGATTGTCGGCCAGCGCGCCTGATGCCATCAAGGTGGCGGCGAAGGTCAGCATGAAGGCGTTGGTCACCCAGTTGAGCGCGATCGGGCTGCCGCCGAGGTCGGCCGCAATGCGGGAAAGCGCGACGGCCGGGCCGGTGAAGGTCAAGGGCATTGTCATGGCGGCAAGGCATACCGACAACAGGACAAGCCATGGCGCGACCGCGCCGTTTGTGGTCTTCGAGGTCATGGATTTCCTATCTGAACCAGGATCCGCCGGCCTGCCGCAAGCTTGCTGCGCCGGTCGTAACGGGAAGATAGGCTCGCGACACTTCGAGAAAAATAGTGTTAAATCTCCAGATATACCGGACTGAAACGCTCGAAT
Organism: Mesorhizobium sp. C395A; assembly: GCF_030323205.1. Classification (NCBI taxonomy): domain Bacteria; kingdom Pseudomonadati; phylum Pseudomonadota; class Alphaproteobacteria; order Hyphomicrobiales; family Phyllobacteriaceae; genus Mesorhizobium; species Mesorhizobium sp. C395A. The sequence continues at coordinate 3,340,723 of NZ_CP100473.1, read as the reverse complement.
GGAGAGATGCGATGGAACGCCTCAATGGGCTCCTGGCCTTTGCCCGCACGGCTGAGTTCGGCAGCTTCATCGCTGCGGGCCGCACGCTCGGCATCTCGGCATCGGCCGTCGGCAAGAGCGTCGCCAGGCTCGAGCAGGATCTCGGCGTCAGGTTGCTTCAGCGCAGCACGCGCCGCATCGGCCTGACCGAAGAGGGCAAGCTGTTCAACGAGCGGGTGCGGCGCATCCTCGACGACATCGACGATGCCGAGGCGATGCTGTCGCGGAGCCGCGAAACACCGCATGGGCGGCTGCGCGTTTCGACGCCGATCGTGACCTATCATTTGCTGTTCCCGGTGCTGTCCGAGTTCATGGCGCGCTATCCCGAAATCGAACTCGACATCGACTTTAACGACCGCATCGTCGACCTCATCGACGAAGGCGTCGACATCGCGATCCGCAGCGGCGACCTGCCGGATTCGCGCCTGGTGGCGCGGCCGCTTGCACCCTTCCGGCTGCTGTTGTGTGCGGCACCCTCCTATATCGAGCAGCACGGCAACCCGAGCCGCCCGGACGATCTCGTGAACCATTACGGCATCCGCTTCCGCTTTCCCAACAGCGGCAAGCTGCAAGGCTGGCCGTTCATCGGCGGCAGCGCCGAGCCGCAGGTCCGCTCGATGCTGACCTGCAACAACACGGAGGCGCTGAAGGGCGCCACGATGGCCGGGCTCGGCATCAGCTCGATGCCCGATTTCCTGGTCCGCGAGGCGCTGCGTGACGGCCTGCTGCGCACGGTGCTGGACGACCATGTCGACGGCCGCGGCCAGTTCCGGTTGTTGTGGCCGTCCAATCGTCATTTGTCGCCGAAGGTTCGCGCCTTCGTCGATTTCCTTCCCGACCGGCTTGCCGCGACGCTGAGCGGCTCTTGAATTAGTCCTTCGCGGCCGACGGCGATAACGAAGACAGCGAGGAATAGCTCTGCTTCTCAGTAGGTGGCGCGGCCGCCGGACAGGTCGAAGGTCGCGCCGGTGGTGAAGGAATTTTCGTCCGATAGCATGAAGGCGATCATCGCAGCCGCCTCTTCGACTTCGACGAACCGGCCTCGCGGCACCTTGCCCAGCATGTAGGCGACCTGGGCCTCAGTGAGCTGTTCGAGGATGCGGGTGCGGGCGGGCGATGGGGTCAGCGCGTTGACGGCGATGTCGTGGCCGGCCAGTTCCTTACCGAGCGATTTTGTCAGCGCGAGCACGCCGGCCTTGGCGGCGGAATAGGCGGCGGCATTCGGATTGCCTTCCTTGCCTGCGACCGAGGCGATGTTGACGATGCGGCCGTAGCTGCGCGCGATCATGCCGGGCACCAGGCGCTTGCAGCAGTAGAAGACGCCGTTGAGGTCGATGTCGATTATCTGGCGCCAGGCGGCAGGATCATAATCCGCCACCGTCGCTGCCGGTCCGGCGATGCCGGCATTGTTTACCAGCAGATCGACCGGACCAAGCGAGCGCTCGGTTTCGGTCGCGGCGCTGTCGACGGCCTCCATCAGCGATTGATCGCACAGCAAACCCTCGACCCGGCCGAGCGGGGCGAGTTCGGAAACGGCCTTCGCCATGGCGGTCTCGTCCACATCCCAGATGGCGACGCTGGCGCCCGATGACAGCAGTCGCCGGGCGACAGCAAGGCCGATGCCTTGCGCGCCGCCGGTCACCACGGCGACCCGGCCTGAGAGATCGACGGCATTCACACGACGTTTCATGGGCACTTTTCCTCTTCCCTTGATATTTGAATCTCAGTCCCTGACGGCTCTCGCCACCAGCCGCGCTATGCTCGGCCCGGCGATGAGCACGACCAGGAAGCGGGTCGACTGCAAGGCCATGACGAAGGATATGTCGACGTTCTGCGCGGCGGCGGCAATGATGGCGACGCTGTCCATGCCGCCGGGGCTGGTCGCGAGATAGGCGGTCAGCGGATCGATACCAAGGACGTGGCTGATCAGCCAGGCTAGCCCGCCGCAAAAGGCGATCAGCACGACGATAGAGCCGACGATCTGCGGCAGCGCCCGTGTCGCATGACGCAGGATCGCCCGGGTAAAATTCAGCCCTATCGACCAGCCGACCATCGCATAGGAGAGCGCCAGCAGCCATGGCGGCAATTGCATCGCCGCGCCGAAGCCGAGATGGACTATGGTGCCAAAGATGAAAGTGCCGAGGAAGAAGGGTGACGGCAGCCGGCACAACCGGCCAAGCAGGCCGCCGACCAGCGCCACGCCGAGCGTGGCGGCAAAGGCTGCCGGTTCGATCAGCGGGAACCAGACGATGGCTGGTACCTCGATGCCCGACGTGTCGACCCACATCTTGGCGACGAGCGCCGCCGTCATCGAGACGAAGATGACGCGCAGATACTGCATGAAGGCGACGAGGCGCTGATCGGCGCCGAAGGCACCGGCCATCAGCACCATGGCAGTGGCAGCACCCGGCGACGAGCCCCAGACCGCGGTGGTGCCGGGCAGGATGCGCCAGCGGCTGATCAACCAGCCAAGCAGGCTGGACGCCGCAAGGGTCGCCAGCACCACGACAAGGACCAGCGGCCATTCCTTGTAGAACACCGAAAAAATGTCGGTGGAGATCGACGCCGCGACCAGACAGCCGACCAAGGCCTGGGCGGCGGCGAACAGCGGCCGCGGCACGCGCACCGTGGCGCCATTGGTGCCGGCAAGGATCGCCGCCAGCATCGGGCCGATCAGCAGCGCCGCCGGCAGTGCGGCGTATTCCAGCGCGCCGGCGAACAGCAGCGAGACGATCAGCAGCACCACCCACTGCCGAACCGGACGCATGCGCGCCATGCGTTCGACGGCCGGTTGGTCTGGCGAAGAGTCCATGTTTGGGTCTTAGACCTGGAAGAGAAAAATGCGAACGCTGTCTCGGACTAAATTCACGACCCCGACCCCGCGTTGGGATGTCACTCGTTCTTGATGGCGGGCAGGCCGAAACCGCCGGCCGGATGGGTCTCGACCTGGAATTCGAAGCCGGCGATGATCGGCCGGGCCTTGGCGATCGCTGCCTGGACCTCCGGCAGTTGCAGCGAAGCCTTGTGGCTTGCGGCGTCGGTCCACACTTCGGTCACCCAGATCGCGTCGGCATCGGCCGGGTCGCGGGCGATGACATAACTCAGGCAACCCGGCATGGCGCCGGTCGAGGCGAGCAGCACATCCATGATCGCGTCGCGCTGGCCGCGCGCCGCCCGCATCTTTCCGATCAATCCGTACATTGCCTCTCCCCTTTCTTCCAACCTCAGCAAACGTGCGCACGACATGCATGGTTTCGAGACGCAGTATGCAATTGCCGGCTCACGGCATCAACTGGCCACCGTTCACCTCGATGACCTGACCGGTGATGTAGCCGCTCAAAAGATCGGAGGACAGAAACAGATAAGCGCCGACGCAGTCTTCGGCCGTGCCGGCACGCCCTTGAGGAATGGTGGCGACCATGCCCTTCATCTGCTCGTCGGTGGAATAGCGCTCATGGAAGGGTGTCGCGATGGTGCCCGGCGCCACCGCGTTGACGCGGATGCCGAAGCCGATCAGTTCCTTGGCCATGCCGCGCGTCACATTGGAGACAAAGGCCTTGGCCGAACCGTACAGCCCGGCGCCGCCGCCGGCGCCATTGCGCGCCGCGATCGACGAGGTGTTGACGATGAAGCCGCCCTGCTTCTTCAGCCATGGCATCGCCTTGCGCGAGGCCGTCAGCACCGAGCGGGCGTTGAGGTCCATCACCGCGTCGTAGTGCGCCTCGGTCTGCTCCGCATAGGGCACTCGGCCGAGCATGCCGCCGGCATTGTTGATCAGCCCGTCGAGCCGGCCGAATTTTTCGGCGCTCTCCTCGACTACCCGCTCGACATCGGCTGCCTGTGAAAAGTCGCCCTGTGTCAGGAACACCTCACCGCCGCTGTCGCGGATGTTTTTGGCCAGCGTTTCTGCGGCCTCCCGGCTCGAATTGTAGTGCAGGGCGACCCGGCATTTCTGGGCGGCGTAGGCCAGTGCAAGGGCGGCACCGATGCCGGTCGAAGCGCCGGTGACCAGCACCGCCTTGCCGGCAAGATCGGGGATGACGAGGGTGGTCGCGGTCATGAGCACTTTCCTTCGGGCTGTTTGGCCACCCTTCGTAGGCTCTCATGGCCTTCACGTTCAAGCCCGTGGCGGCTCAGGGCCGGAGATAGGCGTAGCCCTGGCGCTGCAGTTCGGCGAGCTTGACGACGCCGCCCTTGTCGGCGGCGTGGAAGCCCTCGAGCAGGTCGGCAAGCGTGATCTCCATGCCTTGCATGGTGTTGCCGCAGGCATGCGGCTCAAGGCCCTGCTGGACGAGGCCGGCAAAGCGTCCCGAGATCGCCGCCGATAGGCCTTTCGACTTGAAGCCGGCGAGGGCCGGACCATGCACGACCAACACGATGTCGACATTGCCGCCGGTGCCTTCATAGTGGTTCTTGATGTTGCCGAGCACGAAGTTGACCTTATCGAGGTCGCTGAGGTGATAGGCGACCTTCGGTCTGTCTTCAGCGGCGGCGGCCCGGCTCAGCCCGAACAGGCCGGCGGCACCGGCAAGGCTGGCCCGGAACATGTCGCGTCGACGCATGGCATCCTCTCGGCTTGGCGCTCCCCGCAAATTGCGTGGCTGCGGCCATGATACTAGCATAAATTCACGTTACGTCCTGTCGATGCGAGGAGGGGGTCACATGGCGTTCAGGAAGTGGAAGGTTGTTGCCAGCGCTGGATTTGGCGCCGTGCTGCTCGGCGCGCTTGCGGGTTCGGCCGCGGCCGACGATGTGCTTAAATTACCCGAACTCAGCCCGAATGGCGCCGATGCCTGTTTCGGCCGCGTCTATGATGCGGCGCACCTCAAGGTGCATCCAAAGCAGAAGGTGGCGCGGATCTTCTTCCTCTATGGCCATGATCCGGTGAGCCATCCGAACGAGGAGCCGATGGCAAACGCCGACACCTCCTACAACGGTTTTCTCACCACCACGGTGCGCGGCGCCAAGGCGCCGCAATGGGCCGGCGGCTGGTGCAATCACGAGTCCGAGGACGGCAAGTCAGGTCCGATCCGCTGCGGCATGGACTGCGACCGCACCATGGCGTCGCTGAAGCTCGATGACAAAGGCCGCCTGATCCTCACCGACGTCTCGTCCGATCTCTATCTCGACGCCGGATCGGAAGACGAACTGGGCGAAGCCGAATATGACCGGCAGGCTCTGGGCTCGGCGGACGATAATTTCCGCCTCGAGCCGATGCCGGCCGCAACCTGCCAGGCTGAATTCGCCAAGATCGATCCGATCGATCCGGCGCTGGGTGCGCCGTTGCGCGAGCGGCTGAAGCCGGACCAGCCTTTCTGCTTCGGACGCAATTACGATGCCGCGCATCTCTCCTCGCATCCCGACCAGATGACGCAGTCGATCCGGGTCTTCCGCGGGCCGGTCGAACTCGCCTCCTTTGCCTCAGGCGATGTCGCCAACTGGCCCGACGGCTCCGATGTCGCCGTTTCGGTGACCACCAGGAAGAACGGGACGAAGGTCACGCAGACCTATTCCTGCCAGGGTGAAGCGGATCAATGGCGCTGCGCGGCCAGTTCGAAGATGAGCAACTTTTCCTGCGATATCGCGCAAAAGGAAATCTTCCTCAAGCGCGGCGCCAACGGCACCCTCATGCTGGCCAACCCCAATAGCAGCCTGGCGATTGTCGATCTGTGCTCGGCGGATGGCAAGACCAAGTCCGATGACAAGGTCTACCGGTTGGAGGCTATGCCGCAGTCGGCCTGCACTCGTTGAGTTCGATCTTGTCTATGACGCTACCATGGTATATATCTTTGCTATATCTCATTTGAGGATGCACATGGACAAGGCAAAGGTGTTCTGGTCAGGCCGGTCACAAGCTGTGCGCTTGCCTAAGGAGTTTCGGTTCGAGGCAGACGAGGTTTCGATCCGTCGTCATGGGCAAACTGTCATCTTGGAGCCGCTTGCGCAGGATTGGGCATGGCTCGACCAGGTCATCGGACCGGTTGACGACGATTTCGCCCAGGGAGCGCTGGAGCGTCAGGATGGTCAGGATCGACCTGCTTTGGATGACCTCTTTAAGTGACCTACCTGCTCGACACCAATGCCGTCATAGCGATCATCTCGGGCGACGAGGGTCTGCTGGCTTTGCTCAAACGGCATGCACCACAAGACTTTGCTCTCTCGGCGGTCGTTTTGCATGAGCTGTACTACGGCGCTGAAAAGAGCCAGCGAAAGGTCCAAAATCTGGCGCGCATCGAAGCTTTGCAGTTCCCGGTACTTGAATTCGACCGAGACGACGCGAGACATGCCGGTGAGATTCGTGCTGGGCTTGCGGCACTGGGAACCCCGATTGGTCCCTACGATGCGCTGATTGGCGGGCAGGCACGTGCTCGGGACCTCACGCTGATAACCCGCAATATCCGGGAATTCGAGCGGATCAAAGATCTCACTATCGAAACGTGGTAACTCGTCTCACGCGAACGGCACCGCCGTCGTGCCTTTCGGCAGCTTCGCCTCGTCGTCCGGTTCGACATGGATGGTGACGCGCACCGAGGGGATTTCGGCCTTCAGCGCGTCCTCGATGCGGTCGCAAATGACGTGGCTGGCGCCGACCGTCATGTCGGCGTCGACGACCAGGTGGAACTCGATGAAGGTGGCGCGGCCGGCGATGCGGGTCTTGAGGTCATGAACCTCCAGCGCGCCCTTGCAATTGGCCGAGATGATGTCGCGAATGTGCATGTGTTCGGTCGTGTCCACTGCGCGGTCCATCAGCCCGTTCATCGACGAGCCGATGACGTGCCAGCCCTGCCACAGGATGTTGAGCGCGACGATGACGGCAAGCGCCGGATCAAGGATCTGCCAACCGGTCAGGATAGCGCCGACGAGGCCGCCGAAGACGCCGACCGAGGTCACGACGTCGGTCATGATGTGCCGGCCGTCGGCGACCAGCGCCGGTGATTTTGCGCTGCGCCCGGCGCGGATCAGCGTCCAGGCCCAGAAGGCGTTGATGACGGTGGCGACGCCGTTGATCGCCAGGCCCTCCCAGGGTTGTTCGAGCGGGGTCGGCGTCTGCCAGGAGCGCCAGACCTCGTTGAGGATCAAAAGCGCGGCGAGCACGATCAGCACGCCTTCCAGCACCGCCGAAAAATACTCGGCCTTGTGGTGGCCGAACGGATGGTCCTGGTCGGCCGGCTTGTAGCTGACCAGGACCGCCCAATAGGCGGCGGCCGAGGCTATGACGTTGACGATCGACTCCAGCGCATCCGAATAGAGCGCAACGGAGCCGGTGACGTACCATGCGGCAAGCTTGAGCGCGAGCACCACGCAGGCGATGACAATCGACCAGAAGGCAAGGCTGGCGATCCTTTGCCTGGCCGCTGCCTTCGCTGCGATCGCCGCCATGTTGTCCGTCGCCGCCATCGTTTCTAAGCGGCCTTTTCCTTGGCCTTGCGCGGCAGATGCGCAACGATGTTTTCGATGATGCGCATGCCGGCATTGTGGCCGAGCGTCATGATCGATTCCGGATGGAACTGGACGGCGGCGATCGGCTCCTTGCGGTGTTCGAAGGCCATGATGATGCCATCCTCGGTCTCGGCGGTGACGATGAAATCGTCGGGCAGCCGCACCGGATCGGCGAAGATCGAGTGGTAGCGGCCGACGGTCACTTCCTTGGGCAGGCCGGAGAAGATGATTCCAGGCTTGGAGACGCGGATGCGCGACGGCTTGCCGTGCATCGGCACGTGCAACTGCCTGAGTTCGCCGCCATAGGCCTCCGCCAGCGCCTGCAGGCCAAGGCAGACACCGAAGATCGGCAGGTCGCGGGCGCGGGCGTTCTTGATGGTCGCGGCGCAGTCGAAATCCTTCGGCGTGCCCGGTCCGGGCGACAGCACGACGAGATCGGGCTTCAGCCGTTCGAAGACTTCTTCCGGCACCGGCGAACGCACGGTCGAGACATTGGCACCGGTCTGGCGGAAATAGTTGGCCAGTGTGTGGACAAAGGAGTCCTCGTGGTCGACGAGCAGGATGTTGACGCCGTCGCCGACGCGCGCGGTGGTGCGTTCGGCGCCTGCGGCATTGCCCAATTTGGCGTCGCGAATGGCGGAGAGCATGGCGGATGCCTTCAGTTCGGTTTCGGCTTCTTCTTCCTCGGGGATGCTGTCGAAGAGCAACGTGGCGCCTGCTCGCACCTCGGCAATGCCGTCCTTGATGCGGATGGTGCGGAGCGTCAGGCCGGTGTTCATGTCGCCGTTGAAATTGACCATGCCGATGGCGCCGCCATACCAGGCTCGTGGGCTCTTTTCGTTCTGCTCGATGAAGCGCATGGCCCACAGTTTCGGCGCGCCGGTGACGGTGACCGCCCAGGCATGCGACAGGAAGGCGTCGAAGGCATCCATGCCTTCGCGCAGGCGCCCTTCGATGTGATCGACGGTGTGGATCAGGCGTGAATACATCTCGATCTGGCGGCGGCCGATGACGCGCACCGAGCCCGGATCGCAGACCCTGGACTTGTCGTTGCGGTCGACGTCCGAGCACATGGTCAGCTCGGATTCATCCTTCTTGGAATTGAGCAGCTTCAGGATCTGCTCGCTGTCGGAAATGGCGTCGTCGCCGCGCTTGATGGTGCCGGAGATCGGGCAGGTCTCTACGCGGCGGCCGTTGACGCGCACGAACATTTCGGGCGAGGCGCCGATCAGATACTCGTTTTCGCCGAGATTGATGAAGAAGGAATAGGGCGACGGGTTGATCGACTTCAGCTTGCGCGAGATTTCGGAAGGCTGCGTCTCGCAGCGTTCGTAGAACATCTGCCCGGGCACGACCTCGAACAGGTCGCCGCGCTTGAAACTGTCCATCGCCTTGCGCACCAGATTGGCATATTCGCCCGGCTCATGGTCGCCGCGCGGCGGGATGCGGTCGGCGGTCTTGAACGGTTCGGCAATTTCGTCCCGCGGCAGCCCCTCGGTTGAAAAACCGTCGCCGGAATAGTCGTAGCGGTCGGTCCAGGCCTTGGTCGAATAATGGTCGACGACCAGGATCTCGTCAGGCAGGAACAGCACGAGATCGCGCTGGCTCTGTTTGCGCTCGAGCTTGTAGTCGACTGGATCGAACTGGAAGGCGAGGTCGTAACCGAAGGCGCCGTAAAGGCCGAGATTGGCGTCTTCATCGGTCTTGAACAAAGCGGTGATGGCGCGCAGCACAGTAAACACAGAGGGGACGCGGCTGCGCTCTTCCTCGGTGAAGACGCGGCCGGGCTTGGCGACATCGAGGCGGATCAGCTTTTTCGAGGTTTCAGCAATCGTCACCTCGGCAATGCCGGCCAGCGTCTTGCCGATCACCGGCAGCAGCACTTCGCCACGGCCATTCAGCGCCTCGATGCGCATGGCGCGGCCACGCGCGGAAATCACCAGCGGCGGATCGATGATGGCCGTATCCCAGCGTGTGTAGCGGCCCGGATATTCGTAATTCGAGGAAAACACCGCACCACGGCGCGAGTTCAAGCCATCGACATAGGCATCGATCGCACCGGCGTAAGGCTTGTCGTGGCGTTCGCGGGTGATGGTGACACCACCTGCGGTCACGAAGCTTTCCGCGCCGTTTTCCAGAGCCTTCATCGTCATTGCCGTCTCCATATGGCTTGTTGGGGCAACGGACCCGGGAATGGCTTTGAAAAAACAAATGGCCGCCCGGACATTCCGTTGCGGCCACCCTCTATTTTCACGCGCACGCGTTCGAACAGGCCGCTGTCAGCGAGCCCACCACCAAATGGTCTTGATCGAGCGCATGTTCATGGGCGAAATCCATAGCGGCGAAAAGCCGGATGCGCAACAGGTTTGAAAGGCCTGTTTGTGGCCGCCGCTTCTGCAGCCCATGGCACATCGCCAAGGCTTGGGGTCCTGCCTAGACTGTTCGTCCAACATCGGAAAGACGGGAAGACAGCAATGACCGAGCAGATCGAGCGCGCACGCACGTTCCATGCCCTTCATGTCAAGGGCAACCCGATCGTTCTCTACAATGCCTGGGATCCGGGCTCGGCCAAGATCGTCGAGAGGGCGGGCGCCAAGGCGATCGCCACCGGAAGCTGGCCGGTCGCGGCTGCTTTTGGTTATGCCGATGGCGAGAAAATTCCGCTGGAGCTAGCGCTGGACAACATCAGGCGCATCGTGGCGGCAGTCGACCTGCCGTTGACCATGGACCTCGAAGGCGGCTACGGCGTCGAGCCGGAGACTGTCGCCCAGACGGTGACACGTGCCCTGCAGGCCGGCGCCATCGGTTTCAATTTCGAGGACCAGATCGTCGGCGGCGCTGGTCTGCACGACATCGCGGTACAGGTGAAGCGGATCGAGGCGGCAGCGGCGGCGGTGAAGGCTTCCGGCATTCCCGCCTACATCAACGCCCGTACCGACATTTTCCTCAAGGCCAAGCCGGATGCGCATGACAGCGTGCTGCTCGACCAGGCCATCGAGCGGGCGCACGCTTATGAAAAGGCAGGAGCTAGCGGCTTCTTTGCGCCGGGGCTCGGCGACGAGGGTCTGATCGAGGCGCTGTGCAAGGCCACCGTGCTGCCGGTCAACATCATCGCGCTGGCGCATGTGCCGCCGCGCCAGCGCCTGGCCGAGCTTGGTGTCGCCCGTGTCAGCCACGGCCCGGTGCCGTACCGGCAGATGGCCGAATGGCTCGAGGCCAAGGCGCGGCTGGCGATTTCGGGTTAGCTCAGTCCTCCAGCGTGCCTGACCTCGCGTCGGCGCTCTTCTTGTCGCCGACCAGCTTCAAGAGATCCTCGCCGGCGCGGATGATGCGGCGCGAGCGGCGGGTCAGGATGACGCCGTCCTGCGGTGCCAGCACCTCGGTGCGGCCGCCGGCCTCGCCCGGTGTGTGGACGATGGTGGCGAGGCGCGCGCCCTTCGCGACGCGGTCACCGGGCTTGACGTCGTAGAGGATGGCGCCGGCCCTGGGCGCCGGCATCATGTCGATGTTTTCGAGCGGCGCGACGAGGCCCTTGAACGGGCTGGGCGGGGGAAGGGCGGTGTCGGCGATGACGCCGCGCGCCACCAGCAGCCGGTAGAGGCCTGCGGCATCGGAATTTGCCAGCGTGCCGTCGACATCCAGCATGCCACGGTATTCTACCGTAGTGGCAACGCGGCGGTCGAGCTTCGCCACGTTGGCGGGGACGTTCTGGTAGGGCATGATCGTGGCGCCCTCGAAGGTGCCGTCCGTGTCCTCGCTCCACAACACCACGGCGTCGATACCCATGGCGGCGGCGCAATCGGCCATTGCCGGCCACAGACTGGCGTGGACGTAGAGATAGGCAAGGCCCTCGTCGTCGCAATGCAGGTCGAGCACGATGTCGTGGCCGAGCGACAGCTGCACCAGACGGGTCTTCAATCGCTGGTCGGGGGTGCCAAGCGTGGTGTCGGGCAAAAGCTTGGCGTCCGGTGCTGCGAGCAACGGAAAGCCGCGGTTGAAATTGTTGCGGGTGCCGAGATGAAAGCGGCCCTGGTGCTCGCCGAAATGATATTGCGCGCGGCCGATCGGATTGGCCCAGGGCACGACCGTGATGCTGCCTTTGATGCGGCCTTCCGCTTCGGCCTTGTTCAGCGCCGGCATCAGCGCGTCGATGGCGACGACACCAGGCAATTCACCGGCGTGGAGTGCTGCCTGCACATAGGCCGAAGGTGCTGCCTTGTCGGCGCCGGCGAAGCGGAACACCGGGAATTCGTAGGAAACGCCTTCGGTATCGCCGACGATGCGTTCGATCGATTTCTGCATGGGATGCCTCCAGGATAAGAGGCAGAACACATGCACTTTTGCCGAAGGGCTGTCGATTGGTCCAGGTCGCGCCGCCATGGGCGCAATGGAATTATTCGGCGGCGGCCGGAACCGGCGTTATCGGCGCCGATCCTTCGAGCGCCTGCGAGACAACGGCTACGCTGACCGCCAGCAGGGCCAGCACCGCGCCGACCAGCGGCAAATGAGCATAGGAAACGCCGGCCGACAGAGCCACGCCGCCGATCCAGGCGCCGCTGGCATTGCCGACATTGAATGCGCCCTGGTTGAGCGTGGCGGCGAGGTTCGGCCCTTCCGAAGCCGCTTCGACGACGCGGATCTGCAGCGGCGGCACGACGACGAAGATCAGCAGTCCCCACAAGAAGACGATGCCGATGGCGACGCTGGCGATCGCGCCGTACTGCATGAAGCCGACAAACAGAACTGCCATCAAAAGCAGCGTGCCGATGACCGTCGGCATCAATTTCCAGTCGGCCAGCCGGCCGCCGATGATGTTGCCTATGGTCATGCCGGCGCCGAACAGCAGCAGGACCCAGGTGACCGCGGAGGTCGACAGGCCGGAGACATCGGTAAGGTAGGGCTTGATGTAGGTGAAGACGGCAAACGGGCTGGCCGAGGCCAGCGAGGCGATCAGCATGGCGAGCCAGACCTGCAGCTTGCCCAGCACGCGCAGTTCGCTGCGCAGGCCGCCGCCGCTCGGTTCGACGACATTGGATGGCACCAGCCAGGCGATGGCGGCAACAGAGATCAGGCCGATGCCGACGACGGCAAGGAAGGTGGAGCGCCAGCCGAAGGCTTCGCCAAGCGCGGTGCCGGCAGGAACGCCGAGAATGTTGGAGAGCGTCAATCCCGCGAACATCATCGCCATGGCGCTGGCGCGCTTGTTGCGCGGCACCAGGCTGGCGGCAACGACGGAACCAATGCCGAAAAAGGCGCCATGACCAAACGCGGTGAAGACGCGCGCGGCCATCAGAAGCCAGTAATTGGGCGCAATGGCGCAGAGCAGATTGCCGACGACGAACATCGCCGTCAGCGTGACCAGCACTGGCTTGCGCGGCAGATGCGCGGTGGCCATGGCAACGATGGGTGCGCCGAAGACGACGCCCAGCGCATAGCCGGTGACCAGCAGGCCGGCCGAGGGGATCGACACGCCGAGATCGGCCGCAACCTCCGGCAACAGGCCCATGATGACGAATTCGGTGGTGCCGATGCAGAAGGACCCAATGGCAAGCGCAAGGATCGGCAAAGGCATGGAAAATCCAGACTGAATCGGTTCAATTCAGACTGAACGAGAAGCCTTGCCGCGCGCAATGCACATTGCTGCAACGCACCAATGCAGAAAGCGCTGAGCTTGACGCGGAGTCATATCAGGCGAGCGGCTTCAGCTCCTGGGCGATGGTTGGCAACAGCTCCGAGACGTTGGGGTGGATATGCACGGCGCGCGCCAGCGTATCGACCGGCGCCTTGGCGTACATCAGGTCGAGCACGCAGTGCACCGCCTCGTCGCCGCCGGGGCCGAGCACGGAGCAGCCGAGGATTTGCCTGGTGTCGGCATCGACCAGGATTTTCATGAAACCTTGCGTCTCGCCCTTTTCGATGGCGCGGCCGACGCGGGTCATTGGCCGCTGGCCGACCAGCGCCTTGCGCCCGGATTTCTTCACCGCCGCCTCGGTCATGCCGCAGCGGCCGAGCGGCGGATCGATGTAGAGCGCGTAGGCCTCGATGCGGTCGCTGACCTTGCGCGGATCGTCGTCGAGCAGATTGGCGGCGACGATCTCATAATCGTTGTAGGAGGTGTGGGTGAAGGCGCCCTTGCCGTTGCAGTCGCCCATTGCCCAGATGCCGGGCACGCTGGTGCGCAGCTGGTCGTCGACGGTGACGAAGCCGCGCAGATCGACCGCGACGCCGGCCTTATCGAGGCCGAGATCGTCGGTGTTGGGGGTGCGGCCGAGTGCCAGAAGCACATGCGAGCCGACCGCCGGCGGCTTGCCGGATGAGAAGGTCACGGCGATGTCCTTGCCCTGTCTGGCAAAGCGGATGTCGTCGGCGCCGACATGGACTTCTATGGCTTCGTTTTCGAGGATCGACAGGATGGCCGCCGACACGTCCTCGTCCTCGCGGCCGGTCAGGCGCGAACTCTTCTCGATGACGGTGACTTCAGAGCCGAAGCGGCGAAACATCTGCGCGAATTCAAGAGAGATGTAGCTGCCGCCGACGACGATAAGATGGCGCGGCAAAACATCGAGATCCATCATCGAGGAGTTGGTGAGGTAGTCGACGTCGTTGACGCCCGGCAGGTCGGGCACCGAGGCGCGGCCGCCGGTGTTGAGGAAGATCTTTTCGGCGGTCAGAAGGTCGCCGCCGACACGCACGGTGTTGGCGGATTCGAAGCGGGCGTGGCCGCGATAAAGCGTGCAGCCCTTCATGCCGGCGATCCACGTCTCCAGATTGCTGCGGGAGTCGTTTGTGACCTTGTCCTTGCGCGCCTTGATCCTCTTGTAGTCCACGCCGACAGGGCCTGAGAACGTCACGCCGTAGTCCGCGGCACGCCGCGCCAGATGCGCGGCATAGGCGCTGGCGACCATGGTCTTGGTCGGCATGCAGCCGGTGTTGACGCAGGTGCCGCCGACCAGCTTGCGCTCGATCAGCGCCACGCTCATGCCGGCTGACGTCAGCCGGCCGGCGAGAGGAGGGCCGGCCTGTCCGGCGCCGATGATGATGGCGTCGTATGTCTTGGCGTCTGAGGCTTGGGCAGTCATACCACCGCCGCCACGATCAGCAGACCGCCGATGATCGCCACCGCGTCCTCGATGAGGGCGGCAGGCAAATCCTTGCCGAAGGCGGCGGCCAACCGGCCGCGCGCTTCGGCGCCGCCATAGGTGCCGATGACAGCACCGATGGCGCCGGCAATCAGGCCGCCAATGGTGGAACCGGCGGTGGCGCCGATCACCGCGCCGCTGAAGGCGCCAAGCAGGATGCGGGCGCCGAATTGCTGCGGCACCTTGCGGCTCGGCGTCGAGGGCAGCTGGTCGGTGACCAGTTCGACGATGGCGAGGATGGTGAAGATACCGACGGCGGCCCAATGGCCCATGAAACTTGCCCAGGTGCCGGCCACCGGCAGCCAGCCGAGATACGCGCCCCAGGCGATCGCGGCCGGCGCGGTCATGGCGCGAAGACCGGCAATGACGCCGATCAGAAGTGCAAGCAAATAGAGCATGTAGATCCCCTCGAAAGCAGGCCCGGGACTGGCCCACGAGGGCAAGCTAGCATAGGTCCTGCGTTTGACGAGAGTAGGCGATGGTGCTTCTTCCATCAGTGAGCATTGTACTTTGGTAAACAGTCGAACACGACGAAGGGACGGAGTCGCTGTGATGGCCGGAAGCGAACGCACAAGGATGATTGCAGGCGAATGGTACACCTGCATCGACGACGAACTGGAGGCGCTCCGCGTGATCGCGCGAGATGCGGTGTTCGAGCACAATGCGCTGCCGCCCCAGCAACGCGGCAATATCGGCCCGACGCTATTGGCGCTGCTCGGCAGCGCGGGCGAGGGCGGCCGCATCGAGGCGCCGTTCCACTGCGCCTACGGTTTCAACATCCATCTCGGCGACGGCGCCTTCCTCAATGCCGGCTGCACCATCCTCGACACCGCGCCGGTGCGTATCGGCAGGCGGACGCTTCTCGGCCCCAATGTGCAGATCTACTGCGCCGAGCACCACAAGGAGGCCGCGGGCCGTCAGGCGGGACTGGAGATTGCCCGGCCGGTCACCATTGGCAATGACGCCTGGATCGGCGGCAGCGCCATCATCCTCGGCGGCATCAGCATCGGCGATGGCGCCATAGTCGGCGCCGGCGCGGTGGTGACGCGCGACGTGCCTGACAACACCACGGTGGTCGGCAATCCGGCGCGGATGGTCAGGCACGGCTGAGTTTGTGGCCAATTGTTATTTTGGGAGTTTATCGACGGATCGAGCGACAGCGCCGGGCGGAGTTGCGGACGAGAATTCTCCACAGTTACCGCTCGACGGAGCTAAGCCGCTGGCTTTGAGGGGCGTTGCTTCCCAATCGGTCAGAAAGCATTTCTGCTGCTCCTGGATAATCAGGGCGTCAGACCGCAAGCCGAGATCGGAGTACAGAACGGCCGCTTCTGAGGGCATCTTGGTGGAAGCCTTCACAACGATCACAGGGAGCAATGGATGCCCTACTTCATAACACCAAATCGCTATGCCGCCGAGAATGTCGCCCCAGCCTCTTGTAGCCACGCCGAACTTTCTGGAAAGTTCGCCGTAGGTGATTGTCCCCTTCCCCGTTGCCACTGCGGCGAGGAAACTGGCCACGTCTAAGCGAAACTTCGTTTTCATCTTGGCATAGTGCGCTTCAGAAATTTGCCCCATCCTCTGTCCTCCCGTGGTTTGGCAGCTATGTCGAGCTACTCGAATTCGAGGTCTCCGGCACCCCAGCTCAAATGCCCTCTTCGAGCTGCCTGAACCGGCTCGAAATCGGCTTCGCCCTCGACCTCGGGATTGCCAGGCACAATAAGGTCCTCCCTTTTCAAAGGAGTCCACCTCGGCATCGAACCAAACGTCATTGCGTCCAGAGATCCGATTTCGATGCCGGCGGCAGGGTAGCGCTCAGGATGCGGCAAGTCGTTGCGAAGCCGGCGGTCTTCCTCCTTGGTCACCGTGACCAGGGGGCACTTCTGAAGCGTGTCGGTGAAGTATGACACAATCTGCTCAAAGCTCACCTGGCTACCCAACGTGAGCATTTCGGCATACATCGCTTTCAGCGGGAGCATGTGCTCCAAGATGGTTCCCTTGCTGAATTCTGCCCTATTGGAAACAGCCATCAACTCTGCTGCATGCCGACTTATTGTCAGGTTGATGCCCTTTGCGAGCGTGCTCGCATAATACCGTCCAGAGAAGTGAAAGGCCTCTGTGGTGGTCCGCATAAGCCGGGCGACTCTGGACGTATAAGGAATGCGGGCCGAAACGAACGCATGAATGGCCCGAAGTTCGATTTCAGTCACAGGGTCCATATCGCCTTCCTGTTCTCTCCATGTCCAGATATTAGCGTTCGCTAAATCGACTGACAACAGGAACAGACCGCATCCAGTCGGCACATCGCCCCTCCGCTAACGCAAAGTTGATCTCCATCTTGGATTGACTTCAAAGAGGCGAAGCAAGTTCCTTCTAATCACGAGAAATGGAGGAAGGAATGGCTGAAGAGGTCAGTCCGAATAATCCTGCTGAGGCTGGGGCTGAAGTTACCAAGACCGACGGTATTACGCATGGTACCATTACTATCGATCAATTCTGGGATGATAACCCGTTCATTATGCCTTGGATGACACAATACCTCCCACGAAATCGTATGTGGAAAGATGGCATCTTTGTCATATATAATTTCTTTTCTCCGTTGTCGTACTAGTGATATTATCAAAGATAATTTTACTGCCGGACAAAGTTGTTTTTGCTCCCGGAATTATTTTGATAATTTGGGATTCGTATCTTTTGGCAAAGTTTAATACGAGAATGGCCCGTGCACAGGGAAGATTTATTAGAGCCAAGCTGAATGAGAGACCTTTTTCCGAGAGGATTCGGATCGGAGTGAAGGGAATCAAAGAATGGTTGAATCCTTAAATCGGAGGCCCACAATGCAGAGGTTTTCGAAGTCGCTTTGTTTCGTCTCCGGCATGCTTATGGCCGGCGTCGCCCATGCTGGACAAGCGGAACAGGCCTATAAAAGAGGAGATTACGCAACGGCTGTCGAATTGTGGAGCGTCATGGCTAAGACCGGTGATGCCCAGGCGGAGGACAATCTTGGCACCGCTTACGCCGAAGGGCATGGTGTCGTCCAGGATTACGTTCAAGCTGTCGCCTGGTATCGTAGGGCAGCGGACCAGGGCGATGCTCAAGCAGAGCACAATCTCGGCTCTCTTTACGACCGTGGGCTAGGCGTCAAGCAGGACTATGCCGAAGCTGCAATTTGGTTTCGTAAAGCTGCCGGTCAAGGATTAGCGGTCGCTCAGACCAATCTCGGGCTGCTGTACAGAGATGGAAGAGGCGTCCCGCAGGACTATAGAGAAGCTGCCACGTGGTTCCGTGAGGCCGCCGGCCAAGGAACGCCCATTGCCCAATACTTTCTGGGTTTGGCTTACGCCAAAGGTCAGGGCGTCGCCCAGGATTATGCCGAGGCAATCGCATGGTATCGCAAAGGGGCAGAGCAGGGAAACGCACTGGCGCAGCATGATCTTGGCGTGGCTTATGCGGAGGGTCTCGGAGTTACGCTTGACTATGCGCAAGCCGACTCGTGGTTCCAGAAGGCTGCGGACCAGGGGAATGCTGGTGCTGAGTACGACCTAGGTGTTTCGTACTACAAAGGGCTAGGGGTTCCTTTAGACTATGTGCAGGCCGTTGCCTGGCTGCGGAAGTCTGCCGACCAAGGGAACGCTAAAGCCGAGAATAGTCTTGGAGTAGCTTACCTGGATGGCCATGGTGTGAAGCAGGATACTGCCCAAGCTCTCATTTTGATTCGCAAGGCCGCTGATCGAGGAGATTCCACTGCCAAGGCCAATCTTATCAAGTTGGATCCGCCGGCAAAAAAGGCCTAAGATTCGCTATTTCTGAGAATTTCGAAGCTCATAACTGGTGGGCAACACCTGTTGAATACGTGTCCGCCGATGATCAATGAGACAGGGCGGACATCGCCTGCTCGCCGGTCCGCCTGGAGAATTCGCGCCGGTACTGCGCCGGCGAGGTCCGCAGTCGTGCGGCGAAATGCTGGCGCAGCGAGGTGGCGCTGCCGAAGCCGGCTTCGAAGGCCACCATGTCCATCGATTTTTCCGTCGCCTCCAGCAGCCGTTGCGCCAGTTCGATGCGTTGGCCGGCCAACCATTCGCCAAAGCTGGTGCCGATCGATTTCTGGAAACGGCGGGTGAAAGTGCGCCGGGTCAGGCCCGCGGCCTCCGCGACGCGGTCGAGGTTGTGCGTTTGTCCGAGCGTTGCCCGCACCGTGTCGAGCGCCAGGGTGAAGCGGTCGGTGGCCGGGGTTTTCGCCAGCGGGCGCTCGATGAACTGCGCTTGCCCACCCTGCCGGTGCGGCGACAGCACGATGTGCCTGGCCAGCCGCAGCGCTACCTCTGCGCCATAGCGGGCGCGCACAATGTGCAGGCAGCAATCGAGCCCGGCGGCGACGCCGGCCGAGGTGACGATGTCGCCGTCGTCGACATAGAGCACGTCGGCGTCGACTTCGATGTCCGGGTATAATGTTTGCAGCCGGTCGGTGGAGGCCCAATGTGTCGTCGCACGCCGGCCCGCAAGCAGCCCGGCGGCGGCAATGGCGAAGGTGCCGAGACAGAGGCCGACGATCAGCGCACCGCGCCGGTGCGCGTGGGTGAGCGCTGCCAGGAGCGGCGGCGGAAGTGGGGCCTCGAGATCCTTCCAGCTCGGAATGATGACGATGTCGGCATCGTCGAATGCGGAAAGGCCATACGGCACCGCGATGGTCAGCCCGGCATCGGTGTGGATCGCTCCATCGTCGAGTGCGCAGACGCGAAAGTCGAAACGCGGCAGGCCAAGCTTGGTGCGGTCGGTGCCGAACACCACGCACGGCACGGAGAGGTGGAACGGGCTGATGCCGTCAAAGGCGAGAACGACAATGATCGGGTCGGCCATGCGTGTTTCCAGCAAGCGAAAAGCGGATTGTCCCAATTCTTTCGACTGATGTCAATCGGGCCACTTTTGGCAGTCGGGCGATTCGCCTATTTCCTGTCCCATTCAAGCTCGAAGGAGAACACCATGTCCGCCAATATCACGCCGCGCCGCGCACTCATCGTTATCGATGTCCAGAATGATTATGATGGCGGCAACCTCGCCATCCAGTGTCCGCCGTTCCGCGACAGCGTCGTCAATGTCGCGCGCGCTATGGATGCCGCCGCTGCGGCCGGCGTGAAGGTGGTGGTCGTCAAGCAGATGGCGCCCGAGACCTCGCCAGTCTTCGCCAAGGGCAGCCATGGCGGCGAACTGCATCCCGAGATCGCCCGGCGAAGCCGCGACCACTATGTCGAGAAGTCACTGCCTAGCGCCTTTGCCGGCACCGACCTCGAGGCGTGGCTGCGCGCCAATACCATCGATACGATAACGGTGATCGGCTACATGACGCATAATTGCGACCTGTCGACCATCATCCACGCTGCGCATGTCGGCTTTGCGGTCGAGTTCCTGTCCGACGCCGCCGGTTCGCTGCCTTACGCCAACAGCGCCGGCTACGCCTCGGCCGAGGAGATCCACCGCGTGGTGTCCATCATCCTGCAGTCGCGCTTTGCGGCCGTGCTCAAGACCGCCGAATGGATCGATTGCCTGAAGACCGGTGCTTTGCCCGAACGCGACACGCCTTATGCGTCCAACCAGCGCGCGCTGGCGCGCAACGCTGCATAGGCAATCTGCGCCCGAAAAGCAAAAGGGCGGCCAGTGGCCGCCCTTCTTGGATCTCGCAACGATCTCGAAATTTTCAGAACAGGCCTTCGATCTGGCCGGCCTCGTTGAGGAAGATCTTTTCCGAGGACGGCGCCTTGGGCAGGCCGGGCATGGTCATGACCTCACCGCAGATGACGACGACGAAGCCGGCGCCCGCCGAAAGCCTGACCTCGCGTACCGGCACGGTGTGCCCGGTCGGCGCGCCGCGCAGGTTCGGGTCGGTCGAGAAGGAATATTGGGTCTTGGCCATGCAGACCGGCAGGTGCCCGTAGCCGGCCTGCTCCCAGGCATGCAGCTGGTCGCGCACCGACTTGTCGGCGATCGCCTCGTCGCCGCGATAGATGCGCTGGACGATGGTGTTGATCTTCTCGAACAGCGGCATTGCGTCGGGATAGAGCGGCGCGAACTGCGAGGCGCCGGATTCGGCGATCTCGACGACCTTGCGCGCCAACTCCTCAATGCCGGCAGAGCCATTGGCCCAATGCTTGCACAGGATCGCCTCGGCGCCGAGCGAGGCGACGAAATCCTTCATTGCCTGGATTTCCACCTCGGTATCGGTGGTGAAATGATTGATCGCCACGATCGCAGGCACGCCGAACTGTTTCACATTCTCGATGTGGCGGCCCAGATTGAGGCAGCCCTTCTTGACTGCCTCGATGTTTTCCTTGCCGAGGTCTTCCTTCTTGACGCCGCCATTCATCTTCATGGCGCGCACGGTGGCGACGATGACGGCAGCCGCCGGCTTCAAACCCGCCTTGCGGCACTTGATGTCGAAGAATTTTTCGGCTCCGAGGTCGGCGCCGAAGCCGGCTTCGGTGACGACGTAGTCGGCGAGCTTCAGCGCCGTGGTGGTGGCGACCACCGAGTTGCAGCCATGGGCGATGTTGGCGAACGGGCCGCCATGCACGAAGGCAGGGTTGTTCTCCAGCGTCTGCACCAGGTTTGGCTGCATGGCGTCCTTCAGCAGCACCGCCATGGCGCCGTCGGCCTTCAAGTCGCGGGCATAGACCGGGCTCTTGTCGCGGCGGTAGGCGACGATGATGTCGCCGAGGCGCTTTTCCAGATCCTTGAGGTCGGTGGAAAGGCACAGGATCGCCATCACTTCAGAGGCGACGGTGATGTCGAAGCCTGCCTCGCGCGGATAACCGTTGGCGACGCCGCCGAGCGAGCAGATGATTTCGCGCAGCGCCCGGTCGTTCATGTCCATGACGCGGCGCCAGGCGACGCGGCGGGTGTCGATGCCGAGCTCATTGCCCCAGTAGATGTGGTTGTCGATCAGCGCCGACAAAAGATTGTGCGCCGTGGTGATGGCGTGGAAGTCGCCGGTGAAGTGGAGGTTCATGTCCTCCATCGGCACGACCTGCGCGTAGCCGCCGCCGGCGGCACCGCCCTTGACGCCGAAATTCGGGCCGAGCGAAGCCTCGCGGATGCAGACGATCGCCTTCTTGCCGATGCGGTTCAGACCGTCACCAAGGCCGACGGTGGTGGTCGTCTTGCCTTCGCCGGCCGGCGTCGGGTTGATGGCGGTGACGAGGATCAGCTTGCCGTCCTTGTTGCCCTTCACCGATTTGATGAATTCGGCCGAAATCTTCGCCTTGTCGTGGCCGTAGGGCAAAAGGTGCTCGGTCGGGATGCCGATCTTGGCGCCGATCTCCTGGATCTGCTTTTTCTTGGCGCCGCGCGCGATCTCGATGTCGGACTTCACTTCGGCCATGACGGCTTTCCTTCGGATTGGACGGTGGAGGGGACGGGTTTGATCTCACTCGCAGGCATGTTGAACCCGGGCGCGGGCATGTTCTAACCCTGTCGCTGCCGCGGCGTCAACTTGCATGCAACTATGTTTCCTATGAAGAAAGTGTCTCCGCGGCCGGCCGACCTGTCGCCGGTTCTTCCTGGCTCCGTTGCCGCGCCGTATAGAAGCCAGAGGACGCGACGTTCCGCCGTCTCAAAACAGCCGCCCAATGCACGGAATGCGACAGAGGCGACGGCGCAAATTCGCCATCGCTCGCCGGGAAAGCAGTGAACGCTACTGAGTCAGGACGTTGCTGATCTCGACCATGTTGGAGCGCACGCGAAGCACGTAGAAACCCATCGTCGTCAGGTGCGTCGGCATGATCCAGCCATCCTCGCGGCCATTGGCGATGATGAAGGGCTGGATGCGCAGGGCCGAGACGAATTGCGCATCCATCGTGTCCCACAGATTGCCGAGATGCTTTTCCTTGATGACGTCCTCGAAGTCGGCCTGGGCGCCCTTCATCAGGCCGTAATAGGCATAGAGCTGGCCATAGGCGAACCAGAAGCGGTCATCGGCGCGGAAGTCGAACCAGCCATTGTTATGGTTTTCGGCGCGCTCCTTGAGGATCGCCGAGGTCGAACCGATGTCGGAGGAGATGCGGTCGATATACTGCTTCAGATTGTCGGCGCGGGCATCGAACGTCGCCTGGCAGCTGCCGAGGCGGGCGTTGAAGGAGCGCAGCTTGGTGACGGCATCGCGATAATAACTCGGCGTCGGCGTCTTGGGGCCGAACGGGTTGAGGCCGAAATACCAGGTCTCCTCGTCGAACTGCAGATTGCCGCGCGCATCCTGCAGGTCGCCGTCGATCTGCGATGTGGTGCGGACACGGCCGAGATTGTCGGCAAGCTCGGTGGCGGTGCGCCGCACCGCCTGGTTGATGCCGCGCTGGAACGAGGCCTTGTTGTCCATGAACGGCGTGTTGTCCCAGTCGATGCCGAACAGGCCGAGTTTGTAGAGGATCATCGACGAGATCCAGGCATTCTGGTTGACGTTGAAGTCCGTCAGGTCGGCCGCCACCTGGGCGATGCCCGAATTGCCGCAGGTCTTGGCGGTGTCGGTGCCGGCGCCGGCCGCGACCTGTTCGCCGGCGGAAATGTTGCGGTTCTCGAAGGTGTATTTGTCGACGTAGTTGGGATCGAACTTGTTCCACCACTGGGTGGCGTAGAAGAAATTGGCGTAGAGGCCGATCAATACCAGAAGCGCGAGGCCGACCACAGCCTTCAGGATCCAGCCGCGCTGCGTATACCAGCGCCCAGCCCAGAGGAACGGCCACAGGATCGCGCCGATGACGAGGCCGATGCCGCGGCCTATCCATTGGAAGATGCGGGTGAAGAAATTCACGATCGGATCAAGCATGGCTCTCGTTCACCCCTCAGTCAGTCAGGCCGTAAAGGCGCGTGCGAAACGCCACTTTGTCTTTCAAATATGTGGTTTTCAGAACGTCCACAACATGCGACCGCCAGGCGTCGCTGTAGCCGTCATAGTCCTTGTAGAAGCCCGGCTTGTTGAAGACGTAACGCGAGACAAAGTCCTGCGGCACGAAATCCGAGATCAGCTGGTTGGTCAGCCAGGCGTCGGGATGGTCGGGCTTGCCACGCACGACCAGGAAGCGCTGTTGCGGAAACACATCCTCGATCTTGAGATGGCCGAGCTGGGCGATCTCACGCTTGGCGGCGTTGAGAAAGGGGAAATTGCCGTCCTTGGTGATCAGATCGGCATGGCCATGGATCCAGGTCTGCAGCCAGACCTTGTCGACCTCGGTCAAATTGCGGTTCGGCTCTGTGTCGCGGATGAGAGAGCGCACCACCATCTCGGCGCGATGCTCGAGATAGCCCGAGCTTTCGACCCATGACGCGCGCGGCAATTCGATGCGGCCGGTGCTGGCCAGGAACTTGAACACCTTGTCGGCATCGTTGATCGAGAGATAGCTGACCTGCCAGGGCCGCGAACGGCGAAAGCCGGGGGCGGCCGGGTCGCCGATGACGGTGGTCATATCAGGATCGACGAAGACGTAGACGCCGCCGAAATGGCTGGTCCAGTAGGCGTTGTGGCGGAAGATCACCTGGTCGGGCACCAGCGCATTCTCACGGATATCGCCGCAGACCTTCGCCAGCTCCACCATACGGCTCAGCATGGTGTTGTCGCGCCAGGCATCGGGCTCCTGCTTCAGCCGGTCGACCAGCTTGCCGAGTTCGGCGGCCTTGCCCAGCACGTCCTCGGCCGAAAGCACCCGGAACTCGACCTGGCTGATCGACAGCAGATCCTCGATGTCGTTGACCAGGGGAACGGAATCCTCGATCTCGCCGTAGATGACATCCTTGATGGTCAGCGCATCGATGGCGCGCTGGTTCTTGGACATGAACTCGAACATCAGCTGCGAGGTGTTGGAAAAGGCGGTGTGCACCACCGGCAGATCGATCTGCGAAGGCGTCAGGATGATGAAGCGGCGGTTGACCTCATTGGGGTCGAGATAATCGTAATCGCCGCATTCCTCGGCCACTTCGGGCGAGAAGCCGGTGCGGTCGATCTGGAAGCTCTTCAGCTTGGTGGGCTTGAGGCCGAAGGCAACAAGCGCCTTGTTGTAGCGCTGGATGAGGTGCGACTCGTCGACGGTGAGCAAGCGGCCGTAGATCAGCTCATTGTCGCGGAGAAGGTCGGGTTTTTTGGCGTGGCTCATGCAGAACGTTCCGAGCGGCGTTGCCTGTTGTGGCGAAGCGCCAACGCTGACGCCTCCCTCTCCCCGTTCTTCACGGGGAGAGGGTAAGGGTGAGGGGCAGCGCTAGCATTCAAGGACATGTCTCCCCATGGCCTTTGGCGTCAATAAATCGAAGATCATTGGTCCGGATGTCCCGATCGAGGCGCTGTTCGATAGCTGCCAGTATGGTCGTAGCGATCTCTGGTCCACGCATGCGCCGCCCCTCACCCTTGCCCTCGCCGCGTGAAGGACGGGGAGAGGGGGGCGTCAGCGTTAGCGCCAAGCCTTTCAGCACCCGCGGGCAGCGAAGGAAGTTCACGCATTCCAGAGCCCCTTCTTCTTCATCTCCTCCATCTCGCGCCCCGCCCGTTCGCGCAGGCGTGCGTCGCGCAGCAGCTTCTCCACCGCGGCGTCGTCGGATTTGTCGGAATAGCGGAACTCCGAGTCGGCGTAGCGGTTGATCTCCTGCATGACCATGTCCATCGAGAACGGCCCCCGCAGTTCCTCGATCATGGCCTTCTTTTCGTCGTAGCCCTTGTGCATGAAGACTTCCGGCTTCTCGAACCAGTCGTCGGGCAGCTCGATGTCCATGGCGCGCATCTTGATGGCGTCGGTGACGTTCTTGATGGCTCGGCCGGTGAAGCGCGGCTCGGCATCCTTGATCAGGTGCAGATAAGTGCCGATGTCGGCCATCGATTTCGGCGCGCCATTCTCCTTCATGTAGCGCTCATAGACCTTCATCAGCCCGTCTTCCTGAGGCTTCTCGTGCTCCTCATAGGCTTCGGTCACCGCGCGCTGGATCTCCTGCGCGGCGTAGAGCTTGTGGTCGCCGAGTGGGATCTTGTGGTTCTTGCCGGCAAGCAGGACGAAGATGTCGATATAGTCGTCGCGGCTCTGTGGGCCGTCGACCAGCCAGCGGGCCCCGGCGCGCTGGCGCAGCGCATCGTCGACATTTTCGGGATAGTTGGAAAACATGCCGAACGAGCAATTGCCGCGCACCACCGTGCCGGCGCCGGCAAAGGCGTCCATCAAGACGCCGGTGATTTCCTGTTGGCCGGCCGAGGCGCGGTCGTCGGAGCGGCGGGCCGCCACCTGGTCGATGTCGTCGACGGTGCCGAAACCGATGACGCGTGGGTTCAAGACATTGTTGATGAACTGGCGGCAATTCTGGCCGGATTTGCCCTGGTAGGACGAGATCTGGTCGACGCCGAAATTCTCATAGGCGAAGGGATAGCCGGCAACCTGGCAATAATTGTTGACGAGGCCGGCGATCATCTGGATCAGCGTCGTCTTGCCGGTGCCCGGCGCGCCGTCGCCGATGAAGGTGAAGAGGAAGCCCCCGAGTTCGACGAACGGGTTCAACTCGCGCTCGAAATCATAGGCCATCAGCATCTTGGCGAGCTTGACCGACTGGTATTTGGCAATGTGGTTGCCGACGACCTCTTCCGGCTTCTTGAAGGTCATCACCAGCGGCTTGGAGCGCTTGCCGGGCGCGACGTCGAAGCCGTCGAGGGTGAAATCGTCGGCGTCGATGCGGATATGGGCGTTCTCGAACGGGCCGATGCCGTCGAAGCGGCCTTTACGGGCCAAGAGCCCGTCAATGGCAACACGGGCGAAAGCACGCGCCCGGGTCGTCAGGTCGCCATCGTCCTTCGACCCGGTGATCGCCTTGTCCAACCCAGCCACGATCGACTTCACCGCGTCCTGCGGCGTGTCGAACAGGAAGTCGGGTTCGGGGATATCGTTGGGCGCCTCGCCATCGCTGTCGATCAGCTGGAACAGATAGGAGGCAAGGCTGAAGGCCGAAACGTAAGCAGAGGCTGACAGAAGCTTCTTGAAGGTCGCGGCTTCATCGCCTTCGAGCGGTGCGCGGGTGTTCTTGGCCTGCAGGCTTTCAAGGTCGGAGCCTTCGGCGAAGACATCGGAAATGGCGAGCGCAATCGCCAGGCCGCGGCGGGCGCGAAACAAAAGCGTGTGCTGCGGGATGCTCATCAACTGGTCGTCGGGATGGATCGCGGCGACGGTCTTGGTAAGCTCGACCTCGCGGGTACGGCGCACCGAGCCGACCGAGACTGTCGAGACAAAGCGGCGATTGGTGCCGGCAAGTGCTGTGCCGGATTCGCGCGCAGGATCCTCCAGCACGACGACGCGAGTGATGAAGCTTTGCGCGGTTGCGCGGTGCTTTTCGATTGCGGCTTCCGGGATGGTGGTCAGGCCGGTGTCCATGAAGGATGCTCCGCGATGTGACGGTCAGACATCTGAAATCACCTGCCCATTTGACAGGATGTGAACCTTGTAGCCGGAAAAGATCTTTTGAGCTTCGCCGGCGGCGTAGAGTGCTTGATAGGCTTCGTGCGGGATTAGCGCGTGGTTCTCGTAGCTCGACACGCCCTGGCGCGCAGCTTCGAGATCGTCGGTGTTGATGAAGAATTCCTGCGTCGTCTTCTCGCTCGAAAACAGGCCCTTGCGGCCGGGCTTCTCGCCCTTGGAGTAGATCTCCTGGATGGTCCAGGTGAGCAGCCAGGCATTTTCCGGCTTGCGCACCTTGGCCAGCACTTCGGCCACCGTCGAATTGTTGTCGGTAATGCCCGCGGAATAAAAGGGGCCGAGCACGACGCGGCGCAGCTGCTTGGGGTGCAGCGGCTCGAAATCCTTGTCGAGATTGACCGCAATCGTTGCGGGCGAAAGCGTGTAGGCGGAATTCTTCTCGGTGAAATCGTCGAAACGATGGGCGAGTTCGGGGTTGAGCAGACCGTCCACCGGCAGCGGGATGTCGACCCGTTCATTGAGCTTGCCGCTGCTGTCAACGAGCTGCCGGATCATGCTTTCGGAGGAATCCTCCACCGTCACCATGTAGACCAGCGGCAGGTTGGCGCTGCCGTCGAAGCTCGCCCAGTGCACGAGGTAATAGGGGCGCCCGGTCTTTGGATTGACCGAGACCTTGGCCGTCTGCGCCAGCGAGAACGGGCCAAAAGTCTGTTCGCTCTTGACGTCCTCGAGATAGAGCCGCTCGGCCATCGACTTCTGCAGCGCTTCGGGGAATTCCTTGTGGCGCAGGATGAAGTCGGCCATTTCCTCGCGCAATTCGCCGGCCAGCGGAATGTTGGCCAGCCGCGCCTCGGCCTGGCGGCGGTCGTTTTCCAGTTCGAGCAGGTTCTGGAAGACGGGATAGCCGCTGTCGGCGCGCGAAATGCGGAACGTGTCCATGAAGCCGAGCCGGTTGCGCCAGCAGGAAAACGATTTGTCCAGCCGGGCAATGTATTCGGCGACAATCTTGGCGACGATGCCGTGCCGGTAAAGCGGCGAGCGGTCGTCGCGCATGAACACTTCGAGGCCGCTGAGTGCCGCCGTGATGGCGGAAAAATAGCGCGCCGCCGCTTCGTTTTCGGGAGTCATGCCGGTGTGCCCGCGTGCAGCCGCTCCTTACGACTGCACGTAGTTGGCCGAATTGTGCTTCTTCATCACGTCGTCGAAACGGCGGGCGAAGGCGTCGTCGGCGAGCTTCTTGCGGCGCTGGATGTCGGAGCTGGCGACCATGTTCTTCTCGTGCATTTCGAGAAGATCGCCGATGTGCTTTTGCGAGGCGGCGCCAATGCCGGCCATGGTCTCTTCGGCGGTGTTGTCAACCTGGCTGCCCAGCGTGTTGATCTTGTGGGCGACATCCTGCTGGGCGGCGGTCTTCAAGGAATCTTCCAGTGCCTTGTAGAGCACGATGCGCTGCTCGGTATCGATGGTCAGCTTGTTGATAAGCGTCGACTGGGCTGCGATCTGATTGTTGAGCGAATCGACGAAGGTCTGGAACATCGAGGTGTAGCGTTCCAGCGTCTGGCTCTCGGCCAGAAGCTCCTGCTCCTTGGCTTGCTTTTCATTGTATTCGGTCGCCAGTTTCGAGCGCTCGCCCTCAAGCTGCGTGCGCTCCTTCTGACTGGTAGAAGCGGCGATCTTGTTTTCGATGTCGAGCAGCAGCGGATTGACCTCCTCGATGCGCTTCTGCACCGCCTCGAGGTTGGTCATGGTGACCTTGCGGCGCTCGATCACCTGCGACAGGCTGTTTTCCGAGGTCTTGTAGCGCTGGTCGAGGACCTCTTTCTGCGCTTTCAGGATGCCGACGATGGTGTCGGACTTGACCAGAAGCTCCTGCAGATTGCCGGCCAGCGACATGTTGCGGACGCGGTCGGTGCGCATGCGCTGCTTGCGTTGCGCCGAGAAGACACCGACGAAGCTTTCCCAGCCGGTGTAGTTCTTCATGCTCTCGAATTCAGTGCCGAAGACGTTGGTGGCGTCTTCCAGCCCGATGATCAGGTCGGCGATGTTGCCTTCCATCACCTTCTGCTGCTTCAGCACGTCCTCGATGCGGGCATTCTCGATGTCGAAATTGGCGTCTCCGATCTTCTTGTCGGCGGTGGCCAGCGTATCAAGCACGGTGCCGGACTGCTCGATCTTGGAGCGCATGTCCTGCACGACCTGCCTGGTCTTGGCAATTTCGGCATCGAAATTCTGCAATGTCGCCATAGGGGCCTCCCGCTTCGGCTTCCGGTCGCTGGCTGCGAACAGCGGCGAATATATGTGGGGTATCAGGGGATTGAAAGACGCAAGACAAGACCCGCCCCGAAAACAAAAAAATGCCTGGTCGTCTTGAAAGGCAATGAAGGCGGGGTCATGGCGTGATTAACCAGCCGGCCAAGTATTGTTCAATTGTCATTGAACTTTGACGGCTGCGAAGAAGTCGATCTCGGACAGTGTGGGTGTGCTGAATTCGACAGAGGGCTCAATGAGTTGCAAGCGCGAGACAGCTGGCGGAAGCCGTCGCCATCACGCTACGCATCGCGCCGTTCAAGGCTTCGGATCGGCCTTCAGATAGGCGATGACGTTGGCGATGTCCTCGTCGCTGCTCAGGCCGGAGAAGCCCATCCTGTTGCCGGGTACTTTCAGCTTGGGAGCGCCGAGATAGGCTTTGAGGTTGGCTTCGTCCCAGACCAGGCCGGCCGCGCCGGCGTCCTTCATGGCCTGCGAATAGTTGAAGTTCTGGGCGGTGCCGGCGATGCGGCCGACGATACCGAGGAGATGCGGGCCGACCTTGTCGCGGTCGCTTGCCGCCTCGTGACAGGCCATGCAGCGGTAGAACACTTTCTTGCCAAGTGCTGCATCGCCGTCGGCCAGCGCGGCGAGGATACCGGCCAAGTAAATGACAAGGCCTGATGAAATGGCTCGAAGCATGGCGGTTCCCGGCTGGCTCTGGCTGAGGGCAAAATAGGCTGCAGGCCTTAACAAACGCCGTATGCCGGTGGATAGCAGCCGGGCTCAATCCGTGCGCGGGATCGCCGCGACCGCCTGCTTGACCTGCTTTTCAATCGCCGCCGACGAATGATTGTCGCGCACGAAAGCGCGGCCGATCTCCGCCATCTCGGCGGCCGCTTGCGGGCGTGTCGCGAGATCGATGATTTTCAATGCCAACTTGCCGGCATCGTCGCTGGACAGGAAATGCCTGCCCGCCTGCAGGCCAAGCCCTTCGACGGCCTTTTCGGTGGCGGCGACGACAAGGCCCGCCGCCATCGCCTCCAGCACCTTGATGCGGGTTCCGCCGCCGAAGCGCAGCGGGATCGGCGCATAGCCGGCACGCCCAAGCAATTCCGGCAGATGCGGTGGGTTCTCGATCAACCGCAGACCATGCCTGGTGCATAGACCGCGCACGACATCGCGCGGGTTTCTGCCGGCGACGGTGATCGACCAGGGCCGGCCGGAGGCGGCGAGGCGCGGCGCCATCGCGCGGCCGATCTGCTTGACGGCGTCGATGTTGGGGAAGTAGCCGAGATGCCCGATGAAGCACAGGCTGAGCTCACTGAAGCGCTCGGCAGCAATCGGCAGGGAAAGCACGCTCTCGTCTGGAATGGGGTTGGCGACGAACCTGACGTCGTTGACGGGGCCGAGAGCGGACAGAAGCGCTTCGTCGGCCCGCGAACAAACCCAGACCTGGTCGGCCAGGGCAGCCGCACACCTGTCGGCTTCGCGCGCCTCTGCCTTCCTTCGCCTGTTTTGGCGCCAGTCTCGAATTTGCTGCCACAGCGTCAGGCCGGCGATCCGGTCGGACACCGTCCGGGAATCGATGTTGTGCTGGTCAAGGACGGTGCGCGCGCGATGCTTCGGCGCCAGCGTCAGCAGCTGCGAAAGCACGATCTCCTCGATCACCACGAGATCGGGCGCGAATTCCCTCCAGATGGCGTCGGCTTCGGCCAGCTCGTCGTCCGGCATCATATGCACGGTCGGGTGCGGGCTGCGCCTGCCCCAGGGCGCCCTGCCGCGCGCTGCCTCGATGATCCGGTGACGGATGTTCGGTGGTGTGGAGGGTGCCGGGGCGCCAGTCAGGCTTACCGTCAGGACCTCGCCCATCGATGCCAGGGCGCGTGCATTGGCGGCGTTCCGGATCTCTCCGCCGGAGACCGGCGGAAACGGGCAATCGACTGTGAACTGCAGAATTTTCATGTTGTCCCGGCCGTTCAGCCTCTGGTGAAGCCAATGAAATCGTCGGGCGCGGCGCGGCCCATTTCCTCTTCCCAGTGGCGGCGGCAGAGCGAGATATAGACGTCCTTGCCGATCGCCACCTGTTCGCCTTGTCTGGCCACCTTGCCGTCAGCGCCGAGACGCACGACCATCGTCGCCTTGCGGCCGCAGCGGCAGATGGTGCGCACTTCGCGCAGATCGTCTGCGATGGCCAGAAGCGCTCGCGAACCGGAAAACAGATTGCCCTGGAAATCGGTGCGCAGGCCGTAGCACATCACCGGGATGTTCAGCCGGTCGGCGATACGGGCGAGCTGCCAGACCTGCTCTTCCTCGAGAAATTGCGCCTCGTCGACAAAGATGCAATGCACCGTCGTATGTTCGTGATGCTCGGCGACGCGAGCGTAGAGATCGTCGCCGTCGCGGAACATCTCGGCCTCCGTCTCCAGGCCGATGCGCGACGAGATCAGCCCGGTGTCGCCCTTTCTGTAGTGGCCGGCGACGAACAGCATCGTCGTCATACCGCGTTCGCGATAATTGTAGGACGCCTGCAGCAGCATTGTCGTTTTGCCGGCATTCATCGTCGCATAGTGGAAGTAGAGCTTGGCCATGCCGTCCTTTTAAGCCGAGTTGGCGCGGCGCGGGGAGAGGGCACCGCTGCATTTCATGGGAAAAGCCGTCTGCCATCGAAAAAGCGGCAGGCGTGTCGCTGTTTGGCCAGTCCGCGCCGTTGATCGTGATTGTCTTAGCGCTTGAAACCACACCAGAATGGTGTTTGGCTGACGAAACAAGGCGGGCAGAGAAACCGTAACTACGCTTCGCCAAAGAATCACAATGGGAGACTGCCAATGTCGCGTATGAACACCTTCGTCGCCGGCCTCGGCCTGGCGACTTTTCTGTCCACGAGCGCTGCACTTGCCGGCGATCCGGAGAGCTGCAAGGCGGTGCGCCTTTCCGATGTCGGCTGGACCGACATCCAGGCAACCACCGGCGTCGCTTCGGTGCTGCTCACCGCGCTCGGCTACGAGCCGCAGACGATCCAGCTATCGGTACCGGTGACCATGGCGTCGCTGAAAAACAAGGATCTCGACGTCTTCCTCGGCAACTGGATGCCGTCGATGACCAACGACATCAAGGACTACACCGCCGATGGTTCGGTCGAGACGATCGGCACCAACCTGACCGGCGCCGGCTACGGCATCGTCGTACCGACCTATGTCGCGGAGGCCGGCGTCAAGTCGCTGACCGACATCGGCAAGTTCAAGGACAAGTTCAACGGCAAGATTTACGGCATCGAGGCGGGCAATGACGGCAACCGCATCATCCTCGACATGATCAAGAACCCGAAGGACAATCTCGAAGGCTTCGAGCTGGTCGAGTCCTCGGAAGCCGGCATGCTGACGCAGGCCGAGCAGTCGATCAAGAACAATGAGTGGATCGCGTTCCTCGGCTGGACGCCGCATCCGGTGATGGGCGCCATGAAGCTCACCTATCTCGACGGCATGGGCGACAGCGGCTTCGGCGCCGCCACCGTCTACACCAATGTGCGCAAGGGCTACACCACCGAATGCCCGAATGCCGGCAAGTTCATCGCCAACCTGAAGTTCAACCTGGACATGGAAGGCGAGATGATGGACGCGATCCTGAAGGGCGGCGACGCCAACACGGTCGCAGCCGACTGGCTGAAGAAGCACCCTGACGCGGTTGCGCCGTGGATTGCCGGCGTCACCACCTTCGATGGCGGCGATGCGGCAGCGGCGGTCAAGACCGCGCTCGGAAGCTGAGCCGACTAATTCGGCAAAGCCGAACCAGGAAGGGCAGCCAATCTAGAAAAGGCTGCCCTTTTTCATATCCTGTGAGAAGATGACCTAACGACAGCGGAGGCCGGAAGCAGGCGGTCTCTCGCATGAGAGGGGCGATATGGATCCGATTTCGAAATTCATGGTTGATCACAAGATACCGATCGGCGCCTGGGGAAAGGCGTTCTTCGGTTTCCTCACCGACAATTTCGACACCGTGTTCAGAGCCTTCTCGAATGGCCTCAATTTCCTGCTCGACGGGCTGGTTGGCATCCTTTTGATGGTGCCGCCGGTGCTGCTGGCGCTGATCATCGCCATCATCGCCTGGCTGCTGCAGCGCTCGCGCCCGCTGGCCATAGGCGTCTTTCTCGGCCTGATCTTCATCATCAACCAGAACCTCTGGAAGCAGACGGTGCAGACGCTGGTGCTGGTCGTGGCCGCCGCCGCCATGGCGATGGCCATCGGCGTGCCGCTCGGCATCTGGGCCGCGCACAAGCCGAAGGTCTACCGCATCATGCTGCCGGTGCTCGACCTGATGCAGACGCTGCCGACCTTCGTCTACCTGATCCCGGTCCTGACCCTGTTCGGTCTCGGCAACGCGCCCGGCCTCATCGTCACCATCATCTTCGTCATCCCGACCGCGGTCCGGCTCACCCATCTCGGCGTCGTCTCGGTGCCGAAGTCGATCATCGAGGCCGGCGAGGCGTTTGGCGCCACCAAGCAGCAGCTGCTGTGGAAGGTCGAATTGCCCTCAGCGCTGCCGACCATCATGGCCGGGCTGACGCAATCGATCATGCTGTCGCTGTCGATGGTGGTGTTTGCAGCACTCATCGGCGCCGGCGGCCTGGGCACTGAAATCAACCGCGCGCTCGGCTCGCGCCGCATCGATCTCGGGCTCGAGGCGGGCCTGGCGATTGTCGTACTCGCCATCGTGCTCGACCGGATGACGCGTATCGGCGTTGGAGGCAAGAAATGACCGTCGCCGTTGACTTCAAGAATGTCGATATCGTCTTCGGGTCCGACCAGGCCGGTTCGCTGGCGCTGATCGACGGCGGCGCCACGCGCGCCGAAATCCTCGAAAAGACCGGCAATGTGCTGGGTTGCGCCGGCGCCAGCCTGACCGTGCATGAGGGCGAAATCTCGGTGCTGATGGGCCTGTCCGGCTCGGGCAAGTCGACGCTGCTGCGGGCGGTCAACCGGCTCAACGTGGTGTCGCGCGGCCAGGTGCTGGTCAAGGACGGCGACAATATCGTCGATGTCGTGACCTGCGATCAGGCGACGCTGCGGCGGCTGCGGCAGAAGCAGGTGGCGATGGTGTTCCAGCAGTTCGGCCTGCTGCCTTGGCGTACGGTGGAGGAGAATGTCGGCCTCGGCCTCGAACTCGCCGGCGTGCCGGAGCAAGAGCGCAAGGAGCGCGTGCAACGCCAGCTGAAACTGGTCAATCTCGACCAGTGGTCGAAGAAATACGCGCATGAGCTGTCCGGCGGCATGCAGCAGCGCGTCGGCCTGGCCCGTGCCTTCGCCACCGAGGCGCCGATCCTGCTGATGGACGAGCCGTTCTCGGCGCTCGATCCGCTGATCCGCACCAAGCTGCAGGACGAATTGCTGCAGCTGCAGGCGGAGCTGAAGAAGACCATCATCTTCGTCAGCCATGATCTGGAAGAGGCGCTGAAGATCGGCACCCACATCACCATCATGGAGGGCGGTCGCATCGTGCAGACCGGGGCGCCGGAAGACATCGTGCTCAAGCCCGCCAATGACTATGTCCGCGACTTCATCGCCAATGTGAATCCGTTGTCGGTGCTGACCGCCTGGAACGTCATGCGCGACAGCCGCGACCTCGAGCACGGCGATAATGGCTGGGTGTGGCTCGACCGGCGCAAGACGACGCGTTTCAAGATCGACGAGCACGGGCTGGTGGCGGCGGCGGAACGCGACGGCAAACCGGCGGTATGGGTGTCGTGCGCCGATGTCGAGGCGCAGCCGGAGGAGACGGCGCAAGTGTTCTGGGCCAACCCCGGGACCTCGCTGAAGACGGTGATGCTGGCCATGCACCGCTCGCAGACGGCACCCGTGGCGCTGTTCGACGACCAGTCGCGCTTTGTCGGCGCGATCGGGATACGCGATGTGCTGAGCGCGGTGTTGCGGCGCTAGATCATGATGAGATTTGGTTGAAATCTCATCATGATCTAACCCTTTGTTGGAGCATGATCTTTTCCAAAAACCGGTACCCACTTTTTGGGATCATGCTCTAAGCCAGCCCGATGCGCGTGGCGCCGAGCTTGAACAGGGCTGTGGCATCCCGGTCGAAGCGGAAGGTGTCGATGAAGTCGTCGGCTCGGTAATCCGGAAGCGTCTTGCGGATGGCGGCGGCGAAGTTTTTCGCCTCGTCCAGCCGCCCAGCCAACGCCAGGCAGTGGGCGGCGATCGACAGGATGATGACATGTGCGTTGGGGCGGGCGGCCGCCTTCAGCGCCCATTCGGCCGCCTCGTCGAACTGGCCGAGGCGGACATGCGCCATGGCGCGTGCGCCCAGCATGCCGAACAGCATCGGGTCGAACGGCGACAGATGGCGCGAATGATCCGACGATCCGATCGCCGCGTGCGGGTCGCCCGACTGCGAATGCACGAAGGACAGCGCATAGTGGCCAAGCGCGAAGTTCGGGCTGAGGTCGACGGCTCTTTGCAGTTCTAGCACGGACGCATCACCCTCGCCGCGCAGCCACAGCGCCCGGCCCATCGCCCAGTGCGCGGCGGGATTATGATCGTCGACCAAAACGCTCTGGCCGGCCGCCTCAAAGGCAAGCGCGCTGTCCTGGTCGCGGTCGCCCCAGCGCTGGAAGGCGCTCTGCCAATGGGTGAAGGACAGGCCGGCATAGGCGCGGGTAAAGGTCGGATCCTGCTGCAGTGCGATGCCGAAGAAATGCCTGGCCTGCTCGTTTTCGCTGCGGGTGAAGCGATACATATGCCAGAGTCCTCGATGGTAGGCCTCCCAGGCATTGAGCGAATTGGGCGCCTTCAGCATGGCGCGGTTGCGCTCGACCATCTCTATCTCGGATGAGATGAAGGCCACGATGCTGTTGCCGATATCGTCGAGGACAATGAAGATGTCCTCGGGCTTGCGCTCGAAGGTCTCGGCCCAGACGATCCTGGCCGTGCGCACCTCGACAAGCTCGACGGTGACGATCAGGCGGCCGGTCAGGCTGCGCACCGTGCCGGTGGCGACATAGTCGACATCCAGCCTGCGGCCGGCATCTTCCGGCGCGATGTTCTTTTCTGCCAGCGCAAAGACCGAGCCCCGGGCGATTACAAAGAAGTCCCTGAGCTTGGCGAGGCGGGTAATGATGTCGTGGGTCAAGCCGTCGGCCAGCCCACCACAAACGCCGCCGGCATCTTCGGCAAATGGCATCACGGCAAGCGAAGCTTTGTGGGGCGCCGCGGCTTCGGTGGGGGCACGCGCGATCGGGCTGTGGCCCGCCACCGGCGCTACCGCAGGCTGTGCCGGCAAAGTCGCGCAGTGACGTTCCGCGCGAATGGCAAGCCACGCCTGGCGCACAGGGCCGAAATCCAGCTCTTCCGATTGGAAGAGCGATGCCGCAGCGGCAAGATGGTCTTCGCAGGCGCCGAACTGGCCGCGCCGCGCCAGCCTCACCAGGAGTGCGACATGGGCGCTGCTGTCGAACGGGGTCAATTC
Organism: Mesorhizobium sp. C395A; assembly: GCF_030323205.1. Classification (NCBI taxonomy): domain Bacteria; kingdom Pseudomonadati; phylum Pseudomonadota; class Alphaproteobacteria; order Hyphomicrobiales; family Phyllobacteriaceae; genus Mesorhizobium; species Mesorhizobium sp. C395A. The sequence goes on along the minus strand of NZ_CP100473.1, from coordinate 3,303,972 downwards.
CAGCCATTTTTCGAGATGGGCGGAGACGTCTTCGGAATCGGCCGGCAGCGTCTTGACCAGATGTTCCAGTATAGCAGCTTGGCAGGAACCGAAACGGCGGCGCTGCGCGGTCAGCCAGCTGTTGAAGAGAGGGCTGCGGTCGATCTCCAGCCCTTCGAGGAAGTCGCCGACGAACAGGTCGGAGAGCAACTGCAGTCGCGTCGGCTCGAGCGTTTCGATGCCTGCGGCAGTTGCCGCGCCAACATCCAGCACGTCGACCGAGATACCGTCGAGATCAAGCACGATCGTATCATGCACGGTTACGATCCGGCCGCGGCCCGGTTCGTCGAGCGCGGCCCGCAGCTTGCTCAGGCACCAGCGAAGCTCACCCCTGGGATCATTTGGAACGTCCCACAGCAACTCGCAGAGCTTGCCACGTCCGACCGGATGGGGCGCCAGCGCCAGATAGGCCAGCAGCGCGCGCAGCTTGCGCGATGCCGGCAAGGCCACCGGAGCGGCGTCGCGCACAATCGCCAGCGGGCCGAAAAGCCGCAGAGACAGGCCTTTCCGGCTGCTTGCCTGGCTCGATTCCACGCCTGTTTCCACGCCTTTTCCCACGCTTGCCCACCGGACCTTGTTTTATCACCGAACGCGACAAAGTGCACACCCGGCTCGCAGATTGTGTGCCGAATGTGGTGCTTTCCACATTGTGGCACTTCAAAGACCTGTAGTGCGGCAAGGTGTCGAAACCTCGTCGCCCAAACCGCCGGTGTGTAACCGGCCCGTGAGCAAGAACCAGGAGTTTACCCATGTTGCATCAGCAGAAAATCAGAACCACGGCAGGCCGCGGCCGCCTTTTCGACAGCATTCTCGATACGGTCGGCGACACGCCGGTCATCCGCGTCAACAATCTCGGCCCGGCGCATGCGACCATCTACGTCAAGGCCGAGTTCTTCAATCCGGCTGCGTCGGTGAAGGACCGGCTGGCGCTCAACATCATCGAGGAAGGTGAACGCACCGGCGCGCTCAAGCCGGGACAGACCATCGTCGAGGCGACCAGCGGCAACACGGGCATCGGTCTTGCCATGGTCTGTGCGCAGAAGGGCTACAAGCTGGTGGTGACGATGGCCGACAGTTTCTCGGTCGAGCGCCGCAAGCTGATGCGGATGCTGGGCGCCAAGGTGGTGCTGACGCCGCGCGCCGAGAAAGGCTTCGGCATGTACAAGAAGGCGGTGGAACTGGCCGAAGCCAATGGCTGGTTCCTGGCCCGCCAGTTCGAGACCAAGGCCAACGCCGACATCCATGAAGCAACCACGGGACGCGAGATCGTCAACGATTTCGCCGGCTCGCGGCTCGACTATTTCGTCACCGGCTACGGCACCGGCGGCACCGTCGCCGGCGTGGCGCGGGTGCTGCGCCGCGAGCGGCCTGAGACCCGGATCGTGCTCACCGAACCGGCCAACGCGCAGCTTGTCGGCAGCGGCAAGCCGCAGATGCGTGGCGCCGGCGGAGCGCCGGCCGCCAGCCATCCGTCCTTCGAACCGCACCCGATCCAGGGCTGGACGCCGGATTTCATCCCGCACGTCCTGCAGGAGGCCATCGATGGCAACTTCTATGACGAGGTGATGCCGATCGCCGGGCCGGAGGGCATGAAATGGGCCAAGGCGCTGGCGCAGCAGGAAGGCATCTTCACCGGCATTTCCGGCGGTTCGGCTTTTGCCGTGGCGCGCCAGATCGCCGGCACGGCACCGGCCGGATCGGTGATCCTGTGCATGCTTCCCGATACCGGTGAACGCTACATGACCACGCCTTTGTTCGACGGCATCGAGGCCGAGATGAATGCGGAAGAGCTTGCTCTCTCGCGCTCGACGCCCGGTTGCCAGTTCCCGGCATGATGACGCGGGAGCAAATTGCATGGACGCGATGCCTGGACACTCGGCTACCAGTGCCGAGGAAACGCTTGACCCCTCGGACTGGGCCGATGTGCAAAGCCTGTCGCATCGGATCGTTGACGATGCCGTCGCTTACCTGCGCGATGTCAGGCAACGGCCGGTGTGGCAGGAGATGCCTGGAGATGTGAGGGATTTCTTCACCGCCTCGCTGCCGCAATCGCCGACCCCGCTTGCCGACATCTATGGCGATGTCGTGGACAAGGTGATGCCCTATCCGATGGGCAACATCCATCCGCGCTTCTGGTCCTGGTATATGGGGTCGAGCAATTTTACCGGCGCGATCGGCGATTTCCTGGCGGCAATCCAGGGCTCCAATCTCGGCGGCGGCAACCATGCCGCCGCCCTGATGGACGGCCAGGTGGTCGACTGGTGCAAGCAGATGATGGGCATGCCGGCTTCGGCCAGCGGTACGCTGGTCAGCGGCGGCTCGATGGCCAACATCATCGGGCTCACCGTGGCGCGCAACACCAAGGCCGGCATCGACGTGCGCGAGCACGGCGTTGGAGCAATCGAAAAGCCTTTGCGTTTCTATGGCTCGGACCAGGTCCATTCCTGTCACCGCAAGGGGATGGAAGCGCTCGGTCTCGGCAACAAGGCGCTGCGCCGCATTGCCAGCGACGCCGGCCTGCGCATCGACATTGAAGGTTTGAGGACTGCGATATCGGAAGATCGCGCGGCCGGGTTCAAGCCGGCCTGCATCATCGGCAACGCCGGCACTGTCAACACCGGCGCCATCGACGATCTGCAGGCGCTGGCCAAGCTGGCGCATGAGGAGGACCTCTGGTTCCATGTCGACGGCTGCATCGGCGCGCTGATCGCGATCGCGCCTGAGAATGCACATCGCGTCGCCGGCATCGAATGGGCCGATTCCATCGCGCTCGATCCGCACAAATGGCTGCATGCGCCGTTCGAGGCAGGCTGCGCGTTGGTCAGGGATGCCTCGGCGCATCGCAAGACCTTCGCGGTGACGCCGGAATATCTGGAATCGACACCGCGCGGGTTGGCCTCCGGCCAATGGCTGCACGACTATGGCCTGCAGACGACACGTGGCTTCAAGGCACTCAAAGTGTGGATGGCGTTGCGAGAACACGGCGTCGAAAAATTCGGCCGCCTGATCGACCAGAACATTGCGCAGGGGCAGTATCTCTCAGGGCTGATCGCGGCCGAACCAGCGCTCGAACTGACGGCGCCGACCAGCATCAACATCGTCTGCTTCCGCTATCGCGCGGATGGTCTCGATGGCGAGCGCGCGAAAGCGCTCAACACCGAGATCATGCTGAGGCTGCAGGAAGACGGAACCGCCGCCATTTCCGATACCACGGTGCAAGGCCGGCATTGCCTCAGGGTGGCGATCAACAACCACCGGACCCGGCGCGAGGATCTCGACCTTCTCGTCGCCGAAACGGTCCGCCTGGTCAACGAGATCGCTTCTGCCTGACCGGCCATGGGGTAGTTCTCAGCCGCTGGCGGCCTCCTTTAAATCGCCCTCCGTAGCGGGAAACGTCACGCCGGGAAGGTAAAATGTGATCGGCCGGATTTCGTAGACTGCCGAGGGATTCACGCGGCGCAAGTCGCGCGCAGCCGCAATCGCCGCCTCCTGCGTGGCGCAGTCGAGGACATAAAGACCCAGCAATTGTTCCTTGGTCTCGGCAAACGGCCCGTCGATGACGATGCCTTCGCCCGGACCGCGCAGCGTCACGGCGTCGGCGGTCGCGCCCAGTCTTGCCGCCGGCCCGAGCTTGCCTTCGCGGGTCAGCCTGGCGTTGACTTCGAGCAGGTCGTGCATCAGCGCCGCATCCTGCTGCGGCGTCAGGGACTGGATGGTCTGTTCGACGTGATAGGCCAGGATGGCGTAAAACATGCGGCGATCTCCTCCTGTTCGAGCGGCTGCACTATTGCAAGGTTGGGTTGGCTGATCCACCCCCGGTGCCCATCGAGACGCTAGTCTGCTGCCTCATGCCGCCAGCGGCAGGCTGAGCTCCGTCAGCAGGCCGCCGCGGGGACGGTTGGACAGGTTGACATCGCCGCCGGCGGCACGCGCAATGTTGCGGGCAATGGTCAGGCCGAGGCCGAGACCGCCGGTCTGGCGGTTGCGCGATTGCTCCAGCCGCACGAAGGAACCGAACACCTGGTCGAGCTGCGCCTGCGGTATGCCCGGCCCCTCGTCGCGGATGACCAGCGTGACCGTGCCGTCCGACTGCCGCAGGCTGACATGGGCTTTCTTGCCGTAGGTCACGGCATTCTGGACCAGATTGTTGACGCAGCGCTTCAGCGCCACCGGTCGCGCGATGCAGATCATGCCACGCGGCCTGGCGCCGTCATGGTCGAACGTGACGTCCTCGAAACTGTCGGCGATCGATTCCACCAGCGACCAGAAATCGATCCGCTCGCTCTTCTCCTCGGTGACTTCGAAGGTGGCGAAGTCGATGACGGAGCTGGCGATGCTCTCGATGTCGGCGAGGTCGTGGGCCAGCGCCTCGCGCGCGGTCGATCTGCGCAACAGTTCGAGGCGCAGCCGCATGCGGGTCAGCGGCGTGCGCAGATCGTGGGCGAGCGCGGCGGCCAGATGTTCGCGGTCCTCGACATAGTCGCGCAGCCGGACCTGCATGGCGTTGACGGCTTTGGCCGCGGCGCGGATTTCGCGGCTGCCGGTCTCGGCGATCGGCGGGCTCTTCAGATCCGTGCCGATCCGGTTGACCGCCGTTTCCATCATCCGATAGGGCGCCGTCAGCCGGCGCAGCGACCAGATCGACATGATCACCACCAGGGCCGCGATCAGCGAATAGAGCGGCAGGCTGTCGAAGCTCAATATCGGTCCGACCGGCGTGTTGGGCTCGGTGAAATTCAGCCATTGGCCGTCGGCGAAGCGGACAGAGGCCGTCAGCTTGTCGCTTTGGGCGAAGCTGGCCGCCAGCGATAACAGGTCGCGCTCCACCGCGCCAACATCCTTGGTCACGGCCACACCGCCAGGCGCGTTGGCTGCCTGGGTTGCCGGATCGCGCCGGACGCGGGCGTCGGTGATGCCGAATTTCGACAGCCGCCCGACCAGAATGTCCTCGAGCTCGGCCAGTTCGTCGTCGCCGGCGATCGACGAGGTGACCGCGGGCGTGTCCGAAACGGTGAGCGCATAGGTGGCGTTGAACAGACCGGAGGCCGTCAGCTTGCGCTGCTCCGGCGTGTCGTCATGCATCAGCTGCACCAGCGAATAGGCGCGGTCGTTAAGCCGGTAGAGATCGACCTCGTCATTGGCGACGGCACGATCACGCGAGACGATGTAGAGCGTGGCGACCTGGCTGATCAGCAGGCCGGCAATGACGATGAGCAAAACCCAGACCGGCAGGGTTTGCGGCAGGAAACGTCTCATTCGGAGGTGGTCTCGGGCAGGAACTGGTAGCCGCCGCTGCGCACAGTCAGGATCAGTTTCGGCGTCTTGGGGTCGTCTTCCATCTTGCGCCTGAGACGGCTGACCAGGATGTCGATACTGCGATCGAAGGAATAGTCGCTGTCACCGCCGGAAAGCTCGATGAGCTGGTCGCGGGTGAGCACGCGCTGCGCGCTTTTGACGAAGGTCTGCAACAGGTTGAACTCCGCCATCGTCAGCTCGACCCTGACATCGCCCGGCGCCATCAGCCGCCGGCGCGAGCAGTCCATCGTCCAGCCGGCGAAATGGTAGATTTGCTTGGTGGTGGCGCGCTTCGGCTCAGCAGCACCATTGCGCCTCAAAACGGCGCGGATGCGGGCCAGCAGCTCGCGCGGATCGAAGGGTTTGGGCACATAGTCGTCGGCGCCCATCTCCAGGCCGACGACGCGGTCGGTGGTCTCGGTCACCGCCGTCAGCATGATGATCGGCGTCGAGTAGCTGGCGCGCAGGTCGCGGCAGAGCTCCAGCCCGCTCTTTCCTGGCAGCATCACATCAAGCACGATCAGGTCTACCTGCGTGCGGCGCAGTATGTCTTCCATCTCGACGCCGTCGGCGGCAACCGTGGTGCGCAGGCCGCGCTTCTGGAAGAATTCCTGAAGCAGGTCGCGAATGCCCTTGTCGTCGTCGACGATCAGTATGTGCGCATCGGATTTCACGGCGATCCTGTCATTGCTGGCGGCCGGTCGGCGGCTGCCTTCTGAGTCTGCTTCTGTGGCGTCACCCACACGATAGAATTCTGGCCACATGTTGGCCAGCGGCGATGATCGCCCGCAAAGCCGATTTGCCAGAAACAATTCAGAAACAAAATTCTATAGTCCGGAAAAACTCCCGAAAAAAATCAAGGGCATAAAGGGTGCCGTGGCGGTCAGGACATCGGCTGCGACGCGAAGTCTCCGGAGTAACGGACATCACCAATGCACAGGTTCACGATCAGCTTGATGGGTGCGCTGCTCAGCATTCCGCTCGTCACAGCCGCGGTCGGAGCCACAACCGCAAAGGTGACGCCGATCACAAGGAGCGAGCGCTGCATCGATCTCAATCGCCAGGTAGACGAAGCCCTTGAAACCCATGCCGCGGCAACGCAGGTCACCGCGGCGAAAGCACTGCAAAGAAAGGGAAACCGGTTCTGCGCCAACAAGAAACAGGCACAGGGTATCCGGATGCTCGCGAACGCTTTGAAGCTGCTTGGAGTGACACCGATCGACCCGGTTCAGTGACACTCGAAACTCGACCCGCACAAAGAAGGAAATGAAGCCATGAAAAAGTCCATCCTCTCCGCCACCGGTCTCGCCGTCGCTCTCGCTTTCGCAATGCCGGCTCTGGGCAATGCCGCTGCCACCACGACCGCTGCTCCGGCTGCTTCCACGACCACCGCTCCGGCGACCACGACCGCCAAGCCCCCGGTGAAGAAGGTCGTCGCCAAGAAGCCCGTCAAGAAGCACAAGAAGGCGAAGAAGGTCGTCAAGACGGACGCCCCGAAGTCCTGATCCAGACAGCCAACAGGCTTGTCTGTAACAAGGCCGCTCCAGCACCCCCCCCGGCTGGAGCGGCCTTGTCGTGTGAGTGCATGATTACCCGTTGATGGGTGCCGGCCACCCAGGACTTTAACACGTTTGCAATGCCGGTCCGGTAGGATAGCCCGCATGAAGAAGCGGCTTTCATCCATTCTGCGCTCGATGGCCATCGGCGGCCTTGTGGCCTCGGCAATGGTCAGGGTGCTGATCCAGTTCACCGCCAGCCCGGTGCCCGATCCGGTGAGCGGGCGCACAGAGCCGTCGCTGTTTGCACCGGCAATCTCCAGCAGCTGGCAATACATCACACCATGGCAAAGCCTGCTGCTTACCGTGATCACCGGCGCGGCGCTGGCCTGCTTCTTCGGCTGGCTCGCGGTCGCCTGGGTCGAATACAAGGCGGCCGGATCAAGGCCGGATGCGGCATCCAGCGCACGGCAATTCCAGGCTCGTCGCGTCGCCAATCGCCAGGGCCGTTGAACCGCAGCATACACTTCCTAAATTTGTGAACGGCAGCACTTCCGGGAAGCCGGTTTGGCGCGCCGATCAAAATGGACGACGGCTTTCCCCCATGACAAAGTGAGAGCGACCCCTCGCGCGATACCGGTTCCCGATGCCTGAAATCAGTTCCAAACCCCGCACCAAGACCAAGCCGCGGACCGAGCGGCCGAAGCTCTACAAGGTCATCCTCATCAATGACGATTTTACGCCGCGCGAATTCGTGGTGACGGTGCTGAAGGGCGAGTTCAAGCTCAGCGAAGACCAGGCTAACCGGGTGATGATCACCGCGCACCGGCTCGGCGTTTGCGTCGTTGCCGTCTTCACCAGGGATGTCGCCGAGACCAAGGCGACACGGGCCGTCGACGCGGCCAAGGCCAAGGGGTACCCGCTGCTGTTTACGACGGAGCCGGAGGAGTAGGTTGAGCGTCTTTCTCCCCGTATAGTGACGGGGAGAAGGGATCCTTACCTTCCCTCTCTGTACCACATCGCGCCCATGGCCAGCAGCAGCAGGCAAAGGCCGAGGAAGCCGCCGAACAGGGGTACGCGCGAGACGGCTTTGAGCACGCTGTCGTCGGTGCTGCGCAGGCCGATCCAGTCTGCGCCCGAGGCCGCACCGGAGGCGCGGACCGGGACGATGGAGGGCAGGGTGACGCTGCCGGTGAGCTGGCCAAGGGTGGAGGAGGCCGCCAGCCGGCGCACGCTGCCGCCGGTGGCCTCAGTCGGAGCCTTCAACCGGTCCTCGGTAGAGACGACGTCGGAGAATTCCGGCGCGTTGACCGGGCCGACATGGGCGAGTGCGGTCAGGTCACCATTGCCGATCTGGTAGAGGCCGATCTCCTTGGTCTCGATGCTGCCCAGGAAAACGCCGGGTTCGGACTTCTCCAGCTTGATGATCAGCGCCTTGCCCGAAGGGGTGATCACCTGCGCCGGGCCGGGATCGTCGCTCATCGTCTGGCGGCGGATTTCCAGCATCATGCCGCGGCCGTCGGCGGTCAGCCGCTCTTCCTCGAGTTCAGGTTCCTTCATCAGCCAGTGGGCGATGCGGCGGTAAAGCTGGACATGCGGCCCGCCACCCTCGAAGCCGCGCGCCCATAGCCAGCCCTGATCGGACAGAAGCATGCCGACGCGGCCTTCGCCCTTATGATCGAGCAGAAGCAGCGGGCGGTTGTCGGCGCCCTTCATCACCACTTCGCCTTCGGGGTTCTGCACGCCGATGGTGCGGAACCAGCGGCTCCAGCGCGGCGGCTCGGTCGCCGAGCCGTCGAGGCCGCGCGTCACCGGATGGCGCTGGCCGAGATCGGTGAGGCGCGGATAGAAGGCCTTGTCGATGACTTCGCCGGTCGGCATTGCCGGCAGCGACGACATTAGCGGGGTGCGGGCGATCGAGGAGTCGCCGGCATATTCCGGCCCGGCGGCGATCAGCAGCGCGCCGCCCTTTTCGACGTATTCGGAGATGTAGTCGTAATAGAGGATCGGCAGCACGTCGCGGTGCTGGTAGCGGTCGAAGATGATGAGATCGAAATCCTTGATCTTCTCGACGAACAACTCGCGGGTCGGGAAGGCGATCAGCGACAGTTCGTTGATCGGCGTGCCGTCCTGCTTTTCCGGCGGCCGCAGAATGGTGAAATGGACGAGATCGACCGAGGCGTCGGATTTCAGCAGATTGCGCCACGTGCGCTCGCCGGCATGCGGTTCGCCGGAAACCAAAAGCACGCGCAAGTTCTCGCGGATGCCGTCGATCAGCGCGATGGCGCGGTTGTTGGCGTCGGTCAGTTCGCCCGGCTCGCGGTCAATAGAGAGTTCGACGATGTTGCGGCCGGCGCCGGGGATGGTCACCTGCAGCGGCATCGCCTGGCCGATGGTCGCTTCTTCGACCGCGACCTGCTCTCCATTGACCGAGACGCGGACATCGACCGGGCCGGTTTCGCCGTCGGTGGCGATGACGCGGTAGGTCATGTCGAGCGGCTTGCCGACGAGGCCGAAGCGTGGCGCGTTCTCGAAGCGGATGCGGCGGTCCTTCTCGTGCTCGTTGCCGGTGATCAGCGCGTGCAGCGGCGCATTGAAGTCGGGGGCGGCCGGTGCGTCATGCACCTCGCCATCGGTGATCATGATGGCGCCACCGATGCGCGAGGGCGGCACGTCGCGGAAAGCGCCTTCAAGCGCTGCAAAAAGCTTGGTCTCGGTGCGCTCGTCGGCGGCTTCCGACTTGCCGGCCTCGACGACGCGGACGTCGAACTGCTTGAAGCGGCCAAGGCGCTGCTGCAAACCGGCAAGCGCTTCGTCGGTCTGTTTGGTCCGGTCGCCGATATCCTGGCTCTGGCTGCGGTCGACGATGACGGCAACGACGCTCTTCAGCGCCTCGCGCTCCTCATCGAGGAAGACCGGATTGAGGAGTGCTGCGCCCAGCGCAATCAGCGCCGCGAAGCGGAAGATCGCGCCGCGCTGGCGAAACCACAAGCCGACAGCCGCCAGCACCAGCAGCGGTGCGAGCACCAAAGCCAGCAAGGGCCAGGACAGCAGCGGTTCGAAGGAAATCGACCAGTTCATAGGCTTACTGCCCCAGCCGTTCGAGCAGGATCGGCACGTGCACCTGGTCGGATTTGTAGTTGCCGGTCAGCATGTACATCATGATGTTGACGCCGGCGCGCAGCGCATAGATGCGCTGCATCGGATCCGATGGCACGGTCGGCAAAAGCGGGTCACCATTCTCGTCGACGGCCCAGGCGCCGGCAAAATCATTGGCGGTGATCAGGATCGGCGAGACGCCGTCGCCGACGCGTACCGGCCGATTCTCGGCATTGCTGGCCTCGAGCGAGGCTTCCACCCAGAGCGGGCTGCCGGAGAAGCGGCCGGGAAATTCGGGCAGGATGAAGAAGGATTTGGTCAGCACATGGTCGGCGGGCACCGGCTCCAGCGGCGGCACGTTGAGATTGCCGAGAATGTCGCGCAACCGTTCCGTCGCCGGGCTCGCCGAATCCGCACCGATGCCGTTGGCGAACTGGTCGCGCGTGTCGAACAGCACCGTGCCGCCCTGCTGCATATAGGCGTCGATGCGGGCGATCGCGGCTTGACTCGGCATCGGCGCGGAGGGATCGATCGGCCAGTAGATCAGCGGATAGAAGGAAAGCTCGTCCTTCGAGATATCGACGCCCGCCGGCGCGCCCGGCTCGAGCGCGGTCTTCTCGATCAGGAAGCGGGTCAAGCCTTCGAGCCCTGCGCGGCTGATCGAATCGTCACCGGGCACACCGGTCAGCACATAGGCGATGCGGGTCTTGGCAATGTCCTCGATAGCGGCGGCATCGCCGGGCTTGGCGTCGTCGGCGCGGGCGAGGTCGGCATGGCCAAACAGCATGCCGAGGCCAAGCAGCAGCGCAGCCGTCGTTGCCGCGGCCGATCGGGCGCGGCGCGGTCGGCGCGACATCAGCCCGCCCATCCAGAACACCGCCAGCGTGTCGAGCAGCATAAGCACAAGTGCCGCTGTGACCAGCGATCCCTTGAGGTCGCGCGATTCATCGAAAGCGTACTGGATATTGGTCACCGGCACTGTGAATTGCGGGCGCACCAGCGGCGCGAAGGCGGTGGCCGGGTCGAGCAGATTGTGGGCGAAAACGCCGGTTTCCGAGCCATAGAGGCCGGGCGGGTTCTCGAACGTCACCGGCAGCGAGCCGGCGCCAGGGACCAGCGGTCGTGCGTCCGGCGTCGGCGGCACCAAAGTGCCGTCGGCGGCTATCATGCGATAAGGCGCCAGCGACGTAGCAGCGGCTTCGGCGTTGGCAACCGCCGCACCCTGGTTGCGCGACAGCTGCACGATGCGCCGCAGCATCTCGACGAAGCTGCCGGAGATCGGCAGCGTCGACCATGTCGCTTCCGGGGTGATATGGAACAGCACCAGCGTGCCCTTGCCCTTCTTCAACCCGGTCACCAGCGGGGTGCCATCGGCAAGGGTTGCCCAGGTGCGCTCGACGATGTCCGGCGTCGGTTCGGCCAACACCTGCCGGCTCACCGTGACCTCGGCCGGCGGTGCGAGGTCGGCGAACGGGCCGTTCTTCGGGAATTCGGTCACCGCTTGTGGCGTCGTCCATGACAGCGCGCCGCCAAGCGAGCGCTCGCCGGTGCGCAGCCTGACCGGCAACAGATCATCGTCATTGCCGGCGGCGGCCAGCCGCGAACCGGCAAAGCGCACCAGCGTGCCGCCATTGTCGACCCAGTCGACCAGCCGCTGATGGACCTGTGGCGGAATGGTACCGATATCGGCCATGACGATCATCGCCGGCTTCTGGTCGAGAAGCTGCGGGATGGCGTCGGCGAGATCGACGCTCGACGGTTCGACCAGATCGGCGAAAGGCTGCAGCGCGCGCCTGATGTAATAGAGCGGCGACAGAAGCGGCTGCGCCTGGTCGGCCTCGGCCTGCGATAAAAGTCCGACGCGGCGGCGCTTGGAGCTTTCGTCGAGCACGCGCACAGCACCTGCCTGGCGTTCGCCGTCGAGCGCGATCGAGGCGAAGTCGTTGCGCAGTTCGAACGGCACCGCCATCGTGCCGGTGGCGGTAGTCTCACCCGGCGCGAAGGTCAGCGTCGCGTCGGCGATGCGGCGGCCCTTGTCGTCGAAGGCGCCGGCGGTGACTTGTGCCGGCGCCGGATCGCCGGGCGCGCGGATGGCGGTCAGGGCGAAGCCGTCGACCTGATTTTCGGCGCCAGTGAGCCCAGTCAGCGCCAGCCGGTCGGAATAGGCCCAGACGACACGGGCGGCGTTTTTCGACAGCAGTGTGTTGAAGGCGGCCTCGTCGCCCTTTGCCGCAAGGCCGTCGGCGAGAACGGCAACGCTGGCGCCGGGCAAGGTTTCCAGCACGCCGGCGACGCGGGCATAGACAGCGGGTCGGTCGGTCGGGATCGGCCTCGGCTTGGCGGCGCGCAGCCGGTCGAGGGCAGCCGCCGCATCGAAGGGGCCGATCTCGGCGTTCGGCTTTTCGGCGGTGAAGGCGATGACGACCGGTACGCCGTTCGAACCGGCATCGGCGATCAGCCGCTGGGCGGTGGCGACGCGCTTGCCCCAGTCGGCAGCACTCGCCCAGTCATTGTCGATGACGAGCGCCAGGGCGGCGCCCTCGGCCGGCAATTTTTCGCGCGGATTGAAAACGGGTTCGGCTAATGCCGCGACGACAAGGGCTGCCATCAACAGCCGCAGCAGCGTCAGCCACCACGGGCTCTGCTGCGGCGTTTCCTCGCGCTTCAGCACGCGAGCGAGGATCTTCAGCGGCGGAAACATTTCGGACTGCGGCTTGGGCGGTGTGAGCCTGAGCAGCCACCAGATCACCGGCAGCGCGAGCAGGCCCCACAACACCATGGGAGCGCCAAAGGAGAGCGGCAGCCAGCTCATGCGCCGGCCCTTCCCACGAATGCGCCATCGGCGGTCATCGCCATGTGGATGCGCACCAGCGCCTCGGAAGCGAGGCGATCGGTGTGGTTGACGGTGTAGCTCCAGCCGAGGCGCTTGCACCAGCTGGCCATCTCCTGGCGGCGGGCGGTGTAGAGCAGGCGGTATTCGTCGCCGAGCATTTCGGCGCGGCCGGCGGTCAACTTGTCGCCGGTCTCGGGATCGGTGAATTCGGTGCGGCCGGCATAAGGAAAGGTCTCCTCCGCCGGATCGGCAACCTCGATCAGATGCGCACGCACGCCATGCCGCGCCAGCACATCGAGCCATTCCATGGTCTCCTCGACCGGGTCGAGGAAATCGCTCACGACGACGATGTCGCAGAAGCGGCGGATGGCGGACAGGTCAGGCTTTGCTGGCAGGTCCGCGGCGTGCATCAACTGCGCTGCGATGCGCTCGGCGCCGTTGCGGGCGGTGAACGGATCTGTCAGGCCGGGCCATGCGATGCGCTCGCCGCTGCGCGACAAAAGTTCGGCCATGGCCAGTGCCAGCACCAGCGCGCGCGATTCCTTGGAAACGCTGGCGCCAGTCGATTTGTAGAGCATGGAGGGCGATGGGTCGGCCCAAAGCCACACCGTGTGGGCTGCTTCCCATTCGCGGTCGCGCACATAGGTGTGGTCGTCGCGGGCCGAACGGCGCCAGTCGATGCGCGAGGAATCGCCTTCGACATAGGGGCGGAACTGCCAGAAATTCTCGCCGATGCCGCGCTTGCGGCGGCCATGCCAGCCGGCAATTACCGTATTGACGATACGGCGTGCCTCGACCAGCAGGTCCGGCACCAGCGAAGCCCGCAACCGGCCCCTGGCGAGCGCGTCGCGCGTCGCTGCCGGTGCCTGGACTTCGCCGATACGCGCCATCAGATTCCTTTGGCCAGTTTCGCTACCACGTCGCGCACGGTCGTGCCCTCGGCGCGGGCGGCAAAGGTCAGCGCCATGCGGTGCTGCAGCACCGGTTCGGCCAGCGCGCGGATATCGTCCACCGACGGCGCCAGCCGCCCGTCATAAAGCGCGCGCGCACGGGCGCACAGCGTCAGCGCCTGGCTGGCGCGCGGGCCGGGACCCCAGGCGACATGCTTGTCGGTCTCGGCATTGCCCTGGCCGGGACGCGCCGAACGCACCAGTTTGAGGATGGCGTCGACGACGCTTTCGGGCACCGGCATACGGCGGATCAGCGTCTGGATTTCCCTCAGCCGCGCCGGCTGCAGGACGTTTTGCGCCTTGGCGTCCTCGATGCCGGTGGTTTCGAGCAGGATGCGCCGCTCGGCCTCGATTTCAGGATAAAGGATATCGACCTGCATCAGGAAGCGGTCGAGTTGCGCTTCGGGCAGGGGGTAGGTGCCTTCCTGCTCCAGCGGGTTTTGCGTCGCCAGCACATGGAAGGGCGCGGGCAGGTCGTGGCGAATGCCGGCGATGGTGACGTGATATTCCTGCATCGCCTGCAGCAGCGCCGACTGGGTGCGCGGCGAGGCGCGGTTGATCTCGTCGGCCATCAGCAATTGCGCGAAGATCGGGCCGGAGATGAAGCGGAAGGAGCGCCTGCCGGCCTCGTCCTGCTCCATCACCTCTGAGCCGAGAATGTCCGACGGCATCAGGTCGGGTGTGAACTGGATGCGGCGCGAATCGAGGCCGAGCACGACACCGAGCGTTTCGACCAGCTTGGTCTTGGCAAGGCCGGGCACGCCGACCAGCAGCGCATGGCCGCCGGCAAGCAGCGCCACCAGCGTGCGCTCGACCACCACTTCCTGGCCGAAAATGACGCGGCCGACGCCGTCGCGCACCCTGGAAATATCGGCCAGCGCCGTCTCGGCCTGGGCGATCATGTCCTTTTCGCTGATTGGGCTTTCCTTGACCATTACGCTCATGCCGCATCGATCCTTGTGCTGGAAGTACCGGCTTGCACTGTAGTGCCTTAGAATGCCGCGATTCGGCTTCGCCTGGCGCCTACGAATGAATTTAAATCACAGCCTTAGGCTGACAAGCGGAACAACAGTGACTATTTCGTGACCATGACGGAACGCTCCGAACATCGCGAGCACAGCCTTACTGCCGCAACCGAGGCGCGCGGTCTCGAAGCGTTGATCTCGCGTGCGGCTCGCGCCGGCAAGGGCGCGGCGCCGGTGGAGCGCTGGAATCCCGACTTTTGCGGCGATCTAGACATGGAGATCAAACAAGACGGAACGTGGTTCTATCTCGGCACGCCGATCGGCCGCATGCCGCTGGTGCAGCTGTTTTCCAGCGTGCTGCGCAAGGACGAGGATGGCAGGACCTATCTGGTGACGCCGGTCGAACGGGTCGGCATCCGCGTCGTGGACGCGCCTTTCATCGCGGTTGAAATGGATGTTTCCGGCGCCGGCGCCGAGCAGACCATCACTTTCCGCACCAATGTCGGCGATGTCGTCGAGGCCGGACCTGGCCATCCGCTGCGCTTCGTCGACGAGAACGAGACCGGCGGCCTGAAGCCCTATGTGCTGGTGCGCGGGAGGCTGGAAGCGCTGGTGGCGCGGCCGGTGATGTACGAACTGGTCGAGCATGGCGAGGAGATCGATATCGGCGGCAAGACGATGTTTGCCGTGCGCTCGAAAGGCGAAATCTATCCGATCATGCCGGCGGAAAAACTGAAGCGGCTGAGCGCATGATGGATCAGGTGAGGCCGCCGCCGTTTTCCACAGCGGATTTTCGCGCGCGGGTCGCGGCGCAAGCTGAAGCCCATGCCGGCGACGATTATGGCGATCATCGCTTCAACCCCGGCCATCCACGGTTGACGCAGCTCAAAGCGCTGCGCGACGCCGCAGTGCTGATCCCGGTCGTCGATCATGGACGCGATGCGACCGTGCTTTTGACCAAGCGGGCGGAAAAACTGCGCAGCCATTCGGGGCAGGTGGCTTTTCCCGGCGGCACCATTGATCCCACCGATGCGACCCCGGAAGCAGCGGCCTTGCGCGAGACCTTCGAGGAGATCGGCCTCGGCCATGACCGCATCGAGATCATCGGCCGCATGCCCGATTATGTCGCCGGCAGCGGCTATCGCATCGCGCCGGTGCTGGCGATCGTCGAGCCCGGTTTTACGCTGTCGCTCAATTCCGACGAGGTCGACGCCGCCTTCGAAGTGCCGCTTTCGTTCCTGATGGATCCGGCCAACCACACCAGGGACAGCCGCATGTGGAACGACCTGGAATGGTTCTTCTACGATATGCCCTATGGCGGCCAGCGCATCTGGGGCGTCACCGCCGGCATCATCCGCACCCTCTATGAAAGGCTCTATGCTTGAGTGATCCGGTATCGCTGGCGGGCAGAGCCGACTGGCTGGGTGAAAAGCATCTCCAGCGGCTGCTTGCCGTGCTGGCGCAAGGCGGCGAAGAAGCCCGTATCGCCGGCGGTGCGGTGCGCAATGCGCTGATTGGGCAGCCGGTCGCCGATATCGATCTTGCTACCACTTGCCTGCCCGAGGAAACCGTTCGCCGCGCCGAGGCGGCGGGCTTCAAGGCGGTGCCGACCGGCATCGAGCACGGCACGATCACGGTGATTGCCGGCGGCGCGCCCTATGAGGTCACCACGCTGCGCGCCGACATCGAGACCGATGGCCGCCGCGCTAAAGTGTCGTTCGGCCGCGACTGGAAGGCCGACGCCGAACGGCGCGATTTCACAATCAACGCGCTCTATGCGGAGGCTGACGGGACGGTGGTCGACCTGGTTGGCGGCGTCGGCGATATCGAGGCACGAAGGCTGCGCTTCATTGGCGATGCCGAGCAGCGGATCCGCGAAGACTATCTGCGCATCCTGCGTTTCTTCCGCTTTTTCGCCTGGTATGGCGAGGGTCGGCCCGATGCCGAGGGATTGAAGGCCTGCGCCCGGCTCAAGGACGGTCTCGCCCATCTCTCGGCCGAACGCATCTGGTCCGAACTGAAGAAGTTGTTATCGGCCCCAGATCCGTCGCGCGCCTTGCTGTGGATGCGCCAGGCCGGCGTGCTCACCAGCGCCCTGCCGGAAAGCGAGAAATGGGGCATCGATGCCATTCATGGGCTGACCAAGACAGAAAAGGATCTGGGCTGGGCGCCGGACCCGCTGCTCAGGCTGGAGGCGATCGTGCCGCCCGATGCGGCGAGGATGAAGACACTGGCCGAGCGGCTGAAACTTTCGACCACTGAGGCGGAGCGCCTGCGCCACTGGGCGCTGACGGCTGCCGTCGAGCCCAAGACAAGCGAAGCGGAACTGGCCAAGAAACTCTATTCCGGCGAGCGCCAGGGTTTTCTCGATCGCCTGCGGCTGTCGCTGGCGTCGGCGCGAGCGCGGGCTCTCGAGGACAATGACGCGCTGGTTCAGGCCGGCGGGTTTTCGCGCCTGCTCGCTTTTGCGCTGAAATGGGAAAAACCGGTGTTCCCAGTCAAGGGCGGCGATCTGACGGCGCTTGGCGCGTCGCCGGGGCCAATACTCGGTGCGATCCTGAAAAACCTGGAAAAGGAATGGATCGGGTCCGGCTTTGCGCTCGATCGCGACGCGCTGCTGGAGCGCGCCGCGGAAGCCTTGAAGGCCAGATAGGACTGCTCAGGCCGCGTCGCGAACTTTCTCGATGCGCGAGCGGATCGCCTCGATCATCGTCTCGCGAATGACCGTTTCGCCATGTGTCTCGCGCATATGGTCGACGGCGCGGCGCATGACCTCGGCTTCCTCACCGGCACGGGTGTGCCACTCACAGCCGGGAACCAGCGAGCCGCAATGGAATTCCTTCATGGGATTTTCTCCTTTTCCTCCTTGGAGCCTGTGCCTCTCATGGGCACACGAAGCTCCGCCATCTCTGTTCCGCGCCCTGTCACAGCAGTCGGTTTCGGGGGCGCGCACGGGGGAGTTAGCATAACACGGTTCCACGAGTTTGGTTGCCGTGGGGGCGAAAAAGGCGGAGCAGCGCTGCTCCGCCCCCTCTTGCCAGGCTAAGCCAAGGCGAGAACGTTCGGTCTTGTCCCGATCACTTCTCGATCTTGACGGACTCGGCAACCTTGTTCTTGCCGCTCATGTCCCAGGAAACGCGGACCTTTTCGCCTGCCTTCAGGCCAGGATCCTTGAAGGTCTTGGGCAGCGTAAAGGTCGATCCATCGTCCAGAACGAGGCTCATGGCCGTGCCATCATAGGTCTTGACCGTGCCCGTGGTGTGCTTGACCGCGGCAAAGGCAATCGAGCCGGAAGCGAGAAGGGCAGCGGCGGCTGCCGAAACAATGAGCTTTCGCATGTAATACTCCTGGAAATGCGGGCATCCGTTTGGAAAATGCTCCGCCTTGTTCAGGGCCGTCCGGTAGCGTCGTGTCGCGGTTCGGGACTGAACCGCCGGCGCTTCCCGGCCCGAAACGACAAATAGTCGTTTTATTTCAATTGCCTATTAGACGAAAAAGATAATGGCGATGCCACATTGGCTGCCCAGATTCGGCGAATGGGACGTCAATGCGGCTCACGTTTCGCTCACCGATTTTTTACGGCCACCTGACCTCCGGCGGCAGGCTGGACAGGATCGAAGCGACATTGCCGCCGGTCTTCAGGCCGAAGATGGTGCCGCGATCGTGAAGAAGGTTGAATTCGACGTAACGGCCGCGGCGAATGAGCTGCTCGTCGCGGTCGTCGTCGGTCCAGTTCTCGTTGAAATGGGCGCGAACCAGGTGTCCGTAGACGACAAGGAAAGAACGCCCGACATCCTGGACGAAGTTCAAATCGGCATTCCAGCCGCCTTTCTCCTCCCCCGAATGCAGCCAGTCGAAAAAGATGCCGCCGACGCCGCGCGGCTCGTGGCGGTGCGGCAGATAGAAATACTCGTCGCACCAGGCCTTGAATTTGGGGTGGTCGGCGATCGCAGCGTTCTTCTCGCAGGCGAACTGCATGGCTCGATGGAAGGCGACCGTGTCGGGGTGATCTTCCGTGCGGTTGCGGTCGAGCACCGGCGTCAGATCGGCGCCGCCGCCAAACCAGTGGCGCGACGTCACGACCATGCGGGTGTTCATGTGCACGGCCGGCACGTTGGGGTTCCAGGGATGCGCGATCAACGAAATGCCTGATGCCCAGAAGCTCGGGTCTTCCTCGGCGCCGGGCATCTGCTTCCTGAATTCGGGCGAGAATTCGCCATAGACGGTCGAAGTATGGACGCCGACCTTCTCGAAGACGCGGCCGCGCATCATCGACATGGCGCCGCCGCCGCCCTTGCCATGGTCTCGTTCCCACGGCGTCTTTTCGAAGCGGCCGGGCGACCATTCGGCCAGCGGACCGGTCAAGTCCTGCTCGATCTGCTCGAAGGTGGTGCAGATGCGCTCCCGCAGCGTCTCGAACCAGAGCCTGGCCTTCATTTTCTTCTGTTCGATGTCGGCTGGCAGGCCTGCCGGTATTTCTGGTCGTTCCAAAATGCTGTCTCCGGTCGCAGCCGACAAAGGACCTAGTGGAGTGAATTTGAGATTTGCACACAGCGTGGCGCAGGGCACGGCGCAAATGTCAAATTCGAAAACTCACCAGAAACATGAACTTGCTAGTGGTCCTTGTGATTCCAACGTTCGCAACGGCGACTGGGGATTAGGAGGCGAATGTTGGAATCGGAGCACTAGCCTTTTCCGGGCGCGATCCCTAATCTCTTAGGGGCAAGGGTCAAGTGTCATCTGGTTCGGCCTAGGAGTTCTTTCATGCGCACGCCGGCAAGACCGCCGCTGCATGGCCTGAAGAAAAGGCTCGATCGTTCACGCGCCGAGCGCGAGCGCATGCCGCGTGACGGGTTTTTGCGCGAGACCTTCGTCCTGCCGCGCCCGGATGCGCGGCTCAAGGCCAAGGAATGGTTCGAGCGTTTTCCCAAGCAGGCCTACTGGACCGAGATCGAAAGCTGGTTCGAGCGGCCGGGCGACGTAATCGAATTCACCATACGGCGGCTGCCCGCGGCGGATTAGGATTCCACAAGCAGTCGCCTTGCGCCCGGCCCTTGCGCACTCAAGCGATCTTCCCTGTTTCGCAGCGGGCATTTGTCGATCGACATGCAGCCGCAGCCGATGCAGTCGGTAAGGCCGTCGCGCAGCTTCTTTAGCTGAGTGATCTTGCGATCGAGGTCGTCGCGCCAGCCGGTCGACAACAGGTTCCAGTCCTCGCGCGTCGGGGTACGGCCTTCTGGCAGCGATTCAAGTGCGGCGCCGATCTCGGCCAGCGAGATGCCGACCTCCTGGGCGATCCGGATGATCGCCACCCGCCGCAGCACGTCGCGGCCATAGCGCCGCTGGTTGCCCGACGTGCGGTGGCTGCGGATCAGCCCGCGCGCCTCGTAGAAATGCAGCGCCGACACCGCCACGCCGCTGCGCATGGCCAACTGGCCGACCGTCAATTCCTTTACCGGAGCCATCTCGATTTTCCGCTTGACCTCAACTTAAGTTGAGCTTGTAGCCAGGAAATGTCGATAGGGCAATTGAGGAGAAGGCGATGTGCGCCTGGGTGAGAATGATGCAAGACGCAAGGGCCGTTGGCGATGACGACAACGCGTTGAAGGTTCTAGCCGAGTTGCCGGATGGCTTCACCGGCGACCATGGCGACGGACAGCGCGACGTTGATGCTGCGCGTGCCCGGCTGCATCGGGATCGTCAGCCGCGCATCCGCCGCCTGATGGACAGGATCCGGCACGCCGGCGGATTCGCGGCCGAACAGCAGGATGTCGCCTTGGGCGAAGCTGAAGCCCGTATAGGGGGTCGCGGCTTTGGTGGTGAGCAGCACCAGCCGGCAGGCTTGGCCCTTGCGCCAATCCTCGAAGGCGTTCCAGTCGACATGCCGGGTCAGGGCAGCCATTTCGAGGTAGTCCATCCCGGCGCGCTTGAGCGCTTTGTCGGAGAGCGGAAAGCCGGCTGGTTCGATAATGTCGACGCCAAGGCCGAGGCAGGCGGCGAAGCGCAGGATTGTTCCGGTGTTGCCGGCGATGTCAGGCTGGTAGAGGGCGATGCGGAGACGGTGGTTCATTTCCGCGTCTTTCTAATAAGTGGCAGATCGGCCACAGCGGGTGGCTGGTTTTGGAAATTGCTGGACCTGCGGGTGGCCATTTTCTGCGAAGTCGATTATACCGCACGCATTGTCAACCCGAACCGATGGAGGGGTATTTCATGATGACCATGCACATCCAGCGCCCCTCCCGTGGGCTTACCTGCCTTCCGGCGGTTTCGGTACGACGATTTACCTGATTTCTTAGATCTGATCGCACCGATTCCCGCCGAACCCAATTTTCGGCTCTCGAAGGAATCCTGCGATGTTTTTCAACCGGTTAAAGGGGCCAAGCGCCCCAGCTGAGCATGTCGCGACCGAGGCCTATCCTCGTGTCCCGACGGATGCAATCCGTGCCTCCGGCCGAATGCCGGCGCACGACATTGCTTCGCCTTTTTATGTCTATTTTCACACGGAGGACGGACCGATGTTCGATCCCTATAAGATACCTGGTTCAAGAAGCCTGCACGAACGCAAGACGGCGACCTGGGCGTTGCTGGTCGGCGAGACCTATTCGTCGGCCGTTCATGCGCAGACGCGCCGGCGTCCGCATCGCGGCATGTTGCCGGATGTCGATTTCTCGCGTGCGGTTCCCGACCACAGCCGGCCGTCGCTGGTGCGCCGGATCATCCGGCTGATCCGGCCGGGCGCGAAAAACCGGACTGGCGGCGGCGTGCCGTCAGTTCAGTCGAACGCTTCTGTCGGTGAAAAGCCCGCAAGTCCCTATATTGCGCGAAGCAGGACCGATGGCCCGGGTGATTCCGGGCCGTCAGTCCCCGCCGACGTACGGTCTGGGGACGCGGAGCGCCCCGGGGATTTTTCCCGCGCCGCATGAGCGGACAACAGTTTTGTGAGCATCCCTATGTTTAGCTGGTTTGAAAGAAGGCTCGATCCGTTCCCCGCAGCGGAACCGGTCGAGCCGCCGAAGACGCTGGTTGCCTTCTGCGTGCATTATACGCGCGGCGCCTGGCCATACATCATCGTCGATGCGGTGCTGGTGACGGCGATTGCCATCGCGGAAGTGTGGATGTTCGGCTTCATGGGCCACATCGTCGACTGGCTGTCCGGGCAGAACCGCGAAACCTTCCTGCAGACCGAGAGCTGGAAGCTCGCCGGCATGGCCTTCGTCGTGCTGTTCGCGCTGCCGGGTACGGTATGGCTGCATTCTTTGCTCAACCAGCAGACGCTGATGGGCAACTACCCCATGCGCATCCGATGGCAGGTGCATCGTTATCTCTTGAAGCAGTCGATGAGCTTCTACCAGGACGAATTTGCCGGCCGCATCGCCACCAAGCTGATGCAGACGGCACTCGCCGTGCGCGAATGCGTCATCAAGGTGATCGAGGTGCTCAATTACGTCATCGTCTATTTCCTCGGCATGCTGTTCATCGTCGGCTCGGCCGACTTGCGGCTGGCGGCACCTCTCGGCGTCTGGCTGCTCGGCTATATCGGGTTGTTGCGCTATATCATCCCGAAGCTGGGCAAGGTCGGCGAGGCGCAGGCCAATGCGCGCTCGACGATGACCGGCCGCGTCGTCGACAGCTACACCAACATCCAGACGGTCAAGTTGTTTTCCCATGCACGGCGCGAAGCAACGTTCGCGAGAGAAGGCATGGCAGGCTTCCTCGACACGGTCTACCGGTCGATGCGGCTGGTGACGGTGCTTTACGGGCTGCTCTATATCCTCAACGCGCTGCTCCTGTTTTCGGTGACGGCGCTGGCGCTGTGGCTGTGGCTCGGCCAGGCGGTGACGATCGGTGCCGTCGCCGTGGTCATCGGCCTCGTGCTCCGTATGTGGGGCATGTCGCAGTGGATCATGTGGGAAATGTCGAGCCTGTTCGAGAACATCGGCACGGTGCAAGACGGCATCGCCTCGATCTCGCTGCCGCGCCTGGTCGAAGACCGGCCGGGGGCGAAGGACATTGCCGTCACCAAGGGCGAGATCCGCTTCGACGACATTCGTTTCCACTATGGCAAGCAGAAGGGCGTCATCGAGAACCTGTCGCTGACGGTGAAGCCCGGCGAGAAAGTCGGCATTGTCGGGCGCTCGGGTGCGGGCAAGTCGACGCTGGTCAATCTCCTGTTGCGGTTCTACGACCTCGAGAACGGCCGGATCCTGATCGACGGCCAGGAGATCGCTTCGGTGACGCAGGATTCGCTGCGCGCGCAGATCGGCATGGTGACGCAGGACACTTCGCTGCTGCATCGTTCGGTGCGCGACAACATTCTTTACGGGCGGCCCGATGCGACGGAGGAAATGCTTGTCGAGGCAGCCGGGCGGGCCGAGGCGCTGGAGTTTATCGGCAGGCTTTCGGATCACACCGGACGTAAAGGGCTCGACGCTCATGTCGGCGACCGCGGCGTCAAATTGTCCGGCGGCCAGCGGCAACGCATCGCCATTGCTCGCGTTATGTTGAAGGACGCACCGATACTTATCCTTGACGAAGCGACGTCGGCGCTGGATTCCGAAGCCGAGGCCGCCATCCAGGAGAATCTCTACAAGCTCATGCAAGGCAAGACCGTCATCGCCATTGCGCACCGGCTGTCGACCATCGCGGCGATGGACAGGCTCGTCGTCCTCGACAAGGGCCGTGTCATCGAGGAAGGGTCGCACGAGGAACTCGTCGCCAGCGGCGGGCTCTACGCGCAGCTCTGGCAGCGCCAGTCGGGCGGGTTCCTGCTCGACGACGGTCCGGTCGATGCCGCCAATGACGCCGTTGCCAACGACATCGGCGTGAAGGGTGAAGCCGCAGAGTGATGACGTCAGCATGATGACAGCCGTCTATCGCTGGTTCGAGGACTGGGTCTATCCGTTCAGGGAGCCGGCGGACCTTCGGCCACCGCCAAGCGTCGGCGGCTTCCTCTGGCACTATGTCGGCCAGGCGAAGTTCGCCTTCTTCGCCATGCTGGTCATCGGCGGCATCGCGCCGCTGATCGAGGCTGGGCTTTTCTACTTCGTCGGGCGGCTGGTCGATATTCTCGACCAGCTTCCTGGCGAGCGCAGCTGGCACGCGCTGTGGACCGCCGCCGGGCCTGAGCTTGTCTTCATGATCGCAGTGGTGCTGGTCATCCGCACCGTCGTCGTCGGCCTGTCGGCGCTGGTCAACGAACAGACGATCACGCCGGGCTTCTACAATCTGGTGCGCTGGCAGGCACACCGGCATGTGTCGCGGCAGTCCTACACTTTCTTCCAGAACGATTTCGCCGGCCGTATCGCGACAAAAGTCTGGCAGGCGGGGCAGGCGACCGGCGACCTGATGGAGAGCTTCATCGAGGTCATCTGGTTCATGCTCATCTATACGGTGACGACCTTGGCGCTGGTCGCCGGGCTGGATCTGCGCCTGGCCGTGCTGGTGGTGATCTGGATCCTCGCTTTCGCCTGGCTGGCCAAGCTCTATCTGCCCTCGATCCGCAGGCATGCCGAGGCCACGGCCGAAGCGGGCTCGATGATCAATGGGCGCATCATCGATTCCTATTCCAACGTGCAGACGCTGAAGCTGTTCTCGGCCGATGGCGACGACCGCTACATCAAGAACGGCTTCGACATCTATCTCGATGCACTACGGCCCTTCACCCGCCGACTGACCGGCGTGCGCATGGCGCTGACGACGCTGTCGGGCATCATGATCACCGCGATTGGCTGCTTTGCCGTCTATCTCTGGGTCGAAGGGTCGATCACCGTCGGCGCCGTCGCCTTCACGCTGTCCCTGGTGCTGCGGCTCAACATGCTGCTCGGGCGGGTGATGATGCAGCTCAACGGCATTTTGCGAAACCTCGGCGTGCTGGAGAACTCCAAGGCGCTGATCTCGCAGCCGCTTGGCCTTGTCGATGCGCCGGATGCGAAGGAGCTTGTCGTCGCGGGAGGCCGCATCGAGGTGAAGAATGTCGAGTTCCACTACGGCAAGGGTTTTGGCGTGCTGAATGGCATCGACCTTGTGGTCAAGCCTGGCGAGAAGGTCGGGCTGGTCGGGCCGTCGGGCGCGGGCAAGACGACGCTCGCCAACCTCATCTTGCGCCTCTACGACCTCGAGAGCGGCAAAATCCTGATCGACGGGCAAGACGTCGCCGAGGTGACGCAGAACTCGCTGCGCGCCAATATCGGCGTGGTCAGCCAGGACACGGCGCTGTTCCACCGCTCGCTGCGCGACAACATCAAGCTCGGCATGCCGGACGCGACCGAGGCCGAGGTGATCGCGGCGGCGAAGAAGGCCGAGGCGCACGAGTTCATATTGGGCCTGCGCGACAACCGGGACCGTACCGGCTACGAGGCTTTTGTCGGCGAGCGCGGCGTGAAACTGTCGGGCGGCCAGCGCCAGCGCGTCGCGATCGCCCGCGTCTTCCTCAAGGATGCGCCGATCCTGATCCTCGACGAGGCGACCTCGGCGCTCGATTCCGACATCGAGGCGGCGATCCAGGAGAATCTGGCCAGGCTGATGGAGAACAAGACGGTCATCGCCATCGCTCATCGGCTGTCGACCATCGCCGCGCTCGACCGTCTTGTGGTGCTGGACGGAGGCCGCATCGTCGAACAGGGCACGCATGACGAGCTGGTGGCGCTCGACGGGCTCTATGCGCGGCTGTGGAAGCGGCAGTCCGGCGGCTTCCTCTACCACGAGGAAAGCGTGCTGGAAGAGACACGGCCGGCGGAGTAGGGCATGGCAGGGTCGCCTGATGTCGGCTACGTCCTCAAGCGGCTGCGGCCAACCGCGCCGGCCTTCGACGCGCTGAAGGAGGAGAGCCGGCTGGAGGGCTACTGGATGCTGGTGCGGCTGGCGGATGGCTGGGCGGGCGGCCGCAACAAGTTCCTGAAACGAGGCGAGGCGCTGTTTGGCGCATGGCATGGCCGAGAACTCGCTGGTGTGTGCGGGTTGAACATCGATCCTTATTTCGAAGGCAGGGACCACGGCCGGGTCAGGCACCTGTTCGTCAGCGCGCGTCACCGCCGCAGCGGCCTTGGGCGCATGCTGGTCGAGACCGTCATTGACAGGGCACGTCACCATTTTGCCTTGCTGAACACCCGCGCGCCACAAGAAGCCTTTGGCTTCTATGAACGGCTTGGCTTCCAGCCGGTGGTGGGCGAAGAATTCGTCACGCACCGGATGATGCTCTCTCAAGACAGAAAAGGAGGCTGAGATGTCACTGCGTCCGCCATCCCTAGGCGCCTCGGCTGCCGAGGCCGCGTTCGACGCGCTTGGCCATGAGATACTGGCTGAAAAGGCCGCAGCGCTCGGCCGTGCCGGCCAACGGGTCGAGGAAACGCTGGCCAAGCTCCGTCAGAACAACGACGACAAGGAGCAGCGACCGCGGCTGCTCAAGGAGGCTGCCGCAGCGGTGCACGCCTATTTCATCCAGCGTGAACTCTGCGGCCTGCGCCGGCATGAGTCGGTCATCCGCGAATACGATATCCCAAGGGCCGTGCTGGTCAGGCTCGGTGCAAGCTAGAGGTCGGCAACATTCATTCCAGCCATTCGGTGATGAAGCTGCCGTTTTCGTGGATGTCGGTCGTTTCGAGCGGGCCTGGGCCAAGATTGGTGAATTTGTGCGGCGTATCGGGCGGCACGATCAGGATCTGGCCGGCCGTGGCCTCGATCTGCTGGTCGCCGATCGTGAACAGGCCGGTGCCTTGCCGGATGATGAATATCTCACAATAGGGATGCGTGTGCAGGCGCGGGCCGCCGCCAATCTCTTCCTGATAGTTGAAAATCAGGCAGGAGTTGGAGCCGTAGGCGCCGCATTGCAGTTCGCCCTGCCAGCGGCCGGGCGTCCTGGTCCAGGTCTCGCGGTCGATGATGTGTGCCATAGCCTCTAACCCTTCGTCGGTATCCAGGGGTTGAAAAGCTTCACGCCGGTGCCTTCAAAATCCTTGGTGTTGCGGGTCACGACTGTCAAGTTTTTGACGAGCGCGGTAGCGGCTATGAGGGCGTCGCGCTCCGGCTTTGGATCGGGAACGTGGAGGTTTGCGCAACGCACGACAACAGCCGTGTCTATGCTCAATATCCGGTCGTCAAACTGTGGAATGAGTGTCTGATCCAACCACTCACGGTACATGGTGGCCTGGCGAGTATCCTTCCTCGACAAGAGCATTGTTCCGATTTCGAGTTCCAGGATCGAAATGACCGACATGAAAAAGCTGGCGATGTCGTGGGTCTCTGACCAGGCCAAAACGTTGCGATCGGCCTTGTCCCGACGACGCAGATTCGAAACGACATTGGTGTCAAGAATGAACATCAGTCGAGTTCGGGAATCTTGAAAAACGGTCCTTCCAGGCGAGGTGGTTCCCAGTCGAAATCTGCTTCGGGGCGATCATCGGCAATCGCGTCCGCGAGGCTTCTCGGCTTCTTCTCTAAACGCTGATATTCCTCCATCGACATCAGCACATGGGAGGGCTTGCCGCGGTCGGTAATGATGACCGGCCCGTTCTTGGCTGCCCGTTTGGCATGCGCCGTGTCCTGGTTGAATTCACGGCTCGACATGATGGTTATCGTCTTCGTCGAGATATTCATATCAACACCTCCATCCGGAAGATGTAGACATATTGCTACATTCGGCCAAGCTCGTCAAATTTCTCTTCGTGCGGAACGCCCGCGACAATCTGCCCTTGTGGCCTCAGCCCGCTGGACAAAAACGGGCTTCACGCATAAACCGAAATCCAAATGCCGGAGGAATTCGCTAGCTTGTTCGCCATGCGCTGTCGGGCCG
The DNA here is from genome assembly GCF_030323205.1 of Mesorhizobium sp. C395A. NCBI lineage: Bacteria > Pseudomonadati > Pseudomonadota > Alphaproteobacteria > Hyphomicrobiales > Phyllobacteriaceae > Mesorhizobium > Mesorhizobium sp. C395A. Next base: position 3,276,508 of record NZ_CP100473.1, on the reverse strand, counting down.
GCGCGATGGAGCGGGGACAAAGCTCGGCCGCCGGCTCGGAAGAGGCGAAAGGATCAGGCACCCGTGAGCGCAACCGACACCCAGGATCCCAACCGTCGTGATTTTCTCTACGTCGCCACCGGCATGGCCGCAGTGGTTGGCGCAGGCGCCGTTGCCTGGCCCTTCATCGACCAGATGCGCCCTGATGCCTCGACGCTGGCGCTGGCCTCGGTCGAGGTTGATGTCGCCTCGCTGACGCCTGGCATGTCGCTGATCGTCAAATGGCGCGGCAAGCCGGTCGTGGTGCGCAATCGCACCGAGCAGGAGATGAAGGACGGCGAAGCCGTGAACCTTGCCGATCTCAAGGATCCTATTGCCCGCAACGCCAATCTGCCCGCCGATGCGCCGGCGACCGATGCCAACCGCACCACGCCCGGCAAGGAAGCCTGGATGGTGATGGTGCAAGTCTGCACGCATCTGGGGTGCATTCCGCTTGGCCAGGAAGGCGATTTCGGCGGCTGGTTCTGCCCGTGCCACGGTTCGGTGTACGATACCGCCGGCCGCATCCGCAAAGGCCCGGCGCCGGAAAACATGGCCGTGCCGGTATTCAAGTTCATTTCCGATACCAAAATCCTTATCGGTTGAGGCAGGGGATAATTCGATGAGCGAGGGACACTCGACCTATACGCCCAAGACCGGTATCGAACGCTGGTTCGACGCCCGCATGCCGCTGCCGCGCATGGTCTATGACAGCTTCATCGCCTATCCGGTGCCGCGCAACCTCAACTATGCGTGGACCTTCGGCGGCATCCTCACGATCATGCTGGTGGCGCAGATCCTGACCGGTATCGTGCTCGCCATGCACTATACCGCCGACACCAATCTCGCCTTCAATTCGGTCGAGAAAATCATGCGCGACGTCAATTCCGGTTGGCTGTTGCGCTACATGCATTCCAACGGCGCCTCGTTCTTCTTCGTCGCCGTCTACATCCACATCTTCCGCGGGCTCTATTACGGCTCCTACAAGGCGCCGCGCGAGCTGCTGTGGATCCTCGGCTGCATCATCTATCTGCTGATGATGGCGACCGGCTTCATGGGCTATGTGCTGCCTTGGGGTCAGATGAGCTTCTGGGGCGCCACCGTCATCACCGGCTTCTTCAGCGCCATTCCGCTGGTCGGCAACTGGATCCAGGAACTGCTGCTCGGCGGTTTCGCCGTCGACAACCCGACGCTCAACCGCTTCTTTGCGCTGCACTATTTGCTGCCGTTCATGATCGCCGGCGTCGTCGTGCTGCACGTCTGGGCGCTGCACGTGGTCGGCCAGTCGAACCCGACCGGCATCGAGGTGAAATCGAAGACCGACACCGTTGCCTTTACGCCCTATGCGACCATCAAGGATGCATTCGGCATGATCGTGTTCCTGTTCTTCTTCGCCTATTTCGTCTTCTACCTGCCGAACTTTCTCGGCCATCCGGACAATTACACGATCGCCAACCCGCTGAAGACGCCGGCCCACATCGTGCCGGAATGGTACTTCCTGCCGTTCTACGCGATCCTGCGCGCGATCACCTTCAACATCGGGCCGATCAACTCCAAGCTCGGTGGCGTGCTGTGCATGTTCGGCGCCATCGTCATGCTGTTCCTGGTGCCGTGGCTCGACACCTCCAAGGTGCGCTCGGCGGTCTACCGGCCCTGGTACAAGCTGTTCTTCTGGCTGTTCGTCGCAGACGCTGTCCTGCTTGGCTGGCTTGGCTCGCAGCCGGCGGAAGGCGGCGGTCTGTTGACCCTCCTGATAGGTGAGGTCTCGGGCAACTACGTTGGCTACGCTCAAGCGGCGACACTGTTCTACTTCGCCTTCTTCCTCGTCATCCTGCCGGTGCTTGGCCTGATCGAGACGCCACGCAGACTGCCGAATTCGATCACCGAGGCGGTGCTGGAGAAGAACAAGGGTGCCGGAGGGGGACATCCGGCCGGTGCGACCGCGGCGCCGGAAACCAAAGGCTGAGTGAGAATCTAAGGGGATTTGGCATGAAAAAGATTCTCACCTCGCTCGCCCTGCTAGGCGTGTTTGCCGCTGGCATCGGAGCCGTCGGCAGTGTGGCGATCGCCGCTGAAGAGGCGCACAACGCGGCGGCACCGACGCATTTCCCGATCCACGAGCCGAAGGAGATGGACTGGACTTTTGCCGGTCCGTTCGGCACCTACGACAAGGCGCAGCTGCAGCGTGGCTTGAAGGTCTACAAGGAAGTCTGCTCGGCCTGCCACTCGATGAATCTGGTGGCGTTCCGCACGCTGGAGGACCTCGGCTATTCTGAAGCGCAGATCAAGTCCCTGTCGGCCGAGTACACCATCCATGATGGACCCAACGATGCCGGCGACATGTTCGACCGGCCGGGCAAGCCGTCAGACCATTTCCCGGCGCCGTTCGCCAATGAGGAGGCGGCTGCCGCTTCCAACGGCGGCGCTGCCCCACCGGATATGTCGCTGCTGGCCAAGGCGCGCGGCGTCGAGCGCGGCTTCCCGCGCTTCGTCTTCGACATCTTCACGCAATATGCGCAGGGCGGCCCGGACTACATCCATTCTCTGCTGACAGGCTACGACGAGACGCCACCTGCCGGCATGGTGATCCCCGAAGGCACCCACTACAATCCATACTTCATGTCCGGCGTGTCGCTGAAGATGCCCAAGCCGCTCTCCGACGGCCAGGTGACCTACGATGACGGTTCGCCGCAGACGATCGACCAGTATTCGCGCGACGTCTCGGCGTTCCTGATGTGGGCGGCCGAGCCGCATATGGAAGACCGCAAGAAGACCGGCTTCCGCGTGCTGGTGTTTCTGCTTCTGTTCGGGGCGCTGATGTATCTGACCAAGCGAAAGGTGTGGGAAGGCGTGGCGCACTAAGCCGCATCTTATTCCTCGGAAATGGAAAGGGCGTCTTCGGACGCCCTTTTTGCTTGCCAAACCGGACATGGTTCGCATCTTGGCGCAGCAGCCGTCCAGTAAGAAGTCCGTTGGCACGCCGCCATGCGATTGGTATTGCACGCGCGCCCGGCGGATCGCCGGCTAAAGGGGCATTTGGGATCGATGATGCGGCTACGCGACTGTCACAACTTTTCCGATTTCCGGCGCATGGCCCAGCAGCGGTTGCCGGGGCCAATCTTCAACTACATCGATGGCGCGGCCGACGATGAGGTCACCTATCGCCGCAACACCGAGAGCTTCGAGCGCTGCGACCTCGTTCCCAACGTGCTGCGCGGGGTAAGCGAGATCGACATGTCGGTGACGGTGATGGGCCAGAAGCTGGCCATGCCCGTCTATTGCTCGCCGACCGCCTTGCAGCGGCTGTTCCATCATCAAGGCGAGCGCGCGGTGGCCAAGGCTTCGGCCAAATTCGGCACGATGTTCGGCGTGTCCTCGCTCGGCACTGTCAGTCTTGAGGAAGCGCGCAAGATCAGCAGCAGCCCGCAGGTCTACCAGTTCTATTTCCACCGGGATCGCGGCCTCAACCGGGCGATGATGCAGCGGGCGAAAGCGGTTGGAGTCGAAGTGATGATGCTGACCGTCGACAGCATCACCGGAGGCAACCGCGAGCGCGACAAGCGCACCGGCTTTGCCATCCCGTTCAAGCTCAACCTTGCCGGCATGCTGCAGTTCGCGCTGAAGCCGGGTTGGGCGATCAACTATTTCACCCATGAGGGATTCAAGCTGCCGCAGCTCGACGAGCATGTCGACATGGGCGCCGGCACGATGTCGATCAGCCGCTACTTCACCGAGATGCTCGATCCGTCGATGACCTGGGACGATGTTGCCGAGATGGTCAGACTGTGGGGAGGTCCGTTCTGTCTCAAGGGCGTCATGTCGGTGGAGGATGCCAAGCGCGCCGTCGAGATCGGCTGCAGCGGCATTGTGCTGTCCAACCACGGCGGCCGGCAGCTGGACGGCTCGCGGGCGGCGTTCGACCAGCTGGCCGAGATCGTCGATGCCGTCGGCGACAGAATAGACGTCATCATGGATGGCGGCGTGCAGCGCGGCACCCATGTGCTGAAGGCGCTGTCGCTCGGCGCCAAGGCTGTTGGCGTCGGCCGCTACTATCTGTTCCCCTTGGCGGCGGCCGGACAGCCGGGCGTCGAGCGGGCGCTGGAGCAGATGCGGGTCGAGATCGAGCGCGGCATGAAGCTGATGGGCTGCAGTTCGATCGAACAATTGTCGCGCAACAACCTCCGTTTCAGGTAATCTCGACCCATGAAATCCTCGCTCGAAGACACGCTGCTCGCCGCGATCCGCACCATTCCGGACTACCCCAAGCCCGGCATCCTGTTTCGCGACATCACCACTTTGCTCGGCAATGCGCGCGCCTTCCGCCGCGCCATCGACGAGCTGGTGCATCCCTATGCCGGCCAGAAGATCGACAAGATCGCCGGCATCGAGGCACGCGGCTTCATCCTCGGCGGTGCGGTCGCGCACCAGCTTTCGGCCGGTTTCGTGCCGATCCGCAAGAAGGGCAAGCTGCCTTACGAGACGGTACGCGTCGCCTACAGCCTGGAATACGGGCTGGACGAGATGGAGATGCACAAGGACGGCGTTGCGCCGGGCGAGAAGGTGATCCTGGTGGACGACCTGATCGCGACCGGCGGCACGGCGGAGGCGGCGGTCAAGCTGCTGAGGCAGATCGGCGCCGATATTCTTGCCGCGTGCTTCGTCATCGACCTGCCGGATCTCGGCGGACGGGCGAAGCTCGAAGCGCTGGGCGTGCCGGTGCGGACGTTGATCGGGTTTGAGGGGCATTAGTGAACAGTGAATAGTGAATAGTGAATAGTGAATAGTGAATAGTGAATAGTGAATAGTGAATAGTGAATAGTGAATAGTGAATGTCAGCGTTCAATGACAGGCGCTAGGCTTACTCACACTTTCTGATATTGAATACTCACTACTCACTACTCACTACTCACTACTCACCATTCACTACCCAGCCTTCACCAGCACGGCGCTGTCGAACTCCAGCACCTTGTCGCCTGCCGAATCGGAACCTTCCGAGCGCAGCGCCAGCAGGCGCCAGCCGGGGCGGGTGGCAAGCGGGCGGTGGGACAGGGCCGTGCGCATGAAGGTGACGGTTTCGCCGGCATAGACCGGCTTTGGCCATTTCAGGTTCCTGAAGCCGGGGGAGGGGCCGAATTCTGGTACCGGGCCGGGTCCGGTCCATTGAGAAGCGTCCATAGGATTTTTGAGATTGAGCTTCATCCAGGTGGCCGCGGTGTGCCAGCCTGAGGCGCAGAGGCGGCCGAACACGCTTTTCTTTGCGGCCTCCTCGTCGACATGAAAGACCTGTGGATCGTATTTGCAGGCGAACGCCTTGATCGCCTCGGCTTCGAATGTGTGCGAACCGAGGTTGATGGTATCGCCGATGCGGAAGAACGCGTCGAGGCTCATGCGCCGGCCTCGCGGGTCAAGAACATGACAGTGTTCTCAAGTTCGAAGACGCTTTCACCGCGCTGGTTGAACAGTTCGCTGCGCAAGGTGACGAGGCCGAGCTGAGGCCTGGATTTCGACAGGCGCCTGGCAAGCACGCTGGTGCTGCCGGCCAGTGTGTCGCCGGCCAGCACCGGCTTCTTCCATTTGACCTGGTCGATGCCGGGCGCGCCTTGCGCGGTCGAGTCGAGCAGGAAGGCGTCGCACAGCATGCGCATGAAGATCGCGCAGGTGTGCCAGCCGGAGGCGGCCAAGCCGCCAAGGATGCTGGCCTTGCCGGCGGCTTCGTCGAGATGCATCGGCTGCGGGTCGAATTCGGTGGCGAATTCGATGATTTCGGCCGCACTCACCTGCTTGGCGCCGAGGTCGATCGATGCGCCCTCGGTGAAATCCTCGTAGGCCCAGCTTTTTGCGGTCATGATCCCAATCCGGTTGTACGATCACCGGGCATCCGGATGCCGTCCGGGCGGCGTTTGGTCAAGCGAATTCTATTGGGCCTACAACCAGCCGCGGCGGCGGAAATACCAGAACGGCAGGATCGCCGACAGGATCATCAGGCCGATGGCGAAGGGATAGCCGAGCTCCCATTTCAGCTCCGGGATGACGTCGAAATTCATGCCGTAGATCGAAGCCACCAGCGTCGGCGGCAGGAAGATGACGGCGGCGACCGAGAAGATCTTGATTATGGCGTTCTGCTCGATCGAGATCATGCCGAGCGTCGCGTCGAGCAGGAACGAGATCTTCTGCGACAGGAAGGTGGCGTGGTCGGCGAGCGACAGCACGTCGCGCGATACTGTCTTGATGCGGGCGCGGACGTCCTTGCTCATCTTGATCTGGGTCGCGACATGGGCAAGGAAGCCGGTGAGGCGCTGCAGCGAGATAAGGCTGTCGCGGATCGAGGAGGCAATGTCCTCCTTGCGGCCGATGGCCTTGAGCAGTTCCTGGAAGTCGCGATTGCGCTTGTTCACCTTGGTCGACCGCGCTTCGAAGATATCGCGCGAGATCGTCTCGATGTCACGGCCGGCGCGTTCGAGAATATCGGCTAGGCGATCGACGATCGCCTCCAGCAGGCCGATCAGGATGGTGTTGCCGGTGGTGCAGCCTGTCGCCACCTTCTCGGCGCGCAGGGGAAAGGTCTTGAACGCCTTCGGCTCATGATAGCGGATGGTGACCAGTCTCGGGCCGGCAAGCACAAAGGTAACCGGTGACATCAAGGGATCATCGATTTCGGTCTGCGCCGGCAAGGTGGCGGTCATGAAGTAGGCGCCGTCCTCGATGTAGAGGCGGCTCGAAATCTCGATCTCCTCCATCTCCTCGCGCGTCGGGATGGCAACGCCGAGCCAGGTCTCGATCGTCGCTTCTTCTTCCTTGGTCGGGTTGAGAAGGTCGGCCCAGACGACCTGATCGCCATTGGCCACGAGATCGTCGGCGAGGCGCAGGCGATCATTGTCGACGACGAAGGCCTTGATCATCGCCGGTCTCCGTTGGTTGAGCCCAAGGTTTCGTTTAATAGCGATGGGTCTTGCACGCGCCGCCGTTCCCACGGGGATGGCCAAGTCGCATGCAAACGGCCATAGACCCGGTGCCAAGGGCAGTCAAGCGAAGCGGCATGCCGGCTCCTCCACTTGACGAAGCCGTGATCGGTCGCCGTCAGCGCGCCAGCCGCGGCGCCTCAGGTGTTGAACTTGAACAGCAGGACATCGCCATCCTGGACGACATATTCCTTGCCTTCGTCGCGCGCCTTGCCGGCTTCCTTGGCCGCCACTTCGCCGCCCAGTGTGACGTAGTCGTTATAGGCGATGGTCTGGGCGCGGATGAAGCCGCGCTCGAAATCGGTGTGGATGACGCCGGCCGCCTGCGGGGCCTTGTCGCCCTTGTGGATCGTCCAGGCGCGGGTCTCCTTCGGCCCGGCGGTGAAATAGGTGATGAGATGCAACAGATCGTAGCCGGCGCGGATGACCTTGTTGAGGCCAGGTTCGTCGAGGCCGAGCGAGGACAGGAACTCCATCTCTTCCTCGTCGGAGAGCTGGGCGACTTCGGCTTCGATCGCGGCTGAGATCACCACGGTGCCGGCGCCCTGCGCGGTCGCCATCTTTTCCACGGCCCTGGTGTGCTCGTTGCCGGTGGCGGCGTCGGCTTCGGCGACGTTGCATACATAGAGCACGGGGTGCGAGGTCAAGAGGTTCAGTCCCTGCAGGATGCGCAGGTCTTCCGCTGAAATGCCGTTGAGCAGGATGCGGGTCGGCTTGCCGGCCTGGAGGAGCTCGAGTGCGGCCTCCATCATCGGCAGCACGGTGGTTGCTTCCTTGTCCTTGCTGCCGGCGCGCTTGCGGATCTGCACGATGCGGCGCTCGAGGCTGTCGAGGTCGGCGAGCATCAGCTCGGTCTCGACCGTATCGGCGTCGGCGACAGGGTCGATCTTGCCCTCGACATGGGTGATGTCGTCATCCTCGAAACAGCGCAGCACATGCACGATGGCGTCGACCTCACGGATGTTGGCGAGGAACTGGTTGCCCAGCCCTTCGCCCTTGGAGGCGCCGCGCACCAGGCCGGCGATGTCGACGAAGGAGATGCGGGTCGGGATGATCTCCTTAGACTTGGCGATTGCGGCGATCTTCTGCAGCCGCGGATCAGGCACCGCCACCTCGCCGGTGTTCGGTTCGATGGTGCAGAACGGATAGTTGGCGGCCTGCGCCGCCGCCGTCCTGGTCAATGCGTTGAAAAGCGTCGACTTGCCGACGTTGGGCAAGCCAACGATGCCGCATTTGAAACCCATGTGTCCGGTCCTATCGGGAAACTAGAAATTTGATGAGGGCTATGGGCGATAGGGGTGAGCAACGTCAAGCCCCGCAGTCCCGATCCCATCGACGCTCAGTCCTTCTTGCCGAACAGTTTCTTCAGCATGGCGGCCATAGGGCCGCTTTCCGGCAGCTTGGCCGGCGCCTGCTGTGGCCGTGCCTGGCGGATGTGGCTCTGGGCTTTCGGGCTCTGCGTGTTCGGCGCCTTGGGCGGCGGGCGGTCGTCGTCGCTGGTCGGCACGAGCTTGTCGCGAAGCGCCAGCGTGATGCGGTTCATGAAGGAACTGTCTTCGCCCTTGGCCAGCAGTCCGGCATCGTCGGCGATGGTGTCGAGCAGCACGTCCAGCCACCCGCGGTCGGCCTTGGCGAAGTCGCCTAGGACATGGCCGTGCACCATTTCCGGGACACCGGGGTGGCCGACGCCGATGCGCACGCGGCGAAAATTCTTGCCGACATGCTGGTCGAGCGAGCGGATGCCGTTGTGGCCGCCGGCGCCGCCGCCGACCTTGACCCGCAATTTGCCGGCCGGCAGGTCGATCTCGTCGTAGAAGACGGTCAGCGCCTCGGGGCCGAGCTTGTAGAAGCGCAAGGCTTCGCCGACCGGCTGTCCCGACAGGTTCATGAAGGTCTGCGGTTTGATCAGGAGAATCTTCTCGCCGGCAATCGTGCCTTCGGCGATCAGGCCCTGGAACTTCTTCGACCAGGGCGAAAAGGAATGGCGGCGGGCAATTGCGTCCGCCGCCATGAAGCCGACATTGTGCCGGTTATCAGCGTATTTCGCGCCCGGATTGCCGAGGCCTGCAAAGACAAGCATCGTGCGCTCCGGGCTCGAAAATTACTTCTCTTCGGCAGCAGGAGCCGCCGCTTCGGGGGCTGCCGCTTCCGCCGTCTCTTCCGTCTCCGGCTTCATCGCCGAGGAGCCGGCAATGGTCGCGATGGTGAAGTCGCGATCGGAGATCACCGGCTTGACGCCGGCCGGCAATGTAACCGCCGAGATGTGGATCGAATCGCCAATGTCGGCGCCGGTGAGATCGACGGTGATGAATTCCGGGATCGCATTGGCCGGGCAGTGGAACTCGACTTCGTGACGCACGATGTTGAGCACGCCGCCGCGTTTGATGCCGGGCGACTTGTCTTCATTGATGAAGTGCACGGGCACGTCGACGTTGACCTCGGTGTCCTTGCCGATGCGCAGGAAGTCGACATGGACCGGGAAATCCTTGACCGGGTCGAGCTGGAAATCCTTGGGCAGAACCTGGATTTTCTTGCCGTCGACATCGATCGTGGCGATCGTGGTCAAAAACCCGCCGCCATGGATCTTGTAGAAGACGTCCTTGTAGTTCAGCGCAATCGCCAGGGGAGGCTGTCTGTCGCCGTAGATAACTGCAGGCACTTTACCGTTGCGGCGAACTGCACGGGCGGACCCCTTACCGACCTGTTCGCGCGCTTCGGCCTTGAGCTCGTAAGTATCGTGGCTCATGGCATTTCCTTTCGCGTTTTATGGAGCGTTTGCGGTGGCAGTGTGCCTGGACCGTAAACGTCGAAAGCCGCCAGGCCTGGATGTCCGAATGCCAGAAACCGCATACGCGGAGCTTTGTTCGGGATCACAAGGGAAGGCAGCCTTCCGCCGCGTTGCCTCCAAGGGTGTCTACGCGGGTGGCGGCTCTATAGCGGAAGGCGGGAAAGGGTGCAAGCCATGGCGGGCAAGGGCGGCCGATCCTGCGTTGGGCGCCGCATTGCGCTCAGGCCGGCAGGTCGGCGGGCGGATTTGATCCGTTTCCCTTGGCGCCACCCAGCGTGGACAGCGCGCTCAGCAGTTTAGTCCGGTCCTTGCCGATCATCAGCACGCCGCTGTCGGGCGCCAGCAGCGCCGAGAACGGCAGCATGGCGGCGCCGATCGAGGACGCTTCGGGGCCGAATTGCCCCGGCACGATCTCCGGCGCCACGATGCCGATGGCGCTGGCCTGGTTGAACTGGGCCTGCACCCTTGCCAGCAGTTCGAGATGGATCGGCCTGGGCAGGATCGAGTCGAGAACGATGGCCTCGATATCGATGATGGAGGTGATGGCGATGATCGCCTCGACCAGCGCGCTCGCACAATCGTCGATCCATTCGAACAGCGGCACGCGCGCTTCGGGTGGCAACGGATCGAGTTCCCGCACACGATTGATCACCACGCCGCGCGACCTCAGGTGATTGACCAGCACATAGATCGAGGCGCGATGCAGCAGGCTCTGGTAGCGCGCAGGCTTCGCCGCCACCGAATCGAGGCTTGAGGGCGAGACCGGCAAGGGTCCGAGGGCAGCGCTGTTGCCATGCGGCCCGGTATGGACCCTGCCGCCTTGCACCAGGCCGCCGCCGACAAAAGTGTCGATCGAGATGTGCATGAAATCGCGAAAGCGGGCGCCGGCGCCCTGGACGAGTTCGGCCAGCGCCGCCGACGTGGCGTCGTTTTCCACGAACACCGGCGTCTTCGCCGGCGTGGCAAAGCATGTCGTCAGGTCGATCGCCTCCCAGCGGCTGCCGAGATCGTCGGGAAAGCCGAGTTCCTCGCTCCAGCCGCCGAGGAAATAGGGTGAGGCAATGCCGACGCCGACGATGCTGGCATCGCCAAGCCCATCCACCAGCTTTTCGAAGGTGGCCAGCGCCATGTTGCCGGCCTTCAGCACCAAATCAGGATCGGGGAAGCGGTATTCGTGCGACTCTCTTGCGCGGATTTCACCGGCGAAGTCGACCAGAACGGCTTCAAGCGCACGCCGGCCGATCTTGATGCCGACGCTGTAGATGCGCTCCGGCGTCAGCCGGTACAGCGTGGAGGGCGAACCGCGCTGCCCGAACCTTTTTCCCACTTGCTTTACGAATCCGGAAGATTCCAGGCCGTCGACGATGGCAGCGATGGCCGCCGGCGTCAGGCTTGCCGCGCGCGCCAGATCGGACTTGGAGGCTTCCTTGAGGCGACGGATGGCGTCGAGCACGAAACGCTCATTATAGTGCCGAACTTTGACAGAATTGCTGCCTTTCCCTGACAAAACCCGCACACTCCCCAAATGTCCCGTTCCCGGCGCGAAGCCCGCAAACCACCTGCGGCCGAGCGCACCCTGCGGTGCCTATGTTGGCGGCGACAGTGCGCGTCGGAACCATGGAAGTCAATTTTGCCGTTGCGCCTTTGTGCTATTTAATATAGCAAATTGAAAAAATAACTAGTCAGGGAGGAGACGTGCTGCACTCGAGCACACAAAGCGAAGCCGACGCTGCGGTGGTGCGGGCTGTTCCTGTTGCCCTGGTTCAGGCGACGAAGGCTTTCGGCGGCACGATTGCGCTCAAGGACGCCTCCTTCGAATTGCGCTCCGGCGAGGTGCTGGCGCTGCTTGGCGAAAACGGCGCCGGCAAGAGCACCTGCGTGAAGCTTCTGGCCGGTGTGCATTCTCCCACCAGCGGTCATGTCGAGGTTGACGGCAAATCAGCCGTCTTCCATTCGCCGCATGACGCGCAGGCGGCCGGCATTGCGGTCATGCACCAGCATCCTGGCCTGTTTCCCGATCTGTCGGTGGCGGAGAACATCTATCTCGGCCACATGCCGCGCGACCGCTTTGGCGGCATCGACAATGCCGCCATGCTGGCCGGCGCCCGCAAGGTGCTGGCGACCGTCGGCCTCGACGTGCCGGCGGCAACGCGGCTGGGAACCCTGCGTACCTCAGAACAGCAACTGGTCGAAATAGCCCGGGCGCTATCGCTGGATGCGCGCGTGCTGATCATGGACGAACCGACGGCGGCGCTGTCGCAGCGCGAGGTCGAGCGGCTGTTTTCCGTCGTTGCCGATCTCAGGCTGCACGGCGTGGCGATGATGTTCGTCGGCCACCGTATGGACGAGATCTTCCGCATCGCCGACCGCATCGCGGTGCTGCGCGACGGGCGCCTGATCGGCGTCAAGCCGAAGGCCGAGCTTGGCCGTGCTGCCGCCATCAGCATGATGGTCGGGCGTGAAGTCACCGACCTCTATCCCGAACGGCGCCATGCCTCAGGCGCGCTGGTGCTGGAGGCGAAGGGACTTTCGCGCGCCGGCGGGTTTGCCGGTATCGACCTCAAGCTTCACGCCGGCGAGGTGCTGGGGCTTGGCGGCCTGGTCGGCAGCGGGCGGACCGAGATTGCACGCGTCCTGTTTGGCATCGACCGGCCCGACACCGGCGAAATCCTGATCGACGGCAAGCCCGTGCATTTCGCCTCTGCGCGCGACGCCATGGACGCGCGCATTGCCTATGTCTCGGAAGACCGCATGGGCCAGAGCCTGGTGATGGATTTCTCCATCCTCGACAATGCGGTGCTGCCGGTCCTCGACAAGGCCGCGCCTCGCGGTCTCTACGGCACCGACCGCGCCATCGGTCTGGTGGCGGACTGGCTAAAGCGCATGAAGCTGCGCTTTTCCGGTTACGGACAGCCGGTCAAGGAATTGTCGGGTGGGAACCAGCAGAAGGTGGTGCTGGCCAAGTGGCTGCGCACCGAGCCGCGCGTGCTCATCCTCGACGAGCCGACGCAAGGCATCGATGTCGGCACCAAGGCGGAAGTGCATGCAATGATCGCGGACCTTGCCGCGCAAGGCATGGCGATCCTTTTGATCTCGTCAGAGATGCCCGAGCTGATCGGCATGTGCGACCGCATTGTCGTGCTGCGCGAAGGCCGCCAGACTGCCGAGTTTTCGCGCGGGCAAGCCACGCAGGAAAAAGTACTGGAAGCGGCGACCAGGACCGATGAACGCGCCGGCCAGGCAGCGCAGATAGAACGCGCCGCCCGGGAGGAAAAGGCAAAAGGACCGTTCGATTTTCTGAAGCGGCGGGAGTTCGGGCTGCTCGCCGCGATGCTCGCCGTCGCCATCCCGGTTACCATCATCAACCCGCGCATGGTGAGCGCGGCGAACCTCACCGCTGTGTCGATGGACGCGGCCTTGCTGATTGTCGCCGCACTGGCGCAGATGCTGGTGCTGATCACCCGCAACATCGACCTGTCGATCGCAGCTGTGATCGGCCTCTCCGCCTATATGGCGGCCAGCATGGTTCAGGCCTATCCCGGATTGGACATCGGCATCGGCCTGATCACCGCCTGCGCGGTCGGCGGCTTTGCCGGACTGCTCAACGGCCTTGTCGTTACCAGGGGAAAGATCCCGGCCATCGTCGTTACGCTGGCTTCGATGTCGATCTTCCGCGGTTTCAACTCGATCTGGGCGGCGGGCGACCAGGTCAGCGCCGACGAAGTCACGCAAGCCTGGCTCGACATGACCGGGCTGAAGATCGCAGGCGTGCCGCTGATCGTCATCATCGCTATTGTCATCCTGTGCGCCGGCTATGTGCTGCTCTATCGCACCGCAACCGGGCGCGAGCTGTTTGCCACCGGCTCCAATCCCGACGGCGCACGGCTGATCGGCATCCCGGTCGACCGGCGCATCCTGCTGGCCTTCGGCATGGCCGGCCTGCTCGGCGGCCTGTGCGGGGCGCTGTGGGCATCGCGCTATGCCACCATCGATGCCCGCGTCGCGCTCGGCTTCGAACTCACGGTGATCGCCTCTGCGGTGGTCGGCGGCGTCGCCATCCGCGGCGGCTCGGGCACGCTGCTCGGCATCATCCTTGGCGCGCTCACGCTCTTGGTCATCAAGAATGGGCTGACGCTGGTGCGCGTCGATCCGCTCTGGCTGCAGGGCGTCTATGGCCTGGTGATCCTGGTTGCCATCGGCATCGACACCTTCATCGTGCGGCGTGCCGAACAGGCGAGACAGGCGAGGGCGAGATGAGAAAATTTATCCGCTCGATCGACTTCTGGGATCTGCTGCTGGCGACCGCCTGCCTCGCCGTCTTTATCTATGCGGCGGTCTTCGTGCCGAATTTCGTCTCCGGCTTCAACCTCTCGCAATTGGCCGCAAGCGCCTCGGAAAAGGCGTTGCTGATCCTGCCGATGACGCTGCTCATCAACACCCGCGAGATCGACCTGTCGATCGCCTCGGTGCTGGCGCTGACATCCGTGGTGTTTGGCCTGCTCGTCCAGGGCGGCGTGCCGACGCTGGCGGCCATTCCGCTGACGCTGGTCTTCGGCGGCCTGCTCGGCGCCTTCAATGGCTATCTGGTTTCAGGGCTGGGGCTGCAGTCGCTGGTGGTGACGCTCGGCACCATGGCGCTCTATCGGGGCATTGGCTACATCCTGCTCGGCACCGGTTCGGTCAACATATTGCCGCCGGCGGTCGTCGATTTCGGCATCAACAATCTGCCGGGCACACAAATCCCGTGGACCATCGTGCCGTTCCTGCTGCTGGCGCCGATCTTCGCGGTGGTGCTGCAGAAGACGCCGACCGGCAAGCGCATCTATGCGCTCGGCGGCAGCCCCGAAGTGGCGCGTTATTCCGGCATCGATACGCGCAAAATGGTGCTGAAGCTGTTCGTCGTTTCGGGCATCGTCGCGGCCATCGCCGGCATCGTCTATACCGCGCGCCTCTCCAACGCCCGCGCCAACAATGCGCTCGGCATGGAGCTCGACGTCATCACCATCGTGCTGCTCGGCGGCGTCAGTGTCTTTGGCGGCAAGGGGCGGCTCACCGGCGTCATGCTGGCGCTGCTCTTGATTGCCATCATCCGCAACGTGCTGGCGCTCAACCAGATCGGCGGCGACGCCCAAGGCATGATCATCGGCCTGCTCCTGATCGGCTCGCTGCTGGTCTCCAACTACTGGCGCTCCCTGGAGGAGCGGCTGTCAAGATCGCGCGTCCTGCGCGAAACCAAGGGGTGATCTCGGGCCCCTTTCTTCAAGCCCGAATTCTGACGGAGGAGACACAATGAAAGCGTTTAGAATAGCCCTGCTCGCATCCGCGGTTCTGCTTGCGCCGGCCTCGCTGGCATACAGCCAGGAATGCGCCAAGGAACCTGTAACGGTCGGCTTCCTGCCCAAGCTCGACACCGATCCCTACTTCAAGGTGGCTTTCGGCGGCGCCGAGGAGGCTGCGAAGGAAATTGGCGGCACCGCCACCCAGGTTGCCCCATCGCAGGCGACGGCCGAGGCACAGATCGAATTCATCAACAGCCTGGTGTCGCAGAAGGTCGGGGTCATCGCTATCGCCGGCAACGACGCCAATGCCGTTGCGCCTGCGCTGAAGCGCGCCGTTCAGCAAGGCGTCCGGGTGATCTCGTACGATTCCGACGTCGCGGCCGATGCGCGCGCGGTGTTCGTGAACCAGGTGAAGGGCGACAGTCTGGCCGAAATGATGCTGGAAAGCGCATTCAACCTCAGCGGCGGCGAAGGCGAGTTCGCCATCCTGTCGTCGACGCCGACGGCGACCAACCAGAACGCCTGGATCGACTTCATGAAGGCGAAGATGGCGGCAGAGCCGAAATACGCCAAGATGAAACTGGTGCAGGTCGCCTATGGCGAGGAGAGCGAGCAGGTCAACCAGCAGCAGGCCTTGGCGCTGGTGCAGGCGTTTCCGGATCTCAAGGTGATCATCGTGCCGGCAGGCATTGGCCTTCCGGCGGCCGCGCGCGCACTCGAGGAAGCCGGCATGATCGGCAAGGTCAAGCTGACCGGCCTTGCGCCGGCCACTTTGATTTCGAAATACATCAAGGATGGCGCTGCCCAGGATATCTGGTGGAATGTCACCGATCTCGGCTACCTGACCTATCAGGCGGCCCAGGCGCTGGCGCAGTGCAAGATCACCGGCAAGGAAGGTGAGAAGTTCACGGCGGGCAGGCTCGGCGAATACACGATCGGGGCCAGCGGCGAACTGATCCTTGGCCCGGCCAAGATCGTGACGCCGGAAAATCTGGCCGAGTTTAAGTTCTAAGCCTCCCAAGGCCCGGCGGGCGCCGGTTCAAGCCGGCGCCCGCTCGTTCAATTGTCAGTCGAAAAGCGTGAGGGCGACGATGAAACTCTTGCTGGCAGGCGAGACCTTCGCGGCGACGACCTCGGTCGCCGCCGGCGGCGATGTGCTGACGAGTGCGACGTGGGTAAACGGCGCGACGGCCTTCAATGCCGCACTTGCCGCAGAGGGCATAGCGGTGACGCAGATCGGTGGCGATCGCTGCGCGGCCGAATTTCCGTATGACCTCGACGCGCTGGCCGAATACCAGGCGGTGGTGATCTCCGATGTCGGCGCGCTGACCTTGCTGGTCACGCCGGAGGCCCGCGCCGGGCGCATCGGCGTCAACCGCCTCGACGTCCTCAAGGCCTATGTCGAAGGCGGTGGCGGGCTGATGCTGGCCGGCGGCTATATGGGGTTCCAGGGCATGTTCGGCACGGCGCGTTTCCACGACACCCCGGTCGAGGACAGCCTGCCCGTGCGCTGCCTGCCATTCTCGGACGGGCTGGAAGTGCCGCAAGGCCTGCAGCCGTCGATCCTTCAGGCATCGCATCCAATCCTTGCCGGTGTCGCGGGCCCGTTGCCGCCGATCCTCGGCATGAACAAACTCGATTTCAGGCGCGATGGCTCGTCCCAGCTGCTGGCGACCTGCCATTATCGTGGCACGGACTGGCCGCTGCTTGCGGTTCGTGAGCATGGCCGTGGCCGCACCGTCGCGTGGGCGACCGACATCGGCCCGCACTGGCTGTCGCAGGACTTTTTGGGATGGCCGCTCTACGGCAAGCTGATGGGCAACGTCGTGCGCTGGCTGGCCGGCAAGGATTAAGCCTGGCGTGTTTGTAGGGCAGCTAGTCCGGCTTGCTGCTCAACGCTTCGCGCAGCGCCTGGATCCGCCGATTCAAGGCATCGAGATCAGCCATCGTCATGCCCGAGCGTTCGATCAGGGTTTCGTTGAGGCAGTTGCACTGGACGAGCAGCGCGCGGCCGGCAGGCGTCAGGTCGACCTGCACTTGGCGCTCGTCCGTCTGGCTGCGCTGGCGGGTGACGAGACCGGCCTGTTCCATGCGCTTCACCAGCGGCGTGATGGTGCTCGATTCCAAAGCGAGCCTGTGCGCAATCGAGCCGACCGACATCCCGCCGGCTTCGGCAAGTGCGTTCAGCACGAGATATTGCGGATAGGTGATGCCCATCTCGTCCAGCATGGGCTTGTAGGTGCGATTGATTGCCATGCTGGTGGCGTAAAGCGTGAAGCAGAGCTGGTTGTCCAACGGGAGAGGCACGAGGCATTCCTTTGCCGACTGAGCACATCAATATGTACCACGAAAAATGATATCGCGATATATTTTTCTGTAGACAAGGATTTGGACCTGCGCTAATCTTATGGTTATCGCGATATTGATTATCGCGGAAGCAATCAATGGAGAGCGAGATGACCAAGCCCGGCAGCAGCACGATCACCACCAAGGACGGCACCGAAATTTTCTACAAGGATTGGGGAACGGGACAACCCATCGTCTTCCATCACGGCTGGCCGCTGAGCAGCGACGACTGGGACGCCCAGATGCTGTTCTTCCTTTCCAAGGGCTACCGCGTCATTGCCCATGACCGGCGCGGCCATGGCCGCTCGACCCAGACCGATACCGGCAACGAGATGGATACGTATGCCGCCGATGTCGCGGAACTTGCGGCGCATCTCGACCTCAGAGACGCCATCCATGTCGGCCATTCCACCGGTGGCGGCGAAGTGGCCCGTTATGTCGCGAAGTACGGCTCCGGTGGCCGTGTCGCCAAGGCCGCATTGCTCGGCGCGGTGCCGCCGATCATGCTGAAGACGGCGGCCAATCCGGGTGGCCTGCCGATCGAGGTGTTCGATGGTTTCCGCTCCGCCCAGGCAGCCAACCGCGCCCAGTTTTTCCACGATGTTGCGGCCGGCCCGTTCTACGGCTTCAACCGCCCCGGCGCCCAGGTGTCGCAGGCTGTCGTCGAGAATTGGTGGCGCCAGGGCATGATGGGCGGCACCAAGGCGCACTATGATTGCATCAAGGCGTTCTCGGAAACCGACTTCACCGACGATCTGAAGGCCATCGACGTGCCGGTGCTGGTCATGCATGGCGACGACGACCAGATCGTTCCCATCGCCGACTCCGCCCTGCTCTCGGTCAAGCTGCTCAAGAAGGGCGAGCTCAAGATCTACAAGGGCTTCCCGCATGGCATGGCGACCACCCATGCCGATGTCATCAACGCCGACCTGCTGGCCTTCTTCAAGGCGTAGAATCGTTCAGTTGAATAGACATCGTCCAGTTGGATAGGCAAGGCACCCGCCGCCGGGCGGGTGCCTTTGCTTTCATCGAAATGTCAGCGAGGCGGTGCCTTATTTATCGAGAAAACCAGTGATCAGCTTGACGGTCGCGTCGGGGTTTTCCTCCATGATCCAGTGACCGGAGTCGGGCACGATGTCGCCCGTGACATCGGTCGCAACAAGCCGCAGGAGATCGGCCTGCGTGGTGCCGGCGGATTTTTCACCGCCGACAGCCAGCACCGGCATGGTCAGTTTGCCGCCGGCGGCAAGCATCGCCTGGTTGTCGATCGCGTCCTGGTCAAACGCCTTGAACTGCTCGAAAGCGTCATGCATCGCATGCGGGCGGGCATAGAGTCTGGCGTAGTGCTTGCGCGTGGCCTCGTCGATCTTCTTGGGGTCTGCCGACAGTTCGTTGTAGAAGCGATCGAGATAGATGCGCTCGCGCCCTGCGACCAGCCGCTCCATATCCGGGCCGCGGAAGTTGAAGTGCCAAAGCAGCGGGCTTTGCTTGATCTTTTCCCAATCGCCGATGCCGGGCAGCGGCGCATCGATGATGACCCATTTGGTGATGCGCTTGGGATATTGCGCGGCAAGCGCATAGCCGACCATGTTGCCGATGTCGTGGGTGACGAGATCTGCCTTGTCGATCTTCAGGGCATCCAACACGCCGGCGATGTCGACGGCCTGGTTCTTCTTGGCGTAGCCCGCTTCCGGGTGGGCCGACAGACCCATGCCGCGCAGGTCCGGCACGATGACGGTGTGGTCCTTTGCGAGGGCGATGGCCGCGGCGCCCCACATGTCTCCGGTATCGGCAAAGCCGTGCAGCAGCACGACGGCGGGACCCTTGCCGCCAACGCGCACATAGAGTTTGGTGCCGTTGGTTTCGACGGACTGCGTCTTGAAACCCGGCGGAAAGGGAACGATGCGTGCCGTCGCCGGCAAGGTAACAAGAAGCACACCCAATACGGCCAATACGATCTTGCGCATGTCATCCCCCAGAGACGTCGAAGGCCCCAAGCCTTCGTTGATGACTATCTCTAGGAGGCTTTTCAACCAGCGCATGGTGAAAGAATCACAGAGGGCGCAGCAATGCCGCGCCCTGCGTCAAATCCGCAAAATCGACCGGTTTTATCTGGCCGCCGCTTGCGCCTTCCTGGCTTCCTTCATGTTGGGCAGGAACACCGTCAGCAGGCCGAGCAGCGGCAGATACGAGCAGATCTGGAAGACGAAATCGATGCCCTTCATGTCGGCGACGACGCCGAGCACGGCGGCTGCAATGCCGCCCATGCCGAAGGCGAAGCCGAAGAAGATCCCGGCGATGGTGCCGACACGTCCCGGCACCAACTCCTGCGCAAACACGACGATGTTGGAGAAGGCCGAGGACAGGATCAGGCCGATCAGCACCGTCAGCACCATCGTCCATTCGAAATTGGCGTAGGGCAGCGCCAGCGTGAACGGCAGCACGCCGACGATCGAGAACCAGATCATCGCCTTCTGGCCGTAGCGGTCGCCGAACGGTCCGCCGAGCAGGATGCCCAGCGCCGAGGCGCCGAGGAACAGGAACAGCATGACCTGGCTCATCTGCACCGACACGCCGAACTTATGGATGGAATAGAAGGTGTAGTAGCTGGAGAGCGAGGCGATGTAGGCGTTCTTGGTCAGCACCAGCAGCGTCAGCACCGCCAGCGCTCCCATCACCTTCTTGCGCGGGAAGGGGGAGACGAAGCTTGCCGCCTTGCGATTGCCCTGCGCGGCGCGCATCCGGCTGTACCAGCCGCCGACCCGCGACAAAACGATGATGCCGATCAGAGACCCGACGGCGAACCATGAAATGCTGGTCTGGCCGAAGGGCACAACGATGAAGGCAGCGAGCAGCGGCCCCATCGACTGGCCGAAATTGCCGCCGACCTGGAACAAAGATTGCGCCAGGCCAAAGCGGCCGCCGGAGGCAAAGCGGGCAATGCGCGAGGATTCCGGATGGAAGATCGCCGAGCCGATTCCGATCAGCGAGGCGCCGACCAGAAGCAGCGCATAGTGGCCGGCATAGGCCAGAACGATCAGGCCAATCAGCGAGGACGCCATGCCGTAGGGCAGCGAATAGGGCATTGGCCGCTTGTCGGTGATCATGCCGATGACCGGCTGCAGCAGCGACGCCGTGACCTGGAAGGTGAAGGTCAGAAGACCGATCTGCCAGAAATCGAGACCGTAATTCTCTTTCAGCAGCGGATAGATCGCCGGCAGCAGCGATTGCATGATGTCGTTGATGCCGTGGCAAAAGCTCACCGCCAGAATGACGGTGAAGGCGGTCGCCTGGGCTGAAGGGAGGCTGGCGCTTGGCTGCGGTGCAATGCTGGTGGCTGTATCGGTCAAGGCAGGCTCCGAGGTCTTTTTGGCGGGTGTTTGCCCGCGGGCAGGCTTGGTGGCCGCTCCCGCGGACCGCCTTAAGGACGCTCGTCTGAAGCGCATGGGGCGACGCCCCAGCGGAGCGCCTTGGGGATGGCTGCCTTATAAGCTGCTTGCGAGGCGACTTCTTTCGTGGTTTGGTCCAATAGTTTCGCAAGTGGGCCATAGCCGATGCCACATCGCAGGGATATCTTCCGGGCCGGCAATGCCGATCTCGGCCGATTGCACGAAAGCCGCTGGCAGTGGCTGGAGGAGGTTTCCGGGCCGGCGGTGGCTTTGCCGACTGAATATCCCGACGGCTACCACGTTCCGCAACACCGCCACAGCCGCAGCCAGTTGCTGCATGCGCTGGTCGGTGTCGTGCTGGTGACGACCAGGTACGGGCGCTGGATGGTGCCACCCGACCACGCAATGTGGATACCGGCCGGCACCGAGCATTCCGTCGAAATGCTGGGCGATGTCTCGATGCGCTCGGTCTATGTCATGCCGGGCGCGATCCCGGGCCTGCCGGAAGGCTTGCGTGTCGTCGGCGTCACCGAGCTGATGCACAGCCTGATCGTAGAATCGGAAAAGCTGCCGCAAGGTGGCGAACTGGAAGGCCGCGGCGGGCTGATCATGAACCTGTTGCTGCACGAGATCCCGACCTTGCCGGAACGGCCGCTCGGGCTGCCGTTCCCGTCCGACCCGAAGCTGGCGGCGCTCTGCCGACGCTTTGTCGCGGCACCTTCGCCGCACGCCACGATCGACGAGTGGGCGGATGCCGCAGGCATGAGCCGCCGTTCGTTCACCCGCGCCTTCCAGCGCCAGACCGGACTGTCCTTGTCGACTTGGCGCCAGCAGGCCTGCCTGTTTGCGGCCCTGCCCAGGCTCGCCGATGGCGAGCCGATTACCAGGGTGGCGCTCGACCTCGGTTATGACAGCGTGCCGGCATTCATAACCATGTTCAAGCGCATGCTCGGGGCCTCGCCGCGCGGCTATATGCGCGGCGCCCGCGACGAAGGCATGCGGCGGGCTCAGCCTCGGCTTGAGGCCCCGGCGCCGTAGCGCCAGGAAAAGCCCGCAGCACTTTGTCGTAGGCCCTAGTCCAGCTGAACGCCGCTGGCCTTGACGATCGGTTCCCATTTGGCGAGTTCGGCCTTCACATGCGCTCCAAGCTCTTCCGGGGTGGAGGCCACGATCGAGGCGCTGAACTGGGCCATGCGGGCGATCACATCAGGGTCTTTCAGGGCTTCAACTGCCGCCTTCTGAAGAACGGCGACCACCTCCGGCGGCGTGCCTGCGGGCGCGAACAGAGCGTTCCAGCTGTAGGTTTCATAGCCGGGAATGGTTTCGGCAATGGCCGGTATGTCGGGGAAGGAGGGAACGCGCTCCTTGGTGGTGACGCCAAGCGCTCTCAGCGTCCGGCTCTTGATATGGCCCGATGAAGAGGGGAGGTTGTCGAACATCATCGGCACCTGATTGCCGATAACGTCGTTCAAGGCCGGTCCGGCGCCCTTGTAGGGAATGTGCTGCATACTGACGCCGGCCATCGTCTTGAAAAGCTCGCCGGAGAGATGGAGCGGGGTGCCATTGCCTGATGAGGCGTAGGCATATTTGTCCGGGTCCTTCTTCAGCATCTCGATCAGTTCCTTGACGTCCTTGGCAGGGAATTCAGGGTTCACGACCAGGACGTTTGGCACCAGCACGAGCAACGATATCGGCGCAAAATCCTTCTCCGCATCGTAGGGCTTTGTCTTCAGGATCAGCGGGTTGAGCGCGTGGGTTGCGACCGTGCCCATCAGGATTGTGTAGCCGTCCGGTTCGGCCCGGGCGACCTGGGCCGCGCCGATGCTGCCCCCGGCGCCGCCGACATTTTCGACGACAATCTGCTGGCCGAGCTTTTCGGACATCTTGTTGGCGACGAGGCGCGCGACCAGATCCGTCGAGCCGCCGGCGGAAAAGGGGACAACCATGGTGATGGTCCGGTCCGGAAAATCGGCGGCCCAGGCCGCCGGCGCCGAAAAGGCGGCCGCAATGGAAACCGCAAGCCCGAGCAAAGTCCTACGCCGCATCTGCTACTCCTCCGTTGATTGGAGGGGCAGTATGGCCATGGTGAACTCCGCGCACAATGCAACCATGGACTGACTGCCGGCCTCAGGAGATCGGGCTTGACACCGATGCTTCGGTTGGCGTGCGCGAGAACGCCTCACCCCTCAGTTCAATCAGCCTTGGTCCAGCTGAAAACAAGCCATTTGTATCGTGACGTCTCTTCAGGCTCGGCCGTGTAGGTCATCTGTATGTCGCCGCCCTCGGTGTAGATGTCGAGCCTGGGTGCCGTGTCCAGTTCGAGCCACAGGGAATCGTTCTTGAACGACCATGTCCCGCACCAGACGCAAGGCCCCGATGCCGGGTCACCCGGTTGGTGAAAATTGTAGCGGCCGTCCGCCGTGATCTCCAGATAGTCGAAGGCGCCATAAAAGGCGGTCACAGTCTGCTGAAATTCGGTCGCAGCCGCTTCCTGGTCGGGCTTCGCCGGCTCTTTCAGATCACGCGGTGGCCGGATTGCGGACCCTGCGATGCTCCATTTGCCGATGAAATCCTTTTCGGTGGGAAGATATTCCGTTTGCGCCTGCGCGGTCGAAACCGGAGCGATTGTCGGCGCATAGGCCGCGCTGGCGATGCCGATTGCGAGAAGCATTCCTGCGATGCCTGCAGCCTTGATTCGATTGCGCATCAGCTGGCTCCTTTCACGACGGTTTGGGGCAGATTCCAAAAACGAGATTACCCCCCGAGCTAGGCCCGTGGGCACGCTTTGGGGCAACATGGATTAATCGAACAGGCTCGACACGGACTCTTCGGTCGCCGTGCGCGAAATCGCCTCGCCCATCAGGTCGGCGATGGAGATGACGCGGATATTCGGGGCGTCGAGCACGCCTTGCGTCGGCTGGATGGAATCGGTGATCACCAGTTCCTGCAGCTTCGAGCCGCTGATGCGGGCGACCGCACCGCCCGACAGCACGCCGTGGGTGATATAGGCGGTGACGCTGGTAGCGCCATTGGCGAGTAGCGCATCGGCGGCGTTGCACAGCGTGCCGCCGGAATCGACGATGTCGTCGATCAGCAGGCAATCCTTGCCGGCGACCGCGCCGATGATGTTCATCACTTCGGATTCACCGGGACGTTCGCGGCGCTTGTCGACGATGGCCAGCTGTGCGTCGAAGCGTTTGGCGAGCGCGCGGGCGCGCACCACGCCGCCAATATCGGGCGAGACGACGACGACATTGGCAAGCTGTTTGTATTTTGCCTTCACGTCGCGGGCCATCACCGGCACCGAGAACAGATTGTCGGTCGGAATGTCGAAAAAACCCTGGATCTGGCCGGCATGGAGGTCGAGCGTCAAAACGCGGTCGACGCCAGCGCGGGTGATCATGTTGGCGACCAGCTTGGCCGAGATCGGTGTGCGGCCCGAGGCCCGGCGATCCTGCCTGGCGTAACCGAAATAGGGGATGACCGCGGTGATGCGCTTGGCCGAGGAGCGCATGAAGGCATCGATCATGATGAGCAGTTCCATCAGATGATCGTTGGTCGGGAACGAGGTCGACTGCAGGATGAAGACATCCTCGCCGCGCACGTTTTCCTGGATTTCGACGAAGATTTCCTGATCGGCGAAGCGTCTGACGCTGGCCTTGCCCAGCGGGACATTGAGATAGCGGGCGACCGCTTCGGCCAGCACCCGGTTGGAATTGCCCGCGAAAAGCTTCATGCACCGTTCCTGGCGAAGGATGGGGAGGTCCTCTTAATCGGGCTTGTAGCGAGCCGTGCCGGTATTGCAAGCCTCGTTGACGGGAATCCGCCGGCTAATCTCAAAAACGTCAACAGTGAACGGAAGCCGGTAACAGGCGGATCAGCCGGCGCTGCCGCCGAGCCAGGCCGCGAAGTGGTCGATCGTCTGGTCGGCGATCGCCTGCATGGTAGCGGGTGCAACCGCGGGCCAGCCTTCGGCGGCATTGACCGAGGGCGCCTTCTGCTGGCCATTGATGCGGTGTAGCCGGTTGCCAGCGGGGTCATAGACGTCCCAGACATAGATAACGGTGGTGTCCTTGCCTTCCGTCATCGTCGAGAAGTAGCCCTTCAGCACATGGGTGGCGGCTTGGTCGGCGCTGCCGGCAAGGGTGATGCCGCGCTGCTTGGCGCGTGTCTGCAGTTCGGCCGTCAGCGGCGTTGCCGCTTCCACCGAGGCGCCGACGATCGGCGCGATCTGCAGCCGGGTCTTCGACAAAGCGGCGGCGCTCTGCGCGGGGTTGGCGGGTGTCGTGGCGCCGACGGCCGGCGCTGGTGTGGCGGCGGGCGCGACGCCCGGGGCAGCCAAGGGCTGAGCCGGTTGGGCCGAGGCTGCCGGCGGCGTGATGGCGGACGGCTCAAGGACGTCCTTGGCGTTGGTGCAAGCGGCCAGCACAAGCGCTGCGAGCAATGACACGGTCGTCACGTGCGATCGTCTCATCTGCCCGAAAACTCCTTAGTCGTGAACGCCCCCGCGTGGACCAACCATTATGGATTCACTGTACGATCAAGTCGAGATCATGGCGTGAAAGCGGCTTCGGCTGGGATTCGGTGGTCAGGTAGGTGCGGCCAAGCGTCATCGCCGTCTCGGTTTCGGAGTCCATGATGATCATGTGCGCGAACAATGTCATGTTGGGCGCGATCGGCTCGGGATTGCCCTGGTAGAACATCGGCATGTCCATCCAGGACGGGGTGAAGCGGGCGCCGACGGAATAGCCGCAGGCGTTCAACCGATGCTTGGTCAGGCTGTGCGCCTCCAGCGTGCGGGCATGCGCGTCGAAGACGTCGCCGAAGGTGTTGCCGGGCGTCATCGCCTTCTCGACCGCCAGAAGAGCCGCGCGGGCGGCGTCGAACAGCTCCTGATGACGCTTCGACGCCTTGCCGGTCAGTACGGTGCGCATCATCGGCGCGTGATAGTGATGGAACACGCCGGCCCATTCGAGCGTCAGCTGATCGTTCTTGGTCAGCTTGCGGCGCCCGGCCTTGTAGCGGCAGAGCAGCGCGTCGATGCCCGAGCCGATGATGAATTCATTGGCCGGATAGTCGCCGCCGCCGGCAAACACCGCGCCCTGCATGGCGGCAAGGATCAGAGCTTCGTCGCCGCCCTGCTTGATCAGCGGCAGGGCCGCTTCGAGCGCGTCGTCGGAAAGGTTGGCGGCCTTTTCGGCCTTGGCGATTTCAGCCGGGCTCTTGAACAGGCGCAGACGGCCGACAATACCGGAGGCGTCGGCGATCTGGCCGAAGGTCTGCAGCTGCTCGTCGACGCGGCGGCCATTGAAGGCGGTCAGGCCATGGGTGTCGTATTCGACGCCGATGCGGGCGCCGAGGAGATTGAGGTCGTTGAGCAGGTTGCGCAGGTCGACCGCCGGGTTGGCGCCGTCGCGGTCGGTCCACAGCACGATGTTGTCGATGATCGATGTGTGGCGCGCCTGGCGCAAATCGGCCGAGCGGGTGAGCAGCACCATCGAGCCGTCAGCCTTCACAACCAGGCACTGGAAGAAACAGAAGCCGAACGTGTCGTAGCCGGTTAGCCAGTACATGCTCTCCTGGGCGAAAAGCAGTACAGCATCGAGCCTCTTTTCCGTCATCTCGATCATCAACCGGTCACGCCGGGCGTCAAATTCCGACCGTTCGAAATGCAGCGCCATTATCCGTTCTCCAAAACAATTGCCGAAACCTGCCGACCGTAGTCCGGTTCCTTGCGATGCGTCGCGCGCCGGTAGGAAAAGAAGAGATCCTCCTCGGCATAGGTGCAGCGGCCAAGCCCCTGCGCGGTCACGCCAGCCTTCTTCAGCCGGTCGACCGTATAGAGGTTGAGATCGAACATTGCATGCGCCGGATTGGCCGAAGGCGCGAAATAGCCGATGTTTTCGGCATCGGCTTCGACGAAACGGGCGACGAATTCCGGCCCGACCTCGTAATTGTCGGGGCCGATCGAAGGACCGAGAACCGCAATGATGCGCTGACGGCGGGCGCCGAGGCTTTCCATCGCGGCAATGGTGTTTTCAAGCACACCGGTGAAAGCGCCCTTCCAGCCGGCGTGTGCAGCGCCAATGATGCGCGCTTGCGCATCGGCGAACAGCACGGGGCCGCAATCGGCCGTCGAGGCGCCGATGGCGATGCCCGGCCGGTCGGTGACGATGGCGTCGGCCTTGGGCCGCGGGCCGGGAAAGGGTTCCCTGGCAATAACGACATCGGGCGAGTGGACCTGATGCGCGGTCAGGAGATGGCTGGCCGGCACACCCATCCAGGCAGCGACGCGGCGGCGGTTCTCGGCGACCAGCATCTGATCGTCATCCGAGCCGGTGCCGATGTTAAGTCCCTGATAGATGCCGCCGGAGACGCCGCCGATACGGGTGAAATAGCCATGGCGGATACCTCGCGGCTTGGCCGCTTCCAGCAGCGGCGAGCGAACAGGATCCGGTTTGGTCTGATTCAGCATGGATGGGTTTGTTGTCCGCGCCGGCGTTTTCGTCAAGGCGAAGTTCGGCCGAGTGATTGCGACAGTGCTGCCGCGTCGACTTTGCATTGGCCAAAAGCAGGCATGCGACCACAAGCGACATGGCGAGACGGCTTGTAACGATCTCTGAGGGTCAGACTGGCTGATGCGGCAGGATTTTCAGGATTTTGAACAGCGTGCCCATGCCGTCGGGGCCGGCCAGGCGCTCGACGGCATCGGCAATGGTTTGTCGTGCCTCTTGGCTTGCCTGGCTGCCCAACTGGCCAGCTCGCTCAAGCAATCCCGTGCCAAGCAGAAAGTCGCCCTGCGTCGCCAATTCCACATCGAGGCCATGCGCCCGCACGACGGCGGCCAGTGCCGCGAAGTCGACATGGGCGGTGAGAT
The DNA here is from genome assembly GCF_030323205.1 of Mesorhizobium sp. C395A. NCBI lineage: Bacteria > Pseudomonadati > Pseudomonadota > Alphaproteobacteria > Hyphomicrobiales > Phyllobacteriaceae > Mesorhizobium > Mesorhizobium sp. C395A. Next base: position 3,248,852 of record NZ_CP100473.1, on the reverse strand, counting down.
CGGCTTCGCCGGGATTGGCCAGCACATCTTCGGGGGCGTGCCTGCGCACGGCCTGCAATGTGTCGCCGAAACCGGGCTGGAGATGGCCGTAATCGGGGAACAGCCCGGCGCCGCCGTGGTCGGCTATGCGTTCGGCAATGGTCGCCATCAGTGCCGCGCGGGCCGGTGCTATTTCGAAAATAGAGCCTTGTGGCGCCTCGGCGGCGTCTTCCGGCAGCAGCGTCGCCTCGACCGAGCCGGCGCCGGCGAAGAAGCTCAACTCGTCTGAGACATCGAGGCCGATCACCCGTTCGCGCCAGCCGGCGCCGGCGCGGATGAACTGGCGGATCGGCACAGCGTCGAACAATTCGTTGCCGACAATCAGCAACGGCGCCTGCGGTAGTGTGGCGATGGTTTCGTGCCAGCCGAGCTCAACCGAAGTTTCGGCAAGCGTCTGCTTCTGGATTTCAGTCAGCCGCGGACTGGTCTCGACCAGAGCGAAGGAGGCTCCGGCGGCGATAGCCGGATCGAGCCGCGTCAGGGTGCGAAGCATGTCCTTCATCAGCGTGCCGCGGCCAGGCCCGATCTCCGCGATGGTGACCGGCAGGGGTCGGCCGATCGCCAGCCAGGCCTGATAGAGCCAGACGGCGACGAGTTCGCCGAACATCTGGCTGATCTCGGGTGCGGTGACGAAGTCGCCGGCGGCGCCGAACGGCTCGCGCGTGGTGTAGTAGCCGTCGCTGGGATCGAACAGGCAGAGCGCCATGTACTCGTTGACGGGGAGGGGGCCGAGCGCGCCGATCAGGTCGACGATGCGGGTCTTCAGCCGTGTCATGCCGGCTGTGGTTGCGGCGCCGGTTTGGCTGTGGCCATCGCCCAGATGCCGGCCAGCACCATCGGCAGCGACAGCACCATGCCCATGGTGAGCCAGCCGCCGAGGAGGTAGCCGAGCTGCTGGTCGGGCTCGCGGAAGAACTCGACGAAGATGCGTGACAGGCCGTAGCCGCAAATGAAGGCGCCGCCGACAAAGCGCGGCGTCTTCAGCTTCAGCCGCGAATGGGTGAGGAAGCGCAGGACCAGGAACAGCACCGCGCCCTCGAGCAGCGCTTCGTAGAGCTGGCTCGGATGGCGAGGCTCCAGGCCCGCGACACAACCCGCCACGGTCTGCTGGAGACGCTCGTTGCAGAAGACGACGCCCCACGACACGTCGGTCACGCGACCCCAGAGTTCGGCATTGACGAAGTTCGCGATGCGGACGAGGCCGAGCCCGACCGGCACGCCGGCTGCCACTACGTCGAACAGTGTCCAGGTGCGGATGCCGCGCTTGAGGGAAAACAGCGTCATGGCGAGGATGACCCCAAGCAGGCCGCCATGGAACGACATGCCGCCCTGCCAGACGGCGAAGATGTCGAGCGGGTGGTCGATATAGCGCTTTAAATCGTAGAACAGCACATAGCCGGTGCGGCCGCCAAGCACGACGCCGACGGCAGCCCAGACGATGAAATCGTCGAGGTCGATCGGCTTCATCGGCAAGACGCCATCAGGCCACAGCCTTGTGTTGGTGACGAGCCGCTTGGCGTACCACCAGGCGAACAGGATGCCGACGATATAACCGATGCCGTACCAGTGCACAGCCAGCGGGCCGATCTGAACCAGGATCGGGTCGATGTTGGGGAAGGACAGCGACGCCATCGGCAGCGGGAAATAGTCGTTCAACAGGATCTCCTGGGAGGGCTCGCGTTAGGGCGCGGACCATGCGGCAGGGTTTTGGCGGGGTCAAGGCAATCTGACGACAGCCTGATCGTCAGAGATAATGGGCTCAACCCTGCGGCTTGCCGGCGACCAATTGCCTGAGCGCATCGTTGATCCTGTCTTGCCAGCCGGGGCCATCTTCCTGGAAATGGTCGAGCACGGCGCGATCGATCCTGATCGAGACAAGCTCGCGAACGTTTGGTGCGGCGGAGGGTTCGCGAATGGGAGGCGCGGGTTTCTTGACCGGCTTGAAGGCCGCTTCAGCGGCTTCCATCGGATTGGTCGGTCGGCGCGGGGGCGTTGCCATTGGTTGATCCTGAATGAGAGTGACTCTTGCCTGGAGCAAGTCGTGAGGAAAACTAGGCCGCTGGTCTGTGAAGACCAGTAACTTCACTTGGTTCTCTCTGCCATTGCCCTGTATTTGGCTTCAAGCCTGTCCAGCACCTCGTCGCCAGGCTAGACCCGGCCCGCACTGGCATCCGAAATGCCCTTTGCGAGTGCTGCATCGAGTGCTGCAAAGCGCTTCTCCAAGTCCGCACTGTCCGTCACGGCAACCGTCGTTCCAAGAATCCATTTGCGATAATAGCAATCTGTCGGCCGGACCGTGAGCCAAATCGCGTCCGACATGAAGCCGCACCAGCTTCAACGTTCTTGCATTCCGCAGGCAGTGCCACTACGTCAATTCCAGCAAGCGAGGATTTGCCATGTCGACCGGACCGAACCGCATTCTCGATGAATTCGCCAAGCTGATGACCGATGCCGCGGGTGCCGCACAAGGCGTGCGCCGCGAGGTGGAGACTGCCTTCAAGGGGCAGGCCGAGCGCATCCTCAACACCATGGATGTGGTGCAGCGCGAGGAGTTCGAGGCTGCCCGCGACATGGCTGCCAAGGCCCGCGAAGAAAACACCAGGCTGGCCGCCCGCATCGACGCGCTCGAGGCCAGGCTTGCCGAATTGACCGGACAGGCCGCACCTGCGGCTGCGGCAAAGCCCAAAGCAAAAAAATAAAATTTGAACTTTTCCACAAAGCACAATCCGAAAAAATGCTTTGCCGTGAATCGTTTACCGGCAATGCATGAATCTTTGTGACAGCGCCTTTCCACATGCTGATGACGCAGTGCGAAAAATTAGGCTGTTCACGCGACTCCCGATCAATAGACTGAATTTGTTGCATGATTCGGAGCAGGGTCATGCGGCCGGGCGGTGGGGTCCGGTCCGGGGTCTTTGTGTCGTGAAGTCCTGGCCGTCCGAGTTCAAGACAAGATTGTTCGTCGTGTGTGCCCCGCGGAGCGTGTGGCGCTCCCCTGAACACAGGAAGCATTCCATGGAACTTCTCGAACTCGAATTCTCCCGCGAGATCCATCCGGTGGATGTCATCGAGCAGGTCGCCCATAACAATGACTGGTCCTTCGAACGGGCCGGCGATGACGAAATCTCGATCTCGGTTGCCGGCAGCTGGACCGACTATCACGTCTCCTTCTCATGGATGGAGGATTTCGAGGCGCTGCATCTGGCCTGTGCTTTCGACATCAAGGTGCCGGAAGCCCGCGCGCTGGAAGTGATGCGGCTGTTGTCGCTGATCAACGAGCAGATGCTGTTTGGCCATTTCGATCTCTGGGAGCAGGAGGGCGCGATCATGTTTCGCCAGTCGCTGCTGCTTGCCGGCGGGGTCGAACCGTCGAGCCAGCAGGTCGAGGTGCTTTTGTCGTCGGCGCTTGAAGCCTGCGAGTGCTATTTCCAGGCCTTCCAGTTCGTTGTCTGGTCGGGAACCTCGGCCAAGGATGCGCTGGCCGGCGTCCTGTTCGAGACCTATGGCAACGCTTGAGCTTCCATGAGTTCGAGCAGCGCGCGCAAGCCCGAGATCAGCTTTGCCGATTTTGATCGTGTCGACATCCGTGCCGGCACGATCGTCGAGGCCGAGCCTTTCCCCGAGGCGCGCAAACCCGCGTTCAAGCTGAAGATCGATTTCGGCCCTGAGATCGGCGTGAAGAAATCCTCGGCACAGATCACGAAATACTATGCGCCGGAAACGCTGGTGGGACGGCAGGTGTTTGCGGTGGTGAATTTCCCGCCGCGCCAGATCGGTCCGTTCATGTCGGAAGTGCTCACGCTCGGCTTCCCTGATGAGGAAGGCGCCGTGGTCCTTGGCGCCATCGAGCGCAAGGTGCCGGACGGCGGCAGATTGTTTTAGGAAGATTGCGTCAGGCGGCCAGCTTGCGCCTTGTGCTCAGCGCCTCTTCGACCGTGTCCATGAACATTTCGGCGCAGGCTTTCCAGCTGTAGCGCATGGCGCGTTCGCGCGCCTCGGCGCGGTCGACATTGAGCGCTGCGAGCGAGGCCTCGCGCAGATCGGTCGACACCGCGCCGCCGATGCCGTCGCCGACAATGTCGATCGGTCCGGTGGCCGGATAGGCGGCCACCGGCGTGCCGCTGGCCAGCGCCTCGATGATGACGTTGCCGAACGTGTCGGTGCGGCTGGGGAAAACGAAAACATCAGCCGAGGCGTAGATCTCGGCCAGCTCATCGTTCGGGCGATGGCCGAGGAAGTGCGCCTGCGGGTACTTCGCCCTGAGCCTAGCCAGTTCCGGTCCTTCGCCGACGATCACCTTGCTGCCGGGCAGGTCGAGATCGAGGAAGGCGCTCAGGTTCTTCTCGATGGCGACGCGGCCGACGCACAGGAATACCGGGCCGGGAAAGCCGAGGTCCTTCTTCTTGTCCGGGCGGAAGTGATCGGTGTCGACGCCCCGCGTCCACGGCCTGAGCTTGGTGAAGCCTCGCGACGCAAGGTCCTCCGCCAGCGACTGGGTGGCGACCAGCGTGCCTTGTCCCGAATTGTGGAAATCACGCAGCCAGCGATAGGCCCAGCTCTCCGGCACCGGCAGGCGGGCGCTGAGATATTCGGGAAAGCGGGTGTGATAGCTGGTGGTAAAGGGACGGCCAGCATTGCGGCAATAGCGCCGCGCCATGATGCCGAGCGGGCCTTCGGTGACGATATGGATATGGTCGGCCTTGCGAGCCTCGATCAGCCGCGCGACATGACCGGGCGTGGTCAGCGCCAGCCTGATGTCGGGGTAGGTCGGCAACGGCAAGGTGCGAAAGATGTTCGGGGTCAGGAAGTCGACCGCAACGTCGAAGGTTTTCAGCGTTTCGGTGAGCCGCTCCAGCGTGTGGACGACGCCGTTGACTTGCGGCCGCCAGGCGTCGGTGACCATCAGGATGCGCATGGCGGTCCTTTGCTCGGGTCGACGGTTGCCTTGATGCGATAGCGGTACGGCCCGGCTGCCCTCGCTTGGCTCCACCGCACCCGGGCAGGCACGAGGTCGAAGTGAGGCGGCTGAGCTGAATCAACTGAGGTCGTGCGCTTCATGCGCGCTCTTGACCATGGTTTCATGACGGGCGGATGAAGGTGGTTTTGGCTGAACCCGCCTTCCAGATCATGCTTTGGTCAGGCGGGCACCTTGATCACCGCCCGCAGGCCGCCGAGCGGGCTGTCTTCCAGCGTGATGTCGCCGCCATGGCTGCGGGCGATGTCGCGGGCGATAGAGAGACCAAGGCCGGTGCCGCTGGCGTCGAGGTTGCGCGCCTCGTCGAGCCGCACGAACGGTTTGAACACGTCTTCGCGCTTTTCCGGCGGGATGCCCGGACCGTCATCGTCGATGGTGACGACGAGTGAGCCGCGGCCGTGATCGGCGCTGATCTCCACCGTCTTGGCATAGCGCAAGGCATTGCCGGCGACATTGGACAACAGCCGGGCGAAAGCGTGCGGGCGCACATGCACGTCCGGATCACCGGCAAGCACGGTCGATAGCTTGCGCTTGTGCAGCGACGCCTCCTCGCCGAGCTTTTGGAAATAAGCCTCGAGATCGAAATGGCCGGCATCTTCCGACGCTTCGCCGCGGGCAAAGGCGATATAGCCTTCCAGCATCGACTGCATGTCGTCGATGTCCTGGTTGAGCGCGGCCTTGGTCTCGGGCTTGCCGCCGGCCAGCGCCAGCTGCAGCTTGAAGCGGGTGAGGATGGTTCTGAGATCGTGGCTGACGCCGGTCAGCATGGCGGTGCGCTGTTCCAGCTGGCGTTCGATGCGCTCGCGCATCTGGATGAAGGCAAAGCCGGCCCGGCGGACCTCCTCGGCGCCGCGTGGGCGGAAATCGCGCGGCATCGGCCGGCCCTTGCCGAAGCTTTCGGCGGCCTCGGCCAGAGACAGGATCGGCCGGATCTGGTTGCGAAGGAAGGGGATGGCGATCGTCAGCAGCACCAGCGACGTCCCGACCATCCAGATCAGGAAGATGTGGGTGTTGGAGGCATAGGCCTGGCTGCGGCGCACGAAGACGCGCAGCACCTTGCCCTCGAGCTGGATGCGGACCTCGACGATGTTGGAATTGCCGACCGTGTCGATCCAGAACGGGCGGTTGATCTGGCGGGTGATCTCGGTGGAAAGGACGTCGTCAAGGATCGAGAAGAAGGGCTTGGGTCCAGGCGCCGGCAACGGGTCGGGCGGCAAGAGGTCGACCTTCAACTGCATGCGGTCCTGGGCGATGCGGATGATGTTGGCGTAGTCGCCATCATGCGGATAGGTCTCGATCATGTCGATGATCGCGGCGATGTCGCGCACGGTGGCCTGCGACAGGCGCTGCGTCACGGTTGCCCAGTGGCGTTCCATGAAGTCGAAGGCGACGACCGACTGCAGAAGGATCATCGGCGCGATGACGATGATCAGCGAGCGGGCATAAAGCCGCTTGGGCATATAGAACGCAACCAGCCGCCAGAACCGCTTCCAGGCACGCGGCATTGCTTTCAGCGCGCGTGATACGCGCGCGCCAAAGCCGCCTTGTTCCGGCCGTTCCAGTTGCGTGGTCGCCATTTATCCTTCCGCTGGGTCAATGGCCGCTGGTCGATGGCCACACATCTATGGCCAAGGGCGGCCGTCAGCGGCATTCTATTCCACGCTGAGCCGATACCCAATACCGCGCACCGTCTGCAGCCAGACCGGATTGGACGGATCGCGCTCGATCTTGCGGCGCAGGCGGTTGATCTGGACGTCGATGGTGCGCTCGCCGACTTCCGAATCGTCGCCGACAAGCTCGTGACGCGGGATCGTTTCGCCGGCCCGCGCGGCAAAGATCGCCAAGATCTCCTGCTCGCGGTCGGTCAGCTTCAGCGCCTCGCCGCCCCGCTTCAGCTCGCGCCTGGCGATCTGGAAGGTGTAGGGGCCGAAGACCAGCTGCTCGACCTTGGGCGTCGTCGCCGGGCCGCCGCGGCGCAGAATGTTGTTGATGCGCAGGATCAGTTCGCGCGGGTCGAAGGGCTTGGGCAGATAGTCGTCGGCGCCGGCCTCGAGCCCAGTGATGCGGCTGTCGGTTTCCGATAGCGCGGTGAGCATCAGGATCGGTACGTTCTTCTCCGCCCGCAGCGCCTTGGTGAGGTCGACGCCGGTCTCTCCGGGCATCATGACGTCGAGGACAAGGAGGTCGAAGTCGAGTCCTGCAAGCTTTCGCCTGGCCTCGCCGGCATTTCCGGCGACTGTGACGCGAAAACCATTTTCGGTCAGATACTGCTTGAGCAAATTGCGAATGCGGGTGTCGTCGTCGACCACAAGCAGATGCGGCGCGTCATCGTCCGGCGCCGTCGGCTGGTCCACCCTCTCAATGGTCTCCATGGCTTTTCCCTGACATGTTTGCAGGCACAATGTCGATCTGCGCCCTTAGTTCCGGATTGACCATGGCTTCCAGGAATCGTTCGATCAAGGGACGCTCGCTGGCTCCGGAATCTTCCAATGCAGCACGGATGCGGCGTGACTGTGGCCGCGCCAGGGCCAGCGCCAGGGCGCGCCCCTTGGCTGTCGGATAGAGCTCCCGCTGGCGGCGGTCGCGCGGACCCTGCAATTGCACGATATGGTCGGTGTCGATCAACTGCTTGAGCACCCGCGCCAGGCTCTGCTTGGTGATCTTGAGCACGTCGAGCAGTTCAGCGACCGTCAGTCCCGGCCGGCGGTTGACGAAATGCAGCACCCGGTGATGGGCGCGGCCAAAGCCGTAATCGGCCAGGATCTGGTCCGGATCGGAAGTGAAATCGCGATACGCAAAGAAGAACAGTTCGATGATGGCGAAGTCGATGCCGTCCTCGTCGGTGATCGGCGTCTTGATCGGTTTTCCGGCAGCTGGGCTTCGATCCGTCATCATTTCTCCGTCCATAGAGGGAAATTATGTCAGTACTATTGACGTAATTTCCCCGCAATGGTAATTTTTGACAAGCTTTTCGGCTGAATGCGAACGAAAAGGCAAGGGAGTGCGGTTTTTCCGGAACTTCCTGAGTTTGCCAGAGTTCGATTCTCCGCTTACGCTTCAAGGGCCGCCCGACGCGGCTGTCGCGCAACAAGAACAACACTAATGATGTGCGGGTCGCCGCCCGCGGGAGGTTTCCATGGCATCCGTTCCCTTCGACCAACTGGACGGCTTCATCTGGATCAACGGCGAGTTCGTCAAATGGGCCGATGCCAAGATCCACGTGCTGACCCACGGCCTGCACTATGCCAGCGCCGTCTTCGAGGGCGAGCGCGCCTATGGCGGCGCCATCTTCAAGCTCAACGAGCACACCGAGCGTCTGCATGAATCGGCGCGCCTGCTCGGCTTCAATATTCCCTATTCCGTGGCCGAGCTCAATGACGCCTCGACCACGCTTCTGGAGAAGCAGGGTTTCCAGGACGCCTATGTCAGGCCGATCGCCTGGCGCGGCAGCGAACAGATGGGGGTGTCGGCGCAGAACAGCCGCATCAACTGCGCCATCGCCATCTGGCAATGGCCGAGCTATTTCGACCCGGCGCAGAAGCTCAAGGGCATCCGTCTCGATCTGGCGGAATGGCGCCGGCCCGATCCGAGCACCGCGCCGTCGAAGTCGAAAGCCGCGGGCCTCTACATGATCTGCACCATGTCCAAGCATGCCGCCGAGGCCAAGGGCTATGCCGATGCCATGATGCTCGACTGGCGCGGCCAGGTCGCCGAAGCAACGGGCGCCAACATCTTCTTCGTCAAGGATGGCAAGATCCACACGCCGAAGCCCGATTGCTTCCTCGACGGCATCACCCGCCGCACCGTCATCGGCCTCGCCAAGGACCGCGGCCTTGAAGTCGTCGAGCGCGCCATCATGCCTGAGGAACTCGAAGGCTTCGAACAGTGCTTCCTCACCGGAACGGCAGCGGAAGTGACGCCGGTCTCCGAGATCGGTCCGTACCGATTCGAGGTCGGCGAGATCGCCAAGACTTTGATGAACGACTATTCTGCTGCGGTGCAACCTAAGCATGCGATAGCCGCAGAATAACGAAAGTCACAGCTTTTTTCGCAAGCAGGGGCGGTTTTGAGGCCGGCCCCTTTATTTCAGCATCTGTGCATTTGACTTTCGTACAATTCAGCGTCTCATGATGGTGTCGGCCCGGGAGGCTGGCAGCTATGGAGGGACTAGGTACATGGATACGAATACGCTCATTGCGCTCGTTGTACAGGTAATTGCAGGTGTTGTCGGTGGTCAGGCGGTCGGCGTTGCGCTGAAGAATGCGGCGATGGGCCAGTTGACCAAAATCCTCGGCGGCGCGGTTGGCGGCGTTGGCGGGGCGGCGATCCTCGGCAGCCTGCTCGGCGGCACGGCCGACCCGGCAGCGGCTGCAACGGCAGCGGGCGGATTGGGCGATACGCTGAACCTCAAAAACCTGCTCGGCGGCGCCGGCGGCGGCGCCATCCTGACCGGCATCATCGGTGCGGTCATGGGCGCGATGAAGAAGTAAGCCTCTAGATCATTCACCGTTTCACGGCGAATGATCTAGTTTGTTGTTTTACCCAATTCCGGACGGAAAACCGCTTTACACTTTTCCTGGAATTGCTCGAGACTCAGGCTTCGTCAAATGGGCGGCCGTTGGGCCGCCCATTTCTGTTTTGGGACGGACTGTTTGCCTTTCAGCAGTGGACGGCCTTCGCCCGCGCCTCTACATCACGCTGGAACAGCGAAAGGACAATCATGGGTCAGCTCAATGCCGGCATCGTGCCGGTCACGCCTTTCCAGCAGAACTGCACCATCCTGTTCGACATGGATGACAAGCATGGCGTCGTCGTCGATCCGGGCGGCGACATCGACAAGGTGCTGGCGGTGCTGAAGGACAATGCGATCACCGCCGCTGCGATCTGGATCACCCATGGCCACATCGATCACGCCGGCGGCGCCATGGAGCTGAAGGAAGCACTCGGCATCGAGATCATCGGCCCGCACGAAGCCGACAAGCTATTGCTCGACAATCTCGAGAACCAGGGCCAGCGCTACGGCATTGCCGGGGCGCGCAACTGCGTGCCCGACCGGTTTCTCGCAGAGGGCGAGACGGTTTCGTTCGGCTCACATATGTTCGAGGTGCTGCACTGCCCCGGCCATGCGCCCGGCCATGTCGTATACTACAATCGCGCGGCGAAGTTCGCTCATGTCGGCGACGTGCTGTTTCGCGGCTCGGTCGGGCGCACCGACCTGCCGGGCGGCGACCATGCGGCGCTGATCGCCTCGATTAAGAACAAGCTTTTGCCGCTCGGTGACGAGATCGGCTTCATCTGCGGCCACGGCCCGGGTGGCCGCTTTGGCGAGGAGAGGCGGACCAATCCCTTCCTGACTTAGCGATGTCTTTCTGCCAAAAAAAGCGCTGGCCTTGCGGTCAGCGCTTTTTGTGGGACAGGGAAGCTCAATTCGCGACGCAGAAATGCTGCTCACCGTCATTGCCGGTGAACGTGCCGCTGCGGGCATTGAAGCTCCGGTAGCGGTCCGAGCAGTATTCGTACCAGTCGCGGGTCCACGGCTCGGCATAGCGGTCGGCATAGACGACCCGCGGTTCGGCATAGTAACGGCGCACCGGCGCCGGCCGCACTTCGCGGTAGTCGTAATCGTCATCATAGCTGCTGTAGCGCGGCTGCGGGTTGCTCAGCGCACCGGCGATCAGAGCGCCGGCCGCAAGGCCGACGACACCGGCCGCAAGCGCGTCGCCATTATGATGACGACCATGGCCATGATGCCAGTGGTTCCAGTCCTTGGCATTGGCGGCAGGCAAGGTGGCGAGGGTGGTCGCGGCGAGAGCGGCGCCCAGGATGGCGGTCTTGAAAATGCGATTCATTTTGGTCTCCTTCGTGCCGGCCCGGATAGTTTTCGGGGATGCGGTCCAGCCTAGGGGACGATTAATAGAAGACCGTGGCTGAACGGGGGCTGAACGGAATTGGCTGATACGATCCAGTTCTTGCGGCAAAACCAAGCGCGTACGCAAGGCGCTCCGCCTCGTCAATCTCCGTCCGGACTGTCTTGAGCCGGCTTAGCCGACCGACAGGTTGACGGCCTTTGGACCCTTGCCGCGCTTGTCCGGCTCGGTGTCGAATGTCACTTTTTGTCCATCCTCCAGACCGGAAAGACCCGAAGCCTGCACGGCCGAAATATGAACGAAGACATCCTTCTGCCCGTCGTCGGGCGTAATGAAGCCGAAGCCTTTGGCATGATTGAAGAATTTGACGGTGCCGGTCTGCGGCATGGGAAGCTCCCTTTGATCCCATAAAGTCCAGTTTCGGGCCGGCAAATGCCCGAAGGGAAATTTGTCCTTTATTTTAGCGCTATCGGCAAGAGAAAGTTTTGGCGACGGCGGCAACGCTGAAGGCTGCTCAAATAGATCGTGGCACCGAAGGCAATTCGCGCCAGACGATTGCTCCGGCGATCAGCCACGGCATTGACCGATAAAGCGTCCTTTGCCTCCGGCGACGGCGTCATGAAAAAGGCGCAACGGGAAACGTCGCGCCTTCGAAACTCTGGACGGCTGACAAAGCCGGTTCAAACACGCTTTAGGTGCTTTTTCGAGCGCCCTGACGGGCGCGCGGGCACCGCCGGTTCAGGCCGCGCGGAGGTTGACCGCCTTCGGACCCTTGCCCATGCGGTCGGGTTCAACGTCGAAGGTGACCTTCTGGCCGTCGACGAGGGTACGCAGGCCCGAGGCCTCGATCGCGGAAATGTGGACGAACACATCCTTGGCGCCGCCGTCGGGCGTGATGAAGCCGAAGCCTTTGGTCGCGTTGAAGAATTTAACGGTGCCGGTCTGGGCCATTGGGGAAACTCCTTCACCCGTGTCAGTCTTATGGTTTGCCCGCCGCCTGGCATCGTGGGCAAGTCCCGGTGGTTGCTTCGGCAGTCCTGCATTTGCGCATGGTAAAACCCCCCGCCGAAAATGGGGCCGTCAGAGATTCACAGTATCGGGGAAAGGTCGTCCAAAACGTTCCGCTCTCCGGGTCGCAAATGCCCGAACACAAAATTTATCGCACGGAAACGTGATCGTTGCAAGATAGCGCCGCGGGCCGCGTCCATCGACGCGTCCCAACGAAGGCGCTTCGATAAACCTGGGTTCTTAAGAGTTCATCAGCCAGAGCCCGGCCACGCATGGTCCAGCGGTTTGGTCCAGGGCCAAAGCAATGCGCGGGCCGGGCATCGCATGGCTCCCGCGCCGCAAACGGGGGTTGCATTTGGCAAGGGAATGGCGAGGATCGACAGGCGCGTTTTGCGCCGGGGACGGGGGTCTCGAGGGAGGCATATTCATGAGATTTCTTGCGACGATCTTCTCGCGCCAGGGTTTTACTATTCTCTTCCTGTCGGGTCTTCTTGCGGCCTGCACCGTCGTCGTCGATGACGGGCCGGGACCACGTCCGCGCCCGCCACGGCCGGAACCGGAATTCTGCACCAGGCAATACGAGCCGGTCTGCGCGCGGCGCGGCGGTGACCGCCAGACCTTCGCCAATGCCTGCCTTGCCGAACGGGAAGGCTACCGCATCGTTCGCGACGGCCCTTGCCGCGACGGCGGCGGTGGTGGCGGTGGTGGCGAAGAGCCGACATTCTGCACGCGCGAATACGCCCCGGTCTGCGCCCGCCGCCATGGCGAGCTGCGCACCTTTCCCAACGCCTGCGAGGCCCGTGCCGCCGACTACCGCGTCGTCGAGGACGGCCCCTGCTGATTTTTCCTTCTCCCCTGTCGGGTGAGTCCGCCGGAGGCGAATTCACCGTCCCACTGACACGATAAAAAGGCGGCGAATGCCGGGACCCTGCGAAGCAGCGGGGACCGGGCGGGTGGACCGGACCACCCTTGGTCCTTCGCAGGCTCAGGGCGTTCGAAACTCGAAAAGCCAACAATTGGCTTTTCGTCTGCTGCGCGGACCGCTTCTCACCCCCAAGGGAGAAGGCAAGGTCGCGGATCGGAGTGGTTGCCTACGCCGAATACGCCCCGTCGGCCGGGCCGGCATAAAGCTCTGCGCCGTCCTCGTCGCAAATGCGCAGACGGTCGGGGATCTGCGGCATGGCGAGGCTGTGGAACAGCGCGGTGGCGCCCTGCAGGGCGGCGCGCAGGTTCGGCGCGTCCAGCGATACCTTGTCGAGCGTGGCTTCGTCGACGTCGCGCGAGCGGCTCGACGAAGAACGTCAAGCAAGCCTCCGTTGCAGAGTTTTGGGCGAGATCGTCAGTCCGAGATCGTCAGTCCATTGCCGGCAGGTGCGCCAGGCGCGCCCTGCCTGGTCAGCCCTTCGACTTCGGCTTCAGGCTGCTCTCTGCCTGCTTGACCGAGGAACCGAACGGGGAGGCGGCCTTGGCCACCACCTTGTCTTTCTTGGGCTTGCGCGTTTCGCGATTGCTGCGCTGCTGACCCTTGGCCATCTGTCTGCTCCTTCGTACGTGCTGGGTGGGTGCGGTGTCAGACTGCCTGGCTGTCGGGGACAGCCGGGGCGTCCGCTACTTCGAGGTTGTCTTCCGTGGTGACCCGCTCATAGGTCTCCTCCTCGCTGCGGATGCGATATTGCGGCGAGCCATCCTTGACCGGCAATCTGCTCTTGATCTGAAACAGCTCGGCGGTCTTCTGGGCGAGCCCGCTGCGGCTCTTCATGCGCACGGTCTGGCCGATGGCGAAGAGGTGCGAGGGCGTGTCGGTGCGCGGACGCGCATTCTGCTGGAAGCGGATCATGCTGCGTTCTCCTGGTCGCGCCTCAGCGCTGTTTCGAGTTCGAGGTAGTCGATGGCGACAAGCTGGCTGGTGGCCGGGTTCTTCACCGCCCTTGCCGGCAAATGGATGAAGGTGGCGACGCGACGCCAGGCAAGCCGCGACATGCCCTCGATCAGCTCTTCGTCGTGATCGATGTCATAGTCGCCGGCCGGCAGTTGCCCTTCCAGCCCGCTAAGCACGAAGGGTGCCGCGAAATGGGCGATGGAACGGGTGGTGCGATCCGGCATTGGCTTGGCTCTGGTTCGTCGATGCTTTCCGGCATCAACCGGGAACTCAACCATCGGCGATTGGAATGAGTTTGGCGGGTCGAGTATCTCCGACGCCGCTATATGCCAAGCTTGACCCAAAAAACGATCTCAGATCAATAATCCGAAATTGTTGGTTATTCAAGCTGATTTCCGCCGCGGCTCGACCGGTATAAAAAATTTCTCGTATAAACCCCTAACAAATCTGCTATTGTGGAACAATATCAGCCAATTTCTTATTTAGAGAGCATCGGAATAATTATTCCTGTGCCCCTAAGATTATTTTTTACGAAAGGCAAAAATATATGAGATTCATGAAAACGCCGGATCGTCCGACCGCAACAATCGAGCCAATCGTCCTCTTCCCCAAGGCAATATCAGTGCGCCTGACGACAAGAAGCGACGAAGCGGCACGGCGCAAGATTGCCGACACCGACGGCACGCAACGGCGGGAGCGCCGGCTCGCCGAGAGCAACCGGCTGATTTGAACGCTACATTTTCCTGGAATTCCTCTAGAGTTTCGAAGAGGTCCGCGCCCTTGGCGAGCCCACTCTTCCCTTGAACCTGCAGCGCCGATGGCCTAGATCGCGGCAAGCGGACAAAACACGGCAGGTTTCCCATCAACAGAGATCAGAGAAGAGCGGCGGGTGCTGGAGCTGGCGGACAGCCGCCGCTGGGCCTCGACCAATATGTGCAGCAGGCGCTGCAGCTGCATCAGGCCGGGCGCCGGCAGGAGGCCGAGACGCTGTACCGGCAGGTGCTGGCGCGCAAGGCCAATCACCCGGCAGCGGCGCATTTCCTGGGCCTGTTGCTGCACCAGACCGGGCGCAACCCCGAAGGGCTGGAGCTGATCGAGCAGTCTGTGCGTCTGCAGCCGAAGAATCCCGATTTCCTCAACAATCTCGGCACGGTGATGCGCGATCTCGGCCGCATCGCAGCGGCCGCCGATTTCTTCCGCGGCGCGGTAGATCTCAAGCCCGACCAGCTCGCGGCACGCGACAATCTGGGTTCGGCGTTGAAACAGCTCGGCCAGTTCGAGGCTGCGGAGGACATCTATCGCGGCACAATCGGGCGCAATCCCTTCCATGTCCGCGCCCGCATCGGGCTTGCCGAAACGTTGCAGGAAGCCGGTCGTCTGGACGAGGCGCTGGCGACCTTTCGCGAGGCGCTGACGATCCGGCCCAGGGATGCCGACCTGTTGCACGGGCTCGGCGTCGGGCTGATGGAAAAAGGCAAGCTCGATGAGGCGGCCGACCTGTTCCGGCAGGCGCTGGCGATCACGCCAGGCATGGCAAAAGCCTGGCTGATGCTGACGCAGGTCAAGCGCCAGAAGGAGCGCGACGCCGAACTCGCCGGCATGGAGGCCCAGCATGCCAAGGCGCCGGCCGACAGCCTGGCGCGCATGCAGCTGTCCTTCGGTCTCGGCAAGGCCAATGACGATTTGAAGGACTACAACAGGGCCTTCGACTATTTCGCTGAAGGCAATGCGATCCGCCGCAAGGGCATCGATTATGATCCGGTCAGGACGCGGGCCGAATTCGAGGCGATGAAGACGGTGTTCAACGCCGGCTTTTTCGAAAAGCACAAGCCAAGTGCAATCTCCGACGACACGCCGATTTTCGTCGTCGGCATGCCGCGCTCCGGCACCACGCTGGTCGAACAGATCATCGCCAGCCATCCACAAGTCTATGGCGCGGGCGAGCTCAGCATGTTGAAAACCGCGGTCGGCAAGCAATTTCCGCTGACCATGCCGGGAGGTTTCCCCTGGGGACTGGTCGATGTATCCGACGCGGAGTTTGCGGAGGCGGGCCAAGCCTATCTCGACATGCTGCATGAGCGCTATCCCAACTTCAGGCATGTCACCGACAAGATGCCCGGCAACTTCCTGCTCATCGGCTTCATCCATATGATGCTGCCGAAAGCCAAGATCATCCATTGCGCGCGCGATGCGGCGGCGACCTGCCTTTCGATCTACAAGGTGCATTTCCGCGGCGACAACCACCGCTACGGCTATGATCTGGGCGAGCTCGCCGATTTCCACAACATCTACACCGACATCATGGCGCATTGGCACGATGTTTTGCCGGGCGTCGTCCATGACGTGCGTTACGAGGATTTCGTGGCCGACCAGGAGGGACAGACGCGGGCGCTGATCGGGCATCTCGGCCTGTCCTGGGACGACAAGGCGCTGTCGTTCCACGAGACCGACCGCCCGGTGCGCACGGCCTCGGCCGCGCAGGTGCGCCAGCCGATGTATCAGGGCTCGGTCGATCTCTGGAAGCGCTATGGCGACAGGTTGAAGCCGCTGCTGGACAAGCTGGCCTGAGCAGCGGCTAAAGCTCGATGAAGGGCTGGAAGCCGCCGAAGATCATGCGCTTCATATCGAAGGGCATGGGCCCCGAATCGGGCGTCAAACGCGGATCGGCCATAACCTTGGCCATTACCGCGTCGCGGCTTTGCCTGGACGAATAGACGGCCCAGGCGAAGACGACGATCTCGTCGTCTTTTGCCTGAACGGCACGCGGAAACGAGGTCAACTCGCCATAGGGCACGTCGTCGGCGGTACATTCGACGTAGGCGAGCGCTCCGTGTTCCTTCCATATCGGGCCTGCGAGGTTGGCCAGCTTCTTGTAGTCATCGATATTTGCCTTCGGCACGGCGAGCACGAAACCATCGACATAGGACATGAGGTTCTCCTTGGAGTATCTCACAAAGCTCCTTACCGGCGTCAGCCGGTGAGGAGCTTTGTCAGCGGTGGTCAGTCTTTCTTCGCCGGCGCGTTCATCGCCCATTCGACCCCGAAGGGGTCGCGCATGTTGCCCCACTGGTCGCCCCAGAACATCAGCTGCAGCGGCACTGCGACTTCGCAGCCGGCACCGACCGCGCGCTTCCACCAGCCATCGATCTCGTCGGCGCCGAGATGGAGCTGCATGGTATAGCCCTGCGGCTTGACGGCAGGCATGCCGTTTTCGGGGTAGAAATCGGAAATCATCAGCGTCGAGCCGTTGATGTGGAGATGGATGTGCATCGTGCGGCCCTGCTCATCGGGCGGATAGAAGAACACCTGTTCGGCGCCGAAAGCCTTCTTGTAGAATTCGGCGGCCTTGAAGGCGCCGTCCAGCTGCAGATAGGGGGTCAATCCACCGAGAACTTTCGCGGCCGGCTGAATGGGGGTCTGGTCGGTCATGTCTTGTTCCTCTTTGGGTTTGGTCTGGGCATTTGGTTTGGCCTTGCGAACCCTAGGACGAACGAGCCGGCCGCGATCCTACATGTCTGATGCGATTTTCTGGCGAAACGAACTTGCGTCGGCGGCGCCCAATCAGAGCGCAATGCTCGCTGTCAGCAGGCTAGAAAGGGGACTGCTCCTTTAACCCCGCTGAGACGACAATGATCCTCTATTACCAGACCCATTCGCCCTTTGCTCGCAAAGCGCTCGTCTTCGCCCATGAGGTCGGGCTTGCCGACCGGTTCGAGGTCATTCATCACGAGACCAGCCCGACCTTGCGCAATGCCCGTGTCTACGCCGAAAACCCGCTCGGCAAGGTGCCGGTGCTGCTGCGGCCGGATGCGCCGCCGCTCTTCGATTCCGATGTCATCTGCGCCTATCTGGATACGCTGCATGACGGCCGCAAATTGCTGCCGCAGGACGGCGAAGCGCGCTGGCAGGCGTTGCGGCTGCAGGCGGTCGCCCAAGGCCTGGCGCAGACGGGCATAGGCCTGCGCTGGGAGACGGAAAGGCGGCCCGAACAGTTGCGCTATGCAGCGCTTGCCGAAGGCTACCGGGAAAAAATCGAGGCCAGCTATGACTGGATCGAAAGCGCGCTGGACGCCGAGACATCGCTCCATGTCGGCCATATAGCGCTTGCCACCACGCTGTCCTGGATGGCGTTCCGCCAGCTGCCGTCCTTTCGCGCGCGGGCGCGGCTGACGCGCTGGTTCGAGGCGTTCGAAAAGCGTCGATCGATGCAGGCGACGCCGCTGTCTGGCGATACGCATGACTGAGCAACGGTCGCCCCGCGGCGGCCTGCATCGATCTTTCCCGACCGCATGGTCAGGGCGCCCTGCAGATCCGCGGGCCGTTTTGCGCGTCGATGAGGATTTCCGGCCAGCCGATATCCTTGCGCAGTTCGATCGGCAGGGCCAGAAGCTCGCGCTCGCTGCGATAGCGGGCGCGGTTCTGTGCGTATCGGGCGGCGACGCGGCCTATGGATGACAAAATGGACATGATGCGTTCTCCTCAGATGAAGCCGGCATCATCGTGTCGGCATCCCAAGGACGCAGCAGGTTCAGCCGATCCGACAGAACGCTGAAAATATTTGCGGGAGATGCGAAAGCATGGACCGCAACACGGTGCGGCCCATGGTGGTAGTTCCTCAGCCCGCCGTTTCAGCCACCGAGCGGAAGAAATCCTCGGGGTCTTCGACTTCGGTCAGCTTCCGCTTGTCGACCAGCCAGAAGCGGTTGCCGACGGCGCGGATGAAGGAGCGGTCATGCGAGGCGAGCACACAGCTCGCCTGGTGCTTGAGCAGTTCCTCCTCCAGCGCTTCCTGGCCGTCGATGTCGAGATGGTTGGTCGGCTCGTCCAGCAGGTAGAAGTTGGGGTGGGTGAGCCTGAGCGCCAGCATCATCAGCCGCGCCTTCTGGCCGCCGGACAGCACACCGATCTTTTTCTCCTGCATCTCAATGACCACGCCAGCGCCGGCAAGCAGCGAGCGGGCGCGTTGCTCGCCGACATCGTAGCGGTGCGAGACCAGGGCCAGCGGGGTCTCGTCGCCACTGATGCCGGCCAGCGCCTGGTCGCTGTAACCGAGCACCGTCGACGGCGTCACTTTGACGTTCGGCACCGTGTCCGGCTCGGCGATGGCGTTGCGGATCAGATCGACGAAACGCGACTTGCCGACGCCGTTGCGGCCGAGCAGCACGATGCGGTCGCCCTGGCAGATGTGGCGCTTGCCGGTCTTGAACAGCAGCGTGCCGTCCGGCGTTTCCACCGCGGCGTCGTCCAGCGTAATCAGCACCTTGGCATGGGTGCCGCGGTTGGCCAGCCGGATCGCGCCGGCTGATTTCTCGCGATGCGCCGATACCGCGGCGTCTTCCAGCTTCTCCGCCCGTTCCCTGAGTTGCTTGGTCTTCACCGTCAAAAGGTCGCTGCCGGAATTGATGCCGATGTTGTTGAGCTTGGCGGCCTGCTTGCGCAGTTGCTGCGCCACCTTCATGTCGCGCTCGAACCGGCGCGCCGTCGAAGCGTCCAGGTCGTCGAGCGCTTGCCTCGCCCTGGAATAGGGCAGTGCAAACACCGGCGAGTCCTCCGGGCGCAAGAACAGCGTGCGGTTGGTGACAGCGTCGAGAAAGGCGCGGTCGTGACTGGCGATGACCACCGGCACCTCGCGCGGCAGGGCGTTCAGCCAGCTTTCCAGCTGGCTGATCTTGGCGAGGTCGAGATGGTTGGTCGGCTCGTCGAGCAAAAGCACATCGGGGTCGGTGACCCAGACGCGGGCAATCAGCGCCAGCCGCTGCCATCCGCCGCTCAGCGCCTGCATCGGCCGTTCGCGCATCGGCTCGGGCACGTCGAGCGAATCCAGCACCACATCGACGCGCCACATCTCGCTGTCGGCCTGCTCGGCCGGCAAGGCATCGGCCACCACCTGATGGAAGCTGCGGCTAAGAAGGGCAGGCGGAACCGACTGCTCGACATGGCCGACACGCAGGCCGCGCGTGCGAGAAATGTCGCCCGAGGTCGGCTCCAGCGCGCCGGTCAGGCATTTAAGCAAGGTCGACTTGCCGCGGCCATTGGCGGCGACGATGCCGAGCCGGTCGCCGGCGCCGATGGTGAGGTCGAGATTGGAAAACAGCGGCGCACTCATGGTGACGCCGAGGGATTTGAGGCTGATCAGGGCCATTGCGATTTCTCTGGTCTCGCCGGAGACAACTCCGGATGCACTTTGACGGTGTGCTTGCCGGCCATCAGGCTCAGCTTTGCGCACCACGAAAGGCAGACCAAAAAATCGAAACGGGAAAACCCGTAATGTCCCCGGTCAACCCTGCAAGCGAACTCGCAGGGCAGAAATCGGGCCACGCTGATGATGGTGATCGATAGACACGCAGCCCTCCTTTCAAGACAAAACTTTGAGTGTGTGGAGCGATTACACCAAAGGCGGGGGTGGAGGCAAGTGGGCGACGGATGCGGCGGTGGTGGAGCGCTCTTTCCTTCTCCCACAAGTGGAGAAGGAAAGAGGTGCTATTTCCCCGGCCGTCCCGTCTTGCCCGGCCGGCGCTTTTCGCGGCGGGCGTCGCCTGGGTCTTCGTAGGAGCCGATGCCGGCGCGCTGGCGAACGAATGGTTTTGGGGAATCGTCGCGTTCCTTCGCGCCCCCCTCTGCCCTGCCGGGCATCTCCCCCACTCGGGGGAGATTGGCTGGGGCCTGGCCGGCACTTTCCCTTCGACCGGCTTTTCCGTGCGCCGCACGGTCATCTCGTCCAGCGAGTTTTTCTTGAACAGCGGCTTGGTGGCATCGCCCGGAATGCCGAAGTCGGAGCCGTGCGCCTCTTCGGCCGACTGTTTCTTGAACAGCGAGCGCGATACCGCTCCGGCCGGTGTCGGCATGTCGGTGCCTGGGCCCATGTCGTCGATCGAGGGCTTGGCGAACAGTGGCTTCTTTACCGGCACGGCGCCGTCGGCGCCCATTTCGTCGAGCGCCGGCTTGCGGAAGAGGTTGGACCGGGCAGCCCTGGCCGCCTCTTCAGCCGCGCGTGCGTCGTCGACTTTGCGAAAACGCTCCTGTTCCTCAGCCGTACGGTGCTTGGCCACGCCCTTGTTGTGCTTGCCCTTCTCGCGGCCGGAGACCGGGCTTTCCATGTCGGCGTATTTGGCCAGAGGGTCTTCCGAGATGGACAGTTCCATCTCGCGCAGCCGCTTGATCTCGTCGCGGATGCGGGCGGCCTTCTCGAAGTCGAGATTGGCGGCGGCGTCGCGCATCTGCTTTTCCATGGCGTCGAGATGAGCCTTGAGATTGTTGCCCATCATCGCACCGGCGCCGTCGGTGAACTGCGAGATATCGGCGCGGACATGGTCCTTCTCGTAGACCGAGTCCAGAATGTCGGAGATGCGCGACTTCACCGATTCCGGGGTGATGCCGTTGGCCGCGTTCCATTCCATCTGCTTTTCGCGGCGGCGGTTGGTCTCGGCCATCGCCCGCTCCATCGAGCCGGTGATCTGGTCGGCATAAAGGATGACCTTGCCGTCGACGTTGCGGGCGGCGCGGCCGATGGTCTGGATCAGCGACGTCTCGGAGCGCAGGAAGCCCTCCTTGTCGGCGTCGAGGATGGCGACGAAACCGCATTCGGGAATGTCGAGGCCTTCGCGCAGCAGGTTGATACCGACCAGCACGTCGAAAGCGCCGAGGCGGAGATCGCGCAGAATCTCGATGCGCTCCAGCGTGTCGATGTCGGAGTGCATGTAGCGAACGCGCACGCCTTGCTCATGCAAATATTCGGTCAGGTCTTCGGCCATGCGCTTGGTCAAAACGGTGACCAGCGTGCGGTAGCCGGCGGCCGTGGTGTCGCGGATTTCGCCGACGACATCGTCGACCTGGCTTTTCGCCGGGCGGACTTCGACCGGCGGATCGATCAGGCCGGTCGGGCGGATGACCTGCTCGGCGAACACGCCGCCGGCCTGTTCCATCTCCCAGGCGCCGGGTGTCGCAGAAACCGCGACGGAGAGCGGACGCATGGCGTCCCATTCCTCGAAGCGCAACGGGCGATTGTCCATGCAGGAGGGCAGGCGAAAACCATACTCCGCCAGTGTCGCCTTGCGCCGAAAGTCGCCACGATACATGCCGCCGATCTGCGGCACGGTGACGTGGCTTTCGTCGATGAAGACCAGCGCATTGTCGGGGATATATTCGAACAAAGTCGGCGGCGGATCCCCCGGCTGGCGTCCCGTGAGATAGCGCGAATAGTTCTCGATGCCGGCGCAGGAGCCGGTGGCTTCCAGCATCTCAAGATCGAAGCGGCAGCGCTGTTCGAGCCGCTGTGCCTCCAGCAGGCGGCCGGCGCGCTCGAGCTCGACGAGCCGGTGCTTGAGCTCCTCCTTGATCGACTTGATCGCCTGGTTGAGCGTTGGACGCGGCGTCACGTAGTGCGAGTTGGCGTAGATCTTGACGCTCTTCAGCTCGCCGGTCTTCTGGCCGGTGAGCGGATCGAATTCGGTGATTGCCTCGATCTCGTCGCCGAACATCGAGATGCGCCAGGCGCGGTCTTCAAGGTGAGCCGGGAAGATTTCGATCGTGTCGCCGCGCACGCGGAACGAGCCGCGCACGAAATTGATGTCCTGGCGCTTGTACTGCTGGGCGACCAGATCCGCGAGCAGAGCCCGCTGGTCGAGCCGGTCGCCGATCTGCATCTGGAAGGTCATCGCCGTGTAGGTCTCGACCGAGCCGATACCGTAGATGCAGGACACCGAGGCGACGATGATGACGTCGTCGCGCTCGAGCAGCGAACGCGTGGCCGAATGCCGCATCCGGTCGATCTGCTCGTTGATCGAGGATTCCTTCTCGATGAAGGTGTCGGTGCGCGGAACGTAGGCTTCCGGCTGGTAGTAGTCGTAGTAGGAGACGAAATACTCGACCGCATTGTCGGGGAAGAATTTCTTGAACTCGGAATAGAGCTGCGCGGCCAGCGTTTTGTTGGGCGCCAGGATCAAAGCAGGGCGCTGCGTCTGCTCGATCACCTTGGCCATGGTGAAGGTTTTGCCGGAGCCGGTGACGCCGAGCAGCACCTGAGTGCGGTCATTGTTGTCGACGCCCTCGACAAGATCCTTGATGGCGGTCGGCTGGTCGCCGGCCGGCTCGAAATCCGACACCATCTTGATGGCGATGCCGCCTTCGGATTTTTCCGGGCGGGCAGGGCGGTGCGGCGTCCACAGCACGCCGTCCTTGTGCAAGGGGTTGCCGGATTCGATCAGCGCCGACAGCGCCGCGACCGTTGCGGTGACGCTGCCCGAGGCCATGGTCTCGGCGTCTTCCAGCGAGATGTCGAGACCGGCGACCGGGTTGAGGCCGGCGGCGGTGCGTTCGCGGGCCGTGGCCGCGCCGCCCATCGAGGTGCCGCGCGAACTGCGGCCGGGCGCAGCGGACCGCTCCGGGATCTTTTTCGCGGACTTTGGCGATCTACCATCGCCCTTACCGGTGAGACGGCCTTCCTTCTCGGCCTCCTGCTCGATCTGCTCGGCCCAGTCGGCAATCGAGCCGCTCAGCGGCGCGCCGGTGAAGTCGGCCTGCGGCGCCTCGGCGAAGCCGCCTCTGTGCAGAGGCTCCGAGGCATCGAGGAAATCGGTCAGCGGGCTGCGCCGCTTCGGCGGCGAAGCGCCGTTGTCACCCGCCGAAGACGGTGTCTTTTTGTCAGGGAGTTTGGCCATGCCCCAAATATGGGCAGAGTCCGCCAAAATGGAAAGAGTGCAGTGGCGAAGGGCGCTAAGCGGGTCGAAGCTCCTGACACAAGGGTGTCAGGAGCTGTGTTACGCGAGCCGGGCCGCCTGCTCAATTGAACCACAGCGCGAAGGTCAAAAACCCACCGCCACCGAACTGGCGCTGGATCTGGTCGAACTCGCCGCTGGTCAAGATCTCACCGCTCTCGAGGTAGGGCGCGATGGCCGGGCCGGTAATCGACAGCACGAGGTCGAAAGGCTTCGGTTCTTCGAAGAAACGCTTCATGTTGATGCCCTGGCCGGTGCTGGCCGTGATGCGGAAATGCGGCAGCAGCTTGCGGCCTTCCAAAAGGTCTTCGGCCATGGTCAGAGTGGCGAGCCAGGCCTCGACCTGCTCCTCGCCGACTTCGAGCCCGGTGAGCGGGTTCTCGCCCTTCTGCTGCGGTCCCGGCAGCCATTCGCGGTCATTGTCGTTCTCGGCGCGGATCGCCTTCCAGTCCTCGCGCGACAGCCGGATCATTTCGAGCAGATGGCGGCGCGCCGCTTGACGGCGCTCGGGCTCGACCACCGGCCAGTTCACGAGGTGAACCATGGAGATGAAATCCGCGATGCGCCATTCCGATGAGAAGATGCTGCTGCGCATGTCGCCGGCGGGAGGCACGAGAATGTCCTGCAGCGGCAGTTTGGCGCGCGGAAACAGCATGTGGAACGAGCCGTCGAACATGGTCCTGAAATCATGCGCCAGCCAGAAATCGGCCTGCGCCATCAGGAATTCGGCATAGCCCTGCAGCCAGAAACCGTCGGCGCGGTCGAAGCGGAATGTGAGCGAGGAAGCGGCGCCGTCCGACGAGATACCGCCGCGCGACAGCGAGGCCATGATGGCGGCCATGCTTTCATCCGGCGCGATGGCGCCGTCTTCGTTGAGATCGATGCCGGCATGGGTGAGGTCGACGACCATGCCGATATCGGCATCGGCGGGTACCGAGCCCAGAGTGGCCGCGGATGTCTCCAGCCGGTCGCGGAAGGCGACCAGGATGGCGCGGAACTGCTCATAGGTCAGCGGTTCGGGATTGGGATTGTCCGGAATCGGCAGCCGCATCAGCGGCAGCATGAAGGATTGCGGGCTTTCGAACCCGTGGCGGTGCAGACCGCCGGCGAGGATTTCCAGCGCGGTGAAGAATTCGCCGGCGCCGGCGGCATAGGCTGACGCCGGATCGCCCTGGGCTGCAGCCTCGAGCGTGGTAAGCGCGGCGTTGCGCTCGGTCACCGTTTTGGCCTCGAACAAAGCGGTTGCCGCTTCGGGCGCGGCGGCGCGGGCCGAAGATAAAGGCACCAACAGGAGGAGGGCGGACGCCAGCAGGCCTGCAAAACGTGTCATCTCATCCCTCCACTATGCGATGCGCAGACATTACACGCATTTGGCGCCGTGTCTGCCGGCGGCAGTGTTTCAAGGACTGACGGTCGACACTTCCCGGGCAGACCGTCTACACAAGCTAACCGATTGGGCAAACGATTGGGCGTCGCGTGTCGAATTATCCGCTTTCCTACAAACTGTCATGGCTGCCGCGCTTCCTGAAACCATCTCTCGGCGGCGATGTCAGGGATTTCGCACCGAGGGCGGCGACGACGATCATCGATCCGCCGCCGGGGCGGAAGGTGCGGCTGGCCTTTGTCGGCGATATTTCGGCGGTGGCCAACCGTAGTGCGCCGGAGTGCGATCCGGAAATCGCAAAGCTCTTGGGCTCAGCCGATCTGGTGATCGGCAATTGCGAAAGTCCGGTCGTCGAGCGGCCGAGCGTGGCGTTTGGCACGCGGCTTGGCACTCACCATGCGATGAGCGAGCGGTTTCTTGCCGCGGCGCTTGCCGCCGTAGGCATCGCGCGTGAAAAGCTCGTGCTGTCGCTGGCCAACAACCATGTGCTCGACCAGGGCGTCGCCGGTTTCGACGAGACGGCTGCGGCGCTGAAGCGGCTTGGCATCCGCACCATCGGCACCGCGAAAAAAGGGCCGGTCGAGCAGGTCAAGGCCGGGCCGCTGACGATCGGCTTTGCCGCCTTCACACTGTGGCGCAATGGTGACGCCGGGCCATTCACCGAGCTTGTCTCGATGCAAGGCGATCCGGCGGCATGGCCGAGAGGCGCGGCCGACAAGAACATCGATCTCACCTGTGCGGTGCCGCACTGGGACTGGGAGTTCCGGCATTTTCCGCAGCCGCAAACGCAAACGCTGGCGAGGTTGCTGGCCGGTCACGGCGTGGGGCTGATTGCCGGGCACCACGCCCATGTCGTGCAGCCGGTGCAATGGGTCGGCAAGACGCTCGTGGCTTACGGGCTTGGCGACTTCCTCGGCACGGCGCTGGCGCGGCAGCCCTGGCCCGGCCGCATCGCCGGCATTTTCGTCGTCGATGTCAGCGCAGATCTCGGCATGCGCGGTGCGATCGCCGGGTACCGGATGCATCCCTTCATGCGGCTGCGCGCAGGCGGGCATGAGCGGCTGGTTCCGGTCGAGGCGCTGACTGGCCGGATGAAGGGCAAGGTCCAGGCCAGGCTGAAGGCGATCTTTGGCGACTGACAACTTTCCCGTTATCATAGGTATAATAGGACTTTGCGAGGGGGCGATGGAAGCAGCTGAGTTCATGCCTGATGAAGCGGTGGTCGCCGGCATCAGGAAGAATATCGAGATCTATGAGGCTGGACGGGCTTCGGCCTGCCGCCAGGTGCGCTGGCGGGTGCCGGTGTTTCTGGGGCTGCTGCTGGTTTTTGTCGTGCTGGTGGCCTGGCTGTTCAACAAGGTCGCCGACTTGAACGAGCAATGGTTCTCGACGCCGCATGTGTTCCTCTATGTCGGCGGTTTCTTCGCGGCGCTGCTGCTGTACTTCCTGGCGATCAGGCCGGCGACGCGGCTGCAGCAATCGTTCCGTGACACGCTGCTGCCGATCATCTTCGGCTTCATCAGGGATGTGCGCTATCAGCACAGCGTGACGCCGAATTCCTTCGACCGGCTGCCGCGCGCCGTGGTCGGCGCCTTCAACCGGCAGAGCTTCGACGACATCGTGTCAGGCCGCTACGAGGATTTTCCGTTCGAGCTCTACGAGGCGGAGTTGCGCCAAGGTTCGGGCAAAGGCTCGTCGACGGTCTTCAAGGGCGTCATCGTTGCGTTCGAGACGATCGCGCCGTTCCCCGGCATATTGGTCGCGACGCGCCGCAGCAACGCGGTGGTCGGTTTCTTCCGCGGCATCTTCGCCGGCAAGATGCAGGAACTGTCCAGCGGCGATCCGCTGCTCGACGGCGACTACGAATTTCGCACTGACAATGTCGCCGCCGCGCAGCCGCTGGTGAGCGGCCGGTTGGCGCAGGCGCTGAAATGGCTGCACGAGACATGGCGCGATGATCCGGCGCGGGTGGCACTTAATGGCAGCGATGGTTTCCTGCTCTTGCCGCAGCCGAAGAATTTCTTCGAACTGCCCGCCATTTCCGTGCCACTCGATTACACCAAGCACATCGCCCCGATGATCGCCGATATGGGCGCGATCCTGGCGACCGCGGCGCTGGTGCGCAAGATCGGCGCGACGGATGGCGAGGCGGCCGCAAGCTAGGCAGTTCCCGATTGCAACAAGCCGCCATTCATCCGGGTGCGGCTCTCGCGACAAGGCGGACAATATCGCCGAGCCTGCGCTGCTCCTCGGCGGATCTGGAGCGGCTGACCGCGAGGTTGACGACTACCAGTTCGGCTGCCGGCAAGACGCCGATCATCTGACCGAAACCGCCATGGGCGAAATAGCGAACCCTGGGCAAATCCGCATTGCGAAGAACGGTGGCTTCGGACTGGGCTTCGCCATCACGGCCGGTAGTCCACCACATGTAACCATAGCCGCTTCCGTCTGGAGTGATCGAATAAGCCTTTGTGCTGTCTTCGATCCACGCCCGCGGCACGATCTCCGTGCCGCGCCAGCTGCCTTTGCGCAGGTACAGAAGGCCGAATCGGGCAAGATCGCGCGCGGTCATGCGAAAATGATAGGCGGGGTGCTCCGATTCGGGGCCGCGCAAATACGCGCCGTCGTCAGGGTGAAAATCCTGCATGCCGAGCGGGACGGCGATGTCGGCATGGAAGCCGTCAAAAACGGAGCGGCCGGTTGCCCTCTCATAGATGGTGCCAAGGGCGTTGAAGTCCCAATTGTTGTAATACCAGTGGCTGTCCCTGGGGTGGCTGCCGCGGACGGGCCGGTCGGCTTTCATCTGTTCGGATTCGGCGAGCGCCGGGTGGTAAATCCCGGACCGAGCCTTGATGAGATCGCCGACTGTTGCCTGCTTTTCGGCTTCGCTCAACGACGGCGCGACATCATCGATGCCGAGCTCGCCCAGCGTGTTGTCCAGACGAATGCGTCCGCGCTTGACCTCGATGCCGATTAGAGCGCTCAGCAGGCTTTTGCGGACCGAGCGGATGACGACTTTTTTCGAGGCCGAACCGCTGGATGCGACGACAGATCCGCGATGGATGGCCACAGACGCTATCGAACCAAATTGCCGTGCCGCTGCTTTCGCCTCGGCGAGGAGATCGACGTTCCATCCGGCATCGGCCGCCGATACGACGTTCCATTTTTCGCCGGGATATTCAGCCCCTTTCATGTTGCCGCGCCTCAGCAGTCGAAGCCGTAGTTCTGGCGATAATATTCGACATCTTCTTGCGCCATCGTCTTGAACATCACGCAGACGGTGAAGCTGCCGACCTGGCGACCGTTTTTGGTGTAGCCCCAGTCGGAAATATCGTCCCGGTTGAATTCGAGTTCCTGGCCGGCCACGACATTGTGCACCGCTTGCGGCTCATTGGCCAATGTTCCTGCAAATCCGGTCGAGGTCTTGTGGAAGGGGATGATCCAGAAATGCTCCGAGGCGTCTCCGTCCCTGACCTCGACTTTCAATTTGTAGCTGGTTGTCCCGGCTGGCGGCGCATCCGACAAGGACAGGAATTCATCGAGGCTGGCGCGCGCCTGCGCAATGGCCGCCGCCATGTCCGGATCGTCCCTGGCGACGCCTACAACCTTGTCGCCGCCCTGGCCGGAATCCTGCGCACCGGCCGGAATCGGCGCCAAGGCCAGCACCAGGGACAACACGGTTCGAACTGCATGCTTCATGAAATGGCGCTCCTGCGTGTCGATGCTGACACCATCATGCATCTATCTGGAGTTTTCAACGGCAGTGCGACAGCGTGGTATGGTCCGAACGGCAGGCCGCTCACAACCCGCTCGGCACCAGCCCTGCCAGCCAGTTCGCGGACCGCTTGGCAATGCCGACCGTTGCCGACGCGACGCGGCCGAGATCTGTCTTGACAACGGCGTAGCCGTTCCTGGTGCGGTAGAGCACGCCTGTTCCGCCATCGACCACTTGCTCGTAGGCGACCGGCCGTGCCGCTGCTGCCTCCATGGCCGTCGTCGGGGAGCCGACGGAAACGCTCGGCCGATGGCTCAGTTCCGGCGGCAACGGGGTTTGGACATTCCGGCTGGCCGGCTTCAGTTCCGGGCGGGATGCGGCCGCCGCCAGTTGCGAAGAAGACGCCGACCCCTTGCTGCGGCATATGCCGGAGACCAGCGGATAGTCGAAGTTCTTCTGGTGCAGCATCTGGCTTTTCATCGCCGCTTCGCAGTCGGCGATGGTCGCCCACTTCGCCGGCGTCTCGCCGATATATTCGCAAAGCTTGGCGTCGCAGTCGCAGCCGACAATGGTCATGGCGACAAGGGCGGTCTTGAGCACGGTCTTGTCCTTCGGATTGCCCCCCGGCAGCCAGTCCTTCCATCGCGCGCGAACAAGGCGGGATTTTGGCCGCGATCACGCGATGAGCCGGGGGATGCGTTTTTGGGTACCGCTCACTACAGGTGGATTTCGAGACACCCGGTAGCAATAGGGCGGGGGCGTGATGCATTTGCAGTAAGAAGCCTGAATAAATCTTGTCGGCTATGGCCGCGACAACTGTTTCTTGGCCCGGTTTTCTACTACGATACTCACGGGGCGATACAACAATATAGGAGGGGTTTGTCATGGGAAGAATTGTCCGGTCCGCCGAGCCTGTGCCGAAAAGGGAATCAACGCTCGAGGGTATTCCAGGCGATGCTCCGCTCGGCGTCGACGATGACAAGCAAGAAGATCAAGGATCGAAAGGCGGCGATGGCTATCTCGACCGGGTTGCGAAGTACGTGCCTGCCGAAGTCGTGGCATTTTTCATCTTCGTCAACTCCATCCTGGTCAATGCCACTGAGCAGCCGGTTGCCAAGGCGTTGACCGATGCGGTGGCGGAAGAGACCAAAGGCAATCCGGGGGACATTCCGGGTAAGGTGCAGGCAGCCATCTATAAGATTGAAATGGCCGGTATCAGCGTCTGGACCATTTCATGGATCATGTTGATCGTCGCGCTGGCGATGACGCCGGTGTATCTGAAATCGGTCAGCGATTCAGCCGACAATGCGGAGGCTCCGGGAGCCAACATCGTCATGTCGATGCTCGCCTTCCCATTCTGGGCCTATGCCGTCAACGCGCTGGCCCTCAGGCCATGGCATGACGGTGCGCTGGCCAGCATCATGCTCGCCACCTTCACGCTCATCAGCGGCGCCATACGGCCGGAATATATAAACGCTGGCCTCAATTTGATCCCGGGCATCGGCCCGAAGAAGTAGCTTGGCCCGCCGGGCAGGCCGCGGTGCAGGGCGCGGCTTCAGTTGTAGACGCGCTCCAGCCTCGCGCCTGCTTCGAACAGCGCCGGCAGCACGATGTGCAGCTTGCGCACGGCGACGATCAGCCCGGTGCGACGGGTGGCCGGATCGATCGGAACGGTTGGCTGAACAGCGCCCGGGCGCCTTCGGGCGGAGCGAAGTCTGCCGCCGAAAGCACGGTGAGCATGATCGCGTCATTGCCACCGATCTCGACGAAGGACACGCCTCTGTCGATCAGGCGCGGGATCATGTCGGTGAATTGCTGATCGCGCCTGGTGATGAAGATGGTTCCGTCAGCGCCGAAATCTCGTTCCAGCAAAGTATCGGCTTCTTACGCGTCGCTTCGCCGACCGGACCTTGGCCCAAAAGACAGTCGGCGCCGGGATTTCTCCCAGCGCCTCCCTGTCAGATCAGGACACGGTCGCGGCAGCAACTTCCGCAAAGTCGTCGCGCCATGCCGGCCTTGATTTTGACGGTCCTGCCAGTCACCGCCCGAAGGCAGTGCCCGTTCCAGACCACGCCGTTCTCCACCCTTGCGAGCTTCGTTCGGCGCGCCATCGAAGGTTTTCGCCGTCCTTCATGGCAGCATCGGTCCGCCGTTGGCGTTCGCACGCTTTCCGCGGCCCCGTAGGTCTCGGCATCCGTCCCTCGAACAAGCAAGCCTGCTCTCGCTTCGGGCCGTACGGGCCTCAGGAAATCCGCCTTTTCGCTTTGCCTTTCGGCGTGGCGATCGGTAGCCGCCTGAGATGAGTTAAACTTACGCCGGGTAAGGGTTTTGGGGAATGGGCGTGAGCCTGTGGATAACGGGATTATCGGGGACGGTTTGCCACAAAGCTCGGAATTTCGACTCCAGCTGCATTAGACAGCCCGCCCGCTTTTTGGCGCCTGATCGGCTGTGCCCCTTGCTCCGCCGGCTGGCGCGGGCTTCAATGCAGGCAAAGCATCGAGCCTATCGGCTCGGTGCGGGGAGGGTGCGCATTGAAAGTCGGGGTGGTGCTCAATCCGATTGCCGGCGGCGGCCGGCTGAAACGGCATTGGCCGGAGGTGGCTGCTTCGCTGAAAAAGCATTTCGGCGAATTCGAGCTGCGCGAGACGCAGGCCGAGGGCGACGCCGAAAGGCTGGCGCTCGACCTCGCGGCAAGCGGCTTCGAGCTGGTGATCGCGGCCGGCGGCGACGGCACCGCCAGCGAAGTGGCCGACGGATTGCTGCAGGCTTTCGATGAGAGCGGCCGGACAACCGAACTTGCCTTGCTGCCTTGCGGCACCGGCATCGATTTCGCGCGCGGGCTCGGGCTGCCGAAAGAGGTGGATGCGGTGCTGAAGCGGATCGCCGAAGCCAAGGCGCGCAAGGTCGATGCAGGGCGCATCTGCTACATCGACGACCATGGCGCGCTGGCCAGCCGGCACTTCATCAATATCGCCAGCCTCGGCCTATCCGGCGCCACGGACCGTGCGGTCAATGCCGACAAGCGCAAGGGCAGGATGTCGGCCAAGGCGCTGTTTTTCTGGCGCACCGTGGTCGAGTTCATCCGCTACCGCTTCCAGGACGTCAGGATCACCGTCGACGATGGCACCCCGGTCGAGGCGCGCATGGCGCTGGTGGCGGTCGCCAACGGAAAGTTCTTCGGCGGCGGCATGATGATCGCCCCGGACGCCGAACTCGCCGACGGCCAGTTCGACATCGTCATCCTGCGCGCGGCCGGCAAGCTGAAGCTGATCTGGGATATTCGGCTGCTCTATGGCGGCCGGCACCGCAACCATCCGGCCATCACCATATTGCGTGGCCGGAAAGTGGTGGTCGAACCTATCGGCGATGTCGAGAAGAACGGCGCGCTGGTCGACATAGATGGCGAGTCGCCGGGGCGTATACCCGCGACGTTTGAGATCCTGCCCGGAGCGCTGACGCTGAGATATTGAATCAAGGCGTTGAGGGATTGATTCAGGTGGTTTGAGCGGCGATTCCGGCGAACCGGCCAAAGGCCTGAAATCGCAGGACATATTTACCCGGCTTAGCTTTCCAGCTTGGCTGGGAAACCGGGCGCGCGCAGATCCATGTCGACGGCATCCTCGAGCAGTTTGACGATCTGGGTCGACCAGGCGCCGCCGCCATATTCCTGTTTGCCCATCAGGAAAATCTCACTCACAAGCGGCGCCAGTTGGAGTGGCAGTCTGAACTCCCTGCCCATCGCAAGCGCAAAGCCGAGGTCCTTCAGTGCCAGGTCCATGGTGAAGCCAATGTCGTAGGAGCCGTTGAGGATGAGCTGGCTTTCGGTCTCATGGACGAAGCTGTTGCCGGAGGAGGCGACGATGGCGTGGTAGGATTGCGCGAGGTCGAGGCCGCCTTGCTTGGCCAACATCAGCGCCTCGCCGGCGGCGACGAGATGGATGAAGGCCAGCATGTTGGTGATCACCTTGATCACCGCCGCGGAGCCGACCGGACCCATCAGGAACGACTTTGCGCACATCGCTTCGATGGCCGGACGATGGCGCTCGTAAAGCGCAGCATCGCCGCCGACAAGCGCGGTGATCTTTCCGACCGCGGCCAGATGCACGCCGCCGGTGACCGGGCACTCCAGCGTCTCGATGCCTTTGGCCGCGGCGAGGGCGGCGAGGCGCAGGATCTCGTCGCGGCCGTTGGTCGACATCTCGATCCAGGAGCCGCCCCTGGGCAGACCCTCGAGCAGGCCGCCGGCATTAGCCAGCACCGCTTCGCTGACCTTGGGCGAGGGCAGGCAAGTAATGGCATTGCCGGCCTGTGCCGCCGCTTCGGCCGGGCTGGTCGCGGCCGTGGCGCCGAGCGCCACGAGGCGCTCGACGGCGGCGGGGTCGCGGTCGAAGACGATGACGACAAAACCGTTGCGCAACAGGCTGGCGGCAAGGTTGCCGCCGAGATGGCCAAGGCCGATGAAGGCGTAGCGTTCGCTCACGGCATCAGCGGCGTTTGCATCATCTGCAAATGCAGGTCCTTGCCGGTGTAGGGATGCGCGTCGCAGACCGCTTCGTCCAGCTCGACGCCGAGGCCCGGCTCCTTCGACGGAATGACATTGCCGTCCTGCCATTCGATCTTCTTCTTGAGCAGTGTCGCGTGGAAGCCGTCCCACTGCTTCAGCGATTCCAGGATGAGGAAATTGGGCAGCGTCACCGCCAGCTGGATGTTGGCGGCCCCAACGATCGGCCCACAATAGCAGTGCGGCGCGATCTGGATGTGGTATGCCTCGGCGATGGCGGCGATCTTCTTGGTTTCGAGAATGCCGCCGGAACGGCCAAGGTCCGGTTGCAGGATGGTGGCGGCGCGGTTCTCGATGATTCGGGCGAATTCGAACTTGGTCGTCAACCGCTCGCCGGTGGCGATCGGGATCGACGTGCCTCGCGCCACCTGAGCCATCACTTCGGGCATGTCGGGCGGCACCGGCTCTTCGAACCACAAGGGATCGTAGGGCTCGATGGCGCGTGCCATGCGCAGCGCACCCGATGCGGTGAACTGGCCATGCGTGCCGAACAGAATATCGGCGCGGGTGCCGACGGCTTCGCGGATCGCCTTGACCATGCGGGTGGAGACATCGATGTCGATCAGGCGCGGCTGGTGGCCGTCGAAGGCGGTGTAGGGGCCTGCCGGGTCGAGCTTGACGGCGTTGAACCCCTGCTCGACATATTCGAGCGCGCAGGCGGCCGCCAATTCGGGGTCATTGTAGACGTTCCGGCCGTCCGGCGCGTCCTCCGAATGGACGCTGCCGGTGTGCGGATAGAGATAGGTGTAGGAGCGCAGCGTCTCGTGCACCTGGCCGCCGAGCAGTTTGTAGACCGGCTTGTCGGCTTCCTTGCCGACAATGTCCCAGCAGGCCATTTCCAGCGCCGAGAAACAGCCCATGCCGGTAACGTCGGGGCGCTGGGTAAATCCTGAGGAATAGGCGCGGCGGAAGAAGGTCTCGATGTCATGCGGATCGTGGCCGATCAGGTAACGCTCGGCCATGTCCTCGACCAGCTTCGCTGTTATGTGAGCCGAGAAGGTGGCGTTGTAGGCCTCGCCGTAACCGACGACGCCGCTATCGGTGGTCAGCTTGACGAAGATGAAATACTTGCCGCCGATGCCGGGCGGCGGGTTGCCGACTACCCAGGTCTTGACGTCGGTGATCTTCATTTTTGGTCCTCCAGAACCAGTTCGGCGCCCTTCCATCCGGTCATGACCGAGGCGGCGTTGGTGTTGCCGGTGATGTTGGCGGGAAAGATCGAGGCGTCGATGACACGCAGACCTGCGAGCCCGTGCACTTTCAGGCGCGGGTCGACGACGGCGGCCCCGGCGCCCGGCCCCATGCGGCACGTCGAGACCGGGTGATAGACGGTGCCTGAGCGCTTCCTGAAATCCTGGATCAGATCGGCATCCGATTGGATCGATGGGCCCGGCAAAACCTCCTCAGTGATGATCTCGGCCATGGCGGGCATCGAGGCTATCTTGCGCACGAATTTCACCGCCGCCAGCATCTCGTCGACATCGGCGTTGGTGGAATAGGCGTTGGCGACGATCCTGGGATAGTCCAGCGGATTGCTGGAGCGGATCATGATCTCGCCGCGGCTGGACGGGCGGCAGTTGGAGAGGCCGATGGAAAAGCCCGGCCACGGATCCGGCGTCAGGATCGGCCGCTCGCCGCTCTTCGGAATGACGGTCGAGAAAGCCTGGAAATAAAGCTGCATGTTGGGGCGCGAAAACGCCAGGTCGGTTCGGAAGAAGCCGCCGCCATGGTTCATCGACAGCGACAGCGGGCCGGAGCGGGTGAGGATGTACCGCATGCCGACCAGCAGCTTGCCCCACCAGGGCCGCAGGATTTGGTTGAGCGTCGGCACGTTTCCCTTGAAGGTATAGTTGATGCCGACATGGTCCTGCAGATGCGCGCCGACATTTTCGTTGCCGTGGACGACCGGGATGCCAAGCCCCTTGAGCAGTGACGAGGGGCCGACGCCGGACAGTTGCAGCAGCTGCGGCGAGTTGATCGAACCGGCGGACAGGATCACCTCGCGGCCGGCCCGCGCCGTCTTGGTCTCGCCGTTCTGCAGATATTCGATGCCGACGGCTCGCTTGCCCTCGAACAGGATTCTGGTCGCCAGCGCATTGGCTTCGACGCGCACATTCGCGCGCTTCATCGCCGGGCGCAGGAAGGCGCGCGCGGCCGACATGCGGCGGCCATTCCTGGTCGAGATCTGGTAGACGCCGACGCCTTCCTGGGCGGCGCCGTTGAAGTCAGGGTTGAGCGGCAGCCCAGCCTGCTGGCCGGCTGCGAGGTAGCGCCTGGTCAGCGGATGGACGGCGTTCGTCGTGTCGGTGATATGCAGCGGCCCGCCGGTGCCGCGCCATCTGTCGGCGCCGGCCTCATTGTCCTCAAGCGCCTTGAAGCCCGGCAACAGATCGTCATAGCCCCAACCGGGATTTCCGGCATCGCGCCAGTCATCAAAATCCTCGCGCGCGCCTCGGATCCAGACCATGGCGTTGATCGAGCTTGAGCCGCCAAGCAGCTTGCCGCGCGGCCAATGGTCGACATTGCCGGCAAGGCCGGGGTCCGGCTCGGGCTTGTAGTTCCAGTTGACCGCGGGGTCGAAGAAAGTCTTGCCGTAGCCAAGCGGCATCTGGACATAGAAGCGGCGGTCGCTGCCGCCGGCTTCCAGCACCAGCACGGAGTAACGGCCGGAAGCCGACAGCCTGTCGGCGAGAACCGATCCGGCTGAGCCGGAGCCGACGATGATGAAGTCATAGGTCTGCATGATTGGTGTTGGCGGCTCCGCAAAACTGAGCGCAGCCTATCCGCGACGGCTTGGCCGCGCCCCTGCGGCTTCCGGCATGGCTTGTGAAAAAAGCGACCGTGAGACGCCTGGTCGGAAAAGCCACCATGGAACCGACATTGCGCCGGGAGCCTCGCCCGTCGCGTTGACCTCTTGGGTCCATGACGCTACGGGATCAAGGGCTATCGCTTCAGGGGAATCTCGGATGGTGCATTACGCGGACGGACGGCCGATCGGTGATCTGACCTTGCGTACGCTCGCCATGCCGGCCGATGCAAATGCGGCCGGCGACATCTTTGGCGGCTGGGTGATGGCGCAGATGGATCTTGCCTGCGGCATCCGTGCGGCCGAGCGGGCCAAGGGCCGCGTGGTGACGGCGGCGGTCAAGGAAATGTCCTTCGCCAAGGCGATGAAGATCGGCGACACGCTGTGCATCTACACCCATGTCGAGCGCGTCGGCCGCACCTCCATGACGCTCAAGGTCGAGGCCTGGGCGCAACGCTACCTCTCCGACCTGATGGAGAAGGTCACCTACGCCGATTTCGTCATGGTGGCGCTGGATAGCGACGGCAAGCCGAAGCCGATTCCAACCGAAAGTTGACATCGTCGATTCTGCCAAGCTTGCGCTTATGTAACATCCCCCGCGCGGGCGATGCGCTGCGCGACATCCAATGGTTGCCTTCACATCCGATTCTGCGGGCGGCGGAGGGAAGACAATGCGTCAACACATGCTGAACGGCTGGCTCGTGGCGGCCCTCGTCGCGGTGATCTGCCTGCTTGGCACGACCGCTTATACCGAGATCAGGAAAGAGCTTCCAAGCGTTGCCTGCACGCACGACCGGACCGTTGGCAACGAGCGGACTGCCCAGCGGTCTGCAAGGGTAGAGACGTGCGGCGCAGTGTGTTGCAGCAACCCTGCGTCAAAGGCCTGAGGGCCCGTCAGCGGAAGACCTCGTCAGCCTCAAAATGATGATGCGCCGGCGAACGGAACGCTGCAGCTATGTCGCCATGGCGTGACCAACGATGCAAGGGCGGATCCAGTTAAACCCGGGTACGCGTCGTGGACGGCAAAATCCGTAAACTATTGCTGAGCAACGGTTTTCAGGCGTGCACGCCATCGAATCTTTCACGCGCCGCCTGGACCCGCGAGGTGTTCTTCCGCGCCCATTCGCCGAGCGCGCCGACCGGCACCAGCAGCTCATGGCCGAGCTCCGTCAGCTCATAGTCGACGCGTGGCGGGATGGTCGGGAACACGGTTCGGGTGACGAAGCCGTCGCGCTCAAGACCGCGCAAGGTGGTGGTCAGCATCTTCTGCGAAATGCCGCCGACAGCGGCGCGCAACTCATTGAAACGCAGCGGTCCGCCGCCCAGCTTGCCGACGACCAGAACGGTCCATTTGTCGCCGACGCGCTGCAGGATTTCCGAGACGGCGCGGCAGTCTTCGGTGTTGTGCGGGTGCCTCAGTAACATAACGGTGCCTCCTTGCGCTGCCATTTGTCAGTATCTCATATAGCGCCGGTATCCAAACGATACCAGCTTTTGCATATATGGAGAGCCCCATGTCCAAGCCCAAAATCGCCATCGTCGTCGGTTCGACACGCGCCGCGCGTTTCGCCGATGTGCCCGCCCAGTGGATCGCCAAGATCGCGAAATCCCATGCCGACATCGACGTCGAGACCGTCGACCTGCGCGACTGGCCGCTGCCCTTCTTCGACGAGGTCGCCTCGTCCGCCTGGGCGCCGTCGCAGAACGAAGTTGCCCAGCGCTGGCAAAAGAAGGTCGCCGAATTCGACGGCTTCATCTTCACCGCCGCCGAATACAACCATGGCCCGACGGCCGTGCTGAAGAACGCCATCGATTACGCCGCCAATGAATGGAACAAGAAGCCGGCCGGTTTCGTCGGCTATGGCAGCGTCGGCGGCTCGCGCGCTGTCGAACATTTGCGTCTTGCCGCGGTCGAATTGCAGATGGCGCCGGTCAAATCCGCCGTTCACATTGCCTGGAGCGATTTCCTGGCGGTGCGCCAGGGCGAGAAGAAGCTCGAGGAGATCGAGCATCTGAACCAGGCTGCCACGGCGCTGGTCAACGACGTTGCCTGGTGGGCCCGCGTGCTCAAGGCAGCGCGTCAGGCCGACGCGATTGCCGGCGAAGCCCAGGCGGCCTGAGCCTTATCCTCCCAAGGACCGATGATTTTTCCAAAGGGCGGCGTTTGCGCCGCCCTTTTTCATTCACGTGAAGAGGCGCTCTCGGCTCCCTTGGCCGGATGGTGGAGTCGGACCGGCAAGGTCGCGCTGATGCCTTGACGATCCCGCGCGAAGGATCGCCGCCTGTCACAGCCAACCGCCGGAAAACCCGGCCCGGCGCAGTCCTGTGGTGATGGCCGGCACGCGGCGCATCAATCGCCACAGGAAGTCGGACCGGTAGTTCTCGATCATCAGGGCGATCGGCCCCTGGTTGATGCCGACATGGTCCGGCGATACCCAACCGCAGGCGCGGCCGTCGTCGGCAGCGATCGTCGGGTTGAAGCTCGCGGTGAAGCCGTAAGGGTTGCCGTCGCGCAGGTCCATCTCGTGGAAATGGCGCAGCGCCGGCAGCACGATTTCCGGCGCAAAAGGCAAGGAGGCGATTGCCGCCCATGGCGACAGCGTGCCGTCATCGG
This sequence comes from Mesorhizobium sp. C395A, assembly GCF_030323205.1. Lineage (NCBI taxonomy): Bacteria > Pseudomonadati > Pseudomonadota > Alphaproteobacteria > Hyphomicrobiales > Phyllobacteriaceae > Mesorhizobium > Mesorhizobium sp. C395A. Next base: position 3,210,291 of record NZ_CP100473.1, on the reverse strand, counting down.
GGCCAAACGGTGCGCCGCGGGCGAGATAACCGAAGAAGCGGCGTCCATCGGCTCGCCGCGCGATCGGACCTGGGCCGTCGCTGGCGGTGACGCCCCAGCAATTCTCGCCATAGCCCGCGAACCCCCTCGGATTGCGGATTGCGTAATCGCGCTGCAGATACGTCGCCTGGCGGCTGTTTTCGAAATAGTCCCGGTCGTGATCGCGCATGAAGGCATCGCGGATGTCGCGAAAATCGATCCAGATATGCGAGAACTGGTGGATGAAAAGCGGGCCGGCATAGACCATCTCGCGGCCGTAGATGGTCTTCCATTTGTAAGTGGACAGCCAGGCCGCGTAGCTCTCGGGAGTTAGCGAGTGGGTCGGCGAACCGAGACCCAGGACGTACAGGATCAGCGCCTCGTCAAATCCTTCCCAGCGGTAGCGGAGAAAGCCTTTTCCAGGCCGCCAGCCATGGGTGACGGTGGCGCCGCCGTTCTGCGCCCAGCGCCAGTCGGCACGGCGGTAGAGCGCATCGGCAAGCTGGCGGATTTCCAGTTCGAGCTCATCGTCCTCGTCGAAATAAGCGCCGGCGGCCAGAACACCGGCAAGCAAAAGGGCGGTATCGATCGTGGACAGTTCGCAATTCCAGACGCGGCGGCCGGTCTTCATGTCGAGGAAATGATAGTAGAAACCCCTGTAGCCGGTGGCATCGGGCTCCGGCCCGTGCGGGGCGTTCCAGAAGAAGCGAAGCGTGGCGAGCGTCCGCTCGATTGCGGCATCGCGCGTCATGAAACCGCGCTCGACACCGACGGGATAGGACGACAAAGCGAGCCCGACGGCGGCTATGCTGGCAGGCGACGCCTGCGTGTTGCGGTCGGCGACCAGGCCGTTGGCAGGGTTGGCCTCGTTGAGAAAATACTCGAAGGACAGGCGCTGGATATCTTGGAGAAGCTCGTCGTTTAGCGCGTGTTCGTTCGATGCATCCATGACAATCGATATAGAGGCTTTGGTTGCTTTTGCCATTCTTCCAGCGGATCAATCATGGGTGAGGGCAGGCTGGGGCCGATAGCGAAAGGCGCTGCCGACGCACCGAATTCAAATCGAGGGGCTGCGAAGATCGGTTGGACCGCCATATGCACGGCCCTGCCATCTGGCCTGGCCGTCCTCCCCTGATATATCCGGCTGCGATCCATCACATGAGCATGCCCCGTGAAGTCACCCAGCCTGTCAGGCGTCGTTTCCCCCATGACCCCGGTGCTGGTCTGTGCACTTGCGATCTTCCTTCTGTCCGCCATGGATGCGGCGATGAAAATCCTGGTGATCGCCGTCGGTGTCTACAACACGGTGCTGTGGCGAAGCATGCTTGCGAGCGTGGTCGCGGGCACGGCCTGGGCGGCGGGGCCGCGTTCCCTTCCCACGCCTTCCGTGCTGCGGCTACACGCGCTGCGCGCCGTGATCGTGGGCATCGTTCTGCTGTCGTTCTTCTGGGGCCTTGCCAGATTGCCGCTAGCGGATGGGATCGGGCTTAGTTTCGTCGCGCCGCTGTTCGCTCTCCTGCTGGCGGCGCTGCTTTTGGGCGAACGCATACAGCGCCAGGCGATCTGGGCGTCGCTGGCGGGCATCGCCGGCGTCGTCATCATCATGGCCGGACAGTTCGGGCAAGGGAACTATACCGGGGATGCCCTGCTTGGCACGGTGGCGGTGCTCGCATCGACGGTGTTCTACGCCTACAATCTGATCCTCTCGCGGCGGCAGGCGCTGGTAGCCAAACCAGTCGAGATCATGCTGTTCCAGAACCTGTGCGTTGCCGCCGTCCTTCTCCCCGCCGCTCCCTGGCTCGCGGTTGCCCTGCCGGGCAATCTCTGGCTTCCACTGGCCGGGGTGACGGCGCTGTCGCTCTCCGGCCAGTTCCTGATGAGCTGGTCCTACGCGCGGGCCGAAGCGCAATATCTAATCCCGACGGAGTATTCCGCCTTCATCTGGGCGATCGTGTTTGGCTGGCTGTTCTTCGACGAGGCGGCGACCTGGACCACGCTGGCTGGAGCGGCCCTGATCGTGGCCAGTTGCCTGATCGCCTCGCGCTCCAATCCGAAGCTTGCCGAACCGATTGAAGCCGCGGTCTGAGGGCGCTATTCGCTTTGACGGCAGAGCGTCAACGCACCACTTCGCGATGGCCGCTGGGCAGCCGGGTGGCGATCAGCTTGTCGATGCGGCGGCCATCGAGGTCGACGACCTCGAAACGCCAGCCTTGCGCGTCGACGCATTCGCCGGTCGTCGGCAGATGGTGCATGTGCGACAGCACATAACCGGCGACGGTCTCGTAATCGCGATTTTCCGGCAGGTCGATACCGAGAACGTCAGCCATCTCGTCGGCTTGCATGTATCCCGCGAGCAGCCATGAGCCGTCCTCGCGCTTGACGGCGTTTTCCTCGTCGCCGGCGTCGGTATCGGCCCGGAAGACGCCGGTGATGGCCTCGAGAATGTCGGCAGGCGTGACGATCCCTTCGAAATGGCCGTATTCGTCATGCACCAGCGCCATCGGCACGTCGGATTCCTTCAGCTTCTGCAGCACATCCAGCGCGTCGGCCTGATCGTAGACGATGGGGGCGGCGCGCACATGCTTGCGCGGATCGAGTGCGCGGCCGGCAAGCAGGGCGGCCAGCACGTCGCGCGTCTGAACAACGCCAACCATGACGTCGACGCCGCCATCGCCGGCCGGCAGGCGCGAATGCTGGGTCTCCATCAAGAGCTTGCGGATGGCACCCTCATCGGACTGCAAATTGATCCAGTCGACCTCGGTGCGCGGCGTCATCACGGCGCGCACGGCGCGATCGCCGAGCCGCATGACGCCGGCGATCATGCGCCGCTCGTCAGATTCGATGGTGCCGTGGTGCTCGGCCTCGGCGACCAGCATCTTGATCTCTTCGTCGGTGACTTTTTCCTCGCTCTCGCCGCGCTGGCCGAGCAACCACAATATGGCGCGGCCGGAAATGTCGAGCAGGAACACCAGCGGCGCCGAGACGGTGGCGAGGATGGTCATCGCAGGCGCCGCGCGGGCCGCAACACGCTCGGGATCGCGCAGCGCGATCTGCTTGGGCACCAGTTCGCCGACGATCAGCGAGAAATAGGTGATGATCGCAACGACAATGCCGACGCCGAGCGGATCGGCGATGTTTTCGCGCATGCCGGTCGAGGCCAGGTACACCGACAGCCTGTCGCCCAGCGTGGCGCCGGAGAAGGCGCCCGACAGCACGCCGACCAGAGTGATGCCGATCTGCACTGACGACAGGAATTTGCCGGGATTGGAGCCGAGCGTCAGCGCACGCCCGGCGCCATTGACGCCCCGGTCGATCATCGCCTTGAGCCGCGCCGGGCGCGACGACACGATGGCGAGCTCGGACATCGACAGAAGGCCGTTCACACAGATGAGGACGACCACGGTGGCGATTTCGACGTATAGCATCAGGGCTCAATAGCATTGCGGCGGGCCGCAGGAAAATAGTCCGCGATGATTTTTGGAAAATGACAGTGGTTCAGGGGAATTGCCTGAGCACCCCGACAACAGCCTTGCCGTCGGTGAAATAGGGATCGCCGCCGCCGTTGCGTCCGGTCCTGGTGGCGCCGATGCCCGGGATGTCGCTCACCGAGATCACCATGCCGGCCGCCGACAGGTCGTGGATCACGAGATCGCGCTCGGCGTCGATGTCAGGGGCGATATGGTGGGTGATGGCGCCGGTATCGTGGCTGAGACCAACGCCGCGGTCGAAGCTGGCCGAGCCCATCCAGAGCGTTCGGCCGTCGTCGCCGGTCGCATCGCTGCGCCAGAAGCGGACATGATGGCGCCGGTCGGCGCTGCCGCCGACCGGCTTTTCGAAGGCGAGATCCTGGGCGCGGCCTTCGAACAGCAGCCGGCTGACCGGGGCGTCAGGATAGGGATGGTCGAACAGCACGCTCTCACCGATTTCGATCGCGGTCTTTAGCGTCACGCCATCGGCCGTATCCCATCCGGCCATGGCGAAGGCATGGACCATCTCTTTTTCGGTACCGACAAGGCCGATATTGATCGGGTCGCCCGGAATGCCTTGCGGCGTGTGTGTCACCATCTCGAAAGTCTGCGTGCGAAAGCCGCGGTCGCGAACCGTCCAGAATTCCGGCGCAGCGACATAGGCGAGGGCCAGCCAGACCGCCAGAAGAGCGGCGAGCCAGGTCAATGCGCGTCGTTGCAGGCTTCGTCGGCTCATGAAAGCGGCTCGATCCGTGCGGTATCTGTGCCTGACGGACCCTGAAAATCAATGGCCAGCGGCGAGCAGCCGTTCTATCGTCGGCCATCGTTTTTGCGTGGGGTGAGCAGCAATGGATAAGAAGCCGGTGGGTCGCAGCTCGATGGCATTGACCGCGGACCTTGTCGCAAGGGTCGAGCGTGTCGAACCGGATGCGGGTCCCGAGCCCGGAACAACCGAGCATACGGACGCGGAGTTCGATAGTCTTGTCGAGCAACTTCTGTCGGAGCATCGGCCTGAAGCGCTATGGGTCTTTGCCTACGGGTCGCTGATCTGGAACCCCGAATTCGCCCATGTCGAGCAGCGCCCGGCCACGGCGCCAGGATGGCACCGCTCGTTCTGCCTGACGCTGACCCGTTGGCGCGGAACCCGTGATTTGCCGGCGCTGATGCTGGCGCTCGATCGAGGCGGCAGCTGCAACGGCATCGTCTATCGGCTGCCCGCGGAAGACCATGTCGGGCAACTTGGCCAGTTGATGCGCCGCGAGATCGATGCCAACCCGCCGACTAACGTGCCATGCTGGATCAAGGTCAAGACCAAGGATGGGCCGTTGCGGGCCTTGGCTTTCGTCGCCGCGCCAGACGGCAGGGCCTATGCGGGCCGGCTGCCATTGGAGCAGGTTGCCGACACGCTGGCGCGGGCTGCCGGGCATTGGGGCTCGTCGGCTCAATACCTGTTCCGAACCGTCAGCAAGTTGGAAGAGAGCGGTATCCGCGACAGGAACCTTTGGCGCATCCAGGATCTGGTGGCCGAGCAAATCATCGCTTCCACCGGGAACGCCAATCCCGACTGATTTCTGAACGGTGAAACGCCTTAGCGGCAGGCGCGGTAGCCGCTTTTGCGGTTCTTGATGTCGAAATGGAAATGGTTGCGGTGATCGTAATTGTAGCCGGGACCGAGCACGGTGGTGAAATACTGGCAGCCGTCGGCGCGCACATTGTTGAGGAAACCGCGGGTGCGGAAGGCAAACAGGCCGGGCTTGCGCACGTCGATGTCGTCGCCGTTGTTGAGCTCGATGCTCATGACGTCGAGGGCGTTTCCCTTGCCGTGCTCGGACAGGACTCCTTCGCCGGCGATGTTGCGGCAGGAATAGCTTGAGCCCTGGTGGATGGTCTTGACGCCCGAGAAATAGCGCCAGCGGGCGGAAGGAACCAGTTCGTTGCTGGTCCAGGCGGCGAAACTTGCGGCCATGTCGCAGGTCAATGTCGCGGCGGGCTTCATCTGGATGCCGCCGATGGCGGAGACCTTGACCGGCCAGTCTATGCCGCACTGTCCCTCATGGATCGGCTGGACATCGGTGTAGACGACGCGAAGGCGCTTCAGCTCGCCACGGCAATCGGTTTCGCTGGCCGGCATCTGCTGCGGCTCCGACATCGGCTCGTCCATGCGCGGATAGGCGGCAGTCATATAGGGATTGGACGGGACGAGCTTCTGCATGCCTTCATATTGCGGCACGGCCGCGGTCTGCGAGCCGACATCGACGGCCGGCTGCAGCGACAGCACGCTGCCAGTGTTGCAAGCCGAAACGGCGGCCAGCGCAAGACCGGTGGCCAGTATCGCTGCGCTTTTTGCCTTCGCGGCGGCGCGAAATATTGCGGCCATGGGCGGAATCCTGTCCTTGATCGATGGGATTTTAACGATCAAGGGTAAAGGAAAACTCAGCGTCCACGTTCATGCGTGCGGCCGAAATGCGGCAGCCAGACCATCACCGGCATGACGATCACTGGAGGGCCATTACTGGCAGAAAGTGCCACCATTCCGGCGCGGTTCGAGATCGAGATGGAAATGCAGGGAATGGTCCGGGTCCGCGCCCGGCCCAAGCACGGTCTTGAACGGTCCGCAGGCGGCCTTGCGCACCGCATTGAGGAATTTGCCGTCCTTCTCGGGCGGCGTTGGACCGACTTCGACCTTTCTGCCATCCGACAACGTGAAGCTGGCAATATCGAGCGCATTGCCGAAGGCATGTTCCGACAGATGGCGCGTGCCGTTGCGCGGCCGGCAGACAAAGGCCGATGCCTGGTTGATCGATTTCAGGTCGGCGCCGAACTCGGCTTTCGCCGCAGGCTGGATGATTTCGGCGGCAAAGCGGGCTGCCGCCTCGGCCATCGGGCAGTTGAGTTCGGTCGTGGGTCCGATGGCGATGGATTTTCCGAGCGACTTCAGCACCAGGGGATAGGGGATCGAGCAGCCGATGTCGGGATTGCTTTCCGCCTTATGCTCCTCGAATTCGACACCAAGGGCCATCAGCCGCTCGCGACAGGCGACTTCCGCCGCCGGCATTTTTGCATCGGGCACATCGGCCGAGCGCGCATCGGGCAGCATCTTCTTGTCGCCGGCATCGGGTTTTTCAGGTGGTTGCGGAGCAACGGCCAGCGGCTGAGCTTCAGGTTCCGAAGTGTCTGGCTTTTGTGTCGGAATCGGCACCGCGGCCGGCGGCTCGGGCTCGCTTTGCCTATCGGTCGACGGCTTCGGGGCTGACGGTCCGGGCCGCGCCTGCTTTTTAAAACGGGACTTTTCTTCGTTGAATCGATCGTCATTGGACCGGTTGGGCGCGCCAAGGGGGTTCGGACCTTCGGCCTTTTGCTTTTCGATCGGTGCCGCGCCGGTCTTCGGCGCCTCTGAAGGACGCGCCTCGGGCAGCGGGACAACGCGCGAGGGCTGCACCGGAACATCGGCGGGCGAGGGCTTTTTATCCGGGGTCTTTTGTTCCACCTGCTTTGGCGTGATGTGCCGCTTTGGACTGGGCTTCTGGCGGTGTTTGCTGCGCGGCTTAGGATGCGAGTCGACCCGCGGTGAAAACAGCTGCTCCAACCGCTGTGACAGCGGCGTGTAATGCTTCTTGCGCTGTTTGGCGTCGGCTTGCGTCAGCAGGGGCGTCAGCAGCAGAGCCGTGACGACCATGACCAGTGCAACTCTGCATGTTCGGGAAAGTACAAGCGACCCCATCCTCCTCAACGGCGCGAGCGCCCGGAGGTTGCCTGCGGCCCATCACGAACGGTAACCACGCCGTTACGCGCCAATCGCTTCCAGCCCTTCTTCCAGCCAGTCGGCCAAAAGCGGCATGCCGAGCAGGTATTTCGCCGTGCGCTTGTTGGCGCGGTCGCGCGCGGCGGCAACCGCATCGGACCATTCCGCTGCGTCATAGTCGCCGCGGCCGACCCAGGCCAGCGCGATCAACTCGGCCGCTTCGTCGACGTTGAGGTCGTTGATCAGCTCGCGCAGCTCTTCCTCGGTGAGGTCTTCCGCGCTTTCCTCCGCCAGACCGTCATGGTGGTGATTGGCATGTGATTCACCATCGAGCTCGACCTCATGCTCGGCACCGTCGGCATAGTCTTCGTTGACGGCAGCACTCAGTCCCTTTGCCTTGAGAATGAACAGGCGCACGGTGTCCGGGCCGATCGATAGCTCCCATTCCCGCTCACGGCGCTGTTGCACTCTCGGGCACCCCCGCTGATCATTTCCGGAATGATAGCGGATTTGCAGCGCGCGTCACGTCATGTTCTGATCCCTGGCTCCCGCCTTTGACCGAATTCAGGTTAGGCACGGCCGCACAAATAGTTTCGGCGGCTGCGGGTTTCCGGGATGAAAAGTCTGCATCCCGGCGTTAGCTTTTCATTATCGTCATTATCCCTCAAGATCGTCATTATCCCTCAAGGAGGCTTCGATGCATAAAAGAGTGTTGATCCAGGCGGCTGCGGCGCTTGTGGCGCTGCAGTTCTTTGCGGTTCCGGTGTTTGCGGCCGGCGGCGGTGGCGGTGGTACCGAGACCACCACCCAGTGCAAGAAGGGGCAGGTCTGGGACAAGAAAAAGCAGAAATGCGTCGCGCCGAAGTACGGCATGCTGGACGACGACAACATCTACGATGCTGGTCACGACCTGGCCATGGCCGGGCGTTATGATGAGGCGATCGCCGTGCTCAGCCTTGCCGCCAACAAGCAGGATCCACGCATCCTCAACTATCTCGGCTATTCGCATCGCCATTCCGGCCGTGTCACCGTCGGCCTCGGCTATTACGAGGAAGCGCTCCGCATCAACCCGGATTACACGCTGGTGCGCGAATATCTCGGCGAGGCCCATCTGCAGATCGGCGATCTGGCCGGCGCCCAGGCGCAGCTGGCCGAGATCGAGAAGCGGACCGGCAAAGGTTCCCGCGAATACGGCATGCTGGCCGAACAGATCTACCATTTCATGAGAAGCTGACCCAACCCCAACGGCTTCTCTGGGCCGGCTGCGAGCAATCGCAGTCGGTTTTTTGGTTGTCGCAACTGCAACACGCTGCACGTGCCGTAACGACAATTGGACAATCGGCTCATGATTTTTCAAAAAGCCTGCTTTTTCAGCGTGAAAAACGCGCGAGGATCGCTATATTGGGGAAAACTGCGGTGAAACGGTTCCGTTAGCCCGAGGCTGCCGGACCCGTTTTCTTTTTATACCCATCGACAAGGCTTTCCCCGAAATGCGGGGGTGGCGGCAGGAAAGGTCAGGCATCATGAACAAGGTCCCGATGACAGGCGAGGGGTTCGCGTCATTGAAGGAAGAACTGCGCTGGCGCCAGCAGCAAGAGCGGCCGCGTATCATCGAGGCGATCTCCGAAGCGCGCTCGCATGGCGACCTGTCCGAAAATGCCGAATATCATGCCGCCAAAGAGGCGCAGAGCCTCAATGAGGGCCGTGTCAACGAACTGGAAGACTATATTGCTCGGGCCGAGGTGATCGACGTCACCAAGCTTAGCGGCGACAAGGTCAAGTTCGGCGCCACGGTGGTGCTGGTCGACGAGGACACCGAGGAAAAGAAGACCTACCAGATTGTCGGCGACCAGGAAGCGGATGTGAAATCGGGCCGTATTTCGATCTCCTCGCCGATCGCGCGCGCGCTGATCGGCAAGGAAGTCGGCGACGCCATCGAGGTCAACGCCCCCGGCGGCGCCAGGGGTTATGAGATCGTCCAGGTGCAATTTATCTAGCACCTCAGATTGCTGGAAGGTCCTATGCCGAAGCTTGGAGCTTAAGGGCTAATAGCTTTTCTGCTTCCGGCACCACCTGTGCCGGCATGAGGCGCTCCCCCGCTGCGGCCAGCAACGTTGAGGCATATTGCCCGCGCGGGCCGGTCAAACCCGGCTCGGTCGCCAGGAACACCGCGACCGTCGGCAGGCCGAAGGCGCTGGCGAGGTGGGTCAGACCGGTGTCGGCGCCGATAACCAGCGTCGAGCGGCCAAGGATCGCGGCAATGTCTGCCAGCGGCGATCTCGGCACCACGATCGTTGACGGCACGGCTTTCGAGATCGCCTTGGCCACCGCCTTCTCACGCTCGTTCGACCAGGTGGTGACCGGCGTCATTCCGCTACCAACCAGCAGGCGAGCCGTTTCGATCCAGTCTTCGGCGGGCCATTTCTTGTCCTCGCGGCTGGTGCCGTGCAGCAGGAAGGCCGTCTTGCCGTCAATGCCGGCCAGGCCGCCGGGAGGCGGCACAATCCCGGATGCGAGCGCCGAAAGATCGGGCTCGTAGCCGAGCGCCAGCCCGAACAGCCGGCGCGTGCGTTCGATGGCGTGCAGGTTGCGCGGCACGGCGTATTTGCGCTGGTAAAACAACGTTGCCGAGGGCTCCCGCGCGCTTGCGCGGTCGAAACCTGCGATTGGTGCCGCTGCCTGTTTCGCCACCAGGGCCGATTTCAGCAGCCCCTGCGCATCGATGGCGAGGTCGTACTCGCCTGCTTGCAGAGCGCGGCGCAAGCTTGTCGCCTCCCGCCATGTGCCGGCGTTGAACAGATGCTTGCGCCAGCGCCGGATGGCGACGGTATGGATCTTTGCTATCGCCGGATGCAGCGCGACGATGCCGGCAAAGGCCTCTTCGACGCACCAGTCGAAGGCGATATCGGGGCGCTTGCGGCGTGCATCTTCGACGGCGGGGAAGGTGTGGATGACGTCGCCCATCGAGGAGGTCTTGACGATCAACACCTTCATGCGGCGGCCGGGAGTTCCAGCAACCTGTCCGCCGCCGCTGCCACTCGGGCAACGTCCAGCGTCTTCAGGCAGTTGAGGTGGCCGAGCGGACAGACCTTCCGGTGGCAGGGCGAACAGGACAGATGCAACCAGATCAGTTCGCGCTGTTCAGCCAACGGCGGCGTGTTTTCCGGCGAGGTCGAACCGTAGACGGCAACGACCGGCGTGCCGACGGCGGCCGCGACATGCATCAGCCCGCTGTCGTTGGACACCGCCAGCCTGGCCGCGGCGATCAGGTCGATGGCGTCCTCCAGCCGCGTCTTTCCTGCCAGATCGACGACACCGGGCGCGAGTGCTGCGATCTCGGCGGTGACGTCGCGATCGTTCTTCGAGCCGAACAACGCGACCTTGAATCCTTTCGCCATCATCTCTCTGGCGAGGCCGGCATAGCTTTCGCTAGGCCAGCGTTTGGCCGGACCGAATTCGGCGCCGGGCATCATGGCGACGAATTTTCCCGGCTGAAGTGCGAAGCGAGCGAGCAGCTCTTTCTGATTGCCGGCGTCGACGGTGAGCCGCGGCGGCCGGAAATGTCCGCCTTGGGCGAGGCCAAAATAGGCCTGCGCGGTGTGCCGTTTGACGGCATCGGGCAGCGGCAAGATGTCGGTCAGCAGGCCATAGCGCATTTCGCGCAAATTGCCGAAACGGCGCGGAATGCGGGCAAAGAACGGGATCAGCGCCGATTTCCAGCTACCCGGCAGGACGTAGGCCATGTCGTAGCGGCCGCGCAGCAGGCGGCCGAAGCGGCGGCGAATGATGAATTCAAGCGCGCCGGGTTGCAGCGGGAAATCGATCTGCTGGCGAATCTCGGGCATGCGCTTGACCAGCGGGGCCGCCCAGGCCGGGGCAAGCACGTCGATGGCGGCGTTGGGATGGAGCTCCTTCAATGCCGAGAACAGGCACTGAGCCATGACCATATCGCCCACCCAGCGTGGGCCGATCACGAGGATCGTTGGGCTTTCAGCCATTCGACATAGTCTCTGACGCCGGTTTCCACGCTGCGGAATTGCCCATTATAGCCGGCTGCGCGCAAGCGGGACATATCAGCCTGGGTAAAACTCTGGTAGCTGCCCTTGAGGTGATCGGGGAATTCGATGAACTCGATCTCGCCCTGGCCCAGCGTATCGATCACGGTCTCGGCAATGGCGCGGAACGGCTGGGCGCGGCCGGTGCCGCAGTTGAAGATGCCGCTCGAGCCGCGCTTCCACAGCCACAGATTGACGTCGGCGACATCGCCGACGTGAATGAAGTCGCGGCTTTGTTCGCCGGGGCCGAAGCCGTCATGGGCGCCGAACAGCTTTGGGTTTTCGCCGCGCCCGACCTGATTGAACAGATGGAAGGCGACCGAGGCCATGGCACCCTTGTGCGCCTCGCGCGGGCCATAGACGTTGAAGTAGCGCAGGCCCGCGACCTGCGAATGATCGGTGTCGAACACGGTGCGCCTGACATAGTCGTCGAATAGTTTCTTCGAATAGGCGTAGACGTTGAGCGGCCGCTCAAGTGCGGGGTCCTCGCGAAACTCCGAACCGCCGCCGTAGACGGAAGCCGAGGAGGCATAGAGGAACGGTATGCGCAGCGAAAGACAGCCATGCAGCAACCGCTTTGAGAAGGCGTAGTTCACGTCCATCATGAACTTGCCGTTCCATTCCGTGGTGGTCGAGCAGGCGCCCTGGTGGAAGACGGCCTCCACTCGGCCTAGGTCGCCGGCTTCCAAGGTGGCCAAGAATTCGTCCTTGTCGAGATAGTCGGCTATCTGCAAATCGGCCAGGTTGGCGATCTTGTGGCCGTCGGTGAGGTCGTCGACGACGAGGATGTCATCATGGCCTTCGGCATTGAGTGCGGCGACGATGTTGGAGCCGATCATGCCGGCCCCGCCCGTGACGATGATCATGAAGGCCTCTGGTTGCTTGCGATTCCGGTCCTTATAAGGGAGGGCAGCCGGGCTGTCGATGAAGCACCACGACGACATAGTGAGACTGCGAAGCGCCCGCTTTATCGAGGCCCGCAAACTAGGGGACAAAAAATGCCGTCGACCGAACTGCTCATTGCGTTTTTCGCCACCACGGCGATCTTTGCCTATATTCCAGGACCGGCCATGCTCTATGCCGCCGCGCAGACCATGGCGCGCGGGCGCTGGTCGGGGCTGACGGCGGCACTTGGCATCCATCTTGGCGGTTATTTCCATGTCTTTGCGGCTGCCGCCGGGCTGTCGGTGCTCTTCCATGCGGTGCCGCCGCTCTACATGGCGGTCAAGCTCATCGGCGCGCTCTATCTGATCTGGCTTGGCGTGTCCTTGTTCCGCAAGCGCGGGGACGGTGACACGGCGCTGCCGGCGATCGAGCGCAAATCGGCGCGCCGGGCATTTTTCGAGAGCATCACCGTCGAAGTGCTCAATCCGAAGACGGCGATCTTCTTCATGGCGTTCCTGCCACAGTTCATCGATGCCTCGGCGGGGTTCCCGGTGTGGCTGCAATTCGTAGTGCTGGGCACCATCGTCAATTTAATGTTCTCTTCGGCAGATATTGTCTGCGTGTTGCTGGCAGGCATGGTGATCGCCCGGCTGAAGCGCTCCAGCCGTGCGCAGCGCATCATGCAGCGGGCGGGCGGGGCGGTGCTGGTCGGACTGGGCGTCCACGTCGCGTTGCAGAAGAGCTGACGGCCGCCCTGACGTTGCGCTGCGCGGATTTGCGGTATATCGGCTTCGCCATGAACGATCCGGCCCGTAAATTGACAATTTTCAGCGTGATTGAGGTCGGCCTTTCCCTCGCATTGCCAGTGACATGATCAAGCACAATCCGCCTTCGCCCGAACCTTTGCACCGCGCCATTGCCCGCTTTGGCGACGTTGCCGTGCTGGTGGTCGGCGACTTCATCCTCGACCGTTTCGTCAACGGCGTCATCGAGCGCATCTCGCCGGAAGCGCCGATCCCGGTGCTGCACGGGCGCGGTGAGACCTCGACGATGGGCGGCGCAGGCAACGTTGTCGCCAACATCGTCTCGCTGGGTGCCAGCGCTATTCCCATATCGGTGATCGGCACCGATGTGGCCGGCGACAATCTGGTGCGGATGCTTGGCGAACTCGGCGCCGACACGGCTGATATGGGGCAGGAGCGCGGCCGCAAGACGTCGTCGAAGAGCCGCTTCAGCGCGCTCAATCAGCAGGTGCTGCGCTTCGATGAGGAAGAGATCAAGCCGCTCGACGACAAGGAACGGGCGGACCTGGTCCGGCATTTTCGCGCCGCACTCACGCGCGCCGACATCGTCATTCTGTCCGACTATGGCAAGGGCATCTTGCTCGACGGCGTCGCTGCCGACCTGATCGCCATCTGCCGCGAGGCGGGAAAACCGGTGCTGGTCGATCCCAAGGGCCGCGACTATGCGCGCTATGCCGGCGCGACCGCCATCACGCCCAACCGCAAGGAGCTTGGCGAAGCTGTCGGTCGCCCGGTTTTCGCCGACGACGAGATCGTCGCGGCGGCACGCCAGCTGATTTCGGCACATGGCTTCGACTTCGTCGTCGCCACCCGCAGCGAAAAGGGCATGAGCGTCGTCGGCGCGGATGAGGCGCGCCACATCGCCACCCAGGCGCGCGAAGTGTTCGACGTTTCGGGCGCCGGCGATACGGTCATCGCGAGCTTCGCGCTGGCTCTGGCCGCGGGCGCCGATCGCATCATGGCCGCCTCCATCGCCAATGCCGCCGGCGGTGTGGTGGTGGGCAAACGCGGCACCGCGCGGCTGACCGTGGAGGAACTCACCGGCGCGCTGTTCCGCTCGCACGGCCCCACCGCCCACAAGGACGCCATCCTCGATGCCGCATCGGCCGCGCGCATGGTGGCGGCTTGGAAGGACGAGGGCCTGAGCGTCGGCTTCACCAATGGCTGCTTCGATATATTGCATGCCGGCCATGTCAGTCTTCTCCACGCGGCGCGCAGCCAGTGCGACCGGCTGGTGCTCGGCCTCAACAGCGATGCCTCGGTGCGTCGGCTGAAAGGCGCCGGGCGCCCGGTCAACGATCAGCATGATCGTGCCTGCGTGCTCGCCGCCCTGGCCTCGGTCGATGCGGTCGTGGTGTTCGAAGAGGATACGCCGCTGGCGCTGATCGAGGCGCTTCTGCCCGACATTCTGGTCAAGGGCGCCGACTACACGGTCGAAACCGTTGTCGGCGCCGATGTGGTGCAGAAGGCGGGCGGGCGCGTCGTCCTGGTCGACCTTGTCGCCGGCAAGAGCACCACCGGCACGATCGGCAAATTGCGCGCCGGTACTACAAACTGAGGAATTCATGTCGGGACTGAACGATTACCTTGTCCGCTCGGCGGCCGCCATCACCGCCACGGTTGAGCGCGACCTGACCAGCGAGATGGAACGCGCCGTGAGCGCTGTGGTATCGGCGCTCTCGTCGGGCAAGGCGCTGCTGGTCTGCGGCAATGGCGGCTCGGCCAGCGACGCCATCCATATCGCCACCGAACTGGTCGGCCGCTTTCTTAGGGAGCGCAAGGCCTACAATGTCATTGCGCTGCCGGCCAACGCCGGGATGCTGACCGCCTGGGGCAACGACTACGGCTTCGACACGGTGTTTTCGCGCCAGGTCGAGGCGCATGGCGCGCCCGGCGGCGTGCTGCTTGCCATCTCGACCAGCGGCAATTCGCCGAGCATTCTGGCTGCCGCCGAACAGGCTCGGATGATGGGCATGACGGTGGTCAGCCTCACCGGCGACAGCGGTGGCAAACTCAAGCCGCTCACCGACATACTGCTCAACGTGCCCTCGACCTCGACGCCGATCATCCAGCAGGGACATCTCTGCCTCTACCACTATCTCTGCGAGGTGGTGGAAGACCGTCTGTCGAATGGCTGACACCGGGGCCTACGGTCCATACCCGCTGGCTGAGCCCGGCCTGTGGGTTGAGCGGGTGGGTTCGCGGGTGTTTCCAGCCAACGCGCCGGCGCTGTTCCTCGACCGCGACGGCACCATCAATGTCGATACGGGTTATCCCGACGATCCCGCCAAAATGGTGCTGCGCGACGGCATCGTGCCGGTCATCGCGGCGGCCAACCGGGGCAACATCCCGGTGGTCATCGTCACCAACCAGTCCGGCATCGCGCGCGGCTATTTCGGCTGGAAGGAATTTGCCGCGGTCAACGGCCGGGTTCTCAAGCTGCTTGCCGCCGGCGATGCCTTCGTCGACATGGTTCTGGCCTGCGCCTACCACGAGGCGGGCAGCGGGCCACTGGCGGTCGCCGACCATCCAATGCGCAAGCCCAATCCGGGCATGCTGCTACAGGCCCGGCAGCGCCTCGGCCTCGATCTCAAACGCTCGCTGATCGTCGGCGACAATCCCGCGGATATGCAGGCCGGACAACGTGCCGGCCTGCCGCGCGGCTGGCTGGTGGATGGCGAGGGAAGTAATGAGCCGGGCTTCGAGGTTCTGCCGCTGCGCAACCCCGATGATCTGGTATGGCTTTTGGGGGCTATCGAGTCGCTCGCCCGAATCTAGGACGATCATGGGGCGCTGAACGCCACCAGCCCTTCGTCCTTGACGCGGCGGATGGTCAGCGCGGTGCGCACCGTGTCGACATTCGGCGCCGAAGCCAGTTCTTCGATGACGAAGGTCTGGAAGCTGCCGAGATCACTCGCCACGCAATGCAGCAGGAAGTCGGATTCGCCCGAGACCATCCAGGCGTCGCGCACGATCGGCCAGCCGCGAGTGCGCTCGGCGAAGGTTTTGAGTTCCGCGTCGGCCTGGTGATGCAGGCCGATCAGGCAGAAGGCGACGACATCCATGCCGAGCGCCGGCGCGTTGAGCAAGGCGCGATAGCCTCTGATGATGCCGCTTTCCTCCAGCCGCCGGACACGGCGCAGGCAGGGCGGGGCGGAAATGCCGACACGGCTCGACAGTTCGACATTGGTCATGCGCCCGTCGGCCTGAAGCTCGCGCAGAATCTTCCAGTCGATGGCGTCGAGGTCGGCTTTCAGGGGCATGGCGGTCTCGGCTTAGCGCAAGAATCTTTCGCGCTCTCGTCCTTAAACGACTTTTGTGTCGATGCCAGCCCTTTGGTCGGGCGATTTCGCAACCGTAACGAAAGCGGCCATTGCGCGAATATGCCTGTAGGCCGAAGCTTTCCGGGGACGACTGCCTGATCGTCTTGCTGGTGTGGTTGGCAACCCTTACATTACCAGCAACATTTCACGTCGTTTTCCAAGGCACACTCGATTGTCTGCCCCGCAGAGGCTTTAGATGACCACCAAGCACGCGCCTGTCCTTATCATCGGTTCCGGCCCGGCCGGCTATACCGCCGCAGTCTACGCCGCGCGCGCCATGCTCAAGCCGATGCTCGTAGCAGGCTTGCAGCAGGGCGGGCAGCTGATGATCACCACCGATGTCGAAAACTATCCGGGCTTCGCCGATCCGATCCAGGGCCCGTGGCTGATGGAGCAGATGCTGAAGCAGGCCGAGCATGTCGGCACCGATATCATCAACGACATCATCACCGAGGTTGACCTCAATGTGCGGCCGTTCCGCGCCACGGGCGATTCCGGCACCACCTACACGGCCGACGCGCTGATCATTGCCACCGGCGCGCAGGCGAAATGGCTGGGCATCCCCACCGAACAGACCTTCATGGGCTTCGGCGTGTCGGCCTGCGCCACCTGCGATGGTTTTTTCTATCGCGGCAAGGATGTCGCTGTCATCGGCGGCGGCAATTCGGCGGTGGAGGAGGCGCTCTATCTCTCCAATCTGGCGAAGAGCGTGACCGTCATCCACCGGCGCAACGATTTCCGCGCCGAGCGCATCCTGCGTGAGCGGCTGTTGAAAAAGGACAATGTCCGAGTCATCTGGGACACGATCGTCGACGAGATCACCGGCCGGCCCGGCAAGACGCCGCTGCCGCCTTCGGTCGAAGGGCTGAAGCTCAGAAATGCGGTGACCGGTGAGGTCACCCACCTCCAGGTGGACGGCGTCTTCGTGGCGATCGGCCATGCGCCGGCGGTGGAATTGTTTGTCGGCAAGCTGAAGCAGAAGCCGAACGGCTATCTGTGGACGGCGCCGAATTCGACCCGCACGGACGTTCCCGGCGTGTTCGCCGCCGGTGACGTGACCGACGATATCTACCGTCAGGCGGTGACCGCCGCCGGGCTCGGCTGCATGGCCGCGCTCGAGGCGGAAAAATACCTGGCCGGCATCGAGGTGCACCGCGAAGCGGCGGAATAATATCTATCAAGACGGCGTCGCAAGCCGTTCAAAAGCCTGATTTTTCATTCAGACGCCAAGAACAGAACGAGGGGAATTCAATGGCGTTGGACTGGGACAAGCTTCGCGTGTTTCACGCAGCGGCGGAGGCTGGGTCGTTTACCCATGCCGCCGAGACTTTGCACCTGTCGCAATCGGCGATTTCACGCCAGGTCAGCGCGCTCGAGCATGACGTCGGGGTGCCGCTTTTCAATCGCCATGCCCGCGGCCTGGTGCTGACCGAGCAGGGCGAAATGCTGTTCCGCACGGCGCATGACGTGCTGATGAAGCTGGAGACCATCAAGTCGAAGCTGACCGAGGCAAAGGACCGGCCCTCCGGCGTGCTGAGGGTAACGACCACCGTCGGGCTCGGCGCCGGCTGGCTGACCGAGCGGGTGCAGGAATTCATCGAGCTCTATCCGGAAATCAGCCTGCAGCTGATCCTGGCCAATGAGGAACTCGACCTCACCATGCGTCAGGCCGACTGCGCGATACGGCTGCGCCAGCCGCAGCAGCCCGACCTTATCCAGCGCCGCCTGTTCACCGTGCATTTCCACCTCTATGCCTCGCCGTCCTATGTCGGCAAGCACGGCAAGCCGACCTCGGTCGCCGATCTGAAGAACCATCGCATTGTCACTTTCGGTGTGCCGGTGCCGTCGCATCTGTCGGAGCTGAACTGGCTGGAAACGATCGGCGATTTCGACGGTGGGCAAAGGGTGCCGACGCTGCAGATCAACGACATCTTGTCGATCAAGCGCGCCGTGCAGGGCGGCGCCGGCATCGCCATGCTGCCCGACTACGTGATCTCCAAGGAATCGGATCTGGTGCAGCTTTTGCCGGAGACCGAGGTGCCGTCCTTCGACACCTATTTCGCCTATCCCGATGCAATGAAGAACCAGGCCAAGCTGCACGTCTTCCGCGACTTCATCATCGCCAAAGCGCGCAGCTGGTCATTTTAAACATGGCCTTGGGAGGTGCTGGTCACCCCCGCCAAGGCGTCAGCCGTGGCAGCCAGCCGGGAACATTGCGGCGGTAGGTCTCGTATTCGCCACCGTAGCGGCGGGCGAGAGTCGGCTCCTCATAGAACCTGACGAAAGAGCCCATGACGATCGCGCCGATGGCGGCATAGGCAGCGACGCTCCAGCTTGAAAACAGCAACGCCTGGCCGAGGATGATCGACAGCACGGCGACGTACATCGGGTTGCGGACATGGCGGTAGACGCCGCCGATCACCAGTCTCTCGGTGGGTGCTACAGGCGCCGGCGTGCCCAGGCCTTCGAGCGCGAAGCGGGCAAAGGAATGGACGAGCAGGGCGATGGCCGCGACGATCAGGAGGGAGCCAGCCGGCAAGAAGCCGGGCACCGTCGACAGCGGCAGACGGTAGCGGTCCGTCAGCAGCCAGGGCACCAGCCGGGCGACGACACAAGGTGCGGCGATGAAGAAGACCGCGCTGCCGGCGATCGCCTGAGGTGTCCGCATGTCAGGTCTCCCTTCTTCCGGCCGACCCTTCCCATCCCGCTGCCGCAAAAATAAACGCCTGCTGCCCGATTCAACGTCATTCGGCTTTTTGCCCGCGAGCGCGAGAATCAGCCCGACTTGCGGTTCTGCGAAGGCAACAGCACGGTCGCGCTATTCATTTGGCAACTTTTCGTGGTCCTATGGCCCCTAGACACGGGTTAGACCACAGCCTGTACCTTTTTGCATGCGTGTGTTGCAAAATAGATGCTTGTTTCTTGGGCATGAACAGCACATATATAGATCATCTCCTGGGCGCGTTCTCCTCCCATTAGCGCCCTCGAGTGTTCCCCTCTGGAGGTTAGCCTTAACAGGCACTTCCAATCAAACTCAGCCGGATCTTCATTGATCCGGCTTTTTTGTTTCCGGGCCTGCCGTAGCCAGCGAAAAATCGAGCAAAATCGCCGCGTAACAGTGACATGTAACCTCAGGTAACATGCCGCAGGCGCGATTCATCGTTTAAGCAGATCATAGGACGCGGTGTGGTTCGACCGGGAGATGGGGGCATCACTCGGAAGATCCGGGCTCAGGCGGCTACCGCGTCCGAACCTATTCGTCTGCCAGTGCCGTATGGCGCGGCGGATACGTGCGGCGGACCTGCCGTTTTCCTCCCAAGAAGACGGTCCGCAATAAGAGCGGCGTCCGGATCATCCGGGCGCCGTTTTTTGTGCGGATCATCCTTCGGCCTGTCAGGCAGCCTTGCCGTTGGCGTTCATCGCCTCGTCGGCCAACCGTCCGGTCAGCTCGGCCATGTGATCGAAGGCGCAACGATAGCTGGCGACGCCGGAGGTCGCCGAGCGCAGTTCGACGATCAGGTCGCCGATCTCGGCCTGCGGCATGGTCGCCTCCACGACATCCCATCCCGGCCAGTCAGGCCGCGCGTCGTAGCCAAGGATCTGACCGCGCCGTTGCGGGATCAGCGCAATGATCTTCGAAGTGGCTTCGGACGGCGTGACGATCTCGACTTTCATGACCGGCTCGAGCAGCACCGGCGAGCAGGCCGCCATGCCTTCCTTCATGGCCAGCTTGGCCGCCATCTGGAAAGCCATGTCGGAGGAATCGACGGCGTGGTAGGAGCCGTCGGAGAGGTTGACGGCGACATCGACGACAGGGAAGCCGAGCGGGCCGGATTTCAGATAATCGCGCACGCCGGTTTCGACCGACTGGATGTAGGTCTTGGGCACGACGCCACCGGTGATGGTGTCCGAGAACTGAAAGCCGGAGCCGCGCGGCAGCGGCTTGATCTCGATCACCACATCGCCGAACTGGCCATGGCCGCCGGACTGCTTCTTGTGGCGGCCGCGCTGCTGCACCGTCTTTCGGATCGTCTCGCGATAGGGGACGGCAGGCGCATGGCCTTCGACCGGAATCTGATTCTTGCCTTCCAGCCGCTCGCGCACGACCCGCAGATGCATCTCGCCATGGCCGGACAGCACGGTCTCGGCCGAGTCCTGGTTGTGGCGCAAGGTGAGCGAGGGATCTTCCTCGGCCAGGCGCTGGATGGCCGCCGACATTTTGACCTCGTCCTTGCGCTCCTTCGGCCGTAGCGCAAAGGCAAAGACCGGCTGCGGCGGCGTAAGCGTGACCAGCGGCTTGATACCGCCCTTCGTGGAACTCAACGTCTGGCCGGTCTTGACCTCGTCCAGCTTGCCCAACGCCACCGTGTCGCCGGCCTTGGCAGCGGTGAGCTTGGACTGGTCCTTGCCGAGCATCTTGTAGATGCCGGAGACCTTCGCCGTCTCGCCATTCGACAAATAGAGTTCGGCTGCATCGGCGATCTGGCCAGAGAGTACGCGCGACACGGACAGCTTGCCGCCATGCGCGGTGTGGATGGTCTTCATCACCTGGACCACGGTGTGATTGCCGTCGGGGACGCCGAGCCGTTTGCGCGTCGCCTCGACATCCGGTGCGTCATGGCGGATCGCCTTCAAAAGGCGCAGCACGCCGTTGCCTTTTTCGGCGGTGCCGATCAGCACCGGCGTTATGGCGCCGGCGCGCAGGTCGGCGGACAGATCGTCGAAGACCGCGTCTTTCGGCGGCTCGATATCCTCCAGCAACTGCTCCATCAACTGGTCGTCATGGTCGGCAAGCGTCTCCAGCATGGAGAAGCGAGCCTCCAGTTCGCGCGCCTTGTCGTCAGTTGGAATTTCGGCAACCTGGCTTTCGGCATATTCGCGGTAGATGTAGGCGCGCTCCAGCGCCAGGTCGATCGAACCGATCACCACATTGTCCTTGCGCAGCGGAATCTGGCGCAGCAACAGCGGCGCCGCGCTCGTCGGCTGCAGCATCTTCAGCGTATCGCGTACGCCGGCGATTGCCTTGTCGACCTTGTTGAGGAACAGGATGCGCGGCACGCCGAGATCGTCGAGCTTGCGCATGATGAGCTGCAAGGCTGGGATCTTCTTCTCGTCGGCCTCGGCGACGACCACCGCGAGATCGCAGGCTGCCAGCACCGGCTCGGCCTCGAAGGAGAATTCGATCGATCCGGGACAGTCGACGAAGGTAATCTGCTCCCCCATGAATTCGGTGGTGGCAAAGGTCGCCTCGACGCTCATGGCGTGCGCCCGCGCTTCGGGCGAATGATCGGAAACGGTGCTTCCCGATGAAACGGGATTTTGGCGGGGGATGGCGCCCGTACGGGCGAGGACGGCTTCGAGAAGTGTCGTCTTACCGCTTGCAAAGGGACCGACTATGGCAATGCATTTCGGTCCCGTGCGTCGTCCTCCGGCGCGAGTACCCATGGCTGACCTCCACTCAGGCGTTGCCCTTGGAGTGCGATCAGCAAAAGTGGAAACGGTTTTGCGCCGATCGCACCCTGTCGTGAGCGGCGGCCGGCCTGTTCGACCGTCGCGGGCGGGATTGTTTTCATTTAGCCACCTGCCCAACCCATCGTCCCACGGGTTAGCCGGGAGGGCAAGGAAAATAGAAATCGCGCCGCCGTTAGGCGGCCGAGGCAAGACCCGGGGATCAGAACCGTCGGGCGATTTCAGCTTGCCTGAGTGCGGCGCGTGGGCGTGGCGGCTGCACTCTGCTTCACCACCATCTCGGCGTAGCGCGACAGCAACGGGTTGAACAGGTCCGGACGTTCCCAGAAGGGCGCATGGCCGGCGCCTGGTATGACATGGCACTGTTCCCACAGCGAGCTGTAGGCGACGGTCTCGAAATAGCTCAGCCGCACCAGCGGATCATGCTCGCCATTGATCACCGCGACGGGGAACGGAGCGTGCTCGACCACCTGTTTCTGGTCGGCGCCCTTGCCCGCAAACATGGAGCGCGCCACGCCGGCGCGAAGCCGACCGTCGGTGCGCCTGATGGCTTCGCGGAAAGACGGACTGGCGGTGTCGCCGTAGCACAGAGCCTCAAAACGCTCGATGTCGCGTTCGGAGTAGACCTTCTTGGAGGCGAGCAGCATGTCCCAGTTGGCGTGAAAGCCGCGCAGCATGCCAAGCGGCCCCCGCGACACCGGCGGCGCTCCGGTCAGCACCAGGCCGCTGACCGCATGGTGAAAGCTGGCCAGTTCGACCGCCACATGGCCGCCGAGCGACCAGCCGAAGATGATGGCGTGGCCGATGCCCAAAGCGTCGAGAAGCCGGGCTGTGGTCTGGGCAAGGCCGGTAATCGTATAGGCGGTCGCCGGGTCGCGGGCATCGGAGGACTCGCCGTGGCCGGGAAGTTCGAAGGCGATCAGCCGATGGGCGTCGGCAAGCGGGCTATCGAACTGACGGGCAAACACGGCGCGCGAACTGCCCGAGCCATGGATCATGACGATGGGAAGGCCGGACCCAGACGACTGGCTGAGGCGCAAGTCGGCCTGCGGCGTGCGGATGGTGCGGTGAGTGATGCTCATGCTGGATTAGACCTTGAGATTTGCCTGACCGCCAACATCGCATCGCTGGCTCTATATGTTCTTTAAACATGTGGTTAAGAAAGGATTTCTAAAGAGATAGCCGGCACGATTGCTGGCTCCATGGCAATCACGCGCGGAATCCCGACAATGGAACCAGTCCTCGATCTTCTTGTCTCGATCTGCAGCATCGCGATGCTTGGCCAATATGTCTGGTCGATGCGGGCGCATTTCCAATCGCAGGCGATGTCTCCAGGCGCCATGGTGATTTCGGCGGCGGTCATCGCCACGGCGCTGTTCTTTCTCGCCACCCTTTGGATCCAATCGCAGCCGGGTTCGGCAAAGCTCACCGGACTTGCCGTCGAACTGGCGAGCTCTGCCCTGTTCTGGTGGGCGATCGTCACGTCGCGCAAGGTGCGGCTGCGCTTCGTCTTCGCACCCGACGATCCGCACAGCCTGCTGACCCACGGCCCCTACGGCCATGTCCGCCACCCCTTCTATACGTCCTACATCGTCTTCTGGATCGGCTGGGGGATCGCGACCTGGTCGGTCTGGGCGTTGGTGCCGGTCGCCGGGATCGCTATCCTCTATGTTTTTGCGGCGCTGGACGAAGAGAAGAAATTTTCGCGCACGCCGCTGGCCGGAGCCTACGCGGACTATCGCGTACGTGCCGGCCTGTTCTGGCCCCGGCTGGGGTGGTAGCCGGCACCGGGGCAGGGTAGGTTCTGCCAAACTTAGGGATCACCAGAGATGAAGATCATTGCCTGCGGCAGCGTGCCGACCATCATCGCGCCGGACCAGTATTTCACCGGCCGCGTGCTGCAGACGCCCATCATCGAGAAGGAAGCGCCGGCCCGGCTCAGAGCCACGCTGGTCAGCTTCGAGCCCGGTGCGCGTACCCACTGGCACACGCATCCGCTCGGCCAGACGCTTTATGTCACTGCGGGGGCCGGCCTTGCGCAGACATGGGGCGGGCCGATCCAGCAGATCAAGGCGGGCGACGTGATCTCGTTCGAGCCCGGCGAGAAGCACTGGCACGGCGCGGGTCCAAAGACGACAATGACCCACGTCGCCATGCAGGAAGCGCTGGACGGCGTCCACGCAGATTGGATGGAAGCGGTCACCAGCGAGCAGTATGGCGGCTGAGGTCTGCTCTTGACAAAAACCCGGCTCGAAAGGCCGGGTTTCATGTCTCGGAGCCTGATCAGGTCAGCGATGCAGTGAATCGCTGGATGCGGGTGCAGGCTTCCTCCAGCAGCGTCTCCGACGTAGCGTAGGAGATGCGGAAGTTGGGGCCGAGGCCGAAGGCAGAGCCGAACACCACCGCGACACCCTCGCCTTCGAGCAATTCGGAGCAGAAAGTCTCGTCGGTGTCGATTATCTTGCCGGCTTTGGTCTTCTTGCCAATCAGCTGGGCACAGGACGGGTAGACATAGAAGGCGCCTTCCGGCGACGGGCAGGTTATGCCGCGCGCCTGGTTGAGCATCGACACGACGAGGTCGCGACGGCCCTGAAAGATCGCCTTGTTCCTGGCGACGAAATCCTGCGGGCCGTTGAGCGCCTCGACCGAGGCCCATTGCGCGATGGTGCAGGCGCCCGAGGTCTGCTGGCCCTGGATCATGTCCATCGCCTTGATCAGCTGGACGGGACCCGCGGCATAGCCGATGCGCCAGCCGGTCATGGCGTAGGCTTTCGAGACGCCGTTCATGGTCAGCGTGCGCTCGTAGAGTTTCGGCTCGACCTCGGCGATCGTCCTGAAGACGAAGTCGCCATAGGTCAGGTGCTCGTACATGTCGTCGGTCAGTGTCCAGACATGCGGATGCTTCAAGAGCACGTCGGCCAGCGCGCGCAGCTCGGCTTCCGTGTATGCGGCGCCGGACGGGTTCGACGGCGAGTTCATCAACAGCCATTTGGTCTTCGGCGTGATCGCCTTTTCCAGCACGGCGGGAGTGAGCTTGAAACCATTGTCGATCGAAGTATCGGCGAACACCGAGGTGCCGCCGCAGATCGCCACCATTTCGGGATAGCTGACCCAATAGGGGCGGGGGATGATGACCTCGTCGCCTGGGTTCAGCGTCGCCATGAAGGCGTTGAACAGGATCTGCTTGCCGCCGGTGCCGACAATGGTCTGCTCGGGCTTGTAGTCGAGATTGTTCTCGCGCTTGAATTTTTTTGCGATCGCCTCGCGCAGCGGCGCGATGCCCGAAACCGGCGGGTATTTGGTCTCGCCGCGGCGGATCGCCTCGATCGCCGCATTCTTGATGTTGTCGGGCGTGTCGAAATCCGGTTCGCCGGCGCCGAGGCCGATAATGTCGCGGCCGGCATTTTTCAGCTCGCGGGCTTTCTGCGTCACCGCGATGGTGGCGGAAGGCTTTACGCGGGCAAGGGCGTCGGCAAGAAAGGCCATGACCAGATATCTCCAGAGGGGTCGGCGCAACCGCAAACAGCTGCGGCGCTTCTCATGTCGCATCGACCCGGCAAGTGCAAGCATTGTCGGATGAGCCAGGGTCAAGGACCCGTGGAGATCGGCTTTTTGGAGCGCGTGCATGACGGTTTCACTCTGCGTTGCGGGCTCTGCAATCGACGCCTATCCCCGGCAAGACTAAATTCATCAACGGCCGCTAAAACCTTTGACGGCAGGATCGCCAGCCATTTCGCCTGTCTCGCGGAGCGAGGGACCCTTGTCGCGCAGCACCGGGCTTGCCCACATCATCCGTCACGATGACGGCACCGCTTCAGGTGTCTGGGGTCCCTACACGCTGCAGAGCGCCTTTCAGCCGATCTTCGCCTTCAAGGACGGCAAGCTCTCGATCGCAGCGTTCGAGGGGCTGATCCGGCCGTTTCGTGACGGCGAGCCGCAATCGCCGATGAACTTCTTCCGCACCTGTCCGGCCGGCGACCGCCTGCATATCGAGGCGCTGACGCGCACGCTGCATTTGCTCAATGCCGGCGCCTGCCTGCCGCAAGAGGCTTCGATCTTCGTCAATTTCGATCCGTCGGTGTTTACCGAGCGCTCCATCGCCGACAACGCGTTGCGCGACATGCGGCTGGTGCTGCACGAAGCCGGGATCGATCCGCGCCGCATCGTGTGCGAGGTGACCGAGCAGAAGTCGGCGTCGCAGGAAACGCTCTACAGCTTTGTCGAGGCGCTGCGGGCCAATGGCTTTCGCATTGCCGTCGACGATTACGGCGCCGATGAATCCGACATCAACCGCATCAAGGAGCTCAAGCCCGACATCGTCAAATTCGATGCGCACTGGATCACGCAGCTCATGGAATCCGGCGCCGGCTTTGCCCTGCTGACTGCCATGGTGACGAACTTCGAACTACAGGGCATCCGCACGGTGTTCGAAGGCATCGAGGAAGGCTGGCAGCTTGAATTGGCCGAGAAATCCGGCGCATCGATGGTGCAGGGCTTCGTGCTGGCGAAGCCGGAACTGGCGCCGACCAGCTTTCGCGCTTTCGGCAAGGATGGGCAGCCGTCTGTCGCGGCGGCCGAGCCTGGCAAGACGCCTGCCGGCCCGACTGCAGCGCCTCCGGCGCGGCCGGGCAGGGTGTTCGGGCGCAGGACCGGGCCATGACCGGGCAACGCGAGAGGCGTCGCGATATCGGCGAAGCGATCTTTGCCGACGAGGTCGGCATCGAATACGGCGTCTATGGCGCGTTCCGGCTGAAGAGCGCCTACCAGCCGATCTTTGCGCCACGCGGTGGCGCGTTGGCCGCGGTTGCCGTCGAGGCGCTGATCGAACCGCAGCGCGCTTCCATGCCGGTTGCACCGGCCATGTTCTTCGACAGTGTTGCGCCGGGCGACCGCCTGTTTGTCGAGACGATGTGCCGGATGCTGCATCTGAAAAACTTCCGCAACATCGGCGTCGACGGGCTCGACCTGTTCTTCAATTACAACCCGATGATCAACGATCATCTCGGGCGGGCGCTGGCCGAGATCCGGCTGATGACGCGGCATCTCGGCGATCTCGACCTGCATGCCGCCATGCTGGTCTGCGAGATCACCGAACAGGCGGCCGACGATAATGTGCTGGCCCCGCTGGTGCGCGAGATGCGGCGCCACGGCATCCGCATCGCCATCGACGATTTCGGCACCGGCCACTCGACCGCGGAGCGGATGAGCCTGCTTCAACCGGATATTGTGAAGATCGACGGCGGCTGGTTCGCCGAATTCTGCCGCCACGCTGCCGCCGAGCGCTTCTTCCGGCCGCTCGTCTCGTCGCTGCACGATCGCGGCGCCAAGGTGCTGGTGGAAGGCATCGAGCAATCCGTGCATCTGCGCGTCGCGCTGGATGGCGGCGTCGACCTGCTACAGGGGTTCCATCTCGGCCGCCCGGCGCTGGCCGGCACGATCTTCAACCGGGAGCCGCTGTCGATCGAGGCGCTGCTTGGCGCCGACAACAAGGTGGTGCCGCTGCATCTACGGCGCTGATTTGTGCTCGCGCTTGCCGCCGCTTCGCGGCTCGTTCCGGACCGGACGCCAACGGGCGCGATGCCCGGTTGGGCTTGCGGCCTTCGGCCGTAGCGCGCATTCAAAGAGGGCGAACTCGGCCCGCGTGAAGTTCAGCCAAAGCCTGCTCGGCAAACTTATCCAGCCGGCCAGCCTTGGCGTCCGCCTCGATCTGCATATCCCACACCTCTGCCTGGTACGCTGCGAACCATTTGGTAAAGGCCTTTAGTTCTTTGGTGTTCAGGGCTGCGATGGATCTTTCAATCTGTTCGAGCTTGGTCATGGGGCGAAACTAGCATGGCCATCGTCCAATTCCAGACAAACAAAAAGGCGGGATAAATCCCGCCTTCCCATTTTCGGTAGCCTGATCGGAGCTTTAAGTCCGGGCCGGCAGCTATCTGCTGATCCAGCTTGTCGGGTCTTTCCGCTCCAGCGCGCTTCTCGCGCGACCGTCAGTACATCCGTGACTTGCCGCGCGCCCCGAACTCTCGTCCGGCGCGCGCTATCGCAAAATCAGGCTGCCTTGCTCAGAGAACCAGCGGACGACTTGCCAGTGCGGCGGTCCTGCTCGATCTCGAAGTTGATTTTCTGGCCTTCGACCAGGGTCGACAGCCCAGCGCGCTCGACAGCGGAGATGTGAACGAAAACGTCCGCACCGCCCGAATCAGGCTGAATGAAGCCGAAGCCCTTGGTGGCATTGAACCACTTGACCGTACCAGTTGCCATATGAATAGTCCTCGCATTTGCTTTGGTTTGACCGAACCGAGGTTCAGCCGGTTTGTATCGAGATTTTGGAGATAGACGTCAGCAAACGCGAAGATCGCGAGGCCCGGATCGATCGGCCGAAATATCAATGGAGCTGATATAGGCGGGTTTCGCACCAAAAACAAGATGGCTCGAAAAATGGCGTTGCGCTGGCGCCGCCCAAAGGCCGCCCCAATCGCATGAAAGCGTCGCGCAATCGGGAAGATCGGGACGCCCGACGGCGTTAGTCCGGTTTTGGGAGACTGTCATGAAAACGGTTGTGAAAACCATTCTGCTTGCCGCCTGCCTGACGCTCGCGGCCGCCGAGGCGCAGGCGATCTCGCGCTACGACCCCACTCGTATGAGCTGCGACAGGGTGCAAGGCACGATCGCCCGCCAGGGCGCGGTCATCCTGCGCTATCAGTCCAGGCGCGTGCCGGGCCTGCCGCTCTTCGACCGCTATGTGCAGAGCCAGCAATTCTGCAATGTCGGCGAGGTCAGGAAGCGCGCCTATGTGCCGAGCGCCGATACCGAATCCTGCCCGGTCTATCTCTGCAAGCGGGTCGAGAACGACCATTTTCACCGCCGCTTCCTGCGCCGTCATTAGGCATATTGATATTAAGGTGAGGCCGGCCTGCGAACGATGGTCTTCTGCGCTTCCGGCGCCCACGTACATTAAGTACGCTCCGCTCCGGTTCTCGAAGACCATAGTTCTCGGTGCGGCCTGACCTGAATCTCAACATACCCAGCCGGCATACCATTCAAGCTCTTAGAACCCGAACGAGACCTGCGCCGCCGGCGGCGGGCCGACGCGCACGCCTTCCATGGCCAGCATCTTTTCCTTGGTGGCCGAGCCGCCGGGCGCCGAGAAGCCGCCGATCTTGCCGCCCGCGGCTAGTATCCGATGGCAGGGGATGACCAGCGGCACCGGGTTGGCGCCCAGCGCTGCCCCGGTTTCGCGCGGCAGGCCGGCTTGGCCGGCGCGCTTGGCCAGTTCGCCATAGGTGGTGGTTTCGCCGTAATGCAGTTTTCGCGCCGCGTCGTAGATGGCGAGACGGAAGTCGTCGACGCCGTCGAGATCGACCGGCACACCGGAGAAATCGACGTCCTCGCCTGAGGCATAGGCCTTGATCGAGGCGATGAGCTCGACCACCCATTGCGGCTGCCCAATGTTCGCAGTCGTATTGGCGGCAACACCGGCATGCCGCATCAGCCGGCGTTCCACCGCTTCGCGGCTCCTTTCGGGCAGGCAGAGCCGGATCAGGCCCTTTTCGCTCCAGGCGATGCCCATGAAGCCGATCACTGTTTCTAACACTGCGTGGCCGGCTGTGATCGAAGATGCCGTTTCCATGATGCGCTCCTTTCCGCAAAGTGGCGAAAACCGGGATGCCGACCGGTACATATGCAGAACAATATGGCATCTGAGCCCGGCTCTCGCCACCCGAAAACCACCAGATGGTCCCGATTGCCCACCAGGAATCGCTGGTGTAAGGACTTCTTAACAACCGACAAATCGGACCCGCGCGGCTTGCCAGCAAAGTTCAACCTTATCGCGATCTCTGTGATCGTCGGCGCAGCTGCCCTCAGCGGCTGCCAATCGACCTCGCAGATGAAGGCCACGCCTGCGCTGACCGAAACCGCGACCGCCGCCGGCAGCGATGCCGGCTTCACCTTGCCGCTGCCCGATACGGTTTCGGTGCTACCGCAATCCTCGGGCCTAACACCCGTTCAGTCGGCCGAAGCGACGCCGGCCACGCCAGCGCTCGATGCCGCTGCGCAGCCGGTTGCCGCGACGGCGGCCTTTGCCGGCGCGACGCCCACGGCCCCGGCCGTGCCCGCGGTCTTGGCCGCCAATGCTTGGCAGGCGCCTGCGCCCGCCAACGCTGGACAGCCGGTCGCGGCGCAATATAAGACCGCCGGCCTTGTCATGCCGGCGACCGCCAAGGGCGGCCAGAACGCCATGCCCGGCGTGCAGCAGGTAGCCTATGTCGTGCCGCAGAACCCGGCTTCCTTGGGCCAGTTCCCCGCCGCGCCGCTCGGTCTCCCGGAAGAAGAGCATGCGACCGGCATGCGCGGCGATGTCGACCGGCTGATCCAGAAATACGCTGCTCTCTACGAGGTGCCGGTCGATCTGGTGCGCCACGTCGTCAATCGCGAAAGCACCTACAATCCCAAGGCTTACAATAACGGCCATTGGGGCCTGATGCAGATCAAGCACGCGACGGCGCGCGGCATGGGCTTTGACGGGCCGGCCAAGGGCTTGTTCGACGCCGAAACCAATCTGAAATACGCTGTCAAATATCTGCGTGGCGCCTGGCTGGTGGCGGGTGGCAACGCCAAGAAGGCCGATTGGCTCTACCAGACCGGCTATTATTTCGACGCCAAGCGCAAAGGCCTGCTCGAGGCGACCGGCCTCGGTGTCGACCGCAAGCGCCGCCGGCTGCAGCCCGACGCCTGAGCACGATGCCTGAACCGCGCCCGCCGGCTCCAAACGACATCCGGCTGCGCAAGATCCTCGACGAGACGCTCGTTGCACCGCACTGGCCGGACGGCTTTACCATGCGCTGCTTCGAACATGGTGACGCGCAGCCCTTGCATGCGCTTTTGAGCGAGGTGTTCGACGACGGCACCGACGGCCCGTTCGACGAATGGTGGCCGCGCATATCCAGCGATGCCGAATTCGACCCGGCGCTGTGTTTCCTGGTCATCGACGCCAAGGGACGGCTGGCGGCGGCAGCGCTGTGCTGGACGAGGGCTTTCGTCAAGGACCTCGCGGTCCATCCCGAAGCGCGCGGCAAAGGAATTGGCGAAGCGCTGATGTGGCAGGCTTTCAACGCCTTTCGCGATCGAGGCGCGGCCCATGTCGACCTCAAGACCAACACGGTCGAGAACGCCGCCGCGCTCCGGCTCTACGAGCGGCTGGGAATGATGCCTGTCGCATGGGAAGGGTAAGGGCTTTTTTCTTGCCGCAATTCCCTGGGGAAAACGCTACGCGCTTTTCCCAGGAAAACCGGTTCCCACTTTTCCTGGAATTGCTCGAGCGCTGTTGAAATCCTTCGGATTGTGAACTGCTTCACATAGGCCGTCGCAACCGGATGCTACCTCACCATCCATGCCTTTCGACCGATGGCGGATCGACGACTGGCAGATGTGGAGGGGCTGCACCGGCATGTGTTCAGCCACTCCTTGGCGGGTCCCAGGCGGGGGTTTGGGGCCCGCCAGTCGTTTTGCGGCAGCCCTCAGATATCAGGCGCATTGCCGATCTTCTTTTTGAGCTCAAGCGCCCAGGCGCGGCCCTCGTCGCCGCCCCACAGCAGCCAGGCGATATGGCCGGCCGATGGATTGTCTTCATTGCCGTAATTCTTGCCGCGCTTGTCGACCTCGTGGCGGGCGAAATAGCTGACCATGCGGCGGATGGTGGATGGCGCCAGCTTTTCGCGGTTCTTGAGTTCCGTCGCCCGCGCGACGCCGATCTCGGTGCCGCCACGGCCGAACTGCTTGCGCAGCCTCAACCCCTTGGCGGCATTGTCGGCCACCACTTGCGGGCAGCGCAGATCGATCTCTTCATCCTCTTGCATGTGTCTCCCCAGCTCCGGAAACCTAACCTGCAGACGCAATACAGGGAAGTGCAACCGGCTCCCAATGCAGCGCCGTCCATTAGGATCAGCGCGCCATCGGCATCTGCGAGATCCTGTGGAACCTTATGGATTTCACGCCTGAGGGTCGGCCGAACTGGAACGAACAGCTGCAATATGGCGAGGCGTGCTGTCCTCAGGTTGGTCCGCCAGGGGCTCGGGACGGCTCTTCGGCAGATGGTCCCTGACGAATAGTTCTCCGGACGCAACCCTGCCGCCAATGCCGCGTTTGATTAGCCGAGGGAAATTTTCAATCGGAGAACTCAGATGAAAACGCTTCTCACCATTGCCGCCGTCGCCTTGTTCGCCGGTGCCCCTGCCGCCTTTGCGGCCAACTCGACCGCGGTCGCGCCTGCCATGGCCGCCAGCAAGGTCGATACCCCAACCTTCGTCAAGACCGTGCCCAGCTCCAACGAATTCGAAATCCAGTCGAGCAAGCTCGCGGAGGAGAAATCCAAGGCGGCTGACGTCAAGAAATTCGCCAAGCAGATGGTCAAGGACCACACCAAAGCCGGAAAGGAGTTCAAGGCGGCGCTGAGCCAGGGCCAGACCACCGGTTCGACCAAAGCCGCGGGACCGGCCCTGCAGCCGAAGGAGCAGGCAATGCTCGACGAGTTGAAGAGCGCAAGCGGCAAGGATTTTGACGCCAAGTACATCCAGATGCAGACGGACGCGCACAAGGAGGCAGTTGCCCTTTTCAGCAGCTATGCCAACTCGGGCGACGACCCGGCGATGAAGGAATTCGCCAAGAAGACGCTGCCGACGCTGCAGATGCACGAGAAGCACGTGAAGGAACTCGCGGCCGCGCATCAGGGTTGAGGGCTGGTGACTGGCCAGCAATAGCATTCTACGGCGCCCCCCTCTGTCCTGCCGGACATCTCCCCCACGAGTGGGGAGATCAGCAGCGTCGGCGCCGTGCTTTCTTGCGACGGTGAAAATTGGCGAAGGCTGAGGCGACAGCCAATCTCCCTCCTTGCGGGGGAGATGTCCGGCAGGACAGAGGGGGGCGCCGTAGAGTGCGACGGCCGATGCCTGCCGTTGGCAAGGCATTGCGGCAAAGTGGCTCTGTGGCTGCGCCGGCAGTGACATACATTGCCGCCACCAATTCAATGGAGCTCCCATGCCCAAGATCGACCTGTCCACCGTGCCTGTCCGCAAGGGCTCCGGCTACCCCGCGCCCTTCGACGCCCCTTGCGCCGAGCGCACACGCCACCGCCTCGGCGATGCCGGCGGCCTCACCGATTTCGGCGTCAACCTGATGACATTGCCATCAGGCGGCTGGTCCAGCCAGCGCCACTGGCACAGCCATGAGGACGAGCTCGTCTATGTGCTGGAAGGCGAACTGGTGCTGGTCGAGGATGGCGGCGAGACGCTGCTCAAGGCCGGCGACTGCGCGACCTTTGCCAAGAACAGCGGCAACGGCCACCACATGATCAACCGCTCGTCCACAACGGCGCGCTATCTCGAGGTCGGCTCGCGCAATCCGGATGATCTCATCACCTGCTCCGACATCGACATGATGAGCCCGAGTTCGGATGGCAGGTTCCTGCACAAGGACGGCATGCCCTATCCGGGGCAGGGGTGAAGCTGGACTATGGTTCGGCGCTGGCGTTCGCTGGGCGGGGGGATAAGCTCCTCACAATCAAAGGTGGCGCAGGCCCCCTCATCCGACCGCTTCGCGGCCACCTTCTCCCCGCTGGGGAGAAGAGGGAAGCGCTGGCGCTCGCAGTCTCCTCTCCCCTCGGGGAGAGGTCAGCCGAGCGAAGCGGAGGCTGGGTGAGGGGGACTTGGCGCTAACCTTGCCAAACAAAGGGAGCATCACCATGAAAAAAGAAGTCATCGAAGTGCCCGTCATGTCGGCCAAGGTACGGGCGCTCGGGCTGCCCTGCTCGACCGCGGTGAGGGCCAATGGCTTCGCGTTCGTCTCGGCGACGCCGCCGGTGGACATGGTGACCGGCGAAATGGTGCGCGGCGACATCGAAACGCAGACCGAGGCGTCGCTGAAGGCGCTGAAACATTGCCTGGAAGCGGCCGGCACCTCGCTGGAGAACGTGGTGATGGTGCGCATCTACGCCGTCAATTCGGGCTTCTACAACGCCATCAACCGGGTCTATGCGAGGTACTTTTCGACCAACCCGCCCGCGCGGAGTTTCGTGCCGGTGGCGTCTTGGCCGATGGAGTTTGATATCGAGATCGAGTGTGTGGCGGTGGCGTGAGCTTCCCTGTCGAGTTGAGATTGGTCCAAGACAGCGGTGAGACGCTGCTCGAGGCAAGCTACCGCCGCCTTCGCCGGAAACAGCGGCAACGGCCACCACATGATCAACCGCTCGTCGATGAGGACGCGCTATCTGGAGGTCGGTTCGCGTGACCCCGACGATGTCATCACTTGCTCCGACATCGACATGATAAGCCTAGTCGGCTGGTGGTTCCTGCACAAAGCATGGGATGCCGTATCCGGAGCAGGGGTGAGGGGCTATTCTGAAAGTCTTATTTTCGGATTCGTTGCCGTGGGTCGATAACAACACGTGGATGTAGTAGCGCGTTATATGCTCTAATCGACGGTGAGACTCATCCATACGCTCGCACCAAAGGCCAACTATGCAGCCCCAAATTCGCAAGAAATTATCGGAGGTCGCTGCCGAATACGAACTTGGCGAAAACGGCGATTTGCAAGATAGAGCGTATCGTATGATCGAGTACGCCGTTGGGCGCCACGATTGGTATGAAGATCAGCGTGGTAAGTTGTTTCAAGCCGCTCTAGGCATGCTATCATTTATTGCTGCTGCGGCTGCGATAGTTAATTCGGTTGGAGGATCTAGATATTTTGTTTTCTTTCTTGGCTTGGGCTTGGTAGTACTCGGAATTACGGCGTGCCGCCTGATCGTGATGTACACTCACGTTTCTGAGAAAAATCATCCCCATAGAAAAGCCGCTGACATCAAAAGCTGGTACTACAGGTATACGGTTTCCGGCGATGTTATAGACGATCTCGACGATCTGTTCGGGCACGACGACAAGGAGGCGGCGGTTGAAGATGTTCGGAGAAATTTTAGAAATTTCTTGAAAGCTATTTCCGGATCTTTAGATCGTGAAGTCATGCTAAAAGAAGATCTCCAGCAGGTATTCATTTTGTACCTTCTGCAGAATTATCGGCAAACCAATCTGAAGAAGATGTATAGTGTCACAAAAAAGGGAACCGTCACGTCGATGTTCTTCTTCGGTTTGGCGTTGGCGGTTCTGATGTGTTCACCCGCAAAAGAAATAATTGATGACTTACGCAATAACGTCAAAATCGGAAACTGATGCCTGTTGCAGGGCGATCTCCGAAGTTTTTTTGCAGGGCAAGCGGGTTAAAAGATCGCTAGAGATAAGCCCTCTAGTTATATTTATACCATATTCACCGGAAAGATTCACATATTTCGCTGAGCGACGCTATGAGTACGGCGAGTTGCTTGGTATTCGGGGACTAAAGGCGATCGAAAGAACGGCTCGTGTCTATACCTCGGAAAAGAATCGAGTTAGCAAACCTAGCTATCGCAGCCGGCTAGAAAATTTTCCCGACACAGCTTCTAGACCTGTCCCGCTAAATGCCATCAACCAAATCGATAAAATAGTAAGCGAAGTCTCAGCGTTTCCGCGTGCTAGTACCCACGTTTTTACTTTCTTTAGGCCTTCTGACTTATACAATAAAAGATGGCCTGGCTACGTCCCTTGTCCTACAAGCGGAGATTTTAAATATAGAGACGGAAAGTTGTCGCTGAACGTCATGTTTCGATCTTGCGATATATTAAACTTTCTTTACAATGACATATACTATCTTCGTCAGATACAATTTTCCATTCTTAGAAAAGCTAAAGAAGCAGATGGTTCAAAGCTGCCGCCGACGACACAACCAGGCCCGTTGAACCTGTTTCTCTCGCGAGCGTTCATTCAGACCTGGGAGATAACCCCAATCCAGAACTTGGTTGAGGTTATAGATAGTACGAAGGAATTTCTGGCACGTTGTTAGAACCACTAGCTGGCATTCGGCGATGCCCTACGCAAAATACTCCTGCAGCGGCCGAACCTCCAGGCTCCCTGCCTTCAGCGCCGCAATCGCTTCCGCCACCGCCGCAGCGCCTGACAGCGTCGTGTAATACGGTACCTTCTGCATCAGCGTCGCGCGGCGGAGCGACTTGGAGTCCGACACCGCCTTCTGGCCATCGGTCGTGTTGAAGACGATCTGGACCTGGCGATTGCGGATGGCGTCTTCGATGTGGGGGCGGCCTTCCAGGACCTTGTTGATCTTCTGCGCGTCGACGCCGTTTTCGGCGAGGAAGCGGGCGGTGCCGGATGTCGCGAGCACCTTGAAGCCCTGACCGGCGAGGCGCTTGACCGCCGGCAGGATGCCGGCCTTGTCCTCGTCGCGCACCGAGACGAACAGCGTGCCGGAGCGTGGCAGGTCGACGCCGGCGCCCAGCTGGCTCTTGGCGAAGGCCAGCGCAAAGTCGCGGTCGAGGCCCATGACCTCGCCGGTCGAGCGCATTTCGGGGCCGAGCAATATGTCGACGCCGGGGAAGCGGGCGAAGGGGAAGACGGCTTCCTTGACCGCGATGTGGCCGGGGTTTCTCGGGTCGGGCATCGCGCCGTAATGGGCGAAGGCGTCTTCCAGCTTTTCGCCGGCCATGATGCGTGCGGCAATCTTGGCGATGGGCCGGCCGATGGTCTTGGCGACGAAGGGCACGGTGCGCGATGCGCGCGGGTTGACCTCCAGCACATAGACCGTGCCGTCCTTGATCGCATACTGCACGTTCATCAGGCCGCCGACATTGAGCGCGCGGGCAAGCGCCGCCGTCTGGCGCTCCAACTCGTCGACCAGTTCGGAAGGCAGCGAGTGCACCGGCAGCGAGCAGGCGCTATCGCCCGAGTGAATGCCGGCCTCCTCGATGTGTTCGAGAATACCCGACACGAAGGTCGACGTGCCGTCGCAGAGGCAGTCGACATCGACCTCTATGGCGCCGGAGAGATAGGTGTCGAACAGCAGCGGGTTCTTGCCCAGCAGCGTGTTGATCTGGCCGGTCTTGTCGTTGGGGTATTTCTGCTTGATGTCCTCCGGCACCAGGCCAGGCACGGTGTCGAGCAGATAGGATTGCAGCATGCCCTCGTCATGGATGATCTGCATGGCGCGGCCGCCGAGCACATAGGAGGGGCGCACCACCAAGGGGAAACCGAGCTCGCCGGCGACGAGGCGGGCCTGCTCGACAGAATAGGCGATGCCGTTCTTCGGCTGGCTGAGGTTGAGCTTGTGCAGCAGCTTCTGGAAGCGGTCGCGGTCTTCGGCGAGATCGATCATGTCGGGTGACGTGCCCAGGATAGGGATGCCGGCCTTCTCCAGCGCATCGGCCAGCTTCAGCGGCGTCTGGCCGCCGAACTGGACGATGACGCCGACCAGCTCGCCCGAGGCCTGTTCGGCGCGCAGGATCTCCAGCACGTCCTCCGCCGTCAGCGGTTCGAAGTAGAGCCGGTCGGAAGTGTCGTAGTCGGTCGAGACCGTTTCCGGATTGCAGTTGATCATGATCGCTTCATAGCCGGCGTCGCGCAGCGCGAAGGCGGCATGGCAGCAACAATAGTCGAACTCGATGCCCTGGCCGATGCGGTTCGGACCGCCGCCGAGGATGACGACTTTTTTTCGCGATGACACCTGCGCCTCGTTGGCGAGCGCGCCGGCGAAGGGCACTTCATAGGTCGAGTACATGTAGGCGGTGGGCGAGGCGAACTCGGCCGCGCAAGTGTCGATGCGCTTATAAACCGGATGAACGTCGAGCTTTTCACGAATCTTCGCAATCACTTCGGCGTCGTTCTTCGTCAGCGAGGCGAGGCGGGCATCGGAGAAGCCCATCGCCTTCAGCATGCGCAGATTGACGGCGTCCTGTGGGATGCCGTGCTCGCGGATGCGGGCTTCCATGGATACGATGCCGGCGATCTGTTCGAGGAACCACGGGTCGATCTTGCACATTGCGTGCACGTCTTCCAGCGAGGTGCCCATGCGGATCGCCTGCGCCACCATGCGCAGCCGGTCGGGCGTCGGCGTGCCGAGTGCGGCGCGAATGGCGTTGCGGTCGTCGGCGTGGTTGGCAGCTACGGCGCCGTGGCCGAGGCCGGGGATTTCGATTTCGTCGAGACCAGTCAGGCCGGTTTCCAGCCCACGCAGCGCCTTTTGCAAGGACTCCTGGAACGTGCGGCCGATGGCCATGACTTCACCGACCGACTTCATGGCGGTGGTCAGCACCGGCTCCGCGCCGGGGAATTTCTCGAAGGCAAAGCGCGGGATTTTTGTGACGACGTAATCGATGCTTGGCTCGAAGGAGGCGGGCGTGGCGCCGCCGGTGATGTCGTTCTCCAGCTCGTCCAGCGTGTAGCCGACGGCGAGCTTGGCCGCGATCTTGGCGATCGGGAAGCCGGTCGCCTTCGAAGCCAAAGCGGAACTGCGCGAGACGCGCGGGTTCATCTCGATGACGACCAGCCGACCATCGGCCGGGTTGACGGCGAACTGCACATTGGAGCCGCCGGTCTCGACGCCGATCTCGCGCAGCACCGCGATCGAGGCGTTGCGCATCATCTGGTATTCCTTGTCGGTCAAGGTCAGCGCGGGGGCGACGGTGATCGAGTCACCGGTGTGTACGCCCATCGGGTCGATGTTCTCGATCGAGCAGACGATGATGCAATTGTCCGCCTTGTCGCGGACGACCTCCATCTCATACTCCTTCCAGCCGAGCACGCTTTCCTCGATCAGCACTTCGGTGGTCGGCGAGGCGTCGAGGCCGGACTGGACGATGTCGTAGAATTCGGCGCGGTTGTAGGCGATGCCGCCGCCGGTGCCGCCCATGGTGAAGGACGGGCGGATGATGGCGGGCAGGCCGACATGGTCGAGCGCCTGGGCGGCAATCGCCATGCCATGGCTGATGTAGCGCTGCTTGCGGTCGCCTTCGCCGAGGTTCCAGCGGGTTTCCAGCGCGTCGAGCGCGGCATCGAGGTCGGCAGGCGCCTCGGCCTTGACGGCGGCGCGCTCGGCCTCATGGGTCTTGCGGTCGGCGTTCTTGACGTCGGTGGCATTGGCCAGCATCGACTTCGGCGTTTCCAGGCCGATCTTCTTCATCGCCTCGCGAAACAGCGCCCGGTCCTCAGCCTTGTCGATCGCCGTGGCGTCGGCGCCGATCATCTCGACATTGTAGCGCTCGAGCACGCCCATGCGGCGCAGCGACAGAGCGGTATTGAGCGCGGTCTGGCCGCCCATGGTCGGCAGCAGCGCGTCGGGCCGCTCCTTGGCGATGATCTTGGCGACGACTTCAGGCGTGATCGGCTCGATATAGGTGGCGTCGGCCAGTTCCGGGTCGGTCATGATGGTGGCCGGGTTGGAATTGACCAGGATGACGCGAAAGCCCTCTTCCTTCAGCGCCTTGCAGGCCTGTGTGCCGGAATAATCGAACTCGCAGGCCTGGCCGATGACGATGGGGCCGGCCCCGATGATCAGGATCGACTTGATGTCGGTGCGTCTTGGCATCGTTGTGAGTTCCGTTCGGCGAGCGGCTTGCACGAAAAACCGGGACGGGAAGACCCGGCCGGTTGTGCTTGCGATTCTGGTATCAGGCTAGGAGGGCCTTATAGGGAAGAGTTTTGGGAGATGTAACCCCGAAAATGAGGCTAGGCAGTAGGGATTAGGCAGTAGGGATCAGGCAGTGGGGATTAGGCAGGAGCGAGGTTAAGGCGCCTATTGCCATTCCCTACTGCCTGACACCTAATCCCCCAGCGCGAGCTGATCCGTAATCTCAAACCGCTCGGATACCCCGACGCGGATCATGTTGAGGGCGCCTTCCCTTGTGAAGCGGAAGTCCTTGCCCAAATCCGAGTTGGCCGGCATGCCGGCAGAGAAGGAGATGACGCGGGTGCCGCCGTCGGGCCAGGTCACGGTGATGTCTGCCTTGTCGGCGCCATTGTGGACGATGTTGACGGCGCAGCGGGTCATCGGTTGTCCGACATAGCGGGCACAGGGGATCTCGGCGGTGGCGCCGAGGGCGGGCGGGGGTTCCAGCCGTGCAACGGTTTGCGTAGCGGTCGCAGCTTTGGCCTGGTCTGGCCGTGGCGTCGGGGATGGTACCCCCGGCGCGGACGCTGTATCCGGCGCTGCTCCCGCAGACGCGGCGGCGGCGAGTTCCGGCGTCCCTGTGGCCTCCGTTGCCGGAGCCTCTGTGGCAGGGATTTCATCCGTCGGCGGACTTTCATTCGCTGCGAAGGCAAGGCCGTAAGCATCCTGCATGGCGGTCCTGCCGATCTCGGCGGCGGACTTCGGCGCGCCCGGATCCGTGCCGCCAAGGCGCTCCGTCAGGTCGAGTGGAGCCGGCGCGGGTGCAGCCGGGGTGGGTGGAGCCTGAGTGGGTGCAGCCGGAGCGGCAGAGGCGGCGGGTGCAGTCGTCCGGGGCGCTGCGGCCACGTCGGCCGGCTGCGTCGACATGTCGGGCGCGAGCGTCGGGCCGCCGGCTTCAGCGCTGGCGGTCACCTGGGGCGGCGCGGCGTCTACTTCGACCACGGTCGGATTGTCGGGGATAAGATAGCGCGCGGGCGCCCAGCCTTTGACCAGTGGATTGTCAATCTCCTCGACCTTGCACCAGCGGTGGCCGTCCACTTCGTTGCAGCCGAAATTCCTGACGCTCGAGCCGATCGGCAGACGCGCCTGGGTTCTGCCGACCGGCGACGGCGTGGCGCGGATGTTGAGGAGATCGCCTGGGCCGAGCTCGGTCACTATGGAAACGATGTCGGCAGGCGCGTCCTCGGCATTGGCCGGCAAGCTCACCAACAACGGGCCCACCACCAACGGACCCGCCAACAACCGGGCTGCCCGCAGGAGCGGAGCGCCAGTCAGTCGATGCAAAATGGTTCGGATTGTGCGCCTCATCATTTGGCCGTGCGCCGATTACCCTTGCGGCAGCAGTCCTGCCGTATGCCAAGGCGGTTTTATAAGGGACGATACGCGGCCATGTAAGTCTGAAAATGCGTCCGATGTTTGGTGCCGCGAGGCGGAAGCAGGGCGCAGCCGTGCGGTCAAGCGGAGCCTGGCCAAGAGGGTTTGGGCATGAAGCCGGTCCTCAGCGCATGCGCCCATTCCGGTCGGCCCGCCTGTGCGGCCTGTCTCGCCGCCGCTTCGTGGTCGTAGTCGACGGCGATGGTCTCGAAACGGTCTGGACCATCGCCATCCAAGGTGAGGATGCCGTAGCGCGCATGCGGGCTGCCTTGCTCCGAAACATGCGCCGGGGGCGTGTCATCTTCATAGGCGGGGGCGCCGACGCTGCCGGGATTGAAGAGCAAGGGGCCGCCGGGGATACGGACCAGTTCCGCGCGGTGGCTGTGGCCGCACAGCACGATGCGGCAGGCCGGGTCCAGCGCCTGCAACCGCCGCTGAATAGCGGCAAGCGGCGCGCGCACCAGTTGGCCATCGACGATCGCGTCGAGCAGGTATTTCTCGTCATGGTCGGGCCGCGCATGGAAAGCGACCACGCCGGGAACAATCTCCAGCGTGAAGGGCAGGGCGAGCAGGGCTTCGCGCTGCGCTGATGTCAGCCGTTCCTGCGCATAGCGGTCTGAAGCCCACATCATATCGTCGGCCGGATCGACCGCGACGCGGCGGTCATGGTTGCCGCGCACCGTCGGCAGGTCGAGCGCTTCGAGCCGCTCGAACGTCTCGCGCGGCCAGAGCGGGCCGGAGACACAGTCGCCAAGGTTGACGGTGAGATCGGCGCCGCCGCGCCGCGCTAGATCGGCGAGCACGGCATCCAGCGCCAGCACATTGCCATGGATGTCGGCGAGAACGGCAATGCGCATGCGGCGGGCTCCTTGGTGCAGCCCCGTTGGAGGCTTGCGGCCCGTCTTCCTATCAAGGCGCTGCCTTCATTATCAAGCCTTTGAGATCGTTCGAGACAGCCGGGAGCTGGCTATCGCGGAAGCACTCCATCTGCTAGCGTCCACGCCGTTCCAGAGTTCATCTGGGGAGGGACCAGGCGATGACCCGCGACCAGATGGTTGCCCACCTCCGCGCCGCCAATGACGTCGCGCGCGAGACTGCCGCGCATGGGCACCATCCTTTCGGCTGCGTGCTCGTCGGCCCCGACGATCGCATCCTGATGCGGCAAGGAAACATCAACACCGTGCGCCACGCCGAAACCGAGCTCTCCCGGCGTGCCGCGGACGCCTATCCGCCGGAATTCCTCTGGTCCTGCACGCTGGTCACAACCGGCGAGCCCTGTGCGATGTGCACGGGAACGCTGTACTGGGCCAATATCGGCCGGCTGGTCTACGGCTTCGAGGAGACCAAGCTTCTCGCGCTGACTGGCAACCACGCCGAGAATCCGACGATGAACCTCTCGTCGCGCACAGTCCTCGGCTCCGGGCAGAAGCCGGTCGAGGTCCACGGACCCTTCCCCGAGATGGACGAGGAGCTCCTCGCCCCGCATATCGGTTTTTGGCAGCGCTAGGAGCGGCCTGACTTCGGCACCAGCTACGCCGGCATTTCGATGTCGTGGCCGCCGACGATGGGCAGAGCCGGATCATCTCCGGCCGCCGCAATCACGCTGTCGAGCAGGCCGGGGAAGCGAGCGTCGAGGTCGGCGCGGCGTAGCGTGATCATCCGGTTGGTGCCGGCCACTTCGGCGCGGGTGACGCCGGCTTCGCGCAGTTTGGCCAGGTGATAGCTGAGATTGGTCTTGGAGCCGAGGTCGAGGAACCGGCTGCAGTTCAACGGCACGCCTTCCTTGCTGGCGAGATAGCGCACGATGGCGAGCCGGGTCGGGTCGCCAAGCACGCCGAGCACGACCGGCAGGCTGATCTGGTCCGTATTGGGGTGCGGCAAAGTCATGGCCCGAAACTAAGCACAGTCTGTGGCGATTTCAACGCGTCCATGTTTCGCGGGCATGCACAGTCCGTTCGCGATTGGCCCAATGGCTGTCCTGACACAGGGCTGTCAGCAGGCTTCAGCTATTTTCGTCTGGCTTCATTGACATCATGCCCTGTTATGTCCAATTGTTCAATAACTTTTGAACTAAGGTTACCCCAATGGACAAGCGCCTCTTCTGGCTTGCGCTCGGATCGTTCACGATCTCGACCGAAGGCTTCGTCATCTCCAGCCTGCTGCCTGACATCGCCACCGACGCCCGCATTTCCATTCCGCTCGCCGGCACGCTGATCACCGCCTTCGCGCTGGCTTACGCCATCGGCACGCCGATCCTGGCAACGCTGACCGGCGAGTGGGACCGGCGCCGCGTCATCTTGTGGACGCTGGCGTTCTTCGTCATCGGCAATGTGGTGGCGGCGCTGAGCTCGTCCTTCGAACTGCTGCTCATTGCCCGCATCATCATGGCGCTGTCGTCAGGCTTGTTTGCCGCGACCGCTCAAGGCACGGCGGTGGCGCTGGTCGATGACCACCACCGGGCGCGGGCCATTGC
The DNA here is from genome assembly GCF_030323205.1 of Mesorhizobium sp. C395A. Lineage (NCBI taxonomy): Bacteria > Pseudomonadati > Pseudomonadota > Alphaproteobacteria > Hyphomicrobiales > Phyllobacteriaceae > Mesorhizobium > Mesorhizobium sp. C395A. The sequence continues at coordinate 3,167,147 of NZ_CP100473.1, read as the reverse complement.
AGTCGTCGTCGGCGGAACCACGGTGGCGGTTGCGCTCGGTGCACCGCTCGGCGCGCTGGTTGCCACGATAGCCGGGTGGCGCGGGACCTTCTTTGCCATTGCCGGGCTCGGCGCGCTGGTCGGCGCCATCCTGTGGTACCGGCTGCCGCGCGGCATTGTCGGCACCAAGCTGCCGCTCAGGCGGCGGCTGGCTGCGGCGCTGCGCCCCGGCGTCATGCCGATCCTGTTGACCACCGCTCTTGCCCTGATCGGCGCCTTCTCGGTGTTTTCCTATATCGCGCCGCTGGCCATCCAGAGCGGCGGCCTCAGCCCGATTGCGCTGCCCGGCATGCTGCTCGCCTTCGGTGTCGGCGCCGTCATCGGCAACATAGCCGGCGGCCAGGCGGCCGACCGTTTTGGTGCGACGCGCACCGTCGGCTGGTCGCTGGCGCTGAGCGCCGTCATGCTGGTGATGCTCTCGGTCATCCCGACCTTCCTGCCGCAGCATCTCGCCGGGCCGGCATTGATGGCCATGATGGTGCCGTGGGGCATGGTTGGCTGGGCATTTCCGCCGGCGCAGGCCAGCCGCATCATCAAGCTGGCGCCCGACGCCGCCCCGATCGTGCTGTCGCTCAACGCTTCGGCGCTCTATCTCGGCGTGGCGCTGGGTGCTGTGGTCGGCGGCGCCGTGCTGCGCTACGGCGTGCCGGCCGATCTCGGCCTGGTCGCCGCCATCTTCCCGCTGATCGGGCTTGGCGTGGTGCTGGCCGGCCGCTGGGCGGCCCGGCCGGTCGCTATGCCGGCCGAATAGATCTTTGCAAAGGACCGGCGGCCGCTCTTTCAGCTTGAAGGGGCGGCCGCCGGCACGTCGTATTCCAGCGCCGCGACTTCATCCAGCATAGCGCGCAGATCTGCCGCTCGTTGCGGGCCGACCAGCGCCTCGAAGCGCTGCTGGGCAATGGTCCACAATTTCGTCGTCTCCTCGAGCTTGGCCAGGCCTTGGTCGGTCAGCCGCACCCGCTTCACGCGGCGATCGTCCTTGTCAGCGAAGGTGTCGACATAGCCGTCGCGGATCAGCGGCTTCAGCGTATGGCCGAGCGCCGACAGGTCCATGACCATCGCTTCGGCTATCGTGCCCATCGCCGGCTCGTTGCTGACATGGATCTGGTAGAGCAGGCCGTACTGCGTGCCCTTCAGACCCGAAGGGGAGATTACATCGTCATAGAAGCGGCCGAGCTTGCGCGCGGCCCGCCGCAGCGTGGCGTTGTTGCAAAGGCTAAATCCCGGCAGCGCGGTCTTGCTCATCACGACTCCTTGCCGACAAAACCGCTGCCGGCCTGCCGCAGAAAATAGTTTCTGCCGCCTCCGTTGACAAGATAGTGGTATATGCCTACTTCCCGGAAAGTGGTATATGCCACTAATTGGAGATCAGGGCGGGACGAGGGTTCATCGACCTGTCTCGCCGGGCAGAAAAAAGGAACAGGACAATGAGTGGACAGGACAACAAGGGTACCGCAGTCGTCACCGGCGCATCGGCCGGCATAGGTGCTGTCTATGCCGACCGGCTGGCCGGGCAGGGCTACGATCTGGTGCTGGTAGCGCGGCGCGCCGACCGGCTGGAGGAACTGGCTGAAAAGCTGCGATATGCCTACAAGCGCAAGGTCAGCGTGATATCAGCCGATCTTGCCGACGACAATGATGTGCGCCGCGTCGAGCAGGCGATCGCAGCCGACGACAGCGTCACGCTGCTGGTCAACAATGCCGGCATTGGTGGCCAGGCCCTGGTGGCAACGGCCGACGCCGACGAGGCCGAGCGCATGATCAAGGTCAACGTCATCGCCTTGACCCGCCTGACCCGCGCCGTTCTGCCGGGGCTTCTTGCGCGCAACCGCGGCGCCATCGTCAACATCGCCTCTGTGCTCGCCTATGATACCTCGTTCGGCGGCATCTACAGCGGCACCAAGGCCTATGTCGTCAACTTCACCGAGGCGCTGCACCGCGAAGTCGCCGGCACCAATGTGAAGGTGCAGGCGGTGCTGCCGGGCGCGACCCGCACCGATTTCTGGGAGCTTGCCGGCGGCGACATCGACAATCTGCCGAAGGAGATCATCATGTCCGCCGACGATATGGTCGATGCCGCGCTTGTGGGCCTATCCAGGGGCGAAGCCGTCACCGTGCCGGCACTTGCCGATGCGACCAAGCTCGACACCTTCCTCGGCGCAAGGCAAGTCTTCTACGGCAGCCTGCACGCCGACAAGCCTGCTGCCCGCTATGCTGCTTGAGAGTAGCTGTTCGCTTCGCGAACCAGGACCCCCACCCCGCTCACTTCGTTCGCGGCCCTCCCCACAAGGGGGAGGGTAAAGTGCGCGCTCCCCTACCTCCCCTTTGTGGGGAGGTCGGACCGCAGGTCCGGGTGGGGGTACTGGCGCCGACCTCTGCGTTTACGCTCCCCGCCACATCGGTATGATCGATGCAGCCAGCACCAGCGCCAGCACGATGTTGAGCGCGCGCCATTGCCATTCGGTCTCGAGCAGCCGTGCCAGCACCATGCCCGCCACGCACCAGATCGACAGCGAGACGGCTGCAGTGAGGCCGAAGGTCGAGCCGAGCAGCAGCGCGAGTTGTCCCGGCCCGTCGGCAAGGGCTGCGAACGAGGCCGCCGCCCCCAGTCCCATCGCCCAGCCCTTCGGGTTCATCCATTGAATGCCGGCGCCGCCGAAGAAGCTGTTGGGTTTTGCCATCGCCACATCGAGATTAGGCGGCCCGGCGCGGCCGATCTTGATTGCCAGCCAGATGAGATAGAGCGAGCCGATGATTTTCATCGCCAGTTGCAGCGAAGGCATAGCCAGCAGCAGACCGGCGAGCCCGGCGGCGGCAGCAGCGGTCACGGTGGCGAGGCCGGCAGCGCTGCCGATCAATAGGGGAACGGAACGGCGAAAGCCGAACTGCGCACCTGAAGCAGTCGACAGGGTGGTGGCGATTCCCGGCGTGACGGTGGCCACGAAGGCAAACAGGATGAGCGGAAAGATGGGCTGCAACATGAGGCGTCCTCCATCGAAGGCCCTACGGTAGACTTCTGCATACTTCAGTAAATGCAATGTTTGCGATGGTTGGCATTAGCAGATATAATGCCAACCATGATCCGTAACCTCGACACAGCGCTGATCCGCACCTTCGTCACTGTCGCCGACAAGGCCAGCATGACGGCGGCGGCGAACGCGCTGCATCTGACGCAAGGCGCCGTCAGCCAGCAGATCAAAAGGCTGGAGGAGGCGCTGGGCTGCAGCCTGTTCGAGCGCGACCGGCGTGGCTTGCGGCTGACGCGGCCCGGCGAGCGGCTGTTCGGCAAGGGCAAACGGTTGCTTGGCCTCAATGACGAGATCTGGGCCGAGATGGCGGGCACCGAGGTCGCCGGCCAGGTGCGGCTCGGTGTTCCCTATGACCTTGTCGGCACCTTGCTGGCGCCGGTGCTGAAAGCCTATGCCGAGACCTATCCGCAGGTTGAGATATCCCTACTCTGCGCCGCCTCGCCGGATCTTGCCGCGGCCCTTGCGGCCGGCACTATCGATCTTGCCGTCATCGAGGAACGGGTTGGCCCGTCGGCCGGCGAATGCCTGGCCATTGACCGGCTGGTCTGGGTGGGGGCCAAGGGCGGCGTCGCCCGTGCCAAGCGGCCGCTGCCGGTGTCGATCGTCGCCGACACCTGCGCCTTCCGACCGGTGGTGCTGTCGGCGCTGAACGAGCACGGGCTGGAATGGCGCACCGTGTTCGAGAACGGCAACATCGACGCGACGACCGCGACAGTGCGCTCCGACCTTGCCGTCACCGCCTGGCTGGCCTCCACCGTTCCCGCCGACCTCGACATCCTGCCTTTCGATGCCGGGCTGCCGCCGCTGCCGAATTTTTCCATCAATCTGCATTTGCCGAAGTATGGCGCGGCGCCGGCAGCGCAGGAGTTCGCGCGGTATATCCGGGATGGGTTGGCACGGCGGGCTGTGGCGGCTTGACAGAACTTGGATTTCCTCTCCCCCCTCCGGAGGGAGAGGAAAGGTGCCAAGCCTGTCCCTGTCACTTCCAGTTCTTACGCCGCTCGAGCTCGGCCTCTGACGGCTCTTGCGTGGCGAACGACCCGACTTTGACCTCACCCCCGCGTTCGTAGGTCGCCATGATGACGCCGGTGGTGGTAGCCTGCGACTTCACCAGCTTGAAAGCGGCCGGCATCGCACCACCATCGAACAGCCGCTTGCCCTTGCCCAGCAGCAGCGGGAAGATCATCAGCCGGATTTCGTCGATCAGACCGTTGGCCAGCAAGGTCTGGATCAGTTCGCTCGAACCCTGGATGAGCAGGTCAGGCCCATCTTCCTTCTTGAGGCGGCGCAACGCCGCGACGATATCTTCCCCAAGCCATTGCGTGTTCTCCCAGGTGAGCGAATCCGGCCGATGTGTCGCCACATATTTGATCGCGGGGTTGAAGACGTCTCCGATCGCATCTTTCTGGTGCGGCCAGTATGCGGCGAAGATGTCGTAGGTTCTGCGGCCGAGCAGCAGGGCGAAGGGTTTGGAGAACAATTCCTCCATGGCCACCCCCGCCACCTCGTCGAAGTAGTGGAACGTCCAGCCGCCGAACTCGAAGCCGCCAACCGGGTCTTCTTCCGGGCCGCCTGGCGCCTGCATGACGCCGTCGAGGCTGACGAAGGTGGAAGCGATGATCTTTCGCATTGGATTTTCCTTTTCCAGGATCCGCGCCGTCAGGGCCGGATTTCGATCTAAACTAAGGACGGACAGGCCGGCGGCCGCCCGACAGGCGTTGGCAAAAAAACGCTGCCGGCCGACAAGGGTACCTACCGCCGTCGCCCGCCGCCAAGCGCCTGCGACGAAAACCAGACGTCGCCGATGATGGCGGTGGCGGTCCGGTCCGGCGCCCTGTCTGACGTCAGCCAGATCGAACGGCTGCGCGCCGCCTTCTGGAGGTCGGGGATTTTGGCCGCCGAACCGGCCGCCGAGGCGCCGACGCAGGGGATGAACCACGAGCGCATGAAGGGGTCGCAGGCAAAGCCCTTGTCGTTGCGGGTTACCATCACGGCCAGGCCGACGCCCTGGGACGGACGCCAGGGAAAGATCATGCGGCCGCCCGCTTTCAGCGCCCGAAGCCAAGGAGCCGGCGGTGCGACGACACCGGCATTGACATAGATGATGTCGGACGGCGGCAGATCGCCGGTGACGGCATCGCCGTGGACGACGCTTACATTGCCGTAGGTTTCGAGATTCTTTGTTGCTCTGGCAGCAAGATCTGCCTCTATTTCGAAGGCGGTCACCGGGCCGGGCGCAACCAGCCGCGCCAGCAAGGCGGTGTAGTAGCCTGTGCCGGCGCCGATATGGGTGACGGCCTCGTCCGGTCTGGGGGCGATCCTGCCGATCCACATCGCGTGCAAGGAGGGTTCGCCATTGTTGATGCCCTTGTCGGCATCGAGCGCCACCAGCACGTCCTGATAGATGTGAACAGGATCGGCGCTCGGCGTCATGATCTTGCCGTTGCCGGTGGTGAGCGCCCTGCCGGCGACTACCGCCCAGGGTCCGGGACCGAGAAAGGCCTCGCGCGGAACGGTGGCGAACGCCTCTTCGAGGCGCGGATCGGCCGAGCCGGCATTGGCCGCCATCAGCTGCGCGTAAAATTTCCTGGCGTCTTCGACACTTGTCATGATGGCCGGTAAGATAGCGCAAGCCGCCGGTTTGTCGCCGTCTTGAGCAATTCCAGGAAAAGTGTGAGGCGGCTTTCCGCCCGGAATTGCGTCAAACAAGAGATAGAGCAGTTCAAGAAGAAACTCAGCCGACGCCGAAGACGGTGTCGTAGAGCAGCTTGAAGTTGAGCACCAGGATGACCGCCGCGACGACCCAGGCGAGGACCGCCACGCCGCGGGGAATGGCAAGGTTGCCCATCTTCTTCTTGTCGGAGACGAACTGCACCAGCGGGATGACTGCGAAGGGCAGCTGCATCGACAGTACCACCTGGCTGAAGACCAGCAACTGGCCGGTGCCCTTTTCGCCATAGAGCGCGGTGACGACCACCACCGGGACGATGGCGATGCCGCGCGTCAGCAGCCGGCGCGCCCATTGCGGAATGCGCAGGCGCAAAAAGCCTTCCATGACGATCTGGCCGGCAAGCGTTGCCGTAACCGTCGAGTTGAGGCCGGAGGCCAGCAGCGCCACCGCAAACAGGATCGAGGCGATGCCGAGGCCAAGCAGCGGTGACAAGAGCTCGAAGGCTTGGCCGATCTCGGCGACATCCTGATGGCCGGTGCCATGGAAGGCCACCGCCGAGACGATCAGGATCGAGGCGTTGACGAACAGCGCCAGGACGAGCGCGATGGTCGAGTCCGTCGTCGCCCATTTAATGGCGTCGCGCTTGCCTTTTTCGGTCCGTTCATAGGCGCGTGTCTGTACGATCGAGGAGTGCAGGTAGAGATTGTGCGGCATCACCGTGGCGCCGATGATGCCGATGGCGATGTAGAGCATCGCCGGATTGGTGACGATCTCCGTCGACGGCACGAACATCGAATGCAGGATCGAGCCGACCGGAGGGGCAGCGGCAAAGATCTGGATGGCGAAACAGCCGAAGATGATGATCAAAAGCGCGATGACGAAGGCTTCGAGATAGCGGAAACCCTTGTTCATCAAGAGCAGCACGATGAAGGCGTCGAGCGCCGTCAGCAACGCGCCGCCGATCAGCGGAATGCCGAACAGAAGCTGCAGCGCGATCGCCGTGCCGATCACCTCGGCGAGGTCGCAGGCGATGATGGCGAGTTCGCAGGCGATCCACAGCACGAAACTGACGGGACGCGGATAATAGGCGCGGCAGGCCTGGGCGAGGTCGCGGCCGGTGGCGATGCCAAGCCGGGCGGCAAGCGCCTGCAGCAGGATCGCCATCAGGTTGGACAGCATGATGATGAACAATAGCGTGTAGCCGAACTGGGCGCCGCCGGCGAGGTCGGTGGCCCAGTTGCCCGGATCCATATAGCCGACCGAGACCATGTAGCCCGGTCCCATGAAGGCGAACAGGCGACGGAACCAGACGCCGGACTGCGGCACCGCGATCGTGGAGTTCACCTCGCGCAGGCTGGGAGGATTGTCCTCCGGCCTGTCAAATCGCCAGGATGATCCCAAGGTAGCGTCAGCTTCGGACATGGAGGGCTTTCCACTGGGTGGATCGGTTGACGTCATCCTATCTATGCCAGGGCTCAACATTATGCAATAGGCTATATTTCATTGTATGTGCTTCCTGTTGCGCCGACCGGCAGGCCGGCCGGGGATCGCAAACGCCGGTTGCGCCTACCATGGAATGGAAATAAACGGCTGGAACAGTTAAGCCCGTGCTATGAATGGCAAAGGGCGATTGCTTTGCCCAAAGCCGATTCTTGTCAAAAGATAGGAAGGAGCGCGTGTTGGCGCTGAAGCACAGACCGGTTGGACGCGAGGAGCCGCTGCCTGACGCCGAGATTCATTCGAAAGGGTTCCGGCAGCAGCGCGAAGCGCGCCGCGGCGCGCTGGTCGAGGATTATGTCGAGCTGATCGCCGACCTGATCGAGGACGGCAATGAGGCGCGTCAGGTCGATATTGCTGCGCGGCTCGGTGTCGCCCAGCCGACGGTGGCCAAGATGCTGACCAGGCTGTGCGCCGACGGGCTCGTTTCCAGAAAACCCTATCGCGGTGTGTTCCTGACCGACGCCGGGCGCAAGGTGGCGGAAGAGAGCCGCATCCGCCACCAGACGGTAGAAGCGTTTTTGCGTTCGCTCGGTGTCAGCGCCGAGACGGCGCGCATCGATGCCGAGGGCATCGAGCATCATGTCAGCGCCGAGACGCTGGAAGCCTTTCGCAAGGCGATGATCGCGCCGCGCTGAGGGGTGCCGGGGCCGCACCACTGGAACCTCCGCACGTCAGGCTCGTTGCTCCTGACGTTGCGCGTGATTGTCGCGCGCCAAGGAGGAAAACATGGGCGTCGAACAGGCACCGACCGCGAAGGGCAAGCAGGCGGCCGAGGGTTTGAGGCAGGCAGCGGCAAAGGACGAACGCAAGACCGAGGTCGAAACCGGCCATGCGCTGAAAAAGGGCGCCGCGCGTTTCGAGGAACGCTCCAAAAGCTCGGACGGCAAAAGCGCCGGCACCAAGCAGAAGATCTGAGTTCTGTTCGCAAGCGGCAACCTGCCGCTCATTCCTCGGTGTCCTGCACCCAACTGCGCGGATGGCCGTCGACGCGGAACTGGAATATGAAATAGGGCGGAATGCAGGAGCCCTTGCCAGGCTTGGCTGCGGCCAGATCGTCGTAGCCGGCGGTGCAGATATAGTCCTCGCGGCAGGGATGCGCCTTGTCGCAGGCGCGCAGGCCGGCGGTCTTGGTGAATTCCTTGGTGCAGAATTTGTGGTCCTTGCCCGACGCGATGCAGTCGTTGAAACCGGTCTTGGCGAGGCGGCCGCAAGTCGCCTCGTCGGGAAGCTTGTCGCAGCTTGCCTTGCGCAGCATGCCCCCGGGAAAGCCACCGGTCTTCTGCTCGGGGTTGTCGTAGCGTTGGCGCGCCGCGCCATAGCCGGCGAGCTTGATTACCGGTTTCTTGTCGCGCGCCGGATCGATGGCGCAGGCTTTTGCGGTGGCCGGCGACAGGCGGCAATATTTGTCGCTGCCCCAGCTCGACATCTTAATCTCGCCGAACTCGACGGGGTCGCCGACTGCGGTGGCCGCCTCGCTGACGCAGGTGCCGAAGCCCGGATGGATGTCGCTTTCATGGACGCCGGCGCAGCGCAGGCTTTCGCCGCAGCTCCAGTCCTTGAAGCTGGCATCCTTGCCGCTGTAGCAGATCGAGCCCCAGCCATTGTAGAGATCGGTGCCTTTCAGCGCTTCGGCGAGTTTGGCGTCCGGACGGGCGGCGAAGCCGCGTGAGAAATCCGGATGGCCGCCGGCGGCGAAGTCCTCGACGATGGCGCGGCGGCGCGGCAGGTCGGCGAAGAACACCGCCGAGCCGGGGACGATGACGGCGTTGCGGCGCGGCTCGCTGGCCGGATCGGCGCCGGTGTAATGGAAGCCGGCAATGCCGTGCGTCTGGTGGCAGCCGGTGCAGGTCATTTCGTTGAGACGCAGATTGAAGCCGGCCACCGATTTCACGCTGCGCAGCTCGTTGCCCTTGGCGACATAGTCCTGCAGTGCCTTGTCGATGTCGGCATCGTCGAGCAGCCCATAGGCGATATTGTTTTGCGACCTGGCCATGCCGCCGGGTGCGACCGAGACGGCGCTGGTCGCCAGGAACTTGTCGTCGATGACCAGCCGGCCGCGATCGAGGTCGTAGAGGTTGCGGTCGGTGAGCAGCCATTTGGCGAAGGCCGGCCGGTCGGCCAGAACCACTTTCCGGTCGATCTGGTTCTCCATCTTCGATTCCTGGAAGGTGGACGTCGTTGGGTCCCATTTGAAAATCTTGAGGAGATATTCGGCGTGGCCACCGAAGTCGCGGCGGCTCGAGGCCGACAGCCGGAGAACCTGCATGTTCAGCTCAAGCCGCATGATCTGCGACGAATTCAGCATGGCGTTGGAGAGCGGCCCTTCGTCGGAGCGCAGCCAGGCTGCCAGTTGCTCGGGCGCAAGGTTCTTCTGGCCGGCGGCGAGCCAGCGCTTGGCGATTTCGGCACAGGAAACGGCGGTGGCGCTTGGACGGTCTCTCGAAGCGCGGGGGCGAGCCTCGCCGGGCCTGGCGTTGAAGACCAGACCCATGGTCAGCGGCAGCCGCGACGAGATGCGTTGCGCTGTCTTTCCCTTCGTGGGCTTCTCCGCCACCGAATAGTGGAAGCGGTAGATCAGCCTGATCTCGCCGCATTCGGTGTGGCCGAGATAGCCGCGGTCCATGCGGTTGACGACGCCGGTCAGGTCGAGCGTCGAGCCGTCATCGTCGATGTATTTCGGGTTGAATTTCTGGCTGGTGTCCTTCGACTTGGCCATGGCCGCGACGTAAGGATCGGGGCTATTGGCAGGCTCGTCGGCGATCTCCTGCTTGACGGCGTTGCGCACAGGGGTCAGCGCGCGCACCGAAAACAGGCCCCGATTGTCGACCTCGCGCGTGAGACCCAGCGCCGGGCCGAGCAGGCGGCTGATCGAGAGGCCGCCACGCTCAAGCGCCTGCAATGTCTCGGGATCGGTTACGGCGACGCTGGAATCGAGCGTCACGGCGCGCGCCGGCGACGGGCCGAGGCATAGCACCACCGCCAGCAGCAGAAATCGACCGATTGTCCGCAAGTCCCCGACACCCCCGTTCGAACCGGATGCTACAGCGCGCATGCCGCCTCGACCAGAGTGCGAACACGATGCCGCTGCCACGAAAAATACTGTGACTTGGCGCAACCATTGCGATAATTGTCTGTTGGGTCGGACTGGGCCACGACATCGGCCACGCCAGCCGAAGTTTGCATACGGGGAGTTGCCATGCTCTGGAAGGGCCGCCGTCAGAGTGACAATGTCGAGGACGAGCGCAGCGACAGCGGCGGCGGTGGTGGTTTCGGCGGCGGCAGCCCTGGCCAGTTCCGCATCCCGATCGGCGGCCGCACCGGCGGCGGCGGCAGCATATTGCTGGTCGTCCTCGTGGTGCTGGCCGGATGGTATTTCGGCTTCGACCCGTCGCAGATCCTGGGCAGCGGCGACGGCGGCGGCGTGCTGCCGGGTGGCGGTGGCCAGATTACCGACAACAGCGGCGGCCAGGACGACGGCGCCGGCACGCCTGCTTCCGACGAGATGAAGCAGTTCGTGGCGACCGTGCTGGCCGAGACCGAAGAGACCTGGACCGGCATCTTCCAGTCGCAGGGCCTGAAATACGAGGTCCCGAAGCTTGTGCTGTTCAGCGGCCAGATCCGCTCGGCCTGCGGCTCCGCCTCGACGGCAGCCGGACCGTTCTATTGTCCCGGCGACCACAAGGTCTACCTCGACACCACCTTCTTCCAGCAGCTCGACCAGCAGTTCGGCGCCTCGGGGGATTTCGCCCAGGCATATGTGATCGCCCATGAAGTCGGTCACCATGTGCAGAACCTCACCGGCATCCTGCCCAAGTTCAACCAGATGCGGCAGTCGATGGGTGAGGCGGAAGCCAACCAGATGTCGGTGCGCATCGAGCTGCAGGCCGACTGCTTCGCCGGCGTTTGGGCGCATTTCACCGCGCAGAAGGGCATTCTGGAACAGGGCGACATCGAAGAGGCGCTCAACGCCGCCAAGCAGATCGGCGACGATACGCTGCAGAAGAAGATGCAGGGCTATGTCGTTCCGGAAAGCTTCAACCACGGGACGTCGCAGCAAAGGCAGACCTGGCTGGCGCGCGGCTACAAGAGCGGCAAGCTGTCGGATTGCAACACGCTGACCGGTCCGGTTTGAGGCGCTCGCAAGTTCCAGCCGACCGCGGTTCAAAGCGCATCCGTCGGCGGGCCGATTCACCACCGGCAACAGATGTCAGGAGGAGAACGCCTGAGGCGTTCTCCTATTGTTCCAAAGTGGCGCCTCGCCTATAACGGGCGCCCGCCCAAGGGCGGTCTCAGGGAGCAGACGCCATCATGATCGACCCCAAAACCGCCAGGCGGGGCCTTGCGCTCGTCTTCACCACGCTGCTGCTCGACATTATCGGCTTCGGCATGATCATGCCGGTGTTGCCGGCCTTTCTCAGGGAGCTTTCCGGCGTCGGCATCAGCGAAGCGGCGATCGAAGGCGGCTGGCTGTTCTTCGTCTATGCGGCGATGCAGTTCTTCTTCGCGCCAATCATGGGTGGATTGAGCGACCGCTTCGGGCGGCGGCCGATCCTGCTTGCCTCGGTGCTTACATTCTCGATCGACAATCTGATCTGCGCCATCGCCTGGTCCTATCCGATGCTGTTCATCGGCCGCGTGCTGGCCGGCGTTTCGGGCGCCAGCTATTCGACGACGTCGGCCTTCATTGCCGACATCTCGAACGACGACAACCGGGCGAAGAATTTCGGTCTGCTCGGCATCGCCTTCGGCGTCGGCTTCGTCATTGGGCCGGTGCTGGGCGGGCTGCTCAGCACGTTCGGGCCGCGAGTGCCGTTTTACTTTGCCGCCGGGCTTGCCTTCGTGAACTTCCTCATCGCCATGTTCTTCCTGCCTGAAACGCTCGATGAAAAGCACCGCCGCCGCTTCGAGTGGAAACGCGCCAACCCGGTCGGCACGCTGCTGCAGATGCGCCAATATCAGGGCATCGGCTGGATCGGGCTCGCCTTCTTCCTGATGACGCTCGGCCACATGATGTATCCTGCGGTGTGGTCGTTCGTGTCCAACTACCGCTATGGCTGGAGCGAGCAGCAGATCGGCTTCTCGCTCGGCGCCTTCGGCCTGTGTGGGGCGATCGTCATGGCGACGGTGCTGCCGCGCGTGATCCCCAAACTTGGCGAATGGAGGACGGCGGTGATCGGCCTGACATTTACTGCGGCCAGCGCCTTCGGCTACGCCTTCGCCTCGCAAGGCTGGATGATCTATGCGGTGATCGTCGTCGGCTGCCTCGAAGCACTGGCCGATCCGCCGCTGAGAAGCCTTGCCGCCGCCAAGGTGCCGCCATCGGCGCAAGGCGAATTGCAGGGTGCGATGACGTCGATCTTCTCGATCACCTCGATCATCACGCCGCTGCTCTACACCGCGATCTTTTCCTGGTTCACCGGACCGAATGCGCCCGTAGTGTTCGGCGGCGCCCCCTATCTGGTTGGCGCGTGCTTCCTGACGCTTGCCGTCATTGTCTTTGTGACGAAAGTTGCGAGGCCGACGGCGGTGAGAAGCGTTGCCACCGGCGCTGCGGAAGATGGAGCCCAGATATGAGCCATGACAGCCGCATAGAGCTAACCAAGGACGGAGTGTCGCTGTCGCGGCTGGTGTTCGGCGCCTGGCGCCTGCTCGACAACGCCGCGCGCCCGGACGCCGACCAGATCGCGCGGCTGATCGGCACTGCGGTCGATCTCGGCCTGACCAGCTTCGACCACGCCGATATTTACGGGCATTACCAGGTGGAAGCTGCCTTTGGCGCCGGCTTGTCGCGCTGGAAGGGCAAGCGCGACAGCATCGAGCTGATCTCGAAATGCGACATCATTCTGGCATCGGCCAACCGGCCTCAGAACCGGCTGAAGCATTACGACACCAGTGCGGCCCACATTGCCGCCTCGGTCGACCGTTCGCTCGCCAATCTCGGCACCGACTATCTCGACCTGTTGCTGCTGCACCGACCGGATCCGCTGATGGATGCCGACGAGACGGCGGCGGCCCTTGCCGGGCTGGTCAAGTCGGGCAAGGTGAGAGCGGTCGGGGTCTCCAATTTCACGCCGTCGCAGTTCGACCTTCTGGCTTCGCGGCTGCCGTTTGCCTTGGCCACCAACCAGATCGAGATGTCGGTGCTGAAAACCAATGCGCTGGTGGATGGCAGCCTCGATCACGCGCAACGCCTCGGCTATGCGCCGATGATCTGGTCGCCGCTCGGCGGCGGCTTGCTGTTCACCGGCAAGGAAGGGCGCGAGGCGCGGGTCAGGGCGGCAATCGCGGCGGTGGCTGCCGAGATCGGCGCCGGCGATCTCGCCGCCGTCGCCATCGCCTGGCTGCTGCGTCATCCGGCGCGGCTGGCGCCGGTGCTCGGCACGATGAAGCCCGAGCGGCTGGCCGTCATGGTCAAGGCGCTGGAGATCGACCTCGACCGCCAGCAATGGTTTGCCATACTGGAGGCCAGCGAAGGCCGGCCGGTGGCGTAAGGTTAGATACTAGGCTTCGATCCATTCGCTGGGCACGTCCAATGCCTTCGACAGCATGGTGCTGGTTTGCGCCGATGGCTTGCGGCGATTGGATTCAAGGTCCGACAGGAAGCCCTGGCTGACACCGATGGCATCAGCGAACTCGCCCTGCGTCAGCTTGCGCCAGTTGCGCAGCGCCTTGAGCCCGGCTGGAACCTCGCAAAATATCCATGGTCACCTCGGCGGGCAGAGGCTTTTCCGTTTTGAACTCGGCCTTCCGCTCATCGTAGATCGCCACATCCGCAGCGTCTTCTCTGGCTTCTTCGGCGGCATGCAGCAATGCCTCGTAGTCAGCCTTCGGGATGACGACCAGTTCTTCCCCGGTTGAAGTCCTTATGATTTGCGGAGCGTTCATGATGTGCTGTCCTATGGCCGGCTGTAGGTCGTCGTTTCGCGCTTGCCGATGTAGATCGCGAGGATTGTCGTGCGATCTTCATCAATATAACGCGGTAGCAACCGATCCGAAGTCTGTAACCGTCTCGGCCGGCAAGACGTTCTACATCCCCACGCCCGCTGATGGCATAAGTGTTCAAACCCTCAGAGACCTGCTCGCGGACATCGGCCGGCAGGTTGTCGAGATCGCGAGCTGCCGACACCGAGAGGATGATCGTCTTCACTCGCGCAATACCGCAGATTTATCGCTCGAGGCTAAGCGATATTATCGCTGCTACACAGAGGGCTCAGGCCCGTTCGGCCAGCAGTTCCTCGCCGCGCTTTTCGCGGATCAGGTTGACGAAGCGGCGGAACAGATAGTGCGAGTCCTGCGGGCCGGGCGAGGCCTCGGGGTGGTGCTGGACCGAGAACACCGGACGTCCGGTCAGCGCGATGCCGCAGTTCGAGCCATCGAACAGCGAGACATGGGTTTCCTCGACGCCCTCGGGCAAGGAGTCGGCATCGACGGCAAAGCCGTGGTTCATCGAGACGATCTCGACCTTGCCGGTGGTATGATCCTTGACGGGGTGGTTGGCGCCGTGATGGCCCTGGTGCATCTTGGCGGTCTTGCCGCCCAGCGCCAGGGCCAGCATCTGGTGGCCGAGGCAGATGCCGAACACCGGAATATCGGTCTTGAGCAGGTCCTGGATGACCGGCACCGCGTATTCGCCGGTGGCTTCCGGGTCGCCGGGGCCGTTGGAGAGGAAGATGCCGTCGGGCTGCATGGCCAGGATTTCTTCCGAACCGGTACCGGCCGGAACCACGGTGACCTTGGCGCCGAGGCCGGAAAGCAGGCGAAGGATGTTACGCTTGACGCCGTAGTCGATGGCGACGACGTGCATCGACGGCTCGGCCTGTTCGCCAAAGCCTTCGTTCCACACCCAGGGCGTTCCACGCCAGACCGAGGACTGGCCGGAGGTGACTTCCTTGGCGAGGTCAAGCCCGATCAGGCCCGACCAGGCGGCGGCCCGCCGCTTCAAATCGTCGAGGTCGAAGATGCCGTCGGGCGCGTGCGCAATGACGGCATTGGGCATGCCCTTTTCGCGGATCAGCGCGGTCAGCGCCCGGGTGTCGATGCCCGACAGCGCGACGATGCCGCGCTTCTTCAGCCACTGGTCCAGCCCGGTGTCGGCGCGGTAGTTGGACGGGTTGGTGACATCGGCCTTGAACACCGCGCCAACGGCGCCGGCACGGGCGACCGGGTTCAAGTCCTCGATGTCTTCGTCATTGGTGCCGATGTTGCCGATATGCGGGAAGGTGAAGGTGACGATCTGGCCGGCATAGGACGGGTCGGTGAGAATTTCCTGGTAGCCGGTGAGCGCGGTGTTGAAGCAGACTTCGGCAACGGCGGAACCGGTGGCGCCGAGGCCGCGACCCTCGATGACGGTGCCGTCGGCCAGCACCAGGACGGCGGTCGGCTTTTCGGTTGCCCAAGGCGGGGTCAGTTCGGGGGTCATCTCGGCCATGGCGACGCTCCTGTCACGCTGCGCGCTTCGATGGCGGGCCATCTGCGCAGCAAACGGCGCGGCCGATCTCTCGAGCCTGCGCGCATCAATTCTTTGTCTTATGCAAGGCCGAGTACATAGGGGAAGGCGCCAGAGCGGTCAATGATGCCGTGCCAAAACGGCGAGCATTTGTTTCAGCGAATGATATCAGAGCTTTGGCGCGTTTGCTTTGCGGATGGGCCGCGGTTATTGTCCGCGCCGTTCGAAGGAGAAAGCATCATGCGCGCAAAAATCGCCGAATCCCTGAAAAGCGCGATGAAGGCGCAGGACAAGCACCGCCTGCCGACGCTCAGGCTGATCCAGGCCGCCATTCACGACCGCGACATCGCCAATCGCGGCTCGGCCAAGGACCCCGCCAGCGACGAGGAGATCCTGCAGATCCTGGCCAAGATGGTGAAGCAGCGCGAGGAATCGGCCAAGGCGTTCGAGGACGGCAAGCGCCCGGAACTGGCGGCGCAGGAGCGTGGCGAGATGGAGATCATCCGCGGCTTCCTGCCGACGCAGCTGGACGACGCTGCCGTCACCGCGGCCGCGCGCGAAGCGATCGCAGCGACTGGTGCGGCGAGCCAGAAGGACATGGGCAAGGTGATTGCCGCGCTGAAGGCGAAATATGCCGGCCAGATGGATTTCGGCAAGGCCAGCGGCATCGTCAAGGGCCTGCTGCAGTAGCGACTTGGCTTCGGGCACTCGATGCCGATCAGGCCGTTGGCGCAATCTGGCGCAGGATCGAGGCGGTGACATCCTTGCCACCGGAGAGATTGGTGGCCAATACGGCCGGCGTGTAGATCACACCCCACGGGACACCCCTCCATCCTGCGACCAGGGACAAAAGCGTATAGGGCAGATGATGACGGGAGGCGTTCTCCCCGGCTCGGATGAAGTAGACGTCGGTCGAGCGACGGAAGGTCAGCACGATGATCGAGAAGCAATATTGGAAACAGACGAACTTTCCGCCACGATTGATCTCGTCTAGGAGCTGCTGCCAGGTAAGATCGTCGATGCCACGTATCTTGGCCATGTAACTCGCCCTCGGTAAAGACCACAATGTTTACTTACAGAACGTGGCGGTGATCCGCAAACAGTCCCTCTCGAAAGGCGCCGCACACACGATTTTCGTTAAGCAGAGATTGCTCTATCATCTGATTCCGGCGCGCCCACGCCTCCTCCCTCCAGCGGGAAGCATTGTTCATGCGGGGCCATACGATCACCGAACCGACTGTTCGAGCACCATGCATAAGGAGGGGTTGCGAAGACTGCTCGCAATAGGAGGTTTTCGATGAGGCTGTCAGCGCCTGTCTACCATCTCAAGCGTGAAGCCAAACTCTTGTCGCGTAAAGACGATATTCCACTTCACGAAGCGCTCGACCATATCGCGATCAAGGAAGGTTTTGACAGCTGGAGCTTGCTTGCGAGCAAAGCAGCCGCAGCGCCGCCTGCTAGAAAGATGTTTGCGCGGATGGCACCCGGTGACCTGGTTCTGATCGGTGCGCGGCCGGGCCAGGGCAAGATCCTGACGAGTATCAAACTCGCGGTCGAAGCCATGAAGGCCGGCAACAGAGCTGTTTTCTTCACGCTGGAATATACGCTGGCGGATGTCCTGGGCCGGTTCCACGCTATCGGGGTAGAGCCTGCGCAGTTCGATGGCCGGTTCGAATTCGACAGTTCCGACGCCATCAGCGCCGACTACATCATCGGCAGGCTGGGATCGGCGCCGCGCGGCACGCTGGTGGTCATCGATTATCTGCAACTGCTTGATCAGAGGCGGGAAAATTCGGAGCTGATGGTTCAGGTTCGCAACCTCAAATCTTTTGCGCGCGACGCGGGGCTGATCATGGTCTTTATCTCGCAGATCGATCGATCCTATGATCCGTCGAAGAAGCCATTTCCAGACCTTGCCGATGTCCGTTTGCCAAACCCGCTGGATCTCGCGCTGTTCGACAAGGCATGTTTCCTGAACAACGGCGAAATCCGGTTCAAGGCGGCACCGCAATTTCGGGGCTAAGTGGCCTCTGCCCGGTCGAGACCCACCATGATCGAAATCGTCAAACCCACGCTCGAACATCTGCCCTCCTACAAGGCGGCGCTCGAGCGTGGCTGGTCGCCGGACAATGTCCGGCTGATGGAAGCGACGCGCGAGCAACTTGCGGCGATCGACGAGGATCCCGCGGCGTTCCTTGCCAGCCTCGACGATCCCGAGGCCAAAGGAGGCCCGATTACCTTGCCGGACGGCACGACAGTGCCGCGGCTGCCGGGCTTTCGGCGCTGGATCTGGGATGGCGAGGCCGCCGGCTCGATCGGCTTTCGCTGGCAGCCCGGTACGGCCGCACTGCCGTCGCATGTGCTCGGCCATATCGGCTATGCCGTGGTGCCGTGGAAGCGCGGACGAGGCTATGCGACCGAGGCGCTGCGGCTGATGCTGGACGAGGCGAGGGCTGTTGGTTTGCCATATGTCGAGCTCACCACCGACCTCGACAATCCGGCCTCGCAGAAGGTGGTGCTGGCCAATGGCGGCCGTGTGGTCGGTCCGTTCATCAAGGACGCCGCGTATGGCGGCGCCGAGAGTTTGTTGTTCCGGATCGATTTGTAGGTCGACGCTATTCGGCCGCTGCCTGCAGCGGCGGCGCTGCCCGGCTGCGCCCCTCCCACATGTAGGAGGCAAGTGCCACCACCACCGCCACCAGCATGGCGGCAGCGCCCACAACCGGCAGGCTGCGGTAGCCGTAGCCGGCATTGAGCATGGCCGCGCCCAGCGACGCGGCGAGCGCGATGCCGACATTGAAGCCGGAGGGGATGAGCGAGGAGGCGAGGTTGGAGGCGTCCGCCGTCCAGGCCAGGATGCGGGTCTGGATCGGCGTGCCTATGGCGAAGTTGAGGCCACCCCAGATAACGATGGCGATGACCATCGGCACGGGATAGGGGCTGACGGCATAGATCACGCCCAACATCACCGCCTGCAGCGCAAGCATGGTGATCAGCGACGGCATCAGCTTCCAGTCGGAAAGCTTGCCGCCGAGAAAAACGCCGACGGTGGCGCCGACGCCGTTGAGCAGCAGCACCCAGGGGATCAGGCTCTCGTCAAGATGGGTCACCTCAAGCAGGGTCGGGGTGATGTAGGTGAACAGGCCGAACTGGCCGATCATCAACATCAGCATCAGGATCAGCGAGGTCCAGACTTGCTGGCGCGCCAGCACGCGAACCTCGCTGCCAAGACTGGCGGATGGCCTTGATGCGCCTGTCGTGCGCGGCAAAAGCGCAGCCATGGCGGCAAACGCCACCACGCCCAGCGCGCACATCACCCAGAAGGTGGCGCGCCAGCCCCAGAGATTGCCGATTGCGGTGCCGGCCGGCACGCCGATGACATTGGATACGGTGAGGCCGGAGAGGATCACAGCCACGGCCATGCCGCGCTTGTCCTCGGGCACGAGGCCGACAGCCACCACCATGGCGACGCCGAAATAGGCGCCGTGTGCGACGGCGACCGCAATGCGCAAGAGCAGCATCGAGGCAAAATCGGGCGCCAGCGCGCAAGCGGCCTGGCCGATGGTGAAGGCGACGGTCAGGCAAAGCAGCAGCGTCTTGCGGGGAATGCCCTTGGTGGCGAGCGCCAGCAATGGCCCGCCAACCGCGATGCCGCCGGCATAGCCTGAGACGAGATAGCCGGAGGTCGGGATCGAAACGCCAAGGCCGTCGGCCACTTGCGGCAGCACGCCGGCAATGACGAATTCGGTGGTGCCGAAAGCGAAGGCGGCGATGAACAGGGCAATGAGCGGAAGCATGGCGCGGAAGCGATCCTTGAACGAGTTGGCCTCAAATCATGGATGGCGCTTGCCGGCAATGCAGAAATTTTTGCGGCCGGTTTAGGTTTTCTTGATCAGCTCGCCTTCAACCTGGAGCCGCCGAGCAGGCCGCGCTCTTCCAGCACGGGGTAGGCCATCGAGGCCAGCAGCGAGTTGATCTGCTTCAGATCGCGGATGGTGTCGAGGTGAATGGAGCTGGTCTCGACGCTTTTGGCGGTGCCGTCGCGCAGGCGCACGAAATGGCTGGCGCTGGTTTCCTTCTCGCGGTCGCGCAGGCGGTCCTTTTCCAGCACCAGCTGGCGCGCGGTTTCAGGATCGCGCGACACCAGCACGTTGAAGGCAAGCCTGGCATTGGCCAGAACCGAAGTGTGGAAGGCGAGCAACTCGCTCCAACCCTCGGGCGTGAACTCCAGCCCGCGCTCGAACTTCTTTTTCACATGCACCAGCATGTTGCGCACGATGATGTCGCCGACCTGCTCGAGCTTGACGCAGGCGCCGATCAATTCCTGGCAGCGCAGTGCCTCGTCCTCTGTGAGCGAGTTCCTGGTCAGTTTGGCCAGATAGAGCTTGATCGCCGCGTGCTTCCTGTCGACGCGGTCGTCAAGCGCGGCCAGCGCCTTGATCTTGTCGCCGTCGGCGCTCTCATAGAGTTCGATGATGCGCTTCAGCATGATCTCGACCGTTTCGCAGACGCGCACCACCTCGCGGGTGGCGTTGGCCAGCGCCTGGCTCGGCACGTCCAGCGCGCTGTCGTTGAGCGCGGAAAGCTCGACCACGTCGAGGGCGGCGGCCGGCGCCGGCTTGGTGCCCATCGCCACGATTGCCTCCGAGGCGCGATAGACCAGGCTGGCAAGCGGCAGGCCAGCAAGCAAGATCAGCACGTTGAACAGGATGTGGGCGTTGACGATCTGGTCGGGCACGGTGGCGCCGAGGAAGGCGACAGACGGCTTCACCGTCATGAACAGGATCAGCATCACCAGCGAACCCATGCCGCGCATCAGGAGATTGCCGATCGGCACGACGCGCACGCCAGGCTCGGCATTACGGGTCAGCAGCGGCGCGATGATCGAGGAGCCAAGATTGACGCCGAGCACCAGCACGATGCCGAGTTCAGGCGGGATGAAGCCGCGGCCGGCCAGCGTCACCATCAAAAGCACGGCGGCGATCGAGGAGTGGAACAGCCAGGTGACGAGCGCGGCGAGCAGATAGGCGGTGACGTAGTCGCTGGAGAAATACTTGATGATCAGCGGCATCAGCGTGCTTTGGCGCAGTGGCTCCGACGCCTGGCCAATCATCTCCAGCGACAGCACCAAAAGGCCGATGCCGACCAGGATGCGGCCGAACTGGCGCCAGTCGCGCCGCTCCGTGGCCATGAACATGACGGTGCCGGCGACGAGGCAGATCGGCACCAGCAGCGTCAGATCGAAAGTCAGCAGCTTGACGACCAGCGCCGAGCCGATCTCGGCGCCGCGCACCGCCAGTTGGCCCGACATGCCCGAAACGATGCCGGCGCCGGCGAAGGATCCGACGAGAAGCGTGACCGCGGTCGAACTTTGCAGCGCGATAGACAGGCCGCAGCCGGCCAGCACCGCCATGATCGGATTGCGCATGGTGGAACGCAGCCGGTGACGCAGCACGTCGCCATAGGCGCGCTCGACGCCGGTCTTGACCATGCGAGTGGCAAACAGCATCAGCGCCACGGCGCCGGCCAGATGCAGGAGGACGACGGAACCGCTCATTTCGAAACCCGCACGCGGACAGGGACCGCGACCCGAAGAGCGTGGTGGGCAGGGTAGGAAACGAGAGCGCGAATCATGATCATGACAGTCTTGAACAATAGCGGGAATATTTTAGCCGGATAATAAAATCTTGTCGAATTCAAGGGGCCGTCGCAGCGCGACGGGCCGTGTCGGAAAATGGACGGATGCGCAAATGGTTGCATGGCGGATCCCTGGCCCGGTGGCCGACCAACCCCGTTTGCCGTGCTTCTGGCAAATGCCTTTGCGATGATGTTCAGATCTCCGGTATAAGCAGAGGATTTCATTACATAATTGTAATGCTGATGTTCAGTTTCGGTTCATCCTTCGGGCGCTATTCCCTGGGGCATCGACAACCAAGGAGCCCCGCTATGAAACGTATTGTTCTTTCCGTCCTCGCTTTCTCAATGCTGGCCGCGACTTCGCTTACCGGCCAGGCCGCGCCTCTCAATGCGCCGGTAGCACCGCAGTCGGATTACACGCAGGTCGACTGGCAGAAGCCCGGCAAGCGTGTCGACGTCAGGAAGCGCGTCGTGAAGAAGACGGTCGTCGTCAAGCGCAGCCATTGGCGCAATGGCCAGAAATACTCGAGCTGGAAGCGTCACCAGCCGATCCGCGACTATGGCCGCTATGGCCTGCATCGTCCCGGCCGCGGCCAGGAATGGATCCGCGTCGGCAACGACTATGTGCTGGTCAGCATCCTGTCCGGCATCATCTTCGGCGCCATCGCCGCGCACTAAGTCTCACCAGCGCACTGCTGGAGCTTGAAAGGAGGCGGCCAGCAACGGCCGCTTTTCCTTTTGCCCTGTGGAAACCGGGTAAGGTCCGCAATAAGGGTCGTCGGATTTCGCGCACATGATTATATGGGGGACAAACGAGTTCCCCGATGCGCTTTCCGCCCGCCTTTCTCGACGAGATACGCGACCGTGTGCCGATTTCCTCGGTCATCGGCCAGCGCGTCGCGTGGGACAGAAAGAAGACCAACGCCTCGCGCGGCGACTATTGGGCGTGCTGCCCCTTCCATGGCGAGAAGAGCCCGTCCTTTCACTGCGAGGACAAGAAGGGCCGCTATCACTGCTTCGGCTGTTCGGTGTCGGGCGATCATTTCAAGTTCCTGACCGAACTCGATGGCATGAGTTTTCCCGAAGCGGTCGAGAAGATCGCCGAGATGGCCGGCGTGCCGATGCCGGTGCGCGACGAACGGGAGGAACAGCGCGAGAAGGAACGCGCCAGCCTGACAGATGTCATGGAGATGGCGACCGCCTTCTTCCAGGAGCGGCTGCAGGGGCCGGAAGGCGCCAAGGCTCGCGCCTATCTCAGGGACCGTGGGCTGACGCCGGCGACGCAGCAATCGTTCCGGCTCGGCTTTGCGCCCGACAGCCGCAACGCGCTGAAGGAGCATCTTGCCGCCAAGGGCGTGCCCAAGGCCGACATCGAGGCCTGCGGGCTGGTGCGCCATGGCGACGACATTCCGGTCTCCTACGACTGGTTCCGCGACCGCATCATGTTCCCGATCCCGGATTCCAGGGGCAAGATCATCGCCTTCGGCGGTCGCGCGCTGGCGGCCGATGCGCTGGCCAAATACATGAATTCGCCGGATACCGAGCTCTTCCACAAGGGCAACGTGCTCTACAACTTCGCCCGCGCCCGCAAAGCCCTGGCCAAGGGCGGCACAGTGATTGCCGTCGAAGGTTACATGGACGTCATCGCGCTGGCGCAGGCCGGCTTTGAGAATGCCGTTGCGCCGCTCGGCACCGCGCTCACCGAAAACCAGCTCGAATTGTTGTGGCGCATGGCGCCCGAGCCGATGCTTTGCTTCGACGGCGACCAGGCCGGGTTGAAGGCGGCGTGGCGCGCCGCCGATATGGCGCTGCCGTCTATCCAGCCGGGACGCTCGGCGCGCTTTGCCCTGCTGCCCGAGGGCAAGGATCCCGACGATCTGGTCAAGGCCGAAGGACCGGACGCCTTTCGCGCCGTGCTTGCCGAAGCACGGCCGCTGGCCGACCTGCTCTGGATGCGCGAGACGGCAGGCGGCGTCTTCGATACGCCGGAGCGGCGGGCGGAGCTGGAAAAGACGCTCCGCGAGCTGACCAGTCGTATCCGCGACGAAAGCCTGCGCTACCACTACCAGCAGGAGATGCGCGAGCGGGTGCTGAACTTCTTCGGCTCCCAGCGCAGTGCCCGGCAAGGTCGTCCGGATTGGAAACCGGGGCAGGGCAAGACTTCAGCCCCCGGCGGGCAGTTCGCGAAAGGCGGCGGGGTCGGCGCGCGCGCCGCGATCACCGAAAGCCTCGGCCGCTCCGCCATGGTCAAGCGCGGCGGCGAGATGATGTCGGTGCGCGAGGCGACGATCATCGTAGCCCTCGTCAACCATCCGGCGCTGATCGACGAGAACTTCGCCCATGTCGAGTTCCTCGATCTCGCCAACACCGATCTGCAGCGGCTGCACGCCGCCATCCTCGATGCGATGGCGCACGACATGGCCAATGACCGTAGCGCGGTGATCGCCACCATCGAACGTGCCGGCTGCAGCGATATCTGGGGGCGCGCCGTGGCGCTCATCCAACGGGCCAGGCAATGGCCCGCGCTGGAAACCGCAGCGCTTGACGATGCCCGCGACGCCTTCAACCAGGCGCTGCACTTGCAGCGCAGCGCGCGCACCTTACATAAGGAGCTGAAACAGGCGGAAGCAGCGCTCGCCAGCGATCCCACTGACGAAAACTACCGGCACCTCATCGAGATTCAGGCGCAGTTCCGTGATGTACAAGCAACGGAAGCGCTGATCGAAGGCTTCGGTGTGTCCTCGGGCAGGGGTGGGCGCGTGTAGGTCGAAACCTGCGCAAGAATGGATGATGTACGTGCTGCGCGTCGAATCGACGCCTCTAAGTCGGGTAATTGATTCGCTTTTTTGATGCGAATCATGCGAGAGGCGCTTGACCTTCTGGCAGAATGACGGAATCAGGACGATTCGAAACCTTAACCCGTGCCGGCGTCGATGGAAATGCACTGACGCGAGGTGCTGATCACTGGACAGGCTGTCAGCCTGCCACAGATATCAGGGTTAATCTGGACTTAATGCATATCGCCCAAAAGTGAAAACCGGTTTTGGGGGCACGATATGAACAAACAAAAGAGTTGATTCGGTTACCGGCCCGGTTAAGCGCCACCAGCGCATGTAGTTTGACCGGTGCGGCAGCTACGCGGCTTCGATGCTCGGCCGCTAGGAGAAGATAAAGACTATGGCGACAAAGGAAAAGGAAGAGGTCGAGACCGAACGTGAAGGCGCCACCGATGGGCCTCTGCTCGACCTTTCCGATGATGCTGTCAAGAAGATGATCAAGGCCGCCAAGAAGCGCGGCTATGTGACTCTCGACGAACTGAACGCGGTGCTGCCGTCGGAAGAGACCGATCCGGATCGCATCGAAGACATCAATGCGATGCTGTCCGACATGGGCATCAACGTGGTCGAGGACGACGATCAGAGCGAGGAGCCCGAGGCCGCCGACAGCAATGCCGACGCCGAGGAAGACGCCAACGAGCTGGCCGAGCAGACCGGCACCGCCGTCGCCGCCACGACCACCAAGAAAGAGCCGACCGACCGCACCGATGACCCGGTGCGCATGTATCTGCGCGAGATGGGCTCGGTCGAGCTCCTGTCGCGCGAGGGCGAAATCGCGATCGCCAAGCGCATCGAGGCCGGCCGCGAGACGATGATTGCGGGCCTCTGCGAAAGCCCGCTGACCTTCCAGGCCATCATCATCTGGCGTGACGAGCTCAACGAATCCAAGATCCTGCTGCGCGAGATCATCGACCTCGAAGCCACCTATGCCGGCCCCGAAGCCAAGCAGGCGCCGGTGGTCGAGCGCATCGAGGAGGCGCCCAAGGCCGAGGACAAGCCGAGGCGTGGACGCGACGAGGAAGACGACATCACCAATGTCGGCGCCGACACGCGCGGCCTAGTCGATGACGACGAGGAAGACGAGGACGAGGCGAGCCTGTCGCTGGCGGCGATGGAAGCGGAACTGCGCCCGCAGGTGATGGAGACGCTCGACGTCATCGCCGACACCTACAAGAAGCTGCGCAAGCTGCAGGACCAGCAGGTCGAGAACCGTCTGGCCGCGACCGGCACGCTGTCGCCAAGCCAGGACCGCCGCCTGAAGGAGCTGAAGGACCAGCTGATCAAGGCGGTGAAGTCGCTGTCGCTCAACACGGCGCGCATCGAGGCGCTGGTCGAGCAGCTCTACGACATCAACAAGCGGCTGGTGCAGAACGAAGGCAAGCTGCTGCGCTTGGCCGAAAGCTATGGCGTGCGCCGCGAGGAGTTCCTCAAGGAATATCAGGGCTCCGAGCTCGACCCGAACTGGACGCGCTCGATCGGCAATCTGACCTCGCGCGGCTGGAAGGAATTCACCAAGAACGAGAAGGACGCGATCAAGGATCTGCGTTCGGAAATCCAGAATCTCGCCACCGAGACGGCGATCTCGATCCTGGAATTCCGCAAGATCGTCAACCAGGTGCAGAAGGGCGAGCGCGAAGCCGCTATCGCCAAGAAGGAAATGGTCGAGGCCAACCTGCGCCTCGTCATTTCCATCGCCAAGAAATACACCAATCGCGGCCTGCAGTTCCTCGACCTGATCCAGGAAGGCAATATCGGCTTGATGAAGGCGGTCGACAAATTCGAATACCGCCGCGGCTACAAGTTCTCTACCTATGCGACATGGTGGATCCGGCAGGCGATCACGCGTTCGATTGCCGACCAGGCGCGCACCATCCGCATCCCGGTGCACATGATCGAAACGATCAACAAGATCGTGCGCACGTCGCGCCAGATGCTGCATGAAATCGGCCGCGAGCCGACGCCGGAGGAACTGGCAGAAAAGCTCGCAATGCCGCTCGAAAAAGTGCGCAAGGTCTTGAAGATCGCCAAGGAGCCGATCTCGCTCGAAACCCCTGTGGGTGACGAAGAGGATTCGCATCTGGGCGATTTCATCGAGGACAAGATGGCGATCCTGCCGATCGATGCGGCGATCCAAGCCAATCTGCGCGAGACCACAACGCGGGTGCTCGCCTCGCTGACGCCGCGCGAGGAGCGGGTGCTGCGCATGCGCTTCGGCATCGGCATGAACACCGACCACACGCTGGAAGAAGTCGGCCAGCAGTTCTCGGTGACGCGCGAGCGTATCCGCCAGATCGAAGCCAAGGCGCTGCGCAAGCTCAAGCACCCGAGCCGGAGCCGCAAGCTGAGGAGCTTCCTCGACAGCTGATACCGGCAACAGACCAGCATTCGAAAAGGGCGCCGATGGCGCCCTTTTTGTTGCCCGGGTGAAGGCTCTTGTCGCACATCTCCGTCGGGAGGATACTTGCCTGGTCGGATGCATGTTCTGGGCGAAAAACCGGATGTCCGCCCAGGCTGATGTCCTCAGCCGTGCTCCGTGGCGCCGGAGGGAGGTGTGTGATGACAACCTACATCCTGCTGATGAACTGGACGGAACAGGGCGCCAGAAATATCCGAGAGTCGCCGAAGCGGCTCGATGCCGCCAAGAAGCAACTGGCCGACATGGGCGGCTCGTTCAAGGCGTTTTACCTGACTATGGGCGAATATGACATGGTGGCGATTATCGAGGCGCCCGACGATGCTGTGCTTGCTCGTTTCGCGCTGATGCTGGCAACGGGTGGCAGCGTCAAGACGCGAACGCTCAAGGCTTTCCCGGAATTTGCCTATCGCGAGATCGTCACTTCGCTTGGATAGCGCTGGGCGCGGGTCCGTGCGGCTCGGCGTCATATTGCGGGGCCGTGCCGTCAGGGTGATAGTCGCGCCATGTCCAAGCCTGCGCTGACCGTCTGGTACAACACACGCTGCCCCGTCTGCGATGGCGGCATCACCCGGCAGAAACGGCGGCTGATCGAGGCGATCAAGGCCGGGCGGATCGAATTCCGCGACATCAACCTCGAACCGGCGGCGCTCTCTGGCTACAGCGCCTCGCTGGAGGACATACGCCGCCGGCTGCATGCCACCGATGCCGAAGGCAGGCTGCTGGTCGGCGCCGATGTCGCGGTTGCCGTCTGGCGGGCGACGCCGGGCGAGGGCTGGCTGGCGACGCTCTTCGGCAATCCGGTCGCGCTGCCGCTGACGCGCTTGGCCTATGATCGTTTCGCCGATCTTCTCTATGCCTGGAACCGGCGCAAGGGCCGCTGGTAGCGAGGCAAGGCCCGAAGATATCTGCGGGCCTTACCGTCATGGGCGTTACCGGGACGCCGGCTCGCAAAGCCAGCCGACAATGCGGCGCACCGCCGGCAGCACCATGAGCAACGTTGGGAACGCTACCAGCCAGGACAGGCCCCAGGCAGTGAGCCAGACAGCCGGCAAATCAGGTCGCAGTCCAAGGCTTTTCAGCGTCGATATGAACGAGACGATGAAGGTCATCAGCAGCGACAGCACCAGCGGACTGACGATCGCGGCATAGCGCGCCGGCAGCTTGCCGCGCTTACGGGTCGTGGTCATTTTTGGATTTTCCTGAAACATCCGGTCCGTCGCATTTGGCATCCATTGCGCCGGGTTTCCGGCGGAACTGCCCGGAAAGACCGGGGTGGATGCGTTGCTTGACGTCAGACGCTTACGGAGAGGTTTTGGCCCTCACGCGCTTTCTAGCTGCCGGCGGCGGCGAAATCAACCTTCTGGCGCCGCCTTTAGATGCATCGTAAGATATATCTTGACTCGTCGGCGGGGTAAGCCTAATTAAGATGTATCGTAAGATATAACTCAAGGAGCAATTCATGCACAGACATCATCCCTTTGGCGAGCGCGCCGAGCGCGCATTCCTGCACATGGCAGGCAAATTTGGTGGAAGAGGGGGCGGCGGCTTTGGTCCGTTCGGCCACGGCGGACGTGGCGGTGGACGCGGCGGCCCGGGCGACATGTTTCGTGCCGGGCGCATGCTGGCCGACGGCGATCTCAAGCTGATCACGCTGTCGCTGCTGGCCGAGGCGCCTCGCCACGGCTACGACATCATCAAGGCGCTGGAAGAGCGCACCAGCGGCATCTACAGCCCGAGCCCGGGCGTCGTCTATCCGACGCTGACCTTCCTGGAAGAGGCCGGCTATGCGGCTTCAGCCGCCGACGGCAACAAGAAGGTGTTTTCGATCACCGAGGCGGGCCAGGCGCATCTCGCCGAGAACCGCGAGATGATCGACGGCGTGCTGGAGCATCTCGAGCGCTTCGGCCGCAAGATGGCGAAAGCGCGGGACTGGTTCGGCTGGAACGACGACGGCGAGGAAGGCGGACGGCGTGGTGGACGGGGTCGCTCGGATGCCCGCGAGGAGTTCCGCGCCGTGCGCCACCGGCTGCGTGCCGCGCTCGGCGATCTCGTCGACGCGCCGGCTGAAAAGCAGGCCGAGGCGATTGCAGTCCTGGAAGCCGCCGCTGAAGCCCTGGAAGCGCTATCGCGCGGTTGACCCCTGGCGAGAACGCTTGCCCGTTCGACTGAGGAACGGTACTGAAAATCATCCTGCACCGCGAGACGTGGTGCAGGATGATTGCCGTTGGAGGAAGCCCCATGTCTTTTCTGAAGCGTCTTTTCGGTGGTGGCGGTGAGGGGGGCGAGCCCAAGAGCGCAGCACCGGCAAAGCAGGTTGAGCACAAGGGATTTTTGATCAGCGCCACGCCCTACAAGGCGGAGGGGGGCCAATACCAGACCTGCGGCGTGGTTTCGAAGGAAGTCGACGGCGTGATGAAGGAACACAAATTCATCCGCGCCGATCGCTTTGCCGGACTGGACGACGCCGTCGACATCTCGATCAAGAAGGGCATGCAGTTGGTCGACGAGCAAGGCGAGAGGATGTTCGGGTAAGGGCCGAACTGGTCGAGGCGCCGAACATAGGTTTTGCGCCGGTCATCCGTCGCCAGAATCTCGAATAACAGCAGTGGGCGGCAAGCAGAAAGTATCGACAATTGAGCGTAGCGTTTGCCAAGGAGGAAAGCGCCGAGGCAGCATCGGAAACCATCCTGCCGGCTCGCCCTGTCTCCGATCGGGTCAACCTTGTCACGGAAGCGGGCCTCAAGACGCTGCAGGTTGAATTGACTCGCGCCCAGCAAGCTCTCGAGGCCGCTAGCGTGCTGGAAGATGTCAATGAGCGGCGACGCCAGTCAGCGGTTCCGGTTCGAGATATGCGTTACTATGCCGAGCGCGTCCGTACGGCACAGCTTATGCCGGTGCCCACCTCTAATGAGGTGATCGCCTTCGGGCACACCGTTACCTTCAAACGTGATGATGGCCGCACTCAGACCTTCCGCATCGTCGGAGAGGATGAGGCCAACCCGTCTGAAGCTTCCATATCGCATGGTTCGCCGGTTGCCATCGCGCTGACCGGAAAAACCGTTGGCGACTTTGTCCAGCTAGGGCCGCGCGAACTTGAGATTCTGTCCATTTCCTAGGACGCAGGTATGATGCGCGACCGAGGCCGGTGCACCTTGAGACGTGATCAGATGCCCGCAATTGCCAAAAGCCAAGCCAGGATGTCGAGCAGCAGAAAAACCAGCGCAATCTGCAACGCCAGCCGGAGCCGCTGGATAATTCGCCAGTTGCCGGCCATGTCCGCCTTGATCCGAAGGGCAAGCGCGCGGCGCATGGCCGACATTGTCGTCGGCCTGTCGCCGTCGACATATTGATCAAGCAGATCTTCCGGATCGAAGCGGAATGTATATTGGTGATAGGGCCAAAGCATGAAGACGATCAGCCCGCCGATGCCGAACAACAGGGCCACTGCGGTCCAATCCCAAAGCCCAAGCCCGTTGGAAAGCGCCGCACCGCCGAGTAGCGAGTTGGCAAATGCGATGGCAAAGACAAGGCTGCCGGCGCGGGTGCTCATGTTCTCCACAAGCGTCTGCTGTTGAGTGAGACCTCTCACCGCCTCCTGATAGATGAACGCGAGACGCGGATCATCGTCGGCAACAGCGCTTGCGACAATTCCGTTGTTCTCTCCTCCACTCGGACATTCGGCCATAAGTTGCCTCTCTGTTTTGACAGGGTTGCACGAGTTTAGCCCGATCCGTCGGTGCAAAAACAGATTGGCCGTGGACCAACGGCAAATCCGATGGCGATGCCGGGGGCTCCAAGCCTATGAGGGCCAGCTGATGAACGGGCAAGAATAGTTGGCAGCCATCGAAAACCCCGCCACGAACACCACGCCATCTGCCGGTGGACCCTGCTCTCGGCCCCGGACAGCAAGAAGGCAGGCGCCGAAGCGCCCGCCTTTTCAATGCGAATGACGGGGTGTGCTTACGCGGCGATTTGCGCGCTCGCGGTCTTGGCCACCACGGCATCGACCTTGGCGGTCGCCTTGGCAAGTGCGGCGGTGACGGCATCAGGGCCCATGCCGACGCCTTCGATGCGGATGACGTCGACATCGGTCATGCCGAGAAAGCCGAGCACGCCGCGCAGATAGGGGATGGCGTGATCGAACTGCACGGCCGCACCTTCGGAATAGATGCCGCCCGAGGCGAGTACGATATAGACCTTCTTGCCGGTGACGAGGCCCTTGGGACCACCCTCGCCATAAGAGAAGCTCTTGCCGGAGCGGGAGATGTGATCGACCCAGGACTTCAGGGTTGAGGAGATGTTGAAGTTGATGAAGCCGGTGGCCAGGATCACGGTGTCGGCTGCGAACAGTTCGTCAAGCACGATGTCGGAGACGCCGACGACTTCGGCCTGGCGCGGCGTGCGGGCTTCAACGGGGGTGTAGATGCCGGTCGCATAATCGGTGTCGATGTGCGGCAGCGGGTTGGCCACGAGGTCGCGTACGACGAGCGTATTCGACGGGTCGGCGGCGACGAGCTTTTCAGCGAATTCGGTAGCGATACGGGTCGAGTGCGAGGCAGCGCCGCGCGGGCTCGAGGTTACAAGCAGGATAGACATAGCGGTTCTCTCCAGTGGGAATTGATTTCTCCCGCCTGATATGGGCCTACCGACCCATTCAAAAAACTGGTATATTTTCTATACGATCCATCCATAAAGTAGGTATGCCGTGCAACCCAATCCGACGCTCGACCAATTGCAGATCCTGGTTGCGGTCGCCGACACCGGCAGCTTCTCAGCCGCCGGCCGCAAGCTTAACCGCGCGCAGTCCGTCATCAGCTACGGCATCGCCAATCTTGAAGCGCAGCTTGGCCTGAAACTGTTCGAGCGCGAGGGCACGCGCGAGCCGCAGCTGACCGAAATCGGCCGGGCGATGCTGGAGGACGCCCGGCGCATGGTCGGCGTGCTGCAGCGCATCCGTTCGCGTGCCGACGGTCACCATCAGGGGCTGGAGGCTGAAGTTGCGCTATCGGTTGACGCGGCGCTGCCCTCGCCGGTGCTGGTGCGGGTGCTGAAGGCGTTCGAGGCGCAGTTCCCGACCGTGATGATGCGACTGCATATCGGCACGCTCGGTCTGATCCCCGACCATGTCGTCAGCGGACAGTCGGATCTTGGCATCGGTGGCTTGCTGGGCGAGGTCGACGTGCATCTCGTGCGCATCGGCTTCATGTCGATCGTGCTGGCTGCCGCCCCCACCCACCCTCTGGCACTGCTGCCGAAACCGGTGGCGCTCGAGGATGCGCGAGAGCACACCCAGCTGGTTGTCAGCGACCAGTCGGAACGCACCAAGGGACGCGACTTCGGCGTCTTTGCCTATCGTACATGGCGGCTGACAGATGTGCGTATCAAGCATACGTTGATGCGCGAGGGGCTGGGCTGGGGCGGGTTGCCGCGCTGGCTGATCGCGGACGATTTGGCCAGCGGCAGGCTGGTCGAACTCGACCTTGAACCCTTTAGCGAGGTGCGCTCATCGCTCTATGCCATGCACCGCGCCGACCGCAGCCCGAAACCGGCGGCGGCCTGGCTGATCGACCAGTTCAAACGCCAGCTCGGCTGCTTCAACGAGTTCGACCCGGACGACCTGCCTGAGGATGAGCCGGAGACAGCCCATCGATCAGAGCCATGAGCACGGCGCGATAGTCTTCGGCCGAGGCGCCGGCCTCGACGGCAAGTGCTGCGCGGTCGAAGGCAGCGGCGAGCAAAGCGGTCAGCGCATCGGCCGGCAGTCTGGTCATCGACTGTTCGCGCATTGCCGCAACCAGGCCTTCGCGCAGCGACCGGTTGCCGTGGCGATTGTCGATCGCATCCATGGCGGCGCGGCCAAGCACGGCCGGCCCGTCGAGCAGCAAAAGCCGCGTGCGGCCGGGCGCGCGCATGGCGGCGAGATAGGCGTCCGAGCCGGCAATCAGCGCATTGCGGGCAAACAAAGAAGGCGGCGAGGCGCGCTCGATCTCTTGCGCCACCGCCGCCGCCTCCTGCTCGACCACGGCGGCAAACAGCGCCTGCTTGTCGGCAAAGTGGTGATAGAGCGCGCCGCGGGTGACGCCGGCGGCCGCAACGATCTCCGGCGTGCCGGTCTCGGCATAGGACTTTTCGATGAACAGTTTGCGCGCCGCAGCGATCAGGTCGGCGCGCGTCGCTTCGGTGCGGTCGCGGTTGGAGCGGCGCGGGGTTTCTCGTTGCATACATGCAGCCTGTATGTTATTTCGAATTACATGCAAACTGTATGTTGGCTAACGGGAGAAAGAAAGATGAAGACGACGAGCTATTATCCGGTGCTGATGACGGGCGACGTAGCCGGCACAAAAGCCTTCTATACCAATCACTTCCGCTTCAAGCCGCTGTTTGCGAGCGACTGGTATGTGCATCTGCAGTCTGCCGAGGATCGCCGAGTCAATCTCGGTATCGTCCAGGGCGACCACGAGACGATCCCCGAGGAGGGGCGCGGCCGCACATCGGGGCTGCTGATCAATTTCGAGGTGAGGGATCCTGACGCTGTCTATGAACGGATCGTTGCGGCCGGCCTGCCGATCCTGTGCCCGCTGCGCGACGAACCCTTCGGCCAGCGCCATTTCATCACCAGGGATCCCAATGGCGTGCTGATCGACGTCATCAAGCCGATCCCGCTCAGCCCGGAATTTCAGGCGCAATTCGCGGCGGGCGCGGCGGGCGCCTGAACGATGGCAGCAAATGTCGGCAGCGGCTCCGGCCGCTGTGGCCGGACCCGCACCATGCGGTCTATGTTGGTGACGTTGAAGCTGGGCCTGCCGCATGCGTGACATCTGCCTTGTTCGGGCGCCATCCAATCTCGGCCTTCGGCCCTTGGAGCCGGGCCATGTGCCCGGCACCTGGCGTGCGCCGCAGGCGCTGAGCCAAGCTGGTTTGATCGAGTCGCTGGCGCCGGGGCGGGTGGTCGATCTCGACAGACCCGCCTACAGTACCGAACCGCAACCGGGCACTAGGCTGCGTAATGGTCCGGCGATCCGCCGCTTCAACCTCGATCTTGCCGAGATCGTCACCGGCGCGCTTGGGCAAGGCGAGTTCCCGCTGATCATCGGCGGCGACTGCTCGATCCTGCTTGGCGCACTGGTCGCCGCGCGGCGCTCGGGCGCGGTCGCCCTGGTCCATGTCGATGGCCACAGCGATTTCCGCCATCCCGGCAACTACGATGTCAATGCCTCACTCGGCTCGGCTGCCGGCATGGATCTGGCACTTGCCACCGGACGCGGCGAGGCTTTGCTGGCGCAATGGCCAGGTGTTGTCGGTCCGCTCGTCGCCGACGAGGCGGTGGTTCAGATCGGCGAACGCGAGAGCCGCGATGCCGATTTTGCCTGGCCCGACATCAATGCGACCGCCGTCACGCGCATCGATGTCTTTGCAGCGCAGGAACTCGGCGCGGCTGGAGTGTTGCAAAAGACAAGAGCGACGCTGGCGCGCGCGGGCTGTCCCTACTGGCTGCATCTCGATGTCGATGTGCTCGACCAGACGGTGATGCCGGCGGTGGATTCGCCCGGCAGCCCCGGCATCGACCCCGATGAACTCGTTGCCATTCTGTCGGCGCTGGCAGCGGACCAGCGCTGCACCGGCTTGGACATGACGATCTACGATCCCGACCTCGACCCGACCGGTGACCTTGCGCGACTGCTGGTGTCGCTGCTCGGGCGGGTGCTCAAGCCTCGATAAGGGCTCAGCTCGCCCTTGCTACCGGCGTCACCGTCACCTGGCTGACGCCGGTGCGGCGCACCACGGTGCACAGCGTCTCGCGGCCGATGCGTTCGGCGTCGAGCATGCGCACGAGGTCGTCGACGCCGGTGACCGGGCGACCGTCTATCGCCGCGATGATGTCGCCTTCCCTGAGGCCGGCCTTCGCCGCGGGTCCGTCTTTCTCGACGCTGCGCAGCCGCACCGCAGTACTGGTGGTCACCTGCGACAGGAGCGCTGCGCGGCGCGGCAAACTGGTAGTGTCGGCCGAGATGCCGATGAAGGCGCGCCGCACGCGGCCGAAGCGGATGATCTCCGAAATGACGAAGTTGGCGGTGTTGGAAGCGACCGCGAAGGCGATGCCTTGCGCGCCGTGGATCATGGCGGTGTTGACGCCGATGACTTCGCCTGCGGACGACACCAGCGGTCCGCCGGAATTGCCGGGATTGAGCGCGGCATCGGTCTGGACGACATCGTCGATCAGCCGCCCGGTCGAGGCGCGCATCGAACGGCCAAGTGCGGAGACCACGCCTGACGTTACGGTCCATTCGAAGCCGAGCGGATTGCCGATGGCAATGGCGATCTGGCCGCGCCGCAGCCGCTTGGAATCGCCGAGCGGCGCGACTTCGGTGAAGCTGCCATCGGCGCGCACCAGCGCGATGTCGGTGTCAGGGTCGCGGCCTAGCACGCGGCCTTCGCTGGAGGCGCCGTCGGGCATAGAGACGCGCACCGTTTTGGCATCGCCAACGACATGGAAATTGGTAACGACCAGCCCGTCCGGCGCGATGACGAAGCCGGAGCCATGGCCACCTTGGCCACCGACGCGCTCGATGCGGCAGACGGCTGGGCCGATGCGGTCGACGGCGTCGGCGACTGTCGTCGAATAGGCGTCGAGCAGTGTGTCGTCGGTTTCGAATTTGTGGGCGGCGAGGGCCATTGGCGGGGCTCCGTGTTTTCAGGCGCGATGATGACTATATGTGCGGAGCGGCTCGAACTGCCGCGACCTGACCAGATGGCCAGTCAAACCAGTAACTAGCCGTCAGACGAGTACCTCCGGGCGCACTGCCGAGCGATATCTGGGGCATGAGAAAACCCAGGAGATCATCATGAGTGACTTCAACCTTAATGCATTTTCCGAGGCCATCGCCGATCTCGCCGCCAAGGCTGCGCCGGCAACGGCAAGTTTCACCACCCATCACCATCGCACCGCCAGCGCCTTCCACTGGCGTGACGGCTATTTCGTCACCGCCGAGGAAGCTGTCGAGGCCGGTGAGGAGATCGAATTGACATTGGCTTCGGGCGAAGCGGTGAAGGCCGAACTGGTCGGTCGCGATCCGTCGACCGGCGTAGCGCTTCTGAAGCCGGCCGGCGCGGCCGCGGCGCCTGCGCTCGCCAAGGCGGATGGGGTGCGGCCGGGCAACGTCGCCATCGCTGTCGGCAGCAGTCAGGGCTCTGCGCTGGCTGTCTCGGGCTCGGTCGGCGAGGTCGGCCCCGCCTGGCGCTCGATGCGCGGCGGCACCATCGATCGGCGCATCAATCTCGCCGTCAATGCCGGCGGCCGTTTCGAGGGCGGGCCGGTGCTTGACGCCAAGGGCGCGCTGATCGGCATGCTGCTGTTTGGGCCACGTGGTCGTGCGCTGGTCATGCCTTATGAGACGATCGAGCGGGCCGTGGCGACGCTGCGTGAAAAGGGCCATGTCGCGCGCGGCTATCTCGGCGCCGGCCTGCACCCGATCCGTGACGGCGCGGCGCGCGGCGCCATGGTCATGAGCCTCGACGACAATGGTCCGGCCAAGGCCGCCGGCCTTGCGCTGGGCGACATCATCATGGCGTGGAATGGCGAGGCCGTGCACGGCCCGCGCGAACTGATCCGAAAGCTCGGGCCGGATAGCGCGGGTGCCGCGGTGACGCTCGGCGTGGTGCGCGGCGGCGAGCAGCGCGATGTCGCGTTGAACGTCGGTGAAAAGCCGCTGAGCTGAGAGGGCCGATGGAAAGCGACACGCTCACAAGGCCGGAGGCGAGTGGACCGGAGGCGGGTGGGCCGGAGGTGGCGGGCGGCGGACGCCAGCTCGTGGTGCTGATCGCGCTGCACGATGCCGCGCGTGCCGAGCGCCTGTCAGCTTCGCTTGCGATGGCGGACGATCTGCTTCCGGTCGTGGCCGGCAGCGGGATTGCCGACGTCGCTGTCGTCGATGACGCTGTTGCGAACAGTGCGGCCTGGCTCGATCGGGCCGATGGTGGCAACAGCGCAATCCCACGGGTGCTGCTATCCGCGAGCGCTGGCCGGCCGGAAAACCGGGTGCTTGCCGTGCTGCCTTTGGCGTCGGATGCGAATCTGATCGCGGCTGCCGTCAGACTGGCGGCGGCCGGCTACCGGGTGTCCAGGGATGGGCGTTCGACGCCCGCTCGCCACGACGATTTCGATGGCGCCGCCAACGGCGGAAGCCATAGCGGGCTGTTCGGCGAGGAGCCGTTGGACGATGGCGCTACCGCCCGTCCGGCGCTGTCGCCGCGCGAGGCCGAAGTGCTGGCGCTGCTGGCCGAAGGCGCGCCCAACAAGGTGATCGCCCGGCGGCTGAACATTTCCGTGCACACGGCGAAATTCCATGTCGCCGCGATCCTGATCAAGCTGGGTGCTGCGAACCGCACGGATGCCATCGCGATCGCGATGCGGCAGGGCCTGGTGCTGGTCTAACCCCCTTTTCCGTTTGAGCCTACGTTGCGTAACCCCGTTGCAGGCTGCCGAGGCCTTGCGCAGTGCATTGCCGCCGCGCAATGGTTCGCGTCAGTGATGTAGCAAGGGAGGTGCCAAGACATGTCGCTCAAGGGAAAGACGCTGTTCATCTCCGGCGGGTCGCGCGGCATCGGTCTTTCGATCGCGCTGCGAGCTGCGCGCGACGGCGCCAATGTGACGATCGCGGCCAAGACCGCCGAGCCGCATCCGAAGCTGCCGGGCACGATCTACTCGGCAGCTGAGGAGATCGAGCAGGCCGGCGGCAAGGCGCTGCCTGTTTTGTGCGACATCCGCGAGGAGGCGCAGGTGGCTGAGGCGGTTGCCAAGACCGTCGAAAAGTTCGGCGGCATCGATATCTGCGTCAACAATGCCAGCGCCATCCAGCTCACCGGCACGCTGGAGACGGACATGAAGCGCTACGATCTGATGCACCAGATCAACACGCGCGGCACCTTCCTGGTGTCGAAAATGTGCATTCCCCACCTGAAGTTGGCAAGCAATCCTCACATCTTGAATCTGGCGCCGCCGCTCGACATGAAGGCCAAATGGTTCAAGAACCATGTCGCCTACACCATGGCCAAGTTCGGCATGTCGATGTGCACGCTGGGGATGAGCGCCGAGTTTGCCAAGGACGGCATCGCGGTCAATTCGCTGTGGCCGATCTCGACCATCGACACGGCTGCGGTGCGCAATCTGCTCGGCGGCGCGACGGTGGCGGCGATGAGCCGCTTACCCGACATCATGGCCGATGCCGCACACGCCATCTTCCTGCGCTCATCGCGCGAGACATCAGGCAATTTCTACATCGATGAAGAGGTGCTGCGCGCCGAGGGCGTGACCGATTTCGCGGTCTATGCGCCGGGCGCGACCGGGCCGCTGGCCGGCGACTTTTTCGTGCCGGACGCGGTATTTGCCAATTCGCCGACGAACGTCAAAAGCATCTACTGACGGAAATCACGGGCCGACGGCGCTGCTTCCTCATCCACCTGCCGGCGTTTTTCGAAAAACCAAGCAATTGGCTTTTCGCCCGCTGTGCGGACCAGCCTCACCTCCCCATGAACGGGGAGAAAGGGGCTCATCACTCCTCGCCCTTCTTGCCTTTGCTCAGTCCCATCAGCCGGTCGATATAGGCCAGCATCAGCGCCGAGACGACGAAAGCGAGGTGGATGATGGTCAGCCACATCAGCTGGTCGATCATATAGGAAGACGAATTCAGGAACACCTGCAGCAGGTGGATCGAGGAAATAGCGACGATGGTCGAGGCGACCTTGACCTTCAGCGAACCGACATCGATCGTACCCAGCCAGTGCACGCCGCCATCCTGGTCGTCGAAGCGGCTGACGAAATTCTCGTAGCCGGAGATGATCACCATCACCACCAGCGAGGCGACAAGTGCGGCGTCGATGAGGCCGAGCATCTTCAGGATGGTGTCGGTGTCGTCGAGTGTGAAGGCGACCATGACGAACTCGTAGAGTTTTTTGCCGAAGGACAGCGCATAGACGGCGAGCGCCAGGGCCAGCCCGATGTAGAAAACCACTAGCAGCCAGCGTGAGGCGAGGATGATCGATTCGATGGCGAGTTCGAGACGTTTCATGCAGCGGTTCCGGTGAGCTTTCTGAGGTCGACTGGGGTATTTCGGTCAGCTTGCCGCGGTTTGCAAGGCAAATTGCGGCGCAAAAAAACCCCGCCGGGAGGGCCGGCGGGGTTCAATGCATCCCGCTGGAGTCGGGACGGGGCAGGGAACGCCCAGCCTTGAATCTGGGGAGGGCGGCCGCTCTATTCAATGAGCCGGTTCTAATACCAGTACAAATTCTTGTTGAACCGGATTGCTGTCCGCAGCTCGACCCATCCCGATCTGCCGGGATGGGTCCTTGTTGTCGATCTGATTCCAGAAAGCTGCTCAAGCCATTAGAAAGCAGATCAATTGTTACTCGCCACCGGTGCCACCAGCGAGGTGATGCGACGGATGCCGACACGGCGGTTCTCGCGGTTGGGCGCCGTGGTGTTGACCTTGAGGTATTCCTCGCCATAGCCCTGAGTGGTCAGGTTTTCCGGCGGGATGCCGAAGGCATTGGTCAGCGCTTCGGCGACAGACTCAGCGCGCCGGTCGGACAGAGCAAGGTTTGCTTCCGGCGTGCCAACCGCATCGGTGTGGCCTTCGATCAGGAAGGTTTCGGCCGGGTTCTTCTTCAACAGTTTCTCCATGGCGGTGGCGACGCCTTCCAGTTTCTGCACTTCGGTGTCGGAGATCGAGGCCGAACCGAACTCGAAGTTCAGCGTGTCGAGGTCGACGCGACGGGCAATGTCGCGCACGCGCGCCGAACGCTTCACTTCGTCGATGGAATAGAGGCGCTGGACCTTCTCCACCGGCGGTTGTTCGAGGAACTCGTAATAATCGTCCGGGCTTTCGACATCTTCCGAATCGAGGATGTACTCGCGGCGCGGGATGGTGAGCCGCATCGGCGGCAGGTCGTCACCGGGATCGCGCCAGTCGTTGTCGTCGTCATAGCTGCGCTCGTCGACATAGCTCAGCACATATTCGTGCCCATCCGGCGTGATGCGCGATCGCCTGATGACGTCGCCATTGCGGTTGCGGATGGTGACGATCTGGATGCCATTGTCGCGCTCGACGATTTCGCGGGTGCGGTTGCCCGACAGATCCTCGTAGTAAACATTCCTGGCGCCGCGGTGCATGCGCGGGGCGTCATTGCTTTGCACGATCGTCTGGTTGTTGAACTGCAGGATGACGCGGTCGCCGAGTTCCTTGACGACGTCGACGCCTCTTGGACGCCGGCGGTCGCGGACGTTCTCATCGGGTGCACGCTCGACGCGTTTGCCTTTTTCCTCCGTCACCGGGGCGATCTTTTCTGGCTGAATTGCCTGCTGAGCCGACTTGTCGTCGGTGGGCGGCGGTCCCTGGTCGACCGGAGCCGGCTTCGGGGCTTGCGCCTCGCTGCCGCCCTGCGCGGGCTGCTCGCCCGTCTGGCCGCCAGCATTCTGGCCGTTCCCATTTTGGCCATCGCCATTCTGGCTGTTGCCGCCCTGGTCCTTGCGGTGCTTGCGCCTGGCATCCTTCTGGCTGTCCAGGATGGGTGCTTCGTCTGGATTGGCCGTGGCTTCGCCTTGCGCCGGCGTCTCACCTTGCGCGGGCTGCTCGGCATTGGCCGGTTGCTCCGCAGGCTGTGGTTCACCGGTCGCAGGCTGCTGTTCGCCCGTCACCGGCTGTTCGCCGACAGTTTTTTTGCCGTGCTTTTTCGCCTGATCCTTCGGCTGTTCACCTTCGGCGGGAGCCGCTTGCTGATCGGCCGGGGGCTGAATCGGCTCGGCCTGCGGCGCGGGCTCTCCGGCAGGCGCAACTTTGACGTCTGGCGCTTTGTCGGCAGGCGCGGCCTCAATCTGCTGATCCTGCTTGCGCTTTTTCTTGCCCGACTTGTTGTCGTTTGCCGGCGCCACCTGTTCGGTGGGCGCTGCTTGCTCGGCAGGCTGCTGGGCCGGCTGTTCAGCGGGCGCCGCTTCGATCTGCTGTTGGTCGCGCTTCTTCTTGCGTGGCTTTAGCGGCTGTTCTTCATTTGCCGGAGCTACCTGTTCGGCCGGTTGTTCAGCCGGTGCTGCCTCGATCTGCTGCTGGTCACGCTTCTTCTTGCGTGGCTTGAGCGGCTGCTCATCGGTCGCCGGCGCTGCCTGGGCGCCGCCCTCATCCGCAGGCGCCGCCTCGATCTGCTGCTGTTGATTGCGCTTCTTTTTGCGCGGCTGCTGTTCCTCGGCGGCAGGTGCGGCCTGTTCGGCCGGGGCCTGCTCGGTCTGCTGCTGATCCCGCTTCTTCCTGCGCGGCTGTTGTTCCTCGGCGGCAGGGGCGGGTTGCTCTGCAGCCGGTGCAGGCTGCTCG
Source organism: Mesorhizobium sp. C395A (assembly GCF_030323205.1). Taxonomy (NCBI): domain Bacteria; kingdom Pseudomonadati; phylum Pseudomonadota; class Alphaproteobacteria; order Hyphomicrobiales; family Phyllobacteriaceae; genus Mesorhizobium; species Mesorhizobium sp. C395A. Next base: position 3,126,215 of record NZ_CP100473.1, on the reverse strand, counting down.
GCGGCCGGCGCTGCCTGTTCGGCCTGCTGGCGTTTCTTTTTGCGCGGCAGTTCCTGGTCGGTCTGCTGACCATCTGCAGCAGGGTCGTCCTGGACCAGGATCAGTGGCGCGGCCGTGTGCTGCAAGGGGCCGAAAACGGCGTTGCCCTGCAACGGGGATGCGCCCAACGGCGCGGATGCCATAAGCAGGCCAAGTGCCGTACCTGCCAGTACCCGTGGTTGGCGTTTCATCTTAAATTCTCCTTGTGGGGTCCCATCCCTGCCCAAACTGTCCTTGACCGGATTGGTTCCGGTTTGCAGGCATTACCCGCACCCAAGGACGATTGACCGGCGTTTTGAAGGCAACTTCATGTTTTTCCTATGGTGCGGCCGGAACTTGAAGTCACACAACAGCTTGACCTTGCCGCATGCGGAGGCCACATCTCGACCCATAATGGAAACGCCGTTCTGGAAGACCAAGACGCTGGAAGCGATGACGCCCACCGAGTGGGAATCGCTGTGCGACGGCTGCGGAAAATGCTGCCTGTCTAAACTCGAGGACGAGGATACCGGCGAGATCTACTGGACATCAGTCGGCTGCCGGCTGTTCGATGGGCAAAGCTGCCGCTGTTCGGACTATGCCAACCGGCTGGCGCGCGTGCCGGACTGTGTCGGGTTGACGCCGCAGAATGTGCGCACCATCACGTGGCTGCCGAAAACCTGTGCCTACCGGCTGGTTGCCGAGGGGCACGACCTCTATTGGTGGCACAGGCTGGTGTCGGGAAGTGCCGAGACCGTTCATGATGCCGGCATCTCCATGCGCGGCCGCGTCCGCGCCAGTGAGACCGATCTGGCCGAGCCGGACGACTATTTCGACTATATGCTCGATGACGAGCCCTGAGCATTCTGGAACGGACGCTGCCATAGGGCGTTCTGCGCCATTGGACGTTTTTGACGGTGAGGATCGTTTGCAGCGGTGGAAGGGGCGGTTGCTTTCAACCTGTCGGGCAGATTAACCGAAAATGAACGGCCGGTTCGCGAAGAGTTCAGATTGCAAGGAGCATTCTCCCCCCATCGGTTCGACCAAGACGGGCGCAAGCCCTCAACAAGGAGAGAAGACAATGTTCAACTCGTTCAAGACGGCAGCCCTTTCGGGTCTCGTAGCTCTCGGCACCCTTGCCGCAGTGCCCGCCCAGGCGGACTCGATCTATCTCGGCTTCGGCAACAACCATGACCGCCGCGTCGGCGTCTACACCGGCGACGATGAGGACGGCTTTCGCCGTGACCGCAATTGGCGCCGCTGCTCGCCGGATCGCGCCCTCGACAAGGCCGAGCGCATGGGCCTGCACCGCGTCCGCATCGTCGATGTCAATCGCCGCGTGGTGAAGGTCGCCGGCCGCCAGTATGGCGATCGCGTAGTGGTCGTGTTCGCCAATGAGCGCGGCTGCCCGGTTATCTATCGCTAAGAGAACCAGACTGATCTTCTGCGAAGATCAGTCTGGGATACGACCTTCTGCGAAGGTCGATCCGGAGGCATGTTCCTCTGCCAGGATCAGCCTGGAGTAGCGGCATGACCCTTCTAGGGTTAGCCAGGAGCCCCTTTCCCTCCGCGGAAAGGTGCGGCTCGAAAAAACCCCGGAGGCCAGTCCTTCGGGGTTTTTCATGTCGGAAATCTGCGGTTCCGGCCGACGGGTTCAGCAGAACCGCGCCCGGCCCGGCGGCCTGCTACTTAAGCTCGAATGTCACTGTTACCTGCACGGCGTAGGCATTCTCGCCGGCCTGCACGGGAACCGCGGCGCCTGCCGCATCGAAGGCCTTGGCATTGATCGGCATCGGCGCCGGCGCAACGTTCTGGTCGGTGATTTCCAGCACCCGGCCAATGCTGACGCCGGCGGCTACAGCCAGCGTCTTGGCCTTGGCCATGGCATCGGCGACCGCCTTCTTGCGGGCTTCGGTGACGGCAGCTTTCGGATCCTCGTTGGAGAACGAAATGCCGCCGCCCTGGTTGACGCCCAGCGACACAGCCTTGTCGAGAATCTCACCTGTTTTGTCGATGTCGCGGATGCGCACCGAGAGTGTGTTGGTCACCTGGTAGGCGACAAGCTCGGCTTCCTGGCTGCCGTCGGGCTTGTTGGTGTAGTTGTAACGCGGGTTAATCTGGATGCCGGCGGTCTGCAGGTCGCGGTCCTTGATCCCTGCCGACTTCATTGCCGCGATCACGGCGGCCATGGCGTCGTTGTTGGCGTCGAGTGCCGCGCGTGCGGTCTTGGCCTCACGCATGACGCTGAGCGTCAGCAGCGCCAGGTCAGGCGCCACGGTCGACTGGCCTTCACCCGACACGATGATGCGGGGCGGGGGCAGCGAATCGGCAGCGCTTGCCATCGCCGGAAAAGCGATCGCGGCGGCAAGTGCGAGCGGCAAAATATGTCTGGTCATGAAAATCTCCTCGGTGTGCGATCCAGTCGCGCCTGTCGACTAGGGCGCGAATATGGGCTGATTTGGGCGATCTCGGCCAGCCCGTCCGGAAAGCCTTGTGCCGCGCAAGGAAAAACACTAATCCAGCGCGCGTGGGGCCTGTAGCTCAATGGTTAGAGCCGGCGGCTCATAACCGCTTGGTTGGGGGTTCGAGTCCCTCCGGGCCCACCATCGCCATTGATTTTCTTATTAGAAATATGCCTCAGCCCAAAACGTTTTGGGCCCATTATGGGCCCGAAGAAAAGGGCACCCGATATGGGACCCTGATCATGGTCGGTTGATTTCACTTACTTGACGACGCGCAGGGCCGCTCGCTGCTTCATCGCATCGCGTTTGGCCTCGCGCTCGTTAATGGCGCGGGCTATGTCGACGGCCATTCGCTTCTTGTTAGCCTCCCGGACATATTCGTCCGTCACCGTCATGGAAGAATGCCCCGTCGCCTCCATGATGGCACGCGCTTGGATGTTGCATTCGGCGAGATACGTGCCGAAGGTGCGGCGTAGCCCGTGGAGAGTGTAGCCCTCCGGAATGCCGGCCTGCTTGTTCCAATGTGCCATCATGCCGGTGAGGCTCTTTTCCGCGAATGGACGCCCATAGGCATTCTTCAGTACCGTTCCGCCTTTCGAACGTCGAGCGGCGCCAAGGCTTGCGCCAGCTTGTCGAGGATGGGGATAAACATCTCGCGACCGCCGTGACGGTTGCGGCTCTTCTTCTGCCGGAAATCGAAGGCTTCGATCACCTCTAGGGAGCCATCGAACAGTTCGATCTCCTCGAAAACCAAATCGTCCCATTGCAACGAGGCGATATCGCCTCGTCGGTTGCCCAGCCAAAAGGCGAGCGCGTAACAGGTGCGCGGCGGGGAGCCGATCGGATGGCGCGCCTCGAACTTTTCACAAATGGGGACCGGCCACGCGGGATTGGTGGTGGATTTAGGAATGCGGACGCGGATCGACAGTGAGGGATTGTTCTGCGGTTTGATCCATTTCTCAACTTCGATCCCCACCCACAGGAGCTTCTTGATTGCGACCAGCAGGTGCTTGGCAACCGTCCGGTTGGCGGCAAAGGCGCTTTCGACAATCGCACGCAGATGGTCGGCGTCGAGATGTTCTACTGGCGTATCGCGCCAAGTCAGCGGGTAGGCAGGTTCGACCTGCATCCCAAGGAAGCGTTCAATCAGCCTGACATTCTTCCGCTGCGTTGCTTCGTCAAAGTCCAGCCATTCCATAGTCCCTTCAAGTCGCCGCGCTGCATGACCGAACGTCTTTGGCAACGCCCGACCGGGTAGGTCGATGATAATTGCCTTCAGGCCCTGGCTCTGGGTCGCCCTTTGTAGGCAGCCTCGAATTCCGGATCACCGGGCTGGCCGCGGAGGCGGATTTCAGGCATTCCCTTTGCACGATAGCGATAGACCGTCTTTCCATTTTTGAGGCGCGACGAAACGCCGGGGAAAGTGTCATCCTTGAATGGCCGGGCGATTAAGCCTCCTTCCAGTCCTCTACCGCCGCTTTTTCACATGCGGAGAGACCTCTATCATCGCTTCAAGCGAAAGGTTTTTGCTTTCGAGGGCCCGGGAAAGGTAGCCGATGGGTTTGCAGCAAATCTGGCTGACCGCTTATCTCTGAGCCAGAGCGACATCGTTTTCCTTGCTAGTAACTCATCGCGGTCGCTATCCGCGCTGCTCTTGGCAGCAATTGCATAGTCGGCCCTGTTGGTTCGAAAGTCCTGTTTCTGCAAGGGCATGGTTGCTACTCCCGTCGGCCTCCCCCTCGGCCCGACGGAGCCAGTAGCTGCCGATGCATCGCGAGAGTCTACCAATCGGGGATTGCGTTAAAAATGAAAACACTCAGCGGATGTTAAACGCCGGATTGACCGGCGCGCACCGCACCTGGCTCGCACGGGACAGCGCCGGCAAGGCACCCGTCGACACGCCGCGTCGGGCAATGGGTGACCTTCTGAGTCACGCCGTCCGCTTCGGCGTACCCGACAGCGTCATGGCGGCAGGCGAAGGTCGAGACGACGCTGTCGCTCAGATGCGCCTTGCCTGACATGGCGATGGCTGCAGCACTCTCGGCAGCCCATCTTGCCGCCATCCTGTTCCCTCCGAACCTGCGGCGGCTCTACGTCATCCGCGACAACGATCCGGCCGGTGACGGTGCCAGAGACAGCCTGATGGAGCGCGCGACCGACGCCGGAATCGAGGCAATCGTGCTGTCGCCGGCTATGGAGGACTTCAACGAAGACCTCGGCCGTTTCGGACTTGCCGCCTTCCGTGCCCCGATTGCGGACCAACTGATGCGCAAGGACTGCCTCCGCTATCTGAAGCGGTTTACTTGAGCCGGCAGGGAAGCGTGCGGCGGCGCACGGTGCCGGCGGCGTTGCCTGGATGCGGTAGAGAACCGCGATCCGGCCTTCGAGAGGGCGATCAGCCCACAAGCTCGCCGGCCAGGCAATGGCGGCGGCCGACTATTCTCCGGCGGCGCGCGATTGCTGGCGAAAGCCAGCGATAGGGTGCGACGCCTTTCCATCGCGATGCAAAATAGCCGGCCGCCGCCATCCTTCGCTACGCTCCGGCCCTCCGCTTCGCTTCGGGTGTCCGGCCAACCCGCCCACGGGCTCTCGTCGCCATGAAGGCCGCGAGGGGCGCGGTCAAACCGACGGGAGCATCCCATGGCCGAGCACGACGACACCGAACCGCACCACGCAGCTTCTCCGACCGCTCACATCCTCACCGAACTCCAGCTCTATGGCTGGCGCCCCTATGCCGACGAGCCCGACCCGCGACTGCTTCCCAGCGGCGACCACGTGGCCGGAGCCGTGGCCGACATCTATGACGCTCTCATCGCCACCTTGGCCGACACGCGCCTCGAACCCGACCTCGATGACCTGCTCTGGTCCGTCACCAATGTCTTCCACCGAGTTGTACACCGGATCGAGCGGCAACTGGACGACAACGAGCATGCCCAGCGCTGCCTGCAGCGCGAACAGGATGGCAGCGAGATCAAGGCGGTTGAACTCGAGACACTCACCGCCCAGGGCCAGACCATGATCGACGGCGCGATGCCTTCGACCTGATGCGTGACTAGGCGGCCAACCACTACGATCAGGCCGGCGCAATCTTCGCCGCGAGCAGAACGCGGTTCGCCAATGTGTGGACGCTGAGTTCCTTACGATGTTGGGCGGAGAGATCGAGCGGTTTGAACGCGCCGCCGAGGTCGAGCGAGAGCAACTCGGCGTAGATCGGTCCGACCTCCGAGGGATGTTCCCCGTAACGTTGAACAATCGCGCGAAATTTTTCATCGCGCATGGCTTCGCTGTCGGCGGATGAAAAGCCTGCAAGCCGGCTTAGGCGTTGGATGATGGGGTAGAAGGCTGAGGTGATGTGATAGGGGGAGCACTGCAGCCGGATTAGCTCATGATGGCTCTCATAAAGCCGTTCCTCGAGCGCATCCACGAGGCGCGACTTCCCGATGCCCGCTTCTCCCGACACGAAAACCGCCTGGCCTTGGCCGGCTTCGGCCAACTCCCAGCGCTCGAGCAGAATGCCGATTTCGCTGGTTCGGCCGACGAACTTCGACAAAGCGCGATCGTGCGCTGCGTCGAACCGGCTTTCCACCTCCCGCTCGCCACGAACCGCGAATAGGGCAATAGGCGATTTGAAGCCTTTCAACTCCTGCTCACCGAGGCTCTCGATCTCGAAGGACTGCCCGGCGAGCCGACGCGTGCTGTCGGCAACGACGATCTGACCGGGAGCGGCAGCGCTTTGCAGGCGCGCCGCGAGATTGGGTGTGTCCCCTGCGATTGAGGCGCGCTCGTTCACGCTGCTGCCCGCAATGTCGCCGACCACCACGTGGCCCGATGCGATGCCAATACGCGCCTTCAGTTGCTCGCCGTCGGGCGATTGGATGGCCTCGACTGCGGCGAGGGCCTGGAGGCCAGCCCGAATGGAACGCTCTGCGTGATCCTCGTAAGCCATCGGCCACCCGAAATAGGCAAGCACGCCGTCTCCGAGATATTTGGCAACATCGGCCTCGAATTGTGGGGCAGGGAAGGGCGGGCACGCTCCCGAACGTTGATCATGCAGTAGCACGGCTATGACTGACGTCTGTGCACGAGAAGGGAAGGCAGGAAGGAGGGTAGTAGTGACGACGGATATGGCTGGACAGAAATCGGATGGCCTGCTCTTCCACAATCGGAGCCGTGAGGCTCGATCGAATTGCACCCATGATGGATGGAGCGGATAGATAAGTAATATCAGACGTTGCGGGAGACCGTGCAGAAATCGCACACGGAAGTCCTGCTTCTCTTCTTTTTCGTTCCCACGACGGAGCCGCCGACAGCCCCATTCGGACGTTCTTTGCCGACGATATTGCGTTGCAATAGACGTTTGAATACAAACAATCCGACAGGTCCATATCGCATGCTTTATACGCTAAGGGATTGGATTAGCCGAAGCAGGCCCATATCCTCGAAGGAGTCGATGCCATCCAGATCCGGTCTTGCCTCGGCATTTACCCGGGTTTTCCTGCCAATGTCGGTTTTGCGCTCATCCCTTCCTGCACACGTCGATGCGGCCTTGCCGGCGCCGCGCATCCGCTTCTCTCCAGGCGGCTGGCAGGTCCCCAACATGTCCTTGATGTGCCGCGAACGAGCCGCGGCCGCCAGCAAGGGTCCAAGCGATTCTAAGAGGCATTTTGCGCAGCAGATGTTTCAGGGTAAGGTCTGGAAGGAATACGACTGCACCGAAGCCCTTAGCCGCTCGCGGGCTTTGTAGATGAGTGCGGATCTCGTCGGTGGCGCGTTCGCCAACGTTGTCTCAGATGTAGAACACGGCGACAGCGGCAAGGATCAACAGAACTAATCGCATGATCTGCGCCTCGGTAACGTGGTTTGCCCACGGCGCCTTAAGCGAGTTGAAGGTTTCGGCCCGAGCCCGCGCGCATCCTCAACACCAGCAGGCGCGTCGCTGCGAATGGCGTCAAAACAATAAGCGCCATCGTGGTGTTGACTAAGAACGACAGCAAACAGATCGAGCTTTGGGCGTAGCAAACGGATTCCATGGCGTTCCCCTTTTCCATCGTTACTGGTGGCCTCCGTGCGGCAAGAATGATCCTGGTTCACGAGAAATACAAGCAGTTGCTAATACGTTGATCTTTCCCCTAGGGTTGGGGCAACGATGCGAATCGACGCCGGTCAGTTGTTTGGATAGCGATTGCCCTTGTCCTGGCGGCGTTGGCGATCACGGCGGCGATCATTGGCTTTCAGAATTTACAGCGCTCGTCACCGATCATGGTCTCGGCTGTCTCGGCCTTTAATAGTGGGGGGCTCGTCCCTGGCCCCACGGTTAAGGCGCCCTCGAAAAACCTTGGTGCTGTTGCTACCGGTAGGGATATCTGGCTCGAAGTCTCATGGAAGTTTTTCGGGGAGTTGCGGACGCTGGATACCGTAACTGTCGGCGACCTTCGGGCAAGGCGCCTGGTGCGCAGTCATGATGTGCCCTCAAGCGCCAATTCCGAGATCTGGTTCATATCAGCCGGCAGCGGCGACATATTGGAAAACACAACGTCGACCGACATCGGGTTCACTTTTGATGGCGGCAACCCGTCTGTCACGGCGCAGATTTACAGAGTGGTTGGAGCTTCTGAGATACCTGCCGCGATAGCTGCAGAAAGCGGCGACAGGATTACCATCACCATTCCAGCCGATGGCATCGCTTTTATCTCGCTCATCGCTTCCGGCACCACCTCCGGGTCCATGAGCAATGTCACCGAAGATTTTAGTGCCCTTTGTGGAAAGGATTTCCTTGGCATCCATGCATCAACAAGTTCGACCTCCGCTGAATCAGAGACTGCTACGTTTTCGGGAAACTCAACGGCAGATTTTGCTGCTGTCGCACTTCAGTCGGCCGCAGCGAGATAGCTAACCAGCCAGCGCCATTCCAAAGCAAACGCCTAGGCCGACAGCGAGGCCAAGGAACAGCTTGGCGGCTAAGATCGAGGGCGAAGGCGCGGACTGGGCGCCACACGTCTGAGCGGGGCTCTCTGAGGGCGTTGGCGATATCATCGAACACCGTTTCCATGGAATGATTCTAGATCGGAACTCCGGGAATGTGAATCCCCTGTTTGTTCCACTTTCGCCCCATTGGGCAACCTGCACGGTTCGCCCCGAAACCGTGCAGGCAGCAAAGGTGGCTTAACGCACCACTCTTAAGCCACTCGACTCCAGCCACGCTAGTGCCGTCTCTGCAAAGGTCGCGCAATTGTCCAAAGGATCATTGTTTTCATAGAGCGTGGCTTGATAGGCTGCTGCTATGCCTTCAAAAATGGCGGTTAGAACTTGGTCGCGGCCTCTGGCGGCGTCAGCGGCCGGTTCAACAGTCATCTTTGGTGTTTCTGGGTGTTTGCCTTCCATGAGGAAGTCGAGGAGCGCCGACACCAGCCACTCGGCGCTGTCCCTGTCCAGTTCGAGGAAGGTTGTGTGGTCGTCATCGGTCACCAGTTTCAGTGCGCCTCGCAACGGATTCCGCGATACCACCGTCACGTCACTATCCTGATATTCGACAATTTTGGTCATCACTTTGCTCCATGTTTTTTAGTGGCCGCAACGCCGCCATGGGCGCGGAAGCCGGATTGTTGTTGTTTGGAGTTGTGCTTGGGCAGCCGTGCTGCTCGTTGTCTACGACGTAAGGGCTCCCCCATCGTCGGTTATCACGCGGCTTCATTTCCAAAGGTGCCCGGGCCGCTTCTCTCAAGGCACGCAGTGAAGGTACCTAACCCGCTCGGGCAGTCAAGAGGGCGGAGGGGGCAAGCCATGCGGCTGGCACCAACCGCTAGCTAGGCTGCCTCGTTATTCTCACCCTTGGAACATTGTGGCCTCGAACACTTCGGGCGTTGCACTGCCCCATCAGTGCACGTTCCCTTGTTCTGTTGGAACTGGCCGGCTGCCGAAAGGAGGCCGGCTTTTTTGTATATAAGCGGAACCTGAAATTTGGGGGCTTTGTTGATAGAACGGCAGCGAGTGGGTGTTCGCTGCTGGTCGAGGTCCCGCAAGACTCGGCCGGGCTCGCATCACCTCGCCGGGCGGTGCGAGCCCACAATCGCGGGCCATCTGGTCCGCTGCTTCAGCTTGGGCTTCATCAGAATGAAGGGCGACATGGTTCATCCGAATGTAGAAATTTGCGTTGGGGGGAGGTGAGAATGAGGCTACCAGGAAATGTGTTGGCTGGGAGAACGCCCAGGTGCAGTGCGGTCCGCGAAAGCGATCAATGAGGTTGAATGCACAGAACGTGCCGCCAAGACAGCCAGGTTGAAATCGCTACGCTTGGCTCAGATCTTGCCAGAGGCCGACCCGCACTTTTCGTTCAACGAGGAACTCGACTGCTCGGTACTTGTCGCCGTGCTGGCTCGGGAACCGCATAATGATCCAAAGCGGCCCGAATCCCATTCTTTCCGGCGGCTGCCCCTGCGACGAGGCCTTTGATCTCCTCAAGCAGCGCCGTTAGGCTTTGTCAACAATCGGCTTTTTTCGCCGTGGCGACCCCACATGGCTCTCAACAACGCGCACGTGCTCGGCGTCGACAGTCACCAGTGGCCGCAGGCTGACGGTTACCTTGTCGCCGTCGATGCGCGTGACCGGGCCGACTAATTCCATATCTGGCCGATCACGGCCTTCGAAGTCGAATCGACAACCGCATGCGGGAAGTCATAGGAGGGAATCGTCACGCTTATGCCATCGGGTGTCACCCGGCCGCAGGCGGGTGCAGTGTCAAGGATGAGAGGTTGCTAACAAATGAGCGTCCGTGGCCTGAGGTTTCTCGATAAGTGGGTAGCCAAACAACTGCCCATTGTGGCGCGGGGAGACCCCATCTCGGTTGGCGACTTGAAAGACCAGTTGATGACAGCTGCCGAGAAGGCCGGGATTCCTGCCGACGAGATCAACGGCGAGCTTGAAAGCGTCTTCGAATTGATTATCGAAGTGAATCGTCGTGTCGCCGAAAGGGTGGACTTAGCCTGAGGCTTCCCCGACGTGCCGGTCATGTCCTACATGCCGGACTGCCTGACAAGGGGCTCGCTTACCTAACCGGCCAGCGCCACGCCAATGCCATCTCAGAGCAAATGTAGATCGACACCGCGAATCCGTGAATCCCCGGTTTGTTCTGGTCATGGCTTCTGCGCCGGTCGGGTCACACAGCGCTGGTGCGTTCACCCCTCCGGCTGGGCAGGGTCCGGTTCTTGGTGCCGCTCTCGTTCTTTTTCGAGGAACAGCTTGGCGAGTTCGCCCCACTCAGGATGATCCGTGGTTTTATGCTCTTCTACGAACTCGAGGAAAGCCTTGCGCAAAGCGTCAAGGTCGAAAACCCCAAGATGCTCGCCCATACCGTCGTCCATGCCCGCGACTCTCAACGGTATTAGCTTGTCCTCTCGTTTGAGCCTTCAAGAGGGATTCCCTGAGTTTTGGCTTGGGAGCGCCTACATGGTTAATGGCGTGATTGCTAATATGACTATATCTAGGCAGCGCGGAGGCTCTATCTTCGCGCGCGGTGGCCGGTGCGGCCCCACACCCAAAGACTGCAGCGACCATTTCTGTGGATGAGTAGTGCTAGCCGATGCGACATCATGCTGCAGCGATATTTTAGAATCGGCTAATTGTGCAATCGCTAAATTAATGAAATGCGTGAGGAATGTATTTTCCACAGTTCCTGGTCGGCATGTCTGCCACTGCGATCATTGTGGCGATCTGGACCTACATCGAAGCCGGTTCAATTTGGACCGCGCTCGGCTGTGCGGTCCTTGCGCTGATCGTTCTGCAAGTCGGGTACGCCGGGCTGGTCGTTTGCTTGATATACTGGCGATCATCGGAAGCGGCTGACTCGACTAGTCGAATTTCGGTCGCGGCTCAAGAGAACCTCGACGGCATCTGATAGCCCGCGTCCGTCTCGGCACGGTCACGTGGCCCTGGGGCAGCAGTTTTGCCTCGCAGTGCCGCCAGCAAGTGGGCCTACAACGTGTTTGCGGTGACAGACACCTACCCCGAGCTTCGGGCTGAAAGCCTTATCATTGATCCAGACGCGGAACTGGAGGACGGGTGCGTTGTGGTCGCCATGTTTGGAGGCGGTCATCCGCAAACCATGAGCTGGCGCAACAATCACGGGCGAGGCTATGGGGCCGCTTTGCCGCCAAGGGAAGTCTGCACGAGACGTTCCTTCTCGATTCCCTGGTGTGCGGACGAGGGCCATCTTCTTGCATTCGCATCCTCGGCCGGGTGTTCGGCACCGGCCGCGCTTCCCGCGCTACAGAACCTGGAACGATCCAGTTTAATTCTTGAATAATTTGGCTCGCTGCCTCACGGTGGCGGGCTTTTTTGTTGCTCAGCCCCAACGTCTCGACGCCGGGCTGCGGAACGCAAACGTCGTGATGTCGTCACGGGAAATCCCGATGTCGCTGAGCATGTCGTCTGGTGACTTGCTCAACTCGTCCGTCGCCTTCAACAGCGCCTTCTGCTCGGCTCGATGACGGACCCAATCGGCAAGGGGACCAACTGCGACAAGACGAAGATTCACAAGCATAGGAAGGTTCACAAGCATCGGGACCACTCCCTTTACCCCTGCAGGAAACTGCACGTAGCCTACGCCGATACGTCGATGCGTCCATGACAAACCTCACAGTCCGATCCGACGGGGCAAAAACTGCCCGGACGCCTGACGGTGGCGGGCCTTTTATATATTAGCAATGCATAAAATTCGAGAAGGTTCATGGCATGGTTGTTAGCAAACTCGCTGCTATCGTGCGACGCAGGGCTCGGTGGATGGTGTGCTGGAATGCGCGGGGCTGGATGGATCAGGGGTCTGATGGAAGCTGACGCTCGCGATCTGCGGAGCGAGATCAGTCGGCTACAAATAGACTTGATCGCTGCCGCCAACTCTCAGGGTAAATCCAGGCTGCATGACGTCGCGCACACACTGCGATGCCAGAAGGCGCGGCTGGAACGTCTGGAGGAGTGCCTCGCTTCAATGACGTCGAATGTCCGGCCAGAGGCATCCGCAACCCCGCCCCATGAAGGCCGGCCGTAAAAGGCAGCTCATCATTTCCGAAAGAGAACCCGCTGCCTCACGGTGGCGGGCTTTTTATTGCTCAGCCCCTTGCCGGCAGCGTCTTGTCCGTGTTGCGGCGGAAGGTCATGCGAAGCCGGAAATTTTTTGCCAGGAATGGTCGCCTCCGCGCCGATCGCCGGCTCCCGAGGCAGATCACCACCAGGCGACTCCTGCAAAAGCAGATAATTTGGGAGACTGTGTGCAGAGAGCGCACAGATTCTTCTTCTCTTCCTTTTTTCGATCTGGAACCTGCCATTGAAGCGATCTTCGATGATCCTACCAATGTCGTTAGGAGCGCTGGGGAACGCATGGCACGCTGTGCAGGCGCGAACTGAGGCGGGGCGGCGGGCGCGCGGCCGCTAGCAAGAGATCCTGGCGGTCTTCGCCGCACGGGTCGGCGAAACCATGCCGCGTTATGAACTCGCCGGTGACGATTCGGAAGTCGGCGAGCGCACCATCGACGTCCAGATCAACCGGCTGAGCCGCAAGATCGAGCGCGATCCGCTCCAAATCCGGGTCTCGCTGCAGACGGTACGCGGTATTGGGGACAGGCACCACTGATCACTATGTACGGCGCCATTTTCGGACGAACGTCTTTTTGATGATTGGGAGCGGTGGCGGTTCGGCGCTGATAATTGTTGGTGTCGCCGGTTTGTTGACAACAGCCGCAAACGGGAACGCCACGGCACCAACAATCAATCCAGCCGCCAACCAGGCAACTGTCGACCGGTAATCCTGTATCATAGCGCACCCTCAATAGGCAAATAGACTGCCAGTTCGGCATTAAGCAAAGGTTACGTCGGCGCGCGCTTCGTGCAGCAGAGCGGACTGCCGAGGTTCAATTAAGCTGATCCAGGATTCCGGAGCTGCTCGCCACCACCCAACTCCCGTAAATCTGGAAACCGATAGCGCCAATCGCAGCTGCCGAAATCGGCACGCCAAAAGGAACGACGCCCTTCCTGTCCATATGCTGGACATAGACGCGAAACGCGCCCGCCGGCAGCAGGAACGGGTTTTTCATGACCGCCACCGTGGCGACGGCGAAAACCAATAGCAGCACCGAGAAAATGGCGAGACCGCTTCCACCGGTCAGAAACGGGACGACCGCAATCAGCTTGACGTCTCCGGCTCCGACCTTGCGCAAAATCCAGAACGGGAAGAGCGCGACGAACAGCAAAATTCCGGCGATCACGCTCAATCCCATATCCCACCACGATCGGCTTGCTATGGAAACAAGCTGAAGCGATCCCAGCCCGAGACACAAAAGCAGCAGCACATGACGGTTGGATATCTTCTGGGACGAGAAGTCTATCCAGGCGACCCATGCCAGCAGAGGGATCGCAAACGCCTTCAGCAGCAGCGAAGCGGCAAACAACATACAGGCGCTCTACCGTTCGACGTTCTGCACGCTGGACGATAGCAGCTTCAGATTGTTGACCACGGTCGGATCATTGGGCGCCAGTTCGTAGGCCTTGAGGAAATTGCTGCGCGCGTCCTGCAGCTTGCCGCGCAGCAGATAGGAATAGCCGATATTGTTGTAATATTCGGGCGTCGCACCCAACAGCTTGAAGGCCCGGCCATAGGCCCGATCGGCAAGGTCGAAGCGATGGATCCGGTCGCAGGAGGCGGCCAGTCCCATCCAGGCGCCACCATCATTGCGGGCAAGCTGCGTCGCCTTGAAGAACAGGGCGCCGGCATTGCCGTAATTTTCCGCGCGGAACTGGTTCTTGGCCTCGGCAACAGCCTGATCCGAGGCATAATATTCGACGTCACCAACTGTCTTCAATCCGTCGAAAGCGTCGCCAAAAGACGTCAAGTCGCCTTTCGACGGCTCGTTGGTTCGAACGACACCGTCCGCCCCGTTCGTCTGGCAGCCGGCAAGTGCCGCCATGAACAGGCAGGCCACGACTGCAATTGGCCTTTTCATACAATCTCCCCGTGAGTCCCCCGACCCATATTAGGACCAAAGCATGTGCGCAACTAGAAGAAAATCCCCTTCATGCGAATGACCACCGGCAGCATGATTACCATCATCACCACAGGAAAGATGCAGAGTCCCAGTGGGATCATCATTTTGACAGGCAAGGAATTGGCGCGCTCTTCCGCCTGCAGAATCCTCTGGCTGCGCATCTCCGCGCTGTAGACGCGCAGGGCGTCGGTAAGGCTGGTGCCGAGTTCTTCCGATTGACGGAACAGGACAGCCAGTGCCCGCGCCTCGTCAAGTCCGATGCGATCGGAGAGTTCGCGTAGCGCTTCCCGCAAGGGTTTGCCGGCGCGCAGTTGCAAATTCATGATCGACAGCTGTATTCCCAGCCATTTGTGGGTGGCGGCCATTTCATGGCTGACGCGTTCGACCGCCCCCTCCAGGCTCATGCCGGCATCGGCGCAGGTGATCATCATATCCATGAAGTCGGGGAAGGCTCGACGATAGATCTGTTTCTGGCTGTTCTCGAAACGGTCGAGCAGAATGGCGGGAATTACCATGCAGGCCAGGCCGAAGAGGGCAGAGCCAGCAAGGGTGATAAAACCTGGCAGGTGCGGCGGCAGAACCCGTGACAGGAGTGCATACATTGCCAGAAAACCGACGCAGACTGCGACAAGACGGGATAGCGTATAAATCAGCGGCGCGCTTGATTGGTAAAAGCCGGCGCGAAACAGCTTCGCTTCCAAGGCGTTTGGCTCTTCCCGCTCCCTCTCGATCGATTTGAAGTAGGCATCGACCGGCCGTTGCGCCGCAAGCTTGGCAAGCTGGTCTTGTCCGAGCATCGATCGGCGGTCTGTAATCCTTTCGCCCATCAGGCTCTGCGCAACGAGCTTTCGTGTCTGCAGAGCCGGCAAGAAGACAAGCGCACCGAACAGGAAGAAGGACACCGCCGCCACAAAGACGGCAATAGACACCAAGAAGCCCAGGTCCTGAATGTTCGAAAACAATTTCTTTCGTCGCCCCCAGTCAAAAATCGAAAGTAACCATCCGGTACATGATGAAGTCGCCAAGCAGCGCCCACAACCCAAAAAGCAGGAATACCGGGAAGATGAGCGGGTCGCCCCAGACGGCGCCGTAATAGGCTGGGGAAAGGATTTGAAGCGTGAAGAACATCACAATAGGAAACAAGGAGATGATCCACGCGGAGACACGACCTTCGGCCGAAAGCGCCCTGATTTTCATTCGCAATTTCTGCCGTTCACGCATAACCGAGGAAAGATTGGCCAGAATTTCAGTAAGATTGCCACCCGTCTTGGCCTGGATCGACAGCGATACCGACAGCAGCTGAAGGCCCTCGAAGCCCACACGCTGCGAAAGCTTTCGCACGGCCTGCTCGATGCTGAGACCAAAGGTGATCTCGTCGGAGACGATGCCGAACTCGGTGCCGAGCGGATCGGGCATTTCGCGCGCGACCAGACCGATCGCGACCGAAGCAGGGTGTCCGGCCCGCAGCGAGCGAACAATCATGTCGAGCGCATCCGGCAGCTGTTTAGCGAACTTCCGGATTCGTTTGTTGCGGGCACGCCGGAGGACGAGAAGCGGCAGGACAAGCCCTATGACCAGAAAGATAATGAGCGATGCCAAGGCGGAAAAATTGAAGAGAACCAGCAGCAACGCCATCGCCAGCCCTGCAAGCAGAAATGTTGCGGCGAAGGTCAACGGATTTCCGGTAATGCCGGACTGGGTATAGAGCCTGTTCAGCCAGACCATTCCAAAAAGAAAGTCGCCGGATTCAGTGAGACCGCGCTCTCGCAGCAACCCCTGTAGCGTTTGTTCGGCCGGAACGTCGCCAGCGAGTCGCTTCAGCCGGCGATTGACTGCCATAGACCGGGAGCGGCGGCCGGCAAAGGAAAGATAAAGGGCTTCACCGGCGAGAATGACCGAGGCCGCCGCCAGCATATAGATGAAATACAGCAGAGCTTGACCCGTTAGCATCAGAGGGCAACCTGCGGGTTGAAGGCGTCCTTGGCAAAATGGTGCCCCAGGGTTGCGGCCTCCGGAGCGAACCGCGGGCGGACGCCGGTTGCGCGAAAGTCTCCGATGACCTTGCCCTCGGCTGTGACCTCACGGCGGACGAAATGATAGATTTCCTGAAGCTGGACGACATTACCCTCCATGCCAGTCAGCTCCGATATGGAGGTGACACGCCGGCCGCCGTCCGAAAGACGCTGTGTCTGGACGATGATGTCAATGGCGGAGGCAATCTGCGCCCGGATTGAATCATGCGTCATCGGCATGCCGGCCATGCCGACCATCTGTTCAAGCCGCGAGATCGCGTCGCGCGGCGTGTTGGCATGGATGGTGGTCATCGACCCCTCATGGCCGGTGTTCATCGCCTGCAGCATGTCGAAGGCTTCCTCGCCGCGCACCTCGCCGACGATGATGCGGTCCGGCCGCATGCGCAACGCGTTCTTCAGCAATTCGCGCTGGCGCACCTCGCCCTTGCCCTCGACATTGGGGGGCGCGTCTCCAGCCGGCCGACATGCGGCTGCTGCAGCTGCAACTCGGCCGCATCCTCGATGGTGATCAGTCGTTCCTTCGATGGTATGTAACTCGACAGCGCATTGAGCAAGGTGGTCTTGCCGCTGCCGGTGCCGCCCGAAACCAGGATCGATTTGCGCGCCTGGACGGCGATCCGTAGCAGCTCGATCATCGGCGGCCGGATCGAATTAAATGCCATCAAACGCTCGAGCGAATAAGGGTTCTTGGAGAATTTGCGGATCGATACCAGCGGACCGTCCACCGAGATCGGCCGCACCGCGATGTTGACGCGCGAGCCGTCCGCCAGGCGGGCGTCAACCATCGGCGACGATTCATCGACACGCCTGCCGATAGCCGAAACGATCTTGTTGATGACGCGCAGCAGATGCGCCTCGTCACGAAACCGGATGGCCGTCTCTTCAACCAGGCCACGCCGCTCAATGAAGACACGCTTGTGGGTATTGATCAGGATGTCGGTAATGGAGTCGTCCTTGAGCAGCGGCTCGATCGGCCCGAGCCCGAGCATCTCGTCGGCCGTGTCACTGGTCAACTGGTCGAGTTCACGCGCATTCAGCGGCACACTTCGGCCGCGCACGAATTCGCGCACAATCGGCCGAATTTCGTTCAGGATCTCATCTTTCGATGCCGTTTCAAGCGCGGCAAGATTGAACCGGTCGATCAGGTGACTGTGGATCTCGACCTTGAGCGTCAGGAAATCGTCGCCGCGGGATTCAACATCAGCGGCCGGCGAAAGGGCCGGAGCGGCAGGCAGCACCGTCGGCTGCTCCGCCCTTACCGCGGCCTGCTGCTCGCTTGGTCCCTTGATAAACCGCCCCAGCATAATCCCTTATACCCCGCTAGCCCTTATTAGCGGAAACTAACCGTTAACCAAGCGAGGCACAAGCGCTGGAGGGTCTCACGTGAGGCCAATGCTTTCAACATAGTTAAGGAGGACGCCAGAAAAATATCGTTTTATTTCGACGCCGCGCGCTTAGCCCTCTCCCAAACTTCCGGCTCACGGGACCTTTCATACCGCAACAAATGAGATGCGGGGTGAAAAATGTCGGTAACCCCTTAGATATAAAGGAATATGCATCTTTGCTGATGCGACTGTCGTTTTGCCTTGACTGCGGCCAAATTGTGAACGAATGGTTAAAGACGGTTGAAAATTCAACTGAATCAAGCTCTTGTCAGAATTCAAATCCCTGTCGAGTTCGCAAGTTCAGGTATTGGAAGGTTAAGGAAACGTTAATCCGTTTGACTCTGCTTTTTCGTGGGACCTAGGATTGAGGTGACGGGGGATGCTTGGGTATGGGGTTCATCCTTGGCTCTGTCTCGTCGGGTTCAAACCTCCAGAGGGAGAAATTGACATGAAGAAGCTCATGACGATGACCCGGCAGTTCCGCGACGATGAAAACGGCGCTGCTATGGTCGAATATTCCATTCTTATCGGCATCATTGCCGTTGCATCGATCCTAACTGTCCTCGCCATCGGCGGCTGGGTAAACGGTCGTTTCTCGGCACTCTGCACCGCCCTCGACGGGCATCCGACCGGCACGTGCAATGCCGGCGCCGGCACCGGCAGCTGATCGCCTGACTACTACATTCAGGCCCGGATCGTTCGAGCCGGGCCTGAATCCGATCGCAGCGGGCGAATCCCGCATTGGGGCTTGGGGCTTTGGGCATGCGCGCCAATACGCTTATCATGATCGTTCTCGCCGGCGTGTTCGGCGTTCTGGCAGTTGTGCTGGTCAATATCTGGCTGGCCGGCCAGCGTAGCGCCATGGCGCAAACCGGCCTCGTTCAAGGCAGCACAGTCGTCGTAGCGGCAATGCCGCTGAAGTTCGGCGACGCGCTCACCGCAGATAAATTGCGCGAAGTCGCATGGCCGGCGGGAGCGGTCCCAGCCGGGGCGTTCAAGTCAACTAAGGACCTGTTAGCTGGTGACGGTGCCAAGCAGGCACTGCAAGCGATCGGCGTCAATGAGCCGATTCTTGCTACCAAGATTACTGGCCCAGGCCAACGCGCCACACTATCGGCAGTGCTTGGCGAAGGCATGAAGGCCGTTTCGATCCGCGTCAATGACGTGCTCGGCGTCGCCGGCTTCGTTTTCCCGGGCGATCGAGTCGATATTCTACTCACCCGCACGGCGCGCGGCGATGATGGCACGGATAAGAGTTTCGTCGACGTGCTGCTGCAGAGCATGAAGGTGCTCGCCATCGACCAGGTCGCCGATGAGAGCAAGGATAGCCCGACAGTTGTGAAGTCGGTGACGCTCGAGGCCAGCACCAAGGATGCGCAGAAGTTGACCTTGGCCGCCGGCGCCGGCCAATTGTCGCTGGCGCTTCGCCAGGCCGCGGCCAGCAAGGGCGAGAAGACCGAACGCGTGACGCTTTCGGATCTGACCGGCGAAACGCCGGACGATGTTGCCAAAAGGCAGGCCGAACTGGATAAGCAGGCAGCCGCCGAAGCGGAGGCCGCAGCTGAGCGCAAGCGCGCCGACGACAAGATTGCCGGATTGACCCAGGCGGTGGACCGAGTGGGAAGCCGCCTCGACGAGTTGGGCAAAGTGAAGCCGGCTGTGGCATCTGCGCCGCAAGTGCAGGAAATCGTCAAGGAAGTTGTCAAATACGTACAACCGGAACCGCCGAAGAATGTTACAGTGGGCGTCTTTCGCGGCGTGAAGCTCGAATCCTATGACGTGCCGCGACAACCATAAAAGGGACGCGGCGAAGCGGGGGCTGCAGGCGGCAGCAGTTTGGGAGATGGGGATGCAGGGGTTTTGGATGAGGGTAGCGGCGGCCGCGTTGTCCTGTTTGGCTGCGCTGCTGACGTCGAGCCTTGGGGCTGAAGCAGCCGACCGCTTCATCGACGTATCGAACCCCAGCGTCCATCGCGTCTTCCTGCCAATGTCACAGTCGGTGACGCTCCAGGTGAGCGCCAATCTCGGCGATATCGTTGTCGGCGACGAGAAGATCGCCGATGCCCAGCCGATGACCGACCGCACGCTTTATGTCATCGGCAAGAACGCCGGCACCACAACGGTCAATCTCTTCTCCCCGGAAAAGCGCTCGCTGGGCGTCATCCAGATCGAAGTCGGCGTTGACGTCAGCGACATGGCGCAGGCGATCCGCCAGGTGGCGCCTAGGTCACGCATCGAGATCGGTTCGATCAACGGCAAGGTCAGGCTTGGCGGCCATGTCAAGGATGGCGCCACGCTGGCATCGATCCTGGAGGTGGCGCAGCAATATGGCCCCGACGCCATCATAAATTCCGTCATCGTCGACGACAGCCAGCAGGTGAATCTCGAGGTCCGGGTGCTCGAGGCCAAGCGCAATACCGGGCGCGACCTCGGCGTCTCGATCAGGAGCACAAATGGTAGCGGCACGTCGCGCACCGGAACCGGCATTGCCGCCGTCGACGAAGACGATGTGGTGCTTGGACCGGGCGGTCTGCTTACCGGTCTACTGTCGAACAGTAGTCCTTTCGCGGCGCTGATCACCCGCGTCATCGACAGCAACATCAAGGTCGACCTGATCATTGAAGCGCTTGAGGCCAAGGGGGCTGTGCGCACGCTGGCTGAGCCCAATCTCACCACGCTGTCCGGTGAGCCGGCCAGCTTCAACGCCGGCGGCGAAGTGCCTATCCGTGTCATCGGCACCGATGGCGAGGTAACCATCACGTACAAGCAATTCGGCGTCAATCTGCTGTTCACGCCGGTCGTCCTCGACGACGGCAAGATCCATATGAAGCTGGCGCCGGAAGTGAGTGACCTCACCGGTTTCACCACTGCCGGCGACCCGATCTTCACCAACCGCAAGCTGGCAACCGTCGTCGAACTGCGCGACGGCCAGAGTTTCGCTGTCGGCGGGTTGTTGTCCAGCAAGACCACCAAGCTGCAGAACCAGGTGCCGTGGCTCGGCCAGGTTCCGGTCATCGGCGCGCTGTTCCGCAATTCGAGCAACCAGAAGGAAGAGACCGAACTGGTGGTCATCGTCACGCCGCACATCGTGCGACCGGTCAAGCCTGGCGAACAACTGGCGACGCCGTTCGACAAGACACGGCCGGCCAACGATCCGGAATTCTTCATCCTCGGTCAGCTCGAAGTGAACAAGGACATGATCCGAAAATATGAAACGGGAGACGGTGTGACTGGCCCCTATGGCCACATGCTGGACTTCAAATCGAAGGACAAGTTGCTCTATGTCAAGAAATAGCGCCTTGATCCTCATTCTGTGCGCCGGTGCACTATCGGGCTGCGCCGCCGACTATCTCAACCACTACGATTCGGTGACGCTCGCCGCCGGCGATACGCAGAAATACAATTCGCTGGCGCAGACGGTCGATCCGTTCAATCCGAACGCGAAGAACACACATATCGAAGGCGACGGCACGCGGGCTGTCGCTGTTGCCCAGAGCTATAAATTTCCACCGCCACCACCACCACCGCCTGCGATGACGGTCAATGTCGGCGGGTCGGGTGTGACTAACGGAGCGAATTGAAAACAGAAGGATGCGGTCGCATTGCGCCGGGTGAGCGAGGGGCCTGGTGCAAGGAAGCTAGAGAGTAAGGTCATGTTGGGGACCATTAGGGCGTTCTGGAACGATCAACGCGGCATAGCGATGATCCTCGTCGCCATCATGCTGCCGGTAATCATCGGCTTTGCTCTGCTGGTCATCGATATGTCCCGAGCCAATAGCCTACATAACGACCTTCAGAAGGGGGCCGATGCATTTGCGCTTGCCACGGCAGCGGAGCTTGACGGCAAGCCGGACGCGATCACCCGCGGCAATAACGCCCTCGCAACGCTTGTCTTCAACACGTACCGTTTCGCTGAGCCAGTTGCCGGCGATCCGCCTGGCGCAGAAGCGCTAGCAGCAGCTGGAGTGACATGGCGCTACCTGAGTAGCCTCCCAACTAATGACAGCGATCCCATCGTTGCCGCGAATGTGACTACCGATCCGACCGCAGCCAAATTCGTTGAGGTGACCGTCACACCGGTTGGTTTCGCGACAATGTTCCCCGCCACTTTTGTCGGTAGCGCAACAAACAGCTTCGATATCGGTGCGGTTTCGGTCGCAGGGTTCAAGAGTGCCGTTTGCCACTTCACCCCAGTATTTATGTGCAACCCGTACGAACTCGCACCGGGCGGCGTAACCCTGCAGCAAGCCGCAGCCGATCCGAACCTGCGCCGCCGACTAATCGAACTCCGCAAAGTCGGGAATGGCGCCGCCGCCGGGCCGGGCAATTTCGGTTTCCTGGAGCCTCCCCAAGGCATCGGCAACGGTGCGCAGGCGCTCGCCCAAACCATTGCGACATCAAATCCGGTAGGCTGCTACGGAAACAACAACGTCACCACCAAAACCGGGCAGAACGCTGGCCCAGTACAGGACGCATTCAACGTCCGGTTTGGCATAAGGACGACCGGCGGTCACTTCAACACTGCAGAATACGGTCCTGCCGCCAACGTCCGAAAGGGCGCCCTAAAGACTCAGGGAGGCGCGGGCCAGTGCCCCAGCTTTAACCAGTTGACCTTCAATCTGCCCGGCACTCAGGGGCTGCCTCGGGATGCCGGGCAGATCAATTCTCGGCTAGGTGACGGGAACTGGGATCTAGACACTTACTGGAGCACCAATTTCGGAGCCGCCGCCAAGCCGGCCAGTTGGGCGACAACCAGGCCGACACGCTATGAGGTCTATCGCTACGAGATTTCGGCAGGCCTTGTTGGAACACCATCGACCGGAGGGGAGAGCGGAACGCCTGTGAATTCGTGTCAAGCCCCGGTAACGACAGTCGACCGCAGGTTAATCTATGGGGCAATTCTCAACTGCCTAGCTCTTTCAGCATTGGGCAATGACCTTTCTGGCCATAGCGAGAATCTTCCCGTCGAATCGTTCGCCAGCTTCTTCCTGACCGAGCCTGTCCTATCGGCATCGGACGATGCCTCCGTCATGGTCGAGTTGGTCGATATCGCCGCAGGCGGACAGGGAACGCTCGACAATTTCGTGCGTGACGAACCGCAGCTTTACAGGTGATGTGATGCTGACTGCGCTGAGGTCTATTTTACGCAGTTTTGGCCTTGAGGAGCGAGGCACGGTTCTCGTCGAAATGACCTTGATTACGCCGTTGATGATCAGCCTTTCGGCGGGTGTCTTCGAGTTCGGCAATCTTCTCCATCAAAAGCTGCTAATCGAAGCTGGCCTCAATGACGGGGCTCGCTACGCCGCACGCTGCAATCAGACGTTTAACACGGCGCTCAACTGTGTCACCTATGCGCGGAACATCGCCGCCACAGGATCGTACAACTGTGGTGGAAATTGCAATGTTGCAAGCCGGGTCACCGGTTGGCTGCCGGCGGCTGTCACGGTCGATCTCAATCACCTCGTCATACCGGTGACTATCGACCCCAATACTGGCCTGGCTAACTACCACAGCGCGACAGCCAATGTCCGGGTAGTCCGACTTGAGACCTCTTTCACATATACCGGCGCCTCCCTTCTCACTTTTCTCGGCCTGGGGCCGGTTACCTTTTCCGCCGCCCACGAAGAACGTTACAACGGGTGGTGAAATGCGCGCATTAGCCCTGTTCAGGAAAGATGAGGCTGGCGCTGTGATGGTGGAGTTCGCCATCAGCATGACCCTGCTCCTGACACTTACCCTCGGCTTCGTAGACTTTGGATATGCATGGTACCAATGGAATGCCGCGACCAAAGCCGTGGAGATCGGCGCACGCCTAGCGTCGATTTCGACGCCGATTGCGCCAACGATTGCGGCAGCAGGAACCGCGACGACGCCAGGCGATCCGATTCCCGTCGGCAACTACGACTACACGTGCAATGGCGCCACCGGCGTGTGCAGTTGCTCCGGTTCGGGATGCGTGGCCGGAACTTTTACTGCCGCCAACTTCAATCGCATTTTTCGAGGCGACGCGACGGGTGCGGGCACCTGCCCGCCGCTTAGTGCGGGACAACGGCCGGGCATGTGTCATTTCTTTCCGATGCTCCAGCCAGCCAATGTGATCGTCAGATATACGGCCACCGGGCTTGGTTACCAGACCCGCCCGGGCGGACCGGTACCGACGATCACCGTCAGCTTGCAGAACGTGACCTTCCAGTTCTTCTTCCTGGGCGGACTGCTCGGTTTCGACAACATCACCATGCCCTCCATGCTGAGTACGGTAACGGGCGAAGATTTGAAGAGTACCGCGTCATGAATGCCATCAACACCAAGGTTACACCAACCAAGCGAAAGCAGGTGGCGCTGTTCTCGTCGGATGCGAATTTCAAGCGCGATGTGGCGACGCGGCTCGACGCGCTGGCGATCTACGACGTCAGGGTTTCCGAGACCGGCGACTTCCTTAGGGGTCCGCCCGCGGACACGCGCCCCGGCATCGTCATCCTCGACCTTGGCAATGGCGAGTTGCTCGGCCAGCCCGGCATCGTCGAGGCGCGCTCCAAATGGGCAACCGTGCCGCTGATCGCGGTCTCCGACGAGCTGTCGTCGGAGCAGACGCGTGTGCTGGTGCGCATGAACGCTTCGGACTGGCTGCACAAGCCGCTCGACGGCAAGGAACTGCTGAACGCGGTGACCTTCCACGACACCGGCAACCAGGGAACGAAAAGCCGCATCATCACTTTCATCAGCGCCAGCGGCGGCGCCGGCGCGACGACGCTCGCTTTGTCGGCGGCCGAACACCTGGCATCGAAATCGACAGAACGCGGGGCTTCCACCTGCCTGGTCGACCTCGATTTCCAGAGCGCCAATTGCGGCGCCTATCTCAACCAGTTCAACCAGTTCGACCTCGGCGGCATCATCGGCCAGCCGGAGAGGCTCGACGTCGAGCTGATGGATGTCATCAAGCTCTCGCGCCCGTCCGGGCTGACGCTCTATTCCTTCGAGAGGCCGCAATTGCCTTTCGAGCCGCAGGGCGCCGATTTCGTGTTTCGGCTGCTGGACCTCGTCGCCTACCGGTTCGACGACATCGTCATCGACCTGCCGAACATCGAGACGCCCTGGCACAATTCCGTGCTGTCGACGAGCGATGAGATCTTCATCGTCTTCGAACTCAACGTCGCCTCGCTGCGGCAAGGCAAGCGGCTCTACAAGAAGATCCGTGAGTTGCGTGGCAATGCTGTCAGCATCACCCTGGTCGCCAACAAGCACAAGCGCAAATGGTTCGGGAACCACTTTTCGCGCAGCGAGCTGGAAAAGATTTTCAAGGCGCCGCACATCAAGTCGGTCGCGCTGGACAATGCGCTTCTGACCGATGCCTTGAACCGTGCTATCCTGCCTGCCGAGGTGGATGGGCGTGCGCGCTTCAACAAGGACCTGAAGCGGATGTTCAAAGAGCGGCTCGATGACGCTGCTGCCAGATAGGTATCGGATCGTCCTTGGGTTGGTCTGCGCCATGGGCATGGCGCTGGCGATGTCGGTCCAGGATTTTGCCAGCGCGCGATCGGCACTTTCGGATCGGCCGCCGCTGCCGGCAATGGGCCCCAGCCTGCGCAAGACCGTCGCCTTTGAAACCACGGAACAACCCGGAACGATCATTATCCGCAAGGGCGAGAAAGCGCTTTACCTGGTGACCCGACAGGGCCAGGCGCTTCGCTATCAGATCAGCGTCGGACGCGACGGATTTGGCTGGACCGGAGTGGTCGAGGTGGGGGCGAAGACCGAATGGCCGGAATGGCGCCCACCCCGCGAAATGCGCGCCCGCCAGCCGGACCTGCCGCAAATGGTGCCTGCCGGTCCCTACAATCCACTTGGCGCCAGGGCGCTCTATCTGCTTCGGAACGGGCGTGACACGCTCTATCGGATACACGGAACCAACGATCCCAAGGGTGTTGGCTTCGACGGAACATCGGGGTGTTTTCGCCTTACCAACACCGATGTGATCGATCTCTTCAGGCGCGTCGCGATCGGCGCAAAGGTGGTGGTTCAATGACGATGATCAGCGAACCGGACATGCCGGCAATCGAGATTGGGACAGCAACCCACATTGGAGAGCAAGCTGCCGTTGTGAAACCGAGCGACAGAAGCATTGTCGGCGCCGTCATCATCGGCACGTCCCTGCTCACCTTGGTGAATATGGTAGCCGCGGTTTATCTATACCGCGGCATCAGCGATATGCGCTTTCTGGAAGGGCGCCTGGAACAACTCGGGACGTTTGAACAACGAATCGGGGGCCGGCTGGACACGGTCAACAACGGTTTTCAGAGCCGATTTGAAAAACTGGACACTCAACTGCAGAGCAGCTTTGGCGAAATCAACCGGAGCATAGCCCGGCTGGAACAGAACCAGCCTATTGTCCATGACGAAATCATGTCGAGCGCAGCGGAACCTTCCGTCGACACGACCGGCAGCATGGCGGAGGCGCCTGCTGTTCTCGATGGTGAAGACGCGACCGAGCCCAGCGTCGTCGATACACCGCGTCCGCCCAAAAGGAGGATTGCAGCTGCAGCGCCTGCCCCAAGCTCCAACTACCAGCGCATAGAGCAGGCCGACGGCAAGGTTTACTACCGGAAGATCAACTAGCGCTGGAAAAGGGTGGGGCTATCCTAGAGATCTCGCTGCAGAGCAACGAGCCTAGCGGCCAGCGCTTCGGACCGCTGTCGGGTTTCGCTGAGGAAGATGACATGGCAGTAGGCGCATGCCGTCACGCCCAGAAACAGCACAAGACTGTTGTTCAAGGTGAAATCGACCGTAAGTTGGAACGGAAGGCCGCCGGGTACCGTGAAAGAGGCGATCGTGCTGGCTGTTTCGGAATGGCTGGTGACAGCGATCATCAACCCGGCGAAAAGCAGGGCGACGTGGTTGGCAAGGAAGAAGAACGCGGCCGACCTTCTTGTGCGGCACGCCATCCAGCAAACCATCGACGCGGCGGCCAGCATCAAGGCATCAAGGACCATCGACGACCCGAGATAAAGATCGACCTGTTGCCAGAACATCGTCGACAGCGGCCTTAGTTCAAGCCAGATCCGCCACATTGCGGGACTGGCCGGATGTGCTCCCAGCAAGAAAGTCGCCATGCGCTCCCCTGCCAAGATCAGCAGGATCAGAGCTGGGAAGGCAAAGAGCATTATCGACTTGCGCTTCATGTCACCCTCGACAAACTGGCAACAAGATAGCTTGCAGAGATTGAGCGAGGCTTAACGGACCGTTGCTGGTGCTGCGGCAGCGCAGCCAGCGGCGCAAGCCAGCTGCATATCAGAAAGCGCCATGCGCCATTAGTTGTTTTGGGTGAGCACGAGCGTCACCACCTTCGGCTCGACTCGTTGCAGACATCGTTCCGGAATATTGGGCCACATCGCCTTGGCGCATCCCTCTTCGCCTGGCGCCGGCGCCAGCGAGAGTTCTGAGCTACGGGCTTCCTCGGCGGTCGTAAGGAAGACCTGTGTGGCCAGCGCGGTCGCCATGGATACCTGGACGAGGATAAGGGCGTAAGCGAAACTTCTGATCATCCGCTCGAAACGCTGAATTCGCGAGCTGGTTCCAATGGCCTGCCCACCGGGTAACCACGATCGCGATTTTTGCGCTTCAGTGCCTTAGCAGTCATCGAATTCTTAGATAGCAAACCTTCGTCCATGTCCCAGCTCCTCGCCCAGACCGCGGAAACGGACGCGGTGGTTGTGGGCTCAACGTAGGTCTTGCCATTGCTGATCAGCGTGATTGCGCGGCAGACGACCGGTTCGATCTTCCGCGCGTGGCGCAAGGACGATGTGGACGCGAGCCGCCTCCAAGTGCCGCTCAAGATTATCGAGATTCTGGACGATGGTGACATCGAGGAGATCGCGCCGCGCATCTCCCAGTCGGCCAACAATCAGAACAAGGTCGACATGGCCGACTTCTCGTCCAATCATCCTTCCACCGACGGATGCAGGAGCTTTCGGGTCGATCTGGGCGCGCCCGGCGGGCGGTATGCAACGTCAGTCACGCTGGTTCTACGAACGTGCGCGCGGTAGCGACGAAAGCTTCCTGCGCGGGCGTTTGACTGCGGCGTCGGCGCTGGCGCACCGGAGAAGTCTGCTGTTCGGGCTTCGTGCCGGCCGCTGCTCGCGCCAACTGTGGGTAAGTTCGCCGTCCCATCCGCTCGTCACGCCCTTCAGCATCGAACGCCTGGCTACCCTTCTCAGTCCATAATCGTTGGGCTTGCTCGCCTTCGGGGCTCTGGACCTTCGCGGTCATCCAGAGCATCGCGCCGTAGTTGGCAGCGCGATCGTAGTTGGTCAGATCAACGATGGCCTGCCTTGACGAGGAGGCCGATCGGACGGACATACACGAACAAACATATCAATTTGTGTTGCAGCCATGTTGCAGGCACAGCAAGGAATGGGCCGAGACATGCCCGGAAAGAAAGGATTTAAGCGACAGAGAGCCGGAAAGTTCGTGCAACATGGAACTAGCCCAACCGTTATCGCCAGAAATCGAAATAAGCTCCCGGATGGGTTGGGCCGCCTTGGAGATGGCGCAGACCATCGAATAAGATGGGTCTCGCCACCTACCTTGGACCGCGTCCGCAAATTGAAAAAACGCGAATATGTTGGGCGCGAAGCTCGTTACTTCTGGCGAAACGCGGAGTGGAACGACACAGCCAGCGGGCCTAAAATGTAGTCCAGTGCGGTGCGTTCCTCGGTGACGATCATGACTGACGCCGGCATGCCCGGATAAAGCGCAATCTGTGGGGCCGCGGCCAATTCCGCGGGATCGACCGCTACGTCGGCAAGATAGTAGGGAAGCCCGGTCTTGCTGTCGGTGACGCGATCCGCCGAAATGCGGGTGACCCGTCCATGAATGACCGGTATCGAACGCTGCTTGTAGGACGTGAAGCGGACCTCGGCCGTCATGTCGGCGCGCAGGCTGGATATGTCCTCGACCTTCACCTGCGCCTGAACGATCAACGAATTCCTAGTCGGCACGATGTCCAGGATGGTCTGGCCGGGGGCGACGATCGCGCCGGTCGAGAAAACGGTGAGATTCATCACCTGGCCGTCATAGGGCGCCCGCACTTCGGCGCGGTCGACCGTGGCCTGCGCGGCGAACATTTTCGGTACCAGGTCGGCGAGGTTGGACTGGGCGTCGATCAGCATGGTTGAGAGTTTTGCGCGGCGCTCGTTGGTGAGCTGCGCAATCTGGCTTTCAAGCTCGGCCTTACTCTGGCGGTTTCCGGCTATATCGCCGAGAGTCTGGTCGATCAGGCCCTGCAGGTCGGAGGCGGAGCGGTCGAGCTCCAGGACACGCGTGCGCGTTGTCAGGCCGGCCTTCAGCAACTTGTTGAGGCCTGCCTTTTCATCAATTGTCGACTTGAGCTGCGCACGAAAAGATTCGACGCGCGCCTGCTTTCCATCGATCTGCTCGTCGAGTTCGGCTATCCGTTTCTGCAGGATCTGCTTGGCACCGGCCATCGAGGCGCGCTGGCTCCCGAGGTCGGCAATTTGGTTGGTCATCGCGTCCTGCAGATAGGCCTGGTGCTCAGCGGTGATGTCCTTCGGAAAGGCGACTGCCTCATGGCCGTCGAGCTCTGCACGAATGCGGGCATCGGTAGCGCGCAACAACGCATATTGCTGCGAATAGAGGTTGAATTCGGAACGGGCGTGCGTGTCGTCGAGCACCACCAGCACATCGCCTGCCTTGACGATGTCGCCATCCTTGACGCGGATCTCCTTCACCGTGCCGCCGTCGAAATGCTGTACGCTCTTTCGATTGCCTTCCACCTTGACGATGGCGTCGGCGAGCACGGCGCCGTTCAGCGGGGCAAAAGCCGCCCAGCCGCCGAAGATACCGAAGAAGGCAATGATGATCAGCAGGCCGACAGAGGCCGGCACCCGGATCGAATCCGGGGCCAGGATACCGGTTTCGCCGGACAGGCTCCGGTAGGTGAGGGCGCCGTCGCTCATCGATCTCTCCGGCCACAGCTCATTGGGTTGCCACCGCCATTGGAGCCGCGCGCTGGTTGAGCAGCGCCACGATCTCGTTTCTCATGCCGAAGGCCTCGACGGCGCCATCGCGCAACAGAAGGATCTTGTCGACATTGGCCAAGGTCGAAGGCCGGTGCGAGACGATGATCACTGTGCTGCCGCGGCGCTTGAGCTCGATCGCGCACTCGCTCAGCGCGCGGTCGCCATCGGCGTCGAGATTGGAGCTCGGCTCGTCGAGAATGATCAGGTTCGGCGTTCCGAATACCGCACGAGCAAGAGCAATCCGCTGCCGATATCCTCCCGACAGCACTGCGCCGCCTTCGCCGATCTGGGTCTCGTAGCCCTGCGGCAGCCGAATGATCATCTCGTGAACGCCGGCGAGCCGCGCGGCGGCTATCACCTCCTGGTCGACATTGGTCTTGAAGCGGCCGATGTTGGCGGCGACCGTATCGGCGAAGAGTTCGATATCCTGCGGCAGGTAGCCGATGTGGTCGCCGAGCGCGTCGTGCCCCCACTGCGACAGGTCGGCCCCGTCCAGCCTGACGGTGCCGCGGCTGGGTTGCATGACGCCCGCGAGATGACGCGCCAGCGTCGACTTGCCGGCGCCGGAAGGGCCGACGATTCCCAGCGCCTCGCCTGCGTCCAGCCGGAATGATACGTCGCGGAGAAGCACTTTCTGCTGGCTGGCAATTGCAAAGCTGACCTGCTCGACCGAAACCTTGCCGGTGGGCTTCGGCAGGTTGAAAGATCTTTCGTTGAGCGCCCCCCCGTCGACCAGCTTCTCGACCCTTGCCAACGCCGCCCGGGCCAGGATCAGGCTGCGCCAAAGGCCGACGATCTGCTCGACCGGCTGTAGCCCCCGGCCCAGCAAGAGGCTCGCCGCAAACATGGTGCCGCCGGTGATCTGCCGCTCGATCACCAGATAGGCGCCGAGGCCGAGGATCAGCGACTGCATGGTGAGCCGCAG
This sequence comes from Mesorhizobium sp. C395A, assembly GCF_030323205.1. Taxonomy (NCBI): domain Bacteria; kingdom Pseudomonadati; phylum Pseudomonadota; class Alphaproteobacteria; order Hyphomicrobiales; family Phyllobacteriaceae; genus Mesorhizobium; species Mesorhizobium sp. C395A. Next base: position 3,095,328 of record NZ_CP100473.1, on the reverse strand, counting down.
GAACCGGATCAGGCCGGACATCAGGGCGGCGCGATCGCTTGCCTCCGCTTGGCGCCGCAGCGCCAGGTTACGGTCGCGCCCCCAGCGGCGGATGAGACCGTCGATCATCCCCATGGCGCGAACGACTTCCGAGTTTCTGAGGCTCATTTCGGTAAAATTATAGTTGGTCGTCGCCAGGTCGTTGGCCTGCTTCAGCGGCGAACGCACGAGATACTCGTTGAGCACGGCCATGGCGATCAAGAGCAGCGAGCAGCCCAGCGCGAAGAAGCCGAGCCACGGATGCAGCAGGAAGATGATGCCGATGTAGATGGGTGACCATGGCAGGTCGAACAGGGCATGGATGCCGCTGCCGGTGATCACCTGCCTGAACGTGTCGAAATCGCGGATCGGCTGGCTTTGCGAGGAGCCCGGCGATGGGGTCTCCACCGACGCGGCGAGGACTTTTGCCGACAGCAACCGGTCGAGCCGCGCGCTGGCACGCGTCAGGATGGAGGCGCGCACCAGATCGAGGCCGGCCAACGAAAGGAAGGCCGCCAGCAACACCAGGGTCAACATCACCAGCGTGGTTTCGCTGCCGCTGGTGACCACCCGGTCGTAGATCTGCAGCATGTAAAGTGGGGACGCGAGGTAGAGCAGATTGATCGCCAGACTGAATGCCGCCGCAACCAGGAAATAGCGGCGGCACGCCAGCAAGGCGTCCTTCACAATCTTGGATTTGTTGTCGAGACTCAAATACCCAGCGGAAAACCGCCCCCCTGTCCACGCCCGGAACCGATACTACTCCTGATCGTCCAATCGGCCACGTGGTTCCCTTCCTATTCCTGCCGTAAACCTTAATTCGTAAGCTGAATCAGGAGCCCGCAGCATGAGGAGAGCCGCGCCTATCCGTGCGGCTCTCCTTTTGGTTCACATCACAAAGTCGCTCACTTGCACCACCGTCCTGCCGGTGCCGTCGTCGGCAAGTGTGAAGCTGTGGGCATCGTAGACGCCGAGCAGGTGGAGCGTGGCGTTGTGCGTGCCGTCCGTGACGGTCAACGTTCCTCCGGCGCCGTCGAGGTCCGCCTGATAGGCAGTGGACGTTCCGGTGCCGAACAGGATGTCTTCGAGGTTCACCTTGTCGTCACTGGTGATGCCGGCGATGCTTCCGCTGAAATCGAAGGAATCGTCCAGCTGCAATGTGCCGGCGGCATCCGCCGCGAACGTGACGTCGGTTGAAGAGGCCGCACCGAACTCAAGCTTCGACAGATCGCCGATCGTGGCATCGCCGTCGCCAGTGACCTGGCCGTTAATGGCAATATTGCCGCCATTGGCCCAGATCATGCCGGAATTCGCCAGCCCGCCGGTGATCGTAAGGCCGCCGGAGCCGGTTGCCTCCAGCGTTCCCGAATTGACGACGACGCTGCCTCCGGTGTCGATGACCAGCGCGTTCGAGCCGGTGGCGATGATGGTGCCGCTGTTGTCAAGGCTGAGCATCCCGCCGCCCAGCTGGCCGGCGCCTGCGATCGTGTTGTCGACATTGACCAGAGTGGCGTCCGGCCCCGTGCCGGAGATGATGTTGGCGGCGCTGTCGGACAGCAGGATCTGCCCGCCACCCTGCAGGGTCACGCCATGCTGGATGACCTGCAACAGCGTATCGCCGCCCGCCGAGTCGAGCGAGATGAGACCGCTGTTGTTGATAATGCCGCTCAGCGGCAGCAGAGCGCCGTCGCCGATCGTCATGGTGCCTGAATTGTTGACCACCGGCGTCTGGTCGAAGACGAAATTACTTCCGGTGAGTGCGCTTGAGTGCACGCCATCAAGCGTGATCGACTGCCCGTCGCCGAGCGCTATCACCGCGTTGCCGTTGGCGTCGTCGACCATATGCGCCTGGACGTCGGCGAAGCTTGCCAATCCGTTGTACCCGATGAGGTCGATCTGGTCGGCCGCAGCGTCGAAGCTGTGCACTGTGTCGTTGCCGATCGGCTGCGAGAAGACGAAGAGATCGTTTCCGCTGGAGCCGGTCAGCACGTCGTCGCCGGACCAGGCAAAGATCGGCGAGCCCGGAGCGTAGGCCTCGACATTGTCGGAGACGAAAACATTGGCCGTGCTCCCGTCGGTATTGGTCCAGTATTCAGTGACATTGAGCGTTAGAGCGCCAGTGTAACTGTCGGGCGAGATGATCGAGAGAGCGGCGATGTTATTGGTCTGCACCGTCCAGGAGCCGTCGCCGTTGTCAGTGCCTTCGCTGAGGCTCCAGCCCAGCGGAACGCCTGCAACCGTTACTGCAATGTTACCCTGCACGGTTCCCGGATCTGTTAGGGCAAGATTAATCGGCTGCCCTGCAATCCCCGCGGGGGCCACTTTCTCATTCGTCGACGTGGTTTGACCTGCTGCCCCAATGTTACCTGAAATGTCAGTGTAGGTGGGTGTGACAATCAACCTTCCATTATCTTTGCCACTCGGGCTACTACCAGAATAATCGAGTTGAAGGGCCCAGTGAATGTTGTCCACGGTCGTCAGGGAGATGACCTTCACTGGCGTAGAAGTGGCTGTTAGCGTGATTGCCGGTCCAGAACCGCCAGTTTGCCATTGCAGGTCACTGGCATCAAAGTTGCCTACCGCTTCGGTGAACGTGATACTGACGTCAGTGTAGCCGCTAGCATCCGGGTTGGGCGTTAGGAATACAATTGAACTTACTGCTGGTCCAGTGGTGTCGATGGTAGCCGCGTAGCTGGCTGACACGGCACTGGTGTTGCCGGCCACGTCAGTCTGCGTCGCCGTGAACTGATATGTGGTGCCGCTCACCAGAACGTTGCTGTCAACCCTGCTCCAGTTGCCGCTGCCGTCCGCCAACGCTGTGCCGATCGACACGCCGTTCTGGAACACCGTGACCGTGCTGTTGGCCTCCGCCGTACCGTTGATCATCAGCGAGGTGTCGCTGGTGATGTGGTCGCCCACCGTGCCGCTGTCACTGGTAAAGCCGGTGATCACCGGGGCAGCGGCCGTGGTGTCGATGGTAGCCGCGTAGCTGGCTGACACGGCACTGGTGTTGCCGGCCACGTCAGTCTGCGTCGCCGTGAACTGATATGTGGTGCCGCTCACCAGAACGTTGCTGTCAACCCTGCTCCAGTTGCCGCTGCCGTCCGCCAACGCTGTGCCGATCGACACGCCGTTCTGGAACACCGTGACCGTGCTGTTGGCCTCCGCCGTACCGTTGATCATCAGCGAGGTGTCGCTGGTGATGTGGTCGCCCACCGTGCCGCTGTCACTGGTAAAGCCGGTGATCACCGGGGCAGCGGCCGTGGTGTCGATGGTAGCCGCGTAGCTGGCTGACACGGCACTGGTGTTGCCGGCCACGTCAGTCTGCGTCGCCGTGAACTGATATGTGGTGCCGCTCACCAGAACGTTGCTGTCAACCCTGCTCCAGTTGCCGCTGCCGTCCGCCAACGCTGTGCCGACCGACACGCCGTTCTGGAACACCGTGACCGTGCTGTTGGCCTCCGCCGTACCGTTGATCATCAGCGAGGTGTCGCTGGTGATGTGGTCGCCCACCGTGCCGCTGTCACTGGTAAAGCCGGTGATCACCGGGGTCGCAATCACGGTGTCCAGATTGAAGGTGATGCTGGCATTGGCGGTGTTGCCGGCGGTGTCGGTGTCGGTCACCACCACCGTGTGGCTGCCCTGGCCGGTCGGCGCCGTATAGGTTGCCGACCCCAGCCCGCCGTCCACGGAATAGCTCCGCGTCACGTCGGGGGCCGCCGCGCTCACCGTCAGCGCCGCGTCATTGGTCAGAAGATCGCTGCCCGAGCTGCCGCTGTCGTTGGTCAGCGCCACCGTCGGGGTCGCAATCACGGTGTCCAGATTGAAGGTGATGCTGGCATTGGCGGTGTTGCCGGCGGCGTCGGTGTCGGTCACCACCACCGTGTGGCTGCCCTGGCCGGTCGGCGCCGTATAGGTTGCCGACCCCAGCCCGCCGTCCACGGAATAGCTCCGCGTCACGTCGGGGGCCGCCGCGCTCACCGTCAGCGCCGCGTCATTGGTCAGAAGATCGCTGCCCGAGCTGCCGCTGTCGTTGGTCAGCGCCACCGTCGGGGTCGCAATCACGGTGTCCAGATTGAAGGTGATGCTGGCATTGGCGGTGTTGCCGGCGGCGTCGGTGTCGGTCACCACCACCGTGTGGCTGCCCTGGCCGGTCGGCGCCGTATAGGTTGCCGACCCCAGCCCGCCGTCCACGGAATAGCTCCGCGTCACGTCGGGGGCCGCCGCGCTCACCGTCAGCGCCGCGTCATTGGTCAGAAGATCGCTGCCCGAGCTGCCGCTGTCGTTGGTCAGCGCCACCGTCGGGGTCGCAATCACGGTGTCCAGATTGAAGGTGATGCTGGCATTGGCGGTGTTGCCGGCGGCGTCGGTGTCGGTCACCACCACCGTGTGGCTGCCCTGGCCGGTCGGCGCCGTATAGGTTGCCGACCCCAGCCCGCCGTCCACGGAATAGCTCCGCGTCACGTCGGGGGCCGCCGCGCTCACCGTCAGCGCCGCGTCATTGGTCAGAAGATCGCTGCCCGAGCTGCCGCTGTCGTTGGTCAGCGCCACCGTCGGGGTCGCAATCACGGTGTCCAGATTGAAGGTGATGCTGGCATTGGCGGTGTTGCCGGCGGCGTCGGTGTCGGTCACCACCACCGTGTGGCTGCCCTGGCCGGTCGGCGCCGTATAGGTTGCCGACCCCAGCCCGCCGTCCACGGAATAGCTCCGCGTCACGTCGGGGGCCGCCGCGCTCACCGTCAGCGCCGCGTCATTGGTCAGAAGATCGCTGCCCGAGCTGCCGCTGTCGTTGGTCAGCGCCACCGTCGGGGTCGCAATCACGGTGTCCAGATTGAAGGTGATGCTGGCATTGGCGGTGTTGCCGGCGGCGTCGGTGTCGGTCACCACCACCGTGTGGCTGCCCTGGCCGGTCGGCGCCGTATAGGTTGCCGACCCCAGCCCGCCGTCCACGGAATAGCTCCGCGTCACGTCGGGGGCCGCCGCGCTCACCGTCAGCGCCGCGTCATTGGTCAGAAGATCGCTGCCCGAGCTGCCGCTGTCGTTGGTCAGCGCCACCGTCGGGGTCGCAATCACGGTGTCCAGATTGAAGGTGATGCTGGCATTGGCGGTGTTGCCGGCGGCGTCGGTGTCGGTCACCACCACCGTGTGGCTGCCCTGGCCGGTCGGCGCCGTATAGGTTGCCGACCCCAGCCCGCCGTCCACGGAATAGCTCCGCGTCACGTCGGGGGCCGCCGCGCTCACCGTCAGCGCCGCGTCATTGGTCAGAAGATCGCTGCCCGAGCTGCCGCTGTCGTTGGTCAGCGCCACCGTCGGGGTCGCAATCACGGTGTCCAGATTGAAGGTGATGCTGGCATTGGCGGTGTTGCCGGCGGCGTCGGTGTCGGTCACCACCACCGTGTGGCTGCCCTGGCCGGTCGGCGCCGTATAGGTTGCCGACCCCAGCCCGCCGTCCACGGAATAGCTCCGCGTCACGTCGGGGGCCGCCGCGCTCACCGTCAGCGCCGCGTCATTGGTCAGAAGATCGCTGCCCGAGCTGCCGCTGTCGTTGGTCAGCGCCACCGTCGGGGTCGCAATCACGGTGTCCAGATTGAAGGTGATGCTGGCATTGGCGGTGTTGCCGGCGGCGTCGGTGTCGGTCACCACCACCGTGTGGCTGCCCTGGCCGGTCGGCGCCGTATAGGTTGCCGACCCCAGCCCGCCGTCCACGGAATAGCTCCGCGTCACGTCGGGGGCCGCCGCGCTCACCGTCAGCGCCGCGTCATTGGTCAGAAGATCGCTGCCCGAGCTGCCGCTGTCGTTGGTCAGCGCCACCGTCGGGGTCGCAATCACGGTGTCCAGATTGAAGGTGATGCTGGCATTGGCGGTGTTGCCGGCGGCGTCGGTGTCGGTCACCACCACCGTGTGGCTGCCCTGGCCGGTCGGCGCCGTATAGGTTGCCGACCCCAGCCCGCCGTCCACGGAATAGCTCCGCGTCACGTCGGGGGCCGCCGCGCTCACCGTCAGCGCCGCGTCATTGGTCAGAAGATCGCTGCCCGAGCTGCCGCTGTCGTTGGTCAGCGCCACCGTCGGGGTCGCAATCACGGTGTCCAGATTGAAGGTGATGCTGGCATTGGCGGTGTTGCCGGCGGCGTCGGTGTCGGTCACCACCACCGTGTGGCTGCCCTGGCCGGTCGGCGCCGTATAGGTTGCCGACCCCAGCCCGCCGTCCACGGAATAGCTCCGCGTCACGTCGGGGGCCGCCGCGCTCACCGTCAGCGCCGCGTCATTGGTCAGAAGATCGCTGCCCGAGCTGCCGCTGTCGTTGGTCAGCGCCACCGTCGGGGTCGCAATCACGGTGTCCAGATTGAAGGTGATGCTGGCATTGGCGGTGTTGCCGGCGGCGTCGGTGTCGGTCACCACCACCGTGTGGCTGCCCTGGCCGGTCGGCGCCGTATAGGTTGCCGACCCCAGCCCGCCGTCCACGGAATAGCTCCGCGTCACGTCGGGGGCCGCCGCGCTCACCGTCAGCGCCGCGTCATTGGTCAGAAGATCGCTGCCCGAGCTGCCGCTGTCGTTGGTCAGCGCCACCGTCGGGGTCGCAATCACGGTGTCCAGATTGAAGGTGATGCTGGCATTGGCGGTGTTGCCGGCGGCGTCGGTGTCGGTCACCACCACCGTGTGGCTGCCCTGGCCGGTCGGCGCCGTATAGGTTGCCGACCCCAGCCCGCCGTCCACGGAATAGCTCCGCGTCACGTCGGGGGCCGCCGCGCTCACCGTCAGCGCCGCGTCATTGGTCAGAAGATCGCTGCCCGAGCTGCCGCTGTCGTTGGTCAGCGCCACCGTCGGGGTCGCAATCACGGTGTCCAGATTGAAGGTGATGCTGGCATTGGCGGTGTTGCCGGCGGCGTCGGTGTCGGTCACCACCACCGTGTGGCTGCCCTGGCCGGTCGGCGCCGTATAGGTTGCCGACCCCAGCCCGCCGTCCACGGAATAGCTCCGCGTCACGTCGGGGGCCGCCGCGCTCACCGTCAGCGCCGCGTCATTGGTCAGAAGATCGCTGCCCGAGCTGCCGCTGTCGTTGGTCAGCGCCACCGTCGGGGTCGCAATCACGGTGTCCAGATTGAAGGTGATGCTGGCATTGGCGGTGTTGCCGGCGGCGTCGGTGTCGGTCACCACCACCGTGTGGCTGCCCTGGCCGGTCGGCGCCGTATAGGTTGCCGACCCCAGCCCGCCGTCCACGGAATAGCTCCGCGTCACGTCGGGGGCCGCCGCGCTCACCGTCAGCGCCGCGTCATTGGTCAGAAGATCGCTGCCCGAGCTGCCGCTGTCGTTGGTCAGCGCCACCGTCGGGGTCGCAATCACGGTGTCCAGATTGAAGGTGATGCTGGCATTGGCGGTGTTGCCGGCGGCGTCGGTGTCGGTCACCACCACCGTGTGGCTGCCCTGGCCGGTCGGCGCCGTATAGGTTGCCGACCCCAGCCCGCCGTCCACGGAATAGCTCCGCGTCACGTCGGGGGCCGCCGCGCTCACCGTCAGCGCCGCGTCATTGGTCAGAAGATCGCTGCCCGAGCTGCCGCTGTCGTTGGTCAGCGCCACCGTCGGGGTCGCAATCACGGTGTCCAGATTGAAGGTGATGCTGGCATTGGCGGTGTTGCCGGCGGCGTCGGTGTCGGTCACCACCACCGTGTGGCTGCCCTGGCCGGTCGGCGCCGTATAGGTTGCCGACCCCAGCCCGCCGTCCACGGAATAGCTCCGCGTCACGTCGGGGGCCGCCGCGCTCACCGTCAGCGCCGCGTCATTGGTCAGAAGATCGCTGCCCGAGCTGCCGCTGTCGTTGGTCAGCGCCACCGTCGGGGTCGCAATCACGGTGTCCAGATTGAAGGTGATGCTGGCATTGGCGGTGTTGCCGGCGGCGTCGGTGTCGGTCACCACCACCGTGTGGCTGCCCTGGCCGGTCGGCGCCGTATAGGTTGCCGACCCCAGCCCGCCGTCCACGGAATAGCTCCGCGTCACGTCGGGGGCCGCCGCGCTCACCGTCAGCGCCGCGTCATTGGTCAGAAGATCGCTGCCCGAGCTGCCGCTGTCGTTGGTCAGCGCCACCGTCGGGGTCGCAATCACGGTGTCCAGATTGAAGGTGATGCTGGCATTGGCGGTGTTGCCGGCGGCGTCGGTGTCGGTCACCACCACCGTGTGGCTGCCCTGGCCGGTCGGCGCCGTATAGGTTGCCGACCCCAGCCCGCCGTCCACGGAATAGCTCCGCGTCACGTCGGGGGCCGCCGCGCTCACCGTCAGCGCCGCGTCATTGGTCAGAAGATCGCTGCCCGAGCTGCCGCTGTCGTTGGTCAGCGCCACCGTCGGGGTCGCAATCACGGTGTCCAGATTGAAGGTGATGCTGGCATTGGCGGTGTTGCCGGCGGCGTCGGTGTCGGTCACCACCACCGTGTGGCTGCCCTGGCCGGTCGGCGCCGTATAGGTTGCCGACCCCAGCCCGCCGTCCACGGAATAGCTCCGCGTCACGTCGGGGGCCGCCGCGCTCACCGTCAGCGCCGCGTCATTGGTCAGAAGATCGCTGCCCGAGCTGCCGCTGTCGTTGGTCAGCGCCACCGTCGGGGTCGCAATCACGGTGTCCAGATTGAAGGTGATGCTGGCATTGGCGGTGTTGCCGGCGGCGTCGGTGTCGGTCACCACCACCGTGTGGCTGCCCTGGCCGGTCGGCGCCGTATAGGTTGCCGACCCCAGCCCGCCGTCCACGGAATAGCTCCGCGTCACGTCGGGGGCCGCCGCGCTCACCGTCAGCGCCGCGTCATTGGTCAGAAGATCGCTGCCCGAGCTGCCGCTGTCGTTGGTCAGCGCCACCGTCGGGGTCGCAATCACGGTGTCCAGATTGAAGGTGATGCTGGCATTGGCGGTGTTGCCGGCGGCGTCGGTGTCGGTCACCACCACCGTGTGGCTGCCCTGGCCGGTCGGCGCCGTATAGGTTGCCGACCCCAGCCCGCCGTCCACGGAATAGCTCCGCGTCACGTCGGGGGCCGCCGCGCTCACCGTCAGCGCCGCGTCATTGGTCAGAAGATCGCTGCCCGAGCTGCCGCTGTCGTTGGTCAGCGCCACCGTCGGGGTCGCAATCACGGTGTCCAGATTGAAGGTGATGCTGGCATTGGCGGTGTTGCCGGCGGCGTCGGTGTCGGTCACCACCACCGTGTGGCTGCCCTGGCCGGTCGGCGCCGTATAGGTTGCCGACCCCAGCCCGCCGTCCACGGAATAGCTCCGCGTCACGTCGGGGGCCGCCGCGCTCACCGTCAGCGCCGCGTCATTGGTCAGAAGATCGCTGCCCGAGCTGCCGCTGTCGTTGGTCAGCGCCACCGTCGGGGTCGCAATCACGGTGTCCAGATTGAAGGTGATGCTGGCATTGGCGGTGTTGCCGGCGGCGTCGGTGTCGGTCACCACCACCGTGTGGCTGCCCTGGCCGGTCGGCGCCGTATAGGTTGCCGACCCCAGCCCGCCGTCCACGGAATAGCTCCGCGTCACGTCGGGGGCCGCCGCGCTCACCGTCAGCGCCGCGTCATTGGTCAGAAGATCGCTGCCCGAGCTGCCGCTGTCGTTGGTCAGCGCCACCGTCGGGGTCGCAATCACGGTGTCCAGATTGAAGGTGATGCTGGCATTGGCGGTGTTGCCGGCGGCGTCGGTGTCGGTCACCACCACCGTGTGGCTGCCCTGGCCGGTCGGCGCCGTATAGGTTGCCGACCCCAGCCCGCCGTCCACGGAATAGCTCCGCGTCACGTCGGGGGCCGCCGCGCTCACCGTCAGCGCCGCGTCATTGGTCAGAAGATCGCTGCCCGAGCTGCCGCTGTCGTTGGTCAGCGCCACCGTCGGGGTCGCAATCACGGTGTCCAGATTGAAGGTGATGCTGGCATTGGCGGTGTTGCCGGCGGCGTCGGTGTCGGTCACCACCACCGTGTGGCTGCCCTGGCCGGTCGGCGCCGTATAGGTTGCCGACCCCAGCCCGCCGTCCACGGAATAGCTCCGCGTCACGTCGGGGGCCGCCGCGCTCACCGTCAGCGCCGCGTCATTGGTCAGAAGATCGCTGCCCGAGCTGCCGCTGTCGTTGGTCAGCGCCACCGTCGGGGTCGCAATCACGGTGTCCAGATTGAAGGTGATGCTGGCATTGGCGGTGTTGCCGGCGGCGTCGGTGTCGGTCACCACCACCGTGTGGCTGCCCTGGCCGGTCGGCGCCGTATAGGTTGCCGACCCCAGCCCGCCGTCCACGGAATAGCTCCGCGTCACGTCGGGGGCCGCCGCGCTCACCGTCAGCGCCGCGTCATTGGTCAGAAGATCGCTGCCCGAGCTGCCGCTGTCGTTGGTCAGCGCCACCGTCGGGGTCGCAATCACGGTGTCCAGATTGAAGGTGATGCTGGCATTGGCGGTGTTGCCGGCGGCGTCGGTGTCGGTCACCACCACCGTGTGGCTGCCCTGGCCGGTCGGCGCCGTATAGGTTGCCGACCCCAGCCCGCCGTCCACGGAATAGCTCCGCGTCACGTCGGGGGCCGCCGCGCTCACCGTCAGCGCCGCGTCATTGGTCAGAAGATCGCTGCCCGAGCTGCCGCTGTCGTTGGTCAGCGCCACCGTCGGGGTCGCAATCACGGTGTCCACGACCAGTACCCCGGCGGGATTGGTTACCGCCCCGCTGAGGACGGCATCGTTGGCTGCCGCGTCCCTGATCGAAGAGCCGTTCAGGCTGAATCCCGTCACGGATAGGTCAGCTGTGTTTTCTCCGCTTGCGACCGTATACTTGAAGGTTAGCGCGGCAGTGCCAGATCCGCCTACATATGTCGCGGTGCCGCCATCGTTTAGCGTCAGAGTGGGGACTCCGCCAGCTACCGTAACCGCTTCACTCAAATTGAGTGTCAGGGTGACTGATTCCCCCGCCTTCAGGGTACCGTCATTGGGTCCGTAGGTGACCAACGTCACAGTGGGGTTCGCAGTGTCCACCGCGACGGTGTCACCGCCCCCAGCACCAGCGTTGCCGGCAGCGTCGGTGTAACCGCCGGCCGTTACCGAAACGGAGCCATCGCCATTAAAACCGTCTGCTGCCGTGAACTTCGCCGTATAGTGCGAAGCATCGATCATCACAAAATTAGACAGCGTTCCGTGGGTTGCCGTCACATCGTCTAAAGTGAAGCCAGTCACTGGACCAGTGAAGGTGAACGTCACGACCGAGTTGTTGTCACCATCATTTAAAGAAGAGTCGACAATATTCACGGAGACAGGAACCTGCCCGGCGCTATCGAGAACGACAACCCGCTCGATCGCGGAGACCTTGAGGTTGATCGTGGCGAATGTAAATTCTGCCTGACCTGCTTGGCCGGTATTCGTGTTCGAGTTCGCGGCAATGAAGGCACGAAACTGAGCAAGTTCGGTGTTAAACGCCGTCATGAATGACGTATTGGCTAGTTGAACATTGCTTAGATAGATAGCGAGCGTATCGATCTCGGCAGTGCCTTTCGCAGCATTGCCGTTACCGCCGTCGTAGGTGTCGTAGCCGGAAAAGGCTGTTTGTCCGACGGTTGTCCCTGTGCCGTAGACTTGGCTACCAAACTTGTACTGATTTTCCCACGCGCGATAGATGAGCGTGTCCGCTCCCGATCCGCCCAGGACCGTATCGAAACCACTGCCTCCATCGAGCGTATCGGCGCCTGAACCGCCATTCAGGCGATCGCTTCCGGCACCGCCCAAAAGCACGTCGTCTCCACTACCGCCGACCAGATTGTCGTTGCCGCTTGTACCAGTTGCCGTTCCCATACCCCGTCCCCTATCTCGCTAGTTGTTCTTGTCGATCAAGAAGTGTCGACATTGACCTGCCGCTTGCAGCGGCGTCGCTCAAAAATTGTGAACCGGTGAGGGCAAGTTCGCCTTCGCCCACTAACGGCCTGATCCTGGGAGAGAGCGCCGGACCAAATGAGTTCGCATTCAGACCAATGGCATGTGTACCGATGCCAAACGCCCACCCCCCGGAGTCTGGCAAACACAGCTTGATGCCTGCTAGATCTTCGTAGGCAGCAGCGGCCTTCTTCGGATCGGTCGAGGCGGAAAACTCATCATTCGGAGAGCAAAGTGCGATTTCGGCCAGATCGCTACTCGACCCATTGAGAGATATAATGGTCAGAACGGTGGAAATAGGGACGAGCGCATTTTCGGCTAAGCGGTAGGTATAGTCTCCGCCCTGTGGCGTATCAGAAAGCAACGTCGACATTCCGTCGGCGTGTATGATTTGAGAAGCAGCCATTATAACCCCTTACTCATACACAGATGCCCCCACATCCGTTTACCGACCGCACTTAAAAGACAAAGCACTTGCTATCAAAACTCATAGACTTCGTAAGCGCACCCAACCGCCGCTATGTTACGCCTTGCGAACGGCTGACTCAGCAGTACCGTTTACGGATGGCGGCTCGATGTTGATGATGATGATGATGTTGCGACGAGATTGGTCGCCGCGCTGCGTCTCCCCATTGCGTCGGCAAACTCGTCGGCTGCCGATCATGTTTTTAAGAAAATGCTTATATTAGGAGATTATTAACTCTTCCGAGGGGGAGTCGTCAACATTCGACTAGCGTGACAGTTAACAGTCAAAATAAAACGTGCACGGAACCGGCTGCGGACCGCCTTCCAGAAACGCATGCCCCAGCGAGGGGAATGTGTAGCAGCAACCGCCGATCTCATGGACATTTGCGTTTCACGGTGTCGGTTGCTGTAACCATCTGAGAAGGTCCCAAGAGTCCGAATTTCCGCACCTCGCCTCATGTCGGAGCAAAATAATACAGGTGCATCGAAGTTCGAATAATACAGTTGTATGATTATGGACCAAAAGCGGAAACCGCATCGCTTCCCTCAATCCACGTTGTTGGAGGCGGCATTGGTATCCAATGTCACTTTCAACGCGTGGCGAAAGCGAAACGGGCTTTTCCCTTGGACCAACGCTGACCGTAAGTGGAACACCTATTCTGGAGCTGAAATCACGACTGCGCGCACTGTGGTCGTTCTGACTAGTGCTGGCATGGCTGCATCTCGTGCGGTCTCCGCCGCGATGGCACTTTTGCCTATGTATCGCGCGGCTTGGGAGACGGGCAGCCCGTTGATGGAAAGTGATCCTGTGTTGGCCTTGTCTTTCGACCAGGAAGGGCAGGGATGGTCTGATTTCGATGCATCTTCTCCGGTAGGAGAGGTAATTAGGCGCGAGCAATATCCGGTTTCGATCATTCTCAGGCCGGCTCGAATTGTCCTGGAAGTCTTAATTGGGATCGAGAAGGTGATGGGGCTGCCCGTCAAGGATCTGCTCCAGGCAGTTAATCCAAAACCTCACGAATCTTTTGGAAAACGCGGCGGCTGAAAAGGCGGGAGCAATCCAAAATGGCCGGCACACTGATCTCCTTCAAAATTGCCGATATTGCGCGCGCGATCAAGAGCGCACGCTAAGGCAACTTGGAGCCTGGCAGGGTAGAAATAGATCCGGCGACGGGCAAGATCGTGGTCATCGCCGCTACACATACGAGCGAACCGGAAAACCCCATCGACCAGTGTATAAAAAATCATGCGCGTTCGTCTTAAGGGGCTGAACAGCCGCACGAAACAACTCGCCGACGGCAGCCTCGTCACCTACTAGTGGGCTTGGAAGGGCGGGCCACCTTGCCTGGCAAGCCTGGAGATCCCGAATTCATCGCGGCCTACAAAGCTGCCGCCGCGACCAAGGCCAAGCCGCGCCAGGGCGCGCTCCTGTCCGTGATGAATGAATTTCAGGCCAGCTCGGATTTGGATGACCTGGCGCCGCGCAAGCAAGCCGACTATGTCAAGCTGATCAAGGTTATCGGAAAGAAATTCGGTGACTTCCCGCTGTCGGGCATGAGCGACCGCCGCACGCACGGCATCTTCATGGAGTGGCGCGACGAGCGCGCCAAGGCATCGCGCCGACAGGCAGACTATGGCTGGCAGGTGCTGGCGAGGATCCTGTCCTGGGGACACGGTCGCGGCCTTGTGTCAGCCAATCCTTGCGAGAAGGGCGGGCGCCTCTATCGCGGCACCAGGGTGGCTAACGTCTGGACTGCCGCCGATGAGGCCGCATTCTATGCCAGCGCTCCCGCGCACCTGCATCTGCCGCTCACACTGGCCTTGTGGACCGGCCGGCGCCAGGGCGACCTGCTGCGGCTCACTTGGCAGCAGTATGACGGCAAGGTGATCCGCCTGCAGCAATCCAAGACCGGAACTCGTGTGGTCATTCCCGTCGGAGGGCCGCTCAAGGCGTTGCGCGACAAGGTCGGGCAGATACTTTTGAACAGCGACGGCGTGCCATGGACCTCCGATGGCTTTCGATCATCGTGGCGCAAGGCCTGCGCCTCGGCCGGGGTGGTCGGAGTGACCCTCAATACATTCGCGGGACTGCTGTAACGCGCCTGGCGCTCGTCGAGGCCTGGGTGCCGGAAATCGCAACGATCACCGGCCACAGCCTTCCTCAACCGAGATCCGGCGCTCGGCGAAAGCGCCATCCGCAAGCTCGAAACGGAAACAAAAATTACCGACTGTGCGTCCGACTGACACGAAATATTCTAATGATCAAACGGAAAAATCGCTTTCTGGGGAACCTGGATTCGAATCATAGCTGCAGGTCACGTCGCACCTTTACCGGATAGCCGTCGGCATCCTTGCGCTTGTCGAACTGCTTGGAGCGGCGATTGCCGCCGGCATCGAAATAGTCGGCCAGCCAGCGGACTTCGACGGAGGGCAGGGTGCGTTTGCGGACTTTAGCCATTCCTATTCCTCGCGGTACTTTGGATAATGTTGCGTGGTGTGGGAGCGAGCTTGCCAGACCGGATAGCGTTCCGCCTCTTTCGCCAACTCTCTATCATTTCTTTCCGCGACGCTCCGATGGCCTCAAAACCTCTTGGCCGATGGGGACGTCTCCGGAGGCGTATTCATTCGCAAGCTTGATTGCTTCGCCCAACTTTGGATTGTTGGCGAATGGCGCAAGTTCAACCAAAAGATTGAACAGGTTATCCAGACCGGAACATTAGCGGCGACTAACGGTTAATGTCCGGCAGTGTCCGAGAGCGATGGCGGTACTGGCGCTCGATCTTGTCTATTTTTTCGGCCCGACCCTAGGCGACCTGCTGGGCAGCGTCATTTCGTTGCTGGCGTGTTTGGTGCTTTACAACGCTTTGGCTACGGACCGCCCGAACCGATAGGTCGGGTATAACCCGCGATCGCCAATTCCGAAGCCAAGGTCCAGGGCGACGCCAAGGAACAGCTTGCCGGCCATGTCGATGGCGAAGGCGCGTACAGGGCGCCATGCGTCTGTGCGGAGCGCTCTGAGGGACTTGGCAATGTCATCGAAGATCGTTTCCATCGGTCGAGTCTCCGAATCTGTGAATCCCCTGTTTGATCCGTCAAAGTCTAACGATCAGGGAAGCGCCATGAAAGCACGTGCAGTAACGGTTGATTCAACCATTGCTGGTATAAGTGTGGGGTGGGTGGCGGCTCCGACAGCTCGGGGGTGGAACTGAGTGCCGAAGCCGCCTGCGCAGCCAAGGTTGGGGTTTGACCGCGCCGTCCTATTCTGGGACAGCGCGGTCAACGATTCGTTAAAATGATCCGGACCTAATTAAGTCGGTGCTAATTGCGCCCTTCGGCCTTTTTGGGTCAGCCGGGAACATCCCCGCTCCGAGGCTGTTCGGTCACACCCGGCTCGTTCTCAGCGGTCCCTGCCGGTGACCAAGATGGCCCCTCACTCATCATGGTCGGCCCGCGCTCGGAAGCAGGCGCGGGCCATCCCTGCACAAACCCGGCGTCTCCAGATGTCAGCGCTCTGGCGCGAGCCGGACTGTATAACGATTGCGGATGTGGCTGTTAAAATAGACGCCCTTGGCAAAGGCAACTTTGAACGCAGCAACGGCATCAGCAGGTACGTCCAAAACCTCGTAATGCTTCCCGCACCACTGCGGCCGTTCTAGAGCATGCCTCAGAACGTTCTCAAACGAGGTTAGCTGGAGTGGACTTCATAGCGTCACGGGAAACATACGGAACGATACGGGAAGATTTCTGATTTTGGCCCAAGAAAAAACTAACAAAATCAAGGATTTTTAGACACCCTCCGGGCCACCAGTCGCCTTCATGCACAAGGCTTTGCGTCGAGGGTAGACAACCTGGTTAGACAGTGGGTTAGACAAACCGCTTCAGAAGCTTCGCCATGCCATCCACGGCGAGCCGCTCCTGCTCCGTCCTTGCTGTAAAGCTCTACGTGGTCCAGGACGTCGTGGCCGAGAATGCCTGCCGATTGTTTCGAGGTCGCGCCCTCCTTGGCCAGGTACTTCCCCAGCGTCTTCCGAAGTCCATGCAGCTTGCAGCCGGGCCCCATGCCCGCCATCTTGGTTCAGTGCGCCATCATGCCGGTCAGCGACTTTCTCAGAGAAGGAATTGCCGTAGGCGTTCAAAATCACCGTGTCGGCCGAACCCCAATGCTTCGGTGAGCACATAGGTGATCGTTAGCGCACTTCAAATGCGATCCGCTGCTCACTAATTACTTGATCCCGTAAATTACATGATCACGTATCGACTTTTGCATTGAAATCCCGAATTCGGTGGCCTTATAAAACTGACGTTGCCATTGCTCGTAGGTCTGCTGTGATGGATAACGCGGCTCCATTCCGCAAGGCCGTCCCTTGCGTCGAAGTGACAGAAACCTGGGGCGAATGGTTCGTCCGCGTGGTTGAGAAAGATCAGGAAATTGCCCGGTCATTCAATCAGGAATCGTTCGCGTTATCCTTTGCAGAAGGCCAGCGGATACGCCTAGGGCTAGCGAAGGTCGTGCGCCTGTAGGGCGCTGTGGGGCGGCATTGTAGGCATCCAAGCATGAGCGGAACCTAATTTGCAGCCGCAAATTAATGTCCAATGAATGAACTCCCAAACCGGAAAAAACTCGTGCCTGACCCTCAACCTCGGCGGGGCTCCAACAAAGGTGTGTTGCTAGCGGCTGCAGCGCTGCTGTTTGCCTTTCTCGCTCTTATTCTGTTTGGGTTTTTTCAGTAAGTGCGCGCGGCGCCGGCGTCCTAGAGAGGGCAGAGCACCTGCCGACGTGATCTTCGATCCGCTCGCGTCCCAGCGGCGGGCCGATCATCCAAGCCGGCTCGGTTCGTCGCTCCTGACGGGTTGATCGGTCCCACAGAGCAGGTTGATCATCGGCAATTTCTTGGCAGCGCCGGTATTCAACTCACGCCCAACGCGATTGAAAACTGAAGCTGGCCGTCCATCGTGACTGACGCAGCACGAGCCGAACAGGCGAGGCAAGCGCAAGCCTTGAGGCCCAACCTCGGACAGACGAATCACGCTCGTGCAGTCTGGAGACAGCGCAACGAGTTATTCATTCGGGCGCCTTCGCATCACCAGCGGAACGAAAGAGTTAATTGACGATTTACTAGGGAAGGATTGCAGGACGGAAAACATTGAGGATTGCTGCCATGACAATGTTGTTCGAACCACTCGACTCTGAAGGTTACAAGCGCAGTGTGGTCTACCATGCCGCACGCTTGTCCATGCTCCACAACCGAATGCTGAAGCGTTTCGACAAGGTCGATAAAGCGGCTGAAAAGGTTGAAGCCGAGGTGGAGCTGTTTGATGAAGCTGTTCGCACTCTCTACGAATGAGCGGCATGTTGACCGCCGACGTTCCTGCTAGCGCGTATACGGGCGCGGGTTTCACCGTTGCCCACCAGGCGATGTCGCGCCGCGTATTTGGGCTTGATAAGCACGATCTAATGTATACGATTCACCCAGCCGGCCTGGCTCCCCCGCCATCGGGCCGGTCAGGCCCGACGGTTCAACGCACCACCCCAAACGACTGTCGGGCCGCCAGGACTCTCACCGGGCAGCCGGGTTCATGCTTTGCCTTTTTTTCTCGAAAAGCGCGAGCTTGGTCATATAACCAATTCTGATTTTTGCATGGCATTGGGTGCAGTTGAAGTTGGATATCACCTTCAACCACGATCCCTTTTTTATGATGACATGAGAACAGTTTGGACATTCCAGTTCCAGGTACTCGTCCCCCATATCGTTTGAAATCGGCACTACACGACACTCCCCAACAGTTGCCCGTGAAACTTGCGCTTCGAGATCGGCCGGCACCTCCGTGCTCAAACCCCGAACGTGGGTCCTTGGCAGATGTTCCGCAATCCGACCTCTGGCGACCGGGATCGGACCTAAGTCCAAATCGCCGCCAACAGGCCGAGAAGTGGAACCCCGTCCTCGCCGGTCGTAGTCCGCCGTCCTCGTGGCCAAAGCGCCAATGTTGCCTTTTGTGAAACTGACCTCGCCCGGCCTACCAGGTCGCCAGGGCGCAACTCCGGCAATAATACGGTCGGAGCGAATGTCAGCGCGAAGCTGTGCGCAGGGACGCCAACTCGCTGACAGCAGCAAGGATGACAGCATCGGTTGCCGGCTTCGGCAGGAATCTGCAGTCGCGGAAAGCCGCGGGAACGTCGGCGGGGCCAAATCCCGACAAGAAGGCAAAGGGGATGCCTCGCGCCTGCAATATCCTCGCCACCGGCAGACCCGTTTCACCGTTCAGCTGGATGTCTAGCAACGCCACGTCAATCTTGTCCGATTCGACAAGACGCAGAGCGGCGGATACCGACGGCACAGGTCCGACCACCTGATAACCGGCGCGACGCAGCCGCGCGGCAGTGTCCTGCGCGACTAGCCATTGATCCTCAACAATCAGAACACTCACGCTTTCGCTCACGGCCCCTCTCTGCGATTGACCGGAAATGAGATGTCGATCCGAGACCTTCGGACAGTTGTTTCGACATGTCCGCAAACCTATAGGTAACCTCTCCATGCAGCAAGGTGAGGCTGATTCTGGAGCGCAGGCGCTTCCACCGACCACTTGCTGAATTACTGGAGCCGAAGATTAGCGCGTCAATGGAGCTGCGGTCCGCGCCTCCGCTCCATCAGAGGTGGATAGGCGTTTACCCTCTCCACGATCCGCAAAATCTAAAAGCCTCCGTACCACGCCATTGGCTCTTCAAAGCATCAGCAGCACCTCTCTCTCTCTCTCTCTCTCTCTCTCCATCTTGGGCGACCTGAGATTGCGGTCGGTCAATGAGCGTCAGAAGTGCGATGCACCGAGTTTGTGCCTGCAGTTTTTCGAAGGAAAGGCTTGAGAATTCATGATTTCGGAGCAGGTTTGGCTGGCGCATGAGCGCCGCAGATCTATACTGGGGAGATCAAGCGATGGGGTCGGCCATGAGCAAAGAGTTCAGTGTAGCTGATGCCTATGGCGCCGGCCGCGCCATCTTCATGGGACTTGAACTGCTGGTTTCGCCCGGTGCGCTCGTCCCCAGGCCTGAGACCGAGTTGCTCGGCAAGACCGCGCTTGGTGTGTTGCATCAGATGAACCTGCCGGCTCCGCGCATAGTTGATATGTGCTGCGGCACTGGGAATCTGGCGTGCGCGATCGCCTACCATGTGCCCAGCGCCCTTGTCTGGGCAAGCGATCTCACCGATGAATGCGTCGAAACGGCACGCCGCAACACCTCACATCACGGCATGGCTGAGCGTCTTTCGGTGCTTCAGGGCGACTTGTTCGACTCTCTCATCGGCCTTGGGTTAGACGGAACTATCGACGTAATCGTCTGCAATCCGCCTTACATTTCTGAAAAGCGGCTCGAGGGCGACCGCGCCCATCTGATCGAGCTTGAGCCGCGCGAGGCGTTCGCAGCCGGCCCTTACGGCCTGAGCATTCATATGCGCGTACTGAAAGACGCACCGCGATACCTGCGGCCTGGCGGCATCCTGCTCTTCGAGGTCGGGCTTGGCCAAGACCGACAGGTAGCGGGTCTGCTGGAACGCAGCAAGGCATTCGAGAACATCCGTTCGGTCTCGAACGAAGCGGGCGAGGGCCGGGTGGTTCTGGGGCAAGTCAAGACGCAGGCATGAATCCTGCGACAATCAGACCAAATACGGGGCTGCTCTGGGCGTTACGCTTACCCATCAGTTCATTTTGCGGATGATGTATTGCTCGATCCCCTGGATGGAATCGAGGTTTTCAGGCAGAAGCTCGCTATCCTCGACGGTAATGCCAAAGGTCTCCTCGATGAAGCCGATAATCTCAAGCACACCCGTCGAGTCGACAATGCCTTGATCGAGCAAGGATGCGTCATCCAGCAATGCCTTGACGTCGCTGACGTAGAAATTTGAAACCAAGAAACTACGAATCTGCTCGCTGTAGATTCCGGTGCGTTCCTTGATGGTCAACATGAATTCGTCCTCCGTGGCGTCACCATTAAATCAGCGACTTGGTTCTGGCCCCGCATCATGACAGCGCCGTTTTCTTGAGTTTTCCCGTGTCCGTCATCGGCAGGTTCGCCACAACGACGATGGATTTCGGGACCATGAAGTTTTCCAGACGCTTCTGGCACTCCTTCTGCAATTCCCTTTCGCCAATGGCTCTTCCATGCTCCATCACCACAAAAGCTTTCACCGCTTGCCCGAGGAGCTCGTCGGGAACACCGATGACAGCCGCTTCTCGGACTCCTGGAATGTCCATGAGTACGTTTTCCACTTCCCTTGGCGCCACCTTCTCGCCTCGCGACTTTATGATCTCATCCCCACGGCCGACGAAGTAGAGGTAACCCTCCGTATCCATCCGGCAGTAGTCGCCGGTGTATAGGACCTGCTCGCCGGGCAGCGGGCCGGGTTTGAGTTTCCTGGCCGTTGCCTCGGGCTTGCCCCAATATCCCTTCATCACCGTTGCGCCGCGAATGACGAGTTGGCCGACAACGCCGGGGCCTATCCGCCTGTCATGCTCGTCAACGATCCACATCTCCGTATTCGGGATTGCGATCCCTACGCTCAATGGCTTTCGCTCGAGGTCCTCTGGCGGCAAATAGGTGCAACGTTTGCATTCGGTGAGACCGTACATCGAATAGATGCGTGCACCCGAAAACAGCTCGCGAAGCATGAAAATATGCTTGAGGGGTAGGGCTGCCGCAGTGTTTGTGACGTAGCGGATGCTCGAGAAATCCTGGTCTTTGAGGGACCTGAGTTCGGAGAGTGCGGCAAAGATTGTGGGCACGCCAGGAAAGCCCGTAACCCCCTCCTGCCTGATCAACCCGAGGATCTGTGCCGGGAAAGCGAACGAGCGTTCGAGCACCAGCCGGGCGCCGGTACGAAAAGCCATGATCATCTGGTACAGTCCATAATCGAAGGCGAGGGGTAGGACATTGAGGATCACCTCGTCCTCGGCAATCGCCAGGTAGGAAGCGACAGACGCGCACGCGGCCATCATGTTTCTGTGCGTCAGCATCACGCCCTTGGGTTCGCCCGTCGACCCGGACGTGTAGATGATGGCTGCCAGATCAACATCGATGCACTGCCGTGCCGGCGGCGTATCCGCGCCATTGGCGAGGGCGGCGTCCCAGCGCACGGCAAACGGCAGCTGGGCGAGTTCGACGTCGTCGATCGGTCCCGATACGATCACTCGCAGAAGTGACGGGCAGCCGCGCGCCGGCTCGCGGAAGATCGCGTGCAGATGGCCGTCCGTGATGAGCGCCGTCGGCCGGCAGTCGTTGAGCAGATAATCGAGCTTGTCGCTCTTGGTGAGCGGGTTGACGATGCACACCACCGCATTCGCCTTTAGCACCGCCCAGAAGCTAACCACCGTCTCGACGGTGTTGTCGGCGAAGATCATCACGCGATCACCGCGAACGACGCCGGATGCGGCTAGGTCCCGGGCGATCGCGTTGGCTCGCGTTTCGAGTTCGAGGTAGGTGACACGCTGCCTGTTGCACACCAGCGCCACCTTACTTCCGTGTCGGACGGCTGAATGGGCGAGGTAGTCATGCAGCAATGGTACGGCATCATGCAACATGCAGGCGCTCTTCCCGATGTTCGCAGTCGACGTCGACGCTGAGTGTGCATTCGAGCGTTGCACTGGGACAACCCGCGACGAACTGCTGATGAAGAAGTTGGGTCGACAACACGCCGACCAGCGCCATGTTGTCGGCATTGGACAGGTCGCCATCGCCAGTTCTGGCCTGGCATTTGGCAAGCAGGTGCGTGACCGCCTTTGGATCGAAGACATTCGCCTCGCGCAGGGCCGCCTGCGAAACCGCCTCGCGTGCGTAATCCGGAGCGTCTGCGCCGACGAAGCAAAGCGCGTTGGGCGCACGGAAGGGCTGCTTCTTGCGGGCTATGATCTCGGAGGGCAGGATGGGTGCCGCCATGCGCTTCAGCACGTGCTTCTCGTCGAGGCCGCGGAGTTTGAAGGAGGGTGGCAGCGAATTCGCGAGCCTCACAAGTTCATCGTCCAGGAACGGGAAGCGCCCCTCGACGGAGTGAGCCATCAGCATCCTGTCGCCTTGCGAGGAGAGCAGATAGCCCGACATCAGTGTTTGCACCTCGAGATACTGGTCCTGCGCAAGAGGGCTCCAACGGGCAAACTGCGCGGGCAGACGGGCGAGCAACTCGGACACGGCGTCGCGGCCCTGCGTTCGAGCCCGCATATCGGCCGTAAACAAGCGCTTGATGGCACTGGTGGTTCGCCAGCGTGTTTCATGGGCAAAGCCCGGCGCGTCGTAAGCGTGAATATTTCGCCCGAAGAACTGACGCGCCATCGCCTGCTGTTGCACCGGCGAGCGGGTGAGATAGGGGTAAAGGCGTTCCAGGAGCCGAGAGCGTCGTGTCGAAGTCGGGTGGCGCCCCCAGAAGCGGCGGACCTTGCCTTCGCGGAACAGGTCGTAGCCGGCGAACATTTCGTCAGCGCCTTCGCCGGTCAGCACGACCTTGATGCCACGCTCGCGCACCAGGTGCGAGAGCAGGAAGAGTGGCGCCGGGGCAGTCCTCAGGATCGGGCGTTCGGTGTGTTGGATTACCTCCGGAAAGATTCCGGCTATATCTCTGCGCGAAACGACCACTTCATGGTGCTCACTGCCGATCGTCTCGGCAACCATTCGCTGGAAGCGGGTCTCGTCATATTCGGCGTCGGCAAAACGCAAGGAGAAGGTTTGGAAGCGATCGCCCGCGAAGCGCCTTGCGAGCGCGGCCACAAGCGAACTGTCCAGCCCTCCGGAGAGGTAGCACCCGACAGGCACGTCGGCGCGCACCATTCTGAGCGCCGTCGCGGACTCAAGAGCGCTAGACACGCGGTCCACCGCGTCGTTGGAGGACCCGGGGAACTCGCCCTGCCGCGATCCGAAATTGTCGGGATAGGAAGGCTGCCAAAAAATCCGCTCACGAACGGTGCCATCCTGATAGATGCGGACACGACCCGGCTCGAGTTCGTTGATTCCGTGGAAAACTCCTTGCGGCGGAACGACCGTCCAGAGCGTGAACGTCTGATCGATGCCGGCTGGATCAAGGGCGCGAGGTATGGTTCGATCGGCCGCGAAAATGGCTTTCACTTCGCTGGCGAAATAAAGCCGGTGCGCATGCTCGCTGAAATACAGCGGGCAAATGCCGAAGCGGTCGCGCGACAATATGAGACGATTGGCCACTGAATCCCAGATCGCAATTGCCCATTGGCCGTTCATCCGCTCGAAGGCCGTTTCTCCCCACTCACGATAGGCGTGCAGCGCGACCTCCGTGTCGCTGCGGGTTCGGAAGCGGTGGCCGAGCGCCGTGAGTTTTTCACGCAATTCGACGTAGTTGAATATCTCGCCGTTGAACACGATCCACGTCGTATCGCCTGTATCCGCCATCGGCTGCTGGCCACCGGAAAGATCGACGATGGACAGGCGCACATGCGCCAGCCCCGCGCGTCTGTCCCGGTAGAGACCGCGCCCGTCGGGCCCGCGATGCGCCAGCGCGCCCATCATCTGCATCAGCGCCTGCCGCGAAGGAGAAGCCGCTGTGGCATTCAGCGCCACGATTCCACCGATGCCGCACATGCTCGGTCAATCTCCGCCTTCCGCGGACAGCAAAGGCCGCGCGTGAAGATAGTGGGCCGCCCTTCGTTTCGCTTCGATGTCCTTGAACACTTTCTGAAGCTGGGGCTCGGTGAGGCCAGCAACCGCCGCGAGCTCATTGCTGGCGACCCCGTGGTTCAGGCCGTAGAGGCATAGATCCATCAGGTGATAGGGCAGCGCGAAATAGAATTCTTCCTGGCTTTGGGTCATGGAAAAGGTGTCGGTGGTCGGTGGCCGCTGCCGGATTTCATCATCCACCTCGAGATATTCCGCGAGTTGATAAACCTGGGTTTTGTAAAGGTGAACGATCGGCATCACGTCGGCGGCTCCGTCGCCCTGCTTGACGAAAAAGCCCTGGTCGTACTCGAGGCGATTTGGAGTGCCGACAACCGCGTATTTGAGGCGGTCGGCGTGATAGTATTCCGTCATTTTGCGCAGGCGCTGCTTGTAGTTTGTCGCAGCAACGATCTGCAGATAGGCAGCTGGCGGCAGACGCACGGTATCTACTTTACCCTGCGGATCCTGGACCGTGAGGCGGGTTATATTGAGCCCGCTGCTCTCCAGAACCGACGCGATCACCAGCTTGCATTTCCACCCTTCCCATAGTCGGGAACGACGGTCTGGATCGCATCGATCTGCCGGCGGTAGGCGCCGATGGCCTCCAGTGCCGGTGCTATGTCCTCAAGGACGCTTTCAATGCCAAGCTGTGCCGCGACGCGGCGGCCAAGTCTCAGGGAGTCGCCGGAAGAATCCCGCTCCGGCATGAACAGTCCCAGGACCTTGTCTTTCCCGAACGCGCGCATGCACAAGGTCGCGACGACGGAGCTGTCGATACCGCCGGAAAGACCGACAACCACGCCGCGACGATGCAGGGTGCCGAGAACCTGAGTGCGCAAGGTGTCAACGATGCGATCGACCTCCGCGCCGGCATCGAGCGCCAGCATGTCCTTGCTGAATTCCGGAATTATGTCGATGACAAGTCCTCCCTTTTGCGAGATTCGGCGGGGGAATAGGTCTGCACGATGGCCGTCTCGATAAGCGGACGGTTGGTGGCAAGGTTTGGTTCGACGACAAGGTCGATGTGGCTGCCCTTGATCGAAATGACGTCCAGGTGTGCCAAGACGCTGTCCCAGCCCAAGGCCCGCGGCATTCCCTCCCTGCGACATCGGAACAAGGTACCGGAGAGGGGCAGAGCCGGTTTCGGTGCCTCAAGCCACTGGAAGAATGACTTCGCCCTTAAAACCTCCTGCAGTTCCAGTTTGGTCCTGAAGATCGTCGGGTTGAACTCTCCATTGGCAAATCTGTCTAGAATCCTGGCCAGACGCGCTTCGCCGCCCACGGCGACGGTGATCTTCGCAAGGGCTCTGCAAGCCATCCGGTGCGCGGATATGCGGTTGGTGCGAATACGATAGAACGTACGGGTAAGTGTCTCCCAGTGGTTGCTCGGCTCGTGCAGGAGGCTCGTGTCGAGGATGCCCAGGAACCGCACCGTTCGCCCGGCCTTCATGAGCCGTGCGGCAACCTCGAATGCAACCGCGCCACCCAGAGAATGGCCGAGAAGTCGCACGGGGCCCGCAGGTTGGATGCGGCTTATCTGCTCGAGTGCGGCGCCAGCCATGGCGCTTAGGCTGTTGTGTCCGTCCAGTATCGCCGCAAGGCTCGGATATCGGATCGGGTTTACACGGGCGACTTTCGCCATGGCGGCTGCGAACGCAGCCAGGCTCGGACCATAGCCAACGGACCCTGGAAACAGGAAAAGAACCGGGGGGTGGTGCTTCTTTTCGCGCCCTTCGCCCAACCGTGCAGAGACGACCGCCTCAACCATCTCGTCCAAGCTCATGCCCACGGTGAATGCCTCGAGGCCCAGCTCTTGCCCGATGGCGTTTTCGATCGCCATGACGCAGTGCAGCAGCTGCAGCGAATCTCCTCCAGCATCATCCCAGTTTCCCGTGGCAGTGCCTGTGTTGAGAACCTGCGTCCACGCGTGCTGCACTATTTGACGCGTGTCCTTTGCTCCTCCGGCGGGCCGAGCATCGAGAGTGGACGACCGGGCGGCTCGCGCCCTCCTTCCGTGCGAACGATCTATCTCGGCCAGTGTTGCCAAATCGACCTTACCTCCCGACAGGCGTGGGATTGCGTCAACGGTGTGCAATCGCAAGGGACGCAATGGTGCCGGCAAGGTCATTCTGAGGAGCTGGCGAAGGTCGTCTGCAAAAGCGCCGCCTGCGAAGCGCTGGGGAACCGCGAAGGCGATGAGTTCCTGCGCGGCCGTTACCATCACCACGGCATCCGCCACCGAAGGCGCGCAACGCAAGACCCGTTCGAGTTCGGCGGGCTCGATGCGTCGACCATTGATCTTGATCTGGCGCCCTTTGCGGCCGACGATCCTCAAGATGCCATCATCGTCGAGCCGAACGAGGTCCCCGGTGGAAAAAAGCCGAGCCTCGGGATCGTCGGGGTCCGGCTGCGCGGGAACGACCACACCGTTCTCCCAATGACCGAGCAGGACATAGCGGCTTTTGATCAGAAGCTCTCCACTTTCGCCTGGCCCTACATTGCGCTCCGCTTCGTCGACGATAGCGAATGCCATACCAGGGAGCAGCCTGCCGACGGGAACCGACGCGTCTTGCTCGGGCCAGTCAGGCGGCAAGAACCATTGCGAACCGATGGTTTCAGTCGATGAGTAGCCGATCTGGATCAGGCACTGGTCCGAAACGGCTTTGCGCAGCAAAGCGATGTCCGTCCATGACACTTTCTCCCCACCGATCCGGGCCACTCTGAGCGGCCAGGAAGCGTCGGCGGGCGCCTCAGCCAGGAGGGCTCGAAGCAGTGCCGGCACAAGATAGGCGATCGTCACACCTTCGGACTGCAATCGAGCGCGCGTAGCGCGCAGGCCGACAGCCTCCACCTCGAGAAGATGCAAAGTGGCGCCCGTCAGCAGCGCCGCAAAGATCTCCCGGCAACCGGCGATCGTGGCTGGCCCGGTCAGCGGCAGGAAAACGTCATCCGCGCTGATATGGCACGCATCGACATATTGCCGGACCCGCCATAGCAGGCTTCGTTGGCTGTTGACGATTCCCTTGGGGCGCCCGGTGCTACCTGAAGTGTAAAGCACCAATGCAGGCGCATCGACCGAAACGATAGGGTGCTTATGCTGCTGTTCCGGGTGTTGATCGTTGGGCGCCACGGCGGCGGCAATATCGATCCAGACGATCTCCTGGGCCAATTCGACCGGGCGAACATTTTCGGCGCCTATAATTGCGCCGAGCCGCGCGGCACTGACTATATCGAAAATGCGAGAGGCGGGATCTCTTGTGTTGAGCGGAACCGAAGGCCGTCCCGCCGTCATGGTCGCCAAGATCGCCACAGGATACCAAGCGGAGTTTGCTTGCAGGATGCCGATGGCCTGCCCTTCGGGGACGACGGCACCGATATGAGTTGCCAGCGTCTCGACCGCCCGGAAAAGCTCAGAAAAAGTCAGGCGGTTGGCGCCGTCGCTGATTGCGAGCTTGTCAGGATACCGCCTGGCGACATCTCCAAGGTGATCGAAGATTGGAATGTCCGCAAATTTGGCACCCATCTGTCGGTAACGGCGCCAGACTGGCCCCCCTTGGTCAAGCTCATATTCGGGAACGACTGACCACCTTCGGGTGGGTCGCAGATCCACCTGTAGGTTTTGATTTGCCACTTCCGAATGCAAACACACTGAGGACATTCAGGGCCCCGCCAAGCTGACGGTCGAACATCGCTCGCCGCGGAGATCTTTTCATCAATCATTCGGATGATGCCTCGATCTTGCCTAGCCAGCGCTTCCCGAGCGTCCTTCAGATGTTTTGCCATTTGTGTCCAGCACCGGTCGTTTTTCCTTGCAAGCTCCGTGGAGCGCAAGACGGCATGCCCAGGCGAACGGATGCGATCGGCATCTCCGCTAGAATCCGGGCTCGGTGCCCAGATTCACTGATTGGAACAATCATTCAAATGAACGTTGGTGTGATCTGAAATCCGGCTAAGCTTGATCGGTAGGGGAATGACTGCTCGTTCGGAGACGAGAGCATATGATCATCGAGTTGTTTGGGCCGCCTGGCGCGGGTAAAACTACGCTGCTTCGCGGCCTCTGCCACGGGCTGGCGAGACACGGCATCAATGTGAAGACAGTAAATGGGTATCGCCTGATTGAACCTGGATCGGCTCAGGATGACGCTCCGGAAATCCGCCACGGCATAGGGCGAATTGGCAAGAAGATTGCCACATCCGGTCCTATCTTGCTGTCGACCTTGCCAAAGGACAGTGTCGCGGCCCGGCTTCTGGCATCGATCCCTCTTCGAAGCCGCGTGTGGTCATGGCGCATGAAGGTCGACATCGCCCAACTGTGCCAGTCCTGGCGCCAAGCGCGGGAGTCGCCCGGTTGCTTCATCTTCGAAGAGGGCATGATTCAGGCTTTGTGTGCGCTGGGTGTGCTGGCTAGAACTCCAAGCCTGGAGGCGGTCCGCAAGTGCCTGGCGTTCCTGCCGCGGCCGGATCTCGTTGTGCAACTCGACGCGCCGCAGGAAACGCTACGCCGCCGTCTTGTGGATAGGCATGCGCAGCAACCGCTCCTCGAGGTTATGCTGTTCGAACTTGGCGTGGACAAAGGATTAAGGCAGGCCGAAATCTCAAGAGAGGTCGGCGAGTGCCTGCGCCAGGACCGATGGCCGTTGATACAAGTCAATGGTGCTGAACCTCACGACGTGGACGGGGTCGTCGCGCGCGTTCTGGGCGAGCATGTTGGTCATGCTGTCTAGGCTGGCCCATAACCTATGATCCATGACACATTTTATGCATTTGGCGCCAAGCCGGGCAGCATCTGCCGCCAAGCGCGCAATCATGTCGAATCGTGCTGATCGAGCACTTCGAGCATGGTCGTCAACATGCTTCCGACTTCCTCAGAAATTTCCTCGGGGCGGATTCCCGCTCTGATGGCATCCGCCGTTGCTTGGTCCGCAAGTTTCGCCGCAAGAGCCGGATCGGCCTTGGTGTAGAGCGGGATCTTATCCTCTATCCATTTCTGCAGGAATTCGATGCCGCGCGCGCTCATACCAACTACAAGCTCGGCGGGGCTTGTTGGTTCCGTCAGCCATATTCAAGAACGTCAGACCATCTTGCTCAGGCTGACGTTCCCGCGGTCACGTCACGATGAACGAGGACGCCGTCAGAGCCAAGTGTGGCGATAGAGTGGCAAATTGGATCTGATGTGCGCCGCCGGAGCCGTCGCTGTCAAAGGAAAGCGCGCCGGTCGTGCTGTTATAGACGATGTGATCGCCGCTGTCGTGCGCGGCCCTGCCGGCGTAGAACGCCGAAGAGGGGAGGGCGCCGGTATGCAGGCCGGCAAACACAGTGTGGTCGAGTTGGATCTTGTCGTGGCCCACTTTGAAATCGGTGACCTTGTCGATATTGCCGACCTTGAGAGCCGAATCGAAGACAAAGACGTCGTTGCCGCCATGTCCCGTCAGAACGTCTCTCCCGCCACCGCCGTTGATAGTGTTGCTCCCGGAATTGCCATCAATGGTTTGGGCGAATTCGTTTCCCGTGAGCTTGATGGCGGCAGTTCCCAATTTGCTGGTGGTCGCAAGATGCTCGACCTGCGAACCGGCCGACAGCGCGTAGCTGACCGATGCCAGCACGCTATCGTTGCCGCTGTGCCGCAGTTCCACCACCTTGTCGCCGGCGTTGTTGACATAGTAGGTGTCGTTGTAGCCGCGGCCCATCATCGTGTCCGCGCCAGCGGTGCCGCGAAGCACATCCGCGCTACCCGTGCCGTAGAAAATGTGATCGCCGGTGCTGGTCGGAGGGACACTTGTGGGCGGAGGCACTGTGCTGGTAGGCGGCGGCGTCGGTTCGCTGGCCGAAGGACCGCTTGCGGTGCTCTGGTTGTGTTGAAGGAACAGAGCCTGCAGCGTCGGCGAGCTCTCAAGCGCCGTGTCGCCCTGTTGAGAACCCCAAGCATAGGCATAGTCGAAGGCGGGCGAAGGCGCTACCTTGGCCCAGTGGTCCAACATAGTCTTTTCCTGAGCAACGCTGGGCAGGACATAGCGACCGCCCGTGTCGGTCGTCCAGTCGCCGCCGCCGAAGGTCTGATACACGGGAACGACCTGACTGAGCGGGATGCCCGAGGCGACGGCCGCCGCCACAGTCCTGTCGATCATGTTGTAGTCAATCGTGCTTGTTCCGGTCCGTACCGGGTAGGGATCCAAGCCGTAATAGTCGATATGCGTGTTGGCAGGATTGAATGTGTTTGAAAAGTCGGGGTTAGCGGAAGACCCCATGTTCATCATGGTTATGAAGGTCTTGGCGCCGGGCAGGTGGCTGTGGATCCAGTCTGACTCCGCCTTCAGATCAGCGGCGGTGGCATAAGTTCCCCATTTGCCGGTCGGGTCCGGCTCATCGACGAGGAAGAAGCCAAACACTTTCGGGTTGCCGATGAAGGGCGTGACCTTCTGGATAAAGGAGGAGGTTGCACCATCGGCTTCATTGAGCCACACGAGGCCTTTCTGGCCGGCCGGCAAGGCGTTGAGCTGGTCCAAGGAAGATACATCAACAAGATTGAATCCGGCTTTCGCGACCTCGGAGGCCGACCCGCCCGAGGCGTAATGGAGTGTTGTCATTGACATACCCTTCGTCCGATTCGGTAGGCGCCCCACACCTGCCTAGGGAAAGGATCCATTAGCGACAAATCAAATACCGGCGCCCCTTGATAGAATCTTTGATCAGCGTCCGAAAAACACAACAGCCTCGATGCTACGCTTGCCTCAGAGGTATGTAGATGATCCAAGTATGGGGTGCTCAAGCCTGCAACGAAAGCATTGCAGCGAAGTCTGCCGGAGCGCCTTGTGCGTTTGCAGTGGCGGCAATCGGCCAATGAACGTTCGGTTGAGCCACCGCCAAATGCGCGCTTCCCCAGGATTTCTTCGAGCTCAGACCGCAAAGGGATCGCGTCCTGACGAAGCCCTCCCATTGCAGCCGCTCAATGCTCCTCGTGAAAAGCCTCGGCGCCAAAATGAGCAAGGCAGTACTCCAAAAGGTCATGCGAGACGCGCGCCGCTGGCAATTGCGGAGAGGCACTGAACTGGATCCCACCGGGTTCAACGGAAAGGCGGGCGTGCCGGTCCGAATGACGGCGAGCATGGCAACGCGGTCGCCCATCCGCGGGAAGAGGCGGCTGGTGGTCCGACCATATCCAGAGACCGGGTGAAAGCCTGTTCCAGACGAAGCGGTCGGGAGAACTGGCGGTGCGAGTCATCACACCATCTGGGGTGCGATGTTGATCCGGCGTGAGAAGGCGGGCGGAAGTTGCTTTGAACGCGGCGCGCGGACCTTTCGAACACAGCCCTTTTTTATATCCGGCCCGCCGTGTCGTACGCGAAGGTGCCGTCCTTGCACCGTCAGACCGGATGAATCCAACTCACTGACCGAGGTGACAGCGATTGTGGCTGCATTGCCGCATCGTTGATCAGCTTGCTTCATGCAAACAGACGAGGACAGCACGAAAGCCTGCTCCTAGCGTGGGACTGGCTGTTGTGTGTTCAGGGGCGATGAAACCGGCCATGGAAACCGCGGATAGGGTCAGCTGTTTTAAGCGATTGGTATCGCATCCAGGAGCGACAGGATGAGTCCGCATCTGGTTTGCGTTGGAGGCGAGGATCATAGACTAAGAATCCCGTTTCTTTTGGCGCTTCGCGAAAGGGGTTTTCAAGTCACTGCCGTTTCGAGTGATCTCGGAGCCGCCTTCTCACCCCATGGCATTGCCCATCGCCGATTTGGGTTCGACCGCTTTGGCAGCGGCGGTGCAGAATGGGGTGCTGTCAGCGCGATCCGTGAACTGATGTCCGAACTGCGTCCGGACATCATTCAAAGCTTCGACACCAAGCCCAATATCCTAACTCCACTGGCGGTGCGCGGGCACGTTCCCGTCGTTCGCACCATCAACGGGCTTGGTTGGACATTCTCGTCGCGGGAGCCGCGGGCCCTGGCATTGCGTCCTTTCTTTTGCGGCCTTCAGGGGGTGGCGTCTCGTTGGACAGCCATGACCGTCTTCCAGAATAGTGATGATCAGGCCTTCTTCGAGCGCTACCGGCTGGTGGCTCGCGGCAAAGGGCGACTGATCCGGAGTTCTGGCATCGACCCCGATGCATTCTCGATGGCAAGGTATCGTGGTCCTTCGGCTGCCACGATGCGCGAGGAACTTGGCCTACAATCAGCCCAGGTCATAATATTTGTCGGCCGGCTCACGCGGCAGAAGGGGATTCCAACCCTCATCGAGGCGGTTCCTCGCGTTATCCGCGAGAGGCCCAACGCGCGTTTCGTACTTGTCGGCCCGCAAGACTCCGAAGGTCCGTTTGCCGTCAGCAGAGCCGATATCGAGCGCCATGTTCCCCACGTTGTCGCATTGGGGCCAAGGCGCGACATTCCAGCCCTCCTTGGGATGGCGGATCTGTTTGCATTTCCGACGCAATATCGCGAGGGAATTCCGCGTGTCCTGCTGGAGGCGGGATTGTCCGGATTACCGATCGTCGCCTCGAATATGCCGGGCTGCAACGATGTGGTTGAGGATGGCTGGAACGGCTATCTCGTGGCGCCGCGCGATGCGGATGGCTTGGCCTCCCGGATAGTCGATCTTCTTTCCGACCCCGCCCGTGGCAAGACCATGGGCAGCCGTTCCGTCGGATTCGTGCGGGAGCGGTTCTCGTTGTCGTGGGTCATCGACCAGTATTGCGACCTGTACAAGACAATCCTGGGTGGCAGATATCGCAGGAGGCTTGTTCAAGCTGCGCAGGCGAATCCGAGGGAAGAGGCGGTGCCGAGCCCCCATCGACTGGGCGAGGCGCGGCAATGATGCGTGATGCGCTTCTGGCCTTCGGCGTCGCGATGTCCTACGCGGCGCAACTCAGCATCCCAGGGCTGCCCTTCGGCTACAGCGAACTATGCCTCACGCTCTGGATAATGCTGTCGATGACGCGAATCCTTGCTGGCGGCCAACTGGAGGTTACGCCGGCCCTGGCCAAGCTTGGGCTTTTCTGGCTGATCCTGGCGCTTGCCATGGGCGTGGGTTACATCATCGGTTTTCTGACAACCACGTTGTTCCTGGATCCGTTGTTGCACGACACGCTGGCCTATGTGCTGTTGGCGTGCGTCACCTGTCTGGCCGCTGCGGAGCCCAACGCGTCTTTCCGTTTGCGTCGTATCGCCTGGTGGATGGTTGCTATCGCGAATGCGGGCTTCATCATTCAGGTAGGGCTTGGCTTCGGCTGGCTCCATCAGGCTGGGGTCGAGCCCTGGTACTGGGACCGCTTCTGCGGATGGTCCGACAATCCGAACCAGCTTGCGCTCTACTGCGCCCTACTCGGTCCACTGGCGTTGCATCTTGCCACAACCACCAGCAATAAATGGGGAAGATGCCTTGCCCTATGCAGCCTCATATTCACCGTTTACGTCGGAAGGCTGACAAAAAGCGATACCTACCTTTATACCACGGTCCTGGCTTGTCTGATCCTTCTCGGGCTGCGGGTCCGGGCCTGGCTGACGAGCGACGGCAATAAGGCGAGCCTTTCAAGGCAGCTTGCCGTCCTGATGGCCGTTGGCTTCCTGCCGCTGGCCCTGTCTATAGCGCCCTATGCCCTCAGCGAGGCCTCCAGCGCCGAAGACTTCGCCAAGAGCCTGACCAAAGACAAGGGCGGGGAAGCGACTGCCCAAACCGCGGCGCTTCGCCTCTACCTCTGGAATGCAGCCTTGGAGAAGGGGGCACGATCGGGATCGCTTGGACTGGGTCCGGGCCCGCACCTAGATAGTCCGCCCGTGGTCAATCAACAGTTTTTGCCGCGGCCCTTCGAGGCGCACAGCACCATCCTGGATCTCTACACTCAGGGCGGCCTGATTTCGGTTCTAGCCCTGATGTGGATCTTCGGCTCGGCTGCGTTGTCCGCCTGGCGGGCGAAGCTGGACGCTCTGGTGGCGCTCGTGGCATCGATCGCCGTTTTCAGTGCTCCGCATTTGGTCATCCGCCATCCGATCGTGTGGTTCTGTCTGACCCTCTGCCTTGCCGCTGGGACGCCGGAAGCGATCCCCGCGATTGTTCGCCAGAGGAGATGCTAGAATGTGTGGGATCGCCGGAATTTTGTTGGCGCCCGATGCAGCCAACGCAAGTGCGCTCAGGGCCATCGGACCGATGGCGACGGCGCTTCGTCATCGCGGACCTGACGGTGAGGCCTTCTGGGTGAGCCGTGAAGGGGGAGTAGCCTTCGGCCACCGGCGACTGGCCATCGTCGACCTGTCCGAAGCGGGTCGCCAGCCAATGCTCTCCGCGAGCGGTCGGTATGTCATCACCTTCAATGGCGAGATATACAATTTTCGCGATCTGCGCCGTGAACTGGAAGGGGCGGGCCATCATTTCCGCGGCGCCAGCGACACGGAGGTCATGCTGTGCGCAATCGAAAGCTGGGGCCTTGATTCAGCCCTCGCGCGCTTCGCTGGCATGTTTGCTTTTGGGCTGTGGGACCTGAAGAACCGAACGCTTCAGCTTGCCCGCGACCGAATGGGGAAGAAG
Source organism: Mesorhizobium sp. C395A (assembly GCF_030323205.1). Taxonomy (NCBI): domain Bacteria; kingdom Pseudomonadati; phylum Pseudomonadota; class Alphaproteobacteria; order Hyphomicrobiales; family Phyllobacteriaceae; genus Mesorhizobium; species Mesorhizobium sp. C395A. The sequence goes on along the minus strand of NZ_CP100473.1, from coordinate 3,060,814 downwards.
CCACTCTATGTCGCCTTGACACGTGATGCGCTCGTCTTCGCCTCGGAGTTGAAGGCGATCACTTGCTTCCCAGGCTTCACCCCGGAACTCGATGTCGATGCGGCGACGACAATGGTTTCCAAAGGCTGGGTGCCGGATGACCGTTGCATTTGGCAGGGCGTGTTCAAGCTGCCACCTGGATCAGTCCTGTCGGTCACTGCGGCGCAATTCGCCAACGCCCGAGGCACCGGTTCGCTTGCGCATCGCATTCACCCTTGGTGGTCGCTGGCCGATGTCGCCTGCAAGGGACAGCGCGATCCGATAGCTGCCAGCGACGAGGACCTCGCAACCGAGCTCGACAGCCTGCTCCGCCTGGCCGTCAAGGAACGAATGATTGCAGATGTGCCGCTGGGCGCCTTTCTGTCGGGCGGAATCGACAGCTCGACTGTCGTCGCGCTGATGCAGGCACAGTCCCGAAACCCCGTTCGTACGTTCACCATAGCGTTCGGCGAAGGTGGGTTTGATGAAGCTCCCCATGCGGCCGCGGTGGCTCGGCATCTGGGCACCGATCATACGGAACTTCATCTCTCGCCGGCCGCCGCGCTTGAGGTCATTCCGGAGCTGCCCCGGATTTGGGACGAGCCGTTTGCCGATGAATCGCAGATACCGACGCTGCTGGTGTCGCGGCTCGCGCGGCAACATGTAACCGTGGCGCTTTCAGGCGATGGTGGCGACGAGTGCTTCGCAGGCTATTCTCGACACTTCCTGGCAGCCCGCCTCACAAAGCAGCATGAGCTGCCATTGTCATTTCGCCGGCTGTTGGCATCGGGGGCTGGGTTGCTGGCCCAAGCCTCTCAGAAAGATATCTTCGGCAATCTGCCGCTTTCATCGAATATGCGGCATGGCTTGCGCGGTGACCGCCTGGCTCGCCTTGCCCGCCTGCTCGCGGCGCGAGATGAGGACGAACTCCTTCTGCAACTGACCAAATCTTCAGCCAACGACCTTGTTCATCGCAAGCCGTCGACAGCACCTACCGACACGACAAAGCTCGACGGCCTGCTCTCGCGTCTCCTATTCGCCGACATGACAGGCTACCTACCGGGCGACATTTTGGTGAAGCTCGATCGAGCCACTATGGCCAACAGCCTCGAGGGGCGATGCCCGATCCTGGACCATCGCGTCGTTGAATTCGCCTGGCGCTTGCCAGCCCGTGCCAAAGTCCGAAACGGGAAGGGCAAATGGTTGCTTCGCCGACTGCTTGATCGTTATGTACCACGCCGACTGGTCGACCGGCCCAAGCAAGGTTTCGACGTTCCGGTCGGGACTTGGTTGAAAGGGCCCTTGCGCGGCTGGGCAACCGATATCATTGCCACGATCGGCCGCTCCGGGGACGGGGTCATCGACCGTGAGAAGGTCGACGCATGCTGGCGCAATCATCTGCATGGAAGCCAAGATAATTTCCGCGACCTGTGGCCGGTGCTCATGTTTCAGGCGTGGCGCAACGAAGCCATGCGGCCATCGACGGTCGCCACGCACCCTTCTTACCATATCGAACTGACAGGGGATTGAGATGGAAGGTTCCATAGCCAACCGCGCCCGGCGTCCGCGCGCCAAGCAGATGGAAGCTGGGACACTTGAAACCAATCTGCGCTTGATGCGGCCGCCACGCGAGCCAACGCAATCGTCACCCTTCCATCAGCTCGTCATCATCCTGACGACGCGAAAATGGTTCTTGCTTGCCATGGCCCTTCTGGGCGGCATCCTGGCCGGACTGGCAGGCTTCACCCGCCCGGTGCTGTTCGAGGCAACGACGCAGGTCATTATCGACGCCCCGAGCAGCAGTGCTTCGGGTGGCGTGGCATCCGCCCAGGACTCGCTGGAATCGAACATCGATGATCATCTGACGATGCTCTCCTCGCAAGGCCACCTGCGTCGGGTCCTGGCAGCACTGCGCAAAGCCCAACCAGTCGACGGTAACGGAAAGAGCGTCGTCAATGCCGTCCCGCCCGCGGCTGGCTCGTTCCTCATCGACCTCCTGAACAGGGCCTGGAGACAGGATAAGACAGTGGCGGAAAATCCGGACGCAGCGGACGCGCCCGAGCTGAAGGCGCTACGCAAGGGAATGAGGGTCGGACAAGAGCTGCGATCGCGCGTCATCACCATCGGGTTCACCGATCCAAGTCCGGCGCGTGCGGCACTTGTCGCGAACACGTTCGCCCAAGTCTACATTCAAGATCTGGTACAAAAAAGCCGAGCATCGGATCAGGTTCATCTGGATTCGATAGTCGCCAGCCTTCCGCAAGTACAAAGGGATCTTGTCGAAGCGACAGATCGGCTGGAGACATACCGGCTCACGCATGGCGCCGTCGATCAGACTGCGGCCAACAACGCAGCCAGTGAGACAGCGGAACTCGGCCGGCAGATATTCCTATCGAAAGCCAGTCTTTCCGCGTCGGAAGCGCGCCTTCGCCGTATTGAGGACCTGCGCAAGGCGGGCGCCCCGGTCACGGCCATCGCTGAAGAAATCGGGTCGCCCGTGTTGACGGACCTGGTGACACGCCAGTCGGGCGCCGCCGCCGACGGCGATCTGCGCAACGCGATCGCCCGCGAAATGGAGCAAAGCGTTGCCCGAATCGCTGCCGAGGCAAATGTCTACCGGTCTCAGGCTACGGCTCTTGAAAGTCGCAAGGCGATGCTCGACGCGGCCGTGGCCGACACGGCGAGCCAACTTTCGGGGCTGCGTTCCCTTGAGCCTAGGGTAGCCATCGTGACGCAGCATTACAACGAACTCCTGAGCCGGCAGCAGGATCTGATACGTCGCATCGCCGCTCCTTCGCCAGGCGTAGCGGTCCTTTCGACCGCCTGGCCGCCGTCGACCCCCGTGACATTGTCGCCGATTTTCCTGATTCCCCCCGGCATGGTCGTCTTTGGTCTCATGGGGGCGGTCATTGTCCTGGTCCGCAACGGTTTCAACCAAACCTTGCGCAGTGAAGCCGAAGCCGAGGCCGAGCTTGGGGTCCCGTGCGTAGGACTGCTTCCCAGGGTTGCGGGACTTAATGCCAGAAAGCTGCGGCATCTGGTTCTGAGCCAGCAGAACTTGCCGTTCAGCCGCGCCGTGACTTCGCTGCTCGTCACTGCGGCGCCAACTCAGGGGAAGGGGCAGCCGCCGCATATCATTCTCGTGACGTCCAGCATCCAGGACGATGCCAAGACCGAGTTGGCATGGAGCCTGGCGCTGGCGGCAACGCGGCTGGGAGGAAGAGTGCTTTTCCTCGATCTCGATCGCAAGGATGTACGGCTCACGAACGGGTTTCGTGGTGAATTCAGCACCGACAAGGCCCGGAACTCCTTCGGCGACTATGTGAATGAACGTTGCGTGCTGAAGGATGCAATTACGAGGATGCCGGAAATCGGTATCGACCTCATGGCCGCTCCAGCACCTTCCGATGATCTCCTGACGCTTCTGTCCACCGTCGACAAATGCCAGTTCACCGAGGAGCTGCGTTCGGCCTACGACGTGGTCATCATGAACGGTCCCCTCGGCCTCGGGGGCCTGAAACCAGGCTGCTTAAGCGCTGGGCCGATTCGGTGCTTTTTGCCGTTCGCTGGGCAAGGACGAGGCGCAGCATTGCCCGTGGTGCTCTGGATGCAATAGGGGCCGGCGGATCCGCCACCGTTCCAGTAGGGAGTGTGCTCACCCGGGTGAACCTGAAGAGGCTAGCCGGCTCCAGGCTCGGAGACAACGCCGATCTTCTGTTGGAGAGGGTTTGAAGATGCGTCTGCGATCTTCAACAGAATCTCCAGGGAGCGATCGCGTCCCTAAATCGAGCCAGCTACACGATGATCATTGAATTTTTCGGACCTCCAGGATCCGGCAAAACAACCTTCGCACATGCGCTTGCGCAGCAGCTGCGCGGGAAAGGCTATCACGCCAAGGTCGCCCTCAGCTACAAGCCAAGCACCAGGGCCGCCAAATATGATCTCGGAATCTTTCTGTTCATATCACGGATCGTATCGGCGATATTTTCAACAGCCAGAATATTGCTTTTTTCGGCAGGGCGAGCCGATGATATTTCCAATTCCTTTGCAATGGTGAGGATGATACCGCCAAAAAACCGAATATGGCGCGCGCGAATCTGGCGATACATCCTGCACCTTTCGCGTTGCTGGAAGTCTGCGGAGCAATCGCCCGAAATTACGATTTTCGATCAAGGATATGTTCAAGCGATTGGTTCGCTTGCGATGTTCAATGGGAGCACCAACCCCAGAACGCTGGAAAAGGCGCTCAGCCTCGCACCGGCGGCCGATCTCACCGTCAGGCTCTTGGTGCCAGCTGCGGTCGTGGAAAGTCGCCTTCGTAGGCGGATGGAGCTTGAGCCGCCGGCGGAACGGATTTTCGAGGCCGACTTGAACGTGAACATGCGCTCGTTCGCCGTTTTTGAAGCGATGCATGACCTCCTGACAACATCTGGCCGGGAAATCATCTCCGTCGAATACACCGATGGTCCATCGACCTTTAAAAGTATTTGTCGGATTGAGAGACAAATACTTTCTGCATTGTCGCGCTTCGATAGGGCGGTCGGCGAAAAGCAAATTGAGTTGCCATCTCATCGCGCAGACGTAACAACTGGTTCAGCAACCACACCGCCGCGCAACAAGGACATGGGATCGCGGCTCGCTTGGGCAAGCATCTTCGCCTTGTTGATCTATATTGGTGGCGCTGGTTTGACCAGTCTTGCCCAGTTGGCAATTGCACGCCTTATCGGACCTCACAACTACGGCATCTATTCCTACGTTCAGGCTTGGACGTCAGTGCTCGCCTATCTGGCAACGCTTGGCTTTAATGTATCATTGTTGCGTTTCCTCCCGGCCTATAGGGCCAGTGGCAGGCTTGATCTGGCCCGCGGGGTGATAAGATTTGCGCTGCAGAGATCGCTGATAGCGGCAACCTTGTTCGGGATGATCGGCGCTGCGTCAGTCCTGTTCCTTTCAGATCCAACGGAAAGAGGGCTTGAGACAAGCATCGTGCTCGGCATGATGGCTGTGCCCTTGGTTACCGCCTATGCTCTCGGAGCCACGCTTGTGCGTGCTTTCGGCGGCGTTGTCTCGGCGTTGTTGCCGGAGCGCATCATGCGAGACGGGCTCCTGCTCGTGTTGGTAGCCCTCCTGGCATTGTCGGGATTTCGAACAGTGGATGCGCCCTCGGTGACGCTGGCGGTGCTTGTGAGTTCCGCTTTCACAGCGGCCCTGGTGTTCATCATCGCGAGGAGGTTTGAACCACCCGGCCTGGGACACGCCAAGCCAAGTTATGCCTCGAGGGAATGGTGGCTTGCCGTCCCCCCGCTCATGCTCATCACCGGGCTCGATGTTTTCGTCAGTCGGGCAGGAGTCCTGGTTTTGGGCTGGACAAGCCATATTGCTGAAGCGGGTATTTTCGCGCTGGCCTTGAATGTCGCGATGCTCGTGGGCCTGTCCCGTATCGCCGTGGCAACCATGTTTTCGCCAACAGCAGCCGATCTCTACGTCAGAGGCGATCGCAGAGGCCTACAACAGCTGTTCGCGCGCGCAACCCTGCTTTCTGCTGGCGGTGCCATCCTGGTGGCCGTCCCGATGATGGTGATCGTCGAGCCGTTCTTGAGCTATTTCGGTGAGGGTTATAGCGCGGGAGCGCCGATCGCACGGGTTCTGATTTTGGGATATGTCTTTGTCGCGCTGTGCGGGCCCCAACAGAATCTCCTGACCATGACTGGAAATGAATGGGCTGCGGCAACGACGATGATAGCGGGTGCTGTGGCCAATATCATTGCCTGTGCAGCCGGAGTTGCGGTGTACGGCCTGCTTGGCGCTGCGGTGGGTGTGGCACTTGCACTGAGCATCTGGAGCATTGCCATGGCCGTTTATATCCGCAAGCGACTGAAAATCATGCCAGGCTTGGTTTTTGCCTTGCTGTCGATGAGGCCGAGCGCGGTCGACGCCCGTCAATGGCATTGGTTCTTGAGGGCGAGCAAATGAGACCACTGTTTTCGCTACGGTGATCGCCGTCGTTCGGGCAGGAAGTCACGAAGCCCGGATCGCACAAAGGCCATAGGGCTGCGCAGACGCTTCGGCGTATACCTGTTCCGGACACCCGCGTCCCCGCGGGCAGCCGATACTTTGCGGGCGGTGTCCGTCATTTGAAGGATGCATCAGTTTCGGAGGTGCACCACGGTGTGCTCACAATCTGCGGAGCATCCATGGAACAAGCCCGAATGGCGAGCGCCTCGGCGCCTGCAGTGCGTCGCTCGGAGAGATCGACGCCTGTCGAGCGCAGCCAACGCGAAACCCTCACCCAGGTCCAGGTCCTGCGCGCCCTCGCGGCTAGTTCGGTCGCGCTGCGACACGCCCAGCATGATGCGGCCACCCTGGAATTACAGGCCGGCCGCACCTTTCAGAGCTGGAATCCGATACCATGGAGCGCTGGAGTCGATATTTTCTTCGTGATTTCCGGGCTTATCATGGTGCATACGTCGCGACAGCTGTTCGCAAAGCCCGGGGGCGCGCGTCTCTTCATTTCCCGCCGGATCGCGCGAATTGTCCCGCTATATTGGGCGCTCACCTCGCTCTACATTGCGGTAGCGGTGGCCGCCCCAAATCTTCTCAACCAGAGCTACGTCGATTTCAGGTTTGTAGTCGAATCCTACTTATTCGTTCCGGCCAGTCGCCCTGACGGCGTCGTTCAGCCGGTCTACGAGCTGGGTTGGACGCTCAATTATGAGATGCTGTTTTACGTGCTGTTCACGGCGACGATCGTGCTGCCCATGCGGTGGGCAGTTACGGTCCTGCTCGCGATCCTGGTTGGGATGGTGCTCTCGGGCGCTCTTGGGGCTCCTTTGCCTGAGCCCTGGGGTTTCTGGACCAATCCGATCATCCTCGAATTCGCTTTCGGCGCGATGATCGGGGTCATGTGCGCCTCAGGCCTGCGGCCTTCCGGCCCAATCAGGGCCTGTATGGCCGCAACGGGACTGGGTGCCCTGATGCTTGCGGCGGCGTTTCCCGATATCTCGGCCGGCTTTGGTCGCTCTGTCGTGTATGGCATTCCGGCGTCTCTAATTGTTTGGAGTGCTGCCTTGGCACCGCCGGGTAAACTGAGGCATGACAGCCTGGCGGCGAGGTGGGCCGCTGGCGTTGGCGATGCGTCATACGCTCTTTACCTCATGCATCCATTCGTGATCCGCGCCATGCGCATATTGTTCTGGCGTACAGGGTTGATCTTTGTGCTCGGCCCGTGGGCCTTCATCGGTTCGGCCTTGGCGATAACCCTCGGCGTGGCATTTATCACCCATCGTCTGTTCGAGAAGCCGCTCACCCGCTATGCGCGGCGCCTTTTGGGGGTCGGGCACAGTACAGGACGGCAGCTTGGGCCCCTTCCAGTGCCGGCGTATCCCAAGACAGATTGAAGGCGAGCCGCGACCCTGTCACACCAAGGAAATGGCGGCGTTGTGCTCACTATGCCGTTGCCGGAAGGCCAGCTGGTCGCACCTGCCCCACAGGGCGTGCATGGAATTCCCGATACCATTCCACGAAACGTTGCACGCCGTCCTCCAGTGTTGTCGCCGGTGCGAAGCCAACGGCGCGGCGGAGGTCCCTGACATCGGCGCGGGTTTCCAGGACGTCACCTGGCGGTAAAGGTACGTTGACGCGAACGGCGCGGCGACCAAGGGCCGTCTCGATGAGCGCGATCAGATGGTTGATTTCTTCCGGCCGATCATTGCCGATATTGTAGAGCCTATATGGCGCCGAACTGGTGGCAGGATCGGCAGCGCGACCGTCCCAACCGGGATCCTGACACGGTGGTTTGGCGAGCACGCGAACAACCCCCTCTACGATGTCGTCGATATAGGTGAAATCCCGCCATACGTGCCCGGCATTGGCGATTTCGATCGTTCGGCCCTCGGCGATGGCATGGGTGAAAGTATAGACTGCCATGTCGGGCCTGCCCCAGGGGCCATAGACGGTGAAGAAGCGCAGTCCGGTTACGGGGAAGCCGAACAGATGGCTGTAGGAATGCGCCATGCATTCGTTGGCGGCCTTGGTGGCGGCGTAGAAGCTCACCGGATGATTGGCACCATGATGCTCGGAAAAGGGTATGCGTCGGTTGGCGCCATATACGGAGCTCGACGAGGCATAAACGAGATGGCTGACGCCCGCGTGTCGGCAGCCCTCCAGAACGTTGAGAAATGCGACTATGTTTGACTCCACATAGGCATGCGGGTCGACGAGCGAATGACGCACCCCGGCCTGGGCGGCCAGATGCACGAAGTGCGATGGCTGGAATTCGCAGAACAGCGCTTTCACCAGCGACCGGTCCGCCAGGTCGAAGCGCTTCGGCGTGAACCTCGGCTCGGCGCAGAGCCGTGTAAATCGCGCCTCCTTCAGCTTCAGGTCGTAGTAAGGCGTGAAGTTGTCGACGCCGATGACCTCGGCGCCGAGCCGCAAAAGGCGTGACGCAACATGAAATCCGATGAACCCAGCGGCGCCCGTGACGATGATCGGCCCCGTGTGCGTAAGGTTCGACGCAGCACCATCCTGCAGCGCGTGAACGATATCCGCCAGCTTGTTGACCTTCGAATCTGCTTCGGCCATGGCAAGTCACTCCCGTTTCCAGGTTCCGCGTTCCGCGCTATCTCGGCAGCGCTTGAACGATCGGAAATGGCGCCGCCGGCCTTGTGATCTACGCGACAGCGCGCTCAATGCGGGCCGCCGCTGTCTGAATCAAAGCGGATGCAGACAGCAGTCGATTTCTCATGGCAAAACCGAAATGCGCCCCAAAAGAGCCACTAGTTCCGCCTGACGCCTCGTGTCGGTCTTGGCGAACAGCGAGGCGAGCTGAGAGCGAATAGTCGTGCGACTGAGATGCCAGCTACGGGCGATCTCCAGGGGCGCGTCGCCATGGGCGAGGCGTAGCGCCAACTGCGTTTCCGCGCTGGTCAAACCGAACATCCTTTGCAACGTGCGAGGGTTGGCCGCCGATTTGTTATCCCGGTCCAGCAATGCGACGACGGTTGTCCCGTCCGGTGTAACGACGCCCGTCTCGTTCATGGTCACCGGCCTGTCGCCTCTGCTGTGGATCACTACCCATGAGAGTGAGCCCGGCTGGAGGTGGACCGGAACATTCGCGACCAGCCGCCTCAACCCGGCAGCAAGCTCGACGGCTGTATCAGTTGCTTCGCCCTGGCGTGCGAGGGTGTCCCGAGCGGCAGCGTTCCATTCTATTACTTTCTTGTCTCGGTCCAGGACGAGATAGCCGCAACCCATACGATCAAGCATGCCGGTGATGGATTCCAGGCTGCGTCGTCGAGATCCGCCGACCCTTGCGTCCGGTCGGTCCACAAGGCTTATCGGCCTTTCGTGGCGGGTATCGTTCAATACAATGTATTGCCTGCCTGCAAGCGTATCGTTTCGCGTTTCAATCAGTGTCATCGCTTCCACCCAACCCATTGCTACTGACGCAAATCAAATCTGATGAAGTTGCTGCTTCAACTTGAATTTCCACATACTGCGAGAAATCTGCGAATGGTTTTTCCGCAGCGTCTCTTGGATATATCTTTCTGAAGAGCGCTCCTGACACCATGATTTTATTCGCCGGCAAAGTCATGGCAATCGGGCATTGGGATTAGGTGCCACCCCTTCGGCCTAGTCTCGACGGACTAGACCGAAAGTTGTAGTCTTTGCGCATGGGTTCGGACCTGCGCTGGCTCAAATCGAATGTGTCGAGCACTACGTGGGCTCATCTAGCTTCGCTTTTGGTGTTTGCAGCATCGATAGCATTCGAGGCGATAAGTACGGTATATGGCGGCCAGCCGTTGCCGCTTGTTGCGTTTATCCCCATAACCGTTGTCATCGTGTATCTTGAGGGCCGTTTTGTTGCCATCGCAGCAACGCTTCTGATGGCGGTCGCCGGCTTGTGGATGCGACACCTGTTGGACGGTCACCTCACTGGTCGAGACTGGACCGGGGCCGTCTTCCTTCTGGGTTCGGGTAGCCTGATCGCAACCGTGTTCCACCGCCTGCGACAAGATCTGCACGGCGCGCTCAGGGTGGCAGAAGCGAGGCTCGCTGCCATCGATGCTGCCGCCTTGGGCTTTGCTAATACCAATCGCCATGGCGAACTGCTGCAGTCGAACAGACGGCTTTTGGAGATGACCGGCTACGCGCACAAGGAACTTGCCCAACTGGAGCTGGAGGAACTCATTTTCCCCGACGATCGAGGTACTGTGCGGAAGCTTTTGCAAGATTTGGGCAATGGGACCGCGTCGGCGACGGATATCCGCGTTTTGCGCAAGGATGGCACGGCATTTTGGGCTCACCTGGCCCTGTCTTCGTCGCGGCCGGACGAGGCGCCAAATGAGAGCGTATTCGTGGTGGTTGACGATATTTCCGAGCGACAAGCGGCACGCGAGGCCCTTCGGGCTCAGAAGGAATGGCTCGATCTCGCCGTATCTGCCGGGCGCCTGGGCACATGGCAAATAGACATTGAGGATGGGACAGTCGCCGGCTCCGGCAAGTTCTGGGACATCCTTGGTCTGCCTCCGGCCCCAGTCCGCCGCTTGGAAGAACTCTCGGCCGTAATCCATCCCGTCGACTGGCCGAAGTTGTCCGCCTCGGCAAAGCCTTCATCGGCATTGAACTTTGACGTCGAGATTCGCGTCCGGCAAGTGGATGGTCACACACGCTGGATTGCATTGCGTGGACGGCAGGAAGAGCACGGCGACCGCAAAATGCGCATCGGGGTGGCGGCGGATCTGACCGAACGTCGACAAACAACTTTGCTTCGCGCCGCCGTAAAGAGACGCGAGCGCATAATGCGCGAAGAGCGCCATCGGTTCAGCAATGTGTTTCCAGTGATTAGAGCTCTGGTCAACATGATCGATACTCCCGACAATGATGTTGCCAAATACAAGGAGATGTTGATCGATTGGATTCGAACACTGGAGGCGACCCATCGCATCCTTTCTCGTCATGCCAACCTGTCAGGGATGCTCCATGAACTCGTGGACCGGGAATTGCAGCCCTTCAAGGAGACACGCGACATTACGATCAGTGGACCTTCCCTCACTGTGCCAAGCGGCGCCGCCGAGGGCTTGGCGATGATCCTTCACGAGTTGACGACAAACTCGGTGAAACATGGTGCGCTGGGTGACCCGAATGGCAAGGTCGAAGTTAAGTGGCGATTTGCATCCGAGGACGAAGGTGACGACCTCGTGTTCGATTGGGTGGAATCGGGCCGACGGAAGAGTTCAAAAGTCGTACGCCGCGGGTTCGGGTCACTGATAATCGGTGTGGACAGCACGCCGCTTGTCGGGCATTCCCCGAATATGGAAATAACCGAAGATGGCCTTCGATATTCGCTGCGTGTATCGCGCAAAGAAATTGAGGAATTTGGATTGCAATAGAGCCCCTCCAAGTCGAAGCCGAATTGGCCAATTAACCGATGGTGTGGGCCCTTTGCTGCGATTTCCTGCAAGCAAACTCGGGCCGGTTCGAGGGGCATACGTCAACTCGCCTGTCTCGTCAGCCAGCTTTGGAGCAACACAGCTGCTTCGGTACGGTTTCTAACCCCAAGCTCACGCAGCACGGCTGCGGCATGGATTTTCGTTGTCGCCTCGGCAATGTCCAGATTACGGGCAATCTCCTTATTCGAGTACCCCTCTGCCATCAGCTTGAGGACGTCCTTCTGTCTAGATGTCAGCCTAGCGACGTCGCCCGAGCCCTCGTGCCGGCGGCTGGGATTTTGAACCGGAGGTGGGGGGGCATGCGATCTCTGGTCGGCAGACGTTCGAGATAGCAGAGATGGCACATAGATCCGGCCAGCGAGGATTTCGTTTACAGCCAGCACGACTTCTTCGTCGCTCTGCGATTTGACGATATACCCGTGAAGTCCGATCGAAAGCGCGGTCAGTATCTCCGAGCGGGAATCATCCCCGGAAACGATCGCAAAGCGAGTGTCAGGATAGGCAGCCATAAAGTCGCTGAGCACTTCCTGATGGAACAGCCCAGGCATGTTCAGATCGAGGATCGCAAGATCGATGGAAGCCTGCTCCTCTAGAAGATTGACCGCGGCATCGAAACACGAAGCTTCGAATATTTCGGCGCTTGGAATTCCAGCCATGAGAGCCAGCCGGAGACCACGCCGATATAAGCCGTGATCGTCGGCAATGACGATCCGAGCCATGCAACTACCCCAACGCGTTACTCGGTTCCCGACGAGAAAACCCGCTGGAACCTCCCATTCGCCTATGATCGACAATCCGTGGTGGTCCTAAAATGGCGGCCATCCACTGGTCAACGCATCACAGTGATGTCCGCAGCGTCCCATCCACGCACATCCAGAACGTCTAATATAATACTAAATTGCGAAGCTCATCCATAGATTTTTAACCCTGGCGTGCGGTGCCCGTCCGCAAAACGATGCCGGTTCCCCATTTGTGGGTCCAAAGCCAGCTGTTCAGGACCATCGTAATCATGTGACATCTGTTATGTCGCCACCCGCTGTCGCCGGACCTGTAGGCCGGTCCGGCCCTGGCGGATCGCAGCTTTCTTGAAAGCAACTGCTTTCGTTTTATCGGCGTCATGATCAGTGCCCAATCGCGCTTCTATCGGCTGTTGATCTCGTGGCCATCTAATACCTTGAACGTTTTGAATCCCTACCATTCGAATGCACGACGACAGCCGCCCCGGCTGTCACATACCTTTTCGCATATGATGTTCGGATTGCCGCCGAGGTTTGGCCGGATTTGAGGGTGTGCCCTGGCCGGACAATGGAACACCGATCCCGAACAAAGCCAACTGCAGATCAGGAGGATCGAATGAAAGCGGTGATTCAATGTGGTGGGATGGGTACGCGCCTTCGACCGTTTACATCGGTCCTGCCGAAACCATTAATGCCGATAGGGGCCAGGCCTGTTCTTGAGTTGCTTTTGAAGTGGCTGCGGCGCAACGGCATTGAAGAGGTATATATTACGACAGGGTATCTAGGACATTTGATCCGGAGCGTCTGCGGCGACGGATCGCAATGGAACTTGAAGATCAAATATACCCAGGAAATGGAGCCACTCGGCACCGTCGGACCTCTCTCTCTGATTAGGGATGAACTGAACGAAACATTTGTCGTTCTGAACGGCGATGTCCTCACAGATCTAAGCCTGAGCCGGTTTGTAGCCGCGCACCGCTTGCATAGGGATCCCGTTACGATCGCCACGGCGTGCCGTCATATCAAGATGGACTTCGGGGTCATCGACGAGATCGACAATACCGTCCAGCTCTTCCGGGAAAAGCCGACGCTTTCCCATCTCGTCAGCATGGGTATTTACTGCATGAACCCAGATGTCCTGCGGTTCATTCCGTCCGGGATCCCATTTGGGTTCGATGACCTGATGCTGCAGATGATGCAGGGCGGCACGACCGTGCATGTTTACAAGCATGACGGTCTTTGGCTCGACATCGGTCGTGTCGATGACTTCCAGAATGCACAGGCAATTGCCTGGGAAGATCAGTCGTCCTCAATCGAGGTCGCGGCTGCCGCTGCAGCCGCATGAAAGTCTGATGCAGAGGTCTAGCCACTAACAAGGCTTTCAGGAGGTCAAGATGCTCTTGGTGAGCGCCCCGATCCTAGGCGTGCCAGAGAAGGCAGCCCTGTCGCAGGTGATTGATAGCGGCTGGCTTACGATGGGGGACAGGGTACGAGAGTTCGAACAGGCCTTTGCCAGCATGCATGGCGCGCGAGATTGCGTCGCGGTTGGTTCCTGCACCGCAGCGCTCCATCTTCTCCTCCATGCTTTGGGCATCGGCCCTGGCGACGAAGTACTGGTTCCTTCGCTGACGTTCGTGGCGACGGCGAATGCGGTGCTGTATGTAGGGGCGACGCCGGTCTTCGTCGACATCGAGTCCGTCGACGTGCCGTTGATCTCGGTTGCGGAAGCCGAAGCGCGGTGCACGACGCGCACGAAAGCGGTCATTCTCGTTCACTTCGCCGGGTATCTCGCCGATCGGGAACAATGGCAGCGGTTCGCCCGGCTTCGCGGGCTGCATATCATCGAGGACGCTGCGCACGCGCCCGGGCTTAGGGAAGTCGGGACCTTCGGCGCCGCGGCCGCGTTCAGCTTCTATGGCAACAAGAACATGACAACGGCCGAAGGGGGCGCCGTGATTGCACGTGACCCCGATCTGCTCGACAGGGTTCGCCTGGCCCGCGGGCACGGAATGACCACGGGGACGCATCAGCGGCTGAACAGTCGTACGCCGCAATATGATGTCACGATGCTCGGGTTCAACTACCGAATGGACGAGATGCGAGCGGCAATAGGGCTGGTTCAGTTGCAGAACCTGCAAGAGTGGAACGAAATCAGGCGTATCATAGCTGTCTTGTACCGACGCCTGATCGCGGACCGTTGCCCAGCCATTGTCATTCCATTTAGCGAACCCCGGACGTCGGCTTACCACATCATGCCGATCGTCCTGCCGCGCTACGCGAGCCGGCAGGATGTCATCGACGAGCTGCGGACACAGGGCATACAGACCACCATCCACTACCCGCCGGTGCACCAAATGACGTTCTACCGCGAGCGCTTTCCCGGCGTGAGTTTGCCCCGAACAGAGGATTTCGCTGAGCGAGAGCTCACAATTCCGCTGCACCCCCAGATCACTTCCGCCGCCGCCGAATCAGTCGTGGCTGCCCTGGCAGCCGCGCTCAAAACAGGCGCGCTCAAAGCAGGCGCCCAAAGAGGAACTGCTGCATGAATGCGTTAGACCCTGCCTTTCACCGGATGTTCGTTCCCAATCCTGATCACGGCTTTGCGAGACGCGCAATCGATCTTGCGGTGGCGGGCATCGCTACCGTCGCATTGGCGCCATTGATGCTGCTGATCGCCGGAGCGCTTCTGCTCGAGGGCGGTGGCTCGATCTTGTTCGCTCAGACCCGCATCGGGGCCGGCGGCCGAACCTTCCGCATGTACAAATTTCGCAAATTCGGTGTGAACTGCGGCTCTCAAGGCCTTGCGCTGACGGTCGTGGGCGATACACGCATGACCACCGTTGGCCGCTTTCTCGCAGCGACGAAGCTGGACGAACTACCGCAGCTGTGGAATGTCCTCAAAGGCGAAATGGCGATCGTCGGCCCACGGCCCGAGAGCCTGGCTTTCGCCGATTGTTTCCGGGGCGAGCTTAGGGCCGTGCTGCAATACAAGCCAGGCCTGCTGGGACCAGCCCAGGTCGTTTTTCGGCACGAAGCGCATTACTTCCCCCAATCCGTAGATCCGATCGTGTTCTACCGGGAGGTCATGTTCCCCGCCAAGGCAACACTGGACCTCTCATATTATCCGCGACGCACCATCGTCTCCGACCTCGCGTGGATGGTGCGGGGAGTGCTGGCAGTGGTCGGTTGGGTTCCGGTACCGCCGATCGACGTTTGAATATCCAAGGGAAGCGTTCCAAACAGCCAAAGGAATGCGCAGTGATGAGCTACAATGGAAAGAAAGTCCTGGTGACCGGCGCGGACGGATTCATCGGTTCGCATGTCACGGAGGCGCTTGTTCGCAACGGGGCAGATGTCACAGCCCTTGCCCTTTACAATTCCTTCGACAGCCATGGATGGCTAGACGATCTGCCGGACACCATCCGCAGCCAGTTGAGGCTCGTCCGTGGTGACGTCCGCGACAGTGCGTTCCTTAACCGGATCATGCGCGGCCAAGCCGCGGTTTTTCATCTGGCGGCGCTTATTGCGATTCCATACTCCTACGCCGCTGCCCAGTCCTATGTGGAAACCAACATCTTAGGCACGGTGAATGTCCTCGAAGCGGCGCGCCTGTGGGAGACGGAGCGGGTGATCCATACCTCGACGAGCGAGGTCTATGGAACTGCCCAAACCATGCCGATCGGCGAAACACACCCCCTGCAGGGACAGTCACCGTATTCGGCGTCCAAAATCGGCGCTGACATGATGGCGGAGTCCTACGCCAGGTCGTTCGATGTCCCTGTGGTCATCATGCGACCCTTCAACACGTATGGCCCGCGCCAGAGTGAACGCGCCATCGTGCCGACCATTATCCGGCAGGTCCTCGACCCGAAATGTCCTGCAATCATGATCGGGGATACCAGCCCGATCCGCGACCTGACCTATGTCGAAGATACCGCGACAGCGTTCCTGACCGCAGGTCTCGCCCAGCTCGAGTTCGGCCACGCCTACAACGCTGGCAGCCAACGCGCTGCGACCGTCTCGGACGTATTGGCCATTGTTCTTGAGTTGACCGATTGCAAAAAGCCGGTCCGTCGTGATGAAAGGCGCCTGAGGCCGCAAAATTCCGAAGTTCGCGCCTTGCTCGCCGACTCCTCGCGCTTTGAACGCGAGACTGGATGGCGGACACAGACCAGCCTGCGCGATGGGCTGGAGCGAACAATCACGTGGTGGCGCGAGCGCCTTAGTGAAGGCCGGGTACGGCGCGAAGTGGGTTACATGACATGACCCTGGGCGGCCGTCATGCGTTGGCGCTGTTGCTGGCTGCCGGTGCCATATCTCCCAACATCTACGTTGCCGGTGGCCGTCAAAGCAAGGCAGCGGAGGCGGCGGCCACTGCGGTCCTGAACAACCTGCCGGGCTATGTGCGCGAAACAAGGGATCCTTGGTCTGGCATGGTTTTCGCACGGATCACCAGACCGGGCGTTCTCGGCCGGGCGGGTGTATGCGGGAAGAAGTACTGCACCCACCGTTACTCAAGCGCACAGGCTTGGAATGCCGACCAGAGCCTGCTCCTGATCGCCAATGGCTGCGGTGGCCTGTGCTTTCTCGACGGACAAACCTACTTGCCTTTGTTCCACCGCAACCGCGCGACCGAATGCGAATGGCATCCCACCGATCCCGAGTTGATGATCTGCGTCGGGGGCCGGCAGATTGCGACATGGGCCCCACGTACCGATCATGAGGACGTCGTGTTCGCCTCCGGAGCGTACTCCAACCTCAAATTTGGACCCAACAAAGGCAATCCGAGCCGCGACGGCAGCCGGATTGCGGTGCGTGCAACGAACAATGACGGCAGAGCGGTGGTCTTTGGCTACGATCTAAAGCTACGGCAGAAATTCCCCGATATCGATCTTGCCGAATTCCCGGGAACAACCGGCTCCTGCTCGATCTCACCACTCGGAATCAACATAGTGTGTTCCCAGCAATTACCGGACGGAATCGAAGCGAGTTTCGTCTTCTCCATCGACGGCATATTGCGCCAGAAGTGGATGGAGCACCATCGACCGGGCCATGGCGACATGACGGTCGATTCCGACGGAAGCGAAATCTATGTCGGGATCAGCAAATCGGATCCTGACAAATATCAGGTGATCAAGCGCCGCTTGGCTGATGGCAAGGCTACCTCGCTGATGAAATATGGCGAGGCCATGCATGCGTCACTCAGGTCGCTCGGCAGGCCCGGCTGGGTGTTTCTGAGTTATGGCGGCACGCCAGCCGAACTATCGCAGCACCCGGATTGGGCGCCTTACGCTCAGCAAGTCATTGCGCTGCGTCTAGACGGCAGTCGAGAGGTCCGCCGTGTCGCAGACACGCACAACGCGCCCTTCGACTACTGGAGCGAGACGCATGCCTCTCCGTCTCCAGACGGCTCCCAGGTGGTCTGGTCCAGCAACTGGGGCGTGCCCGGTGGCCCGGTATACGATTTCGTTACTCGTGTTGAATGGCCTTTGAAGCCGGTGTTCGACCGGAAGGAGATTGTCGCAAATGATCTTCAGTAGACGATACGTTCTTGGCGCAGTCGTGATGATGTCGCTAACCTCGATGGCTTGCGCAGGCGAGGTCGAGCCCTATCAACTCTCACCTGGCGATACGGTCGAGATAGGAATAGCGCCTATCCCTGATCGGACGCAGCGCGCCATAGTCCAGATGGATGGCAATATCGCCCTTCCGGAGGCGGGGATGATCATGGTCGCAGGCCTGACGGCGTCTCAATTGCAAAGGCGAATGCAAGAGCTCTTGCCAAGCAAGATTTTTCACGTGCGTCTGACTGACGGGCGGGAGCAGACAGTTACTGTCGAGCCCGACGATGTCACAGCAATCATAGCGGACTATCGCCCGATCTATGTAACGGGCGATGTGCTCACCCCAGGACAACAGGCCTACCGTCCGCTCATGACTGTACGGCAGGCGCTGGCCGTTTCCGGCGGCTTCAGTTTTTTGCGATCACGGGCGGGCCAGGCCGGGCCTGATCCGGTCGATCTCAAGCGCGATTACGAAATGCTCTGGGGAGATTACACGAAAGAATACCTTCACGCTGCCCGCATTCGCGCCGAGCTTCAGGGCCAGGCGGATTTCGACAAGAAGACACCACAGGGATCACCTCTTTCGCCGAGCGTTGTAGCCGCGATGGCTCAGGCTGAAGCAGAGGCGCTAAAGGTTGCGCTGAGTGATTTCCGGCAAGAGCAGGATTTTCTGGAGAAGGGCCGGACGGACGCTGCCGAGCAAATTGGCGTTTTGCAGAAACGCGAACGAGTCGAGGGCGAGAGCGTGAAGGCGGATGAGCAAGATTTGGCGCGAGTGACGAAGGCATTCGATGCAGGCAATCTGACCAACACCCGGCTCGCGGATGTCAGGCGCGCGTTGCTTTTATCTTCAAGCGGCGCGCTTCAAACCTCGGTCGAACTGATGAGGGCGCGGCGCCAGCAGGAGGACTTTGTCAGACAGCACGAACGCAACGACAATCAAAGGAGGATTGGCCTGCTGACGGATCTGAAGGACACCAACGCCCGGCTGGCGGATGTCACCGCCAGGCTCCATGCCGCCAGCGAGAAGCTGCAGCCGACCGGAGCATCCACACAGCCATTGCCGATTGCCGGCGAAACGGTACGGGCCCAGGTGACCATCGTACGCAAGATCGGCAATGAATGGCGCAAGCTGTTGGTTGACGAAGATGCGATTGTGCTGCCGGGGGATACTGTCGAAGCCAGATTCAGCAGTGAACTGCAAAGTGTGGCAGTCCAATAGGGCGTCAGCCGCAGTCCGTGCGGAGCTTACTGTTCTATCGGGGGGGCGAACCCAACTGAACGGAGATCCAAGGTGAGGCGCATTTTCAACCAGGGAGCGACCCTGACACCCTCAACGAACGCGGATCAGGTGACGCAGTCGTCAAGTTATGCTTTCCATATGCCGTCAGCGCGAATTGTGCGGTCCAGGTCGCGCGCCGGTGAGTCCGGAAATTGGCAGGAATTTACGTCTAGCAAGGAGAGCAATTCGCAGGGCGGCTTCGTGTCGGACGGCTACAGGACCAGCCATTGCGCGCCCGGCTACGGCCTACATTACAACAAAACGCACAGTTCCGGCTATTATGGCGCGCTTTGGGAGAACATCGAAAAGCCCCTGATCCTCGACGTTCTTCGCCCCTTTAGCGGAGCGAGCCGAAACTGCCTTGATTTCGCATGCGGAACAGGCCGCATCGCCGAGGTAGCCGCCGGCCTCTTCAGCGAGGTGGTTGGCGCCGACGTTTCCAGAACTATGCTCGACAGCGCTCAAGTACCGCCCAATGTGAGTTTGCGTCACGTCGACGTGACAAGGGAGCAGTTGGGTATGACGTTCGATGTGGTAACCGCATTTCGTTTTTTCCTGAACGCAGAGGATGAACTGAAATGGCATGCACTGAAAGCGATCAATGAGCACCTTAAAGATGGCGGGCGGCTTGTGTGCAACGTTCACATGAATGCGACGTCGCCCGTCGGCCTGGCGTGCCGGCTGCTCAATCGAGTGTCTCGACGCACCATTCGCAACACGCTGAGCGCAGCGAGGTTCAAGGCCCTCCTGACTGCCTCGGGATTCACCGTCGAGCAGACGATACCGTACGGTTACCTGCCTCGGCCGGGAAACCTGTTGCCAGGGTTCTGTGAAATGATGATGCAGCCTGTCGAGAAGGCCTGCAGAAGGCTTCGCGTTCCTGGCCAGCTGGCGCAACACTTCCTGGTTGTTGCGAGGAAGCGCTAAATCCCGAGAAAGCCCCGAAAACGGCAGGCAGCGGTTTTCTTGGGGTGGCTCGCCCGGCATGAAGCCCGTCTAAATACGGTGGAACGGCAGTTTTCCCCCGATTTAATATGTGGGTTCCGGGTTTCTCGGGTCAGCGCCACGATTTTGCTACATTTTGACTAAAGTCCAATCATGTTAGCGGGGCGTAATATTAGAAGGCTAAGGGGATACGCTCCTGAACAGCAAGAGATTGTCCGTGCCCAGTGGGGCCAGTGAGCTTGCGCAACGATCTCTCACGGGAGGTCGAAACCCATGAACCCTGGTGGAAGGAGTTCGTCGGATCTGCGAGGCGCAATGCTTGGGACCGTGCCTGGCCTGGTAGGCGTCGGCGTCTTCTCGGCAGTCATAAACCTTCTCGCCCTGACCGGCTCGGTCTATATGCTGCAAATTTACGATCGCGTTTTACCTTCGCAGAGCGTTCCGACGCTTGTCGGGTTCACGATCGGAATGCTGGGTCTTTACGCTGTCTACGGGCTGCTGGATTTCGTGCGGCTGCGCCTGCTGGTTCGAGTGGGCAATCGTGTCCATAGGAATTTGAAGCAGAGGGTGTTCGGCCTCTCACTGTCCTTGCCGCTCATTGGCGGGCAGGATGCGAACCGGATACAGCCCCTCCGTGATCTCGATCAGTTACGCGGCTTCCTTTCCGGAATGGGGCCGACTGTCATCTTCGACGCTCCGTGGATTCCATTTTACCTGCTGATCATCTATTTCCTGCATCCTGCGCTCGGTCTGTTGTCCACAAGCGGTGCGATCATTGTCGTGCTGCTCACGGTCATGGCGGAAGTTCTTGGCCGCACATCGGTGACACGCGCGTCCGAGACGCTGGTGTCGCAACGCAATCTCGCCGAATCCGGACGCCGCAACGCGGAGGTCGTGCGCGCGATGGGCCTTTCCGCACGGCTTGCCCACCGCTGGGGCGAGATCAATAACGCATATCTGCGGCACCAAGAGAGGCTTTCCGACGTCGTCGGCGCCACCGGGGCACTCTCTAGGGCACTGCGTTTGGCCTTGCAGTCCTGCGTTCTTGGACTGGGTGCCTACCTGGTGATAGGAGGCGAAGCCTCGCCAGGCGTGATCATCGCATCCTCCATCTTGCTGGGCCGCTCATTGGCTCCTGTTGACGCCGCTATCGCGAACTGGCGAGGGTTCGCCGCGTTCCGGCAAAGCTATTCGCAACTGGCAACGGCCCTGGCCGCTTTTCCTGACCGGGACGAACATATGGAACTTCCGCGCCCCCAAGCGGAGCTTGCGGTCGAGGACCTGACTATAGCGCCACCGGGCCAGCAAAAACCGACGGTAGCCAATGTCAGCTTCCGCCTGGCTGCAGGGACGGGAATGGCCGTTGTCGGCCCGAGCGGTTCTGGCAAAAGCACGCTTGTGCGCGCGCTGGTGGGCGTCTGGCAGCCACTTCGCGGCACGGTGAGGCTGGACGACGCCTCGCTTGACCAATGGGACCAAGAACACCTTGGCGCACATATTGGCTACCTGCCCCAGGACGTCGAACTGTTTGATGGAACGGTTGCCGACAACATTTCGCGATTTGGCGGGAAGGGCGACGCCAAGGGCGTGCTTGCAGCTGCCAAGGCAGCGGGCGTCGACAAAATGATCCTGCGATTGCCGAACGGTTTTCAAACACGCATGGGCGAGGGAGGAACAGCCTTGTCGGCTGGACAGCGGCAACTCGTAGGGCTTGCAAGGGCACTTTACGGCGATCCGTTTCTTGTCGTTCTGGACGAGCCGAATTCAAATCTGGACGTCGATGGCGATACCGCCTTGGCCGGTGCGATCCTGGCAGTGCGCAGACGTGGAGGCATCGTCATCGTAGTTGCGCACCGTCCTTCTGCCCTTACCAATATCGACAGGGTACTCGTAATGTCCAACGGGATGCTTCACGCCTTCGGCTCACGCGAGGAGGTCCTGGCCAACGTCATCCGCCCCTTTGCTGCGCCTGTTGAACGCCCGGCAGCGGCCGTCGCGATGCACAAAGGGGTGAGCGGTCATGCATGAGGGATATTTTTTTGTCTGAGGCGACGATGGCTCCATCGGCCCCGATCGGCAATGGGAGCCGGCGCAACGCGATTTCGGGCACGCGCGATGGAATCGGGGCCAACCTGATCCTGGGTGCGGCGGTCACGGTTATGTTGCTTGCCGGCGGCGGGCTCTGGCTCGGTCTGACCAAGATTGCTGGCGCGGTAATTGCGCCGGCGACCGTGGTGGTCGAGAGCAACATAAAGAAGGTGCAGCATCTGACGGGCGGCACGATAGGTGGCATCTTCGCGCAAGACGGGGATCATGTACGGGCCGGCGATGTGATGGCACGGTTGGACGACACACTGACACGGGCCAATCTGCAGATAATTAGCAAGGATCTTGATCGGGCAACGGTTCGGCTTGTGCGGCTGGAGGCAGAGCGGCAAGGCCTGTCGGAGATGCAGCTTCCGTTCAGCCTTCAAGCGCGAATGGGCGAGCCGGAACTGGCTGCCTTGGTGAACGGTGAGCGCACGCTGTTCGAAAGCCGCGCTACGGCCCTCAACGGGCAGAAGGCACAGTTGCAAAGCCGCTCAAAGCAACTCGAACGCCAAGTTGAGGGCCTCAAGGCGCAACAGACCGCGGAAGAACAATCCGTGGTCCTGCTGGATGGCGATCTTGTCGATGTACAGGCGCTTTTTACAAAGAAGCTGGTGTCCAAAGAGCGACTTAGCAACATCAGACTGGATGCCACCCGGGCGCACGGAGAATCAGGGCGCCTCGCGGCGGCGGTTGCCGAGGCGCAGGCCAGGATCAGCGAGACCGAACTGCAGATACTTCAGCTCGATGAACAAAGGCGTAGTGACGTAACGAGCGAACTTCGTGAAACGGAAGCCAAGCAGACCGAACTCAGCGAGCGCAAGGTTGTGGCACAGGACGAACTGGCCAAAACCACCATCCGCGCTCCGCAATCGGGAACGGTACAGGAATCTTCCATTCACACGATCGGCGGCGTGGTTGCCGCGGGCGAAGTTCTGATGATGATCGTCCCTGACACCGGCAACCTTGTGGTCGACGCGCTGATTGCGCCGTCGCGCATAGATGACGTTCGTCCAGGTCAGCGGGTCTCGATCCGGTTTCCGGCTTTCGACGCCGGCACCACGCCTGCCTGCCAAGGGTCTGTCAAGCGCATCTCGGCGGACCTGATAAAAGATCAACAGCGCCAGCTTTCTTATTTCTCGGCGCGCATCAATGTCGAAGACAAGTCCACATGTCTGACCGATGCCAAAGTGCTCAAACCCGGTATGCCAGCGGAGGTTCACATAAGTACGGACGAACACAGCGTCTGGTCTTATCTGCTGAAGCCACTTACCGACCAGATGTCGAGGGCTTTCCGGCAATGACATGGCGGCTGTGGGCGGTCGACCGCGGGCACACTGCAGGCGTGCTTGCTGACATACTGGCTGGTAGGCGACGTGATGCCGGACAGGGGTGACGCCGGCGGACGACGCGCGAGCTCGTCTGGGACATTGTCCCGGCTACAAGGCCCCAACAGGATTTTCCTGGCCGCCTCACCAAGTCCTGCTCCGACAACAGCGTTAGCGTCCTGTCATCTTTTGCGCAACAAAGAGCGCATACCGTTCCACGATCATCGACAGGGGCAATTGCCTCACGAGGAGAGGTTCTTTGCCCCTACGACGCGGCGAGGGCCCTCCGGCGGACACGGCGTGCGGCATGCACCGTTCGGTCTGCAGTCACCGCTACATTTCCCACGTCAGATGTATGCGGCAAGGCGTTCGCGCTTCCATGCGACCTCTTGTAGGGCAGCAATTCCCTGACCCGAGCATTGACCGAGGCAATTTCGACCCGCAAGTCCTCACATTCCTGCCGTCTCACATCGAGTTCAATCTGATCGGACGCCTGCTGCATGGACAGTTGCGCAAAATCTGCGGTGATCTTGGAAAGGTTCACCTTGTTGGTTTCGGCCTCCTCAGCGAGTGCGGCCAACCTTTCGTCAGTCACCTGTTTTTCCGCCAGGGCGTCGCTCCATTGTAGCTGGAGCCTGGCGATCTCGGCCGCGGCCTCGTTGTTTGCGATTGAGGCGAGTTCGAAGCGCGATTGGAGGCTTTGAACTTCTGAGCGCAATCCTCGGTTCTCAGCCTGGCAGCGTTGAAGCTCGCCATCCATGTCCGCCCGCATAATCCTGGCTGCTTCGGTCACCTCCCATAACTTGGCCTGCGCAACCTCGAGTGAGGTGTGCAATTTGATTGCCTCTTTTTCGCTCTTGCCGAGCGCACTCAGCATTTCGGAATTTCGCGCAGCTTCGTTGGCATGGATCGTCGAGAAGGCATCCAGCCTATGCCGTGCCTCTTCCTCCCGCTTCATGGCCTTTTCCAGGTCAATAGACAGGCTCACATTTTTTTCACGCAGCTGTTTGTTCTCTCGGGAGCGCCTGTCGGCCTCGACATTTGCGGCGGCAAGCATGTTCGTGAGGTCGCCAAATTCCGCTTCGTTCTTTGTGGTGGTGTTCGCCGCTTCGACCAGCTCCAGCCTTGCCGCGGCCAACGCGCCACGGAGCACTTCACACTCCTGAACAAGGCTTGCCTGGCGCTGCTGCAATGTCTCGATGGTGCCTTGACGCTCACAGTACCGTCTGTTCAGGTCATTGAGTCTTTCCGACAAGTTCCTTTGATCTGCGATCAGATTTTGATTCGCCAGCTCCAGTTCGTTCGCACGGAGAATGTCCGCGTGAAGGATGTGAAAAAACTCGAACGTCAGTTGACATGTGCCTGTAATTTCGGAGATTTTTGCGTTGATGTCCTCGAAATGGAGCTTGGCATCGTGGAACAAGCCGTTAAACGAGCTCACGGCAGCAATTCGGCTCTGCGTGTGTGAGGTCAGCCGATGCGCTGGTATCGGCGAGCTATCATCGTCGTCGCCGGCACCGCCCTCACTCCGTACGCTGTCATCCTGTTCGTTGTTGTCGCCTGCCATGTTTGGCACGTCGGCGACATCCTCCAAATCGAGGCACTGGTCGACAGCGTTAGCCAAGTCAGCTTCGAGATCGTCGAACGACCTCTCCACATTGTCCTCGGCGCGTCTGATCAAATCCCTGAACTTCATGACTTCATCCCCTGCAGCCGCATGCCCGGAACCATTGAGGCACGAGGACTGAGATGCTTTTGTATCGAGAGCTCAACTCAGCGTCTTCGTTCAATCAAACGATGCCAGGGCGCCGGCGCCGCGAGGAGCCGAGAGCTGCGATTGGAAGGCCCTACATCGGTCTAGGTGCCTGCTGACTTATTCTTGAGGACTGCGCGACTCCCCTTCTTGCCATCGTCTTGGCGTCGATGGTGTGTTGCCTGGGCACATTAACGCTCAGGTGCAGAAGCCCCGACGAACGGCCCGGCACAGCCTCTTGTGGGGCGCATCAGGCGGCCGGGCCTAACCGGCGGTTGAGTGTTTTGGTTTGCCGGCTGACTCACCATGCGACCTTGGCGAGGCAAGCGCATCATTCGAACGAATTGGGACCGGCCGCCTGGCCGCCCAATCACACTAAGCTTCCGTTGCCGGAGCTGGCGACGAGGTGCTTTGCCTTGAGCCTTGGTATCTACATACGAAGCGGCAATACGCGCCGGTGGAGCAGTGGTCCGATCCGTCAAACTATCGCTGCAAAATGCGCGGCGGAAGGCATCCGAGGATATTCTCCGTTCAGCGGTAGGAGATCGAACGCGGGCGATCTTGCTGAACTCCCCAAACAATCCCGGCGGATATGTGTTCGGCAAGGAGGATCTGGAAACCATTGCCACATTTGCCGAGCGGCACAATCTGTGGATCATCAGCGATGAGGTTTACCGCAGCACAGTGTTCGACGGCGAGTTCCTCTCAATAGCATTCAGTCCCGGAATGAGAGAGCGGACGATAATTGTGAACAGCCTGTCGAAGTCTCATGCAATGACCGGCTGGAGGCTAGGGTGGACGCTTGGGCCGGTCTCGGCATCAGTTCATCTGGAAAATCTTGCGCAATGCATGCTCTTCGGGTCGCCGACCTGTATTCAGGATGCCGCAGCGGTGACTCTCGATGAGGCGGTGACGCAGAGATGAGTTTCTTTTCGGACGCCCTTCTGCCGTTGATATTGACCATTGCTGTGCGGATGTTCGCCGGGATATGCGTGAACCTTATCGTCCGCTGCGGCGCTCAATTTGCTTGGGGTTCTTGGAACCGTTCCGAACTTTCTCCTTGCGCCTCCGATCGAGTTGCGCGTGCTCACGCGGGGCGCTGAGGTGTCTCGATCCGCAGTGGCGCGGCACTATGCGACGAAGCCTATCAGCTCAGTTGAAATTTGTCCCCAGCGGACGGGAACGACGCTTGGCCATGTTAGTTGATGTGAATGGAGCAGCTAAGAAAAGATCTGGCATTGCTTACGCGACCCGGCTTCTGGATAGCTTTCGGCATTTTGTTGCTGCTTTACGGGATTCAGGTCTTTTTTCTAATTCGGACATGCCAATGCCTTTAGCCTGGAACATCGATACCCTAGCTAGCTGAAACGCGGTCTGTCCATCTCCCGGCGGCTGCGCCGATAGCGTTGATCAACGACATATTCATTTATAAGCCTGCTACTGCCGGGGATGCCGAGGTTGGCAGCGCCTGCATCGTTGATTACGCACGTGGCGCTCCCCTCAAGGTAGGTGGTTACCATTCTCGCGCAGCCGGTGAGCATTGGAGCCCGCACTGTGTTGGACGTGCGCTCATGCGTCGGGAATTTCTTATAGACAGGGGAGAGTCTGTCAGGCTGGAAAATCACAAGCTATCCCGCGAATGAGGAAGCAAAAAAGGTGCAAGACCAGATCGATTTCTTCCAGGCAACTCGGTCCTCGCATCATCGCCGATCAGCGGCCGTACCGTCGAGAACCAAAATGCGTACGATCCCAGCCGGTCGGCTTCGACCAAAACATGCGGACTACCGGGCGGGGACAGTCGGTGCCGCGTCCCGTCCTGTGGCCGGCGCTATGCTGACGCTCCTACGGTATCCCGTTCACCGCCCGCGGCAGGAGGGCGAATTTCCTCCGTCCTGCGCGCGACAACCGTCCACTGTTGCGGCCGCACGCAGGACTGCGGCTTATACGCCGTTCTTCCTCTGAGCGGCGTCCAGTTCGCAGGGCCAATCACCATTGGTATGCAGACGAGCCTCTCGGCGTCTGACAGAGATCAATTGCGCTTTGCACCAGGGTTCCTGGATCGTAAGCTCCAAACACGCTGCAGTCGCCTGATATGGTCCACTACGTTGGCCGGCTCATACGGCTTCGCAAGGTGCGGGCCTTCCTGACAAAGGTCGCCCGCCGCGATCGCAGTTCGTTCTACTGCGGCAGAAAGCACTATTTTGACCTCGGGCTTGTTCTCGCGAACCCACTTCGACAATTGGAACCCGTTCATGTTGCCCGGCAGGTCAACGTCACACAAGACGGTGTCCACACCGAACTCCGCATAGTTCAACGCTTGTTGCGCCTCACGTGCGAAATGGGCCTCAATCACCCTGTAGCCACAGTGGCGGAGATAGTCCGCGATGACGCATCGGGCGATGACGTCGCCGTCAACCACGAGGATCGTTTGGCTCTGTTGGTTCGGGGCTTCCATTGACGGAGAACGGTCAGCAACCGGCAGGGTTCCACGCATCATGACCTGCGCGGGGATGCCGACCGAAGATCGCGGCGAGATCCTGCACGAAATGATCCCTGCCGGCGGGCGCATTCAATCAGCGGAGCGATGCCGCACTGGTGACGCCGTTTGCCACCTGGTCGACGAGACGGGCTAGAAGGCATGGTCTCGAAGCTCAAGGGCAGTCATATCGCAGCGGCAAACGAGCGCTTGGCGCAAGATCAAGTGCTTTGAGGAAAAGGAAATGCAAATCATCGGTGCACAGCGCGAGCGCGGCAAAGCTACCCAGGTGATCATGGCTGAAAAGGGCCTCTACAAAGGCGGCGCACTCGTCAACTTCAATGCCGATGAGCGGCAAGCGCTTTGGGATCGCGTCCAGGGCAAGGTTGGCCGCCCGGTCCCGAAGGGGCATAAAAAGGACAAGGCCGAGTGGCTGAAGCCCGGACTGGTTGGCTGGGTCAAGACCCTCAAAGGCGAAGAGAAGCTGCGGCACGCAAGGCTGCTGGATTTCCGGGAGGATGATGCAAATGGCCATGCCTAAGAAAGATCAGGAACGCGCCACCTACGCTTGGATGTACGGCGCCCAAGCGCGCAAGGATGGCAAGGAGCGTGAGGTGCCAGCTTACTGGCAGGAACATGCTGCAGGGCTTTGACGGTGTGGCGATGGACGGTTTTGGCAAGACCAAGACCGTCAACGACGAGATGGAGGCCGAGGTCGACGAAGCCGCCGTCGAGCGCCCCGACAAATAGCCATTTGGCGTATGAATCTGTACGGTCGTTTTTGATTGAAGAAAGGGTTTCGGCGGGCCTATAAAGATTGCGTTTACCATTGCCTTTTTGGGAGGATGCGATGGTTGCAACGCCCATAGATATCGCTCAAGCGGCCACTGCGACTACGGCTACCTTGCTGAAGTGGCAGAAGTCCATGGAGGAACGCGCCACGTTTCGCCAGAACATGGATCAATCGCGCAGGGCGATCCAAGCCTCACGCGAACTGCTGAAGCGCCTTCGCCAACGTCATCGCGACGAGATGTCGGAAAGTTCGGAAAATGCCGACCCGTCTACTGCGCCGATATCGCAACGCGCCGGCAGCTAGCGGGAGGCGACCAGAGCCGATGTGATGGGGAAAGTTTCACTGGCCGTTCCTTGGGTGGGCAGGCAAGTTAAACTTTGTCAACGAGCGGCCTTTTTCGCGCTCGCGGAAGTGCCACGTGGCTTTCGACCAGGCGCACGTGCTCGGCGTCGACAGTCACCAATGGCCGGAGGCTGACGGTTACCTTTGTTCCCGTCGATGCGTGTGACAGGGCCGATCAATTCCATATGCTGGCCAATCACAGCCTTCCAAGTCGAATCGACAACAGAATGCGGGAAGTCGTAGGAGGGGATCGTCACGCTTATGCGATCGGGCGTCACCCGGCCGCGCACAATCGCCGTGACTGCGACCTCGTCGCCAACTTTGATACTTCCCCGAGCCATGCCCAAGACTTTGGAGCAGCCGGCGCCGGCGTCAAGATGAGGGGGAGCTAATAAAACCCCTCCGCGCCGCGATTGTGACGCGGGGCGATCCGATCGCCGCCAGCGACTTAGCAGACCAATTGACGACAGCGGCCGAGAAGCCTGGCATCCCTGCCGACCAAATCAACGGCGAAATCGAAAGCGTCTTCGAACTGCTCTTAGAGGTGATGCGGCGCGAGAGTTGCGCGAGGAGAACCAGCCCGGAGGCTTCTCCGGGGCTGTGCCGGTCCTGTCCCGTTCCAGCGGATGAACTGCGCCTTCTGGCCGGTGACCGTCTCAATCGACTTCAACAGGGGTCCATGGGCCTCAGGTAGAGCTTGGCAGTCCTCCCTGTGGTACGCCAGGAGCGGCCCGGCGATGCTCTTGTGCAGCGCTTCGGCTGCCGCCAGGAAGCGCTCGATTTCAGCCCGGGAAAGCTGTTCGGAAGGTTTGTTCTGGCCATTGGCGCTCTCCATTGAGGGCGTCGCCGCAACGAGGACCATAATTCTACATGCCAGGCCGTCTGACAAGCGCCTCGCCGGCCTTACCCGAAGGAAGACGCAGGGCCACGGCGCCAAGCGGAGCCATCAGGAGCAACCCGCAAAAATGAGCAACGGCAGGCCCGGCGACCTCCTTTGGCACACGGGACAAACAAGAAGGGCGCCGAGCCTTACCGGCGCTGCTTTGTGAGGGAGACGACGCCGGATGATGAGAGTATGCGATCATGCTAATGTCTGCGAACCATGCGAATGAAGGAAAGCCGCGTGGCAGTGCCAATCAACGACGTTGAGACCAAGGTCGGCGGGTGCGATCAGGTTCGGACCATGATGACGGGCTGGCGGGCCTGCACATGGTGGTGGCTACCGCGCTACCGCCTTGCTTTGCGCCAGCCGGCGGCCCATGCCTCTGCCTCGCTGCACAGCCAGCGCTCGCTGTACTGAAACTGATCGTCGTCTTCCAGTAATGCTCCTGCCCTGGAACGTGATAAATCGCTCATCGGTACTGGTGGAAATGTTGCCCTTGATATCGCAGATCCCCGCGCCGGCCGTGCGGGTGCCACTCAGCCAGCCAACTGGGATGAGCCGGTCAGGGAACCATCACCAGCGCCGGCAGATATTGCCGTCGCCACATCCACCGCCCCTTTGCGTTCTTGCGCCAGCGGTCGGCCTGATCCGCACCTTGATGACGCTGGACTTTGCCCACGCCCTCTCCCCCGAGTGCAGAATGCTTCCAAAGCGGTAGCGAATCCAGACCGGAACATTAGCGCCGTCTAACGGTCATTTCGGCAGTGTTCCGAACCGTGATTGGTAGAGCGTTGGTGGCGTTTCATCTTGTCTATTTTTCCGGCCTGACGGCAGACCAGCTGCTAGGCAGCGCCGTTTCTATGATAGTGTGTTTGCTGCTTTATCACGCTCTAGCTACGGACCCTTAACTGATGGTCCACTTCCCGGCTACCCGGCTACCCGGCTACCCGGCTACCCGGCTACCCGGCTACCCGGCTACCCGGCAATCGAAGGTCGCGCGACGTTCCCGACTTTTTCAGCATGATGAGAAGCGCCTCTAGGATTTGTTGTGCGCCCGTAGCCAGTGCCCATGCATTCGCGACGATCTCTTGCTCACGCTCTGTCATCCCGCCCTCCTAAAATATGTGGTTGGAGCGTGCTTTAGAAAGCTTCGCCCCAGCAGGGGCGTGCTTGACGATTTCGGCGAACAGAAAAAGTCGCCGGCTCCGCCCGACCAGGCCGGGATGGTCGTTGGGAAATTTGTTGACGGCGCTCGTGTTCACCTCACGTCCAACGCGGTTGAACTGCAGCTGACCGTCGAAGTCGTGGCTGAGAATGTCCTTGAGGCTGGTCCTTTGGTCCCCGGGTCCAGCCAGGCGTCATAGTATGCCTGGTAGAGAATGAGAGGCTGTTGATCATGTGATGATGGTGCAGCTGGTTATGTCGAGATTGGAAGCCCAAAGCCCGGCGAACGAGAAAGGCGCGTGGGCTGGCTGGGGCAAAGCGCGCAGCTGAATGACCGGAAGCTGCAGACGGACGACTGGTCACGCTTCTCTACGAGCAATCCGGCCTGCTCGGAGTGTCAGGGATATCCGGTGATATGCGGACGCTAATCGACTCCGATGATCCTCTTGCCGCCGAAACAGTCGATCTCTTCGTCTATCGTATCGCACGCGAGATCGGGTCGCTGGCCGCTGCGATAGGCGGACTGGACACGCTGGTGTTCAAGGCAGGCCTAGGCCAAAACGCCCAATATATTCGAGAGAGGGCCGGGGCTGTGGCCGGCTGGCTTGCGGTTAATATCGACCACAAGCTGAATGGACGAGGCGACGAGGTCATCAGCCTTGCTGGTTCCGACGTCGACGTGCTTGTGATCCCCACGGATGAAGAGAGAGCCGTGGGGATCCAGCTGCTATCTGTGCGCCCTCAAGCTTTGTCGCTCGTGCCCTGAGCGCCGAACCTGATGCTACTCGCGCGGCGGGTGTCTCGACCTGTCAGGAGTTCGGCGGCAGCAGCATGGTCCGATAGCCGGCCATCAAGGCGATCAAGGTTGCTGCAACCAGCGGCAACCAGAACTTGGTCGGTCCGGCAAATACTGCCAGCGATGCGCGGCGATGCCGTCAGCACCGTCAGGAACCAGACCTCCCACGGGTTGAAACCGCCCATGGGTCAATCGTCCGGTTTGGCAACAAGGGCCAAGATGATCGCTGCCGCAGCCGTGCGGCAAGACATTTGCGGCGGTGTTCCTCCGGCAACGACTTGTTTCAGCTAGTTGTGGAGGTGCGACAATTGAAATCCGGGCTGGCGTTCGACGCCGGATAACAGCGATTCCGCCGATCGGAACATGTCCTCGAATTCCAACTCGTTTTCAAACACCACGCCGCCGACGCTGATGGTCAGCGTGTCCGCGGTTCCTTTTGGCGCGAAATAGGCTTGGGCCACGCGCGCCCGGATACGGTCGCCGATCTCCCTGGCGTCGTCTTCTGTCGCACCGGGCAGAAAGACCCCGAACATGGAGGTTCCGATCCGGCCCACCAGATCTTCCTTGCGTACCGATGACTGGATGGTCGAGGCTATGAGCCGCAAGGCTTCGTCACCCCAGCCAAGGCCGAAGCGCAGATTGATGGACCTGATGTGTTCGGGATGAATGACCAGGAAGGCGCCAGATCTTGGACCAGACGATTTTGGCCTGGTTGCTCTCCTTTCGACCATCGACGTGAAGACCGTCCGGTTGAGGCAGCCTGTCAGACTGTCAAAGGTCGCCGACTTGTTGAGTTCCCTTCGATAACGGACGAGCTCGGTCCGCTGCAGGCCAATGAACAGCAAAAGCGGGCCACCGACGATGACCGGCAACAGGATCGCTGTGACCATGCTGCGGCCAAACGGCGTCAAGGCTTCCGAGAACAGAAGCAGATAATTTAGGCCAACCGAGAGGAGCAGAATTCCCGCCGATCCCAGGGCAGTCAGCCATGCGACATCTTTCCATTGCCGGGGCGAGCTATTCGCCATTGGTGTCATCATTAGCCAATCTCCCGCCTGATCGGCTGTCATAAGGCCAAGGTGCTGCACTTTCAGTTTCGAGGAAACATACAATTTTAGTAATGGCGCAATCACCTACCATTGGCCTGAAATCAGGCCTTCAAAAGCAAGGCTACGGCGGCAAAAGCAAAGACACCGAATTGTCGGCTATTGTGGCGGGCCGAATATCCCCATCTCCGCGTCTCTGGCCACTGCCTCCGCCTTGCCATAGATGCCACTCGCCAGGGCCGTCGCCCAGCCATTGGAAACAAGCCAGGCGCCGACATCCTGCTTGCCCAAGCTGCACGGTGCCGCAATGGCAAAACGATCGATTTCCGGCGGCACGACGCATTTCAGCGCCCGGCCGCGCAGCCAGGAATTGAACGCCGCGCGCGCACGCTGGCCGCAAGGCCAGGCGACGCCGCGAAAGGAACAGGTCTCATCCAGGTCAATGCCTTGGATCCCGCTGATGGCTATCTTGCGCCCCATGGATTCGAAGGTTGCCGACGAGGTGGCAACCGGTTGGTACAGCAGGACCTCTTTCCAATCCTTTGGCATTCGCATCCCTGCAGGCGCGGCCAGGCCAAGGTCGCTGAGCGGCGGGCGCGGCTCGACCCGTTGGATTTGCGCCGGATCAAGCTGTGGCGGCGCGATAAGGTCCTGAGCAATCTTGCGTGCCCGTCCTCGCCATGGCGTATTGGCGGCGGTCGCAGGTGGTCGCATTGGCTGGCTATGATCGATGGATTGACGTGGCGCTGGCGCCGGCCGATTGTTCGGAAGCAGATCGGCGGCCCGGATGATCAACAAGACCCCGGCCAGGAGGAGCAGGCTTCCGAGCGCTATCAAGCGATTGTGCCTCGGCCAGCCCATCAACTCAAGCAAGGTTCCTTGCCCCTCAATACCCCGATGTCGATTTGGCGACCAGCTTGAGTGCACCTTTTTGAACCTGATAGAAGGGCATGGATCGCTCACTGGAGCCATCCGCCCGAAACCGGAACAGGCCGGTCGATCCGCGAAATCCGCTCCGATTTTCGAGCACCTGCTTGCTGAAGCCGTCCGGCCCGGCCGAACTTGCAATTCCTGCTGTCAGGGCGACCATATCATAGGCGTAGGCGACATTGGCGTCGGCTGGATAATTGTAGGTCGTCTTGAAGCGGTCGGCGATCGGGCCGGTTTCGGTTGGGTCGAGCGTGGCGATGTAGGAGCCTTCAAACAGCGGCTCCATCGGATGTTCCAGCCAGCGGTTGGTTCCAACGACGGCAATTGCTTTTCCAGGAATGCCTTTCGTTTTCAGCGCCGCAAGGATCTGCGCCGGATTGTCGTCGCCGCTGGCGATGATGATGGCATCGGGAGCCTCGACCAGCGAGCCCATATCATTGACCACTTTGGTGCCGCCATCGCCGGCCGGATACGGAATGGTGACGGCGAGCGTCGCGCCATAGATGCTGAGGCTGTTGGCGACCCGCTTTTCAACCGCGCCGGCATTCGCTCCTGCCGCGACGAGCAACACGAACTTCTTGCTGCCTT
This sequence comes from Mesorhizobium sp. C395A, assembly GCF_030323205.1. Lineage (NCBI taxonomy): Bacteria > Pseudomonadati > Pseudomonadota > Alphaproteobacteria > Hyphomicrobiales > Phyllobacteriaceae > Mesorhizobium > Mesorhizobium sp. C395A. The sequence goes on along the minus strand of NZ_CP100473.1, from coordinate 3,026,628 downwards.
TGGCCGCCAGGGCGGCTGCGCCCGCGGCCGCGCTGTCGGCCTCGTTGAGGCGCACCGCATAGACGCCCGGGCCGCCGGCGAAATTGTCGGCCAGCGCCAGCACCGGCGGCCGCTTCGATCCCGACAGCTTGGCAATGTGCTGAGCCGCGGCAAGTTCCACCGGGCCGATGACGATCGTGGCTCCGGTGGTGATCGCCTTCACCGCCAATTTGCTGGCGTGCGCGCTGTCGCCCATGGTGTCCTCGACCGTGACCGTGAGCAGGACGTTTCCAAGGTCGGCCATCGCCAGCTTGGTCGCATCGAGCATCTTCCTGCCGTTTTCGCCGGCGTTGCCCGGGGCCGACAAAGGCAGCAGCATCGTGACCTTCGTCGACCCGGTGCCGAGCGATCGCGTGGCTTGGGCCGGGCTGGCAGCGGTGCCGGCGGCCGGCGCTCCAGGTGCGGCGATCGCCGCCGGGTCGAGCGCGTCCGAGACGCTGCCCTTCGACTGGCAGCCCGACACCATGCCCGCGAACGCAAAGACGATCGCCCACGTCCACAAACCGTGTCGCTGCCGGCCAGAATCCATGATGCCTCCCTCATATCCCGCCGGGTATTTGTCCCGGTCTCATCCGTTCATCTTACGGCAGACTTGCCTCGCCGTCTTTGCAATTGCTGGATTATGGCTCAGCCGTCGAAAAGTCTTGCCCGGAGCGCCTTGATCATTCTGGCTTGCCCGGCGCTTCGATAGTCCGCGCATTTCATGTATCGCGGGCCCGGCACGAACAGTCGGCGCACACAAATCCGCCTCGCCGGGGCAGGGGCACCATCGTCTCCTGCTGTCGGGAATGCGGAGAATCCGAACGTCGCCACCGGCAATGGCCCGGCCACCGCAAAACCTTCTCTCGCCAGGATTGCACGCGCACGCCGGCAGTAGCGGACCGAAAGTTCGGAGAACCGGGTTTCACCGTGCCCGGCACGATACTTCATGACGGTGGTGCAGAGATCGCCTGCGGCAAGGCTGTTTGCCTGCGCCAGATATCTGACGCCGAGCGCGATGTTGGTCGCCGGCGCGCCAAGCTCGTCGAGCGAGCCACGAAAGCCCAGCATTCGGGCCGTCGCGGGCATTACCTGCATCAACCCGACCTCACCATCGGCGCCGTGCACATCGGGATCGAATTCGCTTTCGATCTCCATTACCGCGTGCGCCAGCACCGGTTCCAAGCCGTAGAGCGATGCCTGGCATGTCGCAAACGCCTTGAATGTCGCGCGCGTCCATTCGGAGGCGGCGTCGCAGCGAACCGGCCGCCTCAAGCCGAACGGTGCTGGTCTCTCCAGGCTAGGTCGTTCCAGCCAGTTGGCGCAGGCTTGCGTGGCAAGCTGGCCAAAACCGGTCAATGCGATCGCTCCGGCGATCGCCCTCGTCAATCGTCCGCCGACCATCGGGTCAGCCAACCGGCACTGCCGGATCCCTTCCGGTCAGTTCATGTACTCGACCATGCGGTCGTGGAAGCATTCGCACTTGTTGAGCGTGTCCTCGTCCTTGTAGTTCGTCTTGAGGTAGCCATAGGCCATGCCGCAGGCGACCTTGGCTTCCGATGCCCAGACGAAGGTAGGACGGGACGAATTGATCCATTCCGAGCTGTTGGCGACGGCCACCGACTCGTCCATCAGCTTCACCACCTCGGCCTTGAGATCGACGATGTTGTCGGTCAGCACCAGGTTCGATGTGCCGACGGTCCGGCAATAGTCGGCCACCGGCCCTTCGATGATGTCGGCAGCGAAGCCAGTCGATCCAGCCAACAGCAGCGCCGCGGCCGAAGCCAGCAATCTTGCACAACGCTTCATTTAAGTCCCTCTCCAAACTGCGGTTTTATGTTTCGCTAATATGTAGCATGAGAGTACGGCCACGCATAAGTGCTAAATCGTGGCCGTGTGCTGTTGATGTTGTGTGTCGTCGTAGAGGATGTTGATCGTGCCGGTGGCAGGCGCATTCTGCAGAACGGCGACATCCACGAAGTTGGCCGCGTTGCCCGAGCCGCTGGTATCGACGCTCACGGTGCTGGTCGCGGTGTCGTAATGCACATAGTCGGCCATGTTGCCGGCCGGCGCCTTGTCGAACAACGCGCTCAAGTCGATCTTGTCCCCTTCACCGGCATGGTAGTCGGCGATCAGATCCTTGATGTTTAGATTGTCGATCTTGAACGTGTCGGCTCCCGAAGTGCCGGCGATGGCGGCCGTGCTTCCGGAGCTAGCGTTATCGTAGTTGCCGAAGCCGATGTCGCCGACCGCGGCTATCTGACCGTCGGCGGTCGTGAAGGTGGCTTCGCCATAGGTCAAGACCGAGCCGTCCGCCGAAACCGAGTGCTGATTGTTGCTATCGAGGCCGATCTCGACGATACCCAAGGCGGCCAGAGATTTGAACTCGCCCGAATCCGACACGCCGTTGCCGTTGGCATCTTGCCAGACACCAAATTGCGCAAAGTCGTGGTCGGCGGCAGTCAGCTTGCCATCATGATTTGTGTCATAGAGCTGCTCGAGCGCGGCAAGGTCGGTCGCAGCGCCGGCGGCATGTTGGGTGAACACGATCTCCGAACCGTTGTTCACCTTGCCGTCGCCATTGAGATCGATCGCCAGGATACCGTCATGCGTATCGACCCAGGCGGTTTTCGAAGCGACGCCATCGCCGTTATAGTCGAACGAAACGGTGGAGTGCGTCAGATCGGTGGTGTGGATTCCATCATGGTTGAGGTCGAGTACGACCGGAGCGGCAATGGCAAAAGGTATCAGTCCGGCCGCCACGTGGACAGTGAAATTCGCCGTCGTTGTTGTGTCCCCGTCGCCATCCGTGAGTTGCAACGCGACCGGAATTGTATGGTCGACCGTGGTGCTCGTGACCCCGACATCCGTCAGGTTCAGCTTGGTCTTGCCCGACGACTCATAGGCGTCGACCCATGCGATCTGCGTTCCGGCAGGCGATGTGATCGTCAGCAACGTCGCACCGACCGCCGGAGTGAAGGAAGCCGTGGTTCCGTTGGTGTAGTGGGCGACGAACTCGATCTTGTCGCCGGCGGTAACCGCATCGAACGAAAACTTGGCATAGCTAACAGTCGCGAGGGTGATGGCCGGAGCCGTATAGCCGCCCGGGCCGTCATAGTCGTCCGGCGTCCCGAAATCGAAACGCATGAACTCGCCTCCGTCGAAATTGTTGTTGCCGAGGCCCCAACCTGCTGACGAACCATTGACGTTGCTTGTTTGTGTCAACGATGGCATGCCGCCGGCCAGCCATGCCGTCTCGTGTGGTGAGGTGAAGGAGCCGCCGGCATCCGTTGGCGCCCATCCGGTCACCATCACGACATTCTGACCGCCCGCCGTCACCACGATGGAATTGCTGGGGCCGGAGCCGAAGGCGCCGCTCGATGCAACGGAGACATTACTGACAGTGCCGTCCAAAGGTGCCAAAAGGTCGAACGTGTACTGCCCCGACGTACCGGCATTCGGATTAACGGTGATGGTAAAGACCGCCGTGTCGCCTGCATCATGGCTTCCGTTGTTGTTGTTGTCGGCATAGGCGGTCAACACGCTGCCGGACTGCTCCGTGATGAGGTTGTGGCCGGCCGAAGTGATGCCTGTTGTGTTGGCAGTGATCGTCATGGTGGCCCCGGCGCCGTCGGCGCCGGCGACGAAGTGGAGTGTTCCAACGGCCGGCGTTTGCGACGTATCGGTGCTTGCCTGCTGGCTTTGCACGGTTCCCAATGTCGGCACGTCATCGACGATGTTGACGGACAGCGTGCCTGTGGCGTTCTGGCCGTCCTGGTCGGTGAGCGAGACGGCAAGGTTCTCGAACAGGCTGTTGGTGGAGGCGCCGGTAGCATGGGCCTCGTTGTCGAGCAGCGTGTAGGTATAGCTGACGGTGCCGGTTGCGGGATTGTAGCCGGTCACGTTCAGCGTATTGCCGAGCGCGGTGGTGAAGGAGCTGGCGGTGAACACGCCGTTGGTGATGAAGGCATGGCCGTCGATGGTCAGCGAGGCGATGCCGTCGGGCGAGGAGATGGTGAAGGTGCCGCCCTGGGTGGTGCTTTCCTTCGAGGTGTCGGAGCCGGCCGATTCGCCAACGCCGCGGCTGGCCAGGAGGTCATCCTCGTTGACGGTGACGTCGCCGCCGTTGGCGGCCGGCGTCAGGTCGGTGATCACCGGCGGCGAGTTGCCGATCGAGATGGTCAGCGTGGTGTGCGAGGTGTCGCCGTCACCGTCCTTGATGGTGTAGGTGAAGACGTCGTCATGGCCACCGGCGGAGCCGGCATCGCGGGTATAGGTGTAGGTGCCGTCGGCGGCCAGCGTCAGCTTGCCGTAGAGACCCTGGATCTGCACGCCGAGTGTTGCGGTATTGTCGAGGGCGGCATTGGTGTCGCCGGCGACGACGCCGACCACGGCAGCGCCGTCGGCGCCCTTGGTATCGGCAACCCCGTCGGTCGTGTTGCCGTCGAGGGCATCGGTTCCGCCAACCAGCACATTGCCGGTGGCCGGGCCGAACAGGCCGGCCCCGATGCTGTCGATGTCGGCAACCGCGGTCGGCACGTCATCGACGATGTTGACGGACAGCGTGCCTGTGGCGTTCTGGCCGTCCTGGTCGGTGAGCGAGACGGCAAGGTTCTCGAACAGGCTGTTGGTGGAGGCGCCGGTAGCATGGGCCTCGTTGTCGAGCAGCGTGTAGGTATAGCTGACGGTGCCGGTTGCGGGATTGTAGCCGGTCACGTTCAGCGTATTGCCGAGCGCGGTGGTGAAGGAGCTGGCGGTGAACACGCCGTTGGTGATGAAGGCATGGCCGTCGATGGTCAGCGAGGCGATGCCGTCGGGCGAGGAGATGGTGAAGGTGCCGCCCTGGGTGGTGCTTTCCTTCGAGGTGTCGGAGCCGGCCGATTCGCCAACGCCGCGGCTGGCCAGGAGGTCATCCTCGTTGACGGTGACGTCGCCGCCGTTGGCGGCCGGCGTCAGGTCGGTGATCACCGGCGGCGAGTTGCCGATCGAGATGGTCAGCGTGGTGTGCGAGGTGTCGCCGTCACCGTCCTTGATGGTGTAGGTGAAGACGTCGTCATGGCCACCGGCGGAGCCGGCATCGCGGGTATAGGTGTAGGTGCCGTCGGCGGCCAGCGTCAGCTTGCCGTAGAGACCCTGGATCTGCACGCCGAGTGTTGCGGTATTGTCGAGGGCGGCATTGGTGTCGCCGGCGACGACGCCGACCACGGCAGCGCCGTCGGCGCCCTTGGTATCGGCAACCCCGTCGGTCGTGTTGCCGTCGAGGGCATCGGTTCCGCCAACCAGCACATTGCCGGTGGCCGGGCCGAACAGGCCGGCCCCGATGCTGTCGATGTCGGCAACCGCGGTCGGCACGTCATCGACGATGTTGACGGACAGCGTGCCTGTGGCGTTCTGGCCGTCCTGGTCGGTGAGCGAGACGGCAAGGTTCTCGAACAGGCTGTTGGTGGAGGCGCCGGTAGCATGGGCCTCGTTGTCGAGCAGCGTGTAGGTATAGCTGACGGTGCCGGTTGCGGGATTGTAGCCGGTCACGTTCAGCGTATTGCCGAGCGCGGTGGTGAAGGAGCTGGCGGTGAACACGCCGTTGGTGATGAAGGCATGGCCGTCGATGGTCAGCGAGGCGATGCCGTCGGGCGAGGAGATGGTGAAGGTGCCGCCCTGGGTGGTGCTTTCCTTCGAGGTGTCGGAGCCGGCCGATTCGCCAACGCCGCGGCTGGCCAGGAGGTCATCCTCGTTGACGGTGACGTCGCCGCCGTTGGCGGCCGGCGTCAGGTCGGTGATCACCGGCGGCGAGTTGCCGATCGAGATGGTCAGCGTGGTGTGCGAGGTGTCGCCGTCACCGTCCTTGATGGTGTAGGTGAAGACGTCGTCATGGCCACCGGCGGAGCCGGCATCGCGGGTATAGGTGTAGGTGCCGTCGGCGGCCAGCGTCAGCTTGCCGTAGAGACCCTGGATCTGCACGCCGAGTGTTGCGGTATTGTCGAGGGCGGCATTGGTGTCGCCGGCGACGACGCCGACCACGGCAGCGCCGTCGGCGCCCTTGGTATCGGCAACCCCGTCGGTCGTGTTGCCGTCGAGGGCATCGGTTCCGCCAACCAGCACATTGCCGGTGGCCGGGCCGAACAGGCCGGCCCCGATGCTGTCGATGTCGGCAACCGCGGTCGGCACGTCATCGACGATGTTGACGGACAGCGTGCCTGTGGCGTTCTGGCCGTCCTGGTCGGTGAGCGAGACGGCAAGGTTCTCGAACAGGCTGTTGGTGGAGGCGCCGGTAGCATGGGCCTCGTTGTCGAGCAGCGTGTAGGTATAGCTGACGGTGCCGGTTGCGGGATTGTAGCCGGTCACGTTCAGCGTATTGCCGAGCGCGGTGGTGAAGGAGCTGGCGGTGAACACGCCGTTGGTGATGAAGGCATGGCCGTCGATGGTCAGCGAGGCGATGCCGTCGGGCGAGGAGATGGTGAAGGTGCCGCCCTGGGTGGTGCTTTCCTTCGAGGTGTCGGAGCCGGCCGATTCGCCAACGCCGCGGCTGGCCAGGAGGTCATCCTCGTTGACGGTGACGTCGCCGCCGTTGGCGGCCGGCGTCAGGTCGGTGATCACCGGCGGCGAGTTGCCGATCGAGATGGTCAGCGTGGTGTGCGAGGTGTCGCCGTCGCCGTCCTTGATGGTGTAGGTGAAGACGTCGTCATGGCCACCGGCGGAGCCGGCATCGCGGGTATAGGTGTAGGTGCCGTCGGCGGCCAGCGTCAGCTTGCCGTAGAGACCCTGGATCTGCACGCCGAGTGTTGCGGTATTGTCGAGGGCGGCATTGGTGTCGCCGGCGACGACGCCGACCACGGCAGCGCCGTCGGCGCCCTTGGTATCGGCAACCCCGTCGGTCGTGTTGCCGTCGAGGGCATCGGTTCCGCCAACCAGCACATTGCCGGTGGCCGGGCCGAACAGGCCGGCCCCGATGCTGTCGATGTCGGCAACCGCGGTCGGCACGTCATCGACGATGTTGACGGACAGCGTGCCTGTGGCGTTCTGGCCGTCCTGGTCGGTGAGCGAGACGGCAAGGTTCTCGAACAGGCTGTTGGTGGAGGCGCCGGTAGCATGGGCCTCGTTGTCGAGCAGCGTGTAGGTATAGCTGACGGTGCCGGTTGCGGGATTGTAGCCGGTCACGTTCAGCGTATTGCCGAGCGCGGTGGTGAAGGAGCTGGCGGTGAACACGCCGTTGGTGATGAAGGCATGGCCGTCGATGGTCAGCGAGGCGATGCCGTCGGGCGAGGAGATGGTGAAGGTGCCGCCCTGGGTGGTGCTTTCCTTCGAGGTGTCGGAGCCGGCCGATTCGCCAACGCCGCGGCTGGCCAGGAGGTCATCCTCGTTGACGGTGACGTCGCCGCCGTTGGCGGCCGGCGTCAGGTCGGTGATCACCGGCGGCGAGTTGCCGATCGAGATGGTCAGCGTGGTGTGCGAGGTGTCGCCGTCACCGTCCTTGATGGTGTAGGTGAAGACGTCGTCATGGCCACCGGCGGAGCCGGCATCGCGGGTATAGGTGTAGGTGCCGTCGGCGGCCAGCGTCAGCTTGCCGTAGAGACCCTGGATCTGCACGCCGAGTGTTGCGGTATTGTCGAGGGCGGCATTGGTGTCGCCGGCGACGACGCCGACCACGGCAGCGCCGTCGGCGCCCTTGGTATCGGCAACCCCGTCGGTCGTGTTGCCGTCGAGGGCATCGGTTCCGCCAACCAGCACATTGCCGGTGGCCGGGCCGAACAGGCCGGCCCCGATGCTGTCGATGTCGGCAACCGCGGTCGGCACGTCATCGACGATGTTGACGGACAGCGTGCCTGTGGCGTTCTGGCCGTCCTGGTCGGTGAGCGAGACGGCAAGGTTCTCGAACAGGCTGTTGGTGGAGGCGCCGGTAGCATGGGCCTCGTTGTCGAGCAGCGTGTAGGTATAGCTGACGGTGCCGGTTGCGGGATTGTAGCCGGTCACGTTCAGCGTATTGCCGAGCGCGGTGGTGAAGGAGCTGGCGGTGAACACGCCGTTGGTGATGAAGGCATGGCCGTCGATGGTCAGCGAGGCGATGCCGTCGGGCGAGGAGATGGTGAAGGTGCCGCCCTGGGTGGTGCTTTCCTTCGAGGTGTCGGAGCCGGCCGATTCGCCAACGCCGCGGCTGGCCAGGAGGTCATCCTCGTTGACGGTGACGTCGCCGCCGTTGGCGGCCGGCGTCAGGTCGGTGATCACCGGCGGCGAGTTGCCGATCGAGATGGTCAGCGTGGTGTGCGAGGTGTCGCCGTCACCGTCCTTGATGGTGTAGGTGAAGACGTCGTCATGGCCACCGGCGGAGCCGGCATCGCGGGTATAGGTGTAGGTGCCGTCGGCGGCCAGCGTCAGCTTGCCGTAGAGACCCTGGATCTGCACGCCGAGTGTTGCGGTATTGTCGAGGGCGGCATTGGTGTCGCCGGCGACGACGCCGACCACGGCAGCGCCGTCGGCGCCCTTGGTATCGGCAACCCCGTCGGTCGTGTTGCCGTCGAGGGCATCGGTTCCGCCAACCAGCACATTGCCGGTGGCCGGGCCGAACAGGCCGGCCCCGATGCTGTCGATGTCGGCAACCGCGGTCGGCACGTCATCGACGATGTTGACGGACAGCGTGCCTGTGGCGTTCTGGCCGTCCTGGTCGGTGAGCGAGACGGCAAGGTTCTCGAACAGGCTGTTGGTGGAGGCGCCGGTAGCATGGGCCTCGTTGTCGAGCAGCGTGTAGGTATAGCTGACGGTGCCGGTTGCGGGATTGTAGCCGGTCACGTTCAGCGTATTGCCGAGCGCGGTGGTGAAGGAGCTGGCGGTGAACACGCCGTTGGTGATGAAGGCATGGCCGTCGATGGTCAGCGAGGCGATGCCGTCGGGCGAGGAGATGGTGAAGGTGCCGCCCTGGGTGGTGCTTTCCTTCGAGGTGTCGGAGCCGGCCGATTCGCCAACGCCGCGGCTGGCCAGGAGGTCATCCTCGTTGACGGTGACGTCGCCGCCGTTGGCGGCCGGCGTCAGGTCGGTGATCACCGGCGGCGAGTTGCCGATCGAGATGGTCAGCGTGGTGTGCGAGGTGTCGCCGTCACCGTCCTTGATGGTGTAGGTGAAGACGTCGTCATGGCCACCGGCGGAGCCGGCATCGCGGGTATAGGTGTAGGTGCCGTCGGCGGCCAGCGTCAGCTTGCCGTAGAGACCCTGGATCTGCACGCCGAGTGTTGCGGTATTGTCGAGGGCGGCATTGGTGTCGCCGGCGACGACGCCGACCACGGCAGCGCCGTCGGCGCCCTTGGTATCGGCAACCCCGTCGGTCGTGTTGCCGTCGAGGGCATCGGTTCCGCCAACCAGCACATTGCCGGTGGCCGGGCCGAACAGGCCGGCCCCGATGCTGTCGATGTCGGCAACCGCGGTCGGCACGTCATCGACGATGTTGACGGACAGCGTGCCTGTGGCGTTCTGGCCGTCCTGGTCGGTGAGCGAGACGGCAAGGTTCTCGAACAGGCTGTTGGTGGAGGCGCCGGTAGCATGGGCCTCGTTGTCGAGCAGCGTGTAGGTATAGCTGACGGTGCCGGTTGCGGGATTGTAGCCGGTCACGTTCAGCGTATTGCCGAGCGCGGTGGTGAAGGAGCTGGCGGTGAACACGCCGTTGGTGATGAAGGCATGGCCGTCGATGGTCAGCGAGGCGATGCCGTCGGGCGAGGAGATGGTGAAGGTGCCGCCCTGGGTGGTGCTTTCCTTCGAGGTGTCGGAGCCGGCCGATTCGCCAACGCCGCGGCTGGCCAGGAGGTCATCCTCGTTGACGGTGACGTCGCCGCCGTTGGCGGCCGGCGTCAGGTCGGTGATCACCGGCGGCGAGTTGCCGATCGAGATGGTCAGCGTGGTGTGCGAGGTGTCGCCGTCACCGTCCTTGATGGTGTAGGTGAAGACGTCGTCATGGCCACCGGCGGAGCCGGCATCGCGGGTATAGGTGTAGGTGCCGTCGGCGGCCAGCGTCAGCTTGCCGTAGAGACCCTGGATCTGCACGCCGAGTGTTGCGGTATTGTCGAGGGCGGCATTGGTGTCGCCGGCGACGACGCCGACCACGGCAGCGCCGTCGGCGCCCTTGGTATCGGCAACCCCGTCGGTCGTGTTGCCGTCGAGGGCATCGGTTCCGCCAACCAGCACATTGCCGGTGGCCGGGCCGAACAGGCCGGCCCCGATGCTGTCGATGTCGGTAACCGCGGTCGGCACGTCATCGGACACCGTCACGTTGACCGTGCCTGTCGCCTGGGTGCCGTCGGTGTCGGTGGCAACCACGCCGAGATGGCCCAGATCGACTAGGTCGTCGGCGTTAATGCCAGGATGGGCATCGTAATTGTTGTTCAGCGTCGCCGTCACCGTTGCCACATTGTTGGCAACCGCCAGATCCAGCGTCACCACAGTCACGGCGCCGTCATTGCCGACGATCTGGGTGTCCGACACCCGGGTCCAGGTCAAGTTGGCGGTGTTCAACCCGCTCAGGTCGGTGCCAAAGGCGATCGAGGCGATCGCATCCGAGCCCGGCGTGAAGGTGATCGAGTTCGAGGCGAAGTCAGCGCCGGCCGGCGTCGAGCCGTCACTCAGGTTCTGGTCGTCAAGCGCCAGCGTGATCGGAGCGCCGGCAACCGGGGCCGCGCCGTCCGTGATTGTGAAGGCGATGTTGGCCATCGACGTGTCGAGATCGCCGTCCGTCACAGTGTAGGTCGCGTTAACAGCTACCGGACCGGAACTGTTATCCACCGAAGCGTCCGGCGTGAACGAGTAGGACCCGTCCGCCTTCACCTGGATGGTGCCCGCGCCGATGTCGATCAACTGCGAGTAACCCGTGCCGGCATCGAAGATCAGCGCCGTGCCGTTGATATGCGTCACCGTCGCGCCGTCGGCGCCGGCGACGAAGTCCAGCGTGCCCGTCAGCGCCGGGGCACCTTCCGCAATCGACTGCGAGGCCTCATCATGCGCCGTCGGCACGTCGTCGACGATCTGAACGGACAGCGTGCCCGGAAGGGACACGTCTCCGTCGGTGTCGGTAACCGTCATCGTCATGTCGTCGAAGATGGAATCTGTCCCCGCGTCGGGGTGAGTCGCGCTATGGACGAGCGTGTAGCTGTAGCTCACCTGGCCTGTGCTGGCGTCGTAGCCGTTGACGGTCAGCGTGTTGCCGAGCGGCGTGATGATGTCGATCGGCGTCGATGCGCTGTTGGCAAGAGCCGCGCCCGAAATCACCTGGCCGGCGATGGTCAGCGAGCCGACACCGTCGGGAGAGGCGATGGTGAAGGTGCCGGTGTTGTGTTCGGAGATGTCGCCGTCAACGCCTGGCGCCGACGCTTCGCCCGAACCTTCCGGCCCAGGGCTTTCCGGCAGGCCCTTTTCATTGACGATGGTGTCGCCGCCCTCGACGGAAGGCGTCAGGTCGATGATCGACGGTGTGGAATCCGGCCGCAGGCTTGGGAACAGCTCGCGATGATCCGGCTGGCCGAACGCCAGGTCTGTCGGAGGCAACAGTGCCGAAAGACCGAACCCGTCGCCGATGCCACCGGGGGGAACCGAGAAGTCTGCGCCGGCGCTTGGGTTCGAACCGCCCGGGCCGGCCGATATCGAACCATCAGCACCGAAGGCGACATCGACGTGGCTCGCTTCAAGAGCGGCCAGCAAGGCCACGCGCGGAACTTCGACATCACCGATGATGAAGGTCGGCACGTTGAGCGCGCCATCCTTGATGAGGATGACTGAACCGTCGGCCTGTTCCAGCAACAGATTGTGGCCGTCGACCTTGATGTTGTCGATGGAGACGTCCGCCGGAAGTTTCACGATGTTGCTGGCGTCGGCCACGTATTCATGCGGCGCGGCTGCCGCCGGCGCTTTCGCCTCCGCGGGTGCTGCCGGCTGAACGGGTGCGCCACTGCCGACATCGACCGGTACCGGCTCGGCAGGCGCCGCCTGAGCGGCCTGCGCTACCTGGATGCCTGCCTGCGATGGCGGGCCGCCATGTTCATGTGAAGAGTGCTCGTCCCAAGAATTCGAGACGGTATCCAAATCGTTACTCGTCGTCATCGCCAAACCCCTCCGGCATTTCCCGGATAGAGACAGTGACGACTTCTGCTTTGCAACTGTCCCGCAATCAATTTCATATATCCCGGTATGCAAGTCTCGGCATTTTTTACGTGTGGTAAACCCGGAAGATATAATCTGATATGCATTGGCCGAGCCGCGCCTCGTTTGATATCCGCCGGCTGAGCTGGATTGGTAAACAGAAGTATAAATTTGAATAAAGTTTTACACAAAGTGGGTATTCCCGATTGAAGGAAACTTATCCACCTTCCTTTCCAGTAATTTGAGACAAGATTGGTACCGTCCACAGTCAAGAGGTGGGCGTCATGAAAAAAGAAAAATCTGCCCTGGGAATAACCGGGCTCAGGCTCATCCTGCTGGCAATGGCGATCACAAGCCTGCCGCAGCCATCATCCGCGAAAGCAATTACCGTGAATGCCGGCGCTGCCGCTGGAGTTCTGGCGGCGGTCGAAACCCCTTCCAGTCTCGGCGGCGTTTCGCTGGCTCGGCCGCAGCCATGGCAGCCGGTTTCAGCCTACCGGATCGGCATGATTTTCAGCAGCTATGGTCCTGTTGCCGTTGATGAAAAGCGTGGTTCTTCGATCGCGCCGCCCGCCGCCGGGATCGACCCGATCCAGACGGCGGCGATCATTCCCGGCGTGTTCGGTTCTGTTGCCCTGTCGATGCGCAATTTCCCGGTTTCGGCGCGCTGGGCGCCGGTCTACAAGGCAATTGTCGACTGTACCGCGAGCAGCGCGTGCGAACGCAAGAACAGCGCCTTTGCCGAGATCGTCAAGGCAGCCGGGAACAAGCGCTTCATCGACAAGTTGTCCTTCGTCAACTCAAGTATAAATCGCGCCATCGCCTACAAGAAGGACAGCGTGGTTTACGGCAAGCTCGACTACTGGGCCAAGCCCCGGGAAATCCTTGAGCGGCGGGCAGGGGACTGCGAAGATTTCGCCATCCTCAAGATGGCCGCGCTGCTGCATGCAGGCATCCCGGCGCAGAGCATGTCGCTGGTCGTCTTGCAGGATCGCAAGCGCGGTTTCTTTCATGCCGTGCTGTCGGTCAGCACCGGCAGCGGCGTCTTCATTCTCGACAGTTTGAGCAATGTAGTTTCCCGCGACACAGACCTGCCGACCTACGTGCCGCTGTATTCGTTCAGCACCGATCGCGCGTGGATCCATGGCGCGAAGACCGGTTCTGCTCAAATAGCGGATATCAAGGGCGGCCTTTCGACGGTCGCGCCTGGTGAAGGTGTGCAGCCGTAAGTTCCCATCAGAGAGTCTTGAGCGCTCTAACTCTTGTTTGACGCAATTTTCCACGGAAACCGCTCACACTTTTCCCGGAATTGCTCTAGCCCCCGAAGACGAACGCCATCAGCAGTTCCGGCTCGACCACCGGCGCCCGCACCGCGCTCAGTTGACCGCGGTAGCGGCGGTCGCCGGCGCCTATGACGAAACCGGTCGCGACCGGCGTCTCGCCATTGGCGTCGAGCCTGGCGAATATGTCGGCGACATTGAGGTCCAGCGCCAGCTTGAGATCCTGGCGCGCGTCCTCGTTCGGCGCCACCGGCAATTGCCGCCGCACCAGCTGCTGGAACGGCGCATTGAAGGTCAGGATCTTCTTCGACGATGCCAGGGCAAAGGCCGGCGAGGGACAGGCGACGAGAATGGCGTTGATGGTCTTGATCGACGCGAGCCTCTGCAAGGTGACGTTCTGGTCGGCCAGTCCACGCATGCAGGCTACGCGGATTGCCGATGTCAGGTTTCCGGCGTTGGCGTGGCTCTCTGCAATTTCCTCGATCAGTGTGCCGATCGTGCATTTGCGGCTTTCCGCCATCTGCTTCAGCGAAGTCCAGAACGCCCTCTCCAGACGAATGCCGCGGCGCGTGCCGCCACGCGCCACAACCCGGAACTCGAGACCGAAATCCTCACTCGCCAGCGGTGGCAGCAGCCGGTCGCGATCGACCGGGCGGGAGATCGCACTATCGCTCACTCATTGCCTCCTCCCGCGCCTTGTTGATTGGTTTCAGAAGGTAGGTGAGAATCGTTTTGCGTCCGGTCTTGATGTCGACCGAACAGATCATGCCGGGGATGATCGAATAGGTCTTGCCGTCGCGTGTCAGGGTCGATTTGTCGGTGGCGACACGCACCTGATAGTACGGTTCGCCGGTCTTCTGGTCGACAAGGCTGTCGGCAGTGATGTTCGACACCTTGCCTTCGATGCCGCCGAAGATCGAGAAGTCATAGGCGGTCACCTTGATCAGGGCATCCTGGCCCGGCCGGATGAAGGCGACGTCCCGCGGTGAGACCCGGGCTTCGACCAGCAGGGTCTCGGACGTCGGCACGATACCCGCGACGACCGCGCCGGGCTGGACGAAGGCGCCGACCGTGTTGATGTCAAGCGTGTTGACGATACCGTCGACAGGCGAACGGATATCGGTACGCGCCACCTTGTCGGTGGCACCGCGTATCGTCTCGTCCACCACCGAGAGATCGGCCAGCGCCTGCGTCAGATCGCTGAGCGCTTCCTGTTGCAGTTGCAGGCCAAGTTCGTCGACCTGAAGCTTGGCTTCCGTGATGGCAGACCTGGCTTTCTTGATGGTCTCTCCGGCAAGCGTCAGCTGACCATTGAGCTCGGTCTGCTCGCGCTCGACGCGGAGCTGCTCGGTTCGCGCCATCAGGCCTTTCTTGACCATCGCTTCGACCAGCTTCGCCTCCTGGTCGCTGACGGCCAGGTTCTTGGTGAGGCGATCGGCATTGGCGTTGGCTTCGTCGAGTTCCTTCTCACGCTGATCGAGCCGCGACTTTAGAACCGACAGTTTGACTTCGAAGTTGTCGCGCCGCGCGATTAGCAGCTTCTGCTCGTTGTCGCAGATTTCCGGCGCCACCTTCTGGATCTCGGACGGACAGGGAAACGCGCCCTCGAGGCTGCCGGTCTGTTCGAATTGGAGCCGTGCAATGCGCGTCTGCAGCGCCCGCGCCTTGGCCTGCTGCTCGCCAAGGCTGGAAGTGTTGAAGGTGTTGTCGAGACGAATGATGAGGTCATTCTTCTTGACGACCTGACCGATCGTCACCGCGATTTCCTGAACCACGCCCGGCTCGCTGGCCTGGATGATCTGGGTCTTCGACGCCGGTATGATCTTGCCGTCGCCGCGTGCGATTTCATCGACCTCGGCGAAGGATGCCCAGGCTACCGAACTCGCAAAAAGCGCTCCGATAATGAATATCGAAGCCGACGCAAAAAGCGGCGGACGGTCTTCCCTGGCTAGCATTTACCACGTCCCAACGTGCTGTATTGACGCATAATTCTGTTCGTCAGGCGCTTGTTTTCTGAAGCGCTTGTATCACTTGGTCTTTCGGTCCATCGGCAACGATCTTGCCCTGCTCGATGACGATCAGGCGGTCGGCCAGCTCGAGCATGCTGAAGCGGTGCGTCGATACGATCAGGGTCGTGTTGCGATCGAAAGCCACTTTGAGCTGCTTGATCAGCTGGCGCTCGGAAGCCAGATCCATCGAGCCGGACGGCTCGTCCAGGAACACGATTTTCGGTTTGGTCAGCAACAGGCGGGCAATTGCCATTGTCTGCCTCTGACCGCCCGAAAGATTGGTGCCGCGCTCGCCGACATTCATGTCGTAGCCTCGCGGATGGCGGGAGACGAAGTCGTCGACGCCGGCAGCCTTGGCCGCGTCGACGATCTGCTCATCGGTCGCCTCCGGGCACGCCATCAGGAGATTTTCCTTGATGGTGCCCGAAAACAGATCGTTTGCTTGCGCGACGATCCCGACCGCGGCGCGAACCTCCGACGGGTGGTATTGACGGATGTCGATCCCGTCCAGCAGCAGCTCGCCGGAGGTCGGCAGGAACAGCCTGCCGATCAGCCGCCCCATGGTCGTCTTTCCCGAGCCTATGCGGCCGATGATGCCAATCCGCTCACCGGGCTTCACCGAGAAATTCAGGCCGGTCAGCACTTCGTTTTCGGAACCCGGGTAGACAAAGCCAACATTCCTGAATGCCATTGCACCGTTGCGAATGGGGCGGTTGACGAAACCAACCGTGTCCGGCCGATCCTCAGGCTGCGCCATGATCGAATTCACCATTCGCAGGGACAGCATCGCCTGGCGAAGTCTGGACAAGGTGATCGCAATCTGCCCAAGCGGGGCCACCGCCCGGCCTGCCAGCATGACGGTGCCGATGATGGCGCCGGTCGAGACATGCCCTTCCGAAAAGGCATAGGCGCCGGCCACGATCAAAGCGACGGTGACCATCTGCTGGATGGCTTGGGTTATGTTGCCGGCGGCAGCCGAAAGCTGTTTGATCTTCTCGGACGTGTTGGATGCGTTCTTGGAATGCTCCGCCCATTTTCGCAGAAGGTACGCCTCTGCCCGCAGCGATTTGATCGTTTCCAGCGTGGAGATGGATTCGACCAGCAGGGCCTGGCGCTGCGAAGCCTCGTTCATGGAAGCGGCAACGCGTTTGCCGATGCGCCTTTGCGTGATCAGCCCGACGATCACCGAGGCGACAAAAGCAATGGCCGGTATGACGACCAGCCAACCGCCTATCGCATAGATGACAAGAAGAAAGACGAAGACGAATGCTGTGTCGATGAAAACGCTGATGGTGTTCGACGTGAAAAACTCGCGCACGAACTCGTACTGCGTCACCCGATTTGCATATTCGCCGGTTGAGCCGGGCCGTGCCGACAAGGACGAGTTCAGAACCTTCTCGAACAGCATATAGGAGATGCGAAGATCGGCCTTGCGCCCGGCATAGTCGATCAGTGACGCTCTGGCGGTCTTCAAGAGCAGGTCGAACAGAATGACCGCGCCGATCCCGATCGACAGCACCCAGAGCGTCGATATCGCCTTGTTCGGCAAGATCCTGTCGTAGACGTTCATGGTGAAGATCGGTGAGGCAAGAGCCAGCAGATTGATGAATACCGCCGACAGGATGACCTTCGAATAGGTGCGCCAGAACGGCCCCATCGTGCCAGTCAGCCAATGTCGCCGCTCGATCTTGGCCGCCGAACCGACGCTCATCGCCTCTACTGCGTTGGCATAGGTTATCGAGAACGAAACGCCGCCACTAATATAACTTCCGGAAAACTCGGATTTGCTGATTGTCGTGCGGCCGTCTTCCTGGGGAGCGGTCGTAAATCCACCGTCCTCGGTCTGGGCAAGCAGCGCTACAGGCAACTGGCTGACGCGAAACAGAATGGCGGGAAGGTCGATGCGTCCGCGAAGAAAGTCGCGATGGCTGAATTCCGTGATTTCAAGACCGATGCGTTCGGCAAGATGCCGGATGGCGTCGATATCGATGCGGGTGTCTGACAGCGGCACGCCGGCAAACAGCACGGTCTCGGAACTCGGCCTGCCGAGGTACCCGGCAACAGCGGAGAAGCAGGCCTTGAACGCCTCTTTTGGGGAGAGGATTTTGGGTTGTGGGTTCACGATTGGCCCGCAGGACTATCGTTCGTCCTTGACCTTCCTACTTCTTTCTTACCGGTGCGAGGATGTCGAAAGGCAGATCGTTCATCTGCTCCGACGGCGTGCGCGCATAGGTTTCGGTATCGGCCGTTTCAGGCGCATTGAACTCGGCCTTGGCATAGGCGGTGGCCTGTTTTGCCGGCTGAAGATTCATGGTCTTCAGCAACTGCCCGGTTGCCGCCAGCAGCCGGTACTGCGCGAAAAGCGACGCGTAGGATGCGGTGTCGGCAAGCGTAGCTGTGTTGAACCGCGTGTTCTGCGCGTCGAGGACATCGAGCAGCGAGCGCTGTCCGACCTTGAACTGCTCGCGATAGGACGCCACCAGCCTTTCGTTGGCGGCAGCCTGAAGCTTCAATGTCTTTGCCAGATCGGCCTGCCGGAAGCGGCGATCCCATGACGTACGGACGGCTTCCTCGATCTCGCGCAGAACCTGGTGCAGCACAAGGCGCTGCTCGCTGGTGCGGCGGACCTGCTCTTGCTCGTTGGCTTTGTCGATGCCGCCGCGATAGAGGTTCCAGCGCAGCACCAGCCGCGCCTGCAGGTCGCTAGCGTCGCCATCGTCGCCGTCGATGTCATAGCCGCCGCGGGCGCGGCCTTCGGCGATGACGGAGGGCCCGAATTTCGCCCGCGCCGCATCCACCAGGGAGGCGGCGGCGTCGATATCGCTGTTGGCCATGTGGACGCGCGGATTGTTCTGTCGCGCCAGCCCTAGCGCGTCGTCGAGCGACCTTGGCAGCGCGCTCGAGACATCGCCTGGCCTTGACGCGTTGGTCAGCGGCTTACCGACCGTCTTGAAGAACCGTATCTTGGAAGCCTCCAGTTCTTCGGTCGCCTCCTGCATACGTGCCTTGGCAGCGAACAGCCGCTCCTCGGCCTGCTGGCGATCAGCCTCGTTCAACGCGCCGCCTGCAATACCTTGCCGGATGTCGCCGAGGATTGCCTGGTGAAAGCCCAGATTCTTCTTCGCTTCTGAAACGATCGAAGCCTGCAGCATGTATTCGAGATAGTCCTGGACGACAGTCAGTCCAATGAATTCAGACCGTTCCAGCACCCGGAACGATGCGCCGTCGACCCGCGACGCCTGACGATTCAGTTCCGCCCGCCTTGCGCCGCTGTCATAAAGCGTCTGCGTGACAACGACATCGGCTTCCGCCGGATAGAGCGCGTCATCCTCTATGGACAGCGAACGCCGGGAGGAATTGTCGAGACGACGAACCCCCGCCGACGCCTCGACATCGACGCTGGGAAGATAAAGTCCCTTCGCTTGGCGTAGCTCGAATTCGATTGCTTCGCGGTTTTCGATCGCTTGGCCAATTTCGGGGTTGGACTCCACCGCAACCGCCATCGCCTCCTGGAGAGTGAGCGCGTGAGCATTCCCACAACTCAATATGGCGACCGTCGTCAGCAGGCCGAGGCGTTTGCCTATCGCCGACATAGATGTCGTATTCATTTCACCCCACCCCAACGTTCCCCTGCGCCATTATTGCCAGGCGTTACAACTCAACCGTGATTGTTCACAAATTTGCAAAATATGGGAGCACTTATTGATTTAGTGACCGCTAAAACGCTGAATTCAAGCAAAATTCTATAGAATGTCGCAAAAATGGCACATAAAATACCCACTGCGGTTTTTGGGTAACAGCCGTCCGAGTTTGAACAGGCAAGCGAAACCGCTCCGGAAAGGAGGACCGCAAGGCCACCTTATGACCTACTTGCTCCTGATGGCTTGACTATTTCTGGGTGTACTTTTTCAGCGAGGTGACCGACAACATCTTGGTTGGCAGCTACAATCGGCAGGATAATCTTAGCCCACTTGCCAAGAGCCTGGAACGGACACCCCTGCCTTTCTTCGACCTGAAGCGTGGGCATAAATCCCTGAGCCGGCGAATAAACGCCGACGACTGCTTCACTGGCCAGCGTGCCAGCATAGGACTCGTATGACGGCCGATCAACGACTGGGTCAACCGAAGAGGTGACGGTACTTTTTGAGGCGGTTCGGTAGGCCATCGAATGCCTCAAGGTCCAAAAATCCCTCGATTGATCCCGATAGCTGGTGAAACCTCAAAATATTTCTTGCGGCGATTTTTCGTTAAAATCAAAAGCGTAATTTTTTTACGGTTCTAGTGTCGGCCTTTCGCAGCTCAGAAAAAAATTTGACTGTAACGAGTCATACGCTGTTTAAACAATGCGGAACGAAGTGGTCGGTAGCGCCACCACTTTGCGGGACGACATACGAGAGTTGCAGGACGAGCGGTCAAACATCGAGGGGCCGCCGGCTCGTTAGATACCACTACTCGTTCTTCCGCGCCATTCCAACAGGCTGAACTTCGAGGCAAGTGAGCCCGTCCTGGTCCGGCGCCTCGACTCGTAAATCCATTCCACCGATTACAACTGCCTGCAAGCTGCCGCTTGTTTGTTACTTCCCAAGTCTCATCGGCATATCGAGGCGCTAGACCGTCGGCTGGTCGCGCGCTGTTGCCGCAGCTGCCGATCTGCAACCGTCCCCATTTCCGCCGTTCTGGACCCTGTCTCCCAACGTTTGCAAAACGAGGTCAGCTATGGTCGGCAGTTTGGGGTCGCGGGAGCATACGGGATGATACGGGACCTTTCAGATTTTGGATCGACATAGTCGTCAGTCCGTTCGTCGATTCACCTTCTCGGGATGCCACCTGTCACACGTAACCCAAGAATTTCAGCTTCGAAAGACTTCCAGCGATTCGTGCGGCAATCGGCGGCTACGACGTGCAACAGGATGGGTTCACACGACCGATGGCTCGAACCACGGGAAGGCGCTCGTTGACAGTCACTATGGTTGTCACGGCCTCACGCTTCAGCTGTCGCTCTCCGCCCCGCCGGCGCTGGGAGGGTCACCACCGAACTTTGGATGGTGTCTCTGGCCGGGGGATATCCAGGTTTCTATGAAATCCAACGGATCTACGCTCCCCGTCATTTCCTTCGCGAGCGTCAGACGCTCCCCCAGGCGCTGCTCACGCTCCTCGTTCGTGCACTTGAGGCGCTCATGCGCATCCGCGAAAAGGCACTCTGCCGTCAAAGCCTTTCCCCACTCTCGATAATTTCCGCAAGCTGCCGCTGGCTATCGGCGGTTCGTTGATGCGCAAACTGTGACGGCGGTCGTTACCGTGGCTCGAGTGTCAGCAGATGTGGTAAGGCTGATTGTCGACGAGTAGCAGAGGGGTCCAGCAACAATGACTTTGAGACGAACCAGAGCTTACGGCGGATCCGGCTTGGTTCTGGCGGTTTGCACTGTATTGGCTTGGCAAAACGCCACCGCCGCTCAAGATTGCTACGCGGCCGCAACGCCTGGCGTCAATTGGCAGGAGTGTGACAAAAAGCTTCTCATCCTAGAAGGACAGGACCTGAGCGGGGCAAACCTGTTCGGTGTTGATTTCACTTCGACCGACCTCAGGAACAGCAATCTCCTTGCGGCAAATTTTGAGAAGGCAACGCTTGTGCGCGCTTCCCTGGCCGGCTCGACCGCCAAAGGCGCCCGGTTCGACAAAATCGAGGCTTACAGGACCGACTTCAGCCATATGGACGCGCAGGGCGCTGTGTTTGCGGGCGCGGAAGTGCAGCGCTCGAATTTCCAGGACGCCAATCTGGTCAATGTTGATTTCACAAAGGCGGAATTGGGGCGTGCACAGTTCCATGACGCCGATGTCAGCGGCAGCCACTTTTCGTTTGCCAATCTCGCGCGGGCGGACTTCCGAGGAGCGAAGTTCACCGCACCGATAGACTTTGACGGCGCTTTTTTCTTTCTGACCCGTATCGAGGGCCTCGATCTGTCCAATTCAGCGGGTCTGTCCCAGTGGCAGCTCAACATGGCTTGCGGAGACGCCCGGACCGAGTTGCCTTCTGGCATGACGAGGCCAGAAGATTGGCCCTGTCAATTCCAGCAGGAATAGCCTGCCCGTCCGCTTCCGGCCCAAAGGCTGCCGGGCGGCAATGCGCCTCAATGCAGTCCTCGGCCGCGGGTCAAAGCACGACACTGCGGGACATTTCCGGCAATCTCATTTACCGGCGAACGACAACGACCAAATGGAGGACGGATGCCCAAGGTCAAAGGTGATACCGCTCTGGACAAGGAGCGCGCCAAAACAGAGAAGCTCCTCAAAAAGGTTGGATATACAGCCTTGAAGGAGGCCGGTGTGGTATCCAAGCGACCCGACCTCCCAGATCTAAAGATTGAAAAGC
The DNA here is from genome assembly GCF_030323205.1 of Mesorhizobium sp. C395A. Taxonomy (NCBI): domain Bacteria; kingdom Pseudomonadati; phylum Pseudomonadota; class Alphaproteobacteria; order Hyphomicrobiales; family Phyllobacteriaceae; genus Mesorhizobium; species Mesorhizobium sp. C395A. The sequence continues at coordinate 3,004,843 of NZ_CP100473.1, read as the reverse complement.
GAGGGAAATAGCGCGGACACTCGCGTGCTGACCTGACCGAAGGCACGCCCAAAATGTAGACGTCTGCTTTGCCTTCTCAAGCTAGGAGGGTGCAGGCGGCGCTTGCGAGAACCACAAGGCGGACTGCTGGGCCGGAAGAAGCTGTCGTATTTCCGCCCCGGTGCGATCCGACACTTCACAACTTTCTCACTTTCAATTGGGGGGCCATATCATATGAACGAAGAGACCGGCGTTCAGAAGTTGGTGCGCACGCTGCGTGCTCGAGCACCTGATGACGCAGCTGAATTGCTCGCTAGAGAGTCTCCCGAGTTCATCCGCGACACACTAAAGCTGTTGCCTGACGGGCACGCCCGTAAGGTGGCCGAGCATTTGCCACTGCATATGCGGCCCATCAGCTCTCATGATGGTGACATGGGTTTCGCGATCCCCGAGTCGCTCGTCGAGGTGATGGACCCGATCCCCGCCAGCGTTCCTGTCGGGACGACGGTTGCTGCCGCGGTGGAAGCTGTCAGAGGCGCCCAGGTGCCGACCGAGCTCACTTATCTCTACGTCACGGACAAGGGCAATAAACTGGTTGGCCTGGCGGTCCTGCGCGATCTGATGCTGAGCGAACCCGACGCGATTGTCGATCACATCATGCTGCCCAGGCCGTTCGCTCTTGATGTCGGTCTCTCTTTGAGTAACGCATGCAAGGCGGCGGTACGGCGTCACTACCCTGTGTATCCGGTGGTGGATGCGGAGAACCGGCTGCTTGGGCAGGTTCGCGGCTGGCGCTTGTTCGAGCAGCAAATCATCGAGATTTCCGCCCAGTCTGGCCAGATGGTCGGCCTCCAGAAGGAGGAGCGCTCTTTTACGCCGCTGTTTTCAGCCTTCCTGAAGCGTCATCCGTGGCTGCAGTTGAATCTCCTGACGGCCTTCATGGCCGCATTCGTGGTCAGTTCCTTCACAGGCACGATCGAGAAGATCGTCGCCCTGGCGGCGTTCCTCCCGGTCTTGGCCGGGCAGAGCGGAAACACCGGCTGCCAGGCACTGGCTATGACGCTGCGCGGCCTTGCCCTGGGGGATGTGGACAAACGACCGAAGCTGCACTTGGTGATGAGAGAGGGCGCGCTCGCGGTCGCCAACGGCGCGCTCGTCGGCGTTGTTGCGGCTGCGGCGATGTGGTTCTATGCCTCGAGGCGACCGGAGTCGGCGGCTCAGGCACCGATGCTGGCACTTGTGATCTTGCTTGCCATGTCCGGATCGTGCCTCATGTCCGGCATCTCCGGCGTGCTGATCCCGTTGGGCCTGCGCCGGGTAGGCGCCGATCCGGCGGTCGCCTCGGCGATCTTCCTCACCACCGTGACCGATATTGTAGGCATGGGCCTGATGCTGGGGCTGGCGACCATGCTCGTGCTGTAGCAAGCTGGGTGCGGTGACGCGTCCCTGGGAGTTGGGGCAATGAGCTGACCTCGCGTTCAAAGAAATTGCAAGACCCGGGCCGATCGCACACGCCTCGTGAGAAGCACCTCCGGCAGCTCTCCGCCCCTTGCGAAACGCGACGGAAGGCCTTTGGAGAAGCCGTGGGTGACCTTGAAGCCTGGTGATCAGATACGCAGGATCGCCCACCCAATATTAATCTTGTCGGCTGTGCGATCCACTACTGATGAGATTTGAGTTGTTACGCCTTGGGCCAAATACTTCAATTATGTGCAGCAATGTTGAGAAGAATTTTTGACAATCAGCGGAGCCGAAACAGGAATAAACCCGATATCTTGTTGCGCAGCTGCAACAGCTGCTGAGACTCGCATAAGTCCGGCGACCGTTCAGTCGCCTTTTTCTTGCAGTCGTGCTAAATCCCTCGCACTAGTCGGGTTTGGGGTGGGTTCTCGGCATGCAATCTTCGTTTCGAACGATCTTCGGCGTCGCCGCAGCGCTGCTTTGTGCCGGCGTGTTGCCGGCCGGCGCACAAGATCTTTTTGGGGCCTATGACGATGCGTTTGCGGCCCGCATCGCCAGTCCGGCGGACAATGGAACGCTCGCCCAATTCGTCACGGTTGCGGTCAACGCTGGACAGTACGATCAGGCGATCTCCTCGATCGAGCAGTATTTGATCCAGTACCCCCGCGATGCGCGCGCCCGGCTTGCGGCCAGCCGGTTGTATTACCATGTCGGGTCCTATGAATTGGCCCGGCGGCAGGTGCAGTACGGCATCGAAGTCGGAGGTCTGACCGCAAGTGAGCAACAGGAAGCTGTTCGCCTGCTCGCCCGCATCGAGCGCGCGTTGCGTGGCGTCACCTGGGAACTCGCCCTGACCGGCGGCGTATTCAGCGCATTCACCGATTTTGAGCCAGGCGGGGCGCAGGACGACGACAGCTTCGTCTCGCCTTACGGGCAGGCGGAAGGTTTTGTGCGGTGGGACCTCGGCACGCCAAGTGCCGACGCGCTCGTTCTTTCGGGGTCGTTGACCGCGACTGAGCGTCTTTTCACGGAAGACCTGTCGGTTCCGGGTGGCGAGAAGACTTTTATCCACGGCAACGCAGCGATAACCTGGGACAAGGGACTGCCCAACAGCGGGATCGATTCGCTGCGCCTGCTGCTTTCCGCGTTCACCGTTACGGATCGTTTCGACAGCGACATTTACGAAACCGGTATCGGCCTCAGTGGACGTTTCGTCGTTCGCCCGACGGTCGAGACGACGCTCTTCGCCGGTGGCGGCTACATCGATCTAAGCGCCTCGCAAGGCATTTTCGCGGATAGCAGGGTCTTCTATGAGGCAGGCGGCAGCTACCGCTTCCGCAATGGCCAGGCGCTCGGCTTGCGCTTTGTCGGCTCGAATGACTTCGCTTCCGGATCGGGCGAAATCAGCCGCAGCTATACGGGCGAGGTCCGCTATGGCGGCCTGTTGATGAACGTACCGGATCTTTTCGCATGGTCGCACCAGATCGCCTTATCGGCCGGCCACAGCGACACTCCCGATCTGTCCGTCGGCATCGGCACAAATATCAAGAGCGACTTCTGGCGCATTGCCTCGGAAAGCGATTTTCAGCTGACGGAAGCGCAGAAGATCAGCGTTGATCTCGCCTATCGTAAAACCAACTTCGCCCTCGCCAACCGCGACCGAAAATCGTTGGAAATGCTCATGAGCTATACGTTGACGCTCAATTGAAAGAGGCCGCGATGAGGTATCATCAGATCGTCATTTTTATCGCCTGCCTCGCCTTCGCGGCACCATCCGCCGCTGAGACGGTCGGGTCGATGACGGCCTATCAGACCATCATCGTCCGCAATAACGGCGGGACGATGAACGTTGGCGCCGGCGTCGAACTCGGCGACCAGTTGCGCAGCAATCCCACCGGTCTCGGAATGCTGGTGTTCCGGGATGAATCGAGCGCCAAGATTGGTCCAAACACCAGCCTGACGATCGATGAGTTCGTCTACAATCCGGGCTCCGGGTCGGGAAAGATCGACATCGGGATGAACAGCGGCCTGGCCCGTTTTTATGGCGGCCAGGTTTCGAAAGGGGGCGTCATGCAGGTTGCGACGCCGCACATGGTGCTCGGAGCGAGAGGCGGCATCATCGAAGTGCTGGTGGCAGCCGGCCAGACCGTCGGCATATTGCGCGCCGGCCGCATGACCTGCACGATCAATGGCAAACGGCTGGTCATCACGAACCCGGGCTACGCCTGCACGTCGGACGATGGCAAGCTTCTGGCCGGCTACGGCGGCATCGACGCCTTCCCGATCTTGGACAGTATCGACCGGATAGCGGGAACCGGCCTGCCGGGCGCACCGGGTCCTGGGTTGGACGTAAGCGCAATTTGTGCGTCGGCTCTAGGCTCCTCGCTCAAAGTCTGCGGGTCCAGGGACGGCGCACTGCCAGGAGTGGTCATGGAATTCCCTGACAGCCCAACGCCACCTGCGGGCAGCGGGGGCCGGCGGGGCGAGTGTGAGGGTGAGGGTTGCTGCTACTACTACAACTGCGATTAGGCCTGGCTGCACGAGATGAGCCACTCGGTCGGTGGGCGCTGGGCTGATTGGCGGCAAGCCGGCAGGCGCAAAATATCCGGCCTTGTGGTCGTGCTCCTGCTGCTCGCTTGCCATTTGGCTTTTGACGGGCCGTTGTCGCGCCTGCGTGAGCGGACGTACGACTTGTATCAGTTTCTCGCCCCACGCCAGGCGACGAGCAATCCTGTCGTGATCGTCTCGATAGACGACGACAGCCTCAAGGCACATGGGCGATGGCCCTGGAACCGTGGCCTCTTGGCCGATCTGGTCGATGGCATCACGCAATCCGGCGCGGCGGTGGTCGGGCTTGCGCTGGTACTCCCCGAGGCTGACACCTCGCCTGAGGGCATGGCCGGAGACAAGCGCCTGGCAGCGGCGCTGTCCAAAAATCGAACGGCGCTTGCCGTCAGCCTGGGCAATGAAGCGACGGTTTCAGAAGCAGAACCCAAAGCCGGCTGGTCGATCGTCGGGCAAGTACCCGATACACTTCCCGGCTTCACCGGTCTTACCGGGTCGCTTGCCGAATTCTCGAACGCCGCCGCAGGCCTCGGCGTGATTCGCACCTTGCCCGATCCCGACGGCGTACTGCGCCATGTGCCGCTGCTCTGGCTTCGCAACACCCCTCAACGCGCGCAGCTGTGGCCGTCTTTCGCACTCGAGCTCCTGCGCCTTTACGCTGGACAGGACGGTTACACAGCCCGGATGAATGCAGCCGGGTTCGACGCACTCAGGATGGCAGGCGCCATTGTGCCGCTCGAGCCGGAGGGGAGCATCCGCCTCTGGGAAACCGCCACCGACACGCCTCGCCTGTCTGCCAGCACTATCCTTTCGGGCCATGGCGATCCGCGGCTGCGGGACGCCATCGCCATTGTCGACCTGTCGGCTGTGGGCCTGACGCAGTACCTGCCCACGCCGACGAGTCCAGCGCGACCAGGAGCGGAGATCCACGCCGATGCGATCGGCCAGATGCTTGCCGGGAGCTTCCTGGCAGAGCCAGCGCACGCGCGTATGCTCGAGCGGCTCTGGTTTCTCCTCAGTGCCGTCGTTTTCATCGGGCTTTCCGGAGTGCTCGCCGGGCGTGTCGTGCTTGGCGCCCTCTCCCTGGCGCTGCTGGCCGTCACGCCGTTCGTGTTCGGCGCTCTCGAGTACAGCCTGCAGGGTGCACTCTATGACCCGCTGCAGCCGGCGCTTGCAACCATCATGGTTGCGGGCTTCGAAGGCTATGTCCTCTACAGGCGCAGCGAGCAGCGCCGGTCCACCCTGACGCGACAGTTCTCCCAATATCTGTCGCCCTCCGTGGTGCAGCGCCTCGCAAGCTCGGACACCGAGGCAATCCTGTCCGGCGAGAAGCGCGAGATCACAATTTTGATCAGCGACATACGTGGCTTCACGACCATGAGCGAACAGCTCGACACCCAAGAGATCGCCAAGGTGGTCAACCATTTCCTCGGCATTGCGACCGATGAGATCCTCAAGCGCGACGGCACCATCGACAAGTTCATGGGCGATGCGGTACTGGCCTTCTGGAACGCACCGCTGGATCAACCCGATCATCGTGAGCGTGCGCTGGACGCGGGCCTTGCCCTTATCGAGCGGGTGAGGCGCGAAGACGCCGCCTTCACCGCGGATGGCCATCGATCCATCGAAATCGGCGTCGCCATCGAGACCGGCATCTGCTCGGTAGGCAATTTCGGCTCCGAACGGCGCTTCGATTACACCGCGATCGGCTCCCCCGTGAACCGCGCGGCGCGGCTCGAATCGACGACCAAGAAGCTGGGCATCCCCCTGGTGCTTGGACCCGGTTTTGCGGCAGGAGCATCGATGCCGGTCGTTCAGGCGGGCGCGTTTGAGCTCCAGGGTTTCAAGGGCGAGGTCCCGGTTTTCACCGTTCCGGAGATGCAAGCTGCTCAACAAGGTATGAGCCGCGAAGTAGAGAGCCAACGTGGTGAGCAATCTGGCGCCCCCGCCATGGTGGTTGGTTCGCCGCCATCCGTGCAAATGGCGCCGCTTGATGTTGCACCCCGAACCCGAAGCACGCGCTGATCGGCCAACGGGTCGCAGGATGCGATTGTCACCGGCACAGACGACCTTGCGTGGCGGCTCGAGCGGGAGCCAAGCAACACCTCGCGTGGAGGAACCAGTGGTCTTCCGAAGGGCCACAGAGCAGGCCAATATGTTTGGCCGAGAAAGTCAACGCGCGCCGAAAGGGCGAATGGCCGACCCATGTCTCCAACCATCCAGCCACGGATGAACCAATGGCGCCTCCGGCTCAAGCTTGAAAGCGACGAAGAGCGGGGCTCGGTTTCGTTCGCATTCCGGGGTAAGATGATCGACGGCGCGATATTCGGGAAAGAATATAGCTCGCCGCCGGCCAGTATATGACGGAACCAATCTGTGAGTTTCGCATTATGTTGAGTTGGTACCGAGCATTTCTCGGTACGTTCCTACCAGTCTAGGTAGACCGACCTCGTCACTCGAAGCCGCCGAACGGATATCCTATGACTTTTCCGAAAATTGCAGCGCCCTTGGCGCTTTTTTGCGCGCTCGGCGTTAGTCCGGCGTTTGCCGTGTGCAACATTTCTGACGCAAAGCTCGAAGAGGCGGTGCTCAAGAGTCCCGAGTTGCGCAAGCCCGAGAACCGCTATCTCGTGCGCGATTTGCGCAAACTGCGCGATGCGGCGTTCATCCTGTGGTCCTACGGCTTGCACGACGATTGCGAGCGAGTGCTGGCCAACATCCGCCAGTTGATTGCGTCGCCCTCCATGGGGAAGCTCGGCGACAACGATGAGGACGAAGCAGACCAGCAGCTGGCCGCGAGCGAACCACAAGTCCATGAGGGGGGCGAAATTCACGGCAATCGCAACGCGCCGGACGCACGGCCCCTCATCAACATCGACGAACTCGGCCCGGGCTTGCGCGTCGACGAGATCGTGGGCTCGGAAGTTCGCAGTTCCGACGACAAGATCGTTGGCGAGGTCCGCAATGTCGTTATCGGCACGAAGGACCGCTGGGACTATGCCGTCGTCGCAGCTGCCGGTTTCTTCATAGCGGGCAAGGACAGCATCGTCGTTCCCCTCCGCTACCTGCAGGTGAACGAGGCCCGCAACAGCTTTTATCTTCGAATTTCCAGCGCGCAGGTCAAGATGGTGCCGCTGATGCCTGACCAGGAATATCTATGGCTGGCGGACGAAAAATGGCGCGCCACCAACGACGCTATCTTCCAGAGCCTGAACCCGGATCCTGCCCGGTATGGGGAAGCTGCAAAGCAGACGGATGCTGGCGTGAAGTGACCCGCGGTTAGGGCGCTTCGCCCATAGTACATCGTGCTGACCCACAACACAGCCAATCCACACCCGTCACCCGCGGCACACTCGTACCGAGAAGGCGATCCCTTCCGTCAGAAAGCATGCCCGATGGAAAGCTTCTCGATAAACGAGATCTTTGCGCAAGACATCGTCGACACGGCGCGCGACGCTTTGCTGGTCCTAAGCCCGGACTTAACAGTGGTGTCCGCCAATCGGGCGTTCTATGCCACGTTCATGACCCACGCCGAGGAAACGATCGGACGTCGGCTGTACGACCTTGGCGACGGCCAGTGGAATATCCCCGCTCTCCGGCAGCTCCTGGAGGAGATCGTGCCGACGAATACAACGGTCGATGGATATGAGGTTGATGCCTCGTTTCCCGAACTCGGCCGCAAGGTCATGTTACTCAACGCCCGGACGGTCTATAGGCCCGGCGGTCACGTCAGCTTCTTCCTTCTGGCAATTGACGATATCACCGAGGGCAAGCTTGCGAAGATCGAAGCCGAGCGCAACTGGCAGCTCGCGCAGAACATTGTCGATACCGTCCGCGACCCGCTTCTGATCCTTGAGGAGGACATGAGCGTGGCCATAGCGAGCCGATCGTTCCTGAACTTGTTCGGTGTCAAGGCCGGCGAGGTGTTAGGACGCCGGCTTCATGAGCTTGGAGCCGGCCAGTGGAATGTCGCTGCGCTTAACGATCTCCTCGAACGGATCATTCCCCATGACGAGGAGCTAGACGGGCTGCTGCTGGAAGACGATTTTCCCGGACTCGGGCGTCGCGTCTTCAAGATCAACGCCCGAAAAGTGTTTCGCCCCGGCGATCATATGACACGATTGCTTGTCGTGTTCGAGGATGCGACCGAGGCGGTGCTTCTTGATCGCCATCGCGACGTGCTTGCAGCCGAATTGGCGCATCGCATCAAGAACAGCCTCCAGATCATCTCGTCGTTCGTGTCGTATGAGATACGGCGCGCTGCGGAGCCCTGCATTGAAGGTTATCAAGCCATGCAGGCGAGGATCGGCGCTGTTGCCGAACTCTACGACGTTATCGCCCAATCGAGTGCGTTTGGTCCGGTGCACATCGAGTCTTACCTGAATGGCATCAGCGGCACGATCCAGAAGAGCCTGCTCGGCCGCAATTCGAATGTCACGATCACTACCAAGACAGAGCAATTGAGCATCCTGCCCGATCATGCCGTCGCGATCGGGCTGGTCGCCAATGAGCTGGCGACCAATGCCGTCAAATATGCGTTTCCGTCCGGCTACGGCGAGATCATTCTCGGCTTTCAACGCAGGGATGGCGAGGTCACACTGACCGTCAGCGACAATGGCGCCGGCCTAAGCGGCAAGGCCGAGGGACCCGGGCTGGGCACGCGGTTTGTCAACGCTTTCATCAAGCAGCTGGGCGGTTCGCTCGCAATCGCCACAAGCACCAGCGGCACGACCTTCACCGTTCGGCTGCCAGCGTCGATCTTGGCGCAGTAGACGTGCGGTGTAGGCTGTCCGGAAGGCCCGGCCTTGGTTTCCGACCCTATCGTTCAACGGGCAGGCTCGTCGACGGCTTGCGTCACTCGTCCTTGAAAGTCACCTTCATATGTTTGTGCACCATTGAGGCGAGGTCCTCGGCATCCCAGTTCGTTAGCCTGATGCAGCCGTGAGAGAAGGTCTTCCCGATCTTGCCGGGTTCGGGCGTGCCGTGAATGCCGTAGCTTTCGATGGAGAGGTCGATCCAGATTGATCCCACGGGATTGTTAGGGCCGGCAGCAATGGTGAAGGGCCGCTTGGTTTTGACTCCCTTGAATGCAAAATCGGGATCGTAGTGATAGGTCGGGTTGTGCACCACCCTTTGGATCTCTGCCTGCCCACTTGGTGCCGGCTTCTCGTCGCTCCCGATCGAGGCAGGGTAGACGGCAAGCGCTTTATTGGAGGGGTCGAGCACGCGCACCTGATGAGCGCCTTTGTCGACTTCCACGCCGGCAATGGTGGCGGGAGGTTCACCCCGGCCAACATCTGGTACCAGCAGCGTGGTTCCAGCTTTCCTGAATCCGGTGCCTGGGTTTAGCCTCCTGAGCAATGGTCCGCTCACATGGAAGCGCTCCGCCAGCTTCTCGATCGAGTCGTGATAGCCAAGCCTTCTCAGGCGAGCCATCCTCTCCATGCGCCCCGGAATGCGTTTGGTGAAGGGGCCGCGTACATCTTTGCGGTTCAGTTCATAGGTGACCAGAGCTGGGCTGGTGGAGGTTGCCATCAGCTTGTCCCAAGTCGCCTGGGTGAGCTTGCCATCTGGCGCCAGTCCGTTCGACGCCTGGAAGGCCTTGACCGCCTTGGCGAAGTTCTCTCCAAGGCGGCCGTCGATGAGCCCCGGTGAGAAGCGCGCACGATCCAAAAAAATTTGCGCCTTCAGCACGGCAGGATCGAGCCCTTTCGGATCGCCGGCGGAGAATTGCGCCTGATTTACAGCGGCTAGATCCAGCTTGGCCGCCTCCGTCCCGCCGCATGCGAAGGCGAATGCAATGGCGAGGAGGAGAAGGAGCCTGATCATCGATGTCACTCCTTGCGTTAAATCGCACCTGATCTGCTTCTATGACGCGCTGTGGCAGATCTGGTTCCATTCGCCGGTAGGAGGATCATAGGCAACCAGCCTTACGCCGCCGACCGGTCCGAGACGTTCGATGCCCATGCCTTGCCCCTCACGAGAGGCGTTGCTGGCCGCGCAGATCGGCAGTGTAAAAATGGTCTGGCCATGTTGACGTGAGCTTCTACCTTCAAAACTGCCCATTACCTGGACCGGCAGTCAAATGGTCTCAGGGCAGCAATGAGGAGATGCGCTGGGAACCCGGCTCGTCGGGCGGGTATTCTATTGATCTTCGGTATCGACAGATCCATGTTCCGTCGTCACTGTGATCGCTTTGTCGCCCGCGATTGCCCTAGCGTATTCGAAGCGCTCCAACTTCTGTTCTGCCGACAGGCCTTTGAACATCGCGGTGGCCGAGTTCGTGATTTTGAAGTCGCCGCAACTCGGACAGCGAAACTCCCGGATGTCGCCAACTGTCTCCGAATTAACGAGTGCCTGCTCATCTGTAATCGGGCAAATTGCGGCCATCCAAGCCATCGTGGTCCTCCGTCCTAAGGCCGTCCTCGATTACCCAAAGGCATCGTCGAGTGCAAAATCCATTTCTACCGACGCTCACCCCCCTGGAGTACTCCACCGAGTAGATTGCGCTCTCCACTCTCCAACCCGGAATGTGGATTAAAGCCAGTTCCTCGGCGAGCGATTTGCTGGTGAGCGGTAGGCGCTCTCGCTCGGGAGCCTCTCCCAAGCGATCGGAGATGTTCATGTAGCGTCGGGCAGGACCGAAGGGCCGGAACGTGGCGTTTTCATCTCTTCGGCAATCACCAGTAGCGCCTCCAGAGCGACGGCGATCCCCGACATCAGCGTACTTATGTCTGCGTTGCCGCCGAGCGTCGAAAGTTCGGCCGCTCGCGTTTGCATGCTTTGGCTCAGCTCTTGTAACTTCAGGCGCAGCTCGTCATCCATGTATGTTCTCCAAGCTTGACGCTGGAGGAACGCGCCTGCTTACAACCCGTTCCGCCGGTGGCCGCAGAGAACCAGAGACGCCGCAGATGCTACAACTTGCGCTGTGGCGGCGCTTCGGATGGGCGGCGGATTGGGCCTCAGCGACTGACCGTCGGCAAATAGCGGATCCTTCAGTCTCGAAAAGGTGCTGACGGCTCGATATGCACCGCCCATTGGCGTGGGTGCTGGTCCATGCACAGAAAGGGCCGTGCAAGTGCGCGCGGCCTCTGGACTCAACATCCCGTCGTCATGGTCCAAAGTTGTCCCAAGGTGGGTTCTCACCGAAGCGGGCGGCGTGATGCGTCACGAAGCTTTGAACTTTGGCGGAAAGATGCCTTCTTGACGGGTACATCGCGTAGATCGACCGGCTTACCGGCTTGAACTGGGGCATCACTGTCTCCAGCTGGCCCGAACGAATGGCTTCTCCAACAAGGAAAGTGGGGCAAAGTACTATGCCTGCTCCACCCAGCGCCGCATCGCGCAGGAGCTGCCCGTTCGTTGCCGTCATCCGTGCAGTAATTTTTACCGCCACTTCCCCCTTTGGTCCGTCGAATCGCCATTTTCCGCGGCTGGCGCGCAACGCGTAGTCCAGACAATCATGGTCGTGGAGATCCGACGGCTTTGTGGGACGCCCGCGTCTGTCCAGATAATCGCGCGAAGCGCAGACCACCTCCCGTGACGGCGCGATTCGGCGAGCAACCAGATTGGAAACCGTGAGTGGAGCGATGCGTACCGCGACATCCAGGCCCTCTTCCACGATGTCAACCACACGGTCGTCCAACACCAACTCAACCGACACCTCCGGGTAGACCGCGAGATATTCTGCAACGACTCTCCCAAGGTGCATCGCGCCGAAGGAGATCGGCGCGCTGACACGCAGTGAGCCGGTGGGACGTGTCTTGCTCTCGGCCGCGCTCGTACGAACTTCCTCGACATCCTCGATTATGCGCAGACTGCGCTCGTAGACGGAGGCGCCGAGCTCTGTCAGGCTGATGCGCCGGGTCGTCCGGTTGAGAAGGCGTGCGCCAAGCCACTCTTCCAGCATTTGGACATGCTTGCTCACGGCCGCTGGCGATAGTCGCATCCGCTTAGCCGCTCCAGCGAAGCTGCCTTCACCGACGACGTTGGCAAACACGGTCATGCTGGTCAGCCGGTCCAACTGCAATCACCTCTTTCATTCACGTTTCGTGAATTCACCATCCATATCTCCCTCGATTATCAATCCGCAGTGGACAGATTATCTGAAACCAGGCCGGGATCAATTGCCCGATCCGTCTCTCTAACGTTTGCCCGAAACGTTGGGGGTCGAGTGCCTTCTCGCGGGCTGGAGGTGATCATGTCTCTGACCAAAGCAGCCCTTCGGGAGAAACAGGGAGCCACTTTTCGCATGTGGCTCTCCGTGCTCACTGTATCGCTGGGTATTTTTTCGATGATCACTGCGGAGCAACTCCCTGTGGGGCTGATTCCGTCAATTTCTTCCGAGTTGAATGTCTCTATTGGGAGTGGCGGTCTCACGGTGACGATACCCGGCGTAATTGCGGCGTTCGCTTCTATCGGTTTGCCGTTGGCAGTGGGGAGGCTCGACCGGCGTATTCTGATGGCGGGCCTGCTCGCGGTAATGGCTGCGGCGAGCGTGATTTCAGCGCTCGCAACGAACTTTCCCGTTCTGCTCGCGTCCAGGCTGCTCGTCGGGATCACCATCGGTGGCTTTTGGGCTATAGCCGGAAGCATCGCAGTACGCCTTGTTCCTGGACCGTCCGTGCCGCGCGCCATGACTATTGTATTCGGCGGTGTAAGTGCCGCTGCGGTGCTGGGCGTGCCGGCCGGCACGATCATCGGTGATCTAGTCGGCTGGCGCGGCGCGTTCTGGTCTCTCGCCGGCCTGAGCTTTGCCATACTGCTCGCCGCCCTGCTTGTGCTTCCGAAGCTGGAGGCGGCGCAGCCTGTGGAGGTGAAAGCCCTGCGTGCGCAATTGCGCAATCCCGCCCTCCTGTCGGGCGTGGTTGCGACCGCACTGCTGGTGGCTGCCCACTACGGTGCCTACACTTTCGTGAGCCCGGTGTTGCTGGAGGTCTCGGGCGTCACTGCAGGGAGCATAGGTTGGTTACTGTTGGGGTATGGCATTCTCGGAATGATTGGCAACGCCGTCGCAGGCGTCTGGGCCGCCAAATCCGTCGGTCGCACATTGGCCTGCATCGTCATTGGGCTCGGCGCCACGCTGGCTCTCTTCCCGTTGCTCGGGGTCACGCCGCTCACAGGAACCATCCTGCTGCTGGTGTGGGGCTTCGCGTATGGCGCGGCGCCCATCACGCTGCAGACGTGGGTGCTGAGTGCAGCACCAGAAAGCGCGGAGACCGCGACGGCCATCTACTGCTTCACTTTCAATCTTGCCATCTCCGTGGGTACCCTAGCGACCAGTCAGATCGTTGACACGATGGGCGTGAACAGGGTCCTCTGGGTCGACGCCGCCATCATCCTGCTGGTGCTGCTGCCGGTGTGCCGCGCACCCATGCTTAACCGGAACATCGGAAACTCGTAGACAGCAAGCCATCCTGTGCCGCCCATCTGGCAATGATGTGATAGGTTGAAGTAGATCTTCGTTTCCTCTGTCTTGAAAGTCACGCGCGTCACATCAAACGCGGGTTCCGCCGCACCGTGCGGGTGCCGATGCTTTGCGCCCCCGGAGGACAATTGGCTACTTGAAAAAGGACTTGATCCCCTCGTCGATATGTGTGCTGATATGAGATCGATCTCATGCCGCGCTCTCAATTGCTGTTTCTCTACGGGAGCGCGCTCTGGGAAGCATATGTCTGAATGACGATGAAGAGGGAGGTTCAAGTGAGGAAATTGATCGCGTGGCTGGCCTTGGCCACTACCACGCTCGCGTTCGCGTCTGCGGCCTCGGCGGGTGAAACCATCAACCGGGTTACCTCGAAGAAGGCAATGGTGGTCGCCACAAACAGCGGTTGGCCGCCGCAGAGTTTCCTCGACGACAGCAATCAGTTGGTCGGCTTCGATATCGACGTCTCGAAGGAGATCGCAAGGCGCCTCGGTGTCGAGGTCAGTTTCGATACGCCGGACTGGGCGACGATGACGGGCGGCCATTGGCAGGGACGTTACGATCTGGGTGTCGGCTCGGTGACGCCGACCAAAGCGCGGGCCAAGGTGATCGATTTCGAAGGCATCTATTATTATAGCCCCTACGTTTACGTGGTTCACAAGGACAGCCCGGCCAAATCGGTCGCCGACCTGAACGGCAAGATCATCGGCGTCGAGACCGCCACCACGTCGGAGGATTTCATCCGTAGACAACTCGAGATCGATGCTCCCGGCCTGCCGCCCATCGAATACAAGCTGGAGCCCGGTGAGATCAGGACTTTCGCTGACTCAATGCTGCCGTTCGACGATTTGAGGCTCGGCGACGGCGTGCGCCTCAACGCGGTCATCGCACCAGAACAGACGGCTCAGAACGCGATAAAGAACGGCTACCCGTTGCGTGTCCTGGAAGGCGGCTATGCCTTCCGTGAGCCACTGGTGGTGATCGCGGAAAAAGGTGATGCCGAGTGGAATGCCAAGATCGGCGGCATTCTCGACGAGATGAAGAAGGACGGTACCCTCGCGAAACTGACCACCAAGTGGTACGGCAAGGATTACAGCTCTGACTGAGAGGCATCGTGGATAAAGCTTGAGCGGGGTGCATTCAATTGAACATCCCGCTCCATCTGTTTTGTTTCAGCCGCATTTCCACGACACCGGGCGGCTCCGCCTGCCTGCAAAATGCTCTAGTGCCGCCACCTCATCATATTGATCATGACATGTCCTGACACCTATTACCGACGCACGCTTGCCGACAACACCATCAGACCGCCGCTGAGCGGCGTTTCCGAGTGCGAGACAGTCGTTGTCGGCGGCGGACTGGCCGGCCTGACGACGGCGTTGCAGCTGGCTCGCGCCGGCCAGCAGGTCGTCGTGCTTGAGGCGCAGCGGATAGGATTCGGCGCTTCCGGTCGCAATGGCGGCTTCGTCAATCCCGGTTTCGCCACCGGCACCGACAACATCGCCGCGATGGCCGGCGTCGACGCGGCACAAAAACTGCACCGCCTGTCCATCGAAGGCGTCGACTTCGTGCGGCAGACGATCCGCGATCTCGACATCAAGGCGGCAGAGCCGCGCTCCGGTATATTGAGCGTGCTTCGCCACGATGGTGGCGCCGCGCTCAAGGCATATGCCGAGCAACTGGCGCGGGATTTCGACTATCGGCTCGACTATCTCGATCGCGACCAGGTGCGAGCGGTGCTGCATTCGGATCGCTACCACCAAGGCCTGCGCGATCCCAGCGCCTTCCACATGCATCCGCTTAACTATCTGCGCGCCGTTGCTGGCGAGATCGAGCGGCTGGGCGGCAGGATATACGAGAGAACGGCTGCCGTTGAAGCCAACCTTGACGGCGCCGAAAAGATCTTGCGTACCGACAGCGGCGAAGTGCGCGCCCGCCAGGCCGTAGTTGCCACCGGCGGATATACGGGGCCACTGGTCAGTCGGCTGCAGCGGGCATTCCTGCCGATCGCCACTTACGTTATGGTGAGCGAGGAGGCGCCTGACCTCATCGCCAAGGCGATTACGACGACCGACGCCGTCGGCGATAACCGTCGCGCAGGCGATTATTACCGCGTTGTCGAAGACGGCAGGCGGCTGCTCTGGGGAGGGCGCATCACCACCCGGGCAGCCTCATCGGGCGTGTTGGCGAGGCAATTGCGCCGTGAGATGGTCACCACTTATCCGCAGCTCGAACACCTCAAGACCGAACTCGCCTGGTCCGGGCTCATGTCTTATGCCCGACACATGATGCCCCAGATAGGCCCGTTGCAGCCGGGCGTCTGGTACCTCACGGCTTTTGGTGGCCATGGCATCAACACCACGGCGATCGCCGGCAAGTTGATCGCCGAAGCCATACTGGGACAATCGGACCGCTACCGGCTGTTCGCACCCTTCGGCCTTGCCTGGGCGGGCGGCCCGGCTGGACTTGCGGTTGCGCAACTCACCTACTGGAAGCTGCAGGCGCAGGATTGGTGGCGCGAGCGGGCCCGCTGACCGCAGGGAGATCGAAGACGTGATCGGCCGACTATTGCTCAACCACCCGGACGCGGCGCGCCGCGTTGGCGTATTCTTCGTGCTCGCCGCCATCGCCGCCGGCCTGTATGGGCTCGGCATCAAAGCCAGTTGGCTCGGCAAGCTCGTTCCGGGGTCGGTCGAGTGGCTCGCCGCCAACCCAGACGTCGGGCGGGCGGTCTCGGCGGTGCTGATCGCATTGATCTTGGTGGCGAACTGGAACGCGCTGCGATATCTCAGCCGCAAACAGCAGATTGTGGCAGTCTGGATAGAGCTGTTCGTGCTGCTAATGTTGTTTTTCTATTCCTTCGACCTGTCCTTCGCGTTCATCGCCAAGAAGATCGGCTTCCTCGTCTCGAAGGGTGTGGTGACGACCCTCTACATTTCGGCCATTTCGATCGCCATTGCCACCCTCATCGCCTTCGTTGGTGCCATCGCCAAACTTTCCCGCAACGGCGTGGTCTATGGCTTGGCGACCTTCTATACCTCTCTTTTTCGTGGCTTACCGTTGCTGATGCAGATCTACATCATCTATCTCGGCCTGCCGCAGATTGGCTACGTGATCGGCGCCGTGCCGGCCGGCATCATGGCGCTGTCGCTCTGCTACGGCGCGTACATGACCGAGATCTTCCGCGCCGGCATCGAAAGCATCTCGCGCGGACAGACCGAGGGTGCTACGGCACTCGGCCTTAGCGCTAACCAGACGATGTTCCTGGTCATCCTGCCGCAGGCGATGCGCGTCATCGTGCCGCCGACCGGCAACCAGTTCATTGCGATGCTGAAGGATTCTTCGCTGGTTTCGGTGGTCGGGGTCTGGGAGATCATGTATCTCGCACGCACGCAGGGCCAGACCGAGTTCCGCCACATCGAGATGCTCATCACCGCCTCGATGATCTATTGGCTGCTCTCGATGGGGCTCGAGTTCCTTCAGTCGCGGATCGAGGACCGGTTCGGGCGCTCACTCAAGCGCTGATCGTCATCCGTGATCTTCGCCAAAGCGAGTTGCACAGCACCGCAACAGCCAGCTTCGGAGAGCAGCTGCAGATTGTACGAGACAGCACGCCGTTCGGCGACGTCGTGAGGGGTGAATCAACCCGGTATTCATCGGCTTAGCCCGATCGGAGGGCAGAATAGAGCAAGTGCTGGACGAGCATGTTCGTTGGCGCCCGGCAACTACGACCGATTGCTGGATTTCACCCGCGCCAATAGGTGAACAAATCAACGACTTTAACATGTCCTCCGGCCCAACCATTATCGCTGTGTATCGATGGTAGCCGAGTTCGCCACGTGGTTCGCCAATAGGTTTGTCAGGCAGTGGTTTGCGCGTTACCAGCCGCACGACTCGGTCCATGCCCTGCACAGCCAAACGCACCGGCGTCGCTTCCCGGGAATAAAGCTCGGCATGGTGTTTCGTTCCCTTGAAGTGGGCGTGTTTGGGGGAAGACCGTAGTCGGCGCGTTCGCGCCCCATGGAATTTTCGAAGAGTTGTTTCCAACGGCGGGAACGAACCAAACTTCCATGCATTTAGCTCTGGCTTCGTTCATTCACTCTTTCTTCTGGGAGCTGGACCATTGTCATCCGGAGGCTATCTCTTGGCCGACCAACAAACCAATGACGTTTCCATCGTTGATCTGATACCTGCCCTGCGGGCTTTCGCGCGCACCTTCTGCCGCGTTCCAGACGATGCCGACGATCTGGTGCAGGAAACGTTGACCAAAGGGCTCGCCAACATCGACAAGTTCGAACCCGGTACACGCATGAAGTCGTGGCTCTTCACCATCATGCGCAACACCTACTATACCCGGATCAAGATCGCTGCACGGGAAGCGCCAGGCCTTCTCGACTGCGCGTCTTCAAGACCGATTTCGGAAGCTACCCAGGAATGGACCGTTCAGAGCAAGGAAGTTCACGGCGCCATCCAAAAGCTGCCCGAACATCAGCGCGAGGTGCTGATGCTGATTGGCGTCTTAGGAGTGGGCTACGAGGAAACCGCCGAAATCTGCGGCTGCGCGGTAGGGACGGTCAAGAGCCGGCTGAACCGTGCCCGCGCCAACATCCTTGAGCTACTCGGGGAGAGCTCGTTGCAGACATTGATAGAAAGGCGAAATCAGCTGTCGGATGGTCAGCTCGATATAGAGGTCGACAGCCGCAGATAATCAGCTCTTCACGTCTCGCCGATGCTTCTCGACGAGAGCATTTTGCAATTCGATCGCCAGCTTGGATAGGCGGTCTGGTATCTTTTCCTGCTCTATGGCGGCCAGCAGGGAAGCAATCTCCCGATCCACTGCCATCTCGACAAGCAGATCCGTGGTATCGTCGCTCGAATGAGACATCACGTTCTCTTGATAGCATCCCTAGATCCAAGTCTGGTGGATGAGCGCCGGCACTACAAGGCGTTGTCGGCCGCTGAGAGGCTCACCGGCGGCCCTTGCACAGTTTTTCCTCCGTGCCGCGGCAAGACGCGGCGCGGTGGCGTCAGTCCTTCAGCAACCGGTTTGCGGCGTGATCCTGAAATTGATCGGACTTGGTTCGATTGCCGTCCAGCCCGCGCTCTCGGCCATGTTGCTTCCTGTCGCGGTTGGACAAAACCGCGTTTTCCTCGATCTTGTCCTTGTCCAAGGTGGTCATTGCGCCGGCGCCGGCACCTTTGCCTTGGCTGCCTTGGCCGAAATGCTTTTTGCCGCCGGATGCCATGATCTCCTCCTTCGAATCCAGGACACCGATCGGTGCCGACGCCCGAACCGGCATCGCGCTGTAATGTTCCGTCTCACCCAGCAAGCAGGAAGGCGTCGCCATCCCATGACCGAAACGGCTTCTCGCCGTCGATGACGACCCGCAATTGGTGAGCTTGCGCAAGACGGCCGATGTCGGCCCGGTCCAAAGAAAGCGATCCGCGATAAGAATAGTTCAGCAATGCGAGCCGGCCCGGCCGTTTGAGAACGCGCGCAATTTCATCGAAAAGCCGCTCAGCCATGCCGGCCAGGACCAGGTAGGGAAAGCTGTCGACCGCCAACACGCAATCGAAACTGTCGTCGTCGAAGTCGGCCAGATCGAGACCGGAGGTTTGGCGCAGTTCGACATTGCCGAGCGCTTCGCATTGCTCGGAGGCGATAGAGATCATCCGCGATGATATGTCGATGCCGACCATCCGCTTGAAGGAATTGGACAGCGCGCGCTCGAAACGTCCGATGCCGCAACCGATGTCGAGAATGTCTCGTTCAATTCCGGTGAATTCTCGCGCCTCGAGCCATTCAACGATTTCGTCGGTCATGGCTGTCAGCCGCTCGTCATCGCCAAGGGATCCTAACTGGACACTTGCGGCTGTCGAAATTGCTGCCGCGGCATCAAAACTCGAGGCCAGCCTCCTGACCACGGCGACATCCGTCTCGCCGTTACCGCGTTCATGCCGAACGGCGCCGCCTGTCGCTCGCAAAGTGGCAAGGACGCCCGGTTTGTGGCGCAGCAGTCCAGCGACCTTTCGCAGTCTTTCAGCATCGCCGGTATCCGCCGGACGGACTTTCAGCACGACCTCCGCCAATTCCGCCGCTTCAATTGTGGGCGGCAGGTGAAGCGCCAGCCTGACGAGAACAGCTTCGGCGCAGGCACCACCGGCCACACAACCTTCGACCGCCCGTCTGACCGATGTCCGGCGCTGCGCGAGCACACTCATGACATCAACTCCGCGTCCAGATCCTCCGCATCGTCCACCTGTCGACGGCGCCCCAGCCATATTTGTAGGCTTCCTGGCCGCGCAGGAAGTCGAACTCGCGCGCATCCTCGCGGATCGACTCCGCGATCGCGTGGCCGATCAGGATCGCACCTGGGCTCTCCTCGGCATAAGCAGGATCGAGGCCGCCGAGATAGGCATAGGCGCGGCCGCGGTGGTGAAATCCGTAATAGGCGGCGACAGTCGTGCCATCGATCGCGAGCAACCAGCATCGGACCAGACCGTGAGCATCGAGCAAGGGAAGTGAAAGCCCATGGAAGTGCTGCACGGCGGGGTCGGCCAATACACCACCTCCATGTCCAACCCAGCGTGCATGGTGCAGGCGGATCAATTGGTTCAGGAAGTTCTGGTCGCCCCGGGCTGACGCCAACGCGAGCCGGCCGCGTCTGCACGCCGCTTGGCGCGCCCGGCGCAACTGGCGCCTGCGCCGAGCGGGAACGCAGCCGGCCAATGTTTCGTCGCCGGCAACAGCAAGCACGGGGCAGGCTGCATGAATTGCCGGCCTCTCGACCGTTAAACCGGGATGCGCGATCGTAAGACCGGCACTGTTTTGCGGCAGATCAGACAAGATCCATTGTGACCACCCGACCGAGCAGATCGTTTCGGCAATTGTGGACACGACCGCCGCCTCGATATCCCGGACAGCCAGGATGTCCAGATAATCGCTGAGCGAAATACCGACCGGAAGCAGCTTCGAACCGGCCGTTCCATGCTCGAGATAGAGTGGCGCCAGCCCGACCAGATCGCCGCCACGCCAGACCGCGACTGTCGCCAGTTCACCGGGTGCGAATGCGCGCCACCATGGCACCAGCCAGGCGGGGGATTGGAACGGCGTCGCAGAGGAGCTCTGCTCCCATAGTTTCCACCAGTGCGGCGTCAAGGCATCGAATTTTACGGGGTCATCGATGATTTCGCTGCGCAACACTGCTTTTCTCACGGTGCCGCAGCGAAGCGCCGGCAATCTGTGCCAAGTTGTGCCAGCGCCTGATAGGCAGCCATATACGACGAGATCATCCGTTCCAGCGAAAACCGCCGTCGCGCCTCCACCCGGCACGCCTCGGCGTCCAGGCTGGGCGCCGCAAGAATGGCTTGGGCCATTTCGTCGACTGTGTTGACGAGAAAGCCCGTCCTGCCGTGCTCGATGACATCCGCAAGCGCGCCATTCGGGAATGCGACCACCGGGGTACCGCAGGCGAGGGCCTCCATGGCGACAAGCGAGCTTGTCTCGGCGGCGAGGCTCGGAATGACCAGACAGCGGGCTGCGTTGAGAAAGCGCCTCTTGGCGTTAAAACCGAGCGGGCCCAGGAAGCGGCGGCGAGCATCAAGACGGGATTGGACCTCGTCGCGAAAGTAGCGCGTATGTGTTTCGTAGGGGTAGACCTTGCCGCCGATGACCAGGGGCACGCCCGCCTGTTTGGCCGCGTCCAGGGCCAGGTGAATGCCCTTTTCCGGGCAGACTCGGCTGAGAACCAGGGCAAAGTCTCGCTTCGGCTGCACCAGGCTCAGTGCTTCGATGTCAACGCCGTTGGGAATCGGCGCCACCAGTCTGGCCCCTGGTGGCGCCGTTTGCTGCTGGGTGGGCGAGACCGCATGGAGCCACAGGTCGTCGCGCGTCGGTCGCAGAGCCTCGGCCGGATACCAGTCCAAGGGCAGGTGGAGGCTCACCAGGGTCGGACCATCGTCGGGCAAATAGGCATGAAAATCGATACCGTGCAGATGAGCCACATCGATCGGCCATCGGGCGCGGGCAGCGGCGATCGCTTTGCGATGAGCCTGCTGCGCGCGGCTCTTCGCCGCCTCGTCGAGCACGCCGTTTTCAGCCGGTATTTCCACAAGGGTACCGCTCGCGCTGGAGCCGCGGCAGCCAATGACGATAGAGCGGTGGCCGGCGCGAACCAGCTCCCGATCGAGCATCGACAGAACCTGTTCGGCACCGCCGACAGCATCGGGTCCGACGGGTGCGAGAGGGTAGGCGACATTGAGGACAGTGAGCGCCGCGGCTGGTTGCGCCTCGGTCCCGTATGCCGCACCACCTGTCGATGATGCCGCTAATTCGTCCAATGTGTCAGGCGTCTGATGCATTGGCAGCATGACACTTTCACGCTGCCGAGGCCCGCCGCGTCGGGAGCGAAGCGGACGTCATGCCGGGCGCATAGCGGCGGATCATGGTTGCGCAGAATTCCGCGAACTCCTCCGGCACCAGAGGTGGGCTGGTGTGGTGGGGCATCATTCCGCGATGCTGCGGTGTAAAGCAAAAGGTGACCGTCACGTCGAAATCGGCGAGTGCCTCCATCTGCCGGTCAAACCAGTCCAGCGCGTTCGGCCGGAAGCTGTCTGCCCAGGAAAGCCCCGTGCGCATATTGGTGACGCCCAGCCGCTTCATCCAGGCGACGGCATCGTCCAGCCGGGCGTCCTCGAAATGAAACCACTGCACCAGCCCCATTGCGGGCGTGTAGCGCAGGAACTCCTCCAGCGCAGGTTTTGGCGTACCGTCCTGGCGTAGCAGCCCCATGTGGAAATGTCGATAGTAAGAAGAGCCCTCTGCCTCGCGATGCCGCGTCGTTGCTTCCCATTCGCGCGGAAGGTCGTAGAGGCTGTACCACTGGATGCGTGGTGCGTTGCCAATCAGCAACTCAGCGGTGCGCTTGAGCCCCCAAACCTGGATTTCTTCCGCGCCGAAGGTTGATACGCCGACTTCGCTGACCCAGATGGGTAGGTTGGTGACGGTCGCGATCTCGCCGATCTTCTGTGGCCATTCGTGGATCTGCCACAGGTTCCAGTCGAGCGGAAAGCCGTGCACGGCGACGGCATCGACATGGTCCAGCACGCCGAATTCCTTCATGCGGGTGATAAAGCCCGGATCTATCGGCGAGATGCCACCGAGTACTTTCGTCAAAGACGGGTTCTCTGACGCGATTGCGTCAGCCGACAAGATCGCCATCCTGGCAAAGCGGCTCCAATCGGGATCGAGCTCTGGGTCCCAATGCGATTTGTTGTTGGGCTCGTTCCAGATCATGGCGGCTTCAATCATGGAGCTGTCCTTTCGAGGGGTAGATGGCGCCGCCGCCGGCCGGGTCCCCGGCTGCGCGGCAGAAATAGACCTCCTGCTCGGGGTGCAGAACGATCTCGAAACCGGCGCTGCGCAGCATCGCTTCGGTGCAGGCGCGGTTTGGAATCCACCAGTTGGTGGGATCGTCGGCATAGCGGTGCTCGATAAAATGCAGCTTGGGAAACTGCGGCTGGTCGAACAGGTCATGCGTCCAGAAATGATAGTTTTCTTCCAACTCGGGCAGATCCGCGCTGCCGCGCTGCATGGACTGGAAGATCATCAGGTCACGGGCGACATGTTCGCGGATCAGGTCGAGCGCGAGCAAGGGGTGGCGCAAATGGTAAAGCACCCCCATGAACAGCACGACATCGAACGTCTCGCGCAGCGAGCCGACGTCGTAGACCGAAAGCTTCTGGAATTCGATCTCGCAATCGGCAACCTCGGCGGCAAAGCGAGCCTGCGCCAGGTAGGCGTCATCGAAATCGATGCCGAGGACACGGTCAGCACCTCGCCGTTTCATCTCGATGGAGTAAAATCCTGCATTGCAGCCGATATCGAGTACGGCCTTGCCCCTCAGATCAGCGGGAATGGCATTGGCAAATTTGCGCCATTTGATCAGCGGGTAGTTGCCCAGAAAATGGTTGGGAGCGGTTTCGACGCCGGCAAGTTCCATGTTGTGGAACCATGGGCCGAGCGCATCGATGCGGCGGCGGATTTCGGCATGGGAATGCAGCATGGCTCAGGCTCCTTCGCCAGGAACGACGGGTACATGCGACTGCGCGCCGGGCATGATCATGGTGGGCCGGCGCTGCGCGGATGAGGCGTCGTTTTCAAGCAACCGCAGAGCTGTTCGATAGCCGTTGAAAGTGCCGACATCGACATAGTCCGACCCAGCCCTGACACCAAAAGCTGTACCGCCGGCCGCGATATAGGCGTTGACCAAAGTGCCGATATATTCGTCACTGCGCTCGCGCTCACGCCAGAGTGCCGCAAGCTGATGCAGGATATGGCCAGGCATCTTGAACGCACCCCAAACCCAGTTCGTGGCGGCATCCTGTCGCTTGACCTGGATTTCGATCACGCGCTCTTGGACGTCGATGACGACGGCGTCGAAGAATTCCGGCTGATCCACCGGGAAAAGCAGAAATGAGAGCTGATCGTCGGGCAAATGGCGGAAACCGTCCTCGGGAAACCAGATCGTATCGGGAAGGCCGACCAGGACGACCTCGTCGGGCGCGACGAGGGGCGCCGCCCGGAAGATCGCATCGCACAGACCGACGGGGTTCGGCTGCACCACGAAGAGAGCCGCCGCGTCACCGTAGCCGGCGGCGTAGTATTCAAGGATGTCGGATTTGCCCGATCCGATGATGAAGCAAATCTTGTCGACGCCGGCCTGCACCATGCGCCGTACCAGATACTCGCTCACGGCGCATGGACGCTCGGTCTGTCCATCGATCCGGCTACCGACCGGCAGCAGCTCTTTCGAGAAGCCGAGCGGCTGAATGCGGCTGCCGCGCCCGGCAGCGGGTACGATGCCCAACATCAGACCGCTTCCCTCATCGGTTCGCCGGGAGATCTTTGAAAGGCCTCGTTCAGGATGCGATCCAGTTCCGCCGCGCGCCGTGCGGAAGTGTGTTCGCCCAAGACCCGGTCGCGGGCACGCCTTCGAATGCCGTCGAGCTCGCGCTCCGGCAATCGCAATGCGGCGACCACATCATCGGTGTCATGCGCCAACAAGATTTCGCGGCCGGGTTCGAAAAATTCGGCCAGGCCCGGCCATGCATCGGTGACGATGGCAGCCCCACACGCGGCCGCTTCGAAGAGCCGTCCCGACGGGCACCAGCCCTTTTGCGCCATCGCCTCCCGGGTGACGTTCAGTGTCAGGCGAGATGATGAGAAGAAAGCCGGATGGTCGGCTGGCGGAAGATGCCTGACAAAGAAGATGTTGTCGCTCCATGGGAATTCCTGCGGATATTGCGCGCCGCCAATGATGAAACGGTGGTCGGGCAGGCGCGCGGCCGGGCGGACCAGCAGCTTTTCGACGCCGGCCTGGCGATCCGCCGCGTAAGTTCCGAGATAGGACAGATCACCGGCGAATTCGGCCCGCTTCTCTGCCGGCCGGTGTTGGTCGGGATCGACATGCCCATAGAGAGGCACCACGTGACGCGCGCCTAAAACCGACTTAAGCGCCTCGATCGCAGAGCCGCCGGTGTAACTCAAAACGAGGTCGAAATCGGCAAGACCCTCAGGTCCGAAATAGGGCGGACGCTCGCCTTGCTCGATGCGGGCAAGCGTGACCGGAGTGTCGAGATCGTAGAAGACACGCAATCCGCGACCTGTCTGCTGCGCCAGCCGCGAGGCCTCCACGGCGTCGGCACAGTAGGAGGTAACGACGACGACATCCGCTTGCTTCATTGCCCGCTCCGCAACGCGACGGATGTCTTCCCAGTCCGGATAAATGACGACGTTGCCGCCATCGAGCCGATCGAGATCACGCGTCCCGGCATAGTAGGGGGTATCGCGTTCGAAGAAGGTGATGGACCATCCCAGCCGACCCAGGGCGCGGATCAGTCCGCGCCAGAGCGTGGCATGGCCGTTGCCCCATGATGATGTAACGGTGAGACCGAAAATGACCATCTGCATCCGGAAAGTCCTCGTCAGGCAGCTTCGTTCATTCGCAGGAGCTTGGAGCCCCAGTCACCCGACACGATCGTCGTGATCGAGGCTGGATCGATGTCGAAGCGGAAGCAGTCGCCGACCGGCAAGCCAAGCACCTTGCAGACGGCGGCCTTGATGACGTCGGCGTGGCTGACCAGGGCGACACACTGGTTCGGATGCCGCTCGCGCACTGCGTTCATCAGTGCGACGATCCGCTCCTGGACATCCAGCATGGTCTCGCCGCTCGGTGTCCTGGCCTCCTGCCGCTGGTCGTTCCACGCCCGCCAGCCGGCGTCGCCGTTCAACTCGTCGAAGGTCTTTCCCGACCAATCGCCGAAATCGATCTCGTCGAGTTCGGCGCAGATCGCGATTTCACCGACGCCGCAGGCAAGCGCGATCGGCACGGCCGTCTCTTGCGTACGCTCACGCGGGCTGCACAAGATGGCTTCAATCGGCTCCCGGGCCATGCGGCCACCAAGATGCGCGGCCTGCGCCTTCCCAGCCTCGCCAAGGCAAACGCCGTCCATCCGTCCTGCAAGATAGGAGCCGACATTGTCGTGCGCTGCATGACGGATCAAAAAGAACGTTGTCGTCATTCCGCGGCATCCAGCAAAGGCTCGTCCTTGCCGGCGATGAAGGCGAGCGTGCGCTGCCGCGCTTCGGCGTCGGTGAACTGTTCGGGAGGCGACTTCATGAAATAGCTGCAGGGGCCGGTCAGTGCTCCCGCTATGCCGCGATCGAGCGCAAGCTTGGCGCAGCGTATCGCATCGATCACCACGCCGGCTGAATTTGGAGAATCCCAGACTTCCAGCTTGAGCTCGGCGTTGAGCGGCACGCCGCCGAAGGTCGTCCCTTCCACCCGGATGTAGGCCCATTTGCGATCAGTCAGCCACGGTACGTGGTCACTGGGTCCGACATGAATATTGCCCGGCTCCAGGGGAACATCGAACTGGCTGGCCACGGACTGGGTCTTGGAAATTTTCTTTGATTCCAGCCGCTCGCGTTCCAGCATGTTGAGGAAGTCGGTGTTGCCGCCGAAATTCAGCTGATAAGTGCGATCGATGCGCACGCCGCGCTCGCGGAAGAGATTGGCCAGCAGGCGGTGAACGATGGTCGCCCCGACCTGGCTCTTGATATCATCGCCGACCAGCGGCAGCCCTCGCTGCTCGAAGCGCCGGCGCCATTCCGGACGTGAGGCGATGAAAACGGGTATGCAGTTGACGAAGGCGCAGCCGGCCTCAAGCGCGCATTCGGCGTAGAAGCGCGTCGCCTCCTCGGAGCCCACCGGCAGGTAAGAGACCAGTACGTCGGCGCCGCTGTTGCGCAGGATTTCGCTGACGTCGGCAACCGGCTCCGGCGCCTCCTCGATTTCGTCGCGCAAGTATTTTCCGATGCCGTCAAGTGTCGGTCCGCGCTCGACGCGAACGCCGTTTGCCGCCGCATCGGCAAAGCGGAACGTGTTGTTCGGGGCGGCGTAGATTGCTTCAGCGACGTCGAGGCCAACCTTGCTCCTGGCGACGTCGAATGCGCAGACAATCTCGATGTCGTCGACATGGTAACCGCCGAGGTCGGCATGCATCAGCCCTGGGATTGGTTCGTTGCTTTTTGCGTGACGATAATAGGAGAGGCCCTGCACCAGGGAGGATGCGCAATTGCCGACCCCGACGATACCGACACGAACCTTTTTCGATCCCACGAAACTGCCGCCCTATGCTGTTCAAAGGTAAGTTCCTGCCGCCGAACCACCAGCGTGCCGGAATGTTCCTTGGCCTGCCGAAAAATTGCGCAAGACAGCATGGATCGAAGCAGCGCTCGCTGCGTTGCCGCAAAGGCAAAGCATTGGAAAACCGATCGATGATCGTTTACGGCGACCAGAAGCGGAGGCAGAGCGCAGAACGGCTTCGCGAAGCTGCCAGCGAGATTGCTCAAAGTCTGGACCGCATGGCTCATGGCGTCCGACGCCATGCCGCGTTGGTCGGCCTATTCATCAGCGTATCGGAACTGGTTCGCGCGCTTGCCGATGTCGATTTCGAGAACAGCGGCATCGACATCTTTTCGCCGCGGCAACAGCAAGGCGCCAGATTGCTGGTTGGTCTTGCGGCAGAGGTGGCGAAGTCGTGGCGAAGCGGTTTCGCCGTGGGCGGTGGCATCGAGCCGGGACTTCTCCAACTGCTGGACGGGTTGGATTGCGAGGCTGAGGTTCTGACCGGTTCTGCCGAGGGTTACGCGCATTACGCGCTTTATCCCGAAAGCTATTTGGGAGCGGCGCAGGAGTCAGGTCTCGATGCGAACACATGCGTGATCGGCATCCGCAGCATCGGCCTGGGGCTTGCCGCCATAGTGGCTGCCGCGATTGGCGCGCCGGCGCCGTTCAGCGTTCGTCCGGTCGGCCATCCTTTCCGCAGGCACATCAATGCCGATCCGCGCTCGATCGCTTCCTGGAAGAACAATCCATCGGCACGCTTCGCCGTTGTAGACGAAGGTCCCGGTCTGTCCGGCAGTTCGATGCACGCCGTCGTCGCGTGGCTGCGGGAACTGGGTATTGGTATGGACCGCATTCACCTGTTTCCCAGCCATCCTGGCAACCCGGGCATCGAAGCGTCACGGGAGGCCAGGGAGACATGGTCGCGCTGTCCGAAACATGTGGCGACGGCGCTCGAATGCACCTTCCCCGAAAGCTCGAACATTCCCACGCTTAGCGAATGGGTGGCCGAGGCGGTCGGCAGCCCCGAATTACGCCTGACCGAACTGTCTGGTGGCGAATGGAGGAGCGTCCACTACGTCGACGAAAAGCATTGGCCGCCGAGCCCGCGCGGCATCGAGCGGCGTAAATTCCTGGCGTCCGCGGGGTGTGGTCGCTGGCTCGTCAAATTCGCCGGCCTCGGCGAAACCGGACGGCGTAAGAGACGAGCCGCGGAAATGTTGGGGAAAGCCGGGTTCGGATCGCAAGTGGTCGGGCTTTGCCACGGCTTTCTGGTCGAACGGTGGATTGACGGCACCACGATGGACCAGGCGCCGCTGCCAAGAGGAAGGCTGGTCGCGGAGTTGGCGCGCTATCTAACCTGGCGGGCGCTCAATCTCCGAACCTGCGAACCGGGTGCATCATTGCTCGCACTCGCGGAAATGGCTGTTTCCAATACATCTGAAGCCCTGGGCGAGAACCGAGCGGCGACGTTGCGCCGTTGGCTCTCGAAAAAAACCCCTGCGTATGTTCTGCAGCGGGTGGAAATCGACGGAAAGCTTCACGCGTGGGAGTTTCTCGTTTGTGCCGACGGCACGGTGCTCAAGACAGATGCCGTCGACCATTGCCGGGCACACGATTTGATTGGCTGCCAGCCGATAGAGTGGGACATTGCCGGCGCCCGTGTCGAATATGGACTATCCGACAGCGATGTGACGACATTGGTCGAGGGGATGGGGCTCGATATTGACAATGGCCACATCGATTTTTTCGAACCCTGCTATTTGGCGTTCCAAATCGGGCTCTGGAGCACGGCTGCGCAATCCGAAAATGGCCAGGAAAAAGCAAGGCTGGCCGCGACCGGAGACCGATACAGGGCGGGGCTGATACGGTTCCTGGACGACTCTCAGGTGTAGCGTTTCGATCAATCCAGCCTTCGTAGCATGTCTGCTTCCTGCTCGAGAATAGCGGCCACTTCCTCGCGCTGCAGATGCGTCATCATCAGGCTGACGCAGCACTCGAGATAGGTGATCGAGGAGCGCCGCAGATAGGCAGCCGCCTCGCGTTCGGCAATCTTGTCGACATCCTTCGCGGGTCGCTTGGGTTGCATGAGGATGATCCTCCGTATCGGGTCCCTCCCGCCAAACTACAAGGTTGGATGGATGTTCCGCACGATCTCCGGGCAGGTCCGGCCGCGGCCCACGTCATGCAGGAAGGTTCTGCAGCCCGCCTGCGGGTCTCCTTTTGGCAAGGCCTGTCATCTGATCGCCGATGCCGGTGCCTTCGAGCGCCGCGAAATAATCGATCGTCAGCTTGAGCCCTTCGTTGAGCGGCACTCTCGGCGACCAGCCGAGCAGCGTTTTCGCACGCGAAATATCAGGCTGCCTGCGCCGAGGATCGTCTTGCGGCAGGGGCAGAAATTTCAGATCCGACTTGGTGCCGGTCATCGCCTTCACCAATGCCGCCAGTCGCACGATGGTGAATTCTCCGGGATTGCCCAGATTGACCGGCTTGCCCGGATTGGGGTCGATGTTCATCAGGCGCATCAATCCATCAATCAAGTCGGAGACATAGCAGAAGGATCGCGTTTGCTGGCCGTCGCCGAATATCGTCAGCGGACGCTTCTCGAGCGCCTGCATGATCAAATTCGAGACGATGCGACCGTCGGCCGGATCCATTCTCGGACCGTAGGTGTTGAAGATGCGCGCGACGCGGACGTCGGCCTTGCCGGCCCTTAGATAGTCGAAGCAAAGCGTTTCGGCGGTGCGCTTTCCCTCGTCGTAGCAGGCGCGTGGGCCGGTGCAGTTCACATGACCTACGTAATCCTCCCTTTGCGGGTGTTGTTCCGGATCGCCATACACTTCGCTCGTCGAGGCCTGCAGCAGTCGCGCGTCATTGCGGACAGCGAGTTCGAGCAGGTTGAGGGTTCCGATCACGCAGGTACGCGTGGTGTGTATCGGGTCGGCCTGATAACGCGGCGGTGAGGCGGCGCAGGCCAGGTTGAAGATGTGATCCACGGGCTCGCCGAGATCCAATGGCCGGCAGATGTCCTGCTCGATCAACCGGAAACCCGGCCGGTCCATGATCGAGATGATGTTTTCCATGCGCCCGGTCAGAAAATTGTCGACGCAGATCACGCGCCAGCCGTTGCGGAGCAATACTTCGCAAAGATGCGAACCGAGGAAACCCGCGCCGCCGGCAACAAGCACCGTCTTTGCCCTGTGCGCCTTTCTTGTCTGTCGCATCGCTGTTTTCTCCTGTCTGCCGTTCATGCTGCACTTCCAATGTCGAGATCGAGGGCCGTCGCCCTTGGTTGGGTCAGCGCCGCCACGAATTCGCGAGCCCTGGCCGCACCGGTGTGGGAAGCGAGGACGAGTTTGCGAGCCCGGCCGGCCATGGCCAGGCGTGCGCGCTCGGACTCGCCAACGAGGATATCGATGACTTCGTCCGTCTCCGCGGCCGTGTGGATCGCCGATGCAGGAAAGAAGCTGTCGAGCCCTGGCCAGCGGTCGCTGACGATGGGCGTGCCGCAAGCCGCCGCTTCGAACAGGCGCACGCTGGGCGACCATCCTGCGGTGATCATGGAACTGCGTGTGACATTCAGCGTGTAGCGCTGACGGCTATAGAACGCGGCGTGATCGGCTGGCGGCAAATGTTCGACGCGTTCGACATTGTCCGGCCAGATGATGTCGGATGGATATTGGGAGCCGGCCACGACGAAACGGAGGTTCGGCATATGCCGTGCGGGCTCGAGCAGCAGAGCGTTCAGCGTTGTCTGCCGGTCCATGCTGTAGGTGCCGAGATAGCCGAGATCCCAGCGGATCGGATCTCCTGTCGGGTGATGCCGTTCCGGATCGACCGAACAATAGAGAGGTTCGGCATGGCGCGCGCCGAAGTCTTGCGCCAGATGGTTGAGCGTTGGTCCGCCAGTGAAGGAGAAATAGACATCGAAATACGGAATTTGCCGCGAACTCAGATAATCGCAATCGTCGGCTGAAAGCTTGGCCAGGGTCACCGGGGTGTCGATGTCGTAAAAGCAGAGCTGCCCCTTGCAAAGCGAGGCGACGATGTCGATGACCTGGCGTCCTTCTGGAACAAAGGATCCGATGACGATGATGTCGGCCTGCTCCAGGCACTGTGCGTAGTCGCGTTGCAGCTCCGCAGTGGTTTCGTAGTAGCGCAAGGCGCAGAACTCCGGATCGCGCAGATCGCGGTGATTGGCGTACCACGGCACGTTGCGCTCCAGAAAAGTCACCCGGTGACCGAGTCCGTGCAAGCCTTTCAAAAGACCCCGGAAAGTTGTGGCGTGGCCGTTTCCCCAGGATGAGGACAGCGACAGGCCGAGAAAGACGATGTCCAGTTTCTTGGTCATTCCGCTGCCTCCACGGCCCCGTGCTCGAAATGACGTTTGAAGACGGCATCCGCCACATCCGCCCGAAGCGCGTAGGTATGGTCCGCCAGCACGCGGTGAAGTGCGGCTTGGCCGATTGCCTTGGCCCGCCCGGGGGTCAGCGAGCGCATTATTTCGGCGACATCGCCGCCGTCACGCGCGACCAGGATCTCCTCGCCTGGTTTCAGGAACAGTTCCACGCCCAGCCATGCATCCGTGATGAGACAGGCGCCCGCCCCGGCCGCCTCGAACACTCGCGTGGCCGGTGAAAAACCGTTGGCGGCCATGCTGTCGCGGCTGATGTTCAACACGGCTTTTGGGGTGACATTGAAGGCGTTGTGATCGCGGGTGCCGACATGGCCGAGCCAGCCTACATTGGTGGGGAGCGGCTTGTCGCCCCAACCCGAGCCTCCGAGCAGGAAACGCTGTTTCGGCAGCCGGCTGGCGGGATCGAGGAAAAACGATTCGACACGCGCTTCACGGTCCGGCAGCCGGTTTCCGAGGAACGCCAGGTCGCAGGCAAAACGCGCTTTGCTGGCCACCGGATGGTGCGTTTCGGGATCGAGCGCATTGTAGATGGGCACGCACTCCTTGGCGCCCATGGCACGATAGGCCCAGACAACGGGATCGCCGCCACCATAGGTTAGCACGAGGTCGATCTCCTGCAGTGCACGATGGAGCGGGTGGTCCGGCTCGTCGCGCAACTGGGCAAGCGTGGCTGGCGCATCCACGTCCCAGAATACGACAAGCGCGTCGCTGCGGGCGTGGTCGAGAACGGCGCGAAGCAGCGCCTCGTCTTCGAAACCGACGCCACTCGCCTTGACGACGATGTCGGCGCCGGCGGCACGTGCCGCGACCTGCATCAGCGCATGCTGGGTCGCCTCATAAACGACGACAGTGCACCAGTCGGGAGCTTCGATGTCGCGGTTCTTCTGCCGGTCGTAGACATCGGGTTCGTAGAACGTGATCTCGTAACCCAATTGCGAAAGTGCCTTGAGCAAACCGCGATAGTACGTCGCGGCACCGTTCCAGTAGGACGACAAAAGGCTCGATCCATAGAATGCGATCTTCATGCGACGGCTTCCTTTGCGGCTGTCGGGACGGCGGTGTGTCGGTTCGCGCATTGCGTGAGCACGCCGAGCAACTCGTCGACGCGGTGGCGGCAGGTGTGCCGCGAGCGGATGGTCTCGAGACCCGAGGTCACCAGGGAGGCCGCAAAGTCCTCGTCGGACAACACCGTCCGAAGCTGTTGCCGCATTTGCGAGCCATTCTCGGCAAACAGGAAGTCGACACCGGGCCTGAAAAGCTGCTCGACATCGGACCATGGCGCTGAAATCAGCGGAATGCCGCAGGCGAGTGCCTCGAACATGCGGATCGTCGGGATACCGGGCAACCTCTGGCGATAGGGGCGCCGTGGGATGTGAACGGTGACACGATGCGCGGCGAAGGCCTTTGGCACGTCGGCATTGGCGATCCACCCCTCATAGCGCAGTCCGGCGGTGGCCAGATCCGCAAGTGCGGTCTTGGGGTAGCGTACGCCGTGAACAGCGGCATCAAGGCCGAGATCGTGCACCGGCTCGATCAGAAACTCCTTGAGTTCGGCGGTCCGCTCATCATCGCCCCAGTTGCCGATCCAGACCAGATCGGAGGTGGGGTGGATCTCCGGGTGCGGCTTGAACAGGCGATCGTCCGCCGCTTCATGCCAAGTGAAGACGCGCTTGCCCCAGCCGGCGCGCAGATAGCTCTCGCGCAAGGTTTCGCCAAAGGCGAGAACGCCGTCATAGTGCTCCAGCCGGAGCGCCGAGAGTGCCTCGGTCGCAGACACGGCCCGGTGGTGGGTGTCGTGAAAAAGAAGGATGAAGTTGCCGCCGGCGGCCCGGGCACGGCCAATACGTGCGACAAGCTCCGGATCCGTCCACTCATGAACGATCACAACGTCGGCCTCGGCAATCCAGGCTTCGTGATCAAATCCGGCATCGTAGGTCACCGGCATCAGTTCGGGAAAATCCTTGCGGAAGCGTTCGATGGCGAACGACCCCTTCTCAGCCAGCAGATTCGACCGGCTCCAGCCATTCGCCGGCTCCAGCGCAATCGCCTGATGCCGGCGCTGGACCAGCTCTCGCATGACGCCGCGCAGGAAATGGGCATTGCCATGGTTCCAGTCGGAAACGACCGAGTGGGTGTAGAACACAAAGCGCATGATCAGCGCTCCGCCATCGCTAAGGCCGCTTTGTCGTAGACGCCGCGCATAGCCGCTGTCTGCTTTGTCAGCCTAAACCTGCGGCTGCGTCGGATGGCTGCCTGGCCAAGCTCTCGCCGGAGCTCGGCATCGCTGGAGAGACGATTGAGGCAGGCAGCGAGATCGTGCGGATCGCGCGCGTCAAAGAACATCGCGGCCCCGTCCCATAGTTCGCGATAGGTGGCGATATCGGAAAGCACCAGGGGCGTAGCCGACATGGCGGCTTCCAGCGCGGCCAGGCCGAATGGCTCGTAGAGCGATGGCGACACGAAAATACCCGCGCGAGCCATCAACGAACGCACCTCATCGGACGGCACTGCTCCCAGAGGAACAGCATGGCTGAAGCTGACATGCTCGCCGTTTGGGCCGTTCGTCGAACCGGCGGCAAACAGAGGCCATCGCGTCAGGGACGCCGCCTGATCGACCACCGCCGCATTTTTGCCCTCGTCCCACCAGCGGGCAGCGGCGAAGACGAGCGGTTGATGCTTTTCGGCCTTCGGCAGAGGACGGGCACCATTTGTGACCACACTCAAGCGCGCGATCGGGCCGTAGCAGGTCTCTAGCATGTCGGCATGGCTGCGGCTCGGCGCGATGACCGCGTCGGCCCGATCCATGCCGCGTCTGTTGCGCTCCTTCTGCCAGGCCCATGCCCCATCCGCCGCCTGTCCTCTGACCGCATGGAACCAAGTCGTCACGCAGGAATGGGAGACCACCACGACCGGGCATGGCGCGTCGAATCCCGCCGCCTGCGAAGGCGCGTTGAAA
The DNA here is from genome assembly GCF_030323205.1 of Mesorhizobium sp. C395A. Taxonomy (NCBI): domain Bacteria; kingdom Pseudomonadati; phylum Pseudomonadota; class Alphaproteobacteria; order Hyphomicrobiales; family Phyllobacteriaceae; genus Mesorhizobium; species Mesorhizobium sp. C395A. The sequence continues at coordinate 2,970,356 of NZ_CP100473.1, read as the reverse complement.
TGGACAAGGTCGATGGCGTGGTCGCGCATGGGCGCATGCAACTCCCGAGGCAGCGCGTCGAGATCACCGCCGTTCCGGGTCATCCAATCCGGCGGCGTGTTGAGCCAGATCAGCTTCGCGAAAGCCTCCGCCTCGTCGGCCTGCTGCCTGGACGGTGGCGGACCGAGACCGGCAAGCACCACGCTATCGCCGCCATTGACAAGTTCCCTGGCCAGGTCGAGCGCATAGCGCCACACGCCGCCCACGGCGTCGACCGTCATCAGGATGCGCCGCGAGCGCGGCGTCAGTGTCCGCAACATGTCGCCTCCAGTTCCGCCAGCGGACGCGGGCGCCTTTCCTGGATGTCGCTGAACTTCTGGAATGATGCGAGATAGTGATCATGGGCGCGCTCCCAGGCGAGGTCGTCGGGTTCGCCCCAAAGCTCGCGATAGCTTGGCGAACTCGGATATGGATAAAGCGGTACGGGTTCATTGGCCCACACGCCGTTGTCGATCAGGTGCGTTCGCCAGTAGTCCACAAGGGCAGGGTCATCCTCGACGACGCCGATCAGATTGGCCTGTACGAACGGAACGTGACGCCTGGCATTGACGAGCAGCGCGGCAAGTTCCTCGGTACCCAGCCGGCAGCGTTTCGCCAGCATCGCACGACCTTCCACGGTCAGGCTTTCGAGGCCGGCCTCGATGGAGACGCAGCCGGCCGCACCGAGCAGTTCCAGCAGATCGGGTTTCCAAAGGTCGATGCGGGTCTGCACACCGAACTTCACGTCGCGATCGATCAACGCTTCCAGCAGCGCTTTCTGCGGCAGGAAGATTTCATCGATGAAATAAATGTAGCCGACGCCCTGGGCAATCAGCCCATCGATTTCCGCTATGACCGCCTCGTGGTTTCGGCGGCGATAGGCATCGCGGAAATCGATCTTGGCGCAGAAGCTGCAATTGTAGGGGCAGCCGCGCGATGCTTCGACCTCCGCGCCGAACCCAACCTGCTTGTCATCGAACCTGTGATGGTGGTGCGAATGGGCTGTGATCCAGTCTGATGGCCATTGGAGTGGCGGATGATCGACAAACGAACTGGCGTGGACGCCGGCGGTCAAAACCACCTTGGCGTCGCGCAGGTAAGCGGTCGAGGGCACCGCGCTCCAGTCGTCGCGCCGGGCAAGTTCCGCGACGATTTCCTCGCATTCGCCGCGCACAACAATGTCGACGCCAAGCTTGCGCAAGGTTGGCGCGGGCGTAGCCGAGCCATGCGGCCCGACCGCGACTGTGCGTCCACCGCGCCCGGCGAGACGGTTGAGGAAATCGGCCGGCACGCGCAACTCGGGTGGTGCGCAGCGCCAGAACAGATAAGTCGGGGCGGTACTGACGACCGTCATTGCAGGCGCGAAATCAGCCACACGCTCGGAGAGGTCCGAGTTGTCGAGCTTCTGCAATTGCCCATCCAGCATCAACACCTCATGGCCGGCTGTTTCGAGGAGGGATTTCGAATAGCCGAGTTCCAGCGGGAGATGTGGTTGGCGGCAGCCGAAATAGATGCTGTCGTCATAGGTCCAGAACGGGTTTACCAGGGCGATTTTCATGCGACGTACCTCACGACTTCGGGGCGAGGCTGGAGCCGGTGTTGTTGCAGCCAGTCTGCGAGATCGCGAATGCCTTCGCGCCATGAAACACGAGCTTTCCAGCCAAGCATCGCTTTGATCTTGCGGGTGTCGGCGACGAAGAAGGGCTGATCGCCGGTGCGTTCGCCATCATGGCGGATCGAAAGCTCACGGCCGGTCAAGCTACGGATCTCGCTCAACAGCATGCGCAGGCTGATCGCATTATCGGGGCCGCCGCCAAGATTGAATGCCTGTCCTTTGGTCGTCTCGATACGATCGAGCGTGGCCCTGTAGGCGGCGACCGCATCGGAGACATGCAGTATGTCGCGCACTTGTCTGCCGTCGCCGTAAATGGTGATTGGACGTCCCGTCAGCGCACTCAGCAGGAAGTGCGCGACCCAGCCTTGATCCTCGGTTCCGAACTGGCGCGGCCCGTAAATGCAGCTCATCCGCAGCACCGCCGTCGGCATGCCGTAGGATTTGGCATAGTCGAGCACATATTGGTCCGCCGCGCCTTTGGAGCAGCCATAGGGCGTGCAGAAATCCAGGCCGTGGGTCTCGTCGATGCCATTCGCTTGGATGATGCCATCGCAAGGCAGGTAACGATCGCCGTCCTCGCGCACCGCGACGTCGGGCAGGCTGCCATAGACCTTGTTGGTGCTGGCGAAGACCACCGGAACAAACTCACTGCTCAGCCGCGCCGCCTCGAGGACATTGAACGTTCCTCGAAGGTTGATGTCGAAATCCTCGTCCGGTTGGACCAGGCTCGTTGTGACGGCGGTTTGCGCGGCCAGGTGGAAGATCGCCTTGGAACTCTTCAGAACGGGCGCAAGCGCGTTGGCGTCGCGCACGTCAATCGTTTCGACCATGAGGCGGCTTCCGTGTTTCTGCGCCAGCCATTCAAGGTTCTGTTCGACGCCGGGGCGGCTGAGATTGTCGATCACCAGCACCGGCTCGCCATCCGACAACAGGCTGTCGGCCAGGTTCGATCCTATGAAGCCGCTGCCGCCGACAATGGCGACGGGCGCGTCGCGTCGATTGCGCGTATTCATGACACCAGCCCACGTTCTTCAAGCTCGCGTTTCATGTCGGCGCCGCGGTCGATGGCGGACGAGTTGCGCACCCAGGAAACGAAATCGGCGAGCGAATTCTCCAGTTGTTGCCTCGGCTCGAAACCGAGCAGCTCACGGGCCTTGGAAATATCGGCGAAGCAGTTGCGGATATCCCCGGAGCGCGCCTTGCCGAGCAACTCTGGCGAGCGGTCCGGCGTTCCCATGGCCTCGGCAAGTACCCGCGCGACGTCGCTGATAGCATAGGCTCGGCCGCTGCCGATGTTGATGACGTGACCCCTTGCCTGGCGTTGCTGCAGCGCAAGACGAAAGGCGCGGGCGACGTCATCCACATGGACGAAATCGCGTTTCTGTTCGCCATCCTCGAAGATCATTGGACGTTGGCCGTTGGCGAGACGCGAAGCAAAATTGGCCAACACGCCGGTATAGGGGTTCGATAACGCCTGGCCGGCGCCGAATACGTTGAAAAGGCGCAGCGCGACCGCATCGATGCCATAGGCTTCGCCGAAGATCAGCACGGCGCGTTCCTGGGCGTATTTCGTCAGTGCATAGATAGAGGCGAGATCGACCGGCTTTTCCTCGTCCGTCGGCAGGGGGGAGAGGGGTTCGCCTTCCGGCGACAGCGGATTCCACTGTCCGTTTTTGATGTCGCTCGCCTTGCGCCGGGCATTGTCGATGCGCCGGCCGTCCGATGTAGCATAGAGGCCCTCGCCATAGACACTCATCGATGAGGCGACGACAATGCGCTCGACCGGGTGTTTGATCAGCGCCTCGAGCAGCGTCGCGGTGCCGAGATCGTTGGTGCCGACATAGCGCGCGATCTCGTACATCGACTGTCCGACGCCGACTTCCGCGGCTAGATGAATGACCGCGTCAACGCCTTCCAGCGCCTTGGCGACCGCCTCCCGGTCCCGAATGTCGCCCTTGATCAGCTCGGCCCCGGCGGGAAGGGCGACTGTTTCGCCTGCGTGCACCTGCTCCAGCAGCACATCCAAAATGCGAACCGAATAATCCTGCTCGATGAGTTCCTGGGCGACATGCCGGCCAATGAAGCCGCAGCCCCCTGTAACCAATATCCGTTTCACGACCACTCCTCAGACAGGTAATCTTGGCGACCCGAACTTTTCGGCAAAAGGTTTGTTCCCTTGGCTTCAACAAAGTTCCTTTGGCCGGCTTCGTTCGGAAGCAGCCACATCGCGCTCGCCGCGCCGTGCCGGAACATTGCCGCCCTTGTGCTGTTAGGACGCCGGCAGCCCCGACGATGCCCGATGTTGGCAACGCCGATGATCAAAGGAGATTTCAATGTCCCAGTCGCAAACGACCACCAATCACGACGAAATCCGCAAATGGGCCGAGGAGCGGGATGGACGGCCGGCAGTGGTTCGCACCAAAGGCGCGGGCGGCATCCTGCGGATCGACTTCGGCAAACCCGAGGAAGCATTCGAGCCGGTCGAATGGGACGAGTTCTTCCGCATATTCGACGAGAACGATCTGGCCTTTCTTTACCAGTCCAAGACTGGTGACGGACAAACCAGCCGTTTCAACAAGTTCGTCGAGCGCAACCAGAAAGGCGAATGACGCACTTCGAGCCGGCCGATTTGCCTGACCTGGTTCTCGGGCAAATTTTTCTGGATGCAGTGGAACAATAGAGGGCTCCGATCCTTCGGTAGCTGAACCACAGCCGCAGCAAGGATCGAAGGCCTGGGCCTGAGCGCAGGAGGCGGCGGGGCTGGATAGGCGTCAAAAGCTGGAAACCCGCTACTCGTCCTGCCGTGAAACCAAAACGCTGCTCATCAGTCGTCCTGCTGCTTGCGGTGGCGGTGTTTTTCGATTTCCTCGGGCTCTTCATCGTCGATCCGCGTGATGTTCGAGGCATTGTGGTCTGATCGCAGGATCTCATCCAGTTTGGCGTGAATGGCCTGAGTGTCGCGGTGCTCGGCACGCTGGATGAACAGCGTCATGGCCCACGTAAACAAGGTAGCCGCTCCATGCCAGTCCAGGGTCTGTCGCTCGAAGATCATCCAAAGGATTGCGTAGACCAACAGGATCAGGAATGCCGCGGGGCGGGAGGTTAATGTGCCGATTGAGGTAAGCACGCCGGTGACGGGATGATTGGCCATGCGAAAGAACTCGCGGCAGTGACCGTGGTTCCCGACCGCAGTGCATCGCGCCGGCACGAGCCAGCTAGGCGCGACGGATGAATTCACGGCCCAGTGCTTGCCGATCGCAGCTACAACGATGACCACTCGATTGCCGGGCGCGCAATCATCAGCCAGAAAATGGCGAGCACGGCGCCGAAAGCTGGGAAGCCGAAGACAAACCAGCGTCTGAACAGCTGATGGTAGCGCTCGGGAGGAGGTTGGTTGGAGAGTGCGGCCTGTGTGGCTAGATTTCGCATCTCGATCTGCATCCACACGACAGGCAGCCAGAACAGGCCCGTCAAGATGTAGAGCAGGATCGAGAGAACGATCCATCCTTCGGACAGCGAATACCCCGCAACCCTAGCGAGGCCCAGTCCGGTCAGAGGTTGTGCGATAACGGCCGTAGCCGTGAACAGGAAATCAGCCAGCACGACAATGCGGGCGACGGCTGCGATCGTCGCGGCATTCCCGGTCCGGTGTGCCAAAAGCATGAAAAAAGCAATGCCGGCACCAGTTCCGAGCAGCACAGCAGCGCCGATCACGTGCAGGTATTTAAGCACGAAGTACGTCATCAGCGTTCCTCCAGAATGGCCAGCGCTGCAAAATGCAGAACGAGGATCGGGAGGATTTTGATCAACGGCCCGAGTGGCTCGAGCCAAAGATCCGGCCGCAGAATGCTCCCAGCGATCGCATAGAAAAGCGATACCGCGATTGCGCCGAAAAGACCAAGCCGGCTGGTTGGGCGCCAGGCGATAAGCGCCCCGACGGCGATGTCAGCCAGCGCGCCGGCGACTACCGCCGGTTCGGCCAAGGGGCCGGCAGCAGTGCCAATCAGCAAATCAACTCCGCTGCGCCAGCCGGCAGTGAGGGAAATGATGCCCGTCATGATCCAGAAGAGCGGCAAGATGACAAAGAGCGCCGGCTTGACGAAGTAAAGACCGGCGAACCATCGCTCCTGCACCGTCGCAGGATTTAAACGCAGTGCAGATGTAAGACTTGATGGTTGAATGCCGGTCGCCGTCATCCAGGGTTGGGGATCGCCGACAGCGCCTCGGGCAATCTCTTTTGCTGCATTGCTGCGCATCGGCGGGCGCCAGCCCAGCTGAGCCGCGGCATCCCCGAACCTGTACAAGATAGCTGCGGCCCAATTGGGCAAGATGAACTCCCGAGCACTGCTCCATCCGAACCAGCGGCGATAGCGACCCACGACCTCGCTCATCGAAAGTGCCTCGGGCCCAGCCAGGTCCAGCGTGAGGTGCGATGGGCTGCCGGGTTTGAGGAAGAACAGGACGGTGGAGATCACGTCATCGAGTTGGACGACTTGGAGACGGCCCGTGTCGGGCATCAACGGCAAGAGCGGCAACGCCGCGAGGCCGCGAAAAAGTGCACTTGCGCCGAAGGCCGGCCTTCCCAGTACTACGGAGGGGCGCAGGATGACCCAGTCAAGGCTACGTGCCATCAGTGCCTCATCGCCGGCGAGCTTGCTGGCGGAAAAGGCGGACGGCTGCTGGCGATCGACCCCGATGGCAGAAAAGTGGATCACCTTATTCACACCTGCGTGCTCACACGCGGTGAAGAGAGCCGAGGCGCCGGTAGAATGGACATGCCGGGTGTTTTCCCGGGCACTATCCTGCAGGACGCCGGCACAGTTTACGACGGCGTCCACACCGGCGAGATAGGGGGTCCAGTCCTGAGGTCGCAAGGCCCGCGCCATATCCAGGGAAACGGTTTGGATCTCCGGGTGGACGCCAGTGTCTGCGTGGTGAAGCACGCGGACCACTTCATGACTCTCGCCGGCCAGGCGCGCGCAAAGCGCGGCTCCAATCAGACCTGACGCGCCGGTGACGAGAATTTTCATTCCTTCCTCCAGCCGTTCGCCAGCGCGTGCCCGTCCATCAACCCAGCGGCTGCGCCTGGGAGAACTCTAGCAAAGCCGAAGCCGGTAGTCTCACGCCGGGTGGAACAGGTTCCGGGCATCAACGCAGCCAAAGGTGAGCCGGTACGGTGCGTTCGCATCTGCAGGTCAACTTCGCCGGAAGTTCGTCGCCGGCTCGGCGCAATCGCGGAGGTCGTTATGAATGTGAGTTGCAGCCTTGGCGGCGTCTCCGAACGCAACAGCAATTTGATTGAGCCCCTCGGCCACGTCGCCAATGGCATAGAGTCCTGGCGTTGAAGTCTCAAGGTGTCGGTTGACCAGGACATAGCCTTCTGCGTCACAGTTAGCCCCCAGAGCAACCGCGAGTTCGGAGCGTACGTCGCTGCCCATCGAAGGGTACACCACATCGATGTTGCGCATCGGGGCGCCCTCGGCCATGACGACATCGAACCCGGTTCGTCGAGGGATCAGGTCATCGACAGCGTCCCAGATTTCAACTCCGCCTGCCAAGGCGGCGCCGCGGGCAGCTTCGGAAACATCATCCTGGTTATTGGCGAGCAAGGCGACCTGACTGCCATATCCCTTCAGGAACAGAGCCTCCCTGACGGCGAGATGCTCCGGACCAACAACGCCGATGCGGCTACCCCGGGCCTCATATGCATCGCAAACCGGGCACAGTCTGACAATGCCGGTTGCGATCGCCTCCTCCAGTCTTTCAATGGGAGGTGCCTTGTCCACAATGCCCGTTGCCAGAATCACGCGCCTTGCTTGGACAATCCCGCAGGTGGTCGTCAGAACAAAAAACCCCTCGCGTTTTTCGGCGTGGCCTACGCAACCATGGACAAGGCTCGCGCCGTATAGCTGTGCCTGGGCTCGTAGGCGGCCGAGCAGTTCTTCCCCGCTGATGCCGTCGGGGAAGCCGGGACAGTTGCGGGATTTTGGGATGAGCTTGGCACGCGCATGCCCCGCGTCGAGCGAGATCACCGAACGCAGAAACCTGGCTAAATACATGGCTGCAGCGAGCCCCGCGGGGCCGCCGCCGACGATGGCAACGTCAAAAACTAGTGCGCCCGAAAAGCTTGGTTCGCCCGAAAAGCTTGGCATCGGGCCTAACTTCAACTCAACGAGCTTGTTCCACAGGGTCGAAATGGACGCAATCAGGATGCACACTGCACAATAAGAGTGAACTCCAATCGAGTCGTGAAGAGAAAGGCCACTGCCTCATCAAGCCTGCAAAAACCTCGTGGCTCCCAACGCTGTGAGTACAGCACCACTGGGAAAGTGAACGCATCATGGAACTTCGGCTCACCGTCGCGCTTAGTTTGGCGAAAGGGTGGTCTGAGATGAGCGCGACCAGAGAGTTTTTTCAAAACTGGCTACAGGAGAATGTCGGCACACTTCCTGGTCGAGAGGAAGTCAGCGTCGCGGTGCTCGCTCAGCAATTCGAGCAGGATGCCGAGGTGGCTGGTTATGGGCGTGAAGTAAGGGAGGACGAACTCGGAAACATCGAAGATGCTATCGTGCAAGCGATCGAGAACGCCGGGTCCGGGGTGCAGAGCCCGAGCTCCGAAAAGAGCGATCCGGCACCTGTAATGGACGCGTTGGAGGTCGATGATGCCAAGAGCGGACCGTAGCCCCTGACACCTTCTTCTGTTCGCCTGAACAAGCCCCCGGACTGCCGTACGAGCCGAAAAACGGACCTTAGGTGCTTTCCCGTTAGTTCCATGCACCATCGAGGAACATTCCTGCCGCCACCGCGTTAGGAAAGTTCCTTCACACCCGGTGCGCCCGTGCTGACTGCTACCCTTCCAGGCGAATGGCTGACCCGGCATGATCAGGGTCACATCTCGCGGCGGGCCGCTCTTGCGGGTATTTGTTGCTGGCTATTGGGTGCTTCCGCTGAAGCCGCGCCACAGCCATCGCCGCTCGTGCGATTTGGCGTGCTGGGATTTGGCACCGCCGCCTGGGAAGTTGACGTCATGCGGCGACATGCGTTGGACGCTGTGCACGGCGTATCAATCGAGGCTCAGCGGCTTGCCGGGACCGAAGTCGGTAAGACCGCATTGCTGGCGGGCAGCGTCGACGTCATCGTTTCGGACTGGGTGTGGGTCATGCGCCAGCGCAGCGAAGGCGCTGATCTGGTGTTCTATCCCTATTCTCGTGCCGTCGGCGCGCTGGAACTGCCGCAAGGCTCGTCCATTCGAACTCTTGCGGACCTCAAGGGCAAAAGGCTGGGGATCGCAGGTGGTCCGCTGGACAAAAGCTGGATCCTGTTGCGCGCGCTCGGCCTCCGTCAGGTGAAGCGCGATCTTGCTGAAGAGGTGGAGCCAGTGTTCGGCGCGCCGCCTTTGTTGGAGCAGGAATTTCTGGCGGGGCGACTGGATGCACTGCTGACGTTCTGGAATTTCGCCGCTCGTCTCGAGTCAGAGGGGGCAAGGCCTCTGCTCAGTGTCGCGCAAATCCTGCAGGGGCTTGGCGTATCCGTGGACTTGCCGATGCTCGGCTACGTCTTCCATGAAAGCTGGGCGCGGGCCAACCCGATAGCCCTCGCGCGATTCACGAGCGCGACCGCGGCAGCGAAGTCGCTGCTCGAGTCTTCGGACGACGAGTGGCGGGTGCTCGCGCCTCAATTGGGCACGGACGATCCTCACCTACAGGCGGCGTTACGCGCCGCCTATCGAGCCGGAATCCCTCGTCGTTTCGGCAAAGACGAACGTGATGGCGCGGCCCGGTTGTTTGCAATCCTGGCCAAATTGGGCGGCGAGGATCTGGTCGGCAAGGCGACGAGCCTCGATCCTGGTGTCTTCCGGGCCATACCGGCTTGAGCTCGCGCCAATGACCGATGTCCCAGCGTTCCCCATCACAATGCAGCGTTGGCAATCGGCTGCGGCATTGCTGACCATGGTGCTCGTCTGGCAGATTGCATCATCGATCGCCGCCGATCGGCTGTTTCCTGGTCCGGTCCAGGTTGTTTCGGTTCTCCTGCACGAAGCGGTTCGGGGCGAGCTGCCATACCATTTGGGCATCTCGCTTGCGCGCGTCGTGGCAAGCCTCGGGTCGGCAATACTCATCGGCGCGGCCCTTGGCTACGCGGCAGGCCGCTCGCACAGAGCCGACATATGGATGAGGCCTTGGATCGTCTTACTCCTCAACATGCCGGCGCTGATCACGGTCATTCTAATTTATATCTGGCTTGGTCTTGCCGAGACCGCGCTTGTCCTTGCGGTCGCGCTCAACAAGATCCCCAATGTCGTGGTGACTATTCGTGAAGGCGCCAGCCGGCTGGACAAGGACTTTGCCGAAATGGCTGAGCTCTATCGCTTCGGGCGTGCTGCAAAGCTGCAGCATGTCGTGCTGCCGCAATTGGCGCCGTTCTTTCTCGTCACCCTGCGCAGCGGGCTGGCATTGACGTGGAAGATCGTGTTGCTCGCCGAACTGCTCGGCCGCTCCAACGGCGTCGGGTTCCAGCTACAGGTCTATTTTCAGAACTTCGACGTCACCCACATCCTTGCCTATGCGATCAGCTTCGGCGTTGTGATGCTTGCCATAGAGTATGGACTGCTTGTGCCGTTGGAACGTCGTTTGTTCGCCTGGCGACGCTGATGCTGAGGATCAGGATCGAGGACAAGACTTTCCCCGGTGACGACGGCCAGCGCCGGACGATCTTTCGCGCGCTGTCGCTTGATATAGCCGACGGACAGGTCTGCGTCCTGACCGGCCCTTCCGGTGTCGGCAAGTCGACGCTGCTGTCGATCGTTTCGGGCGTCGACCGCGAATTTCGCGGCAGCGTGAGCGGACGACCGCTTCCGATAGGCATGCTGTTCCAGACACCGAGGCTGCTGCCCTGGCTCACCGCCTTGCGCAATGTAGAGATGGCCATCCCGGATCGCGCGCCCGATGCGGCCCGGTGGCTTGCCGCTGTCGGCCTGAAAGGCAATGAGAAGAGCTATCCGCAGCGACTCTCGGGCGGCATGGCGCGGCGCGTAGCGCTTGCCCGGGCGCTCGCCGTGGAGCCTGCGCTCCTGCTCCTCGACGAGCCATTCGCTTCACTCGACGAGGCGACCGCGCAAGCCATGCGCCGCCTGCTGCAGGATTGTTTCGCCAGTCGGCGGACTACCACGCTGCTGGTTACGCATGATCTCGCATATGCCTCGTCGCTGGGGGATCGGGTTATTGTTCTGGAGGGATCGCCTGCGCGCATCGTGCGCGATGTCGCAATCTCTGGTGGCGATGAAGCGGGATCGTCGCGCTTTGGGCTGGGGGCGACACAATGAGACTGTTGATGGGCCTTCTCTTTCTTTTGCTGATCACCGGCCCTGGCGCCACCGAGCAACAGACGATGGTGATCGGGTATATCGGCCAGGAGCGCAAACCGGCTCTGCCCCTTGGACCCCTTGATGAAACCGTCACCGATGACGGCCTGCAAGGCGCTCGGCTCGGCATTGCCGACGACGAAAGCACCGGCCGGTTTTTCGGGCAGAAATTTCGGCTGGAGGAAAGGGTATTGAAACCAACCGAAACGCCGGACGACGCGGTAAGACAATTCGCCGATGCCGGCATCGCCTTTGTCGTCGCCGATCTCGACGCCAGTCAGCTTCTACAGGCCAGTGCCGCGCCCGGTGCCGAGCAGATGACGTTGCTCAACAGCCGGGCGCCGGACGACGTGCTTCGCCAACAGGACTGCCGTGGGAACGTCCTGCACACGATCCCGAGCCGCGCCATGCTCGCCGACGGGCTGGCGCAATATCTCGCCTGGAAGCGCTGGCAGCGTTGGTTCCTGCTTGTGGGGCCGCATCCGCAGGATCAGGCGATGGCTGCGGCCTTTCGACGGGCGGCGGCTCGCTTCGGAGCCGAGATCACGATCGACCAGCCGTGGACATTCAGGCCCGCCAACGGACGTGCCGATACAGGGCATGTCACGCTGCAGACCGAAATACCCGCGGTCACGCAGGTCAGCGACTATGATGTGCTCGTGGTCGCCGACGAGGCGGATGAATTCGGCGCCTATCTGGAGGGCCGCACTGCGCTGCCGAGAATCGTCGCCGGCACGCAAGGGCTGGTCACCACAGGCTGGAGCGCTGTCAGCGAGGAATGGGGCGCCACGCAACTGCAGGACCGTTTCCACAGGCAGGCAAGGCGCTGGATGTTGCCCAGCGACTACGCGGCCTGGCTCGCTGTGCGCAGTATCGGCGAAGCGGCGACGCGCCTGCACAGTCTCGATCCCGCGGCAATCGGCAGATATATACGCGGCGACGCGTTTCTTCTCGCTGGCTTCAAGGGGCAGGGGCTTAGTTTCCGTCCCTGGGACGGACAGATGCGCCAGCCCATTTTGATCGCCGGGCCTCGCCTCTTGATTTCCAGCTCACCGCAACCGGGCTTCCTGCATCAGCGCACGCCGCTCGACACGCTGGGCATCGACCTGGAGGAGAGCACATGCAAGTTCTGATGACGCTGTTGTTGGCGGCGTTCGCTCTTGCTGCTCCCGCCGCCGCCGAGACCATCTACGTTTCCAATGAGCAGGACAATACCGTCGCGGTCGTCGACGGCGTGACAATGACTTTGCTGGCGACGATCGATGTCGGCCGCCGTCCGCGCGGGCTGGCACTGTCGATCGACAACAAGATGCTGTTCGTCGCGGAAGGCGACGACAACCGCATCGACGTGGTCGACGTCGCGAAGCGGCGGGTCGTCGGCGAATTGCCTTCGGGAGCCGATCCGGAATTCTTCGCAGTCCATCCCGATGGCAAGCGGCTGTTCGTCGCCAACGAGAATGACAATCTGGTGTCGGTGGTGGACATCGCCGCGGCCAAGGTCATCGGTACCGTGGATGTCGGCGTCGAACCGGAAGGAATGGCGGCCAGCGCCGACGGCCGCTATGTCGCCTGCACTTCGGAGACCACCAGCATGGTGCATCTGATCGACGCAGGCACGCTTGAACTCGTCGACAATCTGCTGGTCGATACCCGGCCGCGCGCGGCTTTATTCTCGCCGGACGGGAAGCAATTCTGGGTGTCCTCGGAGATCCGGGGCACTGTCACCGTCTTCGACACGGCAACGCGCGCGCAGACCGGCAAAGTCGAGTTCGAGGTGCCGGGTATACGACGCGAGGGCGTGCAGGCGGTCGGCATGGGGACGTCCCGCGATGGCACGACCGTCTATGTGGCGCTCGGCCCCGCCAACAGGATTGCGGAAGTCGATGTGAAAACGCTGGCGGTCCGTCGGCTCTACCTTGTTGGTCAACGACCCTGGCACGTTGCGCTCTCCGGCGACCAGAAGCGCCTGGTCACCGCAAACGGGAATTCCGGCGATATCTCGTTTATCGATCTGGAAAACCAGGAGGTGGTGAAATCGCTGCCGGTGGGGCGGGGGCCGTGGGGCGTCGTGATCGGGCCATGAACGCCTTGTCGGTCGAGAATCTGGGTCATAGTTTCGGGAACCGGCGGGTTCTCGACGGCGTCTCTTTCTCTGTGGCCCAAGGCAGGATGTGCATCTTGCTAGGCCGCAACGGCGCCGGCAAGACGACGTTGTTCTCGCTGATCACCGGTCTTTATCACGCCCGCTCCGGCTCGGTGCATGTCTTCGACCAGGCGATGGATGTCAACCCGTCCGCCGCGTTGGCGCAGATGGGCGTCGTCTTCCAGTTGCCGACCCTCGATCTCGATCTGACGGCCGGCGAGAACCTGCGTTACCACGCGGCCTTGCATGGGCTTAGCCAGGCCTTGAGCAAGGAGCGCTCCATCCACGAACTCGGCCGGCTGGACGTGCTGGACAGGATCGACGATCCTGCCCGAGCGCTTTCCGGGGGGCAGCGTCGCCGTGTCGAGATAGCACGCGCTCTGATGCATAGCCCACGCCTTTTGCTGCTGGACGAGCCGACCACCGGGCTCGACGTGCCGGGCCGCCGCGCGCTCGAGCGGCACGTGCGGGAGCTTTGCCGCCAGCGCGGCATTGCCGTCCTGTGGGCAACACATTTTCTGGAGGAACTAACGGCGGATGACGATGTGGTGGTGCTGCATCGAGGCACAATCCGGTGGGCCGGCCGCGCCGATCGGCTGGCTGCCGATCTCGGTGTGGCGAGCACGGGCGAGGCCTTCGCGTCGCTGACGGAGTCCGAATGAAAACGTCTCACGCGGTGCGCGCGCTCAACGGCATCCTGCGCAGGGAGATGCTGCGCACGTTGCGGCAACGCGGCCGGCTGCTCTCGGCGATGGTACGGCCGCTGGTCTGGCTGGCAATCTTTGCCGCTGGCTTCCGCTCCGTTCTCGGTCTGTCGATCACGCCACCCTACCAGACCTATGTTCTCTATGACGTGTATGTGGTGCCCGGGCTAGCGGCCATGATGCTGCTCTTCCATGCCATGGCGAGTTCGCTGGCCATGGTCTACGATCGCGAGATGGGCAGCATGCGCTTGTTGCTGACCGCACCATTGCCGCGCTGGTACCTGCTTGCGGCGCGCCTGCTGGCCAGCGTGATCGTCGGCGTGCCGCTGGTCTATTTGTTTCTGTTGATCGCGCGTTTCTGGGATGTGCGGCCGCCCGTTCTCGGCTACGTCGCGGTATTTCCGGCGCTCGTGCTGGCGGGCCTGATGCTTGGCGCGTTCGGCCTGCTTGTCTCCTCGGTTTCGACACAGATGGAGAACTTTGCCGGTGTCATGAATTTCGTCATCTTTCCGGTGTTCTTTGCCTCGACGGCGCTCTATCCGCTGTGGCGGCTTGCCGAGGCGGGACCGGTGCTGGCAACAATCGCCGCCTGGAACCCGTTCAGCTCGGCGGTCGAGCTGATACGCTTCGCGCTCTATCTGCGGTTCGATCCTGTCGCGGCGATTGTGGTCCTTGGCTGCCTCATCGCCTTCTTCCTCGCGGCGGTCATCGGCTACGATCCCGGCCGCGGCTTGTGGTCCCGGCGCGGCGGCGAGGGCTGATTTACCTCAAAGCATAGAGATAAGCGGCGATGTCCCGCGCCTGTTGCTCGGTGATCCTCGTCGACGGCATGGCCGTGTGCGGATTGACTTCCCTCGCCGAGCGTATCCAGCGGATCATGTTCTCCGGATTGTTTGCCAGCAGGCCACCGATAAAGACCCTGTCGGCAAGGCCACCGTCTAGGCGGGGTCCGACCTGGCCTTGCGCACCCGGCACGCCGGGTATCGTATGGCAGCCGGAGCAGCCATTCGCCGTCATGATTGGAATGGCGCGGGCGCCTACGCCGCCGGTCGCCGCATCCGACTCGTGCCGGACGCGCTCGCGCCTGTCGGACCACAAAGTCGCCGCTGCGACAGCCGCAGCCAGCAGCAGGATTGCGGCAAGGGCGCCCCCGATCAGCCTACCCAGGTCGGAGCGCATGTGTTGCCTCCCTGGTTGCGCTGCTGCTTATCCAGAGGCCGGCGAGCAGCAAGGCGGCGCCGCCATAGATCAAGCCTGCCGGAACCCACATTACCAATCCGGCGAGCTGCTGGTCCTCGATCGCGGTCATTCCCCACAATGCCGCGCCGGCGCCAT
This sequence comes from Mesorhizobium sp. C395A, assembly GCF_030323205.1. Lineage (NCBI taxonomy): Bacteria > Pseudomonadati > Pseudomonadota > Alphaproteobacteria > Hyphomicrobiales > Phyllobacteriaceae > Mesorhizobium > Mesorhizobium sp. C395A. Next base: position 2,955,180 of record NZ_CP100473.1, on the reverse strand, counting down.
TCTCCGGATACCAGAGTTTGGGCGACATCAGCAGCAGGACACCGAGCAGGCCGGTATGAAGCGAGGTGAAGAAAAGATGCATGACGGAGTTGCCATAGGTCTGCTGTCGACCGGGGCGCGGTAGGAGCGCCCACCAGAACAGCAAGGCTGTGCCGAGGAAGCTCGCATGCTGGGCATAATGGAGAAAGCCCTGCTGGAGCGCTGCCTGGAACAACGCCGGAATGTGCCAGATCCAGATGGCGACGCCGTGAATGATCGTCGCGTTGAGGGGGCGGATCACCAGGGCCCAAACCGATTGCAGCGTCTTTGCGCGCGTGAGCTTGCCCGTTCCGCGGCGAAGTGAGGCCGGCAAGGACCAGAGCAGGACTGCGCCTGGGCACGCGGCGACAAGGAGAGGCGCCGCCACCGCCATCAGCAGTTCATGCTCGATCATATGGGCGGCAAACACCCGCTCGCCGAGCGCATGGATGGGGCTGACCAGTGCTGCCGTCAGCACGCCCCAACCGGCGGCGAACAACAACGCCTGCCGCATCCGCTCGGGACGGCCTCGGCTGCTGCGGCGCCACAACCGAGTCGCTCCGATGGCATAAAGGAAGGCAATCGCGGCCAGCGGAAACGTGATGGGAAATGCGAGCGTCCATCCGGCCTCGGGCGCGCCGGCGCCGTAGCAGATCGAGGTCGAGAAGAACGCGTCGAAGCTCATCGCAGGCACTCGTCGAGAATGAGAGCCGCGCTGCCTTGCATGATGATGACGAGGGCAAACAGCAATGCCGCAAGCATGCCGAGATCGGCGACGAACTGCTCGGTGCTGCGCGTGCGCTCAGGCTTGAAGGCGGCGCCGCCCTGCCGCTTCGCCCGCCATGACAAGGCACCGCCGAGCAGCGAAAGCACGGCGAGCACCAGTGCCACGGGAAGCACCACCGGCACCTGGCGGTTGCACTGCCATGGTACGAGTGCGTAGTTCAGCTGCGTCGAGATTGCCCAAGCCATGGGCCCCGACAGAAGACCACCCCAGGACGTTCCCATTTTCAACGCACGCATCAGCCTAGCCTCGGCATCCAGTAGATGAGCAGATAGATCGGGATCCAGGTCAGCACCACGAAATCCCAATAGAAGACATTGTCGCCGACATCGCCGAAGCGCCGGCCGCTATAGCCATGGCGTGTGAACATCAGCACCGTCAAAACGATGGTGTCGCCGACATCGGTGATCAGGTGTGTGGTATGCAGCCCGAGCAGCACCCAGAGCATCGAACCATAGGCGTTCGTGTCCCAGTAGATGTTCAGCGCCGGGAATTCGAACCAGCGCACGACAAGCGGGGCCAGACCGAGCAGCGACATCACCACCAGCCCGATCCGCACCGGCACGATCGCGCATTGCTTGGCATGGCCGTGGAGGATGTGATTCGGCACCACGCTGATGATAAACAGGATGGTGACGATCGTTCCGGGCCAATGGTCGGGGTGCGGGGCGCTTAGACGCCAATTGGGCCACAAGGTGGCGAGATAGAGATAAGCGCCCGCGGCCAACGCAAAGCCCATGCCTTCCAGCGCCATGAAGCCGAGCGTTCCCCACCAGGTCGGGCTGCGCGGACCATGTCCAAAGGTTGGGAGGTCCGAAAGATCCAAGCTGGGACGCTCACTCATCCCTCATCCTCCGGGTCGTCCTTGGGCCAGAACCAGCCGATCAAGGTGATGGCGATCGGCGCGGCGCCCCAGACGATCGCCCAGGGCGTGAAGATCGAATAGACAAACGTACCGCCGACGGCGATTGCCGCCAGCAGCGGCCAGATCGACGGTGTCGCCGATTTCTCGCGAATGTCGGGGTGGGCTTCCGCCACGGTTGAGATCAACAGCTCACGGACATCGACGCGGAGTCCGGTCGCCACAGGCATCGCCTCCCGTTCGGCCCAGAGCGGCTCGACATGCGTGACAATCGGTATCCGCGCGAAATTATAGCTTGGCGGCGGCGAAGACGTCGCCCATTCGAGCGTACCGGCATCCCAGGGATTGTTTCCGGCCAGTGCGCCCTTCAACGCGCCGTGTACAAGATTGAAAGTGAACAGTACGAAGCTGAGGAAAAAGAGCACCGCGCCGGCGCTGATGAACAGGTTGATGTTGCCCCAGCCAAGCTCGGCCGGATAGGTGTAGACCCTTCGTGGCATGCCCCAGAGCCCGACGAGATGCATTGGAAAAAAAGCCGCGTTGAAGCCGATGAAAGCCAGCCAGAAATGCCAGCGCCCGAGACGCTCGCTCATCATGCGGCCGCTGATCTTGGGGAACCAGAAATAGGCCGCGCCCAGCAGCGGGAAGACCGAACCGCCGATCAGCACGTAATGGAAATGGGCGACGACGAAATAGGTGTCGTGCACCTGGAGGTCCAGCGGCACCGAAGCGAGCATGACGCCGGTGAGGCCGCCGATGACGAAGATGAAAAAGAAGCCGAACACGAACAGCAGCGGCGTGCGGATCACCGGCCTGCCGTCCCACAAGGTCGCCAGCCAGCAGAAGATCTGAACGCCATTGGGGATGGCGATCAGCATGCTCGACGCGGTGAAGAAGCTGGCGCCGAGCTTGGGTAGTCCCGTCGCGAACATGTGATGGACCCAGAGGCCGAACGAAAGGAAGCCGACGGCGATCAGCGACAGGACCAGCCCGAGATGCCCGAACACGGGACGCCGGGCGAAGACCGGGATGATCGCCGAGACCATGCCCGTCGCCGGCAGGAAGATGATGTAGACCTCGGGATGGCCAAAGAACCAGAACAGATGCTGGAAGAGCAGTGCGTCGCCGCCCTCGGCCGGGTTGAAGATATGTGTGCCGACCAGCCGGTCGAGGATCAGGAAGGTCGAGGTGATCATCACCGCGGGCATGGCGAAGACGACGACGAAGGAGGTAACCAGCATTGCCCAGACGTAGAGCGGAATCCTGTCCAGCGACATGCCGGGGGCTCGCTGCTTGAACACGGTGACGATGGTTGCCACCGCGACGGCCAGGGAGGATACTTCTGTATAAGTGATCATCTGGGCCCAGACGTCGGCCCGCTTGCCCGGCGCGAATTCGGGGCCTGACAGCGGCACATAAGCAAACCAGCCGACGTCGGGCGCCATGTTGAGCGCGAAAGACACCCAGGCGAATATGCCGCCCGAAACATAGATCCAGTAGCTGAACGCATTCAGGCGGGGAAAGGCGATGTTGCGGCTGCCGACCATCAGCGGGACGAGATAGATGCCTGTCGCCTGCACGATGGGCACGGCGAACAGGAACATCATGGTCACACCATGCATCGTGAACAGCTGGTTGTAGAGGTCCGGGCCGATCAGACCGCGCTGCGGCCCTGAGAGCTGGATGCGCATGGCGACAGCGTTGAGCCCGCCCAGGCACAGAAACACGAAGGCGGTGATCAGATAGCGCCGTGCGACGACCTTGTGGTCGACGCTCGACAGCGCGCCGATGATGCCGGGGGGCGTGCGCCATGTCCGCGCCAGCCAGCGATCCAGGCTGGCATCGTCCATGCCGGTGTCGCGCGGTCCGTCATGCTCGGGTGCGACGTCGCCTGTGGCGGGCGTTTCGCGCGGCAGGTCGCGTTCGCTTGTGAGATCCGCGCTGCTCATTTAAGCGCCTCGAGATAGGCGACCATGGCGTTGAGTTCGTCGCCGCTGAGCTCCACCACCGGCATGTGGGATCCGGGCTTGATGCCCTGTGGGTCGGCTATCCAGGCGGCGAGATTGCCGCGGCTCATGGTCAATGTCCCGGCGGCAAGCGTCTGCCGGCTGGCTATATGGGTGAGGTCGGGGGCGACCGTTCCTCCGGCAGGCGTGCCGCCTATTCTGTGACACATCACGCAAGGGCGCTTCAGAAACAGATCCTGGCCGGCCTTGGCCTCGTCCCCCGTCGGAGTAGCTGCCGGCTGCAACTGGTCGTTCCACCAGGCGTCGAACTTCGCACGCGGCTCGGCGATGATGAAGGTACCCATGTTTGCGTGCTGCGCCCCGCAGAACTCGGCGCATTGACCTCGGTAAACACCAGGCTTGTCGGCCTTGAGGTCGAGCACGTTCATGTGGCCGGGAATGAGGTCGAGCTTGCCCGAAAGGCTCGGAATCCAGAAGGAATGGATGACGTCGGTCGAGGTCAGAAGAAGCTTCACCGGTTCCCCGGCGGGGATATGGATCTCGTTCGCCGTGGTCAGGATGCGGCTTGGCGTGGCATCCTCATAGCGCACCTCCCACCACCATTGATGGCCGGTGACCCGAATGGTCAGCGCGGCATCCGAGCCGATCGCGGCGAGCGTCCTGTTGGCGAAGAAGCTCAGCAAGGTCAGTCCGATCAGGACAATGGCGGTCAACCCGACGGCGGTCATCACCGCGCGCAGCTTCCGGTCGTCGGCGCCGGCCTCGATCGCGAGCGGCTCCGCCTGCGCGCGCGACCCCATCATCAAAGGCACGACAAGGGCGATCATCACCAGCACCCACACCACGGCGCAGAGCGCGGTGAAGAACCAGATCAGCCATGCCAGTTCGCTCGCCGCGGGACCTTTCGGGTCGAGGGCGGATTGCCAGCCCGCGCATCCCTGGAGCAACAGAGCCCCGGCGGTGGCGAACGCCATCGAGACGAGACGTTTCACGGCGACTTCCCCAGCGTGGCCGCGTCGGGCATGCGGTTTTCCGAAGGATGCGCCATCATGTCGTCATTGCGTTGCGGCGCGGCGGAAGACGGCGCGTTGCCGCTCAGCGAGCGCACGAAAGCCGCAAGCTCCCAGATCTGGTCGTCGGGAATCTTGTCGCGGAAGCTCGGCATGCCGTTTGGCCGACCGTCGCGGATCGTGGCATGGATGCTTTCGATCGAGCTGCCATAGAGCCACTTTTGGTCCATCAGGGCCGGCCCCATGCCGCCGCCGCCATTGGCGTGGCATCCCGAACAGTTGAACCAGCCGAAAAGCCGTTTCCCTTCGCTCATGTGGAAGGCGTTGGCCTCGAAGCTCGCCGCCTTGTTGTCGCTGGCGGGGGGCCGCTGTCCGCCGGGCTCCAGCGTGGTCACAGGCGTCGGCTGCTCGCCCGATCCGAGCGCCGATTGCGGGCGCGTGTCACGTTCCTCGCGCTGGCAGGCAGCGAGCGCCAGGACTGGAAACAGGAGCATGGCCACCGCGGCTCTCATCGCACCGGGCTCCCCGGGGCATCGAGGCGCGGCACGCCATACTGTGACAGCAAGGCATCTATCTCGACCTTGTGCCTGGACAGGGCGCCATTGACATCGCCGCGCAGCGCATCGTCTTCGCGGCGGACGCCCATCGAGATGTCGTAGATCATCGGCAGTTGCGGTCCGTCGATGCGGGGCGCAACCGGCGTGATGCGGAGCGGCACCTTCTGCCTGGCGGCGAAGTAGCCGGCGAGGGGGCCCCAGACCACGGCAAGGTCGATCTCGCCACTCGCCACCGCTTCGACGATGCGCGCCGGCGGGTTGGGGGCGGAATAATCGCCATAGACCGGATAGCCAACGAGGTGCCCGACGATACCTCGGCGGCCAAGCGCCTGGACCGGAGGCGAATTGGCGCCATCGTCGCCGATGAGCTGAACACCGATCCGCATGTCGCGCAGCCGCGGATCATTGAACGATGCTACGTCGGGGCCGTCCCTGCGGGTGACGAAGACATAAGACGATCGGTAGTAGGGCGTGGTGGTGCGCAGCATTTCGAGGTTGCTCGGCGTGCCCGGCACGAGATCGCATAGACCGGCCTTCAGCGTGTTTCGGATGAAGCCGCGGCGCTGCGCCCACCAGGTATAGGTCAGCTTCGCGCCGAGATCGGACGCAACGATTTCGGCGATCCTGTTCTCGAAGCCCTGACCGGCCGCGTTGGAGAACGGCATGTTGTTCGGATCGGCGCAGACCCTCAGCTCACGTGCGTCGGCTGTGGCCGTCAAGAACACGAAGGCGATGGCGGCCATGCCGATCACCAGCCGTTGACACGCCTTTCGCGCCGGACCTACGGTCAAGTACAATCCATCAAGGCAGCCGGAACACATAAAGCGTGCCTCCCGAGGTTGTCGCGTTCTTCAGATCCTTCATGGCATTGACGAAACCGAGCGCGGCGGTGGCGTCACGCGGGTCAAGATCGCCCGATACAATGGCGCCGGCCCAGCCGCCGACGCCTGAGAGGATGGCGACATATTGGTGCCCGTCGGGACCGCGATAGGTGATGGGCTGGCCGATGATCCCGGACGAGGTCTTGAACTGCCAAAGCAGGTCTCCGGTCTTGGCGCTAACCGCCTTGAACCAGCCTTCCATCGTGCCATAGAACACAACGTCGCCGGCGGTCACTACCGCGCCGCTCCACACCGGGAAATTCTCCTTGAGGCTCCAGGCGGGTTTCTCCGCGGCGATGTCCCAGGCGGTGAAGGCGCCGCGATTACCGCCAGGCCCTGGTATCATGCGGACGTTCATGCCCACATAGGGCGTGCCGGCGATGTAGTTCACCTCGACGCCTTCTTCATCCATGCACAGATTGTTGTGCGGGATGTAGAGCAGGCCGGTCTTCGGCGAGAACGCGGAAGGCTGCCAGTCCTTGAGGCCCGACGCCGTCGGACAGATATCGCGAACGACCTTGCCGGTGCCGGTCTTCTTGTCCGGGTTTACGATCAGCCGACCGGTTTTCAGATCCACACCTTTGCTGGAGTTGACCGGACCAAACGGTTTTGCCGACAGCACCTCGCCGGTTGTCCGGTCGAGGATGTAGAGATAGCCGTTGCGCTCCGGCCGGATCAGCACCTTGCGCGGCTTGCCCTGCCAGGTCATGTCGAGCAGGATCTGCTCGTTGATGCCGTCATAATCGTGGAGGTCGTGCGGGCTCCACTGATAGAACCATTTCGCCGCGCCGGTGTCGGGATCGCGCGCGAAAATGCCAGACGTCCACTTGTTGTCGCCCGGCCGCAAATCCGGATTCCATGGTCCGGGATTGCCGGTGCCGTGGAAGATCAGGTTCAGATCGGGATCATAGGAAATCCAGCCCCACATGTTGCCGCCGCCGATCTTCCAGGCTTCCGGCGGCCACGTCGTGACGCCAAGATCCTTGCCTTTGTCCATGTCGTAGTGCGGCTTGAAGTCCGATCCGATCAGCACGTCCTTGTCCGGCCCGGTGCTATAGGCGATCCAGACGACATGACCGTCGCCGGCGTCGAGCGCCTTTACCCAGCCGCGAACGCCCATCTCGCCGCCGGAATTGCCGACCAGCACTTTGCCCTTCACCACAAGCGGCGCCATGGTGATGGTCTCGCCGATGTTGATGTTGCCGACATGAGTGTTCCAGATCGGCTTGCCCGTGTTCGCATCAAGGGCAATCGTGTGGCCGTCCAGCGTATTGAAAAAGATGCGCCCGTCGGCGAATGCCACCCCTCGGTTGACGACGTCGCAGCAGGCCACCCCCTGTGCCGCCGGCTCGGGATTGGGTTCGTACTTCCACTTCATCGGGGCGCCGGGCTTGGAGAGATCGAGCGCATAGACGAAGTTGGGAAAGGGCGTCACGATATACATGGTGTTGCCGACGACCAGCGGCGCTGCTTCCTGGCCCTTGTTCACGCCTGTCGAGAACGTGAACGCGACCTGCAGGTTCTTGACGTTGCCTTCGTTGATCTCGGAGAGTTCGCTGAAGCGCGTCGACGCGTAGTTCTTGGCCGGCATCGTCCATTGGCCGTCATCGGGTGGCGAGGCTGCGGCTGGCGGTACGATCGCTGGTGTTTTAGGTGGCTCGGACGCAGCGCCCAAAAGCGGCAGGCAGGCGAGCAGCGTCACCAGAAGGATAGCGCCAAAGGAATTCCCGGCAGCCAATTTGCGGGTATGGCGTTCTACGTCAACGCGCGTCAATGCCAACTGGGGCATAGCTTTCATTTATTGATCGAGCCTCCCACGCCGGCGCCGAGTTCGGCCGCGATGTCGGCCTCCGTTCCGGCACAAAGCGGATGGCCCCAGCCCGAAGCGCTTTTGCCGCCGGGGTCCAGATCGTAGACAATGGCATCCTTGCGATTTGGATTGACGCCTGCCGGGACCTTGTCGAAGCCGAGCGCCGCGCGGATACGCCAGGCGACATTGTGATCGGCGCATGAGGAATCGCCTGAAACGCCGAGGCCGCCGACAATGCTCTTGCCGTCGTAGAGGGCAAGTCCGCCGCCAAACACCACGACGCCTCCGATCGGCTTGCCGACGAGCGGGTCGCCGGCGCTTCCGAACGTTTTGGGATCGCCCGTATAGGCCGCGGCCTGGTTGACGGGATTGGTCTCCTGCAGGCCAAATAGCGGTCCGCCGGGCTGCACCCCCGCATAGAGATTGGCCGTCGAGAGGGCCATCTGAGCCAGGCTGAGACCGTTGGCCGTGTTGGCCTTCTCCGCTGCTATGAGCCGACTTCCCGGCCATTGCGAGTCGGGGGTGGGGCCGCTGAACGCAATCGCGCAGACAGTGCCGTCACGGGCAACGATGGCTGCCCATTCGTTGGTTTCAAAGCCGCCATTCGCTGGTCCGCCGCTTGCCTTCACGTTGGCTTTGAGGGCTGCAAGCAGCTTGTCGTGGTCGGCCGGACAGGGTTCCTGCGCCATGGCCTCGTGCCCGTGGAACAGGCCACCCATCAGCAACAGCAGGCCAAAAAGAGGTACGAAAAGCTGATAGCGATACATTGTCCTGGCATTCGTTCACATAACAAGGACCACCCCGGCAGACCGCAGAATGCGAGGATACGTCCAATGCGTCAGTGCCTAACTCGCGTAATGCTTCTATGTTCCTGCTTTGCATAAAATTCATGCGGTTGGATTTGGGTGCAGGTGTTCAATCAAAGCATGGGACCTGGACACCCGTGGCCACATGCCAAGCAATGAGGCAACGCGGCTGATCCGGGAAAACCGCGATCGGGACCGCGCAGACGTACCCGCCTGACAAACCCTGTTGCCTTGTCACGGCGTTCGACGATGGATGATCTCTTCAATAAGTTTCGCGTCGGCTTCGTATTCCGCGGCCCGCGCAGCCATTTGGCTGGCCAGGCTGTGTCTTTCCCGCGCGGCTTCGCGTTTTGCCGTACGTTTCGCCAACTCAGCCCGCTGCTGGTGCGCTCTTAGAAGGCTCCAAAGAGCCTGTTCCGCATCGTCAGCCTGGGCCTGCATCAAAACGTCTGCCCCGAACGCATGTCCGGTGTGGCAGCGGTAACGGGTAATCGGCCCGTCTTCTATCTCCCATAGGGGGCCATGACATTCGGGGCAGACAAATGTCGAGGGGGCGCCAAGCTGGCCTTCGGTCAGTTCCATTGTGCTGTGCTCCTGAGCTGCAATCGCTGCCTCAAGGCGGATGCCGGACGGGATTTCTGGTGTCGGTCCTGCGATTTCGGAAGCAAGCCTGTGCAACAGGCCAGCCATTTCGGACAGAGGGACGCAATGGTCGATTTCCACATTCTGCAAGGCGCTCAGCGGCATGTCGGGTACCGCAGCGTCGCCGGGGTCCTGGACTACGCTGACGCCTCCGCACATCTTGATTGCGTGCAGGCCGGCGGTGCCGTCGGAGAGGCTGCCTGTGAGCACGACGCCGATCACGCTGCCGCCAAAGCTGCAGGCCGCCGATCGAAACAGGGGGTCGATGGCGGGGCGCGCCAGGTTCTCGCGCGGCCCGCGCCGCAGCAGCATATGATCGTCATGTAACAGAAGGTGAGCTCCGGGCGGTGCAACGAAGATGTGCCCGTTTTTAACCTTCATGCCGCTGGAGGCATTTGCAACGGGCATGTTGGCAGCGCGACCGAGAATGTCGCCGAGGTAACTCGTGGGACCAACATGCTGTACGACGAGGAGAGCCGCCGGGATGTCCGGCGAAAGATCGCGGACAAGTCTCTTCAGCGCGTCGACGCCGCCGGCCGATGCTCCGATTGTCACGATGCACCGGTTCTCGCAACCGTCGGGACGGACCTTATCCGGCTGGCCCGCACGCTCCGAATCTGATCGTGGTGCGGCGGTGGCCATGGTTGCTTCACCCACATTCAGCACAGATGTCGATGCGAGCGCTCCGGCCAGTCCGTTGCTGGTCGGATGCCCTGCCTTCGTCGGTGTTAGCTTCCGGCCGCATCGCGGAACATAGATGCCCGCAATGATGTCGGCTCTGTGCTAACGCCTACGTGCGCGTTTGACGGCAGCCTCTGCCACGGCCGGGGCCTCCTGAATGCTTGCCGCGCCGCCGAAATCGGCGTTCTTGGTACGGCCAGCTCCTGGGCCCGCTCCTAGATCAGCGCCTGTCGTCGGATCGGAAGCCGGATCGGAAAGCGTACGGTCGGCCATCCTGGCCACCACCTTCATGTCTTTGGCCCCCAGCTTGACAGTTGCCAGGCCGTCTCCGCCGTCGACGGGCATCACCTCTTCAAGGTCATCGATCCGATCCCACTCTTCGCCGGAATTCCATGGGCCAGCGACATCGCCGTCGCCTTGAGAGGTGTTGACATACATGCTGGCGTACTTCTCTACGCCTGGGAGCTTGCCGGAAGGGAAATTGTTTTCTATCGCGTAAAGTGCTTTCTCAAACGACTTCTGGTGCGCGATCTCGCGCGTCATCAGGAAGCCGAGCGCGTCCTTGATTCCCGGGTCGTCGGTGATGTTGATAAGGCGTTCGTAAACGATCTTGGCGCGAGCTTCGGCCGCGATATTCGATCGCAAATCCACCGTAGGTTCACCGCGCGAATCGACATAGGCCGCGGTCCAGGGAACGCCGGCTGAGTCGCACAGCGCGGGAGCGCCGCCGAACAGAATTGATTCCTTGGCTGTTGTGCCGCTGGCGCCGATCATCAGGTAAAGGTCCGCTTCCTTCATTTGGCCCTCGGCCAGCTGTGCCTTAAGCCCCTTGTTGAGCATGGTGACGATTGATCCCACCACTTCGAGATGGCTGAGTTCTTCGGTCGCAATATCGAGCAACATGTCACGACGGCCAAGATCGTCCTCGCCAAGCCCTTGCGTGAAATAGCGCATGGCCGCTGCAAGCTCGCCATCGGCGCCGCCGAACTGTTCCATGATCATGCAGGCCAGGCGAGGATTCGGCTCCGAGACGCGAACGGTGTATTGCAGGCGCTTGTTGTGCATGAACATGGACATCTCTCCGGTTAGATCATCCGAACATCCCGGCAAGTTGATTGTTCCATCCGGCCATCGGCCAGCGAGCATTTTTACGGTAACTTCAGTGTTGAGCATCGCAGCGAGCCAGAGGCGGCATTTATTTCTCCGACCGGTGACCGGCGGCAACGAGATTTCGATCGTGCTGCGCCATCACAGCAATGAGCAAGGCCGCGGATGGGCAAGAGGTAGACAAAATCTGGAGGGATACTGGCTCGGAAAAGTGAAGCCGGGCCATATTAATACGATGTCGGTGTCGACACCTTCGGCCCGTTTCGCCGCACACCTTACGCGGCAAACGCCGGGTTCGGTCACACGGCGAGCGTCGCGGGCTGTTGCCCGTTCACTTTCGATCCAGCACCTTCCGGACTTTCTCTGCCAATTCGTCGATCGTGTAGGGCTTGGTCAAAAGTTCGGTTCCGAAATCGAGCGTGCCGTTGTGGACAATCGCATTTCGTGTGTAGCCGGTGGTGTAGAGCACTTTTAGCGACGGGTGCATTGTCTTGACCTGATCCACCAGCTCCCGGCCCGACATCTCCGGCATCACCACGTCGGTGAACAGAAGCGACGGCACTTGCCCGCTTTCGACGGCCACCAGCGCTTCGCGTGGACCTTGCATTTCCAGCACGGAGTAGCCCAGTTCCCGCAGCGCTTCCGCGGCCATCAGCCGGACGCGATCTTCATCCTCGACAACCATGATGATCTCGTCTGCACAGCCGGGGTGCTCGCCTGCCACGACGTCGATTTGGCTGTCGAGCACGCCATGGTGCGAGCGCGGCAAATATATTTTCAAGGTGGTTCCGATGCCCTGCTCGGAATAGATCTTCACACTGCCGCCGGACTGGCGAACAAACCCATAGACTTGGCTGAGTCCCAGCCCGGTGCCTTTGCCGACCCCCTTGGTGGTGAAGAACGGATCGAAGGCTCTTGCGACAACATCAGCAGTCATGCCCGTTCCTGTATCGGTGACCGCTATCATCACATACTGGCCGGAGGGGATCGCGTTCTCCCTGGCATAGCGATCGTCGACGTGGGCGTTTGATGTCTCGATCGTCAGCTTGCCGCCAGCAGGCATGGCATCCCTTGCGTTGACGCAAAGGTTGAGCAGCGCGCTTTCCAATTGCCCTGCGTCGGCCTCGACATGCCATAGGCCCGCAGCGAGCACGGTCTCGATCTGGATGGTCTCGCCAAGCGTCCGGTTCAGCAATTCGCTCATACCGGAGACGAGGCGATTTGGATTCAGCCGCTTCGGCGCCAGTGGTTGCTGGCGGGAAAAGGCGAGCAGTCGCCTGGTAAGTTCTGCGGCACGTTGTGCTCCATCGATCGCGCCGGTTACGAATTGGTGGACGTTGGTATCGCCGTTTCTGAGCTTGCGCTGCACAAGGTTCAGGCCGCCGATGATGACGGCCAGCATATTGTTGAAGTCGTGCGCGATGCCACCGGTGAGCTGTCCGACAGCTTCCATCTTCTGGGCTTGGCGCAGGTGCTCTTCTGCTCTGGCGCGTTCCGCAACTTCATCTTTGACACGTTGTTCGAGCGTGCCGTTGAGTGTCTGCAGCGCCTTGAACAGCCGGGAGTTGTCGATGGCCGTCGCGGCATGGCCGGCAAGCCCCAGCAAGGCCGCTTCTTGCTGTTCGGCGAACACGCCGGTCTCTGAATGACCAAGGAAGAGGCCGCCCAGGACCTCGCCCGAACGCGAGACGACCGGCACGGCGAGATAGGAACGCACCGGCAGATGGCCCTCCGGCATTCCCTTGCGGGGCCAGTTCTTGCCGTAACGCGGATCGGTGAGGATATCGTCGGAACGCACCACGCTTGTGCCGCGGAAAGTGGGCTCGAACACCGCGGTGTTGCGCGGCATGGGAAAGTTTTCGAAAGCAGAACGAGGTGCCCCCGAAAGGGCGTAGAGCACATAGCTGTCGCCCTTGTCGTCGATCACATTGTAGAAGAAAGCTCCAAATTGTGCGCCCGACAGCACGACGCCGGCATCGGTTACCGTCTGGACAATTCGCTCCACGTCAAGCTCGGCCGCCACGGCTGCCGCCGTAGCGTTCATCAACTGAAGCTGATGCTCCACCCGCTTTCGCGCGGTGACATCAACCACGGTGCCGATGAAGCGGATCGCACGGCCGGACTGGAAAAGCGCTTCCCCCGTTGCGGCAATCCAGCGCTCCTTGCCATCCCGAAGGCCGATCGTCCGGTATTCGATGTCGTAGCGGGAGGGGGTGCCCGGCGCGAGCGACTGGCGTACGGCCTCGTCGGCCCGTGCGCGATCTTCCGGGTGGAGGCCCGCCAGGAAGGCGCTTTCATATGTCACCTCCGCGTCCGGCGGCAAACCAAAAAGGGCTTTGCACCGGTCGTCCCAACGCAGCACTCCGCTGATGGGATCGTAATCCCAGGTGCCAATAGCGGCCGCGTCGGTGGCAAGCCTCAGCCTCTCCTCGCTGGCCCGTGCCGCCTGTTCCGAGCGAACGCGCTCGATGTGAGCCCAGGACCGCTCCGTCACCTCGGTCAGCAAGGACAGTTCGCGTTGCGACCAGACGCGGCGCTGCTTGTCGTGGATGGCCATCAGGGCAGTCAGTCGGCCTTGTTTGACCAAAGGCATACAGATGGTTGCCGTTATCCCGATATCCTGAAAGGTCTTCGCTTCCTCGGGAGCAATTTCCTCAAGGTTGTTGTTGATGATAAGCGGCTTGTTGGCGCTGAGGTTGGTGACAGCCAGGCGACCGAAATCGGCAAGACTGTAATATCCCCTGATGCTGGGCGAGCCAGGTGCGCTCCAATCGCCGCGGATGGTGAAATGGTCTTGGTCCTGCTCCATGTCGGCATAGGCGCAAATCGACACGCCAAGATGTTCGCCGAGGAGCCGAGTGGTGATCTGCATGACAGCATCGGCGTCGGCCGCGAGGGCTATCTCCCTGCCGAGGCGGTCGAGAAAAGCAAGGCGTTCGGCGTTCTCACGCAGGGCCAGTTCGGCGCGAAGGCGTTCTATCGCCGTACGCGTCCGGTCCGCGACTGCCGAAATGAGGGCTACTTCCTCCGTCGCCCAGCGTCTGGGCGCGGAGTGGTTCAGGTATAACAGCGCCACCAGCCCGCCATGCTCGGTGACGGGCATGTTGATGACGGATTGGGCGCTGATGGCTTTGAGTGCCTCCGCATGGCCGCTGGTTCGCGGATCTGTCTCGGCGTTTTCAAAGACAACGGTTTCGCCTCGCTTCAAATCCTCGATATACGAGCCGTAGTTCCTGAAATTCAGCGTCCCAGCCAGGCTTTTGATGCCTGGCGCGTTCCAGTCCCTGTCGATGGTGATCGTTTCTTTCTCTAGATCGATCGTGCCGTATCCGGCTCGGCTGATGCCAAAATGGTTCCCCAGCAGTTCCGCGGCTGCGTAGGCCAGTTCTGCGGGATCCGTAATCTCGCGAATACGGTCGCCCAGCGCTGCCAAAAGCTCGAAGCGCTGCAGTTCAGATCGCGGATTGCTTGAAGTGGCCCCCATTTCGCCCCCGTTTTGCCCGGACTTAAATGCAGTCTGCGGCCAAGAGTTCCCCGCAGGACGGCAGTTTCTTTGGCGGGCCGGTCAGCCGAACACGCCGCACCGGTCATAGGTTAATGACAGCTTGGCGCGCTGTGGCGGATAAAGGGGGAAACCAGCGGGCACTTGACGAGCTCCCGCTGGCTGGGTGCCCGAACCGCACTTCACTCGTTTGGAGACGTTTGATGCTTGACCGACCCATTCTTACGAATACGGACGCTCTCTATCCAGACGACCTGAAAACGCTTCGGTCGGTTTTCGACGCGCTGTGTGAGGAATTTGAGATTTCGTCGGACACTACCGCGGCAGAATCCATCGCGAGAGAGTTGGTCAGACTTTTCCAGACCGGGATGACGGAAGCGGCCATGCTGATGATTGCCGTGCGCGCACGTTGGCAGGGTGATTGGAAACTGGGAGGCAGCAGCGCTGCCCAGGCTTAACGGTCCCAACTCCATGGAGAAGGCCTACTTTAGCCGCTTGAGCCGGTTGTACAGCGTTGTCTTGTCTGGCGGAACAAGCTTTCGCCCCGAGAGTTGGGGTCGGCAGATAGTTTCCAACAGGCACGGGCATGGCGTTCGACAGAGATGGACCGAAACTCGCGACCGGGTTGCTCGCGGCCTCGTTGGCGGCGCTGGCGGCATACAACGCCATCCGCGCCAAACGTGCGATTGCCGGCCGGGCGTGCGGACGTGTGATGGAGATCGATGGTCTGCGCCTGCATTTTATCGAAGCCGGAACCGGCATGCCGCTGCTTCTCCTGCATGGCAATGGATCCATGGCGGAGGATTTCAAGTCGAGCGGCATCTTCGATGAGGCGGCAAAGACCTACCGGGTGATTGCATTTGATCGTCCCGGTTTTGGGCGAAGCTCACGGCCGCGCGGCCGGCGTTGGTCCGCTCGCGACCAAGCCGACCTTATACATGCCGCCGCCTGCGGGCTGGGTATAGAGAAATACCTCGTGCTTGGACATTCCTGGGGAGCTTGGATCGCCCTCGAGTTGGCGCGAAGGCATTCTCCATCGGTCGCCGGCATCGTGCTGGTCTCGGGTTACTACTATCCGTCACCGCGGCTGGATCTTGCACTGGCCGCACTCCCTGCATTGCCTGTGATCGGCACCGCGTTTCGTCACACCTTGCTGCCCCCGCTTGTAAGGCTTGCCTGGCATTGGGCAATGGAGAAGATCTTTAAACCCGCCGTCGTCGCCAGCGACTTCGCCGCACTGGCCAAAGATGTCGCCAGCCGCCCTTCCCAACTGCGGGCGGTTTCTCTGGAGACAGCATCGATGCTGGCCGCGTCCCTCTTGGGAAAAGCCAACTATAGGGACATTGCCGTGCCCACCGGCATCATGGCGGGATCCGGGGACCGGTTGTTCGACGCGCAACGCGATGCACGACGCTTGCACGCGGAAGTCGGTAGGTCTCTCCTTGAGGTGGTTCCGGGCGCCGGCCATATGGTTCATCAGAGCGCCCCGCAAGCCGTGGTTGGCATGGTGCACACCATTGCAGGGCGGCACGCCTTGTTCCAAGCGGGCCGTCGGCAGCGACCCAAGTCGCGTGCCGACGAGTTCAAGGCAGATCCGGCCTCGCGGGAGCCACCGGCGATAAGCGACGCCGCTTGCACGGAATGATCTCCAAACGGGGCTTTCAAATGAGCGACCAACGTCCAGCCGACATGCAGTCGGTGCTCCACCAGAACATACAGGCCCTGGTCGAGCACAGGCGACAGCAAGAGGAGCACCAAGGTGTTCAAGCGTGGGTCGCCGGCGTTGTTTCGCGCTTCGCAGGAAGCATGACTTTCGTCTATTTGCACCTTGCAATTCTTGTCGTCTGGGTCCTCGCGAACCTTGGCGCGATACCAGCCGTCCCAGCCTGGGACCCGACTTTCGTGATCCTGGCCATGGTCGCCTCGGTTGAGGCAATCTTCCTGTCTACTTTCGTGCTGATCAATCAGAACAGAATGGCCGCACACAGCGAGCGCCGAGCCGAACTGGATTTGCAGATCAGCCTTCTAAACGAACATGAAACCACGCGGCTGATCGAGATGGTGGCTGCCTTGACGGCGCGTCTGAATATCTCGACCCCGGCCGACAAAGAGCTGCCGGAACTCGCCGAGAATGTCGATCCCCAAAAGGTGATGACGCAAATCCAGCAAGCTTCTGAAGATCAGGAGAACGCTTGATCAAAGCGACCTCGTCGGCGACGGTTCAGCGTCGGCTACAACCTGTAATTCAGCCTCATTGCCAAGGCTGTCGAAGCAGCTAAGCCGGTGTCGGCCTTTTCCAGGGTGGCTTCCCGACGTCACAAGTCCGCCGCGCAATCGAGGCAGCGTAGAGCTTCGATAGCCAAAAGGCTGCTGCGGGTCAGATGGAACCAAGTTGACGCCGAAATCGTATTAGCGGTGGCGGCTTGGGGAGATTCCGGATGAGCGAAGGTGCTGTTCTGATCGTCGAAGATGAGACAATGATCCTGCTCGACCTCGAGTCAGCTTTGGAGGAGGCCGGCTTCCAGGTGGTCGGCACTCGGAGTGCCGCCGAGGCGCTGGCGGCTTTCGACCCCGATCCGACCAAGTTCAAGGCCGTACTCACGGACATCCGTTTGGGACCAGGACAGTCGGGGTGGGAGGTCGCTCGGCACTTGCGAAGGTCCAACTCTACCATCCCCGTTGTCTATATCAGTGGCGACAGCGCGGTACACTGGGGAGCGGAAGGTGTGCCCAACAGCATAATGATCACCAAGCCCTTTTTTCTGCCGCAGATCATAACTGCCGTTTCTCAACTTTTAAACGCGCAGCAAGGTGCAGAAACTCACCTCTAGGAATCGGACCGCGGCTCCACGAAAACCACGGAACATTCAATCGGCGCTGTCTGGCGTAAAGCGTTCGCGTCTGCTTGGGCCGGCGGCCTCAACCAGATGTCGACCTCAGCTCCTTCCCCTCGCCACCGGCTCGCATCCACTCGGGAGCCCTCCCGAAAGCAGGGGCGCTCATTGGTTGAGCTTTCGGTCGAGTTCGTCAAGCAATGACCGATGCTCGCTGGGCATGTCCGTATCTGTCGGCAGATCCAGCAACTGGCGAAGCTGGCGACGATTGGCGTCCGATGAAATCCACTGCCGTATGAGGCGGGCTATGACCTTTTGTTGTGCCTTGCCGATTTCTTCCATGTTAGAACCCGAGCTTGTCCGTTGGACGAACTCTGCGGCTCTTTGATGGTTCCCCGTCCTGTACACAAATCGAGGCGAATCGAGGCACAATCTATGGGTTAATGTATGTCGCTCAAAAGTGGCCCTGGTTTTGAGACAACGACATGCCAGTGGATGTTTGCAGTCTCAATCCGCGCGCCTAACGCTGAGCGCAGAGTGCAAATTTAAGCGATCGATTTTACCCGAAGCGAGAGGCTCAGCCGCAAAATCTTGGCGCCGTTTTCATCACGCACTTCGATAAACAATTGCTGCCCGTCGACGCTCTTCAGTGACTCTCTCGTGAGGTCGACAAGGCCCTCGAATCCCGCGCGGCGGACCTCTTCGAGGCCAGCACATTCGACACCTATTTCGTCCTCGAAGATGAGATCGCCATCGCCGCTGTCGAAGAAAAATCGTGCCATCGGAGAGCTTCCGTCACTGCTAATCTGCGGGGTTCCTTTGGTGCAGGTAGGTCGTGTCGAAATCTCCTGCGTGAGTGAGGCCAGCCCAGTCCAGTGCGTGAACTTTTGATCCCGAGGTGGCAATGAGGCCTCTGCGTCGTAGTTCCTGGAGCATCCGGTTGACGTGGACCGTGGACAAACCCAGTGCATCGCCAAGGGCCGCCTGTGTAATGGGAATATCCGCCACGTGATCCTCAATGCGCCCCATAGAGCGCAAGCGAAAAATCAGTTCGCACAGGATGTGAGCCATGCGGGTGTATGCCTCGCGTCTTCCCACATTGATGACCCACTCCCTATAAATCGCGGCATCTATCAACGTCGACCGCCAAAAAGCGGTGGCGATGCGAGGGTGCTGGTCGCAAACGGCACGCAGAGTGTCATGCCGCATGAAACCTACTCGGGCCGGCGTAAGGGTCGAGAAGTTACAATCCATGACCGACAGATGCAGCCCATGCAGATCAGGAATGTCGCCAGCGACGAAGAATGATGTGATTTGTCGCTTTCCTTCGCCCGTATGTTTGGTGGAACCGACCAAGCCATCAAGAACGATAAACGAGTAAACAGGACGGTCGCCCTCACGCACCAGATCGTGGTTGGCCGAATATTCCTTCTCCTGGATCGGAATGCCTTTCAGAACGCCGATGTCGGCCTCTCGAAGATCCGAGATGGTCTGAAGCTTGCGAATGAGTACATCCGAGGATGAGGTGGGGAACAAATTGACTACCTGGCTGATGTTGGTGATCGAACTATTATCCGCGCCAAAAGTTCCGATTGGCATGGGGACATATGCGCGGCGGCAGAAGGCGCCGCCGTGCGGCATGGTCCCGTGCCTGGGGCGTTTTGCCAGCGTCGAGGGTGGTTGAAGATCCCGGAATGATCCAAGCACCAGTTTTTTAGGACAGCCATAGGTGAGCCAGGCAGCAATGCATTAACCTATGACATAGGCTCGGTTAGAAATTGTCCCGCTGGGCAGCCAGCCCCAGGAGTTCGCCGATCACGGCGCAGCTTTGACCCAGTCGCTCCCCCCAATTTCAAGGGCTGCACCCGCAGCCAGTCCTGGAACTCTTTGATGCGCCACCAGGAACGGGGTGGCTCCGCTGACGTTGTCTCAATGGCAAGGTGAGATTTCAGTGAACAGGCATATTTCGCGGACGGATGTCGAACAAATCGATCACACGGATGACAGCGGGTTTGCGATAGAGCATGGCGGACCGCCATCCTCAGCAATCGCGGTAGCGCTGGCCCGTGGCCTGGAGACCAGTCGGGATAAGCACATCGTCCATATAGCTCCCTCGGAACGCAGTGCCGAGGAGATCGCCGGCGCCTTGCGTCAGTTCCTGCCTGACGCGGATATCATCTTGCTGCCGTCCTGGGATTGCCTGCCCTACGACAGGGTGTGGCCCACACGTGCCAATATGGGGCGAAGGCTTCGTGCGTTGCATGAGATCGCAACGAAGCCGGATCGCCCGCGCATCGCTGTAATGTCGCTCGAAGCCATTCTGCAGCGGGTGCCGCCTGCTCCCGTCATCGCTGGCGGTTTCACAATTCTGGAGGTAGGCCAAAAGCTCGACCGTGACGATTTCAGAACCAGGTCCGAAGCCATTGGCTATGTCGTCGACGAGAGGGTCGACGAACCGGGTGAGATAGCCTTTCGGGGCGATCTCATCGATATTTTCCCTGCTGGCGCGGATGGCCCCGTTCGCATCATCGTTGGTCCCGATGCCTGCATCGGCCAGCTCAAGACCTACGACCCGCTCAGTCAGCTCAGCGATCAGGTTCGAGACTCGGTTACGGTCGGACCGGCATCCGAGCTGATCTTTAAAGCTGGTGAGCATCCTGAGCTGACAGCGATGCGCGCGACGTCGATGGAAGAGCGCCTGGTCGCATCGTATGGCGCTATGCCATCCGTCTTCGATGCGGCTTCCAGCGCCTCGATCTCCTTCCTTGAAGGGACCGACGGGCAGCCGCTCGGCAGAATTCTGGATCTGGTCGAGGATGCACGTCGTGCCAGGCAGGAGGCAGCCGGAACGAAAAAACCTTTGCCGGGACGATTTTACCTATCCCGTGAAGAGTGGGACGCTGCTCTGCTTAACCGCTGCTGCGTGAGACTTGCCGTTTCTGCCGTGGGAGTTCCCAAATTCTTCCGCCAGGCCCGACCCGGGCATGATTTCGCGGAATTCGTCACAAGGCAGACGAGCGCCGGAGTCAGAGTAGTGTTCACCGGCGATGCCTCTGAATTGCAGCGAGCAGATCGCCTGCTCGATAGGAGACTAGGCCGGCGGGCAGAGGAAGCGGCCGACTTGCCGCAAATACTTTCGGCCGCAAGGGGCTCTCTTCTCAAGGCTGAATTCGTCCTCGACGAAGGGTTTGTCGACGCGCAATCCAATATCGCCTTGGTCGCCGCATCCGACCTGTTTGGTCCCGCGTTGAAGGCGAACGGGAGCGCGACCACGGGCATACTCGAACCCGAGTTGCGCATTGGCGATGTCGTCGTCCATGAAGACCATGGCCTGGGCGTGCTCGCCGCGGTCGAACAGGTCGAGTTGGCTGGCCAGCAACAGGATGTCGTCAGACTGGAATATCATGGCGGGGCTTCCTTGCTGGTTCCGGTCGACGACTTTGGACGAATATGGCGCTACGGCTCGGAACCGGAGGCAGTGTCGCTTGATCGCCTCAAAGGCGAGGGCTGGCCGAAGCGACGCGAAGCTGCGTTGCGCGAGATCGACAGGCTGGCCAAACGCCTCTTGAGTCTTGCCAAAATCAGGTCCAGCCAGCCTGCCGAGATCATAAAGCCCTCCCGCACGGACTTGGCCCGTTTTGCGGCGAGATTTCCCTATACGGAGACGCCCGACCAAGCGGCCGCCATCCGCGCTGTGCTCGATGATCTTTCGTCGGGAAGAACAATGAACCGGCTCGTCTGCGGCGATGTCGGCTTCGGCAAGACAGAGGTCGCCCTGCGTGCTTGCGCCGCCGCCGCTTTCTGCGGGAAACAGGTTGCTATCATAGCGCCGACAACGGTGTTGGCACGACAGCACTATGAGACGTTCAGCCGCCGCTTCGCAGGAACCGGCCTGCAGGTCGCCCACCTTTCAAGAATGGTCGGGGCAGCGGACGCGAGAGCGGCAAAAGAGGGTCTGCGGAGCGGCCAGGTTGCGGTCGTTGTGGGTACTCAGGCCCTGGCGTCCAGGAGCGTCACCTTCGCCAATCTTGGACTGCTGGTGATCGACGAGGAGCACCGGTTCGGGGTCAAGTTGAAGCGGGCCCTGCGGACCATGACGCCTTGCCTCCATACGCTGAGCATGACCGCCACACCGATACCCCGGACGCTGCAATCGGCGTTGTCAGGCATCCAGGACGTCAGCGTTCTAAACTCTCCGCCCGCCAAAAGACGTCCCGTTCGCACGATCTTGGCAGCTTTCGATCCAGCATCGGTGCGCGCGGCCCTCCTGCGTGAATTTCACCGGGGTGGACAGAGCTTCTTCGTGGTCCCGCGGATCGAGGATATTGCCCCGGCCTGTGACCAACTGAACAGACTGGTGCCGGAACTCCGGGTCAAGACGGCGCAT
Source organism: Mesorhizobium sp. C395A (assembly GCF_030323205.1). Lineage (NCBI taxonomy): Bacteria > Pseudomonadati > Pseudomonadota > Alphaproteobacteria > Hyphomicrobiales > Phyllobacteriaceae > Mesorhizobium > Mesorhizobium sp. C395A. The sequence continues at coordinate 2,933,332 of NZ_CP100473.1, read as the reverse complement.
GGTGAAATGAAGGGGAGACAGCTGGACGAAGTCATGGTCGGATTCGCTGACGGTGATGGCGACATTTTGTTGAGCACCGACATCATCGAGAGCGGCCTCGATGTGCCGCGGGCCAACACCATCATCGTTTGGCGCCCCGACCGGTTCGGTCTGGCGCAGTTGCACCAGCTGCGGGGCCGGGTCGGAAGGGGGGCGGTGCAGGCCGTAGCGTTTCTTCTGACCCAACCTGGCGTTGAACTGGCCGACAGCACCAGGGCCCGGCTTTCGACGATGCTTGCGCTCGATCGGCTCGGCTCCGGCCTGGCAATCAGTCAAAGAGACCTCGACCTGCGTGGCGCCGGAGATCTTTTCGGCGAAGACCAGGCCGGGCATATGAAGCTGATCGGAGTGGGCTTGTACGAGCACTTGCTGGAGCGGGCGGTCTCGGCGGCTGGCGGAAGGCCCGACTTCGGCAAGCAACTTGCCGAGATCAATGGCTCGGGAAAGGGGGCTTTTCCCGAGAGCTATGTCGACGAGCCTACGGTGCGCGTTGGCCTCTATGCGCGGCTCTCCCGCATCCGTTCGGAGCCGGACCTCGATACATTCAGCGAAGAGCTCGAGGACCGCTTTGGAGACATGCCTGGCGAAGTAGCCCTTTTGCTGGAATTTACCAGGTTGCGAATAGCAGCGTCGGAATTGGGCGTCGGCAAAGTCGATGTGGGTCCCGAGGCCATCGCGATCACCCCTCGGAACAAGCCGTCGGCGTCCCAATGGCGGAACAGCAAGGCGTTGGGCCTGGACTACCGGAACGGCCGCCTGATTTTCAGGCCGATCCAGCCCAGCGTCTCAGGCATCGATGCGGTTCGCTTAGCGCTTGATGCCCTACGCGCAGCCCAGCCAAAGCACGAGATCTGACGAGCCTTTTGTCTCCTGGGGCCATCGGTGCGAATGGTGCACTGTGGGCGACCGTGCGTTCGCAGGGCAGCGTTCAAGGCATGGTTCCGGCTTGATGGGGTGTCATGGCGGCCATGTTTTCATTCAGATGGGCCATGATCCAGATAGAGCCCAGAACCACCAGCGCGACGATCAGCACGCCGAAGGCCAGGGCCAGGATGTTGTTGGTGTTGTCCGGCCCGGTGGTCAGGTGCAGAAAGAAGACAAGATGCACGCCCATCTGCGCAACAGCGAGCACCACCAGGGCCGAGATGACCGCGGGCTGGTAAATCAGATCGGTTCGCGCCGCCAGGAATGACGCGATCGTGAGCAGGATGGCCAGCCCGAAGCCGAGCACATAGCCCGAGAGGCCCCCAGCCGTTTCGTGCTCGCTTATGTGTTCCTCGCCCGGCGCTGAATCGCGGCGGTCCTGCAACTCGCCGGTCTTGCTCTCGAACTCGGTCATGACGATGCTCCCAGCAGATAGACCAGGGTGAAGATGGCAACCCAGATGATGTCGAGGGCGTGCCAGAAGAGCCCGAAGCAGTGGAGCCGCCGCAAAATGTCGGGCCGAAACCCCTTGACCCACAGCTGCGCCATCATCGTTCCCAGCCAGAGCAGGCCGAGACCGACGTGGGCACCGTGGCAGCCAACGAGCGCAAAGAAGGCAGAAAGAAATGCGCTGCGCGAGGGGCCTGCCTGCTCGCCGATCATTGCCGCGAACTCCTGTAGTTCCAGGAACAGGAACGCTGCCCCGAGCAACCCCGTGACGAGAAGCCAGAACTGCGTGGCAGCCATTGATCTGCGACGGGTGGCGAGTGTTGCCACGCCGCCGGTGAAGCTCGAAGTGAGCAGAAGGCCCGTCTGGACCGCAACCCGTGTCGGTTCGAACAGATCCTTGCCTGTCGGTCCGCCGGCGGTTGCCTTGGCGAGCACGGCGTAGGCGGCGAAAAATGCCGAGAACATGATGATGTCGGACAGGAGAAAGATCCAGAAGCCGTAGGTCACCGTGACGAACTTTGAGGCCGGGCCGCCTTCTCCGTGGCCGGTCGCAGAGCGCACCGCGTGCCGACCCGTGTGATTGAGCCGATACGGGTCCCGTGCCTGGGTGCCGACGCTGGAGAATGCATGATCGCTCATGCCGGGCGCTCCCACCCGCGCAGCCGGGCAAACTGGGCTGCCTTGTGGTCATGGTCGATGCGGGCGACCTCGTCGACAGGGATCTCGTAGTCTCCATGATCGCGCCAGGCAAATACGACGAAGGTTGCGTATGCGCCGATGAAACCGACGATCGCCAGCCACCATATATGCCAGATCAGCGCGAAGCCGATCAGTGTGCTGAAGAAGGCGGTGACGAAGCCAGTCGGGCTGTTGCGAGGCATCTCGATCGGCTCATATGCCTTTTCCTCGTCCGCGCTCTGTTCGATCCCTCGTTGCTTGATGCTCCAGTAGGGTTCTTCGTCTTCCACGTGAGGCAGCCGTGCATAATTGAAGACAGGAGGAGGGGAAGATGTCGACCACTCCAGCGAACGCCCGTCCCACGGGTCGCCGGTTTCGTCGCGAAACTTATCGCGATGCCGGATCGAAACGAAAAGCTGTGTGATCTGCAGCGCCGCGCCGGCGATCATCACCACCACGCCGAAAGCGGCCACCACCAGCCACGGTGCCCAAAGGTCCATATCGATATGTTGCAGGCGCCGCGTCATGCCGAGCAGACCGACAATATAGAGCGGTACGAAGACCAGCATGTAGCCGGCCAAGGTGACCCAAAATGCCGCTTTTCCCCAGCCTTCGTGCAAACGGAAGCCGAACGCCTTGGGGAACCAGTAGGTGAAGCCGGCGAATGCTCCAAACAACACGCCCGAGATGATGACGTTATGGAAATGCGCGACGAGGAAAAGGGAATTGTGTAGCACGAAGTCGGCCGGCGGGACGGCAAGCAGGACGCCAGTCATGCCGCCGACGGTGAAGGTGGTCACGAAAGCCAGTGCCCAAAGCATCGGCGTGTCGAAACGAACGCGCCCGCCATACATGGTGAAGAGCCAGTTGTAGATTTTCACACCGGTTCCCACGGCAATGACCGACGTGGCGATGCCGAAGGCGGCATTAACGTCCGCTCCGGCACCCATGGTGAAGAAGTGATGCAGCCAGACCATGAACGAGACGATGCAGATGAACATCGTGGCCGCGACCATCGAACGGTATCCGAACAGCGGCTTCGATGAAAAAGTCGAGAAAATCTCGGAAAAGATTCCGAAGGCGGGAAGCACCAGGATGTATACTTCGGGATGGCCCCACGCCCAGATCAGGTTGACGAACATCATCTGATTTCCACCGGCTTCGTTGGTGAAGAAGTGGAAGCCGAGGTACCGGTCCAGCGTCAGCATTGCGAGCGTGGCAGTAAGGATCGGGAAGGCTGCGACAATGAGCAGGTTGGACGCGAGCGAGGTCCAGCAGAACATCGGCATTCGCAGATAGCCCATTCCCGGCGCCCGCATCTTGAGGATAGTCGTCACCAGGTTGACACCGGTGAGCAGCGTGCCGACGCCGGAGATCTGGATCGCCCACAGATAATAATCGACACCGACGCCCGGCGAGTAGGTGGTTTCCGACAAAGGGGCATAGGGCAGCCAGCCGGTGCGCGCGAACTCGCCGACCACAAGCGAGATGTTGACCAGCAGGGCTCCGGAAGCCGTCAGCCAGAAGCTGACGGAATTGAGCGTCGGAAAAGCGACATCGCGTACGCCAAGCTGCAGCGGCACGACGAAATTCATCAGGCCGATCATGAACGGCATCGCGGCGAAGAAGATCATGATCGTGCCGTGCGCGGAAAAGATCTGGTCGTAATGCTCCGGCGGGAGGTAGCCCGGCCCGTGAATCGCCAGCACCTGTTGTGTGCGCATCATGATAGCATCGATAAAACCACGAAGAAGCATGAGCATCGCCAGCACAATGTACATCACGCCGATGCGCTTGTGGTCGACCGAGCTTATCCACTCGCTCCACAGATATGGCCAGTAGCCCTTCACCGTTATCCAGCCAAGCACGGCGGCTGCTGCCAGAAAGACGCCAAGGGCTGCGCCGAGGGGGATGGGTTGATCGAAAGGAACGGCCGACCAGTCGAGCTTGCCCAGCATCGTCATTCTGCCCCTTGTGGATGATGGGTCATCGTTGCCGCCGCCGCGGGGAATGCCCTTGGGCTCACCTGTGGCTCGCCGCTGGCTGCGCTCTCAGCAGGCCCCGGACCCGGTGGGAGCGTCTGCTGAACGACCGCTTCGAACAGCCCAGGCTGGACATGACCGAAGGAAGCCGGCGCCACATTTGTACTTTGCCGGGCGAGTTCGCGATAGGCATTGGCATTCAGCACGCCGCCCCCGCCACGCAGCGATGACGCCCAGCGGGTGAAGGCATCGGCTGAAACCGCGCTCACACTGAAATTCATATCCGAGAAGCCGTCGCCGCTGAAGTGCGCCGACTGGCCGAAAAAGCTGCCCTCGCGGTCGGCCTGCAGATGCAATTCGGTCTGCATGCCGTTCATGACGTAGACCATGCTGCCAAGCTGGGGCACGAAGAACGTGTTCATCACGCTGGCCGAGGTCAATTTGAAACGCACTGGAACACCGGCGGGGATAACCAGTTGATTGACAGCACCCACGCCCTGCTCGGGATAGAGGAACAGCCATTTCCAGTCGAGCGCCACCACCTGAATGTCGAGCGGCGGCTGGCTAGAAGGGATCGGTTTGCGCGGATCGAGCTGATACGATCCGTAGTAGATCAGCCCGCCAATGAACAGGATGGTGAGCGTCGGGATCGACCAGACGATCAACTCCACGCGTCCCGAATAGGTGAACTCCGGGTTATAGCGGGCGTTGCTGTTCGAGGCGCGGAACTTCCAGGCGAATGCCAGAAGTGCAACAAGCGTGGGAACAACGATCACCAGCATCACCGCCAGCGAGTTCAAAAGGATCGTGCGATTGCCGACGCTAATTGGTCCTTGGGGATCGAGCACTCCCCCCGCGCAACCGTGCAAGAATGCGCCTCCGAGGATCCAGAGCAGTTGGCGTGTCAACTTAGGGCTGGATGGCAACAACACCGGTTCTGCAATCTCTCTTTGCGGGAACGCGCGTTAGAGGCATGCGTTCATCGGGTTTCCATCTGAGCCTCCCCATGGCGCGGAACCTCACGGCACTTCGCGGGGTGTCGCCCCCTGAGCGAGTGCCCCAACTGTCGCCGGCCGGGTTTGTTCCGCTGGACCGAGTTACTCTGTCCGATGGTCCCGCGTTGGCCAATCCGACCATAATTTCAGAACGATGGCGGCTCGATTGGCCTAGCTATCGGCGACGCTGGCTCGCGCACGAATTTCAATTTCGGCGGGACGGCGAATACCCTGAATCGCTCAGCCAGGTTATCGAGAGCCTGCCGCATGCCCACTCCCGCAGCAGCCGCACCGTGTCCACTGATGACCATCTGGGGGCCCAAGGCAGCCAGATGCTTCACGGACCTTTCCGCTGCATCCCAGTCTGGCGTGAAATAGCGCGGCGGACCGTGCATCTCGAGATCCTGAATGGCGACTTCATAGACCGACTCCTGACCGGTGGTGATGAAAGCGTCTCCTACGATGAGCGAGCGGTCTTGCTCGCGCCAGAGCGAGATATGCCCAGGGGCATGTCCGGGTGTGTGCAGCCATTGCCATCCGGGCATTCCGGGGATCGATCCATCGGCGGGCAAGGGTTCCAAACGGCTGCCAAGATCGATTGGCCCGCGTGGAAAAAGCGGTGAAAGCAGCGCCATCAGTCCACCCCCAACCCAGGGATCCGGTGGCGGATAGGATGTGGTTCCGTCCAAATAGGGGTGCTCGAGTGGATGGGCGAAGACAGGCACGTCCCAGCCATTTGCGAGTTCTAGAACCGTTCCCACATGGTCGAAATGGCCATGGGTCAGGATGATTGCAGCCGGCCGTGCGTTGACGCCGAACCGCTTTTCCGCGACCGCTAGAATGCTGCTGCGAGACGTCGGCAACCCGGTATCGATCAGCACCCAGTTCCGATCTCCGCTGCCCGGTGCGCCGAAGAACACGACATTGACGATTGCTAGCCGCAAGTAACCCAGGTCCGGTGCGATGCTCCAAGCGCCGTCGCCACGATCCTCGCGCCTGGCGTGGTCGATCTCGGAAAGTCGAATCTGAACGGTCATGTGATCCCATGCCTCTGTTGTTGCCGAGCAGCCGCTCGAGTGGATGACGGCGGCTGTACATCGCCCCGAACTTGGGACGGGCCTCCTTGTTCCTCATTTGCACGCGGCGCCCGGACAGTTCACCACCGGAACAAAGGCTCTACCAATGGGTTCGGCACTACCCGGCCACGCAAGGACGAGCTGGACTGAGCAACGAACATGGGGCGCGCCCGACTGAATTCGGTATTTCGCCAACGCGGTTCCCGGTCCGGACAAGGCGGCCGAGTTCGAAGCCGATTGCCCAAAGGAGACTTCGAAAAATGAGCGAAGTGGGACGCCAGACGGAGGCCTCGGTTCCGGAAGCTTCGCGCTTCGCCAGTTTTTTCATGGCAGGCTTTGAATGCTCCTCGCACCGGCGCAAGGACGGCGTTCGCCTCGATCTTATTCGTGCGACCTCGCATAATTTGCATGCCCTGGGCGACTACCGCGGCTGCGCCGAACTCGGCCTTCGCACGATCCGCGACGGCCTGCGTTGGCATTTGATCGAAACCGCTCCCGGAACCTATGACTGGTCAAGTTGGGCGCCAATGGTGGAGGCAGCCCGATCGGCAGGTGTTCAGGTAATCTGGGACATCTTTCACTACGGATCTCCGGACCATGTCGATCAGGGCTCGCTGCATTTCATCGACGCCTATGCCTCGTTCGCGGCAGAAGCCGTCAAGGTACACCGTTCGATCACCGGAACATCGCCTCTGTTGTGTCCCATCAACGAAATCTCCTTTTTCGCATGGGCTGTCGAGGTCGGCTATTTCCCGCGCGTGGGGCCGAACAAACGTGGATGGTTCAAGCGGCACCTCGTGAAGGCCGCCATCGCGGGTGTTCGTGCAATGCGGGAGATCGACCCCGCCTGCAGATTTGTCTGGGCCGAGCCGCTTATCCATATCGCCCCTCGTGACCGGACCCGCAGCGAACGGCGCCGGGCCGAAAACGCCCGACAGGGGCAGTTCGAAGCTTACGACATGTTGCTGGGCCGCGTCGAACCTGAGTTGGGCGGGAGCGAAGATGTTGTCGATGTCGTGGGCTTGAATTTTTATCCGCACAATCAATGGTACGTAAACGGGCCGACGATTCCGATGGGACACCACGAGTACCGCGCCCTGTCAGAAATGTTGCTAGAAGTTGCCCACCGCTACGGCAAGCCGATGTTCATTGCGGAGACCGGTTCCGAGGGATCCGGCGGGCCGGCTTGGCTCCACTATGTCTGCGACGAGGTGCGTTCCGCAATCAGTCTCGGAGCGCCGATCGAGGGTATTTGCCTGTACCCGATAACGGCCTACCCGGGCTGGGACAATTCGCGACATGCCGAGGTTGGTTTGTTTTCCGTCATCCAGGCTGATGGCAGGCGACACCTGCGCAAACCCACAGCAGATGAACTGGCCCGTCAGCAAGCTCTTCTCGTGGCGGACACGACGCCTTGAAGAGGCCTCAAACGAGGGAGGGGCGGGCGGGCGTCTGCTTCGAAACGCCGCCCGCGCCGGTGCGGTGCATCAGCTTTTTGCAGTCGCCCCGGCCTCGCGCAGCCTGGCATATCGCATGGTAACGTCGCTCAGATTTTCCTTGAGCCAGTTGGCCATGGCTTCCTCTTCGTTCAGGTTCTGCTTGAGGGCCCTTTCAGCATCCTGGAAGCCCCCGGCGTCGGCCAGTACCAGCAGCGAATTGTAGGCAGCAATCTCGTAGTTCTCGAATGCGAAATTCGCCAGGCTGTTCTTGATGATCTCGTCGCCGGCCATCGAATGTCCCATGGCGGCCACGCTGCCAACCATCGACAAGGCGGTGTCCTTGAGGGTGGAGTGCTCCTCACCAAGGCCCTCCAGGACGGACTCGAGTCTCGTGATCTGGCCTTCGGTTTCCTGAATGTGCCGGCGCAAGCGATCGGCCACCTCCGGATAGTTCTCTATACGCTCGACCTGAGGCTTCATGATCGACAGCGCTTGATTTTCCATGGCGTGCGCGTTGCGCAAGCCGACGATAAATATCTCACGGCTTTCCGAGTTGAAGTTTGTATCCATCGAGTTTCTCCTTCTGATACCCGCCCGATCTTCCGTCTTGGAAGAAACTATCTTCTCGGCTCCGCCAACAACGGCTCCTCCGTGCGTGCCCAGGCCGGGAGGCTTTTTTGGATGCGCGCGAAAGTGGCCAGAGCCTGTCCGACTACCTGGTCCATGTTGTAATAGCGGTAAGTTGCAAGCCGGCCGACAAACCACACGTCTGGGCAGCTTGCCGCGAGCGCTTCATAGCGCTTGTAGAGCACTTCGTTTTCGGGCCGGGGCACGGGATAGTACGGGTCCCCGATGTCCGTGGGGTATTCGTAGGTCAGGCTGGTCCGCGAACTCTGCTGGCCGGTCAGATGTTTGTACTCGGTAATGCGCGTGTAATCTTCCGTCTGGGGATAATTGACCACGGCAACCGGCTGAAATTGCTCGCAATCCAGTGTAACGTGCTCGAAACGAAGCGAACGGTACGGAAGGTGCCCGAGCTGCCAGCCGAAATATTCATCGATCGGGCCGGTATAAACCATGCGCCTGAACGGTATCTTCTCACGAATTTCACGGAAGTCGGTCTGCAGCATGATCTTGATGTTCGGATGATCGAGCATGCGTTCGAACATCCGCGTGTACCCGCCGGCCGGCATTTTCTGGAAGCTGTCGCTGAAATAGCGGTCGTCACGGTTGGTCCTGGTCGGCACTCGTGCCGTCACGGATTTGCTCAGCTGACTGGGATCGACGCCCCATTGCTTTCTTGTGTAGCCGCGGAAGAATTTTTCATAGAGCTCGCGCCCCACGGTGCTGACGACGACGTCCTCAGCCGTTCGGACATCCTCCACCGTTTCGCGTCGCGACGCGAAGAAATCCTCCAGCTGTGCCGAGGTCAGGTCTAGCCCGTAAAGCCGGTTGATGGTGTCGAGATTGATCGGGATGGGAACCAGTTGCCCGTCTACGGCCGCCAACACCCTGTGCTCGTACGGCCGCCATTGCGTGAACTGCGAAAGGTAGTCCACTATGGCTTGGCTGTTGGTGTGGAAGATGTGCGGGCCGTAGCGATGGATGAGGATGCCGGCTTCATTGTAGCAGTCGTAGGCGTTGCCTCCCACATGGCTGCGGCGATCGATCAGCAAAACGCTTTCCTGACGCTGCGACGCTATCCGTTCGGCAAGCACACTGCCGGCGAAACCCGCGCCGACGATCAGCCAATCGAACATGGCTATGCACTCCTGCGAAGGGGCACGACCTTCTTGCGTTGGTAGGCGCGCTCAATGTGAGCTGCCATGGCATTCCATGTCCGTTCCCAGGACATGTCCGCAAGATAGGCATCGACTTGCTGCAGGAGCATCTGACGCGGTCGCGAAAGGACGGAGCGCAGCTTGATTTCCAGATCGTCACAGTCGGCGATTTCCACCAGCCCGGCAGCACCGTAACTGCGCACCACGTCGACGATTGCCGTCGAGATCACCGGCAGACCCGCCGCGAGAAATTCCGGCGTCTTGGTCGGGCTGATGAAACGCGTCGCCTCGTTGAGGGCAAACGGCATCCATCCGGCGTCCCAATGGCGCAAATAGTCGGGCAGATCGCAGTAGGCTTTCGGGCCAAGCCAATGCAGGTTTTCGGCTTGCGGCAGGCTTGCAGGGTCGATCTTGACAACCGGACCGAGCATGACGAAATGCACGTCCGGCATTGTCTTTGCCGCTAGCGCCACGAGATCGACGTCCAGCCGCTCGTCGATGACGCCGAAATATCCAACCCTCGGGGAAGGAATGCCCGCCTGGTCGGCTGGGTCCCTTCCTGGCTGTCTTGCGGTGTGAAAGTGCCTCACATCGATGCTGCTCGGAAATGGAAAGATGGCGGGATGGAGGTGACGCTTGGTCTCGAACAAGCTTAGACCACCGGTGAAAACGAGATCCGCGCGGCGAAGAAGCGCCTTTTCCATCTGGCCCAGCTCGGGGGGCGCATTCTTGAACGCAGAGAGTTCGTCCATGCAGTCATAGACGCATATGTCCGGGTCGAGGAATTCCGTAAAGCGAAGAGCCATTGGGGTGTAGTACCAGGCGATCAGCCGGCTATGCGGCATAGAAGCGATGGTCTGCTGCACAAATCTCCGCTGGACGGCATCTGCTTTCGCGGCCGACGTGCCAAGCGGCAGCACTGGTGTGACAATCAGAATGTTTTCCGATGCCACGCTCGTCCGCATCAGCGGCTGCGGCAATTCTTCGAAAACGGGTTCTTCAAAATAGACCACTCGCTGCTGAGCGGATGCAAGGGTGAGGAGATGCTGCGGACGCTGGTGAACAAAATTCCATCGTAAGTGGGAGAAGCAAACCAGTATATTTTCGCGACGAACATATTGACTGCCGGTTACCCCGCCAAAGGCCGCTTCCATTGACATACTCCCTCTGTGACACTATTTATGTTACGATTAACATTTGTTAATCGCGAATGGAGAGAACTACTTAGTTCCAGCTCCTAACTTTCGATCAGGTGAGTTGTTCCAACTGAAATGAAGAAGGCCCGGTCGCCCGCTTGGTCCACGCACGAAGCGGGATCTGGTTGCGGAGGCGAGGGCGGCTGTCGGAACCCGGCCGCCACTGAAAGCGTGGTTGAACGAGGAATGCTGGTGGACAGCGGCATTGCCGTATTTGCGTTGAACTCGTTGGCTATAGAATGTGCCTAACATCAATGATTCGCCTGTATCTCTGCGCGTCTCCGACTGCCGAGGCGAATTCCGGGGCTGACATGAACATCAACTTTGAAACCAACGTTTTTCCACTGTTTCATCCGCAAAGCGTGGATGATCTCAAGGATCCGTGTCCTGTCTTCGATGGCCGTGTCTGGCACGTCTTCGGGTCAAGCGGCACGGTCACCACTGAGACGTGGAGAATCTTGCATGCCACGGCGCCCGATCTGTATGGACCGTGGGCCGAGCATGAGCCGATCGAACTTCCAATCAACGGCACTGGTGTTGCGGCTCCCGGTGTGACCCACGAGTGCGGCGTCTTCCACATGTTCATCCAGACGGAATTCATGAAGTCGGGTGGCCGTTGCGAGCATGCGGTTTCCAACGACGGGTTCCATTGGGTAGTCCTCAGTCCGGCCATTCTGGCCATCCCGGACACGGAAGAGGACGGAATTTACGATCCGCATCCGGCAGTCATTGGCGGTGGGCGCTACCTCGTTTATTCTGCTATGCCAAAATTCACCAGGGTGCCTCAGCCCGACATCTATCTGGCGCGTAGCCAGTCCGACTCGTGGTTCGGTCCGTGGAAGCGGATCGGCAAAATCCTCGACCACAACGATGTTCCCCACCATAACACCAGAGATGATCCCGACTACGAATGGGGCATTGAGGGCGCGCAACTGATCGAATTGCCGGACGGCCGGGTGCTTCTCAATGCCACGTGCTTTCTTCCGGACGGCCTTCGGGGAAACCGGCAACGGGTGTTTTTTGCCATAGCCGACGAGGTCAGCGGACCTTACGTTTCGATCGGCCCGGTGCTGGAGCCAGGTCAACCGGGCGAGAACGGCCACTCGACAGTGATGATCGAAGGAAGTCAGCTTTCGCTGTTCTACCAGAGCCGGGTTGCCACAACCGATCACCGATGGCGCTACGGTTTGGCCAGATGCGACGTCGCTCTCTTTTCAAAGGTCGCGTGATTCCAGGCTGCCATTAGCGCCTTGAGGCTGCCATTAGCGCCTTGAGGCCGATGCGCGTCATGAAACTCCGGAGGGTTGAAGGTGATCCGCGTCGGTGACGGTAGCAAAGTGTCATCGCGACACAGACGGATCGACGGATTGCCGCGATTGCACTTGGGGGCGGCAAGTCGGGAAGGCTGGCCTTGACTCTGTGGCTTTAGCGAAATGATTTCAGCCCGTTCTTCAATTTTCTCCGTGGCATTGATGACACCGCCAGATCGCCCGACTAATTGGCTCATAGCTATTTCTTCGGTCCCTTGACAGGGAATGTCGCGTCGCCGTCTTTTTTGCCGGAGATCACCCGCGGATCGGCGCTGGCGACGCCATCGCTTCCCCCGCCCTTGTGGTCCTTTTCCGACTGACCCTTTGCGTCCTGCTCGGGTGTCCGTTTTGATGTTCGAAGCGTCTTGTCCACCATCATGGCCTCGCGTTTGCCATCCAAACTTCCGGCAATTTCGAAAGTTCCACCGCCGCTTAGCAGGTCGAAGGAACCAGTGAGTTGGAACGTCGTGGCGGGACGTGAGTTGTCAGCAAGGATATTCACCCGCAGGAGGACATCTTATGGCTAACCACCGAGAGCAGCAGACGGACCTCACGCCCGCCGAGGCAACAGACCGCATCTGGGAACTCGCCGAGGACATCGACGTCTGCATGTTTGTGACCTGGGACGGCGAGTACAATCGAGCCCGTCCGCTATCTGCGCGTGTGGTCCGTGAGGAAAACGCCATATACTTCCTCGTCAATGACGACAGCGCCAAGAGCAAGCAGCTGTCGACCTATCCAAAGGTCACATTGGCCTGGAGTGACAACAGCCACTACAAATACGTCACGATGTCAGGCCCGGCCACAGTGACAAATGACAGGGAAAAGATCGCCGAGCTCTGGGAGAAAACTGACTCAGCCTGGTGGGATAATGCCGATGATCCCGAGATTCGTCTGATAACGGTCAAACCCGACGAAGGCGAATTGTGGGACAGCCCGGGGCTAATGATGGCTACCGCAACGATGGTGTTTGCGGCCGTTACCGGCGCCAAGCCGAATGTGGGCGACAACGCAAAGGTCGAGCTCTGAGCGAGCGGCTAAACTAACCTCTGCTTTAGAGGCAGCGTCGATGAGCATTTTGGAAACCAGCAAGAAAGTGATCGAGAACGTCACCGGTTTCGCAAGACCGCGCAAGCAAGCTGTCGCCGGATTTGTGAGGCAGCGAAAGTCGAATGAGTTCTGGTTCAAGGATGATGGACTTGTACCCAATCATCCAGCATGGCCGCTCGTCGTTTATCGAGGCGCCGTCGAATTGCCCGAAGGACTTGATCCAGCAGCCGTCATGGAGGTGCTTTTCGATGCAAACGGATGGGGCGATAGCTGGCGAAACGGCATCTATGATTACGTTCACTATCATTCGCAAATACACGAGGTTCTGGGCATTGCCCGCGGAAATGCTGAAGTCCGGTTTGGGGGCAAGAAAGGACGAACGCTGTCGCTGAAGGCTGGCGACGTCGCGGTCCTCCCGGCAGGCACCGGGCACCAATGTCTCTCGGCATCCGATGACTTTTTGGTTGTCGGCGCGTATCCTCCGTTTGGGACTTATGACGAATGTAGGAGCAAGGATCAGCATAGCGATGCGCTCGCAACGATCCCCAGGGTGGGGCGTCCGCGCAAGGATCCTGCATATGGTAGCCAAGGTCCGCTGCTGAAAAGTTGGAAGCGCTAATTTAGTCGTCGGGGTCGAAAGCCTTGGCAACCGCCTCTTTCTCAGCCTGCGGCAGGACTGTCATTGTGAGAATGAACGCTGACAGCAGGAGACAGACGCCATTCGTGATTATGATCGGCCACTCTGCCTTCATGATGCCGAAGGCCAGCCACAAGGCGAACCCCAACACAGTGATGGCATACATCGGTGCGGAAATGCCGCTTGTCTCTCGTGTCCTGATGATTTTCCAGGCTTGCGGCGTGAAACTGCTCATCGAGCAGACGGTCGCGAGATAGCCGATGAGCGTGACTGTCTGCATGGAAGCGGCCCTGACCTACGTCGCAGATACGCGCTTGAGATCAGATACGCGGACCACGCCGTGCTGGCTGACAAAGGTCAGGGTGGAGGCCGTGCTCTGGCTCTGCGAAACACCGGATATGCGATGGTCGCCCGTGTCATAAATCTCCATCTTTCCATGATCGTCGATGACCAGGCGGCTTCGCTCAGGAAACGCTGCGTAACGCATATTGTTTTGAGAACCAGCGGCAGACGGGCTCCCAAACTCCTCAGGCCACCATGAGCCGGCGTGGGCCATAGCTGCAGAACGATAGCTCGTGTCGTCGCGTTGTGGCTTGGCGGGATGTTCGCGCAGGTAGGCCGAGAGCTCCGCCGCGATAGTGTTGAGCTTCGCCTTGAGGCTGTCATCGAACATGTCGCCGACCATCGTCATGCCGGAGGACCATTGTGACATTCCTCCGAAGTCGACGTGGCTGAACTGGGCCATGGCTCCACCACCACGCCGCAACGCCTCAAGGACAGCCATGACAGCGCCATCAGTGACGCCATGCTGGCGTGCAAGGCGCGCAATCAGTTCAGCTTCCTTTTGAGTGTTTGTCATCATTGCGTCCTTTGAATCGCTTGGCGCCGGCAGTCCTCATTGTTGACGATAGACATGCGCGGCCAAATGTAATCACGAAGGAGCGCCACTAGGTCTTCAGGCTCCTTGCCGAGGAAGCTCAATCAAGTTCTATCCAGGCTGGCGCATGATCGCTCGGCTTGTCCCATGCACGCGTTTCGGCATCTACTCCGGCATTCTTCAGGCGATCCAATAGGGATGAACTCAGCAAGAGATGGTCCATCCGGAGCCCGGAACTCCGATCGTACCCGCCGCGGTAGGAGAAGTTCCAATAAGTGTAAATTCCTTTTTCTGGATGAATGCGACGAACCGCATCGAACCAGCCCTGAGCAAGCATTTCGGCGTACGCGCTCCGGCTCTCGGGGAAGTAAACGGCATCGCCAACCCAGCGCCCCGGCACCGCCGCGTCGATCGGGCCTGGAACGACGTTATAGTCGCCGCACAGGATGGTCGGTGAGCTATCGCCGAGCAGCACCTGGCCATAGGTGATCAAACGTCGGAACCAGCGAAGTTTGTAGTCGAACTTCGGCCCCGGCGCTGGATTGCCATTGGGCAAATACAGGCAGCCGACAACAAGCCCATTCACATCTGCCTCGATGTAGCGGCTGTGCGAATCGTCGGGATCGCCCGGCAGACCTCGACGACGTTCCAGCGGCTCAATCCCGCGAGCGAGGATTGCCACGCCATTGTAGGACTTCTGTCCGTGCCAGATTGCGCCATAGCCGGCGTTTCTAATCGCATCGACGGGAAATTTTTCGTCAGAGGTCTTCAGTTCTTGAAGGCAGACGATGTCATAGCCGGTTTCGCCAAGCCACCTGAGAAGCACTGGCAGTCGGCCGTTGACGCCATTGACGTTGAAGGTTGCTATGCGGGTCATCTCGACGATTTAACGTCTTTGCGCCGCTTCGATGCGACATAGAGTCGGTAGCCAAATCTTGCCTTTTGTCATCGTCCATCTGCATTTTTGCTCGAAGCATTGGTGCTTTGACCGGAAGCAGCGGATGTCTTTGCATCTTTGGAATGCGCAGCAATCGCCGGACCCGCGCCGGTAGCTTTACGCATATCGCCGCTCCCCTTGCCGTCAGCCGATTTCTTGCTCAACAGTCCTGAGAAATATTTTCCAAAGAAGCCCATCCGACTCTCCATCTTGGCGCTCATTCGGCGACTTTGCGGGCCCTGAACTCATCTCTGCGCTGTTCTCGCAACTGCCGAGGATCGCTGCGCCAACCGCCAAGGGCGCGGCGCCTGACCAGCGCGGCCGAACACTCAAGCAGGAAACATTCCAGTCCTTTGTAGATATGCGTGATCATGTCCTTCATCTCCCGGGACCGCCTCGGCACATGGGTCGCCGAGGCGGTTGGGTAGGCGATCAATCAAGCCGCTTTCCGTTCTGCCGCTCGTTCGTTGACGCCGGCTTCACCGAGGGCAGTCAACGCCTCGTCGGTGGCCTTCTCCTCCTCGAGTGTCGCATTGAGGAGCGCAACCACGTCATCCTTGCCCAGCGTCGTAGCCCAGGCAATCAGGGTTCCATACCTGGCGATCTCATAGTGCTCCACGGCTTGCGCGGCACCGACGAGCCCTGCATCGAGCGAAGTCGAACCCTTGTACTCCTGAAGGATTTCAGATCCTTCCTCCAGGATGCCGTCGATCGCCGGGCAGGTTTTGCCGCGCGCGGCCGCGCCGAGAATCTCGAAGACCTCCTCCAGACGTTCGACCTGCCCCTCGGTTTCAGCGAGGTGCTTCTCGAATGCTGCCGAAACTTGCTCTTCGGATGCGCCTTTGGCCATCTTCGGCAAGGCTTTCAGAATTTTCTTCTCGGCATAGTAGATGTCTTTGAGGCCATCGAGGAAAAGGTCCTCCAGGTCCTTGTTGTTGCCATTGGCTTTCTTGGCAGTGGGCATTGTGCCGTCTCCTCTGTTGAAAATTGCCCGTCGCGAGCATTTTCTTAACTCGGAAACCCGAACCCGGTTCCGGGATAATGGAGATATCTAAATTTAAAGGGTCCTGCGCTTCACTGAGAACAACGACCACGTCATTCTCGTCGAAGAGCCGCGGCGGGGCGCACGCCATCGGGCTCCCGCCAACGGTCGTGCGGTCTGAGGGCCTGGGACTGCAGGAGACGCAAGTTCCGCGGCGGCAGCAGAGCAGTCGGGGCAACGCCTCTCAAGCCTCCTGACCGCTCTGCAGCCGCTTGATTGCTGGCCCTACTTGCATCCAGCAATTGGGTGATTGGACGCTGCGTATGCAACCAGAATACCTCAGAATGGTTCTAGCTATGATTTGAGCGGGATGGCAGCGAGCGCCGTCCAAAGGTGGCAATTTTTATGGACGTATCACTTTCGCGAACCGCAGACGACAACATCAAGGCCGGCAAGAGCGGCTTGCTGCTTGTCTCGGACAATTATGACGCTTTCGCCGTGCGCGTGCTGGCGGCAAGGAGCGCTGAGCGCAGCCTCGACCTGATGTATTACCTTTGGCATGATGACCACACCGGCCGCTTGCTGCTTCGCGAGGTTTTTCGAGCTGCTGAGCGCGGTGTTCGGGTGCGCATGCTCCTTGACGACGTCAATCCGCGCAAAAATGATGCGGCATATCTGGCGCTGAACCACCATCCAAACATCGAACTGAAGTTGTTCAATCCGAGCGGTATCAGGCGCGGCCGGATCATGCGTGGTGTGGAAGTGCTGTTGCGGCTCTTTGCATTGACGCGACGGATGCACAACAAGGCTTGGATCGTTGACGACAAATTTGCCATTGTCGGCGGTCGGAATGTTGGCGATGCCTATTTCGATGCGGCAGAAACCAATTTCCGGGATCTCGATCTGCTGCTCCTGGGGCCTGCGGTACGGCAAACCGCGGCGATATTCGATGCCTTCTGGGCTTGCAATGAAGCCAAGCCAATCAAAACCTTGGGATCAGTGGCTGAGCATGAGCATGCCAAATGGCTTGAAGGAAGCGATACCGGCCCCGATCCCAAATTCCTGAACGGCATCGGCAACCGGGGCTCGATCACGGAGTTTATTGCGGCCAGCAACGACGTTCATTGGGTGGATGGCGTGCGGGTCATTTCCGATCCGCCGGAGAAAGTTCGTGGTTGGAGACGTCGCAGCTGGCTTATGAAAGAGCTGCGTCCGATCATCCAATCCACGCGCGGGTGTCTGGAAATTGTGTCGCCCTATTTCATCCCCGGCAAAAGGGGCACAGCGATCTTGCTGGACCTTGTCGGCGCCGGTGTTGACGTTTCGGTTCTGACCAATTCCCTGGCCGCCACGGACGTCGCCGCAGTCCATGGCGCTTACGCAAACTATCGCAAGCGGCTGCTGAGGAATGGCGTCAATATTTTCGAGCTTCAGCCGTTCAACCGGCGCTCCGCAATCTCGGTGTTTGGCTCGAAGGGCGCCAGTCTGCATACGAAAGCTTTCACCGTCGACGACAATATCGGCTTCGTCGGTTCCTTCAATTTCGATCCACGGTCAGTGTCCTTGAACTCGGAAATGGGCGTGCTGTTTGAGGATCCGAAATTGGTCGCCGAGCTGCGGCATCGATTCCAATCGGAAATATCTCCGGAAACAAGCTATCGGCTCGAACTGAAGCACAATGTTCTGCATTGGCATGGATACGGCGAAGGCAAGATTCAGGACTATACGCATGAACCAGAAGCCGGATTTTTTCGCCGTATCCTGGCGGTCTTCGTCCGTCACCTCCCGATCGAATCTCAGCTCTAGCATCCGACGATGGCCGAGGACCTCGCGATCTCAGCAAATTGCCCTGCCGGGGATCGCGTGAGCGAAACGTGAAACCCTGATCTACCACGGGTCAGCCAGACCGCATCACACCCGGTTCTTCGACAACCGCGTCGCCAATCCCATGCTGTCCGGCGTCCGGATCACTCGGCAACACGTCGGAAAAATTGACTGTGGCGACCAGGTATCCGGCTTCATCGTAGAACTTGATAGTCGATCCCGATTGCTTGGTTCCTGACCCAGGATCCGCCGCCACCGCTACGCGCGCCATCTCTATTGCTCTCGGACTGGCCATCTCCGCACTCGCTAGCTCTTCCTCGAGAGCGGTAGTCTGGCCGGATACTGTCGTCTCAAAGCGGAATTTTGGCATGGGCAACCTCCTGTTCCTATGCAATTCCGGTGTCCGGGTTGCGTTCCAAAGAAACAGAATTGGTGGGAAGCAGCTAAGATCGCCGCGATGGCCAGACCCGTGTCGCCACGAAGGTCAGCAAACCCGTGATCACAATCCAGGCCTGCACCTCGCGTTGGATAGTTGGCCCAGGGTTCGATGTCTGTCGCGACGGGCTCTCTGCCTCCACTATCGGTTGAAGGTCGGACCGACTGCCGAGACGGACGGAATAGGCCCGCGTGAACTCGGCGCCGAGCAGGAATATCTCAGACGAATAGTAAACCCAAAGCAGCACGACCAGCAGTGCACCCGCCGCGCCATAGGAGGATGCGATCGCGCTGGTTCCGATATACCAGCCAATCAGCGACTTGCCGATGGTGAAGAGCAAAGCGGTCACTGCCGCGCCAATTGCGACATCGCGCCAAGCGAGCGACCGGTCCGGCAGGATCTTGAAGATCGCGGCAAACAGAGCGGAAATCAGCACGAATGATACAATGCCGTTTATCGACGCGAGAATGATGGTGCCGAACGGCAGATGGGCGTTGATGACAGCGCCAAGCGCGGAAATGGCGGCACTCGCCGCCAACGACACAAGCAGTAGAAATCCCAACGCTGCAACCAGACCCAGGCTGGCCGCCCGCGCCCGCACCAATCGCGACACAGACATGGGTGGTGGGTCAATCTTCCAGATTGTGTTGAGCGAAAGCTGCATTTCGCCAAACACCCCGGAGGCTGTCACGAAGAGGGTGACGATGCCCACCAAGGTGGCAAGAGTGCCGGCGGTTCTGTGAGAAGCGCTTTCGATGGTGCTGCGCAGAAGGTCGCCGGTTTGCGATCCCATCACGCCTGCGATTTCGGCCGACAGAGCGAGTTGAGCTGCTTCATGCCCAAAGACAAGTCCAGCAATCGCAACAACGATCAACAAGATCGGGGCCAGGGACGTAACGGCATAGAACGCCATCGCCGCACCGTGGCTGAGGGCATTGTCGTTGATGAATCCGAGGATGCTCTCCTTGCCAAGAACCCAGGCTTCGCGTGCCACCCGCATGGGGAATTCCTTTTACCTCAACGAGCAACCTAGTGCTGTCGGCAACGAAAGCGAGACCTGCCGCCAGTGCGCGAGGCGCGATTGCCGAGACACGCCCGCTTGTCTCTGCACCAACGGCCAGAAATGTTCCATGCGGCGCCGGAACTCGCCGGGCTCGTAATGGTTATCGGTCATCCGATTGGAGTGATCAAAAAATGCCTGATAATGAAAACCATCGCGAGACCGGCGCAACGAAGTACCCGGCTAGAACAGGTCCTGATCCTTCGGATGCGTTCTCTCAGGATGCGGCCGGCAACAAGAAACCCAAGAGTGGGGTCGGTCTGACGCGGCCAGTCAATGAGGTGGATGACAAGACGCACCAATCCGATGGCCAGAACGCCCCGGCGAGGCCGGGCGGCGGAAACACGGTCAAGCCATGAACGTTGCCAATCTTCAGCTTGAAGGGTTGATGATGGCGGTCGCGTCAATCAACAATCTGCTCGTTCACAAAGGTCTGCTGTCAATTGACGAGATCGATACCGCCCTGCGAAAGGCAGAGGCGTCCATGACAAGTGACGAGCGGACCTACGAAGATATGTCACCGGCCAACCGTGACGCGATCTGCTTCCCGATCCGGCTTCTGCAGATCGCAAACAACGCGCAAGGCGAACTGGACATCCCACCATTTCCAGAGCTTGCAAAAATGGTTGGGCAAACCAAGGAACCTTAACGTCAGCGGTGACGACATCACGTGTAATCTCCGTGAATGCCTACATTTGACGGCGATGCCACTCTGAAGCGGAAAAGCAGCATCGGCGCCGTCTCGGCTATGAACCGAACCAAATCTCACCCACTGCGTTGAGTTCGGCGTTGCGTCATTAGTCGGGGCACTTCCATGAAAACGGGCGAGCTTTCCACCTACCGGGCCAAAAGGGATTTCGCGAAGACGAAAGAGCCCAGCGGCGAAAGCTCGATTGCGGGTTCGAACCGACTCCGGTTCGTCATCCAAAAACACGCGGCCACGCGGCTGCACTATGATCTTCGCCTCGAGCTTGGCGGGGTCTTCAAATCATGGGCTGTGACCAAAGGTCCATCACTGGATCCTCACGACAAACGACTTGCCGTGGAGGTTGAGGATCACCCGCTGGAGTACGGCGACTTCGAAGGCACGATTCCCCAAGGACAATATGGTGGCGGCACGGTGCAGTTGTGGGATCGCGGATATTGGGAACCGGAAGGCGCCATGTCTCCCGAAAAGGCGTTGGAAAAAGGCGACCTGAAATTCACGCTGCAGGGCAAGCGCCTGCATGGAAGCTTCGTCCTCGTGCGCATGAAGCATGACCGCAATGGCGGGAAGCGGACCAACTGGCTGCTGATAAAACACCGCGACAAATACGCGACAGAGGGCAATGGCGATGCGGTGCTGGCTCAGGATCGATCCGTCGCCTCGGGTCGGAGCATGGAGAGGATTGCAGCGGGGAAGGGGGCAGGTCCGAAGCCGTTCATGATGAAAGGTTCATCGTTGGCCGATGCGGATGCCGTTTGGGACAGCAAGCGCGGCCATGCGGCCGACGAGCGCGCCGCCAGGTCGGCAATGCCTGCTCCGCGGCCGAAGCGAGCCGGTCCTGCCTCAGCGGCGAAGATGCCCGACTTCATCCCACCACAGCTTTGCGCGACGCTCTCCCGGCCGCCGGCCGGGACGAACTGGGTTCACGAAATCAAGTTTGACGGTTATCGCGTCCAGTTGCGCGTGGAAGACAAGGACATCGCCCTTAAGACCCGCAAGGGTCTTGACTGGACGGAGAAATTTGGCGCCATCGCAAAGGAGGCCGCCAGCCTTCCCAATGTCATCATCGACGGCGAGATCGTAGCGCTTGGCGAGAACGGGGCGCCCGATTTTGCCGCACTGCAGGCAGCGCTGTCGGAGCGCCGGACGAAGGACCTGATCTACTTTGCCTTTGACCTGCTCTTCGCAAATGGCGTCGATCTGCGAAAGATGCCTCTCTCACAACGGAAGGAACGTCTGGGCGAGATGCTCGGCGAAGTCGATCGCGGCGCGCAAAATCTCATCCGCTATGTCGAGCACTTCAGCAATGGCGGCGACGCGGTGCTGCGTTCTGCCTGTCGCCTTTCGCTTGAGGGGATTGTCTCCAAGAGGGCCGATGCAACCTATGTTTCGGGGAGGACCGACACCTGGGCAAAATCGAAATGCCGCGCCGGGCATGAGGTGGTCATCGGCGGCTGGTCGACGACCAACGGCAAATTCCGGTCATTGCTCGTCGGCGTCAATCGCGGTGAACATTTCGCCTATATCGGCCGTGTGGGGACCGGATTCAGCGAGGCAAAGGTCAAGCAGCTGATGCCCAGGCTGCAGGAGATGAAAGCCGCGACGTCGCCGTTTACCGGCGATGGCGCACCGAAAAGGAATTCAACCGTCTTCTGGACGAAGCCGGAATTGGTCGCGGAAATCGAGTTCGCCGGCTGGACCGGGGGTGGCAATATCCGGCAGGCCGCCTTCAAAGGCCTGCGTGAAGACAAGCCCGCAAAAGACGTCGAGGCCGAGCGTCCAGCCGATCCTCAAGAGACGCCGATTGCCGACCCTGCCAAGGTGACTGGCAAGACAGGAAAAAGCCCGGTTGTCATGGGCGTCATCATTTCCAAGCCGGACAAGCCGCTTTGGCCGAATGCCGGCGACGGTCAGCCCGTCGACAAGCTCGATCTTGCAGAATATTTCGAGGCCGTTGGCCCCTGGATGATCAGACATATCAAAGGTCGTCCCTGTTCACTCGTGCGTGCGCCGGATGGCTACGCCGGCGAGCAGTTTTTCCAGCGCCACGCAATGCCAGGCACATCCAATCTGCTGGAACTGGTAAAAGTCTTCGGCGACCACAAACCGTATCTGCAAATCGACCGCGTCGAGGGTCTGGCCGCGATCGCCCAGATAGGCGGCCTTGAGCTTCACCCCTGGAATTGCCAGCCGGGTCATCCCGAAATACCTGGCCGACTTGTCTTCGACCTTGACCCCGGTCCGGAAGTCCCTTTTGCGAAGGTGGTCGCGGCAGCCAAGGAAATGCGCGATCGTCTCGAAGATCTGGGCTTGGTGAGCTTCTGCAAAACCACGGGCGGCAAAGGCTTGCATGTCGTGACGCCATTGACGGCCCAACGCAGCAAGACGACATGGGCCGAGGCCAAGGCCTTCGCAAAGGCCGTCTGCATGCAGATGGCGGCAGACAGCCCCGATCTCTACCTCGTCAACATGGCCAAGAAGCTGCGGACATCCCGGATTTTTCTCGACTATCTCAGGAATGATCGCATGGCGACAGCCGTCGCCCCTCTCTCCCCTCGCGCCAGGGAAGGCGCGACTGTATCCATGCCGCTGACCTGGAGTCAGGTGAAGGCGGATCTCGATCCGAAAAAATACACCGTTCGCACGGTCCCGGGCCACCTGAAAAAGACCGTCGCCTGGGCTGACTACGATGACGGCGAACGGTCGATCAGCAGTGCCATCAAACGGATTGGTTCAGCAAAGCTCGCCGCATGACGACGTCGGTTCGCGCAAGAACGCCATGACAGCTGCGGCTACCGCCTCGGCTGCTTCTTCGGCCATATGATGTCCGCTTTCGATCGGTTGGCCCTTCAGTTCGGTGGTCCAGGGTCGCCAAACATCGAGCACGTTGCCGTAGAGTGCCTCAAGGTCATCGCGGGCGGACCAGAGCGCCAAGGTCGGGCACGCGACCCGGCGACCAGCTTTCCTGTCGTCGGCATCGTGCAATTGGTCGATGGCCAGACCTGCCCGATAGTCTTCAAGCATGCCGTGAACAACATTCGGATCGTGGATTGCGTCCTTGTAGTCGACATAGGCCTCAGCCCCCATGGACTCGGCTGAGCCGCCATACCATGCGTCAGGATCGGCCATGATTGCGCGTTCGGGCTTGTCTGGCTGTGCGAAAAAGAACCAATGCCACCAGAGCTTCGCAAAGCGGGCGTCGCAGCGTTCGAGGGCTTCCAGGATAGGGACGCTGTCCATGACGATCAGATGGCTGATCGCCGACGGGTGATCCATGGCTGTTCGGAACGCTGTGTAGCTGCCGCGGTCATGGCCTGCGATGGCAAACCGGCGAAAGCCGAGATGTCCCATGAGAGCAATGCAGTCCCTGGCCTTGGCACGCTTGGAGGATCCAGCATGGTCCACGGCGTCCGCCGGTACCGAGGACTGGCCAAAGCCCCTCAGATCGGGGCAGACAACTGTGTGGTCGGCGGCGAGAAGTGGGGCTACCCGGTGCCAGGTAACGTGCGTCCGAGGATGGCCATGCAGCAAAAGAAGCGGCGGGCCTGAACCTCCATACCTGACTCGCAGTGAGGACTCGGGCAGATCCACGGTCTCTAGCTTGAATCCTTCAAACATCCGCTTCTTTGTCGTCAGACTGTGAAAACAAGTCCCCCATGTCCATCTTCAACCCACGCCGGTGAAATTGGTTTCGGGCATTTGTCCGTTTGGAGATCTCTCTCATTCCAATGGTTCGGCCGCCGTTCCGCCAGCCCTGGCGCTGGCTTGCAGGTACGACGCCCGAGATCCAGCCAAGGCAGATCAGGCCTTAATTTGTTGGGAACATTTTTTCAGGTCCGCACTTTGTTCGCCGTCTGACCAAAGGAGGCGACCTTGAAAACACGACGCATCGACAGGGAAAAGATCGAGAGGGCGGATCGAGAAGCCAAGTTGCTGTTGGAAGCGGAGCGGCATGCCAGGGAAGCCAAGACGGCGCGGCTTAGAGAACAGCGACAGTTGTTGGAGGCATCGATAGCGCAGACCCCGCCCGCGCCCGTAGCCGCAAAGCAGCCGCCCCGCCAACGAAAGCCGACGCGCAAGGTAATCGAGGTGGACTGACGGTTTGGTCAGTTGGGGCTTTTGCCAAGGTGGGGAGTTGATATGACAGGGCAGGGGATCCGGCAGCATGAATACCAAAGCGGTAAGTCCGGCCGTCGCCAAAGCGGCTGCTCGGCGTGCTGGATCGGGGTCTCATCACCGGTGCGTCCGACGACGATCCTGCGAGAGCCGCTGAAAAAGGCGCCGAGCGGGCCGAGAATGTGATCCAGCGAGTCCGGCTGGACACTTACGTCGGGAACAATCGCACGCGCGGACCGTTCCCCAAGCGATCTTCACGCTCAGGATTTGCTCTTGTTGCAGCGACCGGATGAAATTTTCAACGAGGCCTCGCAAACGGTTGGTGATCCCCTTGAGCGCGACGCCTTAGGTGGGGAGGCTGAGCTAACTGGCGATCGCGCCATCCCGCGTCGTCTGGTTGTCGTCTCGAACAGGCTGGGGAACATTCGCGATCTGTCGCAAGCCGGCGGACTTGCTGTAGGCATCGGGGATGCGTTGGCCGAGCGTGGAGGCCTGTGGCTAGGAGCAAGCGCTGAGTATCAGGACTACGCCGCGAGCGACGAACCGCTGATCCGCTTGGAACGCGTGGGAAAGATCGAGACGGCTGCGCTTACCCTGCCCTATGAGGAGTATTCGCTCTATTACAATGGCTATGCCAACAGCACGCTGTGGCCGCTTTTTCATTACCGACTCGACCTGGTGAACCACCGGGCAGAGTTTCTACACGCCTACCGGCAGATCAATGCGCGGTTCGCGAAGGCGCTCGCAGGACTGCTGTCGGGCAACGACGACCTGGTGTGGGTTCACGACTACCACCTTATCCCCTTGGCCGCCCAGTTGCGGCGGCTGGGAGTCCGGAATCGGATCGGTTTCTTTCTTCACATACCGTTCCCGCCGCCTGACCTGTTTGTAGCCACGCCCGACCATGAAGAACTCATCGATGATCTGCTTCAATATGACGTCGTGGGGTTCCAGACCGAAACGGACGTGGGGAATTTCCGGCGCTCAGTGCAGGCGGCCAACTCCACTACTTTTGATATCAATGGTTCGGCTGAGATGAACGGCCGCACGGTGTTATCGAGGTGTTTTCCGATAGGCATCGACGTCGATTCAATCGCACGCATGGCCAATGAGGCGGCGGAGGATGTGCAGATCGATTCCATGCGCCGCCAGATTCTGGGCCTCAAGCAAATCATCGGCGTCGATCGGCTGGACTACTCCAAGGGTCTCCCCGGCCGCATGCAGGCTTTCGCTCGTCTTTTGGAAAGGCATCCGGAACACGAGCGAGCGGCAACCTATTTGCAGATTGCGTCGCCGACGCGCGAGGAGGTCAGCGCCTATGCCGACATCCGGGCCCAGCTTGAAGCAACCGCCGGCGCGGTCAACGGAAGATACGCGGATTTGGCTTGGACCCCGATCCGCTACATCCACCGTGCCGTATCACGCTCTCGGCTTGCTGGCCTGTTGCGCGCTAGCCAGGTCGGATTGGTCACGCCCCTGCGTGACGGAATGAACCTCGTCGCCAAGGAATACATAGCCGCGCAGGACGAAGCCGATCCCGGAGTGCTGGTATTGTCGCGTTTTGCAGGTGCGGCCGAAGAACTTGCCGAATCCTTGATCGTGAACCCGTATGCGGTCGACGAGGTTGCCGACGCGATCGCAAAAGCGCTCGCGATGCCGCTTGGGGAAAGAATTGCAAGGCATAGTGCACTGCTCAAGCGCATCACGCGCAATGACGCAGCAGAATGGCGGCGGTCATTTCTCGCCACGCTCGCGGGCGAGAACTAGCGCCTGGCATCGATGCCTGAATCCGTCCGTGTGTCACGCGTTCCCACGCGGCCATAGCCCGCCCATAACCCGGCTTGCCGGAGCAGTTCGAAAGGCCTTGAAGCTGATCGTGTATCTTGTCAGCCCGCATCAGAAACTTTTCGCTCGTTGCCGGAAGCGCGATAGCCCGCCTCAATCGGTGGACTATCGAAGGTTCCACGGAACACACCGCCGGTCCGGTCGTTTGGGCTCTGATAAGAGATCTGCGATGACAAGGAACCCCACGCGAAAGGACAGAGATCTCTCTGAACAAGAGGCAATCAAGTTGGCCGAAGCCACCGACGTGTCACCCGGGCAGGCCAAAGAGCTTGCAGCCCAGCACGGCAAAGCCGGCGCCAAGAAGGAAGCAAGAAATTACAAGGCGGAGGGCTGACTATGGCGGCCAGTGGATCCGCAAACGACAGAGACGCACGAGCCACCCTCTACGCACAAGGAGTAATGGAAGCCGAGCGCAAAGCGCGGGAAGAGAAAACGGCGCGATTGCGCAAAGCCCGTTTGGCGCACGAGGCGATCAATCCGCCTGCACCCGAGCGGCAACCGACAGTGCCGAAAGCGCCAAAGCGGGCCGCCAAACCAGGCAGCCGAAAAGCTGGAGAAGATTAGCTTCAGCTTCTTCGGCTGTGCTGGCGGCACGCGTCGGGGAAGAGCAGACCGTGCGGTCGATCCTGCACGATAATTTGTACCTCATCGAACGACACAAAGGAGTCCAGTGATGACGGAGCATGTGTCCCGGAAGGAAGAACAGCGTGGCACCCGAAATGTACTCGGGTGGGGCGTCGTCATTGCGGCTGTAATCTTCGTCGCCCTGCTAGCCTTCTTTGTGTTCACACCCCTTTCAGGCGGATCGTGGCAGACATCGCCGGTAAAGCGCACCCCGGAACAGAACCAAGGCGGCAATGCCCCCGCCGAGACATCACCCGCGGCCGGCGTCAAAAAGAGCCCGCAAGAAAATACCGAGATGCCAGGGCAGCAGTGATCGACCTCGGGCTGCGACCCAAGTCGGCCCTGATTTTCCAGGTCGTCTCATCGCGCCATGATGGGATCAGGGCTTTCTGGGCGCAGAACGGCTGAGCTATTGAGACTGGGCTTTCGCCCACATCGAGCGCTGAAAGATTACCGCACCAGGGGTCTGGCGAACGAGGCGATGACGCCATCGTGGAACTCGAGGCAAATCAAGATGCCTAGCTGCAGGCCGTTCAGTTGGGATTTTTCAGCTGCTTTGACAACAGCAGTTGCTGCTGCAGCTCAAGGGCGAGTTTCAACAGCCGTTCAGGTGTTTCCTCTTCTGCGATTTCGTCGAGCAGCGCTGCGAGTGCGTCGCCCTCAACGGAATCGCGGAATGAGTCAGGTTTGGTTTGCGGAGGTTTGGCCACGACGATTTCTAGCAGGAATGCGGCCGTATTTGCAAGACGAAGCGAAGCGCTCTTGGCGGAGGGTACCGGGGTGGGGGGCGGTCGACGGGGCGGTCTGCGGCAAACTATCGGACAATCTTAATTCATAATGCCAGACCTGTCGTTGCGGAGCACCTCCTCCATGAGTGTGTTGAGCCATTCGCTCAAGGGAAGGTCATGCCGCGTCGACAACCGCTCCTCCAGCGCCGCCTTCAATGTCCGTTCGACGAGGCGATCGGCCGCTTGTGGGTCGCCCAGCAACAGCCGGGCGGACAGCCTCAGTTTTGGAAGAGCGCGGAAAACGTTGTCTTCACCAAGCGCTGTTGACTGCGCGGCGAGAATCCCGGCAACTGTCCTGAACCCGGCCGGCTTGGAGAGGTTTTGGGTGTATCGGAACCGCTCCGGTAGGGTGATCTGATCGTTTCCGGAGAAGAATACGAACGGGATGCCTCTGTCCGTCAGCTCATCGGCGAGGGGAAAAACAGTCTCACCGTTAAGATCGATGTCCAGCACCGCCCCATCCGCTGAATCGATATATCGTCGAGCCCGGCTGACTGACGATACCGGCCCCAAAACGGTCGCTCCACAATCGCTGAAATAGGAGGCAAGTTCGCTTGCCAGCAAGAATTCGTCCTCGACGAGCAGAATTCGCATGCCTAATAACATAGCAGCCCTCCGGGCTTTAAACGGCGGTCGCGTTCATCGGTTCCGTGGCTATCGGCGGTGCGGGATGGGAATTCGACCAGGAACGGTTTACACATTGGATCGAAATCAGCGCTGCCGCGTTGCATTTCACTGAAGCAGGACAATTGATGCAAAAGCTGCCGAGGTTCCCCATAGTCGGTATTGGCGCCTCTGCGGGCGGCATTGCCGCCATGGAGGGATTTTTTCGCGGGATGCCGTCTTCGAGCGGGATGGCGTTCGTGATCGTCACGCATCTCAGCCCGGAACGGGAAAGTCTGCTGCACGAAGTGATTGCGCTTTACACCGGAATTCCGGTTCGTGTCGCTGAAGATGCAATGGATATCCATCCTGACACCGTCTACGTGATGCCGCACAACGCGATCCTCACCATCGAAAATTCCAGCCTAAAGTTGCGCCAACCGAATTCGGTGTCCAGGGAGCGCAAGCCCATCGATATCTTTTTTAGCGCGCTGGCCGAGGATCAGGGCGAATACGCCGTCGGCGTCGTCCTGTCGGGCGGCGATTCCGACGGTACGTTGGGCATCAAGGCAATCAAGGAGCATGGCGGCCTGACGCTGGCGCAACTCTCCGACGAGTCGGGTCCGAGCAATCCCGACATGCCGCGCAGCGCGATCAGTTCCGGTCTGATTGATATCGCCATCCCGGCCGATGAGATGGGTGCGAAACTCATGGAATTTGCCCACAGCTTTGAACTGCTCGACGAGCTTGAAGCTGACGATGGCAAGGCCAGTGCTTTGAAACTCCGCAAGGGCCAGGAGGAAATCTACGCGATCCTGCGCAGCCATTCGGGACATGATTTCTCGGGCTACAAGGCCAAGACGTTCTTGCGTCGCGTCAGGCGACGCATGCAAATAACACAGAACACCGCGATCGATGCCTATATAGAGTTGCTTCGTTCAAATGCGGAGGAAGTGCGCTCGCTGTTTCGCGACCTGCTGATCAACGTGACAAATTTCTTCCGCGACACGGACGCTTTCAAGACCCTGGAAGAAACCGTCATCCCCAAACTTTTCGAAGGCAAGGACGCCAACGATACGATCCGCGTCTGGGTGCCCGGCTGCGCAACCGGCGAGGAAGTCTTCTCGATCGGAATGCTGATGCGCGAGCATATGGATACACTTTCGGCCGTGCCGCGCATCCAGATTTTCGCCACGGACATCGATGACGCGGCGCTGGGCATCGCACGTTCGGCGCGCTATCCGGAGTCATTGCTTGCGGGCGTTTCGCCTGGACGTCGCGAACGCTTCTTCAGCAATGACGGCACAAGTTTCATCTTGAGCAAGAGCGTACGTGATCTCTGCATCTTCTCGGCGCACAGCGTCATCCGCGATCCACCCTTCTCGCGCATGGACATGGTGTCGTGCCGGAACCTCCTGATCTATTTCGGCCCCGATGTGCAAAAGCAGGTTATTCCGACCTTCCACTATTCGCTGAAGCCCGGTGGCTATCTGTTCCTTGGCACCTCCGAAAGCATAAGCCAGCATGCCGACCTGTTCGCACCGGTCGACAAGAAACAACGGATCTTCAAGGCACGAGAACATTCGGCGCCGCCGCGGCTGCCGATCTTGTTGAATGCTGCGCCTGCAACCAACTTTTCCAGCGCCAATGACACACATGCCCGCCGCGGCTTGTCTTATTCCCTAAGGCAAACCGTTGAAGCGCAGGTTCTCGAACGCTTCGCTCCGGCTCACGTCGTCGTCAATGGTGATGGCGATGTCGTCTATTACTCGGTCCGAACCGGCAAATATCTCGAGCCGCCGCAAGGGGTGCCGAGCAGACAATTGCTCACAATGGCACGCAGCGGCCTGCGTCTGGAATTGCGCGGCGCTTTGCGGGAAGCCGCCGAGGGCCGGCGCACGGTTGTGCGCGAAGCGATAGCCATTGAAGAAGATGAAGATCGTGTCCAATTCGTCACATTGACGATCGAGCCCTTGACTGATCGCGGCAGCGGCGAGCCGCTGTTTCTCGTCCTGTTCGAGCCGGTGGGCCAGCCGCAGCCGCGGCTGGAGGCTCTAAAGGTTCGACAGCCGGTGGCATCTGGGATTGCTGATTTCGAACGCGAGCTCCGCGATACGCGCGAGCGCCTGCAATCGACGATCGAAGAATATGAGACCGCGTTGGAGGAGTTGAAATCTTCCAATGAGGAACTCGTCTCGGTCAACGAAGAAGCCCAGTCCTCCAATGAGGAGCTCCAGGCCTCCAAGGAAGAAATGCAGTCCCTCAATGAGGAATTGAACACCATCAATGCCGAACTGGTTTCCAAGATCGAGGATCTCGATCGTGCCAACAGCGATCTGAAGAACCTGTTCGAGAGCACACAGATCGCGACTGTTTTTCTCGATACCAAGCTGGTTATCCGCAGCTTCACGCCGGCGGCGTCTTCGTTCTTCAACTTGCTGCCGACCGACATCGGAAGACCGCTGACCGATCTTGCCAGCCGGCTCGATTATCCGCACCTGCGCGACCATATTGCCCAGGTTTTCAGGGCCGGCGAGATGATCGAGCACCAGCTGCCGCGCGATAGCAACGGCATCCACTATCTCGTGCGGCTGATCCCCTACCGCGACAGCGCGCGGAAAATCCAGGGCGTGGTGGTGACCTTTGTCGATGTGACGACCATGGCTGAAGCCGAAGCCCACCAGCGGGTATTGATCTCGGAACTCAACCATCGGGTCAAGAACATGCTGGCTGTTACGGTCAGCATTGCCAGTCAGACCCTGAAAAATGCTCCCTCTTCGGAGGCTTTCGCCGAAGCGCTCATCGGTCGCCTGCGCGCCATGGCCCGGGCCTACGGAGTGCTCTCGCGTGAAAGCTGGAAAGAGGTCTCGGTAGAGGAAATCGTGCGGCAGGAAGTCGAGCCGTTCGGGCTGGAACGCATCAACACCACAGGCGAGGACATTCGGCTCAAGCCTCAGCAGGGCCTGTCGCTTGGCATGGTGATCCATGAACTTGCCACGAATGCTGGAAAATATGGCGCCTTGTCCGTGCCAAACGGCGTGGTGTCCGTGACTTGGTCGGCGTCGGATCACGGTTTTCAGCTCGAATGGTTAGAAAGCGGCGGTCCCGCTGTCATTCCGCCTGAGAAGACGGGATTTGGTCTTTCGCTGGTGAAAGGCGAAATTGAGTATCGGCTTGGCGGAAATTTTGAAACATCTTTCGGTTCCGATGGTTTGAGCTTGCGGATTGAGTTTCCGTTTGATCATCGGGAGAGCGAAACGTGACTGCATCTCGTATCCTTATCGTCGAAGATGAATGGCTGGTCGCGGAGGAGCACCGCGCAATTCTGGAAGAGGCCGGCTTCGCCATCGCCGGGCCAGTGCCGTCCGTTGCTCGCGCGAAAAAGCTGATCGAGAGTGAAGTCATATCTGCCGCGGTCCTGGACATTGGTCTCGGCGGCGAGACCAGCGCTGCCCTTGTCCCTCTTCTAGCGCAACGCGGAATTCCGTTTATTTTCGTCAGTGGGTACACAACATCCGACATTCCGCAGGATTTGCGTCATCACAAGATGCTGTCAAAACCCGTGTGGGCTGCCGCGCTGGTCGAGGCCGTGCGAAATATGCTCGGTGTTCAACCGACAGCTTTGGCAAGACACCAGGACAGCGGAACGGTGCCAACCCAACGAGAAGCCCGGTAACTGCACAAAGACACTGGTTTTTCATCAGATATGCGACGACATTCGGGTCCAGGCCCGAGACGACGTCGCCGGCAAGTGCCTGCGATCCGGCCGGCACGATTGGCATGCTCCCGGTCTGGCGTATTCCAGAGCTGGGCGAAACTTCGCGACCGCGCGACGATTGGTCAGGCGATGAGCCTAGCAAACAACGGGCAGTTCGCCCTCGGTTTGCTTCGCGTCGAATAGGACGCCAAGGCCGTAAGTGACGGCGCCAGCGGCAATCATCTCTGCCAACGCTGCGTTTGACACCGGGCAATGCGGCATGACCGCCTTGATCGCGAGTTCGGCATTCGCGATCGACACGAAATCGTGCCGTCGCTTACGGGTCTCCAGATATTGTTCGATCAACATCTGCAGTCGCCTTCTTTCTATTTCATCGCCAGCCATTGGTTCCTCCTGTGGACAGTCTGAAAGCCCACCACGCCTAAGGAGCGGTGGGCCTGGCGGCCCTTTTTGAGGACCGTTGACTCGAGTGAGGCGGGCAGCGTTGCTGACCAGGATGTCGAGACCGCCGAGGGGCGTTGCTGCTTCATCGACCAGCTTTCTGCAAAAGGCCTAATTGCGGATATCGCCGGCAAGCCTTTTGACCTGCCGCTTTTATTAGGTCCACCAGTTCGTCGGCGTCTTCCTGTTCGGGGAGGTAGCCGAAAGCGACGTCCGCACGCTCGCGCGCGAATGCAATCGCCGCCGCACGACCAATTCCGGAATCGCCGCCGGTTATCAGCGCTTTGCGACCGGCAAGCTTGCCTGATCCCTTGTAGGTTGTTTCGCCGTGATCCGGGCGCGGCACCATCTTGGTGGCCAAACCCGGCCACTTCTGTTCCTGTGGCTTGAACGGCGGCTGGGGATATTGCGTCACCGGATTCTGTTTGAGCATCGGGCTCGCAGGGCCTGCTTTAGCAGGCACTGTTCCCGTATCGGCTGACGCCGTGGAAGCATAAGCGACGAGAATTCCTCCCGCCATGCTTCCGACGACAAGTCTACGCGCTGCGTCTGGTACATTGTCATGCTGGTCGTGGTTCATCATGGGCTCGCTTTGACGGCAGGTGACCGTTACGGAAGTGGCACCTAACCGGCCGTCGACGCGAATGTTCCCTTGTGATTGCAGTGAGTGTCGGTCGCCTTGCCCGTCTCGGCCGTGAGGCCGCATCACCACTTTTGACACAACCTCCTGCTTGTCGCGGAACGTCTTGTAGAGATCCGGCCCTGTTTCCAGATCGGCCGGTGGGTAGTCAGAAAGGAGGAATCGATTTCGCCGTTCTGGACCGTCGCCAATAAAGGTTCCAGGTAGCGTTGCGTATGCGTCTGGCCCATCCGGAAAGCCGGTCCCTTATTGATCGCCGCCAGACGGGATGTGATCGACCAGGCCAACACAGACGCCGGGAACCGAGATGGTGCCGCCTTGCGGCAGCGATAGATTGCCTCGCGCAGCACATGCGGTCTCTTCGAATGCCAGCCCGTTTGATGACGCGAAATATCAGCTCAGTCGCTGGACGCCGACCCCGGCTCGGCCATCCTACGGTGCTGTTCGGCCAAGGTGCCTGCCGGCGTGACATGCGCGGCGGCAACCTGCAGCTTGTTTTTCCAACCGCTGACGACCTGTTCATCACCGGCCATCATCGCCTCGTAACCCGTTTTGGCGACATCGGCCGGATTGTCCTTTTCATCGGAGCCGACCTTGGTATCCATCATTTCAGCGCGCTCGAAGAATCGCGTCTGCGTGGGGCCAGGCATCAGCACGGTGACCGTCACGCCGCTATCTTTCAGCTCATGGCGGAGCGCGATCGAGAAGGAATCGATGAACGCCTTCGTGCCGTTGTAGACGGCCTGGAATGTGCCGGGCATGAAGCCGGCGATCGATCCGGTGAACAGGATGCGCCCGCGGCCTCGCCGGGCCATCTTGGCGCCGAGTTCATGCGCCAGATAGACCGTTCCGGTGACATTGGTGTCGATGATCCGGCGGACTTTTCGCCAGTCCTGGTCGACGAAGCCGTTGCCGAGCCCGCGTCCCGCATTGAGAAACAACAGGTCGATATCGCGATCGCCGATCTGGGAGATCAACCGATCGGCGCCCTCGACGGTCGCCAGATCGGCCTCAATGGCTTCGACCGTTACATTGTGGGTCTCAAGTGCCTCTGCCGCCTGCCGGATAGCCGGCTCGTCGGCGGCGATGATCAGGTCGTAACCGTCTTTAGCGCACAGCTTTGCGAGTTCCCTTCCGATGCCACTCGAGGCGCCGGTCACCACAGCGAGTTTGGCGTCCGTCATCATATCCTCCATCTTCGTGCCATCGGAACCACGAGCGGGCACAATTGTTCCGCGGCGTTTGGGCTGGATTGATCGTGCGCTGTCATGACGGTCAGGCGACGGTCGTCGTCGCGGTCCTTGCGCGCATTCATGGATGAGCGTTGGGGCAAAAGCCGTTCTTCGCCATGAGAACTCGCCATGGCCTACCTTCAAAAGGCCCCCAAACGCATGGATTGAGTACTCAGAACGGCAATGAGCCTAATCAGTTGAAGTTGGAACAAGTGGCTCGGTTGGAAGTTCGAACCGTGCAGCGTTGTTGCCCTCCCATGTTGATGCTGCGCGATCGGGTCATCCCCTCAGCCCGATCTCCCGCGCTTCTCCGCGCCAAAGAGAAGCGCGGGCCTCCCTCTTTCACGGCTGTCCGGGATGAGCGTTTTGTTACGTTGACTAGCCGACCTCACAGGCTCGTCGTCGGTTTCGTTGACGAGCTCTCCGAGGGCTCTAGATCATTGATGCCGGACGCAGTTGGTTCGGGCCGGGGAGGAAATCCGCGTGGTGCATACAACGCGCGCTGTACCCCATAACGACCGTCATTTTCCGGTTGGCTGCCTGTGCTTGCTGCTGATTCTAGCCGGGTTGGCCGGATGCTCGTCTTCCAATCAGGTGGCGCAGCAATCACGAACAGCGGCCTCCGCGGCACAGACCGTATCGATGGTACTGGATGCCTGGGTGGAGGGAGCGGCACCGTCCGCCTATGCCACGGCCGCACTGCACTCGGTCGGAAAAACGCTGGCCGATGTCGAGGCGCAAATTCGATCGGCCGAGACCGCTGAACCAGCCGGGCGAGCAGGACTGACGGCAGCAGTCAACAGTTTGTCGGTGGCGGTGGCGCATGCCGAGGCGGGATTGCGGGTGAACAATCGCACTGAGGTGAAAAGCGCACAACAGGATCTTCGGGCGGCCATGCGCTCGCTCGCCGCCGCTTACACCAGCGCTTTCGGACCAAAGCCGTGAAGAAGCTTCTGGAAATATCGCTTGGCGTCGTCACCAGTGTCGGAGGTTTCCTCGAAGTCGGGTCGATGGCTACGGCGGCGCAGGCGGGTGCCGCCTTCGGATTCCAGCTAATCTGGGCCATAGTTCTCGGCACCATATGCATCATCTTTTTGGTTGAAATGGCCGGTCGGTTCGCCGCGATGAGCCATCACACGATCTCAGAGGGCATTCGTGAAAGATTTGGGTTCAACGTCTTTCTATGGCCGTTGCTCGTCGTCCTTCTCGTCAATTTCATGGTGCTGTCCGCTGAGATCGGCGGTGTGGCCATCGCACTCGAACTTGCCACCGGCATAGGCTTCCAGTGGTGGGCACTGCCGGTGGCGTTGCTGGCATGGTTGCTGCTGTGGAAAGGCACGTTTGGCTTTATCGAGAAAGGCGTTTCGGTCCTCGGCCTCGTGACGCTGTGCTTCGTGGTTGGTGCGGTGATGTTAAAGCCCGACTGGACAGCGGTCGCTGGCAGCGCCGTGCCTTCGCTGCCGGCTCACGATGCCATCAATTACTGGTTCATGGCGGCCAGCATTCTCGGCGCGTCAATATCGCCTTATCTTTTCATGTTCTATTCCTCGGGAGCTATCGAGGACAAATGGGATGAAAGCCACCTTGGGGCCAATCGTGCCATCGCCGGGCTGGGCATGACCTTCGGTGGGACCATTTCGATCGGCGTGTTGATCGTCGCTGCTCTCGTTCTCGCGACGCGCGGCATCGACCAGGTGGACGACTATCACCAACTGCCGTTGATGCTGATCCCTATATTCGGCTTCTGGGGGTTCGTTCTATTCGTTGCCTCGCTCGCCATTGCCTGTTTCGGCGCCGCACTCGAAGTCGGGTTGCAACAGGCATATCTGGTGGCGCAGGGCTTTGGCTGGACCTGGGGCGAGGATCGCAAGCCGCGCGATGATCCGGGCTTCAGTGCCGTCTATACGGCATCATTGTTTTTGGCCGCCATTCCGATCATGCTTGGCCTCGACCCACTGAGGCTGACCATCTTTTCCATGGCGGTAACGGCGGCGAGCCTTCCGCTGACGGTAGTTCCATTTCTCTTCCTGCTGAATGACGAACGCTATGTCGGCGAACATCGCAACGGCATCATTTCGAATGCCGCCGTTGTCTTCATTATCGCGCTTGCCTTCGTGCTCGCCGTGGTGACGATTCCGCTGCAGATATTCGGAGGCACATGATGGAATTGATGCGTGATCTCCTGGACAAGCAGGTGTTCGACCGCCGGCGGGTCAAGATCGGCAAGGTCGACGGAGTGGTGGCCGAGTTGCGGCGGGGCAAACCACCAAGGATTGTCGCGATAGAACTCGGCTCCATCACTTTGGCGCGCCGCCTTGGCGCGCGGCCCGGGGAATGGATGGCGCAACTGGCGACGAGGGTGGGTGGCAAACGCCACGCCGTGCCACACAGGATTGCGTGGAAAAAGGTGCAGGACAACGGGCTCGACATCGAATGTGACATCGAGGTGGGCGAGACGTCGATTTTCGCCTGGCAGGACTGGTTGCGCGATCATGTCATCGGGCGCATCCCAGGAGCGTGATGATGAGGACAGTCAACCTCGAACATCTTGCCGGGCGACGCGTGCTCTCGCAGCGCGGAAAGAGCATCGGTCACATCGAAGAGATTCTCGCCGAACAGCGTGGCGACGAGCTCGTCGTTACTGAATTCCACGTTGGCATCTACGCCGCGTTCGAGCGTCTGTCGGCCTCGACCATCGGCATCGCGATGCTCGACCTGTTTCGGCTGCGCCGCCGCGACGGCCTGTACCGCATTCCCTGGGATAAACTCGATATCTCCGATCCGGCGCGACCGCGGCTGCTATGCCCGATGACCGAGCTTCCCGGATGGAAAGGGCAAAAGGACCTTCGGGAGTAGATGGCTACGGCTGGGAGGGCTAAGGCGCCGGC
The DNA here is from genome assembly GCF_030323205.1 of Mesorhizobium sp. C395A. Classification (NCBI taxonomy): domain Bacteria; kingdom Pseudomonadati; phylum Pseudomonadota; class Alphaproteobacteria; order Hyphomicrobiales; family Phyllobacteriaceae; genus Mesorhizobium; species Mesorhizobium sp. C395A. The sequence continues at coordinate 2,896,058 of NZ_CP100473.1, read as the reverse complement.
GTTTTGCCGGCGAACAGCCGTTCGTGCAGATGGCGCCTCCGCAAAGATTACTGCAGGTTCTTGCGAAGGAAGATGCGGGCGTGTCCTGGAATAACGAATTCGACCTTGCCGAATTCCTCAAACCACCCATGATGCCGGTAAAATTGAGGCGCCTGGAAACTGCTCGTCTCGACGACGGCTCTCTTGCATCCACGCCTAACGGCTTCCTCCTCAATCGCCATAAGAAGCTGTGATCCATAGGATCGGCCACGCAATTTTTCAGGCAAGAAGAACATGTCGAGAAACAGGAGCCCCAGTTCCGTTCTGCCCCAAATTCCACCCCAGATCTTTCCCGAGGGGTCGGTAAGCTCCGCGCCGATCACTGCCCGGTCATCGATTCCGGTTTGTTCGATGTTGTGTCGATAGAGCGCAGCGGCCGCCTGCGTTCGTGCATCCCCGTTGTGAGCCAGAGCGATTGTAAATCCTTCGGATCGAGCCGGCATGCGTTCTGCTCCTGCGTCGGAATGGTCTTGAGATTCAACCGTCAGATTAACATCAAGGCGGCCGGTTCGCTCGCAGCTCTGATCGCCGCTTCTGTTGTAACCCGTCTTGCCCACATTCCGCATCGCGATCCGCGACGGATGCATGCAGCCGCGCCCAACATATCGCTTTGGTGTTGAACAAAGCCCATCCTGCCCTTGTCAGGTCTCATCACAATTCGTGCGCCGTCAAGAGTGTCCACCTCGACGAAGGCTGCTGCGGATCACAATCCATTACGCCGGGAACAATGAGAAAAACCTGTCGTTGGGAAAGCGATCGCAATTCGGCGATTCAAACACGGAGACTCCAATGTTGAAGAAAATTCTAGCCGCGTCGGTGCTAACTATTGCCTTGGCCGGTTCCGCCCTGGCGCAGACAAATGGAACGGGTGCTGGCGGCACGGCTGGCACGGGTAATGGAACTGGTACTGGAACTGTTGGCAGCGGCGGCGCCGCTGGCAATGGCACTGGCAGCGGGAATGCGGCCGTGCCAACCGATCCGAATTCCACAAACTCGACTACAAAATCGAACGGCATGACCGACCGTTGCAAGGACGCCGCAGGCAATGACATCGATAACAACACTGCAAGTGGCGCAACGACCTCGACCGTGCAAAATTGCAACAAGTAGCCGATGGACCTAGCGGCTTCGGCCGCCCGAAGGCCCGCCATCAAGACAATGGCGGGCCTCCGAATACGTGCCTCGCGTGCTGCCTGGATACATAGGAGCACATGTGTCCAAAGAGACCCGGCGGGCCAAACTCGATCGCTTAGCCGCCTCGATTCCGAAGCACGAATTCGAATTCCTAATGAAGATTGCAAAGCTAAGCCGTCATGACCTACTTGGCCTGATCGCTAAACACGATGGCGGCAGGGACAAGGTCTATAGGGACCTTGCGGCCCACTTGGCAGCAACTGAGGCCGCCCCGGAGCCCGTACATGAGGCGGCAGCTGACGACGGCTAAACAGCTGGAGCATCTCCAGCCACGAACTCGCCCGCCGGCAAGTGGCGGCGAAGATCATTTCGGTGCCAGCCCTGACGCTCCACGGAAGCGACGACCGTGTCGTCCTTCCAAAATCTTCGAATGGGTTGGACGTGCATTTTACCGCGCCTTACTGACGAGTACTGCTGGATACGGCAGGCGGTAGGCGCTTTAAGGCCGGCTGCCATTCAGCTTCATCGGACATGCCGGAACCTGAAGCGCCGCCGCGCATTTCGTCTCCAGGCATGACCGATCTTGCGGTAATCGCCAGGGAGAAATTCAGATGCAAACTTCAGGCGCAACTTCACAGCAAAACCTTGGCCGATTGGCCATAGAACCGTTTTCCGGCACGGTGACGGTGCGGTTTTCCGACGCCATCGTCGCAGCTACGGAGCGGGCGAAGGTCCTGCGTGAAGACGGGCACGAGCCCGTTTTCTATATCCCGTTCGAGGACATCTATTTCGATCTTTTCGAAAAGACCGACACCACCACCCGGTGCCCGCTCAAAGGCACCGCAAGCTACTGGCGTGTCCACGCCGTCGGCAGTTCTTCCGATGATTTCATGTGGGCCTACGAAACGCCCGATGCGGCTGCTCTGGCTATTGCAGGTCACGGCGCTTTCGATCCGGAAAAGGCCCGTATCGATGTCGACCCTGCCGAGGACAAGCGACACACGCCACATATCGTCGAATAGGTTTCATCAGGCAGAGTCAATCACGGTAACGACAGGCGCGATGAGCAGTTTCTACCAGGCGGCAAAGATTGCGGAGGAGGTTCACGCGTCGCAGCGCGATAAGACCGGGCGGCCCTACATCGAGCATTGCCGCCGTGTCGTCGACGCTGTCGAGACAATCGATCAGAAGACTGTTGCCTACCTTCATGACGTTCTGGAGAAAGGCGAGGGCTGGACCCGCGCCAAGCTCGAAGAAGCAGGCTTCGAACCGACAATTACCGCGGCGGTCGATGCCATGTCGCGCAGGCCGGATGAGGAGTATTTCGCCTTTGTCCGGCGGGCTGCGTCGAACCCAGTGGCGCTCCCCGTAAAACGCGCCGATCTGGAGGACAACATCTGGCAGTCGAGGCAGGTCGGAGCGTCGGCGGCCAAATATGAAGAGGGCCTTCGCATACTTGACCAAGAGTTCTCCCGACAATAGTGCGCGCCCGACGCTGGCATTGCATCTGCCGAAGCAGCCATCGCCTGCGAGAACTTGCGGCGCACAGCACGTTTCGGCTCTCCTGGCCGTCAGTTTTTCCGCGCCGGCGTGCGCCTGAGGGTCCTCGCTGGACCATGGAACGTGTGATCGGGTCAAAGCTCCTCCGGAGATGGACCGCAGCGTCTCGAAAAGGAGTAACGGCCGGCTCGGAATCAGGAACTCCTCCAGCACCGGTGCGTTGACCAGCAAGCCGGGACGAGTTCCCGGCCTCCGCGGGTGGCGGGCAAGCCGCCGCCGAACCCGAACTTCTGCACAATGAAAGGTAAGGCCATGGGCTTCTTTTCGAAGGACATCAAGACACTCGACGATCTCTTCGTGCACACGCTGCGCGACATCTATTACGCCGAAAAGCAGATCGAGAAAGCGCTGCCGAAGATGATCGGCAAGGCAACCGATCCGCAATTGAAGGCCGGATTCGAAAAACACCTCGAGCAGACCAAAGGCCATATCGAGCGCGTCGAACAGGTGTTCGAATTGCATGGCGTCAAGGCCAAGGAGGTCAACTGCCAGGCGATAGACGGCATTCTGGAGGAAGCCGATGATGTGAGCGGCGACGTTGACGACAAGGAGGTCCTAGACGCGGCACTGATAGCCTCGGCGCAGGCGGTCGAACATTATGAGATGACCAGATATGGCACGCTCATCGCCTGGGCCAAGCAGCTTGGCCGCAGTGACTGCGCCAACGTGTTGGCCAAGAACCTGAAGGAAGAGCAGGCGACCGATCGCAAGCTCACCGAAATGGCGGAAAGCAAGATCAACATGCAGGCTGCCGAGTAGACCGTCCCAGGTCATGATGAGATTTGGTTGAAATCTCATCATGACCTAACCCTGTTGAAGCATGATTTTTCCAAAACCGGCACCAGTGCTGCGTTGAGTCGATCTCCATCGTTGTCCACGGAACTTTCATGACGGGCGAATCTGCCATCTCTCGCGATCTGCCGACGAGTGTAAAATCGTCTTTCGGCGTGGCGTTGAGCACGGCGCCGATGGAAGCAAAGGCTGCCGACACGTTGCCGGCCGATGCTGGCCGATGGCAATACGAACCCAAATGGGACGGGTTCCGCTGCCTGGCCTTTAAAGCCGGCGCGGCCGTGGAGTTGCGTGCAAAATCCGGCAAGCCGTTAGGGCGGTATTTCCCGGAAGTCGTCGCGATGTTGCATGAACTGAAAACAAAAGAGTTCGTGGTCGATGGTGAGATCGTCATCGAAATTGCAGGCGCTCTTTCTTTCGACGCCTTGCAGATGCGGCTGCATCCGGCGGAAAGCAGGATCCGGAAACTGTCGGTCGCGACGCCGGCAAAGCTGATCCTCTTTGACATGTTGGCGACCTCCGAGGGCGCCTTGATGCAGCAGCCGCTCTCGGTTCGGCGCGCTGCACTCGAACTGTTCGTAAAGTCGGCCGGGCGAAAGGATCTCGAACTGTCTCGGGCAACGCGTGATTTGGCGGCGGCAGGCAGATGGCTTGGCCAATCCGGACAAGGTTCGACCGACGGGGTCGTTGCCAAGCTTCTCGATGACGAATATCGACCCGGCGAGCGCGCCATGGTCAAAGTCAAGCGCCTGCGCACGGCCGATTGTGTCGTCGGAGGGTTCCGCTACCTGGCGAATTCGCGTGAAGTCGGCTCCCTGTTGCTTGGCCTGTACAATGACCAGGGGCAACTCGACCATGTCGGGTTCACTTCGACGATCGCCCGGGAGGACAGGGCCAAGCTTACGCGACAACTTGAAGCTTTGCGATCGGCTCCTGGCTTCACGGGAAAAGCGCCGGGCGGTCCCAGTCGGTGGAGCACGGAAAGAAGCGGACAATGGGAGCCATTGCGGCCCGAACTGGTGGCGGAGGTGCGGTTCGATCATGTCACCGGGGATCGTTTCCGTCATGGCACCAAATTTCTGCGATGGCGTCCTGACAAAAGCCCGAAGCAATGCACGTTCGAACAGATACTTGGAAAATGAGGCTTGGCGAAGCGTCGGCAGGTCCACACTATGGAGACCAAATCCGTCAAGCATTCGGCGCATCCAAATCCAGTCGCATTTCACTGGCGATCTTGAACCCGGCGGCGAGATAAACGCCTTTGCAGGAGGATGCCGGACCAAACTCGTTGTTCAGTCTGTCACCACGCCTCGCTTTGGCGGATCACGGTTCTCGTCCGGATTAGGAACTGGCACTTCGTCGTGAAGAAGATCCGGCTCAGGCTCGCGTATGTCCGGCGTCCACGTCGGCGCATCCACTGGCGGCTCTTCGGTTGGCTCTGGTTTGGGGGGCACATCTATTCTCCGGGTTTCGCTTGGGCGTGGGGTTCGGCCCGCCACCGGTCGCGCGTCGCCGCGTCTGGAGGCGAAAGGGTCTTTTCACACCCCATGTATTTTTACCGATGGCCAGCGGTCCTGGGGCTTGTCGGCGCCCGATCAGAGTCCTGCGTTCCGGCTCCTTTGAGCGCAATGTTGGCATCCGCTGCCTCTGGCTCTTTGAGGACTGCCTGTCGACGTTCTTGATCTCGGTACGGCATCGTCCTTGGTGGCCAACGGGCAACCGCGAGAATTGTTCCAAACGATTTAGGGGCGGCTGGGGCTGCTGTGCGGACCTTCTGGCTGGGCAGCTATCAACTATGCTGTCTTGCGTTTCGGTGAGGCTCTCTTTGTGGATCTCGCCAGCCCTTCCTGTTTGAGGCTCTTCTTCAGCACCTCAGCGAGGTTGATGACATTCTCCTGTGGCCTTGGTGCGGGCTTCGGCAGCTTCTTGCCTTTGCGCTTTGCATCGATCATGGCGATCAGCGCGTCTTCATAGGTGTCTTCAAATTTCGAGGGATCGAAGGTCGTCACTTTTTTGTCAATAAGCATGCCGGCGATTTCGAGCAGAGCGGGGTCGTATTTCTGCTTGGCCAATCCATCGAACACAGTGCTTTCCGAAACCATTTCGTTGTGGTTGCGAAGCTCGGTCATCACCATCCCCTTGCCATAGGGCTGAATCAGCACTTCGCGGCCGCGCTGGTAGAGCACCACGCAGGATCGAGCGGCCACGCCCTTGTTCTTCATGGCATCGCGGATCACTCCGTATGCTTCGATTGCGGCGCCGTCGGCCGGGATCAGATAGTAGGGCTTCTCGAGATAGCGCGTATCGATATCGTCAATCGATACGAATTCGCCGACTTCGAGCGTGTGCTTCGACGTCAGCTTCAACGCCTTTATGTCGTCAGGTTCGATCTGGAGAAATTCGTCCTTTGCGATCTCGAAACCCTTCACCTGATCCGCTGCATCCACCAGCTTTCCGGTCTCCTCGTCGGCGTAGACGCTCCTGACCGGCAGACCGTCCTTGCGGTTCAAAATCTTGAAATGGATCTTGGATGCTTCGCTGGTTGCGCCGACAATCTTCACGCCGCAAGTAACCGAACCAACCTTCAAGAAGCCCTTCCAGGCAGCACGTGGCGCGGCCATTTTGCGCTTATCCCGTTTCCAGCTAGGGCAACGCGTTTCCGTTCGAATTGTTCCTGCGGCGGGGGCTCGGTGCACCGTGAATGTCCGGTGGGGGGAAATCCTGTCGGTCTCGACAGCGATTTTCATCGGCACGGTGCATCTTTTGGCAACCTGTCGGCGTTGGAAGTGAGCCCATTTGCCGAGGTGAGTTCCATGAAAGTGTCGACGAGGGACGATTTGAAAACCGAGGCGCAGCTCTCGGAAGACGCTGACCTCATCGTAAATCGTACAGTCCATTTCGTCGGAGTATGGATTGAGGAGCATGTGATCGAAAAGCCTGCTCTCATGCGGAAGGGCGTCGATGCCGCAGAGGAACTCGCAAGCCAATGCATCGCGGATGCAGACGAGGAAGGCATCGCCCCCGAGGACATTCAGGACGAAGTCGGGGACCTCAAGGAGTACATTGCCGAGATGATCGTGGAGCAAGGCGGTCGCGGCTCTGCAGTTAATTCTGAACCAGACATGAGCTACTTCTGCGCAACGGCCTCGGCGCCGCAGCTTCGCGTTGACCGGCTATATCGCCGCTCCAAGTCCAACAAGAGCATCATTGTTGAGAGGAACAAGTCATCGATCCCGCCCACTGGATAGCATTCGTGGGAACGGTCGTCCTGCTGCAGATGCCGCCCGGGCCGGATAGCATGCTGGTGACGGCGCGCGGCATAGGGCAGGGACGCAGGGTTGCGCTGTTCACGGTATTGGGGATGACGGCCGGCGCCGGCATGGTTCAGCTTCCTCTCATAGCGTTCGGTGTTTCGTCTCTCGTGCGAACCTCCCCACTAGCTTTTGGAGCACTGCAATGGCTTGGGGCGGCGTATCTCGTATGGCTCGGGCTAGGGCTGGTCTTCACGAAGCCGGAAACACAGGCCCGGCCGGATACGACCCCGATCAAGGCCGTTGCCGCGGCACGGGAAGGCATGATTGCCAATCTGTTCAATCCGTGGCCCATCACGTTTATGGCAGCGTTCCTGCCTCAGTTCGTTGATCCGCATGGGAGTTCCGTGACGCTTCAACTGTTGCTGCTGGGAGCAACTCAGAAAATGACGGGCGTGTTGGTGTTGGGGACCTATGCCGTGGCCTCCGGCAGCATAGGCGCCTGGATCCTGAAGCGCCCTCGTGTGCGGCTTTGGCAGCAGCGGATCGCCGGCCTTCTCATTGTTGGCCTTGGGTTCCGAATGGCCTTTGGCGGCGGCGCAGGCGTTAAGTTGCCGGGCCGGCGCCTGCATCCGCAGGAACCGAAAGCGCACCATGAACATTGTCAGACACAGGCAGGAGAGTGTCATGCAAGTCGTTCGGACCGAAGTGGTGAATGCCAGGGCGCCAGACGGGCAGTCGGTTCGCCGGGTGATATTTTGCGGCGAGGGCGGCGACTGCGTTACGGTGGACATGGCAAACGTCGGGATACAAGCTGAAGATGACGTGCTTGCCCGCGCAAAGGCAATCCTGGTCCAGACAGCGACCTTTGATCTCGCAGCCAATGAATATGACGCGAGCAGCAACGGCAATTTCGACCAGGTCGAGATAACCTCTGCAAGCGACGGCGCCGGCGACGTATATGTCTTTGAGTATCGCGATGGCGAAACCAGCCGACGCATACCGCCGTCGAGGATGGCGAGCCTTGAGGCGGCCCGGTCCGAAGCTATCCGCTGCGCAATCGATCTTCTCGCCGACCTGCAGCCTGGCACGGACACTCTGTCCGGCTGGCTTGTGAGGGTATCCAACGAAAACGGTGAATTGCTTTACACTGTTGATGTGGCTGAGGCCGATGCAGCGCGGCAGGCAGGCCAGTAACCCAAACCCGACGGAATCCACCAGTGGCCGCCCAAGGATTGATTCACGGACCAATAGGCGACGATGGCCTGCATCTGTGCGTCGACATGCAGCGGCTGTTTGCGCCGGGTGGACCTTGGCCCGTGCCGTGGGCTGAAAAGGTGGTCCCGGCGATCGAAGAACTGGTCGCCAGACATGCCAGCCGTACCCTGTTCACGCGCTTCATTCCTGCCGCCCGCCCGGGCGAGGCGCCGGGAATGTGGGCAAACTACTATCGTCGGTGGGCGGAGGTAACCCTTTCCAACATCGATCCGCGCCTGATCGAGCTGATGCCTCAACTAGCACGATTTGTACCGCCGGCGACGGTGGTCGACAAACATGTCTATTCGCCCTGGACCGAGGGGCGGCTCGACGCGCTGCTGAGTGGCTCCGGCGTGCGTGCGCTCGTGATCACCGGTGGCGAAACCGACGTTTGCGTTCTCGCGACCGTGCTTGGCGCCATCGATCGTGGCTTTCGCGTCATTCTCGTCACCGATGCCATCTGCAGCTCTGCCGACCAGACCCATGACGCACTGATGGAAGTCTACCATTCCCGCTTCAGTGAGCAGATTGAGGCGGCCAGCATGGCGGAGGTGTTGGAGTGTTGGCCACAACTCACTCGCTGATCTGGGGGGCTTCAAGTGAAAGGGCCGACAATTGTCATTCTGGTCGGGCGGACTGTTTCAGTTGGCGCACGGCACTACAGTGAACCGGAAAACGTATATGAACGGCACGATTGCCTGATCTGGTCGCTCGCGTGAATCAGTGTCTGGAAGCGTACAAAGCCTTGCAGAGCTATCGACAGCGCGGCCAACCGTCATAGAATGAACAGGATACAGCGCCGAAGACTCGATGCCGGCATCTAGCAATCTTTGCGAGACATCCGGCGCCTCTGCCGTCGGCCTTCCGCAGGGAGGATGATGTGCTGAAAACCGAAGCCATTGACCTTGAAACCTATAGCGCAGTCTACGCGGTGATCTCTGGCTATCGCGCTGACGACATTATCTCGACGGCGTTTGCGGTCGATGAAATCCGCGCAAGGTTTCCTGAGTGTCGCTGCGACGACGAGGAATTGGTCGGGCTTATGGTCCATGCCATGTCCGGCAAGAAAATTGCCGTGAGCTTCGACCACCGGGTGGAACCGGTCAGGCGGCGTGCTGCGCTGCCGATCGCTTCGGAGAGCAAAGGACTGCGATAATTGGACCACCATAGGTCCGTTGCGATTTTGGAAGACGAGGCGTTTATCGCGCTCGAACTTGAAGACATGTTGCGTGACGCGGGGTTCGACATCGCTGGGGTCTTTTCGTCCTGCGTCGACGCGCTGGAATGGTTCAGGGGCAGTTCTCCCGACATTGTTGTCATGGATATCGGCCTGGCGGACGGGGATTGCGTACGAATAGCTACATTGCTTGACGCCCGAAACATCCCCTTCGTCGTCCATTCGGCAAGCTACGCCAATTCGGGTTTTCACGATCCGATTTTCCTTCACGGGACATGGGTCGCAAAGCCTGCCTCGCCTTCCACAACCGCATCATGAAATCCGGCGTTCAAACCAAGGCGCAATCGTCGGCCTGGAATTCACGATGGAACAAAATGGAAAATGCCGCGTTTGGGGTCTTGCGGCGCGATCCACCATTGGCCGCGGGGGCAATTTTATCCGTATAAATCCATAGGGCTGGGAGTGGCGCTGTGACCGTGCAGGCATCCAAGAAGCAATTGGACCGTCGAAGCATTCTGAATTCTCTGAAAGCCTTCCGGCGCGGCGATTTCTCCGTCCGCATCGACAATGTTTATGAAGGCCTCGATTCCGAGATAGCTGAGACTTTCAATGAGATCGCAGACCTCAACGACCAAGTGACGCGCGAGTTCGAGCGCTTGAGCCGGGTCGTCGGCAAGGAAGGGCGGATAGGCGAGCGCGGCCGGGTTCGCAATGCCACCGGCAGTTGGGAATCCAGTGTCCGTTCAGTCAATGATCTCATCGAAGACATGGTTCAGCCAACGGCTGAGGTTGCGCGCGTTATCGGCGCCGTCGCCAAGGGCGACCTGTCGCAGACCATGATGGTCGAAATTGACGGCCGACCGCTGCGCGGCGAATTCCTGCGCATCGGCAAGATCGTCAACACCATGGTCGGCCAGTTGGCCTCCTTCGCCTCCGAGGTGACGCGCGTGGCGCGCGAGGTCGGTACGGAAGGCAAGCTCGGCGGCCAAGCCCGGGTCAAGGGCGTCGCCGGCACGTGGAAAGATCTGACCGACAACGTCAACGCGATGGCCACGAACCTGACCGGGCAAGTGCGCAACATCGCGGAGGTTACGACCGCAGTCGCGTCGGGCGACCTGTCGAAGAAGATCACAGTCGATGTCAAGGGCGAAATCCTAGAACTGAAGAACACCATCAACACGATGGTGGACCAGCTCAATTCCTTCGCTTCGGAAGTGACGCGCGTGGCGCGCGAGGTCGGCACTGAAGGCAAGCTTGGCGGCCAGGCGCGCGTTGAGGGTGTTGGTGGTACGTGGAAGGATCTGACCGACAATGTGAATTCCATGGCCGAGAACCTGACTGGCCAGGTGCGCAACATCGCCGAAGTGACGACCGCGGTGGCTTTGGGCGACCTGTCGAAGAAGATTACGGTGGACGTGAAGGGCGAGATTCTCGAGCTGAAATCCACGATAAACACGATGGTGGACCAGCTGAATTCATTCGCGGGCGAGGTCACGCGCGTGGCACGCGAGGTTGGCACCGAAGGCAAGCTTGGCGGCCAGGCGCAGGTGCGCGGCGTCGCCGGCACCTGGAAGGACCTCACCGACAACGTCAACTCGATGGCCGAGAACCTGACCGGTCAGGTGCGCAATATCGCCGAGGTGACGACGGCGGTCGCGTCGGGCGATCTGTCGAAGAAGATCACGGTCGCCGTGCAAGGCGAAATCCTGGAACTCAAGGACACCATCAACACGATGGTCGACCAGCTGAACTCCTTTGCCTCGGAAGTGACGCGCGTGGCGCGCGAGGTCGGCACCGAAGGCAAGCTGGGCGGCCAGGCCGAGGTGAGGGGCGTCGGTGGCACATGGAAGGATTTGACGGACAACGTCAATCTCATGGCCGCCAACCTGACTGGCCAGGTTCGAAACATCGCAGAAGTCACCACCGCCGTGGCGCGCGGCGACCTGTCGAAGAAGATCACCGTCGACGTCAAAGGCGAGATCCTGGAGCTCAAGGACACCGTCAACACGATGGTCGACCAACTGAACTCCTTCGCCTCTGAGGTCACGCGTGTGGCCCGCGAAGTGGGATCGGAAGGCAAGCTTGGTGGCCAGGCGCATGTCGAAGGCGTCGGTGGCACCTGGAAGGATCTGACCGACAACGTCAACGCTATGGCCGGCAATTTGACGGTGCAGTTGCGTGACGTGTCGAAGGTGGCAACGGCCATTGCGACCGGCGACTTGACCCAGAAGATCACCGTCGACGCGCTGGGCGAGATCTTGCAGATCAAGGACGTCATCAACACGATGGTCGACCAGCTCAATTCCTTCGCTTCGGAAGTGACACGTGTGGCGCGCGAGGTCGGCTCCGATGGCAAGCTCGGCGGCCAGGCCCAGGTGCGCGGCATCGGCGGCACGTGGAAGGATCTGACCGAAAACGTCAACGCCATGGCGGCCAACCTGACCGGCCAGGTGCGCAACATCGCCGAGGTAACCACCGCCGTGGCGCTCGGGGACCTTTCGAAGAAGATCACCGTCGATGTCCGCGGCGAGATCCTGGAGCTGAAGGACACCATCAACACAATGGTGGACCAGCTTAATTCCTTCGCTTCGGAAGTCACGCGCGTGGCACGCGAGGTCGGCACGGAAGGCAAGTTGGGAGGCCAGGCGCAGGTGCGCGGCGTTGCCGGCACGTGGAAGGATCTCACAGACAATGTGAACTCGATGGCCGAGAATCTGACCGGCCAGGTGCGCAACATCGCCGAAGTCACGACCGCCGTGGCGCGCGGCGACCTGTCGAAGAAGATCACCGTCGATGTGAAGGGCGAAATCCTGGAGCTCAAGTCGACCATCAACACCATGGTGGACCAGTTGAACTCCTTCGCCGGCGAGGTCACCCGAGTCGCGCGTGAGGTTGGCACCGAGGGCAAGCTTGGTGGCCAGGCGCGCGTCGAAGGTGTTGCCGGTACCTGGAAGGACCTGACCGACAACGTCAACCTGATGGCGACGAACTTGACCAATCAGGTGCGCGGCATCGCCGATGTCGTGACGGCGGTCGCGCAAGGCAATCTCAGGCGCAAACTGACGGTCGACGCGAAGGGAGAGATCGCCCTGCTGGCCGACACCATCAACGGCATGATCGAGACGCTTGCCACCTTTGCCGACCAGGTGACCAACGTCGCCCGTGAGGTGGGCATCGAGGGTAAGCTCGGTGGTCAGGCGCGTGTGCCAGGTGCCGCCGGCCTCTGGCGCGACCTCACCGACAATGTCAATCAACTCGCTGCCAATCTGACCACCCAGGTGCGTGCCATCGCCGAGGTTTCGACGGCGGTGACGAAGGGCGATCTTACCCGTTCGATCAGCGTCGAAGCCTCCGGCGAGGTCGCCGCGCTAAAAGACAACATCAACGAGATGATCCGCAATCTGAAGGATCAGACGCTGAAGAATGCCGAGCAGGACTGGTTGAAGACCAATCTCGCCCGGTTTTCGCGCATGCTGCAAGGCGAGCGCGACCTTGCCACCGTCTCGCGGCTCATCATGTCCGAACTCGCTCCTCTGGTGAACGCCCAGTATGGGGTGTTCTACGTCACCAATCGCGACGAGGAGGAATCCTATCTTGAGCTGGCGGCTTCCTATGGCGCCGAGAGCAAGGCTGCCATCAAGCAGCGGCTTGATCTGCGAGAGGGCCTGGTTGGGCAAAGTGCCGCCGACAAGCGCGCCATCATGCTGGACAATGTGCCGCCAGAATTCCTTCGGGTCACATCTGGTCTTGGCAGCGCCTCGCCAGCCAATGTCATCATCCTGCCTGCCCTGTTCGAGGATGAAGTCAAAGCCGTCATCGAGCTCGCCTCGTTCGGCGAGTTTCGTGACACACACCAGTCGTTCCTCAACCAGCTCATGGAATCCGTCGGCATCGTTCTCAACACCATCGCTGCGACGATGCGCACGGAGGGCCTGCTCAAGCAGTCGCAACTGCTGACGTCGGAATTGCAAGCGCGTCAAACCGAGCTGACAAAAAAGCAGGAAGAGCTGCATGCGACGAACGAGGAGCTGCAGGAAAAGGCGCAGCTGCTCGAGAACGAAAAGAAGCAGGTCGAAAACAAGAATCTCGAAATCGAGATGGCGCGACGCGCGCTGGAGGAGAAAGCCGAGCAACTGGCACTCACGTCGAAATACAAGTCCGAGTTCCTGGCCAATATGAGCCACGAACTGCGCACGCCGCTCAATTCGCTGCTCATTTTGTCAAACCTGCTGGCGACCAACCAGCACGGCAACCTCAACGAAAAACAGGTAGAGTTCGCCCGCACCATCAATTCGGCAGGAACCGATCTTCTCAGCCTCATCAACGATATCCTCGATCTGTCGAAGATCGAGTCGGGCACTGTTTCCATCGACATCAACGATATGCCGGTGACGCATCTTCGCCAGCACATGGAACGAACTTTTCGTCAGCTGGCAGCCGACAAGGGACTTGGCTTCACCATCAAGGTCGATCCGGCGCTTCCCGACACGGTCCGCACAGATGAGAAACGCTTGCAGCAGATTGTCCTCAACCTGCTTTCCAACGCATTCAAATTCACCTCGGAAGGCGAGGTCAGCCTGAACTTCCGGGTTGAAAAGGCCGGCCGCCGCAATGGCGCGACGCAGCCGGTGAAGGCTCTCGCGATCGCCGTCACCGACACCGGCATTGGCATTCCAGAAGACAAACAGAAGCTGATTTTCGAGGCCTTCCAGCAGGCCGACGGCACCACCAGCCGCAAGTATGGCGGCACCGGCCTTGGGCTCTCGATCAGCCGCGAGATCGCTCGCTTGCTTGGCGGCGAATTGCGGGTCGAAAGCACGCCGGGCAAGGGGTCGACATTTACCCTCATCATCCCGTTCGACGGCCCCCGCGTGACGACAGTACAGTCGACCCTGGCTCCGGCGGCGGAGGCGGTTGCTGCGACAGCTCTGCTCAGCAGTCCGGCCTCGGCAGAGCTGATCGACGACCGCGATTCAATCCTACCCACCGATCGGATCGTGTTGATCGTCGAGGACGACCCGACCTTTGGCGGGTTGCTGCTCGGCCTCGCCCGGTCGGCCGGGCTGAAAGGCGTTCTGTCGAATGCAGGTTCCGGCACGCTGGCATTGGCCCGCAAGCTCGTTCCCGACGCAATCACGCTTGATCTCGGGCTTTCGGATATCGATGGCTGGGTGCTTTTCGATCTGCTGCGGCATGACCAGAAGACGAGGGGAATTCCCATCCATGTCATCTCGGGTGCCGAAGACATCGACAGTCTCGCACGCAAGGGGGCGTCCAGCATTTCCACCAAGCCCGTTTCCTCGGACGAGCTGATGAAGGTGTTTCAGGATATCCACTCGAAGAAGCTCCGCGTTCAGCGCCGCGTTCTGGTCGTGGACCCTGACCCGGAGCGGCGTCTGGCGCTGGTCGAGGCAATCCGCGACGGCGTAACGTCGGTCACCGCGATCGGTCGAGTTGCGGCAAATGCAGAAGACGTTGGCCTCGCCTCCTATGATGCCGTCGTGCTCGGCTTTGGACGCTCCGCCAAGGACAACGCAAAGGCGCTGGACGAGATCACCGGCCACTTCGGCGAAGCCTTGCCGCAGCTGCTGTTCTTTACGCCTCACCCGGACGCGCTTGAACAGGTACTGGCGTTGAACCCGGCCTTGGCGGAAGCACCGCGGGCGGAGAACTTCGCTCAATTGGCGCTGCATATTTCGGCAACGCTGCCGGGAGAAGGTCGCCAAGAGGCCTGGGCAGGAACTGAACACAACGGCAAGTCCGATCTCGCCGGGGCGAAAGTTCTCATCGTCGACGACGACATTCGCAATATCTATTCGCTCACCAGTGTTCTGGAGACCTATGACATACAGGTTCTGCATGCCGAGCGGGGCCGTGATGGCATCGCGCTTCTTGAACAGGCGCCCGATGTCGACGTGGCATTGATCGATATCATGATGCCGGAGATGGACGGCTACGAGACGATGCGGCGGATTCGCGGCACACCGGCGATTGCTCATATCCCGCTGATTTCCGTCACCGCAAAGGCGATGAAGGGGGATCGGCAAAAATGTCTGGATGCCGGGGCTTCCGACTACATCGCCAAACCCGTCGACCTGGATCTCCTGCTGGCGCTGCTTCGTGTCTGGATCGGGCGTGCCCGATCCCGTGTCGAGAGCCCGGAAAAACTTCTCCTGGCAGCGAACTGACGGCCGTTCGATGCAAAAGCTGGCAAGAAACAGGGTAAGGAAACTTGAGGTGGCAGCTCTTGCCGAAGGGCCGGCAAGAGCCCGCATCCTGGCGGTGGACGACGATGAGCGCAATCTGCTGGCGATCAGCGAAGTGCTCGCGACTATCGGAGAGGTCATCTGCGCCCAATCGGGCGAAGAGGCTCTGCGCTTTCTGCTGAAAGAGGAGTTCGCCGTCATTCTCCTGGATGTCCTCATGCCAGGGTTGGACGGGTATGAAACGGCCGCACTTATCCGCCAGCGCGAGCAATCCAAGCGCACCCCAATCATCTTCTTGACCGCCATCAACAAGGAGGATGCGCATATGCTGCGCGGCTATGATGCCGGCGCGGTCGACTATGTGTTCAAGCCATTCGATCCGATCATGCTGCGTTCGAAAGTCGCGGTTTTCGTCGAACTCCACGAGAAGACGCTCGAGATCCAGCGCAAGGCGGAGGTCGAGCAGGGACTATTGGCGCAGGCGTTGCAGGCGCACAAGGACAAGCTTCAGGCCGAACGCGCGCTGCGCAGCGCCGAGCAACGGCAGGATGCCATCCTGAATTCGTTGCCGGTCTGCTTTCATGCTCGGGCAGCCGAGCCGCCCTTCGCGGCGCGCTTTGTTACCGAGGGCGTCGAGCGCTTGACCGGCTTTGCGCCTGAATACCTGACATCGGATCCGGAGTTCGGTCTCAGCCGCGTTCATCCCGACGACCTGCCGCGATTGAAGCAAGCGCTGCTGGCGGCCAAAACCACCGGCTCCTATACGTGCGAGTTCCGCTGGCATTGCGCCAATGGCGAGTATCGCATCTTTCTCGACCAGGGCGTGATGTCGGACGGCTCAGATGGCCGTGAACCGGAAATCATCGGCACATTGCTTGACATCACCGAGCGGCGCGGTCTTGAGGATCAGCTGCTTCAATCCCAGCGCATCGACGCTATCGGCAAGCTAACCGGCGGCCTGGCGCATGATTTCAACAACCTGCTCGCCGCAATTCTCAGTGGGTTAGGGCTGCTTGAACGCCGGGCTACGTTGGATGATCAGGCGCAACAGGTACTCGACCTGACGCGGCGTTCTGCAAGACAAGGCGCTGACCTTGTCGCGCGAATGCTGGCATTCTCGCGGCGCCAGACCCTGAAGCCGGAAGCGGTGCGCCTTGCTGCGCTGGGCGACACGATGAACGGATTGGTGGCGCCCGTGCTGGGGGGGTTGATCCGTTTCGACTGGCAGATCGATGACACGATCTGGCCGGTGCATGTCGATGCAGGCCAACTTGAATTGGCCTTGATGAATCTGGTTTTCAACGCGCGTGACGCCATGCCCTCTGGCGGGACAATAACCGTGCATGCGCAGAATCGATCGATCGGGACGCCAACAGAGGATATTCCGCCGGGCGACTATGTCATGATCGCCGTCAAGGACACCGGATCCGGCATACCTCCCGATCTTGTCGCCAAGGTCGTCGAACCGTTCTTCACCACCAAGCCGGTCGGTAAGGGAACGGGCCTCGGCCTCAGCACGGTCTACGGCTTCATGAAGCAGTCAGGTGGGACACTTCGCATAGAAAGCGTCGTCAACCGCGGAACTACCATGCAACTCTGGCTGCCACGATCGACCGAACAGCCGGTCGATCCTGTGGTGGAACCCGACATTGAACGAGCGTTCGCCGATGCCGGGATGGAGCACCCATCAATCCTCCTGATCGACGACAGCCATGTTTTGCGGCAATTGACCGCCGAGTCCCTTCGCCAACGTGGTTTCGAGGTGACCTGCGCGGGAGGAGGGGCGGAGGCGCTGGCCATGATGGAGCGCACTCCCAACCAGTTCGACGTCATTATCACCGACTTCGCCATGCCACTCGTATCCGGCGTCGACGTGATCCGCTTCGCGCGCAATTTGCGCTCGGACTGGCCAGCGGTCATGATCACGGGCTATGCCGATGCCCGGGAGATTGCCGATCGGCCGGCCGACGTGCCCTTGCTCGGCAAGCCCTTCCGCGACGAGGATCTGTTCGAAGCGATTTTCCTCGCGATAGAGAATGCGGCCCCCCAAAGGATCAAAACCGGCTAGCGCTTAGGGCTTGTCGACGGTCTGGCCACGTCGGCAGGCCGGGCAGATCGAGACCGCACTTTCGGGGCACGGCGACAAGGGCCGCATTCCTGATCGGCAATCTAGGTCATTCGCAACAGGCGGCGCTACCAGCGCTCCTCGGTGTCGCGGTCCGGTAGGTCTATTCCGCAGCACACCCAACCAAGGCGCTGCGCTGAACCGTAGTTGTACCGAGGCACCAGGTGAGCCGGATCATCGAAGGTACCGACGTGCAGCGCGATCTCGGTTGGCGACGCGTCGTAGCAAAGGCTGAGCGGCGACCCGCATTCTGGGCAGAAGCCTCTTTGTGCGATCGGCGAAGACCTTCGATATGTTGGCGTTCCGGAATTCCAGGTCAGGCTTTGGCAGGGCATCCAGGCAAGAACTGCAAACGCGCTGCCGGTCGCTCGTCTGCACATATCGCAGTGGCAGTAGTGAGCCCTCGGTTCGATCCCGGCGCTGAATCGGATCCTGCCACAGAGACATCCGCCCTTGATGGCCAAGGAGCCGGGTAGGCGCTTGCCAATCTCACGCATTAACATCGATCAAGGCGGCGCCGAACGCTCCGATCGCAGTCAAAGAGGCACTGCCGATGTTCTTGTCGGCGATGTTCTTGTCGGTTGCGAAGGCGGTCAGCGCGGCGAAGCCTTCGTCGCCGAGGTCGAGCACCACGACGAAAATTCTTTGCCCGCTGACCTGATTGACGAGCTTGGGTTTCATGGCGTTCCGAACCTGTTGCGGGGCAGTTAATGGGCATGGTGCTCGGCATTCCGCTTGCGTGTTGCCGCTGCCTTCTTTGCCGATTCCGATCGGCTTGCGGCTGACCGTGAAGCCGATGCCTTGCCGCCGCTTTTCCCACCCTTGTGGGCCGCGGGGTGTCCGGTGTGTTTACCACGACCCGAGCCGCCTTCTTTCTTGCCGCCGCCATCGTCCTTGTTGACGGTCGCCCATGCCCGGCGCTCGGATTCCTTCTCGGAAACACCGCGCTTCTCATAGCCTGCGGCAATGTGGTCGGCTTTGCGTTCCTGTTTGTCGCTGTATTTCGATTTGTCGCCTCGTGGCATGGTCGTTCTCCAATGATGTTTGAACGGTATGCCGGCGGGAGAGTTCCAAGCGGAAATTCAGAAAATTGAAAACGCGAGCGAGGATTTCGGCCAACACGGAGCGCTATTGCTCCGGAGCCGTGGCGGGTGCCGTGTAGCGGCGGCGCACGGCACCGATCACGCGTTTCTTGAAGCGATCGAGCGCGGCAAGCGTCTCCCTGGAGACGACGTCGTCGCGTGCCGTCTACTCGGTAGCCCAATGCAATGAAATACGTTCCGCGACCTCAGTAGCCACCGACCACCGGCAGGATCTCTCCCGTGATGTAACTCGAGCAATGCGACGAGGCGAGGAACACGTAAGCCGGGGCAAGTTCTTCCGGTTGCGCTGGCCGTTTCATCGGCGTATCCGCGCCGAATTTCGAGACGTCGTCGGCTTCCTTGTCCGAAGGGTTGAGCGGCGTCCACACCGGACCTGGCGCGACCGCGTTTACCCGGATGCCCTTGCCGATCAGATTGCCCGAAAGCGCTCGCGTGAAGGCATGAATGCCGCCCTTGGTCATCGAATAGTCAACCAGTTGCTTGGAACCGTCGATGCCGGTCACCGAACCGGTATTGATGATCGCGGAGCCCGGCTCCATGTGCGGCACGCTCTCCTGCGCCATATGAAAATAGCCGTAAAGATTGGTCTTCAGCGTCGTGTCGAAATGTTCCTCGGTCAGGTCGTTGAAGTCACTGGAATGGATTTGGAAAGCGGCGTTGTTGACCAGCACGTCGATCCTGCCGAATTTTTCGACCGTCAGCGCCACGGCGTTGCGGCAATGCTCGCGTTCACTGACATCGGCTTTTATCAGTATGCAACGCCGGCCTTCCTTTTCGACGGCGTTTTTGGTCGCTTCGGCGTCTCTGTCTTCACTCAAGTATACGATCGCAATGTCGGCGCCCTCGCGGGCGAACAAGACTGCCACCGAACGGCCGATGCCGGAATCACCACCCGTGATAAGCGCTACCTTGTCGTCGAGTTTTTTCGATCCGAGGTAGTAAGGCGCATCGTAGAGCGGAGCGGGCTCGATCGCCCATTCATGCCCCGGTTTGGGTTGATGCTGCTCGGGAAAAGGTGGCTCGGGATATTTGCGGGCGCCGGCTTGCATCGCTTGTTGCATTTTGCCATTGCTCTTCGTCTCGTCTTTGGCGTCGATACCACGCTGGATATGGCGTTGCTTGGCGGCTTCGGCTGAAGTCTGCGACTTAGTCTGCATGGCTTTCTCCTGTGCTCGGAGAAGGAACAACGCATGCCGGGCAAAAAAGTTTGCGGAAATGTCTCGATCCCGAAAGGGCTCGCCATTGCGAACAGCCTGCGAGGGGCGTGGAGCATTGGTCGTCAATAAGATCGGAATTGCCATGCCGGTGCCGTTCACACAAACACCACATTCATTACCCGCTCAAAGCACGCTCTTTTCAGAGCCATAGGGTTTGGCAATGCGGACCATGCCTTTCGTCCGAAGGCGCTGGTATAAATAGAAAATCGTCATCAAGCCGATTGCTGCTCCAGCGCCAAGACACAGCGCGAGCAATAGTTCTGCACCGACACCAAACGCAAGCAGAGTAACGCCCGCCGCAGCGACGATGGCATTTATGAATGCGATCATAGTAGCTGCAGTGGTCAGGTACGCCAGGAGAGGCCCAGTACGAAGAGAAGGTTCGGCGTCATTTTCGGGCCAGCGACCGAATTCCTTGGAAAACTGGAAGGCAGCCTCGTCGCCCAAAGTTCGATAGTAGGCTCTGATCCGGGCAATGCCGATATGGGCCTGCATGTTCTCAGCGGCGATGTCGACCAACCTCAAGACGGTAAAGGCACCCAGTAAAAAGACCGATGGCAGCACAACCGCGACAAACGGCAGGAAGAACTCGGAGGACTGCGTAACAAAGCCCGTTGCCACCAGAGCGCTCGACAGAGCCATAATGTAGATGGTCGTCCGCGACGCCATTTCACTTATGGACGTGCTGATCGCTGTCTGCTGCACGAAATGCTCTGTCGTCAGGGCCGCGAGAAACCAAGCATCGGGTGTCGGCGTGTCAGCCATGGAGTATGCTCCTGTCGGGTCGACCTGAGTTTTTCTTCGATATAGCGCTTGCGAGGCTGGCCGCCACTGGACGCTCCCGACGTCTGACCCATGCCGGTTTTATTGTGCCATATCCAGCGAGCCCGCATCACCGATCAGAAAGGGCCGATCATGTGGTCAGCAGACGCTGGCCATATCGCAGGCGAAATGTCTGCCGTGGTCGATCTGTATGGCCTCCTGTTGGGGATCCGGGTCGAAGCGCATTCGCGGCGCGGTTGCAGTTGGGAGCGGTTCCGCGGCGGCGCTGATGCGAGTTCGCGCATTCGTGGCAGCGGCCTCGAAACAAATTCGGTCTCTAGGCCGGCAACGCGAATTCACCGGCAAGTTCAATGGTGCGGGCTTGCGGGCCGACTTTTCGGTGGCGAAGCCCATGACCACGGTCCACCAGACTCATAAATCAGCAGCCCGGATCCTGCCTACTGCGGTATCTCCAGGCCCTGCCGCAATCCTGTCGCGACGACTGAGACCCTGAATTTTCCGGCGAGTGCCCGGTCGAATATGGCGCCGACGATGATGTCGGCCTCGGCGTCGACCTCCTCGCGGATGCGGGTGGCGGCCTCATCGACTTCGAACAGCGTCATGTCCATGCCGCCCAAGATCGAGACCAGGACGCCCTTGGCGCCGATCATCGAGGCTTCGTCGAGAAGCGGGTTTGCTATCGCCGCTTCGGCGGCCTTCCTGGCGCGGTCCTCGCCCGTGGCTTCCCCGGTACCCATCATTGCGCGACCCATGTCGCGCATCACCGACTTCACGTCGGCGAAGTCGAGATTGATCAGCCCCTCCTTGACGATGAGATCGGTTATGCAGCCGACGCCGGAATAAAGGACGCGATCAGCCATGGCGAAGGCGTCCGCGAAAGTCGTCTTTGCGTCGGCGATCCTGAAGAGGTTCTGGTTCGGAATAACGATCACGGTATCGGCGCATTCGCGAAGCTGCTCGATGCCCTCTTCGGCGGCTTGCATGCGGCGCTTCCCTTCGAAGGTGAACGGCTTGGTGACGACGGCCACGGTCAGGATGCCGGCTGCCCGTGCAGCGTTCGCTATGACGGGCGCGGCACCGGTTCCAGTTCCGCCTCCCATGCCGGCGGTCACGAAGCACATATGGGTTCCCGCAAGGTGGTCCCTGATCTCGTCGATCGATTCCTCGGCTGCCGCGCGGCCGACCGCGGGCAGCGACCCGGCGCCCAGGCCTTCCGTGACATGGGCGCCCAGCTGGATCAGCCGCGATGCTTTCGACATGGTCAGTGCCTGGGCATCGGTGTTGGCGACGATGAACTCCGCACCCTGCAGATTTTCGGCAATCATGTTGTTGACCGCGTTGCCGCCGCCACCGCCCACACCGATAACGGTTATCTTCGGCCGCATTTCCGAGATGACGGGCCTTGCCGCGGTGCTCATCGTCTTGTCTCCTTGGAATTGATCGACAAAAAAGTTCCCGGAACGCGCCGCTTGAACACGCCAGGTGCAAGAATCAGGTTCTATCGCCTTGGCACAGGGAATCAGAGGGTGAACTTTGCGGCAAGACAAGATGTGGGACTTGTACCATATACGCCTGAACGAGCCGACCTTTTGGACGAGTCTCCAGCCAATTTCCGGGATTGGCCCGGCTTCTGGCCAGCCAAAATCCACAATCCGGGATCCAACCCCTTCAAGCTTCACGCGCCCGCCTCACGCGCCAGAACCTTGAGAATCTGGCGGCCGATCGACGCCTGACGCTTAGCGGATCGGCATCTTGCCGCGAAACAACGGCTGATGGGCCCGCATCAGAGCGGCAATCCGGTCGGCAATCTTTCGTACCGGCGGGGAGTGGCGTTCCTCATGGTGGGTGACGATCCACTGGTCGGTTTCGAGTTCTGGGATAGGATGAGCGACGCGAACCAGCCGCGGATCGCTGTCACCGACGAAGCACGGAAAGATCGAAAGGCCGGCGCCTGCGGCCACCAATTCGCGCACTGAATGGGTGTTGTTGCCGCGCACGGCGATGCGATCGCCGTGATGGGCTTGCAGCCAGCGCGCCGAGGCAATGTTTGCCCCTTCGCCGGTGACGCCGACGAACAACCCGGCGGCGATGCCGTTGATCAGGTGGCGTCCGGAATAGATGGCATACGCGACCTTGCCGCTCTGACGGCCGGCCAGCCACTGTTCGGTCGGGCGCTCGCTGCGGATGCCGATATCGGCGGCGCGGCGACCGATGTCGACCCGGTCGGTGGTGGTGACGAGTTCCACCCTGATGCCGTCATCGACGGTCCAGATTTCGCCGATATGGGTGGAAACGAAGGCCGAGGTCCATGGCCCGGCCGAGACGCGGACAATGCGGTCGGGCAGGTTTCCCTCGCGCCAGCGGGTTAGCGACTGCATTGCTGCTTCGACGTCTTCGGCGCGCCGCAGCAGTTCTTCACCGACCGGGGTTAGTCGGTAGCCGGTCTGCTGACGTACGAACAGCGCTTCGCCGATCTGCTTTTCGAGCGCGGTGACGCGTCGTCCGAGTGTGGCTGCGCTGAGGCGCGTGGTTGCCGTCGCCGCGCTCAGGCCACCCAGCCGCGCAACGTCGAGAAACAACCTCAGGTCGTCCCAGCCAATATCCATTTTGCAGAAATGAAAAACTCCTTGCGACCGTGGCTGTAGCGCGAAGCGGCCATCACGCGCAAGTATATAGGCATTGGAAGCGCTTGATAATTCTGCCCTGGCGGGAAAATGACAGGCACCTCGGTTGGCCAGGCAGTCAGCGCAATCCGTTCGATCGTGCATACGCTTTGCGCGATTGCTTTGCGTTTTCGACCAATCCAAGAGCGTGGGTATCCCGCTCGCCAAGGAGACGATCATGTTGCATGAACTTCGACACCGTTTCGCCCGCTGGCTTGCCTATCGCCAGACGCTTGCGAGCTTGAGGCGGCTTCCAGACAGCATATTGGCGGATGCGGGCCTTTCTCGCGAAGAGCTCCGCGAGCGTGCCCGCGACGCCAGCCTGCGTCGCTGAGATTGGAGGCGGGCATGCAGAGAATGGAGCCGGCGGCGAGAAGCAATCATGCGTCGTCTCCTCACTGCTGAGCTGCGGCTGAATGCGCCAATACGGTTGCCACGCTTGATGCCGCCGCAGTTTCGCTCCACATCGTGAGGGATGAAGACCGAGACATCCGAGCGGCGGCGGACTTTGCTGTGGGCCTTGCCCGCATCGCTGGTCCTGCATGCGCTCATCACCGCGTTCCTGGTCTATGGCCTGCCCGTTCCTGCCCAGCAGCCGCAGGAGGAGCAACCTATCAATGTCGCACTCGTGCCGCCGCCCGAACCACCAAAGCCGAAACCCGAAGCCAAAAGTCAGCCTGAAAAGAAGGTCGAAAAGTCGGTACCGGACAACCTGCCGTCAGAGAAAGTCCTGAAGCCTGCATTCCAGTTCGGTGACAAAGACACCGGCCCCAGGAAATCGCTGGATGGGAGAAGCGCTCAGGACCAAGCGTCGTCCACCGCCAAGGACAGCGAGCCCAAGCCGGCTGCCACGCCAACCGATGCGGAGAGCAGATCTGAACCGACGCCCGACGCTGCAAAGCCGGCGGAGCCAGCCAGCATCGATGAGAAGCCGGAAGCTGACAAACAGGAGGCGGGAGCTCCTGACGCCGACAGGCACGAATCGGCCGCTGCAACACCTTCGGCTGATGATGGCGGTGAGATCGAGCTTCCTGCGTCGGCTCAGGCGCCTGAGGCCAGACCCGACACTGCACCGAAACCCAGCCCGGCGAAGGCCGCGAAGCCGCCGCGCGCAAAGGCCGCAGAGCCAAACCCCACGGCCAACTCACTAGCGTATGCGGGGCTTCCGGGTGTTCGCAAGCTTTTTTCAAAAGGCGCTACCGGCGATCCCTTCGCAACGAACTCGATGGCCGACGTGCCACGGGGGCAACGCGTAGCCGACCTTTGCTCCAATCTTCTGGGTCAGCAACTGAACGACGCCGCTTATCGCCCCGTATTGCTCCCAAGCATTCCACTAGAGGTCGGCAATCTTCTGGACGCCCCGGATACCGCTTTTCGTACCGCGACGACTTGGTATCATGTGCGCTTTCACTGTGGGATCGACACCAATGCGACGCATGTGACGTCCTTCACCTTCCGTATCGGAGCCGCCGCTTCACCCGAGGAAAGCGTTTTTCTGGATCGGGAGGCCCGTCGGCAGGGTTTTCGAGTGGGACCAGGCATGTAGCCGAAGGCAAGGGTCTCAAAACCCACGTATTGCGGGCAACAATCACCTCTTGAACGGCTGCATGCCGAATGCCGTTGCTGCCGGGCCTCAGCCCTTCACTGGATTGGCTTTGCGCCACTCCTCATATTCGCCGCGAGCATCGTCGTGCAGCGGATAGTAGCGCTGCAGCGGGGCGCCCTGCATGAGCTTCTCGCGCGAGAACTCCTCCCAATCGTGATGTTTTTTCGATTCTTCAATTACCTTTGCCGCCATTGCGACGGGAAGCACAACCGCCCCGTCGTCGTCTGCGATGATAATGTCGCCCGGGATCACCGTGACACCACCACAGGCTATCGGAACGTTGACGGCGTTCGGATAGATGCTGGTTTGCACATGGTAGTTGGGCGTCCAGCCGCGCAGCCATAGGGGCAGATCGAGCTTCTCGACATTGGGCCGGTCGCGCATGCAGCCGTCGATTACGATGCCCGCGCCGCCTCTGCCCTTGAAATAGGTCGACATCATATCGCCGAAGACGCCCGAGCTCATGTCACCGCGCGCGTCGACGACGACCACATCGCCTTCCTGCGCGTGATAGAGCACGTGCCGGTGCAGTTGCGTTTCCGGGTCGGCGTATTCTCCCTCGCTGAAGAGGTCCGGCCGCTGCGGCAGGAACTGCAGCGTCAGCGCCGGCCCGACGATCGACTTCCCATGGTTCTGCGCCACCGGACCGACCATGTGAGGATTGCGGAAACCCATGTGGCCCAGCGTGCCGGCAACCGTCGCGGCGCCGATTTCCCTCAGGGCGTCAATGAGGTCTTTGGACGGTCGCGTGATGTCAGGGATATGCGTCATTGTGGACTCCGGTTGAGATGGAACTACCAGTTCGTAACAGACCCGTCCCGGCGCCTGAGGTGAGGCGCTTCCCAGAAACGAAAAGCCTCCGCCTGGACCGCCGCTTCGTTGACCTCGACGCCGAGGCCCGGCAGGTCGCTGACCGGATAGTCGGCACCGTCGAGCCGTGGCTGCACGGGGAAGAAGTCGGAATTGTCGAAGCCCAGCTTCGTCTCGGGTTCCCTGGTCTCGAGCCACGCGAAGTTGGGTACGGCGGCGGCGAGATGCAGGGTCGCGGCCGTGCACACCGGACCAAGCGGATTGTGCGGCATCAGGTCGACATAGTGCGCCTCGCTCCAGCCGGCGACTTTCATCGCCTCGGTGAGCCCGCCGACATTGCAGACATCGAGACGGTTGAACTGATGGATGCCGCGCTCGATGTAGGGCAGGAACTGCCACTTGCTGGCAAATTCCTCGCCGATGGCAAAGGGAATGTCGGTCATCCTGCGCAGGGATTCGTAGGCTTCAGGTGTCTCGTCGCGGATCGGCTCCTCGAGAAAATCAAGCACGCCGCGGCCGAGCTTGTTGCAGAAGCTCGCCGCCTCTGCCACCGACAGCCGATGATGATAGTCGATGCCGAGGACGACGTCGTCGCCCAGCGCCTCGCGCGCCTTGTTCAGCATGCTTGCGGTAGCGCCGATCGACTCGCGGGGTTCGAAGATGTCCCTGCTGCTTTGCCCTGCGGGGAAGAAGCGGATCGCCTGCCACCCCCGTGCGCGCAGCTCCCGGGCTCGTTCGACGGCGGCATCGCCCTCGGCCTCGTCTCCGGTCGAGGCGAAGGTGGGGATGCGATCGCGCTGCTTGCCGCCCAGCAGTTCGTAGACCGGCACCCCCAGCGCCTTGCCCTTGATGTCGTGCAGGGCGATGTCGATGGCGGAGATCGCCGCCTGCAGAACGCGCCCGCCCTCGAAGTACTGGCTGCGATATGCCTCCTGCCAGATCCGCCCGATCTGCATCGGGTCGCGGCCGATGAGAAACTCGCGATAATGCTCGACCGCGCCGGCAACGGCCTTTTCGCGCCCGCTCAAGCCGCTCTCGCCCCAGCCGAAGACGCCCTGGTCGGTCTCGATCTTGACGAGCATCTGATTACGCGTTCCAACCCATACAGGATAGGGTTTGATCGCGGTGATCTTAAGCTTTTCAGTCATCCCCAACGTTCCCAATGAACCCCGTCTTGTCTCAGCCGGCCTTGAGGGCCAGTTCAGTTTCGCCATCGAACAGATGCAGCCGCTCCTGGTCGAACTCGAGCCAGATCTGCTCGTCAGGTGCGACGGCGATGTTGGGGAACACGCTGATGTTGACGATGGCGCCTGACAGCAACGCCTGCACGAAGGTGACGTCTCCGGTCGGCTCCACTGTATAGGCCTTGGCCGGGACGCTGCCTGGCGCCGCGCTCTTGTGGAGCCTGATGGTCGAGTGACGTGCGCCGAGCACGACTTTCCTCGACGTTGCTCCCGCAACCTTCCGGGCGTTGAGGGGCGAGAGCTCAAGGCTCCAGCCCTCCGCGCCGGTCAACGCAGTGTTGCCGTTTGCTGTCGATGCCTCCAGTGGAACAAGGCTCATCGCCGGGCTGCCGATGAAGCTGGCGACGAACATGTTCACCGGATGGGCAAAGACCTGCGCCGGAGAATCGTATTGCAACAGGTAGCCGCCGTTCATCACCGCCATCTTGTCGGCCATGGTCACGGCTTCGAGCTGGTCGTGCGTGACATAGATGATGGTCGCCTTGAGGTCCTGGTGGAAGCGCTTGATCTCCGAGCGCATCTGGACGCGCAGTTTGGCGTCGAGGTTGGAGAGCGGCTCGTCCATGAGGAAAACGGCAGGGTCGCGGACGAGGGCGCGCCCCAAGGCGACACGTTGCTGCTGCCCGCCTGAAAGTTCGCGCGGCTTGCGCTCGAGCAGGTGCGTCATGTCGAGCACGCGCGCCGCTTCCTTGACCTTCCTGTCGATCTCGTCCCTGGGCAGCTTGCGCATCTGCAGCGGGAACGCCAGGTTCTTGTAGACCGATTTCTGCGGGTAGAGCGCGTAGTTCTGGAACACCATCGCGATGTCCCGGTCCTTGGGGTCGAGGTCGTTGACCACGCGGTCGCCGATGACGATGTCGCCCGATGTGACCGGGATCAATCCCGCGACAAGATTGAGCGTGGTTGTCTTGCCGCAGCCCGAAGGGCCGACGAGCGCAACGAACTCGCCGTCATTGACCGTCAGCGAAACGTCGTTGACAGCTTTGAAGCCGCCATAGGTCTTGACGAGATCTCTCAGGACCACGTGGGCCATCGGCAACTCCCTACGGCATGATGCCGAAAAGTGTGAAGCGGTTTTCGGACGACATCATGCTCTATCTCTTTGATTTAGAGGCGGATTCAGATTTCAGGTCGAACAGACCTGAAATCATCCGGCTCTAGTGTTTGACCGCGCCTTCTGTAAGGGCGCGTACGAAGTATCGTTGCAGGAGGAGGAACAGCACCACGACGGGCACGCTCATCATGAAGCTGGCCGCCATCAGGCCCGGAAAGTCCGTCGTATTCTCCGAGAAGAAACGCTGTATGCCGACCGGCAGGGTCAACTGCTCGTTCTTGGAGAGAAAGGTGTAGGCATAGATGTACTCGTTCCAGGCGCCAATGAAGGAATAGATCGCGGTGGCGATGATTCCGGGCGTCGAGAGAGGCATCACGATCAGGACGAAAGCCTGGAACCGGGTCGCCCCATCGATGCGCGCCGCCTGCTCGAGCTGCACCGGAATGTTGTCGTAAAAGCCTTTGAGCAGCCAGATCGCCAGCGGCAGGCCAAAGGTGAGATAGGTGAGAATGAGCGAGCCATGCGTGTTCACCAGCCCGATCGCGCGCATCAGGATGAAGAGCGGCACGAGAAAGATCACCGCCGGGAACATGTTGCGCAAAAGCACGGTGAAGAACAGGAAGTTTCGACCGGGGAAACGAAAGCGCGAAAACGCGTAGGCAGCAGGAACGGCCACGATCACCGAAAGGATTGTGGTGACCGTCGACACGTAGAGGCTGTTCCAGAAAAAACGCAGGAAGTCCTGACCGACGCTGTTTTGCGGATCGAGCAGCTTCTGGTAGCTGGCCAGGGTAGGCTCTTCCGGCCACCATTGCGGCGGGAACTGCATCGCCGCGAAGCCGGACTTGATCGATGTGATCAGCATCCAGATCATCGGCAACGCGGTGTAAAGCAGCATGAACACGAGGAAGATGCGCCCGGCCCACCGCCATCCGTCGATGCGCATGCGGCGCCGGGCCGGACCTCGAGGAGCTGTTTCGACAATCGTGCTCATGCGCCGCCCTCCTTGCGCTCGTTGCCGGCCAGCGCACGAACGTAGAAGTAGCCCAGCACCATCAGCATGAGGAACAGGAGCACCGAATAGGCCGATGCGACGCCCCATCGCTGCCGGCCGAAGGCGAGCTCATAAATGTGGGTGATCCAGATGTGCGAAGCGTTCGACGGCCCACCACCGGTCATGATCCACGGGATGATGAAGGAATTGAAATTGGCCACTGCGAGCAGCAGGATCGTCACCGTCGAGACGTTGCGCAGATGCGGGAAGGTGACGTGCCAGAAACGCTGCCATGCATTGGCCCCGTCGACTTCCGCGGCGCGCAGCAACTGGTCGGGGACCGTCTGCAAGCCGGCCATCATCATGATCATGGCAAACGGAAACTCGCGCCAGATGTTGACGACGATCAAGGAGGGCAGCACCGTGCTGACGTTGTCGATGAAGTTCGGCGGCCGGTCGGCCAATCCGAGGCCGACCAGCACCGCGCCGATGATGCCGAAGTCCGAATGGTAGATCCACTTCCAGATATAGGAGGCGGCAACCGCGCTGATGACCCAGGGAATGATCAGGATAGCGCGCAGGACGCCCCGGCCGATAAACTCGCGGTGGAGCGCCAGCGCGGCGGCAAACCCAAGGGCAAAGGCAACGAAGGTGGATGCGATCGTCCAGATCAGGGTGTTCAGGGTAACTTTCCAGAACACCTGACTGGTGAGGATGGCCGTGTAGTTGTCCAATCCGATGAAGGTCTTGTCGCGGAGCTGCAGGCCAGGCGGCGTCTTAAAGAACGACAGCTCGACCGTGTAGTAGATCGGATAGGCGATGACGATGAGCATCACGGCGATCGCTGGAAGCACGTAAGCGTAGTCGGCGCGATGCTCCCAGATATTCCGCAGCACGCCGGAGCTACCGGGTTGCAATCTTCGGCGAGCCTCGGCCTTGCCGGTCACGATCGTCACGATGGCGTGCCCTTATTGTTCGGAGCAAACCGGCTGCACGCACTATCGGCGCAGCCGGTCGGATCGCAGGTCAGGCCCGGACTAGAGTCCGTCCATCAGGTTTTTCACCTTCTCGGCCGCGTCGTCCGCTGCCTGGTCGACGGTCATCGCTCCGGTCAGGGCGTTCTGCAGCATGTCCGGGACGATGATATTCATGATCTCGGGGGATTGCGGCAGCGCCGGGAACGGAATGCCGTATGGCAACATCGAGGTGGTGACATCGAGGAACTTGATGTTGTCCAGACGTTCCTTCATCCATTTGGTCTTGAAGCCGTTGAGGTTGCCCGGGTTCGAGCCGGCATACGCCATCTTCAGCGACCATTCAGGGCTCGTCCACATGCAGATGATGGCCTTTGCGGCCGGCTCGTCCACCTTGCCGCCCTCGACATATTCGGGCTTCAGGATGTGAATGTTCGAGCCGCCAAACACGACGGCGCGCTTGCCGTCGGGGCCGGTCGGGATCAGGCCGTAGCGCATGTTGTCGATGACGGTCTGCGCCTTCTCCTTGTCGGCGCCCGTTGCCTTCTTCTGCAGGTCGAGCATGACGTTATAGTCGGACGGGTGCGAGACCATCATGCCGAGTTGGCCGGCGACGAACAGGGGCTGGTTATCGGCCTGCTGGTTGGTGAGCGCCGAAACCGGAACCGACTTGTCGCGAACATACATGTCGTAGGAGGCTTGCAACGCCGCCTTGCTCTGCGGGCTATTGAGCTCGACCTCCTTATAGGTCGGGTTCGCGGAGGCTTCGTCGAAGACACCGCCGCCATAGGCCCATAGTTGCGGCATGAAGCGGTACGGCGTGTTGCCGGCGTTCTTGCGCGCCACGAGGCCGTAGCCGGCTATGCCGAGCTTGTCATGGATCTGCTTGGAATATTTGACGACGTCGTCCCAGGTAGCTGGAGCCTTGTCCGGATCGAGGCCCGCACGCTTGAAAATGTCGGCGTTCCAGATGAACGCCATCGTCTCATTGTTGGTGGGAATGCCGTAGGTCACGCCATCCCAGGTTACCGCCTTCATGGCGCCGGGCCAGAAATCCTCTGTGGGATAGCCCACATCTTCCGGCTTGAGCGGCTGCAGATAACCCTTCGAGGCGAACTCGGTTCCGCCCAGGATTTGCAGGCGGACCGCCATCGGCGCGGCATTGCCCAGCAGCGCCGTGCGGAACTTGTCGAGAAGGTCGTTGTAGGTGAGGGCCTGATCCTCGAGCTGGATGTTCGGATAGGTCTTGCGGAAGGTCTCGAAGAAATCCTTGTAGTACTGACGCAGCAGGTCGGGGTCGCCCTCGAACACGCCCTGATACCAGAACGTCAGTCGCCCCTTGTAGTCGAGCGGAGTGACCTTGCCGCAATCGGCGGCCGTGTCGAAATCCTGTGTGCCGGCGATGGAGCGCACATACTCCGGCGACCACTTGCTCAAATCGACCGGCGGCGCACCCAGCGCCGATCCCGACATGAGCGACGCCATCAAAGCAGTGGCGACAGTGCCGCGCAGGACGGCACCGCCGAGTGTAATCCTCGTCATAGTATCCTCCCAGATTCTCCCATGCCGCTGTGCGCCAAGGGGCTCGTCCGACCGTGCGGGATGCGTCCTTCTGCTCAATGTATCCCTTCGATCATCTGGTACGTTTTCAGATCGTGGATTGCCTGTCAACGCACCCGATCGTACATTGTTTGCAAAACCCGTGTATGATATCGAGCATGTGATGTACTAATCGGGGGAGCCGGCTTTGGCCGAAACAAGCGATTTCAAAGCAGAGCCACCCGTGGGGATTGATCCCATCGGGGCGTCCAGCGAGGGCGCCTCGCTTTATGAACTGATCCGGGAAGACATCATCGAGGGACGGCTCGCCGCCAACGAACGACTTGTGGTTACCGATCTCGCCCGGCGTCACGGCACCTCGACCAACCCCGTACGCGAGGCGCTGCAGCTGTTGCGAGGGGAGGGCTTCGTCACCTTTGTCGCCAACCGTGGCGCGCGCGTCCGGCCCATAGACCAGGATTTTGTCCGGGATATCTACGAGATCGGAGTCCTGATCGAGCCGGCCCTGACGCGATGGTTCGTGAACATGGCGACCGGCGAGGACATCGCCGAACTCGAACGCATCCAGGCTCTGATCGAAGAGAACAACTTCACCGACACATTGCGGCACAGTGAACTGGATACCGCCTTCCACACCGTAATGTACCAGCGCCACTACAACCGCCATGCCGCCGAGCTTTGGTGGAAGCATCGCGAAGTGCTGCGAGCCGTGAGCCGGCGTTTCAATTTCACGCTCGCGCGGCGGGCCGCCATCATGCGTGAACACCGCGAGCTCATCGCGCATATCAAAGCCGGAAATGCCGACGAGGCGGCCGAACTCATTGCCCGCCATGTCGAGGGTTCCGGCCGGCACGTTCTCGAACAGATGCGTGCGCGCAACGCCGCTCGGGCCGGATAGAACTTCCAGCCCAGAAAATCATTGGTCCGGCCATCAGACAGAGGTAGTTGAGAGATGAAAATCACGAGCGTTCGGCCGTGGCTGATCAAGTCCGATGCTTCCTATTGGGGGGAGTTCCTGTTCGTCGAGGTGACGACCGACGAAGGGGTGAGTGGCTGGGGGGAAATCACCACCACCACAAGGCTCGCCAACCGCGCGCTGTGCACGATCCTGCGGCAGATCGGTGTTGCCGTCACAGGTGAGGATCCGGCGCGCATCGAGCATCTCTGGCACAAGATTTTCCGCAGCTTCACCTATATGGGCAGCCGCGGCGCCGCAGTCGAATGCGTGAGCGCTATCGACATAGCGCTCTGGGACATTCGCGGCAAAGTTCTAGGCAAGCCGATCTACGAGCTGCTGGGCGGACCGGTGCGCGATGAAATCGCGCTCTATACCCATCCCAACCAGGCCAAGTTTAACAGCAAGGAGGCTGTGGTCCGCGAAATTCGAGACATCGTCGAATCCGGACACACCGGGCTGAAGTTCGATCCTTTCCCCCACCAGGGCCGCATCGCCGATGGCTTGGCGCGCGAACAGCGGGACGGCTACCTCGATGGCGGCATGACCCGCAAGGACGAGCGCGAGGCTGCCGAACTAACGGCTTTGATCCGTGAAACGGCGGGGCCCGATGTCGACATTCTCATCGACGCGCATGGCCGCTTCGACGTCCCCACCGCCATTCGCCTCTGCCGGAGCCTCGAGGAAGCCGGCCAGATCGACTGGTTCGAGGAGCCTTGTCCGCCCGAGAGCCTCAATGCCCTCAAGCAGGTGCGTGAGAAGGTCAGCGCCGCTATCTCGTGGGGCGAGCGCGGCCACACCAAGTGGGATTTCGTGCCGGTGCTCGAGAACAGGCTTGCGGACTACATCATGCCGGACGTTACCTGGACCGGCGGCATTACCGAACTGAAGAAGATTTCCGCCCTTTGCGAAGCGTACTATATCCCGGTCTCGCCCCATGACGCCGCGGGACCGATCAACGTGGTTGCGGGAGCGCAGGTGATGATGACGGTTCCCAACTTCTACAAGCTCGAAACGTCGCAGTGGAATCTCGATAAATACAATCACCTCATCGACGAGCCACTCGATGTCTCGAACGGCAGCCTCAAGCTGGCGTCGAAGCCGGGTCTCGGTGTCGAGATTAACCGAGACTACCTGCAGGCCCACGAGATAGAGCTTGGCTAGCAACGCTTATGCAGGCCGGGGGTGCGGGGCGCCACCAATCAGAACGAGGATAAGCCATGGCAAAGACGGGTAGCGCCGGCGAGGCGCTCAATCGGGTAAATACGAACTCCAGGCCGAGCGACCTGCGCATCACCGACCTGCGCGTTGCCGAGATCGTCGGCGCGCCGTTCACCTCCGCGCTGGTCAAGATCTACACCAACCAGGGCATTGTCGGCCTGGGCGAAGTGCGCGACGGCGCCAGCGCGACCTATGCGCTGATGCTGAAGAGCCGGTTGCTGGGCGAGAACCCTTGCGACGTCGACCGGCTGTTCCGCCGCATCAAACAATTTGGCGGCCATGGGCGGCAAGGTGGCGGTGTCTCGGCAATCGAGATCGCGCTTTGGGACCTCGCCGGCAAGGCGTATGGCGTGCCGATCTACCAGATGCTGGGAGGACGGTTTCGCGACAAGGTGCGTGTCTATTGCGACACCGACGCGGACAAGCCCAGCGGCAACGAGACCGGAAAGCGGCTCAAGGCGCGGATGGATCTCGGTTTCACCTTCCTCAAGATGGATCTCGGTCTGGCGCAGATTTCGCACATACCGGGCGCGGTGGTGGCGCCGGCCGGCGTGCTCGATGCTTTCCGCAGCCATGCCGCTCGCGGCCCGGCACGCACGCTGGACGAGCGCCGGGCGCGCAACGCCGCCTATGATGCGCAGAACGTGCCGCACCCCTTCACCAGCCTCCATTTCACCGAAAAGGGCCTCGACCTGCTCGATCAATATATTCACGAGGTCCGCGAGGTGATCGGCTACGAGGTCCCGCTCGCCATCGACCATGTCGGCCACATCTCGCTGCAGGACGGCATCCGTCTGGCCCGGCGGATCGAGAAGTATGCACCGGCCTGGCTCGAGGACGTGATCCCCTGGCAGTACACCGAGCAGTATCGGCAGTTGCAGCAGGCGACCTCCGTGCCGATCTGCACCGGTGAGGACATCTACCTCAAGGAAGCATTCCAACCGCTGCTCAACGCCGGCATCTCGGTCATCCATCCGGATCTGCTGACCACCGGCGGCATTCTCGAGACCAAGAAGATCGGCGACGCAGCGCAGGAGCATGGCGTCGCCATGGCCATTCACATGGCGGAAAGCCCGATCGCGGCAATGGCCGCCGCGCATGTCGCTGTAGCCACGGAAAACTTCATGGCGCTCGAATATCACAGCGTCGAAGTCGACTGGTGGGACGATATCGTCACCGGCCTGCCCAAGCCGCTGGTCAAGGACGGCTTCATCACCGTGCCCGACAAGCCGGGCCTGGGCATCGACGACATCGTCGACGATGTGATCAGCCAGCACCTGCAGCCCGGCGTCACCGGCATCTGGCAACCGACCGATCACTGGGACGACGAATACTCCTGGGACCGCACCTGGAGCTGACTCTACACTTCTCTCCTCGGAGGGAGAGGTGAACAGAAGGATGGACCATGATCTACGAACTTCGCATTTACGACTGCGTGCCGGGCCGGCTGCCGGCGCTGCTCAAGCGTTTCAACGACCATACCTTGGCGCTGTGGGATAGACACGGCATCCGCCAAGCCGGGTTCTTCACCACGGTGGTCGGCGAAAATAGCAATCGACTGACCTATTTCGTCGCCTGGGAATCCTTGGCCGAGCGCGAAGTGAAATGGAAGGCCTTCACCACCGATCCGGCATGGCTCGAGGCCCGCGACGAGTCCGAGCGCGATGGCCCGATCCTGGCCAATATTTCCAGCCAGTTTCTCGCGCCAACCGCCTTCTCGTCGGTGAAATAGAGGACATCATGAAGATCACCGATCTCAGGTGTGCCGTCATCGGCAAGCATCCCATCGTGCGCATCGTCACCGACGAAGGCCTCCATGGCCTCGGCGAGGTCGAGCACACCAAGCCTTATCTGAAGCCTTGGGTGCTGCATTTCCGCGACGCGCTGATCGGCGAGGATCCGACGGATGTGGAACGTGTGATGCTGAAGATCCGTCAGCGCGGCTCGTTCAAGCCCTACGGCGCCGCTGTCAGCGCCATCGAGCATGCGCTGTGGGACATCGCCGGCAAGGCCGCCGGCGTCCCGGTCTACAAGCTGCTCGGCGGCAAGGTCCGCGACCAGGTGCGGGTCTACAACGGCTCCATCCGCAAGAAGCGCACCGGCGACAGGCCCGAGGATTACGCGGCCGACGTCAAATGGATGATGGAGCGGCCGGAAGGTTTCTTCATGGTCAAGCAAGGCATCAGCTTCCACTCCAACATGAAGACCAGCGTTCCCGACTTCCACTACGGCGTGCGCCAGCCGCCGACCTATCACGGCGCGATGGACCAGGGGCAGATCAGCGAGCGCGGCATGGCGCATATGATCGACTGCGTCGTCGCCATGAAGGAGGTGCTCGGCGACAAGGTTTCGCTGGCGCTGGATTGCGGCCCCGGCTGGTTCCTGCCCGACGCCATCCGCTTCGCGCGGGCCGTCGAAAAATACAATCTGATGTGGCTGGAGGACATGCTGACCGGCGACTACGTGCCATGGGTCAACCCGCAAGCCTATCGCGAACTCACGACATCGACGTCCACCCCCATCCACACCGGCGAGCAGATCTACCTGCGGCATAACTTCAAGGAACTAATCGAGACCCAGGCGGTCCGTGTCATCGGTCCGGACCCCGCCGATATCGGCGGCATCGCCGAGCTCAAATGGGTGGCCGAGCACGCCTATATGCACTCGATCATGATGGCGCCGCACGGCACGGCGAACGGTCTGCTGGGCCTCGGTGCGCTGATCAATGTCTGCGCCACGCTGCCGGCCAACTACATCGCCTTCGAATATCCCAGCGCCTCCGACCCCTGGTGGGAGGACATCGTCATCGGCCTGCCCAAGGGGCAGATCGTCAGGGACAGTATGGTGGACCTGCTCGAAGCTCCGGGACTCGGCCTCGACATCGATGCCAAAGCGGCGAAGAAATACCTGGCGGAAGAGGACGCCGGTTTCTTCGGCCGATAACGATCCGAGGCGACCTGAGCGTCAAGGGCTATCGAACGGCTCGCACACATGGGTGGCGTCCACGCCGTGCCGCCTATTTCGTTTCGGACAGCATCTCGTCCATCAACTGCTTGACGGCGTCGGCGGACCTTTTCATCCCGGCTTCGTCCATGGCCCATCCCGCGAAGCGTTCCAGCAAGGTGGCGAACGTTACCAGGTCCTGTTCATCCCACTGTGCTAGCGATCCGGCGAAAATCCGCCATTTGATCTGGCGCACCGCCGCCACGAAGCGCTCGCCCTTGGCGGTGAGTTTGAGGCAGATGCGCCGGGCATCGCGTTGCGACGCGACGCGGCATGCAAAGCCTCGCTCGACGATGTCGGCTGAGATGCGGCTCGCGCGCGACGGGTCGATCTCGAGGCGCTCGGCGATGACACCGACCGTCACCTCGTCCTGCTGGGTATCGCTGAGACCTGAATTGTTCGCGATGGCGCCGATCGCATCGAAATGGCTCACTTCCAGCGAAGGGTCTACGCGCGCCAGGATCATGCGGCCGAAGTCGCGGCGCTGGATCGAGCGGCGCACCTTGCTCATCACCGCATCGATGGCGGCCACGGCCTCGGCCGCCGGTTCGGACAGGCCGCTGCCGCGCGCCAGATCGGCGAGATCCCGATCGCCGCGCGTCTGGAACAGGGGTGGAAATCGGTCAGGACTGCCGGAGGCGTTGCTGCTCATCCCATAGCGGGCTAGCAAAAATATATGCTGATGTCAATTATATGCTATGCGCACATATATGGTTGACACCTCCTGGTTGTGGGCACATAAATCGCGCCCCAAGCTACGGAGACACCGATGACTGTCGAGCAGACGCTGCCGGACACAGCGCCCGTTGAGGCCGAAGCCAGGCCCGATCTGACGACATTGATCGTCTATTTTGGCGCGCTGATCGCCATGTTCATGGCCACCATCGACATGCAGATCGTCGTCACCGCCTTGCCCACCATTGCCGGCGAACTCGGCAATCTGCATTTGTTCGGCTGGGTCGGTGCCGCCTACCTGCTCTCGACCGCCGCGGTCTCGCCATTCTACGGCAAGCTTGGCGACATGTATGGCCGCAAGAATGTCGTGCTGACGGCGATCGGCCTGTTCCTGCTGGGCTCGCTTGTCTGCGGCATGGCATGGTCTATGGAGAGCCTGATCGCCGCGCGCGTGCTGCAAGGCATCGGCGGTGGCGGCCTGATGGTCTCGGCCTTCGCCATGATCGGCGAACTGTTTTCGCCGCGCGACCGCGCGAAATACCAGGGCTACAGTTCGGCGGTGTTCGCGCTGTCGTCGGTGCTCGGCCCGCTGGCCGGCGGCTACATCACCAGCCTGTTCGGCTGGCGCTGGGTGTTCCTGGTCAATCTGCCGATAGGCATCATCGTGCTGGCGGTGCTGGCCTTCGCCATGCGCAGCCGGTTCAACGAGAAGCGGCACCGCATCGACTATCTCGGCGGCGCGCTGCTCGCCATCGGCACGACGGCGATCGTTTATTGGGGCTATCACGTGCTCGACCCCAACGGACCGGACCTCATCACCTTCGCGCTGCCGCTGCTGGCAGTGGCCGCCATCACCTTGTTCGTCATGGTCGAGCGGCGGGCCGAAGAGCCGATCGTCCCTCTGCGGCTGTTCGGCAATTCGACGGTCAGCATCGTCTCGGGCGTGTCGCTGGTTGCCGGAACGGTGACGCTGGGCATGTTCTTCTATTTTGCCCTCTACATGCAGACGCTGACGGGCCTGAGCCCGGCCGAGGTAGGCTTCCTGTTCCTGCCGGCGTCGCTCACGTCCATGGTCATTTCGATCGTGGCCGGGCGGGTGATCGCGGCAACCGGACGCTACAAATGGATGCCGGTGGTCGCCATGGGTATCGGCGGGTTTCTGATGCTGGGCTTCGTCCTCACCAACCAGCACACGCCGATCTGGGTGCTGGCAACGATGATGGCTGTGTTCGGCATCAGCATGGGCCTGCAGTTCCAGGTGCTGATCGTGGCGATCCAGGCGGCGGCACCGCTGCAGGATATCGGCGCGGTGACGTCGCTGATCACCCAGGCGCGGACGCTCGGAGCATCGCTGGGTCTGGCGCTGAACGGCGCGGTGATGATCTGGGCGCTGAACCGGCAGACAGCCGAGCTTCCTGCAGACGCCGCCGCCCTGCTGCCGGGTGGCCTGAACGGGTTGACGCCGCACCTCGCATCGAGCCTGCCGGGCGCGATCCGCGAAGTGGTGCTCGACCATTACTCCAGTGGCTTCAACGTGATGTTCATCTGGGTGGCGGCGCTCTATTTCGTCGCCATGGGGCTGACGCTGCTGCTCGAGGACAAAGAGATCCCGAAGCGGGCCTGAGCCAAAGCTTGTGTCATGCGCTGGGTTTAGGCATTTGGCGATGATCTGAAATCACCGAGGAGGACAGCCATGATCATCGACACTCATCTGCACCTGATCGACCTGTCGGCGCTGCGCTATCCCTGGCTCAGCCGCGAGCCGGCGCTCAACCGCGATTTCCCGCACGCAGAATATGCGATCCAGGCCCGCCGCGCCGGTATCGAGGCCGCGCTGCATATGGAGGTCGACGTCGATGAAGCCGACATCCAGGCCGAGACCAGCCATGTGAAGGCGCAGTCGCTGGAGAAGGGCAGTCTGTTGCGCGGGGCGATCGCCTCCTGCCGCCCGGAGGAGGCCGGCTTCGCCGCCTATCTCGGGCGCCAGCAGGCCGATCCCTTCGTCAAGGGGTTCCGCCGCGTGCTGCATGTCATGCCGGACGAGCTTTCGGACAGCGCGCTGTTTCGCGAAAACATCAAGCGGCTTGCCGGCACCGGCCTGACCTTCGACCTCGTCGTCCTGCCGCATCAGATTCCAAGGGCGGTTGCGCTCGCCGATCTGGCGCCGGATGTGCAGTTCGTGCTCGACCATTGCGGCGTGCCCGACATCAAGGCCAGTGCGGAACATCCGTGGCGCGAGCATATGACCGAGATCGCGCGGCGTCCCAATGTCATCGGCAAGATCTCCGGTGTCGTCGCCTATGCCGATGCCGGCTCATGGACCGTCGAGACCTTGCGCCCCTATGTCGAGCACACGATCGGCTGCTTCGGCTGGGACCGCGTCGTGTGGGGCAGCGACTGGCCGGTGTGCACGCTTGGCGGTGGCCTTGCGACCTGGGTGACAGCGACGCATGCGCTGATCGCGGGAGCCAGTCCCGACGAACGGGCGAAGCTGCTTTCGGGCAATGCCAGGCGGACGTGGAAGCTATAGAGGCGGTACATAGCGCTCGAGATCGCCGGCAAGCGTGCAGAGCACGATCAGTGCTCTATCTGACGCCGATGCCGGCGGTCAGTCCGCCATCAATCCTGTAGTCCGCGCCGGTGCAGAAGCCGGCCTTCGACGAGCAAAGGAAGGCGATGAGTTCCGCCACTTCCTCCGGTTCGCCGATGCGGCCGAGCGGATGCGCCGCGCCGAAGCGCTTGTAGGCCTCTTCGACATCGGCATCGCTGCCGCCGTCACCGCGCGCAGCCTTCTCCAGGATCGGCGTGCGGATCGAGCCCGGGCTGACCGAATTGACGCGGATGCCTGATGCCGCGTAGTCGAGCGCCAGCGAGCGCGTCAGCGTGTGGATGGCGCCCTTGGTCGTGGCATAGGCGGCGACGTTCTGCTGGCAGGCAAAGCCCTGCACCGAGGCGACGTTGACGATGGCGCCGCCTCCGCGCTTGATCATTTCCGGAATGCCGAAATGCGCGGTCAGGTAGATCGAGCCGACATTGACCGTCATCGTTCGGTTCCAGGTTTCCCAGTCGGTGGTCGTCGCCGTGCCATAGGGATGGACGGCGGCTGAATTGACGATGACATCCAGGCCGCCGAACTTCGCGACGCCAGCCGCGACCGCGTCGCGCACCTGATCGGAGACGGACACATCGGTGTCGATGACCAGCACCGCGGCACCAGCACTTTCTAGTTGCGCTTTCATCGCCGCGTTGGCGGCGCGGTCGATGCCGCAGGCGATGATTGCGGCGCCACCGGCCGCAAGGCGTGTGGCGGTTGCCAGGCCGATTCCGGTCGTCCCGGTCACCAGGGCGACCTTGCCGTCGAAATCCGTCATTTCTAAAAACTCCTCCATTTTCTATCGACTCCCATCGGGGTCCAACAATAAGTTGCCAACCTGTCGCAGAAGGAAAGCCGAAATGGAACAATGCTGGCGCTGGTATGGGCCCGATGATCCGGTGACGCTCGATCATGTCAAGCAGGCGGGCGCCACCGGCGTGGTCTCGGCGCTCCACCATATCTATGACGGCCGGGCGTGGCCTGAGGCCGAAGTGCTGGAGCGCAAGCGCATTATCCAGGAAGCAGGACTGACCTGGTCGGTCGTCGAGAGCGTTCCGGTCCACAATTCCTTCAAGATCGGCGCGCAGGAACGCGGGCGCTATGCCGGCTATTACCGCGATTCGATCCGCGCGCTGGCCAAGGCCGGCATCGCCACGATCTGCTACAATTTCATGCCGGTGGTGGACTGGACCCGCACCGATCTAGCCTACCGTCTGCCGACGACAGGCTACGCCCTGCGTTTTGATGCCGTTGATTTCGCCGCCTACGATCTGTTCGTGCTGAAGCGCAAGAACGGTGCTGACAGCTACACGCCGGCGCGTATTGCGCAGGCGGAAGCGCGGCTGAAGGAATTGCCGCCCGAGAAGATCGACCAGATCGAGCGCAATCTGATCGCCGGCCTGCCGGCTACAGAGCGCAAGTATGACCGCGACAGTTTTCGCGAGGCGCTTGCGGACTATGACGGGATCGGGCCGAAGGAGTTGCGCGACAACCTCGCGTGGTTCCTGCGCGAGATCATTCCGGTGGCGGAAGAGGAGGGGGTGCGCATGTGTATCCACCCCGACGATCCGCCGTTTTCGCTCTACGGCCTGCCGCGCGTCGTTTCGACCGCCGAGGATGCGCGTTTCATTCTCAATGCCGTCGACAGCCAGGCCAATGGGCTGACGTTCTGCACCGGGTCCTACGGCACGCGCGCCGACAACGACATCGTCGCCATGGTCAAGGAATTCGGCGACCGCATCCACTTCGCCCATCTGCGCAACATCACCATCGAGGATGACGGCTCGTTCTACGAGGCCGAGCATCTCGAAGGCGGCACCGACATGGCGCATGTCATCCTGGCGCTGATGCAGGAGGAGGCGCGCCGCCGCAAGGAGGGCCGAGCCGACTGGCAAATCCCGATGCGGCCGGACCATGGCCACCTGCTCGCCGACGATATCGGCAAGACAAGGATCAATCCCGGCTACTCGCTGATCGGCCGCCTGAAGGGTTTGGCCGAATTGCGCGGCATCATGCGGGCCGTGGAAACGTTTGGGCTGGCTTGAAGGGGCAACGAACTGCGTTCAATGCCGACGCCGGCTCAGCGTGCGTCGCTGTAGATAATGCGGCCGGCGCGGAATGTCGTCCGATGACAATCAGATACCACGCTCGATCACGATCGCCCGGTCGCGGTGAGGCTCGTGATACAGCCGGTTGCCCTCATGGATTTGCACGGCCCTTAGTACGGCGCGCGGCTCGCTGACGGACGAGGAACCTAGCCGTTCGCCCCACGACCTGGCGGCGTGCTATTGTGTAGTGAAGTTCCGTTGCCCCGAGGTGAGCTAGAGGGGTACTCGGAAATCAAGTATGAATCATGAATAATGCAGTATTGATTTACGTTCGTGCAAGCAAAGGAACTGTAGTGATGGATGGGCACGACGGTCGTCGGAATGCGTTAAAGAAACTATACGTTTTCTCGATGCTTTTCGTTTTATTCACTTCAACATTGGTTATTTACGGAATTGGCGGATGGGTGGTTGCGTTTGGCAGCAGTGACTTCCGAGAAAGCCATGGTAGGAGAGGTATTTTTTTGGTTTTGTTAGCATGCTGCATGTTTTATGGATATATAAAGTATGACGAACATGAAACAAAAATCAGAATAAAACGGGATGAGCGCAAAGCTCTTGTGATGAGATTTAAGCAGATCGTTTTAATTATATTTGTGTCCTTGTTTGTCCTTTTAATTGCCTAGAGATAATCTCACTATCGGAATGCGCCCAATCATGGCCAAAGGCCATGCACTTGAACACGGGACCACACAAGACACCTCCGATTGCCAGGTTGACAGAAAGCTGACAATGTATCATATCCGAAAAGCTGAGTATGTATCATATTATTCAGCGCTAGGAGAAAGACCGGCAAAGCCGGCGTCCCAGGGAGGCAATTTTGGGAGAGGCTATCAGCCAGTGGAGCAATTGGTCGGGCTATGTCACGGCCACGCCGCAGGCTTTTGCCGAACCGCAGAGTCTCGATGAGCTGAGTGGTGCCATTCGCAACGCGCCGGGACCAGTTCGATTCGCTGGCACGGGCCATTCCTTCACGCCTCTGGTCAAGAATGACGGGACGATCCTGTCGCTTGATCGCTTCGAGGGCCTGAGGTCGCACGATCCCGAAAGGCTGACAGCACGGGTCGGCGCCGGCACCAAGATCGGCGCGCTGGCAAAGCTGTTGCACGGCGTCGGCCAGGCGCTGCCGAACATGGGCGACATCGACAAGCAGGCGTTCGGCGGGGCGCTGGGCACCGCCACCCACGGCTCGGGCATCACGCTCGGCGCTTACCATACCCAGCTCGAGGCGATGCAGATCGTCGACGGGCGTGGCGCCGTGAAAGAGTTCGACCGTGCCAAGAGCCCCGACATGATCGAAGCCATGGGCGCTTCGCTCGGCGCTTTCGGCGCCGTCACCGAAGTGACGATCCGCAACGTGGCGAGTTACCGGATGCGGCACCGCCGCTGGACGGCGCCGATCGCCGATGTGCTTGCGCAATTCGAAAGCACCATGACGGCGCATCGTTCGGCCGAGTTCTACTATGTGCCGTTTTCCGGCCAGGCGCTGCTGATTGCCAGCGACATCACCGAGGCGCCGGCGACGGTGCGTCCGCCGACGGAAGACGACGATGCGGTGACGACGCTGAGAAAACTGCGCGACTATCTCAGCTGGCTCCCTTGGCTGCGCCGCCGTCTCATCGGCTCGGCCTTCGCCAAGGTGCCGGCCGAGGATTATGTCGAGGAGTGGCTGAAGGTCTTCACCTCCGAGCGCAACGTCAAGTTCAACGAGATGGAATACCACCTGCCGTTCGAGGAAGGGGCGGCCGCACTCAGCGAAATCATTGCGCTGCTCGAGACGCGGTTTCCAGAGGTCTATTTTCCGATGGAGGTGCGCGTCGTCGCGCCCGACAATGTCTGGCTCAGCCCCTTCTACAAGCGCCCAACCTGTTCCATCGCCATCCATCACGGCGTCGAGCGCGATCCGATGGCGTTCTTCAACGCCGCCGAGCCGATCTTCAGGAAGCGCGGCGGCCGCCCGCATTGGGGCAAGATGCACAGCCTGACATCAAGGGAATTGAGCGCGCTCTATCCGCGCTGGAACGATGCGATGGCGGTCCGCCGCGAGATGGACCCGGACAACCGCTTCGTGTCGCCCTATATTGCCAGGCTGCTCGGCGTCGCGGCATGAGCCTGACCGACACCTATTTCGCGGAAATGTCGGGCGCGCTCAGGGCAGCCGGGATCTTTCAGCCTTGCCTGGTGCTCGATCTCGACCGGCTCGATCACAACATCGCTGCGATCAAGGCGAAGTTCGCCACGGGCCTCGATCTGCGCCTCGTCGACAAGTCGCTGCCATGCCTGCCGCTGATCGACTATATCCGCGCGGCGTTTGCGACCGACAGGCTGATGACCTTTCATCTGCCGATCAGCGCCGAGATGCTGAAAGTGTTTCCCCAAGTCGATCTCCTGTTGGGCAAGCCGATGCCGGTTGCCGGCGCCAGGCACGCGCTGACGAAGGGCGTTCTCGCCGGGCTCGGCGAAGCTACGTCGCGCATCGTCTGGCTGATCGATACCGAGGAGCGGCTGGCCGCCTATGGCTCGCTTGCCGCCGAGCTCGACCGCGAGCTGCGCGTCTGCTTCGAGGTCGATGTCGGCCTTCATCGCGGCGGTATCAGCGATCCCGACTCACTGGCCCGGGCAGTTTCC
Source organism: Mesorhizobium sp. C395A (assembly GCF_030323205.1). Classification (NCBI taxonomy): domain Bacteria; kingdom Pseudomonadati; phylum Pseudomonadota; class Alphaproteobacteria; order Hyphomicrobiales; family Phyllobacteriaceae; genus Mesorhizobium; species Mesorhizobium sp. C395A. Next base: position 2,851,329 of record NZ_CP100473.1, on the reverse strand, counting down.
GCGTTGGCGAATTACCCGCGGCTGAAATGCGAAGGCGTCATGGCCTACGAGGCGCATATCGGCCATATCCCCAAACTGCTGGGAGGACCGGCCAAGGCGCGCGTCAAGGCGATCAGCCTGTTTCGCCAGTATGTCGCTTGCCTTGCCGCCGACCAGCGCAAGATCCTCAATCTTGGCGGCAGCAGCACCGCATTGCTCTATGACAGCTGGGTCGGCGCCAATGAATTGTCCATCGGATCGGCTTTTATGCTGCCGACCGATTTCGATGTGCCGAGCCTCAGCCAATTGCGGCCTGCCGCATTCATCGCGACGCCGATCCTGAAGGTGGTCGATGTCCAGGTGCCGGGCCTCGACCAGCGCTCCTGGCTGCTGCAGAAGCTCGGGCTGTTGCCGCGGCGCGGCTGTTTTCTCTATGGCGGAAAATGGATGGCGAAGCCCGTCCATCCCGTGGGGATGAAGACCGACAAGACGTTCGGCTTTTCGACCAATCAGCAATTCATGGCGCTGCCCGACAACGTCAATGTCGGGCCTGACGACTACGCCTTCCTGCGTCCGACCCAGAGCGAATTCGTGCTACAGCAGTTCGGTTCGATCCAGGTCTATTCCGGCGGGAAATTCGTCGAGCAATGGGCCGCACTGCCGTTTTCGTAGAGCAATTCCAGGAAAAGTGTGAAGCGGTTCCGTCCGGAGCTGCGTCAAACAAAGAGACCGAAGTGGAGGAGGATAGGATGGTCGCCAAGGCAGTCAAAACTCAGCCCGTGCAGCCTGAATGGGCAGCCGAACTCGACCTCGCCCTCACCGATCTCGACGCCAGGAAGGACGACTGGGCGCAGACCTCGAATGGCGAGCGGATCGCCTTGCTGCGGCAGGTCAAGGATCACATCCGCGAGGTCGCCGAGGCGTGGGTCAAAACCGCGACGCGCAAGAAGGGCATCCCGACCGGCTCGCCGCTGGAAGGCGAGGAATGGCTGGCTGGCCCGGCGGCGCTGATGGATGGCTGCAACCAGTTCATCCACACGCTCAGCCTGATGGAGGGCAAGAAGTTTCTCGACAGACTGCCGGTCCGCACCTTGCCTAGCGGACAGGTGGCGGTAACGGTGGTTCCGAATTCGCTCTGGGACAAGGTGTTGTTCACCGGGCTGAAGGCCGAGATCTGGATGCAGCCCGGCGTGACCAAGGCGAACCTCGCCGCAAACACCGCCTCGGCCTATGACGCGCCGCGCACCAGCCGCAAGGGCAAGATCGGCCTCGTGCTCGGCGCCGGCAACGTCGCCTCGATCGCGCCGCTCGACTGCCTGCACAAGCTGCTCGTCGAACATCAGGTCGTCCTGCTCAAGATGAACCCGGTCAATGATTACCTCGTTGATTTCCTGCGGCCGGCGCTGCGGCCGCTGATCGAATTCGGCGCGCTGCGCATCGTGCGCGGCGGCACCGATGTCGGTGCGTATCTGTGCAACCACGATCTCGTTGACGACATCCACATCACCGGTGCCGCCGCCTCGCATGACGCGATCGTCTGGGGTCCCGGCGAGGAGGGCCGCAAGAACAAGGCGGCGGGCACGCCGCGCAACAGCCGGCGTATCACCTCTGAGCTTGGCGGCGTGGCGCCGACCATCGTGGTGCCCGGTCCGTGGTCGGATGCCGACATCGCCTACCATGCCGAACTGATCGCCACACAGAAGCTCAACAATTCCGGTTTCAACTGTATCGCCTGCCAAATGCTCGTGTTGCCCGAAGGCTGGGACAAATCCGACGCGCTTCTGGCGGCCCTCGAAAAGGTGATGCAGAAAGCCCCGTCGCGCCCGGCCTATTATCCCGGCGCGACCGAGCGCCTCGCCGCCTTCGAGGCGCATGCCGACAGCGTACAGAAATTCGAGCGGCCCGGCGGGCCGGCCTGCGTGGTGGTGCCGTTCCGGCCGGGCACGGATACCTATCTCGAAAATGCCGAGGTGTTCGCGCCGGCGCTCAGCGTCATGCGGCTGCCGGCGGGCAATGCGGAATCCTATCTGCGCGCCGCTGTCGCCTACGCCAATGAAAAGCTGCACGGCACGCTTGCCGCCAACATCCTCATCCATCCCAGGACGATCGCCGAGATCGGCCGGCAGCGCTTCGAGGAAATCATTGCCGAACTGCGCTATGGCGGCATCGGCATCAATTCCTGGAGCGGCGTTCTGTTCGCGCTGCTGCGCCCGACCTGGGGTGCTTTCCCTGGCCACACGCTCGACGACGTGCAGAGCGGCATCGGCGTCGTCCACAACACCTATTTGTTCGACAGACCGGAACGCAGCGTGCTCGAAGCGCCGTTCCGCATCATGCCGAAGCCGGCCTGGTTCCTGACCCACAAAAGGGCACACATGGTCGGCCGCCTGATCACCGAGTTCAACTACCAGCCGAGCCTCCTGAAGCTGCCGCGCATCATCTGGAACGCGCTGCGCGGCTAGCAACGAGCATCCGATCTCGAAAACAAAAGCCGGCACAGGAGCTACGACAATGGCTGACGCGGATGCAATCATCGTTGGCGGCGGGCTGGCCGGCCTGGCCGCAGCCGCGGAACTCGGCGATGCCGGCAAGCGCGTGATCATCGTCGAGCAAGAGGGTGGCGGTTTTCTCGGCGGCCAGGCATTCTGGTCGCTCGGCGGCCTGTTTTTGGTCAACACGCCCGAGCAACGCCGCCTGCGCATCAAGGACAGCCGCGACCTCGCCTGGCAGGATTGGCTGGGCTCTGCCCAGTTCGACCGGCCCGAGGACCATTGGCCAAGGAAAGTGGCGGAAGCCTATGTCGATTTCGCCGCCGGCGAGATGCGGCCGTGGCTCTACGCCATGGGCATGCGCTGGTGGCCGGTGGTCGGCTGGGCCGAGCGCGGCGGCGCGCTGGCCAATGGCCACGGCAATTCAGTGCCGCGCTTCCACCTGACATGGGGCACTGGGCCGGGCGTGGTCGCGCCGTTCGAAAGGCGCGTGCGCGAGCACGTCGCCAAAGGGCTGATCACGCTGAAATTCCGCCATCAGGTCAACCGGCTGGTCAAAACCAATGGTGCGGTCACCGGCGTCATGGGTGAAATGCTGGAGGCGTCCAATGTCGAGCGCGGCAAGCAGTCGAGCCGCACGGCCGTCGGCGATTTCGAGCTTTCGGCCGGTGTCGTGATCGTCACCTCGGGCGGCATCGGCGGCAATCATGAGTTGGTTCGCAAGGTTTGGCCGGTCGGGCGGCTGGGGCCAGCGCCGAAGCGTATGGTTGCCGGCGTGCCGCACCATGTCGACGGCCGCATGGTGGCGATCACCCAGGACGCCGGCGGGGCCGTCATCAACGCCGACCGCATGTGGCACTATGTCGAGGGGATCAAGAACTGGGATCCGATCTGGCCGAACCACGGCATTCGCATCCTGTCGGCGCCGTCGCCGCTATGGTTCGATGCGCTCGGACAACGCATGGAGGCGCCGTTCTTCCCGAGTTTCGATTCGCTCGGCACCTTGAAGCGCATCCTGTCGACCGGCCACGATTATTCCTGGTTCGTGCTGAGCAAGACGATCGTCTCGAAGGAGTTCGTGCTGTCGGGCTCGGAGCAAAACCTAGACTTTACGGCCAAGGATTGGCGGGCCGTGCTGAAGAACCGGCGCGGCGGCAAGGCGCCGCCATCGGTGGCAGCGTTCCTGGAAAAGGGCGAAGACTTTGTCGTCCGCGACAACCTGGCCGACCTGGTCGCCGGCATGAACGCGCTGTCAGGCGACAATCTGCTCGACTACGACCGGCTCAAGGCGCAGATCGTGGCGCGCGATCGCGAGGTCGACCATGCCTATACCAAGGATGCGCAGGTCACAGCCGTCCGCGGCGCCCGCAACTACATTGGCGACAAGATCTTCCGGGTGACCAAGCCGCACAAGATACTCGATCCCAGGCACGGGCCGCTGATCGCGGTGCGCCTCAACATCCTGACGCGCAAAACGCTTGGCGGCCTGCACACCAATCTCAATTCGCAGGTTCTCGACGGCAATGGCGAACCCATTGCCGGGCTCTATGCGGCAGGCGAGGTGGCCGGCGGCGGTGGCGGCGGCTATCACGGCTACAATGCGCTGGAAGGGACATTTCTCGGCAGCTGCATCTTCTCCGGCAGGAACGCAGGCCGGCACGCCGCGGGCAGGTGACGCGGCTGGCGGGCCAAGAAAAGGTCGATGAGAACAGGACATCCGCCATGTTCCATGGATAGCGACTGCTTTCGATCGCTTGCGGCAACCCAGGCGGTCAGCGAGTTGCGGCTTGCCGGCGCCGACGGTTCCCATGCGCTGGTGCTCGGCGCTGCGGCCCATCAGAGGCCTGCGTTACGCTGGCGCCACCGCGAAATCGAACCCGAGGTCCTGAAGGCCTGGCCGCAAGGTCGGCCGAGCTACCACTCGGCGAAGGAGCCGTCCTTGTGACGCCAGACCGGGTTGCGCCAGCGGTGGCCTTCCTTGGCGCGTTCCTTGACGTAGTCCTCGTCGATTTCGACGCCGAGGCCGGGACCATCGGGGATTGCGACATAGCCATCCTCGTAGCGGAAGACGTCCTTGTTGGCGGCATAGTCGAGCAAATCGTTTGCGGCGTTGTAGTGGATGCCGAGGCTCTGTTCCTGGATGAAGCAGTTGTAGCTGACGGCATCGAGCTGCAGGCAGGCGGCGAGCGCGATCGGGCCGAGCGGGCAGTGGGGCGCCACCGCAATGTCATAGGCCTCGGCCATCGCTGCGATCTTGCGGCATTCGGTGATGCCGCCGGCATGCGACAGGTCCGGCTGGATGATGTCGACGGCGCCTTGTTCGAACACCGATTTGAAATCCCAGCGGCTGTAAAGACGCTCGCCGAGCGCGATCGGCGTCGAGCCCAGCGCTGCGATCTCCTTCAGCGCCTCGCGATTTTCGCTCAGCACCGGCTCCTCGATGAACATCAGCCGGTAGGGTTCGAGCTCCTTGACCAGCATGCGCGCCATCGGCCGGTGGACGCGGCCGTGGAAATCGACGGCGATGCCAATGTTGGACCCAACGGCCTCGCGCACCATGGCGACGCGTTCGACAGCCGCATCTATTCTGTCATGGCTGTCGACGATCTGCAGTTCCTCGGTGCCATTCATCTTCAGCGCCTGAAAACCGCGCGCCACCACTTCCCTGGCGCCATCAGCCACTTCCGCCGGCCGGTCGCCGCCGATCCAGGAATAGACCTTGATGCTGTCGCGCAGCTTGCCGCCGAGCAGTTCGTGCACAGGCACGCCGAGCGCCTTGCCCTTGATGTCCCACAGCGCCTGGTCGATGCCGGCAATGGCGCTCATCAGGATCGGCCCGCCGCGGTAGAAGCCGCCGCGATGCATCACCGTCCAATGGTCCTCGATCAGGCGCGGGTCCTTGCCGATCAGATAATCGCCAAGTTCCTTGACCGCTGCCTCGACCGTCAGCGCACGGCCTTCGACCACAGGCTCGCCCCAGCCGGTAACGCCGGCATCAGTCTCGATCTTCAGGAACAGCCAGCGCGGCGGGACGATGTAGGTGGTGAGCGAGATGATTTTCATGCTGGTCTCAGTTGTTCTTGAGTTTCTTGGCGCTGACCAGGTCGCGCGCCGCAAGGTCGAGGATCCGGCCTGCCGCCGCACGCGCCGCCGCGGCATCGCGCATGCGCAGCGCCTCGACCACCTCACGGTGCGCCGCCACCGCTTCCATGCGCCGGGCGAGCGAAATGGTCGCCGTTGCTTCGAGCGAGAATTTCAGCCCGGTGTCGATCAGATTGCCGATCTGGCGGAAGATCGGGTTGTGGCTCGCGGCATAGACGATCTGGTGGAAGGTGATGTCCGAGCGCGAGAAGGCGGCGAGATCCTCGCCGGCATTGGCCATGCCGCGCCAGGCGGCTTCGAGATCGGCGATCTCCTGCAGCGTCGCACGAGTCGCCGCCAGTTCAGCTACCAGAAGTTCGATGGCGCGGCGCGTTTCGAGGATGGCGTCGAACAATTTGTCGTCCAGCGCATGCGGCGCGTGCCAGGCCAGCACCTGCGGGTCGATGATGTTCCAGTTGTCCTGTTCACATACGACCGTGCCGATGCGCGGTCGCGACAGCACCAGCCCCTTGGCGGCCAGCACCTTCAGCGCCTCGCGGATGACGGTGCGGCTGACGCCATATTCGACGCCGAGTTCGTTTTCGGTCGGCAGGGACGAGCCGGCGGGATAGCGTCCGGAAAAGATGTCTGAGGCAAGCGCCTTGGTCACATCGGGCATGACGCGCGGGCGGCGGGTGTCGCCTGATGCCTTCTTCGAAGTTTCGGTCACCTCAGCCCTCCTCCAAGGCGGCGAAACCACTGATCTCGCGTCCCCGGCCTTACCGGATGCGGATGATTTGCGCCAGCGATCCCTGGTCAGAGCATGTAGCTCAATTATCATACCAGATCAATTGACGAGTATGATAAAAGAATTAGAGACTCTGCATCCGGGCTGAGCGCCCGGCCATCGCTGGGAGGTAATCATGCGACTTCTGAAGACCGCGCTCGTCGCGGGCGCCCTTGCCGTGCTGTCCGTCACGACCATCGCTGCATATGCTCAGGACACCAAGATAGGTTTTATCGTCAAACAGCCCGAGGAGCCGTGGTTCCAGGACGAATGGAAGTTCGCCGACCAGGCCGCCAAGGAGAAGGGTTTTACCCTGGTCAAGATCGGCGCCGAGGACGGTGAGAAGCTGATGTCGGCGATCGACAATCTCGGCGCGCAGGGCGCGCAAGGCTTCATCGTCTGCACGCCTGATGTGAAGCTCGGCCCCGGCATCGTCGCCAAGGCCGCCGCCAACAATCTCAAGCTGATGACGGTTGATGACCGTCTGGTCGGCGCAGACGGGAAGGCGCTGGAAGACGTGCCGCATATGGGCATTTCGGCGACCAAGATCGGCGAGGCCGTCGGCCAGGCGATCGTCGACGAAATGAAGGCGCGCGGCTGGAAGGCCGACGAGGTTGGCGCCATCCGCGTCTCCTATGATCAGTTGCCGACCGCCGTCGACCGGGTCGAAGGCGCCATTTCGGTGCTGAAGGCCAACGGCTTCAAGGCCGAAAACATCTTTGACGCGCCGCAGGCCAAGACCGATACCGAGGCTGCGCTCAATGCGGCGACGGTGGTACTCAACGCCCATGCCGACATCAAGAAGTGGGTCTCCTTCGGCCTCAACGACGAAGCCGTTCTCGGCGCCATGCGCGCTTCCGAAAGCGTCGGCATCCCGGCCGAAAACGTGATTGGCGTCGGCATTGGCGGCGCGGATTCGGCGATCAACGAGTTCAAGAAGCCGACCGCCACCGGCTTCGTCGGCACGGTGATCATCTCGCCGAAGCGTCACGGCTACGAGACTGCGCTCAACATGTATGACTGGGTCGCCAACAACAAGGAACCCGAGAAGCTCATCCTGACCGCCGGTGCGCTGGCCAAGCGCGACGACTACCAGACGGTCCGCAAGGGTCTCGGCATCGAATAATCCTCCCTGTACAAACAGGCGGCGGCTCACAGTCGCCGCCTGTTTGGCATGGCAAAAGGATAGGCGCCCCATGTCCCTTCTCGACTTCTCGGAAATCACCAAGACCTATCCGGGCGTAAAGGCGCTGTCCGGCGTCTCGTTCAGCGTCGACAAGGGCGCCGTGCATGGCTTGATGGGCGAGAACGGCGCCGGCAAATCCACGCTGATCAAGATCCTGTCGGGCGACCAGCATGCCGATGACGGCGCAATCAGCATCGACGGCGAGGTCCAGGCCTATTCATCGACGAGGGATGCCTTCGACAATGGCGTCATCGTCATCCACCAGGAACTGCAGCTGGTTCCTGAGCTCACTGTTGCCGAAAACCTCAGCCTCGGCCGCTTCCCCGCCAACGCCGGCATCATCGCCCGTGCCAGGATGCTGGACGATGTTGGCGCCAAGCTGAAATCGGCGGGCATCGACATGGACATCAGCCGCAAGGTCAAGACGCTGTCGATCGGCGAGCGCCAGATGGTCGAGATCGCCAAGGCGATCATGCTCGACGCGCGCGTCATCGCTCTGGACGAGCCGACCTCGTCATTGTCGTCGCGCGAAAGCGAAATCCTGTTTGCCCTGATCGACCGCCTGCGCGGCGAGGGCAAGGTCATCATCTATGTATCGCACCGGCTGGACGAAGTGTTCCGCCTCTGCGACAGCCTGACCGTGCTGCGCGACGGCAAGCTCGCGGCGCACCATGCGTCGCTGAAAAACGTCACACGCGACCAGGTCGTCGCCGAAATGGTCGGCCGCGAAATCTCCGATGTCTGGGGGTTTCGCCCACGCCCGGCCGGCGATGTCCGGCTGAAGGTCGACGCTGTTTCCGGAGTAAAACTGACGACGCCTGCCAGCTTCGAGGCAAGGGCCGGCGAGATCGTCGGCTTCTTCGGCCTGATCGGCGCGGGGCGCTCGGAACTGATGCGGCTGGTGTTCGGCGCCGACCCGCGCTCAGGTGGCACCATTACCGTTGATGGCAAGGTCGTGCATGCCACCGATCCGCATGACGCGATCCGCGCCGGGATCGTTTTGTGCTCGGAAGACCGCAAGCATGACGGCATCATCCAGGGCCGCTCGATCGAGGAGAACATCAACATCTCGTCGCGGCGTCATCACACGCGCTTCGGAATCTTGAACCGCGCTAGCGAGATCGCCACCGCCGAGACCTTCATCAAGAAGCTCAAGGTGCGCACGCCGTCGCGCAAGCAGGACATCATCAACCTCTCCGGTGGCAACCAGCAGAAGGTCATTCTCGGCCGCTGGCTGTCGGAGCAGGGCGTGCGCGTGCTTATCGTCGACGAGCCGACACGCGGTATCGATGTCGGCGCCAAAGCGGAAATCTACGAACTGCTCTACCAGCTTGCCGAAGACGGCATGGCGATCGTCGTCGTCTCGTCCGAACTGCCGGAAGTGATGGGCATTTGCGACCGCATCCTGGTGATGTGCGGCGGGTGCATCAGCGCCGAACTCGCGCGCGACCAGTTCGCCGAAAAAGCGATCCTGGCCGCCGCTCTTCCCGATCAGAAAACCCCCGACGCGATCGCATCCTGAGGATCTTTGCCATGACCGATCAGTTGAAGAAGATCCTGCTCGGCGAACAGGGCCTCGTCGTGATCTTCATCGTCGCCTTCGCGCTGGTGTCGCTGCTGGTGCCGAATTTTCTGACCGACCGCAACATGCTCGGCCTGCTGCAATCGGTGGTCACCGTCGGCATCGTCGCCTGCACGATGATGTTCTGCCTCGCCGCGCGCGACTTCGACCTCTCGGTCGGTTCGATCGTTGCTTTCGCCGGCAATGGTCACGGTAATGGCGTCGAACTATACCGGATCGATCATCCTCGGGATTCTTGCGGCAATCGCCTGCGGCGCCTTTGTCGGTTTCATCAACGGCGTCGTCATCGCCAAATTCCGCATCAACGCGCTGATCACGACGCTTGCCACCATGCAGATCGTGCGCGGCCTTGCGCTGATCGCATCCGATGGCCGCGCCGTCGGCATCAACAGCCCGGATTTCTACCAACTGGCGCTGTCGAAGCTGTTCGGCATTCCGACGCCGGTCTGGGTCCTGGCCGTGCTGTTCTGCATCTTCGGTTTTGTCCTCAATCGTACCGTCTTCGGCAAGAACACGCTGGCCATCGGCGGCAACCCGGAGGCCTCGCGCCTGGCGGGCGTCAATGTCGACTGGACGCGCATCTGGATCTTTGCTCTGCAAGGCGTGGTCTGTGGCATCGCCGGCATCCTTTTGGCCTCGCGCATCACGTCGGGCCAGCCCAATGCGGCGGTCGGGCTTGAACTCTCGGTCATCTCGGCCTGCGTGCTCGGCGGCGTCTCGCTTGCCGGCGGCTGCGCCACCATGTCGGGCGTCATCGTCGGCGTGCTGATCATGGGCATTGCCGAAAACGCCATGAACCTGCTCAACATCCCAGCCTTCTACCAATACATTGTGCGCGGCGTGATCCTGCTGCTTGCCGTTTTGCTCGACAATCTGCGTTCGTCGGCACTGGGCCGGCGCTGACCATCTTGCAGTGGAGTGACAGCCATGGCTGAGCGCCTGTCCGGCAAACGCATCTTCCTCACCGGCGCCGCGCAAGGCATCGGGCTTGCCATCGCCGGGGCCTGCCTGGCCGAAGGGGCAAAACTGTTCCTGGTCGATCGCGACGGCGCGCTGCTGGACAAAACGGTCGCCGGCCTTGCCGCACCGCAGGGCCATGTCGGACATACCGCAGCCGACATCAGCGACGGGGCCGCGATTGCCGCTGCCGTCAGCCGGGCGACCGACGCGATCGGGCCGATCAACGCGCTGATCAACAATGCGGGGATGAATGTGTTCTCGACGCCGCTCGAGGCGACCGAGGAGGAGTGGAACCGCAATTTCGACGTCAACGTCAAGGGCGCCTGGAATTGCAGCAAGGCGGTGCTGCCAGGAATGATCGCAAATGGTGGTGGCGCGATCCTCAACATCGCCTCGACGCACAGCTTCACCATCATCCCTCATACCTTCCCTTATCCCGTGGCCAAGCACGCGCTGCTTGGGCTGACCAAATCGCTGGCGCTGGAATATGCCGGGCAGGGCGTGCGCGTGAACGCGCTGGCGCCCGGTTATGTCGAGACGCAGAAGGCGACCGACTATTGGAACAGTTTTGCCGATCCGGTTGCGGCGCGCGCCAGGACGCTGGCGCTGCATCCCGGCGGCCGCATCGCCTCGGCGCGCGAGATCGCGCTGGCCGCTGTGTTCATGATTTCTGAGGAGTGCCCGTTCATGAACGCGGCGACCCTCGTTGTCGATGGCGGGCTCAGCCAGCTACAGCATCCCGCCTGAACGCTGGAGAGGCTCTATTTCTACGGCGTCGACCGCCGGCTTAATGGCGCGAGCCGTCGCGATCAGAAACGCTCGAGGTAGGCGCGCGGATTGGTGCCCAGCACGCGCAAAAAACCGCGCCGCATGGTTTCTTCCGAGCCGAAACCGCAGCGGCGGGCCGTCTGGTTGACGGGCTGGCCCCGCTCCAGCATCCGTCGCGCCGCCTCGATCCGGATCTCCTCGATCGCGCGGGCGGGTGTCCGGCCCGTGGCCTCGCGATAGCGCCGCGAGAAGCTGCGCGGGCTCATATTGGCGCGGTCGGCCAATTGCGTCAGCGACAGGTCGCCGGCGAGATTCTCAAGGATCCAGCCATGCAGTCGGTCGAAGCGTCCGTCGCCTTGCTGCAGCTTGAGGGTCTGGCTGAATTGCGCCTGGCCACCGGGACGTTTCAGGAAAACCACCAACTCGCGCGCCACGCCGAGCGCCGTGTGCCGGCCAAGGTCGGCCTCGACGAGGGAGAGGGCGAGATCGATCCCCGCCGTTACGCCGGCGGATGTCCAGACATTGCCGTCGCGGATGAAGATCGGATCGGGTTCGAGCCGGACCGCGGGAAAGCGCCGGGCGAACTCCGCGCAGCGTCCCCAATGGGTCACCGCGCGGCGGCCGTCGAGCAGGCCAGCCGTCGCCAGCAGCATGGCGCCGCTGCAGACGGAAGCGGTTCGGGTGGCATCGCGCGAGCGACCGGCGATCCACTGGACCAGCACGGGATCGTCGCAGGCCGCGTTGACGCCCCATCCTCCGGGGACAAGCAGCGTGTCGATCTTACCTCCGTGGGTTGGCAGCACTGCTGCCTCCAGCACGAGACCGGCCGATGTCCGGATGCGCGGTGAGGCGGCGACGACCACGACCTCGTAAGGAGCCGGTTCGCCGACCTGCCTTTTGAAATCATTGGCGCTGGCAAAGACCTGCAGCGGTCCGCTGACGTCGAGGAGCTGGATGTCGGGATAGGCAAGCACTTCGATACGGCGCATTGGTTTGGCCCGAAGCGAGGGATGAATGGCAATCGTGCCAAACCATGATGCCGTAGATTGCCGGAAGTCAACCCACGGAGATTTCCATGCCCCTTCGTTTCGGCATCCTCGTATTCCCCGACGTCCAACAACTCGACCTCACCGGCCCATACGAAGTCCTGGCATCGGCCAAGGATGCCGAGGTGGAACTGATCTGGAAGGATCGCAACCCGGTGACGTCATCGACGCGCCTCTCGCTGACGCCAACCGCGACCTTTGACGATTGCCGGCCCCTCGACGTGCTGTGCATTCCTGGCGGGGGCGGGGTCAACGCGCTGCTGGAGGACCAGACAGTCCTCGATTTCGTGTGGGAGCGCGCGGGGCAGGTGCGCTACATCACCTCCGTTTGCAGCGGTGCCCTGGTGCTTGGGGCGGCCGGACTGCTGAGGGGCAAGCGCGCGACCACGCACTGGTATGCGCATGATTTCCTTGAGGAGTTCGGAGCGATCCCGGTCGACGAGCGTATCGTCGAAGACGGCAAGCTCATCACCGCCGGCGGCGTCACTTCGGGGATCGACTTCGGCCTGGCGCTGGTTGCGAGGCTGCTTGGACAGGAGGAGGCCGAGATCGTGCAGCTCTCGCTCGAATACGCCCCGGCTCCTCCCTTTCGGTCCGGCACGCCCGCCGAGGCGTCGCCTGCGGTGCTGGCGCAGGCAAAAAAGCGCCTCTCTGGTTCGAGGCGGGTTCGCGAGGCAATCTTCGCTCGCTGGCGCGAGGCTCGCGCCGCCGCTGCGCCAGCGCGCATCCACGGCTGAAGCAGCAAGGCCGAAGGTGCATCCCCTGGCCCTTCGGCCTTGCTGCGTTTCCACTGTTGACAGGTCCCTTCGTCTGTGCAGAAATTGGTTGGACCATTGAACCACTTCGGTAATAGCCCCGGTGACCGAATTCAGCCTTCCGCCGATCCAGACGACGGCCCGCGACGACGCGGTGCTGAAGGCGTTGGCCGACTTCGTCATGCGCGAGAAGCTGGAACCCGGTGAGAGGCTGCCGACCGAACGCATCCTCGCTGAGCGTCTGAAGGTCAGCCGCAACACGGTGCGCGAGGCGCTGACGCGCTGGGAAGGGCTTGGCCTGGTCGAGCGCCGGCAGGGCTCGGGCACCTATCTCAAGGCCGCCGTCTCGCTCGACATGCTGCACATGCCGCTGACGCTTGCCGGCGGCAATGATTTCACCGGCCTGATGCGCACGCTGGAAATCCGCCGCGCGCTGGAAGCGGAAGCCGCCGCCCTTTGCGCCATTCGTGCCGACAAGGACGACCTCGCCGAGATCGAGCGCAAGCTCGACATCATGGAGGAAGAGTTTCTCAGCCGCGCCGGCATGTCGTCGGAAGAGGACTGGGAATTCCATCAGGCGATCTACCGCGCCTGCGGCAATCCGCTGTTCGAGCAGATTATCGCCGCCATGCACGAACTGTTCCACCGCTTCTGGGAACATCCGCTCGGCGTGCGCGATTTCGGCCACGCAAGCTTTCCCTACCACCGCACCATGTTCGACTGCATCGCCGCGCACGATCCGGAAGGCGCCCGGGCCGAAGCGCTGAAGCTGATCGCCACGGTCGAGGACGATTTGAAGCGCGGCGCCGCCAACCTCAAACTTTCGGTCCGCACATGAACGAGCTCAGCTTCGACCCCGGCATTTCCGGCAGCGACTATCTCGCCGAGGCGGCGACGCTTCTGGCGCATGACGACCCGTTCCCCGGCAATGCGGTGGTGCCGCCGATCTACCAGACCTCGCTGTTCACCTTCGCCAGCTATGCCGACATGGCCGACACCTTTGCCGGGCGCAGGAAACAGCCGATCTATTCGCGCGGCGACAATCCGACGGTGATGGAATTCGAGTCGCGCGTCGCAGCGCTTGAAGGTGCTGAAGCCGCGCGTGGTTTTTCGAGCGGCATGGCTGCGATCAGCGCGACGTTGCTGGCTTTCGTCGGCGCAGGCGAACGCATCCTTGCGGTGCGCAATTGCTATGGCGACGCCTACCGACTGTTCGAGCGGCTGTTTCCGCGCCTGCATATCAAGGTCGACTATGTCGACGGCTCCGATCCGGATGCGGTGGCCGCGGCACTTCCCGGTGCGAAACTGCTCTACCTGGAAAGCCCGACCTCGATGATGTTCGAGCTGCAGGATCTCGAACATCTGACGCGGCTGGCGAAAGAGCAGGGCATCGTCACCACAATCGACAATTCCTGGGCGACGCCGGTGTTCCAGAAGCCGATTCTGCACGGCGTCGATCTGGTGCTGCACTCGGCCTCGAAATATCTCGGCGGCCACAGCGATACCGTCGCCGGTGTGGTGGCGGGCTCGGCCGCCCATATCAAGCACATCAACGACCAGACCTACTCGCAGCTTGGCGCAAAGCTGTCGCCCTTCGAGGGCTGGCTGCTGTTGCGCGGCCTGCGCACGCTGCCGCTGAGACTGCCGCATCACATGAAGAGCGGGCTCATCATCGCCGAGCGCTTGAAGGCGCATGACAAGGTCGAGCGGGTCAATCATCCCGCCTATTCCAACCATCCCGGCAAGAAGACGCTTGCCGGCTATGCCGGGCTGTTCTCCTTCGAGGTGACGGAGGATGTCGACATTCCCGCTTTCGTCGATGCGCTGAAATTTTTCCGCATCGGCGTCAGCTGGGGCGGTCATGAAAGCCTCGTCGTGCCGGCAAAGGCCTCGCTCGAGCAGACACCGGGTCTCAATTCGATGGCGCGCTTCGGCGTCAGCCCCCGAACCATCCGCTTCAATGTCGGATTGGAAAGCGTCGAAGACCTCTGGGCCGACATCGGCCAGGCCTTCGACAAAGCAAAAAAATGACTGGGTTCAAAATGGGAGTTCTGAACATGAAACGACTGAGCATCATGCTTGCCACCGCTGCCGGCCTGGCGATGTCCGCCAGCGGCGCATTGGCCGACACCACCCTCAAGCTGGTCGAGGTCATCACCAGCCCGCAGCGCACCGAATTCCTGAAGAAGCAGATCGCCGAGTTCGAGGCCGCCAATGCCGGCGTCAAGGTCGAGGTGGTCTCGCTGCCCTGGGGGCAGGCCTTCGAGAAATTCCTCACCATGGTGCAGGCCGGCGATACGCCCGACATCGTCGAGATGCCGGAGCGCTGGATGGGCCTGTACGCCACCAACGGCCAGCTCGAGGATCTCGGCCCTTACATGGCCAAATGGGACGACGCCAAGACGCTGGGCGACCGCGCCAAGCAATTCGGCTCGACCGTCAACAACACCCAGTTCATGATCCCGTACGGCTACTATGTGAATGCGCTGTTCTGGAACAAGAAGCTGTTCAAGGAGGCCGGTCTCGACGGCCCGCCGGCGACGCTCGACGACTTCATCGCCGATTCCAAGAAGATCTCCGCCATTCCGGGCAAGTACGGCTACTGCCTGCGCGGTGGCCCGGGCGCCTTCAACGGCATGCACATGTTCATGAACATCGCCGCTGGCAAGGGCGGCTACTTCAACGAGGACGGCACCTCGACCATCAACGAGGAGGGCTCGGTCAAGGGCCTGCAGATGCTGGCCGACATGTACAAGGACGGGCTGGCGCCCAAGGATGCGGTGAGCTGGGGCTTTAACGAGACCGTCACCGGCTTCTATTCCGGCACCTGCGCCATGCTCAACCAGGATCCGGATGCGCTGATCGGCATTGCCGACAAGATGAGTGCCGACGATTTTGCCGTGGCGCCGCTGCCTGTGGGGCCAAGCGGCAAATCCTATCCGACGCTGGGCTATGCCGGCTGGGCGATGTTCGCCAATTCGCAGCACAAGGACGATGCCTGGAAGCTGATGGCGACGCTGTTGTCGCCCAAGGACAATCTCGAATGGGCCAAGGAAGTCGGCGTCGTGCCGATCCACAATGGCGCCGACCAGGATGCCCACTTCAAGACCGAGCAGTTCAAAGGCTGGTTCACCGAACTCAGCGACACTTCCAAATATGAAATGGTGACGCCGCCGACACATCTGGAGAACCTCGGCAATTTCGTCGACCAGGTGGCGATCAAGAATTTCCAGGAAGTGCTGCTCGGCCAGAAGTCGGCCAAGGACGTTGCCGATCAATGGGCCGCGTTCCTGACCAAGGAACAGCAGGACTGGCTGGCCAAGAACAAGAAGTAGTTCTTCCACCTTCTCCCCGTTTACGGGGAGAAGGTGGCCCGAATGCATGTCGCCCAAAAGTGCGTAGCGGTTTTGGGACAACGACATGCATAGACAGGCCCGGATGAGGGGCAGCGCGAGCACCCCAAGGCTGGCGCCGCCCCTCATCTGCCTGCCGGCATCTTCTCCCCGTGAACGGGGAGAAGGGTGCTGTTGCCGCTGTCGGCACCCACCCATGATTGTTGAGCGCTAATGACTTATGCCGTGTCCGAAATACGATCCGCCGGCCGGCCGCGAAAGAAGCGGCTGACGCATGCAGCAATCGAGCCCTGGCTTTATCTTTCGCCGGCGATCGTTCTGCTGGTCGTGGTGCTGTTGGTGCCGTTGATCATCGGCATCAGCTATTCGTTCCGGAAGTTCTCCGCCTTCAAATCCGAATATGTCGGCCTTGGCCAATATCAGGCGATGCTGACCGACCAGGTGCTGGGGCAGGCGCTGGTCAACACGCTCTGGTGGACCGTCGCCAGCCTGTTCTTCCAGTTCTTCCTCGGCCTGGGTCTGGCGTTGCTGCTCGACAAACCGTTTGTCGGGCGCAAGTTCGTGCAGGCGGTGGTGTTCCTGCCCTGGGCGGTGCCATCCTTCCTGTCGGGCCTGACCTGGGCATGGCTGTTCAACCCGATCATCGGCCCGCTGCCGCACTGGCTGTTTGCGCTCGGGCTGAAGGCCGAGCCGACCAATGTGCTGTCCGATCCGGCCACCGCCATGTGGGGGCCGATCATCGCCAACATCTGGTTCGGCATTCCGTTCTTCGCCATCACGCTGCTGGCGTCGCTGAAGTCGATCCCGTCGGAACTGCATGAGGCGGCCGCAATCGACGGCGCTTCGCCTTGGCAGCGCTTCACCAAGGTGACGCTGCCGTTCCTGGCGCCGACCATCGTCATCACCGTCATGCTGCGTACGATCTGGATCGCCACCTTCGCCGATCTGATCTTTGTCATGACCGAGGGCGGGCCGGCAGGCTCGACCAGCACGGTGCCGGTCTACATCTATGTCAGTGCCTTCAAGTCGCTGGACAAGGGCTATGCCTCCGCGGTGGCGGTGCTGCTCTTGGTCTTGCTCATCGCCTATGCGATCGCGCTGATCGCCATCCGCCGCTTGCTGGTGAGGCACGTCTGATGATCGCCGGACGCTCCACCTCCTCGCGCATCTTCAGCGGCATCGGCCTCTACACGGCGATTGCCGCCTATATGATCTTTGCGCTGTTTCCGATCTTCTGGACGCTGAAGATCTCGGTGACGCCGGAGCGGCTGCTCTATTCCGAGGGCATCACGCTGTGGCCGTCGCAGACCACCTTCCGCAACTTCATCACTGTACTTGAAGCCTCGGATTTCCCCCGCTATTTCCTCAACAGCGTCATCGTATCGGTGTCGACGGCGGCGCTCGTCACGGTCATCGCCACGCTCGCCGGTTACGCCATGTCGCGCTTCACCTTTCGCGGCAAGGCGACACTGGCGATCATGCTTTTGCTGACGCAAACCTTCCCGCTGGTGATGGTCATTCCGCCGATCTACCGTGTCATGGGCGAGCTTGGCCTGACCAACAGCCTGGTTGGGCTGATCATCATCTACACCGCCTTCAACACCGCCTTCGCCACCTTCCTGATGCAGTCCTTCTTCGACGGCATTCCGAAGGATCTGGAGGAGGCGGCGATGATCGACGGCTGCACTCGCGCCCAGGCGATGCGCAAGGTGATCGTGCCGCTGACCTTGCCCGGCATGGGCGCGACGCTCGGCTTTGTCTTCACCGCCGCCTGGAGCGAATTGCTGTTTGCGCTGATGCTGATCTCCAGCGATGACCAGAAGACATTTGCCGTCGGCCTGCTCACCTATATCGGCAAGTTCGCCGTCGACTGGGGGCAGATGATGGCGGCATCGATCCTGGCGCTTATCCCGGTCTGCATCTTCTTTGCCTTCCTGCAACGCTATCTCGTCACCGGCCTCACCGCCGGCGCGGTCAAAGGATAATCGATGGCTTCCGTAACGCTGCAAAACGTCGAGAAGGACTACGGTTCGCTGCGCATCCTGCATGGCGTCGATCTCGAAATCGCCGATGGCGAGTTCGTCGTGCTCGTCGGTCCCTCCGGCTGCGGCAAGTCGACCCTTTTGCGCATGATTGCCGGGCTGGAAGAGGTGTCGGGCGGCGAGATCCATATCGGCGATCGGCTGGTCAACGATGTCGCGCCGAAGGACCGCGATATTGCCATGGTGTTCCAGTCCTACGCGCTCTATCCGCACATGGATGTGTCGTCGAATATGGGCTTCAGCCTGCTGTTGAAGAAGGCGGAGAAGACGAGGATCGACGGCAGGGTAGGGGCGGCGGCCAAGCGCCTCGGCCTCGACAGTTTCCTCGGACGTCTGCCCAGGCAACTGTCCGGCGGCCAGCGCCAGCGCGTCGCCATGGGCCGCGCCATCGTGCGCGATCCCAAAGTGTTTCTGTTCGACGAGCCGCTCAGCAATCTCGACGCCAAATTGCGCGTGCATATGCGCGCCGAGATCAAGGCGCTGCACCAGCAGCTCAAGACCACATCGGTCTATGTCACCCACGACCAGATCGAAGCCATGACCATGGCCGACCGCATCGTCGTCATGCATGACGGTTACGTCCAGCAGGTCGGCCATCCGCTCGAACTCTACGATCGGCCGATCAACACCTTCGTCGCCGGCTTCATCGGCTCGCCCGGCATGAACTTTTTTCCGGCGACAATCGCCAAGGGCGGCAAGGTGGACGCGGTGCTGGCCGACGGCCAGAAGCTGCGGTTGCCTGATGGCTTGCCGTTGAAGGATGGCGATGTGCTCACCGTCGGGCTACGGCCGGAGCACATCCAGCTTGCCGACGATGGTCCGCTCAAGGCAGAGGTCGAGGTGGTCGAGCCGCTCGGCCTGTCGACGCAGTTCTATGTCCGGCTCGCCAACCAGCTGGTTTGTGTCTTCGTCATGGGACGCAGCACTATCCGGCCTGGCGATAAGGTGCGGCTGTCTGCCGATCCGGCGGCGCTGCATCTGTTCGATCCCGCAAGCGGCAACCGCATCGGGTAATCCTATCGAAGGCTGCCCAGGCTGGCATACATGCCGGTGGTGCGGAACTGCGTCGGGTTGATGCCGTAGAGCCGGCGGAAGACTTTCGAGAAATAGTTGGCGTCCTCGAAGCCGCACAGGATGGCGACCTCCTTGACTGGCAGGAAATCGGCTTTGGTTAGCAGCTTCGCCGCCCGCTGCAGCCGCTGCTGCAGCACGAACTCGGCCGGCGGAACGCCTTCGCTCTCGGCGAAGCAGCGCGAGAAATGGGCGCGGCTGAGGCCGCTGATCTGGACGAGCTCGGCCACGGGCAAGGGCTTGTCGAGATTGGCGTTGATATGATCGATGACCGGCTGCATGACGCTCTGTTTCTCAGTGAAGGCGTGCGAGCCGAAGACATCGTCGTAAAGCGCCATCGCCGCCTCATAGGCGATTGCCGAAGCAGCGCCAGGCGAAGCGCCGCCCTTGATCAGGCGCAGGCTGCAATCGGCGAGATGATCGATCGTCTCCGGCTGCAGCCGAAACACCGGGCCGGAGACGCTGAGTATGGATTTGTGGACGCGCAGCGCCTCCTCGCCATTCATCGAGATCCAGAAATATTCCCAGCGGTCGCCCTTCTCCAGCCAGTAGCGATGGTTGTGTGGCACCAGCACCAGCAGCGTGTCGTTGGCCTGCAGGCGGTAGTTGCGGTTCTCGTAGCGCAGCTGGCCGGTGCCGCTGATCGTGTGCTGCAGCACGGTGAACGGTGTCTGGCCGCGCTTGCGCCCATCCCAGTCATAGGTCACGCCCTCGCGTACTTCATAGCCGGTGCTGGTCGGCATGGCATGCAGGCGCTGGCGGCCGCGCGGCAGCGAAATGGTGCGCATCAACTGTCCGTTGGCGATCAGATCATGCAGCACAAAATTACCCTCGAAAGCATAATCGTTCTCTGGCCGCGCCCTGGAATAACGGCATAATCCAAATCCTGAGAACGCGAAAGACCCGCGGTCGAGGGGCGGGCGGGGAGGAGAACGAGCCGGAATTCCGGCTCGAATGGTATGCGCGCCAAGGCGGGCCGCCATTCCCTTTCCTGTTGCTCCTTACCCGGCATTCGAATGGATCGAGGAAGGTGATGAGTTTCAAAATCGCTATTATCGGCGCGGGCAGCGTCGGCTTCACCAAGAAGCTGTTCACCGACATTTTGTGCATCCCGGAATTCAGCGACATCGAATTCGCGCTGACCGATCTCAGCGAACACAATCTGCAAATGATCAAGGCGATCCTCGACCGCATCGTCGAGGCCAACAAGCTGCCGACCAAGGTGACGGCGACGACCGACCGCCGCAAGGCGCTGGAAGGCGCGCGCTACGTCATCAGCTGCGTCCGGGTGGGCGGGCTCGAAGCCTATGCCGACGATATCCGCATTCCCTTGAAATACGGCATCGACCAGTGCGTCGGTGACACGATTTGCGCCGGGGGCATCCTCTACGGCCAGCGCAACATCCCGGTCATCCTCGACTTCTGCAAGGAAATATTGGAGGTCGCCGAGCCAGGCGCCAAATTCCTCAACTATGCCAACCCGATGGCAATGAACACCTGGGCGGCGATCGAATATGGCAAGGTCGATACGGTCGGCCTCTGCCACGGTGTCCAGCACGGCGCCGAACAGATCGCCGAAGTGCTCGGCGCCAAGTCGCACAGCGAACTCGATTATGTCTGCTCCGGTATCAACCACCAGACCTGGTTCATCGATTTGCGGCTCAACGGCCGCAAGATCGGCAAGGACGAACTGGTGGCTGCCTTCGAGGCGCATCCGGTCTATTCGCAGCAGGAAAAGCTGCGCATCGACGTGCTGAAGCGCTTCGGCGTCTACTCCACCGAAAGCAACGGTCATCTCTCCGAATATCTGCCCTGGTATCGCAAGCGGCCGGACGAAATCACCCGCTGGATCGACATGTCCGACTGGATCCATGGCGAGACCGGCGGCTATCTTCGCTACTCCACGGAAACCCGCAACTGGTTCGAGACGGAATATCCGCAATTCCTCGAAGCGGCGTCGAAGCCGCTCGACGTATCGAAGCGCTCGAACGAGCATGCCAGCCATATTCTCGAAGCGCTGGAGACGAACCGCGTCTATCGCGGCCACTTCAACGTCAAGAACGCCGGCATCATCACCAATCTGCCGCAGGACGCGATCATCGAATCGCCCGGCTTCGTCGATCGCTTCGGCATCAACATGGCGTCAGGCATCACGCTGCCGGAAGCCTGCGCGGCCACCTGCATGGCTTCGATCAACGTCCAGCGCATGTCGGTGCATGCGGCTGTTACGGGCGACATTGACCTGCTCAAGCTCGCGGTGCTGCACGATCCGCTGGTGGGTGCGGTGTCGACGCCGGAAGAGGTCTGGCAGATGGTCGACGAGATGGTCGTCGCCCAGGCGCGTTGGCTGCCGCAATACGCCGATGCCGTGCCGGCCGCCAAGGAGCGGCTTTCGAAATCGATGGTGAAAACCCGCGACTGGGCGGGTGCGGCGCGGCGCAAAGTGCGCTCGATCGAGGAACTGCGCGCCGAAAAAACGGCCCTGAAACAGGCCGGCTGAGAATGCTGGCAGGCGGACAGCGGGAGGCCGGTTCGCCAATCAGCCGTCATGAATAGATGCGGGCAGCAGCAGACGTCGAAACATCTGGGAGGAACACAATGAGGAACTTTCGTGGAATTGGCATTCTCGCCGGGCGAAGAATTGGCATTCTCGCCGGGCTGGCGCTGAGCGTCTCGGCATCGGCGCTTGGCAGTGCATACGCGTCCGAGCCGACCACGCCGCCGGCGCCGGCGGCGTTTCCCGCCGAGGGCAAGATCAAATACGTCGCCCGCGATTCCATCCTGGAGTTCAAGGCGCTGCCCGAATATCACGAGCCCGAGTGGGTCACCGAGAAATACGTCAAGACTGGCAAGCTGCCGCCGGTCAAGGATCGCCTGCCGAAGGAGCCGCTGGTGTTCAAGACCGGCAACATGCCGGACGGCATCGGCGTTTATGGCGACACCATGCGCCACGTCATTGGCGGCCGGCCGGAAGGCTGGAATTATGGCGCCGGCCAGACCCAAGGATGGGGCGGCATCGACATCGGCCTTTCGGAATGCCTGACGCGCACCGCGCCTTTGTTCCAGGTCGAGGCCAAGGACACCGAGCCGCTGCCCAACCTCGCCAGGAGCTGGGACTGGTCGAAGGATGGCCACACGCTGACCATGCACCTGGTCGAAGGCGCCAAATGGTCTGACGGCGTTGCCTTCAATGCCGACGATGTCATGTTCTACTGGGACGATGAGGTCGTCGACCCCAATGTCTCGCCGTTGAACGGCGCCACAGCGGAAACCTTCGGTGTCGGCACGACGCTGAAGAAGGTCGACGACTACACCGTCGAGTGGACCTTCAAGGACGCTTTCCCCAAACAGTATCTCTACGCCATGGCCTACGGCACCTTCTGCCCCGGCCCAGCGCATATCCTCAAGCCGCAGCATCCGAAGTACTCGAAGAATACCTACGAGCAGTTCAAGAACGCGTTCCCGCCGGAATATATGAACATTCCGGTGATGGGCGCCTGGGTGCCGGTGGAGTATAGGCCCGACGACATCATCGTCTTGCGCCGCAATCCCTACTACTGGAAGGTCGACGAGAAGGGCAACCAGCTGCCCTATCTCAACGAACTGCACTACAAGCTGTCGACCTGGGCCGACCGCGACGTGCAGGCGGTGGCAGGGGCCGCCGACTTCTCCAACCTCGAGCAGCCGGAGAATTTCGTCGCTTCGCTGAAGCGAGCGGCGGACAAGGACGCGCCGGCCCGGCTCGCCTTTGGCCCGCGCCTGATCGGCTACAATCTGCGCATGAACTTTTCAGCCAATGGCTGGGGCAATCCCGACGAACGCGGCCAGGCGATCCGCGAGCTCAACCGCAATGAGGACTTCCGCAAGGGCATCACCATGGCGCTCGACCGCAAGGCGCTCGGCGACTCGCTGGTCAAGGGGCCGTTCACCGCCATCTACCCCGGTGGCTTTTCCTCGGGCACCAGCTTCTATGACCGCAACTCGACCGTCTACTATCCCTTCGACATCGAGGGCGCCAAGGCGGAACTGGCCAAGGCTGGTCTCAAGGATACGGATGGCGACGGCTTCGTGAACTTCCCGGCCGGGACCGCCGGCGGCAAGAATGTCGAGATCGTGATGCTGGTCAACAATGACTACGGCACCGACAAGAGCCTCGCCGAAGGCGTCGTCGGCCAGATGGAAAAGCTTGGCATCAGGGTCGTGCTCAACGGCCTCAACGGCACCCAGCGTGATGCCTCGCAATATTCCGGCCGCTTCGACTGGCTGATCAGGCGCAACGAGCAGGAGCTGACTTCCGTCGTGCAGAATACCGTGCAACTCGCGCCCGTCGGACCCAAGACCAGCTGGGATCACCGCGCGCCCGAAAGCGGCGTGGTCGACCTGATGCCGTTCGAAAAGGAGCTTGTCGACATCGTCAACAAGTTCGTCTCCTCGTCAGACAATGACGAGCGCGCCAGCCTGATGAAGACGTTCCAGAAGATCTCGACGGAGCATGTCTACAATATCGGACTGACCGAATATCCCGGCGCCCTGATCATCAACAAGCGCTTCTCCAACATCCCGCAGGGAACGCCGATCTTCATGTTCAACTGGGCCGAGGATTCGATCGTGCGCGAACGCGTCTTCGTCGCCGCCGACAAGCAGCAGAAATACGAACTCTTTCCCGACCAGCTTCCCGGCAAGCCCGGCGACAAGGGTCCGACGAACTGAGTTTCCTCCCCTGGCTGACGCCCGGCCGCGCTGCGCGCGGCCGGGACGGAGTAAGGTCAGCGGCAACAGATTAGATCCAAGGAGGAGAAACGGTCCGATGCTGCGATTCCTGGCCATGCGCATAGCATCGGCGGTCCCGGTCATGGTCATCCTGAGCCTGGTCACCTTTGCCATCATCCAGGCGCCGCCGGGCGACTATGCCGACTATATCCGCTCGCAGCTCATCAACCAGGGCGGGGCGTCTTTTGCCGAAGCCGACGCGCAGGCGCAAGCCTATCGGGTCGAGCACGGCCTCGATAAACCGCTGCCCGTCCAGTACCTGAACTGGGTCGCCGGCATCATCACCCGCGGCGATTTCGGCTACAGCCTCTATTACAACAAGCCGGTCGCCGCCGTGGTCGGCGAGCGGCTGCCGCGCACGCTGCTGCTGGCACTGGTCTGCCATCTGCTGGCGTCGGTGCTCGGCATCACCTTCGGCATCTGGGCGGCGACCAGGCAATACACATGGATCGACTCGGCGCTGTCGGCCATCTCCTTCCTCGGCATGACGGTGCCGCGCTTCCTGATGGCGCTGATCATCGTCTATCTCCTGGTCTTCCAGTTCAACGTGTCGGAGATCGGCAGCTTCTTCTCGCCGCAATATGGCGGCGCGCCGTGGTCGTGGGCGAAATTCGCCGACCTCGTCAAGCATGTCTGGCCGGTGGTGGCGATCGCCACCTTCGGCGGGCTCGCCTACAATATGCGCGTCATGCGCGGCAATCTGCTCGATACGCTGAACGCGCAATATGTCGAGACGGCCAAGGCCAAGGGCCTGACCGGCAGCGCCGTCGTCATGCGCCATGCCGTGCCCAACGCACTGCACCCGCTCATCATGTATCAGGGCGTGGTGCTGCCCTACATGCTGACCGGCGAGATCGAGACGGCGATCATCTTTGCGCTGCAGACGGTCGGGCCGGCCATTGTCGGCTCGATGGCGGTCGGCGACGTTTATGTCACGGCGACCTTCATGATGGTGCTGTCGGCAACGCTGATCGTCGGCAACATCATCGCCGACATGCTGCTCGCGCTGCTCGATCCGCGCGTACGCCAGTTCAGGGAGAGCTAGATGCTGGCGCGTGACCCATCCCCGCCGCCGCCCCCGGCTGAAGCAACCGCGATTGCGACCCCACGCGGCAATGAGAGCTATATGGCGCTGGTCTGGCGCCGGCTGAGGCGCTCCTGGACCGGCATGGCCGGGCTGATCCTGGTCGTGCTTCTGGTGCTGATGGCGCTATTCGCCGATTTCTTCGCGCCGATGGACCCCAAGGTGACCGATGTCGCTTTCGCCCCGCCGCAAGTGATGAGTTTTCACGACAGAGACGGGAATTTCGTGCTCCAGCCGCGGGTCTATGCGCTGGCGGATTCTGCTGACCTCGACCCGGTCACCTTCCAGCCGGTCGTCGGGCCGGATTACGAGCATCCGCGCCTGCTCGGCTTCTTCGTCAAGGGCGCCGACTACCGGCTGCTTGGACTGATCCCCGCCAACCGGCATTTCTTTGCTTCGGCCGACGGCCAGCCGGTGCATTTTCTCGGCACCGACAAATTCGGCCGGGATGTGTTGTCGCGCGCCATCCAGGGCTCGCGCGTCTCGCTGATGATCGCGCTGACGGTGGTGTTCATCATCACCGTCATCGGCACCACGGTCGGCATGGTCTCGGGCTATTTCGGCGGCCGCTTCGACGTCTGGATGCAGCGCTTCGTCGAGTTGGTGCTCGCCTTCCCGCAATTGCCGCTCTATCTTGCGCTGACGACGCTGATCCCGGTGACCGCGCCGACCAACGTTTTCCTCGCCTTCGTCATCATCGTCATGTCGGCGCTGGGCTGGGCGCAGATGTCGCGCGAGGTGCGCGGCAAGACGCTGGCGCTGGCGCGGATCGACTATGTGCGCGCTGCCATGGCGGTTGGCGCCACCGACATGCGTATCATCATGCAGCACATTTTTCCCAATGTGATGAGCCACGTCATCGTCGCCGTGACGATCGCCATCCCGACGGTGGTGCTGCTCGAAGCCTTTCTCGGCTTCCTCGGCTTCGCCGTGAAACCGCCGCTGATCTCATGGGGGCTGATGCTGCAGGACACGGCTACCTATTCGGTCATCGGCACCTATCCGTGGATCCTGTCGCCGGTCGGCTTCGTGCTGATCACCGTCTTTGCCTTCAACGCGCTGGGCGACGGCCTGCGCGATGCCGTCGATCCCTATTGAGGTGGCCGGGATGACCGTAGCGCTCGCAGCCACCTTCGCACCAGCCGTCCGGCTCGACCATGCCGGCCGCCACGACCAACCCATCATCGATGCCCGCAACATCGAGGTCGCCTTCAAGGTCGAGCACGGCGTCGTCGACGCTGTGAAGGATGTCTCGTTCCAGCTTTATCGCGGCGAGACGATCGCCATCGTAGGTGAGTCCGGTTCCGGCAAGTCGGTGACGGCGCGTGCTGTCATGGGGCTCTTGTCGAAGCGGGCCACCGTGTCGCCGAAATCCACCATCCACTATTGCGGGCAGGACATACTGAAATTCCCCGAGAGCGCCCGGCGCAAGTTGCGCGGCAATCGCATCTCGATGATCTTCCAGGAGCCGATGAGCTCGCTCAACCCGATCTATACGGTTGGCAGTCAGATCGTCGAGGCGATCAGAGTGCATCGAAAGGTCAGCCGCAAGCAAGCCTGGGCGCGGGCGCTCGAGCTTTTGCGGCATGTCCAGATCCCCGAGCCGGAAGCGCGCATCAAACAGTATCCGCACCAGATGTCGGGCGGGCAGCGCCAGCGCGTGATGATCGCCATGGCGCTCGCCAACGACCCCGATGTGCTGATCGCCGACGAGCCGACGACGGCGCTCGATGTCACGGTGCAAGCACAGATCCTCAATTTGATCCGCAATCTGCAAAAAGAACTCAGGATGGCGGTCATCCTGATCACCCACGACCTCACCGTGGTGCGGAAATTCTCGGACTATGTCTATGTCATGCAGCATGGCGAGATGTGCGAGCACAACGTTACCGAGCGGCTGTTCGCCGACCCGCAGCATGCCTATACCAAGCGGCTGCTCGCTTCAGAGCCGCACGGCAAGCCGCAGCCGCTGCCGGAAAACAGCGGCACCATCCTCGAGGCCCGCGATATGCGCGTCTGCTTCATGCTACGCCATGGCAGCTTCCTGAAGCCGGACTGGCGCGAGCTGGTCGCCGTCGACGATCTCGGCCTGAAGCTTTGCCGCCACGAGACACTGGGGCTGGTCGGCGAATCCGGCTCCGGCAAGACCACCTTCGGTCTCGCCTTGCTCAGGCTCACCGAGGCCAAGCGCGGCGAGGTCAGCTTCGACGGCCAGCCGATCCACGGCCTGTCGCGCGCCGGGATGCGGCCGCTGCGCTCGCGCATGCAGGTCGTTTTTCAGGATCCGTTCTCGTCGCTCAACCCGCGTATGACGATCGGCCAGATCATCGAGGAAGGGCTGGTCGTCAACAGGATCGGCGCGACACGGCGCGAGCGGGTCGGTCGGGTTCGCGACGCCCTGGTCAGCGCCGGCATGCCCGGCGATATCCTGTCGCGGTTCCCGCACGAATTTTCCGGCGGCCAGCGGCAGCGCATCGCCATTGCCCGAGCCATCGCGCTGGAGCCCGAATTCATCCTGCTCGACGAACCGACATCGGCGCTCGACCTTTCGGTGCAGGCGCAGATCATCGACTTGTTGCGCAAGCTGCAGGACGAACGCGGCCTTAGTTATCTCTTCATTTCGCACGACCTCAAGGTGGTGCGCGCGCTCTGCCATCGCGTCATCGTCATGCAGAACGGCAAGATCGTCGAACAGGGGCCCGTCGACGAGGTCCTCACCCATCCCAAGACCGCCTACACCGAACGGCTCGTCAGGGCCGCCTTCGACGTGGCGTAGCAAAGTGCCGGAGGTTTAATAGTGGCAAGACATCCCAGGATCACCTTCATTGGCGCGGGTTCGACCGTGTTCATGAAGAACATTGTCGGCGACGTGCTGCAGCGGCCATCGCTGTCAGGCGCGACGATCGCGCTGATGGACATCAATCCGCAGCGGCTGGAAGAGAGCGCCGTCGTCGTCAACAAGCTGATCGCGACGCTGGGCGTGAAGGCGAAGGCCGAGACCTATTCCGACCAGCGCAGGGCGCTCGCCGGCGCCGACTTCGTCGTGGTCGCCTTCCAGATCGGCGGCTATGAGCCCTGCACCGTCACCGATTTCGAGGTGCCGAAGAAATACGGCCTGCGCCAGACCATTGCCGACACGCTCGGCGTCGGCGGCATCATGCGCGGCCTCCGGACCGTGCCGCATCTGTGGAAGATCTGCGAGGACATGCTGGCCGTCTGCCCCGACGCGATCATGCTGCAATACGTCAACCCGATGGCGATCAACACCTGGGCGATTTCAGAGAAATTTCCTGACATCAAACAGGTCGGCCTCTGCCATTCGGTGCAAGGCACAGCGATGGAACTGGCGCACGATCTCGACATTCCCTACGAGGAGATACGCTACCGCTCGGCCGGCATCAACCACATGGCCTTCTACCTGAAGTTCGAGCACCGGCAGCCGGATGGCTCTTACCGCAACCTCTATCCGGACCTTGTCCGCGCCTATCGCGAGGGCAGGGCGCCGAAGCTGGGCTGGAACCCGCGCTGCCCCAACAAGGTGCGCTACGAGATGCTGACGCGTCTCGGCTATTTCGTCACCGAAAGCTCCGAGCATTTCGCCGAATACACGCCCTATTTCATCAAGGAAGGCCGCCCCGACCTGATCGAGAAATTCGGCATTCCGCTCGACGAATATCCCAAGCGCTGCATCGAACAGATCGAGCGCTGGAAGGGCCAGGCCGAGGCCTATCGCTCGGCCGACCGCATCGAGGTCGAGCAATCGAAGGAATACGCGTCCTCGATCATGAACTCGGTGTGGACCGGCGAGCCTTCGGTGATCTACGGCAATGTCCGCAACAATGGCTGCATCACCTCGCTGCCGGACAATTGCGCCGCCGAGGTGCCGTGCCTGGTCGACGGCTCCGGCATCCAGCCGACCTATATTGGCGAGCTGCCGCCGCAACTCACCGCGTTGATACGCACCAACATCAATGTGCAGGAATTGACGGTGCAGGCGCTGATGACCGAAAACCGCGAGCACATCTACCACGCGGCGATGATGGATCCGCATACGGCCGCCGAACTCGATCTCGACCAGATCTGGGCGCTGGTCGATGAGTTGCTGGCGACACATGGCGACTGGCTGCCGGCCTGGGCGCGTGGGAGCGCCAAGGTCCGGGCCGCCTGAGCGCTGCTGCGGCGGTATCTACTCCACCGTCAGGCCTCCGGTGGCGCCGGCAACCGGTGGCGCAGTTCCTCGACCAGCACGCGCTCGTTCTCCGAATAGTCGATCGGAACGACGACGAGATGGACGCCACCGCCGGCAAAAGCCTGTTCAAGCGTCGATTGTATTTCTGAGACGGCGCCGACCCTGGTTCCCTTGGCGCCATAGGCCTCGGCATAGCGGACGAAATCGGGATTGCCGAAGGTCATGCCGAAATCGGGGAACTGGTCGACCGCCTGCTTCCAGCGGATCATGCCGAAAGCATTGTCCTCGATGATCAGCACGACCAAATTGAGCTTCAGCCTGACGGCGGTTTCAAGTTCCTGGCTGTTCATCATGAAGCCGCCATCGCCGCAGATCGCCATGACGCGGCGTGCGGGATAGAGCATCGCGGCCGTCATCGCCGACGGCAGGCCGGCGCCCATCGTGGCCAGGGCGTTGTCGAGCAGCAAAGTGTTGGCGACGCGCGTGCGGTAATTGCGCGCGAACCAGATCTTGTACATGCCGTTGTCGAGCGCCAGGATGCCATCGGCCGGCATCACCGCGCGCACGTCATGAACCAGACGCTGCGGCGTGAAACGGTCTTCGGTGGCGCGGGCGGCAATGCGGGTCAAAATGCCTTCGCGCAATGGCAGCAACGTTTGCGCGTTGGGGATCTTGCCCTCGATCCGGTCGGCAAGCAGCCTGAGCGAAGCGCCGATGTCACCGATCACTTCGGTCTGCGGGAAATAGACCTGCTCGACGTTGGCCGGCTGGTAACCGACATGGATCACCTTCGGGCCCTTGTCGCCCATAATGAAGGGCGGCTTCTCGATCGTGTCGTGGCCGATAGTGATGATGAGGTCGGCCTGTTCGATGGCCTCATGCACATAGTCGCGCTCGGAGAGCGCGGCGGTGCCCATGTAGAGTTCGGTGCCGCCGGGCACCGTGCCCTTGCCCATCTGCGTGGTGAAATAGGGGATGCCGGTCCTGATCACGAACTGGGCGAGGTCGGAGGTCGAGCGCGGCCGCGATGCGGCGGCGCCCAGCATCGCCAGCGGACGCTGCGCCTTGATGATCATCTCGGCGGCGCGGTCGAGCGCAAGCGGGCTGGCCAGCGGAAGCTCGACCGGATGCGGCGGGATCAGCGCGACATCGTCGCACTCCTCGGCCGCGATGTCTTCGGGCAGTTCCAGATGCACCGGTCCCGGACGCTCCTCTTCGGCAATCCGAAACGCTTCGCGCACCACGGCGGGAATGGTCTTCGCCGAGATGATCTGACGTGACAGCTTGGTCAACGGCTTCATCGCGGCGACGATGTCGACGATCTGGAAGCGGGCCTGGCGCGACGAGCGGATGCCCTTCTGCCCGGTGATCATGATCATCGGCATGGCGCCGAGCAGCGCATAGGCGGCACCCGTCGTCAGGTTCAGGGCGCCGGGTCCCAGCGTGGTGATGCACACACCTGGCTTGCCGGTGAGCCTGCCATGGGTGGCGGCCATGAACGCCGCCGCCTGCTCATGACGGGTGAGGATGAGCTGGATCGAGGATTTGCGGATGGATTCGACGACGTCCAGGTTTTCTTCGCCGGGAATGCCGAAGATGCGATCGACGCCCTCATTCTCGAGGGCGGCAACAAGCAGGTCAGAACCTTTGGGCACGAAGCATCTCCTGGGCAAAGCGGCGGCGAACCGCGTCGGGATATGATCAGACATAGTGCTGGCAAAGTCCTACCGCGAGGCGCGGCCGCCGCCAATATCGCTCTGCCTTACAGATCCTTCCGTTTCCTGAATTGGCCGGGCGAGACGCCGGCGTGGCGCCTGAAGGCGGTGGAGAAGGCGGCTTCCGAGCTGTAGCCGACCGCCTCGGCGACTTGGCCCAGGCTCTTGCCCTCGTGCAGCAGCCGGCTGGCCTGCCGCATGCGGCAGCCGAAGAGATAGGCCATGGGCGCTTCGCCGACGAGATCGCGAAAGCGGGCGGCAAAGGTTGCCCTGGAGAGCCCGACCGCGCGTGCCAGGGTCTCGATCGTCCAGTCGTGGCCATAGGCTTCATGCAGGGTGGCGAGCGCTCTGGCGATCGCGGGGTCCTGCAATCCCCTCAGCCAACCTGGATTGTCCATGCTTTCCAGACCGGAGCGCAAGGCGCGCGTGACGATGGCCCCAGACAGGCGAGCCATGACCACGTCGCTGCCGGGACCTTCGTCGGTCGCTTCCACCAGCAAGGCCTCGACATAGCCACGCAGCCATTTGGGCAGACGGCCATTCGATCCCCGGATGTGAACGATGCGCGGCAGGCCGGCAAGTGCCGGATGGTCGGCGTCGCGAAAGGCGAAGGCGCCGCACAGGATGACGGTCTTTTCGCCTTCGCCGCCGCTGCGAATACGCCCGGCTGCGGTTTGGGTCGCCAGTTCGGCGGCGGGGACGTTCGCGCTTTTGAGCGCGCCGGGCGACCGCAGCACATGCGGATCGGCGCGCGGTGCAATGATCAGGTCGCCGGCATCGAGAGGCTCGACATCTTCCTCACCGAACACCGCCTCGCATCGCCCCTTGATGACGACGTGAATGCCGCGAAGCCCAGCCTGGCTGAACGAGATCGCCCAGGGAGCGGCCAGTTCGAGGCGCCGGTACCCGGCGGCTGCGAAGTGCAATTCGCGCATGAGGGTAGCCAGGAGATCCACGCTTCGCTCCAGAAACAGAC
This sequence comes from Mesorhizobium sp. C395A, assembly GCF_030323205.1. NCBI lineage: Bacteria > Pseudomonadati > Pseudomonadota > Alphaproteobacteria > Hyphomicrobiales > Phyllobacteriaceae > Mesorhizobium > Mesorhizobium sp. C395A. The sequence goes on along the minus strand of NZ_CP100473.1, from coordinate 2,819,496 downwards.
GATCGATAAATCAATCCAGACGCTGTCGAATAGCGCGCCGGCCTTACTGGACCTAGCTATGCCCGACAGGCCGCTTGTCGGCGATAACGAAACTCAGGAGTTATTCATGCCGCCAATCGAGCTTTTTGTCGCGCAGCTTTGTCCCTATGCGCACCGTGTCAGGCTCGCCCTTGCCGAGAAAGGCCTGCAGGCGACGGAAATCGAAATCGATCTGCGCAACAAGCCGGCGTGGTTCCTGAAACTCACGCCGACGGGAAAGGTGCCGCTGCTGCGCCATCAGGGGCAATATGTCAGGGAGTCGGCGATCATCTGCGAATATCTCGATGATGCATTCCCCGAACGGCCGATTTTCCCCAGGGATGCTCATGCCCGCGCTGAGGCGCGCATCTGGATCAGTTTCGCCGACACGCAGCTTTACGCCAGGACGGCAACCATGATGCACAGTTCCGACGCTATGGTTCATGAGCGGATCAAGGCCCAGCTTGCCGACGCCCTGCGCTTTGTGGAACAGCATGCCTTTGCGAGGCGAGGGGCGGACGAACGGTTTTTGCTGGGCTCGGAATTCAGCGCCGCCGACATCGCCTTCTATCCCTGGTTCGAACAGCTGTGCGTGCTTGAGAAATATCTGGGCTTCGTCATGCCGACCGAATGCGAGCGCCTGCTGCGGTGGCAGGAAACGGTTGCCGCCAGGGAGGCGGTGCGGACCTGCGCCAGGTCGCCCGGCTTCTACCTGGAATCCTATGGCCCGCTTCTCGCGGCCTGAGACGAGCGGGCAAACGGAAAAAAATTCCTCACTATGGTGCTGCAAGGTCAGTCATTTGCTTCTTGCGGCAGGCGCAAGCCTGTAAATATGCGGTATGAAACCCCGCCGCGAGAGGTGAGAGAAACATGCCCAATCCAACCGTCGTCGGGTTTTCCGGCAATTTCACCAGGCCGTCCAAGACGCGTGGTTTTGTCGACCAGGTTGTCAGGGATATTGCGCGCCAGCATGGCCTGTCGGCGAGCACCTATGACATCGAAGACCTCGGCCCGTCGCTCGGCGCTGCCAAATGGGCGCGCGATCTCGACGGCCAGGCACGGGCAATCTTCGACGGCGTCGTCAATGCCGATGTGCTGGTGGTGGGGTCGCCGACCTACAAGGGCAGCTACACCGGCCTGTTCAAGCACTTCTTCGATCTGTTCGATCCCGCCGCCTTGCGCGGCAAGCCGATGGTGCTGCTTGCCACCGGCGGCAACGATCGCCACGCGTTGATCGTCGAGCACCAGTTGCGGCCGTTGTTCGGCTTCTTCGAGGCGCTGACGCTGCCGACAGGGGTCTATGCCACGGACAAGGACTTTTCCGACGGCGTGCTGCGGGCCGAACCCATCCTGAAGCGCGTCGAGCAGGTTGTCGGCGAGGTCGGGCGGGTGCTGGCCAATCGCTCGCCAGCCGGCGTTGCTGCCGGATAGAGCGAGGCGGGCAGGCCGGCTCCGGCTTTGCTCGGGAGTGAATAAAAAGGACCGCCACCGACGCGAATCGTGACGAGCCTCCTTGGAGTAGGCCAAGCCTCCCACAGCCCGACTGCCTTCAAAATCAATACCCCGCCGGCTAGGCCTGGCAGGGCATCGATAGTAGGGTCTGGATCGAATGGGAGCGATCCGGCTGAAAAACGCCAATACCGGTCAAAGGTTCCCGGTCATCCTGAGCGGCGATGACAAAGGGTTTAGCCCAACTGCGAAATCCATCTCAGGCGGATTTATCGCGACAACTAGTTCCTGTCCGCCGGCTTCGAACGCATCCTTGACACCGTCTCGCGCTCGGCGCGCTTGGAGCGCAGAGGCGGCAGGCCGCGGTCGATCAGGTCCATGTCTTCCAGAACCATGTCGCCCATGCGCTTGAAGGCGATGTCAAGCGCACCGGCGCGGTGGGCGGAGCGCAGGAAGCCGGGGATCGTGCGGACCGGATGGTCCTGCGCCAGCGGCTCTTCAGGGAAGACATCGCTGGCGGCGACGATGTGGCCGCTTTTCACCGCCGCCATCAGGGCAGGGAAGTCGACGACGCCGGCGCGGCTGAGCAGGATGAAGGCGGCGCCCTTGCGCATACTTGCAAAGGCCTCAGCGCCGAGGAAACCCTGGTTCTCCGAGGTCACCGAAGCGACGACGAAGACGAAATCGCTTGATGTCAGCACCTCGTCCAGCGAGGCCGGCTTCACCCCATTGTCGATCAGGATAGACGGCGGCAGCCAAGGGTCGAAGACCTTGGTGCGGGTGCGAAAACCCGACAGCAGTCGGTTGAGCGCACGGCCGAGGTCGCCGAAGCCGATGATGCCGACATCGGCGCCGGACAGAAGCCGCGCCGTCAAATTGCCGTCACCGCCCCACAGCTCCTCGCCTTTGCGGAAGGCGAGGTCGGCATCGACGATGTTGCGGGCGAGGTTGAGCGCCATGGCGAGGCCAAGCTCGGCCACCGGCTCGGCGAAGACGAGGCCGGTGGTGACGACATGGATGCCGCGCGCAAACAGCGTCTCATAGGGCATGTTGTTGATGAGGTTGGTCTCGACATTGAAGACGCAACGCAGCGCCTGCATCTGGTCCAAGGTCTCGGGCGAGATCGGCGGCTGGCCGATAATATAGCGGGCTTCGGCAAGCACGTCGGCGGGCAAGTTCGCCACGCCCTCGGCCGTCGTCTCGACGACGCGGTAATGCGCCTTGAGGCGCGCCAGCTGCGGTGGGGTGAAGATCAGGTCGAGCGTGCGTGGTTCCGGCGCGCTGATGACCAGCGGCAGGGCCTTGTTTGGCATAACGATTCCTCCCCGGCGCGATCCGTATCGCGTATTTTGCTTTGCACTTGCGGTAGTCCCAAAACCGCTTGCCGCCGTCCGGCGGCATGTGATTGAGGGGTAAAATACCCACGATTAAACGATTTACAACTCCGGGAGGGGCCGCCGATCGCGCGACTCGAGCCTTGCCGGGTTTTGATGCGGGAATCCGTTGGCTCGCCAGGCAACGGCCCTGAGGGCTCCTTTCCTTCTCCCCCTGTGAGAGAAGGTGCAGTCAAAACGGATAGTGCTGCCCCGGATCCTCGATCGTCAGCCAGCGCAGGTCGGTGAACTCGGCGATCGAGGCCTTGCCGCCGAAGCGGCCGTAGCCTGAACCCTTGACGCCGCCGAACGGCATTTGCGCCTCGTCGCCGACGGTCGGGCCGTTGATGTGGCAGATACCGGCTTCGATGCGCGCGGCAACCGCCATGGCACGGCGGATGTCGCGGCTGAACACGGCCGAGGACAGGCCGTATTCGGTATCGTTGGCGACACATACCGCTTCGTCCTCGCCCTTGACGCGGATCACCGGCTTGACCGGGCCGAAGGATTCTTCCGAATAGACGCGCATCGCCGGCGTCACGTGGTCGAGCAATGTCGCCTCGACCACGGTTCCGGTGCGCTTGCCGCCGGCCACAAGCCTGGCGCCCTTGGCGACGGCGTCGGCAACCAGTTCTTCCATCTTGTCGGCGGCTTGGTCGCTGATCAGCGAACCGAGCACGACATGGCCGCGCGGGTCACCGGCAGGCAGCTGCGCCGCGCGGGCGGCGAGCTTGGCGACGAACTCGTCGGCGACCTTTTCATCGACGACCAGACGCTCGGTCGACATGCAGATCTGGCCCTGATGCATGTAGGCGCCGAAGGTCGCCGCATTGACCGCCGCATCGATGTCGGCATCGTCGAGCACGACCAGCGGCGCCTTGCCGCCGAGTTCGAGCAGCGCCGGCTTCAAGTGACGGCCGGCGAGTTCGGCAATGATTCTGCCGACCTTGGTCGAGCCGGTGAAGTTGACACGCCTGACTGCAGGGTGCGCGACCAGTGCCTCGACGATTGCCGCTGCGTCCTTGGGGTCATTGGTGACGACATTGATGACGCCCTTGGGCAGGCCCGCCTCGACCAGCACCTGGCCGATCAGCCGGTGTGTGCCGGGGCACATTTCGGAGGCTTTCAGCACAACCGTGTTGCCGCAGGCGATCGGCATGGCGATGGCACGGGTACCGAGGATGACCGGCGCATTCCACGGCGCGATGCCGAGGCAGACGCCGGCCGGCTGGCGGATCGCCATGGCCAGCGTGCCGGGCTTGTCGGAGGGAATGACCTCGCCCGAAATCTGCGTCGTCATGGCGGCTGCCTCGCGCAGCATTTTGGCGGCGAGCATGACGTTGAAGCCGGCCCAGGGGCCGGTCGCGCCGGTTTCTTCCATCATCAATTTGGTGAATTCGCCGACCTTGGAGTCCATGACATCGGCCGCCTTGGACAGCAAAGCGCGGCGCTCGCCCGGACCGGTCTTCGACCACGTCTTGAAAGCGGCAGCAGCGGCTTCGACCGCGGCATTGGCGTCGGCGATGCTGGCTGCGGCAGCGCGTGTCGCCAGCTTGCCGGTGAACGGGTCCATGCGCTCGTAAGAGGCTGAGCCGGAGGCATCCCTTTTGTCGCCGTCGATCAGAAGTCCGATGTCCATTGTTCTCTCCCTCGCTCGCCGTGGAGCGTCTTTTCTATATTGACCACGATCTTATCCGAACATCGGCTCCCACTTTTCGGGATGATGGTCTAGAAGCCGAGCACCTCGGCATTGATCGATGCTTCAAGCCCACCGTCAACCGGCACATTGGCGCCGTTGACCCAGCGTGCGCCGTCCGAGCACAGGAACAGCACGACAGGCGCGATGTCGCCCGATGTGCCGGCGCGGCCGACACGGGCGATGTCGCTATCGACGCGGGCGTCGCCCAGCACATTGCGGAACTGTTTGAGGATCGGCGTCTCGACCGGGCCGGGGCTCACTGCATTGACGCGGATGCCGCGGCTCCTGAACAGGTCCTGATGCGCGGCGCTCTGCGTCCACAACAGCAGCAGCTCCTTGGAAACGGAATAGCCTTCCTCGTTCTTCACCTGATGGTCGGCGACCACCTCCGCCACATCGGGAAAGCCTTCGATGCCGACCATCGATGCCGCGCGGTTGAGATTGGCGCGCCAGCCATAGCCGGCGATCGAGGCGACGTTGACCACGGCGCCGCCTTCACGAAGTCTGGGTGCGAGGCCTTCCGAGAGCGCGCGCAGGCCGTAGAAGTTGACGGCCAGTGTCGACACCGCACCGGTGTTGCCGGGGAGGCCGGCGACATTGCAGAGCGCATCGATGCGCTGCGGCAGGCGCCCGAGGAGATCGTCGACGCCGGCCTTGGATGAGATGTCAGCCTTGACGAAACTGCCGGCCGATGCTGCCGGTTCACGCATATCGACGCCGATCACGTCAGCGCCCAGTTGGCCGGCAAGTTCGGCCGTGCGAGCGCCGATACCAGAGGCGACACCGGTGATGAGGATGGTCTTGCCGAACAGCATGGTCACGCCTTTTCACTATGCGTTGCGGCCTCTTGCGGCGAAGGCGTCGCGTCACTATCGCCGGCGTTTGCCGGCAGCCTGACCCGGTAGCCGACCGGTAGCAGGCGCAGGCCAAAGCGCTCCTCCAGCGTTCCCCACACGCCGCGCGGCAGGAACAGCGAGAACAGCACCGCCGTGGCGCCGAGGCCGATCAGATACCAGACGCCGGTGCCGCCGAACCAGGTCTCGATGAGGAAGAACAGCAGCGCACCCAGAATGGCGCCCTCGAAGGTGCCGATGCCGCCGACCAGCACCATGAAGATCATGTAGGCGGTCCACTGGACGTTGAAGTAGGTTTTCGGCTGGAAGGTGATCGACGTGGCCAACCACAGCGCGCCGGCCATGCCGATGCCGAAGGCAGCGAGCACGAAGAGCAGCCGCTTGGTTCCGGTGACGCGCACGCCGACCGATGCCGCGGCCTCCTCATTGTCCCTGATGGCGCGGATGGCCGCACCCGTGCTGCCGCGCAGCAGGCTAAACAGGGTGGCGAGCAGCGCCGTCATCGCGGCCAGCGCCAGCCAGTAGATCGTCGCCCGCCTGGAACCGGCGTCATAGACGTTGAGCGAGATCAGCGACGTCCCGGTCTCGCCTTGCACCAGCCGGTCGAGATTGACCAGGAGATGGGTGAGCGCCGCGATCACCCACATGCCGATGGCGAACTCGCCGTTCCTGAGCCGCAGCATGAACAGCGACATCGGCCAGGAGATCGCGCCGACAATGATCGCGGAGACGAACAGCGAAGCGAACGGGTTGAGGCCGGCATCGGCCAGGCGGATGGTGAAATAGGCGCCGAGGCCGAAGAACACTTGCTGTCCCACCGAAACCAGCCCGCCGAAGCCGGCCAGCGCGTTCCACATCGCTGCCAGGATCACATAGATGAACAAGGCGGTCACGCGGTCGACGGCGCCGGCCGACAGGAAATGCGGCGCGACGCCAAGCAGCGCGATGATGACGACGACCGCAATCGCCGAGATGCGCGAGGCGGAGGTGCCGCGCTCGATAGCGGGGGCGTTTAAAACCGCGCTCATGATGCTTTCCTCGCGGGCAGGCGCACCAGGCCCCACAGGCCGAGGCCGGAGGTGGAGAGCCGGATGAACAGCACGATCAGGAAGGCGACATGGCCGCCGATCAGAAAACCTTGCGGATGGATCTGCGCGCCGAGCGTCTGGGCGAGCGCCAGAACGATGCCGCCGACCAGCGTGCCCCATAGCGAACCGGCGCCGCCGATCACGGCCGCCTCGAAAGCGAACAGCAATTGAGGTGCGCCGGTATAGGGATCGAAGGTGGCGCGCATGCCGAGGAAGGCACCGGCAAGACCGACCGTGACCATGGCGATGGCGGCCGCGAGGGCGTTGGCGCGGCGCGCATCGACGCCGACGAGACCGGCCGTGTCGGGATCTTCCGACGTGGCGCGGATCGAGCGGCCAAGCCACGTGCGGGTGAGGAACAGCTGCAGTCCGCCAAGCAATATGACGGCGGCGGCGAACATGATCACGGCAAGCTTGCCGACATAGATGCTGCCCGGCCATTCCCAGGAATCGTAGGAGAGGCTGCCGATATAGGGCGCCAGCGAACGTGTGTCGGCGCCGAACTGCTCGAACAGCGCATTGTCGATGACGATGGCGAGGCCGAACGTGGTCAGGATCGGCAGCAGCGCGCCTCCACGGGCGCTGCGCTCGAGCAGGAAGCGTTGCAGCGCCCAGCCGATGGCCGCCATCAGCGGCAGCACGATGAGCAGGCCGACGAAGGGCGAGATATGGAATTGCGAGGCGAGCCACCACAGCGCGTAGGCGGAAAACACGGCCAGGCTGCCATGCGCGAGGTTGATTATGCGCATCACCGAAAACATGAAGGAGAGGCCGCAGGCGATAAGCGCGTAGTAGCCGCCGAGCAGGATGCCCTGGACGATCTGGTTGCTCATGCCGGCACACTCCCGGCGCTTTTTCTGTGCAGACCGAAATAGGCTTTCGTCACTTCATCGCGGGACATGCCCTTGCTCGGGCCTTCCAGCGCGACGCGTCCTTCGAGCATGCAGATGACCTTGTCCGAGACCGAGAGCGCGCGATTGAGGTCCTGTTCGACCAGGATGATCGTCGTGCCGGAGCTGATCAGGCCTTGCAGCGAAGCGTATACGCGATCGACCACCAGCGGCGACAGGCCGAGCGAGACCTCGTCGAGCAGCAGCAGTTCGGGATTGCTCATCAAAGCGCGGCCGATGGCGGTGGCCTGCTGCTCGCCACCGGAGAGATGCCCGGTCTTGGCATGGCGGCGCGGCTTCAGATTGGGGAACGTGTCGAGCACTCGTTCCACGCTCCAGTCGCCGGGACGGCCGGCGGTCTTGCCAAGCAGGAGGTTCTCCTCGACCGTCATTTGCACGAACAGTTTTCGCCCTTCCGGCACCAGCGCGACGCCCATGCCGACGCGCTTGTGCGAGGGAACGCCGGTGATATCGGCGCCATTCAGCAGCACGCGGCCGGCCGTCGGCTCATGGGCGCCGGCGATCGCCCGCAGCAGCGTCGTCTTGCCGGCGCCGTTGGCGCCGACCAGCGCCAGCGTTTCGCCGCGCTCGATCGTAAAGCTCACACCGCGCACCGCCTGCAACAGGCCATGGCGGACGACCAGATTCTCGATTGCGAGCAGGCTCATTTCGGGCCTCCGCCGAGATAGGCGCGCACGACTTCCGGGTCGGCCATCACCGCTTGCGGCTCGCCATCGGCGATGATCTTGCCGGCGTCCATACAGATCAGCCGCTCTGCCACCTGCAGCAGGATGTGGACGATGTGCTCGATCCAGACGATGCCGATCTTGCGGCGGCGCAATTCCTTGATGGTATCGACAAGTTCGCTCGCCTCGCCATCGGTCAGTCCGCCGCCGATCTCGTCGAGCAGAAGCAGCGTAGGCCTTGCCGCGAGCGCGCGGGCAAGTTCCAGCCGCTTGCGGTCGAGCAGGCCGAGCGTTTCGGCGCGCCGGTTGGCCACGCCCATCATGCCGCACAGTTTCAGCGACTCCAGCGCCTCTTCATAGGCCTCGTCGCGGGCGAGACCGGCACCATGCGACGCGGCAACAAAAACGTTCTCGAACGTGGTCATGCCGCTGAACGGCTTGGGCACCTGGTGCGTGCGCACCAGGCCGAGACGACAGCGCGCTGTAGCCGGCATCGCGGTCACATCGCCACCCTTGAAGGCGACCGTGCCGGCGCTCGGCGGGAAGGCGCCTGACAAGATGCTGAGCAGCGTCGTCTTGCCGGCGCCGTTCGGGCCGACGATGCCGACGGCCTCATCGGCATTCATGGCGAAGTCGACATCGTCGAGCACCACCAGCGCGCCGAAGCGTTTCTGGATGCCGGCAGCGCGGAGGATCGCGGCGTTTGCTGAACCGTTCACGATGCGATCCCCGTAACCGACCGTCAGCTGTTATACGGCTGGAGCTTGGCCTCGACCGGAACCTTCGGGTCGGTGGCGTTCTCGGTCACGACGTAGTCGAGCGGGAATTTGCCGCCTTCCTTGGCCGCCACCCATTGGGTGCCGATGATCGGGCCGGGAGAGACATTGGCGACCGGGCCGCTGGTGAAGTCGACCTTGCCGATCATGGTCTCGGTGTTGAGCGTGCTCAGCGCCTTGGCGACGGCCGCCTTGTCCTTGGCGTCGGTGCTTGCCTTCAGCGCCTCGAAGCCGGCGTCGAGCAGCGACATCGAGGCGCCGAGCTGCTGCGTCCACTGCTTGCCGCTTGCGGCCTCATAGCCGTCGGCCAGTTCGGTTCCCGACACGCCGGTCAACGGCGACTTGTAGGGGAAGGCCTTGTGCCAGTAAGCGGCGCTCGAAATCTTGTTGCCGAGATCGCCGAGCGCCTCGATGTCGGATGGGAACAGTCCGGTCTTGGCGACCTGGCAGATCTTGATCTGCTTGATCAGGCCTTGCTGCGCGGCCTGGCGCCAGAAGGCGGCGAAGTCCGGCGGGATCGGGAAGGAGTTGAAGATCTCGACGCCTTCCTGTTTGAACAGCGCGATCTGCGAGGAATAGTCGGTGGTGCCGGTCTCGTAGGCGCCGGGATCGACGATGGTGAAACCCTGCTTTGCCAGCAACGGCGCCAGATGGGTGCGGATGGCATTGCCGTCGGCGTCGTTGGGATACATAACGCCGACCTTCTTGTTGGTCTCGATCAGGTTCCATTGCGAGATGTAGGTCCGGAAGAACTCGTCGACGCCGAAGCCGAAATGATAGGTCCATTTGAACGGCGAGGGTTCGCCGGGCTTGGCGCCGCGGCCGAAATACCAGGCCTCCCACGGCATGACGGTGGAGAGGCAAGGCACGCCGGCGGCTTCGCAGGCGTCGGCGACCGGGTTGATCACCTCCGGCGTCGACACCGCCAGCATCAGGTCGACGGCCTGGTTGTTGATGAGGTCCTTGGCGAGCTGGCCGGCGCGCGACGGGTCGGATTGCGTGTCCTGGTCGATGATCTCGACACTGTATTTCTTGCCGCCGATGTCGAGGCCGTTGGCGAGCGCCTTGCGGGCGAGATCGAGCACATAGCCGTCGGTCTGGCCGAAGCCGGCGAGCGGCCCGGTGCGCGGGCTGACAAAGCCGACCTTCAGCGTGTCGGCGGCCTGCGCGAATGCCTGGCCGCGGCTGAGCGCAAGTGCCGCGCCGCCGGCGAGCGATGTGGCGATGAACTGGCGCCGCGAGACGCCGGATTTGCTTGAGGTCATGCTGGTATTCCTCCCTTTCCTGACGGCACCTGGAGGTCACCGCCGGCCTGCTCAAAATCGATGCCGCCCGTTCTTAAGATCGGAGATCGCCCCGGCAGGCCTTGAGGCGGCAGCGGAACGCCGCCAATGCCGATAACGGCACGATTTCGATCCTCCCATCGTCACAGTGCCCTAGGTGTTTGGTTTGGTAAAATGATATTTTGCGGTGTTTCGTTAACCAACAGGTTATGGAAATACGGCTGAAGGCCCGCTCTGCGCCAGATTGGCGAAAGGTGCTCAGGCGTTCTGGCTGGCCGCCTCGCGAATTGTCTGCAGCAGGATGGTGAAGGCCGGCGAAGGCGCAGTGTCGGTCCGCATCGTCAGGCCGACCGGCCCTTTGGTTTCCTCGGTGTTGACGGGCAAGGCGACGAAGGCGCCGCTGGAGAGTTCGTTGGCGACGACGCCTGTCGATATGATCCAGACCGCATTGCTTTGGCGCAGGAAGGCACGGCCGAAGGAATCCGAGACGGTCTCGATCTCGGTCGCAGGCGCCGTCATGCCGTTGGTGATGAACAGGCGGTCGACGAACGGGCGGATGACCGACTCCCGCGTCGGCATCAGCACCGGGAATTCATCGAGCCGGGCGAAGATGTCCTGGCCCGGCTGCAGCAGCGGATGGCCGGCCCTCACCACGAACAGCACCGGTTCGGAATAGAGATGCTCGAAGAAGAAGCCGGTCATGTTTTCCGGCGCCGCAAGCCGGCCGACGACGAGATCGAGCGCACCGACGCGCAACTGTTCCAGCAGGACCGCGTTCTCGCCGGTGACGATCTTGATCGCAGCACCGGTATTTTCACTCAGGAACAGGCTTATGGCGCGTGGCATCACCTTGGCCGACACTGTCGGGAGCGCGCCGATGCGGATCGGATGCCGGTTGATGGCGCCGTCCTGGCGGACGGAATCGACGCCGCGCTTCAGTGCCGTGATCGCCGTGCCGGCATGGCCGAGAAAGATTTCGCCAAGCCGCGTCACCCTGATGCCGCGGCCGTCGCGTTCGACGACAGCGATGCCAAGCGCCTCCTCCAGTTCGCGCAACGTCTTGGTCACGGCCGGTGGGCTGACATGGAGAAAGTCGGCCGCCCTCGCCACGCTGCCTTGCCGCGCTACCTCAAGGAATGCCTGCAGGTGACGGAACCTTATGCGGCTTTCGGACATGTTCTCATAACCTAGCAGTTAATGAAACGGCGTAAAATATCATTTTACCAAACCAAATGCCTTGTGCAATGTGAACACGGAGGATCGAAATCGTGCCATTCGTCAACATTGGCGGCATCACGCTGCACCATCGCCACATCAAGGCGAAGGGAAATGCGCGGCCGATCGTGTTCATCAATTCGCTGGGCACCGACTTCCGCATCTGGGACGAGGTGTTGTCCGAACTGGGTGGTGAAATGCCTGCGTTGGTCTACGACAAGCGCGGCCATGGCCTGTCCGACATTGGTGGCGTCAGCTCGATCGACGAGCATGTCGATGATCTGTCGGGCCTGATCGATCATTTCGAACTGAACAATGCGGTGCTGTGCGGCCTGTCGGTGGGCGGCCTGATTGCGCAAGGGTTTTATGCCCGGCGCCCCGAAATCGTCGACGGCCTCATCCTGTGCGACACCGCCCACAAGATCGGCACTGCCGACAGCTGGAACACCCGCATCGAAACGGTCGAAAGCAAAGGCATCCAGGCCATCGCCGATGCCGTGCTCAAAATGTGGTTTACGCCTGCCTTCCACGCGGACCGTGTCGCCGAGCTCGACGGCTACTGGAACATGATGACCCGGCAAGCCGTCGCCGGCTATATCGGCACCTGCGCCGCGGTGCGCGATGCCGATTTCACCGAGGCCGCGCAGGGGATCGCGGTACCCACGCTTTGCGTCGTTGGCGACCAGGACGGCTCGACGCCGCCGGATCTCGTCCGCTGGCTGGCCGATCTGATCCCAGGCGCACATTTCGAAATCATTCGTGACGCCGCGCACATCCCTTGCGTCGAACAGCCCAAGGCGCTGACCACCCTCATCCGCGATTTCGTCGCGGCGCTTCCCCTGAGAAAGCAGACCCATGGATGAACTGCCCAAAAACGAAACCAGATACCAGACCGGGCTGACCGTCAGGCGCTCGGTGCTCGGCGACCCTCATGTTGATCGCAGCGAGGATGCCGTCACCGATTTCGACCGGCCGTTCCAGGAGCTGATCACCGAGGCAGCCTGGGGCACTGTGTGGGCGCGTCCGGGCTTCAGCAGGCGCGAACGCTCGATCGTGACGCTGGCATTGCTGGCGGCCCTTGGCCATGATGAAGAGGTCGCCATGCATGTGCGCGCCACCGCCAACACCGGTGCGTCGCGCGACGATATCTGCGAAGCGTTCCTGCATGTCGCGATCTATGCCGGCGTGCCGGCCGCCAACCGCGCCTTCAGGATCGCCAAGGAGGTGTTTTCGGAAATGGACGGAAGCAGGGCTGGCCATGCCAGCTGATGCCGGCTCGAACCGCAGGCCCGAGAGCGGAGCCTTCTTCCAGCGCGACCGTGGCTGGCATCCGCCGGCGCTGACGCCCGACTACAAGACGTCGGTGTTGCGCTCGCCGCAAAAGGCGCTGCTGGCCTTCGACAACACGGCGTCCGAAATCACCGGTCCGGTGTTCGGCCACGCCATGCTCGGCGAACTCGACAATGACCTGATCCACAACTTCGCCAAGCCCGGCGAGAGCGCAATCGGCGAGCGTATCATCGTCTATGGCCGCGTGCTCGACGAGCGCGGCCAGGGCGTCTCCGGCGCGCTGCTCGAATTCTGGCAGGCCAATTCAGGCGGCCGTTACCGCCACAAGAAGGACGGCTATCTCGCGCCGCTCGATCCGAATTTCGGCGGCTGCGGCCGCACCATCACCGATGCCGATGGCGGCTATGCCTTTCGCACGGTGAAGCCCGGTCCCTATCCCTGGCCGAACGGGCCCAATGACTGGCGGCCATCGCACATCCATTTCTCGGTGTTCGGCCACGGCTTCGCACAGCGGCTGATCACGCAGATGTATTTCGAGGGCGACCCGCTGATCTGGCGGTGCCCGATCGTGCGCGGTATCCGTGACAAGGCGGCCGTTGAGACGCTGGTCGCGGCGCTCGACATGCAGGCGACGATCCCGTTCGACGCGCGCGCCTACAAGTTCGACATCGTGCTGCGCGGGCGCCGCGCCGCGCTGTTCGAAAACCGGCCGGAGGGCAATTGATGGCGCAATCGCTGACCCGGCTGAAGGAGAGCCCGTCGCAGACCGCCGGGCCCTACGTGCATATCGGGCTGACGCCGAATTTCGGTGGTATCGGCGGCGTCTATCCGACAGACCTCGGCGCGACGATGCTCAACGACAAGACCAAGGGCGAGCGCATCGGTTTGCGCATCCGCGTGCTCGACGGCACCGGCACGCCGCTCAGGGATGCGTTGATCGAGATCTGGCAAGCGGATGCCAATGGCTTCTACAATTCGCCGGCCGAATTGCGCGGCGATGCCGATCCGGATTTTCAGGGCTGGGGCCGTCAGCCGACCGACATGGAAACCGGCCTGTGCAGTTTTCAGACGATCAAGCCGGGACGCGTGCCGTATGGCGACGGCCGGCTGATGGCGCCGCATATCAGCCTGTGGATCGTCGCCCGCGGCATCAATATCGGCCTCCACACGCGGCTCTATTTCTCCGACGAGGCCAAGGCCAATGCCGAGGATCCGATCCTGGCCCGCATCGAGCACAAGGTGCGCGTGCCGACGCTGATCGCCGAGCGGCAAGGCGACGACTATATTTTCGACGTCCATCTCCAGGGGGAGAAGGAAACGGTCTTCTTCGACAGCTGACGGAGGAAACCAGCACATGACCGTATCGCCCTTCGACCATCCGCTGCTTTCCGGCCTGCTTGGCGACGAGGAGGCGGCTCGGCATTTTTCGGTGGATGGGGAAATCGCCGCCATGCTCGATTTCGAGCGCGCGCTGGCGCAAGCGGAAGCCGAAAGCGGGATTATCGGCACGGATGCCGCCGCGGCGATTATACCTGTCCTGTTGTCATACAAGCCGGACACCGCGCGGCTGCGGGCCGGTGTGGCGAAGGATGGCGTGATCGTGCCCGAACTGGTGCGCCAGTTGAAGGCAGCGGTCGGCGCGCCGCACGACGCCGGCGTGCATTTCGGCGCAACCAGCCAGGACGTCATCGACACTGGCCTGGTGCTTCGGCTGCGCCGGCTCATTGAACATCTCGACCTGCTGCTGACTGAAAACATTCTGCGGCTGGTGAGGCTGGAAGAACGTTTTGGCAGCCGTGCATTGACAGCGATGACGCGCATGCAGCCGGCGATCCCAATTCAGGCGTCGGACCGCGTGGCGGTGTGGCGCACGCCGCTGCAACGGCATCAGCAGAGACTGTCGGAGCAATCCAAGCGTCTGCTCGTGGTGCAGTTCGGCGGCGCTGCCGGCACGCTGGAGAAGCTCGGCGACAAGGGGCCTGCGGTGCGCGCAGCCCTTGCCGCAAAACTCGGCCTTGGCGATGCGCCGCAATGGCACAGCCAGCGCGATGCGCTGGCCGAATTCGCCGGGCTGCTATCGCTTGTCACCGGCAGCCTCGGCAAATTCGGCCAGGACGTTGCGTTGATGGCGCAAGGTGGAACCGACATCAAGCTGTCCGGCGGTGGCGGCTCGTCGGCCATGCCGCACAAGCAGAACCCGGTGAAGGCGGAAGTGCTGGTGACGCTGGCGCGCTTCAACGCCACCCAGCTTTCCGGCATGCACCAGGCGCTGGTGCATGAGCAGGAGCGCTCCGGTGCTGCCTGGACGCTGGAATGGCTGCTCTTGCCGCAAATGGCGATAGCGACCGCGGCTGCGCTACGGCTCGCCGCCGAACTCGCCGGACAGATCGAAAGCCTGGGACACTGATGCGCACAAAGATCGTCATTGTCGGCTCCGGACCGTCCGGGCTGCTGCTTGGCCAGCTTCTCGGCACCATTGGTGTCGAGACGGTGATCCTCGAACGTTCGAGCCGGCAGCATGTGCTTGGCCGGGTGCGGGCAGGGGTGCTCGAACAAGGCACCGTCGAGTTGCTCGAAGAGGCGGGCGCAGCTGTAAGGCTGCATGCCGAGGGCCTGCTGCATGCCGGCATCTCGCTTGCGTTCGGCGGCGGCCTGCACCGGCTCGACCTCACGGCACTGACCGGCGGCAAGCATGTCACCGTCTATGGTCAGACCGAAGTGACGCACGATCTGATGGACAAGCGCGAGGCGGCCGGGCTGACCACCGTCTATGAGGCGGCCAACGTCGCGCTGCATGGTTTCGATGGCGAAGCGCCCTACGTCACCTACGACAAGGACGGCGTCAGCCATTGCATCGACTGCGACTTCATCGCCGGCTGCGACGGCTATCACGGCGTTAGCCGCAAATCGGCGCCTGGGCGGGCGCTGAAAACCTTCGAGCGGACCTATCCCTTCGGCTGGCTCGGCGTGCTGGCCGAAGTGCCGCCGGCCGATCACGAACTGGTCTACGCCAACCATGAGCGGGGCTTTGCGCTGTGCTCGATGCGGTCGACGCATCGCAGCCGCTACTATGTGCAGGTCCCGGCTGACGAACAGGTCGACGCCTGGAGCGACGGTCGCTTCTGGGACGAATTGCGCAGTCGCCTGCCGGAACAGACCGCAGCCGCGGTCGTTACCGGCCCGTCCTTCGAAAAATCAATCGCGCCGCTGCGCTCCTTCGTCGCCGAGCCGATGCGCTTCGGCCGGCTGTTCCTGGTCGGCGACGCCGCCCATATCGTGCCGCCGACGGGCGCCAAGGGGCTCAACCTCGCCGCCAGCGATGTGCGCTATCTCTTTGCCGGGCTTCGCGAATTCTATCTGGACAAATCACCAAGCGGGCTCGACGCTTATTCAGCCAAGGCGCTGGCCAGAGTGTGGAAGGCGGTGCGCTTCTCCTGGTGGATGACGACGATGCTGCACCGCTTTCCCGATACGGGCGAGTTCGGCCAGCGCATCCAGGAAGCCGAGCTCGACTATCTCGTGCATTCGCAAGCGGCGTCGACCGCGCTGGCTGAAAACTATGTCGGTTTGCCCTATTAAGGGCG
This sequence comes from Mesorhizobium sp. C395A, assembly GCF_030323205.1. Taxonomy (NCBI): domain Bacteria; kingdom Pseudomonadati; phylum Pseudomonadota; class Alphaproteobacteria; order Hyphomicrobiales; family Phyllobacteriaceae; genus Mesorhizobium; species Mesorhizobium sp. C395A. The sequence continues at coordinate 2,803,291 of NZ_CP100473.1, read as the reverse complement.
GTGCAAACTCAAACCCGTTCGAGCGCCACCGCGATGCCCTGGCCGACGCCGATGCACATGGTGGCCAGCGCATAGCGGGCGCTGCGCTCGCGCAGTTCCAGTGCCGCGGTGCCAGTGATACGCGCGCCCGACATGCCCAAGGGATGACCAAGCGCGATGGCGCCGCCATTCGGATTAACGTGCTCCGCGTCCTCGGAGATGCCGAGTTGGCGGAGCACGGCGATGCCTTGGGAGGCGAAAGCTTCGTTGAGCTCGATGACATCGAATTGGTGCGGTGTCAGGCCGAGGCGAGCGCAGAGCTTTTGTGTCGCCGGAGCAGGGCCGATGCCCATGATGCGCGGCGCCACGCCGGCGGCAGCGCCGCCGAGGATGCGGGCGATCGGCGTCAGGCCGTGTTTTTTCACAGCCGCTTCGGAGGCGATGATCAGCGCCGCCGCGCCATCGTTGACGCCCGATGCGTTGCCGGCGGTGACCGTGCCGTCTTGCCGGAACGGCGTCGGCAATTTGGCCAGCGACTCGACCGTGGTGCCGGCGCGGGGATGCTCATCCTTCGATACGATAGTCGCATCGCCCTTTTTCTGCGGGACCGTCACCGGGGTAATCTCCTTCGCCAGCCGGCCATTGGCCTGTGCCGCGACGGCCTTGTCCTGGCTGCGCACGGCAAAGGCGTCCTGGTCGGCGCGCGACACTGAAAAATCCTCGGCGACGTTCTCGCCGGTCTCCGGCATGGAATCGACGCCATATTGTTTCTTCATCAGCGGGTTGATGAAACGCCAGCCGATGGTGGTGTCATGGATCTCGGCATGGCGTGAAAAGGCGGTCTCGGCCTTGGGCATGACGAAGGGCGCGCGGCTCATCGATTCGACGCCGCCGGCGATCATCAACTCGGCTTCGCCCGCCTTGATGGCGCGGGCGGCAATGGTGAGCGCGTCCATGCCGGACCCGCAGAGGCGATTGACGGTCGAGCCTGAAATTTCCTTCGGCAGTCCGGCCAGGAGCAGCGACATGCGGGCTACATTGCGGTTGTCCTCGCCGGCCTGATTGGCGCAGCCATAGACGACGTCGTCGACAGCCTGCCAGTCGATGCCGGCATTGCGCTCGACCAGCGCCTTCAGCGGGATGGCGCCAAGATCGTCGGCCCGCACCGACGACAGCGAGCCGCCGAAACGGCCGATCGGGGTGCGGATGTAATCGCAGATGAATGCCTCGGTCATGTCATGCGGCCTTTTCTTTTCCGCTTCCCTCATGCGCCGCCTTGGTGCGGGCCTGCAGGTCACGCAATGTCGTCAGCTCGAGTTCCGTCGGCGCCGGCGTTTCGTCAAGCGCCTCGGCGAACTTTACGATCCAGCCGCAGCTGTCCTGCACCTGCTGCCGCGTCACGCCGGGATGCAGCGACACCACGGTGAATTCCTTGCTCATCGGGTCGGGCTTCCAGATGGCGAGGTCGGTGATCAGCAGCGTCGGTCCAGCGGTCTCGATGCCGAGGCGCTGGCGATGGTCGCCGCCATTGCCATGGCCGAAGGAGGTGAAGAAGTCGATCTTCTCGACCATGCCGCGCTTGGACTGCGCCATGGTGATGTAGATCTCCTTCGACGAGGTGGCGATCTCCGGCGCGCCGCCGCCGCCGGGCAGGCGGGTCTTGGGATGCGCATAGTCGCCGATGATGGTGGTGTTGATGTTGCCGAACTTGTCGAGCTGGGCGGCACCGAGGAAACCGATCGAAATGCGACCGCCCTGCAGCCAGTAGCGAAACATCTCCGGCACCGAGACGGTCGTGACGGCGGTGTCGCAAAGTTCGCCGTCACCGATCGACAGCGGCAAAACATCGGGCGCGGTGCCGATGGTGCCGCTTTCATAGATCAGCGTGATGTCGGGCGCATGCGTCAGTCGCGCGACGTTGCAGGCGGCCGACGGCGCGCCAATGCCGACGAAGCAGACATCGTCGTTTTTCAGGGCTCGGCTGGCGGCAATCGTCATCATCTCATTGGGAGTAAAGCCGCTCATGCCGCGCTCCTCAGATGCTTTACGCGGCCGGCGAAATCGTCCGCCGTGCGCTCAAGGACATTGGCCTGCATCCAGGTCTGGAATTTTTCACGGTCGGCGGCGATGTCGTCCCATTCGAAATAGGCGGCGTTGTCCCTGGCATAGTAGCCGTGCGTGTAGGAGGGATGCGAACCGCCTGATACCACCGAGATCGCAGCGATGGTCCAGCGCGGCAGCACGGTGAGGTTGGGATGCAGGTCGTCGAAATTGTCGACGACTTCCTCTACCGTCACCACGGCGCGCTTGGCCGCGAGCACCGCTTCCTTCTGGATGCCGATAATGCCTTCGACCAGCACATTGCCTTTTTTGTCGGCCTTCTGAGCGTGGATGAAGGTCACGTCCGGTCGGATGGAAGGAACGGCGGCAAGCACCTCGCCGGTGAACGGGCAGGTGACCGAGCGGATGTTGGGATTGACTGCCGCCAGCCCGGCGCCGCGATAGCCGCGGAACACCGCGCAAGGCAGGCCGGCAGCTCCCGCCTCGTAGGCGTTGGCCATGCCGGCATGGCTGTGCTCCTCGATCTCGATCGACCGGGGGAAGCCGTTCTCGATGGCGTCGCGGGCGCGGCGCAGCAGGCCGACGCCGGGATTGCCGACATAGGAGAAGATGATCTTCTTGGCCATGCCCATGCCGATCATCTGGTCGTAGATCAGGTCGGGGGTCATGCGGATGAGCGTCAGGTCGCGAAAGCCCTGGCGGATGGCCTCATGCGCCGCCGCCGTCGGGATCAGATGCGTGAAGCCTTCGAAGGCGACCGTATCGCCATCATGCAGGTTCTCAGCCACGGCCTGTTTGAGCGGCAGGAAATTGACCATCGCCAAGAACTCCGAAGTTCAAAAAGTTCGTATTGCGAACATTTGTTTTGTATGAGATATTTTTACATCGCGCCGCCGAGACGAGTCAAGGCGGCGCATTGTCTTGCGGAGGCCGCATGGAGGACGAGGCAACGACACGCGACCATGTCGGCTCGCTGGAGCGCGGCCTTGCAGTCATGGAGATACTGGCCCGGCATCCGGCCGGGATGACGCTGACCGAAATGGCGGAGGAGGCGGGGCTGACCCGCGCCGGCGCGCGTCGCTTCCTGCTGACGCTAACCGCGACCGGCTATGCCACGCAATCCGGCCGGCAGTTTTCGCTATCGCCGCGCCTGCTCACCATCGTGCGCTCCTGGCTCGGCGGCGCCTCGCTGTGGACATTCGCCGCACCCATCATGCGCGACGTGGCCGCCCAGTTCGACGAGGCCTGTAACGCGGCGGTGCTGTCGGGCGAGGAAGTCGTCTATGTCGCGCGCATTCCTGGCCGCCGCATCCTCAGCGTTTCGCTCGATGTCGGCACCAGGCTGCCGGCGCATTGCACCTCGATGGGGCGCGTCCTGCTTGCGGGGCTGGGCGCGGATGAGCTGAAGGCCTTGCTTGCAGAGGCGAGGATCGAACGGCGCACGCCGAAGACGATCACCAGCCGCGCCGCGCTGGCCAAGGCCATCGACGCGGCGAGGGCGGATGGCTTTGCCGTCGTCGATGAAGAGCTGGAACTTGGCCTGCGCTCGATAGCGGTGCCGATCTATGACCGCGCCGGCAAGACCGTGGCGGCGATCAACGTCTCGACGCAGTCGGCGCGGTTCTCCGTCGAGGCGATGGAGCGGGATATCCTGCCAGCGCTGCGGACGGCCAAGCAACGGATTGAGGAATTTTTCTTCGTGTGAGCGCAAGGCTAATCGCCTGAGGGAAGCGCTGCCCCCGCTCTGTCTCGGAGACGCGACGCCCTGCGCGGTTAGCGTCGCCATGCGAACAAACGATGCCCGGGGCACCTGAGCACAACGCATATGCGTGAATCCAAATATATCGTTGACGCCGCCCTTCAACTCCAATATCGAACAGGACTATACAGGTTTACTGAACAGGTACCCATATGAAGCGGCGCGCGGTTCAACTTTCTCCCGGCACGGGCAAGCCCGAGCAGATCGCCACCGTTCTCGAACATGAGATCCGCTCCGGCGTGCTTGGCTTCGGCGACCGCCTGCAAAGCGAGAACGAACTCGTCCAGCGCTTTTCCGTCAGCCGCAACACGGTCCGCAAGGGCCTCGAGGAGTTGTCCAGCCGTGGGCTGATCACGACCAAGGTCGGCATCGGCTCCTTCGTCACTTTCGACGGCAAGCCGGTCGATGACAGCATTGGCTGGTCGCGGGCGCTGGCCAATGCCGGCGCCAATGCCGAGACGCGGACGCTGCGGCTTGAAGTGATCGAGGATGCCGATCTTGCCGCGCTGCTTGGCATCGAAAGCCCGTTCTTCATCGCCGTCGACCGGGTGCGCACCAATGCCAGCGACGGCCATGCGATCTCCATCGAACGCAGCCGCCTGCCGCTGTCGCCCGAACTGGAGGACGTGCCGCTGCGCGGTCTGCGCGAAGGCTCGCTGCACCAGACGCTGCGCGGCGCCGGCCTCATCCCAGACCATGGCGAGGAATGGGTCGGCATCGAGATGCTGAATGCCGAAGACGCCGCCATTCTCGGCTGCCCGCAAGGCACGCCGTTCCTGCGCGGACGCCGGCTGACGCGTGCGGCTGACGACCGGCCGATCGAATATGTAACCAGCCTGCTCAACCCGGCGCATTTCGCGCTGCATATGAGGTTTTGAGCGATGCCGGACAGAACCAACGACACGCTCGATCGCGCCATGGGCGCGCTTGTCGGTGGGGCGCTCGGTGATGCGCTGGGCATGCCGACGCAGCTTCTGTCGCCGGCGCGGATCGCCGAGCTATACGGCCATGTCGAGGATTTCGTGGCGCCGTTTGCCGATCATCCGGTGTCGAAGGGGCTCGTTGCCGGCACCATCACCGACGATACCGAACAGGCGCTGCTGCTTGGTCGCATTCTCGTCGAGTCCGGCGACCGCTTCGATCATGCGCGCTGGGTGAACGCACTGCTCGACTGGGAGCGCGAGGTCAAGGCGCGCGGCAGCTATGACCTGCTGGGACCATCGACCAAGCGCGCCATCGACGCCATCAATGACGGCGTGCCGGCGGAAGAGGCGGGAAGCCGGGGCGACACCAATGGCGCGGCCATGCGCATCGCGCCGGTCGGCATCATGATGCCGCTGGAACCGCTCGACGCTTTCGTCGCCAAGGTCGCCGAAACTTGCCGTGCCACGCACAACACCTCGATCGCCATCGCTTCGGCCGCAGCAGTTGCCGCCGCCGCCAGCCACGGCGTCGCCGGTGGCGACTGGCGTGCCGCTTCCGACAGCGCGGTAGCAGCCGCGCGGCGAGGCGCCCGGCTCGGACATTGGGTGACTGGTGGCGATATCGCCGCGCGTATCGCCTGGGCGCAGGAGCTCGTGCGCGGCAAGACCATGCGGGATGCGATCGGGCTCATCACCGATCTCGTCGGCACCGGTGTGGCCAGCCAGGAGTCCGTGCCGGCAGCTTTCGCCGTGCTTGAAGTCGCGCAGGGCGATCCCTGGCAAGCGGCAATCATCAGCGCCAATCTCGGCGGCGACACCGACACGATCGGCGCGATTGCCTCAGGCATGGCCGGCGCCTGCGTCGGCTTTTCGCAACTGCCGCAACAACACATTGCCGGGCTCGTCGGCATGGATATGGGGGAGGTGCGCTCGCTTGCCGAAGAGCTCGTCGCGGCGCGCACGGCAAAGGCCAGCAAGGATGCCGCGGCATGAGTGGGCGTCTGGTCCATATCGGCAGCGCCGTCGTCGACTATGTCTACCGCATCGACGCCTTGCCGGCGCCGGGCTGCGAGAAGACCGCGTCGAGCTTTGCGCAGGTCGCCGGCGGCGGCTTCAACATGATGGTCGCGGCCAGCCGCACCGGCATGACGGTGGTGTTCGGCGGCCAGCTCGGCAGCGGACCGAATGGCGATTTTTTGCGCACCGCGTTTGCGGCCGAAGGCATCATAACGCTGACGTCGCCATCGCCGGTCATGGACAGCGGCAATTGCGTCGCCATGATCTCCGGCGATGCCGAGCGCACCTTCGTGTCGTGGCCCGGTGCGGAGAGCATTCTCAGCCTCGAGATGATGAGGCCCGTGGTGGTCACGTCTGATGATTGGGTGTTCACGTCAGGCTACACGCTGAGCTATCTCGGAAGCCACAACGCGCTGACCGACTGGATCGAGGCGCTGCCAGAAAACATTCCCTTCGTTTTCGATCCAACGCCGGTCATCGCGGATATCCCACGTCCCATCCTGTCGCGGGTACTTGCCCGTACGACATGGCTGAGCTGCAACATGACGGAAGCGGTCGAGATCGCTGGGCAAGGCGATGTCGAGGCACTCGCCGCCCGGCTGCTCGCCGACCACTGCCCAAAGGCCGAAGGCGTCGTTATCCGCGCCGGCGCCAAGGGCTGTTTCGTGAGGTTGGTCAATGGCGAGACGCAGACCATTGCCGGCTTCAAGGTCGATGCCATCGACACCAATGGCGCCGGCGACACCCATATCGGCGGTTTCGTCAGTGCACTCTCGCGCGGCGTGCATCCCTTCGAGGCGGCGCGCTATGCCAATGCGGCGGCAGCACTTTCCGTCACCCGCCATGGCGGCTCATCGGCGCCGACCGACAGCGAGATCCAGACTTTCCTGAGCCAGGCCGCCACGGGCGAGCCGGGCTAGAACCAGAAGGCCCATCAGACAGCCTGACCCGCCAAGCGGGCAAACAAGAGAGGAACGAACATGCGCATGCCAAGACTGACTGCCCTGCTGACGGCGACCGCCGTCATCACCTCCGCGCTCACGCTGGCCGCCAGTGCCGCCGAAGTGCATGTGCTCAACTGGAAGGGCTACGGCGCCGACGAGCCGTGGGCGATCGAAGCCTTCGAAAAGGCGACCGGCAACAAGGTCGTCAACGACTTCTTCAATTCCGAACAGGAAATGCTGACCAAGATCCGCACCAATCCGGGCCTCTATGACGTGGTCATGATCAACGCCGCCTTCAACGATCAGGCGATGGCGGAAAAGCTGATCCAGCCGATCGATGTCTCGAAGCTGCCGAACTATGCCGACATCAGCAAGGACAAGGCGCAATCGCCGATGCTCGACCATGACGGCAAGGTCTATGGCGTGCCGTGGGTGTGGGGCCTGACGGCGCTGGCAATCAACGAAAAGTCCTTCGACAAGCCACCGACCTCGATCGCCGAAATGTGGGACCCAGCGCATAAGGGCCGGGTCGTCATTCGCGACGACGCTGTCGAAGCGGTGCAGTTCGGCGCCATCGCCACCGGTCAGAATATCAACGACATCAAGGATATGGAAGCGGTCAAGGCGAAGCTGACCTCGCTGATGCCGCAGATCAAGACGTTCTGGAGCTCGGAGAACGACTGGAACCAGATGGTCGCCTCCAACCAGATCGACATCGGCACCTATTGGAGCGGCTCGGCCGACCGTGCCAAGACGCATTTCAAGCTGCCGGTCTCGCTGGTCGTTCCGCAGGAAGGCGCCGTCGCCTGGCTCGACGCGTTCTCTATTCCCGTGGGCTCGAAGAATGTCGAGGGTGCGCAGGCCTTCATCAACTGGATGATCGATCCGAAATTCTATGTCGAATGGGTCACCAAGGTCGGCGCGCCGGTGTCGGCCAACACCAAGGCGGTGGAAGCGCTGCCTGAAGACTCCTTCAACCGCAAGGTGATGGGCGATCCCGAGGTGGCCAAGCGCATCCAGTTCCAGGCGCCGATCACCGACGCGCAGCGCGAGGCCTATCTGGCGCTGTGGCAGCAGCTCAAAGTCGACGTGAAGTAACGCTCACGTCCGGACCAGCCGGCGGTTGGCGCCGGCTGGCCCTTCAATCCTGGGGAGGAGGGTATCATGGCAGTACAGGGTGCGGTCGCGTCGCGCAGCGGGCTGAGATCGGCCCTGCCGCTGCTGGCGCCGGCCTATCTCTGGCTGACGGTGGCGATCTTCCTGCCGCTCTCGGCCATGGTATTCTTCTCCTTCATGACCGACCTGCCGCTGTCGGGAAAGCCATGGGCGTTCACCCTTGGCAATTACGCCGCCTTCTTCTCGCAGAGCCTGTACCTGACGCTGCTGCTCGCTTCGCTGCGGCTCGGCCTCGAAGTGACTTTGTGGTGCGTCGTCATCGGCTACCCCGCCGCCTATGTGCTGGCCAAGGTGCTGAAGGGGCGCAGCCGCGAGGCGATCTTCCTGCTGGTCATCCTGCCGTTCTGGTCGAACGGGCTGGTGCGCATCTTCTCCTGGGCGATGGTGCTGCGCGAGGGCGGCATCCTCGACACGGCGCTCAACGCCGTGCTGCCGTTCAAGATCAACATCGACCTGATGTATTCCTATCCCGCAATCATCATCGGCCTGGTGCACTCCTACCTGCCCTATATGGTGCTGACCTGCTATCTCACGCTGCAGGCAATCGACGACTCGCTGATCGAGGCCGGGCGCTCGCTCGGCGCCTCGCGGCTGCAGGTGCTGAAGCGGGTGATCATCCCGCTGTCTATGCCCGGCCTGGTGGCAGGTGCGGCACTGATCTTCGTGCCGGTCGTCGGCTCGTTCATGGAGCCGCGCATCCTCGGCGGCCGCACCGGCACCTTCTACGGCACGGTGATCGAGGACCAGTTCGTCGCCGTCTTCAACTGGCCGCTGGGGGCGGCGCTTTCCTTCATCCTGCTGGCGGTGGTGCTGGTGATCCTGGCGGTTGCCTCGCCGGTGCTGCGGAGGGCTGCTTGATGATGACGACCCGCATCCTCGAAGGACTAGGCCGCTTCTACATCGGACTGCTGCTCGCCTTCCTCTATCTGCCGATCATCATCATGGCGCTGATGTCGTTCAACGTCTCGCCCTTCTACCAATTGCCGTTCGAATGGACGACGGAATGGTATGCCTCGCTCTGGCAGAACGACCAGCTGATCGCGGCCACCTGGAACAGCCTCAAGATCGCGGTCATCACCACGCTCATCTCAGTGGTGCTTGGCTCGGCCGCTTCGCTGGCGCTGTTCCGCTATGATTTCCGCGGCAAGAAAGTGCTGCAGGCGCTGCTGTTTCCGCCAATCGCCATTCCGTGGCTGATCACCGGCACGGCGATGCTGATCTTCTTCTTCGGCGTCGGCATTGGCCGCGGCCTGTTCGCCATCCTGCTCGGCCATGTGGCGCTAGCGCTGCCCTATGTCATCGTCGTCGTCTCGGCCCGGCTGCAGACTTTTGCACCGGAGCTGGAAGAGGCGGCGCGCTCGCTCGGCGCCAACCAGTGGCAAGTGACGAGGCGTGTGACGCTGCCGTGGATCATGCCCGGCGTCATTGCCGGCGGCTTGTTCGCATTTGCCGTGTCGTTCGACCAGTTCGTCGTCTCCTACTTCCTGGCGACGCCGGGCCAGACGACGCTGCCGGTCGAAATCTACGCCGCGATCCGCAAGGGTTTCACGCCCGAGATCAACGCGGTCTCGACCATCATCATCGTCGTGTCGATGGCGCTAATGCTGCTCACGGCGCGCTTCTTCAAATTCGGCGGAGAGAAATAATGGCCGGCGTGCAGGTATCGAACGTCTCCCGCAGTTTTGGCGCGCACAAGGCGCTGGACGACGTCTCCATCGATTTCGCCGATGGCGGTTTCTATGGGCTGCTTGGCCCCTCGGGCAGCGGCAAGACCACGCTGCTGCGCCAGATCGCCGGCTTCGACTTTCCCGATACTGGCCGCATCACCATTGGCGGTGAGAGTGTGGAACGCGTGCCGGTCGAAAAGCGACGCATCGGCATGGTGTTCCAGAACTATGCGCTGTTTCCCAATATGAGCGTCGCCGATAATGTCGCCTTCGGCCTGTCGGTGCGCGGCGAAACGAAAGCGACGATCGCCACCGAAGTGCAGCGCGCGCTCGATCTGGTTCAGCTCGGCAAGCTCGGCGAGCGCCGGCCGCACCAGCTCTCCGGCGGCCAACGCCAGCGTGTGGCGCTGGCGCGCGCCATCGTCACCAAGCCGCGCGTGCTGTTGCTCGACGAGCCGCTCGGCGCGCTCGACAAGGCGCTGCGCGTCGACATGCAGATCGAGCTGAAGCGCATCCAGCGCGAGATCGGCATCACCACCATCTTCGTCACCCACGACCAGGAAGAGGCGCTGACGATGAGCGACCGCATCGGCATATTGCGGGACGGCAGGCTCGTGCAGGAAGGGCCGCCGGAGGAAATCTACGACCGGCCGAAGAGCGAATTCGCCGCCACCTTCCTCGGTGACGCCAATATCCTTCGCGGCGATGCGACCGGCAACGGCATCCGGCTGCCTGATGGCACGGCGATTGCCGCCGGGGTGGGTGGTCGGCTTGCCGCCGGTACGAAGGCCAGCTGCGCCGTGCGTCCCGAACGCATTCGCATCGCGACCGATGCCGGGGTTGCGGATGCGGCCAATGCCAACGCTCTGAAGGGCCAGATCTCCAAGCGCATTTTCGCCGGCAACAACAGCACCTATTTCGTCGAGCGTGCCGGCCAGACGTTGAAAGTCATCGTCCAGAATACCGGCAGTGACCGGCTGGCCGAGGGCCAGAATGTAATGCTCAGCTGGTCGCCGGAAAGCACCGTGCTGATTGCCGCAAACTAGTTCGCACCGTCACCCCGGCATGGTTCTGATGGGAATTGATGGAGCGGACCTTGGCTGATGGGCCGGCCATGGCGTTATATCCTGTCGTCCAAGGGAGGAATGGATGGCAGGCCAGGGTTTCGAGCCGGATGTGAGGGTTCGCACCAGCGAATACCGGATCGGTTGCATCGGCGCCGGCATGATCATGGCCGAATGCCATCTTGCCGCCTATGCGCAGGCCGGTTTCCCAGTCGTCGCCATCGCCTCGCGCACCAAGACCAGCGCCGAGAAGGTGGCGAAGCGCTGGAGCATTGCGACCGTCCACGACACACCGGAACAGCTGATCGAGGATTCTGAGGTCGAGATCGTCGACCTTGCCTTTCCGCCCGACCAGCAGCCGGCGCTGATCCGCCATGCGCTGAAGCAGCCTCACATCAAGGCGATCCTGGCGCAGAAGCCACTGGCGCTGTCGGTCGATGAAGCCGTGAAGCTGCGCGACGAGGCAGCCAAGTCAGGCAAGATCCTCTCGGTCAACCAGAACATGCGCTACGACCAGTCGATGCGCGTCCTGAAGCAGATCATCGACAGCGGCGCGCTGGGCGACATCGTCTTTGCGCAGATCGACATGCATGCGATCCCGCACTGGCAGACTTTCCTTCAGGACTACGACCGGCTGACGCTCGCCAATATGAGCGTGCATCATCTGGACGTGCTGCGCTTCCTGTTCGGCGATCCCTCGGAAATCACCACGCTGACGCGCAAGGATCCGCGCACGACATTCGACCATTCAGACGGCATCACCGTCTCGACGCTGCGCTTTCCCTCCGGCGTGCTCGCCGTGTCGCTGGAGGATGTCTGGTCCGGACCGCGCCAGGAGGGCTATGAGGACGACCAGCACATCAACTGGCGCGTCGACGGCACCAAGGGTGTCGCCAAAGGCACGATCGGCTGGCCGAAAGGCGTGGCCTCGACGCTGACCTATGCGTCGACCAAGACGACCGGCGGCGAATGGGTCAGCCCGAGCTGGGACACGATGTGGTTCCCGCATGCCTTCATCGGCGTGATGGAGCAATTGCAGCATGCGGTGAAGACAGGCGCGCCGCCGGCGCTCTCCGTCGCCGATAACGTCAAGACAATGGCACTGGTCGAGGCGGGCTACCGCTCGATGGCGCAAGGCCGCACCGTCAAACTGTCCGAGATATCGATCGACTGAACATGCCGCCGAATAGTGTGGCGGCTGAATCGCTTACCGGGAGGAGTTCACATCATGATGCAGGCAGGTATCTTCACCGGCTATTTCCCCTATGAGCTGGCGGAGGCCGCCCGCCGCATCCGTGCACTCGGCTTCAACACAGTGCAGCTCGACATGCATTTCAGGGATGTCGATCTCACGGCCGGGCAGATCACCGGGGACAAGGCGAGGACAGTGCGCGACACGTTTCGCGACCACAATCTGCCGGTCTGCTGCATCTCGGGCTACACCAACATCATCCATCCCGACAAATCCGAGCGCGAGAAGCGCGTCGGCTATCTCAAGGAAATCATCCGCAATGCGCGCGACTTCGGCTCGCCCTACGTGATCTCGGAGACCGGCACCTACAACACCGAATCCGACTGGGTGCATCATCCCAAAAACAAGACCGAGGAAGGCTTCGAGGAATGCCGCAAGGTGATCTCGGATCTTGCCCAGACGGCTTACGACCATGGCGCGGTGTTCCTGCTCGAAACCTATGTCAACAATGTCGTCGGTTCGGTCGAGGAGACGGTCAAAATGTTCGCGCAGGTCGACCATCCGGGCCTCGGCCTGCTGATGGATCCGACCAATTATTTCGAGGCGCACAATATCGACCGCATGGACCAGGTGCTGAACCAGGTGTTCGACACGCTGGCCGACAAGATCCGCATCGCGCACGCCAAGGACGTCAAGCGCTCAGGCAGCGACAAGACCGAGAAGCATGCCGATATCGGCGACGCGGACGCGCATGAGGGGCTGACCTTCCGCGGCGTCGGCGAGATCGAGCTGCCGGCGCCCGGGCTGGGATCGCTGAATTACGATCTCTATCTGCAGCGGCTCAGTGAGAAGCACCCGAACATCCCTGTTATCATCGAGCATCTGACCGAGGACGACGTGCCGCGCGCAAAGACATTCCTCGACGGGAAATTCCGCGCCAACGGTCTCTAAGGGCAGGGCGAGACGGTGATGGCGACGGCCAAGACAAAGCGCGATTACGGCCTGGTCGGCGAAAGCACCCGCCGGGCGATCGAGACCGGGCTGGCCTCGGCCGAGTGGTATCACACCGACGTGCCGCGCAAGGCAATGAAGGAAATGATGCAGCGCTCCGACGGGCCGGCGATCCGCGATACGGTGATCTGGATCGCAGCCATCCTGGGCTCGGCCGCCGGCATCGTGTGGTTCTGGGGCACGTGGTGGGTGGTGCCGTTCCTGCTCGTCTATGGCGTGCTCTATGGATCGTCGAGCGATTCGCGCTGGCACGAATGCGGCCATGGCACCGCCTTCCGCACACGCTGGATGAACGATGCGATCTACGAAATCGCCAGCTTCATGGTGGTGCGCAATCCGGTGCAATGGCGCTGGAGCCATGCGCGGCATCACACCGACACGATCATCGTCGGCCGTGACGCCGAGATCGCGGTAATGCGGCCGCCAAATCTGGTCAAGGCGGCGCTTGCCTTCACCGGCATTCTCGATTTCCGTTATTCGCTGCCGATCCTGGCGCGCCAGGCGTTGGGCAAGCTGTCGGACGACGAAAAGAGCTACATTCCTGAGACCGAACAGGGCAAGGCCATCACGGCGGCGCGCTGGCATGTCGCCGTGTACGTTGCGACGATCGCCCTCGCGATCGCGCTGGGTTCATGGCTGCCGCTGGTGCTGATCGGCCTGCCGCGTTTTTATGGCAGCTGGCACATGGTTCTGACCGGCCTGCTGCAGCATATCGGGTTGGCCGACAATGTCGTCGACCACCGGCTGAACACGCGCACCGTCTACATGAACCCGGTCAGCCGCTTCATCTACTGGAACATGAATTACCACGTCGAGCATCACATGTTTCCGATGGTGCCCTACCATGCGCTGCCGAGGCTGCACGAGCTGGTCAAGCACGACCTGCCGGCGGCGAACCCGTCCATGTGGCATGCCTATCGCGAGGTCTGGCCGGTGCTGCTGAAGCAGCTGCGGTACGAGGATTATTTCCTCAAGCGCGAATTGCCGCCGACGGCGCGGCCCTATCGCGGTGAATTTCACGAGCTCGATATGTCGGCGGCGGCCGAGTAGCGAATAAACCACCCGCCTTCTATCCGGCCTGTTACGGGGCCGGTAAGGTGACCGGGAAAAGCAACCAGCCAACAGGGACATCCCGATGAGCCGAAAGAGACCGACCGTCGCCGATCTGCGCGCCATGAAGGGCAAGCGCCAGCTGACCATGCTGCGCGTCCTGACCATGGACGAGGCCGAGGCTGCCGAGCGGGCAGGGGTCGATATCGTCTCGGTGCCGCCCGAGCTGGTGCTCAACCCTGAGTATCGCGATGCGGCGCCCAGCCTGTTCACCATGCCGGGCGAGAATTTTTATGAGATCGGCACGGCGGACGATTTCCTGCGCTGGGCGTTCCGGCTCTACAAGGCCGGCGCCGACGCCGTTTATTGCAGCGCCGGTTTCGCCACCGTGAAGCGGCTCGCCGACGACGCGATCCCCGTCATCGGCCATGTCGGCCTCATTCCGTCCCGCGCCACCTGGACCGGCGGCTTCAAGGCCGTCGGCAAGACCGCCGACACCGCCATGCAGATTTTTGAGGCGGTCAAGCAGTATGAGGCCGTTGGAGCTCTCGGCGCCGAGATCGAAGTGGTGCCGATCGAGGTGGCGAAGGCGATCTCGGAACGGACCTCGCTGATCATGCTGTCGATGGGTGCGGGCACCGGCTGCGACGCGCAATATCTGTTTGCCGACGATATTCTTGGCCAGAACCGGGGCCACATGCCGCGTCATTCCAAGGTCTACCGCAACTTCGCCGCCGAGTACGATCGCCTGCAGGCGGAACGCGTCGCGGCGTTTTCCGAGTACGTTGCCGACGTCGATAGCGGCGCCTATCCGGAAGACAGGCATGTCGTGCGCATGGATCCGGCCGAGCTCAGCCTGTTCATGAAACGGGTGGACGCAAAGGGCTAACTACTCGGCCTCCTTGCCGATCATCGCTGCACCTTGCCATGTTCCGTCGGCGAGCATGGCATGGAGCACCTCGGCATCCGTTCCCAGCGGCCGGTCCTCCCTGAGCATCGCTACATGCGCGCGCACCGCGGTATGGACCGCTGCTGTGCCGGGCGCCAGCTTGAGACCGTCGCGCAGGTCCACGGCCTGTGCGGCGGCCATCAGTTCGAAGGCGATCAGCCGTCGCCACAGCGCGATCATCCCGGCGCATTTCGACACGGCAAGCGGCGTCTGCGTGGCGTGGTCCTCTACGCCTTCGGACACGGCCAGGAAATCCAGCATCACCGGATTGGCCTTGTGGCGGATGCCGGCCAGGATTGCCGTTGCGGTCTTTTGCAGCGGCACGAAACCGGCCGAGGCGCCGCCGACCGGCGACAAATATCTGGGCAGACCGTTGCGGCCGGAGCCGGCGAGCTGGATGAAGCGGGCAACGCTTGCCGCGGCACATTGCGCGATCGCCAGGCCGAGCGTCTCGAAGGCAAGCGCCAGCGATGCGGTGTGGAAATTGCCGGTCGACAGGACCAGCCCGTCATCGCCCAGCACCAGCGGATTGTCGGCGGCGGCATTGAGTTCGATCTCCAGCGCCAGCCGCGCCTGGTCGATCGCCTGGATCAGCGCGCCATGGATCGACGGCATGCAGCGGATCGACAGCGGGTCCTGCAAGGTGGTCGGCGTCGGCTCCTCGTCACGAGCAAGCAGGTCGCGCAGGCCCTTGGCCGCGAGTTGCTGGCAGGCTGCCGGCCGCGCCAGATGCAGGCGCGGATCGAGGATGGTGCGGTTGGCGCCAAACCCTTCCATGGTCAGCGCGCCGGCCTGCTGCTGTTGCGCAAAGGCCGACAGCGCGTCGGCCAGTACCAACGCGCCAGTGCCGGCTGATACCGCCGAGGCGTTGATCAGCGACAGGCCGTCTTTCGGCGCCAGGCTGATCGGAGCCAACCGCGCCATCATCAACGCCTTGGCCGCCGGCATGCGCCGACCCTGATAGTCAGCTTCGCCGTCGCCGGTCAGCAGACGGGCGAGCGCCGCCATCAGCACGAGATCGCCGGCGCCGATCGAGCCCAACTGCGGCATTACCGGATGCACGCCTGCATTGAGCGCATCGACAAGGGCGGTGAAAGCCGCCGGCGAAATGCCGGAGCCGCCGACTGCCAGCATCGCTGCGCGCGCAAGCATGGTCGCCCGCACCGCCTCTTGGGGCAACGGTTCGCCGACAGCGCCGCTTCGCCCTTCCAGCAACTGGCGCTGGAAGGCGCTGGCATCGCCCTCGACCGATGTGCCGAGATTGGCGCCGAGCCCGGTGTTGAGCCCATAGATTTGCTGACCGGACGCGGCGACCTGATCGAGCACTTTTCGCGCTTTGTCGAGTCTCTCGATGACAGCAGGCTCAACCTCCACCTTGCGGCCGGCGCGGGCGACCGCCGCGACATCCTCGACGCTGACGCCGGCGCCGGTGAGGACGAGCGCGCTCATGCGAAGCGCAGCCTCTGGCCGATGCCTTTATCAGCAGCCTTGGCCAGCATCGCCTTGCCCAGCGCAATGTCGGACAGCGACAGGCCGCGATGCCAGAACAGGATCGTCTCGTCGTCGCTCTGGCGTCCCGGCTTGAGACCGGCAGCGATCTGGCCGAGCTCGGCGTGCAGCGTCGCTTCGCTCAGCCGCCCGGTCTCGACATGGGCGCGCAGCGAGCCGAACTTGCCGCCTTTGCACTGGCCCCAGTCGTCGACGACCATTTTCTGCATGATGTCGGTCAATGACAGCTCCACCGCGCTCATCGTACCATAGGGCACGACCAGCGCACCGGGCTTGATCCATTCGGTCTTGAGCAGCGGCTGCGGCTCCGGCAGCCGCGAGGCCTCGACGACGATGTCGGCGCCCTTGACGCAGCTCTCCCAGTCGGCGACCGCCGTGACGGTCTTGCCGAGATCGGCGGAGAGTTTGGCGGCGAAGCCGTCGCGGCTTTTCGGGCGGCGCGAATGAACGCGGATCTCGTCGAAGTCGAAGAGATGGTCGAGCAGGCGCACGTTCCAGTAGGCGGTGCCGCGCGCGCCGATATGGGCCAGCACCTTGGAATTCTTGCGCGCCAGATGCTTGGCGCCAATGGCGGTGACAGCGCCGGTGCGCATGTCGGTGATGACGGTGGCATCGAGAATGGCGCGCGGCGTGCCGGTGCGCGGATCGAACAGATTGAGGATGCCGAATTCCGAGGGCAGGCCGTGCAGATAATTGTCGACATAATCGCCGACGATCTTCACGCCGGCCGTATCGAGCGGCGCGACGTAGCCGCGCAGCACATTGAAGTGGCCGTGGAAGGAGGGATCGGGCTCGAGATGGACGCGGGGCTCTATCACCGTCTGGCCGTTGCCTTGCGCGACAAGCCCGGCTTCGACGGCGGCGATGATTTCGCCATCGCTCATCTCAAGGGCTTCGATATCGAGAGCATTGAGGTAGTCGATATAGATAGGCTTCATGCAATGTCCTTGGCCACCCCGCCCATCCATAACAGGCCGCGGCGCGACACGGAAGTTTGTTGGATAAGCTCTGGACTGGGCCAGCCATATGCTGTTCAACGCGGTTCGCCATGACTGCCGTTCCCGACACCGAGGCCTCCGCCGTAACCGCCAGCAATGCGCGGCGCGTGGCGCTGATCGTCGCCATCGCGTTTTTCATGCAGCTGCTGGATTCGACGATCATCTCGACCTCGCTGCCGCAGATGGGACAATCCTTCGGCGTGCCGGCGGTGGCGATGAGCATCGGCATCACCGCCTATATGCTGACCATGGCAGTGTTCGTGCCGCTGTCGGGCTGGCTTGCCGACCGCTTCGGCGCGCGCAACATCTTCCTGCTGGCGATCGTACTGTTCACGCTGGCCTCGCTGGCCTGCGGCTTCTCGCAAAGTCTGCCTCAGTTCGTTGCCGCTCGCGTCGTGCAAGGCCTTGGCAGCGCGCTGATGACGCCGGTCGGGCGAATTCTGGTGCTGCGCAATGCGTCGAAATCGGAGCTGCTCAACGCCACGGCGCTGATCACCTGGCCGGCGTTGTTTGCGCCCGTGGTCGGGCCGGTGCTTGGCGGCTTCATCACAACCTATCTCTCCTGGCACTGGAATTTCTTCATCAACATCCCGCTTGGGCTCGTCGGGCTGGCGCTGGTCGCGCGCTTCATTCCGGGCAACCGCGCGGCCGATCCCAAGCCGCTGGATTGGCCGGGGTTTTTCCTCACGTCGCTGGGGCTCGCGCTGCTGCTCTACGGCCTTGAGCGCATCGCACATCCGGAAGACGGCGCCTTGCCCGCCGTGCTGCTGGTTGCCGCCGGCATCGTCATCGGCTGGCTGGCGGTGCGGCATCTCCGGCGCGCGCCGCATCCGCTGCTCGATCTCAGCGCGTTCAGGGTGCAGACCTTCGCCATCTCTACGCTTGCCGCCGGCACCATTTTTCGCGTGGCGATCAACGCCACGCCGTTCCTTTTGCCGCTGCTGTTTCAGGTCGGCTTTGGCCTTTCGCCGGTCGATGCCGGCTTGATGATCCTGGCCTATTTCCTCGGCAATCTCGGCATGAAGACGGTGACGACGCCGACGCTGCGGCGCTTTGGTTTTCGCACGGTCATGGTCGTCAACGGCCTGATCGCCTCGGCCTCGATCATGGCCTGCGCGGCGATCTCGCCGGAGACGCCGCAGGCGCTGGTGGTAGCGCTGATGCTGATCGCCGGCCTGACGCGCTCGATGCAGTTCACAGCGCTGAATACTCTGGCCTTCGCCGATATCGATGCGGCGCAGCGCAGCTCGGCGGCAACTTTGTCGTCCATGCTGCAGCAGATGTCGATGCTGTTCGGCGTAGCGGTGGCGGCTGCCATTCTGAACCTGTCGCAGATCGTCAGGCACCGGCCGGCGCTCGACCTCGTCGATTTTCGCATCGCCTTCCTGGTCATCGGCGCCATCGGGCTGGCGGCGGCGTTGCGGTTCCTCGTGCTGCCGCCCGGTGCAGGCGCCGAAGTTTCAGGCCACACGTCCAGGACCTGAATTCGCAATTTTCGCCGCTCAGGCGGCAATTAATTCCGCCTTGTGCTTTCGCCTCAGAACGGCACCTTCGCGCATACGCGCAATGGTGCAACCAAATGCCAAAAGCGCAGCCTTTTCCTAGGATTGCGCCAGTTCTAGCAATCGGTGCGTCCACTGGAAGATTATCACTGCCAACGGGTGTTCCGAGCGCGGATTCATTTGACGAAGCGGCGCCGAGCCGATTAGCTTTCTTCGGAAGGGGTGGCAGAGCTGCCATCGGGGCGAATGCAGACATGAACACGATTGGCTGGCCAAATGTCAGGAGCCTGAATCAGGAAGGCATTGTCTTTGCCATCGCCGTGGTGCTGTTCGTCGCCGCTGCCATTGGGCTGCCTGGTTTCATCGCTGCCAACAATCTCGTTGCCATCGTCCGCTCGGTGTCGGTGCTGGGCATTTTGGCGCTCGGCATGGCGGTCGTCATAATCGGCAGGGGCATCGACCTGTCGGCGGTGGCGATCATGGCGATGTCGGTCGCCTGGTATCTACAATTGCTCAACGCCGGAACGCCTGATGGGCTCGCCTTCGCCTACGTGCTGGCAGGCGTGCTCGCCATCGGCCTGCTCAATGGTTTTCTCGTCGCTTATGCCGACGTGCCGGCGATCTTCGTGACGCTGGCGACCGGCTCCTTCGTCTTCGGCTATGTCCGCTCGCAACTGATCACGCAGGATGCGGTGCCGGTGCCTCAGGGCCATTGGGTGGAGCTGCTCGGCGGCCTGCGTTTCCTCGACATTCCGATCGAAGTGTTCGTCTTCGCCGGGCTCGCCTTCCTGTTCTTCCTGTTCCTGCGCTACACCAAATGGGGCCGCTACATCTATTTCGCCGGCGACAATTCGGTCGCCGCGCGCAACATCGGCATTCCGGTGCGGCCAATGCTGGTGCTGCGTTATGTGGTTTCGGCCTTTGTCGCGCTGATCGCCGGCCTGCTCACGGCGGCAAGCCTGCATTCGATCAACACCCGCATCGTCAACTCGACGCTGCTCTATGACATCGTGCTGGTGGCGGTGATCGGCGGCATCGGCCTTTCCGGCGGGCGGGGCGGGGTGCGCAATGTGCTGGTGGGCGCTGCACTGATCGGCATCCTGTCGAACGCGATGACCATCATCGACATTCCGCTGCTCTATCAAAACCTGATCAAGGCGGCGATCCTGCTCGGAGCCATCATCGTCGACGGCATCATCAATCCGCGTGACGAACAGACCGCGCAGCAGGGCGACATCTAAGGGGTACCCGACCGGGTCATGCCGACCGGCCGGCAATAAGTGAAAAACAGAGGATGTGACATGAAACTGATCAGAACACTGATGGCGGCCGCCACGGCGCTTGCCGCTACCGCCTTCGTCGCGCCGACCTTCGCCGCCGACGATCCGGGCCCGGCCGCATACGCGCAGGCGCTCAAGGGCAAGCGCGTCATGCTGGTGCCGCTGGCGATGGGCTTCGACCTTGCGCAGGGCTGGTCGCACTATCTGAAGACGGAAGTCGAGGCCTGGGGCGGCACCTTCGAAACACGCGATCCGAACTGGGTCGTCGATGCCGGTGCACAGGCGATCACCGACGCGATCTCGTCCGACACAAGGCCGGACGTGTTGATCATCCATGCGCCGGACCTCAACTCCTATTCCAAGCTGATGAAGAAGGCGCAGGCCGCCGGCACCTACGTCATACTGGTCGACAATCCCGCCAACTTCCCGGCCGACGCCTTTGTCGGCAGTGACTGGGACCGGCTCGGCCAACTCGAGGCCGAAGCGGCGATCAAGGGCTGCGGCGAGAATTCGTCGAAGAAGATCGGCCTTGTGCAGGGTGATCAGGCCAACTCGTCCAGTCTCTACCAGTATGCCGGCATCATGAAGGTGCTGGAGAAGCACCCCGACTTCAAAGTCGTGGCCAAGCCCGACTCCAACTGGGATCCGACGACGTCGCGCAACGTGACGACGACAATGCTGCAGCAGAACCCCGACATCTGCTCGATCATCGACTTCTGGGATGGTGACGCCACCGGCGCATCCGCCGCCATCCGCGACGCCAAGCTCGACGGCAAGGTCTTTTTGGTCACCACCGGCGGCGGCGAGAAGGCGGCCGATTGCGACAAGCTGCAGGACGGCACCTATGGCGCCGTTGTCATGACAGACCTTGCCCGCCAGTCCGGCGACATGAACGCTATCATCAAGTTCCTGCTGCAGAGCGGCCAGCCGGCCGGCACGTCGCACACCTACATCTACACGCTGGAGAAGGCTACGACCAAGGTCGACCTCAAGCCCGACAGCTGCTGGGACCTGAAGGCGCTGCAGGCCGAAGCGGCGGCGAAGTAAGCCGCGCTTTTCGACTGAAATAAACGAGGTGACTGGACAATCCGGTCACCTCGTTCCCTCATGGAATAGCAGCCGCCGATGTCCTTTCGCGAACGCCTCCAGTCCTGGCGCTACAATCTCGTGCCCGACCATCTGGTCGGCGAAATCCTGACAAAACGCTGGACCGACAACGCCATTCCGTTCCTGGCGCTGGTGGCGACGCTCAGCGTGTTCGGCTCGATCATTCCCGGCTTCTTCAAGCTGACCTCGCTGCAGGAATCGACCCGCCAGCTCGGCGAGTTCTCGATGGTAGTCACCGGCATGACGGTGGTGATGCTGGGCGGCGGCATCGACCTGTCCGTCGGCTCGATCTTCGCGCTGTCCTGTTTCTCCGCCGTCTATGTCTTCTTCATTCTCGAACAGTCTATCTGGCTGGCGCTGGCGGCATCGCTCGCCACCGGCCTGATCTTCGGCGCCGTCAACGGCTACCTCGTCGGCTACCTCAGGCTGCGCGCCTTCCTCACCACCCTGGTGACGTTCATCTTCGGCCGGGCGCTGTTCGATATTCTCGTCACCACCTATGCCGCCGACGTGCAGCTTTCCCAGGCGACATCGGATGTGCTCGACTTCATCGGCGACAGCACCTTCTGGGGGCTTTCGGTCTCGGTGTGGCTGGCGATCATTCTTGCCATCGTCACCCATATCGCGCTGACGCGCTCACGGCCGGGCTGGCATGTGCTGGCGGTCGGAGGCTCCAGGCGCTCGGCGCACAATGCCGGCATTCGCGTGCGCCGCACCGTGTTCATGACCTATGTCTTTTCCGGCTTCTGCGCCTCGATCGGCGGCTTCCTGATCGCTTGCCGCCTGAGTGGGGCAGGGCCGGGCACCGGCCTCAACCTTGAGATCATGGCGCTGACGGCGGCGGTGGTCGGCGGCGTCAGCTTGGGTGGTGGCCGCGGCTCGGTCATCAAGGGGCTGATGGGCGCCATCATCGTGCTGACCATGACCAACGGGCTGATCCGGCTGGGCTATGGCACCGGCACCAACCAGATGGTGCTGGGCATCATGCTGGCGGTGGCGGTGACGATCGACATCCGCTGGCTGAAGAACCGCCATAAGGTGCTCAACGAAGTCTATGTCGCGCCGGTCTATCTCAAGATGGGCGAGACACAGTCTGCGGTGCCGGGCTCAGGCACGCCCTACGCGCTCGACAACCGGCTGTCGGCGGCCGACCATATCGGGCTCGGCGAGTTGGAAGGGCCGGAAGACGTCATCCTCGACCGCGACGATCACCTCTATTGCGGCACGCGCCATGGCGAGATCGTCCGCTTCTTCGCGCCGGACTATATGAAATCGGAGGTGTTTGCCCATATCGGCGGCTTTCCGCTGGGCCTGGCCTTCGACAAATCGGGCAATCTGATCAGCTGCGTCGGCGCCATGGGGCTCTATTCCGTCTCGCCGGATCGGGATGTGAAACGCCTGTCGGCGGAGACGTCGCGTTCCTGGACCTCGATCGTCGACGATGCGCGGCTGCGCGACCCCAACGATTGCGACATCGCGCCGGACGGGCGGATCTATTTCACTGACTCCACCAAGCGCTATGACGCCCACGATTGGGCGCTGGACTCGATCGAGAACCGCGCCACCGGCCGGCTGCTGGTTTATGACCCGAAGGACGGTTCGACGAAGACACTGCTCGACGGCTACCGCTACACCAATGGCGTGTGCATGGCGCATGACGGGAAGTCGCTGTTCTTCGCTGAGAGCTGGGCCTGCCGTGTGCATCGATACTGGCTGGAAGGGCCGAAAGCAGGCACCGCCGAATGCGTCATCCGCGACATGCCGGGCTATCCCGACAACATCAACCGGGCGTCGGACGGCAATTACTGGATGGCATGGCTCGGCATGCGCACGCCGAGCTTCGACCTGTCGCTGCGCCATCCCGATATGCGCAAGCGCATGACGCGCCGGCTGCCGCAGGACGAGTGGCTGTTCCCCAACATCAACACCGGCGGCGTGGTGAAATTCAACGACAAGGGCGGCATTGTCGAGGCGATGGGCGACCTTACCGGCGGCGCGCATCCGATGGTCACCTCGATGCGCGAGCACAAGGGTTTCCTGTTCGTCGGCGGCATCCTTAACAACCGCATCGGCCGCTACAAGATTGCGGGCGCCGACCCGAACTGGACCAGTTCCGCTTCTTATTGGGGAGCGAAGCCATGATCCTCGATCCTGTGCTCGACCTGTTTCGTGGCAAGGCGGTGACCATCCCACCGCTCGACGGTGCCTTCCGTCCCAACACGCGGCTGGACGAGGCGCCAGTGTTCGCCGATTTGACGGAGCCCGACAATCTTCTGGTTGCCGATGGCCGGCTGCTCGTTTCCAGCGGCAATGCGGTATATTCGCTTGCCGCAGGGGTGGAGCCGAAGGTTGTCGGGACCTTTCCTTCCCCCATCACGGCGCTGGCTCTATCACTGTCGGGCGAACTGACGGTGGGGTTGGAAAGCGGCAAGCTGCTGGTTGCCGGCAAGGAGGTTTCGCTGCCGGCCGGCGTCAGCTGCATCACCGCGCTTGCCTATGCAGACGACGGCACGTTGTGGCTGGCCAATGGCTCGGCTGAGCACACGCCGTCGCAATGGGCCGCCGACCTGATGAAGAAGGGCGCGTCCGGTTCGCTTTGGAGGCGGGACGCGGCCGCCGCCGAGTTCCGCAAAGTGGCCGGCGATATCGCCTTTCCCTATGGGCTGCATCCCATTGGGCGGGATGTGCTGGTCAGCGAAAGCTGGCGCCATCAGCTCGTTCGCTTCGATGGTGCGACCGGTAGCCGCTCGACCGTGCTGACGCATCTGCCCGGCTATCCCGCGCGCCTCGCGCCGGCCGGCGATGGCGGCGCGTGGCTGGCTCTGTTCGCGCCACGCAACCGGCTGATCGAATTCGTTCTCCAGGAAACCCACTATCGGCGCGACATGCTAGACCAGGTGGCGCCGGCCTACTGGATCGCGCCGGCTTTGGCCTCCAATCGCAGCTTCCTCGAACCGCTGCAATGCGGCGGCATCCGCACCATGGGCATCCACAAGCCCTGGTCGCCGAGCCGCTCCTATGGGCTGGTGGTCAGGCTCGATCAGAACATGCAGCCGCAATTCAGCCTGCACAGCCGCGCCGACGGCACGCGCCATGGCATCTGCAGCGTGGCGGAAACGGACGGCCGCCTGTTCATCGCCTCCAGGGGCGGCGATTGCGTGCTGGCCATCGACGCAGGAGGTCTCTGATGGAACCGATCGTGCGCCTGGAAAATGTCACCAAGAACTATCGCGGCGTGCCCGCGGTCAGACAAGTCAGCTTCGAACTGCGCAAGGGCGAAATCCACGCGCTGCTCGGCGAGAACGGCGCCGGCAAATCCACGCTGACCAAGATCATCGCCGGCGTCGTCGACGCCACCTCAGGCAAGATGTTCCACAAAGGCCGCGAGATCGCTTATGCGTCGCCGCATGCGGCGCTCGAGGCCGGCATCGCCATGGTGTTCCAGGAGACCAGCCTGGTGCCGTCGATGACGGTGGCGCAAAACCTCTATCTCGGCACCGAAAAATTCCTCAACCGGCTGCGCGGCACCTACATTTCGGCGCAGCAGTTTTTGCAGTCGCTGAACTTTCCGGTCGACCCCAACGCCATGGTGGCGACGCTGGGCGCGGCCAAGCGTCAGATGGTCGAGATCGCGCGCGCCGTTCACCACAATGCCGAGATCATCATCTTCGACGAGCCGACGGCGACGCTGACGCCGGAGGAGAAGCGGCACTTCTTCGCGCTGATCCGGCGGCTGAAGGCGAACGGCGTCTCGATCGTCTTCATCAGCCATGCATTGGAAGAGGCGCTGATGATCGCCGACCGCATCACAATCCTGCGCGATGGCGAGCTGGTCATAACCGACGACACATCGGCCTTCGATCGCGACAAGATCGTCGCCGCCATGGTCGGGCGTACACTGTCGGGACAGATCTATCGCCAGCGCGACGAGGCCAGGCTGCGCAAGGCCGGCAAGAAGGTGCTGTCGGTGCAGGACATTTCGATGAGCAATGTCGTGCGCAACACCTCCTTCTCGATCTTCGAGGGACAGATCACCGGCGTGTTCGGGCTGATCGGCTCCGGCCGCACCGAGACCTTCAAGATCGTCTCCGGCATCTACAAGCGCGATTTTTTGCGCGGTGGCGCGATTGAACTCGACGACAGGCCGGTGCGCTATCTCGTGCCCAGTGAGGCGGTCGCCGACGGCATCGTCTATGTTACCGAGGACCGCAAGAGCGAGGGCATTTTCGAGACGATGGGCATCGCCGAGAACCTGTTCGGCGGGCTGCTGGCGGCGGGCCGCGAAAAGGCCTGGGTGATCAACCAGCAGGAGATGCGCACGCTTTCCGCTGAATGGACGAAGACGCTGAACATCAAGGCGATCAACGACAATGCCCGCGTGGTCGAGCTTTCCGGCGGCAACCAGCAAAAGGTGGTGATCGGCAAGGGGCTGGTGCAGCAGCCGCGTATCGTGATCTTCGACGAGCCGACGCGCGGCGTCGATGTCGGCGCCATCGCCGAGATCCACCAGATCATCAACCGGCTGGCCGACGAGGGGTTGGCCGTGGTGG
Organism: Mesorhizobium sp. C395A; assembly: GCF_030323205.1. Taxonomy (NCBI): domain Bacteria; kingdom Pseudomonadati; phylum Pseudomonadota; class Alphaproteobacteria; order Hyphomicrobiales; family Phyllobacteriaceae; genus Mesorhizobium; species Mesorhizobium sp. C395A. The sequence goes on along the minus strand of NZ_CP100473.1, from coordinate 2,777,553 downwards.
TGATCTCGTCCTACCTGCCGGAAATCATGAACCTGTCGGATCGGATTCTGGTGTGCCGACAGGGGCGCATCGTGGAGGAGTTCTCGCCGGCGGAGGCGACGGAGGAGAAGATCATGTATGCGGCAGTGCACTAGGTTGCCGGTCGGTGTTTGACGGTGCGCATACGTCACCAATTGGCCAAGGCCTCAGCGCCTTCGTCATGCTCGGGTCTCCGCGACGGCGCTTCGCGCCTGCTTCGCCCCTGAATGACGAAGCTGATATGCTTCGGCCAATCGCCATGGTTCTGTCAGCATCAAAAACTGAATCGGAATAGCCGGTTAGCCGCCCTTGCTCGAGACCTGATTCAACCACCTGATCCACCGATTCAACGAAAGGAAACGCCATGGCCGCCACAAAACTCCTCAGCGATGCCGAGGTCGAAAAAATCCCGGTTGCGAAGGCTGTGTTCGACGACATCCGCGCGACGCGCAAGTCGGACTTCGTCAACAATTTCTGGCGCGGGCTGGCCAACGATCCGGCCTTGCTGAAACGGACATGGGACCAGGTGAAAGTGGTGATGGCTACGGAAAGCGCCATCGATCCGCTGACCAAGGAGATGATCTACATCGCTGTGTCGACTGCCAATGGCTGCTCCTATTGCGTCCATTCGCACACGGCTGCGGCGCGGGCCAAAGGCTTGACCGATGCGCAGCATGGCGATCTGGTGTCGATCATCGGGCTGGCCGGGCAGACCAACCATCTGGTGACTGCGATGCAGATTCCGGTCGATCCTGAGTTCGAAGTGAAGTGAGGGGCGGCTTTCCCTTCTCCCCTGTGGGAGAAGGGAAAGCGTGCGCTATGCCGGTCTGTAAACCTTCTCTGCTGTATTCCAAAAGATATCCGCTTCCGCCACCGGACCGTGCTTCGCCACGGCTGCACGATGCGCCTTGATCAGTTCGGCGTGGCTGGTCCAGAGCTTCTCTATCGGGAAGTTGGAGCCGAACATCAGGTGGTCAGCGCCCAGAATGTCGATGGCATTGTCGACGATGTAGGCAATCAACGCCGGATCGTTGCGGTGGGCGAAGGTGCCGAGGCCCGACAGCTTGGCGTAGAAGTTCGGCGCTGTTGATAGAGTACTCAGGCCGGCTTTCCAGGCCTCGGTGGTTTCCGGCTCCATGCCGGTCAGCATGCCGGCATGGGTGAGGATGAAATTGGTGTCGGGGTTCTCGCCGACGAGCGTCAGCCCGTTCTTCATCTGGGCGGGGAAAAGCTGCAGGTCGAAGGACAGGCCATAGTCTTTAAGCCGCGCGACATTGGCCCGCACCCTGGGGTCGATGACCTGATCGGCCGAGGCAGCGAAGCGGAAGGCCGGCGTCTCGTGCCAATGCAGTTGCATGCGCACGCCGCGCAGCAGCGGGTACTTTTTCAATCGATCGATCTGGGGCCGGACATCGTCGACAGTCATATCGGTATAGCCGACGATAGCGTGCGGCCAGCCGGTCTGGTCGGCAGTCTTCTGCAGGAAGGCGACTTCTTTTTCGAAATCCTCCTTGGCCCAGTTGGTCTGGACATAGACGGCCTTCTCGACACCTGCGCCTTGCTGATCGGCGAGAAATTCCTCGATCGGATAGTCGCGGCGGATCGGTTCGTAGGGGCCGAAAATGCGCGGCACCATCGGCCCGACCAGCCATGGCTGGTCCTGCTGGCGCCAGATGTGGAAATGCGCGTCGATGGCTTTCTGCATCACGATACCCTTTTCCAGATTGCCGACGCCGCCGGGGCGGGGCGGGCGAGCGACAGGACGAAATCGGTGAGGCTCCCGAGCGACGAGCCGTCGATGAGATCGTCGAGATCAGGCAGGATGGCGCGGAGTGCTGCCGTGGCGGGAAGGAAACGCGGGTCACCGGCCAGCGGTGTGGCCAGCGACAGGCGAAAGGCGCGGGCGCTCAGCCGGCGCATTGCGGTCTCGAGATCGGCATGGTCGCCGCGCTCCAGCGCGTCCGACAGGATGATCACAGCGGCACCGCGGGCGAAAGCTGAGAAACGCGGCACCGAGAGGAAGGCGAGCAAGGTCGGTCCCATGCGCGTGCCGCCGTCCCAGTCGTCGACGAGTGCCGCCGCGCGGGCGAGAGCCTGGTCGCGATCGCGGATACGCAGTGCGGACGTGATGCGGGTGAGCCGCGTGCCGAAGGTGAAGATTTCGGCACGGTCAGCACCTTGTACGGCGGCGTGCGCCAGTTTGAGGTAGTCCGCCGTGTGCAGCTTCATCGAGCCGGAGACGTCGATCAGGATCAGCAGTTTGCGCGCCACCGTCTGGCGGCGGCGCAGCTGCGGCGAGGGGATATCGCCATCGGCGCTGACGATTTCCCTGAGCGAGCGGCGCAGATCGAGCTTGCCGCGCGAATGGGTGCGCACGGTGCGGAATGAGCGGCGCGCGGGGAGGGCTGAAGCGAGCTTGCGGCGGAAGGGCCCAAGGCCATCGTCGTCGCGGAGGAAGTCGCGGCTGCTGAGCTGTTCGATTGCCGACGACAGCTCGCCGCCTTTCTCCTGGCGCATGGTCTCGCTCTCCTTCTCGCGCGTGCCGTCGTCGTCCTTGATGCGGGTCTCCTCGTCTTCCTCGCCTTCGACGGAAGGTTGGCCATCGCCATGGAAGTGATTGCGAAAATGCGCCTCGAATTCGCCGCGGCGATCGGGCGGGGGGGCAAGCGTTGCGAGCGCCGCCTCGCGGATGTCGGCCATCGAGCGGGGGCCGAGCAGGGTGACCGCCTGCATGAAGCTGCAGACCTGCTCGGGGGCGACGGCAAAGGCGTGGCGGCGCAGCAGCCGGGCGAAGTCGAGGAAGGGCGCGGAGGCGAGAGGAAGGGTCCCCTGACGCATCATTCCTTCGCGCCCCCCTCTGTCCTGCCGGATATCTCCCCCACAAGGGGGGAGATCAGCAGCTTTGGCGCTTCGGTTCTTTCTGCGCCGCTGGAGATTGGCGAAAGCCAGGATGACGGCTGATCTCCCCCCTTGTGGGGGAGATGTCCGGCAGGACAGAGGGGGGCGCTGTCCCGCCAGCGTTGCAGAGTGCCCAGGTGAGGCCACCTCGCTATGAACGAGCTGTTGACCTCACACGTCACCCCAGCGCCTCCTCGACAATCTGGCCAAGCTCCGGCGCGATCGCGGACAAATCCTCCTCGTCCTTGATAAGCACACCGATGGCTCGGCGGAAGGCTTGCGGCCATGGGCTGCCGCCTTTCTCCAGTATGGTGGCGGCGTTGGCCCATTCGACGGCCTCGGAGATGCCGGGCGGCTTGGCCAGTGGCCGCGCGCGGATCGACTGCACGGCATTCGCCACGGCGCGCGCGGTGGTCTCGGCGACATTGCCGGCGCGCAGCATGATGATGGCGGCTTCGCGCTCGGCGTCGGGATAGCCGATCCAGTGATAGACGCAACGCCGACGCAGCGCCTCCGCCAGTTCGCGGGTTCGGTTCGAGGTCAGGATGACGATCGGCTGCGCCTCGGCGCGGATCGTGCCGCGCTCAGGGATGCTGATTTGGAAATCGGAAAGGAATTCGAGAAGCAGCGCTTCGAATTCGTGGTCGGAGCGGTCGATCTCGTCGACCAGCAGCACGCGCTGCTCCGGCGCCCGCAGCACCTGCAGCAATGGCCGCGCGATCAGAAAGCGGTCGTCATAGATGTCGATCTCATGCTCGCCGGCATGGCGGATGGCGAGCAGCTGGCGCTGGTAGTTCCATTCGTAGAGCGCGTGTGCTGCGTCGATGCCTTCATAGCATTGCAGCCGCACCAGATCGCGGCCAAGCAGTTGCGCGATCGCCTTCGCAGCTTCGGTCTTGCCAACGCCGGGCGCGCCTTCCAGCAGCAGCGGCTTGCCGAGCCGTATGGCCAGGAAGATGGCGGTGGCCAGGCTGTCGTCGGCGAGGTAGCGCGATCCAGCGAGGTGGCGTGCCACCGCCTCCGGCGAGGTCGCGACAGTCTCGGCATTCGGCTCCTGCATGTCGTCCTCAGTTCGCCGCTTGCGCCTTCAGCGCGCGCAATATGCGCTCCGGTGTGATCGGCAGCGTGTCGATGCGCACGCCGACGGCGTCGAAGACGGCATTGGCAACCGCGGGGATCTGCGGGTTCGCGCACATTTCGCCTGGCCCTTTGGCACCGTAAGGACCATCCGCCGACGGCCGCTCCAGCACGATGATCTCGGTTTGGGCGAGATCGCCCGGTCCCGGCATCAGATACTGGTTGAAGTCGGTGCCGCCATGGTCGCGGTTGGGATAATAGGGCTCGGTCGTTTCGTAGAGCGCGTGGCTGATGCCCATCCAGGAACCGCCGACCAGTTGCTGCTCGACCATTTTCGGGTTCAGCGCGCGGCCGATCTCGAAGACGTTCTTGACGGTCAGCACCGTAACCTCGCCCGTCTCGTCATCGACCTCGACCTCGGCCACCGTGCAGGCATGGGCGTAGCAGGTCGACGGCTTCATCGCGCCGGTCTCTTTCTCCGGATAGGAGCGCGGGATCAGAAACATGCCGCGGCCTGAGATCGAGCGGCCGCGCTTGAAATGCGCCGACAAGGCGACGTCGAAGATCGAGATCGATTTCTGCGGCGCGCCCTTGACCAGAATATTGCCCTGGCCGTCAGTCTCAAGGTCGGAAGCGTTGACCTCCAGCTCTTCCGCTGCCACTTCCAGCATCACCTGGCGGGCTTCCTTGGCGGCCTGGATGACGGCGTTGCCGGCGCGGTGGGTGCCGCGCGAGGCGAAGGTGCCCATGCAGTGCGGACCGGTGTCGGTGTCGGCGGTGTCGATGGTAACCCGGTCCGTCGGCACGCCGATGGTCTCGGCGCAGATCTGCGCCATGATCTGCTTCAAGCCCTGACCGAGATCGACGCTGGAAAGCGTCACCATGAAATTGCCGGTCGGCGTCGAATGCACCAGCGCCTGCGTCGGGTCGCCGCCAAGGTTCATGCCCGTCGGATAGTTGATCGCGGCGACGCCGCGTCCGCGCCTTAGCGCCATCTCAAGCTCCCTTCTTGTAGGAGGACATCGCCATATACTTCTCCGCCACCGGCCAGTTGGCGGCGCGCGACGCCTCCTGCATGCACTCGATCAGCGCCGCTCCTTCGGTCGGCTGGCGATGCGCCTTCATGTCGCCATCGCGATAGGCGTTGATGAAGCGGAATTCGAGCGGGTCCATGCCGATCAGCCGCGCCAGCTTGTCCATCTGCACCTCAAGCGCGAAGTCGCCGATGGTGACGCCGAAGCCGCGCATGGCGGAGGAGGGGGTGCGGTTGGTGTAGACGCAATAAGTGTCGATCCAGACATTGGGAATGGCGTAGGGCCCGGGATAGTGCGCCGCTCCCTTCTGCGCGCCATAAGGCGAATGGCGCGAATAGGCGCCGGCATCGGTATAGCCGGTCACCTTGCGAGCCACGATGCGGCCATCGTTCATCACGCCATCCTTGATGATTATCTTTTCGGCGGCGCGCGGTGACGAGATCTGCATCTCCTCTTCGCGGCTGTAGATGAAGGAGACGGGACGTCCTGTGAGCTTGGCGCCAAGAATGGCGATCGGCTCGACGATGACGTCGACCTTGCCCCCAAAGCCGCCGCCGACAGTGCCGCCGACGAAATGCAGTTTCGAGCCTGGCATCTGCAGGATGATCGAGGCGTTGTCGAGGGTGAAGAACATCGCCTGGGTGTTGGTGTAGCAGGTGAAGCGGTCATTGCCTTCCGGCACCACGACGCAACCCGTGGTCTCGGTCGGCGCATGCTCGATCGGCGAGGACTGGTAGCTCTGTTCTAGGATGTGGTCGGCGGCAGCGAAGCCCGCCTCGACATCGCCGAAGCGCACCTTGCGGCATTCGCCACTGTCGTAGAGATAATAGTTCTGGCCGTGATATTCGTTGACCAAAGGCGCGCCGGGCTTCAGCGCTTCCTCCATGTCGAAGACGGCCGGCAGCACCTCGTAGTCGACCTTGACCTTGGCTGCCGCTTCCTGAGCCGCGCGCTCGGTCTCGGCCAGCACCGCCACCACGGCCTCGCCCTTCCAGCGCACCTTGCCGTCGGCCAGCACCGTCTCGTCCTCCGGCCCGACCTGGATCAGGATCAGGATGGTGTAGACATTGTGCGGCACATCCTTGGCGGTGAGGATTTTCACCACGCCGGGATGCTTCTCCGCTTCGGAAGTGTCGATCGAACGGATGCGGGCATGGTGGTGCGGACTGCGCACCATTTTCAGGTGAAGCATATTCGGGAAGGTGCGGTCGGCGAAATAGGCGGTCTTGCCCGTCACATGTCCCGGCGAATCCAGCCGAGGCCGCCCATGGCCGATCTCGTGCAGGCCGTCCTTGCGCTGATCGGCGAAATAGTTTTTGCGCAGTTCCATTCTTTTGATCCTTAGGCCGCGTTCTGCGAATTGGCTCGGGCCGCCGTCAGCACCGCCTGGATGATCGGCTCGTAGCCGGTGCAGCGGCAGATATTGCCGGACAGCGCCTCGACCACATCCTCGCGGCTCGGATTGGGGGTATGGTCGAGCAGCACCTTGGCGGCCATGATCATGCCCGGCGTGCAGAAGCCGCATTGTGTGGCGAAGGCGTCGAGGAAGGCACGCTGCAGCGGATGCAGGACGCCGGCCTCGGCGAGGCCCGATGTGGTGCGAATGTCGGCGCCGCCGCAGGTCTCGGCCAGGGTCAGGCAAGAGAGCCGGAGTTCGCCGTCGATGATGACCGAACAGGCGCCGCAGGTGCCCTGGTGGCATCCGCCCTTGGGCGAGGTGTCGCCGATCTTGTCGCGCAGCGCGTGCAGCAGTGTCGTGCCGCTGTCGACAAATTCGGCCTTCTCCGAGCCGTTGAGCGTGAACTGAACCGGAACCTTTGCCATGTTTTCCTCCCAACGCGCCTGCCCGATTGATCGGACAGACGCGCGCCCCCCAAGCGGTGGTTAAGTAAGCAGCAGCCGGCCGAGATGGACCGGCAGAACCTCGGCGCGATACCAGGCGCTGGCGATCGGGTCGGTGATTGGCGAAGTGCCTTCACCGGCTGCAGCCAGCGCCGCTGCGGCGCCGTCCTGGTCAAGCCTGCTGCCGATCAGTGCCTTTTCCGCAGCACGGGCGCGCATCGGCCGGTCTGCCATGCAGCCGAGCGCGATCCGCGCCGAGGAGACAGTGCCGTCGCCGGCCTGTTCCAGAACGGCGGCGATGCTGAGCGCGGAGACGCCCTTCGGCTTGACCCGCGACACTTTCAGGAAGCGGAAATTCTCGGCCTTCGGCAATGCGAAGGCGACTGATGTGACGATGGCGCGGCTGTCGTCCCGCCTGGCCAGAAAATCCTCGATAGGCAATTCCCCATCATCGGTGCCGACCGTCGCATCCAACGCCAGCAGGGCGACAGCGAAATCACCGTAGGGCGCGGGTGCGAACAGATTGCCGCCGACAGTCGCCATATTGCGGATCGCCGGGCCGCCGACGGCGCGCGCAGCCTTGGACAGCGCCGCAAGCTCCGGATGGCGGGCGATGGCCGCCATTGTCACCGAAGCGCCGATGCGGACCTTGCCGCCGGCAACGGTGATCCCGGAGAGGGTCGGATCGGTCGAGCGGACGAGGCCGGTGACGGAGACATCGCCTTCATTGGCGGCGCGCACGACCAGCGTGCCGCCGCCGAGATAGCGGGTGCCGGGCGCCTTCAGCGCCGCGTTGGCATCCCTGACGGCCGAAAAGGTCTGGAGGGCAAGCGCCATGGCAGTCTCCCCTGACTCAGCTCTGGCCAGAAAAATGGCTCTTCAACGCATTGAAGCCACCCTGGAAGACATTGGCGGCCATGCCGGCGGCGATCTTGTCGGCCTCTTCGGGCGCCGCGTCGAAAGTTGCGGTCCATTCGGCATAGGTGCGGTCGCCGTCGGTCACGCGGCGCAATTGCAGCGTCGCCTTGTGATTGGTCAGCGGCTGCGGCGTTTCGAGGATAGAATAGCTGACGCGGAAATCCGCATCGGAGAAGTCGAGCAGTTTTTCGCGGATACGCGCGCCGCTGGCGAGCTCGAAATTACGCACGCAGCCGATGGTTTCGGCGCTCTTGCCGTCTTCGATATGGCTCTTGACCATGCGCGGATGCCAGCCCGGCAGGTCATTGAAGTCGCGTATGCGCGCCCAGACCTTTTCGACCGGCGCCTCGATGACGCTGGAGACGGTGACTTCAGCCATATGGATCATTCCCCTACGAATTCGTTACGCTGCAGGGTAGGGCGGCGGCCGGCGCTGCGCTTATCAATGGGTCTTGCGGCCCTATCAAGGAGTCTGAAAAAGAACGGCCCGTTCAGGCCATGGCACGCGCCGCTTCGCGGTAAAGCGTCGGCGGCACGCCGACATGGTCGCGGAAGAAGCGCGAGAAATTGCCCTGGGTGGTGAAGCCGAGATTGCAGGCGACCGAGATCAGCGGCTCCTGCGACCACTGCAGCTGCCGCACGGCTTCCTCCATGCGCAGCGTGTTCCAGTAGACATTGGGCGTCAAATTGGTCTGTTCCTTGAACAAAGCGAAGAAATGCGGCCGCGACAAGCCAACGCTGCGGGCGACGTCGTCGAACGAGATGCGTTCGCAGACATTGGCCTTCATCAGCTGGATTGCCTTGCGGACGCGAAAGTCCTGCATGGTGTTGATGCGGATGCGTACCTCCGGCGGCGCCGAGGCGTCGGCGGCGTCGAGCACGCTATCGATGAAGCGCTCGATCTCGTAATTGGCGACGTCGTCGATGCTTTCATTTTCGCTCAAATGGTCGAGCAGATTGGCGGCGGCCTGGTGCAGCCATGGTTCGAGCGTGATTGCGGCCTGTGCAAACAACGGCGCCGACGAAGGCAGGTCGCGGCGCCGGCGCGCCCAATCCGGATCGATGTAGAAGGCGAGGAACAGGCCGGGCCTGCCGTTCTGCGACAGAATGTGGCTGTGCGGCTGGTAGGAATTGATGCCGGCGGCGGTGCCGGGACCCAGCGGCACCGTCTCGCGGCCGACGGTCATCTCGCCGGCCGTGCCCTCCAGCCAGATGATGATGTGGGCCTCGACATGCGCATGGGTGACGAAGTCGCTGGCGACATTCAGGACAGAAACATGTCCGAACCGGCCCCAATAGAGCCTGATCGCGTCCGTCATGGGTATACCTCCCGCAGACGACTGGCCTCCCTTCGCCTGCAACGGGATTGTGCGGCTGAGTTCGGGGTCGCGTCAAGGCTGGGAGGTGTGGTGAGCTTGGGGGGCCGCTTATGCCGACGGATTTTCAGACTGAGCGATAGGGTTTCCCGTCAAACCGAAGCCGTCATGCCGCCGTCGACATAAAGCGTATGGCCGTTGACGAAGGACGAGGCGTCGGAGGCGAGGAACACGGCGGCGCCGATCAGTTCGTCGACATACCCCCAGCGGCCGGCCGGCGTGCGCTTTTCCAGCCAGGCGGAGAATTCCTGGTTGTCGACCAGCGCCTGGTTCATCTCGGTGCGGAAATAGCCGGGGGCGATGGCATTGACCTGCAAGCCGTATTTCGCCCAGTCGGTGCACATGCCACGTGTCAAATTGCGGATTGCGCCCTTGGTGGCCGTATAGGGCGCGATGTTGGGCCGGGCGAGTTCGCTCTGCACCGAGCCGATGTTGATGATCTTGCCCTTGCCGCGCGCGATCATATTGCGGGCGACCGCCTTGCCGGCATGGAAGGCGCCGGAGACATTGGTCTTGAACAGCCGCTCCCACTGCTCCTCGGGAAAGTCCTCGAGCGGAGCGCGGAACTGCACGCCGGCATTGTTGATCAGGATGTCGATGGCGCCGATCTCGGCCTCGATGCGGGCGACATCGGCATCGACCGCGCGAAAATCCGTCACGTCGAAGGTCGAGGGGTGCGCTTTGAAGCCAGCGTCGCGCAAGCCGGCGACAGCACCGGCAACCTTGCCGGCATCGCGGCCGTTGAGCACGACACTTGCGCCATGCTCGGCAAGGCCGCGCGCCAGCGCCAGGCCGATGCCCTGGCCGGAGCCGGTGATCAGCGCCAGCCGGCCGTTGAGCTCGAACAGGGATTTCGATGTCAAGGCAACGGTTTCCAGCCGAAAGGTTCAGTCCAAAAACATTCAGTCATTGCGCCTGAAGTTGCGGATCCGGTCGAACAGCACCGCGAGCAGGATGGCGCCGCCGATGAACACGCCTTGCCAGAAAGCATTGATGCCGAGCAGACCAAGGCTGTTGCGGATCACTTCGATGAGCGCGGCACCGACAATAGCGCCGAAGGCGGTGCCGACGCCGCCGGCGAGATTGGCGCCGCCAATGACCGTGGCGGCGATGACCTGCAGTTCCATGCCGGTTCCGAGATTGGTGGTGACGGCGCCCAGCCATCCGGTCTGGATGATGCCGGCAATGCCCGCCGCCAGCGCCGAGATCATATAGACGGCGACCTTGATCTGCTTGACGGGAACGCCGGTCAGCGTCGCCGCGTGCTCATTGCCGCCAATGGCGAAGATGTGGCGGCCAAACTTGGTCCAGCGCAGCGTGAAGCCGGTGATCAGCGCCAAAAGGATCATGTAGAGCACCGGATTGGCGATGCCGAACACCCATGCACCGCCGCCCAGCGCCAGAAGCTTGTCGTGATCCGGGCCGAACTGGAAGACGACGGTGTTGTTGGAGGCGACCATGGCGAGGCTGCGGGCAATCGACAGCATACCGAGCGTCACCACGAAGGGTGGAAAGCCGAGATAGGCGATCATGATGCCGTTGAAGGCGCCTATGGCGAGCGCGGTGGCGATCGAGGCGAGGATGCCGACCTCGATGGAGTAGCCGGCATGCATGGTGACGGCCAGCACCATCGACGACAGGCAGAGCACCGAACCGACCGACAGGTCGATGCCACCTGTGATGATGACGAAGGTCATGCCGAGCGCGATGATGGCGACGAAGGTGATGTTGCGGGTGATGTTGTAAAGGTTCTTCGACGTGGCGAAGGCGTCGGTGGCAAAAGACAGGAACAGGCAGGCCAGGATGACCGCGATCACCACCCAGAAGGTCTGGCTGGCAAACAGTCTTGCCGGCAAGGATTGCTGCTTTTGTTCGATCGGCTGGTCAATTGTCAGTGCCATCGTCGACCTTCATGTGCTGTGCGTGGTGAAATTCGCTGAGATCAAACCTGTTCGATGGCGCCGGTGATCAGCCCGGTGACTTCCTCGGGCGAACTTGACGCAATCGTCTTGTCGGCGACCTTGCGGCCGCGCCGCATGACGATGACGCGGTCGGCGACGGTGAACACGTCAGGCATGCGGTGGCTGATCAGCACCACTGCGATGCCCTGGTCGCGCAAATGGCGGATCAGGTTCAGCACTTCGGCGACCTGGCGCACCGAGATCGCGGCCGTCGGTTCGTCCATCAACACGATCTTCGCCTGCGACAGCATGGTGCGCGCGATCGCTACTGCCTGGCGCTGGCCGCCCGACATCTGCTTGACGAGGTCGCGCGGACGGGTCTCGGACTTCAACTCGGCGAAGAGCTGGCCGGCGCGCTTGTACATGGCGGCATAGTCGAGGATGCGTAAAGGGCCGAAGCCGCGGCGCAATTCACGGCCGAGATAGACATTGGCGGCAGCGGTCAGATTGTTGCACAGCGCCAGGTCCTGGTGGACGATCTCGATGCCGTGCTGGCGAGCTTCCGCCGGCTTGTGCAGGATCAACTCCTTGCCGTCCATGCGCATGACGCCATGGCTGGGGCGGAAATTGCCGGCGATCATCTTGACCAGCGTCGACTTGCCGGCGCCGTTGTCGCCCATCAGGCCGACCACCTGTCCGGGCTCGATCGACAGCGATACGTCGTTGACCGCCTGGATGGCGCCGAAATGCCTCGAGATATTGGTGAGTTCGAGAACCGCCACCAGTCTTTGCCTCCCCGTGTTTTGCGACCCGCTGCTGTTCCCGGCGTGAATGCCGGCGCTGCTTTGGCCCCGCTCTCCCCATCTCCTCCCGGAAACAGCGTCAGCGTTCTTTTACGCAAAAGCCGGCGCTCGTCAATCAATTGTCGGACGAATTGAAGCCTTGGTTATCCAAAAATCCGTTTTGTAGGACAAATAGCATTGACGTTGGCCGCAAGCCGATATTAGCTAAGCGTCGGAGGAGATTATGCCGATGCCGCTGGCGGTTAGCCGGGCGGAATCGGCGGAGGTTTATCGGTCGAGGTTGCGGCGCCACCCATGTGTTGAGCCGGGCCAATGCCGCATCTGGAAATGCTTATCGATCTGTCTTGGCGACACGAGTGCTCGTGAAACGAACCTCGGTCATCAAGCATCCGGTCGATCTGTGTGGCGGGCACGCCGTGTCCGTCTGTTTCAAGGGAGGACTGACATGAGGAAAACACTTTTGCTCGCCGCCGTCGCCGCCATGGCGCTGGGCGCCGGGCCGGCTTTGGCCAAGAAACAGCTCGTCATCGTGGTGAAGGGTCTCGACAATCCATTCTTCGAAGCCATCCACCAGGGCTGCGAGAAATGGAACAAGGAAAATGCCAGCTCGGAATATGAATGCTTCTACACCGGCCCGGCATCGACCTCCGACGAGGCCGGCGAGGCGCAGATCGTTCAGGACATGCTGAGCAAGGCCGACACGGTGGCAATGGCGATTTCGCCATCCAACGCGCCGCTGATCGCTCAGACGATCAAGACCGCCAATCCGACGATCCCGATCATGACGCTCGACGCGGATCTCAGCAAGGAAGATGCCGCGTTGCGCAAGACCTATCTCGGCACCGACAACTATTTGATGGGTCACAAGATCGGCGAGTACATCAAGAAGGGCAAGCCGAACGGCGGCACGATCTGTACCATCGAAGGCAATCCCGCGGCCGACAACATCCTGCGCCGGGCGCAGGGCATGCGTGACGCGCTGTCGGGCAAGGAAGGCCTGGCGGCACTTGCCGGCGAAGGCGGCTGGACCGAAGTTGCCGGTTGCCCGGTGTTCACCAATGACGACGGCGCCAAGGGCGTTCAGGCGATGACCGACATCCTCGCCGCCAATCCCAAGCTCGATGCCTTCGGCATCATGGGCGGCTGGCCGCTGTTTGGCGCACCGCAGCCCTATCGCGACCTGTTCGGGCCGCTCAAGGACCGTATCGCCAACAACGACTTCGTCATCGGCGCCGCCGATACGATCGGCGATGAAGTGGCGATCGCCCGTGACGGCCTGGTGACTGCTCTGGTCGGTCAGCGGCCGTTCGAAATGGGCTACAAGGCACCGTCGGTGATGATCGACCTGGTCGAAGGCAAGGCCGTCGCCGATCCGGTGTTCACCGGCCTCGACGAATGCACCAAGGACACGGTCGACACCTGCATCCAGAAGTAGGTTCTCGATTTCGGGGCGCCCTTTGACGGGCGCCCCGTCTCTTCCCGAACGGACGCAACGGTTGGGGCAGCAGGCTCCGGCTTTGACGCGCCTGTAGTTTGGATTTTCGGCAACGAGATCGGCGCGCCGTGCAGGTTCGGACCAGTCCGGACGCAGACGGCCGACGCATTGGAACGTGAATGCCGGACGAGAAATCAAAGAAGCGAACCGAGCGGGCCAAGGCACAAGCCAGCCGCGGCCCGGCTGTCATGCGCAGGGCCGGTGCCGCGCATTTTCCGGGAGCGAGCGTCCATGTCTCGCTGGCCGGCGAGATCGGCCTCAGAATCGTGCGCGGCGATTATCCGCCCGGCACGATTCTGCCCAACGAGGCCAAATGGGCCGAGACCTTCGATGTCAGTCGTTCGGCGGTGCGCGAAGCCATCAAGATGCTGATGGCCAAAAGCCTGCTGGCTTCACGGCCCAAGATCGGCAGCTGGGTCGAGCCCAGGGAACGCTGGAACCTGCTCGACCGCGATGTGCTGGCCTGGTACGCGACCGGGCCGGACCGGGAGGCCTTCCTGCGCACGGTGCAGGAGTTCCGTCACATCATTGAGCCGGAAGCGTCGGCCTTTGCCGCCACGCGGCGCAGCGACGAGCAGATGGACGAGATCAGCCAGGCCTGTCGTGAGATGGGCGAGGCTTTGAACCTGCAGGAGCGTATCCGCGCCGATACGCGTTTTCACCTCGCCATATTGCGCGCCTCGGGCAACGATCTGCTGGTGCCGCTTGGCGTTCTGATCGAGTCGGCGCTCGATCATCTCTTTGTCTTCGTCACACGCGAGACCAGCGATCAGCGGCGGGCGCAGGCGCTGCATGAGGCGATCGAGAAGAACATCCGCCTGCAGCGTCCTGCGGCCGCGCGCAATGCGGTGCACAAACTGCTCGCCAACACCGACGATGTTATCGGCCGGTCGAGGCGCTGACACAGGCTTTTCGCCGCCTTCAAATCGTCTGCTTCTTGCCGTCCTTGCTGGGCATCAGGTCGACGCCGTTGACCTTGCCGATATATGTCGCCAGCATCGGCACGAATTGCTCGGCCGGGCCAGTGGCATGGGCACCGGCGAAGGAGTTCTTGGTGGCGTTGCCGAGCGGGTTGGCGATGCCGGCCGCGCCCGCCATCGATTCCAGATAGGTCAGGTCCTTGAAGGCGTTGGCGATGGTGAATTTATGTGCGTCGCGGTCGCCCTCCAGCGTCCAGCGCATGAAGGTCTGGTAGAAGCCGCAATCCATGCGGCCGTTGCGGATGACGCTGTCGAAACGCGGTGGCGAGATGCCGACCTTTTCGGCCAGCGCCAGCGCCTCGGAATAGATCGCGGCATAGCCCAGCGAGATGAAGTTGTTGAGCAGCTTCATGCGGTGGCCGTCACCTGTATCGCCAATATGGACGATGCGGCCGGCCCAGGTTTCGATGACCGGCTTCACACGGGCAAACAGCGCGTCGGGCGCGCCGACCATGGCGTCGAGCGTGCCTTCCCAGGCTTCCTTCGGCGTGCGGCTGAGCGGTGCATCGACGAAGTCGACGCCGATCTCCTTCAGTTCCGCCGCCAGCGCCACGGTCGAGACCGGATCGGCGGTCGAGCAATCGACGACAACCGAGCCTCTTTTCAGGCCCTCCTTGAGGCCGCCGGGGCCACGGATGATGGCTTCGACCTCGCGCGAGCCGGTGACGCAGATGAAGACGATATCGGATGCCGCTGCCACCTCACGCGAGGTGGCCACTTCCTTCGCACCGCGGCCAGCCAAGTCTTCCGCCGGCTTGCGGTTCTTGCGGCCGAGGAAGGTCAGGCCATAGCCCTTGTCGACGATGTTCTTGGCAATGCCGTGCCCCATCAGGCCAAGGCCGATAAAGCCGATCTTTTCGCTCGCGGCGGTCGTGGTCATGTCTTGAAGTCCTGTTGCGATGATTGATATTGGGCGCCGCCGTCTTGCGGGCGAGGGTGGTTGCAGAATGCCATATTGTCTGACAATACACAGAAATCCTAGGCATTGGAGACGAAAATGACGAAGCGGATCATGTTCACCGGCGGCAGCGGCAAGGCCGGTCGCCATGTCGTGCAATATCTGATCGAACAGGGCTGCCAGGTGCTCAACATCGACACCAAGCCGCTCGACAATCCCAAGGTACGCACGCTGATCACCGACATCACCGACAGCGGCCAGGTGTTCAACGCGCTGTCGAGCTATATGGGTCTGCACGAATTCGACCCGTCGCTGCGCCCGCAGCCGGTCGATGCCGTGGTGCATTTCGCCGCCATACCGCGCATCATGATCACGACCGACAATGAGGCGTTCCGCATCAATGCGATGGGCACCTACAACGTCATCGAGGCGGCGGTGAAGCTCGGCATCCCGAAGGTGGTGATCGCGTCCAGCGAGACCACCTACGGCGTGGTGTTCGCCAACGAGCCGCGCGATCCCAAATATTTCCCACTCGACGAAGAATACGACGTCGATCCGATGGACAGCTATGCTCTGTCCAAGGTCGTCAACGAGCACACGGCGCGCGCCTTTGCGCAGCGCAACGGCACCGATATCTATGCCTTGCGCATCGGCAACGTCATCGAACCGCACGAATATTCGCTGTTTCCGAAGTGGTTTGCCGATCCGGGCTTTCGCAAGCGCATCGCCTGGAGCTATGTCGACGCGCGCGATCTCGGCCAGATCACGCTGCGCGCCGTTGAAACGGACGGGCTCGGCTTCCAGGTGTTCAACGCCGCCAATGACGACACCTCGTCCGACCTGCCGACGGCCGAACTTTTGAAGCGGTTTTACCCCGACGTGCCGGTCAAGGCGGATCTCGGCGAATATGAAACGCTGCTCTCGAACCGCAAGGCCAGGGACATGCTCGGCTTCCGTCCCGAGCACAGCTGGCGCAAATACGTCAAATAGGGCTGGCAAATTGGGCTTTGGGGCAAGGTTGTAACCTGATCTGTGCACAGCCGCAGGCTTTGCCGTCTGCGCCCGGCACTCTGCTTGACAGCTTTCGAAATCCGGACTTTGTGGACGCATGAGGGACGGAAAGCCGAATAAGGGAACGAAGCCTGAAAAGGGGGCATCCGCCGAGCGCCCAGCGGCCCTTCGCCGGGCTGACGCGACCCGGATGCCCGGCACCAGCGTGCATGCCTCACTGGCCAGCGAAATCGGGCTTCGGATCGTGCGCGGCGACTATCCGCCGGGCACCATCCTGCCCAATGAAGCCAAATGGTCCGAAACCTTCAACGTCAGCCGCTCGGCGGTGCGTGAGGCGATCAAGATGCTGATGGCCAAAAGCCTTCTGGCATCGCGCCCCAAGATCGGCAGCTGGGTGGAGCCCAGGGAGCGCTGGAACCTGCTCGATCGCGATGTGCTCGCCTGGTACGCGACCGCGCCCGACCGTGAGGTGTTCCTGAAGACGGTGCAGGAATTCCGCCATATCATCGAGCCGGAAGCGACTGCCTTCGCCGCCATGCGCCGCACCGAGGAGCAGATGGCCGAGATCAGCCAGGCCTGCCGCGAGATGGGCGAGGCGCCGAGCCTGCAGGAGCGCACGCGCGCCGATACGCGTTTCCATCTGGCCATCCTGCGCGCCTCCGGCAACGATCTGCTGGTGCCGCTCGGCGTGCTGATCGAATCCGCCTTCGATCATCTGTTCACCTATACGACGCGCGAACTCGACGATCTGCAGCATGCACAGCAACTGCACGAGGCGATCGAGAAGGCCATCCGCCTGCAGCGGCCGGAGGCGGCCCGCAACGCGGTGCGCAAGCTGCTCGCCAATACCGACGGCGTCATCAACACCCGGTAGGATATGCTGATATTCAGGTGAGGCCGGCCTGCAAACGCCGGCTTTCGCGCTTCACGTACTTAAGTACGCTCCGCTCCGGTTCTCGAACCCAATGTTTTCGGCGCGGCCTGACCTGAATCTCAACACATCCTGCGAGCGCTCAGCCGGCCTGCGAAGTGGCCAAATGCTGCCTGGTCAGCGCGATCAGCAGCGCCTGGTCGCGCGCGGCGTGCTCGGGGCGGTTGACCACCTCGTCGCCATTGACGATCGCACCCCAGAAGCCGCGCAGTTCCTCGACGAAGGCTTCGCCGTAGCCGGCGCGCAGATCCTTCGTCGACAGTGTGTGGCCGTCCGAGGTCTTCACAGTCAGCCGGGTCGGGTGATGGTTGAGCCAGGGCGAGGGGAATTCGAGCTCGAGGCTGGCAGCGTCGAAGAACAGCGTGATGCGTTCCTTGTAGTCGGCGAGCTTCGGCACGGTGAGATGCGTCATCGTCCACAGCGCCTGGCCGTCGAGCAGTTTTACTGCGCCCTGGCCGCCATCGCCATTGGCGAAGATCTGCGCGCCGACAACCTCGCCCTCCGGCACGCCGAGTGCGTCGAGCAGGCCATGCACGGCATTCACATCGTGAATCAAGGCGGAGCTGTAAGCGGCGGTAAATCCACGGAAAGCCAGATCGGTCATGGGCTGGCCCAACGCGCGCTCGACCTGTTGTTTCTGCCTGGCTTGCGCGGCGGCAATCAGCTCCTCGGGAATGTCGTTGCCGCGCTTGTAGCGCTGGTGCGCGATGAACGGCCAGGCATCGGGATCATTGACCTCGACCGAGACGGACCGCAGCGTCTTTGCCGTGCCGGGCAGCGAGGCCAGCGCCAGCCGGTAGCTCGGATCGAAGCGCTTCATATAGCCGACCTGCATGACCTTGCCGGCCTTGTCGCGCGCGGCGATGATCTCGGCGATTTCCGCCGGCGAATAGCAGAGCGGCTTTTCGCAGAAGACATGCAGGCCGCGCCCCAGTGCGGCCAGCACCTGCTCGTGATGCAGCGGGTCGGGCGAGCCGATCACGACGGCGTCGAGCTTATGGTCGAACAGTTGCTCCGGCGTTTCGAAATTGGCGATGCCGTGAACTTCGCTGACATATTCCCGCGAAATCCTTGACGGGTCGGCGACGCCGACCAGTTCGAACAGGTCGCCGAGCCGCAACAGATTCGGAATATGCTCGACCTGCGAGATCATGCCGGCGCCGATAACGCCAACCCGTATCCTGCTCATGCTGCTAAAACTCTCTGCAAAGTGTTCCAGGCTCAGGGTGCGCCGGCCGGCCGATTGCCGATCTGCGCCAACAGCCCGGCAATCTCAGCTTCCACCGCCTTCAGATCCTCGCCGCCCGACATGATGGAAATCACCTCGTCGCGCGAGATCTCGGACTTTGCGTATGTGCCGCGATTGCGGCCGCGGTTGAGCAGCGTGAAAGTGTCACCGACAGGGTAGGCGTGGTGGATGTTGTGGCTGATGAAGATCACCGCCAGCCCGCGCATGCGCGCCTCGATGATGAATTTCAGCACCATGGCCGCCTGATGCACGCCGAGCGCCGAGGTCGGCTCGTCAAGGATCAGCACCTTTGCGCCGAAGTGGACTGCGCGCGCGATTGCCACCGATTGGCGCTCGCCGCCCGACAGCGTGCCGACGGCCTGCGTCGGGTCGCGCACGTCGATGCCGATATCGGCCATCGCCTGGCGGGCAATTGTGTTGGCGCGCTCCTTGTCGAAGCGCGAGAAGGGCAGGCGGCTTCTGGTCGGCTCGCGGCCGAGGAAGAAGTTGCGCGTGATCGACATCAGCGAGATCATGCCGAGGTCCTGGAAGACCGTCGCGACGCCGAGGTCCTGCGCGTCGCGCGGGCTGCGGAAGGTGACGGGCTTGCCGTCGACGAAAATCTCGCCCTTGGTCGGCCGGTGCACGCCCGACAGAACCTTGATCAGCGTCGATTTGCCGGCGCCGTTGTCGCCCAGCAGGCAGTGCACCTCGCCGGGATAGACCTTGATGTCGATATCCTGCAGCGCGCGCACCGAGCCGAAATTGACCGACACACCTCGCAATTCCATGGCTGGCTGGATGGCGGGGGACGGGTTTGGGTAGGTCATTTGCCGCCTCCGCGTCCGAGCGCCTTGAGGCGGATGTAGTTGTTGACCAGCACGGCCATCAAAATGACGATGCCGAGGAAGACCTTGAACCAGTCGGTGTCGATGCCGGTGTAGAAGATGCCCATCTGCACCAGGCCGAAGATCAGCGCGCCGAACAGCACGCCATAGACGGTGCCGTAGCCGCCGGTGAGCAGCACGCCGCCGATGACCGCGGCGATGATCGCCTCGAATTCCTTGAGCAGGCCGCGCGTGGTGTCGGCGGAGCCGGCCTCCATCACCTGGATGGTGGCAAGCAAGGTCGCGGCACAGGCGGTGTAGATGAACAGCGCGATCTTAACCCGGTCGACCGGAACGCCGACATTGCGGGCGGCATTGAGGTCGCCGCCGGTAGCAAAAATCCAGTTGCCGTATTTGGTCTGGGTAAGGACATAGCCGGCAAGCGCGGTAAGCCCCAGCCACCAGACGATCGACATCGGAATGCCGACGACGAAGGGAATGCCGTCGGTGCGGGTGGCGATCCAGCCTTGCGTGCCCATCCATTGGAAGAAGCCGGTCAGGAGATGGCCGTTGAACAGGCCCGCGGTTGCCGGGTCCGGTGCGCCGTCGAGGATGTAGGGGATCTGCGTGCGGCCGGTGACGGCGCGGGTAATGCCGATCGACAGGCCGCGCAGGATGTAGAGCGACGCCAGCGTCACGATGAAGGAGGGCAGGCGGGTCTTCACCACGATCAGGCCGTTGACGTAGCCGGTGAGGATGGCGACAGCGAAGGCGCAGGCGATGCCGCCCCACAGCGGCAGGCCCCAATATTTCACCGTCAGTCCGATGACGACGCCGGCGAAGCCGACCATCGAGCCGACGGAGAGATCGAACTCGCCGGCGATGATGAGAAGGGCTGCGGCCGTGGCGATGATGCCGAGTTCGGCTGCCAGCGTCAGGAAGGTCATCGACCCCTGCAGCGAATAGAGGTTCGATGCACCCGGCAGCAGGGCGAAGATGATAATGGTGGCGATGAGGCCGCCGGCGGCACCGGCTTCGGGCCGGCGAAGCCATTGAGTCAGCCGGCCGGTGCTGGCCAGCCGTTCGTCAGCACCGGCCGCCCGTTTCGACATCATGCCGAAACGGTCCTTGCCCAGTACCCCGGGCGCCGGCGCTTCTGGAGGTATCGCCTTGTCTTCCACAACAGCCATTAGGCTCCCCAATCGCTCACTTCGCAATCTCGACCAGAGACGGGGAGCGCATGGCGGCTCCCCGATCCGTTTTGGTCTTGCCTTAGCGGATGCCGTCCTTGGCGAGCGCTAGGATCGCCTTGGCCTTGTCGGGCGAGTCGATGAACAGCGGGCCGGTGTAGGCGTTGTTCTGCGGCCAGAAGCCATGTGTGGCATGCTCGACCAGATAGATCACCGGCAGGTATCCCATCAGATATTGCTGTGCGTCCATGCCGAAGCCCATTTCGCCGGCGACGACGGAATCCAGGACTTCGGGGCTGATGTCGAAGGTGTAGAGCTTGATCTTGCCGAACAATTCCTTCTGCCGGAAGAACGGGATCAGCGGATTGGCGGCGGTGGCGCCGAGCGCAAACACCGCCTGGGTGTCGGGATGCGCCGACAGATAGGCCTCGGTGCGGCGCTGGATGTCGGCCGGATCGGGCGACACGGTAAGCACCTCGGTGCCGCCGCCTGACGGCTTCAGCCCGTCATTCAACCCCTGGCAGCGCTGGTCGAGGCTGACATTGCCGACCTCGTGGTTGATGCAGACGACTTTGAGCGTGCCTTCCTTGGCCAGCCGCTCGCCGGCCTTCTTGCCGGAATCATATTCGGAGACGGTGCCGACATAGAGAGAGGTGCCGAGTTCGGCGCCTTCCTTCTCGCCGGAATCCAGCACGACCATCGGAATGTTGGCGGCAAGTCCGGCCTTGACCGATTTGCCGAGCGCATTGGCGTCGGCAATGGAGACGGCGATGCCGTCGGGATTGGTGGCGATGGCCGCGTCGAGCAGGCGGGCCTGCTCGACCACGTCGAACACTTGCGGCGCATAATATTCGACCTTGGCGCCGGTGAGCGCCGCCGCATCGTCGACGCCGCGCTTGACCACCGACCAGTAGGGATCGGAGGCCGAGCCATGCACCACGAAGGTGATGCGGACATCCTTGGGATCCTTCAGGCCGGCCGCTTGCACGACGCCCGCCAGCATACTCATCGAGACAAGCGCGCCGAGCGCCAGTTTCAGAACAGTCTTCATGTCATTCTCCCATTGTCGTTGCAGTTCCAATTCCCTCTTTGCGCCTCGGCCGACGGATCGGCTTACGGCGCTGACCGGGTGGCCGCTTTGCGGGCCTTTGCCGGTGTCGATGCCCCGAGCCGTGCACGAAGCTCCTCGCGCAGCGGCTTCATGCCGATGATGTCGATGTCCTGCGCGCCGAGCCAGTCGCGGAAAGCCTGGTCGCGGAAGAGTTCGTATTCCTCGGTGCGGATATAGGCGGAGCGCGGCTCGATGAGTTCCAACTCGCCCGGCGCGTTGAAGTGCAGGCAAAAGAAGGTCAGGCCTTCGCGCACCCCTTCGACCAATGCCCTGTAGGCGGGCTCTATCGGCTTGGAGCGTGGACGGCCCCAGGTCGTCTGAATCGCGGCGTCGAAGATGACAAAGCCCTTGGCCCGGGCTTCAGTGACGCCGCGCTGGAACGCCGCTTCAGTGACGCCGACCAGATTGTCGTTGGGCGAATAGGCCGACAGCGTTTTGGTCAACAGCACCGGCAGCCGATATTCCAGGCCGAGCTTGATGTAGACGTCGCAAAACTCGGGCGACAGCGCTGCCCCCATATGGGCGTCAAGATGAGTGACGTCGATGCCGGCGCGGTAGGCGGTGTCGATCTGCGCGCGAAGCTCGGTTTCCACCGCTTGCGGTGCTGCCTTGCGGCGGGTGGTTGCGACATCGGGCCAGAAATAGCCGAACTCGTCCGTCAGGCCGGCCGCGCGCGACGGCGACGTCAGCGGCCGCCATTTGTAGTGCTGCTTTTCGCTGTTCAGCGTCAGGTGGACGCCGAGATCGAGCCGGGGATCGGCGGCTGCCGCTTCGGCCATCTCAGGGAACCATGGGCACGGCACCATCACGGCGCCGGAGCTGCAGGCGCCGTGTGCGGTCAGTTCGAGGAAGGCGCTGTTGGCGCCATGGCACATGCCGACATCGTCTTCATGCAGGACGAGCTGTCGCGTCATGGACGGCCACCGTTTTGCCGGCCACCATCTTGCCGGCCACCATCTTGCCGGCACGCCGGTTTCGAGGGTCTTCCAAAGTGTGTCCCGTGCTGCATGGAACCGACCGTTTGCCCAACTGGACGCGATGGAACGCCCTATGCCGGCTTTCCGACAGGGCCACTTCGACGAATTCGGATGGGTACGATTTTCCGCGGGCCTGCATTCTGGAATGTCGATTTCATTCGATATGCCCACATTCGGCGTCAAACCCGGCCATCAAGCAACCGGGATGGCTTGGTCAGATCGCAGCGGAGTGGTTCTTTCAAACAGCGGCCGCAGGCGTACTGCTTTCATACCATCAGCGATGTGGGAGACTTGCCATGTACACTGCCGGCGAAGAAGAGATCGAAGCCATTGCCAGGGTGATCCGCTCGGGTGCGCTGTTTCGCTATGGCGAGAACAGCGAGTGCAACCGCTTCGAGGCCCGCTATGCCAGGCATCTCGGCGTCGAGCATTTTGCGCTGGCCGCCAGCGGCACCTATGGGCTCGCCGCCGGCCTGATCGGCCTCGGCATCGGCCCGGGCGATGAGGTGCTGGTGCCGGCGCACACCTATATGGCGACCGCCACAGCAGTGCTGTCGGTCGGCGCCATTCCGGTCATTGTCGATATCGACGAGAGCCTGACCATCGACCCGGCCGCTCTGCGCGACGCCATCGGCCCGCGCACCAAGGCGGTCATCCCGGTACATATGTGGGGTGCGGCCTGCAACATGAACGCCATCATGGACATCGCTAAAAAACGCGGTCTGCTCGTGCTGGAAGATGTCTGCCAGGGCATTGGCGGCGGCTATGAGGGCAAGAAGCTCGGCTCCATCGGCCATGCCGGCGCCTACTCCTTCAACTACTTCAAGAACATCACGTCGGGCGAGGGCGGCGGCATCGCCACCAGCGACCCGAAAGTGGCCGAGCGCGCGCGCTGCGCCATCGACCCTTGCCATTTCTACTGGCAGGGCCGCAGCGACAGCATCAAGCCGTTCGCCGGCATCGGCGCGCGGGCCTCGGAATTGATGGGCGCGATGCTCAATGTCCAGCTCGACCGTCTGGACGGCATCATCGAGGCGATGCGG
Source organism: Mesorhizobium sp. C395A (assembly GCF_030323205.1). Lineage (NCBI taxonomy): Bacteria > Pseudomonadati > Pseudomonadota > Alphaproteobacteria > Hyphomicrobiales > Phyllobacteriaceae > Mesorhizobium > Mesorhizobium sp. C395A. The sequence continues at coordinate 2,753,995 of NZ_CP100473.1, read as the reverse complement.
TCGGAGAAGAAGAAGGTGCTGGCCGGCACGCGCCATCTCGGCAATCTCGGCCTGACGCCGTCGCCGATGAACAGCCCCGACGACGATTGCGCGGCGCAGGTGATGTATCTCCTGCCCAGCGAACAGGCGGCGCAGACTTTTTCGAAGACCATTCCGAGCGTCATTGCCGGCAAGACCGGCCGCCACAATTTCACCCAGTGGGACCAGGTGCTGATGCATGAGGGCGCGCACCATCCGGCGCTCAATCCGTACACGCTGCCGGAAAACAAGGGCCTGCGGCTGACCTATGCCGACGACCTCGGCAAGGGTTCTCTCGACATCCTCAACCGCACGGTGATGATCGCGATGAATCCGGCGCATGGCGACGCCGACATCGCCGACATGATCCATAACATCGATGCGGCGGCCCGTGTGGCGCTGGAGAATGCCTCGCTGGAAGATGTCGAGGTGCGCAAGGCAGCGCCCGTCGATCTGCAGAAATTCGATAGTGTGAATTGAAGCGCTCAGCGCTGGATCGGCCTATTGCCGGTCCAGCCGCATGAAGGCAGCGCGCAACGCCAGCACCGCGCGCAGGATCTGGCGTTCGTCCATCGCGGCATAGCCGAGCAGCAGGCCGTGTTCCGGCTCGCTCGAATGGTAGTTGATCGAGATGCCCTGCACGTCGAGGCCCTCCTTGACGGCAGCGGCGACGACGTCACTGTCCTTGTAGGGTCGGACAAAACTGGCCAGCAGTTGCATGCCGGAATCGTTCTCGGTCACTGTCAGCCATTCGGCCAGATGCTCCTGGCACAGCTTGACGAAATTGGCTTGCCGGCGCGCATAAAGGCGGCGCATGCGTTTCAGATGTGTGGCGAAATAGCCTTGCGTGATGAAGTCGTTGACCGTCGCCTGCAGGATCAGCGGCGCGAACTGGCCGGTGATCGAGACGGCACGGTCGAAGGGCACGGACAGTTCGCGGGGTACGATGAGATAGCCGATGCGCAGCGCCGGGATCAGCGTCTTGCCGAAGGAACCAATATAGACGACGCGGTCGGCATGATCGAGGCCGCGCAGCGCCGGCACCGGCCGGCCGCGATAACGATATTCGCCGTCATAATCGTCCTCGACGATCCAGGCGCCGTGGCGTTCCGCGATGTCAAGCAGCTGCAGTCGTTCCTCGATGCGCATGATGGTGCCGAACGGCCACTGGCAGGATGGCGTCACATAGATGAGGCGCGGCGGCGGCAGCTCTGGGTCTGCGAGATGCCATCCAAGGCGATCGACCTTCAAGGGCGCAAGCTGCGCGCCGCTGGCGAGAAAGGCGCTCTTGGCGCCGAGATAGCCGGGCTCCTCCATCCAGACATGATCGCCTTCGTCCATCAGCACGCGCGAAGCGAGGTCGAGTGCCGCCTGCGCGCCGGTGACGATGATGACCTGGTCGGCGGTGCAGTTGATGCCGCGCGACAGGCTGATGGTCGACGCAATGGCCTGGCGCAGACCGGGATGGCCGGCAAAGGAGATATAGCCGAGCAAGTTCTCGTCGCGGCTGCGCGCATTGCGCACCAGAAGGCTGGACCAGATGGTGAAGGGGAAGGAGGCGGTTTCCGGCACGCCGGGATGGAAGTTGATGACGCCGGCATTGCGTGGCGGCTGCGGGCCGTTGACGATGGTCTGACCGCGCCGCGAGAGTTTTTGCGGGGCGGCGAGGCCGGCACGCAGCGCGGCCGGCGGGCGTTTCTGCTGGATCGGCGCCACCCAGGTGCCGGACCCGGCGCGCGCCTCGATAAAACCTTCGGCGAGCAGCTGGTCGTAGGCGGCGATCACCGTGTTTCGGCCGACCTTGAGATCCTCGGCCAGCGAGCGGGTCGATGGCAGCAGCGTGTTCTGCTGGATCTGGCCGTCGAGGATGAAGCGCCGCAGGGCGCCATAGATCTGTCGGTGCATCGGTTCGTCCGAGCCGCGGTCGACCGACATGATGTCGAGGGAAAGGCGCATGTGGTCGGCCAAGCTAGTCTCCGACCAACCTGGCGGCGCGGGCGATCTTCTCTTCGTTAAGCAGGCAAACGGTCTCGAGCACCAGCCGTCTGGTTGCGGGACGGACCTCACGGCTGTTCTTCAGCGCGCGGTGAACGGTTGCCGCGCCGAGTTCCGCCTTCTCGGCGATCTCACGGATGGTGCAAAGCCGTTCCATGCCGAGTGCCGCCTCGAATGCCATGTCGCTCCTCCATCTGCATCAAGGCATGCCTCGTCGCCAGCCTCAAGCTGGAAACGCCGGGCCGGCAACTCGGGGGCAAAAATTTCGATGCCAAGAACTGTGCGATCCGCGCCGCCAAGGGAGGGCGGCGGCGCGGATCGCCGGGCGCTTTCGCGTCGCTACCCCTACCGAGGCGCGCGCCCAACCGGCCCAACCACCAGCCCCGGCGGTGGTTAGGCCATGTCTCGTATTGCCACGTCGAACCCGGCCGCGCAGGCCGTTTTGAGAAGCGAAGCGTAACCTTTCGTGGCATAGGTCAAGGGATGTGCCTTGGCCGGATCCTGCTCGGCCTCAACGACGATCCAGCCTTCGAAGCCATGGCTGGCCAGCGGCTTCAACAGCGACAGGAAATCGACGGAGCCGTCGCCGGGCACAGTGAAAATTCCTTCCATCACTGCCGCCATGAAACTCATGTCCTCGCGCCGTGCCTTCTCCAGCACGGCCGCGCGGACGTCCTTGCAATGAAAATGCACGATGCGGTCGAGATGCCGGTTCAGGAGCGAGGCCGGGCCGCCGCCTGAGAACAGACAATGGCCGGTATCGAACAGCAGGCCGACGCTCTTGCCGGTTGCGGCCATCAGCCTGTCGACCTCGTCATCGCTCTCGACGATGGTGCCCATATGGTGATGGAAAGCCATGCCGACGCCGAAGGCAGCCATGCGGTCGGCGAGTTCGGTCAGCTTCTCGCCATAGGCAGTCCATTCGCCGTCAGCGAGGCGCGGACGCTGTGAGATCGGCGCGAAAATGCCGTCATGACGGCCGCGCGAGGTGTCGGCATAGACGACGACCTTGGCGCCGAGGTCGCGCAGCAGGGTCAGATGCGAGGTGATGGCGGCGAATTCCTCGTCGACCGTGCGGTCCAGAATGCGGCCGTCATACCAGCCGGAGACGAGCTCCAGTCCGTAAGAAGACAGGATCGGTCCAAGCTCGTCGCTTCGCCTGGGGAATTTGCCGCCGAGTTCGGTGCCGCGATAGCCGGCCTGCCTGGTTTCCGACAGACATGTCGCGAGCGGCGTATCGCCGCCGAGTGCGGGAACATCGTCATTGCTCCAGGTGATGGGATTGATGCCGATCTTGACCGTCATGCCGCTACTTCAAAGGCTCGGGGAACCACAAAGCCGAGGCCGGCAAACTGAGGGGAAAGAGGACCTGTCACTAGGTCCAGTTGAGGTGAATTTGGCAGAACCAATCGGGAGCGCTAAAAAAGCGCTTCCCGTTTGAACGGACTAAGTCGACGCGCTTTATGTCTTCGTTTTATGCATGTCGTTGTCTCAAAACCGGCGCCACTTTTGAGCGACATGCATTAATCCTGCTGCGGCCTTCCGAAGGCCGCGCGCAGTTCGTCCTTGGCGTCCTCGAGCACTTTCCGGCGCGCCTGCGGCAGGTTCTTGCCGGCGCGGTTGATGTAGAAATTCAGCATCGACATGGCCGACTGAAACGGCTCGGCCTTGCGGCGGTCGCTGTGCTCGGCCGAGCGCTTGAGCGAGGCCGCGATCTTCCTGGCGTCGTCGGCTTCGAAGATATGGTCCTCGAGGTCCATCGCATCGCTGTGCTCGGTCACCTCGGCCGACCATTTCTTTTTCGCGGTCATGACAAACTCCTTCCTGTCGCAAAAACTCGGGCAGGCCGCCGCCGGTTCCCGAGAAAGTCGCCGGGCCGCTGGAGCCACGGATCATGGCCCTGTGGCGCTGCCCGTCGCGGTGAATGCGCCGATAGTGGCGACACAACGGTCGACTTCCCAGGACCGTAGACAGGAAACGCCTTGACCCCGATCGTCGCCAATCAGGCGGATAGCCCCGGCATCGACAGCAGCTACGCCTGGATGCGGCTTGCCATCTCCATGCTGCTGGCGACGATCGGTGCGGTCGGCATGTGGGCCGTCGTCGTCGTGCTGCCGGCCGTGCAGGCCGAGTTCGGCGTTGACCGCGCCGCGGCATCGATGCCCTACACCGCAACCATGGTCGGCTTCGCCGCCGGCAATGTGCTGGTTGGCCGCGCGGTCGATCGCATGGGGTATTGGATCCCGGCACTGCTATCCTCGGTGGCTCTCGCCGCCGGCCTGCTGCTCGCCGCGCTGTCGACCTCTATCCTGCAATTCACCCTTGCCCAGGGCGTGCTGATTGGTGTCGGCACATCGGTGATCTTCGGGCCGCTGATCGCCGACATCTCGCACTGGTTCAACCGTCGGCGCGGCGTCGCCGTCACAGCTGCGGCGGCTGGCAACTATCTCGCCGGAGCGCTCTGGCCAACCATCATGCCGACACTGATCAAGGCGGAAGGCTGGCGCTTCACCTATGCCGGCATCGGTGTCTTCTGCCTGGTCACCATGGTGCCACTGGTGCTGTTGTTGCGGCGCGCTGCTCCGGCGGCGGCTGCCGCCGGTTCACCCGGAAGCCGGCCAGTGCAGTCGATTTCGCTGTCGCCGGCGGCGTTACAGGTGCTGCTGATCGTTGCCGGTCTCGGCTGCTGCGTGGCGATGTCGATGCCGCAGGTGCACATCGTCGCCTATTGCATGGATCTTGGCTACGGCATTGCGCATGGCGCCGACATGCTGTCGATCATGATGGCGGCGGGCGTCGTCAGCCGGCTTGCCTCCGGCTTTGTCGCCGACCGCATCGGCGGCGTGAAAACCCTGCTTATCGGTTCCGTGCTGCAATGCCTGTCGCTTTTGTTTTACATCCCGTTCGACGGGCTTGCCTCGCTCTATGTCGTGTCGCTGGTGTTCGGCCTGTCGCAAGGCGGCATCGTGCCTTGCTATGCCATCATCGTGCGCGAATACCTGCCCGCCAGGGAGGCCGGCCAGCGTATCGGCATCGTCATGATGGCGACCATCTTCGGCATGGCGATCGGTGGCTGGATGTCGGGCTGGATCTACGACCTGACCGGCTCCTACGCCGCCGCGTTCCTCAACGGGATCGCGTGGAACTTGCTGAACATAGTGGCCATCGGGCTGCTGCTGTGGAAAGCAAAACGCAGTGCTGCCCTGATGGCTTAGGAAGGCAGGATTGCCCTGTTGCTTGACAAGGGCGATTGGCTGCGCGACGCCAGCAGGCGAGTGGGTGCGGCAGCAGCCGGCATGGTGGCAGTGGAAAAGCTGAACATGGTTTCGCAAGGGCGCAGCGGCCGGGGCCCGGCACGTGGAGGATGTCCATGACCAAGCCGCGCTCGCGTCGCGGCGGCGGCCGCCCGACCCTATCAGATGTTGCGCGCAAGGCCGGCGTCGGCGCCATCACCGTGTCGCGGGCGCTGCGCGAACCGGAACGCGTCAGCCAAGATCTGCGGCGCCAGATCCAGGCCGCCGTCGACGAACTCGGTTATGTCCCGGATCCCAATGCACGGGCGCTGGCCTCGGCGCGCGCCGATGTGTTCGGCGTGCTGGTGCCGTCGCTGACCAACAACGTCTTCGCAGAAGTGGTGCGCGGCATCTATGACAGCCTGTCGGACGGCCCGTTCCGCGTCCAGCTCGGCAACACCCATTATTCCGGCCTCGAGGAGGAGCGCCTGCTGCAGGTGTTCGCACCGCAGCGCCCGGCGGCGCTGATCGTGGCCGGCATCGACCAGACGCCGACCTCGCGAAAGCTGCTGGAGAGCGCGGGCTGCCCGGTGGTGCAGGTGATGGAGACCGGGCCCGATCCGGTCGACATGCTGGTCGGCTTCTCGCATTTCGACGGCGGCCGCACCGCGACCGAGCATCTGATCGAGGCGGGCTACCGGCGGATCGGCTTCATCGGCGCACGCATGGACCCGCGCTCGCAGCGGCGGCTTGCCGGCTATCGCGCGGCAATGGAGAAGGCCGGCCTGTTCGACCCGCGGCTGGTCACCACCACGCCGCTACTGTCCAGCGTGACGCTCGGCCGCGAGCTGCTTCGCGATGCGCTGGCCAAGATGCCGGCGCTCGACGGCGTCTTCTGCAACAATGACGACATCGCGCTCGGCGTTTTGTTCGAATGCCATAGCGCTGCGCTCAACGTGCCGAAAACAATTGGCATTGTCGGCTTCAACGACCTCGAAATGATGCAGGCGGCGTTCCCGCCGCTCACCAGTATCCGCACCCCTCGCTATGAAATCGGCCGTCGGTCTGTCGCCATGGCGCTGGCGGCGATCGCAGGACGAAGGCCTGAGCAGCGGGTCGTCGATCTCGGTTTCGAACTCAAGCCCCGCGAGAGCACCGCACGCTGAACAGGCTTTGGCGGCCTCAGCAAATGGTGCTTTACACAACGTCATGGTAGCGCTACCATTTTCCCCGGGCAGACGTTTTGATGAAAGGCCGCCCCTGTTTATTATACATAAGCAACAGCTCATGCTTGTTTATTATGTATAATATGCTAGTTTCGTTTCTCGCCTGTGAAGCGGCGAGGGGGAGGGGATCGGGCCGGCTTCGGCCCTTGAGACGTGGCGCCGGCCAGGCTGGAGGGCCTTCGGCAGGCGTGGAAAACACACCACGACAAACCGCATCAAATAAACAAGCAGCAGCAAATAAAACTACAACTGGGAGGAATATCTATGATCAAGTCACTTGTTGGTGGCATCGTTGCCGCCACTGCATTCGTCATGCTGAGTTCGTCGGCCATGGCCGACCCGGAAGTCGTCAAGGGACCGTCGGCTGAGCCGGATTGCTTTGCGCCCTGGGCGGCCGATACGCAGTTCTTCAAGTTCCCCAAGAAAGACGGCCCATACCGCATCGCGCTCGCCAATGGCTATATCGCCAACACCTGGCGCATCCAGATGGTGCAGACCGCCAAGGCCTATGCGGCCCAGCCGGAGGTCGCCGCGAAACTGAAGGAATTCAAGGTCGTCTCGACCGGCGAGGACGTGCCGGCTCAGATTTCGGCGATCAACAACTTCATCGATTCCGGCTATGACGCGATCGTCGTCAACGCCCAGAACCCGACCGCTTTCGGGCCGGTCATCAAGCGCGCCAAGGAAGCTGGCGTCATCCTCGTCGCCTTCGACAATATTCTCGATACCAAGGACGCCATCAACGTCAATGTCGACCAGAAGGGCCTTGGCGAATTGTGGGGCAAATGGCTGGTCGGCCATGTGCCGAATGGCGGCAAGGTGCTCGAAGTGCGCGGCGTTGCCGGGACTTCCGTCGACACCGACCGTCACAACGGAATCCATGAAGCGCTCGATGCCTCCGGCAAGAAATGGGACGTCACCGAGGTGGTCGGCAAATGGGACGACGGCGTGGCACAGAAGGCTACGGCCGACGCCATTGCCACCAACGGTCCGTTCGACGGAATCACCGGGCAAGGCGGCGACACCGGCATCGTGCAGGCGATGATCGATGCCAAGCATGCTTTCGTGCCGTTCGGCGGGGAGACCGAGAACGGTTTCCGCAAGTTCTGCGCGGCACATGCCGGCGACGGGCTGAAATGCTCATCGGCCGGCACCGGTCCGGCGCAGGTCGCGGTCGCCATCAAGACGGCGATTGCCGCGCTCGAAGGCAACGTCGTTCCGCAAGCAGTGAAACTGCCACTGGCGATCGTCGAGGATCCGAACTTCAAGGCCGGTCAGGATTTCTTCCCCGACCAGTCCGACAATTTCTTCGTCGGCAATTCCTTCCCGACCTGCGGCATCAATTTCACCGCGCAGGAAATTATGGGCCAGACCAAAGCTGACCAATAGGGGCTGACCAATAGGCGGCATATCCGGCGCCGCGGGATCTCCGCGGCGCCGGCCACTCGACATCCCTTGAAGTCAAACTGCCTCGGGAGGGCCGATGGACGGTGCGGTTCCGCTCTTCCGGATGGAAGGCATATCCAAGCGCTATGGTGGTGTGCGGGCGCTGGAAAAGGCCGAGCTTTCGGTCTCGTCCGGTAGCATCCACGCCATTCTCGGCGAAAACGGCGCCGGCAAATCGACGCTGATCAAGGTCATGGCGGGCGTCGTCGCGCCCGACGAAGGCCGCATGATGCTGAACGGCAGCGAGGTGACGTTCGCCTCGCCTGCTGCTGCAAACAAGTCCGGCATCGTCTGCATCTTCCAGGAGCTGTCGCTGGTTCCCGAACTCAGCGTTGCCGACAACATCGTCATCTCCGATCCGCCGAAGCGTTTCGGCATGATCGACCGCAAGGCGCAGCGCCGCATTGCCGAGGATGCGCTGGCACGCGCAGGTGCGGCCGACATCCATCCATTGGCGCTGGTCAAGGATCTTCCGCTTTCAAGAAGACAGATGGTCGAGATCGCCAAGGCATTGGCCAGGAAGCCGCGCATCCTGATCCTCGACGAGGCGACCTCGGCCCTGACCGCGACGGACGTCGCCAGGATATTCAGCGTGCTCAAGCGATTGCGCTCGGAAGGGCTGGCGCTGCTTTACATTTCGCACCGCATGAACGAGATCGCCGAGCTTGCCGACCACTGCACGGTGTTTCGCAACGGCCGCAATGTCGCCAGCTACAAGGCAGGCACAAAGAGCGACAACGAAGTCGTCGAACTGATGATCGGGCGCGAATACAGCCATATTTTCCCGCCGAAACCCGCGCGCACCGCAGCCGCCGCCGTTCCCGTGCTGGAGGCGCGCAAGCTGTCCTGGACGGACCGGCTGGACAATGTCTCGCTGACGGTCGGGGCAGGCGAGGTCGTCGGCCTTGGCGGCCTGGACGGCCAGGGCCAGCGCGAATTGCTGCTTGCCTTTTTCGGTGTGCTGCGCGGCCTCGGCGGCCAGATCCTTATCGACGGCAAGCCTGTTTCGATCGCCAGCCCCCAAGCGGCGCGCGACGACCGCATCGGCATGGCGCTGATCCCGGAGGACCGCAAGACCGAAGGCCTGATGCTGCCGATGACGGTGCGCGAGAACCTCTCCTTTGCCGCCCTAGACCGGCTGTGCAAGGCCGGCATCATCGACCGCGCCGCCGAACAGCGGCTGATCGACGACATGGTCAGGCTGCTGGCGATCAAGACGGCCGGCCTCGACATTCCGGTCGGTGCGCTGTCGGGGGGCAACCAGCAGAAGGTGGTCATCGCCAAATGGCTGATGCGCCAGCCGCGCATCATCCTGCTCAACGATCCGACGCGCGGCATCGACGTCGGCACCAAGCAGGAACTCTATCAACTGATGCGCAAGCTGGCGGATGCGGGGGCGGCGATCCTGTTCTATTCGACCGACTATGACGAACTGATCGGCTGCTGCGACCGCGTGCTGGTGCTCTATGACGGCGCGGTCAAGCGCGAGCTGGTCGGGGCCGAGATCACCGAGCGGGCGCTCATTGCAAGCGCGCTCAACATCCACGGCGATGACGGCGGCGCGAGAGACGATGCCGGCGCAAGACAGGGAGCGGACGCGTGAAAGAGTGGCGCTACTGGCTGGCCGAGCAGCGCGGAACACTGATGGCACTCGGCATATTCATTGTCATGTTCGTCATCTACACCTCGAACCATCCGGCGGGCTTCACCGCCAATGTCGTGCAGACGGCGTCCAACAAGGGCGTGCTGCTCGCCTTCGTCGCCATGGCGCAGACACTGGTCGTGATCACCGCCGGCATCGACCTCTCCGTCGGCATGATCTTCACGCTGACCAATTGCCTCGCCTCCTGGCTGGTCATCGGCACCGGCCTCGAGACCGCTTTCGGCGTCATCGCCGTGCTCGGCACCGGGCTCCTGTGCGGAGCGATCAACGGCGCCATCGTCATCTACGGCCGCCTGCAGCCGATCGTCGCCACCATCGCCACGGGTGCGGTCTATTTCGGCATCGCGCTGCTGCTGAGGCCGTTTCCCGGCGGGTCGGTCAACGAAGGTCTCGCCGACGCGCTGACTGGACGCCTGTTCGGCGTGGTGCCGGCGAGCCTGGTCGTGCTGCTCGCCGTCGTGCTCGTGGTCTGGGTGCCGTTCAGCCGCTCGGTGCTCGGGCGCGCGGCCTATGCGGCCGGGTCCTCGGAGACGGCGGCCTACATGTCCGGTGTGCCGATAAGGCGCGGCAAGTTCGCTGCCTACGCGCTCGCAGGCCTGTTGGCCGCGATCGGCGGACTGTTCCTGACCTTCTTCACCTATACCGGCGATGCAGCCTATGCCAGCGGCAACGCCTATACGCTGTTTTCGATCGCCGCGGTGGTGCTGGGCGGCGTCTCGCTGTTCGGCGGGAAAGGCAGCGCCATCGGCGCCATCTTCGGCGCGCTGGCCTTCCGCACCATCGGTGACCTGTTGTTCGTGTTCGATTTCGACCCGCTATGGCAGCCGCTGTTCCAGGGCGTGATCCTGCTGGTCGCGGTCAGCCTTGGCGCGTTTGCGCTGTTTCGGGTCCGCAACCGGCTGGAGTGGTTCCTGTGAGCGAAACGACATTGGGCGGTATCGCCGGCCGCGTGCCGAAATTCATCCGCCGCGCCGATCCGGCGGTGCTGACGGCCTTCGCCTGCATCGTGCTGTTGCTGTTCCTAGGCAGCCTCTATTCCAGGAGCTTTCTGTCGCCTGAATATCTCTTGCAGCAGCTCAAGGTGGCCTCGTTCCTCGGCGTCATCGCCACAGGCATGATGCTGGTCATCCTGCTAGGCCAAATCGACCTGTCGGTGCCGTGGGCGGTGGCGGCGGGCGCGATGATGGCGTGTGCGGCTGCCGCCTATGGCCCGATCGGTGTGGCGCTGGCCATCCCGTTCGGCATCTTTTGCGGGGTGCTGATCGGCATCGTCAACGGCTTTGGCGTCGCCTATCTGCGCATACCCTCGATGATCATCACGCTCGCCACCAACGCTGTCGCGCAAGGGCTCATGGTCGTTTATACCGGCGGCTACTCGCCACAGGATTCGGCCACCGGCGCCATGCGCTATCTTGCGACAGGTTTTACCATTCCTGGCGTGCCTAACGCCGTCATCATCTGGGCGCTGATTGGCGCTGCGATGGTGTTCGTGCTGTCCCGCACCAGCTTCGGCCGCACCGTCTACGGCATCGGCAACCGCGAGCGTGCCGCCTATCTCTCCGGCATCGATACAAGGCGCGTGGTGATGATCGCCTTCGCTATCTCAGGCGGGCTGTCCGCCTTTGGCGGGGTGCTTCTCGCCGGCTATGCCTCCAAGGCGGCGCAATCGATGGGCGATGCCTATCTCCTGCCGTCGATCGCCGCCGTGGTTCTGGGCGGCACCTCGATCCTGGGTGGCCGCGGCTCCTATCTCGGCACCGTCGCCGGTGTCATCCTGATCACGCTCCTGCAGTCCATCCTTTCGGTCATGCAGATGCCGGAGGCGGGGCGGCAGATCGTCTATGGCCTGGTCATCGTTGCCATGCTCCTGCTCTACGGCCGCGCGCCGGCAAGCCGCTGACCGTGGACGAAAAGACCGCACAGGCGCCAATGGGCGCTACCGGCTCAGTGCCCCGGGCCATTGTGGTGATGGGCGTCGCCGGCTGCGGAAAGTCGGCTGTCGGCAAAGCATTGGCAGCAGAGGAAGGGGCCGTCTTTGTCGAAGGCGACAGGCTGCACCCGCCCGAAAACGTCGCCCGCATGGCGAGCGGTGAGCCGCTCACAGATCAACTGCGTGAGGGCTGGCTCGATGCCATTGGCGAGCGGATCGCGGACCTGACCGGCAGCGGCCAAAGCGTGGTTGCCGCCTGCTCGGCGCTGAAGCGCAGCTACCGCGATCGTCTGCGCGGCTTCCGCGGGGACATCGTTTTCATCTATCTGAAGATCGATCCCGCTACCGCCAAGCAGCGTGTCGCCAGCCGCAAGGGGCATTTCATGCCGGCAAGCCTGGTCGAAAGCCAGTTCGCCATCCTTGAACCGCCTGGCGCCGACGAGCGGGCGCTGACGGCCGACGCCACACTTCCAGTGGCTGAAATCGTCACCGCCGTTGCCAGCCTGCTGGCCGGCGCAAAATCATGAACCACCCTCGTCGGGCAAGGCGGTTTCCGGCCGTTCGGTGAACCGGTCATGGCCTGACCAGACCATCATTTGCTCGGGATAGAGTTTCAGCGCCTCCAGCAAGCGGTCGCGCTTGAGCAATATGTACTCGGCCTGCAGCGCCATGTTCTTGGCGCCGGCTCTGGCCGCGCGCTCGCCGGCCTCTGCCGGGGCCGGCACCAGTTCGGGACTTAGGACGGCGCGGTATTGGCGGAACGGATCGGTCTCGAAGGTCGACATGGAAAACAGCGCCGCCTTGCCTCTGGCAGCGAAATTCGTCGGCGCCGAAGCCAGGTGGGTCCAGCCGCTCTCGCCAAGGCCGACTTCGGTGAATGTCGAGCCGGCATGCACCGTGTTGGTCACCAACACCACGCCGTTGCTGCCAAGGATCTTCTGGATCCGGCCGGTGACCTGGTAGGCGTCGCTGCGGTCGAACACGATCCGGCTTTTCAGGAAACGGTTCTCGACCCGAACCATCGGCGGGTTCAGGAAGCGCAAGCCGAAGGTCGAATCGGATATGCCGTGAGCCCTGACGCTGAGCTGGTGTGTCTCGATGCCGGCTTCATGGAGAGCGCGTTTGCCGATGATGGTCTGGGTCGTGAACTGATCGCACCAGATGATAGCGCCGTGGCCGCGCTTCAGCGCCGCTTGCAGGCCTTCCAGGCCCTCCAGCCGGATATCAGGTGACCAGCGGCGGCCGATGAGATGCGCGGCAAGTAGCAAACGCCGGCGGTGGTTGGCGCAGAGCAAGGCCCTGAACTGCCTTTGCGCATCGATGCCATTGCCGAGCACGGCGCGCGTCGCGGCGGCGTAGCGCACGAAATCCTTGCGGATATGGCGCTTGAGGCGCAGCCCCGATACGCGGCTGCAGATCGCGGCCCACCAATTGACCGGTAGCAATGCCGCGACCCCGAGATAAAAGGCGGCCAGCAGCAGCTCGCGGAGATCCCTGTTGTTGAAGGTGCGCAACTTGCCGGCGCGGACCTGCTTGCGGCTGAAGAAGCGAACATTCTCGGCGCGTTGGGGCACCAGGATGTCGGCGATGATTTCCGTATGATAAATGACGGCGGAAGATGGTGTCCGGTCGGCTTTCCGGGATTTTCCCAACCACGGCAGCCTCATCCGATCGGTGTCCACCTGTTCTTGCGTGCGTCCGGAAATCGCTTTACTGCGTCTGCCACGGGCGCGCAATCGGCGCCGGCAAGGCCATGGTGAACGCCATTCAGGGTTCGAACTTGAAACAGGCCCTATCGGTAGCACTTCCCCAACTGGCGCCCTGGCGGCCGGCTGCGGTGGCGCTGATGGCGCCGGACCGGCCATCCCTGAGCTTTGCCGGCCTCGCCAATCTTGTCGACAAGCTCTGCGGCGATCTCGCCAGGCGTGGCGTTGCCCGCGGCACGGCCGTGGGCATCGTCTTGCCCAACGGCCCGGAAATGGCGGCCTGTTTCCTGGCGGTCTCGGCGTTGGCGACGGCGGCGCCGCTCAATCCGGCTTACGGCGAAGACGAATTCCGCTTCTATCTCGGCGATCTCGATGTGAAGCTGCTGCTGTGCGGACAAGGCATGGGCGATGCCGCGCGCAACGCCGCAAAGGGGCTCGGCATTGCGGTGCTCGACGTCGTCGTGACTGACGGCGCCAAGGCTGGCGAGTTTCTGCTGGCGGGCGACGCCGAGGTGGAGGCTGCCAGCGAGGCTCGCCTCGACGATATGCAGTTCAACGGACCCGACGATTTCGCGCTTGTCCTGCACACATCGGGAACCACGGCGCGACCGAAGATCGTCGGCTTGCGGCAGCGCAATCTGCAGGCATCGATGGCCAACATCGCCAGCACCCTGGCGCTGTCGGCAAACGATATGTGTCTCAACGTGATGCCGCTGTTCCACATTCACGGGCTGATGGCGGCGCTCAGCGCACAGCTGGCAGTCGGCGGCGCTGTTGTCTGCACGCCGGGCTTCAACCCGCTCAAATTCTACGGCTGGCTGGGCGATTTCCGGCCGAGCTGGTACAGCGCGGTGCCGACCATGCATCAGGCGATCCTGGCGCGCGCCGCCCGCAATGGCGAAACCATCGCGGCTGCGCGGCTGCGCTTCATCCGCTCGTCTTCGGCAGCGCTTCCCGACACCGTGTTCCGCGACCTCGAGCGCGTCTTCGGCTGTCCGGTGGTCGAGGCCTATGGCATGACCGAGGCGGCGCACCAGATGACATCCAACGGCCTGCCGCCGGCACGCCGCAAGCCAGGCTCGGTCGGCCTGCCTGCGGGTCCGCAGGTGACGATCCTGGACGACAAGGGGACGATCCTGCCGGCGGGTGAAAAGGGCGAGATCGCGGTGCGCGGCGCCAACATCCATGATGGCTATCTCGACAATCCGGTGGCCAATGAAGCTGCCTTCAGCGATGGCTGGTTCCGCACCGGCGACCAGGGCCTCATCGACGAGGATGGCGATCTGAAGATCACCGGGCGGCTGAAGGAGATCATCAATCGCGGCGGCGAAAAGATCTCGCCGCTCGAGGTCGACAATGTGTTGCTCGATCATCCGCTGGTGGCGCAGGCGGTGACCTTCGCCGTGCCGCACGCCATGCTCGGCGAAGAGGTGGGTGCGGCCATCGTGCTGGCCGAGGGCGCCACCGCCGATGCCGAGCAGATTCGTGATTTCGCGCGCAGCCGGATCGTCGAGTTCAAGGTGCCGCGCCACATCCTGTTTCTCCAGGAGATACCCAAGGGTCCCACCGGCAAAATCCAGCGCGTCGGCCTGGCCGGCAAGCTCGGCCTGGTCTGAGGACTCTCATTTCAGCATGATCTTGTCCGAAAACCGGTTCGCACTTTTCGGGACCATGCTCTAATTTAGATCTGCGATGTCAGTTCGACCGGAAAATCATCATTGTCGGCGTCGCGCATGGCGGCGAGGCTGCGATTGTCCAGCACTTCGGCGATCGCCTGGCGCACTTCCAGCATCATGTGCCGGACTTGGCAGGTCGCCTCGTCGCAATCCTCGCAGCGCTGGTATTGCGTGCGGCTGGCGCAGGGTATGGGAGCGAGCGGGCCGTCCAGCACGCGCACGACGTGGCCGATCTTGATTTCGGAAGCCGGCCGGGCGAGGCGATAACCGCCTTCCTTGCCCTTGCGGCTGAGGACGAAGCCGGCATTGCGCAGCTCGCCCAGAATGGCATCCAGAAATTTCTTCGGGATGTTGTTGGCGATCGCGATGTCGTTGACGAATGCAAGCTGGCCGACCGGCAGGCCGGAAAGATGCACGAGGGCCTTGAGGCCGTATTTGCCTTTTTTGGTAAGCATGCCCGCTTCAGTTCATGAAAACCCCAACCACCCGCATCTGGCGGTTGTTTGTGTGCAAATCATGACGTTTCGCCTGAACAACCCGGTTTCGCGTAGAACAAGCCGCCCGGTTGAGATGTTAGGCACAAAGGCGTTGATTCTTTGTAACGTTTTCGCCGATCGCGACAGATTCCGCCTGAAAGCCGTTTGTCGGCGCGCGAAATCAAAAAAGCCGGCAAAGCGCCGGCTTTCTTGTGAGGTGAGGTCGAACGCTGCTGATATCAGCGGCTGCCATAGGTCTGGTCGAGCAGACCGCCGGCGGCGAAGTGCTCCTTCTGTACCTTGTCCCAGCCGCCAAAGACGTCTTCCACCGTCAGCAGGCGGACATCGGGGAAGTCGGCCTTGTATTTTGCCGCGACTTCAGCGTTGCGGGCGCGCAGGCCATTTTCAGCCGCGATGGTCTGGCCCTCGGGCGTGTAGAGGAAATCGAGATAGGTCTTGGCGAGGTCACGGCTGCCGTGCTCGTCGGCGACCTTGTCGACGATCGCCACCGGGAATTCGGCGAGCAGGCTGACCGTTGGCGTGACCTGTTCGAACTTGTCGTTGCCATACTCCTTGCGGATGCCGCGCGTTTCCGACTCGAAGGTGATCAGCACGTCGCCGATCTCGCGTTGCACGAAGGTGGTGGTGGCGGCGCGCCCGCCGGTGTCGAAGATCGGCACGTTGTTGAACAGCTTGGTGACGAACTCCTTCACCTTGGCGTCGTCGCCCTTGAAGGCTTCCTTGGCGTAGGCGGTTGCGGCCAGATAGGTGTAGCGCGCATTGCCCGAGGTCTTGGGGTTGGGGAAGATCACCTGCACGTCGTCGCGCACGAGGTCGTTCCAGTCCTTGATGTGCTTGGGGTTGCCCGCGCGGACGAGAAAGGATGGGAGCGAGTAGAAGGGCGAGGCGTTGTCGGGGAAATCCTTCTGCCAGTCGGCGGAGACGAGGCCTTTCTTGACCAGAAAGTCGATGTCGGTGACCTGGTTGAAGGTGACGACATCGGCGCCGAGGCCTTCGGCAATGGCGCGCGCCTGCGCCGAGGTGCCGGCGTGCGACTGGTCGACGGTGACGCCCGGATGGCCGGCGACGAAAGCCTTGTTCACCTGGGCGAACAATTCGCGGCCGACATCATAGGAAGCGTTGAGCAATTTGTCGGCCGACCAGGCCTGCGAACAGGCGAGGATCAGGCCGGCGACAGTGGCGACGCTGAGGAAAAATCGCTTCATGAACACAGGCTCCGATGTGCAATGCGTTGCCAGAACATAGCCGGGCCGGAGGGTGTACTGCGAGGCACACGGGGCAGACGTATGGCGTTGCAGCGAAAAAGAAATCGCTGAAGCAGGTTATCGGCGAAATTTCATTCCAGCCGAAATGCCGATGCGTTGGGGTTTTCTGTGGTTTGCAATTCGAGGCCGAGTGGCATATACAAATGGCATATACAAGTGGAACAGACAGGGGAGGCTGCCATGCCGCAGCACCGTCACTCAATACCACCCCCCAGGGAGGCGAAGTTGTTTCGCAACAACCGCAGTCAGGCGGTTCGCATCCCTGTCGAATTCGAGCTGCCTGGCGAGAAGGTCCTGATCAGCCGCGATGGCGACCGGCTGATCATCGAGCCGGTCCGTCAACCAGGCCTCACCGCCTTGCTCACCCAATGGGCGAAAGAGCCGCCGCTTGGTCCTGAAGACGACTTTCCCGAGATCCATGATGCGCCCGTGGGGCCTGAGGATATCTTTTGATGCGGTTCATGCTGGACACCAACATTCTCAGCGACATGATCCGAAACCCTACCGGCAAGGCTGCCAGTGCGGCGGTTCGCGCGGGAGACGGTGCCCTGTGCACCAGCATCGTTGTCGCCTCGGAGCTGCGTTATGGCTGCGCCCGCAAGAGATCGGCCAAGCTGCTCGCCAAGGTCGAGCAATTGCTCGCCGAGGTTCCTGTGTTGCCGCTCGATGTGCCGATGGATAACGAATACGGAGCACTTCGTGCCGAGCTGGAGGCCAGAGGCCAGCCAATCGGCCACAATGATCTTTTCATTGCTGCCCATGCCTGTGTGTTGGGGACGACACTGGTGACGGCCAACACCGCTGAGTTCCGTCGGATCAAGGGCCTGACGGTCGAGAACTGGCTGGAGTAGCGCCGGATCGATGTCTATGCCGCCGGGAAAAGCTTCCAGCGCCTCGGCCTGAACGCCACCCGGCTCTTCTGCGCCGCAGGATGGTCCACAGGCAGTTCGATCTCGACGCGCTGGCGCTCGCCGCCGATTTCCAGTTCGACGCGTCTTGTGCCGGCGACGCGGCGGCTGGCGGCGACCGTGCCGGCGATGCAGCCGCTGCAGCCGTCGAGCAGTTCGATATCGTGCGGGCGGAAGTACAGCGTCGCATCGCCCTCGGGTGCGTGCGGCGCCGACACGCCGATCGGACGGTCGGCGAGCCAGATCTCGCCATTCTCAACCTTGACCGGCAGCATGCTCGATTCGCCGATGAAGGAGTAGACGAAGGGCGAGTTCGGCGTGTCGTAGATCTCGTCGGCGGAGCCGACCTGCTCGATGCGCCCCTGGCTCATCACCACGACGCGGTCGGCAAGCTCGAGCGCCTCTTCCTGGTCGTGGGTGACGAAGACGGTGGTGTGGCCGGTACGGTCATGGATCTCGCGCAGCCAGCGGCGCAGTTCCCGGCGCACCTGCGCATCGAGCGCGCCGAACGGCTCGTCGAGCAACAGCACCTTGGGCTCGATGGCCATGGCCCGGGCGAGCGCCACGCGCTGGCGCTGGCCACCCGAAAGTTGCGCCGGATAGCGCTTTTCCAGGCCGGAAAGCTGAACGAGATCGAGCAGTTCGGAGGCGCGTCGGCGGATTTCGGCCGCCGGTGGTCGCGACGGTCCATGCCGCACCTTGAGGCCGAAGCCGATATTGTCGGCGACCGTCATGTGCCGGAAGAGCGCATAGTGCTGGAAGACGAAGCCGACATTGCGCTCCTGGATCGAGCGGTGCGAGGCGTCCTCGTCGCCGAAGAAGATCTTTCCGCGCGTCGGCCGCTCCAGGCCGGCGATAAGCCTCAGCAGCGTCGTCTTGCCGGAGCCGGATGGCCCAAGCAGCGCGATCAGCTCACCCGACTTGATGTCAAGCGATACGTCATGGAGGGCCGGAAACCGGTCAAACTCCTTGCGTACGTTGGCAACGCGAACTTCCATCAAATGTCCCTTTTTAGTGGATGCATGTCGTTATCCCAAAACCGCTTCACACTTTTGGGCGACATGCATCTAATGTCCGCGCGTCGCGGCGATCTCGGCGCCGTAGCGCATCTCGAGAAGTGTTTTCAAGACCAGCGTGACCAGCGCCAGGCCGGCAAGCAGCGAAGCGACGGCAAAAGCGCCGACGGCGTTGTACTCGTTGTAGAGGATTTCGACATGCAACGGCATGGTGTTGGTCAGCCCGCGTATGTGGCCCGACACGACCGAGACCGCGCCGAATTCGCCCATCGAGCGGGCGTTGCACAGAAGCACGCCGTAGAGCAATCCCCATTTGACGTTGGGCAGCGTCACGTACCAAAAGGTCTGCCAGCCATTGGCGCCCAGAGAGAGCGCGGCTTCCTCGTCGCCGTTGCCCTGTTCCTGCATCAGCGGGATCAGTTCGCGGGCAACGAAGGGGAAGGTAACGAAGATGGTCGCGAGCACGATGCCGGGCACGGCGAACAGGATCTGGATGCCGTGCGCCTTCAGCCATTCACCGAACAGTCCCTGAGCGCCAAACAAAAGCACATAGACCAGGCCGGAAATGACCGGCGAGACCGAGAAGGGCAGGTCGATCAGCGTGGTCAGAAAAGTCTTGCCCTTGAACTCGAACTTGGCGATCGCCCAGGCAGCCGAAATGCCGAAGACGACGTTAAGCGGCACGGCGATCACCGCCACCAGCAGCGTCAGCCGGATCGCCGAGCGCGTATCGGGATTGGAGAGCGATTCCGTGTAGGCGCCAATGCCTTTCGCCAGCGCCTCGTGGAAGACGATGATCAGCGGCAGCAGCAGGAAGATGGCGAGGAAGGCGAAGGCCACCGCCATCAGCAGCAGCCGCACCGGCCGGCTTTCGGTCACCGCCGCCGACCGGCTCTCGTGATGCGGTTCGTAGGATCTGATCTCGGGGTCAGCCATAGCGCTTGCGACTCCATGACTGCGCCAGGTTGATGACCAGCAGCATCACGAACGACAGCAAAAGCATGATCGCCGCGATCGCGGTGGCCGCCGGATAATTGTACTCCTCGAGCCGGATGACGATCAGAAGCGGTGCGATCTCCGACTTATAGGGAAGGTTGCCGGCGATGAAGATGACCGAGCCGTATTCGCCGACGCCGCGCGCGAAGGCGAGTGAGAAGCCGGTGATGATGGCCGGCGCCAGGCCGGGAAACAGGATGCGGGTGATGATCTGGAAGCGGTTGGCGCCGAGCGTCGCGGCGGCCTCCTCCACTTCCTTGTCGATCTCCTCCATGATCGGCTGCACCGTGCGCACGACAAACGGCAGGCCGATGAAGACAAGCGCCACGACAATGCCGAGCGGCGTGTAGGCGACCTTGATGCCGAGCGGCGCCAGGAGATGGCCGATCCAGCCATTGGGCGCATAAAGAGTGGTCAGCGCGATACCGGCCACTGCCGTCGGCAGCGCGAAGGGCAGGTCGACCATGGCGTCGACGACGCGGCGGCCGGGGAAGCGGTAGCGCACCAGCACCCAGGCGACGAGCGTGCCGAAGACGACGTTGACGGCGGCTGCGATGAAGGCTGTGCCGAAGCTGATTTCGAGTGCGTTGATGGTCCGGCGGTCGGTGGCGATCGCCCAGAAATCGGTCCAGCCGAGGGCTGCCGAGCGCCAGATCAGGCCCGACAGGGGGATGAGGATGATGAGCGTGAGGTAGGCAAGCGAGAAGCCGAGCGTCAATCCGAAACCCGGAATGACACTCGGCTGTCTGAATCGCCACCCCGCCTTGGCGGGTGCTATGGTCATGTCGTCCTGATCTAAATCCTACTGGGCCGGCTTGTAGATCTGGTCGAATATACCACCGTCGCCGAAATGATAAGGCTGTGCCTTCTTCCAGCCGCCAAAAAGCGGATCGTCGATGGAGATCAGCTTGATTTCGGGCGTCTTCGGAATGTCAGCCGCATCCACCAGCTCGGGCTTGGCCGGACGATAGTGGTTCTTGGCGATGATCGTCTGGGCTTCCTTGGAATAGAGCCAGCCGAGATAGGCTTCGGCGACCTTGCGGGTGCCCTTGGCATCGACATTGGCGTCGACGATCGCCACCGGCGGCTCGGCCAGGATCGAGGTCGGGGGATAGACGATCTCGAAATTGTCGGCGCCGAATTCATTGAGCGCCAGATAGGCGTCGTTTTCCCAGCCGATCAGTACGTCGCCGATGCCTTTTTGCGCGAAGGTGACCGTCGAGCCGCGCGCACCGGTGTCGAGCACCGGAGCATTGGCGTAGAGCTTGCCGACGAATTCCTTGTTCTTGGCTTCGTCGCCGCCATCATTGGCGTTGGCATAGGCCCAGGCGGCAAGGTAGTTCCAGCGGGCGCCACCCGACGTCTTCGGGTTCGGCGTGATCACCTGGACGCCGTCCTTGACCAGATCGCTCCAGTCGTGGATGCCCTTCGGGTTGCCCTTGCGGACCAGGAAGATGATGGTCGAGGTGTAAGGCGCCGAATTGTTCTCGAACTTCTTGCGCCAGTCCGGGTTGATCTTCTTCGACTTGGTAACGATGGCGTTGATGTCGCCTTCGAGCGCCAGCGTCACCACATCGGCATCGAGGCCGTCGATCACGGCGCGGGCCTGGGCGCCGGAGCCGCCATGCGATTGCTGGATGGTGACCGTCTCGCCGGTCTCGGCCTTCCAGTGTGCGACGAAGGCTTCGTCATAGGCCTTGTAGAGTTCGCGTGTCGGGTCGTAGGACACGTTCAGAATGGTCGTATCGGCAAACGCGAAACCGAGCGTGCCGAACTGGATCGATGTGGCGACCAGTGCGCCGAGCAGTTTCTTGAAATGAGGTTTGGTCATTTCCGCCTCCGTTGATGACGGCTGAACTCTATCGAATTGATAGAAATTAGATGCATTCAACGTTGCATTTTTTGTCCCCCCGAAGGAAATTTTCGCCGATATTGGGTTTCGGAAGGAAATATTTTCCTCATATTGGTCTAACCCGAATCCGGCCGGTTTGACGCTATCTAGGAGCTGACAGCGCAGAAGCAAGGCCGAGCGAGGGAAGGCTCGGTGTAGCACCGGGCGGTTCAGCCCGCAGTGATGGGAAAATCGAAGCGCAGCTTTGGATACGGCTCATCCCGAAGCGTGTAGTGCCACCACTCGCGCGCATAATTCTTGAAGCCGCCGGCGCGCATGGCGTCGAGCAGCCTTTTGCGGTTTGCCGCCGCTTCTGCCGCCAATGGGCGATGGGCGGTTTCGCTTGCCGGGTCGAAACAGTCGAAGCTGGTGCCGAAACCGAGCGTGCCGGCGCCGGCCGCGCCGCAAGCGGCGGATGACTTGTTCTTGCCGTCGCTGCGGGCGATGGCTACATCGACGGTCGAGCCGCGCGAATGGGTTGACAATTCGCCGATATAGCCCTTGGCGATGAGGTCGCCGCGCTGCACCTGAGGGTACCATTGCGGATCGGGCGGGCCGCCCTCTCTGGTCCATTTGCCCATGTCGGCAACGGCGCGGGCCGGGCGGTAGCAGTCGAAGACGACCAGCGTCAGGCCATCGGCGGCGAGCGCTTTCTGCACACCGGACAGCGCTTGCGCAGCTTGCTTCGTGAGTATGCAGATTGGGGCGTCGTAGCCATCGGCCTTGCGATGCAGGAAATTTTCCAGGCCGGCATAGCGGATGTCCTGGCGGATCGAGGGATCGACATCGGCCAAGCGGACGAAGCCGGCGGGCAGGGGATCGGCGTCGGCGGGGGAGCAAGTCGAAACGAACATGGATAGGGCTAAGGCCAATCCTCGATGCAAGCGCTTCGGCACACCCCCCTCTGGCCTGCCGGCCATCTCCCCCGCAAGGGGGAAGATCAGATGTCGCTGCGGCTTTCGCCAATTTTCAACGTTGCTGAATGAGCGCGGCGCCGAAGCTGCCAATCTCCCTCCTTGCGGGGGAGATGGCCGGCAGGCCAGAGGGGGGTGCCTCGCGCCGGGCCTCGGGCGAAGAAGCCCAATCCCCTGAATCGCTTGGCGCCATCTATTCAACGAACACCTTCACGCTTGCCGCGCGTCCCACGGCGTCGATGACGGTGAGCGTCGAATAGCCGGCGCCGTCGGGCAGCCAGGTCGCGGTGCGGCGGCGGTCGATGCCGACGAGCGGCTTGCCATTGGCCAGCCAGCGGAACGGCGCGCGGCCGCCTTGCAGTTTCAGCACCAGCGGCGAGGCCTCGGCGGAATTGGTGGCGAGATCGACGCGGGCGCCGTTGGGCGGGAAAATGATCGTTGGCGCCGGTTCCGTCGGGCCTGCCTGCACCAGTCCGTCGGCGCCGGCGCCGAAGCGCCCCAATGTCACCGGCAGGTCTTCGCGCCTGGCCTTGAGGACACCGGCCGGCTGGCTGGGCAACGGGACGGCGGTGAGGCCGGAGCGGACGAAGCCCTCGAACAGGATGGGGGCGGCCGAGACATAGCCGGACAGGCCGGGCACCGCACCGGCATCGGCGCGGCCGACCCACACACCCAGCACGTAGCGGCCGTCGAAGCCGACCGACCAGGCGTCGCGGTAGCCGTAGGACGTCCCAGTCTTGTAGGCGATGCCGCGCTGCAAGGCGCCCTCGGGCGGCTTTACGCCCGACAATATGTCGGTGATCTGCCAGTTCGCCTGGGCGTCGAGGATCGTGGCGGTGGTGCGCTCGGCATTGGCCGGCTCGGTGCCGTCATGCAGCGTGTTTGCCTTGCCGCCATTGGCGAGGCCGGTATAGAGCTGGACGAGATCGCGCAGCGTTACGCCGACGCCTCCGAGGCCGATGGCGAGGCCCGGCGCCTCGTTGACCGGTAGCACCGGGCTGACGCCGGCCTGGCGGAAGCGCGCCATCAGCCGTGCCGGGCCGACCGAGTCGAGCACGCGGATCGCCGGAACGTTGAGCGACAGCTGCAGCGCCTGGCGGATCGAGACATCCCCCTGATAGCCCATGTCGAAATTCTTTGGCCGGTAGCCGCCGAAATCGACCGGACTGTCCTCGATCAGCATTTCCTGCGCCACCAGCCCTTGCTCGAAGGCGAGGCCATAGATGAACGGCTTCAGCGTCGAACCGGGCGAACGCACGATCCTGGTCATGTCGATCCAGCCGGAGCGGCTGGCATCGAAGAAATCGGCCGAGCCGACTTCGCCAAGAATGTCGCCGGTGCGCGCGTCCGCCATCACCATGGCGACCGACAGGCGCGGCCCAAGCTTGATCGCGGCATCTCGCGCCACCTGTTCCAGCCCTTGCTGGACGCTTTTGCGGATCGTCAGCTGCAATGGCTTGCCGGGTACGGCCTTGGGCAGCATGGCATAGGCGGCATGTGGCGCCAGTGCCGGCAGTTTGCGGCGCAAGCCCGAGACATCATCGAGCGCTGCGCGCGCGGCCTCGCGCTCGCCAAGCAGGTCAGCTGATACCATGCGGGTCAGCACGCGGTCGCGGGCTGCATGAGCGATGGTGAGATTGCGGTCGGGCCGGCGCTTTTCCGGCAATTGCGGCAGCGCAACCAGCAGGGCGGCTTCCGAGACCGTCAGCCGCTTCGGCTCCTTGCCGAAATAGGCGAGCGAGGCGGCGCGCACGCCTTCGAGATTGCCGCCATAGGGCGCCAAGGTCAGGTAGCGTTCGAGGATCTCCTGCTTGGACAGCCGCCGCTCGATCTGGATGGCACGCAGCATCTGCTTGATCTTCGAGCCGAGGCTGCGGTTTTCGCGTGGCTCGATCAGCCGGGCAAGCTGCATCGACAGGGTCGAGCCGCCGGAGACGATATGGCCGCTGGTGGCGAACTGGCCGGCGGCGCGCGCCAGCGCCAGCACATCGACGCCATCATGGTCCCAGAAGCGCTTGTCTTCATAGGTGACCAGCATGTTGACGAACTGCTTGTCGACCTGGTCGAGATGAGTGTCGAGCCGCCAGTAACCGTCCGGCGTGGCGAAGGCGCGCAACAGCTGGCCGTCGCGGTCCTGGACCTCGGTGGAGACGGTGAGCCTTCCGGGCAGCGGCGGCGGAAAAGCGCGGTCGAGTTCCCAGAGAGAAGCGGCAGCGATCGCCGCAAAGCCGACGAGGGAGGCGGCGGCGATGCCTGTTCGACGGAGAAATTTTCTGGAGAGCATGGTGGTGCCCTTCATCCGCCTGCCGGCTCCTTCTCTCCGCATAGCGGGGAGAAGGAGATGGTCGCGGACATCGGCGTGTTCATCTTCGTCAAGGCGCCTTACGGCGCCTTGATCTCCATCATACCGGTGGCGGTGCGGGCCGAATATTGCGGCCGGTACATGTCCTCCACCGTGGCCGCCGGATGGGCGTAGGTGCCCGGCGTCACCGCACGCACGACATAGGCCAGCATGATGTTGCGGTCGCCATCGCCGTCATTGGGATTGAATGCCGCGACGAAACGGTCGTCGCGGAATTCGAGATGGGCGGCGTCGGTTTGCGCCAGCCAGGTGAAGTTCGACAGCTGGGCGCTGGAAACAAGGCCCGGATTGTCGATCTCGAAGCCGGCCGGCAACAGGTCGGTGATCAGCAGGCGCGAAGGCCAGCGGTTCTGCTCGTAAACCTTGAGCACGACCACGTAGCGTTCGTTCTGCGTCGCCTCGGTGACGTTGGCTTCGGTGCCATCGAGCTTGTAGTAGGTGCGGTCGATGGTGAAGCCGTCGCCGCCGGCCGGCAAGGGCTCTACCGGCGAGGCGACCGTGGTGACGACCGCCTGCAGCGGCGTGGCGCCGGTGTTGGCGATGGTCAGCGGGCTGTCGGCAATGTCGGTGCCGCTGAGGTGGTTGGAATACCCACCGGCATGCGGCGCGCCGTTGACCGAGAGCGTGATCGAGTCGTTGCCCGACTTCAGCGCGCGGGCCGCCAGAAGCATCCAGGACTCGTCCTGCGTGCTGGTCCAGCGGGCATCGGCACGTTCCCTTGCCACCAGCCGGATCAGCTCCGGCACGATGGTCGGCACCGGCTTCGATTCGGCGGCGAGCGCCAGGATCGCGGCGCCATCACGCAGCCGCGAGCCATAGTCGGACCGGTAGTAGTCGTATTCGGTGGTCGACTTGGCCAGCTGCAGCGCCGTCTGGAAGGTTGCTTCCGAACGCTGCGCGTCGCCGTAGAGCGCCAGGCTCGCCGCCAACTGGGCGACGGCCATCGGGCTCGAGAAGGCTTCGAGCTTGGTGTCGGCGTAGTAGCGCAGATCGCCGACCGAGGCCTTCTTGTTGCGGGCCAGAACATAGAGCGCGTAGGCGATTTCGCTGCCGCGATCCTGGACGTCCTGGTCGTAACCGACCGAGTTTTGCAGATTGCTCAGCGCCTGGCTCATCGCCAGGGCCGGCACGTCGTAGTTCTGCTCGCGCGCCCGGGTCAGGAAGTCCGTGACGTAAGAGTCAAGCCACAGATCGCCGGAGCCCGGACCCCACAGGCCGAAGCTGCCGGCCGAAGCCTGGTAGCTCAGCACCTTGTAGATGGCGGCCTGCACGCGGCCGTGCAGTTCGGGATCGCTTTGCATGCCGACTCCGGACGCCAGATCGTTGACGTAGAGAAGCGGCATGGCGCGGCTGGTGGTCTGCTCGGCGCAACCATAGGGGTAGCGGTCGAGCGTCATCAGCAGCGACGGCACGTCGAAGGCGGCAGCCTGCGAAACGCCGACGCTGATCGAGGCGCCGTCGAGCAGGCTTGCCGCGAGCAGCTCCTTGTCGACGCGCAGCGAGCCGCCATTGCCCTTGAGGTCGACGACCAGACGGGTGGTGACCGGCAATTGCGCCGGACGCACCGGGACATACAGCGTCTGCTCGACGGAGGTGCCGTCGCCATGGGCGAGCTTGATGGTGATCGAGGCATTACCCGCCGTCTGTGCAACCAGCGGCACAGTCAGCGTCTGGCGCTTGCCCTTGGCGAGAGTCAGCTTTTCGGGCAACGGCTTGTCGCCGGTCGAGAGGTCGCCGGTCGTGGCGATCGACAGGGCATAGTCGCCCTCCGGACCGTCGGTGTCGGCGACGTCGAGCCGCATGATGGCTGCATCTCCAGGCGCCAGGAAGCGGGGCAGGCCGGCGGTGATCACCACCGGATCGCGCACGATGACGTCGGTCGTGGCATGGCCGACTGCATCCTTGGTCCAGGCGACGGCCATGACGCGCACGGTGCCGTTGAACTGCGGGATGTCGAAGTCGATCCTTGCCTTGCCGTCGGCGTCGAGCTGGACCGGGCCGGAGAAGAAGGCGACCAGCTTTTCGGTCGGCGGACTGCCTTGCGGCTGCATCGAGGCGCCGTCGCCGCCGGTCCTGAGCTTGCCGGTGGTGCCGAGCGAGCCGTCGATGAGACGGCCATAGATGTCGCGGACTTCGAGCCCGAGCATGCGCTGGCCGAAATACCAGCCCTCCGGATCCGGCGCCTTGTAGTTGGTGAGGTTCAAAATGCCGACATCGACGGCAGCGACCGTGACATAGGCATTGCTGCCCGGCGCTACGCCGGCGACCGAAACCGGGATCGACAGCTGCTGGCGCGGCATCGTCTTGTCCGGCGGCGTCAGGGTGACGGCGAGCTTTTTCGAGCCTGGGTCGACCGTCAGCCATTTTACGCCGATGGCGCGCGCCGGCATGCGGGTTTCCTGCGCATCGCCGGGCCGGAACAGGGTTGCGGTGATGTAGGCGCCCGCGCCCCAGTCGTCACCGACCGGGATGTCGACCGTGCTGCCGCCGGCCGGCACGGTTGCCGTGATGGTCTTGAGCAGCTTGTCGGCGCCGATGGTGACCAGCAGTTCGCCGGCAAAATGCGGCGACACCTTCAGCTTGGCCACGTCGCCGGCGGCATAGCTGTCCTTGTCGAGAGCGATCTCGAGCCCATCAGGCGTTTCGGTGGAGGTCGAGGAGACATACCAGCCGGCGTCGAACTCATAGCTGGTCGCCGGGCCCTCGGGATCGGCAGTCTCGATCTCGAGCCGGTACTGGCCCCAGTCGACCGGCATCGTCACGGTCGCCTCGGCATCGGCGCTGAGATCGACCTGGCCGTTGGCGATCGACTTGGTGAAGGTGACCGGTTCGTAGTTCCACGAGTTGTTGTTGCGATACCACTGGTAATTGCGTTCGACCTTGACCAGCGACCACTGCGCGCCCTTCAGCGTCTCGCGCTTGCCGTCGGGGTCGACCGCGATGAGGCTGAACTTGGCGGTGCCGCCCTGCGGCACCTCATTGTCGGCGAAATCCGGACGAATGCCGATCATGTGGCCTTGCGGGCGGATGCCGATGTTGAGCGAGCGTTCGATGGCGCGGCCGCCGGTTTCACGCATGCGAACCGTGACCTTGGCGTCGACCAGCTTGGTGGTCGCGGGCAACTGGTCGACCGTGACCGGGAAGGTCGCCTTGCCGTCGTCGCCGACCACCGGCAGACCGGTGAACGGGGTGACCGAAGGCTCGGCCGACTGCTCGTCGGCAAGGCCGAACGAATAGCCGGCGAAACGGTCCCAGTCGCGCGCCGTCGACAGCGTCAGCTCGCCTTCGAGCGCGAGGCCGGCGGCCGGCGCGCCATAGAGGAAGCGGCCGTCAATGTCGATGTTGGCGGTTTCGCCCTGGGCGATCTCCTGCTTGTCGGACTTCATGTCGAACTCGATGCGATCCGGCACGAAGTCTTCGACCAGGAACATCTGGCTGGAAACGGCCGCCTGCTTGGGATCGGTATAGATCGACACCGTCCAGGTGCCGCGCATGGCGTTGGCTTCCAGCGGCAGGTCGACGGCATAGCCGCCGGCCGAGACGCCATCGGCAACGATGCGGCGGTTCTCGACGCCGTCGGGACGGGTGAAGATGAAGGTCAGCGGCAGGTTTTCCACCGCTTTGGAGGCGCCGTCGCGGGCAAGGGCTGCGACATGCACATCCTCGCCGGCGCGGTAGATGCCGCGTTCGGTCCAGGCATAGACATCGAGCGCGCCCGGTGCGGCGCGTCCGGCGACGCCGCGATCGGACAGATCGAAGCCGGCGCGGCCCATGTCGAGGAAGACGAAATCGTTGTCGCCCTGCTTGGCCATCAGAACGGCCGGCACCATGCCGCCGTCGCCGCGCGTCAGGCCGGGGTTGAAGACAGCATGGCCTTCGGCGTCCGACGTGGCTGTGCCGAGGATTTCATTGTTCCTGGCCAGCAGCGTCAGTTCGGCGCCGGCGATCGGCTTGGCGGTTCCGAGCGAGCGGGCAAAGACATTGAGGCCATCCTGGCCGGTATAGGTCGACAGGCCGATGTCGGAGACGACGAACCACTGCGTGGCAAGCGAATTGTAATTGTCCTCGTCATTTTCATTTACCGCTTGCGCGGTCAGCACGTAGACGCCGGGCTTGCGCTGCGGCAAGGCTTCGTCGACCGGGAACGAAGTCGTGACGTCCTTGTTGAGGTCGTTGGCGATATCCAGCTGCCCCTGCCAGACCGGCTCACCCATCTGGTCGGAAATGCTGGAGATATCATAGCCGTCGAGCTGCTTCAGGAACTGATAGCCGGACAGAAGCTGCGCCAGCGAACGATCGCCGATACGGTAGAGCTTCATCTGCGCGGTGTTCATGTTGACGGTGACGATGGGGATGCCACGGCGGGCGCCGGCGGGCAGCACGAAGCTGTCGCCGGTGAAGCGGGCGGACGGCGCGCGGTCCTGCACATAGATCGACAGCACGACCGGAGCGGCGGTGACCTCGCCAATGGCGGCCGGCAGACCGGCGCGGAAGGTCACTTCGTAATGTTGGCCGTGCTCCAGGCCTTCGACGCAGATCTGCTTGTCCTTGGCCTCGACGCCCTTGGGCGGCTGGTTGTCGACGGTGACGAACTGGGCGTAGTCGACGCCGGTCTTCACCAGCTCCTCGGAAAACTGCGCGCAAATGCGCGGCGCGCTGGTGTCGGCGTCGATCGAGTGATCGATGACGCGGAAGCCCTTGCGGGCCTTGAGATCCTCATATTCGGCCTTGACCGCCGGCGAACTGACCAGCGCGAGGCTGGCTTCATAAGCCTGCAGGGCCGGACGGTAGAGATCGCGGCGGTCGAGGCCGTTGCCGAGCAGCGCCAGCACTTCGGCGCGGGTCTTGGTGGTGCGCAGCAATTTGTAGGCGTTGATGGCGGCGGAGGTGCCTTTGACCGGCAGATTGTAGGATTCGGAGGTGCCGCTGGCCGGCTGTATGGCAAGCGTTTCACGCGCCAGACCGAGCCAAAGCTGGCCGTCGTCAGGCAGGACCGAGACCGCGGCCTCGTATTTGTTCATGGCCTGGCCATGGTCGCCGGTCAGTGCAGCCTGTTCGGCGGCGGCGCGGAGTGATTCCAGCCCGTCGGTCGGCTTGTCATAGGCCGGATCGGTCAGCTTGTTGCGGTATTGCTGGGCTTGGTCGGCCATCCAGTTGGGGAAGAAGGCGAGTTCCGGCGGGGCGCCGATATCGGGGTCGCCATCGACATTGACGACCTTGCCCGCGACCGCGCCGCTGAAGGGTTTCAACTGGTTATAGTCGGATTTTAGGAAGCACCATTTGGCCTTGTTGTTGTAAGTAAAGGCGCGGCAGGCGGGGTCGCCGAGGCATGTCGTCTTGCACTGATCGAGGCTGACATTCTGGTCCGATCTGAGATCGAAGCCGAAATAGTCGGAATTATTTGAGGTCACCACCCGGCGGGCTTCGGCCGCTTGCGCTACAGACCCCCAGGCGAAAATGAGAAGAATCAAGATCGACAGACCACGAGCCGCCGCGCGCATCGCCATAACACCCTCCAGACACTGCTACGTCCGCGGCATGTTCAAGCTTCAGTCAAGCTTGTCAACACGAGGACGGGCAGGTTTCCGCCCGCCAACGGTTCCCAAACCGGCCAATGACCGGTATGCCGATAGTTCATCCACGGGAAAGGGATCACGCTTTCTTGCGAAAACGCAGAAGGTGTGAATTCCAAGCCCTGCCTATTTCAGACAATTGGATTGTGGCCCCTTTACGAGCGCTTCAAAACTTCATTCCAATTTTAGTTTTGTAACCTAGGTTGTCCTGATGCCGGCGTATGAAGCGCAGATGTCGAAGGTAAGTGCGCCACGGCGCACGCTTTCGCGCGCGCTGATTGTGGCGTTGGCGTGCTCGACCGTGCTCGTTGCCGAATCGGGGTCGGCGGCCGCCTTCGAGCTCTTCGGCATCAAATTGTGGGGCTCTTCGAATGACGAGGACGCCGATATCGTCGACCCGCTGCGCTATGCGGTGACCATCGAAGCGCCCGATGCCGACAATGACCTGGTCAAGAAGCTCGAAAACGCCTCGTCGCTGAAATCCGACGAGGACCGCCCGGTTTCCGGCTCGCTCGGCCTTTTGGCAAAGGCGCGTAGCGACCGCGAACAGCTGGTCGCCGCGCTTTATGCCGACGCCCGCTATGAAGGGGTCGTCACCATCACCATCCAGGGCAAGGCGCTCGACGATTTGCCGCCTGATGCCGAATTCACTGGTCCGCAGCCGATCCCGGTGGTGGTCAGCATCGCCAGCGGGCCCAAATTCACACTCGGCAATATCAGGCTGGAGGGCGATGCCGCCGGGCTGGCGAGCGCCGATTTCGGCCTGATAGCCGGCGGCGATGCCGGCTCGGGCGCCGTGCTCAAGGCCGAGGCGCTGATCGTGCGGGCGCTGAAGCAGGAGGGCCGGCCGCTGGCCCGGATCACCGACAGGCAGGTCGTGGCCGAGCACACCACCTCGACGCTAGACGTGACGCTGACGGTGGCCGCCGGGCCGGTTGCCGGTTATGGCGACACCACCGTCGATGGCACCGAGAAGGTCGATCGCGAGTTCACCGAATATATGACCGGGCTGAAACGCGGCCGGCAATATTCGCCCGACGAGATCGACGATGCCCGCGACCGGATGCTGAGGCTCGAAGTGTTCAACAGCGTGACGCTGAAGGAAGCCGACAGTCTCGACGCCGACGGCAACATTCCGATCGGCGTTCAGGTCAGCGAGCGCAAACCGCGCTATTTCGGCGTCGGCGGCACTTTCTCCAACACCGAAGGGCTAGGCCTGGAAGGCTATTGGGGCCACCGAAATCTGTTCGGCCGGGCCGAAAAGCTGCGCATCGAGGGCAAGATCAGCGGCATCGGCAGCAACGATCTCAGCGAGCTCAACTACAATGCCGGCATCATGTTCGAGAAGCCGGGCGTGGTCGGGCCGGCCTCGAAATTCATCGCCAGCGTCAAGACCGTCCTCGAACATCCCGATGCCTACGATCATTTCTCGGTCAAGGGCAGCACCGGCCTGTCCTATGAGATCGACAAGAAGCAGACGGTTTCGGCTGAAATCGCGCTCGACTATTCCAGGATCACGGACGCCTTCGGCAAGCACAAATACCTGATCGCCAGCATTCCGCTGCAGTATGTCTATGACAACAGGGACAACCGGCTCAATCCGACCAGCGGCTTCAGGGTTCTCGCCTATGCCGAACCGAGCTACGACATTCTGAGCGGCGCCGCCTTCCTCAAGCTCAGGGGCGAGGGGTCGGCCTATCAGTCGCTCGACACGGCCTCGAAATTCGTGTTTGCCGAACGCGTCGCGCTGGGTTCGATCGTCGGCACCGGCCTTCAGAACGTTCCAGCCGACAGGCGCTTCTATTCCGGCGGTGGCGGCTCGGTGCGGGGCTATGCCTATCAGGGCATCGGACCGAAGGACATCGACAATCAGCCGATCGGCGGGCTTTCCTTCTTCGAAACATCGGTCGAAATGCGCATTGCGCTGACCGACACGATCGGCATCGTGCCGTTCGTCGACGCCGGCACTGTCTCGACCACAGCGACGCCGGACTTTTCCGACGTGAAGGTCGGCGCGGGCGTTGGCCTGCGCTACATCACGCCGTTCGGGCCGCTGCGCATCGACGCCGCCGTGCCGCTCAACCGCGACCGTGGCGACCCGCGTTTCGGCATCTATGCCGGCATCGGACAGGCGTTCTGACGATGAAGATTTTGAAACGCATCCTTCGCCTGTTTTTCTACACGCTGCTGATCGTGGCGGCGGCGGGCATCGGCGCGCTGGTCGTGCTGACCAAGACCGAGCGCGGCCGCGAAAATCTCGCCGGCATCATCTCTGACATGGCCTCGTCAGGGGACAGCAAAGTCACGGTCAGCGGCATTAACGGTATCTGGTCCGGCGCGCTGACGGTCGACCATGTCGTGCTGGAAGACCGCGAGGGCGCCTGGCTGGTGGCCCGCAAGGTGGCCGTCGACTGGTCGCCGCTGGCGCTGTTGTCGAAGAATTTCAGCGCCGACCGCATAGCGGCCGAACGGATAGAACTGGCACGGCTGCCTGTGGCGAGCACCGAGCCGAGCAAGAGCGGGTCGACCGGCCTGCCGGTTTCGCTTGATATCAGAGCGATCGATTTGCCGGAGATCGCGCTCGGCCAGCAACTTGCCGGCAGCGGCATTGCCGAACTTGCGGCCAAGGGATCGGCCAAGGTCGATGCGTCGCCGCTGGCGATCCAGACGGTGCTCAACGTTACCCGCCATGACGGCAAGCAAGGCAATGTCGACGCCAACATCCACTTCGCGCCGGATGAAAACAAGCTCGACCTCGATCTCAAGGCTTCCGAGCCGGCCGGCGGCATCATCGCCAACCTGCTCAAGCTACCCGGCGCGCCGCCGGTCAACATCGTCGTCTCGGGCACCGGGCCGCTGGCCAACTGGAGCGGCATCGGCACCTTCATGGTCGACGGTCAGATCGTTACCCAGCTCACCGGCCGGCACCAGCTCACCGACAAGGGCAACCGGATCGAGGCCAAGGGCGACGGTTCGTTCGAAGGCTTCCTGCCGGAACGGTTCAAGTCGCTGTTTGCCGGCAAGACCAGCTTCGACCTAGCCGGCACCGCGACCGCGACCGGCGGCGTCGACATCGAGCGCGCTGCGATCGAGAGCGACGCAGTTCATGGTACCGCTGCCGGCATGGTCGACCCCAAGGGCGCCAGCGACCTTTCGGTCGAACTCGTGGCCAAAGCCAAGCCGGTCACGGTCAATGTCGGTACCCAGGCGCAGCCGATCATGGTGGCCATCAACAATGTGACCGCGCGCGCCTTCGGTGACGGCAAGGCGCCGATGATTGACGCCAGCGCTTCACTGGTGTCGGTGGTGGCGGGCGGCTCTCAGGTGAACAATCTGGATGCGAAGATCCATTCCGACGGTTTCGACATCGAGAGCCGCAGCGGCCCGGTCAGTGTAAGTCTGGCGGCCGCCGGGCTGAAGACCGACGTGGCGACGCTGGCGCCGCTGATCACCGGCAAGCTGACGGCCTCTCTTGCCGGTTCGATCAGCAGGGACGAGATTTCCCTCGACGAAGGCACGCTGCGCAGCGATGCTCTCAATGCCGGGCTGACGGCCAAGGTGACGCTGGCCGATCTCGCCATGACGCTGAAGATGAATGCCGATGCTGTGTCGACGGCGCTGCCGCCGCAGATCAGTTCGCTGCTTGGCGAACGGGTCAAATTCTCGGCGACCGCAACGCGCGATCCGCAGGGCTCTTTCGCCGCCAACTCGATCGAACTCACTTCCGGTTCGCTGAGCGCCAGCGGCACCGCCAGCGCGCAAGGCAGCGATATCCAGGCCGACATCAAGGGCAAGCTCGGCGACGTCTCGGTGCTGTCTTCGCTGGTCGGCGTGCCGGTCGCCGGCGGGGTCGATTTCGCGCTGACGGCAAGCGGCGCGCGCAACGCACCGGATTTCTCGGTTTCGGCCGACAGTGCCAGCCTGACGGCCTCCGGCCGCACGGTCAAGGACATCAAGCTGACCGCATCGGGCAAGGCCGACATTGTGAGCCCGGCCGCAGATATCTCGCTGACCGGCGCGGTCGACGAACAGCCGCTCGCCATCAAGGCGGCGCTGGTGACGAGCGATGGCAAGCGCTCCATCAAGGGGCTCAGCGTAGCGCTGGGCGACAACAAGGTGTCGGGCGACCTCACGCTCGATGAGAAATTCCTGCCGCTGGGGACGCTGACGATCTCCGCGCCCGATATCGCGCCGCTGGCGTCGCTGGCCGGGCAGACGGCGGCCGGCGATATCGGCGGCACCGTGGTGTTCGCCAAAGACGGCGAGGCTCCCACTGTCACCATCAATGCAGCCAGCGTGTCGATCGCGCGCGGTGATGTGGCAGCCAAGGCAGTCACCGTCAGCGCACTGATCGCCAACTATCTCAACAGCCCTGCGATCTCCGGCACGATCAAGGCCGAGAGCGTGACCTCGGGAACGACCGTCGTCAGTGGCATCGGCGTCGACCTCAAGCGTGACGGCGACTGGACGAATTTCACCGGCGGAGCAACCATATCAGGCATTCCGGCGACAGCTGCCGGGCGGGCGAAGATTGCTGGCGGCGCGACCAGCGTCGAGATCGCGTCCGGCGAGGCGACGGTGCGCGGCATCAAGGTGGCGATCGCCGAGCCGTCGAGCCTGACCATTGCCGATGGCATAACCAACATTCAAAGGCTGGTAGTCGATCTCGGCGGCGGCTCGGTGACGCTGTCGGGCACGGCGGGCCAGACGCTCGATCTGGCGGCGACCTTCTCGGCGCTGCCGGCTGCGCTTGCCAATGGCTTTTCGCCCCGCCTCGATGCCGCGGGCACGCTCGACGGCACGGCGCAAATCACCGGGCCATCAGCAAATCCCGACATTCGCTTTAATGCAAAGCTGGCCGGCGCCGAGACGAGCCAGACCCGTCAGGCCGGGCTCGGGCCGCTCGATGTCGATGCGGCCGGCAGCTATTCCGCGGCCGGCGGCGTCGTGCTCGACCAGGCGACGCTTTCGGGTGAGAAAATCTCCGGCAAGGCGGCCGGCACCCTCAACCCGAACGGCGCCAGCGATTTCGCGCTCGATCTGACATCGTCAGGTCCGAGCCTGCCGTTGACGCTGGGCAGCGCGGAAAGCCCGATCAAGCTCGAATTGCAGGCGCTGTCGGTGAAGGCGGCCGGGCAGGCTGCGCAAGCCAAGCTCGACATCTCGGCGGTACTGCCTTCGGTGGCGACGGATGACGCCAAGGTCGAGGGCATTGCGCTTGCGCTGCATTCCGATGCATTTGATATGAAAAGCCGAACCGGTCCGATCTCGGGCACGGTGACGGCGGACAAGATCGGTCTGGACAATCCGACCATCGCGCCGCTGATCGCCGGCAAGATCACCGCCAAGATCGCCGGCACCCTGGCGGCGGACGCGATCACCATCGACAGCGGCTCGGTGCAGGCCGATGCGCTGGGCAGCGCCTTCAATGGCCGTGTCGGCTTTGCCGATGGAGCAATCGACCTCAACCTCAACGCCGACGTGCTGTCGGCGGCGTTGCCGGCGGCGGCGCGCAGCGTGCTGGCAGAGCGCACGCAGCTCAGCGCCACGCTGAAGCGGGATGGCAATGGCAATGTCAGCGCCAATCCGGTCAAGCTGGCGTCGGGCGCACTGACCGCGGACGGTCAGGCCAGTCTCGCCGACAATAAGCTCAGCGCAGATATCAAGGGTGCACTGGCCGACATCTCACTGTTGTCGAAAGATGCCAAAGGCGCGATCAGCTTCGCACTCAGCGCGCAGGGGCCTAGCCTGGCGCCGGACCTGTCGCTGACAGTCAACAGCGACCGGCTGCTGGTGGCGGAACGCGAAATCACCGGGTTGAAGCTGACCGCAACCGGCAAGGCCGACGCCGCCAATCCGGCGGCCAATGTGCAACTGACCGGCAATGTCGCAGGGCAGGCGCTGCAAGGCAGCGCGGTGCTGGCGACGGCCGACGGCAAGAGCGCCATCAACGGCCTGCTGCTGTCGCTCGGCAACAACAAGATCTCCGGCGACCTTGCGCTCGACGAGGCTTTCGTGCCGGTCGGCACCATCGCGCTCGACCTGCCGGATATCGGGCCCCTGGCGGCGCTGGCGCTGGAAAAGGCCGAAGGCGACGTGCGCGGCACCATCGCCTTCTCAAAGACCGCGGATGGCCCGAACGTCGCCGTCAAGGCTGCGACCGCTTCGATTACGCGCGGCGACCTGCAGGCGAAGACGGTGTCGATCGATGCGCTGGTCGCCAACTATCTCGCCGCGCCGGTCATCTCGGGCAAAATTCGCGCCGACAGCGTCATTTCCGGCGGCACCGCCATCAGCGGCATCGATGTCGATTTGAAGCGCGACGGCGACTGGACGGGGTTTTCCGGCGGCGCCACCGTCAAGGGCATTCCGGCGAAGGCCGCGGGCAGGGTAAAGGTGGCTGGCGGCACCACCACCATCGAACTCGCTTCCGGCCAGGCCACGGTGCAGGGCATCAAGGCGGCCATCGCCCAGGCCTCGACCGTCAGCATCGCGAACGGCACCACGACGCTGGACAAGCTGGTGCTCAATCTCGGTGGCGGCACGGCGACGGTGACCGGCAAGGTCGGGCAGGCACTCGACATCAGTGCCGCGCTGTCGAAGGTGCCGGCCTCACTCGCCAACAGTTTTTCGCCGGGCCTCCAGGCCGCCGGTTCGATTTCGGGAACAGTCAAGGTAACCGGCGCGCCGGGCAATCCGACTGTCGCTTTCGATATCGATGCTGGTGGGGTGCAGACCTCGCAGACGCGCAGCGCCGGTCTTAGCGGCATGAATATCTCTTCGTCGGGAACATTCGCCGGCAAGAAGCTCACCTTCAACGCCGACATCAGCGACGGCGCCGGGCTTGGCCTCAAGGGCGGCGGTACGGTAACGACGGCCGGCACACCAGCGCTGGTGCTCGACTTCAACGGCAAGGTGCCATTTTCCTTCCTGGCCGCCAAGCTTGCGGCGCAAGGCCTGTCGCTCAGCGGCACCGCCAACGTCAATATCCAGATGCGCGGCCCGGCGGCGTCGCCGGTGATCGGCGGCACGGTCAGCACGTCGGGCGCCCGCCTGGTCGACGCGCGCTCCGGCCTTGCCGTCAACGACATTGCCGCCGACATTTCGATCGGCAACGGCGTTGCCCGGATCAACCGGCTGACCGGCACGCTGTCGACACGCGGCAGCCTGTCGGCCTCCGGCACACTCGGCATCAATCCGGCGCAAGGTTTCCCAGCCGATTTGTCTATCAAGCTGGTTGACGGCCGCTATACCGACGGCAGGGTGGTGACAGCCAATCTCGGCGGCGACCTGACCATCAAGGGGCCGCTCACCTCGGCGCCGGTGATTTCGGGCACCGTCAACCTGGCCAAGACCGTCATCACCGTTCCCGATAAGCTGCCGGGCTCGCTGGCGGCGCTCGGTGTCAAGCACAAGAACGCGCCCGCCTCCGTGCGGGCGCAGGACAAGGCCTTGCGACCGGCGGCGGCCAGCGGGGGTGGCGGCAGTGGGCTTGTCCTCGACGTCACGGTCAATGCGCCGAACCAGATCTTCATCCAGGGCAGGGGTGTCGATGCCGAGTTCGGCGGTTCGCTGAGGCTGACCGGCCCGGCGGCTTCGCCGCAGGCGGTCGGCACCTTCACCTTGCAGCGTGGGCGGCTGTCGATCCTCGGCAAGCGGCTGACCTTTACCGAAGGCACGGTCGGCTTTTCGGGCTCGCTGGTGCCCTACCTCAACTTGACCGCGACATCGACCACGACCAGCGCCACCGTCACCATCGTCGTCTCGGGCGAAGCGACCAATCCGAAATTCGACTTCTCATCGGTGCCGGCGCTGCCCGAGGACGAGGTGCTGGCGCAGCTGATTTTCGGCCGCTCTATGTCGAACCTGTCGCCGCTGCAGATCGCGCAGCTGGCCGAGGCCGCCGGCCAACTGGCCGGCGTCGGCGGCTCGACCTCGCTGCTCGAAAACCTGCGCAGTGCAATCGGCGTCGACGACCTGGATGTGACCACCGATGACCAGGGCGGCACCGCCGTGTCGGCGGGCAAGTATCTCAATGACCGCACCTATGTGACGATCCAGAAAGGCGACAGGCCAGGATCGGGCAAGGCGACGATCGACCTCAATGTCGGGCGCGGCGTCAAGCTGCGTGGCGAGGCTAACGATGGCGGCGAGGCCAAGGGCGGCATATTCTACGAAAAGGAATATTGAGTCCCTGGCCCTTACCGCCGCCGGAACTGGCGCTGTCTCAACCCGCCCAAATGTATCAGTTACTCGCCTAAGCAGATTCCGGCGGAATCTGGGCGCGCTAGCACTTTTGCGCCAAGTCTGTCGTTATCACGCGAACCGCTCCCTCTTCAAAGTTGCACATTCCCTAACAGGTTCCGTAGCCATGCCGTCTTTGACATCACGGCAGGGATGCGGAATGTTAAAAGGCGGAAAGCCAACAATGGGAGTTAAGGTATGACAAATTACAAGAGTAATGGCGATCGCGTTCCCGATCACATCCTGGCCATGGCCGAAGAAGCCAAGGCAGGCAAAGTCGATCGCCGCGAGTTCCTCGCCATGGCCAGCGTGTTCGGCGCGTCGACTGCGATGGCCTACGGCATGCTCGGCGTAGCCGTGCCGACCCAAGCCAGGGCCGAAGAGGTGCAGGGCAAGAAGGGCGGCATCCTGAAAGTCGCGCAATGGGTCAAGGATCCCAAGGATCCACGCAAGGCCGATTGGTCGGAAATCGCCAATGCCGAGCGCCAGGCGCTTGAGCCGCTGGTCAAGTACACCAGCGAATACACGTTCCGCCCGTACCTTCTGGAGAGCTGGGAGGTCAACGACGACGCCACCGAGTACACGCTGCATGTGCGCAAGGGTGTGACCTGGTCGAATGGCGATGCCTTCACCGCCGATGACGTCATCTTCAATCTCAAGCGCTGGGCCGACAAGAAGGCCGAGGGCAATTCCATGCCTGGCCGTCTCGGCACGCTGGTCAAGGACGACAAGCTCGACGAAAGCGCCGTGACCAAGGTTGACGACCACACCGTCAAGCTGAAGCTCGGCAAGGCCGACATCGCGCTCATTCCGAACATGTGCGATTATCCCGGTCTCATCGTCCACAAGAGCTTCGACGAGAAGGGCGGCGACTTCAAAGCCTGCCCGATCGGTACCGGTCCGTTCGAGCTCGTCTCCTACGATGTCGGCCAGAAGGTGGTCTACAAGCGCCGCGAGGACAACAAGTGGTGGGACGGCGAGGTGTTCCTCGACGGCATCGAATTCGTCGACTACGGCACCGATCCGGCAGCCATGGTCAGTGCCTTCGAGGCCGGCGAAGTCCATACCAATTTCGAGACCTCGGCCGACTATGTGTCGATCCTCGACGGACTGGACCTGGTCAAGTCCGAAATCGTCACCGCCTCGACCATCGTGTGCCGCACCAACATCAACAACAAGCCTTATGGCGATCAGAAGGTGCGTAACGCGCTGCAACTGGCGGTCGACAACAATGTCGTTCTGCAGCTTGGCTACGGAAATGCCGGCACGGTGGCTGAAAACCACCATGTCTGCCAAATCCACCCGGAATATTACGAGCTGCCCAAAGTCGCTCGCGATCCGGCCAAGGCCAAGGCGCTGATGGCGGAAGCCGGCCAGGCCGACTTCGAGCATGAGCTGATCACGGTCGACGAAGACTGGCACAAGAATACCGGCGACGCCATCGCCGCGCAGATGCGCGACGCCGGCCTCAAGGTAAAGCGCACGGTGCTGCCGGGCTCGACGTTCTGGAACGACTGGACCAAGTACCCGCTGTCGATGACCAACTGGAACATGCGCCCGCTCGGCGTTCAGGTTCTGGCGATCGGCTACCGCACCGGCGAGGCGTGGAACGAGTCGGCCTATTCCAACCCCGAATGGGATGCCAAGCTCAATGCAGCATTGGCCGTTGCCGATGCGGCCAAGCGCAAGGAGATGATGAAGGACATCGAGCAGATCCTGCAGGATTCCGGCATCATGATCCAGCCATACTGGCGCAAGCTCTACAGCCACTCGGTCAAGGCGGTGCAGAATTACAAGATGCATCCGACCTTCGAGCGCGACTACGGCAAGGTCTGGCTCGACCAGGCGTGATCGGAACGTCAGGGAAGGGGCGCTTCGCTCCTTCCCGTCACGCCTTGCATCGTCCAGAACCGGAAGCCGCCGCAGCAAAAAGTTGCGGACTCTCCTGAAAGACCGTTCAATAAAACTGGGTTGATTGCATCCGAGTGCCGATTTGACGGCCAACTCTGCCGGCAACGGCAAAGCTGGTTTTTCGAACTGGCTCCAACCCCAACCAGACCGGCAGGGGACCGCCATGCTTTCTTTCGTAATCCGGCGTCTCGGCACCATGGCATTGACGATGCTGTGCCTGACGATGATCGTCTTCTTCCTGATCAACCTCGAGCCGAATTTGAAGAAGCTGGCGATCAGCCAGACCGAAATGCACACATCGGCCGAACAGCTCGAAAGCTGGCTGGTCAACCATGGCTACCGGCAGAACTTCTTCGTGCGCTACGGCCAATGGCTGGGCGTCGTCCCGAAGCAACCGGTGACCGATCCGGCGACCGGCAAGCCGACGCAGCGTTTCTCCTTCTGCAACGATCCGCTGGAGCCGAAATTCTCCGGCATCCTGGAAGGTGATTTCGGCTGCTCGACCAAGTTCAAAACCTCCGTTGCGTCAAAGCTCTTCCCCGCACTCGCCGCCACCGGTATCCTGATGCTCTGTGTGCTGTTGGTGATGGTGCCAATTTCGCTGCTGATTGGCATCCTGGCCGGCATGCGCGAGGGCTCGCGAACGGACCGAACGCTGTCCGTCGCATCGATCGCGTCGACGGCGACGCCCGAATATGTGTCCGGCGTCATCTTCACCGTCATCTTCGCCTCCTGGCTCGGCTGGCTGAACGGTTCGGCCGCCTCGGCAAGCCAGGGCATCACCTTCTACAATTTCACCCTGCCGGTGATGACGCTGGCGATCTACGGCATCGGCTACATCGCCCGCATGACACGCGCCTCGATGGTCGAGGTGATGACGCAGCAATATATCCGCACCGCCCGGCTGAAAGGGCTTTCCTTCGGCAGCGTCGTCGTCAAGCACGCGCTGCGCAATGCGCTGATTGCGCCCTTCACCGTCATCATGCTGCAATTTCCCTGGCTGCTTACCGGCGTCGTCATCGTCGAGGTGATGTTCCGCTACCAGGGCTTTGGCTACACGCTGGTCGAGGCCGCCGGCAACAACGACATCGATCTGCTGCTTGGCTGTTCACTGGTCTCGGTGTTCATCGTGCTGATCACGCAGCTCATCTCGGATGTCGGCTACGCGTTCCTCAATCCGCGTATCAGAGTTCAATAGGGGGCTGGGGCAGATGCAGGTCGAATATATCGGTGCCTTCAATGTCGTGCTCGGCGTTATTGGGCGTTTCTGGCCGGTCTGGTTAGGGCTTGCCCTGGTGATGGGGGTGAGCTTCACCTACAAGAAAAGGCTCGGCCTCTACGGCCAGTTGTTCGATAGCGGCGTCGGCATAGTCGGTGTCGGCATCTGCCTGTTCTGGCTGTTCACGGCAATCTTCGCGTCGACCGTCGCGCCCTTCGATCCGCTCGCCCAGGTCCCGATCATGAAGGATGCGCTGCCGGGCGCGCTCGAGCCGGTATCGAAACTCATCTACTATTTCGGCGGCGACAAGCTCGCCCGCGACGTCTTTTCGCGCATGGTCTATGGCAGCCAGATCGTGCTGATCATCGCACCGGCGGCGACCGGTTTCGCGCTGATGGTCGGCATCACGCTCGGTCTGCCCGCCGGTTACTATGGCGGCCGGATCGACACCGTGCTGTCGTTCCTGGCCAATCTGGTGCTGGCCTTCCCGGTGATCCTGCTGTTTTACCTGCTGGTGACGCCGGGCATCATGGATACGCCGATCCCCTACGCCATGGCCGGGCTGTTCTTCCTGTTCCCGATCATCTTCTTTTCGGTGCTGTTCTGGACCCGCTACAAGAACCGGCCGGACCGCCTCTATATATTGCTC
Source organism: Mesorhizobium sp. C395A (assembly GCF_030323205.1). Classification (NCBI taxonomy): domain Bacteria; kingdom Pseudomonadati; phylum Pseudomonadota; class Alphaproteobacteria; order Hyphomicrobiales; family Phyllobacteriaceae; genus Mesorhizobium; species Mesorhizobium sp. C395A. Next base: position 2,711,657 of record NZ_CP100473.1, on the reverse strand, counting down.
GGGCTGACGCTGGTCATCGGCGGCTGGGTCTATGCCGGCCTGGTGTTCGACGCCGATCCGTTCAAGATCATCCACATCGATCCCAACCAGCTCAACATCTTCGTGGCGGTGGTGTTCGCCTCCAGCCCCGGCGTGTTCCGCATCGTGCGCGGCCTGGTGATGGACATCAAGACGCGCGACTATGTGGCGGCGGCGCAGACGCGCGGTGAATCGCCCTGGTACATCATGCTGTGGGAGATCCTGCCCAATGCGCGCGGACCGCTGATCGTCGATGCCTGCCTGCGCATCGGCTACACCACGATCCTGCTCGGCACGCTCGGCTATTTCGGGCTGGGCCTGGCGCCGGAGAGCCCGGATTGGGGCACCGCGATCAAGGACGCCAGCCGCCTGCTGCGCTCGTTCATCCACCCGGCGCTGCCGCCGACAATCGCGCTGATGTCGTTCGTGCTGGGCTTGAACCTGCTTGCCGACTCGCTGCGCGAACAATCGATGAAAGACTGATCTGCGGGTTTCGGCCCCGCGAGCACAAAAATAGGATTGGAGCGACCCATGAATGAGGCAGTTCGAAATCCCGGCAACCCGACCCTTGGGCCAAGCGCTGCGCCGATCATCGAGATCGAGAACCTGTCGATCTCCTTCTTCACCCGCAAGGGCGAGATCCCTGCCGTCATGGACTTTTCCTGCACGGTGATGCCGGGCGAAGCCATGGGCATCGTCGGCGAGTCCGGCTGCGGCAAGTCGACCGTGTCGCTCGGCATCATGCGCGACCTCTCCAACATCGGAAAGATCGTCGGCGGCAAGATCAAGTTCCAGGGCAAGGACATGGGCGAGCTGTCCGACGAGGAGTTGCGCTCCATCCGCGGCAACAAGATCGCCATGATCTACCAGGAGCCGATGGCGAGCCTCAATCCGGCGATGAAGGTCGGCCAGCAATTGATGGAAGTGCCGCTGATCCACGACAAGGTGTCGAAGGAAGAGGCTTACAAAAGGGCGCTCGAAATGGTGCGCTCGGTGAGATTGCCCGATCCCGAACGGATGATGCGTTCCTATCCGCACCAGCTGTCCGGTGGCCAGCAGCAGCGCATCGTCATTGCCATGGCGCTGCTGTCGAAGCCGGCGCTGCTTCTGCTCGACGAACCGACGACGGCGCTCGACGTGACGGTGGAGGCCGGCATCGTCGAACTGGTCAAGGGGCTGGGCGAGAAGTTCGGCACGTCGATGATCTTCGTGTCGCACAATCTGGGCCTCATCCTCGAGACCTGCGACCGCATTACGGTGATGTATTCGGGCGAAGCGGTCGAGACCGGCAAGATCAAGGACGTGTTCGACCGGATGCGTCACCCCTATACGCAAGGGCTGTTCCGCTCGATCCCGCTGCCGGGCGCCGACAAGAATTCGCGGCCGCTGATCTCTATCCCCGGCCAGTTGCCGCTGCCTCATGAGCGGCCCAAGGGCTGCAATTTCGGGCCGCGCTGCCACCATTTCGTCGAGGGCGTCTGCAATGCCGCCGAAATCCCGATGATCGAAGTCGCCGGTCACGAAGGGCATTTCTCGCGCTGCGTGCGCTTCAACGAGATCGACTGGGAAGCGCTGCCGCCCGGCGCCAAGAAGGTCAATGAGAAGGTCGTGCCCGGCGCGCCGGTGCTCAAGATCGAGGATTTGAGAAAATACTACAAGGTCGGCGGCAGCGAAGTGTTCGGCTCCAGCGAAGGCCGCGTCGTCAAGGCCAATGAGACGATCTCGTTCATGGCCCGCGAATCCGAGACCGTCGCCATCGTCGGCGAGTCCGGCTGTGGAAAGTCGACACTGGCCAAGGTCCTGCTGGGGCTGGAGACGGCAAGTGCCGGCACAGTGACGCTGGGCAACAAGGAGATCCAGTCGACCGGCATCGAAAAGCGCAGCGTCGAAACGGTGTCGTCGATCCAGATGGTGTTCCAGAACCCGTTCGATACACTCAATCCCAGCCACTCCGTCGGTTCGCAGATCATCCGCACGCTGGAAAAATTCAAAGTCGGCAACAATGTCGCCGAGCGGCGCAAGCGCATGCTGGAGCTGCTCGACCTGGTGAAGCTGCCGCGGGCCTTCGAGACGCGCAAGCCGCGTCAGCTCTCAGGCGGCCAGAAGCAGCGCATCGGCGTGGCGCGTGCCTTTGCCGGCGATGCCAAGGTGGTGGTGGCCGACGAGCCGGTGTCGGCACTCGACGTCTCGGTGCAGGCGGCGGTGACCGAGCTGCTGATGGACATCCAGCGCAAGAACAAGACGACGATGCTGTTCATCAGCCACGATCTGTCCGTCGTGCGCTACATCGCCGACCGGGTCGTCGTCATGTATCTCGGCTACATCGTCGAGCAGGGCACGACCGACCAGATCTTCGCGCCACCCTATCACCCCTACACAGAGGCGCTGCTGTCGGCGATCCCGATCGCCGACACCAGCGTGGTCAAACGGCACATCGTGCTTGAAGGCGATATCCCGTCCGCAATGAACCCGCCGAGCGGCTGCCCGTTCCAGACGCGCTGCGGCTACAAGAGGCTGGTGCCGGACAATCTGTGCGAGACCAAGGTGCCGCCGGTGAAGCATCTCGGCGATGGCCATATGAGCCTGTGCTGGCTGTCGGACGATGTGCTGGCGACGATGGAGCCGGTGATCAAGTTCGACAGGGAACACGCAGCGTATGAGGGCGTGCCGGAAGACGCACCGGATGGGATCGGCCCCGGTTTCGCCGGCGAACCGCCGAAGCGCCCGCATGGCAAGAAGCCGAGCTGACCAGCCATAGAGGCAATGCCGCTCGTTGGCGCATTGCCGCAGCGTCGCCATAGCTCAAGGAACGACAGGCCACGTTCGCTTGAATATTGCTGTCCATTGCTTTATGTGATGCGTGATGTTTGATGCGAGATAGGGAGCATATTGTGAGAACCACACTTGCAATCCATGACGATGTCCTACTTGCGGCCAAGGCCATGGCGCGACAGCAGGATCGCAGCGTTGGCGATGTCATTTCCGATCTGGCTCGCCGCTCACTGCGCAGGCCCCCGACCGGCGGTGAACGCAACGGCATCCCCTTGCTTGCATCGCGGCCCGACGGCCCGATGGTCGATCTCGAAATGGTCAATGCGCTTCGCGACGAATTGGCGTGACCTTCCTGCTCGACGTCAATGTCTTGATTGCGTTGATCGATCCAGCTCACGTCGCGCATGAAGATGCCCATCGGTGGTTCCAATCCACCGGGCATTTATCATGGGCAACATGTCCCATTACCGAGAATGGCGTCATCAGGATTGTAAGCAACCCGAAATACCCCAATTCTCCGGGTTCGCCCGCCGTGGTGGCGCAGATTGTCGGCAAGCTGCATGCCCTTTCAGGACATCAGTTCTGGCCTGACGAGATCAGCCTTGTCGGTTCCAACGACATCGATGCAGCCAGGATCCTCACCCCGGCACAGGTAACGGATAGCTATCTGTTGGGACTCGCCAAGGCGCGTGACGGCCAATTGGCGACGTTTGACCGAAAGCTGTCGACGGCAGCGGTAAAGGGAGGAAGGTCGATCCTCCACCTGATCCCAAGCGAATGAATGGCTGAGTTCCGCTTCGATCGCAAACTGCGTGGCTGCAAGACCGCTTGGCAACGTCAGCTGCCGCATTGCTGCAGCTGTTCGGCATAGTCGCGGGCCATCTTTTCGGTCGCCCTGGCATAGCCCTGCACGCCGGCATCGCCACGGTTACCGCGGCCGTAGGCGGTCCAGCCGAGATAGTAGGCGAGATAGAGATTGTAGGTGTCGTTGCGGGCGACGCCGAACGTGTCTGATGTCTTTGAATGATACCAGCCGACGAAATCGACGGCATCGGCAAACTTGGTCCGCCGTGCCGCCCAGCTGCCGGTCTCGCTCTGATATTGCGACCAGGTGCCGTCGAGCGCCTGCGAGAAACCGGTGGCCGACGAGACATGTTTCCACGGAATGAAGCCGAGCAGTTTGGTACGCGGCGGCCTGGCATTGCTCTTGAAACCAGATTCCTTGCGCACCGTCGCCATCAGCACGGGGACGGGGACGCCGTATTTCTGCGAGGCGCGCTCGGCGGCCGACTGCCAGTTGTCGAACCAGCCGTCGTTCTGGTCGAAGACGGCGCAGACATTGTTGATATGGTTGGGCGGCGTCGCGCAGGCCGGCAAAGCCAGCAGCACGCCAACCGCTACAATTTTACTCAAATTCGAACTACGCATGGAAGACGGATAGGCTGAAATCATAAAGGGAATCTTGCGGCGTTTCTTAACGGCTTGCCGGCCCGGCTCCGCTGAGTGGGACCTGTATCATTATTCCGACCTTTTGCGTCGCCTCTGTCTCCATACGAATTCAAAAATGCCGCCTTGGCTAAAATCACGCCCGCGAAGGGCGGATTTCTGACAGCGATATCCGGATGCCGGCGCTCTGATGCCAGGCATGAATGAACCAAGACGAAAGCGCGGCGCGGAGCGAACCAGCAACCGGGGGCCTGCCGCCATCCCGCAACTTCCACTGCGGCGGGTGACCAATCCCTATCCGCCGATGGCGATGCTCTCAGTCGACCAGGTCGAAACGATCCACCAGGCGTCGATGCATATTCTGGAAAATTTCGGCATCGAGGTGATGTCTCAGCGGGCGCTGGCGCTGTTCGAGAAGGCGGGCGCAAAGGTCGACCATGCAACGGCGAACGTCCGCATCGACCGGGGCCTTGTCGCCGAGGCGCTGAAGACCACGCAGTCCAGCTATCGGCTGACGCCGCGCAATCGCGCCAACACCATTCATCTCGGCGGCAACACGATCAATTTCACCCTCGTCGCCGGGCCGCCCAATGTGCACGACATGGAGCGCGGCCGGCGCGCCGGAAACTTGCACGACTATGCCGATCTGACCCGGCTGGCGCAGCATTTCAACTGCATCCACATGCTCGGCAACCAGGTCTGCGCGCCGGTGGAACTGCCGGCCAACACCAGGCACATGGATACCTATTTCACCAATCTGACGCTGACCGACAAATCGTTCCATGTCTCGGCGATCGGACGAGGCCGGGCGCTGGACGGCATCGAGATGATGGCAATCGCGCGCGGGCTGACGCTGGACGAGATGCGCGATGATCCCGGCATTGCCACCATCATCTCGGTCAACTCGCCGCGGCGTTTCGACGAGATGATGGCCGAAGGGCTGATGACCATGGCTGAGTTCGGCCAGTCGGTGGCGGTGACGCCGTTCACGCTGATGGGCGCGATGAGCCCGGTGACGCTCGCCGGCGCCCTGGCGCAGCAGAATGCCGAGGCGCTGTTCGGCGTGGTGCTGACGCAACTGGTGCGCCCCGGCGCGCCAGTGATGTACGGCGCCTTCACCTCCAACGTCGACATGAAGTCGGGCGCGCCGGCCTTCGGAACGCCGGAGAACACCAAGGCCAACATCGCCTCGGGGCAATTGGCGCGGCGCTACAATCTGCCCTACCGCACGACACCGGGGTCGGCATCGAATGCGGCGGACGCGCAAGGCGCCTACGAGACGCTGATGGCGCTGTGGGGCGCTGTGCTTGGCCACGGCAACCTCGTCTATCATGCCGCCGGCTGGCAGGAAGGCGGGCTGACGGCATCGTTCGAAAAGCTCATCATCGATGTCGAGATGATCCAGCACATGATGGAATTCCTGCGCCCGATCGTCGTCGACGAGGCGGAGCTTGCTGTCGAGGCGCTGGGCGCGGTGCCGACCGGCGGCCATTTCTTCGGCGAACCGCACACGCTGGAACGCTATGCCACCGCCTTCTACCAGCCGATACTGTCCAACTGGCAGAATTACGAGGCATGGCAGGAGGCCGGCGGCCTCGACACGACGGCGCGCGCGACCCGGCTGTGGAAGAAGGCGCTGGAAGACTATGTCGAGCCGGTGATGGATATCGCCGTGCGCGAGGCGCTGGAGGCGTATGTGGCCAGGCGCAAGGAAGCGATCGGGCAGGGCGAGCCATGACTTTTTCAACATCGGCGCGCGGCACCCCCTCTGTCCTGCCGGGCATCTCCCCCTCAAGGGGGGAGATTGGCTGTCACGTTCTATTTCGCCAATCATCAACCTTGAAAAGTATGCGGCAGGTTCGATGCCGCTGATCTCCCCCCTTGAGGGAGAGATGGCCGGCAGGCCAGAGGGGGGTAGCTTGGCGCTTCCTTTTCCGATTCATCCTACGCTCCCAACTCATTGATAACAGAGCAAAACTCATGAAATCGCATGCAAAGGTCGTGGTCATTGGCGGTGGCGTCGTCGGGTGCTCCGTGCTGTTCCATCTGGCGCGTCATGGCTGGACCGATGTCGTGCTTTTGGAGCGCGACGAGCTGACCTCCGGCTCGACCTGGCATGCGGCCGGCGGCATGCACACGATCAATGGCGACCCCAACGTCGCCAAGCTGCAGAAATACACGATCTCGCTCTACAAGGAGATCGAGGAGCTGTCGGGACAGGCGACCGGCGTACATCTGACCGGCGGCGTGCTTCTGGCGGCAACCGAGGCGCGGCTCGACTGGCTGCGCGGCGTCGTCGCCAAGGGGCGTTACCTCGGCATCGACCTCGAGGAGATATCGGCCAATGAAGCGGCCGAGCTGATGCCGCTGCTCGACCCGAAACAATTCGTCGGCGCCGTCCGCAACAAGGAGGACGGCCATCTCGATCCCTCCGGCGTGACGCATGCCTATGCCAAGGCCGCGCGGAAACTGGGCGCCGAGGTCGAGCGCTTCACCAAGGTCGAGGACATTGTGCGCCGGCCCGACGGCATGTGGCGCGTCATCACCAACAAGGGCGAAGTGGTGGCCGAGCATGTCGTCAATGCCGGCGGGTTATGGGCGCGCGAGGTCGGCCGCATGGTCGGGCTGGAGCTGCCGGTGCTGGCAATGGAGCACATGTACCTGATCACCGAGGATATGCCCGAGGTGGCGGCGTGGAACGCCAAGACGGGGACCGAGATCATCCATGCCGTCGATTTCGATGGTGAGCTGTACCTGCGCCAGGAGCGCGGCGGCATGCTGATGGGCACGTACGAGAAGGCCAATAAGGTCTGGTCCGAATTCCAGACGCCGTGGAATTTCGGTCATGAATTGCTGGAGCCGGACATCGACCGCATCGCGCCGTCGCTCGAAGTCGGCTTCCGCCATTTCCCGGCCTTCGAGAGGACCGGCATCAAGCAGATCATCAACGGGCCCTTCACCTTCGCGCCGGACGGCAATCCGCTGGTTGGGCCGGTGCGTGGCCTTCCCGGCTTCTGGGTCGCCTGCGGCGTCATGGCGGGCTTTTCACAAGGCGGCGGCGTCGGCCTGGCGCTGTCCAACTGGATGATCGAGGGCGATCCCGGCGCCGACATCTGGGCGATGGATGTCGCGCGCTACGGCGACTGGGCGACGATGGCCTACACCAATGCCAAGGTGCGCGAGAACTATTCGCGCCGCTTCTCGATCCGTTTCCCCAATGAGGAGCTGCCCGCCGGGCGGCAGCTGAAGACGACGCCGATCTATGATCTGCTGTCGGCCAAGGGCGCGCAATGGGGCGTGTCCTATGGGCTGGAAGTGCCGCTCTGGTTTGCGCCCGAGGGTGTCAAGGACGAGTTCTCGTGGCGGCGGTCCAGCGATTTCACCCATGTCGCCAATGAGGTCGCGACTGTTCGTGAGAGCGTCGGCCTGGCGGAGATTTCGAACTTCGCCAAATACAAGGTGACGGGAGGAGGGGCGGCCGCTTGGCTCGACCGGGTCTTTGCCTGCAAGTTGCCCAAGCCAGGCCGCATGACGCTGGCGCCGATGCTGAAGGATGACGGCAAGCTCATCGGCGATTTCACGCTGGCCAATATCGGTGCCACCAATTCCAACGGGACCGAGTGGTTCATCGCCGGCTCCGGTATCGCCGAGCAGTATCATATGCGCTGGTTCGAGGCGCATTTACCTGCGGATAGCTCAGTGCGCATGGAGGCGCTGGGGCAGAAACTGACCGGTCTGGCGATCGCCGGACCCAAGGCGAGGGAGGTGCTGGCGAAGGTCAGCCGCGCGGATGTCGCCAACACCGCATTCCCCTTCATGGCGGTCGCGAAAATGGACATCGGCACGGCGCCATGCCTGGTCGGCCGCGTCAGCTACACCGGCGATCTCGGCTACGAGATCTGGGTGGCGCCGGAATATCAGCGCGCTGCCTTCCAGGCGTTGATGGCGGCAGGCGAGGAATTCGGCCTCGGCCTGTTCGGCTCGCGCGCGCTCAATGCGCTGCGGCTGGAGAAAAACTACGGCTCATGGGCGCGCGAATACCGGCCGATCTACGGGCCGCTGGAGGCCGGGCTCGACCGTTTCGTCGCCTATGGCAAGGATGCCGATTTCGTCGGCAAGGCCGGCGCTCTTGCCGAGCGCAAGCAGGGCGGCAAGCTCAGGCTGCGCACATTTATCCTCGATGCCGACGATGCCGATGTCATCGGCGACGAGCCGATCTGGTACGATGGCGCGGTGCGCGGCTGGGTGACGTCGGGCGGCTATGCGCATCACTCGAAGAAATCCGTCGCCATCGGCTATGTGCCGAAGGAGATCGCAGACAAGAGCGACGGCTTCGAAATCGAACTTTTGGGCAAGCGCCACGCGGCGCGCGTTCAGGCAGCGCCGCTCTTTGACGCGAACTTCGAGCGAATGCGCGCCTGAAGCGCTTCGGCTTCGCCGAGGCGCTTCAGATTCCTTTGTGCATGTCGTTATCCCAAAACCGCTGCGCACCTTTGGGCGACATGCATTGCGCGTCAGACGTTGCGGCGGTTGTCGAGCGCGAAGGCGCCGGCGCCGGCAAACACCAGATAGAGGAAGATGAAGCAGAAGGAGATTGCCGCGTCGCCGCTGTTGTTGACCGGGAAGAAGTCGCGCGGGTAGTGCGCCATGAAATAGGCGATGGCCATCTCGCCGGCCAGAAGGAACGCGACCGGGCGGGTCAACAGACCGAGCGCCAGCAGGATGCCACCGGCGAATTCCAGGATGCCTGCAGTCATCGTCAGGCCGGTAAGAGCGTGAGGCTCGGCGCTGACCGGAAAATTGAACAGTTTCTGCGAGCCATGCTCGATGAACTGCAGGGCTGTGATGATACGCAGGACGCCGAGCGCCTGCGGCTGAAATCTGGCGAGACCGTCAAAAAGCTTCATCTAAACTCCATTTTTCCAACCCTGCGGCCCGGCCATAAATTATCACCCGGCGCTGGACCATTCACTTCGCGTGGCCTGTCATCAACAATCGGTGATTGGAAATCACTTCCAGTCTGGACTTCGAAATTTGTTCTCGTTATGGTTGCGTACAGCTCGTTCAAGTTGTATGCCTGCGTGTAGACACTCCAGACCAAACGGGTTCCTAGCCATGAAAAAAGTCGCCGTCAGCCTGTTCGCAATTCTCGCAAGCACCAGTTTCGCCATGGCCGCTGATGCTGGCTGCGATGCCTTCAAATGGCCGGTGACACGCGAGCAGGAACTGTTTCCGGCGGCGCCCGCCGCGCAGTCCGGTGCCTCTCTTGCTTTCGGCGAAGCCGCGGATATGGCGCTGGAGCCGGTCGATGCGGTCAGCTTCACCGTCTCACCGCAACGCGCGCCGGCAGCCGGCACGTTCGGCGCGACGGCAAACGTGTCCGTGCCACCGGAAGGAGAGCTCCAGATCAGCCTGTCCGATGAGGCCTGGGTCGACGTCATTCAGGAGGGCCAAGCCGTGAAATCAGCGGGTTTCAGCGGCGTGAAGACCTGCCCCGGCATCCGCAAGAGCGTGCGCTTCAAGCTGACGCCTGGCGCAGCCACGATCCAGCTCAGCGGCGCCAGGAAAGAGAACCTCAAGGTCGCGGTGCTGGCGCCGGAGTGACCGCGCCCGGACGCCTCTCATCGCACCGGCAGTGCGATGAGAGCAGTTCCGTGCAGGCGAGTACCGGAGGGGATCAGCGGCCCGGCGCGATCAGCGCGAAATAAGCGCCTTGCGGATCGGTGAACTGGGCAATCCATTGGCCGGTCGGCACCGGCATCGGACCCATGACAATTTTGCCGCCATTGTCGGTGACGCGTTTGGCGGCTGCGTCGATGGCGTCGACATTGAAGTAGAACAGCCAGACCGGCACCGGCAGCTGTTGCGGCTTGTTCATGATGCCGCCGCCGGATTCAGGGCCGGCCGAGAAGGTCTGATAGATGCCCATCTCGCCGACGTCCATGCTACCGGCATCGGTCCAGCCGAACTGGCTTGAATAGAAATCGAAGGCCTTCTGGCGGTCGGCCGCATAAAGCTCGTGCCAGCCGACATGGCCCGGCGTCGTTGCCGGAAGGACGGGCTGGTCGGGACCATTGGGCTGCAGGAACATGAAGGCGGCGCCTTGCGGGTCGGCGACGACGGAGAAACGGCCGACGCCGGGAATGTCGTCGGGTTCGCGGTGAACAGCCCCGCCGGCGGCTTTCAGTGCCTCGGTCGAGGCATCGGTATCGCTGGTGTGGATATAGCCGAACCAGGCCGGCTTCAGACCCGTCCTGGCTGCTTCCTCGGGCAGGGTCATCAGCCCGCCGACGCCACGCTCGGCGGAGTTCACCACGATATAGCGCGGCATGCCGGGCGCCTTGTCGAAGGGCTCGGCCCGCCAGCCGACCACGGTGGTGTAAAATGCTTGCGCCGCATCGAGGTCGCTGGTCATCAACTCGTACCAGAAGAAGGGCATTGGGGATTTCGGCATTTTCGGTCTCCTCACCTTCATGCATAGATCGTCGTCCGATCCATCAAAGGACGTTTTCAGCGACGCAAATCCGACAGCGAAGCGGAGAAAATTCAACGGCTGCGTTGACACATCGTTCCGCACTTCGGCCCACCGGCGGCTTGCACATGCGGCGGTTTTCGACTTTCCTTGGGCAAACGAGGGGTAGTCGTTTCATGCGCCTTATGTCGCTCACGCCTGAGCTTGTGTCACTGTGTCATCGCGAAGAGGTCGATCCCGGACCCGACTGCAGTTGGACGCAGCTGAACGATGAGGATTACCGGACCTTAGCCTTGCGGCTGTCTGAAGAAGCAGACGAGGGGCCTTTGTGGGTGTTCGCCTATGGCTCGCTGATCTGGAAGCCGGCTTTCGAATCCGTCGAACGCCAGCGCGTCACCGCTTTCGGCTGGCACCGCTCCTTCTGCCTCGACATGGTGCGCTGGCGCGGCAGCGTCGCGCAGCCGGGGCTGATGATGGCGCTCGAACGCGGTGGCCGATGCGACGGCGTCATCTACCGCCTGCCCGACGGCGACAAGCCGCAGCAGATCGAAAGACTGCTGCGGCGCGAGATCGACGACCATGAGAGTGTCAGCTCGGTCCGGTGGGTTCCCGTGCGCACGGAGCAGGGCCGGATACGGGCGCTCGGCTTCTGGGTCGGGGTGACCGGCAGGGGAACGTCGCTCGGGCAGCCGCTGGACACGGTGGCGGGGGTGCTTGCCAGAGCCTGCGGCCATGTCGGCTCGGGCGCGGAATATCTCTACAACACCGTCAGCCACCTCGAGGAATTCGGCATCCGCGACCGCAATCTGTGGCGGCTGCAGCAACTGGTTGCCGACGAGATCAGGTCGATCCATGGCGGCGCTACGAGCTCCGGCCTTTCGCCCGTGCCATAGGCTGAAAGCCATAACATGAGTAGCAAAATCATATTATAAGTTAGTCTTTTCAGTGGGTTGCGGCGAAAATTGACCAATTGATAAAAAAATAAAACGTGCTAGCCTTTCCCAAAACGAAAACATGGGGAACTGACGATGCCAGAAGGCCAGTTCAAGGACGGCGTTGCCGGCGGCCGGCTTGCCGCCGACCAGTACGCCGAGAATTTTTCCGACCTGCATCCGCCGCTCGATCACCACGAGGCGCTGGTCGAATCCGACCGCTGCTATTTCTGTTACGATGCGCCGTGCATGAATGCGTGCCCGACCTCGATCGACATTCCGCTGTTCATCCGCCAGATCTCGACCGGCAACCCGATCGGTTCGGCCAAGACGATTTTCGACCAGAACATACTAGGTGGCATGTGCGCCCGCGTCTGCCCTACCGAGACGCTGTGCGAAGAGGTCTGCGTGCGCGAGGTGGCGGAAGGCAAGCCGGTGCAGATCGGCCGCCTGCAGCGCTACGCCACCGATGTCGCCATGGCCGAGCACAAGCAGTTTTATCCGCGCGCTGAAACAACCGGCAAGTCGGTCGCCGTGGTCGGCGCCGGGCCGGCCGGCCTCGCCGCCGCGCACCGGCTCGCTCGCCACGGCCATGACGTTACCATTTTGGAAGCCCGCCCGAAGGCCGGCGGCCTCAATGAATATGGCATCGCCGCCTACAAGAGCATCGACAATTTCGCCCAGGCCGAGGTCGACTATGTCACGGGGATCGGCGGCATCGACATTCAGAACGGCAGGGCGCTCGGCCGCGACTACCAGCTGTCGGACCTGATCCGGAATTACGATGCCGTCTTCCTCGGCATGGGGCTTGGCGGCGTCAATGCGCTGCGCGCCGATGGCGAGGACGCCGGTGGCGTCGTCAATGCAGTGGAGTTCATCGCCGAACTGCGGCAGGCCAGCGATCTCGCGAGCCTGCCGGTTGGCCGGCGCGTCGTCGTCATTGGCGGCGGCATGACGGCGATCGATGCGGCCGTGCAATCGAAGCTGCTCGGCGCCGAGGAGGTGACGATCTGCTACCGGCGCGGCCAGGAACACATGAACGCTTCCGAGTTCGAGCAGGATCTGGCTGCCGCCAACGGCGTCACCATCCGCCACTGGCTGCAGCCGAAGCGGGTCATTGTCGAAGCTGGCAAAGTGTCGGGCATCGAGCTCGAATACACAGCGATGAACGGCGACACGCTTGTCGGCACCGGCGAGCGGCTGACGCTGGCCGCCGACCAGGTGTTCAAGGCGATCGGCCAGAGCTTTGTGCCGGCGGCACTCAACGGCAGCGGTGCTGCGATCGAACTCGAAGCCGGCCGCATCAAGGTTGACGCGGAAGGGCGCACCTCGCTCGCCAATGTCTGGGCCGGCGGCGACTGCATTTTTGGCGGCGATGACTTGACGGTATCGGCCGTCGCGCAAGGCCGCGACGCGGCGGAGAGCATCAACCGGGCCCTGCGATGATGGCGCCGCTCCTCGCTGCCGTCATCGGCACCGCGGCAATGCCGGCGGCTTCAGGGGATTATTGGCTCTATGCGCAATGGTGCGACCAGAACGGTGAAGAGCGGATGATCGTCGAGGCGTCCGGCGTCGGCTTCAGCGAGCACACGATCTGCCAATGGACAGCCGGGCCGCCAACTGGCGACCTGGTACAAACGACGGTTTCATGCGCCAGCGTCTATCTCAACGGGGACGAGACCGTGCGCATGGACGAAAGAATGGTCGGGTTGGAGGCGCGCAAGGGCGATCCGGACCAGATCACGGTAACGGTCGAAGGCGAACCGCCATCGGTTTTTCTTCGATGCGAGGAATGATCCGATAGGCAACGCTTTAAGGTGGCGGTAAGCCCGCCACGGCCAGAGGAGAAAGACCCATGGCAGACATCCGCAACAATTTCGTCGGCATCAAATCGCCCAATCCGTTCTGGCTGGCTTCGGCGCCGCCGACCGACAAGGCCTACAATGTCATCCGCGCCTTCAAGGCGGGCTGGGGCGGCGTCGTGTGGAAGACGCTGGGCGAAGAAGGTCCGCCGGTGGTCAACGTCAACGGCCCGCGTTATGGCGCGATCTGGGGGCGGACCGGCGCCTGCTCGGCCTCAACAATATCGAGCTGATCACCGACCGCGATTTGCAGGTCAATCTGCGCGAGATCAAGCAGGTCAAGAAGGACTGGCCCGACCGCGCCATCGTCGTCTCACTGATGGTGCCATGCGTCGAGGAAAGCTGGAAGGCGATCCTGCCGGTGGTCGAGGAGACCGAAGCCGACGGCATCGAGCTCAATTTCGGCTGCCCGCACGGCATGTCGGAACGCGGCATGGGCGCGGCTGTCGGCCAGGTGCCGGAATACATCGAAATGGTGGTGCGCTGGTGCAAGGCCAACACCCGCATGCCTGTCATCACCAAGCTGACGCCGAATATCACAGATGTGCGCAAGCCGGCGCGCGCCGCACTCTCCGGCGGAACCGACGCGGTGTCGCTGATCAACACCATCAACTCGATCACCGGCGTCGACCTCGACAGTTTCGCGCCGCAGCCGACCATCGACGGCAAGGGCTCGCATGGCGGCTATTGCGGCCCGGCGGTGAAGCCGATCGCCATGAACATGGTGGCCGAGATCGCCCGCGATCCGGAAACGCGCGGCCTGCCGATCTCCGGCATTGGCGGCATCACCACCTGGCGCGATGCGGCTGAATTCATGGCGCTCGGCGCCGGCAATGTGCAGGTGTGCACGGCGGCGATGACATACGGCTTCAAGATCGTGCAGGAGATGATCGCCGGTCTCGAAAACTGGATGGACGAGAAAGGCCACGCCTCGCTCAACGACATTGTCGGCCGCGCCACGCCCAACGTTACCGACTGGCAGTATCTCAACCTCAATTACATCGCCAAGGCGCGTATCGACCAGGACGCCTGCATCAAATGCGGCCGCTGCCACATCGCCTGCGAGGACACTTCGCACCAGGCAATCACCAACATGGTCGACGGCGTCAGGCATTTCGAGGTGATCGAGGCCGAATGCGTCGGCTGCAATCTGTGCGTCAATGTCTGCCCGGTCGAGAACTGCATCACCATGGAGCCGCTGGCCGCCGGCGTGATGGACCAGCGAACCGGCAAGCCGGTGTCGCCGGTCTATGCCAACTGGACGACGCACCCGAACAACCCGATGGCCAAGGTGGCTGCGGAGTAGGGAACGGGTCGAAGAAAAAAGCGGCGCTTTCGAGCGCCGTTTTTCATTTTCCAATTGCAGATAAAATTTATCTAGGATAAAAGATATCCATGAATAGGAGCGCAACATCGTGAAGCTGGGCGAGGGTGTAGAAGCGGCCATCCATTGCGCGGCCACACTGGCCAGCGTGGAGGGCAACAGCACGATGCCGGGTGCTGCTTTGGCAGAGTCCTTCGGCCTGTCGCCGAGCTATCTGCTGAAACATCTGAACCAGCTGACTGCTGCGCGCATCCTGGAATCGGTGCCGGGACCGGCGGGCGGCTACCGGCTGGCGCGTCCGGCCGAGCGCATCACGCTGCTCGATATCGTGCTTGCGGTCGAGGGTCGCGAGCCGGCCTTCCGCTGCGGCGAGATCCGCCAGCGCGGCCCGGTCAAGATCGATGCTTCGGCCTATGTGAAGCCGTGCGGCATCAATGCCGCGATGCTGAAGGCCGAGCGCGCCTATCGTGCCGCTCTCGCGGAAACCCGGTTGTCCGACATCGTGGCTGACTACAAGGCCGAAGGCGATCCGCGATCGTTTGCCGCCAGCTGTGCCTTTGTGGCGCGCCATCAGCGGCCGCAGAAACCCGCTGCAGCCAAACAGATTTAATCCCCCGCCAAACAGATGTGAAAGGAAAGACGATGAAACAGAGACTGCAATTCTTCGCCAAGGCGCCTGAGATCATGAAAGCCGTGTCGGCGCTCAACAAGGCGGTCGACGAATGCGGGCTTGAAGTGAGCCTGCTGCATTTGATCAAGCTCCGCGCCTCGCAGATCAATGGCTGCTCCTACTGCGTCGAGATGCATAGCCGCGAGGCGAGGCGCGATGGCGAAACCGAGACACGGCTCTATCTGGTTTCGGCCTGGAAGGAATCGCCGCTGTTTTCCGAGCGCGAACGCGCGGCGCTTGCTTGGACCGAGGCAACGACCCTGATCGCCAACAATGGCGTTTCGGACGAACTCTATGCCCGCACGCTAGAGCACTTCTCGGAAGAGGAACTGGTCAAGCTGTCGGTCGCGATCGGCATGATCAACACCTGGAACCGGCTCTGCATCCCGTTCCACGCCATTCACCCGATGCCGGCGGCCAAAGCAGCCTGACCGTGCGGTTAGTCATGGAGCGCCGTGGAAAGGGCGGCGCTCCACCTGTTTCATGCTTAAGTACGGGGAAGATTTCATGCCTGTCGATTTGCCTTCGACCCTGTTGTTTCTCGGCCGCCTGTTGCTTGGCGGCGCCTTCGTTGTCGCGGGACTGCGCAATGTTCAAAACGAGGCGTTCCTGACCGGGCTGATGGCCGCGCGCGGCGTGCCGCAGGCGAGATTGGCGTTGTGGGCCGGCATCGTCCTGCAGACCGTTGCCGGCGCGCTGGTGATGGCCGGCCTGTGGACCGCGATCGCCAGTGCTGTGCTGGTGCTGTTTCTCATTGTCGCGACGCCGATGTTCCACAATTTCTGGGACCATCAGGGCCCGGACCGGGCCTCGCGCATCAACGGCTTCGTCGGCAACGTCGCCCTCGCCGGAGGCTTTCTCACGCTGATCGCACAGTCGCTGTAAGGTCACGCCGCGAAGCGCAAACCGCCATCGCAGGTCAGCACCTGGCCGGTCATAAAACCGTTGGAGACGAGGAAGGCGATTGCACCGGCGACGTCTTCGGCGTGGCCGATCCTGCCGACAGGGGTCTTACCTGCATAGTCGGCAAAGACCGCCTGCCGCTGCTCGTCAGGCAAAAAGTCCCACCACGGCGTGTCGATGACGCCGGGCGCAACGACGTTGACGCGCAGCGGTTTCAGCTCCACCGCCAGGATCGGCACCACGGTCAACAGCATGCCGTTGACGGCGGCGATGCCGGCAACGCCGGGCGCGGTCAGCTGCGCCGATACAGCCGAGATGAAGGTCACCGATCCCGATTTGTTGAGCGTCGGCAACGCTGCCTGCAGGCAGGACAATTGCGGCCGGACCTTCTCGTCGACACCACCGGCGATGTCGGCAAGATCGAGGCTTGCGAACGGCCCAAGTCCCTTGCCGCCGCTAGCAGCCAGCACAAGGTGATCGAAGGGTCCGAGGCGCTCGAAGAACTGACGGACCTCGTCCGGCTTCGAAGCATCGAAGGCCGCCTTGTCGGCGGCACCGCCGAGGCTCTTCCAGGCGCTGTTCAGCTTGTCCCGGTTGCGTCCGGTGATCGTCACCTTCATGCCCGGGCCAAGCAGTTTGCGCGCCGTCGCCAGGCCGATGCCGGAT
Source organism: Mesorhizobium sp. C395A (assembly GCF_030323205.1). Classification (NCBI taxonomy): domain Bacteria; kingdom Pseudomonadati; phylum Pseudomonadota; class Alphaproteobacteria; order Hyphomicrobiales; family Phyllobacteriaceae; genus Mesorhizobium; species Mesorhizobium sp. C395A. The sequence continues at coordinate 2,694,592 of NZ_CP100473.1, read as the reverse complement.
GAGCCGCCGATGATGACGGTGTGTTCGATCTTGCCGGTCATGAATGTTGTTCCTTCGATTTTGGGGAAGCCTGGCCGACGAAGTCGAGGCTCAGGGTTCGCAATTGCTGTCTGGCCTTGGCGTCATAGGCTTGTGCGTCGGCGCGGGCCTCCCTTTGGCCGTCGAAATAGAGGCCGCTGCGGCCCTCCAGCGCGGGCGATGTCGCGAGGTTGAGAATGGCGTCGGCGCCGGTTTCGACCGAGCTCCATGGCGTCACGCCGGCCTGGCGGACCATGGTGGTGTTCATGTAGCTCGCCGGATGCAGAGCGTTGACGGTGACGCCGCTGCCTTTCAACTCTCCGGCCAGGTCGATGGTGAACAGGATCTGCGCCAGCTTGCTCTGGCAATAGGCGCGCACGCCGTCATAGGAACGTGTCAGCATGACATCGCCGAAATCGATCGCCTGCTGGCCGGCCGAGGCGACGTTGATGATGCGCGCCGGCGAACTCGCCTTGAGCAGCGGCAGCAGTTCCGAGGTCAGCAGGAAACCGGCGAGATAGTTGACCGCAAAGCGCAGTTCGAAGCCGTCGGCGCTGAGCTGTCGCTTGGCGCCGGCCGTGCCGATGCCGGCATTGTTGATGAGGATGTCGAGCCGGTCGGTTTTTGCGCGTACGGCCTCGGCGAGGCGGCGGACCTCGGCTAGCGAGGCGAGGTCCGCGGCGAGGAACTCGGCTTTGCCGCCGGCGGATTCGATTTCTGCGACGGTTGCCTTGCCGCGAGCCGCGTCACGGCCATGCACCAGCACGCGCGCGCCGCCGTCGCCCAGCCTTTGCGCGACGGCGCGGCCGACGCCGTCGGTCGAGCCGGTGATGAGGATTGTCTTGTCTTTCAGGTCCATGTCGGGAGCCTCCATATTCGCTCTGGATGCCAAGATGGTGCGCTTTGCGCTCGCCAAACAGTTCAAACTTTATCCTGGTATCGATACTGCTATACTGCGCCCTCATGGATGCTTCCGCACCATCGCCCGAAGACAGCCGCCGGCGCGAGCTTGGCGCCTTCCTGCGTTCGCGCCGCGAACGGCTTTCGCCGTCAGCCACCGGCATTGCGGCCGGCGCGAGGCGGCGTACGCCCGGTCTGCGCCGCGAAGAGGTGGCGATGATCGCCGGCGTCGGCACGACCTGGTACACCTGGCTGGAACAGGGCAGGGATGTGCGGCCTTCGGTGGAGGTACTGACGGCGCTTTGCGAGGCCTTGCGCCTCGATGCCGCCGAGAAGCGGCATTTGTTCACGCTGGCCGGCCGCCAGCAGCCCGAGCGGCGGCGCATTACCCCGGTCAAGGTCGAAGGTCCCCTGCTGCACATGCTGCAGAGTCTCGTCCTGCAACCGGCCTATATTGTCGGGCCGCGCTGGGATGTGCTGGCCTGGAACGCCGGGGCGGTTGCCATTTTCGGCGATTACGGCTTGTTGGAGGGCGACGCCCGTAACATCCTCCATGGCGTGTTCACCGATCCGCACCGGCGCCATTTGCTGGTCGACTGGGAACAGCTGGCGCGCGCCACCCTTGCGGCGTTTCCCGCCGAGAGCGCGAAATACACCGGCGACCCGGATTTCGAGCGGCTGATCGCGCTTATGATGCGGTCGAGCCCGGAGTTCCGGGAGTGGTGGCCGCAGCGAGATGTGGTGCATCGTCTCTCCGGCAAGAAGTATCTGCGCCATCCGATCGCCGGCGCGATGGCGTTCGAGCATATGAGCCTGTCGATCGATGACGGCTCGGACATGAAGCTGATCGTCTACACGCCGCTGGCCGAGCAGAATTCGGTCGCCAAGCTGCAGGCATTGGTGGACGCGCTGCCTGTCGAACGGCGCAGTGCCTAGTTGACGTTGTGAATGCAAGTTCCCACCGGACAAGCCCGTTATTGAACCGGTTGCACTTCGGCTCCGCGAAATTTTTGGGCAGGACAAGGTTTTTTACGACAGCTGGTCAATACAGCCAGGCGATGGCATCATTGATAAAATGAACGAAGGCCTAACTTCGCCAAAGTTTGTTTTTTTCTTTGTTTCTGGAAAAAGTCTTCAGAGCAACATGGTCAAGCTCGAATGGCAGAACGCATTATATAAAGCCACGAAGGGCGAGTGCAAAATCATTCCCGTTCGTGTGGATGGCTCCACGATGCCGCCTGTACTTCTTCAGAACGTCTACATCGATATGTTCGCCAATGGGATTGAAGCAGCGATTGTTCAGATCGTGAATGTCATCCAAGGAAATAATACGTTCACCCCGCAGCATATGGGATTCTCCAATCTCACCTATAGCTTTTCAGGTAATCCGTCTGTTGCCGTGGACATCGTAATTTCGGCTTCTCACCTCATGGAGCCGAATCCCTCATTTCTTGTTTTGATAGACAACGAAGAGGGTGAAATCAAAATCGAGATGAACGGTGGAGTGCCGCATCGGGGTGGGTTCAACAAAGGCATCACCCTGGACAACGGCATAGTGGTGAATGGCTTTGCTATTGCTCCACTCGGCGGAGCCATCACACCTAAAATGCCGACGAAGCTAAAGATCACACCGCAACAGGGCAAGCTCGTAGCGTTTAGGGGAGTTCTTCATCAGGCATCTTATGACGAATGGAAAGCAATACCTCCAAGGAACTGAGCATCACGCAACTGAGCACCGCGGCAGTTATCAGGGCTTCGGCTTCAGCCCATCGATAAACAGCTGTTCGAGAAAGCGCGCCGCATCCTCGAAGCGGCCGTCGCCGCCGCGATCGGCGCCGAGCACGGCGCGGACCTGGACGTCGAAATCGGCGTAATGCTGGGTCGTCGCCCAGATCGAGAAGATCAGGTGCCAGGGATCGGTGCGGGCGATCTTGCCGGCGCGCATCCAGCCCTTGACGACGTTGGCCTTTTCGTCGACCAGCGTTTTCAGCTCTCCTTCCAGCAGCGGCATGATGCGCGGCGCGCCTTGCAGGATCTCGTTGGCGAACAGCCGGCTCTCCCTGGGAAAATCACGCGCCATTTCGAGCTTGCGCCGGATGTAGCTCCTGAGCTCGGTCAGGGGGTCGCCGATGTCGTCGAGTTCACGTAGCGGCGCCAGCCACGTCGCCAGCAGCCGCTCCATCAGCGTTTCGTGGATGTCTTCCTTGCGGCGGAAATAATAGAGCAGGTTCGGCTTCGACATCCCCGCGGCCTCGGCGATCTGGTCGATGGTCGAGCCGCGAAAGCCGTTGGTGGAGAAGACTTCGAGCGCTGCTTCCAGGATCAGTTCGCGCTTTTCCTGCTGGATGCGGGTGCGGCGAGGGGCTGAGCCTTCCATGGCGCCGCTCACCCCTGCAAGCCTTGGCCGAGCGGGTCATCTGGACCAATTCTCTGGACCAGTTTTTCTCTTACCCGTGGAGCGCACTTCGCAGGCCGCATTTCCGCTAGTAATCCCTTGACCGCCGACAGGGCGGTGCTAACGTTTGTCCAATCGGTCAAAAATTTGCGTAGCATGAAAACGCAGCAAAGACCAAGCTTTGGAAAGACCAAGCGTTAGCCGCACCGAAACAGGTTACAAGGGGAAGTCTTGGTCATGTCCAACCGGCTGAAAGTCACGCCGAACGATCTCAGCGCATTCTGGATGCCGTTCACGGCAAACCGGCAGTTCAAACAGGCGCCGCGCATGTTCGTGTCCGCCAAGGACATGCATTACACCACCAGCGACGGCCGCAAGGTGCTCGACGGCACCGCCGGCCTGTGGTGCGTCAATGCCGGCCATTGCCGTCCCAAGATCACGGAAGCGATCCAGCATCAGGCGGCCGAACTCGACTATGCGCCGGCCTTCCAGATGGGACACCCGATTGTGTTCGAACTGGCCAACCGCCTGGTCGACCTCGCGCCCAAGGGCATGGACCATGTCTTCTTCACCAATTCCGGTTCGGAATCGGTGGAAACCGCGCTGAAGATGGCGATCGCCTATCACCGTGTGAAGGGTGAGGGCGCGCGCACCCGCCTGATCGGCCGCGAACGCGGCTACCACGGCGTCAATTTCGGCGGCATCTCGGTCGGCGGCATCGTCACCAACCGCAAGATGTTCGGCACGCTGCTCGGCGGCGTCGACCACATGCCGCACACGCATCTGCCGGAAAAGAACGCCTTCTCCAAGGGCGTGCCGGAATATGGCGCGGAACTCGCCAACGAGCTGGAGCGCATCGTTGCCCTGCATGACGCCTCGACCATCGCCGCCGTCATCGTCGAACCGGTCGCCGGCTCCACCGGCGTCATCCTGCCGCCGAAGGGCTATCTGCAGAAACTGCGCGAGATCTGCACCGAGCACGGCATTTTGCTGATCTTCGACGAGGTCATCACCGGTTTCGGCCGTCTCGGCGCGCCGTTCGCAGCGGATTATTTCGGCGTCACGCCCGACATCATGACCACCGCCAAGGGCGTCTCCAACGGCGTCATCCCGATGGGCGCGGTGTTCGTGAAGAAGGAAATCCACGACGCCTTCATGACCGGCCCCGAGCACATGATCGAGTTCTTCCACGGCTACACCTATTCGGGCAATCCGATTGCGTGCGCCGCGGCACTCGGCACGCTCGACACCTACAAGGAAGAGGGCCTGCTGACCCGTGGCGAGGAACTGGCGACTTACTGGGAAGATGCGCTGCATTCGCTGAAGGACGAGCCGCATGTCATCGACATCCGGAATATCGGCCTGATCGGCGCGATCGAACTGGCGCCGATCGCCGGCAGCCCGACCAAGCGGGCCTTCTCGGCCTTCGTCAAGGCGTTCGAGCGCGGCGCGCTGATCCGCACCACCGGCGACATCATCGCGCTGTCGCCGCCACTGATCATCACCAAGGGCCAGATCAACGAATTGATCGACCATGTCAGAGAAGTGCTGAGGGCGATCGACTAATCTATCCAGCCAGTCGGGCGGCGGCGGGAACCGCCGCCCGGTTGGTTATATGAAATGAGAGGACTTTGAATGGCCGCCCCGGGCGAGAATCTGCGAATCAATTCAGACCGTTTGTGGGATTCCATCATGGAGATGGCGAAGATCGGCCCCGGTATTGCCGGCGGCAACAATCGCCAGACCGTGACCGACGAGGACGGCGAGGGACGGCATCTGTTCAAGCGCTGGTGCGAGGCGGCCGGGCTCGAAATGGGGCTCGACGAAATGGGCACCATGTTTGCCCGCCGGGAAGGCGCTGATCCCAGCCTGCCGCCGGTTTATGTCGGCAGCCATCTGGACACGCAGCCGACCGGCGGCAAATATGACGGCGTGCTCGGCGTGCTCGGCGGGCTGGAGATTATTCGCTCGCTTAACGATCTCGGCATCCAGACCAGGCATCCGATCGTCGTTACCAACTGGACCAATGAGGAAGGCTCGCGCTTTGCCCCGGCTATGATGGCGTCCGGCGTGTTCGCCGGTGTGCTCGATCAGGCGGACGTGTATCAGCACACTGATAAACAGGGCAGGAAATTTGGCGAGGAGCTGGAGCGCATCGGCTGGAAAGGCACCGAGAAAGTCGGTGATCGCAAGATCCACGCCTTCTTCGAACTGCATATTGAGCAGGGGCCGATCCTCGAGGACGAAGGCATCGACATTGGCGTCGTCACCCACGGCCAGGGCCTGAAATGGCTGCAGGTAACGCTGACCGGCAAGGAGGCGCATACCGGCTCGACCCCGATGCCCAAGCGCCGTAATGCCGGGCTCGGCATGGCTCGGGTCATCGAACTGGTGCACGAGATCGCCATGGACTACCAGCCCGACGCCGTCGGCGCGGTCGGCCACATGGAGGTGTTTCCGAACTCGCGCAACATCATCGCCGGGCGCACCGTCTTCACCATCGACATCCGCTCGCCCGAGAAGGAAGTGCTGGACGCGATGGATGGGCGCATACGCGAAGGCATCGACACAATCTGTGAGGCGCTCGACATCCAGTACAAGGTCGAGCAGGTCGGCGCTTTCGATCCGGTCACCTTCGATGCCGGCTGCGTCAAGGCGATCCGCGACGCCGCCGATCGGCTCGGCTATTCCCACCGCAACATCGTCTCCGGCGCCGGCCACGACGCCTGCTGGATCAACCGCGTTGCGCCGACCGCCATGGTGATGTGCCCCTGCGTTGACGGGTTGTCACACAACGAGGCTGAGGAAATCACCAAGGAATGGGCCGGCGCCGGCGCCGACGTGCTGTTCCATGCGGTGGTAGAGACAGCGGGGATCGTGGCGTGAACTAAGATCTGTATTCAAAACGACGCTCACAAGAAGCGCGAAGAGAACAAGGGAACACGACAATGACCAAAGTCATCCGAAACGGCACCATCGTCACCGCCGACCGCACCTGGAAGGCCGATGTGCTGATGCAGCACGGCAAGATCGTCGCCATTGGCTCGAACCTGCATGGCGACCATGAGTTCGACGCCAGCGGCTGTTACGTCATGCCGGGCGGCATCGATCCGCACACCCATCTCGAAATGCCGTTCATGGGCACCTATTCGGCCGACGATTTCGAGTCCGGGACGCGTGCGGCCCTTTCCGGTGGCACCACGATGGTGGTCGATTTCTGCCTGCCGGCGCCGCAGCAATCGCTGCTGGAAGCGTTGCAGATGTGGGACAACAAGACCTCGAAGGCTGCCTGCGACTACTCCTTCCACATGGCGATCACCTGGTGGGGCAAGCAGGTGTTCGACGAGATGGCCACCGTCGTCGACAGAGGCATTACCTCGTTCAAGCATTTCATGGCCTACAAGGGCGCGCTGATGGTGGACGACGACGAGATGTACGCGTCGTTCCAGCGCTGCGCCGATCTCGGCGCGCTGCCGCTCGTTCATGCCGAGAATGGCGACGTGGTTGCGGCGCTGTCGCAAAAGCTGCTCGCTGCCGGCAATAATGGTCCCGAGGGACACGCCTATTCGCGGCCGCCGGAAGTGGAAGGCGAGGCGACCAACCGCGCCATCATGATCGCCGACATGGCCGGCGTGCCGCTCTATGTCGTGCATGTGTCCTGCGAGCAGAGCCACGAAGCCATCCGCCGCGCCCGCCAGAAGGGCATGCGGGTTTTCGGCGAGCCGCTGATCCAGCATCTGACGCTGGATGAAAGCGAGTATTTCGACAAGGATTGGGACCATGCGGCGCGCCGCGTCATGAGCCCGCCCTTCCGCAACAAGCTGCACCAGGATTCGCTGTGGGCCGGCCTGCAGGCGGGATCGCTGCAGGTGGTGGCGACCGACCACTGCGCCTTCACCACCAAGCAGAAGCGCAATGGCGTCGGCGATTTCACCAAGATCCCGAACGGCACCGGCGGGCTTGAAGACCGCTTGCCCGTGCTGTGGACGACGGGCGTCAACACCGGGCGGCTGACGATGAACGAGTTCGTCGCGGTGACTTCGACCAACATCGCCAAGATCCTCAACATGTATCCTAGGAAAGGCGCCATCGTCGAAGGCGCGGACGCCGACATCGTGGTGTGGGACCCCAGCGCCAAGAAGACCATCACCTCGAAGAAGCAGCAATCGGTGATCGACTACAACGTCTTCGAAGGTTTTGAGGTGACCGGCCTGCCGCGCTTCGTCTTTTCGCGCGGCGAACTGTCGGTCGAGGAAGCGGAGGTCAAGGCCAAGCCCGGCCATGGCGAATTCGTCGCCCGCGAGCCGAACGCGGCGGTCAACCGGGCTCTATCGACCTGGAAGGACATTACCGCGCCGCGCAAGGTGGAACGCACCGGCATTCCGGCGACAGGCGTTTGACGTTGCGGAGCCCGGGGGCGCTCATTTCACTGGTCGTGGCGATGGTGGTCGCTGGTCCGGCAACAGGGGCCGAGAGGCTGGTGGGCTCCTGGGGCAACGATGCCGGCTGTGTCTTTGCAAAGGCCGGTTTTCAGGGCCGGGACGATTATATCGTGCTGACCGCCGAAGGCATCGAGACCTATGGCAGCGGCTGCCGGTTCGCGCAGCAATTGACGTGGGCGCCGGGCACGCAATCGCTTGATGCGACCTGTTCCGCCGAAGGCGAGGCGGGGACGACGGCTGAAACCGTTGTGGTCACCAACAAGGGCGAGGGTGGGTTCTTCGTGACCATTCCCGGTCTTGAAGAAATGGGGCCGTTGCAACCGTGTTCGTGACGTTGGAGCTGGGGGAATGAGCGCGCGCGGTTTGGGGCCGTCTGTTGCGATGATAGTCGTTCTGGCTGCGGGTCAGGCCCTTGCGGCAGGCATCGACCTGACGAAACCCTATGGGGACAAATATGGCTGCATCAACCGCAACGGCCAGGAAGTCGCCGCCGATCGGATGCTGCTTTTGACCGACGAGGCATTGGTCACCGCCGCCAGCGCCTGCACCTTCACGGACAAGCAGGCGCAGGCTGATGGGTCGCTGGTGGTGACGGCAACATGCGAGGCGGAAGGCGAAGAAGGACAGGAGCCGACCAAATTCACCATCAAGCGCAGCGCCAAGAACGCCAAGAAGCTGACGGTCACCGACGACGACGGCAATGTCATGGGCGAAGTGGCGCGGTGCAAATGACGGCAGTCCCGTCAGCGTCAGGCCACCAGCGCATCCAGTTCCGGCAACAGGACGACGCTTTCCTGTTCATTGGGATCGGTGCGGGCGATGACGGCCGAGGACGGGGCGTTGCTCAGATTGGCCGGCAGATGCGGTACGCCGGCCGGGATGTAGAAGAGGTCGCCGGCCTTGACGACGATGTGGTTCTCGAGCCTGTCGCCATACCATGTGTGGACCTCGCCCGAGAGCACATAGATCGCCGTCTCATGACTTTCATGCAGATGCGCCTTGGCGCGGGCGCCAGGCGGCAGGGTGAGCAGATGCATGCAGATGCCGGACGAGCCGACCGTCTCGGCTGCAATGCCGGCAAAATAGGTCAATCCCTGCTTGCCTTCATAAGTGCTTTCAGGACGGATAAGGTGACAAGTGGGTTTGGGCGACATCGGCAAGGCTCCGGGCGTCGAGTGGGTGGGATTGGACGAGTGGAAAGCAACATCAACGCGAATGCAACGGCATTTCATCCTGGGCGGCTGCGAGAGGCAGGCAGCAAGCGATGACGGGACAATCGCCAGCCGTCGTCTCGGCAAGCAGACTTGGCCTTACCTTTCGGACCAATGACGGTCCGGTAGAGGCGCTCTCCAATGTCGACCTGACCATCGGCAAGGGCGAGTTCGTCTCCTTCATCGGCCCATCGGGCTGCGGCAAGACCACCTTGCTGCGCGTCATCGCCGATCTGGAAAAACCGACATCGGGCACGATCTCGGTCAACGGCATGACGCCGGAACAGGCGCGCGAGAAACGCGCTTATGGCTACGTCTTCCAGGCGGCAGCCCTTTTCCCGTGGCGCACGATCGAGCGTAACGTGGCGCTGCCGCTGGAGATCATCGGCCTTTCGAGAGCGGAGCAGGCCGAGCGCATCAAGCGCACTATGGAGCTCGTCAACCTCTCCGGCTTCGAGAAGAAATACCCCTGGCAGCTTTCCGGCGGCATGCAGCAGCGCGCTTCGATCGCCCGCGCGCTCGCCTTCGACGCCGACCTGTTGCTGATGGACGAGCCCTTCGGCGCGCTGGACGAGATCGTGCGCGACCATCTCAATGAACAGCTTCTGGAATTGTGGGCGCGCACCAACAAGACGATCTGCTTCGTCACCCATTCCATCCCCGAGGCGGTGTATCTTTCAACGCGCATCGTCGTCATGTCGCCGCGCCCAGGTCGGGTTACCGACATCATCGAATCGACGCTGCCAAAGGAGCGGCCACTGGACATCCGCGAGACGCCGGAATTTTTGGCGATCGCGGCCAGGGTACGCGATGGCTTGAGGGCAGGGCACAGCTATGATGATTGAGGGGGCGAACGACCGGCTGGCTCCTCTCCCCAACGGGGAGAGGGTGGCCGGAGCGAAGCGGAGGTCGGGTGAGGGGGCGGCGCCGACGGATCCGACCAAGAGAAATGTCGGGGCAACCGCTCGCGCCCGAAAGCTGCGGTTTGACGAGACCGAAGCTGAATACCGGCTTTGGGGGAATTGAGAGGACGTCATCTCAACGGCTACATATTTGTGCGGCAAGTGCCGCTCGGACCTTTCATCGCGGACTTCGTCTGCCGCGAGCAGGGGCTGATTGTCGAACTTGATGGCAGCCAACACGCGAATTCACTGACCGATCCCGCCAGGACAGCCTGGCTGAACGGACAAGGTTATTCGGTTCTGCGCTTCTGGAATCACGAAGTTTTGGCTGAGAGCCGAGCGGTCCTGGATACGATCTTGGCTTGTCTCGACGGAAAGATTTCTACCCCCTCACCCGACCTCCGCTTCGCTCCGGCCACCCTCTCCCCGTTGGGGAGAGGAGGGCGCCCCGCTGGCGAGGCGCGCTAGATGGACACCTTCCGCGAAAAACTCATCCCCGTGACCTCCATCCTCCTCGGCATGGTGGTGCTCTGGTATGTCTTCGCCGTCATCCTAAACGCGCCGTTCCAGCGCGACCTCGACCGGCGCGCCGGGGAAACCCACGACACCGTCGAATTCATCGGCAAGACGCTGTCGCAGCCCAAGCCGACGCTGCCGGCGCCGCATCAGGTGGCGGTGAACTTCTTCGAGAACACCTTCCTGCGGCCCATCACATCGAGCCGAAGCCTCGTCTACAATGCTTGGGTGACCCTGTCGTCGACGTTGCTCGGCTTTGCCTTCGGCACGGCGCTCGGCATCGTCATCGCGGTTGGCATCGTGCATGTGGCGACGCTCGACCGCAGCCTGATGCCGTGGATCATCGCCTCCCAGACGATTCCCATTCTGGCGGTGGCGCCGATGATCATCGTCGTGCTGGGGGCGATCGGCATCAGCGGTCTGATCCCAAAGGCGATGATCTCGACCTACCTGTCGTTCTTCCCGGTGACGGTTGGCATGGTGAAGGGCCTGCGCTCGCCCGAACTCATGCATCTCGACCTGATGCACACCTACAATGCCAGTGTCTCGCAGACCTTCTGGAAGCTGCGGGTGCCGGCCTCGGTGCCGTTCCTGTTCACCTCGATGAAGGTGGCGGTGGCGGCGAGCCTGGTCGGCGCCATTGTCGGCGAACTGCCGACCGGTGCTGTCGCCGGCATCGGCGCCAAGCTTTTGGCAGGCGCCTATTACAGCCAGTCCATCGACATCTGGTCCGCCCTTGTGGCGGGCTCGGTGGTGGCGGCCCTTCTGGTCATGGTGGTCGGCATAGCCGGGCGCCTCGTTGACCGCGCGATGGGCGGGAGGCCGGCATGAACTGGCTGAAGCCCTCCTGGCAAGCCGTGCTGGCCATTGCGCTGTGCCTCGTCGCCGTCGCGCTCGGCGCGATGTCGAAGCCGGAAGCGGCCACCCTTGCAGACCCGACGGCAAGTTTCGACTACCCCTATTTCGGTATAAAGACCCCGATGATCGGCCTGGCCGTGCTGGCGGGGCTGATCTCGATGATCAGAATTTCGGCGGTAGCCGAGGCTGCGGTGCTGTTTATCGGCGCTCACCTTGTCGCCTGGATGCTGATCTCGGGCATTACAGGGTTCGAAGGCACGGCAATGGCGCCTTATTTCCTGCTGCTCGCGGCTGCCTGGCTGCTGGCCTGGCGCTGCGTGGCGGTGCTGTCGGGGCTTCGGCCTATGGCAAAAGGGGCGCGGATGGCGCTGCGCCTCATCATCCCGGCGATCTTCGGCGCCTGGATCCTGATCATATGGGAAGCGGTGACGCGTGGCGCCGGCATTCCCTTCATCCTTTTGCCGCCGCCGAGCGCCATCGGTGTGCGCATCGCCAGTTCCCTGCCGGTGCTCGGCGCCGATATCAGGCAGACCATCTTCAAGGCGGTGATCTTCGGCTACATCGTCGGGAGCGGCGCCGGCTTCCTGGTGGCCATCGCCGCGGACCGGGTGCCGTTCCTGCGCCGCGGTCTGCTGCCGATCGGCAATATGGTCTCGGCGCTGCCGATCATCGGTGTGGCGCCGATCATGGTGATGTGGTTCGGCTTCGACTGGCCGTCCAAGGCCGCGGTCGTCATCATCATGACCTTCTTCCCAATGCTGGTGAACACGGTTGCCGGTCTTGCCGCCTCCGGCCATATGGAGCGCGATTTGATGCGCACGTATGCGTCGGGCTACTGGCCAACACTCTTGAAGCTCAGACTGCCGGCGGCAGCGCCCTTCATCTTCAACGCGCTCAAGATCAACTCGACGCTGGCGCTGATCGGCGCCATCGTCGCCGAGTTCTTCGGCACGCCTGTGGTCGGCATGGGCTTTCGCATCTCGACCGAGGTCGGGCGGATGAACATCGACATGGTCTGGGCCGAAATCGCAGTTGCAGCACTGGCGGGTTCGGTCTTTTATGGCGTGGTCGCTCTCGTCGAGAGAGCCGTCACGTTTTGGCATCCCTCTGTCCGTGGTGGATAGGGCGGTGGGTTCGGGTGTTAACTTCAGAGGGTAAAAACATGAAAAGACTGATCATTCCGATGCTGGCCGGCGCGATGTCGCTGGCCGCGTTCCAGGCAATGGCCGCCGACAAGGTGACGTTGCAGCTGAAATGGGTCACGCAGGCGCAGTTTGCCGGCTACTATGTCGCCAAGGCCAAGGGTTTTTATGAAGCCGAAGGCCTCGACGTCGACATCAAGCCGGGCGGTCCCGATATCGCACCCGAGCAGGTGATCGCCGGCGGTGGCGCCGACGTCATCGTCGACTGGATGGGCGGGGCACTCGCCGCGCGCGAAAAGGGCGTGCCGCTGGTCAACATCGCCCAGCCGTTCAAGAAGGCCGGCATGGAGCTGGTCTGCCCGAAGGACGGCCCGATCAAGACCGAAGCCGATTTCAAGGGTCACACGCTCGGCGTCTGGTTCTTCGGCAACGAATATCCTTTCTACGCCTGGATGAACAAGCTCGGCCTGAAGACCGAAGGCGGCCCGGATGGCGTCACGGTTTTGAAGCAGAGCTTCGACGTGCAGCCGCTGATCCAGAAGCAGGCGGATTGCATTTCGGTCATGACCTACAACGAGTACTGGCAGCTGATCGATGCCGGCTACAAGCCGGACCAGCTCACCGTGTTCAACTACTCGGCGATGGGCAACGACCTGCTTGAGGACGGGCTCTATGCCTCGGAAGACAAGCTCAAGGATCCGGCTTTCGAAGACAAGATGGTGCGTTTCGTGCGCGCCTCGATGAAGGGCTGGAAATATGCCATCGACAACAATGACGAGGCCGCGGGCATTGTCATGGACGGCGGTGGCCAGGACGAAAACCACCAGAAGCGGATGATGAGCGAAGTCGCCAAGCTGATCGACAATGCCGACGGCAAGCTCGACCCGGCGACCTACGAGCGCACCGCCAAGGCGCTGCTCGACCAGAAGATCATCACCAAGGCGCCGACCGGCGCCTACACCACGGCCATCACCGACAAGGCGATCAAATAAGCCTGGCCAGGCAATTTCGACCTCGAGAGCGGCGCCTTTGACCAAATGTCAGAGGCGCCGTTCCTTTATGGTGTTCATGACGAAGCTGGTCTCGATCGAAGCGACGCATTTCAGCCGCGCGATCTTTTCCTTGATGAAGCGCTCGTACTGTTCGAGGCTGCCGGTCACCACTTTCAACACATAATCGCGCGACCCGGTGACGAGGTGGCATTCCATTACCTCTTCCCAACCGCGGATGGCGTCTTCGAACATGACGATCTCGTCCTCGTTCTGGCGGCTGAGCCGGACGGTGGCGATGGCGACCATGTTCCAGCCGAAGGCGGCCGGGTCGACCAGCGTGGTATAGCCCCGGATAATGCCGGCCTCCTCCAGCCGGCGTACCCTCCTCAAACATGGCGACGGCGACAGGCCGATGCGCTCCGCAAGCTCATTGTTGGTGATGCGGGCGTCGGCCTGCAACTCGCGCAGGATCTTGCGGTCGAAATCGTCGGCTATCTTCTGCTGCACTTTTGCTCTCGCTGGGCAATTTGTTGCCGGGATGCAGCCATGCGAGGCCGAGAATAGCAAGGACTGGCGGACCGGGATCGCATAAATTGCTGCACGAGACTCCTCCAGATGCAGGAAAAGCCATGACCGCGCCGCGCCCGTCGAAAACCCACATCGGCAACCACAAGCTCCATCCGGAAACGTTGATGTTGAGCTATGGCTTCGATCCGCAACTGTCGGAAGGCGCCGTCAAGCCGCCGGTGTTCCTGACCTCGACCTTCGTGTTCAAATCGGCGGAGGAGGGGCGCGACTTCTTCGACTACACATCCGGCCGCAAGGAGCCGCCGAGCGGCACGGCGTCCGGCCTGGTCTATTCGCGCTTCAACCATCCGAACTCAGAGATCGTCGAGGACCGGCTGGCGGTCTATGAGGGAACGGACGCCTGCATCCTGTTCTCGTCGGGCATGTCGGCGATCGCCACCACGCTGCTCGCCTATGCCCGGCCGGGCGATGTCATTCTGCATTCGCAGCCGCTTTACGGCGGCACCGAGACGCTTTTGACGCGCACGCTGTCCGGCTTCGGCATCGGCGCTGTCGGCTTCGCCGACGGCGTCGACGACAAGGCGGTGCGGGCCGCTGCGGATGCTGCGGTGGCGAAGGGGCGTGTCTCGGTCATTCTCATCGAGACGCCGTCAAATCCGACCAACAGCCTGGTCGACATCGCACTGATCCGGAAGATTGCCGACGAGATCGGCGCAAGCCAAGGATCAACGCCGATCATCGTCTGCGACAACACGCTGCTCGGCCCGGTGTTCCAGCGGCCGATCGAACATGGCGCCGATGTCTCCGTCTATTCGCTGACCAAATATGTCGGCGGCCATTCCGACCTGATCGCCGGTGCAGCCATGGGCAGCAAGGCGGTGACCAAGCCGATCAAGGCGCTGCGCGGCGCCATCGGCACGCAACTCGACCCGCATTCCTGCTGGATGCTCGGCCGCTCGCTGGAGACGCTGTCGATCCGCATGGAGCGCGCCAACGACAATGCGCGGCTCGTGGCCGAATTCCTGCGCGATCATGCCAAGGTGGAAAAGGTGCATTACCTGCCGTTCCTGGGCGAGGACACGGCAGCGGGACGCGCCTACAAGGCGCAATGCAGCGGCGCCGGGTCGACATTTTCTTTCGATATCAAAGGCGGAGAGAAGGCGGCCTTCGCCTTTCTCAACGGGCTGCAAATATTCAAGCTGGCGGTGAGCCTTGGCGGCACGGAATCGCTCGCCAGCCACCCGGCGGCGATGACGCACTCCGGCATCCCCTTCGACGTGCGCCAGCGCATCGGCGTGCTGGAGACCACGGTCAGGCTGTCGATCGGCGTCGAGCATCCGGATGATTTGATCGCCGACCTGACGCAGGCGCTGGCAGCGGTCTGATAGCTCGCTTGTAGATATCAGGAAAGGGGCGATCGCCTTGGCAGCGTCGGCGGGACAGCACCCCCCTCTGGCCTGCCGGCCATCTCCCCCGCAAGGAGGGAGATTGGCAGCTTGACCGCCGGCCCTCATCTTCAACGTTGGTGATTGGCAAAGGCCGATGTGACTTCTGATCTCCCCCCTTGCGGGGGAGATGTCCGGCAGGACAGAGGGGGGTGTGACGAACTCGGCTTCGCTACGAAGTTCTTAGGCCTTGTCGCGGATCTGCGTCATCGTCCGCGTCGGCGTGATCGCCTCGGGATCGAGCCTTATCTCGACGATCGCCGGCTTGCCGCTGGCGCGGGCCCGCTCGAAGGCAGGGGCAAAATCTGCCGTGTTCTCGACCGTCTCGCCGTGGCCGCCATAGGCGCGGGCAAGAGCGGCAAAGTCAGGGTTCTTCAGATCGGTGGCGACGACGCGGCCGGGATAGTCGCGCTCCTGGTGCATGCGGATGGTGCCGTAGATGCCGTTGTTGACGACGATGACGATGATCGGCAGGTCGTATTGCACGGCGGTGGCGAATTCCTGTCCGTTCATCAGGAAGCAGCCGTCGCCGGCAAAGGCGATCACGGTGCGGTCGGGATGGAGCGCCTTGGCGGCGACCGCGGCCGGCGTGCCATAACCCATCGAACCGGAGGTCGGCGCGCCCTGCGTGGCGAAGCGGCGAAAGCGGTGGAAGCGGTGCACCCAGGTGGCGTAATTGCCGGCGCCGTTGGTGAAAATGGCGTCGTCGGGCAGAACCTTTTCCAGGTAATTCATGATCGGTCCCATCTGGACCGGGCCGGGGCCGGTCTCAGGCGGCGTCGACCAGTCGAGGTAGGCGGCATGGTGCTTTGGCGTCTCATCCGCCCAGGCTGGCGCGGAGGCTGGCTTGCGCTTGGCGAAGGCTTCGACGAAGGCCGATGGCGAGGCGTTGATCGCCAGCGTCGGCCGGTAGACGCGGCCGAGTTCACCGGCGTCGGCATGGACATGGACCAGCGTCTGGTCGGGATAGGGGCTTTTCAGCAACGTGTAGTCGGAGGACGGCATCTCGCCCATGCGGCCGCCGATCAGCAGCACCAGGTCGGCCTGCTTGATGGCGGTGGCCAGCTTCGGGTTGATGCCGATGCCGACATCACCGGCATAGTTCGGGTGCAGATGGTCGAACAGCATCTGGCGGCGGAAGGAGCAGCCGACCGGCAGCGACCAGGCCTCGGCAATGGTGCGCATGCGAGCCACCGCTTCCTCGTCCCAGCGTGTGCCGCCGAGGATGACGAAAGGGCGTTTGGCCTTGCCGAGCAGTTTCTCCAGCGCGTCGAGTTCGGCTTCGCCGGGGCGGGTTTCGACCGGCGTGTGCGGCAAGGCCGCAGGCGCGTCGACCAGGCTGGTCAGCATGTCTTCCGGCAGCGAGATGACGACGGGGCCGGGGCGGCCCGATGTCGCGACGGCGAAGGCGCGGGTGACGAGTTCGGGGATGCGCGCGGCATCGTCGATCTCCACCACCCATTTGGCGATGTCGCCGAAGAAGCGCTTGTAGTCGACCTCCTGGAAAGCCTCGCGCTCCTTGGCGTGGCTGGCGACCTGGCCGATGAACAGGATGACGGGTATCGAATCCTGCATGGCAATGTGAATGCCGGCCGATGCATTGGTGGCGCCGGGGCCGCGGGTGACGAAGCAGATCCCGGGCTTGCCGGTCAGCCGCCCCTGGCAGTCGGCCATCATGGCGGCGCCGCCTTCCTGTCGGCAGACAATGGTGCGGATGGGCGAGTCATGCAATGCGTCGAGCACCGCGAGATAGGATTCGCCGGGCACGCAGAAGATGCGGTCGGTGCCGTTCGCCTCGAGTGCGTCGACAATCAGTTGTCCACCGGTCTTCATCGTCCAGACTTCTCCAGTTCGGCAAGGATTTCTTGCGTGTGTTCGCCAAGGCGCGGCGAGGGACGCTCATAGACCAGCGGTGTGCCGGACATCACCATCGGCGCGCGTACCGAGGGCAGACGATTGCCATGGCCATCGTCGAGGTCGAGGCGCATGCCGCGTGCGATCGTCTGCGGGTCGGCAAACATCTGGCCGATGTCGTTGATCGGGCTCGCCGGCACGCTTGCCGCTTCGAGCTTGGCCAGCAATGGGTCGCGATCCCAATTCTTCAGCGTCTCGATCAAGTGCTCGCGCAACTTCACCCGGTTGGCCACGCGGGCCGGATTGGTGGCGAAATCGGGATTCGCTGAGAGATGGTCGAGCCCGACGGCGGCGCAGAATTTGGCGAACTGGCCGTCATTGCCGACCGCCAGGATGATGTGGCCGTCCCTGACCGGGACAACCTCATAGGGCGCAATGTTCATATGCGCATTGCCTATCTGCACCGGCGCCTTGCCGGAGACGAGATAGTTGAGGTTCTGGTTGCCGAGTGCGGAAATCTGCGTGTCGAACAGGGCCATGTCGATATGCTGGCCTTCGCCGGTCTTTTCGGCATGGCGAAGCGCTGCCTGGATGGCGATCACCGAATAGAGGCCGGTGAAGATGTCCGATATGGCGACGCCGGCCTTTTGCGGCTCGCGCCCGACCTCGCCGGTGATCGACATCATGCCGGCCATGGCCTGGATGATGAAATCATAGCCGGCGCGTGGGGCGTAAGGCCCGTCCTGGCCGAAGCCGGTGATCGAGCAGTAGACGAGCTTTGGATTGATCGCCTTCAGGCTCTCGTAATCGAGCCCGTATTTCTTCAGGCCGCCGAGCTTGAAGTTCTCGATCAGAACGTCGGCCGTGGCAACCAGCCGGCGCACCGTCTCGGCCCCTTCGGGCGTCGAGAAATCGACCGCGATGGAGCGCTTGCCGCGATTGCAGGAGTGGTAATAGGCGGCCGACAGGTTCTCGCCATCATGGCTCATGACGAAGGGCGGACCCCATTTGCGGGTATCGTCGCCGCCATCAGGGCTCTCGACCTTGATAACATCGGCGCCGAGATCGGCCAGCAATTGTCCTGCCCACGGGCCGGCCAGGATGCGGGCGAGTTCGACGACGCGGACGCCTTTCAGCGGAGGTTCAGCCATAAATCACCAAAAACGGGTCGGAACCGCAGCCTCTATCAACCCGGGATGCCGCTGTCACGGGCCTTGCGGTGGGCCAGCGATGTCAGCGTTTCAACACACTATCGGCCCACGCGGCAAAATCGGTCATGACGGAGTCGCGGTTCACCTCGTTCAAGCTTTCGTGGCGGGTGTCGGCGTAAACCTTTGAAACCAGATTCGAAAAGCCCATCGCGCGCATGCGCTTGGCGAGATGGTCGATGCCCTTGCCGTAGTCGGAGGCCGGATCCTTCTCGCCGCCGACGATGCTGACGGGCAGGTCGCGCCTGATGCCGGCAAAGCCCGCATCCTTGCCGCCTTTCTGCGCCATCTCCACGACATCGCGCCACATCGAGATCGAGGCATCCCAGCCGCACAGCGGGTCGGCAATGTACTTGGCCACTTCAGCCTCGTCGCGCGACAGCCAGTCGAACGGCGTCTTGTGGCTGGGCACCGCCTTGCCCCAGGCCTGGAAGGTCAGCCTGGGCAAGATGCGTGAGGGGACATCGGAACCGAGCCTGAAGCGCTCATAAGCGAGGATGGCGAGCGCAAGCCGGCCGAGCAGGCCTTGTGAGAAATTGCCGTTCCAGATCGCCGCGGCGTGGACGCGCGGCGAGTGCGCCAGCAGGTAGTTGAGCGCCACCGACGCACCCATCGAATGGCCGAACAGGATGACCGGCAGGCCGGGCTGCTCCTTCGCAATCAAATCGTGGACTGCGTCGACATCGGAGATCACCTTGGCCGGGCCGCTTGTGCCGGCGAACCTGCCGAGCGGCGCGTCGGGCGCCTTGGTCGCGCCGTGGCCGCGATGGTCGTGCACGTAGACATGAAAGCCGCGGGTGCTGAGGTAATCGGCGAAGCGGGCATAGCGCGCGGCGTGTTCGGCCAAGCCATGGTTAATCTGGACGACGGCCCGTGGAGAGCCGCTCGCGTGCTTCACATAGAGGTTGAGCGTGGCCCCGGTCGGTGAGGCCAGCGTCGTCTGCTTGTCAAATGCCATGTCTCGCTCCCTCGGCGACTGTTGGGCGACGGCGGGACCGACGTCAAGGGGAGGTCGAAATCAGCCGGGGCCACTATTGACAGCTTGCTGTCAATTTGGTTATATGACAGCATACTGTCAATTGGATCGGAGCATGACCATGAAAACCGTTTCGCGCCGCGCGTTTCTGCTGGCGAGCCTTTCATCCGCAATGCTCCTGCCCGGCATTGCTTCCAGCCAAACCAGGGAGATGACCATGAAGACCATTGCCGGCCCGCAGGGCCAGCTTGCCGGCTACGACATCAAATCCGGCGACGGCCTGCCGATCCTGTTCGCGCATGGTGATTGCAGCCGCGCCACACAGTGGAACCGGGTGATGCAGCTCACCGCAGGTGGCCGTGAGGCGGTCGCCTTCGATTTTCGCGGCCATGGCGCATCGGCGCCTGCAGCTGATGCCGACTACGGCTATGACGGCCGTGCCGACGATATCGGTGCGGTGGCCGATGCGTTCGGCCTGAAGCGGTTTGTCCTCGTTGCACATAGCGGCGGCAGTGGGGCCGCGCTCGCCTATGCCGCCGGCCATGCCGACCGTGTTGCCGGCATCCTGCTGGTCGATCCGGCGACCGATCCGCGCGCCCTGCCCAAAGAGATTCGCGACGGGTTCGTGCGCGATCTGGCGGGGCCAAACGGCGGCGGTGTCCTGAGCGCTTATTACACCTCGATCGCCGGCCCCAATGAAGATGTCCGCAAACAGGTCCTCGCCGATGCGGCGGTGGTCGATCCGGCGGCTCGGGCAGGCGTCGGCAAGGCGCTGGCGGAATGGAATCCCGAACCGACGCTCGACGCCTATCGCGGGCCGATCTTCGTGCTGGCCACGGAGGCCAATGACAATGCGGCGGCCCTGTTTCGGCTGCGCAGCGGAATTGGCCACAGAACCGTCGCCGGTTCCGGCCATTGGGTGATGCTTGACAACCCGGAGGCGGTGGCTGAAGCCGTCAACACTTTCGTTTCCACCATCGAGGCCGGCCAGAAATGACAAGCAGGACCGAAGCCGGAGATGTGCTCACCGAACTGGTGCTTGCCGTGTTCCGGCTGAATGGCGGGTTTCTCGACGCGGCCGACCGGCTGGCGGAGCCTGCCGGGTTGACGGCGGCGCGCTGGCAGGTTCTGGGCGCGGTGCTGAAGGAGCCGAAATCGGTGGCCGACATTGCCCGCGACATGGGGCTTGCGCGCCAGAGCGTGCAGCGCCTGGCCGATATTCTGGCCGCCGAAGGGCTTGCCGCCTATGCGGACAACCCGGCGCACCGCCGCGCCAAGCTCCTGGCGATGACCGATGCCGGCCGGGCCGCGATCAGGGATATCGGCACGCGCCAGCATGTCTGGGCCAACCGCATCAGCGAGGGCATCGGGCCTCGCGTGCTTGAGACCGCGCTTGATCTGCTGCGTATGTTGACGAAGCGGGTCGAGGAGGGCGGGGTCTGATCGACCGAGCGATTGTTTTTTGCGGCGGACGAAAGAAATCGTAATTCTGACATGTCACACGTTTCTAGCTTGCGCTATGAAACGCTAGGAGTGCTGGAATGCGGATATCGGCGATATGGGGTGCGGTGTTGGTGGCGCTGGCCGGTGTCGGCCTAGCGCGCGCCGATGTGAAGATGAGCGGCTCCTTCGTGGCCGATGCTGCCTGTCCAGCAACGCAGGCAATCAAGAGCGGCAAGAACCCCGGCAATATCGCGACAACGGCTGGACAGAGCTACGACCTCCTGGCCGGCAACAAGGATGCGCCGACGCATTACCTCATCCGCGTGCCGGGCGCCGATCCTGAGCGTCGCTGGGTCAAGATCAGCTGCGGTCATGTCACCGGCGGCAGCGCAGCCGCCCTGCCGGCCGCGCCCGCCGATCAGGGCAAGCCTGCGGCTTCGGGAAAACCCGAATATGTTTTCGCGCTGAGCTGGCAGCCGGCCTTCTGTGAAACCAAGTCGAGCAAGCCCGAATGCCAGGCGCAGACGGCGGGCGGCTTCGACGCGTCGCATTTCACGTTGCATGGGCTCTGGCCGCAGCCGAATGGCAATTTCTATTGCCAGGTGCCGGCGAGCGACAAGGCCAATGACAATCCGGCCCATTGGGCAGACCTGCCGCCGGTCAACCTCGATGCCAATACGCGCGCCGAACTCGACCAGGTGATGCCGGGCACCGCCTCCAAGCTCGAACGGCATGAATGG
Organism: Mesorhizobium sp. C395A; assembly: GCF_030323205.1. Taxonomy (NCBI): domain Bacteria; kingdom Pseudomonadati; phylum Pseudomonadota; class Alphaproteobacteria; order Hyphomicrobiales; family Phyllobacteriaceae; genus Mesorhizobium; species Mesorhizobium sp. C395A. The sequence continues at coordinate 2,673,022 of NZ_CP100473.1, read as the reverse complement.
ATCAAGCACGGCACCTGCTACGGCAAGAGCCAGCAGGAGTATTTTGCCGAGGCGCTGAACCTGATGCGGGCGGTGAATGCCTCGCCTGTGCGCGAGCTCTTCACCAGGAACGTCGGCAAGCAACTGACTTCGGACCAGATCCGCAGCACCTTCGACAGCGCCTTCGGCGCCGGGGCGGGCGCGCGGGTGCGTGTCTCCTGCCTGGTCGATCCGTCGAGCGGCAGGCGGCTGATCGGCGAGCTGACGCTGGGCCTGACCGGCCCGATCGGCCCCGACAGTTCGCTGGGCACTCTCATGCTCGCCTCGGCGCCGACGACCAAGGCGGGCTGTCCGAAGGGTTCGGTCGATGCGGCCGGGTTCCAGTAGGATATCCGTCTGTCGCTTAGCAGTGACGCGGTGATACGGTCTGGATGTGTTTCATTCGGCGGGGGTGGCGATGAGTGGCATGACATCAGGCGGGCTGGCGCGGCTGGCTTTCTGGGCCAGGGGAATGACAGCCATAAAAGACGGCCGCATGGAATGGCCGGGCTTTTCCTATACCGATGCCGAGTGGGCGCGCATGCGCGTGCTTGCCGCGCCGATCGGGGCAGGCCGCTACCAGCTGTTCACTTGGGTCAATGCCGCGATCTTCATCGCCATTGCCGCGCTCGGCATCGTCTGTGTCTTCCTGCCGCTGGCGACACTTTTGTTTCCGGTGCCGGCCGAGACCAGCGCGCTCAAATTCTCGGCTCTGCTGGCGGCGTGTGCCTTCCTCATAATCGGGCTCGGCTTGCCGATCTCCATGCGCCTGTCGAGCGCGTTGGCCATCTCCCGGGAGATGCGCGCCGGTCTTGTCGGCGAAGCCGGTGACGAAGCGCTGGCGGCAAAAGTGTCTTGGCAGATCAACCGCATCATGCTGGTCATGTGCGGCCTGCTGGTGCCCGGCATTCTGTTGTTCATCGCTTATGACATCGACGCCAGTCCGATCATCACCACGCTGAAATGGCTGGCCATCGCGCTGATAGCCGTTTCAGTTGCGGTCGGCGCGTTGCAGCAGCGCAAGCGGAGCTGACAACCTTATCCGCTGACGCCACGTGTGGACAATGTCCAGGCACTGAGGTCTTCGGCATCGTCATGCGCTTCGCCGACGACGCGGTCACGCCCGGTGGATTTGGCCCTGTAGAGACGCTCGTCGGCAAGGGCAAAGAGATCGGCAAGCGAGGCTACGGTCTCGTCGACAGTGGCGATGCCGGCGCTGACGCTGATGTCGAACCGGTTTACGCACGCCTTGACGGCCTGGCGGAGGTTTTCTCCGAGCAACCTGGCGACCGCATGCGGCTGCGAGCAAAGGATGGCGAACTCCTCGCCGCCGATCCTGAAAACCTGATCGTGCGCGCCGGCCGCCTGGGTCAGTACCTGGGCGATCGATCTCAGCACCCTGTCGCCCTCGGCATGGCCGAAGCGATCGTTGATCGACTTGAAATGGTCGACGTCGACGATCAGCAGGCTGAGCGGCTGGGCCATGCGCAGGCTGACAGCAACCAGACGTTCGCCGTCGCTGTCAAAGCGTCCCCTGTGCAAGAGGCCGGTGAGGCCGTCGCGGCCGACATGTTCGACCAGGGCTTCGTAGCGCTCGCGATAGGTCAACGTGTCGAAGACGTCGGACAGCCCGCGGGGTGCCACGACCTGACGCGTTTCGAACCATCTGAGGTAGGCGACAAGCATGGCGCTGTAGGCAAAAGCGGCACCCATCTTGGCCAACCAGCCGCCGAAGAAGACCGCAATCGGTGCGCCTGCGACGAAATGCAGGGCGGTGAAAAATCCGGCCTGGTCGAAGGTGAGCACGCAGGCGACGCAAATCAGGATGCGGGAGAACGGCGCCTTGCGCAGATAACGCCCGAGCTTTTCGTAAAGCAGGATGATCAGGATGGCGTCGATGAAGAGCAGCGTCGTGCCCCACACCATCAGCCAGCCCATCTGGTCGATGAAGCCGATATCGGGAAGCTTGCCGTCGGAAAGGGCTGAAATATCGTGCAGGCGCAGGATCAGGACCAGCCCGATCATCAAGGCGTTGCCGAGCAAAAGGCCGTAGATCGGCTGGCGCACCGTGGCCGCATCTTCCTTCATGTAGAGCAGAAGCAGCATCACCAGCTTGCCGGAAAACAGCACCGCCGAGCCTGGCGAGACCATGCCGAAGGGCAGGGCGACATAGAAGACGCTGGCGAGATAGGTTTCGAGGAAATGCATGGCGCCCAGCGCGCAGACGAAGACGCCGAGGCCGATGCGATCCCTGAAGCGGAACAGCGTGACCATGACGCTGAAGTAGACGACCGCTTCGGCAAGGAGCAGGAAACTGTTCAGCACTACCTTCGGTCCGATCTCTACTTTCGATCGCGACAGGCCAGCGATCGATCCTGTTTTGACGCTGAAGGGTTAACCGGGGATTTCAACGCTCCCTACAACCGGCGGAAAACTTAACGTGCGGTGTACACCCGGCTTGAAATGGCAAAAGCGATTGCCGTTCGGCCCGGCATCGCCTACATAGCGGCCAACCTCCATTCAATCCGACATTTTCGGTCAATCATCAAGGAAAGCGCGCGTGGCACGCCAGTTCATCTATCACATGGCCGGCCTCAACAAGGCCTATGGCACCAAGAAGGTGCTTGAGAATGTCCATCTCTCCTTCTATCCCGACGCCAAGATCGGCATCCTCGGCCCCAACGGCTCGGGCAAGTCGACGATCCTCAAGATCATGGCCGGGCTCGACAAGGAGTGGAACGGCGAAGCGTGGCTCGCCGAAGGCGCCACCGTCGGCTATCTCGCGCAGGAGCCGGCGCTCGATGCCAACAAGACGGTGTTCGAGAACATCATGGAAGGCGTCGCCGCCAAGACCGCCATCATCGAGCGCTACAACGAATTGATGATGAACTACTCCGACGAGACGGCTGACGAGTCGGCCAAGCTCCAGGACGAGATGGACCGGCTCAATTTGTGGGATCTCGAACAGCAGGTCGAGATGGCGATGGAAGCGCTGGGCTGCCCGCCCAAGGATTCCGAGGTCACCAAGCTTTCGGGCGGTGAGCGCCGCCGCGTCGCGCTCTGCCAGCTGCTGCTGCGTCAGCCCGACCTCTTGCTGCTCGACGAACCGACCAACCATCTCGACGCCGAAACCACGGCGTGGCTCGAAAAGCATCTGCGCGCCTATCCGGGCGCCGTGATGATCATCACCCACGATCGCTACTTCCTCGACAATGTCACGGGATGGATCCTCGAGCTCGATCGCGGCCGCGGCATTCCCTATGAGGGCAACTACACCAAATACCTCGAAGCCAAGGCCAAGCGCCTCAAGCAGGAAGGTCGCGAGGACGACGCCCGCCAGCGCGCCATCGGCCGCGAGCGCGAGTGGATCCAGTCCAGCCCGAAAGCCCGCCAGACCAAGTCCAAGGCGCGTATCCAGGCGTTCCAGGAGCTGCTGGATGCAGCCGACAAGCGGCGTCCGAGCGATACGCAGATCGTCATTCCGCATGGCGAGCGGCTCGGCAATGTGGTGATCGAGGCGGAAGGCCTGTCGAAGGGCTTTGGCGACACGCTGTTGATCGAAGGCCTGGAATTCAAGCTGCCGCCGGGCGGCATCGTCGGTGTCATCGGCCCGAACGGCGCCGGCAAGACGACCTTGTTCCGCATGATCACCGGCCAGGAAACGCCGGATGCCGGCTCTGTGCGCGTCGGCGAAACGGTGAAGCTCGGCTATGTCGACCAGAGCCGCGATGCGCTCGATCCGTCTAAGACGGTGTGGGAGGAGATTTCCGGCGGCGCAGAAGTGGTCAAGCTCGGCAAGTTCGAGGCCAACACGCGCGCCTATTGCGCGTCGTTCAACTTCCGTGGCGGGGACCAGCAGCAGAAGGTCGGCAACCTCTCCGGCGGCCAGCGCAACCGCGTGCATTTGGCAAAGATGCTGAAGACCGGCGGCAATGTGCTGCTGCTCGACGAACCGACCAACGACCTTGACACGGAAACGCTGGCGGCGCTCGAAGACGCGCTGGAAAACTTTGGCGGCTGCGCCGTCATCATCTCGCACGATCGTATGTTCCTCGACCGTCTGGCCACCCACATCCTCGCCTTCGAGGGCGACAGCCATGTCGAATGGTTCGAGGGCAATTTCGAGGATTATGAGCAGGACAAGATCCGCCGACTCGGCCCCGAGGCCGTCAACCCGCACCGCATGACCTACAAGAGGCTGACGCGGTAGCTGCTTTTAAGCTTCATCATTGAGATTTTGTATGAAATCTTCGGCCAACTTGGCCGAGGGGAATCGCGCAATTTCCCGATAGTCGGGTTGATGCTCTGCCGTGGATGGGGAGTTTAGCACTATGAAAGCATCGTTCTCCTGGACCACAATGTTAGTTAGATCAACGCTGTCGATGGCCGTTGCATCCCGTGCTTGGCAATATGGGCATTCGTCATCACAGTTACATGACCAATCCGTAGCCCAGTACCTATGAACATCTGTAGCATCTGTAATTATTGAGATACCAAGCCATTTCAAGCACCTAAGAACGATCTAAGGGCAGATCACCTGCGCTATCGCGCAATACGATACCGACCGCGTGATAAGAATTCAAGAAATCCGTTGTCGCGAAGATACTGAAGTTGTTGACGGATTTTTGGCCTAATATTCCGATTGTTTGGGTAAAGGAGGGCAAGCCTTTTTTCAAATGCGTAAGCCTCGTCGATATCAAATTCGTCTCTGCCAATCGACTCGATACAGCGCATTACCTCAATGAGCCATCCTCTGACTTCATGAGGCGTCTCCCGTAGAAACACGGTGCGGTTCCAAGCAGCCAGAACTTCGTCTTTCGAGGTGACGATGCCGTTCCTGACTAGGTGGATTCTTCCCGCCTCAGGGACCCGATTAAGAAGAATGTTTGAACCGATCCAGCCAGCGCGGCGTGCCGTTGGCGAGAGCGGCTTCCTAGGTTCTACGATTTCCGGCGAGAAAAAATGTTTCGGAATAACGAAGACGGATTCTACGAATCGTTGATTGAGATTGTATTTTAGTAGGAAAAAGTTAGGGTTAGTGGACGAATTCAGTCGCTCTATTTTTCTGCTATACGCTCCATTGGTGAGTTTTTTGCCAAATGGTTTCTTTGCGCTTTTTAGTTCGTATTCATCATCGCATTTATTGCAGTAAAAATCAGCTACGGGACGATTTGCCGGAAACTGTGTCAGGTGCGAATTACCGCAGTTGGGACAGTATAGCCATTCTGATGCCCACTGCTCCGTCCAAATTCTCGCGCTCTGCGAACCGCTGCCGTATGCCGCCTGAGTTTCTTGGAATCCCATTTTCATTCAGAAATGGTCTACGCAATGCGTTCGCGCGTCAATCTATGCTGGCGGGGAGTGTCGTGTTCGGACCAGCGCGCCGCCTCCCAAATCGGAATCGATTTTCGGAAACGATCATGCGAAAATTAAAGTGCCACAGATGTTCTGCGTCCAACAAGGAGGCGCGGCACCGTAGGACAGCCGGCTTATCATCGTGGTGGTGGAAGTCAGCACCGTCGCGAGGTATGGATGAGTAGCCAAGCCACTGAAGCAAAATCCGATTGGTCCGCCGCCCAATATCTGAAATTCGAGGATGAGCGCACGCGGCCCGCGCGAGATCTTGTTGCGCAGGTGCCGGTGGATTTCCCGCGCCGGGTGGTCGACATCGGCTGCGGCCCGGGCAACTCGACCGAGCTGCTGGTCGAGCGCTGGCCGGATGCTGAGGTCATCGGTTTCGACAGCTCTCCCGACATGATCGAAAAGGCGAGGGCGCGCCTGCCCAGCGTCAATTTCGACCTCGCCGATGCCTCGACATGGCGACCGGCCGAGCCGGTCAACGTCATCTTCGCCAACGCGGTATTCCAGTGGCTGCCCACCCACCCGGTAGTGTTCCAGCGGCTGATGGGCTTTCTCGCCCCCGGTGGCGCGCTCGCCGTCCAGATGCCCGACAATATGCTTGAGCCGTCGCATCAGGTGATGCGTGAGACGGCCGCCGAAATGCCGTTCGCCGCCAAGATGGCAGGTGCTGCGCGCGGACCGCTGCCGGCGGTGTCGTTCTATTATGATCTCTTGTCGCCGCTCTCCGACCGGGTGGATATCTGGCATACGGCCTACAATCATCCGCTGACCGACGCCGAGGCGATCGTCGAATGGGTGAAGTCGACGGGGCTGAAGCCTTTCCTCGATCCGCTGGACGCCGACGAGCGCAAGATCTTCCTCGACAGCTACACGGCCAAAATTGCCAAGGCCTATCCGAAGACCGCAAACGGCAAGGTGCTGCTGCGCTTCCCGCGCATTTTCATCGTCGCCAAGCGGGCCGGCTAGCACTCCCGATGACATCCGGCCACAGCCTATGGTTTAAGCCGGCGTAAACCGGTGGGGTGAGAAAAGTGTTGTGTCGCGCCCCCTGGTCGTTCACATGAGAACGACAACGCCTGCGCATGGACGGACTGGATATGCATCGCGTCATCATCAGCGGCATCGGCGTTGAAATCCCTGAAGCCAAGATCACCAATGAAGAACTGGTCGCCAGTTTCAACGCTTGGGTCGACACGGAGAATGCGCGCCGGCAAGGCACGGATGAGACGCTGCTGCAGAAATCCGACAGCGCCTTCATCGTCCATGCCTCAGGCGTCCAGACCCGGCATGTCATCGAGCGCGAAGGCATTCTCGATCCGACCCGCATGGCGCCGCGCATTCCGGCGCGGCCCGATGATGCGCTGTCGCTGCAGGCCGAGTTTGGAGTGGCCGCGGCCCGGAAGGCGCTCGACCATGCCGGCCTGAAAGCCTCCGACATCGACCTGGTGATCTGCTCGGCCTCGCACCAGCAACGGCCCTATCCGGCGATCGCCATCGAAATGCAGGAGGCGCTGGGCACCAAGGGCGCCGGCTTCGACATGGGGCTTGGTTGTTCATCGGCCGCGGCCGCCTTGCACATTGCGGCCAATCTCGTGCGGGCGGGTGCGCACAAGCGCGTGCTGGTGGTCACGCCGGAGATCATCACCGGCCATCTCAATTTCCGCGATCGGCAGACGCATTTCATCTTCGGCGATGCATCGGTGGCGATGGTGGTCGAGGGGCTGGGCGAGGGCGAGAGGCGGCCGGGGCGTTTCGAGGTGCTGGACACGCGCACCTGGACGCAGATGTCGAACAATATCCGCACCAATCTGGGCTATCACACCCGCACCGCCCAGGACGATCCTTACATGATCAACCTCGAAGGCAATCTGATCAAACAGGTCGGCAACAAGGTGTTCAAGGAAGTCACCGTCGCCGGCCACAAATTCATTGTCGAATTCCTCGCCGAGCACGGGCTGACGCCGCAAGCCATCAGGCGCTTCTGGCTGCATCAGGCCAATGCGCGAATGAACGCCATGATCCTGAAACTGGCCTTCGGCCACGAGGTCGACCATGACCGCGCGCCGATGGTGCTGGAGCGGCTCGGCAACACCGCCGGCGCCGGCGCCATCATCGCGCTGTCGGAAAACCACGCCGACATGAAGCCCGGCGATTTCGGCGTGCTGTGCGCCTTCGGCGCCGGCTATTCGATCGGCGGCGCGCTTTTGCGGATGCTGTAATCAGGCCGGCATGAACGGCACCAGCATCGGTACGCTGCGGGCATAATCGTCATAGGCGTTGCCGAGTTCTCCGCGCAGAAAGCGTTCCTCCAGCCTTGCCTTCATGACGATGCCGATGGACGCCATCAGCCGGTTTGATCGAATCATCATCGCTTTCGACTGGACCCGAGCCCACGGCTACGGCTATTGCGACGTCATCCTGCAGAAGGAACGAAGCCATGCTGGACCTCTTCCCGGAGTCTGAGAAGCCGGTCGACATCATCCCCGCCAGGAAGCTGTCCGCCAAAGTGGCCGCTTTGTACGTCGCCCCGTCGAATCACTTCCAGACGCGCCCGGTGGAAGCATTGCAGCTCGGTTTCGAAGGCATCGACGGCGACTTCCACGCCGGCGCCACCCGTCGTTCCGGCGGTCGCGAACCCTGGTATCCGCGCGGCACCGAAATCCGCAACGAGCGGCAGATATCAATCGTAACCGCCGATGAACTCGCCGTCGTTGCCGAGCGGATGAGGCTGGCCGAGATCAAGCCGGAATGGATCGGCGCCAATCTGCTGATCGAAGGCGTGCCGCATCTCTCGATGCTGCCGTCAGGCACGCTGCTGTTCTTTAGAGGTGGCGTGACGATCAAGGTCGATGCGCAGAACGGGCCTTGCCGGCTTGCTGGACGTTCGATCGCCGAAAACGCCGGGATGGCCGATCGGGAGGCCGGCGCGCTGGCCTTCCCGAAGGCGGCGAAACGGCTGCGCGGCCTCGTTGCCTGGGTCGAGAAACCGGGTCGTATGACAACAGGGGAAGAGATCTCGGTGCGCGTGCCCGAGCAGTGGATTTATCGATCCTAGTACCGGGCTAGGGCAAGGGCTGCGCCGCCGGGGCGACGCAGCCGGATTTCAAGACGCGCTCAGGCCGCCTTGCGGTTCTTCTTAGCGCCCTGCGCCTCGACGGAAACGTGGTCCCACTTTTCCCAAAGCGCGATGCGGTTGGCGTATTCCTGCTTGATCATCGGCAGGCCGCCATCGCCGAAGAAGACGCGCAGCGGCGGCTCGGCCGCGTCGACGATTTCAAGCATCGCCGGTCCGGTGGCCTCGGGGTCGCCGGCGACCGAGTTGGCGCGGCGTTCCGCCATCTTGGCGCGGGCCGGCGCGTAAGCCTCGATTGCTTTGGAGACCTTGGCCGAGGCGCCGGACCAATCGGTGGAGAAGCCGCCCGGTTCGACAAGCGTCACATGGATGCCGAATTCGGCGACCTCGATGCTGAGCGACTGGCTGAAGGCTTCGAGCGCCCATTTCGAGGCATGGTAAAGGCCGAGCGAGGCAAAGGCGTTGACGCCGCCGATCGACGAGATCTGGATGATATGGCCGGAGCCCTGCGCCCGCATGATCGGCAAAGCCGCCTGGGTGACCCAGAGCGCGCCGAACACATTGGTCTCGATCTGGTCGCGGGCTTCCTGTTCGCTGACTTCCTCGATGGCGCCGAAATGGCCATAGCCGGCATTGTTGATGACGACGTCGAGCCGGCCAAAGCGCTTGTGCGCCTCGGCGATGGCCGCATCGACAGCCTTCTTGTCGGTGACGTCGAGCTTGATCGCGGCGACATTATCGCCGTATTTCGCGACGAGATCGGCGAGCGTGCCGGCATCGCGCGCGGTTGCGGCGACACGGTCGCCGCGAGCGAGTGCGGCCTCGGCCCAGACTCGGCCAAAGCCTTTCGACGATCCGGTGATGAACCAAACCTTGCTTGTCATGACGTGGAATCCTTGCCCATGCGGGCCGTGAACTGGGAAGCGGAGGCTTCTCCGCTTCCGCGATATACGGTGCGTCGAGCGATTTTCCAGAGGCGAGGGGGAATCTTTTTGGTCACGTCATCGTGTGGAGCAGGACCTTCGCCGGTCAGGGATAGCGCACCGGGCTCGACCAGGCCGGGTCGTCATGCTTTTGCCAGTAGAGCGCCATCAAGCGCTTTGTGATCCCGCCTATCTTGCCGTCGGCGACAGCAGCGCCGTCGATCACTGTCACCGGCATGATGCCGCCGGCGGTGGAAGTGATGAAGACTTCGTCGGCAGCCTTCAGCGCGGCAACGCTGACGTCGACGGCCGTGGTGGGAAGCGCTGCCTCGGCGCAGAGGTCGAAGACGGTGCGCCTGGTGATGCCGGGCAGCACGCCGGCGGCTGGCGTCGACAGCCTGCCGTCCTTGACGCAGAACACGTTGAAGCCGGGGCCTTCGGCGACATTGCCGTTGAAGTCGAGAATCAATGCGGTTTCGGCCCCACGGTCATAAGCGTCGTAGAGGCCGCGCACGAGGTCGAGCCAGTGGTAGTTCTTGATCGCCGGATCGATCGAGACCGGCGGAATGCGCACCTTGTCGCTAATGGCGACATGCAGGCCGCGCCGCAACTGCTCGGCATTGGCGACCGAGCCGAAGGGAACTGCGAAGGCCATGAAGCGGTTGACCGCCTGGCGCGGATCGCGGCTGAAGGTCGGCGAGGCGCCGCGTGTGCACAGCATTTCGACATAGGCGGCGCGATGGCCTGACAGCGCCACGCAATTGTGCAGAATCTCGGCCACACCATCGCGGTCGGACGGGATCGTCATGCGCAGTTTTTGCAAGCCGGCGAAGAAGCGGTCGAGATGCAGGTCGAGTCGGAAGAAGCTCCCGTCCCAGACATGCACGGTGTCGTAGGTGGCGTCGGAATGCAGAAAGCCCCAATCCAGCACCGAGATCTTGGCTTGCGACATCGGCAGATACTGACCATCGAGAAAGGCGATGCCGTCGGGATAGGAATGCGGATCGATATGGCGATCCGACAAAGCCGGCAATGGCACAATGCTACCGGCTGCTGCGCTTCGGTTCGTGGCGATTGGTCCCTTCGGCTTGATGCGGCAGATTCAAGCTAGTGGTCCCCTGCAGGCGGCATAGGGCCACCCAACCATGGCTGTTTGTCCTAGGTAGCACATTCGATATGCCCTATGGTCCGGCTTGAAAATATCCGGCCGGGAGGGGCAAAATGGGCAGATCTTTTCGGACCATCAGCTTTGCAATTTTCTTCGTCTTCGTCACTGGCCATGCCTTCGCGCAATGCGCTCGCGAGGGCGAGGCGCTGTGCCAGAACGGCCAGACCTATCGTTGCGAGAAGATGGGCAGCGAGCTGACGCCGATCTTTCAGAACGTGCCTTGCGTGGTCAACGCGGCGGGGCTCAACGGCGTCTGGACCGGCAGCGGTCATCAAAGTCCGGCCGGGGCTGCCGGCGCCGATTGGGCGATCGCAATGACAATCGGCGATGGCGCCGCGTCGATCGACTATCCGTCGCTCGGCTGCGGCGGATCGTTGACCCAGATTTCTCGCGACGACAGTTCGGCGGAATACCGGGAAAACATCAGCTACGGCCAGGACAAGTGCATCGACGGTGGCGGCATCACCGTCGGATTTTTCAAAGGGAACCTGTCCTGGACCTGGGTTGGCCAGGCCGACGGCCAGCCCTACAATGCGGTTGCCGTATTGAAGCGACGGTAGCTGAAGTTATTCCTCTTCGTCCTCTGCATCGAGCAGGCGCGTGGCGCGCCAACGGGTCAGCACCATGTTTGTTTGCTCGATGACGAAGAACCGCGCCGAGTCGCGGTCATAGCCCTCGGCCAGCAGCTTTTCATAGTCGGTATGGCCGTGCCTGATATGGGCGATCGTCGCCAGCCAGACCGCGATGCCCGGCGGCAGCGTCTTCATGTGCACGGCGCCGGCCTCGGTGCGGATTTTCTCCATATCGGCATAGGGCGCCAGGGGCAGCAGTGCGGTCAGCGCCTTGGCGATGGCGCGGCGGCGGCCGGTGGGCGCGCTCATTTTTCGTCACGCCCGGCAATGGTCGCCTCGGGAAAGGCGTCGGTCGAGGCGAAATAGGGCTTGATGTCGATCACCGGGGTGCCGTCGAGCACATCGATGGCGTCGATGGCGATGCGGCCGTGGTCGATGTCGACGGCGATCAGCCTGGCGATATGCAGCCCGACTGGGTTCGGCCGGGCAGGGGAGCGCAGCGAGAAAACGCCTTTCGGCTCAGCCGCATGGCGGGGTCTCTGGACAATCAGTGCCCGCGGCGCGTGATGCAGCCAGGACAGGATGACGATGTGGCTGGCCCGCTCCAGCGCAAGCAGGCCGTCGCGATAGGCAGGGTCGATGAGAACCGTGGCCGCCTGTCCGGCCTCGCGCGCCGCGCGCATGTTCTTTGGGCAGGTTTGCCTGGATGTCCATGGCGAGGCGATGCGGCCGATGAACACGATATGGCCATCCGCCGGCATGTCAGCCGGGTCAGTCTGCAGGAGCTTTTCGCCGTCGCGCGTCTCGAACATGGCTTTCGCCCTAGCACAAGTTTGCAGCCGATCGTCAGGGAAAAGCGGTTCTCTCGGGCGGGGACCATGTGTGCGGCATTTTCTTGTCAGGAAGCGACATAGGCCTTGCTATGCCGCCAAAGCTGACATAAACATATGTTTATATCTTTTCAACGAGAATACGCCAATGCATGTTTCGCTCGATACGATGGTTGATACGTTGAAGGCTGCGGCCGAATCGAGCCGGCTCCGCATCCTGGCGCTGCTGTCGCGCGGCGATCTCACCGTGTCCGACCTCACCGAGATCCTCAGCCAGTCGCAACCGCGGGTGTCGCGGCATTTGAAGCTGCTGCTGGAGGCCGGGTTGATCGGCCGCTACCAGGAGGGCTCGTGGGCCTTCTTCCGGCTGTCGGATACGGATTCCGCGCGCGACTTCGTCATGGGGCTCGTCTCTGGCATTCGCGGCGCCGATCCACAGGTCGAGCGCGATCTCGAGCGGTTGGCATCGGTCAAGCGCAAGCGCCAGGACCGTGCCGCCGAGTATTTCTCCGAGAACGCCGCCAGCTGGGATCACATCCGCTCGCTGCATGTGCCGGACCGCGCGGTGGAAGCCGCACTCCTCAAGCTGGTCGGCAAGCGGCCGTTCCAGTCGATGCTAGACCTCGGCACCGGTACCGGGCGGCTGCTGGAGATATTTTCGCCGCTCTACCGGCGCGGCGTCGGCATCGACATGTCGCGCGAAATGCTGACGGTGGCGCGGGCCAATCTCGACAAGGCAGGCATCGCCAATGCGCAGGTCCGCCAAGGCGACATTTTCGCGCCGCCGGTCGAGCGCGACGCCTTCGACCTCGTCACCATCCATCAGGTGCTGCACTATCTCGATGACCCGGCACGCGCCATTCGCGAGGCGGCGCGGCTGCTGCGTCCGGCGGGCCGGCTGGTGATCGTCGACTTCGCGCCGCATGCGCTGGAGTTCCTGCGCGACCAGCACGCGCATGTCAGGCTGGGCTTTTCCGACCGGCAGATCTCAGAATGGTTTGCCGAGGCCGGGCTCGATCTCGAGGATGCCCAGGAATTCGAGCCGCGCGGCGGCAACGAAGCCAGGCTCACCGTCAAGCTGTGGCTCGGCCGCGACCGCCGCATGCTGATGGCCGAGCCTTCCAATGACACCCAACCCACCAAAGCGTACCCTATGGGGGAAATCGCCTGATGAACCAGTTCCGCTTTTCCCGCCGTCCCGACATTGGCGACAAGGTCCGCGTCTCCTTCGAGTTCTTCCCGCCGAAGACCGACGAGATGGAAGCCAGGCTCTGGGACACCGTCACCAGGTTGGAGCCGCTGAAGCCGAGATTCGTCTCGGTGACCTATGGCGCCGGCGGCTCGACGCGGGAGCGCACGGCGCGCACGGTCAAGCGCATCCTGAACGAGACGACGCTGACGCCGGCGGCGCACATGACCTGCGTCGACGCCGCCCGCCATGAGGTCGACGCCGTCGTCCGCGAATTCGCCGACATGGGCGTGAAGCGCTTCGTCGCCTTGCGTGGCGATCCGGCGGCCGGTGTCGGCACCGCCTACCGGCCCCACCCCGATGGCTATGCCAATGGCGCCGAACTGGTTGGGGCATTGAAAGACGCCGGCGATTTCGACATCTCGGTCTCGGCCTACCCGGAAAAGCATCCGGAAAGCCCGGACTTTGCCACCGACTTCGACATGCTGAAGCGCAAGGCCGACAATGGCGCGACGCGGGCGATCACCCAGTTCTTCTTCGACAACGATCTCTACGAGCGTTACGTCGAGAAGGCGCGCCGCGCCGGCATCTACATCCCGATCGTGCCCGGCATCCTGCCGGTGCACAATTTCACCCAGGTCGCCAATTTCTCGGCACGCTGCGGCGCGCTGGTGCCGGCATGGCTGGCCGAGCGTTTCGAAGGGCTGCACAACGATCCGCAGACGCATGCGCTCGTGGCGTCTGCCGTGGCGGCCGAGCAGGTGCTCGATCTCGTCGAGCGCGGCGTCAGCGACTTCCATTTCTACACCATGAACCGGGCCGACCTGGTGTTTGCCATCTGCCATATGATCGGCATCCGCTCCCACGAAACAGAGGCAGCTGGATCCGCCGCCGCCTGAGCTTCATCGTGGTATGAAATCTGAAATGCAAAAGGCCGGGTGTTTCGCCCGGCCTTTCGAATTTGTGGGCTATTGCTGCTGTTCTTCCGCTCCGGCGGTTACGGAAGAACACCTATGATAAGGGCGCCAATGAAGGCAAATGCAGCACAGATCATCAATGCGTTGATTGGCCTCGTAAGTCCCATGTCATAGTCTCCTCTTCAAGAGCTATGGGTGGAGTCTAGGGGCATTTGTGCCACAGGCAAGCGGAAAATATGCTGCAATGCGACGCGATTGTGGAATTTGCGACCTGCCACCTGTCGTTAAGCGTTGAAACTCTTCGGCAAAAGCCGCTGGCAGCCTGTGAATAAATTGTGACGCGGCCGTGGCAAAAGCGAGGCATGGCAGCGCTACCAGACCTAAAGCGCGTCGTTGTCCCAAAACCGCTGCGCACTTTTGGTCGACAGGCATTAGCGCCGACCAAACAACCGCCCGTCGATCGTCACCAGGCCAAGCGCGATCAGTGCCATGCCGCAGAACTCGAACAGAGCGAGCCGCTCGCCGAGGAACAGGAGGCCGAGCAGGATGGCGCTGGCCGGGACGATGAGCGTGACCAGCGAGGCGTTGGTGGCGCCGGCCGAGGCGACGAGGTTGAAATAGAGGATGTAGGCGAAGGCGGTGGAGAGCAGCGCCAGCGCCAGCACCGCCGTCCAGACCGGCGGCGAGGCCGAGAACAGGCCGGCCGGGCCATAGGTGAGCAGCACCACCGGGATCATGATGATGGTCGACGCCGTCAATTGTCCGGTGGCGATGACCGGCGAGGGCACGCCCTTGAAGCGGCGGGCAATCATCAGCGCGACGGCGTACGACAGCGAGGCGCCGATCAGCGCGAATTTCGCCCAGACCGGGCCGCCGAGCCCGGCCAGCAGGCCGGGGCCGATCATGACAGCGGTGCCGGCGATGCCGAGCCCGATGCCGGCAAGCTTGTTCCAGGAGAGCTTTTCGTCCGCTGTCAGCGCGTTGGCGAGGATCAGCGTCCAGAACGGCGTCGTCGCGTTGAGCACCGAGGCGACGCCGGCGCCAAGCGCGGTCTGGCCGGCAAAGATCAGCGAGAACGGGACGACATTGTTGGCGAGCGCCAAAAGGAAAAACGGGCCGGCATGCGGGAAGGCGAGGCGGAAGGACGGACCGCGAATGCCGAGATAGAGCTGAAGTGCGATGGCCGCGATGGCAACGCGAAACAGCACCAGCACCAGCGGGTGCATTTCGGCAACGGCGATGCGGGCAAAGAAGAACGAGCCGCCCCAGATGGCGCCGAGCAGCAGAAGCTGTCCCCAGTCCCTCAGCGTCATCGGTCCGCGCTGCACGGCTGTCGTGGCTATTGCCATCGTGAACGTCCTTCCCCGCGGCATCAATGCCAGCCACTCAGGCAGAAGGCATATTGGGTCCGGCGACAAGAGCCACCCGAAACCTGATTGCTGGCAACAGTGCTGCCAGGAGGGTGCGCCGCTGGGTCAGTGCCCGCCAGACACAGAATTGTTTTCTTTGGCCGCTAGCTTGGATTAATTGTGCGCAGCCGAGAAGTCAGGGGATTCGTCCATGCAGCGATTCGAGAATGCCCGCGAGGCGGCGCTGGCGCTTCGGCCGGACGATCCGGTCTACTGCTTTCGCCCGCAGGTGCTGAAGGCGGATGCCAAACAGTTCATGGGCATGTTTCCCGGCAAGACCGCCTACGCAGTCAAGACCAATGGCGAGCAGATCGTGCTGAAGGCGCTGGTCGAAGCCGGCGTCACCGCCTTCGATGTGGCCTCGCCCGGCGAGTTCGCCGCAGTGCGCGCCGTCTCACCCGACGCCGAGATGCTCTACATGCATCCGGTCAAGGCGCAGTCGGACATCAAGCTTGCGCTGGAAAAATACGCCATCCGGGTCATTTCGCTCGACCATGAGGACGAGATCACCAAGCTGACGCGGGTGGTGCGGGCGCTTGACATCGATCCGGGCTCCATCAGCGTGTTCGTGCGCATCCAGACCAAGGGTTCGGCGGCCTATGAACTGTCGAAGAAATTCGGCGCCGGGCCGGCCTATGCGGTGGAACTCGCCGAGCGGCTCAACCGCACCGGCTACAAGGTCGGCCTGTGCTTCCATGTCGGCAGCCAGATCGAGGATCCCGACACCTATGAACGGGCGCTGGCCTCCGCCGATTGGGTGCGCAACCGGCTGACCTTCGACATTGCGGGCCTCGATGTCGGCGGCGGCTTTCCCGCCGAGTACGGCCATGACCCCAATCGCAAGCAGATCGAGATGCCGTCGCTCGGCCAGATCATGTCGCGGCTGTCGGGCGACCTGAGGGAATACCAGTTCGACCAGATTCCGTTGGTGGCCGAGCCCGGCCGGGTGATCGTGGCGCGCTGCCTGTCGCTGATCGTGCGGGTGCTGCTGCGCAAGGGCAAGCGGCTCTACATCAATGACGGCATCTGGGCGTCGCTGTCGGATTCTTGGACCGGCAAGATCACACTGCCGGCCCGCTTCATCCCCGATCCGGCGATCCGCTCGCGCAATGGCGAGGAGAAGAACATCGTGCCGTTCAAGGTCTGCGGCGCGACCTGCGATTCCGTCGACATCCTGTCGCGGCCGTTCTGGCTGCCGGAAACCGTCGACACCGGCGACTGGATCGAGATCGGCCATATCGGCGCCTATTCGCTGTCGCTAAGAACCCGCTTCAACGGCTTTTATCCCGATACCTTCGTCGAGGTGACGACGCCGTTTGACGAAGGCGATGCGCCGCAGGGATTCGCCAGCCTGGAGACGATGGCGGACTAAGCGACCCCGCCACCGGCCTGGATATTCTCGCCGGTCAGCCAGCGGGCCTCGTCGCTGGCCAGGAAGACCGCGACATCGGCAACGTCGCGGGGCGCGCCGATCCTGCCAAATGGAGACATGCCGGCCGCCACGGCGCGATCGCGCTCGGGAAGCAGGTCCGTGTCGGTGAAGCCAGGCGACAGCGCATTCACGGTGATGCCGCGCGGTCCGAGTTCACGCGAGAGCACACGGACGAATTGTTCGACGGCGCCCTTGCTGCCGAGATAGAGCGCCGTTTGCGTGAAGAACATCTTGGTGCCGCCGGTGGAGACCGCGATGATGCGGCCGCCGTTTCGCACACGGCGCGCTGCTTCCTGAAGCACGAAGAACGTGCCCTTGGCATTGGTGCCGAAGACATGGTCGAAATCGGCTTCGGTTGCCTCGGTCAGAGGCTTGATGACGGCGACGCCGACATTGGCAACCACGATGTCGATCGCGCCGAACTCACTCTCAGCCTCGTCAAACAGGCGATGAATATCCGAGACGCTTGATATGTCGGCCTGGACGGCGATCGCCTTTCCTCCCTTGCCGGCGATGGCGGCCACGACCTCGTCAGCGGCTTCGTGGTTGCCGACATAGTTGACGACGACGGCAGCGCCCTTGGAGGCGAGTCCTTCGGCGATGGCTCGCCCAATGCCGCGCGAACTGCCGGTGACGAGTGCGGTTTTGCCTTGCAAGGACTTGGGCATGATACGTTTCCTTCAATCATTCAGGCCCGTGCCGGTTTCATCTGACGGGTCCGCCAGTCGAGAAATAGGGCCATGCAACTGATCAGATAATGGCCTATTATCTGACTAGCTTGTTAATCTAGGGATACACAATGCGCGGTTCTGAATTCACCGAGTTCAAGGCATTCGCCGCAATCGTGGAAGAGCGTAGTTTCGTCCGCGCCGCCGCCCGGCTGCGTGTTTCCCCGCCGGCGCTCAGCCAGTCGATCCGGCAACTGGAGGCTCGCATCGGCGTCAGGTTGCTGAATCGCACGACGCGTAGTGTTTCACCCACTGGTGCCGGCGAGACGCTGTTTGCGCGCCTTGCCGTTGCGTTCGAAGAGCTAGAGGGCGCCGTAGCGGACATTCATGCCGCGCGTGATCGACCGGCGGGTTCGCTACGAATAAACGTGCCGCGTGTTGCCGCGGTGCGGTTCATCGGCCCGATCCTTGGCGACTTCCAACGCGCCTATCCTGATATCGCGCTGACCGTCATCGTCGACGATACGCTGACCGACATTGTTCGAGGACGGTTCGATGCCGGAATCAGGCTTGGCGAGCGGCTGGAGAAGGACATGGTGGCAGTGAAACTGAGCGGGGATTTGCAGATGGCGGCGGTGGCCGCTCCCGTCTATCTCGAAAATCGGGCCATACCGCGCCATCCGCAGGAGTTGCATCAGCACCAATGCATAAAATTCCAGTGGCCTGGTGGCGGCAGCCTCTATCGATGGGAGTTCGCGCGCGGCAAACGGTCTCTGGAAATCGCCGTCGAGGGCAGCCTGACTGTCAACGACACCGAGCTGATGCTGAACGCGGCGCTGGGTGGAGCAGGCGTTGCTTACATGATCGACTATCAGGTCCAGTCCTGGATCGATGCGGGCAGGCTGATGAGATTTCTAGAGCCCTGGTCGCCCAGCTTTCCAGGCTTCTTCCTGTATCACCCGAGTTCGAGGCACGTCCCCCCGGCTTTGCGGGCATTTATCGACTTCGTCCGGGCAAGGAGTAGGGAATAGGGAACCCAGCTTGGGCAGATTCTACTCACAGTTTCCCCAAAAGCTCCGGCGTCGGCCAGCCGTCTACCGGCATGCCGAGCCGCATCTGTTCCTTGCGGATGGCTTCGCGGGTGTTGGTGCCCAGAATGCCGTCGACGGTGCCGACGTCATAGCCCCTGGCTTCGAGCTTGGTCTGCAATTCCTTCATCTGGTCGCCATTGAGCCCGGTTTCGGGATTGCGCGGGTCGAACTGCTTTGCCCCGGCCAGCCGGCTGGCGAAGTTGGCGGCGGTCAGCGCGTAGGTGAAGGACTGGTTCCATTCGAGATAGACGTCGAAATTGTCGTAGGCGAGGAAGGCCGGACCTTTGCGGCCCATCGGCAGCGCCAGGCCGGCCTTCAGGCCGTTGTCGATCAGCGGCGTGCCATCGGGATTGGTGACGCCCCAGGCGGCCCATTGCGACAGCGGCAGCTTGTTGGTGCGGCCGGTCTGCTCCCAAGGCATGTCCTCGGGCACGCGCACTTCCTCGATCCAGGGCTGGTCGCGTTTCCAGCCGCGAGACAGCACCTTGTTGGCCGTGGTCATGATCACGTCGGGCACACTGCGCCTGAGATCGACGATGCCGTCGCCATCGCCGTCGACGCCGCGCGCGAGATAGTCGGAAGGCAGGATTTGCGTCTGGCCGATCTCGCCGGCCCAGGCGCCGGTGACGTCGGCCGGAACGACGCCGCGATCGATCAGCGTCAACAGCGGCACCAGTTGCGGCCGAAACAGCTGCGGGCGGCGGCAGTCATGCGACAGCGTCACCAAGGCGCTCAGCGTGTGGAAATCGCCCTGCACGGCGCCGAAATCGGTCTCCAGCCCCCAGAAGGCGGTGATGATCGGCGCCTGGACACCGAACTGCTGGTCGGCGCGCGCAAAGATTTCGGCGTATTTCTTCAGATTGGCCGCGCCCTGCTTCAGCCGGTAGGCCGAGATCATGCGGTTGGAGAACTGGATGAAGGTCTGTGCGAAGACGCCCTGGGCGCGGTCACGCGCCAGCACCTTGTCGTCGATGGTGGCGGCTTCCAGTGCGTCAAGGCCGACAGCGCCGACACCGGCCGCCTTGGCTTCCGCCGCCACGCCTTGCTTCCAGGTTTCGAAGTCGCCGCCGCATTCCTGCGCCCCCGCCGGCATCGCCGTAGCGCCGAGCAGCAGGGCCGCGAGCAGCCCGGAGCGCAGGCGGCTCTTCGACTGTTTCCGGCGTGGATATCCCAGTGGTTGCAGGTAGGTGCGCATGGGACGTCGAAAAGCAGGCGGCAGAGCCGGTGTCAACGGGTGTTCTGCCGCAGCCACTTTTTCCAGGCTGCCTCAGTGCCGTTGAAGACGTTGATATCGGACTTGCCGTTCATGCCGGGCACGATACCGGTTCCGGTGTATTGCCAGAAGGTGAAAGGGTGGCTGCCGTACTTCTGGCGGGGGTGGCCGGCCACCGAGCGCAGCCAGTAGGGATAGCCGCGGAAGGTCGCAAGGTCGTTATCGTCGAAGAAGTCGACCGAGGTGTAGATGATCGGCTTCTTGCCATAGTGCCGCTCGATCATCTCGAGAAAGGTGGTCATTTCGGCCCGCACCGTCGCCGAATCCGGGCGCAGCCGGCAGGTCGGCGATTGCGGGTTCCACTCCATGTCGAGCACCGGCGGCATGGCCGAGCGGTCGACGGGCACGTTCTGGATGAACCAGCGCGCCTGGGTGGCGGCAGGCGTGCAGAAATAGAAGAAATGGTAGGCCGCGCGCGGAATGCCATTGGCCTTGGTGCGCGACCAATGCTCGTTGAAATACTCGTCGAAACGGTCGCCGCCCTCGGTCGCCTTGATGAAGGCGAAGGAGATGCCGCTGGCCTTGGCCGTCGGCCAGTCGACCGAGGTCTGGTATTTGGAGACGTCGGTGCCGTGAACGGCATAGTTCCAAGGCGCGCCGCTATCCCATTCATGCGGCTTGGAATCTTCGAAACGCGGTGCGCGCACGGCAACCGTCGGGCTGCTGGATGGCGACATCGAGGGCACGAGATCGCCGGCGGTCGAGCAGGCGGCCAGCAGCGTCAACGTGATGAGGGCCGCGAAACGGCGCATCGCATTTCCCGAGCCGGAATCAGCCGGTCGCTGTTGGGTTGTCGTTGCAGGTGCCCCTCAGGCGATCGCCCCACAGCATCGCCTGATACGCTATTTTCGTGCATGTCGTCGTCCCAAAACCGCTGCGCACTTTTGGGCGACATGCATCAGTGATCGCCGATCATGGTTGATAACAGGTTGACGGCGCTCGACAAGAACACCGATTCTGCGGAAGCAATGGCGGCAAATCGATGACATAAATCGGGCCGCAAGCCACGGGCAGCGGAAAAGCAGGGACGGAAAGATGCGGATCGCCGTGAAGATCATCAAATGGCTGCTCGGCCTGGTCGTGTTGGCCACAGCCGCCCTGTTTACCTGGCTCTACGTCGCGCCGCCCGAACTGATCCGCGTCGGTTCCGGCTATTCCGCCAAGATTGTCTGCTCGAATGTTTTTATCGCCGGCCGTGATCCCAATGAGGTGCTTGCCATCGACGTGCAGGCGCCCGGCCATCCGCTTCTCAGGCTGATGAAGGTGTCGGTCGACAAGAACAGGGGGACCGTCTCGGCCGGGCTGCTTGGCTTCCTCGGCAAGAGCGTTGCCGTTGCGCGCGCCGGCCTGGGTTGCGCCTCGGTTCCCGATGGCGACGTCGGCAAGGCACGGCGCACGTCAATCCCTGCCGAGGCGTCGGCGGCCACCAAGGGCGATCTGTGGCCCGAGGGAGATCGAGTCGATGCCTCGCAAAATCCCGAAATCAACAAGATCCTCGACGGTGCGGCGATGACCGGCATCGGCATGCGCGCCGTGGTGGTGGTCAAAAATGGCCGCATTGTTGCGGAGCGTTATGGCGACGGCTTTTCGGCGAAAACGCCGCTGCTGGGCTGGTCGATGACCAAGACAGTCAACGCCGCGCTCGTCGGCACGCTGGTCAAGGACGGCAAGATGGCGGTGACCAATCAGGGCCTGTTCGGCTCATGGAAGGCGGACGGCCGCGCCGCCATCAGCCTTGCCGATATGATGGCGATGTCGAGCGGACTCGAGTTCAACGAGGATTATGGCGACGTTGCCGATGTGACGCGCATGCTCTACCTCGAACCGGATATGGCGGGCTTCGCCGAGGCCAAGCCGCTGACCGGCGACGTCGGCAAGGTCTTTTCCTATTCGAGCGGCACGGCGGTGATGCTGTCGCGGCTGTGGCAGGATGCTATCGGCGACAAGGACAAGGCGCTGATGTGGCCAAGGACAGCGCTGTTGGGGCCGCTCGGCATGCAAAGCGCGGTGCTCGAAACCGACGAGGAGGGTACCTTTGTCGGCTCATCCTACCTCTATGCCACCGGGCATGACTGGGCGCGGTTCGGCCAATTCCTGCTGCAGGGCGGCGTCTGGAACGGCAACCAGATCCTGCCGGCCGGTTTCGTCGACTGGATGCGCGAACCGGCACCGGCCTCGAAAGTCTACGGCAAGGGGCAACTTTGGATCGAAGCCCCGGGGGACGAAGGAAATCCCGGCGCCGGCGTCGCCGCCGGCCTGCCCAACGATACCTACTGGATGGAGGGCCATGACGGCCAGACGGTCGCCATCGTCCCGTCGGAGCAACTGGTGGTGGTGCGGCTGGGGTTGACGCCCGCCAAGCTCGGTTACCGGCCGCAGGTGATGGTCGGCGCGCTGATGAAGGCACTGCGCTAGCTCTCTTTACCCTCCCTTTGATGGGGAGGGTCGGCGCGTAGCGTCGGGGCGGGGTGCCTGGCACTTCACCCCCACCCGCGCCTTCGGCGCGACCTCCCCCATCGAGGGGGAGGTAAGAGTGCGCGATCTTGACGACCGCCAGCCGGGCATAGCCGCGATAAAGCGCGCGGAAACAGAAGCTTGCGCCGGTTCGCCGAGATTCCGATTCCAAGACTTCGCGCAATGATTCACGTGGCGTGACATGGAATTTCTTGAGCCAGCCGCGCAGCAATGTCCGGAACCAGTTGGGCAAGCCTTCCTGCTGGCCGAAATCGACGACATGCAGCGAGCCGCCGGGCGCGAGTGCCGCAAGGGCTGCTGAAACCGTCTTTTCCCAACCGGGGATCATCGACAGCGAATAGGACACGAAGATGCGGTCGAAGCGCTCGACGCCGAACAGCGTCTTGGCGTCGAAATCGGTGGCGTCGCCGCGCGCCAGCACGACGCGGCCGGACAGGCCTTCGCGGCCGATCGCCTTGCTCGCCGTTTCCAGCATCTCGGCCGAGATGTCGAGGCCGTAGAGGCGGGCGTCGGGATAGCGGCGGGCGGCAAGCGCGATGTTGCGGCCGGTGCCGCAGCCAAGTTCGAGCACTCTGCCATTCGCCGGCACATCCAGCCCGACTATCATCTGGTCGCGGCCAAGCAGATAGTATTTGCGGGTCAGGTCGTAGATATGGCGTTGCCAGCGATAGACGCCGTCCATCAGTTCGGCATGGTCGGCCGGCAGCTCGCTCGCGCTCATGCCGCGCGCTTCACATAGAGGTGGAAGCCGCCATAGATGGCCGAGCGGTCGCGGGCCGAACAGTCGCGCGAGGCCTCGTCCTCGTAGGTCCACTGGTCGAGCAGCGAGATCGAGACGCGGCCCGGCAGCACGCTGGGCTCGGCGGCGGTGCGGAAGATGACTCGGGCGCCGACCGAGGCGGTGCGGGTGATCTCCGACCAAAGGGCATTGAGCTGGTCGTCCGTCATCCAGTCCTGCGCGTCAAGCAGGACGAAACGGTCGACGGTGCTTGCGTCCTTGCCGGCCAGAAATTCGATCAGATTGGCGTGGTGGATGCCGACGCGATCGACATTGTTGCGGATCGCCTTGTAGTTGGCCTCTTCTAGATAGGCGGGCAGGGCGGCCTCACCCGGATTGGGATAGCGACGGGCGAAGGCTTGCCAAGCGAAGTAGTTGTTCTTCAGCGGAAAATCGCAAGCGAGCTTTTCCAGCCGGGCCTTCAGCACGCTGGCCATCGAACCATCGCCCGAGGTGATCAGCGAATCGTACTGCGCCGGCGGAATGCCGAGGCCGAACAGCGAAGCCTTGCGCGAGGTAGCCCAGCGCAACAGCTTCTTGTCGAAGACCGGCGCCAGCTCTTCGTTGAAGAAGCGGCGCTGGTCGGCGAGGCTCTTCGACGCCATGATACCGGCGGGATCGACGCCGAAGAATTTGGCGATGCGGTGGCCCATGGCGATGAACAGGCCGAGCAGGCCGGTCTGGTAGAAATTGCGGTCGAAGACGGTGATGCGCCGGCGGCCGCGCCAGCTGCGACGCTCCCAATAGTGGCGGCTGACCGGGTCGAGATGCGGCGCGATGAAGCGGTCATAGGCTTGCGAATTGTGGTTGGTGTCGGCGGCGCCGAAGAAACGGAACAGATCGCCCTGCGAGGGCAGTTGCCGCACCGCCTCCAGCTTCATCCGGTTCAAGGCGATGTGGGCGGCGTTGAGGTCGACCGCATCGACGCGTTCAGGCGAGCGGGTGAGGTAGGCGAGGATGTTGCAGCCGCCCGACGCTATGGTGACGACGCGGTGGCCCTGGCCAAGCTGCATGGCCTCCATGTCGACTTCAGGGTCTTCCCAGATCTGCGGATAGACAAGGCCGGAAAACAGAAGCGCAAACAGCCGTTCGGAAAGGCCGGCCTGCGAAAGCGGGCGGTTCTGGTAGACGGCTTTTCCAACTTCCTTGCCGCGGCGAAAAACGAGATCCGAGGAGACGTCCGTCATGGCAAAGTGATTCCCCATTTGCTTTGCCGCAAGCGGGTAACTCAGGGGCATGACAGGCGGGTGACAGGCTGTTGACGCGAGTTCAGGCCTTGCCAAATCCCCCCGGTGTCGGCGTCGTCAGGATAACGACGTCGCCGGCATCAAGCACGGTCTGGTCGCAGGCCTTCAGCGTCTCGACGCTGCCGTCCTGGCGGCGGACCTTGGTCGAGCCGACCTCGCCGTCACCGCCCCCATCAAGGCCTTGCGGCGGGCGGTTGCGGTGCGACGACAGGATGGCGCATTCCATCTTTTCGAGGAAACGGATGGTGCGCCTGGTGCCGTCACCGGCATCCCATTTGCCTTTGCCGCCGGAGCCATCGCGAATGTGGAAATCCTCGAGCAAAACGGGAAAGCGCAATTCCAGCACCTCCGGGTCGGTCAGGCGCGAATTGGTCATGTGGGTGTGGACGCCGGATGTGCCGGCAAAGCCGCGGCCGGAGTTCATCCGGCCTGCCGGCGAACCGGAGCAGATGGTCTCGTAATACTGGTACTGCTTGTTGCCGAAGGTCAGGTTGTTCATCGTGCCTTGCGCGTTGGCCATGGCACCCATGGCGCCGAACAGGGCGTTTGTGACATGCTGCGAGGTCTCGACATTGCCGGCGACGACGGCGGCGGGGTAGGCGGGCTTCAGCATCGAGCCGTCGGGGATGATGATGTTGATCGGCCGCAGGCAGCCGGCATTCATCGGGATCATGTCCTCGACCATGACACGGAAGGCATAGAGCACGGCTGCGCGGGCGACGGGCTCGGGCGCATTGAAATTGTTCTTCTCGACCTTCGACGTTCCGGTGAAGTCCACGGTCGCCTCGCGCTTTTGCCGATCGATGGTAATCTTCACCTTGATCACCTGGCCGGTGTCGGTCGGGTATTCGTACTCGGAACTATCGGGCAGCCGCTCCAGCACGCGGCGCACGCTTTCGGCGGCGTTGTCCTGGACATGGCCCATATAGGCTTCGACGACATCGAGGCCGAAATGGCCGACCATCTTGCGCAATTCCGCCACGCCCTTTTCGTTCGCGGCGATCTGCGCCTTGAGGTCGGCGATGTTCTGGTGCGGGTTGCGGGCGGGGTAGGCGTGGTCGGTGAGCAGCGTTTGCAACTCCGCCTCGCGGAATTTTCCACGATCGACGACCCGGAAATTGTCGAACAGCACGCCTTCCTCGTCGACCGTGGTGGCAAGCGGCGTCATCGAGCCGGGAGCCGTGCCGCCAATGTCGGCATGGTGGCCGCGCGAGGCTACGTAGAAGATTACTTCCTCCCCCCTTGAGGGGGAGGTGGCGGCGGAGCCGCCGGAGGGGGTCGTTGCGGCAGTGCTCGACGCTCTTGTGGTGCCTTCTGAGAGGACCCCACCCGGCCGCTGCGCGGCCACCCTCCCCTCATGGGGGAGGGAAAACACCGGCGTCACCACGGTGATATCAGGCAAATGCGTGCCGCCATTGTAGGGGGCGTTCAGCGCAAAGACGTCGCCGGGATGGATGTCGCCGGAGTTCAGCCGGATAATGGTTTCGACCGAGCGGTCCATGGAGCCGAGATGCACCGGCATGTGCGGCGCGTTGGCGACCAGCGCGCCATGACGGTCGAAGACGGCGCAGGAAAAGTCCAGCCTTTCCTTGATGTTGACGGAATAGGCGGTGTTCTGCAGCGTGACGCCCATCTGCTCGGCGATCGACATGAAGAGGTTGTTGAAGACCTCCAGCATCACCGGATCGGCTTCGGTGCCGAGGGCAGCCGTGCGAACTTTCCGTTCCGTGCGGCGAATGACGACGTGATTGAGGTTGGTGATTTCGGCCTGCCAGCCCGGCTCGACGACGATGGTCTGGTTCGGCTCGATGATCAAAGCGGGGCCTGGGACCAGATTGGATGGGCGCAGGTTTTCGCGGCGATGGATGCCGGCCTCATGCCAGCGGCCCTCGGTGTAGATGCGCCGCGTTCCCGACGCACCCGCTTCAACCATTGCCGGTCCGGCGGGCGCAACGGCTTCGGCCGTGGTCTCGACGATCTCGGCGCCTTCCACGCCAACGGTCTCGACGATCATCGGCTTGTCATCATAGACGAACCCGAACTGCGCCTTGTGGGCGATTTCGAAATCGCGCCTGGCCTGGAAGATCGAGTCGCCTTCGAAATTCACCGGCAGCGTGGTGTCGGTGCCGTCATAGCGGATGTGCAGCACCGGCTTTGCCGCAATCTTGTCCTCGGCGATGCCTTGCGCTGCCAATTCGGCGATGACGGCTTTTTTCAACGTGCCGATGAGGCTGCCGATCTGGGTCCTGGATTCTTCGGCAAGCGGCTTCAGGAGCGCCTGCTGGCGCGACGCGAAAACCGACGACAGGCCGATACCATAGGCTGAGAGCAGACCGGAGAAGGGGTGGATCAGTACCGCCTCCATGCCGAGCGCGTCGGCAACCAGGCAGGCATGCTGGCCGCCGGCGCCGCCAAAACAGTTCAAGAGATATTCGGTGACATCGTAGCCGCGCTGCACGGAGATCTTCTTGATAGCATTGGCCATGTTTTCCACCGCGATGGTAACGAACCCTTCGGCGACGGCTTCCGGCGTGCGGCCATCGCCGATTTCGGCGGCGAGCGCCGCGAATTTTTTATGCACGGCGGCCACATCGAGCGGCTGGTCCTGGCCTGGGCCGAAAATTGCCGGGAAGAAATCGGGCTGCAGCTTGCCCAGCATGACATTGGCGTCGGTGACGGCCAGCGGGCCGCCGCGCCGGTAGGCGGCGGGGCCAGGATTGGCGCCGGCGGAATCCGGGCCGGCGCGGAAACGGCCGGCTTCGTAGTGCAGGATCGAGCCGCCGCCGGCAGCGACGGTATGGATGCGCATCATCGGCGCACGGATGCGCACGCCGGCGACCTCGGTGTCGAAGGCGCGCTCATACTCGCCGTCATAATGGGCGACGTCGGTCGAGGTGCCGCCCATGTCGAAACCGATGACTTTCTCGAATCCGGCGAGTTTCGCCGTCTCGACCATGCCGACGACACCGCCGGCCGGGCCGGACAGCAGCGCGTCCTTGCCCTGAAACATGTCGGCGGCGGTAAGCCCGCCCGACGACATCATGAACATCAGGCGAGGGTTTTCCCTCCCCCTCGAGGGGAGGGTGGCGGCGGAGCCGCCGGGTGGGGTTGGATCGACCGGGCTCAGCGCATTGGCGGTGCCTTCCGAGAGGACCCCCTCTGGCCGCTTTGCGGACTGCCCTTCGCTATGGCTCCGGGCGTTCGTCGCTGAAAAAGCCAAATCGTTGGCTTTTTCTCGGCCTTTGGCCGACCGCTCCTCACCCCCCACAAGTGGGGAGATTGGCGTCGCGCCCAGTTCTCCCGCCACCCTTTGCACATAGCGCGACAGGATCGGCGACAGATAGGCATCGACCACGGTGGTGTCGCCGCGGCCGACCAGCTTGATCAGCGGCGAGACCTCATGGCTGACCGAGACTTGGCTGAACCCGATCTTGCGGCAGACTTTCGCCACCGCCTTCTCGTGGTCGGGATATTTCCAGGCATGCATGAAGACGATGGCCACCGCATCGATCCCGTCAGCCTTCGCCTGTTCGATGGCGGGGCGGCAGGCGGCGATGTCGAGCAAGCGCTCGACCTCGCCATTGGCGCGCACGCGTTCGTCGATCTCGATGACCCGCTCGTAGAGCTGTTCCGGAAGGATGATCTCCTTGGCGAAGATGTCTGGCCGCGCCTGATAGGCGATCTTCAGCGCATCGCGAAAGCCCTTGGTGATGAGCAAAAGCACACGGTCGCCCTTGCGCTCCAGCAGCGCATTCGTGGCAACGGTGGTACCCATCTTGACGTCACCGACCAGGCCCGGAGGAATAGCGGTGCCGGATTTCAGCCCCAGAAGCTCGCGGATGCCGGCTATGGCCGCGTCGGGATAGGCTTCGGGATTTTCCGACAGGAATTTCCTGGGATGCAAACCGCCTTGTGGATCACGTCCGATCACGTCGGTGAAGGTGCCGCCGCGGTCGATCCAAAAATCCCATTTCTTGTCCACGCAGAACTCCGGCATTGCATTTGGGTCCAGACTGTTAGTTCGGCATCGCGCGGCTCGCAATCGATAGTGCGCGGATGTTACATCAGGAAACGCAACGTTACGAAACTCATGGCCGTTTGATGCATTTTGCCTTCGACCGTTCACCGCAACGTGAGCGTGTGTTGAAGGAGAGATGTCATGAAAAAGCTGATTCTTGCTTCCGTTTCCGCCCTGGCCCTGTTCGGCGTTGCCGCCTGCAGCGACAGCGGTACGGATAACACCACCACCCAGAGCACCAATCCGCCAGCCGCCGAGCCCATGAAGCCGGCGACGCCGGATGCACCGAAGCCTGCAGAACCGGCTCCGGCAACACCTGCTCCTGCCCCCGCGCAGTAGCAGCAGTCTCGGTCACTTTGACGTGACGAGAGAGGAGGCCGGCTTCGCGCCGGCCTTCCTGCGTTTAGGTCGATTCGGGGCTCAAGGGCCTTGAACCGGCTCTTTCCTACGGTTTGGGATCTGGCGCGTCGGTTGCTTGCGCAAATCGATCCACTCTGCGGCGCTGTCTTGGCTTGATAGCAATGGCCGGCGGCCCTAATAAGCGCTCATGTCGATTTGGGATCGCCTCGGCGACTTCATCAACCGCGTTTCATCTTCAGCCACGTCCGGTGTAGCCGATGTGGTCGAGGCCGTGCGCACGGTTTTCTCCGGTGACGCTGATCTGCGCCGGCGCGTTGCCTTCTCTGTGGCAATGATTGCGCTGTCAGCCAAGATGGCCAAGGCCGATGGCATCGTCACCCAGGACGAGGTTCGCGCGTTCCAGGAAATATTTGAGGTGCCGCGAGAACAGACCCGCAATGTGGCGCGGCTTTACGATCTGGCCAAGCGCGACGTCGCCGGGTTCGAGACCTATGCCGAGAGTATGGCGCAGATGTGCGGCTCGGGCCATTCGAACTGCGTCATGCTGGAAGACATACTCGACGGTCTGTTCCACATCGCCAAGGCGGACGGGCTGGTGCATGAGCGCGAAGGCGTTTTCCTGCACCGTATTGCCGAGATTTTTCGCATCGACGAGGTGCACTACGAAGCCATCCTGGCCAGGCACGTCAATCTCGGGGCCGGCGATCCCTATATCGTGCTCGGCATTGAGCGCGGCAAGCCGTTCGAGGAGGTCAGGAAGCGGTACCGCAAGCTGGTCTCCGACAATCATCCGGACCGGCTGATCGCGCGCGGCCTGCCGCAGGAATTCATCAAGATTGCAACGACCAGGGTCGCGGCGATCAACGCGGCCTATGAAATGATCGAGCGGGGCCTCAGGCACGCATGAGCGGCTTCCCGCCCGACGAGCCAAGCGCGGAGGTCAGGGTATCGCCGAATTTCGGCCCGCGGCGCGAAACGCTCAGGCCCGACATGATCGTGCTGCACTATACCGGCATGGCGACGGGTGCTGCCGCGGAAGCCTGGTTGTGCGACCCCGCAAGCGAAGTCTCGTCGCACTACCTCGTCCATGAGGACGGTCGCATTATCCAGATGGTGCGCGAAAGCGACCGCGCCTGGCACGCCGGTGCAAGTTCCTGGTTCGGTCGTCGCGACATCAACTCCTGTTCGGTCGGCATCGAAATCGTCAATCCCGGCCATTCGCTCGGCTATTCGGCCTTTCCCAAGCGGCAGGTGGAAGCGGTGGTCGGGCTTTGCCTTGGTATCATCGAACGCCATTCCATTGCGGCGCAAAGGGTGCTTGCCCATTCCGACATCGCGCCGGGGCGCAAGATCGACCCAGGCGAGAAATTCCCCTGGAAGGCGCTGTTTGCGGCCGGGGTCGGCCATCTCGTGCCTGCGGCGCCGGTCCGGCGCGGCGCTGTGCTGAAAGCCGGCGATACCGGCGCCGAGGTCGAGGCACTGCAGTCGATGCTGGCGCTCTATGGCTATGGCGTCGAGATATCAGGTGTCTTCGACCGCCAGACCGAAATCGTCGTCGAAGCTTTTCAGCGGCATTTCCGACCGCGCCTGGTGGATGGTGTCGCCGACGGCTCTACGTCTAGCACGCTGCAAAGCCTGCTGACTTCCCTTACGTCAGTTGCCTCTAAATAATCTTTTTCTGATATTCAAGTTACAGCCTGTCACTGAAAGTGAATTGCCTCGCCTTGTTCGACACAAATTCCGCCCTCAAAGGCGGTTCGTGCAAGTTATCGGACCTCCAGCCCCCCCCGGATGCTCCGATATTGATTAGGCGTTGCTGCGTGAAGATCTTCGCGCGGCCAAACAGAACGGGACCACATGCAGAAATTGACCGTTGTAACGGCAGCTATTGCTGCCGGCGTAATGACTTTTACCTTCAGCACGGCCGATGCCGCACCACTGAGCCAGAGGGCAGACCAGGGCTTCATCGCCGCACCCGCCAAGGCCACCATGACGAAAGCAAACCCGAAAGCAAAAAGAGCAACCACCGCGAATGTGCGCAAAGCAGCCGTGGTGAAGGCCAGAAAAGCCACGGCCAAGAGGCATTTTAAGCGCAACAGGAAGAGCGTCGACCTGACGACCACCGCATCGATCCGCCCAAGCACCGCTGCGGAGTCGACTGCGGCAGCCGCGCTTGGCGACCAGTATTCGGCAATCATTGCCCGCTATGCTGCGGCCGAAGGCGTGCCGGTGTCGCTGGCCCAGGCGGTCATCAAGATCGAGAGCAACTACCGGCCGAACATCGTCGGCAGCGCGGGTGAAATCGGCCTGATGCAGATCAAGCCGGCAACGGCGCGGATGATGGGGTATAGCGGCTCGGCCAAGGGTCTGTTCGATCCCGACACCAACATCAAATACGGCATGAAGTACCTTGCCATGGCGCGCAATCTCGGCGGCGGCACCACCTGCGGCACGATCCTGAAATACAATGCCGGCCATGCCGCGACGCGGATGAACCCGGTGTCGGCGGCCTATTGCGGCAAGGTCAAGGTGCAGTTGGCGGCATTGGGATCGCCGGCATAAGTCTGCTTTTTCATTTGCGTTTTGGAACGTGAACCCCTTTATACGCTCTGCCAGCTGGCCGGGCGGCCGCACCCGCAAAGCCGAAAGGCTGCGGGTGAGGAAAGTCCGGGCTCCATGGAGACACGGTGCCGGTTAATGGCCGGCGGGGGCGACCCCAGGGAAAGTGCCACAGAAAGCAAACCGCCACGATTTATCGGGGCAAGGGTGAAAGGGTGGGGTAAGAGCCCACCGCGCGACTGGCAACAGGAGCGGCACGGTAAACCCCACCGGGAGCAAGACCGAATAGGGACGGTGCGAGGGGAAACCTTCGAGGGCTGTTTCCGGCTCACCGTCCGGGTAGGTTGCGTGAGGCGCATGGCAACATGCGCCCAAGATGAATGGCCGCCACGTTCTCGCCCCGAAAGGGGCGAGGGCCATACAAAACCCGGCTTACAGGCCAGCTGGCAATTTCTCCCCCATATCGCGATTAATCCTTTGGATCAGCAGTCTGCGCCTTCGGGCGCAGCTGGCGATTCAGGTGCTTGAGCGATTGAATCAAGTACGCATGCTGGGGTCGAGACAAACGCATCCTTGAAGCTGGTACGATTTAATCGTACCATGATTGTCATGGTTTGATCAGGAGCGCATCATGGGTCACGTCGACAAACGCAGCATCACGCTTTCGCCGGAACTGGCGGCGGCGGTCGACGATGTCGTGGCCGCCGGCGAATATGCCTCGGCCAGCGAAGTCATCCGTGATGCGCTGCGGCAATGGAAAGACCGCCGCGATCTTCTCGGCTACACGGTCGAGGAATTGCGCAGGCTGGTTCAGGAGGGGATCGACAGCGGACCGGCGGTGGACGGCCAGCCCTTCATGGACCGGCTGCGAGCCAAATATCAGAGGATGTCGGAAGCTGCAGGCTCGGAAGAGTGAAATATCGGCTGCTTCCTCAGGCGATATCAGATGTCGAAGGCATCGGTGACTACATTGCGGAACATAGCCCAAAGGGGGCCATGCGCCTTGTGGACGGCTTGGAGAGGCGCTGGACACTGCTCACCTTGCACCCGTTCTCAGGTGCGCCGCGCGATGATATCGCGCCCGGCATTCGTCATCTGATCGTCGGCGAATATGTCACTCTGTATCGCATGGGCGAAGACGCGATCGAGATCGTCCGCGTTTTGCACGGCAGGCGCGATATTGGCGCCGACGACTTGGTGACCTAACCGCCAGCTCAGATGCCGATGTTGTCCAGCGATGCCTCGATCGCCTGCCAGAGTTCTTCCACCGGCTCGCAGCCCACCGACAGGCGCACGAAGCCGGGCGGAACCGAATCTCCTCGCTTGGCCCGCCGCTCGGCGGAGGTGTGGACACCCCCGAACGACGTTGCCGCCTGCATCAGCGTGCAGTTGTTGATGAAATCCTCGGCCTTTTCCTGGGAGAGGAGTTCGAAGGACATGAGGAAGCCGAAGCGCTCCATCTGCGCCCGGGCGAGGTTGTGCGACGGGTCGCCCTCCAGCCCGGGGTAGCGCAAGCCGCTAACGGCGCGATGGTCTTTCAGGCGCTTCACGATCACCTCTGCAGAAGAACACATGCGGTCGAAGCGTACGTCCAGCGTCTCCAGGCCGCGATGCACCAGCCAAGCCTCGAACGGGCCGGGAATGCCGCCCGCGGTCTCGCGCCAGCCGGTGACGGCCGCGATGATATCTGGATTGCGGCTGGCGACATGGCCGAACAGCACGTCGGAATGCCCGTTGGCCGCCTTGGTGTCGGCAGCAACGACGATGTCGGCGCCGAGATCGAGCGGACGCTGGCCGAACGGCGTCATCGTGGTGTTGTCGACGACGACGATCGCGCCCGCTTGGTGCGCGGCCTCGGCGACCGCTGTGATGTCGCAAATGTCCAAGCGCGGATTTGACGGGGTTTCAACGTAGACAAGGCGGTAGCCGTCGAAGTCGCCATCGAGAAAGGTCGATGTCGGCCGCAGATCATAGGCGACGCCAAAGGGCTTAAGGAAACGTTCGGCCAGCGCGCGTGTGGCATGGTAGCCGTCCGAAGGCAAAAGCACGCGATCGCCGGATTTCAACAGGCCGAAAAACACCGCCGAGATTGCCGCCATTCCGGATGGGAAGCCGACGCATGGCGCGTCTTCCAGATGCGCCAGCATGTGCTCGACCGCATCCCAGGTGGCGTTGCTGTAACGGCCGTACTGACTGTAGCCGGCGCCGTCGCCCGGGTTGTGGAAAATAGCGGCCATGGTCAGCGGCAATGGGATGGGGTCGCCTTTGACAAGTCCGTCGCGACGCAGATGGGCAAGGGAGGCCGCGCGGGACCTGGCTGTTTCGGACATGGATTTCTGACCTTGTTGCTCAGCGAAAAGACTGACGACGCTATTCGCGGCAGTGATGCGCGGCAAGCCGCTTCCGCTTGGGCCAGCCCGCTCTAAACGGTTCGTTAGGCTTAATGGGAGATAAAGACGGGAGTGTTGTCAGAGCTGCTCTCACCGGTTGTGGCGCGCGCGTTTGTGAAGCCTGTTCCCGTTGACGCCCATAGTGCCCCATGATATCCCATTTCGATACCAAAGCCTTCGTTCCGCGTCAGGGTAAAGCGTACGCCAATCGGGCAGCCGCGGCGGCTGTGCGTTTGCGGGGTTTTGCCGCTGGGATCGAAGCGGATTTTCGGCAGGGGATGCGCTTCGGCGCGGACGAAAACATGGAGAGGGGTGCGGCGGCGGAAGCGGCTGCAGCGTGTCATGGACCGGTTTCTGTCAAGCGCGGTGAACAGGATCGATGCGAAGGGGCGGGTCTCCGTTCCGGCGCATTTCCGCGCGGTCGTGCAGAAGCGCGGCTATTCCGAACTCTATGCGCTGCGCGGCCTGGACGTGCCTGCGATGGATGTCGGCGGGCTCGATCTGCTCGACCGCTACGAGCAGCGCATCGCGCTGGAAGACCCTTTTTTGCAGACGGCGGACGATATGTCGTTCTTCTGCCATGGCGACGGGACGTTCCTGAAGCTCGATCAGGATGGCCGCATCACGATGAGCGATTTCATCCGCGAGCATACGGGCATCACGAGCGAAGTGGCCTTTGTCGGCCGTGGCAATTTCTTTCAAGTTTGGGAGCCTGGACGGCTGGCCGCCTATGGGGCGCAGGCGCGCGCTCGGCTTTTGCAGCTTCGGCAGGGGACGAAGGCTCACGAGGCCAAGGCTGGGGAGCGGCCGGAATGATGGCGGATCACGGCGATGATCTCAGCGCCGTTGGCGGACCGGTCCGCCACATTCCGGTCCTCCTCGCCGAAGTGCTGGAGGCGCTCTCACCCAAAGCCGGCGATGTGATCGTCGACGGCACGTTTGGCGCCGGCGGCTACACCAAGGCGATCCTGGCGAGCGGCGCCTCGGTGGTGGCGATCGATCGCGATCCCGATGCGATTGCCGCCGGGCGCGGCCTGGAACAGCAATCCGGCGGCAGGCTAAGGCTGGTGCAGGCGCCATTTTCGACGCTGGACGAGCAGGTCGAGAGCGCCGACGGCGTTGTCCTCGACATCGGCATTTCCTCCATGCAGGTCGACCAGCCCGAGCGCGGCTTTTCGTTCCGCACCGACGGGCCGCTCGACATGCGCATGGCGCAGGCGGGCTTGAGTGCTGCCGACGTCGTCAATTCGTTCAAGATAGGCGACCTTGCCCGCATCTTCGGCTTCCTCGGCGAAGAGCGGAATGCCGGCCGCATTGCCCGCATGATCGAGTCACGCCGCGAAAAACGTCCGTTCGAGCGCACGCTCGATCTCGCCGACGCCATCGAAACGCATATCGGCCGCGCGCCGAAGGACAAGATTCATCCGGCCACCCGCGTCTTCCAGGCGCTGCGCATTTTCGTCAATGACGAGCTGGGCGAATTGGCCAAAGCCCTAATGGCATCCGAGCGGGTATTGAAGCCCGGCGGGCGGCTTGCGGTGGTGACGTTCCATTCGCTGGAAGACCGCATCGTCAAGCGCTTCATCGCCGACAGCGCCGACGTCGCCACCGGCTCACGTCATTTGCCCGAGGCTCACGCACGCACTGCGACCTTCCGCAAGGCTGGTGGCGGCGTGACGGCAGGCGATGCCGAGGTCGCTGCCAATCCGCGGGCGCGCTCGGCCAGGCTGCGTACCGCTATCCGCACCGAGGCGCCGGCGCGCGCCGGTGATCTCACCATTTTCGGCCTTCCAAAGCTTCCCGGCATCCAGGCGCCGCGAGAGAGGTGAATACGTGTTTCGAACCAGCGACATAGTCCTGATCGCCGTCATGGTCTCGGCCGCGGCCCTGACCTACAAGGCCAAGCGCGAGGCCGAGGAACAGCTGGCTTCGGTGCAGAAGATCGAGGCGCAGATCCGCTATGAGGAGGACACGATCGACCTGCTCAAGGCCGACTGGAGCCTGCTGACCCAGCCGTCGCGCCTGCAGAAGCTGGCTGAAATCTACAAATCGCAGCTCGCACTCGAGCCGGTCAATGCGCGGCAGATCGTCGGGCTCGACGACCTGCCGGCAAAACCGCTCAACATCGAGGACCTGTCGTCGCAACGGCTTGGCGGCATGGCCGACAATTCCGGCAAAGGACCAGCCGACAAGGATCCCGTGGTCACCGGAGCCATCGTCCAATGATCGCTGGATTTCCAATGCGCGCCAAACTTCCGTCGGTCGGCAAATTGCTGAAGCGCCGCGCACGGACCGGCGAGGACGGCTCCATCGTGGTCGAAGGCGCGCGCAAGGCGACCGGCGGCAAGGCCAAGACCCGCATCGTGATGACGATGGCGGTGTTCTTCGGCATTTATTCGACCATCGCCGGGCGGCTGGTCTATCTCGGTTTCCAGTCCCCCGACATGTCGAATGGGCCGCAAAGCCGGGTGACGGCGTCGCGTCCCGACATCGTCGACCGCAACGGCGAGGTGCTGGCGACCGACATCAAGACGGCATCGCTGTTTGCCGAGCCGCGCCGCATCGTCGATGCCGACGAGGCGATCGAAAAGCTGTCGACCATTCTGCCAGATATCGACCCCGAGCAGACCTATCACAAGCTGAAAAGCGGCGCCGGCTTCGTCTGGCTGCAGCGGCAGCTGACGCCCAAGCAGCAGGCCGACATCATGCAGCTCGGCATTCCCGGAATCGGCTTTCGCACCGAAAAGCGCCGCTTCTATCCTGCCGGCGTGACCTCGTCCTACATTGTCGGCCTCACCAACATCGACAATCAGGGCATCTCCGGCATGGAGAAGTACATTGACGAGCAGGGCCTGAGCGACCTGCAGGCCTCAGGCTTGGCGATCGCCAAGGATCTGAAGCCGGTTCAGCTGTCGATCGACCTGCGCGTCCAGCATGTGGTGCGCGACGAGATTGCCGCCGGCCTCGAGCGCTATCGCGCCATGGGCGCCGGCGCCGTCGTGCTCAACATCAAGACCGGCGAAGTGGTGGCGATGGCCTCGGTGCCGGATTTCGATCCGAACAATCCCTTCAATGCGCAGGACAAGGACCGCCTGAACCGCATGTCGGCCGGCCTCTACGAGATGGGCTCGACCTTCAAGAGCTTTACCTCGGCCATGGCGCTCGATTCCGGCAAGGCGAACATGAACAGCCGTTTCGACGCCTCGCATCCGATCCGGGTCGGCCATCAGGCCATTCACGATTTCCACGGCAAGAACCGCGTGCTGTCATTGCCGGAGGTGTTCCTTTACTCCTCCAACATCGGATCGGCGCGTGAGGCCGAAATGGTCGGCATCGAGGGGCACCGCGAATTCCTGCATCGCCTTGGCCTTCTGGACAGGATGCAGACCGAACTGCCTGAGGTCGCGCGCCCGACCGAACCGAAGGTCTGGAAACAGGTCAACTCCTTCACCATCGCCTTCGGCCATGGCGTGTCGACGACGCCGCTGCAGGCCGCCGTCGGCTGCGCGGCGCTGATGCAGGGCTATTTGATCCCGCCGACTTTCCTGGTCCGCAGCGAGCAGGATGCCATGTCGGTGGCCAAGAGAGTGGTCAGCGAAAAGACTGTGGAGGGCATGCGCTACCTCTACACGCTCAATGCTGAGAAAGGCTCGGCCAGAAACGCCAGGGCCCCCGGCTACCGCGTTGGCGGCAAGACCGGAACCGCCGAGAAGGTCATCAATGGCCGCTACTCGAAGGAACTGAATTTCAACACCTTCGTCGCTGCCTTCCCGATGGACGATCCGCAATATCTGGTGTTTACGATCGCTGACGCTCCGCACCCGGAAAAGCCCGGGATGACCGACGTCGCCGCCAACAATGCGGGTGTCATGGCCGGAAACATCATCAGGCGGGCAGCCGCCATGCTTGGCGTGAAGCCAGATTTCAGCCATGAAAATGGCGCAACGCTGGTTTCCTATCAGTGATTCTTAGGGCGCGCCGGCAACTGCGCGCCATTTTGTTGAGATAAACGGGGTTCGATGCACCTGAGAGATTTAGCCGGTATCCTGCCTGTCGAGGGAACATCTTCCCGCGATGTGGAGGTAACCGGGATTTCGTCGGATTCCCGCACGGTCAAGACCGGCGTGGTCTTTTTCGCGCTCGCCGGCAGCAAGGCGGATGGTTCGGCCTATGCCGCCGATGCGGCAAAGCGCGGCGCAGCGGCGGTTGTCGTGGGCAAGGCCAGCGCCGTTTCCGGTCAGTCCGTCCCGGTGCTCAGTGTCGACGACGCACGCCTGGCGCTGGCGCTGAGCGCGGCACGTTTCTTCGGCAGCCAGCCGGAGACCATGGTCGCGGTTACCGGCACCGCAGGCAAGACCTCGGTCGCCGCCTTCACCAGGCAGATCTGGGAGCAGGCCGGCTTTGGCGCCGCGTCCATTGGCACCACCGGCGTGGTGGCGCCGGGCCGCAACGACTACGGTTCGCTGACCACGCCCGATCCGGTGGCTTTGCACCAGTTGCTCAAGGAATTGGCGGAGGCCGGCGTCACCCATGCCTCGATGGAGGCTTCCAGCCATGGTCTCGACCAGCGCCGCCTCGATGGCGTCAAGCTCGCCGCGGGCGGTTTCACCAATCTCGGCCGCGACCATATGGACTATCATCCGACGGTCGAGGACTATCATCGCGCCAAATTGCGCCTGTTCGACACGCTGCTGCCGAAAGGCGCGCCGGCGGTCATCTTTGCCGACGATCCGTGGTCGGCGCCGACCATCCAGGCTGCGCAGGCCGCGGGGCTCAATGTGCTGACTGTCGGCCGCCATGGCGATTTCCTGCGCCTGAAGCGGGTCGAGCACGAGCGCCACCGCCAGCGCGCCGAGGTCGAAGCCGACGGCGTGCTCTACGAGATCGACCTGCCGCTCGCCGGCGACTTCCAGATCGCCAATGCCCTGGTTTCGGCAGGGCTGGCCATTTCCACCGGAACGCCGGTCGCCAAAGCTTTGATGGCATTGGAGAAACTCCAGGGTGCGCCGGGACGGCTCGACCTGGTCGGCGCCACCGCCAATGGCGCGCCCGTCTATGTCGACTATGCCCACAAGCCGGATGCGCTGGAAAATGTACTGGCCGCCGTGCGCCCGTTCACCACCGGCCGCGTCATCGTCGTGTTCGGCTGCGGCGGCGACCGCGACCGGGGCAAGCGGCCGATCATGGGCGGAATCGCCACGCGGCTGGCCGATGTCGTCATCGTCACCGACGACAATCCGCGCTCGGAAGTGCCGGAAACGATTCGTGCCGCGATCCTGGCAGCCGCACCCGGCGCCATCGAAATCGGCGACCGCCGCAAGGCGATCCACGAAGCGGTCGCCATGCTCAAAGCGGGCGATACGCTGATCGTTGCCGGCAAGGGCCATGAAGAGGGCCAGACCATCGGCGCCGAGACTTTTCCGTTCTCCGACCACGAAGAAGTCCGCTCGGCGCTGCGGGAGCGGGCCGCATGAGCGTGCTCTGGACTTCCGAGGCGCTGGTCGACGCCATGGGCGGTCGGCCGCTCGGGCCGATGCCGGAGGGAATTTCGGGGATCTCGATCGACAGCCGCAGCCTGCAGCCGGGCGACGCCTTCTTCGCCATCAAGGGCGAGGCGATGGACGGCCATGACTTCGCGACCGCGGCGATCAAGGCCGGCGCCGGCGTTCTGGTCGTCGCCGAGGGCAAATTGCCGTCGCTTGGGCGGCTGACGGCGCCGATGATCGTCGTGCAGGATGTGCTGGCAGCACTGGAGAAACTCGGTGTTGCCGCCCGCGCCCGTTCCAGCGCAAAAATCATCGCGGTGACCGGATCGGCCGGCAAGACCACCACCAAGGAGGCGCTGCGTCATGTGCTGTCGGCCGTCGGCACGGTGCATGCTTCGGCGCAGTCCTTCAACAATCATTGGGGCGTGCCGCTGACGCTGGCGCGCATGCCCGGCGATTGCGACTATGCGGTGTTCGAGATCGGCATGAACCATCCGGGCGAGATCCGGCCGCTGGTCAAGATGGTCCGGCCACATGTGGCCATCGTCACGATGATCGCCGCGGCGCATCTCGGCTTCTTTAGAAATCTCGACGAGATCGCCAAGGCCAAGGCCGAGATTTTTGAAGGCATCGAGCCCGGCGGTGCGGCCTTGCTCAACCGCGACGATGCGCGATGGAAGCTGCTCGACAAGATGGCGCGAGCCGCCGGCGTCGAACATGTCTTTGGCTTCGGCGAGAATGCACGGTCGACCTACAAGCTGACCAAATGCGAGCTGCATGCCGATCATTCCGACATCACCGCCAGGATCGGCGGGCAGGATGTGACGGCGCGCATCGGCGCGCCCGGCCGCCACATGGTACAGAACGTCCTGGCGGTGCTCGGCGCCGCGCATTTGGTTGAAGCCGACATCGGCAAGGTGGCCTTGGCACTGGCCGATCTGTCGGCCGAGCGTGGCCGTGGGAAGCGCCATATGCTTCGCCACCCCAAGGGACCGATCACACTGATCGATGAGAGCTACAACGCCAATCCGGCCTCGATGGCTGCTGCCATGGCGCTGCTCAACGCGACGCCTGTCACGGGCGAGGGCCGGCGCATCGCCGTGCTCGGCGACATGCTCGAGCTCGGCGACCATTCGGCCAAGCTCCATGCAGCCCTTGCCGAGTTGATCGTCGGCACCGGCACAAACACGGTCTTTCTCGGCGGTCCGGAAATGCGGGCGCTGGCAGACATCCTGCCCGACGAGATCAAAACGGAATACCGCGCCGGCGCCGAGGAATTGAAGCCGCTGCTGTTGTCGACGCTGAAGGCCGGCGACGTGGTGATGATCAAATCGTCGAAAGGCATCGGCTTTTCAAAGCTGGTCGAGGCCTTGCTCGGCAAATATCCGGCGGAAGCCGCAGGCACGAAACAGAACTAGTCCGGGGAACGGAATCGTATGTTTACATTGCTCGTCGATTTTGCGGACAAGGTCTCGGTCTTCAATGTCTTCCGCTACATAACTTTCCGCACCGGCGGTGCGCTGATCACCTCGGCGCTGATCGTCTTCATCTTCGGGCCGACCATCATCAATTCGCTTAGGCTGCGGCAAGGCAAGGGCCAGCCGATCCGCGCCGATGGCCCGCAGACGCATTTCAAGAAGGCCGGCACGCCGACGATGGGCGGGCTGATGATCCTGTGCGGCATCGTCGGCTCGTCGCTTCTATGGGCGAACCTCTCCTCGATCTATGTCTGGGTGGTGCTCTTGGTGACGCTGGGCTTCGGTTCGATCGGCTTTTACGACGACTATCTCAAGGTAACCAAGCAGTCGCATCTCGGCTTTTCCGGCAAGGCGCGGCTGGCGTTAGAATTCGTCATCGCCGGCATCGCCGCCTGGGCGATCATGCATAATGGCCAGGCGCCGTTCTCGTCGTCGCTGACCTTCCCCTTCGCCAAGGAATTCATCATCAATCTGGGCTGGTTCTTCGTGCCGTTCTCCTGCTTCGTCATTGTCGGCGCCGGCAATGCGGTGAATTTGACCGATGGCCTCGACGGGCTGGCGATCGTGCCGATCATGATTGCGGCGGCATCCTTTGGCGTCATCGCCTACCTCTCCGGCAATGCGGTGTTCGCCGAATATCTGCAGATCCATTTCGTGCCCGGCACCGGCGAGCTGGCTGTCGTGCTTGGCGCCGTCATCGGCGCCGGCCTCGGCTTCCTCTGGTTCAACGCGCCACCGGCGGCGATCTTCATGGGCGACACCGGTTCGCTGGCCATGGGTGGCCTGATCGGTACGGTCGCGGTCGCCACCAAGCACGAGATCGTGCTGGTCATTGTCGGCGGATTGTTTGTCGTGGAAATCCTGTCGGTCATCATTCAGGTCGGCTACTTCAAGATGACCGGCAAGCGCGTGTTCCTGATGGCGCCGATCCATCATCATTTCGAAAAGCTCGGCTGGACCGAAAGCCAGGTGGTGATCCGCTTCTGGATCATCGCCGTCATCCTGGCGCTGGTCGGCCTGTCGACCCTCAAGCTGAGATAGGAACCCGCTTGATCCCCGCCGCATCCTTTTCGGGCAAACGCGTTTCGCTCTTCGGGCTCGGTGGCTCGGGGACCGCCACGGCGCGCGCGCTGATCGAGGGCGGCGCCGACGTGCTCGCCTGGGACGACAATCCCGATAGCGTCGCCAAGGCTGCTGACCAAGGCATTGCGACCGCCGATCTGCGCGGCGCCGACTGGTCGAAATTCTCGGCCTTCGTGCTCTCACCCGGCGTGCCGCTGACGCATCCCAAGCCGC
Source organism: Mesorhizobium sp. C395A (assembly GCF_030323205.1). Classification (NCBI taxonomy): domain Bacteria; kingdom Pseudomonadati; phylum Pseudomonadota; class Alphaproteobacteria; order Hyphomicrobiales; family Phyllobacteriaceae; genus Mesorhizobium; species Mesorhizobium sp. C395A. The sequence goes on along the minus strand of NZ_CP100473.1, from coordinate 2,631,011 downwards.
ACTGGACGGTGGAGTTGGCGCGTGGCTCCGGCGTCGAGGTGATCGGCGATATCGAATTGTTCTGCCGCGAGCGGATTGCGCGCGCGCCTGATGCGCCGTTCATCGCTATCACCGGCACCAACGGCAAGTCGACGACCACGGCGCTGACCGCGCATATCCTCAAATCGGCAGGGCGCGACACGCAGATGGGCGGCAATATCGGCCGGGCCATCATGACGCTCGATCCACCGCAGGCTGACCGGGACTATGTCGTCGAGTGTTCGTCCTACCAGATCGATCTCGCGCCCTCGATCAACCCGACGGCCGGCATCCTGCTCAACCTGACGCCCGACCATCTCGACCGCCACGGCACCATGCAGCATTACGCTTCGATCAAGGAGCGGCTGGTTGCCGGCAGCGAGACGGCGATCGTCGGCGTTGACGATTCCTGGTGCGCGCAGATCGCTGACCGGCTGGAGAGGGCGGGCCGGGAGGTGATCCGCATCTCCAAGCGGCTGCCGCTGACCGACGGCTATTTCGCCGACGGCTCTGATCTGATGGAAGCCGTGCATGGCCGCTACAGCCGCGTCGCCTTCCTCGAAGGCATCGGTTCGTTGCGCGGCCAGCACAATGCGCAGAACGCGCTTGCCGCCGTCGCAGCTTGCCTCAAGGTCGGCTTGAGCCTGGGCGAAATCCAGGCGGGACTGGAAAGCTTCCCCGGCCTCGCGCATCGCATGGAGCAGGTCGGCCGCAAGGATCATGTGCTGTTCGTCAACGATTCCAAGGCGACCAATGCCGATGCGGCGGCACCGGCGCTGTCGAGTTTTTCGCGCATTTACTGGATCGCCGGCGGACTGCCCAAGGAAGGCGGCATCGAGCCGCTGCGCGGTTTCTTCCCGCGCGTCGCCAAGGCCTATCTGATCGGCGAGGCGGCGCCCGCATTCTCGGCGACGCTCGGCGAAGCCGTGCCCTATGAAATCTCGGGCACCCTGGCCGCCGCGGTCGACCATGCCGCGAAAGACTCGGCCAAGGATGACAACGGCGAGGTGGTGGTACTGCTGTCGCCGGCCTGCGCCAGTTTCGACCAGTTCAAGAATTTCGAAGTTCGCGGCGAAGCCTTCAGGCAAGCTGCGAATGCTATCGAGGGCGTGAAACCCATCGGAGGGGCACGATAATGCAAAGCCGTCTCGACAAAAGCCCGGTTGCAACCTGGTGGTGGACGATCGATCGCTGGTTCCTGGCGGCGTTCCTGTCGCTGATGGGGCTTGGCATCGTCTTGTCCTTTGCGGCAAGCCCGGCGGTGGCCGAACGCATCGGCCTCGACAGTTTCCACTTTGCCACCAGGCAGATCATCTTCACCGTGCCGGCGCTCGGCGTGATGCTGGCAGTGTCCTTCCTGGAATCGCGGCAGATCCGGCGCATGGCGCTGATCATCCTGGGGATCATGCTGGTGCTGATGGTCGCCGTGCTCTATATCGGCGTCGAGGTGAAAGGCGCGCGGCGCTGGGTGTCGTTTGTCGGCATGTCGATCCAGCCGTCGGAATTTCTGAAACCCGCCTTCGTCATCGTCTGCGCCTGGCTGTTCGCCGAACACAAGCGCCAGCCCGACATTCCGGGCAATTTGTTTGCCATGCTGCTGCTGATCCTGGTCATCTCGCTTCTGGTGGCGCAGCCCGATCTCGGCCAGACCATGCTGGTGACCGGCACCTGGGGCGTCATGTTCTTCATGGCCGGCCTGCCCTGGCTATGGATCATCGCGCTTGGCGCCACCGGCGCCGGCGGCCTGTTTGCCGCTTATACGGTGTTCCCGCACGTCGCCGCCCGCATCGACAAATTCCTGACCGGCGAAGGCGACACGTTCCAGGTCGACATGGGCCGCGAGGCGCTGATCAACGGCCACTGGTTCGGCGTCGGGCCGGGCGAGGGCACGGTCAAGCGGGTCATTCCCGACGCGCATGCCGACTTCGTCTTTTCGGTCGCCGGCGAAGAGTTCGGGCTGATCATGTGCTTCTTCATCATGTCGATCTTCGCCTTCATCGTGCTGCGCGGCCTCAGCACGGCGCTGAAGGAACATGATGATTTCACCCGCTACGCCGTCGGCGGTCTCGTCACCGTGTTCGGCCTGCAGTCGGTCATCAACATGTGCGTCAACCTGCAACTGATGCCGGCCAAGGGCATGACGCTGCCTTTCATCTCCTATGGCGGCTCCTCGCAGATCGCCATTGCCATCTCGATGGGCATGGTGCTGGCGCTGACCCGCAAGCGACCGGAAAAGCGCAAGCAGATGGGCTTTGCCCTGTCGCAGCGCGCCCTGCCGGCGGAGTGATATGGCGCGGGGTGTCATCCTTCTCGCGGCGGGCGGAACAGGCGGACATTTGTTTCCGGCCGAGGCGCTGGCGCATGAGCTGATCGAGCGCGGCTGGAGCGTGCATCTGGCGACGGACGACCGCGCCGAGCGCTTTGCCGGCCATTTCCCGGCCGCCGCCATCCATCCGATCCAGTCGGCGACGATGGGCTCGAAAAACCCTGTCGCGCTGCTTGGCGCGTTCTGGAAGATCTGGCGCGGCGTGCGCCAGGCCTCCGCCGTCATCGCCAGGATCAAGCCTGATGCGGTCGTCGGCTTTGGCGGTTATCCGACCTTGCCACCGCTCTATGCCGCGACGCGGCGCAAGCTGCCGACGCTGATCCATGAGCAGAACGCGGTGATGGGCCGCGCCAACCGGGCGCTGTCCGGGCGCGTCGATGCCATTGCCGGCGGCTTCCTGCCGCAAGATGAAAGCGCCACAGGCGCCAAGACGGTGACGACCGGCAATCCGGTCAGGCCGCCAATCCTGGAGGCGGCAAAGACGCCCTATAAGGCATCCCAAGGGGCGGATCCGTTCAGGCTCCTGGTGTTCGGCGGCAGCCAGGGCGCGCAGTTCTTTTCCGATGCCATGCCGGCGGCGATCGCACTTCTGCCGGAGGCGCAGCGCAAGCGGCTGGTGATCACCCAGCAGGCCCGCGCCGACGACGTGGCGCGGGTGAAGGCTGGCTATGCGGCACTCGGCGTCCATGTCGAGGTCTCGCCCTTCTTCACCGATATGGCACAGCGCATGGGCGCGGCGCATCTGGTGATCTCGCGCTCCGGCGCCTCGACGGTTTCGGAGATCGCCGTCATCGGCCGGCCGGCGCTGCTGGTGCCTTATCCCTATGCGCTGGATCACGATCAGGCGGCGAACGCAGCCGCCCTTGCCGCGGCGGGCGGCGGCGAGGTGCATCCGCAATCGTCACTGTCGCCGGAGCGCATCGCGGCTCTCATTGGCGGGCTGATGGACACTCCCGAGCGGCTGACGGCCATGGCTGCCGGAGCGAAGTCGGCTGGCCGGCCGAACGCGGCACGGTTGCTCGCTGATCTCACAGAGGCTATTGCGTCCAGAAAAACCGTTTCGGATTTCAGGAAAGGGACGCATTGATGAAGATGCCGCAGACCATCGGCCTTGTGCATTTCATCGGCATTGGCGGGATCGGCATGAGCGGCATCGCCGAGGTTCTGCACAATCTCGGCTACAAGGTGCAGGGTTCGGACCAGGCCGACAGCGCCAATGTCCAGCGGCTGCGCGACAAGGGCATCGAATGCTTTGTCGGCCACAAGGCCGAGAATATCGGCGCGGCCGAAGTGGTGGTCGTCTCCACCGCGATCAAGAAATCCAATCCCGAGCTGAAGGCCGCGCGGGAGAAGTTGCTCCCAATTGTCCGCCGGGCCGAGATGCTGGCCGAACTGATGCGCTTCCGCCAGGCGGTCGCGATCGGTGGCACGCATGGCAAGACCACAACCACGTCGATGGTGGCGACGCTGCTCGATGCCGGCGGGCTCGACCCGACGGTGATCAATGGCGGCATCATCAATGCCTATGGCACCAATGCCCGTATGGGCGATGGCGAGTGGATGGTGGTCGAAGCCGACGAAAGCGACGGCACCTTCCTCAAGCTGCCGGCCGAGATCGCCGTCGTCACCAACATCGATCCCGAGCATCTGGACCATTATGGCAGTTTCGACAAGGTGCGCGAGGCCTTCCGGCAATTCGTCGAGAACGTGCCGTTCTACGGTTTTGGCGTGATGTGCACCGACCATCCGGAAGTACAGGCGCTGGTCAGCCGCATCGAGGACCGCCGCGTCATCACCTATGGCGAGAACGCGCAGGCCGATGTGCGTTTCACCAACCACCGCATGGCCGGTGCCGTCTCGGCATTCGACGTGGTGATCCGCGACCGCAAGACCGGCGGCCAGACGACGATATCGGATCTGCGGCTGCCGATGCCCGGCCGCCACAACGTCTCCAACGCCACCGCCGCAATTGCGGTCGCGCATGAACTCGGCCTGTCGGCCGAAGCGATCAAGAAGGGGCTGTCGTCCTTTGCCGGCGTCAAGCGGCGCTTCACCCACACCGGCTCGTGGAACGGCGTCGACATCTTCGACGATTACGGCCACCACCCGGTCGAGATCACGGCGGTGTTGAAAGCGGCGCGCAGCGCCACCAAGGGCCGCGTCATCGCCATTGCGCAGCCGCACCGCTTCACCCGGCTGCACGATCTGTTCGACGAGTTTTCGGTCTGTTTCAACGATGCCGACACGGTGATGGTGGCGCCGGTCTATGCGGCGGGCGAGGAGCCGATCGACGGCGTGACCTCGGAGGCGCTGGTGTCGCGCATCCGCTCCGGCGGCCATCGCGATGCGCGCTACGTCGAAACCCCTGCCGCGATTTCGCCCGTCATTCGCGCGTTGGCGAAACCGGGCGACTTCGTCATCTTCCTGGGCGCCGGCAACATCACCCAATGGGCCTATGCGCTGCCTGGGGAACTCGGCGGTACCGTCTCATGATGCGCGGCCAGGACCTGCTCGACAAACTTGGCGACCGGCTTGCCGGCCTGCGCGGCCGCATCACGCCCAATGCCGAGATGGACAAGATCACCTGGTTCCGCGCCGGCGGTCTGGCGGACGCCCTGTTCCAGCCGGCCGACGAGGAGGATCTGGCTGCCTTCCTGCGCGCCGTGCCGGAGGACATCCCGCTCACCATCGTCGGTATCGGCTCCAACCTCCTGGTGCGCGACGGCGGCATTCCGGGTTTCGTCATCCGGCTTTCGGCAAAGGGCTTTGGCGAGGCCGAGGTGGTTTCGCCGACCGTCATCAAGGCCGGTGCTGCGACGCCCGACAAGCGCGTCGCGGCCGTCGCTTATGAGGCCGGCATTGGCGGCTTTCATTTCTATCACGGCATTCCCGGCGCCATCGGCGGGGCGCTGAGGATGAATGCCGGCGCCAATGGCGTCGAGACGCGGGAACGTGTCGTCGAGGTGCGGGCGCTCGACCGCAAGGGCAATCTCCACACACTCAGCAATGAAGACATGGGCTATGCCTATCGTCACTCGGCCGCACCTGCCGGGCTGATCTTCATCTCCGCCGTTTTCGAAGGTGTTCTGGAAGACCCAGAGGCGATCAAGGCGGCCATGGACGCCGTCCAGACGCATCGCGAGACGGTGCAGCCGATCCGCGAGAAGACCGGCGGCTCAACCTTCAAGAATCCGGAAGGCACCTCGGCCTGGAAGGAAATCGACAAGGCGGGCTGCCGCGGTTTGATGATCGGCGGCGCGCAGATGTCGCCGATGCACTGCAACTTCATGATCAACACCGGAACAGCGACCGGTTACGATCTCGAATATCTCGGCGAGACGGTGCGCGCTCGCGTGCTTGAAAAATCGGGCATCCGCCTGCAGTGGGAAATCAAGCGCCTCGGCAATTTCCGCCCCGGCCATGCCGTGCAGGAATTCCTCGGACAGCTTCTTTAGCGCAAGCTGAAGTTCATGTGATGCTTGAACTTCAAAGGTCTGAAACAACAGCGCCACCGTTGCTCCAAAGACTCACAACACGCTTTTTCCGGCCGTTTTCGCGGAAAGTGAATCTGTCGGAATCATAAGCACTTGCCAGCGAATCAACTCTCTGATTCTCTGCCTTAAAGCGTTTCCTGATTTGAGTCGTTCGACGCGTCGACCGCGTTTTCCGTCTGGGGGGGCAACCTGCCGGGAGACTCGGACTCAATCTGGTCGCTGAATGCGTGGTTGCGGGCCCGCCGTGAGAGGGATGATGGGATATGAAGAACAAGCATGTGGCTGTCCTCCTGGGCGGATTCTCGTCCGAGCGGCCCGTGTCTCTGTCTTCGGGAAAGGCGTGTGCGGATGCGCTTGAGAATGAAGGCTACCAGGTTACCCGCGTCGATGTTGCGCGCGATGTCGGCGCCGTGCTCACCGAACTCAAGCCCGATGTCGTCTTCAACGCACTGCACGGCCCGTTCGGTGAAGACGGCACCATCCAGGGCATCCTCGAATATCTGGCCATTCCCTACACCCATTCGGGCGTGCTCGCCTCGGCGCTCGCCATGAACAAGGAGCAAGCCAAGAAGGTCGCCAAGGCTGCCGGCATCGCGGTGGCGGAATCGAAGGTTGCCAGCCGCTTTGCCATCCAGAACAAGCATCCGATGAAGCCGCCCTACGTGGTCAAGCCGGTCAATGAAGGCTCAAGCTTCGGCGTCGTCATCGTGCATGAAGGGCAGTCGCATCCGCCGCAGGTCATCGGCTCGTCCGAATGGAAATATGGCGAGACCGTCATGGTCGAGCGCTACATCCATGGGCGCGAGCTGACCTGCGCCGTCATGGGCGACGTGGCGCTCGGCGTCTGCGAGATCATTCCGACCGGCCATTCCTTCTACGACTATGATTCAAAATACGTCGCCGGCGGATCAAAACACGAAATCCCTGCTAAAATTTCATCAAATATTTACCAAAAAATACAGACACTGGCGCTCAAGGCACATCTGGCTATCGGCTGCCGGGGCGTTTCCCGATCGGACTTCCGCTATGACGACCGTCACTCCGAAAACGGCGAGATTGTCTGGCTCGAGATCAACACTCAGCCGGGCATGACGCCGACGTCTTTGGTGCCTGAAATCGCCGCCCAGGCCGGGCACTCGTTTGGCGAATTGTTGAGTTGGATGGTGGAGGACGCTTCGTGTCTGCGTTGAAATGGGGGCAGGACAAGGGCAGGGGCGGCGCCGGGCCGGCGCTGTTCGGCATGCCGTTGTCGTTCGACCATTTCGTGCTGCCGCGCGTGCTGCGCCGGCCGGTGCGCGTGCTGGCGCGCCTGGGCGGCGGCGACTTCGTCGCGCCGCGCTTTTCCGCGGCCATCCTGTCGGCTTCGCTCATTGCATCAAGCAGCCTCTATGGCGCCATTCTCGGCGGTCATGCCGACGACATCGTCCAGAGCATCACCGCCCGGACCGGCTTTGCCGTCGACCAGATCAAGGTGGTCGGCAACCGCCAGACTTCGGAGATCGACATACTGGACCGGCTCGAGCTCGACGGCTGGACGTCACTGATCGGCTTCGATGCCGAGGCCGCGCGTGAACGTATTGATACCTTGCCCTGGGTCGAAGTGGCGGCGGTGCGCAAGGTCTATCCACATACGCTGGAAGTGCGTGTCGAGGAGCGCGAGCCCTTCGCGCTCTGGCAGCAGGGCGCGGAGCTTTCGGTCATCGAACGCTCCGGCGCGGTGATCGCGCCGTTCTCCGGCGGCAAGCAGGCGCTGCTGCCGCTGATCATCGGCACCGGCGCGCCGGCCAAGGCCCCCGACTTCGTGGCCAAGATCAACAAATTTCCCGAGCTCGCGGCTCGGGTCAAAGGCTATATCCGCATCGGCGAACGGCGCTGGGACCTTAAGCTGGAAAACGGCATCACGATCAAGCTGCCCGAGGATGGCGAGGATCAGGCGATCGCCGATCTGGTTCGGATGGACCACGACAACGGGCTTCTGACGCGGGACATCGCCGCCGTCGACATGCGCATCTCCGATCGCCTGGTGGTGCAGCTGACGCCGGAAGCGGCGACGCAGCGCCAGGCCGCGCTCAATGAAAAGCCGCAAAATCTGAAGCGCAAGTCGGGGACGAAGATATGAGCTGGCTTGGCGGCAACAGCGATGCCTCTTCGCGGCGTTCCGGCACGCTCACCGTGCTGGATGTCGGCTCAAGCAAGGTTTGCTGCGTGGTGGCGAAACTGAAGCCGCGCGAGGACGGCAAGCTGTTGCGCGGCCGCTCGCACCGCATCCAGGTGATTGGCATCGGCCACCAGAAATCGCACGGCGTGAAGTCGGGCGTGGTCGTCGATCTCGACCGCGCGGAGCACGCCATTCGCCTGTCCGTCGACGCAGCCGAACGCATGGCGGGACTGACCGTGGATTCGCTGATCGTCAACATGACGGCCGGCCGGCTGAAGAGCGAAACCTATTCGGCCACCATCAATCTCGGTGGCCATCAGGCCGACGAAGCCGACATCAAGCGCGTGCTTGCCGCCGGCGCCAAGCAGGCGCTCAAGGCCGAACGCGACGTGATCCATTCGCTGCCCGTCGGCTTTTCGCTGGACGCCGAGCGCGGCGTGCGCGATCCGCGCGGCATGGTCGGCGACCAGCTCGGCGTCGATATGCATGTGCTGACGGGCGATGCCGCGCCGCTGCGCAATCTGGAGCTCTGTATCAACCGCTCGCATCTTTCGGTCGAGCGCATGGTGGCGACGCCCTATGCCAGCGGGCTTGCGGCCCTGGTCGACGACGAACTGGAAATGGGTGCGGCCTGCATCGACATGGGCGGCGGCACGACGACCATCTCGGTGTTTTCGGAAGGCAAATTCGTCCACGCCGATGCCATTGCCATCGGCGGCAATCATGTGACGCTCGATATGGCCAAGGGCCTGTCGACCTCGCTCGACGCCGCGGAGCGGCTGAAGGTGATGCATGGTTCGGCGCTGCCTGGCAGTGCCGACGATCGCGACCTGGTCTCGATCCAGCCGATCGGCGAAGACGGCGAGATGCCGCTGCAGATCCCGCGCTCGGTGATGACGCGCGTCATCCGCGCCCGCATCGACGAGACGCTGGAACTGTTGCGCGACCGGCTGAACAAGTCGGGCTACGGCAATGCCGTGGGAAAACGCGTCGTGCTGACCGGCGGCGCCAGCCAGCTTGCGGGTCTCCCCGAGGCGGCGCGCCGCATTCTGGGACGCAATGTGCGCATCGGACGCCCGCTCGGCGTGGCGGGCCTGCCGGAAGCTGCCAAGGGGCCGGCTTTCTCGACGGCGGTCGGGCTGCTGATCTATCCGCAGATGGCGAGCTTCGAGAGCCATCCGGCGAAAGGAATTTCCGGTCTCAGGATGACCGGGACGGGCGGAAAACTGCATCGCATGAGTCAGTGGTTGAGAGACAGTTTCTAATTGACGGGGACAGCCCCATAGGCGGCCGCGGCGGCGAAGCGGCGGGAAAGGCAAAGGACGGAGACAATGACGATCAATCTGCAAAAGCCGGACATCACCGAGCTCAAGCCGCGGATCACCGTATTCGGTGTCGGCGGCGGCGGCGGCAATGCCGTCAACAACATGATCACCGCGGGCTTGCGCGGTGTCGAGTTCGTCGTGGCCAACACCGATGCACAGGCGCTGACCATGTCGAAGGCCGAGCGGCTGATCCAGCTCGGCGCGCATGTCACCGAGGGGCTCGGCGCCGGCTCGCAGCCTGAAGTGGGCCGTGCGGCGGCGGAAGAGTGCATCGATGAGATCATCGATCATCTCTCCAACACCCATATGTGCTTCGTCACCGCCGGTATGGGTGGCGGCACCGGAACCGGTGCGGCTCCCGTGGTTGCCCGCGCGGCGCGCGAACGGGGTATCCTCACCGTCGGCGTCGTCACCAAGCCGTTCCATTTCGAAGGCCAGCGCCGCATGAAGACGGCGGATCTCGGCATCGAGGAGCTGCAGAAATGTGTCGATACCCTGATCGTCATCCCCAACCAGAACCTGTTCCGGCTGGCCAATGACAAGACCACCTTTGCCGACGCCTTCGCCATGGCCGACCAGGTGCTCTACTCCGGTGTTGCCTGCATCACCGACCTGATGGTCAAGGAAGGTCTGATCAATCTCGACTTCGCCGACGTGCGTTCGGTGATGCGCGAAATGGGCAAGGCGATGATGGGCACCGGCGAAGCTTCGGGCGAGGGCCGCGCGATGGCCGCCGCCGAGGCGGCGATCGCCAATCCGTTGCTCGACGAGACCTCGATGAGGGGCGCCAAGGGCCTGCTGATCTCGATCACCGGCGGCCGCGACCTAACCCTGTTCGAAGTCGACGAGGCCGCGACCCGCATCCGCGAGGAAGTCGATCAGGACGCCAACATCATCCTCGGCGCCACCTTCGACGAGGAACTCGAAGGCGTCATCCGCGTCTCGGTGGTCGCCACCGGCATCGACAAATCGGCAGCTGAAATTGCCGCGGCGCCGATCTCGATCCGGGCCGTGCCGCCGCAGCAGAAGCCGGTCAGCCGCCCAGCGGCTCCGGGGGCGGAAGGCCGTCCGGCACCGGTCCAGCAGCAGACCTATGAGCAGCGCGCGGCCGATCCGGTGGCCGAGGCGATCCAACTTGCCGAGGCCAATGCGGCGGCAATGGCTCGTCCGACGCCGATGGCCCAGGCGGAAGATTTCCGCCCGCAGAGCAAGATCTTCCAGGCCCCGCCTGCCCAGCCGCAGCCTGTCGTGCAGCAGGTGATGCAACCGGCGCCGATGCGGGAAATGCCGCAGCCGGTGGCTGCCGCACCGCAGCGCATGCCGCGGGTGGAGGATTTTCCGCCTGTGGTGCGGGCCGAGGTGGAAGCCAAGGGCCGTCCGGCCGACCATGAAAACAGCGGGCCGATGGGGCTGCTCAAGCGGCTGACCAACGGGCTGACCCGCCGCGAAGAAGAGCCGGCCCGGTTGCAGCCGGCACAGCCGCGCGAACCGAAACTGCGCCAGGCGGCGCCGGAAATGCGCCGCCTTGCCAGCCAGGATCCGCAGCTTTACGCGCCGCGCCGCGGTCAGCTCGACGATCAGGGCCGGTTGACGCCGCAGACCAGGTCGACCCAGGAAGACGACCAGCTGGAGATACCGGCTTTCCTGCGCCGCCAGGCCAACTGAGCCGTTAACGGTATGTAACACTTGTTAACAGGCAGACGAGAGATTGTCTGCCTGTTAACGTTTAAAGTGGTTTAATAACAAGGCGTTACGATGTGACGCTCAAGGTCTGTCGCGGTTACACAGAGTAAGAAACCGTGATTTGGAGTCTCCCTGACAGACCATTATCTTTGCCGCAGCACTTTCGGTGTGCTGGGATTCGGGGAAGTGGCCCTGCCTGCCGATAAAAAAGAGCCGCGCCTTTTGGGTTAAAGCGGACTTAGGCGTTTGGGCTATGGGGTTTGTCTTGCAAGACTATCAGACGACACTGAAATCGCGTGCAACGCTGACCGGTACCGGCGTTCACAGCGGCAAACCGGTCACCGTCAATTTCCTCCCTGCGGACGCCGACACCGGCGTGCTCTTCCACCTTTCGAACGGAAGCGAGAGCCGCGAGTTCCGCGCGCTGGTTGCTGAAGTCGGCGCGACCGATCTCTGCACCATGCTCGGCGATCCGGCAGGCGAGCATATCGCCACCGTCGAACATCTGATGGCGACGCTTTTCGGGCTCGGCATCGACAACATCGTCATCGAGATCGACGGTCATGAGGTTCCGATCCTCGATGGCAGTGCGGTGGCGTTCGTGGAAGCCATCGACCAAGCCGGCATCGAGACGCTGGCGGTCAAGCGCCGCTACATCAGGGTGGTCAAGCCCGTCCGCATCGAGAATGGCGCGTCCTGGGCCGAGTTCAGGCCCTATAGCGGCACGCGCTTCGAGGTCGAGATCGATTTCGAAAGCCCGGCGATCGGCCGCCAGCTATTCGCCTCCGACATCAACCCCGACATCTTTCGCCAGGATATCGCGCGCGCCCGCACCTTCGGCTTCATGAAGGATGTCGAGCGGCTGTGGGCGGCCGGCTATGCGCTGGGCTCCTCGCTGGAGAACTCGCTGGTGATCGGCGACGACAACCGGGTGATCAACATGGGCGGCCTGCGCTACCCCAATGAGTTCGCTCGCCACAAGACGATGGACGCGATGGGCGATCTGGCGCTGGCCGGCGCCCGTTTCATTGGTTGTTTCCGCTCCTATCGCGGTGGTCACCGGATGAATGCGGCCGCTTTGCGGCGGCTTCTGTCCGACCGTTCGGCCTTTGAGGTCGTCGAGACCACGCGCCGCGAGCGCGGCCGCACCGCCGAGATGAGCGCCGTCACCGGCCCTGTCTTTGCACCTTGGGTGATCTGATTCTTAACGATTTTCTGGCTTTCTGAGCGCGGGCTGGTGTTGCATGAATGCATCACCGGCGGGTGAAAGCGCATAGCGTTCGAGCCAACACCAAGTCGCCACAAAAATGTGCGATTGGCTAGACATAGCGTTGCTGGGCAAGGCAGTTATGGTTTATGGCTGCTGCCGTGTGTTAGGCGCATGTCGCTCAAAAGTGGGGATCAGTTTTGAGGGAACGCCATGCGAAAGGCATTGAACTAACGCCGAAAGGGCGCAATCCAATCATGTTCTTCAAGCGAGTTGGTCAATCGAAAGCGCCGTATCGGGCTGTTTTCCTGGCGCTTTCGGTGGTTGTGCCATCGCTGTTCCTCTCGGCCTGCATGTCGTCCGAGAAAGACGTCGACCTGTCGACCTATGTCGACCAGACCGAACCGGCCGACGTCCTTTACAATCAAGGCCTTGCCAATCTCAATGCCGGCCGCCTGGATGAGGCGAGCAAGAAGTTCGACGCCGTCGACCGCCAGCACCCCTATTCGGAATTCGCCCGCAAGTCGATGGTGATGGGCGCCTTCGCCGACTACCGCGCCGGCCGTTATGACGAAGCGATCGGCTCGGCAAAGCGCTATCTGACGCTTTATCCGTCGACCGACGACGCGGCTTACGCCCAGTATATTATCGGGCTGAGCTACTACAAGCAGATCAAGGACGTCACCCAGGATCAGAAGGAAGCACGCCAGACCGTGCAGACGATGCAGGATCTGGTGACGCGCTGGCCGACGTCGGAATATGTCGACGACGCCAAGGAAAAGATCCGTTTCGCCAACGACCAGCTGGCCGGCAAAGAGATGCAGATCGGCCGCTATTATCTCGAGCGGCGCGAATACATTGCTGCCGTCAAGCGCTTCCGCAACGTGGTCGAGAACTATTCCAACACCCGCCATGTCGAAGAGGCGCTGGCGCGTCTGGCCGAAAGCTACTACGCGATGGGCTTGACCTCGGAAGCGCAAACCGCCGCTGCGGTGCTCGGCACCAATTATCCCGACAGCCAATGGTACAAGGATACCTACAAGCTGTTGCAGAGCAACGGGCTTGAGCCGCGCGAGAATGCCGGATCGTGGATATCCAAGGCCGGCAAGCTGATCACCGGCGCCTGACGCCCGAGCATCGACTGAGGCGGAACGCGCTTTTCGGATTGATCCGACGCTCAAACAAAAAGATAGTGCGGCGCTGCGACTCCATCGGTCGCATGCCGCTTCACACAGCGGTTCAGTGGTTTGATTGAGGCTCTGAACCGTCCTAACTTTTTGTTGTACGCAATTCCGGACGGAAAACCGCTACGCACTTTTCCTGGAATTGCTTGAGGTCCGGGTTCTGATGCTTTCCAGACTGTCGATCCGCGATATCGTCCTGATCGAGAAGCTGGATATCGACTTCCAGCCCGGCCTTTCCGTGCTGACCGGTGAAACCGGCGCCGGCAAATCCATCCTTCTCGACGCGCTGTCGCTGGCGCTTGGCGCCCGCGGCGACGCCTCGCTGGTGCGGCACGGTGCTGCCCAGGGCCAGGTCATTGCCGTCTTCGATGTGCCGCGCAACCACCCGGTGCGCGCGCTGCTGGCCGAAAACGCCATCGAGGATGACGGCGACATCATCCTGCGCCGGCTGCAGACGGCGGATGGCCGTACCCGTGTCTTCGTCAACGACCAGCCGTCCAGCGTCACGCTGATGCGCGACATAGGCCACGCGCTGGTCGAGATCCACGGCCAGCATGACGAGCGCGCCCTGGTCGATCCAGGCGCGCATCGCGAATTGCTGGACAGTTTTGGCGGCCATCTCGGCGCCGCCCGCGCGACCGGCGAGGCGTGGCGCTACTGGCGCGGCGCCGAGCAGGAGTTTGCCAGGCACCGCGCCAAGGTCGAGGCAGCGGCGCGCGAGGCCGATTATCTCAGGGCCTCGGTGGCGGAACTGGCAAAGCTCGATCCGCAGCCCGGCGAAGAGACACAGCTGGCGGAATTGCGTGCAACGATGATGCGGGCGGAAAAGATCGCCTCGGAAATACACGATGCACAGGATGTGCTGTCAGGCCCGTCCTCGCCGCTGCCGCAACTGGCCAGCCTGCTGAGGCGCCTGCAGCGCAAGGCCAGCGAAGCGCCGGGACTGCTCGAGGATGTGGTGAAGTCGCTGGACGAGGCGATGCTGTCGCTGGATGCAGCGCAATCGGGCGTCGAGGCGGCACTGCGCGCCACCGAATACGACCCGCAGAGGCTGGAGAAGGCGGAGGAGCGGCTGTTTTCGCTGCGTGCGGCCTCACGTAAGCACAGTGTGGCCGTTGACGATTTGGCGCAACTGCGCGACACCATGTCCGCCGATCTCGCCGATCTTGATGCCGGCGAGGGGCGCCTGCATGTCCTGGAAAAGCAGGCCTCAGCGGCGCGCGAAGCCTACGATATTTCCGCAGCCCAGCTCTCCGCCCTTCGCCATGCGGCCGCGGTCGGCCTGACCAAGGCTGTGATGGCCGAATTGCCGGCGCTGAAGCTGGAACGGGCTGAGTTCATCGTCGAACTGGCCAGCGATGGCGAGAACCGCATGGAAGAAGGCATCGACCAGGTCGAGTTCTGGGTGCGCACCAATCCCGGCACCAGGCCTGGGCCGATGATGAAGGTCGCCTCCGGCGGCGAGCTGTCGCGCTTCCTGCTGGCGCTCAAGGTGGCGCTGGCCGACCGTGGCTCGGCGCCGACATTGGTCTTCGACGAGATCGACACCGGCGTCGGCGGCGCCGTGGCCGATGCGATCGGCCAAAGGCTGGCCAGGCTGTCGAAGCGCGTGCAGGTGCTGTCGGTCACGCATGCTCCGCAAGTGGCGGCACGTGCTGCGACGCATTTCCTGATCTCCAAATCCGGCGGCTCGGACAAGGTCGCCACCGGCATCGCGGAAATGGACCGGGCGGCGCGCCAGGAAGAGATCGCGCGCATGTTGGCCGGCGCTACCATCACCGACGAGGCGCGCGCAGCCGCGGAACGGCTGCTGCGCGAGAATATTGCTGCAGCGTAGTCGTCGCAAGGCTTTCGGACTGAGTCAGGATATGGCTCCATCCCGCTGTTCAGGAATGCTTTTTCCGAAATCCTGATTTATGGTGTCGCGCCACTGTCCAGGGACCGCTGCATGTCTGAAAAACCAGTCGAATCGTTGAGCGAAAGCGAAGCCGCGGATGAGCTCCAGCGGCTGGCCGAGGAGATCGCCGGTCATGACAGGCGCTATCATGCCGAGGACGCGCCGACGATTACGGACGCGGAATATGACGCGCTGCGGCGGCGCAATCTTGCCATCGAGGAGCGCTTTCCCGGTCTGGTGCGCGAGGATTCGCCCTCGCTGCGGGTCGGCGCCGCGCCGGCGGAGGGCTTTGCCAAGGTGCGCCATGCGGTGCCGATGCTCAGCCTCGCCAAGGCCTATACAGACGAGGACGTCACCGATTTCATCGAGCGTGGCCGGCGCTTCTTCGACCGCGACAAGGATCTCGACATTGCGTTTACGGCCGAGCCGAAGATCGACGGCCTGTCGGCGTCGCTGCGCTATGAACGCGGCGTGTTCGTGCAGGGTGCTACGCGCGGCGACGGCGCTGTCGGCGAAGACATCACCGCCAATCTCAGGACCATCGCCGACATCCCCGCCAAGCTCAAAGGATCGGGCTGGCCCGAGACCATCGAGATCCGCGGCGAAGTCTACATGACCTATGCGGAATTCGAGGCACTGAAGGCCCGCTCGGCGGCGGTGGGCGGCCAGGACTATGTCAATCCGCGCAATACCGCGGCCGGCTCACTGCGACAGAAGGATGCGTCCGTCACCGCCAGCCGCAATCTTAAGTTTTTTGCCTATGCCTGGGGCTACACGACAGCGGATCCGGCGCCGACCCAATATGATTCGGTGCAGAAATTCGCCGAATGGGGGTTCAAGGTCAGCCCGCTGATGGTGCGGGCGAAGTCGGTCGAGGAGCTGATCGCGCACTACCACAAGATCGAGGAGCTGCGTTCGTCGCTCGGCTACGACATCGACGGTGTCGTCTACAAGGTCGACCAGCTGGAATTGCAGCGTCGCTGGGGCTTTGTCACCGGCGAGCCGCGCTGGGCCGTTGCGCACAAATTCCCGGCCGAACAGGCGATGACGACGGTGCAGAAGATCGATATCCAGGTCGGTCGTACCGGCACGCTGGCGCCGGTGGCGCGGCTGGCGCCCGTCACGGTCGGCGGCGTGGTGGTCGAAAACGTCACGCTGCACAATGAGGACTACATCAAAGGCTTCGACAGCAACGGCCTGCCGATTCGCGACGGCATCGATGTCCGCATCGGTGACACGGTTGTCATACAACGGGCGGGCGATGTCATTCCGCAGATCGTCAGCGTGGTCGTCGACAAGCGGCCGGCTGATGCGGTGCCTTACGAATTCCCGCACATTTGTCCGGTCTGCGGCTCGTCGGCGACGCGCGAAATCAACGAAAAGACCGGCAAGGAGGATTCGCGCCGGCGCTGCACCGGCGAGCTGATTTGCGCTGCCCAGGCTGTGGAGCGGCTGCGTCATTTCGTGTCGCGCGGCGCGCTCGACATCGAGGGTCTGGGCGCCGAGAATATCGACCTGTTCTTCAATTCGGGACTGGTCAAGACCGCCGCCGATATCTTCACCCTCAGGGATCGCCGCCCGGGCGTCACCAGGGCGCTGGCCGAGCGGCGCGAGGAGCAGGCCAGGCAGCGCGAGGCGGCATCGGGCAAGGCGCGCAAGAATGTGCGCGGTGTCGAGGACCGCAATTATGGAGGCCTCGACAAGCTGTTCGCGGCCATCGATTCGCGCCGCGAGCCGGAGCTCGACCGCTTCATCTTCGCACTCGGCATCCGCCATATCGGCGAAACGACGGCGGCCGTGCTTGCGCGGACGTTTTCGACCATCGAGGAGCTGATCCGCGTGGGCAAGGAAACGGCGGCGGCTGAGGATCCGCACAGCGTCTTCCCCTCCATCAACGGCATTGGCGACACGGTGATCGATGCGTTGCGCGATTTCTTCGGCAATGAACGCAATGACGACGTGCTCGACAGACTGCTCGAACAGGTCAAGCCGAAGCCGTATGTCGTCACCGTGTCGGCCGACAGCGAGGTTGCCGGCAAGACCATCGTCTTCACCGGCACGCTGGAAAAGATGACACGCTCCGAAGCCAAGGCGATGGCCGAACGGCTCGGCGCCAAGGTGGCGGGTTCGGTGTCGGCGAAGACCGATCTGCTGGTGGCCGGGCCGGGCGCCGGCTCCAAACTGAAGCAGGCCAGCGAACTCGGCGTCGAAGTCATCGACGAGGACACCTGGCTGCAACGGGTCGGCAAGGCATGACCGCCGGTTCGTTCAAAGGGTTCGGGCAAAAGGCCATACCGTTCCTGAAGGCGCTCGACTTCCACCAGAGCCGCGAATGGTTCCAGGAAAACCGCGCGCTTTACGACAGCGAGTTGCATGAGCCGTTCTGCGATCTGGTCGAGACGCTGACCGAGCGCTTCGCGGCGGCGGGTCTGGGCTTGCGCGGTGACCGCAAGAAGTCACTGTTTCGCATCAACCGCGACGTGCGCTTCGCCAAGGACAAGCGGCCCTACAACCAGCATTTGTCGGCCATGCTGTCGCCGGATGGCACCAAGATGGAGCAGGGCGTGTTCTTCGTCTATGTCGGGATCGACCGCTGCTTTGCCGATGTCGCCTGGTGGAATCCGGAGCCGTCCCTGCTGCTGGCGATGCGCAAGGCGATCGTCGCCCGGCCGGCCGAGTTCCGAAAACTGCTTTCAACCCTTAGGAAAAACGGCTTCGAACTCGAAACCGAGGGCCGCATGAAGCGCACGCCGCGCGGCTTCGAGCAGGTCAACGAACCCGATCTTGTCGACGCCATCCGCAACCGGCACTTCTATGTCCAGCACATGATCGATCCGGCTGGAATTCACGCGCCGACGCTGGTCGACGAGCTTGTCGATTTCGCCTTGCGCGCCAAGCCGCTGCTCGACTGGGGCAGGGCGATCCAGGGCACGGCACCGCGGAGCTAAATCAGCCCCGCGCTGCACGGCTACATCCGCATCAAAAGCCCACCGTCGACTGCCAATTCGATGCCGGTGATGTAGCTTGCCGCATCGGAAAGCAGGAAGAGCGTGGCATTGGCCATGTCCTGCGGCGTGCCGATGCGGCCGAGCGGCGCATAATTGGCAACGGCCGCGCGTTTCTCCTCGGTGTCCCAGCGCGCCTGCAGCGGCGTCAACGCCATGCCCGGGCAGATCGAATTGGAGCGGATGCCATCGCCCGCCAACTGCATGGCGAGCGACTTCGACAGCGCACAGACGCCGGCCTTCGATGCCTGGTAGGCATCCTGCGGGGTCGGATCGCCGCGATACCACTGGATGGTGGAGAAGTGCACCATGGCGCCGCCGCGTCCGCCGGCCCGCATATGCGGAACCACCGCCCGCGCGGTGTGGACGAAGGATTTCAGATTGATGTTGAAGACCTGGTCCCAGACATCAAGGTCCATCTCGAGGGCCGACTTGTCGCGGCCGAACCAGAGCACGCCTGCGACATTGGCGAGATAATCGATGCCGCCGCACTTGCGGCCCGCGGCGTTGATGGTCTGCTCGACAAAGGCGGCGTCGGTGAGGTCGCCCTGGGCAAAGGTGAGCCGGTCGTCATAGGCGGCAAGCGACGCCGGACGCGGCTTGACGTCGATGGCGGTGACCGAGGCGCCGGCCTCGAGCAGCGCCAGCGAGATCGCCTCGCCCATACCGCCACCGGCGCCGGTGACGACCGCGTGCCTGCCGGTGAAATCATAAGCGATCATCCGAACCCCTCATTTTTTACAACATCAGTTTCGCTGATTTGTTGGCTCAAGCGAATTCGTCTGACTTTTCAAACGCCGGCTCCTACATAGCAGCGCGAGATGGGAATGTGACATGTCGGCAGAGACCTTAAGCGAAAATTCTGTGGCCAGCGACTTCTGGGACGGCGTGCGGCTGTCGATGCCGGTGGTTGTCGCCGCGGCGCCATTTGGGCTGCTGTTCGGCGCCATCGCCGTCGACAACGGCTTTTCCGTTCTCGAAGCTTTTTTAATGAGCGCGCTGATCTTCGGCGGCGCCAGCCAGATGGTAGGCATCGAATTGTTCGGCCAGCATGTCGCGCCATGGCTGGTCGTGCTGTCGATCTTCGCGGTAAACTTCCGCCACGTGCTTTACTCCGCCAGCATCGGCCGGCGAATCGCGCACTGGCCGGTTATCAGCCAAGCGCTGGGCTATTTCGTGCTCACCGATCCGCAGTTCGCGGTGGCCGAGCGCAGGGCCGAAGCCGGCGAGACCGTCGGTTTTGCCTGGTACATGGGCCTTGGCCTGCCGGTCTATGTGTTCTGGGGGATTGAAAGCGCGTTGGGCGCGGTGTTCGGCAAGCTGATCCCCGACACGCATGCGCTGGGCATCGATTTCCTGCTGCCGATCTATTTCCTCGGGCTGGTCATGGGCTTTCGCAACCGGCCGCTGTGGCTGCCGGTGGTGATCGCCAGCGCCGCCGCATCGATCATTGCCTACAAAACTGTGGGCTCGCCCTGGCACGTCTCCATCGGCGCCGTTGCCGGCGTGCTTCTGGCCGTCATCCTGCCGCCGCACCATAGCGGTGTGGAGGCAAAACGATGAGCGCGACCTTGTGGATCATCATTGCCGGCGCGATCGCCACCTATCTCACCCGCGTCGGCGGCCATCTGGTGATCTCGCGCTTCGACCACATCCATCCACGCGTCGAGGCGGGTTTGAATGCCGTGCCGGCCGCAGTGTTGACGACGCTGGTGGCGCCCGCCGCACTTAGCGCCGGACCGGCGGAATGGGCGGCGCTGGTCGTCGCCGCTGTGGTCTCGCTGCGCGGCGGCCTGATGGCGATGTTTCTGGCCGGGGCGGTGGTGCTGGTCCTCGCGCGGCAGTTTGTGGCATAGGGCGCCTGCGCGCGGAACAGTTTCGAACTGTCGGCGCCGCCGCTCATTGCCCTGGCGGGCGTTCGTCACTCGAAAAGCCAAGCAATTGGCTTTTCGTCCGCTTCGCGGACCGCTCCTCACCTCCCCGTATAGTGACGGGGAGAAAGAAGCTCATTTCAGATCTTGGCGTCGTGCGGCAGCGGCGCTGTCGCTTTCTCCAGCCAAGCCAGCGTCTCGCCGTCGAGCATCGGGCCGATCTCGGCCAGCACCCAGGCATGGTAAGTATCCAGCCAGTGCAACTCCTCGCGCGTCAACAGGTCGGTGCGGATCAGCCTGATATCGATCGGCGCCAGCGTCAGCGTCTCGAAACCGTGCATGGCGATGTCGCCGCCCTCCACCTGTTCAGCCGGTGTCACCAGGATCAGGTTCTCGATGCGGATGCCGTAGGAGCCTTCCTTGTAATAGCCGGGCTCGTTGGACAGCATCATGCCGGCCAGCAGCTTTTCGGTGCCGGTGCGGGCGATGCGCTGCGGCCCTTCATGCACGGCCAGATACGAGCCGACGCCGTGGCCGGTGCCGTGGGCAAAGTCGCAGCCATGCTTCCACAGCGCCATGCGCGCCACTGCGTCGATTTCCGAGCCGCGCGTGCCGGCGGGAAAGCGCAGCGTGGAAATGCCGATCATGCCCTTCAGCACCAGCGTAAAGCGCTCGCGCATCTCCTCGGTCGGCTGGCCGATCGGCACCGTGCGGGTGATATCGGTGGTGCCGTCCTGATACTGGGCGCCGGAATCGAGCAGGAACAGCTCGCCCTTTGCCAGCTCGCGGTTGGTGGCGCGCGACACGCGGTAGTGCATGATGGCGCCGTTCGGGCCGCTGCCGGAAATGGTGTCGAAGGAGACGTCGCGCAGCGGCATCTGCGTTTCCTCGCCGGTCTGCCGGCGCTCCTCCTCCAGCTTGGTGACAACGGTTATTTCGTCGAGCGTGCCCGGCTTCTGCCGTTCCAGCCAGCACAGCAGTTTCGCCACCGCCGCCCCGTCTCGGCGGTGCGCGGCGCGGCTGCCGGCGATTTCCGCCTGGTTCTTGGTGGCGCGCGGAATGCGGGCGGGATCGGCTGCTGAAACAAATGTGCCGCCATTGTCCTCGACCAGCATTCTCAGCTTTTCCGCCGCCAGTACCGGATCGAGCGCGATCTTGGCGCCGCCCTTGGCAAGGGCTGCGACCGCCGCCTCGAATTCGCCGGGCTCGTACAGATCGGCGAGTTGGGTGAGATAGGCGGCAACCGTGCGCGAAAACTTGCGCTGGTCCATGAACAGCTGGTGCTTGCCATCTGCTGCAAGGATCGCAAAGCCGAGCGCCAGCGGCGTGTGCGGCACGTCGCCGCCACGGATGTTGAAGGCCCAGGCGATCGAGGAGGGGTCGGTGAGCACGGCGTGTGACGCGCCCTCCTTGCCGATTACCGCCGCCAGCCGCGCCAGCTTGTCCTTGGCGAGTTCCCCGGCAAAGCCGATCGGGTGGATTTCGACTGGCGCCACGGGCGGCGCCGGCTGATCCTTCCAGATGATGTCGATCGGGTTCCTGTCGAGCGGCACCAGCGTCGCGCCGGATTGCTCGGCCGAGGTTTTCAGCGCCTTGACCTCAGCGATCGTGTGCAGCCAGGGGTCGAAGCCAAGCCTGGCGCCCTTGCCGAGATTGTCCTTGATCCAGGAGGCCGGCGGGTTGTCGACCAGGCTCTCGTTTGCAAAAATGTCGAGATCGACTTCGTGGCGCACTTGCAAGGTATAGCGGCCATCGACGAACATGAAGGCGCGGTCACGCTGCACAAGTGCTACGCCGGCCGAGCCGCTGAAGCCGGTCAACCATTTCAGCCGCGCCGAGCGATCGGCGACATACTCGCCCTGGTGCTCGTCGGCGCGCGGCACCAGGAAACCGTCGAGGCCATTATCCGCCAGCCATCGCCGCAGCAACGTCACGCGCGGCTTGCCGACGCTCGGGTCGCCTGCGGAATCGAAGGTCTGGAACATGGTATGCCTCCTGTATCGGGCGCGACCGTAGCGCATGACCCGGAAAACCGGAATCGATTTTCGCCAAGCGCAACAGGCTCGGATTGGTCCAAAGCGCGTTGCGTCTCAGTGCTTCAGGTGGATCGTTACCCAGCCTTCGCGATGCAAGGTCCTGACATGGCGGAAATTCTGGCCGACATAGGCCGAGATCACCGCATTGCACTGGCGCTCGAGGATGCCGGACAGCACGATCGAGCCGCCGAGGCTGATGTGCCTGGCCATCTCAGGCGCCAGCCGCATCAGCGGCCGCGCCAATATGTTGGCGACGATGAGGTCGAAAGGCGCGCACTTGCCGAAGATCGGGTGGTGAAAGCCGGGCGCCGTCACCGTTTCGACCAACGCCTTGACGTGGTTGAGGCGGGCGTTGGCGGCGGCGACCCTGACGGCGATCGGATCGATGTCGGTCGCCAGCACCGGAATATGCGCCAGCTTGGCGACCGCAATCGCGAGCACCGCGCTGCCGGTGCCGAGGTCGAGGGCATTCCTGGGACGTTCGCGGCGCACGACCCGTTCCAGCATTTCGAGGCAGCCGGCAGTGGTGCCGTGATGGCCGGTGCCGAAGGCAAGGCCGGCCTCGATCTCGATGGCGAGTTCGCCGCTGTGGCGCTTCCGGCGGTCATGCGCGCCATGGACGAAGAAACGTCCGGCGCGCACCGGTTTCAGTCCCTCCAGCGAGCGCGCCACCCAGTCGATGTCGGGCAGAACCTCGCGCTCGATCGGCTTCGACAGGGACAGTCCGGCAAGGCTGTCCCTTAGCCGCGCCTCAACCGCGTCGACATTGCCGTCGGTGTAGAGCGAAACCTCGTAGATGTCGCGGTCTTCATCGACTTCGAGCACGGCGATCGGCAGGCCTTCATCCTCGAAAGCCGGTTCGAGCGCGGCAAAGATGCGGTCGGCCTCGATCTTCCCAGCGATGAAGTGGAGCCTGGTCTGACCCATCAGCTGGTCTCTTGTTTGAGCATGATCTCTGGACAACACTTTTCTGTCCGAGAAAACCGGAATCCACGTTTCGGGATCATGCCTAGCCTGCCGCCAGCCGCTTCAGCTTGGCGATCGCGGTATCGGCGCTTTCGCCATAGGCTATGGTGCCCGAAAACTCGCCCTTGGCGTTGAGCAGCAGCGCGGAGGCGGTGTGGTCCATCGTGTAATCGCCGTCGCCGGTGTCGACCTTCTTCCAGTAGATGTTGAAGGACTTCGCCATGGCGTGCACCTTGTCGGGATCGCCCGATATGCCGACGATGCGGTCGGAGAAATTGCTGACGTAAGTGTTCATCACCGGCGGCGTGTCGCGCTCTGGATCGACGGTAACGAAGTAGGCGTTGAGGTTCTTGCCGTCGTCGCCCAGCGTCTTCAGCCAGCCGGCCATTTCGAACAAAGTGGTCGGGCAGACTTCCGGGCAATGGGTGAAGCCGAAGAAGACGATGCTGGGTTTTCCCCTGAAGGCGGCTTCGGTGATTGGCGCGCCTTTCTGGTCGACCAGCGTGAATGGCGCACCATACGGCTCGCCACCATAATGGCCGCGATAGAAGTCAAAGGTGAGCCAGCCGATGCCCGCCGCCATCAGAACCAGAATGCCGAGCAGAATTGAACGCATCATCAGGAAGTGTCCGTCGCAGAAATCGAGCGCCGGATCGGCGCTCCTGTTGGCGAGCAGTCTTAGCCGGTCGCAGGGAGCAAGGCAAAGATGCCGCGTTGCCGCAACCGGGCTGGACGCTACCTTGCAAACAGCTGGCCCTTATCCCACCTGAGACCGGCAAACTGAACCTGAGGAGGCTCCCTTGCAAAGACGGACCGGGCAGAGACGGATTGGGCAGAAACTGATCGGCGGCGCGCTGGCCGCATGCATTGCCCTTGGCGCCGGTGCCGCCGCGGCAGAGGAGGTCGGCAAGGTCGGCGTCGATTGGGTCGGCAACGACATCATCGTCGAGGCGATCAAGGATCCCAAGATCGACGGCGTGACCTGCCATGTCTCCTATTTCGACCGCAGCGTCATCGACCGGCTGCACAAGGGCAACTGGTTCGAGGATCCGTCTGATTCCTCGATCTCCTGCCGCCAGACCGGGCCGATCACCATCGGCGACATCGACATGAGCGAAGGCGGCGAAGAGGTGTTCAAGCAAGGCATCAGCCTGATCTGGAAGAAGCAGGTGGTGAACCGCATCTACGACAAGAAGAACGAGACGCTGATCTATCTCTCGCATTCGCGCCAGGTGCAGGACGGCTCGGCGAAAATGTCGGTGACGACCGTGCCGCTGTTCGGCCAGAACGTGGTGTGGACCGGCGGCAAGCCGAAATAGCGGATCCTGTGTCAGCGCAATTGCTCTGACGGACGATTGGCCCGTTTGCGGGACCAATCGCGACGCGACAATTGCTTCCGCAATTGAGCGGGGGTAAATCCGCCGCATGGACCGTACCGAAAACCTCGTCCTGAAAGATCCCGAGCCGCGCATTCATCCGACCGCGGAGCTGAAAGCGTGCAAGCTTGGCCGCTATGCCTCGATCGGCGAACGGGTGGTGCTGCGCGAGGTCAATGTCGGTGATTTCTCCTATTTCGAGCGCCACGCCGAGGCGATCTACACGACGATCGGAAAATTCTGCTCGATCGCCGCCAACAGCCGCATCAACGCGTTGGAGCATCCGATCGAGCGGATCACGCAGCACAAGCTCAGCTACCGGCCGAACGAGTATTTCCGCTGGCTGGGCGTCGACGCGGCGTTCCGCGCGCGGCGGCAGGCCAAGGCGGTCGGCATCGGCAACGATGTCTGGATCGGCCATGGCGCCGTCATCATGCCCGAGATCAGCATCGGCAATGGCGCCATCATCGGCGCCAATTCGGTGGTAACGCGGGATGTGCCGGCCTACACAATCGTCGCCGGCGTACCGGCGAAGCCGTTGCGCATGCGCTTTCCCTCCGAGATCGCGGCGCGGATCGAAAGCCTCGCCTGGTGGGACTGGCCGCCGGAGAAACTCGCCAAAGCGGTTCCCGACATGCAGGCTTTGCCGATTGAGGATTTCCTCGATCGCTGGGAGCAAGAGCATTCCTGAGAGCTCGCCGCGCGTGCGCGGTTTCATCGACTGGCTGGCCGAAATCCTGGCGCCAAAATTCTGAACGGCACGTGTCGGGAAGAGTTCCGCCGGTCTGCGGCAACGCAACGAACCCCTTCCGCCATGCGGGGGTGGCGCAGCGGAAGGGGCTTGGAGACAAATCCGCCGTGAAGCGGAACGAACAGGTTTTGGCCTGCATGGCGACTTTGGCAACAAACCGATAAGGCGGCTTTTCACGGCGCTGCGCCTTTGGCGTGCATACAATTGCATCAGCGATGCCATTTGCGACTGGGAACCGGAAGCGGCTGCCGGTTGTTTATTGTTGGAGCGATGAATGGGCCTCGGTCAGTTTATCGCGCTTGAGCCGTCGAGGATGTGAATGATCGAAAAGCTGTTTACCAGAATCGCCAACACCGTTTCGCACTTGGCGGGCCTGCCGCCGACTTTCATCGCCTGTTGCGCCATCGTTATCGTCTGGGCGGTAAGCGGGCCATTCTTCGGCTTCTCCGATACGTGGCAGCTCGTCATCAACACGGGAACGACGATCATCACCTTTTTGATGGTGTTCCTGATTCAGAACACCCAGAACCGCGACGGCGCCGCGGTTCAGGCCAAGCTCGACGAACTGATCCGCGTCAGCGAGGGCCACAATCATTTCATCGGCATCGAGCACCTGACCGAATCCGAGGTCGAGGAGATCAGAGACAAATGCGAGCAGGCGGCAAAACGCCATGACCACGAGCTCGCCGAACTGGCGGGCAAGAAGGCCGTCGCGCAAAAGCGCACCGCGAAAAAACGCGCGCCCGCCTGAGTCTCGGCTTTGGCTGAGTTCGACGATCAGTTTCCCATAAAGGCCGCGAAAGCGTCCTTATGGTCGGGGTGCCAGCGCGAGAGAGCAGGCCGGTTCTCGATGATGTCGCCGATCGCCCAGGCCATGCGCTTTTCATCGGTTGGCCGCATCACCTCATTGTCGGGGCACAGGATGTAGAAGTCCCCGCGCGCCAGCGAAGCCAGCATGAAGTCGACCACCTGCTCGCCGGTCCAGGCGCCAGCCGGTTTTTCGACTGCTCCTTCGGTGAGGCCAGTGAAGGTGAAGCCGGGAATGAGAAGATGCGCCGCGACCTTCGCGCCCGGCTCGTTGCGCAATGCGTGCGCCAGGCCTTCGGTGAACGTCTTCAATGCCGATTTGGAGACGTTGTAGGCGAGATTGCCGGGTGGCGTGGTGATGCCTTGCTTGGAGCCGGTGTTGATGATCAGGCCCGGCTCTCCGGAGGCCAGCATGGCCGGCGCAAAGGCCTCGACGCCATGTACGACGCCCCAGAAATTGATGTCGATCAGCCGCTTCCAGGCGTCGCCGTTCTCCCACGGTTTTCCCGGATTGTTGCCGACGCCGGCATTGTTCATGAGCAGCGATACGGCGCCGAAAGCGGCATGCGTCTTTTCTGCCAGCCGGCCGAGTTCGTCGGCCTTCGAGACGTCTGTGGCGACGGCAAGCACGGCATTCTCGCCGGTGATCGCGGCGACTGCCTGGCGGGCCGCATCGAGGCGCGCGCCGCCAATGTCGGCCAGCACCAGTCTCATGCCCATAGCCGCCAGCCTTTTGGCGGCGGCAAGCCCGATGCCGCTGGCGCCCCCGGTGATGACGGCGACGTTGCCTCGGCTGAGGGCGGGCAAAGCGGATTGGATTTCTGCGTCGGAGTTCAATGATCTTTTCCTAGGGTTCGGGTGGCGCCGAACTTAGCGCGGGACGCGCATCGTGCAAGGCCGTCCCGCGTGTTCGGGTTGACCGCATCAACGGCGGCTGTGCATGCTGCGGCTGAACAGGAGACTGCCGATTGACCGACTGGGTTGCGATCCTGAAGGAGCAGACCGCCACCGGCGACCAGATGGGCCGCGAGGTGCCACAGATGCTTGCCAATCCGGACATAAGCGAAGCGCAGGTGAAGACCTTGTTTTCGGCACTCGAAAAACAGGCCGAGTTCGTCGAGAAATTGCGCATGGCGCTGGAAAAATTCGGCCATGATTTTTCGATCATCAAGGCGGCCGAGCGGCTGGAGGAGCGCTATGCCGACCTAGCCGCGTCGGTTGCCGAAAAGCTGAAGGCGATGCGCAAGTAGAGGCCTCCTACGCTACTTTTCCAGCACCCGCGAAAAACGCGTGTCCGGCACGAACCAGACCGCGGCCACCAGCACGAAGATCGCAACGCCGATCCATTGGTTGACGAAGGCAAGCGGGACGGCGGCGGCGTAGAGGGCCACCGAGATCTTGCCCTTGCGGTCATTGCCCAGCGCCTTGGCGAAGGCGGTGTCGTTGCCGTGCAAATGGTGCAGCTTGGTGGCGAGAAAGGTGTAGGCGACCGCGCACAGCACCAGGTCGATGCCATAGACGGCGACGGGGACCGGCGCGAAATGGTTCTCGCCCATGAAGGCCGTCGTTGCCGGCATCAGCGACAACCAGAACAGAAGGTTGAGGTTGGCCCACAGCACGCGGCCGTCGACCCTTTGGACGGTGTGGAACATGTTGTGCAGATTGTTCCAGTAGATGCCGACATTGATGAACGACAAGACATAGCTGAAAAAGATCGGCCACAGCGGCAGAAGCGCTGAAAAATCCTCGCCATGCGGCACTTTCAGCTCCAGCACCATGATGGTGATGATGATGGCGACCACCCCATCGGTGAATGCCTCGACTCTACCTTTTCCCATGGTTTCTCCCTCTCGATGGAAAGACGTTAAGCGAGGACTTCGGGCAAGACCATCCTGACAAGGTTGTCAGGATGAAGTTCGGCGCGTGGAACGGCCATCCTTACATGGACGTTGGGGCGCAATTGGGCGTTGGGCGATTGGCCGGAGGTTGCCATGACCAGCTATGCCGAGACCACGACGCGCGACAACGGACTCGATGGCCGGCCCGCGATGGCCGCGGTTGCCGCCATGATCGCCGCGCTGTTCGCCGGCAGCACGGTGCTGACGCCGCTTTACGTCATCTACAAGCAGGCCTTCGGTTTCTCGCAGATCACGCTGACGCTGGTCTACGCCGTCTATGTCGTCGGCAATCTCGGCGCATTGCTGATGTTCGGGCGCTTGTCCGACGGCATTGGCCGCCGTCCTGCGGCGCTGGCGTCGATGGCCATAGCGGTGGTCAGCGCGGTGGTGTTCCTGCTGGCCGAGAATGTCGCATGGCTCGATGTCGCCCGCATATTGAGCGGCCTTGGCATCGGCGTCGGCGCTGGAACCGGCACGGCCTGGCTTGCCGAATTGATCGAAGGTAAGGACAAATCGCGCGCGGCAATCATCGCCACCAGCACCAACTTCGTTGGCCTTGGCCTCGGCGCGCTGGCATCGGGCCTGCTCGCCGAATATGCGCCCTGGCCGTTGAGACTAACGTTTGCGGTCTATCTTGCCTTGCTGGTGGTGGTGACGCTGCTGATCTGGCGTACCCGCGAAACCGTGTCCCGGCCGGGCAGGCTGACCGACGTTTCGTTGCGGCCACGGCTATCGGTGCCGAGCGATATCCGCGCTGCCTTCGTGGCGCCGGCGGTCACCGGTTTCGGCGCCATGGCGCTGGTCGGCTTCTATGCAGCCCTGGCGCCGAGCATCCTGGCGCAGCAACTGCATGTGGCCAACCATGCCGAGGCCGGCGCGCTGTTCTTTGAACTGTCGATCGTTGCGGCCGCGACCATTCTGGCCACGACCCGACTGTCCAGCCGCGCCGGCATGCTGGCCGCGCTGGCGCTGATGATCCCGGCCGTAGGGCTGATGGTTGCTGCTCAGTTTTTCGCGTCGATGTCCCTGATGGTTGCCGCCACCGCTGTGTGCGGCGTGGCGGCGGCGCTCGGCTATCGCGGCGGCCTGCAGGTGGTGAACCAGATCGCACCTGCCGAGCGTCGCGCCGAATTGGTGTCGGCGTTCTTCATCTGCTGCTTCTGCGGCAATGCGCTGCCGGTGATCGGCATTGGGCTGCTGTCGAGTTGGGCCACTCCGACGACGGCAAGCCTGGCCTTCGCCGGCATGATCACGCTGTTCTCTGTCGTAGCGCTGGGGTTCGGCGTCAAATACGCGCGCTGAGCCTCACCCGTTTGGCGTCTCGGGCGCCATGTTTGCCCGTCCGCGCGGGATGCCGAGGCCGGTGTCGGGCGGCTCGCCGGCGGCCGGCCGGTCCTCGATCATGTGCATGGTGCGCCAGCGGCCGAAGCGATAATAGGCGGCGGCCAGCACCAGCGAGGTGATCGATCCCGCCGGAAAACTCCACCACAGCGCTTCCTCGCCGATGTAGCTCCTGAAGAAGTAGGCAAAGCCGGTACGCACGACCAGCACGGAAATCACCAGAATGATCAGCGGCGGCATCACGGCACCGGTGGCGCGCACGGTGGCGAACAGCACGATGGTGACGCCGAACAGGATGAACGACCAGGACGCCACCTTGTTGATGTGGGCTGCAATGTCGATTGCGGTGCTGTCGCCGCTAAGGAACAGGCCGAGCACCGGCCTGTCGAAGAAGAACAGCAGCGCCACCAGGGCGCCGGTGAGCACCAGGTTGAAGCCGACGCCGGAGGCCGCGATGCGACCGATGCGGTCCCACCGCCCTGCGCCGACATTCTGGGCCGCCATCGACGAGACTGCGGCGCCGATCGCCAGCGCAGGCATCTGGATATAGGTCCACAGCTGCGCCGCGATGCCGTAGGCGGCGGCGACCTGCGAGCCGTAGGCGTTGACGATGCCCATGACGGTCAGCGCCGCCGCCGAAATGACGATCATCTGCAGGCCCATCGGCACGCCCTTGAAGACGACGATCCTGAGCAGCGCCGGATCCGGCCGCAGCAGAGCGAGGTTGGCGCCGGCGAGCCGCAGCGGATGCTTTCTGGCATAAAGCACGACGAGGATGGCGATCACGCTCACTGTCTGGCCGATCAGCGTCGAGGTGGCGGAGCCGGCGATGCCGAGCTCGGGGAAGGGGCCGATGCCGCGAATGAGCAGCGGATTGAGGATGATGTCGAGCACGACGGCGAGCGCCATGAAGAAGAATGGCGTGCGCGAATCACCCGCACCGCGCAGCACCGTCATCACGAAGGACAGAAGATTCATCATCGGCACGGCGACGAAGATGATACGCAGATAGGAGCGCGCCAGCGGCAGCGCATCGGGCGGGGTGCCCAGTGTGTTGAGGATGGCGTCGACCCAGATCCAGCCGCAGACGGCGAAGATAGCCGAGACGAGGAAGAAGAAGCTGGCGCTGGTGCCGACGATGCGCCGCGCCTCGGGCAGGTCGCGGGCGCCGACCGATTGCGCCACCAGGATGGTCGCGGCCATGCCGATCCCGAACACGGTGCCGAGAATCAGGAACAGCACCAGATTGGCGTTTGAGGTCGCCGTCAGCGCCGATTCACCGAGGAAGCGGCCGACCCAGACGGCGTTGATCGAACCGTTGAGCGATTGCAGCACGTTGGAGCCGAGCACCGGCAGAGCGAACAAAAGCAGCGTGCGCGGAATCGGGCCGCTGGTGAGATCGCCGGTGCGCCGGCGCGGTGGTATTTTTTCGTCCATGGGCTGTTCGGCGAAGGTTCATCTCAAAGTCCGCCCGGCAATGATCGCCGATTTGACGGACAAGGTCGATGCGGCATTGGAACATGCCACCTGGCGGCTTCACGCTAATCAGTTCTCAAAACATCCGGAATGGGATATGGGTCGTCGCCGCGTGGGGTCGCATATCCTGTTGGATATGATGAATAGGCTGGGGGGATCATGTCCGACAATCCGCTTTTTTCCGAGCGCCTGAACCGGCGCGCGTTTCTTGGAATATCCGCTTTGGGTGCCGCTTCCATGGCGCTTTCAGCCTGCACCACGACCGATGTCGTGGTGCCGCCAACGCCCGCCCCGGCGCCTGAACCGGCTCTGGGCGATGCCGCCACCATGTATTCGGCGCGCGTCGATGAGGGCTTTTCATTGCCGGCAATCCCCGTGGCCAAGCTCGATCCGAAGTTCGTGCGCCAGATCGTGGACGATCCGACCGGCGAAAAACCCGGCACGATCGTTGTCGATACATCCGAGCATTTTCTCTATCTGGTGCGCGACGGCGGCAAGGCAATGCGCTATGGCGTCAGCCTCGGCAAGGCCGGGTTTGGCTGGACCGGCAGCGCCGTGATCCAGGCGCGCAAGAAATGGCCGGTGTGGACGCCGCCGCCCGAAATGATCCAGCGCCGGCCGGAACTGGCGAAATATAAGGACGGCATGCCGCCGGGACCGCAGAGCCCGCTCGGCGCGCGGGCGCTCTATCTGTTCCGCGACGGCAAGGACACGATGTACCGGCTGCACGGCACGCCGGAATGGGATTCCATCGGCAAGAACGCGTCGTCGGGCTGCGTGCGCTTCATGAACCAGGACATCATCGACCTCTACAGCCGGGTCAACGGCGTAGCCCAGGTCTATGTGCGCCCGAACCTGTCGGCCGCGGGCAAGATCATGGCTGTGTCGAGCCGGACCGCCGAGCCGATCGATGCCGGCGTGCCAAGGGATGCGGAGATCTTGAAATAGGTGCCTTCACGGCATCGCTGATCGCCGACAAACGGTTAGAGGCGGACGCGCCGGGCGCGTCCGCCTTTCCGTATACGGCTACTTGTTGGCGAGGCCCGGAAGCGTGACCTGATAGACCAGGAACATGGTGTCGACATCGGCGCCGTCGTCGGCCTTGTAGGGCGCGCCGACCTGAAAACCGTCTTGGGTGAGAAAGTCGTTATCGTTGCCGACGAACAGGAAATAGTCGTCGGGCACCGCCGGATCGAGCAGGCTGACCACAGACATTGCTTCCCACTTCTCCGAGAGATTGTTCTTGTCGTTCGGCTTGCCGTCATGCAGGCCGAAACGGCCGAGTTCCTTGTTGTCGTTGATGTCAATGAACGGCGTCAGCTTGGCCGGGGTCACCGAGGGGTCGAGCACGCCCTTGGGCGCCAGCGGCTTGTCGGCGGCATCGAAGGCGCCGCCGGCGATGTCGGTGGCGCCAGAGACGTCGACGACGAAAATCTGGCGCAGCAGCGAAGTATCGCCCTTCACCCCCTGGCCGTTTCCGCTGTCGCGCGCCAGCATCAGGAAGGTCTTGTCGGACAGCGCCACGATTTCGCTCTGCGCGGCGACCTTGGTCTTGTCCTTGGCGTCCTTGAACACCGGCAGCGGCACGGCATATTCATGCACCAGCTTGAGATGGGCCGGGTCGGAGGCGTCGTAGACCAGGGCGCGGGTGTTCTGGCGCGTCGCGGGCGAATCGCCGCCATCCTGGCGGGGCGCCGACTGCAGCACAGTGATCAGCGACTTGCCGTCCGGCGTCAGCGCCATGCCTTCGAGGCCTTGATTGTTCTGGCGGCCGGTTTCGGGATCCTTCGGATCGGGTTCGGCTGCACCGGGGCCCGGATTGTCGGAGGCGAAGTTCGGCGCGCCCTTGCGCATCGGCACCAAAGCGGCGGGCGGCTGCGTTGCCGACAACAGATGGCCGTCGGCCGAGAAGCGGTAGATGTTGGGGCCGTATTCGTCAGAGATGAACATGGTGCCGTCGGGCAGCCGCGCGATCGCCTCATTGTCGAGCGCCAGCTTGCCATTGGCCTCGGGCAGGATCGGCAGGTCGCCATTGGCCGCGCGCACGCCGTTGAGCGGATCGAGGCCGGTGGCGTCAGCGCCCTTGTCGTCGGTGAGGAGCAGGGAATCGGCAAGCGTCGCCTTGACGCCTGTCTGTTCCTGGCCGGAGGTGGGCGTGGCGCCTAGTGCGGCCGGCGTGAACTCGATGCGAATAGTGTTGAGGCGCGGCCGGTAGTCGGTGGTGCCGACGACATTGTAGCCGCGGTCGGGCAGCAACCAGAGCGAGCCCTTGTAGCCGTCCGCGCCACGGGTCCAGCTTGCGGCGTCGATCGACATGCCGGAGCCGGAGCCGAAGGTCTCGCCGAACTTGTCCTTCTGATCGGCCGGGATGCGGCCGACGCCGACCAGGCCCTTGTTGACGAAGCCACCAACGGTGGCTGTGCTGTCGGCAAGGGCAGGGGTCAGGGCGGTAAACAGCGCCAGCGCGGCGCCGAGCGACACGGTTCGGTGCGAGATTTTCATGGAGATCCTCTTTGTGACAAGCCTTGAGCGGCGCAAAGGGGCCACCGCATCGCATCGACGATGTCGCCCTCTCGCAAAGCGGTCTAGGACGCGAACATGATACTTGCGTGACAGAGCGGGCCTCTTCCTTCTCCCTTGTGGGAGAAGGGAGAGACGCACTATCAATCGCTGTCGCGCGCGATCAGCTCCAGCGGCCAGACTTCGCGGATGATGCGCGGACCTTCCGGGCCGGCAAAGGCGGGAAGCGAGGCCAGCAGCATTTCGGCCAGCCGCCGGCCCATCGGCTCCAGCGACGGACGGAAGGCGGTCAGCGCCGGCGAGAAATAACGGCAGAGCGGCGTGTCGACGATGACGATCACCGCGATGTCGTGGCCGGGCCTGATGCCCATCTCGGCCAGTGCCTTGCAGCCGCCGAGCGCCATTGCGTCATTGTTGAAGATGATGGCTGTGGGCCGGTCCTTGGACAGCATCACGCGCGGCGTCACCTGGTAGCCGCCTGCCTCGTTGATGAACCCGTCGGCGATCAGGCCGGGGTCGACTTCGATGCCATGCCGCTCCAGCGCCTTGCGGTAGCCGTCGAGGAACAGGTAGCCGAAGTTGAGATCAAGCGAAGGGCGGATGGCGGCAATGCGGTGGTGGCCGCGCGCGACCAGCCGGTCGACGGCTTCATCACCCGCCCTCTCGAAATCTATATCGAGCGAAGGATAGGTGTCGTCGCCGGATTGACTTCGGCCAAGCGTGGCGAAGGGAAAGCCGGCCTTGCTGAGATAGTCGATCCGATCGTCTTCCCGCCGTGTATTGGCCAACACGACCGCGTCGGCCCGGCGCGTCTCAACCACGCGGCGCAGCCTCTCCTGCTGATATTGGCCGGGCTCGCCCATGACGACCATCAGATCCAGGTCATCCTCGGCCAGTCGGCCCTGCAGACCGATCAGGAACGGGATGAAGAACGGTTCGCCATATTGCTGGTCCCCCGGATGCGGCTGCAGCATGAAGGCGATCGAATGGGTGGTGCCTTGCCGCAGACTGCGGCCGGACTGGTTGGGCGAATAGTTCAATTGCTTGGCGGCGGCGAGCACGCGCTGGCGGGTGTCGGCATTGACGTCGGCGCGGCCGTTCAGCGCCCGCGACACGGTGCCGATCGAAATGTTCAGGTGACGCGCAAGGTCATGGATGCTGGACGCCAAGGACAGTTCTCCCCCTGTCTTGGCTAGCACCGGCTGCCGCCCAGGCCAAGGCTTCGGGATGATTTTCGCTGGCAGCCGATTGACATTCTACGCCATCGGGTGTGTTCTCGTAAACGTTTACGGAGAAACGTTTACGGTGATGCCGGAATGC
The DNA here is from genome assembly GCF_030323205.1 of Mesorhizobium sp. C395A. Lineage (NCBI taxonomy): Bacteria > Pseudomonadati > Pseudomonadota > Alphaproteobacteria > Hyphomicrobiales > Phyllobacteriaceae > Mesorhizobium > Mesorhizobium sp. C395A. The sequence goes on along the minus strand of NZ_CP100473.1, from coordinate 2,596,352 downwards.
CGTGACATTCGGTCTGGAGGGACCGGACGGGAGGAATGCCGGATGATGAATGCCGTCCTCGTCGGCTGTGGTGCGATGAGCAAGGCCTGGCTCGATGCCGCGAGGCAGATCGACGGGCTCGCCATTGTCGGCCTTGTCGATCTCGACGCCGAACGGGCGCGGGCGAGGGCACGCGAATACGGGCTCGATAGCGTCGTCATCGGCACCAGCCTCGATCAGGTTCTCGACCAGACCAAACCGCAAGCGGTGTTCGATGTCGTGGTTCCCGCCGCCCGCCGCGACGTCGCCTTTTCCGCCTTTGCCCATAATTGCCATCTGCTGACGGAAAAGCCGCTGGCCGATACTCCGGAAAATGCGCGCGCCATCGTCGATGCGGCGCGTAACGCGGGGCGCGTCCATGCGGTCGTGCAGAACCGCCGCTACGTCGCCAACGTCCGGCGCATCAGGCGCTTTCTCGACTCCGGCGCCATCGGCAAGCCAACCAGCATCCATGCCGACTTCTTCGTCGCGCCGCATTTCGGCGGCTTTCGCGAGGAGATGGCCCATGTGCTCTTGCTCGACATGGCGATCCACACATTCGACGCCGCCCGCTACATGGTCGCAGGCGATCCCGCCGGTGTTTTTTGCCAGGAATGGGAGCCGGCCAATTCCTGGTACCGGCAGGGTTCCTCGGCCAGCGCTATCTTCGATCTCGGCGGCGGCAAGCGGTTCACCTATGCAGGCTCCTGGTGCGCGGCGGGCTTCCGCACTAGCTGGGAGAGCACGTGGCGCATCGTCGCCGAGCACGGCAGCCTGGTCTGGGACGGCGAGGACGGACTGAAGGCCGAGGTTGTGTTGTCGGTCCGCGACGGCCTGTTCGACCTGACCCAGCCCATCACAGTACCGCCGCTCGATCCCGCCGACCGCATCGGCGGTCATCTCGGCGTCATCAAGGATTTCATCCACGCCATCGAGACCGGTAGCGAGCCGGAAACCCGTGGCAGCGACAACATCAAAAGCCTGGCCATGGTTTTCGGCGCCATCGAAAGCGCCGAGACCGGACGGCGCGTCGCAATCACACAGGAAGCATCATGATGCCAAACCCGCTTCTCGACATCCGCATCGGCACCATGGTGCGGGCCAATCTCGAAGACCCGGCCGCCTACATCAAAGAGATTCTGCCGCTCGGCTTCGAGAGCATCCAGCCCTTCTTCTGGCAGACGCTGGGCGGCAAGGATTTGGCGCGGCTCGCCGGTGAGATTGGCGAGGCGATCGGCGATGCCGATGTCGCCGTGTCGTCGATCGGCGTGTTCGGCAATCCGCTGGAGGATGGCGAGGTCGATCGCGGCGTGCTCGCGGCCTGGGAAACCGTCATCGACAACGCGCATCTGTTCGGCGCCTCGACGGTCAGCGGCTTCACCGGCCGCCTTCGCGGCAAGAAGCTGACCGACAGCCTGCCGCGCTTCCGTGAGGTCTGGGGACCACTGGCCAAGCGCGCCGCCGACAAGGGCGTGCGCATTGCCTTCGAAAATTGCGCCATGGATGGCAACTGGGCGGCCGGCGACTGGAACATCGCCCACAATCCCGATGCCTGGGAGTTGATGTTCAACGAATTGCCCGACGACAATCTCGGCCTCGAATGGGAGCCCTGCCACCAGCTTGTCTACCTCATCGACCCGATGCCGCAGATCCGCAAATGGGCGCCGCGCATTTTCCATGTCCACGGCAAGGACGCGACGGTGCGCTGGGATGTGATCCGCGAGCACGGCGTGTTCGGCAAGCTGCCCTTCGTGCAGATGCGCACGCCCGGGTTTGGCGACAGCGACTGGACGCGGGTGATCAGCGAATTGCGGCTGGCCGGTTACAAGGGCGCCATCGACATCGAGGGCTGGCACGACCCGGTCTATCGCGGCGACCTCGAAATCACAGGCCAGGTGCGCGGGCTGGAATACCTCAAGCAATGCCGGGGAGGAGCGACCTACCTGCCGAACCCGGCGTGACCGAGGGCCGGTGGGAGGAGCCGGCCTGACAGATTGCCAAGCACTGCCGACAAGCACTGCCGAAAAGCGAACGACGAACCCCTCGGCTCACCGAGGACAAAAGGGAGGAACGTGCATGAGCATCGCAATGAGAACGACACTTCTGCGCTCGACCGTCGTGGCCGCCGCCACGGCGCTGTGCGCTGCCATCTCCACTCTGCCGGCGCAGGCGCTCGACGCCCAGTGGTGCAAGGATGTCCACATCCGCTTTTTCGTCGGCGGCGCCGAGGGCGACGCTTTCGGCACCATCGTCTACAATGGCGCCAAGCAGGCGGCGTCCGATCTCGGGCCGAAGGTCGACTACATCTTCTCGCAGTGGGACGTCGAGAAGATGGTGCAGCAATTGCGCGAGGCCGTCGCCGTGAAGCCAAACGGCATTGCCATGATGGGCCATCCGGGCGACGCCGCGATCATGCCGCTGGCCGAACAGGCGCACAAGGACGGCATCAAGATGATGTACCAGAACGTGCCGGTGCCGAAGGTGGTGGACGCGTTCGGCGGCGGCTATGTCGGCGCCCAGCAGGAGCAGCAGGGCCGCGCGCTCGGCACTGAGGCGTTCAAGCTCGGGAAGCTCAAGTCCGGCGACAAGGCAATCATGATCGGTCCGTTCGAGAACGAGGCCCGCGGCGCGCGCGAGCGCGGCACGGTGGCAGCACTCAAGGAAGCCGGCGTCGAGGTCATCCAGCTGTCGTCGCCGCCGAGCGGCGAATGGGCGTCCGACCCCAATCTGGCGATACCGGTGATCACCGCGGCCCTGCTCAACAATCCCGACGTCAAGGCGGTCGGCTATCCCGGCGGCCAGATGCTGGGCAACGTCGCCACCTACATGCAGGCGGCAGGACGCAAGCCCGGCGACATCTTCAACTTCGGCTTCGATACCAGCCCGCAGATCGTCGAGGCGTTCAAGGGCGGCTGGGTGCAGCTGACGGCTGATCAGCAGCCGTTTCTGCAAGGCTATCTGCCGATCCTCAGCCTTTGCCAGCAGGTGGTGCTGGGCCTGGCGCCGATGAATGTCGACACCGGGGCGGGCTTCGTCACGCCGCAGAATTACGAGATCGTCGCCGAGCTCGCCAAGCAGGCGCTGCGCTGACCTCCCAAACTGCCGGCTGGGCGCAAGCCCGGCCGGCAGGACCGCCGGCACCAGGCCGGATGATACCACAGGAGCGAGGATCACCATGGCCGAACGCATCATCGAACTGCGCGACATCAGCAAATCCTATGGCCAGGTCTATGCGCTGGGCGGGGTCAATCTCTCGGTCGACCGCGGCGAGGTGGTTGGCCTGATCGGCGACAATGGCGCCGGCAAATCGACGCTGATCAAGATCCTGTCCGGCGTCGTCAAGCCGACCAGCGGCGAGATCCTGGTGCGCGGCAAGCCGGTGACCGGCTGGAGTGCGGCACGCTCGCGCGACGCCGGCATCGAGACGGTTTTCCAGGACCGGGCGCTGGCCGTGCAGCAGACCATCGTGCGCAACATCTTCATGGGCCGCGAACTCACCGGCTTCATGGGCTTTCTGAAGGTCAATAAAGAGATAGAGGAGGCGAGCCGGCTGATGCGCGAGATCGGCTTTACCTCGAAGGTGTTCACGCCGCATTCGATCGTCGGCCAGCTCTCCGGCGGCGAACGCCAGGGCGTGGCGATCGCGCGGGCCATCTACAAGCAGGCGGAGCTGATCATCCTCGACGAGCCGACGACGGCGCTGTCGCTGACCGAGACCGCCAAGGTCTTCCATTTCGTGCGCCAGGTGCGGGCGAGCGGGCGCTCGATCCTGTTCATCGGCCACAACATCCATCACGTCTTCGACATCGCCGACCGCTTCGTTGTGATTGACCGCGGCAAGGTGGCGCTGACCGCCGATCGCACCGAGGTCAAGTCGGCCGAAGAGCTGATCAACTTCATGGAAGACGTTGCGCATCCCGGCGGATTGCCGGGGCTGCACGAGGCCGGCGACGCGGAGAGGGCAGCACGATGAGCAAGACCATGGAACCCGATCTGCAGAGCCCGCTCGGCGGCAAGGCAGCCCGGCCTGAGTGGAAGCACCCGTCCGACCATTGGCTGCGCGGTTTCGTCATCGACAACCGCGCAGCGCTCGGCACGCTCGCCGTGTTCATCATCATGATGGCGGCGTTCCTGATCGCCAACCCGACCGTGTTCACCACCTGGTATCTCTACAGATCCGTGCTGACCACGCTGCCGGTTGCCCTGTTCGTGGTGGTGCCGCTGGTCTTCGTCGTCACCTGCGGCGAGATCGACCTGTCGTTTCCCGCAACCATGGGCTTTGCCTCCTGGGTGTTCGCGCTGGTGGTGCAGGCCGGCTACGATCCGTTTCTCGGCATCGCAGCGGCGATTCTCACCGGCACGCTGCTCGGCTTTCTCGTCGGATCCCTGGTCGTTTATGGCGGGCTGTCGTCGCTGATCGCCACGCTCGGCATGAATTTCCTGCTGCGGGGACTGATCCAGATCATCAACGAGGGCAGATCGACCGCATTGACCGGTCTCAGCGACAGCTGGGCGTACACCATCTTCTCCGGTCAGGTGTGGGGTTTTCCGGTACAGGTCTTATGGGCACTCGCCTTCGTCATTTTTTCGGCAATGCTCTACAACCGGCACCGCTTCGGCGCGCAGGTGAGGGTCGTCGGCGACAACCCCGACAGCGCCCAGCAAATGGGCATCGACGTCAAGCGTGTGCGGGTGAAAGTGTTCATCTTCACCGGCATCGGGGCCGCGATCGCCGGCACGTTTTCGGTGATGATCAACTTCACCTGGTGGCCGACCGCGGGCGACGGCTATCTCTTGCCGGTGCTGGCTTCGGTGTTCGTCGGCGGCACGCCGACCTGGGGCGGCATTGGTACGGTTGCCGGTGGAGCGATCGGCGCGGTCACCGTGTCGTTCATCCAGACCGGCGTCGTGGCGGCGGGCCTGAGCGGCTTCTACGTCCAGTTCTTCAACGGGCTGATCATCATCCTGTCGCTGCTGGGGCACAAGTGGAACCAGGCGCGGTACAGGTGAGGGGCGGGCTAAATTGACGGGGACGCTCATGTTGCGGACCGCATGCCCCGACGACTGGGCAGACGCCCGTCGCTTCGTCATTCTAAGGCGGAGCAGGAGCGAAGCTCCGTCGCGTAGACCCTGGAATCCATTCCGCGACCTTGGCGTGCAGCTGCGCAGGATTCCGCACCGTGGCAACGCGTTGAAGACGCGGGATGGATCCTCGGGTCTACGCTGCGTCGCTACGCTCCTTGCTCCGCCCGTGGATGACGAGGCGGGGAGGGCTCCGCCAGACTACAACAATGTGGTCGCTTGTAGGACAACAGGACAAGCGGGCGCTCACACCGCCGCCACAAACCCGTCCAGCACGCGTTTCTGGCCGGCCTTGTCGAAGTCGATGGTCAGCTTGTTGCCTTCGATGTTGGAGATGTTGCCGTTGCCGAATTTCTGGTGGAAGACGCGGTCGCCGACGCTGAAGGGCGACGGCGTGTCGGCGACGGATTTGGCGACCAGTTCGCCGTCAATGGTGCGGCCTTTGACGCTGGTTCGGCCGGCGCCGTAGCCGGAGTCGGTCTCGCCATAGCCGATGCGCTCGACCTGGTGGCCGGAGCGCGAGCCCCAGTTGCGGTCGGTCGCCTCGGTGCGGTTGGCCTGCGCGCGCTGCCAGCCGGGCGTCGCATAGGTGTTGGAGAAGGCGCCGGATTTTTCCGCGCCGACATTGTCGAAGCGCGAGGCGCCGTAGGGGTTCTGCCGCCCTGCGCCCTGGCCGCCACGGCCCGACGCGAACGAACCGCCGCCATAGGAATTGCCGTAGCCGCCATAGGAGTTGCCGCTTTCGGCGACCTCGACATGGGCTTCCGGCAGTTCGTCCAGAAAGCGCGACGGGATGGTCGACTGCCACAGGCCGTGGATGCGGCGGTTGGAGACGAACCACAGATGCAGGTTCTTCTTGGCCCGGGTCAGGCCGACATAGGCGAGACGGCGCTCTTCCTCCAGGCCGGAGCGGCCGCCTTCGTCCAGCGCGCGTTGGTGCGGGAACAGGCCTTCCTCCCAGCCGGGGAGGAACACGGTCTCGAATTCGAGGCCCTTGGCCGAATGCAGCGTCATGATGTTGACGGCGTCAAGCTCGGCGTTCTGCTCGGCGTCCATGACCAGCGCGACATGTTCGAGGAAGGAGCGCAGCGATTCGTACTCCTCCATGGAGCGGATCAGCTCTTTCAGGTTTTCCAGCCGGCCCGGCGCCTCGACCGAACGGTCGTTCTTCCACATGTCGGTGTAGCCGCTCTCCTCCAGAATGGTCTCGGCGAGTTCGGTGTGCGGCGTGGTTTCCAGCGCTTTCTGCCAGCGTTCGAAATTGGCCGCCACTTCGCGCAAGGCCGCGCGGGGCTTGGGCTTCAATTCGTCGCTTTCGGCCAGCTTGGCGGCGGCCTCCAGCATCGGGATGCGCAGCGCACGCGACGTGTCGTGGATCTGCCGGATGGTGGCTTCGCCGAGGCCGCGCTTGGGCACATTGACGATGCGTTCGAAGGCGAGGTCGTCGGCGCCTTGGGCGACGACGCGGAAGAAGGCCAGCGCATCGCGGATTTCCATGCGCTCATAGAAGCGCGGACCGCCGATGACGCGGTAGTTGAGGCCGAGCGTGACGAAGCGATCTTCGAATTCGCGCATCTGGAAGGACGCGCGGACCAGGATGGCCATGTCGTTCAGCTTGTGCTTGGCACGCTGGTAGGTCTCGATGGTTTCGCCGACGGCGCGCGCTTCCTCTTCGGAATCCCACGCGGCGTGGACATGCACCTTCTCGTCGTCCTCGGCGACCTTCTCGGTGAACAGCGTCTTGCCGAAGCGACCCTCATTGTGGGCGATGAGGTGCGAGGCGGTGCCGAGGATGTGCGCGGTCGAGCGATAGTTGCGCTCCAGCCGGATGATGGTGGCGCCGGGAAAATCCTTGTCGAAGCGCAGGATGTTGTCGACCTCGGCGCCACGCCAGCCATAGATCGATTGGTCGTCGTCGCCGACGCAGCAGATGTTGACTTTGTTTTCGCTCACGGGCCGTTCCGCGCCTGCCGGCGCGGGCCCTCGCAACGGCTCGGACGCCCGGTCGGGCATGCGGCCTTTGGCCGAGCGCGCTTTACCCTCGCCTGGATGGGGAGGGTCGCCGCGAAGCGGCGGGGAGGGGTGACTGGCGCCGGCGCTGCCACCCCCACCCGCGCCGCTACGCGGCGCGACCTCCCCCATCGAGGGGGAGGTAGGTCTTTGCGCCAGGAGCCGCAGCCACATGTATTGCGCGGTGTTGGTGTCCTGGTACTCGTCGACGAGGATGTATTTGAAGCGCTTGTGGTAGTCCTTCAGCACGTCCGGATTGGCGCGGAAGATGCGGATAGGGTGGCAGAGCAGATCGCCGAAGTCGCAGGCGTTCAGGGTCTTCAGCCGCTCCTGATAGGCCTTGTAGAGTTCCCGGCCCTTGCCGTTGGCGAAGCTGCGGGCATCGCCCTCGGCAATGTCGGCGGGGCCTTGGCCCTTGTTCTTCCAGCCGTCGACCATCTGCGCGAACTGCTTGGCCGGCCAGCGCTTGTCGTCGAGGCCTTCGGCCTGGATCAGCTGCTTGATCAGCCGTACGACATCGTCGGTGTCGAGGATGGTGAAATCGGATTTGAGCCCGGCCAGCTCAGCGTGGCGGCGCAAGAGCTTGACGCCGATGGAGTGGAAGGTGCCGAGCCACGGCATGCCCTCGACGGCTTCGCCGACGAGATGGCCGATGCGCTGCTTCATCTCGCGCGCGGCCTTGTTGGTGAAGGTCACCGCCAGGATCTGCGAGGGGAAAGCCCTGCCGGTGGCCAGGATATGGGCGATGCGGGTGGTCAGCACGCGGGTCTTGCCGGTGCCGGCGCCGGCCAGCACCAGGACCGGGCCTTCGGTGGTTTCCACCGCCAGCCGCTGCTCGGGGTTGAGGCCGTTGAGATAATCGGGCGCGCTGTTGGGGCCGCTGCGGGCCGCCATGGCGCGCGCGGCTATGCCCGACGGGCCCGCGGGCCGCGCATTGGGTTCGTCGAAAAAGGGCATGTCTTCCGCAAAGCCGGACATCTCCCCCGAATGTAGTGATTCGGGAGCGAAAGACCAGAAGTGTCTACGTTTTGTTCTGCTAAAGTCCCCGATACCGCGGCTCAGGCCTTTCGGTAACCGAGCGCGACGAACAATCGATGTCCGAACGAGCGCGCTTCCTCTGTCATCACCATGCCAAAGGCCGTCAGCATCTGGTCGTAATAGCGGCTGCCCGCGGGTGACGCCAGGAATGTCGAGTACAGTCTGAGATCGCCGAGCGAGATATCCCGGTACGTATAAGCGCTACCCTGCATGGCATTCTGTTCGATGTTCTGGCGAATTTTCACGGATTGCTGACGCACCAGCGCCATGATCTGTTCGTCCGACAGAGGCTTTCCGGCTGCGCCCAGCATCCCCGTGACCATCGCGTAGCTCATGTTCAGCGCTATCGCCTCGCCGGTGTCGACAGCGCTGATATCGTCGATGATCTTGCGGTACAATTCGAGCCGGGCTGGATCCTTGGTCGGAAGCTCGGCGAGGATTTGCTTGCCCTCTGTCTTCTTGCCTTGCCTGCCTTCCGGGCCAGACGACCGAATTTCCAAAGCGGTGACGTGCTTGCCCAACGGGGAAGCGTAAAACGCTGCGAGGTCGGACAGATCGGTGGCCGACAGCCTGTCGGCCATCCGCGATTCGATGGCAGTCTCCATTTTGACTGCGTCGAAGGCGCCTTCCAGCGCGACCGACAAGGCGTCCTGGAAATTTGCCGGTAACGGTTCGGGTATGGATTTCGTGGCTGCGGCGATGCCGGGACCAATGCCCATCAGCATCTCGTGAAAGCCGTTTGCCTTGTTGATTTCGCTCAGCGTCTGTGCCGGCGCGGCCACAGTGCCGGCCGTGAGCGCGACGAAGCTACAGAGGACAAGGACTACGCGCGTCAGAGGCGAGGCGAATGACGTCACTCTGGTTGCTCCTGATGGTTGGTCCAAAGCAGACTGCTGGAAAACCCGGATGCCGGCAAGGCGGGATTGCCACCTTGGCGTGTGGCCTCGAAAAACGCCCTGTTACGCAAGAGAGCCTGCGGCATGGCCTTTTGGTTTCGCCATGGATCGCTCCCCGGCGGCTTGACAGGCACGGCGGCCGGGAGAAGGTTGTACCGCCGGGGGCAGGATTGGCATACCTTTGCCCATGGCCGCGTCGCGGAATGCGCATCAGTCGAAGGAGTATCGTCTTGGCTGTCGTCATCACCTCCCTCATCCTGTTCCTCATCGGCCTGGCACTTGGCGGCGGCGGCGTCTGGCTCTCGATGCTCGGCGGCAGCTGGTACTATGTCATCACCGGTCTCGCCTTCCTGATCGCCGCATGGCTGCTCTTCCGGCGCAAATCGACGGCGCTCTGGCTCTACGCGGCGATCGTGCTCGGCACGCTGGCCTGGGCGGTGTGGGAAATCGGCTTCGACTGGTGGGAACTCGGACCGCGCGGCGGCATCATCGTGCTTCTGGCGCTGTGGCTGCTGACGCCTTGGGCAAGGCGGGGCCTGACCGGCCCCGACGCGCGCGCGCCGCTCATTCTGGCCGTGCTCGCATCGCTCGCCGTCGCCGGTTATTCGATGACGGCCGATCCCAAGGACATCGCCGGCGACCTCAGCGCCGACAAGGTGACGCCGACTGCCGATCTCGGCGGCAATGTGCCTCCCGGTGAATGGCACTTCTACGGCCGCACGCAATTTGGCCAGCGCTATTCGCCGCTCGACCAGATCACGCCCGACAATGTCGCCAAATTGCAGCCGGCCTGGACCTACCAGACCGGCGACGTGAAAGGGCCGGACGATGTCGGCGAAACCACCTACCAGGTGACGCCGCTGAAGGTGGGCGATGCGCTCTATATCTGCACGCCGCACAATTTCGCCATCGCCATCGATGCCGCCACCGGCAAGGAGAAATGGCGTTTCGATCCCAAGATCAAGCTCGACAAGGACCGCCAGCACCAGACCTGCCGCGGCGTGTCCTACTATGCCGATGCCAAGATCGCCGCCGGCCAGCCTTGCGCGACACGCGTCTATCTGCCGACCTCGGATGCGCGGCTGATCGCGCTCGACGCCGCCAACGGCCAGGTCTGCGCGTCCTTCGCAGAGGCCGGCACGCTCAATCTGTTGACCAACATGCCTTATCCGAAGTCGGGCTATTATTACTCGACCTCGGCGCCGCTGATTGCCGGCGGCAAGATCATCATCGGCGGCGCGGTCAACGACAATTATTCGACGCAAGAGCCGTCCGGCGTCATCCGGGCCTTCGACGTCGACACCGGCGCCCTGGTGTGGAACTGGGATTCCGGCAATCCGGACCAGACAACGCCGCTGGCTGCAGGCCAGACCTACACCCACAACTCGCCCAACATGTGGTCGACGGCGAGCGCCGACGAGAAGCTCGGCCTGCTCTATGTGCCGCTCGGCAACCAGACGCCGGACCAGCTCGGGATGGGCCGCAGCGCCAATGTCGAGAAGTTTTCCTCCTCGATCACCGCGCTCGATCTGGCCACCGGACAAGTGCGCTGGGTGCGGCAGACCGTGCATCACGACCTCTGGGACATGGATGTGCCGGCTCAGCCGACGCTGGTCGACATCACCACCGCTGCCGGCGTCGTTCCGGGTCTGGTCGGGCCGACCAAGCAGGGCGACCTCTACGTGCTCGACCGGCGCAGCGGCGAGCCGATCATCCCGATCAAGGAAGTGCCGGCGCCGGGCGGCGCTGTCGAGGGCGATCACACGTCGCCGACGCAGCCGGTCTCGGATCTCTCCTTCAATCCGAGGCCGCTGACCGGCGCCGACATGTGGGGCATCACCATGTTCGACCAGCTGGCCTGCCGGATCGAATTCCAGGGTCTGCGCTACGAGGGCCGCTATACCCCGCCATCGGTGCAGGGCTCGCTGGTCTATCCCGGTAATTTCGGCACCTTCAACTGGGGCGGCGTCGCCGTCGATCCGGTGCGGCAGGTGATGTTCGGCATGCCGACCTATCTGGCGTTCAAATCGCAGCTCATTCCGCGCGACCAGGTGCCGCCCCCGGATGAGGGGCGCGGCAGCGAGCAGGGGCTGAACCGCAATGAGGGCGCACCCTATGCGGTGGTGATGGGGCCGTTCCTGTCGCCGCTCGGCGTGCCCTGCCAGGCGCCGCCATGGGGCTATGTGGCGGGAGCGGACCTCAGAACCGGCAAGATCGCCTACAAGCACCGCAACGGCACCGTCTATGACATGACGCCGTTGCCCTTGCCGCTGAAGGTCGGTGTTCCCGGCATTGGCGGGCCGATGATCACCGCCGGCGGCGTCGTCTTCCTGGGCGCGGCGGTCGACGACTATCTGCGCGCCTATGACCTGACATCGGGCAAGCAGCTCTGGCAGGCCAGGCTGCCGGCCGGTGGGCAGTCGACGCCGATGACCTACACCGTCGCCGACGGCCGCCAGTTCGTGGTCATCGTCGCCGGCGGCCACGGCTCGGTCGGCACCAAGCCGGGCGACTATGTGATGGCCTATACGCTGCCAAAGTAGGACGATGTGACTTAGCTGGGTGGTCGGCCCGGCAGATACGCAATTCTGGCAATGTTGGCGCCGCCCCTCATCTGCCTGCCGGCATCTATACGGGGAGAAGTGCCCGGCAGGGCGATGAGGGGCAGCAGCAGCCTTGGTCAGCTTGCGTAAGAGATGGCCTTTGAGGCTGGGCACGGAGCCCAGTACTTCATTGGTTAGCTGCGGCCCTGTTTCGGCCTGCTGGATCAGCGTGGTGCCGGCCGACGCCGGTCGACGCGGACCTTCACCATCCGAGCGGCGGCTGCGGCAGCAGCGGAGCGCATTGCCAGCAAGGCAGCAACAGCAAGCACGAGCGCGCTTGCAAGGATCGGAGTAGACAAGGTCATGGCGTTGTTCCTTCTCGTCGGGCTCGCCGCTACAAGCGAGACCATCATCAGCTTCCTTCCATATTGTGGCGGCACCATCGACATTCTCTGAAATGACCAAAATGTGATGGGCGCGTTCCGCGGGGCCGCCGCATCGTTCGATGGCGCAAGCGTCACCCATCCGAGACTGGACCGTGCGAGCTTGCACCCTATCTTGATCCGCGAGTCATCCCGGAGTGACCGCGAGGTCATCCCGGAGTGACCATGAGGTCATCCCGGAGTGACCGTGAGATCATCTCCTAACGAGGAGCACGCCATGACGAAACCCACCGCCGAAGCCGTCAAACCTGCCAAACCTGCCATCACCCAGGCGATGATCGATGCCTATGACGAATACACGCATCTGACGCTCGACCGCCGCCGCTTCATGGAACAGCTGACCAGGCTTGCCGGATCGGGCGCGGCGGCGGCCGCGATCGCGCCGCTGCTTGCGGCGAATACGGCGCAGGCGGCAATCGTCGCCGACAACGATCCGCGCGTGAAGGCTGAAGATATCACCTATTCCGGCAGCAGCGGTGAGATGAAGGGCTATCTGGTCAGGCCGGCGGACCAGTCCGGCAAGCTCGGCACCGTCATCGTGGTGCATGAGAACAGGGGGCTCAACCCGCATATCAAGGATGTGGCGCGGCGCGTTGCGCTGGAAGGGTTCGTGGCGCTGGCGCCGGATTTCCTGTCGCCGCTCGGCGGCACGCCCGCTGACGAAGACAAGGCGCGCGACATGTTCACCAAGCTCGACGCCAGCCAGGTCACCGCCGATGGTGTGGCGACCATCGCCTATCTCAAGGGCGAGAAGGACGGCAACGGCAAGGTCGGTGCTGTCGGCTTCTGCTGGGGCGGCGGCACGGTCAACAATCTGGCGGTCAACGCGCCCGATCTCGCCGCCGGCGTCGCCTATTACGGCATGCAGCCGAAGGCCGAGAATGTGGCGAAGATCAAGGCGGCGCTGTTGCTGCACTATGCCGGGCTCGACGAGCGCATCGACGCCGGCATCGATGCCTACAAGAAAGCGCTCGACGCCGCCCATGTCGAATACACGCTCTATGTCTATGACGGCGTCAACCATGCCTTCAACAACGACACCTCGGCCGCGCGCTACGACAAGAAGGCAGCCGATCTCGCCTGGGGCAGGACGATCGCTTTCCTTAAGGAGAAGCTGGCGTAGGCTTCAGGCCGCCGACGACGCCCATACGCTCTCATAGGCCGGCGACAGCGTAAAGCCGGCCGGCAGCACCGAGACCGGGGGCGGGCGCCGCACGCCTTCCTGCAGATAGCGCAACGCCGAAACCAGTCCGTTCATCGTGTAGGGCTTGGCGATGACGCCGATCGCGCCGGCGAAATGGTCGGGGATGCGTTTTGGATTGGCGGTCATGAACACCACCATGGAACGGTTACCCTCGCGGATATGCTCGGCAACCTCGACCCCGGTTGGTCCGTCGGCGAGGTGGATATCGACAAAGGCAATATCGGCGTCGGCGGTATCAATCATACCTCTTGCTTCGGCCAAGGATGTCGCCCAACCCACAACGCTGTGGCCGGCTTCCTCGACGAGGCTTTCCAGTTCCATCGCCAGCAACGCCTCGTCCTCGACGATCAGGACCTTGAGCGGTTCGTTCATGACAGCTTCCCTTTCTGCTGCGGTTCGTTCGGCATCGAGATGACGACCTTTGTGCCCGGGCCGGCGTCGCGCCATTCGATGTCGGCATGCAACTGACGGGCAAGCGACTTGATCAACCGCATGCCGAAGGAAGCATCGCCGCTGGCCTCGGCCATGCCGACGCCGTCATCGGAAACCTCGATGTTGAAGTGGCCGTCGGGCTGGCTCATCTTGATGCCGATGCGCCCCGCGGTGGTGCCGTCCGGCTTTGCCTTGAAGGCGTGCTTCAGCGCGTTGGTGACAAGCTCATTGACCATCAAGGCAACAGGCGTGGCTTTTTCGGCCGGAATGACGATGGGTTCGAGGTCCAGCGTCGGCTTGATCTCGGCGCGCCCCGATGCGGTCAGCAGGTCGGTGACCAGATCCCTGGCGAAATCCGAGACATCGAAGCGGCTGACATCCTTTGACTGGTAGAGACGGCGATGCACCGTGCTCAGCGCCTCGATGCGCTCCAGCATGGTGGTGAGCGATCGCTTTGTCGCTTCATCCTTGATTGCCCGGCTTTGCATGATGATCAGCGAGGAGATCATCTGCAGGTTGTTTTTCACCCGATGGTCGACCTCGTGCAGCAGCGTGGTCTGCGCCTCAAGGGCGGCCTCAAGCTCGCGCGTGCGTTCCTTGACAGCCTTTTCAAAGCGGTTCTTGTCTGCGGTGATGCGATCCTCGGAGCGCTTGCGATCGGAGACATCGAGCTGTGAGGCAAAGAAGAACAGGAGTTCGCCTTTGTCGTTGGAAACCGGGCTGATGTAGAGCGCATTCCAGAATGTCGAGCCGTCCTTGCGGTAGTTCAACAGATCGATGGCGATATCGGTTCCCGCTGCTATCGCGTCGCGCACGCTAGACACAGCTGCCTTGTCTGTCTCTGGCCCCTGCAGGAAGCGGCAGTTCTTGCCCATGACCTCGTCGCGCTCGTAGCCGGTCAGGCGCAGGAACGCGTCATTGGCAAAGACGATTGGATTGTCCGCCTGACGGGGATCGGTGATGACCATCGACATGCGGGTGGCGCGGATGGCAGCCGCGAACGGATCGCCCTTGCCGTGCTCGGCATGCAGATTGTCCGTCATGTGCCATGCGTCGGCCGGTTCCCTGGTCCTTTTCCAGTCCATGCTTTCACTCCAAGCCGTTTTTCAGGGGTCACAACGGCTTAGACGTGGAATTGGTTCAATCTTGATCTTCTTGTCGCAGGCAGCCGTTTGCGAAACCGAATCGCCGGTTGCGCAAACTGTCGAAATGAACGGTTTTTGAAGGTTGTCGGATGTAGCCGATTCGCTGAAAGCAGGGCTGGCGCCGACCTTTGGAAATGATCAGGTCGCAATGGTCCGTGGCGGCGCTCGCCGGTGGCGGCTTTCTCAGAACAGCGGAAACATCAGGCGTGGCCACGCTTCATGCGCGCCTGCTTCAGGATGGCGCGCCAGCGGATCATGTCGAAGGGGATAGGCTCGTTGTTGTTGGCGATATGGAAGATCTCGTTGTTGACGTTCTTCAACGAGCGCCAGAAATCATAGTCGGTGATGCGCGGATCGGCAGCCAGCCTGTCCACCTCGACCTTGATGTCGGTTTTCATCCACGTTCCTCGAACCGCCTGTTGCCCGCCGCCCGCATCGCAACTCGCATGGCACCGTTCTCAAACGGTCCGCTGAGTCGTTCAATGGCTCAAATGGCTTGTTCACGTTAAAACCTTGGTAAGGTTAACGCGGGCGCAGCAGCGCTTCAAGCGGTCCTGCGGCGAATACCGATCGAACGGCCGGCGCGTTCGGGCATCGGCAGTGCAGAGTGGGCGGCGCGCATCGCTTCCACCTTGGCCTGCACGTCGGCGGGGAAGGGCGCGACTTTCGGCCCGGACATGTCGACATGCAGCGACAGGGTTTCGGAAGTGGCGGCGAGCCAGCCATCGACATGGCGGATTTCCTGGTAGGCCCGCAGCCGCTTGTCGTCGTGATCGATCAGCTGGAAGGATACGACGACCTTGTGTTCGAGGTGCAGTTCCTGGACATAGCAAACATGGACTTCGGCCGTGTAGATGGTCAGGCGCCGCTCTTTGACATAGTCCAGCCCCATGCCCATCGCCTCGAACGCCTCATCCGAGCAGCGGTCGAACAACACGTTGTAATAGGCCATGTTGAGATGGCCGTTGTAGTCGATCCAATCCTTCTCGATGTCCATCGGTTTGGAAACGAAGGGGGCAGGGATGGGCATGGAAACTTCCTTGTTCTGGTGCTGGACCGAGTTCAGTGCTGGACAGGCTGCGGCCCGTGAGACTAGAGCGGTTCACCGTCTCGCGGAAACGGCGAACCGCTCTAGTTTTTTGTTGACGCAATCCCGGACGGAAAACCGCTTCACACTTTCCCTGGAATTGCGTCATGTGCATCCATAATCGCATAACAAGCATGGACGCTGGTCCATTCGCGGAGGAATTCATGGCTCTGAGCGACCTCAATCCGGTCGAACGCAACGAGGAAGGCATTGCGGCGGTGCTCGGCATCCTCAAACAGCAGCTCGGCGAACGCTTCCAGACAGGCGCGGCGATCCGCTCGCAGCATGCGCATACCACCACCTATATTCCGGCGCAGGCGCCTGACGGTGTCGCGTTCCCGGAGACGACAGAAGAGGTGCAGGAGATCGTACGTGCCTGCGCCGCGCACCGCGTGCCGGTCATCGCCTTCGGCGTCGGCTCGTCGCTCGAAGGCCATACCAATGCGCCGGGTGGCGGCATCTCGGTCGACACCTCGCGCATGAACCGCATCCTGTCGGTCAACCCCGAGGATCTCGACTGCACGGTCGAGCCTGGCGTAACGCGCGAGGATTTGAATCGGCACCTGCGCGATACCGGCCTGTTCTTCCCCATCGATCCCGGCGCCAATGCTTCGCTCGGCGGCATGGCGGCGACGCGGGCATCCGGCACCAATGCGGTGCGCTACGGCACGATGCGCGAGAACGTGCTGTCGCTGACGGCCGTCATGGCTGATGGCGAGACGGTGACGACCGGCAAGCGGGCGAAAAAGAGTTCGGCCGGCTACGATCTGACGCGGCTTCTGGTCGGCTCGGAAGGCACGCTCGGCATCATCACCTCGCTGACCTTGAAGCTGCAAGGCATTCCGCAGGCGATCTCCGGCGGCGTCTGCCCGTTTCCAAACCTCGAGGCGGCCTGCAACGCGGTCATCGCGACCATCCAGATGGGCATTCCGGTGGCGCGCATCGAACTGGTGAATGGACTGCAGATGCGGGCGATGAAGAATTACTCGAAGCTCGATTACCCCGAGAGCCCGTGCCTGTTCGTCGAGTTCCACGGCAGCGATGCCGGTGTCGCCGAACAGGCCGAAACCTTCGGTGCCATTGCTGAAGACAATGGCGGCGGGCCATTCCTGTGGACGAGCGTCGCCGAGGAGCGCACGAAACTCTGGAAGGCCAGGCACGATGCTTATTGGGCGTCGCTGACGCTGCGGCCGGGCACCAAGGGCCTGTCGACCGATGTCTGCGTGCCGATCTCGCGGCTGGCCGAATGCGTTGCCGAAACCGAGGCCGACATTGCCGAGATGGGCCTGGTTGCGCCGATCGTCGGCCATGCCGGCGACGGCAATTTCCATGTGCTGGTGCTGATGGATGTCAACGACCCCAAAGAGATCGCGCTGGCGGAGAAATTCGTCTCGCGGCTGAACATGCGGGCGATCGCCATGGACGGCACCTGCACCGGCGAACACGGCATCGGCCAGGGCAAGATCGGCTTCCTGCGCCATGAGCTCGGCCATGGTGTCGACATCATGCGCTCCATAAAAAAAGCGCTCGACCCGCAAGACATCATGAACCCAGGCAAGATATTACCTGCATAGCCGAAATGTGAGGAGCGGCAATGGATACCCTGATTATAAGGGCATCGCTTGGCAAGACACTGTTATTGCTGTCGGCCAGCCTCTTCTTTGTCCTGGCCTGCGCTTTCCTGATTTATGTCTCCGAGGACGGCGACACCGCCGGCCTTTGGTGGTGCGTGGCCTTTTTCGGGCTGGTCGCGTTGGTGTTTGCCTGGCAGCTTGTGCGGCCGCAGATTCTGGTGCTGAACGGACAAGGTTTCAGTCTCGGCGGAGGCCTTGTTCGATCGCCCAAGCTGGTCCCCTGGAAGGATATCGAAAGCTTCTTCGTCGTCCATCGCCGGCGCAGAATCGGCAATATGATCGGGTACAATTTCGCACCGGGGGTCAAGAAAAGCTCCGTCATGGGCAGCGTGACCAAAAGCCTCGGCGCCGAAGCCGCATTACCGCAGGGCTGGACATTGTCGCCCGAGGAGATGGTGGTGCTGCTGAACGAATATCGCCGACGGGCGGTGGCGGATTAGTCTGTTGCATGTCGGCCGGCACGCAGTCACAGGCGTCCGAAATCTCTGCTCGTCCAGATACAGAGATCAAGCAACTCTGGATGAATTGCCTCTTTATCGACACGCTGATGCGGGTAGAGTGCGGCTGACTTTCAATCAACCCGTTCGGAGCTGATGCTCGCACGCCTGTTCGTGATCTTCGGTGGCTTGTTTGTGCTGGTGCTGGTTGCGGCGCTGGTGGTGCCGTATTTTGTCGACTGGACCGGGTACCGCGCCCAATTCGAGCGCGAGGCGAGCGCCATTCTCGGCCGCAAGGTGACGGTGCAAGGCGACGCCACGGCGCGGCTGTTGCCGTTCCCCTCGGTGACCTTCTCAAACGTCACGGTCGCCGGCGGCCCCGGCGGCCAGCCGGCAATGACCGTCGAGACCTTTTCGATGGACGCGGAACTGGCGCCGTTCCTGCGCGGCGAAGTGCTGATTTTCGACATGCGGCTGGTGCATCCGAAGGCGACGATCGACATCGCCGATAACGGCACGGTCGACTGGGCGATACGGCCGTCCTCGCCCTTCGATCTCAACCAGATCTCGATCGAGAAGCTGACGGTGACGGAGGGAGAAATTGCGCTCCGCCATGCCGCAGGCGGGCGCAGCCATCTGATTTCCGATATCAATTCGACCATCTCTGCCAAGTCGCTGGCCGGGCCGTGGCGCATGGACGGAACGTTGCTGCTCGACGGACTGCGTTCGACTGTTGCGGCTTCGACCGGCAAGGCCGAAGGCAGCGGCCAGATGCGGCTGAGGCTCAAGGTCGATCCCGATGCCTATCCACTGGTCATCGAAACCGACGGCAATGCCGGCATCGTCAATGGGGCTGCCGTCTATTCCGGCCAGTTCAAGATTTCCGGCAACGACAAGAATTCGGCTACGCTGCGCGGCAGCGATGGTGAGGTTGTCGAGATCAATACGGGCAAGGTCAGCGCCGGCAAGCCCGATCCGGGCTTCCGGCTGAACGGCAAGTTCTCGCTTGATCACCAGAAGCTCGGCGTCGACGAATTCCGCTTCGAGACCGGGCCGCTCGACAATCCCTACACAGCCGACGGCAAGGCTTCGGTCGATCTCGGCCTGAAGCCGAACTTCGCAATCGAGGCCAATGGCGCGCAGGTGCAACTGGACGAGGCGGTGGGTGCTGAAAAGGGCGCCGGCCTGACGCTGGACCAGCGCATTGCCGGGATCGAGCAGGCGCTGCTCGAACTGCCGAAGCCGAGCATCCCCGGCACTGTCGAGGTCAAGCTGCCGGCGGTGGTGGCTGGCGACACCACGGTGCGCGACGTGCATCTCTCGGCCGAGCCGGTCGAGGGCGGCTGGTCGGTGAAATCGCTGGCCGCGACCTTGCCCGGGCGCACGACGCTGGAAGCCAGCGGCATGCTCAGCGTAACGGATCATTTCGGTTTCAGCGGCTCCATGCTGCTGGCGGTGGCGCAGCCTTCCGGCTTTGCTGCCTGGTTGTCCAAAGATGTCGACGAGGCGATCCGCCGGCTGCCGGCCGCCGGCTTCAAGGCCAAGGTGGACCTGTCGGAGAAGCGGCAGGCGTTCAGCGACCTCGAACTGATCCTCGGCAAGTCGAAGTTCACCGGCCGCATCGATTCCAGCCAGCCCGACGACGCCAAGTCCTCGGTGCTGATGCGGCTCGAGGGCGGCGAACTCGATGTCGACGGGCTGACGGCCTTCGCCTCGATCTTCGTCAGCGACAAGGGCGCCAACCGCTTTTCCGACCGTGACCTCGATTTTCAGATCAAGGCAGGGCCGGTCAATGCTGGCGGGCTCACCGCCGACACGGTCGATACCGCGCTCCGGCTCCGCGACGGGCTGCTCGAAATCGACCGGCTGTCGATTGGCGGCCTTGCCGGCGCCTCGATCAGCGCCACCGGCCGGATCAAGGATTTTCCCGCAAGCCCGACCGGCAAGCTCGATGCCTCGGTGGTCGCCGTCGATCTGAAGCCGCTGATCGACATTGCCGCGCAACACTATCCCGACAATCTGATGCTGAAGGGACTGGCTGGCCGCACGGCCGCCTATCCTGAACTGTTCCAGGACGCGCGCGTCGATCTGGTGGCGAGCGCCGCCGACAATGGCGACGGCACCACCGGGCTGGCGGTGAGCGGACAAGGCAAGGCCGGCGGTTCGGCCTTTTCGGCGTCGCTGTCGGGCAAGGGGGCCGTAGGCCAGTTGCTTGACGCGCCGGTGACGCTGACCTTCAACGCCAAAAATCCCGACGCCACGGCGCTGCTGGCGCTCTACGGCCTGCCGGCGCTGCCGCTCGGCATGCTCGGCCAGGCAAGCACCGATATTTCGGCGAAAGGCACGCTCGGCGGCGGCCTGGCGACGAGCTTCAATTTCGCCGCCGACGACTTCAAGGCAACGTTCGACGGCACCGTTGCTCAGACACCGCAAGGCACCACCGCCAAGGGCAAGATCGGCCTCGACGCCTCCGACATCGAGCCTTGGCTGATGACGACCGGCGCCGGCCTGCCGGGCATGGGAACGGGCACCTCGACCTCGCTCAGCGCGGATGCCGATTTCGGCAGTGGCCTGCTGGTGTTGAGCGGTCTCAGCGGATCCATCAACGAGTCGGAGATTTCGGGCGACGTCAACATCGATGCGAAGCAGGGGCTGCCGCATTTTGCCGGTGCGCTGGCGCTCGACGAACTGGACCTCGACCCGATTGCGGTTGCGCTGTTCGGTGACCAGTCGTTCCTCAGCAGCAACGCGAACTGGCCGACGGCGCCATTCAGCCAGAAATCCAGCCTGCCGTTCAGCGCCGATCTCGATCTGACGACGGCGACGCTTGCCGCCGGACCGCTGGCGACAGCCTATGATGCGTCGCTGTCATTGAAACTGGACCAGGAAGGCATCCGCGTTTCGGACCTGAAGGCAAAACTGCTCGGCGGCGCGCTCACCGGATTGTTCGAGTTGAAGAACACAGACGGCACGGGGCTGTTCTCCGGCCAGATGAGGCTTGCCGGCGCCGACCTGGCGACTGTGCTGCCGGCTGCCGGATTGAGTGGCAACGGCGATTTCTCGACAGGGCTGTCGACCAGCGGCAAATCGGTCGACGCGATGATTGCCGCACTCTCCGGCTCGGGCACGGCGGCGCTGAAAGGCCTCACCATTGCCGGCGTCAATCCCGATGCCTTCGGCGCGTTGATTGCCAAGGCCGATGCGATCGGGCGCGACATCGACACAGCAAAGACCGCGGGCTTTGCACCTGAGATCGCTGGCGACGGCAGCTTTGCTGCCGGCGATGCCGACATCGCCTTCACGGTCGCCGGCGGCACGTTGCGGGCACCACCGATCAAATTCGAAAACCAGGCGGCGACGCTGTCTGCCGACATCACGGCCGACCTCAACACCGGCACCGTCGCCACCAAGGGCGCGGTCACCTACAAGCCTGGCGACGAGGCGCTGGTCGGCTCCGATCCGACGGTCAATTTCAGCGTCGATGGGCCGTTCGGGGCGCTGAAAAAGCAGTTCGACAGCGAGCCGCTGGCGCAATTTTTGACCCAGCGCGCGCTGGAAAAGGAGCAGCAGCGGGTCGAGGCGATGCAGGCCGCACTGCTCGAGAAGCAGCGGCTGCGGCGCGAGGTGCGCTATTACGCCGCCCTGCAGACCGAGCGCGACAACGCCGCCGAGGAATTGCGCAAGCAGGAGGAAGCGGCACGGCTCAAAGCCGAGGCCTACGCCAAGGCGAAAGTGCAGGCAGATGCGAAGGCACAGGCCGAAGCGGATGCCAAGGCCAAGGCGGATGCCAAAGCAAAGGCCGATGCCGATGCGAAAGCGCAGGCAGAGGCTGACGCCAAGGCCAAGGCGGATGCGGACGCGAAAGCGCAGGCCGAAGAGCAGGCTGCCGAAGACGCCGCCAAGGCCGAGGACGAACGGAAGAAGGCCGAACAGGCTCGGATCGCTTCGCAGGAAAAAGCCAGGCTGGAGGCCGAGCGCAAGGCTCAGGAGCAGGCGCCGAAGGTCGACCGCTCACTTCCCGGCGTCAGTGACGGTTCGGCCCCGGCGCCGCCGAAGCCCAGGACAAATCCGTTCTCGGTCGACAATTTGCTGAAGTCGCTGGGCAATTAAGAACCATTCAGACGGCGTCGCGCTTGGCCCAGTCCAGCACGTGGAGCCTGAGCGCCGAGGACAGATTGGCATCGCGCGGTCTTGTCTCGTCGATCTCCGCGACCAGGGCAGCAAGGGTCAGCTTGCGCGCGGCGGCGATGGCGACGAGATCGTCATAAAAGGGTTTTTCGAGGGAATAGCTGGTGCGATGGCCGCGGATGGTCACGGAGCGTTTTTCGACCGGGCTCACCGCAGGCGGTCCATCAATCGCCCTGGTCTTCCGGGCGTTCGCGGCGGTGGCCGGCGACGAATTTTTCGGCCTTGTCCGATGTCAGACGGTCACGAGTTCTTTCGGCTTTGGAACGGCCGTGCAGAGCGCGGTTCTCGCCGGCGAGCTTTTCCTTTTCGGTGCGCGCCTTCTGCTTGCGGACCTGGCGAAGGTTGACGATCTCGCCCATGTCGCGCCGTCCGTCCCGCTACTTCTTGCGGAAGGCGTCGAGCGACACGACGTCGGCGCCCTTGCCGGCATCGGCCACGGCGGGCTTTTTCTCCGCCTCAGTGGTAGCTGCCTTCTTCTCGGCCTTCGGCTTTTTCTCGGAGACGATAGCCAAGGGCTCGGCAGCCGGCTGGGCGGCTGCATCGTCTTCCGCCGGGACGTCGGTCTTGACGTCGAATTCGAGTTCGAAATTGACCGATGGGTCGTAGAAGCCGCGTACGGCCGAGAACGGGATTTCCAGCTTCTCCGGCACGTCGGAGAAGGACAGCCCGACCTCGAAGCCGGTATCGGTCACCTTGAGGTCCCAATACTGGAACTGGATGACGATGGTCATCTGTTCGGGATAGCGCTCGCGCAGCCTGGAGGACACCCGCACGCCCGGCGCGCCGGTCAGGAATGTGATGAAGAAATGATGATTGCCGGGAAGGCCGGTGCGCGCGACTTCGGCCAGGACCTTGCGCATGACGCCGCGCAACGCCTCCTGGGCCAGAATGTCGTAGCGGATGTGGTCGTCGGCCATGTGCTGGTCGGGTTCCGTTGAATCGTCCGCATAGCTGTAATCAAGCTTGAGCGCGGCGTAAACCGGATATAGATCGCTGATGCGCCGAAGCGAAGCCCGTAACGGACGATTTGATCGCCGGCTTTGACGTTCAGGCGCTGGCCAGCTGTTTTTCCACCGCTGCCGCTGATCTGCGCTTGCCGAAGGCGCGCAGGAATGTGCGCACGCCGTGGGTCGCGGATTGCAGCACTTCATCTTCCGACGGCATGCCGCCGAGCATGAAGGTGGTCTGCAGTTCGGCATTTGCCAAGGCCAGGAACTGGCGCGCGGCGACATCGGGATCGTCGACCGCGAGATGGCCGGCATGGGCGAGGCGGGCAAAACGGGCGGCAAGTGCGGGCCAGGTCCGGCCCGGCCCCTGGTCGCGCCATTCTGCGAAGAGCTCGGGATAGCGCTCGCCTTCGGTCTGGATCAGCTTGCGCAGGAAGCGTCCGTCGCGGTTGCAGATGCAGTTATGATTCAGGCGCACGGCAAAGCCGATCAGGTCGGCTTCCAGATCCTTCGGCTGGTCTGGGAAAGAGGCGAAGGTGGCGAAGATGCCGGCGTTGCAGCGCTCCGTCAGATCCCGCACCACAGCCATGAAGAGCCTTTCCTTGTCGCGGTGGTGATTGTAGATGGTCTGGCGCGAAACGCCCGCCTCCACCGCGATCAGGTCGATATTGGCGCCGGCAAAGCCTTCCCGGCAAAAGACCGAAGCCGCCGCATCGATAATCGACATACGCTTGGCCTCGTGGCCGCGTGGCGGGAAAATGTCAGGAGAAACGGCAAGCTTCATGGAAATCTATATAGAGGTGATTGACGAATTAGACAAGGCTGTCTAAATTTGTGGACACAATAAATGGGAATGAATTCGCTCCGTAGAGACGAATAATCTCTCTCTGAGCCGTCGGATTTCAACGGGATGGAACGTCCTAGGGTTAGTCGTCGCGTTGGCGGCGCCAACCAGACTTGAAAGAAGCCTTTATCATGAGTCCCAAATTCCTCCGCATCGCGGTCGTGCTCGGCCTGTTGTCCGCTATCGGCCCCTTCGCTATCGACATGTATCTGCCGGCGTTGCCTTCGATCGGCGAGGATCTGCATGCCGGCACCGCCGCCGTTCAGATGAGCCTTTTGATCTTCTTCCTGTCGATGGGCTTCGGCCAGATCGTCGTCGGACCGATCTCCGACATGGTCGGCCGCAAGCTGCCGCTTTACGGCGGCCTTGCGCTGTTCATGGTCGGCGGTATCGGTTCGGCCATGAGCCCGACCATCGAATGGCTGATCGCCTTCCGCTTCCTGCAGGGACTGGGCGCCAGCGCCGGCATGGCGGTGCCGCGCGCCATCGTGCGCGACCTGCACACCGGCACCGAAGCCGCCAAGCTGATGTCGCTGCTGATGCTGGTGTTTTCGGTGTCGCCGATCCTGGCGCCGCTGACCGGCAGCCAGATCATCGAGAATTTTGGCTGGCGCGCCGTGTTCTGGACGGTGACGGGCGCGGCCCTGCTGGCCACCATTCTGCTGGCGACCTCGCTGAAGGAGACGCGGCCGGCGGAAGAACGCGTCGGTTCCTCCTTCGGAACCGCACTCGCCGGCTATCGCTTCCTCATGGGTGATCGCAATTTCCTCGGCCTGGTGGCGATCGCCGGCTTCGGCATCGCCAGCTTCTTCGTCTACCTCTCGAGTTCGTCCTTCATCCTGATCGACCATTACGGGCTGTCGCCTTCCGTCTACAGCGTGTTCTTCTCGATCAATGCGGTCGCCTTCATCGGCATGTCGCAGCTGACGGGACTGCTGTCGGAGCGCTTCGGGCTGAAGCGCGTCGTCTGGGTGGCGGTGACCGGCTATGCCACGACGATGGTGGTGCTGTTCGCAGTCATGGCGACCGGCGTCGACCGGCTCGATGTGATGGCGGCACTGCTGTTCGTCGGCTACGGCTTCCTCGGCCTGGTCATCCCGACGACGTCGGTGCTGGCCATGGAAGAGCATGGCGAGATCGCCGGCACGGCCTCGGCGCTGATGGGCACGCTGCACTTCGCCATCGGTGCGCTGGCGATGGGCGTCGCCGGCATCTTCTTCGACGGCACGCCGCTGCCCATGGTGGCCGGCATCACGCTCTGCGCCGTAATCTCGTTCACGCTGGCCAAACTGACGCTCGGCCGCTCGCGCGAAGCCGTTGAAGCGCCGGCCGAGTAAGCTGACCGCAATCGACCGGAAAGGCCGGGTCATCCCGGCCTTTTTCACGTCTGGGGTAATCCGGCCCCGGCCAGAACCACGGCCTTCGACCGACGCCAGCGGCAAATTGCACCAGCTCATGGCTCAATTTGGTGTAGGCTTCGCGGCCCATCGTCATGCGAAATCCGGCCAGCGGCAGCCGGCATTGAGCGTACGATATCGAGGAGGGGAGAAGTGGAGGTTTCTGTTGCCAGGTACCTCCGAACCCCGCCTAGAAGTGCGAACCTCTAGGGCTTGATTTGAAGCTATCGCACCGCTTACGCGGCGAGACGTGCTTCCGCATAGTTGTCATTTGCAACTACAGGTTTAGCCCGATGACGGTGGTACCATGCCGGGCAAAAGTACGATCTTTACACCTTCGTCGATCCTATTTCGCCCCCAGCAACAGCCGCTCTGATCACAGAGCGGTTCTTGGTGGAGGCGCCGGGTACCGCCCCCGGGTCCGAACGGCTTATTACATCGCCCATTTATCGCCATAGTCGGTCAAGCCGACAAAACGAATATAGGGGGCGGGCGCACAAAATGAAAGGCCGCAATGACACTTCTTGGCCGCACCAAACTGCGGCGCCGAGGGTTGACTCGCGCGCGGTCTCAACCGAAGCTTTGCGATGGTGAGGAGTATCGACCGAGCGCACAAGTTGCGGCAGCGCGCCACAGCCCTCATCGATCGGATCCCGTGGCGCCGACATGGGGAAATTTGATGGCCGATTATCTCGCAGACGTGAAGAAATACGACGCCGCCGCAAATGCCGATGTGGTTGCCAAGATTGTGAAACATCTGGGCATCGCGCTGCGCAACCGCGATTCCTCGCTGGTATCCTGCACCGACCCCAAGGAATTGGAGCGCGTCAAGACCAACTGGGTTGCCAAGAAACTCGGCGTGACCGACGGGGCGAAAGCCGACTCAGCGATCGAGAAGACCTGCAAGGCGTTGGCCGCCGACAGCTCCAAGAGCCGCGTGACTTTCTACTATCTGGTCGCCAAGGATCTGGGCAAGCTCGGCTCTTTGTAGAGATTATTGCCGATAGGCAGAGCGCGCGTTTGATTTTGCTCCTCACCGGAGGTCAGCACCGCCCCTCATTGCCCTGCCGGGCATTTCTCCCCGTATAGTGACGGGGAGAAATGGCTGACCGCAGCCTTGGCTCTCTCTCTCGAACAAGCTTGTGATTGGCGAAACCGCTGATGACAGCGCCCCTCTCCCCGTCCCTATACGAGGAGAGGATGCCGGCAGGCAGGTGAGGGGCAGCGCCACCTCTTGAGAGATGGGGCAAGCCGCGTTCTGGTCCCTTTTGCTGTGTTCGGCCGGCGGCCAGTCGGTTATGATGGCGGTAACCCCGAATCGAGGCGAAGCCGATGCGCCAGTATCTCGACCTTTTGCAGCATGTGCTGGACAATGGCGCCGATCGTGGCGACCGCACGGGCACCGGCACGCGTGGGGTGTTCGGGTACCAGATGCGCTTCGACCTGTCGCGCGGCTTTCCCGTCACCACCACCAAGAAGCTGCATCTGAAGTCGATCATCCATGAACTCCTGTGGTTCCTGGCCGGCGACACCAACATCAAATACCTTAGAGATCATGGCGTTTCGATCTGGGACGAATGGGCCGACGAGAATGGCGATCTCGGCCCGGTCTATGGCAAGCAGTGGCGCTCCTGGCCGGATGGCCATGGCGGGTCGATCGACCAGATTGCCAATGTTCTGAAGGAGATACGCAGAAATCCGAATTCACGCCGGCTGATCGTTTCGGCGTGGAACCCGGCCGAAGTGGAGGCGATGGCGCTGCCACCGTGCCACTGCCTGTTCCAGTTCTACGTCTCGGAGGGCAAGCTGTCCTGCCAGCTCTACCAGCGCTCGGCCGACATTTTTCTCGGCGTACCCTTCAACATCGCTTCCTACGCGCTGCTGACCTTGATGGTGGCGCAGGTGACCGGGCTGAAGCCCGGCGAGTTCGTCCATACGCTGGGCGATGCGCATCTCTATTCCAACCATTTCGAGCAGGCGCGCGAGCAATTGCGTCGCACGCCCAAGGCGCTGCCGACGCTGTGGATCAATCCGGAAGTGAAGGACCTGTTCGCCTTCCGCTTCGAGGATTTCCGGCTGGAAAACTATTTTGCCGACGCGTCGATCAAGGCGCCGATCGCGGTCTGATCCGCCCACCTTCAATCAATGCCGACCATGACGCCCGATGCCTTGATCACGGCATAGGCCTGCTTGCCTTTTTCGAGCTCGAGATCGGCAACGGCCTCGTTGGTGATCGAAGCGGTGACGACTGAGCCGCCGACATCACCGCGGACAGGCGAGGTGCTTTGGCGATCTCGACGATCGTTCCCTTGAGGATGTTGCGGGCGCTGATCTTCATCGGAGTTCCTTTCCGGGATTTCGGTGCACGTCCAAACCACAACAATCATGCCGAACATACGCTTTCGCAGGAGGCGGCCTTCCCTTGTTATATTCATCCAGATATATCGGTCGGCAGGAGTCGAGCCAGCAGATTTCAAGCCCAGGGAGAGTTTTCATGTTGGGGCACAAAGGTTTTGGTTTGAGGGCGATCGCGATTGGCGGCTTTGCCGTAGCTCTGATGGCCGTGATGCCGGCGGCTCACGCGGGAGACAAGGTGATCGTGTTTGCCGCAGCCAGCCTCAAGGACGGGCTCGACGCCGTCACCAAGGCCTGCGAAGCCGATGTCGGTGAAGCGGCGACCGTCTCCTACGCCGCGAGCTCGGCGCTGGCCAAGCAGATCGAAAGCGGGGCGCCCGCCGATGTGTTCATCTCGGCCGACCTCGACTGGATGAAATATCTCTCCGACAAGAAACTGACCAAGCCGGACACCGAGGTGAAACTGCTCGGCAACCACATCGTGCTGGTGGCGCCGAAGGATTCCAAGGTCGAAACCAGGATCGAGAAAGGCTTCGACCTCGCCAAGCTGATCGGCGACGGCAAGCTCGCCATGGGCGACGTCAAGGCGGTGCCGGCCGGCAAGTATGGCAAGGCGGCACTTGAATCGCTCGGCGTCTGGTCGTCGGTCGAAGGCAAGGTGGCGCAGGCCGAGAATGTGCGCGCCGCGCTGAAGCTGGTTTCAACGGGCGAGGCCGCGCTCGGCATCGTCTATGCCACCGACGCGCATGCCGACAAGGGAGTCAAGGTGGTCGGCACCTTCCCGGAGGATTCGCACCCGCCGATCATCTATCCGGTTGCCCAGACCACCGATTCGAAGGACAAGGATACCCCGGCTTTCCTGAAGTGCCTGCAGTCCGCCAAGGCGGTGGAGCTGTTTAGGGATCAGGGTTTCACCGTGCTCACGCCGAGCAATTAAGGTAGCGGCTGACGCATGAACTGGCTGCTGGACCTCACTCCCGACGAATGGAATGCGGTCCGGCTGTCGATCAAGGTGGCGACGGTGGCGATGCTGTTCAGCCTGCCGCCGGGCATCTTGATGGCGCTTTTGCTGGCCCGCGGAAAATTCTGGGGCAAGACGCTGCTCAACGGTGTGGTTCACCTGCCGTTGATCCTGCCGCCGGTGGTGACAGGTTATCTCTTGCTGCTTACCTTCGGCCGGCGCGGGCCGGCGGGAGCGTTCCTGGCCGAGCATTTCGGCATCGTCTTCTCGTTTCGCTGGACCGGCGCCGCACTGGCCTGCGGTATCATGGGCTTTCCCCTGATGGTGCGGGCGATCCGGCTGTCGATCGAGGCGGTCGACCGCAAAATGGAGGCAGCGGCGGGAACGCTCGGCGCCAACCCGATTTGGGTCTTCGCCACCATCACGCTGCCGCTGATCCTGCCCGGGCTGATCGCCGGCTCGATCCTGTCCTTCGCCAAGGCGATGGGCGAGTTCGGCGCCACCATCACCTTCGTCTCCAACATTCCCAACGAGACGCAGACGCTGCCTTCGGCGATCTACACCTTCACGCAGGTGCCTGGCGGCGATGACGGGGCGCTCAGGCTGACGCTGATCTCCATCGTCATCTCGATGGCCGCATTGGTCGCCTCGGAAGTGCTGGCGCGGCGCGTCGGCCGGCGGATGGACATCGAATGAGCGTGCTGGTGGACATCAGCCATCGGCTCGGCGGTTTCGCCGTCGACGCGCGTTTCGAAAGCGCCGGGCGGCTGACGGCGCTGTTCGGGCCATCGGGCTCCGGCAAGACGACGCTGATCAACGTGATCGCCGGCCTGATCCGGCCGACCAAGGGCCGTATCGCGGTCGACGGCTGTGTGCTGGTCGACACCGATGCCGGCATTTTCGTGCCGAAGCACAAGCGCCGGATCGGCATGGTGTTCCAGGACGCGCGGCTGTTTCCGCATATGAGCGTGGCCGGCAATCTGCGCTATGGCCGCTGGTTCACGCCACCGGCGGAGCGCTATGCGGATGTCGACGCGGTCGTCGAACTGCTCGGCATCGGTCCTCTGCTCGACCGGCGACCGGCAAAGCTCTCGGGCGGCGAGAAGCAGCGCGTGGCGATCGGCCGGGCGCTGCTTGCCAGCCCGAAACTGCTGTTGATGGACGAGCCGCTGGCCTCGCTCGACGATGCGCGCAAAGCCGAGATCCTGCCCTATATCGAGCGGCTGCGCGACGAGACCAAGCTGCCCATCGTATATGTCAGCCACTCCGTCGCCGAGGTGGCGCGGCTGGCCAGCGACGTGGTGGTGATGGCGCAAGGCAAGGTCGCTGCCTCAGGCCCGACCGGCGCGATCATGCAACGGCTCGAATTGCTGCCGGCGGAGGAACGCGGCGAGGGCGGCGCGGTTCTCGACACCAAGGTGCTGCGCCATGACGAGATCTTCGGGATGACCGTGCTCGGCTCGGCGGCGGGGGAAATCCGGGTGCCGCAATTGGCGGTCTCGGTCGGCGCGCCTGTGCGCATCCGAATCCGCGCCCGCGACGTGATGATCGCCACCGAACAGCCGAAAGGTCTCAGTGCGCTCAACATCCTGCCGGGCGCCATCGTCGCAATCGGCTCGGGCGAGGGGCCGACGGTCGAAATCGGCATCGACTGCAATGGCGCAACCGTGCTTGCGCGCATCACCGAACAATCCAGGCAGGTACTGAACCTTCAACTCGGCGGCAAGGTGTTCGCGGTGATCAAGACGGTCAGTTTCGACCGTGCCAACACCGGCGCCGGGCTGCCGGCCGAAGCGGATGGCTGATAGCCGCTATATCGTTTTGGAATAGCGCTATGGGTCGAGAGGGGCTAGTGTGACTGTGGAGGACAAGAGATGCCGTCGCTGAGCCTGCGGATAAATCTCGATCCGGACGGGCGCATAGGTCCGGGCAAGATCGAATTGCTGGAGCAGATCGCCACTTTCGGCTCGATCTCGGCTGCGGCACGCGGCATGGAGATGTCCTACAAGCACGCCTGGGATCTGGTGGAAGATATGAACCGTGTGTTCGGCAAGCCACTGGTCGCGGCGCAGACCGGCGGCAAAAAGGGCGGCGGCGCACAGCTGACCTCAGTTGGCCTTGCAGTTGTCAGCCGTTTTCGCGCTATCGAGCGCGCTGCGGCGGCAGCGGCGGCCACGCATATGGACGCCTTGCAGGCGGAGATCGATGCTGGGTGAGGGTTGAAGCTTGCGATCCGTCACACCCCCCTCTGTCCTGCCGGATATCTCCCCCGCAAGGGGGGAGATCAGCTAGCCCGTAGACGGGCGCTAATCTGTTAGGCGATTGGCGAAATCCTCCGTGACGGCCAATCTCCCCACTAGAGGGGGAGATGTCCGGCAGGACAGAGGGGGGCGCGAAGGAACTCGACCTTTGAGCGCGCTATTCCTCGGGCTCTCCTGCTTTACGCAGCAGATAGGTGTCCATGATCCAGCCCTTTCTTTTCCGGGCTTCTTCTCTCGTCCTCTCAATCTCCTCGCCGACATCACCCAGGCGACCGGAAACGATGATCTCGTCCGGTGTGCCGAGATAGGCGCCCCAATGGATGATCAGATCCTTGTCTGCCAGCGTGTTGAAGGCGCATTTGCCGTCGAGCATGACCACGGCGCTGCCGGCATTGTGCGGCATGCCTTGTTCGGCGAGGCGGCGGCCGGTGGTGATCAGCACGGGGTCGCCGATGCGGTTCAGCGCCATCTTGTGGCCGGCGGCTAGCGCCTGGACGGCGGTGATGCCGGGAATGACCTCCAGTTCGAATGCGACATTGCCCCTCAGTCGTACGCGCGCGAGGATGCGCAGCGCGCCGTCATAGAGCGAGGGGTCGCCCCAGATCAGGAAGGCGCCGCAGCCGTCCTCGGCAAGTTCGTCGCGGACTAGGCTCTCATAGATCTGGGCGATGGCCTCGTGCCAGTCATCGACGGTCGAGCGATAGGAAGGCGCCGGCTCGGCGCGCACCGGCACGTCGAACTCGACGCGGCGCGATTTCGGATTGCTGACGAAACGGTCGCAGATATGGCGGCGCAATTCGGCAAGGTCGTTCTTCTTCGCCCCCTTGTCGGGGATAAACAGGACGTCCGCCCGGTTTAGGCCTGATATGGCCTGCACGGTCATATGGTCGGGATTGCCGGCGCCGATGCCGATGACGAGAAGCTTGCGCATGACGCGAACTCCTGCCCGATCGAAACCTGTTAGTCCAGACCGCCGATTGGCGTGTCCAGACACTGTGGCGTCCTGCTGGGAGACGGAAGGCTTTGAAACGCCACATTGAAACGGCTAGGGTCGCGGCATTCTTGGCGAGGGGCTTCGATGTTGCAATATGTTCTGTCCGTAGCGCTGGCGCTTTTTGCCGTGCCCGCGCTGGCCAATGATACGACCGCCGAACTCGGCACAGGTGGCCTGATCCTGTCGCGTAGCGACGCGGTGTCGATGCAAAGCGAGGATCTCTATATCTCGCCGGAAAAGATCACGGTCGACTACGTCTTCCACAACAACACCGACAAGGATGTAAATGCCATCGTCGCTTTTCCGCTGCCGGACATCGAAGGCAATCCGGAGGAAATGCCGGCCATCCCGGAAAACCAGAGCGACAATTTCCTTGGCTTCGAGGTGACGATCGACGGAGCGCCGGCAAAGCCGCAGCTCGAGCAGAAAGTGTTCGCTGTCGGCATCGATATCGGCGCCGATCTGAAGGCGCAGAACGTGCCGTTCAATCCGTTCGGCGATGCGGCCAAGGCGGCCCTGGCGAAGCTGCCGAAAACGGTTGCCGAGGATTGGGAAAACCGCGGCATCATCATCGACGATACGGGCGGCGACGGTACCGAGGCGAACAAGGTCTATACGCCGTGGTGGCAGTTGCGCTCGACCTATTGGTGGCGCTCGACATTTCCGGCCAACAAGGATGTCCATGTCTCGCACCGCTACAAACCGAGCGTCGGCGGCACGTCATCGGTCAGTTTCTTCTATGACGGCAAGTTCTCCGAGGGCAGCCAATATACAAGCTACAAGACCCGGTTCTGCATGGACGACGCGTTCGAGGATGCGGTGCGCAAGGCGGCCAAGGACGATCCGGACGGTTATCCCAAGTTTTACGAGAACCGTATCGCTTATATCCTGACCACCGGCGGCAACTGGGCCAATGGCAGCATCGGCAAGTTCAAGCTAACCGTCGACAAGGGAAATCCGAAAGCGCTGATCTCGTTTTGCGGCGACAATGTCAAGAAGGTCGGGCCGACGACCTTCGAGACGGCGGCGCAGGATCTCTATCCCGAGCACAACATCGACATATTGCTTTTGGAGCCGTCGGATGACGGCGCCGGGGGAGCCAACTGATGGACGTCGCGATCTATGTCGCCATTGCGCAGAACGGCGTCATCGGGCGCGACGGCGGCTTACCGTGGCGGCTGTCCACCGATCTCAAGCGCTTCAAGGCCGATACGATGGGCAAGCCCGTCATCATGGGCCGCAAGACTTATGAAGGCATCGGCCGGCCGCTGCCGGGCCGATTAAACATCGTGGTGACCCGCGACAAGGCCTGGCGCGCCGAGGGCATAGAGGTGGCGCACTCGCTGGAGGCAGCGATCCAGCTGGCCACGGTGCGCGGGCGTTGCATGGCCGGCGTCGACGAAATCTGCATCATCGGCGGCGGCGAGATCTATGCGCAGGCGCTGCCGCTGGCAGACCGGCTGCACGTCACCCATGTGCTGGCGGCGGTCGATGGCGACGCGCATTTTCCCGACATCGATCCGGATTTGTGGCGCCTTGTCAGCGCTCAGGACGTTCCGGCCGGTGAAAAGGACAGCCATGCGACGCGCTATTCGGTTTACGAGCGACGCCGCGGCGTGCATTGAGACGATAAAAGGGTCGCGAACGTCCAAAACGGACATGCTCGGCAGCGGATCGCGTTGAAAGCGCATCGCTGCGTCCCTATAGAAGAACAACTGGATTTTGCGCCGCAACGTCGGCGCTGAGGGAATCCCAAGCGAAAGGACATTCATGCCCTGGAACGACAAGAGCGGCGGCGGCGGCCCATGGGGCGGCGGCGGCAACAATCAGGGACCCTGGGGGCAGGGACCGAAGGGGCCTAGCGGCCCGCCGGGGTCACCTCCCGATCTCGAAGACATCATCCGCCGCGGCCAGGACCGGCTGCGGCGCGCGCTGCCCGGTGGCGGCGGCGCCAGCCCGGCCGTCTTTGCGCTGATCGCAGCGGCTCTGATCGTGCTGTGGGCGTTCAAGGCGGTCTACACCGTGCAGCCGGACGAGGTTGCGGTCGAGCTGCGCTTCGGCAAGCCGAAGGCGGAGCTGTCGCAGCCGGGTCTGCATTTCCATTGGTGGCCGGTCGAAACCGTCGAGACGGCCAACATCGCCGAACAACTCGTCGATATCGGTGGTGGCGGCGCGACGAGCGGCAACTCGTCGGGGCTGATGCTTACCGGCGACCAGAACATCGTCAACGTGCAGTTTTCGGTGGCCTATCAGGTCTCCGATCCCCGGGCCTATCTGTTCGACGTCTCCGATCCCGAAGGCATGCTGCAGCAGGTCGCAGAGAGCGCCATGCGCGAAGCGGTCGGCCGGCGACCGGCCCAGGACATCTTCCGCGACGACCGTCAGGGCATCGCCGCGTCGGTGCGTGAAATCATCCAGACGACGCTGGACGGCTACAAGGCCGGCCTGAATGTCAACGCGGTTTCGATCGAGGACGCGGCGCCGCCGCGTGAAGTGGCCGACGCGTTCGACGAAGTGCAGCGCGCCGAGCAGGACGAAGACAAGTTCGTCGAGCAGGCCAACCAGTATTCCAACCAGAAGCTTGGCCAGGCGCGTGGCGCCGCGGCGCAGATCCGCGAGGACGCGGCAGCCTACAAGAACCGTGTCGTCCAGGAAGCCGAAGGTGAGGCGCAGCGCTTCATCTCGGTCTATGACGAATACGCCAAGGCGCCCGACGTGACGCGCCGGCGGCTTTATCTGGAAACGATGGAGAAGGTGCTGAAGGATTCCAACAAGGTCATCGTCGAACAGGGCAATGGGCAAGGGGTCGTTCCCTATCTGCCGCTGCCGGCACTGCAGCCGAAGGCGCCGCCGCCTGCGACCACGGGAGGAGCCCAGTGATGGCCAATCGTCTTCCCATCATCGCGGTCATCGCGGCCGTGCTTCTGTTCCTGCTCTACTCCTCGGTCTTCGTGGTCAACGCGCGCCAGCAGGCGCTCGTGCTGCGGTTCGGCGAGATCGTCGACGTGAAGAATGAACCCGGCATCTATTTCAAGGCGCCTTTCGCCTTCTTCGACGCCGACAGCGTGCAATTGATCGAAAACAGGGTGCTGCGCTTCGATCTCGATAACATCCGCGTCCAGGTTTCGGGCGGCAAGTTCTATGAGGTCGACGCTTTCATCGCGTACCGCATCTCGGATCCGCGGGTGTTCCGCTCCGCGGTGTCCGGTCAGATCACACTGGCCGAAGCACGACTGAGGACGCGTCTCGATGCGGCGCTGCGCCGTGTCTACGGTCTGCGCGACTTCGAGGCGGCGCTCTCGGAAGAGCGGGCCGTGATGATGCGCGAAGTGCGCGATCAGCTGCGGCCCGACGCCACCTCGCTCGGCCTGCAGATCGAGGATGTGCGCATCCGCCGAACCGATCTGACGGCTGAGGTTTCGCAGCAGACCTTCGACCGCATGAAGGCCGAACGTTTGGCCGAGGCCGAACGGCTGAGAGCGCGCGGCAAGGAGGCCGCGCAGCGCATCACCGCCCGCGCCGACCGCGAAGTGGTGGAAATCGTCGCCGAGGCGCGCAAGGAATCGGAAATCCTGCGTGGTGAAGGTGAAGCCCAGCGCAGTGCGACCTTTGCCGACGCCTACAAACGCGATCCGGCGTTCTTCGACTTCTACCGGTCGATGAATGCCTATGGCACGGCGCTGGACAACTCCGGGACGACGATGGTGCTTTCGCCGAACTCGGAGTTCTTCCGCTTCTTCCGCAATCCGGACGGTACGGACGCGAAGCCGGCGACACCTGCGGCTCCGGCGACGGCACCTGCCGCGCCGGCGACGGCACCTGCCGCGCCGGCTGCACAACCTGCACCCGCCCAGTAGGGCGGTGCAGGATTTCCTTGCGGCCATAGGCCTGGTCCTCGTCGTCGAGGGTCTGGTCTATGGCGGCTTTCCCGGCCTTGCCAAACGTCTTGCCGGCGAAGTGCTGTCGACGCCGGAAATTGCGCTGCGCATCGTCGGGCTAGTGGCGATCGCCATCGGCGTCGGCATCGTCTGGTTGGTGCGTGGCTGAGGACCGCTGATCTGCAATTCCAGGAAAGTGTGAGCGGTTTTCCGTCCGGAATTGCGTAAAAGCAAAGGGATCGAACGGTTCGCCGTTTCCGCGAAACGGCGAACCGTTCTAAGGTGTAACGGAGGATTTATCCTCCTGATGTGGCCATAGCCGCAAACGTGCCGTATTTCTTGCCAACATGACGCGACGCGGCGTTTTGCCGAAGCGCTTTTCTTTTCAGCAATCCGGGAGGCTTTCGATGACATCCAACACCCTTCTGCGCGCGGCGCGGCGGACGTTCATCGCAGGTGCTGCGGCACTTCTGGTCGGCGCGCTTGCCGTTCCAGCTTTCGTGACGCCGACGATGGCCGCGGACGGACCGGCTTCGGTTGCCGACCTCGCCGAAGGCCTGCTCGGTGCGGTGGTCAACATCTCGACCTCGCAGACCGTGAAGGGCACGGAAGGTCCGGGCGCGGTGCCGATGCCGCAGCTGCCCGAGGGTTCGCCGTTCCAGGATTTCTTCGACGACTTCTTCAAGAACCGTGGCGGCGACAAGGATGGCGGCGCGCAAAAGGTACAGTCGCTGGGCTCCGGCTTCGTGGTCGACGCCGAGCAAGGCATTGTCGTCACCAACAACCACGTCATCGCCGATGCAGACGACATCGAGGTGAATTTCTCCGACGGCGTGACGCTGAAGGCGACGCTGGTCGGCACCGACACCAAGACCGACGTGGCGGTGCTCAAGGTCGACCCGAAGGGCCACAAGCTGACGGCGGTGAAATTCGGCGATTCCAACAAGATGCGCGTCGGCGACTGGGTGATGGCGATCGGCAATCCGTTCGGCCTTGGCGGCACGGTGACGGTCGGCATCGTCTCGGCCCGCAACCGCGACATCAATTCCGGCCCCTATGACGACTTCATCCAGACCGACGCCGCCATCAACCGCGGCAATTCCGGCGGGCCGCTGTTCAACAGCCTGGGCGAGGTCATCGGTATCAACACGGCGATAATCTCGCCGTCGGGCGGCTCGATCGGCATCGGCTTCTCCATCCCCTCGCAGCTTGCCTCGGGCGTCGTCGACCAGCTGCGCCAGTTCGGCGAGACCCGTCGCGGCTGGCTCGGCGTGCGCATCCAGCCGGTGACCGACGACATCGCCGAGAGCCTCGGCATGGCGACCGCCAAGGGCGCGCTGGTGGCCGGCGTCATCAAGGGCGGACCGGTCGACAACGGCACAATTCTCGCCGGCGACGTCATCATCAAGTTCGATGGCAAGGACATCCATGAAATGCGCGACCTGCCGCGCGTCGTGGCGGAAAGCCCGGTCGGCAAGGCGGTCGACGTGATCATCGTGCGCAAGGGCGTCGAGCAGACGGTGAAGGTGACGCTCGGCCGGCTTGAGGACGGCGAGAAGGTCGCTGCCGGTGAGGACGGCACTACCGATGAGGACAAGGGCGGCGACAAGGCGCCCGCGGTCTCCACGGCCTCGGTGCTCGGCATGACCGTCGGCGAGCTCAATGACGACACACGGAAAAAATTCGGCATCGCGGCCGACGTCTCCGGCGTCGTCATCACCGACGTCACCAAGGATTCGGCCGCCGCCGAGCGCGGCATCCAGGCCGGCGAGGTGATCACCGAAATCGCCCAGGAATCGGTCGCGACCCCGAAGGACGTGATGGACCGGATCGGCGCGCTGAAGGAGCAGGGCCGCAAGAATGCGCTCTTGATGCTGGCGTCCAAGACAGGCGAGTTGCGCTTCGTGACGATCCGGATGGATTGAGTCCGGAAAGCCCCATAACCGATTGTCTTCAGGGAAAGGGCGGCTAGCGAGCCGCCCTTTTTCGTGCCTGCCAGTCCGTGCGCGACAGTTTGTAGAGGACATGCCGCTTGAGGTGCGGGTGGCTGTCAGGGATGGAGGGGTGGTCGAAATCGCGAGCCGGGTCAGGGCTCATGCCAAGACGCTCCATGACGGCCGTCGAGCGGCGGTTGGCCGCGACGGCGAAGGAGACGATCTCGTCGCGGTCAAGCGTTTCGAAGCCAAAGGCGAGCCAGGCTTCGGAGGCCTCCGTGACATAGCCCTTGCGCCAGAATTCCGGCGCCAACCGCCAGCCGATCTCGATCGTATCGGAAGGCAGGGACGGCACGTGATCGGTCTTTAAGAGACCGACGAAGCCGATGCATTCCCCAGTCGCGGCGATCTCGGCGGCGGCAAAACCAAAGCCGTCCTCTGCGATCCAGCCCCGAAACTCGTCCATCTTGGCATCCGTCTCGGCGCGGTCGCGGCGGAACGGAAAGAATTCCATCACCCGCTCGTCCGAATTGATGCGGTGGAAGAGTTCGCGATCGCGGTCTTCCCAGTTGCGCAGGATGAGGCGCTCGGTGCGAATCGGTTTCATTGGGCGAACTCTTCCTGGCGGTAGCCCTGGAGATAAAGCAGCGCGGTGAGATCGCCATGGTCGATGCGGACCTTGGCTTCGGCAGCAACGGCCGGCTTGGCGTGGAGCGCGACACCGGTGCCGGCCAGGCGGATCATGTCGAGGTCGTTGGCGCCGTCGCCGACCGCAATCGCATCGAATGGCGTCAGGCCGAGGCGGGCCGAGATATCGTTCATCGCATCGGCCTTGGCGGCGCGGCCGAGGATCGGCTCGGCGACGAGGCCGGCAAAGCGCCCGTTCTCCTCGATCAGGCGGTTGGCACGGTTTTCCTGGAAGCCGAGCATGGCGGCGACACGGCTGGTGAAGACGTCGAAGCCGCCGGAGACAAGCGCCGTCCAGGCGCCATTGGCGCGCATCGTCCGCACCAGGGCGCGGCCGCCCGACGCCAGCGTCAGGCGGCTCGCGATGATGCGGCCGACGACGGCCGTATCGAGGCCTTTCAGCAACGCTACGCGTTCCCGTAAGGCGGGCTCGAAGGCG
The DNA here is from genome assembly GCF_030323205.1 of Mesorhizobium sp. C395A. Taxonomy (NCBI): domain Bacteria; kingdom Pseudomonadati; phylum Pseudomonadota; class Alphaproteobacteria; order Hyphomicrobiales; family Phyllobacteriaceae; genus Mesorhizobium; species Mesorhizobium sp. C395A. The sequence continues at coordinate 2,557,498 of NZ_CP100473.1, read as the reverse complement.
ATCTCGCCGTTCATCGAGCGTGCGGTGATGGCGGCGACGCGGTCCTTGACGCCGATCTCGTCGGCGAGTTCGTCGATGCATTCCTGGTCGATCATGGTTGAATCCATATCGGCAAGCAGGATTGTCTTGCGGCGGCTTTCGGCCTGCTGAACGATCACGTCGACCGGCTCGGAGCCAAGTGCTGTGCGCAAGGCCGCACTTGCCTCAGCGGCTTCTGCCCCCTCGGGCAACACCAGATCGCAGGCGACGCCATCGCCCAGCCAGAGGACGGCGCTTGCGCCGACCGACCGTGAGGCCATATTCGCAAGCGAGGCCGACATCGCGCGGCGGACGGGGTGAGACACAAGCGTGGCAATGAGCGGCATCGAGACTTCCAAGCAGCTAGGCGAGGGCGGGCAGGCGGGCGAGGGCCGCGTGAAGAACGCGATCCTGATAGCCGGGCCGACCGCCAGCGGCAAGTCGGCGCTGGCGCTCGATCTCGCCGAGCGCAAGGGCGGTGTCATCGTCAACACCGATTCCATGCAGGGCTATTCGGTGCTCGATGTGCTGACGGCGCGGCCGAATGCCGCCGACCTCGCCCGCGCGCCGCACTATCTCTATGGCCACGTGCATCCCTCCACCGCCTATTCCACCGGCGCCTGGCTGCGCGACGTGATGAAGCTGATCGATGACGGCACGCTCGCCCGACAGCCCGATGACGCCGGCTTTGAACGTCCGGTGATTTTCGTCGGCGGCACCGGGCTCTATTTTCGCGCACTTGCCGAGGGCATTTCGGAAATGCCCGACATTCCGCAGCAGGTACGCGACCGCTGGCGCTACGAGTTAAAGGAGCAAGGCGCAGCCAAGCTGCACCGCATTCTGATGCATGAGGATTCGGCGGTCGCCATGCAGCTGAAGCCGACCGACGGCCAGCGCATCGTGCGGGCGCTGGAGGTGCTCGACGCATCCGGCCGCTCCATCCTAGAATGGCAGGCAGCGCGCGGCCGGCCGCTGATCGACCGCGACAGCGCTCGGTTCTTCGTTATCGAGCCGGACCGCGCCGCCCTTGTCGAGCGGATCGAAACAAGGTTCGACCGCATGCTCGATCTCGGCGCGCTCGATGAGGTCAAACGGCTTGCGGCGCTTGGCCTCGATCCCGACCTGCCGGCGATGAAGGCGATCGGCGTACGCGAACTTTCGGCCGCCATGGCCGGCGACATCAGCTTTCCCCAGGCCATCGAGCGCTGCAAGGCAGCGACGCGGCAATATGCCAAACGGCAAACGACGTGGTTTCGCCATCAGCTGGGACCGGAATGGCTGAGATTGCAGCCCGGCGACCGCCTGCAAACCGTGATTTGATTTTCGTGCTGCCAATACAATTAAAGAAACAGAAGTAGGAATGAATATTCCCGCTCCGGTTGTCTGGATTAACCGTCCGTAAGGCGCCGGCATGCCACAGATCCGGCGGATACTTTTCCAACGGGGAGCAGATGCGTTTCCACAAGGCGGAATCCGCATTTTTCGTCTTTATTTTCGTGATCCTGGCCGCAGGCCTGGTGACGCTTTATGCCTATGGTCAATTGCAGTTCATCGCGGTCGGTCACGATACGACTTCCCGGGTCGAGAGGATCGCCTATCTCAACACGCTGCTGTTTGTCACCGGGGTGCTGCTGGCGACAGCGCTGTTCTTCGGCGTGTTCTTCATCTACCCGTTGATCCGTAGGCAGGCGACGGAAGAGGGCAAGCTGCGCGCCATGACGGTTTCGCTCAGCGCCCGCTCGGAAACGCTGCAGCATGCGGCATTGACCGACGGCCTTACCGGCATGCAGAACCGGCGCTACTTCGACGATGCGCTGAAGGAATATCTCGAGGAATTCCGTCGCATCGAAAAGCCCGTCGGGCTGATGATCCTCGACCTCGACCACTTCAAGCAGGTCAACGACACGCATGGCCACGATGTCGGCGACGAGGTGCTGAGGGCCGTCGCCAATTGCCTCAAAGGCATGACGCGCTACCACGATGTGGTGGCGCGGCTTGGGGGCGAGGAGTTCGCCGTTGTCACCCCCAACATGGATGCGGAGTTGTTGGGCAAGTTCGCGGAACGCATCCGCAAGGCGATTGCCAACATGTCGGTGCTGTCGGGCAATGTCCGCCTCAAGATCACCACCAGCGTCGGACTAGCCGTCTGGGATCGGAAGGAAACCGCCGAGGAATTCTACCGCCGCGCTGACCGCCAGCTCTACGAGGCGAAGAGGCAAGGCCGCAACCGCGTCTGCGCCTAAAATCCCGAAGAAGAATTCATGAGGCCGGTTGCCTGACGTGGCTTTCTCGACTTCCGGTGCTCACGGACTAAATGTCCGCTCCGGTCCGGCTTCTCGAAAGCCACGCCATTCAATCCGGCCTGATGAATTCCCTTGCGGGATTTGCCCAAGCGGGCCAACGAAGCCGAGCCCTGGCGCTCCGGCGGCTTCTCAATTGGCCGGCAAAAAAGTCGCTACGCTGAAGGTCAATCGTTCTGCGGGCGCATGCCGAAGGTTGTGGGCTTGAGGCCGTAGCGCAGGTCGAAATCGTCGTCGGGCTGGATGCGCTGGGCGGTGGCCGGCTTGCGGTAATCGGGATCGCCGGCCTGGCGGCCGGAATCCACTGCTTCGGCGAAGGCCATCTGCTGCTGCGGTTTCGGGACGTTGCGCAGCCGCTCGACGATGGCGGCGAGATCGACGTCGTTGCCGTCCTGCGAGAACTCGTCCTGCTCTCGCTTGGCGGTGCCGGGGATCAGGTTCTCCGCCAGTTTCTCGAACTTCAGCCGCATGGTCGTCGCCACGCCTTCACCGAAGGCGATGGCTTCGCGCTGGCCCATGGAGGACAGGAAGGCCAGCGTCGAGGCGGAGGAATCGGCGATCGCCGAGCGGATGATTGCCTGGTCCTGCTCGTTGGCCAGCCGCATTGCGAAGAAGGTCGAGCATTGCGACAGGATGGTCGGATCGAGTTCACCCGGGCGCTGGGTGACGACGCCGAGATAGCAGCCATATTTGCGGCCTTCCTTGGCGATGCGCGACAGTGCATGCCTTGTCGGGGCGAAGCCAAGGCGTGGATCGGCCGGCATATAGCGGTGTGCTTCCTCGCACAGCAGCAAGAGCTTCAGCCGGCCCTCGCTCCACAGCGCAAGGTCGAACGCCAGGCGCGCCAGCACCGAACAGACGGAATTGACCACTTCGGACGGCATGCCGGCCATCTCGAAGCAGGTCACCGGGCGGCCATGATGCGGCACACGGAAAATATTGCCGATCGTCTCGTGGATCGTGTCCTCGATCAGCCGCGAATTGAACATGAAGCGATAGCGCGGGTCGGACGCGGCGGACTCGATGCGCGTCTTCAGCGATTTCAGCGTCGGGCGGTCGTTCTTGCTTTCCAAGAGGCCCATGCGCTCGTCGATCTGCTTGATGAGATCGACCATGCGGTAGGGCACCGGCGTGTCGGCGGTCAGCGCATCGCTGCCGCGGCGCACGTAAGAGCCTGAACTCGGATTGCGATAGAGGTTCTTGGCGGCGGGGATCAGGTCGCGCAGGACATCGACTTCTTCCGGCACGACCTCTCGGCCGCGAAACAGCACTTCGGCGAATTCTTCAAGCCTGAACATCCAGAACGGCAGGTCAAGCGTCTTGGAATCGACCCGGACGCAGAACTCAGGCAGGGACGCCGCGAATTCATTGTGCGGATCGAGAATGAGGATTCGCAGATCGGGCCGGGCGGCGATCGATTTGCGCAGCAGCAGCGAGATGGCGGTGGATTTGCCGACGCCGGTTGTGCCGACAACGGCAAAATGGCGCGCCAGCGTGTCGTCGATAGCGATGTTGGCGTCGATCGACTCATCCTGCGACAGCGTACCGATGGTGATCGAATGACGCCCGGCGAGATCGTAGACCGCCTGCAGATCACGGGTACGGATGCGGTGCGCTATGGCGCCGATATGAGGATAGGTGGTGATGCCGCGGTCGAACACCGGTTTGGCCCCCGGTTCGGCGCCGTCGCGCACTTCGCCGATCAGCTCGACGCTGACCTCGATGGGGTTTTGTCCCTCATTGCTCCAGGCGCGATCCGACTTGCCGATTTCGTAGACCAGACCAACGGTGCGCGATGTCCCGAGATTGATGGAGATCATCTTGCCGACGGTCCACAGGCCGGTGACCGCGCCTTCGATGTCGTCGGCATAGGCGCTGATGGTGGCGCGCGCACCGTCGCACTGCACGACGTTGCCGAGAATGCGCTTGTCGCTCTGCTCTGCGCGGCGGCGCTCCTGCGAGGTCGGTTCGCCGACGGAGGCTTCGCGCTCGACAAACATACGATCCGATCCCCATTCCCGTGGAGCCTCGATCCTACACAGACGGGGTTAAGGTGGCGTGATGCGGGATGGTGTAGCAGGGGTTAACACGTCAGCAAAAATTCAACCGGCCGTCCTCTTCCCCCAATCCGAAGATTCTATATATTGGACGAATGACTGATATAGCGAATGACATGTCGGCCACGATAGGCAGACGAATCCACGCCGAAAGAGCCTTGCGGGACTGGTCGTTGGCCGACCTGGCGAACCGCTCCGGCGTCTCCAAAGCCATGCTCAGCACTATCGAGCGCGGCATGACCAGCCCGACGGCCGCGCTGCTGGTGCGCATCGCCGCTGCTTTCGGCATGACGCTGTCGACGCTGATTGCACGCGCCGAGCAGAAAGGTGGCGGCCTGCTGCGCGAGAGTGAGCAACCGGTCTGGAGCGACCCCGGTACGGGCTATGTCCGGCGGCATCTGTCGCCGGTCTCCGACATGCCGCTCGAATTGATCCGGGTGCAGTTGCCGGCGGGCGCCAGTGTGAGTTTCCCGGCGGCGTCCTATGCCTTCATCAAGCAGCAGATGTGGCTGATCTCCGGGCGACTTGAGTTCACCGAGGGCGATGTCGTGCACAGGCTCGAGCCCGGCGACTGCCTGGCGCTCGGCGCGCCGTCGGACTGCACGTTCCATGCCGTCGGGCAGCTGCCCGCCGACTATCTGGTCGCGCTGGTCAGGGGCTGAAATCGTGGCAAGACGTCCCAAGCGCTCCGACAATGGCGGACCGCCGCTCGATGATTACAAGGGCCCACCATGGGGCAAGGGCGATCCCTACATCTTCCTGGCCTGGCAGGCAGCGCATGCCAAGGCGTGGAAGGCGCCAAGCCGTGACGTGATGCTGATGCGCATGGAAAAGGCCGAGCGGCTTGGCCTGACCTATGAGGAATACACGCTCGAAATCCTCGAACGCGGGCTGCATCTGCAGCCGAAAGACACAGATCGCATCGCCGCGATCAAGGCGAGACGAAAGCGGCGCCGCGTCCCGCGTCTGGATTAGCAAGGGAAAGTGCAGGTGAGTCCCATCGAAATCAGGTCGCTGACTGCGGAAACACGCGACATGCTGGCCGACCTCCTGATCGAGACGGTCGCGGCCGGCGGCTCCGTCAGCTTCATGCATCCCTTATCAAGGCAATTGGCGGAGGCCTTCTGGGGCAACTCGTTGGTGGCAGCAGAGAGAGGTGAAAGAGCGGTGCTGGGTGCATGGAAGGGCGAGGTTCTGGTCGGCACCGTGACCGTGCTGCTCGACTTTCCTGATAATCAGCCGCACCGGGCCGAGATCGCCAAGCTGATGACCCGCGTCGAACACCGCGGCAAAGGCATAGCGAGCCGGCTGATGCGGGCGGCAGAAACGCTCGCCGTCGAGAAAGGCCGCACGCTTCTGGTGCTGGACACCGCAACCGAGGAGGGCGCTTCCGGCCTTTACGAAAAACTCGGCTTCACGCTCACTGGCGAAATACCGGACTTTGCCTTGAAGCCCCATGGCGGGCTGACCGGCACGCTCATCTACTGGAAGCGCATCGGCGGCGCTGCCTAAGCCTTGTGATGAACCTCTTGCAGCGCGTAGACCGGCGTTGCGATGCCTTCCATGCGGGCCTTCAACTGCAACGCCAGGAACTGCGAATAGTGGCGCGACTGATGCAGATTGCCGCCATGGAACCACAGCGCCTCCTGTTGCGTCGGCTTCCACATGTTGCGGAGCTCGCCTTCCCAGGGGCCTGGGTCCTTGGTGGTGTTGGAGCCGAGGCCCCAGCATTTGCCGACCTTGTCTGCGACCTCTGGTGAGATCAAATCGGCCGCCCAGCCGTTCATCGAACCATAGCCGGTGGCGTAGACGATGAGATCGGCCGGCAGTTCCGATCCATCGCTGAGCAGGACCGAATGCTCCTTGATCTCCTTCACGTCGACACCGCTTTTCAGCTTGATCGACCCGTCGATGATCAGGTCGGATGCGCCGACATCGATGTAATAGCCCGAGCCGCGCCGCAGATATTTCATGAACAGGCCGGAGCCGTCATCGCCCCAGTCAAGCATGAAGCCGGCCTTCTCCAGGCCCTTGTAGAATTTGTCGTCGCGCTTCTTCATCTCGGCATAGGCCGGGATCTGGAATTCGTGCAGGATCCTGTAGGGCAGGGAGGCAAAGACGAGGTCGGCCTTGGCTGTGGTCATGCCGCTCGCAACCGCCTTTTCCGAATAGAGCGAGCCCAGGCCGATCTCCATCAGCGTGTCCGACTTGACGATGTGCGTGGTCGAGCGCTGCACCATGGTGACGTCGGCGCCGGCCTCCCAAAGGGCTGCTGCAATGTCGTGGGCGGAGTTGTTCGAGCCGATGACGACAGCTTGTCTGCCGACATAGGCATCGGGTCCCGGATGCTTCGAGGAGTGATGCTGGTCGCCCTTGAATGTGTCCATGCCCTTGAAGTTCGGCATGTTGGCCTTGCCGGATTGCCCCGTGGCCAGCACCAATTGTTTCGGCTTCAGCGTGATGTCCTTGCCGTCGCGGCGCACCACCACCGTCCATTCCTTCTTGCTGTCGTCATAGACAGCGCTCATGGCCTCGGTCGACGACCAGTAGTTCAGCTCCATTACCTTGGCGTACATTTCCAGCCAGTCGCCGATCTTGTCCTTGGGCGCGAAGACCGGCCAGTTCCTGGGAAAGTCGATATAGGGCAGATGGTCGTACCAGACCGGATCGTGCAGGCAGAGCGATTTGTAGCGCTTGCGCCAGCTGTCGCCGGCCCGTTCGTTCTTCTCGACGATGATGGTCGGCACGCCGAGCTGCCGCAGCCGCGCGCCGAGCGCGATGCCGCCCTGGCCGCCGCCAATGATGAGCGTATAGGGCTGCGTCTTGAAGCCGAGCTCGGCGGCCTCCTTCTCGCGCTCCTCCTTCCAGGTCGGGCGGTTCTTGCCATGGCCGTGCTTGGCGCCGAGCGGGCGGTCGAAACCGGCCGGCTCCTCATGGCCCTTCAGCTCGACCATGGTGGTGAGCAACGTCCAGATCTTGCCGTCCTTCAGCCGGATGTGGCCGAAGCCGCGCGCCACAGACGTTTCGAAACTGATCCAGCCGTCGAGCAGGCCATCGTTTTCCGTGGCGTCCTCGCCCCTGGCGATCGCCCAGTTCGATGGGTTGGTTTTGGCCAGCTGGCTCACCAGCATGTCGCGCACCTGGTCACGGCCTTCCATGGTCTTGATGTTCCAGGTGAAGCTGACGAGATCGCGCCAAAAACAATCCTCCTGAAAGCAGGCGACCGCCTTGTCGATGTCACCGGCGGCGAGTGCCGCGCCGAAGCGATCGAGCAGGTCGGAAAGCTTCTTGTTGGGGGCCTTGTCGAGCATTGAATTTCCTCCGCGATTTTTCTTGGCCGCCTGTAGCGAGCGGAACCCTGCCGAAGCTTGACGTCCGGCCTGGCGCAGTATCGCGACAAATTATGCGCCGCGTCACGTCGTCCAATAGTTTGCCGCGTATTCAGGGGCTTATCGGGAAATCGGGACGCCGAAGACCGTTGCGAACCAGCGGCGGACCGCTTCTTCGGCCGGGCTCAGATGCGCGCCCGAAGGTGCGGTCAGATAGTGGCCGGCACCGCTCGACAGCGTAAAGCCGGACAGGGTAACGAGAGATCCTTCGCGCAGTGCCGCGTCGGCCAACGGTCGCGATCCCAGCACCATGCCGGCGCCGTGCTTCGCCGCCTCCAACGCGGTAACGAAACTGTCGAATTTGTGCGTGGGCCCGAGCGCCGGCTTCATCCGGGCGACGGCGAACCACTCGCCCCACATTTCCCGCGCGCCGACCACTGTAAGTCTCGGCAATCCTGTCCAATCCTTGGCCTTGGCGACATTTGGCGACGCCATCGGCGTTAAGGTTTCGCGGGTGAGGCGGTCGGCCTGCCGTCCGGCAAAGGAGCCGGAGCCAATGCCGAATCGGATGTCGAGACCCACAAAGCGCTCGCCGTAATCGGCCGGTGTGTGGATGGTCTCGATCTGCAGCTGGACGAAGGGCAGGTCCTTGGCCATTTGCGGCAGCTTCGGCGCGATCATCAGCACGGCAAACGAGATCGGCGAGCGTATCGTCACGCTCTGGACGGTCTTGGGTTCGAACAACTCGCGCGTGCTGTTGGCGATCACGGCAAAGGCCGATTGCAGATGCGGCAGGTAGGCGGCACCCTCCGGCGTCAATTCGACGCCGCGCGCCAGGCGGATGAACAGCGGCTGCTTCAACCGCTCTTCGAGAGAACGGATGTGCTGGCTGACCGCAGCCTGGGTCAGGCCAAGCTCGGCCGCGGCGGCGGTGAAATTCGACAGCCGCGCGGCGGCCTCGAAACTCCGCAGCCAGTCGAGCGGCGGCAAGGGCAGGGTTGTTTGAGGCATAAACCGTTTACGGCCTTTGGCCGCAAAATGATAATTTGAGTTATGCCTTCGACATCATCACGATGCAACCGGAAACCCTGCGGAGTTGGCTGCGGGGCGCAGCGGACAGGAACGGATCTCCATGCTTACCCAGGCGCTGATCGGCGACGAAGGAAGAACGATCGACCTCGGTTGGAAGGACGGCGCGCGCACTCGCTTTCACGCCATGTGGTTGCGCGACAATGCGCTCGACGACAAGACGCGCAGCGCCGGCAACGGCCAGCGGCTGATCACCATTCTCGACATTCCGGCGCAAACGCGGATCGGCGCAGCCGCGATCAAGGGCGATGCGCTTGAAGTCAGTTTCGAACCGGAGGGAAAGACGGTGCGCTTTCCTGCGGCATGGCTGAGCGCCAATGCCTATGACCGCGATGCCGCCCGACAGCCCGGCTGGACAGGCGAGGGCACCGTGCGATGGACCAGGGCCTCTATGCAGAATTCGGTGCCGCGCGCCGGCTATGTCGCGGCCAGCCGCGACCGCGCCGTCTTGCGGCAATGGCTGTCGGCGGTGAAGACCTACGGCTTCGCGGTGATGGACGATCTGCCGGCCGAATCCGGGGCGCTGTGCAAAGTGTCCGATCTGTTCGGCTATATCAGGGAGACCAATTACGGCCGCTGGTTCGAGGTGCGCGCCGAGGTCAATCCAACCAATCTGGCCTACACCAATCTTGGCCTGCAGGCGCATACCGACAACCCCTATCGTGATCCGGTGCCGACCTTGCAGATCCTGTCGTGTATCGAAAACACGGTCGAGGGCGGCGAATCCAGCGTCGTCGATGGTTTTGCCGTGGCGGCCGCGCTGCAGGCCGAAAACCCCGAAGGCTTCCGGCTGTTGAGTTCATACCCGGCGCGCTTCGAATATGCCGGCTCGTCGGGCGTGCGATTGCAGGCCAAGCGGCCGATGATCGAGCTCGGGCCGGATGGCGAACTCATCGCCATCCGCTTCAACAACCGCTCGCTGGCGCCGACCGTCGATGTGCCGTTCGCGGAGATGGAGGCCTACTACGCCGCCTATCGCCTGTTTGCCGAACTGATCGAGGATCCGTCCTTCGAAGTGACCTTCAAGCTCGAGGCGGGCCAGGCCTTCATCGTCGACAACACCCGCGTCATGCATGCCCGCAAGCAGTTCTCCGGCGCCGGCAAGCGCTGGCTGCAGGGCTGCTACGCCGACAAGGATGGCCTTTTGTCGACGCTGTCGGCGATCGAACACGAATTCAAGGAAGCAGCGGAATGAGCAGCCAGGATTTGAACGCGAGCAACATCGTCGAATTCATCGCCGATATTTTCGAACGCCGAGGGGCTGAATCCTATCTCGGCGAACCCGTCACCATGTCGGAGCACATGTTGCAGGGCGCCTGGTTCGCCGAAAAGGACGGCGCGCCCGATGTGCTGGTGGCGGCAGCACTGCTGCACGATATCGGCCACTACACCAGCGAGTTCGGCACCTATTCGCCCGACGATGTCGAGGACAAGCATCATGACGAAGCCGGCGGCGAGGTGCTGGCGCCGTTCTTTCCACCGGTGATCGTCGAATGCGTCAGGCTGCATGTCGCGGCCAAGCGCTACCTCTGCGCTACCGACCCCACCTATTTCGGCAGGCTGTCGCAGGCCTCGGTCCACACGCTGTCGCTGCAAGGCGGGCCGATGAATGCCGAAGAGGTGGCCGAGTTCCGCAAGAACCCGTTCCACGAGGAAGCGGTGCGGGTTCGCATCTGGGACGAGGCCGGCAAGATCGCCAACATGAAGACCCGGGCATTTCGCGACTACATGCCGCTGCTGCAGCGGGTTGTCCGCGACTTCGCCAATCGCGCCTGATCGCAATCCGGGGAAGGAACGGCATATGCACCGTTTCGACGGCAAACATGCGCTAACCGTATGCCGCCGCAGACTTGCCGCGAGCGTCTGCGTGCGCAGGCGCTCGCGCCTCGCTGCCGATCCCTACCGGTGACGAGCCTTGTCACCGCGGATTTTATTGCGACATCCGTCGGCGCGGCCCAAGATCAGTAGGTCAGACTTCGGTGTATATTTGACTCAGACGAAGGTCTGAGAATCGAGCTGCAAGCACGAAAGGAGAGTTTCCTCAGCGTTTGTGAGCCGCAATTTTGGGCTGTTCATTCTTGAATACCGTGACACATCATGATGTGATGGTGGCATGAATGGAGAAAGGCAGCCCCTGTTTTCATCCGTGCGTCGCCGGGCGTACTTTAGCTTGCGCGTATTCGCGGCGGTTGCGGTGACGATGCCGGTGCTTGGTCTGCGGTTGAGCCATGTCGACGGTTACAAGATCGAATTCGCCGCTGCCAGCGCCAAGAGCGGAAACAATGGCAATGGTAACGGTGGTGGCAACGGTAGTGGTAACGGTAATGGCTCAGGCGGCAACGCCGGGAATGGCAACGCCAACGGAAAGGGAAAAAATGGTGCCGGCGACAACGCCGCCGGTAGCCAAGCTCCCAGTAGCCAAGTCAATGCCGCTGGCGACACGGTGACGGTACAGGGCGCCAAAATCCAGGTCGTGCATCGCGATGGATTCAGCGAAAGCATCGAGGCCGGCCGCTTCACTATGAAGGATCCGCTTGGAAGGACAATTGTCGAACGCGCCGTAAGGGCCTCCGACATTGCTCGTCTGAAAGGGCTGTAACTGTTGGTTCGCCAACCAGCATCCGACCTTCAGACAAGCCCCGATCTCCCTATACAAGACCCGTTTTGGGCGCGTGCATAAGAATGGCTGCTTCGGTGCGGTTTCGCACCTTTAGCTTTTGAAATATCCGAGTCATGTGGTGTTTTACCGTTTTCTCCTGCAGGTTGAGACGTTTGGCGACTTCTTTATTGCTCAGTCCTTCGCCTACCAAGGAGATTATCCCAAGCTCGCGTCCCGAGAGATTGGCAACGAGATCGGTTGTGCGCTTTTCCGGCCGGATCAGTTCATTCAAAAGCTGCGCTGACAGGGTCGGCGAAACATATTTTTTTCCTGCGGCTATATAAGTCAGCACCTCGGCCAGCGATGCCGCCCCAATCCCTTTCAGCACATATCCGCGTACGCCCAGCCTGAGCGCCGTTGCCAAATCGGCGTTCGCCTCCGAGACGGTGAGCATGACGATCTTGCAGCCAGGCTGAGTTGCAAGAATATTTTCCGCTGCCGCCAGACCCCCTCCCGGCAAACTGATGTCTAGCAGCAATATGTCGGGATTTGCCAAGGCCGCAAGCTGTTCGGCATCCGTCGCGGTTTCGCCCGCACCAACGACTTCGAAGCCGCCGATTTCGGCGAGGCTGCGAGCCACACCCTCGCGAAACAGCGGATGATCATCAACAATGGCAATCCTTATGGGAGCGGTCATTTCTGGTCCTCGATGTTGAGCGTTATGGTCAGCCGGGTCCCCCTGGGGCTCGAAAAGGTCTCGAAGTGACCTCCGATACTTTCGATACGTTCCCTCATACCGGCGAGTCCAAGTCCTTCACACGATCCCGACTGGAATCCAGGGCCGTGATCAAGCACTTGAATGAGGAGCTTGCCCTGCGTCACTCTCGCCTTGACAGCCTGCCCCTTGCCCAGACCGTGTCGCCAGGCATTGTTCAGCCCCTCCTGCGCGAAGCGAAAGATGCTTATTTTCTCGGACGTCCCCAGGTCGGGCAGGCGAGATGGCAGTGAAAGCGATACGGAGGAGGCCGTCCGGCGTTCATGTTCGGCAACCGCAAGCCGCAATATCTCCGCGACTGTCGAAGCTTCGATCTGTGGCAGCACGAGGCCGGTGCAGATGGCGCGGATCTCCCGCATCGCCTCGTCCAACGTATGATGGATATCGGCGATCTCGGTCTTCCGGTGGCTTGGGGATGCGGCGGGATCGAGCAGCAGAGGGCTGTCCATGCGCAGCGCAGCCAGTGCGACCAGCTGAGCTGGACCGTCATGCAAATCAGACCCGATGCGACGCAAGTAACGCTCGTTGATTGCCGTTGCGCGGCGCGACGCCTGCTGGACGCGCTCCCGCAAAGCGGAATTCTGCTCCAAAAGCAACTGAAGTTCGGCCACTTGTGTCTCAAGCGCTGAACGCTGCGTTTCGATAGTGCTGCTGCCGCGAAGCACGATTCCCGAGAGCATCGCCAAGGCGACCGCGGTCGCGCCAGCCACGAGCAGCCAGCTCGACCATAGTGCCGAGTTTAAAGTGCCCTGAAGATCGTCGGCTATCTCGTAGAACTCGGAAACGGCCACAACATCGCCCGACCACGGCTCTCGAACCGGATTGTAGATCTCGAGCAGCGAGGCGGTGGGGCTCTTCCGTTCCTTCCTTTCATTTTCGTCCAGATCATTGAATTGCGCCACCACGTTTCCACCGAACGCATGCAGCAAGTTCGCATTTGGCTCGAAGGTCTGGCCGATAAGAGCCGCGTCTTTGGCGTACAGCACCTTGCCATCACGCCGCCAAAGCACGAACGACGCCAGTTTTTTGCCGAGAGCACCCTGGTCCAGGGTTTCATCGAGCGCCCGTTTAACGGTGTCGCTGAGCTGCTGGCTTTTGCGCATATCCGGCAGGATTGGCGCGATGACACTGTCGACGTAAAGCGCGGTCGTGCTTGCAGAGTTGCGGATCACTCCATCTCGTATTTGCGAGGTGACCCATAGGCCGACGACCAGCATCAGCGACAGCAGCCCAATGCTTCCGACTATGATGAACTGCCAAGCCAACGATAGCCTGTTCCAGTTTTGATAGAGACTATCAATGTAGCGCACGTCTCAACCGACCCCGCGACTTTGGCCGCGCAAAAATGCCTAAGCCATCCTACATCTAGAACGGTCGATGGTGCGAGCAAGCGCTAGGTTGAATTGCCGGGGAAACCGCAATTTCAGGGCATGATCCCACCGCCACCCGCGGGGAACGGCGGTGGGATCAGCGTTACTGTATGATCTTGACGATCTTCCGCGTGCCGGGGTCGACCAGCACGGTTCGCCCGTCGACCACAACGTAGCGATACTTGACGCTCGGCACTTCATGCAGTTCCACCGTGTCGGGAATGGCGGTCCCCACGTTCAATTCGACACCTGGAATCTTCACCGACGCAAGGGGCTGCTTTTTCACGTATTCGCGCACAACCGTTTCCTGCTCCGGCGCGATGATGACGTCTTGAGCGGCAACTACGCCCGCGCTCGCGAGCAGCAAGAATCCGGCAATTGCGGTCGACTGGTACATGGTCGTCATGATTCTCTCCTTCATCAACGCTCATGCATCTTGCGCGAGCTCGATTCCGATACGGTGGTTGTTGGTGAGGTTGATGCACACCGCAAGCCGAACGGGCTTTTCGCGGCTGCGTTCCCGCGTGGGGCTTCGGTCCGGGCCTCATCGGGCCAATGGACTATAGGGAGAGGGACCAAAGTCTGGTGCCAGGCTGTAGAGGTCCTAGAGCCTCCTCAGGGCGGAACACAGGGTTCTCGGCATCGTTGAGATCAGCACTTGTGGGAGGCGTTAATGGACAACAGCGTCCATCAGGCACGATGGTTGCTCTTGCCTGTTTTCGGGGTAGCCATCCTGGTCATGACGACGGGAGTACTTCTAAGCTTGTGAGGCTGGTGTCATCGCTATGGGATCACAAGCTCAGAAAAAAGCAAAAATCTTGCGTTGCATTAATTTTTTGATGCAATTTGTAGCTGATTGTTGGCAAAACTACTGCCTACATTTATTGGTCTTCTTAGAAGCCCGATTTTATTCGCAAAATGCGGAACAAAGTATTTTTGACAGAGTTGGCTAGGCTGAGGGACCGACTCTTTAAGGAGAAAGCAGATGAAACATGTGTTGATCACGAGCATGATTGCGCTTGGCGTCGGGTGCGGCGCCGCGATCGCCCAGACCCAGGCTGTGCAGCCGAGCGGCGGCGACAACTGCGCCGCTGGCGCGGCCGATTGCCAGAAGGGCGGCAAGGCCGGCGAACAGGCGCAAGGCAAGATGAAGTCACAGACCGATCAGAATGCACAGGGCCAGGCTGGCGCCACGACCGATCAGCAGGCTCAGGGCAAAGCCAAGCTCAAGACGGATGAACAGGCACAGGGCAAGGCCGGGACCAGTACCGAGCAGAATGCTCAGGGTCAGGCCGGCGCCACGACCGATCAGCAGGCTCAGGGCAAGGCCAAGCTCAAGACGGATGAACAGGCCCAGGGCAAGGCCGGGACCAGCACCGAGCAGAATGCTCAGGGCCAGACCGGCACCAGCACCGAGAAGCAGGCTCAGGGCAAGGCCAAGCTCAAGACGGATGAACAGGCCCAAGGCAAGGCCGGGACCAGCACCGAGCAGAACGCTCAGGGCCAGACCGGCACCAGCACCGAGAAGCAGGCTCAGGGCAAAGCCGGGACCAGCACCGAGCAGAACGCTCAGGGCCAGACCGGCACCAGCACGGACCAGCAGGCCCAGGGCAAGGCCGGGACCACCACCGAGCAGAACGCTCAGGGCAACACAAACGTCCAGACCGACCAGGGCAATACGGCCTCGATCAACAACGTGACAGTCGAGCAGAAGACGCAGGTCACGCAGATCATCCACGAGACCAGGGTTGAGCCGGTGAAGAACGTCGACTTCGACATTTCGGTCGGCATCGAGGTGCCGCGGCACAAAGTGCGCCTGCACCGTCTGCCGGCGCGCATTGTCAAGATCGTCCCGGCTTACGAATCCTATGAGTACTTCGTGCTGGCCGACGGGCGCATCGTCATCGTCGACCCGGATACGTACAAGATCGTGCTGATCCTGACGTGACACGGCAGTGGCTCTTGTTCCCGGCGCGGTGCGATTGAGGGGTATCGTATGCGCCGCGGTGGCCCGCCGACCAGAGGCGGCGGGCCACTTGCTTTGTCTTTCGCATCGCGCGTTTTTCCCGTTGACACCTTGCCTTTCACCCTCGTAGTGTCCGCCACGATGAAAAAGGCACTCATTCTCGTAGGAAAGCGCGTGGGCAAGGCGGTGTAACCGCCGGGCGAAAACCTCCCATGCGCAACACACAGGCTCCCATCGGGGGCCTTTTTTATTGCCCGAAACACGACTAAACGACCAGCAATCGCCTCATGGCTAGAAGTACGGGACCAGACCGATGAGCAACGGACAGAACGAACGGCGCGAAATGCCAAACAGGGAAATGACTGGCGCCGAAATGGTGGTGCAGGCGCTGAAGGACAATGGCGTCAAGCATGTCTTCGGCTATCCCGGCGGCGCGGTGCTTCCGATCTATGACGAAATCTTCCAGCAGGACGAGGTCGAGCACATCCTCGTCCGCCACGAGCAAGGCGCAGGGCATGCGGCCGAAGGCTATGCCCGCTCGACCGGCAAGGCCGGCGTCATGCTGGTGACCTCCGGCCCGGGCGCCACCAATGCGGTGACGCCGCTGCAGGATGCGCTGATGGATTCGATCCCGCTGGTCTGCCTGACCGGGCAGGTGCCGACTTCGCTGATCGGCTCCGACGCGTTCCAGGAGTGCGACACGGTCGGCATCACGCGCCCCTGCACCAAGCACAACTGGCTGGTGAAGGACGTCAACGAATTGGCCGCCACCATCCATGAGGCCTTCCATGTCGCGACGACCGGCCGCCCCGGCCCGGTGGTGGTCGACATTCCGAAGGATGTGCAGTTCGCCAAAGGCATCTATGTGCCGCCGCAGGCGGCGCCGCGCACCAGCTACCAGCCGAAGGTCCAGGGCGACCTGGAAAAGATCAAGGCCGCCGTCGAACTGATGGCCAGCGCCAAGAAGCCGATCATCTATTCGGGCGGCGGCGTCATCAACTCCGGTCCGGAGGCCAGCCATCTTCTGCGCGAACTGGTCGACCTCACCGGCTTCCCGATCACCTCGACGCTGATGGGCCTCGGCGCGTATCCGGCATCGGGCAAGAACTGGATGGGCATGCTGGGCATGCACGGCACTTATGAAGCCAATATGGCGATGCATGATTGCGACGTGATGATCTGCATCGGCGCGCGCTTCGACGACCGCATCACCGGACGGCTGACCGCCTTCTCGCCCAACTCGAAGAAGATCCACATCGACATCGATCCATCGTCGATCAACAAGAACGTGCACACGGAAGTGCCCATCATCGGCGATGTCGGCCGGGTGCTGGAGGACATGGTGCGGCTGTGGCGGGCGAGCGCCAAGGCCGACAAGAAGGCGCTCCATCCCTGGTGGGAGCAGATCGCCAAATGGCGCGCGCGTGACTCGCTCGCGTTCAAGATGAACCACGATGTGATCATGCCGCAATATGCCATCCAGCGGCTCTACGAACTGACCAAGGACATGGACACCTACATCACCACCGAGGTCGGCCAGCACCAGATGTGGGCGGCGCAGCACTATCATTTCGAGAAGCCGAACCGCTGGATGACGTCGGGCGGGTTGGGCACGATGGGCTACGGTCTGCCGGCTGCGCTCGGCGTGCAGATCGCGCACCCGGATGCGCTGGTCATCGACATCGCAGGCGATGCCTCGGTGCAGATGACGATGCAGGAGATGAGCGCGGCGGTGCAGCACAATGCGCCGATCAAGATCTTCATCCTCAACAACCAGTATATGGGCATGGTGCGCCAGTGGCAGCAGCTGCTGCACGGCAACCGTCTGTCGCATTCCTACACCGAAGCGATGCCCGACTTCGTCAAGCTGGCCGACGCATATGGCGGCCATGGCATTCGCTGCGAGAAGCCGGACGAGCTGGACGATGCGATCAAGGAGATGATCGCGGTGAAGAAGCCGGTGCTGTTCGATTGCCGGGTGGCGACGCTCGCCAACTGCTTCCCGATGATCCCGTCGGGCAAGGCGCATAATGAAATGCTCCTGCCCGACGAGGCGACCGACGAAGCCGTGGCCAACGCCATCGACGCCAAGGGCAGGGAACTGGTCTAGGTCCAAGCCGGGGCAGGGCTGTCGCGAGAAGCCGTGCGCAAACAGAGAATTAGCTCAAAGTCTGAAATCGAGATTCATGTCATGAACGCACAGCTTCAACCGACCGGCTCCGCCTATTTCATCGCCAAGGAAACGGAAAAGCCGGAGAACCACACGCTCTCCGTGCTGGTCGACAATGAGCCCGGTGTGCTTGCCCGGGTCATCGGCCTCTTTTCCGGCCGCGGTTATAACATCGAGAGCCTCACCGTCTCCGAGACCGAACACGAGAAGCACCTGTCGCGCATCACCATCGTGACGCGCGGCACGCCGCATGTGCTGGAGCAGATCAAGCACCAGCTCGAACGCATCGTACCGGTGCACCGCGTCGTCGATCTCACCGTGCGCTCGCACGAGTTCGGCCAGGAGCGGCCGCTGGAACGCGAGCTGGCGCTGGTCAAGGTCGCCGGCACCGGCGAAGCCCGCGTCGAGGCGCTGCGTCTGGCGGACGCTTTTCGCGCTTCGGTCATCGACGCCAACACCGAGCACTTCATCTTCGAGATTACCGGCAAGGGTTCGAAGCTCGACCAGTTCATCGCCATCATGAAGCCGCTCGGCCTGGTCGAGATCTGCCGCACCGGCGTGGCGGCGATGAACCGCGGCCCGCAAGGGATGTAGTCTCAGTCCAACTATTTTACCGGCTTGGGATCGACCTTGCCGCTCGCCAGATTCTTACTCTCCCTTTTGATCGGGCGCGATACCGGACAGACGTCCTGGACGAAGCCGTTCAGCGTGTTAACCAGATTGTTCTGGACCAGCGAGTAGCGGATGAATTGTCCCTGCCGCTCCCTGGCGATGAGGCCGGCCGTCTCCAGGATGCTCAGATGCTGCGAGATAGACGGCTTCGACATGTCGAAGCGCGCCGCGATCTCGCCCGCGGTCAGCGAGGAGTGGGCGAGATAGGCGAGGATCTTGCGCCTCGGCTGCGATGACAGCGCCTCGAACACGCGCTGTATGGCGCTGCTTGCCCCGATAGCCGTGTCGCCATCCGCTGCATTGTCTTCGATCACCGCCTGCCTCTGTCGTTTCGCTTCCGGTATTTAGTCTATTGCCTAAATACCTAAATCGGAATAGTAGATAGTTAGCTTATTGCCTAAATAAGCGCCGGCGCGCCGGAAGGCAAGGCTCTTTGGTCCGGAAATGTTTCCTGCAGAGGAGGGGTACCGATGAAGACCATATCCACAGGCAGAATGATCTCGCAGCCCTTGAGCGATGCCGAAGATGGCGAGGTCGTCTGGATGCCGGCCAAGTCGATCTGGGTCGGTGCGATGACGCTGATTGCGTTGGTGTTCGGGCCGCTGACCTTCAGCTGGAGCGCTTTCGCCCTGTTCGTAGCGACGACGGCGGTGACGATCTGCGCCGGACACTCGGTCGGCATGCATCGCCTGCTCATCCATCGCTCGTTCAAGGTTCACATCTGGCTCAAACACGCGCTGGTCTATCTCGGCACGCTCGTCGGCATGGCCGGTCCGTTCGGCATGATCTATGCGCATGACATACGAGACTGGGCGCAGCGCCAGACGGCTTGTCACGACCTGCACGCCCACCGCCGGCCTTTCTTCACCGACGCTTTCTGGCAAATGCATTGCGCCGTAGCGTTGCGCAATCCGCCTGACTTCGTCATCGAGCCGTCGATCAGAAACGACCGCTTCTACAAATTCGTCGAGCGGACCTGGATGCTGCAGCAACTGCCGTGGGCGATCCTTTTCTTGCTCCTCGGCGGGTGGAGCTGGGTGGTCTGGGGCATTGCGGTGCGTATCTCCGTGTCGCTGACCGGGCATTGGCTGGTCGGGCATTTCGCACATCGCAGCGGGCAGCAGGGCTGGCGCGTCGATGGCGTTGCCGTGCAGGGCTACAACCTGCCGCGTTTCGGCCTGGTGACCTTTGGCGAGAGTTTCCACGGCAATCACCATGCGTTTCCCGAATCCGCAAAGCTCGGCCTGGAACGCGGGCAGATCGATCTCGGCTGGCTCTTCATCCGCATCCTGGCTGCCCTCGGCCTCGCGCATGGCGTGAAGCTTCCCGGGAACACGCCGAGGCGCAAAGGCCTGCGGCGTGTGGCTGGCCGTCAGGAGGCCGCCGCCGCTCCCAGCCTGTTGTCGGCGCGGGCCCACGGCAGGTAGACTGTGCCGGCCTGGCTGGCTCGGGATAGGCGGATCACGGCGGAGCGCTTTGGACCAATGGAATGAGGTTGCGTCCAGCGCTCTGTCGATTTAAGTCAGCATTGCTGACCTTTGTGAGCCGTCATGACCCTCGACGCTTTCCTTGCCCTTTTGGTCTACGCCTTCGTGACCTCGATCACGCCGGGGCCGAACAACCTCATGCTCTTGGCGTCGGGCGTGAATTTCGGCCTGGTCAGAACCATCCCGCATATGCTGGGCATCAGCATGGGTTTCCTGGTGCTGTTGCTTGCTGTCGGCTTTGGCCTGGGCGCGGTGCTTACGGCGTTTCCGGCCTTGCACACCGGATTGAAGATCGCCGGCGCTGCCTATCTGCTCTATCTCGCCTGGAAGATCGCCATGTCGCGCTCGCTGTCCAGCAAGGGTGAGACGGAGGCACGGCCGATGCGGTTCATCGAGGCAGCCGCATTCCAGTGGGTCAATGCGAAAGCCTGGGTGATGGCGATCACCGCCATGGCCGTCTACTCCAATCCGGGCCACCCGTTCCTGTCGGTGGCGCTGATCGCGATCGCCTTCACCGTCGTCAACCTGCCGAGCGTCTCGATGTGGGCCGGTTTCGGCACAGCGCTGCGCGGGTTCCTGTCGGATCCGGTGCGGCTGAAATGGTTCAACATCGCCATGGGCGTGCTCTTGGCGGCGACGCTCTGGCCGATGCTGAAATAGACGCATCCCGCCTGAGATCTCAACCGCATCCTGGCTGGTTTTCCGACTGCTGAGCCGGCTGCATAGTCATTGTGCAGTGCACATTAAATCTTCGTAATGCCGTGTTTTGGCCCTTTTCCGACAAATGTGCGTCCTATCATCTACTTCGGCGAGATCGCGGCAAGGCGCCGTGATTGCGTAGAATGAGACCACCGGGTTCGGCGTGTCGGATCATAGGGCTTTTAGTCGATGCGCGGTAAAGTCGTTCTGGCGGTGGTGGTGGCAGCGGCCTGTGTCGCCGCGGCATGGGTCTATTTTTCGCCGGCGGCGATGAGCAGTCTGCAGCAGATGCTGCCGGGCGCCAGGCAGACGGCAGCGGCGGACAAGCCGGCTGGATCGGACAAGGCTTCGGCCGACAAGGCAGGGGGCAAATCCGGCGCCGGCGGCAATGCCGCCCGTTCGGCCTCGATCGTCTCGGCCACCGCGACAACGGCCGATTTTCCGATCCGCCGTTACGCCATCGGCTTCGTGTCATCGCCGGCCGTGGTCAACATCAACGCCCGCGTGTCCAGCCAGATCGTATCGATCGACGTCAGGGACGGCCAGATGGTGAAGGCCGGCGACCTGCTGTTCTCGCTCGACGACCGGGCGCTCAAGGCGCAGCTTGCCAAGGATCAGGCGACGCTCGCCAAGGACCAGGCCCTGCTGACCAGTTCGGGCTCCGACCTCCAGCGCGCCAAGGATCTCGTCGCCAAGCAGGCCGGCACGCAGCAGACCTACGATCAGGCGGTGGCGGCGCAAAAGGCTGCCGCGGCGACCGTGGACGCCGACAAGGCGACGATCGACGCCGACAATGTCCAGCTCGGCTTCGCCAGCATCAAGGCGCCGATTGCCGGCCGGCTGGGCGCCGTCAACGTTTCGGTCGGTGACCTGGTCACCTTGAGCAACGGCAACTCGAGCACGGCCACGCCGCTGGTGACGATCACCGAGATGGATCCGCTGCAAGTCAACTTCAACCTGCCGGAGAGTAACCTGGCGCTGCTGCACAAGGCGCTGGCCAACCCGCAGCAAGGCGCGGTGACGCTGACCAAGGATGGCGATCCGACGCCGATCGGCAAGGGCACGCTCGACTTCGTCGATTCCAGCGTCGACACCGCATCCGGCACCATCGCGACCCGGGCGAGCATTCCCAATGCCGATCTTTCACTGTGGCCCGGCCAATATGTGAATGTCGTGCTCGACGCCGGCATCATGCCGCAGATGCCATCCATCCCGACGGTCGCGATCCAGCCCAGCCAGAAGGGGCCGTTCGTCTATGTCGTCAAGCCGGACAACACGGTCGAGATGCGGCCTGTGCAGGTGGCGCTGACCGAAGGCGAAAACAGCGCCATCAGCGAGGGCGTCAAGTCAGGCGAGAAGGTTGTCGTCGAGGGCCAAACCAGGCTGAAGGACGGCGCCAGCGTGCATGAAGGCAAGGCAACTGCCGGCGGTCAGGCAGCGCCCAAGTTGGCGGAAGCCGACAAAGCCGGCGGAGCTGCCCAATGATCTCAGAATTCTGCATAAGAAGGCCTGTCGCGACGCTGCTGATGTCGTTCGCCCTCGTGCTGGGCGGGCTGTTTGCCTACAAGTTCCTGCCGGTGGCGGCGCTGCCGAGCGCCGAATTCCCGGTCGTCAATGTCTCGGCCAACCTGGCCGGCGCGTCACCCGAAACCATGGCCACTTCGGTGGCGACGCCGCTGATCAAGCAGTTCGCCACCATTGCCGGCATCGATTCCATCTCGACCAGCAATTCGCTGGGACGCACGTCCATTGCCATCCAGTTCGTGCTCAACCGGGATATCGACGCGGCGGCCGCCGACGTGCAGGCGGCGATCGCACGCACGCAGCGGCAACTGCCGCCCGAGATGACAGCGCCGCCGAGCTATCGCAAGGTCAATCCGGCCGACGCGCCGATCCTTCTGATGTCGCTGGTCAGCGACACGGTTCCGCTCACCGACCTCGACGCCTTCGCCGAAAACGTCATCTCGCCCTCGCTGTCGACCATCGACGGCGTTGCGCAGGTGTCGATCTTCGGCCAGCAGAAATATGCGGTGCGCGTGCAGATCGACCCGACGGCGCTGGCGGCGCGCGGCATTTCGATCGACCAGCTGCAGACGGCAATCGCGTCGGCCAACTCCAACACGCCGCTCGGCGTCTTGCAGAACGACAAGCAGCAGCTGACCATCACGGCCAATACGCAGCTCACCGATGCCGCCGGGTTCTCCAACCTCATCATCGCCACCAAGAACGGCCATCCGGTGCGGCTGGGCGAGGTGACGCGCGTCATCGACTCGGTCGAGACCACGACGACTGCAAGCTGGTATGACGGCACGCGCGCCATCATCCTGGCGGTGCAGCGCCAGCCCGACGCCAACACGGTCGACGTCGTCGACAAGGTCAAGGCGATGCTGCCGTCGTTCAAGGACCAAATGCCGGCCGCCGCCGACATCAAGCTGCTCAACGACCGTTCGACCTCGATCCGCCAGGCCGTCGACGACGTCCAGTTCACGCTGCTTCTGACCATCGCTTTGGTGGTGATGGTGATCTTCGTCTTCCTGCGCCGGGTGACTGCAACCATCATTCCGGCCGTGGCGGTGCCGATCTCGTTGATCGCGACGCTCGGCGCCATGTTCCTGTTCGGCTTCTCCATCGACAACATCTCGCTGATGGGACTGACGCTCGCAGTCGGCCTCGTCGTCGACGACGCCATCGTCATGCTGGAAAACATCTTTCGCCACATGGAGGAGGACGGTCTCTCGGCCTTCGATGCCTCGCTGAAGGGCGCGCGCGAAATCGGCTTCACCATCATCTCGATCTCGATCTCGCTGGTGGCGGTGTTCATCCCCGTGCTTCTAATGGGCGGCGTCATCGGCCGCATCTTCAACGAATTCGCCGTCGTGGTGACGGTCGCGATCCTTGCCTCGATGTTCGTCTCGCTGACGCTGACGCCGATGCTGTGCTCAAGGCTGCTGTCGGTGACCAAGGCCGATCGCGACAAGCACGCCCCCGGCCACAAGCAGGACTTCGTCACCCGCGGCTATGATCGGCTTCTGACATTCTGCCTGCGCCACACTTTCCTGGTGTTCCTCGTTTTTGTCGGCACGGCGGCAGGGTCGGTGTGGCTGATCGAAGTCTCGCCGAAAGGCTTTTTCCCGCAAGAGGATATCGGCCAGATCTCGGTGACGACGATCGCCAGGCAGGACATCTCCTACGACGCCATGGTCAAGCTGCAGAACCAGGCGGCAAGTGTCTTCTCGCGTTCGCCCTATGTCTCGCATGTGGCCTGGTCAGCCGGCGGCGGCAACAATGCGCTGAACCAGGGCCAGCTCTATGTGCAGCTGAAGGACAAGAGCCAGCGCCCCGACATCGATAAGGTACTGTCGGATCTGCGGCGGCAGCTGGCCGTCGTGCCGGGGATCGATGCCTATATGCAGCCGGTGCAGAACCTGCGACTTGGCGCGCGTTCTTCCGCCAGCGCCTACCAGCTCGTCGTTCAGGGCCTCGATACCGGCCTGACCGACACATGGGCGCAAAAGCTCGACGATGCGATGGCGGCCGATCATGCGAATTTCACCGACGTCACCAGCGATTTGCAGAACAATTCATTGCAGGCGACGCTGGTGGTCGATCGCGACAAGGCGGCCTCGCTCGGCATCGACACCGACACGCTGCGCTCCAGTCTCTATGGCGGCTTCGGCACGGAGCAGGTCTCGACGATCTTCGGCTCGGCCGACAGCTACGAAGTCATCATGGAGCTCGATCCCAACATCGAATGGTCGCCCGAGCGCATGCTGGCCATCCAGGTCAGGACGGCAAGCGGCAGCCTGGTGCCGCTCGGCGCCTTTGCCCGCGTCGACCGCACCGCCGGCGCGCTGACGGTCAACCAGCTCGGCCAGCTGCCCGCGGTGACCATCTCCTACAACCTGCCGCAAGGCGTGGCGCTGGGCGACAGCACGGCCCGCATCGCCGCGCTGAAGGAGCAGATCGGCATGCCGCCGGCGATTTCGACCAGCTTTGCCGGCACCGCCAAGACCTTCCAGGATTCGCTGGCCAATCAGGGCCTGCTGATCGGCGGCGCCGTTCTGACCATCTATATCGTACTCGGCATCCTCTATGAGAGCTTTATCCATCCGCTGACCATTCTGACCGGCCTGCCTTCGGCGGTGCTGGGCGCGGTGGTCGCGCTGCGCTTTGCCGGCATGGACCTGTCGGTGATCGCGGTGATCGGCATCCTGATGCTGATCGGCATCGTCAAGAAGAACGGCATCATGATGGTCGACGTCGCGCTGGAGCTGCGACGAGAAGGCATGTCGGCCAAGGAATCCATACACAAGGCGTGCCTGATGCGTTTCAGGCCGATCATGATGACGACGTTGGCGGCGCTGATGGGCACGTTCCCGATCGCGCTCGGCACCGGCGCCAGTGCTGAGCTGCGCCAGCCGCTCGGTGTCGCGGTGGTTGGCGGTCTCCTGGCGTCGCAGGCGCTGACGCTGTTCGTCACCCCTGTCATCTATGTCTATTTCGAGAATTTCTCCGGCTGGCTGGTGAGCTTCTTCTCTTGGAAAAAGAACAGGCCGGAGCTGCATGCGGTCGAGAGCGGCGAGCAGGCCTCGCTGTTCGCTCCCGAGGATCGGCTCGAGCCGCAAAGGGCCGCCGCCGAATAGGCGATAGCCCGTGGCCCAAGCTGTCATGCTTGCGGCCGCGTGCCGCCGATCCTAATCTGAGGGTCATGTCCCATGATCATGACCACGACAATGAGCTCGACCCATTTGCGGCGCGCGTGCGCGCGCTGGAGACCATCCTCACCGAAAAAGGCCTGATCGATCCGGCGGCGATCGACGTCATCGTCGACACCTACGAGACCAAGATCGGGCCGCGCAACGGCGCCAGGGCGGTGGCGAAAGCCTGGAGCGATCCGGCCTTTGCCGAGTGGCTGAAGCGCGACGCGACTGCGGCGATCACCTCGCTGGGCTACACCGGCCGCCAGGGCGAGCACATGCAGGCGGTGTTCAACACGGACGAGACGCACAACCTCGTCGTCTGCACGCTGTGCTCCTGCTATCCGTGGTCGGTGCTCGGCCTGCCGCCGGTCTGGTACAAGGCGCCGCCCTATCGCTCGCGCGCCGTGATCGATCCGCGCGGCGTGCTGGAGGAGTTCGGGCTGACCTTGCCGGCGGAGAAAAACATCCGCGTCTGGGATTCGACTGCCGAACTGCGCTATCTCGTGGTGCCGATGCGGCCTGACGGTACCGAAGGCTGGAGTGAGGACCAACTCGCCGAACTGGTCAGCCGCGATGCGATGATCGGCACGGCGGTGGCCAAAGAACCCGGGACAAAGAAGGTACCGGCATGAACGGGCCGCAGGATCTCGGTGGGCAGATGGGTTTCGGGCCGGTCGCGCCCGAAAAGGACGAACCGTATTTTCATGCGGATTGGGAGAGGCGGGCGCTCGGCGTGACGCTGACTGCCGGCGCCATGGGCGCGTGGAACATCGACGAGAGCCGGCACGCCAGGGAATCGCTGCATCCGGCCGTCTATTATTCCTCAAGCTACTACCAGATATGGATCAAAGCGCTCGAGGTGCTGCTGAAGCGCCATGGCTTCGTCAGCGAGCGCGATCTGACGGAAGGTCGGGCGGTCGATCCGGCGGCGACGCCCAAAAGGGTGTTGAAGGCCGAAAACGTTCCGGCGGTGCTGGCCAAGGGCAGTCCCTGCGACCGGCCGGTCGAGACGGCGCCGCGCTTCAAGGCCGGCGACCCGGTGCGGACAAGGAATTTCAATCCCACCGCCCACACGAGGCTGCCGCGTTATGCGCGCGGCAAGCACGGAGTTGTCGAGGCCGTGCGTGACGGTTTTGTGTTCCCCGACAGCAACGCGCATGGCAACGGTGAAAACCCGCAATGGGTCTATACCGTGGTCTTCGATGGCTCGGAAATCTGGGGCGAGGGCGCCGACCCGACGCTGACCGTCTCGATCGATGCCTGGGAGAGCTATCTTGAGCCGGCCTGAAGGTGCACTGCCGGCGGGTCTGGACGAACCGGTATTCGCCGAACCCTGGCAGGCCGAAGCCTTCGCCATGACGGTGGCGCTGCACGACAAGGGCCTGTTTTCCTGGGCCGAATGGGCCGATGCGCTGTCGGCGCAAGTGAACAAGCCGGGCGCCGCAAGCGATGGCCACGATTATTACGAGCATTGGCTGGCTGCGCTGGAGACGCTGCTGGCGGCCAAGGGCGTCGCGGGAAAAAGTGACGTCGACACGCTCGCCGCCGCCTGGGAACGCGCCGCGCATGCAACCCCGCACGGCAAGCCGATTTTGTTGGAGAACGATCCCGGGCCGACCAGAGGTAGCGGCGGCGGCGCGAACATATAGTCCGCCTGTGGTTGGTGTTTGAAATCTGGCGGCCGATGCAACTAATTTTCGACGACCATGCGTTCGTCGTCCCCATAGACAAACGCCTCAACGACGGCGAAGCGGCCACGGTTTTTGGAAATGGCGACGAAGTCGTTGTCACCCAAGTGGAGGATCACTTGCTCGTCGCTGATGGTAACACGTCTATGGTTCTGGCATTTTCGTCACTCAGACAGGCCGTGACCTCGGTATATATCGCGAACCCTGCGTCATCCGACAAGGAGACAACGATGCCATAACCAGGTTCGCCGATTTCGATCTTCTTTATCGACTTTCCGATCAGCCTGTCTGCGAACGACCTCATCAATATCCTCGCTTATAGGTGTCTGCGCCGATCTGCATCTCGATCATGTCCGTGATAGTGGCATTGCCCGATCTAGGTTCAAATGCCTGAATTCAAATCGTTCGTTATCCGCTTGCATGTTCACTTTACGTTCGCATTTGCGCCTGCTAGTTTGTCCCGTTGAAGGTGAGGCAATCCCATCGTTTTAAGCGGTGTTAGCACCAAGCTTGTCTTTCTCTCGCGAATCCGGTCTGTCGAACCGATGGAATTCTCCCCCCAACAGGACGAGGCTCTGAAAGCGGTGGCGCGCTGGCTGAAAGAGGGCCGGCCGCAGGTCTTCCGGCTGTTCGGCTATGCCGGCACCGGCAAGACCACGCTGGCGCGCTATTTTGCCGAGCATGTCGACGGGCAGGTGCAGTTCGCCGCCTTCACCGGCAAGGCGGCGCAGGTGCTGCGTTCCAAGGGCGCGGTCAATGCTCGCACCATCCATTCGTTGATCTACCGGCCGAAGGGCGAGGAATCGGTGTCGGACGAGGTGACGGGCAAGACCTCGATGTCGCCGACCTTCTCGCTCAACCGGCAAAGCCCTATTTCACGGGCGAAGCTGGTGGTCATCGACGAATGCTCGATGGTCGACGAGCAGCTTGGCCGCGACCTTCTGAGTTTTGGCACGCCGATCCTGGTGCTTGGCGATCCGGCGCAGCTGCCGCCGATCTCGGGCGGCGGCTTTTTCACCGAGCATGAGCCGGATGTGCTCTTGACCGAAATCCACCGCCAGGCGCGCGACAATCCGATTATCCAGCTGGCGCTCGACGTGCGCGAGGGCCGCGAGTTCATGCGCGGCGACTACGGCACCGCGCAGGTCATCGGCAAGGAGGACGTCACCCAGGAGCTGGTGCTGAAGGCGGACCAGGTGTTGGTCGGCACCAACCGCACACGCCGCCGCTACAATCAGCGCCTGCGCGAGCTGAAGGGTTTCAATGCCGATTATCCGCAGGCCGGCGACAAGCTGGTCTGCCTGCGCAACGACCCCGCCAAGGGCCTGCTCAACGGTTCGCTGTGGAAGGTGATGACCTCGTCGCGCGAGACGGTGAAGCCGGGCATCAACCTTCTGGTCTCGCCCGAGGAGGACGATCCCGACCGCGGCGTCGCCAAGATCAAGCTGCTCAAGTCGGCTTTCGAGGATCCGGACGCCGATATCCCCTGGCAGCAGAAGAAGCGCTTTGACGATTTCGACTATGGCTACGCGCTGACCGTGCACAAGGCGCAGGGTTCGCAGTGGAACGACGTCGTGCTGTTCGACGAGAGCTGGGCGTTCAAGGAAACCCGCCAGCGCTGGCTTTATACCGCCATCACGCGGGCGGCAGAGCGGCTGACGATTGTTAGATAACTGGCGTTGGATAGCTGGCGTTAGATAGCCGGCGTCAGGTAGCAGCCGGCGCAGCAGGGCTGAGTGGCGTCGCACCCAGCCATTGCCAGGCATCCGCTTCGTCCTCGGCCGCGAAGTGCCTGAACTCGATGGGTGGCGAAGCCGGAAGGAAGTTCCGCGCATCCGCTATCCAGTCCGGCTCACCGATCGTCGCGCACCGGGCGATATGCTCTAGCGCATGAACCGTACCTTGTTTCAGCGTCTCGTCGTCCATATCGATCCAGTCGACGCCCTCATGGTCGACCAGCCGCACCAAGACGTCGATCCTCGGGTGCAGCGCGTAGGCAGCCTCCAGCAATCCGAACAGATTTTCGCCGTCGGCGGCCGATACATGGCCGACGACGTCGATGGCGAAAAGGTCCTCACGGTTGGTTTCGAGGCGGCGGATCGCGGGCACGGATTGGAGAAAATTCATTGGCTGGGTTCCCCCTTGCGAGCAGATGTCATCACTGGAACACCCGAAAGCCCCTGTCTGTTCCCATCAAAGGCAGTATAGATGCGCTGCACAAACAGCCGGACCTCACGCCATGCCCGCGAAACTCTCGGTCAATCTCAACGCCATCGCCATGCTGCGCAACCGCCGCGACCTGCCGTGGCCGAGCGTCACCGGGCTCGGCCGCCTGGCGCTGGCGGCCGGCGCGCACGGGCTGACGGTTCATCCGCGGCCCGACGAGCGCCACACCAGGCATTCCGACCTGCCGGAGATCCGGGCGCTGATCGACGACGAGTTTCCCAAGGCGGAATTCAACATCGAGGGCTACCCGACCGAGGATTTTCTGGCGCTTGTGGAAAGGCACCAGCCGGAGCAGGTGACGCTGGTGCCCGACGATCCGGCGCAGGCGACATCGGACCATGGCTGGAACTTTGCCGCCGAGGCGGCGTTCCTTATCCCGATCGTCAAGCGTCTGAAAAAAGGGGGCTTCCGCGTGTCGCTGTTTTCCGATCCGGATCCCACCGGCGTCAATGCCGCGCGCGACACCGGCGCCGACCGCATCGAGCTCTATACCGGGCCCTACGGCAGCTACCATTCCGATTCCGCCAAGGCGCGGAAGGAGCTGGAAAGATTGGGAAAAACCGCGGATGCCGCACTCGCCGCCGGGCTCCAGGTCAATGCCGGGCACGATCTGGTGGTGAACAACCTTCCGGCATTGGCAAAGCGCATTCCGGCATTGGCCGAAGTGTCTATCGGACACGGGTTGACAGCCGATGCGTTGGAGTATGGCATGGCCGGCACGGTGGGGCGGTTTCTGAAGGCTTGCGGTTGGTAGCGGTGGAAGGCTCGTGTCGAAGGTGATATCGCATGACAGCAAGCAAGGCGCACCGCGCGGTGATCGGGGAGTAGTCGATGGCTCTTTCCAGCATCGGTAGCGAGGCTGAACCCGTCGAACAACCGAACCACTCCCACACTGAACAGCACAGCACCAAAGTTCTGATGCTGGGCGCGCTTGGCGTCGTCTATGGCGATATCGGCACCAGCCCGATCTATGCCTTCCGCGAGGCGCTTCACGCTTCGCCTGGTACCGACACGCGTATAGATGTCCTGGGCGTGCTGTCGCTGATCG
This sequence comes from Mesorhizobium sp. C395A, assembly GCF_030323205.1. Classification (NCBI taxonomy): domain Bacteria; kingdom Pseudomonadati; phylum Pseudomonadota; class Alphaproteobacteria; order Hyphomicrobiales; family Phyllobacteriaceae; genus Mesorhizobium; species Mesorhizobium sp. C395A. Next base: position 2,527,305 of record NZ_CP100473.1, on the reverse strand, counting down.
TCTGGGCGCTGACGATTATCGTCACCATAAAATACGTCGCTTTCGTGCTTCGCGCCGACAACAAGGGCGAGGGCGGCACGCTGTCCCTGATGGCGCTGGCGCGCAGCGCCTATCCAAAAGGCGCCAAGCTTATCCTCGGCATCGGACTTTGCGGGGCGTCGCTTTTTTTCGGAGACGCTATCATAACTCCGGCCATTTCCGTGCTGTCGGCAGTTGAGGGCCTGGAAGTGGTGACACCGACGCTGGAGGCCTATGTCGTTCCGATCACCTTGGTCATCCTGGCATTTCTGTTCTCCGTGCAGCGCTTCGGCACGGGGAAGGTGGCGGCAGTATTCGGGCCGGTGACGGCGCTATGGTTCCTGGCCATCGGCGTTTCCGGGCTCTACCACCTGATGGATGATCCTTCGGTGCTGTTGGCGATCAACCCGTATTATGCGATCGCCTACTTAGCCGGCACGCCGACCGCCGCTTTCGTGACCGTTGGTGCAGTGTTCCTGGCGGTAACGGGGGCCGAGGCGCTTTATGTCGACCTTGGACATTTCGGGCGCAAGCCGATCGTGCTCGCGTGGTTTTCCGTGGTGTTTCCTTGCCTGCTGCTCAACTACTTCGGCCAGGGCGCCTTTGTATTGGCGAATGGCGGCAGGCCGACCAATCCATTCTTCGAGATGTTGCCGGATTGGGCGCTGATGCCAATGGTCGGCTTGGCAACGGCCGCCACCGTGATCGCCAGTCAGGCGGTGATCTCGGGTGCTTTTTCGCTGGCACGTCAGGCAGTGCAACTCAACCTGCTGCCCCGCATCGAGGTGCAGCACACGTCCGAAATGCAGAGCGGCCAGATTTATATGCCGCGCGTCAACCTGCTCATCGCCCTGGGAGTGATGCTGCTGGTTGTCGGCTTCGGCAGCTCGAGTTCGCTGGCTTCCGCTTACGGAATTTCGGTAACCGGCGAGATGCTGATGACAACCATTCTGCTGTTCGTTGTCATGCGCAATTTGTGGAAATGGCAGCTTGGGCTCGCCCTGGCATTGGCGCTGCTGTTCGGCACCATCGACATGGGTTTCTTCCTCGCGAATGTCGTCAAGATCGTGGAAGGCGGATGGGTGTCAATATCCGTTGCCTGCCTCATGGGGCTGATCATGACCACCTGGATACGCGGCAGCCGCTATCTGTTCGACAAGACCCGGCGCAACGAAATCCCGCTCGATTTCCTCGCCGGCAATCTGTTGAAGAAGAAGCCGCAGCTGGTGTCCGGCACCGCCGTGTTCCTGACCAGCGATCCGCAAAGCGCGCCGACAGCGCTGATGCACAGCCTGAAGCACTACAAGGTGCTGCACGAGCAGAACGTCATTCTGTCGGTGGTCACCGCACCGCAGCCGCTGGTGCCCGACAGCGAACGGGTCAAGATGGAGACAGTCAACGAGTTGTTCATGCGGGTGACGCTGACCTTCGGCTATATGGAGCAGCCCAACATTCCGCGCGCGCTGGCGATCTGCCGCAAGCAGGGCTGGAAGTTCGACATCATGACGACTTCGTTCTTCCTGTCGCGGCGCTCGCTCAAGGCATCGCCCAATTCCGGCATGCCGGTGTGGCAGGACAAGCTGTTCATCGGGCTCGCCCGCTCGGCGGCCGATGCGACGGAGTATTTCCAGATCCCGACCGGACGTGTGGTCGAGATCGGCACGCAGGTGGCGATCTGAGGTTTCCGGCAGCCTTTGACGCCACGCACCGGTCATTGCGGGGCAAGCCCTGCGCTGGGAACATGGTAGCCCTACCGTCACGGCACTTGATATTGCATCGCAGCAAGCGTAGAGCACCGCGCGCTTATCGGAGTGTCGTCCATGGCCCTTACCAATGCTGGTATTGAGGCAGAACCCGTCGAACAATCGAGCCATCCCGAAATCGAACAGCACAGCACCAAAGTTCTGATGCTGGGCGCGCTCGGTGTGGTCTATGGCGACATCGGCACCAGCCCGATCTACGCCTTCCGGGAAGCGCTTGTTGCGTCCTCCGGCGGCGAAATCGCCGAGCGCGGCGATATTCTGGGCGTGCTGTCGCTGATCATCTGGTCGTTGACGATTATCGTCACCATCAAATACATCATGTTCGTGCTCAGAGCCGACAACCGAGGCGAGGGCGGCGTGCTGTCGCTGATGGCGCTGGCGCGCGGCAGTTTCCCGACCCGCTCGGCGATCATCCTGGCCATCGGTATTGTCGGCGCGTCATTGTTCTTCGGTGACGCCGTCATCACGCCGGCAATCTCGGTGCTTTCGGCGGTTGAAGGCATGAATGTCGTTACCCCGACCTTCCAGCCCTACGTCGTGCCGCTGACGCTGGTCATCCTGGCGATCCTGTTTTCGGTGCAGCGCTTCGGGACCGGCGGTGTGGCGCTGATCTTTGGCCCGATCACGGCGGTCTGGTTCCTGGCTATCGGTCTTTCGGGCTTGAACCACATCATCGCCGATCCCGAAATCCTGTGGGCGGTCAGCCCGCACTACATCGTCGCCTTCCTGATCAATTCGCCCGATGTCGCCTTCGTCACCATCGGCGCCATCTTCCTCGCCGTCACCGGCGCCGAAGCGCTTTATGCCGATCTCGGCCATTTCGGCCGCAAGCCCATCGTGCTCGCCTGGCTGGCCATCGTGTTTCCCTGCCTGCTGCTCAACTATGCCGGGCAGGGCGCTTTCGTGCTGGCGAAGAACGGTCACGTCGGCCATCCATTCTTCGAGATGAACGAAGGCTGGACGCTGATCCCGATGGTGGTATTGGCAACCGCGGCGACGGTCATCGCCAGCCAGGCGGTCATATCGGGCGCCTTCTCGCTGACCAGGCAGGCGGTGCAGCTCAATATGCTGCCGCGCCTCGAAATCCTGCACACGTCGGAACGGCAGTCGGGCCAGATCTACATGCCGCGCGTCAATGTTTTGCTGGCTTTGGCGGTGATGTTGCTGGTCGTCGGTTTCGGCGAATCGAGCAAGCTCGCCTCCGCCTATGGCATCTCGGTGACCGGCAACATGTTGGTGACGACGGTGCTGCTGTTCGTCGTCATGACACGCATCTGGAAATGGCGGCTGTGGGTGGCGGTGGCGATGACGGCGGTGTTCGCGTTCATCGACATCGGCTTCTTTGCCTCCAACATCGTCAAGGTGTTCGAGGGCGGCTGGGCGTCGCTTGCGGTGGCCTTCACCATCGTTCTGGCGATGTGGACCTGGGTGCGCGGCAGCCGCTATCTGTTCGACAAGACCCGGCGCAACGAAATCCCGCTCGATTTCCTCGCCGGCAATCTGTTGAAGAAGAAGCCGCAGCTGGTGTCCGGCACCGCCGTGTTCCTGACCAGCGATCCGCAAAGCGCGCCGACAGCGCTGATGCACAGCCTGAAGCACTACAAGGTGCTGCACGAGCAGAACGTCATTCTGTCGGTGGTCACCGCACCGCAGCCGCTGGTGCCCGACAGCGAGCGGGTCAAGATGGAGACAGTCAACGAGTTGTTCATGCGGGTGACGCTGACCTTCGGCTATATGGAGCAGCCCAACATTCCGCGCGCGCTGGCGATCTGCCGCAAGCAGGGCTGGAAGTTCGACATCATGACGACGTCGTTCTTCCTGTCGCGGCGCTCGCTCAAGGCATCGCCCAATTCCGGCATGCCGGTGTGGCAGGACAAGCTGTTCATCGGGCTCGCCCGCTCGGCGGCCGATGCGACGGAGTATTTCCAGATCCCGACCGGACGTGTGGTCGAGATCGGCACGCAGGTGGCGATCTGAGGGTCTCGAACGGATAAATCGTCGAGGAGGCTAATATGAGCGGCGAATTGGTGCTGGTCACCGGCGGGTCCGGCTTCCTCGGCGCTCACTGCATCCTCGAACTGTTGAAGGCCGGCTACCGCGTCCGCACCTCCGTGCGATCGGCCAGGCGCGAAGCCGATGTGCTCGCCATGCTCAAGGCAGGTGGCACGGAGCCCGGTGACGCCCTTTCATTCGCCCATGCCGATCTGATGGCCGACGCAGGCTGGCCGGCGGCGGTGGCCGGCTGCGATTACGTGCTGCATGTCGCATCACCTTTTCCGCCCGGCGTGCCCACGCATGAGGATGACCTGATCCTTCCGGCACGCGAGGGCGCGTTGCGCGTGCTGCGGGCGGCGCGGGATACCGGGGTCAGGCGCGTCGTGCTCACCTCATCCTTCGCGGCCGTCGGCTATGGCAAGATGCGCGCGGATGGGCAGCCTTTCAACGAGGAAAACTGGACCGATCCGGCAGGCAAGGTCAGCGCCTATGTGAAGTCCAAGACGCTCGCCGAGCGCGCGGCCTGGGATTTCATCGCCGAGCAGGGCGGCGCGCTGGAACTTGCGGTCGTCAATCCCGTTGGCATCTTTGGACCGGTGCTCGGCGCCGACCATTCGACCTCGACCGAATTTGTCCAGCGCATGCTGAACTGCGCCGTGCCTGGGCTGCCGCGCCTGTCCTTCGGCGTCGTCGACGCGCGCGACGTGGCGGATCTGCATGTTCGCGCCATGACCCACCCCGCCGCCAAGGGCGAACGGTTCCTCGCTGTCGCCGGCGATTTCATGACGGTGCGCGAGATCGCGCAGACCCTGAAGACGCGGCTCGGGCCGGCGGCGTCGCGCGTCTCGACGCGGGAGTTTCCCGATTGGCTGGTGCGCATCATCGGGCTGTTCAATCCGGAAGCGGCACAGCTCGCAACGGAACTGGGCAAGATCAAGAACGCCACCAACGCCAAGGCGGTGCGCGTGCTCGGCTGGGCGCCACGCTCGCGCGAAGATGCTTTGATTGCCACGGGCGAAAGCCTGATCCGGCTGGGACTGGTCAAGCGACGTAAGTAATTGTGCGGGAGGCCGAATCGTAAGGGCTCGGCGTCCCGCAACGGCAGCTTTCAGCCGGCCAGTGCAGCCTTGTTCGTCTCCAGAAACTGCTTCAGCGGCACCGACTTTCGGCCGGAGAGTTTTTCGACCGCGTCGGTCACCATGCCGAGGTCACCTGCGCGGGCGGCAGCGTCGAACGACACCAGCACCTTTGCGAAGGGTTCAGGCAGGCCGGCCGACTTCATTCCCTCGGTCAGGGCTTCGTCGGAAAGCTGGATGACCTGGATCGGCTTGCTGGTGACTTCGGTGACCAACGCCGCCACTTCGGCAGCCGTATACGCACTGGGGCCGGTCAGCGTGTAAGTCGCGCTTTCGCTGCTGTCCGAGGCGAGCCCCGCTGCGATCGCCGCCGCGAAATCGTCGCGCGTGCCGTAGGAAATGGCGCCGTCGCCGGCGGAGGTGTACCACTGACCCGATGCCAGAACCTGCGGCAACGCCATGAACAGGTTCTCGTTATACCAGCCATTGCGGAAGATCGTGTAGGGGATGCCGCTCGCCTTGATCGCCTGTTCGGTGTCGTAGTGGTCGGGCGCGAAAACAACCGGCGAACCAGGCTCGGGGTTGGGCATCGAGGTGTACAGCAGGTGGCCGACGCCAGCCTGTTTGGCCGCGGTCACCGCCGCAAGCTGCTGCTCGCGCCGCTTCCCCTGTACCTCAAGTTCGTTGGTCGAGATGACGAGTGCCCGGTCGGCTCCCGCGAAGGCCTCGGCAAGCGATTGCGGGTCGTTGAAGTCAGCGGCTCTGACGACGACGCCGCGCGCCGCCAGATCGGCAAGGTTGGCGGGTGTACGGGTGGTGGCGATGATGCGGTTTGCGGGGACCTTTAATGTGTCCAGCAGGTGGTTGATGACGCCGCGGCCAAGCTGGCCGGAAGCGCCGGTGACGAGAAGGGTTGCGGTCATGGGGGATCCTGAAATTGCGCCGGGTGGCGGGTGCTTCTGACAGTCTCAAAAAGAGACCAGCACTAAAATAAGAATTGACCGGCCACCGTAAAGAAGGCAGTTTTTAGGGAGGTAGGCACCGCCAGGGAACCAGCAGCCATGGACGGCAAGGTCGTCAATCTGAGAACCAAGCTCAATATATTCAAAGCCACCAGCGATGGCGCAAACATTGCCGATTGCCCGGTTCGCGACGTGATGCAGGGTGTGAACGGCAAATGGAGTTCGCTGCTGATGGCGGCGCTCGCCGAGCAGCCCTATCGTTTCGGCGAGTTGCGGCGCCTGGTGCCCGACATCTCGCAGCGCATGCTGACCCAGACGCTCCACGATCTGCAGCGCGACGGCTTTGTTCATCGCGAAGTGTTCCCGACCAAGCCGCCAAGCGTCGAATACAGCCTGACCGATCTCGGCCGTTCGATGTTCGGCGCCTTGCATCAACTGATCCTGTGGGCCGAACTCAACCATGGTGCGGTGCGCAAGGCGCGCGCTGCCTTCGACGCCGGTGGCTGATATTTTGGTCCATGCAGCAATGGCTTGATTTGACAATGGCGCTGAAGGATTGTCCCGCCAGTGGTTGGGCGCAATGGAAAAATCTCTAGACATCGCGATTGCGGGCGCCGGCCCGGCGGGGCTCGCCACCGCGCTCTTTCTCAAGCGTGCGGGCCATAACGTCACCATCTTCGAACGTTTCGAGGAGCCCAAGCCCGTCGGCTCCGGACTGATCCTGCAGCCGACCGGGCTGAGCGTGGTTGCCGATCTCGGCCTGCTCGACGACATTCTGGCGCTCGGCAGCCGCATCGAGCGTCTGCATGGCGCCGATGCCTCGACCGGCCGCACCGTGCTCGCCGTGCGCTACGACGCGCAGCCTGGCGGCCGCTTCGGGCTGGCGGTGCACCGGGCGGCGCTGTTCAACGTGTTGTTCCGCGCCGCGCAGTGCCAAGGCATCGCCATCGAAACCGGTGTCGAGATCGAGGCGCTGGACGTCGGTGAGCGGGCAAGCCTGATCTTCGACAAGAGCCGAACGGTGGGGGGCCGCAGGGCAGGGCCGTTCGACCTCGTCGTCGACGCCAGCGGCTCGCGTTCGAAGCTGCGCCGGTGCCTCAACGATCCGGCCGAGCCGCGGCAGCTCACTTACGGCGCGTTCTGGGCCTCGCTCGGCTGGCGCCAAGGCTTCGACGAAAATGCGCTGCTGCAGCGCTACGACAAGGCCAGCGTGATGATCGGCGTCCTGCCGATCGGCCGACCGGAACCGGGCGCGGAAAAGATGGCGGCGTTCTTCTGGAGCCTGAAGCCGGCGGATGCCGAAAACGTGCGCGCGGCAGGGCTCGACGCCTGGAAGGCGAGACTGGTCTCGCTGTGGCCACAGTGCGAGGCGTTCACCAGCCAGATCGACAGCTTCGACCAGCTGTCGCTGGCGCGCTACGGCCACCACACGATGAAGCTGCCGGCCGGCCGCAGGCTGGCCGTCATCGGCGATGCCGCGCATTCGACCAGCCCGCAGCTCGGGCAAGGCGCCAACATGGCGCTGCTCGACGCGGCAGCACTCAGCCATGCCTTGGCACAAACGGGCAACGTCGAGGCAGCGCTGGAAAGCTACGCCCGGGCGCGGCGATGGCATGTCCGAATCTTCCAGCTGCTGTCGCTGGCGCTGACGCCGTTCTACCAGTCGGACGGCACGATGCTGCCCTTCTTCCGCGACAGGCTGGTGGCAACCATCGCCAAAATCCCGCCAGTGCCAAGCGTGCTTGCCTCGATGGTGGCCGGCACGCTGATCGATCCGTTCAGGCGGATCGGGCTAGAGGAGGTGCACTGGCCAGATCATCCGGCGGGATCAGGGTCGAGAGAAACGAATTTCTCGCACGCAGGAATAGACGCAGCCGCTGCGGATAGTCCGGCGCCACGGCACCCTTGATCGAGGCGCGTTCGCTCAACGCCTTGCGCCAGGCCTGGACCCGCAGCTTCCCGTCCAGCAGGCCGAAATTGCCGATCCGGTCGAAGGCGTCGAGATAGCGGAAGACCGGGCCGTAGACGGCGTCGACGAGGCAAAAGCGCTGGCCGCTGAACCACGGTCCGGCCTGGTCGGCCAATTCGTTCTCGACACGATCGAACATGGCTGACAGCGCTGCGGATTCCGCCAGGAAGGCGGCCTCCGTCGATGCCGAGTAGAACCGGCCGATGGTGTTCAATGTCGCCGAGCCGAACTCGATCCAGGCGCGATGCCGGGCACGGGCGTAGGCGTCGGCCGGATGCAGAGGATTGGCTTGCGTCTCCTCGAGGAATTCGAGAATGACGGCGGATTCGAAGATCACCGTCTCCTCGCCATTTGCCTGGAGGATCAGCAGCGGCACCTTGCCCAGCGGCGAAATCGCCTTGAACCAGTCCGGCTTGTTGGCGAGGTCGATGGTGACACGCTCAAACGGCACGCCTTTCTCGGCCAGCGAGATAGCCGCGCGCTGCACATAGGGGCACAGATGATGGCTGACGAGAATGAGCTTGCCAGGCATTTCATTCTTCTCAGGCATGTCACTCTCCCCAGACATAGTTCAACGCGCCGTCGTCGACGCGCGTCGACAGGAACATCAGTCGCGACGCTTTTGGCGCCGGACCTTCAAGCCGATCGCCGCTTTCCATATCGAAGGCGGCACCGTGCCATTGGCAGACCAGCTTGCCGTCCTTGCAGTCGAGCGGCCCGCCGAAATGCAGGCAGACATTGGCGGCGGCACGGACACGCTCGCCGCTGCGCCAGACATGGACCTCGCGGCCGAAGAACGGTGCGATCAGGCTGCCCGTCTGTGGGACGTCGGCGACTTTGCAAATTTCGTGTTTCATGGATCTTTCCCGGATCGATGCAGTTGCATGCATATAGATGCAAGTGCATTGACCGTCAAGCTTGATGCAACTGCATCTACCGCCTAGGATGGGTCATGACCAAAACAACCACGCCTTCGCCGGAAGCCGTCAAGGCCTGGGCCCGCCTAATGCGGGTTTCGCGCCAGCTCATCGAAATGGCGGAAGAGGCTTTGAAGACTAGCGGCTTGCCGCCGCTCGACTGGTATGACGTGCTGCATGAACTCGCCGAGGCGGGTGAGGGCGGGCTGCGGCCATTCCAGCTGACCGAGCGCACACTGTTTGCGCAGTATAACATCTCGCGGCTTCTGGCGCGCCTCGAGGCAGACGGACTGGTCGAGAAGCTCAGGGCTGCCGATGACGGCCGCGGCCAGACCATCCGCATCTCGGCCAAGGGCCGTCAGACGCGGCGACGGATGTGGGCTGTCTATGGACGGTCGATAGCGGAATTGGTCGGCGCAAAACTCTCCGCGGAGGAGCTGAAGATACTGGCGAGCCTGCTTGGAGAGCTGCGCCATCCGCCCGCCGATGATTGATCCGTCAGAATCTCGTGGTTGCTCGGCGGCTCTCACGTCGACGATTTTTCTACCTGACCCCTTGCGTCGAGCATAGGATTGCGCAATATGCCGAACCGTAACGTACGGTACGCAGTTTGAGGCGGCCCGGCGACCTCATCGAATGGGCAGGAAATTGTTGCAGGCAAGGGCCGAGATCGATACCAGCGAAGTGCTGACAGAGCGGCAAAAGGTCGTCCTGGACGCGGCTTTGCGGCTGCTGGTCGAGGAGGGCGACAATCTGACCATGACGGCGGTGGCGCGCCGCGCCAGCTGCTCCAAGGAAACGCTCTACAAATGGTTCGGCGACCGCGACGGACTGCTGACGGCGACCGTGCAGTGGCAGGCATCGAAAGTGCGCGTGGTGCCGGTCGACGGTGAGCGGCTCGATCTTGCCTCGCTGACGGCAAGCCTGGAAGGCTTCGCCTCGGACTGGCTAAAGGTGATTTCGAGCGATACCTCGATCGCGCTGAACCGCGTCGCGGTCGGCCATGCCGGATCCGGAAAGGACGATCTCGGCGCCATCGTGCTGGAGAATGGCCGTTTCGCGCTGGCCAGACGCCTGAAGCCGGTGCTGCTTGCCGGCAAGCATGCCGGGCTGCTCGACTTTACGGATGCCGAAATGGCGTTCCGGACCTTTTTCGGGCTGGTCGCCCGCGACGTGCAGATCCGTCTCCTGCTCGGCGACAGGCTGGAATTGACTGAAGCGGCGATCGGCGGCGATGCCGTCCGGGCAACGCAGCAGTTTCTCGCTCTTTATGGAGCAAAAACCGGGCCGCAAGGCCTCTAATCTCTACGGGAAGGAAGCAAAAGATGCGTGTCTATTACGATCGCGACGCCGATCTCAATCTGATCAAGGGCAAGAAGGTCGCCATAATCGGCTATGGCAGCCAGGGCCGGGCGCACGCGCTCAACCTCAAGGATTCGGGCGCCAAGGAAATCGCCATCGGGCTCAAGGCTGGATCGGCGACCGCCAAGAAGGTCGAGGCCGACGGGCTCAAGGTGATGAGCGTGGCGGACGCTGCCAAATGGGCCGATTTGATGATGATGGCGACGCCTGACGAGCTGCAGGCCGACATCTACAAAAACGAAATCGCGCCGAACATTCGTGACGGCGCCGCGATCGCCTTCGCACACGGCCTCAATGTGCATTTCGGCCTGATCGAGCCGAAGTCGACCGTCGATGTCGTCATGATCGCGCCGAAAGGCCCCGGCCACACGGTGCGCGGCGAATACCAGAAGGGCGGCGGCGTGCCGTGCCTGGTCGCCGTCAACCAGGATGCTTCCGGCAACGCGCTCGATCTCGCTCTGTCCTACGCCTGCGGCGTCGGCGGCGGCCGTTCGGGCATCATCGAGACCAATTTCCGCGAGGAATGCGAGACCGATCTGTTCGGCGAGCAGGTCGTGCTCTGCGGCGGCCTGGTCGAACTGATCCGCGCCGGTTTTGAGACGCTGGTGGAAGCCGGCTATGCGCCCGAAATGGCCTATTTCGAGTGCCTGCACGAGGTCAAGCTGATCGTCGACCTGATCTATGAAGGGGGCATCGCCAACATGAACTACTCGATCTCGAACACGGCCGAATGGGGCGAATATGTCTCTGGCCCGCGCATTATCACCGCCGAGACCAAGGCCGAGATGAAGCGCGTGCTGAAGGACATCCAGACCGGAAAATTCACCTCGGAGTGGATGCAGGAATACCGCGCCGGCATGTCGCGCTTCAAGGGCATCCGCCGCAACAATGACAGCCACCAGATCGAGGAAGTCGGCGCCAAGCTGCGCGCCATGATGCCCTGGATTTCCAAGAACAAGCTGGTCGACAAGGCCAAGAACTAACCCGCAGTCGTCGGGATTGGGAGCAAAGAGCCGGCGGAGCGATCCGCCGGCTCTTTCATGCCGGTTTATCGATCAGGACGCTCAGCCATAGTGCCAATGCGGCTTCGGCTCGGTGCCGGTGAACTCGACGCCGATGCGGTCGTCGCGGCGCCAGCGCACGATGGCCTTGTAGCCGATGCCGTCGACCGGCACATAGAGCAGGAACTCGTCCGGCACGCGCGCGTCTATAGACACTTTCAGCTCGGCGCCGCCGGCATGCATGTTGCGCACCGTGCACTTGACCTCGGAATTGGTGAGGCCGGTCAGAATCGTCGCGCCTTTCAGCACGCGCTGCCGGTGTTTGTTTCGCAATTCGTTGTCGGCCATGACGGCACGTCCTTCGCGACCGGATCGGCGCGATCGTCAGATGGGGCACGATATCACGGATAGGCTGAGCCGATAAACATATGGTTAGCGGTGACCGAGACCAGCCGTCTTTCCCAAATGAAACGGCGCCGCGATGGGGCGGCGCCGTCGTGTATTGTCGTTTATAGTTCAGCTGTAGGGCGACCAGCATTGCTGGCGCGGGCCACCATAGGGCTGGAACGTGTTGTCCCAGGCCCGATAGGACCGATAGCGGTCGTAGCACCACTGGACATGGGCGCTGGACAGACGCTGCGTGCGGTAATAGCGCCGGGGCGCCGGCTGCACGTAGTAGCCGTCATTGTAATAGCCGTTATTGTAGTAGCCGTTGTTGTAGATGCTGCCGAGGCCGAGACCCAGGCCGAGGCCGAGAACTGCTGCGGCGCCGCTGTCAAAATCACGGCCGCGATGGTGGCGGTGATGGCGCCAGCGCCAGTTGTCGCCGCCGTTCCAGTTGCCGCCATTCCAGTTGCCGTTGTTCCAGTTGCCTGACCGGGCAAAGCGACGGCCGTCGTGGCGGCGCCACTGCCAATCGTTGAAGGAGCGGCGGTCATTGCCGCCCGCCCAGCTGTCGCGAACCGGTGTGATGTCAGACAATGTGGTGCTTGTCGGCACCGCCAGGTTTGGCTGCAGGATCGGGCCCGCGGCGGATGGCGCCGTGAGACCTGAAAAAAGACCGAGCGCTAACAGCCCGGATTTGACGGTGGACGAAAAGAGCGAGCTCATTGCACTCTCCAAGTGATACAGGCCCCACGCCCGGATACCCCAGGGAAGTGGCCTATTGATGGACCTTTGCGTCTGAACGGAGGATGAACGGAAAGGTTCCATCCGCCATGACGAGCAGCCCTTGTTTTCATGGGCGCTTGCAGGCAAAGGTCAGCCCATGTCGCTGCGCCTCGCCACTTTCAATGTCGAAAACCTGATGAACAGGTTCGATTTCTCGGGCTTCCGCAACCAGCTCAACGAAGACCGCACGCTGGCGCTTTTCGACATCCAGAGCGAAGCCGAATACCGGATGCTGGAGCAGGCGCGCGCCATCGCGCAGTCCGACGATACGCGCCAGTTGACCGCGCTCGCCATCGCCGCCACCCGCGCGGACATCATCTGCATGCAGGAGGTTGACAACATCGAGGCGCTGAAGGCGTTCGAGTATGGCTATCTCTTCAAGATGGTGGGCGAGGGTTACCGGCAGAAATACACCACCGCCGGCAATGATTCGCGCGGCATCGACGTTGCCGTGATGATGCGCAACGAGACAGCGCAAGGTCAGCCGATCGAATTCGTGCGCATGACCAGCCATGCCTATGTCACGTTCGAGCAGTTCGGATTGCACACGCCTGAACTCGAGGCGCTCGGCAACCTGGCCAATGAACGCATCTTCCGGCGCGATTGCCTGGAGGTCGACATCAAGGTCGGCGGCGTGCCGCTGACGCTTTACCTCGTCCATTTCAAATCGATGGGCTCGCCGCGCAATGGGCTCGACGGCCGCGAGGCGACGATGCCGGTGCGCATCGCCGAGGCGCAAGCCGTGCGCCGCATCATCGAGGAGCGCTTCGGCAAAGAGCACGCAGCCGATAAAAACTGGGCGATCTGCGGCGACATGAACGACTACCGCCAGCGGGTGAAGATCGAGGGCGACGCCGTCGACGGCTACCGCTTCCAGGTGATCGACGAGAGCCAGTCCTGTATCGATGTGCTCACCGCCGACGGCTTTTGCGAGAATGTCGTCGAGCGGCGGCCGGAGATGGACCGCTGGAGTTTCTACCACACGCGCGGGCCGAAGGAGCGGCATCTGTGCCAGCTCGACTACATCCTGCTGTCGAAAGGGCTGGCGGCGAAGAATGCGACGGCGGTTCCCGACATCATCCGCAACGGCCAGCCCTGGCGCACCATCTTTCCGGCGGGACAGGCGGTGGAGCGCTTTCCGCGCGCCGGCTGGGACCGGCCGAAGGCGTCGGACCATTGTCCCGTCGCAATTACCCTGGACATGGCTTGAGCACGGTGAGCTTCGACCTGCCGCGCAACGTCATCCTGCCCGTCGACGAAATCGACGTCCGGCTCGACCCCGGCCCGCATCCGTTCGAGCGCGACAACGCGCAGGCGATCACTGACAACTGGCGGCGTGAGGTTACGGCCAATCCGGCGCTGTTCGACGGCACGGTGGTGCTGCTCTCGGCGCTCGCCTGGCGCGACAACCGGATCGTCGGGCGTTGTCACGCGGTGAAGTACTCGACCTTCCTGCTGTGGCGAAAGAACCGGCAGGGGACGGGCGCCGAGCATGCCTATGGTCACGCCATGCTGGTCGCCGGCGACAACGCCCTGGTGGCGATCCGCATGGGCGCGCACACGGTCGCGGCCGGCAGTGTCTACTTCGCTGCCGGCTCGTTCGAGCCGATCGATTTTCGCGATGGCCGCGTCGATGTCGATTTCAACATGATCCGTGAAGTGCGCGAGGAGACCGGGCTTGACCTGACAGGCGCTGCGCGCGGCAAGCGCTACCATGCGCTGTCGACTTCGACCGGCACGGTCCTCTTCCGCCGCTACCACGTCGATGCGCCGGCCGACGAGATTGCGCGGCGCATCGGGGCCTTCGTCGCGACCGAGACCGAGCCGGAGATCGAGGGGCCGGTGATCATCCGCCACGCCGCCGACCTGCCGGAAGGGCTGGCACCGCATATGAAGCCGCTGGTCGAGTGGCATTTTGGCGGTGGCGGGGGCTAACGGCGCGGATTGTTCTGCGCCGCCTTGCGGTCGTTGCGGGCGGCGACGAGGAACAGGATAACGCCGATGCCCAGCAATCCACCCATGACCATGCCCGTCGTCTGGCCGACGACTGCCTGAAAATCGGCGGTGACACGATCGGGATTGGCCATGCCGTAGCGGGCGAGATACCACCAAAGTCCCGCAAGGGCGCCTTCGATGATCACCATCGTCAGAATCAGCCGCGCCTTCTTGCTCATCGCAACTCCTTGGCTAGATGCTTTGCTCTAAATTAGCATCGCAGACCGGATGACAACAAGTATTGCCGATGTCGACAAGCACCCATCCTTGTGGATAGCGGTTGGTTGCGGTGGAGCTGATCTGGCGCTTATTCGTGGCGCAGCGCGTCGATCGGGTCGAGCCTGGCGCCGCGCAGCGCCGGGAAGAAGCCGAACACCATGCCGATCAGCGCCGAAAAACCGACGGCGAGCAGGATGACCGCCGGGCTCGGCGCAAACGGTATGGCCAGCGTTGCCGAGGCGAGGCCGGCCAGCGCCAGGCCGATCAGGATGCCGATAATGCCGCCGAGCAGCGACAGCACCGTCGCCTCGACCAGGAACTGGATGAGGATGTGCTTTTCATGCGCGCCGATGGCGAGCCTGATGCCGATCTCGCGGGTGCGCTCAGTGACCGAGACCAGCATGATGTTCATGATCCCGATGCCGCCGACCAGCAGGCTGACGCCCGCGACGGCGCCCAGCATGCCGGTCATGGTGGTGGTGGCGCTGGCCATGGCGTCGGCGATCTGGGTCATGTCGCGGATCGAGAAATCGTCTTCGCGGTCCGGCGTGATGCGGCGGGTGTCGCGCAAAATGTCCTCGACTCGCGGCTGCAATTCGGTGGTCGGGGTGCGGTCGTCGGCGGCGACGTAGATGTTGTCGATGTCGCGGTTGCCGGCGATGCGGCGCTGATAGGCGGCAAGCGGCATCAAGACGACATTGTCCTGGTCCTGGCCGAAGCCGGTATAGCCCTTGGGTTCGAGCAGGCCGATGATCTTGCACGAGGTGCGGTTGACGCGGATGATCTCGCCCTCGGGTTCGCCGGCGCCGAAGAATTGCTGGCGCACCGTCTCGCCGATCAGGCAGACGCCGGTGCCCGAGCGTGTCTCCGAATCGCTGAATGGGCGGCCCGACACCAGCTTCCAGTCGCGGGCGTCGAGATAGGCGCTGTCGGTGCCGGTGACGCCCGAGGTCAGGCTCTCGGTGCCGAAAATGACGCGGACTTGTTTCTGCGACGCCGGCGCAATGGCGCGCGCTCCGGTCAGGTGGGCTACGAGGGCGGCTACATCCTTGTCGGCCAGAGGCCGTACCGCCTGGTCGAGCCCGCCTGGTCCGCCGGTGCCTGCCGGGCGGCCGGAACGGACGACGAGCAGGTTCGAGCCGAGCTTGGCGATGTCCGACTTGACCTTGGCCGTGGTGCCCGAACCGATGGTCAGCATGGCGATGACGGCGGCGACACCGATGACGATGCCGAGCAGCGTCAGGAACGAGCGCAGCACATTGCGGCGGATGGAGCGCAGAGAGAGGCGGACGGTTTCCCAGATCATGACGCCAACTCCGACTTGGCCGTGTCGGACGCGACGTGGCCGTCGAGGAAGCGGATGGTGCGCTCGGCATAATCGGCGACATCGGCCTCGTGGGTGACCATGGCGATGGTCAAGCCGAGCTCCCGGTTCAGCCGCGTCAACAACTCCATGATCTCATGCGTGCGGGCGGTGTCGAGATTGCCGGTCGGCTCGTCGGCGACGAGCAGCGTCGGCCTGGTGACGATGGCGCGCGCGATCGCCACGCGCTGTTGCTGACCACCGGAGAGTTCGGCCGGCGTGTGATGTTCGCGCCCGACCAGGCCGACCTCCGCCAGCGCCTGCATGGCAAGATCGCGGCGCTCGCGGGCCGGCGCGCCGCGATAGATCAGCGGCAGCTCGACATTTTCCGCCGCCGTGGTGCGCGGCAACAGATTGTAACCCTGGAAGACGAAGCCGATATAGAGATTGCGCAGAAGCGCCCGGCGGTTGCGGTCGAGCCGCCCGGCGTCGATGCCCATGAAGGAGTAGGTTCCGGCCGTCGGCGTGTCGAGGCAACCGATGATGTTCATCGCGGTCGATTTGCCCGAACCGGACGGGCCCATGATGGCGACGAATTCGCCACGCTGGATGGCGAGGTCGACGCCGGCCAGCGCATGGACCTTGGCTTCGCCCTGGCCATAGCTCTTCCAGACCGTGTCGAAACCGATGAGGCCCGCGGCCATGGCGTCAGCTCCGCAGCTGCGAGGTCGTGATAACCTCTGCACCTTCATCCAGCCCGGAGGTGATCTCGGTCAGTTCGCCGTCGGTGGAGCCGATCTTGACGTTGACCGGGTGCGGCCGGCCGTTCTCCAGCACATAGAGCGTGCGTGAGCCGTCGGTGGGCGCCTTCACCGGCTGGCGGCGGTTGCCGCCACGGCTCATGCGGCCGGTGAACAGATCGCTGAGGCTCCACGCGCGCGCGGCCTGCTGCGCCGGGCGGTAGCGGAAAGCGGTGGACGGCACGGTGAGCACGCTCTTGGCCTGCCTGGTGACGACCGAAACCGTGGCGGTCATGCCGGGCCGCAGCAAAAGCTCGTTATTGTCGACTTCCAACCGTGCATTGTAGGTGACGACGCCGTCGGTGGTGACCGAGGCGTAGGAGATGTCGCGGATCTCGGCGTCGAACGGCCGCTCCGGAAAGGCATCGACGGTGAAGCGTGCATGCTGGCCTGGTTTGACCGCGCCGATATCGGCCTCGTCGACCGCCGCCACCAATTCCATGTTCCTCAAATCGGCGGCGATGATGAACAGAACCGGCGCCTGCAGCGAGGAGGCGACCGTCTGGCCGGGGTCGACGGAACGCGTCAAGACGATGCCGTCAATCGGCGCATAGATGGTGCTCTTGGCAAGGTCGGTCTGCTGCGCCTTGAGATCGGCCTGGGCGATGGCGAGATTGGCCTGCGCACTATCGAGCGCCGCCTTGGAGCGGTCGCGCGTGGCAGTCGCCGCCTCGAGCGACTGATCGGTCGCCATGCCACGCCTGGTCAGTTCGGCCGCGCGGGTGAGGGCGCTTTCGTTCTCCTTCAGGGTTACCGTGGCGTCCTCGACATTGGCGGCAGCGGCCTTGGCCGAGGCTTCGGCGCGTTCGATCTGGACCTCGAGTTTCACCGTGTCGAGCGTCGCCAGCACGTCGCCCTTCTTGACCTGCTGGTTCTCTTCGGCCGAGACCGAGCGGATGATACCGGACAGCTCGCTTGAAATGTCGACCTGGGTGAGGGGCTGCAGCGTGCCGGTCGCCGAAACCGCGACGGTGAGGTCGGCAATGGTAGCCGGCGTGGTGGTGTAGTCGATCTTGGCCGGGGAGCCGGCAAACCATTGGTAGCCAGCCAACCCGGCGGCAAGTGCGATCAGCGCCAGCAGCGCGTAAAGCCAGCCCCGGCGGCGCGTCTTGCGCACGCCGCTCTGATCAAGCCCGAGCGCCGCCTCGATGGCGGAATCCGATTCCGTCTTTGGCAGATTGACAAGCTGGTCCACGCCGGACCCCTATGAAAGCGTAATGTCCCTATAGGTGGACAGATCAGGCTTGGTGGTTCGAATATCAAATTAAATTTCGGCCATGTTCGGATTGAGGCGGAAGGTTTCCAAGATGCAGATGCGCAATTACTTGCTTTACGATGTGTTTACGACGGAACGGCTGGCCGGCAATCCGCTGGCCGTCGTGCTCGACAGCCAAGGGCTGGATACAGCCGCCATGCAGGCCATTGCGCGCGAGTTCAACCTGTCCGAATCGGTCTTCGTACTGCCGCCGGACAATCCAAAACATCGCAACCGCATCCGCATTTTCACGCCCGACTATGAGATGCCGTTCGCCGGACATCCGACAGTTGGCGCCGCGATCGCGCTGGCCGAACTGACAGGCGAGGGCGAAGCCGGCATCTTTGTGCTGGAGGAGAATATCGGCCCGGTGCGCTGCGCCGTCAGCCGGCACGATGGCGCCACCTTTGCCGAGTTCGACATGGCGAAGCTGCCGGAGCCGCTGAAGCTCGATGCCGACCCGGAGGCGATCGGCGCCGCCCTCGGGCTGGCGCCGCACGAGATCGGCTTCGAGAATCACCTGGTGTCGTTCTGGTCGGCAGGCGTGCCTTACGTCACCATTCCGGTTGCCAATCTGGAGGCTGCCGGCCGGATCAAGCTCGACAACCAGGCCTGGTCGGAACTGGCGCCGCGCAAGAGCGAATGGGCCTTCGCCAGCCCGTATGTCTATTGCCGCCAGACGGTGAACCATGACAGCGCCTTCCATGTCCGCATGATCGTGCCGGGCACGCCGTCCTATGAAGACCCGGCGACCGGGTCGGCGGCGGCGGCCTTTGCCGGCGCCATCATGCATTTCGATGCGCCCACCGACGGCATTTCGCAGCTGTGGATCGAGCAGGGGCTGGAGATGGGCCGCCCGTCACGTATCCGCTTGGAACTCACTGTCGAAGGCGGAAAACTGGCCTCCGCGCGCATCGGCGGCCATGCCATCAAGGTGGCGGAAGGCAGGCTGTTCGTGTGACCACCTGCGGCAGTTCAGCGATTTGTCGGGAAATGATTCCGGCAGGGCTGGACAGGACCGGTATCGGCGGCTATATGCCCGCCAACGCCGGTTTTACCGGTCGAGTGGGTGCGTAGCTCAGTTGGTAGAGCAGCTGACTCTTAATCAGCGGGTCCACAGTTCAATCCTGTGCGCACCCACCAAATTTCTAGAAAAGTTGGTGGAAGACCTTGGAATGCCGGACGCGTTGACGCGCCTCGACATGCCTCAATCATGGGGCAGGTTTGCCTTAAACTCGGCGGCCGGTAAGCCGGTGCGCTATTTGGCGAAGGAGGGAAGGCCGCGCTGGATTAAGAAAGGCCCGGAAGCCGAAGCCGCCATCAATTAAAGCCAGTTTGAAACCACGGACTGGTGTCATACCCTAAGCGCGGATTATAATGATCCAGGAAGTTTTCGGCCCTATTTGACGGTCGCGCAAACACGGTGCCTGTCGATTTGCAATCCGGTTTCGCGGTCGGCTTGCTGCCAGCCTTCTTATGAGCTGTAGAACACGAGGTTGTAGCCTGAGCGGTGGCCACCTTTTTCTTCTCTTTCGCAACAGCTGCTCCGGTAGCGGCCAATACTATTGCTACGCCAAAGACAACGAGTTTCATTGAAAACGCCCTCACCCTGCACAATCCGTAATGATTGCGCCTGGTCACCGTTACGTCAATCACATTTTGTCGGCAACGGCGGCGAATAGTGCCAGTAAAAAGAGCCCACCACAGAAGCAGCGGGCCAACCCCCAGGTGGGGAATCTTTCAGCGGCCGTGCTGTTCGAGCCACCAGCCCGGAATGCCAGTGATCGGCCCGACGATGGTCAGTGAAGGTTCGGGCCGGCGCCCTCCCGTCAAATCGCTCTAGCTACTTCTCCGAAACACCAGCCTCGGCAAAGCTCGCCATGCCCGTGTGGCACTCCAGCGCCGAGCGGACGATGTTGACGGCTAGGCAGGCGCCGGAGCCTTCGCCGAGCCGCATGCCGAGGTCGAGCAGCGGCGGCAGGCCGAGCGCTTCGAGCAGGCGGCGGTGGCCGGATTCGGCCGAGACATGGGCGGCGATGGTGTGGGCGAGGCCAGACGGGTGCAGCCGCGCCAAGGGCGCTGCCGCGGCCGTGCAGACGAAGCCATCGAGCAGCACCGGGACATTGTTGCGGCGGGCGGCGAGCGTGGCGCCGAAGGTGGCGGCGAGTTCTCGTCCGCCAAGGGCGGCGGCGATCTTCAGCGGGTCGGACAGCGCGTCGGCATGGCGCTTGAGGCCGGATTCAATGGCGGTGACCTTGCGCTTCAGGCCGGCATCGTCGACGCCGGTGCCGCGCCCGGTCCATTTTTCAGCGCCACCGCCGAACAGGGCGGTCGAAATGGCGGCCGCCGGCGTGGTGTTGCCGATGCCCATCTCGCCGAAACAGACGAGGTCGAGGTCGTTCGTCACCGCGTCATAGCCAGCCGAGACGGCGGCGAGGAACGTCTTTTCATCCATCGCCGGCACGTCGGTGAAATCGCCGGTCGGCTGATCGAGATCGAGCGGGATGACGTCGAGTTCCGCGCCGGCGATGCGGGCAAGCTGGTTGATGGCGGCGCCGCCGCCGGCAAAATTCGCCACCATCTGCACGGTCACTTCCGAGGGAAAGGCTGAAACGCCTTGCGCTGTCACACCGTGGTTGCCCGCGAACACGAAGACTTTGACGCGGTCGAGTTTCGGCATGTCGCGGCCCTGCCAGCGCGCCAGCCAGGCGGCGAGGGTTTCCAGCCGGCCCAGGCTGCCTTGCGGCTTCGTCAGCGTGTCCTGGCGGCGGGCGACGGCATTGGCGGCGGTATCGCTGCCGGCAGGCAGATCGAGACAGGCGGCGCGCAGTTCGTCGAATGATTTGAATGGCATGGGGAAGGAATCTCCGGGGAAGAATCAGGACAGGGAAACGGAAGCGACGAGCAGGACAGTGATCTCGCCTAGCTGCTGCAGGGCGCCGATCGTGTCGCCGGTGTGGCCGCCGATCTGGTTGAGGCAGAGCGCGCGCAAGGCGCTGAACACGAGAGCGAGCAGGGTCAGTGCGGCAAAGGCGCCGCCGAGCCCCAGGGTCAGAAGCGGGATGGCCCCGAGCACGGCGCCGAGAACAGCTGTCTGGGCCGAGACGGTCCCGGCGCCGGCAGACAGGCCGTCACTGCGCGCCGCCGGCGCCAGATGCATGAACGCGCCGAGCAGGCCGCGCGATGCTGCGTGGGCGGCGATCAGCGCGAAGAGCACGCTTGTCGGATTCGCCAGTTGCGACAGCGCGCTCCAGCGGATGAGCATCGACAGGCCAAGAGCTGCTGCGCCATAGGTGCCGATGCGGCTGTCGCGCATGATCTCCAGTTTTTTATCGCGCGTCTTGCCGCCGCCAAAACCGTCGGCGACATCCGACAGCCCGTCCTCATGCAGGCAACCGGTGGCGAGCAGGGTTGCTGCAAGCGCAAGGGCGGCCGCCGGCCCAGCGGCGAGGCCGAGCTTAATCCCGATAGCGTAGACGACAGCGCCGACCAAAGCGACGGCGAGGCCGGCGACAGGCGCGGCCCAGATCGCATCGGCCAGGCTGCGGCCGCGAAAGTCGAACACAGGCAATGGCAGCCGGGTGAAGAAGACAAGGCAAAGCGCGATGTCGTCGAGCGCTTGCCGGGGCGAGGGCACGGAGGTCATGCACTCCTCGCAATGGCGTGGAAGAAGGTGCCGCTGACATGGTCGCGCCGGTAGCCAGAGGCGCCGAGCGGATTGCCCTGGCCGTCGGCGAGGTCGGCCAGCGGCTCGTCATTGCCGGTGGCGATCATCTGCGCATAGTGGAATTCATGGCCGCGGATCAGCGCGCCTTGCGGCCCCAGCGGACAGGCGGCGCGCAGGCGTGCCTCGCGGTAGCCGAGGTTCATCTTGCGCTTGGCAAAGCTGGTGGAATGGCCGAGCAGGCCAAGCATGGCGTGCGTCTCGCCGGCCGCGTCCTCCAGCGCTTCGCCCAGCACCATGAAGCCACCGCACTCACCATGGATCGGCTTGGTCTCGGCAAACCTGGCCATGCCAGCTCGAAAATTGGTTGCGGCCGCGAGGCTGCCGGCGTGAAGCTCGGGATAGCCGCCGGGCAGCCAGCAGACATCGCAATCCTGCGCCGGTGCTTCGTCGGCGAGCGGCGAGAACGGCACGATCTCGGCGCCGGCCTGACGCCAGTGGGCGGCGACGTGCGGATAGAGGAAGGTGAAAGCGGCGTCTTCGGCGAGCGCGATTCGTTGGCCGGGCGGCTGCAAGGCATGTTCGAAACTGCCTGATGCCGGCGAAAACGGCGCGGCCAGCGCCATGATGGCGTCAAGGTCGAGGGATTTCTCGACCATGTCGGCGAGGCGGTCGAGATGCGTCATCAGGTCGGCATATTCGCCGGCCTGGACGAGGCCGAGATGGCGCTCCGGCAAATTGAGCGTGGGATCGCGCAGGATGGCGCCGACGACCGGCAGGCCGAGCGTTTCGATCGCCTCGCTGCACAGCTTGCGGTGGCGCTCGCTGCCGAGACGGTTGAGCACGATTCCGGCCATGCGCACATCCGGGTCGTAGGTGGCAAAACCCTTCGCGACGGCGGCCGCCGTCGTCGACTGTCCCGAGACGTCGAGCACCAAAAGCACCGGCAGGTGGTAGAGCCGCGCCAGATCGGCGGCCGAGCCGGTGCGGCCTTGTCCGGCCGGGATGCCGTCGAACAGGCCCATGGCGCTTTCGAGGAAGATAAAATCGGCGTCCTCGGTGGCATTGCCGGCCAACGCGTTGAGCAGGTCAGGCGACATCGCCCAGCTGTCCAGGTTGACGCCGGACAGGCCAGTGGCGGCGGTATGAAAACCCGGATCGATATAGTCGGGGCCGGACTTGGCGCCGCGCACCGTGATGCCGCGCCGGGCGAGCGCGCGCAAAATGCCGATGGTGACGCTGGTCTTGCCGGAGCCGGAACGCGGCGCGCCGATGATGATGGCGCGGGTCATGCGTTACCCGCCAGTGCCGCGCGCATGGCGACGATGCCGCCGACGACAATGAGGGCCGGCGAGGCCAATTCCGCCGCGGCGGCCGCTTCGGAAATGGTGGCGAGTGTCGCGACGACGGTCCGCTCCTGCGGTGTCGTCGCCGAAACGATGACAGCCGCCGGCGTCGACGGCGCCAGCCCGCCTTCGAGCAGCGACGCGGCGATAACAGGCAGATTGGCCATGCCCATATAGATGACCACCGGCTGGCCGGTGCGGGCGATCGCGCCCCAGTCGAGATCGTCATCTGTGCCGGCGGCATGACCTGTCGCCAGGATGATCGCCTTGTTGATGCCGCGCATGGTTGCGGGAATGCCGGTGGCGGCCAGCGCGCTCAGCCCCGATGTCAGGCCGGGCATGACGCGGAAAGGGATTTTTTCGCGCGCCAGCGCCAGCGCCTCTTCGCCGCCGCGGCCGAAAATATAGGGATCGCCGCCCTTCAGCCGGACGACGCGGCGGCCCTCGCGCGCCAGCCGCACCAGCAGAGCGGTGATGTCGTCCTGCTTCATCGACGGCTTGCCGCCGCGTTTTCCGGCAAAGAACAGCTCGGCCTTGTCTGCGACGGCGACGACATCGGGCGAAACCAGCGCGTCGTAGACCACAGCATCGGCCTCGGCCAAGGCCGCCAGCACTTCCAGCGTCAGGCAGCCGGGGTCGCCGGGGCCGGCGCCGGCCAGCCAGACATGGCCCGCCTCAAGCGCACGCGGCTTGAAGTTCAGCCGGGCAAGCGCCTGTTCGAGCGTGGCGTTTTCGCCGTTGTTCCTGGTGTGGCCGCTCACAATCCATCCCGTCCGCGAAAACGCCGCTGGTAGTGGGCGTCGTATAATGAACTTTCGCCAAACCCTTCCGCTGCCAGCGAGCGCCCGACGAAGATGATCGCCGTGCGCTCCATCGGATCGGCGGCGAGCAGCGCCTCGATGGTCGCCAGCGTGCCGGTCAGCACGCGTTCGTCCGGCCACGAGGCGCGAAAGACGATCGCCACCGGGCAATCACCGCCATAATGCGGCGTCAATTCGGCAACGACGCGGTCGATGGCGTGGATGGCCAGATGAATGGCGAGCGTCGCACCGGTGCGACCGAACCCGGCCAGCGTTTCGCCGGGCGGCATTTTGGACGCGCGGCCGGAGACACGGGTCAGCACCAGGCTTTGCGCCACCTCGGGAATGGTCAGTTCGCGGCGAAGCGCGGCGGCAGCGGCGGCGAAGGAGGGAACGCCCGGCGTCAGCGTATAGGGGATACCATGCTTTTCCAGCCGGCGGATCTGCTCGGCCACGGCGCTCCACACCGAGAGGTCGCCGGAATGCAGGCGGGCGACATCGTGGCCGGCCTGGTGGGCTGTCACATATTCGACCTCGATTTCGTCGAGTGACATCGGCGCCGTATCGATCAGTTTGGTCCCCGGTGCGCAGTGTTGCAGCAATTCCGGCGCGACGATCGAGCCGGCATGCAGACAGACCGGGCAGCTTGCCAGCAGCTTGGCGCCGCGCAGTGTCATGAGGTCGGCGGCACCGGGACCGGCGCCGATGAAATGCACGGTCATGGCGCGTCTCCGCTGATGGCGATGGCGCAGGTGACCGGGCCGAGCACGGTGCGTGGACCAAGCAGCTTTGCACCGGGGCCGGCAACGGCAAGGGCGGAGGCTTCTGAGACGGAGGGTGTGCCGGCGAGGTCTTGCGAGAGATCGGATTTGCTGAGTGCCTCCGACGAGACGGCCTGAAGTGCTGCGTCATCAACGATGATGACGGGAAGGTTGAGCGGGCGGCCAGCGGCAGAGATCGCTTCTTCGTCTTTCTTGAGCGCGGCGGTCGCCAAGGCCGACAGCGCCGTTATCGCCAGCCCGTGCGCTTCGAGGGCGGTTTCGATCGCCGCGAGCACGTCTTCGATGCTCACGCCCTTCCGGCTGCCGATGCCCGCCACCATCATGGCTTCACCCAGCTCCACTGGGTGACCGGCATGGCCGGGCGCCAGGCCTGCATCGAACCGACAGGAGAAGCGCGGGAAATGGTGATGCGGGTAAGGTCGCCGCCGCGCTTGATGTGCTCCGCGAGAAGCAGCGCCTCCATCTCCAGCGTCACCGCATTGGCAACGAGACGGCCACGGGATGGCAGCGCCTTGATGGCGGCGTTCAGCACGCCGGTATCGCTACCACCACCGCCAATGAAGATCGCGTCCGGTATGGCCAACCCGGCAAGCGCCTTGGGTGCCGACCCTTCCACAACGACAAGACCGGGCACACCGCAATGCGCGGCGTTGCGGACGATGCAGGCGGCGCGGTCGCTGTTGGCCTCGATGGCGATGGCGCGCATCGAGGGGTGAGCGAGCATCCATTCGATGCCGATGGAGCCGGAACCGGCGCCGATGTCCCACAGCAATTCGCCACGCCTCGGCGCCAGCGCCGCAAGCGTCATGGCGCGGATGTCGTGCTTGGTGATCTGGCCGTCGTGCTCGAACAGATGGTCGGCACGGCCAACGGTCAGTGGCAGGATGCGGGCCTCTTGTGTCGATTCAAGCTCAAGCGCCAGCACGTTGAGGGGATTGATGTCTCTGAGATCGAAAGCGTCGGCACGTGCCGAGCGAAGCTTCTCGTTCGGTCCGCCCAGCGCTTCCAGAACGGTCAGCCGCGAACCGCCGAAGTCGAGTTCGACGAGCAGGCGCGCTATTGTCGCTGGTGCGTCGCCGTCCGATGTCAGCGCCAGGATGCGCGCCCTGGGATGCAGCAGCGGCCGGATCAGATCGAGTGGGCGGCCATGCAGCGAGATCACTTCGATGTCCTGCAACGCCCAGCCGAGCCGTGCGGCGGCCAGCGAAGTCGCTGACGGCGCGGGGATGACATGCATCTCTTCAGGCTTGACCTTGCGGGCAAGGGTGGCGCCGACGCCGTGGAAGAATGGATCACCGGAGGCGAGCACGCAGACGCGCCGGCCGGCCAGCGCCAGCACGTCTGCCATGCCGGCATCGAAGGGCACCGGCCATGGGCGCTGCTCACCCTTGATGAGCGAAGCCACCAGCGCCAGATGCCGCTTGCCGCCGAAGACGGTCTCGGCGTCAGCGATCTGCCGCTTGGCCTCGTCGCCGAGACTCGCTAAACCGTCCTCGCCGATGCCGACGATTGTAAGCCATTTTGGCGTGGGCTGTTTTTTTGACATGTCGCGCCGCCCCTCATCCGCCTGCCGGCACCTTCTCCCCGTGTAGTGACGGGGAGAAGGGAGAAGCTCCGGCGCTGACGCCTCCCTCTCCCCGTTCTTCACGGGGAGAGGGTAGGGGTGAGGGGCAGCGCCGACGCTGTTCAACATGGTGCTCATGAAGAAGATTCTGATCCTTGGCGGCACGACAGAAGCGCGCCAATTGGCCGAAAAACTGGTGGAAGATTTCCGTGTCACCCTGTCGCTGGCCGGCCGCACCGAAAGCCCGGTCGCGCAAGGCGTGCCGGTGCGCAGCGGCGGATTTGGCGGCAGTGAAGGGTTGGCCGCCTATCTCAAGGAGACGCGAACCGATCTGCTGATCGACGCGACGCATCCCTATGCCGCGCGAATTTCCGCCAATGCGGCGCAAGTCGCGCGCCTGACCGGCGTGCCGATCCTTGCTTTGCGCCGCCCCGGCTGGGAGCCTGTCGATGGCGACCGCTGGACGCATGTCGATACGACAGGCGATGCGGTGCACGCGCTTGGATCGACGCCGCGCCGCGCCTTCCTGGCGCTCGGCCGGCAGGAGGTTGCGGCTTTCGAGGCGGGGCCGCAGCATCATTACCTTGTTCGCAGCGTCGATCCGGTCGAGCCGAAACTGGCGGTGCCGGATGCGGCCTACCTGCTGGCGCGCGGGCCGTTCCGCGAGCCGGATGAACACGCACTGCTCGAGGAGCACCGCATCGATGTCGTCGTATCCAAGAACAGCGGCGGCGAGGCCACCTACGGCAAGATCGCCGCGGCGCGGGCGCTCGGTATCGAGGTGGTGATGGTGCGCAGGCCCAACCTGCCGGAGGTGCCGTCGGCCGAAACTGTCGAAGCATTGGCCGCGATGATCGATCATGGTCTCGACCCCGTCGCGGAGCGCGGCGTGTAGACCAGCGCCGGTTTGTCGCCGCGCTTGATGATCCGTGTTTCCGGCGAACCGATGATGATGCAGGTCGCCATGTCGGCCTTTTCCGCCTCGACATCGGCCAGCAGGAACACCTCTATGCGCTCGTCCGGGCGACCGGCGGCGCGGCCGAAGATGACCGGCGTGGTGCCGGGCAGGATGGCGCGCAGACATTCGAAGGCGCGGCCGAGCTGCCAAGGGCGCGCCTTGCTGATCGGGTTATAGAGCGCGATGACGAAGCCGGCGCCGGCCGCCGCCAAAAGGCGCAGCTCGATCAGATCCCACGGTTTGAGATTGTCGGACAGCGAGATGGCGCAGAAATCATGGCCGAGTGGCGCGCCGATGCGGGCGGCAACCGCCAGCATGGCAGTGACGCCGGGCACGACAGTGACATCGACGGTGCGCCATTCGGCCGGACCGGCCTCGATCGCCTCGCAGACGGCGGCCGCCATGGCGAACACGCCGGGATCGCCGCCGGAGACGACGGCGACGTCATGGCCGTCCGCCGCCTTTACCAGCGCGTCCTTGGAGCGGGCGAGTTCCTCGCGATTATCCGAGGCGACGCGGGTTTGATCCGGGCGAAGATCAAGCCGGTCGAGATACGGCTTGTAGCCATAGAAGAACTTTGCCTCGGCGACGGCGCGGCTGGCTTGCGGCGTCACCTGGTCGGCATTGCCGGGCCCAAGGCCGATGACGGTGAGCCGGCCGCTCACGGCGTGCCTCCCATAACGCCAGGCCGGCCGGACCAGCCGGCGACCAGCACGATGGCGAAATAGGGGGCCTTGTCGTCCGGCTTGTCGGCGAGCTTCAACGAAACGCTGCCGGCCATGGTGCCGCGCTCGACATAGACGGCGCGGGCGAGCTTGCCGGTGGCCTCCAGCGCCCGCCTGATCTTGGGCAGGTTGCGGCCGACCTTCATGATGACGGCGGCATCGGTGTCGGCGAGACGGCGTGTCAGTTCGAATTCGCTCATCGTGCCGGGCAAAACCGTCAGCACATCGTCGCCCTGGACGATCGGCACGCCGGTCTGCGACCAGCAGCCCGACATGGCGGTGACGCCGGGGATGACTTCGGTCGGGAAGCGATGGGCGAGGCGGACATGCAGGTGCATGTAGGAGCCGTAGAACAGCGGGTCGCCTTCGGAGAGCACGGCGACCATGCGGCCGGCTTCGAGGTGTTCGGCGACCTTCTCGGCCGACTCCTCGTAGAAATCGGTGATCAGCGAACGGTAGTCGTCGTGATCCTTGTCGATCTCGGTGGTGACGGGGTAGAGCAGCGGCAGTTCCAGCATATCGGGCCGGAAGCGCGCCTCGACGATGGCGCGCGCATTGCTGTTGTTGCCGCGCTTGGCGAAGTAGGCGACGACATCGGCCTCGGCCAGAACGCGCGCGGCCTTCAGCGTCAGCAGCTCGGGGTCGCCAGGCCCCGTGCCGACGCCGACAAGACGGCCTTTTGCCAGATCTTCTTTGACGGCTGCGTTCACAGGCCGGGCCTCGCCAGCGAATTGAGGGCGGCTGCAGTCATGGCGCTGCCGCCAAGCCTGCCGCGCACGATGGCGTAGGGCACGCCGTAGGAGTTTTCAGCCAGCGCATCCTTGGATTCGGCGGCACCGACGAAGCCGACCGGCATGCCGATGATGGCGGCCGGTTTCGGCGCGCCATCGCGCAGCTTTTCCAGGAGATAGAAGAGCGCTGTCGGCGCATTGCCGATGGCCACGACCGAACCGGCCATGCGTTCGCCCCAGAGGTCGATCGCGGCGGCCGAGCGGGTGTTGCCGATCTGCTTGGCGATGTCGTGCGTGCGCGGGTCGCGCAAGGTGCAGATCACCTCATTGCCGGCCGGCAGCCTGGCGCGGGTGACGCCATGCGAGACCATTTCGGCATCGCAGAAGATCGGTGCGCCGGCCGCCAAAGCGCTGCGGGCGGCGGCGACGAAATCGCTGGAGAAGACAAAATGACTTGATGCTTCGACCTGGCCGCAGGCATGGATCATGCGGATGGCGACGTCGGCTTCCGCCTCGGAGAACCGGGACAGGTCGGCCTCGGCGCGGATGATGGCGAAGGAACGTTCATAGATCGCGTTGCCGTCATGGATGTAGTCGTAGGCGGCCATGCTCATTTCCGTTGTTCAATTTGTCGGTAAGCCTTGGCGATTGCCGCCGGTCCGAGCCTTGTCAGGCAGGCGGCGGCGGTTTCACCTGGATATCGAGCGCTGCGGACCATCGCTGCGACGCGACCGATGCCGCGCGCGGCGTCATAGCCCGGCCTGTAGCCCGCAGGAAGGCCCTTTGCCGTCGCGTTCACGACAAGTCCGGCTCCGTTTTCGCCGCCGACGATTGTTAGCGCGGCAGAGCCGGGGTGAGCGCAGCCCTTGGCGCAGCCGGAAATGTGCAGTGTGAAGTCGAGGATATCAGCGTTTTCGGCGGCGATTGTCTCGGCAATATCGCGCGTGGCGATGCGGCCGGATGCGCAGGCAGGAGTGCCGGGGCAGGCGGCGATGCGGGTGCGCGGGTCGGCGGCGGTGGTGACGAAGCCGAGCGCGGCGGCGGTGGCTCGCAGGGGGTGGTTTGCGGACGACGGTTGGCCGAGGAACAGCAAGGCGCGGCCGGGGGCGAGGCGGATTTCGGCGACGCCGAGGGACAGGGCGCTTTGGGCGAGGGCGATGAGTTTTTCGGCCGGCATGCTGCCATAGGGGAGGGCTATGCCGAGAGCGGTGGTGTCGTTGGATAAGGGGAAAAGACCGATAGGCCGGCGATCCTGCACACCCCCCTCCGTCCTGCCGGACATCTCCCCCTCAAGGGGGGAGATCGGCAGCTTCGACGCCGGCTTTTCCTTAACAACACCGGAGATTAGTGAAATCATCGGTGAAAGCGTAATCTCCCCCTTGAGGGGGAGATGTCCGGCAGGACAGAGGGGGGCGCCTCGCGCAAACTTGTCAAACATAGCCAATCGGCAAGAGATGCCAATTGCCTCTCAGACAAATCCTTTGCATGGGCGTCGCGGCCCTTCTCTGCAACCATTCGAAGAGCAGCGACAGTGATATCGCGCGCTGCATCGTCCCCAACCGTCGCAAGCAGTCTCGCGCTTTGGCCGTCAACAGCGACAGATACAGTCCACAGAACGCTAGCGCTGAATAGCACCGCCTTCAGCCTGACATCGGCCGTCACCCCATCCATCGTCAGCTGCCCGCCACCATCGACAACCACCGACACCTTCGGTCCGAGCCTTGGCGTCAGCCCAGCTTCCTCGACCGCAGCCCTGATCCGCTCAGCCAAAGCTCGCGGATCGGCAATCTCCCGCGGATCGATGCCGGCCAGCGGCCCGGTCTCGACCGGCACGCCGGTACGCACTGCAATCCCCAGTGCATCGACCTCCGCCGCCAACAGCACGGCACTTTCCGCCGTCAGGCCGCGTATCTGCAGGCTGCCTCGTGCGGTCACTTCCATGATGCCGTTGCCGCGCTTCAAGGCGGATTCGCAGAGTCCGATCAGCGACTTGGGGGAAAGCCCTCCAGCAACCGGGTTGAGCCGCACCAGCAGGCCATCGCCGGTCTGCATCGGCGCCGAGAGAGCCGGACAGGCGCCGCGGCGCGAGAAGGCGTTCATGCCGCGACCCCGAGCGCCTCGGCCTCGGCGATCAACGCCGCGAGATCGTCGTCGATCGCGTTGCGCAAGGGATGCCAGAGACCGCGCCGGCGCGCCGACAGGAAGCGCTCGGCGATGACTTTGGCAGCGGCCGGATTTTCACGCAGGATGAAGGCGCGGACATCGGGATCGCCGACATAGGCGTCATGTACAGCCTCGATCAACGCGCCCGAAATGGCGTGCGTGGTTTCGGCAAAGCCGATGAGGCGGTCGACGGTTTCGGCAAACTCGGAAGCGCCGCGCGGACCATGCCGCATCTGGCCGGCTATAAAGCGCGCATTAACGGCGCGGGCGCGCACCACGCGCGACACAGCCTCGCCGACCGAGCGCGGCTTGGGCTTCTGCGGATCCGTGGTGTCGAGCACGATCACGTCGGCATTGCGGCCCAGTGCCGCCAGCGCCGCCGAAAAACCGCCGATGAAAGCGACGTCGGCGGAGCCTTCAAGTATATCGCGGCCGGGGTCGTCACCGGTGTGGACGAGCAGATCGGCCTCGGCGATGCGGGTCTCGAAAGCGCCGGGGGAGGCAATGCCTTCGCCCTCGGCGCCGCCATAGGCATGCGATGTCGCATCGAGATAGGCGCGGCCGATTTCTTCGCGCCCGACCCAGTCGCCGCTGGACAGCAGGTCCTCGACGCCGGCGCCGTAGGTGCCGGGCGAGGTGCCGAAGATGCGCGGGCCGATCTTGCCATCGGCACGGGTTCTGGCGGCGAGCGGGTTTTCCGAATCGTCCTCGTCGCGCGCGGCAACGGCGTTGGCGGCGGCGTCGATCAGCGCGATCTGGGTCGGGAACATGTCGCGGAACAGACCCGAAATCCGCCAGGTGACATCGACGCGCGGGCGACCGAGCGTGGCCGGCGGCAGCACTTCGATGCCGGTGATGCGGCCGGTGGCCGAATCCCATTGCGGCCGGCAGCCCATCAGCGCCAGGCCTTGCGCGATCTGCTCGCCGCCGGTGCGCAGCGAGGCCGAGCCCCAGAGGTCGATGACCAGCGAGCGCGGCCAGTCGCCATGCGACTGCATATAGCCGCGCACGACTTCTTCTGCCGCCGCCTTTCCCAGATCGTAGGCGGTCGGCGTCGGCATGGTGCGCGGGTCGGAGGTGAACAGGTTGCGGCCGGTGGGCAGCACGTCGGAGCGGCCACGCGCCGGTGCGCCCGCCGGACCCGCCTTGATGTGACGGCCGTCGAGCGCGGCAAGAAGTGCTGCTTTCTCGGCCTCCGCGCTTTGCACGCGCATGGCGTCGGGCTCGTCGTCGGGAGCGCGGCCATAGATGTGCAGGCCGTCCTTGATGGCGAAATCCTTGAGGTCGCAGAGCCAGGCGTCGATGCGGCGCAGCGCCTCGTCGGGCGCGTCGGTTTTGGCGACGCCGGCTTCGGAGGCGAGGCCGGTCTTTTGCGCGGTGTCGACGATCAGCTTGGCCAGACGATCGCGCCGGCGGCGGTCGAGGCCGTCGGCCTGGGCGTATTCGTCGACGAGGCGCTCGAGCTTGTGCTGCTCTTCATCAAGGCCAGCAGCTGCCAGTGGTGGCGGCAGATGGCCTAGCGTGACGGCTGCTATGCGCCGCTTGGCTTGCGCCGCCTCGCCGGGATTGGAGACGATGAAGGGATAGATGACGGGCAGCGAGCCGGTGGCGATCTCGGGGAAGCAGTTTTGTGAGAGCGCAACCGTCTTGCCGGGCAGCCATTCCAGCGTGCCATGGGCGCCGACATGGATGAGAGCATGGATGCGGAGCGATTTGCGCAGCCACAGGCCGAAGGCCAGCAGATCGTGGCGCGGCGGCAGCGTCGGGTCGTGGTAATCGGCGCGCCGGTCGGCCGAGCGGCCACGGTCGGGGGCGAGAGCGACAGTGATGTTGCCGAAGGTGGCGGCGCGGAAGGGGAAGCCGCTCTTACCCTCCCCCTTGTGGGGAGGGTGGCCCGCAGGGCCGGGTGGGGGTGGTGCACCGCTACCCCCACCCCGTTTCGCGCCATCCGCTTCGCGAATGTCGCGAACCGACCCTCCCCACAAGGGGGAGGGTGAAGGAGCGCCCCATGCCGCCTCGACTGCAGCCAGTGCATCAGCCGGCAAATCCTTTGAGAAGTCCAGATACTCATCCAGCCCCAGCCCACCATCGCTCCGCTCCAACGCGTCCAGCAGCGCACGCGGCGTTTGCGGAATCCCTTCAACGTCGTAGCCCTGCTCCTTCAGGTCATGCAGCATGGCCAGCACGCTGGACGGCACATCCAGGCCCACGGCATAGCCAGTGCGGCCGGGCGCACTCGGATAATCCGGAATGAGGATCGCCAACTTACGCGTCGCGCGGGGCGTCTGCTGCAACCGTGTGAACGCCGCTAGCCTGTCCGCCACTTGCGCCACGCGATCCGGTTCCGGCCGGTTGGCGAAGGCGCGGTGGCCGAGCGCCGGGTCGGTCTCGCTCTCGCCCTTGAAGGAAATCGCGCCGGCGAGGATGCGGCCGTCGAGTTCGGGCAGCACGACATGCATGGCGAGGTCGGCGGGCGCCAGGCCGCGCTGGTTGTTGTCCCAGACGTCGCGGCGGGTGGTGGCGACGATGACCTGTAAGACCGGCACGCCGGCGCGGTCGAAGAGCGTTTCGACGCCGGGTTCGGCACCGGAAGCGAAGGCCGTTGCGGTGATGATGGCGGTGGGCTTGAGCGTGGCCAGCGCGGTTCCGACGAAGGCCAGGGAGGTCGGGTCTTTGAGGCTGGAGACGAAGATCGGGATCGGTCTCATGCCGCGCTGGCGGAGTGCATCAAAGAGGGCATCGATTGGCGCGACATCGGCGGCCAGCAGCATCGAGCGGTAGAATAGGATGGGGATGATGGGAAGGTTGATGTTGTCTGCGCCGAGTTCCCGCCCACCCCCCTCTGTCCTGCCGGACATCTCCCCCGCAAGGGGGGAGATTGCGCTGTCATCGACGCTTTCGCCAATCGGGGATGTTGCAGAGGAATCTATTATCGACTGGGCAGAAAAAGTGCCGAGGTCCGCGCCGGCTGATCTCCCCCCTTGCGGGGGAGATGTCCGGCAGGACAGAGGGGGGTGTGAAGGAACGCCGACATCGGCCAAATCCAACTTGCTTACGACGCCGCGGCCTGGCTCGTAGTAGCCAGCTTTCGGCACGCTGACCGGCTCTGCAACCGCCGCATCCGACCCAGCCAACCCCGCCAGCCGCTGCATCAGCGCTGCCATATTCTCCGGCCCGCCCTCGCGGAAATAGCCCAGCAGGCCGTCCAGCTCCTCGCGCGGCAGCGTCGAGGCTTCGATCAGCCTGAGATCCTCGTCGTGGCTCTCGCCCGGCAGCAGCGCCAGCTTGATGCCGTTCGCACGGGCAGTCGCGGCAAGCTGGTCGCAGCCATAGCGCCACCAGTCGTAGCCGCCGAGGATGCGCACCAAAATCACCTTGGCGTGGCGGGCGACGCTGTCGATCCAGAGGTCCACGGACATGGGATGGCGCAGGTCGCGCAGCGCCGCCAGCCGCATCGACGGCAGGCGGACGGCATCGGCCGTCCAGGCCGCCGCGAGGCCGGCGAGGTCGCTGTCGGTGAAGGACAGCGCCACGATATCCGCCGGCGTCTGCCGGAGATCAACTGGCTCGGCGAGATCGTCGAGCGAGGCGGAGGTCCTGGCGAGTATGTGCATCGCGGCTTAGTGCGTTTCACCGTTTCACGGAACGGCGAACCGCTCTATCTCCTTGTTTTTACGCAATTCCTGTGGGAAAACCGTTTCACACTTTTCCTGGAATTGCTCCTGAGATCAGCCGGCGAGTATACGCTCGATCGCCGGGCGGTTCAGCCCCTTCAGGCCGATGACAACGAGACGCGAGCGGCGATCGTCCTCGGCCGTCCAGGCGCGGTCATAATAATGGTTGACGCGCGGGCCGACGGCCTGCAGCAAAAGCCGCATCGGCTTGCCGCCGACATCGACGAAGCCTTTCACACGCAGCACATTCTCTTCCTCGGCAACCGTGGCGACGCGCCTGGCCAGTTCGTCCGGATTGGTGATGGAGGGGATGTCGACGATGAAGGTGTCGAAATCGTCATGCTCGTGGTCGAAGGCGCCGTCATGGTGCGATTTGCGGTTCTCGATGTCGTCCTCGACGGCGAGGCCGAGGCCGAGCAGCACCGAGGGATCGACCTTGCCATGTGCGGTCGGCACGATCTTCACGGCGCGGGCGGAATGTTCATTGATGATGGCGTTGGCGCGGGCCGAACCGGGGGCGTCCATTAGATCGCTCTTCGACAGGATGATCAAATCGGCGCAGGCGATCTGGTCCTCGAAGACTTCTTCGACCGGATCGTCGTGGTCGAGCGTCTCGTCCTGAGCGCGCTGTGCCTGCAGGGCGTCCATATCGTTGGCAACGCGGCCCTCGGCCAGCGCCGGGCCGTCTACCACGGCAATGACGCCATCGACGGTCACCCGGCTCTTCACGCTTGGCCACTGGAACGCCTGGACCAGCGGCTTGGGCAGAGCCAGGCCCGAGGTCTCGATCAGGATGTGGTCAACCTTAGGTGTCAGCGCGAGGATCTTGTCGAGGGCGGGCACGAAATCGTCGGCGACCGTGCAGCAGATGCAGCCATTGGCCAGTTCGAGGATGTTTTCCTCGGGGCAGGTGTCGATGCCGCAGCCTTTCAGGATTTCCCCGTCGATGCCGATGTCGCCGAACTCGTTGACGATGATGGCGATGCGCTTGCCGCCGGCATTTTCCAGGAGATGGCGGACCAGCGTCGTCTTGCCGGCGCCGAGGAAGCCTGTAACGACAGTGCAGGGAACACGGGAGAGGTTGGCGGCCGGGTTTGAAGCGTTCATCGTCAGTCCTTCAGCATGTCGAGGGGTGGGATGCGGGCAACGAGGCCGCGCTTGAGGCTATCGGGCCGGCCGCGCCACGGGATGAGGCCGTCGGCCGAAGTCGCGAAGAGCTTTGCGCCGGTAACGAGGTCGGCGCCGCTGGTTGCGGTCAGATCGCCGAAGACATAGCTCCAGCAGCCATCGCGCAGGATCGCGGCGCTGAGGCGGCGCTTGCAATTGCCGAGACATTCGGCGGTGCGGACCCGGATATCGCCGGCAGCGGCGCGGCGTGTGTCCTCAGCCAGCAATTCGCCGGCGCGCGGATGGGCGTCGGAACCGGTCTCATCGCGGCAGGAGGCGCAGACGATGACGGTCACGCCGGTCAGGGCGTCGTTGTCGCCGGACGCAATGTCCGCTGTGCCAGCCGAAAAACTGCTGTTCTGGTCCAAAAACCGTGCTCCTTGCCCGGAAACCCGCCAGGCGATCGGATACTTTGTCTCAGACGGCAGGTCTCCTGGCTCGCGGGTCGTCGCCTTGGTTAGCCGCCTTCCCGGTGTTACCCAGTGGCTTTCGGCCTTGGCTCGTCGCTTACAGTTGCGGGGACAGCCGCGGATTTGGGACCGAAATCCCGCACCGCATTCCCTCTTGGCCCTTGCCGTTGCGGGCAGGGGACCGTCTGCAGCGGATTTAGGCTTTTGCGGGCGGCGGTGTCAACGCACGGCTACGACATGGCGATGTCGGCAGGGGCTGTCATGTCCCGGCTTCCGGCAGTGCCAGGATGACCTGTCGGATAGCTTGATAGCCATCGCTATAGTCCCAGTCATGGCCGACAGCCAGATTCTGTCCCTCATGCCAAACCGCGTTGTCCAGAAGGACTTCGGCACTAATCAGCGTGCCCTTCAAGCCTGCCAGAAAGGTCCGGACAAAATGGCTTCCGGGGGGTACCGAAGCTGTGAATAGCTTTTCCAGCTTGGCATAGAATGCTGGATAGCCTGGTGTCAGCGAGCATAGCTCGGTTGTGGCCTGGGAAATGACCGGGCCGCTATAGATTTTCCAGCGGGCATCTTTTCGCCAGATCTTCCAACTGGCGCTGCTTCGCTGCCAAAGCTCTATTTCGGCCTGCATGGTCTCGCAGACGTGATCGGCCAGTCCCTCAATGGCCACATGGAAAACACCACGGAGAAACTTTTCAAACGCCTGGTTCAGTTCCTGTTCGCGCGTGTCGCCGAAGCCAGCAAAGGATTCAATGACCGGCTGAACATCAAGCAGCGGAGAAAAAATGTAGATTTCCAGGACCAGCCGGTCAGAACTCGTCTCGAACACCTCAGCCTCAAACCGAAGCTGCTTCGATTGGAGCATGACGTCCCTATCTCTGCGGACTGCATCTATTCCATGCGCAATGAGGGCGCCATGGATCATGTCGAGCACTTTGTCCGATGCCATTGCACAACCTACGAGGCTTATTGAGGCCTCTATGACAGACGCTGCAAGGGTTGGCCATCTCTCTCGCTAGCCAATGCCGGCCCCAGATTGCCGGCCGGCGTCACTTCGATGCGCTCAAGGCCAAGCCAGCCCTGCATCTCCTTTAGTTCCTCGAAAAGCTGTGCGGTGGTCTCAGGCGGTGCGCCTGCTTCGGCATAGGCGGCGTGGACGCGTAAGACACTCGCAGGCCGGTCGGCCTTGAGGTCGACGCGGGCGACGATCTTGTCGCCGAGCAAGAAAGGCAGCACGTAATAGCCATATTGCCGCTTGTCGGCCGGGGTGTAGATCTCGATGCGGTAGCGGAAATCGAAGAGACGCTCGGTGCGCGCGCGCTCGAAGACCACCGGATCGAAGGGGGCCAGCAAGGCGCGGGCCTCGATCTTTCGCGGCAGGCGGGCGTCCCTATAGAGGTAAGCCGGCTTGTCCCAACCTTCGACGTTTACCGGCAGCAACTCGCCCATCTCGACCAGTTCCTCCAACCGGCCCTTCATGTCGGCCGGCGACAAGCGGAAATAATCGCGCAGGTCACCCGACGTCGCGATGCCGTGGGCGCGGGCGGAAATGCGCAGCAATTCGCGGTGCGCGTCCTCGGCCGCCGGCACCGGCAGATCGAGGATCGCCTGCGGCAGCACGCGCTCGGGCAGGTCGTAGAAACGCTCGAAGCCACGGCGGTGCGCCGTGGTGATGCGTCCGGCCCAGAACAGCCATTCGAAGGCGTGCTTGGCGTGGCTCCAGCCCCACCAGCCGCCCGAACCTTTCTGGCCTTCCAGTGCCGAAGCGGCAATCGGGCCGCGCTCGGCGACCGCGCGGTAGATCTCTTCGATATAGGCGGCGTGCTCGCGGCCCCATTTGGCGAGGCCGAGATACATTTCGTCGCCTTGCTCGGCCCGCTGCATGCGCCAGCGCATCAGCGGGTAGGTCTCGACCGGCAGGAACGAGGCCTCATGCGCCCAGTATTCGAACACCGTGCGTTTGCGGGTGATGGCCGCATTGTCGAGCAAAGCCAGCGGGTAGGGGCCAAGCCGCGAATAGAGCGGCATATAGTGGGCGCGCACCACCGCGCTGACGGAATCGATCTGCAGCAAGCCGGTGCGCGACAGCACGCGGGCGAGGTGGCGGCGATCGGGCGTGCCGACCGGGCGGGGATCGAGAAATCCTTGCGCGGCGAGCGCGATGCGCCTGGCCGCGGGGAGTGAGATTTTGTCCTTCGTCAAAGTGTCTTGCCTCGAACCATTTTCCCGACTTTAGCCGGCGATTCCGGTCATGCTAGCAGGCAAATGGCGGGAGATGTGTCAGGAGACAAAAGTGGAGTGAAAGATGAAGGAAATCAAACAGGAGGAGATCGGACCAGTTTTTCCCGGCCTGCCGTCCAGCACTGTCTTTTGAACAAGGTTTGACTTGCTTCGCTGAAAGCCGTGCGCTAACCCTCGCCGCGTTGCAGCAAAGGCACCTAAAACGGTTCAGCGGTTAAACTGTCACGCTTCCGCATTAGGGTTGGTTGCTGTAATCAAAGTGGATTGGCCGCCAACGGAAAGCCGAGCATGAACGTACTCCTCAGTTCATACCTGCCCATCGTCCTCTTCATCGCCGTGGCCGCGGTTGTAGGCCTGGCGCTTATCATCGCGCCGTTCCTGGTGGCTTATCGCAATCCCGATCCGGAGAAGCTTTCCGCCTACGAGTGCGGGTTCAACTCGTTCGACGATGCCCGGATGAAATTCGACATCCGCTTCTACCTGGTGTCGATCCTGTTCATCATCTTCGATCTGGAAGTGGCCTTCCTGTTTCCGTGGGCGGTGTCGTTCTCGAAGATCGGCATGCTCGGTTTCTGGTCGATGATGGTGTTTTTGGCGGTGCTGACCATCGGCTTTGCCTATGAGTGGAAAAAAGGAGCGCTGGAATGGGATTGAACGACAGTTCCGGAACGCTCGTCGCGCCGAAGCCCAAAGGCCTGATCGACCCCAATACCGGACGTCCGGTCGGTTCCGACGATCCGTTCTTCCTCGAGATCAACAATGAACTGGCCGACAAGGGTTTTCTGGTCACCTCGACCGAGGCGCTGATCACCTGGGCACGCAGCGGCTCGCTGATGTTCATGACCTTCGGTCTCGCCTGCTGTGCCGTCGAGATGATCCACACCTCGATGCCGCGCTATGATTCGGAGCGGTTTGGCGTGGCTCCTCGCGCGTCGCCGCGCCAGTCGGACATAATGATCGTGGCGGGAACGCTGACCAACAAGATGGCCCCCGCTTTGCGCAAGGTCTACGACCAGATGCCGGAGCCGCGCTACGTCATCTCGATGGGCTCCTGCGCCAATGGCGGCGGCTATTATCACTATTCCTATTCGGTGGTGCGCGGCTGCGACCGCATCGTGCCGGTCGACATCTATGTGCCCGGCTGCCCGCCGAGCGCCGAAGCGCTGCTCTACGGCATTCTTCTCCTGCAGAAGAAGATCCGCCGCACCGGCACGATCGAACGGTAGACCCATGGCCGCATCCCTGAGCGAACTGTCGACCTATCTTGGCGAAAAGCTGCCGGGCCGCGTCACCGATGCGGTGCTTGCCTATGGCGAACTGACGATCTCGGTTGCTACAGACAATCTGATCGAGGTGACAAGCTTCCTGCGTGACGATTCGGGCTGCCAGTTCATTTCGATCATCGATATCTGCGGCGCCGACTACCCGTCGCGCGTCAAGCGTTTCGATGTCGTCTATCATTTGCTTTCGCCGAAGCAGAATTTGCGCATCCGCATCAAGGTGCAGGCCGACGAAGAGACGCTGGTGCCGTCGCTCACCGCTGTCTATCCCGGCGCCGACTGGTATGAGCGCGAGGCCTACGATCTCTATGGCGTGCTGTTCTCCGGCCATCCGGACCTGCGCCGCATCCTCACGGACTACGGTTTCGAGGGCCATCCCCTGCGCAAGGACTTCCCGCTGACCGGTTTCGTCGAGGTGCGCTACGACGACGAAGCCAAGCGCGTGATCTACGAGCCGGTGGAATTGAAGCAGGAATTCAGGAACTTCGATTTTCTCTCGCCATGGGAAGGGACGGACTACGTCCTGCCGGGCGATGAGAAGGCGAAACAGTGAGTAGGAAGTAGTGAGTAGTCAGTAGCAAAAGATTTGGAGCATCGGATCGAATCTTATCGCGACTTGAAGGTGTGGCAATCGGCGATGACGCTTGCTGAGGATTGCTACCGTTTCACCAAAGAGTTTCCGAGGGATGAGATTTACGGCATGACCTCTCAGATGCGCCGATCGGCGGTTTCGGTCGCAGCGAACGTCGCGGAGGGATACGGTCGGGAGAACAGAGGGTCGTTCGTTCAATTTTTGCGCATGGCGCAAGGCTCGTTGAAGGAACTGGAGACA
The DNA here is from genome assembly GCF_030323205.1 of Mesorhizobium sp. C395A. Taxonomy (NCBI): domain Bacteria; kingdom Pseudomonadati; phylum Pseudomonadota; class Alphaproteobacteria; order Hyphomicrobiales; family Phyllobacteriaceae; genus Mesorhizobium; species Mesorhizobium sp. C395A. The sequence goes on along the minus strand of NZ_CP100473.1, from coordinate 2,487,160 downwards.
CACATACTGCTGGCATGTCGGGTTGGCCTGCTGCGAAAAGACAATGAGATTGAGCTGCTGCTGCGATGCGAAGAGATTGGAAAAATGATGAGATCTCTTATCCGAACGGTGCAGGCCAAGCAGGCGGAATGAAGCAGGCATTGAGATTGATGATCACTACTCACTACTCACTACTGACTCTTCGCCAGAGGCGCCAGAATGGCTGAAACCTCCGTCCGCAACTTTAACATCAACTTCGGACCGCAGCACCCTGCGGCGCATGGTGTTTTGCGTCTTGTGCTGGAGCTTGACGGCGAGGTGGTCGACCGCGTCGATCCGCATATCGGCTTGCTGCATCGCGGCACCGAAAAGCTGATCGAGCACAAAACCTATCTGCAGGCAGTGCCCTATCTCGACCGGCTCGACTATTGCGCACCGATGAACCAGGAGCATGCCTTCGCGCTCGCCACCGAGCGGTTGCTCGGCATCGAAGTGCCGAAGCGCGGCCAGTTGATCCGCGTGCTCTATTCCGAGCTCAGCCGCATCATGTCGCACATCCTCAATGTGACGACGCAGGCGCTGGATATCGGCGCGCTGACGCCGCCGCTGTGGGGTTTCGTCGAACGCGAAAAGCTGATGGTGTTTTATGAGCGCGCTTCCGGTTCGCGCATGCATGCGGCCTATTTCCGTCCCGGCGGCGTGCACCAGGATCTGCCGGCGAAGCTGGTCGAGGACATCGGCAAGTGGATCGACCCGTTCCTGAAGTCGCTTGACGACCTCGACAGGCTGCTTACCGGCAACCGCATCTTCAAGCAACGCAATGTCGATATCGGTATCGTGTCGCTTGCCGACGCCTGGGCCTGGGGCTTTTCCGGCGTCATGGTGCGCGGCTCGGGTGCGGCCTGGGATTTGCGCAAGTCGCAGCCTTATGAATGCTATTCCGAGATGGATTTCGACATCCCGATCGGCAAGAACGGCGACTGCTACGACCGTTATCTCGTGCGCATGGAAGAGATGCGCCAGTCGGCGAAAATCATGCGCCAGTGCGTCGACCTTCTGCTCGGCAAGGAGAGCACCGGGCCGGTGTCGAACCTCGACGGCAAGGTGGTGCCGCCGAAGCGCCAGGCGATGAAGCGCTCGATGGAAGCGCTGATCCATCATTTCAAGCTCTACACCGAGGGCTATCGCGTGCCGGCCGGCGAGGTCTATGCTGCCGTCGAGGCGCCGAAGGGCGAGTTCGGTGTCTATCTCGTCTCCGACGGCACCAACAAGCCCTATCGCTGCAAGCTGCGCGCGCCCGGCTTCGCGCATCTGCAAGCCATGGATTTCCTCTGCCGCGGCCACATGCTGGCCGACGTCACTGCCGTCCTGGGTTCCCTCGATATCGTCTTCGGGGAGGTTGATCGGTGATGGCGGCAGCCAATCCTACAGTGCGCTCTCAGGTCGGTGTTCGAGGGAATGCCGACGCTGCCCTACCGCGGTGGCGCGAATTGGCAAAAGCCATGCTGCCGGTCGAGTTCGCAGAGGCTTCTTACAACTCGACTCAGCACTGTTCGATCTATGACTTCTTTTTTACCCTGCTACCCAAGACGCGCCTTGCCCACCGCGACAATGACGTCGACAAGCTGGGTAGAATGCACGGGTTCGCCCAATGGGCTGCCGTTCACCCGAACAAACAGATTTGGAATGCGGCTGGTGTCGCTTTTTACGAGCACTTGTTCGACGATGACATCGACGCTGATGCGGTCATGGCATGGATCTCGCCTCAAGTAAGGCAAACTGTTCTGGGGCTGTGGCAATACATGTTGCCCGCAGAGCGATTTGCGAGTGTTGCTCGATCTGCCGAACGCATTCCGTTTTCTCATCAGAAAGAATGTGAAACCGCAATAGCTCTCGTAGCAGAGCAGGGGCCCGATCGCTAAATGTCAGTCCGCCGTCTCGCAGAAGCAAGCGTCCAGCCAGCCTCCTTCGCCTTCAACCGGGCGAATGCGGCGGTTGCGAAGCAATGGATCAAGAAATATCCGAAGGGCCGCGAGCAGTCGGCGATCATTCCCTTGCTGATGATTGCGCAGGAGCAGGAAGGCTGGGTCACCAAGGCGGCGATCGAGACGATTTCGGACATGCTCGGCATGCCGCGCATTCGCGGGCTCGAAGTCGCGACCTTCTACACGCAGTACCAGCTCAATCCGGTCGGCACGCGCGCGCATATCCAGGTCTGCGGCACCACGCCCTGCATGCTGCGCGGCTCGGAAGCGCTGATGGATGTGTGCCGCTCGAAAATCCATCACGACCAGTTCCACACCAACGACAAGGGCACGCTGTCGTGGGAGGAGGTCGAATGCCTCGGCGCCTGCGTCAACGCGCCGATGGTGATGGTCTTCAAGGACACGTTCGAGGATCTGACGCCTGAGCGGCTGGCCGAAATCATCGATCTTTACGATGCAGGCAAGGGCGCCTCGGTTCCCACGGGACCGCAAAACGGCAGAACCGGCTCGGAGCCGGCGCCTGGCCTGACGACGCTGAAGAGCGAAAAGGCGATCCTCAAAGCGACGCGCGACAAGGAAGCCAGGGCGGCGAGCAAGGCTGCCCACGCGGCGCCCGACGCGATCATTGCAGCGCCTGTTCCGGCGCCTGCCGCTCCTGCAGCGGCCGCCCCGGTGGCGCCATCCAACGCCGGCAAGCCGAAAACCGATGCGCCGGAAACCAGCTCGGCGTTGAAGTCGCCCTCCAGGGCCAAGATTGCACCGGCGGCGGAAAAAGCGGCGAGCGTCCCGGCGCCCCTGCATTCGGCCGCCAACGCCAACGCCGCGGCGCCTGAAGTCGAGAAGGTCGCCAAGCAGCGTAATGGCCCGAAGACCACCGCCACGCCGGCAACTGCCTTCACCGCGCCGGAATTCAAGGCGCCAGCGGTCAAGGCCGCGGTGGCCCCGGCCGTCAAGGCGCCGGCAGCCAGGCCCGCAAAGCCGTCGCTCGAGGACAAGAACCGCCCGGCCGGAATCGACAGGCCGGCTGCGGTCGACGATCTCAAGCTGATCTCGGGCATTGGCCCGAAGATCGAGGGCATCCTTCATTCCCTTGGCATCTTCACCTTCACACAGGTCGCATCCTGGAATAAGGCCGAGCGCGACTGGGTGGATGGATATCTCGCTTTCCAGGGCCGCATCGAGCGCGACGACTGGGGCAAGCAGGCCAAGGCGCTCGCCAAGGGCGGCGTCGCCGAATACATCCGCGTCTTCGGCAAGGAGCCACATTGATGGCTGAAGCGCAAAGCACCGGATCTTTGCTGACGCTGCGCAGCATTGTCATCGGCGTTGTCTGCATCGCTGCTGCCAACATCCTTCTGGAGGGGCTCCGGCGCCTCGTCGAATTGCCGTTTTCGGATACCCTGGAATCGATGGCCGCGACCGGCATGGGCGTGCTGGTGTGGTTCTCGATCGTCTTGCGGGGAAAGAGGTAAGTCATGCTGGCTGACAAAGACCGCATCTTCAACAACATCTACGGCCTGTTCGATAAGTCGCTGGCCGGCGCCATGGCGCGCGGCGCCTGGGACAACACGCCCGGCATCATCGCCAAGGGGCGCGAGTGGATCGTCAACGAGATGAAGGCGTCCGGCCTGCGTGGCCGTGGCGGCGCCGGTTTCCCGACCGGGCTGAAATGGTCGTTCATGCCCAAGCAGAGCGACGGAAGGCCGAGCTATCTCGTTGTCAACGCCGACGAATCCGAGCCCGGCACGTGCAAGGACCGCGATATCCTGCGCAACGATCCGCACACGCTGGTCGAGGGCTCGTTCATCGCCGGCTTCGCCATGGGCGCGGTCGCCGCCTACATCTATGTGCGCGGCGAGTTCATCCGCGAGCGCGAAGCGCTGCAGCGCGCCATCGACGAGGCCTATGAGGCCAGGCTGATCGGCAAGAACAACACGTCCGGATACGATTTCGACATCTACATGCACCACGGCGCCGGCGCCTACATCTGCGGCGAGGAAACAGCGCTGCTCGAAAGCCTCGAAGGCAAGAAGGGCCAGCCCCGGCTGAAGCCGCCATTCCCGGCCAATGTCGGCTTGTACGGTTGTCCGACAACCGTGAACAATGTCGAGTCAATCGCGGTGGCGCCGACCATTTTGCGCCGTGGCGCCGCCTGGTTCTCGTCCTTCGGCCGTCCCAACAATGTCGGCACCAAGCTGTTTTGTATCTCGGGCCACGTCAACAATCCGTGCACCGTCGAAGAGGCGATGTCGATCCCGTTCCGCGAGCTGATCGAGACGCATTGCGGCGGCATTCGCGGCGGCTGGGACAATCTCCTGGCGGTCATTCCGGGCGGCGCTTCGGTGCCGCTGGTGCCGGCCGAGCAGATCATCGATGCGCCCATGGATTTCGATGCTTTGCGCGACCTGAAATCCGGCCTCGGCACGGCGGCTGTCATCGTCATGGACAAGTCGACCGATATCGTGAAGGCGATCGCCAGGCTGTCCTATTTTTACAAGCATGAGAGCTGCGGCCAGTGCACGCCATGCCGCGAAGGCACCGGCTGGATGTGGCGGGTGATGGAGCGGCTGGTGCGCGGCGAGGCGCAGAAGCGCGAGATCGACATGCTGCTCGACGTCACCAAGCAGGTGGAGGGCCATACGATCTGTGCGCTGGGCGACGCCGCGGCATGGCCGATCCAGGGCCTGATGCGGCATTTCCGCGGCGAGGTGGAGCGGCGCATCGACGAGTTTTCCCGCAACGCGCACCGGGCCGAACCGGTGATGGTGGCGGCGGAGTAGATTTAAAATACGGGCGCAAGCCCGGGACCGAAATATAGGGGCGGGGAAGACGAAGAAACGACCAGGAGATGTCTATGGCGCCGTATTCGAACCCTTTGATGCCCAATTTGGACCAGCTTGAGAAGATGAACCAGGATTTGACAAGGATGATGCCGAAGGAGATGGCCAGCGCCGTCAACCTTCTCGCGCATCCTGTCGCGGGTGCCGCCGCGATGTCGGCGCTGGGCTTCGGCCTCGCCAACCATGCCTTTGGCGTGTGGCTAGGCGCCTTGTCGGGTGCTGCCGAGGCATCGCAGCGGATTTTCCAGCCGATCATCGACGATTTCGAACAGCGCAGCCAAGGGTTCGCCGAGACCGCCCCCGCCACCAAGGCGCGCGCGGCGACCAGAACCCTGATCGCCGAGGCGCAGACTTTTGCCCAGGATGTGACCGACATTGCCGCCCGCACCGTCGAGGCCGAGCCGGCCGATGCCGTCGCGGAAGACGCTAAGACCGGGTTGATGCCGGAGGATTTCAGGCAGCCCAAGGCCGTGGCTCGTCCGGCCAAGCCGTCGGATCTCAAGGCGATCACCGGCGTTGGGCCGAAGCTGGAAAAGGTGCTGAACGGCCTCGGCATCTGGACCTTTGCCCAGATCGCCGCCTGGGCGCCAGAAGAGATCGCCTGGGTCGAGGACTACCTGTCGCTCACCGGCCGTATCGGCCGCGACGAGTGGACCCGCCAGGCCGCGGCGCTGACGCTGGCCGCCAAGGCGAAGAAGTAGGGGTGGCAGGCATGGAGATCCACGACAGGAGCGATGTTCTCGATGTGCGCAATGCCATGGTCAGCAACTCCAGATTTGACGATGTGAACTTGTCGAACACGCAGTTTCACAACGTCGACCTGTCGGCGGCCGTTGTGGAGGACGCGAACCTCGCGGACGCGTTTTTCAGCAATGTGAATATGAGCAATTTGAAGATAGAAAACGCTGAAGTCGCCGGCATGATGATCAATGGCATCAGGCTGAGCGATCTGTTTCAGGCATATGAGACGGCGCAGACCGCCGGGGGCAATTGATGGCAAAGCTCAAGGTCGACGGGAAAGAGATCACTGTACCCGACCACTACACGCTGCTGCAGGCGGCCGAGGACGCCGGCGCGGAAGTGCCGCGCTTCTGCTTCCATGAGCGGCTGTCGATCGCCGGCAATTGCCGCATGTGCCTGATCGAGGTGAAGGGCGGGCCGCCCAAGCCGCAGGCCTCCTGCGCCATGAATGTGCGCGACCTGCGTCCGGGTCCGAATGGTGAGGCGCCTGAAATCTTCACCAACACGCCGATGGTCAAGAAGGCCCGCGAAGGGGTGATGGAATTCCTCTTGATCAACCATCCGCTGGATTGCCCGATCTGCGACCAGGGCGGCGAATGCGACCTGCAGGACCAGGCGATGGCCTTCGGCGTCGATTCCTCGCGCTATCACGAGAACAAGCGCGCGGTCGAAGACAAGTATATCGGCCCATTGGTCAAGACGGTTATGAACCGCTGCATCCACTGCACGCGCTGCGTCCGCTTCACCACGGAAGTTGCAGGCATTTCCGAGCTTGGCCTGATCGGCCGCGGCGAGGATGCCGAGATTACCACCTATCTCGAAAGCGCCATGACCTCGGAGCTGCAGGGCAATGTCATCGACCTTTGCCCGGTCGGCGCGCTGACGTCGAAGCCTTTCGCCTTCCAGGCACGGCCGTGGGAGCTGACCAAGACCGAATCCATCGACGTCATGGACGCCGTCGGCTCGGCAATCCGCGTCGACAGCCGCGGCCGGGAGGTGATGCGCATCCTGCCGCGCGTCAATGAAGCGGTGAACGAGGAGTGGATTTCCGACAAGACCCGCTTCATCTGGGACGGATTGCGAACGCAGCGCCTCGACCGCCCCTATGTCCGCAAGGACGGAAAGCTGGCGCCGGCCAGCTGGGCCGAAGCGTTCGTTGCGATCAGGGATGCGGTGTCGAATGCTGCGCCCGAGAAAATCGGCGCGATTTCGGGCGATCTTGCCGCCGTCGAGGAAATCTACGCACTGAAGCAGCTTATGGCTGCGTTGGGCTCAAGGAACACCGATTGCCGCCAGGACGGCGCCGCACTCGATCCGGCGCTCGGCCGCGCCAGCTACATCTTCAACCCGACCATCGAGGGCATCGAGCAGGCCGACGCGGTGCTGATCATCGGCGCCAATCCGCGCTTCGAGGCCTCGGTGCTCAATGCCCGCATCCGCAAGCGCTGGCGGATCGGCAATCTGCCGGTCGGCGTCATCGGCGAGGTCGGCGACACGCGTTACGACTACGAACAGCTCGGCGCCGGTCCGGAGTCCTTGAAAGATCTGGCCGACGGCAATGGCAAGTTCTTCCAGGTGCTGAAGAAGGCGACGCATCCTCTGATCATCGTCGGCCAGGGCGCGCTGTCGCGTGCCGACGGCGCGGCGGTGCTCGGCCAGGCGGCGAAACTCGCCACGGCCGTCAACGCTGCGCGCGCCGACTGGAACGGCTTTGCCGTGCTGCACACTGCGGCCGCGCGCGTCGGCGGTCTCGATGTCGGCTTCGTGCCTGGCAAGGGCGGCAAGAACGTTGCCGGCATGCTGGGGGAGAGCGAGGTTCTGTTCCTGCTCGGCGCCGACGAGGTCGACATGTCCAAGACCGGCGGCGCCTTCGTCGTCTATGTCGGCACGCATGGCGACGCCGGTGCGCACCGCGCCAATGTCATCCTGCCGGGAGCCGCCTACACCGAAAAGTCCGGCACCTATGTCAACACCGAGGGACGCGTGCAGCAGACCAACCGCGCCGGCTTCGCGCCGGGCGATGCGCGCGAAGACTGGGCGATCCTGAGGGCGCTGTCGGATGTGCTCGGCAAGAAACTGCCATTCGATTCGCTGCAGCAGCTGCGCGCCAAACTTTATGGCGAATACCCGCATCTCGCCCGCATCGATCATGTTGTCTCAGGCAACCCCGACGACATCGCCAGGGTGGCGAAGCTCGGCGGGCGGCTGAACAAGGGCACTTTCACCTCGCCGGTCACGGATTTCTATCTGACGAACCCGATCGCGCGGGCCTCCGCCGTCATGGCGGAATGCTCGGCGCTGGCGAAAAACGGCTTCAGGCAGGCGGCAGAGTAGACATGGACACCTTCTTCTCCTTCTACGTGCTACCGACGCTGATCATCCTTTTGAAGTCGGTCGTGCTGATCGTCGTTTTGCTGATCGGGGTCGCCTATCTGCTTTACGCCGACCGCAAGATCTGGGCGGCGGTGCAATTGCGCCGCGGCCCGAACGTCGTCGGCCCGTGGGGCACGCTCCAGGCCTTCGCCGATTTGCTGAAATTCGTCTTCAAGGAACCGGTGATCCCGTCCGGCGCCAACAAGGGCGTGTTCCTGCTGGCGCCGCTGGTCTCGGCGGTGCTCGCCATCTCGGCCTGGGCGGTCATTCCCGTCAATGCCGGCTGGGGGATCGCCAACGTCAATGTCGGCATCCTCTACGTCTTCGCCATCTCCTCGCTCGAGGTCTACGGCGTGATCATGGGCGGCTGGGCGTCCAACTCGAAATACCCGTTCCTCGGCGCGCTGCGCTCGGCGGCGCAGATGGTGTCCTACGAAGTCTCGATCGGCTTCGTCATCGTCACCGTGCTGCTCTGCGTCGGCTCGCTCAACCTGTCGGACATCGTGCTGTCGCAGCAGGATGGGCTGGGCACCAAGCTTGGCCTGCCCAACAGCTTCCTCGACTGGCACTGGCTGGCGCTGTTCCCGATGTTCGTCATTTTCTTCATCTCGGCGCTGGCCGAGACCAACCGCCCGCCCTTCGACCTGGTGGAAGCCGAGTCGGAACTCGTCGCCGGCCATATGGTCGAATACTCCTCGACGCCGTTCCTGTTGTTCTTCCTCGGCGAATACGTCGCCGTGGTGATGATGTGCGCGCTGGCCACCATCCTGTTCCTCGGCGGCTGGCTGCCGCCCTTCGACTTCGCCCCCTTCACCTGGGTGCCCGGCGTGATCTGGTTCGTGCTCAAGATCTGCCTGATGTTCTTCATGTTCTCGATGGTGAAGGCCTTCGTGCCGCGCTACCGCTACGACCAGCTGATGCGGCTGGGCTGGAAAGTGTTCCTGCCGATCTCCCTGTTCATGGTCGTTGCCACCGCGGCCTTCCTCAAAATCACGGGGTTTGCGTGATGTCCGCTTTTGGCCAGGCCGCAAAATCGCTGCTGCTGCAGGATTTCGTCAGCGCCTTCTTCCTGTCGATGCGCCAGTTCTTCGCGCCGAAGGAAACGATCAACTATCCGCACGAGAAAGGGCCGACCAGCCCGCGCTTCCGTGGCGAGCACGCGCTGCGCCGCTATCCCAATGGCGAGGAACGCTGCATCGCCTGCAAATTGTGCGAAGCGATCTGTCCGGCGCAGGCGATCACCATCGAGGCCGGCCCGCGCCGCAATGACGGCACGCGCCGCACCGTGCGCTACGACATCGACATGGTGAAGTGCATCTATTGCGGCTTCTGCCAGGAAGCCTGCCCGGTCGACGCCATCGTCGAGGGGCCAAATTTCGAGTTCGCGACGGAGACGCGCGAAGAGCTTTACTACGACAAGGACAGGCTGCTGGCGAATGGCGACCGCTGGGAGCGCGAACTGGCGCGCAACATCTCGCTGGACTCGCCCTACCGCTGACATTTGACGCATGGACGGGGCGAGGGGCCTCGTCTAAGGACAACGCAACTTGCCGGCCGGAGGCGGTCGCAGAAATCAAACAGGACGGATGTCCTGTTTGGACAGGAACCCGGGGGATCCCCAATGCTGAGTGGACTAGAGGCGGCCTTTTTCTACCTCTTCGCCTTTGTCGCGGTGGCGTCGGCCTTCATGGTCATTTCGTCGCGCAACCCCGTGCATTCCGTGCTGTTCCTGATCCTGACCTTCTTCAACGCCGCCGGCCTGTTCATGCTGACCGGCGCCGAGTTCCTGGCGATGATCCTGCTTGTCGTCTATGTCGGCGCGGTCATGGTGCTGTTCCTGTTCGTCGTCATGATGCTCGATGTCGACTTCGCCGAGATGAAGGAAGGCGCCCTGCAATATGCGCCGATCGGCGCGCTGGTCGGGCTGATCCTGGCGGCCGAGCTGATCGTGGTGCTCGGCGGCTACACCTTCGCGCCGCAACTGGCCTCGACGGTCTCCAAACCCATCCCGGATCTTGCCGCGCGGACAAACACCGCAGCACTCGGCGACATCCTCTATACCGACTACCTCTACTACTTCCAGATTTCGGGCCTCATCCTGCTGGTCGCCATGATCGGCGCCATCGTGCTGACGCTGCGCCACAAGGAAGGGATCAAGCGGCAGTCGATCGCAGCCCAGGTCGGCCGCACGCCGACGACAGGCATGGAAATCCGCAAGGTCAAGTCGGGCGAGGGGCTCTGACGATGTTCGGTCGTTTGAAGAAAAAATACTGGGGAGAGCAGGTTGCCTCTTGGCGGGTTGATTCGACTGAAAAGGCCTGGGTATTCGTCTGGAATCGCGACGGGAATCTTACGCTGAACATCAAGAGCGAAGATTTCACATACGTTCAGGGGGCAGGCCGGAATGATGCAACAGTTATCTTCGAGCCTTCTGCCATAGACAGCCTTTTGGACGCCATCGTATCCGCGCGTTCAATGATTCAACAAATGCCGGGAAAGGTTTGATCTGGCCATGGTCGTCGGCATCGCACATTACCTGACCGTATCGGCGATCCTGTTCACGCTGGGCGTGTTCGGCATCTTCCTGAACCGCAGGAACATCATCGTCATCCTGATGTCGATCGAGCTGATCCTTTTGGCGGTCAACATCAATTTCGTTGCCTTCTCGGCGGCATTGGGCGATCTCGTCGGCCAGGTGTTTGCCCTGTTCGTGCTGACGGTCGCCGCCGCCGAAGCGGCCATCGGTCTTGCCATTCTCGTCGTCTTCTTCCGCAACCGCGGCTCGATCGCGGTCGAAGACGTGAACCAGATGAAGGGTTGACGGGGCTAACATGTATCAAGCGATCGTCTTCCTTCCGCTGCTCGGCTTCCTGATCGTCGGTCTGTTCGGCAATTCGCTGGGCGCCAAGGCATCGGAATACATCACCTCGGGCTTCCTGGTGATCTCGGCCGTGCTGTCCTGGGTCGCCTTCTTCTCCGTCGGCTTCGGCGAGGGCGAGGTGTTCACCGTGCCGGTACTGCGCTGGATCCAATCCGGCGGGCTCGACGCGTCCTGGGCGCTCAGGATCGATACGCTGACGGTGGTCATGCTGGTGGTGGTCAACACGGTGTCGGCGCTGGTCCACATCTATTCGATCGGCTACATGCACCACGATCCGAACCGGCCCCGCTTCTTTGCCTATCTGTCGCTGTTCACCTTCGCCATGCTGATGCTGGTGACGGCCGACAATCTGGTGCAGATGTTCTTCGGCTGGGAAGGGGTGGGTCTCGCCTCCTATTTGCTGATCGGCTTCTGGTACAAGAAGCCGTCGGCCAATGCCGCTGCGATCAAGGCCTTCGTCGTCAACCGCGTCGGCGATTTCGGCTTTGCGCTCGGCATTTTCGGCGTCTTCGTTTTGTTCGGCTCGGTCAATCTCGGCACCATCTTCGCCAATGCCGCGACGTTCATTCCGGCTGAAGGCGCACCACAAGGCGCCGCCGTGCTGACCTTCCTCGGCTATGCGCTGGACAAGCAGGCGGCCATGACCATCGTCTGCCTGCTGCTGTTCATGGGCGCGATGGGCAAGTCGGCGCAGGTGCCGCTGCACACCTGGCTGCCGGACGCGATGGAAGGCCCGACCCCGGTCTCGGCACTGATCCATGCCGCCACCATGGTGACGGCCGGCGTGTTCATGCTGGCGCGGCTGTCGCCGCTGTTCGAACTGTCGCATTCGGCGCTGACCGTGGTGACCTTCATCGGCGCCTTCACCGCCTTCTTCGCGGCGACCGTCGGCCTGGTCCAGAACGACATCAAGCGCGTCATCGCCTATTCAACCTGTTCGCAGCTCGGCTACATGTTCGTGGCGCTCGGCGTCGGCGCCTATGGCGCGGCGATCTTCCATCTGTTCACACACGCCTTCTTCAAGGCGCTGCTGTTCCTGGGCTCCGGCTCGGTCATCCATGCCGTCTCCGACGAGCAGGACATGCGCAAGATGGGCGGCCTGCGGAAGCTCATTCCGAAGACCTACTGGATGATGGTGATCGGCACGCTGGCGCTGACCGGCGTCGGCATTCCGCTGACCGTCATCGGCACCGCCGGCTTCTTCTCCAAGGATGCCATCATCGAGGCTGCCTTTGCCGGCCACAATTCGGTCGCCGGCCTCGCTTTCGTCCTGCTGGTCATCGCCGCCTGCTTCACCTCGTTCTACTCCTGGCGGCTGATCTTCATGACCTTCCACGGCGAGCCGCGGGCGAGCCACGACGTCATGCACCATGTCCATGAATCGCCGCCGGTGATGCTGGTGCCGTTGTTCATCCTGGCCGCGGGCGCGCTGTTTGCCGGTGTTATCTTCCATGGCGCCTTCATCGGCGAGGGCTATGCCGAGTTCTGGAACGCATCGTTGTTCACGCTGCCGGACAACCACATCCTGCACGATATCCACGAATTGCCGCTGTGGGTCGAGCTGGCACCGTTCGTCGCCATGGTCATCGGCTTTGCCGTCGCCTGGAAGTTCTACATCCGCTCGCCGGAACTGCCCCGCAGTGTCGCCGCCAACCATCGGCTGCTCTATGCCTTCCTGCTCAACAAATGGTACTTTGACGAACTCTACGACGTCCTGTTCGTGCGGCCGGCAAAGGCGCTGGGCAGGTTCCTGTGGAAGACGGGCGACGGCACCATCATTGACGGGCTCGGTCCTGACGGCATTTCGGCGCGCGTCGTCGATGTAACCGACCGCGTCGTCAAGCTGCAGACCGGCTATCTCTATCACTATGCCTTCGCCATGCTGATCGGCGTGGCCGCACTCGTCACCTGGATGATGCTCTGATGACCGCCTGGCCAATCCTCTCGCTGGTCACTTTCCTGCCGCTCGTAGGTGTGCTGCTGATCCTGTTCATCAGGGATGACAGCCCGAATGCGCGTCGCAACATCCGCGCCATCGCGTTCACGACGACAGCGGCCACCTTCATCATCTCCCTGTTCATCTGGACCGGCTTCGACAATTCGCAGGCCGGCTTCCAGTTCGTCGAGAAGTTTGCCTGGTTGGATTCCGGCATCTCCTACCATATGGGCGTCGACGGCATTTCGATGCTGTTCGTCATCCTGACGACGTTCCTGATGCCGCTCTGCATCCTGGCGTCGTGGGAAGCGATCGACAAGCGGGTCAAGGCCTACATGATTGCCTTCCTGCTCTTGGAAACGCTGATGATCGGCGTGTTCTGCGCGCTCGACATCGTGCTGTTCTACGTCTTCTTCGAGGCCGGCCTGATCCCGATGTTCATCATCATCGGCGTCTGGGGCGGCAAGCGCCGCGTCTATGCCTCGTTCAAGTTCTTCCTCTACACGTTGGCCGGCTCGGTGCTGATGCTGCTCGCCATCATGGCGATGTTCTTCCAGGCGGGCACCACCGACATCCCGACGCTGTTGACGCACAACTTCCCGGCCCACATGCAGACATGGCTATTTCTGGCCTTCTTCGCCTCCTTCGCGGTGAAGATGCCGATGTGGCCGGTGCACACCTGGCTGCCCGATGCGCACGTCGAAGCGCCGACGGCGGGCTCGGTGATCCTGGCCGGCATACTGTTGAAAATGGGTGGGTACGGCTTCCTGCGGTTCTCCCTGCCGATGTTCCCGCTAGCGTCGGAAATGTTCGCGCCGCTGGTGTTTACGCTGTCGGTCGTCGCCATCATCTACACCTCGCTGGTGGCGCTGATGCAGGAGGACATGAAGAAGCTGATCGCCTATTCCTCCGTCGCCCATATGGGCTTCGTCACCATGGGCATCTTCGCCATGAACCAGGAAGGCGTGCAGGGCGCGATCTTCCAGATGCTGAGCCACGGCCTCGTCTCGGGCGCGCTGTTCCTGTGCGTCGGCGTCATTTACGACCGCATGCACACACGCGAGATCGACGCCTATGGCGGCTTGGTCAACAACATGCCGAAATACGCCACGGTGTTCCTGATCTTCACCATGGCCAATGTCGGCTTGCCGGGCACATCAGGCTTCGTCGGCGAGTTCCTGACCATGCTCGGCGTGTTCCGGGTCAACACCTGGGTGGCGTTCTTCGCCGCCACCGGCGTCATCCTGTCGGCGGCCTACGCGCTCTGGCTCTACCGCCGGGTGATCTTCGGCGCGCTGACCAAGGAAAGCCTGAAGGGCCTGCTCGATCTGTCGACGCGCGAGAAGGCGATCATCTACCCGTTGGTCGTGCTGGTCATCTTCTTCGGCGTCTATCCCGCTCCCGTCTTCGATGCCACGGCCCAGTCGGTCAAGGCGCTCGTCACCAATGTCACCGCATCCATCGGCGCCGCGCAGACCGCGGCGGCCAACTGACCAGAGGTTTTGCGAACCATGACGCCGGACCTTTACTCCAGTCTTTCGCTCTCGACGCCGGAGCTAATCCTCGCCATCGGCGCGCTGGCGCTGTTGATGGTGGGCGCCTATTCGCGCGCCAACACTGCCATTCTGGTGACTGGCCTTGCCGTCGCCGTGCTGGTGATCGCAGGCCTATGGCTGATCTTTCCCACAGGGCAGGGCGCAGCCTACGGCAACGCCTTCATCCAGGATCCGTTCTCCCGCTTCATGAAGGTGCTGTCGCTGATCGGTTCGGCGGTGACGCTGGTGATGTCGATGCGCTTCGCCAGGCAGGAGCATTTCGACAAGTTCGAATACCCGGTGCTGATCCTGCTCTGCACGCTCGGTATGATGCTGATGATCTCGGCCAACGGCATGATCGGGCTCTATCTCGGCCTCGAACTGCAGTCGCTGGCGATTTACGTGCTGGCGGCGATCAACCGCGACAATCTGCGTTCGACCGAGGCCGGTTTGAAGTATTTCGTGCTGGGCGCGCTGTCGTCGGGCATGCTGCTTTACGGCATCAGCCTCATTTACGGCTACACCGGCAATGTAGGCTTCCAGGAAATTGCCTCCGCGCTTGGCAGCGGCGAGCGCCAGTTGGGTCTCGTCGTCGGCCTGGTCTTCGTTTTGGCCGGCCTTGCCTTCAAGATTTCGGCGGTGCCGTTCCACATGTGGACGCCCGATGTTTACGAGGGCGCGCCGACGCCGGTCACCGCCTTCCTGGCGGCCGCTCCCAAAATGGCGGCAATGGCGCTGATCGTGCGCGTCACCATGGGCGCCTTCAAGCCGATCGCTTCCGACTGGCAGCAGATCATCGTCTTCATCTCGATCGCCTCGATGGCGCTCGGCTCCTTTGCCGCGATCGGCCAGACCAACATCAAGCGGCTGATGGCGTACTCCTCGATCGGCCATATGGGGTATGCGCTGGTCGGCCTTGCCGCCAACAGCCAGGCCGGCGTGCGCGGCGTCGCCATCTACATGCTGATCTATCTCGTCATGACGCTCGGCACCTTCGCCTTCATCCTCGCCATGCGGCGCAAGGAAGGCAATGTCGAGCAGATCAGCGATCTCGCCGGTCTGTCGTCGACCAATCCGATCATGGCGACGATCCTGACCATCCTGATGTTCTCGCTGGCCGGCATCCCGCCGCTCGCCGGCTTCTGGGGAAATGGTACGTGTTCCTCGCCGCCATCAACGCCAACCTCTATGCGCTGGCGATCATCGGCGTGCTGGCCTCCGTCGTGGGCGCTTTCTACTATCTGCGTATCATCAAGATCATGTGGTTCGACGAACCGGCCGGTGGCTTCGTGCCGATGGCGGTTGAGCTGCGCCTCGTGCTTGGTGTCTCCGGCGCTTTCGTGCTGTTCTATGTGCTGATCGGCGGTCCGATCGCGACCTACGCCGAAGCCGCCGCCAAGACATTTTTCTGACCGGATGGCATTTCGGCTGGCTCCGACCTCTGAGACGGAAGGGTTCCGGCTCGAGGCGCATGACAGTGTGGGTTCCACCAACACGCTGGCGCTGGACCATGCAAGGGCAGGCGATCCCGGCAAATTGTGGGTCGTTTCCAAGAAGCAGGAAAGCGGTCGTGGCCGCCGCGGCAGGGCCTGGGTATCGCCCGAGGGCAATCTGGCGGCGACATTGCTGGTCATCACCGGCGGTGAGTTGCGTCTGGCGGCGACGCTGGGCTTCGTCGCCGGCCTGTCGCTGGCCGATGCGCTCGACGCCGTGGTGCCGAAGGGCAGGATCGCTATCGGCCTCGACGGCGCCAGCCAGGGGCAGAACCGCTTCGAGCTGAAATGGCCGAACGATGTGCTGGCCTCCGGCGCCAAGCTGGCCGGCATCCTGCTGGAATCGGCCATTCTCGATGGCGGCCGTTTCGCGGTGGCGGTGGGCATCGGCGTCAATGTGGTGGCGCATCCGCCGGATTTGCCGTATCCGGCGACATCGCTTCAGGCACTGGGCGCGACATGCGACGCCGAAACGCTGTTCTTGGCGCTGTCCGATGCCTGGACCGACAATGCCCGGCTGTGGGACGACGGACGCGGGCTCGACGCCATCCGGCGTCGCTGGCTGGCGCGCGCGGCGGGGCTTGGCGGCGAGGTTGCTGTCAGGATTGACGGGAATGTGGTGCGCGGTACCTTCGAGACCATTGACGCGGACTGCCGTTTCGTGATCCGCGATGATGAGGGGTCGGTCGTGACGGTAGCCGCCGGCGACGTGCATTTCGGCGCCGTCGCGTCGGCAAAGATTTAGGGCTGGTCGCAAGGGCCGGGAAGGGAAATTTGATGGCGAAAGCGCAAAACGCCGAACTCGTCTTCGTGCCGCTCGGCGGCGTCGGCGAGATCGGCATGAACTTCGCCCTTTACGGCTATGGGCCGCCTAGCGCGCGCGAGTGGATCGTCGTCGATGTCGGCGTGACCTTTCCCGATGCGGCGCATCCGGGCGTCGACCTGATCCTGCCCGATACGCGCTTCATCGAGGAGAACCTCGCCGGCCTGCGCGGCATCATCATCACCCACGCGCATGAAGACCATTACGGGGCGCTGCTCGACATCTGGCCTAAGCTGAAGGCGCCGGTGTGGATGACGCCGTTCAGCGCCGGCCTGCTGGACGCCAAGCGCCAGGGCGAGCAGGGCGCGCCGAAGAAAATTCCGGTGACGATCTACCGGGCAGGCGAGACATTCACCGTCGGCCCGTTCTCGATCGAGGCCATTCCGGTTGCGCACTCGATCCCCGAGCCGATGTCGCTGGCGATCACCTCGCCGGCCGGCACCGTCATCCATACCGGCGACTGGAAGATCGATCCGGAACCGACGATCGGTCCGAAAACCGACGAGGCGCGGTTTCGCGCCTATGGCGACAAGGGCGTGCTGGCGCTGGTCTGCGATTCCACCAATGCGCTGCGCGAAGGCGAATCGCCGTCGGAAGTGGCGGTGGGCGAAGGCCTCAGGGGCGTCATCCAGAGCGCTGTCGGCCGTGTCGCCGTCACCACCTTCTCCTCCAATGTCGGACGCATCGTCTCCATCGCCAAGGCGGCGCGCGATGCCGGCCGCCAGTGCCTGGTGCTCGGCCGCTCGCTGAAGCGGGTCATCGATGTCGCCGGCGAACTCGGTTACATGGACGGGCTGCCGGAGTTCATCGCCGAGGAGGATTTCGGCTTCATCCCGCGCGAGAACCTGGTCATCATCTGCACCGGCAGCCAGGGCGAGGCGCTGGCGGCACTGGCAAAACTGTCGCGCGACGAGATGAAATCGGTGTCGCTGACGGCCGGCGACACGGTGGTGTTTTCCTCACGCACCATTCCCGGCAACGAGAAGGCGATCCTCGAGATCAAGAACCGCCTCATCGACCTCGGCATCAAGATCATCGAGGATGGCGACGCGCTTGTGCATGTCTCCGGCCATCCCCGCCGCAGCGAATTGCGCAGGATGTATGAGTGGGTGCGGCCGCAGATCGGCGTTCCCGTGCATGGCGAAGCCGCGCATCTGGTGGCGCAGGGGTCGCTGATGTCGACCTCCGGCATCGGCCAGGTGGCGCAGGTGCGCGACGGCGACATGCTGCGGCTGGCGCCGGGTCCGGCCACGATCATCGACCAGGTGCCGTTCGGCCGCATCTACAAGGACGGCAGGCTGATCGGCACCGACCAGGCGATGGGCATACGCGACCGGCGCAAGCTATCCTTCGCCGGCCATGTCGCGGTCAATGTCGTGCTCGACGATAAATATGAGCTCGCCGGCGATCCCGATCTGGTCGCCATCGGCGTCGCCGAGGCCGATGCCCGTGGCGAAAACATGGAAGATCTGATGCTCGACGCGGCCGTCGGCGCGGTCGACTCGATCCCTCGCCAGCGCCGCAAGGACCTCGATCTGGTGCAGGAAGCGGTGCGCCGCGCCGTGCGCGGCGCCGCCAACGAGGCCTGGGGCAAGAAGCCGCTGGTGACGGTGTTTGTGACGAGGTGAGGGAATAGGCGGTAGGCAGTGGAGAAAAATGCAGATGTATCACTACTGCCTACTGCCCATTCCCTACTCCCTTAACTTGTGGAGCACTTCATGCTGGGACGCCTGAACCATGTAGCACTTGCCGTACCGGACCTGGCCGCGGCGATTGCGGCCTATCGCGACACACTTGGCGCGCGGGTGACTGCGCCGCAGGCTTTGCCCGAGCATGGCGTGACGGTGGTGTTCGTCGATGTCGGCAACACCAAGATCGAACTCCTGGAGCCGCTGGGCGAACGGTCGCCGATCGCGGCCTTTCTGGCGAAGAACCCCTCGGGTGGCATGCATCATGTCTGCTACGAAGTCGACGACATCCTTGCCGCGCGCGATCACCTCAAAGCAAGCGGCGCCCGCGTGCTGGGCGACGGCAATCCCAAAACCGGCGCTCACGGCAAGCCGGTGCTGTTCCTGCATCCCAAGGATTTCTTCGGCACGCTGGTCGAACTGGAGCAGGCATGAGCTGGATTTCGTTTGCCGCGCTGTTCTTCATCACATGGTGGCTGATGCTGTTCATCGTGCTGCCGTTCAGCGTCAAGACGCAGGATGACGACCAGGACGTGACGCTGGGCACGGTTGCGAGCGCGCCGCGCGGACCGCATATGCTGCGCGCCGTGATCCGCACCACCATCGTCACGGCTGTCGTCATGGGGGTTTTCTACAGCCTGACGCACGGGCTGGGTTACAGCCTCGACGAAGTCCCCCACATCATCCCCGAAGCCAGCCAGACACCGGATAACTAACACTTTCCCGCCGACAGATCGGGTGGGGTGTTCGTGCCTGTTTTCGAAGCGCCAAACTCAGGTTTTGTCTCGCCAGCCTGCGATGCGCAATAGGCGGCCAGACATGGCCCACCCGCATTAGAATCACGGCTGGGTATCAGGCTGACGCAAGCTCACGTGATTTGGGAACAGGTTGATCTAACCAGATGATCGGGCAAAAAAAATGCAAGGCACAAGGCCTTGCAATTTAAACGCGTTCCGATCTGTTTTCCGGTTTCCGGCGGCAGCGGGTAACCGCGCCTAGATCGCATCCTCCCAAGACTTTGACCGCGTAGGAGAGCAGATTTTTCTCCACCCTCTCGGTTATCGGGGCACACTAGCCTAACCCTGATGAAATTGTCACGCAGAATTTTGCCCGCAATTGGGCAATCTGTGCTGCAGTGCACAATAGTGCGGCAGGCTTTGCTTGCGAAACGAACAACACCGGGGCTGCCGCCTTAATCTGGTCAGGTGTGCCGCGTCGCCCGGACGCGCAAAGCGTGTGTGAGCACTTCGGAGTTAGGTCATCATTTTGTATCAAAAGCATTATCGTTTTCGGTGCGAAGGTCTTTGGAAGAAGAATCGATTTTTGCGATTTCCGGCCGATGCGGCCGGTCGGGTTTCCATTCCGTCACGAAATAGCTATGAAGCCGGGGCAAGCAAGCCAGCCGCGCCGATTCCGGCGCAGCCTCCTCTCTCACGGACCTGTCCATGCGTTTGTCGCAGTTTTTCCTGCCCATCCTGAAAGAAAATCCGCGCGAGGCCGAGATCGTCTCGCACCGGCTGATGCTGCGTGCCGGCATGATCCGCCAGCAGGGGCAGGGCAGCTTTTCCTGGCTGCCGCTGGGCAAGCTGGTGCTGGACAAGGTCTGCCGCATCATCCGCGAGGAGCAGAACCGCGCCGGCGCTCTGGAAATCCTGATGCCGACCATCCAGTCGGCCGATCTGTGGCGCGAAAGCGGCCGCTATGACGATTACGGCAAGGAGATGCTGCGCATCAAGGACCGGCAGGACCGCGACATGCTTTACGGTCCGACCAATGAGGAAGTGGTCACCGAGATCGTGCGCGCCTACGTCAAGTCCTACAAGGACTTGCCGCTAAACCTCTACCACATCCAGTGGAAGTTCCGCGACGAGGTGCGGCCGCGCTTCGGCGTCATGCGCTCGCGCGAATTCCTGATGAAGGATGCCTATTCCTTCGACCTCGATTTCGAGGGCGCGAAGGCCGCCTATAACCGCATGTTCGTATCCTATCTCAGGACGTTCACGCGCATGGGGCTGCAGGCCATTCCGATGCGGGCCGACACCGGGCCGATCGGCGGCGATCTCAGCCATGAATTCATCATCCTGGCCGACACCGGCGAGAGCCAGGTCTATTGCGACCGCGAATATCTGTCGCTGCAGGTGCCCGGCGAGAAAACCGACTTCGGCAATGACGGCGAGATCGCCGACATCGTCAAGACGTGGACGACGCCTTACGCCGCCACCGACGAGATGCATGACGAGGCGGCCTGGGACAAGCTTGGCGAAGCCGACCGGGTCTCGGCACGCGGCATCGAGGTCGGCCACATCTTCCATTTCGGCGACAAATATTCCAAGCCCATGGGCGCCAAGGTGACCGGGCCCGACGGCAAGGATCATTTCGTTTCCGGCGGCTCCTACGGTATCGGTCCGTCGCGGCTGGTGGCGGCGATCATCGAGGCCAGCCATGACGATAACGGCATCATCTGGCCGGAAGCGGTGACGCCGTTCGACATCGGCCTGATCAACATGAAGGCCGGCGACGCCGAGTGCGACCGCGTCTGCGGCGAGCTCTACGCCGCCTTCACCAGCGCCGGCAAGGATGTGCTTTACGACGACACCGACCAGCGGCCGGGCGGCAAGTTCGCCACCGCGGACCTGATCGGCCTGCCCTGGCAGGTGATCGTCGGGCCGCGCGGCGTGGCCGCCGGCGAGATCGAGATCAAGAACCGCCGGACCGGCGAGCGCGAGACGCTGCCGGTCGCGGAGGCCAGGAAACGCTTCGGTGCAACCGCATGAGCGAAGCCGCGGCAGCGAAGTCTTCGGTAGCCCAGTCTCCGGTTGGCAAGTCTCCGGTCGCCAAGTCTCCGGTCACCAAGTCTCCGGTCGCCGGCCCGTTCTCCATGTTCGAACGCATGGTCGCCTGGCGTTATTTGCGGTCGCGCCGCAAGGAGACGGTGATCTCGGTCATCGCCTCGATCTCCTTCCTAGGCATAATGCTGGGCGTCGCCACGCTGATCGTCGTCATGGCTGTCATGAACGGGTTTCGAGCCGAACTTCTGACCCGCATCCTCGGCGTCAACGGCCATCTGATCGTGCAGCCGCTGGATTCGCCGCTTGAGGATTATGCGCAGGTCGCAGCCCGCATCAACGGCGTGGCCGGCGTCAAATACGCGATCCCGCTGATCGACGGCCAGGTGCTGGCGCAGGGCAATGTCGGCGGCGGCATGGGCGCGCTGGTGCGCGGTATCAGGGCCGAAGACCTCGGCAAGATCGCCATCGTCGCCCAAAACGTCAAGCAAGGCACGCTTGACGGCTTCGACTCCGGCGAGGGCGTCGCTATCGGCAAGCGCATGGCGGAGAATCTCGGCCTTGTGCTCGGCGACACCATCACGCTGATCTCGCCGGACGGCGATGTGACGCCGATGGGCACGACGCCGCGACTGAAGGGCTACAAGGTGGCGGCGATCTTCGAGGTCGGCATGTCGGAGTATGACAGCTCCATCGTCTACATGCCGTTTTCCGAAGCGCAGCTCTATTTCAACATGGACGGCAGGGCGCAGACGATCGAGATCTATGTCGACAACCCCGATAATGTCGATGCGCTGAAACCGCTGGTCGATGAGGCGGCGCAGCGGCCGATCGATATGGTCGACTGGCGCCAGCGCAACGAGACCTTCTTTTCGGCGCTGCAGGTCGAGCGCAACGTCATGTTCATGATCCTGACGCTGATCGTGCTGGTGGCGGCGCTCAACATCATCTCCGGCCTGATCATGCTGGTGAAGGACAAGGGCCACGATATCGCCATCCTGCGCACAATGGGCGCCTCGCGCGGCGCCATCCTGCGCATCTTCCTGATGACGGGCGCTGCGATCGGCGTAACCGGCACGCTCGCCGGCGTGCTGCTCGGGGTGCTCATCTGCACCAACATCGAATCGATCCGCCAGTTCTTCTCCTGGATGACCGGCAAGGTGCTGTTCAATCCGGAACTCTATTTCCTCAGCCAACTGCCGGCAAAGATGGACCCACGCGAGACCACCTATGTCATCCTGATGGCGCTCGGCCTGTCCTTCCTGGCAACAGTGTTTCCGGCATGGCGCGCCGCACGGCTCGATCCGGTCGAGGCCTTGAGATACGAATGAAGTCCGAGATCATTATCGAGCTGAAGAGCGTCGAGCGGCACTATGTCCAGGGGCCGCGCAAGCTCACCATTTTGAACGGCGCCGACTTTTCGCTGAAGCGCGGCGAGATGGTGGCGCTGGTGGCGCCGTCGGGCACCGGCAAGTCGACGCTGCTGCACACGGCGGGCCTGCTCGAGCGCCCCGACGCCGGCGACGTCATTCTGGCCGGCCGCGCCTGCGGACGGCTCTCCGACGACGAACGCACGGCAATCCGCCGCAACGATGTCGGCTTCGTCTATCAGTTCCATCATCTGCTGCCGGAGTTTTCGGCGCTCGAAAACATCATGATGCCGCAGCTGATCAAAGGGCTTTCGCGCAAGGAGTCGTCGGAGCGCGCAGCACAGCTGCTCGACTATATGCAGATCGGCAAGCGCGCGTCGCACCGTCCGTCGGAGCTGTCCGGCGGCGAACAGCAGCGCGTCGCCATCGCCCGTGCCGTCGCCAATGCGCCCTTGCTGCTTTTGGCCGACGAGCCGACCGGCAATCTCGACCCGGTCACCGCGTCCTATGTCTTCGAGGCGCTTGGCGCGCTGGTCAAGCAGTCCGGCCTTGCCGCGCTGATCGCGACCCACAATCACGAACTCGCCTCGCGCATGGACCGCCGGGTGACGTTGGCGGATGGCAAGGTCGTTCCGTTGTAGGCCCCAACTTCCTCATCCTAGGGTCTGCGCCGCGTCGCTGCGCTCCTTGCTCCGCCCTAGGATCACGAAGTGATTGGTGCGTGTCCCGATCGCAAAGGCATGCGATGCGCCCTGCGTCAGCACTGCCGTCACCCCGTCAACCTTTCGTTAACCCTGCCCAAACCGGCTGTCAGGATTCGTCGGCATGCCGCTTTCCGCTCATTGACTTTCGAACAAAGTTAGAACAAAATACGAACATAGCAACAACAGGAGAGAGTTATGAGCGATCTTGTTCAGGACGTCGTTTCGTTGGTGTGCATGAGTGCGTTTCTGGTTTCCATGGCCGTCTGGATCGGCGCCATGTGATGCAACTGCTGTTCGCCGCAGTGTTTTAGGCGGGCAGGAGGGGCGTTGTGCCGTTAAGCCTTTCTTGCCGCCGTGCCGCTAGGGTGCCCTGCCAAATACAGGGAGCAAAACCTCAGGTGTCGCCGATCGTGACGGCCCTTCTCGTGGCCGGTAATCTCGGATTGATTTTCCTTTTGATGACCGCGCCGCTCGGTTTGCGCACGGTGAGGCTCAGCCGCGTGGTCGCAATGGACCGGCAGCGCCTCTGGCAGGCGCTGTGGCCGCTCGGCAGCGATGCCGGCTGGTCCGGCGAGATACTCTCGGCCCAGCCGCTGGACGGGCAGGGCACGGCCCGCATCCTGCTGTCGTGGGAAGGCCGGGACGGCCAGCCGATCGAGCGCAGGTCGCGCTTCGAGGACGTCGTCGAAGGCAGTCGTTTTTCGATGCGGGTCATCGAGGATACCGCGCTCGACGCGTCGTTCTGGAAGGATTTTTATGAGACCACCGAACTCACCTCGGAAGGTGCCGGCACGCGGGTGACGCTCAGTCAGACCGATCGCTATCGCGGCGTCGCCTTCCTGGTGTTCCGCTACTTCGCCATGCGCCGCGAGCTCGGCAAGCTGGAGATCTGGGCGAGGACCGGACAGTATCGCAAGGGCGGCTGGTTCGAGCATCCGCTGAGCCAGGTCGGTTTCGCCGTTCTGTCGGCTTTCATCCTTTGGCCGTTCTTCGGGCTCAATCTTGGCGGCCTGGCGCTGGCCGCGATCCTGACCTCGGTGGTCGCCCTGCATGAGCTCGGCCACATGGCGGCCTTCCGGCTGACCGGTCATCGCAAGGCGCGGATGATCTTTATCCCGCTGCTCGGCGGCATCGCCATTGGTGGCCGGCCTTATGACAGCCGCTTCGAGGTCGCCTTCGTGGCGCTGATGGGCGCCGGCTTTTCCGCGTTCCTGGTTCCGCTGCTGATCGTCGCCAGCGGGCTCGCGTCCGGCGAGGGACATCGGCTCGCCGCGGCCCTTCTGGCGACGCTTGCCGGCTTTGCCGCGCTGTTCAACATCGCCAATCTGGTGCCGGTGTGGAAATTCGACGGCGGCCAGGTGCTGCGCCAGATCTGCCCGGGGCCGGTCGCCCTGGCGCTCGCCTCGTTTTCCCTGCTCTCGGCCTTGCTGTGGCTTGGCTGGCTGGCCGGCTTTTCCCAAAGCTTTCTGCTGGTGGCGGGCGCCGTCTTTGCCATCCTCAGCCTGATGACAGTGGGTAGCGGGGTAAAACCGCGCCACGAATTGAAGCCGATCCGCATCTTCGATCGTTTCGCCATGGCCGGCGCGCTGCTGGCCGTCTTCGCCATTCACGGTTTCGGGCTGTTGTGGGCCTCGGCGCGGTTGCTTTGAGCGTTGGTCGAGGCGAGACTCAGCCGGCCTTGCGAGCCGGTTCTGCAGAAGTTGACTTCGCTGCCCCGAAAACATCCTCGAAGGCGGATTTCAGCGCCAGGTCGAAATCGCCCATGGTCACGGGCAGGCCGAGGTCGACGAGGCTGGTGACGCCGTGATCCGGCACGCCGCATGGCACGATGCCGCTGAAATGGCTGAGATCCGGCTCGACATTGACGGCAATGCCATGAAAGCTCACCCAGCGCCGCAGCCGGATGCCGATGGCCGCGATCTTGTCTTCAGCCGGCGAGCCGTCGGGCAGGGACGGGCGCTCGGGCCGCACCACCCAGACTCCGACGCGGTCCTCGCGGCGTTCGCCGCGCACATTGAAGGTGGCAAGCGTGCCGATGATCCACTGCTCGAGCGCGGCGACGAAGGCGCGCACATCCTCGCGCCGGCGCTTCAGGTCAAGCATGACATAGGCAACCCGCTGCCCCGGCCCGTGATAGGTGTATTCGCCGCCGCGCCCCGCGGCAAAGACCGGGAAACGGTCGGGGTCGATCAGGTCCTCGATGCGGGCGCTGGTCCCGGCGGTGTAAAGCGGCGGATGCTCGACCAGCCAGACCATCTCGGCGGCTGCACCCGCGCGGATCGCCTCGGCGCGCGCTTCCATCAGGGCCAGCGCATCGGTGTAGCCGGTCAGGCCGGGCTCGATGCGCCATTCGACCGGCGCCGAACCCGGCAAGGGCAGGAACGACGTGGCGATCTGGCTGCGTTCGGTCATGGCTTTTTCGTTTTTCGCGTGATGCACGCCGGCTTGGCGAAACCGCCTTGCGCTCTGGGGCCAAATGCATTTGCCCTTCATATGGCGGTATCCGGCTGAAACGTCCAGTTCGCCACGCATTTCGGCCTTCGCGCACGACCCCGAAGATAGGAACGATCTTCGGAAAGGATCATGCGCCAAATCAAAGTGCTGCAGCGTCCTTTGCGCGTCCCACAGGACGCGCGGCGCTGTAGAGGCCGATATGCCAATTCGCGGCGATTATTGCGCGCCGCGCCCTTGTTTCGCAGGAAACGATTTGCTACACGCCGCGAGCCGGTTCGTTCCGGCTCCTACCACGGGCGGTCGTGGCGGAATTGGTAGACGCGCAGCGTTGAGGTCGCTGTGGGGCAACCCGTGGAAGTTCGAGTCTTCTCGACCGCACCATAATTTTTCGGCCATTGAAATCATTGCGGCTTCTCAGGCCGTCGACGCCAAATCATCGCCTTTGGCGCTTGAACCGGCCGCAGCAGAGTTGCAACAAGAGGTCGCAGAGCCGCACGCGAACGCCGCTTGGCTCGCACCGGCCAGCCTCCTGCACCTGAGTCCCCGGCTTTGCCGGTGGCGGGGCAGGGGATGTGATTGACCTAAGCGGCGCGTCGTTGCGGGAAATGGAGACCCGGACGGGCTCGACGAGGGTCAACGGCCGTCACGACGGTGTGGTGGTGATCGCAGTAGACGCGATCCGGCGACGTCGGCCCGGCACAAAACCGGTAACCACCGGGTACCGACCGGTCTTCGCTCACCGGGAAGCGGCACTGGTGCAGGCCTAGCTGAATGAGGGGGACGTCTCTCGACGCTGGTCTGATATTTTCACGCATGATGGTTTTCAGTTTCCTGGTTCATAGCCATTGCCGGCTGACGGCCGCGATGCGACCGGTCGGAGCGAGCTTCTCTCGTTTTGGAGGGCTGTGGACCACATATGGTGCTGATAGCACCGTCAAAGAAGCCCGGCGCCCCGCTTCTGCAGCCAAATCGTTTGCGACTTAAGGCCACACCCGCGAGCGCCCGAAGCACCTGTCCGGCCGGGATTTGCCGGCGCGCCGTTGCATAGCCTCAGTCCGTCGCCGCCGATCGCTTGAAGACGATGGTGACCCTGGTTCCCTCGCCGGCACTCGACTTGACGTCGAATTGCGCCTTGGCATTTTCGGTCAGCGACCGCGCGATCAAGGAGCCGAGCTTGCCGGGCCTGGGCCAGGTCTCACCCGTCGGCAGACCGATCCCATCATCGGCGACAGTCACCCGGCAACCATCGCCGCTGACGACGCTGTGCAGCGTGATCGTGCCGCCATCGCGCCCGACGAATGCATGTTTGAGAGCGTTGGTCAGCAACTCATTGACGACCAGGCCTGTCGGCATGGCAACGTTGATGGATACCGGATAGGTATCCACCTTAAGGTCGAGGCGGATACCTTCGACTGCGTGCGACGCCATGACGGCGGACGCGATCTGGCTAAGGTACACGCCAAGATCCACCTCATCCTTCTGCTGGTCAGCCGACAATGTCTGGTAGAGGATTGCCAATGCGTCTACCCGGCCGGCAAGCCTTTCGAAACGCTTCTGGTCCGGTTCGGTGGCGTTGCGGGTTTCCATCCGGATCAAAGCGGTGATCATCTGCAGATTGTTTTTCACCCGATGCTGCAGTTCGCGCAACAGGGTGTCCTTCTCCCGGATGAGCTCCTCCGCGGGTCGCGCGTCCTCGGTCTCACCGTGTGCCGTGACGTCGACAAGCGCCACCAGCCGGAAGCAGAGCTTGCCGTTGTCGTCCTCGATAACGTTGGAATAAACGTCGACGATTGCCGGCTTGTCCTCGCCGCGCTCGAGGCGAAACGTGCCGACGAAATCGGTGTCTTCAACGACAGCCTCGGCGAGCGGCCTGTCCTTCTGCCGATGAAGCCCCCTGCCGGAAAGGGCCGCCCAGTTTTCCCGCGCAAGCTTCGGCGCCTTGAGGTCCGAGAGCTTCTCGAATTCGGGATTGGCGTAGACGACACGTTCCTTCGCGATCAATTCCGAGACGGCGATCGCGATCGGCATCTGGTCGAGAAATTTCTTGAACTGGTCGCTTTCCAGCGCGGTGGCGAGGTCAGGCGTATCGAGCAATTGCTCGACAGCGTCAGCCTTATCGGAGTCTGTCATCTCGGCGCCTGCGTGATGCGTGGAAGCCATCAATATCAGGCATGCAATTCACCCGCCATCTCCAATATCGAAGGGGATACGACAGCGTCACTACTGGTGCGGGCCGCGTCGCGCAGCGCTCCACCGCCTGCCGCTCACGAACGAATTGGACAGAAGGCATTTTTCTCAGGGCCGCCGAACTTTGAAAAGAAATGTCTATGGAATTTGTAGAATTACGCTTTGAATGGGATCTCGGTACTGCTCGCAAGCCTTGGCGGCCTTCGCCTCCTGAGTTGAGATCAGTGCTCTCGTTGCCAAGCAAGTCGGCTCCCGATGAGGGAGTTGCTCCGCCGATCGCTATGCGGCCGGCAGACGGCGGAGCATTGCCACCAGCCCGCGGCTTTAGAGGAAGAGGTTCCCATGACCAGACTTACCCCCGTAGAGCAGATCATCCCGGATGCCGATATTGTCCCGCTTACCGGACGCGTCGGCGCAGAGATCAGGAACATTCGGCTCTCCGGCGACCTGCCGCAGCAGACGGTCGCGGCGATCAACCAGATCCTGTTGCGGCACAAGGTGGTGTTCTTCCGCGACCAGGCGCATCTCGACGATGCCGAGCAGGAGCGCTTTGCCCAGCGTCTCGGCGACCTCGTCCCGCATCCGACCCAAGGTCCCGTCAAGGGAACGGCGTCCATTCTCGAACTCGATTCCAGCCGTGGCGGCGGTCGCGCCGACCAATGGCATACCGATGTCACCTTCGTCGACGCCTATCCGAAATTCTCCGTTCTTCGCGGCGTCGTCATACCGCCGGCCGGCGGCGACACCATCTGGTCGAACACCGCGGCCGCCTATCAGGACCTGCCCGAGCCGTTGAAGCTGCTGGCCGACAATCTCTGGGCGGTGCACAGCAACGCCTACGATTACGCCGCGGTGCGGCCGCGTGCGAGCGCCGCGGAAAAGAAGCACTTCGAGGAAATCTTCACCTCGACGATCTACGAGACCGAGCATCCCGTTGTCCGCGTCCATCCCGAAACAGGCGAGCGCTCGCTGCTGCTCGGCAATTTCGTGCAACGGCTGATCGGTCTTTCCAAAAGCGATTCGGCGAAGCTCTACGAGGTGTTCCAGTCCTATGTCACGGCGCCGGAGAACACCGTGCGCTGGCGCTGGAAGGCCGGCGATGTGGCGATCTGGGATAACCGCGCGACGCAGCACTACGCCGTCAACGATTACGGCGACCAGCACCGGGTGGTCCGTCGCGCCACGGTCGACGGCGACATTCCGGTCAGCGTCGACGGCCGCCGCAGCGCCACCCGCACCAAGGTCGCGAAGCCGGCAGCCGACAAGGCGGCATGAGGCGCGGTCGAACGCGAAGGCCGCTGTTCAGGCGGCCTTCTTCATACGTGACAGCGTATCGGCGACCACCTCACCAAACGAGGACGGCGTCGGCACGATGATCACACCGGCCTCCTTCAGGATTTCGACCTTTTCCTGCGCCGACTCGCCGAAGGCCGAGATGATGGCGCCGGCGTGGCCCATGCGGCGGCCTTTGGGGGCGGAGAGGCCGGCGATGTAGGCGATCAGGGGCTTGCGCATATTATCGCGCGCCCAGATCGCGGCTTCGGCTTCCTGCGGTCCGCCGATCTCGCCGATCATCACCACCGCGTCGGTGTCGTCATCCTGTTCGAACAGTTTCAGCATGTCCTTGAAGGACGAGCCGTTGATCGGGTCGCCGCCAATGCCGACGCTGGTCGAGACGCCGATGCCGAGCGACTTCATCTGCGACGCCGCCTCGTAGCCGAGCGTTCCGGAGCGGCCGACAATGCCGACGCGGCCAGGCAGATAGATGCTGCCGGGCATGATGCCCATCAGCGCCTGTCCGGGCGTGATGACGCCGGCGCAGTTCGGGCCGATCAGCCGCATGCGGTCCTCGTAGCGGTAGCGCAGCATGTAGCGCTTGACCTGCATCATGTCCTGCGACGGGATGCCTTCGGTGATGCAGACGCAGAGTTTTATGCCGGCGTCGGCCGCTTCCATGATGGAATCGGCGGCAAATGGCGGCGGCACGAAGACGATGCTGGCCTCCGCGCGGGTCTCGCGCACCGCGCCCTTGACCGTGTTGAAGACAGGCAGGCCGAGATGCTTCTGGCCGCCTTTGCCGGGGGTGACGCCGCCGACCAGCTTGGTGCCGTAGCGCTTCATGTCCTCGGCATGGAAGCTGCCGATCTTGCCGGTGAACCCCTGGACGATGACGCGGGTGCTGCGGTTGAGCAGGATTGCCATTTTCTCGACCTCCCTAGAGCATGATGCCGAAAAGTGTGAAGCGGTTTTCGGACGACATCATGCTCCATCTGTTTGATTTTAGAGACGGATTCAGATTTCAGGTCGATTCGACCTGAAATCATCCGGCTCTAGGCTGCTTTTTTCTTGATGGCCGCGCGCCATGCGGCGACGGCCTTTTCGGCGGCTTCGGCCAACGTGTCGGCGACGATCACCGCCTCGCCGGAATCAGCCAGGATGCGGCGGCCTTCCTCGGCCCTGGTGCCGGAGAGACGGACCACCAGCGGCACGTTGACGCCGACCTCGCGTATTGCCTTGATGATGCCTTCGGCGACCCAGTCGCAGCGGTTGATGCCGGCGAAGATGTTGACCAGGATGGTCTCGACATTCTTGTCGCCGAGCACGGCGCGGAAGGATTTCGCCACCCGCTCGGGCGAGGCGCCGCCACCGATATCGAGGAAGTTGGCCGGTTCGCCGCCGGCGATCTTGATCATGTCCATGGTCGCCATGGCGAGGCCGGCGCCATTGATGATGCAGCCGATATTGCCGTCGAGGCCGACATACGAGAGGCCACGGTCGCTGGCGAAGGTTTCGCGCGGATCTTCCTGGCTCTTGTCGCGCAGCTCGGAGATTTCCGGCCGTCGGAACAGCGCGTTCTCGTCGAACGACATCTTGGCGTCGAGCGCGATCAGATTGCCGTCGCGGGTCACCACCAGCGGATTGATCTCCAGCATCGAGGCGTCGTAGTCGCGGAACACCCGGTAGCAGCTGAAGATGGTCTCGGTCGCCTTGCCGATCAGATTGTGGTCGAGGCCGAGCCCGAAGGCGATTTCGCGCGCCTGGAAACGCTGCATGCCGACGCCGGGATCGACCGATGTGCGCAGGATGGAGTTCGGCGCCTTTTCGACGATGTCCTCGATCTCCATGCCGCCGGCAGCCGAAGCCACGATCATGACGCGCTCTTCCTTGCGGTCGAGGACGAAGCCGACATAGAGCTCCTGCGCTATGTCGACGGCTTCCTCGAGATAGAGGCGCGAAATCAGCTTGCCGCGCGGGCCGGTCTGCTGTGTCACCAGCTTGCGGCCGAGCATGGCTTCGGCGGCGTCGGAGATTTCCTCGTCATTGGCGCATAGCTTGATGCCGCCGGCCTTGCCGCGGGCGCCGGAATGCACCTGCGCCTTCAGCACCCATTTGCTGCCGCCGATCTCGCGCGCCCTGTAGGTTGCCTGCTCGGGGCTGTAGGCCAGCCCGCCGCGCGGCACATGCACGCCGTGGCGTGCCAGCAGTTCCTTGGCCTGATATTCGTGGATGTCCATTTTGTCCTCCCTGAACGGTCAATGCGTGGCGACGCGCGGCTCACTAGAGAATTGACCGGCGCGTTCGATTGCCTCGTTGACCACCAGAACATTGCGCGCCATGCGTTCCGACGCGGCGTCGATCATCTTGCCGTCGAGGGCGGCCGCGCCCTTGCCCTGTGCCTCCGCCTCCTTCAGCACTTCGAGGATGCGCCGGGCGCGGGTGACCTCTTTTTCCGGTGGAGAGAAGACGTCGTTGGCAAGCGCGATCTGCGAGGGGTGGATCGCCCACTTGCCTTCGATGCCCAGCGCCGCCGCGCGCCTGGCGCCAGCGATGTAGCCCTCCGGATCGGAGAAGTCGCCGAACGGCCCGTCAATGGCGCGCAAGCCATAGGCGCGGCAGGCGACGGTCATGCGCGACAGAGCGAAATGCCACTGATCGCCGGGATAGTCGGGGTTGAGGCCGCCAATGTTGACCGTGCGCGCCTTGCAGCTTGCCGCATAGTCGGCGACGCCGAAATGCATTGCTTCCAGCCGGCCGGGTGTCGCGGCAATCGCCTCGACATTGGCCATGCCGAGCGCGGTCTCGATCAGCGCTTCGAGGCCGACGCGGGTCCTGAAACCCTTTGCCATCTCGATCTGGTTGACCATGGCCTCGACCATGTAGAGGTCGGCCGGCACGCCGACCTTCGGCACCAAAATGGTGTCCAGCCGGTCACCGGCCTGCTCCATGACGTCAACCACGTCGCGGTACATGTAGTGCGTGTCGAGGCCGTTGATGCGCACCGAGACGGTCTTGCCCTTGGCGCGCCAGTCGATGTCGTTCAGCGCCTGGATGATGTTCCTGCGGGCGCGTTCCTTGTCGGGTGGGGCGACCGCATCCTCGATGTCGAGGAAGATGAAGTCGGCGGCGCTGTTGGCGGCCTTGTCGATCATCTCCGGGCTGGAGCCCGGAACGGCCAGCTCGCTGCGCTGCAGCCGCAGTTTTTTCAGATGGTTGATGGTGTGGCTCATCGTCGGCTCCCCTCAAGCGGCTTCGGCGACCGGCACGGCGGCCGAGGCGCGGAAGTGCTGGATGGCGGCGCCGACGCCGGAGCCGGGCGCCAGCCGTACGCCGCAGTCGAGCAGCGCCATTTCGGCGGCCGAGAGCGAGGCCAGCACCATCACCTCGTTCAGCCAGCCGAGATGGCCGACGCGGAAGACCTTGCCGATCACCTTGTTGAGGCCGCCGCCGAGCGCGGTCTGGTATTTCTGGTAGGCGCGCTTGACCACATCGCCGCTGTCGACGCCGTCCGGCACCAGGATGGCGCTGACCGTATCGGAGTGCCATTTCGGCGCCTTGGCGCAGAGCTTCAGGCCCCAGGCGTCGACCGCCTTGCGCACGCCTTCGGCGAGGCGATGGTGACGGGCGAAGATGTTTTCCAGCCCTTCCTCGGCGATCAGGTCGAGCGAGGCGCGCAGGCCGCGCAGCAGCTGAGTAGCCGGCGTATAAGGGAAATAGCCGGCGTCGTTGGCGCGGATCATATCTTCGAAGGAGAAGAAACAGCGGCGGTGGGTGGCGCTCCGCGAGGCCACCAGCGCCTTCTTGCTGACGGAGAGGAAACCGAGGCCGGCGGGCAGCATGAAACCCTTCTGCGAGCCGCTGACCGCGCAATCGACGCCCCATTCCTTCTGGCGAAAGTCGATCGAGCCGATCGACGAGACGCCGTCGACGAAGAGCAAAGCAGGGTGGTTGGCGTCATCGAGCGCGGCGCGGCAGCCGGCGACGTCGCTGGTCACGCCGGTCGCGGTCTCGTTCTGCGTGCAGAAGACTGCCTTGATGCGGTGCGCCTTGTCGGCCCTGAGCCGCTCGGCATAGAGCTCGAGCGGCACGCCGGTTCCCCATTCGCAGTCGATGACATCGACCTCGAAGCCGAGCCGTTCGGCCATGTCGACCCACAGATGCGAGAACTGTCCAAAGCGCGACATCAGCACGCGGTCGCCGGGGCTGAGCACATTGGTCATCGCCGCTTCCCAGGCGCCGGTGCCGGAGGAGGGATAGATGAAGACGCGGCCGGTCTCGTTCTTGAACACCGTCTTGATGTCTTCGAACAGCGGCAGCGTGAGATCGGGGAAGGATGCTGCACGCATGTCCTCCATCGGCAGGTTCATCGCCTGCCGGACCTGTTCGGGGATGTTGGTCGGTCCGGGAATGAAAAGATGGATGAAACCGGCCATGTCGCGAACTCCTCCTGATCCAGCAAAGCGGTGAGGGGAGTTTCGTCTCGACGGCTAATGGCAACAACACCTCAAGGGGTAACATCTTGCCGCGCGCGGGTGGGGGTTGCCCACCCGGGTGACCTACCCGCGGCTCATCGCTTTCCTACCCGAACGGCTGGTTCTGGGTACGCCGCTCGCGCGCATAGAGCGCGACGGCCATCGCCCGGTTGCGGACGTCGAGCTTGTCGTAGAGATTCTTGAGGTGGTATTTCACCGTGTTCTCCGAAATCCCGGTGCGCGTCGCGATCTGCAAATTGGTCCAGCCGTCGGACAGCACGGCCAGCAGTTCGCGCTCGCGCACCGTGAGCAGCGACAAGGGTGTGTCGTTGACCTTGTTGATGTCGATGTAGGGGATGCATATGCGGCCATGCGCGACGGCCAGGATGGTCTCGAAGATGATCGCCGGATCGTCGAACTGGAAGCAGTAGCCCTGGGCGCCGAGCCGCACGCACTGCTTCAGGATGCCGATGTCGTGGTCGTTGGAAAACACCGCGATGCGCACGCCGAGCTTGCGGCTGTGAACCTCGGCCAGCACATCGGCGCCGTCCATGTCGGCAAGCTTCCACCCGATGATTGCGACGTCGAATTCGCCTTCCGCTGCCAACTCAAGAAAATGCCTGCCGCTTTGCACGCAGGCCAGGAGCTCGAAGCGCCCGTCGCAGTCCAGCATGTCGCGCAGCGCCGATATCACGAGCGGATTGCGTTCGGCGACGACCACGCGCACGCGCCGTTCCTCGATTGCCTTCTGCGTCTGTGACCTGATCTTCAAGGGCTTCCGGCTGTTCTGGTTCCTGGCCTGGGCGGGTCCGGCAGATGGCAGGACCTGCATCATGACAATTCTGCCCCAACCGTGCTCGGGTGCTCTTTCCCCAGCGACATGCGCTGTCGCGCCGCCTGAATCCTGGGCGGCGTCGTATCCTGATGAAATCGCTCCCGGCCCATATGCAGGGCGGGGCGCATTTCGTTTGATATTCCCGTGCGTTGCGCGCTAGGACCTGACAGGCACCTTTTCCGAAATTCCCATGGCGGGAGCCGCTGGTGGAACGCCAGGACGACCAGACGACCGGCGCCAAAGCCGCTGACGACGCCCACGCCGACATCTATGGCGAGGACGGCGCCGTCCTGTCATCATTCCTGGCCCAGATCGGGGCGGCGATCGCCGATCGCGATACGCTGACGCTGAAGCGCGAAGTCGACGACCTGCACCAGTCGGAACTTGGCGATCTGCTCGAGGCCCTGCACCCCGAACAGCGTCGCGCCCTAGTCGAACTGCTCGGCGCCGACTTCGACTTCTCGTCGCTGACCGAGGTCGACGAGGCGATCCGCCGCGATATCGTCGACAATATGCCCAATGAGCAAATTGCCCAGGGCATGCAGGACCTCGATTCCGACGACGCGGTCTACATTCTCGAAGACCTTGAAAAGGAAGACCAGGACGAGATCCTGTCGCAGCTGCCGTTCACCGAGCGGATCAGGCTGCGCCGCTCGCTCGACTACCCGGAAGAGACCGCCGGTCGCCGCATGCAGACCGAGTTTGTCGCCGTGCCGCCGTTCTGGACCATAGGCCAGACCATCGACTACATGCGCGAAGACAAGAACCTGCCCGAGCGCTTCAGCCAGATCTTCGTCATCGATCCAAGCTTCAAGTTGCTCGGCGCCATCGACCTCGACCAGATCCTGCGCACCAAGCGCACGACCAAGGTCGGAGACGTGATGCACGAGACGAGGCACGCCATTCCGGCCACCATGGACCAGGAAGAGGCGGCGCGGGACTTCGAGCAATACGATCTTCTGTCCGCCGCCGTCGTCGACGAGAACGAGCGGCTGGTCGGCGTGCTGACCATCGACGACGTCGTCGACGTCATCCAGCAGGAGGCCGAGGAAGATCTGCTGCGCATGGGCGGCGTCGGCGACGAAGAGTTGTCCGACAGCATTCTTTCGACCTCGCGCTCGCGCGTGCCCTGGCTGCTGGTCAACCTGTTGACGGCGTTCCTGGCGGCATCGGTGATCGGCCTGTTCGACCGCACCATCGAGCACATTGTGGCACTGGCCGTGCTGATGCCGATCGTGGCCGGCATGGGCGGCAATGCCGGTTCGCAGACCATGACCGTCACGGTACGCGCGCTGGCGACCAGGGATCTCGACATCTACAATGCCGGCCGCATCATCCGCCGCGAAATGGGCGTGGGTTCCATCAACGGCATCATCTTCGCCGTGCTGATCGGCATCGTCGCGGCCGTCTGGTTCCGCGATCCCAATCTGGGCGGCATCATAGCGGCGGCGATGATCATCAATATGTTCGTGGCAGCCCTTGCCGGTATCCTGATCCCGCTATTGCTCGACCGGTTCAAGATCGACCCGGCGGTGGCGTCGGCGGTTTTCGTCACTACGGTCACCGACGTCGTTGGCTTCTTTGCCTTCCTCGGGCTGGCCACCTGGTGGTTCGCTATCCCTTGAGAAAGAGGCGTTGCGGGTTCAATTGACTTTTACGTAAATGTGGTGCGAGGCTTGCGCGGGGTTTCATGCCGAGTCCGGCTTGGAACGGGGTTGATCGGAATGCGTTGGAAATCCCGGGCGACCGGGCGTTTTCCGATGTTCCGACATTTGGAGCAAAGATGCGGGAATATTATTCGATCACCGAACTGACCCGCGAATTCGACGTGTCGACGCGGACGCTGCGCTTCTATGAGGACGAGGGGCTGGTGCAACCGGTCCGGCGGGGCCGCACAAGGCTGTTTCGCCCATCTGACCGGCATCTGATCCGTCAGATCATGCGCGGAAAACGGCTCGGCTTCTCGATCAACGAGATCCGCGAAATCATCCAGATGTACAAGGAACCGCCCGGCGAGGTCGGTCAACTCAACCTGATGATCAAGCGCATCGAGGAAAAGCGCGAGGATTTGCGCCAGAAGCGCCGCGATCTCGAGGAGACGCTGGCGGAGCTCGACCAGGCGGAGGAGTCTTGCGTCGAGCGGCTGGTGGAGTTGGGGGTAAATACCTGAGCGGATCGTCGAGCGTTTGCGCGCCCGTCGCAAACGTTCGCGATTAGCGGAGCCCTTCCACACTTCGTCATTCTAGGGCGAAGCAGGAGCGAGGCTCCGTCGCGGAGACCCTAGAATCCATTCCGTGACATTGGCCGTGGAGTGCAGCGGTGCAGAATTCTGGACGTGGCAACGCCTGTACGTCGCGGCATGGATCCTCGGGTCTGCGCTGCGCCGCTACGCTCCTTGCTTCGCCCGTGGATGACGAAGAGATGGGCGTTTCGGCTAGTCGCCAAGGCATGCGAACCCTGCCAGCGATCACACCCGCCTCAGATCCAGCGCCTGACCCGCTTCGCATAGTCGCGGTACTTCTTGCCGAATTTGGCGAACAGCACCTTCTCCTCGCTCTCGATGGCGACCTTCTGCGTTGCAAAAGCCGCGATCAGGGCCAGCGGCAGGAACCATACGATCCCCGAGACGAAGGCGACGCCGATCAAAAGCAGCGTGTTGGCCAGATACATCGGGTTGCGCGTGATGCCGAACGGGCCAGACGTCACCAGATGCTCCGGCACGCCATTGGGGTTCATCGTCGTTTTGGCCCGGATCATGGTGCGGATAGCGGTGAACCAGAGGGCTGCGACGGCAAACAGCACCACAAAGCCGGCGGCAAACAAAAGGTCGCCCAAGAGGTCGCCGATCCAGGGCAGGGGATAGAACAGGCCGAGCACGATGCTGATGGCGATGGCGGCGATGTAGATCAGCGGCGGCCACGGGATCAGCCGTGGTCTCGGTAGATCGGGTTTTGCCAGCCCGGGTTTTGCTAGCTTGTCGGTCATTGTTGCCCTCCCTGCGTCATCGGACTCTCCTCCGTCCTTGCGGTGCAGATGCCGGCGAGTTCACCGAGATGCGCTTTGAACTCCGGGGTCTGGTCACCATTGTAGAGCCGGTCGAATGCCGCTTCGCTTTGCAGCGTGTCCAGCATGCACACACAATAGCTGGTGCAGAACTCCGTGTCGCGCTGCTGTTCGCAGGATACCTGGCATTCCTTGAGGAAGACCACTTCCCGTGTCTCGACCGGCGCCGGCGCGATCTGCGAGAACAGCCAGACGCAGCCGAACAGCAGCGGCTGGTGAATCAGGTAGAAAGCCAGGCTGTGGCGGCCGATGAAGGTGAGCGGCCTGGTCCAGCTTCCCGATCCCAGCGTGGCCAGCCGCGCCAGCAGGCCGGTGGTGGACGCAAACTTTGCCGCGGCGATGCCGAGAAGCACGGCGCCGAACCAGGGAAACAGCGGCACGTAATCGTTGGAGCGCGGGTTGATCGCCGACAGGCCGACCCACCACAGCGCCGGATGATCGAAGGCTTCGGATCGGAAATAGATCGGCCCGGCGATCACCACCGCCGCCACGACAAGCGTCAGCAAGGACGGCAGCCGCAAGAACAAAAGGCCGAGCAGGCTGGCCAGCGCGATCTGATGCAGGATGCCGAAGAAGATGAAGCTGTCCGGCGTGATGAAGTACGTGACCGCCGATATAGCGGCGGCCGCGACGGCGACCATGGCAAAACGTTTCCAGAAGCCGGTCCAGCGGATCTGCCTGCCATGAGAGAGAAACAGGCTGACGCCGACCAGGAACAGGAAGGTCGAGGCGATGCAGCGCGCATAGATCTTCCACCAGCCGACGGCGGTGAGGCCGGGGTCGGTGTAGTGGAAATTTTCGAGATCCCAGGTGAAGTGGTAGCTCGCCATGGCGATCAGCGCGATGCCGCGTACGACATCGATGGCGACGATGCGCTTCGGTTGATCTCGCTTCAGTTGATCTCCAGGGGGTGCGGTATGGATGCTCATGGTCTCGCGATCTGATTCAGCCCCAAAGACGACTATCACGGTTGCACCGGACAAAAGAAGGCCGCCCTCTACGCTCCGGGTCGCGCCGTGCGGCTGCATCGCACGGCGCTTTAGGCCAGAGCCGGAAAGCCATTGGCCGAATTCGCTTTTTGCCGGGAAGGGGTCGGTTTCCTGTTACCGGCGGAGGAAGCGCCAGCGCAGATTTGGGCTGCGAGTCTGATTTGGGGATCAAATGTCCACCCATGTGCGCCATCCGATCTGGCTGCCAGCCCTGCGTCCGGCGGATGCGCGCACCTTTGCCTCGCTCTATGCGGTCGAATCCTTCGCCCGCGCCACGGTATCGAGCGTCATCCCGATCCAGGCTTATGAGATTCTGCACAACGAGCAGATCGTCTCGATCCTCTACACCATCGTGGCGCTGCTCGGCCTGTCGGTGACCTTGTTCATGCCGATGTTGATCCGCAGGTTTGCCCGGCGCTGGGTCTATACCGCCGGCGCCTGCCTGCTGGCGATAGGCTCGCTGTTCTTCGTCACCCACACGCTTGCCGGGCAACTGACAGGCATGCTGTGCCGCGTCATGGGGGCGAGCGCCCTGTCGATCACGCTCAACCTCTACATCATGGACCACATCCGCAAGACCGATTTCATGCAGGCCGAATCGCTGCGCATGGCGTGGTCGATGCTGGCCTGGACCGGCGGGCCGACACTCGGCATCTTCCTCTACACACGCTACGGCATCTATGCCGCGCATGGCGCGGTCGCGGTGTTTGCGTTGGCCTTGCTGGCGCTGTTCTGGACCTACAGGCTGGGCGACAACCGGTCGATCCGGCCGGGCAACACACGGCCGGCCAATCCGCTGGCCAATATCGGCCGCTTCGTAGCACAACCCAGGCTCAGGCTGGCCTGGCTGATCGCCTTCGGCCGCTCCTGCTTCTGGACGACGTTCTTCGTCTACGGGCCGCTGTTCATGGTGATTACCGGCGAGGGCAAGCTTGCCGGCGGCCTGCTGGTTTCGGCCGGCAATGCGCTGTTGTTCATGGCGATCTTCTGGGGCAAAGCGGGAAAACGCTTCGGCGGCCGGCGCACCATGACCTTCGCCTATTTCGCGATGTCGGCGACGCTGCTTGCGGCGGGCGCGGTCGGCACTACCGCGCCGCTGCTTACGGGCTTTTTCCTGCTCTGCGGCGCCTTCTTCACCATCGCGCTCGATGCACTGGGCTCGACCGCCTTCATGCGCTCGGTGCGGTCCTATGAGCGGGCGCAGATGGCCGCGGTCTACCGCACCTATCTCGACTTTTCCGAGCTGACGCCGCCGCTGGTCTATTCGGTGGTGCTGGCGTTTTTCGGCCTCGGCTCGGTGTTCGTGACGCTGGGCATTCTGGCCGCGGTTTGCGGCTTTATCTCCTGGCGCTATCTGCCGAAGTCGCTTTAGTCGCCGATCAGGCGGTTGCCTCAAGCGCTGCATGCCGCTCGCGCACCCAGTTGTGGAAGCGGTGCAGATCGTACTCCTCCGGCATTAGCACGCCGGCCTGGTGGCGCATCGAGCGCAGGCCTTTCTGATTGATCTCGCAGATCGCGGCATCCTCCTCCAGCACCTGGGTGCCGAAGGCGACGACATTGTCGATGTCCGTCTCAGCCAGCGCCTCGGGCGCGAACAGCCATTCGGCGGTGAGTTCGGTCTGTTCGGGACCGAGCGGCATCAGTCGCACCGTTCTGACATAATCGACATGGCCGACGATGAACATCGAGGGCAGGCTGGTGGCATAGGTCTGTCCGGCCGCACGCTCGGCTGGCGTCAGGCCCGGTAAGACCGGGCCATGGGCATGTCCGTCGCGCGACCAGGTCTCGGCGCCGGGGCGCAGGCCACCCGAAAACTCCGGCGCGTCATTGTCGGCATGGCGGACCCAGTCGGGGTCGTCGTGCCGGCTCATCAGGCCGCGGCCGTATATCGGCACCAGCCGAGACAGGTCCTTGTGGACGCCCGGGCAATGCAGGCACTCGTTGAAGTTTTCCCAGAAGATCTTCCAGTTGCAGTTCATCACCTTGCGCAGGACATGGCCTGATACCAGCGTTTCCAGCGGCCAGTTGGCGAGGTCGCCGGATGCGGGATCGAAGGAGGTCCCGGCGGAGCCGGCCGCAGCCTGCTGAAGGTTCACAAAGACAAAGCCGCGCCACACCGACAGCGCCACCCGGTAGAGCGGATGATCTGCCTTGTCGAAACCATCTGGCAGCGATTTCGAGGGAACGCGCACGAGATCGCCGCGCAGCGAGTAGGACCAGGCGTGGTAGGGGCACGTGATGAGCCGCGCTTTCAGCCGGCCCTCGCTTTTCTGGCAAAGCTGCGAGCCGCGATGCCGGCAAGTGTTGTGGAAGGCGCGCAGTTCGCCGGTCTCGTCCCGCAGAATGACGATTTCCTGCGTGCCGACGCGGAATGTCCTGAACGCCAGCGGCTGGGCGAGGTCGGCCTCGCGGCAGACGAGCAGCCAGCTTTTGTGCCAGATGGCGTCGAGATCGCGCTGGTAAGCCTCGCTATCCCAATAGGCCGACGACGGTAGCGTCGGTTCGGCCCGGCTCAGGCCGTTATAGGGGTCGCGCTCGCTCGGGCTGGGATGCATGGCTGGCTTCCTATGAAGCGTCAGCCGACACCCCGGCAAATCGTTTGTCAATCAGAGTGCCGCATTGCCGGTTGCAGGCGCGGCGCATAATCATGTCGTGGACACGGGACATTCGGAAATTGGGGGGATTCGGAAGTGGCCGCACGACAGATGTCGCTTACGCCGGAGCTGGTCGCGCGCTGCTGGCGCGAGATCAGGGACCCCGGGCCGGATCCGGACGCGATGCATCTCGATGAAGCCGACTATGACGCGCTGCTGGATGAATTGCAGGTCGAACTCCCGGACAGCGAACCGCTATGGCTGTTCGGCTATGGATCGCTGATCTGGAAACCGGAAATAGATTATGTCGAGGACCGCGTTGCGCTGGCGCGCGGCTGGCATCGGTCCTTTTGCATGAACATGACGCGCTGGCGCGGCACCAAGGACAGCCCCGGCCTGATGATGGCGCTGGACCGTGGCGGACAATGCAAGGGCGTCGCCTTTCGGCTGACCGACAATAACCGGCGCGAGCAGTTGGGCCGGCTTTTCCGGCGCGAAGTCACGCTGAAGCCGACAAGCTACCGGCCGCGCATGCTCAAGCTTGCAAGCGAGGCCGGACCGCTCAGGGCATTGGCCTTCGTCATCAACCGCAACGGCCTGACCTATTCAGGACCGCTCGACGAGGGCAAGGTCGTCGAAAGGCTGGCAACGTCCTGCGGGCACTGGGGGTCGGGCGCCGACTATCTCTACAACACGGTGAAAAACCTTGAAGAGCGCGGCATTCACGATCGCCATCTGTGGCGGCTGCAGCGGCTGGTTGCCGAGCGGATCACCGCGTTGAACCCGTAACGCCGCATGGCGCATTCGCGCTGTTGGCCGGCGGAATTTGGTTTGCCGGATGCGGCCGTTTCAGCCTATAGTCATGCATGTCGTCGGTTCCGTTAGGGACCAAGAGGGAATGCGGTGAGGGCTGACTTGTTGCCCAATGCCGTGGCTGCCCCCGCAACTGTGTGCGGTAGTCCTCTCCAAGCCACTGAGGATTTTTTCCTCGGGAAGGTGGGGAAGGGCGCTGATCCGCGAGCCAGGAGACCTGCCGGCGACAGGGAACTGACTTCGATGCCCTCGGGTGGAGGGCGAAAGGACAAGATATGAATACCGCTTCCGTCTCCCTCGGCGCTTCCGTCTCCTCGCAGTCGCGCTTCATGCAGCTCGTGCTTAGCGCGTTTCTGGGCATTTTCGTCGTCGGCGTTGTCGGTTTCTCGCATATCGATGCGGTCCACAATGCGGCGCATGACTATCGCCATTCGATGGCGTTTCCCTGCCACTGACGAGGATCTGACATCATGAACCTGTTTCGCAACGTCGTGTTCATCGCGGCGATC
Source organism: Mesorhizobium sp. C395A (assembly GCF_030323205.1). Lineage (NCBI taxonomy): Bacteria > Pseudomonadati > Pseudomonadota > Alphaproteobacteria > Hyphomicrobiales > Phyllobacteriaceae > Mesorhizobium > Mesorhizobium sp. C395A. The sequence continues at coordinate 2,444,832 of NZ_CP100473.1, read as the reverse complement.
GCAGGGCTCGTGGCCGGTGTCGCTCTCGCCTGCATGCAGGCCTACGCCACCGTGCCGCTGATCCTCAAGGCGGAGGTCTACGAAAAGGCTGGTGGCGGCCACGAGCATCAGCATGCCGCGGCGCCCGCCGCCAACGCTACGGACACCAATGCCATGAGCACCGCCGCGCCGGCGGAAAATGCCGTGAGCAGCGCAGCACCCGCAACGGCTGAAGCAGCCGCGCCGGCGGAGGACGAAGGCTGGGCGCCGGCCGACGGCTTCGAGCGTTTCGCCTTCAGTGTCGTCGCCAATATCGTCACCGGCATCGGCTTCGCGCTGGTCCTGGTGGCGGTTTCCGAGTTCGCCGGCGGCATCGGCAGCTGGCGCCAGGGCGTGTTCTGGGGCCTGGCGGGCTTTGCCGTGTTCACGCTGGCGCCGGGACTCGGCCTGCCGCCGGAACTGCCGGCAATGCCGGCGGCCGATCTCATACAGCGCCAGATCTGGTGGTGGGCAACGGTGATGGCAACCGCGATCGGCCTTGCCCTTATCACCTTCCGCACGTCGGCGCCCCTGACCGTGCTCGCCGTCGTCCTGATCGTCGCCCCGCATATTGTCGGCGCGCCGCAGCCTGACAGTTTCGTAACGCCGATCCCGGAGGGCCTGCATCATCAGTTCGTGGTGGCGGTGACGCTGACCAATCTGGTGTTCTGGCTGGTGCTCGGCGCAGTTGTCGGCATAGTGCACTCGCGCTTCACCGGCACCGCGACCAGCCTGCGCGACAGCTTTGCCTGATCGCAGTTTGACCTTCATCATCGGCGGTGCGCGCTCCGGCAAGAGCGCGCATGCCGAAACTTTGGCGACGGCGTTGCCGCCGCCAAGGGCCTATATTGCCACCGCGCAAGCCTATGACGGCGAAATGCGCGAGCGCATCGCGCAACACCGCTCGCGCCGCGGCGAGGGATGGGCGACCATCGATGCCCCGCTTGATCTTGCAGGTGCGCTCGAGGCATTGCCGGACAACCAGCCGGTGCTTGTCGACTGCCTGACGCTTTGGCTGACCAATCATATGCTGGCCGATCATGATCTAGAGCGGGAGTGCCGGCGGCTGGCCGATGTGCTTTCGCGGCCGCGCGGGCCGTGGTTCGTGGTCTCGAACGAAGTCGGACAAGGCATTGTGCCCGACAATGCGCTGGCACGCCGGTTCCGCGATGCCGCCGGCAGGCTCAACCAGCAGATCGCGGTGGTAGCTGATATGGTGCTTCTGATGGTGGCGGGGCTGCCGCTCAAGGTGAAATGAGATGACCGATATCGACGCAAAAGATGAAGAGCGCCATCGCGCCAAGATGGCCAAGCGCAAGGCGGTGCAGGACGCCGAGGTCGCGGAAAAGACGGTCGAGAAGGGGCTGCTGATCGTCAACACCGGACCCGGCAAGGGCAAGACCACGGCTGCCTTCGGGCTGGCGCTACGCATGCTCGGCTATGGCAAGCGCGTCGGAATCGTCCAGTTCATCAAGGGCAAATGGCACACCGGCGAAAAGGATGCCTTCGCGGCGTTTGGCGGCCGCGTCGTCTGGCACACGATGGGCGAGGGTTTCACCTGGGAGACGCAGGATCTGAAGCGCGACATTAAGGCGGCTGAAGCCGCCTGGGCCAAGGCACTGGAGTTGATCGCCGATCCCTCGATCAGCCTCGTCGTGCTGGACGAACTGAACATCGCGCTGCGTTACGACTATCTCGATCTCGACAGAGTGGTGGCGGCGCTGAAAGCGCGGCGCGAAGGTCTGCATGTCGTCGTCACCGGCCGCAACGCCAAGCCGGCGCTGGTCGAGGCGGCGGATCTGGTGACGGAGATGGGCGTGACCAAGCATCATTTTTCGGCCGGCGTGAAGGCGCAGCAGGGGATCGAGTTTTGAGGGGTTTCGTACCCTCCCCCTTGTGGGAGGGTCGATCCGCGAAGCGGATCGGGGTGGGGTCCTCGTAGGTCGCAGTCCCCCACCCCGGCGCTTCGCGCCGACCCTCCCCACAAGGGGGAGGGTAAAGGGAAGGGCGACGGTAAGCTCTCAGAACGTCACCGCGATAAGCACCGCCGACAGCAACCCGAACAGCCCAATCAGCAGATAGTCCGCCACCTGGTACAATTTCAGCGCCTGCCTGATGTCCTGGCTTTCCGCCGCGCGCCTACCGCCTTCGCCCATATAGGCGTCCTCGACGATGACGCCGCCATAGCTGCGCGGGCCGGCGAGCGCCAGGCCGAGTGCGCCGGCCATTGCTGCTTCCGGCCAACCGGCATTGGGTGAGCGGTGCTTTTTGGCGTCGCGCCGCATTGCTTGCCAAGCGTTGCGGGGATCGGCGCCGTCAACGAGAAAGGCGGCGGCAACGATCAGCAACGCGGTCAGCCGGGACGCCGGCAGGTTGATCCAGTCGTCGAAGAGTGCCGCCGCGCGGCCGAAGGCCTCGTGGTGCGGGGTGCGGTGGCCGATCATCGAATCGGCGGTGTTGGCGGCCTTGTAGGCGACGCCGCCGGCCAGACCGCAGACACCTGTCCAGAAGGCGGGCGCAACGATGCCGTCGGAGAAATTCTCGGCCAGGCTTTCGATGGCGGCGCGGCTGACGCCGGCATGGTCGAGCTTCTCTGGATCGCGGCCGACGATGCGCGCAACCGCAATGCGGCCGAGCGCCAGCCCGCCGGTATCCAGCGAATCGGCCACCGCCTCGACATGTTCGGTAAGGCTCTTTTGCGACAGCAGCGACGAGGCCAAGATTGCCGTGATGATCATGCCGGCAGGAAAGAGCTGCCAGAGCAGGATTTGCACGATGAAGGCGATTGCCGCCGGCACCAGCACGATCACCAGCAGCGCCTGCGCGCCGCGGCGGCGACGCAGCGCGTCGGAATCAGTGTCGCGGTTGAGCCTGAGGTCGAGAAAGGCTATCAGCCTGCCGAACCAGGTGACGGGATGGCCGACGGCACGGAACAGCCAGTCCGGGTAACCCAGGATGCGTTCGATGGCCAGCGACAGGAAAGCGATCAGGATCGACATGAAGCTTTCTGATGGAGCGATTACTGTGGTGGATCACGGTGGATCCCTTGGCCGGGCGAGGGCGCTCTTCCCTCACGCGCCACAACCTTTCGTCGATCTCTCGACAGGTATCAATCCGCACTCCTACCCGCTTTTCGAGCTGCCCGCCACCGCCCTGTCACGATTGCCGGAGGCCGCGCGCCTGCGTGAGCTGGCCAGGGTCGCGGCCGGCGCCTATGGCGCGCCTTCGGCCGAGAATGTGGTGGTCGCCCCGGGCACGCAGATCCTGCTGCCGCGCGTCGCCTCGCTGGTCAGCCCCGGCAAGGCGCTGGTGCTCGGGCCGACCTATGCCGAGCATGCCAGGGCCGCCGCGATTGCCGGCCATGCGGTGGCGGAGGTCGACGATTTCGAGGCGCTTGCCGGAGCCGAAATTGCCATCGTCGTCAATCCCAACAATCCCGACGGGCGAGTCGTGTCGCGGGAAAGGCTGCTTCGGCTTGCCGAGACATTGCGCGCCATAGGCGGTCTGCTGGTCGTCGACGAAGCCTTCATGGATGTCGGCCCGCACGCGGAAAGCCTGGCCGGCGATGTCGGGCGGGGCGGCATCGTCGTGCTGCGCTCGTTTGGCAAATTCTTCGGTCTCGCCGGCCTGCGGCTCGGCTTCGCACTTTCCGATGCGGTGACGGTCGAAAGGCTTGAAACGCAATTCGGCCCTTGGGCGGTCGCCGGCCCAGCGCTCGAATACGGCATCCGCGCGCTTGCCGACAGCGGCTGGCAGGCCGACATGCGGCGGCGGCTGGCGCAGGATGCGGCGCGGCTCGATGCGCTGCTTTCGCGCTTTGGCGTTGCTGTCGCCGGCGGCACGACGCTGTTTCGCTATCTCCGGCTTGCCGATGCACCGGGGCTGTTTTCGACGCTCGGCGAGCGCGGCATATTGCTCAGGCATTTTTCCGAGCGTCCCCAGGTGCTCCGCGCGGGGCTGCCTGGAAGTCAGGAGGAATGGCAGCGGCTTGAATCGGCGCTTGCCGACTGGGGCGCACGGCGCGACGATGGGTCGAAGGAGATCGCGCCATGATCCATATCTGTTCGCTGGCAAAGCTTGAGGAGACGGTGGCCAAAAGCGGCGCCGAGCGCGTGCTGTCACTGCTCGCTGCCGGCACCGAGGTGACGCGGCCGGCCTCAATCGCGAGGGAAAACCACCTGCATCTGGTCATGCACGACATCGCGGTGGCGCAGGACGGCATGACCATGCCCGGCGAAGACCATGTGCGCAATCTGCTCGATTTCGCCCGGAAATGGGACCGCGCCAAACCCATGGTCGTCCATTGCTATGCCGGCATCAGCCGCTCGACCGCCTCGGCCTATATCATTGCGGCGGCGCTCGCCCCGAAGCGCGACGAAGTCGAACTTGCGCAGACATTGCGGAAGCTTTCGCCCTCGGCGACACCCAATCCACGGTTGATCGCCGTCGCGGATGCTCTGCTCTCACGACAAGGCCGCATGATCGAAGCGATCGAGGCGATCGGACGCGGCGCCGATGCTTTTGAGGGTACGCCTTTCGTGTTGAAGATCGACGGCTAAGGCGGCCCGCTATGCCAGCCAGTCGGCAAGCTTCGCCTTGCGCACATCCTTCAACAGGGTGATGAAGCCGTCGGCCTGATGCTCCGCCGTCAGTCGGCCTTTCTCGGCCGTGGCAATGCTGGCATCGCCGACCACGCCGTTGGGGTTGAGATCCCCAGCGATCCAGGCGAAAGCGTGCGTTCCGGTGTGGCGCAGCAGCGCAAATTCGGTTTCGGCGCGGGCGACCTTGGAGGCGAAATTGTCGGCCTTGGCCATGTCGACTAACTCCGGGCGAAAATGCAGCATCAACGAGGTCTCGACGTCGCCGCCATGGATGCCATGGCGGTCTTCCAGCTCGGTGTACATGCCGGCGGGGCGGCCGAAGCGCTGCCAGCTGGTCTTCACCGCCAGCATCCTCTCACGCACGCGCAGCTCGCGCGTGACGATGCCCATGATCTCTTCATTGCCGCCATGCGAGTTGACGACGATCAGTTTCCTTACGCCTGCGCGGGCAACGGACAGGCCAAGCTCGGTCCAGGCATCGACCAGGGTGGCCGCCGGCAGGGTGAGCGTGCCCGGCGCCTGCAGATGCTCGTTCGACTTGCCGACCGTTTGGACCGGCAGGATGCGGATGTCGAGATCGCCGGGCAGGCGGGCGATGACCGTCTCCAGCATGCCGTTCATGATCGAGGTATCGGTTGATACAGGCAGATGCGGGCCGTGCTGCTCGATCGCCGCCACCGGCAGCACGGCAATCGTCGCCTCCGGATCGATCGCGGCGTATTCGGTGGTCCGGTAGTCGCCCCACCAAACGCGTCTGTTTGCAACGGTCATGTCATGCCTCTTGACTGTGAGGGAGACCTAGCGCGCCAAACGTCGCCTGTCGATCACCCAGCCGCAATCGCCTCGACCTCGACCTTGAACTCCGGCCGCGCAAAGCCTGACACGATCATCAGCGTCGAGGCGGGCGCGGGGCTGGCAAACAAGCGGTCGCGGACGTCCATATAGGGCCGCAGAAAGGCGCGGTCGGTGACGTAGGCGTTTATGCGCACGATGTCGCCTAGCCCCAGCCCGGCTTCAGCCAGAATCGCCGCTATGTTTTGAAAGCAGAGCTCGGCCTGCGCGCCGGCATCCTCGGGGATCTGGTCGTCCGCCGTGATGGCGACCTGACCGGAGCACAGAACCAGCCGCTTGCCTGGCGGCACCTCGACGCCGTGGCTATAGCGGGCGAAAGGCGGCTTGATCGACTTCGGCGCGAGGTATCTGAACATGGCAATCTCCTGTCTGCGAGACCAGCCTAAGACGTGACCGATAGTACGTTCAAGATGTGGTGCATGGCACAAGGGCGATTGTGGACAGGCGTCCAAAAAATAGGCACGATGCCTCCCGCACAGCATGACCCGTCCGGTGTTGGCAGTGACTGCCGCGCAAGCAGGCGGCCCGGGCGGTGGCATGTGTCTTGCTTCTTGGATCAATGGTGTCGAGCCCGGCGCGTGACGCTCCGGAGCCAACAAAGGGTGGTGTCGATGTACGGAAAACAGAAGATTTCAGCGCTTGCGGTCGCGCTGCTTGGAGCCGGCACGTTCGGCGCGGCAGCAAACGAGAAGGTCACCTTCGGCACCAACTGGCTGGCCGAGCCCGAGCATGGCGGCTACTACCAGGCCGTCGCCGACGGCACCTACGCTGCATGTGGCCTCGACGTGACGATTTCGCAGGGAGGTCCGCAGGTCAGCGGGCGGCCGCTGCTGCTGGCCGGCAAGCTCGATTTCTACATGGGCGGCAATCTGCTGTCGGCCTTCGACGCCGTCCAGCAGGGCATCCCGATGCGCGTCGTCGCCGCCGATTTCCAGAAGGACCCTCAAGTCATCATGTCCCACCCGGGGCAGGGGCTGGACAAGTGGGAGGACTTGAAGAACGCCGACCAGTACATTCTCGGCGACGAGGGCGTCCAGACCTTCTTCCAGTGGATGGTCATCGAACTCGGTTTCGATGCCGCCAAGCGCGTGCCCTACACCTACAACACCGCTCCATTCCTAGCCAACAAGAAGTCGATCCAGCAGGGTTACGTCACCTCGGAGCCTTTTGCGGTCAAGAAGGAAGGCGGCTTCGTGCCCAACCAGTTCCTGCTGGCCGACTATGGCTGGGACACCTATTCGACGACGATCGAGGTGATGCAGGACACGATCGACAAGCGGCCGGAGGTGGTCCAGTGCTTCGTCGATGGCTCGGCCAAGGGCTGGTACAACTACCTCTACGGCGACAACAAGGCCGCCAACGAGATGATCAAGAAAGACAATCCCGACATGAGCGACGAGCAGATTGCCTTCTCGATCGAGCAGATGAAGAAGTTCGGCCTGGCCGATTCCGGCGACACCGAAAAGCTCGGCATCGGCGCCATGAACGAAGACCGGATCAAGAGCTTCTATGACAAGATGGTCAAGGCCAAGGTCACGCCCGAGGGCATCGATATCAAGAAGGCCTACACGCTGGCCTTCATCAACAAAGGTGTCGGAATCGAGCTGAAGAAGTAATCGTGAAGCTGGAAAAGATGGCGCAGGCGCCCATGACGGCATCGGGTGAAGGCCCGATGCTGCTGACGTTGCGCCATGTCGGCAAGGTGTTTTCCAATGGCGTGACTGCATTGAGCGACGTCGATCTCGCCATCCGCGAGGGCGATTTTGTCAGCCTTCTCGGGCCGTCCGGCTGCGGCAAGTCGACGGCGTTGAGGCTGATCGCGGGCCTGTCGACGCCGACATCCGGTCAGCTCGACTGGGGCGGTTCGATCGACCGCGCCAATATCGGCTTCGTCTTCCAGGAACCGACGCTGCTGCCCTGGGCCAATGTATTCGACAATGTCTGGTTGCCGCTCAGGCTGAAAGGCGTGTCGCGTGCCAAGGCGGCGCCGGCGGTGATGGAGATGCTGGAGCGGGTGCACCTGACCGGTTTCGAAAACGCCGTGCCGCGCGAACTTTCCGGCGGCATGAAGATGCGCGTCTCGATCGCACGCGCGATGGTGACGAAGCCGCGCATTCTGTTGATGGACGAGCCGTTCGCCGCCCTCGACGAGATCACCCGCTTCAAGCTCAACAACGACCTTCTGGAGCTGTGGCAGGACGAGCGTTTCACCGTCATCTTCGTCACTCACAGCGTCTTCGAAAGCGTGTTCCTGTCCAAACGCATCGTCGTCATGGCGGCGCGGCCGGGCCGCGTCCATGCCGAGCTTGCCATCCACGCCTCCTATCCGCGAGACGAGGTTTTCCGCACTTCGCCCGACTATGCCGCGCTCTGCCGCCAGGCCTCGGACATCCTGGTCAACGCCATCAACACATCAGCCGGACCGCACCATGACGGCCATTGACCAGAATGCCGCAACGCTCGACGCGGAAGAGGCCGGCCGCGTACGTCAGGAGCGGCTGGAGCGGATCGGCCGGTGGGTCTTGCCTTTGGCGATTATGATCCTGGCGATCTGGCTGTGGGACCGCATCTGCGTGTGGAACGAGATCCCGCAATATATTCTGCCGCGCCCCGGCGTGGTGCTGTGGACGCTCTATAGCGATGCCGGGCTCCTGTTCTCCGCGCTGCTGGTCACGTTGCGCATAACCTTCCTCAGTCTGTTGCTTGCAGTGGTCGGCGGCGTCGGACTGGCGGTGCTGTTTGCGCAATCGAAATGGGTGGAGATGTCGTTCTTTCCCTTCGCCATCGTGCTGCAGGTAACGCCGATCGTGGCGGTCTTCCCGCTCATCAACATCTATGTGGACAACCAGACGGTGAAGCTTTTGCTTTGCGCCTGGATCGTCGCGTTCTTCCCGATCCTGTCCAACACCACGCTCGGCCTCAATTCGGTCGACCGCAATCTGCGCGACATGTTCAAGCTCAACGGCGCGACGCGCTGGCAGCAATTGCGCTATCTCAGACTGCCGGCGGCCATGCCGTATTTTCTAGGAGGCTTGAAGATCGCTGGCGGTCTGTCGCTGATCGGCGCCGTGGTGGCCGAGTTCGTCGCCGGCGCGCAGGGACAATCCTCAGGGCTCGCCTCGCGCATCATCGAGGCCGGCTACCGCCTCAACGCGCCAAGGCTTTTCGCGGCGCTGATCCTGATCTCGCTCACCGGCATATTGATCTTCCTGGTGCTGTCGCTCGTGTCGCATCTCATCCTGCGCCGCTGGCACGAGAGCGCGCTGAAGCATGAGCGGTAGGGGGTTGGGTGACGTGATTGAGATGCTGGCGCGAAACACCCCCCTCTGGCCTGCCGGCCATCTCCCCCTCAAGGGGGGAGATTGGACGTCATCCGGGATTTCGCCAATTATCGACGTTGGAAGACGGGTGCTGTCGGAAAAGCTGCCAATCTCCCCCCTTGAGGGGGAGATGCCCGGCAGGGCAGAGGGGGGCGGTCCTTGATACCGACCTCCGGCTCGTACCATCTCACCAACGTCCGCCTTCACCGGTCGCTGACATCAGGCCTTGCCGCCACTTACGACAGCGACGGCTTCGCCCTGGCCGACATAACGGTCGCCGATGGCAAGATCTCAGCCATCGCCGCGCACAAGAAATCAAAAGCGCCAGCCACCGCCATCGACCTTGCCGGCCGCATCATGCTGCCGTGCTTCGTCGATTGCCACACCCACATCGACAAGGGCCATATCTGGCCGCGCAAACCCAATCCCGACGGCAGTTTCATGGGCGCGCTCAATGCCACCGGCGCCGACCGTGCAGCGCGCTGGAGCGCCGAGGATGTGGCGCGGCGCATGGATTTCTCTTTGCGCTCGGCCTACGCGCACGGCACCAAGGCGCTGCGCACGCATCTCGACAGCGTGCCGCCGCAGGAGGAGACCTCCTGGCCGGTGTTCGAGGCGATGCGGGACAAATGGCGCGGCCGCATCGAATTGCAGGCAGCCTGCCTGCTCGGCATCGAAGGCGTGCGAGACAGAAAGTGGTTCGAGAGGCTGGCCAAGCGTGTGGCTGCGGCCAAGGGCGTGCTCGGCGTCGTCACCTATATGGTGCCGGATCTCGAAGAGCTTCTCGACAAGGTGTTCGCCGAGGCGAACAGGCACGGGCTCGATCTCGATTTCCATGCCGACGAGACCGACGATATCGCGGCGATCTCGCTGAAGAAGATTGCCGAGGCCGCACTCTGGAACGGTTTTGAGGGCAACATACTGGTGGGACATTGCTGCTCTCTGGCGCGCCAGCCGGCCCTCGACGTGCTCGACACGCTGGACAAGGTCGCCAAGGCCAAGCTTGCCGTGGTGTCGCTGCCGATGTGCAATCTCTATCTGCAGGACCGGCGCGCCGACCAGACCACGCCTCGCTGGCGCGGCGTGACGCTGCTGCACGAGATGAAGGCGAGGGGCATTGCGGTCGCGGTCGCCTCCGACAACACCCGCGATCCGTTCTATGCCTATGGCGATCTCGACATGCTGGAGGTCTACCGCATGGCGACGCGCATCCTGCATTTCGACCATCCGGTCGGCGACTGGCCGCAGACGGTGGCGGCGACGCCGGCCAAGGTGATGCGGCTCGACGGTGTCGGGACACTGGCAGCCGGTGGCAGCGCCGATTTCATCGTCTTCAAAGGGCGGAGCTGGACGGAATTGCTGTCGCGGCCCGAATCGGATCGCATCGTCGTGCGCAACGGCCGAGCGATCGACAGGCAATTGCCCGACTATGCCGAGCTCGACGAACTGATGGTGGAATGATGGATGTTTCGGCGCTCAAACGCGATCTCGACGGGATAAAGCTCGACGACAATCCGGCCATCGTCCAGCAGAAGAGCCGCGACTTCTACTGGTACAGCCCGGTGCTGAAGCAGCAGCTCGACCACGTCACTGGCGACCTGATCGTGACGCCCAGGAACGAGGCCGAACTGATCCGCGTGCTTGCCGCTTGCCACCGTCATGGCGTTCCGGTGACGCCGCGCGGCAGCGGCACCGGCAATTACGGCCAGGCGATGCCGCTGTCGGGCGGCGTGGTTTTGAACCTTGCCGAGATGAACGAGATCAAGGCCATAGCGCCGGGCCGCGTCGTCACCGGGCCGGGCGCGATCCTCGCCGACATCGACAGAGCGACGCGCGCGCATTCCGGGCAGGAACTGCGCCTGTCGCCGTCGACCTACAACACCGCCTCGATCGGCGGCTTCATCGCCGGCGGCTCGGGCGGCGTTGGCTCGATCAATTTCGGCGGTCTGCGTGATTTCGGCAATGTGCTGCGGCTGCGCGTCGTCACCATGGAAACCGAACCGAAGGCGCTCGAACTCACCGGCGAGGATTTGCACAAAGTCACGCACGCCTATGGCACCAACGGCATCATCACCGAGGTCGAGATGCCGCTGACTGCAGCCTATGAATGGATCGACGTGATCGTCGGCTTCGACGCTTTCATGCCGGCAGCCCGCTACGGCAACGCGCTGGCACGCCAGGACGGCATCCTGACCAAGCTGATCACGCCGATCGCCGCGCCCGTGCCGCAACTCTATTTCAAGCGCCACCAGAAGTTCTTCCGGGACGGGCAAAGCATCTGCGTCGTCATGGTTGCCCGGCATGGGCTAGACGCGTTCCTCGCCTTCACCCGCCGCGCCGGCGGCGAGGTCATCTTCAATGCTGCGACGGCCACGGACGAAGAGAAAAAGGGCCTGCCGCCGGGCTTCGAACTGGCGTGGAACCATACCACGCTCAGGGCACTGCGGGTCGATCCCGCGATCACCTATCTGCAATCGCTCTATCCGTTTCCCAACCAGCTGGCGCTGGTGGAGAAGATGGACGCGATGTTTCCGGGCGAAGTCTTTTCGCATCTCGAATTCGTGCGCCTCGACGGCAACATCACCTGCTTCGGCCTGCCGCTGGTGAAATTCACCACCGAGGCGCGGCTCAACGAAATCATCCGGCTGCATGAGGAGAACGGCTGCCCGATCTTCAACCCGCACCGCTACACGCTGGAAGAGGGCGGCATGAAGCAGACGGATGAAATCCAGCTCGCCTTCAAGCGCGAGACCGATCCGCAAGGCCTGCTCAATCCCGGCAAGATGATCGCCTGGGAAAATCCGGATTACGACTATCGCTCGGGCCGGACTTTTTTGTTCAAGGGTTTGCAGAGGGCGGGGTGAGAGGTTTGCGCTTGAACACCCCCCTCTGGCCTGCCGGCACCGGCCCTTCGCTGCCGCTTCGGGCGTTCGTCGTTTGGAAAGCCAAGCAATTGGCTCTCCATCGGCTTCGCCGACTACTTCTCACCCCCCTCAAGGGGGGAGATTATTCGCCCCGCCTTCGCCTATCTTCAACGTTGAAAGGACAGGTGCGACACAAAGGCTGCCAATCTCCCCCCTTGCGGGGGAGATGCCCGGCAGGGCAGAGGGGGGTGCCTCGCGCCCACCTCGCAAGTATTTCCCCATGAAAGTCCTCGTCCTCTACGCACACCCGGTGGAGACCAGCTTCAATGCAGGCCTGCACCGCACGATCGTCGAGCGGCTGACGGCCGCCGGCCATGAGGTCGACGATTGCGATCTCTATGCAGAGGATTTCGACCCCAGGCTGACGCGCGGGGAGAGGGTGGATTATCATAACCAACGCAGCCCTGCGGACCCGGCCGCGCCCTATGTCGAGCGGCTGCTCAAGGCCGAGGCGCTGGTGCTGTCATATCCCGTCTGGAACTACGGCTTCCCGGCCATCCTGAAAGGCTTTTTCGACCGCGTGTTTCTGCCCGGCGTGTCGTTCAAATTGGTCGACGGCAAGGCGCAGCCTTCGCTCCACAACATCCGCAAGCTGACCGCCGTCACCACCTATGGCGGCAGCCGGTTCCGCGCCATGCTGATGGGCGATCCGCCGCGCAAATTGGTCAAGCGGATGCTGCGCGCGACGATCAGGCCCGGCGCCTCGGTGTCCTACCTCGCGCATTATTCGATGAACCTGTCGACCGAGAAGACCCGCGCGGCCTTCATGGCCAAGGTCGCGGCCGGGATGGATGAATTCTGATGCGCGTGCTGGTGGTCTATTGCCATCCGGTGCCCGAAAGTTTTTGCGCCGCGATCAGAGATACCGCCGTCGACGTGCTGAAGGCGCGGGGTTGGGCGGTGCGACTGCTCGACCTCTACGCCGAAAAATTCGACCCGGTGATGGGTAGCGAGGAGCGGCGCGCCTACAATGAGCGGGCGCCGGAGGATCCGGCCCTAAAACCGCATTTCGAGCATCTCGCCTGGGCTGAGGCGATCCTGTTCATCTATCCGACCTGGTGGTACGGGCTGCCGGCCATGCTGAAGGGCTGGCTCGACCGGGTCTGGGCGACCGATGTCGCCTTCAAGCTGGGCAAGGGGCGTATCACGTCACTGATGACGCATGTCACCAAGGTTGGCGTCATCACCACCTGCGGCGCGCCGACCTGGTGGAGCGTCGTCGTCGGCCAGCCTGGCCGCAAGACCTTGCTGCGCGGTATGCGCGCGCTGTGCGCCCGCCGCTGCCGGACGTTTTTCCTGGCGCACTACCTGATGGACGCCTCGACGCCAAGGACGAGGGCGGCGTTTCTGGTGAAGGTGCGGGCGAAGCTGGAGCGGTTTTGAGCTTCTTCACCCTCCCCCTTGTGGGGAGGGTAGCGCAGCAAATGCCGCAAGGCGGCTTTTGCGAAGCGGGGTGGGGGGTCTCGTAGGGCGCACCCCCCACCCCGTCTCGCAATCGCCGCTTCGCTCCGACTGCGAGCCGACCTTCCCCACAAGGGGAGGGTAAAAAGGTGCTACATCCTCGTCCGTTCCGCCTTGGAATCGTACATCGGCTTCAGCGATGCTTCCGCCGCAAAACGCTCGCCGGCGATCTCGATCTCGTAGGACGAGGCCAGCACATCCGCCTCGCTCTCGCCCTGGCAGGGCACATAGCCCAGTCCGATCGCGCCGCCGAGATGGTGGCCGTAATTCCCCGATGTGATCGGGCCGACGATCTTGCCGTCGCGCAGGATCGCCTCGTTGTGGAAGAGCAGGGGTTCAGGGTCTTTCAAACGGAACTGCACCAGCCGGCGCGACAGGCCGGCTTCTTTTTTCTTCAGCACCGCATCGCGGCCGATGAACTCGCCCTTGGCGGTTTTGACCGCAAAGCCGAGGCCGGCCTCCAGCACATTGTCCTCGTCGGTGATGTCGTGGCCGAAATGCCGAAACGCCTTTTCGATGCGGCAGGAATCCAGCGTATGCAGGCCGCAAAGTTTCAGGCCGACATCGCCGCCGGCCTCGTCGATCGCCTCGAAGACATGAGCCGCCTGGTCGGTCGAGACATAAAGTTCCCAGCCGAGTTCGCCGACATAGGTGACGCGGTGGGCACGGGCGAGGCCCATGCCGATCTCGATCTCCTGGAAGGTGCCGAATGGATTGTTGTCGTTGGAGAAATCGTTGGGGCTGACCTTCTGGATCAGTTTTCGCGCATCTGGACCCATCAGGCAGAGCACGGCCTCAGCTGCCGTGACATCGGTGATGACTACGAATTCATCGCCGACATGCCGGCGCAGCCAGGCGAGGTCGCGTTGCAGCGTCGCGCCCGGCACGACGAGGAAGTAGGCTGTCTCAGATAGCCGCGATACCGTCAGATCGCTCTCGATGCCGCCGCGCTGGTTGAGCATCTGGGTGTAGACGATCTTGCCGGGCGCCCCATCCATGTCGTTGGCGCAGAGCCTTTGCAGGAAGGCGCAGGCGTCGCGGCCTTCGACACGGATCTTGCCGAACGAGGTCATGTCGAACAGGGCGACCTTGTTGCGGACCGCCAGATGTTCCTCGCGCTGGTTGTCGAACCAGTTCTGCCGCTTCCAGGAATAGCGATATTCGCGCTCCTGTCCCTCGCGGGCGAACCAGTTGGCGCGCTCCCAGCCGGCGACTTCGCCGAACACTGCGCCGCGCGCCTTCAGCTGTTCGTGCAGGGGCGAGCGCCTGACATTCCTGGACGTTGCCATCTGCCGGTAGGGGAAATGGTCGGCATAGAGCAGGCCGAGTGTTTCGGAGACACGCTCCTTGAGATACCTACGGTTCTTCTGGAATGGCTGGGCGCGGCGGATGTCGACTTCCCAGAGGTCGAAGGGCGCTTCGCCGTCATTGATCCACTGCGCCAGCGCCATGCCGGCGCCGCCGGACGAGACGATGCCTATCGAATTGTAGCCGGTCGCCATCCAGTAGCCACGGAGCTCCGGGGCCTGCCCGAGATAGTAGCGGTCGTCGGGGGTAAAGCTTTCGGGGCCGTTGAAGAAGGTGTGAATGCCGGCGGTTGCCAGCATCGGCATGCGGTTGACGCCCATTTCGAGGATCGGCTCGAAATGCTCCATGTCCTCCGGCAATTGGTCGAAGCAGAAATCCTCGCTTATGCCGTCCATGCCCCAGGGCTTGGCCACCGGCTCGAAGGCGCCGAGCATCATCTTGCCGGCATCTTCCTTGTAGTAGGCGCACTCATCCGGCACGCGCAGCACCGGCAGCCGGCCAAGGCCGGGGATCGGCTCGGTGACGAGATAAAAATGCTCGCAGCCATGCAGCGGGATGGTGACGCCGTTCTGGGCGCCGAGTTCGCGCGCCCACATGCCGGCGCAGTTGACGACGATGTCGGCCTCGATCGTGCCCTGGTCGTCGCCTTGCGCCCACGACACGCCGGTGACGCGACCGGCCTTGGTGTGGACCTTGGTGACCTTCACATTCTCGACGACTGTGGCGCCACGCTGGCGGGCGCCCTTGGCCAGCGCCATGGCGATGTTGGCGGGATCGCACTGGCCGTCGAGCGGCAGATGCACGGCGCCGACCACATCGGACACGTTGAGATGCGGGTACATCTCCTTGACTTCACCAGGCGAAATCTCGCGCACATCGACATCGAAGGCGCGGGCGAGCGAGGCCTGCCGGTAAATCTCGTGCTTGCGCTCCTCAGTCAGCGCCACGGTGATCGAGCCGACCTGGCGCATGCCGGTGCCGACTTCGGTTTCGGCCTCCAGCTTGACGTAGAGGTCGGCCGAATATTTCGCCAGCCGCGTCATGTTCTGCGAGCCGCGCAGCTGGCCGATCAGGCCGGCGGCGTGCCAGGTCGTGCCCGAGGTCAGCTGCTTGCGTTCCAGCAGCACGATGTCGGTCCAGCCGAGCTTGGCCAGGTGGTAGGCGACCGAACAGCCGGAGACACCGCCGCCGATAATAACCGCGCGGGCCTTGGTGGGAATGCTTCTGGTCATGCGGCCTCGCGGCGATAGCCGGATGCGAAGCGGCGCAGGCGTTTTGCGGCTTCCTGAAGCACCGGTTCCGGTTGGCAGAGGCTGATGCGGATGTGGCCGGCAGCGGCCTTGCCGAAGCTGGAACCCGGCATGACGCCGACACTCTCCTGGTCGAGAAAGGCCCAGGCGAATTTCTCGTCGTCGGGCTCGACGGCGGAGATGTCGAGCATGACATACATGCCGCCCTCCGAGCCGTGCACGCTGATATTGTTCATGCCGCGCACGGCGTCGAGCAGGACGGTGCGGCGCGCCGCATAGCGTTCGGCGATCTCCTTGACGCCAAAGCGGTTCTCCAGCGCCTCGGCGCAGGCGATCGAGATGAAGGCCGGCAGGCCGTAGGTCGTCACCAGATTGAGATTGGTCAACAGCGTGATCATCTGCGCCGGGCCAGTCAGCCAGCCCATGCGCCAGCCGGTCATGCCATGGCTCTTGGACATCGAATTGATGACCAGCGTGCGCTCCGCCATGCCGGGCAGGCCGCGCGGCGAGATGTGCTCGCCGCCGCCGAGCGTCCAGTAGACCTCGTCCGACAGCAGCCAGAGATCGTGCTCGCGGCAGATCTCGGCCAGCTCTTCCAGACGCTCACGCGAATAGACGGCGCCGGTCGGGTTGTTCGGCGTGTTGATCAAAATGGCGCGCGTGTTGGGCTTGAGCGCCGCGCGGATCATCTCGGCGTGCGGCTGGAAACCGTCTTCGGCCGGCGTCTCGACGACGGTGAAGCTGGCGCCGGCGGCGCTGAAGGTGTTGGGATAAGTCGCGTAGTAGGGCGCCACCACGATAGCGTGGTCGCCCTGGTCGAGAACGGCCTGCACCGCCGCGTAAAGGGCGGCCTGACCGCCCGGCGTGGCGATCACCTGGTCGGGGCTCGTCTCGACCCCGGTGCAGGCGGTCGAGGCCGCCGCCATCGCCCTGCGCAGGCGCGGAACGCCGGGAAGCGGGGTGTAGTGGTGGTTGCTGCCGCGAACCGCCGTCACGCAGGCTTCGATGGTCTGGCTCGGCGTATCGAAATCATGGTCGCCGACCGACAGCATGATGATGTCCTGGCCCGCCTCCTTGCGGGCCCATGCCTCGGTGTGGACCTCCCAGCCATCCTTGCCCGAAGGCACGATGCCGGAAATGCGCGATGACGGTCTGGGCATCAGGATACTCCCGAGATTTCGTGGCCGGCCTGTTCGAGCCGGTCGCGCAAGGCGGCGATGTGGGCAGGGCCGACTTCGCAGCAGCCGCCGACGATGGTGGCGCCAGCGGCGACCCAGCCGAGCGCCTGGTCGGCATAGGCATCCGGATCAAGGTCGTGGCGTGCGTGCAGCACTTCGACCGTTCCGCCATGCTTGAGCGCTTCGACAGAGGTGAAGCCATTGGCATAGGCGCCGACCGGGCCGCCGAGAGCAATCAATTCGGGCAGTGCCGCGGCGATCGCTTCTGGCCGGCAGCAATTCACCAGGCGCGCTGCAACCGTCAGGCCGTCGAGGGCGTCCGCCGCTGCCGCTATTGTTTCGCCGCTGCGCAGCCGCGGCGCGCCGTGATCGGCGAGCGTCCAAGACACCCAGACAGGTTTGCCGCTTTCCGACGCAGCGGTAACGGCCGCACGGCCTTCCTCGGCCGAGGCCATGGTCTCGCACAGGAACAGGTCGACGCCATCGGCCTGCTCTGCGACGATGCGGCGATAGATGTCCAGCGTCTCCTGGAACGATATGGTCAGCGCCGGCGCATAGCTGCCGAACAGCGGTGACAGGCAGCCGGCGATCGCTGCATCGCCTGCCTCGTCGCGTGCCTGTCTTGCCAATTCGATGCCGCGCTTCTGCAAAGGCTTGAAGAGGTCTTCTGCTCCTTCCCGCGCGAGCCGCTCCGGCGTTGCCGAATAGGTGTTGATGGTGATGACGCGAGCGCCGGCCCGGATGAATTCGGCATGCAGGTCACGCACCAGATCCGGCTCGTCGATCAGCACCCTGGCCGACCAGAGCGGCGTCGGCTCGGAGCGGCTGCGGCGGACCAGTTCCTGGCCCATGCCGCCATCGGTGAGAATGACTTTCTTCATGCTCTCAGTCTTTCGTTTTTCGGATCCCACAGCGGCTCGTCTTTCTGCACGACCGCCCTGAAACGATCGCCAAAAATTTCAATCTCGATCGCGGTATCGGGTTCAGCCAGGTCGGCGCGCAGCATGCCGAGCGCGATCGATTTGTCGATGCGATGCCCCCAGCCGCCGGACGTCGTCTCGCCGACGATCTTGCCGTCATGCCAGAGCGTCGACACGGACGGCGCGTCGCAATCGCCTGGGTTTTCGACCACCAGCGTGACGAAGCGCTTCTTCACGCCTTGCTGCTTTTCGTTCTGCAGGGCTGCCTTGCCGCGGAAGTCGGGCTTGTCCCATTTGACGAAGCGCTCGAGCCCGCCCTGCAGGACCGTATAGTCGGTCGACAGGTCGCCCTTCCAGGTCCGGTAGCCCTTTTCGAGGCGCAGCGAATCCAGCGCGTACATGCCGAACGGTTTCAGACCGTGTTTTTGTCCCGCCGTCCAGACGGCGTCGAAGATGGCGGCGGTGTCTCCCACCTTGGTGTGGATTTCCCAGCCGAGTTCGCCGGCGAAGGATACCCGCACCAGCTTCGCCCAGCGGCCGGCGATGGTGGTTTCCTGATGCGTCAGCCACGGCAGCGAGAGATCCGCGCCACAGACCTCGGCCAGGATCTTGCGCGAACTGGGGCCGGCGAGGATTTGCGTCGAATAGTCTTCGGTCCTGTCGGTGAGGGTGAAAGCTGCGTCCTTCGGCAGGCGCGACTTCAGCCATTCGAAATCGTGCCACTGCGCTACCGCCGCGGTGATCAGAGTCATCTGCTCTTCGCCATGGCGCACCACCGACATCTCGGTGACGATGCGGCCCTTGTCGTCGGCGAAATAGGCGAGGCCGATTCGGCCGGGCTTGGGCACCAGGCCGGTGACCTGCAGCGCCAGCCATTCGGCTGCGCCAGGACCTTCGAGGTTGAAGCGCGAGAAGCCGGGCAGGTCCAGAATGCCGGCGGCGTCGCGCACCGCCAGGCATTCTTCGCGCACGCGGTGCTGCCACGGCCCGTCGCGGCGGAAGGTGAGTGTTGCTTCTTCCGACGTGTCGTCACCGGGTTGCGCATACCAGGTGGCACGCTCCCAGCCATTATAGGCGTCGAACTGGGCGCCGAGCGCCTTGATGCGATCGTGGATCGGCGACAGCTTACGGTCGCGCCCGGCCGGCCAGGCATGCCGCGGAAACTGGATGGCGTATTCGTTGCCGTAGATCTCCATGCCCTTGGCGACGCTATAGTCGGGGGCGGCCGCAAAGCTGGTGAAGCGGCGCGGATCGCAGGACCACATGTCCCATTCGGTCTGGCCCTCGGTGATCCACTCGGCCAGCACCTTGCCGGCGCCGCCGCCCTGGGCGATGCCGAAGGTGAAGACACAGGCCTCGAAAGCGTGGGGAACGCCGGGCATCGGACCGATCAGCGGATTGCCGTCCGGCGCGTAAGGGATCGGCCCGTTGATCACCTTGGACAGGCCGGCAGTGCCCAGGATCGGCACGCGGGCTACGGCATCGGCAAGGTAGTGCTCGAGACGGTCGAGATCGTCGGGGAAGAGCTGGAAGGAAAAGTCCTCCGGCATCGGGTCGTTGTGGGTTGCCCAATGCGCGCGGCAATTGCGCTCATAGGGACCGAGATTCATGCCGTTCTTTTCCTGGCGCAGATAGTAGGAGGTGTCGACGTCGCGCAGCAGCGGCAGCTTCTTGCCCTGCTCCTTCGACCACGCCACCAGTTCGGGGATTTCCTCGAACAAGATGTACTGATGGCTCATCACCATCATCGGGACGTCGCGGCCGAACATTTTGCCGACTTCCGCGGCTCGGTAGCCGGCGGCGTTGACGACGATCTCGCAACGGATCTCGCCTTGCGGCGTCCCGACAACCCATTCGTCGTTCTCGCGGCGCACACCTGACACCGGACAGAAGCGGACGACCCTGGCGCCCATGTCGCGCGCACCCTTGGCCAGTGCCTGCGTCAGCTGCGCGGGGTCGATGTCGCCGTCGTTTGGATCGTAGAGCGCACCTTTGAGGTCATGCGTCTCGATGAAGGGATAGCGGCGCTTGACCTCATCAGGGCCGACAATGGCGATGTCCATGCCCTGGTAGCGGCCCATGCCCTTGGCGCGCTGGAACTCCTGCATGCGCTCCTTGGTGTGGGCGAGGCGGAGCGAGCCAGTAACGTGGTAGTTCATGGGATAGTCGACCGCGTCGGCGAGACCGCGATAAAGCTCGGTCGAATAGCGCTGCATGTTCATCAGCGACCAGGACGACGAGAAGGTCGGCACGTTGCCGGCGGCATGCCAGGTCGAGCCCGAGGTCAGCTCGTTCTTTTCCAAAAGCACGCAGTCGGTCCAGCCGGCCTTGCAAAGGTGGTAGAGCGAGGAGGTGCCGACGACACCGCCTCCGATGATCACCACGCGTGCCGTGGTCGGCAAACCGGCCATATTAGAAACCCCTCGTTCAGTAGACAGGCGGCGAAACCACCCAGATGATCACGGCCGGCTCGGTGCCGGGATTGCGCCAGCGGTACGGCTTGCGCTCAAAGCGAAAGGAATCGCCTTCGCCGAGCCGGTGCCAGACGCCGGCTATCTCGATCTCGAAAATGCCAGAGGCGATGTAGCCGGCTTCCTCGGTTGGCCGCAGCTGCTCGCTCTTCATCTCGGCGCCCGGCGCGAAGATCGAACGCACCATCTCGAAACTACCGCCGAGATCGGGCGACAGAAGCTCCTCCACCAGGCCGGATTCGCTTGTGCCAAGCGTGCGCCGGCTGCCGGCGCGCACGATGACGCCGCGCTCCTTCTCGATCGGCACGTCGTGGCTGAAGAACAGGCTGAGCGGCACGCCGAATAAATCGGCGAAGGCCCTGAGGTCGCCGAGCGAAGGAATCGACAGGCCGCGCTCGACCTGGCTGACCCAGCCGACAGAGCGGCCAAGCTTCAGCGCGATCTCAGCTAGCGTCAGCCCACGCGCCTTGCGCAGCGCGCGGATGTCGCTTGCCAACAGGCGCTCGTCAGGTCCCTGCAATGTTTTGGGGATAGCTGGGGGCAAAACGCTCACTTGATGAAAAACTGGAAATGAATTTCATGAGAGCTCATGTCCGTGAAAAAATCAAGAGAATTTTCATGGGCACACAAGATTTGCTTGCGCGATTTTGGAGGTTCATGCAAAGGCTCTGGCACGAGCGGCGGGTGTGGGAATGCGGGTCGGCGACCAAGGATTGAAATCTGCGCAAGGTCTTCTCCGATAGCCGGTTCGGCTTTCGAAGTGTGCGCAAAGGGACGGCCCATGCTGGAAAAAAATGGCCTGGCAGCGCATAACGCGGCTGTTGTCGACGAGGCGATCATCTCGCGCCGTTCAGTGCGCGCCTTCCTGCCCGACATGGTCGATGACGAGACGATCCGAGCCATTCTCGGCGTCGCCGCGCGCGCACCTTCGGGCACCAATATGCAGCCCTGGCGGGTCTATGTCGTCAAGGGCGAGGTCAAGCAGCAGATCACCGATGCCATCCTGAATTCCGGTATCCGCGCCGAAAAGGCCGATTGGGACGAGTATCGCTATTACCCCACCCAGTTCTTCGAGCCGTATCTCACCCGCCGCCGCGCCAACGGTTTCGGGCTCTACGGGGCACTCGGCATCGGTCGCCGCGAGGTCGACAAGATGCGCGCCCAGCACGACCGCAACTTCGTCTTCTTCGACGCGCCGGTCGGCATGATCTTCACCATAGACCGGCGGCTGAACCAAGGCTCGTGGATCGACTACGGAATGTTCCTGCAGAACATCATGGTGGCGGCGCGAGGCAGGGGCCTGCACACCTGCCCGCAGGCCGCCTTCGCGCCCTATCACCGGCAGATCCGGCCGGTGCTCAACATCCCCGACGAGGAGATCGTCGTCTGCGGCATGGCGCTCGGCCTCGAGGATACGTCGAAACCCGAAAACGACTTCCGCACCGACCGCGTGCCGCTGGAAGAGTGGGTGACGTTCAGCGAATAGGGCTCGGCTACCGGGGCCTCATTCCACGTTCATCTGCGCGCCGTGGCCGCTGATATGGGCGCCGTCCTGAGGTGTCAGTCTGAGATAGGCAAACAGCGCACACAAAGTGATGACGCCCTCGACCACGAACAGGATGCGGAAGTCGTTGGTCACCGCCGGCCCGCCGCCAGCCAGGAACGACAACAGCGCCGCCGCCAGGCCGACGCTGATCGCTACCCCCAACTGCCACAGTATGTAGTAGAGTGCGCTGAAGCGGGCGAGCTGGTCGGGCGCGATGTCGGAATAGGCGAGATTGCCGGTCGAAGCCCACTGCGCCGAGCGCAGAACGCCGAAGGCAAAGATATAGACGAGCACGATCCAGACCGGCGTTGTCGCCTCAATCAAGGCGAAGCCCGCTACCATGGCAGCAACGATCGGCGTGTTGACGACCAGCACGCGGCGAAAGCCGAAACGGTTGAGCAGGCGCGGCATGAAGACACGCATGATCAGCGAGCCGATTGCGGCGACGAAAGTCAGCGATCCCGCCTGCACCGCGCTCATGCCGAAGCCGAGCTGGAACATCAGCGGCAAAAGGAAAACGACCGAGCTCAGGCCGATCGTGTCCAGCCCACCACCGGTGAGGAATGAGATGCGAAAGGTGCGGATGCGCAGGAGTTTCAGGTCAAGCAAGGGGTTGCGGGCGCGCAGGCAGTAGAAGGAGGAAAGCGTCAGGATGACGATCGCCAGCGCCAGCTCGGCCGCGATCATGCTGCCGGCGGCGTCTTTGGCCGCAAGCGAATCCATGCCGAAGACCAGCAGGACCATGCCGCTGCCGACCAGCAGGAAGCCCGGGAAATCGAACGGCGTGCGCACCGGTTTGGTAACGGCCGGAAACAGCGACGCGGCAAGAACGGCCGCGGCCAGCGCGAACGGCACGTTGATGAAGAAGATCCAGCGCCAGGAAATGTAGGTCGTCAGCGCGCCGCCGACCAGCGGGCCGACCAGCGGTCCGGACTGGCCGGCCAGCGAAATATACATGTTGATCTTCAGCGTGCGGCTGCGCGGGAAGGTCGACAGGATGACGACCTGGCCGAGCGTCCCCATCAAGGCGCCGCCGAAGCCTTGCAGCGCGCGGGCGCCGACCAGCGTCCAGATGTCGTTGGACAGGCCGCACAGCGCCGATGACGCGGCGAACACCAGCAAGGCGAAGCAGTAGACATTGCGCAGGCCGAAGCGGTCGGCGGCCCAGCCGCCGAGCGGCATCGAGATGATCAGGCTGGCGACATAGACGGTGATCAACAGGCCGAGCTGGCTCGGCGGCCGGCCGAGGCTGTCGCTGATGCCGGGCAGGGCGGTGACCACGACATTCTGGTCGAGGCTCGTCATGAACACACCGCAGGCGACCGTCAGCGGCAGCAGGAGCAAGGCTCTGGCCGACACATCGGCGCGATCCGTGGCGCCGGCGGATAGTTCTGCGGTCATGGGGATGTTCGAACCAAACGACGATGCCGACTCTGAGACGGGAGCTTTTTGATCCCCTGGGCCGGTTGGGCCACGTTCCCCACCATGGGCTTCCATTGGAGCATTCTCTAGCGGCAGAACCGGCTGGCCTTGAGGCCAGAACGGCTGTCGGCCCTACTGAACCTCGTAGCCGACCTCCTCGCTGGCATGGCAGAGCGCCTTCCAGAACGAGCGGGCGAAGGAGCGGAAGACATAGATGTCGAACTGGTCGGCGCCGGTGCGCTGGATCTGCGCAAAGACGTCGTGATGGGTGGTCGAACGGCCGGAGCCTATGGGGAACGCGGGCAGCGCAAAGTCGATGGCGAAGAATTTCGCCAGCACCCATTCGGCCTTAGGGCCGGCGATGCGGATAGCGGTGCGGCCATGCGACAGGTCGGTGATCGTGCCGATTGCCGGGGTTACGTCCCCGGCAAAACTCACCGCCAGGCCCTCGGCCTCGTCGACGACCGTGAATTTTCCAGGCGCGAAACCGAACACGGCCTTGCCGTCCTTGGCGAGACCGCCGCCCGCGCCATCGGGCAAATCGAGGCCGGTGACCTTGCGGATCGCTTCGATCAGCTGCTTTTCCGCGCCCGGCCATGCGGCCAGCTGCAGGATCGAGCCCGGCCTGGTCTCGGTCAGGATGACATCGACGCCATGCTCGAAATTGCCGTGCGAACCCGGATGGAACACCGGCTCGAGCGGCGAGAGGCGCTCGGGTGATTGGCGTTCGGGTGATTGGCGCTCAGCCATGCATGCGGCTCCCGTCCGGGTCGTAGAAATGGTTGGAGACGATCTCGACGGGCCCGAACCGCTTGCGCAGCGGATCGGAGACAAACGCCCGGGTGCCATGGCGCGCCTTGCCGCCTTCGACCAGGGCCAGCGCGATGTGCTTGCCCAGCGCCGGCGAATAGCAGCACGCGGTGATGTGGCCGATGGAATCGTGCGGATTGGCTTCGTCCAGTTCCTCGACGAGGTGGGCGCCGCCATTGAACGGCCGGTTGTCGAGCGAGACTAGGCCGACCAGCTGCAGCCGCTCGGGCGCGATCAGGCCTTCGCGGTCCATCATCGCCGAGCCGATGAACGGCTTCTTCTTCGACAGCATCCAGTCGAGATGCAGGTCGCGCGCCGTGGTGCGCCCGTCGATCTCCGCGCCGGTGACATGGCCCTTTTCGATGCGCATCGTGCCCAACGCCTCCAGCCCGTAGGTGACCAGGCCGAACGGCTTGCCGGCTTCGACAAGGGCTTGCCAGACATGGGTGCCGTAGCCGGCGCCGCAATAGACCTCGAAGGCCATCTCGCCGGAGAAGGACAGCCGGCAAATCATCACCGGCACGCCTGATATCTCGCCGCGCACGATGCCCATGAAGGGCAGGGCAGTGTTGTCGACGGCGGTGCCGGTGACACAGGCGGCGAGGATGGCCCGCGCCTTCGGCCCGCCGATGGCCGCGCCCGCCCATTCGTCGGTTACCGACGTGACATGCACTTTGAGCTCCGGCCAGATGACGTCGAGGAAATATTCCAGATGCTGCATCACCTTGCCGGCGTTGGCCGTGGTGGTCGTCATCAGGAAATCCTGTTCGCCGAGCCGCCATGTGGTGCCGTCGTCGAAGGCCAGCCCATCCTCGCGCAGCATCAGCCCGTAACGGGCCTTGCCGACGGGGAGGGTAGAAAACATGTTGGTGTAGACGCGGTCGAGGAATTCGCCCGCATCCGGTCCCTGAACGGCGATCTTGCCCAGCGTCGAGACGTCGACGATGCCGGCGCTTTCGCGCGTCGCCCTGGCTTCACGGACATAGGCCTGCTCGACCGTCTCGCCGGCAAGGCCGTAGATCATCGGCCGGAACCAAAGGCCGGCCGAATACATCGTCGCGCCATTGACGAGGTGCCAATCATGCATCGGCGTCAGCCGCTCGGGCTTCAAATCGCCGAAGCGCTCGGCCGCCAGCGAGCCGATCGACACCGCGGAATAGGGCGGACGGAAGCGCGTCGTGCCGACTTCGGGGATCGGTTTGCCCACCGCCTCGGCCATGATGGCAAGGCCCGGGACGTTGGAGTTCTTGCCCTGGTCGGTCGCCATGCCGAGCGTGGTGTAGCGCTTCAGATGCTCGACGGAGACAAAACCCTCGCGATGCGCCAGCCGTACGTCTTCGGCAGTCACGTCATGCTGGAAATCGACGAAGCTTTTGCCTTTCGCCCTGATCTCGATCACCGGCGCCGGATCGGGGTTTCCCAGGGCTGCTTCGACATCCGGCAAGGCTGCCGGCGCAGCCGCTCCGCCCGCTGCGGAAAGGCCGGCTGCGCGGCCCTCGGTGATCGCTTCGATGGTCGAGAAGATTCCGTTGAAAGCACCCGCACCAATCCATTGCTGATTTGGCCAGCGCTGTTGCGTTTGCTTTGGCGGCAGGAAGGCTTGGCGGGCAGGGTTCCACTCGGCTCTCGCGCCAGCCTGGCTGGCGAGATGGATGGTCGGCGACCAGCCGCCCGACATCAGCAGGCTATCGGCGTGGATGCTGCGGGCGTCACCGCTGAGCGCGCCCGAGTTCATGTCGAAGCGCTGCACCTTGAGGCCGGAGAGCGCCTTGCCGCCTTCGGTGGCGACCACGGCATGGCCGGAGAGGATTTCGGCTTCGGCCTCGGTGGCGAGGCTGCGCATTTCGGCCGAAAGCTCGGGGCGCACATCGACGATGGCGACAATAGCTGCCCCGGCCTTCCTCAGCGCCAGAGCCGAGCGATAGGCGCTGTCATTGTTGGTGAACAGCGCGATCCTGTCGCCGGGCAGCACGCCATAATCGTTAGCATAGCGCTCGGCGGCATGCGCCAGCATGACGCCCGGCCGGTCATTGCCGGGGAACACAAGCGGCCGCTCGAAAGAGCCGGTGGCCAGCACCACCGTCTTGGCGCGGATCGCCCAGTAGCGATGGCGCGGCTCGCCCTTGCCGGGCGTTTCCTTGTGGTCGGTGACGCGCTCGAGCGCGGCTAGCGTGTTGCCGTCATAATAGCCCCACACCGTGGTGCGCGGCAGCAGGCGGACCGTGTCATGGCCTTCGAGCTGGCTGACGGCGCGCGCCGCCCAGTCGGCGGCCGGCGCGCCGTCGATGGCCTCGCCGGACCAGTTGGCCGAGCCGCCGAAACGCGGTTCGAGCTCGGCCAGGATGACGCGCGCGCCCTGGTCGGCAGCGGCCTTGGCGGCTGACAGGCCGGCCGGGCCGGAGCCGACCACCAGCACGTCGCAAAACGCGTTCATGCGCTCGTAGCGCGAGGTGTCGGCGGCAATACCGGCGCGGCCCAGGCCGGCGGCGCGGCGGATGAAATGCTCGCAGAACATCCAGAATCTGGTGCCCTTCAGCGGGCCGAAGACCGGACCCATGAAGGTCTTGTAGTAGAAGCCGGCGGCCAGGATCTTGCCGCCGAGCTGGTTGACGGCGTTGATGTCCCAGGCGAGCGAGGGAAAGCGGTTCTGGCTGACGGCCACCAGCCCGTCATAGATCTCGACCATGGTTGCGGCGATGTTGGGCTCGCGCACTTCGCCGCGCAGCACCGTCACCAGCGCGTTCGGTTCCTCGACGCCGGCCGAGAGCAGGCCGCGCGGGCGGTGGTATTTGAACGAGCGGCCGAACAGCGTCACGCCGTTGGCAAGCAGCGCCGAGGCCAGCGTGTCGCCGCCATGGCCGGTGTAAGGCGTGCCGTCGAAGGTGAAGCGGATGGTGCGCAGGCGGTCGATGCGGCCGCCGGTCTCGGTGCGGCGCGGGCTCACGACTTGCCTCCGGCTTTGTGCCGGGCACCGGCATTGTGGTCGACGCGGGCGAAACCGGTGCTGGAAATCTCATGCGTGACCGTGTTGCGCACCATCCTCAGATGGGTGCGGCAACCGCCGGAATGCTGCCAGATCTCATTGTGGTCGCCGGCCGGGTTCAGGCGGTCGTAGACATAGGCGTTCCAGGCGTCGAGGTCCTGCGAGTTGGGCTGCGGGCGCTCGCGGTTGCCGTCGCCCTGATAGGTGAACTCGATGACGTCGCGCGGGCCGCAATAGGGACAAGTGATAAGCATTTGTTTGAACCCTAATGCAGCCGGGGCGTTGCGCCCTGGCCCTTGTCGTCGATCACCAGGCCGCGATAAAAACGGTCGAGCGTGAACGGCGCGTTGAGCGCGTGCGGCTCGTCCTTGGCGATGGTGTATGCGAAGCACCAGCCCGAGGCCGGCGTCGCCTTGAAGCCGCCATAGCACCAGCCGCAATTGAGATACATGCCCGGCAGCGGGCCGGTGGTGATGATCGGCGAACCGTCCATCGACATGTCGCAGACGCCGCCCCAGGAGCGCAGCATGCGTACACGCGCAAGGCTGGGAAACAGCGCCAGCATCTCGCTCATCAC
The DNA here is from genome assembly GCF_030323205.1 of Mesorhizobium sp. C395A. Taxonomy (NCBI): domain Bacteria; kingdom Pseudomonadati; phylum Pseudomonadota; class Alphaproteobacteria; order Hyphomicrobiales; family Phyllobacteriaceae; genus Mesorhizobium; species Mesorhizobium sp. C395A. Next base: position 2,417,191 of record NZ_CP100473.1, on the reverse strand, counting down.
CTCGTCGACGATGGGCAGATTACCGCGCTGGGCGTAGCTGTTGTAGCCGTCGATATCGCCGCCATAGACAAGGCCGCCCTTGTCGGACTGCGACATATAGAAATGGCCCATGCCGAAGGTCAGGACCGTGTTGCAGAACGGTTTCAGCGACTCTGTCACGAAGGCCTGCAGCACATGGCTCTCGATCGGCATCCTGTCGATGCCGGCAAGCTGCATCACCCGTCCGGTGCTGCCGGCAACGGCCACGGCAACTTTCTTGCCGCGGATCTCTCCGCGCGTCGTCTGCACGCCGGTGATGCGGTCGCCGTCGCGCAGGAAGCCGGTGACCTCGCAATTCTCGACGATGTCGACGCCGCGTCGGTCGGCGCCGCGGGCATAGCCCCAGGCAACCGCATCGTGACGGGCGGTGCCGGCGCGCGGCTGCATCAGGCCGCCGACGATGGGAAAGCGCGCGGAGGCCGACATGTCCAGCGCCGGGACCAGGCGCGCGATCTCGGCGGTGCTCATCAGCTCGGCATCGACGCCGAGATGGCGCATGGCGTTGCCGCGCCTGGCCAAGTCGTCGAACTGGGCCGGCGTGTGAGCCAGGTTCAGGCAGCCGCGCTGCGAGAACATGACGTTGTAGTTGAGGTCGTGCGACAGGTTCTCCCACATCTTCATCGAATGTTCGTAGAAGCGGGTGTTGGACGGCAAAAGGTAGTTGGAGCGCACCGCCGTGGTGTTGCGGCCGACATTGCCGGAACCCAGCCAGCCCTTTTCCAGCACCGCGACATTGTTGATGCCGTGCTCCTTGGCCAGATAATAGGCCGTCGACAGGCCATGACCGCCGCCACCGATGATGATGACATCATAGGAGGCCTTGGGCTCGGGCTTGCGCCAAGCCGGCTTCCAGTCCTTGTTTCCCTTGAGCGCGTTCGCGAGAAGCGAAAGGGCTGAATATTCCGCCATTCTTCATGTCATCCCTAGAGCATGATGCCGAAAAGTGTGAAGCGGTTTTCGGACGACATCATGCTCTATATCTTTAATTTCTAGAGCCGGATGATTTCAGGTCCAACAGACCTGAAGCCATCCGGCTCGGGTGCGATGCGGCAGACTATAGAGCAGGCGGCGGGCGCAAAGCCAAGATTGCGCCATGGCTTTTCGACTGGCCGACTCCCGCAAGGCGCCCAACTGCGATGACTTCGCCACGACTTGCCCCACGGGATGAGCGTCTCTATCAAGGACCGCTTTAGAAGCGGCCTTGCCGCCCTTTGAGTCGCCACCATTATGCTTTTTCGCTTCTTTCGCCTGATCCTGGTCCTCGCGCTCGTTGCCTTGGCGCCGCATTCGTTCGGCGCGATGGCGCAGGGGCTGGGCCAGGCGCCTGCCGGGCTGGTCGCCGACCAGCAGAAAATCCTGCAGGGTTTGACGACGAAAACCGACGCTCTGGAGAAGAAAGTCCAGGAGGACGGCGTCGACGACACCACCCTCGTCGAGATCCGCCTGCAGCTGGAAGAGCTGTCGCGCGCTGCGCTGAACAGCGCGCTGGCGTTTCGTTCGCGGCTGGGAGAGATCAATTCGAGGCTCGAGCAGCTTGGCGCACCGCCGGCTGCCGGACAGCCCCCTGAACCGGACATCGTGACCGGCGAGCGCCAGGCGCTGGCGTCGGAAAAGGCGGAGATCAACGCCGTCATCGCCGGCGCGCAGAACCTGTCGATCCGCATCAATGCGCTGATCGAGAAGATCGGCAACATGCGCAGCGAGCTGTTTCGCAGCGGGCTGACCAAGCGCTATGTGTTGTCCGATGCACTGAGCCCCCAGGTGTTTTCCGACGCAAGGGACGAATACGCCAACTTCTACAGGGCGGTGTCGTCGTGGCTGAGCTTTGCCTTCAAGTTCAAGTTCCAGGCGATGCTCGCGGCGACCCTCATGGCGCTTGCTTTGGCGGTGGTGCTTCTGGTCGGTGGGCGCCGCCTGTTTGGGCGCATCTTCGAGCCCGACGCGTCGGTTGAAGATCCGACATATCTCAGTCGCCTGTCGGTGGCGTTCTGGTCGACTTTGCTGCCGACGCTGGCGGTCAGCGCCTTCCTCGCCTCGACGGTGTTCCTGTACAATTATTACAATGTGCTGCGCGGCGACATAGGCGTGTTCCTCAACGCTCTGGCAGCCGTCATCGCCATAGTGTTCTGTGTCAACCGCCTGACCAATGCGGCGCTGTCGCCCAGCATGCCGAACTGGCGCCTGATCCAGGTCGAGACCGGCCCGGCGCGTTGGCTGGTGCGACTGACGACGGCCATGGCAGTCGTCATCGGCATCAACAATTTCCTGTCGATCGTCAACGACAAGATGGGCTCGCCTCTGTCGCTGACGGTGGCCAGGAGTTTTGTCGCCACCGTCATCGTGGGCGTCATCCTGATCCTGATGGCGCTGCTGAAGCCTTACAAGGACGCCGACGGGCGCTGGCGCCCCTGGCCGGCCTGGCTGCGCTACACCTGTGTCGCGCTCGGCCTGTTCACGATTGCGGCGGCGCTGTTCGGCTATATCGGTCTTGCCATCTTCGTCTCGTTGCAGGTCGTGGTCACCGGCACCATCCTGCTCACCGCCTATATCGGCTTCCTGTCGGCGCGCGAGATCGGCGAGGAGGGTGGTTTCGCCGGCACGTCCATCGGGCGCTGGTTGAAGACCAATTCCAGCTATGAGGACACCGCGCTCGACCAACTCGGCCTCGTCGTCAGCGTCGCCATCAACCTGATGATCGTGCTGGTGTTCCTGCCGCTGATCCTGTTGATGTGGGGCTTCCAGCCCGGCGATATCCAGGCCTGGGGCTATAAATTGGCGACAGGCGTCACCGTCGGTTCGGTGACGATTTCGGTCACCGGCATCCTCACCGGCATCGTCGTCTTCATCATCGGCTATTTCCTGACCCGCTGGTTCCAGGGCTGGCTCGACGGCTCGGTAATGGCGCGCGGCAAGGTCGATACCGGCGTGCGCAACTCGATCCGACTGGCGGTCGGCTATGCCGGCGTCGCGCTCGCTGGGCTCGTCGGCATCTCGGCGGCGGGCATCGATCTCTCCAACCTGGCGCTTGTTGCCGGCGCACTTTCGCTGGGTATCGGCTTTGGCCTGCAGAATGTCGTGTCCAACTTCGTGTCCGGCCTGATCCTGCTCGCCGAGCGGCCGTTCAAGGTCGGCGACTGGATCGTCGCCGGCGACACATCAGGCACGGTCAAGAAGATCAGCGTGCGCGCCACCGAAATCGAGACCTTCCAGCGGCAATCGGTGATCCTGCCCAATTCGAACCTCATCAACAACGCCGTCGGCAACTGGACGCACCGCAACAAGCTCGGACGTGTGGAGATCAAGGTCGGGGTCGCCTATGGCAGCGACGTCAAGCGGGTACACGCGGTCCTGCTTGAGATTGCGCGCGGCCATGCGCTGGTGCTGAAGAACCCGGAACCCTTCGTGCTGTTCACCAATTTCGGGCCGGCAGCACTCGAGTTCGAGATCCGCGTGTTCCTGGCCGATGTGCTGAACGGCGCCATCGTTCAGAACGATATCCGCTTTGCCGTTCTCGATGCTTTTGACGCCGAGCACATAGAAATCCCCTCGACGCCGCGCGCCGAGGTCAAGGTCAAGAAGACCGACGCATGGCCGATCGACGACGACAAGATCGAAGTCGAGTTCGCCGAGAAGGAGCAGGCGGAGGCCAGAGCCGCCGCCGAGGCGAAGCGGCTGGCCAAAACTGGTCGCAAGGCCCGCAAACCCGATCCCAGCTAGGGCCCCAAGCTCCTCCCAAACCGATTGCGGCATGAATGCGGCATTCAGTTGCGGTTCAGCTTGCATCTCATATAAGCTCACATGCAAAGGCGAGAATGCCTTGCGAAATGCAACAGAGGCGGTGTGGAAACACCGATATTGCAAAATGTGGAAGTCGCTCGTCGTCGCCATCGCTCTTACCGCAGCGAGTGGCTCGGCCTTTGCCGCCAGCGCGGTCAACAAGGATGCTGAGACCCGTACGCTGATCGTGACGGAAGGCGGCGGCAAGACGGAGTTGGCGCTGGCCGCCGGCGAAACCGTGGAATTCTGCCCGAACGGCTGTTTTGTCACCTTGCCCAATGGTGACCTCGAGGCCCTGACCGGCTCGGAAACGGTCGAAATTTCGGGTGGCGTTGCCCGCATCAAGTAAAGTCGGCAGGCAATGTAGTAGAGGCCGGGCAATGCCCGGCCTTTTATTGTTCGCGGTAGCGATTGCTTAACAATGACGCGGGAAATATCGTGGCGCCTACCGGCTGCAACCGTGCGTTTTAACGTTCACTACGCCGTTCCGCCGCTATACCGGTGCGAAGACGCCGGAACACGGCGCAACCGGTTATGAATAGGGCAGAACGGACATGGATGCGCGGTCGGACAAGAACGCAATCCCGCTTGCGGTCGACCTCGACGGCACGCTGATTGCGACCGATCTTCTTTGGGAAGGCCTGTTCATCCTGCTCAAGAAGAATCCGCTCTATGTTTTCCTGGTCCCGTACTGGCTGGCCGCCGGCCCGGCGCGGCTGAAACAAGCCATCGCCGACCGCATCGATATCGATCCGGCCTCGCTGCCCTATCGCGAAGCGCTGCTGCAGCGGCTGCTCGCCGACCATAGCGACGGACGCAAGATCGTGCTGGCGACCGGTACGCCACGCAAGTTCGCCGAGGCGATCGCGGCGCATCTGGGCGTCTTCGACTATGTGCTGGCGACCGACGGTCCCCACAACATGACCTCGGGCCGCAAGCGCGACGCGCTCATCGCCGCCTATGGCGACGGCGGTTTCGACTATGCCGGCAACAGCCGGCACGACGTCAAGGTTTTCGGAGCCGCACGCAAGGCCATCGTCGTGGCGCCCGACCGCCATGCGAAGCGCTGGCAGGCCGCGCATAGCGCCGAAAGGATGCCGGCGCCGAAAAGGACATTGAAGACATTCGTCAAGATGCTGCGCGTGCATCAGTGGCTGAAGAATTCGCTGATCGCGGTGCCGATGGTGCTGTCGCATGAATACTTCAACATCAACATGATCTGGCAATGCCTGCTGGCGTTCGTCTCCTTCAGCGCCGTGGCTTCCGCCATCTACATTCTCAACGATTTCTTCGACCTTGCGCTCGACCGCAAGCATCCGACCAAACGCAACCGGCCTTTCGCCAGCGGCGCTTTGTCGATCCCGTTCGGTCTCGGCGCGATGGCGGTGCTGCTGGCGATCGGCATTGCCGCCGGGCTTCTGTTGCCGATCGAGTTCCTGGGCGTGCTCGCCGGCTATCTGGTGGTGACCACTGCCTATTCGCTGTCGTTCAAGCGCATGCTCCTGGCCGACGTACTGACGCTGGCGGGGCTATACACTGTGCGTGTGCTGGCAGGTGCTGCGGCGACCGGGGTCGAAGTCTCGTTCTGGCTGCTCGCCTTCTCGATTTTCTTCTTCCTGTCGCTGGCGCTGGTGAAGCGCTATGTCGAACTGCGGACCACGGCCATTCCGGTGGGCGAGCGCATTGCCGGCCGCGGCTACCGCATCGAAGACCAGGAGATCGTCGCCCAGGCAGGAATGGCGTCGGCCTTCTCCTCGGCGCTGGTGCTGGCGCTCTACATGGACAGCGTCGCGGTACGCGAACTCTATCCGCATCCCTGGCTGGTCTGGCCGCTGGCGCCGATCGTGCTGTATTTGACCATGCGGGTCTGGATCCTGGCGCGCCGCAACGAGATGAATGATGATCCGGTCATCTTCATCATTCGCGACTGGCGAAGCCAGATCGTCGTGGTGATCGGCGCCGCCCTTCTGGTCGCGGGAGGCTGGTAGGGCATGGCCGGCGAACGGTACCGGAGTTTTGGCCTCGCCACGCCGGCCGCAAAGCGAGCCATCGCGGCCGACGATGCCATCGCGCTGATGCGAAGCGGCAAGGCGACAAAGAACGCTCTGCTCGCCTATGGCAATGGCCGCTCCTACGGTGATTCCTGCCAGAACGGGCCAGGTGCGGTCGTGGACATGCGGCCGCTGAACCGCATCGGCGCCTTCAATGCCGAGACCGGCCTGCTCGAGGCGGAGGCCGGCGTGTTCCTCTCCGATATCATTGCGCACACTGCACCTTACGGTTTCTTTCCGACTGTCGTCCCAGGCACCCAGTTCGTCACCCTTGGCGGCGCGATCGCCAATGACGTCCATGGCAAGAACCATCACCGGCGCGGCACCTTTGGCTGCCATGTCGAGTCGTTCACGCTGCTGCGCTCGGATGGGCGGACCTACACCTGCTCGGCAACCGACAATGCAAGGCTGTTTGCGGCGACGATCGGCGGCATGGGGCTGACCGGCCTGATCCTGTCGGCCTCGATCCGGCTGATGCGGGTGCATTCGCTCGATATCGCCGAGAAGGTAACGCGGTTTGCCGATCTCGGCGAATTCTTCGAACTAGCCGAGGCCGCCGACCAGGCCAATGAATATGCCGTCGCCTGGATCGACCAGCTTGCCGGCGGCCATGGCCGCGGGCGCGGCCTGTTGTTGACAGGCAATCATGCCGAGTATGGCTCGCATGCGGCGTCTCGCGCCGGCTCCCGTTTTTCAGTGCCGTTCCAGCCGCCGTTCAATGTGCTCAACCGGCCGTTCCTCACCGCCTTCAACGCCGCCTATCGGTGGAAGAAGGGGCGCTCGCCGGGGCCGAGCCAAACCGGCTACCAGGGCTTTTTCTTTCCGCTTGATGGTGTCGGCGACTGGAATCGGCTGTATGGCCCGAAAGGTCTCTACCAGCACCAGAGCTTGGTGCCGGAAAATGTCGCGCGTCAGACCGTGCCGGCGCTGCTCGAGGCGGCGCGACGGGCCGGGCAGGGCTCTTTCCTCACCGTGTTGAAGCGCTTCGGCTCGATCCGCTCGCCGGGGCTGCTGTCTTTTCCGCGGCCAGGCTTCACGTTGACGCTGGATTTCCCCAATCGCGGCGACAGGACGCTGGCCCTGCTCAGCGAACTCGACGGCATCACGGTCGCGGCCGGCGGCGCGGTCAACCCGTACAAGGATGCGCGCATGGGCGCTGATACTTTCGCGGCCTCCTTCCCGAATTGGCAGCGGCTTGAAGCGCTGCGCGACCCGGCGTTCGTGTCCAGTTTCTGGCTGCGGACGGCGAAAAAGCTCAACGTCCGGCCAGGGCGTGTCGAGGCAGCTGAATAGGTACAATCCGAATAAGTCATGGTGAATAGATCGTAAGTTCCGTGGTTTACTCAAAGCATTGTCGTGACTTCATGAAATGTTTGCAGGTTCGTAATAGGACCGTTGCGAGTGGCGGGTGCAAAATATGAAATACATCGTCTTCATTCTGTTCACGGTCATGACCAATGCCGCCGCGCAGCTGATGCTGAAGCAAGGCATGATGTCACTCGGGCCGATTTCGTTCGAGGGCACCAATCCGCTGTTGAGGCTGTTGCAGGTCGTTTTCAGCCCATGGGTGTTTCTCGGCCTGTGCACCTTCGTCATCTCGATGGCTTCGCATCTCTATGTGCTGTCCAAGGTCGAGCTCAGCTTTGCGTATCCGTTCCTCAGCCTTGCCTATGTCGCGGTTGCGATCTTCGCCTATTTCATCTTCCGCGAGGACCTCAATGCCTGGCGCATTGCCGGCATCGCCTTCATCTGCGTCGGCACCGTGCTGATCGCGCAAAGCGGTCGAGACTTGGGCGGGCGCGGGCATGACGACCAAACCGCTTCCATCATCCCCGACAAGACCAGCGAGATCGTTCGATGAGACATGTTATTTTCGGCGGCGACGGCTTCGTCGGCCGTCATCTTGCCCCGAAGCTTGTGGCCGATGGTGAAGAGGTTGTCGTTGCCGACATCGTCAAGAGCGACCTGACGCACTATCGCAACGTTCGCTTCGTCACCTGCGATGTCACGGATACGGCCTCGGTGGCCAACATCGGATTGAAGGCCGACGACATGGTCTACAACCTGTCGGCCAAAATGCTGTCGCCGATCCAGGTGCGGGCCAAGCGTCACGACTTCTTCTTTCCGGTGAATTTCCACGGCACCGAACACATCATGCAGGCGATGGACAAGGCCGGCGCGTCCAAGCTCGTCCACTACACCACCGACATGATCTACGGCCACACGGTCACCCAGCCGATGACCGAGGAGCACCCGGTCGCGCCGCTCGGCGAATATGGCTGGTCGAAGCAGAAGACCGAGGAGCTCGCCGCTCAATGGCGCAAGCGCGGCATGTCGATCTCGCTGTTTCGCCCGCGTCTCATCATCGGTCCCGGCCGGCTCGGGATCCTGGAAAAGCTGTTCAAACTGATCGACTGGAATTTTCCTGTGCCGATGATCGGCTCGGGCAAGAACCCCTATCAGTTCATCTCGGTGTTCGATTGCGCGGAAGCTGCCCGCGCGGCCTGGAAGGCAGGCGTGCCCAACCAGGCCTATAATCTGGGCTCCCTCAATCCGCCGCCGGTGAAGAAATTGCTGGGCGACCTGATCAAGCATGCCGGCTCGAAGTCGCTGCTGATCCCGACGCCGGGCTGGGCGGTCAAGCGCACCCTCGACCTGCTCGATCTCATGAACATGCCGATCATGGATCCCGAACAATATCTGATCGCCGATGAGGAGTGCGTGCTCGACGTATCCAAGGCCGAGCGCCAGCTCGGCTGGGTGCCGCAATATCGCGACGAGGGCATGCTGATCGCCGCCTACAGCGAATACCGCGCCAAGAAAGACGGGCTTGCCGTCACCGCAAATCATGTCCCCGCCGAATAGGTGGGACGACCAGGAGAACTCCGAAATGACCGTCATGGCCAAGCCTGAGCAGACGAACGCGCGCACCATGGTCGGCGCGCCGGCGTTGTCGCCTACCGCCATCGCCAAGCCCGACCTGATCAGCGTCGAGCAGGCGAAGGCGATGGATGTTGCGCGCATGACCGACTTGTTCAAGGCGCATCTCAATCCGGGCCAGCTGCATTTCATGAAGCTGCTCGGCTTCCACAAGATCAAGATCGAGCGTGCCGAAGGCATGTTCTACATCGACCAGAACGGCCGCAAGATTCTCGACTTCTTCGGCGGCTTCGGTTCGCTGGCCTTCGGCCACAACCATCCGCGCATCCTGGAGGCCCGGCGCAAATTCCAGGAGGAGAAGCGCCAGGAAATCGCCATCGCCTTCATGTCGCAATATGCATCGGCCCTTGCGCACAACATCGCCAAATGCTCGCCCGGCGATCTCGACATGGTGTTTCTGGGCTCGTCGGGTTCGGAAGCGATGGAAGCGGCGGTGAAGCTCGCCGAGCGCGCCGCCGGGCCTAAGAGGCCAAAAATCGTCTATGCCGAGAATTCCTTCCACGGCAAGACCAAGGGCGTGCTCGGCATTACCGATGGCCAGCTCTACCGCGCGGACTTCAAGATGGCTGAGAACACCGTGCGCATTCCGTTCGCCGATATCGAAGCGGTCGAGCGGCTGTTCCGCTCCGACCCGGAGGTCGGCGTCATCGTGCTTGAGACAATCCAGGGCGGCGGCGGCATCATCCAGGCAGAGGCGCAATATTGGCAGAAGCTGCGAGCGCTGTGCGACCAGTATGGCGTGCTGTGGGTGGCGGACGAAGTGCAGTGCGGCTATGGCCGTTCGGGACGCTTCTATGCCTTCGAGCATTATGGCGTCGTGCCCGATGTGACGGCGCTGGCGAAATCGCTCGGCGCCGGCAAGGCGGCGGTCGGCGCGATGATCGCCCGGCGCGAGGTCTATATGAAGGCCTATGGCACGCCGAAGACGGCGATGATCCATGCCATGGCCACCTTTGGCGGCATGGGCGAGGCCTGCGTCACCGCGATCGAGGGCATCAATGTGCTCTATGATGAGGGGCTGATCGACAACGCCGCCACTACCGGCGACTATCTGCTTCAGCGCCTGCAGGCGCTGAAGGAGAAGTACCCGAAGATCATCAAGGATGTGCGCGGCAAAGGCTTTATGGTCGGGCTCGAGTTCCACGACTTCTCGCAGACCTTGCCGATGGTGCTGCGTCCGATCGTCAGCGTCCTCGACGACAAGCTGAAGGGCTCGCTGTCGGGCTTCGTCGGCGCGCTGTTGCTGCGCGACTATGACGTGCTCGTCGCCTTCACCGAATACAACCGCAACGTCATCCGTCTCGAGCCGCCGCTGATCTGCCAGCGCGAGCATGTCGACCATTTCGTCGATGCCTTCGATAGCCTGCTGTCGCGCGGCATCGTGGGGATCGTGAAGGATTTCGTCAAAAGCCAGGTCCGTTAAAGAAGTCCGTTGAGCGAAGTCCCGAGTCCGACAATGCTGAGCAAGTCTCCCGCCCCGCAAAACACACTCGACCGGCTGACCGCGGCCGCTCTGGCGTGGGGCGAGGGGACTTATGCGCGATGGGCCGCGCCAATCGGCGCGATCGCGTTTTCGCTCTATATCCTGCTGACAGCGTTTACCGCCTGGACGATGCCCGATGCCAATTGGGACATGCTGCCTTATCTCGCAATCGCCGAGGAGGGCGCTTACCCAGATGCGCAGGCGCTGCATGACTATGCCTACAGGACGGTCCAGGCCGGCGTTTCGGCCGCCGATTACAAGGCGCTGACAGACGATGGCGGCGGCTTCCGCAGCCATATGGCGCAAAATGCCGCCGACTTCCACTCGCTGCTTGGCATGTACCGGATCAAGTTTCTCTATGCCGAGATGCTGTCGAGGATGAGTTCGGTGATGTCGCCGGTCGAGGCGATGCGGGTGCTGCAGGTGGTCTCGGTGCTGCTGTTCGGGATGATCACGCTGCTTTGGCTGCGAACCGAAGGCGCGCTTGCGCTGGCGCCTGTGGTCGGCGCGGTGCTGATCATGGCCGATTTCGGCGATGCCGCACGCGCCTCGACCCCGGATCTGTTGTGCTCGGCCCTGTTCCTCGGCGGGCTGTTTGCTTATGTGCGCGGCCGCGAGGCAGCGACCGCTTTCCTGCTTTTCCTGGCCTTCATGGCGCGGCCGGACAACATCGTGTTCCTGGCCATTTTCGCCGTGCTGCTGCTGGTCTTCCGGCAGCGGGCGTGGGGCGCGCTGGCCGGCTTTGCCGCGTCCTTCGTCGCCTATTTCGCGATTTCGCACTGGGCCCAACATCCCGGCTGGTGGCCGCATCTGTGGTTCTCCAGCATCGAGCAGCACTACAATATGGATGGCTTCGAGCCGCCGTTCTCGGTTGGCGCCTATCTCAAGGCGTTTGCCGCATCCTTCATTCGCGCCATCAGCATCAACAGCTGGGTCGGGGTCTCGGTTCTGGCGCTGGCCGCGTGGTTTGCGCTCGGCCGCGCCGGCTTCCGGCTCGATCGTCGCGCCGGCATCCTGCTTGCAGCACTGGTGCTTGGCGTGCTGGCGAAATTCACCGTCTTTCCGATCCACGACACCCGCATCTACTTCCCGAACCTTCTGCCGCCCTACCTTTTGCTCGTCGGCCCGATCATGGCGCTGTGGGCGTCGGCAAGCCTGAATGGAAGGCGGCCCATCGCCTTGCAGGCCATACCTGGAGATAAGCCATGAGTTCCATTTCCGGCCTGGCGCGCATCGCCCTTTCGCTCGGCCTGCCCGCTGGTCTGCTGGATCGCGGGCCGGCGTTGCGCGGCACGAAATTCCTGGCCAAGGCTGCACTGAAGGCGCGGTTCAGCAGCGGGCAACCCTTCCAGATGGTCAATGTCGGCGCTTGCGACGGCGCGCTGTTCGACGACGTCACGCCGTGGCTGCACCGCATTCCGCGGGCGCGGGCCGTGCTGGTCGAGCCGATCCCGCACAATCAGAAGCGGTTGCGCGCCAACTATCCCGACACGGAACGCTTCGTCATCGAGCCGGTCGCGGTGACAAAAATCAAAGGCACGATCACCGTCCACACTTTCGATGCCGCGGCACTCGAGGCCGGCACGCTGCCGATCGAGTTCATCGGCTGCTCGTCGGTCACCGACACCAATCTGATGTCGGGCAAGAATGCCTGGGGCGAGGCCGACGTAAATTTCAACAAGTTCGCGCCGCACCTGAGGGATATCGAGGTGCCGTCGGACACGCTGCAGACGCTGCTCGACCGCAACGGCATCACGCATATCGACGCCTTCCTGGTCGATTGCGAAGGCGCCGACTGGATCGTCTTCGAACAGCTCGATCTCAAGCGCTATCGTCCGGGCATGATCAAGGTCGAGGTCGGCGCGCTGCCGGCCGCCGAAATCGGCCAGGTCGTGGTCAAGCTGAAGACATCAGGCTATCAGGTCGGCTTCCAGGCCGAGGACATCTGGGCCTTCGCCTGAGATAGATCGCCACTGGCGGCACGCCGGCGCGCCGGGTCGCGTCGCATCCGCGACGTGTCGCAAACAGGCGGTAGCTGCATCCACGTCCTCTGCATATTGTGCGCCATTCGAACGGGCGCGGACGCGCCCGCTTTATCCCCTTGGAGTCGCGGGCAATGGCAGAGTTTCCGAAACAGGCGAAGGTCGTCATCGTCGGCCTGGGTGGCATTGTCGGCGCATCGATCGCCCATCATCTGATCGAACGCGGCTGGACCGACATTGTCGGCATCGACAAGTCGGGCATCCCGACCGATATCGGCTCGACCGCGCACGCCTCGGACTTCTGCTACACCACCAGCCATGATTTCCTGTCCTGCTGGACGACGCTCTACTCCATCGATTTCTACGAGAAGATGGGCCACTACTCCCGCATCGGCGGCCTCGAAGTGGCGCGCGTCGGCGATGACAGCCGCATGGACGAGATCAAGCGCAAGATCGCCTCGGCCAAATCCTTCGGCACCCGCGCCCGGCTGATCGAACCGGCCGAGATCAAGGAAAAATTCCCGCTGATCGAAGAGTCCATGGTGCAGGGCGGCCTGTGGGATCCGGACGCCGGCCTGGTCATCCCGCGCTCGCAGACCGTCGCCGGCAAGCTGGTCGACCAGGCGGAAGCTACGGGGAAACTCAAATCCTTCGCCAACACGCCCGCCAAATCTCTCATCGTCGAGGAAGGCCGCATCAAGGGCGTCGTCACCGACCGCGGCACGATCATGGCCGATTATGTCATCGTCTGCGCCGGCATCTGGGGCCGGCTGATCGCCGAGATGGTCGGCGAAGACCTGCCGGTGATGCCGATCGACCATCCGCTGACCTTCTTCGGGCCTTACAATGAGTTTGCCGGTACCGGCAAGGAGATCGGCTGGCCGCTGCTGCGCGACCAAGGCAATTCGGCCTATATGCGCGACACCGGCGACCCCAGGACCGCCGAAGGCGGCCAGATCGAATGGGGTTATTACGAAGAGACCAATCCGCGTCTTTGCCATCCGCGCGATTTGCTGGAAAAGGATCAGGCGCGGCTGTCGCCGTCGCAGCGCGATCTCGACATGGAGCAGATCCTGGCGCCGCTGGAGCGCGCCATGGAACTGACGCCGATCCTGGGCGAACTCGGCTACAACGAAAGCCATTCCTTCAACGGCCTGTTGCAGGTGACCGCCGATGGCGGCCCGTCCATGGGCGAGAGCCAGAAGGTGAGGGGCCTCTGGTACGCCGTCGCCATCTGGGTCAAGGACGGCCCCGGCATGGGCAAGCTGATCGCCGACTGGATGACGGACGGCCGCACGGAAATCGACCATCACGCCATCGACTATGCGCGCTTCTATCCGCACCAGACGAAAGAGCAGTTCATCTGGGATCGCTGCACCGAGACGGCGATGAAGGTCTACAATCCAGCGGTGCATCCGCGCGAGCCGTTCTCCAGAGGCCGCAACATCCGCCGCTCGCCATTCTGGGAGCGCGAGAATGAGCTTGGGGGTTACTTCATGGAGCTGGGCGGTTGGGAGCGCGCGCATGGCTATGCCGCCAACGAGCATCTGCTGGAGAAGTATGGCAACCGGGTTCCCATACGTGAGAACGAATGGGACAATCGCCATTTCTGGCGGGTGTCCAATGCCGAGCACCTGGCGATGAGCGAGGATTGCGGCATCGTCAACCTCTCGCATTTCTCGATGTACGACATCGAAGGGCCGGATCATGTCGCGCTGCTGGAGTGGCTGTGCGCGGCCAAGATCGGTGGCGACAACAATATCGGCAAGGGTATCTACACCCACTTCCTCGACGAGGAAGGCATGGTGCGCGCCGACTTCACCGTCATCCGCATGGCCGACCGCTGCCGCCTGATCGACGGCGCCGACGCCGGCCCGCGCGACTTCCGCTATATGCAGCGCACCGCGCAGGACAAAGGCTTTGACGTCACCATCACCGACGTGACGGAAAAATATGTCACCATCGGCATCTGGGGACCGAACGCGCGGGCGTCGCTGCAGAAAGTGGTCGAAAATCCGGATGGTCTCTCGCTCGAGAACTTCCCGTTCGCGGCGATCAAGCCGGTCAGGATCGGCGGCAAGGATGTCACGGCATTCCGCATCTCTTATGTCGGCGAGCAGGGCTGGGAACTGCACATGCGCTACGAGGACGGCCTGGCCGTTTGGGACGCGCTGCGCTCGACCGGCGTGATGCCGTTCGGCGTCGAGACCTATGCCAACACCCGGCGCATGGAAAAGAGCCTGCGCCTGCAGAACGCCGACCTTCTGACCGAGTATAATCTGCTCGAGGCCGACCTTGCCCGACCGAAGGTCAAGGAGAACGACTTCTGCGGCAAGGCCAAACATGTCGAATACCGCGCCCGCGAACACCAGCCGGCGATCCTGTGCACGCTGGTGATGACGGAAAACGTCGATTCGAAGGGTGTTGCCCGCTATCCCGTCGGCACCATGCCGGTGATGGATCCGAAGACCGGCGAAACCCTTGTCGACGAACTCGGCCGCCGCTCCTTCACCACGTCGATGGCCTATGGCCCGACCATCGGCAAGAACATCGGCCTCGCCTATCTGCCCTGGGCCTATGCCCAGGAGGGCCGCAAGTTTGCCATCGAATATTTCGGCGAGACCTACCCGGTCGAGGTGGCTGCCGTCGGCTACAAGCCGCTCTACGATCCAGAGAATTTGAAGCCGAGGAGTTGAGCGCCGTCGATTTCTCGGCAGCACCGCTCATATTGGTGTGACGCAAAACGAACAGATGAAAGCCCGGCTCCTTGCCGGGCTTTTCTCTTTGTAAGCTGGCAATTCTCGCCTACCGTCGCTTCGGGCGGAGTGAAGCACTTGCGGCGATTTGGCTGGGACAGGAAGAGCGATGCGCTGGTGTTCAGCGTGAATGGGAACATCCCCGTTCTCGTCAGCTGGACCTTTGCCATCCCGGTTGTCCTGCCCTTTCTGCACGAGTGGTCGACGCGTCCCAAAACCGCGCTGATCCACACATCGATCTTTGCCGCACTGTTTTTCGTATCGGTGTTCCTGCACGAACTGGCGCACACATGGGTTGCCCACCGGCAAGGGATCGGCACCAACAGGATTGAGCTTTATCTGTTTGGCGGGGTTGCCTACTTCAAGCGCGGCGCCACGTCGTCCTATGGTTGGGCGTGGATTGCGTTTGCCGGACCCCTGACCAACATCCTGTTGGCGGCGTTTTTCGCTGCTTCCTATTATCTGATCGCCAAACCTTTGGCGCCTGTCGAATCGGACAGCTTGTTCAGTGCGCCGCCTCCAATGCCGATGACTTATCTTGCGTGGACGCTATGGATCGGCGCCATGTTGAATGGGGTACTCGCCGTCCTCAACATTCTACCGGCATACCCTCTGGATGGTGGGGTGATCGCGCGGCATCTGCTTGCGCGGCGCTTCGGCGAGGGGCGGGCGGCGCGTATCGTCGGGTTCTGCGGTGTCGTGCTGTCGGTATTGCGTTTCGCCGTGATCCTGCCCGCCGCGATAGCAGGCATCCTGTTGTGGCTGCCGCCATCATTCAAGCCGAACTGGAGGGCGCTTCGTGGCACCGGCAGAAAGAAGTCCCGTCCAAACCCGGAAGCAGCGAAGGCCGGAGCCGACGACGTGGAATGGCGCGGCAAAGGTGGGCGACCCATCAACAAATGAGGCCGAACCGCGCCGCCGTTTCGGGGTTAGATGTAGAAGCCCTCAGTCCCGGCTTTTTGCTTTGTCAGCAGCCGGTTTTCGCTTACCTTCGGGTATGTCTGCTTTTTCTTGCGCACGACATTTCCTTTCAGGCAGCGCCGCGCTGGCGCTGGTGCTCTGGCTTGTGCCGCCGGTTCAAGCCGCCGAGCCGGTCGACGTCGAGCTGGTGCTGGCCGTCGACGTGTCGCTGTCGATGTCGCCGGGCGAACTTGAAATCCAGCGTCACGGCTATGCTGCTGCGCTGACGCACGACAATGTTCTGCAGGCCATCGCCGACGGCGCCTACGGCAAGGTCGCCGTCACCTATGTCGAATGGGCGGGAGCGACCACGCAGCAGGTCGTCGTGCCGTGGACGGTGATCGCCAGCCGGGCCGATGCCGAGCGGGTGGCCGCGCAGCTTTCCGCCCATCCGCCGGCCAGCGCCCGGCGCACCTCGATTTCCGGCGCGCTGGAATTCGGCAGCGATCTGTTCGCCGAAAGCGGTTTTCAGGGGACAAAGCGCGTCATCGATATTTCAGGCGACGGCCCCAACAACCAGGGCGCGCCCGTCGACATCACCCGCGACGCGGTGGTCAAGCAAGGCATCATCATCAACGGCCTGCCGCTGATGACGCGCGGCGGGTTCGGCGGCGCCTATGACGTCAACAATCTCGACCGCTACTACAGCGACTGCGTCATCGGCGGTCCCGGATCCTTCATGATCCCGGTCAATGACTGGACGCAGTTTCCCGAAGCGATCCGCCGCAAGCTGGTGCTGGAGCTGGCCGGCGCCGCTTCGCCGCAACGGGCGAGCGAGGAGGCCGGGCATCCGCTGGTGGTGCTGGCGCAGGACCGGCCGACCGACTGCCAGGTCGGCGAAAAGATGTGGCGCGACCGCAGCTGGATGTTCGATGCGCGTTAGCGTGCGCATCATCACGCTGCCGTGAAGGGCCGGCTTCATTGACAAGCCCATGGGCGTCTGTGACACAATTCGACATCCGAAAAAACAAGGGGAACCGACATGAACAAGACCATCGTCGCTGCCGCGGTATTGGCGCTTGCGGCTGCAATATCCGTGCCGGCCGAGGCTGCCACATCGGTCACCATCGGCATCAGCGGATGGACCGGCTTTGCGCCGCTGACGCTCGCCAAGCAGGCCGGCATCTTCGAGAAGCATGGCCTCGACGTGACCCTGAAGAAGGTGCCGCAGGCCAGCCGGCCGCTCGCCATCGCCAGCGGCGATCTGCAATGCGCCGCCACCACGGTCGAGACCTGGCTGGTGTGGAACGCCTCAGGGGTGACCACCAAGCAGATCTTCCAGCTCGACAAATCCTATGGCGCCGACGGCATTGTCGTGCGCAACGACATCAAGACCGTCGCCGACCTCAAGGGCAAGAATGTCGCGTCCTCGGCGCCGGGCACGTCGCCCTATTTCATGCTGGCCTGGGTGCTGAACAAGAACGGCCTGTCGACCAAGGATGTGACCGTCGTCAACCTGGAACCGGATGCGGCGGCGCAAGCCTTCCTCGCCGGCCAGAACGATGCGGCGGTCACCTATGAGCCGTTCATCTCGGGGGTGCGCGACAAGTCCGATCAGGGCCACATATTGGCGACCACGCTCGACTACCCGATGGTGCTCGACACGGTCGCTGCACGCCTGAATTCCTCACCGCCAATCCCGACGCCGCCAAGGCGCTGGCCGACAGCTATTTCGAAGCGCTCGACCTGATCAAGAGCGATCCGCAGAGATCCTACGAGATCATGGGCGCCGACGTGAAGCAGTCTGCGAAAGAATTCGAGGATTCGGCGAAATACCTGAAATGGGCCGACAAGGCGGAGAACAAGCAGTTCTTCACCAAGGAATTCCAGGACTTTTCCAAGACCGCCGGCGAGCTTCTGCTGCAGATGGGGTTGATCAAGGAAGCGCCAGATGTTGCAGCGCTTGCCGATACCAGCGCGGTGGCGAACTGATAGGCCTCGCCTTTGACCATTGTGCGGCGGCGCCTGGCGCCGTCGCTCTCTCCTGGACAAGTGATGATTTGACGATGCGGACGATCTGAAGATGCGCCCCTTGCATCCGGTGTCGCCGGGCATTCGAACCGTGCTTGGTATTTCCTTCTTCGTGCTGTTCGTCGCCTTCTGGGCGTGGATCACGCTTGGCGGCCACGTCAACCGCATCTTCCTCGCCGACCCGCTGTCGATGCTGCGGGATGGTTGGCGGCTGCTGGTCGAGGACCGCTTCTGGCTCGACATATTGATCACCATCTGGCGGGTCTTCGGCGGGTTCCTGCTGGCGTCGATCGTCGCCGTGCCGATCGGCATCGCCATGGGCGCCTGGAAGCCAATAGAGGCTTTTCTGGAGCCGTTGGTCTCCTTCGCCCGCTACCTCCCGGCTTCGGCCTTCATTCCGCTGCTCATCCTGTGGGCCGGCATTGGCGAGCTGGAAAAGCTGCTGGTCATCTTCGTCGGCTCGGTGTTCCAGATCATCCTGATCGTCGCGGTCAAGGTTGGCTCGACCCGGCGCGACCTGGTCGAGGCGGCCTATACGCTGGGCTCGACCAACAATGGCATCGTCAAACGGGTCATCATGCCGGCCAATGCGCCCGAGATTGCCGAGACGCTGCGGCTGGTGCTCGGCTGGGCCTGGACCTATGTTATCGTCGCCGAGCTGATCGGTTCGTCCTCAGGCATCGGCTACATGATCATCAACAGCCAGTCGCGGCTGGCGACAGGGCAGATCATCTTCGGCATCATCGTCATCGGGCTGATCGGACTGTTGTCCGACTTCGCCTTCAAGGCGTTCAATCGCTGGCTCTTTCCCTGGAGCCTGGCATGAGCAAGTTGCTTATCGAAGGCGTCTCGCGAACCTTCGCCGGCGTGCGCGGCGGGCAGCCGGTCAAGGCGCTGATGCCGGTCGACCTTGCGGTCGCGGCCAACGACTTCATCACCATTCTGGGGCCGTCCGGCTGCGGGAAGTCGACACTGCTCAGGATCGTTGCCGGCCTGGAAGCGCCGAGCGAAGGCCGTGTGCTGCTTGACGGCAAGGCGGTGACGCGGCCGGGACCGGATCGCGGCATGGTGTTCCAGTCCTACACGCTGTTTCCGTGGCTGACGGTGGCGCAGAATATCGCCTTCGGCCTGCGCGAACGTGGCATGGCCGAAAAGGAGCGAGACGGGATCGTCGCTTCCTATGTCGACCTCGTCGGGCTGAAGGGCTTCGAGAACCATTGGCCAAAGCAGCTGTCCGGCGGCATGCAGCAGCGCACGGCGATCGCCCGGGCGCTGGCCAACGACCCCGAAATCCTGTTGCTGGACGAGCCGTTCGGTGCGCTCGACAACCAGACGCGCGGACTGATGCAGGAGCTGCTGCTCGGCATCTGGGAGCGGCGCAAGAAGACAGTGCTGTTCGTCACCCACGACATCGAGGAGGCGATCTTCATGGCTTCGCGGGTGATCGTGATGAGCGCGCGGCCAGGCCGCATCAAGTCGGATGTCGCCATCGACCTGCCGCATCCACGCCACTACACGCTGAAGACCAGCCCGGAATTCTCGGCGCTCAAGGCGCGGCTGACCGAGGATATCCGCGTCGAGGCGATGCGAACGGCGCAGGCGCAGTGACCTAAGCTGGGTCGCCTACGGAAAAGATGCTCGGTTCGCTCAGCAATCGCTTCAAGCGTGGAAGGTCACGCGCAGGAGTTTCCAACGCCGCCATGAATGCTGCCCATTTTTCGACGTCGAGGCGGAAACTCTGCCGGTCGGCGAGTTCTTTGGAGAGTGCCGTTCGCGCGGTCATGTGACTCTCAAGCCGCCAGCAATTGCTTGCGGTCGACGCGCTCCTGCTGCGGCGAGCGGGCGTAGAGTTCGCGGTAACATTTGGAGAAATGCGAGGCCGAGACGAAGCCGCAGGCGACCGCCACCTCGACCACCGGCATCGACGACTGAATCAGCAGGTGCCGGGCGCGGTCGAGGCGGATTTCGAGGTAGTAGCGGGCAGGGGATCTGCCCATCTCGGTGCGGAACAGGCGCTCGATCTGGCGGCGCGACAGGTCGACATGGTCGGCGATCTCGATCAGCGACAGCGGTTCGGAGAGATTGCCTTCCATCAGTTCGATGATGGTCAGCACCTTGGAATTCTGCACGCCCAGGCGCGCGCGCAGCGGCAGGCGCTGGCGGTCGGTCGGGCTGCGCACGCGGTCGGTCAGCACCTGCTCGCACACGCGGTTGACCAGATTGTCGTCGAAATCGTCGCCGATCAGCTTGAGCATCATGTCGAGGGCGGCGGTGCCGCCGGCGCAGGTGTAGATGTTCTGGTCGATCTCGAAGAGGTCGGCAAAGACATTGGCCTTCGGAAAAGCCTCGGAAAAGCCCGGCAGGTTTTCCCAATGGATGGCGCAGCGCTTGTTGGAGAGCAGGCCAGCGGCGGCAAGGATATGCGCGCCGGTGCACAGGCCGCCGACGGCGACGCCTCTGTTGTATTCCTCGCGCAGCCAGGCGAAGGCAGACCTGTTCTGGTAGCGCTCGACATTCATGCCGCTGCAGACGATGGCCATGTTCGGCCGATCCGGTCCGGCCATCTTCTTGCGCTCTTCCTCGAGCGAGGTGTTGACGGCGCATTCGACGCCGTTGGAGGCGCGCACCGGCTTGCCGTCGATGCTCGCCAAGCGCCAGCGATAGGCCTCATAGCCGAGCATGCGGTTGGCCGAGCGCAGCGGGTCGAGCGCCGTCGCAAAGGCGATCATGGTGAAGTCCGGGACAAGGAAGAATACAAACGATCGCTTGATCGGATGCTTTACGGCGTTCAAGGGAACCTCACGCAGCCATGGCGCGAACAGGATGTCGCGAACAGCACAGCGACATCAGGAAAAACCATTCCTGTCAATTGGCTAGGGGGCTAAGCGGAAACTATATTTGCGACATGGGTCGCAAATGGGCAATCGTCCGGGATGACGGGCACGGGATGCCGCGGAATTGAGCATGGTGGCGGCGGCATAGGTGCCGAAAACGAGAAACGCCGCTTCGGTCAAACCGAAGCGGCGCTGTTATCGACTATCGGCAGCGGCAGGGAAGCGCTGAGCGCTAGCCGTTATCTCAGGCAACGAAACCGAGGCGCACCGCATTCATGGCGCCGGTCTGGCCGGGCATGGTGTTGGCAAGGCGCTGGCGCTCGAGAGCGGTCGTCAGGTTCATTTCGCGGCGGGCAAAGAGGCGGGCAAAAAGCTTCATCATCATCTCCTATCGGTTGCTCAGACGGGTCGCCTTCGCTTGATGGAGTGGGGCAGCTCGTTTGCTGGCGTTGATATAGGCCCGCGTGAGCAGAAACTAAATCGCAAATGCGAAGCGCTTGAATGGAAATGCGACATCGGTTGCGACATTATTGGGCATGGTGCCCAAAATTTACGATTACTTACAGCGTGTTACCGGCGACATTGAGGCGCCATGCAAGTGACGCATATGCGCCATGCAGCGGCGACACGGCTCTGAAAATCATTTGAATGCAAATAAGTTGGAGAAGCCTGCGGGGCAAATAGAGAAGGCCTGCCGGGCTGGTCTGCGCGGCAGGCCTTCAGCACATGGTACACAATGGTTTACTTTGCTCCAGCCCAGGATCCGACGCCGTGGCGTGCACCGGTCTTGGTGTCGGCAGCTTCAGGCCAGCCGATATCCTTCTGCAGTTCGATCGGCAGCGAGCGGATCGCACGTTCGGTCTGGAAGCGGGCGCGGGCCGCGCTGAACTCGGTCGCAAGCCGACCGATGGACGACAGGATAGACATTTCATTCTCCTTTGGTTGTGGCACGTCCCGCATGAACGCGTTCCGTCGCCTGGATATTCCGCATCGAGTGCAATTCCGCGTCAGGAGCGTTTGGGTCATGGCACGTCCTGCCTTCGATGGAGTTGACTATCCTCCCAATCTGATGTTCAATCAAACGAAATGGAATGATGCTTCACATCAGAAAAATTGAAGGTCGATCCCGATGAACGCCCCGCTCAATCATCCGCTGCCGCTGCTCGATCTCGACGTTTTGCGCACCTTCGTGGCCATTGCAGAGACCGGCAGTTTCACCACGGCGGCCAATGCGGTGTTCCGCACGCCGTCGGCGGTCTCCATGCAGATCAAGAAGCTCGAGGACATTCTCGGGCGCTCTGTTTTCGCGCGGGATGCGCGCTCGGTGACGCTGACCACGGATGGCGAGATGCTGCTCGGTTATGCCCGCCGGCTGTTGTCGATCAACCGCGAGGTGGTGTCGAAGTTCATCATCCCCGAGATCGTCGGCGTGGTGCGGCTCGGCTCGCCGGACGACTATGGCGAGCGCGTGTTGCCGCATGTGCTGAAGCGTTTCGCGCAGTCGCATCCGTCGATTGCCGTCGACGTCACCATCGACCAGAGCAGCAATCTGCGCCGCCGCATGGACGACCGGGCGCTCGACATCACGCTGCTGACCAATTCCTACAAGACCAGCGCACTCGGCGCCGAGGTGCTGCTCACCGAGCCGATCGTCTGGGCCGGCGCCAAGGGCGGCAGCGCGCATCTGCGCGAGCCTTTGCCGGTGTCGCTGTGGGAAGAGGGCTGCGCCTGGCGGGCCGGCGCGCTCGATGCGCTGAGCCGTGAAGGCCGCAATTACCGCATCGCCTATATGAGCGCCCACACGGCCGGCCAGCGCGCCGCCATCATGTCGGATCTCGCGGTTGCACCGTTGCCGAAGTCGTTCCTGGGCAACGACATGGTCGAGCTTTGCCCGAAGGACGGCATGCCCGATATCGGCACCTACAATCTGGCGATGGTGGTGTCGCCGGACGCCAGCGCGCCGGTCAAGGCCGTCGCCGACCATATCCGTGCGACCTTCGAGCTTTTCCGCGAAACCGGCAAGTTCTAGAGCGGTTCACCGTTTCACGGAAACGGCGAGCCGCTCTAACTCCTTGTTTTGACGCAATTCCCAAGGGAAAGCGCTACACGCATTTCCCGGGAAAACCGTTTTACACTTTTCCTGGAATTGCTCTGCTATTCCGCTGCTTGGGCGGGGCGCGCCGCGAGAGCGGGTCGCGCCGTGCGCCGCGCAGTTGCGCGCCGCTTGGTGGGCTCACCTTCAAGGAAGGCGACGATGCTGTCCCTGGCGCGACGCCCCTCCGGCATCTCGATCAGCGGCCAGACGTGGAACATGCCTTCCTCGTAGACGACCTGGACGTCGACGCCGGCAGCGCGCGCCTTTTTGGCTAAGATCAGATTGTCGGGGCTGAGCAGGTCGTGCGAGCCGGTCAGAAGCAGGGTCTGCGGCAGCACCGAGAGGTCGCCATAGAGCGGGCTGATGTGCCAGTCGCTGCGATCGATGCCGGCACTGTACATGCGGATCGCTTCCAGCCCGCCGGAAATGCCGAGCCACGGATCGTTGCGTTCCGCCTCGAACACTTCGGGGTTGGACAGTGACATGTCGAGGCCGGGTGAAATCAGCACGTGGCGCGACGGCAAGGGCAGGCCTTCCTCAGCCGCCATCATGGTCAGCACGACGGCCATGTTGCCGCCCGCGGAATCGCCCATGAAGACGATGTCTTCAGCGTCGGTCTCATCCAGCATCTGCCGGTAGACGTCGCCGACCATGCCGAACATGGCGTGGAAATCATGCTCCGGCGCGATGGGATAGATCGGCACGGTGATGCCGAAACCCAAGCGCTCGGCCATCTCGGCGATCAACCCCCAATGATAGGATGTGATCTGGAAGACATAGGCGCCGCCATGCATGTAGAGGATGCGCCTGCGTTCGCCCGCCTTCGGCGCGATCTCGTAGACGGGAAAGCCATCGACGCTGCGCTCGGTGATATCGAGCCGCTCCCGCAGCAATGCCGGGGGATGATGATCCTCGGTCTTGCGGGCATAGGCGATCCAGCGCTGCAGGTTTTCCGGGCTGGCAAATGCCTTCTTGCGGCTGTGCCGGAGGATGAAGGAAACGAGGTGGCTTTTGAAACTGGGCATTCGAATACACAAGCTCGGCAGCAGCCGACTAAGAGAATTCCCCACTATCTCGAAGATCGTACCTCCAGCCGAAATGTCAAGATTCTGGCCCAAGCCAACACGGTTGTTTGATCAGCCACGTCCGCGGCTCTGGGCAGCGCGGCTCAGCGCCGGGGCAGCAGCGCGGCGCGAAGCTTGATGTCGGTCGCAGCCGGGACCACGCGGCGGTCCCGGCGATTGGTCAGCAATTTGCACTTGTCGGCGAAGGTCATCAGCGGCCCGAGCCCAGGATCAGGCGCGACAGGTTGGTCTGGGCGTCGATGCGCGACGACACGGGCCAGCCGATGTCCTTCTGGATTTCGGGTGGCAGGTTGTTCATGGCGCGCACGGCCTGTGCATTCTTCATGGCCGCACGAAAACGGCCGAGGGTCTCGAACATCTCTATTCTCCTTTGGAGCGTTGTGGCGGCGGAATAGTCCGGTCCGCCATTCGATGTCCGTTAAATGCTTCACGTCTGTATCGGACGGATTGCGCCAAAACAGCGTTTCGGTTTCCAGATCGGTGCGATCTGGAAACATTTGCATACAAATGAAATTGGGCGAATTGGCGGCCTTCGTAAGGCGGCTTATTCCCGGCTGCGCCTGGCGGCATGGCCTTCGCGCGAACGCCGCCGCGGGGCGGAGTCGCCGGCGACGCCATCCTCGCTGACGGTCTTGCGTGGCGGCAATTTCACCGCCGCCGACAGTTTCGGGAACGGATCGACCTTGTTGGGAAGCGCCATGGCGTAGACGAAATGCTCCTGGAACTTCGGCTCCAGTGCGGTCTCGATCTTCTCGATGTGGCTGACGGTATCCTCGATTTCGCGGCGATAGCCGCGATTGAGCAGGGCCATGCGCGCACCGGCGCCGGCGGCGTTGCCGACGGCCGAGACCTTGTCGAGGTCGCAATCCGGGATCAGGCCGAGCACCATGGCGTATTTCGGATCGATGAACGAGCCGAAGGCGCCGGCGAAATGGATGCGGTCGACGTGTTCGGTGTTCTGCTTTTCCATCAGAAGCTTGGTGCCGGCATAGAGCGCCGCCTTGGCAAGCTGGATGGCGCGCACGTCGGTCTGCGTGATGGTGATCTTGGGTTCGCCTTCCTTCAAGACATAGGAGAAGGTGCGGCCATTGGCGGTGACGCGTGGCGAGCGGGCGGCCAGGGAGCCATCGACAACGCCATCCTCGGAGATGATGCCGGCGAGATACATCTCGGCCACGATCTCGATGATGCCCGAGCCGCAAATGCCGGTGACGCCGGTCGCCTGCACGCTGTCGAGGAAGCCCGGTTCATCGGACCACAGTTCCGAGCCGATGACGCGGTATTTCGGCTCCAGCGTATCGGGATCGATTCGCACGCGCTCGATGGCGCCGGGCGCGGCGCGCTGGCCGCCGGAGATTTCGGCGCCCTCGAAGGCCGGACCGGTCGGAGAAGAAGCAGCCACGACCCGCGCGCGGTTGCCGAGCACGATCTCGGCATTGGTGCCGACGTCGACGATCAGCATCATCTCGTCCTGGCGGTGCGGGCCTTCCGACAGCGTTACCGCCGCCGCATCGGCGCCGACATGGCCGGCAATACAGGGCAGCATATAGAGGCGGGCGCCCTGGTTGAGCTTCAGGCCGATGTCGGAGGCCTTGATGCGCACCGCGCCCGAGACGGCGAGCGCAAAGGGCGCGCCGCCGAGCTCGGTCGGATCGATGCCGAGAAACAGATGGTGCATGATCGGATTGCCGACAAAGACGCTGTCCAGGATGTCGTTGCGCTGGACATTGCCTTCGGCGCAAACCTTGTCGACCAAGCCCGAGATCGCCTCGCGCACGGCGACCGTCATGCCTTCGCGGCCGTCCGGGTTCATCATCACATAGGAGACGCGGCTCATCAGATCCTCGCCGAAGCGGATCTGCGGGTTCGACGTGCCCGACGAGGCGGCGACGCGGCCCGACAGCAACGACACCAGATGCATGGCGATGGTGGTCGAGCCGATGTCGCAGGCCAGCCCATAGGCTTCGTTCTTGAGGCCGGGCCAGAGTGCTATGACGCGGGCGATGTCGCTTTCGGCGTCCTTGTGGATGGCGGCGGTGGCGGTCCAATTACCCTTGCGCAAGATGCCCTGCACCTGCGGCATCAGGTAGAAGTCAAATTCGAGGTTTTTAAAGCCCCAATCCTTCATCAGCGCGATCTTGAGGCGGTCGAGATCGCCGAGCGGCTTGTGCATGTCGGGCTCTTCGATCTCGACATAGCACATGCGGATCGCTGAATCGCGGGCGATGACGCGGGTGTCGGCATCCTTGCGGATGGTCTGTGCATTGATGACCGTGTCCTGCGGCACGTCGATGACGAGGTCGCCGAGGATCTGCGCCGAGCAGGACAGGCGGCGCCGCTCGGGCAGGCCGCGGACGCGCTCGTAGCGCTCTTCCTTGGCGCCCTTGGGCGAGATGTGGTCGTTGGACGAGACGATCTTGTGCTTGGCGAAATTGCCTTCCTGCACCTCGATCTGGCAGCGCCCACAGGTGGCGCGGCCGCCGCAGACGCTTTCGACATAGACACCGAGCTGGCGCGCGGCGTCGAGCACCGGCGTGCCGACAGGAAACCGCCCGCGCTTGCCTGACGGCATGAACAGCACGAGCGGATCGGTAATGTTTGCAGGCGAGTTCATATTTTCATTACTCGACTAAGCCGGCACTGGGAAAAGATCTCACATATGCGAGGCTTGCCAGATAGGAAGCGATGAGCGGCAGCGGATACCATCGCAGCCAAAACATGGAGAAATTGTCCAGTCTTTGCCGGTCCAATGTCCTTGCGGGAATTGCCCCGAGCAGAAGTGGAAATGCGATCAGGACAAACATTAGCAAGGCAGTGGCGTAGATACACAGAACAAAATACCGGAGGTATTCATGACTCAGATAGCCGAAGGCATAGGACCCGGCCAAAAGCATAAATACGCTGCAAAAAGCCACTCGCAGAATTACCTGCCAGTTCGGCATTTCAGGCCTTGTGCGGTCTTGATCTGTCAAGAAAACCGTGTCCTGTCTCGCTCTATCCCCTGGCCATGCGGGCTTCACGGCCGCCGCGACGGCGACCGCCATTGCCATTGCCGCCGCCTTGGCCCGGAGCGTTAACCGCGGTGGGCGCTGCGACCGCCTGACCGCCTTCGGCCGGCTTGTAGTCCTTGTAGGTCCTGATCCAGTTGGTGCAGTTCTCGTCGGTGCCGTTGAGCACATTGGCGCCGCGCACGGCTTCCATTTCCTGCGGGCGCACCGGGTTCATGATCGCCGAGGTCATGCCGGCGCCGATCACCATCGGGATGAAGGCGGCGTTGATGCCGTGGCGGTGCGGCAGGCCGAACGAAATGTTGGACAGGCCGCAGGTGGTGTTGACCTTGAGCTCTTCGCGCAGACGGCGCAGCAACGCGAAGACCTGGCGGCCGGCATCGCCCAGCGCGCCGATCGGCATCACCAGCGGGTCGACGACGACGTCATGCGCGGGAATGCCGAAATCGGCGCAGCGCTGCACGATCTTCTTGGCGACGGCAAAGCGCACATCCGGATCCATCGAAATGCCGGTCTCGTCGTTGGAGATGGCGACGACTGGAACGTTGTACTTCTTGACCAGCGGCAGGATGGCTTCGAGCTTTTCCTCTTCGCCGGTCACGGAGTTGACCAGCGGCCGGCCCTTGGCGACCTTGAGCGCTGCCTCGATGGCGGCGGTCACCGACGAGTCGATCGACAGCGGCAGGTCGACCAGGCCCTGGACGATCTCCAGCGTCTGCACCAGCAGGCCGGGTTCGGTTTCGTTCGGATTAACGGAGGTGACGCCGGCATTGACGTCGAGCATGGTGGCGCCGCAGGCGGCCTGTTCCAGCGCATCCTTGATGACGGTCTCGAAATTGCCGGCGATCATCTCGGCGGCCAGCTTCTTGCGGCCGGTCGGGTTGATGCGCTCGCCGATGACGCAGAAAGGCTGGTCGAAGCCGATGATGATCTCTCGTGTCGCCGAGGCGACGATGGTCCGGGTCATGAAGTCTCTCCGCCTGATATAAAGATTTCTTTATATCGTTGTCTGGTTTCATTCAAGCAAATGGCTGGCCGTCCGCGCCGTCAGTGCGCGGTCTTCACCATATCCACCTGCCTTTCGGTAATGTCGTCGTGCAGTATGCTCTCGAGCCGGTCGGCGACCATCTGATCGTCGTGGCGGATCTCACGTTTCCATGGCTGGCGGCCTTTCAGCACACCCGATTCATCGACGATCTCGGCGACATATTCCTCCTGGCGATAGGCCATCACATGGATGCCGGAGACACCAGGAATTTCCTTCACCTCGTTGATGATGTCGGTGCAGAGCTGCTTGCCTTCCTTCTTCTGGTCCTGGGCGCCTTCCAGCCGCTTGATGATGGCATCGGGAATATGGATCCCGGGCACGTTGGAGCGGATCCATTTGGCCGTCTTGGCCGAAGCCAGCGGGCCGACGCCGCACAGGATGAAAACTTTTTCCGTATGCCCCAAGTCCCGCGCCCTCTGCATGAAGGTTCTGAACATCGGCACGTCGAAGCAATACTGCGTCTGCACGAACTGCGCGCCGGCGGCGATCTTTTTGCCGAGATGGATCGGGCGGAAATCGAAGGGTGGCGCGAAGGGGTTGACGGCGGCGCCGAGGAAAATTTGCGGCGGCGTCGTCAACTTGCGGCCGGACAGAAACTTGCCGTTGTCGCGCATGATGCGGCAGGTTTCCAGCAACGACATGGAATCGAGGTCGAAGACAGGCTTGGCGCCGGGCTGGTCGCCGGCCTGGACGCCGTCGCCGGTGAGGCACAGCATGTTGGCGACCCCCATGGCGGCACCGCCCAGCACGTCGCCCTGGATGGCGATGCGGTTCCTGTCGCGGCAGGCGATCTGCATGATCGGCGCGTAGCCCATGCGGGTGAGCAGCGCGCAAATGCCGACCGACGACATGTGGCAGTTGGCGCCGGAGGCATCGACGGCATTGATGGCGTCGACCCAGCCGTCGAAGATTTTCGCGCGGTTATAGACGTCTTCGGGATCGGCGCTGTCGGGCGGGTTGAGCTCGGTGGTGACCGCGAATTCGCCGCGCCGCAGCACACGCTCCAGCCGGCCACGCGAGGAGTGGCCGGGCAGCGGATCGAGCGGCAGATGGATGCCGGCCGGGTTTTCATCGCGCTGGCGGCCGATCACGCGGCCGCTCCAGTGTTGGCTTTGGCCGCTGCTTCACGGGCCGCTGCCGACTGGGCCGTCACCCGCAGCCAGGCCGAGGTTTCGCGCAGCGACTGGTCGACCGGCTTCTGCACGGTCAGGATCCTGTCGCCATGCTCCATGTTCCGCGAGCCTTCCCAGGCCTTAACCCAGACGCAAGGCATATCGGGCTCGACCTCGCAATTGCCGTTGGCGCGCACACCGCCGCAAGGGCCGTTGCGCAGCTGCTTGGGGCAGTTCATCGGGCACGACATGCCGGTCGAGGACAGGATGCACTGGCCGCACATGCGGCAGTCGAACATGAAGCCCTTGACGCGCCTTTCGACAAACTTGATCGGCGCCTCGACGCGCCCATAGCCGAGGCCTTTCCAAAGCGGATGAAGAAGCAGGAACATGTCGGCGAACCTGGAGTAGAACCATTCGAGCAATCGCGAGTGCCGGATGGACCACAGCCTGATGGCAAACGACCGCTGCACGCGCCGCTGCGGCGACACGTCGGCCGGCTTGTAGTCGGATTTCGGCGCTGCTTTCTTGACCTGAGTGGCCTGGGTAACCGGCTGGGTAACCCTTGGCCCCTCTTTGGCAGGAGTGGTTTCAGACATTTTCTTTCCCGCCCGCCTTGACCAGAGCGACCAGCCGCTCGCGGTCGTATTTCGCGTCGATGTCGCTGAATGCCTTCTCGACCTCGGCTTCGAGGTCGTCGCCGACCGGGATTGGATCGGCCTTGCGCCATTCGGCGAGGTAATCGTCGGTGCCGCCGGCGCCGGTGCGCATGGCGCACATATCGATCGCCTCGGTGAAGCGCAGCGGCAGTTCGCGCTTGGCGTTCTGCCGGCCCTTCTTGACGATGACCTGGGCGGGGATGTCGCGCCAATAGACGACAATCAGATCGGCCATGAATTCTCTCACTCCCTGTAGAGCGCCGTGCGTCCATGAGGGAAACGACGTTCCACCACTTTATCCAGCTGGTGTGAGCATTGCCGGATGCGCAGTGGGGCTGCTTGTTATGGGACGACGCGCGCGCATTCAAAAGCGACGCTATTGAGAGTCGCAAAAAGAAAGGCGAGATTCCGAGGGAAGGCTGGCTACCAAACCCGCTTGGTCAGGCCAGTCCAGAGATAGAACCAGATCGTCGGGTGGTACCATTGTTTCGAGGGCAGGTCCGGCTTGATCGTGGCCAACTTTCCGTCCAAGGCACCGCGGACCGCCTCGACGCAGATGTCACGCGAGAACGCCGCCTGGCGCAACGCATAGCTCGAAATAGTGTCGTCGGGCTCCGGCTTGCCGCGCGCCTGTTTCAACACGCCGCCGGTGTCGACGCCGGCGTCGACCAGATGCACGGTGGTGCCGAAATTCTGGAGATCGCCGGAGGCCAGCGCCCAGTAACCGCCATTCATGCCGCGGTATTTCGGCGCGATGCCGGCGTGGTAGTTGAGCACCGGGCAGGGCATTTGCGCCAGCGTCTGCCGGGACAAGAGCCGGCAGCCGGCGAGCAGCACCACGCCCGGGCGGATGTCGGCGATCGCCTGCAGGCAATCGGCTGCGTTGGCGGAGGAGACGTGGATGATCTTTTGTCCCGGCTTCGGCTCGGTCTCAAGCTTCTGATCGGCGATGAGCCGCTCTGCGTGGCCAGCGAAGAAGCGCTTGCCGAGCCTCGTCAACACCATCGTGCCAAGCTGGCCGATGGCCGAAAACAAGCCCTGGCGGCGCGCCCGGCCGAGCAGCAATTGTTTTTTGGATTCAGGGCTTTCGAGGATGACGCTGACAGGACCGAACTGGTCGGCGATGGCGTTGACGATGGCCCAGATGTGCGGTCCGCCTTCGGTGACGATGACGATCGCAGCACTTTTTTCAACCGCTGATGCCATGGCACGCTTTCTTGCCGGCGCGCAACCATTTGCCGTGCGCTGCCCGGCTCAATTCTGTGCCGGGCGAGGTTAAATCTTGATGACCGCCCGGCCAGCGAGAGACCAACGGATCAGCGCTTGAACTCGATGATGTCGAGTTTCGATTCGTAGTAGGGCGCCGGGAATTCGATGCGCCATTCATTGGCGCTGGTGCGGAAGGCATAGCCGACCTGGTCGCTTTCCGGGCCGCTGCCATAGGGTTTTGGCTTGTTGTCATTGACATAGCCGGAGCCGAGATAGATCGCGCGTTTTTCGCTATCGTCGAAGAAACGGCCCTTGGTGCGTTGCGAGCCGCTGACCTTTTCCAGCTGCCAGCCGGAGCCATCGTCCGTGACCTTGCACTTGAACCAGCCATAGATGACCAGCGGGCCGGTCAGGCCCACCTTGATGGTTCGGCATTGCCAGTTGCCGCTCAGGTCCTTGTCGGAAAAGGCCACTATCGGCTTTGCCAGCAGCGCGTCGAGTTGGCTGACCTCAGCCGGGTCTCCCGCTTTTGCCTCGGCCAGCGCCGCCTTGCGGGTCTCGCCATATTTGTCGAGGCGAACCTTGTCGGCAGGCGTGATGATCTTCTGCACCTCGCCGTCGGCGCGAGCGGGCAAGACGAGGCAGAGGAGGCCAAGGGCGGCAAGCAGGACGCGAGGGGTCATCGGGACGTTCCGTGTTCGGATGGCTGAATCAGCCTGTTTGCTTGTGGCTCACAACTTAACCATTCGCGGCGGCCTGTCATCTGTTCTCGACAGCGTCCCGGCTCAAGAACCGCTTCAGGCGTGGGCGGCGGCCTGCGCCAGCCCGGCCGTCAGGTCGCCATAGCCCGTCGAGCGGCGCTCATAGGCGAGGCCAAGCATCTTCGCGGCCTCCTCGGCGACCTTGTCGAGTTCCGGATCGTCGGTCTGGGCGATGTAGATCAGCTTCTGGTAGTTGCCGAAATAGTCCTTGATCAGCTCCGGGTGCTTGTCGAGGCCGAGCGGCTTCATGAAGAAGGCGTCGAACTGGCGGCACAGGAAATCGGTCATGTAGAACGACATCATGTCGTCGTCGGCGACCTTCGCATAGGCGTCCATGCCCTGGTAGAAGGCAAAGCAGTGCGGGCCGGCCATGCGTTCGACGCCGTGCTTCTCCAGGACCCGGTCGAGCATGCCGCCGGTACCGCAATCGGCATAGCCAACGAAGATGTTGCTATAGCCTTCCGCCTTGGCCTTTTCGATCGCCTTGTCCATCGCCGGTGCGATGCGGTCGGGGTAGAAATGGAACTCCGCCGGCAGGCAGGTCAGGTCGAGATGGTCGAGCTTGAGCTGCTCCTTGACGGCCAAAACTTCGCGCGCAATCATTCCACAGGCGATGACCAGCAGCCTGTCGTCTTGATTCGGTTTCGTTTTTTGCATTCTGGCCATGGAACCCGGTCGAAGCGGCCTTCGTTGCTGTGGGGCGAATCTATCGAGAGAGGGATAAACCGTCCATGAAACTGTTACGCGTTGCGCCGATTGCAATCCTTGCCTGCGTCCTGGCGCTTACGGCCTGTGCCAACACCGTCCGTGGTGTCGGCCGGGATATCAAATCGACTGCCAAAGCCGTCGACGACACCGTCACCAAACCCTGACGCAGCCATCCGTTCCAATAGCTGGAACAAAAAAGCCGCGCTGCAAGGCGCGGCTTTCGATTGTGGCCCAGACGCCTTGCGTAACAGATCAGGCTGAAGCGCGCACGTTATGCTTGCGCTTCATGAAGTCCTTGGCGGTCTCGACCGCCACAGCCGCGTCGCGGCAATAGGCATCGGCGCCGACGGCCTTGCCGAATTCCTCGTTTAGCGGCGCGCCGCCGACCAGGACGACATAGTCGTCGCGGATGCCCTTTTCCTTCATCGTGTCGATGACGACCTTCATGTAAGGCATGGTCGTGGTCAAAAGCGCCGACATGCCGATAATGTCGGGCTGGTGCTGCTCGATGGCGTCGAGGTATTTTTCCACCGCATTGTTGATGCCGAGATCGATGACGTCGAAGCCGGCACCTTCCATCATCATGCCGACGAGGTTCTTGCCGATGTCGTGGATGTCGCCCTTGACGGTGCCGATCACCATCTTGCCCTGCTTCGGCGCGCCGGTGGCGGCCAGCAGCGGGCGCAGGATGAACATGCCGGCCTTCATGGCGTTGGCCGACAGCAGCACCTCGGGAACGAACAGGATGCCGTCGCGAAAGTCCTCGCCGACGATGCGCATGCCTTCGACCAGAGCTTCGGTCAGCACCTTGTAGGGCACCCAGCCGCGCTCGAGCAGGATGTTGGTGCCTTCCTCGATCTCTTCCTTCAGCCCGTCATAGAGATCGTCGTGCATCTGCTGCACCAACTCGTCGTCGGAAAGCTCGGAGAGGATGATCTCGTCGTCGGCCATTTTTTCTCGGGCTCCTTGCCGCGCGGGATGCGATCACGGCGGCTTAAAATAATCGCGTCAATACCTAACCCGGCAGGGGCAGGTATCCATAGCTGATTTGCGACTTCCCGCAAAAGGAAAGCGACCGCAAATCTATTGGAATTCTTGTCGATTTTGCGACAGGCGTTGGCGCTGGCGGGCCGTTTCGAATAGGGTGCATGACTACGATCCGGGCGAGAAGCCGCCATACGCGGCCGCAAACGGTTTTTAGGGAAAAACGATCATGAGTGAGAACGCGCCAGTCGACCAGGAAGCGTCAAACGCGCGACGTGGACGCGCTGCCAGCGGCGGCGCGGCTGCAAGGCGGGCGGCGCGCTCGGGCGGCGGACCGGGCACCCAGCTCACCTATATCAAGCGCAAGATCAATATCTATGAGGTCCTCAACGAGGAGGGCCTGGCGATTATCGAAAACAACACCGATACGGTGCTGGAAGAGATCGGCATCATCTTTCGCGATGACGCCGAGGCGCTGCAGCTGTGGAAAGAGGCGGGCGCCGACGTCAAGGGCGAGCGCGTGCATTTCCCCAAGGGGCTGTGCCGGTCGCTGCTCAAGACAGCACCCCCAATCTACACCCAGCATGCCCGCAATCCCGAGCGTTCGGTGCAGATCGGCGGCAACGCCACCGTCTTCGCGCCGGTCTACGGCCCGCCCTTCGTGCGCGACCTCGACGGCGTCAGGCGCTACGCGACGATCGAGGATTTCCGGAATTTCGTGAAGCTCGCCTATATGGCGCCGTCGATCCACCATTCGGGCGGCACGGTGTGCGAGCCGGTCGACGTGCCGGTCAACAAGCGCCATCTCGACATGATCTATTCGCACATAAAGTATTCCGACAAGCCGTTCATGGGTTCGGTGACGGCGCCGGAGCGGGCCGAAGACACCGTCGCCATGGCCAAGATCGTGTTCGGCGATGATTTCGTCGAAAACAACACCGTGCTGACCAGCCTGATCAACGCCAACTCGCCGATGGTGTTCGACGAGACGATGCTGGGCGCGCTGAAGGTTTATTCGCGCCACAACCAGGCCTGCATCGTCACGCCGTTCATTCTCGCCGGCGCGATGAGCCCGGTGACGGTCGCCGGCACGCTGACGCAGGTTCTGGCCGAGGTGCTGGCCGGCGCGTCGTTCACGCAGCTGATCCGCCCCGGCGCGCCGGTGCTGTTCGGCACCTTTGCCTCGTCGATCTCGATGCAGTCGGGTGCGCCGACCTTCGGCACGCCGGAACCGTCGCTGGTTTCCTACGGCGCCGCGCAGCTTGCGCGCCGCCTCGGCCTGCCTTTCCGCACCGGCGGCTCGCTCTGCGCCTCCAAGGTTCCGGACGCACAGGCGGCGTATGAAAGCGCCAACACGCTAAACTCGACCATTTTGGCCGGCACCAATTTCGTGCTGCATTCGGCCGGCTGGCTCGAGGGCGGGCTCGCCTCCTGCTACGAAAAATTCATGATGGACATCGACCAGCTCGGCATGACGCAAAAGTTTTCCGAAGGCGTCGACCTCTCGGAAAACGGCCAGGCGATGGACGCCATTCGCCAGGTCGGCCCGGGCAGCCACTATCTCGGCTGCGACCACACCCAGGCCAATTTCCAGACCGCCTTCTACCGCTCCAGCATCGCCGACAACAATTCCTACGAGCAGTGGCTGGCCGAGGGCGAGAAGACAGCGCCGCAGCGCGCCAACGAACTCGCCCGCCGCTGGCTGGAGACCTACGAGGCGCCTTATCTCGATCCGGGCATCGACGACGGGTTGAAGGACTACATCGCAACGAAGAAGGCGTCGATGGCTGACGCCTTCACCTGAAAGGAGCCCGAGTCAGGCGGGGCTAAAGTCGCCAACATCATCCACAAGGAAGTCTGGCGGAGCGCTTTCTCCGACCCGGACAAGAAGGGATGATTGCGCGGCGCCGGGCTGACGAGATAGCGGCCGCGCTTTCCGCCGACGGCCTCATCCTGCGCGGCGGCCTCAATTTCGCAACAAGCGAAACGCCGCCGCATAGCCCTTCAGCCGCCCCTGCCAAATCCGTGCTGTTGGTCGGGCAGGCGGGAGCGGCACCCTGGCCGCATTTCCTGCGCTGGCGCGACCGGCAACCGCAAACCATTGCTAATCCGCTCGACACATGGTCGCGCGAAGTGATCGGTGCGGTGGCGGAGAAATTCGTCGCGCGCGCCGTTTCGCCTTCGGACAGACCTTATCTGCCGTTCCAGCAATGGGCGATGCGAGCGGAGGGGCTGAGACCGTCGCCGCTGGGCATCCTGATGCATCCGCGGTACGGCCTCTGGCATGCCTATCGCGGCGCGTTGCTGTTCGAGGATGAGATCGCGCTTCCTGAACGTCGCGAAGCGATTCACCTTTGCGACGCCTGTGTTGCAAAACCTTGCCTGAAATCCTGTCCGGTTGACGCCTATTCCGCGGATGGTTTCGCTCATCAGGCTTGCCTGGCGCATGTGCGGGGATCGAAGGGCGAACCATGCCGCGGCGGCGGCTGCCTCGACCGCAACGCTTGTCCGTATGGCACGGCCCATCGCTATCCGCCTGAGGTTCAGGCCTTTCACATGACGGCGTTTGCCGGCCTGTAGCCGGGTCGAAAGCCCGCACAAAGTGTTGAACGGGATTGTCAGGGAACGGCTTGCCCTAACGGTGCCTGCTTATATGTATCGCACGACATTTAACGGAGCGGGCCATGGCGAAGCAGGACATTGAGATAAAAACCGGGGACGGCGTGGCGAAAGCCGGGCTGTTCCGCTCGGCGACCGCTTCCTCGTCCAGGGCCGGCATCATTCTCTATATGGACGCTTTCGGTCCGCGACCGGCGCTCGACGCAATGGCGGAACGGCTGGCAGGCGAGGGCTATGCCGTGCTGGTGCCGGATCTTTTCTATCGCAGAGCACCCTACGGGCCGTTCGAGCCCAAGACCGCTTTCGTCGTCGAGGAGACCAAGGTCGCGCTGACGGCGTTGGTCCACGGCACGACACAGGACATGACCATCCGCGACAGCAGGGCGTTCCTCGACACGCTTACCGCTGAAGGTGTCACCGGACCGGTCGGTGTCGTCGGTTACTGCATGGGCGGGGCGCGGGCCTTGAATGCGGCTGCAACCTATCCCGATCGCATCGTGGCGGCGGCAAGCTTCCATGGCGGCAATCTCGCCAGCGATGCCGCCGACAGTCCGCACCGCAAGGCTGCAATGATCAAGGCGCGGGTCTATGTCGGAACGTCTGGGGTGGACCGCAGCTTTCCGCCGGAGCAGTCGGCGCGACTGGCCGAGGCGCTGCGCGTGGCGGAAGTCGACCACGTCATCGAAAACTATGCCGGCATGGCGCATGGCTGGTGTGTGTCGGATCACAGCGTGTTCAACGCGGCCGGCGCCGAACGTCATTGGAAGCGATTGACGACGCTGTTCGCCGAGACGCTGATCTAACGAGGCGTTGCCTGAAGTCGCAACGAACGGGTAGAGACTGCACGATTGGCGCGGCCTGTTAAAACAGCGCCAGTCGAGCGGGAACGAACAGCCTGATGCAATCCTATGATGTCGTGGTGATCGGCGCCGGTGCGGCCGGAATGATGTGCGCCATCGAGGCCGGCAAGCGCGGCCGCTCGGTCCTGGTGCTCGATCACGCGGCAAAGCCCGGCGAGAAGATCCGCATCTCCGGCGGTGGCCGCTGCAACTTCACCAACATCCATGCGAGCCCGAAGAATTTCATCTCCGGCAATCCGCATTTCTGCATTTCGGCGCTCAGCCGCTACACGCAAGGCGACTTCATCGCGCTCGTCGAACGCCACGGCATTGCCTATCACGAGAAGACGCTTGGACAGCTGTTTTGCGATGGCTCGGCGCGGCTGATCATCGACATGCTGGTCTCTGAAATGCAGGATGGCGGCGTGGAGCTGGCGCTGTCGACCGAGATGAGGAACGTCAGCAAGGCCGCGGACGGTTTTGTGCTGACGCTCTCCACTGGCAGCGTCGCCTGCAATTCGCTGGTCGTTGCCTGTGGTGGCAAGTCGATCCCCAAAATGGGCGCGTCCGGTTTCGGCTACGAGCTTGCGGCGCAGTTCGGCCTGGCGGTGGTGGAAACACGGCCGGCGCTGGTGCCGCTTACCTTCGACGCAAGAACGCTGGAGCGGCTGGCGCCCTTGGCCGGCAATGCCGTCGATGCCGAAGTCGCCTGCGGCAAGACGTGGTTTTCAGAAGCGATGCTGTTTACGCATCGCGGCTTGAGCGGGCCTTCCATCCTGCAGATCTCGTCCTATTGGCGCGAGGGCGACGAGATCCGCATCGCCATGCTGCCGGGGAGGGATGTGGCGGAACTGCTGCGCGCCGCCCGGCGCGTCAACGGCAGGCAAGCGGTGCAGACGGTGCTTGCAAACCATTTGCCGAAGCGCCTTGCGCAAGCAGTCGCCGAGCGCAGTGGGATCGATGGCAATCTCGCTGATTTGACAGACCTGCAAATGAAAACCGTCGAAGCCGCCGTCAACGACTGGCGCATCAAGCCGGCCGGCTCCGAGGGTTACCGCACGGCGGAAGTGACGCTTGGCGGTGTCGATACCAATGGGCTCGATCAGAAGACGATGCAGGCGAAATCCGTGCCGGGGCTGTTTTTCATCGGCGAAGTCGTCGATGTCACGGGCTGGCTGGGCGGCTATAATTTTCAGTGGGCTTGGTCGTCCGGCTGGGCCTCGGGCCAGGTGTGCTGATATTCAGGTGAGGCCGGCCTGCAAACGACGGCTTTCTGTGCTTCCGGTGCTCGCGTACCAAAAGTACGCTCCGCTCCGGTTCTCGAAATCCATCGTTTTCGGCTCGGCCTGACCTGAATCTCAGCGCACCTGTTGCGCGTGCATCCGTCGCCTCGGAAAAAAATCTTTCCATAACCCCAAGGATTGGCCATTAGCCTTCGTCCAACAGGCAAATGATGGCGATGATGCTGGATGAAAGCGAAGCCTCCGACGCCGAATTGATCGGGCGGGCGAAGGGCGGAGACAGGGGTGCCTTCGGCAAATTGCTGGAGCGGCACTACGACTTCGTTTATCGCGCCGCCTATCGCTGGTGCGGAAAGAAGGCCGATGCCGAAGACATCGCCCAGGAGGTCTGTGTCCGTCTCGGCAAGGCGATCCGCGACTACCGCGGCGGCGGCGCGTTCACGACATGGCTCTATTCCGTGACGCTGAACGCGGCGCGCGACATGATGCGCAAGACCACGCGCGAAAACGTCAAGACCGAGGCTTTCGGCGCCTACAGCATGATTTCGGGAGAGGCCTCGGCCGAGCCCGAAGATCCCTCTGAGGCGCTCTGGGCAGCGGTGCGGCAATTGCCGGACAAGCAGCGCGATGCAGTACTTCTGGTCTATGGCGAAGGGTTGAGCCATGCGGCCGCCGCCGAGGCGATGGCAATCTCGGAGACGACGGTTTCCTGGCACATCCATGAAGCGAAGAAACGGCTGAAGACGTTGATTCGTTCAGCCGGGGAAGTGTGACCATGGTCGACGACAACGAACTCAACAGGCTGCGCGACGCAGCAGTACCGGCGCCCGGGGAAAGCGCGAAGGCACGCGCCTTCGAAGCCGCCATGCGCGCCTATGATCAGGAAAATATTTCTGCCGTCACCCAAGGATCGGTCGGCGGGCTTCGTCTCACAGAGCGAGCACAAAAGCTCTGGAGCGAGATCATGCAAAAGAAACTCATCGCCACGCCAGCCATTGCCGGGCTCGTCGCCCTGCCGATCGCCGGATACGCCACCTTTCATATGCTGAGGGAACAGCCGTCGCCGTTCGGCAGCGACGAGAAGATCACTGAGACGCTGGCCGACAAGCCGGCAACCAATGGGCCGGCGATCAACGCGCCGGTAAAAGACAAGCAGGCGCCTGAAGGCGACAAGAAGGCCGACGCCGACGCGCGAAGCCGCGACACTACTACGACGCTTACGCCGCCCGCGCCGCCGAAGCCCGAATCGACCGTTGCTGTCGCCCCTGCGCAGCAGGATGCGCTGGGGCGCGGCGTGTTGGCCGAGCCTGCGCCAGTTGAGAGCCGCGAGTTTTCGCTTGACGGCACCGCTGCCCCGGCCGGCGGCGCGCGGGTCGACCGCATGGCCGGCGCGACCGAATCCAAGTACCTGGCGCAGCCCTCTACCATGCCGGCCGACCAGATTGCGCCGCAGGAGCCAAACCGCGACCGCGTCGAGGATTTCAAGACCAATCCGGTGCATGCAGCGCTTCAGGATCCGGTCTCGACCTTCTCGATCGACGTCGACACCGCTTCCTATTCCTTCGTCCGCGGCTCGCTGAAGCAGGGCTACCTGCCGCAGGCCGACACGGTGCGCGTCGAGGAGATGGTCAATTACTTCCCCTATGACTGGAAGGGGCCGGACTCGGCTTCGACGCCGTTCAATTCGACCGTCAGCGTCATGCCGACGCCGTGGAACGGGCACACCAAGCTGATGCACGTCGCCATCAAGGGCTTCGACATCAAGCCGGTCGAGCAGCCCAAGGCCAATCTGGTGTTCCTGATCGACGTCTCGGGTTCGATGGACGAGCCTGACAAGCTGCCACTGCTCAAGTCGGCTTTCCGGCTGCTGGTCAGCAAGCTCAAGGCGGACGACACCATCTCGATCGTCACCTATGCCGGTGACGCCGGCACCGTGCTGATGCCGACCAAGGTTACCGAGAAGGACAAGATCCTCAACGCCATCGACAATCTGTCGCCCGGCGGCTCGACGGCCGGCGAGGCGGGCATCAAGGAAGCCTACAGGCTTGCCCAGCAGTCCTTCGTCAAGGACGGCATCAACCGTGTGATGCTGGCCACGGACGGCGACTTCAATGTCGGCCAGACCGATGACGACGATCTGAAGCGGCTGATCGAGCAGGAGCGCAGGACCGGCGTGTTCCTGTCGGTATTCGGCTTCGGCCGCGGCAATCTGAACGACCAGATGATGCAGACCATCGCCCAGAACGGCAACGGCACCGCCGCCTATGTCGACACGCTGGCCGAGGCCGAGAAGGTTCTGGTCGAGGATGCCTCATCGACGCTGTTCACCATCGCCAAGGACGTCAAGATCCAGGTCGAGTTCAATCCGGACAAGGTCTCGGAGTACCGGCTGATCGGCTATGAAACCCGCGCCTTGAACCGCGAGGACTTCAACAATGACCGCGTCGATGCCGGCGATATCGGCTCCGGTCATTCGGTGACGGCCATCTACGAGATCACGCCGAAGGGCAGTGGCGGCGAGCAGATGGATCCGCTGCGCTACGGCCAGGCAACGGTCAACAATGGCGGCGTCGCCAATGCCGACGAATATGCATTCGTCAAGATCCGCTACAAGCTGCCGAACGAAGACGTCTCGAAGCTGATCACCACGCCGGTGACGTCGGCCAACGAGGTCCAGTCTTTCGACCAGGCCAGCACCGACCAGCGTTTCTCCATCGCTGTCGCCGCCTTCGGCCAGAAGCTGCGCGACGAGGATGCGACCGCGAAGTTCGGCTACGACAAGATCATGGAGATTGCCACCGCCGCCCGAGGAGCCGACCCGTTTGGGTACAGGTCCGAGTTCCTTTCGCTTGTGCGCCTTGCCTCGGCGCTCGGCGGTAACCGGTAGTGGCAATACAGCCGGTTCCTTTCAGACGGGGGTCGTTCTGATACGGGGAACCGGCTACGGGCGGGTGAGGCAGGCCGGCGGGGAAAACCCTGCCGGCCTTTTTTCGGATCGATTGATCCGAAGCGCACCGATGATCCGCCTGATCGTTAAATTGCGCGGCTTTTCCGGAACGTCATCGCAATGCCCTGCTATTATTGCATGGGGTCGGGACTGGGCTTGGGGAGCCGGGAATTGCAGATCATGAACATTGGAAACACGACGCCGGCGGTGAGACACACGCAGGCGTCGGGAACGCTGTCGCCAGAATCCAGGCGCATCATGGATGACGTTGACGCAGCCCGGAATACCGCAAAGTCGGCGCTGACCAATGACCGCTTTCGCGTCATGCTGGAGCAGATCGGCAATCCGCAGTCGTCGGGTGACCTGGTGACGATGAGTGGCAACGCCAACGGCACCGCCCTGGATTTCAAGACGGCGCTATCGCGTTACGCTGAAAACAGCGAATAAGTTCGATATCAGGCGCGGCTGCGGCGGCGTTCGCGGCGGGCTTCGCTGGTCTCGGCGGTGTTTTCCGTCGCCACCTTGTTGCGCATCGGACCGATGCGCTCGACGATCGCCGCGACGGTCGGGCGTTCGGATTTGGTGTGCGCGTCAAGCGCCTTGCGCATGGCGGCAAGGTGCTGGAACGAGGTGCCGCAGCAGCCGCCGATGATCTTCGCGCCGCCATCGACAGCCAGCCGGACATAGTCGGCCATCAGCTCCGGCGTGCCGGAATAATGGATTTCGGTGCCACGAAATTCGGGAATGCCGCAATTGCCCTTGACGATCACCGTCGCTTCCGGCCTCGCCTCGGTCATGTCGAGCAGCGAGGCCAGGATGTCGGAGGCGCCGACGCCGCAATTGGCGCCGACACCGAGCGGTGTCTCTGAAAGTCCGTCGACGACGCCGTGGATATCCCTGGGCAGCAGGCCCATCATGGTGCGGCCGGCAGTGTCGAATGAACCGGTATAGGTGTAGGGCAGGCCGACGCGGATGGCGGCCTCCGCCGCGGCGCGGATTTCGTCCGGCGCAGACATGGTCTCGATCCAGGCGACTTCGGCGCCGCCTTCCTTGAGACCCTCGATCTGCTCGGCAAAAGCCTCGACTGCTTCGTCATAGGTCATGGCGCCGAGCGGCACCAGCAACTCGCCGGTCGGGCCGACCGAGCCGGCGACGATGACTTTCCTGCCGGCCTTGTCGGCGACCGCGCGGGCAATCTCGGCGGCGCGCTTGTTCAGCGCATGCACGCGGTCCTGCGCATGGTGCAGCTTCAGCCGGTGGCGCGTGCCGCCGAACGAGTTGGTGAGAATGATATCGGCGCCGGCGTCGACGAAATTCTGGTGCAGGCTGGTGATGGTGTCGGGCGCTGTCTCGTTCAGCAACTCCGGCGCTTCGCCGGCCTCCAGACCCATGGCGAACAGATTGGTGCCGGTGGCGCCATCGGCGAGC
This sequence comes from Mesorhizobium sp. C395A, assembly GCF_030323205.1. Classification (NCBI taxonomy): domain Bacteria; kingdom Pseudomonadati; phylum Pseudomonadota; class Alphaproteobacteria; order Hyphomicrobiales; family Phyllobacteriaceae; genus Mesorhizobium; species Mesorhizobium sp. C395A. Next base: position 2,374,655 of record NZ_CP100473.1, on the reverse strand, counting down.
AGCACGCCCTTTTCGGCCAGCAGAGCATCGATGGGATTGTTCGCGGTCATCGGATCGACTTTCAGATATTTGAATGGAATAAGGATATAAAGAAGTCTTTATGTCCAGTCAATGTGTTTGCAACCTGCAATGCCGCGCGGCGCACCTTTCCGGGGCGTTGGGGATCAGGCAGAACCCGATGGAAATGACGCGCCGGCCAGATTGCGCGCGTAGGCGGCGGCCTCATGCGGGTTGATGTCGGCGGCCCGGATCAGATTGTCGAAATGCTGGGTCAGCGCTTGGACCGGCTGGGTGGCGTTCAGCACGACGTACATGTCGCCGACATAGATGGCGGCGCGGTAGGGACCGAAGATTGTCAGCGGGATCGAATAGCGCATGCGGCCGTCATAGAGGAACAGGCGGAAGGTGGGGTAGAGATCGTCAAGCAGCGTCGCCATATGGGCAAGCTGCTGCCGGCGGTCAGCCTCGGGAAAGCGGTCCCAGACGCCCAGGCCGCGGGCGAAAATCTCCAGCGTGTGGCGCGGCATGCAGACCTCCATATCGGTCTCAGGGCGCCGGTTGTACTCGATGCGGTACTGCGTCTCGCTGGCCTGCGCCAGACGGCTGCGGTTGGTGATGTTGGCTTCGTAGTCGACCAGCTGGCGTGTGCGCAGGAGATCGGGAATGCCGGCCGGCACATAGCGGATCTTGGTGCCTGCGGCTTCCGCGAACCATTTGGCGAGCAGCGTGCGGTCGAAGCCGTCGGGCGCCTCTTCGATCTCCAGGCTTTCGCGGATTTCGCCGGTGACGCCTTCGTCCTGGGAGAGGCCGAGCAGCCAGTCCAGCGAGATCTTGAATTCGGCGGCGATGTTGAGCAGCGTTTCGGCGCGTGGCAGGCGCGTCGAGGCGCCGGACATCAGTTGCGACAGCGCCGACCGGTCGATGCCGACTGCTGACGCGAAAGCTGACTGGTTGAGATCGGACCGTGTCAGGAGCAGCTTCAGGCGCTCCCGGAAGATTGCCGAAAGGTCCCGTTTGTCCACTGTTCGTTCTCCGCGCTCTCTTAGGAAAAATTTGCGCCCGAGCCGTCGATTCAGCACTTCCAGCGTAAATGAATCCGTAGGGTTGTTTACAATGTATAACATCTGCGGTCAAAAATGCGCAATCGCAACATTTTGTACACTTTGTCTCGTTGAGCGGAATCGCTTCTCCTGACACTATGCTGTCAGGAACCAATTCCGGCGACTGAGGGGCAGTGGTCGATAGCATGACAGGCAAGTGCATCAAGCGACGCGACGCAGCGGCCATCGAGTGGCCGACCGTGGTCCTCGCTTTCTTCTGTTACGGAATGTGGCTCGCTGCCGGGCTCCTGCTCTGGCCCTCTTATCCGACCCCGGCACTTCTTCTCCTCGGCTTCATCCTGGCCTTGCAGTCGTCGATCATGCACGAAGTGCTGCATGGCCATCCGACGCGCAGCGCGCTCATCAACGAAGCCTTCGTCTTCCTGCCGATCGGCCTGGTCTGGCCGTTCCGTCGCTTCAAGACGCTCCATTTGCGCCACCACGCCGACGAGCGCCTGACCGATCCGCTCGACGATCCCGAGAGCTATTACCAGGCGTTGTGGATGCATGACGATCTGCCGCCGACGATGAAATTCCTGCTCAAGATCAACAACACCATGGCCGGCCGTTTCTTTCTCGGCCCCTGGCTGTCCTGCATCGGTTTCTTCGTCGACGACGCCAGGCATGTGATTGCCGGCGACAAGGTGATCGGCAAGGCATGGCTGCTGCATGCGATCGGCCTCGCCATCGTGGTGCCGATCGTGCAGTTCGGCTTCGGCATTCCGGTATGGCTCTACATTCTGGTGCCGGTCTGGCTCGGCCAGTCGCTGATCGCGGTCCGGACTTTCGCCGAACATCAGTGGTCCGAGCACCCTGAAGGACGCACGGTGATCATCGAGCGCTCGCCGCTGTCGTTCCTGTTCCTCAACAACAATCTGCACTTCGTTCACCACAAGACCCCGACCGTTGCCTGGTACAGGCTGCCAAAACTGTTTGCCGACCGCCGCGACGAGTGGCTGCGGATGAACAATGGCTACGCTTATCCGAACTATTTCGCACTGATCAAAGCCTACGCCTTCAAGGCCAAGGAGCCGATCGTGCACCCGGTGCTGCGCCGCCAGCCCGAGCCGGGCAGGGCGTTCAAGCCGCGCATCAGGGCGCGCAGCATCAGCGGGCTTGGCAGCGCGCCGGTTCCGGCCGAGCCGCCGAAGGAATAATCCCCGGACTTCCCGAACCCGTGTCGGCCAATTCTGATTGGACGCCGCGTTTTTGCGATCCTTTCCCGAGCCATGATGATTGAGTGTCGGCATGAGTGATTTGGTTGCGGCATTGCCGATGTATGACTGGCCCGAAGTGCGCGGCGAGGTCGACGCGCAATGGGCAGCGTTGCGCGATGCTTTTCGGCACAAGGGCGTCGATGGGCCGCAGACAATCGTGCGCCGCAATGGCGACCTGCCGCCGGTGCCGGGCGGTATCCACGACGCCGAGGGCAGACTGATCGCGCCCGATCCGGCGATACTGCCGCCGGACGAACTCGACCATCACCAGCTTTGGCTGCATCCGGCGCTGCTGTTCGCGCAGACCTGCTGGGGGCCGATGGAACTCGGCCTGAGCAAGCATGTGCAGGTGGTCGGCCAGCCGAGCTACGACGCTTACGAGGGCGGCGAAGGCGAACTCTATTCGAGCGCGCTGGTGATGCGGACGGGCGAGGGACCGGAGGTTCGCTCGCCCGCGGATGGCAAAGCCTCGCTGCCGCTCGATCTGATGCGCGGCAAGCGTTTTACCTACAACAGCCTCGATTCGATGTCGGGCATCATTGCACTGGCGCGCGATCTGCAGGCCGCCGGCGAAAGCCTGGATATCTTTTCCTCGCGCAGCGAAAGCGGTGGCCATCGCGGCTCGATCGTCGCGGTCGCCGAGGGCAAGGCGGATATAGCTGCCATCGACTGTGAGAGCTGGGCGCTGGCGCAGCGTTTCGAACCTGCGGCAAACGCCGTGAAGGTCGTCGGCTGGACGGCAAGGCGCAAAGGCCTGCCCTACATCACCGCCAGGACGACGCCGGAAAAGACGCTCAAGGCTCTGCGCGAGGCGCTTGCCGGATCAGCCGAGCAGCCTCGCATCCAACGGGTAGGTTGAAAGCTGCTCGTTACCGGTCTCGGTGATCAGGATCTGTTCCTCGATCTTGACGCCATCATGGCCGCCGAGACGGCCGATATAGCTTTCCACGCACAGGACCATTCCCGGCTCCAGCACGCCGTCGGGCGTGTCCGGCGTCCAGTCGCTTGCATGCGGCAGGGTTGGATACTCGTCGGCGAGGCCGACGCCGTGATAGAGCACGCCGTAGCGCGCCGGGAAGCAATCTCCCGGCGGCACCACCGAGCGTTCGACTAGGTCGCGGAAGGATATGCCGGGCTGCATTAATTGCGTGTTGTGGGCGATCTGGTCGGCGGCGATGTGGAAGAGGTCCCGTTGCTCGTTCGATGGTCTCGCATCGCCGCAAAGCCAGGTGCGGGAGAGATCGGCGCAGAAGCCGTAGGGGCCGATCAGGTCGGTGTCGAAGGCGACGAGGTCGCCTGCTTCGATCACCCGCGATGAGCATTCCTGGAACCACGGATTGGTGCGCGGTCCCGAGGCAAGCAGCCGGGTTTCGATCCATTCGCCGCCGCGCGCAATGTTGCCGCGGTGGAGTTCGGCCCATAATTCGTTTTCGGAAATGCCCGGCGTCAGCGCCTTCTCCATTTCACCCATCGCCGCTTCGCAAGCGACGATGGCGCGGCGCATGGCGAGGATCTCGTCCGGCGATTTGATCAGCCGCGCATTTTCCATCACCGCTTCGCCATTGCCGATCGAAATGCCGAGGCGGGCGAGTTCCTCGACGCCTTCCGGGTTGATGTGGTCGACCGCAATGCGGCTGTTGCCGCCGCCATGCTCCTTGACCAGATCGGCGATGCCGGCCGCCCAGCGGCGGACTTTGTGCTCGGTCAGCTCGCCGCCATAGAGATACATCCACGACACTGCCGGCCGCACCTCGTCGACGACGCCGGAATGATCGGACAGATGCTCGCAGGAGAAATAGTCGAACAGCACCACGGGTCCCTCAGTGGCGACGAAGCAGTGGCGGGTCGGATTGTGCGCGACCCACAGCTGCATGTTGGTCGAATCGGTGGCGTAGCGGATGTTGACGGGGTCGTAGAGCAGCGCGCCGGCGTAGTTTCGGCGCCTCAGTTCGGCGCGGAGGCGCTCGAGCCGGTATTTGCGCATCGCGGCAAGATCGGGCGCGGCGATGCCTGCCGCTTGCCATTCGGCTTCAGCCAGCGCGCCATAGCCCAGCACATGCTGGTTCAGCGACGCCGCCTTCTGGCGCGATGTTTCGCGCAAGGCTTCGACGGAGCCGGGCTCGAACGGCATGATCTTGCGGTGACGGCCGAACCCTTGTTTCTCCACCCGACGCCTCCCTGCCGACTTACTGTGGCGCTGCGCCCGCGGCCGCTTTCTTCAGCCGCGTGACCGTCAGCGTGCGGGTGGGCGGCTCGCTATCGAACAGCATCGGAACGACCAACTGCTGCGGCGAGCCGTCAGCGACATAGCCGGCCTCGCTCAAGGCCCGCAGGATGCCCTCGGGAGGTTCCTTGTCATTGGCCATCACGAGCACCGCCGGCTCGATCAGCAAATGGCTGAAGTCCGGCATCTCGTCGTCGAGCACGACCAGATCGGGATCGACAAGACGCAGATTTCCCACCCAGTGCCAGCTCGATATCGCCGTGCGAACCGGACCGTTTGCCGTCAGCTGGCCATAGAGCGACTGGTAGTCGACACGCACGATGCTGCCGCGGCTGTCGCCGCCATTGAGGTGCGTGTACCAGGTCACCGGCAGCACGAGGATGGCAAGCGTTGCGCCGACAAAGACGACGACGTCCTGCACCTTCCTTCCCTTGTCGCCTCTGGCATCCATCCGCATGGCCAGCGCGACCGGCAGCAACACAAGGATGGGAAGCATCCAGCGATCGCGAAATTGCGTCGTCCCGCTCGCCAGGACGAGCACGATGGTCATCGCCAGGGCAAAAGCGATGGTGCGCCACACCAGTTTCTCGGTCCATGGCGTCGGTTGCAGCGCGGGCGCTGGCTTTTTCCATGCGATGAGCAAAGCCGCGACGAATATGCCGGCCGGCAACACGGCGAAATACAGGATAGCCTTGCCCAGTCCGCGCATTCCGTAGAATGCGGTTTGTATGGCGCTTTCTCCTCTGCCCATGCCGAAGCCGCCGCTGTGCGACAGCAACTGGTCGGTGTAGGTCAGGTTCCAGTAGAGCGTCGGCAGGCAAAGCAGCACCGCCACGACAAGGCTGATCGAAAACCGGCGGTTGAGGATGACGCCGCGCGTTTCGCGCAGCGACAGGGTGGACAGCATCAGCGCGCCGAGAAAGATCGCGTTGTTGTATTTCGACAGGATGGCGGCGGCCATCGCCACGCCAAACAGCACATAGGTGGCCAGCGAACGCCGCTGCACCAGTTCAACGAGCGCAAGAAACAGCACCACTGAAAAACAGAAAGCGGCGATCGAGTGGGTGAGGGCGTGCTGCATCTCCCACACCATCTGCGGAAACAACAGCAGGCCGAACAATGCGGCGGCGCCAGCGCGGCTGGAATAGCCCAGGCGGCGGACAGCGATGAAAACCGACGCCAGCGCCGCTCCGATCAGCAGGTACTTCACGATCTTGAGCGCCAGGATGTTCGTTCCGACCACGGCGGCGACGAGGCGGGCAAGCCAGGTGTAGAGCGGCGGCTGCGAGCCGCCATAGCCAGCCCAGAGGTAGTGCATGTACATCAGCTGTTCGGAATCGTCGACGCCGACACCGGTTCCTACGACATGGGACAGCAGCGCCATCACCACGATCTGGACGACGCAATAGACCGCGACGCAGACCAGTGCGGCGTTGAAGGGACCGACCTTGCCTTCGCCGAGCCAGTCCGTCCATTTCTCTAGATACTGCAAGGGGATCGTCTTCTCATCGAGGGAAAATGCCTGCGGCCAACTGCCGAAGGCCCCTTACACGATCTCACGCTCCCTGTCGCCTTTTCAGGTCCGCATCTTCTCGCCGCTGGGGTCGAAGGGCGCCTCGACATTGACGCGCGCCGGACGCCGGTGGCCGAGGATCTCGATCTCGAACAGTCCGGCACTTTCGTCCTCGGCGAGTGCCGCCGGCACATAGCCCTGCGCCATCGACTTCTGCACATAGTGCGCATAACCGCCCGAGGTGACCCAGCCGACCACGCGCCAGTCGCCGTCGACGATGCCGCGCACGGCGGAAGCGCCTTCGGCAGCCTTCGAGCCACGCACTTCCTTGCCCGCCATGTCGAAGCGTGGCGCGCCATAGCCATGCGGCTTTTCCACCGTGCCATAGTCCTTGCCGACCTTGGCCCAGATCGGCTCGTCGCCCATGACATCGGCGTCGGCCGCATCGACGATAAAGGAAACGCGGCGCAGTTTCGGCCCTTCCGCCTGTTCCTTGGCGGCGGCCTCGCGACCGATGAAGTCGTTCTTCTCCAGCTTGATGAAGCGGTCCATCGCGCCTTCGAACGGCCCGTAGATCGGGCGCAGCTCGCGGTACCAGGTCGGGAAGTTCTTCTCCAGGCGCATGGAGAGCAAAGCGCGCATGCCGAAATCGACGAGGCCGAACTCCTCGCCGGCGTCCTTGATCGCCTTGTAGACCAGGCGCTCATAGGCCGGCGCCATCCAGATTTCATAGCCGAGATCGCCGGTATAGGTGATGCGGTTGACCATGCAGGGCGCGCCGCCGACCGCCATTTCGCGGAAATCCATGAAGCGGAAAGCTTTCGTCGAGATGTCGACATCGACCAGGTTCTGCAAGAGGTCGCGCGATTTCGGCCCGGCGATCGACAGGCCGACGAGCGTCTGATCGAAGCGGTGGATGCGCACCGAACCATCCTTCGGCAGGTGCTTTTCGAACCAGCGCATGTGGTATTTCTGCGCGGCGGAAGAGCCCCAGATCATAAATCTGTCTTCGCCTGCCTTGGCGATGGTGAAGTCGCCGATCAGCTTGCCGAATTCGTTGATCATTGGCGTCAGCACGATGCGGCCGATCTTCGGCATGCGGTTGGTCATCAGCCGGTTGAGGAAATCCTCAGCCGCAGGTCCCGACACTTCGTATTTGGCGAAGTTGGCGATTTCGGTGACGCCGACGCGTTCGCGCGTGGCGCGCACTTCCTCGCCGATAGGACCGAAATCGTTTGAGCGGTGGAAGGAGACGACGTCCTTCGGCTCCTTGCCCTTCGGCGCGAACCACAGCGGGGTCTCCAGGCCCCAGCTATCGCCCATGACGGCGTTGTTGGCGAGCATCGTGTCATAGAGCGGGGTGGTTTGTGCAGGGCGCGCAGCCGGCAGCTCTTCATTGGGGAAGCGGATGGAGAAGCGGCGCGAATAGTTTTCGCGCACCTTTGCGTTGGTGTAGCGCAGGCCGGCCCACTCGCCGAAGCGGGCGACATCCATGCCCCAGACGTCGAAGCCGGGATCGCCATGCACCATCCAGTTGGACAGCGCGAGGCCGACGCCGCCGCCCTGGCTGAAGCCGGCCATGACGGCGCAGGCGCACCAGAAATTGGTCAGGCCCTGCACCGGCCCGACCAGCGGATTTCCGTCGAGCGCGAAGGTGAAGGGGCCGTTGATGATCTGCTTGATGCCGGCTTTCTCGATGCCGGGGAAATGCTTGAAGCCGATCTCCAGCGACGGCGCGATGCGGTCGAGGTCGGGCGGCAGCAGTTCATGGCCGAAATCCCACGGCGTATTGACCGGCGACCATGGCTTGCAGGCCTTTTCATAGGTGCCGAGCAGGATGCCGTTGCGCTCTTGGCGGGTGTAGATCTCGCCCTTGAAGTCGAGCACGCCGATCATCTCGCGGCCGGTCGATTTGTTGAATTCCTCGACCTCGGGCATCGGCTCGGTGAGCAGGTACATGTGCTCCATGGCCAGCACCGGCAGTTCGACGCCGACCATGCGGCCGATCTCGCGCGCCCACAGGCCGCCGCAGTTGACGACATGCTCGGCGTGGACGGTGCCCTGTTCGGTGACGACGTTCCAGGTGCCGTCAACTTCCTGCGTCAAGTCGACGACGCGGTTGCGCAGCACGATCTCGGCGCCCAGCTTCTTGGCCGCCTTGGAGTAGGCGATCGTCGTGCCGGAGGGATCGAGATGGCCTTCGACCGGATCCCACATGGCGCCGACGAAATTGGTCTCGTCCATCAGCGGGAACATCGCCTTGGCTTCGGAGGGCGTGATCAGCTCGGTGTCCATGCCGAGATAGCGGCCCTTGGCGTGTGCCAGGCGCAGAAAATCCATGCGCTCGGGCGTATCGGCCATCATCACGCCGCCGGTCAGATGCAGCGAGCAGGACTGGCCGGAGATTTCCTCGATCTCCTTGTAGAGCTGCACCGTATAGGCCTGCAGTTTGGCGACGTTGGGATCGCCGTTCAGCGTGTGGAAGCCGCCGGCTGCGTGCCAGGACGAGCCGGAGGTGAGCTCGGACCGCTCGATCAGCATGATGTCGGTCCAGCCGGCCTTGGCCAGGTGATAGAGCACCGAGCAGCCAACGACGCCGCCGCCAATGACAACCGCTTTTACATGAGATTTCATGAGAGATAGGTCCGTTTTTGCGTAAATTGAATCAGGTGTGTCGGTTGGCAGGATGCCGTCAGTTGCTTGCCGATCAAAAATCGGTCGGCGCGCCGCCTTCGGACGTGCGCTTTTCGACGAAGTCGTTGAGCTCTTCGCGGATCGCCGGGTCCATATAGGGTTCCTCGTAGGATGCCAGCCGCTCCTTCCAGACCTTGTTGGCCTTTTCCAGCGCGGTCGGCGATCCGGCTTCGGCCCAGGTCTCGAAATTGCGCCAGTCGGAGAGGATGGGCGAGTAGAAGGCTGTCTTGTAGCGGTCCTGCGTGTGCTGGGTGCCGAAGAAATGGCCGCCGGGGCCGACCGACTGGATGGCGTCGAAGCCGAGCGCTTCGTCGGACAGGTCGAGCGGGGTGAGGAACTCGGCCACCATCTGCAACAGGTCAATGTCCAGCATGGTCTTCTCGTAGGAACAGCGCAGGCCGCCTTCGAGCCAGCCGGCGCCGTGCATCATCAGATTGCCGCCGCCCTGGATGGCGCCCCACAGCGAGAACACACTTTCATAGGCTGCCTGCGCGTCGACGGTGTTGGCGGCGCAGGTATTGGAGGTGCGGTAGGGGATCTTGTAACGGCGGGCAAGCTGGCCGCCGACAAGCTGCGCCTTCATATATTCAGGCGTGCCGAAGGCCGGCGAGCCCGACTTCATGTCGACATTCGAGGTGAAGCCGCCATAGCCAACCGGCGCGCCCTTTCTCACCATCTGGGCAAAGGCGATGCCGGACAGCGCCTCGGCATTTTGCTGCACCAGCGCACCGGCGATGGTCACCGGCGCCATCGCGCCGGACAGGGTGAAGGGCGTGATGACGACGACCTGACCCTTGCTCGACATCTGGATGATGCCTTCCATCATCGGCACATCCAGTTTCAGCGGCGAATTGGTGTTGATGATGGTGAAGACGGACGGCTCTTCGAGCATCTGCTCATGGCTGATGCCGCGGGCGATCCTGGCGATCTCGATGCCGTCGACATTGCGCTCCTTGCCGAGCGAATAGATGTGGAACACCTTGTCGGTCAGCGTGGCGAGGTCGCGGATGCATTCGAGGTGGCGCACGGAAGGATGGATGTCGGTCGGCTCGACCGGATAACCGCCGGTGCAGTTCAGGATGTTGTGCATCTGCGCCAGACGCAGGAAGTTGCGGTAGTCCTGCTGGTTGCCCGGACGGCGGCCGCGATCGAGGTCGGAGCAGTTCGGTGCCGACGCCATCATCGACAGGATCACATTGTTGCCGCCGAAGCGCACATTGTGCGCCGGGTTGCGGGCATGGAGCGTGAATTCCGACGGGCAGTTGGAGATGAGATCGAGGATCATGTCGCTGTCGAAGCGCACGCGCTCGCTGCCCTCGCGGACATCAGCGCCATTTTCCTTCATGATGCGGCGCGCTTCGTCATGCAGCACGTCGACGCCTATTTCCCTCAAGACGCGCAGCGAGGCGAGGTGGATCGATTCCAGCTCGTCGTCCGAGATCAGCTTGGTCGGCGTCAGCGGATTTCTCAGTTGTCGAAAAGCCGGCTGTTCGAAGGCGGCCGAGCCGCCGGCGCGCTTGCCCGCACGGCCACCGCGACGGGCACGGTCGGCTGCCAAAGGCGGTTCGGCTGGATGCAGGGCGGCGGTCATGATGGTCCTCGTACGATGCTGGTAGCGGGCGGCATAATGGACCGGCGGCTGTCCGGCCATTGCGGAGGCGGCGACCACTAGGACGAGGGAAGCGACATGCCCGAACGGCAGTCCGATAGCTGACAACCTTGCCGGGGATTGGCGGACAGGACGCGCCCACTGCGGCTCTTGGCGCAAGGGGATTTCAGGCGCGGCCCTTCCTTTCCCTAAATCGAACCGCTAGCTCAATGGTTTGCCGCTGGATCGGGCCGGCAATTCATGTGGAAGGCATCATGGCTGCGACCGGTTCGAGCGATGGCGAAGCGGGGACGCAATGGGCGGCGCTTGCCGGCGTAACTGCCGCCCTCGCGATGTTCGGTGCGGCGCAAGGGCTGAGCTCGCCGCTGTTTACGCTGCTGATGCAGAAGCAAGGCATGTCGCCGGCGCTGATCGGCTTGTCGGCAGCGATGATGCCGCTTGGCCTGATCCTTTCGGCCTCGTTCGTGCCGGCAGCCGTTCGGCTGGTCGGCGCGCGCAACCTGGCTGTGGGTTGCTCATTGATTGGGGCGCTGTGCTTCCTCGGCATCGGCTACCTGCAGGACTGGGTGGGCTGGTTCGTCATCCGCTTCATCATCGGTATCGTCATCAACCCGCTCTATATACTGGGCGAAGTATGGGCGCTGTCGCTGGCGCCGCCGTCGCGCCGCGGCAGGGTGATGGGGGCATTCAACACCGTGCTGGGCGCTGGCTATGCTGCGGGGCCTTTGGTCCTGACCGCGGTTGGGATATCGGGCTGGGTTCCTTTCCTGGTCGGCATGGCCGGCTTCATCCTGTGCGCCGCGATCCTTCGTGCTGTTTCGTCAAGCCTCGCCGGCTTCGAGGATGACGGCCAATTGCCCGGCGGCTTTTTCGGTTTCGCCAGCCTGGCGCCGGCGCTGTTGTTTGCCGTGCTGGTTTCGGCGGCGGTCCAGCAGGGCACCTACGCTTTGATGCCGGTCTTCGGTGCCGCCTATGGCCTGCCCGAAAGGACGCTGGCGGCCCTGGTGATGGCACTGTCGCTGGGAAACATCTTCCTGCAAATCCCGCTCGGCCTGCTGGCCGAGCGTTTCGGCGGGCGGGCGATGATCATCTTCTGTGCGTTGGCGACAACGACCTGCGCGGTTTTGCTGCCGTTGCTGATCACGATGCCGGCGATCTGGCTCGTCCTTCTCGTCATGGGCGCTGTCGGCTACGGCGTCTACACCATGGCGCTGGTGGAACTCGGCAGCCGCTTCAGGGGAACCGTGCTGGTCGCCGGCAACGCCGCCTTCGCATTGATGTGGGGCGCCGGCGGCATTGTCGGCCCGCCTGGCGCCGGTGCCTTGATGCAGATCATCGGTCCGCTCGGTCTGCCGGTGGTGATCGCCGGACTCGACGCGCTGCTGGTGAGCTTCGCGCTCTATCGATCGTTCAAGCGCCAAAACTCCTGACGGCCCAAAAGCTCCTGACAGGCCTTGTCTGGAGCAAACGGTTTTTCGCGGGGCGGGGCTTACCCGCGTCGGACAGAAAAGCTAGTCCTGAACCTGGTTTAGGTGCCAATGATGAACCTGGCGGAAGCTGACAACGAGAAGATGCAGTGGGCGGCGATCAGCGGCGTGATCGCGACCGTCTCGGTGTTCGCCATCGCGCAAGGCCTGTCCTATCCGCTGCTGAGCTTCATCCTGCAACGCCAAGGCGTTTCGCCGGCCATCATCGGGCTCTCGGCGGCAATGACGCCGATCGGCTTCATTGTCTCGTCGCCGCTGATCCCGGCACTGGCGCGCCGGTTCGGGGCAGGGCGCACCGCGCTTACCTGCGCGGCGCTTTCGGCTATTGTGCTTGCGCTGATCGGCTGGACCCAGAATGTCTATCTGTGGTTTCCGCTGCGCTTCTTGATCGGGGTGGTGACCAACCCGCTCTATGTCTTGAGCGAAATCTGGGTCATTGCACTGGCGCCGCCATCGCGCCGCGGTCGCGTCATGGGTGTCTATTCAACCATCATCTCGGCCGGCTTCGCTGCCGGGCCGCTCTGCCTGCTCGTTGTCGGCACCGTGGGATGGCCGCCATTCCTGGTGGGGATCGCCGCCTTCATCTTCTGCGGCGCCTGCCTGGCGCTGGTGCTGCCGCAACTGCCGAAGGTCGACGAAGCCGGGCGCAGGGTTTCGGTCATGGGCTTCATGCCACTGGCATGGCTATTGCTGTCGGCGGTGGTCGTTGCCGCCGGTTTCGAACAGGGCGTGCTGGCGCTGCTGCCGGTCTACGGCACGCACTATGGCATCGCGGAAGCGCGCATGTCGGCGCTGCTGTCGGTGATGATCGCAGGCAACATCGCCATGCAGGTGCCGCTCGGCTTGCTGGCGGAACGGCTGACGGCGCGTCTGGTGCGATTCATCTGCGTCGTGGTGACGGTGCTGGGCTGCGCCCTGTTGCCGCTGCTCATCGAGACGCCGCTGATCTGGCCTTGCGTCTTTATCTGGGGCGCGGTCTCCTATGGCATCTACACCATGTCGATCATCGAGCTCGGCGAGCGCTTTACCGGCTCGGCGCTGGTCGCCGGCAATGCCGCCTTCTCCCTGATGTGGGGCATCGGCGGCATCGTGGTGCCGCCGCTGGCGGGTGGCGTCATGGATGTGATCGGCGCCTCCGGTCTGCCGATCACGCTGGGCGCGATTTGTCTGGCACTGGCTGTGGCCACGGTCCTGCGCCGGCGGATGGTTTGAGGCCGCATTCCCCCGATGACCTGACGTACCATCTTGAATAAAACCGCTTGCAACGCGATGTAGGCAGGGCTGCCCGCCACTAGCCTGGAGACCATGCGTGACCCAATCGACGACAAAACGCCAGACGGATGCCACCGCGGAGGACAAGTTCCTCTGGCTGGAGGACCGGACCAGCAAGGAATCGCTCGACTGGGTGCATCGCCAGAACCAGATCACCGTGGCCGAACTACAGGGCGATCCGTCCTACCAGGCGGCCTTCGAGACGGCGCTCGACCTGATGACGGCCGAGGACAACATTGCGGTCGGTGCCGCGCTCAACGGCCAAGTCTATAATTTCTGGCAGGACAAGACCAATGTGCTCGGCCTCTGGCGCCGCACGACGGTTGCTTCCTACAAGACCGAGAAGCCTGTGTGGGAGACGATCATCGACTTCGACGTGCTGTCGGCCAAGGAGGGGGTGAAGTGGGTGTTCAGCGGCGCCAGCCGCCTTTACCCCGATTTCAACCTTTGCCTGGTGGCGATGTCGCCGGATGGCGGCGATGCGAGCGAGATGCGCGAATTCGACATCGAGACCAAATCATTCATCGAGGGCGGCTTCCGCGCTCCCGCCTCGAAATCCGGCTTTTCCTGGCTGGACAGGGACACGGTCATTGTCTCGGCTGCCTTCGATGAAGACGACAAGACCCAGTCCGGTTATCCGCGCGTCGTCAAGCTGTGGAAGCGCGGCACCCGGTTGGAGGAGGCGACGCCGATCTTCGAGGCCGAGAAGCAGGATCTCGCGGCCGGCGCGGGGGTCGAGCATGATGGCGACAGGCAGTATTTGTTTCTGGCCCGCACGATCGCCTTCTTCTCCTCGCACAGTTTTCTGCGCCTGCCGTCGGGCGAAAACCGGCGCATCCCGCTGCCGGACGATGTCACCGACACCGCGCTGTTCAAGGGCCGGTTCGTGTTCGGGGTGCGCAGCCCATGGACGGCGCCGGGCGGCACTGAGTGCTTGCCGGACGGCCTCTATTCCTTCGATTTCGAACACTGGATCGACACCGGCGACCTGGGCCCTGTTGAAACCATGCTCGCGCCAGCGCACCGTGTTTCGGTCGCCGGCATTGCCCGCACTCAGGACCGGCTGTTCATCAATCTGATGGACAATGTGCGCGGCAAGGTCGTTGTCGCCGAGCGCAGCGGCGACCGCTGGTCGCTGAAGCCGGCGGCGCTGCCCGAGAACGGCAATGTCGGCATCGCGCATGCCGAGCATTTCGGTTCCAGCGTCTCCTTCTCCTTCACCGATTTCCTGACGCCGAGTTCGATCATCTGGTCGGACGATGACGGGGTGACGCTGGCCACCGTGAAATCGCAGCCGGCGCGGTTCGACGCCGCGCCGCTGGTCTCGGAACAGTTCGAGGCGCGCTCGAAGGACGGCACCATGATCCCGTATTTCGTCGTCAGGCGGCGCGACCAGAAGGGTCCGGTACCAACGCTTCTCTATGGTTATGGCGGCTTCGAAATACCGCTGCTGCCCGGCTATGCCGGCGTGCGCGGCAGGCTGTGGCTGGAGAAGGGCAATGCCTATGTGCAGGCCTGCATTCGCGGCGGCGGTGAGTTTGGGCCGGCCTGGCATCAGGCGGCGCTGAAGGGCAATCGCCAGACTGCCTTCGACGATTTCGCTGCGGTGGCGCAGGACGTCGTCAGGCGCGGCATCGCCACGGCTGCTTCCCTCGGCATCCAGGGCGGCTCGAATGGCGGCCTGCTTACCGGCGTTTCCCTGACGCAGCATCCCGAACTGTTCGGCGCCGTCATCATCGAGGTGCCGCTGCTCGACATGCTGCGCTACACCGAACTGCCGCCAGGCGCCTCGTGGATCGGCGAATATGGCGATCCGGCAAAACCGGAAGAAGCCAAGTGGCTCGCCGCCTATTCGCCGTACCATCATGTCTCGGCCGATGCCGTCTATCCCCCGGTGCTGCTCACGACATCGACCGCCGACGACCGCGTCCATCCCGGCCATGCCCGCAAGATGGCGGCGAAGCTGCAGGAAGCAGGTCACGGCAAGACGTTGTTCTTCGAGGAGACGGAAGGCGGCCATGGCGGACGCGGCGACCGCCGGCCGCAAGCGGCGCAAACCGCCATGAAATACGTGTTCCTGCAAAGGGTATTGAGCGGCACCGCTTGAATTCCGGGCCTCGGGCGGCATAGACTGCCGCCATGGTCTACATGAGCACATCCGGCGCCTTCGGGGTCGCGGTGACACCGTCGCCGCGCACGCTGCGCGTCGAACTGCTCAGGCTGTGCGCCCGTATCGGCTATTCGCCGCCCGCCGTCCTCTGACGAAGTCGCCCCGGCAGCTTGCCGTTTTGATTCCAGAGGAAAGAGCAAACCCATGACTTACCAGAACTATTCGCTGAAGCAGCTTCAGCAGATTGACGCCGCGCATCATCTGCATCCCTTCACCGACCACAAGGAATTGCGCGAGACCGGCTCGCGCATCATCACCCACGCCAACGGCCCGTTCATCTACGATGCCGACGGCACCGAAATACTCGACGGCATGGCCGGGCTGTGGTGCGTCAATGTCGGCTATGGCCGCGACGAGCTGGCCGACGCCGCTTACGCGCAGATGAAGGAATTGCCCTACTATAATTCCTTCTTCAAATGCTCGACGCCGACGCCCGTGCTGCTGTCGAAGAAGCTGGCCGAGCTGGCGCCCAAGGGCATCGCCCAGGTGTTTTACGGCTCCTCCGGCTCGGAGGCCAACGACACGGCGCTGCGGCTCGTGCGCCACTATTGGGTGCTGGAAGGCAAGCCGGAGAAGAACCGCATCATCTCGCGCAAGTCGGCCTATCACGGCTCGACCGTCGCCGGCACGTCGCTGGGCGGCATGGATTTGATGCACAAGCAGCTCGGCGGGGCGGTGCCCAACATCGTCCATGTCATGATGCCCTATGCCTATGAGTTGGCGCTGCCTGGCGAAAGCGACCATGATTTCGGCCTGCGCGCGGCCAAGGCCGTCGAGGACGCCATCCTCGAAGCCGGTGCCGACAAGGTGGCGGCCTTCATCGGCGAGCCGGTGATGGGCGCGGGCGGGGTGAAAATACCGCCGATGAGCTATTGGCCGGAAGTGCAGCGCATCTGCCGCAAATACGATGTGCTTTTGATGCTGGACGAGGTCATCACCGGCTATGGCCGCACCGGCGAATGGTTTGCGGCGCAGACCTTCGGCGTCGAGGCCGACACCATCACCACGGCCAAGGCACTGACCTCGGGCTATCAGCCGCTGTCGGCGCTGCTGGTCGGCGACCGTATCGCGGCGACGCTGGTCGAAAAGGGCGGTGAATTCTACCACGGCTATACCTATTCGGGTCACCCGGTGGCCTGCGCGGTGGCGCTGAAGAATCTCGAGATCATGGAGCGAGAAGGCCTGGTCGACAGGGTCAGGAACGACACTGGACCTTACTTCGCCCAGGCGCTGCAGGAGCGCATTGCCGGCCACGAACTGGTCGGCGAGGTGCGATCGATCGGGCTGATGGGCGCGGTCGAGATCGTCAAGGACAAGGCGACCAAGGAGCGCTTCCTGCCGGCGGGCAGTGCCGCCGTCACCGTCCGCGACCACGCCATCGCGCAAGGCCTGATGCTGCGCGCCACCGGCGACACGATGATCCTGTCGCCGCCGCTGATCTGGACCCGCGCGACGATCGACATGGCTTGCGATCGCATCGCCAAAGCGCTGGATCTGGCGCAAGCGGATTTGCGCAAGAAGTAGATGGAACGACAGCCGGACGCCTTGCAATCAGGGCGCCCGGACTGTGCGCCTGCTTATCGTCAGGGTCGAAGGGGTCAGCGCACCGATCGTGCTGGTCAATGAAGACCATCAGGCAATTCCGAACGCTGTAATCGGCACATAATTCAGACCGAACAGTATACGACTGCAAAACGCAAAAACCGCGCTCCATCGGAACGCGGCTTTGCCAGATACGCATGGCATTTCGCCAACAATACACTTGCGAAACTTACGGGCTCCGGTACGCGAGACCTGATCCGGAGCGCCGGGCGGATGCGATATGTCCGCCTCGCCATCCGTTATATAGGCACATCGTTACCGCCGGGTTATCGAGAGCTTAAGCAAATCTAAATTTGCAATTTTTCCGTGCAATAAAAATCGAGAAAAGCGCTGCCAAATCGAAACTTATAGAGAACTGCCGCGAAGGAAATTTATGATGCCGGAAAAATCCGATCCGCCATTTCCCTGGGCGTTGAACAGCGCATAAAGCTGGGCCGCTTCGGCCCCCATTGGCGTCACCGCGCCGGCGCTTTGGGCCGCCTCCTGCGCCAGTTTCAGGTCCTTCAGCATGAGTGCTGCGGCAAAGCCCGGTTTGTAGTCGCGGTTGGCGGGTGAGGCCGGCACGGGACCCGGCACCGGGCAATAGGTGGTCAGCGACCAGCACTGGCCCGACGAGGTCGAGGCAACGTCGAACAGGGCCTGATGCGAGAGGCCGAGCTTTTCGGCCAGCACGAAGGCCTCTGCGACGCCGATCATCGAAATGCCGAGCATCATGTTGTTGCAGATTTTGGCTGCCTGACCGGCGCCGTCGTCGCCGCAATGGACGATGCGGCCTGCCATCGGCTTCAGGACCGGTTCGGCCTTGGCGAAGGCATCCTTGGCGCCGCCGGCCATGAAGGTTAGCGTTCCCGCAGCAGCACCGCCGGTGCCGCCGGAGACGGGGGCGTCGATCGAATGCAGCCCGTGCTTCCTTGCTACGGCATGCGCCTTGCGGGCCGACTCGACATCGATGGTCGAGGAATCAATAAACAGGGCGCCTGGTTTGGCCTTGGGTGCGATGTCCTCGTAGACCGAGAGCACGTGCTTGCCGGCGGGAAGCATGGTGATCACGACATCGGCGTCCTTCACCGCCGCCACGGCATTCGCCATGACAATGACGCCATGCTCGCGGGCGACGGTGAGGTTTTCCGGCATCAGGTCAAAGCCGTGCACCGCGTGCCCCGCCTTGACGAGATTGGCAGCCATCGGGTTGCCCATATTTCCGAGACCAATGAAGGCGATGGTGGTCATCAATCTCTCCTGAATTGTTGCCGTCAGCGTCCAATCAACGCCCGCGCGATGATCACGCGCATGATCTCGTTGGTGCCTTCGAGGATCTGGTGGACGCGCAGGTCGCGCACCAGTTTTTCGATGCCGTAATCATGGAGATAGCCGTAGCCGCCATGCAGCTGCAGCGCCTCGTTGGCGACGTTGAAGCCGATGTCGGTGACGAAGCGCTTGGCCATGGCCGACCATTTGCCGGCATCCGACGCCTTGCGGTCGAGTTTCGAGGCGGCGGCGTAGAGAAAGATCCGCGCTGCCTGCAATTCGGTCTCCATGTCGGCCAGCCGGAACTGCAGCGCCTGGAACTGGTTGATCTTCGAGCCGAAAGCCTTGCGCTCGGCGGTATAGGACAGCGCCTTGTCGAGCGCAGATTGCGCGCCGCCGAGCGAACAGGCAGCGATGTTGAGGCGGCCGCCGTCAAGGCCGGCCATGGCGATGCCGAAACCTGCGCCTTCCCCCGACAGCAGGTTTGCAGCCGGCACCTTGCAGTCCTCGAAGATCACCTGGCGGGTCGACTGCATGTGCCAGCCCATCTTGTGCTCGTTGGCGCCGAAGGAGAGGCCGGGCGCATCCTTCGGCACGACGAAGGTGGAAATGCCCTTCGGCCCGTCGGCGCCGGTGCGCGCCATGACAACATAGAGGTCGCTGTCGCCGGCCCCGGAGATGAACTGCTTGGCGCCGTTAAGCACATAGTCGTTGCCGTTCTTCACCGCGCGCGTCTTCAGCGCCGCGGCATCCGAACCTGAACCCGGCTCGGTAAGGCAGTAGCTCGCCAGCCATTCCATCGAGGTCAGCTTCGGCAGGAAGCGTTGGCGCTGCTCGTCGTCGCCGAAGCGGTCGATCATCGACGCCGCCATATTGTGGATCGAGATGAAGGAGGAAAACGCCGGATCGGCGTGCGACAGTGCCTCGAAGATCAGCACGGCGTCGAGCCGGCCGAGCGCCGAGCCGCCGACATCGTCCCTGACATAGATGCCGCCGAGGCCGAGCGGGCCGGTCTCGCGGATTACATCGGCGGGAAAGTGTCTTGCCCGGTCCCATTCGAGCGCATTGGGCGCAACGCGATCGGCGGCGAAGGCCTGTGCCATCTCCTGGATGGCGCGCTGTTCCTCGTTGAGCTCGAACTGGCTGGTGCTCGCATCGACCGCGGCGTCCATGGCGTGCTCCCTGTGTTCCCCAGCTGGAGTTGGCTTGCTGGCCTGTTGTTTTTGGCTTTGCGCGCCGCTCAATCTAGACCAATGATGCCGCCGCGCAACCCGGCTCGCCGCGCAGCCGCTGTGCATGAATGGATCAACGGAGCATTGCGTGCCGACATATTTCGACGAATTGCTCGACCGCTTCCATGCCTATCTCCGGGGCGTGGACAACGCGCTGGTGCGGGACGCCGTGACCCGGATCGGCTGGAATATGACGGCGCGCGTGCTCGAAGCGCATCCGCTGCCTTGCCTTGGTCTGCTCGACCGCATTGTCGAACTGGCGCCGCCGGACCCGCAGCCCCTGGTGCAACTGCTGGCGGAGCGTCGTGACGATCTGTGCTGGGGGCAGACCTACAACGCGAGCGATTTTGGTGAAGCGTTCTTGCAAAAATACGGCTGGCTGGAGGTGTTTGGCACGCGCGGCCATTTCGCCAATGAAGAGGTCGCGGCCGGATTGCTGATCCTGGGGCCCGGCATCACCTATCCCGACCATCATCACATTGCCGAGGAGATCTACATTCCGCTGACCGGCGGCACCGAGTGGCGCATGGGCGAAGGCGGCTTTCACACCCGCCAGGCGGGCGAAATTATCCATCACGCCTCCAATGTCAGCCATGCCATGCGCACTGGCAGCGAAGCGTTGCTGGCGCTCTACATCTGGCGCGGCGGGCCGCTGGCGCAGAAATCGACCGTTTCCGGCGCGCAGGGCAGGGGCTGAGCATGGCCAAGGCGATCATGCTGCAAGGCACGGGTTCGGATGTCGGCAAGACGGTGCTGGTGGCGGGGCTCTGCCGCGCGGCCAGGAATCGCGGGCTGAAAGTCAGGCCGTTCAAGCCGCAGAACATGTCGAACAATGCCGCCGTCGCCGACATTCCGGGCGACGACCGCCCCGGCGGCGGCGAGATTGGCCGTGGGCAATGGCTGCAAGCGCTGGCGTGTGGTGTTCAGCCGACCGTGCATATGAATCCGGTGCTGCTCAAACCCCAGAGCGACATCGGTTCGCAGGTGATCGTGCAGGGCAAGGTGTTCGGCGAGGCGCGAGCGCGCGACTACCAGACAATGAAAGCGGGGCTGATGGACGCCGTGCTGGAGTCCTGGACGAAGGTCGGTGAGGGCGCCGATCTGGTCATCGTCGAGGGCGCCGGATCGCCGGCCGAAATCAACCTGCGCAGCCGCGACATCGCCAATATGGGCTTTGCCACACGCGCCGACGTGCCGGTGATTCTGGTCGGCGACATCGACCGCGGTGGCGTCATCGCTTCGGTCGCCGGCACGCATCTGATCCTGCCGGAGGCAGACAGGCGCATGATCGTCGGCTACCTCATCAATAAGTTCCGCGGCGATGTCTCGCTGTTCGACGACGGCATCCGGTCGATCGAAAGCTTCACCGGTTGGCGCTGCTTTGGCGTCGTGCCGTGGCTGAAGGCGGCGGCGCGATTGCCGTCCGAGGATTCGGTCGTGCTCGAACGCCTGACGTCGGGCGAGAAGCGGGCGTTGAAGGTCGCCGTGCCGATGCTGTCGCGCATCGCCAATTTCGACGATCTCGATCCGCTCAAGGCCGAACCGCAGGTCGAAGTGGTGTTCGTGCCGCCGGGGCAGCGCTTGCCGGAGAATGCCGGCCTGGTGGTCATTCCCGGTTCCAAATCGACGATCGGCGATCTCATGAAGTTCCGCGAGAATGGCTGGGATCGCGATCTCCTCGCGCACCGCAAACGCGGCGGCCATGTCGTCGGTATCTGCGGCGGTTTCCAGATGCTCGGCCGCCTGGTGCGCGATCCCGATGGCATCGAGGGCAGTGTCACCGAGGCCGAGGGACTCGGCCTGCTCGACATCGAGACGGTAATGGAACCGGAAAAGACGGTGCGCAATGTCAGCGCCCGCTCAGTGCCGTTCGGCCTGGCGCTCGAGGGCTACGAAATTCATCTCGGCCGCACCACCGGGCCGGACATGGCGCGGCCGTCGGCTGTGATCAACGGCATCGACGACGGTGCGATTTCCGCCGACGGCAAGGTTTTTGGCACCTATCTGCACGGCCTGTTTTCCGCCGACGCTTTCCGGGCGAGATTCCTGGAAAGCCTCGGCGTGAAAGGCGGCGGCATCGACTATCGCGCGGACGTGGAAAAAGCGCTGGACGAGATCGCCACCGAGCTGGAGCGCCATCTTGAGTGCGATGCGATTTTTGGGTTAGCAAGGTAGGACCGTCCACCGTTTCGCCATCCTCGGGTCTGCGCGTCCGCTTCGTTTCCACTCCGTGGATGTCGAAGTTCGGGCGCTTTCGCCGACCTTCGACGCGGCGCTGAAGGACCAAGGCCGATGGCGAAGGATTCTGCGAAACTGATCACCAGCGGGACGGTGAGCGAGGCGTATTCGACATTGCGAAAATGGCCGGGCGCCGTTTCGCGATAGCCACAAATGTCGGTGACCGCGTTCTGCAGCCGCAGGCCCGGCGCGCGCCGCACCATCTCGAACCGGTCGGCTACCGGGCGGTGCTGTTGATCGTGGCGCTCCGTCTCGCCGGACATGGTCATCCTCCGCGCGGAAGAGCCTAACGGACCATGCATCCAAAGCAAAAGCGCCCGGCTTTTGACCGGGCGCTTCGAATTGCAGAAGTCGCGGGCGCCTAGGCGCCGCGCATCAGGCAGGCGGCGGCAAGCACGATGTATGCGATGAGGACAATCCACACCGCAGCCAGAGGAATGAACGCAAGAACGCCAAGCGCGGCGAGCACGCCGATGATGGCGATGACAAGGGATATGATGAAAACAAGCTGAGTGGGTGCACTAAGATTCATGTGTGGTCCCTCCAACATGATTCGTACAACGGCACTCTATCAGGCGTGAGGCTTATACACCAATCAGCTGGCGCAATGGGTTCGCCGGGTCGGCCAGCAGCTTCACCGCCAGAGCCAGGCAGATGATCACCAGCAGCGGCTTGATCAGCCGGGCGCCGATGCGGATGGCAAGGCTGGCGCCGAGCCGGGCGCCGAGGAACTGGGCGACGCCCATCATCAGCCCGATCTTCCAGCAGACGACGCCGGCGACGGCAAAGACGATGAAGCCGCCAATGTTGGAGGCGAAATTGAGCAGCTTGGTGTGTGCCGTGGCCTTGAGCACGCCGAAGCCGGCGAGGCTGACGAAGGCCAGCATGTAGAAGGAGCCGGCTCCCGGCCCGAACAGCCCGTCATAGAAGCCGACCAAAGGGGCGATGACCAGCCCCAACAGGAAGGGCGACAGGCGCTCGGCGCGGTCGACATCGTTCATGTTGGGTTTCACGGCGAAGTAGATCGCGATGGCGATTAAAAGCAGCGGCAGCAGCGCCCGCAGGAGATCACCCGGCACGAATGCCGCCAGCAAGGCGCCGACGGCACTGCCGGCAAGGGCCAGAAGCGCCGATGGCAGCTGTCGGCGCAGATCGACATGGCCATTCATGGCGTAGTGGATGGTCGCCGAAGCGGTGCCGAAAATGCCCTGCAGCTTGTTGGTTCCAAGTGCTGCGACGGGCGGGAAGCCGGCAAGCAGCAGGGCCGGGATGGTGATCAGCCCGCCGCCGCCGGCTATCGAATCGACAAAGCCGGCTGCAAAGGCGGCGAAGGCAAGCATGATGACGGTCTGGGTAGCGAGGTCGAGCATCGGGATTTTCTGAACATTCCGGCGGGAAAGGTGGTGCCGCGCCTTCTCATGGCCATCCGGTTTGCGCAAGGCCGATTCCGCGCTACGTCCATCCAAGCGCGTTGCGCTTGGATTTCCTGTGGTGCATGTCATTATCTCAGTACCGCTGCGCAGTTTTGGGTCATGTGCGCTGGGCGGGCTCGGGAAAGGGACACTGTTGGCGATGGCATTGCTCGACCAGATACGCTCGATCTTCGATGGTGACCCCGGCGTGCGCAAGGTTGCCGACGACCCCGTGCTGTCGGCGGAACTCTTGATGCTGTTTCGCATGATCCTGGCCGACGGCTCGGTTTCGGAGAGCGAAATGGTCGCCTTCCGGCGCATCTGCAAGGACGCCTTCGGCATCCCGGAAACCAGCATCGACGCGGTCATCGAATATCTCAATGATTTCGGCTACGAGACCAACGGTTCGCAAGCCATGGCGCTGTTCCGCGATCTCGATGTCGAACGGCGCAAGTTGCTGGCGCTCCACATGGCGGAGATCGCCAAAGCCGATTCCAAACTGGCCGAGAGCGAAGTGCGGCTGTTGCGCCGCACGCTCGATTTGCTCGACATCAGCCCGGTCGATGTGGTGAAGCCGGAGGAGTGAGGCAGACCAGGGGCAACGGCCGCCCGGCCGGGTCCCCGCTGCTTCGCAGCGTCCCAGCGTTCGTGACCTTTCATCGTGCCACTGGCACGATGAATTCGCTGCGCGAACCGGTCACTCACCCCTGTTCCTGCATACGGTGAGCGATCGCCCGATGCAGATCGGGCGCAGCCGCGACCAGCGCCCTGGCCGCCTCCGACTGCGGATGATCGAGCACGTCGCCGGTCTTGCCGCGCTCGACGATCCTGCCGTCATGCATGACCAGCACCTCATCGGTGATGGCGCGGGCGACGGTCAAATCGTGAGTGATGAAGAGATAGCCAATGCCGAGCTTCTGGTTGAGCTCTGCGAACAGATCGAGGATCTGGGCGCGGATCGAGACGTCGAGCGCCGAGACCGGCTCGTCGGCGACGACCAGCTTCGGCCTGGTGATGATGGCGCGGGCGATCGACAGGCGCTGGCGCTGGCCGCCGGAAAACTCATGCGGATATTTGTCCATGTCGCTGGTGCCGAGGCCGACCTCGTGCAGCGCATGCGCCACCATCTCGCGCCGCTCGGCCGGTGTCGGCTTCGTCTCCAGTACATGCAGCGGCTCGGCGACCAGTTTTACGACCTTCTGGCGCGGGTCGAAAGAGCCGTAGGGATCCTGGAACACCACCTGCATGTCGCGCCGCGCGGCTTTGAGCTCCGCCTCGCTTTTGCCGGTGATGGTCTCGCCGCGAAAGCGGATCGTTCCCGATGTCGATTTGTCGAGCGCCAGGATCATGCGGGCAAGCGTTGACTTGCCGCAGCCGGAGCGGCCGACCAGCGCCACCGATTGGCCCGGCGCCAGCGACAAGGAGACGTCGTCGACAGCGCGGATCGGGGGAGCGGGTTTGAACAGGGATGTACGCCGCCCGGGATAGTCGCGGGTCACGCCTTCGACCTCAAGCAGCGGTTTGCCCTGGCCGGTGGCGTGAACCTTGGCGCGCGCGGGCACGTGCATGGAGGCCAGCGCCAGCTGGCGCGTGTAGGGATGCAGCTGTTCCGACAGCGTGCGTGCGGTGTCGCCGGCTTCCATCACCTCGCCATGGCGCAGAATGGTGATGCGGTCGGCCATTTCGGTGACGACAGCGAGGTCGTGCGAGATCAGAAGCAGGCCCATGCGGTTTTCGCTGACAAGGCCGCGCAAGAGGTCGAGGATCTGCGCCTGCAGCACCACGTCGAGCGCCGTGGTCGGTTCGTCGGCGATGAGCAGCTTGGGTTTCAATGCACAGGCAATGGCGATGACGACGCGCTGGCGCTGGCCGCCCGACAGTTCGTGCGGATAGCGCGACAGCGGGAATTTGGCCTCCGGCAGGCCAACGCGGTCGAGCATTTTGCGCGCGCGGTCTTCGGCGTCGGCACGGCTTGCCCTAGTGTGCCAGCGTATGCCTTCGGCGACCTGCTCGCCGATGGTCTTGACGGGGTTGAGCGCCGTCATCGGCTCCTGGAACACCATGCCGATGTCGTCCCCACGCAGCGCGCACATCTGGTCCTCGGTTGCGGCCAGAATATCGATGCCGTCGAAGGTCACGCGGCCGGTGGCGCGCGCCGCATGCGGCAGAAGCTGCATGATGGTCAGCGCCGTCATCGATTTGCCGGAACCGGATTCGCCGACCAGGCCCATCACCTCGCGGGGCGCGACGGAGAGGTCGACCCCTTTGAGGATCGACGTGTCGCCGATCGCCAGCGACAGGTTCTCGATCTGCAGCAGGCTCATCGCTGCCGCCGCGATTTCGGGTCGAGTATGTCGGCGATGCCGTCACCGAGCAGATTGAGCCCAAGCACGGTGATGACGATGGCCATGCCGGGGAAGATCGCCATCCAAGGCGCCACCACCATGCGCGTCTGCGCGTCGAACAGCATGCGGCCCCAGCTCGGCATTGGCGGCTGTGCGCCGAGGCCGACATAGGAGAGGCCGGCTTCGGCCAAAATGCCAAGCGCGAACTGGATGGTGCCTTGCACCAGAAGCAGCGTGGCGATGTTGGGCAGCACGTGCTCGGTTGTAATCTGCGCTTTGCTCTTGCCGGCGGCGCGGGCGGCTAGGATGAATTCGCGCGGCCAGATCGCCAGCGCGCCGGCGCGGGCGACGCGCGCAAACACCGGGATGTTGAAGATGCCGATGGCGATGATGGCGTTGATTGCGCCCGGTCCGAAGATGGCGGTGATCATGATCGCCGACAGCAGCGCCGGGAAGGCGAAGACGAGGTCGTTCAGCCGCATCAGCGCCTCGTCGACCAACCCGCCGCGCGCCGCGGCAAAGGCGCCGAGCGGCACGCCGACGCCCATGCCGATGCCGACCGCGACCAGCGCCACGGCAATCGAGTTGCGGGCGCCGACCATGATCATCGACAGGATGTCGCGGCCGAAATGATCGGTGCCGAACCAGTGCGCCGCAGAGGGCGCCAGCGTCTTGTCCGAGATCACCAGTTTGGTCACGTCGTAGGGCGTCCAGACGTAGGAGATGACCGCTATTGCAGCCACCAGCACCGTGATGGCGAAGCCGATGAGGAAGGAGCGGTTGCGGAAGGCCTTGGCCAGAATGCTGCCCAACGTCTCCTCGGGGATGTCGATGTGCAGCGTCATTGCCGGCCTCGAAGGCGCGGATCGACGATGGCATAGGAGACGTCGACGACGAGGTTAACGGCAATGACGGCGACGACCAGCAGCATGACGATGCTTTCCACCACGATCAGGTCGCGCTGAGTGATCGCCTGGAACACCAGCCGTCCCAGACCAGGCAGATAAAAGACGTTCTCGATGATGATGGTGCCGGCGAGCAGGAAGGCGAATTGCAGGCCCAGAATGGTCAGAACCGGGATCATCGCGTTGCGCAGCGCGTGCCGCCATAGTACGGCGCGATAGGGCAGGCCCTTGGCGCGGGCGGTGCGGATATAATCCTCGTTCAGCACCTCGAGCAGCGCGGAGCGGGCAACGCGCGCCAGGATCGCGGCCTGCGGCAGAGCGAGGGCGATGGCCGGCAGCAGCAGCGATTTCAGCGCCGGCCAGGCGCCGGCGCTCCAGCCGGGAAAGCCGCCGGCCGGCACCAGCCGCAACCAGACGGCAAAGAGGTAGATCAGCATCAGCGCGAACCAGAAGTTCGGCACCGCGACGCCGAGCTGCGCGGCACCCATGGCAATCGTGTCACCGGCGCGGCCGCGCCGACTGGCGGAATAGAGCCCGACCGGAATGGCAATGATGGTGGACAGCGCCAGCGCGATCAGCGCCAGCGGCAGGGAAACCGCCATGCGCTCGCGGACAAGGTCGATGACCGGCACCGAATAAGTGTAGGAGCGGCCGAAATCGAGGCTGAGCAGACCGCCGACCCAGTGGAGGTAGCGCAGGAGAAGCGGCGCGTTGAGGCCCATCTGGTTGCGCAGGAGTTCGACCTGCTCGGCGCTGGCGTTGAGGCCAAGCATCAGCCGCGCCGGATCGCCGGGCAGGACTTCGAGCACGGCGAAGACGACCATCGACGCCAGAATCAGCGTTGCGATAGCGATGGCGAGGCGTTTGAGGAGGTAGGCGGTCATGGTGGCGGGACGCCCGGTGCGCCTGCGCCCTGAAAATCGAGTTCCCGCCCACCCCCCTCTGTCCTGCCGGACATCTCCCCCGCAAGGGGGGAGATCAGCAGTTTCCGTGTCGTCGACCAGCGTTCAACGTTCGCGATAGGCGAAAGCGGAGATGAGAGCCCAATCTCCCCCCTTGCGGGGGAGATGCCCGGCAGGGCAGAGGGGGGTGTGACGGAGCGCAAACGCCGCCCTTTGGCCCGCCGCCTCAATCCGCCCACTTCACCTTGGTCAGGTCATTCGCCTGGATCGGCGCGTTTTCCCACAGGCCCTGCAGCTTGGCGTCCCAGACGCCGACCTTCGGCAGTTCATAGAGGAACCCCACCACGGCGTCGTCGGCCAGGATCTTCTGGGCCTCGCCGAGCAGCGTGTTGCGCTTGGCGTCGTCGGAGGTGAGGTTCAGCTCGGCGATGATCTTGTCGAAGGCCGGATTGTCGTAGTTGAAGTAATAATCCTTGCGCGAGTAGATATCGATGTCGTTGGGCTCGGTGTGGGAGACGATGGTCAGGTCGTAATCCTTCTTGGTGAACACCTGGTCCAGCCACTGCGCCCATTCGACCGGAATGATTTCGAGGTCGATGCCGACGTCGCGCAGCTGCGAGGCGATGATCTCGCCGCCAAGCCGTGCGTAGGAAGGCGGCGGCAGTTTCAGCGTCGCCTTGATGCCGTTTTCAAGGCCGGCCTGCTTCAGCAACTCCTTGGCCTTGTCGACATTGTGCGGGTAGAGGCCGGTGAGGTCGACATAGGCCTTGCTGGCGGGCGACATGTGCGAGCCGATCGGCACGCCGAGGCCGGCCGAGGCGCCGTCGATGATCGCCTTGCGGTCGAGCGCGAAGGCAATCGCCTGCCGCACCTCGAGCTTGTCGAAAGGCGGCTTCTTGTTGTTGATCGCCAGAATGGTCTCACCCTCGGTCGAGCCGATCACCACCTTGAAGCGCGGATCGTCCTTGACCTGCGCGACGCTGTCGGGATCGAAGAAAGGGAAAGCCTGGATGTCGCCGGAGAGCAGCGCCGGCACGGCGGCAGCAGCGTCGGGAACGATGCGGAACTCGGCCTTGTCGAGGGATACCGGGGCGCCCCAGTAAGTGTCCGATTTCACCAGCGTGATCGACGAGCCCTTGGCCCAGCTCTGGAATTTGAACGGGCCGGTGCCGATGGGCTTTTCCTTGTTGGTGTCTGCGCTCTCGGGCGCCACGATCACCGCGTCGCCCCAGCCCATATTGTAGAGGAACGACCCCTGCGGGTTCTTCAGCGTCACCTTGACCGTCGTCGGATCGACGACTTCGACCGTATCGATGGCGGCGAACAGGGCCTTTTGCGCGTTTACGGAATTGTCGGCGCGGGCGCGGTCGAGCGAGAACTTCACGTCGCCGGCGTCGAAATCGCTGCCGTCATGGAATTTGACGCCGGTGCGCAGCTTGAAGGTGTAGACCTTGCCATCGTCGGAAATGGCCCAGCTCTCGGCGAGGTCGGGCAGCACTTCGCCATTCGGGCCGATGCGGGTCAGGCCCTCGAAGACGTTGGCGTAGAGCACTTCGTCGATCGCCGCGGCAGCACCGGCGGTCGGATCGAGATGCGGCGGCTCGAGCGGAATGCCGATCACCAGGTCGGTGCGTGCGGCAAATGCCTGACTGCCGGCCAGTGCCAGCACCGTGGCGGCAAGAATGGTTTTCCACAATTTCATCGTGCAACTCCCAAATGCTCGAACCCTGGTGCGATAGAAGCGTGATTTCGAGGTGGAGTAAATTGCGTTTCGTGCTCTGCAGCGGCGCGGGGAGGAATGTTTTTTCAGCGAAGTCGATGGTTCAGTCCGCGGCCGTGCCCCTAAGCAGCACATTCAGCCCGATCGCCATCACCTTGGCCGACTCCACCATATCAGAGATGCCGACCCATTCGTCGGGCCGGTGGGCGAGGTCCAAAATGCCCGGGCCATAGGCGATGCAATCATAGATGTGGCCGACGCGGGCGATGTGCTTCTGGTCGTAAGTGCCTGGTGAAATGACATATTCCGGCTCGCGGTCGAAGATCGCCATGATGCCTTGCGCCACCGCCTTGACCACCGGCGCATCGCGCTCGGTCATCAGCGGCAGCACCTCCATCAGGTCGCGAATCTCGTAGTCGAACTTTTTGCGCTCGCGCTTCAGCCGGTCGAGCATATCGGTCACCTCGCTCTTGACCGTGGCAAGGTCCTCCTCGAGCAGGAAGCGGCGATCGATGGTCAGCCGGCAGGCGTCGGGCACGTTGGGTGAGGGCAGGCCGGGGCGGAAATCCTCAGTCTGGCCGCCATGGATCGAGTTGATGTTCATGGTCGAGCGCTTTGCGCCTTCGGGCACGACAGGCATGCGCGTCACCTTGCGGTCGAGCGCCGGAAACAGTTCATCCTCGAAGGCCTGCAGCACGGCGCCCATGTGGCGCACGGCATTGTCGCCGAGGAACGGCATCGAGCCATGCGCGATCTCGCCCTTGGTCTCGATCTCCGCCCACCAGACGCCGCGATGGCCAAGACAGATGCGGTCCTTGTTCAGCGGCTCGGGGATGATGACGTGGTCGACCTTGGGTTTCGAGAAATAGCCAAGCTTCGCCAGATGGGCGACGCCGCCGAAGCCGCCGGACTCTTCATCGACGGTGCCGGAGATTTCGATGGCGCCAGGAAAGTCGGGGAATACCTCCATGAAGGCTTCCGCCGCGATGATCGAGGCGGCCATGCCCCCTTTCATGTCGCAGGCGCCGCGCCCGTAGACCTTGCCGTCCTTCACCACGCCGGCAAAGGGATCGACGCTCCAGCCCTCGCCGGCTTCGACCACATCGATGTGCGAGTTGAAATGGACGCAGGCCCCAGGCGAGCGGCCGTCGAAGCGGGCGACGACATTGACGCGGGGATAGCGGTCGGTATCGCCGGGCGTGCCTTCGGCGCGGATGAATTCGGTTTCGAAGCCAAGCCTGCCTAGGCGCGCACCTATATATTCGACGCAGGGGCGATAGGCTTCGCCAGGCGGGTTGATGGTCGGGAAGCGGATCAGGTCGGCGGTCAGTGCGACCAAGTCATCAACACGGGCGTCTATCGCTTTGAAGAGTCGTTCGTTCATTCCCGGATTTGAGCAGGCAAGGGGGTGGTTTTGCAAGCATCGCGCCACTGGCGCCGAAACTTCGTGTCGCAGCGGCAACTATGGCGGGAAAATCGTTCAAATTCGCTGCTTTAGATTGGCGAATTTATCAAGGACTGTGTGTTAGATCACTCACCTGTCGTTAAGAAGATGAAAAACACCGTGATGACAGAGCAGGCAAGGGGCATCAAAGGGGTTTGATCTCATGACTAAAATTGTTCTCATGGCAGCTGCTTTTGCTGCGATGCTGTTCGGCACGTCCATCGAAAGCAGGGCTGCCTCGCTGGTGGCTAGCATCGACGTCTCGTCGCAGACCATGACCGTCAGCCAATACGGCCAGGTGCTTTATCGCTGGAGCGTGTCGACCGCCCGCAGTGGCTATTTCACGCCGCGTGGCACCTATCGGCCGCAACGCACGGCGCGGATGTGGTATTCGAAGAAATACCACATGTCGCCAATGCCTTACTCGGTGTTCTTCCATGGCGGCTACGCCATCCACGGCACCGGCGCGGTCAGGCAGCTAGGGCGTCCGGCATCGCATGGCTGCGTGCGGCTGCACACCGCCAATGCCGCGATGTTCTATGCGATGGTGCGCGAAGTCGGCTTCGGCAATACGCGGATCGTTGTGACGAACTGAGGCTTTCGACGACTTAAGATTGACGCTGCCCCTGGCCGGTGGCGTTGGCCTGTCCGCGCCGGCGGCGACGCCGGCCTGAGATTTCCCACCTTTTGTGGAACCACATCCACTGTCCCGGATCCTCGCGCACCCAGCGCTCGACCACGTTGGCGAGCAGTTGGGTGGTGGCCGCGACATCGACGCTGCCGCTTTCATTGCGCGGCAAGGTCAGTTTGTCCTCGATCTCGAGGCGGAAGCGGTTGCCAGGCAGCCGCACACATCGCGCCGGATAGACGTCGCAATCATAGTGACGGGCGAGCATGCCCAGAACCGGATTGCTCTGGCATGGGCGGTTAAAGAAGATTGTCTCCAGTCCGCTGGAGAATTTCTGGTCGACCAGCACGCCGATATTGCCGCCTTTCTCCAGAATCGACGCCAGCGCGAAGGAGGCGCCGGTCGAAGACGGCAGCAAGGCGCCCATGCTCGAACGCCGCGTCGAATGGATATAATCGGCGAGGTAAGGATTGTTCGGCGGACGAAACAGCGCCGTGATCTTCATGCCGAACGTCGCGGCCGCGACCGGCAGCAGTTCGAAATTGCCGAGATGGCCGGTGAACAGGATATGCGGTTTGTCCTCGCCAGCTATCTGATGGAAATGATCGGCGCCGCCGACTTCGACGCGGCCGGGCCTCGCTGCATTCGGATCATAATCGAAGAGCGCGTCAAGAAAGATGTATTCGGCGGCGAGCCGGGCCATGTTGCCCCACATGTCGGAGGCGATGGCCTCGATCTCGACATCGCTCTTTTCGGGATAGGCAAGGCGCAGATTGTTGATGGCGACACGGTGGCGCCCGACCCGCGGACCGATGCGCCGGGCCGCCCGGTCGGCGAAATTGAGCGCCCTGTCCGCGGGCAAGAGGCGCAGCAGCGATATGATCGTCATCGCCACGCGCGCCACCAGCCAGTGCTCCATCTGGCGCAGTCTTCGGCCATAGCGGAACATGAAGTCCCGGCGGGCTTTCTTGAACACCGAGCCGGCCATAGCCTAGGAAACGCGCAGGATGATCTTGCCGAACACGTCGCGGCCTTCCATGCGCTTCAGCGCGGCGTCGATGCCGTCGAAGCCGACCTCGGTGTCGATGACAGGTGCTACCTGTCCCGCCGCCATCTTCTGCATGGCGTTGGCCATGTTCTCCATGCGGCAGCCGAAGGACCCGAGCAGCTTCAGCTGCTGCTGGAACAGCTGCATCAGATTGATCTGGGTCGACACGCCCGAGGTCGAGCCGCAGGTAACGAGGCGGCCGCCGCGCTTGAGGCACAGCATCGAGGCGGCAAAGGTGTCGGCGCCGACATGTTCGAAGACAACGTCGACGCCCTTCTTCCTGGTGAGCTTGCGCACGACCCCTTCGAAACGGTCGTCGCGGTAGTTGATGACATGGTCGGCGCCGAGCGCCTTGGCCTTGTCGATCTTGTCGTTGGAACCGACCGTGGTGATGATGGTGCAACCCATGCGCTTGGCCAGCTGGATCGCCGCCGAGCCGATGCCGGAGCCGCCGGCATGGATGAGGATGGTTTCGCCGGGCTGCAGCTTGGCATTGTCGAACAGCATGTGCTCGACGGTGCCGAAGGTGACAGGGGCGACGGCAGCGCCGACATCGGTCACGCCTGGAGGGGCCGGGACCAGCAGGCGCGCCGGCAGGTTGATCTTCTCCTGCGCAAAGCCGTCGAGATGGAAGCCGTGGACGCCCGAGACATGTTCGCAGAGATTGTCACGGCCTTCGCGGCAGGCGCGGCAAAGGCCGCAGGTGCGCGCGCCGTAGATCGACACCAATTGTCCGGGCAGCAGGCTGGAGACGCCGGGGCCGACAGCTTCGACCTCGCCGGAGGCTTCGGCGCCGACGACCAGCGGCAGCTTACGCTTGGCGAAGGCCATGCCACGCCAGCCCCAGACGTCGATATGGTTCAGCGCCACCGCCTTGATGCGCAGCGTGACTTCGCCCAATGTGGGGGGCGGCGGGGGCGGCAGGTCCACCGTTTCAAGACGGCGGTCCTCGATAAGTTGCAGTGCGCGCATGGAGCCTGTCAGTTCAGTCTGGCTGAAAAAGGTCGCTTAGACCGGTTCCCGCGCCATGACAAGGCAAGTGTTCTGGCCGCCGAAGCCGAACGAGTTCGACAGCACGGTGCCGACTTCGGCATTGCGCTTCTTGTTGGGCACCACGTCGAGCACGATCGCCGGGTCGGGATTGTCGTAGTTGATGGTCGGCGGAATGACGCTTTCGCGCATGGTCATCAGCGAAAACGCCGCTTCGACAGCACCCGCCGCCGACAGCGTGTGGCCGATCATCGACTTGTTGGACGAGACCGGCATCGAGCCGATGCGATCGCCGAACACGGTCGACAGCGACAGATGCTCCATCTTGTCGTTTTCCGGCGTCGAGGTGCCGTGAGCGTTGACGTAGTCGATCTCGTCCTTGCTCAAGCCGGCATCGGCAAGAGCGGCGCGCACTGCTGCGATCGCCGGGGAACCGTCGGGCTTGGAACGGGTGCGATGGAAATCGTCGGCCTTTTCACCGCAGCCGCGCAGGATGCCGAGAACGCTTGCGCCCCGTGCAAGGGCCGCCTCAAGCGATTCCAGCACCAGAGCGCCGGAGCCTTCGGCCAGCACAAAGCCGTCGCGGTCCTTGGAGAAGGGTTTTGACGCCTTTTCCGGGATGTCATTGTGGGTCGACAGCGCCGAGAGCAACGAAAAGCGGATCAGCGCCTCGGCGGTTGCCGAACCGTCGGCGCCGATGGACAGCGCCCGGTCGCATTCGCCGCGGCGGATCGCCTCGACCCCGAGCTGGATGGCGGTGGCGCCCGAAGCGCAGGCCGTCGACAGCGTGATCGGCAGGCCGCGCGTGCCAAAGCGGTCGGCCAGCCGGTCGGCGATCGCGCCGAACTGCGTGCTTGCGAACGTATCTGTTTCCTTCAGCCCGCGCGCCACCCTGAGCAGCCTTTCGGCGCCGGCGCCTTTGCCGTCGGAATTGTAGAGCGCGAAGCGGTCGTGCCAGTCGAGTTCGACCGGCGGCGAGGCGAGGAAGAGCGGGCCACCGAAATCAGAGGAATCGAGGCCGGATTCGGCCACCGCCTCATTCGCGGCGGTTTCGGCCAGTTCGTAGGTCAGCAGGCTGGCGCCTTTCGAGCTTGAGTCGAGGAAATCGACCATACCGGAGATGCGGGTGTTGAGGTGGTCGACGGGAAAGCGGGTGATCGGGTGGATGCCCGATTTGCCGGAGGTCAGTGCCGCCCAATTGTCTGCCTTGCCGATGCCGAGCGAGGTTACCACGCCGATGCCGGTGACGGCGACGATCGGCCTGCCCATGTGATCTCTGAGATTGGCCATCCGGAACCTCTTAACTTTGCAGCATGGTCGCGCAGCGCTGCATCAAGCAGCGTTGACCAGCGCCATGCCCTCGAATTGGTGATAGCCGATTGCCGTTGCGAGCACGGTTTCGGGAATGCCTTCGAACGGCTTCTCGGCCGCGGCGTCGAAAACGGGGTAGGCGGCCTTGCGGTCGACGGCCAGGGCGGCGAGGGCGACCGCGAATGGAAACTGCGCTTCCTTCATATGCCCGGTCAGCGTCGCGAAGCCGCGCGCCGATATCGCCGGATTGGCATCCAGCGCTGCCTTTTCGGCTGACGTTGCGGTATGCGCCCCGGATGCGCCCGACAGGGCCAGCAACTTGCCGTTCGGGAGAGTTGCCTGTTTGAGCAGTGTCGCGATCTCGGCGTCAAGCTCGCCGCGCGAACGCCGGGCGCGGCCTGAGACGACCGGTCCGAGCTCGGCATAGATTTTGCGGCCGCGGCTTTGCGCGTGTTCGCGCTGCTCCAGCACCAGGAACGCGCCGCCGGAGCCGGAGACTAGGCCGCCGCCCTCGGCGCCCTGTCTCTGCCAGACCGGCTTCCATGGGCCGCGATGC
The DNA here is from genome assembly GCF_030323205.1 of Mesorhizobium sp. C395A. Classification (NCBI taxonomy): domain Bacteria; kingdom Pseudomonadati; phylum Pseudomonadota; class Alphaproteobacteria; order Hyphomicrobiales; family Phyllobacteriaceae; genus Mesorhizobium; species Mesorhizobium sp. C395A. The sequence goes on along the minus strand of NZ_CP100473.1, from coordinate 2,339,788 downwards.
AGATAACCGGCCAGCTCATAACCGAGCAGCATGTCGGAATGTTCGGTCTGGAAGGCGCCGCCGACCAGTATGTGCGTCGACTGTCCGGAGCGGATGCGCGCGGCGGCGGTCTCGACGGCGGCGACGCCGGCACCTTCCTCGCCCATGAAGGTCCTCGACGATCCCGTCACCTTGTGGACGATGGAGATGTTGCCGGCGAGCAGATTGGAGAGCTGGGCCAGGAAAAGCGTCGGCCGCAATTCGGTGGTCAGTTTCTCGTTGAGCAGCACGTCGCGGTCGTTGCGGCTCTCGGACGCTGCGAGGATGGCGGCATCGACCGCCTCGTCCCGCTCGCCGCCGCCGGCGGCCACCACCATGTCCATCGTCGTGCAGAGATCGTCATTGCCCTTGATGCCGGCGTCATCCAGCGCCATGCCGGCGGCATAGGTGCCCAGCCTCTGCCATGTTTCCATCTGCCGCTGGTCGCCGCGCTTGGCGATCTGCAGGTTCCAGTCGATCTCCGGCAGGGGATGCACGGTGTAGGGCGCAAAGCGCGCGGATTCGAGCACCGGCTGCAGGCCCGGCTGCGCCAGCTTCTGCCAGTGGGTATCCGGACCCTCTCCCAGCGAGGAGACAAGGCCGATACCGGTGATGACGACGTCGCGAGGGCTGCTCATGAGCGGCTTTGTGGGTCAGGCGGCGCAGCCCGTCAAGGCCGCGCGCCAGCCGATATCAGGCGGTCTTGGCGGCGACCAGCGCGTCGATCTTGGCGCACAGGTTCTTCATGACGAAGTAATCGTCGGTCGAAGCCTTGCCGTCATTGACTTCCTGGGTCCACTTTTCCAGCGGCACCTTGATGCCGAATTCCTTGTCGATGGCAAAGACGATATCGAGGAAATCGAGACTGTCGATGCCGAGATCGTCGATCGTGTGGCTCTCGGGAGTGATGGTGTCGATATCGATCTCGCTGGTGTCGGCAATGATCTTGGCGACTTTGTCGAACGTGGTGGACAAGGGCTCTTCCTTCGGTTGCGGGCGGAATCTGTCCGCATCTGGTTTGGGCGCTGTCTAATCGGTTTTTTCCGGCAGGAAAAGGCCTGATGCGCCGGGCGCAGATGGGATGGCCCTCCCGTGAAGACAAGAAGGGCCGCCCGACAAGCCGGCGGCCCTCCCAGTTGACGTCACGTCAGCTTAGTTTTCACGGAGCTTGACCACTGGCTTTCTCAGAACGTGACGCGGCCGAGCACGCGCAAGCCATCGCCCTGCGGCTCGACCACCACCGCTTCGCCCTCGCGCGGCGAGACGCCGGTCAGCGCGACGATGTTTTCGAGATGCGTGACCATGACCAGATTGTCGGAACCGGTGTAGGCGCGGATTTCCTTCATCACCGCGTCGAGCTGCGCGGCCTTCTCGGTCGGATCGCTCCTCAGGAGGTCGAGCGGCGCAAAGAGCTCCGGCTCCGCTTCGAAGGCGATGCGGGCAGTGTCGAGGCAGCGGCAATAGCGGCTGGACAGCACCCGCTCGATGGGGGCGGCGCGGGCGCCGAACAGCGCGCCGATCTTGCTCGCCTGCTGCTTGCCGCGCGCCGATAGGTTGACCTGGGTGGCGCAGTTGTCGATGACGAAATTGGCGGGGTCGGTGGTGCCGGTGACCAGTGCGTGGCGAAGCAGCACGACATGGCCGCCGTCACGCAGCAGCGCCCAGCCGGCGTCGGTCGCGTGGGCGACGGCGGGAACAGCAAGCAGGAACAGCGACAGCACAAATCGAATCATCGAAACCTTTCCGGGAGCCGGATGCCGCTCCGGTCATTCTGATATAGGGATCGGAAAGCCGGCACAAAGACAAGCGAAAGGCGAACCCTCGGTTCGCTTCACATTTTCGCCATTTGCTTCTTCGCCAGCTCGATCTTCTGATCGGTGAGCGGGATAGGGATCGTGTAGCCGGCTTCGGTGAAGCCCTGCTTGGCGTTCTCGAAGAATTCGATCGCCTTGAGATATTCCGGCTTGCCCGCGCCATAGCTGGCGCGGTTCCAGTGGACGTCGCCGATATTGTTCTGCTCGAAGGCCCACTGCAGCGGCTGACTTTCGCGCGTAAACACCTTCAGCGCCGCCGTGAACGCCGCTTCGGCGTCGTTGAGATATTTGTCGGTCCGCTGGAGATTGCCGAGATTGAGCAGGCTCATACCGATGCCATTTTGAGCGTTGGCCCAGTCGACCGGCGCGGCCTCGATGGTGAGTATTTCGAGCGCTGCCCGCCGCGCCGCAATCGAATCCTGCAGCGTCTTGGCATCGCCATTGCTCATGCTCAACCAGTGCAGCGTCGAGCCCAGGCCGGCCTGGGCCATTGCCCATTGCCGCGGGTTGGTCTCGCGCTTGTACTCGCGCAACGCATTGCCGTAGGCGTCGACCGCCTCGCTGTAATGCTCGGGCTTGTCGGTGACGCCGCCGAGAAGCTGCAGCGTGTTGCCGAGATTGTAGTAGCTCATCGCCCAGTCCTGCGGGAACTTCCGCCTGACATAGACCTGCCGTGCCGCCTGGAAGGCTGCCGCCGACTGTTCCAGCTTGGCCGCACCACGGGTGCGCTGACCAAGGGTCTGATAGATCGATCCAAGATTGTTCTGGGCTGACGCCCAGTCCATCGGGAAGCGCTTGCGGGTAAACACCGTCAGAGCGTCGTTATAGGCAGCTGCAGCTTCTTCGAGCGTAGCCGTGCCCATATCGAAGCGGGCGATACCGCTCAGCGCATTGCCCAGGTTGAGGCGGCTGGTCGCCCAGGACACCGGGAAAGTTTCGCGGGTTCGCACTTCCAGCGCGGCGCGAAACGCGTCGGCCGCCTCGTTGATCTTCGCCTTGTCGTTGAGCTGGATGCCAAGCGTTACAAGCGTGTTGCCGAGATTGTTCTCGACCATCGCCCATTCCACTGGTGCTTTCTCGCGTGTGTATTCCTCAAGCGCCAGCCGGTAGGCTGCTTCCGCCTGGGTGAGATGCTCGCCGGCAGGCTCACGCTCGGAGAGTGCATAGAGCGCGAGGCCTAGATTGTTCTGCGAACCGGCCCAGTCCAACGGCAGCTTGTCGCGCGGACGCTTCTCAAGGGTGGCGCGCGTCGCCGCCACCGCTTCATTGAGACGCTTCGGGTCGCTCTCGCGTTCGCCGATCTTCAGAAGCACGTTGGCCAGGTTGTTCTGCGCCGCGGCCCAGTTGCGGTCGTCCTTCTCGCGCTCGAACACCACCAGCGAATCGCGGAAAATCACCGCTGCTTCTTCGAGATGCGCAGTCTCGGTTTCGCGCTCTCCAATGGTCTGCAGCACCACCGCCATGTTGTTGCGGGTGATTGCCCAGTCGCGATTCTGTTCGCCGTTGGGGATGAAGTTCAAGATGGTGCGATAGGCCTCGATGGAGTGCTGCAGCGCATCGAGGTCGCCGGTGGCGTAGCCATGAGCGTTCAGCGCCTCGGCCTCCTGGTTCTTGTAGTTCCAGCGCAGCTTTTCGTCCCACTTCTCGACCAACGAATACGCCTTGGCATAGTCGTTGGCGGCGGATTTGTAGTCGAAGACCAGCGCGGCGGCGTCGGCGCGTTTGGCATAGATGGCGGCGTCGGCGATGCGCTTTTGCCGGAGCAGGTCCTCGGCCTCGTCGACCGCACCGCTGTTTTCCTCGATCCGGCCGACCGCGTCGTCGAGGAATTTGCGCGCCGTCACCATGGCGCCCTGGCCTATGGCCTTGTCGGCGGATGCGACCAGGCGACTGATCTCGGGATCGTCGGTGCGTAATGCGGCGCGCTCGGCCATCATCTTCTTCAGACGCTCGGCCTGGCTGTCCAGCACCTTCTGCAGGTCGTTGGGATCCTCAGGGATCTTTTCCGTGCCGAGCGCCTTGAGCACGCCGTAGAGCGCGTCAAGGGGCACGCCGTCCTGCAGAGAAGCCAACTCCACCTGAGCCCGTTTGGGATCGGGCAGGTCGGAAATGGTCAGCAGCAATTGCCGCCGCTCACCGGTGATCAGCCCGTCGTCGCCGGTCGGTTCCGGCGGCGCGACGCCGAAATAGAGCAGGCGACGCAGACTCTCGCTGACCCAGGGGCGCTGCTTTGCCTTGGTGTCGAGATAGACCTCCTCGGTGACCATGCGCATGACCGAGCCGAATTCCGTGCCTTTCATCGCGGTGAGGTGGCGCAGCAGGGCGGCGGCGTAGGGGCTGTTTTCGCCGGCGGCGCCATCAAGTGCGGGTCGGCCCGGCTCGGCGGCGAAGCCGACCACAGTTCCCAGGCTGGCATCATCCAATGAGGCATCGGCGAGGGCTTTTGCGCCGCGCACCGGTTCCAGCCCGCCGGCGCCGACAGGCTCGGCGGAAGCCGTCGGCCCGCGTCGCACGACCGCGTCCGGCGGAAACGGGTTGGTGCGGCAGGCGTCAAGCAGCACGATCGTCACCGGCACGGTCTTTTTCAGCTCGTCCATGACGGCTGAAATCGGCACCAGCGCCTCACCGGCATTTTTCAGCGACGAGACGTCGGCGTCGACCGGCACCAGATAGTTCTCGCCGCCCGCCTCGATGCCGTGACCGGAATAATAGATGAAGGCGACGTCGGCGCCGTCGGCATCCTCGACAAACCGATCGAGATCGCGCTTCAGCTTGGCGGCATCGCGATCGGTGACGTTGCGGGCGTCGAAGCCGAGATCGGTCAGCATCTTGGCCATGTCGCGGGCGTCGTTGGCCGGGTTGGCAAGGGCTGCGATGTGTTCGTATTTCGACTGGCCGATGATCAGCGCCACGCCCTTGAGGCTCTTGGTCTCCGCAACCGCAAGCACCGTCGCGGCAAGGCAAAACAGCCCGGCGACGAAAGCCGTCAGCCACGCCTGTCTGAAATGACGCTGTTTCGGCGTCGCAACCATTCTCTGTGTGTCCGCCCTGATGATCCCAAGCCTGTATAGCGCTGCCACCCGACCATGATCAAATTCAGGCGCCGGGCGGATCGAGGAGCGGTTTCTGAAGATCATGGCGATTGCGCTGGAATCCGGGCTCGCCTATCCCTGAAAAATGTCTCCGCTCACCGAAACCGTTCTTTTCGTCTTCAGCCTCGTCGCGCTCGGCTATGTCACGGGGCTCACCGGCTATCTGAAACCGGCCAGCGGGGACGGCATCTCCGAATTCGCCATCAACGTCGCGATGCCGCTGCTGCTGTTTCGGACGATGGTGAATTCCGATTTCCACGGCGTGGCGCCCTGGTCGCTGTGGGGTGCTTATTTCGCGGCGGTTGCAATGACATGGGCCGCCGGCCATCTGGTGACGACACGGATCTTTGGGCGGGACGCGCGCACCGGCATCGTCGGTGGAGTGTCGTCATCCTTCTCGAATGTGGTGTTGCTGGGCATTCCCTTCGTTCTCGGCGTATTCGGGTCCAGCGGATTCGAAGTGCTGTCGCTGCTCGTTTCCGTGCATCTGCCGACCATGATGATGGCTTCGATCATCATGTTCGAGATATTTGGCCGCGGCGGCAGCGAGCCCGTACACCCGCTGCGCATAATCCAGAGCTTTCTGAGAAGACTGTTCACCAATCCGTTGATCATCGGCATCCTGGCCGGGCTGGCATGGCGCCTCACCGGCGCGCCGCTGCCGAACCTTGCCATGCGACTGGCCGATGCGCTGGCTAACACCGCCGGGCCGGTGGCGCTGTTCGCCATGGGGCTCAGCCTGCGCCGTTTCGGCATTTCCGGTAACATCCGACCGGCGCTGGCGCTGTCGACGCTGAAACTGTTCCTGATGCCGGCGCTGGTGCTCGGCCTGGTCTGGCTGTTTGGCCTGCCGCCCTTGACGGCCAAAGTGGCGGTCGTGGTGGCGGCGCTGCCGTCCGGCATCAATTCCTATCTCATCGCCGTGCAGTTCAACACCGGCCAGGCGCTGGCGTCGAACCAGATGACCATCGCCACGGCAAGCGCGGTTGTTACAACCGCCTTTTGGCTGACGGTGGTGGTTCATGTCTTTGGGTAGGCTTGGTCTTTTGTAAGGCTGTCTTTGGCAAGGCTGGTCTTTGGCAAGGCTGGGGCCCAAACTAATTTACATGTGAATTTTCTCTGGCGTTTGGCTGGCCCAAAGCCTATATGCCATCTTGCAATTGCTTGCCGAGCTTGCCCTAGGTAAAGAGCAGTGGCTCAGCGTGTCGGGCATCCAGGCCATTGCGCGCGCTCATCGAAGACATCCACAGACCGGCCCGTCAGTGCGCCGAACGGAGGCTAGACCATGCTGCAGAAAACCAGCCATTTCATGCGCCAGGCCAATCTCATCAATGGCGAATGGGTGCAGGCCGACAGCGGCCAGACGGTCGACGTCAACAACCCGGCCACCGGTCTCAAGATCGGCACCGTGCCGAAGTCGGGCAAGGCGGAAACCCGCCGCGCCATCGAAGCCGCAAGCGAAGCCTTCAAGACCTGGCGCAAGACGACCGCGCTGGAGCGCTCGAAGCTGTTGCGCAAGCTGCATGACGCGATGATGGACAATCAGGATGTGCTGGCCGAACTGCTCACCATCGAGCAGGGCAAGTCGCTCGCCGAATCCAAGGGCGAGATCGGTTCGGCTGCCGCCTACATCATGTGGTTTGCCGAGGAAGGCCGCCGCACCTATGGCGATGTCGTGCCATCACCATGGGGCGATCGCCGCATCCTGGTGACCAAGGAGCCGGTCGGCGTCATTGCCGCCATCACGCCGTGGAATTTCCCCTCCTCGATGCTTGCCCGCAAGCTTGGTCCCGCGCTTGCCGCCGGCTGCACCGCCGTGGTCAAGCCGGCCTCGCAGACGCCGTATTCCGGCCTTGCATGGGGCGCGCTCGCCGAGGAGGTCGGCTTCCCAAAGGGCGTCATCAACATCCTGACGGGTGCTGCCGGCGAAATCGGCGACGAGATCTGCGCCAATCCGCTGGTGTCGAAGATCACCTTCACCGGCTCGACCGAGATCGGCAAGCTGCTGATCCAGAAGTCGTCCGTCACCGTCAAGAAGGTCTCGATGGAACTCGGCGGCAATGCGCCGTTCCTGGTCTTCGACGATGCCGACCTCGATCGCGCCGTCGCCGGCGCCATCACCGCCAAATACCGCAATTCCGGCCAGACCTGCGTGTGCACCAACCGCTTCCTGGTGCAGGCCGGCATCTACGACAAGTTTGTCGAGAAGCTGGCTACCGCGAGCAATGCGCTGAAAGTTGGCTCGGGCCTGGAAGAGGGCGTGCAGCAGGGACCGCTTATCGACGCGAAGGCGGTCGAGAAGGTCGAGGAATTCATCGCCGACGCCACGTCGAAGGGTGGCAAGGTCGTTGCCGGCGGCAAGCGCCACGCGCTTGGCGGCTCATTCTTCCAGCCGACCGTCATCGCCGATGCGAAGCCTGACATGCGCTTCATGAAGGAAGAGATTTTTGGCCCGATCGCCCCGGTATTCAAGTTCGAGACCGAAGAGGAAGCCATTGCGCTTGCCAACGACACCGAGTTCGGCCTTGCCGCCTATTTCTACACCGGCGACCTCGGCCGCGCCTTCCGGGTCATGGAAGGCCTGAAATACGGCATGGTCGGCGTCAATGAAGGCCTGATCACCACGCCGGAAGCGCCGTTCGGCGGCGTCAAGGAATCGGGCCTCGGCAAGGAAGGCGGACACCAGGGCATCGAGGATTACCTCGACACCAAATATGTCTGCATCGGGGGTCTCGGCCTCTAAATCATTGACGGGCAGGGCAGGCCCGGGCCGGCCCTTGCCAGACGACATTCAGCCGGACTGGAGCGGTTCAGCGTTTCACGGAAACGCCGAACCGCTCCAGTTCTTTGTTTTTTGCAATTCCGGACGGAAAACCGTTTCACACTTTTCCTGGAATTGCTCTAAGTCGATAGATCGACGAATTAGCATTTGGACATAGCGATGAAGGACGGCGAAGTCTTCGGCACGACGCAGGCAGGCGAACCCGTTCGCCGTTTCACCATCCGGGGCGGCGGCGTCAGCGCCAACATCATCGGGCTCGGCGCAATCATCCAGGATCTGCGGCTCGCCGGTCACGACGCGCCGCTGGTGCTGGGCTACGACCGCTTCGAACCTTACGAGACCGACCGGGCCTTCTTCGGCGCGGTCGTCGGCCGCTATGCCAACCGCATCCGCGACGGCCGCTTCACCATTGCCGGCCAGCGCTACCAGACTGAGCGCAATTTCCTCGGCAAGCACACGCTGCATGGCGGCTCGGAGGGCTTCTTCCATCGGCCGTGGACGGTTTCGCTGCACGGCCGGGATTTTGTCACCCTGACCCTGCACGATCCCGAGGGCACGATGGGCTTTCCCGGCGCGCTCGACGTCACCTGCACCTACCGGCTGAAGATTCCCGGCACGCTCTCGATGGAGCTGACCGCCACCTGCGAGGAGCCGACGCTGTGCAATCTGGCGCAGCATTCCTATTTCAATCTCGACGATGGCGGCGCCGGTGACATTCTCGACCACCGGCTGATGCTGAATGCCGGCGCCTATACGCCGGTCGATGGCGAGATGATCCCGACCGGCGTGGTCAAACCTGTCGACGGCACGCCCTTCGACTTCCGCCAGGCGCGGCTGCTGCGCATGGAAACGGAAGGCGAGCAGCTTCCCTACGACGTCAATTTCTGCCTGGCGTCAGCCCGGGGCCCGCTTCACCAGGTGGCGTGGGCGCAAGGCGCCAATTCCGGCGTCGAGATGGAAGTCTGGACCACAGAGCCCGGCCTGCAGCTTTATACCGGCCAGTATGTCGCGCCGACCTCGGGCGGCCTGGACGGACGGCGCTACAAGGCGTTTTCCGGCTTTTGCCTGGAAGCGCAGACCTGGCCCGACGCGCCGAACCGGCCCTATTTCCCACAGGCCACCCTATGGCCGGGACAGATCTATCATCAGGTGACGGAATATCGTTTCAGGCTTCCCTAAGGCCTTAGCCCTCGAAAGCGATTCTTAGAACCTCGAACGGCGCCAGCGCGCCTCGCACCTGCACGACAGCGGCGGCGACGCGATGCGCGCGCTGCACGGCATCCGCCGGGGCATGGCCGGCAAGCCGGGCGGCGAGATAGCTGCCATTGAAGGAATCGCCGGCGCCGGTGGTGTCGACCGGGGTGGCGACATGCTGGGCCGGAACCGGCTGCAGGGCTCCGCCAGTGGCGATCAGCGCGGGTTCCTCGCCATTCTTGACGACGACTTCGCCGACCAGTTTTCCGAACCGCTCGGCGGTCGCTTGCGGTGCCGAGTCGCCAAACAGCATCTGCTCGTCGGGAAAGGTCGGCAGCGCGATGTCGGCGACGGCAAGCGCGTCGAGGATCGCGGCTTGCGCCTCCTCGCGGCTCTGCCACAGGCGCGGCCGGTAGTTGGGGTCGAAGGCGACGAGCGAACCGGCAGCGCGCGCTTTGGCCACTTCTGCCAGCAACGTCTTGCGCGCGCTGGCATCCAGAATTGCCAAGGTGATTCCGGAAAAATACACAAGCGCCCGGTTTTCAAGGCTTTTTGCCAAGGCGGCCGGGTCCGAGGCAAGCCGCCTGGCCGCCGCGTCGCTGCGCCAATAGGTGAAGGCGCGTTCGGCGCCGGTCAAGGTGATGGCGTAGAGGCCGGGCCGCGCGCCTGGGATGACCGGGCTGGCGCCGATGTCGATGCCGTTTTCGGCGAAGAACGAAATCTGGCCCTGCGAGAAGGGATCGTCGCCGAAGGCGGAGACGTAGGTCGCCGGCCGCTCGCCGCTCAGCGCATGCAGCGCCCACAGCGTGTTGAACGTGTCGCCGGCAAAGCCCATGCGCCAGTTCGGCCCGGCCTGGCCGGACAGTTCGAGCATGCATTCACCGATCGAAGCGACGCCGTCTGCTGCCATGTATCTGTCTCCGGATCAGTTCGCTGCTGTAGCTTTTTGCGGCCGGCAGCGCCATGCTTGGCGGCGGCGGTTTTTTGCGCCAGAAGCGTTTTCCCACAGAAGCGGGGACGCGAATTGCTTCCCGAGACGTTATGCCCAGAAGAGGAACCGGTTTGGCATCGATATGGCGTTATCTTCTTGCGGGCGTTGGACTGGCCGCCTCGCTGGCTGGCATATTGGCGATCGTCTATCTGACCGCGCCGCAGTCGGCGCCGGGCCCGGATATTTCGCGCTCGAAGAAGACGGCGAACGGCTTGTTTGTCGCCAGCATTCAGCCGGAACGCGGCGTTATCCGGCAAGGCGAACTGCAATCCTGGTTGCTGACCCTGAAGACGGTCAACGGCGATTCCGTGGAAGGTGCGGCGATCTCGGTGTCCGGTGGCATGCCGCAGCACAATCACGGCTTGCCGACCAGTCCGCAGGCGACCGATTATCTTGGCGAGGGGCGCTACAGGATCGAGGGGCTGAAATTCACCATGAGCGGCGTGTGGCAGTTGCGCTTCGCCATTTCGGCGGCGGCCGGTTCCGACACGGTCGTCTTCAACGTGGTGCTGTGAGCGGATGAACGGCCTGTTGCGCCTTCTGGCATTGGCGGCGGTCGTGCTCGTTGCCGGCTGCGGCAAACCGGATTTTTCCGATGCCGAGAAGAAGACCATCGCTTCGCTGGCGCTGAACACCTTGCCGGCGCTCAAACCCGACACGACCAACCGCTTCGCCGACGTGCCGGCCGCCGCCGCCCTGGGCTCCACTCTGTTCTTCGATCAGGGGATGAGCCGCGACGGTAACGTATCCTGCTCGACCTGCCACAAGATCGACCGGCAGTTCCAGGATGACCTGCCGCAATCCGTCGGTGTCGGCCGCACCAACAGGCGCTCGATGCCGCTGGCCGGCATCGCCCGCAATCCGTGGTTCTTCTGGGATGGACGGCGCGACAGCCTGTGGGCGCAGGCGCTGACGCCGCTGGAAAACCCGCTTGAGCAGGCGGGGAACCGCGCCGCCTTCGCGCATTACATCCAGAAGCGGTTCGGCGAGCGCTATGAGCGCATCTTCGGGCCACTGCCAGATCTTTCCGCCGTGCCGGCCAACGCCAGCCCGCTCGGCAATGAGGCCGAGCAGGCGGCATGGAAGGCAATGACCGCGGCCCAAATGGACGACGTCAACCGCGTCTTTTCCAACATCGGCAAGGCGATCGCCGCCTTCGAACGGTCGGTCGAACCGGCACAGACGCGCTTTGACCGCTTTGCCATCGATCTTGCGTCAGGCGCCAAGCCGAAAGCTGACGATGCCTTTTCGCCGGAGGAGATGCTCGGGCTGAAACTGTTCATCGGCAAGGCCAATTGCGTCACCTGCCATAACGGCCCGCGCTTCACCGACAACGCTTTCCACAACACCGGCGTGCCGCCGGTCAGGGATTTGCCATTGGATCGCGGCCGTTTCGATGCGGTGGCCCAGGTTCAGGCCGACCCATTCAACTGCTTCGGCGCCTTCCGCGATGGCGACGCCGGCGCCTGCGGCGAGCTGCGCTTCATCGTCAAGGCAGCACCCGAACTGATGCGCGCCTACAAGACGCCGTCGTTGCGGGGCGCGGCAACGCGGCCGCCCTATATGCATGCCGGACAGTTTTCCTCGCTGGAGGAGGTGGTGGCGCACTACGCGAAGGCGGAGGCGGCCGTTGAAGGCACCTCCGAAGTGCACCCGTTGCAACTGTCGGATCGCGAACGCGCGGCGCTGGTGGCGTTTTTGAAGACGCTGTCGGACTGAAGAGTCAGCGATCCTTCACCGTCTCCATGGCCACGAAGGTTGAAGTCTGCGCAACATGCGGCAATGCCGAGATGCGCTCGCCGAGGACACGGCGATAGGCGGCGATGTCCGTGGTGCGGACCTTCAGAAGATAATCGAAGCTCGACGCCATCATGTGGCACTGCTCGATCTCCGGCACGGCCTGCACCGCGCGATTGAAAGCATCGAGCGCGGCCGAGCGTGTGTCCGACAATTTGACCTGGACGAAGGCGACATGACCTTCGCCCATGCGCTCGCGGTCGATGATCGCCTGATAGCCCCTGATATAGCCGTCCTTCTCCAGGCGCTTCACCCGCGCCTGCACCGGCGTCTTCGACAGGCCGACCTTGCCGGCCAGTTCCGACATGGACAGCCGCCCGTCGCGCGCCAGCGCCGACAGGATGTTTCTGTCGATGCGGTCCAATTGGTCTCCTGTCACGGATATCACAGTCCATCTGATAACAATTTAGCCGCATGATAGACCGCTCGGCCTGCCATGTCGATTTCTTTGGACCGGCCGAAAATGCGGCTCTGTGCTAGCTTGGGCCATTCGGTCCGGCGACCGCCGGCCCGCTCCCAGATGCTTGCTCCGCAGGGACCGCCATGCCGCTCGACACCATCCGCCAGCAGATCCGCGCCAACTACCTGCCCGACGAAGACGCGGCTGTGAAGCGGCTAGCTGCGGCGGCAGAACTTTCGGCCGATGACCGCAAAGCCGTCTCGGCCCGTGCCGCGGATCTGGTGCGCGCGGTGCGCGGCTCGTCCGACCCGCGGCTGATGGAGGTTTTTCTCTCGGCCTACGGCCTCTCCACCAAGGAAGGCGTGGCGCTGATGTGCCTGGCCGAGGCACTGCTGCGCGTGCCTGACACCGAGACCATGGACGACCTGATCGCCGACAAGATCGCACCGCATGACTGGTCGGCGCATTCGGGCGGTTCGAGCTCGATCTTCGTCAACGCCTCGACCTGGGCGCTGATGCTGACCGGCCGTGTGCTCGATGAGGGCGAGGGCGGTATCGAAGGCACGCTGCGCTCGATGGTTCGCCGGCTGGGCGAACCGGTGATCCGCAAAGCGGTCGCCGCCGCCATGCGCGAAATGGGCGAGCAGTTCGTGCTCGGCCGCACCATTGCGGAAGCCGTCAAGCGCGGCAAGTCGATGATCCAGAAAGGTTATCTCTATTCCTTCGACATGCTGGGCGAGGCCGCCCGCACCGAGGCCGATGCGCTGCGCTACCTCAAGGCCTATGCCGACGCGATCTCCTCGCTGGATTCGGGCTCCAACGGTCCCGATATCCGCCAGAACCACGGCATCTCGGTCAAACTGTCGGCGCTGCATCCGCGCTACGAAGAGGCACAGAAGGAAAAGATGCTGCCGGTGATGGCCGAGCGGCTGCTGTCGCTGGCGCTGGCCGCACGCCATTCGCGCATGGGCCTCAACATCGACGCCGAGGAGGCCGACCGGCTCGACCTGTCGCTCGATGTGATCGAGCGTGTGTTGTCCGAGCCGGAGCTTGCCGGCTGGAATGGCTTTGGCGTCGTCGTCCAGGCCTACGGCCCGCGCGCGGCCTTCACCATCGACTGGCTCTATGCGCTGGCGGAAAAGTACGACCGCAACATCATGGTGCGGCTGGTCAAGGGCGCCTATTGGGACACCGAGATCAAGCGGGCACAGACGCTCGGGCTTTCCGGCTACCCCGTCTTCACCCGCAAGGCCAACACCGATGTTTCCTACATGGCCTGCGCCAAAAAGTTGCTGTCGATGACCGACCGCATCTATCCGCAATTCGCCACGCACAACGCCCATACAGTCGCTGCCGTCCTGTCGATGGCTGACAACCGTGACGCTTTCGAATTCCAGCGCCTGCACGGCATGGGCGAGGCGCTGCATGAGACGGTGCGCCAGGCCGAAGGCACGCGGTGCCGCATCTATGCGCCGGTCGGCGCGCACTCCGACCTCTTGGCTTATCTGGTGCGACGTCTGCTGGAGAATGGCGCCAACTCCTCCTTCGTTCATCAGCTCACCGATGAGGATGTCGAGCCGGAGGATATTGCGCGCGATCCGCTCGAGACGGTCGAGAGCCAGGGCTCCGCCGCCAATCCGGCAATCGCTCGTCCGGCGACGATCTTCGGCACTGGGCGGCGCAATTCGAAGGGATTCGACATCACCGACCCGGTGACGCTGGCGGCGATCGACAAGGCCAAGGCGGCCTTTGCCGGGCACGAGCGCTGGCATGCCAAGCCGATCACGCGCGCCGCCGGCTACGGCAAGCAGCGCCCGGTGGTCAATCCGGCAAAGCCTGCCGAGATCGTCGGCACGGTCGCTGAAGCCGCTGCCAAGCAGGTAGCGACCGCGGTGCGCTTCGCGGTGGAGGCGCAGCCGGCCTGGGCAAAACGCCCCGTCGCTGAGCGCGCCGCCATCCTCAACCGCGCCGCCGACCTCTATGAGGCCAATGCGGTCGAGTTTTTCGCGCTGGCTACAAGGGAAGCCGGCAAGTCGCTGGCCGACGGCGTGGCTGAAGTGCGCGAAGCCGTCGACTTCCTGCGCTACTACGCTGCCGAAGCGGCCAACAACGAAGCGGGCAGCGAGGCGCGCGGCGCGATCGTGTGCATTTCGCCGTGGAATTTCCCGCTCGCCATCTTCACCGGCCAGATCGCGGCAGCGCTCGTCACCGGCAATTCGGTCATCGCCAAGCCAGCCGAACAGACGCCGCTGATCGCCTTCCGCGCCGTCGAGCTGCTGCGCGAGGCCGGCGTTCCGGAAGATGTCATCCAGCTTCTGCCGGGCGACGGTCCGGCGGTCGGCGGACCGCTAACTGCGGATCCGCGCATTGCCGGCGTCTGCTTCACCGGCTCGACCGAGGTTGCAAAGCTGATCGAGAAGCAACTGGCCGAGACGGCCGCGCCGGACGCCATGCTGATCGCCGAGACCGGCGGTCTCAACGCCATGATCGTCGATTCCACCGCACTGCCCGAACAGGCGGTGCGCGACATACTGGCATCGGCTTTCCAGAGTGCAGGCCAGCGCTGTTCGGCGCTTCGCGTGCTCTACGTGCAAAAGGATGTCGAGAAGAAGATGCTGGAGATGCTGAAGGGCGCCATGGAAGCGCTCACCATCGGCGATCCCTGGCAGATTTCGACCGATGTCGGGCCGGTCATCGATGACGAGGCGCAGGAATCGATCAGCGAGTATTGCACCAAGATGGGGCTGCAGGGCCGGTTGATTGCCAAGCTCGAAGCACCGAAGGACGGCCGCTTCGTTGCGCCGCATGTGTTCCGGGTCAAGGGCATCGAGGAGATGGAGCGCGAAGTGTTCGGTCCGGTGCTGCATGTCGCCAGCTTCGACGCCGACGGGATCGACGCCGTCATCGCCGCCATCAACCGCAAGGGCTATGGCCTGACCTTCGGCCTGCACACCCGCATCGAAGGCCGCGTCCAGCATTTCGTCGACGGCATCCATGCCGGCAACATCTATGTCAACCGCAACCAGATCGGCGCCGTCGTCGGCTCGCAGCCCTTTGGCGGCGAGGGGCTTTCGGGCACCGGGCCGAAGGCCGGCGGGCCGCATTATCTCCGGCGGTTCCGCAAGGGGCCGGAGGCGGGCACGGAGATTGCCGAGGGCCACAAGGTGACGGCGACCGAATTGGCCGACAATCTGCCCGATCCGACGCTTGGCGGCTGGTCGACACGGCCGGACCGCATCGCCATCTTGAGAAAGCATCTGCGCGGCAAGGGCGCTGCAGCGATCGGCGCTGCAGCCGCCATCGATTTCGGCCAGGTCGACCTGCCCGGACCGACCGGCGAGGCCAACACGCTGTCGCTGTCGCCGCGCGGCCGGGTGCTGTGCCTCGGTCCGGACGCCGAAACGCTGCTTGCCCAGACGATCCAGGCGCTGGCCGCCGGCAATGCGGTGCTGGCCGTGGCGCCGGGCGCGCCGGCAGCACTGTCGGCGCTGACCGGCAAGGGGTTGCCGCTGGCGGCCATAGACGGTCGGCCAGACCCAGTCGAAGCGCGTTCGCTGCGCGTCGATGTCGTCGCCTTCTCGGGCAGGCCCGAGGCGGCCCGTATCGTGCGCAAGGTCATTGCCGACCGCAGCGGGCCGATCGTGCCGCTGGTCAGCGAGGTGCTCAACCCGGCGGCCTATGCGCATGAACGCGCTGTCTGCGTCGACACCACGGCTGCCGGCGGCGATGCCAGCCTGCTCGCGGCGGCCTAGGGGGCTTTCGCGGCTCGCTTGCCTGCGTCGGGTTGCAAGGGTATGCGCAAGGGACAGAGAGCAACTCGAGCGGGCAGCTGAACAGATGGAAGACACGTCCGGACCGTTTGAGCTGCCGCGCGTGGCGGTGGTCATCACCTGCTTCAACTATCGGCCGTACGTCGAACAGGCGATCCGCTCGGTGCTTGCGCAGACCTACCGGAATTGGGAATGCGTCATCGTCGACGATGCCTCGACGGACGGCTCGGCCGACCATGTCCGACAGCTTCTAAGGGATATAGACGATCCGCGCCTGCGCCTGTTGGCGCGCACGGAGAATGGCGGCCAGACCGCGGGATTCCGCGACGGCTTTGCCGCAACCGACGCGCCCTTCGTCGCGTTTCTCGACGCCGATGACGTGTGGCTGCCAGATTTTCTCCTCGCGCATCTGTCCGCCCATCTCAACACGACGCATTCGGCCGCTCTCTCGAGTTCCGATGTGTTCCTTGTCGATGGCGACGGCACGTTGCTGGGCGGCACCTTCCTTGCCTTGCGCAAACCGCGCTCCGGAGCGGATCGCAGCGGCGTCGCCATCGCGCCCGGTGGCCGGCTTGCCGGCATGGCGCCTGGGATCGCCTACGCATCGGAGCATCCGGTAACCTATTTCGCACCTGCGGTGACGGGCTGGCTGTGGTCGCAATGCTCGGCGATCATGTACCGGCGTGGCGCGCTGGAACCGGTATTGTCCTTCCCGTTCAAGGCCAAGGTCGGGACGGATTATCTGACGGCGACACTCGCGCACCAGGCCGGCGGCAGCCTCATCCTGTCAGAAGGTCTCGGCCTCTATCGCCTGCATGGCTCCAACCTGTCCACCGGAACTGCCTTTGCCGGCGGCAATGTGCGGCAAACGCCTGCATACAGGAGCTACAGGAGCGTGTTGGCGGCGGATGCCGCAGACTATTTGCTGGCGAATTCTGCCTGGCTCAGCGATCTCAACGGGCGCAATTTCATACCTGCATTCCTGACGCAGCATGTGCGCCAGTTCCCGGAGCTGGCCGGTGATCCGCGGTTGGCGCGCTACCTGACACGCGGACAGCCCTGGCGGCGGCTGCGCCTGCACATTGCCCAGTGGCTTCGGCGACTGGGCGGCCGGAATTCAACCGGAACCTGACGGCATCTGCCCGTCGTCAGATCTCGTCGACGGGTGAAATCTCAATCAGGCCCCTTCGACGACCGAAAAGCCTTCGAACTGCGGATGGCCGAGATAATGCACCTTCGAGGTGCCGGTGTTGCGATGGGCGGCGCGAAAATTCTCGGATTTGGTCCAGGCGGCGAAATCCTCATGGCTTGCCCACACCGTGTGCGAGGCAAACAGCGTGTAACCCTCGGCCTCGTTGACCGGGCCGCGCAGCAAGTGGAATTCCCTGAAGCCTTTCATCTCCGAGAGGCTCGAATCGCGGTTCTTCCAGACATCCTCGAAGGCGGTCTCCGAGCCGTTCTGGACCTTGAAGCGGTTCATGGCGATGTACATTGGGCTTCCTCTTGAATTGATGGACGATTTGGCGAAGGTCTACGAGCTGGTTAAAACGGACCGATCCGCGCCCTGAACACCCAACTTGATAATCCGGTCTCAGGTGGAATGGGCGGGAACGGGGCTTGCTGGCGCACCAGTTTCAAAGCGAATTGGTCTAGCTCGGCAGACCCTGAACTTTCGACAAGCTGCAAGTCGCTGACGCTGCCGTCGGCCATGACGACGAAATAGACCCTGGCATTGTTGCGAGCCTTGGCTTGAACCGCCTTCGAAACGTGGCGGTTGGCGCGGACAAGCTTCTTTTGAATTTCACCGCCGTAACGAGATTCCATCGCATTGCCAGCCGCGTCCTGGTTTTTACCCTTGCTGGCAACCGCCGGTGCGTCGCGTTCTTCGCCATCTGCCGCACCGCGGGTATCTCCAGATCCGGCTGGAGGGGTCGGCCGCGGGCTCGGGACTGGTGGTTTGGCAGCAGGCAAATCAACGGCGGGCTCGTCGGCGGGCGGTGCCTCTGAACTTTGCGTTTGAACCCCTGGCGGAGTCGACGTCTCAGCGCTTGGGGCGACAGTTTGATCATTCGGGATGGCGGCCGTCAGTGTATCTGGCGCGGCGGTCGCCTGTTCGGCGGCTTCCGGCGCAGGCTTGGGCGCCGCCGGCTCCTTTACCGGTTGAGGCGCCTCGGTCGGCGGCACGGGTCGAACGGCCTCGGGCTTGGCCGGCTGCGGATCGGTTACCACGGTAACATCGACCGCGTCGGGAGCCTGGCTGTCCAAGGCGCTGCCGACCACCTCGGCGCCCGATTGGTCGGTGCCTTCGGATTGTATCGCGTTACTGGAATCGAATGGCCCTGCGGGTCCGATGAAGAACGCCGCTGCGGCAGCGGCATGGAGCAGGCAGGACGCGACGATCGCCACAGTCCATTTGCGGTCCGCGGCTGCCGGCTGTGCGAGCTCGTCCATCGTTATCGCCGGTTCGTTGCCGGCGTCGGGGAGGGGGGTGATGTCCTGCATGGTTCGCGGCGAGACCTGCCGCGAGCGCGGCGGGATTGTCAAATCAAGATCGGTTGCCGGCCATGACGGCGGAGCTGCGACGGGTCGTGTCGCATTGTCGTGCAGGAAGGCGGGATGCAGGCCCACCTCAGACGCCGAATGCGATACCGGTCTTGGTCTGCGTCTTCAGGCCGCGCATGCAGGCGCCCGGTTCGACGCCGGCGCATTCGGTGGCGCTGTTGATCAGCACGCGGCTGAGTTTGGTGCAGTCGGTGCCGGCGAGGTCGAAGCGGGTCACCTTGGTCTTGCCGGCCGGCAGGTCCTTGAAGTCGAGCACGCTCAGGCGGTCGACAATGCCGGCCTCGTTGAACAGCGCGATTTCGAATGCCGCCTTGGAAAGATCGGCGCCGAGCGCATTGTTGACGACGAAGGTCAGCCGGCAACCCTTTTCGGAGGGCTGCGCGGCATTGAGCTCGAGGCTGAGTTGCGGAGCCGACGCGGACTGAGCCCACGCCGGCATCAAGCCAAGCGACATCGCCAGCGTCGAGGTCAGGAGGCGAAGCGATGCCGTCAAACTTGTCATGGGTGTCAGCCTCCAAAGCGCATGGTTGCGGCCAGCTTCAGCGTGATGCCGGGTTCATAGATGACGGCGGTGGTACCGCCGTTCAGCGGGTTGGTGTATTTGACGTCGAACAAATTGTCGGCGCGGAAGTCCACCTTCAGATTGTCGGTGGCCTGGTAACTGGCGAAGGCGTTGACCAGAGTATAATCCTTGGCCACGGGGTTGCCCTTCGGCTTGCCGTTGTACTGGACCTCGCCGCCGACGGTCAGCTTGTCCTGAAGGAAGCGGAAGCCGAGCTGCCCGGTGACCTGCGAGGACGGGATGGTGGCAAGGTCGGCCCGCTCGCCTTCATCGGAGAAGGTGTGGCCGTTGATGATCGAGGCTGAGAGGCCCGCATAGCCCCAGCCGGCATCGTAGACGCTTTCCAGTTCGAAGCCGTTTATCTCGGCCTGGGCGACGTTCTGGTACTGGAAGCATATTGGGATGCCGGGGCCGAACGGGCAGCCGCTGGTCGGGTCGAATGCCGACAACGTGACGCCTTCGATGTAGTCGTCGACATCGTTGTGGAAGTAGGCGGCCTTGAGCCGGAACGCGTCGCCGGCTTCGACAAGGTCGTTCAGCTTGTAGTTGACGCCGAATTCGGTGGTCTTGCCGGTTTCGGGCCGCAGGTTCGGATTGGGCAGGAACGGGAAGGTGACGCCTGCCGGATGGTTGCCGCTGATCAGCGTTTCGGTCAGCGACGGCGAGCGGTAGCCTTCCGCATAGGTGCCATAGAACTGCAGGCCCGCCAGGCTGGCGCTTTCGAAGGGCGTGACACCAACGGTGATGCGCGGCGACAGACGATCACCTGACGTTTCGTGGGTGCTGTCTTCGAGGCTGTAATTGTCGTAACGCAGCCCGGCAATGACCTCGAGCCAGTCCCAGGTGAGCTTGTCCTGGATGTAGGCGCCCGAAACACTACGCTTGCCCGATGGGGTGTAGAAGCTGTCGCCGCCGGCGGTGCCGCCGGTCTCGACATCGTCACCCACCCAGTCGCCGCCATAGGTCAATTCGTGCGCAACACCGGCTGTTTCGAAGCGCGACGTGTTCCAGATGTCGACGCCGGCCGTGCCAACGTCGAAGGTCGAGGTCGAACCGACGGGCAGCAGCACGGGAAGGCCGGTCGACGGATCGAAGCGGTTCTGCGGGACCAGCGTGGTGAGGTCGAGATTGGTCTTGTTGTAGGAGGCGTTGATGTGGAGGTCGAGCCAGCTCTTGGCGTCGTCAGTGATGTTGTAGCGGGCGGTGAAGGTGTTCGACTTCAGGTCGACGTCGTTGGCCGGCACGCCGCCGCTGGTTTCCGTCCAGCCGTCGCTCGAGCCGACCCAGCCGAGCTTCAATTCGCTGTTCTCGCTCGGGCGGATTGTCGTCTTGAGCAGGCCGCTCAGCACGTCGAAACCGGTACCGGCGACGGTGTCGCCGCTGCCATTCTTGTAGTCGCCGTAGTCGCGGTAGACGATGTTGCCCAGCACATCCAAATCGTCGTTGAATTTGTAGGCGCCGCTGGCGCTGGCGGTCCAGCCCTTGCCGTTGCTTTCATAGCGCCCGGTGACGGAGCCGGCCCAGGTTTCGCCCGGTCTGAGGAAATCCACCGCATCCTTGGTGTCGAAGAAGACGACGCCGCCAATGGCGCCGGAGCCGTAGGTGTTGGCGGTCGGTCCGCGAATGACGTCAACGGATTTGATGAGCTCGGCATCGACATAGAAGGTCGACTGCGTGCCGTGGTCTGAGCGCTGGAAATTCTGCCTGGCACCGTCGACGATGACTGCGACGCGACCGAAATCCTGCAGGCCGCGGATGTTGATGCTGGAGCTGACGCGTCGCGCATCGGCCTGCACGGCGACACCAGGCACACCGAGCAGCATTTCGTTCGGCGTCGTCGCCATGCGGCGGTCGAGCTGTTCCTGGTCAACATGGCTGGCCGAGGCCAGCGATTCGATTGCCGTCTCGCCGGTGCGGCTGATGACGAGGATCTTGTCCAGCAGGGTCGCGCCGGCGGGCGCCGGCTTGGTGTCCTCGGTTTTCCTGGTCTGGTCGGCCTGGTCAGCGGCCGGCTGAGCGCTGGCCGGCGATGTCAGCAGCGCGATCGTCGCTGCCCCCGCAAGCAATGCTGCCATTGCCTTTGCCATAGGCCGATGCACCGGATCGGCGTTCGCCAGACCCAGTCGTCCACAATTTCCCAAGCCCATGCCCCAACTCCAAAATTCCAGGTTCGATGCTGGCTGGCTTGGTGCTCGCTGGCATTTTTCATTCTGTCCGGCGTCTTAAATGTTGACTCATTTTGTCCGGTATTGCACTGACTAATAAACATGATTATTCGAGTCAAGAAATGAATCGGCATTTTTGCAACGCCTAGCCAGTTGCCCGGCACAGGAAAGGGATCGAAAGAGATGAACACCCACAATCCCAACGACTTCCGTTACCGCGTCCGCCGTTCCGAGGAGAGGCCGACCCGCTTCGACCGGGTGCCGCTGGCGGTGCGGACGCTGTCCTCCAACACGCTGTTCCAGGGCGAGCACGAGATCGGCATCGAGCACCATGGCGCGCTCTATCGGCTGAAGATCACCCGCCAGGGCAAGCTCATCCTCAACAAGTGACGAAACAGCCAGGCAGGCCAAAACGCCAGGCAGGACAGGTAAGCAGGACATGGACCAGCGCGTAAAACCCGCCCCGCATGAAATCCGGCGAGCGCGGGCAGACAATCCGAAAGCGCGGGAGCGCGATCTTGCCGCCGAGCTCGGTATTTCCGAAGCCGAACTGGTCGCCGCGCATTGCGGCGACGGTGTCGTGCGCGTCGAGCCTAGGGTCAACGATCTGCTGACCGGCCTCGACGCCGTCGGCGAGGTGATGGCGCTGACCCGCAACGAAAGCGCGGTGCACGAGAAGATCGGCGTCTACGACAAGGTTGTCACAGGCGCGCACAATGCCATGGTGCTGGGCGAAAACATCGACCTGCGTATCTTTCCAAAGGTCTGGGCGCATGGCTTTGCCGTGGAAAAGCGCGACGGTGGCGACATCCGCCGCAGCCTGCAATTCTTCGACGCGGCCGGCGATGCGGTGCACAAGGTGCATCTGCGGCCGGCGTCCAATCTCTATGCCTACCAGAAGCTCGTGGCCGCACTCGAATCGCCGAACCAGGAGGCGACTGTGTCTATCGCAGGCCTGGCCGACGACGACGCGGAGACGTCGGGCATTGCCGCAGACATCGATGATCTGCGCGACCGCTGGAGCCGGCTGACCGACGTGCATCAGTTCTTTGGCATGTTGAAAACGCTGAAGCTTACCCGCCGCCAGGCCGTGCGCACGGTCGGCCAGGACTATGCCTGGCTGCTCGACAATGACGCCATCGGCGCCATGTTCCACCATGCCGCCGCCGACGGCATGCCGATCATGTGTTTTGTCGGAAACGGAGGCTGCATCCAGATCCATTCCGGTCCCGTCAAGTCGATCAGGCCGATGGGGCCGTGGATCAACGTGATGGACGAGACGTTCCACCTGCATCTGCGCACCGACCACATCCAGGAGGTGTGGGCGGTGCGCAAACCGACCAAGGACGGTCATGTCACCTCGCTCGAAGCCTATGGCGCCGACGGCAAGATGATCATCCAGTTCTTCGGCAAGCGCCATGAAGGCGAGGGCGAGCGCGACGACTGGCGGTTCCTTGCCGAGAACTTGCCGCGCATTCCAAGCCCGCCCGCAGCCTGAGGAAACGACGATGATTTCACTGTTCAGGACGCTTGCCGCGGCCATGGGCCTGTCGCTGTTTATTGCCGCCCCAGTGCCGGCCAGCGAGAACGTGGCCGTGTTTGCCGACACGTCGCGGATCGTGGCGATCGGCGGTTCGATCACCGAGATCATCTACGCGCTTGGCGAGGAAGGTCATCTCGTCGCCCGCGATTCGACCAGCCGCTACCCCGCCGCCGCGGTCGCGCTGCCCGACGTCGGCTATATGCGCCAGCTGTCGCCGGAAGGCGTGTTGTCGGTCAATCCTTCGGGCATTCTGGCGCTGCATGGCAGTGGGCCGAAGGAAGCGGTCGATGTGCTGAAAAAGTCGAGCGTTCCGTTCATCGACGTGCCCGAGCACTACAGCCATGACGGCATCCTGGAAAAGATCCGCATCGTCGGCAAGGCGCTCGGTGTCGACGCCAAGGCCGAGACGCTGATAGCCGAGACCGATGCCAAGCTGAAGGCGGCCGAGAAGCAGACGGCGTCGATCAAGCAGCGCAAGCGCATCCTGTTCGTGCTGTCGATCCAGGGCGGCAAGATCCTGGCCGCCGGCACCGACACCGCCGGCGACGGCATCATCAAGCTCGCCGGTGCGGTCAACGCCGTCGAAGGTTTTTCCGGCTACAAGCAGATGTCCGACGAGGCCATCGTAACCGCCAGGCCGGACGTGATCCTGGCCATGAAGAATGCCGGCCCGCCGATTGCGGAGGCCGAGCTGTTCGCCATCCCGTCGATCACCTCGACGCCGGCGGGTGAAGGCCGCAAACTGATCCTGATGGATGGCAGCTATCTGCTCGGCTTCGGGCCGCGCACCTCCGATGCCATCCACGATCTGGCCGCCTCGCTCTATGGCAGCCAGGTCACGGACTGAGCCGATGGTGGATCAGTCGATCGCCGGCGCGGCGGGCAAGATGGCCGAGGGCGATCGTTCCGGGCGCGCGCGCCTGGTTATTTTGCTCCTGTGCGTAGCCCTTGCCCTTTCGCTGTTCCTGTCTGTGAGGTCGGGCGCTTCCGATGCATCGGCCGTCGATGTCATTCGTGACTGGCTAACCGGCGCCGTGCCGGCCGACGCCGCGCTTGGCGCCCGCGACCGGCTGATCGTCTACGACATCCGCATGCCGCGCGTGCTGCTCGGCGTGCTGATCGGTGCGGCGCTGGCCGTATCGGGCGCGGTCATGCAGGGCCTGTTTCGCAATCCGCTCGCCGATCCCGGCCTGATCGGCGTTTCAGCCGGTTCCAGCCTCGGCGCCGTCGCCGTCATCGTGCTCGGCACAACATGGCTGGCGCCGCTCACTCTGGCGCTCGGCAGTTTGGCCTTGCCGTTGGCCGCCTTTTGCGGTGGCCTTGCGGTGACGCTGGTACTCTACCGTGTCGCCACGCGGCAGGGACAGACCTCGGTCGCCACCATGCTGCTTGCCGGCATTGCGCTGGCAGCCCTTGCCATGGCGCTGACCGGTATCCTGATTTTCATGGCCGACGACCGGCAGTTGCGCGACCTGACCTTCTGGCAGCTGGGCTCGCTTGGCGGCGCGACCTGGCCGAAGATCGCTTCCGTCGGGCCGATCATCGTGCTGCCGCTTGCGGCAATGCCGTTCCTGGCCAAAGGCCTCAACGCCCTGGCGCTCGGCGAGGCGACGGCCGGACATCTCGGCATCCCGGTACAGCGGCTGAAATACACCGCGATCGTCGGCGTCTCGGCAGCGGTCGGCGCCTCTGTCGCAGTCAGCGGAGGCATCGGTTTTGTCGGCATCGTCGTGCCGCATCTGCTGCGGCTGCTGATCGGTCCGGACAATCGCTATCTCTTGCCGGCTTCGGCGCTGCTCGGCGCCTCGATGCTGCTGATTGCCGATGCCGTCGCCCGCGTCATCGTGGCGCCGGCCGAACTGCCGATCGGCATCGTCACGGCGATCGCCGGCGCACCGTTCTTCCTCTGGATCCTGCTGCGCAAGCGCGGCGTAATCGACTTGTGAGGCGGCATGATCGAAGCACGCGATGTCTCGGTGGCGATGGGCGGCAAACGCATCGTCGCTAATGTCGATTTTGTCGCACGGCCGGGCGAGATCGCCGCCATCGTCGGACCGAACGGCTCGGGCAAGACGACTTTCTTGAAGGCGTTGTCGGGCGATCTGGCGTTTGCGGGGACAGTGGCTGTCAACGGGCGCGATCTCACGGCGATGAAGCCGGTGGAGGCCGCCACCGTGCGTGCCGTGCTGCCGCAGGCCGAGACGCTGTCCTTTCCCTTCACCGTGCACGAAGTGGTCAGGCTCGGCCTTATCGGCGGCCGTTCCGGCGTTCTGCCGGGCGAAGATGATCGTCTGCCCGAGCGGGCGCTGGCGCGGGTCGACCTCGACGGCTTTGCCGGCCGGTTCTATCAGGAGCTTTCGGGCGGCGAACAACAGCGTGTGCAGCTGGCGCGCGTGCTGTGCCAGGTCTGGGCGCCGGTGCTGGACGGCAAGCCGCGCTATCTCTATCTCGACGAGCCG
Source organism: Mesorhizobium sp. C395A (assembly GCF_030323205.1). NCBI lineage: Bacteria > Pseudomonadati > Pseudomonadota > Alphaproteobacteria > Hyphomicrobiales > Phyllobacteriaceae > Mesorhizobium > Mesorhizobium sp. C395A. Next base: position 2,314,639 of record NZ_CP100473.1, on the reverse strand, counting down.
GTCTCCAGCCTCGATATCAAGCACCAGCTGATCATCATGAACATCGCCCGCGATTTCGCCCGGCGCGGCGGCGGTGTGATCGCCGTCCTGCACGACCTCAATCTGACGGCCATGTATGCCGACCGGATTTTCGTGATGCATCGCGGCCGGCTCGCCGCCGACGGTTCACCGCAGGAGGTGCTGAGCGACGATCTGATCGAAAAGGTGTTCGATTGTCGGCTAAGGGTCGGTGTGTTGCCGGCGGCGAACATGCCGTTCGTCTTGCCGCAGTCAGCCGCCTAAAAGCGCGTCGCGTTTGAACGGACTCAGGCGACGCGCTTTAGGTCTTTGTCTTTATGCATGTCGTTGTCTCAAAACCGGGGCCACTTTTGAGCGACATGCACTAGAAACTCAGGCGGCCGGAGCTCGCTGGACCAGCATGTCGATGCCGAGCAAATGACGCACATTCGGGCGCGCCGCCACCATATCGGCGATAGTGTAACGGGAAAGCACGGCAAAGAAGGCGTTGAGCGCCTCGCGCAGCGCCGAATTCAGCTGGCAGCTGTCGACCAGCGGGCATTCGGCGGCGTCGTTTTCGAAGCACTCGGCCATGGCGAAGCTCTCTTCGGTCACCCGTACGACGTCGAACAGGCTGATCTGCTCGGCGGGGCGGCCGATCCTCACGCCGCCATTCCTGCCGCGCACCGTCTCGACCAGGCCATGCTCGACCAGCGGCTGCAGGATCTTGAACAGGAAAAGCTCCGACACCGAATAGGCGGCCGCAATCTCGGGGATGCGGCTCAGGCGATCGTTGTTGGCGGCGCAATACATCAGGATGCGCATGGCGTAGTTGGTCTGGCGCGTCAGCCGCATTTAATTCCTCACCCGAGTGCTGGCGCGCTGGAACTGCACCAGATTTTAGATTGTGCTGGTGCGGCTTTCTCACCCGGAGTTTCGAATTCGCCCACACTGGCCTGATCGGAATATGGCCTATACCTTGGAACAATTCCAGACTGGGATTGCATGATAGATGAACATTCTTGTCAACTTTGCGTGCGAAACCGGCAATTCCCGAACGAAATCGGCCCATCCGATCATGCTACGGGCCCAAACACCCCCTAAATAGCCCATGCCAGATAGCCAAGAGATCGATGAGGAGCGGCGTATCATGTCCCAATCGGCTTCGTCCCTGGCGCCTGGCGGTTTTGATGCCGAGACGGGCGCCAAGCTTTTCGCGTTGCGGCGGACAAAGTTCCTCGCCACGGCTGCGCTGGTGCTTTGCGTCGTGGTTTTTGCCGTGGCCAAATCGTCCGAGGCCAAGTATCCGTGGCTGGGCTTCGTGGCGGCCTTCGCCGAGGCGGCGACCATTGGCGGCCTGGCCGACTGGTACGCGGTGGTGGCGCTGTTCAAGCGGCCGCTGGGCCTGCCGATCCCGCACACCGCCATCATCCCAGCGAACCAGAACCGCATCGCCGATAATCTGGGCCGCTTCATCGAGGTCAATTTTCTGGCGCCGGAGCCGGTGCGGGAAAAGCTGGCCGAGGTCGATTTTGCAGCACTCGTCGCCGACTGGCTGACTGACGCCGAACGCTCTGCCGGCCTGTCACGCTTCGTCGTACGGCTGGTCCCGCAGACGCTTGCGGCGATCGAGCAATCCGGCCTGCGCGGCTTCGTCACCAGCCGCATGCTGGAGCAGATCGACAAGGTGCCGCTGGCGCCGCTCGCGGCCGAATTGCTGTCGGCACTGACCGACGACCGCCGCCACCAGAAACTCTTCGACGAATTCACCAGGGTGATCGGCCGGTTCCTGAACGATGAAGAGGCGCTGGCGACCATGCGCGAGAAAATCCGCGAGGAATTGCCGTCGCTGTTCAACCTGTTCAGAGCCGACGCCTATCTGCTGAAGAAGATCGTCGCTTCCGCCGGTTCGCTGCTTGACGAGGTGCGGGCCGACCCCGACCATCCGATGCGCGCCGAATTCGACCGTTTCGCGCACAGCTTCATCGAGCGGCTCAGAACCTCGAAGCAATACGCCAAACGGGCCGAGAAGCTGAAGCGCGATTTCCTGGCGCGGCCGGAAGTGAAGTCGCTCGCCGGCGACATGTGGCAGAGCCTCAGCGTGTTCATCGAACAGGACGCCAAGGCGGAGAATTCGATTGTTCGCGCGCATCTCGCCAACATGTTCGTCGAGGTCGGCCGCCATCTCTCAGGCGATCCGCAGATCAGGGCCGACATGAACCAGGGCTTTGTCGTGGCGCTGTCGTCATTCGTCGAGAGCCAGAAGAGCGGTGTGTCGACGTTCATCGCCGACCAGGTCAAGCGCTGGGACCTTGCCCAGCTGACGAGGCTGATCGAGATGAACATCGGCAGGGACCTGCAATATATCCGCTTCAATGGCATGATTATTGGCGGCCTGGCCGGTCTCGTGCTCTACACGGCGGAGAGGCTGTTTCTCGCTGGCTGATGCTGCATTGCCGCTGAATTGCTTGGGCGTCCGAATGGACACACGGCGCGCGAGTGCTATTGTCCAGAACAGGGTTCAGCATTTGCGACACTGGGGAGCACGAGCAATGGCCAAACAACCCGACTCCGATTCGTTCCTTGACATGTTCAGCCGGTTCGGCCGTGACCTGAAGGTGCCGAATGTCGAGGCGATCCTCGCGCATCACCGCAAGAACCTCGAGGCGCTGGAAAGATCCGCGCGGGCGGGAGCTGCCGGCGCGACCTCATTGTTGTCCAGACAGCGCGAGATGCTGCAGGACACGCTGCGTGAAGTCAGCGACATGGCGCAGAGCTACAAGGCGCCGGGCAATCCCCAGGAACTGATGACAAAACAGGCGGAGTTCGCCAGGAAATCCTTCGAAGCCGCCCTGAAAAATGCCGGCGAAGTGGCCGAGCTGGTCAAGAAATCCGGCACCGAATCGATCGAAATCCTGCGCAGCCGCATCAAGGAAGCGATGGAGGAAATCCGCTCGGGCTATGACAAGAAGTGACTCTCAACGCAACCATGAGAGGAGTGGCCGGTTGCGGCGCATGAGCATGGACGAGGGACGCTGTTTGGCGGAAAATGGCGGAACGGAATCGCAACGGGCGAATTGACAGGAGCCGTCCGTTCGTGGTCCGAGGCACTGGGAGCCACCGGGAAAGCAGGAATGACGGAACTACGGCCGAAAACGCCGCCGACCTTCGAGCAGTTAAGGGCGATGGCCGGGCAGGAGCTCGGCGTGTCGGAATGGACGACCGTCGACCAGAACCGCATCAACCAGTTTGCCGAATGCACAGGCGACCATCAGTGGATCCACGTCGATCCGGAGCGGGCGAAGCGGCAGAGCCCATTTCGCACCACGATCGCGCATGGCTATCTGACGCTGTCGATCATCGGCGCGCTGGCGCTGGGCATGGGCATCGTCCCCGAAAACACGCAAGCCGCCTTCAATTACGGCTTCGACAAGGTGCGGTTCCTGGCGCCCGTCAGGGTCGGCGCACGCATCCGGCTGCGCACGACGCTGTTGTCGGTGGAGGACAAGGGGCCGGGCCAGTATCTGATGAAGGCCGCCAATACGGTCGAGATCGAGGGCGAACAGAGGCCGGCGCTGACCGCCGAAACGCTGGTCATGCTTTATGAGCGGCGCAAGCGGGCGGGAGCGTAAGCTCCCTATCTTCGGTCATGATGGCTGTTGCCGCACCGATAGCCTGCCGCCGGCGCGGGTCGAGAGCAGTGCCAGCAACAGCGCAGCCACCGCCAGGACCGTTGCCGTCTGAAAGGTAACCTGCATGCCGCGCGCGGCTGCCGCTGAGGTCAGCATGTCCTGGCTTTGCCGTTCTCCCGTCGAGGCAGCCGCAAAAATGGCGCCCATAAGCGATGCGCCGGTGATCAGGCCGAGATTGCGCGACAGATTGAGCAGGCCGGACACCACGCCGCGCTCGCCGGCAGCGACACCGCTCATGACGGCGGCATTGTTGGATGTCTGGAACAGGGCGTACCCGAAGCAGGTGACGGCGATCGGCACGATATAGCTGGCAATGCCGAGTTTTGTTGCGGCGAGCGACAACAATGAGGTTCCGACGGCAAGACTGAACAGTCCGACGACCATCATCCTGTGCGCGCCGAAGCGATCGGTGAGGCGGCCGGCGACGAGCGCCGAGAGCGCGGAGACCAGCGGACCTGTCGACAGGACCACGCCGACCATCGCAGCATCGAGCCCCAGCGCTCGCGACAGATAGAATGGAGCGACCACCAGGGTCGCCATCATCACTGTGGCGACAACGAGGTTCGTGGCGAGGCTGGCGCTGAGCCGGATGTCGTACAACCGGGCAAGCCGGATCAAGGGATTCTTCGCCCTCTTCTGCGCGACGCCGAACAGAACGACGCCGATGCCGGCGGCAACCAGCAGGCCGGTGTTGAGGGCGCCGAAATGGCCGCGGCCGAGCGTCATGGCCAATGCATAGGCGGCCAGCGTCAGGGCCAGCAAGACCGTCCCGATCGCATCGAAGCTGTTTTGAGCTGCTTCCGCAGTCTTGTCGCGGGCAGGCAGGGCCAGCGAGGCGAGGGCAAAGGTCAGGAGGCCGAGCGGCACATTGACGAGGAAGATCGCCCGCCAGCCGAAGCCGGCGATCAGCAAGCCGCCGAGCGAGGGTCCGAGCGTCGTGCGGATCGCCGACATGGCGCCGAGCAGGCCCATGGCGCTGCCGGTTCTCTCCTTGGTCACGGTCTCCGCGACAAAGGCCAGCGTCAACGCCATCATCAGCGCGGCACCCAGCCCTTGCACGGCGCGCGCCGCAATCAGCAGCCAGAGCGTCGGCGCCAGGCCGCAGAGCACCGAAGCCAGTGTGAACAGCGCGATGCCGCCGAGCAGCAACGGCCGGCGGCCGAGCATATCGGCCAGCCGACCGGCGCTGACGATCAGGGCCGTGATGGCGAGCAGATAGGCGAGAACCACCCATTGCACGGACTGGAACGGCGCACCGAACGCCTGCATGAGGGAAGGCAGTCCGACGCTGGCAATGCTGGTTCCAAGCGACGACAGCAGCGTGGCGAGCGACAGGCTGGCCAATGCCAAGACAGGAGAGTGGGCCAGGCCTGCGGACCGGGTGTTGTGCGGCGCCGATGCGCACTCGTTCTGCTCGGCAATTGCCATGGCGATTTCCTCCTTGTCAGTCCCGCAACCGGACCTGTCGGAGATCTAGTCGTCAGGATGGAATGGCGGAAGGCGCATCATTTGCATCTTATTCGTGCACCAAACGCCATGGCATGTGCTACAATCCGCCGATGGCATCGCCAGATCTCAATCTGCTGTTCGCTCTCGACGTCCTGCTGACCGAAGGTAGCGTGGCTCGCGCGGCAACCCGGCTGCGGCTCAGCCCTTCGGCGATGAGCCGCACGCTGGCGCGGCTGCGGGAAGCGACCGGCGATCCGCTGCTGGTCCGCGCCGGCCGCGGCCTGGTCCCGACGCCGCGCGCGGAGGCATTGCGGCAGCAGGCCGGCCGTGTCGTCCACGATGCGGAAACGCTATTGCGTCCCGCCAGGCTGCTCGATCTGGCAAAGCTGAACCAGATCTTCACGCTGCGCACCAATGAAGGGTTCGTCGAGGAATTCGGGCCGCGTCTTGTCGCCCGCATCCAGGCCGAGGCGCCGGGCGCGCGGCTGCGCTTTAGGCCCAAATCCGACAAGGATGTCGCCTCGCTGCGCGACGCGGACATCGACCTCGAAATCGGCGTTGCCGGCGAGGCCGGACCTGAAGTGCTGATACAGGCGCTGTTTCGCGACCGCTTCGTCGGTGCTGTGCGAGCCGGCCACCCTTTGAGTGAAGGCGCGGTAACGCCTGAACGCTACGCGGCCGGCCGCCACATCAGCGTTTCACGGCGGGGTCGGGAAAGAGGGCCGATCGATCAGACTTTGGCGCTGCTCGGCCTGCAGCGAACCGTGGCGTGCATGGTCTCCGGCTTTTCGGCTGCACTCTCCATGGCGCGCGCTTCGGACCTTATTGCCAGCGTGCCCGAACGGCACACGCAAGGCGCACGCGCCGGCATGGTCAGCTTTCTGCTGCCGGTCGCCACGGTCGAGGTCACCATCTCGATGCTCTGGCATCCACGGCTCGATGCCGATCCGGCGCAACGCTGGCTGCGAGATTGCGTTCGGGAGGTCTGCGCGGCCTCCCGCTGAGCCCTCAGCGCGCCATTGCCCCCTTGAGCACCCTGAAAATCCGCTCGTCCTGGCACTGGGCAACGTTGAAGCGCAGGAAGCGGCTGGCGGTTCCCGACAGGCTGAATGCGTTGCCGGGCGCCAATACGATGTTGTCGGCCAGCGCGCGGCGGGCGATTTCGGCTGCGTCCACGCCATCGGGCAGGCCGCACCACAGGAACAGTCCGGCGGGCTGGTCGATCCAGGGCGCGATGCCGATCGCCTTCAGGCGCGCGCTCGTCTCGCCCATGGCGCGGGAAAGGCGCGCGCGCAGCAGATCCATGTGCTTGCGGTAGCTGCCATCCCTAAGCAGCGTCAGCACCAGTTCGGCCGCCAGCCTGCCCCCGCCGAAGGTGGTGGCGATCTTGAGGTCGGTGAGCTGTTCGATCCAGTCGCGCGGTGCCGCGATGAAGCCGCAGCGCACCGAGGCCGACAGCGTCTTGGAGAAGCTGCCGATATGGACGACGCGGTTGAGGCCGTCGAACGCCGCCAGCCGAGGCGCTGGGCTGTGCTCGAAATCGGCGAAGATATCGTCCTCGATGATGGTCAGGTCCGACTGGTCGGCGAGTTTCAGCAGCCGGTGCGCGGTGACCGGCGACAGGATCGCGCCGGTCGGGTTGTGGATGGCGGAATTGGTGATGTAGAGGCGCGGCCTGTGCTCGGCGAGCGCCTGCGCGAACATCTCGATGTCCGGCCCCGATGGCGTGTAGGGCACGCTGACGACCTTGGCGCGGTGGGCGCGCAGCAGTGCGTGGAAATTGAAATAGCAGGGGTCGTCGACCAGCACGGTATCGCCGGGTTCGATCAGGAAGCGGCACAGAAGATCGATGGCCTGCGTGCCCGATTCGGTCAGCATGATCTGTTCGGGCGAGACCTCGATGCCGTGGCCGGCCATGCGCCGCGCGAGCAATTGCCTGAGCGGCGGCAGGCCGAGCGGCGTGCCGTAATCGGCTAGGTCGACATCGTCGGCGCGCGCCACGGTGCGCAGCGCCCGGCGCAAGGCCGATTGCGGCATCCACGAGGCCGGCATCCAGCCGCAGCCTGGTTTCAGCATCTCGTCGCCGGCTTCCAGCGACTGGCGCGAGACCCACAGCGGATCGATGGCGCGATCGAGCCGGGGTCCAATCTCGGCCAGCGACAGTGGCGCCAGCGATCCGGCGGCATAAAAACCCGAACCCGGCCGGGAGCGAATCGCGCCTTCGGCGGCAAGCCGTTCATAAGCTTCGACGACGGTGGATTTCGACACCCGCATGGCCTTGGCGAAGGCGCGGATCGAAGGCAGCCGCGCGCCCGGCGTCAGGCTGCGCGCCGATATCCGCTGGCGGATGGTCGCCATGACAGTTTCCACAAGCGTGGTCGCGACAGGAGGGTGCGCATTGCCGGTTTCCGAAATGAGTTCGGTCATCTGTATTGCTCTGATAGCCATTACATTTTTGCGGAATTGTACTGCATTGTCTCTGGCTGCACCATAGGCACTTGCCCAATAGAGGGCGAAAGCAATGGAGCCTGGAATGGACAAGACCGCGAGCGGCTGGATGAACGGATTCATCGGCGTGTTGATCTTCTCAGGCTCGCTTCCGGCGACGCGCGTGGCCGTGGCCGATTTCGATCCGATATTCCTGACCTCGGCCCGCGCCGCGATTGCCGGACTGCTCGGTCTCGCCATGCTGATGCTTTTTCGGCAGAAGCGCCCGGAGCGCAGCGATTTTCTGTCGCTGGTCATCGTGGCGCTTGGCGTGGTTGTCGGCTTTCCCTTGCTGACAGCGCTGGCGCTTAAGCACGTCACCTCCGCCCACTCCATCATCTTCGTCGGCCTGCTGCCGCTGGCCACCGCGATCTTCGGCGTGCTGCGCGGTGGCGAGCGTCCGCGCCCGGCCTTCTGGCTGTTCTCCTGCATCGGCAGCGCGCTTGTCGGCGGTTTTGCCTTCTCCCAAGGCGTAACAGCATCACCGATCGGCGACGGCTTGATGCTGGCTGCCATCATCGTCTGCGGGCTGGGCTATGCCGAGGGGGCGGCATTGTCGCGCAGGCTGGGCGGCTGGCAGGTGATCTGCTGGGCGCTGGCGATCTCGCTGCCGATCATGCTGGTGCTGACCTTTGCGACGCTGCCGTCGTCCTTCGCCGGCGTCGGCTCCGGCGCCTGGGCGGGTCTCGCCTATGTCTCGCTGTTCAGCATGCTGATCGGCTTCGTGTTCTGGTACCGCGGCCTCGCCCAAGGCGGCATCGCTGCCGTCGGGCAGTTGCAGCTACTGCAGCCCTTTTTCGGCCTGGCGCTGGCAGCGACGCTGCTGCACGAACAGGTCAGCCCGCTGATGATTGTCGTCACGCTCGGCGTGGTGGCCTGCGTGTTCGGGGCGAAGAAATTTGCGCGCTAGGAGTTTGGTGGTGGAGGGCGACTCCGCCCTAGAACTTCGTCACCACCCCAATGCCAATCCCCTCGAACCCGCCCATCGCCATCAGCGCCGCAGGCGCCTCATCAAGGCTGATCTTCTTGCCGACCAGCAGTTCGGGCTTGAGCTTGCCGGTGCGGATCATCTCCATCATGGCGGGGTAGCGGTAGGCCTGCATGCCGTGGCTGCCGAGGATTTCGAGCTCGAAGGCGATCACCTTGTCCATCGGCACTTGCGGGCGGGCATGTTCGCCCAGCATCAGGCCGACCTGCACGTGGCGGCCGCGCCGGCGCAGATTGGCAATCGAGTTGAAGGATGTCGTGGGGTGGCCGAGCGCGTCCATCGACATATGCGCGCCGCCATTGGTGATTTGCTTGACCGCCTTGACCACGTTCGGCGTGGTCGCGGCGTTGATGGTCGCCACGGCGCCGATCTTTTTGGCGAAGTCCAGTTTCTCGTCGGTGAGGTCGATGGCGATGACATTGGCGCCCATGGAACTGGCGATCATGATCGCCGACAGGCCGACGCCGCCGCAGCCATGCACCGCCACCCATTCCCCCGGCGTCACCCGGCCCTGGTCGACAATGGCGCGAAACGAGGTGACGAAGCGGCAGCCGAGGCTGGCGGCGGTGGCGAACTCCATCTCCTCGGGCAGGCGTACGAGATTGGTGTCGGCATGCTCGATGGCGACATATTCGGCAAACGATCCCCAGGCGGTGAAACCCGGCTGCGTCTGGTGCTCGCAGACCTGATGATTGCCCGAATTGCATTCGAAACAGCGGCCGCAGCCGACGCAAAACGGCACGGTGACGTGTTCGCCAGCCTTCCAGCGGGTCACCTGCTTGCCGACGGCGACGACGATGCCGGCCAGTTCATGGCCCGGCACATGCGGCAGTGTGATGCCATCGTCATGGCCCATCCAGCCATGCCAGTCGCTGCGGCAGAGCCCGGTCGCCTCGACCTTGATGACGACGCCGTCGGCAGCCGGTTTCGGATCCGGCACGGTCAGGATTCTCGGCGTCTCACCGAATTTTTCGAAGACGACGGCTTTCATCGGCAACTCCCCGTGCTCTGCTCCGGCATTGTGAGCCTATTCGGCATCTATCTGATTCTCCGGCGCCGCCTTCTGAAAGGCCGGCAGCGCCATGCAGGCGGCGTGGATGCGCGAGATCTCGGGGTAGGGTGTCAGGTCGACGCCGAAGCGGGCGTTGCTGGCGATCTGGGCGACCAGGCAGATGTCGGCGAGGCCCGGTGCGTCGCCATGGCAAAATGTGCCGGTCTCATCCGATGAAGCCAGAATCTTTTCAAGCGGCTGGAACCCTTCGTTCACCCAGTGGCGAAACCAGTGGATGACATCCTGGTCGCCGGCGCCGAACAAAGTGCGCAGCGAGGTCAGCACGCGCAGATTGTTCACCGGGTGGATGTCGCAGGCGATCATCTGCGCCAGCATTCGCACGCGCGCCCGGCCGAGCGCGTCCTTCGGCAGCAGCGACGGTTCGGGGTGGGTCTCGTCGAGATATTCGATGATTGCCAGCGACTGCGTCAAAAGCGTGCCGTCGCCCAGGATCAGCGCCGGCACCAGCCCCTGCGGATTGACCGCGCGATAGGCCGGCTCCAGATGGTCGCCATGCCGCAGATGATGCGGCACGTAGTCGTAGCCCAGCCCCTTCATCTCGAGCGCGATGCGCACGCGGTAGGAGGTGGAGGAGCGGTAGTAGTTGTGGAGGACGAGGTCGCTCATTGGATCACGGTTTGTCGGTGGAATTTTGGCCGATCGAATCTTGGCCGACAGTGATCTCGATGGTGCCGATGCCGTCGACACCGCCGGTCATCGTCTGACCCGGCGCCACCGCGCCGACGCCGGCCGGCGTGCCGGTGAAGATCAGGTCGCCCGGTTGTAGTACAACCGCACTGCTGCAGATCGAAACGATATCGGCGATCGGCCAGATCAGTTCGGCGAGGTCGCCCTCCTGTTTCACCGTGCCGTCGACGGCGAGCCAAATGCGGCCCTTTTGCGTGTGGCCGGATTTGGCGGCTGATACCAACGGGCCGCAGGGCGCCGATCGGTCGAAGGCCTTCGACCAGTCCCAGGGCCGCGCCGCTTTCTTGGCCTCGTCCTGCAGGTCGCGGCGGGTGAGGTCGATGCCGACGCCGTAGCCCCAGACATGCTCGAGGGCTTCAGCGCGGGGGATGCGGAAGCCGGCCTTGCCGATCGCCGCCACCAGCTCGATCTCATGGTGCAGGTTTTTGGTCAAAGGCGGGTAGGGGACCGTGGTGCCGCTATCGACCACCGCATCGGCCGGCTTGGTGAAGAAGAAGGGCGGGTCGCGCTCGTCATTGCCGAGTTCGCGGGCGTGCGCGGCGTAGTTGCGGCCGACGCAGAAGATGCGGCGCACCGCAAAGCGCTCGGCAGAGCCTTGTATGGCGACCGATGGTGTTGCGGGCAAGGGAAGGACGAAGTCTGTCATGCGGGGTCTCTGCCTGGGTTGTTGCCGGCACATTCGACCGATTTGGACGGCCGGGCAAGGCGTCAGCGCCAGCAAAAGCATCGGCTGCGCCTTGATTGTCGGATAAAGTCGGCTTCGCCTCCGGGGGTTAAGATGGCGATAGACTATTTGCCAATAAGCTGGCCATACCAGCGGGAGTATCGTGCCCACGGAGAACTGAAACGAACACCATGACCGCAATCAACGATCGCGCCCGGTTTCTGATCATCGACGACCATCCGCTGTTTCGCGAGGCGCTGCACAGCGCCGTGCAGATGGCCTATCCGGAAGTCGACACCGTGGAGGCGCGCTCGATCGCCGAGGCGCTCGATCTCCTGGGTGGGATAAAACCGTTCGATCTGGCGCTGCTCGATCTCAACATGCCCGATGTCCATGGCTTCGATGGGCTGCTGCAGCTCAGGACCCGCCATCCCCGGCTGCCGGTGGTCGTCGTCTCGGGCTATGAGGAGCCGAAGATCATCTCCGAGGCGCTTTCCTATGGTGCAGCCGGCTTCATCCCGAAATCGGCGCGCAAGAGCGATCTTGCGGCCGCAATCCGCTCGGTGATGGAGGGCGCGATCTATGTGCCGGAGACATATGAGGGACAGCCGCCCGACGCCGACAGCGCCGACCGCGCCGATATGGTGCAGCGGCTGGCCAAACTGACGCCGCAGCAGCTGCGCGTGCTGCAGATGCTGCGCCAGGGCCTGCTCAACAAGCAGATCGCCTACGAGCTGCAGGTCGGCGAGACCACGGTGAAGGCGCACGTCTCGGAGATCCTGCGCAAACTAAACGTCTACAGCCGCACGCAAGCGGTGATCGAGGTGTCGAAGCTGGACAATGCGGAGTTGTTCAGGGATCAGGCGGGGTTTTGATCTTTACCCTCCCCCTTGTGGGGAGGGTCGATCCGCGAAGCGGAGCGGGGTGGGGGAGCTTGGCGCTACACCCCGCCCCGGCGCTGCGCGCCGACCCTCCCCATCGAGGGGAGGGTATGGGGCTCAAGCCAGCAAATGCGCCAGCAGCGCCCTTAGCTGCGCCGGTTTCAGCGGCTTGCGCATCAGTTCGATGCCGGCGGCGCGGGCGGCTTTGGCGACGGCCTCCGATCCGTCGGCGGTGACAATCAACGCCGGCACGGCGCGGCCGAGATAATCGCGCACTTCGGCTATTGTTGCGGTGCCGAGGTCGCCGTCGTCGAGATGCTGGTCGGCAATGACGATGTCGGGCACCCAGTCGGTGTCGCCAAGCAGGCTGACCGCAGCCTCGGTCGAGGTCGCGGCGCGCACCAGGCACTGCCAGCGCTCGAGCAGGAACGTCATTGCCTGCAGCACGTCGGCGTCGTTTTCGACCAGCAGCACCTTGGTGCCGAACAGGCCGTAGCCGCGCGGCCGCTCCATTTCGGCAAGGCTGGCGATGGCGTCGGCGCTGGCGCCGATGCCGACCGGCACGTCGATGTGGAAGATGGTGCCGCGCCCAACCCTCGAGGAGAACGTCACGGGATGACCGAGCGCGGCGGCCATGCGCCGCACGATGGCAAGGCCCAGGCCCAGCCCGCCGCCGGAGATTCCGGTGTCGGCTGGAATGGCGGAGCCGCGATGGAACTCCTCGAACACCGCCTCGCGCTGGTCGTCGGGAATGCCGCAGCCGGTGTCGGCGACATCGATGCGGATGCTATCGCCGCGATGCCTTGTGCCGACAAGCACGCCGCCCGAAGGGGTATAGCGCAGCGCATTGGACAGGATGTTTTGCAGGATGCGGCGCAAGAGCGTGCGGTCCGAACGCACCACGGCGCTGACCGGGCGGAACTTCAGCGCCAGCCCCTTCATCTCGGCCACGGGCAGGAAATCCGATCGCAGCGAGGAAAACAGCGTCTCCAGATTGACATCGCCGATGTCGGGCTGGACCACGCCGGCATCGAGCTTGGAAATGTCGAGCAGCGTGCGCAACAGGTCTTCCATGGTCTCCAGCGAGCGCTCGACCTGACGGACAAGTTTCTTGCCCTCGTCGCTGGTCTGCACTTCGGCCAGCGCCGAGACGGAGAGGTGGGCGGCGTTCAGCGGCTGCAGCACGTCATGGCTGGCGGCGGCCAGGAACCTGGTCTTGGACAGGTTTGCCAGTTCGGCGTTTTCCTTGGCGGCGCTGAGGTCGATGTTCGACTGTTCCAGCCGGCGCAAGGTCGAGTGCAGTTCCTCGGTGCGCATGCGCACGCGGTTTTCCAGTGAAATTGCGGTCTGGAACAGCGAGAAGGCGTTGCCCTGCTGGTCCATCGAGCGCTCGACGCGGCTGACCAGAGCGGCGTTGATCTTCTTCAGCCTGTCGACGTCGTTGATGTCCCTTAGCGGCATGCGCTATTCCGCCGCCTGGCGTTCGCCGAAGGCGATGCCGGTGAAGGTTTGGTTCAGATGCATCGAACGGTACTGTTCGCCATAGGTGCCGAAGCCGATGACATTGTTGACCCGGTAGAGCTCCGAAATGTCGCGGAACACCTGGCGGTTGCGGGCGTCGAGCCGGCGCAGCACGCAATCGAAGCCGAGGATCATGTCGATGCCGCCGAGCCGTTGCTCGACGTCGCGCAGTGCGGCGCGCGTGGATTCCACCATGTCCTTGGGCTGGGCGATGGACAGCACGACGCCGTCGTCTATGGCGCAAAAGAAAGACAGGGAACCGTCGGCATGCATCTTCTGGATCGAGCGGCAGTAATATTCGCCGCCCACTTTCACCACCACCGGGTGCGAGGCGAAGCTCATCGGCGTCAGGTTCTGCGCAACGATGCCGACCGAGGCTGCATATTCCTCAGCCGCGTTGGTGGCGTTGAATTCGCGCACGGTGCGGTGGTCCGGATCGGATGCCGTCACCACCAGCTTCTCGTCGGTTGGGATGAAATTGTCGGTCTTGAAGACATGGAACGGGATCTCGGTGGCGATCAGCACAATGATGGCGCTGTCGGACGCAACCTTGCCGTTCGAAATCAGCCTGGTGGTTTCGAATTTCAAATCGTCGCCCGCCGAACCGCCGATCAGCGGGATGTCGTCCAGCCCCCAATGGATGGCCGAGGTTACAGCTTCCTCGGCAAAGGACAGGCCGTCGATGAAGCAGAGCGCGAAGGTGCTTTTGGCATGGCAACTGCCGGTGCGTCCGCGCAGCAGGCGCCGCAAGCCCTCGACTTCATCAGTGATCCTGTCCATTCCCGACGAGGAGAGATTGTCGACCATGGTGCTGACCGCCGAAAACGACGCGGAGGGAAAGAGCAGCGCCAGCACATGGCCTTCCTCCAGGCCCTGGGGGGTGATCTCGCCGGCGGTCGAGCAGGCGGCGTAGGCCAGCGTCGGTGCGTGGGTCTTCAGCCCTTGCGAAAGGACGCTCGCGTCAAACAAGCTCTGGGAGAAGAACAGCAGGGCAAAGCCGGCATCGATGGCTGCGGCCTCGACAGCGACCGCCAGGGCGAATGCATCGGCGTCGGGCTCGTCGGTGGTGAGCGCCGACAGACCGGATGCATAGCTCGTCCGTGAACTGGCCAGAGGCTTCCTCCCGATATCCTCCGACGCTTCCTGCGCGCGCCCGTTTTATGTCTCTCGGCGAGCTGGCGTCGAGGGCATTGTTGCCCCCTATTCGCTCTTTGGCAATGGGGCGGACAGGCCCATGATTTTCGTTTTCTCCATGACCGAAAGTACAATGAGCGCCGTGTGTTTTTTGCGCTTTGTGCAGTGTACCAATAGCGCATGGCCGAGCGCCAAAGCCGCATCGGCAGCATGACTACCAAGGTCATACCCAGGGAGGATGCATGTCGGACGTTTCGTTTGTCGTGAACGGAAAACGGATCAGCGGCGCTGCCGAGGACCGAACGCTTCTGGTTCATTTCCTGCGCGAAAATCTTGGTCTCACCGGAACGCATGTCGGTTGTGACACCTCTCAATGCGGCGCCTGCGTCGTGCATGTCGACGGCAAGGCGGTGAAGTCCTGTTCGATGCTGGCCGTGCAGGCCTCCGGGTCGACCGTGGTGACGATCGAAGGGCTTGCCAATGGCGGCGACCTGCATCCGATGCAGGCCGCGTTCAAGGAACATCATGGGCTGCAATGTGGCTTCTGCACGCCGGGCATGATCATGACCGCGACCGACATGATCGCGCGCCATCCCGAAGGCCTCGATGAGGCGACGGTGCGCGCCGAGCTCGAAGGCAACATCTGCCGCTGCACCGGCTACCACAACATCGTCAAGGCGATCCTCGCCGCATCGCAGACTATGGCGAAGGTGCCGAAGGGCAGGGCGAAACAGGCAGCGTAAGAAAGAAGCGAGTAGCGAATAGGGAGTAGCGAGTAGTCGGTTTAGCCGAACCGCTCCGAGCACAATTCCCTACTCACTAATCACTATTCGCCACTCACTATTCGCTATTCCGGAGGAATTCCTATGGGCATTGAAGGTATCGGCGCTCGGGTCGTGCGCAAGGAAGACAAACGCTTCATCACCGGCGCCGGCCGCTATGTCGACGACATGGTGGTTCCCGGCATGAAGCATGCCGCTTTCGTGCGCAGCCCGCACGCGCATGCTCAGATCAGGAAGATCGACGTCAGACGAGCGCAGGCGATGCCCGGCGTCATCGGCGTCTTGACCGGCAAGGAGCTCAAGGCCGACGGCATCGGCAACCTGATCTGCGGCTGGATGATCCATTCCAAGGACGGCTCGCCGATGAAGATGGGCGCGTGGTCGCCGCTGGCGGTCGACAAGGTGCGCTATGTCGGCGATGCGGTCGTCATCGTGGTGGCGGAAACCAAGGGCCAGGCCCGCGACGCGGCCGAAGCGGTCGAGATCACCTACAAGGAATTGAAGGCGGTGGTCGATGCCACCAAGGCGCTGCAAAAAGGTGCGCCGCAGGTCCATGCCGATGCCGAGGACAATCTGATCTTCGACTGGGAGATCGGCGACGCCAAGGCGACCGACGCGGCGATCCAGGCGGCGGCCCATGTCACCCGCATGAAGATCGTCAACAACCGGCTGGTTCCCAACGCCATGGAGCCGCGCGCGGCCCTTGGCCATTACGACAAGGCCGAGGACCATTTTACCTGCTGGACGACGTCGCAGAACCCGCATGTCGCGCGGCTAGTGATGAGCGCCTTCTACAATGTCGCTCCGGAAAACAAGCTGCGCGTCATTGCGCCCGATGTCGGCGGCGGCTTCGGCTCGAAGATCTACATCTATCCCGAAGAGATCGTCTGCCTTTGGGCGTCGAAGAAGACCGGCGTCCCGGTCAAATGGGTTGCCGACCGTACCGAAAGCTTTCTCACCGACGCGCATGGCCGCGACCATGTCTCGACAGTCGAAATGGCGTTCGACAAGAACAACAAGATCACCGGCTTCAAGGTAGACACCATCGCCAATCTCGGCGCCTACATGTCGCTGTTCTCGTCTTGCGTGCCGACCTATCTCTACGCGACGCTGCTGTCGGGCCAGTACAACATCCCGACGATCCACGCCAATGTGCGCACCGTCTACACCAACACGGCACCCGTCGACGCCTATCGCGGGGCAGGGCGGCCGGAAGCCACGTATCTGCTCGAACGGACAATGGAGACGGCCGCGCGTGAACTTGGGGTCTCGCCGGCGGAGTTGCGGCGCGCCAATTTCATCACCGAGTTTCCGCATCAGACGCCGGTCATCATGAACTATGACGCCGGCGACTATGGAGCTTCACTCGATGCGGCGACACAGGCGTCCGACTATGCCGGCTTTGCCAAGCGCAAAGCGGCGGCCGGCAGCCAGGGCAGACTGCGCGGCATCGGCATGAGCTGCTATATCGAGGCCTGCGGCATCGCGCCGTCGGCGGCGGTCGGTTCGCTCGGCGCCGGCGTCGGTCTGTGGGAATCCGCCGAAGTGCGGGTCAATGCCGTCGGCACGATCGAGGTGCTGACCGGCTCGCACAGCCACGGCCAGGGCCATGAGACGACCTTCGCGCAACTCGTCAACCAGCGTTTTGGCGTGCCACTGGACTCGGTCTCGATCGTCCATGGAGATACCGACAAGGTGCAGATGGGTATGGGCACCTACGGCTCGCGCTCGGGCGCGGTCGGGATGTCGGCAATTGCCAAGGCGCTCGACAAGGTCGAGGCCAAGGCCAAGAAAATCGCCGCCCATCTGCTCGAGGCCGACGAGGGCGACATCGTCATCGAGAATGGCGAGGTCAAGGTTGCCGGCACCGACAAGAGCCTGCCCTGGTTCCAGGTGGCGCTTGCCGCCTACACCGCTCACAATCTGCCGGCAGGCATGGAGCCGGGACTGAAGGAAACAGCCTTCTACGATCCGGCGAACTTCACTTTCCCGGCGGGCTGCTACATCTGCGAGGTCGAGATCGATCCGGAAACCGGCACGACCGAGATCGTCCAGTTCGTCGCGGCGGACGATTTCGGCAACATCATCAACCCGATGATCGTCGAGGGTCAGGTGCATGGCGGCATCGCCCAGGGCATCGGCCAGGCGCTGCTGGAAGGCGCGCACTATGACGATAGCGGGCAGCTGCTGACGGCGAGCTACATGGACTACACCATGCCGCGCGCGGACGACCTGCCGTCATTCAAGGTGTCGACCTCGAACACGCCGTGTCCGAGCAATCCGCTCGGCATCAAGGGCTGTGGCGAGGCCGGCGCCATCGGCTCGCCGCCAGCGGTCATCAACGCCATCACCGACGCTTTGGGGATTGTGGACATCGCCATGCCGGCCTCGCCGTCGACGGTGTGGGCGGCGATACGGGCGAAGAAATGAGTGAGTAGGGAGTAGTGAGTAGGGAATGGGCATCGCCGGAGATGACAGCGTCCCTATTCCCTACTCACTACTGCCTAACCACTTCAGGGGAGGATCACATGTACGCAGTCAACTACCACCGCGCCGCCTCGGTCGCCGACGCCGCCAAGCTGGTGAAGAGCGGCGACGCCAGGCTTTTGTCAGGCGGCATGACGCTGATCCCGGCGATGAAGACGCGGCTCGCCGCACCGTCCGACCTGATCGACCTGTCGCGGATCAAGGAGCTGCAAGGCGTCAAGGTGTCGGGCAAGACCGTCACCATCGGCGCCGCCACAACCCATTACGACGTCGCCAATGACGAGAAGCTGCGGAAGGCCTGTCCGGCGCTTGCCCACCTTGCGTCGCTGATTGGCGATCCGGCGGTGCGCCACAAGGGCACGATCGGCGGCTCGGTCGCCAACAACGACCCAGCCGCCGATTATCCGGCGGCGCTCTTGGCGCTGGGCGCCACCATCGTCACCAACAAGCGCGAGATTTCAGCCGCGAAATTCTTCACCGGGCTGTTCGAAACGGCGCTGAAAGAAGGCGAGATCATCACCTCGGTGAGTTTTACCGCGCCGGCCAAGGCTGCTTACGAAAAATTCCGCAACCCGGCCTCGCGCTATGCGATCGTCGGCGTGTTCGTGGCAAAGGGCAAGGACGGGGTCAGCGTTGCCGTTACCGGCGCCGGCGATGACGGTGTGTTCCGCTCGAAGGAGATCGAAGCAGCACTGGCGAAGAATTTTGCCGCATCGGCGCTCGACGGCGTGAAAGTGCCGGCGAAGAATTTGATGACCGACCTCCACGCTTCGGCCGAATACCGCGCCAATTTGATCGCCGTGATGGCCAAGCGCGCGGTGAACGCCGCCAACGCTTGACATCATAAAGCTACTGACAAGGAAAGGGGCCATCGCGGCCCCTTTGTTCGTCTGCGGCGGGCTGTAACTGCCCAGTCCTTGCGGGTTCGCTGCCACGCGCAAATCCGTTGTTTAGGTAATTCCCGTGCAAGAACAGGCGCATACTTCCCAAGGGACTGCCCAGCCCCATTCTCGCACTTGCACAATCTGATATTGCACTGCAATATGTATAGCTAGGCGGAACACGGGGTGGATTCTGCGCGCGGCGGTGTGAGCTGCGCCAAGATCTTGCGTCGTAGAGGATCGGCATGGCCGACATCTCCGCAGCGTCTGTTGCCCTGCCGCGGGCCACAGCCGACAAAGCAGCCAGAGCAAGACTGGCCTATCTCGATGGCTGGCGCGGGCTTTCGATCGCACTGGTGCTGATCGGCCATTTCTTCCCCGTTCCCGGGATCAATCTCGGCGTGCTCGGCGTCGAGTTCTTCTTCGTGCTCTCAGGCCGGCTGATGGGCGAGATACTGTTCATCGAACGCTTTCCGCTGAAAAAATTCTTCAAGCGCCGCTTTTCGCGCATCTATCCCGCGCTGCTGGTGTTCGTGACATCAGCCATGATCGGGCTCTCCGGCACCTTTATCGCCTTCAAATGGAAGGCGGCGCTGACGGCGCTGACATTCACCTACAACTATGCCGGAATTCTCATCACCCGCGCCGGCGCGCTCGACCACATCTGGTCGCTATGCGTGGAAGAGCACGCCTACATCATCCTGGCGCTGATCAGCGTGGCGGTGACCGGGCGGGGCAATGTCGTGCGGCTGCTGGTGACGCTGTCGCTGCTGGCGATGGCCAATGGCGCCATTTCGTACTGGGTGCTCGGCATGGATTACGAGCACAGCTATTGGCGCACCGACGTGCATATCGCCTCGATCCTGCTGTCGGCATCGATCTGCCTGCTCAGGCACGATGACCGGCTGCCGGCATTCCTGAAGGGTCCCTATGTCAGTCTGGTGTCGGCGGCCGCCGCCATTCTGCTGTTCCTCGATCCGGTGCCGACGCCGGTCCACTATCTCCTGGCGGTGCCCTTGCTGGCGCTTGCCGTCAATACGCTGGACACCAGCAACTGGCATCTGACCGGCCTGCTTTCATCCAGGCCGATGGTGATGATCGGGCTGTGGTCGTACTCGCTCTATCTCTGGCAACAGCCCTTCTACAAATTCGTCGCCGAGCAGGGCAGTGCGCCGATCCCGATGCTGGCGGCTGTCTTCGCCTGTGCATTATGCAGCTACTATCTGGTCGAGAAGCCCGCGCGGGCCTGGCTGAACCGGAATTGGTGAGGGCTACGGACTCCTAATCTTATGCCGCCGTGGCGATCTGCTTGCCGATCATCAGCCGGCGACCCATCAGCCGGCGATCTCCTTGAGGTAGTAGCGCACCGCCTTCTTGCCGCCATGGATCACCGCGTCACCGACCTCGGCAAAGCCAAGCGCCGCATGGAAGGCGTCCGAAGCCGGATTGGGCGGTTCGACATTGACCTCGCAGGTGACGATGCTGTGGCCCGCGCGTGCGACTTCCCCGAACAGATCCTCGTAGAGCCGGCGGGCATGGCCGCGGCCGCGCGCTTGCGCCGCGACGACGACGCGGTCGACATAGACGAAGCGTGGATAGCGCTCGCGGAACCAGAGGAAATTCGGGCTGTCGTAGGCCGCATTCTGGTCGAAGGTCATGATGAAGGCTTCGAGCGTGCCGATGCGCCTGACGTAAAACGCTTCGCCAAGCAGGAAAGACAGCCGTTCGGGCTCGAGCCATGACAGTTCGGCGGCGTGCTCATTGTTGAGTGCGAGGATGGCCGCTTCGTCCTGAGGCGAGACACGGCTGATCGGCGACGGCCCAGTCACGGCTTCGCTCATCATGCTCTGGCCGCCGCAATCGTCGCGGCAACCAGCGCCCCATCGGTGACTGTGGTGCGGTATTCGCGGTCCAGATCGCCGCCGCCCATGCCGACTTGCGGGTTGCGGTAGGCCATGGCGCTCGGTACGTCCTTGAGCGCGGCGAAATGCAGTTCCGTCAGCCCGGTTGATGCCAGCACCCCGGCGATGTTTTCGGGGTCCAGCGCGCCGCAGCCGAGGATGATGATGCGGCCGTCGGCCTGGCGGACGAGATCCGCCAACAGGCCGGCGCCTTCCACCGCGGTGTCCCTCTGGCCGCTGGTCAGCACGCGGCCGACCTTGCAGCGGATCAGCGCTTCCAGCGCCTCGGCCGGGTCGCGGGTCATGTCGAAGGCGCGGTGGCAGGTGACGGCGAGCGGACCGGCGGCATGGACCAGCGCGCCCATGCGGGTTTCATCGATGGTGCCGTCGGCATTGAGGCAACCGACAACGACGCCGGCGACGCCGAGGTCACGAAGCGCTGCGACATCGGCGAGCATCGAGCTGTATTCGGCCTCGCTGTAGAGGAAATCGCCGCCGCGCGGCCGCACGATGACATGGAAGGGAATTGTCGCGCTCTCGAGTGCGGCGCGCACCGTGCCGAGGCTGGGCGTGATGCCGCCTTCGACCAGGCTGGCGCAGAGCTCGACCCGGTCGGCGCCGGCGGCCTGCGCAGCCAGCAGTCCATCGATGCCTTCGACGCAGATTTCGATCAGGGGGCGAGCATTTCCGGCCAAGGGGCGATCCTTCATGATTGCATGACGGCCAGCCCTAGCATCGGCTCGGTTGGTGGGGAAGCCGGAACAGCCAGTCGCTGCTTGGGCCAGCCCGGCAACCCGGCCGATCCGCAATTACTGGCGCAGCACCGTGTTCTTGGCGCCTTGTTCGACCTGGTCGATGACCAGCAGCTTGACCGGGCCGTCGCCGATGTTGGTGGCCTGGTGCCACTGGCCGATCATCTCGATGATGAAATCGCCCGTCTTGTAGGTGTTGCTGTTGCCGGTCTCGACATTCGTCACTTTGAGTGTCCCGGCTTCGACATAGGCGTAGCGGGCAAACGGGTGCTTGTGCACCGGCAGAGTGGCACCGACCGCAATGTCATAGGTTGAAACCAGGACCTGGACATTTTTCTGCGGCAGCACGATCGGCTGGCCGGACGCCGTCTGGCTGCGATCGGCAAGCGGTGTGACGACAACCGGCGGGATGGTACTGTCCAGCGCCCGAGCGGGGTTTGCCGATAGCGCTGCCGCGAACAGCAGCATCGATGCCAGGATCTTTCGCATGGTTCCTCCAGGTTTTACCGCCACCGCGCGGCGCGACGCCAAAGTTCTAACTCTCGTCAGTTACTGGAGACACAACGTCATCCGCCGGTGCCGTCGTCCATCATCGTATTCGTGAGCGCTTCATAGATGTTGCTGCATACCTGAGACCGCGGACAGTGTTTTACGATGAATGCCGGCACGACAGTCAGTGCGGCGGCGATCAGGATTTGCAGGAAGAGAGGAGCAGGCTCGAAGCGTTTGCCAAACAAGGCTCGGCAAGCGAAGTAGAGACTTTGAGCCAGGCATGCCCAGACAAGGACATGCAACAGCGTGCTCGTTGCTCGGGCATAGGGCGTTATGTATCCGTCGGGAAAGCCGACCATGCCAAGGTCGACGAGCCACTGCAGAGCCAGAACGCAGGACAGGCATGCCCACAGAAAGAGCGCCACGCGGGTAACCAAAACTCTGCTGCGATCCACGCTCATATGCAATCGAAGCACAACTGCGCTCGGCCTTCCAGAGCGGCTGCTGCGTGGCTTGGAGTATCGCCTATTTAAGAGTGCGCAGCGTGATCGAATAGCGGTGCCCGGCGACCGGCGGAATGCTGTGCTCCCATTCGTGGCGCGCTGGGCCATTCATGAGATAGACAGATCTCGGCTGAACCTCAATCGTCTCGCGATTCCATTTCGAGCCGTTTTTGCGGCGCAGCCGAAAGCTGCAGGACGCCAGCAGCGAGACGCCGGCGACGAGATCGAAATGCGGCTTGTCGCGATGCCAACCTATGCCCGCGCCCGGCCGATACTCGTTGATGAGCACTTGGGCGAATTCCGTGGCCTGCCTGCCGGCAAAATCCGCGACCTTGTCGCGAAGCGGCAGCAGGAATTTCGGGATGGGCGGCGCTTCGACGACCTGGCGCCGGTCGTAGTCGTAGCGCCAGCCGAAGCCGGCGACCAGCCGGTTGGCAATATGGCCATGGAAATCGAACGGCTTGAAGGACAGTTCATTGAGGTGACGGACCAGTTCCGCCTCTTCGTCCGTTGTGATCAGGCTAGGCCGGTAAGAAAATCCTTCCGGCAACGCGTCGGCCGCGCCGAAGAGATCGCCCTGGCTGGCATATGCTGTTGTGCTGGATTTCGTCTGTGCCATCTGACGGAGAGATAGGAAGCCTCGCCGCCCGGGCAAGATTGTCGGCGTTGTGGTGCGCCTCCCTCTCGGAACCTCCGCATCGTTGCGGCATTACGCATGTTCGAAGCAGGATTTGGGGCGAAAGATTTGGGGACGAAGCAGGATTTTCGACATGCCGTCCACTGCCATTCGCAACACCCACTACGACCCGTCGACGAAAATCCTCTCGGTCTGGTTCGTCCCGAGCGGAGCCCGCTACGACTATGAAGAGGTCGAGCCCGAGACCTATGCGGCGTTCCGCGCCGCCTTCTCGAAGGGGCAATTTTTCAACGAGTTCATACGCGATCGCTACCGGTTTCACCTGGTTGAAGAAGGGCGCCGGCGCGTGACTGGATCCTGAAGGCGCTACCAGGAGTCGCAGCGCAGGGCTAGTTTTCGGGCTGAGAAGACCAGGGACCCAGGCAGCTATAGGCCCGCCAAGTGCGAGTGGAATGCCAAACGGGCCCGTATAGCCGCTCATCAAAGCCCTGTTCAACTCCTCAATTCGTGGTAAGGTGATTATACCAGTTAATAACATGACGATCGGCGCGGCCGTCGTTTAATGCGGGAGTAAGGATAGATGACGACGATTGCGCTGTTCGGTGCCGGCGGCAAAATGGGTTACCGCCTGTCGACCAATTTTCGCGGATCGCCCTACACGGTACGCCATGTCGAGGTCAGCGAGGCCGGCCGCGAGCGGCTGAAGACCGGACTGGGCTTCGACGCGGTCAGTGCCGATGCGGCGCTCGACGGGGCGGATATTGTCATCCTGGCCGTTCCCGACACGCATATCGGCAAGGTGGCGGCTGATATCGAGAGCAAACTGGCGCCAGGCACAATGGTGATAGTGCTCGATGCGGCCGCACCCTTCGCCGGCCATCTGCCCAACCGGCCGGACCTGACCTATTTCGTCACCCATCCCTGTCATCCGCCGATCTTCAACGACGAGACCGACATGGCGGCCAAGAAGGACTATTTTGGTGGCGTCAAGGCCAAGCAGCATATGGTCAGCGCGCTGATGCAGGGACCGGAAGCGGATTACGCCAAGGGCGAGGCGGTCGCGAAAATCATCTGGGCGCCGGTCATGCGCTCGCACCGTGTCACCGTCGAGCAGATGGCGCTGCTGGAGCCCGGTCTATCGGAGACGGTGTGCGCATCACTGCTTGTCGTCATGAAGGAAGCCGTCGACGAGGTCGTCGCGCGTGGCGTCGACCAACAGGCGGCGCTCGATTTCCTGCTCGGCCACATGAACGTGCTCGGCGCCGTCATTTTCGGCGAGACCAAGGGTGTGTTTTCCGACGCTTGCAACAAGGCGATCGAGTTCGGCAAGCCGGTGCTGATGCGCGACGACTGGAAGCGGGTGTTCGAGCCGGAAGAGATCGCCGCGAGCATTCGGCGCATTACCTGAGGCAGGCCGAGTCAGGCGCTGGCCGGAGTGCCTCGATCGCTCGACACACCCGCCATGACAGCCACATGTTTTTGCTCAGTGGCACATGTCACCTCAATTAGTGATTGACTCATCATACCAGTTGGCTTAGCTGTTGATGGCTTGGACAAGGGTTCGCGGGAAGTACGAAGCCTGGGCGAGTGGAGGGACGGCGGGGGAGCAGCGATCGTTTGAGAAGCCGGCACCGGCATTCAGCCTGAACCGATCGGCGGCCCGCGTTGCGCGACGAATTCGAGTGCAGAGGCCTTGATTGATCAAGGCAATTTTTCAAACGGGAGGACATCATGAAACTCACACGCAGAATGACACTTGCGGCTTTTGCCGGCATGCTGGCGCTTGGCACGGCGGCGCCCGCCTATGCGGCCGAGCTCATTGCCATCATCACGCCCTCGCACGACAATCCGTTCTTCAAGGCGGAAGCCGTCGGCGCCGAAGCCAAGGCCAAGGAACTCGGCTACGAAGCGCTTGTGCTCGTCCATGATGACGACGCCAACAAGCAGTCCGAATTGATCGACACGGCGATCGGTCGCGGCGCCAAGGCGATCATCCTCGACAATGCCGGCGCCGACGCCACCGTCGCTGCCGTGCAGAAGGCCAAGGACGCCGGTGTTCCGTCGTTCCTGATCGATCGCGAGATCAATGCCACCGGCGTCGCCGTGGCGCAGATCGTCTCCAACAACTACCAGGGCGCCCAGCTCGGCGCGCAGGAGTTCGTCAAGCTGATGGGCGAGAAGGGCAATTTCGTCGAACTGGTCGGCAAGGAATCCGACACCAATGCCGGCATTCGCTCGAAGGGCTATCATGACGTCATCGACGATTATCCGGATCTGAAGATGGTCGCCCAGCAATCGGCAAACTGGAGCCAGACGGAAGCCTATTCCAAGATGGAATCGATCCTGCAGGCCAACCCGGATATCAAGGGCGTCATCTCCGGCAATGACACGATGGCGATGGGCGCCTATGCGGCGCTGGTCGCGGCAAACCGCAAGGACGTCATCGTCGTCGGCTTCGACGGATCCAATGACGTGCGCGACTCCATCACCGCGGGCGGCATCAAGGCAACCGTCCTGCAGCCGGCCTATGCGCAGGCGCAGATGGCGGTCGAGCAGGCCAACGACTTCATCAAGAACAAGAAGTCGCCGGCCAAGGAAAAGCAGTTGATGGACTGCGTCCTGGTCAATGGCGACAATGCTGCCAAGCTGGAAACGTTTGCGCTGACCAACTGAGCCGGCGTGACATGAACAGCGAGGGGCGACCCAAGGGTCGTCCCTCGTCGCCATTTTCCGTGGGTACTGATCACCATGCTCAACAAGCCATCATGCTGAACAACAAGCCGACCTGGCCGATCCTTGCCGTGATACTCGGCATCAGCCTGACCGCATGTAAGATTTTGCCGACTCCCTCGGGGGATAGCGGCAACGGCTTCAATCCTGACAGGATGGTCGAGGAGATCTGGGCCGCGAAGGTCGTACCTTACCTCCAGCAGAAAGCCGGGCCGTTTGCCCAGGTCCACGCTCTGGCGAAAACCGATCCTGCTTCCGCCGGCGCCAAATATGGCAATCCGAACAAGCAGGCGAATTCGCCCTGGACCTTCGCGGTTCGCGTCGAGGGCAAGATCATCGCAGCCAACACGCAGTCGCGGGCCGCGACCATGGATATCGATGTGGACGGCGACGGCAAGGCCGATGCGCGGGTACAGATCGGACCGGCCATGCGCGGAACCGCGCTGCGCGACAGCCTCGATTTCATCCAGTTCAACGATTTTACCAACCAGATCGACTTCGCCCAGTTCGGCAAGGCGTTCAACGCCTATGCCGTCAAGGCCGTGCTTGCCAAACTGCCGCGTGACGCCTTGGAGGGCCGGACCGCCAAGGTCCTCGGCGCCTATACGCTCGAAAACGGCCAGGACCTGCCGCTGGTGACGCCGGCGGAGGCAGAAATCGGGCCGAAGCCATGAGCGCTGCGGTTGCTCACGATGTCATCCTGAAACTGGAGGACGTCTCCAAGGTGTATTCAGGCACCGTCGCGGTCAAGCGCGCGAATTTCGAGGTGCGCAAGGGCGCGGTCAATGTGCTGGTCGGCGAAAACGGCGCCGGCAAATCGACGCTGATGAAGATCATCGCCGGCGTCGAACAGCCGACGCTTGGCCGGATCCTCCTGGAAGGGGAGGAGGTCTCCTTCTCGTCATCGGGCGATGCGGTGAACCGCGGCATTGGCATGGTGTTCCAGGAGCTGAACCTGTTTGGCAATATGACCGTCGCCGAGAACATCTTCGCCACGCGCGAGATCACCAACCGGTTCCGCAAGATCGACCGCAAGGAGCAGGAGCGTCGCGCGGCGCAATTTCTCGAACGCCTGCAGGCCGGGATAAGGCCCGACATGCTGGTCGAGGATCTGCGCATCGGCCAGCAGCAGCTGGTCGAGATCGCCAAGGCGGTTTCGCTCGATGCGCGCATCCTGATCATGGACGAGCCGACCTCGGCGCTCAGTGCGGCGGAAGTCGAGATCCTGTTCAAGGTGATCGCCGACCTCAAGGCGCGCGGCGTGGCGATCGTCTACATCTCGCACCGGCTGGAAGAGCTGATCCGCATTGGCGACTACATCACGGTGCTGCGCGATGGACACATCACCGGCCAGGAAGAGATGAAAAACGTCGACACGCGGTGGATCGTGCGGCAGATGATCGGCTCCGACGCCAAGGATTTCGCCAAGGCCGACGGCCATGTTCCCGGCGGAGAGATATTCCGCGCCGAGGACATCTGCCTGCCGCGCGCGACCGGCGGACTGGCGGTCGATCACGTCTCGCTGTCGCTGCGCGCCGGCGAGATCCTCGGCATATACGGCCTGATGGGCGCCGGGCGGAGCGAGCTGTTCGACTGCATCATGGGCCGCCATGGCCAGGCTACCGGCGCGATCTTCATCGCCGGCAAAAAGGTCAAGGAGCGCGACACGACGCGGCGTATCCGGCGCGGGCTG
Source organism: Mesorhizobium sp. C395A (assembly GCF_030323205.1). Taxonomy (NCBI): domain Bacteria; kingdom Pseudomonadati; phylum Pseudomonadota; class Alphaproteobacteria; order Hyphomicrobiales; family Phyllobacteriaceae; genus Mesorhizobium; species Mesorhizobium sp. C395A. The sequence continues at coordinate 2,287,209 of NZ_CP100473.1, read as the reverse complement.
GCGCTGATCCCCGAAGACCGCCAACGCGAAGGGCTGGTGTCGATCCTCTCCGTCGCCAGCAATCTGACACTGGCCAGCCTGTCGCGTTTTGTCCGCCTGTTTCACATTCGCGGCGGCCAAGAGAAGCAGGCGGTGACGCAGATGGTGCGGGAACTGGCGATCAAGGTCGCCGACCCGGCGCAGGAGGTCTCATCGCTGTCGGGCGGCAACCAGCAAAAGGTGGTAATCGGCAAGGCGCTGCTCACCGGGCCGAAGGTGCTGCTGATGGACGAGCCCAGCCGCGGCATCGATGTCGGCGCCAAGGCCGACGTCTTCCGCACCATGCGCAAACTGTCGCGCGATGGGCTCGGTATTCTGTTCGCCACCTCCGATCTCGATGAGGTGATGGCGCTGTCCGACCGGATCGCGGTGATGAGCAATGGAAAACTGACCGGCATGTTCGATCGCGCCGAGGCGACGGAGGCAGCCCTTGTCGCCGCCTCGGCACTTGGCCACGGACCGGCCCCGCACACGGAGAACCCATGACTGACATCCCGGCCAAGGCGGCTGTCTCCTCCGTTTCGAGCGGCTCGCTGCTGCTGACGCTGATGAAGGCGAGGACCTTCATCGCGCTGATCGCCGTCTTGATCTTCTTCTCGATCGCGGCGCCGAATTTCCTGTCGACCGCCAACCTGATCCTGATGTCGAAACATGTGGCGCTGAACGCCTTCCTCGCTATGGGCATGACCTTCGTCATCATCACCGGCGGCATCGACCTGTCGGTCGGCTCGATCGTCGGCCTGTGCGGCATGGTCGCCGGCTACCTCGTGCTGAACGGAATCGACCTGCAATTCGGCTACACAATCTATTTCAATGTCGTCGAGATCGCCCTGATCACGCTGGCGGTCGGCATATTGATCGGCGCCGTCAACGGATTGCTGATCACCAGGTTGAATGTCGCGCCGTTCATCGCCACGCTCGGCGTGCTCTATGTCGCGCGGGGCCTGGCGTTGCTGTCGTCGGACGGCCGCACCTTCCCCAACCTCGTCGGCAAGCCGGAGCTTGGCACCACCGGGTTTGGTTTCCTCGGCGCCGGGCGGCTGCTCGGCCTGCCGGTGGCGATCTGGATCCTGATCGTCGTTGCGCTGGCGGCGGCATATCTCGCCAAATACACGCCGCTCGGCCGCCACATCTTCGCCGTCGGCGGCAATGAACGGGCGTCGCGAATTTCGGGCGTTCGTGTCAACGTGGTGAAAATGTTCGTCTACATGTTCTCCGGCTTTTGCGCGGCGATCGTCGGTTTGATCATCTCGTCCGAACTGATGGCCTCGCACCCGGCAACGGGCGAAAGTTTCGAGCTCAACGCCATCGCGGCGGCAGTGCTCGGCGGCACCTCGATGTCAGGTGGGCGCGGCACGATCGGCGGCACCATTGTCGGCGCCTTCGTCATCGGCATTCTTTCGGACGGGTTGGTGATGATGGGCGTGAGTTCCTTCTGGCAGATGGTGATCAAGGGCCTTGTCATCATCGTCGCCGTCGTCGTCGACCAGGCGCAGCGCCGGCTGCAGAGCCGGGTGACGTTGATGCAGATGGCAAAGGCAGGCTGAGCATGGCGGAGTTGCGGGGAGGGCTCATCGGCTGCGGCTTCTTTGCCATCAACCAGATGCATGCCTGGCGCGACATTGAAGGCGCCGCGATGGTCGCCATTTGCGACCGCGACCCGGAGCGGCTGCGCATCATCGGCGACCAGTTCGGCATTGCGAAGCGCTACACCGACGCGGCAGAGATGTTTGCAAGCGAAAGCCTCGACTTCGTCGATATCGCCACTACCGTTCCCAGCCATCGTCCGCTGGTCGAGATGGCGGCGCTGCACCGTGTGCCGGTGATTTGCCAAAAGCCGTTCGCGCCGACGCTTGCCGACGCCAAGGCGATGGTGAGGGCCTGCGTGGAAGCCGGCGTACCGCTGATGGTGCATGAGAATTTTCGCTGGCAGTCGGCGATCCAGGCGGTGCGTGCCGTGCTCGACAGCGGCGAGATCGGCACGCCGTTCTTCGGGCGCATCTCCTTCCGCTCTGCCTATGACGTGTTTTCCGGCCAGCCCTATCTCGCCAAGGGAAAGCGCTTCATCATCGAGGACCTCGGTATCCACAGTCTCGACATCGCCCGTTTTCTACTGGGCGACGTGTCGACGATCACGACGCGAACCGCGCGCATCAACCCCGGCATCGCGGGCGAAGATGTCGCGACGATGCTGATGGACCACAAGAGCGGGGCGACGTCAGTGGTCGACTGTAGCTACGCGACGAAGCTCGCCACCGAACCGTTTCCCGAAACGCTGATCGAGATCGACGGCAGCGACGGCACGATCCGCTTGGCGCAGGGATATCGGCTCACCGTCACCGGCAGGAGCGGCACGAAGATCACCGACGTTTCGCCGCCCGTACTCGCCTGGGCATCGCGCCCATGGCACAACATCCAGGAGAGCGTCGTCGCCATCCAGCAGCACTGGGTCGACTGCCTGGCAAAGGGAACCGAGCCGGCGACCTCGGGCGCCGACAATCTCAAGACATTCGCGCTGGTCGAGGCGGCCTATCTGGGCGCCGCGAGCCACGAACCTGTCCACCTGGATGGCTTGCTGACATGACAGCCGACGCCTTCCTCCTATACGGCACACGCGTGGTCGAGGCCGAGCCGGTTAGGCTGAGTGCGGGCTTGCTCAGCGCCGACTTTGTCAACGGCAGCCTGCGCACCATCCGTTACGGCGGCATCGAAGTGCTGCGCGCCATCGCCTACATCGTGCGCGACCGCTACTGGGGCACCTATGAACCGGCGCTGACGGACCTTGCCGTCGATCAGGACGCCGACAGCTTCTCCGTCAGCTACTCCGCAACTTGCTTAGCACCGGGCGGAAGCCGGCTCGACTTTCGCGCTACGATCAAGGGCTCCGCCAACGGTCACCTAGTGTTCGACGTCAGCGCGGTCCCTGAAAGCGATTTCGAGACCAATCGCTGCGGTTTTTGCGTCCTGCATCCGATCGCCGGCCTCGCCGGCAGCCCGGTCACGGTCGAGCATACCGACGGCAGCGTGGTGGCGACGAAACTGCCGCTGTTGATCGATCCCTGGCAGCCTTTCAAGGATTTGCGCGCGATCACCCATGAGGTCCGGCCGGGCATCACTGCCGAATGCCGGATGGAGGGCGACACTTTCGAGATGGAGGACCAGCGCAACTGGTCGGACGCGTCCTACAAGACCTATGTGCGGCCACTGGCGCTGCCTTGGCCCTATGTGCTGCCGGCCGGCCAAACTGTAAGCCAGACGGTCAGCCTTCGCATCACCGGCGAGGGGGGAATGCCGGCCGCAGCATCTGCCGCCGAACCGGTCAGCGTCGAACTCGGCGAGACCGGGCAGAGGCTGCCGGATCTCGGCGTGATCATCTACCCGGATGAGGTCGAAGCAGCGCTCGCAAATCTTTCGACATTGACCGAGCTCGGCCCGCAGCAACTTGTCTTCCACTACGATCCGACGCGCGGCCACGGTCTCGAAGCATTGCAGTCTTATGCAAGGCTCACCGCCGCCTATCCGGTGCAGACGACGCTGGAATGCGTCGTTGCCTGCGCGGGCGACCTCGATGCCGAGCTGTCAGGCGTTGCCGACATGGTGCGTCAAGCCGGGTTGAAGCTTTCGGCCATTGCCGTCTCGCCTTCGGTTGACCGGCAGTCGACACCGCCGGGCAGTGCGTGGCCGGACTGTCCGCCGCTCGAAGACGTCTATGACGCGGCGCGGCGCGCCTTTCCCGATATCCGGCTTGGTGGCGGCATGTTCAGCTATTTCACCGAGCTCAACCGCAAGCGCGTGCCGGGGGGCCTGCTCGATTTCGTCACCCACTGCACGTGCCCGATCGTGCACGCCGCCGACGATCTCAGCGTCATGCAGTCACTGGAGGCGCTGCCCTTCATCACCGCGTCGGCGCGGGCGATCTTCGGGGCAAAGCCTTACCGCATCGGTCCGTCGACGATCGCCATGCGCCAGAACCCCTATGGCGGCGCGACCAAGGGCAATCCCGGGGGACAGCGCATCGCCATGGCCGATCGCGACCCTCGCCATGCCGGCCTCTTCGCAGCCGCATGGGCGATCGGCTATGCCGCGCGCGTGGCGCCGGCTGGGCTGGAACTGCTCACGCTGTCCGGCTTCGCCGGGCCCTTCGGCGTGCTCGCAGCATCCGGCGAACCCGTCGCGGAAGGATCGCCTCGGCCGATCTTCGGTGCCATCAAGGGGCTTTGCGAACTGGCCGGCCTTGCGCATGTGGCGGCAAGGACGAGCGATCAGACGAAGGTGCTGGCGCTGGCCGGCCGCTCCGCTTCGGGCAAGACCGTGGCGTGGCTGGCGAACCTGACGGCGAACGACGTGACGGTCGACATCTCAGCGTTTGGCCGAGGCCAACTGGTGATGACCCCTTACGCGATCACGCGGATCGGCTGAATCAGTTGCCGGAGTTCATCACATAAAGCGCGCGCGAGCGCTCGAGATGCTTGATCATCGCCTTCTCGGCGCCGTCGGCATCCTTCTTCTCGATGCGGCCGATGATCTCTTCATGCTCGGTCAGCGTGAACTGTTCCTTGCCGGTCCAGATCAGCATTTCGGTGTGATATTCCTTCAGCCAACCGAGCATCGCTTCGCTCACGGCGACATAGATCGGGTTGCTGGAGATCGCCGCGATCTGGGTATGAAACTTCATGTCGGCGGAGATAAAGGCCTCGGAATCGCCGCGAAAACCGCGCTGTTCGGCAACGGTGGCGCGTAGCCGCTGAACGTCCTCGGCGGTGGCGTTTTCGGCGGCTTCCCTGACCATGCCGCGCTCGAAGAAGATGCGCGCGGTTTTCAGGTGTTCCAGCGTGTCCTTCGACGACGACAGGATGATCTTGGCTGCGCCATCGACCTGCTTGATGATCGACTTCGCGGTCAGTTGCAGCACCTTGGCGCGTTCCCCATGCGAGATCGCGACGAGGCCCATATTGCTCAGCGCCTGCATCGCCTCGCGGATCGCGGGACGGCCGACCTCGAAGCGCTCCATCAACTCGCGCTCCGACGGCATGTCGTCGCCCGGCGTCAATTCTCCGCTGGTGATCAGGCGCTTCAGCCGCAAAAACACTTCGTCGGAAAGTTTGCGCCGGACGATCGGCTCCGAACGGTTCATCGTCGCGAATCACTCCCTTGACCTGTGTCTATCTAGCACTGCCGCAGCTGTTCCCGGAATGGCTGTCGCCCCGATCGCCCATAGCCGCCAGACAGGATATTGCTTGCAAAGCTTATGTACTCATTATACCAGAATCCGACGATCAAGGAACTCTTTTCGAACCCCCTGCGGCCTCAGACAACGAACCATGATCACGCTCACCTACCGCATCGAGACATCAGGCAGCATCGAGACGCTGGCAGCCAAGATCGCCAGCGACCAGTCGACTGGAACCTTCGTCGCGCTGCCCGGCGAGACCGAGGAACTGAAAGCCCGGGTGGCCGCGCGTGTCCTGGCCATTCGGCACCTGCCGGACGCACTTCGCCCCTCCATTCCCGAGGCCGGTAACGGGCCGTTCAAGCGCGCGGATGTCGACATCGCCTTTCCATTCGATGCCATCGGCCACGACCTGTCGGCTCTGATGACCATTGCCATCGGCGGCGCCTATTCGATCAAGGGCCTAACCGGCATTCGCGTTGTCGACATGAAGCTGCCGGAGCAATTCCGCGGCGCGCATCCAGGTCCGCAATTCGGCGTCGCCGGCAGCCGCAGGCTGACAGGTGTCACGGATCGGCCGATCATCGGCACCATCGTCAAGCCGGCGCTGGGGCTGCGGCCCCCCGAGACCGCCGCGATGGTGGGCGAGCTGATCGCCGCCGGTGTCGATTTCATCAAGGACGATGAGAAGCTGATGAGCCCAGCCTATTCGCCGCTGGCGGAGCGGGTAAAGGCAATCATGCCGCTGATCCTCGACCACGAGCAGAGGACCGGCAAGAAGGTGATGTATGCCTTCGGCATCTCGCATGCCGACCCGGACGAGATGATGCGCAATCACGATCTGGTGGCCAAGGCCGGCGGAAATTGCGCGGTGGTCAACATCAACTCCGTCGGTTTCGGTGGCCTGGCTTTTTTGAGAAAACGCTCCAGCCTGGTGCTTCACGCTCATCGCAACGGCTGGGACATCCTCACCCGCCATCCTGGCCTCGGTATGAACTTCAAGGTCTGGCAACAGTTCTGGCGGCTGCTCGGCGTCGACCAGTTCCAGATCAACGGCATCCAATCGAAATACTGGGAGCCGGACGCGTCTTTCGTCGAGTCCTTCAAGGCGGTGACGACGCCGATTTTTGCGCCCGAGGATTGCGCCTTGCCTGTGGCGGGCTCCGGCCAATGGGGCGGGCAAGCGCCCGAGACCTATGAACGGACCGGCCGGACGGTCGATCTGCTCTATCTGTGCGGCGGCGGCATCGTCAGCCATCCGGATGGACCGGGCGCCGGGGTGCGTGCCGTGCAGCAAGCCTGGCAGGCGGCGGCCGACGGCATTCCGCTGGCGGATTTCGCCTTGAGCCATCCGGAGCTGGCGCGGTCGATCGAAAAATTCGGCGACGGCAAAGCGGCCTGAAGCAATGCAAGACCTGCTTCTCAGCTATTATGGCGACGACCTCACCGGCTCGACCGACGTCATGGAAGCGCTCGAACTCGGCGGCGTGCCGACCGTGCTATTTATGAGCCAGCCGGACGCGGCCATGCTTGCGCAGTTCAGCCACTGCCGCGCCATTGGATTGGCCGGCACCAGCCGCAGCGAGACGCCACAATGGATGGACACGCATCTGAGCGATGCCTTCGCCTGGCTGAAGACGCTGAATGCCGCGATCTGTCACTACAAGGTCTGCTCGACCTTCGATTCCAGCCCGACCATCGGCAGCATCGGTCGCGCCATCGAGATCGGCCGCTCGGTTTTCGCTCAGGACAGCGTGCCGCTGCTGGTTGGGGCGCCGCAGCTCAAGCGTTACACCGCCTTCGGTCATTTGTTCGCGGCCTATCGTGAAAAGTATTTCCGCATCGACCGCCATCCGGTGATGAGCCGCCACCCGACGACGCCGATGGATGAATCCGACCTGCTGATCCATCTGTCGCGGCAGACGGAGCTCACATCGGGGCTGGTCGATCTCGCGACGTTGCAGTCGGTGTCGCGCTCGGAAGCCTTCGACCGCTTGCTCGCTGAGGGCACCGACATCGTACTTGTCGATGTCGACAGCCTCGAGACGCAGGCGCTTGCCGGCAAGGGGATATGGCGCGCCCGCAAGCCGGGCGGTTCGTTCGTCGTCGGCTCGTCCGGAATCCAATATGCGCTGCTGGCCGAATGGGTGTCGAGTGGGACAGTCAGAGCTGAGCCAGGATTTTCGCCGCCAGGTGCCGCCGACCGGATCGCGGTCGTCTCGGGCAGTTGTTCGCCGACGACCGAACGACAGATCCGGCACGCTTTGACCGACGGCTTCGATGGCATCGAGGTCGATCCCGTCGAACTGATCTCCGAAGCTTCCGGAGATGCGATCGCACGCGCGACGGCAGCCGGTCGCGCCAGTCTGGAAGCCGGGCGCAGCGTCGTTCTCTACACGGCCCTTGGACCCGCGGCCGATAGGGGGGGCGAAATCGACCGCCAGGAAGGCGCCCGCCACAAGCTCGGGCGGGGCCTCGGCGAACTGCTTCGCGCGCTGACCATCGAGCAGAAGTTGCAGCGCGTGGTCGTTGCCGGCGGCGACACGTCGAGCCACGCGCTCGGCCAGATGGGTGTCGATGCGCTGACCGTGCGGATGCCGCTGCCGGCGTCGCCGGGCTCGCCGCTTTGCGTCGCTCACTCGCGCGTCAAGGCGATCGATGGGCTGGAGGTGGCACTCAAGGGCGGGCAGGTCGGAACCGACCGCTATTTCAGCGCCATCCGCGACGGCCTTAGCAGCTGACAACGCGTCGCTCCGGCAACCGCGAGATCCATCCGAAGCCTTTTTGTCGCGTATGTTGACGTTAAATTCACATAAAGATATGAGTTCTTTGTTGCGGCGAGGTGCTTTTGCCGTTTGTCCCCCTTGCTCAATCGGGGTTGTCGCCATGTGTTTCGCCCTTGCATCAGACTGCAGGATCGCCCTGTAGCAATCGCCAATGCTGAAAGAGGCGGTGATCATGCCCAGCCTGCTCGGAATCGATAACGGCCTCACGGTCACCAAGGCGGTCATCTTCGATGCCGACGGCACGCAATTGTCCGTGGCGCGTCGCCGGGTGCCGCAATCGATGCCCCACGCGCGCTGGGTGGAGCGCGACATGTCAGGCCTGTGGCAAGCAACAGCCGACGCCATCAAGGAGGCGATCGCGCTCTCCGGCAGGCCGGCGGAAGACATCAAGGCGGTGGCGGCGACCGCGCATGGCGATGGTCTCTATCTGCTCGATCATGATCGTCAGCCTTTGGGATCAGGCATCCTGTCGCTCGACAGCCGCGCCGGCGACATTGTCGAAAGGTGGTCCGCCGGTACCGTTTTCACCGATGCGCTGGCGACGACGGGCCAGACGCCGCATGTTTCGGCGCCGTCGGCGCTGCTGGCGTGGCTTAAGCAGAACGATCCTGATCGCTATGGCCGCATCGGCCATGTGCTGGCCTGCAAGGACTGGCTGCGCTTTTGCCTGACCGGCACGATCGGGACCGACCGCACGGAGGCCAGCACTTCATTCACGGATTTTCGCACGCAAGCCTATGCGCCTGAAGCGCTGCGCATCTTCGGGTTGGAGGATCTGTTCGACGCGCTGCCGCCGGTGGCGCATTCCGCTGACATCGCCGGTCAAGTCACAGCCGATGCCGCCGAAAGGACCGGCCTTCGCAAGGGAACACCGGTCGCCTGCGGCCTGCACGACGTGGCCGCCTCGGCGCTTGGCATGGGCGGCCATGAAGACGGCGTGCTCGCCATCGTCGCCGGCACCTATTCCATCAATGAAGTCGTCTCTTCGCAACCGCGCGTCGACCGGCGTTGGTTCTGCCGCAACGCCATCGACGCGGGCCGTTGGAACAACATGTCGATCTCGCCGGCCTCGACCGCGAACTACGACTGGTTTCTCGACACGTTTTGCCGCGCGGAGCAGGACAGGACGGATGGCGGCTCCCTCCACGAATTGCTGGCGGGAGAGATCGACGCGGCGTTGAAGAAGCCTTCGACCATCCTGTTTCATCCCTATCTGTTCGGCTCTCCCTATGGCGATTTGGCCAGCGGCAGCTTTGTCGGCCTGCATGGCTGGCACAATCGCGGCGACATGCTGAAGGCGGTTCTGGAAGGCATCGCCTTCAATCACCGCACCCATGTCGAGGCCTTGCGCGACGGCTTTGCCGTCAGCGAGATCCGCCTGACCGGGGGCGGCTCGCGTAATCCTGCTTTCGTCCAGATGTTTGCCGACGTGCTGAACGCCCCGGTCACCGTCACCTCGACGGATGAGACCGCGGCCCTCGGTGCCGCGCTTTGCGCAGGTGCTGCGGTCGGCTTGTTCAAGACGCCGCAAGAGGGCGCCAGGCAGATCGGCATGACGGCGCGGACGTACCAAACCGTGCCCGCCTCCAGTGCTGTGTTCAATGAGCGGTTTTCGCTCTACTGCCGCATAGCCGAGCAGTTGAAGTGGCATTGGCCTGATATCGAAAGGCTGGCGGGGGTAAACGCATGATCAAGGCCGACGAACGACGCGAAGAGATCGCCGATTATGTGATCAAGCTCGGCCAGGTGCGCATCGATGATCTGGTCGAGCATTTCGGCGTGTCGCGCATGACCATCCACCGGCATATCGACCGGCTGGCGCAGCAGGGCGTGCTGCGCAAGCTGCACGGTGCGGTGACGGTCCAGCCTTCCGGCCTCTACGAGAGCGCTTTCCGCTACCGGGTGACCGTCAATCGAGCCGAGAAGGATGCACTGGCGCGGGCGGCACTGGATTATATCGAGGCCGGCCAGGTGGTGATGCTGGACGATTCATCGACGGCAAACGCGGTCGCGACGCTGCTGCTCGACGTCAAGCCGCTGACCGTCATTTCCAACAGCGTCTCGACGGCGGGCCAATTGATCAATGTCGACGATATCGATTTCATCTGCCTCGGCGGCCAGTATCACGGCACCTACAATGCCTATATCGGCATCGTCTGCGAGAACGCCGTGGCGCAGTTGCGCGCCAATGTGCTGATCTGTTCGGCTTCGGCCGTCACCGGAACCACGGCTTTCATCCAGGATCCGAATGTCGTGCGGGTCAAGCAGGCGATGATGACCGCCTCCGTGAAGCGCATCCTTTTGGTCGACCACGCAAAATTCGACCGGATCGCGCTGCATGTCTTCGACGATCTGACCAGTTTCGACGCCGTGCTGGTGACCGAGGGCCTGGGCGATGCGCAGGCGCAGAGCCTCGAACGGGCGGGGGTGAAGTTGCGCATCGTCAAGACGAAGGCGCCATGAACCCAGCAGATGGAGCCGGGGCGGACAATCCCGCCGGGCGTCTCGCCGCGATGGCCGGGACCGGCGAAGTCGACGTCGTCATTCTTGGCGCCGGCATCAACGGGGCTGGGCTGTTTCGCGATCTGTGCGCGCAAGGTGTCAGCTGCCTGATCGTCGAAAAGGCGGATTTCGGCTCGGGCACCAGTGCCGCGCCGTCGAGGCTCATCCACGGTGGGTTGAAATATCTCGAGACCGGCGAGTTCGGGCTGGTGGCGCAGTCGACGCTCGAACGCAATCTGCTTCTTCAAAACGCGCCGCACTATGTCAGCCCGCTGCCGACCGTCATCCCGATCTTCTCGTGGAGCAAGGGCATGCTCGCGGCGTTGCGAACGCTGTTCGGCTCGACCAGCGCGCCGCGCAGCCGCGGCGCCATACTGATCAAGATCGGCTTGATGATCTACGATTTCTACGGTTCACGAAACCAGGTCATGCCGCGCCACCGCATGGTCGGGCGGCGGCAGGCGCTTGTTGAGATGCCGGCGCTCAATCCGGCGATCGTCGCCACCGGCACCTACTACGACGCCAAGATAAGTCACCCGGAAAGGCTGGTGCTGGAACTGATCCTCGACGGCTTGCAGGCTCACGCGGCGTCTGCCGGTGCCAACTACACGACACTGGCGGCTTCAGCCAATGGCGTGCTCACATTCCAGCCGGAAAACGGCGCGGCCTTTTCGGTGCGGCCGAAGCTGGTGGTGAACGCCGCCGGTCCGTGGATCGACGACGTCAACGCGCTGCTTGGTGCTCCATCGAAGATGATCGGCGGCACCAAGGGCTCGCATATCCTGTTAAGGCATGACGAACTGGTCAAAAGCCTCGCCGGGCGCATGCTCTATTTCGAGGCCGATGACGGCCGCATCTGCCTGGTCTACGACTATCTCGGCCTGGCGCTGGTCGGCTCGACCGACATCAAGGCCGACAATCCGGACGCGGTCCGCTGCGAACCCGAAGAAGTCGACTATCTGCTCGACAGCGTGCGAACGCTGCTGCCGGGCATGGCGTTCGAGCGCGACCAGATCGTCTACGCCTATAGCGGCATCCGGCCGCTGCCGACGTCTGAAGCAGCGACGCCCGGACTGATCAGCCGCGATCATTCGGCGCCCGTTGCCGAGCCGGACGGCAACAGGCCCTTTGCAGTCATTTCGCTGGTCGGCGGCAAATGGACGACGTTCCGCGGCTTTGCCGAGGAAGTCACTGATACCGTACTCAAGCGCTTGCAGCGCAGCCGCAAGGTGACGACGCGAGCCATGCCGATCGGCGGCGGGAGGGATTTCCCGGCCAACGCCACGGCCCGCGCGGACTGGCTGGCCGAGGCACAGCAGGCAACAGGCGCCGGGGAAGGGCGCCTTGATCAATTGCTGTCGCGCTACGGGACCAGAGCCGTTGAGATCGCCAGGCATGGGTCGGATGATGAGGGTCGTCTGCCGGACTCGGACGGCTACGGCAAGGCGGAAATCGACTACATCGTGCGCAACGAATTCGTCGAACATCTGGCCGATGTCGTTATGCGCCGCAGCACGTTGGCGATAGGCGGCTCGTTGACGAGCCGCGACCTGCAGGAGATTGCCGCGATCGCCGGGCGGGCGTTGGGGTGGAGCACCGAGCGCCTGGCGCGGGAGGTCGAAGCCGCTGTTGTCGAGCTCGAGGGCAGGAACCTGATGCGGCTGGACTGATCGCTCCATCGCCGACACCTTAGCTTTTCCTGAGGCAATCCGATCGATTTGCCCTTGTTGCGCCGTGTGCATCAACCTTCCCATTTTGCACCCGGATTGGGATTTTGCCGCGCCCTACGGGTTCATGCCGTCACCTGGATGAGGTAACACAAATTGACGTTAAATTAACACTGCCGTATGGTCGGATTATATGCTTAGCTTCTAATAGGCCCGCGTTGGCTGCCGAACATCGGCTGAGGCAACCATCTGCGGAGGATTGACAGCGATGCAAAGGTATGAAAATTTTTGCACACAAAGATAATATTATCACCTGGGGAGGGGATGGCTTGAATTCGGGCGGAAGCGCAAACCGCGACCATGAGTCCAGCCTCGCCACGCGCGCGGCCTGGCTGCACTATGCCGGTGGTCTGACCCAGGCCCAGGTGGCCAAGCGGCTTGGCCTGACCAGCCTAAAGGCGCATAGGCTGATCACCAAGGCCAACCAGGAAGGTCTGGTCAGGGTCTTCATCGACGGCGACGTCGCCGAATGCGTCGACCTGGAACAGCGCCTGATCGCCGCCTATGGGCTCCACTATTGCGAGGTGGTTCCCGATCTCGATCAGGACGAACTGCCGCTGAAGGGGCTGGGCATTGCAGGCGCCCAGTTCCTGAAGCGCGAAATCGATCGCGGCGAAGACATGCTGATCGGCGTCGGCCATGGCCGCACGCTTGCCGCCAGCGTCGAATATCTGACGCGCGCAACTGCTGCTCACATCCGTTTCGTCTCGCTGCTTGGCGGCGTGACGCGCAAATTCGCCGCCAACCCGCACGACGTCATGCATCGCCTGGCAGAGCGGACAGGCGCGCAGGCCTTTGTCATGCCGGTGCCTTTTGTCGCCAATACCGCCGAGGACCGTGAAGTGCTGCTTGGCCAACGCGGCATCAGCGATGTGTTCGCTCTCGCCAGCCGGTCCGACCTGATGTTCGTCGGAATAGGCACGGCCGAGCGGGAGGCGTCGCTGGTCGCCACCGGCATGATCGAGCCTTCCGAAATCGATGAGGTCAAGCGGGACGGCGGCGTCGGTGAATTGCTGGCGCATTTCTTCGACGACAAGGGGCGTCCGGTCGAAACGGCCCTGTCGGAAAGAATACTGGCGCTTCCGCGCGATCAGTTGAAGGGCCGCAGGATCGTTGCCGTCGCCGGCGGCAAGGTGAAGGTGCGCGCCATCAAGGCAGTACTCGAAAGCCGTTATCTCAGCGGCCTGATCACCGACGAATGCACGGCCCGCGCGCTGGTCGAGCTCGACGACGCAGCCGGGGCCGCGAAGCGCCGCGTGAACGGAGGAACTTCGAATGCGTGACAACGGAAAATCGCTGGTGGTTGCATCATGAGCGCGAAGGCTGCCACCGCCCGGCAAGCTTCGCCCAACCTGCGCCGGGTCCTTGCCAGCGCCGCGGCTCTGGTTCTGCTCGGCGCCATGGCGCTCGACACCAAGGTGATCAAGATCGGCTCTGCCGGCGATGTTCGCAACGCCGTGTTTTCGGCCGCCGACTACGGCAAATCTGAATTCCCCAAGGTGCAAGCCGATGTCGAAGCGCGTGCCGCCGACGCCGCGACGGTGGCGACGGCGATCGCCAAGGACAGGGCGACGGCCGAAAAGGAATATGGCGTGCCGGCGGGAGTCGGACCGGTCATCTCGGTCAAGTTCACCGGCGTCGTCGGCGAGGGAAAATCGGGCATCTACAAGGTCGCCGTCGACGGTTTGCCGGACACGTTGACCGTCCGCGTACAGACTGGGCCGGCGATCAACGGAACCGAGCTTCGCGACGCCACCGGCAAGATCACCTTTGGTCAGTTCACCAACCAGATCGAGTATCAGGACGCCGGCTCGGCGCTGAACAACGAGATGAAGAAGGAGGTGCTGGCGAAAGTCGATACCAGTGCCTTGACCGGCAAGACAATAGCGGTGGTCGGCGTCTTCAAGCTGGTCAATCCGAAGAGCTGGCTGGTCACACCGGTGAGGCTGGACGTCAAATGACAATGACTGCCGGCACAGAACCCGCGACTGGCGATGCCGTGCTTTCGGCGCGCAATGTCGTCATGTCGTATGGCGGCGTCCACGCGCTCAAGGGCGTCAACTTCGACATCCATCGCGGCAAGGTCACCACCCTGTTCGGAGAGAATGGCGCCGGCAAATCGACGCTGATGAAGATCCTGTCCGGCGTGGTGACGCCGACATCCGGCGACATCGTGCTCGACGGCAATCTCGTCAGCTTTGCCTCGTCTTCGGACGCGCGCGATCGCGGCATTTCGATCATCCACCAGGAGCTCAGCCTGGCGCCGAATCTGAGCGTTCGCGACAACATCTTCATGGGCCGCGAACTGCGCACCAGAACCGGCCTCGACTTCGCCGAGGAGGCGCGCCAGGCGCGGGCGCTGATGGCTGACCTCGAAGAAGACATCGATCCGATGACCCTGGTCGAGGACCTGCGCCTGGGGCAGCAACAGATCGTCGAGATCGCACGCGCGCTGTCGGTCGATTCCCGCATCCTGATCATGGACGAGCCGACCTCCGCACTCAGTGCGACCGAGGTGGAGGTGCTGTTCAAGGTGATCCGCGATCTGACCAGCCGCGGTGTCTCCATCGTCTACATCTCGCATCACCTCGAAGAGGCGCTGCAGATCACCGACTACGCCGTCGTGCTGCGTGACGGGGCGATCACGGCAACGGCCGAGGCCAAGGACATCGACCTCGAATGGATCGTCCGCAACATGGTGGGCGAGAATTTCGATCTCGGCTCGCCGCCGACCGGCCACGAGTTCGGCGCGGTGGCGCTTTCGATCGAGGATGTCAGCGTCACCGACGCTTCGGGTTCAGGCTACGTCGTCGATCATCTGTCGCTGGATGTCAAAGCGGGCGAGATCGTCTGCATCTATGGGCTGATGGGCGCGGGCCGCACGGAATTGCTGGAGGCCGTCGCCGGCCGTGTGCCCATGGCGGGCGGGCGGGCGCTGCTGGAGGGTGAGGACGTTTCGGGGCTGACCATTGCCCAGCGCATCGCCCGAGGTCTGGTTCTGGTCCCCGAGGATCGCCAGCGCGATGGCCTGGTTCAGACCATGACCGTCGGCCGCAATCTGTCGCTTGCCAGCATCGAGGCGTTCGCGAAAGGCCTGTTCCTCTCCCGGCCGAGGGAACGCGCACTGATCGACGATTCGATCCGCAAGGTGACCATCAAGACCGCGGGCGGCAACGCCATGATCGGGTCGCTGTCGGGCGGCAACCAGCAGAAGGTCGTCATCGGCAAGATGCTGACGACAGATCCCAAGGTCATCCTTCTCGACGAGCCGAGCCGCGGCATCGATGTCGGCGCCAAGGCCGAAGTCTTTCGCTTGCTCAGCGAGCGCGCCGCGCAAGGCTTGGCGGTCGTCTTCTCGACTTCGGAGGTCAATGAGTGCCTCAGCATCGCCCATCGCATCGTCGTGATGCGGCGCGGCAAGATTTCAGCCGAATTCGGCGCCAACGCCACCAAAGAGCAGATCATGGCCGCCTCCGGCGAAGCCGTGGTCGCCTGACCATAGAATTTCGGAGCCCCGACCCATGAGCGATGTCAGCCAGGCCAGCAAACAGTCCAGCCCCAATGCGGGCGGCGAGGGCTTCGACGTGGCCAAGCTGCTGCTCGAAGGCCGGGCCTTCTTTGCCCTGATCGTCATCATTGTCGTCTTCTCGATCCTGTCGCCCTATTACCTCTCGGTGGCGAATTTCCTGACCATGGCCTCGCATGTCGCCATCTTCGGGATTCTCGCCATCGGCATGCTGCTCGTCATCCTCAATGGCGGCATCGACCTGTCGGTGGGGTCGACGCTCGGGCTTGCCGGCGTCGTCGCCGGTTTTCTGATGCAAGGCGTGACGCTGACCTGGCTCGGCGTCGTTCTCTATCCGCCGGTCTGGGTGGTCGCGGTGCTGGCCTGCATGCTGGGCGCCGCTGTCGGGCTGATCAACGGCGTGCTGATCGCGCGGTTCAAGGTTCCGGCCTTTGTCGCCACGCTCGGCGTCATGTACATGGCGCGCGGCCTGGCACTGCTGATGACCAGCGGCCTGACCTACAACAATCTCGGCGGCAAGCCGGAGTTGGGCAACACCGGTTTCGACGCGCTTGGCTTCAACCGTCTGTTCGGCGTGCCGACCGGCGTGGTGGTGCTGGCGGTCATCGCGCTGATCGGCAGCATCGTGTTGAACCGCACCGCGTTCGGGCGCTGGCTCTACGCCTCGGGCGGCAATGAGCGCGCCGCCGAACTGTCCGGCGTTCCGGTCAAGACTGTGCAGATTTCGGTCTATGTGCTTTCAGGCATCTGTGCCGCCATTGCCGGCCTGATCCTGTCCTCGCAGTTGACCTCGGCCGGACCGACCGCTGGCACCACTTACGAACTGACGGCCATCGCCGCCGTCGTCATCGGCGGGGCCGCACTCACCGGCGGGCGCGGCAACATTCGCGGCACCCTGCTCGGAGCCTTCGTCATCGGCTTCCTGTCCGACGGTCTGGTGATCATCGGCATCTCATCCTACTGGCAGACAGTGTTCACCGGCGCCGTCATCGTGCTCGCCGTGCTCCTCAATGCCGTTCAGTATCGCCGCCGTAGCAAGCTTCCAGCTTCGACGGGCGGCCAACCGACTTCTCAGAAACGGGGGAAGGCCGAACCGGCCAATCCTGCCCAAGGGAAGACTGCCAGCTGACTGGCAGCAAGACCGCGTAAAATCATTGGAGGAATGTACATGAAAATCGTGCTTAGAAGTTTGCTTGCCGCCGCGATGGTGGTCGGGTTTAGCGCAGCCGCATCGGCCGCGGGCCTGATCTCGATCATCGTCAACGATCCGGCCAACCCCTACTGGCTGACCGAAGGCAACGTTGCCAAGGCCGAAGCCGAAAAGCTTGGCTATACGGCCAATGTCGCCGCCCACAAGGGCGACACCAATACCGAAAGCAATCTGATCGACACCGCCATCACCAACAAGTCGGTGGCGATCATCCTCGACCCGGCCAATGCCGATGGTTCGGTCGGCGCGGTGAAGAAGGCGATTGCCGCCAACATCCCGGTTTTCCTCGTCAATGCCGAGATCAACCAGGAAGGTCTTGCCAAGGGACAGCTCGTCTCCAA
Source organism: Mesorhizobium sp. C395A (assembly GCF_030323205.1). Taxonomy (NCBI): domain Bacteria; kingdom Pseudomonadati; phylum Pseudomonadota; class Alphaproteobacteria; order Hyphomicrobiales; family Phyllobacteriaceae; genus Mesorhizobium; species Mesorhizobium sp. C395A. The sequence goes on along the minus strand of NZ_CP100473.1, from coordinate 2,269,908 downwards.
CAACGCCCAGGGTGCGGCTCTCGGCGCCCAGCAGTGGGTGCAGGCGGTCGGTGAAAAGGGCAAGTATGTCGAACTGCTCGGCGCCCCCTCGGACAACAACGCCGCCACGCGCTCGAACGGCTACGCGACTGTGCTGAGCCAGTATCCGGATCTCGAAAAGGCCGCTTCGCAGGTCGCCAACTGGGATCGTACCCAGGGACACGACAAGATGCAGAGCATGCTGCAGGCCAATCCCGACATCATCGCGGTGATCAGCGGCAACGACGAAATGGCGCTTGGCGCGGTTGCGGCGCTGAAGGAAGCCGGCAAGCTCGCCGGCATCAAGGTCGGCGGCTTTGACGGTTCCCCGGATGCGGTTGCGGCCATCAAGTCCGGCGAACTGCAGTACACCGTGCTTCAGCCGGTGGCCATCTTCTCGGCCAAGGCTGTGCAGCAGGCCGACTCGTTCATCAAGTCGGGCGCTACCGGCGCCACCAGCGAGAAGCAGCTGTTCGATTGCCTGCTCATCACCAAGGACAATGTGGACAAGTACACCGCACCCTTCGTGCTGTCGGAATAAAACGTGCTCAGGGGGTGTCCTTTGCGGACACTCCCTGGCTCTTCCACGGCTCCAGACAATAAAGACTGCTCCTTGTGAATTGCCTTCATAACCATCCGGAACGTGCGGCATGAAAGACCTGCTGATCGGGATCGACGCGGGAACGTCCGTGATCAAATCGGTCGCTTTCGATCTGTCGGGGCGGCAGCTTGCCATGGCGTCGGTGACCAACAGCTTCGTCACGCTGGAAGGCGGCGGCGCCGAGCAGGACCTTAATCAGACCTGGCGCGACATGGTGCTGACCGTTCTCGATCTGGCGACGAAAATTCCAGACCTCGCGCGGCGAACCGCGGCCGTCGCGGTCACCGGGCAGGGCGACGGCACCTGGCTGATCGATGGCGACGGCATGCCGGTCGGGCGCGCCTGGCTCTGGCTCGATGCGCGCGCCGGACATCTGGTGGACGAGATGCGCGGCGATCCCCGGGATCGCACGCGGTTCGCGATCACCGGCACCGGGCTCAACGCCTGCCAGCAGGGCGCTCAGCTCAGCTGGATAAAACGGAACAGCCCGGAAATTTTGGAGCGCGCCGCCACTGCCTTTCACTGCAAGGATTGGCTCTATTTCAAGATGACCGGCGAGCGCGCCACCGATCCCTCGGAAGGCACCTTCACCTTCGGCGATTTCCGCGCGCGCAGCTATTCCGACGAGGTGCTCGACATTCTCGATCTGACGTCGCACCGCCGCCTACTGCCGCCCATGCTCGAAGGCACGACCGACCATCATCCGCTTTCTGCGTCGGCAGCAAATGAGACCGGCCTGCTTGAGGGCACGCCGGTGGTGCTGGGCTACGTCGACATGGTCAGCACCGCGCTTGGCGCCGGCCTCTATGATCCAAGCGGCAATGTCGGCTGCACGGTCATCGGCTCGACCGGCATCCACACACGCCTGGCGCGCACAGCCGACGATGTCGTCCTCAACGACAATGCATCAGGCTACACGATCGCCATGCCGGTTCCTGGCGCCTATGCGCAGCTGCAATCCAACATGGCGGCGACGCTCAACATCGACTGGCTGCTTGGCCTGGCACGCGACGTGCTGACCGCCAGCGGCGCCAAGCCTTCGCGCGACGAATTGCTGAAAGCGCTCGATGTCTGGGTCGAAGGATCGGAGCCGGGATCGCTGGTCTATCAGCCCTATATCTCGCTCGCCGGCGAACGCGGACCGTTCGTTGACCCCGACGCACGCGCGGGCTTCATCGGCCTCTCGGTCAAGCACGGTTTTGGCGATCTGGCGCGCGCCGTTCTCGAGGGATTGGCCTTCGCGGCCCGCGATTGCTACCAGGCCATGGGCAGCATGCCCAGCGAGATCCGCCTGTCCGGCGGCGCGGCGCGCAGTCCGTCGCTGCGCCGTATTATCGCCGCGGCAACCCGCGCGCAGGTCAGAACCAGCAGCCGCCAAGAAGCAGGTGCCGCGGGTGCGGCGATGATGGCCGCGGTCGGGCTCGGCTTTTATCGCTCGATGGATGATTGCTGCACCGAATGGGTGACGCCGCTTCTGGGCGAATGCGACTCCTATGACGAGGCGCTTTCCCAAACCTACGATGCGCTGTTTCCATCCTTCGTCGCGGCGCGCCAGGCGCTGCGGCCGGTGTGGAAAGGCATGGCGCACCGCACAGGAGCTAAGTCTTGAGCGATGAAACGGATATTGTCGATCTCTTCGTGATCGGCGGTGGCGTCAACGGCGCCGGCATAGCGCGCGATGCCGCGGGTCGCGGGCTGTCGGTCATCCTGTGCGAGAAGGACGATCTGGCGCAAGGCACCAGCTCGCGTTCCGGCAAGCTGGTGCATGGGGGCCTGCGCTATCTCGAGTACTACGAGTTCCGGCTGGTGCGCGAGGCGCTGATCGAGCGCGAGGTGCTGCTTGAGGCGGCGCCGCACATCATCTGGCCGATGCGCTTCGTGCTGCCGCACAGCCCCGAAGACAGGCCGGCATGGCTGGTCCGGCTCGGGCTGTTTCTCTACGACCATCTTGGCGGCCGCAAGCGCCTGCCGGGAACGAGGACGCTGAATTTGAGAACCGCGCCGGAAGGAGCGCCGATCAAGGATGAATTCAAACGAGGCTTCGAATATTCGGACTGCTGGGTCGATGATGCACGGCTGGTGTTGCTCAATGCGCTCGACGCCAGTCAGCGTGGCGCAAAAGTCTTCACGCGCACGGCCTGTATTGCCGCCAGGCGCGAAGGCGGCCTGTGGTCGATCGACATGCAGGATGGCCGCACCGGTGCTGTGACGAGGGTCCGCGCACGCGGGCTGGTCAACGCGGCCGGGCCGTGGGTGAATGACATCGTCAGCCGCGTGGCCGGGCAGAATTCCGCCCGCAACGTTCGCCTGGTGAAAGGCAGCCATATCGTCGTGCCGAAATTCTGGGATGGACGGCAAGCCTATCTGATCCAGAACAATGACAAGCGGGTGATCTTCGTCAACCCGTATGAGAACGATCTGGCGCTGATCGGCACGACGGACATTCCCTACGAGGGCCGGCCCGAAGAAGTGGCGGCCGAGGCCAGCGAAATCGATTATCTGATCAAGGTGGTCAATCGCTACTTCAAGCGACAGCTCACCGCGCAAGACGTGGTCTACAGCTTCTCGGGCGTGCGTCCGCTCTATGACGACAATGCCGACAATCCAAGCGCGGTGACGCGCGACTACATCTTCGAACTCGACGCCCCGAACGGTGGCGCGCCGCTGCTTTCTGTGTTCGGCGGCAAGATCACCACCTTCCGCAAACTGTCCGAACATGCGCTGGAAAAGATCCAGCCCTTCTTTCCGACCATGAAGAAGGCCTGGACGGCCAAAATTCCCCTGCCGGGAGGCGACCTGCCGAATGCGGATTTCGAGCAGTTCCTGGGCGATCTGCATGCCGAGTTTTCGTGGCTTAGCCCGTCGCTGGTGAAGCACTATGCCCGCAGCTATGGCACGCGCACGCGCGCCTTGCTGAAAGGCGTAAAAGGCGAAGCCGATCTCGGCCGGCGTTTCGGCCCGGATTTCTATGAGCTCGAAGCTGTCTTCCTGTTCGAGACCGAATGGGCGATGACCGCCGCCGACGTTCTCGAACGCCGGACCAAACACGGGCTGCATATCAATGCGGCCGAGCGGAAAACATTCGAAGACTGGTGCACAAAGACAATGGAGGCGGTGAACTGATGGCCTTCACGCTTTCGCTGAACACCAACCCGCTGGTCAATCGCTTCGCCGATCCCGACGATCTGATCGACGCCATTGCCTATGGCATCGGCATCCGCGACGTGCAGCTGACGCATGAATTCGTCAATCCGGGCTGGCCGGCGGCAACGATCGCCAAGTTCGTTCGCCTGTTCAACAGCGCCCTGGCGCGAACCGGCGTGCGGATCACTTCGGGTATGACCGGTCCCTATGGCCGGCTCAATCATTTCGGCCATCCGGACGCGGATGTGCGCCGCTATTATGTCGATTGGTTCAAGACCTTCGCCGACATCTCCGCCGAACTCGGCGCGTCGGGCATGGGCACGCAGTTCGCCATATTCACCTACAAGGATTTTGACGATCCGCAGCGGCGCGCGGCGCTTCTCGACATCGCGCTCGAATGCTGGCGCGAAGTGGCCGAGCACGCCAAGGCGGCGGGCCTGACCTACCTTTTCTGGGAACCGATGTCGGTCGGCCGCGAGTTTGGCCACACGATCGAAAGCTGCGTCGAATTGCAGGGCGCCATCGATGCGGCCAAGCTGCCGATCCCGATGCAGATGATGGTCGACATCGACCATGGCGACGTGACCTCGCCCAATCCTGACGACACTGATCCCTATGCCTGGGCGAAAGCGTTCCCGTTGCAATCGCCGATCATCCACATCAAGCAGTCGTCGATGAACAAGGGCGGACACTGGCCGTTCACCGCCGCCTACAACAAGGATGGCCGCATCCTCCCGCAGAAGCTGCTCGACGCCGTGCGGGTGGGTGGCGGAACCGACAATGAGATCTGCCTTGAACTTTCCTTCCGGGAGAGGGAACCGGTCGATCATCAAGTTATTGCCATGATCCGCGAGTCGGTGGATTTCTGGGCGCCTTACATCGACAGCGGCCGCGACAGTCTCAAGCCTCGCGCTTGAGGGAAAGCGCCGGCCCGTAGGCCGGCGCGCTGGCCGGAAACACGCATCAGAATTTCGGATCGAAGGAGAGAAGAATGGCCCCATATTGGGTCGGCACGAGCTGGAAAATGAACAAGACGCTGGCGGAGGCGCTGCAGTTCGCCGAGGCATTGGCTGCCTTCGTGCCCGGCTTCGATCCGGCGATACAGCCTTTCGTCATTCCGCCCTTCACCGCGGTGCGGCAGGTCAAGGCGGCGCTCGCCAACACCCGCGTCAAGGTTGGCGCCCAGAACATGCATTGGGCCGATGCCGGTGCCTGGACGGGCGAGATTTCGCCGGTGATGCTGAGGGATTGCGGGCTCGACCTGATCGAACTCGGCCATAGCGAGCGTCGTGAGCATTTTGGCGAAACGGACAAGACCGTGGGACTGAAAACCGCAGCGGCAGTCAAGCACGGCTTCGTACCCTTGATTTGTGTCGGCGAGACGCTGGCGGAGCGCGAGGGCGGCCGCGCCGACACAATTCTGACCGCGCAGGTTTTGGGCGCGCTGCAGGGTCTCGCAAACAATGAGTTGTCGGCAGAGATACTCTTTGCCTATGAACCGGTGTGGGCGATCGGCGAGAAAGGCATTCCGGCCAGCGCCGACTATGCCGACAAGCAGCAGGCGCTGATCAAGCAGATCGCAGCAACCCGGTTGCCGACCGCCCCGCTTGTGCTCTACGGCGGCAGCGTCAATCCCGGCAACGCGGCCGAACTGATTGGCCAGCCGCATATCGATGGGCTGTTCATCGGCCGCTCGGCATGGCAAGCGGAAGGCTATATCGACATTCTCAAAAAGGCGTCGGCCGCCATCGCGCGCTGACCACGAAAACGAAGGAGTTAATTGCCATGAAGATCGCACTCGGAGCCGACAGCGCCGGCAAGCCGCTGCTCGATGTCATCGCCAAGCATCTCGCCACCAAGCCAGAACTGCAGGTCGTCGATCTCAGCCAGGCCGGATTCTACGCCGATATTGCCGCTGCGGTCGGCCACGAAATTGTCGACGGCAATTACGACCGCGCCATCCTGTTTTGCGGCACCGGCATCGGCGTCAGCATCTCGGCCAACAAGGTGCCCGGAATCCGTGCCGCGCTAACCCACGACACCTATTCGGCGGAACGCGCTGCGAAATCCAACAATGCCCAGATCATCACCATGGGTGCGCGCGTCATCGGCCCCGAACTGGCCAAATCGATCGCCGACGCCTGGCTGGCCTCGGAGTTCGATCCGAACGGTCCCTCTGCCGCCAATGTGCAGGCTGTCGACAAGCTCGACGCGAAGCGCTGAGGATTCGCTCCCGACCTAGCCGGTCAAGGCGATCCGCATCGCCTCGATGACGGTTACGGCGGACGCCGCGCCTGGATCCATGTGGCCAAGCGAGCGTTCGCCGAGGCGGGAGGCCCGGCCCTTGGTGGCGATCATCGTCTTGGTCGCCTCCGCGCCGGCCTTTGCCGCCTCGGCTGCAGCCGCGAGGCTGCCGGCCAGCCCCTTGCCGGCGGCCAGGGCCTCGCCCGCAGCCGTCGCGGCCGGCGCCCACGCATCGATCATCGTCTTTTCACCAGGCTCGGCCTTGCCGCGATCCTGAATGCCTCTGGCCATCGCTTGGAACATAGCGACCGCGTCGGAGTCGTCGAGCGTCGCCTTGCCCTTGACGGCGGCCGCGCCGCGCATGAACGCAGTGGCATAGAGCGGGCCCGAGGAGGCGCCGACGGCGTTGAGGAACGACTTCGCCGCCGCGTTCAGCAAGATGGTCGGATCGGTGGTGCCGGTATCCAATGCGGCCACCGCATCGCGTGCCGCGGAAAATCCAAGCTCCATCGCAATGCCGTGGTCGGCATCGCCGATCACCCCGTCGAGCGCGCACAACCGGTCCCGGTCGGCTGACATAGCGTCGGCGATGGCCGCGAACATCGCGGCAAGGCGCGTGGTGTCGATTGTCGTCATCTCTGGTTCCTTGCCGTTCGCCAAGTTTACCCGGCGCGAAACATGGCGCAGTCGCAAGGGTGGTCGAGCATCGTTTGCAACTCGTCGTCGAGGTGGTGCAGCGTAATCGAAGCGCCGGCCATTTCGAGCGAGGTGCAGTAATTGCCGACCCAGCTTGCGTGAATGGATACACCGATATCGTCAAGCCGCTGCTTCACGCGCCGGTTCATGATGTAGAGTTCCATCAGCGGTGTCGAACCCAGCGAATTGACCAGCACGGCGACCTTCTCGCCGCGTGCCGGCGCCATCTCGGCCAGAATCCTGTCCAGCATTTCGTCAGTGATCTCGTCGGCCGTTTTGAGTTTTCCGCGTGCGATGCCGGGTTCACCATGGATGCCCATGCCGATCTCCATCTCGTCGGGTCCGATTTCGAAATTCGGCCGGCGGGTTTGTGGCAACGAACAGGGCGCCAATGCGACGCCCATGGTGAATGTGTGGTCGTTGGCCTTCCCGGCAATGCGTTCGCATTCATCGAAAGACAACATCCGGTCGCAGGCAGCGCCTGCCGCCTTGAAGATGAAGAAGTTGCCGGCGACACCGCGCCGCTTGTGCCTGTCGCCAACGGGCGCGGAAGCGACGTCGTCCGTGCTCAGCACCGTGCGCACCTCGATGTCGTCCATTGCTGCCATTTCGGCCGCCATGTCGAAATTCATGACGTCGCCGGCATAGTTGCCGTACATGAACAGCACACCGGCGCCGCCGCTCGCCGCCTTGGCGCATTCGAGGATCGGGTCGGGCGGCGGAGAGGCGAAGACATTGCCGATGGCCGCCGCGTCGGCCAGCCCCTTGCCGACGAAGCCGAGAAAACTCGGCTCGTGGCCCGAGCCGCCACCAATGACGAGGCCTACCTTGCCTTGGCGCGGTCCATCGCGGGCGATGATCGAGCGCGGGCTGCCGTCAACGGCTTTAAGGTGGCGGGGATGCGCTGCCAGGATGCCTTCCAGCATCTCGTCGACGGCGCGGTTGCCGTCATTGATGATCTTCTTGGTTTGCACCAACGTCCTCCCGATTTGGTATTTTCATAGATGATATCGGGCGTTATCAGGCTGCCTCGAGCGAGGGCAGGGGCGCGATGCCCACAAAACTGCCTTCGATCGGCTTCGTAGCTGTTTACCAGCCGTTCTGGCAGAACCGAAGCGGACCGACGTGCACGGACAATGGCGCTGTAGTGTACAAGATCGCACCACGGCTTAGAAAAGGCGGTGGCTCCCGGGGCCGGATTCGAACCAGAGACCAACCGGTTAACAGCCGCTCTCGGGATAGCCCACCAGCGCCATATACCGGTTGTTCCACTCCTGAAAAACCCCTTGTTTCATAACGGTTTCAGCTTTCCTGTTGCACATTAGAGCACACAGGGCAACATAGGCAGCAGTTGCATCCTGTTGCCCCGACGTTGCCCCGGAGAGCCCTAATGCCCCGCGAGAACCTGACCGACAACCGCCTGAAGGCTTTGAAGCCGGCTGCTCCTGGCAAGCGATACGTGATCATGGATGCCCAAGTCCCGAGCATGGGCGTCCGCGTAACCGACAAGGAGCCGTCCAACGGTTCAAAGCTTAAGGCCGGACAAGTCAGCTTTGTCTACATCGCCCGTTTCGGTGTTGCAACTCAGCCAGCCGCCGCGCGCTGGGAGAGTACGACGTCATGTCGCTTGAAGCGGCACGCACCAAGGCGAGGCAGTGGGCAGCGCTCATTGATCGCGGCATTGACCCGAAGGTCCAGGCTGACGAGGAGCGGCAGGCGGCGGCGAGGGCAGCGACAGAGAGCCGTGACCGGTCTTTCGAAACCATCCTTGAACGGTTCATCAAAGCCCGGCGCCGCGATGGCATCCGCAAGGCCGACGAGGACGAGCGCGACCTCAACCGGGAATGCCTGCCGAAGTGGAAGGGCAGGGACGTCGCCACCCTCACCAATGCCGACATCATGGAAGTGGTCGAACCGATCTATGCGCGCGGCGCGCAGCGGCAGGCGCTCAACATCGCCCAGAAGATCGGGACGTTCTTCGGCTGGTGTGTCGATGACGACCTGATCACCGCCTCACCCTTCCGGGCAAAGAAGGTGCGCACCACCATCGGCGAGAAGGGATCAAGGGACCGCGTCCTGACCGATGCTGAGATTGGGGCGCTCTGGACTGCCACGGCCGCTGGCGACGTCTACAGCGCCGTCTATCGGCTGCTGCTGCTGACCGGCCAGCGCCTCAACGATATCGCCCAGGCGTCTTGGTCCGAAGTCGACGTGGACCGCAAGACGCTGACTGTGCCGGCGGCGCGCTTCAAGTCCGGCCGCGATCACGTTGTGCCTCTCACCGAAGAAGCTTTGTTCTCTCGACGGCGCGGGACCGGTGACGATCGGCCATAAGGTCAAGCTTCGGATTGACGCCGCCATGCTCGCAGCGCTTCGGAAAGACGATCAAGAGGCCAAGCTGCCGGCGTGGGTCAATCATGACATCCGCCGGACGGTTCGCACCCGGCTGTCCGAGCTCGACGTGATGGACGAGGTTGCCGAGGCTGTCATCGGGCATGTGCCTACGGCGCTCGTCAGGACGTACAACCAGTCTGACCGCCTCAAGGTGAAGCGAGACGCCCTGACGCGTTGGGAGGGCGCCCTTCTGGCGCTGACGGGCCGCGAGACGGCCAGCAATGTCGTTGCTATGAAGGTGGGCAAATGACGATCAAGGGTGTGATTTCCGGCACGACCATTTCGCAGCGCCAGGTCGACAAGCTGTCAGAACTGCTTGCCTCAAGCGGTTTCATCCCTCCCGACGATGACTGGTTGCTGGTGCGTCTGCAGGACATTGTTTTCCGCTACGAGGAATTGGCGGAACGTCTCGACCCCAAACTTGTGGCCGAGCGCACTTCCCGATTCGCTGAATATCGCGAAGCGATTATCACGACGGACAGGCTCCTCGACGTGTGGGCGGACGGGATGACCTCCCCCCGGCTCAACCCTGAGGTCGTGACCAATCAGGGAGTTTGGGACGAGATGCCCGTTCGGCATCTCAATTCAGACGAGGAACTGGCTTCGGCTCTGATGCCGCCGGAGTTTTCCCAAGCTGATATCGACGTCGCCAAGCGCGTCCATGCACATCTTGCCGAGCTTTTTGACAGTGTGCACCGCAGCTATCTTGAGGGCCGACGGGTGACCAACGAACATCGTGAGAGGATTGCGACGGTACAGGGTTTTGTGCGGCTATGGTGCCAAGCGATGAAAATTCCCCAATCGGACATCAGAATATCGGCCAGCACCGGCAGCCCCGCTATGAATTCATAGAGGCTGGCGTGTCGATGGTCCTTGGCACTCCGATGGAGCGAGAGACTATCGAGAAGCAGGTGATCGCATATCGGAAAAAGATCAAAGAGAGTCAGCACTGACGTTTGCCACCGTCGGCCAGGCCTAATACGACGCGTCAATTTAAACGCCAAGAAACACTACATTTAGGTGTATCCGTCCGGAAGAAAATGCATATCTTAGGAGGCCTTCGTAAGCAACGTAAGGCACTCCAATGCAAACTCTTATCGCCTTCAGTGAACTCCCCTCCAAGGGGATCGTGTACTCTCGAAATTACATCGACCGCATGATCAAGGAGCACCGGTTTCCTAAGCCGGTGTTCCTTTCGCCCCGTCGGCGCGCCTTTGTCGAGGCTGAGTTAGATGCTTGGGTGAAGGCCCGCGTCGACCAGCGAGACGCGGTGGCCTAATGACCACTGATCACGAACATAGCGCCGCTATCGATGAGGCTGCAGCCTGGCTGCGATCTGGCAGCCGGGAGCGCATCAGCCGGCCAATTATCCCCCACCTGAAGCAGGCGTTCGGCCTGACCGCTGCTGAAGCGATCGAAGCGATCAGGGAAGCGAACCTGCGGCGGGCCCGCGCCACATGAGCGAAATTACGCCTAGCCGTAAAACTGGCCGACCGAAGGGCTACATCGCCAACTACCAGCCGCAGACCAAGACGCTGGCGCTGCTCGATGCGGTCGACATGGTTCTCACCGAATACCGGGAACACTGGCCGCTCACGATCCGCCATGTCTTTTATCGGCTGGTCGGCGCCTACGGTTATCCGAAGGATGAGTCGTTTTACTCGAAGCTGATCGACCATATCGGCAACGCGCGCCGCGGCCGGGTGATCCCGTTCAATGCGATCCGCGACGATGGCGTGGTCACGCACCGCATGGACCATTTTGACGACCAGAACCATTTCCTGCGCCATGTGCGGTGCTCGGCGAAAACTACCATCGGAACATGCTCGCCAATCAAAACCTCCACGTCGAGGTCTGGTGCAAGGCCGGCGGCATGCTGTCGCAGCTCTTCAAGGTCAGCCGAGAATTCTCGGTGCAAGCGTATTCCTCAGGCGGCTTCGACAGTCTCACCGCGAAGAAGGATCTGGCCGATCGAATATGCGAGATCGCAAAGCCGACGGTGATCCTGCACCTGGGCGACTATGACCCGAGCGGCAAATCTGTGACAGTCGACCTCAAGCGCATCGCCCTGACTGCTGACCAAATGTTTCGCTATTCGCTGCCTACCGCCGCCCAAGAAGACCGACAGCCGCACCGCGCGATGGGAGGGTGAGACATGCCAACTCGAGGCGCTGTCGCCCGACAACATCGCTCATATCTTGCGGTCACATATCATCGACCTGTTCGACGTTCACCAGTTCCATGAAGACCGCGATATACAGGCACGCGAGCGGCAGTTGATCACTGCAGCCTTGCCGGCCCCGAGGGGGGATGCGTGACCGTCCAGCCCAGCCCATTCATCCCCGGCGCCGACGCCAGCAATCCGCGGTGGACCGGCTAGCGGAAGAAGATCCAGCGCAGCGCTGCCATCCACATGAGGTGGGGATCCACGTTCAAGGAATGCGAGGAGGCTTTCGCCGACTGGCACCACTGCGCCCTGCAAATCGTTCACGCCGAGAACATCAGCTTTCGGTTGCTGGCCTTCGTCCGACAGCACCTCAACATGAAGGCCGGGACCATCAGCGGCACGAATTTCGAATTTGCCAAGATGGGAGGAGGCTGCTCAATCAAAACGACATCCCGCGAGATAGGCCTGTACGAGCGGCTCGGCCTGTTCATCGTGAGCCGGTGGCGGCACAAAATCCCGGGTGGTGGCATCAACGAAGTGCGGACGCTTCGGTTGGCGCTGCCGACGCCCTTCAATCCAAAGTTTACAGCGAGAGGTGAGGAGCCATGAGGACCACAGTGGTCCCGCATGCCGGCGCTGGTCTCCTGGACCACAGTGGTCCCGCATGGACCTTTCCCGCACCCCTCCGCAGGCGAGACCACAGTGGTCCCGCTAATACAGCCATCTTGCTCGGGTGACGCATGACACAACTCGACCTTTTCAAGCAGCCAGCAAGGAAGACCGGCCAGATAGTGGCATTCCCCGCCGATCGCCGCGCCGTCCTTATCCGCGCCACCGCCCACGAACTCTGCACCCTCCACTATATCGCCGGCCGCAAGTTCTGGAGCGAGCACGTCAAAGGCCTGCGAGCCCAGCTTCGCGCTGTCGGTATTCCCTGCCGCCAAGTCGATATGGAAATCCGTCGATACTCGGCAGCCGTTGCCAGCACTATCGACCATTCCATGCCCAATCATGGAGCGCCGCCGCCAACGGCAGCATAACCGTCCGCGAAGCGGAACGAGTGGGGGTGTGGGGCCTCAGGCCCCGCGTCTTCCTGTCAGCGCTAAACGCCGCGCGCGCGAGGCTCCTCATTGCCCCTGTTTGCATTGAAACTGAGTTCTGAGAAAACCGCCCAATGCTCCTGCTCGGAACGCGACTTTTTCTCACCCGCTGCTAAGCGTCAGAAAAGAGCGCACACTAGCGCCCATCCGGCTTCAAACCGGTTGTTCGCACGCGTGAAACCCTTGCAAACCAGCCATTCTTGCCGCATCGTCTGCGTCGATAATTCATCTGGGGCAAGGCAAAGGCAACGAAAGTGCTAGCCATCAACCCCGCTCAAGCGCCTGACATCGCCCGCAAGTATGGCGGCCTTGCTCAAGGCATGCTGGACCGCCGCACGCGCGAGTGGCGCCGCCGGCAGGAGCTTGTCGACATGTTCGCCCAGGCGCTCGGCGGTGCTGACACACTGACCCCAGTGAAGGGCAAAATTCGAAGCGTCGACGCGATTTCGAAGGCGATCCGGGAGAACCCGGAACGTGCCATCCGGTTTGCAAGGCAGCCGGGGAAAACCTCGACGCCTGGTTCCCGATGAACCCGAAATAGACGCTAGAAGACGCTCTGCGGACGCACGGCCTGATCAACTAGTCCAGGCCGACCCTGCGCCGGATGCGTGTTGCCAGCAGGCTAAGCAGTTCCCGCGTGGGGATGGTGTCTCTGGCGGCCGGCACCTTGACGATTTCCCGCTCGATCTTCACCGGCTGGATTTCGCGATAATCCGGCCCGACTTCGGCATCGAATTGCGCGTGATGCCGCAGAGCGAGCTTGATGCGGACGGCGTTTAGGGCGTCGTTGGAAAGCGCCGCATGGGTGTCGCTGCGGCGCAGCTGCACCACGAACTCCGAACCGATATTCTCTTCGATGAAAGGCGATCTTAAAGTTGACAAGCTTGAGCGCGTTCAACTCGAAAATCGCCAGCTCGAACATCGCCGGCGTGAAGAACCATGCGTGGTTGTCGACATAGGGCCTGCTGTCGGACATGTCGCCTTTAAGGTCGCCCTGATATTCCGTCCATGCCGCTTCAAGGCTGTGGGCGTAGCCGAGCGGCGAGTGATCGCCTTTGATCCACGCCGACTTTCCGCCGCGTGTCGCCGCCGAGCATCGCCCCTCAAACAGCGCTTCCGGTGAATGCCTGATGCGGCCTTCCCGGTAGGCGGTGAGAATTTCGCGCAGGCTGGTGGGAGACTTGAGCAGGTCGAAGCATTTTCGCATATCGGGAACGGCCAGCGAAATGATGCCGTCCGGCTTCAACAGGCGGGAGCATTGCTGCAGGAAGCGAATAAGGTCCGGCGTATGCTCGATCACGTGGCTGGCGATGAGGCAATCAAAACCATCCGACCGGACGGCCAGGGCGGCTTCGTCCAAGGGCTGGCCGGTCCAGACGATGTCGACATTTTCAATCTCGTCAACCTTGTTGCGGATGACTTCGGCCGTGTGACCACGGGCCATCTCGCGCAAAGCATCGCCGTCCTGGAAGTCCACTATTGTCGTATCCCAGCCGTCCGCCCTCGGAGCGATCGGGCTGAAGAACGGCCCGATTTCAATTATCGACATGCTGGTTTTGTCGATATTTCTCTTTCCTCCGCAAAGTAATACCCCGCCCGGCCGTCTGATATTTGCTCGCGCGCGCTTCGTCCAGCCCGCCAGTTGGCGGAAAGGAACTCGCATGGCTGTTTCTAGCGAGAAGCAAAGCCTTGACCTCGTGCTGGTGCACGAACGCGGCTACTCCAACCATCCTGCCGACGGCCCGACCATGAAGGGCGTGACCCAGCGTGTTTATGACGGCTACCGCAAGCGCAAGGGCCTTGCGCTTGCGGTATAGCAAGACGCCGGTAGCGGTTGGCGCAGCCGGGTGATGTCGTCGAACCGAAAGTCAAACGGCAGTTCCGCTCCACTCTCCAATCGGAGAAATTGGCTACAGTGCCGTCCTCTTTGATTGCGTGGCCTTCCACGCTGCCGTTGAAAGACAGTTAAAAGAAGGGCATGAGGAGCGCTGCCAAAGCTAGTTAGATTGGATGAGTCCTATGACGCAGAGCATTCTCGATAAGACATTGGCAGGGGCCCAGAAGGATCAGGAGACGGTTCGATCCGGCGAGCCGATCGGCAAGGTCCCCGACGGCGTGACGTTTCACGACATGACCGCTCACCTCGACGACAGGGGAAGCGTCACCGAGGTCTACGACCCTCGCTGGAATTGGCATCCCGATCCGCTTGTTTTTTGCTACATGTTTACCATACGACCGAGAACGGTGAAGGGTTGGGCGCTGCATAAGCTTCACGAGGATCGATACTTCGTTGTCGATGGCGAGATGGAGGTCGTCCTGTATGACCCAAGGCCCGAGTCGAGCACCTGCGGACAGGTATTTCGGATTGTTCTGTCTTCAGCCCGACCACGCCTGATGAACATCCCCAGATTCGTCTGGCACGCGGACCACAACATCGGCGCGAGGGACGTTAGAGCAATCAATTTTCCTACAATGCAATATGACCACGCCAATCCCGACAAATACCGGCTGCCGCTGGATACCGATTTGATCCCGGTCGACTTTGGCGGCCTCAAGGGATGGTAGACGACGCTCCGCCGCTCTTCAGCGTTCTGATGCCGACCCATAATCGTCCCGACTCTCTTGCCTATGCGATCCAGTCGGTGCTGGCGCAGACGGAGCAATCGTTCGAGCTTCTGGTCGTTGGCGACGGTGCAGCACCGGAGACCGAAGCGGTCGTGAAAAGCTTTTCCGACCCGCGCATTCGTTGGTTTGATTTCCCCAAGGCGCCTCACTTTGGCTATGCCAATCGAAATCTGGCGCTTCGATCGTCACGCGGGGAATTGATAGCCTTCGCCGCCGACGATGACCTGATGATGCCGGATCATCTTGCACTCATGCGCGGCCAGTTCGTCGATCCGTCGGTGGCACTTGTCTACGGCCAGGTCCTCTGGGTCTCGACCGACGGCATTTGCGGTCCTGATCTTACCAACCTGTTTTTTCCCGAAGAGCGGCGCCAATTCATGGCGAGAGGGAACACGATAGCGGCCTCAGGCGTCGTATATCGCGCCAGCGCTCTTGCAGAGCGGACGGTGTGGCCAGAAGATGTGAACGGGGCGGGAGACTGGGAGATCTGGCGTCGGATCGTGCTCACAAAGGGCTTCGCCGCCGTGCGCTACCTTCGCCTTCCTACGTGCCTGCATTTCTCCGCTAAGTGGAAAAACCTCAGAGACTCCGGATTCGCGAGGCTGACGGGCTTCATCAAAGCGTGTGAGACGTCGATCTGGTTTCCGGCGCCGCTACGGGTCGCCATTCCGACAGGACACCTGGAACAAAAGGTCTTCTGGGACATCATGTGTGTCGATCCCGATGGCTGGACCGCGCTCATTCGGGAAGCCGCAGCCGACGCCGTGAACCGACTTGCGCTCGACCGTCTCGAAAACCTGGCTACACCCGACTCGCCGCCCACACCACCTCCTCCCCCCGCTGCCCCAGATGACGGCCGAGCCGAGGCGCTTGCGGTAGAAGTACAGGCTCTCGCGATTGAAAGGGACGCTATGAAGATGGAGATGGAGGCGCTCAAGCGCTCGAAGAGTTGGCGTTGGACTGCCCCTTTAAGGCAATTGCGAAGGCATATCGGCCGATAGGAGCCGGCGCCAAAGGGCATGAAGCGGCCGGATAATCCTATTCGTCCCCGTCGCCGAGGTACGCCTTCACACGTCCGAAATCGCGGTACATTCCGCCGTTCGGGTGTTTCTTCTCATGCCAGGTGATCGCCCAATAGCCGGTGTCCTGAAGACCCTCCATGACCATCACCCGATCGCGGTCGGTCGGGAAATGCTCCTTGAGAAGATCGTTGACGGCATTCAAGCCGCCGTCTCGGTAGGCTTGCAGATATACATCATCGACCATGGGATAATTCCCCTTTTCGCGGACTGTTGCTACCGACAGGGATGTTGTAGCCGGTGCTCTAGCAAGAGGGTTAAGACCTCTTCGGTTTTGTCCCGCCGGTGCTTCTCTGCCAAAGCGACTCTATCATTGCTAGGCCCCAGCGGCATCGATATCAGGAGGTCGGTGAGTTGCGGGTTGCACTCGAAGAGGATTGCCCTGGCCAGTAGGTCGGCCGGCTCGCAGAGGCCTTTGAACCGGTCGATCCCGGCGCCAAGGCAGGCTTCGAACGCCTCCCGCTTAGTAGTTTCGGCGCCCGCGGTGCAGATCGTCGCACCCATCACCAACAAACAAAGCATCGCTTTCATGGCTGAAGCATCGCGCGCAAGCTTCGCCCCCGCAAGGGTGTGCTTGAGTTTTTAAAGGTGTCGGCGCATCATCACCGGCGGAGCGTGAGAACTCCCGCGAATGGCCCTGCCGGGCCATCTGCACCCAGAGCGTTGGCGGGGCGATCCCTCCAAGGATCGATATTGCCAACGGGTAGAACGAGCCGACTTAGCCGTCGGAGCGAACGGCAGCACTATGCCGGGAGAGCGGCGGCTATACAAGACCCGAAAGGGAAAGGCCGTTCGCGCATGGTCTCTGGCCATGTTCTCACCCTCCCGGCGCCAGTGCTGTCCACTGGCAACCGGCCGTGAGAAGCCGAAACCAGAGAGCCTACATCATGACCATCCATCAACCTGAAATGCGCCGTGAAGACGGGGCAATCTTCCTCACCGTGGCGGAAAACGACCGCCTGGGGATAGCAACCACGATAGAGCGACTGATCGACCTGCTCGACGCCATGAGCCCGGATCCTGATCTCGAGGAAAGCCTCGGATGGGATATGGCAGCCAATTGGAATTGCACGCCCAGGACGGCGAGCGCGAGGAGGAGAACGAGCACGGCGGCGACATCAACGACGAGCCGCACGACGGTAACGAGCTTGAGCAAGACGCGGTAGACTGTGACTGGCCCGGCTTCATATGGGGCGGCGGTGAAGGTGGCGGACGCGCGCGCGAAAGCGCCTGAAATTAAGCACCCTGCTTATATGGGCCCGCTGGCACGGTGGCGGGCTTTTACTTGGGGCGAGTAGAGGGTGGCGACCGACTTGCGTCGTATGATGCTGAGCCTTTTTCAAATGGCTTCGTTCCCATGTGGAGATCGAAAAACGCCCAAAAAAGTATCTCTAATTCGGCAGAGGTTTTGCGAAGCGCCTCCAGGCCGATTTCTTTCTCGACGGGATTTAGAATGTTTTTGGGTGTCTTAAATCTCATGTGCAGCACTTGCATCCGGTCCGCCACTGGCCCGTTTGCTGACAGGGAAAAATTCAAAACTCCATGCGCCAGCATGTCGCGCGTTTCTTTGAGATCGCTCATCATTTGAAAGGTGCGTTCGACCATGCTGACGGTTAGCCCGCGCTTTGATTTCCCCGCGACAAGGCGGCACGAACGTCCCGCACCTTGTCTTCTATGCGGGTCCTCATCGCTGTGGACACCCGGTCGTCGACCTTGCCCGAGCTCACGCCTTTGAACACGCCCTCGCTCATGACCAACAAATCGAACTTTTGTTCAACATAGGACCAAAGCGCCAGAATTCTCCCGATCTCGGCCAGCATTGCCTCAGACCGCAACGGCATAAATGAGCCCGAATTCTTCTGAGACATGACCGGTCATTGGCCTCTGCCCGGCGGACAGGCATTGAGTTGTTGCCCCAGGCGTTGCCCTGACGCTTTAATCGGCAAATCTGCCGAGCCTCGAATATCACTAAGTCTTTGAGAAGATTGGCTCCCCGGGCCGGATTCGAACCAGCGACCAACCGGTTAACAGCCGGTTGCTCTACCACTGAGCTACCGGGGAATAGAGGCTCTCATGTGAGTGGCGCAGCCTATAGCAAACCCTTTTCGGCTTTGCAAAGAAGCATTTCGCATTTTTTAGCGCATTTTCACCCAATGGTTTCTGGCAATCGCCGGATGACACCACATATGAGCCGTCTTGGGCGCCGTCGGACCTTGGTCGGCGGAACCTGAAAGGCGATTGCAGCCTTTAGCGCATATGGCTTTATCGAAGGCAACCGGATCGACTTTCGACATGACTGCAGCAGACGAAAACCAGGCACCGGCGCGGAAAATCTCGGTGTTCGGGCGCGAGTTCACCATGCCGCGCTCGCGCGGGCTGAGGATCGCCATCGGTATCGTGCTGGTGTTTTTCGGCCTTCTCGGTTTCCTGCCGATTCTCGGCTTCTGGATGATTCCGCTCGGCCTTTTGGTGCTTTCCTACGAATTTGCCGCGGTGCGCCGACTGCGGCGCCGGTTCGTCGTCTGGTGGGAACGGCGTCGCCGGCCAAATTGAAAGCGATGGTGCGGGGTTCCGGTTCAGCGGCCGCTTCGCTTTCCAGCCCCTCGCAGATTTCCCCCTCGAAGATCCCTCGAGAACGGCAGCCGCCGGTGCCAGCCGCGTGCGATTATGCGGCGAAGCCGGTTTGCTCCCGCTGCGTAAAGCTGCGGGTTCGAGTTTCGCCGGTCGCGCAGCACGCTTGACGAGCGGCCAATATGCCGGTGCGCCAAGCGCTGAAACCGCTCGGGAACCACGTTGCGGAGGCTGATGAGGAAAGCGCGCCGGAATGCCGCGCGGACGCTTGACGACCTTTCGCTGCCACCATATTGAGTTCGCTCGCCGGGAGCGATGAGGCCTCGTGGCGGAGTGGTTACGCAGAGGACTGCAAATCCTTGCACCCCGGTTCGATTCCGGGCGAGGCCTCCAGTCGCTTCACCTCCCGCATGCCGGGGGCTTGAGTTCAGGTCGAATGCGCCGCAGTGTCGGCGCGACAAGCGCATTTCAGCGCATTGGCTTTTGACGGATTGGTTAGGACATGAGCGCTGATTTCTCCGAACTTCGCGTCAAGATGGTCGACGGCCAGGTCCGCACCACCGATGTGACCGACGCAGCATTGCTCGATGCCATGCTTGCCGTGCCGCGCGAGGCCTTTGTCGGGGCCGACCAACAGGCTCTCGCCTATATCGACGAGGATATCCGCATCTCCGACGGCGCCGATGGCAGCGGTGCGCGCTACCTCATGGAGCCGTCGCCACTGGCCAAGCTTTTGCAGTTGGCCGAGATCGACGCCGGCGATTCGGTGCTCGATGTCGGCTGCGGCACCGGTTATTCCGCGGCGCTGCTGTCCAGGCTGGCCAAATCCGTCGTGGCGCTGGAAAGCGATACCACACTGGCGGAAGCAGCCAAAGCGGCGCTTTCGGCGCAGGGCTGCGATAACGTCACCGTGGTCACCGGCCCACTGCCGCAAGGTCATGCCGCCAAGGCGCCCTACAATGTGATTCTCATCGGCGGCAGCGTCGAGAAAGTGCCTGCGGCGCTGCTTGACCAGCTAGCCGAAGGCGGCCGGCTGGTGGCTGTGGAAGGGCAGGGCAATGCGGGCGTAGCCCGGCTCTTTTTCAATGCAGGGGGGGTTGTAACCGGAAGACGGGCATTTAATGCGGCAATTAAGCCACTACCCGGATTTGAACGCATTCATGCCTTCGAGTTCTAAGTGATTTTGCCTTGCAGCAAAGACTCTGTCATGTTGGCTTGCGATTGAACAATCGTTGCTGATTGGTTAACCGGGGTTCGGGAGGCTGTCAGCGGGGGAACGATACATCGACGCGGCGCTGGCCGATCCCTAGGGATGGGCTGGCGTGGCGTAGTTCCCGTGCAAAACGAATGAGGGATATAAAGTGCCGTCCTTAGCCAAGAGTCTGTTTGTTACCGTCCTCATTTCCGCGACAGCGCTTTCGCCGATAGCCGCCTCGGCGGAAACCATTCTCGGCGCGCTTTCCAAGGCCTACCAGAACAATTCCTCGCTGAATTCGGCCCGTGCCGGCGTGCGCGTCACCGATGAGGGCGTGGCGATCGCCAAGTCGGGCTATCGCCCGGTGATCACTGGTTCGGCCGATATCGATTACACCTCCAGGCACCTAAACGGCAGGAACGCGAGCCTGGCATTGACCACCGGCAGCTTCGGCGTTCGGATTGACCAGACGCTGTTCGACGGCTTCCAGACCAAGAACAGAGTCGCGTCGGCCGCTGCACAGGTGAGGGCCTCGGTCGAGGGCCTGCGCAACACCGAAGAGAACACGCTGTTCAACGCGGCGAGCGCCTATATGGACGTGATTCGCGACCGCCAGGTGGCGGTGCTAACCGAACAGAACCTTCAGTTCCTGACCGAGCAAGCACGCGCGGCACGCTCGCGCTTCGAGGTCGGCGAGGGCACGCGCACCGATGTGGCGCAGGCCGACGCGTCGCGTTCGGCCGCGGTGGCGCAGTTGAGTGCCGCCCGTGCGCAGGCTCTGGCCAGTGCGGCAACCTATCATCAGATCGTCGGTGACGAACCGGGCAAGCTCAAGGCCGCGTCGCCGTTGGCGAAGCTGTTGCCGAGGAGTCTCGAGGCGGCGATCGGTATTGCATCGAACGAGCATCCGGCCATCCTGGCCGCCCTACATTCCGTCGATGCAGCGGGATTTGATGTAAAGACGCAGGAAGGTGCGTTGCTGCCGCAGTTGACTGCCAGTGCCGGCCTTTCCCATGCCTATCAAAATACCGTACCTGGCGCGGGGAATTCGGACGGCGACTCCAATGCGGCCACCGTCGGCGCGACGCTGACCGTTCCGATCTATTCGGGCGGCCGCACCTCCGCACTCGTTCGTCAGTCGAAGGAATCGCTCAGCCAAGCTCGCATCGAGGTGGATGTCAGCCGTGACTCGGTGCGCCAGGCCGTGACCTCGGCATGGACGCAATACATCGCAGCGCGGGAAAGCGTCGACGCCAACCGGCAGGTGATCGCGGCCGCACAATTGGCGCTCAACGGCGTCATCGAGGAGCGCAATGTCGGACAGCGCACCACGCTCGACGTGTTGAACGCCCAGAACGCCGTCATCTCGGCAAAGATCGACCTCGCCAGCTCCGAGCGCGATGTGGTTGTAGCGAGCTACGCCATCCTGTCGGCCATGGGCCGCCTGTCGGCCGATCGCCTGGCGTTGAATGTGGTGAAGTACAAGCCTGAAGAGCACTACAGAGCCGTCAAGGACAAGTGGATCGGGCTGCGTACGCCGGACGGTCGTTGAGCCCACCCGAGCGGCTCAAATCCCGCCAGGGTTGAAAGCATTTCACGCCGCGCTTCCCATGGATGCGCGGCGTTTGTCTTTTTTAGCCTAAATTGTTGAAATCCGGCGTCTCCCGAGATTGGGGATTCTCGGATGGCGATCCGTCGGCTACGCTGTCGCCATGATTCGTATCCGGCTTTGCCGGACAGGAAGCCAGGAACGGGTCACTACAGCGCCACGCGTCCGATGATGCGCAAAGGACGCTGTAGAAACTTTGATTTTGCGCCTGATCCTCTTCGAAAATCGAAGATCGATTTTCGAGATCATGCGCGGGGGCGGCGGATGTGACGATGGCGACGGCAAGCAGCGCACAGCGCGAACCTTCCATGGAAGAAATACTGGCTTCCATCAGGAGGATCATCGAAGACAGCGACACCGGCCGCAAGCTGCCGGGCGACGCCGATGAGTTGCGCCAGGATCTTGTGGCCGCCGGGCCTATTTCGGATGTCGAGGCCTTCCGCAGCGAATTGCACAGCTCGACCGAAAGCAAGAAGCCGGTGACGCTGGCTGAGGTGCAGGCCCAACTGGCCGAGCCGGTGGTTGCGCGGCTGGAGCCGCGCTCCGAGCCGTCGCCAGTGAAGCCTGCCATTGCGGCAAATGCCACGACCGCCGCGCCACCCGCGCATGCTCCGATGACCCTGGCGGAAGTGAGCGCCAGGATAGCCAGCGAGCCTGCTCCCGCCGTCAGGGCAGAAGCTGCAGTGCGGGCAAAGGCGGAAACCACCGACTCGATCGTCACGGATTGGCGCCGCGAAATCGCGGCGGTTGGCAATCAGACAAAACCGGCTGAGACAGTACGGCAGCCGGAGATCAGGCAGCCAGAGACTGAAAATCGGCAGGCAGCAATCGCGGAGGTCGAGGCTTTCGAAGACGATCTCGCTGCCGAGCCGGCTTTCGAGGCTCATCCTTCGCGCAGCGAGCACGCGCGCCCGGCCGACGCAACTCCGGTTCGGCCGGCGATCGTTTCGGAACATACGGGACGGCAGGTCGCAGCGGCCTTCGGCGAACTCTCCGACGCCTTCGCCAGCCGCAGCAAGAAGACCTTCGACGAGATGGCCGAGGAGATGCTGCGGCCGATGTTGCAGGACTGGCTGGACAACAACCTGCCGACGCTGGTCGAGCGCCTGGTACGCGAAGAAATCGAGCGCGTCGCGCGCGGCGCGCAATAGGCATCACCACAGCCCGTTCCGGATTAAAGCGCCGCCTTCGGGCTGCGCTTTCTCGCTGCAGGCCAGCGTCCGGCTGATGTCGCGAATGCGATCAGCTTCCCGTCGGGATCGCTGACGATGAAGGTGCAGGCATGGCCTTCCCGTTGAAATGACCAAGGCCCCGCCTATTTGCGTTGAAGGACTGAGGCAGCCCTCGCGGTTGACTTGGCCAAAACCTTCCGATTTACACCGGGTCAGCAAAACTCCCGACCGCGCGGACCATTTTCCTATGCTTGAGAAGACCTACGACGCCAAGACCGTCGAGCCCAGGATCGCCAAAATCTGGGAAGAGGCGGACGCATTTCGCGCCGGCGCCGGCGCCGAGGAGGGGGCGGAGGCCTTCGCCATCGTCATCCCGCCGCCCAACGTCACCGGCTCGCTGCATATGGGCCATGCACTCAACAACACGCTGCAGGACATACTCGTGCGCTTCGAGCGCATGCGCGGCAAAAACGTGCTGTGGCAGCCCGGCATGGATCATGCCGGCATCGCCACGCAGATGGTGGTCGAACGCCAGCTGATGGAAAAGCAGATACATCGCCGCGATCTCACCCGCGAACAGTTCATCGACAAGGTCTGGGAGTGGAAGGCCGAGTCCGGCGGCGCCATTTTCAACCAGCTGAAGCGGCTCGGCGCCTCGGCGGACTGGTCGCGCGAACGCTTCACCATGGATGAAGGCCTGTCCAAGGCCGTGCTCGAAGTTTTTGTCAGCCTCTACAAGGAAGGGCTGATCTACAAGGACAAGCGCCTTGTGAACTGGGACCCGAAGCTGTTGACGGCGATCTCCGACCTGGAGGTCGAGCCGCAGGAGGTCAATGGCAATCTCTGGCACTTCCGCTATCCGATCGAGGGCGAGATTTTCGATCCGGAAAATCCTGGGACATTCATCACCGTGGCGACGACACGGCCCGAGACGATGCTGGGCGATACGGCAGTCGCCGTGCACCCGGACGACGAGCGCTACCGGCATCTGGTCGGCAAGAATGTCGTGTTGCCGATCGTCGGCCGGAAAATTCCGGTTGTGGCTGACGAGTATTCCGACCCGGAAAAGGGTTCCGGCGCGGTCAAGATCACGCCGGCGCACGACTTCAACGATTTCGAGGTCGGCAAGCGCCACAAGCTGCCGGCGATCAACATCCTGACCATCGAGGCGGCAATAACGCTCAGGGATAATGAGGATTTTCTCGCCGGGCTCGACGTGACGCCGGAGCGTCAGGCCGTCTGGGACGAGCTCGACGGTCTCGACCGTTTCGTCGCGCGCAAGAAAATCGTCGAGCTGATGGAGACCGGCGGCTTCCTCGACAAGATCGAGCCGCATCGCCACGCCGTGCCGCATGGCGATCGCGGCGGCGTGCCGATCGAGCCGTTTCTGACCGAGCAGTGGTATGCAAACGCCGCCGAGCTCGCCAAGCCGGCGATCGCATCGGTGCGTGAAGGCCGTACCAACTTCGTGCCGAAGAACTGGGAAAAGACCTATTTCGACTGGATGGAGAACATTCAGCCCTGGTGTATTTCACGCCAGCTGTGGTGGGGTCATCAGATCCCGGCCTGGTACGGGCCGGACGGCCGGGTCTTCGTCGAGAAGACCGAGGAAGAGGCGCTGGGCGCCGCGATTGAATATTATCTGGCGCTGGAAGGCCCGTGGAAGGCCTGGGTCGAGGACAAGCTCGAGACCTTCAAGCCGGGCGAAATCCTGAGCCGCGACGAGGATGTGCTCGACACCTGGTTCTCGTCCGCACTGTGGCCGTTCTCGACACTGGGCTGGCCGGATCACACGCCGGAGCTGAAGACCTATTACCAGACGGACGTGCTGGTGACCGGTTTCGACATCATCTTCTTCTGGGTCGCCCGGATGATGATGATGGGCCTGCATTTCATGCACGAGGAGCCGTTCCACACCGTCTATGTGCATGCGCTGGTGCGCGACAAGAACGGGCAGAAGATGTCGAAGTCGAAAGGCAACGTCATCGATCCGCTCGACCTCATCGACGAGTTTGGCGCCGATGCACTGCGCTTCACGCTGACGGTGATGGCGGCGCAGGGGCGCGACGTAAAGCTCGATCCGGCGCGCATCGCCGGTTACCGCAATTTCGGCACCAAGCTGTGGAACGCGACACGCTTTGCCGAGATGAACGAGGTCGCGCGCAATGACGATTTCTGGCTCAACGACGCCAAGCTGCCGGTCAATCGCTGGATCCTGACCGAGCTGACCAGGGCGTCGCGCGCGATCACCGAGGGCATCACCGGCTACCGCTTCAACGAAGCAGCGGGCGCCGCCTACCGCTTCGTCTGGAACCTGTTCTGCGACTGGTATCTGGAACTGCTGAAGCCGGTGTTTATGGGCACGGACGAGGCTGCCAAGGCCGAAAGCCGTGCCTGCGTCGCCTTCGTGCTCGACGAGATCTACAAGCTGCTTCATCCGATGATGCCGTTCATGACCGAGGAGTTGTGGGCGCAGACGGCAGGCGAGGGCAGGACGCGCGCAACGCTGCTGTGCCACGCTGCCTGGCCGTCACCCGACTTCGAGGACGCCGATGCGGCCGCCGACATCAACTGGCTGGTCGATCTGGTCTCCGGCATCCGCTCCGTGCGTTCGGAAATGAACGTGCCGCCGGCGGCGATCGCGCCGTTGGTGGTGGTCGGCGCCAGCGCCGAGACTCACCAGAGGCTGGAACGCCATGCGTCCGCCATCAAGCGGCTGGCGCGGGTCGGCGACATCTCGCTGCAGGACGCCGCGCCCAAGGGCTCGGCCCAGATCGTGCTTAACGAGGCGACGATCTGCCTGCCGCTCGGCAGCCTGATCGATCTCTCCGCCGAGGCGGCGCGGCTGCAGAAGGAACTGGCCAAGGTGACCGAGGAAATTGCGCGGCTGCACAAGAAGCTGTCGAACGAACGGTTCGTCGCCAGCGCGCCGGAAGAGATCGTCGCAGCCGAGCGCGAAAAACTCGACGAATACCGCGATCAGCAGGAGAAGCTTTCGGTGGCGCTGACCAGGGTGCGCGACGCCGGTTGACGGCCGGATTCGCGAGACGCTTGCAGCGCTTCGCGAAGGTTCTTTTTGCTCGAAAAATAGGCGTTCCGTAACGTTAATATTGACGTAAACGGAAAGTTTCGACCTCATTGTTGCCATAATGTAACAATGGGGCAGAATGCCGGCAAAATAGCTGGTTTTGGGTGCTGTTTTGAGCGGTTTTACCTGATTTGTTCCCCGGTCTGCCGCCCAAATGGTCATTTTCGAACCTACCGGCCAGGCCGCCACTGTGTTCGAAATGCGGTCCGCAAGAGTGTACATGTACGCTATTCGAATTCATTGTTGCGCCGTTAACCCGAATTGGTTCTAGCTTGACGCACTAGTATTTCGGGGAGGACATCCATGAGCAATTTGCGTTTGAAAACACTGCTGGGGGCGGGGTGTTTTTCGCTGGGTTTGATTGGTTCCGTGCATGCCGGCGGCATCGAGCGCGGTGGCTACGACGTCGACCTTCTTTTCGATCCGGCGCCCTTCGCCACCGAAGCCGAAGCGACGTATGTCATGCCGGAGCGCAAGCTCAAGAATGCGGTGGACACAGATAATTCAGATGGCAACGTGTCGGCATTGGGCAGCACGGCGAAAGACAGCGAGAGCTACTGGGTGCCACGCATCGGCGTCAGGGCCGAGGTGGTCAAGGGTGTCGACTGTATGGTCGACTATTCACAGCCTTGGGGTGCGCATACGGCTCCCGGCCTTTGGGCCGGCGCGCAGTCCAACATGGAAACCGACATCAAGAGTAATAACTACGCCGGCACCTGCTCCTACAAGATGGATGCCGGCAAGGGGCAGCTTCGCTTCATCGGCGGTGTGTTCTACCAGGAAGTCTACGGTTTCAAGGAAAGCCTTGTGTCGCCACTGGTGCCCAATTTCGGCGGCACGGGTCGCGTTGACCTCAAAGGCACTGGCTGGGGCTGGCGTGCCGGCCTTGCTTACGAAATTCCTGAGATAGCGCTGCGCGCAAGCCTTGTTTATAATTCGCAAGTAAAGCTCGACAATCTCTCTGGCACGCTTGATTTGACGAAGGTCGGCATAGGGGTCGAGCCGATAGACATATATGGCAATGCCTCCATGCCAGATTCGTTGGAATTCAAGCTCCAATCCGGTATCGCACCCGGCTGGCTTGCCTTCGGGTCCGTCAAATGGGTCAACTGGAGCGTGTTGCAGAGCATTCCTATCTGCTCGCAAGCTTCTAAGGGGCTGGCAGCTTGTACGTCGATCTCTCCGGGGCTCGGCTCTCCGACTCCGGTGCGATTGACGTCGCTAGATCTGATGTACCGTGACGGTTGGACGGTTACCACAGGCATTGGCCACAAGTTCAACGAGCAGTGGAGCGGCGCAGCTCAGATTTCGTGGGATCGTGGTACCTCGCACGGCGTTGGCTCCCAGAGCGACACGTGGACACTCGGTGGCGGCGTCGCTTACACGCCAACCGCCAACATCGAAGTGCGGTTGGCCGGCGCGATCGGTGTGCTGACCAGCGGTCACTCAGGAACTTTGACAGACGAGAACGGCTACCAGGCCGGCACCGATGTCAGCTACAATTTCGGAAACGACTTGGTCACGGCCATTTCGGGCGGCGTCAAGATCAAGTTCTAAGGCTCTGAAAATTATAATAAAAGGCTGAGCGTTGCCCGGCCTTTTGTTTTGTGGGTGAAAGTTAGCGCTGCAAATCTGTCGCATCACTTTCACCTCTCGTAATTGTGACGTTTTGGCAACAGTTCCCGACCAACCCCCGCGCTACGGTCCCGCTCGACCAAATTGCCCATTTCCCGCCATAAACCCGGCGCACCTCGAATTTGTCTCGGGACACGCGCCAGAAGGCTCGGCGATGGGGCAGGCCGCACCGCCCGCGGCAAGGAAGAGAATGGACGCCAAAGTCATCTCCAAGGCCAAGCTGCCTAGCCGCCATGTGACCGTCGGTCCGGCGCGTGCGCCGCACCGTTCGTATCTCTATGCCATGGGGTTGTCGGCGGCCGAGATCGCGCAGCCGCTGGTCGGCGTTGCCTCCTGCTGGAACGAAGCGGCGCCTTGCAACATCTCGCTGATGCGCCAGGCGCAAGTGGTCAAGAAAGGCGTCGCGGCCGCCAACGGCACGCCGCGCGAATTCTGCACCATCACCGTCACCGACGGCATCGCCATGGGCCACCAGGGCATGAAGTCGTCGCTGGTATCGCGCGATGTCATCGCCGACTCGGTCGAACTCACCATGCGCGGCCATTGCTACGATGCGCTGGTCGGCCTTGCCGGCTGCGACAAGTCGCTGCCCGGCATGATGATGGCCATGGTGCGGCTCAACGTGCCGTCGATCTTCATCTATGGCGGCTCGATCCTGCCGGGCTCCTATCGCGGCCGCCAGATCACTGTGCAGGACGTGTTCGAAGCAGTCGGCCAGCATTCGGTCGGCACGGTCAGTGATGCCGAACTGCTCGAGATCGAGCAGGCGGCGTGTCCGTCCGCCGGCTCCTGCGGGGCCCAGTTCACAGCCAACACCATGGCCACCGTCGCCGAGGCGATCGGCCTGGCGCTGCCGTACTCCTGCGGCGCGCCGGCGCCTTACGAGATGCGCGACCGCTTCAATTTCGCCTCCGGCGAAAAGATCATGGAGCTGATCGCCAAGAACATCCGGCCGCGCGACGTCGTCACGCTGAAGGCGCTGGAGAATGCGGCGACCGTGGTTTCGGCCACCGGCGGCTCGACCAATGCGGCTTTGCACCTGCCGGCGATCGCGCATGAGGCAGGCATCAAGTTCGACCTGTTCGACGTTGCCGCGATTTTCGAGAAGACGCCCTACATCGCCGACCTCAAGCCGGGCGGCAAATATGTCGCCAAGGACATGTTCGAGGCCGGCGGCATTCCGCTGTTGATGAAGACGCTGCTCGACCACGGCTATCTCCATGGCGACTGCATGACCGTGACTGGCCGTACTTTGGCCGAAAACATGGAGCATGTTGCCTGGAATGATAGCCAGGATGTGGTCCGTCCCGCCAACCGACCAATCACCCAAACCGGCGGTGTCGTGGGCTTGAAGGGCAACCTTGCCCCCGAAGGCGCGATCGTGAAGGTCGCGGGCATGACGGAGCTGAAATTCTCAGGTCCGGCACGGTGTTTCGATTCGGAAGAGGAATGTTTCGAGGCGGTCACGCACCGCAACTACCGGGAAGGCGAGGTTCTCGTCATCCGTTACGAAGGTCCGCGCGGCGGCCCGGGCATGCGCGAGATGCTGTCGACGACGGCGGCGCTCTACGGCCAGGGCATGGGCGGCAAGGTCGCCCTCATCACCGACGGTCGTTTTTCGGGCGCGACCCGCGGTTTCTGCATCGGCCATGTCGGGCCCGAAGCTGCCGTTGGCGGCCCGATCGGGCTCTTGAAAGACGGCGATGTGATCTCGATCGATGCAACCAAAGGCAGGATCGCGGTCGACCTGTCCGAGGCCGAACTGGCAACGCGGGCGAAGGCCTGGAAGGCGCGCACGACCGACTATCAGTCGGGCGCGATCTGGAAATACGCACAGACGGTAGGGCCCGCCCGCGACGGCGCGGTCACCCATCCGGGCGGTGCCAAAGAAACACATTGCTATGCGGATATCTGAGTTGTTGAGGTCGTCTGTCCTTCCGGCACTGGTCGCTGTTGCGATCTTTGGCGCCGTGGGCCAGGCCATGGCCTTCGACGACAAGGTGTTCGACGACAAGACCGGCGTGAAGCCGCAATCGAGCCCATGGGCCGTGTTCCAGTTCGGCTTCTCCGCTTACAAGAGCGGCCACAAGGAACAAGCGGTCGAGGCCTATAAATACGCCGCCGAGAACGGCCAGATCGGCGCCACCTGGAAGCTCGCGCGCATGTACGCCGAAGGCGACGGCGTGACGCGCGACGACTATGCGGCCTTCAAATTCTTCTCCGAGATCGTCGATCAGGATGTCGAACCTGGATCGCCGGAGGAAAGTTATGTCTCCGACGCGCTGGTGGCGCTGGGCGACTATCTCCGGACAGGTATCCCCGGCAGCCCGGTCGAGGAAAACGAGGTCGCGGCGCAGGAATATTACATGCGCGCGGCCGCCAATTACCGCAACCCGAACGCCCAGTTCGAGATGGGCCAGATGTTTTTGAAGGGCGAGGGCGGCGTCAAGGCCAGCGTCAAGCAGGCCGGCCGCTGGTTCCAACTCGCCGCCGAAAAAGGCCATGCCGGCGCCCAGGCGACGCTTGGCAATCTTCTGTTCCAGAGCGGCAAGATCGTGCGCGGTCTGGCCATGATGACCGCCGCGCTCGAACGCGCCTCGCCGAGCGACCAGCCGTGGATCCGCGGCATGCAGGAAGAGGCATTTGCCGCCGCCGGCGAAGCCGACCGCCGCACGGCGATTTCGCTTGCCGACGATCTTCTCACCAAGGGTGGTGACGACCAGTGAAATTGCCAATCTCCCCCCTTGTGGGGGAGATGCCCGGCAGGGCAGAGGGGGGCGCTGTCCCGCTGGCATTTCAGTTGACTAAAGTTTGCCCGGGTTGGACTGAGAGGGTGAGCTTGTTTGACCGAAAGGTCGCCTTTCTTCGCGCCCCCTCTGGCCTGCCGGCCATCTCCCCCTCAAGGGGGAGATTAGCTCACATCCATCAGTTCTCGGTGAGTTCCGCCGGCGCCGCTCTGTGTACCGGCACCGAGATCGGCGTGACGTGCAGATGCGGCTTCATCGTGCTGTCGGGGCAGCTGTCGCCGATCTTGGTCCATGAGGTGTTGTTGAGCACCAGGTCGCAGCGGGCCAGATGGCTCTTGTCTGAAACCGTCAGGCAGGTGACCTGGCCGACCTGGTAGGACTTGCCATTGGCCAGGCACTGCTGGTCGGCAAGTGCCGCGGCAGGGGAGGCCATGGCAAATGCCAGGCCGATCGGGCAAAGGAGGAATCGTAGTGCCATGGAACCCCAGCCGCCATGCTGATCTCTGACTGAATGGCGCGATTGTGGCGATATCAGGGTTTCGGCTGATATCAGGCCGGCAGCAGCGCCAGATCGATCGCCACCGGCACGTGGTCGGAAGGTTTTTCCCAGGCGCGCACATGCTTTTCGATCGAGGCCGAGGAAAAGCGGTTGGCCGCTTCGGGCGACAACAGCAGATGGTCGATGCGGATGCCGTTGTTCTTCTGCCAGGCGCCGGCCTGGTAGTCCCAGAAGGTGTAGACGTCGGCCGCATCGGTGACGGCGCGCACCGCCTCTGTAAAGCCGAGATTCTTCAGCCGCCGGAAGGCCTGCCGGGTCTGCGGCTGGAACAGCGCATCGCCAAGCCAGTTCTCGGGGAAGCGCGCATCGACCGGCTCGGGGATGACATTGTAGTCGCCGGCCAGCACCAGCGCCTCCTCCAGAAGCAGCCGCTGCTCGGCCCAGCGATGCAGCCGTTCCATCCAGGCCAGCTTGTAGGGAAACTTCTTCTCGTCATCGACCGGGTTGCCGTTGGGCAGATAGAGCGAGGCGACGCGCAGCGCGCCCTGGTCGGTCGAGAACACGCCCTCGATGAAGCGCGCCTGCTCATCAGTCTCGTCGCCTGGCAGGCCTCTGATAACCTCGTCGAACGGAAGTTTTGACAGCAGGGCGACGCCGTTAAAGCCCTTCTGGCCATGGGTTTCTACGTTGTAGCCAAGCGCCTCGATCTCGGCGCGCGGGAACTGCTCGTCGACCGATTTGATCTCCTGCAGGCAGACGATGTCGGGCTGGCTTTCGCTCAGCCAGTGGGTGAGGTTGCCGATGCGGGCGCGAATGCCGTTTATGTTCCAGGTGACGATTTTCATGGGCGGCCTCAGGGATGTTCGGGCGAAAGACGTTCGACAAGCCCGATCGTATTGCCTGCCGGGTCCTTTAGAAAGGCCATCCACTCGCTTTCCCCCGCCGTTCCGAACGTGCCTTCGGTGTCGTTGTGGACGAGCGCCGGCGGTGCGGTGAAGGGAACGCCGGACGCTTTCGCCTCGGCGTGGAAGGCTTCGAGCCCGGCTATATCGAGATAGACGGTGCCGGCCGGAACGCCATCGGTGAACAGCAACCTGATATCACCGGCCATGATGAAGGCGATGCCCGGCGGATCGTAGCGGGCATGAACGCTGAGGCCGAGCACATCGTGCCAGAAGGCCAGCGTGACGTCGAGGTCGCGCCCGGCCGACAGTGCGACCTGACGGACCGCGCCGACGCCGGACATCTGCCTAGATGGAGAAACTGGTGCCGCAGCCGCAGGAGGCGACTGCATTGGGGTTGCGGATCTGGAACGACTGGCCCATCAGATCGTCGACGAAGTCGATCACCGAGCCGCCCATATAGACCAGCGACAAATCGTCGATCAGCACGGTGGCGCCGTCCTTTTCGATGGCGACGTCGTCGTCATTGCGCGTATCGACCAGGTCGAACTTGTAGGAAAAGCCGGAGCAGCCGCCGCCCTCTACTGAGACGCGCAGCGCCGTCTTGCCGGCCTCGCCAGAGACGATTTTCGCGATCCGCCTGGCGGCGGACTCAGTCATCTCGACTTTCATGGCAGTCTTGGCATCAGCGCCCATGGGCGTCACCTTGCTTTCGGTTTCACATGATAGGTATGAAGCGGGAAGGGGCAAGTCAACTGCGGCGGCATCAGCCATGACAAATGAGCTTGGCGACATTGGGTTCGGCTATCGGCCGCGCGCGGCCTATGCCAGCGACCCAGCCAGGTCGCGCGGGCGGCTCTATGACGAGGTCGAGAGCCCGACTCGCACGCCATTCCAGCGCGACCGCGACCGCATCATCCATTCCACCGCGTTCCGCCGCCTGAAGCACAAGACGCAGGTGTTCGTCGCCCATGAAGGCGACCACTATCGCACCCGGCTGACGCATTCGATCGAGGTCGCGCAGATTGCGCGGGCTCTGGCGCGAGCGCTGCGCGGCGACGAGGATCTGGCCGAGGCGGTCGCCTTGGTGCACGATTTCGGTCACACGCCGTTCGGCCATACCGGCGAGGACGCGCTGAACGAGCGGATGGCCCAATGGGGCGGCTTCGACCACAATGCGCAGTCGCTGCGCGTGGTGACGCGGCTGGAGCGGCGCTATGCCGAGTTCGACGGGCTAAACCTGACCTGGGAAACGCTGGAAGGGCTGGTCAAGCACAATGGGCCGCTGACAGATGCCAAGGGAAAAGGGCTCAAAGGCCCGGTGCCGCAGGCGATCCGCGACTATTCCGAGCTGCACGACCTCGAACTCGACCATTTCGCCGGCATCGAGGCGCAATGTGCTGCGATCGCCGACGATATCGCCTACAACACCCATGACATCGACGACGGCCTGCGCTCCGGCTTCCTGACCTTGGACATGCTGGAAACGGTGGCGCTGCCGGGATCGATCCTGGCAAGCGTGCGCGCGCGCTATCCGGGCCTGGACGATGTGCGCACCGGCCATGAGCTGATGCGCCGGCAGATCACGATGATGGTCGAGGATGTCATTGTTTCCACCACCGCCAATCTTGAGCGCATCAAGCCTGACAGCGCCGAAGCGGTGCGGGCGGCGGGCGAAACGATGGTGACCTTTTCCGCTGACGTGGCGGCGACCGAGAAGGAATTGAAGACCTTTCTCTACAAGCATCTCTACCGGCATGACGAGGTGATGCGCGTTCGCACTGAGGCCGAGCAGATCGTGCGCGACCTGTTCGATGTCTATTTCGCCGATCCGCGCGCCATGCCGGACGGCTGGCGGGAGGGGCTCGACCGGGCGGAGGACCGCATCAAGGCGCGCAGCGTCGCCGATTTCCTGGCGGGGATGACGGATACCTACGCCTTGAAGGAACACCGCCGTCTGTTTGACCATACGCCCGATTTAAGCTAGGGCGGGCGCGATTTGCCGGCCAATGAGCCGGTTCCCCTGCACAGTCCGCCAGAGCAAGACCCATGAACATCTTCGCCGATTTCAGCGCGCGAATCACAAAAGCCGTCGAAGCGCTTGATTTGAAAGACAGTAATGGCGTTTCGCCCGACCTGTCGCGCATCGCCGTCGAGCCGCCGCGCGACGCCAGCCATGGCGATCTCGCCACCAATGCGGCGATGGTACTGGCCAAGCCCACCGGGCAGAACCCGCGCGCGCTGGCCGAGCGGCTGGTGGAAGTGCTGCGCAGCGACGCCGATGTTGCCGAAGCCGACGTCGCCGGTCCCGGCTTCGTCAATCTCCGGCTCAAGGACGCTTTCTGGCAGGCACATCTGACTGCGCTGCTGGGCGAGGGGCAAAACTACGGCCGCTCGACCATTGGTGGCGGCAAGAAGACCAATGTCGAATATGTCTCGGCCAATCCGACCGGGCCGATGCATGTCGGCCATTGCCGGGGCGCGGTTGTCGGCGACACGCTTGCAAATCTGATGGCCTTCGCCGGCTATGACGTCACCAAGGAATACATCATCAACGACGCCGGCGCGCAGATCGACGTGCTCGGGCGTTCGGCCTTCCTGCGCTACCGCGAAGCGCTGGGCGACGACATTGGCGAGATACCGGCCGGTCTCTATCCCGGCGATTACCTTGTGCCGGTCGGTCAGGCGCTGGCTGCCGAATTTGGCCGCAAGCTCTTGCAGATGCCCGACGATGAGTCGCTGGTAATCGTCAAGGACCGCACGATCGACGCCATGATGGTGATGATCCGCGAGGATCTGGCGTTGCTCAATGTCCATCACGACGTTTTCTTCTCCGAGCGCACGCTGCATGCCGACAATGCCAGGAGGATCCGCTCGGCGATCAACGATCTGACGCTGAAGGGCCATATCTACAAGGGCAAGCTGCCGCCGCCCAAGGGCGAGAAGCCGGACGACTGGGAAGACCGCGAGCAGACGCTGTTCCGCTCGACGGCGGTCGGCGACGACATGGACCGGGCGCTGGTCAAGTCCGACGGCTCGTTCACCTATTTCGCCGCCGACGTCGCCTATCTCAAGGACAAGGTCGACCGCGGTTTCGTCGGCCTGATCTATGTGCTGGGCGCCGACCATGGCGGCTACGTCAAGCGGCTGGAAGCGCTGGCGCGGGCGATTGCAGGCGATGATCTGAAGCTGCAACTCACGGTGCTGCTGTGCAATCTGGTGAAGCTGTTTCGCGATGGCGAACCGGTTCGGATGTCGAAGCGGTCGGGCGACTTCGTGACCTTGCGCGAAGCGGTGGAGGAGGTGGGCCGCGATGCTATCCGCTTCATGATGCTCTACCGCAAGAGCGACGCGCCGCTCGACTTCGATTTCGCCAAGGTCACCGAACAGTCCAAGGACAATCCCGTGTTCTACGTGCAGTACGCTTCGGCGCGCTGTCATTCGGTGTTCCGGCAGGCGAGCGAGCAACTGGGCGAGGCCAATTTCGACCGCAACAGCCTGGCCGCGGCCTCGGCGTCGCTCACCGACGAGGGCGAGATCGGCCTGATCCGGAAGCTGGCTGAATATCCAAGGCTGATCGAATCCGCGGCCCTTGCGCTGGAGCCGCACCGGCTGGCATTCTACCTCTACGATCTGGCTTCCACCTTCCATGGACACTGGAATCGGGGCACCGAGAATCCCGACTTACGTTTTGTTAAGGTTAACGACCGACAATTGACTCATGCCAGACTAGGGCTGGTGCAGGCTGTTTCGGATGTTTTGACTTCCGGCCTGACGCTGATTGGGGCTGATGCGCCCACTGAGATGCGTTAGGTTTAACTAAAACACCTGTCACCATTTGCCCACATTGCGCTGGTAAGGGCCAACCCTACGCGACGTCCATGGCGTCCGAATGAGTGCGAGTTCGGGAACAATAATGGCAGACAGAACCCAGCTGAGAGTAGCCGACAACAACGACATCGCCGAAGATGATCCGTTCGCTGAACTGACCAGGATCATGGGTTTCGATCCGCGCCAGCCGGTCAAGCCGCAGGCGCCAGCCGTCGAGACGGCTGCGGACGAGGGCGATTTCGACATCGACCTCGAGAAGGAGTTGATGGGCGAATTCGGCGATGAAGTCGGTTCCATGGAGGCCAGCCAGCCAGCTCCCGAGGTTCACCAGCCTGCCGCTGAACCCTACGACTCTGCTGCCGAGATTCACGAGCCGGCTTTCGAAACCACCGATGCCGCGATGGATGATGCGCTGGCTGCTTCGCTGGAATATGATTTCGTCTTCGACGATGCCGCCGATCTGGATTTCGGCGCTGCCCCGCAGGCTGCGGCTGCTCCCGTTGAACCCTCGTTTGCCGAACCTTCGTTTGCCAAGCCCGCATTCGACGAAGCTGCATTCGACGATGATTTCGACAATGCCGTCGCCAGCTCGCTGGAAAACGTATCGCCGCTCGAAGACGACCTGCCGATGGATGACGAGCTTGCCGCTTCGCTCGAGCAGGGGTTGCTGCTCGATGACGATGCGACCGTCGCCCATGCCGCAGATGTCGCCCAGGTTGCTGCTGCGACTGCCGACGATCTCGCGTTCGACGATGATTTCGACAATGCCGTCTCGATGTCGCTGGAAGACGAGCTGACGCTGGACGGTCCTGCGCCGGCGCAGGACCAGTATGCCGCGCCAGTAGCCGAGGCGCCGATCCATACCTTCGACGCCGTCGGAGTCGCCGACCACACTGTTGCCGACGAGGATTTTGCGGGTCATTTCGATGACGCGATGGCCGATGTCGACATGGACTTTGCGGCCCAGGATTTTGCAGCTCAGGATTTTGCAGCCCAGGATTTTGCAGCCGAGCATTTCGAGCCGCAGGCTTTCGAGGCTCAGCCTGTTGAGGCCGAGGATCCGGAAGAGAGCGATCTGCAGGTCAGCGCGCCGGTTGAGATGGATGCGCCGGAAGTGGACGAGACGCCGGCCTGGACCGTGGAGGCCAGCCCCTCTCATGAGACTGCGCACGAAGCATTCGACGATTTCGATCTGAGCATCGATGATGCGCTTGCCGATCACGAGCCGGTAGCCGAGACCGCACTCGCTCCGGTTCAGCTAGCTCCGGTCGCACCAGCCTATGTGGCGCCTACCAATATGGCGACCCCGGCCGCTCCGGTCGCTAACGAACGGACGTTGGAAGATGAACTCAACGCGCTGCTTGGCGCCATGACCACACCACGCCCGGCGCCAGTCGCGCCGATTCCGGTCGTCACCGAGCCCACCAGGGCTGCCGCCATCGAGCCCACCAGGACTTATGAGCCGGTTGCCCCGGTGCAGCGGTCCGTCGCGACGCCAGTCGCTCCGGTCGATAATCTCGAGTGGGACCTGGACGAACACGCGCCGGCTCCTCAGGAGGCCCAGGCGGACGATTCCGATTTCGACGATCTGCTTGCCGGCGAACTTGAGGGCCATGAGCCCGAGATCGAGTTCAATGATCACGCCTTCGATGCGGCGCTCGCCAAGGGCATCGATCTCGGTAAGGACACGGCAGCACCGGTCTCTGGCGATTGGCGCTCGACGCCGCCGGAGCCGGCGCGTTCGTGGAGCCGCGTGACTCCCACCCCGGCCCCGCCTTCCTTTGCAGCGCAGCCGCAACCTTCTTTTGCAGCGCAGCCGCAAGCTTCTTTTGCAGAAAAGCCGTCCACGCCGCCAACAGCAGCGCCAACCTATCGCGACCAGTCGGTTGCAGCTGCTGCCTATGTGGCGCCGACGCCATCGCGCCAGGCGCCGCCTCACGCCGAGATGCCGGATGTCGAGACGATCGATGTGCCCGAGCGTGTGGTGGCGATTGCCGACGACCTCGACATTCCAGAACTCAGCTTCGAGCAAGACGAGCCGGCCGCCTATGACGACATCGACGCCGAATTCGCCGGCATGCTCAACGAGATGAACGCGGTGGAAGTGGCATCGCCCACTGCCGCACGCAGTGCCGGCTATGATGACGATTCCTACAGTTCCGGCTTCAGCTCGGGCCACGAGCTCGACCAGCGCGCCTATGCAGCGCGGCCAGCCGAAGTGCTTGCAGCCACGCAAGCTCACCACGCCGATGCCGCTGGCGGCTTTGACATGGACGATCTGCCCGGCAGTCAGCCGGTTTCGCAGGCCGACGATTTCGCGGTCGATGAACTCGACTACGATCCGGATCTGGACGAGGCAATGGCGGTGCCGGGCCTCGCCGAGCAGGAAGCCGCACGGCCGCGCAGGAGCGGCCTGCTGGTCGCGGGGGTCGTTGCTGCGGTGGCGATTGCCGGCGGTCTTGGCGCCTTCGCCTTGTCGTACGGCGGCAAGGGCGGCAGCGATGCGCCGGTCATTGTCAAAGCCGACAACAGGCCGATCAAGGTCAAGCCCGAAAATCCGGGCGGCGCCGTGGTGCCGAACCAGGACAACAAGGTTTATGATGCGGTCGCCAAGGGCACCAAGCCGGCCGAGCCGGTTCAGGAGAAGCTGGTCACCAACACCGAAGAGCCGGTCGATGTGAAGGCGCAGGAGCCTGAAAGCCGCGTCGTCGATCTGTCGCCCGACGATACCGGCGCTGCCCCAGGCCCCGACGCTGCCGGCAACCCCGAAGCTGCCGGCAACCCCGACGCGGCTGTCGCGCCGGCGCCAAAGTCCGAGGACCGCATCGCGCAGGTGCTGCAGGAAGCCGACAAGAACCCCGATACCGTCGCCGTTGCCCCGCGCAAGGTTCGGACCATGGTGGTCAAGCCCGACGGCTCGTTGGTGGCCCGCGAGGACTCGACGCCGGCCGCGCCGCAGGTTGCGGCGACTGAGCCGCTTGACCCGGCGCCGCAGCACGTCGCCCCTTCGGCCGATGCCGAGCAGACCGGCACCGTGGCGCCTGTCGATCAGGCAAATAGCGACCAGGCAAGTGCCGAGACCGCCAAGCCGGTGAAGCCGGCGGCTGCGCCGAAGGCTGAGACCCAGTCCGCCAACACGCCGCAGACGGTTGCCGTGGCGCCGCAGCGCCCGTCCGACCAGCCGGTCGACGTGGTCGGCGAGGTCAAGCCCGACCAGGTTGCCTCCATTCCGGCGACGGCTTCGACATCGGGCGGTTCGTGGTCGATGCAGATCGCTTCGCAGCCGACGGTCGAAAGCGCCCAGGCCAACTACGCCGACCTGCAGCGCCGCTATGGAAATGTGCTCGCCGGTCGCACCGCCAACATCGTCAAGGCGGAGATCGCCGGCAAGGGCACCTTCTACCGTGTCCGGGTGCCTGCGCAGTCGCGCAACGATGCGATCAATCTGTGCACCAGCTACAAGGCTGCTGGCGGCAACTGCTTCGTGTCGCGGTAAGGCCGGATCCAACTATCAGAGCCGGCGCGTTCCCAAGGGTCGCGCCGGCTTTTTCATGTGGATGGGCGAGAGGTTGAGGCGCTTGCCGTCCGGGGAGATTCCCTTTGGCGGCGCGAAGCCCTAAACTGGCGGAATGACCGAATCAAAATCCATGATCCTCGGCTGTGCCGGGAAATCGCTGACCCGCGAAGAAATCCGTTTCTATCGCAATGAATGCCCGTGGGGCTTCATCCTGTTTGCGCGCAACATCGGCGAAACCGAGCAGATCCGCGATCTGGTCGCCGAAATGCGCGACTGTATCGGGCGCCCCGATGCGCTGGTGTTCATCGACCAGGAAGGTGGCCGGGTGCAGCGCCTGCGGCCCCCGCTGGCGCCGAACTATCCCGCCGGCGGCGCGCTCGGTGCATTGTGGCGCAAGGACCATGATGCCGGCACCCGCGCTGCCTGGCTGATGGCGCGGCTGCATGCCTTCGACCTGTTACGCTACGGTATCTCTGCCGATTGCCTGCCGGTGCTGGACGTGCCGATCGAGGGCGCCAGCGACGTCATCGGCGCGCGCGCCTATGGCAAGGAGCCGCGCCCGGTCATCGAACTCGGCCGCGCGGCGGCGGAAGGGCTGATGTCGGGCGGCGTGCTGCCGGTCATGAAGCACATTCCGGGTCACGGGCGCGCCTTTGCCGACACGCATTTCGGACTGCCTGTGGTCGATGCCTCGCTGAGCGACCTGCAGCGGCATGATTTCGCCCCGTTCCGCGAGCTTAGCCATCTGCCGATGGCGATGACGGCGCATGTCGTCTACAGCGCCATCGATCCGAACAACCCAGCGACCACCTCAGGCAAGGTCATCGACGAGATCATCCGCCGCGAGATCGGCTTCGACGGGCTGTTGATGAGCGACGACACCTCGATGAAGGCACTTTCTGGGGATTTCCCGACAAAGGCGGCCTCGATCCTTGCGGCGGGCTGCGATCTGGTCCTTCACTGCAATGGCGTTTTCGAGGAGATGGCAGGCATCGCATCGCGAACCACGGGACTTGAAGGGACGTCGCTGGAGCGCGCCAACCGGGCGCTGACCTATACAAGGGATCGCGACCGGGCCGACGAAACCGAGATACGCGCCGAGTTTGCCACCTATTTCGATGCGGTGGCCTAGAGACGGATGATTTCAGGTCTGTTCGACCTGAAATCTGAATCCGTCTCTAAATTAGATAGAGAGAGCATGATGTCGTCCGAAAACCGCTTCACACTTTTCGGCATCATGCTCTAACCAGAGGTAAAGGAACAAGTGGCGGAAACATTGGACAGCAAGGCTGCGAAGGCCGCACCGATGGACCGTCTGTGGGCCGAGAACGACGATTCACGGGTCACCGGCGACCCGTCGCTGGTCGTCGACGTCGCCGGGTTCGAAGGTCCGCTCGACCTCTTGCTGCATCTCGCCCGCAACCAAAAGGTCGATCTGTCGCGGATTTCCATCTTGGCGCTGGTCGAGCAATATCTGACCTTCGTCGAGACGGCGAGGGCGCTGAGGCTTGAGCTTGCCGCCGACTACCTGGTGATGGCGGCGTGGCTGGCCTTCCTCAAGTCGAAGCTCCTCATCCCCAAGCAGCCCGGCGAGGAAGGCGAAAGCGGCGAGGAACTGGCCGCGGTGCTGCAGTTCCGGCTGAAGCGTCTGGAGGCCATGCGCGACGCCTCGGCAAGGCTGGTCAACCGCAACCGGCTCGGCCGCGACGTGTTTGCACGCGGCATGCCTGAAATGGTCATCGTCGAGAAGCGTAACGCCTATTCGGCCTCGCTCTACGATTTGCTCACCGCCTATGCGCAGCAGCGCCAGAAGCAGGCGATCACCAATGTGACAATTGCCCGGCGTGGCGTGTGGTCGCTCAAGGATGCGCGCGATATCCTGACCCGGCTGATCGGCTCGCTGCGCGACTGGACGGCGCTGGACAGCTATCTGATCAATTACCTGACCAGCCCGGACGAACGGCGTACCGCGATCGCCAGCTCGTTCGCGGCGTCGCTGGAACTGGTGCGCGAAGGCAGCATCGAGATGCGGCAGGACCAGGTGTTCGCGCCGCTCTATCTGCGCGGCCGCGCGCAGCCAATCAAGGCAGTCGAGGTGGCATCATGAGCGAACGCGCCAACGCTTCGGTCATTCCGTTCAAGGTTGAAGAAGAGACCGAGGAGGGCATTATCGCCCAGGACCCGACTGATACCCTGCTTCTGAATCCTGGCGAACGGCTGCACATGGCCGAAGCCATACGCATGGCCGAGGCGATCGTGTTCGCCAGCGCCGAGCCGGTCAGCGAAAAGCAGCTCGCAGCCAGATTGCCCGACGGCATCAGCATTGCCGCTGCCATGGCTGAGCTGCAGCAGATCTATGCGCGGCGCGGCGTCAATCTGGTCCGGGTCGGCGATGCCTGGGCTTTCCGTACCGCCGGCGATCTCGCCTTCCTGATGAGCCGCGACACGGTGCAGCAGCGCAAGCTGTCGCGCGCGGCGCTCGAAGTGCTGGCGATCATCGCCTACCACCAGCCGGTGACGCGCGCCGAGATCGAGGACATCAGAGGCGTCGAGACCTCGAAGGGCACGCTGGATACGCTGCTCGAAACGGAATGGGTGCGCATGCGCGGCCGCCGCCGCACGCCCGGCCGTCCCGTCACCTACGGCACGACAGACACTTTCCTCGACCATTTCGCACTGGAGGAGATCCGCGATCTTCCCGGCATGGACGAACTGAAGGGGGCAGGGCTGCTCTCCGGCCGCATGCCGTCGAATTTCGCCATCCCGTTGCCGCCAGCCGATCCGGACGCGCTGACCGAAGACGAGGATGCGTTGACCGACATCGATCTCGAGGAACTCGGCCTGCTGACGCCGCGCGTCACGGAAGATTGACCGCAAGCCGCTGTCAAAAAGCTGCATTGCTGCGGTAGATGCGCCGATTGGTAGCGGGCGGCTTTGCCGAAAATGCGTGACATAAGCCGCGCCTTCATAAACTTTGTCGCTGTTGTGTTTGAATCCCAACGCGAAAACGCATAGATCATCGCCAGGGAAAACATTCGAGAGAGAGTTACAATGGGTTCATTTTCGATTTGGCACTGGATGATCGTGCTGGTGATCGTGCTGCTGGTGTTCGGCCGCGGCAAGATTCCCGAGCTGATGGGCGACATGGCCAAGGGCATCAAGAGCTTCAAGAAGGGCATGGCCGACGACGATACCGCCGAAGACAAGCGCACCGTCGAGCACCGCCCGGACGAGACCGTTTCGGCAGTGAAGGAAAAGGCCAGCAAGAGCTGAGCCGAAGGTTGTTGCTTTTGTGCAAGTCGTTGTCCCAAAACCGCTTCGCACTTTTGGGCGACAAGCACTAGTCGGAACTGATTGCCATGTTTGAAGTCGGCTGGACCGAAATGCTGGTGATCGCGATCGTCATGATCGTGGTCGTCGGACCCAAGGATTTGCCCAATATGCTGCGCACCTTCGGCCGCACGACGGCGAAGCTGCGTGCCATGGCCTCCGACTTCCAGAAGCAGTTCAACGAGGCGTTGAAGGAAGCCGAGCTCGACGACGTCAAGAAGTCTGTCGATACGCTGCGCGGCCTCAATCCGGCGGCCGAAATCCGCAAGCAGCTCAATCCGTTCGAACAGGCGGCAGCCGAGGTTCGCTCCGGCGTCGATGCGGTGATGAAGCCGAAGCCCGCCGTCGACCCCTCAACGCCCGCGGCAGAAACACCACAGCCGGCCGAGCCGCTCAAGAACGGCGCGACGGTGATGCCGGGTGTCAACGGACCGGAAACAGCGCCGGCGGCGCCGATCCTTCCGGCGATGACCGATCAGGCGGTGGTGACACCGGCTGCAGCAACAGCAGCGCCACGAAACGCGCGCGCCAAGGGGGCTGCGATATCAAAGGCCCCGGCAACCAAAACAGCGGCAGCCAAGGCAGCACCGGCAAAGCCGGCGCCTGCGGCGAAGGTTGCGGCCAAGCCGTCAGCGGCGCCCGCCAAGGCTGCACCTGGAAAAGCCGCCACCAAGCACGCTGCTGCACCGAAGGCAGTCGCAAAGGCTGAGCCGAAGCCTGCGCCGGCCACGAAGCCCGCGTCCAAGAAGACGGCGGGGGCCGCCAAGTGAGCATTACGGACAGCGAAAAGGACGAGATCGAGAAGTCGTCGGCTCCGCTGATGGAGCATCTGATCGAACTGCGCCGGCGGCTGATCTGGTCGATCGGCGGTTTCTTCGTCGCCTTCCTCGTCTGCTTCTTCTTTGCCAAGAAGCTGTTCAATCTTTTGGTCGTTCCGTTCAAGTGGGCCACGCAGTGGGCCGGGCTCGATCCGCACAAGGTCGAGCTGATCTATACGGCGCCGCAGGAATTCTTCTTCACCCAGGTCAAGCTCGCCATGTTCGGCGGCATGGTCATCGCCTTTCCGCTGATCGCCACGCAGATCTACAAATTCATCGCGCCAGGCCTCTACAAGAACGAACGCAACGCCTTCCTGCCGTTCCTTATCGCATCGCCGATCCTGTTCCTGATGGGAGCGTCGCTGGTCTATTTCTTCTTCACGCCGATGGTGATGTGGTTCTTCCTCGCCATGCAGCAGGCCGGCACCGACGACCAGGTGCAGATTTCGCTGCTGCCGAAAGTGTCGGAATATCTCAGCCTGATCATGACGCTGATCTTCTCCTTCGGCCTGGTGTTCCAGCTGCCGGTGGTGACCAGCCTGATGACGCGCGTCGGCATGCTGTCGTCGAAGGCGCTGGCCGAGAAGCGCAAATGGGCGATCGTCATCGCCTTCGTCGTCGCGGCGGTGCTGACGCCGCCTGATCCGATGAGCCAGATCGGTTTGGCCATCCCGACCATCCTGCTCTACGAGGTGTCGATCTGGGCGGCCCGGCTGATCGAGCGCGATCAGGTCAAGCAGAAGCTGGCGCGCGAGAAGCAGGAAGCCGCCGAAGCCGTGGCCGAAAAGGCGGCGGACGCGTCCTCAAAGCAGGCTCCTTCATAGGCTGTCGCGTTCGGGTATCCGCGTTAGCGGAAAAACGCGACAGCCGCCATCTTGCATCGATGAAGGATGCGGTTTACGCCCTCAGGCCTTAGCTCGAGGACGACCAACCATGCTTGATATCAAATGGATTCGCGACAACCCGAAGGCCCTTGTCGAGGCGCTGGCCAAGCGCTCGTGGTCGGCTGACGAGGCGCAGTCCACGGTCGATGAGCTGATCAAGAAGGACGAAGCGCGGCGCGAGCACGTCACCGAGCTGCAGACCAAGCAGGAACGCCGCAACGCCGCCTCGAAGGAGATCGGCAACGCCATGCGTTCGGGCGACACGGCACTTGCCGAAAAGCTCAAGGCCGAAGTCGGCGATATCAAGACCTTCATCCAGAATGGCGAGGCGCGCGAGCGCGAGCTCGACAAGACGCTGAACGATGCGCTGGCGGTGCTGCCGAATGTGCCGCTCGACGACGTGCCGGTCGGCAAGGACGAGCACGACAATGTCGTCAAGCATATCGTCGGCGAGGTGCCGACCCGGCCGAACTGGGTGAAGGAGCATTTCGAGATCGGCGAAGCGCTCGGCATGATGGATTTCGAGCGGGCGGCAAAGCTGTCGGGATCACGCTTCACCGTACTGAAGAGCGGGCTGGCGCGGATGGAGCGCGCCATCGGCCAGTTCATGCTCGATCTGCACACGACCGAGCATGGCTATGAAGAAGTCATCCCGCCACTGATGGTGCGCGACGAAGTGCTTTTCGGGACCAACCAGCTGCCGAAATTCGAGGACGACCTGTTCTTCGTGCAGCATGGCGATGGCCGGCTCGGGTTGATTCCAACCGCCGAGGTCCCGCTCACCAACCTGGTGCGCGAAGAAATCACGGCCCATGAAAAGCTGCCGCTGCGCTATACGGCGCTGACGCCGTGCTTCCGCTCGGAAGCGGGCTCCGCCGGCCGCGACACGCGCGGCATGTTGCGCCAGCACCAGTT
Source organism: Mesorhizobium sp. C395A (assembly GCF_030323205.1). NCBI lineage: Bacteria > Pseudomonadati > Pseudomonadota > Alphaproteobacteria > Hyphomicrobiales > Phyllobacteriaceae > Mesorhizobium > Mesorhizobium sp. C395A. Next base: position 2,225,127 of record NZ_CP100473.1, on the reverse strand, counting down.
CTACAAGGTCGAGCTGGTCTCGGTCACCGACCAGGAGTCTTCGCTCGCCGAGCACGAGCGGATGACGCAGTGCGCGGAAGAGGTGCTGAAGCGACTGGAGCTGCCGTTCCGCACCATGGTCCTGTGCACGGGCGACATGGGGTTTGGCGCGCGCAAGACCTACGACATCGAGGTCTGGCTGCCCGGCCAGAACGCCTATCGCGAAATCTCGTCCTGCTCGGTCTGCGGCGACTTCCAGGCCAGGCGCATGGATGCCCGCTACAAGGACCGGGATGGCAAGGGCAACCGCTTTGTGCACACGCTGAACGGTTCGGGCACCGCTGTCGGCCGTGCGCTGATTGCCGTCATCGAAAACTACCAAAATGAGGATGGCAGCGTAACCATTCCTGAAGTGCTGCGGCCTTATATGGGCGGTCTGGCGAAGATCGAATCGAAGTAATGCGCATCCTTCTGACCAATGATGACGGCATCCATGCCGAGGGCCTGGCGTCGCTCGAACGCATCGCCCGCACGCTGTCGGACGATGTCTGGGTCGTGGCGCCGGAGCAGGACCAGTCCGGCTACGCGCACTCGCTGTCGATCTCGGAGCCGCTCCGGCTGCGCAAGATCGGCGAGAAACACTACGCCGTGCGCGGCACGCCGACCGACTGCGTCATCATGGGCGTCAAGAAGATCCTGCCAGGCGCGCCGGACCTGATCCTGTCGGGCGTCAATTCCGGCGCCAACATCGCCGACGACGTGACCTATTCCGGTACCGTCGCCGGCGCCATGGAAGGCGCGCTGCTCGGCATCCGCTCGATCGCACTCAGCCAGGGTTATTCCTATGTCGGCGAGGACCGCGTCGTTCCCTACGAGACCACCGAAGCGCTGGCGCCGGCGCTGCTGAAAAAGCTTGTCGCCATGCCGCTGCCGGACGGCGTGCTGCTCAACGTCAACTTTCCCAACTGCCTGCCTGACGAGGTCGCCGGCACCGTCGTGACGTCGCAGGGCAAGCTGGTGCACAGCCTGTGGGTCGACGAGCGCCGCGACGGGCGCGGCCTGCCTTATTACTGGCTGCGCTTCGGCCGCGAGCCGGTCGAGGGCAAGCAGGGCACCGATCTCCATGCTCTGCGCAACCGGCTCGTGTCTGTGACGCCGCTGCAGCTTGACCTCACCGCGCATGAGATCCGTGACCAACTGACCAAGGCGCTGTCTGAATAAGGTGTTCGCATGAAGAAGGTTCTGGCATGAACTTGCCGCTCGACGATCGCGAGGGTTTTGCCGCGTTCCTGCTGCGCCTGCGCGGCCAAGGCGCGGTGCCGAAGGCGCTGATCGCAGCCTTCGAGGCGACGCCGCGGCGCGGCTTCCTCAACGGCCAGTTCCATTCCATCGCCTGGTCGGACGGCATGCTGCCGATCGAATGCGGCGAGGCGATCGAGGGCGCCGATCTGCAGGCGGCGGTGATTGCGGCCTTGGCAATAGAGCCCGGCAACCGGGTGCTGGAGATCGGCACCGGCTCGGGCTACACGGCAGCGGTGATGTCGCGGCTCGCGGCGCGCATCGTCAGCGTCGACCGCTACAAAACGCTGGCCGAGCAGGCCAGGCAACGCTTCGAGGCGCTCGGCATCGGCAATGTCATCGTGCGCCAGGCCGACGGTTCCAACGGGCTTGCCAATGAAGCGCCGTTCGACCGCATCGTAGCCTGGGCGGCTTTCGACAGCCTGCCGCGCTTCCTGCTCGACCAATTGTCGAGCGGCGGCATCGTCATTGCCCCGATCGGGCCGGAGGAGGGCGAGCAGGTGCTGGCCAAGCTGACCAAGGTCGGCAGCCGCTTCGAGCGCGAGGATATCGGCACCGTGCGCCTGCAGCCGATCCTGCGCAGCGTCGCGGCGGTTATTTAGGTGCGCTGATATTCATGTGAGGCCGGCCTGCAAATGGCAGGTTCCTGCGCTTCCGGTGCTCACATGTTTGAGTACGCTCCGCTCCGGCCTTCGCCGGTCGAAGCCGTCATAAATGCCTCCGCTCTATGAAGGCTACGGCCGGCGTAGGCCGGTTCTCAGAACCTGTCATTTTCGACTCGGCCTGACCTGAATCTCAACGCACCTTCGGCGCGTTCGAAAATGTTTTAAGAAAATTTGCGTCTGATTCTATGGGGTTAACCCGCCAGTAACATTAACGCGCTTTAATCATGACCAGTGTGTACCGGGTCTGTGCGGGTTAGTGCGATGCAATTCAGTGTTTTGAAGGCAAACGGGCGTACTCTGTCGCGGGGCTGCGCTGTCCTCATGCTAGCCGGAGTGGCGGCGGGGTGTAGCTCCCAAGTCTCGCGGTTCAATGGTGTCGACGACGTCTTCACCTCCTCGACCAACAATCAGCGTGCCATCATCGACAAGCAGAGCACTGCGCAGCCCTATCCGGGCGATGTGGCGGCCGAGCCGATCGCTGCGGCACCTGTCGATGGCAGCCATAACCAGTCGGTCAGCCGCTCCAGCCTGGAGCCAGTCACCGTCCAGCAGCTGCCGCCGCCGAGCGCGCCCAAAGCTGCTCCGATGCGCACCGCTTCCGCGCCGGCGCTTGCACCGGCACCGCATGTCGACAGAACGACTACCGGCACCGTCCAGCCGGCGAGGCCGTTCAAGAATGCCGGTGACTCCGATCCGAAACCACTTGCGGCTGGTACGCCGCATGCGACCGAGATCGTGGTCAGCGACGGCGAGACCATTTCCGGCATCGCTCATCGCTATCATGTGCCCGCCGACGTGATCATGAAGGTCAACGGCTTGAGCGCCACCAAGGGGCTGAAGACCGGTCAGAAACTGGTCATCCCGGCCTATGCCTATTCAAGCAAGGGGACAGAGCCGAAACTTGCCGACGGCAAGCCGGCAAACAGCCCCAAGGCGCCGGCGCCGGAGAAGGTCGCCGTACTGCCGCAGCAGCCGAAACTCAAGGACGGCAAGTCCGCCGCGCAGGTTGACGCTTCGGCAGCGAACAAGCCGAAGACCGACAAGCCGGCGCAGACTGCCTCGGCCGCGCCAAAAGCCGGCGCGGGCACCTACACGGTCCAGTCGGGCGACAGCCTGTCCTCCATCGCCAGGAAGACCGGCGTTGGCGTCGTGGCGCTGAAGCAGGCGAACGGCATGCAAGACGGCCTGCTCAAGATCGGCCAGACGCTGAAGGTTCCGGCAGGTGGCACTGCAACGGTCGCCAGCGCCAAGCCGGCCAAAGTTGATCCGGTGACGACCGCGACCACCCAACCGGCGGCAAAGCCGACGGAGACGCTCGCCACCTACACGCCGCCGAAGAAGGACGCCAAGGTTATCCAGCAGGCCGAGGACGACGATGCTGTTGCGCCCGATGCCACCGGCATCGGCAAGATGCGTTGGCCGGTGCGTGGCCGCGTCATCTCCAATTTTGGTGGCGGCAAGGATGGCGTCGACATCGCCGTGCCTGAGGGGACGCCGGTCAAGGCGGCCGAGAATGGCGTGGTCATCTATGCCGGCGACGGCCTCAAGGAATTCGGCAATACGGTGCTGGTGCGCCACGAAAACGGGCTGGTCACCGTCTATGGCCACGCCAGGTCGATCGAGGTGCAGCGCGGCCAGAAGGTCAAGCGCGGCCAGGAAATCGCGCTGTCGGGCATGAGCGGCACCACCGACTCACCGAAACTGCACTTCGAAGTGCGCAAGAACTCGGCCCCGGTCGACCCCTCTGGCTATCTCGAATAGAACAATAAACGTTTTGCAGGCCGTCTGACCTCCAGTCCGGCCCGCCGGCTCAGCCCGCTCCGCAAGGGGCGGGCTTTTTCAGTGACCTGACGGAAATCAATCAGTCGTTCAGCGGCTTGCCGAGCCGGCCGGCCAGATCCTGGGTGAACTGCCAGGCGACGCGGCCCGAGCGGCTGCCGCGCGTCGTTGCCCATTCCAGCGCCTCGGCGCGCAGCTGCTCCGGGTCGATAGTGAGCCCGTGATGGCTGGCATAGCCGTTGACCATGTCGAGATATTCGTCCTGCGAGCACTTGTGGAAGCCGAGCCACAGGCCGAAACGATCGGACAGTGAAACCTTTTCCTCGACCGCCTCGGACGGGTTGATGGCGGTCGAGCGCTCATTGTCGATCATGTCGCGCGGCAACAGGTGCCGGCGGTTCGACGTGGCGTAGAAGATGACATTGGCCGGGCGGCCCTCGACGCCGCCTTCAAGGGCTGCCTTAAGCGACTTGTAGGAGGTGTCGTCATGGTCGAAGGAGAGGTCGTCGCAAAACAGGATGAAGCGAAACGGCGCCGCCTTCAGCAGGCCCATCAGCCTGGGCAGCGTGTCGATATCCTCGCGATGGATCTCGATCAGCTTGAGCGGCGGGTCGGATTTTGCCCTGGCGTTGATCTGCGCATGCACGGCCTTGACCAGGGAGGATTTGCCCATGCCGCGCGCGCCCCACAACAACACATTGTTGGCGGCATGGCCGGCGGCGAAGCGTTCCGTGTTGTCGACCAGAATGTCGCGCACGCGGTCGACGCCGCGGATCAGGCCGATGTCGACGCGGTTGACCTTGCGCACCGGCTCGAGATAGCCGGGATCGGCCTGCCAGACAAAGCAATCGGCCACGGCAAGATCGGTCTGCGGCACTGGCGGCGGAGCGAGGCGGGTGACCGCCTCGATCAGGCGGTCGAGCTTTTGGTTCAGGGCCTCGATGGTGCTGTCGGTCATGTCTCGTCTTTTATGTTTCCGCACGAACGTGCGTAGGGGCCGAAATCGTCTTGATCCGGGCGAGATAGAAACTGGCTCCAAGCTTTTGTTTGGGCATGATCTTTTGCGAAAACCACGCCCGTATTCCGGGAGCATGCTCTAACACGGGTCAACCGGCCGGAAAAGCAGCTGAAAGCCCGGCCGCGCAGTTGCATTGGTAACTTTACCCACTATATTCCGGCCAAATTTGGCGAGGCCGCCCTACGGCCTTCTTCGTAACCAGGAGTTCTTGATGTTCGTCACACCGGCATACGCCCAAGCTACCGGAACTCCGCTTGGTCCGTTCGGGGATATCGGCATGATACTCCCGTTCGTTCTGATCTTCGTGATCATGTATTTCCTCATCATCCGGCCGCAGCGCGCCCAGTTGAAGAAGCGCCAGGAGATGATCTCGGCCGTGCGCCGTGGCGACACGGTCATCACCGGCGGCGGCTTCGTCGGCAAGGTGACCAAGGTGATCGACGACCACGAACTCGAGATCGACCTTGGCGGCGGCACCAAGGTGACGGCGCTGCGCTCGACGATCGCCGACGTGCGGGTCAAGGGCGAGCCGGTGGCCAACCAGAACGCCAAGAAGTAAGCCAGTTTCCCAAGCGGAGCGATCCGCGGGCAGAGCTCTGACAAAAGACGGCGTATGGTCCATTTTTCGCGCCTGAAAATGATCCTGATCTGGCTTGCTATCGCCACAATGCTCGTCGACGCGCCCAGTCTTCACGCTGCCGGCCCGGACGTGCTGCTTCGATTGGACGCGACCGATGTGATCGATCGCCGGTTGGAGGCGACGCGTGACGAAATCAGGACGCTGCTGCGCGATGCAAGGATCGGCTATACTGCTCTCGCTAAATCGGGTCGGGCCGTTCAGGTGCATATCACCGACGCCGCTCAGGTCGGCGCGGCCAAGATGGCATTGAAGGCGGTGACTGATCCTGTCCTTGGCAGCGCTGGTCCGGTCCAGGAAATGATCCTGGATGATACCGGAGCAGCGTTGCTCAAGTTCAAGGTAACAGACACAGGCATCAAGTATCGGATTTCGATCGCGCTTGCGCAGTCGATCGTGGTCATTAAGAATCGCCTGCGTGATCTTGGTGTTGCCGACCCAGTAGTTCAGCCAGAGGGCGAAGACGGTATGCTGGTCCGGACCTCGGGCGTTGCGGATCTGCAAAGGCTGAGGAGAATTCTCACCCGAACCGGAATGCTGACCTTTCAGTGGGTTGATGAGTCGATGCCGGTCGCTGATGCGATCAATGGCCGGACGCCCGCTGGCTCGGTGGTGGTTTATTCGAAGGACGATCCACCGGTTCCCTATCTGGTTGAGAGCCGGACGATCGTTTCCAGTGACGACATTGTCAATGCTCAGGCGACTCCCAACTCCGTCACAAATGAGCCGGCGGTTTCGTTCACCTTCGATTCCAGGGCAACGGCACGCGTTGCGCAGGCGACCTCGCAGAATGTCGGCAAGCGATTTGCGATGATCCTCGACAACCAAGTGCTTTCGGTGCCAGTCGTCCGCGAGCCAATTCTTAACGGCCGCGGCCAGATATCGGGCAACCTCACCAAGGAGAACGCCGATGATCTGGCCTTGCTTTTGCGTTCCGGACCGATGCCTGCACAATTGAAAATAGTCGAGTAGCGCACGATAGCGCCCGGCGGTGATCAGAATTAGAATGGGAACCGACAGAGGCGATTGACGCCGAAACCGCTGCCGGCGGCAGCGCCAAATTGACCTCAGCGCGCTCGACAATCGGCGAAGTGCGGGTTAAGGGCGAGCCGGTGGCAAATAAGAACGCCAAGAAATAACCGAATTGTCGGCGGAACGATCCGCCAGTACGCCCTGACGGACAACGCCATATGCTGTATTTTTCGCGCCTGAAGATGATCCTGATCTGGATCGCCGTGGCCGTCACATTCATCCTTGCCGCGCCAAATCTCTTCCCGGCCAGCACATTGGCGCAATTGCCCAACTGGGTGCCGAAGCGGCAGATGACGCTTGGTCTCGATCTGCAGGGCGGTTCGCACATCCTCTTGCAGATGGACCAGAATGATCTCGTCAAGGCGCAGCTGGAAACGACGCGCGACGAGATCCGCACGCTGCTGCGCGATGCCAAGGTGGGCTATACCGGCCTTGGCGGCACCGGCAGGACCGTACAAGTGCGCATCACCGATCCAACCCAGATCGATGCCGCTAAGACGGCGCTTAAGCCGCTGACCGATCCGGTCGCCGCCGGCCTGTTCACCGGTGGCTCCATCCAGGAAATGTCCCTGGATGATTCCGAAGCCGGGCTGCTCAAATTCACCGTCACCGACGCCGGCATCAAATACCGCACCTCAGCCGCATTGGCGCAGTCGATCGAAGTCGTCGAGCGTCGCGTCAACGAACTCGGCACCACCGAGCCGATCGTGCAGCGCCAGGGCGACGATCGTGTGCTCGTCCAGGTGCCGGGCCTGCAGGATCCGCAAAGGCTGAAGGAGATCATCGGCCAGACCGCCAAGATGACCTTCCAGATGGTCGATACCTCGATGTCGGTGCAGGATGCGCTGAACGGCCGCCCGCCGGCAGGCTCCTCGGTGCTTTATTCGCAGGACGATCCGCCGGTTCCGTATCTGGTGGAAAATCGCGTCATCGTGTCCGGCGAGGATCTTGCCAAGGCCACCGCAACTTATGATTCCCGAAACAACGAGCCGGTGGTTTCGTTCGTCTTCAACTCGCGCGGTGCGACACGGTTCGGCCAGGCGACCCAGCAGAATGTCGGCAAGCCGTTCGCCATCATCCTCGACAATCAGGTGATTTCGGCGCCGGTGATCCGCGAACCGATCCTCGGCGGCAGCGGCCAGATTTCAGGCAATTTCACCGCCGAAAGCGCCAACGACCTCGCCGTGCTGCTGCGGGCCGGTGCGTTGCCGGCAAAGCTGACCGTGATCGAAGAACGCACGGTGGGCCCGGGCCTCGGCCAGGATTCGATCCATGCCGGCAAGGTCGCCGGCATCATCGGCTCCATTCTCGTCGTCGCCTTCATGTTCGTCGCGTACGGACTTCTGGGCTTCCTCGCCAACATTGCGCTCGCCGTGCACGTGGCGATGATCGTCGGGGTTTTGTCGCTGCTTGGCGCGACGCTGACCTTGCCCGGCATTGCCGGTATCGTGCTGACCATCGGCATGGCGGTCGATTCCAACGTGCTGATCTATGAGCGCATCCGCGAGGAGCGACGGGCCGGCCGTTCGGTCATCCAGTCGATCGACACAGGCTTCACCAAGGCGTTGGCGACCATCGTGGATTCCAACGTGACGTCGCTGATTGCCACGGTCGTGCTGTTCTATCTCGGCACCGGACCGGTGAAGGGCTTCGCCATCACCTATGCCATCGGCATCCTGACCACGGTGTTCACCGCCTTCACCTTCACCCGTCTGCTGGTGTCGATCTGGCTGCGCCGCGCGCGTCCGAAGGAATTGCCGCGTGCGCCGGTGACCTTCGTTCCGGCCGGCACGAAAATCCCGTTCATGGGCATCCGCCGCTGGACCTTCGCACTGTCCAGCCTGCTGTCTGTCCTCTCGGTCGTGCTGTTCATGACCGTCGACATCAATTACGGCATCGACTTCAAGGGCGGCTCGATCATCGAGGTGCAGTCCAAGCAAGGCGACGCCGATATTGGCGATATCAGAAGCCGGCTGTCGGAGCTAAACATCGGTGAAGTGCAGGTCCAGCAATTCGGCGCGCCGAACGACGTGCTGATCCGCGTCGGCACCCAGGATGGCGGCGAGAACGCCGAGCAGACCGTCATCGACAAGGTGCGCGGCGAGCTCCAGGACAATTACGATTTTCGCCGCGTCGAGGTAGTGGGTCCCACCGTTTCGGGCGAGCTGGCCAAGCAAGGCACGATTGCCATGATCATCGCGCTGATCGGCATCCTGGTCTATGTCTGGTTCCGCTTCGAATGGCAGTTCGCGGTCGGCGCCATCGTGGCGACGGTGCACGATGTGGTGATGACGCTGGGCTTCTTCGTCATCACCGGGCTCGAATTCAACCAGTCTTCGCTGGCGGCGATCCTGACCATTATCGGCTATTCGCTCAACGACACGATCGTCGTCTATGACCGTGTTCGAGAAGATTTGCGAAAATACAAGCGAATGCCGCTGCCGCAATTGTTGAACAACGCCATCAACGAGACGCTGTCGAGAACGACGCTGACCTCGGTCACGACCATCCTGGCGCTGCTGGCGCTGGTGTTGTTCGGCGGCGAGGTGATCCGCTCGTTCACCATGGCGATGCTGTTCGGCGTCGTCTTCGGCACCTATTCGTCGATCTTCATCGCAGCGCCCTTGCTGATCCTGTTCAGGCTCAGGCCGCAGGGAGCGAGCGCCGATGAGGAGAAGCCGGTTGGTGGCGGCAAGGCCATGGCGACCTGACGGCTGCGCTGGTGGCAAAAGGCATCGTCATCCGCGAGGCGCATTTCCCCGGACGGGCGCCGATCGAAGCCTACGGCAATGGCGGCTTCCGCTTCGCCGACATGTCGCATCGCGGCTCGCTTCTGTGCCTGCCCTCCGGCATCCATGGCTGGGAGCCGGCCGATCCGCTGGCCCTGACGGCGGCGGATTTCGACCTGCTGCTGGCCGAGGCCGACAAGGTCGAGATCCTGCTGGTCGGCACAGGCAAGGATTTGCGGCCCTTGCCGGCAGCACTTCGGGCGGCGCTGAAGGCGGCTGGCATTGGCTCCGACCCGATGTCGACGGGGGCAGCGGTGCGGACCTACAATGTTCTGCTTGCCGAAGACCGCGCCGTGGCCGCGGCGCTGATCGCCGTCGACTGACGTGACCGATACAGCTGACATCGTCATGGAGACGGTGCGCGCCGGCGACCATGACCGCTATGTCAGCGCACTCTATGCACCGGCCAACAAGCGCGCGGCGCTGTTTTCGCTTTACGCCTTCAATGCCGAGATTGCGTCTGTCCGAGACCGCATCCACGAGGCATTGCCGGGCGAAGTGAGGCTGCAATGGTGGCGCGATGTCATCGCTGCTGAAGCCGCAGCCACAGGCAACCCGCTCGCCGATGCGCTGAAGGCGACGATTTCTGCCCATGGCCTGCCCAAAACTGCCTTTCGCAACATGCTCGAGGCCCGCATCTTCGACCTCTATGACGATCCGATGCCGTCGCGCACCGATCTCGAGGGATATTGCGGCGAGACGGCGGCCGCGCTGATCCAGCTGGCGGCGATGGTGCTCGATCCCATTGAGGCGCCGCGCTTTGCCGAACTGGCGGGCAGGGCCGGCTGCGCCCAGGCGATGACCGGCCTGTTGCTGCTGTTGCCGCTGCATCGCCGACGCGGGCAATGCTTCGTGCCGGCGGATATCCTTGCCGCGGCCGGCTCGTCGCCGGAGGAGTTCGTCAGCGGCGACGGCGGCCCCGGCGCTCAGCGCGCGGTGGCTGCGATGATTGCATTGGCGCAGGAGCATCTCCGCGCTTTCGAGCAAGGGGCGTCCGCACTTCCGGAAACGCTGCGTCCGGCGTTCCTGCCGCTGGCGCTGACCAGCGCCTATCTCGGCAAGATGGCCAATGGCCGCTCGCCGCTTGGTGGCGCAGCCCGGCTTTCGGCTCTGCGCCGGCATTGGCTGTTGCTCAGGCGCGCAACGCGCGGTTGGCCAGCGAGTTAGTCGATCGCGTTAGGACTCTGAGACTTGGCTATTCAGCAGCTTCCGATGTTTGCGCCGGCAGCCCTAGCCACTCCCGACAATCTGCCCGCGCGCGTGAGGTGATCGCGTGGCGCTTGGCCACCGTCTTGTCCTTGCCGCGCAGGCGTTTGCCTTCGGTCTTCGGTGCTTCCACCGGCGGGAACAGGCCGAAATTGACGTTCATCGGCTGGAACGAGCGTTTGCCCAGCTCGTCGTCGGAAACGATGTGGCCGCCGGTGATGTGGTTGAGCAGGGCGCCGAAGGCGGTGGTGAGCGGTGGCAGCGATGGCGCGTGGCCGAGCCGCTCGGCGGCGGCGAAGCGGCCGGCGAGCAGGCCGATCGCCGCGCTCTCGACATAGCCCTCGCAGCCGGTGATCTGGCCGGCAAAGCGCAGGCCCGGCCGCGACTTCAGCTGCAGCGAGGCGTCGAGCAAGGTCGGCGAATTGATGTAGGTGTTGCGGTGCAGGCCGCCGAGACGGGCGAACTCGGCGTTTTCCAGGCCCGGAATGGTGCGGAAGACGCGCACCTGCTCGGCATGCTTCAGCTTGGTCTGGAAACCGACCATGTTGTAGAGCGTGCCCAGCGCATTGTCCTGGCGCAGCTGCACCACGGCATAGGCTTTTACCGTCGGATTGTGGGCATTGGTCAGCCCCATCGGCTTCATCGGCCCGTAGCGCAGCGTCTCAACGCCGCGCTCGGCCATGATTTCGATCGGCAGGCAGCCGTCGAAATAGGGCGTGCCTTCCCACTGCTTGAATTCGGTCTTCTGGCCGTCGACCAGCGCCTGTACGAAGGCGAGATACTGGTCCTTGTCCATCGGGCAATTGATGTAGTCCTTGCCGGTGCCGCCGGGCCCAACCTTGTCGTAGCGCGACTGGAACCAGCAGGTGTACATGTCGATCGTGTCGAAATGGATGATCGGGGCGATGGCGTCGAAGAAGGCCAGCGCGTCGGCGCCGGTTGCCTCGGCAATCGACTGGGCGAGCGACGGCGCGGTCAGCGGTCCCGTGGCGATGATCGCCTGGTCCCACTCCGCCGGCGGCAGGCCCGGCACTTCCTCGCGCTGGATGGTGATCAGCGGGTGGGCTTCGAGCTTCTTCGTCACCGCGTCGGAGAAGCCGTCGCGATCGACGGCCAGCGCGCCGCCGGCCGGCACCTGGTTGGCGTCGCCAGCACTCATGATCAGCGAGCCGGCCAGCCGCATTTCGGCATGCAGCAGGCCGACGGCATTGTTCTCGGCATCGTCGGAGCGGAAGGAATTGGAACAGACGAGTTCGGCCAGCCCATCGGTCTTGTGCGCATCGGTGCCGCGCACCGGCCGCATCTCATGCAAAATGACGGGAACGCCGGCCTGCGCTGCCTGCCAGGCGGCTTCGGAGCCGGCGAGGCCGCCGCCGACGATGTGGATTGGATTTTTGCTCATGAGCGCCGGAATAATCGCTTGGCGCGCCGTTTGCAATTGGCCGGTGCGAGCGTGGGTCATTGTCGTGCAACGACGGAGCTCGACTTTCTTATGTCCGCGGCGACGGTCTGATGGCGGCGTAAAGCGCCTCGATCGACTGCATGCGCAATTGAAAAGCCTGCCCCAAAACAACAACACCCGCCGCGGGAGGAGGTGCGGCGGGTGTCGTTTTTGGGGCCGATCCTCGGGAGGAGGTGGGGATCGGCCGTATTCGTCATCGCCGGGGAGGAGGTCGGCTTTGACGAAATTCTTTTCGCCGGATCGAGGGAGGCGAAATCCCTGGAAGACGAACTGCGTTCACTTTGAAGACGAACTAGCGTTCGCTTCGGAAAGACGAACTGCGTTCGGTTTGGAAACAGCGCCCGCCGCGGGAGGAGGTGCGGCGGGCGCCGTTTTGGTGGTCAACCCTCGGGAGGAGGTGAAGGCTGACCGTATCCGTCAGGGTCGGGGAGGAGGTCGACCCTGGCAAATTCTTGTTAGATCGTCGCCCTGCGGGCGATGATCTTGATCTCGTCACGGACGATGCCGAGATCATGGAGCTGACGGTTCGAAAGGCGACCCAGCTCGGTAACGGTGTCGCGGTAAACGCGCCAGTTACGATAGTTGCGGATCAGGTTCATTGTCGTTCTCTTTTTCAAAACTGGTTCGGACCATTTGCGATCCGAAGAGGATTAGACCGCCTTGCGGGCGACGTAGTGGATGTCGCTGCGGCTGATGCCGAGGTCGGTCAGTTCACGGTTCGACAGGCGGCTCAGCTCGGAGACGGTGTCCCGGTAGCGGCGCCAGTTGCGGTAGTTGCGGATCAGGTTCATGGTAGTGCTCGTTTCGTCTTTCTTCGGATCATTCCGTTTGTGTACGAACAGTAAATAGGCTGGGTTATATCGATTTAAAAGTGCTGTTGGCGCATGGCAGCAATGCAAATTGTGCAATGCAACATTAACGCGCATTCACGCTTCGTCATGAAGAAACCCGAATCGGAAAATGACGTTGCGTCAACGATTTGAGCGGATCGGCTGTCAGAAAGACCAATCTGGGGGAGAAGCGGCATGGCGAGCTATTCGTCGCGGGCGAGGGCCGATATCGGGCGGTGGCTGCAGGCTGGCCTGATCGACGCAAAGACGGCCGATGCGCTTAAGCGCGACATCGACGCAAACGAGCGCAAATCGCTGAGCTTCGGCACTATATTGGCCATGATGGCGGCGCTGCTGTTCGGCGCCGCGATCCTGCTCTTCGTCGCCGCCAACTGGGACGCCATCCCGCGGCTGGTGCGGGTCGCCACACTGTTTGCCGTCATTCTCGCCGGCTATGTCGGCGGCGCGGTGTTGAAGATGCGCGACCATGCGGCGATCGGCGAGGCGCTGTGGATCGTGGCCGCCGCGGCCTTCGGCGGATCGATCGCGCTGATCGGCCAGATGTACCATCTCACGGGCGACGAGGCCTCGGCCATCGTCACCTGGGGCATCGGCACGGCACTTGCCGCGGTGGCGTTGCGCTCGAACCCGCTGACGGTCGCTGCCGTCGGCATATCCATTGCCTGGCTGTTCGTGCGCGCGTTCGACTTTTATGACCGCCCCGTATTTCCGGATTTCTTCGTCGTGATGGCGCCGGTGCTTTTTGTCGTCTCATTCTGGACGCGTAGCCAGCCGGCACGCCACTTGATCATTCTCTCGGTCATTTTCTATATCGCGGTGCGCGGCCTGGACCAGAACACGCTCGCCCTGGCTATTCCTCTGGTCGCGGTGTCGGCGCTGCTGTTTGCGGTTTCCATCTTCGCCGCCGGGCCGGCCGACCGGATCTTGCAGCTCGGCGGGCGGTTGCCTTTGCACGCCTTGACCGGCTTTCTCACCGGGCTGGCGATGATGCAGATCGAACTGGGCGATGACAACGCCTTCAGCAACGGCTTTGCCATTGCGTCGGTCATCGCGCTGGCCGGCATTGCCGCGGCGATCATGCTGGGCGGGCGCGAGAGCAGGGGGCTGCGCTGGGTTGCCTATGCCGGCTTTGCCTTCGAGCTCGCCATTATCTACGTCGTGACCTTGCAGACGATGCTCGGCACGGCCGGCTTCTTCCTGGCTGCCGCAGTGCTGTTCGGCATGCTGGCTCTCGTCATCATCCGTGTGGAAAAACGCATGAAGGCCCCGGAAGGAGCGGCAGCATGATGTCGGGAAAGAAACTTGTCATCTCGGCGCTGGTCCTGGCGCTCGTCCAGATCGGCTTCCTGAGCTGGATCATCGCCGGCCGCGCGGCGATCCTGCGCAACGGCAAGGAGGTCTTGCTGAAAGTCGAGCCGGTCGATCCGCGCGATCTGCTGCGCGGCGACTATATTATCCTCGGCTATGAAATATCGCGCTTGCCGGTGAAGCTGATCGCCAACATCCCGGCCGGCCAGCTCGTGAGCGAGAACACGCCGATCGTGGTCCGGCTGAAGCCGGGTGCCGACGGCTATTGGCATGCGACCACGGCCTGGTTCGGCAAGGCTCCGACGCCGGCGACCGCCGACGAAGCCGATATTGTCGGCCAGGTCGCGCCGGGCTGGACGCTTGATCCCGAATCTACGATCGCACCGCAATACGGCATCGACCGCTTCTACCTACCTGAGGGCCAGGGCATGGCGATCCAGAACGACATGCGGGTGCGGCCATTCGGCGTGCGCGTCGCGCTCGCCGCCAGTGGCCAGGCACAGATCAAGGCGCTGATGGACGGCGACAAGACATTGTTTGAGGAACCGCTCTACTAGAAGACATTACCCAGGGCATGGATTTCGGCAACGATCGATCGCTTCGCCCTCATGCAAACCAGACGGGCGAAGACAATGCCGATTACGGTGACGACGCGCGAAGATATCAATCTCGATGCCGTTTTGCGCGTCGCCTGGAGAAACGACACGGTCGAAATCGGCGACAAGGCCTTGCAACGCATTGCCGAATGCCGCGCCTCGTTCCTGAAACTCATTGAGTCCGATCCGCCGCCGGTCATCTACGGCGTCACCACCGCGATGGGCGAGCTGGCAAGCCGCAAGCTCGAACTTGACGAGCGCGACCGCCATGCGCGCATCAAGGCTTTTGCTGCCGCCACATCGTTCGGTGAGCCATTGCCCGAGCGCGTCGTAAGGGCGATCGTGCTGGCGCGGCTGACCAATTTCATCGAAGGCAATGCCGCCACCACGCCGCGCATCGCGCTAGCCGTTGCGGCGATGCTCGACGGCGGCCCGATGCCGGTGGTGCCGTCGCAGGGGCAGGGCGGCGCCGGCGAGATTCTGGCGCTCTATCCGCTGTTTGCCGAGCTTACCGCTGGCCTGGAGCTCGAAGTGAAGGAGCGGGGCTCGCTGATCAACGGCTCGCCCTGCGCTGCCGCCCTTGTGGCGGACGCAGCACTTGCCGCACGCCGTCGCGTCGCGATGGCGCACAAGGTGTTTGCGCTGTCGATCGAAGCCTTTCGTGCGCCGCTCGAGCATTATGATGCCGCGCTCGACGGGCTGTGGGGCGACGCGCACGAAGCGGCCGCCTTGCAAGGGTTACGGCAATACCTGGTTGGCGCCGGCGACGGCCGGCGCAACTATCAGGCGCCGGTCAGCTACCGCATCGTGCCGCGCGTGCTCGGCCATGCGCACCGGGCGCTGACCGGCGCCGAGCAGGCGGCCACCGTCTCGCTTGCCTCGATCTCGGATAATCCGGTCTATATCCCGCCCGACGCCGCGCACCCGCTCGGACGCTGCATCTCCACCGGCGGCTATCACAATGCCATTGCGACGCCGGCATTAGACGATCTGGCGGCGATCTGGGCCGATCTCTGCCTGCTTTGCGACCGCCACGCCTCAAAACTGCTGAACGGCAAGGTGTCGCTGCTGCCCGATCTGTTGATGACCGGGCGCCACTGGGCCGACAGCGACGGCCACGGCAATGTCGGCTATGTCCCGATGGCGATCACCGGCTATCTCGAGCAGGCCAAGCTCGCGGCGCAGCGCACCTTCATCCCGGGCACCGAATCGGCGGGCGCCGGTCAGGACGACGTCGCCACGACGGCATTCTTCGCCTGGACCAAGGAGGCGACCGCCGGACGCTGCCTTGATGCGGCGATGGCGATGCTGGCCATGATCGCCTCGCAGGCGCTGCACGTCACTGAACGCGCCGCGCCGCCGGCATTGCAGGATTTTGTCGCGGATATCAGGAAGATCGTGCCGCCGGTCGACGCCGACCGGGTGCTGGGGCCGGAGCTGGCGAAATTGGCGGAGTGGTTTACCGGTCAAGTGTTTGAAGTGTAGGCCGTCGCCGCCAGTCCTCCTACGCCACGGCTTCGGAGGACACCCTTCGCTTTATCAAGCTCCTGGGTGGCCTGCCACCCGAAGCTCGATAGAGCGAAGGGTGGTGCGGGTAGAGGGACTCGAACCCCCACGATCTCTCGCCAGAACCTAAATCTGGTGCGTCTACCAATTCCGCCATACCCGCGTTGGCGGGCAATCCCATGTAGCCATCATTCTGTCAATGTCGGTGCGAAAATGTCGACCGTTGGGGCGGTCATTCGCTGCAACGCGAAGATGGTTGAAAATTGGCCTCGCCTGTGACAAAAGGCGTGTCAAATGTGACGGGACGCGCCGATCCGCTTCTGCAGAATGTGATAAGAAGTAGGAAAAACAAGAACTTATTCACATCTTGGAACGCAGTTTGGAAGAATTTGAGCCGTAATTTCGGTCAAATCCCCAGGTTCCGTGCCAAAAGCCATTCCCGGCAAGATTGTACCGGCAGGCTGTACGGCAAGACGCCGTGGCAGCCTCTTTGGTGAAGATAAAGGTTTTACGATGCAGGTCACCGAAACGCTCAACTCCGGTCTCAAGCGCGAGATCAAGATCACCGTGCCGGCCGGTGATATGGAAGCCAAGCTGATGGCGCGGCTGTCCGACGCCAGGAACAAGGTCCGCATCAACGGCTTCCGTCCCGGCAAGGTGCCTGTGCAGCATTTGCGCAAGGTCTACGGCAAGTCGTTCATGGCCGAAGTGGTCAACGAGATCCTCAACGATTCGACCCGTTCGATCATCACGGGGCGTGGCGAAAAGGCCGCCATGCAGCCTGAAGTGATCATGACGGAAGACGAGAAAGAGGCCGAGAAGATCCTGGCCGGCGGCGCCGACTTCGAATTCCGCCTCAACTACGAGGTCATCCCGGCGATCGAGATCAAGGATTTCTCCGACATCAAGGTGACGCGCCAGGTATTCGAAGTGCCGGACAGCGAGATCGACGAACAGGTCCAGCGCGTTGCCGAATCGGCGCGAAGCTTCGAGCCGAAGACCGGCAAGGCCGCCGAAGGCGACCGCGTTTCGATCGACTATGTCGGCAAGATCGACGGCGAGGCCTTTTCCGGCGGCGCCGGCACCGACCAGCCGCTGGTTCTGGGGTCCAAGGAATTCATTCCGGGCTTCGAGGACCAACTGATCGGCGCCAAGGCCGGCGACGAGAAGCAGGTCACCGTCACTTTCCCGGAAAACTACCAGGCAGCGCATCTGGCCGGCAAGGAAGCCACCTTCGACGTCACCGTCAAGGAAGTGTCCAAGCCCGGCGCGCTGGAAATCAACGACGAAATGGCCAAGAATCTCGGCCTGGAATCGCTGGAGCGCCTGCGCGACGTGGTGCGCGGCCAGATCGAGAACCAGTTCGGTTCGATGACCCGCCAGAAGGTCAAGCGCCAGCTGCTCGACCAGCTTGACGCGGCCTATTCGTTCGAGGCGCCGTCGAAGCTCGTCGATGCCGAGTTCAACAACATCTGGACCCAGGTCAACCGCGATCTCGAAGCCGCCGGCCGTACCTTCGCCGACGAGGAGACGACGGAAGAAGAGGCACGCGTCGAATATCTGCGGCTTGCCGAGCGCCGCGTGCGTCTCGGCCTGGTTTTGGCCGAGATCGGCGAGAAGGCCGGCGTCACCGTTTCCGACGAGGAACTGCAGCGCGGCCTGTTCGAGCAGGTGCGCCGCTACCCGGCCAACCAGCAGCAGGAAGCCTTCGAGTTCTATCGCAGCAATCCGGAAGCCCTGAACACGCTGCGCGCGCCGATGTTCGAGGAGAAGGTCGTCGACCATCTGCTCAGCCAGATCTCGGTCACCGACGTCAAGGTCAGCAAGGAAGAGCTGATGGCTGACGACGAAGAGGGCGATACCGCCAAGGCCAAGCCGGCGAAGAAGGCCGCTGCCAAGAAGGCCGACAAGGCTGAAAAGGCCGATGACGCGGATGAGCCTAAGAAGAAGGCAGCCCCGAAGAAGAAGGCCGCCAAGGACGCCGAATAAGCGCCTGACGACAAGATCAGAAAAGGCCGCCCTCGAGTGAACTGACCCCATAAAGTTGGACGGTTCATTGAGCTGGTAGGTTTAAGGGCTGGTTCCTGTATTGCACAGGGGCCAGCCTGATGCGGCGGTGGTTGTAGTAGTCGATGTAGTCCGTGATGGCGTCGTCCAGGCTTTGAACGGTGTCGAAGGTTCCGGGATGGAAGAGCTCGGATTTGAGGATGGCAAAGAAGCTCTCCATTGGGGCGTTGTCGAGGCAATTGCCTTTGCGTGACATGCTCTGTTGAAGGCCTCTGGCTTCCAGCCTGCGTTGGAATGCCGACATTTGATACTGCCATCCCTGATCGGAATGCAGGATCGGCCGTTCGTCCTCACCAAGCCGGGCGAGGGCTTTGGTCAGCATATTGTCCACCAGTTTGAAGCGTGGCCGCCGCGCCGTCTCGAACGCGACGATCTCGCCATTGTAGAGGTCCATGACCGGGGACAGGTAGAGCTTGTCGCCGGCCAGGCTGAACTCCGTCACGTCGGTCACCCATTTGCGGTTAGCCCGGTCGGCGCCGAACTTGCGCTGCAACAGATCGGGAGCGGTCCGCCCAGCCTCGCCCCTGTAGGAGCGATACTTCTTCGGCCTGACCAGCGACTTCAATCCCATCCCGGCCATCAGGCTCTGGACGGTCTTGTGGTTGACGCGCCGGCCCAACCGGTGCAGTTGCGCAGTCACCCGGCGATAGCCGTAGCGACCCTTGTGGCTGTCGAAGATGGCCTTGATCGCCGCCTTCAGCGCCGCATGGCGGTCCGAGCGCTTCGCTGCTTTCTGTCTGTAATAGAACGTGCTGCGCGCAAGCTTCGCCAGCTCGAGCAGCCCCTCAAGCGAATGCAACGGCCTTAACGCCTGGACGGCTTGCGCTTTTTGGGCGCATGTCCCTGCGTTAAGGCCTCCAGTTTTTTTAGGTAGTCGTTCTCCATCCGCAGATGCTTCAGCTCAGCCAGCAGTTCTTCGCGGCTTTTGGCCTCGTCACTGGCTGCAACAGGCACTGCGGGGGACGGCGGCTTTGACATGGGTCGTCCTCTGGGACGTGGGCCGAGCGCCTCTATCCCGCCCGCATGATAGCGCTTCTCCCAGCCCGTCAGGCAACTGGCATTGCGGATATTGAACAATGCAGCCGTCTGCCGATACGACAGACCTTCCTCCCACATCCGCTCAAGCACCGACAGCCTGAACGCCGCGTCATAACGATCGTACTTGGCAGATAGCCCGGCATCTCCATGGGCCTGGTACAACGCAACCCACTTGCGAACAGTGGCCGCATCAACGCCATGCATTGACGCCGCGCTCGCGTAGCCCTCATCCTCGCCTAAATAGATGTCGACAACCGAGCGCTTGAAACTCTCGCTGTATTTGGACATGCAAAACCCCCGAAGGTTGTGTCCAACTTTCGGGGGTCAGTTCACGAGGCGGCCTTTTTCGTTGTGGCGGATGTGCCTTGAGCCACCGCAGCCCACCTGAACCTTTGTACGGTCGACCTGTTCTACCTACCGGCCAGATTCTGTGGTACACAGGTGGCGCAATTCCATCTGGGGAGAAGCGGAGAATCTATTCTGCCGTGCAGGGCGCATGCTGGTGCTACCGGCATGTGCGGACCGTCTGAGGCAAATTTGACGATCAGGGAGGAATGCCATGCGCTTGGTTGCGTTTTTCGCCGTCGTTTCCGTTGCAACTTTCATCGCCAATCCATCGCGGGCACAGGACGCTGCGGCGGGCGAGAAGGTCTTCACCAAATGCAAGGTCTGCCACGTCGCAGACCAAGACACCAACAAGATAGGCCCTTCGTTGCATGGCGTTATCGGCCGGACGGCCGGCACGCATCCGGATTTTAAATATTCCGAAGCCATGATCGCGGCCGGCACATCCGGCGTCAAATGGGATGAGCCGACACTGACGACGTATCTTCACGACCCCAAGGCAATGGTCAAAGGGACGAAGATGGCGTTTCCCGGCCTCAAGAAGGACGAGGACGTCGCCAACGTCATCGCCTATCTGAAGCAATTTTCCCCGTAACCTGGCTCTTCGGCCGGCCAGAGCGTTTCACCGTTTCACGGAAACGGCGATCCGCTCGATCTCTTTGTTCTTACGCAATTCCGGACGGAAAACCGCATACACTTTTCCTGGAATGCTCTAGGCTGCCCGGTTTCCATCGATGGTCGTCTCAAATGTCGGTCAAGGAAAGCCTCAAGGATACCGGCGTCCGCCTCTCGGAAGCGACGGCCAGTGATTTCTTTGCGCTCTTGAAGCCTCGGGTCATGGCCCTTGCCGTCTTTACCGCCTTCGTCGGTCTGATGGTGGCGCCCGGCGCGATGAACCCGGTCATCGCCGTGATCGCCATAGGTGCGATTGCGGTTGGAGCGGGAGCGGCCGGCGCGCTCAACATGTGGTACGACGCCGACATCGACGCGCTGATGTCGCGCACGTCAAAGCGGCCGGTTCCGTCGGGCCGCGTCACGGCGGGCGAAGCGCTCGGCTTCGGCCTGGTGCTTTCCGCACTTTCGGTCATGACGCTCGGCGTGCTGGTGGGCTGGCTTGCCGCGTCACTGCTGGCCTTCACCATCTTTTTCTACGTCGTCATCTATACGATGTGGCTGAAGCGCTCGACGCCGCAGAACATCGTCATCGGCGGCGCGGCGGGTGCCCTTCCTCCGATGATCGGCTGGGCGGCGGCCACCGGCGCCATCGGCATTGAAAGCCTCATCCTGTTCCTGATCATTTTCCTGTGGACGCCGCCGCATTTCTGGGCGCTCGCACTGTTCAAGGCCGGCGACTATGCCGCTGCCGGCATCCCGATGATGCCGAACGTGGCCGGCCAGGCCTCGACCAGAAGGCAGATCTTCGCCTATTCACTGCTCCTGGCACCGACCGGCGTGCTGCCCTGGGCGCTCGGATTCACGAGCGGGGTCTATGGGATTGTTTCGGCTGCATTGGGCGCGGGTTTCATCTGGCATGCCTGGAACGCCCTGGTCATCCTCGACAAGGAGATGAAGCCGGCCAAGGCGCTGTTTGCCTATTCGATCTTCTATCTTTTCGCGATCTTTGCCGTGCTGCTTGCCGATACCATCGCGATGCGCGCGTTCATGTCAGCCGGAGGGTGACGGCATGACGCTGTGTTCGGAAACTTCGCCTTCCGGGAGCCTTTTGTAAGAACGGGCGACAAGCTCCAGTCAATGGAGTATATTGATTGCGGTGCAGGTCGCGGTTCGCGTGGCCAGTCATGCAGAACGGCAGCACCGTGATACCGCGACCTTGCCGGACCTGGTCTGGAGGAACGGGCATGACAAGTTTTCACGTGATTGCAGGCGCCAGCGAAACGCTGGAACACACCAAAATCCGAAAAATCAGTGTTTCCGATCTTTTCGATGCGCTCAAGCGCGGTGTTGACGATTTTATGGTCAAACCGTCGCACATCGTCTTTCTCTGCCTGATCTATCCGCTTGTCGGCGTGGTGCTCGCTGCCTGGACTTCGGGTGCCAATGCGTTGCCGATGTTGTTTCCGCTGGTGTCCGGCTTTGCGCTTATCGGTCCATTCGCGGCGATCGGCCTTTACGAGATCAGCCGCAGACGAGAAGCCGGGCTCGACACCTCCTGGACGCACGCGTTCGAGGTCAGGAATTCTCCGGCCCTGCCAGCCATCGCCGCAGTCGGGATCATGCTGGTTGCAATCTTCATCGCCTGGCTTTTGGCGGCGCAGGTGTTCTACGAATATCTCTTCGGCCCGGCTCCGCCTGCATCGATTTCGGGCTTCATCAATGAAATATTTGCCACCGGACGCGGCTGGTCTCTGATTGTCCTGGGGCACGCCATCGGCTTCGTCTTCGCCGTGGTGGTGTTGTGCACGACGGTCGTCGCCTTCCCATTGTTGCTCGACCGCGACGTCGGCGCCTACGAAGCCATCCACACCTCGGTGCGAGTTGTGCTGGCGAACCCGATCCCCATGGCTGTCTGGGGACTGATTGTCGCCGTCGCCTTGATCATCGGCTCGCTGCCGGTGTTTGCCGGGCTGGCGGTCGTGCTGCCGATCCTGGGTCACGCCACCTGGCATGTCTACCGCAAGGTTGTGGAGCCGCCATCGTCCGCGAGGACGGTCGGCCTCTGACCCCGCAGATCAGCTGATGGGAAGCTTCATCTCCGGTCTTTGACCGGAGATGAAGCTGTGCGTCAGGGCCCCGGTCCGAAGAAGGACAACCGGGTGAGAAGCGTGTAGTCCGCTTCGAAGAGCATCATCGCCACGAACACCAATATCAGAAGCGGCGGCAGGATGATCGCATAGGTCAGCGCCAGCCGCTCCCAGGCCATGTGCATGAACACGGCGACGATCAGCCCGGCCTTGAGGATCATGAAGATCAGGATCAGAGACCATCTGAGATAGCCGTGGATGCCGAGATAATCGACCATGTAGGAGCAGGCGCTGAGGATGAACAGCCATGCCCAGACCACCAGATAGAGCTTGATCGGATGTTCCTGATGAACCTCCGCGACGCCGGTCGGTGGCCCTTGATGCGCATGATCAGAGTGCAGCGCGTGTTGCCCGAGGCCGTTTGCGGTTGCTTCAGCCATGTCAGCCTCTCACCAAAGATAGAAGAATGCGAAAATGAAGACCCAGACCAGGTCGACGAAATGCCAGTAGAGCCCCATGATTTCGACGTTCTCGTAGCGACCCCTGCGGCTGGTGAAGAAGCCGGGACGTCCGACGTCATAGTCTCCACGCCAGACCTTTCGCGCCACGATGATGAGGAAGATCACGCCGATCGTCACATGCGTGCCGTGGAAGCCGGTGATCATGAAGAAAGTCGAACCGAATTGTGCCGCGCCCCAGGGATTGCCCCACGGCCGTACCCCTTCGGTGATCAACTTGGTCCATTCGAAGGCTTGCATGCCGACGAAGGTGGCTCCTAGCGCTGCCGTCAGAAGCATGAGGATTGCGGTTTTGCGGCGGTCGCGGCGATAGCCGAAATTGACCGCCATGGCCATCGTTCCGCTGCTCGATATCAGCACGAAGGTCATGATGGCAATCAGGATCAGTGGAATGTCCGAACCGCCGATGCGAAGCGCAAAGACCTCGCTCGGATTGGGCCACGGCACACGTGTGGAGACGCGCGCGGTCATGTAGGAGAGCAGGAAGCAGCCGAAGATGAAGGTGTCGCTGAGCAGGAAGATCCACATCATGGCCTTGCCCCAGGACACGTTCTTGAACGCGCGCTGATCCGAGGACCAGTCGGCGGCGATGCCTTGCCAGCCTGCGGGCCGCGTCTCCGTTTGGCCGGTATGCGTCAGTGTCGTTTCTGCCATGCTCCTCGACCTCCTAGGTCAGCAACTGCCGGCAAATATCGATGAACGTCGCGGCCCAGCCGGCTAAAAGAGCGAAGATGGCGAGCCAGACGAAAAGCAGGAAATGCCAGTACATGGCGCATAATTCGACGCTGAGGCGAAGCCGTTCCGGCCGTGCGCCGTTCCAGGCGCCGGCGGTTGTCCTGCCCAGGCCCACCAGCCCTCCCACGATATGCAGGCCGTGCATCCCGGTTATCAGGTAGAAAAAACTGTTGGCCGGATTGGAGGCCAGAAAATAGCCATCGGCGGTCAGGTCCCGCCATGCCATGAGCTGCCCGATGAGGAAGGCGATCGCGGTGAGCCCAGCCGCAGCAAGGCCGAGCCTGACCGTGTCCATCTGGCGCTTGCGCGCCGCGATCGAGGCGCATTGCAGCGCGATGCTGCTCAGCACCAGCATGCCGGTGTTGAGCCAGAGCAGGCGTGGGATGGGCAGCGGCTGCCAGTCCGACAGCGCCATACGCATGAAGTAGGCGCTGGTGAACAGCGCAAACAGGCAGCCGACGACGGCGAGGAAGACACCGAGGCCGATCTTGGCGGTGGGCAGGCTCAATCGGTCGAAGGCGACAAAATCTCCTGCCACACCTTGCTCGAGCCATGGTTTCGTCATCAGCCGCTGATGCGAGAGCCACCAGCCGGCAAAGCCGGCGATCACGAGCAGGAAGACCAGGATGACGCTCATGCCGGCTCCCTGGAGGGGCCGAAGGTGCCCGGCATGTTTTGCGGAATGAAATCCTCCTTGGCGCCCGGCACGCTGTAGTCATAGGCCCAGCGATAGACGATCGGCAGATCCTTGCCGAAATTGCCATGCGCCGGTGGCGTCTGCGGTGTTTGCCATTCGAGTGTCGTGGCTCGCCATGGATTGCCACCGGCCTCGCGCCCATGGCGGATGCTCCAGATAAGATTGAACAGGAACACGATCTGGGCGAAGCCGACGACGAACGCCATGATGCTGATGAACGAGTTGAGGTGATGCGCCGACTCCGTCATGACCGTCACGTCGGTCAGTTCGGCATAGCGCCGCGGCACGCCCATCAGGCCGATGTAATGCATGGGAAAGAAGATCAGGTAGGCGCCGAGGAATGTGACCCAGAAATGGAACCGCCCGAGCGTCTCGTTCAGCATCCGGCCGGTGACCTTCGGGTACCAGTGGTAGATCGCGCCGAAGATGACGACGATCGGAGCAACACCCATGACCATATGGAAGTGAGCGACGACGAACATCGTGTCCGACAGCGGGACGTCGACGACGACGTTGCCGAGAAACAGCCCGGTCAACCCGCCATTGACGAAGGTGACGATGAAAGCCATGGCAAACAGCATCGGTATGGTGAGATGGATGTCGCCCCGCCACAGCGTCAGCACCCAATTGTAGACCTTGATCGCCGTCGGGATGGCGATGATCAGTGTCGTGGTGGCGAAGAAGAAGCCGAAATAGGGGTGCATGCCGCTGACATACATGTGGTGCGCCCAGACCACGAAGCTCAGCGCGCCGATGCCAACGATGGCCCAGACCATCATCCGGTAGCCAAAAATGTTCTTGCGCGCATGCGTGCTGATCAGATCGGAGACGATGCCGAAGGCCGGCAGCGCCACGATGTAGACTTCCGGGTGGCCGAAGAACCAGAACAGATGCTGGAACAGGATCGGGCTGCCGCCATTGTGCTGTAGCTGTTCCCCCATCTCGACAACCGCGGGCATGAAGAAGGAGGTTCCAAGCGCGCGGTCAAGCAGCATCATCACGCAGGCGACGAACAGCGCCGGAAAGGCGAGCAGCGCCATGATGGTGGCGGTGAAGATGCCCCAGACGGTCAGCGGCAGGCGCATCATCGTCATGCCGCGCGTGCGGGCCTGCAGCACCGTCACGACATAGTTCAGTCCGCCCATGGTGAAGCCGATGATGAACAGGATCAGCGAGACGAGCATCAGGATGATGCCCCATTCCTGGCCGCCAGGTGTGCCGGTCATGATGGCTTGCGGCGGATAGAGCGTCCAGCCGGCGCCGGTCGGTCCGCCGGGCGCAAAGAAGCTCGACACCAGAACCAGCACGGCAAGGAGGTAGATCCAGTAGCTCAGCATGTTGACATAGGGAAAGACCATGTCGCGGGCGCCGACCATCAGCGGGATCAGGTAGTTGCCGAAGCCGCCGAGGAAGAGTGCCGTGAGCAGGTAGATCACCATGATCATGCCGTGCATGGTGATGAACTGGTAGTAGGCCTCGGGGGTGATGAAATCGAACGTGCCGGGGAAGCCGAGCTGCAGCCGCATCAGCCAGGACAGCACCAGCGCGACCAGGCCGATGGCCGTTGCGGTCGCCGAATACTGGATGGCGATGACCTTGGCGTCCTGCGAGAAGACATACTTCGTCCACCAGCTGTGCGGATGGTAAAGCTCCATTTCCGCGACTTCGGCGGGCGGGACGGCATCTGCAGGCGTGATATCGACCATAGGCGGAGCACCTCCGTGCCCTTCAGCGGGACCCGACAGTTTCGAGTTTTGCCGCAACTTCTAGAGCTGACGCCGTCGCGTTGCCCGGCGCCTGTTCCACCGAGCCCGTCTGCTGCGGCGCCGACAACTGCGCGAACGTCTGCTGCTGGTCGAGCCAGGCCACATAGTCCTGCTCGGTATCGACCATGACGATGCCATGCATCATCGGGTGCCCCTGGCCGCACAGTTCGGCGCACAGAACCTGGAAGGTCCCGGTCTTGGTGGGGGTGAACCAGAAATAGGTGACCGAGCCCGGTATCATGTCCATCTTGGCGCGGAATTCCGGAACGTAGAAATCGTGCAACACATCGATCGAGCGCAGCAGCATCTTGACCGGCTTGCCGACCGGCAGATGCAGGTCGGCCGCTTCGACCACGACGTCGTCCTGGCCGCTGGGATCCTTGGCGATCACGCCCAGCGGATTTTCAGCGGTGACGTCGCGGGTGTCGGATGTGCCGAGTTTGCCGTCCTTGCCGGGCAAGCGGAAGCTCCACTGCCATTGCTGGCCGACGACTTCGACCACGGTTGCGTCGCTTGGAACGTTGACGAACCGGCTCCAGACAAACAGGCCGGGAACCAGCATGGCGGTAACACCCACTCCGGTGACGATCGTCAGCCACCATTCGAGCCGCTTGTTCTCCGGTTCGTAGGCCGCCTGGTTGCCTTCGCGGTGACGGAAGCGGAAAACGCAATAGGCCATGAATAGGACGACTGCGGCGAAGACGACGCCGGTAATCCAAAAGGTGATGATGATGGTGTTGTCGATATAGTCCCAATTCGAGGCAATCGGAGTCCACCACCATGGGCTCAGGAAGTGGAACAACACCGAGCCCACGACGATCAAAACGAGTACAACCACTATGGGCATGTCCCGTTCCTCCCGGTATTTCAGGGGGCGCGAAGCCGTCCCGGGAAAATACCAAGTGCATCATGCGTGATTTGCGATCGAAATTCTAGAGCCGGTTGTGGAAGGAGCGAAAAATTGCTTCTGCGGCGCCCGGACCTTGCTTCGTTGGTGACGCCGGAGCGACACCTGACCCCAAATCAGGGAGGGCAGGGGCTGGTTTGATTCGGCTTGCCTTGTTCCAGCGGGATCAAAGCGCCTTGATGATGATGCAGCCGGCCAAAAGCAGCACGACGCCGGCGAGCCGCATGCCGGAGACAAGCCGCTGCGGCAGGCGGAACCAGCCGAAGGTGTCGACGAAGATGCCGGCGACCTGCTGGCCGGCCACCGTCAGGCTGACGGCAGCTGCCGCTCCGATGACGGGGATGGCGGTGAACACGGTCGTGACATAGGTGGCGCCGGCAAAACCTCCGAGCCAGCCCCACCAGGGCATCGACGACAGGCCGGCGAGGCGAGGGCGGGGCGTCTTCGTCAGGGCAAGCGCGATCAGAAGCACCGCGGCCATGGCCAGCATCGCCACCAGGAACGAGATGGTGCCGACCGCAAACGGCGCGCCGCCAAGGTCGTGCCGAAGCAAGGCGTTTACAGCGCCTTGCACTGGAAGCACGGCGCCTGCCAGCAGCGCCAGTCCGATCCACCCTGGTCTTGAGGATGCGGTATTGTCGGCCGCGCCCTTCTGTCCCAGAACGATGAGGGCAGCCCCGGCAAGCAAGACGAGCATGCCGAAGGCAGGCCCGGCTCGCAGTCCGGCTTCGGGGATCCCGAGCCAGCCGAACGTGTCGAGGGCGAAGGATGCAAGCATCTGCCCAGCGATGAAGAGCCCGACGGACACGACGGCGCCAAGGCGAGGGAACAGAAGAATGGTCGAAACGACGTAGAAGGCCGAAGCCATGCCGCCGATCGCATGCCACCATTCGGCTTGCCGAACGGCAAGCAGAGCCGGTGTCGTTCCGGTGAGGGCCGTGATCGACAACAGCACGATGGCGCCGACCGCGAGCTGAAGCGTGGTCGCGGCAAAGGGTGAGCCGACCGCCTTTGAAAGTTGGGCGTTGGCGCCAGCCTGCACTGCGAGCAGGCCACCGGCGACAAGCGCCAGAGGGATGAAGAGGATTTCCACGATCGTATTCCTTGAATGCGGGGTGCGGCGGCTAGGGCATGATCCCAAAAAGTGGGTGCCGGTTTTTGGAAAAGATCATGCTCCAACAAAGGGTTAGGTCATGATGAGATTTCAACCAAATCTCATCATGATCTAAGCGGTCGCTGACGCTTCCGGCAGGGCGGGAACAGCGATCCCTCTGACAACTGCGGAGCGGCGGCCGATGGCCGCATACCAGCGCGCCAGGTTTGGTGTGTCATCGAGGCTGAGGCCGAGCTTGCTGACGGCCGCGTTGATCCATGGCCATGTCATCACATCGGCGATGCCGTAGCTTTTGCCGACAATGTGCTCATGGTGCTTTAGCCGGCTATCGAGAACGCGGAAGACACGTCCGGTTTCGCGCTCAAAACACTCGATCACGTAAGGGATTTTTGCCGGCGCGAAGATTTTGTAATTCCACAATTGGCCAAGCGTCGGGCCGACATGGGCCGCCTGGAACAAGGTCCAGGTCAGCGTATCGTCCGCCTCCTGCGCGCCCACCGGCTGAAGCTTGCCCGACCGTCGCGCCAGGTAGTGTAGGATGGCGCCGGATTCGAAGACCGTGCGGCCGGCGTCCCGGTCGACGATCACCGGGATCTTGTTGTTGGGATTGAGCGCCAGGAAATCAGGCTTGGTCTGGTCGCCCCTTTCGATGTCGACCAAGCGGACCGAGTAGGGCAGGCAGACCTCTTCCAGCATGATCGAGGCCTTGTGCCCGTTGGGTGTCTGGCAGGTGTAGAGTTCTATCGGCGTCATGGCTCTTCTCCGCGACTGTTTCTTTTGTCGTCGGACTCCATATGGCGTGCGTGCATGCGCAGATCGACATGCCGATTCGCCCGCTTGCTCTGCGTTTTTGCACAGCGAAGCGTCATTTTGGCTCGCAGAGCGCAGCGCTTTCTTTTATCTTTCTGCAAGAATGCACAGCTCACGCGATATCGACTGGGAAGATCTGCGCATGGTGCTGGCCGTCGCCGATGGCGCTTCGCTGGCGGCGGCGGCTCGGATCCTGGGCGTGAACCACACGACTGTGCTGCGGCGCGTCAACGCCTTCGAGGCGCGGCTGGGTATCCGCCTTTTCGATCGGCTGCCGACTGGCTATGCCCTCACCGCGGGCGGCGAGGAACTGCTGGGCGCGGCACGCACAATGGCCGAGACGGTCAATGAACTGGCGCGCAAACTGTCGGGGCAGGATCTCAGGTTCGAAGGCAGGTTGCGGGTCACCACCACCGACACGCTGATGGCGTCGGTGCTGCCGCCGATCCTGGCGGCGTTTCATAAGCTCCATCCCGGCATACGGGTCGAGGCGATGACGCAGAATTCCATCGCCAACCTGACGCAAAGGGATGCAGACGTGGCGATCAGGCCGGTGTCGCAACCGCAGGAAATCCTGGTCGGCCGGCGCATTTCGGGCGTCGCCTTCGCCGCCTACGCGACACGTTCCTACGCCGAAACGCTACCCCCGGAGCCGAGATTGGGTGCGCTGCGCTGGATCGCGCCCGACGACAGCCTAGCCAACACCGGCGTCGCCCGCTGGATGCGGTCGTCGCTGCCCGATGTCGAGATCGCCATGCGCGCCGATTCCCTGGTGACGATGTCGCATGCGGCGGGCGCCGGTATCGGGGTTGCGGCGCTGCCCTGTTATCTCGGCGACAGCCTGCCCGGGCTTGTAAGGGTCGGAGGGCTGATCGAGGAGATTGGCTCGGCGCTGTGGGTGCTGGTGCACGACGATTTGCGCCGCACGGCGCGCGTCCACGCCTTCACCAAATTCGTCTCCGGCGAATTGCAGCAGCGGCGCGACCTTCTTGAGGGCAGGCTCGGCGCCGGAGCTTGAGACGCACGCCAGCTGACGCGCGGGCTCAGCTCCGCAACAAGCTCCCAAGCTCTGCGACGGTCATCACGCGCCCGAACACCTTGCCTATGATGTCGAGGGTTGCATTGTGCGATGGCTCGTCCAGTCCGCCATTGGCGTCGCTGATGAAAGCCACCTTGTAGTCGCGCATGAAGGCGCTCCGCGCGGTGGATTCGCAGCAGATGCTGGTCACGGTGCCGATGATGATCACCGTGTCGACCCGGCCTGCGCCACGGATGTTGCGCAACACCGTCTCGATCTGCGTGTTGTGGAAGGCGTCGTAGCGGTGCTTCTTGATGACGACATCGCCGGGCAGGGGCGCAAGCGCGGCGACGATTTCGGCGCCGGCGCTGCCTTCCCGCATTCCTTTGGTTTTCAGCTTCGGCTGGTAGCTGGTTTCCAGCGGCGAGATATCGAAATGGTCGCTGAGCACATGCTGGGTGTAGATCACCGGGACGCCTTGCGCGCGGCAAAGCTCGACCACCTGCCGCATCGCCGGAATGCGATGGCGGGCCATGGCCACTTCCATGACGGCGCCCTCATCGACGAAGTCGCTTTGCATGTCGATGACCAGGAGGGCTGCGCGTTGCTTGTCGAACGGCCATGGTTCGTCGCCGGGCTGGGGCATTGCGTGTTTCCTGTTTCCGACGTTGATCAGGTGAGCAGCAGGCTCTTAATCGAGACATCGCAATTCCTGCCGATGACGATGTGATCGTGGATGGATGGAGAGATCAAGGTCGTGGCGATCTCGCAGCGAGTTCCGGGATTGGTTTCGCGACTTGACGCGTCCTCGCTTGGCCTACGGGTCGATGACCGCGATCGCATCGATCTCTATCAGGTAGCCGGGAGACATCACTGCTATCCCGACCACCACGTTTGCTGGTTTGTGATCGCCGAACAGCTCGATCTGGGCCGCTTCGATGATGGGCACGTGTTCGTCGCGTTTGTAATCGACGATGTAGATCGTGATCTTGCAGACTTGCTCGGGCCGAGCGCCGGCGGCAGCAAGCGCTCGGCCAAGATTTCCGAACGTCAGGCGCGCCTGGACTGCGAAATCACCGTGGCCAACGAGCTTGCCGTGTATGTCTTCTGGCTGCTGGCCCGAGACGAACACCAGCTTGCTTCCTGTCGCAACGACGACCTGGGAGTACATTTCCGGAATCGGCAGATCATTTGGATTTATGCATTCGAGCGTCATTGAATAGATCTCCTGCAATGGCTGTGGCTGCTTCGCATTCGCGGGTCTACCACATTGTCGCCGAAGCGGGCGCTTCCGTCGCAATATCACTTCGACACCGCAAGCGTGGGCGTTTGAGCCAAGCCGGAATGTTGCTGATTGGCTCGCGAGCGGTGGCGTTTGGGATGACGGCACCGGCGCCCATCAGGCTCAGATCAGCAGCAGGCCCTTCATCGAGGCGTTGCCTTTCTTGCCGATGATGATGTGGTCGTGGACGGCGATGCCGAGCGGCTTGGCGCTGTCGATGATCTGCTTGGTCATTTCGATGTCCGCACGCGATGGTGTCGGATCGCCGGAAGGGTGGTTATGCACCAGGATGACGGCGCTGGCCGACAGTTCCAGCGCGCGCTTGATCACTTCGCGCGGATAGACCGGCGTGTGGTCCACGGTGCCGACCTGCTGTACCTCGTCGGCGATCAGCACGTTCTTCTTGTCGAGGAACAGGATGCGGAAATGTTCGCGGTTCTCGAACGCCATCGCCGAGCGGCAGTACGCAAGAAGCTGCGTCCAGTTGGACAGCACCTCGCGGTCGCGAACCTCGGTCCGCGCCATGCGCTGCGCGGCAGCGGCAATCACCTTCAGGTCGACCGCCACGGCGGGGCCGATGCCCTTCACCTCCTGCAGCAGCGCCACCGGTGCGCCAAGCACTTCGCCAAAAGTGTCGAAGCGCGCCAAAAGCGCCTTGGCGATCGGCTTGGTGTCGACGCGCGGGATCAGGCGAAACAGCAGCAGTTCGAGAAGTTCGTAGTCGGGCAGGGCGTCCGCGCCGCCGGCAACGAAGCGCTCGCGCAATCGGTCGCGATGGCCGTGATAGTGTGGCTTCTCCGTCGATTTGTCTCTTGGTGCCTTGTCCTTCGCCGGTGGTTCAAGCCACCGCTCGGAGAAGAACCCCCGTTCGTCGTCACCGCTGTTCCCCATCCATCCCCCACACTCCCCGAAGGCTTCGACGGCAGATTAGAGCGGTAAGCAGCGCGCGGTCGAGTTTTTTCGGCGACGGCGCCTCAAAGCTGCGGCTTGAGGCGATCTTGTTTTCAGCTGACCGGCGGCAGGCCGGGGCGGTCGAGCTTGTTTGGCGACAGGGTGAAAATCTCGCAGCCAGTTTCGGTGACGCCGATCGTGTGTTCGTACTGCGCCGACAGCGAGCGGTCGCGCGTCACCGCCGTCCAGCCGTCCGACAGCACTTTCACATGCGGCCGGCCAAGATTGATCATGGGCTCGATGGTGAAGATCATGCCCGGCCGCATCTCGACGCCTTCCGAGGCGGTGCCATAGTGCAGGATGTTGGGTGCGTCGTGGAACAGCTGGCCAACGCCGTGGCCGCAGAAATCGCGCACCACCGAGCAGCGCTCGGCCTCGGCATAGGTCTGGATGGCGGCGCCGATGGCGCCGGTGCGGGCGCCAGGCCGGACCGCCGCGATGCCGCGCATCAGGCACTCGTGGGTGACTTCGAGCAGGCGTTCGGCGGCGCGCTTGATGGTGCCGACGGGATACATGCGCGAGGAATCGCCGTGCCAGCCGTCGAGGATGTAGGTGACGTCGATGTTGACGATGTCGCCATCCTTCAACGGCTTGTTGTCTGGAATGCCGTGGCAGACGACGTGATTGATCGAGGTGCAGGACGATTTGGTGTAGCCGCGGTAGTTGAGCGTCGCCGGTAGCGCGCCTTGGTCCATGCCGAATTCGAAGACGAAACGGTCGATGGTCTCGGTGGTGACACCCGGCTGGACCATCGGCACCAGTTCATCAAGGCAGCGCGCGGTGAGATCGCAGGCCTTGCGCATGCCGGCAAATCCTTCTTCGCCGTAGAGGCGGATCTGGCCGGTGTTCCTGAGGGGTGCCGTGGCGGCGTCGAGATAGGTGACCATAGTGTCCGTTTGCCTGTAAGCGGGCGGCGCATATCAGCCCGTTAGAAAATTTCCCCAGATTTGGCACTGCAAGCCGCAAGGTTCAAGGAAGAACTGCCGGCAATGGACTGATACTGGCGATATTCCTGGCTTGCGCGGCCGCTCAGATGACATCCAGGTGCGCGATCTCCTCCGAATGCCGAGATCGCACTGACGACACATTTTCGCGCAAAAGCAGCCAAAGCAACTTTTGACGACGAACGGCGTTGCTGTGGTCGACGCCAGTTCGGGAGATATAGAATGGACAGATTGCAATTCGAGGTGCCGGTGCGCATCGCGCCCGCGCCCGGGCTGCCGGTAGAGGAAATATACAGCGTCGAACAGGCGCTGGATATCCTGCATGACTGGCCAAAGAAGCGACAGGGCAAGGTCTATGAAGCGGCGTTCAATGCCTGTTTCGGCGCCACGGTGGATGTGGTCAGGACTGAGGACGCATGGCGCGCCTTCATGGCGTTTTGCCGGGTCAGTGGCCTGCTGGCCAGGGACATGATGGTTACGGCCAAGCGCGCCGGCGAGGCGAGGGGCCTGAGGGTCTAGAGTTCTGCTTGGCCTGGAGGCCGGCCAACCGACTCGTTCCAATCGGCGCGGACTCCGCGGCGTTAAGGTTCCGTTTCCGACTTCACAGCTAGGCATGAGCGATAGAGCAGCGTCTGATTCGTTGCGTCGGTTTCATGGTGCAGAACATGTCCTCAGCCAATGTGCGTACCTTCCCGCTAGATCGGCAGACCGTGCTGGTGCGCGAGGTCGCCGCAAGGCTGGGCAGACTGCACGGCGACACGGCCACGTCGTTCTGGAAGGCCACGGCGCGCGAACTCCTCGACAAGGCGGTCGCGGCCGGCTGCGATGCGGCTTCGGCGGCCAACGATGTCCGTCGGTTTTTTGCCGCGGTCCAGGACGAGATGCATTTCAAGGCGGACGATGCCGCACCGGGGCAGCGCCGGACGCGCACCCGCCCCTAGCCTCAAAACACACGCGCTCATCATTGTGTGGCCAACCGTGGACCGGTCTTGGCGTCGACGGATCTCGGGTCCTACGCTGTCGATTGTGCCGTCCCAGCCACGGCGAGCGCCTTGTTGAACGCGAGACAGGCGATGAAATACTGGTCGCGCTCGGCCCTGGCGACGTCGGTCATCGCCAAGGAAATCGTCGAGCGCTATGGCGGGACTATCATGCCGGAGACCTGCCTGACGGATGGCTTTTGCAGATGGTGGGATCGACGCGGTTTAGCGCAAGGCGTCGGCCTCTCGGCCATCCCTGTGCCGACCCGATCCGAATCGGCTATGCCTGCGCGATGCAGGAAACGTCTCTCTACATCCCGGTGAAGCGGTTTCTCGAGAGCCTGGAGTTCACGGTCAAGGGCGAAGTCGGCCACTGCGATATCGTGGCGGTGCGCGACGGCGAGCCGCCTGTGCTGGTCATCTGCGAACTGAAATTGCAGTTCAACCTCGAACTGGTGCTGCAAGGTGTCGATCGCGCCGCGGCATGCGACGAAGTGTGGCTGGCGGCGCGCATGTCGGCGCGTGGCAAGGGCCGCGAGCACGACCGCCGTTTTCGCGCGCTGTGCCGGCGGCTCGGCTTCGGGCTTCTGGCTGTCAGCGGCAAGGGGGAGGTCGAATTGCTGCTCAGCCCGGCGGCTCTGCCGCCGCGCCGCGATCCGAAGCGCCGCTCCCGGCTGATGGAGGAACACCGGCGCCGGCGCGGCGATCCGGTGGTCGGCGGCGGTTCGCGCGCGCCGATCATGACCGCCTACCGGCAGGATGCGCTGGCCTGCGCCGCAGCCATGACCGACGGGCCGAAACGCCCGCGCGATCTGAAAGCGATTTCGCCACGCGCGCCCAGCATCCTCTTGGACAATGTCTATGGCTGGTTCGCCAGGGCCGAGCGCGGCGTCTACGCGCTGACCGAGGGTGGCCACGCGGCGTTACAGCGCTGGCCGCAGGTAGCGCACGACCAAGGGTGAGTGCCGGAGATTGCCGCGAGCAGGCGCCGAGGGAAACCTCGGCACGGCAGCCGCTGTTCGCCGTTTCAACCGATTCGCCGCGCCACCGTTCCAGCCGCTGCTAGTTCGGCGGCTGCCGCGAGGCTTCTTGTTTTCCTGAAAGATCTGGTACGCCCAAGGGGAATCGAACCCCTGTTACCGCCGTGAAAGGGCGGTGTCCTAACCGCTAGACGATGGGCGCGCTCAGACGAAGCGGCTTATAATTGCGTTGTTGCCAACCGGCAACCCATCAGCCGCCAGATGCGGAAACTTTTTTCAAGAGGGGCGAAAACGGCCAGTTTGGTGAGCCAGCGCAGGTTTTCTGGCCTCGCGTCGTTGCACATCTTTGGACGAACGCGCCGCGCAGTCGTCATCCTCGCGTCTGCGCTGCGTCGCTGCGCTCCTTGCTTCGCCATAGGATGACGAAGTCGCGGGTGCCTCGGCTAATCTCGAACGTCGCTGATAGGTAATCGGAAAAAACGGCGGGCTGCTAACAGCCCCTCGGCCCGTTTGCCGAATGGGGATGCTACCCCCGCCGGCGGCAGCGCCAATTCCAGTCGCGCTCGGGGCCGACGTCGACGTGAACGGATTCGGTATGGCAGTAGGTGCCGACGCCGCCGCGGCCGGGCATGGTTCGGATGTAGCTCGCCAGTTCCCATTTGGAGACGCCGGGAACCTGGATGTCGGCGGCGGCGCAATACATGTGCAGCGAATTCTTGGCGCCGTTGGCGCGCCGGTTGCGGGCCGGGTCGCGGTAGCCTGATGTGACCATCATCTTGCGGCCGTAATGGCCTTCGATGGTCTTCAGCACACGCACCAGCGACGGCTTCAGGCAGGCGACGTCGACGCTCTCGTTTTGCTTCAACAGGCCATTGGGCGCCAGCCGGGCGAGGCCGGCGGCGGAGGCCACCTGATAGGCGCCGCCCGAACCCTCGTCCTCGTTCAGGTCGACGTCGCTTTCGTCGTCGAGGCCGGATTTGCGCTTGATCTCGAACAGCGCCGTCTGGCGCACGCCGGGCAAGGCATCGCTGCCGGTGATGTGGTTGCTCTCGTTGCCAAGCGAGGCAAGCTGCAAGGGCTTGTCGGCGGAATTGGCTGACGCTAGCGTGATGATCGGCTTTGCCGGGACGGCCTTCTGGGAAGCAACCGCAGGCTGTTCGCCCGAGCGCGAGTTGACCAGCGGAGCAGGTGCCGCGGAGGCTGGCGTGGTGCTGAACAGTGAGGCCAGGAAGCCCTTCTTCGGCGTGTCGATCTGCTGGGGCGCGGCGGTCACGTAGACCTCGTTGGTCGCGGGTGCCGCTGCCGTCGCTTTCGGTGCGGTCACGCCGGCATCGGCGGCGGCGATCTTCTGCGCCACGGCGTCCGTTGCGGCCGCGGTCTGTGCTGACTGCTGCAGCGACTGCGGCGTCTGGCCGACAATGGTTTCGGAGCCGGCGGGAACATTGACCGGGAAGCCGGTGCCGGGCTTGGCCACCGGCACATAGGCGACCTGCTCGGGCAGTGTCGCATCGCCCGCTGCCGTCATCATCATCTGCGGCCCGGTGGATGTGACCTGCACGGTCGAATCGCCCGGCGCCGCAGGGCTGGCGCCGGAAGCCGCGGAGATGTCAGAAGCGGTCGCGTTGTAGCCAGGCATGCCGACGGACATTGTGGGGTCGCCAGCGGAGGTGCAGGACGCCAGAAGCACGGAGAAAAGCGCTGCCGCTATAGTGCGACCTTCTCTCCCCGCGAGACGCGATCCTACTGATTTCAAAACTAAATTCCCCCTCGGTGTCCGGTCGGCCTGCTATTGGTGCGGCGTCGAAACGTTCACATCCAATAACCTTGTGTTCCCAAACCGGAAACGAGACTTGTGTCAATTCTGCAAGCCTCTGAATTATTTGCTCGTTGGAGGCCAATTGAGGCTTCTTGAAGGTTGACGACACCATTTCGCCCCGTTTTGCCGGCCCGTCAACTCACCAGACATTACATTCCGTTACACACAGGCACCTGCAAAAGGTGCCGGCCCTTACACGCGCACCTTCACATAGGTGCCGGGGGCATCACCCAGGGTTTTCATATGCTTGCCCGGTTTGCGGGCCGGAACGAGGGTGTCGTCCTGGGTTTCGATCCAGTGCTGCCAGTGCGTCCACCAGGAGCCGGGATGCTCCACCGCCGAGGCGAGCCACTGGTCAAAATCGCCCGTCGGTTTGCCGCCGGTCCAGTACTGGTATTTCTTGGCTGCCGGCGGGTTGACGACACCGGCAATGTGGCCGGAACCAGCCATCACAAACTCGACGTCGCCGCCGAAATATTGCGAGCCGAGAAACACCGAAAGGGCCGGCGCGATGTGATCTTCCTTCGACGCCAGGTTGTAAACCGGGATGGTGACGTCGGCCAGCGACACAGTGCGGCCGGCGAGTTCCATCACGCCACGCGTCAGATTGTTCTCGAGATAACAGTTGCGCAGGTAGAAGGAGTGGTTTGCAGCCGCCATGCGGGTGGAATCGGCGTTCCAGTAGAGCAGGTCGAAGGGCAGGGGATCCTTCCCGCGCATGTAATTGTTGATGACATACGGCCAGATCAGGTCGCCCGAGCGCAGCATGTTGAAGGCGGTCGCCATCTTGGTGCCGTCGAGGTAGCCCTTTTCGTTCATCGATTTCTCGACCGCTGCCACCTGGTCCTCGTCGACGAAGACTTTCAGGTCGCCGGCATGGGTGAAGTCGACCTGCGTGGTGAAGAAGGTCGCCGATTTGATGCGGTTGTCGCCTTCCTGTGCCAGCAGTGCGAGTGCGGCCGCCAGCAGCGTGCCGCCGACGCAATAGCCGATGGCGTTGACCTCTTTCTCGCCGGTCGCCTTCTCGATCATGTCGAGGCCGTATTGCAGGCCTTCCCGTATGTAAGCTTCCCAGCCCTTGGCGCCGTGCCGCTCGTCGGGATTGATCCAGGAGATGACGAACACGGTATGGCCTTGCTCGATCGCCCAGCGGATGAAGGACTTTTGCGGGTTGAGATCGAGGATGTAGAACTTGTTGATCCAGGGCGGGCAGATCAGCAGCGGGCGCTTGAGCACCGTCTCCGTCGTCGGATCGTACTGGATGATTTCGGCGACATCGCTGCGGCCGACCACCTTGCCGGGAGATGTCGCGACGTTCTTGCCGATCTCGAAGGGCGAATAGTCAGCTTGTCTCAGCTTCAGGTCGCCCTTGCCGGCGGCGATGTCTTCGGCCAGCATCTTCATGCCGCGCACCAGGTTTTCGCCATTCGAGGCGACGGTTTCTCGAAACAGCTCCGGATTGGTCAGGATGAAGTTCGACGGCGAGATGGCATTGGACACCTGCTTGACGTAGAAGCTCGCCTTGTGGCGGGTGTGGTCGTCGAGGCCTTCGGCGTGCTCGACCAGGTCGGCCGCCCAGCGCGAGGTGACGAGATAGGCCTGTTTGAGGAAATCGAAGAAAGCGTTGCGACCCCATTCGGGGTCTTGAAAACGCTTGTCGCCGCGCTCGGGCTTGACCGCATCTTCGGGCGCCTCGGCATTCGGGCTAACCTTCTGGATGGCGTTGCCCCAGACCGTCATGTAGCCGGCGAACAGCCGCGTCTGCGCTTCCAGCGCGCGTTGCGGGTCGGCCAGCCAATATTCGCTGAGCTTGGAAAAGGTTTTGACCATGTCGACCACGGGTTCGGCGACATGATCGCGCACCTCGCCCTTTTCGCGCGGCTCGGCCCAGGCGGAGGCGGCTTTGCCGGCCTGCTCGACCATGCGCGCCATGTTCAACGCAAAGCGTTCCGGGTCTTTCACCAGATATTGCTCGACGGTCGAAGATTGATCATCTTCCGCTTTGCTCGAATCAGGTGTTTTGGACATGGCTCGCGGGGTTCCTCCCGAGGCGTTTTCTTGACATATTATCATGGGACATCTGACCGGGTCCAATGCGCTGTACCCCGGCTGCCAGGAAAACAATATGACGATTAACACCGGCAAGACCATTTTTTCGGGGGCAGGCCGCTTTTGCCGCGTCGCGGTTGCAATCGCCTGTCTGGCGCCAGGGCTGCTGGCGGCAAGTGGCTGCACGAGCGCCAACACCGGCAACGGGATGAATGTCGGCCTGACCCAGGGCGCGCAGGACACCGGCTCTTATCCCAATCTCAACATCCCACCGCAGGTGGCGGCAAAGCAACTCACCCCTGAGGAGACGCAGGCCAAGCTTGCCCAGTTGAAGGGCGAACAGCAGGGGCAAGTGGCCAAGGGCGGCGGCGGTGCCCCGTCCACCAGCCCGGCGGCGCTGAATTCGCTGGCGAAGAACCATGGCAAGGACACGCTGAAGCAGATCGAAGCCAAATGCGATCCCGCCCTCGACCCTACCTGCAAATAAGGCTATATCGCGCGCCGAAAGCGGTCTTTGCCAAGGGCGCCTAGCCAAGCCAACTGTGCTAAAGCCAATCTTAAATCGTCTGGAACTGACATGGAAGAATTTCACAAGGTCCGCCGGCTTCCGCCCTACGTGTTCGAGCAGGTCAACTGGCTGAAGGCCAGCGCCCGTTCGCGCGGCGCTGACATTATCGACCTTGGCATGGGCAATCCCGACCTGCCGACTCCGAAGGCGATCGTCGACAAATTGTGCGAAGTGGTGCGCGATCCGCGCACGCATCGCTATTCCTCCTCGCGCGGCATCCCAGGTCTGCGCCGCGCCCAGGCCGCCTATTATCAGCGCCGTTTCGGCGTGAAGCTCAATCCCGACACGCAGGTGGTGGCGACGCTCGGTTCGAAGGAAGGCTTCGCCAATATGGCGCAGGCGATCACCGCGCCGGGCGACGTGATCCTGTGCCCCAACCCGACCTATCCGATCCATGCTTTCGGCTTCATCATGTCGGGCGGCGTCATCCGTTCGCTGCAGGTCGAGCCGGATGACGGCTTCATCCCGGCGCTCGAGCGCGGTGTCCGTCATTCGATCCCGAAGCCACTGGCATTGATCCTCAACTATCCGTCGAACCCGACGGCGCTGGTCGCCTCGCTCGATTTCTACAAGGACGTGGTCGCCTTCGCCAAGAAGAACGACATCATCATCCTGTCGGACCTTGCCTATTCGGAGATCTATTTCGACGGCAATCCGCCGCCTTCGGTGCTGCAAGTGCCGGGCGCCATCGATGTCTGCGTCGAGTTCACCTCGATGTCGAAGACCTTCTCCATGCCCGGCTGGCGCATGGGCTTTGCCGTCGGCAATGAGCGGCTGATCTCGGCGTTGACGCGGGTGAAGTCCTATCTCGACTACGGCGCCTTCACGCCGATCCAGGTGGCGGCGGCGCATGCGCTGAATGGCGACGGCGCCGACATCGCCGAAGTGCGCGAGGTCTATTTGAAGCGCCGCGACGTCATGGTCGACGCCTTCAGCCGCGCCGGCTGGACCATTCCGGCACCGGCTGCCTCGATGTTCGCCTGGGCGCCGATCCCGGAGCCGTTCAAGCATCTCGGCTCGCTTGAGTTTTCCAAGCTCCTGATCGAGCACGCCGACGTGGCGGTGGCGCCGGGCATCGGCTTTGGCGAGCATGGCGACGATCACGTCCGCATCGCGCTGGTCGAGAACGAGCACCGGATCCGGCAGGCGGCGCGCAACATCAAGCGCTTCCTGGCGTCCAGCGCCAAGCAGCCGAACAATGTGGTGCCGCTCGCCGCGCATCGCTAAAGTCGCCGCACATCTTATTCGAGTAGATTTTTTGAGGGGCGTCGCCGGGCATGGCTGAAGCGTTGCGTGTTGGAATTGCGGGTCTGGGTACGGTCGGCGCCTCGGTGGCGCGCGTGCTGCGCGACAAGGCAGCGGAGCTGACGCGCCAGTGCGGACGCGATGTCATCGTCACGACCGTTTCCGCGCGCGATCCCAAGCGCGACCGTGGCGTCGACCTCAGCGCCGCCAAATGGTTCGACGATCCGATCAAGATGGCGCAGGCCGCCGATATCGACGTCTTCGTCGAACTGATCGGCGGCGACGAAGGGGCAGCGCGCGCGTCGGTCAAGGCAGCACTTGAAGCCGGACGTCATGTCGTCACCGCCAACAAGGCGCTGTTGGCCAAGCACGGCGTGGCGCTTGCCGAAATCGCCGAGAAGAGGGGCGTGCTGCTCAACTACGAGGCGGCAGTTGCCGGCGGCATCCCGGTCATCAAGACGATGCGCGAGGCGATGGCCGGCAATTCGGTCACCCGCGTTTTCGGCATCCTCAACGGCACCTGCAACTACATCCTGACCCGCATGGAGGCCGAGGGCATCTCCTTCGACGAGTGCCTGAAGGACGCGCAACGGTTGGGCTACGCCGAAGCCGATCCGACTTTCGATATCGAGGGCCATGACACGGCGCATAAATTGTCGATCCTGACCAGCCTGGCCTTCGGCACCAGGATCGCCGCCAACGACATCTACATGGAAGGCATTTCCAATATCAGCCAGGCCGATATCCGCGCCGCGGGCGACCTTGGCTACCGGATAAAATTGCTCGGCGTCGCGCAGCGCACCGACAGCGGCATCGAACAGCGTGTGCACCCGACCATGGTGCCGACCGCGTCGGTGATCGCACAGGTGCATGGCGTGACCAATGCGGTGGCCATCGAAACCGACATTCTGGGCGAGCTGCTGCTCTCCGGCCCCGGCGCCGGCGGCAACGCCACCGCGTCCGCCGTGGTCGGCGATATCGCCGACATTGCCAAGAGCCGGCCGGGCTTCCAGCACGGTCCGGTGTTCGGCCTGCCGGCCAAGGAACTGCGGCCCTACAAGAAGGCGCAGATGCGCAGCCATGCCGGCGGCTATTTCATCCGACTGACCGTGCATGATCGCATCGGCGTCTTTGCCGCGATCGCCAAGCGCATGGCCGACAACGACATTTCGCTGGAATCGATCGTCCAGCATGCCGTCAGCGGTGAGACCGACGCGCAAAAGACGGTGATCCTGGTCACCCACGAGACGACGGAAGCAGCGGTGCGCAAGGCTGTCGACGGCATCACCAAGGACGGCCACCTCACAGACAAGCCGCAGGTTATCCGCATCGAGCGTGCGGGCTAGGCCAAGTCATTTTTCTCCTTTAACCGATTGATGCTGCTGCTGAAAAGTGGTTTCGGACGCCATAATGCTCTCTCTCTTTGATTTGGAGCCGGATTGAGATTTCAGGTCGAACCCACCAGTCATCATCGGGTTCTGGCGGAGGCGTGAGCCGCGAGATCAAGGCGCGTCACCAGGAGGTGGAAAAGTTGAGACTTTCCTGTTTAACCGTCGCATATTGCCGGAAATGACAATCTGTAGACTACGCCTCCTATGACGGGCGACAAACGCTTCTTCCTCGA
The DNA here is from genome assembly GCF_030323205.1 of Mesorhizobium sp. C395A. Taxonomy (NCBI): domain Bacteria; kingdom Pseudomonadati; phylum Pseudomonadota; class Alphaproteobacteria; order Hyphomicrobiales; family Phyllobacteriaceae; genus Mesorhizobium; species Mesorhizobium sp. C395A. The sequence continues at coordinate 2,182,844 of NZ_CP100473.1, read as the reverse complement.
TGTCAGGCAGTCGGCGACCGGTGTTTCCTGGGAACACCGGTTGAGCGAGCGGCAGGACATGACTGCGCTGGCCATAGCGCAGGGCCACGGCGTGCCCGACATTGTGGCTCGCGTGCTCGCCGGGCGCGGCGTCACCGCCGACCAGGCCGAGCGCTTCCTCGATCCGACGATTCGCAATCTGTTGCCGGATCCGGCTTCGCTGACCGACATGGGCAAGGCTGCGACCCGCATCGCCGAGGCGGTCATGGCCAAGGAGAAGGTGGCAATCTTCGGCGACTACGATGTCGACGGCGCCGCCTCTTCGGCGTTGCTCAAGCGCTTCCTGACGCATTTCTCGGTGCCTTCGGAGATCTACATTCCCGACCGCATCTTCGAGGGCTACGGCCCCAATCCGGAGGCTATGCGCGAACTGGTCTCGCGCGGCGCGACGCTGATCGTCACCGTCGATTGCGGCACCAACAGCGCTGTCTCCATCGACGCCGCCAAGGCCGCAGGCGCCGATGTGGTGGTGCTCGACCACCATCAGGTCGGCGGCCCGCTGCCGGAGGCGACCGCGGTCGTCAATCCCAGTCGCGAGGACGACCTTTCCGGGCAAGGCCATCTGTGCGCCGCCGGTGTCGTCTTCCTCACTCTGGTGCAGACGGCGAGGGTCCTGCGCAGCCGATTGCCCGACGCAGCGCCACCGGACCTGTTGTCGTTGCTCGACCTGGCGGCGCTGGCCACGGTTTGCGATGTGGTGCCGCTCATCGGCGTGAACCGCGCTTTCGTCGTCAAGGGGCTACAGATGGCGCGGCAGCAGAAGAATGAGGGGCTCGCCGCACTGGCGCGGGTGTCCCGCATCGGTGAGCCGATAAGCACCTTTCATCTCGCCTATCTGATTGGGCCGCGCATCAATGCCGGCGGCCGCATCGGCGATGCAGCACTTGGCAGCCGGCTGCTCGCCACCGACGATCCGGTTGAGGCCGGGACCATTGCCGAGACACTCGACCGGCTTAACCAGGAACGCCAGCAGATGGAACTGGAGATGCTGGCAGCGGCGCGCGCCGAGGCTGACGCCGAACTTGCCGGCGGCAACGGGCCGGCCATCATCGTCACCGCCAGCACCAATTGGCATCCCGGCATTGTCGGCTTGATCGCCTCGCGGCTGAAGGACCATGCGCGGCGGCCGGCCTTCGCCATCGCCTTCAACGCCAATGGCATCGGCACCGGCTCCGGCCGTTCGGTGTCGGGCTTCGATCTCGGACGGCTGGTGCGCGCAGCCGCCGATGCCGGGCTGATCGTCAAGGGCGGCGGCCACGGCATGGCCGCCGGCATCACGGTGGAACGCGCCAAGCTCGGCGAACTCCGTGCTTTCTTCGAGGAGCGCGCGGCGGCCGAAGTGTTCCGGCTGCAGGACGAAGAAAGTCTGGCCGTCGACGGCGCGCTCGCCGCCGAGGGTGCGACGGTTGCTTTGCTCGATGCACTGGAAAAAGCCGGGCCTTTCGGCGCCGGCCATGTCGCGCCGGTGTTCGCGCTGCCGCGCCATCGGCTGGCCGACGCGCGGGCCGTCGGCACCAACCACATCCGGGCTGATCTGCAGTCGGAAAGCGGCGGCCGCATCCAGGGCATCGCCTTTCGATCCGTCGATACCGCGCTGGGCGAATTCCTGTTCAAGAACAGGGGCAACACGATCCATGTAGCCGGCTCGCTGTCGGGGAATTATTGGAACGGCAACCGCACGGTGCAGTTCCGCATCACCGATGCGGCCAAAGCCTGACATTGCCGATTTGGTTTAAGCGAGAACCGTCTGCAGCCGCTTCAACTCGCTGATCTGCGCCATCGTCGCCTGGTAACCGACGCTGATCGCCTCATCCGCGCGGTGGAATTCGGTCAAGCCGATATGGCTGAGTTTCGGTTGGAGCGACATGTCGGGCGGATCGCCCGCCAGCCTTGCGCGTGAAATCCGGTCCTGGATGATGTTGAAGGCTTCGACCATGACGCCGGTGATGCCGAGACGGCTCTGGTGCGGCTGGTGGTCGGGGCTGGCCTGGCCTGGCCGGGGCGCGTCCTTCTCGATGAGCAGTTCGCCGGCGCTGTGCTTGATGACGGCGGCGCGGCCGAACAGATCGTAGTGAAGGTTGACCGCGACGACCAGCGGCTGCTCGTAGGCGCGGCAGACCGAAACCGGAACCGGGTTGACCAGCGCGCCGTCGACCAGAATGCGGCCGTTGCAATTCACCGGTTCGAACACGCCGGGCAGCGCATAGGAAGCCCGCATCGCGGTGATCAGCGAACCGCTGGACAGCCAGATCTCATGGCCGGTGCGAATTTCGGCGCCAACGGCGACGAAGGGTTTCGTCAGATCCTCGAAGCGGATGCCTGCCATGTGCTCGCGCAGCCTGACGTCCAGTTTCATGCCGCCGAACAGGCCGCTGCCGCGCAGATTGAGATCGAGCAGGCCGAAGATGCGCCGCTTGGTCAGGCTGCGGGCGAACTCCTCGAGTTCGTCCAGCTTGCCGGCGAGATAGCAGCCGCCAACCAGCGCGCCGATCGAGGTGCCGGCGATCATCGAGACTTCGATGCCGGCTTCGTCGAGCGCGCGCAGCACGCCAATGTGCGCCCAGCCGCGTGCGCAGCCGCCGCCCAGCGCGAGCGAAATGCCTGTCTTGCCCGCGGGTTGCGGGTCAGGCACGCCGCCGGACGATGAGGGGCCATTGGCCTCCCGCACGTCCGGTCTGCTACGCAATGACGCCCACTCGAGCATCATGATCTCCCTTGTCCCGCGTCCGTTCTACAGGAAGGACGTTTGAGAATAGTGAATATGAGTGGTTTGCGACTGTTGAATGGTTCACGCGGGCTTCCGATACGTTTTTTCCGCATCGAACAGCGGCGTGCTGCCATCGTCGGCAAGCGTTGCCTTGCCGCCGATTAGCCCCACCGTCCGATAAAAACATGAACGCCGGCCGGTGTGACAAGTTGCGTCGTGGCCCAACACTTTGACGCGCAACCATATGGCGTCCTGGTCACAATCCGTGAGCATCTCGACGACGGTCTGAAAATTGCCTGATGTTTCGCCCTTCTTCCACAGCGTGCTGCGCGAGCGCGACCAGTAGTGCGCGATGCCGGTTTCGAGCGTCAGCGCCAGCGCCTCGGCATTCATATGCGCGACCATCAGCAGCATACCGTCAGCGGCGTCAGTGACGACGACGGTGACCAGCCCGGCAGCATCGAAACGCGGGGAAAACACCGCGCCTTCTTCGAGGGCCTTCTTGTCTGATGGAGCGTTGGGAAATGTTAGTGCCGACATCGCCGGTCCTTGATCTAGCGATGCCGGCGAGGGGCTTACGCCCCGAGGCCGCGCACCATGGTGACGAAACGGACCTGTTCCTCGGGCGTGTCCTTGAACACGCCGGTGAAGGTCGAGGTCAGCGTGGTGGAGCCCTGCTTGCGGATGCCGCGCATGGCCATGCACATATGCTCGGCCTCGATCATGACGGCGACACCGCGCGGATTGAGCACGTCCTGGATGACGCCGGCGATCTGTGCGGTCATGGCCTCCTGAGTCTGCAGGCGATGGGCGAAGATATCGACGACGCGCGCGATCTTGGACAGGCCGACGACCTTGCCGTCCGGGAGGTAGCCGACATGCGCCTTGCCGATGATCGGCACCATGTGGTGCTCGCAATGCGAGTGGAACTGGATGTCCCTGACGATGACGAGATCGTCATAGCCGGCGACTTCCTCGAAGGTGCGGCCGAGTTCTTCGGCCGGGCACATGTCATAGCCGTTGAACATTTCGAGAAAGGCCTTGGTGACGCGCTTGGGCGTGTCGATCAGGCCCTCGCGGTCCGGATTGTCGCCGGTCCAGCGCAACAGCGTGCGCACGGCGGCCTCGACCTCGGCTTCGCTCGGCCTGTCGGTGACCGGCTTGTCCAGATAGTCGGAAGGGGGCATGATTTTCTTGATGACGGCATCCATAAAGGCGTCTCCCGTAGTTCCTCTCTCAGGAGGAACGAGTTGAACGGACCACGACCTTTCGGGTGCTGAAAACTCGCCCGGTTTCCAGCCCGCAAGCGGCGTGAACGAAATGGGCAAGGACGATGGCTCTGCGTTGCCTTGTCGATACCCGACTGCCAGCATTATATATGGTCGTGCGCAGCGAATGAAAGACGCCACAGCGGCAATCGCTGTTCGCTTGGCGGCGACGGATTGGAAAAATATGATTGACGACGTCTACAATGCGAAAATTCTGGGTTTTGCCGGAAACATCGCCCGCATAGGCCGGCTCGATCATCCGGATGCGAGCGCCAAGGCTCATTCCAAATTGTGCGGCTCGACGGTAACCGTCGACCTCAAGATGGACAATGGCGTCGTCACCGATTTCGCTCATGACGTGAAGGCCTGCGCCCTCGGCCAAGCTTCGTCCTCGATCATGGCTCAACATGTCATCGGCGCCAGCGCCGACGAATTGCGGGCGGTGCGCGACACCGTGCTGAAGATGCTCAAGGAAAACGGCGCGCCGCCGCAAGGCCGCTTTGCCGATCTGAGATATCTGGAGCCGGTGCGCGACTACAAGGCGCGCCATGCCTCGACCATGCTGACCTTCGATGCGGTCGTCGATGCCATCGGTCAGATCGAGAAGAAACGCGCCGAACAAGCGGCGTGACCCTTGCCATTTGATCGCCAAAGCCTGGTGTTCGCCGCGAGCCTTGCTGGCGCAGTTGCGTTGAGCAGCGGCGCGAGCCGGGCGGACGTGGCGGTCCAGCGCGATATCGGCGAGTATCTCAAGAAGGCCATCCAGCTCTGCTGGAGCATACCTGTAGACGCCCACAGCATAGTCCGCGTCCAGTTCAGCCTGAACAAGGACGGTTCGCTCGCCGGTCCGCCAAAAATCCTCAGCCCTGCGCCACCGACGCCGGACAAGGTTGCCGAGGCCGCTGTCCGGGCCATCTCGCGCTGCGCACCATTTTCCAGGCTGACATCCTATACGGCCCATTATGATCTGTGGCGTGATGTCGTGCTGACATTCGACCCGGGACAGGATACTTCGGACAGGGCTCTGGGCATCGATGCGAAGGAGCTCGACCAAGCCCTCGAAAAATTCCGCAAGAAGCCAAATTAGCTGAGGCCGGTCAGGCGGCTCTTGGTTTGCTGCGCCCGTCTGCTTTCGGCAAATTCGCTTCTCACCCAGTCGGCGAAGGCCTTGGCCGGCTCCGCCAGGTCCTTCAAACTCCTGCCGACCAGCCAGTAGGCGCCCGATGCGACATCAATGTCGAACGGCTTGATCAGCGCGCCGGATGCAATCTCCTCGCCGATCTGCAAGAGGTCGCCCAGCGCCACGCCGTGGCCGAGCAGGGCCGCCTGCTTCGACAGCGACACATCCGCCAGCATAGGGCCGCGCGCCGGAATGGTGTCGGCTGCCACGCCGGCTGCCTCGAACCAGCGCGCCCAGCCTTGACGATTCTCCTCGTGCAACAGCGTGTAGCGGGCAAGGTCGAGCGGCTTTTCGAGGGCAGGGCCCGATGCCAGCAAGGCCGGCGACAAGACCGGTGAATCGACGGTCGAGGCGAGCCATTCGGCCTCGCTGCGCGGCCATGAGGTGGCGCGCGCGCTGAAGCGCAAGGCGAGTTCGGGCTGATCGCTGCGGAACTCGATCGGCCTTGGGTCGACTTCGAGGGAAACGTCGATATCGGGCCGCAACTGGCTGAAGCGGTTGAGCCGCGGCAACAGCCATACAGAGGCCAGCGACGGCTCGACGCTGACGCGAACCACCGACTGCGCCGGGGCCGCCACCAGGTCCGAAAGCAGCCTGTCGATGTCGTCGAAACTCCTGACCAACTGATCGAGCAGGCGCTGGCCGGCTTCGCTCAGCTCGACGCGACGGTGATGACGGTGGAACAAGGGCTGGCGCAGGAACTGCTCGAGTTCGCGGATCTGCCGGCTGATGGCGGCCTGGGAGACGAACAGCTCCTCGGCGGCCCGGCTAAAGCTCAATTGCCGGCCGGCTGCCTCGAAACTTCGCAATGCCGTCAGGGGCAGCCGTCCGCGCTTCATTTCGCATAACCCGAAGTTATCTGAACCGGAAATTATACTCGTTTGAAGGCGAAGGCCAGCGGGCGTCTAATCCGTCTCAAAGGAGATGCGGCCATGATCCAGTTACTGGAAATCTTTTGCGATGTGATGCGGATCGCGACATTTCAGTGGCATGGCGACAGGCAGCATCATGTGCAGCGCACCGAGCAAAGGCCGGCCACCCGCTGGGCGGCTCCAGCGGAGCGGCATCCCTTTCGCCGCTCGCGACCCTGAAGCCGACAAAGAGGCGAGTGAAGAGGATTGCGTTTGCCGGCCGAAGCTCACATCTATCGGTTTGGAAACGCAAGCTGACCCGGAAGCCGGTTTCGGGTCGCGTTCGGAAAGAGACTGCGGTGGGCGACCAGCATCGGCATGTGCATGCCGCCGGACAGACCCGGCGCGGGCGCAACTGGCCCGGTCCCTGGCGCAAAACACCCGGCCGCATTTTCGGCACGTCGCTGGTGCGCTTGTACCAGCTGACGCTGTCCGGCTTTGTCGGCAATTCCTGCCGGCATCTGCCGACCTGTTCCGAATACGCGCATGAGGCAATCGCCCGCCATGGCCTGTGGGCCGGCGGCTGGATGGGGCTTTTTCGCGTGCTGCGCTGCGGGCCGTTCGGAACGCATGGTGTCGACCGCGTGCCGGAGGTGCTCGCTCCGAGCTACGTCTGGTTCACGCCATGGCGTTATTGGCAGATCGGCAGGAAGCGCGGCGAGGCCTGACGGCGGACGCGCTGGGTCCCTGATATAGATCGCCAGGGCGGCATTTCTTTACGATCCGGTAGGGTTAACAACGGCCTGCACAAAGACTGCGCATTTGAGTCAAAATCGAGCCAAGACACTTCGCTAAGCGGCTCCTGTTCATTCCCAGGAGAGCCCACATGCGTCGGATCGAAACCCATCCCTTCATCATTGCCGCGGTCCTCTTCCTGCTGGCCTGGTTTCTGGGATTTCCGATGCGGGCGCAATCGGCGCCGCTTGGCGATTTCGCCTGCACGCTTATCCAGGACGCGGCGAGCGGCGAGACGCTCTATCAAAGCGGCGTCTGCGACCAACGCGTCAGCCCGGCGTCGACCTTCAAGGTGCCGCTGGCGCTGATCGGCTACGACAGCGGTGTCCTCAGCGACGCGCATACACCGAGCTGGGACTACAAGCCTGAGTTCAACGCCGTGAAGCGCGACCACAAGGCCGTCGACCCGACGATCTGGGAGCGCGACTCGATCGTATGGTATTCGCGCGAGATCGTGCGCCGGCTCGGCGCAAAAAGCTTTGCCCTCTACGTCTCGAAATTCGGCTACGGCAACATGGATGTCTCGGGCGATGCCGACAAGGACAACGGGCTCACGCAATCCTGGATAAATTCCTCGCTTGAGATATCGCCGGTCGAACAGACAGCCTTCCTGCGCCAGCTGCTCGCCGGCAAGATGCCGGTTTCTGCCAAGGCGCATGAGATGACCCGAGCCATCCTGCCGACTTTCCAGGCCGGCGGCTGGACGGTGCGGGGCAAAACCGGCAGCACCAGGCTGGGAAACAGCAAGGACAAGCGCGCGCTGGGCTGGTTCGTCGGCTGGGCCGAAAAGGGCGGCCGCCGGATCGTCTTCGCCCGGCTGGTCGTCGACACCAAGCCGATCGACATGCCGAAAGGCCCGGCGACACGCGCGGCGTTACTGAGGGAGTTGCCGCAACTGGTGAAGTGAACTTGCTTTAGCTTCAAGTGCTCCGGCGGGCACGAAGGATGTGGCCGCCGGAATTCCTTGTCTCCGCCTTTGGCGTCCTGGAGAAGCGGGCGGCGATGTCGCTGCTTTCCAGATCTTCGATCTCATCGAAGCCGAGCTCGCGCAGCGATTGCGCCAGTGCCGCGGGCATGAAGAAGCTGATCCAGGGCTCTCCGGCAGCGGCGACGCGCGCCGCATGGAAAGAGAGGGCAGCCTGTCCAGCCGCATCGCGGTTCTCGGCCGGCTCGCTGTAGTCGAAGACGACCTCCGAACCGGGCATGCCGGCAATCCAGGACAGGGTGCTGAAGATTGCGTCCTGGCTCAGATACGGAACGACACCCAGCCAGATGAAGAAACTGGGCTCGGTCTGCCGCAAACCGGCCGATGCCAGGCCATCCGCGGGGCGCTGGCGCTCGAAGTTGACCGGCACGAACATGGTGGCCCGCGGTTCGGCAAGACCAGCATCGGCGATGCATTTCCGTTTCCAGGCCTGTGTCGCCGGGTGATCGACTTCGAACACCGCGACATCAGGGTACGGATTGCGCAGCGGGAAAGTGTCGAGGCCGGCGCCGAGCACCACCACTTGCTGGACGCCCCGGCGCACCGCCGCAGCCAGCCAGTCCTCGGCGAGGCGGGCGCGCGCTGCCACGAACAGGCGCATGCGCCGGCTGCGCTCACCTTCCTGCTCGAGCTCCTGCACCGTCGGTGCGGCATCGCCCAGTATCGCACTCGCATATGGGTCGCGAAACAGCGCCGCCTGCTGCGAGAACTGGTGGAGGGCCCGCATGCGCGCGACGCCCAAGGCGGTTCGGCTGGATTTTGCGTCTTCCATGCCGGGGATTCCAACCTCGTGTCGGGGAAATTCGCAAGCCTGTGCGACTGGCCTGCGACATCTGTCGCGCCATTTCCTGACAGCTGCGCCAACGACGGCTCTTTACCTGATGCCGCGTGGCCTCTAAAACCCGCCCGCTGCCGGATGCCTCCGGCTTCACACCACGACCACCCGCGCTCGTTTGCGGGACTGGATAGGAGATACCCGATGCTGAATTCCGTTTCCCTGACATTTCCCGATGGCTCCGTCCGCGACTATGACGCGGCGATGACCGGTGCGGGCCTCGCCGAATCGATCTCGAAGTCGCTGGCCAAGAAGGCTGTCGCCTATGCCATCGACGGCACCGTTCGCGATCTTTCCGACCCGCTTGGCAAGTCCGGCAAGGTCGAGATCATCACCCGCAGCGATCCGCGCGCGCTGGAGCTCATCCGTCATGATGCAGCACACGTGCTGGCGGAGGCCGTGCAGGAACTGTGGCCGGGAACGCAAGTGACCATCGGGCCGGTGATCGAGAACGGATTCTATTACGACTTCGCCCGTAACGAGCCGTTCACGCCTGACGATTTCCCGGTGATCGAAAAGAAGATGCGCGAGATCATTGCGCGTAACAAGCCGTTCACCAAGGAAGTCTGGTCGCGCGACAAGGCGAAAAAGGTCTTTGCCGAGAAGGGCGAGCGCTACAAGCTCGAGCTGATCGACGCCATTCCCGAAGACCAGGATCTCAAGATCTATTCCCAGGGTGACTGGTTCGACCTCTGCCGCGGCCCACACATGGCCTCCACCGGGCAGATCGGCAACGCCTTCAAGCTGATGAAGGTGGCCGGCGCCTATTGGCGTGGCGATTCGAACAACCCCATGCTGACCCGCATCTACGGCACGGCCTGGGCCGAGCAAGCTGAACTCGATGCCTACCAGACGATGCTGGAAGAGGCAGAGAAGCGCGACCACCGCAAACTCGGCCGCGAGATGGACCTGTTCCATTTCCAGGAAGAGGGGCCGGGCGTCGTCTTCTGGCACGCCAAGGGCTGGAAGATGTTCCAGAATCTGGTCAACTACATGCGCCGCCGCCTCGACGAGCAGGGCTACCAGGAGGTCAACGCACCGCAGGTTCTCGACAAGAGCCTGTGGGAGACGTCGGGCCACTGGGGCTGGTATCGCGATGCCATGTTCAAGGTGACGGTGGCCGGCGACGACACCGACGACGACCGCGTGTTCGCGCTGAAGCCGATGAATTGTCCGGGCCACGTGCAGATATTCAAGCATGGGTTGAAATCCTATCGCGATCTGCCCGTAAAACTTGCGGAATTCGGCAATGTGCATCGTTACGAACCGTCCGGCGCCTTGCACGGGCTGATGCGCGTGCGCGGCTTCACGCAGGACGATGCGCACATCTTCTGCACCGAGGAGCAGCTGGCCGCGGAATGCCTGCGCATCAACGATCTGATCCTGTCGACCTACGCCGATTTCGGCTTCGACGATGTCAGCGTGAAGCTGTCGACGCGGCCGGATAAGCGCGTCGGCACCGACGAGGCCTGGGATCATGCCGAGGCGATCATGGGCAACGTGCTGGATACAATCAGGACGCGCTCGGGAAACCGCATCAAGACCTCGATCAATCCGGGCGAGGGCGCTTTCTACGGGCCGAAATTCGAATATGTGCTGAAGGACGCGATCGGCCGCGAATGGCAGTGCGGCACCACGCAGGTCGACTTCAATCTGCCGGAACGCTTTGGCGCCTTCTACATCGGTTCGGATTCGGAAAAGAAGCAGCCGGTGATGGTGCATCGCGCCATCTGCGGTTCGATGGAACGCTTTCTCGGCATCCTGATCGAGCATTATTCCGGCCATTTCCCGCTGTGGTTCGCGCCGCTGCAGGTGGTTGTGGCGACGATCACCTCGGATGCTGACGACTATGCGCGAAAGGTTGTCGCACAGTTGAAGGCGGCAGGACTTTTGGCCGAACCGGATCTGCGCAACGAGAAGATCAACTACAAGGTGCGTGAGCATTCGCTGGCCAAGGTTCCTGTGATCCTCGTCTGCGGCAAGCGCGAGGCGGAGGAGGAGACGGTCAACATCCGCCGGCTTGGCTCGCGCGATCAGGAATCGCTCAAGCTGGCCGACGCGCTGAAGCTGCTTTCCGACGAGGCTGTTTCGCCCGACCGAAGGCGCAGCGCGGCCTGAGGAATCAATATTTCGGAGAAATGGCGGTGGAGCGATCCACCGCCATTTTCACATGCCTGTCACGCCAACCTTGTAACGAGCCCCCATGCTCAAGCTGAAGATACGGGAAAGGCCGTTTCCCGAACTCTCCTACGCCAATGCGAGCCAGCCGGCGCTGACGCGCTGGTTCATCCATTCCATTGAAGGTCTGTCGGGGCGCGACCGGTATGCCGCGCTCTATGATTTCTGGCGCCGCCAGGTGGCGCCGACGGGCGAGCGGGTGTTCAGCCGCATGCTGGAGCTGATCGACGTCAAGGTGCGCAGCACCGATCGGTGGCCGCCGGCGGGGCTGCCGGACACGCCGCTGGTGATCGTCGCCAACCACCCGTTCGGCATTGGCGACGGCATTGCAGTGCTGTCGCTGGTCGAGCAGCTCGGGCGTCCGTTCCGCGTCATGATCCACAAGGATCTGCTGAAGGTCCGCGAAATGGAACCGTACTCGCTGCCGATCGACTTTTCCGAGACCAAGGACGCGGTGAAGAACAACATGGCGGTGCGCCACGAGGCAGTGCGGCTGTTGAAAGAGGGCGTCACCATAGTGGTATTTCCGGCCGGCGGCGTCGCCACCGCGCCGAGAGGCTTTGGCCGGGCGCGCGACCTGCCGTGGAAGATGTTTCCGGCGCGCCTCGTGCAGGACGCCAAGGCGTCGGTGGTGCCGATGCATTTTTCCGGGCAGAACGGCCGGCTGTTCCATCTGGTCAGCGGCCCGATGAACATGGGGGAGCGCGAAGGAAGGCTGGCGAAATTCGTCGGCAAGGCGTCGCTGACGTTGCGCCTTTCAATGCTCATCCGCGAATTCGGCGGCTGTCCGGCAAAGCGATCGACGTTCGCGTCGGCAACGTACTGCGCTGGGATGAGCTGGAGCCGCTGCGCGACCGCAAGACCTTGCTTGATCGCCTTCATCGCGGCGTCTTCGATCTGGCGCCCGACGCACCGCGCAGCCGCGTCCACTTCCTGCCGCGCCGTATGCGCAAGGCAGCCTGAGAGACGCTAACTAGGGCGTGTACTCATAAACGACGTTCAGTCGGTCAAATTTTCGACAACCTCGGCCTTTTTGCTCAATAGCTCCTAGGGCAGTGGGAGCGGTTTGTCGCTGAGTGTACGCAAGTAGGCGATCAGGTTGACCCGTTCGGTCTCGTCCGGGACGCCAGGCACCTCCATGTAAACACCCGGCGTGGTGAGCATGGGCTCAAGCAGATATTTGTTCAGGTCCTCGTACGTCCATACACCCTCTAAGGCCAGCAAGGTGTCGGAGTAACGCATATTTGCCATAGATGCCTTGTCGCGGCCGACGACGCCCCATAAGTTCGGTCCCGTTTTGATCCCTCCCTGTGGCTCGGCATTGTGGCAACCGTGGCACACGTGTGTGAAGTAGGTTCGGCCTTTCTCGACATCGGCAGCAGCCAACTTCATCGAGATCGGAGCTGGCGTTGGCAACACGACGCCGTTCGACATGAGATAGTCAGCAACTTCGCGTTGCCCCTTGAATTTTGCCAGATGGAGCGGTGTCTTGCCGTCCTTTGTCTTCGCATTCACGTCCGCGCCGGCCTCAACCAGTGCTTTCACGCAATCGAGGCAACCGAGATTGACCGCGATGTGGATAGCGTTTTCGCGGCTGCGCTTCGAATTTGGATTTGCGCCCCCGTCCAGCAACAGATTGATCAAATCGGTCCTGCGTTTTGCCAAAGCCAGAATAAGGGCAGGACCCAAACGCGGGTCCGGGACGGCGTTGACGTCGGCACCGCGTTCAATGAGCAGTTTTGCCGCTGCAAAATGACCGCCTTTGACCGCAAGATAGAGTGGTGTCGTGCGCCCGTCGCTCTCATCGACGCCGGCACCAGCGTCGAGCGCTGCCGTGATCGCCGCGACATCGCCCTTCATGGCGGCGTCGTGAATGCCGGCGGCATGCGATACAATCGGTGCAAGCAGTAGTGGAATGAAAAGCAAGGACATGCGCATTTGGCATCTCCCAAGGCAAACTGCGGTACGGGTCATGCTTTCAAGGCCGCAAAAACATACCACGAATGCCGGATCGTGGCCACTCCAACCGGTGCCTAGAAACGAATCGCAAGGTCGATCCGTCCGGCTGTGGCTTCGGGCTTATGAGTCCACAACCTAGTCGGCGCCTTCCTCGGGATCGATGGCCGACGCCTCGGTGGCCAGCACCTCGATCTCCTGGTTCTGCCCAGCGACCACGGTGAAATCCTTCTGGTAGATGCGGTCGCGGTTCTTGGCGATGATGGTGTATTGGCCTTCGGCCAGCACCATCGAGGCGAAGGCGCCGACGGCCTCCTTGATCGGATCGCCGGATTCGTTGAGCAGCGACCAGGATGTATCGGCGATGGCCTCGCCGCCGGTCTCGCGCACCAGCTTCATGGTCTCCTCCGCCGCGCGATGCTCGACGGTGGCTTCGGTCAGCTTGCCGGCTTCGACACGGATGTCGGAGCGAATAACGGCATTGACCGCGCCATAGGTGGAGACGACATGATAAACGCCGGCGTTGAGCCGCACGACGCTGTTCGGCTCGACATCGGGAATGATCAAAGCGCGGTCCCCATTGGCCTCGGCGGTGCCCTCATAAATGGAGAAGCGCAGTTTTTTCGGCGGAATACGCACGCCGCCCGACAGCACCGCGTCGAGCTTGAGGCCGCCGGCATCGAGCACCAGGCTTTCGCGCCTGGCGTCCTTGCCGACGGTGATGCGCTTGGTGGCGCCGGCGCGTCCGTATGAGGCGTGGACCAGATAGCTGCCGGGTTCGAGCTGGAACACGGCGCTGCCGCCATGCGCGGAAGCCACCATCGGCAGCTTGCCGTCGCCGGCGGCCTCGGGCTTGAAGACGCGCCAGACGATGCCGCGCGTGATGTCGGCGCCCTTGTCGGTCAACTGCGCCGACAGCGTTATGGCGCCGCCGCCACTGAGCGCCAGCGGCGTCTCGCCCTTGGGCGTCGCATAGCTCGAAATATCGGGAAGTTTCAGATTGCCGATGCCGTCGGCATTCTGCGCCATGGCCATCGAGGCCGGCGCAAACAGCGCTACGGCGAGCCAAATCAGGAAAAGGCGCGATGTCCCCTCAAACATGCCTTGCGTTGAAGCCCAAGGCGGTGGCAATTTCAAGGCTTAAGAGTCCGACCGCCTTGGCAACAGGTTCTTTCGTCCGGCGCGCCCGCGCCAATGCCCGAGCCGCCCCGATCCGCAATGGCGCGCTTCAGCTCAAAATCGAGTGCTTTAGGAGACCTGGCCCCCATGGCGTCGCCGATCATCGACTTCCTGCTGACCCGAAACTCCGCACCGATTCCTGAATTGAAGGAACCGGCGCCCAGCGATGGCGATATCGCGACCATGATCGCGGCTGCAAGCCGTGTGCCCGATCACGGCCGACTGGAGCCGTGGCGCTTCATCGTTTATCGCGGCGAGGCGCGCGTCGAGATCGGCAGGAAGCTGGCGGCGCTCGCCGAACAGCGCGAAGGGCCGCTGCCGGAAAACCGCCGCAACCAGGAGCTTGCGCGGTTTTCCCGCGCGCCGCTGGTGATCGGCGTGGTGTCGGTTCCGAAGGACAATCCAAAAATCCCGCAATGGGAAATGTTCCTGTCCGGCGGCATGGCGGCGCTGAACCTGATGATTGCAGCCAATGCGCTGGGCTATGGCACCAACATGATCAGCAACTGGTATTCCGATGTGGCCGAGGGCAGGGCGATCCTGGGGCTGGCGCCGCAGGAGCGCGTCGTCGGCTTTATCCATATCGGCTCCTACCAGGGCCCGGCGCCGGAACGGCCGCGACCCGATCCGGCAAAGCTCTATGCCGATTATGAGGGGCCGTGGAACGGCTGACACCCGAAAGCGATTCCCCTTTATTTAAACACAGGCTAAGACAGCGGCTTCGGCGATGCGTTGGGGTCGGCGCATCGACCATGGGGAATATTGGGGGTTGCCGGCGACATGAAGAAACGAGACTCGCTGGGAACCCGGCTGCGCTACGGGTTTGACAAGAGCATGGCCGCCGGCCCGATCGCGCTGATCGGCTGGCTCGCCGTTGCTTCGCTGCTGATCATCATTGCCGCCGCGGCTTTCCTTGCGGTGACCCGCATTGCGCCGGAGGGCGGCGAACCGTTGAACTTCTTCGAAGCATTCTGGGAATCGCTGATGCGCACGCTCGATTCCGGCACGATGGGCGGCGACACCGGCTGGGCCTTCCGTCTCGTCATGCTGTTTGTCACGCTTGCCGGAATTTTCGTCGTGTCGGCCCTCATCGGCGTGCTCAGCGCCGGCGTCGACAGCAAGCTCGATGAATTGCGCAAGGGTCGTTCGCGGGTGCTGGAGAGCGACCACACCATCATCCTCAACTGGTCGCCGTCGATCTTCGACGTCATCTCTGAACTCGTCATTGCCAATGCCAGCCGCCGCCATCCGCGCATTGTCGTCATGGCCAATATGGACAAGGTGGCGATGGAGGACGAGATCGCCGCCAAAGTCGGCAGACTGGGCAATACACGCATCATCTGCCGCAGCGGCGACCCGACCGACCTCTACGATCTGGCCATCGTCAACCCGCAGACCTCGCGCTCGATCATCGTGCTGTCGCCGGACGGCGACGACCCGGATTCGCAGGTGATCAAGACGGTGCTGGCGCTGGCCAACGACCCGAACCGGCGCACGGCGCCCTATAACATCGCCGCCGAGATCCGCGACGGAAAGAACGCCGAGGTCGCCCGCGTCGTCGGCGGGGCCGAGGTACAGCTTGTCCTGGCCGACCAGCTGATCTCGCGCATCGTCGTGCATTCGAGCCGGCAGTCGGGTCTCAGCGGCGTCTATTCGGAGCTGCTCGATTTCGACGGCTGCGAAATCTACACGACCGAGCAGCCTGATCTCACCGGCAAGACCTTCGGCGAGGCAGTGATGGCGTATGAGCATTGCACGCTGATCGGGCTCTGCGACCAGCAGGGGCGCGTCAATCTCAACCCGCCGTCGGAGCTGGTAATCGGCAAGGACATGCGCGCCATCATCATTGCCGAGGACGATGCCGCCATCAAGCTGGGAAGCGCCGGAGCCAAGATCGATGCCGCGGCGATTCTTCGCCATCAGCCCATCGAGGCGAAGCCGGAGCGCACGCTGATCCTTGGCTGGAACCGGCGCGGTCCGATCATAACCTATGAACTGTCGCGCTATGTCGCGCCTGGTTCGATCCTGACCATCGCCGCCGATACGCCAGGCCTCGAACAGGAAGTTGCCGGGCTGCCGGTCGTCGGCGACAATCTGTCGGTTTCCTGCCGGATCACCGACACGTCGAGCAGCACAGCACTGGCAAGCCTCGACGTGCCTTCCTACGACCACGTGCTCGTCCTCGGCTACAGCGAGACCATGGCAGCGCAGCCCGCCGATACGCGCACGCTGGTGACGCTGCTGCATTTGCGCAAAATCGCAGACGATGCCGGCACGCATATCTCGATTGTCAGCGAAATGATCGACGTGCGCAACCGCGAGTTGGCGGCGGTGACCAAGGCCGATGACTTCGTCGTCAGCAACCGGCTGGTCAGCCTGATGCTGGCGCAGGCATCGGAGAACCAGCATCTCGCCGCGATCTTCGATGACCTGCTCGACGAGGAGGGCTCCGAAATCTACATGCGTCCGGTCGGCGACTATGTCGCCATCGACCAGCCGGTGACGTTCTGGACGATCGCGGAATCGGCGCGGTTGCGCGGAGAGATCGCCATCGGGCACCGGCGCGTTCGCGCCGCGCAGAGTGATGAGCGGGCGCTGGGCGGCGTCACCGTCAACCCGTTGAAGTCGCAAGCGCTGGCCTACCTGCCTGAGGACCGGGTCATCGTGCTGGCGCGGGACTAAACCCCGACTGCCTTGGCGCGAGCCAGAAGCCGTTCGGCGAGCCTGAGATGCGGCCGGTCATACATCTTGCCGTCAATGCCGACCACGCCAGGATTTCCGGCCGCCTCGAAGGCCGCGACGATGGCCCGCGAGCGCTCGACCGCCTCGGCCGATGGCGTGAAGGCGGCGTTGATGACCGGCACTTGCGCCGGATGGATCGCCATCTTGCCGGTAAAACCATCACGCTCGGCCTCCGTGCATTCGGTTTCGAAGGCGGCCATGTCACGAAAGGCGGGGAAAACCGTGTCGATCGCCGCGACTTCAGCTGCGCCGGCGGCAAGGATGGTCATGGTGCGGGCAAGGCGGAAGACATCGGTGTAGCGGCCGTTGTCGTCGCGCGCAGCCTGCGCGCCGATCGCCGCCGACAGATCTTCGGCACCCCAGGTGAGGCCGGCAAGCCTGGCGCTTGCCCCGGCATAGGTCGCGGCGGCCAGCAACCCAGCAGCGGTCTCGGTAATGATCGGCAGGATCTTGATCGCGCCATCCGGCAATCCGTTTTCGGCCTCATGTACGCGGAGCTTTACGGATAGCTGCTGGACATCCTGGCCGCTGTTCGACTTCGGCAGCATGATGCCGTCGGGTTTGACCGGAACCAGGGCGGCCAGATCATTGTCGGTCAACCCGGTCGATAGGTCGTTGACTCTGATATAGATGGCGGAGCTTGTCTGCTGCCTGTTGCCGGCAATAAAGCGTGCTGCGATGTCGCGTGCCGACGGCTTGTTTTGTGGCGCCACGGAATCCTCAAGGTCGACGATGACCACGTCGGCGCCGGCGCCAAAACCCTTCTCCAGTTTCTTTTTGGAATCCCCGGGCACAAACAGCAGCGAGCGCATCAGGCCGCCTTTTTCATCATCATCGCCTGGCGCATACATTTGGCGACGAGTACGTCGCTCTGATTGTAGGCGCGATGCTCGAACTCGACGATGCCGCGGTCCGGCTTCGACTTCGAGTCCCTGACCGAGATCACCGTCGTTTCGACACGGATGGTGTCGCCGTGGAAGACCGGGTGCGGAAACACCGCCTCCTTCATGCCGAGATTGGCAATTGTGGTGCCGACGGTGATGTCATTGACGGAAATGCCGATCATCAGGCCGAGCGTGAACAGCGAATTGACCAGCGGTCTGCCCCATTCGCTCTTGGCGGCGAAGTCGAAGTCGATATGCAGCGGCTGCGGGTTCAGTGTCATCACCGAAAACAGCATGTTGTCGCTTTCGGTGACGGTCTTGCGCAGCGTGTGCCGGAAGACATGGCCGACGACGAACTCTTCGAGATAAAGCCCGGGCATCGTTTTTCTCCTCCGCTGCCTGACGGTTGATAGGCGCTGCATCCAGCGCTCGCAAGCCAGTTAATAAACATGGTGAACCGTTCGTAAACCATTTCTGCCTAGGGTCATTCCTGGGGCCGGAAGCTTTCCGGCAAGGGGCGTAGCAGGCAGTATGGTTGTCTCGCATTTTCTCAAATGGATCTACACCGCGAGAGTTTCGGAGCGCGCCGCGGCGGCGAGCGCGCTGGCCCGCGCCTACGTCAATTCCGACCTGCCTTTCGAAGACCGTTGCGCGGCCGAAGCGGCGCTGACGCTGCTGCTCGACGACGCCTCGTCGAAGGTGCGGCTGGCTATGGCCGAAGCGCTGTCGATGAGCCATCACGCGCCGCTGCAGATCATCAGCGCGCTTGCCTCCGATCAGCCGGAAGTGGCAGCCCTGGTGCTGGCGCGCTCCCCGCTGCTGACGGACGCCGACCTGATCGACCGCGTCGCGGCCGGGCACAAGGCGACGCAAAAACTGATCGCCGACCGGCCGGTCGTTTCGATGGCGGTTGCCGCGGCGATCGCCGAGATCGGCGAACCGGAAGCGTGTGCGGCGCTGCTCGCCAATGACGGCGCCGATATCGCGTCGCTCAGCTTCCGCCGCATGGCCGAGCGGCATGGCCATATCGCTCATTTGCGCGAGGCAATGGTCAGGGATGTGCGGCTGCCGGCCGACTGCCGGCACATGCTGCTGGTCAAGCTCGGCGAAACGCTGAAGGCTTCGCCGCTGGTGATGGCGCTGATGGGGGCGGCCAGAGCCGAGCGGGTCACGCGCGATGCTTGCGTCAAGGCTTCGGTGCGGCTGGTCGAAGGCACGCGCACTGAGGAACATGCGGCACTTATCGAACATCTGCGCCTGCGCGGCGACCTGACCGCAAGTTTCATCATCCGTGCCATTGCCCACGGCAAGGTCGACTTTTTCGGCTCGGCCCTGGTCGCGCTCAGCCAGCAGTCGGAGCAGCGGGTGCGGGCCTTGCTCGCCGGCGGCCAGGACGTTGCGTTGCAGGCGCTGTTCCGCAGCGCCGGCCTTGCCGCTTCCACCCATGGCATCATCCTGCGCGCGCTCAAAATCTGGCGCGAAGTCGCCAACGGCAAGCGCCTCGCCGGCGTGCAGGAAGTCAGCTGGCTGATGCTGAAGGAACTCGGAGGTCAATCCACTGAGGGCGATCTCGCCGGCCTGGTCAAGTCGATCCATCTCGACGCGCTGCGGGAAAACGCGCGCGGGCATGCGCTGGCGATAGCCGCGGCCTGACGCCCTAGCCACGGTCCCTGGTGAAGAAATCCGGGAAATCCTCGATCGCGGCGGCGATGATGCGCAGCGAGGCTGCGATCTGCAGCATATCCGCACCGCCGCTGCGCTCTGAAAGGCTGGCTGCATATTGCCGGGCCACAGTGACAGTTGCTGTCTGTGGATCGCCTGGTGCGCGAAAGAGCAGTTCACGCGCCAGGCCGCGCAGGAAATTGGCGATCGAGAGCGCGGTGTCGGAAGGAGTGGACGGGCTCTGCTGCGCGGCGCGCAGACGCAGGATTTCAAGGCCGACGGTAACGGCGGCGACCCCGCCGCCCAGAATCGCATCGCCTTTCCTGCCGGCATTTTGCAAGAGCGGCATCAGCTGGTTGATGCGGTCATAGGCCAGGCTCTCGAAGGCCGAACGCCGCGGTACCCGCTCGTGCAGACACAGCCGCGCCAGATCCTCGCGCATGGCGCGCACGATGCGGTTGGCCGCGCGCCATGGATCCACCGGCAGCACCACGATGAAGACGCCGATGGCCAGCAGGATGCCGACCAGCACCGACGCCGAGCCGGCGAAGAACGGGCCTGGGGCATAGGTCATCGCCTGATGCGGGCTGAGGAAGGCGAGGAAATTGATGGCAAAGGCCGTCGCCACGCCGACGGTGCGCGGATTGGCCATGCCCAGCGCCGTCGGTACCAGGATCGGCACGACAAACAGCGTGAACCAGCCGAAGCCGGGCAAAGCAGGCAGCGCGACCTGGCCGACAAGGAAGGCAAAGGGCAAAGCCAGCAGCGTTCCCTTGAAGAAGCCCCAGGACACCCGCACCGGGTCAGGCCGCGCGGCGAAAAGACTGGAGACGACGGCAACGAGGATGACGGTGCCGGCCGCGTCGGACCATTTCGTCGTCAGCCAGAAGGCGGCGACCGCCAATGTGGCAAGGCCGGCGCGTATGGCATTGCGCGAAGCCCCGGGATAATCGCGGTGCACCACCAGCGCAGGCGGCTGCCTGTTGCTCCGGCTGGGGCCCGTCACCGGTGCGCGCAGGGCGTCGAGGCCGCGCAGCACCTGCTTGAAGGCTTCGGCGAAATCGGCGGCGATGGTGAGGCGGGTTATGGTGCCGACCCTGTCGTCGCCCTGATCGGTCGAGGCGTCGGGCATTTGCCGGGCCTTGCCGGCAATCGCGTCGAGCCGCGTCACCCAGGGCGACGTGTCGTCCAGCGCCTCGGGCGTCGCTGCCAGCTCGCTGACCAACGACTGCAGTTCGGAGCGTACCGGAATGAGCGCTGCGTTTTTCGGCGCGGCATGCGAATGCAGCGCGCGCGCCGCCGACAGCGCCGAGAGAAGCTGACCGATGGTTAGGCGGACCGGATGGGCGCGGGTGGCGAAGCTCGGTGCTTCGAGCCGGGCATAGGCGCGCATCTCGGCCAGCATCTGGGCGTCGCTGATCAGCTTGCGGTGCAGGCCGGCCAGCGTCGCGGGGTCGCCGCCGGAAAAAGCGCCGCCTGCATAGGTTGCAAGGTCGAGGATGCTGCGCTTCAGCCTGGAGATGATGGCGTCAGCGGCCAGCTTGGGCAGGATCAGCCGGCTGGTCAGGCCGGCGCAGACGATGCCGAGCACGATCTCGGCGCAGCGCGCGACAGCGAGATCGACGATCACATGCGGCTGGCCGAAAGCCGGCAGCCCAATGATCATCGCGGTATAGCCGGCAAGTGCGGCGCCATAGGCTTCCGGATTGCGCAGCAGCGACGAAACCAGCGTGCACAGCCCAATCCAGACGGACAGCGCCGTGACCAGCAGCCAGGGATGGGTGCCGAAAACCGAGGTTATGCCGATCGCCGCAAGTCCACCGGCCAGCGTGCCGAGCAACCGGCAAAAACCTTTCGCCAGCACCATGCCGGCGACCGGCTGGGCGACGATGAAGACCGTCATCATCGCCCATTGCGGGTGGTCGAGTTTTAGCGCGTAAGCAGCGAGAAGCGCGATCAGACCGGCCGAAACCGTGCGCAGGGCGAAAATCCAATCCGAGCGCGTCGGCTGCGTCAGGCCCGCCAAACTAGTTTCGAAGTAGCTCTTCAGCCGCGCCCAGATCACAAACTGGTCTCCGTATCGGAAGCGCAGGCTAGAGCAGTTCCAGGAAAAGTGTGAAACGGTTTTCCGCCCGAACTGCGTCAAAACGAAGAGTTGGCCGGCGCTCAGATATCCAGCACTTCCGTCGCGGCGAATTCGGCGCGTTCCTGGATGAAGCGGAAGCGGGCTTCCGGCTTGGTGCCCATCAGCGCGTCGACAGCATCCTTGGTCGCCGCCACGGCGTCGATAACATCGACCCTGAGCAGCGTGCGCTTCCTCGGGTCCATGGTGGTTTCCTTGAGCTGCGCGGCCATCATCTCGCCCAGGCCCTTGAAGCGGCCGATCTCGACCTTGGCGCGGCCGGTGAATTCGGTGCGCAACAGCTCGTCCTTGTGCGCATCGTCCCTGGCATAGGCAACCTTGCCGCCTTGCCGGATCGAATAGAGCGGCGGCACCGCCAGATAGAGATGGCCGCCATTCACCAGGTTCGGCATTTCCTGGTAGAAGAAGGTGATCAGCAGCGAGGCTATGTGAGCGCCGTCGACGTCGGCGTCGGTCATGATGATCACGCGGTCGTAGCGCAAATCCTCGTCGCGGTATTTCGAGCGCGTGCCGCAACCGAGCGCCTGGATCAGGTCCGAAATCTGCTGGTTGGCGGCGAGCTTGTCATTGCCGGCGCTGGCGACGTTGAGGATTTTGCCGCGCAGCGGCAGCACCGCCTGGCTGGCGCGATCGCGCGCCTGC
This sequence comes from Mesorhizobium sp. C395A, assembly GCF_030323205.1. NCBI lineage: Bacteria > Pseudomonadati > Pseudomonadota > Alphaproteobacteria > Hyphomicrobiales > Phyllobacteriaceae > Mesorhizobium > Mesorhizobium sp. C395A. Next base: position 2,160,798 of record NZ_CP100473.1, on the reverse strand, counting down.
TTGGCCGAGCCGCCGGCCGAGTCGCCTTCGACGATGAACAGTTCCGCACCCGCGGCGGCGTTCTGCGTGCAGTCGGCGAGCTTGCCGGGAAGGCGCAGCTTGCGCACCGCGCTCTTGCGCGACACTTCCTTTTCCTGGCGCCGGCGCACCCGCTCGTCGGCGCGCGCAATCACCCATTCCAGCAGCTTGGAGGCTTCCTGCGGATTGTCGGCCAGCCAGTGGTCGAAGGGATCGCGGATGGCGGTCTCGACAATGCGAATGGCTTCGATCGTTGCCAGCCTGTCCTTGGTCTGGCCGACGAATTCCGGCTCGCGGATGAAAACCGACAGCATGCCGGCCGCCGAGATCATAACGTCTTCGGAGGTGACGATCGAGGCGCGCTTGTTGCCGACCAGGTCGGCATAGGCGCGAAGCCCGCGCGTCAGTACATTGCGAAAGCCGGCCTCATGCGTGCCGCCTTCGCCGGTCGGGATGGTGTTGCAGTAGGAGTTGACGAAGCCGTCGCCGCCGAACCAGGTCACCGCCCATTCCAGCGAGCCGTGGCCGCCCTGTTTTTCGCTCTTGCCGGCGAAGATTTCGCGGGTCACCTGGAAATCATCGCCGAGCGATGCCTTGAGATAGTCCTTCAAGCCGCCGGGGAAATGGAACTCCGCCTTGGCCGGCGTCTGGTCCTTTTCCTTGATCAGCGATAGGTCGCAGCTCCAGCGGATCTCGACGCCGCCGAACAGATAGGCTTTCGAGCGGGTCATGCGATAGAGCCGCGCCGGCTCGAAGGCGGCGCCCTTGCCGAAAATCTGCTCGTCGGGATGGAAGCGGATTTTGGTGCCGCGCCGGTTGTGCACTTCGCCGAGCTGCTCCAGCCCGCTCACCGGAACGCCGCGCGAGAACCTTTGGCGGTAAAGCTGGCGACCGCGCGCGACTTCGACTTCGAGATGGTCCGACAGCGCATTGACGACCGAGACGCCGACACCGTGCAGACCGCCGGAGGTCTCATAGACCTTGCTATCGAACTTGCCGCCCGAATGCAGCGTCGTCATGATGACTTCGAGCGCCGGCTTCTTGAATTTCGGATGCGGATCGACCGGGATGCCGCGGCCATTGTCGGTAACGGTCAGAAACCCGTCGGCCGACAGCTCAACATCGATGAAGGTGGCATGGCCGGCGACCGCCTCGTCCATCGAATTGTCGATGACCTCGGCAAACAGATGGTGCATCGCCTTGTCGTCGGTGCCGCCAATATACATGCCGGGACGGCGCCGCACCGGCTCCAGCCCCTCCAGCACCTCGATGTCGGCGGCGCTATAGCCCTCGCTGCCGTCCTTGGTCGCGGCAGGACGCTTCGTGGCCTGCACCAGCGGGTCGGCCGGGCGCGAAGGTGTCCGAGCCGGTTGCGGCTGCTTTTCCAGATTGCCGAAAAGATCGTTGTTGTCGTCCATGCCTGCCATAGAATCCGGTGCCGCGAATCACCCGTCGATACTGCCACGCTTTTCGGCGCCAAGCGACGGAAGTTCCTGTTACGTTCGGGGATTAACCCCTTCTTATCCTAAAACCTTTCGATAACCAAGCCGGCGGAAATAGGTCCGTGCGGAGCCGCTGGGATTCCTGAATCTTTAACAAAGCGGCCTAGCGTCGCCCCAACAAAACAAAAGACCACGAGAGTCAGGGGTTGGTTGTGAGGGGCAAGGCCATAACGATGATTGGCATCGCTGCCGTCTTCGGCGCGATTTCAATCTTTGCCGCGGATTTCTGGGTGAAAAGCCAGGCCAAGGCCGATGCCGAAGAGAAAACGGCGTCGATCCCGGCGCCCGCCGTCCCCAAGGTCGTCTTCAAGACCATCGTGGTGGCCAATGCGCCGCTGCGTTACGGCATGGAGCTTGACCGGGCGCAGCTCAGCGAAATCCCATGGTCCGAGGATTCGGTGCCGCAGGGCGCGTTCACCACAGTCAATGCATTGCTCGCCGAAGGCAGCCGCGTGGTATTGTCGCCGATCGAGATCAACGAGCCGGTGCTGATCAGCAAATTGTCGGGGCCGAACGGCCGCGCGACGCTGTCCAACATGATGACGCCCGGCATGCGGGCGGTGACAATCCGCACCGACGAGATCGCCGGCGTCGGCGGCTTCGTCATGCCGGGCGACCGGGTCGACGTGGTGCTGACACGCGATGCGGGCGAAATCCAGGAAGTGGCCAAGAACGCGCAGGGCGCTGCCGGATCGACCGTTACCTCCGAGATCGTCGTCTCCGACGCCAAGGTGCTGACCGTCGGACAGGGCGCCGACGAGCGCCAGACCACGCCGCAGATCGCCAATTCCGTGACCATCGAGGTGACGACCGAAGGCGCGCAGAAAGTGGCGCTTGCCCGCACCGTCGGCACCTTGTCGCTGTCGCTCCGCTCGGCCGCCGACGGTGGTGCCGCCAAGGACGGCGTCACCACCATCTCGTCCTTCGGCGGATCGGTCGCCTCCGGCGTCCAGGCCGCTGCCGGCGCGCTGTTCACTGCCGCGACCAAGGAGCCTGAGAAGCCGAAATTCAAGACGATCATCGTGACGCGCGGCACGCAGGTCGAAGAATACCAGGTTCCTGCGCGGGACCAGCAATAACTGCCGGTGGGGACCGGGCGAAGGACGGGACAGATGTCGGGACTTCATGCATTTCAGACGACGAAAGGGCTGCGCACAATGCGGGCGCTTGCGGTGGGGGCTTGCCTCGCCGCGGCCGCAATGCTCGGCCTCAGTGCGCCAGCCAAGGCCGACAACGATATCGTCCATGTCTCGTCGACAACGAATGCGTCGATCAAGGTAGCCAAGGGCAAGCCGAAGACGGTCATGACCAATGCCGCCTTCTACCAGATCGTCATCGGCGATCCGGAGATCGCCAACGTCAATCCGCTGACCGACAAATCCTTCTATGTGCTGGGCAACAATCTCGGCACCACCGGCATCGCACTGTTCGACGAGAACAAGCAGTTGGTCGGCACCGTCGACATCGAGGTGACGCTGGACACCGACCAGCTGGCCAGCACCATTCGCGCCAGCGTGCCGGACGCCAAGATCAAGGTCGGCTCGGCCAATGGCCGCGTCGTGCTGTCGGGCGAGGCCGATGACGCGGTCGCCGCCGAGAAGGCAAGCAAGATCGCCAGCCGTTTCTCCGGCAATGAGGAAGTGATCAATTCGGTCAACATCTCGTCCTCGCAGCAGGTTCAGCTCAACGTCCGCTTCGTCGAGATCAATCGCCAGGCCGGACAGGATCTCGGCGCCAAATACAGCGCCAATTTTGCTTACGGCATTGGCGGGCGCGACGTCACCATCGAGCCGGGCTCGGTGCCGGGAGCCGGCAATGGCGAGATCATCGGCCGGCTGCTGTCCAACGGCCTGTCGATCGACGTCGCCATCAAGGCCCTAGAGGAACGTGGTCTCGCCCGGCGGCTGGCCGAGCCGAACCTGATCGCCCGTTCGGGCCAGACGGCAAGCTTCCTCGCCGGCGGCGAGTTCCCGATCCCGGTCTCCGAGGACAATGGCAAGATTTCCGTCAGCTACAAGAAATACGGCGTCAGCCTCGACTTCACGCCGACGGTTCTCAAGGACGGGCTGGTCAGCCTCGACATCGCGCCGGAAGTGTCCTCGATCGATGCTTCGGCCTCCTATAGTATCGGCAATATCTCGGTGCCGGGCTTTATCGTGCGCCGCGCCAGAACATCGGTCGACCTGAAGAACGGCCAGAGCTTCATGATCGCCGGCCTGCTGCAGTCACAGAACGACATCACCACGTCGCGTCTTCCCGGCCTTGGCAAGCTGCCGGTGCTCGGCTCGCTGTTCTCCTCCAAATCCTATCAGCGGCGCGAGACCGATCTGGTGATCATCGTCACCCCCTATCTGGTCAAGCCGGTCGATCCGTCGAAGAAGCTGCTCGAGCCGACCGACGGCACGCAGCCGGCCAGCAATGTCGACTATTTCCTAAACAACACCGAGGAAGTGAAATCGTCCGACGCCAATCGTGCGGTGGCAATGGCCAGCGGCAGCACGGCACAGCCGGCCGCGGTCACCACCGTCGGGCATTTCCTCGACCTGCCGAAGGATTGAAGCCATGCGCTTGCGACCATGCATCGCCCTGCTGCTCGCCGGCCTCGCCAGCGGCTGCACCAGCGACGACTATATCCGCTCCGAGGGACCGACGATGGCGGCCGGCAACGCACAGGCTGCCAATACGGCCATGCAGATGGTCGATCCCTGGAAATACGGCGTCCAGAACACCAGGCTGCTGGTGCCGGCGCAACGCAGTGAGGCGGCAGTCAACGCCGCCGACCAGGCTGCTGCTGCCAAGGCCGTGCAACCGACAGCGACAACCGATTGATTTGCCCGGTGATTTGACCGGGAATGACCTGACAGGCTGACAAAATGGCAAGCGGCATCAAGACCAAGAAGATCCTGCTGGTGTCCAGCGACCGGACCTTTGCGCAGGATACGCGCACCGCGTTCGCGGCCTCGGAGGTGATCCAGCTTTCGACCGTCGAGAAGAACATTACCGAACTGCGCGGCGAGGTCCAGGAAGCCGATTTCGGCGCGCTCATCGTCGACATGGATGCGGCAAAGCTGGAAGAGATCGAGTCGCTGCAGCGCATCATGCGCCGGCTTGAAGGCCGCGTTCCGGTGGTCGTCGTCACCCAGGAATTCAACGCAGCCGCAGTGCGTATCCTGGTGCAGCTCCAGGTCGCCGATTTCCTGGTCAAGCCGATCACCACCGCCGATCTGGTGCGGTCGGTCGTGCGCGCGCTGCAAGGGCCGGGGCGCGAGGAAAACACAGAGTCGCAGATCTATACCTTCATGCCGGCCGCCGGCGGCGTCGGCACCACGACGCTGGCGCTGCAGACCGCCTTCCAGCTGCATCATTCGGTGACGCGCGGCGCGTCGACCTGCGTGGTCGACCTCAACTTCCAGCAAGGCGCCTGCGCCGAATATCTCGACCTTGAGCCGCGCTTCGACATCACCGAAATCGAGAACCAGCCCGAGCGCCTCGACCGTCAGCTGCTGGATGTGATGCTGTCCAAGCATGCGAGCGGGCTCTGCGTGCTGGCGGCGCCAACGCATCCGTCGGAAATGCGCTCGTTTAAGACCGACGTCGTGGTGCGCATGCTCGATCTCGTCTCGGCCTATTTCGACAACGTCGTCATCGACATGCCGCGCACCTGGTTTCCGTGGACGGAAACGGTGCTGCTTGGCTCCAACAAGCTTTACATCGTCGCCGAAATGACGGTGCCGTGCCTGCGCCATACGCAGCGGCTGATCCAGGCGGTCTACGAGACGGCAGGCAAGGAAGTGAAGCCGAACGTGATCGTCAACCGTTTCGAGCAGAAGATGTTCGACAACGGCATCAAGCAGGCGGATGTCCAGGAAATCCTGGGCGAGCATTTCGTCGGCGGCATCTCCAACAATTACCGGCTTGTGCGTGAAGCTGTCGACCGCGGCGTGCCGCTGCATGAGATCGACCCGAACGCCAATGTCGTCAACGATCTGAAGAGGATCATCCTGCCGGAAGAAGCCGTGGTGACGCCGGAGAAATCGCGCTCGCTGTTCGGCATCGGCAGGGGCCTCCTGAAGAGGAAAGCCGGATGACCAGCCGCTTCTCGACCCTGCAGAACCGTGGCGTCCGCGCGCTGAAGCCGGCCGAGGCGGCGCCGGTCGCGCATCACGCCGTGGTCATCCCGACGAACCGCAAGGCCTTGCCGCCGAAGCCGGAGACAACACCGGGAAAAAGCGCCAACAAGGTGCTCGATGCCCGCGTGCGCATCCACCGGCTGCTGCTCGAGGAAATCAACCTGGTCGCGCTGGAGCGCCTGCCCAAGGATGAGATGCGCCGGCAGGTGCAGGAGTTCGTGTCGGAAAAGACCCGTCAGGAGCGTATGGCGATCAACACCGTCGAACTTGAAGCGCTGGTCGATGACATCGTCGATGAGATGGTCGGCCTCGGCCCGCTGGAACCGCTGCTCAAGGACCCCGACATCAACGACATCCTGATCAACGGCCACCAGAACTGCTTCGTTGAAAAACGGGGCAAGCTGCAGCAGGTCCATATCCCATTCAAGGACGAGGCGCACCTGTTGCGCATCGTCAACAAGATCGTCGCCGCCGTCGGCCGCCGGGTCGACGAATCGCAGCCGATGGTCGATGCCCGCATGCTCGACGGCTCGCGCTTCAACGCCGCCATTCGCCCGGTCGCCGTCGACGGGCCGCTGGTGTCGATCCGCAAGTTTTCAAAGAACAAGCTCGGCCTGCACAAGCTGGTCGAGTTCGGCGCCATCACCCAGAACATGGCCGAGGTGCTGGCGGCTGCAGTCCACGCCCGCAAGACGACCATCATCTCGGGCGGCACCGGCACCGGCAAGACGACGATGCTCAACGCATTGTCGGCCTTCATTCCGGAAGACGAACGGCTGATCACCATCGAGGACGCGGCCGAACTGCAGCTGCAGCAGCCGCATGTCGCGCGCATGGAAACGCGCCCCGCCAACATCGAAGGTCATGGCGAGCTGAAGCAGCGCGACCTGGTCAAGAACGCGCTGCGCATGCGCCCCGACCGCGTCATCCTCGGCGAGTGCCGCGGCGAGGAGGCCTTCGACATGCTGCAGGCGATGAACACCGGACATGAAGGCTCGATGGCGACCATCCACGCCAACACGCCGCGCGACGCCATTTCACGCCTCGAGCAGATGCTGGGCATGACCGGCATGCCGATGACGGTGCAGTCGATCCGCAGTCAGATCGCCAGCGCGCTCGACCTTATCGTCCAGCTGACGCGACTGTCGGACGGCAAGCGCAAGGTGACCAGCGTCGCCGAGGTGACCGGCATGGAAGGGGACGTCATCCAGATGCAGGAGATATTCCGCTTCGTGCGCACTGGCATGGAGGCCGACGGCAAGATCCTCGGTCACTACGAGGCGACCGGCATTCGCCCGCGTTTCCTCGAGGACCTGCGCAATATGGGCATTGAATTCCCCGGCAAATATTTCGAACCCGGCCGGCCGCAGGAGTAGCCGGGTGTTCGAGAATTTCAGCCCGATCTATGTCGTTTATGCCGCGGCAGCGCTGACCGGCATCATGATCGCCGAAGGCTGCTATCTGCTCTATGCCGGCCGCAGCGACAAGCGCCTGGCCATCAACCGGCGCATGAGGCTGCAGGAAAACAAGATCAGCCAGGAACAGGTGCTGATTCAGCTGCGCAAGGAACGCGGCCTCGATTCCGGCACGTCATTCTTCTCGCCCGACCGTTTTCGCGCGCTGCGCACGCAGTCTGGCATGGTGATGCCGTTGCCGAAATTCCTGACGATGACGACGGGCGTGGCGCTGGCGATGATGCTCGTCGCGCTCTGGTACGGGCTGCCGCTGTTGCTCGCCATTTTGCTGTTTGTGGTGCTGACAGCGCTGCTGCCGGTAATTGTGCTGCGTTCCAAGCGTGCCCGGCGGGTGAAGCGTTTCGGCGTGCAGTTGCCGGAGGCGCTGGAATTGATCACGCGCGGCTTGAAGGCCGGGCATCCGGTTCCGGTGGCGATCTCGATGGTGTCGCGCGAGATGTCCGATCCGATCGGCACCGAATTCGGCGTTATCTCCGACGAGGTGACTTATGGTTCCGACCTGGTTTCTGCGCTGAATTCACTGTTCGACCGCGTCGGCCAGGAGGATCTGCCGCTGTTCGTCACCGCGGTTTCCATCCAGACGAGTTCGGGCGGCAATCTGCGCGAGATCCTCGACGGGCTGTCGACGACGATCCGCGAACGCGGCAAGCTGCGCCGCAAGGTGCGCGCCATTTCGACTGAGGGTCGTATGTCGGCCTATATCCTGACGGCGGTGCCGGCACTGCTGTTCGCCACCATCATGGTGATGATGCCGCAATTCTATCAGAGCGTCTGGGATGTACCGAAGACGTGGTATCTGCTGGGCGGTTCCGTGACATGGCTGATGCTGGGCAACATCATCATGTTCAAGATGTCGAACTTCCGGTTCTGAGATGGAGCAGATGATCCAGTTTCTTGCATCGCTGGCGCCGACGTCGCTGATGCCGGTAGCCGCGCTGCTGCTGGTGTTGGGTGGCAGCGCGGTGGCATGGCCGCTCGTGGTAGCCAAAGGCGACCGCAACGATCTCAAGCGCCGGCTCAAGATCGACGACAGCAAGACTCCCCAACAGGCCGAGGCGGCGCCGAAGAAGAACCAGAGCGTCGTGCGCGAGAAGGCGGTGAAGCGGGCGCAGGAATTCTACGCCAAGAGCGATCCGGAAAATGTCGCCCGGTTGCGTATGAAGCTGATCCAGGCGGGCTATATGGAGCCGCGCGCGATCGGCACATTCTTCCTGATCCGCTTCGCCTGCCTGGTGGGCGCAACGATCGGCGCGTTCCTGGTCAACCATTGGATGGGCAGCGCCGATTCCACCGCGACCAGCCGCTGGACCTTCATCATCCTGTCGGGAGCCGCCGGCTATTTCGTGCCCGGCCTGGTGCTCAGCCAGAAGGTGCGGGAAAAGATGCGCGAATACCGCAACGGCTTTCCCGACTTCATGGATTTGATGATCGTCTGCTCCGATGCGGGCATGAGCATGGAGGCAGGCATCGAGCGGGTCTCGAAGGAACTGGCCAAGACCTATCCGTCGCTGAGCCAAAACCTGCAGCTGGTGTCGCTGGAACTCAGGGCCGGCCGCAGCCTCGATGATGCCTTGAAGGCGCTCGCCGACCGCCTCAGCTTGGACGAGGTGCGCTCCTTCGCCACGCTTTTGCAGCAGTCGAAGGAACTCGGCACCAGCCTTGCCGGGGCGCTGCGCGTGTTCTCCGACGAAATGCGCCACAAGCGCATGTCGCTGGCCGAGGAGAAGGCACATGCCTTGCCGGCCAAGATGTCGGTGCCGGTGGTGGTGTGCATCCTGCCGGTGGTGCTGATGATCGCCGTCATCCCGATCATCGTCAAAATGACGGCGGTTCAGTAGATACCTAGGGGATTGCCCGGCGGCTTCTTGCGGTTACTCACTCCAACTACGCTTCATCTGGATGTCGAAACCCGGCCGGTTTGGTCGCTCTCCTTCGGCAAAATCCGCAAAGCAAAATGAGTGAGCCGTCCATGCGAATAGTCTTGTGCACCGCTTTCCTCGGCCTGGCCGCCACCAGTCTGTCGCCGGCCTCGGCCGCGGCCGACGATTGCGGCGATGCTGCCGCCCTGGTGCAACAGGCCTATCCCAGGGCCCAAAAGAGCGCAGACGGCGCCTCGTTCACGCTCGAACCCCATACCAGCATCGCCGTGACGCTCCCGGATACGCCGTTTGGCCTCGTCTGCAAGATATGGCCTGCCCATGACGATCTGTTGCTGGTCGCGGTGCCGCTCATCGACAGCAGCCAATCCAGCGACGACGGGCATGTCGGCGATGTCGACCTTCTGGTCGTCGACAGGAAGACCCGGCAGGTGCGCCAGCGCCTGCTCCAGCCCGGGCTGATGACCGATGATGCCATCGGCATCAACAAGGTCGAATTCGATACCGGCCGCTATGGCCTGGCGCCCGGTGTCACCGGCTTTGGCCTGCGCATCCAAATGGCGAGCCATTCGCGGCCCAATCCCTTCAGCGAAACCGACCTGCGGCTCTATGCCCTTGACGGCGGTGATCTGCGCCTGGTGCTCGACGGCATCATCGTGGCCGGCTTTGGCGGCGAAGGCGACACCAATTGCGCAGGATCCTTTCAATCCAGCCGGGTCAGCCTGGCGATGAGCCCGGCGAGACATCACGGCTATCACGACATCACAGTGTTCGAGCGGTTGGACACCGACAATCCGTCTGTCGACAAGAATGGCGAGTGCCAGTCCCATCCCGGAAGGTCCATGAAACGAACCTACCGGCTGCGCTATGACGGCAGCCGCTATCAGTTTCCGGCGGGGCTCAAGTCGATGGAGCCGGACTAGCCCTCGGCTGGTTAATGGCTGGTGTGCCCGAAACCAAATTTTAGGGGCGTTTCAGCACTGAAGTTTAATTGCCCTGTTGTAGTCTGCCTCCTGAAGAACGACCCGCTAAATCGGGCGATTGGGGCCAGGGGCATGCGTCACAGAATTTTCACGGCAATGGCCGCGCTAGCGGCCGTCTTGATGGTCAGCGGCTGTACGACTGAGAACGTCGATAAGACCAAGACCACGTCGATCCAACCGGTGGCAAAAGACGTCAGCACCTCCGACCTTGCGCAAGGCAAGGCGCAGTTCCGCGAGGCCAATTACGGCCTTGCCGAACAGCATTTCCGCAAGGCCGTGGAACTGAAGGCCGACAGTGCCGAGGGATGGATGGGGCTTGCCGCCTCCTATGACGAACTCGGCCGCTTCGACTTCGCCGACCGCGCCTACGACCAGCTTTTGAAGGTTGCCGGGCGCAAGCCGCAGATTGTCAACAATATGGGCTATTCGCAGCTGCTGCGCGGCAACAAGAAGAAGGCGAGGGCGCTGCTCATGGAAGCAAGGGCCGGAATGGCCGACCCGAGCGTGATCAACGCCAATCTGGCGCTGCTCAACAAGGGCTGAGACTCTTCGCGGGACGGCAGTCGACGCTTTGTAAACCCTGTCGGTAGGTTGCTTTGAAAACCGGCCGAAAACGGTATCTCCGGCCGGTTGCATGCCTATGATGCGCCACAAATCGAAGATCCCAAAGGTTGCCGCTCATCCATGCTGGATTTCAGTTCGCTATTGCTGGCGGCTGCGCTGTCGGGCACATGCCTGAGCGTCACCATGTTTGTGATCTGGTTCACGGCGCCGCGTGCACGCTTCGTGCTGACCGTGGCGTGCGGCATTCTCGTCCTTGTCGCCCACGTCATCGTCTTCTGGCGCTACACGAGGGAGCCCACTCCGTTGCTTTGTCAGGCAGCGTTGGCGCTGCTCAGCCTCGGTTTCCTGGCGCTTTCACTTTCGGCCATGCAATATCTCGGTGTGCGCAACTACAGTCGCGCTGTCCTGCCGGCCCTGCTTGCGATGGCTGTCTGCGCCGGCGTGACCTATCTCGGTTTCGATGGTGTCGGCTTCATCCTCACCTATACGACGGTAACAGTGCTGCTCGCCTGATCGGGGTGATGTTCTGGATCAAGGGCGGTCAGGATCGCGGCATTCTGCTGGTCGTTTCGGCGCTAAGCGGCGTCTGCGGCGTATCCTTCGGGCTCTGCGGCGCCGTGCTTCTGGTTAAGGGCCAGTGGGTGCTCGGCGTCGCACCCGACAATTGGGCCGAGCGGTTGAATTCGGTCGTGGCGGTCGCCTGCATGACGGCTCTCGGCGCGCTGACGCTGTCGCTGCATCATCTTCAGGCACAGATCGAACTGAAGGCCGAGACTTTGACCGACCCGTTGACCGGGCTGATGAACCGGCGTGCCTTGAACTCGCTCTATGGCGAGCGCGTCTTCGGTCCGTTCATGTCGATCGCCATGTTCGACCTCGATCATTTCAAACGGACCAACGATGTCTACGGCCATCCGGTCGGCGACCGGGTCCTGTGCCGCTTCGCGGCAATCATCAAGAAATATGATCGAGTTGGCGTCGACGCCTTTCGGCTGGGCGGCGAGGAGTTCGCGCTGGTCATGTCGCGGATGCCGCAAGACAAGGCCCATGACCTCGCCAGCAAGATCGGCGTCGCTTTCGGCACGGAAGTGGTGCCGACGCCGCGCGGGCCGTTGCGCAGCAGCGTCAGCGGCGGCATCGGCTTTGGCAAGGAAGACGGCAGCAGCCTCGAGGACGTCCTGGCCGAGGCCGACAAAGCGCTTTACGCGGCCAAGCACGCGGGGCGGAACCGCGTGCTTGTGCTGAACCGGGTAAGCAAGGCCGATGGGCCGGCCTTGCGTTCAGCCTGACAGGCCAGAGTGTCATTCGGCGGCGCCGAGATATTCCGACAGCGGCGGGCAGGAGCAGACGAGGTTGCGGTCGCCGGCGACATTGTCGATGCGCGAGACCGGCGGCCAGTATTTGGCCGCTTTGTCGACATCGCCGGCGGGGTAGGCCGCTTCCAGCCGCGAATAGGGGTGAGTCCACTGGCCGGCAAGGGTTTCGGCCGCCGTGTGCGGGGCATTGACCAGCGGGTTGTCCTCGAGCGGCCATTCGCCCTTCGCCACTTTCGCTGCCTCGCCGGCGATAGCGATCATCGCCTCGCAGAACCGGTCGAGTTCGCGCTTGGGCTCGGATTCGGTCGGCTCGACCATCAGCGTGCCGGCGACAGGGAACGACATGGTCGGCGCGTGAAAACCGTAGTCGATCAGCCGCTTGGCGATATCGTCGACGCTGATGCCGGCGCTCTCCTTGAGCACGCGCGTGTCGAGGATGCATTCATGCGCGATGCGATCGTGCCTGCCCTTGTAGAGAAGCGGGAAGTGCGGCGCGAGCCGCGTCGCCACATAATTGGCCGAGATGATCGCCGTCTCCGTCGCCTGCTTCAGGCCGGCGGCGCCCATCATGCGGATGTACATCCAGGTGATCGGCAGGATGGAAGCGCTGCCGAACGGTGCGGCCGACACGGCATGCGCCGAACCTTCGGTGACATGACCCGGCAGATAGGGTTTCAGATGCGCCCTGACGCCGATCGGACCGACGCCCGGACCGCCGCCGCCATGCGGGATGCAGAAGGTCTTGTGCAGGTTCATGTGGCAGACATCGGCGCCGATATCGGCGGGCCGCGCCAGCGCGACCAGCGCGTTAAGGTTGGCGCCGTCGAAATAGACCTGGCCGCCATGCTCGTGGATGAGAGCGCACAGGTGGCGCGCGCCTTCCTCGTAGACGCCGTGCGTCGAGGGATAGGTGAACATCAGAGCTGCGAGATTCTTGGAATGCTCGTTGGCCTTGGCTCGCATATCGTCCATGTCGATATTGCCGTCCTCCAGACAGCGCACGACGACGACGCTCATGCCGGCCATCGCCGCACTCGCGGGATTGGTGCCATGCGCGGACTGGGGGATCAGGCAGATGGTGCGATGGCCTTCGCCACGCGAACGGTGATAGGCGCGGATGGCGAGCAGGCCGGCATATTCGCCTTGGCTGCCGGCATTGGGCTGCAGGCTGACGGCGTCGAAGCCGGTGATCTGCGCCAGCCAGCCTTCCAGCTCGCCGACCATGGCGCGATAGCCGGCCGAATGGCTGGCCGGCGCAAAGGGATGCAGGTTGGCGACTTCAGGCCAGCTGACCGGCGTCATTTCGGCCGCCGCGTTGAGCTTCATGGTGCAGGAGCCCAACGGGATCATGGTGCGGTCGAGCGCCAAATCCTTGTCGGCTAGCCTGCGCAGCAGGCGCATCATGTCGGTCTCGGAGTGGTTTTCGCGGAAAACCGGCTGGGTCAGAAACTCCTTGCCGCGCGGCTTGCCGGGCATCGCGCCGGCCTCAGTAGCGCCGGACTTGGCGCCGAACAGGGCGGCGATAGCCTCGAGATCCGCCTCGGTCGAGGTTTCGTCGAAGGCGATGCTGATGCGGTCGGCATCGATGACGCGCAGCAGCCGGCCACCTTTTTCAGCGGCAGCGGCGATCGAATCTGCCTTGCCCTTCACTTCGGCCGTCACCGTGTCGAAACGGCTTGAGCCGAGCACGGAAACACCGGCGGTTTTCAGGCCTGCTGCGAGGCGGTTGGCGAGCTCATGGATGCGCGCTGCGATCGCCTGCAAACCAGTGGGGCCGTGCCAGATCGCGTAGGCCGTCGCCATGTTGGCAAGCAGCGCCTGCGCGGTGCAGATGTTGGAGGTCGCCTTGTCGCGGCGGATGTGCTGTTCGCGCGTCTGCAGGGCGAGGCGATAGCCGGGACGGCCCTTGCTGTCGATCGACTGGCCGACGAGGCGGCCGGGCATCAGCCGGGTCAGCTTGTCGGAGACGGCGCAATAGGCGGCGTGCGGGCCGCCAAAGCCCATCGGCACGCCAAAGCGCTGCATCGGGCCGACGGCGATGTCGGCGCCAAGCCTGGCCGGCGCTTCGGTCAGCGTGAGCGCAAGCGGATCGGCGATGAAGACGACCACGGCGCCCGTGGCGCGAGCCTTCTCGATCGCCGCCTTGTGGTCGCCATAGACGCCAAACGTGTCCGGCCAGGAGACCAGCAGGGCGGCGGTGTTGTCGTCGATGGTCTCGCCATCGATCTCGATGCCGAGCGGCTCGGCGCGGGTGCGCACGACGTCCAGCGTCTGCGGATGCGGCGTGCCGGCCAGCGCTACCTTGGTGCGCTTGTCGCCATGATGGCGCAGCGCGATGCCGACCGCTTCGGCCACCGCCGTCGCTTCGTCGAGCAGGGAAGCCGAAGCCACCGGCAGGCCGGTCAGTTCGGTGACCAGGGTCTGGAAGTTGAACAGCATTTCCAGGCGGCCCTGGCTGATCTCGGCCTGGTAGGGCGTATAGGCGGTGTACCAGGCCGGGTTCTCGAACAGGTTGCGCTGGATGACCGGCGGCACGTGGACGCCGTGATAGCCGGCGCCGATGAAGCTCTTCAGCACCGTGTTTTTTGCCATGATCGCCGACAATTCGGCCAGCGCTTCGGCTTCGCTCGCCGGCGCGGGAAGGGTCAGCGGCAGATCGAGGCGGATCGACTGCGGCACAGCCTGGCTGATCAGCGTCTCGACAGAGGGAACGCCGATCACGGCAAGCATGGCTCTGACATCGTTTACATCAGGACCGATGTGGCGGGCCGAGAAGGGGGTAAGTGCTGCGCTCATGGCAATAGGTCCTGATATCAACCGATATGGGCTTTGTAGGCGGCCTCATCCATGAGGCCTGCGAGTTGGCCTTCGTCGGCGAGCTTCATCTTCCACAGCCAGCCGTCGCCGGTCGCAGCGGAGTTGACCAGCGACGGGTCCGAGGACAGCGCGCCGTTGGCGTCGGTGATCTCGCCGTCAACCGGCGCATAAACATCGGATGCCGCCTTGACGGATTCGACGACCACGGCGGTGTCGCCCTTACTGAGTTTGGTGCCGATTTGAGGCAGTTCGACGAAGACGAGATCGCCAAGCTGTTCCTGCGCATAGTCGGTTATCCCGACGGTGGCGATGCCTCCCTCGACGCTCAGCCATTCGTGATCTTGTGTGAAATAGGTTTTTGCCATCGGAATTATCCTTTGCGGTAGCGATGAGGAGTGAAGGGCAAGGAACTGATATCCACCGGGATTTTCGTCCCGCGAACGTCGGCGAACAGTTTCGTGCCCGGCTTGGCCAAGGCCGTTGACACATAGCCCATGGCGACGGGATGGCCGGCCGACGGGCCGAAGCCGCCTGATGTCACGTAGCCGGCCGGATCGCCGTCGGCATCGAACAAAGCAGCGCCGGCGCGCACCGGCTGGCGGCCGTCCGGCTTCAGGCCGACGCGCTTTTGCGACGGCCCGCGCTCCAGGATGGACCGCAGCGCATCGGCGCCGATGAAGGACCCGCCGGCGCGGAGATCTTTGGGGATCGCCCACATCAGGCCGGCTCTCGCCGGATCGATCTCCGGCGTGATGTCCTGGCCGTGCAGGCACAGGCCGGCCTCCAACCGCAGCGAGTCGCGGGCAGCAAGGCCGATCCACAACACACGCTCGTCCTCGAGCAGTTTCGTGACCAGAGCGCGCGCATCCGCCTCCGGCAGGCCGATCTCGAAGCCGTCCTCGCCGGTGTAGCCGGAGCGGCTCATGAACCAGTTTTGCTTAGGCTCGATGCCATGCATGAACAAGAGTGAGCCGGTCTCGATGCCGGCGCGGGACAAGGCAGCCCAGGCTTCCGGCCCCTGGATCGCCAGGAAGACGCGGTCGAGCGCATCGACTTTGACGTCGAAGTCCGCGGCCAGCGCACGCAGATGCTTCTCGTCCTCGACCGCATTCCCGGCGTTGGCGACCACCATGAAGCGCTCGGCGCCGAGCCGGGTGACGATAAGATCGTCGATGATCCCGGTGGCCTCGTTGAGGAAGAAAGTATATTTGGACTGTGAAATCTCAAGCGCGCCGGCATCGAGCGGACTGGCGCGGTTGAGCAGTGCCGCAGCGCCCGGTCCGCTGACAGCGAACAGCTTCATATGCGAAATGTCGAACAGGCCGGCATGTTCGCGGGTGTGAAGGTGCTCTTTCATCACGCCGGCCGGATAGATCAGCGGCATAGACCAGCCCGCAAAGGCGCCAAAGCGTGCGCCGGCGGCGGTGTGCAGATCTTCGAGAGGAAGGTGTTTGGTGTCGTCGCCCGTCATGTCATCTCCAGAGTCGCACGCAATCGGCCGCTGCTGGCGACCAGTCCGTGCCCCTCTGTCTGAAGCCTGAGAGACTCGCGCAACCGGAACTCTGTCGGCGACGCTTACACCTTCGGCGCGGGGGCAAGCCCCGACTTTCCAGAGTGTCTTTCCCGTCTACGGTTCTTTTGCCTGAGAGATTTCGGGCGATTTCCCCTTCGGCGGCAGCTCGCGCTGCTCTCTCCCGCAAACAGGTAGGACTCAAAACTTAAGCCCTCGACGCGCCATCCATAGCTTGTCGGCGACACCTTGTCACCTGCCAGCGACACGTAAAGCGCGTCGTCTTTACAGTCGTCGCTAACCACGCCGTTTGCCGGTTTTTCAAGACAATGGCGATATTCTGGGCTGACGGTTTGGCCGGCAATTGCGTTGGGCACGGCGGATGGGGATTGACAGATGGGCGAACGGATCGGGAGCGCGCCGGTGGCGGGGCTGGCCTCGAAGGACCGCATCACGGCGGAAGATGTCGTCATGCTGCGTCGCGAAGTGTTCGCCGACGGCGTGGTGACGCGCGGCGAGGCTGAAGCACTGTTCGCGCTCGATGCGACAGCGACGGACAAATGCCCGCAATGGCCTGAATTCTTCGTCGAGGCCGTTACCGACTACATCGTCCACCAGGAAAAGCCGGCAGGCTATATCTCTGAAGACAATGCCGGTTGGCTGATCCAGACCATCTCGCGCGACGGAATGGTCGACAGTGTGACCGAACTGGAACTGCTGGTGCATGTGCTGGAAAGGGCGAAATCATCGCCCGGCCGGCTCTCCGCCTATGCGCTCGAGCAGGTCGCCAACGCGGTGGTCGACGGCAAGGGACCACTGATGCTCGGCGGCGCGCTGGTTCCCGGGCTGGTCGCCAAGGCAGAGGTCGATCTGTTGCGCCGCATTCTCCATGCCTATGGCGGCGACGGTAACATCGCCATCACACGGGTTGAGGCCGAGGTGCTGTTCCAGATCAACGAGCAGACCGCAGCGGCCCACAACGACCCGTCCTGGAACGACCTGTTCGTCAAGGCGCTCGCCAATTTCGTCATGTGTTCGGCCGGCTACGAAGCGCCGACGCGCGATGTGGCGCTGCGTCGTGACAGTTTCTTGGACCAGGTCGAGCCCGAAATTGGTGGCTTCTTCAGCCGCATGGTGTCGGGCGGCCTGGCCGGCATCATGGAAGCCTATCGTTCGCCCGGCGATATCGAGGCCGAATGGGAGTCGAAGAACCGTGCCGCCGAGGCACTCGCGCGCCGCGCCGAGACGATCGACGCCAGCGAGGCGAAATGGCTGGCCGATCGCATCGGCACCGACCGCCCGCTGCGTGACAATGAACGCGCGCTGCTGACGCTGATCAAACTCGCCTCGCCGGAGATACATCCGGCGCTCAAGCCACTGCTCGACAAGGTTGCTTAAGCCGCGCCGTTTTCTGCGACCGTTTTGCAGAGGACGATATTGGAGTGTCTTCAGGCCAATCGCCAAGTTCGGCCACGCGCTCGAAACCGGCTTCCTCAGGCAAGCTCGGTTCGGCCGGAGTCAGATCGTGCTCGGTCAGAATGCGAGGCCATCAAATCCCGCCATACCAGTCATAGCCATTGTCTTCCCAATAGCCGCCGCGGCTGCCGCCGATATTGGCAAAACTGTCGACGAGCTCGATCTTGTAGAGATACTTCGGCATCTTGTAGCCGAGCTGTCGTTCGACGCGCACGCGCAGCGGCGCGCCGTTTTCGACCGGCAGCGGCTTGCCGTTGAGGCCGTAGGCGAGGATCGTCTGCGGGTGGCGGGCATCGATCAGGTCGATGGTGCCGTAATATTTGATTTCCCCGGAGAGGCTGCGATCGATCGTATCGAGGCAGTGGAACATGACATAGCGGGCCTGCGGCTTGACCACAGCCTGGTCGAGCACCAGCGACAGCGGGGTGCCGGTCCATTTGGCGATGCAGCTCCAGCCTTCGACACAGTCGTGGCGGGTGATCTGCGTGCGGCTCGGCATGTTCTCCAACTGCTCGCGGCTGAGCGACAGCGGCTTTTCGACCAGGCCCGTTACCTCCAGCCGCCAGTCGGCGAAATTGTTGGCGAGCAGGCCCTTGTAGGTGTCATCGTCGGGCGCGGTGACGCCGTTCGGCCGCTGCGGCTGGCGGATGTCGGCCTCGGTGAATTCCGGCGCCAGAGCATCGCGGCCGGCAAGCCAGCGTTGCGCGCGGTAGGTCAGGCCATTGGCGTTTTCGAGGAAACTGCGCAGGCCGTCGCCCATGCCGAGCTGGCTGTCGAAGGCATCGCAGCCCGACAACATGATGCCGGAAACGCCGAGGCCGGCGCCCGTCAGGAACTTTCGGCGGCTGATCTGGAATTTGGCCATCTCACGCACTCCTCTCGGTGTCGCCATGCCTTGGCGGATCGGTGCGGTACCAGCCGGTGATGATCGAGCGCAGTTCGTTGATCGGGCCGGCGGCGAGGATCATCATCATATGGACGATGAAAAAGCCGACCAGCAGCACCATCACCGTGAAATGGATGGTGCGCGCCGTCTGCCTTCCGCCGAGCAGTTCGTTGAGCCAGGGCAGCACCGAGTTCATGCTCGGCGACATGGCAAGGCCGGTGATGATCATGAGTGGCAACAGCACGAACAGTACGCCGCCATAGGCCATTTTCTGCAGCGTGTTGTATTCGCGTGTGTGGTGGAACCTGAGCTTGGCGTGCTCGATGATGTCCTGCGGCAGCCGCTTGAGATCGTCAAGGCGCGGCGCCAGATCGCGGCGCAGATGGCCGTTGACCAGGCTGGCGACCAGCCAGACGACCAAGGTGGTTGTCAGTATCCAGGCGAAGAAGAAATGCACAACGCGGGCGGTGCCGAGATCGTAATAGGACGGGATTGTCGCCCAGGACGGGAAGGCACGCGACGTTTGCTGCCGGGCCGGGCCCGACCAGCCGAGCACGCCTGTGGTGTCGAAGCGATGGCCGAAGATTTCGGTATAGCCGCGCGGGCCGGTGGCGGTGTTTTCGGCGCCGATGGCAAAGACGGTGTTGTTGTACTCGAAGCCGGATTGCTTGCCGATGTAGAGCTGCGGCCGGGCATTGAAGATCTGCAGGCCGGACAAAAGCAAGAAGAACAGCGAGATCGCCCACAGCCAGTGCGTCAGGCGGGTCCAGCGCGATTGCCGGTAGATCAGCGTCGCATCCTTCGTTGAGGCGGCATCGACGCCTGCGCCGGGCTGACTCATGGTAATGGTTTCCATCTTTTCCTCGCCTCCGGCTGCGCGATCCTGGGATGGCCGCGCTCGTCCTTGTCCTCCCAATACGTCGCTATCGAAAGCGATGTTTCATGCGGTCACGTTTTTATTACGGGCACGGGTTTATCGCGGGCACGGATACTCAATTGCCGAGGCTCACCGTGAGATTGACGACGGCGGCGACGATGACGGCGTTGAAGAAGAACGACAGGATCGAATGGACAAGCACCACGCGGCGCATATGCGAGGTCGTGATCGCGGTGTCGGCGGTCTGCGCGGTCATGCCGATCACCGTCGCGAAATAGAGAAAGTCCCAACCGTCCGGCCGTTTGCTGCCGGGAAAATCGAGGCCGCCGACCGGTATCTTCTTCTTGGTTTCGGCATCGATCGCGTCGCCGTCCATCCAGTAGACATGCGCATAGTGGAGGGCGGCCATGGCATGGATGGTGAACCAGCCAAGCGGGATCGACAGCATGGCGAAGCCGAGTTCGATGGGGTCGCGATCCTTGTGATTGATCAAAAGGAACAGCAGGACAATGGCCATGGCGACGATGCCGAGCGTGATGGCAAAGATGCCCAGCACTGGGAGGTCCAGTTCGCGCGCGTTCTTGCTGAGATAGCGGCCGGACAGCAGCGGCATCTTGGCGATGACGAGCGCGATGAAGACGACGAAGAAGGAATCGGCGGCAATCGAGATCGAATAAGCAAGCCGCGTGGAGACGGGGAGCGATCCAATCAAAGGCAATACCGCGGCAAATACGACCAGACCGACGGCTAGCGACACAAAGAACTGCTTGTGCCGCTGCAAGGGGTTATTCGGCGATGTGTCGGCCATAGCCCGACCTCGGATGATGCTCACGTCTGGTCGGGTGTGACGGATTTCAGAGCCCGCCGCAAGATACGGTCGAGCTCACCCAGGAAACGCGAGCGATCCTGTGGCGCAAAGCTGGCATTGTAGCCCTTGCTCTCGCCGGTTTCGCGCAGATGCTGCTTCAAATCGCGCATTGCAACCGCCATGCCGATGGTCTCCGGCGTGAACGGCCGGCCGGTTGGCCCAAGCACATGCGCGCCGAGCGCCACGGTGCGAGCGGCAAGCGGGATGTCGGCGGTGATCACGATGTCGTTGGGTTTTGCGTTCTCGACGATCCAATCGTCAGCGGCATCGGCGCTTTTAGAGACGACGACGTTGCGAATCATCGGATCGCGCGACGGACGCAGCCCGCCATTGGAGACGTAGGTGACGACCACGCCATGGCGCTCGGCGACCTTCTCGACCTCGGCTTTCACCGGGCAGGCGTCGGCGTCGACGTAGATGGCGGGTGCCGGCATTATCTCTCCAAAACGGACATGGGGCCGGCATGTTACCCGGCCCCATGCCAGAAATCTCGTACTGTCAGGCCGGCCGCGCGCCCGACTTCTTCGCCGTCCAGGTGGCAATGTAATCCATCAGGCCGGGGTTGAGACAGTCATAGGGCTCGAGGCCCATCGACTTCAACTGGCCGCGGATGCCGTCCATGCGCTTGGGGTCGACACCGGATTCGATGATCGACGAAACGAAAGCGGTGAAGCCCGGCGGTGACCAGCCGTCTTCCTGGAAGCGCTCGGGATGGATGAAGGACAGACCCTTGAACGGATGGTCGCGCTCGACCGGTCCGTGCATATGACACCGCAGCCGGTGCAGGCGTGACGCTGGATAAGTGCCGAGGGGTCGACCACTTTCAGCTTGTCGCCGTTTTCGGTGACTGTGACATCGCCGGTGCCGGCTACGGCCACGACCGAGAACACCGCGCCGTCAGGCTTCCAGCATTTGGTGCAGCCGCAGGCATGGTTGTGGGCGATCTGGCCCTTGACCGTCACCTTCACCGGCTTGCTGGTGCAGGCGCAGACCAGCGTGCCGCCGGCAAAGCTTGCGCTCTCCTTTGGCAAGCCATTGTCGATTTTGGGATGCAGTTTCTCAGGCATTGTCTTCCTCCCTTGTTGAACCTGTGCAACTTCAGTCGCTGGCCCTTCGGTCGGCGGCTTGTTCTTCCTCGGTTTGGTGTGCGATCGGACGCAAAACCGGGCGCCACTTTTGCTGATCGCACTTAGTAAACGACGACGCTCCTGATCGACTTGCCCTCATGCATGAGATCAAAACCCTTGTTGATGTCCTCAAGCTTCAGCAAATGGGTGATCATCGGGTCGATCTGGATCTTGCCGTCCATGTACCAGTCGACGATTTTCGGCACGTCAGTGCGGCCGCGTGCGCCGCCAAAGGCGGTGCCCATCCAGGTGCGGCCGGTGACCAGCTGGAACGGCCGGGTCGAAATCTCCTGGCCGGCGCCGGCCACGCCGATGACGACCGACTTGCCCCAGCCGCGATGCGAGGCTTCCAGCGCCTGGCGCATCACCTTGGTGTTGCCGGTGCAGTCGAATGTGTAGTCGGCGCCGCCGATCTGGTCGGCGCCGCGCTTGGTCAAGTTGACGAGGTGAGGAACGATGTCGCCGTCGATCTCCTTCGGATTGACGAAATGCGTCATGCCGAAGCGCTCGCCCCATGCCTTCTTGTCGTTGTTGAGGTCGACACCGATGATCATGTCAGCGCCGGCGAGCTTCAGGCCCTGGATGACGTTGAGGCCGATGCCACCGAGACCAAAGACGACAGCAGTCGCGCCTTGCTCGACCTTCGCGGTGTTGATGACCGCGCCGATGCCGGTGGTGACGCCGCAACCAATGTAGCAGATTTTGTCGAAGGGCGCGTCCGGGTTGACCTTGGCGACGGCGATCTCGGGCAAAACGGTGAAATTGGAGAAGGTCGAGCAGCCCATATAGTGGAAGATCTTGTCCTTGCCGATCGAGAAGCGCGAGGAGCCATCGGGCATCAAGCCTTGGCCCTGCGTGGCGCGGATGGCGGTGCACAAATTGGTCTTGCGCGACAGGCAGGATGGGCACTGCCGGCATTCCGGCGTGTAGAGCGGGATGACGTGGTCGCCCTTCTTGACCGAGGTGACGCCCTTGCCGACATCGACGACAACGCCAGCGCCTTCATGGCCGAGGATTGCCGGAAACAGGCCTTCGGGATCGGCGCCCGACAAGGTGAACTCGTCGGTGTGGCAGATGCCGGTCGCCTTGATCTCGACCAGCACCTCGCCTTCGCGCGGTCCGTCGAGGTCGACCTCCATGATTTCCAACGGCTTTCCGGCGGCGACAGCGACAGCGGCGCGGGTTTTCATTAGGCAATTCCTCCCAAGGCGATTGGTCTTCAGGCTTTCAGGGTTTTTATACTGTTTCAACCCGATTTGGCGACCAAATATGGCGCAAATCTTGGCCCAGTCGTCGGCGAGCCCAACCTTCGCCCCTCGGCACGGGCCTGGCGGGCAGGGAGTGTCTTGATGGGTGCGCTGCCGGCGGTGCTTGAGCCCGGCTGCCGAAGCCCATAAGAAGGACGAAAGACCGAGGAAACGCCTTCGATGTTCACGAAAATCCTGATCGCCAATCGCGGCGAGATTGCTTGCCGCGTCATCAAGACGGCGCGCAGGATGGGGATTGCCACCGTAGCGGTCTATTCCGACGCCGATCGCGACGCCCTGCACGTCGAAATGGCCGACGAAGCCGTGCATATCGGGCCATCGCCTGCCGCGCAAAGCTATCTTCTGCCTGAAAAGATCATCGCTGCCTGCAAGGAGACGGGCGCGCAGGCCGTGCATCCCGGCTACGGTTTTCTGTCGGAGCGGGCCGCCTTCTGCGAAGCGCTTGAGGCTGAGGGCATTGTCTTCATCGGTCCGAAACCCAAGGCTATCAAGGCGATGGGCGACAAGATCGAATCGAAGAAGTTCGCCAAGGCCGCTGAGGTGTCGACGGTTCCCGGCTGGCTTGGTGTCATCGAAAATGCCGACCATGCCGAAAAGATCGCCGGCGAGATCGGTTATCCCGTGATGATCAAGGCCTCGGCCGGCGGCGGCGGTAAAGGCATGCGCATTGCCTGGAGCCAGTCGGAAGTGCGCGACGGCTTCGACCGGGCGCGCTCGGAGGCGAAAAGCTCGTTCGGCGACGACCGCGTCTTCATCGAAAAGTTCGTCGTCGATCCGCGTCATATCGAAATCCAGGTGCTGGCCGACGCGCATGGCACCGCCCTCTATCTCGGCGAGCGCGAATGCTCGATCCAGCGCCGGAACCAGAAGGTTGCGGAGGAGGCGCCGTCGCCATTCCTCGATGCCAGGACGCGCAAGGCCATGGGCGAGCAGGCCGTGGCGCTGGCCAAGGCGGTCGATTACCAGAGCGCCGGCACCGTCGAGTTCATCGTCGATGCTGAAAAGAACTTCTATTTCCTTGAAATGAATACACGATTGCAGGTCGAGCATCCGGTGACGGAGCTTGTTACCGGCATCGACCTAGTCGAGCAGATGATCCGTGTCGCCGCCGGCGAGAAGCTGGCGATCGAGCAGAGCGACGTCAAGCTGAACGGCTGGGCGGTGGAAAGCCGGCTCTATGCCGAGGATCCCTATCGCAATTTCCTGCCCTCGATCGGCCGTTTGACGCGCTACCGGCCGCCAGAGGAGGGCACGTTCGGCGACATCGTCATCCGCAACGACACCGGCGTCACCGAAGGTTCCGAGATTTCGATGTTCTATGACCCGATGGTGGCAAAACTCTGCACATGGGCGCCGACACGGCTGGCGGCAATCGACGCCATGTCGGAAGCGCTGGACAGTTTCGTCGTCGACGGCATCGAGCACAACATTCCATTCCTGGCGGCGCTGATGCAGCATCCGCGCTGGCGCGAGGGGCGGATATCGACGGGCTTCATCGCCGAGGAATATCCTGACGGCTTCGCGCCGATCGTGCCCAATGGCGATGAAAAGGCAGTGCTGGCGGCGATCGCCACCGCGGTCGAGCTTCTGCGCCGCGACCGGCTCGACCGGCTGGGCGGGCGGCTGGCGCCGCATTCGGGCGCACTCAAGCGCGATTGGGTGGTGAAGCTCGGCGACGACTATCTCCAGGCTTCGATCATCGAGGGCATGATCTCCATTCCGATGGAAATCGATCTGTCGGTCGATGGCGGCAAAGCGCTGACGGTGGCGTCCGACTGGCGGCCGGGCGACCTCATCTGGCGCGGCACTGTCGGTGCCCGCAAGGTCACGGCGCAGATCAGGCCGGCGCCGAACGGCCTGCGCATTGCCTGGAAAGGCATGTCGGTGAGGGCACGCGCCATGCTGCCGCGCACGGCTGAACTGGAAAGGCTGATGCCGGAGAAGGTGGCGCCGGACACGTCCAAGATGCTGCTTTGCCCGATGCCGGGCCTGGTCGTGTCGATCGCGGTTGCCGAGGGGCAGGAGGTCAAGGCCGGCGAGACGCTGGCCGTGGTCGAGGCGATGAAGATGGAAAACGTGCTGCGCGCCGACCGCGATCTTGTCGTGTCGAAGCTCAACGCCAAGCCGGGTGACAGCCTGGCTGTGGATGCGGTGATCATGGAGTTCGCCTAGAGATTGTTTGGAAATTCTACTCCGGCGGCCATCTGAAGGCGGTTTCTGCGCTTCCCGTGCTCACGGACCAATGGCCGCTGCGCTCCGGTTCTCGAAACCACCATCATATGACTCGCCAGAGCGAATTTCAGAAACAATCTCTGAGCCGTGCGGCTGGGTACGGAAGCCTGTGGTCGGTGGTCATTTGTGCTGGACTGGCATCGCCCGGTCCGGGACAATACATCTCCATCGACTCAAAGCCCTTCGAGCAATTTGAAACATCATGGCGGATGACAAACTTCCACGCGATCCCCTGAGGCGCGAAGCAGCGCTCGCTGCTGCGCGCCCGGAGGCGCCGGCGCGGCCGTTCATCCATCTGCGCGTGCATTCGGCGTATTCGCTGCTCGAGGGCGCCTTGCAGGTCGCCGCCGTTGTCGGTCATGCCGTCAAGGACGAGTGCCCGGCAATCGCAGTCACCGACACAAACAATCTGTTCGGCGCGCTGGAATTTGCCCAGAAGGCGGTGAAGGAAGGCATCCAGCCGATCATCGGCTGCCAGATCGATCTCGCCTTTTCCGGCGAGACGAGCGACGCACAGCGCGACCGCCGCCGCCACGGGCCGGAGATGAACGCCGTGGTGCTGCTCGCCGCCACCGAGGTTGGCTATAGCAACCTGGTCAGGCTGGTCAGCCAGGTCTATCTGGAGACGCCGCCGGGCGAGCCCGTGCATCTGACGTCAGCAATGCTGGAAGGCCATAGCGATGGCCTGATCTGCCTCAGCGGCGGGCCGCGCGGCCCGATCGGCCGGGCGCTGAAGGAGGATCGCCGAGATCTTGCCGAGACGCGGCTTTTGGCACTCAAGGCGCTGTTCGGCGACCGGCTCTATGTCGAACTGGACCGTGTTTCCGGTTATGACCGCGCTATCGAGAAATCATCGGTCGACCTTGCCTATATCCATGATCTGCCGCTGGTCGCCACCAATGAGGCGTTCTTCGCCGCCCGCGACGACTATGAAGCGCATGACGCGCTGATCGCCATTGCCGAAGGGTCCGTCGTTGCCGCCGACAACCGCCGCCGCCTGACATCGGACAATTTCCTGCGCAGCCAGGCCGATATGGCGCGGCTGTTCGCCGACCTGCCGGAAGCGATCGACAACACCGTCGAGATCGCGCTGCGCTGTTCCTACTATCCCAAGACCCGCAATCCGATCCTGCCACGCTTTACCGGCGGCGATGTCGCCGACAATGAGGTGGCGCTGAAAGCGGAGGCCGATGAACTGCGCCGGCAGGCCCATGAAGGTCTCGACGCCCGGCTGGCGGCGCATGGACCCACCGCCGGCTACACGGTCGAACAATACCGCGAGCGGCTCGATTTCGAGCTCTCCATCATCGAGAAGATGAAATTTCCCGGTTACTTCCTGATCGTGGCCGACTTCATCAAATGGGCGAAGGCGCAAGGCATTCCGGTCGGGCCGGGCCGTGGTTCGGGCGCCGGATCGCTGGTCGCTTACTCCACCACCATCACCGATATCGATCCGCTGCGCTTCTCGCTGCTGTTCGAGCGCTTCCTCAATCCGGACCGCGTGTCGATGCCCGACTTCGACATCGACTTCTGCCAGGATCGGCGCGAAGAGGTCATCCGCTACGTCCAGCAGAAATATGGCCGCGACCAGGTGGGACAAATCATCACCTTCGGTACGCTGCAGGCGCGCGCGGTGCTGCGCGACGTCGGCCGCGTGCTGCAAATGCCTTACGGCCAAGTCGACAAGCTCTCCAAAATGGTGCCGCAGAACCCGGCCAATCCGGTCAAGCTGGCGGATGCCATCGCCAACGAGCCGCGCTTTGCCGAGGAGGCCGAGAAGGAGCCGATCGTGCAGACGCTGCTCGATATGGCGCAAAAGCTGGAAGGGCTCTACCGCCACGCTTCGACGCACGCCGCCGGCATCGTCATCGGCGACCGGCCCTTGTCGGAACTGGTGCCGATGTACCGCGATCCGCGCTCCGACATGCCGGTCACCCAGTTCAACATGAAATATGTCGAGCAGGCCGGGCTCGTAAAATTCGACTTCCTCGGCCTGAAGACGCTGACGGTGCTGGAGACGGCGGTGAAGCTGATCCGCCGGCGCGGCATCGAGATCGACCTGGCGACGATCCCGCTCGACGATCCTGAAACCTACGCCATGCTGTCGCGCGGCGAAGTGGTCGGTGTGTTCCAGGTGGAAAGTGCCGGCATGCGCAAGGCGCTGATCGGCATGCGGCCCGACTGCATCGAGGACATCATCGCGCTGGTGGCGCTCTACCGTCCCGGCCCGATGGAGAACATCCCGACCTACAACGCCAGAAAGCATGGCGAAGAGGAGATGGCATCGATCCATCCCAAGATCGACCATCTGGTGAAGGAGACGCAAGGCGTCATCGTCTACCAGGAACAGGTGATGCAGATCGCGCAGGAACTGTCGGGCTATTCGCTCGGCGAAGCCGATCTGCTGCGTCGCGCGATGGGCAAGAAGATCCGCGCCGAAATGGACAAGCAGCGCGAGCGTTTCGTCACCGGTGCGGTCGAACGCGGCGTCGGCAAGCCGCAGGCCGACTTCATCTTCGACCTTCTGGCCAAGTTCGCCGACTACGGCTTCAACAAATCGCACGCGGCCGCCTACGCCGTCGTGTCCTACCAGACCGCCTATCTCAAGGCGCATTACCCCGTCGAGTTCCTGGCGGCGTCGATGACGCTCGACATGGGCAATACCGACAAACTCGCCGATTTCCGCCAGGATGCGCTGCGTCTCGGCATCGAGGTGGTGGCGCCGTCGGTGATGACCAGCTTCCGCAATTTCGAGGTCGGCGAGAACCGCATTTACTATTCGCTGGCGGCCCTCAAGGGCGTCGGCGACGCTGCGGTCGAGCACATCGTCGCCATGCGCGGCGAAAAGCCGTTCAAGAATCTCGCCGATTTCTGTGAAAGGGTCGATCCCAAGATCGTCGGCAAGCGCGTCTTCGAAAGCCTGATCATGGCCGGCGCGCTCGACTGCTTCGGCCACGACCGCGCCCAGATGATGGCCGGCGTCGAACGGATGATGGGGCTGGCTTCTCTGGCGCAGCAGAATGCCATTTCGGGCCAGCACGACATTTTCGGCGCGTCGCTCGGCGCGCAGCAGCAGGCGCTCAATTTGCCGCAGACCGATCCGTGGCTTGCCGCCGACCGGCTGCACCGCGAATTCCAGGTCGTCGGCTTCTATCTTTCGGCGCATCCGCTCGACGAGTACAAGGCGGCCCTGCAGAAGATGCGCGTGCAAAACTGGGGCGAGTTCTCGGCTGCGGTCAAACGCGGTGCCGCCGCGGGCCGGCTCGCCGGCACCGTCACCACCAAGCAGGAGCGCAAGACCCGAACCGGCAACAAGATGGGCGTCATCGCCTTTTCCGACACATCTGGCCAATATGAAGCCGTGCTGTTTTCGGAAGGGTTGGCGCAGTATCGCGATCTGCTCGAGCCCGGACGTTCGGTGGTGATCACCGTTTCGGCCGAGGATAGGCCCGAAGGGGTCAATCTGCGCATCCAGACGGTGCAGTCGCTGGAGGATGAGGCCAGCCGTATCCAGAAGGCGCTGCGCATCTTCGTTCGAAATGACGGGCCTGCGTCGGCGATTCAATCGCAGCTTACCCAGCGTGGGGAAAGTCAGGTAAGCATTATCGTCATCAAAGAAGAGGCGCAGGGCGAGATCGAGATCGAATTGCCCAACCGCTACCGCATCTCGCCGCAGATCGCGTCGGCCATGCGCGCGGTGCCGGGTGTGGTCGAAGTCGAGCTCGTCTAGGCTGCGCTGATATACACGGCAATCGCATCGACGTCGGCCAGTGCATCACGGCCTAAAGATGCTCTGGGCCTGACATTGCAGCCGATAGGGCCAGCGTGCGGGGCGTGGTTGACCTGACCTTCCTTTGAACCACATGCGTTGAGCAGAAACTTCACAGGAACGCACAATCATGCCCAGCCGCGAACGCGTCGAAGCCTTCCTCAAGGAGGTGGTCGAAGGCAGCCACGTCAAAGCGATCGCCGACTTCTACCATGACGATGCCACCATGCAGGAAAATCTCGGCGTCCCGCGGCGCGGCAATGAAACACTGATGGCGCATGAGCAGGCAGCACTCGACCGGATCGAGAAGATGCACACCCATCCTGTCCAGACATTCCTGGTCGATGGCGACAATGTCGCCATCCGCTGGACCTTCGACCGTGTCGACAAGGCCGGCACCGTGCGCCGGCTGGAAGAGGTG
Source organism: Mesorhizobium sp. C395A (assembly GCF_030323205.1). Taxonomy (NCBI): domain Bacteria; kingdom Pseudomonadati; phylum Pseudomonadota; class Alphaproteobacteria; order Hyphomicrobiales; family Phyllobacteriaceae; genus Mesorhizobium; species Mesorhizobium sp. C395A. Next base: position 2,131,682 of record NZ_CP100473.1, on the reverse strand, counting down.
GCCCTGCAGCGCTGGCGTGGTGACCGGATTGCGGAGGAGCGGTTCGTCTACGACACCGCCTCGGCCTGGCGCCTCGTCGGGCCGGACGGCAAGGTGGTGGAGGGCTGAGGATCACCGGGGCCATTAGATCATGATGAGATTCGGTTGAAATCTCATCATGATCTAACCCTTTGTTGGAGCATGATCTTTTCCAAAAACCGGCACCCACTTTTTGGGATCATGCTCTAGACGGCCCCGGCTGGGACAGTTACGCACTTGGTGATGAAAGCAGCCGAGAAGGACGGATTGCAGCAAAGCTCAGCGATGGCGCGGCTGCGTGACCGGCTGCGCAAGCTCTATCACGGACGCACGCCGGCGGCGTTCCGGTTTCAGCTGGTGGCGGTCATCATCGACCTCGCCATCATCGCCTTCTTCGTTGCCACGCCGGTGCTCCAGGACAAGCCGTCATTCCTGTGGCTCGACTATACCGTCGCCGCATTGGTCGCCGCCGACCTGATTGCCCGGCTGTTAGCCTCCAACGACATGCTGCGGCTGATGAAACAGCCGACATCCTGGGTCGATGTCTTCATCCTTCTGACGCTGCTGATGCCGACGGCGCTGGCAAATCTGGCGTTCCTGCGCATCCTGCGGCTGTGGTCGCTGTCGCGCAGCGGGTCGCTGTGGCGGCATTTCGAAATGCGTGGCTTGAGGCCCTGGCGCGAGGCGGGCCACGCGGTCATCAACCTGTTGACGTTCCTGTTCGTCATCACCGGCTTCGTCTACACCTTCTTCTTCCGCACCGGCGCCGGCCTCGAAAACTACATTGATGCGCTGTATTTCACCGTTGCCACGGTGACGACGACCGGTTTCGGCGACATCGTGCTGCCGGGGATCGCCGGCAAGCTGACCGCGATCGCCACCATGATCATCGGCATCTCGCTGTTCGTCAGACTGGCGACGGCGATTTTTCGACCCGCCAAGGTGTTCTTTCCCTGTCCGCAGTGCGGACTGCAACGGCATGAGCCGGACGCCGTGCACTGCAAGGCCTGCGGGCATCTTCTCAACATACCGGATGAGGGGAATTGACCGACCGCTACGAGGCCGCGACCTCGGCCTGCTTTGGCGCCTTGCGCTGCAGGTTGAGCAGGTTGCCCATCAGGATCAGCAGGGCGCCGCCGGCTGTAAAGATGTCGATCTGTTCGCGGTAGAGCAGCCAGCCGATCAGCGCCGACAGCGGCACGCGCAGGAAATCCATCGGTGAAATCACCGTAGCGTCGGCATAGGTGAGGGCACGCGCCATGCAGAAATGCGACGACATGCCGGTGAAGGCAATCAGCAGGATCCATGGCCAGAGTTCGAGCGGTGGGTTGCGCCATTCATAAAGCGCCGGGATCAGGCCGACCACCGACTGGATGATCAGCATCCAGAAGATGATGCGCACGACACTGTCCGTGCGGGTCAGCGACTTGACCAACACCACCGATACGCCAAAGCACACGGCCGCGCCGAGAACGACGAGGTGACCCGGATCCATGGAGCCGACGCCGGGGCGAACGATGACCACCACGCCGATCAGGCCAAGCACGACCGCCGCAATTTTCGGGCGGGAGAGCCTTTCGCCAAGAAAGGTCACCGCCAGGATCGCGGTCCAGATCGGCGTGGTGAATTCGATCGATATGAGCACCGCAAGCGGGATCAGCGTCAGCGCATAGAGCCATGCCGCCTGGCCCGTATAGTGGATGACATTGCGAGCGATATGGGCCAACGGGCGCTGCGTGCGCATTGCGGCGAATCCGCCGCTCATCGGCACCAGCGGCAACAGGATGAAGAAGCCGATGACCGAGCGCAGTTCCAGCACCTGGAAGACGTTGAGCTCGGCGGTGGTTGCGCGGCCAGCGACTGACATCGCCAGAAACGAGGCGATCGACAGCGCCATCCAGAACGCGGCTTTCGGGATCGATGGGGAAGGTGCCATAGGCGCTATGTCGCAAGCCGGGACTTCTATCGCAACCGTTAGGCGACGCATTCGACTGGGCCAGACCGTAGCAAAAACAGCCATGCCGGAAGTGGAACCTGACGCAACGGCAGGCGTTGGTTCCGGTATTGGCCAATTGCTTGAGGCATCGTTCTTCAACATCAACGGGGGAGAGATTCCGATGAAATCATTCGCGCGGTTTCTGCTAGCCGGCTGCCTGCTAACTGCAAGCGCCACGGCCGATGCCGACGAGGCGAATTTTCTCAGCTCCTTGCAAGGGAATTTCTCCGGCAAGGGGACAGTCAAGGTCACCACCGACGCACCGACGGTGAATGTGTCCTGCACCTTCAATTCCGACGCGACCTCGAGTTCATTGTCGCTTGACGGCAATTGCCGTGGTCTTGTCGTGGTGACGCGCGCCATCAGCGCCAATCTGAAGGCCCGCGGGGCGAAGTATACTGGCGTCTATGTCGGGTCGCGCACCGGGCCGGCACAGCTCGCCGGCAGCCGTTCCGGGAACGCGATCAGTCTCGGCATTCGCTGGGCGGCGGAGGTCAATGGCGATCGCAAGGCGCGGTTGACGGTGGAGAAAACCAGCGGCGACGGAATGCGGTTGACCGTTACCGACGTCGATCCGAAAACCGGCAAGAGCGTGGTGACGAGCCGCATCGATCTCAAGCGTATCTAAGCCGTCTCACTCCTCGATCGGCTCCGGCGGGTTGGGGTTGCGGCCTTTACCGAAGGTGTAGCCGGTTTCCACCGCCTTCTTGCCGAACTTGTCGCGCAGCGTATCGATGGCGCTTTCGGCCATGGCGCGCTTGCGCGAGCCGACGTCGACGAGATCGGGCGGATCGGCCTTCTCGTCATCCGAGAGATCGCTGACACCGATGCCAAGCAGCCGGTACTTTGTCCCGTCCGCCTCCTTGCGCAACAGCTCGAGCCCGGTCTGGAAAATGCGGTCGGCCAGCCGGGTCGGGTCGCCGAGCTGGCGGTTGCGGGTACGCAGCTTGAAATCCTGCGTCTTCAGCTTCAGCACCACGGTGCGCCCGGCAATGCCTGACTTCTTCAGCCGCGCCGAGACCTTTTCCGACAATCCCCTCAGCACTGGAACCAGTTCGCCCATTTCAGCTATGTCGGTGTCGAAAGTGGTTTCGGCCGACACACTTTTCGCATCCTGGTCGGGATCGACACGGCGGTCGTCCTGGCCGCGCGAGAGATGGTAGAGCCGGGTGCCCATCACGCCATAGCGGCGCATAAGATCGGCGCGCTCCATGCGCTGCAACTGGGCGATGCTGCGGATGCCGTCGCGTTCGAGCGTTGCGGCAAAAGCCTTGCCGACGCCCCAGATCAGCGTCACTGGCTGTTCGGCCAGGAAACCCAGCGCCTCGGCTTCGCCGATCACCGAAAAGCCGCGCGGCTTGCGGAAATCGGAGGCAACCTTGGCCAGGAACTTGCAGTAGGAAAGGCCGGCCGAAACGGTGATGCCGATTTCCTTTTCGACGGTCTGCGCAAAGCGCGCCAGCACCACCGCCGGCGGCATGCCGTGCAGGCGCTCGGTGCCGGCAAGGTCGAGAAACGCCTCATCGATGGAGAGCGGTTCGACCAGCGGCGTGAGCGCCTGCATCAAGGCGCGGACATCGCGGCCGACGCGGACGTATTTCTCCATATTGGGCGGGATGACGACCGCTTCCGGACAGGCTTCGAGCGCCTTGAACATCGGCATTGCCGAGCGTACCCCCTTGATGCGGGCGATGTAGCAGGCGGTGGAGACGACGCCGCGCTTGCCGCCGCCGATGATCAGCGGCTTGTCCTTCAGCGCCGGATTGTCGCGCTTTTCGATCGCCGCATAGAAGGCGTCGCAATCGATATGCGCCAGATGCAGCTGGTAGAGCTCGGAATGGCGGGTGAGTCGAGGGCTGCCGCAACGCTCACAGCGCCTGGTATCGCTGCGCTGAAGGGTCAGGCAGTCGCGGCAAAAACCGTGCTCGGGATTGTTGACAGGGGCCGCCATCGCTGCGAACATAAAGAGAACAGATGCAATGGTACGTCAGGACGGAAGCCGCCACAAGCGGTTAGCCGGGAGAGAACTCATGAGCACCACCATAGCGCCGCTGGCGCCTGACCTATGGGCGGATTTCGAGGATCTTTTCGGCAAGCAGGGCGCCTGTTACGGCTGCTGGTGCACGCATTTCCGGATGGCGCCGGCGGTCCGACGGGCCAGCGACAAGCAGCGCAACAAGGATCATATCAAGGCGCGTATCGAGGCCGGGCCGCCGCCGGGGCTTTTGGCCTTCGAGGACGGCCAGGCGGTCGGCTGGATGCAGATCGGTCCACGCGCCGACGTGCCCGAATGGAACAATCGGGGCCGGGGCTCGGCGCCGGTCGATCCAACCGACGCCGTAGATCCCGGCGTCTGGGCCATCTCCTGCTTCTTCATCCGCGCCAGCGCGCGCGGCCGGGGCGTCAGCCACCGCCTGGTCGAGGGCGGCATCGCTTTTGCCCGCCAGAACAAGGCGCGGCTGGTCGAGGCGTGTCCGATCGACGTGTCGCGCGATTCGCGTTCGATCGGGCTGTTCGTCGGCTCGTCGCGTGTGTTCGAAAAGGCCGGCTTCGAGCGGCTCCTCGAACGCAAGGCCGGCCGGCCGCTGATGCGGCTTGTGCTGTAGGCGGCAGCAATCCATAGGTCTTGTCTTGCGGCTGTGATGGTATTTTCCTACCAGTGGTAGAAGCGGTTTTGACGACTGCAATAAAGTGGAGGATCGATATGAAGCGCGTTTTGCCATTCGCTTTGCTTCTAGCCTGCAGTGCGCCGGCGCTTGGGCAGACGGTCGACAGCGAGGGCGCCAAGCAGCTTACCGACAATCTGGCGCGCTATTTCAGCAAGAAGCCGTTCGAGATCGGATTTCTGAAGGTCTCGGTCGAAGGCGACGCCTACAAGCTCGCATTCGATTTCAAGCCCGTCGTGGAACTCTTGGCAAAACAGGATGGCCTGAAGCTCGATCTCACCCCTTATACGCTGTTGACCAAACCACGCAGCGATGGCGCGTGGGATGTCTCAGGCAATCTGGCGCCGGAAGGGTCGATGGAGTTCAACGGCCCTCAGGGGCCGCAAAGCATGAAGATGTCTATCAAGGGCGGGAAGTTCGTTGGTGTCTACGATCCCGAGTTGGCGGCTTTCAGCAGCGCCACGTCGTCACTTGAAGGCATGAATATGACGTCGCAGGACGCCAGGCAGCGCACGGAGATGAGTTCTGGTGCTGGAACCGCCACAATGAGCGCTACCAAGGGCGCAAATGGCGGTGTCGATTTTAGCATGGTTCAGACGTTTGCCGATTTTGCAGAGGTCATCACGATCGACCACCCCAACAGCGGGCAGAAAATCCCGCTGACGGTCAAGTCGCCCGAATTTTCGGTCGACGCGAAAGGCAAGGGGCTGCGCACGAAGCCTATTCTGGACCTGTTGGCTTTCGCCGTGGCCAATGAGGACGAGGCGAAACTGAAAGCCGATCAGGCGGAGCTCAAGTCGCATCTTCTGACCGCGCTGCCGATATGGGAGCGGATTGATGGGGCTTACAGTCTCAAGGATTTCAGCGTCGGCAGCCCGATCGGCAGTTTCGGCGCAGCAACACTCGGCATCGCCTTCGGCATGGACGGTGTCTCGCGCAACGGGACGATCAGCTACGGGATCAAAGCGTCTGGGCTCTCGATACCGCAAAATCTTGTTCCAGCCTGGAGCGTCGCGCTGTTGCCCACCGACATCGACCTCAATTTCGGTGGGGCCAACATCGATCTCGACACAATGGCCAAGAAGGCTATCGAGGCCTTCGATCTCAACAACAACCCGCCGCTTTCGGCGGATTTCGGCGACGGCGTGAAGAAAGATTTTCTGGCGAACGGCCCCAAGATCCTCATCGGCCACAGCACGGTCAAGGGCGGCGGTGCCGAAATCGGGCTGGAGGGCGATATGACGTTTCCCGATGGCGAGAAGCCCGATGCCAACGTGACGATCGACGTGACCGGCTACGACAAGATCGTGGCAAGCCTGCAGGAGGCGGCGAAGACCGACCCGCAGGCCTCACAGGCTTTTACCGGCGCCTTGGCCATCAAGGGATTTGCCAAGACGCTGCCGGATGGCCGTATCGAATGGGTGATCAACGCCAGGCACGATGGGTCGGTGACGGTCAACGGCGCCATGCTGAAGGGGCCGGATCCGGTCGTGGAAGACAACACCGATCAGGATGCGATCCCTGGCGAGGGCAACAATGGCGGAGCAGGGGCGAAGCTGCAGCCTTGATCGCCAAGCTTGGAGGCGCTTGGGCTTAAAGCCCGAGCGCGCTCGCGATCTTCGGCGCGGCATCGCGCCAGTCCTCGACGGAGATGATGTCGTCGGGCACCGGCGGCATGAAGGCGCGCAGCGAATTGTCGGCCATCAGGTGGAAGAGATGCGCGTCGGCGACGGAATTGCGCGCCGAGATAAGATTGGCGGGCTGGTCGTCGACAAAGGCCACCGGCCGGCCGTTCTTGCCGCGCAGTTTCGCCACCGCCGGTCCCTTGGCCATCTCGGTGGTCAACAGCGGGTAGGGCAGCCCGAGCGCATCGAGATGGGCGCGGCGCGCAGCGCGATGCCGGTGCGGCATGGCGGTCAAAAGGACGATCTCGACGCGGTCGCTGAGGCTGGCAAGCGCTTGTTCGGCACCGTCGGTAACGCTCTGCCAGTCGGCCTGCGTATCGAAGAAATCTCCGAGAAGTGCCGTCACCTCCGGCTGTTCGATCAGCCGGCCGCTCGCCGTTTCGGCAATGTTGCCGGTGAGACGGAAGGAGGCCAGGGTCAGGCCGAAGCCGCGCGATTTCAGGAAATGCGGAAACGGCCGGATGAATTCGAGCACGACATCGTCGACATCGAGGATCAGCAGAGGCCGGTCGTCGGCTGCAAGTTCGGCGATCTGGCGTGCCGTCTCGGGATCGTCGCTCATATCGAATGCTCATGGTCGTCGCCGCCAAGAGGCAGCGCCCGCAACGCCTTGCCGATGGCGGCCGGGGGCGTGTCGGTTTCCTCGGCAAAGCGCAGCAAGGTCGGCTCGTGGGCAAGCATGAACTGCAGCACGCCGGCAAGGAATCCCGGTTCGGCCGCGGCGCGGCGGATGGCGGACGCCTCGATGCCGGTGAGGGCCAGGAAGCGCGGCAGGAGTTCGGGGTCGGCGGCGACGAAGCCCAGTGCCTTCACGGCAATGGTTTCCGCTTCCTCGCGCATTGACGCTGCGTTTGCCATCACTACTTTCTCGTTGCGGAAATGAGTCTCTTTTCCGCAGTAATCGCAAGCGTCGCCTGCGGCAAGCCACAGCCCCGATCCAATGTGGTTTTCGAGGTGGAATCCGAATGGCTTTTGCCGCTTCGGGTTTCCATTTCGTCAATCATATTGCCTTAAGAGTGAGCGAGGGTTTGGTGTGCTTCGACAAGGGCGCATAGCGGCAGGGCTTCGGGCAGAAGCCTGGCCGGGACGGGAAATCGATGCCTAAGAAGGTCATGATCGTCGAGGACAACGAGCTCAATATGAAGCTCTTTCGCGACCTCATCGAAGCCAGCGGTTATGAAACGGTGCGCACGCGCAACGGGCTCGAGGCGCTCGATCTGGCGCGCCAGCACAGGCCCGACCTGATCCTGATGGACATCCAGCTGCCCGAAGTGTCGGGGCTGGAAGTGACGAAATGGCTGAAGGAGGACGACGACCTCCATTCCATTCCGGTCATCGCCGTCACCGCCTTCGCCATGAAGGGCGACGAGGAACGCATTCGCCAGGGCGGTTGCGAGGCCTACATCTCCAAGCCGATCTCGGTGCCGCGTTTCATCGAGACCATCAAATCCTATCTCGGTGATGCCTGATGCCTTCAGCCGGAGCCTTGTGACATGACCGCGCGGATCCTCGTCGTCGACGACATTCCTGCCAATGTCAAACTTCTCGAGGTTCGGCTGCTGGCCGAATATTTCGAGGTGTTGACGGCCTCCAACGGGCCGGACGCGATCGAGACCTGCGAAAACGGCAAGGTCGATGTCGTGCTGCTCGACGTGATGATGCCCGGCATGGACGGGTTCGAGGTCTGCAAGCGGCTGAAAAGCGATCCGGCGACCGCGCATATACCGGTGGTCATGGTGACCGCGCTGGGCCATGTTGCCGACCGGGTGCGCGGCCTCGAGGCAGGCGCCGACGACTTTCTCACCAAGCCGGTCAACGATCTGCAACTGATGACGCGGGTGAAGAGCCTGGTCAGGCTGAAGTCGCTGACCGACGAGCTGCGGCTGCGCGCATCGACCACCCGCAACATCGGCATCGAGGCGCTGTTGAGCCGCAGCTTCGCGTCGGAGGACGCCACGCTGAAGGTGCTGTTGATCGACGAGCGCAAATCGTCGGTTGAGCGCATCCAGAACATGCTGCGCGGCAGCGCCGAGCTCGACATTGCCACCGATCCGCATGCCGGCTTCTTCCAGGCCGCCGAGGCGCCCTATGAGTGCGTGCTGATCTCGACCGGTTTTACCGATTTCGATCCGCTGCGGTTGTGTTCGCAATTGCGTTCGCTCGACCGCACCCGCTTCCTGCCGATCATCCTGATTGCCGACGAAGGCGAGGAGGGCCGCATCATCAGAGGCCTCGAGCTCGGCATCAACGACTATCTGATGCGGCCGATCGACCAGCAGGAGCTGACGGCGCGGCTGCGCACGCAGGTGCGCCGCAAGCGCTACAACGACCAGCTGCGCGCCAGTGTCACCCAGACCATCGAGATGGCGGTGACCGACGCGTTGACCGGGCTGCACAACCGCCGCTACCTCGACAGCCATTTGCAGACGCTGTTCGACCGCGCCGTGGCGCGGCGGCGGCCTCTGTCGGTGATGATCACCGATCTCGACCGCTTCAAGACCGTCAATGACTCGCATGGCCATGATGGCGGCGACGATGTGCTGCGCGAGTTCGCAAGGCGGCTGCGCAAGAACGTCAGGGGCATCGACCTTGCCTGCCGCTTCGGCGGCGAGGAATTCGTCGTTGTGATGCCGGACACGGACGGCACGGTGGCGGAGAAGGTTGCCGAGCGCATTCGCGCCGAAATCGCCCAGCTGCCGTTTGCCATCGGTCCTGACGGCAAGGCGATCGAAGTCACGGTCAGCGTCGGCGTGTCATCGGTTCTGAAGGGCGCGGACACGGTCGCGGCGTTGATGAAACGTGCCGACGTGGCGCTCTACGAAGCCAAAAGTGGCGGCCGCAACCGGGTCGTCGCCAAGGCAGCGTAGGCTAGACCACCGATTATCCAGGCAATCGGACAGGGTTAGGAATTTACCTTAATCCAAGCGATTCGGCAGGCTTGGTTAAGAAACTATTGATTTTCAAACATTGTTGCGCAAATGTGCGGTGCAAGAACAAGGGCGATGCGGGCACGAGGGTAGACAGCCGCATCGCTTCGCCGAATACCCCATGATGCTCAGGTCCGCCGCATCTCCTGGGTCCGTGGGGTCGGCCGGCCGGCGCTGGCACATAGTGGCCTCCTCGTACCGCTGCCATACGCCGACCGGCCCCCTTTTTTGCCAAAAAATGAGATGAGCACTTCGCGCCAAACAGCGGAGGGTTCTGGCTTTTCGGGGCCTTGAATCAAAAACGCCGCCCGAAGGGGCGGCGCTTTTGACAGAGCGTATGAAAACCAGATTACTTGATCTTGGTTTCCTTGAACTCGACATGCTTCTTGGCGACCGGGTCGTATTTGCGGAACGACAGCTTGTCGGTCTTGGTACGGCTGTTCTTGCTGGTCACGTAGAAGAAACCGGTGTCGGCGGTCGACAGAAGCTTGATCTTGATGTTTGCGGCTTTGGCCATTGTATCAGTCCGTTATGTTCGTGGGGTTTTGGCCGCTGGAGCGGGGGAAAACACCCGGACGCGGGAAACTTGGCGCGACACATAAAGAACGTGCCCGGAAAGTCAAGCCCGGCGCGGCCGCCGTGTCGTAAGCACATGAGTTGTCCGGATTAGGTAGCACATGAGTTGTCCGGTTTTATCATCGGCCCGATGGAGGCTGAGGATGAGACGGACAGCATGGCTATAGGCCGGCGAATGCCGCGACGCTGCGAAGCGGCGCTGGTTCGGCAGGGTGGATTGGTCACCCGCGCCCAACTCTTCGCAGGCTCAGGGCATTCGAATCTCGAAAAACCACGCAATTGGCTTTTCGTCCGCTACGGACCGCTTCTCACCTCACAACGGAGAAGGTAAGGCCGGTGCTTCCCCTCAGCGGGGCCGGATTTCTAGGCTTCTTCCTTAACTGGAAGCGCTTTCTTCCAGTCCCCGGTGGTGTTCCACCAGCGATTCGGATTGGCGCGGTCGTCCAGGCCCTTGGAGCGGCTGGCGAGGATCGGCTGGATGCGGATCACCGGCTCCTGGTAGGAATGCGCCTGGAAAATCGCCTCGACGACGCAGGCGGCGAGCACCTGGTCGTCGGGCAACTCGAACGAGACCTCGACGGTGCCGGGGCGGCGGCGCAGTTCGGTTTCGACGCCGGCGGCTGCACCTTCCAGCGGTCGGTAGCGTTCGATGCCGTGCGCCGTTTGATAGGCGTTGCGGTCGTATTTGCCCATTGCCAGCGGCGCGATCGCGACCACGGCGTCCATGATGCGGTCGACATCGGCTGCCGGGGCCTGGAAGCTGACAAGCAGCAGAAGCGTCATGCGCAGAGATGTGGTTTCAAAGCCGCTGTCGATCATCGCCGTATCCTCAAACTCGGGTTTTTTGGGACACCCTTTTAGCTGAGGTCTCCTGACACGGTTCTGTCAGCAGCGGCGACATCCCGTCAGGATTGCGCAGGCTGGCGACGGACAGGCTACCAGATCTTGCGGACCAGCCTGGCGCTGACCAAGGCGATATAGGCGGCAAAGAACAGGCCGAGCGACCAGCCGAAGCCGGAGGGCCCGAAGGCATCCATGCCGATGCCGATCGCCTGCGGGCCAAGCACCATGCCGACGCCGTAGCAGAGCACGAAGGCGGCATTGGCCGAGGCCAGTTCATGGCCGGAGAGCTGCGAGCCCAGATGGGCAAGGCCGATCGTGTACATGGCGGCCACCACGCCGCCCCAGACGAACAGAAGCGCCGCCATCAGGTGCCAATTGCCGGCGAAGAACGGCATGAAGATGGTGCCGGCAAGTCCGACCGTGGCACAGGCCAAAAGCAGATAGCGGCGGTCTGAGACGCGGTCGCTGATCATGCCGATAGGGATCTGCAACAGCACGTTGCCGAGGCCGATCATGGTGAGCAGGAGGGCTGCATCCGCCTCGGAATAGCCGATGCGGTTGCCATAGACGGGGAACAGCGCAAAGCCGCCGGTCTCGACGGCGCCGAACACCAGCACGGCGGCGGTCGCTGTCGGCACCAGCCAGATGTAGCGCAGGAAGTTGCTGGTTTCGCCGTCAACCACGATTGTGGGACTTTCATTCCGTGCGGCCAGCACCGGGATTGCGGCCAGCGCGACCAGGACGATGATGACGCCAAACGGCAAGAAGCCGGTGCTGCCGATATGGGCGAAGATCCATGGCCCGGCGGCGAAGCCGAGCGACAGCACTGTGGCGTAGATGCCGAGCACCAGGCCGCGCCGGCGCGGCGGCGCCGAGGTGCTGATCCAGAATTCCGACAGGATGAACAGCACCGTCAGCGCGATGTGCAGCACGACGCGTAGTGGGAACCACATCCAGAAGTCCGGCGCGAAGTGGAAGCCGACAAAGGCGAGCGCGCCGGCGGCGATCATGGCGATCATCGTCCAGGCGACGCCGAAGCGCATCGCCAGCGGCGTGGCCAGCGGGGCGCCGGCGATCGAGGCGAGGCCGGCGACCGCGGTGTTGAGGCCGATCATCGATGCCGAGTGGCCGCGGCTCTCGAGAATAACGCTGAGCAGCGGCATGCCGAGGCCTATGGCGATGCCCACGACGCTGATCGACGAGATCGCGGCGATCATAGGTAGCCAATGTACGCGCTCGTCGCCCTCTTGCTGGGTATCGACCGTCATGTGATGCCTGAATACTCTGTTTGTTTGATATTGCGTAATTCCGGACGGAAAACCGCGTCACACTTTTCCTGGAATTGCTCTAAAGAATTTCGCGAACGAAGCGGTTGCGGAAAAGCCGGTAGAACGGCACGGACCCACCGGGTCGCAGGCGCGGATCGTCGGCAAGCCGCGTCTCCAGCTCCTGCAAGATCGTTCGGGTGATGTCGGGGATATCGGCCTCTCTGGCCTTGGCAAGCGGCAGCCAGACCAGTTCTTCCAGCTCATTGGTCGGGCCGCCACCCGGCAGTTCCACGGCGACATCGCTGCGCCAGGCGCTGAAGAAGCGGGTGTCGAAACGACGCACGCGATTGGGCGGGGTGATGGCGCGGGCGATGAAGCGCAGCGGCGCCAGCGAAGGCTGGACGCCGTGCTCGACAAAGCCCTGCCAGTCGCGTTTGTCGGTTGCGAACGAGCCTTTGCTGCCGATGAGCAGGCCGGCTTCCTCATAAGTCTCGCGGATGGCCGAGAGCGCGATGGCACGGGCCCGCGACGGGCTGATGCGGCCGACGCCGGCAGTCAGCCTGGCTTCTTCCTCCGGGAGCAATGGGGTGGCAACGGCAATGCGGCTGTCGGCCGAATCGGTGCGGCCGCCGGGAAAGACGAACTTGCCGGGCATGAAGGCGTGGCCTGCATGGCGCCGGCCCATCAGCACCAGAATCTCGTCGCCCTCGCGGTCGAGCAGGATCAGGGTGGCGGCATCGCGCGGGCGTATGGGCAGGCCGCTGTGGGCGGCCGCGCCACGGTCCATCCTGCTGACTTCCGCCTTGGTCATACCTTCCATGCGCAGGACCTAGCGGAAACTTCTGGCAAACGAAAGTGGCCTTTCACGGTCGGCATGTTGCGCCAGGCGACATTGCCCTGACGCAAACTAGGTTCCGGGATGCGGCTCGGTGCCGTCTTTTTCGCCGCCGAAGCCGTGCATATAGAGCGCCCATTGCAGTCCGATGACGGCGCCCTTGACCGGTTGCAGCAGAGCGACCGACAGCACGATGGTCAACGGCACCCAAATGGCGATGTGCTGCCACATGGAGAGCGTCGACGTCGCCTCGACGCCCATGAAGGCGCCGAGAACGATGTGGCCGACAATGACGATGACGAGATAAGCGGGCAAGTCGTCGGCACGGTGGTGGTGGAACTCCTCACCGCACACGGCGCATTTGTCGACGCTCTTGGTGAAGCCGGCGAACAACCTGCCTTCGCCGCAATGCGGGCAGCGGCCAAGGGCGCCGCGCTTCATCGCCGTCCACAGCGGGCGGGCGACTCGGCCCGAATGATGTTCGCCGCCGAAAACCTGCTTCTGGATTCCCATTTCGCTTGCCATTATCGTCTCCTGCCGCGCGACCCCGGGCGCGATTGCGACGCGCGGGCGCGGCCTTTTGCCTTGTGAAACGACCGTTTGGAGCCGGGCAGGGGCTTCGGGTCGGTCAGCATCTCGAAACGCATCGCGCCGGCCATAGGCGCCACCTCGATCAGGCGAACCTCGACGCGGTCGGCAAGCTGATAGCCCTTGCCGGTGCGTTCTCCGAACAGCGATCGCGCGGTTTCGTCATATATATAGTAATCGCCATCCAGACTTGACACCGGGATGAAGCCATCTGCGCCAAACTGCGGCAATTGGACAAATAGTCCCGATTTGGTGACGCCCGAAATGCGGGCGTCGAAGCGGTCGTCGATGCGCTCGGCGAGGTAGGCAGCGATCAGCCGGTCGACGGTGTCGCGCTCGGCCGCCATGGCGCGGCGCTCGGTGCCGGAGATCAGCACCGCGACGTCTTCCAGCCGCGTCTCTTCGTCCTGCGTCAGCCCGCCAGGGCCGAGCCCAAATGCGGCAATCAGCCCGCGATGCACGATCAGATCGGCATAGCGGCGGATCGGCGAGGTGAAATGCGCGTAACGCTTCAGGTTGAGGCCGAAATGGCCGATGTTCTTGGGCGAATATTCGGCCTGACTCTGCGAGCGCAGCACCACTTCGTTTACCAGCCCCTCATTGTCGGCGCCACGCACGCGCTCGAGAATCCCGTTGAACTGGGCGGGCCGCATCTGCGCGCCACGCGCCAGCGACAGGCCGAGCGTCTGCAGGAACTCGCGCAGCGATTCCTGCTTGGCCAGCGACGGCGCATCGTGGACGCGGTAGACCAGCGCCTGCTTCTTCGCTTCCAGCGTTTCGGCGGCGGCGACATTGGCCTGGATCATGAATTCTTCGATCAGCTTGTGGGCGTCGAGCCGCTCCGGGACGATGACGCGGTCGACGGTGCCGTCCGGCTTGAGCAGGATCTTGCGCTCCGGCAGATCAAGCTCGAGCGGCTGGCGGCCATCGCGGCCGCGCTTGAGGATGGCGTAGGCGTCCCACAGCGGCTTCAGCACCGTATCGAGGATCGGGCCGGTCTTGTCGTCAGGAAGGCCGTCTATCGCGGCCTGGGCCTGCGGATAGGCGAGCTTTGCCGCCGATTTCATCATGACGCGGTGGAAGGTGTGACGCAGCTTGCAGCCATCGGCGGCAAAAATCATGCGCACGGCAAGCGCGGGACGGTCCTGGCCTTCGCGCAGCGAGCACAGGTCGTTGGAGATGCGCTCTGGCAGCATCGGCACGACGCGGTCGGGGAAATAGACAGAATTGCCGCGTTTCAGCGCCTCGCGATCGAGTGCGGTGCCATAGCGGACATAGGCTGCAACATCGGCGATCGCCACCGTGGCGATCACGCCGCCGGGGTTCTTCTCGTCGAGGTCGGGCGTGGCGAAGACGGCGTCGTCATGGTCCTTGGCGTCGGCCGGGTCGATGGTCACCAGCGGCAGGTCGCGCCAGTCCTCGCGGTGAGCAAGCGTCGCCGGTTTTACCGCCTCGGATTCGGCGATGACGTCGGCCGGGAAGATATGCGGAATGTCGTGCGCGTGGATGGCGATCATCGAGACCGCCTTTTCGCTGGTCAGTGAGCCCAGCACCGCCAGCACTTTTGCGCGCGGCAAACCATACCGGGAGGCCCGCGCGGGCTCGACCTCGACAAGGTCGCCGTTCCTGGCGCCGTTCTGGAATTCCTTGTCGACGATCAGTTCGGGCTGGCGACGTTCGACCGGCTCGATGCGGAAGGTGCCGTCCTGAAGGATGCGAAACACGCCGAGCACGGCATCGGTGCGCTTCTCGAAAATCTTCATCACGCGGCCGGTATAGGCAGGCCCGGTCGCATCGTCGGTCGGGAAGGTCTTGGCCAGCACACGGTCGCCGATGCCCGGCTGCGGGCCATTGCCGCCGCGCGAGACGCGGATCGAGACGACGGGCGGTTCGCCGGTGCCTACGGGCTCGGCAGGATGCGCCAGCAGGATGCCGTCGCCGTCGCGGCCAAAAATGTCGAGTACGGCGACATGCGACAAGGCGCCGACACGGGCCAGCCGCTTGCGCTCCTTGGTCAGGATGCCTTCGTCCTGCAGGTCGCGCAGGATGTCCTTCAGCCAGATGCGGTCGTCGCCGCGCAAGGCAAACGCCTTGGCGATGTCGCGTTTTCCCGCGCGGTCGGGGTTCTCGGCGATGTAGCGCAGGATTTCGTCACGCGAAGGCCTGTAGTCGTCCTTGACCTTGGCCCTCGTGTCGGCGGTGCGCGGATCGCCGTGGCTTCTACCGGTGATCCTGCGCGCCACGCTGCTATCCCTTTTTCTTCGCCGCCGGCTTCTTGGTCGCCGATTTCTTGGCTGTGGTTTTCTTGCCAGTGGTTGTTTTGGCAGTGGTTTTCTTGGCTGTGGGGGCCTTGGCGGCTGCCGCCTTGCGGAACGGCTTCTTGCCGCCGCCCTTGGCTTCCTTCTCGGCAATCAGCGCCACCGCGTCCTCGACGGTCACCGACTGCGGATCCTTGCCCTTGGGCAGTGTCGCGTTGACCTTGCCGTAGTTGACATAGGGCCCGTATTTGCCATCGCGCACGACGATCTTGCCGCCGCCATCGGGATGGTCGCCGAGTTCCTTCAGCGCCGCCGCGGTGCCGCCATTGCGGCCGCCCTTGCCCTTCAGCTGCTTCTCGGCGATCACGGTGACAGCGCGGTTGAGGCCGATCGAGAACACATCCTCTATGCTGTCGACATTGGCATAGGTGCCATCATGCAAAACGAATGGACCATAGCGGCCAAGCCCGGCGGAGATCATCTTGCCGGATTCAGGATGCTTGCCGATATCGCGCGGCAGCGACAGCAGCGCCAAGGCCTTTTCATGGTCGATCGAGTCGGGCGTCCAGCCCTTGGGCAGGCTGGAGCGCTTGGCTTCCTTGCCGTCGCCGCGCTGGATATAAGGACCGAAGCGGCCTGAGCGCAGCGTGATTTCCTCTGCCGTGTAGGGATCGTTGCCGAGGACCTTGGTGCCGTCCTCGCCGCCGCCATTCTCGCCATTCGGGTTGGCGGCGTCGCCGAGCTGGCGGGTAAAGGAACATTCCGGATAGTTGGAGCAGCCGACGAAGGCGCCGAACTTGCCGAGTTTCAGCGACAGATTGCCGGAGCCGCATTTCGGGCAGATGCGGGGATTCGAGCCATCCTCCCGCGCGGGGAACACCAGCGGCGCCAGTTCCTCGTTCAGCGCATCGAGCACGTCGGTGACGCGCAGTTCCTTGATGTCGGCGACCGCGCCGGAAAAGTCTTTCCAGAAGTCGCGCAGCACGTCCTTCCAGGCGAGCTTGCCGTCGGAAATCTCGTCAAGCTTTTCCTCGAGTGAGGCCGTGAAGTCATATTCGACATAACGCTCGAAGAAGCTTTCGAGGAAAGCCGACAGCAGCCGGCCCTTGGCCTGCGGCACCAGCCGGCGCTTGTCGATGCTGACGTAGTCACGGTCTTCCAACGTCTTCAGGATCGCGGTGTAGGTCGACGGACGGCCGATGCCGAGCTCTTCCAGCTTCTTGATCAGCGACGCCTCGGAGTAGCGCGGCGGCGGCTCGGTGGTGTGCTGGGTGGCATTGATCGCCTGACGGGCCAGCTGCTCGCCGGCACGGATCTCGGGCAGACGACGGTTTTCCTCGTCTTCGGCGTCGTCGTCCTTCTGGTCGGTGTAGGCGGCGATGAAGCCGTCGAAGCGAACGACGGAACCGACGGCGCGAAGCTCCGCGGTGCGAGCGCCATTGACCGCCTCGATTTCGACCGTGGTACGCTCGATCTCGGCCGACTGCATCTGGCTGGCGATGGCGCGCTTCCAGATCAATTCGTAAAGCCGCAGCTGGTCGGAATCGAGATACTGCCTGACCGAAGCCGGCGTGCGCATGAAATCGGTCGGGCGGACCGCCTCGTGCGCTTCCTGGGCATTCTTGGCCTTGGCTGTGTACTGGCGCGGCTTTTCCGGGAGGTATCTTGGGCCGAATTCCTTGGCGATGGTGTCGCGGGCGGCGTCGATCGCCTCCGGCGCCATCTGCACGCCGTCGGTTCGCATATAGGTGATCAGGCCGGTGGTCTCGCCGCCGATCTCCATGCCTTCATAGAGGCGCTGCGCCACCTGCATGGTGCGCGTCGCCGAAAAGCCGAGGCCCGACGATGCCGCCTGCTGCAGCGTCGAAGTGGTGAAGGGCGGGCCAGGATTGCGCCTTGTCGGTTTGGCTTCCACCGACAGAGCCTTGAAGGTCGCGCCTTCGAGCATGCCCTTGATATCGTCGGCCTGCGCCTTGCTGGCGATGTCGAGCTTCTGCAGCTTCTTGCGCTCGAACGCGGTCAGCCGCGCCTCGAAGCTGTCGTTACGTGGCGTGCCGAGGAGGGCAGCGATCTGCCAGTATTCCTCGCGGATGAAGCGCTCGATCTCGGATTCGCGGTCGCAGACCAGGCGCAGCGCCACCGACTGGACGCGGCCGGCCGAACGGGCGCCCGGCAATTTGCGCCACAGCACCGGCGACAGCGTGAAGCCGACGAGATAATCGAGTGCGCGGCGAGCCAGATAGGCATCGACCAATGGTGCATCGATCTGGCGCGGATTGGCCATCGCTTCCAGCACCGACGACTTGGTTATGGCATTGAAGACGACGCGGCTGACCGGCTTGTCCTTCAACACGCGCTTCTGCTTGAGCACCTCCAGCACGTGCCAGGAAATGGCTTCGCCCTCGCGATCCGGATCCGTGGCGAGGATCAGGCCATCGGCATCCTTGACCGCGTTGGCGATGTCGGTGAGACGCTTTCCGGACGCGGTGTCGACCGCCCAGGACATGGCGAAATCCTCGTCGGGACGCACCGAACCATCCTTGGCCGGCAGATCGCGGACATGGCCGAACGAGGCCAGAACCTTGAAGTTCTTGCCGAGATACTTGTTGATTGTCTTTGCCTTGGCCGGCGATTCGACGACGACGACGTCCATGAGGTCTCATATCAGCTGTGGGGCGGCAGAAGAATTCCGCTGCGTGACGCATTCAATTGGTCGCTCACATGGCCGCGCTTTTGCGATCGGTCAAGGGCAAGCGGCCAAAATGCGGAGGCGTGTGCCGCAATACACTCTTAGAGTGTATGGAGAAGATCACAAAATTTCTGTCTGGGACGGTTCGTGTTTCGAGCCACCGGGAAAGGCGCCGCGACTAGTTCGTGCTGCGCGTAAATGCCGAACTGGTCGCCGGGTCGCTTGGAGCCGGCGGCCAGCCGAGTCCCGCCGATGGGGTGCGGGATAGAGGTTCGGACGATCAGTCGGCCTTGACGATGTGCCAGACTTCGCCGACGCCGTCGCCGGTGATGTCACCGGCCTTCTTGTCCTTGATGAAGGTGTAGACCGGCTTGCCGTCATAGGCCCACATCTTGGTGCCGTCGGTGCGGTCGACGATGGTCCATTCGTCGTCCGCCTTGGCGCCGTCCTCGGCCTTCAGCGGCGGCCAGTTGGTGGCGCATTTGTCGTAGCAGTTGGTCTTGCCCTTCTCGTCCTTGTCATAGGTATAGAGCGTCATGCCATTGGCATCGGTGTAGATCTTGGTGCCACCGACATCGGCTTCCTTCCACGCTTCGGCGGCGAAGGATGCGGCGGTGCTGAGCAGAAGGGCGGCCAGGCCGACAGTGATGCTTTTCATGGAAATCTCCCTGGTGATCCGACGAAGCGCGCAGAAATCGCGGCTTCGCTGTGTGAACGCTCGGCGAGGGGCATTTCTTCCCCGACTTGGTCAACTTGGGATTGGTCGGTAACAATTCG
This sequence comes from Mesorhizobium sp. C395A, assembly GCF_030323205.1. Lineage (NCBI taxonomy): Bacteria > Pseudomonadati > Pseudomonadota > Alphaproteobacteria > Hyphomicrobiales > Phyllobacteriaceae > Mesorhizobium > Mesorhizobium sp. C395A. Next base: position 2,112,556 of record NZ_CP100473.1, on the reverse strand, counting down.
TCCGGCCGGACCGTATGTGTAGCCAAATGCCACACGATGGTGATTGGCGAACACGGTTTTGCACCGCTATACCGGCGCCAAGGAATCTGGAGTTCTGGAATGCCATTGGACATCGGCTATGTCAGCGCGGTCGGAGCGGGGGCGATCTCGTTCCTGTCGCCTTGCGTGCTGCCGCTGGTGCCTCCCTATCTCTGCTACATGGCCGGCGTGTCGGTCGACGATTTTCGCGGTGACGATGCCGGCGTCACGGCCAAGGCCGGCGCCCGCGGCGCGCTCATCTATTCCTCGCTCGCCTTCGTACTCGGTTTCTCCACCGTGTTCGTGGCGCTTGGCGCCGGCGCCTCGACCATCGGCCACTGGCTGCGCGTCTGGCAGGAGCCGCTGGCGATGGCGGCCGGGGTGCTGATCATCCTGATGGGGCTGAATTTCCTCGGCATCCTGCGCATACCACTTCTGTCGCGCGAGGCGCGCTTTCAGTCGCAGGGCAAGCCTGCCAGCATGGTCGCCGCCTATGTCATGGGGCTGGCCTTCGCCTTTGGCTGGACGCCGTGCATCGGCCCGGTGCTGGGGCCGATCCTGACCTTGGCCGGCGGCCGCGAGACGGTGGGCGAGGGGGCGCTGCTGCTCGCCGCCTATTCGCTTGGCCTCGGCATTCCGTTCCTGATCGCTGCCCTGTTCTCCGGCGCCTTCATGCGCTTCCTCGGCAGGTTCCGCGTCCATCTCGGTCGCGTCGAAAAGGCGATCGGCGCGCTGCTGGTCGTCGCCGGGGTGTTCTTTCTCACCGGCGGCGTGCAGACGGTGTCCTACTGGCTGCTGGAGAATTTTCCGGTGCTGGGCCGGCTGGGGTAGGGCTGGGCTTGACCCTAGGAATATCCGCTTCTGTGCACTTCAAATCGCCGTCCGATCTTCTCCGGAATGACTACCTCCTGGCCATCCGAGTCGATCCACGCACCATTTACAACTAAGCATTCTCCCATTGGGGCGGACGATCCATGTCCGTCCCACCCTGGGATGTTAAGATCGTGTTTGGGTGCGGTAGAGACCAACTCGTATCGCCATATCCTTGCCGATGTTGCGTCGATGGAGTTGTCGATTGACCAATTTTTATGCGCAATCGGTAGCGATTCCTTCTTATAGGCATCAAGCAACTGCAATCTGAGAGCCGCGATCAACACGCAGTTTGCCGCCTGTCCAAGATCAGGATGAACTAGATACTGAGCTCGCAAACCCGTGGGGCTATTAAAGAAAATGTCAAAGGTCGTTGGCTTAACCCGCAAACAAAACCCAGCGCGATGACACCCGAATAATTCGGCTCGGTTCCCGGGCCTTACAGACGCATCTATCTTTCTTGAAGCGGCTTCCTTGCATATTCGCTCTACAATCTCGTCAAAAGCAGGCGAATTCTCCAACTCAAATCGCCGCCGTTTGTCGAAATCGGACCGAAAGGCCCAACTGACAGCTCGCGGGAACGAAATCTGGGTATTCATCCCCAAAGCACTTTCTGTCTCCTGCGGATGACCATACTTACCTGACGACCGCCAAGGGTCTTTGTTAGGTTTCTACCGAAATTCAGCCGCATTGGACCGCGATGCCTCCGGTGCTAAGACTGCAACGAATCTCGGTCCTCGGAAACTCCCAACATGCAAACCAGATCCTGCTTGTCCGTCATTCTCGCCGCCGGTGAAGGCACGCGCATGAAGAGCGCGATGCCGAAGGTGCTGCACCAGATCGCCGGACTGCCGATGGTCGCCCATGTGGTGAAAGCGGCCGAGGCAGCCGGTGCTGCCAGCCAGGCGCTGGTGATCGGCCATGGCGCCGATGATATGCGCAAGGCGGCCGCGAAGTTCGCGCCCAAGGCCGAGACCTTCGTGCAGGAGAAGCGGCTCGGCACTGCGCATGCCGTGCTGGCTGCGGGCGATGCGATATCAAAGGGTTATGACGATATTCTCGTGATGTTCGGCGACACGCCGCTGATCGACGCTGAAGCCCTGGTGACCGCGCGGCAAAAGCTTGCCGATGGCGCGGCTGTTGTGGTGATCGGCTTCCGCCCGCCCAGCCCGACCGGCTATGGCCGGCTGATCGAAAAGGGCGGCAAGCTCACCGCCATCCGCGAGGAGAAGGACTGCTCCGCCGAGGAAAAGAAGATCGGCTTCTGTAATGCCGGCATGATGGCGGTGGCGGGCAAGCATGCGCTCGACCTGCTCGACCAGGTTGGCAACAAGAACGCCAAGGGCGAGTTCTATCTCACCGACATCGTCGAGATCGCCAGTGCGAAAGGGCTCGATGTCGTTGCCACCGAAACCAGCTTCGAGAGTGCGCTCGGCATCAACAACCGAGCCGAACTGGCGCAGGCCGAAGGCATCTGGCAGGTGCGCCGGCGCTACGAGGCCATGCGGTCGGGCGTAACGCTGATCGCGCCGGAAACCGTGTATTTCTCGCATGACACCGAAATCGGCGCCGATACGATCGTCGAGCCCAATGTCTGGTTCGGACCGGGCGTGAAAATTGCAACCGGCGCCAAGATCCACGCTTTCAGCCACATCGAAGGCGCCACCATTGCCTCCAACTGCGTTGTCGGGCCGTTCGCGCGGCTGCGGCCGGGTGCCGATCTTCGCAACAAGGCGAAGGTCGGCAATTTCTGCGAGGTCAAGCAGGCGGTCATCGAGGAAGGCGCCAAGGTCAATCATCTGACTTATATCGGCGATGCCCGTGTGGGCGCGGGGGCCAATATCGGCGCCGGCACCATTACCTGCAACTATGACGGCTACTCGAAGTTTTTCACCGACATCGGCGAGGGCGCCTTCATCGGTTCGAACTCGTCGCTGGTGGCGCCGGTTACGATCGGCAAGGGCGGCTACATCGCCTCGGGTAGCGTCATAACCGAAAGCGTGCCGGACGATGCGCTGGCCTTCGGCCGCGCCCGCCAGAAGACCATTCCCGGCAAGGGCAAGGAATTGCGCGAGCGCTTCGCGTCTGCCGCAGCGGCGAAGAAAAAGGCCGGCACCGACCATTAACCGCCGAAGCAATTGAACAACCGAGGAATTGCGGTAACCGGATTGCAAGAGCGGTGTGTCATAGTGCATCGGGTTGAGAAGCGTTCCGTTACAGCAGACGAAACGCAAAGTGACTTTCGCGGCGGGCCGGCAATCCCTAGATAGCGCTGGTTTTCCATCGGGACTGGTTTTCCAGCGGGAATTGGGGGCAGGCATATGTGCGGTATCGTCGGAATTGTCGGCCAGAGCCAGGTCGCGCCGCTCATCGTCGATGCGCTGAAGCGGCTGGAATATCGCGGCTATGACTCGGCCGGTGTCGCCACGGTCGAGCATGGCCGGCTTGGCCGCCGCCGCGCCGAAGGCAAGCTGATCAACCTCGAACGCCGGCTGAAGGACGAGCCGCTCAATGGCACGATCGGCATCGGCCACACGCGCTGGGCCACGCATGGCGTGCCCAACGAGACCAACGCCCATCCGCATTTTTCCGACGGCGTCGCCATCGTCCACAACGGCATCATCGAGAATTTCGCCGAACTGCGCGACGAACTGATCCGCGACGGCTATTCCTTCTCGTCACAGACCGACACCGAGGTCGTGGCGCACCTGGTGGCGCGCGAACTCGCCAAAGGGTTGAAGCCGATCGAGGCGGCGCATCAGGCGCTGAAGCGACTGGAAGGCGCCTTTGCTCTGGCCATCATGTTCACCGGCGACGAGGACCTCATCGTCGGCGCCCGCAATGGCCCTCCGCTGGCCGTCGGCCATGGCGATGGCGAGATGTTTCTGGGCTCCGACGCCATCGCGCTGGCGCCCTTCACCAATTCCATCACCTACCTTGAAGACGGCGACTGGGCGGTGGTGCGCCGCGATGGCGTCACCATCTTCGACATCGACGGCAAAGAGGTTGCCCGCAAGCGCCAGCAATCACTATCGACCAGTTTCATGGTCGATAAGGGCAACCGCCGCCATTTCATGGAAAAGGAAATCCATGAACAGCCCGAGGTGATCTCGCATACGCTGGCGCACTATGTCGATTTCGTCTCTGGCGTGTCGAAGCCGCTGGAACTGCCGTTCGACTTTGCCAAGATCGGCCGGCTGGCGATCTCGGCCTGCGGCACCGCCTATCTCGCGGGGTTGATCAGCAAATACTGGTTCGAGCGCTATGCGCGGCTGCCGGTCGACATCGATGTCGCCTCGGAGTTCCGCTACCGCGAAATGCCGCTATCGGCTGATGACGCGGCCTTCTTCATCTCGCAGTCGGGCGAAACCGCCGACACGCTGGCGTCGCTGCGCTATTGCCGCAAGGCGGGCATGAAGATCGGCGCCATCGTCAATGTGCGCGAATCGACCATGGCGCGCGAATCCGACGTCGTGCTGCCGACGTTGGCCGGGCCGGAGATCGGCGTCGCCTCGACCAAGGCTTTCACCTGCCAGCTTTCGGTGCTGGCCTCGCTGGCGGTGCGTGCGGGTGTGGCGCGCGGCACGATCTCGAAGGATGAGGAAAAGACGCTGGTGCGCGCTCTTTCGGAGGCGCCTCGCTACGCCAACCAGGTACTGAAGCTCGAAGAGCAGATCGAGCGCATCGCGCGCGAAATCTCGCGCTACAAGGACGTGCTCTATCTCGGACGCGACACCAATTTCCCGCTGGCCATGGAAGGCGCGCTGAAACTCAAGGAAATCTCCTACATCCATGCCGAGGGTTATGCCGCGGGCGAACTGAAGCACGGGCCGATCGCGCTGATCGACGAGAACATGCCGGTCATCGTCATCGCGCCGCATGATCGCATCTTCGAAAAAACCGTGTCGAACATGCAGGAAGTGGCGGCGCGCGGCGGCAAGATCATCCTGATCACCGACGCCAAGGGCGCGGCGCAGGTCAGCGTCAAGACGATGGAGACGATCATCCTGCCCGACGTGCCGGAAATCATCTCGCCGATCATCTATGCGCTGCCGATCCAGATGCTGGCCTACTACGCCGCCGTGTTCATGGGGACGGACGTCGACCAGCCGCGCAACCTGGCGAAATCGGTGACGGTGGAGTAGTCGGCGCTCATCGGGGGTCTAAAAAACTTCGCAGTTCCAAAGCGCCGTCCGCTTCACTAGTGTGGCGCTGCAACCCGCGTCCCCGGTGAACCATGTCCGATGCTCCCAGAACTTCAGGCATGACCCGGCTGAGGAACTATTTCCTCACAGGCTTTATCGTCTGCGCGCCGCTGGCGATCACCGCCTATATCGCCTGGTCGTTCGTCGGCTGGGTCGATTCCTGGGTGAAGCCGTACATTCCGGCGCGCTACAGCCCCGACACCTATTTGCCGTTTCCGGTGCCCGGCTTCGGCCTGATCGTGGCGCTCGTGCTGATCACGCTGATCGGCTTCATGACCGCCAACATCGTCGGTCGCGCCATCGTCAATTTCGGCGAACGGCTGCTTGGCCGTATGCCGCTGGTGCGCGGCATCTACGGTTCGCTGAAGCAGATTTTCCAGACGGTGCTGTCGAACAAGGGCGATATGTTCCGCCAGGTCGGGCTGGTCGAATATCCGCGAAAAGGCGTCTGGTCGCTGGTCTTCGTCGCCAGCGAGAAGGAAACCGAGATCAACCAGAAGCTCGACCATGCAGGCGACCCGATGATCGCCGTGTTCATGCCGTGCACGCCGAACCCTACCACCGGTTTCCTGATGTACGTGCCGAAATCCGACATCGTGCTGCTCGACATGACGATTGAGGACGGCGCCAGGCTGATCGTCTCGGCCGGGCTGGTGGCGCCCGAAGTCAAGCCGAAAATGGTGACGATGAACGGCCAGCCGATCGACGGAGATCTCGCCAACCCGCCGCTTGGTGCTTTGGCTCAGCCGGCACGCAAGAGCCGCACGGCCTCGTCGCGGCCGAACAAATAGAGCAGCAGCCGCAGCGCCTCGCCGCGCTCAGACTGTAGTTCCGGATCACGCGACAGGATCAGCCTTGCATCGTCGCGGGCTGCTTCGAGCAAGTCGGCGTGCACCTCGATGCGCGCCACCTGGAAGCCCGGCGTGCCGGACTGGCGGGTGCCGAGCAATTCGCCTTCGCCGCGCAGCTTCAGATCCTCTTCGGCGATCAGGAACCCGTCCTCGGTCTCGCGCATCACCGACAGCCGGCGCTTGGCCGTTTCGCCGAGCGGGTCCTTGTAGAGCAGCACGCAGGAAGAAGGCTTGTCGCCGCGGCCGACGCGGCCGCGCAACTGGTGCAGTTGCGCCAGGCCAAAACGTTCGGCATGCTCGATGACCATGATGGTGGCGTCCGGCACGTCGACGCCGACCTCGATGACGGTGGTGGCGATCAGGATGCGGGTTTCGCCGGCCTTGAACGCGCGCATCGCCTCGTCCTTTTCGGCGCCCTTCATGCGGCCGTGGACGAGGCCGATGCGATCGCCGAACAAGCGCTGCAGCGAGGCAAAACGGTCCTCGGCCGACATCAACTTGATCTCTTCGGATTCCTCGACCAGCGGGCAGATCCAGTAGATCTTCTGGCCGTCGGCAACCGCGTCCAGCATGCGACCGACCAGTTCGTCCAGCCGTTCCAGTGGCAGCGTGACGGTGCGGATCGGCTGGCGGCCAACCGGCTTTTCCGTCAGCTTGGAGACGTCCATGTCGCCGAAGGCGGTCAGCACCAGAGTGCGCGGGATCGGCGTCGCCGTCATCACCAGCATGTCCGGGGCGTCGCCCTTGGCGGTGATGGCAAGCCGCTGGTGGACGCCGAAGCGGTGTTGCTCGTCGACCACGGCAAGCAAGAGGTCGTGATAGGTCACCGTTTCCTGGAACAGCGCATGGGTGCCGACGACGATGTCGATGTCGCCGCTGGCCAGGCCCGCCAGCGTATCGGCGCGCTCGCGGCCCTTTTCGCGGCCGGTGAGGATGGCGACGCGCAGGCCGGCCTGTTCGGCCAAAGGCGTGATCGTCGCCAGATGCTGGCGCGCCAGGATCTCGGTCGGCGCCATCAATGCCGCCTGGCCACCGGCCTCGACTGCGCGCCCCATGGCCAGCAGCGCCACCACCGTCTTGCCGGAGCCGACATCGCCTTGCAGCAGGCGCAGCATGCGCTCGGGGTCGGCCAGATCGGCATTGATTTCGGCAAGCGCGAATTCCTGGCTGCCGGTCAATGAATAGGGCAGGGCTGCGCGCAGTTTCTCGACGATGCGACCGTCGCCGATGAGCGGCCGGCCCGACAGGCGGCGCACTTTTGCCCGCACCAATGCCAGCGAGACCTGGCCGGCGAGAAGCTCGTCATAGGCAAGGCGGCGCCATGCCACCCCCTCGATGGCGACATCGATCGGGTCCGCGGGATAGTGGACCCGGGCGAGCGCGTCGGCAAAGGCCGGAAAGGTCTGCTTGCGCATGAAGGCAGCGTCCTGCCACTCCGGCAATTCCGGCAGCCGGCCGAGCGCCTGGCCGATGGCGCGGCGCAGCACTTTTCCGGACAGGCCCGCAGTGAGCGGATAGACCGGTTCGACCAGCGGCAGGCTCTCAGTGTCACCTGCCAAAGCGATATGGTCGGGGTGGACCATGGTCGGGCGGCCGTTGAACCATTCCATACGGCCGGAGACGACGACATGCTCGCCCACCGGCATCGCTTTTTCAAGATAGGCGGCATGGGCGTGGAAGAAGGTCAACCCGATCTCGCCGGTGTCGTCATGGGCATAGACGCGGTAAGGCACCGACCGGTTGCCGCGCGGCGGCGGCTGGTGGCGGTCGATGCGCACGTCGAGTGTGACGATGGCGCCTGCAGGCGCAAGCGCGATGCCGGGACGATTGCGACGGTCGATGACGGTGTGCGGCAGCACGAACAACAGGCCGCCCGCGCGCGCCGGCCGTTCGCCGAGATCGGCCGCCACCACCTTCTCGATCAGAGCGCCAACCTTGGGGCCGACGCCGGCAAGCGAAGTGATGGGGACGAAGAGAGGGTCGAGGAGGGAGGGGCGCATGGCTTCACTCTCCCCCCTGTGGGGAGGGTCGATCCGCGAAGCGGAGCGGGATGGGGGTAGGTGCGCGGCTAACTTTCGAGGAAGTCGGTAGGTCAGCGCCGCACCCCCACCCCGTCTCACTCGCTTCGCTTTGCGAAGCGTGCTCGCCGACCCTCCCCACAAGGGGGAGGGTGAAGTGCGGGCGGTGTCCGGCACCAGCGTTGTCAGGAGTGTTCTTCACACCCGGGATGTTTAGCCGCCCACCCGTGCGTTGCAAGGCTGACACCGCCCTCTATCCACGCTATATGCGCCGCACCAAGCAAGGATGCGGCAGATGACCGGAACGAAACGATCAAGCGAGGGGCTGGATATCAGGCGCCGCAAGCTGTTGTTCCGCTCCTGGCATCGCGGGATGCGCGAGATGGACCTTATCCTCGGTACGTTTGCCGACAACGAGATCGGCGCCTTGACCGGCGATGAAATCGACCAATATGAAAGGCTCCTCGACATCCCCGACACCGAATTCCTGCCCATGGTCACCGGCGAACGCCCGGTTCCCGGGAATATCGACTGTGCCGTCCTGCAAAAGATCCTGGCATCGCGCCGGACCATGACATTTTAAACGTGCAACCATGAGCCTCATTCCCAGAATCGGCCTGCCGAAAGGCCGCGCCGGCCAGTTCATCGTCGATGGCGTTGCCGACGGCTACGAAGCCTTTGCGCTGGTGCAGGCGATCCATGAGATTGCGCCTGACAAACCGGTGCTGTTCGTGGCGCGCGACGGCCAGCGCCTGCCGTCGATCATCGAGGCGCTGACCTTTGCCGCCCCCGGCCTGCCGGTGTTGGAGTTGCCGGCCTGGGATTGCCTGCCCTATGACCGCGTTTCGCCAGGCTCCGATGCCGCTGCCAAGCGGCTCGACGCCCTGACGGCGATGATCGCGCTGGCAAAAAAGCCGCATCGCGCGGTCATCCTGACCACTGCCAATGCGCTGCTGCAGCGCATTCCGCCGGCCGATCTGGTCGAAGCGCAGACTTTCCACGCAAAGCCCGGCAACCAGATCGACATGAACGCGCTGGTGTCCCGGCTGGAGATTTCCGGCTTCGAGCGAGTGCCGACGGTGCGCGGTATCGGCGAATTCGCCGTGCGCGGCGGCATCCTCGACCTCTACGCACCCGGCTGGACGGAAGCACTGCGGCTCGATTTCTTCGGCGACACGCTGGAATCGATCCGCGTCTTCGACGCCGCCACGCAGCGCACCACCGGCCAGCGCAAGTCGATGGCGCTGCAGGCGATGAGTGAAGTGGCGCTGACCCCCGAAACCATCAGCCGCTTCCGCCGGTCCTATATCGAAGCCTTTGGCGCACCGCAGCGTGACGACGGGCTTTATGCGGCGGTGAGCGAGGGCCGGCGCTTCGCCGGCATGGAGCATTGGTTGCCGTTGTTCTACGAGCGGCTGGAGACAGTGTTTGATTATCTGCCTGATGCGCCGGTGATCTTCGACCACCTGGCGCATGAGGCGCTGGCAGAACGCCACACGCTGATCCTCGACCATTACGAAGCGCGCCGCAAACAGGCCGACGCCGCGTTGAAGGACGCCGTGCCGTACAAGCCGGTGGCGCCGGACCTGCTCTATCTCTCGCCGGAAAACCTCGTGGCGTCCCTCGGACCGCGCGAAGCCATCGACTTCACCGCCTTCGACGCGCCCGATGTCGGGGCCAAGAAGGTGTTCCATGGCGGTTCGCGCCACGGCCGCAGCTTCGCCGAGGAACGTGCCGACCCCAACGCCAACGTCTTCGACGTCGTGGTGAAGCATATTGCCGACGAGCGCGCGGCACGCCGGCGGGTCATCGTCGCCGGTTGGACCGAAGGATCGCTCGATCGGCTCGGCCAGATCCTGGCCGAGCATCATCTCGGCAATCTGGTGCCGGTGGCGACGTTGGCCGAGGCGGAAAAACTCGAGCCGGGCCAGGCGGCGCTTGCGGTGCTGCCGCTGGAATCCGGCTTCGAGACCGAACAGCTGGTTGTCGTCGCCGAACAGGATATTCTGGGCGACCGGCTGATCCGGCGCTCGAAGCGCAAGAAGCGCGCGTCGGATTTCATCGCCGAGGCGTCGTCGTTGTCGGCGGGCGACATCGTCGTCCATGCTGATCACGGCATTGGCCGTTTTATCGGCCTGCGCACCATCGAGGCGGTCGGCGCGCCGCATGATTGCCTGGAAATCCACTATGCCGGCGACGACCGGCTGTTCCTGCCGGTGGAAAACATCGAGCTTCTGTCGCGCTACGGCTCTGACACAGCCGAGGCGACGCTGGACAAGCTCGGCGGCGGCGCCTGGCAGTCGCGCAAGGCGCGGCTGAAGAAGCGCCTGCTCGACATGGCCGGACAGTTGATCCGCATTGCCGCCGAGCGCCAGATGCGTACCGCGCCGCCCATGGTGCCGGCGGAAGGGCTTTACGGCGAATTCTCGGCGCGCTTTCCCTATGAGGAGACCGACGACCAGCAGGGCGCGATCGATGCCGTCGTGGACGACCTTGGTGCCGGCAAGCCGATGGACCGGCTGATCTGCGGCGATGTCGGCTTCGGCAAGACCGAGGTTGCGCTGCGCGCCGCCTTCATCGCTGCCATGGAAGGGTTCCAGGTCGCGGTCGTGGTGCCGACGACGCTGTTGTCGCGCCAGCATTTCAAGACCTTTTCGCAGCGCTTCTCCGGCCTGCCGATCCGCGTCGCCCAGGCTTCGCGGCTGGTTGGCGCCAAGGAACTGGCGGAAACCAAGAAAGGCATCGCCGAGGGCCAGGTCGACATCGTCATCGGCACGCACGCGCTGCTTGGGTCCGCGATCTCGTTCAAGAATCTCGGCCTTTTGATCATCGACGAGGAGCAGCATTTTGGCGTCAAGCACAAGGAACGGCTGAAAGACCTCAAGTCCGATGTCCATGTGCTGACGCTGTCGGCGACACCGATCCCGCGCACTCTGCAATTGGCTCTGACCGGCGTGCGCGAACTGTCGCTGATCGCCACGCCGCCGGTCGACCGTATGGCGGTGCGCACCTTCATCTCGCCCTTCGATCCGCTGGTCATCCGCGAGACGCTGCTGCGCGAACGCTATCGCGGCGGCCATTCCTTCTATGTCGTGCCGCGTATCAGCGATCTCGCCGAAATCCATGATTTCCTGAGGGAATCCGTGCCGGAGCTGAAGGTGGCGGTGGCCCATGGCCAGATGCCGCCCGGCGAACTCGACGACATCATGAACGCCTTCTATGACGGCCAGTACGACGTGCTGTTGTCGACCACGATCGTCGAATCCGGTCTCGACATTCCGACCGCCAACACGCTGATCATCCATCGCGCCGATATGTTCGGCCTGTCGCAGCTCTACCAGCTGCGCGGCCGCGTCGGCCGTTCCAAGGTGCGGGCATATTCGTTGTTCACGCTGCCGGCCAACCGCAAGCTCACCGACACGGCCGAGCGCCGGCTGAAGGTGCTGCAGTCGCTGGACACGCTTGGCGCCGGGTTCCAGCTCGCCAGCCACGACCTCGACATCAGGGGCGCCGGCAATCTACTCGGCGAAGAACAATCCGGACACATCAAGGAGGTCGGCTTCGAGCTCTACCAGCAGATGCTGGAGGAGGCGGTGGCCGAGGTGAAGGATTCCGGTGAGGTGCAGGATGGCGGCTGGTCGCCGCAGATCGCGGTGGGCACGGCGGTCATGATCCCGGAAAGCTACGTGCCGGACCTGCAGCTCAGGCTGGCGCTTTACAGGCGCCTTGGCGATCTCGAAAATACGGAGGAAATCGACGCCTTTGGCTCCGAGCTGATCGATCGATTCGGTCCGCTGCCGGAGGAAGTAAAACATCTGCTCAAGATCGTCTTCATCAAGGCGCTCTGCCGCAGAGCCAATGTCGAAAAGCTCGATGCCGGCCCCAAGGGCGTCGTCATCCATTTCCGCAAGCGCGAGTTTTCTAACCCGGTCGGGCTGGTCAAGTACATCGGCGAACAGGGCTCGCTGGCCAAGATCAGGGCCGACCACAGCGTGGTCTTCATCCGCGACTGGCCGACAGCCGAGAAGCGTCTGGCGGGCTCGGCTGTCGTCATGACCCAGTTGGCGCGGCTGGTGGCCGCCTAGACTTTCGGATGGAAATTCGACTGCAACTGCAGGTCGGATGCCGAGAACGTGCCGGCGCCGACGATGACGTGCCCGGCAGGCACGGTGAAGCCGCGCGCGGCGCCGGCGCCCTTCAGCAATCCGGCCCGGCGGTCGGGGTCGGGCTCACGAAAACTACCGCCCGGTGCCAGCCGGCAACTGTCGACCGCGATTGCACCGAGAAGCTGGCTGCCTGAACCCAGCACCGTTTCGCCGAAGACCGCCGCGCCGTTGAGATAGCGGCCTTGATCGCCGATCACGATCGAGGCTCCCGGCCTGTTGGCCTTTGCACTAAAACCGCCTTCGCCAAACTGGTTGCGTGAGCCGACGCGGATTGCGCCGGCGGATGCTTCGAACAGCGTGTTGGCGTGGAAAATGTTGGCGTCGCCGATCTCCAGCGTGCCACTGTCGGTGCACAACAGGTAGACGCCGGGGAAGAAGACGTTGCCTCGCTCGATGACGGCGCGTGCGGAAATCAGCGTGGAGTAGGGGTCGTAGATCACGTTGCCGCGCTCGGACAGGCCAACCACCTCGTCGATCGTCAACAGGCCTTGCTCGCGGCGCACGCGGTCAAGGTAGGCGGACACGGACATAGGGACTCCATGGCGAATTGTTGCGCGGCGGACGATGACCGGCGCGACTAGATCGGTGAGGATCGATTCTGACACCAAGCGATATTGCACAGCCGTCGCGAAGATAAGAAGCCAAAGTGGGTCGCGGCATGATGCTCCCCATCATTCGCCAGCGCTTGAATTCCGGTCTAGAATAGGAAATCGGCTTCGTGTATGGAGCCGCGATCCCCATATGGGGTGGGAATGGCGGGCAAAAGCCCTGCTGGAAAGAGCGTTTGGGTGCAGCGATGACGAAATGGTCGCCGAATTCTTGGAGAGCAAAGCCGATCAAGCAGGTTCCTGCCTATCCGGACCTTGGCGCGCTGAAGAACACGGAAGCCCAGCTCGCCACCTTTCCGCCGCTGGTTTTTGCAGGTGAGGCGCGCAAGCTGAAGAAGCAGCTTGCGGCTGTCGCTGCCGGCGACGCATTCCTTCTGCAGGGCGGTGATTGCGCCGAGAGTTTCGCCGAACATGGCGCGGACAACATCCGCGACTTCTTCCGTGTATTTTTGCAAATGTCAGTGGTGCTGACTTTCGCCGGCGCGCAGCCGGTCGTGAAGGTCGGCCGCGTTGCCGGCCAGTTTGCCAAGCCGCGCTCCTCCGACAATGAGACCAAGGGCGAGGTGACGCTGCCGAGCTACCGTGGCGACATCATCAACGGCATCGAGTTCGACCCCAAGTCGCGTATTCCCGACCCGGCTCGCCAGGAGATGGCCTACCGGCAATCGGCGGCGACGCTCAACCTTCTGCGCGCCTTCGCCCAAGGCGGCTATGCCAGCCTGGAGAACGTGCATCGCTGGATGCTCGGCTTCGTGTCCGACAGCCCGCAGGGCGAGAAGTATGGCATGCTCGCCAACCGCATCACCGAGACGATGGACTTCATGAAGGCCGTCGGCATCACCTCGGAGACCAATTACGCGCTGCGCGAGACGGACTTCTATACCAGCCACGAGGCGCTGCTGCTCGGCTATGAAGAGGCGCTGACCCGCGTCGATTCGACCTCCGGCGACTGGTACGCAACGTCGGGCCACATGATCTGGATCGGCGACCGCACCCGACAGCCCGACCATGCGCATGTCGAATATTGCCGCGGCATCAAGAACCCGCTCGGCCTCAAATGCGGCCCGTCGCTGACGACTGACGGCCTGCTGGAGCTCATCGACCTGCTCAATCCGGAGAACGAGCCGGGCCGGCTGACGCTGATCGCCCGCTTCGGCTCCGACAAGGTCGCCGACCATCTGCCGAAGCTGGTGCGCGCGGTGCAGAAGGAAGGTCGCAGCGTCGTGTGGTCGTCCGACCCGATGCACGGCAATACGATCGAGGCTGCCGGCTACAAGACGCGCCCGTTCGACCGCATCCTCAAGGAAGTGCAGACCTTCTTCGAGGTGCATCGCGCCGAAGGCACGCATCCCGGCGGCATCCATGTCGAGATGACCGGCAAGAACGTCACCGAATGCACCGGTGGCGCCCGCGCCATCACCGCCGAGGAGCTGCAGGACCGCTATCACACCCATTGCGACCCGCGCCTCAATGCCGACCAGGCGATCGAGCTGGCGTTCCTGGTGTCGGATCTCTTGAAGAAGAGCCATCCGGTGCAGCACAAGCAGGTGGCTAACGGCTGAACCCGTTTTCAGGTTGAAGTGGAAAGCGCCGGGGAGATCCCGCGCTTTTTTCGTTTCGATCAGCGGCCACGTTCCCAGCGCAGGCCGTTAAGCCGGGGATCGTTGGCAAAGGCGGCTCTGGAAAACTCGAGGCGCCTTTCCGGAAACTCGCAGATCGCCTGGACACCGAACGAGCCCAGCCGGATGCGCCATGTGTGCGGCTCCAGCGGCTTGGCCTTGGTAAAGCCGCGACATGCCAGCAGCGCTATGTTGGCGCCCTTCGGGTCGCGCGCCGAACGGTAGCGGATCGCCTCCAACCCAGCCTCACGCGCGACATCGGCAATCGCCTGGCTGGCGGCGTAGTCGGTCGGATGCGTCCACTCAGCCTGATCGCGGTCGAGTGGCGGCCGCGTGAGGTCGACAGCCTTGTCGGTGCGGATCGCGGCGGCGAAGGCGGTGTATTCGGCGGCGTCGTGCGGCCATGGCGTGTCGGGCGAATCGGCGAAGAACAACAAGCGGTAGAAGGCCATTTCGGCGACCGCCGTCATGATCGTCTCCGCGGCATAGTAGACACCCAGGGTGCGGCCAGCGCGGCGGAAGCGCGAGCCGTAGGGATAGATCGAGCCGTAGCGGAAGGGCGTCGCCAGGAGATAGTGGAGATGCCGGCATTCCATGGGGATTTGCGGCTTGGTCTCCTCGATCAGATCCTCGAGCAGCGCCTGTTCGTCCAGCGTGTCGACGATCTTCAGCGTCGAGACGCGGTGCTGCGCCTCGACCATGCGCCAGTATTTGCCGTCGAGCCGGACGGCTTCAGACGAGAGCGCGTCGGGAGTCCAGATAGGCAATGACATCGACAAGCCCGGTAATGGTGAGGATCTTTTCAAGCGGGCTGCCATCGAACGCGGTATTCGCGTTCTTCAGCCATGCCCGGGCTATCGTCTCGTCACCGCCGACAATGGCGTCGAGCGAACGGAACAGCCGCACGAACAGCACCGCGAGTTCGAACGGCTTGGTGCCGCGCTCCAGCAGGAATTCCTGCCTGCGCATGCGTGAAACCGTGGCTTCCGAGACGCCGATGATCGACGCAAGCACCCTGGCGGTTATATCCAAGAGTTCGGCGGCGCGCAGCGTGGCCTTGGTCAGAACCGCGTTTTCGGCCGCCTTCGCGGTCAGATCAGGGGCGGCAGCATTGGGTTGTGTAACAGACATGGCTCTCTCTTTCCATGGAAAATATACTCCACGGAAATTCATATGGAAAGAGGCGGGATCCGATAAATTTGCCTGTGCCCGGGAATTGGCTGCACGCCGAAGCGTCAGTCTTTCTTGTATAGCAGCCAGTTCTTGCCGGTGCGGCCGGCCATTGTCGAGTGCCGGGTGACGCGGTTGCGCCCGCCAACCTTGGAGCGGTAGAGCGCCCGGTCCGCCTTGGTGTAAAGATCCTCCGGGCTTTCCGCTTCGGAAGCCATGCAGATGCCCATGGAAACGGTTACCGTGCCGTAATTGGCGCCGGTCTGGCTGCTGGTGAACGCCGTCTGTTCGATCAGCACGCGGATGCGTTCGGCGATCTCGTAAGTGGTATCCTCGCTGGCGCCCTTGACGATCAGCGCGAATTCCTCCCCGCCGGTGCGGGCAACGAACATGTCTTCACGGATGCTGGTCTGGAAGATTTCAGCGACGATCTGGATGATCTTGTCGCCGACCGGGTGGCCGTAGCGATCGTTGACACCCTTGAAATGGTCGATGTCGGCAAGGATCAGGGCGTTGAACAGGATCCCCTTGTTGGAGGTGTAAATCGCCGTGATTTGCTTGTCGAAGGCGCGGCGGTTCCAGATATGGGTCAAGGGGTCGGTGTCGGCGAGCCGCTTGTACTCCTCAAGCTTCGACTTGACGCTCTCCAGTTCCGCCGTCTTGTCGCTCAGCGTGGTTGCAACCTGCTTGCCGTGGTCGAGGGTCGAGTTGGTGGCCGCCGCCATGGCGCTGGCGACCTTCTGCAGCAGATCCTGCGAAAGCAGGCTGCGGTTGGCGAGGCCGCTTGACGTCTCATCGAGGATCTTGCCGTATTTCTCGATATGGCTGCGTTCGCTGCGCAGCAGCAAGGCGATGTCCTCGAGTTCCCTGGCCAGCACGTCGCGCGCCTGCTCGACAATGCCGGGACCGTGATGCTGAGCAAAGAAAGCGCGGCCGATGCGGTCGAGATCGTCCTGCGTCGGCTGGTTGCCGAGCGCGACGACGGCCAGGCCGAGTTCGCGGTTGGTGCCTTTCAGTGCTTCGTAGAAGATTTCGTAATTGCGCGGCAGGCCAAGCACACCGAGCTGACGCATGGTCGCCACAACGGCTGTTGCAATGTCGCTGTTTCGGTCGGTCTGGACGGCTGCCGGCTGCATGTTCTGTTCACTCTGCCTCTGGGAACCATCGCAGACCGTGCGAGATGCCGCCGACCGGAGAGTGCCAGCCGTATTTCGGATCATCCTGCGAAAGACACGTCCCCGATCGCGACATTCGCTTGGCACAACCATAGATGCGCCGGCGCTAAAGTTTTCTTAATGTCCCGCCAGGTAACGGGACCCATTCTGCTGCAGGCTACAGCAATGCTTGCAAAGATCCTGAGGTCAGGTCCGAACACGCCCACCCCATGTCGCATTTGCCGGTGCCCGGCTGCGGCAAAACTGAAATCCTCTCGGCCAGCGGCGAACCCGTGAACGATGGACGGTGGAGGCAGGGATGAGCAACAACCACAGCGGATCTTGCCTGTGTGGAGCAGTGCGTTTCCAGACGCGAGGGCCGTTGCGCGGCGTCATTTTTTGCCACTGTTCGCAGTGCCGCAAGCAGAGCGGGCATTTTTACGCTGCAACCAACGTCGCCGACGGCGACATCACGATAACCGGCGCCGACAACATCAGCTGGTACGAATCGTCTTCCTTCGCCAAGCGCGGCTTTTGCAAGATCTGCGGCTCGGTGCTGTTCTGGAAGCCGGGTCAGGATGCCTATGTCTCGGTTCTGGCCGGATCGTTCGACAACCCGACCGGGCTCGAAGGCCAATGCCACATCTTTGTCGGCGACAAGGGCGATTACTATACGATCGACGATGGACTGCCGCAGTTCGAGAAGTCGACGCCGACGATCAAGGTTGCGGAGGAGTGATTTTGCGGCGGCTGCCTTATTCCCTTGATCCAGCCATTGCGATATCCCCTGCCGGTGATTCGAAGGGGATGCGGCATGCAGCGGCTGATCGGTGCTTACTTCAATTCTGTGCGAGCCTTTCGCAAGCTCGCCGCCAGCGAAAGGGCATTTCAGCAGGAACTGATGCTGCTGGTGCTGGCGCTGCCGCTCGGCTGGTTCGTCTCGGTCTCGTGGCGCGGCTACGCGCTGTTGATCGGCGCGGTGCTGCTGCTCATCATGGTCGAAGTGCTCAACACCGGCATCGAGGCAGCCTGCGATGCCTTCAGTCGGGAGTTCAACGTCGACATCCAGCTCGCCAAGGACTGCGGCTCGCTGGCGGTGCTGATTTCGGTTATTATCGTCACCGGCGTCTGGGGAATCGCCCTCATCGAGCGCATCACGGGACTACCGATCTGATCTGAACGCTCCCATATGTTAGTCACCAAAGGAGACTGACGTCGTGGAAGCCAATTTTCTGCTGCTTGAAAGAGCCGGCCTGCCGGAAGACCTGCGCTGGCTGGCGGAAAAATATCCGCGCGAGACATGGCAGGGCCACGCCAACATCCACGGCATGGCAAACATGTGGCTGCAGCGGCACGACATGTTCCGAGAGCTGGGCGGCATGCTCACCAACGGCATTGGCGATTATCGCGAAGGCAGGCTGACGGCGCCGGATTTCGCGCGCTGGTTCGCGCCGCGGCTGAACCACTTTCTCGGCAATCTCGACGGCCACCACAATGTCGAGGACTACCGATATTTCCCGGCTTTCGCCAAGGCGGAGCCGCGCCTGAAGCGCGGCTTCGAAATCCTCGATGCCGACCATCACACCATTCATGAGGGGCTGGAGCGCAACGCCGAGACGGCGAACGCCTTCATCCGCACGCTCGAGGAGAGCGAGGACAGGCAGCGCTTCGCCGCCGACGCCTATGCGGACGAGAACAGCCGGCTGATCGCCATGCTGAAGCGGCATCTGGCCGACGAGGAAGATCTCATCATCCCGCTGATCCTCGATCGCGGCGACCGGGCTCTGGTCGAGGACGACGACTGAACCTTACGATATGGTTTCGCTGTCGCGGGCGTCCTTGGCGCGCTCCTTGCCGGCGACGGTGCGGGCGATGAGCCAGGCAAGGATGGCGACGCCCAGACCTATGGCAAGCGCGATCAGCAGCCGTTCGTGATGGAGCAGTGCCTTGCCTATCATCTGCTCGGCGCCGACGCCGAAGACGTAGCCGATGCCGCAGAACAAAGCCGCCCAGACCAGCGACGACACCGCGTTGAGGATAACGAAGCGCGCTACCGAAATGCTGGCGAAACCGGCCGCGATGCCGCCGACCAGGCGCAGGCCATAGATGTAGCGGTTGGACAGGACGAATATGTTGGGATGGGACGAGACGAGACGGTAGGCGTGGTTGAAGCCGGGCCTCGCCTTCAGTTTCAGCACTCTGGGATGGTCGGCAAAGCTGCGGCCGAGAATGAAGAAAAACGTGTCGCCGACGAAGGCGCCAATGGCGGCCGCGAGGAAAGCCTTCCAGAGGATGAAGACATGCTGATGGGCGAAGAAGCCGCCGAGGATGGCCGCACTTTCGCCTTCGGCGACACAGCCCAGGAAAACCGCGATCAACCCGTATTGCTCGATGAGGTGATGGACGATCCAGGTCATTGAGAGGTTTGCCGGCCCGACAGTTTTTCGTCTATGCGGTTCACCTGTTCGGCCAGGCGCGCGATGTCCTCGCGCACGCCGATGATCTGGCTGTGGCGCAGTTCGTCCAGCTTTTCATGCAGAGCCATGATCTCGATCTCGGCCTTGAGGTTGACCTCATAGTCATGCGCGGCGTCGATGCGGTCGCGCGCGGCCTGTCGGTTCTGCGACATCATGATCACCGGCGCCTGCAAGGCGGCGATCATCGACAGCACCAGGTTGAGGAAGATGAAGGGGTAGGGGTCGAACGAGTCTCGCCCGAGCAGCCACCAATTGGCGCCGATCCACAGCACCAGGAAAGCAATGAAGGACAGGATGAACGTCCACGAGCCGCCGATGCGGGCAATGGCATCGGCGATCCGGTCGCCGGCGCCCTGAAGGCCGGTGAGGCTGTCGTTGATATCCTGCGAGATGGGCTTGCGGTCGACAGTGCTCTGCAACACCCGCCGCTCGAGCTCGCTGAGGCCCTCCGGCGTTCGCTTCAGCCAGCGGTTGGCCAGTTCTGGCACGGTCTTGTGCATGGATGTCTCCATAGGAAAAGCGTCGGCTTGGCAGCCTCGTTTGCATATAGGAAGATGGCGTTTCGTCAAAAGCGCGGCGCGAGGATGCAGGATGCCCGATTTCGCGAAGATTCGCGCCCGTGCAGCAAAACGCAAAGGCGGCGACGCGGTGCTGACCTCGCTGCTCGGACCGGCGCCTGACAATGCTGCGATTGCCGACATTACGGACGATCGCATCCTGTCGACGATGGCCGAGCGGGTATTTGCCGCCGGCTTCGTCTGGCGCGTTATCGAACAGAAATGGCCTGGGTTCGAGGACGCGTTTCTCCATTTCGAGCCGAAACGGCTGTTGTTTCAGCCTGATGACTTCTGGCACGACCTGACGGCTGATCAACGCATTGTGCGCAACCCGCAGAAGATCAAATCCGTCCGCGACAACGCCGCCTTCGTTGAGCGTGTGTCGAAGGAACATGGCGGTTTCGGCAAATTCCTCGCGGAGTGGCCTGACGACGACCAGGTCGGGCTGATGGCGTATCTCGGCAAGCATGGCAGCCGGCTTGGCGGCAACACCGGCCAGTATTTCCTGCGCTGGCTGCAATGGGACGCCTTCGTCATCTCGGCCGATATCGTCGCGGCTTTGCGTGACGCCGGCCTCGACATCGCCGAAAGTCCGACGTCGAAGAGGGATCTCGACAAGATCCAGGCGCAGATCAACAAATGGGCGCAGGAAACCGGCCTGCCGCGCCGGCACATTTCGCGCATTCTGGCGATGTCGATCGGAGAGAACCATTCGCCGGAGGCGCTACGCGAATAATGGCGGACTAGACACGATCGAAATAGATCGGTCCGGGACATGATCGAATTCGATCAGTCCGGGGTGGTCCTAACGAACGCCATTGCCGGGGCAAATTTGCCGCGCTAAACCGCAAGCATGACCAAGAAGACCGCTCCTGACACGCTTCGCATTGCCGTTGCCCAGTTGAACCCGATCGTCGGTGACATCGCCGGCAATCTCGCCAAAGCGCGTGAGGCGAGGGCGGATGCAGCCCGGCAAGGTGCCGACCTCATCCTGTTCACGGAACTTTTCATCTCCGGTTATCCGCCGGAGGATCTGGTGCTGAAGCCGGCCTTTCTGGAGGGCTGCCTAAACGCAACAGACGAGTTGGCGCGCGAAACTGCGGATGGTGGTCCCGGCATCATCATTGGATTCCCCCGGCAGGGCGAGAAGGGCAAGCACAATTCGGTCGCTGTGCTCGACGGAGGCAAAATCCTTTCGACCCGAGACAAGGTTGATCTGCCGAACTATGGCGAGTTCGACGAGAAGCGTGTCTTCTCGGAAGGTTCGATCTCCGGCCCCACCAATTTCCGAGGGGTGCGGATCGGTATCCCGATCTGCGAGGAGATCTGGAACGATTTCGGCGTCTGCGAAACGCTGGCTGAGAGTGGGGCGGAACTGCTGTTGGTGCCGAACGGCTCGCCCTATTATCGCGGCAAGCTCGATGTGCGCCATCAAGTAGCGCTGCGCCAGGTCATCGAAAGCGGTCTTCCGCTTCTGTTCGCCAATCAGGTTGGGGGGCAGGACGAACTCGTGTTCGACGGCGCGAGTTTCGCGTTAAATGCGGACAAGTCTCTCGCCTTCCAGATGAGCCAGTTCGAGGAAACGCTTGCCGTCACCGAGTGGAAGCGCACAGCTGACGGCTGGGTCTGCTCGGAAGGGCCGATGTCGAAAATCCCCGAGCGCGAGGAGGCGGACTACCGCGCCTGCATGCTCGGCCTGCGCGACTACGTCAACAAGAACGGCTTCAAGAACGTCGTGCTGGGTCTCTCCGGCGGCATCGATTCGGCGATCTGCGCCGCATTGGCCGTCGATGCGCTCGGCGAGGAGCGGCTGCGGGCGGTGATGATGCCCTACCGCTATACCTCGGAGGATTCGCTGAAGGATGCCGAGGATTGCGCCCGTGCGCTTGGCTGCCGCTATGACATCGTGCCGATCTTCGAACCGGTCGAGGGTTTTCTGCATACGCTGACGCAGCTTTTCGAGGGCACCAAGGAAGGCATTACCGAGGAAAATTTGCAGAGCCGCGCGCGCGGCACGATCCTGATGGCGATCTCCAACAAGTTCGGCTCGATGGTCGTCACCACGGGCAACAAGAGCGAGATGTCGGTGGGCTACGCCACGCTTTATGGCGACATGAATGGCGGCTTCAACCCGATAAAAGACCTCTACAAGATGCAGGTCTATGCGCTGTCGCGCTGGCGCAACAGCCATGTGCCGCCGGGCGCGCTCGGTCCCTCAGGCGAGGTGATCCCCAGGAATATCATCGACAAGGCGCCGTCGGCGGAATTGCGCGAGAACCAGACCGACCAGGATTCGCTGCCGCCCTATCCGGTGCTGGACGACATTCTGGAATGCCTGGTCGAGAACGAAATGGGCGTCGACGACATCGTCGCGCGCGGCCACGACCGGGCGACGGTGACGCGCGTCGAACATTTGCTCTACATTGCCGAGTACAAACGCCGGCAAGCGGCGCCGGGTGTGAAGATCACCCGGAAGAATTTTGGCCGCGACCGCCGCTATCCCATCACCAACCGTTTCAGGGATCGCGGCTGAACTTCGTTTAATTAGAGAACCTTGGGGCTTTCATGTTTTTCAGCTATTTCAAGGGAACGCCTGAATATCACATCCTGCGCTTCAAGAACGGCAAGGTCCGTGAGCAGGGGCGCGGCATCTCCTTCTGGTACAGGACGTTCGGCACCACCATCGCCATGGTGCCGGTGACGTCGCTCGACAACCCTTTCATCTTCACCGAGACGACGGCGAATTTCCAGGATCTGGCAATCCAGGGGTCGGTCAGCTACCGCATCATCGATCCACTCAAGGCAGCCGAAGGTTTTGATTTCAGCGCCAAGCTCAGCCGTGCCGACGTCGTCGGCGACGGCCGGGAGAAGATCGCCGAGCGCCTGGTGCTTGCGATACAGAGCCGCGCCCGCGCGGTGGTTTCGAGCATGACGCTGGAGCAGGCGCTGGCCGAGGTGACCAAGCTCGGCGGCAATCTCGCCGAACTCCTGCGCAACGATCCGATTGCGGCAACCGCCGGCCTGTCGATCGAGGAGGTCCACATCACCTCGGTCCAGCCGACGCCGGAGATCCGCAAGGCGCTCCAGACCGAATATCGCGAGGCGCTGCAGCGCCAGGCCGATGCCGCGATCTATGGGCGCCGTGCCTGGGGCGTCGAGAAGGAGCGCGAGATCAAGCAGAGCGAACTGGCGACCGAAATCGAGCTTGCCGAACGCAACAAGCTGCTGGTCGACACCGAAGCGCGCAACAAGCTGACGCTTGCCGAGGCGCAAGCCAAGGCGCAGCAGCTGGAACTGACCGTCTATTCGTCGGCGCCCGCCCACGTGCTGACGGCGATGGCCTTCAAGGCCTGGGCGGAAAAGGGCGGTTCGGTCGGCAATCTGTCGATCACGCCTGACATGCTCACCAGCGCGCTCAGCCAGCTTTCCACGCCGAAAGCCGGGTCCTGAAAGGCAAGCACGGGTGGCAAGCGACCAGAGCGGCAGGCCGATCGACCGGGTGATCGTCGTCACCCGCAAGACCGAGCTCGAGGAGCTGACGACGCGCTTCAACACGCAGGGACAGGCGCGCTTTTACCTCCGGCAGGCCGGCATGGATTTCGACCCGGTCAAGGCAGCGCATGACGCCTATCACCAAGCGCTCGACCAGGTGATGGGTTCGCTTCCCCAAGGCCTCAAGCAGTTGCGGCTCGACCGCGAACTGGTCCCGCAGTTCGAATTCGGCTCCGACGCGGTGATCGCGCTCGGTCAGGACGGGCTGGTGTCCAACACCGCGAAGTACCTCCCGTACCAGCCGCTGATCGGCATTAACCCGAACCCGGCGCTTTTCGACGGCGTGTTGCTGCCGTGGAATGCCGACGATACCGAAAAGGTCCTCGGCCTGACGATCGCCGGCAAGGCGAAGCGCCAGGCGGTGGTGATGGCCGAAGCGCGCTCCAATGACGGACGCCGGCTAATCGCCTTCAACGATCTGTTCGTTGGCGCCTCGACGCATGTCTCGGCGCGCTACGAATTGACCTATGGCGGCAGGACCGAGCGCCAGTCGTCGAGCGGCATCATCATTTCGACCGGCGCCGGCTCTACCGGCTGGCTGCGCTCGGTGATTGCGGGCGCCGCGGGACTGGCTGCGGCCTATGGTGACAACTCCGTGCCGACCGTGCCGCCGCAAGGCTATGACCGCGAAGGCGAACAGCTGTTCTTTTCGGTGCGCGAACCGTTTCCGAGCAACACGACCGGCGTGTCGCTTGTGCATGGCGTCATCACCCGCGACCGGCCGCTGGTGGTTTCTTCGCGGCAGAGCAGGGGCGGCGTCATCTTCAGCGACGGGATGGAGCTCGATTTCGTCGAGTTCAATTCCGGCACCGACGTGACCATCGCGATCGCCGACCAGAAGGCCTATCTCGTGGTGCCATAAGCGCGCCACGTGGGCAGCCAAATCACCGGCCGGACTGAATTCGGCCGCCCTCCATTCTTTGCGAGGCACCGTGCCCGACTGTGAAATCAGCTTCGACATGTCACGGATCGATTTCCGGGCGACCTCCGATCTGTTGAGGGCGAGTTATTGGGGCGCCGGCCGCAGCGATGACTTTCATCGCCGCGCCTTTGCCAACTCGTTCTGCACCGCGGCCTATATCGACGGGAACCAAGTCGGTTTTGGCCGGGCCATCACCGACCGTACGGTGTTTGCCTATCTCGCCGACATCATCATCTGGCCGCAGCATCGCGGCCAAGGCATTGGCACGCAACTGGTGCGGGCGCTCATCGACCACCCTGAACTCAGCACGGT
Organism: Mesorhizobium sp. C395A; assembly: GCF_030323205.1. Lineage (NCBI taxonomy): Bacteria > Pseudomonadati > Pseudomonadota > Alphaproteobacteria > Hyphomicrobiales > Phyllobacteriaceae > Mesorhizobium > Mesorhizobium sp. C395A. The sequence continues at coordinate 2,088,057 of NZ_CP100473.1, read as the reverse complement.
CTCGCACTGGAGCCTGTCGACCAGTGACGCGCATGGCCTTTATGAGAAGCTGGGCTTCAAGGGATCGACCGACGGCCGCTACATGCGCCTCGATCGCAACCCGGAATGAGGCACAGGCGGGGGGTTGGCCGGCTGTTGTTGCAAAATAACCTCACTGGTTGGACCAGTTAAGCTTTGCCACGTGCCTGGCCTTGGCGATCCTTCATGGCGTCTCTATAAGGACCACTCCGCAAGTGTCTTGCGGGAGGTCCGAATGGCAGTATTTCACATGGTAATGCGAGGCCGCGAAGCCTAGGTCTCACCTGGCGTCCGGCGAAGGTTTGTCCTTCGCACTGATGCCGGGTCGAGCACAGGCTTCTGCCGATGCCGGTCGCCACCCGACAAATCGGGCGCGCCGCCACCTATGCCGAACCTCCGCAGCCCCGGGCGAATTGCCCAGCGCGGTTTTCAATTTCAGACCTTACCGGGACCGGGCAGATTTGCGCCCGGATGACATCATGGCTCGTTTCCGAATCGATCTGCGCGCGAGCGCCTTTCGCAGCGTTCTTGGCTTCACGCTCAGCCATTGGCGGCGCCAGCCGTGGCGGCTTTCGCTGATCATGGGCAGCTTCCTGCTGTCGACCCTGGCCGACGTCTTGACGCCGCTCTATTCCGGCCGGCTGGTCGACGCCGTCGCCAGTAGTGCGTTGGCTGACGATGTCGCGTGGAATGCGGCAATGGCGGCGTTCTTCGCGCTCATCGCTTTGGCGCTGACCGGCGGTGGTGCTGCGCAACCTGGCTTTCATGGGCATTGTCGAGCTGACGCTGAAGATGATGGCCGACATCGCCGCCGACGCGTTCTATCGCGTGCAGCGCTTCTCAACCGACTGGCACGCCAACAGCTTTGCCGGATCGACGGTGCGCAAGGTCACGCGCGGCATGTGGGCTCTCGACCTGCTCAATGACACCATCCTGATTGCGTTGTTGCCATCGGTCGCCATGCTGGTCGGCTCGACGTTGCTGCTCGGCTGGTTCTGGCCCCTGATGGGGCTGGTCGTGGCAGTCGGCTCGGTGCTGTTCATCACGGTGACGGCGCTGCTGTCGCTCGGCTATGTCGCGCCCGCGGCACGGCTCGCCAACAGCTGGGATACGCGGCTTGGCGGCTCGCTTGCCGATGCGGTGAGCTGCAATGCCGTGGTCAAGGGTTTCGGCGCCGAGACGCGCGAGGAAACGCGTCTTGCCAAGGTCGTCGCCAAATGGCGCGCGCGGACCAGCCGCACCTGGGTGCGCGGCACCATCAACGGCACGACGCAAGGCGCCATGCTGCTGGTGCTGCGGACGGCAGTGATCGGCCTGTCGCTGATGCTGTGGGCCTGGGGCCAGGCAAGTGCGGGCGATGTCGCCTTCGTGCTGACCTCGTTCTTCGTGCTGCAGGGCTATCTCCGGGACATCGGCACGCATATCCGCAATTTGCAACGTTCGGTCAACGACATGGAGGAACTGGTCGATTTCCAGTCGCAACCGCTCGGCATCGAGGACCAGCCCGGCGCCAAGCCGATCCGGATCACGCATGGCCACATCGCCTTCGATAACGTCACCTTCCACTATGGTAGCCATCGCCTGCCGCTCTACCGCGACTTTTCGGTGGAGATAGCGGCGGGCGAGCGGGTCGGACTGGTCGGCCATTCCGGCTCGGGCAAGACGACCTTCGTGAAGCTGATCCAGCGTCTCTATGATGTCAGCGGCGGCAGGATCCTGATCGATGGCCAAGACATCTCCCAGGTTGCACAGGCGTCGCTGCGCGCGCAGATTGCCATCGTCCAGCAGGAGCCCATCCTGTTCCACCGCTCGCTGGCGGAAAACATCGCCTATGCCCGTCCGGACGCCACGCAGGCCGAGATCGAGCATGCCGCCAAGCTCGCCAGCGCGCACGACTTCATCACCGGCCTGCCGAAGGGCTACGGCACGCTGGTCGGTGAACGCGGCGTGAAACTGTCGGGCGGCGAGCGCCAGCGGGTGGCGATCGCACGCGCCTTCCTGGCGGATGCGCGCATCCTGATCCTGGACGAGGCGACATCGAGCCTCGATTCGGAATCGGAAGTGCTGATCCAGCAGGCGATGGAGCGGCTGATGGTTGGCCGCACGACGCTGGTCATCGCGCACCGTCTGTCGACGGTGCGGGCGCTGGACAGGCTGCTCGTGTTCGACCGTGGCAAGATCGTCGAGGAAGGCTCGCATGACGAGCTGATCCGGCTGAAGGGCGGCATCTACCGCCGCCTGTTCGAGCGGCAGGCGCTGGAACTGACCAAGGGCCTGGTGATCTGAGCTGAACGCAGAGCCCTATCCGAGGGATAGGGCTCTGCCTGGTTCATCCAGGCATTCGCTCGAATGGCTGAAGCGCTGGGTCGATCGTGTCCCAGGCGTGGCCGCGCACGGTGTAGGTGACCGCCTGCGGGTCGAACTGGCCGGGATCATCGAGGCTCGTGGCCTGGATAGCCGTCACCTCCGGGATGGCGACGAACGTTACGTAGACCGGCGTGCCGCAGGTCGGGCAAAAGGCCTGGGCTTTTTCATTGCCGCTGTCGGCGATCATCCGCCATGTGCTCGGCTCGCCGGTGATCTTTACGTCAGCGCGCCGGCCGAAGGTCACATAGGAACAATGGCCAGTACCGCTGCGCTTTTGGCAATCGAGGCATTGGCAGTGGTTCTGAAAGATCGGCTCGCCGCGGGCCTCATAGCGGATCGCGCCGCAGGCGCAGCCGCCGGTAAAGTGCTTGGTCATCATCGTTCTCCGCGGTTGCTTCAGGCCGATTTCGGCTTGGCGAACAGGTCGATGCCTGTGCCGGTTTCGAGGAAGGATTTCATGCTGGACAGCACGGCCGGCCAACCCTGGCTGATGCCCTTGGCCATGCCGCTGCCGGCTTCGAGCTCGTCATGGCTGACGGTCAGCTTGACCATGGTGTCGTATTCCTCGATGGCGAACGTCACCTGGCTGTGCTTGGTCGGATCGTCGGCCTGCGAGGCGTTGGCCCAGCTCATGACCAGCCGAGTTGGCGGCGAGATTTCGACGACCTTGCCAACGAGTTCGACGGTCCGTTCGTCATTGGCGCGGATGTGTTCCCATTTCGAGCCGGGCTTCCAGTCGGAGACGTTTTCGTGGCCCCAGTAGCGCTTGGCGATATCGGGCCTGGTGATGGCTTCGAACACCTTTTGTGGCGTCGATCTGATGTAGGTCACGTAGACAAAACTGGTGGTTTCCCGGGTCATTGGTCGTCTCCTTCGAGTTCTTGTTTCAGGTCGTGCAGCAGGCTCAGCCGCTGCCGTTCGAATTTTCGCACCCACCGCTCGTAGACTTCGTGCAGCGGCACGGGGTTGATGAAATGCAGCTTCTCGCGGCCACGCTTGACCGTGCTGATCAGATTGGCCGCCTCCAGAAGATCGATGTGCTGGGTCGCGGATTGCCTTGCCATGTCGAGGTTTTGGCAAAGCTCGCCGAGCGTCTGGCCGTTCTTCTCACACAGAAGATCCAGCAGCATTCTGCGGGTCGGGTCGCCCAGCGCTTTGAAAACCTTGTCGGCGTCCATTGGTCTCACTCATCTTGAAGACACAATATGCAGGTAAACGCCTGCATGTCAAGCTATGGCTAAGCTTGGCCTGAAGGGGAGGGATTTATAGTGTCGGATTGCTGGCGCGCGGAGCGAAGCACCGAGCCCGGAATCGGGGCAAGAACCGGTGCGGGCGCGCAGGACTATGCAGCGGTGGCTGTGAGCTACGCTCTAACGACGAACTTGTCGGGATCGGCGCAGAAATGGGCGATGATCTGGCAGAGGTCCGGCTCGTTGACCATGCGTACGGCCTCGGCCCCATTGACCCATTTGCGGGTGCGCGCGCGCTTTTCCTTCCAGCGGTCGGCAACGTGCTCGACCTGCAGCGGAAACACCAGCACTTCGCAAGGGACTTCCTCGCCGGACGCGAGGGCCTTGGCGTAGAAGTAACGACCGGCCTCGAAAAGCGAAATCTTGCCACGCAATCCGGCTTCCTCGCCCGCCTCGCGCGCCGCTGCCTCGCAGAGCGGCTCCCTGGCCTCGGGCCAGCCCTTCGGCAGCACCCAACGCCCGGTGTCTCGGCTGGTGATCAGCATGATCTCGACGCCGTCTTCGTTATTGCGCCATGGCAAAGCGGCAACCTGCAGGCGACAAGGCGAAGTGCCGAAGAGCTTGCGGACCCTTTCAGCCAGATGGTCGTGTGTCGCCGGTGTCGTCAGCATCAGTGAAAGCTACCCCAGCCCTCAGAATCGTTAGCCGCCGTATGAATCTTACCGACAAGTGTAAGTCTTAAAAGTAAAAAACATCACACCAACCGTCCAATCCGCCAACAGGCGTCGATTCGACAGAATAATGTGCCTTCCAGTGTCTGTTTTCATAGCAGACGGGGCGGGTTTGGCCGTCTGGGCAGAAATGGGGCTGGCGCGAATCAGCCGGCGTGATCGTCGGCGATCGGCTTCTGGTAGGTGAAACCCATGTCCCAGGGAAAGTAGATCCAGGTGTCCTGGCTGACTTCGGTGATGAAGGTGTCGACCAGCGGCCGGCCTTTCGGCTTGGCGTAGACGGTGGCGAAATGCGCCTTGGGCATCATGGCGCGCACGATGCCTGCCGTCTTGCCGGTGTCTGTGAGGTCGTCGATGATCAGCACGCCCGCGCCATCATCGGCGAGCAGCGCCGGCGTGATCTCCTTCAGCACCTGCAATTGCCCCTGGCTGGTGTAGTCGTGATAGGAGGCGACGCAGACCGTCTCGATGACGCGTATGCCGAGTTCGCGTGAGATGATGGCAGCGGGAACCAGGCCCCCACGGGTGATGCAGACGATGGCCTTCCACTGACCCTTGTTGGCGCCGGCAAGCCGCCAGGCGAGCGCCCGGGCATCGCGGTGGAACTGGTCCCAGGAGACCGGAAAGGCTTTTTCGGGAAGGGACATTCTGCACTCCGCGCGCAACATTGTGGAATGCGCGCGGAATTAACTGGAAAGTCAGGGCATTGGCAAGGGCGGGGCCAGTCTGTGGAGTTACCGCGACAAAAAGGCCGCAACCGGCACGCTGCGCAACACGGTGCGCGTGACGCCGCCGAACAAAAGCTGACGCAGCCAGGAATGGCTGTAGGCGCCGAGCACCAGAAGGTCGGCTCCGGTCTCGGCGATCCGGGTCTGGATGACGTCATCGACCGAAGCATTACCCGATTTCTGCACCGACACGCTGACCGTTGCGCCATGCCTGGAGAGTGCCGCGGCGATCTCGGCGCCGGCGGCTTCCGGGTTGTCATCCAGCGTATCCGGCGGATCGATGACAAGAATGTCGGTCTTTTCGGCCTCGATGATGAAGGGCAGCGCGTCGAAGGCGGCACGCGCCGCCTCCTTGCTGCCGTTCCAGGCCAGCAGCACATGTTTGAATGTGGTGACCAACGGCCCCTCATGCGGCACCACCAGCACTGGCCGGCCGGCATCGTAAACCAGCGTGTCGACATCGGCGCTCGTGTCGCCCCCGGTCTCGCGCTGCGCGGCAATAATCAGATCGGCGGCGCGCACGCTGGAAATACCCGTCAGCGCGCTGTCGCCGGAAAAGCTCTCGAGGCTGCGCCATTCGAAGGAAAGGCCGGAATTCTCGATCCGCCGAACGAAAAGCGCCTGCAATTTCTCGGCGCGCTCGCGGTTCATGTCGGCGGAGACCTGCAGGAACTCGGTGTCGGGGAAGCCGGTTGCCGAGGTGTAGGGAACGGGCAGCGCTTCGGCATGGATGCCGATGAGATGGCTCTCGAACCGGTCGGCAAGCGGGATGGCGCAGTCGAGCACGCGTTCGGCGTCCTGTTCGTTCTGCAATATGGCGACGATGGTCTTGAAGCGCATGCGAAATCCCTCAAATCTGCCAGCGCGTGCTGCGCCCGAGGGAAAACGTGGGAGTGCGGTGCTTGGTTCCGGCCCGGCGATGGTCCGCGAACCCAGGGTCACTTGGCGGCGGTGAAGCCGGCCACCATCGCCTCGACGTCCTTGCGTGCCGAATCCAGCGCCTCCTGGCCGCGGGCGCGGACCACCAGCTCCGTCCAGAACTTGCCGTCGCCATATTTCGGATAGGAGCCGATGACGGTGTCGGGATGCGCCTTCTGGATGTCGCCCAGGGGACCGCCGATCAGGCCTTCGCCGAACGGGCAATGGACGGTGGCCGACAGCATCTTGGTGCCGGCCTTCAGCGTCGGCACGACATTGTCGAGCATGGCCTGGAAAATCGCCGGCACGCCGGCCATGACATGGACGTTGCCGATGCGAAAGCCGGGCGCGACGGAGACCGGATTGTCGATATGGTCGGCGCCGCGCGGCATGCGCGACATGCGCTTGCGGGCCTCGGTATATTCGATGCCGCGCGCGGCATAGCTCTCGCCCAGCATGGCATAGGCCTTGGCGTCGTATTCGCACGGCACCCCAAAAGCCTTGGAAATCGAATCGGCGGTGATGTCGTCATGCGTTGGGCCAATGCCGCCGGTGGTGAAGACATAGGTGTAGCGGGCGCGCACGGCATTCACCGCAGCGACAATCTCGTCCTCCTCGTCGGGAACGATCCGCACTTCCTTCAGGTCGATGCCGATGGCCGTCATGATGTCGGCGAGGTGGCCGATATTTTTATCCTTGGTGCGGCCGGACAGAATCTCGTCGCCGATGACAAGCATGGCGGCAGTGACGATTTCAGGCATGGAAGGCTCCGGCAAACAGGCCCGTTGGCAGACAAGGTCGCCTGAGGCAGAAAGAAGGTCGCCTGAGATAGCGCGACATCGAACTGGCGGCAATGCCGACACAAGCCGCCATCTGCCTTGCCGAGCGTTCGTCAGTGGGTGATGGTGCGCGCCGGTCCGCTCCCGGGTGAAACATGCTGGTATCGATTCTGCTGTGGCTTGTTGCCGGCCTGTCCGTGCTGGCTCTCGTCATCGTAGCCTGCCTGGTCGCGGCAACGCTCTGGATTGCCGCCAAGGCCGAAAGGCTGGTGCCGGCCAGCGGAAACTTCGTCGAGATCGGCGGCAGCCGCATCCATTATGTCGAAACGGGCGAGGGACGGCCGATCCTGTTCGTGCACGGACTTGGCGCCCAGCTTCATCAGTTCCAGCACACGCTGTTCAACCGCTTCGGCCCCGGTTGCCGGCTAATCGCGCTCGACCGGCCGGGATCGGGCTATTCGGTGCGGGCCAAAGGAGCCACCGGCCGCTTGCCTGAGCAGGCCGAGATCATAAGGCGCTTCATCGAAACGCTCGCGCTGGAAAGGCCGCTTGTGGTCGGGCATTCCCTGGGCGGCGCCGTCGCGCTGACCCTGGCCTTGGAGCATCCCGGCGCGATTTCCGGCATCGCCTTGCTGGCGCCGCTGACGCATCTGGAAGCCGGCGTCCGCGAGAAAGCGGGCCTGCTCTATATCCGTTCGCGGCTTTGGCGCTGGATCATGGCCTACACCGTCGCGATACCAACAAGCCTCAGATATGCGCGGCAGACACTGGAGTTCATCTTCTCGCCGCAGGCCGTTCCCGCCGACTATATGGTCAATGGCGGCGGATGGCTCGGGCTGCGGCCTGTCCATTTCCATGCGACCTCCACCGATTTCGTGGCGGTCGAACAGGATCTTGGCCGCATCGAAGAGCGCTATGGAGAGATCGCCATGCCGGCCGGGATTTTCTTCGGGACAGCCGATCGCGTCATCGCCATGCGCATACATGGGGAGCCGATGAAGGACAGGATCGAAGGGCTCGATTTCGAGACGGTCGAAGGCCTCGGCCACATGCCGCAATTCGTCGCGCCGGACCGCGTCATCGCCTTCATCAAGCGCATTGCCGAGCGGGCATTCGCCGGCCAAGACCTCACCACAGCCTCACAACAATTTCACCGAACCATTCGGCTGATATCCGGTTTACCCCGTGTCGCACCCAAGGCGGCAGATACGGAGTAATTCAATGTACAGGAAAGTTTTTGCAGCATCCGTCCTGACGATCGGTCTTGCCACATCGGCGATGGCGCAGTCATCGGACGGCAGGTATTCCAACGATCACAGCTGGTGGCCGTTCGGGAACGAGCAGTCATCGACCGTCGACCAGAGCACCACCGGCAGCATCAATGCCGACGGCAGCAAAGGCTATGGCGGCGCTACGGGGCCGTGCGCCTCCGACCCGTCAGGACCCTACGGAAATGTGAGGCCCAACGTGAACGATCAATATTGCGGCAAGTGACCAAGCCGCGGCTTCGACTGACCGGCAGGATGTCCCGCCTGTTTGTTTTGACGCAATTCCCAAGGGAATTGCTTAGGCGAGCATCCACGGCCGGCAGCGAAAGCTGAGGGGCAAGGATCAGTCGGAAACTTCGGTCTGCGGCCGGTCGCGGCCGTCGGCCAGTTCGTCGTGCCACTTGCCTTCGGCATCCTCATACTGGATGCCGTCCGTGGCGCCGGCGATCTGCTGTTCGGCCGAGGCGATCTCGGCGGCGCGCAGCGCATCCTGGTGGGTCGGGAATGTCTCCGAGAATGTCGAACCGACCTTGTAGGCCCAGCCCCCGTCATGCTCGACGATCTTGTAAGTCAGCTTCGCCATGAAATCCTCCGGTTCGTCCGTCCGCTCAATGCGGCCCGTTTTTCAATGCAATTTGGGCTTCAATGCAATTTGACGTCTGGCAGCCGGTCTTCGGGAACCAGCACTTCCGATTCCTTGGCCGCTTCGATCAAAGCCCTGCGTGCATCGGCCGTCGAACGATAACCTTCCAGCACTTTGAGGCAAGTGTCGAGAGCATCACGATGGCGCGGGCCGCGGTTGAGCGGCCACACCGTCATCAGACACTCCGCCGCTTCCTGGGTGCTGCGGATCTGGCGATATTTGCCGACATGGCCGAGTTCGACCACGACCGGGGTTTCAAAAGGTTTGTTATCCATGATGGCCGCAACGCAAAGCAGCCAATATGGTTGCAAAAATGGCCGTCAGCCTGCGCCCAAAAGTCGCGTCGCGTTTGCGACGCGCTTTTGATTTCTGTTTAATGCATGTCGTTGTCCCAAAACCGGGTCCCACTTTTGGGCGACATGCATTGGCGTCTCAGCAACCGCAATCGTTGGTCTCAGTAACCGCAGTCGTTGCGCAGCCAGCGGGCGTTGGCCCAGCCGGTCCGTCCGCCGATTTCGACCTGGTACCAGTTGCCGCGGCGGTCGAAAATCTCGGTGTGGTCGCCATTGAACAATTGCCCGATCATGCGCGACGACAAGTTCGGCCGTGCGCGCACAGCGAGAAACCCGCTGCCGGTATCGAGATCGTAGTGCCTGGACAGGCCGTGCACCGTGCCTTCGCAATATTGCGCGCCGACCGGAGACGACGCGGCGAACGACAGCGCGACCACCGTCGGCGCAGCCTGTTCAGCCCCTCATCCAATGCTGCATCGTCGTCACCGAGCGGGCAAGCTGTGGCGCGGGATGGATTTTTTCGCTGAAGGTGGCGGCGGCGCGCCAGCCCCAGCGCGGATCGGCGAGGAAGGCGCGGGCCAGCGCGACCATGTCGGCGCGGCCGTCGGCGACGATCGCCTCTGCCTGCGCGGGATCGTCGATCAGGCCGACAGCCCGTGTCGGGATGCCGGCGCCCTTGCGCACCGCTTCGGCCAGATGCACCTGATAGCCGGGGCCGGTCGGCAGTTTCTGCAACGGAGAATTGCCGCCGCTCGAACAGCAGAGATAGGCAACATCAAGCGCCTTCAAGGCTTTGGCCACCTCGATCGCGTCCGCGACCTCGAAACCGCCATCGACCCAGTCCTTTACCGACAGGCGGGCGCCAAGCATCAGGTTTGGAACCGCCTTCCTCACCGATTTGGCGATCTCGATGAGGAAACGCATGCGGTTTTCCAGCGAGCCGCCCCAGCGGTCGGTGCGCTGGTTGGAAAGCGGCGACAGGAACTGAAAGATCAGATAGCCGTGCGCGGCGTGCAACTCGAGGAAGTCGAAGCCGGCGCGCTCGGCCCGCCTCGCGGCTTGAGTGAAGCGCTCGATAAGCTGCAGGATTTCATCCTCCTCCAGCGCATGCGGCACATTCCAGCCGGTGTCATAGGCGATGGCCGAGGCCGAGACGGTCTGCCAGGGATCCTCGCCCGGCTGCAATGGGCCGCCGCCTTCCCAGGGCTTTCGGTTGGAGGCCTTGCGGCCGGCATGGGCAAGCTGAATGCCGAATTTCGTTTCCGGCGCGGCGACGCGCCTTGCTGCATCCAGCGTGCGCCGGGCGGCCGCCTCGTTGTCGTCGGAATAGAGGCCGAGGCAGCCATGGGTGATGCGGCCGCGCCGTTCGACGTCGGTCATCTCGACGGTGACCATGCCGGCGCCCGACATCGCCAGGTTCATCCAGTGATAGAGATGCCAGTCGCTGGCCGAGCCGTCTTCGGCGGAATACTGGCACATCGGCGCCACCGCGATACGATTCGGAAAGGTCAGGCCATCGAGGGCGATCGGCTGGAAAAGCGCTGCGGTCATCAAAAAAACTCCGGAGAGGGACTGCAGCTATTTAGGCGATGGCAGTTGCCGGCACCAGACACGAGGCGGTGAAAGCTTCGCCGTTTCGGTTGCGCGCAAAACCGTTCGCGGTTACGCCATGGCGCCGACAGCTTGGAGCTCATCATGGAAGATCGTATCCGCATCCGCTCGGAGGAAGTCCTGTCCGACGACTGGGCGGTCCTGAAGAAGACCGTTCTCGATTACCGTCGGCGAGACGGGCAGTGGGAGACGCAGATTCGCCAGACCTACGATCGTGGCGACGGCGCGGTGATCCTGCCTTTCGATCCCGAGCGCCAGACGGTGCTTCTGGTGCGGCAGTTCCGCTACCCCGCCTATGTCACCGGCCACCGCGAACCGCTGATCGAGGCCTGCGCCGGCCTGCTCGACGAAAACGATCCCGAAACCGCCATCCTCAAGGAGGCCGAGGAAGAGCTCGGCTATCGCCTACAGAACATCGAGCGGCTGTTTTCCCCCTATATGAGCCCGGGCAGCGTCACCGAACGGCTGTGGTTCTTCGTGGCGCGCTATTCACCCGCCGACCGCATCTCGGCCGGCGGCGGGGCGGCCAACGAGGGCGAGGACATCGAGGTTCTGGAAATGCCGCTTGATGAAGCGCTGGCCGGCATTTCAGACGGCCGCATCATCGACGCCAAGACGATCATCCTGATCCAGCATTTGAAACTGTACCCGATGAAGGGCTAGCTCCGGCGAAGCTCGACGTGCCTCACTGCTGCGGGCAGGGTGGCACGTCCACTTCGCGGATGAAGTTGCGCAAGTTGCAAGGACACCGGAATGGCGCGTGGCGCAAAGGCATGGCTGAAGCGAAACAGCGCGCGGGCATCTCTCATCTTGCTGAACGCCGCGCTGCTTGTCCGCTACCGCCGGTTGACCCAGCGTTTCCTTGAGCGGATGCGGCATCTGCCGAATTTTGCAGCCCCGGTGACGTTCACGGAAAAGATCCACTGGCGCAAGATTTTCGATGACGATCCTCGCTTTACCGGCCTTCTCGACAAGCTCAAGTCCAAGGAAATCGTCAGGGAGCGGCTTCCCGGGCTCGCCATCCCGGAGGTGCTGTGGCAGGGCGACGATCCGCTCCAGATCCCTTTCGATGACTTGAAAATCCCCTACGCCGTCAAATGCAACCACGGTTGCGCCATGAATGTCATCGTTCGCGATCCGGCCAACGCCCACCGGGAGGCGATCATTGCCGAGATGACGGAATACCTTGGCCAAACCTATGGCGCCCGCAAGCTGGAGCGCAGCTATGCGCACATAGAGCGGCGGGTTTTCGTCGAAGCGCTTGTCGGCAAGGACCAGGATTATGACCCGGTCGACTACAAATTCTGTGTGCTGGCTGGCCACGTCGCCTACATTGTCGTCGTCGCCTTCCGTTCCACGGTCAAGAATACCGCCCACCTGGATCGCGATTGGCGCCCGCTGAACATCGTCCAGGGCGCGATCGACTCGAGCCTGGAAATTCCCCCTCCCAAGAGCCTGGCGCGGATGATCGAGGCAGCCGAGGCGCTCGGCAGCGAGTTCGACATGGTGCGTGTCGATTTCTACGAGGAGGAGGGGGAGCCGATCTTCGGAGAATTCACGGTCTACCCACGCAGCGGCTTGCTGCAATTCGATCCGGCTGCCTTCGACCGCGAACTGGGCGCGCATTGGGATATTGGCGCGTCAGCTTACCTCAGTCGTTTGCCCAGCCGATTTGCCAAACGATATAAGGCAACGCTGGTCGCCGCCGGCTATCTCGACGTTTGACGGCTACTCGGTGGCCTGCCACGCCGAAGCTCGAAGAGCGAAGGGTGGTGCGGAGAACCCATACGATTAGAGATCGAGAGAAACTGATAGCTCAGCAGGTCAATAGCCGTGATTTCGAAGTGCTGCCTCAACTGAGCCGTAGCGGTCAATTTGCCCTGCTGGGATTAATCTTCGTGAGCCGCTGCCTGGTCTCGACCACGCGCCTTTGCGCAGATCGGATTCGGCAACACAAGGCGAGTGTCATAGCGACGCCGCAGTCTTCATCGAGCAAGTTTTCGGCGCGCTTCCTGCTGCGACTCGGCCGATTACCGCTAAGGTTGCCGGCAAGCTCTCCCACGTCCCGACTGGGTCGAGATCATTTGAAGAACTCTTTCAGCTTGTTGAGTCGACTGTCGCCAGAGGCCTTCCGGCCTTCAGGACACGCCGCCTCGCCGATCGTATCCTGCTGGATAAAGCGAGGTTCTCAGCCACCATTTTCTCGCTGAGTACCAGCGCGAACTCGGTCTGTTTGATGCGCTGCTGAGCATCAGCGAGTTGCATCGTGAAAAGATCGGTTGCCATTGTTGATCCGGGATCCGCGAGATTCATGATTGCGTAACACATGGCGGGCGAAATCGTTCCTAATTGTCGGGCGAAGCCGGTGCCGCAAAGGGCGGCTGAGTTTGAACTTCCCACCCGACCAGACGTCCGCGAGCGCCAAGGCATCGAGAGCCCAGTGATCGGAGGGCCACGACGAGCGGGCGCAACCCGACCACTTAAGTGATCAGCCTCGCTACAGCCTTGACAGGTACAGTCGCGGCCTCATCAAGGGGGGGTATCGATGGTCTCGGCGATTGGAAACCAACATCGGCAGGCAGCTGAAACTCGACCGAAACCCGCAAAGACAGAACCGGGCGAAGGATTTGCGCCAGGCAAAAGCGCAGACAGCGTAGGACATCGCGCCAGGGCAATGGCGGCAGAAAGTGGCGACACGGATTCTGGAGCCCAGGGGCGCGCCGCATCGACAATCGCCAGGATGGATATCACCGTTTTGGCTCCACAGAGCGAAGAGCCGCCTTTGGAGTAGCCCGGGCGGCCGTGCCGCTGCCTCGGTCCTTGTGCAGCACAACGCGCGCTGGCTACGCTCGGTGGCCATCGTCGTCTCGAAACACTTCGGGTGTTGCACTGCCGCGAGCCGCCTTCGCTGCTGGTCGAGGGGCTGTAACCCTTGGTGGGGCCGGCATCGCCTCGCCGGTCGTTGCGAGCCCACGATCGGGCGGCCAAGCGACCTTCCCTGTGTCGGTCTCTATTTGATACTAGGGGACGGCGGTTTCATCACGGGCAATTGCAGCTGGTCAATGGTTGCGACGATGCCGGCGGCAATGGCTTCCGCCTCATGGATCAGTTCCGGACCATAGAGCCCATTGACCATCTCTTCGCTCGGCAGCACGCCAGGAGGACAGTGCTCTTCCATTGTGCGCCGGATGAGCGTCAGCGCTGCCCGGCATTGGTCGGCTTCGATCTTCATAGCCCTTCAAACATCCAATTCGTCTAAAATGTTCCGGAACTAATTTAGCAATTGCTAATTGAAGTCGCAGTTCTGAGAGTCAGTGCATGCGTCTGAAATTCATCAAGCCCATGGAACCCGAACTGGTCGACACGCCGCCGATGGGCGATGATTGGATTCATGAGATCAAATTCGATGGCTACCGCACCCAGGTCATCAAGGATGATGACGGGATTCGGCTGATCACCAAGAACGGTTATGATTGGACGGGCCGCTACATCCAACTTGCCGGTGAGGCGGAAGCGATCGAGGCGAAAGACTTCATCATCGACGGCGAGACCATTACGATCAATGAGGCTGGCCTATCCGACTTCCATGCGCATCAATCAGCCGCGACCAGCCGCAAGCCTTCGCGCGATCTGTATCTGCTAGCATTCGACCTCTTGCACCTGAACGGGCATGACTTGCGGAACACGCCGGTGGAAGACCGTCGCGAGATACTCCGGGCGTTGATCCCGGACGGCGGCCGAATTCAGTTCAGCGAAGCGATGCCGGGCACTGGCGACGCCGTCTTTCACCTGGTCGACCAGGCTGGGCTTGAAGGTATCGTTTCAAAGCGGAAGGGCAGCAAGTATCGGTCGGGTCCGACGACGAACTGGCGCAAGATCAAGTGCTATGCCGAAAAGGAGATGGACATCATCGGCGTGCAGCGCGAGGCCGGCAAGCCTGCCATGGTGCTGATGGCCGACAAAGGCCACTATGCCGGCGGCGCCTTCGTCACCTTCAAGGCGGACAAGCGCCAGCGCCTATGGGACCGCGTGCAAGGCAAGATTGGCGGGCCGGCGCCGAAAGGGCTCAAGAGTGACAAGGCCGAATGGCTAAAGCCGGGCCTGGTCGGCCGCGTGCGGTTCCTAAAGGGCGAGGAGAAGCTTCGCCATGCCAAGCTGCTGGATTTCCGGGAGGAGACTTAGCCCGGAGGCTTGTCCCGGGGCTGTGCCGGTCCTGTCCCGTTCCACTGGATGAACTTCGCCCTCTGGCCGGTGATGGTCTCGATCGACTTCAACAGGGGTCCATGGACCTTACGTAGAGCTTGGTAGTGCTCGCCGTGGTACGCCAGGAGCGGCCCGACGATGCTCTTGTGCAGCGCTTCGGCTGCCGCCAGGAAGCGCTCGATTTCAGCCCGGGAAAGTTGTTCCGAAGGTTTGGTTCTGGCCATTGGCGCTCTCCATTGAGGGGTCGCCGCAACGAGGACTATAATCCTACATGCCGGACTGCCTGACAAGAGGGCTCGCCGGCCTTACCCCGCAGGTAGCAGTAGGGCGACGGCGCCAAGCGCAGCCATCAGGAGCAACCACCAGCAAAGATGAGCAGCGGCAGGCCCGGCGACCTCCTTTGGCACACGGACAAACAAGAAGGTCGCCGAGCCTTACCGGCGCTGCTTTGTGAGGGAGACGACGCCGGATGAGATGAGAGTATGCGATCGTGCTAATCTCTGCGAACCATGCGAACGAAGGAAAGCCTTGTGGCACGGACGTTGAGATCAAGGTCGGCGGGGCGCTGATGCAGGATTCTTCCAAAGCGGTAGTGAGTCCAGAGCGGAACATTAGCGTCGGCCAACGGTTAATTCGGCAGTGTTCCGAACCGTGATTGGTAGAGCGATGGTGACGTTTCATCTTGTCTATTTTTCCGGCCTCACGGCAGACCAGCTGCTAGGCAGCGCCGTTCCTATCCTGGCGTGTTTGCTGCTTTATAACGCTCTGGCTACGGACGCCTAACTGATGGGTCGGCCAGCGGCCGGCCTCCTTGGCAGCCGGCGATTGCCATCCCGATGCCAACTTCAAGACCTATCACGAGGCCAAAGACAAGCTTGCCGACGAAATCAATGGCGAGGGCCGGACAGGACGCCACACGTCCAGGCAGGGCTCTCTGACGGCATTGGCGATGGCCCGTTGGCAATTCGGGGGTCCATTGTTCCCATTTCTGTTTCTCCCAAAACTGCCCGCTGCCTCACGGTGGCGAGCTTTTTCGTTATAGGGCCCTCCGCGCTGGGCAATCTGTTCCAGGAGCTTCTGTGATGCCTCTATGACGCGGCAAACCTTGGAAAAGGTTTCCGTGGCAGGACCGGGGTACGATTCTAACCAACTACCGCTGTATAGGCCACTAGCGCCCGACGATCCGGCTAATCATGTCGTCATCAGGTGCGCTGTCGGTGAATTCCCGTAGCAGCGCCTTCGCGTGGTCTACCCAATGCTCTTCAGCCAGGTTCAACTCCCGAACGGATCTCCTGAAGGTCTCGCACACCACATCGAAATCGAAGGCGTCAATGCTGTAGCCTTCCTCGTCATGGTCCATCGGCCGCCTCCCCTATGGGGGAAACTGTACGGAATCGTACGAAGCAAGTGCAAGCGCATTCAAAAGCAATTGGCTGATGCCGCCCGATCGTTCCACAATGTGTTGCTAATATGCAGCACCGACTGAATCTCCGATCAGCGGCACTTGTGGTTGGTTCCAACAGCTGCACGTTGACGGCAAGATGCCAAAGCCAACGACATGCGGGCGACGAAGATGGACAAGCGACAAAACACAAGAAATGTTGAGTTGGTCGGTCTTCTGGCCGTGCCGTTGTCAGTTCTAATCACGCTGCTGATAGCTGGAATGATCCTTTGCTGAAATTTTCAAGTGGCAAAAGGCTGGGGCGGCGGGTTTTCCCCTTTGAAAGAAGTCACCATGTCCCAATCCGTCGAACCCCCGATATTGCCAGAGGATAGCCCAGACCGTGGGGTGAACTGTGAAGTCGCATTAGAAGCCGCGTTTGCGGCCTTGGTGACTGCGTCAGAAGCGCAAGGTTGGACGCCACAGGAAACGGCCGCAACTCTTCTTAAAATCGCGACGGAGCATGCCCACCGGGTTAAGGCCGCTGCGGCCCCAGCCGGCTCCTAAGGGAGTGCCTTGACCTGGCCCGCGCGGTCGGTCGCTACCGACAGGAGTGTTGCAGCAGGTATTCCAGCAAGAGTGTTAAACCTCTTCAGTTGCTACCCGCGTCAGCCTTTTCTATGGTAGCCAGTGAGTTCTTACAGAACAAATCCTAAGCATTTCAAATGGTGCGGACGACGGGAATCGAACCCGTACGATCAGAGATCGAGGGATTTTAAGTCCCTTGCGTCTACCAATTCCGCCACGTCCGCAGGCCAGCCCTTTTCAGACGCCAGCGAAAACCCGTCAAGCCATCTTTTGCCGAGTGTCGGACTCATGAAAGGTGGTTCGTGATGGCAAAACAGTTGGTTGTTGCCAAAATCTCAGTCGCCGAGAAGGCTCAGAATTTGTAGCTGAGATTGATACCGACCGCGTTCAGCTTCACATCCTGATCGCGATCGTTGAAGGGTTCCGCTACGTCATAGTGCTCGGAGCCGAAATCATAATAGCGATATTGCGCGCCGACGATGAATTTGTCGGTCAGCGCATAGTCGACGCCGGCGCCCAAGGTCCAGCCGACATTCGTGCGTGTGCCGGCGAACGACGCGCCCGCGACTTGCGAAGTTTCGATGCCGGCAAAGGCGACGCCGCCGACGCCGTAGACCAGCACGCGGTCCATGGCGAAGCCCGCTTTGGCGTCGACAGATCCGAACCACTTGATGTCCGTGCGGAATGTGCTTCCAAGGCCTGATACGGCCGTACCGTCGACGGCGGAATAATTGAGCTCCGCCTCGGCGCCGAGCACTGCCTGGTCGAACTGCCACAGGCCGGCGACATGGCCCCCGACGAAACCGCCGTCAATGTCGGGCGCGATGGAAAACGGCGCGCCTTCCGTCACTGATATGTCGGACTGGCCCCAGCCGTAGCCGGCCTGCAGGCCGGCATAGTAGCCGGTCCAGTCGAAGCCTGGTTCGGTCATCGGCACCGCCATCGGGTCGGCGGCGAATGCCGGCCCGGCCAGAGCAATCAGAAATCCGGCACTGGCAATGGTCAGACAGCGCATCGAGTTCTCCGAAAAGGCGGTTCAGAAGGCGTCTTGCCGGAAGGTAATCCTATTCGCCGCAAAACGGAACCCATTGTTCAACAATCGGAATGTACCCGTTGCTGCGCTGGGTGCTCAGCTGGGGGCGCTATTTGGCGTCGATGAAGTCCAGCGCCGCCTGGCTATATTCGTCCGGCGCCTGCAGCATGGCGAAATGACTGGCGTTGGGCAGGATGATGAGCTTGGCGCCCGGAATGACGGAGGCCATGTATTCGGTGTGTTCGCGCTTGATCGCCTCGTCATGGTCGCCGGCAACGATCGCGGTCGGCGTGGTTATCTTGCCGAGCTGTTCCTTGGTCCAGGCCGGCTCCGACTCCCACATGTGGCTGATCTGCGCCACGAAGGCACCGTACTGGTCGGGAGTCTTCGCCAGTTTCTTGTAGTCGCGGCCCGAGCGGTCGATGTAGGCGGCAAAGGTCTTGTTGGTCAGCACACCCGGATCGACGCCATCGGTGGTGACGTTGGCGGCCTGCGCAAAGAGCCGTGTCAGCCGCTCCGGATGATGCAGCGCGATGTCGATGCCGATAATGCCGCCGTCGCTCCAGCCGACAAGAGCGGTCTTGTCGATCTTGAGATAGTCGAGCAGCGCAAGATAGTCCGACGCCATGAGGTCATAGCCGTAAGCTTGCTCGGTGCGGGTAGAACGGCCATGGCCGCGGCTGTCGGCAATGATCACCATGTGCGTCTTGGACATCGTCGCCACCTGGCTTGCCCAGATGTCGCCATGGCCAAGGCCCCCATGGATCAGGAGAATCGGATCACCGGCGCCGAAAACGGCATAGTACATCTGAATGCCGTTGACCGGCGCATATCCGCTCTGATCCGGTTTGGGCATCGCCGCCGGCTCCGGCAAGGTCTGCCAACGCTCCTCGGCGGATGCAAAGCCGGACGAGATCAGGAACAGGGTGACGAAGGCGAATGCTTTCAGGAACCGGATCATGACTTCACCTCAGGAGTTTCGGGCTCATCACAACAAAAACCCGCCTCGCGGCGGGTCGTCGGCGCAAATCAGCACCATAGCCAGAATGGTAGCATAAGTGGCGGCACAAGCCAAACTGAATGACCGCACCGCTGATGCCTGCCCTCGGGGTGAGCAGGTGCGGCGCATCCGCCCGGGCGAATTCTCATCAAGCGGATTTCGTCCGTGATCGCTGGCCAAAACCTTGCCGGCTTGGCACAGTCGGGCAAACAGGAGTCTTTCATGGCCAAGCAGCCGTCGGCGACGAAACCCAAGCCCTGGACCGAGATGGCGACGCATCTGGTCGACGTCGCAACGGGGCGCAAGCCGGCCGACCTCGTCATCCGAAACGGCCGCTGGGTGAACGTGCATTCCGGCGAAATCATAGCCGGCACCGACATCGCAATCTCAGGCGGCCGCTTCGCCTATTGCGGGCCGAATGCCAGCCATGCGATCGGCCAGGGCACCAAGGTGGTCGATGCCGGCGGCCGCTATCTCGTGCCCGGCCTGTGCGACGCGCATATGCATGTCGAGAGCGGCATGGTGACGGTGACCGAGTTCTGCCGCGCCGTCATCCCGCACGGCACCACCTCCATGTTCATCGATCCGCACGAGATCGCCAATGTGCTGGGTCTGCCCGGCGTGCGGCTGATGCATGACGAGGCCGTCGCCATGCCGATCAACATCCATGTCCAGATGCCGTCCTGCGTGCCGTCCGCGCCGGGGCTGGAGCATGCCGGGGCAGAACTGACGGTCGCCGATGTCGCGGAAGCGATGACCTGGGAAAACATCATCGGGCTCGGCGAAGTCATGAATTTCCCCCGCGTCATCGCCAATGATCCGGTCATGTCGGGCGAGATCGCCGCAACGATCAAGGCCGGCAAGACGGTCGGCGGCCACTATGCGTCGCGCGATCTCGGCCTGCCGTTCCATGGCTATGTCGCCGGCGGGCCGGAGGACGACCATGAAGGCACGCGCGCCGAGGACGCAATCGCCCGTGTGCGCCAGGGCATGAAGGCAATGCTGCGGCTGGGCTCGGCCTGGTACGATGTTGCCTCGCAGATCAAGGCGGTGACCGAGAGCGGTCTCGACCCGCGCAACTTCATCCTGTGCACCGACGACAGCCATTCCGGCACGCTGGTGCATGAAGGCCATATGGACCGGGTGGTCCGCCACGCCATCCAACAGGGATTGAAGCCGGTGACGGCGATCCAGATGGCGACGCTGAATACCGCCCAGCATTTCAAGCTGGAGCGCGAGATCGGCTCGATCGCGCCGGGACGGCTGGCCGATCTGCTGATCGTCTCCGATCTTGCCGCCATGACCATCGACGAGGTCTATGGCCGCGGTATCAGGCTGGCCAAGGGCGGCAAGCTCGAGATCGACATTCCGGCCTACGATTACCCCAAATCGGCGAAGAACACCGTCAAGCTCGGCAAGAAGCTGAAGCCAGGCGATTTCGACATTGCGGCGCCCAAGGGCGCCAACGAGGTGCGGGTGCGGGTCATCGGCGTGATCGAAAACCAGGCGCCGACGCGGGCGCTGGAGGCCGACCTGCCGGTCGAGGACGGGCTGGTCGCCATGGACCGCCGCAACGACATCTGCCAGATCGCGCTGGTCGAGCGCCACCGCGGCACCGGAGGCGTCACCAATGCCTTCGTCTCCGGCTTCGGCTATATGGGCGACTGCGCCATGGCGTCGAGCGTCGCACATGATGCCCACCACATCATCTGCGTCGGCACCAACAAGGAAGACATGGCGCTGGCCGTCAACCGGCTGGGCGAGGTCGGTGGCGGCGTGGTGCTGTTTTCGAAGGGCAAGGAGCTTGCGCTGGTCGAAATGCCGATCGCCGGGCTGATGTCGGACGAGCGCGCCGAAATCGTGGCGGCCAAGGCCGAGAAACTGACCGAAGCAATGCGCAAGATGGGCTGCTCGCTCAACAACGCCTATATGCAGCACTCGCTGCTGGCGCTGGTCGTCATTCCGGAGCTCAGGATTTCCGATGTCGGCCTGATCGACGTGACGACGTTCCAGAAGGTCGATCTTTTTATCTGAGATCAGCCCCGGTGCTTGGCTCTCATCCGCCGGTGGCGATGGTCAGCACCTTGAATGGCGTGGTGATGATGATCTCGGCGACGGATCCGACTGCCTTGCCGAGGCCTCGGCCGAGATTGTCGATCTGGCCCTGCGTGGGTTCGTCCGATGCCAGGCCGGCTGGAGCGCGCAGACGGTCACCGAGCAATTGCACCAGGAACGGGTTGTCGGCGAATTTGGCGTGGTTCAGGCGGTCGCCGCCCTTGATCTGGCTGAGGTCGGCCACGACGACGCCGTAGCTGGCGATGTCGGCGGCGTTGCCGTAGTCGCCGACGCGCGGCTTGTCGCCGGATATCAGGCTGGACAATCGCAGAGCACGGTCGTCGGCGGAAAGCAGGATGACGAACGGCCTGTCGGGCTTGCCGTAGCGGATCATCTGCTTCTTAAAGACGTCGACATCGATATCGGGCGATGCCAGGACGACACGGCCGAGCTTGCCGTCGAGATCGCGGTCGCCGGTGATCGCCAGCTGGCGCAGCGCTTCCATCGTCACCCAGGTTCCCATCGAATGCGCGATGATGTCGATGCTCTTGACCCGTGTCTTGGCGAGCATCCTGAGCGTCGCCTCGAGGTCGTCGCGCGCGGCGTTGGCGCTGTCCTTGTCGTAGATATAGCCCGTGGTCTTGCCGCTCGAAGCCCACGAAAACAAGATCGGCGTACCCGGATATTCGGTGTCGTGGGCGATCTGCGTCAGCCGGTAGACCCCATCGTCGAAGCCGTTGTTGAAGCCGTGGACGAAGACCAGCGCGCGGTCGCCATTCATGGCGATGTTGGCGCCGACGGCCTTGGCGAATTGCGAGGCGTCGCCATAGTGGACGACGTCGGTGGCGGTGAATTGCTTGGCCGGGTTCGAATTTGCCGAGCCCTTGGCGCGCTCGATGGCGCCGACCTGGTGGACCTTCGGCACGGTGACGTCGACGCGGGCGTAGCTGGTGGTCAGCGAGCGATCGCCATCGAACACCTGGCGTGGGTCCTTGGTCGCCTGCTTGCGGGTGGTGGCGACGAAGATTTCGTGGGTGGCCGCGATGTCGGAGGCAGGCACCGAAACCGTCGTCTCGTTCAACAGGTCATGGGTGTTCGGGCCGACGCAGCCGGCGGCAGCGAGCGCGAACGCAAGGACCAGGACAGTCTTCCAACGCTCGTTCACGCGGGCTCCCGCTGGCGCATTGGCGCCGATTTCAATGTCGTAGAGGCAGAGACCGGCCCGGTCCAGTTGAAAGTGATCGGGCCGAGCGGCATTCGCGACCTCACGCAGCGACGGTCGCCGCAAGGCGACAGCCTTATTGTCCGAGCGCGCTGATACGGTCGGTCACCGTCTGGTCGCTGGCAAAGCCGTCATCCTCGCGCAGCCGCTGGCCGATCATCTTCACCAGTTCGGGATTGTCGGCGAATTTGGTGTGGTTGAAGCTGTCGCCTCCCTTGACCTTGGAGAGGTCGACCACGGTGACGCCATAAGCGGCGAGGTCGGCGGCATCCTTGTAGTCGCCGACGCGTGGCCGCGAGCCGGCGATCAGGCCTGAGAGCCGCAGCGCCCGGTCGTCGTCGGAGAGCAGCAGGATGAACGGCTTGTCCGGCTTGCCGTAGCGGCGCATCTGGCTCTTGAAGACGTCGACGTCGATGTCGGGAGAGGCCAGCACGACATCGCCGAGCTTGCCGCCGAGATCGCGGTCGCCGGTGATGGCCATCTGGCGCAGCGTTTCCATGGTCACCCAGGTTCCGAGCGAGTGGGCGACGATGTCGATGCGCCGCGCGCCGGACTGCTGCAGCATGCGCAATGTCACCTCCAGCTGATCGCGGGCGGCGCTGGCGCTTTCCTTGTCATAGACATAGTCGGTGGTTCTGGCGCCCGATGCCCAGGAAAACAGCACCGGCGTGCCGGGATAGCCGGAATCGTGGACGATCTGGGTCAGGCGGTAGACCGCGTCGTCGAAGCCGGTGTTGTAGCCATGCACGAAGACCATGACGCGGCCGCCGCGCGCGGCGATGTCGGCATTGAGCGCACTGGAGAATTTCGGCTGCGCATCGTAGCCGACGACCTCGGAGGCCATGAAGTACTTCGCCGGGTCGTTGGACCTGCCGCGCGAGCGGCGCTCGATCTGGCCGGTCTGGTGGGTGCCGGGAACGGTGACGGTGACGCGGGCGTAGTTCAGCGTCGCCGAGCGTTCGCCGTCGAAAACTTTGTTGGGATCGTCGGATTTCTTGCGTGTGGTGGCAATGAAGATCGAGTGATTGCCTGAGATTTCGGTCACCGGCGTGGACATGACGGCGCTGCCGAGCAGTTCCTCGGTTTTGCGGCCGCCGCAGCCGGCGATCAACAGGGCAAGTGCAAGAATGCAAATCGTCTTCAAACGCACGTCAAAAATTCCACTCCGGCCAAAAGGCCCATATACCCCGCGGCACCTCCCGGACAGTGAGAGTGCGGCAGAAGTAAGTCGTGTCCAGCCGAAATGTGGTCAGCGTCGAGCCACGGTCATCGCACTGTTGCGCGAAAGCCAGAATGGCGGCAGGAACGCAGGGATGTTGGAGAAGGGCAATACCTCGGGCTTGAGCCTGATGCCGAGCACATCGCCCATGAAGGCGCGGCGCGCCTCGATGCGGCGCCATGCCTCGGGATAGCGGGCCGCGATCTCCTCGCGCAGGGACTCATCGGCAAGCGCGATACCGTCTTCGATGTTGGTGGTGAAATAGCTGGTTCCGGTCGCCGGAATGATGTCGACCTGCAGCGCCATGCCCGATTGCAGCTTGATGTCCGAGCCGGAAAACACCGGCGAATGCATCCATTCGTCGATATGGACGAGATGGCCGGGATTGAGCGAGACGCCGAAGAACGGGTCGCCTATGCGGTCATGCACGGCTTTCCAAAGCGCTCCGCCGGCAACGCCTATGCCGATGGTCTCGTACCAGTCGACGACGGCGGCGAAATAGGGCGCTACCAGCTGTTCGACATAGTCGCTTATCTCGCGCGGCAGTTCGGCCGCGCTCTCGACCAGGAAGCCGGCGCGGGCGTTGAGCGAGCCCTGGATGCCATAGGCCATGGTGACGGGATCGCCGCGCTTGATGATGTCGAGGCGCGGGCTAGGCAAGCCGTAGGGCGCACGCCTGCCGGCGGACAGCATCGGGTGGCAGCACAGGGGCAGGCCGTTGATCCCCATCAGCCGCGCGGCCTGCAATTCGCTCATGCCGGGCTCGATATTCCTAAGCACGTTGCGCAGGCCCTGCGAGGAAAAGGTCGCGGCGAATTCGAAGGACGCCAATTGGTCTGCCTCGTTGATGGCGCGTAGGCCGTCGGACGGGTTCATCAACAGGTTGGCGGCGTTGACCACCGCGCCTCTGTCGCCGGCCAGTGTGCGCAGCGTATCGGCGATGAAGGACGGCAGGTCGAGCGTCGTCTCGCCAAAGCCGCCATCGCCGGGGCCGAACGGCTTCCAGCCGATTGCGCCGATCTTCTGGCCGGCCTTCAGGCCGCAGGCGGCAAGCGTGTCGGATAGAGAGGCCGAGCGGTCGCGTGGCTGCGCCGGCAGCGAGAAGGTCTGGTAAAGGACGCGCTCGTAAGGCCCGTCGCAGATTTCGGCATAGCCCCAACCCTCATTGCCGACGAGAAGCTTTGGCTGGCTGCCGGGAACGATGACCAGCAGCGTCTCCTCGAAACGCGGATCGTAACCACTGAGATAGGCGACATTGGCCGCGTGCTCGCGGTCGCCATAGACGGCAAAGGCGTCGAGCCCGGCCTCGGCGCCGCGCGCCAGCAGAGCCTCGATGCGCGCTTCGTAGGTCCGCCGCTGAACTAGCGGCATCACTGTTGGCTCGCCGAATTCAGGAAGGTCTACGGTCTTCAGGGCGACAGCCGAAACAGGCATGAAGATGGCTCCAATGGATTTCCTGCTGGCGCGCCAAAGCGGCCGCGCCGCATCGGTGGCTGCAAACGGCGAATTGTGCAATAGGCTTCGCCTTCGAACCATTCGATCCAGAGGTGACGGCGCCATGAACAGTTTCTCCTCCCGTGTCGCCACCGCCGCAGCCGCGATCCGCGAGATCTTTCCCGAAACGCCGCTGCAGGAAAACGACTATTTGTCGAAGAAGACGGGGGCTCGGGTGCTCTTGAAGCGCGAGGATCTTTCGCCGGTGCGCTCCTACAAGATCCGCGGCGCCTTCAACTTTTTCCGCAAGGCACTGGCCGCAGGCAACGAGGCCGAGCTGTTTGTCTGCGCCTCGGCCGGCAACCATGCGCAAGGCTTTGCCTTCGTCTGCCGCCATTTCGGCAAGAAGGGCGTGGTCTTCATGCCGGTGACGACGCCGCAGCAAAAGATCGACAAGACGCGGCTGTTCGGCGGCGATTTCGTCGAGATCAGGCTGGTCGGCGACTTCTTCGACGACTGCTACCGCGCCGCCTTCGAATTCACCGAAAGTTCCGGCGCGCATATGGTGCCGCCCTTCGACCACAAGGATATTATCGAGGGGCAGGCGACGGTCGCCTATGAGATCGCCGACCAGATGCCAGGCGCGCGCATGCCCGACATCATCATGCTGCCGGTCGGCGGCGGTGGCCTGGCCGCGGGGGTGACGCACTATTTCGCCGATCAGCAACGTGACGCGCGCTACGTCTTTTGCGAACCGGCCGGTGCGCCGAGCCTGCATCAGAGCCTCGCCAGCGGCAAGCGCGTCCGGCTCGCCAATGTCGACAATTTCGTCGACGGCGCGGCGGTGGCCGAGATCGGCCGCGAGCCGTTGCGCCACCTCAAGGAGTTCGCCGCTCAGGCGGTGCGGCTGATCCCTGAGAACCGGCTCTGCGCCACCATGATCGAGATGCTCAACATCGAAGGTGTGGTGCTGGAGCCGGCCGGTGCCTTGGCGATCGACGCGTTGAAGGATTTTTCGCGCAAGGAAATCCGCGGCAAGACCATCGTCGCGGTGGTGTCGGGCGGCAATTTCGATTTCGAGCGGCTGCCCGACGTGAAGGAGCGGGCGCTGCGCTTCGAGGGGCTGAAGAAATACTTCATCATCCGCTTTCCGCAGCGGCCGGGCGCGCTGCGCGACTTCCTCGAACTGCTCGGTCCCGACGATGATATCGCCCGCTTCGAATATCTGAAGAAATCGGCACGCAATTTCGGCTCTGTGCTTATCGGCATCGAAACCAAAGACCGGCGTAACTTCGATCTGCTGAGGGCAAATTTCGAGGCCGAGGGCGTGCACTATCAGGACATCACCGACAACGAGACCCTGGCCGGGTTCATCATATGAGCGGTACTGTCTTCGTCGCACTGTTTTCCGGCATCAATGTCGGCGGCAACCGCATCGTCCAGATGGCGGAGTTGCGGGCGTTATTCGAGGCGCTAGGCTTCACCGATGTCGCCAGCTATGTGCAGAGCGGCAATGTCGTGTTCCGGACCAAGAAGGGCGACGCCGCCACGCTGACCAAACAGATAGAGGCGGCCTTCGAGAAAAAATGGGGCTTTCACTCGCGCATCATGGTGCGCGATCTCTCCTGGTTCGAACGGTTGGTGAAGGAGAATCCTTATCCGGAAGTCGCCGGCGATCCGACCAAGCTTCACGCCTACACGCTGGAGCGCCAGCCGACGGCGGACGAGATCGCCAGGCTTGCCGAAAAATGCACCGGCCCGGAAAGCTTCGAGGTCAAGGGCGACGTGCTCTACCTCAAGGCGCCAGACGGGCTGGGTAAATCAGTGTTTGCCAACCTCATTCCACGCGTTCTGAAAGTGCCAGGCACCGCGCGCAACTGGCGGTCGGTGCTGGCGCTGCTGCAGATGGCGCGTTCGCTTTGAATCGCTTAGATCTGCGTTGCGGTTGCGATGCTAATTAGTCTCGGCTAAACAGTTGTTTTTCTGCAACAATTTCCGATTTTCCGGCCTGGGCAGCTTAATGAATACTGCATGTCTGTGCTATGCTCTTTCCGACTGCATTGGGGAGTTTCATGAAACGTCTGCTTCTCGCATCCACTTTCCTGATTTCGGCTTGCGGCGCGACGTTCGCCGCCGACGTGATTGAGACCGTGCCGGCAGGGTTTGTCTGGTCGGGTGGCTATGTCGGCATCAACGCCGGCTATGGCTGGGGACGCGGTGACGCGGTCGACCAGACGGATTCCTTCTTCGACGAGGAGCTTGGTCAGACCCATGACGTCGATACCGACGGCTTCCTCGGCGGTGTTCAGGCCGGTTACAACTGGCAGTCCGGAGCATTCGTCTATGGCGTCGAAGCCGATCTGGGCTATCTCGGCCTCGACGGCGACAGGACTATCGTCGAAGAGCCGGACAATTTCGGATCGGCGAAACTGGGCGTCTATGGCGATCTGACGGCACGTCTGGGCTACGCCACCGACAGGCTGCTGATCTACGCCAAGGGCGGCGCGGCGGCGACTCACTACAAATTGAGTTATGGCGATACTTTCGATTTTGACGGGGTGCCCGACCCGGACAGCAGCGCATCGAGGAGCGGAGGCCGCTTCGGCTATACGATCGGTGGCGGTGTCGAATGGGCCTTCGCCGACAAATGGACCACGAAGCTGGAATACCAGTACTTCGACTTCGGCAAGGTCCGTTTGACAGATATCGAGGGCAACGACGCAAGGGTGAAGATCGACGCCCATACGATCAAGATCGGCCTGAACTACAAGTTCTGATCGATCCGTCGTTCCGACAATTCAGATGGCGTCGCAACCAAGTGACGCCATAACGTTGTCCGGGGCTGGCAGCTTCCGGCGTTCGGCGTTGCGGCTGACAGCAGATCAGGTCGCCGGAGCCTGCTTCCACTCGAAAGTCAGCTCCTCGCGGAAGGCAAAGCGCTTGATGTGATCGGCAACGACGCTCTCCATGCGCTCCAGCGATCCACTTTCATCCGTCGACACCGTGATATGCAGCGCTGCCGCATCGGCATCGAGAACCGTGCGGCCGAGCGACAGATCGATGGTGCCGTGGTTTGGATCGAACTCGACGGGAAATTTGTGCGCCCAGTGCTTGCACAGCTGCTGCAAATAGCGGCTGGCATATGCGGTGGTGACATCGGCACGGCTGGTCGGCATGAACGAATTCTCCTGGATGAGGCACTGGCTTTGCTTGGCTGGCGCGACAGGCAGGTAAATAGGTGCCGTTGGTCGAAATGGCAAAGGCGGCCGGCTTGTCGGCGCGGCCGCCTCGCTCAAGATGGCGTGATCGCTACCAGGTGCCGGTGTTCGGCATCGATGCCCACGGCTCGGCCTTGGGCTTGGCCGGGCCCTTCTGCAGCAGTTCGAAGGAGATGCCGTCCGGCGACTTGACGAAGGCCATGTTGCCGTCGCGCGGCGGCCGGTTGATGATGACGCCATTGTCCATCAGATGCTGGCAGGTGGCGTAGATGTCGTCGACCTCATAGGCGAGATGGCCGAAATTGCGGCCGCCCTTGTACTCCTCCGGATCCCAATTGTAGGTCAGTTCGATCAGCGGCGCCTTCTCAGTGATGCCGCTTTCTACATCCTCGGAGGCGGCGAGGAAGATCAGCGTGAAGCGGCCCTGCTCGTTTTCGTAGCGGCGCACTTCCTTAAGGCCGAGCTTGTTGCAGTAGAAATCAAGCGAGACATCGACGTCGGCGACACGGACCATTGTGTGGAGGTAGCGCATGGGATTTCCTCGGGGATGTTTGGGTTGCGAGGCAACATAAGGTCCACCCCGCCGGAGGGCAACGAGCATCGGACTGGAAAAGTGATCACCGGTTTTGGAAAAATCAGATTGCTCTGACAAAAGCGTCGAACACAAGTGGTTGCCGATTTCGGCAAAATCCCTTGCAAATTGCCGACCGGTTGACCGCCTTGATGGATCGTCATTGCTGCCGGCAGCGACGCCGGCAAACAACAAGTCAGCTATTCCTGTATTCAACCGTGAAAAAAGGCACGGCAGGTCTTGCACACCCCGGAAGCGGCGGTGTTAATCTAATGTCAAGAATCACTTGCGGTTTTCTTGAAAAAAGGGGGCGTTCTTATGGGGGATAAGGCCTCTTTCACGAGGCGGGATGAGAACCTTGACGACGCCCTGAAGAGTGACAGTGGCGGCGATAGCGCCGACCTTGTCGAAATCGCCGGCGCCATCAAATGGTTCGACGTGGCCAAGGGCTACGGTTTCATACTTCCCGATGACGGTTCTTCGGGCGACATCCTCCTCCATGTCACCTGCCTTCGAAAGGACGGTTTTCAGACTGCATTGGAGGGCGCGCGTGTCGTGTGCCTTGTCAAGCACGGCGACCGTGGTTTGCAGGCGTTCCGGGTGCTGTCCATGGACACCACTACGGCGGTCCATCCGGCCGAGATGCAGGAACAGCGCACCCATGTGGCGGTGACGCCGGAAAGCGGGCTCGAGCGGGCGCTGGTCAAGTGGTTCAACCGCACCAAGGGCTTCGGCTTTCTGACGCGCGGCGAGGGCACCGAGGATATCTTCGTCCATATGGAGACGCTGCGCCGCTATGGCATCACCGAGCTCAGGCCCGGACAGGTCGTGCTGGTGCGATTCGGACGCGGTGACAAGGGCCTCATGGCTGCCGAGATTCACCCCGATATGGGCACCTTGCCGGTCGCGCATTAGGACGCGAGCCTTCCTGAGGAAGTCAGGACGGCGTTTTTCTTGGTTTCACCACGATCTTATCCGAATACCTGAGACCACTTTTAGGGATCATGGTCTTTGGTCGAGGATTTCCAATGGCGTACAGGAACTGGCTGACAGCGGGCGCGCTCTGCGTCATCGTTGCGGTAGCCGCAGGCGCTTACTTCTATTCCGGGCAGCCGACCGCATCCCAGCAGACGATCGCCGGCGGTCAGGCGATGATCCTTCCCGTCGATCCGACACCCTTGGTCGTGGCGACGAAAGGGGGCGATAAATCCTTTTCGATCGAAGTCGCCGACACCGACTCGGAACGCGAGGCCGGCCTGATGTATCGCCAGGATATGGCCGACAATCATGGCATGCTGTTCGTCTTCGAGATGCAGAAGCAGGTCGGCTTCTGGATGCACAACACGCCGATGCCGCTCGACCTGATCTTTGTTGGACAGGACGGCAAGGTGCGGGCCGTCAAGCACGGCACTCCATTGTCCGATGCAGTCATCTCGCCGGGTGTGCCAGTGCGCTTCGTGCTGGAGCTCAAGGCCGGCACCGCCGCCAAAAACGGCATCGACCATGGCGATCTGCTGCGCCATCCGGCCGTCGGCACGGTGTCCGGCCCCGGCATGCCGCCATCGGACAAGGGCAACGCGCCCACGCCCGGCGCCGGCTGAGCCGCTCCCGATGCAATTCTTCTCCCATGACGGGTTCGACTTCGCCTTCCTCGACCGCCGGCCGGCGTTGGGGGCGGGCGATCCGGTGCTGATGATCCACGGCTTTGCCTCCAGCCACTATGTCAACTGGGTATCGCCCGGCTGGTTCAAGACGCTGAACGATGCCGGCTATCGCGCCATCGCCTTCGACAATCGCGGCCACGGCTCGTCGTCGAAAAGCTATGACGAGGCCGACTACACCCCGGCCAAAATGGCTTCGGACGCGGCGGCCCTGCTCGACCATCTCGGCATCGGCCGCGCGCATGTCATGGGCTATTCGATGGGCGCGCGCATCGCGGCGTTCCTGGCACTGTCGGATCCCGACAAGGTGGCGACGCTGGTCTTCGGCGGGCTCGGGATCGGCATGGTCGACGGCGTCGGCGACTGGGATCCGATCGCCGAGGCGCTGCTGGCCAACGATCCGGCCGCCACCAGCCATCCGCGCGGTCGCTCGTTTCGCGCCTTTGCCGATCAGACGCGCAGCGACCGCCGCGCGCTGGCCGCCTGCATCGCCACGTCGCGCGAACTGCTCAGCGAAGACGACATGACGCGCATCGCCCAACCAACGCTGATTGCGGTCGGGACGACAGACGATATTGGCGGCTCGCCCGACGAGCTCGCCGCGCTGATGCCGAACGCCAAGGTGTTTCACATAGACGGCCGCGACCATATGCTGGCTGTGGGCGACAAGACCTTCAAGCAGCGGGTTTTGGAGTTTTATGCCGAAAATCCGCTTTAACCGGTAAGCGATTTTCGGGCGATATGGATTGGGCGGCCGGCGAGGGGTGGCAAACAATGGCACAATGGGGAAGAAGCGCCGACGCTCTGCCGGGCGCCGTCGTGACAAGCAAGTTCGGCAAGCGTTCCGTCATCCTGGCGCTGCTCGCCTTCGGTGCCGGTGTGATGGCGCTGACCACAATGGTGGCGCTTCCGACCCACGCATCCGAGCGTGCCCAGAACATCGCCACGGGTTTCTTCATGGCGGTTTTCCTGCTGGCAGGGCCGTTGGCGCATATTGCCGGATTGATTTTCGGGCTGATGGCGCTGGTGCGTTCGAACGATAGCCGCGTGCTTGGGGTCGTCGGCATCCTGCTCAACGGCGGCTCCCTGGCGGTTGGCTTCCTCCTGCTTGTGGCAATGGCATCGACGATAGGCGCTTTCACCTGATCGGGGACGAGTAATGGCCGGATGGGGAAGAAGCACGATAGCAATGCCCGGCGTGGTGGGGCGGAGCAGCTTCGGCAAACGCTCGGTGATCCTGGCCCTGCTGGCGTTCGCAATGGATTTTGCGGCGGTGGTCACGCTGGCGTTGATGCCAGGCGAGGCGTCGCTGGCCGCTCAAAACGTCCTCGGCGGGGTTTTTCTGCTGGTGTTTCTCGTTGCGGCGCCGCTGGCGCACATCACCGGCGTGGTTTTTGGCTTGATGGCACTGGGACGTTCAAACGACAATCATGTCCTCGGCATCGTCGGTATCCTCCTCAACGGGCTGTCGTTGGTGATCGGCCTGTTCTTTGTTTGGGCGGCGACCAAGTCCGTTGGCGCCTTCAGGTGATCGATCTTCGTCTGGCTTGCAGCCGGAGGCGGTGCCGCTTTGGTTGATCTTCTCGTCACCTACATGGAGATGCGCCCGCGCGATTTGGCGCCTGCACGCGTCAGCCCTGCAGCAGCGACCACGGTGGCGCCGGAAAGGCTGGACTGCGCCGCTTACATCGACCTCTACCGCGCTGTCGGCGAGCCGGTGCAGTGGGACCACCGGCTGCGCATGCCGGCGGAAGACCTCGAGCGCCTGCTGGCGCTGCCCTCGACACATATCCATGTGCTGCGCGTCGAGGGCGAGGCCGCTGGTCTGTGCGAATTCAACGGCGTCGGCCAACCTGAGGTCGAGCTGGTTCATTTCGGGCTGGTTCCCGCCTTCCAGGGTCGCAGGCTCGGCCCGTTCCTGCTCGACCAGGCGCTTCGCGCCATCTGGTCGCGGGCGCCGCAAAGGGTCTGGCTTCATAACGACACATACGAC
Organism: Mesorhizobium sp. C395A; assembly: GCF_030323205.1. Classification (NCBI taxonomy): domain Bacteria; kingdom Pseudomonadati; phylum Pseudomonadota; class Alphaproteobacteria; order Hyphomicrobiales; family Phyllobacteriaceae; genus Mesorhizobium; species Mesorhizobium sp. C395A. The sequence goes on along the minus strand of NZ_CP100473.1, from coordinate 2,055,933 downwards.
CATCCGGCCGCGCAATCGGTCTACAGGCGCGCCGGTTTCAAAGCCTATGCGCAGCGCATGGAGACATTTCCGGATTAGGATTTGAGCGTTTCTAGAGACCGCGCCAGGTTTTGCCTGGCCTGGGGCTCGAACCTGTGGCGGAATTCCTGCGTGTGAAAAATATGCTGGCGCGCGAGGAAAGTCTTGAGAATCGCGCCGCGGCCGGCGCGCCACATAGGCTCCTCGACCCAGCCATATTCGCGTCGGACCGCTTGTTCATAGGCGTCGAAAGCGTCGGCTGACGCACCCAGTATCGCCAGGTCCATATCGAGGAAAAGCGCTGCGTCGCGCAGGGAGTTCTCATCGGCAAGGCCCCGTGGTTGAAGGCTGGGCAGTTCATGCGTGGCAGTGGCGACGATCATCGCCGCGATGCGGCCGAGGCGCTCCGGATCGGTGCGGGCGGCAAGTTTGTCCTGCGCAAGTGCTGCACTCCTGGCCTCGTTGTCCTTGGCGCGGCTGTCATATATGGCGTCATGGAACCAGATTGCGGCTTCGACGGCGCCGGAATCATGCAGCGATGCTCGATATTCGTCCGCCAGCGCCAGCAACGCCTCGATATGGGCGAGGTTGTGATAGTGGCGATCCGGAGCTTGATAGAGCGCGGAGAGCGCGCGTTTCAGCGGAGCGTCGATCAAGGGTTCGTTTTCCATGGCGGCTTGAATTTCCGTGAACCAAATCCATTTCACCGAGCACTAAGGAAAATTGAGTTCAATCGTGCTATGATCTGGCTTATATGTGCCGCCGGAGAATAGGCAAGCGGCCAGGACGCAGGACAAGACGTCGATGAACAGCATCAGCATTTCCCGCCCCACAATGGTCCAGCCGGTCGATCCGATCTGGCGTTCGGTCCGCGACGAGGCGATGGAAGCGGTCAACCGCGACCCGCTTCTGGCGGCGTTCCTCTATTCGACCATCCTCAACCAGGAGAGCCTGGAGGAAGCTGTCATCCATCGGCTCGCCGAGCGGCTTGCACATCAAGACATCGGTTCCGACCTCATCCGCCAGACCTTCAAGTCGATGCTGGCCGACGACAAGGAATGGTCGTCGATCGTGCGTGTCGACATCCAGGCCTATTACGACCGCGATCCGGCCTGCGACCGCTTCATCATGCCAGTGCTCTATTTCAAGGGTTTCCATGCCATCCAGACGCACAGGCTGGCCCATTGGCTGTGGAATCAGGGCCGCAAGGATTTCGCCCTCTATCTGCAGAGCCGCTCGTCTTCGGTGTTCCAGACCGACATCAACCCGGCCGCCCGCATCGGCAAGGGCATCTTCATCGACCACGCCACCGGCCTCGTCGTCGGCGAGACGGCGGTGATCGAGGACGATGTGTCGATCCTGCATGGCGTGACGCTGGGCGGCACCGGCAAAGCCGGCGGCGACCGTCACCCCAAGATCCGTTACGGCGTACTGATCGGCGCCGGCGCCAAGATTCTCGGCAATATCGAGATCGGCCATTGCTCGAAGATCGCGGCAGGCTCGGTCGTGCTGTCGCCGGTGCCGCACAACAAGACGGTTGCCGGCGTACCGGCCCGCGTCGTCGGCGAGACCGGCTGCGACCAGCCTTCGCGCCAGATGGACCAGCTTTTGCCGTCGCAATCGATGGACCAGGTCGTCAGCTTCGACATCTGATTTGCAACACCCGGCGCGCCGGACTGAAGTCCGGTTGCCGGCGCCGTTGCCTCTGGAGCATGATGCCGAAAAGTGTGAGGCGGTTTTCGGACGACATCATGCTCTACCTCCTTGATTTAGAGGCGGATTCGGATTCGACCTGAAATCATCCGGCCCCAGGGTTCGCGTTCTATCCAGCCGGCTTGCCTTTACATCGCCATTGTCGACGTGCCAGAAGCGCGTTCCAACGAGCAAGCCCGACGATCGGAGAAGACTTTTGAAGCCGGACGAAATCAGAAAGCTGGACGCCTATTTCAAGCGCGTCTTCCAGAATCCCAAACTCGAGGTGAAGGCGCGGCCGCGCAAGGAAGATTCGGCCGAGGTCTATGTCGGCGACGAGTTCCTCGGCATCGTCTTCAAGGACGAGGACGACGGCGACTATAATTTCTCGATGGCGATCCTCGACATCGATCTGGCCTGATCGCGGAACTGGGGATCGGAGTTGCCTATCTCCAACGAAGTGGGGAGATGAAGAGCAAGCCTCGGCGATCCTTCCCACCCCCCTCTGTCCTGCCGGACATCTCCCCCGCAAGGGGGGAGATCGGCAGTTCCTCGGCTCTTCTTCTGCAACCTCGATAATTGGCGAAAGCAGTGATGGGGGCGTAATCTCCCCCCTTGCGGGGGAGATGTCCGGCAGGACAGAGGGGGGTGCTGTCCCGCCAACGTTCGTAAACTTCTGCGCCGCTTCGCTTCGCCCGAACAGAGGCAGGCTAGCGCCCCGTCTTCAGGACGCGCGTGGCCTCGGCGACGATAGCGGCGTCAAGCGCCGGCCAGTGGCCCAGCAACTCCCGGGGAAAGCGGTAGGTCAGGCTGAGGCTGTCGCCGACCTGGATGTCGCGCTCGCAGGGCGCCAGCGATTCCTCAGCGCTCGGTCCGCTCAGGCAGCGGGCGACGAACGGGTCCTTGCCGGGCCGGCCGGCGACCGCAAGCACCTCGTTGAGATAGCCTGATTTTTCCGTAAAACCGTAAATCGTCGTGCCGCCGGGGCCGGGCACGCCGGGCTGGCTGATGAGCGCGCTGTAGATCGGTGCGAAACGGCCGCTCATGTCGCGCGACATCATCTGCGGCTCGAACGACAGGAAGATGATGTTTTTGGCGGCCCCCGTGTGGTTGAAATCGTCGCGGGCGGCTTCGCTGTAGCCGTCCATTTCGGGATAGCGCAGATAGAGGTCGAGCCGCGAAGCGATGCCGTCGCGGCGCGCCTGCAGGAAGCGGATGGCGTTGGCCGGTACGGCAATGACATTGTTGCCGATCACCACCTTGTGGACTGTGGTGTCGTCGGTGTAGCCGGCCATGGAGATCGAGCGGCCGAACCATTTTCCGCCAAGGCTGATCGCCAGCGACAGCAGCGCCAGTGCGGCAAAGGCATAGAACACCCGCTTCATCAGCACGGAATCGACGACGTTGAACTCTTCGGCGGTCGCTGCCTGCTTCATCGCAATCCCCATAGTCGCCGCCGTCTGTCCCTGGGCGGCACACATGCCGCGGCATGGCTCTTGCTGCGCTGGACGCGACTGTGCGATTTCATGGTAAACGGAAGGTAAAGATGAGCCTGCTGCTACCCGTTCTCTTCGCTTTTGCCGTCGGGCTCACCGCCTGCGGGCTCGCTGGGTCCGTGATGGAACTGGCGGCGGGCCGCCGGCTTGCCTTTGCCGAGCCTTATGTGTCGCCGGCGTACATCCTGCGCTCGCTGGCCACGACCGCTTGCGCCGGGCCGTTCATGCTCGCCAACGATGCGCTCGATGCGCGGCGCGAAGGCCGCATTTCCACGCTCATGCTGATGTCCTGCGGCTGCACGGTGATCGCCTGGGCGCTGGTGCTGGGCATCGTGCTGATCGCCATTGCCTCCTGGGGCATCAGCTCTCCTGGTGCGCTTCAGCTTTTGGTGGAATCGCTGGCGCGGTATTTGCCTTGAGGCAATTGCGGGAGAAAACCGGCACGCGGTTTTCCTCGGATTGTTCTAGGGTTTGTCCCGGCCTGCGACGAATCGGAGACTGCAAATGCCGACCTATGCAATCGACGGAAAATCGCCCCGTTTCGAGGATGCCGACAGCAACTGGATCGCGCCCGATGCGACCTTGATCGGCGACATCAGCGTCGGTCGCAATGCCGGCTTCTGGTTTGGCGCAGTCATCCGCGGTGACAATGAGCCGATCGTCATCGGCGCCGACAGCAATGTCCAGGAACACACGGTGATGCACACCGATCCCGGTTTTCCCCTGACGATCGGGCAGGGTTGCACGATCGGCCACCGCGCCTTGCTGCATGGCTGCACGATCGGCGACAACAGCCTGATCGGCATGGGCGCCATCGTGCTCAACGGCGCCAGGATCGGCAGGAATTGCCTGGTCGGCGCCGGCGCACTGGTCACCGAAGGCAAGGAGTTCCCCGACAATTGCCTGATCGTCGGCTCGCCCGGGCGGGTGATCAGGACGCTGGACGATGCCGCTGTCGCCAGGCTGCGCGCCTCGGCCGCGCACTATGTCGCCAACGGCAAGCGCTTCAAGGCCGGGCTGAAGAAGGCCTGAACTCTATTCCTGTTTGGCGATGATCTTTTCCGAACGGCGGGTCAGCGCAGCAAAAACCGGTTCTCACTTTTCGCTGCCGCGGTCCTTCGGTTCGGGATCATGGTCTGAAATGGTGGAGCCGGCCCGGGGACGGGGCCGGCTCCTTAAAACCCGATCGTTGGGGACGGGGAGGGTGGGGACTCGACCGGGCTTTCTCGTTAGGCACGTCGCATTATTCGATGTGCTTGACCTCTGTGATGGCGTCCTAGCGGACGCTGGCAACCGCGTCGGCGCGGCCGTCGTTGATCGTCACCCACACGCCGGAATTCTGGTCGGACTGGCGCTTCAGGTATGTATAGTCGGTGTCGGTCCAGGACAGCACCTTGGACTCCAGATTGTCGAGGATGAACTCGCCGAGGCTGGTGCGCACGGTCAGCACCGCGTGGCCGTCGCCATTTTGTTGGCGCGCCACGGTCATCAAGAGATTGCCGGCGGGAACGCCGAGCGCCATCAATTCGCGGCGCTTCTCCAGCGCATAGTCCTCGCAGTCGCCGAAGCCGCTGTCGGGATAGGACCAGACCTCTTCCTTACCCCACATTTCCATATCGGTGCGCGGCACGATCCGGGTGTTGACCGAATTGTTGACGTCGACGATCGCCGCCCACAGCTTGCGGGTCAGTTCGACCGGTGCCTGCTTCGGCGTGCGCTGAGCGCACTCCTGCGGCAGCTTCTGGCAGAATTCGTAGTGACCGACCGGCTGTGTCGTGCGGCCGCCAGTGTGCATGTAGGCCGGTCCTGCTGCTTGCGCCGTTCCCCAAGCGGAAAGCTGCATCGCCATTGCCAAGAGCAACAGCTTGCCCCAAATCTTCGCCATTGGTCAGTCTCCCCGTTTGAGGAGACAATGACAGCGCTGGATTTATTTGACGCAAAAACCCGAAGTAGACATTGAGTAAAAGCTCAATAGAATACGCGTAAAATTTAACCTATTTTAATATAAAATCGTTCAGATCTCGGCGTAAAACCGCGATGTCGGGGCGCGGATTTCCGGGTGGAGCCGTGGATTTGCTGCGTGCCGCTACAAGCTGGAGAGGCAGGCGGAACGCCGGCAACAAAAAACCGGCCGCGCAGGGCCGGTTCGTTTTTGCTGCCTGTTGCCGATCGTTCAGGCGCGCGGGGCGTTGAACTCGGAATCGAGCGTTTCGGGGCGCTGGATGACGGCGAATTCGATGGCGACGCCATCCTCGAAATGACGCACCACCTGGCCACGCATGGTGCCCAGCATCACCTGGATGCCGAGCGCCGGCTTGACGTCGATCTCGACCGCCGCGCCCGACAGCGACAGGTCGATGATGCGGCACTGATACTGGCGCCCGTCGGTGAGCTGCAGGACGCTTGTCGGGTTGCGCGGCGCTACGCGTTCGTGGCGACGGTCTTCCGGCAGGTCGAGTTCATGCTTGTTGGCGAGCCAGGTCAACTGCGCGGCAAGCTTGTCCTTCTTGCGATCCGAAGCAATGACGGTCATGGCAAAGCCGTCCTGCGAAGTGCGCGTCACCACGCCCTCGATGCGGCCGATATGATCGATATAGGCAATGATTTTTTCGCCCGGCATGCCGACGCGCTCGGTGCGCAACGCGACATTGCCCGGTGACATATCGACGACCTGGCAAGGGTGTTCGGTGCGGTCCTCCAGCATGAAGCGCCCGTAGATCTTGACCCGGACGCGCTGAAAGTTACGCCTTTCGGCGCGGGACGGCGCGTATTCGACCGCCGCTGACCTCATGACTGCCTACACCCCGTTGGCATTCCCGCGTCGTGCGTGGAATCTCGGCCAAAACTACAGCCAAGCAGGTTAACAAAGGAGAAAAGTGGGTCGCCGATAGTTAAGATTAGCGCCGGCTTGGAGACTATTGCTCGCGCCCGCCGTCGAACACGACGAGGTGGCGGATACGGCGCGACCGACCGAGCGCCGGGATGGTCTCCGGCGCTTCGAGTTCGGGAGCCAACGACGGAACGGATATTTCCGGCCGGTTTTTCAGGAACATCGGTTCCTTGTCGGGATCGATGACCCGGATGGCGTCGATCAGCGCGTCGGTGATCGGGTCGGCGCCCAGCCAGAACGGCTTTTCCACGGCGCTGATGACGCCGAGGCAGCGCGGGTTCTCGACGCCGCCGTCGAGCGGCAGCGCAAGCAACTCGAAGTGGTTGGACCGGCCGCTGCGGCTGAACCCCTCATAAGTGATCAGCACCACGGATTTCTGCTCGAAAACGCTGTGAATGAGGCGCGACACCAGCCGCTGGTCCTTCTCGCGCCATAGCGAGGGGAACGAAAACCCCTTGAGCTCGCGGCCGTAGCCGGCGCAAAGCCTGGTGCCGGCAAGCCGGAACACCGCTTCGCCGCGCGTATCCCTTTCCAGGATGAAGGTGTCGGCCAAAAGCGCCTTGATATCGGCCGGTTCGACTTCCGAACGCTTTGGGGCAGGACGTCCATGACGCAGGCGATTCCAATAATGGAACAGCGCGATTGATCCGTTCTGGTTCATGCTATGAAACTCCGCGCATTCTGCCGTCTGATGGTCCCATCGGTGAACAGAAAGGGCGCCCTCCGATGACCTACATGCGTTCCGGAGCAGGATGCGTGCCAGCGTCGTTAAGACTTGTTCACGGGTCGGGGACGTTAAGGTTAACAAGTGGTTTACGTTGCGCGCACAGGCTCGCCATGGCACACCAAAACCACTCCAGAAGCGGTCGTTTCGCGACGACCAACAGCACTTCGGTCAATAGTTTTAGGGGAGCAGGGGGCTCGACCAGCCGTTCAAGGGAAACCTTGGACGGCTTCTTTTTGATTCGCGGTTTGTGATTCGCGCTTTGTGATTCGTAGTTTGTGATTTGTCCGGGCATGGCCTAGATGCTCGCGACACGCAAATCCCTGGATCAGAGCATATGAGCGAACCGGCCGGCCCCCTGGAGACCGAACAGACCGCGGAGGCGCCGCCGCCGCGCCGCGAGCCGGTGTTCAACCTGCCACCGGTGGTGCTGGCGGTGATCGGCATCTGCGTCGCCGTCTTCCTGCTGCAGCAATATGTGCTGACCGAAGAGCAGCAGATAACATTGCTCACCGATGGCGCCTTCATTCCGGTCCTCTATACCGGCCAATACGGTTTCGACTGGTTCCTCTTCACCCGTCCTTTCACCTATGCCTTCATGCATGGCGGCGTTGCCCACATTGCCATCAACATGGTTGCGCTGGCCGCCTTCGGGTCGCCGCTGGCCAACCGTCTCGGCTGGTTCTGGTTCGCCTTGTTTTTCGCCGCCACCGGGCTGGCCGCGGTGGTGCTGTTCTGGGCGGTCCATCCATACGGCGAAGCACCGCTGGTCGGCGCTTCCGGGGCGATATCGGGCATGATGGGTGCGGCGGCTCGCTTCGGGTTCCGTACCGACCGCTCCTCCGGCAGGGCGGCCTTTGCCGGTCCCGTGCTGCCGATCGCAATCGTTTTGCGCATGCGCGGCGTCGTCAATTTTCTCGGCGCCTGGATGGTCATCAATCTCGCCACCGGCCTTTACGGTCTCGGGCTCGGAGAGCCCGGCCAGATCGCCTGGGAAGCGCACATTGGCGGCCTCGTCGCAGGCTTCTTCGGGTTGCGCTGGTTCGACCGGCGCTGGCGGGGGCCTGAATGGGAGATCCCCGACGACCAGCGCACCCCCGACTAGCGCACTCTATTGGCGCACCCCACTGGCACACCCCACTGGCACACTTGAAAAGCAACCGATCACGGCGCACGATGTTCACTCTTATGTGAAGCCGGTCAGGGCGGGAGCTGGCTAGCCAAGCAGGAGGAGGAGGACGCCATGACGGTTAAGGCAATTCTCGAGAGAAAAGGCCATGACGTGTTCACGCTCGGGCCGAACGTAAAGCTCAGCGAAGCCATTCGAATCCTGGCCGACCACAAGATCGGTGCACTGGTCATCACCAATGGCGATCGCAAGATCGTCGGCATCCTTTCCGAGCGTGACATCGTGCGGGTCGTCGCCAGGGAAGGCGCTGCCGCACTTGATATAACGGTACGCTCGGCGATGACGCCGAAAGTGAAGATCTGCAACGAGAACCACACGGTCAACGAGGTGATGGAGATCATGACCAAAGGCCGTTTCCGCCATCTGCCGGTGGAAAAGGACGGGCTGCTCGACGGTATCGTGTCGATCGGCGACGTGGTCAAGCGCCGCATCGAGGATGTCGAGCGCGAGGCCGACGAGATCAGGGCCTACATCGCAACAGCCTAACCTGACGAAGAAACCGCCGACCGGGAATGCCGGCCGGCGGCGTTCATTCTATTGGTTGTAGAGCGGCCGAAAGGGGCTGAAAAGGCCAACCCGCTGCTCTGCGCTGCTTTGGGCGCTTGTCTCGCGAAGCGGTTTGCACTAGCGAAGACCGATTACCCAAATCACGAAAATCGCAGTTTTCGCGAGCCAAAAGCGCAGGCCACCATGACCCTTATCGATACCCGCACGCCCGACGCCAAACGTTTTATCCCCGGCGCCACCGGCGATTGGGAGATCATCATCGGCCTCGAGGTTCACGCGCAGGTGACCTCGGAAGCAAAGCTGTTTTCCGGGGCGTCGACGACTTTCGGCGCGGCGCCCAACGCCAATGTCAGTCTGGTCGACGCGGCCATGCCCGGCATGCTGCCGGTCATCAATGAGGAATGCGTCAAGCAGGCGATCCGCACCGGCCTCGGATTGAAGGCGCAGATCAACCACAAGTCGGTGTTCGACCGGAAAAACTATTTCTATCCCGACCTGCCGCAGGGTTACCAGATATCGCAGTTCAAGCAGCCGATCGTCGGCGAAGGCACGATCGTCATTTCGGTCGGTCCCGACCGGCAGGGCGAGTTCGAGGACATCGAGATCGGCATCGAGCGCCTGCACCTGGAGCAGGACGCCGGCAAGTCGATGCACGACCAGCATCCGACCATGTCCTATGTCGATCTCAACCGCTCCGGCGTAGCGCTGATGGAGATTGTCTCCAAGCCCGACATGCGCTCCGCCGACGAGGCCAAGGCGTATGTCACCAAGCTGCGCACCATCGTGCGCTATCTCGGCACTTGCGACGGCAACATGGACGAAGGTTCGATGCGCGCCGACGTCAACGTCTCCGTTCGCAAGCCCGGCGGCGAATTCGGTACGCGCTGTGAGATCAAGAACGTCAACTCGATCCGCTTCATCGGCCAGGCCATCGAGTTCGAGGCGCGCCGCCAGATCGCCATCCTCGAGGATGGCGGCAAGATCGACCAGGAGACCAGGCTGTTCGACGCCGTCAAAGGCGAGACGCGCTCGATGCGCAGCAAGGAAGAGGCGCATGACTACCGCTACTTCCCCGATCCCGACCTTTTGCCGCTGGAATTCGATCAGGCCTATGTCGACGCGCTGGCCAAGGAGTTGCCGGAACTGCCCGACGACAAGAAGGCGCGCCTGATCTCTTCACTTGGCCTGTCGACCTACGACGCCTCGATCCTGGTGTCGGAAAAGCCGATCGCCGACTATTTCGAGCAGGTGGCCTCGGGCCGCGACGGCAAGCTTGCCGCCAACTGGGTCATCAATGACCTGCTCGGCCAGCTTAACAAGGCCGGCAAGGACATTGAAAATGCTCCTGTAACACCGGAGCAGCTCGGTGCCGTGATCGACCTGATCAAGGAAGGCACCATCTCCGGCAAGATCGCCAAGGATCTGTTCGAGATTGTTTGGAACGAGGGCGGCGATCCGCGCCAGCTGGTCGAAAGCCGCGGCATGAAGCAGGTCACGGACACCGGCGCCATCGAGAAGGCGGTCGACGAAGTCATCGCCGCCAACCCCGACAAGGTCGAGCAGGCTCGCGCCAAGCCGACCATGGCCGGCTGGTTCGTCGGCCAGGTGATGAAAGCCACCGGCGGCAAGGCCAACCCGCAGGCGGTCAACGATCTGGTCAAGGCCAAGCTCGGTATCGAATAGAACAATGTTCGTCCGCACCGCCAGCGAACGTGACCTTGCCGCTGTCCGCGCGCTGCTGGTCGAAACCTGGCACGCAACCTACGACACGATCTATGGCGCCCAGCGGGTGATCGAAATTACCGACGACTGGCATTCGATCGCCTCGCTCAAGGCGCGGCTGACAAGGCCGAACTCGGAATTCCTGGTCGCCGATGACGGCAAGCGTATCGGCGGCATGGCTTTTGCCGCCGCAACGACGGATGCGAAGATCGTGCTGCTGAACCAGCTCTATGTACTGCCGGCCTGCCAGCGTCAAGGCATCGGCCAGGCCTTGCTGGACGAGGTCGAAGCCAGCTTTCCCGAGGCGAACAGGTTGCGGGTCGAGGTGGAAGAGGCCAACGTGCCGGCCATCGCCTTCTACCGTTCGAAGGGATTTTTGCCGGTCGGCAGCACAGCCGATTGCGGCGGCGGTTCGGGGTTGCCGGCGCTGATCTTCGAGAAGCCGCTGGGATAGGCGTCCGACGAAACGTTCAGTGCTGTCCCTTCAGCACGACCAAATAGCCGCGTTCCACCGGCTGCCGGAAGGCGATCTGTTCGGATGTGCCCGGATCTTTCGATTGCTTTTCGATGACGTAGCCACCGGGATGAGACTTGAGCCATTCCTCAGGCTTGTCGGCGTTCTCGAATGGCTTCTCTATTCGCCCAAGGAAACCGACCTCGCCCTGATAGTCGAATGCAACGGCCCAGTCCGCGTCCTTTCGTTCGTCGATGAAGCTCGCCAGCGGCGCGAGATCGTAGCGTTTGAACACGGTTGCCGAGGCGGCGGCGTGGCCGACGGCGAAAAGGGCAAGCATGACAAAGGCCGTAGCCCTCAGCCTGGCGACTGAAATCTCGGCCATGAAGTAGCCCAGCAGAATGGTCGCGAACGGTAGTGCCGGCACGACATAGTGCGGCTGCTTGCCGGATATGGCGCTGAAGACCAGCAGCACCGCAATGAACGAGAACGACAGCAGGCGCAGGGCACGCAGATCCGGGGATTTCGTGTCGATCAGGCTGCGTATCCGGGCAGCCGGCTTCAGCCGCCACACCGGGGGGATAAAGGCCCAGGGCACGAACATGAGCGGCAACAGCATCAGGTAAAAGTAAAACGGCCGGCCATGCGAATTGTGCAGGCTTCCGGTAACCCGACCTGCCGACTGGTTCCAGACGAGGTCGTAGACGAAACTGCCCTTGGTCAGGATGGTCGCGGGCGCCAGCCATATGGCGACCGGGACAATGGCGGCGAGAATTGCCAGGCTGGCTCCCGCAAAGAACTGTAAAGGGGCAAGGCCGGCTCGCCGGTCACGCCAGAGGGGATAGAGCAGGACGGGCGCGCCGATGTGAATGAGCACGACCGGGCCTTTGGCCAGCACGCCGAGCCCGATGAACAGACCCGCCAGCACCGCCTGCCAGCGGTTGCCGGTCCTGGCGAAGCCCAGCAACGACAGCAGTGCGGCGACCACACAGGCCGTCAAAAGCATGTCGAACAGGATCAGGGTCGAATAGATGACAAAGACGGTGCTGCCGGCCACCAGCCAGGGGATGCGGTTGGCGATGTCCTGGCGCTCGGGAAACAGGGTTTTGGCCAGAAGCGTGGTCAGCCAGATGACCAGCGACGAGGCGGCGAAGATGACGAGCATCGCCGCCGCGCGGCTCACACCGAAGATGTTCCAGACGACATCGATGAGCCAGAACAACAGCGGCGGCTTCTGCAGATAGGGCGCAAAGTTCATCGTCGGTACGAAGACATGTCCACCGAGATACATCTCCCAGGCGACGCTGAGATAGCGCGTCTCATCGACCGGCAGTAGCGGACGGAAAGCGAGCGCGATGCAAAGCAGGGCCAGCAGGAAGAGGTAAGGCAGCAGCCGTTCAATTCGTGTCGGTATCAAGTTCGGGGACCGCCCAGGAAATGGTTTCCACGTCCGGTCGTGCACGATGCACCGTCTCCGGACCGGAGCAGAACCGCACCATGATTTTGGCCGAATTGCAACGATGCCGGCTTGGTATTGTGGATTACGCCTGCGTACCGGCAAATAGTTGAAAAATTTGACGATTGGCTCCGAGTATGGCTTCAGGCCGAGCGCAGCGGCGGCGTCAATTCGCGCATCAGGAGTTCCAGCTCTCGCTGGTCGCCAGTGGCGGTCTTGTCGAAGATCGTCGCCAGCTGTGATTTGACGGTGCCGTCCGAGACGCCGCTGGCAGCCGCGATTTCACGCCGTGTCAGCCCGGCGGCGACATGGCCGGCGACACGCTTTTCCGCTGCGGTCAGTCCGAACAGCGCAGCGATCGCTTCCAGCGCCGGCACTGATGCGGCGCCGGCGGCGGCAATGAAGATGGCCGCGGCGGCGCGCGGCGACATGCGGGCCGAAATGTCGCGTCGCGCCAGAGGCATGACATGCGCCACCGCCGGAGACATGGCCTTCACCAGCGGAATGTTGATGCCGGACGGTCCGAGCGCGAATTCGTCGCGCGTGCCGAGCTGGACGGCGCGACCGATGGCGGTGTTGGCGTTGGCATAAGCGAAGGACAGCTGGCCGCGCACCGAGGACACTGAGGCGGTTTCGGTGAGCAGGGCTTCGGCTGCCGGATTGGCGAAAATGATCTGCATATCGTCGGCGACGATCAGCACCGGATGGTCGAGGCTCTCGAGGATCGAGCGAAAGACGTCGGCCTTGCGCCGCTCGGCCTCGAACAGGTCGCCGATGGTCACCGCACGCCGGACATGGGGGGCGAGCGTGGACATCAGGTCGATATCGCTGGCTGAAATCTGAGGCCTGTCCTTATCGGTAACCACCATCAGCGTGCCGGTGCGCGCCGGCTGCTTCATCAGCGCCACCCAGAAGAAATCGTCGAGACGGTTGGGTTCCACCCACTCGCGCACGATGCGGCTTTCGAGCCAGTTCTGGCGGGCGTCAGGGCCTTGCAGGGCGTAGACGCTGTCGACGGTCAACGGTATGTCGACTTCCATCTTCGGCACCGCCTTGAAAAAGGGCACCTCGCAGGCGTAATCGCGCTGCAGCGGTTCAAGCAGGACCGGATCGCCGCAGGAAGTCGAAAACCGGGCCGAGTTTCTCGCCGTATCGACGACCGCCAGCATGGCAAGCCGGCCGAGCGCCAATTTGCAGATTGATTCAAGCGTCGATGGCCAACGGCCGACATCGGCAATCGAATCGTAAATCGCTTCGACGATCTGCGGCAGGGCGCGACCGAATATGTTGGCCTGGACAGACACGTAGAGCCTCGTAAGGATTGCAGCGTAGTGGCAGGTCACACACTGTCTCCGCCTGAGGTCGCACACAACATAGCCGGCTTGGTTACGTCTGTGAAACGTCTCACAGCGGGGTTCGGTGTATTGTGAGCGCCTACGGGCTGGCCAGAACGTGCCTGTTGAGCCGTTGTCTAAGAGCACTCGGGCCGCTCTGCGATACAAATCAAAGTGAACGGAATTGGAATTTTTCAGGGAATAAATGAGGAAACTTCCACATTGTCGATCAACCTGGTTCTGCCAAGCCACGCCGCGGCAAGCAGGCGGCCATCGCCGTCACGCCGCCACGAGGTGAGCGTCACGCTCTCGCGCGCGGCGACATAGTCGACGCTGTCGAAGCCTGCCTCGAGAAGCGCGGCAGTGGCTTTACCGGTCACGCCGTTTTCATCGGCACCGGCCGCGAGCGCTGCCGCCGTCTGGCGCAAGATGACATTGAGCTGTCGCGCGACGTCGAGTTCGGCGGCGTCGAGATAGGCGTTGCGCGACGACATTGCGAGGCCGTGCGCATCGCGCACGGTAGGCGCGCCGACGATGTTCACCGGAAGGTCGAGATCGCGGCAGAGCTTTCGGACGACGCAAAGCTGCTGGTAGTCTTTTTCGCCGAAGATGGCGTAGTCGGGCAGGGCTTGCAGAAAGAGCTTGGCCACGACCGTGGCGACGCCCTCGAAGAAGGTCGGCCTGAAATCCGATTCCAGACCAGAAGACGGGCCGCCGACCGAAATCTTCGTCGCAAAGCCTGCCGGGTACATTTCGGAAACCGTAGGCGTGAAGGCAAGCTGTGCGCCGGCCTCGGTCAGCCGGTCGAGATCGCGGGCCAGCTGCCGCGGATACTTGTCGAGATCTTCAGTGGGGGCGAACTGGGCCGGGTTGACGAAGATCGAGACGACGCAGCGATCGGCCGTTGCGAGCGCGGCCCTGACCAGCGAGATATGGCCGTCATGCAAAGCGCCCATGGTCGGCACCATGGCAACGGTCAGGCCATGGCGCCGCCAGTCGCGGATCTGCGCGCGAAGGCCAAGCACGGTGTCGACGACGAGCGGCTGGCTGATGGGGGGCCGGTTCATGCCTTGTCCTTGTCGCTTGCGGCTGAAAAGACGTGGCCCGGCCCGGGGAAGGTGCGGCTGCGCACCTCCGCTGCGTAGCGGGCCGCGGCATCGGCGACCGCGCTGCGCAAATCGGCGTATTCCTTGACGAATTTCGGCACCCGGTCGACCGTCAGGCCGACCATGTCGTCGATGACCAGGATCTGGCCGTCGCAATCGCGGCTGGCGCCGATGCCAATGGTGGGAATGGCAATGCGCCGGGTAAGGTCGGCGGCAACGGTCTCGACCGTGCCCTCGATGACCAGCGAAAACGTGCCGGCTTTCTCGACCGCGTCGGCGTCGCGCATGAGCGCGGCCACATTCTCCGGCGTGCGGCCCTTGATCTTGTAGCCACCGTCCTTTTCCACCGATTGCGGCTGCAAGCCGATATGGCCCATCACTGGAATGCCGGCCGCGACGATTGCCGCGATCTGGAGGGCGACTTCGACGCCGCCTTCCAGCTTCACCGCCTGGCAGCCGGTTTCCTCAGAGATGCGGCGCGCCGAGGCAAGGGCTTGCGCGGCCGAAGTCTCGTAGCTGCCGGCCGGCATATCGACCACCACGCAGGCCTTTGATGAACCGCGCATCACGGCCTGGCCATGGGCGATCATCATCTCCAGCGAGGCGCCGAGCGTGGTCTTGTGGCCATGCAGCACCATGGCAACGCTGTCGCCGACCAGGAGAAGGTCGACATGATCGTCGAGCAGGCGGGCGACGGGATAGGTGTAAGCGGTAAGGCATACGACCGGCACGCCGCCCTTGCGGGCGCGTATTGTCTCCGCACTGATCCTGGCGACAGCTAAGGCCATTCCTCACCTCCCGCAGCCGGCGTTGACTACAGCGCCGCGCGTCCCGTGGACGCGCAAAGGACGCTGTAGCACTTGGGTTGCGCATGATCCTTTCCGAAAATCGATTTCGATTTTCGGGGTCATGCGGCAGCGCCGGGCGATGAGAGCTTTAGGAAGACGCAGCCGGCTTGGCAAGCGTCGGTTCGCAGGTGCGAAATGGATCGGCCAATGACCGAGCGTTTCGGCATGCCGTCAGTGCCGCAGGCGCCGCAAAACCCTTGCCTTCGCCAAGGCCTGACGCCATAAGCAGGGACAGCCACCGCCGCGCGCCCGCGAGGATCTGAATGAAAACTTTCCTTCTGCAGTTTTTCACCTGGTGGAACCGCCAGACGCTGGGAACCCGTTTCCACACCTGGCGCCACGGCAACAAGGTCGGCCAGGATGGGGCCGGCAACGTCTACTACGAAGGCGGCGTCGATTCGGAAGGCCGCACCCGCCGCTGGGTCATCTACGCCAATTATTCGGAGGCGTCGGCGATCCCTCCGGGCTGGCACGGCTGGATGCATCACCGCGTCGATGTGGCGCCGCCAAGCGATGACTATCGGCCGCGCGAATGGGAAAAGGCGCATGAGCCGAACCTCACGGGAACACCGGCGGCTTATCGCCCAAAGGGTTCCGTGCTCACCAATCAGCACCGTCCGCAGGTGACGGGCGACTACGATGCGTGGACGCCTGGTTCTTGACCGCCGGCCGGTCCTTTGTCGCCACAATTGGCGTTTAGCTGCTTGCTGATATGACAACGGCGAATAGCCTTGGGCGTGACAGAATCACCCGGGCCCAAACCACCGGTATCTCCGCATGAACATTTTCAGCCTGACATCGATGGCCGGACTGGCGGCAATTGCCGCTGTCGCCATGTTCCCGACAGCGTTTGCCGCGGCGCAGGCGCCTGCGGCAGCACCCGCAATCTCCGATCGCATCACCAATCCGGTCGCCGAATTTGCCGGCATCGACAAGATCACCGGCCGTATCATCACCTTCGATGTCTACATCGACGAAACCGTGCAGTTCGGCGCTTTGCAGGTGACGCCGCGCATCTGCTATTCGCGGCCGGAGAATGAAGAGCCGAAGACCGATTCCTTCGTCGAAGTCGACGAAATCACGCTCGACCGCAAGATCCGCCGCATCTTCACCGGCTGGATGTTCGCCGAGAGCCCCGGCCTAAACGCCGTCGAGCACGCCGTCTATGACGTCTGGCTAAAGGGCTGCAAGCAGAAGTCGGATGTGCCGCCGCCCGACGCGGCCAATGCCGAGACGCCCAAGGTCGACACGTCCAAGCCAAAGCCCGCCGCTGCTCCGGCCGCCGAACAGCCGGACCCCACGGAGCCTGACGCGACCAACACCAACTGATCCTCCGGAACCGTCATGGCCACCATGCGTTGGGCCATGGACGACCGCGCATTTGCGCGCTTGGAGGATATTCTGATGTCGGACAGCAAACGGATCACGGCCAGCAAAGACGACCTGCTCGAACTCGAAAAGGGGTTCTGGACGGGCGACGAAGCTTACTACGCCGCCAATGTCGACACAGAATGCCTGGTAGCATTTCCTGAGATGGCACAGGCAATGGACAATGCCGATCTGGCCAAGACCGCGACCAAGCCCAACCGCTGGCGCGACCTTCAGATCGACCTCAAGGGTATCATCGAGCCCGGCAGCGACATTATCATGCTGACCTATGAGGCTCATGCGACACGAGAAAACGGCGAGCCCTACGCCGCGTTGGTCAGCACCGGCTATGTTCATCGTGTCAACGGCTGGAAGATGATGTTCCATTCGCAGACGCCGATGGAAACCGCGAAGGGCTGACCCCTTTCACCGGTCGAGCCGGCTCGGCCGCTCGGTCTCCGGTCAGGGATAAAAAACGGCTTCGCCCTTCAGCGCGTCGGCCAACATCTTCTCGTATTTGACGCGCGGCACGTCGACCGCGCCGAAGCGTTTGAGATGCTCGGTGGTGAATTGCGTGTCGAGCAGGGCAAAGCCGCGCGCCTTCAGCCGCTCGACCAGATGATACAGGCAGGTCTTGGACGCGTCGGTTTCCCGGGCGAACATGCTTTCGCCGAAGAACACGCGACCGAGCGAGACGCCATAGAGGCCGCCGACCAGCCGTTCCTCGCGCCATGCCTCGACCGAATGGCAGTGCCCCAGACGGTGCAGCTCGATATAGGCTTCGCGGATCGGCGCGTTGATCCAGGTCGAGCGGCGCTCCTCGCGCTTTTCGGCGCAGCCGTCGATCGTCGCCTCGAAATCGAAATCGAAGCGGATGTCGAACGGGTGCTTGCGGATCGTCTTCTTCAAGCTCTTCGGCGTGTGGAAGCCATCGAGCGGTATGATGCCGCGCGTCTCCGGCCGCACCCAGAACACTTCCGGGTCGGAAGCGCTCTCGGCCATCGGGAAGACGCCCGAGGCATAGGCCTTGAGCAACAGGTCGGTCGGAATGCGATAGCCGGGAGCGTAAGGACGGGTCATCGCGGCATCATAGCGGCAAGTCGGGCGCTATTCCTCTTTGGCCAGATACTTTTCCAGCCAGTGGATGTCGTAGTCGCCATTGGCGATATCGGCATTGCCGACCAGGTCGCGGAACAGCGGCAGCGTCGTCTTGATGCCGTCGACGACGAACTCGTCGAGCGCCCGCCGTAGCCGCATCATGCATTCGACGCGGTTGCGGCCGTGCACGATCAGCTTGCCGATCAGGCTGTCATAATAGGGCGGGATCTTGTAGCCGGAATAGACACCGGAATCGACGCGGATGCCGAGACCGCCAGGCGTGTGGAAATGTGTAATCGTGCCTGGCGAAGGCGTGAAGGTGCGCGGGTCCTCGGCATTGATGCGGCATTCTATGGCGTGGCCGTTGAACTTGATGTCCTCCTGGCGCACCGAAAGCCCGCCGCCGGAGGCAACGCGGATCTGTTCGTGGACGAGATCGATGCCGGTGATCGCCTCCGTCACCGGATGCTCGACCTGCAGCCGCGTGTTCATCTCGATGAAGTAGAACTCGCCATTCTCGTACAGGAATTCGATGGTGCCTGCGCCGGAGTAGCCGAGGTCGGCGATGGCCTTGGCACAGATATTGCCGATGCGGGCGCGCTCCTCGGCGTTAAGGGCCGGCGAGGGCGCCTCTTCCCAGACTTTCTGGTGGCGGCGTTGCAGCGAACAGTCGCGCTCGCCGAAATGCACGCCGCGGCCGGCGCCGTCGCCGAATACCTGCACCTCGATGTGGCGCGGCTTTTCCAAGTATTTCTCGATGTAGACGGCATCGTCGCCGAAGGCGGCTCCCGCTTCCGTGCTCGCTGTCTGCAAGGCGATCTCAAGGTCAGCCTCGGTAAGGGCGACCTTCATACCGCGCCCGCCACCGCCTGCCGATGCCTTGATGATCACGGGATAGCCGATCTCGGCGGCAATGCGCCTGGCTTCCTTTTGATCGGTGACGGCGCCGTCGGAGCCCGGCACAACCGGAATGCCGAGCCGCTTTGCGGTGCGCTTGGCCTCGATCTTGTCGCCCATGATGCGGATGTGGTCGCCCGACGGGCCGATGAAGGTGATGTTGTGGGCGGCGAGAATGTCGGCGAACTTGGCGTTTTCCGACAGGAAGCCATAGCCCGGATGCACGGCATCGGCGCCTGTGATCTCGCAGGCTGCGACGATCTGGTGGATGTTGAGATAGCTGTCGCGCGACGGCGGCGGACCGATGCACACGCTTTCGTCGGCGAGCCTGACATGCATGGCGTCAGCGTCGGCGGTCGAATGCACGACCACGGTCTGGATGCCGAGTTCCTTGCAGGCGCGCAGCACCCGAAGCGCGATTTCGCCGCGGTTGGCGATGAGGATCTTCTGGAACATCCGGCCCGCTCTACTCGATCACGACGAGCGGCATGCCGTACTCGACCGGCTGGCCGTCCTCGAACAGGATCGCCGTCACCGTGCCGGCGCGCGGCGAAGGGATCTGGTTCATCGTCTTCATCGCTTCGATGATCAGCAGCGTCTGGCCTTCCTTGACCTTCTGGCCGACTTCGATGAAGGCCTTGGCGTCGGGCGAGGGCGCGAGATAAGCGGTGCCGACCATCGGCGAGGGGACCGCGTTCTTGGACGGATCGGCCACTGCTGGTGCGGCAGCCGCGCCCGCCGCGGGCTGCTGCGCTGCCGGAGCATAACCGGCCTGCGGTGCGGCGATGGCGTGGACGGCCGGCGCCTGGCGCGATACGCGCACCTTCAGGTCGCCGAGCTCGACTTCGATCTCGGTGAGATTGGTGTCGTTCAGTATGCCCGCCAGATCGCGGATCAGTTGCTGGTCAACACCGGTCTTCTTTATCGACATTTTCGAGCCTTCTGTTTGTGGGCCGGTCATAGGCGTGCCGCCAGCGCCTGCAGCGCCAGCGAGTAGCCAAGCGGCCCGAACCCGCAGATCATGCCGACAGCGACCGGCGCGACCATGGAGACGTGGCGGAATGGTTCCCGCGCGTGGATGTTGGAGAGGTGAACTTCGGCGACGGGCAGCGGCGCGACAGCGCGGATGGCGTCGTGAATGGCAATCGAGGTGTGGCTGTAGGCACCCGGATTGATGACGATGCCGGCTGCCTTGTCGCCGGCTTCCTGGATCCAGTCGACGAGGTCGCCCTCATGGTTCGACTGGCGAAAATCAATCTCGAGGCCAAGCGCGGCGCCCGCCTGCTTGCAGTCGTCGGCGATCGCGGCAAGCGTCTTGCCGCCATAGATGCCCGGCTCGCGCTTGCCGAGCGCGTTCAGGTTGGGGCCGTTCAGGACGAAAATCGTTTTCAAAAATGCCGACCTTTTCCGACGCCGGCCTCAAGCCGGCGCGCAGGGCCTTCTATAATGGGCATAGCCGCCCGCGGAAAGAGCACAAGTGCGATCTTTCACTGTCCACAACAGGCGGAAATGTGCCCGTGAGAAATAGGCTCGCGTGCAAGATCAGAGCGCGGCTTTCGCCGCCTCGATCTTTTCAGCCAGCACTTCCTGGCCGAGCGCCCCGAACACCACCTCATTGCCGACCACGTAGGAAGGCGTTCCGGTGATGGCCAGCTTGTTGGCGAGGTCGAAGGTCTTGGAGAAGGCCTCGGTGATGGTCGGGTCCTTCATCTTCTCGCGCAATTTCGCCTCATCGGCGCCTAGCGACAGCGCAACCTTGATGGCCGCCGCCTCGGTGGCGCGGCCCTGGCCGCCGAGCAGGGCGTTGTGGAACTCGCCGTATTTCTCCGGATGCATCAGGTGAAAAGCCATCGAGACGACGCTGGCCTTTTGCGAATCCGGCCCGAGGATCGGGAATTCCTTGA
This sequence comes from Mesorhizobium sp. C395A, assembly GCF_030323205.1. NCBI lineage: Bacteria > Pseudomonadati > Pseudomonadota > Alphaproteobacteria > Hyphomicrobiales > Phyllobacteriaceae > Mesorhizobium > Mesorhizobium sp. C395A. Next base: position 2,035,230 of record NZ_CP100473.1, on the reverse strand, counting down.
GCACGAAGCGCAGCTCCGGATCGGCCTTTGTCAGAGCCTGCATGTCGTCGATGGCGCGTTTGCAGAAGCCGCAATTGTAGTCGTAGAATTCGACGATGGTGACCTTGCCCTTCGGATTGCCGACGACGCCGTCGAAGGTCGAGTTGAAAATCTCGGACTTGGCCTTCTCGATGACGCCGAGGCTGGCTATGCGCTGCTCTTCCTTCTGCTTGGCCTCGAGCGCCTCCTGCACTTCGAGCAGCACTTCGGGGTTCTTCAGGAGATAGTCGCGGATAATGCCCTCGACCTCAGTGCGATCGATCTTGGTGTCGGCAGAGGCGGTCTGCACGGTCTGCGCCGTGCCGGCCTTGGCCACCTGCGGACTGCCGGCGACGAACCCGAAAGCGAGCATGGCAAGAGCAGCCGCCACTCCCGTCGTGCCGAGCAATATTGCCTTGTTCATCGTCTCATCCTCTTTACCGGTTCCGGTCTATCCTAGTCGCCGCGGGCGACCGGAAGGTTCATTTCTTGAGTTTGCCTGAAGGGTTGTAGTTTATGATGTCCTGCGCCCGAATCCAGCCGGGCTCGCCGCGCTTCAAGTCTTTTTGCGCGCGCATGGCGAAAATTTTCGCATTCGTGTAATCGCCGGAATAAAAGTGGCCCTCGGCGGTGGCGAGTTCCGCCGCCGGAATGTTGCCAAGCTCGCCATAGGCCTGGGCGAGATAGCGGTATCCGACCGTGTTTTCCTTGTCACGCCCGAGACCGTTGTTGATCTGCACCACCGCCTTCTTCAGCGAGTCGGGCGTGCCGATGGCCATCAGCGCCTGGCCGAGGGAAACGGGCAACAGGCCCGACCTCACCGGATCGAGGCTGACCGCCTTGGCATAGGCGTCCGCGGCGTCCTTGGGCTTGTTGGCCTTCATCAGTATGTCGCCGCGCATTTCCTGGAAGTAGGGGTTCTTCGGCTGTTCCTTGATCAGTGCATTGGCCTTGGTCAGCGCCGCACCCAGATTGCCGTAGAGATAGGCCATCTGCGCTTCGCCATAGCGCGAGGCGAGGCTGCCCGGGGCTTTCCGGATCAGCCGCGTGGCGGCGGCCTGGCCGCCCATATAGGCGGCGATCTTGATGCGCATCATGTCGTGCCGCTGCTGCAGTGCCGGCGGATCGACCTTGTCGACGTTAGGGCTCTGCTTGACCAGCACTTCGAGATTGGCGATGCGCTCCTGCGGCATCGGGTGGCTGATGCGGTAGGGATCGACCTGCGTGCCGGAAAGCGACAGCGCGCTCTGGAAGCGGGCGAAGGTCTTCAGCATGCCCATGCCGGACTGGCCGGTGGCATTGAGATAGGTGATGGCAGAGCGGTCGGCGGTCGACTCTTCGGTGCGCTGGTAGGCAAGAATGCTGCGCTGCGCCATCTCGCCGCCGCCCGCGGCGACACCCATGCCGGCGCCGGCAAGGCCGCGGCTGTTGGTGGTGGCGCCGGCAACGATGGCGCCGGCGCCAAGCAGCGTGGCGATGATGGCCATGGTCTTGGCGCGCTCGAGCTGGTCGCGCAATTTCTGCTGATGGCCGCCTGCGATGTGGCCGGCCTCATGGGCGATGACGCCGATGATCTCGTTGGGCGTTTCGGCCTGCATCAGCGCGCCGGTGTTGATGAACAGCCGGCGCCCGGTAACGAAGGCGTTGAAGCTCTGATCGTTGACCAGAACGATATCGACACCGTCATTGGCAAGACCGGCCGCCTTGAAGATCGGCCGCGCATAGTCGCGCACCAGCGCCTCGATCTCGGCATCGCGCACGACCGGCACCGCCTGGGCGAAGGCCGTCACCGAGCCGGTGACAGCGACGGCGGCGGCAAGCAAAAGCGTCGCGAAGCCGCGCGCTGTCTTCCCGATGGAAGATTTGGACATCGTTGATTTGGGTCGGCTCAGCATGAGGTCCACTGGTAAACGAGCGCGCGAACGATGAAAAGTCACGGCACCGAAACTAGGCGAACTTGTGATCCTCACATCAATCGGGCATTTGTGCGGCGCTGCCGCCGGTTGATGGCTTTGAGCGGCGGGCCGGACGGAAAGATTGAGGTCAAATGGTAGTTTCGCTGTCGCGCCGCGGTGAAGTCGAGCCGTTTCACGCCATGGACATTCTGGCCGAAGCCAACCGGCTGAAGGCGACGGGCGTGCCTGTCGTCTCCATGGCCGTCGGCCAGCCATCCGATCCGGCGCCCGTGGGCGTGAGGGAAGCAGCCGCAAATGCGCTGAGGATCGGACGCATCGGCTATACCGACACACTCGGTCTGGCGGATCTGCGCAAGGCGATCGCCACGCATTATGGCGACCATTACGGGATCGATGTCGCGCCGAACCGGATCGCCGTGACCACGGGATCGTCGGCCGCCTTCAATCTGGCATTCCTGGCGATGTTCGATCCCGGCGACCGCGTCGCCATCGCAGCACCCGGCTATCCGGCCTACCGCAACATCATGGCCGCGCTCGGTATCCAGATCGTCGAGATCGAGCTCGGCAGCGACGCCTATCTTCATGCCGAACATTTGAAATCGGCGCACCGGGAAAAACCGCTGAAGGGTGTGTTGTTCGCCAGCCCGGCCAATCCGACAGGTGCGGTCATTCCCGTCGACGAGTTGTCGGCACTGGTGCGGACAGCCGAAGAACTCGGCATCGCGGTGATTTCGGACGAAATTTATCACCGGCTGGCCTATGCCGCGCCCGACACCACGGCGCTGGCCCATGGCTCAGGCGTGACGGTGATCAATTCCTTCTCGAAATATTATTGCATGACCGGATGGCGCATCGGCTGGATGGTGCTGCCGGAAGCTCTGGTGAGGCCGATCGAACGCATCGCCCAGAGCCTCTACATCTCGCCGCCGGAACTGTCGCAGATCGCGGCGATCGAAGCCTTCAAGGCGGCGGAAGAGCTGGAAGCAGTGAAGGCGCGCTATGCCTGGAACCGCGAGCTGTTGATGCGGCGCCTTCCGGAACTCGGATTTCCCTTGGCGGCGCCGATGGACGGTGCCTTCTACGCTTTCTGCGATGTCACCCGGCATACCAATGACAGCATGGCCTTTGCGCGCAAAATGCTGGCCGAAGCGCATGTGGCGGCGACGCCCGGTCGCGATTTCGATCCGCTGGCAGGACACCGCACGATGCGCTTTTCCTATGCCGGCAGCCATGACGACATGGTCGATGCGATGGCGCGCATCGAGCGCTGGCTGAAATAGCGGGGACGAGCATGCCGGATCTTGAACAAACGCTGGCCGACATCGCCGCCGAGATGGCCGAGCGCTCCGATCGCGGCGAGGTCGCCACCTACATTCCGCAGCTCGGCAAGGTCGATCCGAAGAAATTCGGCATTGCCGCCGTGACCAATGACGGCCGCGTGCTGGTCGCCGGCGACGCCGACCAGGCGTTTTCGATCCAGTCCATCTCCAAGGTGTTTACGCTCACGTTGGCGCTCGGCAATGTCGGCGACGCGCTGTGGCAGCGTGTCGGACGCGAGCCGTCGGGCAATCCGTTCAACTCGATCGTGCAGCTCGAGCATGAGAACGGCATTCCGCGCAATCCGTTCATCAATGCCGGCGCCATCGTCGTCTCCGACATACTGCTTGCCGGCCACCAGCCGCGCGAGGCGATCGGCGAAATCCTGCGCTTCATCCAGTTCCTTGCCGATGACGAAGCGATCATCATCGACCGCGAGGTCGCGGCTTCCGAACGCGCCACCGGCTATCGCAACTTCGCGCTTGCCAACTACATGAAATCCTTCGGCAATCTCCACCATGCACCGGAGCTGGCGCTGGGCGTGTACTTCCACCATTGCGCCATCGCCATGAGCTGCCGGCAATTGGCGCTGGCCGGCCGCTTCCTCGCCAATGGCGGCAGAAACCCGGCAACCGGGCACTCCGTGGTGTCTGCCGAGCGGGCGCGGCGCATCGGCGCCATGATGCTGACCTGCGGCCACTATGACGGTTCCGGCGATTTCGCCTTCCGTGTCGGCATTCCCGGCAAAAGCGGCGTCGGCGGCGGCATATTGGGGATCGTGCCGGGTGTGGCTTCACTCGCCGTATGGTCGCCGGGCTTGAACGCCAACGGCAATTCCAAGCTGGGGTCGATCGCCTTGGAAAAACTGGCCAGGATGATGAACTGGTCGATTTTCGCCCCCTGATGCTTTCCGCCATTCGCGCATGAAAAAATCCCGCGCCGTGGTTTGAACGGCGCGGGATTTTTGTCAGGAACCTATCTTAATCGGCTGAATAGCTTAGAAAAAGCCCTTCCGCTGCCACCAGCCGGCGCGCTTCGGCTTTTCCTCGGCCTTTGCCTCGTCGGCAACGCTGGAGGAAACCACCGGCACCGCGGAGGTATCCGCGGCCACGGCTTTGCGCCGTGACGGGCGAGCCTTGGCGGGCTCGTCGTCGACGGTCGTTTCCGTGGCGGCATCGGCCGCAGCGGGGGCGGCTGCTTCGACGGCAGCTTCCGGTGCAGCCTCGGCCGCCGTCTCATCGGCGACTTCCACCACAGCCTTCTTTGCCCTTGAAGCGCGCTTCTTCTTCGGCTTTTCGGCTGGAGCGTCGTCGTTCGCCGCGGCGGGAGCCGCTGCTTCTTCAACCGCTACGGCTGCTACGGGCTCGCTTGCGGCCGTTCCGACTTCAGCGGCCTCGGCCACCGAGGCGGTTTCGCCGGCTTCGGTCTCCGTGCCGTCTTCGCGACGATTGCGCTTGCCGCCGCGCTTGCCGCGACGGCGCTTCTTGCCCTGGGCGTCATCTGATGCTTCCACCGTTTCGACGGCGCCAACCTGGGCTTCGTCTTGCTGTGTTGCATCGTCACCGCCTGGTTCAGCGGCAAAGTCGTCGCTTGCCGCCGAAACCGAAGCACCTTCGGCGCCATGCTCGCGATCGCCATGTTCGCGTTCGCGATCCTTGCCGCCGCGCCGCCTGCGGCGCTTGCGACGCTTGCGATCGCGGCCTTCGCCGTCCTCAGCCGATCTCGGCTGCTGCTGCTGCGACTGCGGCTGCGCCTGGCGCGGCTGCTCGGCCTGTACCACAACCTCGTCGTCTTCCTCCTCGATGACGATCTCGTCCTCGGGCTCTTCCGGCTCGACATAGGCCGGGAAGGTTCGCGCTTCGACAAAGCCTTCCGGCTTTTCGGCAATGGCGCCGCGGAAGATCGCGTAGTGCTGCACACCCACCGTATCATCGGCCTCGACGGTGATGGTCAGGCCAAAGCGGCTTTCGAGTTCCACCAGCGTGCCGCGCTTGTGGTTGAGCACATAGAGAGCGGTCGCCGCCGGGGTCCGCACCGTGATGTGGCTGCGCGAATCCTTGAGCAGGAATTCCTCGATCGCCCTCACCACCATCAGCGCCACCGACGAATCGGAGCGCACATGGCCGGTGCCGCCGCAATGCGGGCAGGGCTTCATGGTCGATTCCAGCACGCTGGCGCGGATGCGCTGGCGCGACATCTCCATCAGGCCGAAATGCGAGATGCGGCCGACCTGGATGCGAGCTCGGTCGTTCTTGAGGTGATCCTTCAGCCGCTTCTCGACGGAGCGGTTGTTGCGGTTCTCCTCCATGTCGATGAAGTCGATGACGATCAGGCCGGCGAGATCGCGCAGCCTCAATTGCCTGGCGACTTCTTCCGCCGCTTCAAGGTTGGTGTGGAGAGCGGTGTCCTCGATCGAGTGCTCCTTGGTGGAGCGGCCCGAATTGACGTCGATGGCGACCAGCGCCTCGGTCTGGTTGATGATGATGTAGCCGCCGCTCTTCAGCGTCACCTGCGGCTGCAGCATGCGGTCGAGCTGCGCCTCGATGCCGTTGCGCACGAAGATCGGCGTCGTGTCGCGGAACGGCTGAACCACCTTGGCGTGGCTCGGCATCAGCATGCGCATGAAATCCTTGGCCTCGCGGTAGCCTTCCTCGCCGGAGACAAGAATCTCGTCAATATCCTTGTTGTAGAGGTCGCGCACCGAGCGCTTGATCAGGCTGCCTTCCTCATAGACGAGGGCAGGGGCGGTGGATTGCAGCGTCAGATTGCGGACGTTTTCCCAAAGCCGCATCAGATATTCGTAGTCGCGCTTGATTTCCGCCTTGGTGCGGCTTTCGCCGGCGGTGCGCAGGATGACGCCCATGCCCTGCGGCACTTCGAGATCGGCAACGACCTCCTTGAGGCGCTTGCGGTCGACCGCACTGGTGATCTTGCGCGAAATGCCGCCGCCGCGTGCGGTGTTGGGCATCAGCACGGAATAGCGGCCGGCAAGCGACAGATAGGTGGTGAGCGCCGCGCCCTTGTTGCCGCGCTCTTCCTTGACCACCTGCACCAGCAGAATCTGCCGGCGCTTGATGACTTCCTGAATCTTGTACTGGCGGCGCACCGGCTTGCGGCGGCTGCGCACCTCTTCCAGCGCATCCTCGGCGCCTACGGATTCGATCTCGTGGTCGTCCGGATGCGAGGACTGCACCTCTTCCAGCATGCCGCGGTCATTGTCCTCGGAGGTGGCTTCGCCACTTGCCTCGCTGGACGACCTTTCGTCACCCGGCTCCGCCGCAGGGACAGCTTCGGAGATCACATCCGCTTCGACGCTTGCCGCGATCGATGTCGGGCCGCCTTCCGACGGTTCGGTCGCGGATGTCTCGGCGTCGGAGGCTTCGCTGTCGCCATGCCCGGCATGATCGTCATGCCCGGCGGTATTGGCCGCGGCATGCTCGGAAGCAGGCGCTTCGGAGACGGCATCGCTGCCGGCATCGCCATGTTCGCCGTTTTCATCATCGGCGCCGGCGTCGCGCTTGTGTTCGCCTCGCTCACGACCCTTGCCGCCGCGCCGGCGGCCGCGCCGGCCGCGATCGCGGCTCTGGCGGTCGTCGCCGTCATTGTCCTCGTTCTCCTCGTCCTCGGCTTCCTGCGCTTCAGCGCGCAGCAAAGCCTGACGATCGGCGACCGGGATCTGGTAATAGTCGGGGTGAATTTCACTGAAGGCGAGGAAACCGTGACGGTTGCCGCCATATTCGACAAAGGCTGCCTGAAGGGAAGGTTCGACGCGCGTTACGCGGGCGAGATAGATGTTTCCTTTGAGCTGCTTCTTGTCCTGAGATTCAAAGTCGAATTCTTCAATACGGTTACCGCGGATAACGACAACGCGTGTTTCCTCCGGGTGGGAGGCGTCTATCAGCATTTTGTTGGGCATTATTTCGTTTCCTCCCGGCAGCCGTCAGCCGCAGCTTGCGAGGCAAAGCCCGCTGCTGCGTGTCTGGGATGTGGGTGCCGGATGTCTGAATGTCCGCCGGACGCCGCTTGAGCGCCATGGCGGTGCCGCCCGCAGCCACAATGGCGCGGTTTGATGCGGACCTTTCCATGATTGCGCTTGAAGCCATCGTCACCAGCAGAACCTTTTGAACCAAAGCCCGGACGAACCGGACCAGCTTGTTTGCTCATACAGAGCCGGCACGGGAACAACCCCGGCCGTTTTCCTCACGCAGGCGATTCCCCCGCCACGGGCGCACACCTGCGAAATTCGTCGCGATCACCTGAAGCCTTTTCGCTGGAGCGAAAGGAGCCGCCTTTCATCTGACCTGTAGCAGGAAGCTGCGGGAGAAGCGGTTCCAGGATTGCAGTGATCCACCATCGCTTTTATGATTTGACGGGGTGGAAGGCAACCCCGATTTCGGATGCCGGCAAAAAGCAGTGCCGTAACGGAAGCACAGGCCTTAATCCTCAATGAAAAGGCTTGGTTAACCTTCTCTGGATACCAATCGTTAATCGAGTCTGCGGCCTGACCGGCATTTCGACCAACCACGCGGGCGCAAGCGCCAAACCGGGAGCGACTGCAAAGAAATGGGACTGGCGGGCATCACAGACAAGGGCCATGGCTGTGCAGGCCGTTTCCTGCGCGCTGCCGGTGTGCTGTTGCTGCTGGCGCTTTGCCTTGCTTTTGCGCCGGTTTCACGCGCCGCCGATGCGCCACTCGGCGCCACCGCCTACAAGATGGCCGGCGACGCAACCAAGATGCGCATCGTCATCGATTTCGACCGCGAGCCCGACATCAAATGGTTCCTGCTGCGCGGCCCCAACCGGCTGGTCGTGGACCTGCCGCGCACCCGATTCGCCATTGGCGCGAAGGACGCCAAGGCCCGCGGCCTGGTCAAAGCGGTGCGTTATGGCGATCAGGGCGAGGGATCGCGGCTGATCCTGACCGGCAAGGGGCCGTTCTCGGTCGACAAGCTCGAGGTGCTCAAGAACGAGGACGGCGCAGGCTATCGCATCGCCATCGACATGTCGGCAGCCTCCGACCGCGAGTTCGACGAAGCCCTTGCCAACCAGGCGCTGACCACTGGCTCGACCGTCTCCACCGACAAGGGCTCGAGGGTCGGCACCGGGCCGATCTCCAATCCCGGCCATCGCTTCACCATCGTCATCGATCCCGGCCATGGCGGCATCGACGGCGGCGCCGAAGGCCTCAACGGCACCATCGAGAAGAACGTGACGCTGGCCTTCGCCACCGAACTGCGCGACAAGCTCGCCGCCGTCGGCAACTACGACGTGTTCATGACGCGCGATACCGACGAGTTCCTGCGGCTCGATGACCGCGTGCGCATCGCCCGGCAGCACGAGGCCGACCTTTTGATCTCGATCCATGCCGACACGATCAGCGTCAAGGGTATCAGAGGCGCCACCGTCTATACCGTCTCCGACAAGGCATCCGACCCGGAAGCGCAGGCGCTTGCCGACCGCGAAAACCTCTCCGACCAGTTCGCCGGCATGGTGATCAAGGACGACAACAAGGAAGTCACCGACATACTGATCGACCTGATCCGCCGCGAGACGCATAATTTCTCGATGAGCTTTGCCCACACTCTGGTCGGCCAGTTGTCCACCAGCGTCGGCCTGATCAACAACCCGCAGCGCTCGGCCGGCTTCAAAGTGCTGAAAGCGCCCGATGTGCCGTCGGTGCTGGTCGAACTCGGCTATCTCTCCAACGCCAAGGATGAGGCGCAACTGCTCGACGCCGACTGGCGCGGCAAGGCGGCGCAGAGCATCACCAACGCCGTCGCCCTGTTTGCCTCCGCCAAGATGGGAACGGGAACCGGAGGCTGAGATGGTCGCCGCCGCCCACGACCGGAGGCAGCGTTGCACGGGGACAACACCAGGCGCTTTTATTTCCGGTGGGGGATGCCGAAACCGGGCACTGCCGTATTTTGCCCACATGGTGGCGACATGGGTTTTCCATCACGGATCGGGACAGTTGCGAAGGCTTGCGCGAAAGGCGCCTTCGTCTAGGAAATTCCCGAACCTCGGACTGGAGCGGGCATGATTCGTCTTATCGGCTATTTCTTTGGTATCGGCACGACGCTGGCGCTTATGGTCGCCGCGGGCGTGGCGATATACATCAGCCATCTGTCGAAAGACCTGCCCGACTACGAGGTCCTGGCCAAGTACGAGCCGCCAGTGACGACCCGCATCCATGCTTCCGACGGCTCGCTGATGGCCGAATATGCGCGCGAACGGCGGCTCTATCTGCCGATCCAGGCGGTTCCGGACCGGGTCAAGGCGGCGTTCCTGTCGGCCGAGGACAAGAATTTCTACAACCATCCCGGCATCGACATCACCGGGCTTGGCCGCGCCATCTACGTCAACCTGCAGAATCTGGGTTCGGGCAGGCGCCAGGTCGGCGCCTCGACCATCACCCAGCAGGTGGCGAAGAACTTCCTCTTGTCCTCGGACCAGACCTACGAGCGCAAGATCAAGGAGATGATCCTGGCCTTCCGCATCGAGCAGGCTTATTCGAAGGACCGCATCCTTGAGCTCTATCTCAACGAAATCTTCTTCGGCTTCGGCGCCTATGGCGTTGCGGGCGCGGCACTGACCTATTTCGACAAGTCGGTCAACGAACTCACGGTCGCGGAAGCCGCCTATCTGGCGTCGCTGCCGAAGGGGCCCAACAACTACCATCCCTTCAAGCATGCCGACCGCGCCATCGAGCGCCGCAACTGGGTCATCGACCAGATGGTCGAGAACGGCTACGTGACGCGCGAGGAAGGCGACAAGGCCAAGGCCGAGCCGCTCGGCGTGACGCCGCGTCGTAACGGCTCCTATCTGTTTGCGGGTGAATATTTCACCGAGGAAGTGCGCCGCCAGATCATCTCGCGCTATGGCGAGAACGCGCTCTATGAGGGCGGCCTTTCGGTGCGCACGACGCTCGATCCGAAGATCCAGCTCATCGCCCGCAAGTCGATGCAGAACGGCTTGCTCAAATACGACACGCTGCGCGGCTATCGCGGACCGGTGACGCACATCGATGCCTCCGGCGACTGGGGCGTGGCGCTGGGCAACGTCAAGGGGCTGGAAGACGTGCCGGAATGGTCGCTTGCCGTCGTGCTCGACAGCTCGGCGACCGGCCTTTCCATCGGCCTGCAGCCGACGCGGCAGATTTCGGGCGATATCGTCAAGGAACGCATCGAAGGCGCCGTCAGCAAGGAAGACATGAGCTTTGCCATGCGCCATGTGGTCGATGGCAAGACGGTGAAGGCCAAGTCTCCGGCCGATGTACTGCAGCCCGGCGACGTCATCTTCGTGCAGAAGAACGAAGGGTCGGAAGGCGCCTACACGCTGCGCCAGGTGCCGGAGGTGGAGGGCGGCTTGATCGCCATGGATCCACATACCGGCCGCGTGCTGGCCATGGTCGGCGGCTTCTCCTATGCGCAGTCGGAGTTCAACCGCGCCACGCAGGCGATGCGCCAGCCGGGATCGTCCTTCAAGCCGATCGTCTATTCGGCCGCGCTCGACAATGGCTATACGCCGGCCTCGGTGATCATGGACGGACCGATCACCATCCAGAGCGGCACTACGACCTGGACGCCGAAGAACTATGACGGCACGGTGGCAGGCCCCGCGACCTTGCGCTCCGGCATCGAAAAGTCGCGCAATTTGATGACGGTGCGGCTGGCCAACGACATGGGCATGAAGCTGGTGGTGGAATATGCCGAGAGGTTCGGCGTCTACGACCATCTGGCGCCGTATCTGCCGATGGCGCTGGGCTCCGGCGAGACGACGGTGATGCGCATGGTGTCGGCCTATTCGATCATGGCCAATGGCGGCAAGTCGATCAAACCCTCGCTCATCGACCGCATCCAGGACCGCTACGGCAAGACCGTGTTCAAGCAGGACGAGCGCGGCTGCGAAGGCTGCAACGCGCCCGAATGGAACAACCAGCCCGAACCGGAACTGGTCGACAATTCCGAGCAGGTGCTCGATCCGATGACGGCCTACCAGATCACCTCGATGATGGAAGGCGTGGTCCAGCGCGGCACCGGCGCCACCATCGCCGAGCTTGGCCGCCACATCGCCGGCAAGACCGGAACGACCAATGACGAGAAGGACGCCTGGTTCATCGGCTATACGCCGAACCTCGTCGTCGGCCTCTACATGGGTTACGACACGCCGCGCGGTCTCGGCCATGGCGCCACCGGCGGTGGTCTGGCGGCGCCTATCTTCAAGGACTTCATGCGCGTTGCGCTGGACGGCACGCCCAATGTCGACTTCAAGGTGCCGGAAGGCATGAACCTGGTCGCCATCAACCGCAAGACCGGCATGCGTGCCGCGTCGGGCGATCCCGGCACCATCATCGAAGCCTTCAAGCCCGGCACCGGCCCCGCCGACAGCTATTGGGTGATCGGCATGGGCGCCGACGGGTCCAACGGCGCCGGCGGACCGCTATCGCCGCAGGCAACGGAAGCCATCCAGGCACCCGGCGGCGGACTCTACTGACGACCTGATTTTTTACGTCGAATGGGCTGGCTTGTTGAGCCGGCCCATTTCGCTTTACAGGCAGCAATGCCGTGCCTATGTATCGCGCCGACCCAAGCGCCACTTCGAAAACAGGACAGAACAACCAGCCATGCGCGCGGAAACGCAGAATATTGTCGACGAGATCAGGCAGGCGATCACCCTGCTGAGGAGGCATCTTTGACTGGGATCAGGCCATAAAACGGCTTGAATACCTGAACGTGCGCGCCGAGGATTCCAGCCTCTGGAATGATCCGCTGGAAGCGCAAAAGCTGATGCGCGAGCGCCAAGGCCTCGAAGACGGGATCGCCGGCGTCAAAAGCCTGACTCAGGCGCTGGAAGACAATATCGGCCTGATCGAACTGGGTGAGGAAGAGGGCGACCAGAGCGTGATCGCCGAGGCGGAAGCAGCCCTCCGCTCGATGCAGGGCGAGGCCAAGGCCCGCCAGGTCGAGACGCTGCTGTCGGGCGAGGCCGACGCCAACGACACCTATCTCGAAGTCCATGCCGGCGCCGGCGGCACCGAGAGCCAGGACTGGGCCTCGATGCTACTGCGCATGTATACGCGCTGGGCCGAGCGTCGTCGTTTCAAAGTCGAGGTGCTGGAAGTCCATGACGGCGAAGAAGCCGGCATCAAGTCCGCCACGCTCCTGATCAAGGGCCACAATGCCTATGGCTGGCTGAAGACCGAGTCGGGCGTTCATCGCCTGGTCCGCATTTCACCCTATGACAGCAATGCGCGCCGCCACACGTCCTTCTCCAGCGTCTGGGTCTACCCGGTCGTCGATGACAGGATCGAGATCGACGTCTCGGAATCGGATGTACGCATCGACACCTACCGCTCATCCGGTTCGGGCGGCCAGCACGTCAACACCACGGACTCGGCGGTTCGCATCACCCATATCGCCACCGGCATCGCGGTTGCCTGCCAGGCCGAACGCTCGCAGCACAAGAACAAGGCGAAGGCCTGGGAAATGCTGCGCTCGCGCCTTTACGAGGAAGAGCTGAAGAAGCGCGAAGCGGTGGCCAATGCCACAGAAGCGTCGAAGAGCGACATCGGCTGGGGTCACCAGATTCGTTCCTATGTGCTGCAGCCCTACCAGTTGGTGAAGGACCTGCGCACCGGCGTCGAGAGCACCAGCCCGTCGAGCGTGCTCGACGGCGACCTCGACGACTTCATGGAAGCCTCGTTGTCGCAGCGCATCGAGGGCGGTGCCGGTGAAGCCGTGGCCGACCTCGACTAGGATATGTTCATATTCAGCTGAGGCCGGCCTGCGAATGGATGTACCTGCGCTTCCGCCACTTTCGACTCGGCTGACTTGAATAAGAACATCCCTTGGCGGGGGAGCGAAGGAGGAACCATGAGTCGCAGGCTCACCGGCAAATGCTTTTGCGGCACGGTCCAGTATGAAGTGGCGGACGAGTTCGTCTATGCCGCGATCTGCCATTGTTCGAACTGCCGGCGCACCACAGGTTCCGCCTTCAAGCCCTTCGCCGGCATCGAGCGCGAGAAACTTGCCCTTGCCGAAGGGCATCACGGGCTCATCCATTTCGGCGATGACAGCGGCCACGATGCGCATTGCAGCCGCTGCGGCTCGTTGCTGTATTCGCTGGTCCGCGACGGCGCCTATGTCCATGTCGCCATGGGCACGCTGGTCGACGATCCGACGATCCGGCCGACCGCGCACATCTTCGTCGGCTCCAAAGCGCCATGGTTCACCATCGCCGACGACTTGCCGCAATATGAAGGGCATGTGATCGCCGGTCCAGGCGAAGTATAGGCTGGAACCACATTCGGCCAATCCCGTTGTTTCGATGCCCGTCTGCCGGGAGTTGAGCCTGGCCTTGGATCTCGTCAGCGGTTGCAGATAGCGGCGTAGATGTGCGGCCTCGCGCAGCAACTTCTTGCGCCAGCCTAGGAATCAGCCCAGCATCCGAGGGCTGGAAGAGAAAAAGCATTTATGGCCGGACGCGGCATATCTGCGACCTGACGATCCGGCCACTGGGAAGACACGTTCCGGGAACGGGCAAGCGAAACGCTTGATGCTCGTTTGAAAGGAACGCTTCCATGTCTGCTGCCACTCTCCGATCGGCCAGAGCCGTTCAACCGGCTGGCCGACTCCTGTTTTCCTTGTTCGTGACCCCGATCTTTGCAATCGCGATGCTTGCGGCGGTGCTGACCGCACCCGCCTTCGCCCATGACGCCAAGCCTACGGCGGCGAAGCCGCAAGGCTGGAGTTATCCCTTCGCCTGCTGCGCAAACTACGACTGCCGCACCACCCATACCGGCGAGGTGCTGGAAAAGCCGGAGGGCTATGTCATCGCCGGAACGGGGGAGGTCGTTCCGATGAGCGACAAGCGGGTCAAGGACTCACCCGACGGCGATTTCCACTGGTGCGCGCATCAGGCCGGCCTCGACGCAGGCAAGACGATCTGCCTGTTCGTGCCACCGCGTTCCTACTGAGTTCTGTTGGCAGTTCTCATCGGAAGGCCGGCCTTGGTGCTGAAGGCGCTTGCGTCAGACGGAAGCAGCGAGTGCTGAGGCGAAGTCGCGATACGGGCGCAGTGGGCGACCCAGAAGTGCCGTCAGGCGCTCGACGTCGCCGGCCTCGGGCAGCATCCCGTCGGTGAAGAAGCGCTCGCCCATCAGGCGCATGTCGTAGGCCATCCAGGCGGGCAGGAACTGCTTGAGATTTTGCTCAAAACCCTCCGTATTGTCGCCGCTGTAGCTGATCGGGCGGGCGAGTACGTCTGACCAGATTGCGGCAATATCCGTCCCGGTCAATGTCTGCGGACCGACGAGGTTGATCCTCTCGAACGCAAGCGGCTCCTTGGACCGTTCGCGACGCAGCAGCTCAAGAGCGGCGACCTCGGCTATATCACGGGCATCGATCATGGCGAGACCCTTGGGGCCGATCGGCATTGGGTAGGTACCGTAGCCGGTGATGACGTCTTCGACCGTCAGATCGTTCTGGATGAAGTAGGCCGGGCGCAAGATCGTAGCTTTGAAGTCCATCTGCTCGATCATTCGCTCGACGCCGAACTTGCCCGCGAAATGCGGCACGTTCACATAGACGTCAGCGTGGATTACCGAGAGATAGACGATCCGCTCGATGCCGGCCGATCGGGCGACGTTCAAGGCGATCAAAGCCTGGGTGAATTCGTCCGGCACCACGGCGTTCAAGAGAAACAGCGTGGAAACGCCAGACATGGCTTTGCGCAGCGAATCGACATCGAGAAAGTCGCCTTGCACGACCGATACGCCTGCCGGAAAACTGGCTTTCGACGGATCGCGCACGAGAGCACGCACATCGGCGCCGCGCTTGGCGAGCTGTTCGACGACTTGGCGGCCGATATTGCCGGTGGCGCCGGTAACGAGAATGGTCATGGAATTTCTCCTGTTGGGTTGCTTGACAGTCCCAATATGTGTGGCTCACAAAGAGCCCAGTAGACGGCAATTTTAGACACGTCGTCTCACTGGTGGGACAGTCATGGATCTTTTAGCCCTTGCCGATTTTAACCTCGTGGCTCGCCATGGCGGCTTCGGCAAAGCGGCAAGGTCCACCGGCCGGCCGAAGGCAACGTTGTCCCGGCGCGTTGGCGAATTGGAAAGCAGTCTGGATCTGCGTCTGTTCGAACGGGGTGCGCGTAACCTGAAGCTGACCGAAGAAGGACGGGCGCTCTTCGAGCGGACGGGGGCGTTGCTTGCCGAGCTGGACGAGACGGCATCGGCGATTGCCTCGGGCGGTCAGAGACCCAAGGGCAGATTGCGGATCAGCGCGCCTTTGCATTTTTCGCAGACTGCAATGGGGAGGATCGCTGCGGGATTTGCCCTGAGGTATCCTGAGGTGAGGCTTGAAGTGACCACCGAAGACCGGCATGTCGACATGATCGAGGAAGGCTACGATCTGGTAATCCGGGTCAATCCGGATCCCGATGAAAGCCTGGTCGGACGGGCGTTTCTCCGCGACCGCCTGGTCGTCGTCGCGAGCCCGGACCTTCCTCGCCCGACCGATGGGCTCGCCGCTCCTGGCGTTGCGCGCGGGACAGGCGAGCGGCAAACATGGCAGGTGAAGACACCAGGTGGCCGGGCAACACTTAGAATCGAGCCGATCCTCGCCTTGTCGACACTCATCATGGTCCGCGATGCGGTGCGAGCCGGAATCGGCGCAGGACGGCTTCCCATTTCGTTGGTGGCCCACGACCTGGCTGACGGCACACTGGTGAATTGGGGGGATATCGACGGCCCGGAGATCTCTCTATGGACGCTCTACCCGTCGCGGCGGCTGCTCAGCGCGCGCGTGTCGGCGTTCCTGGATTTTCTGAAACAGGCTTTCCCAAACGGGACGCCGGACGAACTGGCCGCCTATATCGGCAGGTGACGACGATTGGGAGGTGACGAGGGGCCTGCTTCAGCCAGAGCGCCGCTCGGCTCGGTCGACCGGAGCCTGCTGACAGACAGTTGTCAGGAGCCGTCCTTTATGGTGCCTTGCCGCATGGGTGGCGGGCAACGGAGAGGAAAGCTTTTCATGACCATCAAGGCCAGCTGTCATTGCAAGGCGACGACGTTCGAGGTTTCGCAGGCGCCCGAGACGGTAACACAATGCACCTGCTCGTTCTGCTCCAAGCGCGGTTCGCTGTGGGCTTACTACGTTCCGTCGCAATTCAAGCTCACCAGCTCGCCGGAAAACGTTTCCTTCTATCAATGGGGATCGAAGACCGTCAAACACGGGTTCTGCGCCATTTGCGGCTGCGGCACCTTCACCGAAACACCGGACTGGTCAACCGGCAAACCGGACTTCGACAATCCCAAGATATCAGTCAATTCGCGGCTGTTCGACGATTTCGACCTCGATAAGGTCGAGGTGGTCGTCATTGACGGCAAGAACCTCTGGTAGGCCAGCACCAGCCACCGAAGCGGAAGAGTGGCGCGAGCGGGGAAAAGCCGCTTTCGCCGCTCGGTTTTTCGCCGCATTTCATGTTACAAGACCGGAGAAGGGCTTATATGCGCGAGCCGCAAAGGCCGCGCTTTGGAGAGGGACGATTCTATGAAAAAGACTGTGCTCGTCGCCGTTGCGACGGCTGTGCTGGTGAGTGCCTGCACCACGACCGATCCGTACACCGGGGAGCAGAAGGTTTCGAACACCGCAGCCGGCGCCGGCCTTGGCGCCCTGGCGGGCGCGGGCCTCGGCCTGCTTGCCGGCGGCAATGACCGCCGCAACGCGCTGATCGGCGCCGGTATCGGCGCGCTGGCCGGCGGCGCCATCGGCGCGACCATGGACCAGAACGAGGCTGAACTGCGCCGCCAGCTCGAAGGCACCGGCGTCAGCGTCACCCGCACCGGCGACCAGATCATCCTCAACATGCCGTCCGACATTACTTTCAACGTCGACCAGGATGCGGTGAAGCCTGGCTTCTACCAGGTGCTGAACTCGGTTGCGCTGGTGCTGAAGAAGTTCAAGCAGACCACGGTCGATGTGTTCGGCCATACCGATTCGACCGGCGGCGACGAACACAATTTCGATCTGTCGCAGCGCCGTGCATTGGCGGTCGCCAACTATCTCTCGGGCCAAGGTGTCGATTCGCGCCGCTTCGCCGTCACCGGTTTCGGCAAGACCCGTCCGATCGCGTCCAATGGAACGGCGGCCGGCCGTGCGCAGAACCGGCGCGTCGAGATCCAGCTTTCGCCGCTGACCTGAATTGTTCGGCATCGAAATGCGAAGGCGGCCCCGCAAGGGCCGCTTTCTTTTTGGGCTCCTGTGGTCCGCCAAAAGGTCTAACGCATTAGAGATTTCTAATAATCCCTTTCCGGAGGCCTTGGAAGGGATTAGCATTGGTGCGGTTCCAGAGGGGATGGGGCGGTACAAACGGCCGCGCAGTCACTTAGTCGGCCCCGGTCCTGCACGGCCAGATAAGGAAATCTGGGAGGAATGCATGACAAGAACAGCTCGTTTTGGGCGTTGCGGCGTCCTCATTTTGACAGGTCTGGTCTCTGCTTGGTGCGCAGCGGCCACGGCTCAAGCCGAGGACGCCAACAAAGCCGACATCGAAGCGTTGAAGAAATCGCTCGCCAAATATGAAGACTACACGGTCGCCGTCCGCGACCTTTATCTGTCGACTGTCGGGTGCGTCTATTACAGCGGGGACAGGATCGAGGGCGCAATGGACTATCCGAAGGGCGCTATGGGCATCCATTTCGTCAACGTCCCGAGTGTCGGTCAGAAACTCGATCCGATGCGCCCCAATGTGCTGATCTACGAGCCGACCAAGAAAGGCTTGAGATTGGTTGGCGTGGAATGGCTGGTGCCCCTGACGCCGGACACCAAGGAACCTCCAAAACTATTTGGCCAGACCTTCATGGGACCGATGGAAGGGCACTATCCGCTCATTCCGAGGGAGTTCGTCCACTACGACCTTCATGCCTGGCTGTTCAGAGACAATCCGAACGGCATGTTCAGTCCGACCAACCCGAACGTGAAATGCAGCAAGGCAGAGTTTCCGATGCTGGAAAAACCGACCAAGATGATGCCCGGCCCGATGTGACGGACGGGCCAGGATAGGAGCGTGCCAAGAGTGCAAGCTGGCCGGCTGCATTTGAGAGCGCTCGGGATCGGGCTCGGAGGACGATCGGCATGAGGGCCGGCGCGCATGAAGGCTGCCCGCTTGAAGACGGGTATCTGGTCGCGGAAGCCGACAATGGCGCTGCGAGCCGTCAGTCGAAGGTAGAAGCGGCCCGCAAGGGCCGTTCTTGTTTGGCATGTCGGACTCTGTAATCAAGGCCTACGAGGTCGGCTGATCGACAATTGCCGCAACGATACGGCGCACGATCGGCAAGACCAGCAGCAGACTTGGAAAGCCCACTAGCCATGATGCTCCCCATGCATACGGCCAGGTCGCCACGAAACCGGTTGTCCAGCCCGCATTGATCAGCGTCGCTACCGCGGAAACAATGCACGACATCAGGATGGAAAGTACGAATGGCATTACCAGCGCATTGTAAGAGGCCGGTAGCTTCCTCGATTTCAAAACCTTGTGGGATGACGGTCGCATCAAATATCTCCTTCTCGAAAAGTGGAAGTATGCGCGGCTGGGCGCAGTCAGGCGGCCTGCGCCATTTGCTGGGCAAGGTTTCGAATAAAGCCGCGCAACGAACGCGGTTCGCGGCCCAGGGCGGCGCGCAATGTCAGACTGTTCCCACCAAGGCCATAGTGGGCGTAGTGGGCGTATATTTTGGCCAGCACCTGCATTTGGCGCTCATTGTAGGGAAGGCGTGCCTCGGCCGCCCACTCGCCAAATGTCGGCTCACCAGAAGAGATGGGTCGGCCAAGTTCCTCACTCATCATCGCAACGATGTCTTCCCGGCTGTGCATGCCGTCAGCGCACAGATCGAGGGTCGCGTAGGACAATCGCGCTTCGGTTAGGGCGATCGCCGCCACCTCAGCGACATCGCGGTAGTCGACGCGGGCCAGCTTCGCCGTCTTTGGAAACGGTTCCGAGAAAACACCATGTTCAACGACGGACGGCCAGGCCGCTGCGAGGTTCTGCATGAAATTGGCAGGGTGCAGAATCGTATATTCCATCGTTGTCGAGTAGAGAGCAGCCTCGACAGGCACCTTGCTGGCATGGTTCTTCAGTCGCGTATTGGTAGGCTGGATCACCGACGAGAAGACGAACTTTCGAACTCCTGCTCGCGTGGCGGCCTCAACCATGGCAACGCCCATGGCTGCTTCATCGGGAGCAAAAGCCGGCCCAATGTGAAAGACGCCGTCGACGCCCTCGACCGCCCTTTCGAGGCTCTGACGATTTCGCAAATCTCCTGTCGCAACCTCGGATGCCCCTAGCTTCCTGGCCTTTTCGGCATTCGCAGGGTCGCGAACGAGCGCTCGAACATTGGCATTGCGTCGGACAAGTTCAGGCACGACAAGTCCCGCAACTCGGCCTGTGGCACCAACGACCAGAACAGTTGGATTGGCTACTTGCATGACGATTCCCTTCCATCAAGCCTGTCCTCGCGGGACAACTTGCAGAGAGGTACGACGTCGCAATTGTCGTTACAATTACCCGTTTTTGCGATATATTATGTCGAAGATCGGGAGAATACATGAGCCGGATGGACGATTTCGAGGCTTTCATCGCGATCGTCGAGCATGGAAGTCTGACGACTGCCGCACATCGGCTGAACCGCTCGCTGCAGTCGGTCAGCCGGTCCCTGGCGGCACTGGAGGAATCAGTCGGCGTCGAGCTGATCCACAGGACAACGCGTCGCTCGACACCGAGTGAAGTCGGAGCAGCCTTTTTCAACCGGATCAAACCCGCGGTTGACGAAATAAACGACGCAAGACTTCAGGCGATCAATCAACGATCGGAGCCGGCAGGCGTCCTGCGCATCGGGGCGCCGGTTCTGTTTGGCCCGAACGTCCTGATGCCTGTCATCGCGGAATACATGCGGACATTTCCCCGGGTCGAGGTCGATCTTCAACTTTCCGATGGATTTGCCGATCTTGGCGCCGAAGGTCTCGACCTGGCAATACGCATCGGCGATTTGCCGGATTCCAAATTGAAAGCCAAACGCCTGGGGGCGTTGCGGCGCGTTGTGTTCGGCGCGCCTTCCTATTTCGCGCGGTGTGGCCGGCCGGCCCATCCCTTCCAGCTGAGTGAGCACAGTTGCATCATCAGAACCGCTAACGAGCGTCCAGGTGAATGGACGTTTCAGATCGACGGGAAACCCCGGACCGTGAAGGTCGCAGGCACTTTTCGCTCCAATCTGATGACCTCGGTCTATGCCGCCGCAATCCACGGACTGGGTTTGGGCTTCTCGCCTCTGTGGCAGATAAGACATTTGGTCGACGACGGTCTCGTCGAACTGGTTTTGACGGAATTCGAGCCGGCACCGGTGCCGATCCATGCCTTGTGGCAGGAAGGCCGGTCATCTTCGGCCAAGGTTCGGGCATTTCTGGATTTATTGGCATCCCGCCTGGAACTCAAAAGCCTGTAGCATCGACGGGTATTTGAAGCGCTCCAGGCCGGAAGAGATCGGGCAGATCGAGCCTGTCTTGCGATTACCGCGCATGGCGCTGATTGATCCTGAGCGGGCTCCAGATCTCGCATCCCAATCGCGTCCAGGAAAGCCGCGCGTCCTCGGGACGCCGCGGCTCATGGAATCAGACCTTGGCGACGATCTTCATGAAGGCCGGCATGTCGTCGCCGAAGCCGACGGTGCCGTCATTGTCTTCACCGCGGTTGTTGCCGCGGGCAGGGCGGCTGTTGCTGGCGCGCTGCGGCCTTGTGTCGCCGCGTTCCGGGGCGCGGTTCTCGTTGTTGCGATCGGAGACCTTGCGGTCGCTGTTTTCGGAGCGGATCGCTTCCTTGCGCTGATGCCGTTCGCCGATGTCGGCGACCGCGGCTTCGGCTACCACCGGCTGTTCCTCGCGCGCGGCATCTGCCGCTGGCGCGTCGTCGCTGCGCTTGGCATGGCGTTCGCGCGGCTTGCGCTCGCCACCCTCCTTACGATCATGGGCCTTGCGGTCCTCGTCCTTGCGGCCGGCGCGGCGCGGAGCGCCACGGCCACGGCGGGGCGCTTCGTCCTCGCCGCCTTCGCTGGCGACCACGGTCGACAGGTCGCCGTCATGCCACTCGATCTTGTTGCCGATCAGCCGCTCGATGGCGTCGATGTATTTGGTGTCGGACTTGGTGGCGATGGTGAAGGATTTGCCCGAGCGTCCGGCGCGGCCGGTGCGGCCGATGCGGTGGACATAGTCTTCGGCGTGGATCGGCACGTCGTAGTTGAAGACGTGGCTGACGTCGGGAATGTCGAGGCCGCGCGCGGCGACGTCGGACGCCACGAGATAGCGCAATTTGCCATCGCGGAAATTGGCCAGCATCTGCATGCGGGCGCGCTGGTCCATGTCGCCATGCAGGGCGCCGGCGTCGAAATCATACTTCAGCAGCGAGCGGAACAGCTCCGCGACCTCGACCTTGCGGTTGCAGAAAATGATAGCGTTCTTCAGCTCGGCGTCTTCGGCCTTTATCAGATTGCGAAGCGTCTCGCGCTTGTCCCACGGCTTGGAGCCGGACTTGACCAGGCGCTGGATGATGTTGGTGGCAGCGGATGCCGCCTTGGAAACCTCGACGCGCACCGGCGCATGCAGGAACTTCTCGGTGAGCTTGGTGATCTCCGGCGGCATGGTCGCTGAGAAGAACAGCGTCTGCCTGGTGAACGGGATCATCTCGCAGATGCGCTCGATGTCGGGGATGAAGCCCATGTCCAGCATGCGGTCGGCCTCGTCGATGACGAGGATCTCGACGCCGTTGAGCAACAGCTTGCCGCGCTCGCGGTGATCGAGCAGACGGCCGGGCGTGGCGATCAGCACGTCGGCGCCGCGCTCCAGCTTCTTGTCCTGCTCGTCGAAGGAGACGCCGCCGATCAGCAGCGCGATGTTGAGCTTGTGGTTCTTGCCGTATCTGATGAAATTCTCTTCGACCTGCGCGGCGAGCTCGCGCGTCGGCTCGAGGATCAGCGTGCGCGGCATGCGGGCACGGGCCCTGCCTTTTTCGAGGCGGGTCAGCATCGGCAGCACGAAGGAAGCCGTCTTGCCGGTGCCGGTCTGTGCTATGCCCAGAATATCCTTGCCGAGCAAGGCATGCGGGATGGCGCCAGCCTGGATCGGCGTCGGCACGGTGTAGCCCGCATCGGTGACTGCGGAAAGGACCTTGGGCGACAGGCCGAGGTCTGAAAAGGTCAACGCTTCTAGAGCGGTCGTGGTGTCTGAGGACAAGAGTTGCTGTCTTTGGCTGGTTCGGGGAAGCGCAACGGCATCCGTCGCGGCAAGCACAGCGTGCCTGCAAGATTGGTATTGCGATTAGGCGCAAGCCCGCGATTTGTCAACAGAAACGGGCGGGATTGGCACGATTGTGAAAACGTAAGCTTAATCGCGATGCTTAATTAGGTAGTCACTCTTTGCGCCGGCTCAATAGCGGAACTGCTCGGCGAGAATGCGTTCGTTCCACGAATGGTTGGGATCAAACAGCAGCGTTGCCGTCGCAGTCGGCGATTCGCGGACCGTTACGGAAGCCACCGCCTTGACCTCGGTGTGGTCGGCGGCGGTGTTCACCGGGCGCTTTTCCGACTCCAGAATATCGAAGCGTACGGTCGCCTTGTTTGACAACAAGGCACCCCGCCAACGGCGCGGCCGGAACGGGCTGACCGGGGTCAGCGCGAGCAACGGCGCATCCAGCGGCAGGATCGGCCCGTGCGCCGAAAGATTGTACGCGGTGGAGCCGGCCGGCGTCGCGATCATCACGCCGTCGCAGTTCAGTTCCTCGATGCGGACCTGCTCGTCGACGGTGATGCGGATCTTTGCCGTCTGGTAGGACTGACGCCACAGCGCCACCTCGTTGATGGCGAGTGCCGAAACCGTCTCGCCCTCATGCGTCAACGCCAGCATTTCCAGCGGGCGGATCGTTTCGGCGACGGCGGCCGCGATGCGCTCGGTGAGGCCCCCGACGCGGTACTCGTTCATCAGGAAGCCGATGGTGCCACGGTTCATGCCGTAGACCTTCTTTCCCGTGCTCATCGTGTCGCGCAAGGTCTGCAGCAGGAAGCCGTCGCCACCCAGTGCCACCACCACCTGGGCGTCGTCGAAGGATGCCTGGCCATAGCGGGCCGACAGGCTCTCCATCGCCGCCTTGGCATCGGCAGTGTCGGAGGAGACGAAGGCGAGATTGGCTTTGCTCATGACATTCCGATGGCGGTCGGCCGATGGCGGTCGGCGGCGGTTGCGTGGGGTAGCATGGGCAAGCGCATCTGCAAAGGGAGGCATCGTCCGGGCCAGTTGCGGCCGCGGCGAAACGAAATCGGCGGCTCGCGCTTCATGTCGCCGGAACGGCGAATGTGATGGTTAAGTGCGAGCTTAAGCACTCGTAAAGCCTGATCGATCATGTTAGCCGACAGAGGATGGGTGGCTGGGGGGCTAGCCAGTCGAGACCTGTCTATT
Organism: Mesorhizobium sp. C395A; assembly: GCF_030323205.1. Taxonomy (NCBI): domain Bacteria; kingdom Pseudomonadati; phylum Pseudomonadota; class Alphaproteobacteria; order Hyphomicrobiales; family Phyllobacteriaceae; genus Mesorhizobium; species Mesorhizobium sp. C395A. Next base: position 2,011,475 of record NZ_CP100473.1, on the reverse strand, counting down.
GCCGGTGACACGCCTGATTATCGTCTTCCTTGTGATGGGAAGTTTCGCCCTTCTCTTTGCGGAGCTTGTGCGGCAGTCCGAAGACATGAGCTCCAGGCCGATGGCCTCACGCTGCGGCGGCGCCGGCGTGCCATGCCCGCAAAACGCATTGTAGGCGAAGCCAATCCGCCAACGACGATCCGTCGCCTACTGCCCGACAATCCTCAGATTGGCGTTGCCGTAGAATGTGTAGGCGAGATAGGTCGGATCGCCGGTCTGGTAGAATTCTCTGCGGACATCCTGCAGGATCTCGGCCAGATAGACCGGCCCGTCCTTGATCCGCGTGCTGATGCCGCCATAGAAATCGGTCGAGAAGGCCGCTGCCGCGCGGTCGGTCAGTGGCCACATGCCGCCGATGAAGCCGGAAGCGCCGCCCGCCAACACCGCCGGACCCCAGCCCTGCACGAAGCCGCCGAGCATCTGGGAACGGCCTGTGTCGCAGGCGTTGAAGAAGTAGAACGGATTGCCCTTGCCATGCGCGGTCGCGACCAACGCAGCCCATGTATCCGGGTCGAGCGACTGATCGACGAGATCGATGGCAAAGACCGGCCGGCCGCTGCTCGGCTTGTTGACCTCGCCATGGCCGGAGAAATGAATGAAACCGGTCGAGACTTCGCCGACCAGTTTCTCGAAAGAGATGAAATCGCCATCGAAGCGGCGGTAGCCGGCAAGCTTGCTCAGTGCCGCGAGCTCGTCCTGCTGAAAGCGCAGCGACTGCTTGTCGACATAGGAGGGCGCGACGGCCGCGACGCCGGTGAAGGTCATGCGGTCGAGCGGGTTGTCGACCTGTGAGGCACTGCTGCGCGGAGCCCAGCGGGCCAGCCGGTAGCCCATGCCGAGAAAACCGTCGGCGGTTGCGCCGTCGGCGCTGCGCGGGCGGATCAATTCCCAGGGCAGCGTCGGGCTGTTCGAGGTGATCTGGATCGAATGCAGTTCGCCTTTGCCGCGCAGCGACCAGAACACGTCCTTGAACGCTTTCGGCACATAGTCGCGGTAGAGCGCATCGCCAAAACCTTCGGCGGCGAGCGTGACAAAGCGCTTTTGCGTCCCCGGATCGCTGCTTGCGGCAGGCTGCTGCAGCGAAACGGCCCCGCGCAAGCTCAGGCCGAGCTGCAGCAGGCGGCGGTATTCGGAGTCCAGCCACGCCGCCATCTCAGGTGGCGTCGAGAACGTATCGGTCACCGGACCGGCCAGATGCGGCGAATGGATGATGATCTGCCCCGAACCCAGCCCGCTCGGATCGTCATAGAGGATGGTCACGTCGAGATCGGGAACGTCATCGCCGCCCGCGCCGCCAAGCGTGACATCGCCTGTCACCGCCGGTTGCGGCGGTGTAGCGGCCAGCATCAGCATGGCAGGTGCTGCGGAGCGTTCGGCTGTGGCGCTCGGAGCGGCTGCCTCGACAGGCGCTGTGCGACGGATGACAACGGACCGCGACGCCGATCCGAGGAACCTCCCGGCGCTGTAGATGCGTGCGATGAACTGGGACGGCTTGCTGTTCTTGGCGATCGGCCGCGCCTTGACGTCGAAGCGGACGAAGTCGCTGTCGCCCTGGCGGTAGAGCGTCGTCCGTCGGCTCCATTTGCCGCCGTCGGTGAGATCGAAGCCGGAGGCGAACAGATCGATGTCGATCGGCCATTGCTCGGCTCCTGCCGGCATCGCCATGGCCAGGGCGCCATCTTCCGTCACCGACGAGCCCGGCGCTGCCTTCACCTTCACTTCGGGCGTGAATTGCTCTTCGGTAAGGGCGATCGAAACGGTCACCGTCTCGCCGGCGACAATCTCATCCGGCGCATCGATGGTTGGATGGCGCACCACCTTGACAGCGCCCGTCTCGGGGTGTGGAAGGGCGCCGCCGGAAGGAGGGCTTTGCGCCTGGTCGATGGGCGGCGGCGCTGGTTTCGGTGGCGCCTGCGCCTCCGGCGGACTTTCGGCGCCGGTCGTGGGTGGCGGGGCCGATGTCATGCCATCCTCAGGGGGGATCCTTGCCTTATCGGGGGGCGGTTCGGCGCCGGTGGCTTCGCCATCCTGCGGATAGGTCCCGCCGAGATTGTTCTGGGCAGCGGCCGCAGCCGCGTCTTCAAGACGTTGCTTTTCCTCTTCGTATCGTTGCCGAGCCTGCTCTTCCTGCAATTGGCGCTGCTGTTCCTGGCGTTTGTATTCCTCGTAGAGCGCCGCCTCATTGGCGCTGTCGCCCATCGCGGCATCGGGACTGCCGGAGCCCGGTGCAACGTCCATGGGGTAGGGCTCCTGACCGCTGTCATCGGCGTAGTCGCTGCCGTCAGGCTGCCAACCCCCACTCCGGGAGATGTAGCCGCCGCTCGCCATCGCCGGCGGTGCCGGTTCCGGCACAAGCGGCAGCGCCGGTGCCGCGCCGGCCACTTGGTCCGGCGTCAGCACAAAGGCAGCGTCTGCCGAGCGGCCATATGACATCCATGGCCACTGGGCGCCTGACGTTTTGTCGATAGTGGTTTGCCTGACCGAGGCGAGGATGATGGCTATGTCCGCGCCGCGCTTGACCAGCGCAGCGGTGAGCGCATCGGCAAATACGGTGACGGGGCGGGCTTCGTCCAGTGCAACGGTTCCGGGTTTGGCCGACAGAGCGACGATGGCGTGGGTGAGGGGATTGACCGCCGCCAGACCCTGCATCACGCCGGAAGTAGGGTTGTGGCCATCGCCGGGATTGTCGAGCAGAACCACCTTCAATGTCGGGGTTGCCTCGAGCGCCTGCATGAACAGATCGAGGGGCAATGCCGTCTGGTCGACCGTTTCCTTTGAATCGATCCGGGTGCCGCGCGTCAGTAAATAGTTCCTGCCGTTGGCCTGCGCGGTGTGGCCGACATAGTAGAAGATGCCGACGGAGTCCGGATTGGCCAGGGATTGGGCGAAATCATGCATGGCGCGCGCGACATCGGCGCGGTCGCCATCCGACACCTGCCGGACGGTGAAGCCAAGCGATCGTAGTGTCGCTGCAACGAGTTCGGCACTGAGGTCGGCGTTGACGATTGTCCGTGAGCCCTCAGAGGCCGGATTGGCGACAACCAGCGCTATCCGCTCTTCGCCGCGCGCAGCGGAGAAGAGCGCCATGGTCATCAGCAGCACGACCGCCAGAAAAAGGCGCATGACCGTGATCCAAGCCCTGCAGGCTGCGGCGCTCACGCCACGGCTTGCCCCAATTCATCAATGGCCCAACCTTGACCATATCATGTCGGCTTCGCCGGCGCACTGCCGGTGCCGATGATGCAGTTGTGTCGCTAAAAGATATTGACTGTATGTTTAGTAATTAATACCGTTGCCCGACATACCGAGTTGGTCAGCCGGCATTCGCCGGTGAATGATCACCAGGACGAAGGGAACTTAGGGACTCGAGGCGCAATCCCGCCGGTCCCAACAATGGGAGACATAAGCATGCAGTTGAAATCGACCGCGACGGCGCTCGGCCTGGCGCTGCTGGCGATGACCGGCATTGCCCACGCCGAGGGCGAACTCCAAATCTACAATTGGGGCAACTACACCAGCCCGGACCTGATCAAGAAGTTCGAGGAAACCTACAAGGTTAAGGTTACCGTCACCGACTACGACTCCAACGATACGGCTCTGGCCAAGGTCCGCCAGGGCGCTTCCGGCTATGACATCGTCGTTCCATCGGCCAGCGTGATGCCGATCTGGATCAGCGAAGGCCTGCTCTTGGAAACCGATCCCAACACGATGGAGAACTTTAGAAACGTCGATCCGAGATGGGTCGACGTGCCGTTCGACCCCGGCCGCAAATATTCGGTGCCGTGGCAATGGGGCACGACCGGCATCTCGGTCAACAAATCGGTCTATGCGGGCGATCCGAACACCTCGGCGATTTTCCTCGATCCGCCGCCGGAACTAGTCGGCAAGATCAATGTCGTGCCCGAAATGGGGGACATCATGTTCCTCGCCATTGCCTATGAGGGCGGTAAGTACTGCACCGACGACAAGGTGCTTTTGAAGAAGGTGCATGACAAGCTCATCGAGGCGAAAGCGAAATGGCTGTCGCTCGATTACGCTGCCGTTGACGGTCTCGGCAGGGGCGACATTGCCGCCGGCGTCAACTGGAACGGCATATCGCTGCGCGAGCGGCTGGAGAACGACAAGATCGTCTACGGCTATCCCAAGGAGGGCTTTCCAATCTGGATGGACAATGTCGCGGTGCTCAAGGATGCCAAGAACGTCGAGAACGCCAAGCTCTTCCAGAATTTCATCATGGACCCGAGGAATGCAGCGATGATCTCGGCCTTCGCGCACTACGCCAATGGCATCAAGGGCTCCGAGCCCTTCCTGCCGGCCGATATGAAGGGCGCGCCCGAAGTGGATGTTCCGGCCGAATTTGCCGACAAGGGCCAATTCATGCCGGCCTGTCCCGCCGACGTCCAGGCGCTCTACACCAGGATCTGGACCGATCTGCAGAAATAGCAGCGCCGCCGGCCGAAGCTGACCAACATCGGGCCGCGCATCGCGGCTCGGCCATCCCCAATGCCAGATGCCGTAAAGCCGCCGCGGGAGATTTTCGATGTCCGATCTCGACCTTTGCTACATGCCGGCCAGCGAGGCGTTGCGGCTGTTCAAGGCGAAGAAACTGTCGCCTGTGGAACTGATGCAGGCCACCATCCGCCGCGCCGAGGCGACCAAGGCGACGATCAATTGCCTTACCTTCACGCATTTCGACGAGGCGATGGATCTCGCCAGAAAAGCCGAGGCGAAATACGCCAAGGGCGCCAGGACTGGTGCGCTCGAAGGCCTGCCGATCGGCATCAAGGATGAGAGCTACATCAAGGGCAAGCCGACCTCGCATGGGTCGCTGCTGTCCGGGGACGCGCTTGGCGGCCATACCTCGACGATGAACGAGCGTGTCATGAAGGCCGGCGGCATCGTCCATGCCCGCACGGCGACGCCGGAATTCAGCTGCGCCGGTTATACCTGGTCGAAGCGCTGGGGCGTCACGCGCAACCCCTGGAACCCGGATTTCACGCCGGGCGGTTCGTCGGGCGGTTCGGCGGCAACGCTGGCCTCCGGCACGTCGTCGATCGCAACCGGCTCGGACATAGCGGGCTCAATCCGCATCCCTGCCTCGGCCTGCGGCCTGGTCGGTTTCAAGCCGCCTTACGGCCGCAATCCCGATGAGCCGCCGTTCAATCTCGATTTCTACTGCCACACCGGGCCCTTGGCCCGAAACGTCGGGGATGCGATCCTGCTGCAGAACGTCATGGCCGGGCCGAGCCCGCTCGACATCGCCACGCTGCGCCCGAAACTGCGCCTGCCGCTCGACTACAAGCCGATCAAGGGTTGGAAGATCGCATTCTCCATGGATCTCGGGTCCTTCGAGGTGGATGCGGACGTGCGCAAGAACACGCTCGCTGCCTGCGATGTGTTCCGCTCGCTCGGCGCCACCGTCGAGGAGGTGAACCTCGGCTGGGGCGACGAGGTGCTCAAGGCCGGCATGGCCTATCTCGAACATCTCTTCGGCGCCTCGCTGTCGCCGCTGCTCGCCAAGCACGGCAAGGACATGACCAGCTATGCCAGGCAGTTTGCGCAGGACGGCCAGAAGTCGAAGGCCACGGACTTTGTCGCAACTTTGGACGTGGCGGCCAGGATGTACCAGACGCTGGGGCCGTTGCTGGAAAAATACGATGTGCTGATCTGCCCGACCAATGCGCTTCCCGCAGTGCCGGCGGAATTCGATCAGACCAAAGGCAAGGTCGAGATCAATGGACGAGAGGTGAACCCGTCGCTGGGCTGGGTGATGACGACGCCGTTCAACATGCTGAGCCGCTGCCCGGTTCTGTCGATCCCGTCGGGCCGCGCCGCCAACGGCGTGCCGACAGGCATCCAGGTTGTCGGCCCCGCCTATAGCGACGCTGACGTGTTCCGGGCGGGTATGGCCTATGAGACGGCTCGTGGTCAGTGGTACACGAATGCCGGGACACGCCCGGCGCTGTGAGTCCGCAGGGCGCCGGCATGCCAAGGCAGCGGCGGGATGTTTCGGCCGCCGGGGAAAGGCCTGACGACAATGGCGCAACGCATAGCCACTCCGGATGCGGGAAAAAGCAAGGCGGCCAAGGGTGCGGCGAACGACGCCGCGCCCAAGGACCGCCGGCGCGAGCGCGGCGAAGCGAGCGTCCAGCGCATCATCGACGCCACCATCGAGCTCATCGCGGAGGAGGGGCTGGCCAGCGTCACCATGCAGCGCATTGCCGGGCATGTCGGCTCGTCCAACGCACTGGTGGTCTTCCATTTTCGCAGCAAGGAGAACCTGTTCCGAGCCGTGCTGCAATATCTCAGCGACCAATATGACGCGCTGTGGCTGACGCTGGTGCGGGCGCCCGGCCTGTCGCCGGTGGAGCGGGTGTTGGGCGCGGTCGACTGCGCGCAGCGCTTTGCCCGGCAGCATCCGAAATGGGTTTCCGTCTTCGTCGTGTTCTCCAGCGACCGCAAGAGCATGCAGATCTACAACGAGATAGGCCTGCCCAGCGATCTCGCCTACACGGCCGAAGCGCGCGAACTGCTGATCGAGATTTCGCGCAGCGGCGGTTACACCGGCGTCGACATAGACACGCTGTCGGAGAGCCTGAATTATCTGGTTCACGGCGCCTGGTATTGGGACCATCTCAACCCGTCCAGCCGCGACACCGACGTGCTGCGCAAGACCATGCTGCTCCTGCTGCACGAGGCCTTTCCGCGGCATTTTGACTCCTTGGGGTGAGATGCGGCCATTGCGAGCGACGGAAAGCGTCCTCTGCAAACCTAAACCCGAAAATCTCTACGATGCCTTGATCTCTGTAAAAATGCTTGCACAATCCAGAGGTGCGATTTAAACAACCTAAGGATGCATTCGAGGGTGGGTAGATGTGGCATTGGGCGATACTTCTGTTGCTGATTGGTGTGCCGGTTTTCTTCGCCGTCCGGTCGTCGCGCAAATCCTCACAGAGCCCAGATGACCTCGTGGGGTTCGGCGGCTGGCTGATCCTGCTGGCGATCAGTCTGTCCCTTTTGCCGTTGCGCACACTTGTCGATATGGCCAGTCTGGTCAAAACCTACCAACAGCTTGTTACAGTGCCCAACGGGGCCTTGGCCATCTATGGCGAGGCAGCCCTCAATCTGGCATTTCTGATGCTTCAGCTGGTCGTGCTTGTTTCGATGCTGCGGCGAAGCCACCGCTTTCCGCAGCTGTTCATATGTCTGTGGTTCGCGATCCCTCTCTTATTCGTACTGGACACAGTTTGGATATCGACTGTGCTTGGTGTCCCGGTAAACCGTTTGCTTGCCGGAGGGGCTCTGGTTACACCTTTGGCATCCTTCATAGTCACAGGGATCTGGGCCGCTTATGTATACAGGTCGGTCAGGGTGAGAAACACGTTCGGCGATACGGCGGCCATACAGGCTGCGACATTTTCCTAGAAGGTCCGACGGCTGCGAGTTGGCCTGATGTCGTGCTGCCAGCTCCGCCGAATAAGAACCGTCGGCAGTCCTCCTTCGACTAACGAGCTTCGAGTGGCCTGCCACCCGAAGCTCGAAGAGCGAAGGGTGGTGCCCCCGGACGGAATCGAACCGCCGACCTTCGGTTTACAAAACCTGAAACTCAGGGTAACGGCGCCTAACAAGACCGAACATCCAATCCTGTTCAAAGCCTTGCGCTGCCTTGCTTCGCGGCGTTTGTTTTCATATGCTATCAACATCGGGTAACGGAGCATAACACGCGCATTTTGTTACCCCAATGTTACCCAGTGGGATCGGACATGGCAAAGGCACTTACGGCGGCGTCTCTTCTCAAGCTGAAGGCTGACCCCTCCAAGCGACGGGAAATTGCAGACGGGATTTTGACTGGTCTTTATTTCGTGATCCAGCCTACCGGCCGGAAATCCTGGGCAGTTCGCTACCGGGCCTCCGGCATCCCGAAAAAGGTCACACTTGGCAATTCTCTCTTCGGTGACGACGCCGACGCTGCCGGCGAAGAGTTGACCCGCATCCGCCGGGAAGCAGCGCACATACTAGATCGCGTTCGCCGGGGCGAAGATCCCGGTGCCGAAAAGCAGGCCGCGAAGCGAGAGGTGAAGGACGAGGACCGGGACAAGTTCCAGACCGTGGTCGAACGCTACCTCAAAGAGTATGCATTCAAGCGCCGGGGTGAGACCGAGAAGGCGCGGCTCCTAGGTATGCGCCTACAGGATGGAGAGTGGATCACCAATCCTGAGCGCGCTGTCGGCCTGTGGGGCGACAAGCGCATTCAGGACGTCACCCGCCGCGACATCAGAGAGCATCTGGAGAAGCTCGCCGCCACGGCGCCGATCGGCGCCAACCGCACATTTGCGGAGCTGCGCAAGTTCTTCAACTGGACAGTTGGCAAGGACATCCTGACAGCATCGCCAATGACGGACCTACAGGCGCCGTCCGAGGAGAACAACAGCCGCAACCGCATCCTGACGCGGCGCAAGGAAGTCCCCGGCTCCAGTGACAATGAACTGCGCTGGTTGTGGCAGGCCTGCAAAGCCTATGACGGCGCAGCGGGCCGGGGGCCGTTCGGGCTGTTCCTGCAACTGTTGGTCATGACCGGACAGCGCCGCTCCGAGGTTGCAGAGATGACATGGGGCGAGATCGACATGGAGGCTGCCGAATGGACCATCCCGGCAGCGCGGTCGAAGAATGGCGAGCCGCATGTGGTGCCCCTGTCAAAGGAGGCTCTAGCGATCTTGCGCGCCGTGCCACGCATCAAGAGCAAGGCGGGTTATGTTTTCACCACCGGCGGCGAAAGCCCCATCAGCGGCTTCTCCAGGATGAAACTGCGCGTCGACAAGCTCATGGCCAAGAGTGCCGGCGAGACAAAGATTGCCGATTGGACACTGCATGACATCCGCCGCACCGTTGCCGCTGGCATGCAGCGCCTAGGCGTGCGGATGGAAGTGACGGAGAAGGTACTCAACCACAAGTCCGGTTCGTTTCGGGGCATAGCCGCGATCTACCAGGTTGATGACTACGCCGACGAGAAGCGGGCCTCGCTCGACGTGTGGGGGCGGTTCGTCATCGAGCTTGTAGAAGCCAAGGCGGCGCAAAATGTGGTGCCATTCCCGCAGGCGCTCGCCTAGTTTGTCCACAGAAAATCTTCGTAACTTTTCCCGGAAGTTCGTGTCGTTTCGTGAACTTGGCGTCGTTTGGTGTCGTTTGGTGCAAGTTCGCTGTGGAAACCGGGTATTGAAGAACAATTAAGGAACGCAGTGCTTGCACGCCGAATCACACATTAGTAACGTGTGAGCTAACGAGCTGATTGATTTGGTTCGGAAATTGAAACAGCCGGGCTTCGCCCTAGGAAAGCTGCCCGGCTGTTTTTTAATCAGAAATCACACCCGAAAGGTGTGTCTCCCCTTTGCGCAAGGATTCCTCACGCATGGTTTTTATGCCCCAGACTGCAGCAGCAAGCAACACACAAAATAATCCGAAGTCCGAGTTCCTTCCCGCCGGCCAAGTCTGGCGGCGCTACGGCGTCTCGTCGATGTCGCTCTGGCGCTGGGTGAAGGACGAGACGCTGGGCTTCCCGAAGCCGTTCTATATCGGGCGCTATCGCTATTGGCGCCTTGCCGACATCGAAGCCTGGGAGTCTGCACAATCCGTTAAGGCGGTGGCATGATGACCGGCCTTTACAGCGACGACCACGCCGCCTGTGACAGCGCCAGTGTCGAGCGCGGCATTCGCTTCTTGTCGGAAACTCCGCGCCATATCGGGGGTGCTGCTATACCAGCACTGCGCCATCACGGCCTTAGCCCAAAACAGGCCTCTGAGGCACAGCACAATCTGGCGATGTGGAGGGCCGGCTGAATGGAGATCAGGAAGAAATCTCCAATCCAGGAATTGAAGCGGGCATTCGATGCGATTTCCGCCGCCGAGTGCCCGGCCATTCCAACGGAAATTGCGCCCAGGATGACCATCGAAGATTCTCGAGGAGCGCTGCCGACGCCGCGGAACCCCGATAAGCCGACCGCCGCCGAGATCAGCGCATTTACGAGTGCCAAGCTGGACATGATCGATTGGATCCTGCGGGACCATCGTAAGGAGATGACCCCTTCAGCCAAGAACACGGCCACCTATTTGTTGCAATGCGTCAACGCCTCGACGCTCCAGTGCAACCCTTCATATCAAACGATTGCCGACGCCTTGGGCTTCAAGGATGCGAAGACAGCAGATCGCGCTGTCAAAGCTCTCAAGCATTGCGAATGGATCGACATCAAGCGCTACAACCGTAACAAGTCAAATCGCTATGTCTTCCTGTCCAATGCCCAGGTCACGAAGGGAATCGATGACTACCAGGACCACCTGCGCGATCAGAGGAAGGCCGAACGAGAACAAGGTGAAAGGGCATCGCTCGAACAGACAAATATGTCGGGTCGAGCTGTTGTCGAGCCGACATTTGTGTCCCCTCCCGAACAGACAAATATGTCGGGCAAACACCTTAGGAGAACACCTGAAGTAGTTATTAGCTTTGAAGGGGAAGAACCCTACAGCAACGCTGTTTCTGAAAACGGGTATGCGGCTGCAAAATCCGACGATCTGCACATCCCGTTCCCCTCGCCATCCAGCGAAGACGAATTGGCCGCGATGATGTCGAATCTATTCGCCGACGTCGGGCTCGGTCCGCTCACATTGCAACGAATGAGGACGCTGCTCGCAACCGGGCGGCTGACCCTGGCCATTGTTCGAGGTCAACGGAGGCAAGACGCGGCATGAAAAAGCGCAAGCACGATACGGCCCAACTCGACCTCTTCGCATGGGCAGCAACGCGGCCGACCGCGAAGATTATCAGTGCCATTCCCGGTCTCGCGAAACGCATGTGGCGCGAACGGCATATGCAGCAGCCGAACAATACGCCTCACATCGTTCCGATGCTGAGGCGAGCATGATTGAAAACCATGTGACACTCGGACGGCGATTTGACTACGCCGCCGTGCCAACCGACCAAGCGGCAGTTGCTAGAACGCCCTCCGGCAGAAACAGTGGCTTACGTGGCAATCGGCCAATTGAGGCTGAACATGCCTGACAAGGTGATCTGTTCCCACATGCGCCGGCGCGTTGGACAAATTCGAAAGGCCGCGAAAGCCCTGGCCAACCTGAAAGGGAAGGGCGCTGACCACTATCGGCGCCAGACAGCGGCAGCCCTTGTCGGGCAGCTCACCAAGGGGGGGCAGAATCTGAATTCCGGTCGCACATCGGCGCCATTGCAAGGCGAGTGCAGCGGGCGACTGGTCCAGAACGATGGCGACGCGGCATGACTGTATCTCCGACCGAACAGTGTGGGCACATGACCGCCATTAAGCAGTGCAGAGACAACGCGGTTACCCTTCAGGTCGACCCCGACGCACCGCCGGGTCGTCTGCATAGCCTTGGTGGATCTAAATCCGATGTCTGGAACAACCTGATCGCCAACCAGGCCATCCACGCTCTCTGGCTAAAGAATTCAAGCGCTGAAGAACGGGACAAGCAATTAACTGCTACGGTTGCGGCCCTGATGGGTATCGCCCCAAGAGACGAACTGGAAGGAATGCTAGCTGCTCAAGCGATCGCAGCCCACAACGCCGCGATGGAATGCTATAGGCGTGCGATGATTGGCGATCAGACTTTTGAAAGCCGTAAGGAAAACCTCAGCCAAGCAAACAAGCTGTCGCGTACCTATGCGACGCTACTGGAAGCACTGAACCGACATCGGGGCAAAGGTCAGCAGAGGGTGACGGTCGAGCATGTGCACGTCCATTCTGGCGGGCAAGCGGTCGTTGGGAATGTAAACTCCGCGCAGGAGGGGGGAGGGGCCACCAACCAAATCGAGGATCAACCCCATGCAAAGCTTTCAGATGCATTCCAGCCCACGATGCGGCGCGAGGACGAGGTCAGCCAACCCGTGCAAATCACCGGCAATGCCCAACGGTAGGTGTAGGTTGCACGGCGGGAAATCTCCCGGAGCGCCGAAAGGCAACAGCAACGCTTTCAAGCATGGGAGATACTCGGCTGAGGCAATGGCCGGACGTCGGCGTTTTCGCCAGCTTCTCGCGGAAATTAACGAGACCATTGAAGCGGTCGAGTGACATGTCCAGATATCGTCAACGAGCGACGTTGGAAGCCGGGCTCAAGCTCGACATGAACCGACTGATCCGAAGTGACGTCATAACGCCTGGTTCTTATCGGTGCTCCTCAGTTTGCTGGACAGATGGCTATAGCTGTGAACAACGGGCAACCGCCACAATCTCGGCCGACATGAGCGATCCCGAGAATGGCTGGTTGCATATCGGCATTGATGGCGAAACGCAGCGGATACTCCTATGGCCAATGCCGCGACACTTCGGTGGCCATCAGTGGTACTTCGCATGCCCGCGTCGGCACATACCCGTCTCGGTGCTCTGGATGCCGCCCGGCGCCGCCAGCTTTGCGTCGAAGAAACATTGGGATCGACAGGTCGCATATCAGTCTCAGTTTCTCGATCAGACGGATAGAGCCCATCGTGGACAAGCTAAGATCCGCGGGCGCCTCTGTTTAATCGGCTCGTTCGATCCTGACGAGTGGGACTTTCCGCCGAGGCCGAAATGGATGCGGCAGCGAACATATGACAACGCTGAGGCAAAGTTCGATCACTACGAACATATTCTGGAAATTGGGATGTTGCACCTAATGGACCGGCTCACCGGGCTTTTGTAGCACTCTACGATGGTCGAATCCGAAGCAACCAACCGGCAACATTTGTAGGAGGCATATTCGCTTTTGACTGCTGCTTAGATCTTATACCCTCACGATTGTCCTTATCGCTGCTTGGACAGGCTAATACGAAAATGCATCCGGTAAATCACTAAGCTGTTCAAGCTGGACGAAACCACTCGACGTCCTGAAGGCGATCGGCTAGCAAACTATCTTTCAGTTTTGCGCGAAATGGCAAAATGTCGCACATTCATCCTCAATCTTTGGTCGCTCACGCCACCGCCAATCGGGGCGCTGATACCCGGAACAGGGCAACAGTACCGCGATTGACAACTGCGGAAATGATCAGCGCGCATCGGCTTACAGAAAAACCGCCGCTGTACCTTATCGGCTCATTTGATAGACGCGTTACCGTGTTGGCACAACAAACCCGTGCGCTGAACCTTGCTTGGGCGATGATCGAAACTGAAATAGTGCCCACCAGGACCACCACAACATCGCGCGTTGCGGTAGTCGGTGCCGGCTTCGCAGGGCTCACATTTGCCGCCGCCCTCCTACGAAAGGGTTCCGTTGCCGCAATTGACGTGTTCGAGCAACGAGACTCCCTGCTTCCTTTACAGCAAGGTAGCGACACTCGGTGGCTTCATCCTCATATCTACGATTGGCCAAAGGAGGGAAGTGAGGCCGCAGCGGCGATGCTTCCTATTCTAAATTGGACGGCTGCGCGCTCCTCGGATGTCGTTGTACAAGTGCTTGGTGAATGGGCGAAAATCGCTGCTGACCGTGAACACCTCCGGGTGTTCTGCAACGCTAGGCATCTTCAAATCACGGGATCGTCGACCGACAGCCGGAAAGCCCGAATTGAATGGGTAGGAGAAGAACGCCACGCGACCGACGGGCGCATCCTTGGCGAAGGCGCAGCGCAGGGGATGTCGGAAACCTATGATGCGGTCGTACTCTCTGTGGGGTTCGGTCTTGAAGCGGGAGAACCATCCTATTGGCGCAATGAGACGCTTGGGCAGCCAAATCTGGAAGAGGCGCGTCGCACATACCTCCTATCGGGGCAGGGCGACGGGGCTATGATCGACCTACTCCGTATCAGAATCTCACAGTTTCGTCAGGATCGCATTCTCGACGAACTCTTCGTAGGTCGCGGTTTGCTGTTGGAGCGGTTACGCGATCTCAGAAATGAATTCCTGCAAGACGAGACCGGGCTGTTCGACAAATTTGAGAGGCTCGTTTGTTCGGGTGCTGAGTTTGAAAAGGATATGGCCGCGGTCGTGGACGAGCTCAGCCATCGGTTGCGACGTGACACTGATGTTGTGCTGCAGTTGAAAGTGCGGAACGTTGCCGACCTGTTAGAGCCTAACAACAGCGGAATGTCCTTCCAGAATGCGCTGCTCGTGTATCTACTTTACCGTTGCGGTGGGTTCTCGCCTACAACGGAGTCGGAACGCGCTATCTCCGCTCGGTTTGGAATCCCTAGAAACCAAGTCGTCCGACGGCACGGCGTGAAACCTTTAGCGCAGATCGGCAAATCGTTGCCCCCTGAGGTGCATGATAAGATCGCTCAGCGACGCAAGACGGACCCAGACTCCTATGGCCTACAGCAGGCCAGAAGCCATTGGCCAGGTGGATACTTTGGATTCGAGGGCACCTTAACAAACGCAAACCAGACGACAGACGATGCTCGCCGCCAATGGCGGAAAGAGTATCTGCCAGGTCCTACCGCGCTGTTGGCAACCACTATTAGTGGAAGCATCGCCGGTGCCATCTCGCGCATGCGTCCGAATGCAGAACACTTTCGCGTGACTCTGCATCGCACGCTGTCCTTGAATGGTGACGACCTACTTCAGCAGGCTTGTGACTATGTGGGCAAGGGGCTGCTTGATGCGTCGGCCACTGCCGGACGCACTATTGTCGCCTCGGCGCTGACTATCGGAGCGGCATACCAGACCCGCAAAATCGTTCGTACACCACGTGGGATAGCCCGGCAGAATATCCAAATCGGTATGGAGCAACTGCAGCTCGGATCAGTTGCTCGCAAAATGCGAGAGGACGTCAGTTTCGTTTTTGCGATGCCGGTTATCCAGCCGGACAACAAGCATTTCGCCCCTAGTCCGGTCGCTGCCGTTCTTTATTTCGACAGTCGAGATGCTGATTTCTGGTTAAAGGACACCGAGCTCGCGGAGCTTGCCCTCATCGTCGAAAGCGCTGTCCGTGCCATCGATGCCGCAGACGGATCCGCTCTTGGACGAGTTCGAAATTTTGCGCCAGGAAGAGTCTGTAACGCGGTGGTGAGTGCTGCAAAGTCTGACACCGGAACGAATGCGTTGGAGATTGTTAGCAACGTGAAACCGCCATCGACCACGGATGAATTCGTGCTAAATTACGATCATTCAGACCTTGCGCCTGTGAGTACGAAGTCCACAACACAATCAGCTAGGAATTTGGTCGATGCTCCATAAGGCACAACGAACCGAAAACGCACCTGCCGGCGTACGGGCAGTGACCCACGATCTTAAATGTTGGCCCGAGTTTTTCGCTGCGATTGCGCGTGGAGAGAAGCGCCACGATCTTCGACGCGCTACGGATCGAGAATTTCGCTCTGGCGACCGGCTGTTACTGCGGGAGTTTGATCCTGATCGGGGCGAGTACACGGGACAGTCGCAGCGTGCAGTTATCACATATATCACTTCGGCAGATATGCCATGTGCTCTGTCAGAGCAAGCGCTCAATCCTGAGTTTTGTATACTCAGCATCTCGCTTCTTTCCGACGCTTTACCCCTATGCTAATCGCAGTTTGCGGTTTGGCCGGAGCCGGCAAAACAACAACACTTGAGATTCTTGAACGTCTTGGCGAAGGCGCGAGGATCTACGTCGGTTCCTTTGTAACCGCGGAAGTGGCGCGCCGTGGTATGGCGGCGACGCCGCAGAACGAACGGTTGGTTCGAGAAGAGCTGCGGGCTTTTGGCGGCATGGCGGTGCTCGCCCAACTCGCTTTCCCGACCATAAACGGCATCATTTCCGCGGGTCGTAATGCATTGGTCGACGCAATTTACTGCGTAGAAGAGTACCAGTTCTACCTAGAGCGTTGTGACCGAGTTGTTCGGATTGCGGTTGAAACGGCGAAACCCGAGCGAGAACGTCGTCTCGCGGTAAGGGCGCTGCGCCCTCTCGATGCTGATGCCCTGACGAAACGTGACGAGTTCGAAATGAGTAACCTAGGTCTGGCCGGCGTCATGGCGGCGGCAGAACACCGGATTATTAACGACGGCTCCCTAGACGATCTTGAGCGCGCCTTGCTGCGCATCATCGATTCTCTGCGCGCGTGAACTACTCCTCCCTTTTTTACGAAGGAATGGAAGAATCCCATTCTTAATACTTGGCGCTAACCTCAGGGTTGGCCTCCTAATGTCGACCCAAGCAAGTTCTTCAATTTCTGAACATGGGTGTGGATCTCCCACCAACTGCCCCGAGTAGAGCCGAACGACGACAACCGCGTCCGAAGTTCCTGCTGCCACATCAGTGAAGATACCTCTTAGGTTCAGCTTTTCAATTCCGCACCCTAGCTCCTCGTGAATCTCTCGGGAAAGCGTTTGAAGATCGCTTTCGTCTCCTTCCGGCTTGCCACCCGGCAAGATAAAGATGCCGGAACCGCGCTTGCGCGCAACCAGGAGGCGGCCATTCCGCTCCGCAGCCAAACCGACTTTGTATATCCATCTCACCAACTGGGAGCTCCTTCAATCCCTCATAATAGATCTACCGGTCCGATGAAGCATTTAAGCCGGCCCAAATTTCCTGAGCGACTGGAGGCGCACCTCTCCTAGAATCACACGATCGTCGAATTCGCGCCGAGAAAAGGAGGCAATCGACTAACAATCAAAGTTAGGCAACTTATTTCGATATTGCCGGGGGTCGGGGTAAATTGAGACTCGCTAAGCGATTGAACGATAGGACCGCTTTAACGATAAGTTCGCTTCAAGCGGGCTTTCGCCGGCAATTCGATTTGAAGTGATTCTAATCGTGCGCTGTGGCAGACGTCTCATTTCGATAAATTGTTTCTCTATCACGTTCTATGAAATTCAAGCGACTTTTGCGCCATTTTTCCAAGCGTTTATCGTGTTCTTGAAGCATTTTCCGATTGGCTTGTTCGATTGCATCCTGGGTCTTCCTTTCAGGGTTCATTCCAGCCATTGTCGCCTCCTTGCTTCCGATTAAATGATAACACACATCTGGGGGGATGGTTCGTGGGTGCGACAATTAAGCGAATTAAATTTCCTGAAATTTTTATCGGTTTCGTTGCGCCCATGGGCGCTGAAATCGGACAGTCTCTTTCAAATTTTCGAATTCATTTTGAACGGCGCGGCTATCACGTCGTTGAAGTGAAGGTCACGGACGTTTTTTCCGTTTTTCAAAAATACGTGGAACCCATCAAGCCGCTCAAAAAAATACCACTTTATGAGCGATATGAGTCCCACATCGCTTACGGAGATCAGCTCCGGGAGCGCTTTGCCGATAACGCCTTTTTAGCTTCAGCGACTGTAATGCGCGTCATAAAGCGACGCCTTAGAGTCCCCGCGCGGCGTGGCGTTGATGAATTCAGTAAGGTTGTCTACCTTCTCCATCAATTTAAGCGGAAAGAGGAGATCGACCTTTTGAGATCTGTCTATGGCGATCTCTTCTACCAAGTTTCGGTTTACTCTCGGAGAGGAGCTAGAGTCGACTATTTGTCTCGCAGATTTGCAAGTGATGACAACACATCTGGACCTAGCCGCTTCCGCGACAAAGCGGAGGCCCTAACCCAGGCAGATGAACATGAACTTGGGCACGCTCACGGTCAGAGGGTATCCAAGATTTTTCATGACGCAGATTTCATCATCAACACCGACGCCGAGCAATCGGTGCAGAAGCAAATTGATCGTTTTTGCGAACTTCTATTCGGTTCAAACTCCATTTCTCCAACGCGAGTAGAATATGGGATGTTTTTGGCGAAGGCGGCTGCGCTTAGGACGCTGGATTTATCACGCCAAGTGGGAGCGGCTGTTTTCTCCCCAACAGGCGAAATTTTGGCGTTGGGTTCGAACGAGGTGCCGAAAGCTACTGGCGGCACCTATTGGCACGACGAAGATCATGACGACAGAGAGTATGTCAGGGAGTACGATTCGAATGACCAGCGGAAGAAGGAAATATTGTCAGAACTGGTCAAGCTCATAGATCCAAGCCGTAGCGTTAATGATGTCCTTGAGAACGCAAAAGTTCTCGATTCACAATTCATGGACGCGCTTGAGTATGGTCGCATCGTCCATGCAGAAATGTCTGCAATTACGGACGCTGCACGGTTGGGCCATTCGGTCAGGGATGGGACCTTATATTGCACGACGTTTCCGTGCCATATGTGCGCCAAGCACATTGTATCAGCGGGCATCGGCAAGGTGATATTCTTGGAACCATATCCGAAAAGCCTAGCCTCGGATCTGCATTCAGATTCGCTTCAGGTCGAGAGTAGCGATCGTGGACGGTATCAGTCCTATCCAGCCGTTCAGTTTCACCATTTTCATGGCGTATCGCCCCGACGATACAGAGAGCTTTTTGAGCGGACCAAACGCAAAAAGGATGTTGGCAAATTTGAACAATACAAGGACGGCGAGCCAGCTCCGGTCTGCGACATTAAATTCCCCTTTTATCTTCAGCTAGAAGGTTACGTGGCGGATACGATGATGAGCGCCTTCAAATCAGTGACGGATAACTCGGCCTTGATCGAAGCCTCCGAGACTTGACTTGAAAATTCTGGCGCGGATCCTAACCTTGCTTCGAGCGTGCGGATGGAAAATAGGAGTAAAAAGTCGTTCGTGAAACCCGCATCCTTTTAGCAACCTCCGCGACGGGAATTGCGCGCTCCTTCAGCAAGGCGGTGGCAACCTCAACATCTAAAGCAGTCATCTTTTTTCGACGGCCGCCCTTACGCCCGCGAGCCAATGCAGCTTTAAGTCCCTCCATCGTCCGTTCCCGGTTCAGATCAAGGAAGTATTCAGCCATTGCGCCATGCATCTGCAACGCGAAACGGCCGTGTGCCGTTTCGCTATCGAACTGCTCTGTGAGGCTGAGAAACTTGATCTCTTGGCGCCGAAGGGTGTCAATCGTCCGCATCATCTCCACGAGCGATCTGCCAAGACGATCGAGTTTCCAGACGACAAGAACATCATCCGGCCGGAGGTAGGCGAGGGCGGCGTCGAACTCTGGACGCTTCGTGCCGGCACGCCCGGACTTCTTCTCTTCGAAGATCTTGGTGCATCCAGCCTTGCTCAGAGCATCGCGTTGCAAATCGAGGTTCTGGTCGTTCGTCGAGACGCGTGCGTACCCTATCAGCATGCTCGGGATTCTAAGCGAAGAACGTTATCCGCACAATAGATTTCCTTACATGATTTCCGGACACAATAAGCCGTTCGATTGAAGAATTACATGCCCTTGTGCCAGCTGTGCGGAAAACGGTCGATTTCTGGACATCGCAATGTCGTGTGTCGACTAACGCGCTATCTCGGCTCGAGGACCAATTCAGGTACGCTCCTGACATTAGCTATTGAGCATAGATCCGTGCGTCCCGGAAAGCGGACGCGGCACGATCCGGGTTAGGCGAGTAAGATTCGCTCGATGACGGCGGCGCGCGCGGAACCGTCGCAACCAAGGATGAAGCTGTTGCTGGAGCCGAGCGGGCATTGACGCGGCCATTGCCGGAGCAGATCGGCGCTAGGACGGCCAAGCAGCCTTTGTCGCGGGGGGACACTTTGCGGCGGGCGGGCCGCTGGGCCCGACCGGTGAGACTCAGCGCCGGCCAGCAAACAATATGCGCACGCCTGCCAATGCCAACGAATCATACAAACGGAGGAAGGAAGCGATCTAACCAGCGATCCCCATTTCCGATGCCAGCGCCTAAGCCTTTTATGAGACCTAAGCGCAGCTTGCCGGCCGCAGCATGGTCCCAATTTGGGACGAATAGTTTGGCACCCATATTGCACCCACATCTTTCGCCGGCTGATCCCCGGTCCTGATCGCGTACTCTGATCAGGTGTAAGGCTCGCCGGGCTCGAGGTAGTTGGGGTCTTCGCCCGGCGAGTTGTCTACATTGCGCAGTCGCAGCCACATGGTGACGCCATACTCCGCAATGCCGCAAGCATTCCGCAGTTGTGCATCGCCCGACCAAGGTCCGATCGGTATGGGACTTCAGTCGCGCAAAAGGCCGATAGGGTCTGCGACTCCGAATTTTTTGTTAAAATTCAGACGGTTACAAAGAGCTTCGCAGTCGTCAGTCGCTCATTGCAACAAGCATTTATCTAAAGTTCATTCAGTCGGATTAGGAAACTCTTATAAGCCGCTCTATAACGAATCGTCGAGGTGGCTATTCGCCTGAGGAGGTACCATGACATCCCGAAAAACGCTGTTGGCAGCGCTTGCCGCGCTTGCGCTAGTGACCGCTCCTGCTTTCGCTGGCGCGGGTGGAAACGGTGGTGGTCACGGCAACGGTGGTGGTCATGGCAATGGTGGTGGTCACGGCAATGGCGGTGGTCACGGCAATAGCGGCAAGTCCGGCAACAGCGGCGGGAAGTCCGGCAACAGCGCTTCGCACGGCAAGTCGGCATCGGCTCACGCCGGAAAGAAGGCCTCGGCCGACGACCAGGTCGCCGTCGACGACATTGAGGTCGCCGCGACGCCCAAGGAAAAGAACATTCACGCCAAGCTTGGCCGGCTGAACTCGCTGCAGCGCAATATCAACGCCTATATGCATTCCAAGAGCAAGAAATTCGCCGGCATTCAGGCTTATGTGACAGCTTCGGCCGCCGCCAAGGGCGCCCAAGCCGCGGTAGATGCCGCCCAAGCCGAAGTCGACGCGTTGAACGCCAAATTGAACGACCCGAATACTCCGGCCGACCAAGTCCCGACCCAAGAGCAGATCGATGCAGCGCAGGCGGCGCTCGATGCGGCCAATATAGCGGCGGCCGATGCTGCTGCCGCCGTCCCATCGCTGGATGACGCGCTCGCCGATATGGCCAACAAGCCGGTAGACGCCGAGGTCACCGAATGGGCCAATGGCGTGCTTGCCGAGAAGATCGACGAGATGGCTTCCAAACAGGATCCTGCGCCAACGCCGTAAGACCGGTCAGCGCTGAAACGACCCTAGTCGAACGTGCAAGCCGCCGGGTCACACCCCCGGCGGCAGGGCGACGACGAGCTTGCCACCTTATTCTCCTCTTTGAGGGCGACCCTAAACAAGCGGAGTCGCTACCGACGCGTAGGAACAAAAGTGCCGAAATACCGTGTTGAGGAGATGGCATGCGATGCCGTGACGGCCACCCACACCGTCAACGCGAAAACTCCGATCAGGGCGGCGCGCGAAGCGACGGAACGCGACGTCATTCTACGCCCGGCCACATCTTCGAATACAGCTCAGCCCGTAGGGCGGTCCATACCCGGCTGGCCGACGGCTCACGCTGGTTTCTTGAAACGCACCATGCCGTCGACCTCGATGCGCAAGTTCGACTATTGACCCGGACCAGGGTTCTCTCGGTCTGGTTTTGAGCCAAGGGGGAAGCAATACGATTTCCTGGACGTGCCGCTTGAGGCATTTGTCGCGTTCAAATCTGCCTTCGCCAAGGGCCGCTATTTCAACAATCACATCCGCAACTAACTATGCATTCCGACTCGCCCAAGATCCGACTCGCCCAAGATCCGACTCGCCCAAGAAAAGGCTGCAGGCTCGTTGGACGATTAAGGGAGGTACTTTCCGAAAAACGGCCCGCGCTGATCGAAGGGCGCGCAGGCCGGACCGTTGCCGCCGGTCGGCAGCGGAGGCATCCATTCCGGCCGGTGCAAACCGGCCTCTCCCGGCACAATTAGCAACCTTCGGCAGTCGTTTTCATCTGTCCAGGGGCTGCGGACTGGGCACTGGTGTCATCCTGTTGACCAGGAGCGGCCTGCTTGGCACTGCCACTCTGCTGGCCCGGCGCACAGTCCTTCGCTGAGTTCGAATTGGTCGACTTCGTTGTGGTCGAATCCGTGTTGTTATCTGTCGTCGGCATCGTTGTGGTAGTGGAGGAGCCACTCGACGTTGTCCCTGTTGTCCCTGTCGTCCCCGCGAACGCAAGCCCGCTGGAAACAGCCATCATGGCAGTGGCAAAAAGAAGCCGTTTCATTCTTCATCTCCTAATGACAAGTAATGTCCCTTCCATTCGATAACGGGGGATGCGAAGGATCGGTTCCGATGCCATCCGATCCCACCCGTATTCGGGTCATCTAGCCACCATGCGCCTACAAGCGGCCGCCCCACAAACGCTGCTTCGATAGCGATGATCAGTTGGGTTGTGCTGTGCTCTTAGGCGTCGAATTCCAGCGGCTGGTGGACCGGTTGCTCGTGCCACATCACTCCGCGGAAATCGCGACGGTCTACCTTTTGCGCGCAAATGGGGCGCGCATAGAAATGCTCTTCCCAGTCAGGTCATGTGGCTTGCCGGGCATGGGCGGTCCGAGGTCGGCTATTCTGGTCATGCCCGACCGAACCCGTCGCAGCGGCAAAAGTTCCGGAAAGGCGTGCCTGTTGCCCGATCGCCCGCTCGCATTTTTTGTACCATATATTCGCGGCTTCCATTAGCATCCTCTCATGGCAACTCTGCGGTACGGCGTAAGGCGGGAACCGGATGGGACGTGGACGGTATTCGACGTGTTCACCGGGCTGCCGGCTATTGTAGCGGGCCACCCATCTGTCGACCTTCCCGACATCGAGTATGCCGAAGAACTGGCGGCCATCCTGAATGCCAACGACCTAAAGCAGAGGCTATCTCACGGAAGGTTCCCGGGAGGGTTCGCCTGACTGAGGTGTGATTCGCCCGGCTTCGTACTGCCCATCCAGGGTGGTTCGTCCGATCCGAAAAACCATTTGTTATTGAACTGCCGACTACCAGGGTCTTAAATCGACTTGCCATTGCTTTTCGTAGGGAGGATGTGATGAGCAACGTGGTGCCAATCCGCAAGGCGTTGCCTCGCGTGGAAGTGGTCGGAGCCAGTGGCGAATGGGTCGTGCGCATCATAGAGACCGACCAGGAAATTACACGCTCATTCGACCTGGAATCGTTTGCGCTGTCCTTCGCTGAAGGCCAGCGGATACGGCTACATCTCGACAAGGTTGTGCGGCTTTAGGACCCTCCTGCGGCTGGGTAACCTCAGGGCCGCGACGGTGATGGCCCATGGATGTGCTTGAACAGGAGATTGCCGATCTCCTGCATTGCCGTCATATCCGGGTAAGCCGCTAAACGGAGACTTCACCGCAGACGCTGCCGAGCAGCGGGATCAACACGAAGCTGTCATCCCGAAACTTGCTTACGGTGGTGATCGTGAAATCTTCTGCTCGACAAGCCACACCCATGAGGAGAATGCTTCCGCTGTCCGAACTCACGACCTGGCAATTTGGCGCATGAGCGAAGCGCGATCGACCCAAGATACGCGTGTGTGCGGATCTAGGACTCCTGTCGAGGCTCAATAGCGGAACAGCCGCGCAGCCATGTGGCTCCCAATCACGGACGGTCAGATTGCGACCCAAAGCTGCCGGTCAGCAATGCGCCTCCATTGGCCGTAGTAATGACGCCGCGTGAAGCACATGCGAGGCGAGGAGGATTTGCAGCACACCTGTTTCGTCTGGCAGGTCGGACTTCCATCGAATCGGAATGGGTTTTTTACACATTCGTTTATCTATTCGTGGTTTCTAATACATATGGCATCCAACGCGTTCACCCGGATTTGGTTTGCTTTGAGCCGCCTAAGGCGCGCCACGAACGGTAACGTTGCCGTCATCGTTGCCTTCACCTTGCCGGTCGTGGTTGGCGGCGCCGGCCTCGGTATGGAGACATCCTTCTGGTATTACAGCAGCCTTAAGCTGCAGGCCGTTGCCGATGCCGCGGCCTATGCCGGTGCGCTCGAGAAAGTCGCGGGTTCCGACAACCCGACCATCATCGCCGCCGCCACGCAGTCCGCGACTTCGAACAATTTCGCCACGCCGGGCACGATCCAGGTCAACACGCCGCCATTGTCCGGCCCGAACACCGCAAAGAAGGCGGTGGAGGTCATCGTCAAGCAGAACCTCGATCGCTACTTCACGGCGATTTTCAACCAGGCGCCCGTTGCCGAACAGGCAAGGGCGGTGGCGCTGATCAATGACGCTTCCAAGGCTTGCGTGCTGGCGCTTAGTCAGTCGGCCTCCCAGGCTGCGCTCTTTTCCGGCAACACCACCGTCAACCTCACCGGTTGTTCGGTCATGTCGGACTCGATTGCCTCGGACGCCATAAAGACGCAGGGCTCGGCGGTGCTCAAGGCCGACTGCCTGATCACGGTCGGCGGCATGGTGCTGAACAATCCAGCGACCACGGTCTGCAAGTCCAACATCACCCAGGCCTTGCCGGCAGCCGACCCTTTCTCCAGCCTGGCGACGCCGACGGCCGGGAACCCGTGCAAGTCTGTCAACGGCAACAAGACGTCGCAAACACTCCAGCCTGGCACCTACTGCAGCGGCATGAGCCTCAGCGGCAACGTCACCCTGCAGCCCGGCGTCTACGTCGTGCAGGGTGGTATGAAGGTCAACGCCAACGCGGTCGTCGCGGGCAGCGGGGTAACCATCTTCATGGCAGGCAGCAACACCGTCAGCATGAACGGCAACGCCAAGGTGACGCTGAGCGCGCCGACATCCGGAACCTATTCCGGCGTGCTGTTCTACGGCGACAGGACCGGGACTGCGGCGCAGAGCACCTTCAATGGCACCGCGGACTCGCTTTTGACCGGCGCCATCTATTTTCCCAGGCAGCAGGTCAACTACCTTGGCAACTTCTCCGGGAACGGCGGCTGCACTCAGGTCGTCGCCGACACCATCCAGTGGTCAGGCAGTACGACGATCAAGCAGAACTGCAAAGGCCTCGGGATGGACGACATTCCGGCGACGCAATCCGTTCAGCTCGTCGAGTAGCGGGATGGGTGGGCGGACCTTGCGCATTGTCCTGGACAAATCCGGGATAGCTGCCGTGGAGTTTTCCATGTTGCTGCCCATCCTGTGCCTCGTCTGCCTCGGCATCGCCGACGGCTGGTCCTACGTAACGAGTTACCTGCAGATGCGCGCGGGCGTTAAAACCGCGGCCAATCTCGTAATGGCCGGCGCGTCCAATGACACCGGAACGCAGGCGGTCGCGCTTTCGAGCTGGAACGACAAGCCCGAGGACGCCGCGGTCGTACTGGTCCGCTCCTATTTGTGCGGCGCCACGGTCGTGGATGCGACCACCATTTGCGGCGGAACGAAGCTGCCGACCGTCTTCGTCCAGATAACGGCGACGGGCACCTGGGTGCCCCCGTTTAACTTCGGTGTCTTCCCAAACCCGCGCGCGATCAGTCATCAGCAGGTGATCCGTGTCCGCTGAAAGGATCGGATCCAGGTGGCGCCGTGACTGCTCCGGCGCAGCCGGGCTGGAATTCGCCTTGATCGCGCCTTTCCTGATCATGCTCCTGTTCGGAATCTTCGCCTTCGGCTGGGCCATGAATGCCGTGTCGACCGTTCGCTACACGCTGGAGACTTCTTCTCGGGCGCTGCAGCTGAACAACACGCTTTCGCAGAGCGACATCCAGGCTATCGCCACGCAGAAATTGGTGAACCTGGGTCTGAAGAACGTCATTGTGACGATCGCGACCGACCCTGCCAGCGGCGGTTTCAAGATGGCGCATCTGACCGCCAGCTATGCCTTCGTCATCGCTTTCCCGTATTTCGACCAGTATCCGATAAATTACGCCACGACCGTCACGGTGCCCCTGGTTGCCAGCTAGGATACGGCCGGCTTGGTTGAGTTGGCGGCCCTGTATTCAGCTTCCCAAGGCAATGCGTCTAAATCGGGCTTGTGCCCCGCTTCACGGTAGTCAGCCTGAGTGAGGAAACCTGCTTTGTCCCGCGCCACAACGCAAACTAATGGCGGAGTGCCCGGGCACCTATAAACGCCTACAGCTTTTTCCATGCAACAGGTGTGCTACGGGTGCTCGGAGATGTCGTCCTTCATTGCGATGACAGAACATGAGCGAGGATAGTAGCGGCCCGGCATCACTGAAGGTGCGGGTTGGTCAATTTCGTACAACATCATTGCAGAGAGAGTTTCGGCGAGCTTATTAATGTGTCGTTTGCCATTGCCTGGGAGGCTGCGATGGTTGCAACGCCCATAGATATCGCTCGATCAGCCACTACGGCCACCTGCTCATGCGCCAGAAGTCCATGGCGGAACCCGCCACATTTCGCTGGGACATGGATCAATCGCGCAGGGCCATCCGAGCCTCACGCGAGCTTCTGAAGCGCCTTCGTCAACGTCGTCGCGACGTGGCGCTAGGCTGGGAAGATACCGACCCGTCTACTGTTGCCGTCTCCGCGTTTCAAGCCGACGTTTTCCGCTCTGCATTCCGAGCCCTAGTAGGGGAAACGGGTACGCCTGAGTGTCAATAACGTGATTTAGCCAAGGCCCTGGTGCGCGATTTCACTGGGTGCGAGCTGATCGAAACTGGCTTGGTGGATTGGATCATCAGCAAGTAGCCGCTGCCCGCCAGCGGCCCAGCAGCCGTCTGCGGGACTTTGCAGCGGGCGCGCTGGGCCTGACCGGTGGGGCGGTGTGGTATCCGCCGGCTGGCGAACATATGCGCCTCCTCCCAACGCCAGCGAAACATCCAAACGAACGAGGTGATCTAACCGCGATCTCGCCATCCAAGGCCAACACATAGGCCGATAGCAAAGCCCTATAATAGCTGAGAGAACGAAAATGGCCGACGCCCATGGTTGGGGAACCCGGGTGGGTAGGCGCCGGCCACAAGCGAAACAGGCCCGCCGCGCCACACACATGGCTGATTTGTCATCACGTGGTTATGGTGTGATCGCGTAGGGCTAGACCAGCGGAACCTAGTAAACGCCGCTTAGTAAGCGATCCTCGACGCGATCGTTCATCGCCACGACGACTTGGGAAACTTGACGGTTGCAGCCCTCTGCCATGTCGAGCTCAAGTCATGAACATCGGACCTCCGATCATGAGCAGGCATGCGCCCATCCCACCATATCGCGCTCCCGGTTTCGCAAGGCGCAGCAGCAAGGGGGAGGCGACCAGAGCCGATGTGAAGGGGACTAGGCAGCTAATATTCGCTTGCGCTAATTTAAATGTGCCGTAACGTCATGCTCAGCGTTTTTGGAGAGGAGCAACGGTGGGGGTATGATGAGATTAGCTGTGTTTTGCGCGGCGATCGTGATCGCTGGGACTGGTGTCGCTGTGGCCAAGGAGAAGAAGGTGGTGGTGAGTGACGCCACGGACCTTTGCTCTACGAAGCACTCTGCCAAGAAGCAGGTGCTCGAGCTGGACTGCAGGCCGACCGGAACCGCCAAATTGCCGGCCGGTGGAACGCCGGAAAAGCCGCGCCTCGGATACGACACCAATCCGTGGCTGGTTAAAGGCCTTTAGAGACTAGCCGATGGCAAGACAGCGCGGCTAAGGGAATGTGCGCTGGCGGTGAAGCCTTCCTTGTTGTCTCGTCGGTGGAACATTGTCGGCTGGAAACGCTTCGGACGGTGCACTGCCCCATCAGTGCAACGTTCACTTCCTTGTTTGCACTGGCCGGCTGCCGAAAGGTGGCCGGCTTTTTCGTATATAAGCGCAACCTGAGGTTTGGAGCTTGTTGATTGGACAGCAGCGAGTGGCCGCTGCTGCCTTACCGTCCA
This sequence comes from Mesorhizobium sp. C395A, assembly GCF_030323205.1. Lineage (NCBI taxonomy): Bacteria > Pseudomonadati > Pseudomonadota > Alphaproteobacteria > Hyphomicrobiales > Phyllobacteriaceae > Mesorhizobium > Mesorhizobium sp. C395A. The sequence goes on along the minus strand of NZ_CP100473.1, from coordinate 1,983,982 downwards.
GGATTGGAATTTGTAAAGGCGAGATCACCAAGGCAGGAATGAACCAGGCTAGCAACGGTTTCGTCTGTTAGCCGCGACGCCGGCGATAATTGAATTCAGAAGGGCGTCGGCCCGGCTGCCCAACATCAGGGTGCACAGACAGCCGGGCCAAGGCTGGAAAGAGGTTCCGCTCCCGCCCAGCCGTGCCCGGCATGATACGCATCGCACCTGCGCGCAAGCGGTACCAATGGCTCGCCTATTCCGCCGCGCCTTTTCGGCAGGAAACCCTCGGCCTCATCACAATGGAGGGCGACATTCGCAGCGCCCTATGGAACCATCCAGAGTGACATAGGCTGTTTCATGGAACTTGCTGATGACATCAGGAGGCCTGTTAAGCATGCCAGTTGTTCGCGCTCGTAGCTCAGATGCAGGTTGGAGCTCTGCCTAGTGCACCAGTATCGGAAGCGAGAACTAGGAACCGGGAGTGCTACGAATAGATTGCCGCAGTCGAGCTTCTATCAGAGCATGGCAAGGGCTGCCTTTCTCTCCACGTTGGCAGTCGTCCTGTTGCTCGCCCTATTGCCAGACCACCTGCTGCACGCCCTCGGATTGGCCTTTACGTCTCATCACGACAAGCTCAACCACGCCGCTGCGTTCGCCACCTTGTCGGCTTTGGGTAGCCTCGGCTGGCCCCAACAGGTGGTCCGGCTGGCGGTTCTACTTGCTTTAACGGGCGCAGCGATCGAAATCCTTCAATGCGTCACAGGGCGTGACATGAGCGTCTTCGACTGGTTTGCCGACTGCGCCGGAATGGCATACGGGCTGAGAACCATGAGCTGGCTAAAGGAGATTCTAGGGGAACCGGTTATTTGATCGCCACAGGCTCCGCCTTACCGCCGCCGTCTTGGCCCACTTGCCAGCCTCACGCCCGGGGCCGCCCTCGAACCCTCGCTATTTTCAATTTCCGACGCAAAGGCCGACACCAAGGCGAATGGGTTTCAGGGCCGCTCACCATTTAGACTTAGGTCCGATTCTTTCGAGCAAATGGCCGAACCCGGAAACATTTCTCCTTGTACTTTGTTGCAGTGGCCGTGCCGCTGAGGAGAACATGCACAGTGCCTCTATCAAATGAACTGCGCGACGTACCTTTAGAATTCCAATGCCCCTCCTGTTCACGCCCTATGGTGAGAAGGGGATCCTGGCTGAAAACGATTGCCGGTTTCAAATGCGATAGCTGCAGGTCCAGAGTGCGGCTCGGCTACGAAGAGAAGCTGGCCATATTCGACCGGCACCTTAAGCGAGGCGCGCCGGATCTGGGCCGACGACCAATGGAGTGCGATCCCGGCAACGGTTCCTGAGAGTGTGTCGGCAATTCAAGCTCCAACTGCTTGCGGTCTGCCGCAAGTCCAAGCTTTCATCTGGTCGCAAGGTCAGGAGGCTCTTTCGTCCATACGGAACCGATGATGGCGAGAGGTTTCGATGCGCTCGGAGCACCGAGCAGGTCGACACGTTTCTGGTAGCGACCACCAATCTCTAGCTGACCGCTTCCACGTTCTGACGAGGTGCGAGCAACTTGGTCTTCAATAGTCTTTTTCGAGCCAGCATGCTCGCCGCCTCTGCGATACGGTCTCCGTAAGCATCGGCGACGAATGATAGCGTCGACAGGTCGATAATGAGGTCGTCGATCGCGCCCGCCAAGACACTGGACCCGCGCCCAAATTGATGCACCAGCGCCCGCACTTCCTTAAGTGCCGTCGAGGCTTCACCCGCATCCAGCAGCGCCTCGATGTCATCGAAAACCTGCATCCCGACCCTCCCGCTTTAAAACGGTGGCAATTTCGCGCGAAAAGAAAGCGCCTGCCAAGGTGCTCACGCGCGAAGGCGGCTATTCAGACAACAAGAAAGACCCTGGTGGCCCAACGATGAAGGGCGTCCATGGAGGGCGTTCAGCGAGACGCAACCGAGATCCGGCGCGACATTAAACGACAGCGATGCTTGAGCCGCGCTCTCTTACGAGCAATCCGAGCAGCGCCCAGCCGCCAGCCGATCGAAGATGTACGCCAAGACCGACAAGCTGGTGCAGCGTTTTGCCAAGGCTGAAGACGCGGTGAAATCCTTCAGCGAAGACATGGCCGGGGTGAGGCGGCCACTGCCGAGGTGACCCTGTGGAAGTTGATGGGCCTCGGCGCATTCGGCTCACTGCATCGCAGCGGCGGCGCTCGCGTCGCTAGTTACGCCCTCTTGGCCTATCTGGCGCGTGCTGCGTGGCGGATCACGAGTTCTATCCGTGCTGCTAAGTCAGCAGAATTCCACACCACCTCCGGATAGGCCGTATAGATCAGGTAACCGCACATTCTTGAGCACATTGTACGATTGTTACGCAAAGCAGCGGCCGCATCGACTCTCATCATCTTGGAACTACATTGCCACAATGGCTCAGCTCTTCGAATCCGCCCCAGTGAACGCTTCATATCAGCTGATCGTGGACCACTATGAGACAGCGGTTTCACTCCAGGAGCGCATTGTCACTCGCGTTCGACAACGCGGTTTGTCAACGAAAAGTGATGACGAATTCCTGGAGCATCTGAATGCAGTCTTAGCGCGGGCGCGCCAAAGGTTGGCTCGGGCCGATCAATGCAATTAAATTAAGAATGGGACATCCGCGGTCCGCAGGCATAGAGTGTGCCATCGACGGCAACTCCAAGGGCGTCCGTCGGCTGTGAGCGATCAACATGCTTCCGCCCCCAATAGGGAGAGGGAGCTATGACAGACTCCAGTTCACAAACTCACACTGCCGCGCAACGCGACACCGGCCAAAATTCGATCTATCGCAATTCGCTGCTGCTTCGAATGTGCTCGGCAGATTTGGCATTGCTGCAACCTCATTTCGAAAGCGTCTCCCTTGGGCTGAAGACGCATCTCGAAGTGGCGGGGTCACCAATCAGCACCGTGTACTTCTTCGAGAGCGGTCTCGGGTCAGTGGTGGGCGAGCTGCGGCCTGGTATCGAAGCTGAGATCGGAATCATTGGTTGTGAGGGCATGACCGGCTCAGCGCTCGTCATGGGCGATGACCGATCAACGCACGATTGCTACGTGCAATTAGAAGCCCGAGCCTTTGGTATAGACGCGGGCCTCTTCAGCAAGGCGCTTTTGACAAGCCCAACCCTGCGAACTTTTCTGCTCCGCTACGTTCACTACTTTCACCTCCAGGCAAGCTTCACCGCTCTCGGCAATGCCCGGATGAACATCGTCGACAGGCTCTCAAGATGGCTGGTGATGTGTGATGATCGCGTCGACGGGAACCGCTTTGCGATTACGCACGAGTTCTTGTCAGTCATGCTCGGTGTCAGGCGGCCCGGCGTCACCATAGCGCTGCAAACCTTGGAGGGCCAAGGTCTGATACGATCGATGCGAGGAGAGGTCGTCATCCTTGATCGCGCGCGTCTAATTGCGCTGGCTGATGGGTCCTATGGCAGGGCTGAAGCCGAATACGCTCGGCTAGTCGGCAAACTGCATTGACGGCAGACGCCGCGCCCGTGCACAGTGCCCCTGAAACAGAGCCCGCCGGCTGAGCCACGGGTGTTTTTGCGTCAGGCGGGAACATTCCCGCTCTGAGGCTGTTTGGCCACAGCTGGCTCGTTCTTCAGCGGTCCGTGCCGGTGACCAAGATGTCCTCTCCACTCGTCATGGTCGGCCCGCGCAGCCTCCGAAGCAGGCGCGGGCCATCCCTGCAGCGTCGCCAGACGTCAGCGGGCTTTTTATCATTCGCCGTTTATCATGGAAGATTTGCAAGTTCGCGCCTGCCTGGCGCGAGCCGGAATGCATAACGGTTCCGGATGTGGCTGTTAAAATAGACGCCCTTGGCAAAGGCAGCTTTGAACGCGGCAAACGCCTCAGCAGGTACGTCCAAAAACTCGTATTTCTTCCCGCTCGCTACAAACCAAACCGAGAGAACCCTGGTGTTCGGGTCATAGTCGAACTTGCGTATCTAGGTCGACGGCATGGTATGCCATTCAAAAACTCAGTAGCCGAGTTGGATCGCCACCTACAGGCTGAAACTGTATTCGAATATGTGGCCGCGCTTTTCGTCGGCAACCCTGATCCAGATGGGCTCGCTGGTGCGCAGAGTGACGTCGCGCTCTGTCGCTTCCCGCGCCGCCCTGATCGGCGTGACCTGGCGAAAATCGCGCATATCAATCTGTTGCCCGCAAACAGGGCAAGGGAGGAAATGCGCGAGTTCGCTCGCGGGCGGGCCTTCATGTCGGTGCCCGATTAGTGGTCTGCCGAGATCAGACAGCTTGGTCATTGTTTCCGCAGCGCCTTGGCTACCCGCTCCAAAGTCTCGCGTTGGTTGCCGTGCTTCGCGATCAGCTCTTTGACCTGCTGGGGTGTGATGCCGGTCTTTGTTGCGAAATATTCAACTTCATAATCCTCATCGGCCGAGACACGGTCCCGATCACGAAAATCCCGCTTGCTCTTGTCGTCGGCCATATCGATTCCTCCTTCGCTCATCCCGCAACGCCGAGTTGACGTGTTTGTTGCACCCAAGAGGCTGATTCAACTATTTTAGCTTCATCTTATTGAATCGCCGGAGGGTGGTCAGTACATGCGTTTGAAGTTCATCGAGCCGTTGATGCCGACCCTTGTGGAGAAGCCTCCCGAGGGTGAAGGCTGGACCCACGAAGTCAAGTTCGACGGCTACCGATCGCAGATGATCATTGATGAAGTCGGCACGCGCATTTATACGCGCAATGGCCACGACTGGACGGCAAAATATCGCGACATGGTGAGAGAGGCCAAGCGCCTTGGTGCCGAAAGCGCCATTGTCGACGGCGAGATCGTCGTTCTGAACGACAAGGGCCTTTCGGACTTCGCAGCGCTGCGCAGAGCTATCACCCGCCGGCAGCACGACTTGTATTTTGTTGCCTTTGATCTGCTTCACCTTAACGGCCATGATCTGCGAGACATGGCGCTGGAGGAGCGGCGCGAGATCCTGTCCAGCATGATCGGGCCCGGCGGGCATATTCAGTTCAGCGAGCCCTTGCCGGGGGAAGCCAAGGCCATCTTTCACTTGCTCGACCAGGCCGGACATGAAGGCATGGTGTCGAAGCGGAAGGGCAGCAAATACCGAAGCGGTCCGTCGACCAACTGGCTGAAGGCCAAGTGCTATGCGATTGACGAGTTCGATCTGCTCGGCGTCGAGCGTGAAGCTGGCAAGCCGGCTTTCGCTCTCATGGCCGAGCGGGGCACAGGGCGCTATGTCGGCAGCGCGTTCGTCACCTTGAACCGGGAAATGCGCGAGAGGCTATGGAAACGCGTCCAGGAGCACCCAGGCACGGCGCCCAAGGGCATCATGAAGCGGCCAGCGACGCAATGGATCAAGCCAGGGCTGATCGGTCGTGTGAAGCACCTGCGCGGCGAGGATGACCTGCGGCATGCATCGCTGCAGGACTTCCGCGAGGAGAACAAATAGCAGCTCCACAACTGGTCATCGCTTTTGCGAGAGGCGCGCATCCTAACGCCGCAAAGGCGGAGCTGAACGCGATACCGCAGGAACTCGCCTCACGCTTGTCAACGGTTAACACGGCTAAGAACGCCTAACACAATTCACTTCGTCACTGTCATTGCCAAGAATAGGTGTGGAGTTTTTAGACATTCATTCATCTATTCGTGCTTCTAATGAGCTATGTCTTTCAGCATCTTCACCCGGATCTGGTTTGGAGGATGTCGTGGTCACGATCATAATTAATGCCGACAGCGGAGGTTTCCGCATGGCACATCTTACGGCCGATACGCGTATCTGATCGCGTTCCCGTTTTTCGATCAATACCCAATCAATCACTCAACGACCACACCGTCCCGCTGGTTGCGAGCTAAAACACCGCCGGCCTTGGTTTGAAAAATGGGCTGACAGCCTTGGAGGCGCATTATGACAAAGATCTTTGATATCCTGGTGGGAAGCATGGCCATTGGAGCCGTTCTCGCAAATCTTTGCATGCCGGCGAACGCCGCAGTTGGCGACGACGGAACCACTGCACTCATTGGCACGAGCGGTGCCACTGTCGGAACCGAGTCCCCCGACAATCCGACCAATACGGATCTGACTCGCATTGTCGACGCTATGTCGAGCGCCGAAATCACTCGGTTCAAGAAGCGCTGCATCGACGTGATCGAGAGCCGGGGCGCTTATGATCGTGACCTGCGCCAGCTCTGCCTGCTGATCTGGCGCCACTAACCAATCGTTCGCAAGTGCCGGAGCTGTCGACATGACACTCTCCAGTTCCGACACTGGAGGCCCGCCCACCGAAAGGTTGGCGGGCTTTTAGATAGCGGCCCTTACCCTACGGTTGGGTAAGTGTTTCCGCCCGATTACCGCGCCGCATCCCGCTCCATCGCGATCTTCACTGCACTTCCCAATCAATCCCACCGTCTGAGTCCGAATGCTTGGCCCTGAAGGTTTCAAGATAGTCGACTATTTGAGGGTCGTTCGGGTCCAATGCTTGCCAATGTGGATCATCGTCGACGTTGGCCAGATCGAGAAATTCGGTGATGTCCACCCCGCCATTGAGGGCAGCAACGCCAGAGTTCAAAACCAAATATCTCAGGTTGAAGTCAACGCGAAAATCGGGTGACCGGAAGAACTTGGCCCTGCCGCAATTCGCGAAGGGCCGGGCTCGGAAGTGGTCCATCAGGCGCTGCTTTTCAGCAATACCTTCAGTCACTGAAAGCACGTATATTTCCGGCCGTGACAGGCTTTCGTTGATCGGGCCGGCCGGCTTTCTCATGGCGCCCCAGAGATGAGGCAAGCCAATCGCAGAGAAGAAATCCTGGCCGATCGGCTCGCCGGGCCAAAATTTGGCGTTGTATGGTCGAACGACAACACGATCGCGCCGAGTGCCGCAACAAACGGTCGCAGGATTTCCTGGAAATCGAGTTGATATTCCGCGACTTCGATGGGGCCCGTAAGGTAGTCTTTGACGCATGCGAATACACGCTCTCAAGCAAGTGATCGAAGCGCCGCAGATAAAACACCACTTCACCTCGGCGCCAACATCCAACAGGCCTTCGAAAAAAGGTTGGATGAGCGCTTGCTCGAGAAAATTCTCGCCTGACATTAGTGCGGTTTCTAAATGCTTTAGATCCATCGCGGCCTCCCTTCCGGCGAAGGGATTTATTCACTCTTTTTTTGCAAAGGAGGTTCAAAGGTACGGTTTCGTACAGGGGAGGCCCCGGCCTAATCGGCCAACATTGAGCGTGGTCGGCGCTGTCGGGGGCAACGCTACAGTTGGGTGACGTGACGGTGCCGACCACACTGGAGAGTGGCATTAACCACACCCCGATCCTACCCGCAGAATGACAGCGCAGCAATTAAGCCTGATGGTCTAATCCGCGCTGCAACCATAACCCGATTTAAACTCGGTCCCTTCCCGAGTGCCCGTATGAGTTTGAGCTGTGAAGCACCTGCGCGGCGAGGAGGACCTCCGCCACGCCTCACTGCAGGACTTCCACGAGGAGAACTAGCCCGGAGGCTTCTCCCGCGGCTGTGCCGGTCCTGTCATGTTCGGCTGGATGAATGGCGCCCTCTTGCCGGTAATGGTCTGAACCGACTTCAACAGCGGTCGATGGACCTCACGTAGAGCTTGGTAGTGCTCGCTGTGATACGCCAGGAGCGGCCCGACGATGCTCTTGTGCAGCGCTTCGGCTGCCGCGATGAAGCGCTCGATTTCAGCCCGGGAAAGCTGTTCGGAAGGTTTGGTTCTGGCCATTGGCGATCTCCGCTTGAGGGGGTCGCCGCAACGAGGACTACAATCCTACATGCCGGACTGCCTCACAATAGGGCTCGCTGGCCTACTTCGAGGGAAGCGATAGGACCAGCGTCAGCATGATCCTCATTGCCCCGTCCGCAAGCGGCCACCGAAGACCCTATTTCCTCAGCCTATCTGGTCTCGGCAAAATGACGCGCGAGGCTCCTTGCGGAATCTTGGGCAGATACCCTCTCTATTCTCTACTCAGGAGCCGAATGCTGGTATCGCGACGCAGTTCGGAATCGGCGCGATCGACGCCTTCAACCGTGATCGCGATTGTCCCGTTCTCAATTCTTGCAATCCATCCCTTTGCCTTCATGTACCAGAGATGAAACTCCAGATGCTCTGGTGGACAGCCTAACAACCGTTCGATTTCGACGTCGCCAATGCCCGGATTGCCGACATCCTGGCGGCGCTTCACATAGAGCAGCGAAAGCAGTTTGGCCTGGACCAAAGCATCCTTCTCGACCCCTTTGGGGTCGCTTGCCTCCTCGACCAATTTAAGCCGCTCACCGGCATGCTCTCGATAGGAGATATCGTACTGGGCGCGCTTAACGGGATCCCTCAAGACGTTGTGTGCTTCTACTATTTCGCTGAAGCGGGCTTCGTTTCCAGTTTGCTGATTGTCGGGATGATAGCGCATCGCAAAGTAGCGGAATATTCGCTCAAGTGTCTCCGAGTTGGCGTTTGGGCTGATCTCCAAGAGTTCGTAGTAATCGACGAACAATGCGCTGCTCCCTCAAACATCGCTCGACAGCCGCGAGGGCCGACCGCCTACATGGCGATGCAGTGCCCTCACTCGTCGAGTTCATATACGGACAATACATTGCGCCCGGGGTCAAGATGAGCGGGAGCTAATGGACGTCAGCCAAGGCGACTCCCGCGCGGGGTGCAACGAAAATGGCCGGCGCCGCAGTGGGAGATTGCCTGATCAGCGCCGGCCGGAGTTAGGGGTGGAACTCAATGCCGAAGCCGCCTGCGCAGCCAAGGTTGGGGTTTGACCGCGCCGTCCTATAATGGGGCAGCGCGGTCAGGCGGTTTCGTCATCACGCGCAATTGCATCTGGTCGATCGTTGCGACGATGGCAGCCGCCAGCGCTTCCGCCTCATCCATGAGCCCCGGCCCATAGAGACCGTTCACCGCTTCCTCGCTAGGCAGCACGCCGGGCGGGCAGTGGTCCTCGATTGTGCGCCGGATGAGCGTCAACGCTGCCCGGCATTCGTCGGCTTCGATCTTCATAACCATTGAAACATGCGTTTGAGCTAAAATGTTCCGGAACCGATTTCGGGCTCGCGGCTTGAGACGGTGAGGGAAGAACACTAGTCATGCACGACGACCAATCACCCGATGCGCAGGGCCGGTTGGCGAGAGAAGTTCGGCCTCATCTTTTATCCCGGCCATGTAGTTGGCAATGATCCGAGAGACCCGCTTTCGAAGCAGCCGTTAGGGCGGTAAGGTCGGGAAAGCTAGAGCTTCACCAGCCGCACAACATCAAGCGCGACCGTCACCACCGGGCCACCCAGGCTGATCGTTACGGCGTCCTTCTCGACCCGTGTGATGCTGCCGATCAGTTCGATGGTCTGACCTTTGACCACCTTCGTGGTGCTATCCCGAACGGAATGCGGAAATCCGTAGGTCGGGATCGACACGCTGATCCTGTCGTCAGTGACGCGTCGAATAATGGTGGCGTCGATCGCCACCTCATCGCCGATCTTGAGACCACTAGCCATGCACTGGAGTCTGGTGCGGCCGTCTCAGGGGTCAAGTAGCGGAACCTAATATGCGCCTTTGAACTTATCGGCTGATGAGCACACGCGGCATCAACTTTCTCGATCGGTGGATGGCAGAGCACCTGCCCAACGCAATGACTGATGATCCAGTGGCGGTTAGCGACCTCGCTGACGAAATGATGAAATCTGCGGAGCGTGAGGAAATCGGTGCCGACGAGATCAAGGAGGAGGTCGGCAGCGTCTATGAGGTCATCTTCGAGGCGATGCACCACCGGGAAGGCAGCTTGGCCGAATAACCCTTGCCGTCCAGGTCCAGTGAGGAATATAATCCTTCGTTGAGGCGACCCCTTCAACGGAGATCGTCATGCCCAAAAGACTCTCGCCCATGCCGGCCATCAGGAGGCACGCGGTTTTGCCTGGCACCGGTTCGCTTTAGCCAGCGATCAGATCGTCGTACCGGTATTTGTCCACGCCCCCCCTCTTCCCCGAAGAGAGGATGCGACTGTTTCACCAAAGAGTCCAGAAGACGAGCACAGCGGCCTCGGAAGGGAATGAAGCGGCCGGCACCGCCGACAACCTGGCCGGGCATCTAGGTAGACCGCATAATCACGTAGCGCAGTGTTGCTGTCTACGCAGCGGTGGCCGAAGATCCTCTTGATGTATTCGTTTGTCTTTCGGCCCGATTGCCGAATTGCATCCTTTTCGGATGCCTTCAGTGCCGTACCGTGTAAATACTCGTCAAGCTCCACGTCGCTCATGCGATCCAAAACGGGGTACTGCTGGAACTCATTGGTAAAGGCGCCGATGGCGTTGTGAGCCCAGACTAGCCGGTTCCACATCTCCGGCAGAACTTCAAACTCACTCTGATGGAGCTTAGTCGCACGATCGAACAATGTGTTGATCCGAAAGCGCAGCCGTTCCAATTCCTGCTCTTGGCCACTCTTCAGCGCTTCGAGCTGCTTGTCGAATTTCGACTTCAGCCAAGGCTCGCCGAAGAACCGAAAAATTGCGTAGGCAGCGGCGGCGATGGAGCCACCATATAGCAGAAAAGATCCGAGAGTTTGCAAAGCAAACTGGTAAATCTGATCGGTCATTTCACTTCATTCCTATGGCTGCGTCAGGCCAATTCGGCAGGATGCGCTCGCTATAGGCGCTGTTACCAGTGAGGTGTCGACGTCAGCCGATCCAAACGCCGTCTCTCCAGGTGCCAAGTTGGAGAGGAGAGCACCGCCTACTTGAACAGCCCTCCCGGCGGAATCCATGAATGCGCAACTGACGAAAACAGAGTCGAAGGCGTTCGTGCCGGAGTTTGTGACACGAGCGATGGCACTGGCGATGTGGCGCCGATTGTCGATCATCAGCGAATCGACGGTCACGCTTAAACCAGACGCCAATGCGACAAGTGCGATGAGCATACTTCCCCCCGTGAACAAGCATCGCGCCAGATGAGCGCGAACGCAAGCAGCCTCCCTTCGAAGCGCGTGCTTGACGAAATCAGCGAATAAGCAAAGTGTGTCCGTGGGCTGAACACCCGGACCTGGAATACGGCGGCGCAACCCTTGGCGGGGCGGCTTCACCGAAAAAGCGAAACTTGGATGCCCTGACAGGCTTCCTAGACGCATGTGGAGCGCCTTGGCGGGCGTCCAACTCGGCTTTTATGGCCGGGGGCGGACGCTATGTCCAGAGGGAAACCTTAAAGGCGTTCGGCTTGTCTTCCAGGCAAGTGTCTGGCGCTGCTCGCCATGCGGGCCTGAACAGCCCTTCCTGGGGACATTTCAACATGACATCACAGGCAACAACCAGCGACCGGCGGCATTTGCTGGTCGGACTGGCCTCGCTTCCGGCCATAGCGGGCGCTGTAGCGCTGGCGCCGCCCGCAACTATCCCGTCCGATCTGATGGAGAAGATCAAGGCGTGGCAGGCAGCGCTGGCCGCCCTGAGCGCGGCACACGATGCCTACAGCGCAAGCCTCCAACCGCCTTTTCCAAACATTGCTTGATGCCGGCGAAACGAGCCGGTGGCACCGTGATGAAATGATGACGGCGCTGGCGTTCCTCGATCAGGAACGCGTGTCATGACCGGCCACATTCGCGTTCTAAAGCCCTACGGCATGCCTAGGGGAACAGACCCGCGCGTCTGGCGCCAGTCCGTCGAGAAGCGACTCAACGACCTCCTGGACCGTGCCATGAGCCTGATAACGGCACTGGATCTCATGCAGGCGGATTGCGATCTGGAGGAAACGGCAGACGACGAGCCGTCGCTTGGCTGCCTTGATGATCTGGAGCTAGACAACGCCGACGACGAGGAAGGCGCCGACGCAGAGCCATGCCCGGACACCTACGGCGAAACGGTGATGTGGGGCGATGACCTGAAATCGCAGGAAGTGCTGGCGTCCCTCTAACGTCGGTTCTTGGTCAAAGTGACCAAGAATAGGGTTTCCAGACTGGCCCGATGCCTCACGGTGTCGGGCTTTTTGTTACCCTATTTGTTACCCAGAGCGGATTTGTCAGCGGGATGACGCTAAGGGAATGTTCGCTAACGTGTTGATTTTGCTGGTGCCCCCGGACGGAATCGAACCGCCGACCTTCGGTTTACAAAACCGCTGCTCTACCAGCTGAGCTACAAGGGCACGGCGCTCCGGTTAGCATATTTGCCGCGCCAGTAAAGACAAAACTCCGTTTTCGATCGCTAAGGGACCCCGCCGAGGTGGGCGGGCCGCCATGCTGAAAACCGCCAATGCGATCCCTACATATCTCTCAGGTGCAAACGCATCGAACGGGGTGTCGCATGATCAGACTTGTCATCATCCTGCCGCTTGTCGTCATTGCCTGGCTGCTTGCGGTAAAGCTCATCAGGGACGTGAAGAGCGCCAATGTCGACTGGACCGGCATCGCCGCCATCGTCGGTTTTATCGCGATGGCGTTTTGGCTGCGGCATGTGACTGGGATGGGGTGAATGGTGAATGGGCAAACGCCTTTCGGACCATTGACTACTCACTACTCGCTCAAAACCTCGAACCTTTCACCACGTCACCGCGACTGATCTCCAGAGGCGAATGGTCGCCTCGATCAAGGAGATCATCATGTTGAAGCGCAGTCTTACTTCGGGCCTGGTCGCCATCTTCGTCGCCACCGGCGCGCTCGCCGGTACCGTGCAGTCGTCCTCCGCTCACAGCCATCATCACCACCATCATCACAAGCACCACGACAAGCCCTGGTGGTGGTGGAACCATCACCACAAGCACCATCACCACAAGCATCATCATCACCACGGCAAGGTGATCATCTTCCTTTGAGCGAGACGACCTGCCTCGCGGAAGGGCGGCTTCGGCCGCCCTTTTTTGCGTTGAGCGCTCGATCGATCAGATCTTGGTTTCCATCGGCTGATTTCCGGCCTTCAAGAAAATCCCAAATTCTTTCGAACCTTTTTCCGCGCCGAAACGACAGATGATCAAGAGGCGGATGGATCGCCTCTCGCAACGAAACAAGGAGATCGTCATGTTCACGCGCAAAATCGCTTCTGCCCTCATCGCCAGCACCGTCGCCGCCACCTCGCTGGTCGGCACCGTCCAGCCGTCGGCCGCCCACAGCCATCACCACAACCGCGAAATCGGCATCGGCATCGCCGCCGGCGTCGGCGGCTTCGTGCTCGGCAGCCTGCTCAACCAGCAGCCCCGCACCGTCTATGTCGACGACGAGGGTGGCTCCTGGCACGTCCGCCGCTGCGCCAACCGCTACGCCAGTTACGATCCGTACTCCGACACCTATGTCGGCTATGACGGCTACCGCCACTATTGCCGCCTTTAGGAGGAGGCACCCCCACACGGAAAGGAGGGGCTGTACGCAGCCCCTCCTTCCTGATTTGAGCGCGCCGCGGTGCGGGCTACGGTTCGGAGATCGGCAATCCCGCTGCACGGCAGATGCGGGCAACACTCGCATTCTGCGATTGATCGCCCGTGGCGATGAGTTCGAAGCTGCTTCCTTCATCCGGATAGATCTTGGCGGCGAACGGTTGGTCTGTTGTATGACCACCGGACGACGTCTTTGCAGCGACATGGCCGCAGACCAGGATTTCGCGGCGGCCGTCGAGCGTTCGCTCGCCGGCACGCATCGTCCCGAATTTGGCGGATACAGGATCATGTAAATGCTGGCGAATGCCGATCGTGATTGTCTCCTCCAAAGCGAGCGAGATCGGAATCTCGCTGACTTGCTGGGAGACAGGGGCGGGCTCGGGCACCGTCGCCACGCATCCGCACAGTGAAGCGGCGAGCAAAAGCTGAAGCGTTCTCCGCATTATAATCGGAACCCGCCGATCATCCTCGTCACCTCAGCGGCGGCGTCGCGCACCAGCGGCCCGATCTCGTCCAGCCGCTCCATCGTCACCCGCACCGTCGGTCCGGAGACCGAGACACCGCCGATCGGCTCGCCGAACTCGTTGAAAATGGCGGCGGCCACGCAGCGCATGCCGGGATGCCGCTCCTCGTCGTCGACCGACCAGCCGCGGTGCTTGATGACAGCCAGGTCATGGGCCAGCGCCGAAATGTCGGACAGCGTCTTGTCGGTGAAGCGCTGCAGGCCCGACTTGCGCAGGATGGCGGCGACGCGTTCCGGCTCGAGCTGCGCCAGCACCGCCTTGCCGATGCCCGAGGCATGGAAGGAGCTGCGCGTGCCCGGGCGGAAGAAGGCGCGGATCGCCTGATGGGTCTCGACCTGGCTGACGAAAACGACGCAATCGTCCTCGGCGACGCCGAGATTGGCGGTTTCACCGGTCTTCTCCATCAATTCCTGCATGACCACGCGGGCCCGGTCGACAAGCTTGCGGCGGCGCAGGAAGGCGGCACCCATGCGGTAGGTCTCGACGCCGATCGACCACAGCTGGTCCGATGTATCGAACTCGACCATGCCGTGGTTCTGCAGCGTCGTCAGCATGCGGTAGGCGGTGGACGCCGCGAGCTCGCTACGCGCTGAAATCTCGCTCAGCGACAGGCCACTGCCTTCAGCGACGATGGCCAGGATGCGCAAGGCCCGGTCCAGCGACTGTACAGAACCGGCCTCGGACGGACCGTTGAAAGCGCGCGGCCGGCCGCGCTGGCGTTTTTCGCTGGTTTCCATGGCGGCATTGTCGCCGGTTTCGCCGAAATCGCAATGAAAAACTTTTTCATCGATTTTGATGGCCGGATTCATGGAAAACGAAAAACCTAGGGGAATCAGTATTTAGAAGCGGTTTTCTCGAAATGAAAAATTATTCTGAAAAAATTGAAGAATGAAAACGACACTGGCATTGTCAACCAACCAACAATCTTGAGGAGGCTGGACATGGCCAGGATGCGCGCTGTCGATGCAGCGGTTCTCGTTCTCGAAAAGGAAGGCGTTTCCTGCGGCTTCGGTGTGCCGGGCGCGGCGATCAATCCGTTCTATTCGGCGCTGAAGGCGAGGGGCTCGATCCGCCACATCCTGGCTCGTCACGTCGAAGCGGCCTCGCATATGGCCGAAGGCTACACGAGAGCCAAATCCGGCAATATCGGGCTGTGCATCGGCACCTCGGGCCCGGCCGGCACCGACATGGTCACCGGGCTCTATTCGGCGGCGGCGGACTCCATCCCGATCCTGTGCATCACCGGTCAGGCGCCGCGGGCACGGCTCAACAAGGAGGATTTCCAGGCGGTCGATATCGCCGCCATAGCCGCACCCGTCGCCAAATGGGCGGTCACGGTCATGGAGCCCTATCTCGTGCCGATGGCGCTGCAGAAGGCATTTCACCTGATGCGCTCGTCGCGACCGGGCCCGGTGCTCATCGACCTGCCGGTCGACGTGCAATTGGCCGAGATCGAATTCGATATCGATGCCTATGAACCGCTGGTCCCGTTCAAGCCGGCAATGTCGCGCGCCCAGGCCGAAAAGGCCTTGGCGATGCTCAATGCCGCGGAAAAGCCGCTGATCGTCGCCGGCGGCGGCATCATCAACGCCGATGCGTCGGATCTGTTGATCGAATTCGCCGAGATAACGGGCGTGCCGGTCATCCCGACGCTAATGGGCTGGGGCGCGATCCCCGACGACCACCGGCTGATGGCCGGCATGTGCGGGCTGCAGACCTCGCATCGCTACGGCAATGCGACGATGTTGGAAGCCGACTTCGTTTTCGGCATAGGCAACCGCTGGGCCAACCGCCACACCGGTTCGGTCGATGTCTACACCAAGGGCAAGAAATTCATCCATGTCGACATCGAACCGACCCAGATCGGCCGGGTGTTCGCGCCGGATCTCGGCGTCGTCTCGGACGCCGGTGCGGCACTAAAGATGCTGCTCGACGTCGCCACCGAATGGAAGACGGCAGGAAAGCTGCGCGACTGGTCGGGCTGGGCGAGGGAATGCCAGACCCGCAAGAAGACGATGAAGCGCAAGACTCATTTCGAGCAGGTGCCGCTGAAGCCGCAGCGCGTCTATGAGGAGATGAACAAGGCGTTCGGCCGCGACACCACCTACGTCACCACGATCGGCCTCTCGCAGATCGCCGGGGCGCAGTTCCTGCATGTCTACAAGCCGCGCAACTGGATCAATTGCGGCCAGGCCGGCCCGCTCGGCTGGACGCTGCCGGCAGCGCTTGGCGTGCGCGCCGCCGATCCGGATCGCACCATCGTGGCGCTGTCGGGCGACTATGATTTTCAGTTCATGATCGAGGAACTGGCGGCCGGCGCACAGCACAAACTGCCGTATATCCACGTCGTCGTGAACAACGCCTATCTCGGCCTGATCCGCCAGGCGCAGCGCGGTTTTGCGATGGATTTCGAGGTCAGCCTCGCCTTCGAGAACGTCAACCGCTCCAACGATCCGGAGGCCGGCTACGGCGTCGACCATGTCGCGGTCGCCGAAGCCATGGGCTGCAAGGCGGTGCGGGTGCGCAAGCCGGAAGAGTTCGCCGGCGCGTTCAAGGAAGCGCAGCGGCTGATGAAGGAATACCAGGTGCCGGTGGTGCTCGAATTCATCCTCGAACGCGTCACCAACATTTCCATGGGCACGGAAATCGACAAGATCACCGAATTCGAGGACCTTGCCGAAAGCCATGAGGATGCGCCGACGGCCATCGTGTTGCTCGATTAAGATTGGCGGGAAGAAGGAGAAAAAGAATGCCGCGTTTTTCAGCCAATCTGTCGATGCTCTTTGGCGAGCACGATTTCCTCGACCGTTTCGATGCCGCCGCCCGCGCCGGCTTCAAGGGCGTCGAATATATCGGCCCCTATGATCATGCGCCCGAGATCGTTGCGGCGCGGCTGAAGAAGAACGGCCTGAACCAGGTGCTTTTCAACCTGCCGGCCGGCGACTGGGGCAAGGGCGAGCGCGGCATCGCGGTGCTACCCGACCGCGTGCCGGAATTCCGGCAAGGCATCGCCAAGGCGATCAGCTATGCCCATGCGCTGGGCTGCGAGCAGGTCAATTGCCTCGCCGGCATCGCGCCGCAGGGCGTGGATCGTTCGGTGCTGGAAAATACCTTTGCCGAAAACCTGGCGTTTGCGGCCGAGAAGCTGGAGCAGGCCGGCATCCGGCTTTTGATCGAGCCGATCAACACGCGTGACATCCCGGGCTTCTTCCTGAACTATTCGGAGCAGGCGCTGGCGCTGATCGAGCGCGTCGGTTCGAAGAACCTCTATCTGCAATACGACATCTATCACATGCAGATCATGGAGGGGGATCTCGCCCGTACCATCGAGGCCAACCTCGGCCGCATCGCGCATATCCAGCTTGCGGACAATCCCGGCCGTCACGAGCCGGGGACGGGCGAGATCAATTATCCCTTCCTCTACGAGCATATCGACCGGATTGGTTATTCCGGCTGGGTCGGGGCGGAATACAAGCCGAAGGCGGGGACTGAGGCCGGGCTGGAGTGGTTTCGGGAGCTTAACGGGCAGGGGAGTGCCGCGGCTTAGCTGTTACGATTGAAGTCGCGTTCCTTCGCGCCCCCCTCTGGCCTGCCGGCCATCTCCCCCACAGGTGGGGAGATCGGACGTCATCCCGGCTTTCGCTCCCCAACATTGCAGGGTGAGCGAGGCGCCGAAACTGCCAATCTCCCCACAAGTGGGGGAGATGGGGGCGCGAAGGAACTCAGCCTCAACAAAGGAGAAAACAATGGAAACCATCGGCTTCATCGGTCTCGGCATCATGGGCGCGCCGATGGCGGGGCATTTGCTGGATGCCGGCTACACCGTCATCGCCAGCGACCACCGCTCGAAGCCGCCGGCCGATCTCGTCGCCAAGGGCTTGAGAAGCATCACCGGCCACGCGGCAGTGGCCAAGGCCGCGGATATCATCATCACAATGGTCCCAGACACGCCGCAGGTAGCCGAGGTGCTGTTCGGCGAGAACGGTGTCGCTTCCGGCCTGAGCAAGGGCAAGCTGGTCATCGACATGAGCTCGATCTCGCCGATCGAGACCAAGGTTTTCGCGAAGAAAATCAACGATCTCGGCTGCGACTATCTTGACGCGCCGGTGTCGGGCGGCGAGGTCGGCGCAAAGGCGGCGTCCCTGACCATCATGGTCGGCGGCGAGGACAAGGCGTTCGAGCGCGCCAAGCCCGTGTTCGAAAAGATGGGCAAGAACGTCACGCTTGTCGGCCCGAACGGCGTCGGCCAGACCACCAAGGTTGCCAACCAGATCGTCGTAGCCCTGACCATCGAGGCGGTCGCCGAGGCGCTGGTCTTTGCCGCAAAAGCCGGCGCCGACCCCGCCAAGGTCCGGCAGGCGCTGATGGGCGGGCTGGCGGCATCGCGCATCCTCGAGGTGCATGGCGAGCGCATGATAAAGCGCACCTTCGCGCCGGGCTTCCGCATCGAACTGCACCAGAAGGATCTCAGCCTGGCGCTGGAAGGCGCCAAGGCGCTCGGCGTCTCATTGCCCAACACCTCGACGACGCAGCAGCTGTTTAACTCGTGCGCGGCGAATGGCGGGGCGAAAGAGGATCATTCGGCGCTGGTGCGGGCGCTGGAGCGGATGGCGGGGCATGAAGTGGGTGAATAGTGAACGGTGACGGTAAGAACGCTTTCCATTCAGCATTCACTATTCACTTTCCAAGGAACTTCCGTGCCGCATAAAGGCTCACCGCCGCGGCGTTCGACACGTTGAGCGAGCGGATGGCGCCGGGCATGTCGAGGCGGGCGAGTGTCGTCACCGTCTCGCGCGTCTTCTGGCGCAGGCCCTTGCCTTCGGCGCCGAGCACCAGGGCTATCTTTTCGCCTGAAAAACTCGTTTCGAGTTCGGCCGGCCCGTCCGAATCGAGGCCGATGGTCTGGAAGCCGGCTTCGTGCAGCTGTTCCAGCGCGTCGGCGAGGTTCTTCACCTCGACCTGGTCGATATGTTCCAGCGCGCCGGAGGCGGATTTGGCCAGCACGCCGGATTCCTGCGGGCTGTGGCGGGCCGTGGTGATCAGCGCACCGGCGCCGAAGGCGACCGCCGAGCGCAGGATGGCGCCGACATTGTGCGGGTCGGTGACCTGGTCGAGCACCAGCACCAGTTTGGTATCGCCGAGCGCGTCAAGGCGCTTGGGCTTCAGCGGCTCGGCCTCGATCAGCACGCCCTGGTGGACGGCGTCCGAACCGGTGATCTTGTCGATGTCCTTCGGCTCGACCAGTTCGGCCTTGAACGGCAAAGCGGCGAGGTCGGCGATCGCCAGCCGCTCGGCGGCATTGCGCGTCACCAACATCTTTCTGATCCGCCGGCGCGGATTGTCGAGCGCGGCGCGCACCGTGTGCAGGCCATAAAGCCGCACCAGCCCGTCGGCGGCGTTCTCGCCCGGCGGCACCGGCTGGCGCGGCCGGAAGGCAGGCGCGCCGCCGGCCTTCTCGTCGCGATGAGCGCGACGCAGCTTGGCGTAGTGGGTGTCTTTGGCGGTCTTGGACGTGTTGTCATTGCTCATGGCCGGCTTCTATAGCCGCGTCGCCGGGCCATGGATACAGGCAGAAAGCCGGCTTGCCGGGTGAGCTGTCAAAATCAGCGCATTTTGCCTTGCGGTGCGGTTGACACCCACTGGCCTTGCCGCCATAAGGCGCTTCGCTGATTTCGGACAAAACCCTGGTTTCGACCTGATCGGCGAGAATGCCTCGTTGCAAGGCTTCGACGGCAGGCTGGAGAGGTGCCCGAGTGGTTAAAGGGGACGGACTGTAAATCCGTTAGCTTAGCTTACGTTGGTTCGAATCCAACCCTCTCCACCACTGCCAGCCCGCGAACCTTGAGGACGATGCGGGTATAGCTCAGTGGTAGAGCAGCAGCCTTCCAAGCTGAATATGCGGGTTCGATTCCCGCTACCCGCTCCAAACTCCCCACTCCGCATCAGATCTCAGCGAATATCTCGACAACGTTGCCGTCCGGATCGCGGAAGAACACTGTCCTGTGGCCCCATTCCTGGTCGGTGAGCGGCAGGACCGGCTGCACGCCCTTGGCCTGAAGCGCCTCGGCGCAAGCAGCGACCATCTCCGGCGCCACCCGGAATGCCAGCTGCAGCGACAGCGCATCCCGCTGCTGCGGCGTGTCGTTGAACATCATGCCGAGGCTGGTCAAGGCCAGCGTGTTCGGGCCGACCCGATATTCGATCCACCTGTCGCCGAGTTCGCGCTGCAGATCAAATTCCATCACATCCCCGTAGAAGTGCCGCATGGCGGCCATGTCGCGGGCGAAGATGACGGTGTAGTCGATCTGACGGATTTCATTGAGCGCGTTCATTGTCGAAGTCCCGTGGGCTGATGTTCGGTCGCCCGCAACCTAGCTTTCCTTTAAAGTAGTACAAGACTATAGCTTATACTGGTATCGGAGGTGACTGCATGCCATACGACGGCCCACGGCGCGATGAGCTTGCCCGCTTCCTGCGCGAGCGGCGGGACCGCTTGCCGCGGATCGATGGCGCCAATGGCCGCCGCCGGGCGCCGGGCCTCAGGCGCGAAGAGGTCGCCGCCGAGGCGGGGATCAGCACCACCTGGTACACCTGGCTCGAGCAGGGACGGGAGGTGAACGCGTCGCCGCAGGTGCTTCGCTCGCTGGCGCGGGTGCTGAGACTGAGCCGGTCGGAGCAGGCCTATCTCTTCCAATTGGCGCGGCCCGATCTCGATTGGCGAAACCGGCTCGGCGCGCAAGGCCTGCCCAGCGCGCCGTTGCTCAGCCTGCTCGACGGGCTGGCGCCGCACCCGGCATATGTCGTCAATCGCTACTGGCAGGTCGTCGCCTGTAACCATCCGGCGGCGGTGCTGCTTGGGGATTTCGAGACGGATGATGAGTGGTCCGGCAGCCTGCTCGCCCGGCTGTTTCTCGACCTGGAATGGCGGCAGCGCTTTGTCGACTGGCCGGAGGTTTCGCGCTCGGCGGCGGCGCAGTTCCGGCTTGCCACTGTCGCCATGACTCGCGATCCGGTGCTGGCTGCGCTGGTTTCGTCACTGGAAGCGGCAAGCGAAGCGTTCGCCACGTGCTGGAACAGCCGCGACATCGCCGAGCCACCGATCTGGCGGAAATCCATCCGGCACCCTGTCGCCGGCGCGATGTCGTTCGATTTCGCCACGCTGCAGCCGGGCGGCCGCGACAGTGATTTCTCGGTTTCCGTCTACACGCCGGTCGATGCGTCGACTGCCAGGCGGTTCGCGGCGCTGGTCGCAGCAACGCCCGACAGCCGCAAGGCGGTGCCGGGCGTGTTTGCGCGTGATGCAGGCGCAGAAGTCTAGCTGTTGAAGGCGGACGCGACCTGGTGTTGCTGCGGCACCTGTCCGTTCGGCGTCAGTCTGTCGACAATGCCGGGCAGGGCTGTGGACAATTGCTTGAGCAACTCCTGCTCGTCCAGTCCTGTCCTTTGCGCGATCTCTCGAATGACCTGCGGGCCGATCGCCTTGCCGAGATCATTGGCGTTGATCGGCTGGTTCTGTCCGGTGCCGACCCAGGAGTCAGCGACATTGCCTTGGCCGGCATTCTTGAGCTTGTCGAGCAGTCCGCCCAGTCCGCCGAGCAGGCCGCCGTCGCTGGAGGCCGTGGTTCCGGTGGGGGCTGGCGTTTGAGGCTGAGCGGGTTCGCCCGTCTCTCCGGCACTCGTCTGTTCGGCGCTTCTGCCGCTCAGCATCTTTCCCACCAGAAGCGCGCCGAGCGCGATCATCAGCGGTTTGGTGATGTTGCCGCCGGGTACGGCGTTGTCAAAGAGTCCCATAGGTCAATCCTCCATAACGACCAAGCCCGTCCCGCCGGCTACAATGGACCATGCGGGCGGAATTTCAAGTTGGCTTGAGCTTTTGACAATCATGTGACCATGATCGGCGGGCGGGGAATGGAGAGGAAAAATGGGCATTATCAGCTGGATCATCCTCGGCGTCATCGCCGGCTTTATCGGCAGCAAGATCGTCAACAAGACCGGCCAGGGCCTGATCATGGATATCGTGCTCGGCATTGTCGGCGCCATCGTCGGAGGGCTGATCTTCAGCGCCTTTGGCGCCACGGGCGTGACCGGCCTCAACATCTGGAGCCTGATCGTCGCCATCATCGGCGCGGTGGTCGTGCTGTGGGCCTATCACCAGTTCTCCGGCAAGCGAACGCTTTAGGCACTAGTCTGCCGACTGGCTGACCGCAGGACGGCCAAACCTGCTTCGACGCGTTGACTTGAAGGTCAGGCGACGACGGTCAGCCTGCGCTTGCGTTCATCAAGCGAGACGATGGTCAGCCCGCTCGCAACCACCAGCAGGATGCCGCAGACCGCCAGGGCATTCGGGAACTGGCCGAACACCAGAACGCCTGAGATGACCGCCCAGACGGTGAAGCAGTAGTAGAACGGCGCCACGACGCCGGTGGGACCGACGCGATAGGCCATGAAGATGAAGAAATGGCCGAAGATCAGGAAAAATCCGGCGCCGGCCATGAGCAGCAGGTGCCGGGCTTCCGGCATCACCCAGCGCTCGGAAACGAGATGCGCGGCGCCCGCGCCGATCAGCACCACCACGACGGCGGAAATGGCGACGATCATGCCCGGCACCTCGGCCGCGACCCGCCTGCCGGCAAGATCGCGCGCCGCCGCCAATGCCGCGTTGCCGAGCGCCAGCAACGCATAGACCGAGATGCCCTGCATGGTCGGCTGGGCCACCATGAGCGCACCGATGAAGCCAAGCCCGATCAGCGCCATGCGCACGCCGCCGATCCGTTCGCCGAACAGGATGGAGGAGCCGACCAGCATCAAAAGCGGGGTGATCTGCCCGAGCGCGGTCGAATCGGCGATCTGCATGTTGGCCAGCGCCACGACGTAGCAAAGGATGGCCGCCAGCTCGAGCAGGTTGCGGCGCAGCACGCGTTTGTCGAAGATCAATGGAATCTGCCTGCCATAGCCCAGCAGGAACAGCAGCGGCATGCCCCATAGCGTGGCCGCGACCCCGCGCAGGAACAGCACTTCATAGGACGGCAAGCCCGCGGTCGCGAGTTTCATCATCGTGTCGTTGACGAGGTACGACCCCGTCGAAACGATCATGAACAGCGGGCCGCGTATGGAGGTCGGTATGAATTGCATGGGGCAACCAAATCAGACCGCCGCCGTAGCGGCAATGGGCCAGGCGCTGGCTGCACATCCGGCAGGCAAAGGCCAGGACATGGGCGGGACAGGACATGGGCGGGAATAGCAAACAGGTGCTGGAGCCCGCAGCCCCCATTTCATTTCCGCTCGCGCGTTCCTATATCAGCGCCACATCCCGCAATCGGATCATCGGTTCGCACCGAGTGGACAGCGCACCCGGCCACAAGGCACTTGTGTTTTTCGGCCGTAGTCGCTAATCGCCCCGCATTCGACTGAACTGAAGGTCAAGGCCGTCCAAGGAAAGAGACTATGGCAAAAGGTAAATTCGAGCGTAACAAGCCTCATGTGAACATTGGCACGATTGGCCACGTCGATCATGGCAAGACGTCGCTGACGGCAGCGATCACGAAGTATTTTGGCGAGTACAAGCGCTACGACCAGATCGATGCGGCGCCCGAAGAGAAGGCCCGCGGCATCACGATTTCGACGGCGCACGTCGAATACGAGACGGCAGCGCGCCACTACGCCCATGTCGACTGCCCCGGCCACGCCGACTATGTGAAGAACATGATCACCGGCGCCGCGCAGATGGACGGCGCGATCCTGGTGGTGTCGGCCGCCGACGGCCCGATGCCGCAGACCCGCGAGCACATCCTGCTTGCCCGTCAGGTCGGCGTGCCGTCGATCGTGGTGTTCCTGAACAAGGTCGACCAGGTCGACGACGCCGAGCTGCTCGAACTGGTCGAGCTCGAGGTTCGCGAGCTTCTGTCGAAGAACGAGTTCCCCGGCGACGACATTCCGATCGTCAAGGGTTCGGCGCTGGCTGCTCTGGAAGATTCCAACAAGACCATCGGCGAAGATGCGATCCGCGAGCTGATGGCTGCGGTCGATGCCTACATCCCGACCCCGGTTCGTCCGCTGGACAAGCCGTTCCTGATGCCGATCGAAGACGTGTTCTCGATCTCGGGCCGTGGCACGGTCGTGACCGGCCGCGTCGAGCGCGGCATCGTCAAGGTCGGCGAGGAACTGGAAATCATCGGCATCCGTCCGACGACCAAGACGACCTGCACGGGCGTCGAGATGTTCCGCAAGCTGCTCGATCAGGGCCAGGCCGGCGACAACATCGGCGCGCTGCTGCGCGGCGTTGATCGTGAAGGCGTCGAGCGCGGCCAGGTTCTGGCCAAGCCTGGTACGGTGAAGCCGCACAAGAAGTTCGTGGCCGAAGCCTACATCCTGACCAAGGACGAAGGTGGCCGTCACACGCCGTTCTTCACCAACTACCGTCCGCAGTTCTACTTCCGCACGACCGACGTGACCGGCATCGTGTCGCTGCCGGAAGGCACGGAGATGGTTATGCCCGGCGACAACATCACCGTCGATGTCGAGCTGATCGTGCCGATCGCCATGGAAGAGAAGCTGCGCTTCGCCATCCGTGAAGGCGGCCGCACCGTCGGTGCCGGCATCGTCGTCACCATCAAAGAGTAATCGAGCCCGGCATCGCCGGATCGAAACGGATAGGGGCGGCCCTCGGGCCGCCCTTTTTCGTTGGCCAGATGTGCCTGTTTTGGGGTCCCAATCTCTGTTGCAAGTCTGTGAGCCTCTACAGTATAGATTGCATTGAGGGCTTGGTCGGATGGTTCCACAGCACCGTTTGCATAGTCGGTCATGGTGGGCACTGGGGCTGATCTGCCTGGTGTCGATGTTTGCCATGGGCACTGCCGCCTTGGCGGCCGAGACAAAAAATTCAGAGCCGGATCCGGATCCGCCGATGCGGTTCGTCGTCGTGCGCAGCGACGCGGCGGGCTGTGAGCCGAGCTGTCCGGAATGGATATCGGCCGAGGGTGCGATATCGGCCAAGTCGCCGGCGCTGCTCAAGGCTGCCCTGAAAACGCTCGGCGGCCGCAAATTGCCGATCGTCATCAACTCTCCCGGCGGCGATGTCGATGCAGCCATCGCCATGGGCCGGATGATGCGCAAGAACAAGCTCGACATCGCGGTCGGCAGGACCTGGTTCGTCGGCTGCGAGCCAGGGGTGAAAAACTGCAAGGAGAACGACGCCAGAGGCGCGCACTATATCGGCAGCCCCTATGTGCTCGGCAGCTATTGCGCATCCGCTTGTCCAATGATGCTGGCCGGCGGCACCAGGCGCCTGGTCGGGCCGCTGGCCTATCTCGGCGTCCACCAGATCACCACCACGATCGTGCAGATGAACGTGCAATATCAGGTCCGCTACCGGATCGTGAAAGGCAAGAAGCGGGTCATCAGCAAGAAGGTCGTCAGCCGCAAGAACACCGGCAGCTACAAGACCTACGAGATGAGCAAGGGGGTGGAGCGCAAGCTGTCCGCCTATTTCAAGGAGATGGGTGTCGACCTCAGCATCATCGAGACGATGAAGAGCACGCCGGCCAGCGACATCCAGCAGATCGACCTCAGCGACATGCTGACAATGAAGCTGGTCACCAGCGAAGACGCTGCAGATCTGCTGACCAGCGCAAGCCTGTGCAGGCTGGACCTTCCGGCTCCGAATTGCCGGGAAATACCGGCGAACAAGCCAGCCGGCGGCCTGCCGGATGTGGCAAAGGCTGCGCCGCTGCCGGTGAAGCCGGAGAGCGCGCCGCACGATGACGGCATGCGCTTTGTCGTGGTTCGCGGCAGCAACCCGCTCTGCAATCCCGACTGCCCGGAATGGATTGCAGCGCAAGGCGCGATTACGCCCCAGACGCCGCAGAAACTCAGCCAATTGCTCGCCACGCTTGGCAACCGGCGGCTGCCGGTGGTGATCAGCTCGCGAGGCGGCGACCTCTCCGGCGCCCTGGCGGCGGGCCGGATCATCCATGAAAAGAAGCTCGACGTTGCCGTTGCCCGCACCGATTTCGTCGGCTGCGACCCGGCAGAGTGGAATTGCCTGGCCAGGGAAGGCGCCTATGCCGGGCTGAGCGTCGATGGCGACGGCGACTGCGATTCGGCTTGCGCGCTCATGCTGGCCGGTGGCGCCAGGCGGCTTGTCGGTACCCAGGTGCGGCTCAGCCTCTATCTGATGGGGCAGAAGCAGGCGGTCAAGTCCTACCTCGACGAGATGGCGATCAGCCCCGCTTTGTTCAGGGCGCTCCAGGGCAGTTCGGTCGAGCGCCAGCTCGAACCCGACATGATGCTGAAGGTCGGCCTGACAACCGAGCGCCAGTCGGTGGATGCGCTGACGGGGTCCAGCATCTGCAAATCGGCGCCGAAACCTGAGAATTGCCGCGTGGTGCCGTCGTCCAATGGCTGATCGTGCCTATCCTCATGGAAGCGAAAGGGGTCGGATGGGCGTGCTGGAGCCGAGGAAGGCGACGCCGGCAAGCGACATCACGCCGAATCGCCCCGCCAAATTGTAGGGCGGCGGGTTCACACTCGCCGTCGAGGCAGGTTGAGCAGGGTGCGATTTCCGCTATCTTCGTGCCGGCGCCGGGCTGGCGGAGGATCGACAATGAGCCAGGACATCCCGACACTCTACGAATGGGCCGGCGGCATCGAAGCCCTCAACCGGCTGACGGAAACCTTTTACGACAAGGTGTCGCGCGACCCGGTGGTCGGCCCGGTGTTCAAACACATGTCGCCGGATCATCCCGCGCATGTCGCGGCCTTCATCGGCGAAGTTTTTGGCGGACCCAAGACCTACAGCGAACAGCATGGCGGCCATCGCGAGATGGTCATGCATCACTTGGGCAAGCATCTGACGGAGGAACAGCGCCGCCGCTGGATCAGCCTGCTTGCCGATGCCGCCGATGCGGTCGGGTTGCCGGACGATCCCGAATTCCGTTCCGCCTTCATGGGCTATGTCGAATGGGGCTCACGGCTTGCCAGGATGAATTCCACCCTCGGCGAGACCTGCGACCCGCAGACCGAACCGATGCCGGCCTGGGGCTGGGGCGTGCCGGGCGGGCCGTACAAGCCGCCGGCCGGGGGCTGAGCGCCGGCATGCGGCTTCAGGCAGGCGAAAAATCGACATAGGCAGGGACGGGCTGGTCATCACCTATCCGGATTTCCGGCAAAGGATCTGAAAGCGCGTCAGACAACTCTTTACAGCGCGCCCGGAAGCTTTTAGGAAGCGCCTGCGCTGAAACGCGCGTACGGGCATAGCTCAGTTGGTAGAGCGGCGGTCTCCAAAACCGCAGGTCGTAGGTTCGAGCCCTGCTGCCCGTGCCATTTTCCTCGTTGGAATCCGGCATTTTAGAAACGCCTTGTTTTGGCTCCTCGTTTGGTTGGGCTGAAGCCGCGCACTCGACGAGCGACGTTCCGAAGGCATGCGCAGAGCGAGAGCGCTGATGCGCAATGCCGAAGTCGGCGTATTTCCACGAACCAATTTCCTTGATTCAACTGCCATTGGCGAGCCAATTGCCATTTGCGTTCACATTCAGAATAGGCCTATTTTGCTGCCGCCAGCTGCTTTTCAGCGGCTGCGAATTATTGGAAGCGGGATGCTGGCCTGGCTACTGGAATTTTTTTGAACAGGGCTCTTGAACCGGTTTTCAGCCCTTCCTAATTCGTTTCCCGCCGAGGCCGATTGGCTTGGCAAAAGGCGGCGCTGCTGGCGGCGCCCTTGTACCCATGTTGCTTCAAGGAGGATGTGGCTATGAGAACCTTTGACTCTCTCTATCGCAGCACCGTCGGTTTTGACCGTCTTTTCGACATGCCCGACAATGGTACGCGGCCCGACTGGCCACCCTATAACATCGAGAAGGTCGACGAGAACGATTACCGTATCTCGATGGCCATCGCGGGCTTCAGCCAGGATGAGGTTGAGCTGACCCAGCATGGACCCGAACTGGTCGTGGCAGGCCAGAAGGCTGATGACCAGAGCGGACGCCAGCTGCTGCACCAGGGCATCGCCTACCGCAGTTTCAGGCAGACGTTCAAGCTTGCCGACCACATGAAGATCAAGGCAGCAAACCTTGAGAACGGTCTCCTGACCATCGACATCGTCCGTGAGATTCCCGAAGAGCTGAAGCCGCGCCGCATTAGCATCGGGGCCGGCGACGCCCAGGTGGGCAAGCAGATCGCCCAGGATACGGAACGCACCCGCAAAGCGGCCTGATCGTATCGATTCAGTTATCCCTGCGGTCCGCCTCCCGGCTTCGGCCGGGAGGCCCAGATTGCGGAGAATGGAGATGGACAACTTCTACGAGACACCGACACTTTCTGCGGCACGCTCGGGCAAAATTGAAACTTCTTTGTGCCTGCTCGACAATCCAGACAACGTCATCAACCATCCACGCCTCAGCAGTGGAGAAAAGCGGGCACTGCTTTCCTCGTGGGCGTCCGATGCCTGCGCGGTGGAAAACCAGCCTGCCTTGCGCCGCCTGGACAACGGCACGGTAATCCCTGTCGACCAGATTCTGAGTGCGTTGAAGGCTCTGGATGAGAAACCCACGCTGGGGAAAGAGACTTCAGGCCGGGTGCTGCCTTGGCGACCCTCCTCGCGCCGCAGCGTTCTCAAGGCTTGGCGGCGTCGGGGCCGTTCTTTCGGCCCCGACGATGACGACGACCCGCCCCCGTGCCCGGCAGTGATCGCGCCGCGCCCACGCCCGCCACGCGGAATCGGCGCAGTGGCCGGAGTCGAACTCGCCTGCGCCTGAGCTAACCCTGGGTAGATCCAGCTGCCTCGGCATGGGCAGCTGGATTCCAATCTTGCGTGCGCTTCATTTGGTTTCCAAAACAGCAGGTCGCAGGTTCGTCCCCAACGCCATTTCCTGGAACTTGTAATCACGTGCCTGATCTTCCGGATGCACCCTCCGGAATTAGGGTCTGGCATTGAAAAACGGCAGGCGGCTTGCCATATTGGGTGAACTGAGGCATAAGGCCCCGATAGCCGGGACGGGACGACTGGATGGTTCCGAGGCGGCGTTTGGTCATAAAGCGGACACTTGCCACTTGCGTGGATCAAGAATCGGTTTTATGTAGACAGAACAGACACGCGACGCGTGGAGCTGGGAAGCCGGCTTTACGCGTCCGATTTGCATGGGCGAAATGGCGCTGATTCGGTGCCGACTTGAACCCAGGCGGCACGTCCCGGCCAGCGGGATCATCCAGGAGACCCGGCCAACGGGTCTTGAAGACAGAGCGGCATATGGCTTCGAAAACCACAAATCCTTTCGTCTTTCTCCAGCAGGTCCGCGCGGAGACCGCCAAGGTGACTTGGCCGTCGCGCCGGGAGACGATGATCTCGACGGTGATGGTGCTCGTATTCGCGGTCATCGCGATGATCTTTTTCTTCACCGCCGACGTGGCTATGGGCTACGCGATCGAGCGGTTACTGAGCCTCGGCCATTAAGTCCGGCGATTACGGAGAAGTCTTGAAATGACCGCGCGCTGGTACATCGTCCACGCCTATTCGAACTTCGAAAAGAAGGTCGCCGAGGACATTGAGAACAAGGCCAAGCAGAAGGGCCTGTCCGCCGATATCGAGCAGATCGTGGTGCCGACCGAGAAGGTCGTCGAAATCCGCCGCGGCCGCAAGGTCGATGCCGAGCGCAAGTTCTTTCCGGGCTATGTGCTGCTCAAGGCCAATCTGACCGATGCGGTGTTCTCGCTGGTCAAGAACACGCCGAAGGTCACCGGCTTCCTCGGTGACTCCAAGCCGGTGCCGATCACCGAAGCCGAGGCGCAGCGCATCCTGAACCAGGTTCAGGAAGGCGTCGAGCGGCCGAAGCCCTCGGTCACTTTCGAGATCGGCGAGGCGATCCGCGTTTCGGATGGTCCGTTCGCCTCGTTCAACGGTTTCGTCCAGGAAGTGGACGAGGAGCGGGCGCGGCTCAAGGTGGAAGTTTCGATCTTCGGGCGCGCCGTGCCGGTCGATCTGGAATTCGGACAGGTCGAAAAGGGCTGATCCGAAAACCCTGCGCCGGTTCGCCGGCAAGGGGAGGCGGCGCGGAAAGCGCGCGGCCATGAACGGGTGGGAGGCGAATGCGGCTTTAGCCGGCCGCGCGGACCGCACCACCAGACTGCAACCGCCGGTGTTCCCGATACTGGGGCCGGCATGAGATAAAGGCAGGAAAGAGATGGCTAAGAAAATTGCAGGCCAGCTCAAGCTCCAGGTCAAAGCGGGATCGGCTACGCCGTCTCCGCCGATCGGCCCGGCACTTGGTCAGCGCGGCATCAACATCATGGAATTCTGCAAGGCGTTCAACGCGCAGACCCAGGAAATGGAAAAGGGATCGCCGATCCCGGTCGTCATCACCTATTACCAGGACAAGTCCTTCACCTTCGTCATGAAGACGCCGCCGGTGAGCTACTTCCTGAAAAAGGCGGCGAACTTGACGTCAGGTTCGAAAGAGCCGGGCAAGATCAAGGCCGGCACGATCGGTCGCGACAAGGTGCGCGCCATCGCCGAACAGAAGATGAAGGATCTGAACGCAAACGACGTCGAGGCGGCCATGCGCATGGTCGAGGGCTCCGCCCGCTCGATGGGTCTGGAAGTGGTGGGCTGAGATCATGGCAAAGATTGCAAAGCGTGTATCGAAGTCCCGCGACGGCATCGACCCCAACAAGGCCTATGCCCTTGGTGAGGCGCTGAAGCTGCTCAAGGACCGTTCGACGGTGAAGTTCGACGAGACCATCGAAGTTGCGATGAACCTCGGCGTCGACCCGCGCCATGCCGACCAGATGGTCCGCGGCGTGGTCAACCTGCCGAACGGCACCGGCCGCTCTGTCCGCGTCGCCGTGTTCGCACGTGGCGGCAAGGCCGATGAGGCTCGCGCCGCCGGCGCCGACATCGTCGGTGCCGAGGATCTGGTCGACATCGTCCAGAAGGGCACGATCGACTTCGATCGCTGCATCGCCACGCCGGACATGATGCCGCTGGTCGGCCGTCTGGGCAAGGTGCTGGGCCCGCGCGGCATGATGCCGAACCCGAAGGTCGGCACCGTCACCACCGACGTCGCCGCCGCCGTCAAGGCATCGAAGGGCGGCGCTGTCGAGTTCCGCGTCGAGAAGGCCGGCATCGTTCATGCCGGCGTCGGCAAGGTCTCGTTCGACGTCAAGGCGCTGGAAGAAAACGTCCGCGCCTTCGCCGATGCCGTGACCAAGGCAAAGCCGGCTGGGGCCAAGGGCAACTACGTCAAGAAGGTGTCGGTCACCTCGACGATGGGCCCGGGCCTCAAGCTCGACGTCTCGACGCTCGCAGCGTCTTGATACGAACATCTGGATCGGCTGCCAAGGCGCTGATCCGCAAGTGAATTCCGGGCCTCCGACTTGTCGGCGGCTCGGTACCGGAAGTCGAGAGGCTTCCGGACATCCTGTCCGAGATTGCAGGCGGCCCAGAAGCCTTAATTGAATTGGGCCTGCATGAGACGGGTGAAAACCGGACAACGGAGCGACAAGCTCCAATGAAAGGTTCGAACCGTGTTTGCCTTTTGTCTGCGCATCTCCGGCTTGCCGTCGATGTGGCGAAAGGGGGCAGGATCCTCGAGCGTCGTTCGGGAGATCTGTAATGGATGGCCCGGCCGGCAAAAAGGCAACCCGACGCCTGTCCCACTAGCGGGGCAGGGGTCAACTGGAGATAGGCAGTGGACAGAGCGGAAAAACGCGAACTCGTCACGGGCCTGAATGGTGCTTTTGCAGGCGCTGGTTCAGTCGTCGTGGCCCACTACGCCGGTATCACCGTCGCGCAAATGAACGACCTTCGGTCGAAAATGCGCGCTGCCGGTGGCACCGTCAAAGTCGCGAAGAACCGTCTCGCCAAAATCGCTCTTCAGGGCACGGACTCCGCATCGATCATCGACCTGTTCAAGGGACAGACGCTGATCGCTTATTCGGAGGATCCGATTGCGGCGCCGAAGGTCGCGTCCGATTTCGCCAAGGGAAATGACAAGTTGGTCATTCTCGGCGGCGCAATGGGCACCACCTCGCTCAACGCCGACGGTGTGAAGGCACTCGCCACACTTCCGTCGCTCGATGAGTTGCGCGCCAGGCTGGTTGGCATGATCGCCACGCCGGCAACCCGGATCGCCCAGATCGTCAATGCGCCAGCGGCTTCGGTCGCGCGCGTCATCGGCGCTTACGCCCGGAAGGACGAGGCGGCATGAGGCCGTTCCTCGCTATCACAAACACACGTTCGAACCTGATGAAGGAATACAACAATGGCTGATCTGGCAAAGATCGTAGACGACCTTTCGAAGCTGACCGTCCTCGAGGCGGCCGAGCTGTCGAAGCTTCTGGAAGAAAAGTGGGGCGTTTCGGCTGCTGCTCCGGTGGCGGTTGCCGCTGCCGGCGGCGCTGCCGCTGCTGCTGCTCCGGCTGAGGAAAAGACGGAATTCGACGTCGTCCTCACTGAGGCAGGCGCTCAGAAGATCAACGTCATCAAGGAAGTCCGCGCCATCACCGGCCTGGGCCTCAAGGAAGCCAAGGATCTGGTCGAAGCAGCTCCGAAGCCGGTCAAGGAAGCCGTTTCCAAGGCTGACGCTGAGAAGTTCAAGGCCCAGCTGGAAGCAGCCGGCGCCAAGGTCGACCTGAAGTAAGCGTAAAAGCGGCGGGCGGCCTCGCGCCGTCCGCCACTCCCTTCATCAGAGGGGAGGATGCGTAGCGCGAGATGTACGAGAACCTCTTTCCTGAGGGCCGAAACCGGCCTTCAGGAAACGGGTTTTCTCCCGTTTTAGCCGTCGCCGCCAGGCGGCGGGAAACAGATCAGGGGCCGCCGCCGAGGTGGCCGCGCATGCAAGGTGAGCCGCGGCGAGGCTCGCCCCGAGTTTATAGCTAAGGAGCGACGATGGCCCAGACCCAGACTTTCAATGGCCGCAGACGCGTACGCAAGTTCTTCGGAAAGATTCCGGAAGTTGCGGAGATGCCGAACCTTATCGAGGTTCAAAAAGCATCCTATGACCAGTTCCTGATGGTGGCGGAGCCCAAGGGTGGGCGTCCGGACGAGGGACTGCAGGCCGTTTTCAAGTCAGTTTTCCCGATCTCCGATTTCTCCGGCTCCTCGATGCTGGAGTTCGTGAAGTACGAGTTCGAAGGACCGAAATTCGACGTTGACGAATGCCGTCAGCGCGACCTGACCTATGCCGCGCCACTCAAGGTGACGCTGCGCCTCATCGTGTTCGATATCGACGAGGATACCGGCGCAAAGTCGATCAAGGACATCAAGGAGCAGGACGTCTATATGGGCGACATGCCGCTCATGACGCTCAACGGCACCTTCATCGTCAATGGCACGGAGCGCGTCATCGTCTCGCAGATGCACCGTTCGCCGGGCGTCTTCTTCGACCATGACAAGGGCAAGTCGCACTCCTCGGGCAAGCTTTTGTTTGCGGCGCGCGTCATTCCCTATCGCGGTTCGTGGCTCGACATCGAGTTCGATTCCAAGGACGTCGTGCACGCCCGCATCGACCGCCGCCGCAAGATTCCGGTGACGTCGCTCTTGATGGCGCTCGGCATGGACGGCGAAGAAATCCTGTCGACCTTCTACAACAAGATCACCTACAAGCGCGCCGGCGACCACTGGCGCATCCCGTTCAACGTCGAGCGTTTCCGCGGCTTGAAGGCCGTTGGCGACCTCGTCGATGCCGACACCGGCGAAGTTGTCGTCGAGGCCGGCAAGAAGATCACCGCCCGCCAGGCAAGGGCGCTTGGCGAAAAGGGTCTGAAGGCGATCAAGGCGACCGACGAGGATCTGCTCGGCAATTACCTGGCCGAGGACATCGTCAACTACGGCACCGGCGAGATTTTCCTCGAAGCCGGCGACGAGATCGATGAAAAGACGCTGAAGGTGCTGCTCGGCACGGGCGAAAGCGAGATCAAGGTTCTCGACATCGACCACGTCAATGTCGGCGCCTACATCCGCAATACGCTCAACGTCGACAAGAACGAGAGCCGCCAGGACGCACTGTTCGACATCTACCGTGTCATGCGCCCGGGCGAGCCGCCGACGCTTGAAACCGCCGAAGCCATGTTCAACTCGCTGTTCTTCGACTCGGAGCGCTACGACCTGTCGGCCGTCGGCCGCGTCAAGATGAACATGCGCCTCGAGCTCAAGGCTGAGGATACCGTGCGCGTGCTGCGCAAGGATGACATCCTGGCCGTGGTCAAGACGCTGGTCGAACTGCGCGACGGCAAGGGCGAGATCGACGACATCGACAATCTCGGCAACCGCCGCGTGCGTTCTGTCGGCGAGCTGATGGAGAACCAATACCGCGTCGGCCTGCTGCGCATGGAGCGCGCGATCAAGGAACGTATGTCCTCGATCGAGATCGATACGGTGATGCCGCAGGACCTGATCAACGCCAAGCCGGCGGCTGCCGCCGTGCGCGAGTTCTTCGGTTCCTCGCAGCTGTCGCAGTTCATGGATCAGACCAACCCGCTGTCGGAGATCACCCACAAGCGCCGCCTGTCGGCACTTGGCCCGGGCGGTCTGACCCGCGAGCGCGCCGGCTTCGAAGTGCGCGACGTGCACCCGACGCATTACGGCCGCATCTGCCCGATCGAGACGCCGGAAGGCCCGAACATCGGTCTGATCAACTCGCTGGCGACCTTCGCGCGCGTCAACAAGTACGGCTTCATCGAAAGCCCGTACCGCAAGATCGTCAACGGCAAGCTGACCAATGAGGTCGTCTATCTCTCCGCTATGGAAGAGTCCAAGCACCACGTTGCGCAGGCCAATGCCGAGCTCGACAAGAATGGTGGTTTCGTCGACGAATTCGTCATTTGCCGCAGCGCCGGCGAAGTGATGATGGCGCCGCGCGAAAACGTCGATCTCATGGACGTGTCGCCCAAGCAGATGGTGTCCGTGGCCGCGGCGCTGATCCCGTTCCTCGAGAACGACGACGCCAACCGCGCGCTAATGGGCTCCAACATGCAGCGTCAGGCCGTGCCGCTGGTGCGCGCCGAAGCGCCGTTCGTAGGCACCGGCATGGAGCCGATCGTTGCCCGTGACTCGGGTGCCGCCATCGGCGCCCGCCGCGGCGGCATCGTCGACCAGGTGGACGCGACGCGTATCGTCATCCGCGCCACGGAAGATCTCGATCCCGGCAAGTCGGGCGTCGACATCTACCGGCTGATGAAGTTCCAGCGTTCGAACCAGAACACCTGCATCAACCAGCGTCCGCTGGTGCGCATGGGCGACCGCGTCAACAAGGGCGACATCATCGCCGACGGTCCGTCGACCGAGCTCGGCGATCTGGCGCTCGGCCGCAACGTGCTGGTCGCGTTCATGCCGTGGAACGGCTACAACTACGAGGACTCGATCCTGCTCTCCGAGCGCATCGTGGCCGACGACGTCTTCACCTCGATCCACATCGAGGAATTCGAGGTCATGGCCCGCGACACCAAGCTTGGACCGGAGGAAATCACGCGCGACATTCCGAACGTTTCGGAAGAAGCGCTGAAGAACCTCGACGAAGCCGGCATCGTCTATATCGGCGCGGAAGTGCAGCCGGGCGACATCCTGGTCGGCAAGATCACGCCGAAGGGCGAAAGCCCGATGACGCCGGAAGAAAAGCTCCTGCGCGCCATCTTCGGTGAAAAGGCGTCCGACGTTCGCGACACCTCGATGCGCATGCCTCCGGGCACCTTCGGCACAGTCGTCGAAGTGCGCGTCTTCAACCGCCACGGCGTCGAGAAGGACGAGCGCGCCATGGCGATCGAACGCGAGGAGATCGAACGCCTCGCCAAGGACCGCGACGACGAGCAGGCGATCCTCGACCGCAACGTCTATTCGCGCCTTTCCGACGTTCTCGTCGGCAAGGAAGCCATTGCCGGGCCGAAGGGCTTCAAGAAGGGCTCGAAGCTGTCGAAGGACACGCTGGACGAGTATCCGCGTTCGCAGTGGTGGCAGTTTGCGGTGGAGAACGAAAAGCTCCAGAGCGAACTGGAAGCCCTGCGTGGCCAGTACGACGATTCCAAGAAGGCGCTCGAGCAGCGCTTCATGGACAAGGTCGAGAAGGTCCAGCGCGGCGACGAAATGCCTCCGGGCGTCATGAAGATGGTCAAGGTCTTCGTGGCCGTGAAGCGCAAGATGCAGCCGGGCGACAAGATGGCGGGACGTCACGGCAACAAGGGTGTCGTGTCGCGGATCGTTCCGGTCGAGGACATGCCTTTCCTCGAGGACGGCACGCATGCCGATATCGTGCTCAACCCGCTGGGTGTGCCGAGCCGCATGAATGTCGGCCAGATCCTGGAAACGCATCTGGGCTGGGCATGCGCGGGCATGGGCAAGAAGATCGGCGAGCTGATCGACGCGTACAAGACGGCTGGAGACATCAAGCCGTTGCGCAAGACGCTCGAGAGCTTCATCCCAGCCAACGACCGCAACGAGCCGGTCCGCGAATATGACGACGAGAGCATCGTTCGCCTCAGCGAGCAGATGCGCCGCGGCGTCTCTATCGCGACACCGGTGTTCGACGGCGCGCATGAAGTCGACATCAACATCATGCTGGAGCAGGCGGGCCTGCACACCAGCGGTCAGTCGCAGCTCTATGACGGACGCACCGGCGAGCCGTTCGATCGCAAGGTGACGATGGGCTATATCTATATGCTCAAGCTTCACCACCTGGTGGACGACAAGATCCACGCGCGTTCGATCGGTCCGTACTCGCTCGTTACCCAGCAGCCGCTGGGCGGCAAGGCGCAGTTCGGTGGCCAGCGCTTCGGCGAAATGGAGGTCTGGGCGCTGGAAGCCTATGGCGCCGCCTACACGCTGCAGGAAATGCTGACGGTGAAGTCGGACGATGTCGCCGGCCGCACCAAGGTCTACGAGGCGATCGTGCGCGGCGACGACACGTTCGAGGCCGGCATTCCCGAGAGCTTCAACGTGCTCGTCAAGGAAATGCGGTCTCTCGGCCTCAATGTCGAGCTGGAGAACACCAAGCTCGACGACAACCCTGTCCGGCTGCCAGATGCTGCCGAATAGGGGCGCGGCCGAGTAAGCAAGACATCCGGTCGCGGAACGCCGCGACCGGATGCGACAAATTCTACGGCCAGTGGGCCGACCACTCAGCGGGCATTTGGCCCGCGTTAGATGCAAGGGGTTTTCGAGGACCCCGAAAAGGAGAACGGCATGAACCAAGAGGTCATGAATCTCTTCAATCCGCAGGCGCCGGCGCAGGTGTTCGATTCCATCCGGATATCGCTCGCCAGCCCTGAGAAGATTCTGTCCTGGTCGTTCGGCGAGATCAAGAAGCCGGAGACCATCAACTACCGCACCTTCAAGCCGGAGCGTGACGGTCTGTTCTGCGCGCGCATTTTTGGCCCGATCAAGGACTATGAATGCCTATGCGGCAAGTACAAGCGCATGAAGTACAAGGGCGTCATCTGCGAAAAGTGCGGCGTCGAAGTCACGCTGTCGCGCGTTCGCCGCGAGCGCATGGGCCACATCGAGCTGGCGGCACCTGTCGCTCACATCTGGTTCCTGAAGTCGCTGCCGTCGCGCATCGGCACGCTGCTCGACATGACCCTGAAGGACATCGAGCGCGTCCTCTACTTCGAGAACTACATCGTCACCGAGCCTGGCCTCACCGCGCTGAAGGAGCACCAGCTGCTCAGCGAGGAAGAGTACATGATCGCCGTCGACGAGTATGGCGAGGATTCGTTCACCGCCATGATCGGCGCCGAGGCCATTCATGACCTTCTGGCCGGCATGGACCTGGAGAAGATCGCCGGCGACCTGCGTTCGGAACTGGCTTCGACCACGTCCGAGCTGAAGCAGAAGAAGTATCTGAAGCGGCTCAAGGTCGTCGAGAACTTCATGGAGTCCGGCAACCGTCCGGAATGGATGATCATGAAGGTGGTTCCGGTGATCCCGCCGGACCTGCGCCCGCTGGTTCCTCTGGATGGTGGACGTTTCGCGACGTCCGACCTGAACGATCTCTATCGCCGCGTCATCAACCGCAACAACCGTCTGAAGCGGCTGATCGAGCTGCGCGCCCCCGGCATCATCGTGCGCAATGAAAAGCGCATGCTGCAGGAAGCCGTCGATGCGCTGTTCGACAACGGCCGTCGCGGCCGCGTCATCACCGGCGCCAACAAGCGTCCGCTGAAGTCGCTGTCGGACATGTTGAAGGGCAAGCAGGGCCGGTTCCGCCAGAACCTGCTCGGCAAGCGCGTCGACTATTCGGGCCGTTCGGTCATCGTCACCGGTCCGGAGCTCAAGCTGCACCAGTGCGGCCTGCCGAAGAAGATGGCGCTCGAACTGTTCAAGCCGTTCATCTACGCCCGCCTCGACGCCAAGGGGTTCTCCTCGACCGTCAAGCAGGCCAAGAAGCTGGTCGAGAAGGAGCGTCCGGAAGTCTGGGATATCCTCGACGAGGTCATCCGCGAGCATCCGGTGCTCTTGAACCGTGCGCCGACGCTGCACCGCCTCGGCATCCAGGCGTTCGAGCCGATCCTGATCGAAGGCAAGGCGATCCAGCTGCATCCGCTGGTCTGCACGGCCTTCAACGCCGACTTCGACGGCGACCAGATGGCCGTTCACGTGCCGCTCTCGTTGGAAGCGCAGCTTGAAGCCCGCGTGCTGATGATGTCGACCAACAACATCCTGCACCCGGCTTCCGGCGCGCCGATCATCGTGCCTTCGCAGGACATGGTCCTGGGTCTCTACTATCTCTCGATCGTCAATCAGAACGAGCCGGGCGAAGGCATGGTGTTTGCCGACATGGGCGAACTCCAGCACGCGCTCGAGACCAAGGCGGTGACGCTGCACTCCAAGATCAAGGGTCGTTTCCGCACGGTCGACGCCGAAGGCAAGGTCGTGTCGAAAATCTACGACACCACGCCTGGCCGCATGATCATCGGCGAGCTGCTGCCGAAGAACGTCAATGTGCCTTACGAGACGGCCAACCAGGAGATGACCAAAAAGAACATCTCCAAGATGATCGACACCGTCTACCGCCACTGCGGTCAGAAGGAGACGGTCATTTTCTGCGACCGCATCATGGCCCTCGGCTTCAGCCACGCCTGCCGCGCCGGCATTTCGTTCGGCAAGGACGACATGCTGATCCCGGACGCCAAGATCAAGCTGGTTTCCGACACCGAAGCTTTGGCCAAGGAATACGAGCAGCAGTACAATGACGGCCTGATCACTCAGGGCGAGAAGTACAACAAGGTCGTCGACGCCTGGGCCAAGTGCTCGGAAAAGGTCGCCGACGAGATGATGGCCCGCATCAAGGCCGTCGAGTTCGAGGACAGTGGCCGTCAAAAGCCGATGAACTCGATCTACATGATGTCGCATTCGGGTGCGCGTGGTTCGCCCACCCAGATGCGTCAGCTCGCCGGCATGCGCGGCCTGATGGCAAAGCCCTCGGGTGAAATCATCGAGACGCCGATCATCTCGAACTTCAAGGAAGGCCTGACCGTGCTCGAGTACTTCAACTCGACCCACGGCGCCCGCAAGGGTCTGGCCGACACCGCCTTGAAGACGGCGAACTCGGGTTACCTCACCCGTCGTCTGGTCGACGTGGCGCAGGACTGCATCGTCAACTCCGTGGATTGCGGCACCGACAAGGGCCTCACCATGCAGCCGATCGTCGATGCCGGTCAGGTCGTCGCTTCGGTCGGTCAGCGCGTGCTGGGCCGCACCTCGCTCGACGACATCACGCACCCGGTTTCGGGCGAGGTTCTGGTCAAGGCCGGAACGCTGATGGACGAGCGTGACGTGGAAAAGATCGAAAAGGCCGGCGTGCAGTCGGTCCGCATTCGCTCGGCACTGACCTGCGAGGTCAGGATCGGCGTGTGCGCGGTCTGCTACGGACGCGATCTTGCCCGCGGCACTCCGGTCAACCAGGGCGAAGCCGTCGGCGTCATCGCGGCGCAGTCGATCGGCGAGCCGGGCACCCAGCTCACCATGCGTACCTTCCACATGGGCGGTACGGCGCAGGTGGTGGACAGCTCGTTCCTTGAAGCCTCGTATGAGGGCAAGGTCGAGATCCGCAACCGCAACGTGGTGCGCAACTCGGACGGCCAGCAGATGGTCATGGGCCGCAACATGGCGGTGCTGATCCTCGACGAAGCCGGCAAGGAGCGTGCCTCGCATCGCCTTACCTATGGTTCGCGCATCTTCGTGGACGATGGCGACAAGGTGAAGCGCGGCCAGCGTATCGCCGAATGGGATCCCTATACCCGCCCCGTCCTCACCGAAATCGAGGGCAAGGTGTCGTACGAGGATCTGGTCGACGGCATTTCCGTTCAGGAAACGGCCGACGAATCGACCGGCATCACCAAGCGCGAGGTCATCGACTGGCGCTCGACGCCACGCGGCAACGACCTCAAGCCGGCGATCGCCATCCTTGACCCCAAGGGCAAGGTCGGCAAGCTGTCGAAGGGCGGCGACGCCCGCTTCCTGCTCTCGGTAGAGGCCATTCTTTCGGTCGAGCCGGGTTCGCAGGTTCGTCCCGGCGACGTTTTGGCGCGTATCCCAATGGAAAGCGCCAAGACCAAGGACATCACCGGCGGTCTGCCGCGTGTTGCCGAACTGTTCGAGGCACGTCGTCCGAAGGATCACGCCATCATCGCCGAGATCGATGGCACGATCCGCTTCGGCCGCGACTACAAGAACAAGCGCCGCATCATCATCGAGCCGCATGACTCGACGCTTGAGCCGGTCGAATACCTGATCCCGAAGGGCAAGCCGTTCCATCTCCAGGACGGCGACGTCATCGAGAAGGGCGACTACATCCTCGACGGCAATCCGGCGCCACACGACATCCTGGCGATCAAGGGCGTGGAAGCACTTGCTTCCTACCTCGTGAACGAAATCCAGGAAGTCTACCGTCTGCAGGGCGTGTC
Organism: Mesorhizobium sp. C395A; assembly: GCF_030323205.1. Lineage (NCBI taxonomy): Bacteria > Pseudomonadati > Pseudomonadota > Alphaproteobacteria > Hyphomicrobiales > Phyllobacteriaceae > Mesorhizobium > Mesorhizobium sp. C395A. The sequence goes on along the minus strand of NZ_CP100473.1, from coordinate 1,943,211 downwards.
GATCAACGACAAGCACATCGAGGTGATCGTTCGCCAGATGCTGCAGAAGGTCGAGATCACGGTGCAGGGCGACTCGACCTACATTCCGGGCGACCACGTCGACGTGATCGAACTGGAAGAGGTCAACGAGCGCCTGGTCGAGGACGGCAAGAAGCCGGCCGAAGGCCAGCCGGTGCTGCTGGGCATAACCAAGGCCTCGCTGCAGACGCCGTCCTTCATCTCGGCCGCCTCCTTCCAGGAGACGACCAGGGTGCTGACCGAAGCTGCGGTTGCCGGCAAGACCGACATGCTGCAGGGCCTGAAGGAAAACGTCATCGTCGGCCGGCTGATCCCGGCCGGTACCGGCGGCACGATGAGCCAGATCCGGCGCATCGCCACCTCGCGCGACGAACTGATCATCGACGAGCGCCGCAAGGCCTCCGGTGTCGAGGTCGCCGAGCCGATGCTGACCGACATGGTCAACGCCGCGCAGTAAGCGCGGCAGGACGAGAAGAAGGAAAGGGGCCCAAGTGGCCCCTTTCCGCGTTTTGACCCTAATCGGATCGAGGAAAACATGAGCAAGAAGGTATGGACTGACGTCGACGACTACATCGTTTCCTCTCTCTTCGAGGCGGATCCCATCCTCGAAGCGGTGCTTGCGGCCAACCGCGACGAGGGCCTGCCGGCCATCGACGTATCGCCGGCGCAGGGCAAGCTGCTGTCGCTGCTGGTCCGCATCAGCGGCGCCAGGAAGGTGCTGGAGATCGGCACGCTCGGCGGCTACTCGACCATCTGGATGGCAAGGGGATTGCCCGTCGGCGGCAAGATCGTGACGCTCGAACTCGAGCCGCATCATGCAAAAGTCGCGCACTCGAATCTCGAGCGGGCAGGGGTGTCGGACAAGGTCGAGCTCAGGATCGGCCCCGCGCTTCAGTCGCTTGAGACGCTGGCTGCCGAAAATGCCGGTCCGTTCGATCTGATCTTCATCGACGCCGACAAGCCGAACAACCCGAATTATCTGTCATGGGCCATGCGCCTGTCGCGGCCGGGGACGGTCATCATCTGCGATAACGTCATCCGCGACGGCACCGTGCTCAACGACGATGGCCGTGACGCCTATGTCGAAGGCGCACGCGGTGCGTTTTCCTTCATCGGCGGCGACAAGCGCCTGGACGGCACCGCCATCCAGACCGTCGGCGCCAAAGGCTATGACGGCTTTGCGATTGCGATCGTCGAGTAAGGCTGCATGGTGAGTGTCCGGACTGCGGTCCGGCAGAACTCATCGCTCAATCGAAGAACGCTTCCACCACATTGCGCTTGCCGAGCATGAAGGCGTCGGCCACGTGCTGCAGGGGTGCCAAATCGACATCGGAGACGCCGTCGCGTACGACTTCGGCGAAGCGCCGGTAAAGCTGGGGATATTCGGCCTCCGGCTCGTCGTGAACCAACTTGCCGTCGATGGCGAGCTTGGTGCCGCCGCCGGACAGCACCATCTTGCCCTTGTCGGTGTCCGCCCGGATGTCCCAGCTCTGTGGTCCCGTCTGCAGCCAGTCGAGCTCCATGGTCACCGGCAACCCATCCGAGGTGCGGAAGGTCACGTGGGCCGCCACAGGCGAGGCGCGGTTTTCCGGAAAGTCGAGGACGGCCGAGGTGATGAACATCGCCGGCAGGATGTGGGTTGCGATCGACAGTGCGTTGATGCCGGGATCGAAGACGCCGAAACCTCCCGGCGCCCAGATCCAATCCTGGTTCGGGTGCCAGCGGCGGACATCTTCCTTCCAGACGATGGCGGCCGAGTTGACCTTGGCGGACGCCAGGAAGGCGCGCGCGGCCTCCACTGCCGGCGCGTAGCGCGAATGCCAGCTGGCGAACAGTGAAACGCCATTGGCTGCCGCCAGCCGCTTCAGGTCCTCGACCTCACTGACAGTGGCGCCCGGCGGCTTCTCCAGGAAAACATGCTTCTTCGCAATCAGCGCCGTGCGTGCCGCGTCGTAGCGGAACTGCGGCGGCATGCACAGCGACACGGCCTCGAGTTCCGGCACCGCGTCGAGCATCGCCTCAATGGTCGGAAAATTCGGGATGCCGTCCACCTTGCCGTGCCGGCTGGCGGCGGCGATGAGGCGGTAGTCCGCATCCTTCGCCACTGCCGGCAGATGCTGGTCGCGCACGATCTTGCCGACGCCGACGATGCCGAGCTTGATGGGACCATTGTTCGAGGGCATGGGAACTCCGCGGATACGAATTTGGCTGGTTAAGTCGCCCGGTTCTTAGCAGAGAACCGGTGCCGGGCAAGCCGGCGCGGTGACAGGCGCAAGCAGCCGGCGACGCTCAGAGCGGAACCTCGAACGTAACGATCGACACTTCGCCTTCGAGCGCGCCCTGGAAGGCCGACAGATGCGGCTCCTCGTCGGGTACGCCCTCCATATCGCCGATCTGGTCGAGCTCAGCTTCGGCATAGCCTTCGGCGGCGAGCGATTCGAGCGCCCGGCGCACGGCCGAATCGTCGTCGGGCGCGACCAGCATCACATGCACGCCTTCCGGCTTGCCGCCCTTCTTTTTCCAGACGCGGCCGGTGATGATGGTGACCGGGCGCTCCTCATTGTCGTTCACGGGCTGATTCCTTTTGAGACGGGTGCGGGCGAGGGGATTTGCGCTGTCCATGGCGCCTTTTGCCATGAAGAACCCGCGCATGACAGCCAAAAGCCGGTCAGCGCGGGTCACTTTCTTCCTCTGCCTTGCAAAATGAAGAAAGAAAATTACATGCGTCTTTCACATGGCTGCCAAGCCGTCGTCAGCGCGCAATATTTGGCGTGCCGGGGTTGACGGTTCACGGTCTTGCGAGTAGAAGCCGCCCAGTCAGAACCGATGTGAGGCTCTCCCTTCCGAAGCGACACGCTTTGGAGTTTGCCTCAAACAGGGTTCGTTTTACGAGCGAAAAGACATTTCCGGCGCGCATGAAGCGGTTCCCGCTTCCTCTGCATTTTGTTCGGGCAGGACCGCGAGGCGCGGTTTATGGCCCGAATTTGCGTATGGAATTGGCGCTTTGAGCGGCCCTGACCGGGCGAGACACGGAATTGAGAGACAAGAGGGTTTAATGCCTACCGTCAACCAGCTGATCCGCAAGCCGCGCATTGCGCCGGTGAAGCGCAACAAGGTCCCGGCCATGCAGCAGAACCCGCAGAAGCGGGGCGTCTGCACGCGCGTCTATACAACGACGCCGAAGAAGCCGAACTCGGCACTGCGCAAGGTGGCCAAGATCCGCCTGACCAACGGCTTTGAAGTGATCGGCTACATCCCCGGCGAAGGCCACAACCTTCAGGAACACTCCGTGGTCATGATCCGCGGCGGCCGCGTCAAGGATCTTCCGGGCGTGCGCTACCACATCATCCGCGGCGTGCTCGACACGCAGGGCGTGAAGAACCGCAAGCAGCGCCGTTCGAAGTACGGCGCCAAGCGTCCGAAGTAAGGGGCGTCCGAAGTAAGATTTTCCGGCCCTGGCGCTGCTTGAATGCGTCGGGCTACGAGATTGAGAGACAAAAGCCATGTCGCGTCGTCACAGTGCAGAAAAGCGTGAGATCAATCCGGACCCGAAGTTCGGCGATCTGATCGTCACCAAGTTCATGAACGCCGTCATGTATGACGGCAAGAAGTCGGTTGCCGAGACCATCGTCTACGGTGCGCTCGACCAGGTTCAGTCGAAGACCAAGCAGGAGCCGGTCACCGTCTTCCATCAGGCGCTCGACAATGTCGCGCCGCATGTGGAAGTCCGGTCGCGCCGCGTCGGCGGCGCTACCTACCAGGTTCCGGTCGATGTGCGCCCCGAGCGCCGCCAGGCCCTGGCGATCCGCTGGCTGATTGCAGCTGCGCGCAACCGCAACGAGACCACCATGGTCGACCGCCTCTCCGGCGAGTTGATGGACGCGGCCAATAACCGCGGCACCGCCGTGAAGAAGCGTGAAGACACCCACAAGATGGCAGAAGCCAACCGCGCTTTCGCGCACTACCGCTGGTAAAGCGCGAACGAGACTGAGAAGGCATCCACGATGGCCCGCGAATACAAAATCGAAGACTACCGCAATTTCGGTATCATGGCGCATATTGACGCCGGCAAGACGACGACCACCGAGCGCGTCCTCTATTACACGGGCAAGTCGCACAAGATCGGCGAAGTCCACGACGGCGCTGCCACCATGGATTGGATGGAGCAGGAGCAGGAGCGCGGCATCACCATCACGTCCGCCGCCACCACGACCTTCTGGAAGGGTCGCAGCGGCAAGATGTACCGCTTCAACATCATCGACACTCCCGGGCACGTCGACTTCACCATCGAGGTCGAGCGTTCGCTGCGCGTGCTCGACGGCGCCATTGCGCTGCTCGATGCCAATGCCGGTGTCGAGCCGCAGACGGAAACCGTCTGGCGCCAGGCCGACAAGTATAAAGTTCCGCGGATGATCTTCTGCAACAAGATGGACAAGATCGGCGCCGACTTCTACCGCTCGGTCGAGATGATCGGCTCGCGTCTTGGTGCGCATGCCGTCGTCATGCAACTGCCGATCGGCGCTGAGACCGAGTTCAAGGGTGTCGTCGATCTCGTCGAGATGAACGCGCTGGTCTGGCGCGACGAGACGCTGGGCGCTGCCTGGGACGTCGTCGAGATCCCGGCCGACCTTCAGGCCCGGGCCGAAGAATACCGCGAGAAGATGATCGAAGCCGCCGTCGAAATGGACGAGACGGCCCTCGAGAATTACCTCGAAGGCAAGATGCCGTCGAATGACGAGATCCGCGCCCTGATCCGCAAGGGCACCATCGCGGTCAAGTTCTACCCGATGTTCTGTGGCTCGGCCTTCAAGAACAAGGGCGTGCAGCCGCTGCTCGACGCCGTCGTCGAATATCTGCCGTCGCCGGCCGATGTTCCCGCCATCAAGGGCGTCGACGCCAAGACCGACGCCGAGATCGAGCGTCATGCCGACGACAACGAGCCGCTGTCGATGCTGGCCTTCAAGATCATGAACGACCCGTTCGTCGGTTCGCTGACCTTTGCCCGCATCTATTCGGGCAAGCTGACCAAGGGCATCTCGGTCGATAACACCGTCAAGGGCAAGAAAGAGCGCATCGGCCGCATGCTGCAGATGCATGCGAATTCGCGCGCCGACGTCGAAGAAGCCTTTGCCGGCGACATCGTCGCTCTGGCTGGCCTCAAGGACACGACCACCGGCGACACGCTCAGCGATCCGCTGCACCCGGTCATCCTCGAGCGCATGGAATTCCCCGATCCGGTCATCCAGATCGCCATCGAGCCGAAGACCAAGAACGACCAGGAAAAGATGGGCCTCGCCCTTCACCGCCTGGCCGCCGAGGATCCGTCATTCCGCGTCAAGACCGACGAGGAAAGCGGCCAGACCATCATTTCGGGCATGGGCGAACTTCACCTCGACATCATCGTCGACCGCATGCGCCGCGAGTTCAAGGTCGAGGCCAATGTCGGCGCGCCGCAGGTGGCTTACCGCGAGACCATCACCCGCAGGCACGAGCAGGACTACACCCACAAGAAGCAGACCGGCGGTACCGGTCAGTTCGCTCGCGTCAAGATCGTGTTCGAACCGAACCCGGAAAGCTCGGAGTTCGAGTTCGAGACCAAGATTGTCGGCGGTGCGGTTCCCAAGGAATACATCCCGGGTGTCGAAAAGGGCATCAACAGCGTCATGTCGTCGGGTCCGTTCGCGGGCTTCCCGATGATCGGCGTCAAGGCGACGCTTATCGACGGCGCTTACCACGATGTGGACTCCAGCGTTCTGGCCTTCGAAATCGCCGGCCGCGCCTGCTTCCGTGAAGCCGCACCCAAGCTTGGCGTGCAGCTGCTCGAGCCGATCATGAAGGTCGAAGTCGTGACGCCGGAAGACTATGTCGGCAGCGTCATCGGCGACCTGAACGGCCGTCGCGGCCAGATCCAGGGCCAGGAAGCGCGTGGCGTGGCTGTCGTCATCAACGCGATGGTGCCGCTGGCCAACATGTTCAAGTACGTCGACAACCTGCGCTCGATGAGCCAGGGCCGCGCGGCCTACACGATGCAGTTCGATCACTATGAGCCTGTGCCGACCGCGGTCGCCCAGGAAGTCCAGAAGAAATACGCGTAACCCCAGCGGGTTGCATCGGTAACTTAATTCAAGGCCCGTACGGGCGAGCAGATTGGAGACATCACATGGCAAAAGGTAAATTCGAGCGTAACAAGCCTCATGTGAACATTGGCACGATTGGCCACGTCGATCATGGCAAGACGTCGCTGACGGCGGCGATCACGAAGTATTTTGGCGAATACAAGCGCTACGACCAGATCGATGCGGCGCCCGAAGAGAAGGCCCGCGGCATCACCATTTCGACGGCGCACGTCGAATACGAGACGGCAGCGCGCCACTACGCCCATGTCGACTGCCCCGGCCACGCCGACTATGTGAAGAACATGATCACCGGCGCTGCGCAGATGGACGGCGCGATCCTGGTTGTGTCGGCCGCCGACGGCCCGATGCCGCAGACCCGCGAGCACATCCTGCTTGCCCGTCAGGTCGGCGTGCCGTCGATCGTGGTGTTCCTGAACAAGGTCGACCAGGTCGACGATGCCGAGCTGCTCGAACTGGTCGAGCTCGAGGTTCGCGAGCTTCTGTCGAAGAACGAGTTCCCCGGCGACGACATTCCGATCGTCAAGGGTTCGGCGCTGGCAGCACTCGAAGATTCCAACAAGACCATCGGCGAAGATGCGATCCGCGAGCTGATGGCTGCGGTCGATGCTTACATCCCTACGCCGGTTCGTCCGCTGGACAAGCCGTTCCTGATGCCGATTGAAGACGTGTTCTCGATCTCGGGCCGTGGCACGGTCGTCACCGGCCGCGTCGAGCGCGGCATCGTCAAGGTCGGCGAGGAACTGGAAATCATCGGCATCCGTCCGACGACCAAGACGACCTGCACGGGCGTCGAGATGTTCCGCAAGCTGCTCGATCAGGGCCAGGCCGGCGACAACATCGGCGCGCTGCTGCGCGGCGTTGATCGTGAAGGCGTCGAGCGCGGCCAGGTTCTGGCCAAGCCCGGTACGGTGAAGCCGCACAAGAAGTTCGTGGCCGAAGCCTACATCCTGACCAAGGACGAAGGTGGCCGTCACACGCCGTTCTTCACCAACTACCGTCCGCAGTTCTACTTCCGCACGACCGACGTGACCGGCATCGTGTCGCTGCCGGAAGGCACGGAAATGGTTATGCCCGGCGACAACATCACGGTCGATGTCGAGCTGATCGTGCCGATCGCCATGGAAGAGAAGCTGCGCTTCGCCATCCGTGAAGGCGGCCGCACCGTCGGTGCCGGCATCGTCGTCACCATCAAAGAGTAATTTGGACTTAAACCGATCTGTCGCGGGCGCAGGATTTGCCCGCGCCGCGCCAGAACAAGGAAGTGACGCATGAACGGACAGAATATCCGCATCCGCCTGAAGGCGTTTGATCACCGCGTGCTCGACGCCTCGACGAAAGAAATCGTGTCGACGGCCAAGCGCACCGGAGCAAACGTCCGCGGCCCCATTCCGCTGCCGACGCGGATCGAAAAGTTCACGGTCAACCGGTCGCCTCACGTCGACAAGAAGAGCCGCGAGCAGTTCGAGATGCGCACGCACAAGCGTCTGCTCGACATCGTCGATCCGACCCCGCAGACGGTCGATGCTTTGATGAAGCTCGATCTGGCCGCCGGTGTCGACGTCGAGATCAAGCTCTAAGGGAATGAGAGCGCGGTAAGGGGCGGTGCCCCTGGCCCGGAACTCTAAAGGAATTGAACCGATGCGTTCAGGTGTGATTGCAAAGAAGGTGGGAATGACCCGCATCTATAATGATGCCGGGGAACATGTTCCCGTCACCGTTCTTCAGATGGAGAACTGCCAGGTCGTGGCTCAGCGCACGCAGGAGAAGAACGGCTATACCGCCGTCCAGCTCGGCGTTGGCCTTGCCAAGGTGAAGAACACGTCGAAGGCGATGCGCGGCCATTTCGCGACCGCTTCCGTCGAGCCGAAGGCGAAGGTCGCCGAGTTCCGCGTCTCCGCCGACAACATGATCGATGTCGGCGCCGAGATCACCGTCGAGCACTTCGTCGCCGGCCAGAAGGTCGATGTGACGGGGACGACAATCGGCAAGGGTTTCCAGGGCGTCATCAAGCGCCACCACATGGGTGGTGGCCGCGCGACGCACGGCAACTCGGTTTCGCACCGTACGCACGGTTCGACCGGCCAGCGTCAGGACCCGGGCAAAGTGTTCAAGGGCAAGCATATGGCTGGCCACATGGGCGACACCCGCGTCACCACACAGAATGTCGAGATCGTTTCGACCGACGCCGATCGCGGCCTGATCCTGATCCGCGGTGCGGTTCCCGGATCGAAGGGCGCCTGGATCCTGGTCCGCGATGCGGCCAAGGTGGCACTGCCGGCCAATGCGCCGAAGCCTGCCGCGATCCGCGCCGTTGCAGCCGAGAGTGGCGCGAAGAACGAGGCTCCGGCCGCAGAGGGAGCAGAATAATGGATCTCAAGATCACAACGCTTGGCGGCAAGGACGCAGGCAAGGTGAAACTCTCCGAGGAGATTTTCGGCCTTGATCCGCGCGAGGACATCCTGCAGCGCGTCGTGCGCTGGCAGCTGGCCAAGCGCCAGCAGGGCACGCACAAGGCCAAGGGCCGCGCCGAAATCGCGCGCACCGGCGCCAAGATGTACAAGCAGAAGGGTACGGGCCGCGCCCGTCACCATTCGGCACGCGCTCCGCAGTTCCGCGGCGGCGGCAAGGCCCACGGCCCGGTCGTTCGCAGCCACGAGCACGATCTGCCGAAGAAGGTGCGCGCTCTGGGCTTGCGGCATGCTCTCTCGGCCAAGGCCAAGAGCGCGTCGATCATCATCATCGACGAGCTGAAGCTGACCGAGGCCAAGACGAAGGCGCTGATCGCGAATTTCGCGACACTGGGCCTGACCAACGCCTTGGTGATTGGCGGTGCCGAGCTTGACCAGAACTTCAAGCTGGCGGCGACCAACATCCCGAACATCGACGTGCTGCCCATCCAGGGCATCAACGTCTACGACATTCTGCGCCGCGGCACGCTGGTCCTTTCGAAGGCCGCCGTCGAGGCTCTCGAGGAGCGCTTTAAATGACCGACCTCCGTCATTACGACGTGATCGTCTCGCCGGCGATCACCGAAAAGTCGACCATGGCTTCCGAGAACAACCAGGTTGTTTTCAACGTCGCCAAGAAGGCGTCGAAGCCGGAAATCAAGGCCGCTGTCGAAGCGCTGTTTGGCGTCAAGGTTACGGCCGTGAACACGCTTGTCCGCAAGGGCAAGATCAAGCGCTTCCGCGGCACGATCGGCCGCCAGAGCGACGTCAAGAAGGCGATTGTGACACTGGCCGACGGCCAGTCGATCGACGTCGCGACGGGTCTCTGAGCTAGGCCGCGAGGACAACAAACATGGCACTTAAAAAATTCAACCCGGTAACGCCGAGCACCCGCCAGCTGGTCATCGTCGACCGCTCGGGCCTCTACAAGGGCAAGCCCGTCAAGGGTCTGACCGAAGGCCTGACCAAGTCGGGCGGCCGCAACAATCACGGCCGCATCACGGCCCGCTTCATCGGCGGCGGTCACAAGCGTTCGTACCGCATCATCGACTTCAAGCGCCGCAAGTTCGACGTCGTCGGCACGGTCGAGCGCATTGAATACGATCCGAACCGCACCGCCTTCATCGCGCTGATCAAGTATGACGATGGCGAGCTGTCCTACATCATCGCTCCGCAGCGCCTTGCCGCCGGCGACAAGATCGTGGCCGGTGAATCGGTCGACGTGAAGCCAGGCAATGCGATGCCGCTGGCCTCGATGCCGGTCGGCACGATCGTCCACAACATCGAGCTGAAGCCGGGCAAGGGTGCCCAGGTCGCACGTTCGGCGGGTGGCTATGGCCAGCTGGTCGGTCGCGACCAGGGCATGGCGATCCTGCGCCTCAACTCGGGCGAGCAGCGTGTCGTTCACGGCTCCTGCATGGCCACCGTCGGCGCCGTGTCGAACCCCGACCACGGCAACATCAACGACGGCAAGGCCGGCCGCACGGTCTGGCGCGGCAAGCGCCCGCACAATCGCGGCGTGACCATGAACCCGGTCGACCATCCGCATGGCGGTGGTGAAGGCCGCACCTCCGGTGGCCGTCATCCGGTCAGCCCGTGGGGAAAGCCGACCAAGGGCAAGAAGACGCGGTCCAACAAGGCGACCGACAAGTTCATCCTGCGCTCGCGCCATCAGCGCAAGAGCTAAGAAGAGGTAACGCCAAGTGACTCGTTCTATTTGGAAAGGCCCCTTCATCGACGGCTACCTTCTCAAGAAGGTGGACAAGGTTCGTGAAGGTGGTCGCAATGAGGTGATCAAGATGTGGAGCCGTCGCTCCACCATCCTGCCGCAGTTCGTCGGCTTCACCTTCGGTGTCTACAACGGCCAGAAGCATGTTCCCGTCTCGGTGAACGAGGACATGGTCGGTCACAAGTTCGGTGAATTCGCTCCGACCCGGACCTATTACGGTCACGGCGCGGATAAGAAGGCGAAGAGGAAATAATCATGGGCAAGGCCAAAGCTCCGCGCAGGCTTGCTGACAACGAAGCGCGCGCCGTTCTGCGCACGATCCGTATCAGCCCGCAGAAGCTGAACCTGGTTGCCGCGCTGATCCGCGGCAAGAAGGTCGCGACAGCGCTTTCCGATCTCGAATTCTCGGCCAAGCGGATTTCCGGCACGGTCAAGAAGACGCTGGAATCGGCGATCGCCAACGCGGAAAACAACCACGACCTCGACGTCGATGCGCTGATCGTGGCGGAAGCCTATGTCGGCAAGTCGATCGTCATGAAGCGGTTCCATGCTCGTGGCCGCGGTCGCGCCAGCCGTATCGAAAAGCCGTTCTCGCACCTCACGATCGTCGTTCGTGAAGTCGAAGAAAAAGGGGAGGCCGCATAATGGGCCAGAAAGTCAATCCGATCGGTCTGCGCCTCGGCATCAACCGCACCTGGGATTCGCGCTGGTTCGCGAACACCGGCGAGTACGGCAAGCTGCTGCATGAGGACATCAAGATCCGCAAATATCTTGAAAAGGAACTCAAGCAGGCTGCGATTTCGAAGGTCGTGATCGAGCGCCCGCACAAGAAGTGCCGCGTCACCATCCATGCGGCGCGCCCGGGCCTGATCATCGGCAAGAAGGGCGCCGACATCGAGAAGCTTCGCAAGAAGCTGATGGAGATGACGAAGTCCGAGACGCACTTGAACATCGTTGAAGTGCGCAAGCCGGAAATCGACGCGACCCTGGTCGCCCAGTCGATCGCCCAGCAGCTCGAGCGTCGTATCGCGTTCCGCCGCGCCATGAAGCGCGCCGTTCAGTCGGCCATGCGCCTGGGCGCCGAAGGCATCCGCATCAACTGCGCCGGCCGTCTCGGCGGCGCCGAGATTGCGCGCATGGAATGGTACCGCGAGGGCCGCGTGCCGCTGCATACGCTGCGCGCCGATGTCGACTATGGCACGGCCGAGGCGCACACGGCTTACGGCATCTGCGGCGTCAAGGTGTGGGTGTTCAAAGGCGAAATCCTCGAGCACGATCCGATGGCTTCGGAGCGTCGCGCGACCGAGGGTGATGCTGCGCATGGCGGTGGTGGTGATCGCGAACGCGGTCGTCGTCGCGAAAACGCCTGATTATTTAGGAATTTGGAGTTAGAACGATGCTGCAGCCAAAGCGCACAAAGTTCCGCAAGCAGTTCAAGGGCCGTATCCATGGTACCGCAAAGGGCGGCACCAACCTGGATTTCGGTGGTTTCGGGCTGAAGGCGCTTGAACCGAACCGCGTCACCGCGCGTGAGATCGAGGCGGCCCGCCGCGCGATCACTCGTGAGATGAAGCGTGCCGGCCGCGTGTGGATCCGTATTTTCCCTGATGTGCCGGTGACGTCGAAGCCGACCGAAGTGCGCATGGGCAAGGGCAAGGGCGCTGTCGATTACTGGGCGGCGCGCGTCAAGCCGGGCCGCATCATGTTCGAGATCGACGGCGTCAACGAAGAAACCGCCCGTGAGGCGCTGCGTCTCGGCGCGGCCAAGCTCTCGGTCAGGACGCGCTTCGTACAGCGCATCGCAGAATAAGGACGGGCTGATCATGAAAGCCGAAGACATCCGGACGAAGACCCAGGACCAGCTGACCGACGATCTGGCCAGCCTGAAGAAGGAGCAGTTCAACCTGCGCTTCCAGAAGGCCACCGGCCAGCTCGAGAAGACCGCGCGCGTGCGGCAGGTTCGCAAGGACATTGCGCGTATCAAGACCATCGCTGCGGAAAAGTCCGCGGCCAAGAAGGCTTAAGGACGAAAATCATGCCAAAGCGCATTCTGCAGGGCACTGTCGTCAGCGACAAGAACGAGAAGACGGTAGTCGTCAAGGTCGAACGGCGCTTCACGCATCCCGTGATGAAGAAGACCGTGCGCATGACCAAGAAGTACAAGGCGCACGACGAGAACAACGCCCACAAGGTCGGCGATCAGGTGTTCATCCAGGAATCGAAGCCGATTTCCAAGGACAAGCGCTGGATCGTCGTGTCTTCGGACCAGGCGTAACAAACCGAATTTTGGACAGACCGGGGAGGGGCTTTGAGCCCGTCCCGTTAGAAGAGAAGAAGGCGGCCAGTCATGATTCAGATGCAAACAAACCTCGACGTCGCGGATAATTCCGGCGCCCGTCGTGTCATGTGCATCAAGGTGCTGGGCGGCTCGAAGCGGAAATACGCTTCCGTAGGCGACATCATCGTGGTGTCGATCAAGGAAGCCATTCCGCGCGGCCGCGTTAAGAAGGGCGATGTGATGAAGGCGGTCGTGGTTCGCACGGCCAAGGACATCCGCCGCCCGGACGGCAGCGTGATCCGTTTCGACAAGAACGCGGCCGTTCTCGTCGACAACAAGAAAGAGCCGATCGGCACGCGTATCTTCGGACCGGTTCCGCGCGAACTCCGCGCCAAGAACCACATGAAGATCATCTCGCTCGCGCCTGAAGTGCTGTAAGGAGCCGGACCAATGCAAAAGATTAGAAAAGGCGACAAGGTCGTCGTGCTGGCCGGCAAGGACAAGGGCCGTTCGGGCGAAGTCCTCTCGGTTCAGCCGAAGGAAGACACCGCGCTGGTGCGCGGCGTCAACATGATCCGTCGTCACCAGAAGCAGTCCCAGTCCCAAGAGGGCGGGATCATCACCAAGGAAGCGCCGATCCAGCTGTCGAACATCGCGCTGGCCGACCCCAAGGATGGCAAGCCGACCCGCGTCGGCTTCATCTTCCAGAAGGACGGCAAGAAGGTGCGCGTCGCCAAGCGCTCGGGAGAAGTCATCAATGGCTAAGGCTCAAACCACGAAGCCCAAGGCTGAAAGCAAACAGTCCAAGGCCCAGAACACGCCGCGCCTCAAGCAGGTCTACAACGAGACCATCCGCAAGGCGCTGCAGGAGCAGTTCGGCTACGAGAACGAGATGCAGGTTCCGCGCATCGACAAGATCGTGCTGAACATGGGCGTCGGCGAAGCGACCGCGGATTCGAAGAAGCCTTCGATCGCGGCCGAAGACCTGGCGATGATCGCCGGCCAGAAGGCCGTCGTCACCCGCGCCCGTAATTCGATCGCCGGCTTCAAGGTCCGCGAGAAGATGCCGATCGGCGCCAAGGTCACGCTGCGCAAGGAACGCATGTACGAGTTCCTCGACCGTCTCGTGAACATCGCACTGCCGCGCGTCCGCGACTTTCGCGGACTGAATCCGAAGAGCTTCGATGGCCGTGGCAACTACGCCATGGGCATCAAGGAACACATCGTGTTCCCGGAGATCAACTACGACAAGGTTGATCAGATCTGGGGCATGGACGTCATCGTTTGTACGACTGCGAAGACGGACGACGAAGCCAGGGCGTTGCTCAAGGCCTTCAACTTCCCCTTCCGCCAGTAACGGCAGCGAGAAAAGGAAAAATCTGAAATGGCAAAGACCAGCTCAGTCGAGAAGAACAACAGGCGCCGCAAGCTTGCCGACCAGTACGGTCCCAAGCGCGCAGCGCTCAAGGCGATCATCATGGACCAGTCCAAGCCGATGGAAGAGCGTTTCCGCGCTCAGCTGAAGCTTGCTGCCCTGCCGCGCAACTCGGCCAAGATCCGCATCCGCAACCGCTGCGAAGTTACCGGCCGTCCGCGCGCCTATTATCGCAAGCTCAAAGTATCGCGCATCGCGCTTCGTGATCTCGGCAATAACGGCCAGATCCCGGGCCTGGTCAAGTCGAGCTGGTAAGGAGGACATAACATGTCATTGAGCGATCCTCTCGGCGATATGCTGACCCGCATCCGCAACGCGTATGGCCGCAAGAAGTCGAGCGTTTCGACGCCGGCCTCGCGCCTGCGTACCCGCGTCCTCGACGTGCTGAAGGCTGAAGGCTATATCCGCGACTACAGCCAGACCGACTTCGACAACGGCAAGTCCGAAATCGAAATCGAGCTGAAGTATTTCGACGGTGCTCCGGTCGTGCGCGAAATCGCCCGCGTCTCGAAGCCTGGCCGCCGCGTTTACGTTTCGGCCAAGTCGATCCCGCACGTCGCCAACGGCCTCGGCATCGCCATCCTTTCGACGCCGAAGGGCGTGATGGCCGATCACGAAGCACGCGAACAGAATGTCGGCGGCGAAATCCTCTGCCAGATTTTCTAATTCGGCAGACCTGAAACAAGAGAAGTGACGAGGACAACCAAATGTCTCGTATTGGAAAGAAACCCGTTTCGCTGCCGCAGGGCGTGACCGCGACCGTCAACGGCCAGACCGTGACGGCGAAGGGCCCCAAGGGCGAGCTGAAGTTCGTGGTGAACGACGAAGTGCTGGTCAAGATGGAAGGCAGCGAAATCGCTGTCCAGCCGCGCGACCAGACCAAGACTGCCCGCTCCAAGTGGGGCATGTCGCGCACGCAGATCGTCAACATCCTGCAGGGCGTCAAGGACGGTTTCGAGAAGAAGCTCGAGATCACCGGCGTCGGCTATCGCGCGGCACTTCAGGGCAAGAACCTGCAGCTCGCGCTTGGCTTCAGCCACGACGTCGTTTACGAGACGCCGGCCGGCATCACGATCACTGTGCCGAAGCCGACGGAAATCACCGTGACCGGCATCGACAAGCAGCAGGTCGGCCAGGTTGCAGCCGAGATCCGCGAGTATCGCGGTCCCGAGCCCTACAAGGGCAAGGGTGTCCGCTATGCCGGCGAGAAGATCGTCCGCAAGGAAGGCAAGAAGAAGTAGTAGGCTTGGCCCCGAAAAGTTGCAGACTTTTCGGAAAAGGCCAAGCCAAAGAAGTTTAACGCCGCGGGGAGCGGTCGCGGGTGGCGCTTTCGCCTACCGCACATGGCGGCCCCCGTTTTTTGAAGGCAAGGAAGACTATCATGGCTACCAAGGAATCCATCCAGCGCCGCGCGCAGCGCGTCCGCCGCCAGATCAAGAAGGTCGCCGGCGAACGTCCGCGTCTCTCGGTTCACCGCACGTCGAAGAACATCTACGTGCAGGTCATCGACGACGCCAAGGGCCATACCATCGCGGCTGCATCGACACTCGAGAAGGACCTCAAGGGTTCGCTCAAGACCGGCGCCGACACCGAGGCAGCAGCCGCTGTTGGCAAGCTGATCGCCGAGCGCGCTTCGAAGGCCGGCGTCAAGGAAGTCGTCTTCGACCGCGGCGCCTACATCTATCACGGCCGCGTCAAGGCGCTGGCCGAGGCTGCCCGTGAAGGCGGTCTGAGCTTCTAATTGCCTGATCCCGAACCGAAGGTCAGCGCAGCAAAAAGTTGCAGACTTTTCGGACAAGATCATGCAAGGAAAAATAGTTCGCCCCCGGTGACCCAAAGAGGCGCACCGGATCTTATCAGCAACCGTGCTTCCGGAAAAAAACAAGGAACAGGATATGGCACAGGAACGTAGGGATGGCGGCCGCGGCCGCGATCGTGAAGAACGCGATGACGGCATGGTGGACAAGCTCGTCCACATCAATCGTGTCGCCAAGGTCGTCAAGGGCGGCCGTCGCTTCGGTTTTGCAGCACTCGTCGTCGTCGGCGACCAGAAGGGCCGCGTCGGCTTCGGTCACGGCAAGGCGCGCGAAGTGCCGGAAGCGATCCGCAAGGCAACCGAGTCGGCCAAGCGCGACATGATTTTCGTGCCGCTGCGCTCTGGCCGCACGCTGCACCACGACGTCGAAGGACGCTGGGGTGCCGGACGCGTGCTGCTGCGCGCTGCCAAGCAGGGTACCGGCATCATCGCCGGCGGCCCGATGCGCGCTGTCTTCGAGACGCTCGGCATGCATGACGTGGTCGCCAAGTCGATGGGTTCGTCGAACCCCTACAACATGGTTCGCGCCACGTTCGACGCGCTGAAGAGCCAGATGCATCCCAAGGATGTGGCTGCTGCGCGCGGCATCAAGTATTCGACCCTTCAGGCCCGCCGCGGCACCGCCGTTGCGGCTGAAGAATAGTCGATCTGACCAGGGATTTTGACCATGGCCAAGAAAGCAACCAAGACCATCACCGTTGAGCAGATCGGTTCGCCGATCCGCCGCCCGAAGGAACAGCGCGCAACGCTGGTCGGCCTCGGCCTCAACAAGATGCACAAGCAGCGCACGCTGGAGGACACTCCCTCGGTGCGCGGCATGATCGCTGCCGTCCAGCATCTCGTCCGCGTCGTGGACGAGGGCTGAGCAAAAGCGCAGGAGAACCCAGATGAAACTCAACGATCTGCGTGACAAGGACGGCGCGACGCACTCCAAGAAGCGTCTCGGCCGTGGCATCGGCTCCGGCTCGGGCAAGACCGGCGGTCGCGGCGTCAAGGGCCAGAAGGCGCGCTCCGGCGTTGCCATCAACGGCTTCGAGGGCGGCCAGATGCCGCTCTATCGGCGCCTGCCGAAGCGTGGCTTCAATAACATCTTCGCCAAGAGCTTTGTCGTCGTGTCGCTGGCTCGTATCCAGACGGCGCTCGATGCCAAGAAGCTCGACGCCAAGGCGACCGTGACGGCCGAGGCACTCGTTGCCGCCGGCGTCATCCGCCGCGTCAAGGACGGCGTGCGCATCCTCTCGGACGGCGAGCTCAAGGCAAAGCTTGCCTTCGACGTCGCCGGCGCCTCCAAGGCCGCGATCGAGAAGATCGAAAAGGCCGGCGGTTCGGTCAAGCTGCCGGAAGCGGCAGCGGAGTAACGGCAATTTGAAGCGCGGCCGGCAGGAACGGTATCCGTTTTTGTTCACGATTGCGCTTTGATCCAATCAATTAGGCGGCCGCGTCAACGCGGCCGCTTGCATGTTTAGAGCCCGGAGCTTATCTCGTGAGCTTCGGTGCCACGCGCCGCCTGAGCTGCGGGCATCGAGCGTGACATACAAATCAAAGAAGTAGCGCATGACGTTGTCCGAAAACCGCTTCACACTTTTCGGCATCATGCTCTAGCGGAGAATCAGGCATGGCTTCGGCTGCTGAACAACTAGCCTCGAATCTGAACTTTGCGGCTTTCGCCAAGGCGGAGGACCTGAAGAAGCGAATCTGGTTCACCGTCGGCGCGCTGCTCGTCTATCGCCTCGGCACCTATATCCCGCTGCCCGGCATCAATCCGGATGCATTCGCGCAGGCCTTCTCTTCGCAGGCCAAGGGCGTGCTCGGCATGTTCAATATGTTCGCCGGCGGCGCCGTGCAGCGCATGGCGATCTTCGCGCTCGGCATCATGCCTTACATCTCAGCCTCCATCATCATGCAGCTGATGACCTCGGTCATTCCGTCGCTGGAAGCGCTGAAAAAGGAAGGCGAGCAGGGCCGCAAGGTCATCAACCAGTACACGCGCTACGGCACGGTGCTCTTGGCGCTGGTGCAGGCCTACGGCATTTCAGTGGGCCTGGAAGGCGGCAACGGCATCGTCAACGATCCCGGCATGTTCTTCCGCATCTCGACCGTCGTCACGCTGGTTGGCGGCACCATGTTCCTGATGTGGCTGGGCGAGCAGATCACCGCCCGCGGCATCGGCAACGGCATTTCGCTGATCATCTTTTCCGGCATCGTCGCCGGCCTGCCGCGCGCCATCTCCGGCACGCTGGAGCTCGGCCGCACCGGCGCCCTATCGACCGGGCTGATACTCGCGATCATCGTGCTGGCCATCATCGTCATCGCGCTGATCGTGTTCTTCGAGCGCGCGCAGCGCCGCCTGCTGATCCAGTATCCGAAGCGCCAGGTCGGCAACCGCATGTTCCAGGGCGATACCTCGCATCTGCCGCTGAAGCTCAACACGTCGGGCGTCATTCCGCCGATCTTCGCGTCGTCGCTGCTTTTGCTGCCGGCAACGGTCGCTGGCTTCTCGCAGACGACAAACCTGCCGGCATGGGCAAGCACCGTGCTCGCCTCGCTCGGCCACGGCCAGCCGCTCTACATGCTGTTCTATGCGGCAATGATCGTGTTCTTCGCCTTCTTCTACACGGCCATCGTGTTCAATCCGAAGGACACCGCCGACCAGCTCAAGAAGCATTCCGGCTTCATTCCGGGCTACCGTCCGGGTGAGCGCACCGCCGATTACATCGACTATGTCCTGACGCGCATCACCGTCGTCGGCGCCATCTATCTGGTGCTGGTGTGCCTGCTGCCCGAGTTCCTGATTTCGGCGACTGGCGTACCATTCTACCTCGGTGGCACATCGCTTCTGATCGTGGTCAGTGTAACCCTCGATACGGTGGCGCAGATCCAGGGTCACCTGATCGCGCACCAGTATGAGGGCCTGATCAAGAAGTCGAAGCTGCGCGGGGGGAAGAAGGCCAGATGAGATTGATATTGCTTGGGCCGCCAGGAGCGGGCAAGGGGACGCAAGCACAAAGACTGGTAGAAAAATACGGCATACCGCAGCTGTCGACGGGTGACATGCTGCGGGCGGCCGTGCAGGCCGGCACCGAAGTCGGCAAGCGCGCCAAGGCGGTGATGGATGCCGGCGAGCTGGTTTCCGACGCCATCGTCAACGCCATCGTGGCCGAGCGCATCGATCAGCCCGATTGCACCAACGGTTTCATCCTCGACGGATATCCGCGCACGCTGGTGCAGGCTGATGCGGTTGAATCGATGCTCGCCGAGCGCGGCATTGACCTCGATGCCGTGATCGAGTTCGTCGTCGACGACAAAGCGCTGGTCGCCCGCATCGTCAAGCGCGCCGACGACGCCAAGGCCGCCGGACAGCCGGTGCGCAAGGACGACAATCCGGTGGTGTTCGAAGAGCGCCTGCGGGAATATTACAAGAAGACCGCGCCTCTGATCGGCTATTATTATGCCAAACGCTCGCTTAGGAGTGTCGACGGCATGGCCCCTGTCGACACCGTGACGGCGGAGATTGAAGCGCTGCTCGCGGCGGTGACGCGGGAGACCGTTACGGTAAAGTAAAGATTGCGCTTGACTGGAACGGTTCGCTGGGTTATGGCGGCCCGTCTTCCTATCAGGCATGAGGCTTGCTTGTCCGCAAGGGCAAGGCAGCCGCATTGAAACTAGGGAACTCCCGCAAGGGCCGGCCTCCACCGGACGCGGGGTAATTTGAACAGCGCCGCGCATGCCTTTTTTTGAAGGCCGGCCGGTCCCACATGGAGAAGAGAAGAATATGGCTCGTATAGCCGGCGTCAACATTCCGACCAACAAGCGCGTCGTCATTGCGCTTCAGTACATTCACGGCATTGGCAAGAAGTTCGCCCAGGAGATCGTCGACAAGGTCGGCATCCCGGCCGAGCGCCGCGTCAACCAGCTGACCGACGCGGAAGTGCTGCAGATCCGCGAGACCATCGACCGCGACTACCAGGTCGAAGGCGACCTGCGCCGCGAAGTGTCGATGAACATCAAGCGTCTCATGGACCTCGGCTGCTACCGCGGTCTGCGTCACCGCCGTTCGCTGCCGGTTCGCGGCCAGCGCACGCACACCAATGCACGCACCCGCAAGGGCCCGGCCAAGTCGATTGCCGGCAAGAAGAAGTAAGTGAGCGAATAGCGAGTAGCCATTAGCGAGTAGGGGTTCCCTATTCGCTGGTCCCTGCTCACTACTCGCTTTCAAAGGTGGAGCCGCTGGCATTACGGCGGTGTAGAGATCAACTGAAAGGACTATCATGGCCAAGGAAGCCGCTCGTGTTCGCCGTCGCGAACGCAAGAACATCTCGTCGGGCGTTGCCCACGTCAATTCGACCTTCAACAACACGATGATCACCATCACCGACGCGCAGGGCAATTCCATTGCCTGGTCGTCGGCCGGTGCCCAGGGCTTCAAGGGTTCGCGCAAGTCGACCCCGTTCGCCGCCCAGATGGCTGCCGAAGACGTCGCCAAGAAGGCCCAGGAACACGGCATGCGCATGCTCGAAGTCGAGGTCTGCGGACCCGGCTCCGGTCGTGAATCGGCGCTTCGCGCCCTGCAGGCGGCCGGCTTCACCATCACCTCGATCCGTGATGTGACGCCGATCCCGCACAATGGCTGCCGCCCGCGCAAGAAGCGCCGCGTCTAAGACATTACCGAACGCCGCGTGAGCGCCTCAAGGCGCTCCTCCACGGCACTCCAGGTCGCCCGCCACGATTGGATGGTGGCGGGTCAACGGAAGGAAAGCATCATGATCCAGAAAAATTGGCAGGAACTGATCAAGCCGAACAAGATCGAGTTCTCGTCGAAGAAGAAGACGCTGACCACGCTGGTCGCCGAGCCGCTCGAGCGTGGCTTCGGCCTGACGCTCGGCAACGCGCTGCGCCGCGTGCTTTTGTCTTCGCTGCGCGGTGCGGCTGTCACCGCCGTGCAGATCGACGGCGTTCTGCATGAATTCTCGTCGATTGCCGGCGTGCGTGAGGACGTGACCGACATCGTCCTCAACATCAAGGAAATCGCCATCCGCATGGAAGGCGATGGTCCCAAGCGCATGGTCGTTCGCAAGCAGGGCCCGGGTGCGGTTCTGGCTGGCGACATCCAGACGGTTGGCGACGTCGAGATCCTCAACCCCGACCACGTCATCTGCACGCTGGACGAGGGCGCTGAAATCCGCATGGAATTCACCGTCGACACCGGCAAGGGTTACGTGCCGGCCGACCGCAACCGCGCCGAAGACGCGCCGATCGGCCTGATCCCGGTCGACAGCCTGTATTCGCCGGTCAAGAAGGTCTCCTACAAGGTCGAGAACACCCGCGAGGGCCAGGTTCTCGACTATGACAAGCTGACCATGACCATCGAGACCGACGGTTCGATCTCGGGCGAGGACGCGGTGGCATTCGCCGCCCGCATCCTGCAGGACCAGCTTGGCCTGTTCGTCAACTTCGACGAGCCGCAGAAGGAAGTCGCCACCGAGGCCGTCACCGAGCTTGCCTTCAACCCGGCGCTGCTCAAGAAGGTCGACGAACTCGAGCTTTCGGTGCGTTCGGCCAACTGCCTGAAGAACGACAACATCGTCTACATCGGCGATCTCATCCAGAAGACCGAAGCCGAGATGCTGCGCACCCCGAACTTCGGCCGCAAGTCGCTGAACGAGATCAAGGAAGTGCTCGCGGCGATGGGCCTGCACCTCGGCATGGAAGTGCCGGACTGGCCGCCGGAAAACATCGAAGACCTCGCCAAGCGTTACGAAGACCAATATTGAGCATGAAGTCCAAGGATCGGCGGCGTGGGCCGCTCGATCCGACGGTCATGCGGAAAACCATCAGAGGCCGTGGCCTCTTGAACAACTGAAGGAAAAGAGCCATGCGCCACGGTTTTAAAGGCCGCCGCTTCGCCCGAAGCATTAGCCATCGCAAGTCGATGTTCGCCAACCTCGCCGTGTCGCTGCTCGAACATGAGCAGATCGTCACCACCCTGCCGAAGGCGAAGGATTTGCGTCCAATCGTCGAGAAGCTGGTGACGCTCGGCAAGCGCGGCGACTTGCATGCGCGCCGCCAGGTCATTGCCCAGATCGGCAATGAAGGCGTCGTCAAGCGTTTGTTCGACACGATTGCGCCGCGCTACGCCGACCGCAACGGCGGCTATCTGCGCATCATGAAGGCGGGCTTCCGCCACGGCGACAATGCCGCCATGGCGGTCATCGAGTTCGTCGACCGCGACACCGACGCCAAGGGCGCCGGCGACCGCGCCCGCCTCGAAGCCGAAGGCGCCAACGAGGAAGCCACTGCCGCATAAGGCTCGGTTTTCGCAAATGACTTTCAAGGGGCCTTCGGGCCCCTTTTTTGCATTGTCGCAAGGGCATGCTTCGCCGGGCTTTTTTTGCCTGCCGGCCAAGTGCTTTTGCACGACAATCGCCGCATTTCAGTGCATTAGCCTTTCATTCTGCACAATCGTCGGGACAATGCCCCCGAACTTGCCTTGGAGGATTCGCGAATGCGCGCCAACCGACTGTCTCTTGTTCTGCTCTTCGCCATGATGGCGTTCGCAGCCGCGCCGACAGTCAGGCAGGCTCTGGCCGAGGACGCCGCCAAGCCAGCCGATCCGGGGCTCTCCGATGTGCTGACCGACCTCCTGCATGGCGTCGAAGGCGAGAACGGCACCTCCGGTCCCGACAAGCGCGTGCCGTTCGGCCGCGAAGAGGTACAGCTGTCGTTTGCGCCCCTGGTCAAGCAGACGGCGCCGGCGGTGGTCAATGTCTATGCTTCGCAGACGGCCAAGGTCACGTCGCCCTTCGACGGCGATCCTTTCTTCGAGGAATTCTTCGGCCGCGCGCAGCCGCGCGCGCAATCATCGCTCGGCTCGGGCGTGCTGGTCGATCCAAGCGGCGTCGTCGTCACCAATTTCCACGTGATCAAGGATGCCGACGAGGTCAAGGTCGCGACCGCCGACGGGCGCGAATTCACCTCGAAGGTCATGCTCAAGGACGAGACGCTTGACCTCGCCGTGCTCAAGATCAACTCCGACAAGCCCTTTCCGGTGATCGCCATCGGCGATTCCGACGCGCTCGAGGTCGGCGACCTGGTGCTGGCCATCGGCAATCCGTTCGGCGTCGGCCAGACCACCACCAGCGGCATCGTGTCGGCGCTTGCCCGCAGCCATATCGGCGTTTCGGATTCGGGCTACTTCATCCAGACCGACGCCGCCATCAATCCCGGCAATTCCGGCGGCGCGCTGATCAACATGGGCGGCCAGCTGGTCGGCATCAACACCGCCATCTACAGCCGCAGCGGCGGCTCGATCGGCATCGGCTTTGCCATCCCGGCCAACATGGTGCGCGCCTTCGCCGACGCGGCCAAGGCCGGGCTCGATTTCTTCGAGCGGCCCTATATAGGCGCCGAGTTCGAAGCGGTCACACCGCAGATCGCCGAATCGCTTGGCATGGAGAAGCCGACCGGCGCGCTGGTGTCGTCGGTCGAGGAAGCCGGACCGGCGGCCAAGGCAGGGCTGAAGCCCGGCGACGTCGTGCTGCAGCTCAATGGCACGACCGTCGAAGGCATCGAGGCGCTGGACTACCGCATGGCGACCCTGTCGATCGGCACCAAGGCGACCTTCGCCATCCTGAGCAAGGGCCAGCAGGCGACGATGGAGATTGCACTGGAGCGCGCGCCGGAAGGCGCCAAGGCGTCGGAAGTGACGCTGCATGGCCGCAGCCCATTCTCCGGCGCCAAGGTCGCGGAACTGTCGCCCAGGCTCGCCCAGCGGCTTGGCCTGCGCACCGACCTCAAGGGCGTCATCGTGGTCGACATCAACCGCGATTCGCCGGCTGCCGATTTCGGCTTCCAGCCCGGCGACATCGTGCGCGAGGTGAACGGCACCACCGTCGATACGGCGGCGACACTGGCGCAGCTTGCCCAGCAGGATACGCGCTGGTGGCGCTTTACCGTCGAGCGCGGCGGGCAGATACTGCGCCAGGTGTTGCGTTACTGAGGCGATCTTCCCATTTCTGAGGATCGTGCTCCAACCAGAAGACCTAGATGGCCGATCTGTTCAGCGTCGATGAACCGGAAAGAGCGCCGCCCGGCCGGCCTTTGGCCGATCGGCTGCGCCCGAAAAACCTTGGCGAGGTCGTCGGCCAGGAGCATCTGACCGGCCCCGACGGCGCACTGACGCGGCTCATCAACTCCGGTTCGCTCGGCTCGATGATTTTCTGGGGGCCACCCGGCACCGGCAAGACTACCGTTGCGCGGCTGCTGGCCGGCGAGACCCGTCTTGCTTTCGAGCAGATATCGGCGGTGTTTTCCGGCGTCGCCGACCTGAAGAAAGTGTTCGAAGCAGCGAAGCTGCGCCGCACCAATGGCCGCCAGACGCTGCTGTTCGTCGACGAGATCCATCGCTTCAACCGTGCCCAGCAGGACTCTTTCCTCCCGGTCATGGAGGATGGAACAGTTGTTCTGGTCGGCGCCACCACCGAAAATCCATCGTTCGAGCTGAACGCCGCGCTTCTGTCGCGAGCGCGGGTGCTGGTGTTTCACTCGCTGGGCGAGGACAGCATCGCCAAACTGATGACGCGGGCGGAGGAGACGGAGGGCAGGGCGCTGCCGCTCGACGACGAGGCGCGGGCGATGCTCATCCGCATGAGCGATGGCGACGGCCGGGCCTCGCTGACGCTGGCCGAGGAAGTCTGGCGCGCCGC
This sequence comes from Mesorhizobium sp. C395A, assembly GCF_030323205.1. Lineage (NCBI taxonomy): Bacteria > Pseudomonadati > Pseudomonadota > Alphaproteobacteria > Hyphomicrobiales > Phyllobacteriaceae > Mesorhizobium > Mesorhizobium sp. C395A. The sequence goes on along the minus strand of NZ_CP100473.1, from coordinate 1,918,649 downwards.
CAAACCCGGCGAGGTTTTTGATCCCGAAGGGTTGCAGCGCATCGTGCAGCGCCGCGCGCCGATCTATGACAAGGGCCAGGACGGTCACTACAATCTGATCTCGGCGCTGCACAAGTCGGTGCGCGGGTCCGATCCGGACGCGGCGCTTTATTATCTTGCCCGCATGTTCGACGCCGGCGAGGATCCGCTCTATCTCGGCCGCCGGCTGGTGCGCATGGCGATGGAGGATATCGGGCTGGCCGACCCGCAGGCGCTGGTTATCGCCAACGCCGCCAAGGACGCATACGACTACCTCGGCTCGCCCGAAGGCGAACTGGCCTTCGCCGAGGCCACCGTCTATCTCGCCACCGCGCCCAAATCCAACGCCGTCTATACCGCCTTCAAGGCAGCCACGCGGGCGGCGAAGGAGTTCGGTTCGCTGCTGCCGCCCAAGCACATCCTCAACGCGCCGACCAAGCTGATGAAAGAGGGGGATTACGGCGCCGGCTACCGCTACGATCACGACCAGCCCGATGCCTTTTCCGGCCAGGACTATTTCCCCGAAAAGATGGGCCGGCAGATCTTTTACGATCCGCCCGAACGCGGCTTCGAGCGCGATATCAAGAAACGGCTGGACTATTGGGCAAAGCTGCGCAGCGAGCGGGAAAAATAGGCGCGCGGGACAAACGGGACGAACTCGGCCTGCCCGCGATGAACTGAAATTCTGTCCCCGCCAGTCACAGCAGTGTGATTGTACCGCATGACAAAAAGCCCTATCACGTCGCATGACTCGGCCGGGAGGCTGCCAGGACGGGCGATAATTCGGAACGGGGACAGCGCGCCGCGCGAACAGAAATGACAAAATCCCTTCGCAAGACGCTTCGCCAGGCTGTGATTGCTGTCCCGCTGCTCGCGCTCGGCTTCTATTTCATTCCGATCCTGACCACGATCTGGATCGTCTGCGGCCTGATCGATGTGCTGCGCAACGCCGGCAAGGATCTGTCGCTGTTGCGCGGCTATTTCCTCGGCAATGGCATCTTCACCTGGCTGCTGTCGCCCTTCAATCTGCTGGTGGACCTCGTTTGCTACCGCAACCCGGGTGTGTGGAAGCTGGAGCAGTTTCCTGCCGATTATCAGCGCGAGGTCAACGAGGTTCTTGACGTCTTCAAGGCGCGCAAGGACGAGATCATCGCCGATATCGACGCCAATTTCGGCACCGGTCGTCGCGGCATGTATGTCTATCAGTGGTACGGCAAGCACCGGATCGACAATGTCGCAGAATTCAACAAGGATTTCAAATACATCAAGACCATTGCCGTGTCTGTCTTCAGAGGCAAGGAATCGACTTCCTGGCATTTCGGACCGCTGCGGCTCAGCCTGCGCATCCTCTACAATCTCTTGCCGGTGAAGGCAGAGGTTTTCGTCGAATGCAACGGCGCCAGGAATTACTGGCACGACAACCCACTCTATATTTTCGACGACACGCTGCTGCACCGCTCGGTCAACGAGTATGACGGACGCCGCTACTGCGTGTTCATGGACATCATCCGCCCGTCGCCGTTCCCCGGCTTCATCGCCGGACTTCTGGCCATCGTTTCGGTCACCGTCGAGCGCATCAATTCCATGTTCTACAAGAACTGGAAGATGATCGGCTCGAGCAAGGCAAAGAAGGTCGAGACGACCTGAGGCGTTGGCCTGAAGGGATTGGGCATGTTCAATCTGCTTCTCGTTGTGGTCGGCGGCGGCATCGGCGCCGGCATCCGCCACCTTACCAACATCGGCGCCTTGCGCCTCGTCGGCCCCAACTACCCCTGGGGGACGATGGCGATCAACATCGTCGGCTCCTTTGCCATGGGGCTGTTCATCGCCGCGCTGATGCGGCGCGGCGGTTCCAATGAGCTCCGGCTGTTCGTCGCCACCGGCATCCTTGGCGGCTTCACCACCTTCTCCGCCTTTTCGCTCGATTTCGCGACCCTGTGGGAGCGCGGAGCGACGCTGCCGGCGTTGGGATATGCGCTGGCCAGCGTCGTTGGCGCCATTATCGCCCTGTTTCTGGGACTTTGGCTCGCAAGAACCGTTTCATAGTGTTATTGCCCCGACCTGGAGCACGCCGCATCCTCTGGACGCGCTGCAGAAACTTTGATCTTGCGCATGATCCTTTCCGAAAGCCGGAGTAGATTTTCGGGGTCACGCGCTAGAAACGGATAAAGCGAAAATCATGGCAGGCGTAGAACAGATCACGGTGGAGGCCGGCGAGGCGGGCATGCGGCTCGATCGCTGGTTCAAGACCCATTTCCCCGGTCTCGGCTTTGGCCATCTGCAGAAGTTGCTGCGCTCGGGCCAGATCCGCGTCGATGGCGGCCGGGTCAAGGCCGACAGCCGTGTCGAGCCCGGCCAGGTGGTGCGTGTGCCGCCGCTCGAGGTCGACAAGAAGGGCGAGAGTGCGCTTACGGGTTACTCGATCCGCAACCAGGGCGACGCCGATGTGCTGGCCAAGATGCTGATCCACGAAGATCCAAAAGTCTTCGTCTTCAACAAGCCGGCGGGCCTGGCGGTGCAAGGCGGCTCGGGCGTCACCCGCAATGTCGACGACATGCTGGAGGCCTGGCGCAGCCAGAAGGGCGAGAAGCCGCGCCTGGTGCACCGGCTCGACCGCGACACGTCGGGCGTGTTGGTGGTTGCCCGCACCAGGCTTGCGGCGATGAAGCTTTCCGAGTCATTCCGGGCGCGCGAGACCAAGAAGACCTATTGGGCGCTGGTCAAGGGCGTCCCGCCCAAGCGTGAGGACAAGATCTCGACCTGGCTGATCAAGGAACCGACCGAGGACGGCGACCGCGTGCGCGTGGCAGCCCATGGCGAAAAGGGCGCCGACCACGCCGTGTCCTACTATCGCATCATCGAGCAGGCGGCCCAGACGATGACCTGGCTGGAAATGGAGCCGTACACTGGCCGCACCCACCAGCTGCGCGTTCATGCCGCCTATATCGGCTGCCCGATCCTTGGCGACCCCAAATATTTCGAGGCCGACACCAACTGGGACTTTCCGGGCGGCATTCAGAACCGCCTGCATCTGCATGCGCGCCGCATCGTCATTCCGCACCCGGACAAGGGCGTCATCGACGTCACCGCGCCGATGCCGCCGCATATGCGCCAGAGCTGGAACCTGATCGGCTTCGACGACGCCAGCGCGGAGGACTGACATTGGCCGTTGCCTCGGTATTGGATCGCCGCGATGCGGTCGATCTGGCGGCTGCTTCCATCATGGTCGGGTTGACCTTTTCCTGGGGGCTGAACTACGTCGCCGCCAAGATCTCCTATGCCGGCTTCGATCCGGTTTTCGTCTCGATCGCACGTTCGATCATTGGCGGGCTCTGTGTGCTCGGCTGGTGCTGGCTGCGCGGCATCAGGCTGTTTAAGGCCGACGGGTCGCTTGTCGCCGGCATCATCGTCGGCGTGCTGTTCGGCGTCGAGTTCCTGTGCCTCTATATCGGGCTGGAATACACGACCGTTGCCCGCAACACACTGCTGGTCAACACCATGCCGTTCTGGGTCCTGATCGGCGGCCATTTCCTGCTCGGTGAGCGTATCAACGCGCGCAAGCTTGGCGGGCTCGTTCTCGCCTTCTGCGGCCTGGTGGCGGTGTTTTCAGACGGGATTGCCGGCGGCACCGACGTGACCTTGATGGGCGATCTGCTCAGCCTCGGCTCCGGTATTCTGTGGGCGGCGACCAGTATCGTCATCAAGCGTTCGAAACTGGTCGAGACCAGTGCCGAGAAATTGCTGCTTTATCAGCTGGCCGGTGCGGCCATTGTCGGTGTCCTGGTTCTGCCTTTCGCCGGCCCGCCGATCCGCGCGGTCAGTGCCTTGCCGACATTGGCGCTGCTGTTCCAGTCGCTCTATATAGTTGCCTTCACCTATGTGCTGTGGTTCTGGCTGCTCAGGCGCTATCCGGCATCGGCCCTGTCGAGCTTCGCTTTCCTGTCGCCGGTGTTCGGCGTCCTCTGCGGCGCTATCATTCTGGGCGAGGCGCCGACGACCAGGATCTTTGTGGCGCTTGGGCTGATCGCTGTCGGCCTGATCATCGTCAACCGGCCGGCGCGCAAGCAGGTACCTGGATAGAAAGTTCGACCATGCGTGACATCCTCAACGACCTCGAAGCGGGAAAGCATCTGTCCGATCCGGATCCGGTGCGCCGCGCGCAGATCCAGATGAAGACGCACCTGCCGAAGCGCTTCTACAAGGACGTGTCGGTCGCAGCTGTGGAAGACGGTTTTGCCGTCCATCTCGACGGCAAGCCGGTGCGCACGCCGGGCAAGGCGCTGCTGGCGCTGCCGACCGAAAACGCCGCCGCCCTGGTCGCCAATGAGTTCGCTGCACAGGGCGAGACCATCGACCCGGTCACGATGCCGGTGCTGCGTCTGGTCAACACCGCCATCGACGGCGTCGCCAGCGACCCGCAGGCGGTGCTGGAGGACGTCTTGCGCTTCGCCTCGTCCGATCTGACCTGCTACCGCGCCGACGCGCCGCAGGGGCTGGTCGAGCGGCAGAACCAGCATTGGGATCCGGTGATCGACTGGGCGAGGGCGACATTAGGGGCTCGGTTCAACCTCGCCGAGGGCATCATCCATGTCGAGCAGCCGCGCGAAAGCCTCGCCGTCCTCGGCGCCCATCTTGCCCAGCGTGCCGAGCCGCTGCGGCTGGCTGCAATCCATGTCATGACTTCGCTGACCGGGTCGGCGCTGCTGGCGCTGGCGGTCGATTACGGTGCGCTCGATGGCGATGCGGCTTGGGCCGCCGGCCATGTCGACGAGGACTGGCAGATCGAGCATTGGGGCCAGGATGCCGAGGCTGTCGCACGCCGCTCGGCTCGCAAACGCGACATGATGGCGGCCGTCGGCCTGCTCGATGCGCTGAAGACCTGATCCTCGGCCTTTTGCCGCACTGCACCTAATACCAAAGTCATAAATCCAAGGTCTGTCTGCCTCCGGCGGTCGCTTTCTGTCATTTTTTACGCCGATGTCGGGTTCGAGTCGCGTTCGGAGGGAACGCCGACGATGACGCCCAGCGTCGAAGGCAGACGATTCACGGGAGGACAGTTCAATGGCATTGGCATCGACCGCCGGCGGAAGCAGCCGCGGCATGACGCGGGAGGAGAAGAAAGTCATCTTCGCTTCCTCGCTCGGCACGGTTTTCGAATGGTATGATTTCTATCTCTACGGCGCATTGGCGGCCGCAATCGGCACCACATTCTTCGCCTCTTATCCGGAGGGGACGCGCAACATCTTCACGCTGCTGGTTTTCGCTGCCGGCTTCCTCGTGCGGCCGTTCGGCGCGCTGGTGTTCGGCCGTATCGGCGATCTCGTCGGCCGCAAATACACATTCCTCGTCACCATCACGATCATGGGCCTGTCGACCTTCCTGGTCGGCCTGCTTCCCGGTTCGGCGAGCTGGGGCATCGCGGCGCCCATCATCCTGGTTGGGCTGCGCATGCTGCAGGGCCTGGCGCTCGGCGGTGAGTATGGCGGTGCCGCGACCTATGTCGCCGAACATGCACCCGACGATCGCCGTGGCTTCTATACGTCGTGGATTCAGACGACAGCGACGCTTGGCCTGTTCCTGTCGCTGATCATCATCCTGGCCGTGCAGAATTCGTTGAGCAAGGAGGATTTCGCGGCCTGGGGCTGGCGCATTCCATTCCTACTCTCGGCCATCCTGCTCGCAATATCGGTCTGGATTCGCCTGACGCTTTCGGAATCGCCGGCCTTCGTCCGTATGAAGGAAGAGGGCAAGGGCTCCAAGGCGCCTTTGTCGGAAGCCTTCGGCCAATGGAAGAATGCAAAAATTGCGCTGCTGGCGCTTTTCGGCCTCACCGCCGGCCAGGCCGTGGTCTGGTACAACGGCCAGTTCTACGCACTGTTCTTCCTTACCAATGTGCTCAAGGTGGACGCGCAGTCGGTCAACATCATGGTCGCCATCGCGCTGGCGGTAGGCGCGATCTTCTTCGTCGTGTTCGGTTGGCTTTCCGACAAGATCGGCCGCAAGCCGATTATCATGGCCGGTCTTGCGCTGGCGATCGTCACCACTTTCCCGCTGTTTAAGGCGCTGACCTGGGCGGCTAATCCAGCTCTGGCAACGGCACAACAGACAACGCGTGCGACTGTGACCGCCGCGCCTGGCGACTGCAAATTCCAGTTCAACCCCACGGGCACTTTCAAATACACGACGTCATGCGATATCGCGACCGCCTTTCTCAGCAAGAACTCGGTGCCTTATGACGTCGTGACGACGGCAGCGGCTGGAACGCCTGCTACAGTCAAGATCGGCAACGAGACAGCTGAATCCTATGACGCGGTCGCGGCTGGCGATCAATTGAAGGCCAAAGAGGCAGCCTTCGGCAAGGCAATCAATATTGCCTTGCAGGATGGTGGTTATCCGCTGAAGCGTGCTGCCGCCAAGGTTGCCGACCAGAAGCTCGACGCCTTTGTCGCGGCCAACCCCGAACTGAAGCTCGACGCGGCAGCCATCCGCGCAGGCGAAAAGACCGCAGTCCCGACCGAGCAGGCGATCAAGGACAAGGTGCTGACCAAGGATGAGGCAGCCGGCGCCACCGAGGTGACTGTCTACAGCATTCCGGCAGCGGGTGCGTTTGCGATGTTTGCCGACCCGGCACAGGTCAACTGGGCCAAGGTCATCGGCATCCTGTTCATCCTGGTCCTCTACGTGACCATGGTCTACGGGCCGATCGCGGCGATCCTGGTTGAGATGTTCCCGACCCGCATCCGCTACACCGGCATGTCGCTGCCCTACCACATCGGCAATGGCTGGTTCGGCGGCTTCCTCCCGGCGATCGTGTTCGCGCTCAGTGCCTACAAGGGCGATATCTACTACGGGCTCTGGTATCCGGTGGTGATCGCGGCAATGTCGCTGATCATCGGCATGATCTTCGTCAGGGATACGCTCGGCACCGACCTGCATACCAAACAGTAGCCGACAGGTCTGTGTCATACAAAAAACCCGGCGCGAGCGATCGCGCCGGGTTTTTCATTTGTGGGCCTGTTCGATCTATCAGCGCGGAAGACGCCTAGCTCTTGCGAGGCTGTTCGGCGTCCGCAATGGCGGCCTCATGATACCAAGCCTCGCCATGGTCAAGCGGCTGAGCGCGCAGCGAAGCAAGCTCTGCCGCAAACTTGGCCTTTACGCCTAAATTTGAGGCACCCGCACGCGCTGCCACCGGGAACATCAGGATTTTGGCCGACGGACGGGCTGAGGTGATTTCCATGGTCGGTCTCCTTTCTTCTGGAGAGGCTCTTCGATTCATCTTTCCATCAAGGTAAGTCCTGCAATCCATTTAGGCAAGATGCCTAAAGAAAGATCGCCATTTGCCTGTTATTTAAGCAAATTCTGCCTTTGATCGATCCGGGCGCATTGCTTAGGCGGCTTGCCTTCGTCACCGGCATGAAAGGGCATTTTGCCGCACCCTGACCAACTGAAGTGGCACACGATTTGCATTTTATTGGCTTGGCAGCTGGGCTGCTGGATGGCTCGGCGCGCCGGCGTCATCCAGGTTCGGTGATCAAGCAACGAGAGGCTCTAGAATGACGAAATACAAGCTCGAGTATATCTGGCTCGATGGTTACACGCCGGTCCCCAATCTTCGCGGCAAGACCCAGGTCAAGGACTTCGCCGAGTTCCCGACGCTCGAGCAGCTGCCGCTGTGGGGCTTTGACGGTTCCTCGACGCAGCAGGCCGAAGGCCATAGCTCCGATTGCGTGCTGAAGCCGGTTGCCGTGTTCCCCGATCCGGCCCGCACCAATGGCGTGCTGGTGATGTGCGAAGTGATGATGCCAGATGGCGTGACGCCGCATGTGTCCAACAAGCGCGCCACCATCCTCGACGACGAGGGCGCCTGGTTCGGCTTCGAGCAGGAGTATTTCTTCTACAAGGACGGCCGTCCGCTCGGCTTCCCCGAGAGCGGCTGTCCGGCGCCGCAGGGTCCGTACTACACCGGCGTCGGCTATTCGAATGTCGGCCCGATCGCGCGCCAGATCGTCGAGGAGCATCTCGACCTCTGCCTCGCAGCAGGCATCAACCATGAAGGCATCAACGCCGAAGTGGCCAAGGGCCAGTGGGAATTCCAGATTTTCGGCAAAGGCTCCAAGAAGGCCGCCGACCAGATGTGGATGGCCCGCTATCTCTTGCAGCGCCTGACCGAAAAATACGAGATCGACATCGAGTATCACTGCAAGCCGCTCGGCGACACCGACTGGAACGGCTCGGGCATGCACGCCAACTTCTCGACCGCCTATATGCGCGAAGTCGGCGGCAAGGCCTATTTCGAAGCGCTGATGGCTCAATTCGACAAGAACCTGATGGACCACATCGCCGTCTACGGCCCGGACAACGACAAGCGCCTGACCGGCAAGCATGAGACCGCGCCGTGGAACCGCTTCAGCTACGGCATCGCCGACCGCGGCGCCTCGATCCGCGTGCCGCATTCCTTCGTCAACAATGACTACAAGGGCTACCTGGAAGACCGCCGCCCGAATTCGCAAGGCGACCCCTACCAGATCGCTTCGCAGATCCTGAAGACCATCGCCGAGGTTGCGACCAGCGCGCAGGTTTCGGCGGCCGCCTAAGCATCTATAGCGGCGCAGGCTTCGTAAGCCTGCGCCGTAGCCTGCTGCTATCACGTCTACGGTCTGCTATTGGTCAAACAAAAACCCCGGCGTCTGAACTGACGCCGGGGTTTTTCCTTGTCGCTGAGGCTAATCGTTCAGACCGAATAGTACATGTCGTATTCGACCGGATGCGGGGTCATTTCGAAGCGCATCACTTCGGCCATCTTGAGCTCGATGTAGGAGTCGATCTGGTCGTCGTCGAAGACGCCGCCGGCCTTCAGGAAGCCGCGGTCCTTGTCGAGGCTCTGCAGCGCTTCGCGCAGCGAACCGCAGACGGTCGGAATCTTCTTCAGTTCCTTCGGCGGCAGATCGTAAAGATCCTTGTCCATCGGCTGTCCCGGGTGGATCTTGTTCTTGATGCCGTCGAGGCCGGCCATCAGCATGGCGGCGAAAGCGAGGTAGGGGTTCGCGCCTGGATCGGGGAAGCGGACCTCGACGCGCTTGGCTTTCGGGGACGAGCCGAACGGAATGCGGCAGGAGGCCGAACGGTTGCGCGCGGAGTAGGCGAGCAGCACCGGGGCTTCATAGCCAGGCACAAGGCGCTTGTAGGAGTTGGTCAGCGGGTTGGTGAAGGCGTTGATCGCCTTGGCGTGCTTGATGATGCCGCCGATGTAGAACAGGCACGACTCCGACAGGCCGGCATATTCATTGCCGGCGAAGGTCGGCTTGCCGTTCTTCCAGATCGACTGGTGGACGTGCATGCCCGAGCCGTTGTCGCCGAAAATCGGCTTCGGCATGAAGGTGGCCGTCTTGCCATAGGCGTTGGCGACCTGGTGCACGACATATTTGTAGATCAGCATCTTGTCGGCGTTGCGGACCAGCGTGTCGAACTTGATGCCGAGCTCGTGCTGGGCAGCGGCAACCTCGTGATGGTGTTTTTCGACGCGCACGCCCATTTCGGCGAGCACGGTCAGCATTTCGGAGCGCATGTCCTGCGCGCTGTCGATCGGCGGCACAGGGAAGTAGCCGCCCTTGACGCGCGGGCGGTGGCCGAGATTGCCGGTCTCGTAGTCGGTGTCGTCATTGGACGGAAGTTCGGTCGAGTCCAGCTTGAACCCGGTGTTGTAGGGATCGGCCTTGTACTTGACGTCGTCGAAGACGAAGAACTCGGCTTCGGGGCCGACATAGATGGTGTCGCCGATGCCTTCGGCCTTCATGTAGGCCTCGGCCTTCTTGGCAGTGCCGCGCGGATCGCGGTTGTAGGATTCGCCGGAGACCGGATCGAGAATGTCGCACAGGATGACCATGGTCGACTGGGCGAAGAACGGATCCATGTGGACGGTGTCCGCATCGGGCATCAGCACCATGTCGGACTCGTTGATCGCCTTCCAGCCGGCGATCGAGGAGCCGTCGAACATGACGCCGTCGGCGAACATGTCTTCCTCGACCTCGATGACATCCATCGTCACGTGCTGCAGCTTGCCCTTCGGATCGGTGAAGCGCAGGTCGACGAATTTCACGTCGTTGTCCTTGATCTGCTTCATGATGTCTTTGGCTGTCGTCATGTCGTTTCTTCCCTGTGTGATGACGTTTCGAGGAGACGTTAATCTGAAATCAGAAAGCTCAGACGGCGTCCATCCCCGTTTCGCCGGTGCGGATGCGAACGACCTCCTCGATGTTGGAGACGAAGATCTTGCCGTCGCCGATGCGGCCGGTCTGCGCCGCCTTGCGGATGGCTTCGATGGCGCCTTCGACGGCGTCGTCGCCCAGCACGACTTCGATCTTCACCTTGGGCAGGAAGTCGACGACATATTCGGCGCCGCGATAGAGTTCGGTATGGCCTTTCTGGCGGCCAAAGCCCTTGGCCTCGGTCACGGTAATGCCTTGCAGACCGGCCTCCTGAAGCGCTTCCTTCACTTCGTCTAGCTTGAACGGCTTGATGATCGCTTCGATCTTTTTCATGTAAAAAGTGGCCTCCACTGCCAAAAAAACGGGTTGTGCGCCCCGCTTGCGCCTCCATCAAGCACGAACTGTGCCAATTTCAGCCCACGCGAAGCGGTTTCGCGCAATTCCAATGCCGCGCCGCGCCGGGATGCACATTCGCGTCATCCTCTGCTTCGGCTGCGGCAAAGCTGCCCGAAGCCTACACATTGCCGCTTCGGGCGTCTGCACGATAATTAGGCAGATTGCGCATTTTGCAGGCCCGCGCGGATCCGTGGCACCAGTCTGCGAAAGGATTGGCCGCACGCCAACGCAGCACCTGGCCGTTTGCTTCGAATCCGAAACTGGACAATGCTCGATAGGGACAAAGGGTCGGCCTTGAACGAAATGCGGGATCGGCAATCCATGAGCAATGAAGTCCTGTCGCCGGCCGAGATGGGCGAGGTCGACCGGCTGGCGATCGCGGCCGGTCCGCTCGACGGCTATGGCCTGATGCAGCGCGCCGGCGAAGCGGTCGCTGCTGTGGTCCTGGCACGCTATCCCGCAGCAAGCCGCGTGCACGTGCTGTGCGGCCCCGGCAATAATGGTGGCGACGGCTATGTTGTAGCGCGGTTGCTGGCCGAGGCTGGTGTGAATGTGACGCTCTGGGCCGAAGGCAAGCAGAAGCCCGGGAGTGATGCGGCGCGAGCTTCCGAGGCCTGCAATCTGCCGGTCGAGCACATCGGACACTGCTACCCGGAACCGGGTGAAGTCGTCGTGGACGCGCTCTATGGTGCGGGATTGTCGAAGAAGATATCCCTGCATGCCTCTGCCGTCTCAGGATTGGCCGCGGCGGAGCGCGTGCCTGTGGTGTCAATCGATCTGCCTTCTGGTGTGTCGGGCGAGACCGGCTTGAGCAACGCTTATTTCAAGGCCGACGTGACGGTGACGTTCGTGCGGAAAAAGCCCGGCCATCTGCTGATGCCGGGGCGCAGCCTCTGCGGCGAGATCATCGTCGCCGATATCGGCATTCCGGATGCGATCGTCGATGAGTTCAAGATCAAGACGTTCGAGAACACGCCTGACTTCTGGCTATACTGTTTTCCGAAAACGGCGGTCGATACACATAAGTATAAGCGCGGCCACGTCAGCGTCTTTTCCGGCGGGCCGAGCGCGACAGGTGCGGCGCGGCTGTCGGCGATGGCTGCAGCCAGAGCCGGGGCAGGGGCGGTGACCGTGCTCTCGCCTGAAAATGCCATGCAGGTAAACGCCGCGCATCTGACATCGATCATGCTGCGCGAGGCCGGTTCGATGGAGGAAGTGCAGGAATTTTTGTCGGCGAGGCACCCCGAAGTACTTGTGTTCGGACCAGGGCTCGGGCCGAAACCCAAAGTGGGGGATTTCGCGTTGCAATTGATCGCGACGGTCGCTGACCTAAACCGCACGTCGACGAGTTCATTCGGAATTCAGCGCCCTGCCATTGTCTTGGATGCTGACGCCATCACGTCATTGGCGCATCAGCCTCAGGCCCTGTTCGACGCCGCGCTGCTCCCGTTGGCGCCGGTATTGGTGCTGACGCCGCATGAAGGCGAATTCGCCAGACTTTTTCCCGACATCGCGAAGGACAAGAAGCAGTCGAAACTCGCCAAGGCGCGCGCAGCCGCTGAACGAGCCAACGCCATCATGGTCTACAAGGGCGCCGACACCGTCATCGCGGCGCCGGACGGCCGCGCGGTGATCAACGCCAATGGTGCACCATGGCTCGCCACCGCCGGTTCCGGCGACGTGCTGGCGGGCATTGTCGCCGCGCTGCTGGCGCAGGGCATGCAGGCATTCGAGGCCGCCTGCGCAGCGGTCTGGATCCATGCCGAGGCCGGCAGCCGCTTCGGACCGGGTCTGATCGCCGAGGATCTGCCGCTGGCGCTGGTGCCGGTGCTGCGTGAACTTGTCGAGGCACGGCAGAAGGTGCCGATCGGATGAAGCGTTTCGCGCTCGCCATTGCAGCCATCATCGCGCTGTTCGCCTCGCATGGCGTGCGCGCTGAGCAGCCGGTGACCATCGTCGACGATCCGGCGGTGCTCGCCGCCCTCGATGCCAAGGGGTTTGGCTTCGCCGGCATTTTCGCCGTCGACGGCGCGGACGATCTGAAGACGCTCTACAGTGAGGTGCCGGCCTATCGTGCCGTTGTCGACATGGTGGCGACCGATATTGCCACGCTGCGGGCCGAGATAAAGGCCGGCGGGCGCACGCTCTACGAGGTGACCGACGGCAATGTCGGCCGCATCATGGATATGCGCTGGCTGAAGACCGAGGCCGCGCGCTTCCGCCTGGTCGGCGTCGTCAACCGGCTGGACCGGCGTGACTTCACCGCGCTGCAAGGTGACAAGAGCTGTGGCGAGGTGCGCTTTGTCTATCGCCTGGCCTACAGTTTCCGCAAGAACGGCAAGGTTCTGGCATCGCGGCTGCCATTCAATTTCAACGCCGTCTACAGCGTGGCGCCGGATGCCGATGGCGGCTGCGTCGGCGTTGCCGGGCGCTGGACACCGCAGATCGACGAAAACGTCGATGCCGGCTGGCTGGTCGGCGGGCCGCTGGCACCGGAGGAACTGACTTTCAAACAGCTCGAACTCAACGCGCAAGTGGTGCGCTTTCCCTCGGGCCAGGAGACCGAGTTCGGCGGGCAGGCGGCCTATCTGATGCGGATCTTCGGCATCGATGGCGCTGCCATCAGCGAGAAGCCGCTGGAGAATACGCCTGACGTTGCGCGGCTCTCGGACAATGCTGCACTCAAGAAAAGGCTCGCCGACTACGTCAGCGCCAATGTCGCGGCCGTCGATCTCGGCGTCTACGAAATCCCCGACGAATTCCTGGCGAAGAAAATCATCTCGTGGTCGACCTTCGGCAGCGCGAGACGGGCCAACCATCCGTTCACGCCGCTGTTCCAGCCAGCGGATTTCGCCGGCCTGGACTATGCGGCGCTGAAACTGGTGCGGACACCGGAGGCGCTGGTCGAGCGGCTGGACAATGGCGCCTGCCAGGGCTGCCACCAGGCAGGCTCGACGGCCGGCTTTCACTTCATCGGCCTCGACGACAAAACGACGTCGCCGCTCAACCGGATCGAGGTCGGCATCTCGCCGCATCTCCATGCCGAGATTCCGCGACGTGAGGCCTGGCTGCGCGCGACGGAAGAAGGCAAGGAGCCGAACCGCTACCGGCCGCTGTCCTTCGCGCCGCCGGCGACATGGACCGATGCCGGCGATGTCGGCTACGCCCCGGCCGAGATCGCGATGCCGTGCCTGATGCCGGATGATGCAAAACGCTTCGGCGCGACTTGGCAATGCGGTGGCGGCACCGTCTGCACGCCGCTGGCGACGGCCTCAGGCGTGCGCACCACGCTGGCGCAATGTCTGTTGCCCAAGGACAGTCCAAAGATGTTTTCGGGCCATCCCTGCCTGACCGGGTCGATCTCCAGCAACCCGTCTCAGCCGTTCAACGACCGCTACAAGATCACCGGCCAGTTCGCCGCTTTTGCGCCGACCCTTTCGCGGACCGCCTACACCTGCCGGCCACCGAAAATCGGCGTACCGGCAGGCATCGCTTATCGCGCCTGCGACGACAAGGACCGCAGCTTCGCCGCCTTCAAGACGGGCAAGCCGATGCCATCGGAAATTTGCGGCATGGTCGGCGGCAAGAAATTCGACACCTGCGTCGCCACCAACAATTTCGACCAGTGCCTCGGCGGCGCGGTCAACCGCGGCAACCGTCCCGCCTGTTCGGCCGATCATTTCTGCCGCGAGGATTATATGTGCCAGTCGCTGCCGCCGGACACGCCGGGCGCCGACAAGGTAAAAGGCATCGGCTACTGCTCGCCGACCTATTTCATCTTCCAGATGCGCATCGACAACCACGCAACGCCTTGGGCGACCGCGACCAGCGCCCCCAGGGATGCGGGGTTCGGCGCGGCGGAAGAGGAGTGAGCCTGCGAGTTGGGCGACCACCAGTTCAGCGCTGGAGATAGTCTTCCATCCGCGCAGTCCATTTGGTGTCGAATTCCGCAATATGCCGCTGTGCTACGCTCGAGTTCAGCAGCGTCGAGAGCGCGGTCACGGCGATCGGGTCCAGGTCGGGCGGCTCCGTGTAGCCAAGCGCCGCCAGCCGTTGAGCCCATGATGGATGGGTAGACTTTGCGTCATCCGGGCTTGCCCACGCCTTGCGGGCGCAAACATTGAGGCAAATGGGTTCTCGCAGCTGGCCGGCAGCTTCCAGCACGCGCTCGAGCGGCGCTCGCGGCGGACGCAAAGCACCTCGCAATTCATGCTGCAAAGGGTCATAGACCGTCTCCGTGAAATGCACGTCTGCCGTGGCAAGAAGCAACAGCGCGCGTGCGGCGTGCTCGGCGTCGCCGGAGGATGCCGCGTGTCGATCTGCCTTGATCTCCGCTTCGCGCGAAAGCCGGATTTCTTCCCGCTCGAACGATTGCGCCAGCCAGCCGATAGCGGCGTGGAGCAGGCTGCCTGTGATCGTGGTTCCGGGCGGGGCATACTCGAAGACAAATCCGAAACCGTTTTCGAACTCAGCGAGATTGAGGCTGCCATTGGTATCCTTGTTGCGCACATGCGCGTCCTCATGGGCAAGGATCGCGGCAAGCGCTCTTTCATCGGTCACTGCGAGGAGAGGGATGCCAATGGTTAGAAACAGCCGATTGCCGAGAAGGCCGAGAAGCGTGCGCTCTTCGCGCACGCTGGCGTTCAGGTTGCCCTCTAGTATGACAACCGTGCGCGCAGCACGGCGCGGTCCGGCGACGCTCCGCCACAGCGCCCACAGGCCGGGCGCTTCTGCTTCACTGACGCCTTTGATCTTGCTGCGTCGGAAGCCCGCAAACAATGTGCCGAACAGAAATGCCAAGGCCGTGGTGGCGATCGGCATGACGACGAAGCCGCTGGCGATAAACCAGATTGGATGGTTGTCGAGCAGGGACATCCAGACGCAGAAGATGATGAGAGCGGGAACAACGAAAAACAGGACCGTGAACCTGCCAAACCGCCGACCGGCGCTGATGATCAGTCGCGACATTGGATGTTACAACGGGATGTTGTCGTGCTTCTTCCAGGGATTCTGCATGTCCTTGTTGCGCAGCATGCGCAGCGCCCGCGCGATGCGGCGGCGGGTCGAATGCGGCATGATCACCTCGTCGACATAGCCGCGTTCGGCGGCGACGAAGGGCGACAGGAAGCGGTCTTCGTAAGACTTTGTGTGGGCTGCGATCTTTTCGGCGTCGCCGATATCCTTACGGTAGATGATCTCGACCGCGCCTCTCGCCCCCATCACCGCGATCTGCGCCGTCGGCCAGGCATAGTTCATGTCGCCACGCAGGTGCTTTGAGGCCATCACGTCATAGGCGCCGCCATAGGCTTTGCGGGTGATGACCGTGATTTTCGGCACGGTCGCCTCGGCGTAGGCAAACAGGAGTTTCGCGCCATGCTTGATCAGGCCGCCATATTCCTGCGCGGTGCCGGGCAGGAAGCCCGGCACGTCGACGAAGGTGACGATGGGAATGGAAAAACAGTCGCAGAAGCGCACGAAGCGCGCCGCCTTGCGGCTTGCGTCGGAATCGAGCACGCCGGCCAGCACCATCGGCTGGTTGGCGACGAAGCCGACGGTACGGCCCTCGACGCGGCCAAACCCGGTGACGATGTTCTTGGCGAAGTTCTGCTGGATCTCGAAGAAGTCGCCTTCGTCGGCAACTTTGAGGATCAACTCCTTGATATCATAGGGCTTGTTGGCGTTGTCCGGGATCAGCCGGTCGAGCGACAGATCATGGTCGGTGACCGACTGATAGCATTCGACCTCCGGAAGCTCCGACGTGTTGGACGCCGGCAGCAGATCGACCAGCCGGCGCATCTGCAACAGCGCCTCGACGTCATTGTCGTAGGCGCCATCGGCGATCGAGGATTTGGTCGTGTGGACGGACGCGCCGCCAAGGCTCTCGGCCGTCACCGTCTCGTTGGTTACGGTCTTCACCACATCCGGCCCGGTGACGAACATATAAGAGGTGTCGCGCACCATGAAGATGAAGTCGGTCATCGCAGGCGAATAGACGTCGCCGCCGGCGCACGGCCCCATGATCACGGAAATCTGCGGTATGACGCCGGAGGCCAGCACGTTGCGCTGAAAGATCTCGGCATAGCCGCCAAGCGCCGCCACGCCTTCCTGGATGCGGGCGCCTCCGGCATCGTAGAGACCGATGATCGGCGCGCGGTTGCGCAACGCCATCTCTTGCACCTTGATGACCTTTTCGGCATGCGCCTCCGACAGCGAGCCGCCGAAGACGGTAAAGTCCTTGGCGAAGAGATAGACCGGACGGCCATTGACCGTGCCCCAGCCGGTGACGACGCCATCGCCTGCGATCTTGGTCTTCTCCATGCCGAAATCGGTCGAGCGATGCTCGACATACATGTCGAACTCCTCGAACGAGCCTTCGTCGAGAAAGACCTCGATACGTTCGCGCGCCGTCAGCTTGCCCTTCTTGTGCTGGGCGTCGATGCGGGTCTGGCCGCCGCCCATGCGGGCGATCTCGCGGCGGCGCTCGAGTTCCTTCAGCACATCCTTCATCGCTCGGTCTCCAGAAATGGAAGCTGCATTTGTGGTAATGATGCCTGCAGGCGTGTGCAAGCGCCGCTTTCGGCCTCGATTATTGCGCTGCAACATGTGGCCCCTTGTATTCCGGAGCGAACTCAGCCATATGCAGCCCATAGGCGCTTGGGCCGGAGATTCCGGCCTTCTCGACAAATGAGACTGGTTGCGTCTGTTTTCCCTCTTTCCGGTATATCGGCCCCTCTTTCCGATACATCACGAAGTGGCGAAAGAGTCCCGTGGCATGACGCCTGCGGGCACGACAGCGCAGCCGAGTGGACGTTTCCGTCCGCCCGCCTTGTCGTTTCATATCAAATTTTCGACGGCAGGTTGCGCCCTGCCGCCATCGATATTTGCGGCCAAGACCGCGTGAAAGAAGACTATTTTGACCAACGAAAACACCTCAGCCGGTAACGCTATCTCGACCGGCAACACTGCGGAGCTCACCGGTTTCGCAGCCCTTGGAATTACGGGCGCGCTGCTCAAGGCGACGCATGGCGCCGGCTTCACCCAGCCGAAGCCGATCCAGACGCAGGCGATCCCGCCGCAGATGGAAGGCCGTGATATCTTCGGCATCGCCCAGACCGGCTCGGGCAAGACCGCTGCCTTCGCGCTGCCGATCCTGTCGAAGATCATCGCGCTCGGCACCAAGCGCCGAGCCAAGACCACCCGTGCGCTGATCCTGGCGCCGACGCGCGAACTCGCCGTCCAGATCGAGGACACCATCAAGATCCTCGCCAAGGGCGCGCATGTCTCGACCGCTCTCGTGCTTGGCGGCGTCTCGCGCTTCAGCCAGGTGAAGAAGGTTGCGCCCGGCGTCGACATCCTGATCGCCACGCCCGGCCGCCTGACCGACCTGGTGCGCGAGGGCGACCTCATTCTCTCCGACACCAAATGGCTGGTGCTGGACGAGGGTGACCGCATGCTCGACATGGGCTTCATCAACGACGTCAAGCGGATCGCCAAGGCGACCGCGCCCGACCGTCAGACGGTGCTGTTCTCGGCCACCATGCCCAATGAAATCGCCGAACTGGCGAAGGGCCTGTTGAAGAACCCGATCCGCGTCGAAGTCGCGCCGCAGAGCACCGCTGCTGCCGAAATCGTACAGGGCGTTGTCTTTGCCCGCACCAAGCAGAAGCGCCAGGTGCTGTCGACGATGCTCGCCGACGAAGCGATGAAGTCCGTCATCATCTTTTCGCGCACCAAACATGGCGCCGACCGGGTGACCAAGGACCTCGAACGCGACGGCTTCAAGGCCGCCGTCATCCACGGCAACAAGTCGCAGAACGCCCGCCAGAAGGCGCTCAACGATTTCCGCGAGGGCTCGGTGCGCATTCTCGTGGCGACCGACATCGCGGCGCGCGGCATCGACGTTCCCGGCATCAGCCATGTGGTGAATTTCGACCTGCCGGATGAGGCCGAAAGCTATGTCCACCGCATCGGCCGTACCGGCCGTAACGGCATGGACGGCATCGCCATCACGCTTTGCGATCCTTCCGAAAACAGCAAGCTGCGTCAGGTCGAGCGCATCATCCGCAGCAAGCTGCCGATCGTTGCCGACCATCTCGGCAGCCCGGATCCGGTGCGCAATCCGGCCGAAAAGAACGAGCGCTTCGAGCCCGCCAATGATCGCAACGACCGCAATGGCCGTCGCGACGGCAGGCGGCCCGGTGGCCAGAACAACGGCTTCGCCAAGAAGCGTTTTGGTGACAAGCCGGCCTTTGCGGGTGCAAGCGAGCGCAAGCCGGAAGGCGCCAAGGCCTTCAAGGGCAACAACAAGCGCCGCTTCGGCGGCAAGCGGCCCGCGGCGCGGGCTGCCTGATCAGACGAACCGGTCAGGCTCGTCGAGCCTGGCTTGATTGCTGACGATTGAATATGAGGACGGCCGGGGCAATGCTTCGGCCGTCCTTTTTCGTTTAGGGCTGCCCGGTAATTGCCTGAACCCACACGACGATCCGCTGCGCCAGGAATGCCGTGGTCGAGGGCGACAGCGCGTCGCCGGCAATGACGTGGTCGTCGGGATCGCCATTGTCGTCGACGGGCACCAGTTCATGCGGTGCGCCCCAGCGGCCGGCGATTTGGCGGGTGCGATCCTGGCGCACCACCTTGTCGGAATCCGAGAAGATGAACAGCGCCGGTATGGTTGCCTTCTCCACAGGCGCTCCGTAGGCAAGGTTGGTCAGCGCCGCCATCGGCAGCACGGCCGCCATTGGATATATGTGCGTCCAGAGTTTCTCGTGCAGCGCGTTGCGGGTCGGAAAGCTGCGTTCCTTGCCGCCGACGAACTCGGCGATCTGCCTGCCCCAGGGCAGGGTCAGCAGCTCGGCGCCTGAAGCCCTGACGCCGAAATTCGGCGAGATGAATGCGATTGCAGCGACGCCGTCCGATGCACCCGGCTCAATCGCCGCCCATGCCGCCAGCGAGCCGCCGGTCGAGGTGCCGATGACGATCACCTTGTCGCCGATGGCCCGGCCGATGGCGAGCGCCTCCTCATAGTCGTTGATCCAGGCATTGACGCTGCCTTGCGCCATAGCGGCGCCGTCCTGCCCATGACCGGTGAGGCGGGTGTAGAAAAGGTTGGCGTCGAGTTGGTCGGCGACCTCGTCGGCCAGCGGGCGAACCTCGCCCTTCGATGCCGAAAAGCCATGGATATAGACGATCGCCAATGGCGTCCTGGCGTGAACCATCGGATCGGCCCAGATGATTTCTTTCTCGAGCCCGTCGCGGACGTTGGGCACGGCAGCCTCTTCGCGCGCAATATACGCTTGCGGATCGTCGCCGATCACCTTGGGGTCGAATCTGATGGTTGTGTCGACGGGAACGCGCGGACCAAGCAGGAAGGCCAGGACAAGGATGATGACGACGCCCAGCACCGCAAGCACGATCCGCCGCCCCATCTCAGACTCTACGACAATTCTAAAGCTATGGCGGCCGGTGCAGTCAGGCAACAGCCGGGCTGTGGACAGCTATTCGTTCGGCGGCTTGCGGTCGAAATTCAGCGGCCGCCCTGTCCAGCGGGTCGCCGTGCTGATGAACCACCGGCAGACTGGCCTTGGCAGCAGTGCCAGCAGCTTCAGCCCCCAGCTCAGCCGGTGAGGGAAGGTAACCTCGAAGCCGCCATGCTCGATGCCGCGCAGCAGGCGGCGCGAGGCGCGGTTGACCGGCATCAGCCCCGGCATCGGCAGCATGTTCTTTTCCGTCAGCGGGGTGTCGATGAAGCCCGGATTCATCACTTGGATCCGGACATTCATCTTGTCGAAATCGTATTTCAGCGACTCGGCCAAGATGTTGATCGCCGCCTTCGAGCCGCCATAGGCCGCCGTGGTCGGCCAGCCGAAATAGGCGGTAACCGATCCGACAAGCACGATATGGCCGCGCGCACGGATGCGCATGCGCTCCATGAGCGGGACGAGGCCATTGATGATACCGAAATAGTTGACCTCGAAGGTCTGGCGAAAGTCGCGGACCCTGAGGTCTTCGCCGGGCGTGGCGATGTAGTTGCCGGCGTTGAAGACGGCGAGCACGATCGGCCCGAGCTCCTTTTCAATCGCCGCCACCGTGCTTGCCATGCGCGGCTCATCGATGACGTCGCAAGGGTAGGCCACGACACGTCCCGGCATCTGCGCCGTCTCGACGATGAGCGCGTCGAGTGGGTCGCCGTCGAGTGCGGTGACCGCGACGACAAAGCCCTTTGCCGCGAGGTCCTTGGCCAGCGCACGGCCGATGCCGCTGCTGCCGCCGGTTATCCAGGCGACGCCGTGCTTCGGGTTGGCCCGGTAAAGTGTCATTCTGCGCCCTGCCGATCTGTCATTAGTGCTCTAGCGGTGAAAAAATCGAATGAAAAGAGCGCTTTTCCGTACTGGTTGAAATGATCGTCATCGCGCGTTGTCCGGCCGCGGGAGATTGCAGTGCCCGAAATGCGACTGGACCAGGCGAATTCTTGCCTTGAAACGCACGCTTCGGGTTTCTAGGGTCTCGCCGCAGCTACATAAGGAATCCCGGATGCCCCGTTCTGTGATCGAAGCGATCGGCAACACGCCCCTGATCCGCCTCAACAAGGCCTCGGAGCAGACCGGCTGCGAGATCCTGGGCAAGGCCGAGTTCATGAACCCCGGCCAGTCGGTCAAGGATCGCGCCGGCCTGTTCATAATCCGCGACGCCGAACAACGCGGGCTGTTGAAGCCGGGCGGCGTCATCGTCGAGGGCACGGCAGGCAATACCGGCATCGGCCTGACGCTGGTCGCCAAGGCGCTGGGCTATCGCACAGTGATCGTCATTCCCGACACCCAGAGCCAGGAAAAGAAGGACACGATCAAGCTGCTTGGCGCCGAGCTGATCGAAGTGCCGGCGGTGCCTTACAAGAACCCCAACAATTACGTGAAACTGTCGGGGCGGTTGGCCGAGCAGATGGCGAGGTCGGAGCCGAACGGCGCGATCTGGGCCAACCAGTTCGACAACGTTGCCAATCGCGACGGCCATATCCGCACCACGGCGGAAGAAATCTGGACGCAGACCGGCGGCAAGGTCGACGGTTTCGTCTCGGCGGTGGGTTCGGGCGGAACGCTGGCCGGCGTCGCCTTCGGGCTGAAGGCCAGGAGCAGCAACGTCAAGATCGCGCTCGCCGATCCGCTGGGTGCGGCGCTCTATTCCTTCTACACCAGTGGCGAATTGAAGTCCGACGGCAGCTCGATCACCGAAGGGATAGGGCAGGGGCGCATCACGGCAAATCTCGATGGGTTCACGCCGGACTTCTCGTTCCAGGTGCCGGACGAGGAAGCGCTGCCGATCGTCTTCGACCTGATCCAGGAAGAAGGCCTGTGCGTCGGCGGTTCGACCGGCATCAACATTGCCGGCGCGATACGGCTGGCGCGCGAGCTTGGCCCCGGCCACACCATCGTGACCATCCTTGCCGACTATGGCACGCGCTACCAGTCGAAGCTGTTCAACCCGGAATTCCTGCGCGAGAAGAACCTGCCGGTGCCGGGCTGGATGGATGAGCGCAGCACAATTCCGGTGCCGTATGAGAAGGTCGCCTGATGGCGCACAGAACAGAAGCGCTGTTTCGCGACGACGCCTATCTCAGAGCGGCTGACGCCACCGTTGTCGCCATCAACGAGCGCGGCGGCATCATTCTCGACCGGACCATCTTCTATGCCACATCGGGCGGCCAGCCTGGCGATACCGGCACATTAGAGCGCGCCGACGGCAGCCGCATCGCCATTGCCGCCACCATCACCGGCGAGACCAAGGACGAGATCATCCATGTGCCAGCGCCGGAGCAACCGGCACCCGAGGTCGGCGAGCAGGTGAAACTCGCCATCGGCTGGGAGCGGCGGCATCTCCTGATGCGCATGCACGCAGCTTGCCATTTGCTCACCGTAGTCTGTCCGTTTCCGATTACCGGTGCTGCGGTTTCCGAAGATGACAGCCGCGTCGACTTCGACGCTCCCGATGCCGGCTTCACCAGGGAAGACGTCACCGCCGGGCTGATGGAGCTGGTGCGAGCCGATCATCCGATCTTCGTCAGGCTGATCACCGACGAGGAACTGGCAGCCAATCCTGGCCTGGTGAAATCCAAGAATGTCCGGCCGCCCGCCGGCACCGGCAAGATCCGCCTGGTCTGCATCGGCGACAACGCTTCGATCGACAGCCAGCCCTGCGGCGGCACCCATGTCAAAAGCACCGGCGAAGTCGGTGAAATCCATATCGGCAAGATCGAGAAGAAGGGCCGCGAAAACCGGCGTTTTCGCATTCGCTTCGGACCAATGCCGGTAGCTTGAACGAACCATGATCCCGAAAAGTGGAAGCGGGTTTTCGGGGAAGATCATGGTCAACAGGAAGCAATGCTTCGCCAAGGCGGAGCAGGAGAAGAACAATGGCCGATGACAGCCCTTTCACCGTCGATGCGGACTGGTTGCAGAGCCGTCTTGGCGAGCCCGGCCTGACGATCGTCGATGCATCCTGGTATCTGCCGGCGCAGAAGCGCGATGCGCGCGCCGAGTATGAGGCTGCGCATATTCCGGGTGCGCGATTCTTCGATCATGATGCGGCCTCCGATCCTGATGCCAAGCTGCCGCACACGCTGCCCTCGCCACAGCATTTCGCGCAATATGTAGGCGCCATGGGAATTTCGGCCGACGACACCATTGTCGTCTATGACGGTCCGGGTTTCTTCTCGGCGCCGCGCGCCTGGTGGATGTTCCGCGTCATGGGCGTGTTCCAGGTCTATGTGCTCGACGGCGGCTTCGACCGCTGGAAGGCGGCGGGCCGGCCGGTGACGGCGGAGCCGACCAAGATCGCGCCGAATGTGTTTCATGCCGATTTCGATGCCGCTCGCGTCGCCAGCCTTGCCGACATGCGCCGCATCGTCGAGACTGGCGAGAGCCAGATTGCGGACGCCCGAGGCGCGGGCCGCTTCACCGGCGCCGAGCCAGAGCCCCGCGCGGGTGTTCGCTCCGGCCACATGCCCGGCGCGCACAATTTGCCTTATTCGGCGCTGTCACAGGATGGCGCGCTGTTGTCGAAGGACCAGTTGCGCAAGGCCGTTGAGGATGCCGGTATCGATCTGTCGAAACCGGTCGTCACCTCTTGCGGTTCCGGCATCACGGCGGCTGTCGTCACTCTGGCGCTGGAGACGCTCGGCCACACCGACAACCGGCTCTACGACGGCTCATGGACGGAATGGGGCGGGCTGGCAGACACGCCCGTGGTGACGGGCAAGGAATGATGGCGATGGAAAATGGCGCGCTGGACGACATCGAGGTCACGGTCACGTTTCTGGAAATGCATGTGCCGCCGGCCTATTCGCCGCCCTTGCCCTACAACAGGCAGATCGCGCTGCTCAGGACCAAGGACATTCCGCTGCATTTCTATCGCTATCTGATGGATCGGGTCGGGCGCAAATGGCATTGGGTCAATGTGCTGAGGCTGGACGATGACGAGCTTGCCGCCGGGATCCACCGCGAGGACCGCGACATCAGGGTGCTTTATCTCGACGGCGCGCCGGCCGGTTTCTTCGACCTCAAGCCGCATTTGCCAGAGGAAGTCGAGCTCGCCTATTTCGGCATGATGGAACATGCGACCGGGCAAGGCATCGGCCGTTGGTTCCTCGGTGCGGCGATTGCCGCAGCATGGTCGTATGGGCCGAAACGGGTAACGGTGCAGACCTGCACGCTCGACCATCCGGCTGCCTTGCCGCTCTACCAGAAGCTCGGTTTTGCGCCGGTGGCGCAAAAGAAGGAGACCGTGCATCCGCTGTCGTTCGCCGAGCGCTCGGCCAGCGTCATGCGGCCGTGACTTTCTCCGACTGAAGGCCGAACCGACCGTTCATGGCGAGGAATTCCTGCTCGTGCGGACCCAGGACGAGAACTGGCGCAGGCGCCGGGTGATGCTGCGCCGCTTCGACGATTTCATCCGCTGAGCCGGCGCGGGACCTGCCCAATGCCGAAGCAGTCCGGCCTGAGACTGGCCGGGCTGCTGACAGTTGACAGGAATCGGGTGGGAAGCACCTCGGCGGGGGCATAATTTCCGGTCAACCACACCGGAGATTTAGCCATGACCGTCCAGTTCAAAGCCTTGCCGACAGAAGATGTGAGAGCGCTGCAGCGCGGCGGGCCGGACGCCTACGGGCAAACGCCGGAGCGGAACGTTTCAGATGGCGACGGGGTGCCGTGCCGGCATTGCCTGAGAAACGTCGCCGAAGGCGATGGCTATCTGATCATGGCCTATCGGCCGTTTCCGGCGTTGCAGCCTTACGCCGAGACAGGACCGATCTTCCTGCATGCGCAGGAATGCGAACGCGCAGCCGAGACAGAAGCGCTTCCAGAGATGCTTGAGAGCAGCGACTATATCGTGCGCGGCTATGGTGCGGATGACCGCATCGTCTATGGCAGCGGCGGCGTCATTCCGACTGGCGGCATTGCGGCGCGGGCAGAGACGCTGTTTGAGCGCGCTGACATCGCCTATGTCCACGTCCGCTCGGCGCGCAACAATTGTTATCAGTGCCGCATCGAGCGTTTCTGACAAAAAGATGCCCGCCGGTGGTCTGGCGGGCAGTTGGGAACCGTGTGACGGCTCGATCCGTCAAGTTGGCATCCCTGTCTGCGCATGCTTTTCGAATTGCGGATGTGAAGCACTTCACACAGCATCGCGATCCTCGCCGGCATGGCGACGCACGCCGATGGCGGTTGGGACTTGTCGTACTCCCGTCGCATTCTCTCGGTAAAAGACCAGCGTCGATGGATTGCCGACCGCGGATGAACCGGCGGGGATCTCGATGACCGAGGAAGCGGGGCTTTGGCTCCGCTTTTTTGATGTCCGCCAGCCTGTTCAATTCCGGCGCCAGGAATTTTGCGCAAAGAAAAAGCCCGCCGGAATTGACCGACGGGCCTTCGCCGTGTGTGTGCGGCGTTTAGTTGAATTTATACTTCGCGCCGACGCGAACGGTCTGGAAGGAAGGCTCGTCGGTGAGGAAGCCGCCCGAGCCGAAATCTTCTTTCTCATACTGCGAATAGCGGTATTCGAGACCAAGCGTCATGTTGCTGGAAACGGCCGTTTCCAGGCCGCCACCGACCGAGAAGCCGCTCGATCCCCAGTCGACGATGTCGCCAACGGGCGAGGAGGCATGCAGGTCGAAATGCTGCCAGCTGTAACCGCCGAGGACATAGGCCAGCGTCGATTCGTTGACCTTGGCGCCGATGCGGGCCAGGGCATCGAAGCCATAGTCGGCATCGCCCTTGATCGACCCACCCGGAATGTCCAGCTTCGAGCGTATGCCGGAATAGCGGGCGTCGACCAGAACGCCGGCGACCCAGCCGCCGAAATCATGGTCGTAACCGATGCTCGCCTCGCCGAACACGCCTTCGCCGCCGATGCCATCCAATTCGAGGGCGCTGGCGAGCGTCAGGTCATGCACCACGGTGCCGGCACCAAGCGCGCCGCCGACATAGAAGCCGGTCCAGTTGTAGGTCGGAGCAGCAAACGAGGCCCCGCCGCCATTCTGGGCGCCGAAGCGGTAGTTGGCCGCGATGTGGAAGGTGTGGCTGGATGGCTCGACATCCAGAGAGGTTCCCGGGCCGCCAATAATGCCGAGGTCAGCCACCGAGTCGTCGCCATAGTTGGCGTAGCGGTACTCGGTCTTAATCGTCCAGTTGCCGCGCAGCACGGTTTCCATGCCAACGCCGACGACATAGCCGCCACGGTTCTCCGTGAAATCGAGACCGTCGGCAAAGCCCGAACCCTCGAGCTTGAAATGGTTCCAGGTGTAGCCGCCGAGCACATAGCCGAGCGTATCGGGGTTCAAGAGATAGCCGGCGCGCAAGCCGACGTCGAAGCCATAAGCGTTCGTCAGGTCGATATCAGCGCCCGGAAGGCTGATCGACGGACCGATATTCCCGATGTTGGCGTCGATGAAGCCACCGAGCAGGAAGCGCTCGGAGACCATATAGTCGTAGCCGGCGGTGATTTCGCCAAACACGCCGTTGCCGCCGATCCCGTTGAAGTCGATCACCGGGTCGACGCTGATGCGATGCACGGTGGCGCCGAAGCCGCCGCCGATGCCGACATAGGCGCCGCTCCAGTTGAAACCGGCAGGTTCTTCCACCGGCTGCACAACATCGGCGGCATGCGCTACCGATATCAAAGCCATTGCCGAAACGGCCCCGAGAAGAACGGATTTAGCAGAGATGAACATTTTAGCCCCTTAGCATAAGAACAAACCCGTCCGTGTTCTAACAGGACGCTCGCCAATATTGGAATGACAAAAATGCCACATCGGCAGGCAAAAGCACCGCCAAGCCGGGCCGTTTCGCCGTGATGTTGCCTTAGAGCCCGCAATTTGTGAGCACGCGGCCAATAAAAAACCCGCCGGCGCAACCGGCGGGTGAGGGAGGCAGAACTGCTTGAGTCGATTAAGGCGTCTGTCAGGCAGCCAGAACCACTTTCGGTTCGACCAGCTCATAGCCGAGTGCTTCGGCGACGGCGCGATTGGTGATCTTGCCCCTGTGGACATTGAGGCCGTTGCGCAAATGGTGGTCGTCGACCAGCGCTTTCAGGCCCTTGTCGGCCAGCTGCAGGCCATAATGCAGCGTCGCGTTGTTGAGCGCGTGCGCCGAGGTCACCGGCACGGCGCCCGGCATGTTGGCGACGCAGTAATGGATCACGCCGTCGACCTCATAGGTCGGCTCGGCATGGGTGGTGGCGTGCGAAGTCTCGAAGCAGCCGCCCTGGTCGATAGCGACGTCGACCAGCACCGAGCCCTTCTTCATGCCCGACAGCATTTCGCGAGTGACCAGCTTGGGTGCAGCAGCACCCGGGATGAGCACGGCGCCGACGACGATGTCGGCCGAGAAGCATTCTTCCTCAAGCGCCTCGACTGTGGAGTAGCGGGTGTGGACGCGGCCGGTAAAGAGGTCGTCCAGCTGGCGCAGGCGCGGGATCGAGCGGTCGATGATGGTGACGTCGGCGCCGAGGCCGACCGCCATGCGGGCGGCATGCAGGCCGACGACGCCGCCGCCGAGCACCGTGACCTTGCCGGGCAGTACGCCGGGCACGCCGCCGAGCAGCACGCCGCGGCCACCATTGGCCTTCTGCAGCGCGGTCGCGCCGGCCTGGATCGACAGGCGGCCGGCAACTTCCGACATCGGCGCCAAGAGCGGCAGGCCGCCGCGGTCGTCGGTTACGGTCTCATAGGCGATTGCGGTGACGCCGGACGCGAGCAGGCCCTTGGTCTGCTCCGGATCGGGGGCCAGGTGCAGATAGGTGTAGAGGATCTGACCGTCGCGCAGCTGCGCCCATTCGTTGGGCTGCGGCTCCTTGACCTTGACGATCATGTCCGACTTGGCGAACACGTCGGCGGCGGTCCTGGCGATGGTGGCGCCGGCGGCGCGGTAGGCATTGTCATCGGCGCCGATGCCGGCGCCGGCGCCGCTTTCGACCAGCACTTCATGGCCATGCGCGACATATTCGCGGACGGAGCCCGGCGTCAGGCCGACTCGGTATTCGTGGTTCTTGATTTCCTTGGGGCAGCCGACGCGCATAGTCTTCTCCTGATCCGGCCCTTCGGGCTCGTTCCCTGTATCAAGCGAGTGAACCACGAATCGTTGCGCAGGTGTTTGCGAATGCGCTTGCGCGGGGTCACGCGTTTCGATAATCGTTGCGCGAAATCAAGGAAGTTTCGCAGGAATCACGAGCAATGCCGCTCGACAGGATCGATATCGCCATTCTCGAGGCACTGCAGAAGGATGGCCGCATACCCAATGCGGCGCTCGCCGAAAGGGTCGGCCTGTCGCAGTCGGCCTGTTCGCGCCGGCTCGACAATCTGGAGAAATCCGGCACCATCCGCGGCTATCACGCCCGGCTTTCGAATGCAGCGCTCGGCCACCAGATGACGGCGATCGTGCACATATCGCTGTCGGGACAATTCGAAAAGACGCTGTCGGATTTCGAGGCGGCGATCAAGCGCTGCCCCAATGTGCTGTCCTGCCACCTGATGTCGGGCGAATACGACTATATCCTGCGCATCGCCGCCAAGGATCTGGTCGACTATGAGCGCATCCACAAGGAGTGGCTGTCGGCGATGCCGCACGTGACCAAGATCAATTCGTCGTTTGCCCTGCGCGAGATCGTCGATCGCACGGCGATGGGCATGAAGCCGGAACTGGCCTAGCCCTGAGCAGCCTCGGTCACCAGCCTATCCATCGGAATATCGTGCGGCTGCGGGTAGATGGTGGCTATGCGCTGCAGTTCGTAGCCGACGCCGATGACCAATGGCTTGAACGGCATGGCAGCCAGCGTGCGGTCGAAGAAGCCGCCGCCATAGCCCAGGCGGTAGTTTCGCGGGTCGATGCCGACGATCGGCGAGATGACGATGTCGGGCAGCACCGGGTCGCCTTCGGCGGGGATAGGGATGTTCCAGACGCCTTTTTCCAGCCGGTCGCCAGGCACATAAGCGCGGAAGATCAGCGGCTGGCCTTTCTCGATCACGATGGGCAGTGCCGTGCGGCCGCCGCGCTGGTTGATCGACGCCATCCACGACCGCAGGTCCGGCTCGCCGCGAAACGGCCAGTAGAGGCTGACCATGCGGCCGGCAATGTCGCCGATTGCCGCGTCGAGGCCTTCGGTGATAGCCCGCGACATCGCCACCCGCGCATCGGCCGAAACCGCCAACCGTGCCGCGATCAGACGCTCGCGCTCGGCCTTGCGCCAACGGCGCACATCGGTCCAGTCGGTCAATGGCGCGCGAAATTCCGGATCGAGTTCGTGCATGAAGCAAGGCGGCGAAGAATATTGCGCCCGCCCTTTGCCATCTTTGTCATCGTCGTTGGCCATGCTTCACTCCCGTGGTTCCAGCCCCTGCAAGGCTATACCCGTCCAGGCTTGCCGACATAGGCATTCGCGACATCCGGCGACGAGTCCTGGGCAGCCTTACGCGCGGCAGTCTAGCGCGCCGCGACATTGTTGCGGTGCACAAAAATCACTAGATAAAGGGAGACAAACAGGGGTGAATGCGATGAGTGAAACCAGCCATCATGTCGTTGTCGTCGGCGCAGGGTTCGGCGGTCTCGAACTCACCCGGGCGCTGGCCGGCGCACCCGTGCGCATCACCATGATCGACCAGCGCAACCATCACCTTTTCCAGCCGCTGCTCTACCAGGTGGCGACCACCTCGCTGGCGACCTCGGAAGTTGCCTGGCCGATCCGTCATCTGCTGCGCAAGCGCAAGGACGTGACGACCCTGCTCGGCAACGTCACCGGCGTCGACCGTCCAGGCAAATGCGTGCTGCTTGAGGACGGCAGTTCTGTTCCCTACGACACGCTGGTGCTCGCCACCGGCGCGCGTCATGCTTATTTCGGCCACGACGAATGGGAGCCTTTCGCGCCCGGGCTGAAGACGCTTGAAGATGCAACCACCATTCGCCGGCGCATCCTGCTCGCCTTCGAGCAGGCCGAGCGCGAGACCGATCCGGCCAAGCGCCAGGCACTGCTGACACTGGTCATCGTCGGCGGCGGCCCGACCGGCGTGGAGCTTGCCGGCACCATTGTCGAACTCGCGCATGAAACGCTGCGCGGCGAATTCCGCAACATCGACACGCGTGAGGCGCGTGTGGTGCTGGTCGAGGCCGGAGACAGGATCCTAGCCAATTTCGCGCCAAAGCTGTCCGACTATGCGCGCAAGGCGCTGGAGCGGCGGGGCGTCACGGTCGAGCTTGGCCGCGCCGTCACGCGCCTCGATGCCGAAGGCGTCGTCTTTGGCGATACGCATCTGCCGGCGCGAACCATCCTGTGGGCCGCCGGCGTGGCGGCTTCACCCGCGGGAGAGTGGCTGGGCGCGCCGGTGGACCGGGCGGGCAGGGCAATGGTCGAGCCCGATCTGACCGTGCCGAACAGTCCTGAAATCTTCGTCATCGGAGACACCGCGCATGTCTTGCGGCCGGACGGCAAACCGGTGCCCGGCGTGGCGCCCTCGGCCAAGCAGGAGGGCAAGCATGTTGCCGCGACGATCAGGGCGCGGCTGGCCGGCGATAGCGCGCCGCGCCCTTTCCGCTACAAACATGCCGGCGACCTGGCGACGATCGGCAAGTGGGCAGCCGCGATCGATTTCGGCTCGATCAAGCTCACGGGATGGCTTGCCTGGTGGCTGTGGGGCGTGGCGCATATCTACTTCCTGATCGGTTTTCGCAACCGGCTCTCGGTGTCGCTTAGCTGGCTATGGATCTATTTCACCGGCCAGCGCAGCGCGCGGCTGATCACCCAGGGCGACGATGACAAGGGCTGAGGTTCTCAACCGCGGCCAAGGATATTCATCCAACCGTCACCTTTAGCTGATCGACTGACTTCCCGATGGACATGGCCGGTTTTCGGCGCGAAGCTTCCGCTCGGGGCTGGGATCTTGTCACGTCGCTGGGAAGGAAAACCAATGCCGCATCTCAATTACCCCGTCTCCCGCCGTAGTTTTCTTGCCGGTACGGCCGCCAGCGGGGCGCTGATCATGCTCCATCCGTTTTCCGCCCGCGCGCAGGCCAATCAGGCGCATCTGAGGATCATGGAGACCACCGACATCCATGTGAATGTGCTGCCTTACGACTACTACGCAGACAAAGCCAACGACACGATGGGCCTGTCGCGGACGGCCTCACTGATCGCGGCGGTGCGCAAGGAAGCCACCAATGCGATGCTGATCGACAATGGCGATCTTTTGCAGGGCAATCCGATGGGCGATTACATCGCCTATGAGAAGGGCCTCAAGGAAGGCGATCTGCATCCGATCATGAAGGGCATGAACCTGCTGGGCTATGAATGCTCGACGCTCGGCAATCACGAGTTCAATTACGGCCTGTCGTTCCTCGACAAGGTGCTGGGCGGAGCCAATTTCCCCTTCGTCTGCGCCAATCTGATCCGCGGCACCGAGCTTGCCGCCAACCCGCGCGACGACAAGCTCTACCTCAAGCCCTATGTCATCCTCGACAAGAAGATCAAGGACGGGTCGGGCGTCGAGCAGCCGATCAAGATCGGCATCATCGGCTTCGTGCCGCCGCAGATCATGGTCTGGGACCTGAAGAACCTGGAAGGCAATGTCAGGACGCGCGACATCGTCGAGGCGGCCAGGGCATGGGTGCCGCAGATCAAGGAGGAGGGCGCCGACATCGTCATCGCGCTCTCGCATTCCGGCATCGATATCAAGCAGGGCGACGGCATGGAGAACGCCTCCTTCTTCGTCGCCGGCGTCGAAGGCATCGATGCGGTGTTCACCGGCCATCAGCATTTGGTCTTCCCCGGCAAGAAGGATTTTCAGGCGCTCGAAGGCGTCGACACCGAGAAAGGCACGCTGCAGGGCAAGCCCGCCGTGATGGGCGGTTTCTGGGGCTCGCATATGGGACTGATCGATCTGCTTCTGGAACGGGACGGATCGAAATGGCGCGTAGCCTCGGCCACATCTGAGGCAAGGCCGATCTACGAGCGCGTCGACAAGGCAAACAAGCCGACGGTGGCGGACGACCAGCGCGTCGTCGATGCGCTCAAGGCGGACCATGAGGCGACACTTGCCTATGTCCGCCGACCGGTCGGCAAGACCTCGGCGCCGCTCTATTCCTATTTCGCGCTGGTCGCCGACGATCCGTCGGTGCAGATCGTCAACCAGGCGCAGAGCTGGTACCTCAAGGACATATTAAAAAGCACGCAGTGGAAGGATGTGCCGCTGCTGTCGGCGGCAGCACCCTTCAAGGCCGGCGGGCGCAACGGCGCCGACTACTATACCGACGTGCCGGTGGGCGACATCGCCATCAAGAACGTCGCCGACCTCTATCTCTATCCGAACACGGTGCGCGCCGTCGAAATCACCGGCGCGCAAGTGAAGGAATGGCTGGAAATGTCGGCCGGCATTTTCAGGAAGATCGAGCCGGGCAAGGCCGACCAGGCGCTCATCGACACCGAATTCCCGTCCTACAATTTCGATGTGATCGATGGCGTCAGCTACGGAATAGACCTGTCGCAGCCGCCGAAATACGATGCCAAGGGTGGCGTCGCCAATGCCGGCTCGAACCGCATCGTCGGCCTCAGCTTCGACGGCAAGCCTATTGATCCGGCAGCGAAATTCGTCGTCGCCACCAACAATTACCGCGCCGGCGGTGGCGGCAATTTCCCCGACATCAATGCCTCGAAGATCATCTACGAGGCGCCGGACACCAACCGCGACGTGATCGTGCGCTACGTCGTCAGCGAAGGCACGATCAACCCCTCGGCCGACGACAATTGGTCGTTCACGCCGCTGCCCGGCACCAGCGTCGTGTTCGAGACCGGCCCCAAAGCGAAGGATTTCATATCTGGGGTGAAATCGCTCAAGATCGAGCCGGCCGGCGAGGGCGAATCCGGGTTTGCGAAGTATCGCATCCTGCTTTGAGGCAACGTGCAGCTAACAGGGAAAACGAGCGGGCATACGCCCGCTCAATCACGCTTCGGATCAGGCTTTGTAGACCACTTGGCGCACGTCGATGTAGCTGGCTCTAAAGCCGGCTTCGCAATAGTGGAGATAAAATTCCCAAAGCTTCTTGAAGCGGTCGTCGAAGCCGAGCGGGACGATCTTTTCCCACGACGCCCAGAAGCGGTTGCGCCATTCGGCAAGCGTGCGGGCATAGTCGTCCGGAAAGACGCGCTCGCGCAGATGGGCAAGGCCATGGTCGCTGCCCAGCGTCTTCAGGATCGACGGCGTCGGCAGCATGCCGCCTGGGAAGACATAGCGCTGGATGAAATCCGGCCGCGCCCGATAGGTGTCGTAGGCGGCCTCGTTGATGGTGATGATCTGCAGGCCGGCGGTGCCGCCGGGCCTCAGGCATGCCTTCATCTTGCCGAAAAATACCGGCCAATATTTTTCGCCGACCGCCTCGAACATCTCGATCGAGGCGATGCGGTCGTAAGTGCCCGTTTCGTCTCGGTAATCCTGCAGCTTGATGTCGACCTTGTCAGACAGTCCCGCCTTCTGGATGCGCGCCTTGGCGAAATCGTGCTGTTCGCGGCTGATGGTCAGGCCGGTGACGCGGCAGCCGATCTCGCGCGCGGCAAATTCGGCAAAACCGCCCCAGCCGCAGCCGATCTCGAGCACATGGTCCTTCTTGCCGATACCCGTATCCTTGGCCAGCGCGCGGTATTTGGCGGCCTGAGCGCTTTCCAGGTCGTTGGCGCCGGTCGCATAGAGCGCCGACGAATAGGTCATGCTGGGATCGAGCCATTGCTTGTAGAAGGCGTTGCCGAGATCGTAATGCGCCGAGATGTTGCGCTTCGAGCCTGTGCGGGTGTTTTC
Organism: Mesorhizobium sp. C395A; assembly: GCF_030323205.1. NCBI lineage: Bacteria > Pseudomonadati > Pseudomonadota > Alphaproteobacteria > Hyphomicrobiales > Phyllobacteriaceae > Mesorhizobium > Mesorhizobium sp. C395A. Next base: position 1,884,707 of record NZ_CP100473.1, on the reverse strand, counting down.
GTTGAACCAGTGGCGGATGCGCTGGACCGTGTTGATGAGCCAGCTGGCGCCGCCGGCAATGCGTTCGCCAACGGCCGAGTTGACGACGAACAATTCGAGGAAGCTGGTTACATCAGGGCTTTCCCAGTCGCCGTCCATGTAGGATTCGGCAACGCCGATGGTGCCGCCGGAAAAGGCACGGCCGGGCAGGCGCCAGTTCTTCAACACCAGTTCGGCATCCGGCCCGGGTCCATTGCCGCCGACAAGCACCGCCCGGCCATCCGGCATCCTCACCTTCAGCGAACCGCGCGGCAATTTCATCGCCGCCGACAGCACCATGCGCGCCTTGGCCGGCAGGCCCTTGACCATCTCGGCGAAATTGAGTTCGTCCAGCCTGATGGCGTCGCCGATGCCTTTGTATTCCCTGACAGCCATCTCACACCCCCCTGGACTTCCGCGGGGCGGCGCAAGATCTGCCGGCCCCCACATCCTCCACTTTTCATTCGCCAGGCGCGAATGCCGCTGCCCGCGTGAATTTTCGCCACAATCTTCCATGGCATTGGCCGAAACTTCAAGAGGCAAGCTTCGTGCGGCGCTGGCCCAGCTTGCCGGCCTGAGGCCAGAATCCGCGGGAGAGCGCGGCCCTCGGCGAAATCGCTATGGTTACGAACAGCCACATACGTTAGTTTCAGCCATGCGTTATGTCATCGTCATCGTCGCCATCGCCTTTTTCCTGATCTGGGACGGCCTCTACAATCAGGGCCGCTATCTCGACACGACGGTCAGGGAGATGTCGCGCGTCGTGCGCTACGTCACCGGCAAAGCCTAGCTTTTTGCGCCTCTGCAAAGTCGCCTGCCGGCATTGCCGGGCGCGACATCGTGGCGGTTGACGCGACGGTCCCGCTCACACAAAACATGCCGCAAATCGAACGTGGAGGCAGGCGTGATCCGGCATATCGTTTTCTTCAGCGCGCGGCGCAAGGACGATGTCGAGGCCGTGCGCACGGGCTTGCTCACACTGGGCAAGATCCCGCATTCAAGCCTCTTCGAGGTGACGCTCAACACCAAGGTCGATCCGCTGTCGGATGCGATCGACGTGGTCGTCTATGCCGAGTTCGAGGACGATGCCGCGCTTGCCGCATACAAGGCGCACCCGCTCTATGCCGAGACGACCAGCCGGGTCAAACCCTTGCGCGAATTGCGCTATTCGGCCGATATCGTGGCGACGGCCTGATCGGGCCGGCAAGAGGCCTTGAACCAATTTCGGGAATGATGCACACCGCGCCGGCATGACCAGCACGACCCATCCGCTTGACCATCTGGTGCTGCCGACGGCGAGCCTCGCCGTGGCGCGGGCGCGGCTGACATCGCTTGGCTTCATCGTCGCGCCAACCGGCATTCATCCCTTCGGCACCGAAAATTGCTGCGTCTTCCTTGCCGACGGCACCTATCTCGAACCGCTGGCGGTTGGGAACGAACAGCTGGCAGCGAGTGCGATCGCCGGCGGCAATGTCTTTGTCGCGCGCGACCGGCTCTATCGCGCCAGGCTGGGCGATGAGGGCTTTTCCGCCGTGGTGCTGGCCACCGACGATGCCGATGCGGACCATGCGCGCTTTATCAAAGCCGGCCTGTCGGCGGGAGACGTACTGAGCTTTTCCCGCGCCTTCACCGACACGGCCGGAAAGAGCGACATGGCCTCGTTCAAACTGGCTTTCGCCGCCGGCGCCGAGACGATGGACGCCTTTCTGTTCGCTTGCGAGCGGATCAACGCCCCTCAAATCGACCGTGCGGCGCTGCAGGCTCATGCCAATGGCGTGACCGGCATTGCCGAAATCGTTGCGGTCAGCGGCGTGCCATCCGAAAAGCGCCACCTGATCGAGACAGCGACGGGTTCGAGGCAGAGGAGCAGCACGGCGTTCGACCTGGCGAACGCGCGTTTGAGCGTTCTCAAGCCCGCGGCTTTCGCTGAGCGCTTCGGCATGTCGGCTGGCGCGCCGACGGACCTTCGCTTCGCCGCGATCGTCTTTTCGGCCCGCAGTGTCGGCGCTGTCGCGAGGCTGCTTGCAGACAACGCCGTCGGGCACGATATAGCGGGCAACGAAATCGTCGTGCAGCCGGCATCCGGACAGGGCGCGGCTTTCACCTTCCGGGAGACCCCATGAGCAAGCCGCAAGGGCCTAATTCGATGGCGCCGAATTCGTCGGTAACCGTCGGCAACGTCGTCTTCGACAACAGCGGGCCCTTGGCGTTGATCGCCGGCCCGTGCCAGTTCGAATCGCGCCAGCACGCTTTCGACATGGCCGGCGCGCTGAAGGAACTGACCGGCAAGCTCGGCATCGGCCTCGTCTACAAGACCAGCTACGACAAGGCCAACCGCACCTCGCTGTCGGCAACGCGCGGCGCCGGCATGGACGCGGCGCTTCCGGTGTTCGACGAGTTGCGCAAGGCGTTTTCGCTTCCCATTCTGACCGATGTCCACACCGAGGAGCAGTGCGCGATCGTAGCGCACCATGTCGATGTGCTGCAGATTCCGGCCTTCCTGTCGCGCCAGACCGACATGCTGGTCGCCGCGGCCAAGACCGGCAAGGTGATCAACGTCAAGAAGGGGCAGTTCCTGGCGCCCTGGGACATGAAGAACGTGGTGGCCAAGATCACCGGCTCCGGCAACCCCAATGTGCTGACCACCGAGCGCGGCGCTTCCTTCGGCTACAACACGCTGGTGTCGGACATGCGGGCTTTGCCCGTGATGGCCGAGATCGGCGCGCCGGTGATTTTCGACGCCACCCATTCGGTGCAGCAGCCGGGCGGGCAGGGCGGTTCCTCCGGTGGCGAGCGCCGCTTTGTCGAGACGCTGGCGCGGGCTGCCGTTGCCGTCGGCGTCGCCGGCGTGTTCATAGAGACCCACCAGGATCCCGACAATTCGACCTCCTCCGACGGGCCCAACATGCTGCCGCTGAAGGACATGCCGGCGCTGCTCGAAAGACTGATGGCATTCGACCGCATCGCCAAGAATGCTGCTGACCTGAACCGAGGCTGATGGATTCGGCGATGGCGCGCGCGCTGCCCTGCTTGTGGAAGGCATAAGCCGGCTGTAGGCTCGCTGCTGCAAATGAGCGTCTTGGCAGGAGGAAGCCATGTCCGTCGCCCGCGTCACCGAAATCACGTCGTCGTCGAAAAAGAGCTTTCAGGACGCCATCGAGAAGGGGATTGAGCGCGCCTCAAAGACCCTGAAGAACGTGGAAGGCGCCTGGATCCAGGACCAGAAGATCGTCGTCGAGGACGGCAGGATCGCGGCCTATCGCGTCAACATGAAGGTGACGTTCATCCTCGCGGAGTAACCGCCCGCCGCTCGAAAAAACGGGAACTTTCGCCCGCGCCCCTCATTGTCAAAGTATCGATCAACGACATGAGGAGCAGCAGCCATGACCACCCAGACAGGCCACACCGAAGCCATCGCCGCTTCGCGCGTCATCGGCACGTCGGTCTACAACACCGAAGGCACGAGCATCGGCAGCATCGAGGACATCATGCTCGACAAGACGTCGAACGGCATCATGTTCGCGGTTATCGGGTTCGGTGGATTTCTCGGCATTGGCGAGAAGTATCACGCCATTCCGTGGGCGAGCCTCGACTATGACGAGGACAAGGGCGGCTATGTCGTGCCGTTCTCGAAGGAGCAGCTGAAGGCAGCACCCGCCTATTCGATCAATGAACTGGCCGGCGCCGATGGCGAGGCCGCGCGTGATGCTTCCTATGATTACTACAAGGTCACGCCGTATTGGCATTGATCAGCTGCGCTGACGCCTGACGTGAAAAGGCCCCCGAATTCCGAAATGAACTGACCCCCGAAAGTTGGACACAACCTTCGGGGGTTTTGCATGTCCAAATACAGCGAGAGTTTCAAGCGCTCGGTTGTCGACATCTATTTAGGCGAGGATGAGGGCTACGCGAGCGCGGCGTCAATGCATGGCGTTGATGCGGCCACTGTTCGCAAGTGGGTTGCGTTGTACCAGGCCCATGGAGATGCCGGGCTATCTGCCAAGTACGATCGTTATGACGCGGCGTTCAGGCTGTCGGTGCTTGAGCGGATGTGGGAGGAAGGTCTGTCGTATCGGCAGACGGCTGCATTGTTCAATATCCGCAATGCCAGTTGCCTGACGGGCTGGGAGAAGCGCTATCATGCGGGCGGGATAGAGGCGCTCGGCCCACGTCCCAGAGGACGACCCATGTCAAAGCCGCCGTCCCCCGCAGTGCCTGTTGCAGCCAGTGACGAGGCCAAAAGCCGCGAAGAACTGCTGGCTGAGCTGAAGCATCTGCGGATGGAGAACGACTACCTAAAAAAACTGGAGGCCTTAACGCAGGGACATGCGCCCAAAAAGCGCAAGCCGTCCAGGCGTTAAGGCCGTTGCATTCGCTTGAGGGGCTGCTCGAGCTGGCGAAGCTTGCGCGCAGCACGTTCTATTACAGACAGAAAGCAGCGAAGCGCTCGGACCGCCATGCGGCGCTGAAGGCGGCGATCAAGGCCATCTTCGACAGCCACAAGGGTCGCTACGGCTATCGCCGGGTGACTGCGCAACTGCACCGGTTGGGCCGGCGCGTCAACCACAAGACCGTCCAGAGCCTGATGGCCGGGATGGGATTGAAGTCGCTGGTCAGGCCGAAGAAGTATCGCTCCTACAGGGGCGAGGCTGGGCGGACCGCTCCCGATCTGTTGCAGCGCAAGTTCGGCGCCGACCGGGCTAACCGCAAATGGGTGACCGACGTGACGGAGTTCAGCCTGGCCGGCGACAAGCTCTACCTGTCCCCGGTCATGGACCTCTACAATGGCGAGATCGTCGCGTTCGAGACGGCGCGGCGGCCACGCTTCAAACTGGTGGACAATATGCTGACCAAAGCCCTCGCCCGGCTTGGTGAGGACGAACGGCCGATCCTGCATTCCGATCAGGGATGGCAGTATCAAATGTCGGCATTCCAACGCAGGCTGGAAGCCAGAGGCCTTCAACAGAGCATGTCACGCAAAGGCAATTGCCTCGACAACGCCCCAATGGAGAGCTTCTTTGCCATCCTCAAATCCGAGCTCTTCCATCCCGGAACCTTCGACACCGTTCAAAGCCTGGACGACGCCATCACGGACTACATCGACTACTACAACCACCGCCGCATCAAACTGAAACTGAAAGGGCTGGCCCCTGTGCAATACAGGAACCAGCCCTTAAACCTACCAGCTCAATGAACCGTCCAACTTTATGGGGTCAGTTCAAAACGGGGGCCTTTTCAGTGCAACCCGACAGTTTCTAAATTATTCTGCCGCATGAAACGTGGACAGCTGCGTCGCCGCCCTTGGCGGCTGCTGCGTATCGCAGGACGTCAGGAACGCCGCCGCGATCAGGAACAAACTCACGATACCGCTCAACTCGGACATGGCGAAACTCCTCCTGTTTCGCCCCGCGCATCACCATCCTAGTCGACACAGAGATTGTTATCTCTGAATTATGATGACGTGGTGTTGTCGAACGTGATCCGAGGCATGCTCAGCCGAGGAGTCCGGCATTCTTCACCGCCTTGAAAACCTTTTCGTGCCAGGCGATCCGATCCGCTTCGCCATTGGCCTGCGTGGCGGAATTGGCGTTGCCGACGTTGATCGCGCGCGAGATCTTTTTGATCAGGCCGGCATCGGCAAAGGCATTGCAGCCTGACCCTTTCCATTCGGCGCAAGCTGCGAGCAGCGAAGTCTGCGGATCCTCGATCAGTTCAGGATGATTGGCGAGGTCAACCTTGGCGAGCTTGCCCTTGGCCGTGTACGCGTCGCGCCCGGTGGTCTGGAACGTGCCGCCGCCGCGGAAATTGAAGCCGTCCAACGTTCCTTTCACATTGCCCATGCGGCCGCCATAGGCCCAGTCGCCCAGGGCTTGCGGCTTGCGCAGCAGGTTGTCCCCGATCCACTGATCGGTCTTGCCCGCGGCTCGCGACCTCCATGCGTTCCGGATTGCCGCCACGGTCGTGTAGGTCAGGGATTCGCGAATGAGGGTGAAGCCACCGGTTTCCATCGCCGCTTGAGCGAAGAAATGCATCAGCCGATCATAGTTGTTGCACACCCCATGATCGCCAAGTGTCTTGAGGCCTTTTTCGGAGGTAAAGGCGCCGATGTAACCGTCATAGATTGTTCGCTTGGAACCGCTTGCCGGTCTGGGCGAGAATTTCTGGAAGACCGCTGCTGGCAAACCCTTGCTCGGATCGCCCGCAACGGCTTCGAGCACGCTCTCGACACTCTCGGTCGACAGCACCGGTTCGCCTTCGACGACCACCGAAGCATTGGGAATTCGCTTGCCGTTGCTTTTCGGGAAGCCACCGCCGGCAAAGGTTTTCAGATCGTCGATGAGGGCGATTACGCGTGTCCGGCTCTCCGTGAAATCCATGTCGGAAAGAGGACCGCTCACCTTCTTCGTCGGGTTGATGCATCCGACGCTGGACAGGAAATTGACGCCCGGATGGATCAGGATTTCGGTGCGCTTGTTGGTCTTCAGCAGTTCGAGTCCAGGTTTGGGTGGCGTCTTGCCGCCAGTGTAGCCGATGGTCACATATTTGCCTCCGGCCTGCGTCGCCAGTGGATAGGTGCCGGGCTCGATGCGCCTGCCATTGTCTTCTTTGGAATTGTCGCCTGGGCCGCGAGATTCACACACGAACCCCGATAGACCCGTTACTGCCGTGCCGTTGTGAAAGACTTTATAGGTACCAACTGTCCTGCGTCTGGTGCCCCTCGTATGCTCGACTTGGCGACTAATAAGAAGTTCCCAGCCAGTACCTGAAATCGCTGCCATTGCCGCCTCCCCAAAGAGTTCAAGTTTGTTGATTTCACTGTGGTCGCCAAATAGTTCGCGTTGTAGATGTGACCCTAACATCTTCGAATTCTCTGCATTGTGAAGTTTGTCACGTTGGCGGTAGCCTCTTTTGAAGCATCGGGTGGAGTTTGTGTGCCGCCTGGTTTCGTGACAAAGGCATTGCCGCAGGGGCGGGGCACCCACCCCATGCCGCGCCAGACATATGACGTCTGGGCGGGCTGTTTGCGTTCAGATGGCGTCGCCCATGCCCCACGGCCTGAGCGCATGGGGCGATCGTCACTATTATTTCATGCCATTCCTGATTGCCTTTTGCGGCACTTTGGCTAAGAGGGGCGCGACGCTTTCAATCGATCAATCGGGGACATCGCAATGACCGCCATCATCGACATTGTCGGGCGTGAAATCCTGGACAGCCGTGGAAATCCGACCGTCGAGGTCGACGTCGTTCTCGAAGACGGCTCGATGGGCCGCGCCGCCGTGCCGTCGGGCGCGTCGACCGGCGCGCATGAGGCCGTCGAACTGCGCGACGGTGGCGCCCGCTATCTCGGCAAGGGCGTGCTCAAGGCGGTCGAGGCCGTCAATGGCGAGCTGTTCGAGGCGATCGGCGGCATGGAAGCCGAAAACCAGATCCACATCGACCAGACCATGATCGAGCTCGACGGCACGCCCAACAAGAGCCGGCTCGGAGCCAACGCCATTCTCGGCGTTTCGCTGGCGGTCGCCAAGGCAGCAGCGGAAGCCGCCGGCCTGCCACTCTACCGCTATGTCGGCGGCACCAAGGCGCATTTGCTGCCGGTGCCCATGATGAACATCATCAACGGCGGCGCGCATGCCGACAATCCGATCGATTTCCAGGAATTCATGATCCTGCCGGTCGGCGCGCCGACGCTGCGCGAAGGCGTGCGCTGGGGCTCCGAAATCTTCCACACGCTGCGCAAGAAGCTGAAGGATGCCGGCCACAACACCAATGTCGGCGACGAAGGCGGCTTCGCGCCCAATCTGAAGAGTGCGCCGGTGGCGCTCGATTTCATCATGGAATCGATCGAGAAGGCCGGCTTCAAGCCGGGCGAGGAGATCGCGCTTGGTCTCGACTGTGCGGCGACCGAATTCTTCAAGGACGGCAATTACGTCTATGAGGGCGAGAAGAGGACCCGCGATCCCAAGGCGCAGGCCAAGTACCTGGCCAAGCTTGCCGCCGACTATCCGATCATCTCGATCGAGGACGGCCTGGCCGAGGACGACTGGGAGGGCTGGAAGTACCTGACCGACCTGATCGGCAACAAGACGCAGCTGGTTGGCGACGACCTCTTCGTCACCAACACGGCGCGGCTGCGCGACGGCATCCGCATGGGTGTCGCCAATTCGATCCTGGTCAAGGTCAACCAGATCGGCTCGCTTACCGAAACGCTCGACGCTGTCGAGACCGCGCATAAGGCAGGCTACACCGCAGTCATGTCGCACCGTTCGGGCGAAACCGAGGATTCGACCATCGCCGACCTCGCCGTCGCCACCAATTGCGGGCAGATCAAGACCGGTTCGCTGTCGCGCTCGGATCGCATGGCCAAGTACAACCAGCTGATCCGCATCGAGGAAGAGCTCGGCAAGCAGGCGCGCTACGCTGGCAAGTCGGTGGTCAAAGCCTAAATTCTGCCGAACTGGCGAAAACGATGGAAGGGCGGGATTTTCCCGCCCTTTTTCGTTGCGGCCGCTGGCTAATGCACCTGTCCGTAACCGTCCATTAAGCACAATCGAGCGACAAATGGCGGTCAAAGGATTGCGACCATGTGGACACGCCAGCACAAGCAGAGAAACACCGGCCGGCTGATCATCCCGTCCCTTTGCGTGGCGTTCCTGGCCTATTTCGGCTTCCATGCCTATCATGGCGAGTTCGGCATCAATTCCAAATATCAGCTCGAAGCGCAGACCATCGAATTGCAGGCCAAGTACGATGCCATCAAGGCGCGCCGGGTCGATCTGGAGCGGCGTGTCCAGCTGATGCATGAGGGTACGCTTGAAAAGGATATGCTCGACGAGCAGGCACGCCGGGCGCTCAATCTGTCCCAGCCCGATGAAATCACCGTCATGCTGCCGGCCAATTCGAAATAACCAAGTTTCAGTTAATCGCTGTTATCTCTAATGATTCTGGGCGTTTAGGCGCATGCCAGCCATGCATTTTTCTGCATGGCGAAACGCGGTCTCGCATGTTAGCTTCCCTCCAATCGGTGGGGAGGAGCTGATCCTCCCCGGAGCAGACATGGTCTGCTTTAGTGTCCGCAAAGAGACGCCAACAGGGAGTGATGCATGGCCACCGCCGCCAAAAAAGCGCCTGCCAAATCCGTTAAATCGACGTCCGCCAAATCAACGGGGCTTTCCGCCCCCAAGCCGGCTGACTTCACCAAGGACGAGGAGCTTGCCGCCTACCGGCACATGCTGCTTATCCGCCGCTTCGAGGAAAAGGCCGGCCAGCTCTACGGCATGGGCTTTATCGGCGGCTTCTGCCACCTCTATATCGGCCAGGAAGCGGTCGTCACCGGCATGAAGATGTCGCTGATCAACGGCGACCAGATGATCACCGCCTATCGCGACCATGGCCACATGCTGGCGATGGAACTTTCCCCGCGCGGCGTCATGGCCGAGCTGACCGGGCGCCGTGGTGGCCTGTCGAGGGGCAAGGGCGGCTCCATGCACATGTTCTCCAAGGAGAAGCATTTTTACGGCGGCCACGGCATTGTCGGCGCGCAGGTCTCGCTCGGCACCGGTCTCGCCTTCGCCAACCGCTACCGCGACAACAACAATGTGTCGCTGACCTATTTCGGCGATGGCGCTGCCAATCAGGGTCAGGTCTATGAAAGCTTCAACATGGCCTCGCTGTGGAAGCTGCCGGTGATCTACATCATCGAGAACAACCGCTACGCCATGGGCACTTCGGTGTCGCGCTCGTCGGCCGAAACCAATTTTTCGCATCGCGGCGCCTCGTTCAAGATTCCCGGCATTCAGGTCGACGGCATGGATGTGCGTGCGGTCAAATCCGCCGGCGATCAGGCGACCGAATGGTGCCGTGCCGGCAACGGTCCGATCATCCTCGAGATGCAGACCTATCGCTATCGCGGTCACTCGATGTCGGATCCCGCGAAATACCGCTCCAAGGAAGAAGTGCAGAAGATGCGCTCGGATCATGATCCGATCGAGCAGGTCAAGGCGCGGCTGACGGCCAAGAAGTGGGCGACCGAGGACGAGCTTAAGAACATCGACAAGGAAGTCCGCGACATCGTCGCCGACGCTGCCGAATTTGCCCAGCACGACGCAGAGCCGGATCCGTCCGAGCTCTGGACCGACATCGTATTGTAACGGGAGGGCAAGGACATGCCGATCGAAATTCTCATGCCCGCTCTCTCGCCGACCATGGAAGAGGGCAATCTTTCCAAGTGGTTGAAGAACGAGGGCGACAAGGTCGTCGCCGGTGATGTCATCGCCGAGATCGAAACCGACAAGGCGACGATGGAAGTCGAGGCCGTCGATGAAGGCACGATCGGCAAGATCGTGGTTCCCGCCGGCACCGAAGGCGTCAAGGTCAATGCGGTGATCGCCGTGTTGCTGCAGGACGGCGAAAGTGCAGGCGATGTCGAAAAGAGCGGCAAGCCTGCCTCCACCCAGGATGCCGTTTCCGCTGGCGGTCAGCGGACCGATGCAGCCGAGGAAGGTTCGAAAGCGGCTCCCCAGGATGCCGGCGAGGCTCCGAAGGCAGTTCCCGCCGCTCCGGCGGCCAAACCTGCGGCCGATCCCGATATTCCCGCCGGCACCGAGATGGTCTCGACCACGGTGCGCGAGGCCTTGCGCGATGCCATGGCCGAGGAAATGCGCCGCGACGGCGATGTCTTCGTCATGGGCGAGGAGGTCGCGGAATACCAGGGCGCCTACAAGATCACGCAAGGCCTGCTGCAGGAATTCGGGCCGCGCCGCGTGGTCGACACGCCGATCACCGAGCATGGCTTTGCCGGCGTCGGCGTCGGTGCGGCGATGGCGGGCCTGAAGCCGATCGTCGAATTCATGACCTTCAACTTCGCCATGCAGGCGATCGACCAGATCATCAACTCCGCCGCCAAGACGCTCTATATGTCGGGCGGCCAGATGGGCGCACCGATCGTGTTCCGCGGACCGAACGGGGCTGCCGCCCGCGTCGGCGCCCAGCATTCGCAGTGCTATGCCGCCTGGTACAGCCATATTCCCGGGCTAAAGGTGGTGATGCCGTATACGGCGGCCGACGCCAAGGGCCTGCTCAAGGCAGCGATCCGCGATCCGAACCCGGTCATCTTCCTCGAAAACGAAATCCTCTACGGCCAGTCCTTCGACGTGCCGAAGCTTGACGATTTCGTGCTGCCGATCGGCAAGGCCCGCATTCACAAGCAGGGCAAGGACGTCACCATCGTCTCGTTCGGCATCGGCATGACCTATGCCATCAAGGCGGAAGCCGAGCTGCGCGGCATGGGCATCGATGCCGAGATCATCGATCTCAGGACCATCCGTCCGCTCGACCTCGACACCGTCATTGCCTCGGTGAAGAAGACCAACCGCTTGATCGTGGTCGAAGAAGGTTTCCCGCAAAGTTCGGTCGGCGACCACATCGCCAACCAGGTTTCGCAGCGCGCCTTCGACTTCCTCGATGCGCCGGTCATCACCATCGCCGGCAAGGACGTGCCGATGCCTTATGCGGCGAACCTCGAAAAGCTGGCCTTGCCCAATGTCGGCGAGGTCATCGAGGCGGTCAAAGCCGTCACGTATCGCTGAGCCGGTCGGGAGGACATCATGCCAATCAACATCACCATGCCGGCGCTGTCGCCCACGATGGAAGAGGGCAATCTTTCCAAGTGGCTGGTCAAGGAAGGCGACAGGGTTTCGCCGGGCGACGTGATCGCCGAGATCGAGACCGACAAGGCGACGATGGAAGTCGAGGCCGTCGATGAGGGCACGGTCGCCAAGCTGGTCGTTCCGGCCGGCACCGAAGGCGTGAAGGTCAATGCGCTGATCGCCATTCTCGCCGGCGAAGGCGAGGATGCAGGTGCAGCGGCAAAGGGCGGCGGCGATGCCGCGCCCGCGAAAGCCGATGCCAAGCAGGATAAGGCGTCAATCTCCCCACCCGTGGGGGAGATGTCGACGAAGTCGACAGAGGGGGGCGCTGCCCCGCCGACCTCTCAGTCTGTCGCGCCCCCCTCTGGCCTGCCGGCCATCTCCCCCACAAAGGGGGAGATCAGCCAATCGTCAGGCGAGCGCACCTTCGCTTCGCCGCTGGCTCGTCGCATCGCCAAGGATGCCGGAGTCGACGTGTCCGCCGTAACCGGCACCGGCCCGCATGGCCGTGTCGTCAAGGCCGATGTCGAGGCGGCGATTGCCGGCGGTGGCGCCAAGGCTGCACCGGCCGCGAAAGCCGCACCTGCCGGCGCTCCGGCACCTGCGGCTCCGGCTGCGGCACCCAAGGCGATGTCGGACGAACAGGTGCTGAAGCTGTTTGCCGAAGGGTCCTATGAGCTCGTCCCGCACGACAATATGCGCAAGACCATTGCGCGCCGCCTGGTCGAGGCCAAGACAACCATCCCGCATTTCTACCTGACGCTCGACTGCGAGCTCGATGCGCTGCTGGCGCTGCGCACACAGATCAATGCGGCGGCTCCGATGAAGAAGACCGACAAGGGCGAAGTGCCCGTCTACAAGCTGTCTGTCAACGACATGGTGATCAAGGCGATGGCGATGGCGCTGATGGCGGTGCCGGATGCCAATGCGTCGTGGACCGAAAGCGCCATGGTCAAGCACAAGCACGCCGATGTCGGCGTTGCCGTGTCGATCCCCGGCGGCCTGATCACGCCGATCATCCGCCACGCCGACGAAAAGACACTGTCCACTATCTCCAACGAGATGAAGGATCTGGCGAGCCGTGCCCGCAGCCGCAAGCTGAAGCCTGAGGAATATCAGGGCGGCACGACGGCTGTCTCCAATCTCGGCATGTTCGGCATCAAGGACTTTGCCGCCGTCATCAACCCGCCGCATGCGACGATCCTGGCGGTGGGTGCCGGCGAGCAGCGGCCGGTGGTCAAGAATGGCGAGATCAGAATCGCCAATATCATGTCGGTGACGCTGTCGACCGATCACCGCGCCGTCGACGGTGCGCTCGGCGCCGAACTTCTGGTCGCCTTCAAGCGCATGATCGAAAATCCAATGGGCATGCTGGTCTAGGAAGGAAAAAGGCTGTGCGGAAATTCGTCACCAGCCTTTTCGCCCTGATCCTTTCCGGCCTGGCCGGCGGGCTGGTGGCGCTGTGGCTGGCAATCGTCACCAATGCGAATTCCGAATACATCCTGGTCTTCATGGTTTCGGCGCTGGTCACCATCGTTGCGACCGTGGCGTTTTTCATCGCGCAGTTCGTGCCAAACCCGCAAAGGGCGATAAACCTGACGGGGCTTGTTGGGGTTTCGTTGTTCGTGCTGGCCGGAATCGGGCTGATTGCCTGGACCTTCTCGCAGCCGCCTGGCAAAGCCCAGTGGTCGGGCGATCTCCCCGTTGTCGCCGGTCTGTTTTTGCCAAGCATCGCCACGGTTATCGTGCAGTGGCTGTTCGTGGGATGGCGCGTGCGGCGCGGGCTTAGGGCGGAGGCGGGTGCGGGTGCATGAAGACGATCCTCTGCTACGGCGATTCCCTGACCTGGGGCTATGACGCGGCGAGCCTCGGGCGTCATGCGCTGGAAGATCGCTGGCCGAGCGTGCTCAAGGCGGCGTTGGGCGACGATGATATCGAAGTCATTGCCGAAGGTCTGAACGGCCGCACCACGGCTTTCGACGATCACCTGGCTGGTGCGGACCGCAATGGCGCCAAGGTGCTGCCGACGATCCTGACCAGCCATGCGCCGCTCGACCTGATCATCATCATGCTTGGCGCCAACGACATGAAGCCCTGGATCCACGGCAATCCGGTCGCGGCCAAGCAAGGCGTGCAGCGGCTGATCGACATCGTACGCGGCCACGATTATCCGTTCGACTGGGCCGCGCCGCAAATCCTGATCGTTGCGCCACCCGCGGTCAGCCGCACCGACAATGCCGAATTCAAGGAAATGTTTGCCGGCGGCGACGAGGCCTCGAAGCGGCTGGCGCCGCAATATTCCGCGCTCGCCGACGAGGCCGGCTGCGGCTTTTTCGATGCCGGCACCGTAGCCGAGACCACACCGATCGATGGGGTCCATCTCGACACGGAAAACACGCGCAATATAGGTGAGGCATTGGCGCCATTGGTGCGCGTGATGCTGGAACTCTAGAGAAAAATCAGGGAGAAACCCCGTGGCTGAATCCTACGACGTCATAATCATCGGCTCAGGCCCCGGCGGCTATGTTACGGCGGTGCGCTCCGCCCAGCTCGGCTTCAAGACGGCCATCGTCGAGCGCGAGCATCTCGGCGGCATCTGCCTCAACTGGGGCTGCATCCCGACCAAGGCGCTGCTGCGCTCGGCCGAGATCATGCACTATTCCGACCATCTGAAGGACTACGGCCTGAAGCTCGAAGGCGGCAAGGTCAGCGCCGACGCGGCCGCTGTCGTCGACCGCTCGCGCAAAGTGTCGTTGAGGCTCAATGGCGGCGTCGCCTTCCTGATGAAGAAGAACAAGGTCGACGTCATCTGGGGCGAGGCGAAGCTCTCCAAGCCCGGTGAGATCGTCGTTTCCAAGACCGCCAAGAAACCGATGGAGCCGCAGCCGCCGGTGCCGAAGGGCGTCAAGGGCGAGGGGACCTATACCGCCAAGCACATCATTCTCGCCACCGGCGCCCGGCCGCGCGCGCTGCCCGGCATCGAGCCGGACGGCAAACTGATCTGGACCTATTTCGAGGCGATGGTGCCGAAGGAGATGCCGAAATCGCTGCTGGTCATGGGTTCGGGCGCCATCGGCATCGAGTTCGCCTCCTTCTACCGCACCATGGGCGCCGAGGTGACGGTGGTCGAGCTTTTGCCGGCGGTGATGCCGGTCGAGGATGCCGAGGTCTCGAAATTCGCGCAGAAGCAGTTCGAGAAGCAGGGCATGAAAATCATCCTCGAGGCCAAGGTGACCAAGGTCGAGAAGGGCACCAACTCGGTTACCGCACATGTCGAGATGAAGGACGGCAAGGTCGAGAAGATCACCGCCGACCGCATGATCTCGGCCGTCGGCGTGCAAGGCAATATCGAGAATCTCGGCCTCGAGACGCTCGGCGTGAAGACGGATCGCGGCTGTGTCGTCATTGACGGTTACGGCAAGACCAATGTGCCCGGCATCTACGCCATCGGCGATGTCGCCGGGCCGCCTATGCTGGCTCACAAGGCTGAGCATGAGGGCGTGGTCTGCATCGAGAAGATCGCCAGTTTCCCCGGCGTGCATGCGACAGACAAGCTGAAGATCCCGGGCTGCACCTATTGCAACCCGCAGGTCGCCTCGCTTGGCCTGACCGAAGCCAAGGCCAAGGCCGAAGGCAAGGACATTCGTGTCGGCCGCTTCCAGTTCGGCGCCAACGGCAAGGCGATCGCGCTTGGCGAGGACCAGGGCTTCATCAAGACCATCTTCGACAAGAAGACCGGCCAGCTGCTCGGCGCGCATATGGTCGGCGCCGAGGTGACGGAGCTGATCCAGGGCTTTGTCGTGGCGATGAACCTGGAGACCACCGAGGAAGAACTGATGCACACCATCTTCCCGCATCCGACGCTGTCGGAGATGATGAAGGAAAGCGTGCTCGATGCCTATGGCCGTGCGCTCAACGCGTGATAAATTGCTGCCGCGAGACTCAGACGCATGGGCCGGAGGAACCTTACGGCAAGATAGTTCGTTTCCGGATGCATTTTCACCTGACACTGGAGGAGTTGGCATATGGACGTGAATGGCGTGGGCTGGATTGCGGCCATCATCATCGGCGGTTTGGCCGGGTGGCTGGCCGAGATGGTCATGAAGAGCAATACCGGCGTCTTGATGAACATCATTATGGGCATTGTCGGCGCGGTGGTGCTGAACGCAATTCTCAGGGCGCTCAACATCGAACCCTTCGGTGTCGGCTGGCTCGCCTACCTGATCACCGGCTTCATCGGCGCCTGCCTGCTGATCTTTGCCGGGCGGCTGATACGCCGCTAGACTACCGCTATGCGAAAAAGGCTGTGGCGGCATGCGCCGCCGCGGCCTTTTTCTTTGCACCGAAAAGTCCTAGATGACGTCAGAAGGGCGAATGCCGACGGGCAGACGCAACAAGTCAGGTTTGAGATGGTCACCGTCCTCGACACGATCGCCAACGCGCCGCGCCTGCGGCACCCCGAGAAGGCGCACAAGCCTGATCAGGACGTGCTGCGCAAACCCGACTGGATCCGCGTCAAGGCGCCGATGTCCAAGGGCTATGCCGAAACCCGCGAGATCGTGAAGTCGCACAAGCTGGTCACGGTGTGCGAAGAGGCCGGCTGCCCCAATATCGGCGAGTGCTGGGAAAAGAAGCACGCCACCTTCATGATCATGGGCGAGATCTGCACGCGCGCCTGCGCGTTCTGCAATGTTGCCACCGGCATTCCGACCGCGCTCGATGCCGATGAGCCGGCGCGTGTCGCGCATGCCGTAAAGCAGATGGGGCTGACCCATGTCGTCATCACCTCGGTCGACCGCGACGATCTCGCCGATGGCGGCGCGCAGCATTTCGCCGAGGTTATCCGGGCGATCCGAGCAGCGACGCCCTTGACCACGATCGAAATCCTGACGCCCGATTTCCTGCGCAAGGAGGGCGCGCTGGAGATCGTCGTGGCGGCCAAGCCCGATGTCTTCAACCACAATCTCGAAACCGTGCCGTCGAACTACCTGACGGTGCGGCCGGGTGCTCGCTATTTCCACTCGATCCGGCTGTTGCAGCGGGTCAAGGAGCTCGACCCGTCGATCTTCACGAAGTCCGGCATCATGGTCGGCCTCGGCGAAGAGCGCAACGAGATCCTGCAACTGATGGACGACCTGCGCTCGGCCAATGTCGACTTCATGACCATTGGCCAGTATCTGCAGCCGTCGAAGAAACACCACCCGGTGATCCGCTTCGTCACGCCGGAGGAGTTCAACTCCTTCGCGACGATCGGCAAGACCAAGGGTTTCCTGCTGGTGGCGTCGAGCCCGCTGACGCGCTCCTCGCATCATGCCGGTGACGATTTCGCCAGGCTGCGGGCGGCGCGTGAGGCGCAGCTCAAAAAGCCAGTTAAATCCTGCTTCAATGCCGAAATTCGAAGCCACACGCCGCGTTGCCCACACGCCGGAGCAGATGTTTGCGCTGGTCGCCGATATCGAGACCTATCCGCAATTTCTGCCGCTTTGCGAGGCGCTGACGGTGCGCTCTCGCAAGGAGCGTGATGGCCGCACCATTCTCCTCGCCGATATGAGCATTGGCTACAAGGCGATCCGCGAGACCTTTACGACGCAGGTTCTGTTGAAGCCGGACGAGAACACAATCGACGTCAAATACATCGATGGGCCGTTCAAATATCTAAGCAATATCTGGCGCTTCGAGCCGGCCGACGGCGGCGGCTGCAACGTTCGCTTCTTCATCGACTACGAGTTCAAGAGCCGTATCCTCGGCGTGTTGATGGGCACAATGTTCGATCGCGCCTTCCGCATGTTTTCCGAAGCGTTCGAAAAACGTGCGGACGTCATCTACGGAACGACGCCCATCTCATGAGTGTCGCCCAGCGCGCGCAGGCCGATCTCCAGCGCATGCTTGACCGTCTCGCGGCGGATGAAGTCGCGGCCATTGTCGGCAAACATATTGAGCTCGGCAGCCACCGGCCCACCTCTTAGGGCAACTCCGAACCAGACGAGGCCGACCGGTTTTTCCGGCGAGCCGCCGCCTGGGCCGGCAATGCCGGTGACGGCAAGCGCAAGCCCGGCGCGCGAGCGGGCCAGAGCGCCCTCCGCCATCTCCAGAACCGTTTCGCGCGAGACGGCGCCATGCGCCTCGAGTGTGGCGGGCGAGACGCCGAGCATCTCCATCTTTGCTTCATCGGAATAGGTGATGAGGCCGCGATCGACGACAGCGGACGAGCCGGCAATGTCGGTCAGTGCCGAGATGATCATGCCGCCGGTGCAACTCTCGGCCGTCGCCAGCATGATGCCGCGTTGCTGGCAGACCTGGAGCAGGGCGTTGGCAAGATCGCTGTTGTTCATGCGGGAACCTCCCCGGGGAAGACGACACTGGCGGTGGCGATGGCGGCGATGCCTTCCTCGCGGCCGACAAAGCCGAGTTTCTCGTTCGTCGTCGCCTTGATCGAGATGCGATCGCTGGAAATGCCCAGCATCGCCGACAACGCGTTGGTCATGGCCTCGCGATGCGGGCCGACGCGCGGCGCCTCGCAGATCAGCGTGATGTCGGCATTGGCGATGCGGCCGCCGCGTTCGCGCACCAACCTGGCCGCATGCTCGACGAAGATCTTTGACGCCGCGCCCTTCCATTGCGGATCGGAAGGCGGGAAATGCGTGCCGATGTCGCCGGCGCCGCAAGTGGCGAGCAGCGCATCGGTCAGCGCGTGCAGGCCGACATCGGCATCCGAATGGCCGGAAAGCTTCTTGCCGTGCGGAATGGCGACGCCGCACAGGGTGACATGGTCGCCGGCCTCGAAAGCGTGCACGTCATAGCCATTGCCGGTGCGAATGTCTGGAAAACGCTCGCCAGTAAGCCGCTGATCCGCCATCGCAATATCCCTTGCCCAGGTCAGTTTGACGTTGTCCGGCGACCCCTGAACGATTTTCACCGGAATATGCGCCCATTCGGCGATCGCGGCATCGTCGGTAAAATCCGTCTTGCCGAGATGATGGGCCTTTTCGTGCGCGGCGAGCAACGGCCAGAACGGAAAGCCTTGCGGCGTCTGCGCGGCATGAAGGCCGGCCCTTGGCACCGTCTCCTCGATCATGCCGGTCGCCGACTCGCGCTTCAGCGTATCGGCGACGGGCAAAGCGGGCAGCGCGCCCTGGCGCTCGCCAATGGCGGCGATGGTACGGTCGATCAGGGCCGCGTCGACAAAGGGCCGCACCGCGTCATGGATAAGGACACGGCCGGGCGCACGGTCCCTCAGCGCAAGCAGGCCGAGCCGGACCGATGCCTGGCGCGACTCGCCACCGACCGCGGCGGTAACCCGCTCGGCGAACAGGCCGGCTGCCTTGTCGAAAAGCGCGCGGTCATCGGCATGGATGGCGACGACGACGGGGCCAATTCCGGGATGCGCCAGGAAAGTCTCCAGCGTGCGCGCGATGACGGCACGGCCACCGATGCGCTGATATTGCTTCGGCCCGTCGGCCTGTCCGGCACGCGCGCCGCGGCCGGCTGCAACGATGACCAAGCCGACCTTGTCGGTCGTCGCCTCGGCCGGTTTTTCGCTTGCGTCTGTCATGCCGAGAGGCTTAGTCGCGGCTTATGGCGAAGGCCAGCATTTTCCCAAATGCGCCGCAATGTGACGTCATTGCGCGTTGCACAATGCCTTTCTTATGGCTAGAGAATGTGCAGCAATCCGATATGCTTGGTTTTTGTGCATGCCTGAAGTGACAAAATTGGCTTCGCCGCTCGACATTGGCGGCGTGACGATCCGCAACCGCGTCTTCCTCGCGCCCATGTCGGGAATAACGGACGAGCCGTTCCGGCAGCGCACCTACGCGCATGGCGCGGGCCTGGTCGTGTCGGAAATGGTGGCGAGCGGCGAGCTTGCCAAGGGCAGGGCCGGCTGCGACCTGCGCATCCGTCATTCCGGGCTGCCCGTCCATATGGTCCAGCTTGCCGGCCGCGAGGCCGAGCACATGGCCGAGGGCGCGCGCATCGCTGCCGGCGAGGGCGCCGACATCATCGACATCAATATGGGCTGCCCGGCCAAGAAGGTGACCGGCGGCTATGCCGGCTCGGCGCTGATGCGCGATCTCGACCACGCGCTGTCGCTGATCGAAGCGGTGATCGGCGCGGTCCAGGTGCCGGTCACGGTCAAGATGCGGCTCGGCTGGGACGACAATGCGCTCAATGCACCCGTCTTGGCGCGCCGCGCCGAAGAGGCCGGTGTTAAAATGGTGACCGTGCATGGGCGCACGCGCTGCCAGTTTTATCAAGGCAAGGCCGATTGGGGCGCCATCGCCCGCATCAAGGACGTCGTCTCGATCCCGGTCGTCGCCAATGGCGATGTGGGCTCGCCCGCGGAGGCCGCCGAAATCCTTGAACAGTCGGGCGCCGACGCGGTGATGATCGGCCGCGCGCATTATGGCGCGCCATGGACGGCGGGCCACATCGCGGCAACGGCTGCGGGCGACGCGCCCTCCGGCGTGCCGGAAAGCCCGCAAGCCATGGCGGACTACATCGTTTCCCACTACGAAGACATGCTGACGCTTTACGGCGTCGAAAGCGGCTTGCGCCAGGCGCGCAAGCATCTCGGCTGGTATCTCGACCGCCACTCTGCTGGCGTTTCCGATGAGCGGCGGAAAGCCATCCTCACCTCTTTCGAACCCGCCCGCGTCATTGCCTTGCTGCATGAGGTGTTTTCCGGCGAAGCCACGCCCTTGCGGAGCGCCGCATGAACGCCACCGTCACACCGAGCTCCGACATGGCGGATGCCGCCAGTATCGTGCTGAACACCATCCGCCGTCCGGTCATCATGGTCGATCCGGACGGGTTCATCACCTACGCCAATGCCGACGCGGAAGACTTCTTCCGCTCCAGCGCCAACATGCTTGCCCGCAACACACTCTCCAAGCTGATCCCGTTCGGCAGCCCGTTGCTGCAGCTGGTCGACCAAGTGCGCGAGCGCCGTGCGCCGGTCAACGAATACCGTGTCGACGTGTCGTCGCCGCGTCTCGGCATCGAGAAGGTCGTCGATCTCTATGTCGCGCCGGTGCCGGAATTCCCAGGCTCGATCGTGGTGATGTTCCAGGAACGCTCGATGGCCGACAAGATCGACCGGCAGATGACACACAGGGGTGCCGCGCGTTCGGTCACCGGCCTTGCCGCCATGCTGGCACATGAGATCAAGAACCCGCTGTCCGGCATACGTGGCGCCGCACAGCTGCTCGAACTCTCGGCGTCCGACGAGGATCGCGCGCTGACCCGCCTCATCACCGACGAGACCGATCGTATCGTCTCCCTCGTCGACCGCATGGAAGTGTTTTCCGACGAGCGGCCGATTGACCGCTATCCTGTCAACATCCATGTCGTGCTGGACCATGTGAAGGCAATCGCGAAGAACGGTTTTGCCAAGAGAATCAGGATATTGGAGGACTATGATCCATCATTGCCTCCGGTTTTCGCCAACCGCGACCAACTGATCCAGGTGTTTCTCAACCTGGTCAAGAACGCTGCCGAGGCGATCGGCGGCGACCCACAGGGGGAGATCGTGCTGTCGACCGCGTTCAGGCCGGGCATCCGCGTGTCCGTTCCCGGAACCCAGGACCGCGTGTCGCTGCCGCTTGAATTCTGCGTGCGCGACAATGGTTCGGGCGTTTCGGAAGACATTCTGCCGATCCTGTTCGATCCGTTCATCACCACCAAGCCGAACGGCTCGGGGCTCGGCCTGGCGCTGGTGGCGAAAATCGTCGGCGAGCATGGCGGCATCATCGAATGCGATTCGACGCCGCGCGGCACCACCTTCCGAATCCTGATGCCGGCCTGGAAAGAAACACCCATCGACACTGCCGATGATGAAGGCGAAGGAGACCGCAAATGACGGTTCGCGGCAATATTCTCGTCGCCGACGACGATGCGGCCATCCGCACCGTGCTCAATCAGGCGCTGTCGCGCGTCGGCCATGAGGTGCGCGTGACCTCCAACGCCTCGACGCTGTGGCGCTGGGTGGCGGCGGGCGAGGGCGATCTGGTGATCACCGACGTTGTCATGCCGGACGAGAACGCCTTCGACATGCTGCCCCGCATCAAGAAGGCCCGGCCGGAGCTGCCGGTCATCGTGATGAGCGCGCAAAACACTTTCATGACGGCGATTCGTGCTTCCGAAACAGGTGCTTATGAATATCTGCCGAAGCCGTTCGACCTGACCGAGCTGCTCAACATCGTCAATCGTGCGCTGTCAGAGCCGCGCCGACCGAAGATCGATACGCGACCGGAAGAACAGCCTGACGCCATGCCGCTGGTCGGCCGCTCGGCCGCCATGCAGGACATCTACCGCATGCTGGCGCGCATGATGCAGACCGATCTGACGGTGATGATCTCGGGCGAGTCCGGCACCGGCAAGGAATTGGTGGCGCGCGCGCTGCACGAATATGGCCGCCGCCGAGGCGGTCCGTTCGTCGCCATCAACATGGCGGCAATCCCGCGCGACCTCATCGAATCGGAACTGTTCGGTCATGAGAAGGGTGCCTTCACCGGCGCACAGAACCGCTCGACAGGCCGCTTCGAGCAGGCCGAGGGCGGCACGCTGTTCCTCGACGAGATCGGCGACATGCCGATGGAGGCGCAGACGCGGCTGCTGCGCGTGCTGCAGCAGGGCGAATACACCACGGTCGGCGGGCGCACGCCGATCAAGACCGATGTGCGCATCGTCGCCGCCACCAACAAGGATCTGCGCACGCTGATCAACCAGGGGCTTTTCCGCGAGGATCTGTTCTATCGCCTGAACGTCGTGCCGCTTCGGCTGCCGGGTTTGCGTGAGAGGTCGGAAGACATTCCCGATCTGGTGCGGCATTTCTTCAAGATCGGCGCCAGCGAAGGCTTGCAGACCAAGCGCATTTCGACCGGCGGTATCGAATTGATGAAGCGCTATCCGTGGCCGGGAAACGTGCGCGAGCTGGAAAACCTGGTGCGCCGGCTTGCGGCGCTCTATTCGCAGGACGAAATATCAGCCGAAATCATCGAAGCCGAACTGAAGACAGGCGAAAGGCCGGTCGTTCCCGGCGGCGGCAATTTGATCCCGGACGATCTGTCCATCGGCCAGGCGGTGGAGCACTTCCTGCAGCGCTATTTCGCCTCTTTCGCCGGTGATTTGCCGCCGGCAGGTCTCTATCAACGCATCTTGTCGGAGGTCGAATATCCGCTGGTGCTCGCTTCCATGACGGCAACGCGCGGCAACCAGATCAAGGCGGCCGAATTGCTCGGCTTGAATCGCAACACGTTGCGCAAGAAGATTCGCGAGCTGGGCGTCAACGTCTACAAATCGTCGAGACCATGAGCGCCTGCTGCCCGAAGTGACGCGAGGTCATCCCCTTTTCAGGGGATCGGCGGCCGAAAGATTTCCGTCACGGCCACACTTGTTGCATAATCGCCACAATGCGTTGCATACATCCAACGCAATCACTGGCTCTTAGACGGCGACATGGCTTCGCAAGCTCTGACATCAAACGAACCGCTTTTCAGCAGATCCGGCCAGAGGGATGGACGGCGGCTGCTTGCGTTGCCTGGCGTTGTGGCAATTGCCGGCGCGCTGGTTACGGCGGCAATCTCGTTTGCGATTCTTGTCGGCGCCACGCCGATCACGCCAGACGCAAACACAACGCTGACGCTGATTGCGGCCAATGCCTTATTTGTGCTGGCGCTGATTGCCCTCGTCGGCCGCGAGGTGCATCGCATCACCATGGCGCGCCGGCACGGCAAGGCGGCCTCGCGGCTGCATGTGCGCATCGTGACGATGTTTGCGCTGGTCGCCGCCATCCCCGCCATCATGGTGGCCATCATTGCCTCGATCACGCTCGATATCGGCCTCGACCGCTGGTTCGAGATCCGCACCAAGGCGATCGTCAACTCGTCGCTGTCGATCGCTGACGCCTATGTGCAGGAAAACGCTCGCAATCTTCAGGGCACGACGCTGTCGATGGCCTACGATCTCGACGCCTCGCGCACGCTTTATGGCCTCGATCGAACCGGCTTTCTCGACTTGATGAACAAGGAAGCCGTCGGCAGAAGCCTGGTGCATGCGGCGCTGGTCAGGGAAGACGGCTCCTTTGTCGTGAGTGCCCAGACCGATGCCAATTTCGCCATGCCGGCACCGCCCGAGGGCGCGGTGGCGAGTGCGGCCGACGGCAAGCCGGTGCTGATCGAGCCGAAGACGCGCAACATCATGGGCGCCATCATCAAGCTGCGCGAGATCGAAGGCCTCTATCTCTACACCAATCGCCTCGTCGACCCCGAAGTGATCAAGGCACGGGCGATCGTCCAATCCAATACCGCGGAATATCGCGGCCTGGAAGACAACAGGCGGACGTCGCAGGTGGCGTTTGCGCTGCCCTATCTGTCGCTGACGCTGATCATCATCCTGTCGGCCATCTGGACCGGCATAGCGGTGGCCGACCGTCTGGTGCGGCCCATCCGTCAGCTCATCGGCGCGGCTGACGAGGTTGCGACCGGCAATCTCGATGTCGCCGTGCCGGTACGGCCTTCCGACGGCGATGTCGCCTCGCTTGGCGATACGTTCAACAAGATGCTGCTGGAGCTTAAATCGCAGCGCAACGAGATCCTGTCGGCCAAGGATTTGATCGACGAACGGCGTCGTTTCTCGGAAGCGGTGCTGGCCGGCGTCACCGCCGGCGTCATCGGCGTCGATCCCTACGGCATCGTCTCCATCGTCAACAAATCGGCCGAAACGATGCTGGCCATATCGGCCACGGCGGCGCTGGGGCAGAACCTGTCCGCCGTGCTGCCGCATGTCGGCCGTGTCTTCGAGATCGGCCGCAAATCCGGCAAGCCGGTCTATCGCGAGCAGGTCACCTTCTATCGCACCGGCGCCGAGCGTACCTTCAACGTGCAGATCACCATCGAGGCCGGCGACGACGGCGAGGAGGAGAAATCCTACGTCGTGACGGTCGACGACATCACCGATCTGGTCCAGGCACAGCGCTCGTCTGCCTGGGCGGATGTGGCGCGGCGTATCGCACATGAAATCAAGAACCCGCTGACGCCGATCCAGCTCTCGGCCGAGCGCATCAAGCGACGCTTCGGCAAGGTCATCACCGAGGACCGCGAGATTTTCGACCAGTGCACCGACACAATCATCCGGCAGGTCGAGGATATCGGCCGCATGGTCGACGAGTTCTCGGCTTTCGCCCGCATGCCCAAGCCCGAGATGAAAGCCATCGATCTGCGTGAATCGCTGCGCGAGGCGTCGTTCCTGGTCGAAGTCAGTCGCGCCGACATTGCTTTCGAACGCGTGTTCGGCAACGAGCCGCTCAAGGGCACGTTCGATAGCCGATTGATGGCGCAGGCTTTCGGCAACGTCATCAAGAACGCGGCCGAGGCGATTGACGGGCTGGAACAAAAGGACGGTTCGCACGGCATAATCCGGATTCAAGCTGCCCGGCAGAATGGCGCGATCAGAATCGACGTCATCGACAATGGCAAAGGCTTGCCGCGCGAGAACCGCCAAAGGCTGCTCGAGCCCTACATGACGACGCGCGAGAAGGGCACCGGGCTCGGTCTCGCCATCGTCAAGAAGATCGTGGAGGACCATGGCGGGCGGCTCGAATTGCACGATGCGCCCGCGGATTTCCACGGTGGACGCGGCGCGATGATCTCGATCATCCTGCCGCCAGCTGCCGCAACCGCGCCGCCACGCGGTCAAGGCGAAACGGAACACGAACGAGAAACTGAAAAGGTCGGTAATGGCGTCTGATATTCTCATCGTCGATGACGAGGAAGACATCCGTGAACTCGTCGCGGGCATATTGAGCGACGAAGGGCATGAAACCCGCACGGCATTCGATGCCGACAGCGCGCTCGCGGCAATCGCCGACCGGGCGCCGCGGCTGATTTTCCTCGACATCTGGTTGCAGGGCTCGCGCCTCGACGGGCTGGCGCTGCTCGACGAGATCAAGACGATGCATCCGAGCCTGCCGGTGGTGATGATCTCCGGCCACGGCAATATCGAGACAGCGGTGTCGGCCATCCGCCGCGGCGCCTATGATTTCATCGAGAAGCCGTTCAAGGCCGACAGGCTGATCCTGATCGCCGAGCGGGCGCTCGAAACCTCGAAATTGCGGCGCGAGGTGTCCGACCTCAAGCAGCGCAGCGGCGAAACCTTCGACCTGATCGGCATGTCGTCGGCGATGAGCCAGCTGCGCCAGACCATCGAGCGCGTGGCGCCGACCAACAGCCGCGTCATGATCATCGGTCCGTCCGGCTCGGGCAAGGAGCTCGCCGCGCGCGCCATCCACACGCTGTCGACGCGCAAGGGCGCGCCCTTCGTGACGCTGAGCGCGGCCAACATCACGCCCGAGCGCATGGAGATCGAGCTGTTCGGTACCGAATCGAACGGCACCGAGCGCAAGGTCGGCGCGCTTGAAGAGGCGCACCGCGGCATTCTCTACATCGACGAAGTGGCCGACATGCCGCGCGAGACGCAGAACAAGATTTTGCGCGTGCTGGTCGAACAGCAGTTCGAGCGGGTCGGCGGCACCAAGCGGGTCAAGGTCGACGTCCGCATCATCTCCTCGACCTCGCAGAACCTGGAGGCGATGATCGCCGACGGCCGTTTTCGCGAAGACCTCTATCACCGCCTGGCGGTGGTTCCGGTCATGGTGCCGGGCCTGGCCGAGCGGCGAGAGGACATTCCCTATCTCGTCGACAATTTCATGAAGCAGATCGCTCGCCAGGCCGGCATCAAGCCGCGCCGCATCGGCGACGATGCGCTTGCCGTGCTGCAGGCGCACAACTGGCCGGGCAATGTCCGCCAGCTGCGCAACAATGTCGAACGGCTGATGATCCTGGCGCGTGGCGACGATATCGATGCGCCGATCACCGCCGACCTGTTGCCGTCGGAGATCGGCGATGTCATGCCGCGCACGCCGAACCAGTCCGACCAGCACATCATGGCGCTGCCGCTGCGCGAGGCGCGCGAACAGTTCGAGAAGGACTATCTGATCGCCCAGATCAACCGTTTCGGCGGCAACATCTCGAAGACGGCGGAATTCATCGGCATGGAGCGCTCGGCGCTGCACCGGAAACTGAAGTCGCTGGGGGTCTGATCCCCATTGTTGTTGGTCCAGCGGGCCGTGGCCCGTGCAATTGCCGGTTACGGCAGCGGCGGAATCGCCTAGAAATAGCGAGACTGTTCTGAGGGATAACCCATGCCGCGCATTGCCTATGTGAACGGGCGCTATGTCGCCCATGCCGACGCTGCCGTGCATATCGAGGATCGCGGCTATCAATTCGCCGACGGCGTCTACGAGGTCTGCGAGGTGGCGCAGGGCTTTATCGTCGACATGCCGCGCCATCTTGCCCGGCTGAGCCGCTCCCTTAGCGAATTGTCGATCGACTGGCCGGTCACCAGGGGTGTGCTGCCGCTTCTTCTGCGCGAAATCGTCCGGCGCAACCACGTCGTCAACGGCCTGGTCTATGTCCAGGTTACGCGCGGTGTTGCCAGCCGCGACTTCGTTTTCCCCGCCGATACACCGTCATCGCTGGTGATTACGGCCAGAAAGGCCGACCCGGCGGCGGCCGCCAAGCGAGCCGAGGCGGGCATCAAGGTCATCACCGTGCCGGAAAACCGTTGGGACCGGGTCGACATCAAGAGCACCGGCCTGCTGCCCAACGTACTGGCCAAGCAGAAGGCCAAGGAGGCCGGCGCCCAGGAGGCCTGGTTCGTCGACACCGATGGCAACGTCAAGGAGGGCGGCTCGTCCAACGCCTGGATCGTTACAAGGGACGGCGTTCTGGTCACCCGGCCGGCGGAGCATGGCATCCTGCGCGGCATCACCCGCACGACCATGTTCGAAGTGGCGGCAAAGCTCGGGTTGACGATCGAGGAGCGCGGTTTTTCAGTCACTGAAGCCAAGGCTGCGCGAGAAGCTTTCATCAGTTCGGCAACGACAATCGCCATGCCGGTCGTGGCAATCGACGGTGCCGCGGTCGCCAATGGGCACCCCGGTTCGATAACACTTTCATTGCGGCAAGCCTTTTTTGACGTTGCGGAAAAAAGTCCAGCCTGATAACCGCACAGACGGACTGCACATCAATATATCTCGTTCTGCTTGTCGCTACTGACGGCAAGGGGGTGTTTGCAAGCTTGACATGTGCCCGCTAATTTGGCGCATTAGCCTGCAAACCGAAGGGGATCGGCGAAAGACAAGAACAATGGCGGAACGATCGCAAAACCTTCAGGACCTGTTCCTGAATTCTGTTCGCAAGAGCAAAAATCCACTCACCATCTTTCTCATCAACGGCGTCAAGCTGACCGGCGTGGTCACTTCCTTCGACAATTTTTGTGTTCTGCTGCGCCGTGACGGCCACTCCCAGCTCGTCTACAAGCATGCCATTTCCACGATCATGCCGAGCCAGCCGGTTCAGATGTTCGATGGCGAGGAAAGCCAGGGCGCCTGATTGGCACGTGAAAAAGACGCGGACCGCGGCGTCCGCGGGAAACCAGCACATAATTCCGGGACGGAAGCCACAGGTCCGACCCGGGCGGTTGTCATTGTGCCGGTGCTTACCCGGCATCAGCGCAACGATGACGAAACGAACCGTCCACGGCTGACGCGTTCGGCGGATGCGCGCCACGACGAAGCTGTCGGCCTTGCCCGCGCCATCAACCTGGATCTGATCCACACGGCGGTGGTCACCGTCAACGATCCACGCCCGGCAACCTTGCTCGGCAGCGGCAAGGTCGCGGAATTCGCCGAGATCGTCAAAGAGGGTCACGCGGAGGTGGTCATCGTCGACCATCCGCTGACGCCGGTGCAGCAGCGCAATCTCGAAAAAGAAATGAATGCCAAGGTGCTCGACCGCACCGGATTGATCCTGGAGATTTTTGGCGAGCGCGCGCGGACCAAGGAGGGCACGCTGCAGGTCGAACTTGCCCATCTCAACTACCAGAAGGGCCGCCTGGTGCGGAGCTGGACCCACCTTGAACGCCAGCGCGGCGGAGCCGGCTTCCTCGGCGGCCCCGGCGAAACCCAGATCGAGTCGGACCGGCGGCAGCTGCAGGAAAAAATCATCAAGCTCAAGCATGAGCTGGAAACGGTGCGCCGCACCCGCGACCTGCACCGCGCCAAGCGCAAGAAGGTGCCGTTCCCGGTGGTGGCGATTGTCGGCTACACCAATGCCGGAAAGTCGACGCTGTTCAACCGGCTGACCGGGGCCGACGTGCTGGCCGAAGACATGCTGTTTGCAACGCTCGACCCGACGCTGCGCCGCGTGCGCCTGCCGCACGGCACGCCGATCATCCTGTCGGACACAGTCGGCTTCATTTCGGACCTGCCGACGCATCTGGTCGCCGCCTTCCGCGCCACGCTGGAAGAGGTCGTCGAGGCCGATCTGGTCATCCACCTGCGCGATATTTCGGATCCGGATACCGCAGCGCAAGCCGAGGACGTCGAGCGCATTCTCGCCGATCTCGGCGTCGATGCCGGCGATGCCAAGCGCGTCGTCGAAGTGTGGAACAAGGTCGACCTTCTCGACGACGGCAACCGGGAGCGCCTGCTCGCCGACGGCACTGACGCCAACAAGGCGCCGCCGATCGCCATCTCGGCGGTCACCGGCGAAGGCATCGATGCGCTGAAGGCGCTGATCGAGACCAGGATGTCGGGCGAACTCGAGGAATTGACGGTGACGATCGAACCGCCGCAGTTCGGCCTTGTCGACTGGCTATACCGCAATGGCGACGTCGTTTCGCGGGTAGACAATGAGGATGGCAGCGCGACCATCGCACTCAAGGCCACGCACACCGCCCGGCAAGAGATCGAAAGCCGATTGCACCGCAAAAACAGGCAGTAAGCCTGATTATTTCACGCCCTTGGCCTGCTGCCAGAGCACTTCCATCTCGTCCAGCGTGGCTTTTTCGAGCGTGCTTCCCGATGCATCGATCGCGCGCTCGACATAGTGGAAGCGCGAGCGGAACTTTTCGTTGGTGCCGCTAAGCGCCGCTTCCGAATCGAGCTTGAGGTGACGCCCCAGATTGACGACGGCAAACAGCATGTCGCCGAATTCGTCCTTGATCTCAGCCGTTTCGCCCTTAGCCAGTGCCTCGCGCAGCTCGCCGATCTCTTCCTCGATCTTGTCGAGGATGGGTGCTGCCTCGCTCCAGTCGAAACCGACACGCGCTGCCTTTTCCTGCAGCTTCAGCGCACGAGTCAAAGCGGGCAGGGCGACGGGCACGCTGTCCAGGAAACCCTTGCCATGGTCTTCGGGGTCGAGGCCGCGGGCGAGGCGCGCACTTCGCTTTTCGGCTTTTTCCTCAGCCTTGATCTTTTCCCACATGCCCTTTGCCATGCCGGCGCTGCGCGCCTTCTCGTCGCCGAAGACATGCGGATGGCGCCGGATCATCTTGGTGGTGATGGCCTCGACCACATCACCGAAGGCAAAATCGCCGGCTTCCTCAGCCATCTGCGCGTGGTAGACGACCTGCAGCAGGAGATCGCCTAATTCGTCGCGCAGATCGTCGAGATCGCCGCGCGCAATGGCGTCTGCCACCTCGTAGGCTTCCTCGATCGTATAGGGTGCGATGGTCGAGAAATCCTGCTCGATGTCCCAGGGACAACCGGTCTTCGGCGCCCTGAGCGCCGCCATGATCTCGATCAGCCGGGAAATGTCGCGCGAAGGTTTCATGCGGCGAATGCTATCCCGCTGCCTGTCGTGCGGCCAACGGCGTCAGCCGGAAAGGGGAGATTGTCCACAGCGAGCTTCAGCCGAGTACCGACACAACCGCCTTGGCGAGGTCATCCATGCCGTCCTCGGGCAGGCCGGCGACGTTGATGCGGCTGTCGCCGACCATGTAGACGCCATACTCGGCACGCAGCCGCTCGACTTGCGCCTCGGTCAGGCCAAGCCTGGAAAACATGCCGCGATGGCTGGCGATGAAGTCGAAGCGGTCGGAGTTGGACTGCCGGCGCAGCGCGTCGGCGAACTGCACCCGCAGCCTCAGCATGCGCAGCCGCATCTCCTCCAGCTCCGCCTCCCAGTCGGCGCGAAGGCCATCATCTGCCAGCACCATGCGCACGGCGGCGGCGCCGTGGTCCGGCGGCATCGAATACATGGCGCGCGCCGCCGCCAGCATCTGGCTCATCGCGACATCGGCTTGCGCGCTATCCTTCGCCAGGATCATCGCCGCGCCGACGCGGTCGCGGTAGACGGCAAAGTTCTTCGAGCAGCTCGAGGCAACGACCATTTCAGGCACCTTGGCCGCGAGAAGGCGCAAGCCGGCGGCATCGGCGTCGAGGCCTTCGCCAAAGCCCTGATAGGCAATGTCGACAAAGGGCAACAGCCCGCGCTCGACGACAAGATCGGCGACGCTGGCCCATTGCGCGATATCGAGATTGGCGCCGGTCGGGTTATGGCAGCAGCCATGCAGCAGCACGATATCGCCGGGCTCGGCTGCGCCAAGCGTTGCCAGCATGTCGTCGAAGCGCACCGCGCCGGAAGCGGCATCGAAATAGGGATAATCGCGCACCTTGAGGCCGGCCCCGCGCATCACCGGCGGGTGGTTCGGCCATGTCGGGTCCGACAGCCAGACGGTTGCGTCGGGGCGGGTCCGCTTCAACAGCTCCGCCACCAGCCGCAGCGCGCCCGAACCGCCCGGCGCTTGCGCGGCGCGGATGCGCGTCATGTCGGCGGCGGGGCCGAAGGCCAGCTTGACCATCGCCGTGTTGAAGCCGGTGTCGCCGGCAAGGCCGAGATAGGTCTTGGTGTCCTGGTCCTGCAGCAACCTCTTCTCGGACTCGCGCAGGGCGCGCATGACCGGCGTCCTGCCGTCGCGGTCCTTGTAGACGCCGACGCCGAGATCGATCTTGCCGGGGCGCGGATCGGCGCGATAGAGGCCGATCAAGGCGATGATCTTGTCAGCCGGGGCAGGTTGCAGGGTCTCGAACATCAATACGGCTCCAATGGCGGCGGAGTAATACGCAAAGCGGCCGCGTTTCGCCAGTGCTTCCATCTGCGCCAGTCCGCTAGCTTACTGGACCGTTACGCCAAGCTTTGTCTGTACGGCAGGGGTCGGCGGCTATGGCGACGGGTTCATTCCAATCCGCCGGATAAGCACCCGTCCAATCACGGCGAGACCGATGCCGGTCAGCAGGGAGAAACCGCCGAGCATGCCGGCCAGCCCGGCAAGGAACCAGCGTCCGGCGAAGCTGTCGACGGAGGCATTTTGCGGATTGGTTGGGTCGTAAGCGACAGGGACGCTGTCGCCATCACCCCAGAACGAGCTGTGGACGGCATTGTTGAAGCGGATGACGGTGCCGTCGGCGGTCGAGAACTCGATGCGGGGATTGTATTCGGCGGCGACAATCCTGCCTGTCGCCGAAGCGGTACGAGGGCCGTACATCTCGACGATGGCCAGCACGCCGGAAGCGATCAGTCCGACAATGCCAAAGATGATGAACACCCTGCCGACGACCGG
This sequence comes from Mesorhizobium sp. C395A, assembly GCF_030323205.1. Lineage (NCBI taxonomy): Bacteria > Pseudomonadati > Pseudomonadota > Alphaproteobacteria > Hyphomicrobiales > Phyllobacteriaceae > Mesorhizobium > Mesorhizobium sp. C395A. The sequence goes on along the minus strand of NZ_CP100473.1, from coordinate 1,852,584 downwards.
CAACGCTGCAAAACCCGTTACACGACTACCATTGGCCATCTTTTGCTCCTGGGACAGACGGATAAGGCTAGACTTCATCCATAAAGCAAACATCTGCCGCACGGGAGATGGGTAAGTGCGCAGCGGACTTCTGATTGCATGATGCCTATTGTGGCGACGCAAAAAAGTTTTGGTGGCGATGGATTAAGATCCCCGCCTGTTTCGTAAACGGGGCATGAAACGGTCGATGCCACGCTTCGATATTGTCGGACAGCTGGGTTCGCTCAGGCGCTACGCACGCTCGCTGACGCGCGACGGCACTGACGCCGAGGATCTGGTGCACGATGCGCTGGTGCGCGCCTACGAGCGGCGCGACACATTCCGCTCGGGCGGCAATCTGCGGGCATGGTTGCTGTCGATCGTCCACAACGCTTTCATCGACAAGATGCGCTCGCGCCGGTCGGAAGCAGCGCGTGTCGAGCAGGCCGGCTATCTCACCGATGCCAGCACCCCGGCGCCTCAGGAACATTCCGTGCGACTGGCGCAGGTGCGCGAGGCCTTTTTCAGTCTGCCGGAGCAGCAGCGTTCGGCGCTGCATCTGGTCGCCATCGAGGGCCTTTCCTACCAGCAGGCCGCCGACGCCAGCGAGGTGCCGCTGGGCACGCTGATGTCGCGCATCGGCAGGGCGCGCGCAGCACTGCGCGAGATGGAAAACGCTGCACCTTCGCCGGCCAAAAGCCATCTGAGGATCGTGGGAGACCCGTCATGACCGACCTGTTGCGGGACCCGGTGACCGATACCGATCTCGACGCCTATGTCGACGACCAGCTGGATGTCGCGCGCCGCATCGAGGTCGAGGCGTTCCTGTCGGCTCGTCCGGAGGCTGCGGCGCGGGTGATGTCCGACTTGAGGACGCGCGACGAACTGCGCCTGGCGCTGGCTGCTTCCACAGGCATGGCGCGGCCGGCGACGACTGAAGTCGCGCGCCGGCTGGGCAGGGGGCTGGCCAGTCGCCGCGTCTTCGCCGTGCTGCAGCGGGCGGCCGCGGTCGCCGTCTTTGTCGCTGCCGGCTGGCTGGCGAACGGCCTCTTCGGGCCGCTGCTGGTGACCAAGGTCGTGGCTTCGCCGCCGCCGCCCGCCTATGTCGAAGAAGCGATCCGGGCGCACAAGACGACGCTCATGCGCGAGGCGATGCCCTCGCAGCTGGAGGCGCCCAACTACAATGGCGACGAAATCCGCGCCGCCACCGCAATCGTCATGCCATCGCTGCCCAAGGACTGGAAGGTCCGCGACGTGCAGATCTATCCGTCGCGCTTCGGGCCGAGCGTCGAGGTGGCGCTGGAGACGAAGGATATGGGGCTGGTCTCGCTGTTTGCGATCCGGCCCGGAACCTTCGACGTGGTCAAGCCTGCCATCGCGCCCTCCGGCGACATCTCCTCTGCCTATTTCCAGATCGGCGAGGTCGCGTACGCGGTCGTCGCGCGCAGCGATGTCCACGACCTCGACCGCGCCGCCGAGACGCTTGCCAAGACACTTTACTGATCCAGACGCTTTACTGAGACCACATAAGGAGAACCCGCATGAATACCCCTGACCTCGGATACCGCATGGGCACTGGCGCGCGCGCCGGCACCGTCTATGACGAGGGCCTGCGCAGCCACATGCTGCGTGTCTATAACTACATGGGCATCGGCCTCGTCGTCACCGGCATCGTCGCCATGGTGGTCGCTTCGACGCCGGCCCTCTACGTGCCGATCTTTTCCAGCCCGCTGAAATGGGTGGTAATGCTGGCGCCGCTCGCCTTCGTGCTGCTGTTCTCGTTCAAGATGCAGACGATGTCGGCGGCGAGCGCCCAGGCGATGTTCTGGGCCTTCTGCGCGGTGATGGGCCTGTCGCTGGCTTCGGTGTTCCTGGTCTTCACCGGCACCAGCATCGCGCGCACCTTCTTCATCACCGCCACCATGTTCGGCGCCACCAGCCTCTACGGCTACACGACCAAGCGCGATCTGACCCAGTTCTCGTCCTTCCTGATCATGGGCCTGATCGGCGTGGTGATCGCCAGCGTCGTCAACATCTTCCTTGGCTCGACCGCGCTGCAGTTCGCCATTTCGGTGATCGGCATCGCGGTGTTCGTTGGCCTGACCGCCTGGGACACGCAGACGATCAAGGAACAGTATGCTGAGAATTTCGACGCGGAATCGCAGCAGAAGCTCGCCGTCTTCGGCGCGCTGTCGCTCTACCTGAACTTCGTCAACATCTTCCAGCTGCTGCTGAACTTCACCGGCGAACGCGAATAGTCGAACCGTAGCAAGGCAACAATCTCGATCTCGCAGTGGCCGGAGGAGAATCTCCGGCCACTGTCGTTTTGGCGTGGAGACATCGCTCCGCTATCAGCGCGATGTCGCTGCGCCCTTGAGTCCATGCGGGCTTTTGCTAACCTGCCGCTCGCACGCAGCTTTCCGCGAGAATGCATGGAACAAGTGACGCTTCACGGCGACGGCATCTCGGCAACCATTGTCGGGCAGGGGGCCGAGCTCGTCTCCTTGCGCAATGCCGAGGGTCTGGAGTTTTTGTGGCAGGCCGGGCCGGAATGGCGGCGGCATTCGCCGGTGCTGTTTCCGATCGTCGGCCGGCTGGCGGGCGACCAGCTCCGCCATCGGGGCCAGGTCTATCCCCTGACGCAGCACGGATTTGCGCGCGACAAGCCGTTTGTGTGGGCTGACGCGAGCCCCCGATCCTGCACGCTGGTGTTGACCGACGATGCCGATACACGCACGCGCTATCCGTTCGCCTTTCGCCTTGCCATCACCTACACGCTCGAGCGTCGCGAACTTGGTGTGAGCTTCGAGATTGACAACGCCGGCGACGAGACGCTGCCAGCCTCCATCGGTGCACATCCGGCTTTCAATTGGCCATTGCAGCCGGGGCTCGCCAAGACCGACTACCACCTGACCTTTGCCCAGGACGAGCCGGCGCCGATCCGCCGGCTGAAGGATGGCCTGGTGGTGGCTGCACCACAGCCGACGCCCATCGAAGGCAAAACGCTGGCGCTTTCCGAACAGCTGTTCGAGGCAGACGCCGTGATCCTCGACCGGCCGGCCAGCACCAGCGTGCGCTATGCCGCCGCGAACGGTGCGGCGATCGAGATGTCGTGGCAGGGTTTTAAGGAATTGGGCATCTGGTCGAAGCCGGGCGGCGCTCCGTTCCTGTGCATCGAACCCTGGCACGGGCTTGCCAGCCCCGTGGATTTCGATGGCGAGTTCGCTGACAAGCCGGGCGTGATGCTGATCGCGCCCGGTGAAAAGCGCGTGCTGAGCTATCAGGTACGGCTCGAGCATGCGCCGCTGTGACCGATGAACCAGAGACAGGCGCGATGAAACTTGGCTTCATCGGCACGGGTGCCCTTACAGCGGCCATTGTCAGCGGGCTCAAATCCGTCGCGGATAACTCCGTCTCCGTGCTGCTGTCGCCGCGCAATGAAGAGATCGCCGCAGAGCTGGCAGCCCGTTATCCGGATGTGCGTATCGCTGATGACAATCAGGCGGTTCTCGATCAATGCGACCTGGTCATGCTGGCTGTCCGGCCGCAAATTGCGCATGACGTCCTGCCGGGTTTGCGGTTTCGGCGCGAGCATCACCTCATCAGCTTGATCGCCACGCTGCCGCGCGAGGAGATTGCCCGCTTGACCGCACCCGCGCACCAGGTGACGAAAGCGCTGCCCATGCCGATGATCGCCCACCGGCTGGGGGCAACGATCATCTGCCCGCCGGATGCCACTGTCGCTGCCTTGTTCGGCAATCTGGGGAAAGTGATCGAGGTCGAGAACCCAGCCGAATTCAACGCGTTGAGCGTGGCCACCGCAACCTATGCCAGCTACTTTAGATATCTCGATACGATTAACAGCTGGCTCAAGAGGAATGGCGTGGAGGAAGGGAAGGGGCGCGATTACATCGCCTCGCTTTTCAAAGCCTTGGGATGCGCTCCTGATATGTCGCCGGATGCCGACTTCATGCATCTGGCGCAGGACTATGCGACGCGCGGCGGCATCAACGAACAAGTTCTTCGCGAACTCACGGCGCGAAACGTGTTCGAGGCGCTCACCGAGAGCCTGGACGGCGTACACCGGCGCATCGTCGGCGATACGCCTTGATGGGCGGTACCTTGAAATTCCCTGATGATCAGGAGTATGGCTCCACCGGATGTTCCGGACCGTTCGGGAGGGTCGGAGGATGCATGGATGCTTGAAATTGGGCTTTGTGACAGCGGTGCTGGCTATGCTGATCGTCTTTCCGGTCGCTGCCGCCGACATCGACCGCGCCAGCCTCTACCGCGCGCAATCGGTGACCAGCGGCACTGGCGAGGAGAACCGGGCGTGGGGCCTGGCGCCGTGCCTTGAAGAGGTGCTGGTCAAGGTTTCCGGCGACCCGCGGCTGATCGGCGACCCGCGTGTTGCGGACATGAGTCGGCACGCAAGCGACTATGTCACTGGTGTCGGCTACCGCGACCTGCTCAACAACCGTCCGCCGCATGACGAGCAGGGCACCCATGACCGGCCGCATTACATCACCGCCGATTTCGACCCGGACAAGATCGATGCCTTGCTGGCGTCGCTCGGGCGCAAACCGTGGGCGGTGCCGCGGCCAAAAATCGTCGCACTGCTGGATGTAAGGCCGATGAAAGGCGACGGCTTCACGCTGGTGCGCGATGGCGGCGGCGAGCTTGCGGCGGATATGCGCGTTGCGCTGGCGGACGCGGCGCACCGGACCGGTTTGCCGCTGGAGTTGCCTCGGCCGTCCGACGTCGCGCTCGCCGACGTGGCCAACACGCTGGATGGGGACGCCCTGCTTGCCGGCACTTTGGCATGGCGCCAGGAAGCGCTGGGTTGGGTCGGCGACTGGCGGCTCAGCTTCAAGGACAAGGACTATCGCTGGCAGGTACGTGGCGTCAGTTTCGACGATGCGTTCCGCAACGCCACGCGCGGAACGCTGCAGATCCTGTCGGGCAATGGAGAGCCGGAAGCCGTCACGCCCTGACTTCAAGGGAACCTTCTTGCCGGAGCGCCGTAAACAAAGTGGCGGGCAAGCTTTGAGCAAGGAGGTAGAATTGCAACATCGCCGGATCGACGTTGACGGAAACAGCATCTTCTATCGCGAAGACGGCCCGCCTGATGCTCCCGTCCTCCTGCTGCCGCACGGCTATCCGTGCTCGTCCTATCAATTCCGAAGGTTGATGCCGGCACTTGCCGATCGCTGGCATACATTCGCGCCGGACTTTCCCGGCTTTGGCTACAGCGGCACGCCCGAAATGTCGGACTTTGGCTATGATTTCGATGCCTATGCCGGGCTTCTGACAGCTTTCGCCGATGCGCTCGGCACGTCGCGCTATGCGCTCTGGCTGCACGATTATGGCTCTCAGATCGGACTGCGCCACGCCATCGCACATCCCGAGCGCATCGCCGCACTCATTATCCAGAACGGTGACATCTACGAGGACGTTCTCGGGCCGAAATACGCCGCCATAAAAGCCTATTGGAATGAGAAGACGCCCGAAAAGCATCGGCCGTTGGAAGAGGCGGTAAGCGAGGAGGGCTTCCGGCACGAGTTTGTCGGAGAGGTGGATGACGCTGTAGCCGAGCGCGTGCCTCCCGATCTTTGGAAACTCCACTGGCCTTTGATGGACACGCCGATCCGCCGGCGGCTCGCGGTCAACCTGATGGAGAAGTTGGAGGCGAACCTCGGCTGGTTCCCCCGCTATCAGAGCTTTCTGCGCGAGCACCAACCTCCGACGCTCATCGTTTGGGGTCCCGAGGATGGTTACATGCCGGCGCAATCGGCGCATGCCTACCAGCGCGATTTGCCGGAAGCAGAACTTCATCTCATCGGCGGCGCCGGCCACTGGTTGCTCGAAACCCATTTCGATGAGGCGCTTCCGCTGGTGCGCGATTTTCTGGCGCGCGTCCACAGTCAGGAAGCGAAAGGGACGGGCAGGGCGGCCGGCCGGGCGTAGACCCCTCCGTTGCGGTCATCGGATCGATCTGCAACCATGGCGTCATGATGGAAAAGTCTGCCGCGCCCTGGCCTCTGCTGCAAATCGCGATCGAGCCGAAGTCGCGGGCCGATCAGGAGAAGCTGCTTGTCACTTCGTCCAAGCTCGCGCCTGACGACCGCGACCCACCGGCCGCCATGGCCATGGCCAGATGACGTCGCCAAAATTCTCCTCGCGGGCAGGGTTCCTTGTCGGCCTCGGCGTCACGCCGGTCGCCTTTTTCCTGGCGCTCTATTCGGCCGGGGCCGGGCATGGCGACTATGTGCTGGCGCGACTTCTCTATCCGGTCCCCATGCTGGCAACGCTTTTGACCAACACAACGATCACCAGCCTTTCCATCGGATTGGCTGCGCTGCAGTTTCCTGCCTATGGGGCATTTGTTGCGGGCGCCGGCGGCTCCAGATGGCTGGCCCTTGGCGTCTTCCATCTTGTTGCAATCGCAGCAGCCTTCAGCGGCCTCCTGGAAAGCTTTTCGGGATGACGCTCCTGTTCGTTATCCCGGCGCGGGCCGGTCGAGCAGGAAGTCGAGGCCTTTGCGAAAGGCGCCATCCCTTGAGAAATGAAGACCACGCCAACTCATTTCGCCACTGCTTCGTCAACGTTCTTCCCGCCAAGCAATCAGAGCCGCCGGCCCGCATCTCAGTCAGCAGGGCGTATATTGGCACGCCCCTAATGGAAGCAGCAGCCACATATGAAAGTCGCATAAGATAGATTATGGAACTTATGCATCAAGGTTGCAGCTGGGAAATGACGCGGATTTCAGGCATGATCGACGCGTGTTGCCTTGAGCCGATGGCCAACGCTACGCTGAGTCGATGACGACAGGAAAGCGTGACATCGAAGCGGCGATCGAAGTGTTCGTGCACGGCTTCAGCACCGACACGTTCCTTTCCCTACGAGGCCAGCCGCGTCGGACCCTTGTGGCTGATGCGCGATGCCGAGCGCAAGAATGCACGCGACTACCGTGGCGAAGAATGGATCGTCCATGACGTCGCCGCCGAGGAAGCCGATGCCATCGTGCGGCAGCATGCGCGGCCAAGCTTTGCCGTTTCGGTCGTGATCGCGAATGACGGCCAGGACGAACCGACGCGAACTGCCTACAAGGCGCTCGGCTACCGGCTGCTGCGGACGGAAGGCTTTTTCGTCCAGTCGCTGCGCCAAATTCCAGACCCGCCAGCAATCGTCTCTATCGAACGCGTGAGGACGGGCTGAACGCGCTGCACAACTGGGAAAGGTCATACGCAGGCGGCCACTTCCAGACGATCAACTCGGCGACGATGCGCCGTTTCGCCAGTATGTGGCGCTCGATGGCGACGCCATCGTCGGGCGTGTGCGCAGCATAGACGCCGTCGGCGCCACATGGTGCTCGGCAATGTTTGTCGAGCCTTCGCACCGGCGTCGAGGCATCGGCCAGGCGCTGATGGCCAAAATGCTGCATGACGACAAAGCGCATGGGTCGCGGCGCTCGATGCTGTTGGCGAGGCGTGCCGGAGCGCTGCTTTATCCCCGCATGGGCTATGAGCGGATTGGAACGCTGCTGATCTTCGCGCCGAAGAACCGAACGTCCTTATAAAGATCTGCTCGTATCATGCTGTCTCATAAAGGAATTTCGATCACCATGCCGTCATAGGCCGGAGTGACGTTGGCCGGCACCTCGGCCTTCACCGTGGCATAGTCGAGCGGCACATGCATATGCGTCAGCACGGCCTGTTTCGGCGCCAGTTTTTCAATCCAGCCAAGCGCCTGACCGAGCGACAGATGACTGGGATGGGTATGGTACTGCAAGGCATCGATGACCAGCATTTCCAGGCCGCGCAGCCGCTCGGCGGTGGCATCCGGGAAGTCGCTTATATCGGGGCAGTAGGCCAGCCCGCCGATGCGGAAGCCGAGCGAAATGATGTCGCCATGGATCTGCGGCAGCGGCTCGAGGGTGAGGGCACCGCCCTCGCCTTCGATCGTCACCGCCCTTAGGTGATCGATGATGTGCGGCCTGACGATCGGCGGATAGGAACTGCCAAACGGCGTCTCGAAGCAATAGCCGAACGCTTCGCGCAGCCTGAGCATGGTCGGCTGGTCGGCATGGACATCGATCAAATGGCGCTGCTCCAGCACGTAGCCGCGCAGATCGTCGATGCCGTGGATGTGGTCGGCGTGCGGATGCGTATAGACGACGGCGTCGATGCGCCGGACGGCCGCCATCAGCATCTGCTCACGGAAATCAGGCCCGGTGTCGATGACGACCGTGGTTCTGGCGCCGTTGGCTGCTATCCGCTCGACGAGCGCGGCTGAGCGTGTACGCCGGTTTTTCGGATTGGCCGGGGCGCAATTGCCCCAATCGCCGGTGATGCGCGGCGTGCCAGGTGACGAGCCGCAGCCGAGGATGGTGAGGCGCAGCCGGTCGCTCATGCGTCAGAGCCCGGCGGGCCGCGGCATCTTGCCGAACAGCCGGAAGAAGTTCGCCGTCGTCAGCGTCGCGATCTCGGCTTCGCCAACGCCGACCGTCTCCGCCAGCACCTTGGCTGTATGCGCGACGTAGGCCGGCTCGTTGCGTTTGCCGCGGAACGGCACCGGCGCCAGATACGGCGCGTCGGTCTCGACCAGCAGCCGGTCATGCGGCACATCGGCTGCGATGGCTCGTAAATCGGCGGAGTTCTTGAAGGTCAGTATGCCCGAGAAGGACACATAGCCACCAAGCGCCACGCCGACCTCTGCCAGCCGTCGCCCCGACGAAAAACAATGCAGGATGAAGGGGAAGGCGCCCTTCCCTGTTTCGTCTTCGAGGATGGCAGCCATGTCGTCATCGGCATCGCGCGAATGGATTACCAGCGGCAGCCCGGTCTCGCGCGCAGCTGCTATATGAGTGCGAAAACCCTGCGCCTGCGCATCGCGTGGCGCCTTGTCGTAAAAATAGTCGAGCCCGGCCTCGCCGATCGCCACCACCTTCGGGTGCGCGGACAGGCGCACAAGGTCCTCAGCCGTCACATCCAGCTCTTCGCCGGCATTGTGAGGATGGGTGCCGACCGAGCAATAGATTTCGTCGAAACTCTCGGCAATCTCAAGCACTTGCGCAAACCGCTTCACGCGGGTCGAGATGGTCACCATGTGACCTATACCGGCAGCCTTTGCGCGGGCGACGATGGCCGCCCGCTCCTCGGTGAAATCCGGAAAGTCGAGATGGCAATGGCTGTCGACGAGCATCAGGCGCTCGCCTCAGGGTTTTCGACATAACGCGGAAACACGCCCTCCGGCGCGGGCAGCGCCGTGCCGGGCACCAGCGCATAGTCGGCATGGACATGCGCGAAGTCACGCTTGTCCGCCGGCACCACCAGCAGATCGAGCAGCTTGCCGGCCGACCCCGGAATGTAGGGCTGGCACAGCAATGCCACGCGCCGCACCAGTTCGGCGGTCGTCCACAGCACTGTTTCCATGCGCGCCGGATCGGTCTTCTTCAGCGCCCAGGGCGCCTGCGAGGCGAAGTAGCGATCCGCTTCCGCCACAACGCCGAAGATCGCCGCCAACGCGAGATGGATGCCCTGTTCCGCCATCGCCTGGCGCGCGGTACCCAGCGCTTCCACCGCCTGGTCGAGGATCGCGCTGTCGGCTTCGGTCAGCTCGCCGCGATGCGGCACCACGCCGCCGCAGTTCTTGGCGATCATCGACAGCGAGCGCTGCGCCAGATTGCCGAGACCGTTGGCGAGATCGGCATTTGTGCGGTTGACGATCGCGTCATGGCTGTAGCTGCCGTCCTGGCCGAATGGCACCTCACGCAAGAAGAAATAGCGCACCTGGTCGAGGCCGTAATGCTCGACCATGGTGAAGGGGTCTACGACATTGCCGACCGACTTCGACATTTTCTCGCCGCGGTTGAACAGGAAGCCATGCGCGAAGACGCGCTTCGGCAGTTCGATGCCGGCCGACATCAGGAAAGCCGGCCAGTAGACGGCATGGAAGCGGACGATGTCCTTGCCGATAATGTGCGTGGCCGGCCAGTAGCGCCATTGCTCGGCCTTGGTGTCGGGATAGCCGGCAGCGGTGATGTAGTTGGTCAGGGCATCGACCCAGACATACATCACATGCTTGTCGTCGCCCGGCACCGGCACGCCCCAATTGAAGGTCGTGCGCGAGACCGAGATGTCCTTGAGGCCGGACCTGACGAAGCTCATCACCTCATTTCGGCGCTCGGCCGGACCGACGAAATCGGGCTGGCTTTCGTACAGCGCAAGCAATTTGTCCTGATAGGCGGAAAGCCTGAAGAAGTAGCTTTCCTCCTCATTCCATTCGACCGGCGAGCCAAGCGGCTCGCGGCGCACGCCGTCGTCGCCGAGGGTGGTTTCGCTCTCTTCGAAATAGGCTTCCTGGCGGACCGAATACCAGCCACTGTAGCGGTCGAGATAGATGTCGCCATTGGCCGCCATCGCCTTCCAGATCGCCTGGCACGACTCGTAGTGGCGTGGTTCCGTCGTGCGGATGTAATCATCATTCGAGCCGCCCAGGACCTCTGTCATCGAACGGAAGATCGCCGAGTTGCGGTCGGCAAGCGCGAGTGGCGTTATGCCTTCCTTCTCGGCCGTCTGCTGCATCTTGAGGCCGTGTTCGTCAGTGCCGGTGAGGAAGAGCACGTCCTTGCCGTCCAGGCGCTGGAAGCGGGCCAGCGCGTCGGTCGCAATGACCGTATAGGCGTGGCCGATATGCGGCTTGCCGTTCGGATAGAAAATTGGTGTCGTGATGTAGAATGTGTCGCGTGACATGAATTAACCGTCATGAATGGCCGAATGAATGTGAGCGGTGGATATCGCATCGAGACGGCGATTGCCATCCCGCCCCAATGCCGAAACCGGTCACATTCGCATTGCGGAATTCAGGCGGTCGATCATGGTCAAGGCGTGCTGCTTCTTGTCAAGATTGTAGGTATCGGTCTCAGATATGGCGTTCAGCGCCTCGTGCCAAGTGTCGGACAGCGTTTTCGCCCGCGCGAGATCCCCAGCCAGCGCGGCTTCACTGGCGCCGGTGGAGAGCAGATCGAGCGCGCGGCGGTTGAAGATGTCGAACTGGATCGCCTGGTCGCGGCCGGCGACGGCCTCGGCAAGGCGATAGGCGCCGGCGATGTCGCTCTTGCCCGACGTGACCAGGGCGTCGAGCGTGCCGGCAATCTCCAGCCCGCCATATTGGGTCAGAAGGATCGCATTGCGGGCGCTGCCCCCTGCCCGTTCCGCCAGTGCCGCGCGCGCGGCAGGATCGGAAGGTGGCGGCGGCTCGACGGTTTCCAGAACGCTCATCAGGCTGCCGGCATCGAGCGGCGTCAGCCGCACCATCTGGCAGCGCGAGCGGATGGTCGGCAAAAGGCTGCCCGGCGCATGCACGATGAGGATGAACAGCGTGCGGCTCGGCGGCTCCTCAAGGTTCTTCAGCAAGGCATTGGCGGCGTTGGTGTTCATGTCGTCGGCCGGATCGACGATCACCACCCGGTAGCTGCCGTCATGCGAGGTCAGCGACAGGAAGCGGTTGACCTTGCGGATCTCGTCGACGGTGACGACCGTCTTGAAGCTCTTGGTCTTGTCGTTCAGCGGCCTGGTCAGATGCAGCACGCCGGGATGCGCCCCGGTGGCGATCTGGCGAAACAGCGGTGAGGCCGGATCGGGAACGGCAAACACATCCGGCGCCTGGTCGAAGGCCGGATGCTTCAACAGATGGTGCGCCAAGTGAAAGGCAAGCGTCGCCTTGCCGATGCCGACCGGCCCGGCAAAGATCAACGCATGCGGCAGTTTTCCCGAGCGATAGGCGGCAGCGAGCATCGCGGCCGCCTGCTCATGGCCGACCAGGCGCAGCGTCTCGGACGGCTCCGGTACACCGTCCAGCGTGTCGTGCTGCTCGGGAGCGATGCGTTCGAAGATCATGCGGGCGCCGCCTGTCGGTTGCGCGCGGGCGCCCTCGCCTCAAGTGCGGCGAACACCACCGCGGTGATGGCATCCTCCACCGTAGCGGGAGGCGCCGACGCGTCGATCACGATGCAGCGGTCCGGCTCGGCGGCTGCGATCGCCAGGAAGGCGTCACGGCGGCGCTGGTGGATATCCAGCGTCTCCTTTTCGAAGCGGTCCGGACCGTCCTCGGCGCCACGCCGCGCGGCGGCGCGCCGCAAGCCCTCGGCAGGGTCAATGTCAAGGATCAGCGTCATGTCCGGCATCATGCCGTTGATGGCGACCTCCTCCAGAGCTTCCATGAAAGCCGGATCGAGGCCGCCGGTGACGCCCTGATAGACGCGCGACGAATCGAGGAAACGGTCGCAAAGCACGATGGAGCCGCGCTCCACCGCCGGCCGGATGACCTGCTCGACATGGTCGGAGCGCGCGGCGGCAAACAGCAGCGCCTCCATCTTCGGCCCGAACGGCTCGGCGGCGCCGGACAGGAGCACATGCCTGACCGCCTCGGCGCCGGGTGACCCCCCGGGTTCGCGGGTGAGGAGGACATCGTATTTCTTGGCGCGCATCTTCTGGGCCAGCCGCACGATCTGCGTCGACTTGCCGGCGCCCTCGCCGCCTTCGAAGGTGATGAAAAATCCGCTTGCCAATCGAAAGGCCTTTGTCCTGCTTTGCGCTGGTGTCTTAGTCCGCGCCTGAGAAAAGGTCCACGCCGCAGGAGTTCAACGCAGCCAGCCTACGGCCAGTTCCCTGGCGGCATCAAACGCGCGTTGCGGCAGTGTGCCGACGCCAACCGATTCGGCGGCGAAAAGCGGCGTTTCCTGGCTCAGCGTATCGCCGATCCAGACGCGCAGCGCGCCGACGGGTTGCCCCTCCTCCACCGGCGCCGATACCGGCCCCTGATAGACGATCCTGGCGGTCAGCTTGTCGCGGTTGGCGATCGGCAGCAGGACGTCGATCGGCGCCTTTGCCTTCAGCGCTACGCTGGATTTGGCGCCGCCGAACACCTGGGCCTCGCCGACCACTTCGTTGCTGGCGAAAATCTCGGTCTTCTCGAAGGAGCGGACGCCCCATTCGAGCAGCTTGCGCGCTTCCTCGGCCCGCTCGCGATCGTTCGCCAATCCGCTCATCGCGGCGATCACCCGCGTCCCGTCATGGCTGACCGAGCCGACAATGCCGAAACCGCCCGTCTCGCTCGACCCGACCGCCATTCCGTCGGCGCCGATGCCCATGGCCAGCAACGGGTTGCGGTTCTTTTGCGAGATCTTGTTCCAGGTGAAATCGGGCCGGCCGTAATAGAGATAGAGATCCGGATATTCGCGCCATATATGCAGGCCAAGCTGCGCCAGTTCGCGCACCGTCGTCTGCTGGCCGTCGGCCGGCAGGCCGGTGGAATTGACAAATGTCGATTTCGGCAGCCCGATCTGGCGCGCGCGATCGTTCATCTGCGCCGCGAAATTCTCTTCCGAACCGGCCATGCCTTCGGCCAGCACCATGCAGCCGTCATTGGCGGCCTGTATGGTGACCCCCTGGATCAGATCCTCGACCCGGATCGCCGATTTGAGCTTGGCAAACATGGTCGACGTTCCCGAAGGCGCACCGCCCTTGCGCCAGGCATTTTCCGAAACCACGAAGGTGTCGTCGAGGCTCATGCGCTTCGACTTGATGGCGTTGAAGACCATCTCCATCGTCATCAGCTTGGCCATCGAGGCCGGCGGGATCGGTTGGTCGGCATCCTTGGAAAACAGCACCGTGCCGGTTTCGGCATCGATCATGAAAGCCTGCGTCGCCTTGGTCTCGAAAAGCTGCGCGTTGGCCGGAACCAGCGCGGCAAGCAAGAAGCCAAGGCCAAAAAGCCCGGCAAAAGGGTGGAAAAGGCGAAATCGCATGAAGAGGCTCGACTGTTAGCCGGCAGAAACTTGCCGCAACGCTATCAGGCTTCTTCCCGGCGGATCAACCGCGCAATGACAAAACCGGCGTGCCTTTGTTGGTCAGTTGCGCACAGCCAGCGCGTCCGGCGCGCCATGCGACCATGCCGCGCGCAAGAGGTCGTCAACATTGCCATGGCCATCCGGATAGAGATTGACCGCGTACCAGTCATTGCCGTCGAGTTCGGTGCTCTGGATTTCGGTCCTGCCGAACGGTTCGAGAGCCGCAGCCACCCGCTTTGCCTCGGCAGCATCGTCGAAGGATCCGGCGGCGACATAGTCGGAAACGGCAGGCGATGCCTGCGGGTTGGATTTCTTCCACGATTGCAGGATGTCGGCTGGCGACATGCCCTGGTCGTCAAGCGCTGCAAAGACGTCGGCGCGCTGTACGCGCTCATCCGCATAGGAGAGCGAAGCCACGGCAAAGGGCGATTCCGGGCGCTGAGGCACGATCGGCCCGAATTCAGGCAGCGTCACATCGCTTGAGGCCGGTGCCTGCATCGACATCACTGGCTGTGTGTCGGAATTCGTCAACTGACCAGGAAACGGCACTACGGCAGGGGGTGCGCCAACAGATAGGCTCGGCGAAGGTCCGTTCATCGCCACCATGACGCCGGTCGGCAAGCCATCGGACGGGTCCGGGCGGTTGCCCGGGCGGTAGGAGGCGACCAGATATTGGTCGTCGTCGCCGTCGAGCGGTGCGCGGCCAATATATTCCACCTTGACCCTGGCCGTGCCGACCTTGGCATAGTCGAGCATTTGCGCGGCGCGTTCCGAGACATCGATGATGCGTCCCTCGTGATAGGGGCCGCGGTCGTTGACGCGCACGATGACCGAGCTTCCGGTCTCGGTGTTGGTGACACGGGCATAGCTCGGCAGCGGCATGGTCGGATGCGCCGCGGTCAGATGGGTCATGTCGTAGACTTCGCCATTGGCTGTGAGACGACCGTGGAAGGCATCGCCATACCAGGAGGCGAGACCGACCTTGGCGTAGCGCTTGTCTTCCTTGGGGTAATACCACTTGCCGCGCACCTGATAAGGCTTGCCCAACTGGTCGCGGCCGCCGCCGCGCCGCATGTACTGAACGCGCGGGCTGGCCTTCACACCGTACTCGGTCTCGGCAAAATATTCCTTCGAGCGAGGCTTCTTGTAGACCATGGCTTTCGGCTCGGACTGCGGTGACGCGCACGCGGCCAGCAACGCAGCCGAAAGAGCGCACAACACCAAAGCAGGAGCGCGACGAAGACGCCGATGCGTCGTGGTCTGCATGTTTTCCGATGTCCCCTACCGTCTCGACACAGGCGCCGCTTCTAGAATTTCGGCGGAGCCAGATGAGCAATGCCTGCGACGCGCCAATCCCCATCCCTTGTGCGCAGGAATTGTTTATCAGCGTATTAATCGATTGTGTCCGGAACCGGGCAGGAATGTGGCGGCCAGGTCCCGGGCTGGCCGGGCGCCTGTGAGGAGGCATCCGAGACCTCTGTCCTTTGGAGTCTGGAAGTGAACCTGTGGCATGAAGCGCGGCTGCCTGGAACCGACCGACCCGAGATACGTTCTGCGCCTCATGGATGAATTCATTGAACGTTTCGGGCAACAGACGTGGCTGCCCTTTTCCGTAATTTCAGCCAGGCTTTTGCTCGCGGCCGTCCTTGGCTCCATCGTTGGGATCGAACGCGAATGGCGTAACCGACCGGCCGGATTGAGGACACACACCCTGGTCTGTGTTGCGACGGCTCTAATTGCCATCCTCACGATCGAGATTACTCATCTTCACGTCTTCGATGGTCAGGAAATCGCCATTGATCCTATCCGCTTGATCGAAGCCACGACTGCCGGCGTGGCATTTCTGGCCGCGGGCTTGATCTTCTTCTCCAAGGGCGAGGTTCAAGGGCTTACCACTGGGGCGGGCATGTGGCTGGCAGGCGCCATAGGCCTGGCGGTTGGGCTCGGGTTCTGGCAGATCGCGGCTTTGGCTACCTTGCTCGCACTTGTCGTGCTGGGTCTTCTGCAACTTGTGCAGGTCGGCAGCAAGGATCGCAATTAGATCCCGGCTCCTTCGAAAACGGGTTCGCAGCTCCGTTCGGGTACGAACGCCACCCCCTATTATCCATGGCAGCGCCGATGGTTGACTTGGCGATGGGCAACGCTCTAGAGAAATGAACCGCAAGCTGGTCCGGAAGGATAGGTATCATTCGATACCAACTGTCGTTCACTGGGTCGGTTGATGTTCCTAGATGATTGAAAAGTCACGTTGGAGGGATGGCCGAGCGGTTTAAGGCACCGGTCTTGAAAACCGGCGTGGGTGCAAGCCCACCGTGGGTTCGAATCCCACTCCCTCCGCCAGATATTTGGCTACCGTGTCTGTATTTTCAAAGAGGGCCAAATCTTTCCCTAGTTATTCCAAACTTCCTAAAACGAAGAAGCCTGCCACCGCGAGGCAGCGGACCAGCGTGAGCGCAAACGTTGCGCCAGCCTCAGGATCAACGTTCGTCCTGGCGATAGAGCCGTTTGGTCGCGCGGTCGCTTTCCATGCGTTCTGCAGGACCACGGTGGCGTCGGGTCATAAGAACGTATGCCATCAATAGGGCCAGCAACAGTGGCCCACCAGCAACGACGATCAACCACATCACACTTTCAAACATGAGGCATCTCCTTCACGTCACAACCGTCAAGGAGAAGAACCGTTCCGTTCAAAGTTACAGCAACACCAGCACCTCCTGCGACTGAGGGCCGTTTTCCCATGTGACCGTTTCGGAAATCCGGGCTCCGCTGCAACAAAAGGCTGCGGCTGCACGTTGCGGTTGATCATTCAACCAGGAGCAAAGCAAATGGCCGACGACAAAACGAAGACGGACTTCCGCGATCGGGACCGCGTCTCTGCCGATGAGGATTATGAAGTCGAGTATTTCGCCACCAAGGCCGGCATCACCCCGCAGCAGGTCAAGGAATTGATCGCGAAGCACGGCAACCGACGCGAGACGCTGGAGCGGGAAGCGAAGGCTCTGGGGAGCGGTAGGTAGGCCGGCATGCCAGAGTACCAGGTGGAAGAGTGGCATGGAGAGGAGTGTGTCTCAACTCAGGCCACGAGCGCCGATGATCCGTTATCTGCGGTAGAGAAGGTCACGGGCCAAAGGGTGTCGCCTAGAGCGCTTCAGGAGCATTGGTTTCGTGTGGTCGATGAAGATGCGCGAAGCACGCATGAATTCAGCCTTGAGGACGGCGGCCCGGCTGGAGATTTCGCAAAATAGCCATGACCAGAATCTCGGACCTGCATTGGGACCAACGCTGCAGATAGGCGAGAAAGGTGCAGCCGCCGGGCGGACCCGACGGCTTATCGTCGATTGGATCGCTGCCGCCGCATAGGGCCTTAAGGCGCGGCCGGCGCCAGCTTGGCGGCTACTTGGTCGATCTTGTCGGCAAGTACGTTATTGGCCCAATCTGTCACCTCAGGGTCAACGGGCTTGTTGGCCATTTGGGCAAGGGCTGCATCGATCGATGGGACGTTGGCAGCGGCAGCTGTGGCGGCGGTCTGAGCAGCGGCCGCATCCTGGGTGGCGTCATCGAGCGCTGCCTGTGCTGCATCGAGGTCGGCCTGCGTCGGGACATCTTCGGGCAGGGTATTCGGGTCAGCCGCTTTCGCATTCAGCGCGTCGAGCGCCGCTTTGGCGTCGGTAACCGCCTGATTAGCAGCATCGAGCTCCGATTGAGCGTTCTTGGCTATTGCCGACTGTGTCACAAAAGCCTGCACGCCAGCGAAGTTCTTGCTCTTGGAGTGCATAAAGGCGTTGGCGTTGCGCTGCAGCGAGTTCAACCGGCCGAGCTTGGCATGGATATTCTTTTCCTTGGACACAGAAGGGGTAGCGGCCTTGGCGACCTGGCCCTTAGGGGCCTGGCCCTTGGCGGATGCCGACTTGCCGACCGAACCGCCGCCTCCGCCATTGCCGCCAGCATTACCGTTTCCTCCGCTATTGCCATTGCCGTTACCATTGCCATGGCCGTTACCATGGCCGTTGCCACCAGCAGCAGCCAGGGCCGGCGACACCAGAAGCGAGAACACCGCAAATGCAGCAAAAAGGGTCTTTCGGGATGTCATAACTACCTCCGAGATTGCCACCGCCACTAACCGCTATAGCGGGCAACATGAGGAATCGCTAACACAAAGGGTAAACTTAGATATAGATGTGTTTTCATTGCGAGAACGAAGCGGCCGGCCGGCGAAACGCCAACCAGCATAACTCTTTGAAATTGCTGAAGTAGATCACCCTCCTTGGAACCGGCCGGCCTTCCGAACTCAAAGGTCCTAGACCGCTCGGACCAAGGTCTTAAGCCGTGGTTTCGGCCGCGACTCAGAAGTCGTGACGGCGCGGCGACCTTCGGTAGTCGGCACCTATCGGCCTGAGGCCGAGCTCGACATCGATCCGCTGCAGTGTTCCCAAACACCGCCTAAGTGGTTGTATTCCCTGTCTTTTGATATAAGCGCTAGTCTGAGGTAAAATTTCGACCGGCATCTGGCGGGCTTACGTTATGCAGCATCGAACGTTCTTTGGCGGCAAGGTCACCGAGATCCCCACTTCGTTACATAGCGATCCCAGGGGAATGCTGACCGCTATCGAGTTCAGCGGTTACAATTTCCAAGCCGTGCGGGCGTTCATCGTCACCGCGCCGCGCGGCACGTCGCGGGGCGGACATGCACACGGCTCGGGCCGGCAATTGATGATGCAGCTGTCGGGCGAGATCGGCATCGAATTTCGCTACCAGGAACAGGTCGAACGGCTGACGCTCACCGCATCGAACCGCGCGGTGCTGGTCGATGCCGCGGTGTGGGCGCTGCAGACCTATGAAGGCGAGAACCCGGCTTTGCTGGTTTTCTGCGATACCGAATACGACCCTGAAGACTACGTATCGAACCCCTGATGACACTCATCGCGAAAGGAGAGGCCGCGATGCGCGCCAGGACATGACAGCGCCTCGCGGCAGAATGGCTATTCTCGGCGCCGGCATCATGGGCGCCAGCCTCGCTCTCATGATGGCCCGCAGAGGCTACGCGGTGTCCCTCTTCGACAAGGAGAGCGAGCCGATGGCCTGCGCCAGCCGTTGGAACGAGGGCAAGATTCATCTCGGCTATCTCTACGGGAACGATCCCTCGTTGCTGACCGCCCGGCATCTGCTTTCGGGAGGACTGCGTTTCGGCAGGCTTGTTTCCGAGTTGATCGGAAGCAATCTGGAAACGCACACGACCTTTTCGGAAGATCTTTATCTGGTCCATCGCAACTCGATCGTCGCTGTCGAGGCGCTGGGGGCGATCTTTGAAAGTGTGGATGTATTGGTGCGCAGCCACGCTGACGCCACCAGCTACCTTGCCGACGTATCGGCGGCGCGATCGAATCGGCTTTCCAAAACTGAATTGGCCGATGTCACCAACTCGGACCAGATCGTCGGCGGCTTCCAGGTGCCGGAGCGATCCGTCAACACGCGATGGGTTGCCGACCGGCTTTGCGCCGTGCTTCGGAGTGAACCCAACATCAGCTTGCGAATGGCGGCCAAAGTCCTGTCGGCACAGCCGGTGGATGCAATTGACGGGAAATGGCGCGTGGCGGTCGCAGGCGAGAAAAGCGAGGCGTTCGACATCGTCGTCAATTGCCTATGGGAGGGGCGGCTGGCTGTCGACCGCACGGCCGGCATCGAGCCGGTTCCCGGATGGTCGCACCGCTACCGGCTTTGCCTGTTCGGCCGCACCAGCCAGCCTGTCGATGTGCCGTGCGCGGTCGTCGCCCTTGGCCCGTTCGGCGACATAAAAAACTATGACGGGCGCAACTTCTATCTCTCCTGGTACCCGAGCGGGTTGCTTGCGGAGAGTGGCGAATTGTCGATCGAAACGCCGCAAGCGCTCGATGCCGACGCACGACAGCGGTTCATCGGCGACCTTCGCGCCACGCTCGCCCGGTTGGTGCCCAGTGTTTCCAGCATGTTCGACGATGCCGAGGAGCTTGAGGCGCGCGGCGGCTTCGTGTTTGCGCAAGGGCGTGGTTCGCTCAGCGACCCGAAAGCCACGATCCATCGCCGCGACCAATTCGGGGTCAACCGCCTGGGCAACTACATCTCGGTCGACACAGGTAAATATTCGACGGCGCCGTGGCTTGCCGACAGGCTGGCGCGGCAAATCTGCGGGATCGAATGATGGGTGAGACAGAACAGGGCGGCGCGAAGCAGGTAGCGCAGAAACAAGTCCAGCTTCGATCCGGCTGGCGGCCGAAGGTCACCGCGCTGGTGCCATGCTACAATTCGGCGGCATTCATTTCGCGTACGCTGGACAGCCTCGCCGCGCAGACCTGGGACAATATCGAGATCCTGGTCGGCGAGGACAATTCGACCGACGCGACATTCGAGATCGTTTCGGCCTTCGCCGGCGGCCGCGACGATGTCCGTATCCTGCGCCGGGACAAAAACCTGGGATGGCTGAAGAATTCCAACGATCTGATGGCCAATGCCAGCGGCGAATTGATGTTCTTTGCCTTCCATGACGACGTCATCGATCCAACCTATATCGAGGCGTTGGTGCGGGCGCTCGATGCCAATCCCGAGGCCGTACTGTCGTTCAGCGATGTCGAAGTGATCGAAGTAAGCGGCGAAAGTGCCACGTGGAAGTTCGACCTGCTGGAGGGCTTGCAGGACGGTTTCGCGCGTGGCCGGGCGATGGCGCGCCAGCCGCATGGATGGTGGGTTCCCAATCGTGGGATATTCAGGGCCTGGGCGTTCCACCGTAGCGGCGGGATCAAGCCCAACACCCAAGGCGAATTCAGCGCCGACTGGACCTGGCTTCTGCATCTGTCGCTGCTCGGCGGCTTTGTCCGCGTGCCGCAAGTGCTCTGCCACAAATACTACCGGGCGGGCAGCATCAGCCGGCGCTGGGACCGCAACAGCACCCAACGAAGGGCCTTGCGGGCGGCGGGGATAAGGGAGGTCTGGCACAGCGAGGCCGGCCTTGCACAAAGAGCCTTCCTCGCTGTCTATATCGCCTTGCGGCCGTGGCGGTGGGTGCCGCGATCGCGAGAAGCGCAAAGATGGCGAAACAGGCAATCGGTGCATGGCAGCCCGGACAAATAAGAATGGCGCCGGCGACGTATCAAAGCGGCTGCGTCAAAACACCCTGCCCGGCCAACGGCGATTTCCGCGCATATCCGGCTGCCCCAAAATGGCACTCCGGTTGATTTTTCACGCGAGTTATGGTCGTTCTCCCGCCCATGAAAAAACTATTCCTTGCGGCTCTGGCCTCGGTGACGCTGGCCTGGCCCGCCCACGCGATGGACGCCGCCCTGCGCGCCGGCCTGCTGAAACTCGACCCGGAGACCCGGCTGGAGCAGAGATGCGACGCCGAAGTGCTCGACCGCATCAGCCATGACGACCACAAGTACAAGGCAGACCGCGTCGTCGCCTACGCCTTCGCGACGCCGGAAATGAAGGCCGATGCCATCCGCAGCCCGGGCGCTGCCTTCCGCAGCAAGGGGCAGTGGTACCGGCTGAAGTTCAAATGCGAGACGGCGCCTGACCATATGGAGGTCCTGCAGTTCCGTTACCGCATCGGCGACGAGATTCCGGAAGCCGACTGGGCGAAGTACAATCTCTACGACTGAATTCGCTGCGACCAGAATTCTCTCAGGCAGAACGACCTTCCCTATTCCCGTGGCTTTCAGCGTCGGCCGTTAGAGCGGTTCAGCTTTTTATAGAGCAGCTGACTTATAGAGCAGCTGACCCACTCTAACTCTTTGTTTTTGCATGATTCCGGACGGAAAACCGCTACGCACTTTTCCTGGAATTGCGCCGGCAGTCTCTTGACGCGCGGGAACCATACACGTTAGGGCGTCGGCATATCCGACGACGAACACGCCGATACAGCAAGGGGCTCCGGTCGATGGACATTTTCAGCGCTGCAAGCATGACGGCCCTCCTCCAGGTCATCGCCATCGATCTGGTGCTTGCCGGCGACAATGCCATCGTCATCGGCCTTGCCGCCGCCGGTCTGCCGGTCGAGCAGCGCAAGAAAGCCATCCTGATCGGCGTGTTGGCGGCGACTGTGCTGCGCATCCTGTTTGCCGCCGTCACCGTCAAGCTTCTTGCCATTGTCGGCCTGCTGCTGGCCGGCGGCATCCTTTTGTTGTGGGTGTGCTGGAAGATGTGGCGCGAGCTGCGGACGTCGCATGCCGACGAGTTCGAGGCGACCGAGGCGCTGTCCGATTCCGACCTCAACGGCGACAGAACGGTGGGTGGCAAGGCGCCGCGCAAGACGCTCGGCCAGGCGGCCCTGCAGATCGTCGTCGCCGATGTTTCGATGTCGCTGGACAATGTGCTGGCGGTCGCCGGTGCGGCGCGCGATCATTTTCCGGTGCTTGTCATAGGCCTGGTGCTGTCGATCGCCTTGATGGGCTTGGCCGCGAGCTTCATTGCCAAGCTGCTGCACCGCCACCGCTGGATCGCTTATGTCGGCCTGCTGATCATTCTCTACGTCGCGATCGATATGGTCTATCGCGGCGTTGTCGAGGTCTGGCCGCATGTCAGTCCTGTGGTGAGCTGACTCTGCCGGTCCTACAGCTTCTGTATACTACGGGTATCTGCCGGAGGCAGTGGTCGCGTTCGCCGCAGCCGCTGCCCATACCAATGCCGCAATAAGTGTGGTACTGGCCGCCGATCCCGAAAAACCCGGAATGTTTCTCATGTCTGCGCCTCGCGTCAGTTTCGTCAGCCTTGGATGCCCGAAGGCGCTTGTGGATTCCGAGCGCATCATCACGCGCCTGCGCGCCGAAGGCTATGAGATCGCGCGCAAGCATGACGGCGCGGACCTTGTCGTCGTCAACACCTGCGGCTTTCTCGATTCGGCCCGCGACGAATCGCTCAACGCCATTGGTTCGGCGCTTTCGGAAAACGGCCGGGTGATCGTCACCGGCTGCCTCGGCGCCGAGCCGGACGTCATACGAGAGAAGCACCCCAACGTCCTCGCCATCACCGGCCCGCAGGCCTATGAGAGCGTGATGGCCGCGGTGCATGAGGCGGCGCCGCCCAGCCACGATCCCTATATCGACCTTCTGCCGCCGCAAGGCGTCAAGCTGACGCCGCGCCACTACGCCTATCTCAAGATTTCCGAAGGCTGCAACAACCGCTGCACCTTCTGCATCATTCCGGCACTGCGCGGCGACCTCGTCTCGCGCCCGGCGGCCGATGTGCTGCGCGAGGCCGAGAAGCTGGCCAAGGCCGGCGTCAAGGAACTGCTGGTCATCTCGCAGGACACCAGCGCCTACGGCATCGACATCAAGTACCAGACGTCGATGTTCGGCGACCGCGAAGTGCGGGCGAAATTCCTCGACCTTTCGGAGGAGCTGGGCAAGCTCGGCATCTGGGTACGCATGCACTATGTCTACCCCTACCCGCATGTCGCCGATGTCATCCCGCTAATGGCGGATGGAAAAATCCTTCCCTATCTGGACATCCCCTTCCAGCACGCCTCGCCGCAGGTGCTGAAGAACATGCGCCGTCCAGCCCATGGCGAAAAGACGCTGGAGCGCATTCGCGGCTGGCGCGAGGTGTGCCCGGATCTGGCGATACGCTCGACATTCATCGTCGGTTTCCCCGGCGAGACCGACGAGGATTTCGAGATGCTGCTCGACTGGCTGGACGAGGCCAGGATCGATCGCGCCGGCTGCTTTAAATACGAGCCGGTCCGCGGCGCCCGCTCCAACGATCTCGGCCTCGAACAGGTGCCGCAGGAGATCAAGGAAGCGCGCTGGCATCGCTTCATGCAGCGCCAGCAGAAGATCTCGGCGACGCAGCTGGCCAAGAAGGTCGGCAAGCGCCTGCCGGTGCTGATCGACGAGGCGCATGGCACGTCTGCCAAGGGCCGGACAAAATACGACGCGCCCGAGATCGACGGTTCGGTGCATATCCAGTCGCGCCGCCCGCTGCGCCAAGGCGACATCGTCACGGTCAAGATCGACCGCGCCGACGCCTACGACCTTTACGGCTCGGCGGTTTAGAAATTACCAAAAAGGGCGCCTCCCGGCGCCCTCGGATTTTTGGCACAGCCCTCGGCGCGGTTTCGCAGTCGAAGCGTGCAGCCCGCGAAATGAAAAAGGGCGCCGCGCGGCGCCCCTTCTCCTTTGCGTTTCCGATATTTACTGCGGCAACTTGTCGTCGACGCCCTTCACATAGAAGTTCATGCCGAGCAGCGTGCCGTCGTCGGCGACTTCGCCGTCCTTGAGCCACGGCGTGCCGTCCTGCTTGGCGACCGGTCCGGTGAAGGGGTTCCAGCCATCTGCGATTTTCTTGGCGGTTGCCTCGGCCATCGCCTTCACATCGTCCGGCATGTTGGTGAAGGGCGCCAGCTTGACGGCGCCGTCCTTGATGCCGAGCCAGACATTGTCCGGCTTCCAGGTGCCGTCGAGCGCTGCCTGAACGCGGCTGATGTAGTACGGCCCCCATTCGTCCGTCAGCGAGGTCAGCTGCGCGTTCGGCGCGAACTTGATCATGTCGGAGGACTGGCCGAAGCCGTGCAGCTTGCGCTCTTCCGCCACCTGCAAGGCAGCGGTGGAATCGGTGTGCTGAACGATGATGTCGGCGCCCTGATCGAACAGTGCCTTGGCCGCGTCAGCTTCCTTGCCCGGATCGAACCAGGAGTTCACCCAGACGATCTTGGCCTTGAAGTTCGGGTTGACCGACTGCGCGCCGAGCATGAAGGAGTTGATGCCCATCACCACTTCGGGGATCGGGAAGGAAACGATATAGCCGGCGACCCCTGCCTTCGATTCCTTGGCGGCGATCTGGCCGAGCACGTAGCGGCCTTCATAGAAGCGCGCATTGTAGATGCCGAGATTGTCAGCGGTCTTGTAGCCGGTGGCGTGCTCGAACATCACTTTGGGGAACTTCTTGGCGACCTTCACTTCCGGATCCATGAAGCCGAAGGAAGTGCCGAAGATGATCTTGCAGCCTTCGCGCGCCAGACGTTCGAAAGCACGGTCGGCATCGGGACCTTCCGAGACATTCTCGAGGTAAGCGGTTTCGACCTTGTCGCCGAGCGCCTTTTCCACCTCGAGGCGGCCCTGGTCATGCTGGTAGGAATAGCCGAAATCGCCGATCGGGCCGGTGTAGACCCAGCACGCCTTCAACTTGTCGGCGGCCTGCGCGGACGCCGCCAGTGACATGGCGGCGGTCGTGGTCATCAGGGCAATAAGCAGTTTTTTCATTGTGTTACCTCTCTGAGTTTAGCCTTGGAGCTTCCCGTTTGTTTTTGTTGTCAACGATCCGGAACGAATGGCTGCCCCAAGGAAGCCGGCGTGTTCATCATCGTCAGACGCTTGTTGCGCGAGATTAGAACGAGAACCACGACAGTTGCCAGATAGGGCAGAGAAGAAAGCAGCTGCGAAGGCACCGGAATGCCAAATGCCTGTGCATGAAGCTGGCCGATCCAGACCGCGCCGAAGATGTAGGCGCCGGCCAGCACCCGCCATGGCCGCCACGAGGCGAAGACGACCAGCGCCAGCGCGATCCAGCCACGGCCGGCGGACATGTTCTCCACCCATTGCGGCGTGTAGACCAGCGACAGGTGGCCGCCAGCAAGTCCGGCGCAGGCGCCGCCGAAGATCACTGAGAGATAACGGTAGCGGATGACCTTGATGCCGAGCGCATGCGCCGATGTGTGGCTGTCGCCGATCGAACGCAGCGTCAACCCGGTGCGGGTCTTGAACAGAAACCACATGACGGCCGCCGTCAGCGCGATCGAGATGTAGAAGATCGGATCCTGGCCGAACAGCAGCCGGCCGACCACGGGAATGTCGGTCAGCACCGGAATGTACAGGTTTGGCAGTCTTTCACCGGGCTGGCCGACAAAGCCGGTGCCCATCATGCCGGACAGGCCGAGGCCAAGCAGCGTCAGCGACAAGCCGGTCGCCACCTGGTTGGTGGCGAGCGACAGCGTCATCACCGCAAAGAGCAGCGAGAACACCGCTCCCATGGCGATTGCCGCGAGCAACCCGATCCACGGCGATCCGGTGAGATAGCCGGCGCCGAAACCGCCGACGGCGCCCATGATCATCATGCCTTCGACGCCGAGGTTAAGTACGCCGGAGCGCTCGACCACAAGTTCGCCGATGGCCGCGATCAAAAGCGGCGTCGCCGCCGTAGCGATGGTCAAAAGGATGTTGACGGTGATGTCCATCAGCGGGCTTCCTTCAACTTCGGCGCAGCGTTGAGTTTCGCCGCGCCGTTTGCCAGCGCAACGCCGACCAGGCGAATTCGGTAGTGGATGAGCGTGTCGCAGCCGAGCACGAAGAACAGAAGCATGCCCTGGAACACGCGCGCCACCTTGTCGGAGATACCCAGCGCGCTCTGCACCGCCTCGCCGCCGAGATAGGTCAGCGCCAGCACCAGGCCGGCGGCAACAATGCCAAGCGGATTGAGCCGGCCGAGGAACGCCACGATGATGGCGGTGAAGCCGTAGCCGGGCGAAATGACCGGCTGCAGCTGGCCGATGGCGCCGGAGACTTCCGAGATGCCGGCAAGCCCGGCCAGGGCACCCGAGAGCAGGAAGGCGAAGAACACCATGCGGTTGAGGCCGAAGCCGGCGAAGCGCCCTGCCCTCGGGCTGGAACCGAGCACGCGGACTTCAAAACCTTTGAGCAAGCGGCTCATCAGCACCCAGATCAGCACGGCTGCGATAAGCGCGAAGACAAAACCCCAATTGGCGCGGCCGGCATCCGGCATCAGTTCCGGCAGGACGGCCGAGTCGTTGAACTGGATCGTCTGCGGAAAACCATGGCCCTGAGGGTCGCGCCAGGGGCCGCGCACCAGCCAGTCGAGGAAGAGCTGGGCGACATAGACCAGCATCAGGCTGGTCAGGATCTCGTTGGTGCCGAAGCGTGTCTTCAGCAGAGCCGGGATTGCTGCGTAGGCGGCGCCGCCGACCATGCCGAACAACAGCATCAGCGGCAGCACCAACGGGCCTTCGAAGCCAGGGAACAGCACCGGAATGGCCGAGCCAAAAATACCGCCGAGGATGAACTGGCCTTCGGCGCCGATGTTCCAGATGTTGGCCTTGTAGCAGACCGACAAGCCGACCGCGATCAGGATCAGCGGTGCGGCCTTGATCGCCAGTTCATGCAGCTGCCAGACCTGGCTGATCGGCTCGATGAAATAGATCTGGAATGCATTCAACGGGTTGACGCCGAGCAGCGCGAACATGATGGCGCCGGCGATGATCGTCAGGCCGAAGGCGATGAAGGGCGACAGCGCTGAAAACAGCATTGAGCGCTGCGGGCGTTTGACGAGTTCGAGGCGCATCATGCGGTCTCCAGAACATGTTCGGCGTGGCCGGGCTCGGCGCCGCCCATCAACAGGCCGATCTTTTCGAAGGTGGCGTCGGCGATCGGCAGCGGCTTCGACAATTCGCCATTGTGCATAACCGCGATCGCGTCCGAGATTTCGAACAGCTCGTCGAGGTCCTGGCTGATGACCAGCACAGCCGAGCCGCTGCGCGCCAGCTCGATCAGCGCCTGGCGGATGTGGGCAGCGGCACCGGCGTCGACGCCCCAGGTCGGCTGGTTGACCACCATGACAGCAGGACTGCGGTCGAGTTCGCGGCCGACGATGAATTTCTGCAGATTGCCGCCCGAAAGGGCTGCGGCTTCCGGATCGGGCGCGCTCTTGCGCACATCCATCGCCACGATGATGCGCTGGGCGGCGGCATAGACCGCCGCGCTTTTGACCGCGCCGCCGGTACCGACGAAGACCTTGCCGTCGGTGGCGTGGCGCGACAGGAGCAGGTTTTCCGAAAGCCTCATGCGCGGTGCCGCGCCATGGCCGAGACGTTCTTCCGGCACGAAGGCGGCGCCCATCAGCCGCCGGCCGGTGATCGAGAGCGCGCCGGCATCCTTGGCGCGAATGCGCACCGAAGCGGCGTCCTGCTGCAGCACCTCGCCGGAGACGGATTCGAAGAACTCGCCCTGGCCGTTGCCGGCCACACCGGCAATGCCGATGACCTCGCCGGCGCGCACGGTGAGATTGATGGCCTTTAACGGGATCGAGAACGGCGTCGCCGGCTTGCGGCTGAGCGCGCGGATCTCAAGCAGCGGCGCTGCAGTCTCGATGCCTTCGGCAGGCGCGCGCACCACGGCTTTCACCTCGGTGCCGACCATCATGCGGGCCAGCGACGAAGCGGTTTCCTCGCGCGGATTGCAATGGCCGACGACCTTGCCGTGACGCAGCACGGTGGCGCGGTCGCAGATGCGTTTGACCTCTTCCAGCCGGTGCGAAATGTAGAGGATGGATTTGCCCTCGGAGCGCAGGCGCTCCAGCGTCTCGAACAGCTTGTCGGCTTCCTGCGGCGTCAGCACCGAGGTCGGCTCGTCGAGGATGATGAGCTGCGGCGTCTGCAAGAGGCAGCGGATGATCTCGATGCGCTGGCGTTCGCCGACCGAGAGATCGCCGACAAGCGAGTCCGGATCGAGCGGCAGGCCATAGCTGAAGGAAAGCGCCCTCGCCTTGGCCGCGATCGAGCTGATCGGTGAGCCGTCATCCAGAGACAGAGCGATATTCTCGGCCGCGGTCAGCGCCTCGAACAGCGAAAAGTGCTGAAACACCATGCCGATGCCGAGCTTCTTCGCCATGCCCGGACTGGTGATCCGCACCGCTTCGCCGTTCCAGAATATCTCGCCGGAATTGGGCTCCAGCGAACCGAACAGCATCTTGACCAGCGTCGACTTGCCGGCGCCGTTTTCGCCGAGCAGCGCGTGTATCTCGCCTTTGGCGATGTTGAGGTCGATATGATCGCACGCCGTCAGCGTGCCGAATATCTTGGTCAGGCCACGAACCTCAAGCAGGTTCGCTCCGTCATGATCTGCACTCACAGTGCCTCCCATCCGGTTCCGGATATGTTCTGTGTTCCCGCCAACATCGTATGCGCTGGCCGCTCTCGTGCGAAAGCAGCACCCACCTTGAAAGAGCTTCAAGAATTTCAGCGGAAACTCAAGGGGTAAAGATAGGCCCGTTTCGCACAACAAACCGACCGACCGGTTTTCGTGCAAACAGTGCGTGGGCGCCGCGGCAAAGCACTGAAAGGAAGGCAAACCTCCGTCAGGGGATCAGTATTGTCGTACCCGTGGTCTTGCGCCCTTCGAGATCGGCTTGCGCCTTGCCGGCGTCCTTCAGCGCATAGCGCTGGTTGATCTTGATCTCGACCGCGCCGCTCAACACCACATCGAACAATGCCGCGGCGGAGATTTCGAGGTCTTCACGCTTGGCGTTGTAGACGAACAGCGTCGGCCTGGTAGCGAACAGCGAGCCCTTCTGCGCCAGCAGCGACATCGAAAATGGCGGGATCGGTCCAGAGGACTGACCGAAAGAGACGAACATGCCGAGCGGCTTCAGACAGTCGAGCGAGGCCGGGAATGTGTCGTTGCCGACCGAATCGTAGACGACGTCACATTTCTTGCCGCCGGTGATGGCGGCGACGCCGGCGACGAAATCCTGCTCCTTGTAGTTGATGACATGGTCGAAGCCATGCGCCTTGGCGAGCTCGATCTTGTCGGTTGAGCTTGCCGTGCCGATCACGGTGGCGCCGAGATGTTTTGCCCATTGTCCCAGGATCAGCCCGACGCCGCCGGCGGCGGCATGAAACAGGATGGTGTCGCCTGCCTTCACCTTGAAGGTCCGGCGCAACAGATACTCCGCCGTCATGCCTTTAAGCATCATGCCGGCGGCCTGTTCGTCGCTGATGCGGTCCGGTACCTTGACCACGCGGTCGGCGGCGACAATGCGCTGTTCGGCATAGGCACCGACATTGACGGCATAGGCGATGCGGTCGCCCGGCTTCAGCCAGTCGATGCCTGCGCCGACCTCGAGAACCACACCTGCCGCCTCGCCGCCCGGGATCAGCGGGAAGCCGCCGGGCGGCGGATAGAGGCCGATGCGGTGATAGACATCGATGAAATTGAGGCCGATCGCGGTGTGCCTGACCAGGATCTGCCCGGCGCCGGGTTGTCCCGGATCGGCGTCTTCATAGGTCAGGACTTCCGGACCGCCATGGGCGTGGATACGGATTGCTTTGGACATTTGTGGGCTTTCCTGCGGTCAGGCTTTCTTAGTGTCCGGCTTGGCGCCGAGTTTGGGGAAGAACTGCATGATACCGCCGATGCAGGCGAGGTAAAGTCCGGTGATGGTGATGCCGACCTTGGTAAAGACGCCGACCTGTTCGCCCAAAACGCCGATCTGGTCGTAGAAGGCGGCAAGGGCCGCCTGCGCCAGCGCCAGCGCACCGAAAGCGCACCAGAGCAGCGTCATGCCAAGATTGATTGGCCGCAGCCGCACCACCCGCACGGGATGGATGAAGTTGATCGGCACGAAGGTCAGGATGCCGGCCGCCACGACGACGCCGAAGGACACCCACTGTCCGGGCTCGATGACGAACAGCGTGAACACGACCATATTCCAGACGACCGGAAAGCCTTTGAAGAAGTTCTCCTTCGTCTTCATTCCGGTGTCGGCATAATAGATGGCGCTGGACACCACGATGATGGCCGCCGACAGGAACGACAGCCCTTCGCCCATGAAGCCGCGCTGGTAGAGTGCGAAGGCCGGGATCAGCACGTAGGTGACATAGTCGATGATGTTGTCGAGGAGTTCGCCCGACCAGGTCGGCAAAATCTCCTTGACCTCGAGCTTGCGGGCGATCGGCCCGTCTATGCCGTCGACGAACAGCGCCAGCCCCAGCCACCAGAACATCGCCGTCCAGCGTTGCTCGCTTGCCGCCACCAGCGACAGGAAGGCCAGGAACGAGCCAGACGCGGTCAACAGATGCACCGAGAATGCCCGCGCCTGCGGCCAGGTGACCTTTTTCTTCGGCCTCGGAATCCGGTCGGTGATCTTTTTGGCGGCGTTTCTGGCCGTTGTGTTCTTGCTCACGGGCCCCGCCAATCCAGTTTGCAGATTTCGGCCGAGCGGCCGGCAAAGTTCCAGTTGCGGCCGAAAGCCCGCATCTTGCTCTTGTCGGACCTGGCCACGATGATCTCCGGCGCGATCCAGTATTCCGAGTTGCCGATCACGGTATCCTTCTCGCGATCCTTGCCGGGAATCGGTGTGACCGCCCCGTCGATGATCTTCGGTATCTGGAAAATACGGGTCTTGTCACGCGTCTCGTAGGTGATCGGCACCTGCTCGACGCCGAGGAACTTGCCGACAAGGATCGACAACAGCGCGGTGGTTCCGCCGGCCTTCCCGGTGAAGATCCTGGTCAGCGCTTTCACCGCATAGACGGAGGCTTGCTTGTCGATGAACAGGCCTGCGGTCCAGTTGCCGCGGCTCATATAGCCGGGGATTTCCATGACCAGACCGAGATTGAGGCCGGACAGGTCGACCTCGCCGAAATGGCCTGCGTCGATGCGGAAGCCCGCCCAGGTCTGACAATAACCCTCCGTCGGCGGATGGCTGCCAAGCGACAGTACGCAAGGACAAAAAACCGTGCAATTGCAGGAGAGTACGAGCTCTCCTTTCATTGCCCAGCCTTGCTCTGCCATAGAATTATCCCCCGTCATGCCGAGACTACTAGCAGGGCGACTGCCCAGACAAGCAGTATCGCACCGGCCGCTCGGGTTGGAAGGCTGCCGGTGGTCTGTTTTTCGATCAAGGTGAACAGGCCGATCAGCGCCATCCAGAACACGTTCATCGCGCCGACGGCAAACATCACCAGCATCAGCGCCCAGCAGCAGCCGAGGCACCACAGGCCCTGCTTCAGCCCTAGCCGGAAGATGCCACCCGGCTCCGCGCTCCAGTTGGAAAACAGTGTCGAGAACGGGTTCCGGCATTTTGTCAGGCAGGCCTGCTTGAGGCTGCTGAACTGGTAGAGGCCGGCAACCAGCAGCGCGGCCGCCGCGGCAAGGCCGCTCACCGGATCGAGCAATCGCCCGGAAGACGCAAATGCGTGGACGATCAATGTCAGCACCGCGAATCCGATAGAGGCGACAAGCCATGTCGAGAGGTAGCCGGCGACCAGGACCAGCGGGTGGGCCACCGGCTCGCCCTTGATGCGGGCGGTGTCGGTGATTTCACAATAGGTACGGATCATCGGCGCCGCCGACGGCAGCATCGTCGCCACGGCCATCAAAAACCACATTACGATCAGCGCCAGAACCGGTGCGCCGCCGGCATCAAGTGGTGCGGGCGTCAGGCACATGCCGAAGAAGCGGTCGAGGACATCCGGCAGCGGCAGTTGCGGCAGATATCGCAGGACCACATCGCCTGGTACGCCGGGGAGCCGGCCTTCGGCGCCGCGGATCGCCATGGCGCCGAGAATGAACCAGGCGAGCAGAATGCCGCCGGCGATGGCGATGTTGACCGTCAGGCGGGGGCTGCGGGCCAGGCTTGCCGTGGCGCGGCCGGCGCGGTCGAGATGGCTGAAATCGTCCTGCTGGCCGGTCATGACAACCGAATGAGCCTAATCGCCGCGTTGATCAAGCCGCATGGTCTGACCTATATCCATGGGTAGACACCTGCATCGCAAACTGGAAGTCCAATTTGGATCATCTCGAGACAGCACGGATACTGGTAGCCGGCAGCGGCCCTGCCGGACTGATCGCGGCGCTCGGTTTCGCCGAGGCGGGCTTTCCGGTAACCTTGGTCGGACCCGAAGCAGGCGGGCCCGATGGCCGGACCACGGCGCTGATGAACCCTGCTCTCAAGGTTCTCGATCGGCTGGGCGTGCTGGCCGAACTTGCGCCGAAGGCCGCGCCGCTGAAGGTCATGCGCATCGTTGATGCGACCAGCCGGCTGATCCGCAGCCCGGTGGTGACTTTTCGCGCCATAGAGATCGGCGAGGAGCAGTTCGGGCTCAACCTGCCCAACAGTGCGCTGAACCCGACGCTGGCCAAGTCTGTCGCGGCGCATCCCGGCATCGAATGGCTGACGTCGATGGTCGAGAGTTGGCGTCTGGACGCCGATCAGGCGCATGCCGTCTTGACTGATGGTCGCGAAGTCTCGGCCGCGCTTGCGGTCGCTGCCGATGGGCGCCTGTCGCCGGCGCGCGAGGCGGCAGGCATAGTGGCCTCGGTGCGATCCTACCGCCAAGCGGCGCTGGTGCTGAATTTTGGCCATCGCAGCGAACACGGCTTCACCTCGACCGAGTTCCACACAGAGACCGGGCCGTTCACCCAGGTGCCGTTGCCCGGCAACCGCTCCAGCCTCGTCTGGGTGGTGAAACCGGAGACGGCGAAGGACCTCGCCGCACTCGATGACGTGACACTTTCCGAGCGCGTCGAGCAGCAGATGCAGTCGATGCTGGGCCGGGTGTCGGTCGAGCCCGGCCGACAAATTTACCCGCTTTCAGCGGCATCACCGGGGCGCTTCGCGCAAAACCGGGTGGCGCTGGTCGGCGAGGCTGCACATGTGTTCCCGCCGATCGGAGCCCAAGGTCTCAACCTCGGCATCAGGGACATCGAGGATCTGATTGGAATCGCTGGTGAAAATCGCGGCGACCCCGGCGCCGCGAAGGCCCTGGCCGCCTATGATTCCAGGCGCCGTCCCGACATTCTGGCGCGTTCCGGCGCGGTCAATCTGCTCAACATGTCGCTGCTTTCGGACATGCTGCCGGCGCAGATGGCACGCAGCGCCGGCCTCAATGTGCTCGGCAGTTTCGCGCGGCTGCGCGCCTTTTTCATGCGCGAAGGCTTGAGGCCGGGCAGCGGCTTTGCGGCGCTTACCGGCGGTTCAGGGAAACAGGTCCGGCGGTAAGATGCCGTGGCGGATCATGTAGAGCAGCCCGGTCACCGTCAGCACCGAGAGGCAGGTGGTGATCAGCACGCTGGCCGAGGCGCGTTGCACCCAGACGCCATATTGCTGGGCGATGACGAAGACGTTGGTTGCGGTCGGTAATGCCGCCAAAAGCACGGCTGAAAAAACCCAGATTTCGGAAAAGTTCCCGATCCAGCTCAGCACGACGTAGCAGAGCGATGGATGCAGGATCAGCTTCAGCGCCGCGATCGACGCCAGCTCATGCGGCACGCGGTTGAGCGGCCGGAGCGCAAGCGTCACGCCCATGGCAAACAGGGCGCAAGGGGCGGCTGCCCGCGAAAGATATTCAAGCAGGCGATCCACCGGCTGCGGTGGGTGAAAGCCGAGATAGGCGGCGCCGACGCCAAGCGCGGTCGCGATGATGAACGGGTGCAGGACGATTTTCCTGACTACGCCGAGGATGAGCCGCCACGGCGATGTCTTGTCGTCGCCCGACAGCGCCATCA
Source organism: Mesorhizobium sp. C395A (assembly GCF_030323205.1). NCBI lineage: Bacteria > Pseudomonadati > Pseudomonadota > Alphaproteobacteria > Hyphomicrobiales > Phyllobacteriaceae > Mesorhizobium > Mesorhizobium sp. C395A. Next base: position 1,818,453 of record NZ_CP100473.1, on the reverse strand, counting down.
TCATCGGCGCGATGGCGAAATGCATGATATTTTCGAAGCAGAAGATCAGCGCGACGGGAACCGCCGCTTGTTCGCCGAAGGCGAGCAGCGCCAGCCCCGGCCCCATATAGCCGATATTGCCGTAGGCCGCGGCCAGCGCCTTGATCGTCGACTGGGCGATCTCGCCGCGCGACGCCGTCACCGACCATACGAACATGATCGAGAAGATCGTGTAGGTGGAAAATACCGAGCCGAAGATGAAGCGCCATTCGGTCAACTGTTCGAACGGCGTGCGGGCCAGCAATTGGAAGAACAGGGCAGGAAGCGCGACATAGACGATGAAGGTGTTCATCCAGCCAAGCGCTTCCAGCGGCTGCCTGGTCATGCGCGCGACCAGAAAGCCGATGAAAATCAGCCCGAAGAACGGAAGAACAAGACCGACAATGTCAGACATTTTTGCCCTGGCCCGAAACCCCGGGACCGGGCTAGCCCGTAGCTTCATCGGGCGTCAAGCGCTTCGGCATTGAACTGACACGCCATCTGCGCCAAATAAAGCCTGATCCCAGACCTAAGTCGGGCTCGATTTTGGGCCACGGTGTGTGTAAATTCAAAGCCTTAGAGCGCTCTTCGCACATTGGAGGGGACGCCGGGCGCTCTAGAGGCTTAGTGGTGAGTATGATGAAAACGGCCAAATTTTCGATCGGACAGGTGGTTCGTCATCGGCTGTTTCCGTTCCGCGGCATCATTTTCGATGTCGATCCGCAATTCGCCAACACCGACGAATGGTACGAAGCCATCCCGGCCGACGTGCGGCCGCGCAAGGACCAGCCGTTCTACCATCTGCTCGCCGAGAATTCGGAAACCGAATACATCGCCTATGTCTCCGAGCAGAACCTGCTCGAGGACCAATCAGGTGAGCCGGTCCGTCATCCGCAGATCGGCGAGATGTTCGACAAGCGGCCGGATGGACGCTACGAGCCGAAACGCCAGTCGAGACACTGACATCACCTTGCATCGACGTGACGACAACAAAAAAGCGGGGCATGACCCCGCTTTTTGTCGCTCCGGTATCTGTCCCGGCGATTAGTTGGCGGCTTTGGCCTTGGCCTGCTCGTCCTTGAGCTTCTTGGCGAAGTCCTGGTTGTTCTTGACGACGAAATCCTGAAGTTTTTTCTGCCGGTCCTCGATGTCCGACTGCTGCAGCGGCGCGCCGTCAAAGGCGCCGCTGAAGCCGGTCAAGGCAACCTTGATTGGATTTGGCTGACTCTGGAAGTTGATCGAGGTCAGCGTGATCGCCTGTCCCTTCTTGAAGGAAGCGACGAGCGCGTCGGTCAGCGGCACTTCGGCAACGCAACGGTCGGCGAAGCAAATGACATAATCCAGCTTCGTCGCCTTGCCGGCGTCTATTTGCAGGGCGATGCCGGGGGGCACCAGGCGACCTGGGGGAACCGTGACCTGGAAGACCTTGCGGTTTACCTTGCCCTTCAACTCAATCAGGCTGACGCCGGTGACGAACTGGCCGTTGCCGGCAGTGATGATGTTCTGGACATTGCAGATGTCGACATCTTCCTGCTTGGTGCAGGCCTTGAACCAACCCTGCGGAATCTGTTGCTGTGCCGAAGCGGTGGGAAGTCCGGCGCCCAGAAAGCCGACCACGCCCGCGGCCAGGACCGAAAGGCGGTATGCGTTGCTGTTCAGGCTCGTCATGTCGTGCATTTCCTCTCAAATGATCCCGGGACCGGCTTCTTCGCGCCGTGTGGTCCTGCTACCTGTTGCCGAATTGAGGCAACAGAATGACTTCGGAGCGCGTGTTACACTGCATGAGCAGCCGAATCCAGCCCGCCGCCTGCAATTCTTGGCCTCGCAATTTGGGTCGTGCGATTTGGATTGATGTATCTGGCCGGAGCGCCGCGGCGCCATGTTAGGGTGCACTCCGAATCATCAAGCCGCCCAGTAAGGAGACGGTCATGGGCCGCATTCTTGTTTGGCTGATCGCCGCAATCTCGTTCTTCGCCTTTGCACCCGGCGTGGCGATGTCGGAACCGAAACATGCCATCGCCATGCAGGGCGAGCCGGCGCTGCCAGCCGACTACCAGCATTTCGACTACGTCAATCCCGATGCGCCCAAGGGCGGCAACATCACTTACTGCGTCGTCGGCAGCTTCGACAATCTGAACCCGTTCATCCTGAAGAGCCTGCGCACCACGGCGCGCGGCATGCAGGACCTCATTTTCGGCAATCTCGTCTTCGAGCCGTTGATGATGCGCAACTACGACGAGGCCTTCACCCTCTATGGCCTGCTCGCAGACAGCGCCGATATGGACCTGGAGCGCAAATCGATCGAATTCCACCTTAATCCAAATGCGAAGTGGTCGGACGGTGAGCCGGTGACGCCGGATGACGTGCTGTTCACCTACGATGTCTTCACCGACAAGGGCCGCCCGCCCTACAGGGATCGCATGAGCCTGATCGCCAAGCTCGAAAAGACCGGCGATCACAGCGTGCGCTTTACCTTCAACGACAAGGCCAATCGCGAGACCCCCTTGATCATCGCGCTGACGCCGATCATCCCAAAGCACGCCTTCAACAAGGATACCTTCGACAAGACGACGCTGAAGCCGGTGATCGGCAGCGGTCCCTACACCATCGACAAGGTGCAGCCGGGACAGCGCATCGTCTTCAAGCGCAATCCGAATTACTGGGGCAAGGACATCCCTTCCAAGCGCGGCTTCGACAATTACGACCAGATCACCATCGAGTACTTCCTCAACGCCAATGCCAAGACGGAAGCGTTCAAGAAAGGCATCTGCGCCATTTACGATGAGGGCGATCCGGTCAAGCGCGAGCGCGATATCGATTTTCCCGCCTTTCATCGCGGCGAGGTGATCGCCGAGACCTTCGACACCGGCATACCGCCCGTGGTGACCGGGTTCCTGTTCAACACGCGGCTGGAGAAGTTTTCCAATCCGGAGGTGCGGCGCGCGCTCGGCATGCTCTACGACTTCGAATGGGCCAACAAGAACCTGTTCGGCGGTAAGTACACGCGCACGATGAGCTACTGGCAGAATTCCGAACTTTCCGCGCTCGGCCATCCCGCCAGCGACAGGGAAAAGGCGCTGCTGGCGCCCTACCCCGGCCGCGTGCCGGCCGATGTCATGGACGGCAGCTGGCGCCCGCCGGTGAATGACGGCACCGGCCAGGACCGTAAGGTGCTGAAGGTGGCGTTCGACCTGCTGAAGAGCCAGGGCTACACCGTCAAGGACGGGGTCCTGCTGGACCCAAAGGGAAACCCGTTCGGTTTCGAGATCCTGACGGCCTCGCAGGACGAGGAACGCTTTGCCGCCATCTATCAGCGCTCGCTGGAAAAGATCGGCATCGCGGTGACCATCCGCAGCCTCGAGGCCGACCAGATCCAGTCGCGCAAGCAGCGTTTCGACTTTGAGGTTCTTGTCGGGTCGAGCGGGTTCAGCAACTCGCTGTCTCCCGGTATGGAGCAGAACCTTCGCTGGGGTTCTTCAGAGGCCAAAAGAGAAGGTTCATTCAATCTGGCCGGCGTCGCCGATCCGGCGGTCGACGCGGCGATCGACGCGATGCTGAGAGCACGGACCAAGGAAGACTATGTCGCCGCCGTGCGCGTGCTCGACCGATTGCTGATCTCCGGCAATTACATGGTGCCGATGCAGTACAACGCGCAGCAATGGCTCGCTTACTGGAATTACCTGGATCATCCCAAAAAGACACCCATATTCGGTTATCAATGGCCGACATGGTGGCGCAAGCCGAACTGAGCGTAGCCGAGATCATGCTCGGTAAAACGCTCGGCTGCAGGAGATCAAGATGAGCGATGACAATTCCATTACGGTCGACGTGGTTTCCGACGTCGTCTGCCCCTGGTGCTTCGTCGGCCAGAAGCGGCTGGATAAAGCGATTGCCGCTGCCGGCGACGTTGAGGTTCATGTGCGCTGGCGGCCGTTCCAGCTCGACCCGACCATCCCGCTCGAGGGCAAGGACCGGCGCGAATACATGCTGGCCAAATTCGGCAGCGACGAGCGCATCCGTCAGATGCATGCCCGCATAGAGCCGCTCGGCGAAGCCGAAGGCATCGATTTCGCTTTCGACGCCATCAAGGTCGCCGCCAACACGCTGGACGCGCATCGTGTCATCCGCTGGGCCGGTGCCGCCGGTGAAGCCGTGCAGAACCGGCTCGTGCGCCGGCTGTTCCAGCTGTATTTCGAGGAAGGCGGCAATATTGGCGACCACGCCGTGCTGGTCGATGCCGCCCGCGAGGCAGGCATGGACGCTGCCGTGGTCGAAACGCTGTTGCCGACCGATGCCGACGTCGAGGAGGTGCGCACAGAAATCGCCACGGCATCGCGGATGGGGATCACCGGCGTGCCGTGTTTCCTGCTCGAAGGCAAATACGCCGTCATGGGCGCGCAGGACGCCGAGACGCTGACTGATGCCATCCGCCAGGTCGCGGCTGCAAAGGCCAAGGGCGAGCTGGAAAAGGCCGGCTGACCGAAGTTATTTCACCGTCACCTTGGCTTTGCTGAGGAAGAAGCCATGCCCGTTGCTGCCCGTGCAGGTCAGTCCCTTGGTTGACGACTGGCAGGTAAACGGCCCTTTGCTCCAGCTGTTGCCATAGGCCAGCTTCGCGACATCGCTGCAGCAGCCCTGCTCTCCCGGATTCTTGATCAATGTCGCCGGGCCGTTCGGCCCAAGGATCACGGTGACGTAGCTGGGCTCGACTCGCGAACAGCTCAGTTCCGGACCGCCATCCTGTGGCTCGTAGGTGCTGGTGCCGCCCTTCGGCGTGTAGATGCAGCCGATGTTGCCGGACGGCCCATTGAACTCAATTTGCCCTTCGGCGCTTGCCGGAATGGTCTGGCTGACGGCATGCGCAAGAGGCAGCCAGGCAAAGAGCGTCACCATTGCGGGAACGGCTGCGCGTGCAAGCATTGGGGAGCTTCCTTGTTGGGGACCGGACATGCATCGGTGCCGACAGTGCCCGGCAAGGTTCATTCCAGTGCGCTTGATTGTCAAACGGTGTTCAGCTGCAGCTAAAAAGCGTGGGCCAACTCATGAGCAGTCGCCGTGCAGGAGCGACGATCTTGCGTGCCCAACCATGATGGCCGGTGAAATGATTCGGGCGGCCTGGGGCGATCACGGACGGCAATTTTTCGGGCGATCCGGTTAGCGCGCGGTGGGAAAACCGGCCGACGGGCAGGCCTTTTGGTCACAAAGCCGTGTATGAGCTTTCCCTCAGTGGAATATATTCGCACATCTGAGCGTTCTCGCAACACATTGAAACAAAGGACAAATTTGACCCAACGACGGCGATCTCGCAGCACCAACTGTTGCCTCATGGCAACGGCCGGTGGGCTGCTTCACATTCGCCGGGATAAAATTCATAGAAAATGATCAATTGGTGTTACTATCCGTAACAAAACTAAAAAAGGTTTGGGCGGGATTGTGATTCGGGTCGACAGACCGCGACGTTCAATATCGGCACTTTGGAACCGCGACGCCCCCGCCGGGCCGTCGCCCCTGACGCCAGTATCGTCGATGCGGACCTTCTGGGGACTGATGCGGGCCTACTGGTTCTCGGACCGGTGGAGAGAGGCCTGGGCTCTCACCGTCGTCCTCGCACTCATCATAGCCCTGTCGAGCAAGGCCGACGTCTGGTTTACCGTGTTGGCGGGCGAACTGGCAGCCTCAATCGCTTTTTTCCACGACGCCGCGAATACCACGCCCCTTGAATCAGTGCTTACCAATGCCGGCCTGCTTGTGCTGCTGGTCGTGTTCAAGGACATCGGAATCATAGGCGCCTGCAAATTTGTATCGGCGACATTGCATCGCAAATGGCGCGCCTGGTTGAACGCGCGTTTCAATGCGGCGCTGCTTGATACCAACCATACTCACTACCACGCTCAGAATGGCTCGCCAGATGCGCCAGCGCCCGACAACATCGATCAGCGCGTGCAGGAATCCATCAAAGACATGGCGGGCGGCGCCATCGGGCTTGCCCAAGGTGTCTTCGGCGTCTTCACCTCACTTTATTTTGTCGGCGGCGCTTTGCTGGCGAATTCCGTGGAGGTAAAAGGTCTGGATGCCCTCGGCAGCTATGGCAGCGCCGTCCTCGCTCTGCTGGCGGTTGCCATCTACGTGCCCGTCAATACCTGGATCGCGATCAAACTCGGCGGAATGCTGGAGTGGCTCAACGTCAGGATGCAGAAGGCCGAAGGCACCTATCGCAGCGAGCTGATCACTTTGTTGCGCCGCAGTTTCCATGTGTCGGCGTCGCAAGGCGAAGACGTGCAAAAGACGATACATGGACGGCTCTATCTCGATATCGATACCACCTGGTCGAAGCTCAACATCGTCAACACCCTCTATGCGGGATTCGAATCGGTCTATAATTTCGTCGGGGCCAAAGTTGTCGCCTACGGACCTGGTCTGGTGCCGTTCATCCACAACGGCGTCGACCTCAAGGGCTACATAACCGGTTCCGAGCAGGTCAACGCGCTGATCAGCAAATGTTCCTGGTTCATCCATGTCATGCCGAGTCTCGCCACCTTGCGGGCCAACAGCCAGCGCGTCATCGAGTTGGCGCACGCCATTGAAAACGTCCAACAGCCGCAGGAATTCTACAGCCAGACCGGCCGTTCCGACTTCCACTATGCCAGCCAGAACCCGGTCTTCGGCCTGACCATCCAGAAGCTTGAACTGGCGCATCAGGGTGAAGACGCCACGCCGTTCCTGAGCGCAGCCAATCTGCGCTTTCGGCGCGGCGAGTGGGCATTCCTCAAGGGCGAATCCGGCTGCGGCAAGACTTCGCTGATCAAGGCGATCAACGGCTTGTGGCCTTATGGCCGCGGCACCATCGTCTTCCCTGACGGTGTGAGGAGCTTCTATGCCGCCCAGGAGGTCAAGCTGCAGCAGGTGTCGCTGAAGCAGCTGGTGTGCCTGCCCGGCTCCGAGGACGACTATGGCGATGCGCAGGTCGCGGCAGCCCTGCATAAGGCCGGCCTTGGCGATTTCATCGAACACATGGCCGATGAAAGCCGCGAGGGAAAGATCTGGGAGCAGCTGCTGTCCGGCGGCCAGAAGCAGAAGCTGGTTGTGGCCCGCATCGTGCTGCAGCAACCGGGACTGTTGTTCCTCGACGAAGCGACCGGCGCGCTCGACCCCGAAGGCAAGATCGCCTTCCACCAGGCGATCAAGGACAATTGCCCCGATGTCACGGTGATCAGCATCATGCACGAGGCGGTGCCGCCACGTTCGGCCTCGGGCGAGGAATTCTATCACAGCGTGGTCGCGATCGCCGACGGCGTCGCCACCAAGAGGCCGCTTGTTCCGAACCTTCCGCGCGAGCTCACCACCATCCTTACGCAGCCGCGGCCGGTCGAGGACAAATGGATGCGTTTTTCACGCCGGCTGAAGCAGAAATAGCAGCCACGCCGAAGCGCGTTCCGCCACTGGCGGCGGGGCACTCGCTCCCTCCCCCTTCAATAATCATCACAGTCTCGCGATTGGGCCGGCTCCCGGCTGTTTTCCGCCACTCCCGCGATTGACTCGCCAAGATGCGCTCCTATGTTGCGCCCGCTCGCTGAATTCCAACTCGAACCCGCGAGCAGAAAGGTCACCGCGCCATGCCTGGCGACAGTAGTCGAACGCAACCGCCGTCCGCCTCGATGTGACCTCTAACGGCTCACGTCCCGCCGGACGGCGAGGAGTGAGCCATGAACGAATTTACCCCCGTCGTAGCAAGCGACGATGCCGTCGCTATCGCGCGTATCCTTGCCAATGATCACGTCGCCGATGTCGTCGAGGCCCTGAACCGGGAATCTCGCGATACCGCGATAGAACTGCTTTGCGAAATGCCGTTCGAGCGGCTGGTCGAGATCTTCGACCAGCCTAAACTCGACGGCGCCTCCGATCTGGCCGAGGCGCTGCCGCGCGCCAAGGCGTGCAAGCTCCTGACCGCCATGTCGGTCGACCGCGCCGCCGATATCCTGCGCGAACTGGACGAACCGGCGCGCTCCGAGCTGCTCGGCGGGTTGGTCCCGCCGCTGCGGGCAACGCTGCTTTCCATTCTCGGCTATCCCGAAGGCAGCGCCGCCTCGATCATGACGACCGAATTCGTCAGCGTGCCGTCGGACTGGTCCGTCGGGCTCACGCTCGACTACATCCGCAAGGTGGAGCGGACGCGGGAGACCGTCTACGCCATCTACATCGTCGATCCAGACACGCATGTGCTGGTGCGCTCGACCGGCCTGCGCCGGCTGATCACCGGCGAGCCGGACGATCCGATCCTGTCGGTGGCGCCGGATCGCGCCCCGGTGACGGTGACGCCGCTGACCGATCGCGAAACACTGGCGCAGACGATCTCCAAATACGACCTGCTCGCGGTTCCCGTCGTCGACGATGGCAAGATCCTCGGCATCGTCACCATCGACGACATCATCGACACCATGATCGAGGAGACGACCGAGGACGCGCATCGCTTCGGCGGCATGGAGGCGCTCGACGAGCCCTACATGAAGATGAGCTTTCTCGCCATGATCAAGAAGCGCGGCGGTTGGCTGTGCGCGCTGTTCATCTCGGAGATGCTGACCGCCAATGCCATGCAAAGCTATGAAGGCGAACTGGAAAAAGCGATCGTGCTCACTCTGTTCATCCCGCTGATCATGAGCTCGGGCGGCAATTCCGGTTCGCAGGCGACCTCGCTCGTCATTCGCGCGCTGGCGCTGCGCGAGATCGGCGTTCGCGACTGGTGGCGGGTGGCGTTGCGCGAATTGCCAACCGGCCTGGTACTCGGCGCCATGCTTGGCGTGGTCGGCATCTGCCGCATCGCGCTCTGGCAGTATATGGGCTTCTACGATTATGGGCCGCATTGGCCGCTGATCGCGGCGACCGTGGGGGCAGCCCTTGTCGGCATCGTCACCTTCGGCTCGCTGTCGGGGTCGATGCTGCCGTTCGCGCTGAAACGGATCGGCTTCGATCCGGCGAGCGCCTCGGCGCCGTTCGTCGCCACGCTGGTCGATGTCACCGGCCTGGTGATCTATTTTTCGGTGGCGCTGGTCATCCTGCGCGGCACTTTGTTGTAATAAGCTTCAGGCCTCCCATCGCGGTGGCAACAGCGGCTGCCATGGGGGGTTCTTCAAGATCGAGCGCGCGGGCGTCAATCGACCCGCACGCCGTTCTTCACGCGGTAGGTGGGCTTGTACATGGTGACCAGTTCCTCCGCTGCCGTCGGGTGGACGGCCATGGTGCGGTCGAAATCATCCTTGGTGACGCCGGCCTTCAGCGGAATGCCGAGCAACTGCGCCATCTCGCCGGCGTCCGGCCCGAGGATGTGCGCGCCGAGCACTTTTCGCGTGGCGCCATCGACCACCAGCTTCGTCAGCATCTTTTCGTCGCGGCCCGACAGCGTGTGCCGCATCGGCCGGAATGTGGCGCGGTAGATTTCGATATCGGAGTAGCGCTTGACGGCATCGTCCTCGGACAGCCCGACGGTGCCGATCTCCGGCTGTGAGAAGACGGCGGTCGGAATGGTGTCGTGGTCGGGCGCGGTCGGATTGCCCTTGAATGCGGTCTCGATGAAGCACATGGCTTCGTGGATCGCCACAGGCGTCAACTGCACGCGGTTGGTGACGTCGCCGATCGCCCAGATGTTGTCGATGTTGGTGCGGGAATACTGGTCGACAACGATGGCGCCGGTTATGCCGAGCTCGATACCGACGCCTTCCAGGCCCATATTCTCGGTGTTTGGGAGGCGGCCGATGGCGAGCATGACCTGGTCGATCGTCAGCACCTTGCCGCCGGTGACCAACGCATCCAGCCTGCCGTCCGGCCGTTTGCGGACCCATTCCGACACGGCGTGGCAGAGGATCTTGATCCCCTTCTTTTCCATGGTTTCGTGCAGCATGTGCCGCAGGTCCATGTCGAAGCGCGACAGTATCTCCTTGCCGCGATAGACCAGCGTGGTGTCGACGCCCAAGCCATGGAAGATATTGGCGAATTCGACGGCGATGTAGCCGCCGCCCTCGATCATGATCGCCTTCGGCAGTTGCTTGAGGTCGAAAACCTCATTGGAAAAGATGCAATGCTCGTGACCGGGCAGCGCCGGGTGCGGCGCCGGCCGGCCGCCGGTGGCGATCAGGATCTGGTCGGCGGTGACGGTGCGGTCATCGCCCAGGAGATGCACGACATGCGGGTCGACCAGCATGGCGCGCGAGTGGAACGTCTCGCCGCCGGCGCCTTTCACGTTCTTTTCGTAGATCGCTTCCAGACGGGCGATCTCGCGGTCCTTGTTGGCGACCAGCGTCGGCCAGTCGAAGCTCGCCTCCGGCACCGTCCAGCCATAGCCGGCGGCGTCGGCAAAATGCTCGGGAAATTGCGAGGCATAGACATAGAGTTTTTTCGGCACGCAGCCACGGATGACGCAGGTGCCGCCATAGCGGTATTCCTCGGCGATGCCGACACGCTTGCCGAGCGCTGCCGCCACGCGCGCCGCCCTCACCCCGCCGGAGCCGCCGCCGATGACGAAGAGATCGTAGTCGTAACCGGCCATGCTGCTGTTCCTTGCCCCAAGAAATGTTTGAGACAGGTAGGCTGCATGAAGCCAAAAGAAAAGCCCGGTTTCCACCGGGCTTTCTGGTCCAGCGGCAAGGATGCCGGTGGCGAAATCAGACGTCTTAGTTCTTCGGCGCTTCCGGCTGGTCACCGTCTGCGGGCGCATCGCCGTCGGCAGGTGCAGCGCCATCGGCGGGGGCAGTTGCGTTATCCGGCGCAGGCGCGGCCGGAGCAGCGGCCTTCGCGGCGGCTGCCAGCGTTTCGCCGACCTGCTGGGCGAGATCGCGCGCCAGGCCGTTCTGCCAGATGTCGGCGGCCTTGACCAGTTCGCGCGTCACGTTGGGGCCGTTGTCGAGCAGCTTCTTGCCGGCATCGGAATTGTAGAAGGCGGCGATGTCGGTGAGATCCTTCTCGGAGAACACCTTGGCATAGGCGAGCGCTGCTTCCTTCTCCAGATCGGCACGGCGCGAGGCCAGCGCCAGTGCCTTTTCGCTGACGGTCTTGCCGATCAGCTCCTGCATATCAGGGTTCTTCTGGATAAGCTGCTGCTCGAGCGAGGCCGCCGCTTGCGGCAGGATGTTGTCGAACGAGTCGGTCGCGTGGATTGCCGTGACCGCCGCCCGTGCCGCCTTCAGATGCGATTCCGTGATCTCCTGCGAGAACGCCGGGGAGGAGAAGGCGAAAACGGCCGAAGCCGCCAGAACGGCGCAAAGATTGCGAACCCGGTTATGCAACATCATGATCGGTAGAACTCCCTGGTTTTCGGGCGGCATGGACGGTTTGGATGCCGTCGCCGCCGGCGATGATGGCCGCTGACGCCAGCCCGATGAAAAGACCATGCTCGACCACACCAGGAATGGCATGGAGAGCATTAGAAAGCGCTCTTGTATCCGGAATGCGGCCAAAAGATGCATCGAGGATAAAATGGCCGCCGTCTGTAACAAAAGGCTGGCCCCCCGTCATCCTCAATGTAACCGGGCCGGAAAGGCCGAGACTTTTGGCCGCTGCCGCGACCGCGATTTCGGTCGCGCACAGGCCGAACCGGTTGACTTCGATCGGCAAGGGAAACCGGCCAAGGGTGTCGACCATCTTCGAGCGATCGGCAATGACGATCATGCGCTGAGATGCCGCCGCGACGATCTTCTCGCGCAGCAGCGCGCCGCCGCCACCCTTGATCAGCGTCAGCGCCGCGTCGATCTCGTCGGCGCCGTCGACGGTGAGGTCGAGCTCGGGCGTTTCCTCAAGCGTCGACAGCGGCACGCCGAGTTCGCGGCAAAGGGCTGCAGTGCGCTCCGACGTCGGCACGCCGATGACGGTCAAGCCCGCGGCGATCTTTTCGGCCAGCAGCCGCACGAATTCGTCGGCCGTCGTCCCGGTGCCGATGCCGATGCGCATGCCGTCGCTGACATGGGCAAGGGCAGCCCGCGCGGCCTCGACCTTCAACTGCCTCGCATCCATGCTCGCCCCGGGGATTTGGCTTGGTTCTGATTTTTCTGGATGCGCGCTCCTAGCACTTTTGCCCGCAGGGTCAAAGACTTTGGCTCGCACCGGCTTGCCTGAAAGAAGCGCAGCCGCTATCGCCTGCCTGCAATGCATCAGCCACAGGACAGGCCATGACCCAACCGATCATCGTGTTCGACCTCGACGGGACGCTGATCGACACGGCGCCGGACCTGCTCGACAGCCTCAACCACAGCCTTGCCGCCAGCGAGCTTGCCGCTGTCGACGAGGCCGGCTTCCGGCGTTTTGTCGGCCAGGGCGGACGGGTGATGATCGAGCGCGCGCATACCGCGCAGCAGAAGTCGCTGGCGGTGGAGGAGCACGACCGGCTGCTCAAGCTGTTCCTCGACCACTACACGCTCAACATCCCCGGCAAGTCGCGCCCCTACCCCGGCGTGGTCGAGGCGATCGCCCGTTTCGAGGCGGCCGGCTATCTACTTGCCATCTGCACCAACAAATACGAGGCGAATTCGAAAGCGCTGATCGAGGCGCTCGGCCTGACAAAGCATTTCGCCGCGATCGCCGGCCAGGACACGTTCGCCTTCTGCAAGCCCGCCCCGCGCCATCTGACCGAGACCATCCGGCTCGCCGGCGGCGATCCGCATCATGCGCTGATGGTCGGCGATTCGCAGACCGACATCGACACCGCCAAGGCCGCCGGCATTCCGGTGGTCGCCGTCGATTTCGGCTACACCGACCGCCATGTCAGAGAATTCGAGCCGTCGGCGGTGATTTCGCATTTCGACGCGCTGACGCTCGACCTGGCGGAACGGCTGATTGCAGCTGCGGCCGGCTGAGCGAAACGGGCGATTGCGCGGCAGCGTCCGCCCTTGCCTATTTCAGGCGTAGAAGGCAGGCGCATCGCCTTGACTTCAACCGCATGCCTCTCTTATATCGCGGCTCGCTTGGCCTTCGGGCAACGAGCGGGCGATTAGCTCAGCGGGAGAGCACACCCTTCACACGGGTGGGGTCGCAGGTTCAATCCCTGCATCGCCCACCATTTTCTTTCCCGGAACAGCACACTCCAAGCCAGCACTCCTAGCAGCTGCAACTCGCCCCTTCCCCACCAAAATTCTTCTGCGCAAAGTTCAACGCGCTTGAGTAGCTCGTGTAGCTCTGGAATTGGCAGACATCGGATCCGTTCCGCACCTTCATCTGCTCAATCTCCCAGAATGAGACCTCGATGTGGTCGTTGGCGCAGTAGACAGTGTATTTTTCAGGCTCCAGTGCCTGCGCCTTCTGCGGCGGCATTGAGACGGCAGGAATGGAAAGCGCTGCAAGTGCAAGCATGATGGCGTGACGTGTGGGCATGTAAAAACCCCGATGAAAACCAGCCCGTATTATTGCCGCTATCTTGAAGCGCTGCATCACGGCTTTTTGACGAACGACTTCTTTCCGGTGCCCGGCTCGCCGTCAGCTATGTGCTGATCCAGATCTCCGCTGTGTTGGCGCTAATTGGTACCGCTCGGGGGCGCGTGGCCGGCAGCAGGGAGGTCGGCTTGGATTGCGTCCATTCGGTCATGGTGTTCCCTGCAAGACATCGCAGCGCCGCGCGAGCCTAAGCCTTCTTCTTTCGTCTCCGTGATCCCGCCCGCGTTGCAATTTCGCCGCCACGAACCGTTTCGTACTGGTCGGCGTCGACAATCGATTTGTCGAAGGTGATGCCGGTCATTTCGGAGATTTCGGTTAGCGGGTACATGGCGCCGATGAACTCGTCGGAGACGGCAAACTCCAGCTCCGTGTCTGACAGATCCTGTTCGAGCACGAAGCCATAACTGGCGATGCCGTCACTGACGCGGGCGACCACCACCTTCCAGAAGCGGCGCGGCACTAGCGCGCGAAGACTGGTGCCTTTGGGACCCTTGCCGGCAAAGGTCCGGTCGTCTTTGGCGAGGACCGGCCCGGCGAAGACGCAAAGCCGCTCGCTCGCCGCCTCCGACAGGACGTGGTTCTCAAGATCGCCCCAGTTCTTCTCGCCGCTGTCGGAGCGGTTGTAGCCTTCGACCTGGGGCGAGCAGTTGGTGACATGGAAGGAGCAGACATTGCCCCTGAGCAGCAGCTCGAAGGTGCTGCCCCAGGCCACGTCATCGCGCCTGACGATATGACCCTTGTCGAAGGCGCCCTGATCCTGGGTGTAGAAGACGTCGGGGATCTGGTACTTGTCGTCGAGCCGCAGATCCGGGAACCAGCGCTCGCTGAACAGGCCGCCGCGCGAATAGTTGCGGCCCTTTTCCGGCTCGCGCAGATTGCTCTCCTCGGTGACGTTGGAGGCGGTGAACAGCGCCAGCCGCCGCTTGGCGTGCATCTTGAGCGAAAAATTCTGGTAGTCGAGTTGCGTGCCGCCGGCCTTGAGCGGCGCCAGCACGGAGAGGTCGGTGGCCTCAGGCATGGGCACAACGACCGGCGCGAGTTTGGTGCCGCCAGAGAGAAATTTCTCATCGTAGCCCTTATAGCCGGCATAGTCCGCGACCGTTTTGGGAACGAATGCGCCGCCTGGAGGGGTCGGCTTGGCCGCTTCGAGCTCGACCGATTCCGTGACCGCTTCATGGGCAGGCGTTGCGCCGAGCGAGACGGTGATGCGCAACGGCACTTCGAAGGTGACGCTGCCGCCCGGCGAAACGACGACGCCTCCGGATGGAGGCGTCTGGGTGGCGACGCCCGGGATCTGCTGGACGCCGCCGACTTCAACCAGGTTTACGCCCTCGGCCGGCGACCCGCTGTCCGCCTTGTTCCACCATGCGCCCCAATCGTTTGGGCCGCCGCTGGCGGCGCCGGCGAAATTGAGGCCGAGGTCGACGACACGCTGGTCCTTGGCGAGCGCGCCGGTGGGCACGGCGTAGTTGCGCTCGAGATAGCGGCCGGCGAAATGCAGCGCCACGACCTCGCCGGTGGCGAGGTTGATCATGGCGGTGCCGGAGTTGCCGCCAGTGGTCGAGCAATCATGTGTCGCCGCGCTGACGATCTTGCCGAAACTCTCCGTATCGAAGCCGCCCTGCAGCATGCCCGGTTGCAGGCGCTTGACCTGGAAACGATTGCGCATGAGCTCGTTCTGGACATCGACCGCGTTGCGATTGTCGAACGCGGGATAGCCGATGGCGACGACTTCCTGGCGCAGCATATCGCGCGCGTCGGCGACCGCGAGCGACAGCGGCGTGATGTTGTCGGGCAGGCCTTCGACTTCGAAGATCGCCATGTCCCAATAGGGATGGATCATCCGGACATTGCGGATCTTGAAGACGTTTCCCGCCGCCGAATCGCGCTTGAAGTCGATGCCGGCGGCGCGGCCGTTGATGAATTGCAGATTGCGGTCGCCAAGGCCGTCCGCAAATATCTGCGCCACATGACGGTTGGTCATCAGCAGGTTGCGGCCGACGACGAAGCCCGTGCCGCCGTAAGGGATATTGGTGTTCCACAACAGTTCGATACGCCCGATCGCCGGCAGGGCGGCTTCGATGCGCTGCTTCAATGCGGCCTCGCTGGTAAGCTTCGTCCACAGGGAATGGCCAGGTGTCGGAGCGCCGTCGAAAGTCAGCGTCGTAAAGGTGCCATCCTTGATGTCATAGACCGGCCGCAACTCCGGGATGATTATGGCTTCCAGATCGGAAAGCTGCTCGGGCGCGACTTCGGCGCCGCGCGCGAGGCTCTCCATGCCAGCGCGCGCCGATTCAAACGCCGCCTCCGTCTTGCCGGCTTCCGCAGGCGCAAGGGATTCCAGAGCGCCGCCTGCCATCTTCTCCATGTTGCCGAGGACCGATTCAGTCCCCTCGCCCCCGGTGACGAGATCGAGATATTGACGGATTCGCTGCTCTCTGCTGACCGGCATAGTCGCCCCCAAAGGTCCTGTCGAAGTAAAAGAACTGTATTGCCAGATTTTAGACCGGCGCAATTCTGACCGGCAGGCAAAGAAACAAATCAATTTGCGTCGAAGATGACCGGAGCGCAACGTCGGCATGTCTCTTTGCCGGCAGTCGCTCGCGCGATGTATGACGTTCGCATTATTTCAGCGATGCCGTATGTGATCTCCGTCACAGACGCTCACGCTGTTTGCGCCCACCTATCGCAACGGGTGGAAGGGCATTGCGGCCGCTCGGTTTTACAGAAATTTTATCACCTATCCATTTTTATCAGTTGGCGCCTGCACGCGCGGCTCCTCTCGCCGCGCGTGCAGGCGGCTTTCCGCCCGGCACGAGCCAGGCACTGGGCGCGACCACGGCGCCAAGCCTTTACAAGGCGTAATCGCAAGGGATGAACGCCGGCCTTTGACGCGGTGCACTCTTGCCTTAGACTTCGGGCCTTAAACTTCGCCGATTGCGGCAATTGGGAATTTGGAACATGGCTTTTGGCGGCCCTAACGACAGAAACGATCTGCCGCGCCTGGCACGCATCGATCCAAAGCTGTTCGATATCCTGTTCAGCGGCTGCAAGGTCGAGCGCTACGCCGCCGGCCAGCATCTGTTCGTCCAGGAAGATGCCGCCGACCGGATCTACGGGGTGATGAGCGGCACGGTGGAAATCTCGATCTATTCGCCCGGCGGACAGAAGCTGGTGGCCAATATCGAGCTGTCGCGCAGTCTGGTGGGCGAGATCGGCGCCCTGGACGGCCGGCCACGCACCGCCACCGCCATCTGCCTGACCGCTTGCGAGCTGGTTTCGCTCAGCAGGATACAACTCTTTGATCGCATTGAGAGAAATCCACCGCTGGCACGCGCGATGATCGAACTTCTGTGCGCCCGGCTGCGCTGGGTCAGCGGCGAACTCGGCGATCAGGCCTTCTTCGGCATCGAGGCGAGGCTCGCCAAACGCCTGGTCTTCCTGGCCAAGGTGATGGCCGACAGCGCCGGCTGGATCCCGATCTCGCAATCGGAACTCGGAGAGTTCCTCGGCGCCACGCGCGAGTCCGTCAACAAGACGCTCAACGACTGGCGCAACCGCTCGTTCATTGCCATCAAACGCGGCGGCCTGCGCATCACCGACACCGGGGCACTGCGCCACATCGCCGAGTCGCAGGACGACGACTGACGCCGAATCAGAGCCGCGAAATCAGGTAGCGCAGCGCCGAGCGGCTGGGCATGAAGAAATATCCACCCCCCTTGGTGGTGACGAATTGCGGCATGTCACGGAGCGTCGTGACCTTTTCCCATGACGGAATGGTGAACCTGCCATCGCCGCCGCGCGAACCAATCGTCGGGTCCTTTTCAGCGACGAGGCCCTGGAACGTGGCCGACGAAACCCAGGTCTGCTGAATGAATTCGTACTGGCGCTCTATGTCGGCGTTGAGGCACATGAACAGCAGCCCCTTTTCGACCTTGCCATTCTTACCGTCCTGCTTCTCATAGGTGCGGCCGACCCGCAGGATACGATGGCGCTTGCCGATATTGATCTGCGTATCGCGGTCCTCACCCAGCGAGTCGCGTGGGTTGGAACGGCGAATGTGGGCACCAAGCGGGCAGCGATGGCCTTGCGGATCCTCGGCGCCAGCGGCGAAGTTGTTGTCGATGACGCGTCCCGGATGATCCGGGTTGCGCACCAGCGAGCTACCGTTCTGCCAGCGGCCGAGCATCTTGGCGGCAATCCAGTCTTGCGTGATGGCTTGGTTGCCGAGTTGGCTCGCGACCAAGGCTGCAGCCTTTTTGCAGTAGTTGTTGAAGACGTCGACGTGCTGCTCGAACTGGCGAATAACCAGGAATGAACCGTTGCGCCCGAAATCGCGCGGCGGTGGCGGCAGGCCCGGAATCAGCCGGCTACGGCGCACCTGCGAAAGGATTCCAGTCCGATCGCGTGATGCGCTTACCGAGGGCGAGGCTGGATAGAACCCATGCTCATCACGATAGCCGAACAGGAACTCGCCGGGCGCGACCAGATGCATTGATGCAGCACCCCTGCTGGCGCGGGTCGTGCCCCGGACAATCGGCTGCGAAATCCCGTCCGCGAAACCGAAATGCTCGTAGGCTGGCCCACGTTCCGACCGATCGTCACGCTTTGCCCCGTCGGACGATTTCGTCTTCGTGTCGGTCGGACCCCGGTTTACGGCGAGCGGCAGTTCGGCGACGACCTTCATGCCTGCACCGGTCGTCTTTCGTCTCACGGTGGCAATCTCGGTCTTCAACCGTCCCGGGTCTTCAGCATAGCAGACGATGACCAGGTCCACAGGGTTCTCCAACGACCCCCACTCCCATTCGTCCGGGCCGTCGCGGCCTCGGTCGTCCAGTATGCGCCCACGCTCGGGATTGCCCATGCCATGGCGAAAGGCGATCGGAAATGTTTCCAGTGGATCGCCCTCCACACCCTCGTCGAGCCCAAACTGCCGCAGGCCACCGGGACCAAAGGCGACTATCATAGCTCGCCCGGCGGGCCTGCCTTCGCCGAAACTCGTCTGCTCGACAACGAAATCGAGCCAGGCTCTGCGCTTGGGCGCCGGCAACTTGTCCGGCACCCGGATCGCAAGCATATGCGAATAAGCGAGCGGGCCGAGCGGGCCGAAGAAGATGGACTGGATCTCGCCGGTTTCCAGCTGCTGTTCGAGAGGCGCCGGAAAGGCAGAGCTGATATTGGCCAGCAGCGAAGTGGTCTTTTGAACGGTGGTCGTTTCACTCGCCGGGCGCCGTAGCGAACCGAACAAGCTCAGCCAGTCGCGCGCCTCGTTGCCGACGGCGGAAGCAATGCCGCGCCTGACCCGGGAATTGATCCGGATGCGCTCTGTGTTGATTTGGGGATAGGCGGAGTACCAGAACAGGGTCGGCACCTGCTGGCGCCGCGCCCAGCGCTTGAAACGATCGCCGTCGCGGGCGCCGTCCAGGAACAGCCATCGTGTGCGTGGATAGCCCACGGTGTTGCTCCACACGCCGGTCAGGCCAGCGGACGCCTTGGCGATGAAGTCCTCAAGATAGCTTTCCCAGCTGCCGCCGTAGTTGGAGAAGAACATCAATCGGTTGGAGCCGGGCAGCAGTATCCAGCGGGCGAAATGGATGGTGTTGATGGTGTTGAGGAAGCCTGGCTTGAATACCTTCTGGGCAGCTATCGAGATCAGGTAGAAAGAAAACCTGAGCGCCAGCCGCCGCAGAATGCCGGCCTTCATCGTCGAAATCGCAGTCAGATGGTTTTGTGCCGCGTGGCCCTCCTTGACGAGTATCGCGTTCAATTCAGATATGCCGATCGATGTGCTTTCCGGCCGATCCCTGTCCTCGCGGCGTCGCAGCGCCAGCAAGCACGAAAACGCCAGCAGCGCCGCTGCCACCAACATTCCGAGTCCCGACAACAGAAGTGAGGTGATTGCTACGGCTATGGCGGTGAAGGAGATTTCCTGGGAACTGATGTCGATAGATCTGCCGAACACCACACCGTAGGTCATGTACCAGCAAGCAGCCCAGATGATCGCCACCGTGACGAAGACCGGCGGCACCAGCAACGTCGTCATCAGGGCACGGCCCCAATGACCCGGCGGCTTTTCGAGCAGGCTTTCGGCCGGCTCGAACGCCCAGGCAAACGTCCCTAATGACTGGACACGCTGGCGAACTTCAGCGAGCACGGCAGGAGCGTTGCCGGCGCCTTTGCGTGGCCGCTCGACGATGTCGCGCACGGCTTCGAAAAGCTGCTGCTCGGCCTTGATACGCTGGACCGAGTGCCCCGGCGTGCCCGAAAACACCAGTCCGGCATTGCTGCCGAAAGACGGCGATATGTCGACATTGTGCTTGCGCAGGAAATCGTTCAATGCGCCGCCATCGCGCAGATCGCAGACCTCCTTGAAGATCGGCCGCAGCCGGTGCCCGATGGCGTGCGTGACTGCGTCGATGACATCGTCGATGCTGCCGTCACCGGAAATCTCGAGAACCAGAGCTCCTTTTTCCTGACCGGAATCAGCGCCGATCTCGCCGGTGCCGACCACGGTCAGGCTGGTGAAGTGGACGGTGCCGGCAATGTCGAGCGCGGTGCGGATCTCTTCGACGGCCGGGTTGCCGAGGCTGGCAACCTTGTCGCGGACAGCATCCAGCGACGCGGACCGGGTGACCGGGCAGACCACCGTCACCATAGACTGCGTTACGGTGCGGCAGAGTTCTGCCCGTTCGAAATCGACCTTGAGGGTTTCGGGATAGGCGCCGATGCGGGTCATGCGCCCGGCCTTGCCGGGCATGCGGCGCACGCCCTGCTTCTGGAACAGGGCGCGCAGGCTTTCGCCGATCTGGATCCTGGCGATCTCGGCGCCGATGCACTGATGAATGCCGTGGCCGAACACCATGTAGTCGCGATGCGGGCGCGATGTGTCGAACTGGTCCGGGTTCTGCACGGCGTCGGCATCGAACATCGCCGACAGCGTCGCCGGCATCACCACCGTGCCGGCCTTCACCAGGCGCTCGCGGCGCGTACCCTTGCCGATGATCGCGTCGCGGGCCGTGTAGCGCCAGGGGCCGACCCAGATCGGCTTGAAGCGCATGGCTTCAAGGACGGCCCTGTCGAGCTTGGCGGTATCGTTTTCGGCCAACGCGGCATCGATAGCCTGCCGTGCGTCGGGCCGCGACAGGATCACGTCGAGGCAATTGCCGGCGGCCAACACATTGGTCGGGACGAAGCCGGCGATCATGCCCAGCATGATCGAATTGAGGTCGTCCCGCGACAGGCGGCCCTGATCCATCTGGACAACCAGCCTCGCCAGCGGTTGCTCGGCCTTCAAGCCCCGGTCCCTGGCCGACTGGATGGAGCGATCGATGACTTTGAGAAGACGGTCGCCCGCCACCACTGCGAGTTCGCGCATGACGGGGCTCGCCGTCGGGTCCGAAAAGAACAGCGCACTCAGCGCGATCGCCCAGTCGGCGAATTCGGATTCATCGTCGATCTCGACGCCGAAATAATCTCGACAGATGTGCACCGGGACGATCTTCATCAACCTGGAGATCGCATCAAAGCCGGGGCTAGCGCGCGTCATGATCTCTTGCGAATGACGCGCCGCGATCGGCCTGACGGCGGCTTCGACCTCGGCCGGCGGGAATGCACTCAGCACCGACGATTTCATGCGCCGGTAGTCGGCGCCGTCCTGCATGCCGAGGATGAAGTTGGATCCCCGGGCAAGCTCGGTCATTTCAGGGCCGTATGGGGTCTGGAATTCGTCGCCGCGCTCCAATATGTCGCGGACATCGGCGTTCTTGGTGACCACGAGAACACCGAAGAGCTTGCCGGTCGGCCGGAAACGCCGCAACAAGGAAAGCGCCCAGCGGGGGTCTTCGGCCAGAGACCCGACGATGCGCGCAATCAGCCCTGTCTTCCGGATCCGGCCGAGATCGAAGGGCGGCATTTCCGACAGCGGGCGCTGGTTTTTCTGGGCCGCGCGAATAGCGTCGAAATACTTCAGTTCGGTCATGCGCGTTCAAGCCCCCCGGCTATCCACGTTATTGCGATGCCGGCCGTTCAACGCCTAGGTTTGCATCGGTTGCACGTATGTGAATCTTTTCACAGTTGGTCCATGTTCCAGCCAGCATTGACGCCATGTTCATTTGGCCAGTCGGAAATTGGCGACGAGGATCTCGTTCGCGGCCTTGTCGGTGAACGGTATCCAGCGCACACGCTGTTCTGAAAAATCGGGATGCCGGGTGGTGAAAATGGTCATCTCGCGCCGCGCCTGTTCCGGCCGGCCGCTTCGCATCAGCGCGCCGATCTTCAGGAACCTGGAATAGAAATAGCCGGGAGACAGGTTGAGCGAGCGGTCAGCGGCAGCGATCGCCGCCGGCCAGTTCTCGACCAAACAATAGGCCGCCGTCAGTTCCCCCAGATTGTGGAAGCGGTAGAGGTCGAACGGGCTCAATCGCTCGGTATCGAGAAAGAACGGTATCGCGGTCGCGGCATTGCCGAGCAGCAGCTGGGCGCTGCCCATGGCCGAGCGCGCGAAGGCAAAGCTCGGATTGATGTGGATCGCTTCCTCGAGATGGTCGACGGCCGACCGCGGTTCGCCGCGCATGATGTCGACGGCGCCGAGATGGGCGTGCGGGCGCGCATCCAGGCTGTCCACCAGCAACGCCTTGCGGGCAAACTGCTCGACCTTGTTCAAATCGTCGCTGTCGCCGAAACGCAGCCATGCCCGCCAGAAATACCACCACGCCAGTTCGTTGAGCACGGCGCTCGAGTTGGCGTCCTCGCGGTAGGCCTTCTGGAAGAACTCGAGTGCGGTTTCGGTGTCGCCGCGGGTGCGCCGGTTCATGTGCCAGCGGCCCCGTCGCACCAGTTGCCAGGTCTCCAGGCTTTCCCAGGGAACCTGGAAGGTGCGTGCCTGTTCCGCCCGGTCGACCTCCTTGTCGAGGATCGAAACGATCTCAGCGCCGATCTGGTCGCGCAGGTTGAAGATGTCGACCAGATCGCGATCGAAGCGCTGCGACCACACCAGCCGCCCGTTGGACGCGTCGGCCAGCGAGGTGTTGAGGCGGATCTGGCCACCATTGCGCATCAGCGTGCCGCTGACGATGTAGCGCGCGCCGAGCGCGTTGCCGATCACCCGCGTGCCCAGCGTGTCGTCGCGGAACTGGAAGCTGGAGCCCTTGGCGATGACCGAGAGCCATCTGGTGTTGGATAGACCATAGATGATGTCCTCGGCGATGCCGTCGGCCATGTAGCCGATGTCATGCTCGCCGCCATCGGCGTGGAAGGGCAGGACGGCGATCGCCGGCGGCCCCTTGGACGACAGCTTCTGCTGCGCATTGGCCTGGGGAATGGCCGCGAACGACGCCGCCGGCGAGGATCCGTTGCCGCTGCGGCCGGCGATCAGAACGCGCACCGGCAAGGCGATGTTCTTCAGCATGAATTCGCCGAGATCGGTGAAATCGGCCGCCGTCTTGTCCTTCACATGGTGCCAGGTCGTCTCCGAAACGGCGAGACCGTTGCCCGGCGCGAATTCCTGGATTCTCGCCGCGATGTTGACGTCGTCGCCGTAGAGGCGGCCACCACGCACGATGACGTCGCCGGTGTTGATGCCGGCGCGAAACGGCATGCGCATATCGTCGGCAACCTCGGCGTTGAGGGCGACGATGCGGCCCTGGAAATCAAAGGCTGCGCGCAACGCCTCGATCGGATTGCCGAACTCGGCCATGATGCTGTCGCCGGCGTCGCCGAACGTGCGGCCGCCAAATGTGCCACAGCTGTCGGCGATGATGTCGCGCCGTTCCTCGAATGCCGCGACAGCAGACTCGTCGTCGATGCCCATCAGCCTCGAGAACCCGACGGCATCGATAGAAATGATTGTCGCCAGCTGACGGGTGTAGTTCCGTACAGCCATGTTCGAGCCCCCGCTCCCTTTCTGGTTCTGGTCCAGCACAGGCGACGACCCGTTCCTGAAACACTTCGCCGCGCGCTGAGAGATGAAGATTCCGGCGGGGTTGGCGCGCCATGCCACCCCGCCAGGACCAGAAGTCTAGCAGGGTCTTTGGCAAAGCTCTACCACCATCGGGTTGTCCAGCGCGGGCCGTGGCAGCACTCATGGTTGGCCGGCCGTTGGCGCAAATATGGGCGTGCCGTCGCTCTGATCGCCGCGATCCAGGGCTTCACGGAACCTGCGCGACGTCAGCTATCGGAACAAACTGTGCTGCCTGCGAGTTTCCGGTGCGGTTCAGCCAACGTGAAATGAGGGTAATCATGCGAAATCTTGTTCTGGCGACCGGTGTCGTCGTTGTTCTGGCCGGCTCGACGGCCTTTGCCGCGGATGACAGCCCGCTGCCGCCGACGAATGCCCAGAAACTGTCGGCAATCATCGCCAAGGTCGAGCAGCGCGACGGCTTTCGCTATGTGAAGGAGGTCGACTGGGACAAGGACGGGTACACCGTGACCTATTACACCGCCGACAAGGCGAAAGTCGAAATCACCTTCGATCCCGTGACCGCCGAACCGAAATAGCGCCGATACCGCACCGCTTCGGCAATTCCGTCCGCCGCGTTTTTTGCCTACGATGGTGGCAGTTGTCGGACAACGGGGCGACCATGCTTTCTTCCAATCGAATTGCCAACTCGCTTGCGCTTGTCGTTGCACTGGCTGGCGCGGCGGTCTGCCTTGGTCCAGCGCGTGCCGACGAGCCATCCTTCGACTGCCGCAAAGCCAGCCTGCCGGTGGAAAAGGCGATCTGTGCCGACCCGCAACTGTCGGCAATTGATGCCTGGTGGCCGAGGCCTTTACGGGTTTCGAGCCAGCCTTTGGCGGCGACAAGCGCAAGATCGCCCGTGCGCTCATCGACGACAGGAACGCCTGTGGGCAGGATGCCGCCTGCATCGTCAGCGCCCAGAACAATGCGCTGCAGACCTACGGCAATGCGCCGTCCTGGGTGCAGGATTACAACATCGCCCTGATCGGCAAGAAGGCGCTCGACACCGCGGCCCGCCATCCGGGCAGCCCCGACCAGCCCCTGCCCTCGTCGATCGGCCAATGCGCCTTGACCCACATCACCGCGCTGACGACGCGGCTCGGCGACGACCCGCTGGAAACCGCCGGCCCTGAAGCCGGCAGCCTGGCGCGGTTCAGCAATGGCGGCGCCGGGGTTTCCTACGAGCGGGAGCCTGGCCTTGCCAGTTCGAAAGCCGGCGATCCTGTCGTCATGTGCCTGATTTCGATCCCGAGGGATTGTCCGCAGGGCGACGAGCGCGGGCGGGTCTATTACGGCGTCGACCTCACGATAAAAGGCACATGGGTTTTGCCGGATTCACAACATCTATGCGGCGGCGCCTGAAGATTTGCCGCAAAGCACTGCTGGATGCACTCTTGCGCCGGTCCGCCTTTGATGGCTGAGTGCGCGTAACAGTTGCAGGGCACGGGGGTGCATGGCCATGGTTAAGCATGTTTTGAAGCGCATCCTGATGATGCTTGCCGGCTATTTCGTTTCGGTGCTGATCGGATTGTTCGCGGTCGTGGCGATATATTGCGCACTCGCCGTATTGCCCAACGCGCCGGACTATTTCGGCGCCATGCAATTTTCGCCCATTGTCGTGCTGCTGTGGCCGCCGCTCGGCATGGTCGTCTATTTCCTGACGATCGTGCTGACCGGCCTGCAGACGCTGATCTTCGCGCTGCTCGCCGAATTCTTTGCCCTGCGCAATTTCCTGGTGCACATGCTGTTTGGCGCCGCTGCCGCTGCAGCCGGCTTCTTCCTGGTCTGGCCGGCCGCGGAAGAGGATGCCGGACGCTGGGCCGATATCGGCATCATCGCCGCCGCCGGCCTCGTAGCCGGTCTGGTCTATTGGCTGATCGCGGGCCGCGACGCCGGCTTCCGGCGTCCGCTCATCCAGCGCTGATCGCAGGAAACGGGCGACCGTCCATCGGCCAAAAATCTAATTAAACCAGAGAGATAAAGTGAGTTCCTCGTTCGTTGAACGAGGAACTCCGCTGGTTCAGCTCGTCGGCGAGCGCACCGCTTCAGTCGCGTCCAGCGCCTGCATCAGCCGCGTGTCGCGGTCGTAGACGTCGTTGAAATATTCGACTTTGCCGGACAGGTCCGGCCAGGCAGTGAAGTAGGAGACATAGACGGGAATCGTGCGTGTCACGTCTTCGCTGGCATGGCCGTGCTTGAGCTTTTCGGCGATGTCGTCGACCGAGACGCCGAGCACCGCCGCCGCCATCCCACGTGGATCCTGAAGGCGAATACAGCCATGGCTGAGCGCCCGCATATCGCGCTGGAAGAAGGATTTTTGCGGCGTGTCGTGCATGTAGATGGCGTGCTTGTTGGGGAACAGGATCTTCAGTTCGCCCAGCGCATTGGCTTCGCTCGGCTGCTGGCGCACGCTGTAGGGAATGTTGGCGCCGTAGGCGCCCCAATTGACCGAGGAAGAGGGAACCCGCCTGCCGCGCGAATCGGTCACCTCGTAGCCGGCACGGTCGAGATAGCCCGGATCGCCACGCAGCCTTGGCAGCATCTCGTTGACGATGATCGACTGCGGCACGCCCCAATAGGGATGGAAATCGACCTGCTTGATCTCCTTGAAGAAGAAGGCGGTCTGGTTGGTGGTCCGGCCGATGACGACGCGGGTCTTCAGCTTCTCCTCGCCATTGTCGATATAGCTGGCGGTGAAGGCGGGCTGGTTGATGAACACCCGCGGGCTGCCGAGATCGGACGGCATCCAGCGCAATTCTTCCAGCGCGACCTGCACCTTCTGCAGCCTGTCGGCCTTGGACGTGCCGGCGAGCGAGGCGACGGTGCGCGGGCCGATGACCCCATCGCCCTTCATGCCGGCCTTCACCTGCACGGCCTTGATGATCGGAACCAGTTCGGGAACATAGACATCGCTGGTGCCGAGACGAGACAGGATCTCGCCATAGGCGCCGCCCATCTCGTCGTCGAGATTGCGCGCGATCAGCGTCAGCAGCTTCGGCAGTTCGGCGCTGGTCTCGCCGGGCTTCAGCAACAGCTTGGGATCGACGACGATTTCGTTTTCGGCGCTCGCCTGCAGCGATTCAAGTTCGACGCGCAGCGCCTGATATTCCGCGTTCTGCGGGTGCCGCGATTCGAGGTAGGTGCGCACTTCCTGGGTGTGAGCCAGCGTCTTGAGCGCGCCTTCCATGTCGACCGGCTTCGGCGGAAATTCATAGTAGCCGGTGATGCGATTGGGATCGACGCGCCCGCTCTGGGCGTCACGGGCATAGCGCAGTACGCGCGCCGACAGCGCCATCTCGAAGCGGACGAGTTCCTTCAGATGGGCGTTGGCATCGACTGCCGATGCGTTGGCTGCCGGCACTTCGACCGTGTAGTCGGCCGACGTGAGACCATAGCTTGCGGCTTCGCCAAGCACCCGCACCGCATCCTGGGCGCGGGCATTGGGATTGCCCTCGTTCACCCAGATGAAATCAGGATTGGCAGAGTAATAGGCAATCAGTGCCTTGGCGATATCGGGCTCGGCATAGAGTTCATAGTCACTAAGGCCTGCAACGGCTTCGCGGAAGGCAGTGCTGGTCGCCGACGGCACAAAGGCGGCGTCTTCAGCTGTTGCCACCTGGGGAGGTGCTGCCACCAACGCGGCAAAGTCGACGCGCACCAGCCGGTCGGCCTTGTAGGTGTAGTAGGACGGGCTGCTGATCCTGGTGCCGCCGCCGCCCGATACGGCGGGCTTCGGCTTGCGCTTTGGCGGCGGCGGGAATTCGCCTTGCGGCCTGTGCTTGACGCCACCGCCGAACAGCATGTCGAACAGGCCTTGCGCGCTTGCCTGCGGCACACCGAAGGCCAGTGCTGCCGCCACTGCAAGCGGCATCACGGTGGCTTTATTTCCGAGGAATTTCATTAATCACCCGCTCCGGCTGCAAGCCGGCTCCCGTTCCGCGCCGCTAGACGATCTTGCCAACCGCATGGCGGATGTAAGGCGCTACTATACCGATTCATACCGATTTGGTTAAGCTTCCATAAATTTCCGCGGGCCTGTTGCAGAACGGTTTCACAACATCGTGACGCCTGGAGCGGCGTTGCCGCTCCAGACCGGTCAAAGCGGCTGCTGCTTCAGGCGTTGGCGCCACCGTCGATGGTGAGCGCGGCGCCGGTGACGAAGCGCCCTTCCGGACCGGCGAGCCAGGCAACCATGCCGGCGATCTCGTCAGCCTTGCCGAAGCGGGGCGTCGCCATCTTCCGCCGCTGGTGTTCGGCATGCGGGCCTTCGGCCGGGTTCATGTCGGTGTCGGTCGAACCGGGATGAACGACGTTGGCGGTGATGCCGCGCGGACCGAGGTCTCGCGCCAGCGCCTTGGTCAGGCCGACCAGCGCAGCCTTGCTGGTCGAATAGGCGCTGAGGCTGGTGTCGGTGACGCGCTCGGCCAGATTGCTGCCGATCGAAATGATGCGGCCGCCCTCGCCCATGTGAGCCGCTGCCGCCTTCGAGGCCACGAACGGCGCTCTCAGATTGACCTCAATGGTCTCGTCAAAGTCGGCCAGCGACATCTGTTCGATGGGCGCCGCGCGCCAGATGCCGGCGCTGTTGACGAGGATGTCGAGCCGGCCGAAGGCATTCACCGCCTCGGCGACCGAGCCTTCGATGGCGGCGGCGTCGCGATTGTCGGCTTGGATGGCGATCGCGCGACCACCTGCCGCTATAATCTCGGCGACGACAGCTTGGGCCGGCGCCGCGCTGTTGACGTAGGTGATGGCGACGTCGGCGCCATCGGCCGCTAGCCGTTTTGCTATCGCAGCACCTATGCCGCGGCTGCCGCCGGTGACCAGTGCTGCCTTGCCGTTCAATCCGTTCGTTGACATGTCATTTCTCCGTTTATGTAACGATCGATACATAAATATCTGGCAACCTTGCCTGGCGACGTCAAGTGAATTATGTATCGGTCAACACAGAAAAGATCGTCATGCCGGAAAGAGGCCGTCCCCGCACCTTCGATCGAACCGCCGCCTTGCGGCAGGCGATGGAGCTGTTCTGGGCCAAAGGCTATGAGGGCACCTCGATCGCCGACCTGACCGCGGCGATGGGGATCAGCTCGCCCAGCCTCTATGCCGCCTTCGGCAGCAAGGAGGCGCTGTTTCTGGAAGCGACCGAGTATTACACCCGCAACGAAGGCACCGAGATCTGGAGCGCGCTGGATGAAGCGCCGACGGCATGCCAGGCGATCGAGAATTTCCTGCGCCAGACGGCAAAAGCGTACTCTCAGGACGACCGCCCGCAGGGCTGTCTCATCGCGCTGGGTGCACTGCACCAGGATTCAAGCAGCGGCGCGATCTGCGATGATTTGCGCCGCCGCCGCGCCGAAAACCACACCCTCTTGCTGAGACGGCTGGAACGCGGTGTGGCGGAAGGCGAATTGCCGGCGGGCTTCGACAGCAACGCGGCGGCGACCTTCTATGCGACGGTCCAGCACGGCATGTCGATCCAGGCCCGCGACGGCGCCTCGTGCGACGCGCTGATGGCCACAGTGGCCGGAGCGATGGCGGCGTGGCAGGGGCTGGTCGGAACAGCGTGACAAAGCGCGGAGCTTGTGCTGGAAATCCAGTCGGCGGCGAAATGCGCCGGGAGGGATCATCCGTGAAAAAAGGGTATCGCGAGTTGCTCGACGAGGCCAATGCCGAGATCGAGGTGGTCTCGCCCGAGGAAGCGGCCGGGCTGCTCGACGACGAGGACACCATCCTCGTCGACCTGCGCGATCCACGCGAGATCGAGCGGGACGGCCAGATCCCCGGCGCCAAACATGTCACTCGCGGCATGCTGGAATTCTGGATCGATCCCGAAAGCCCCTACCACAAGCCGTTCTTCGCCTCGGGCAAGAGCTTTGTCTTCTTTTGCGCGGGCGGCTGGCGCTCGGCGCTGGCCACCAAGACGGCGCAGGATATGGGGCTGTCGCCGGTCAAGCACATCCTTGGCGGCTATACCGCCTGGAAGGCGGCCGGATTGCCCGTCGAGCCGGGCGGCAAGAAGAAGGGCTAGCTCACCGCTCCGGCGTTGTCGGAGTCGACAATACACCCATTGGAATCAATGCAGTATCGGCTCGCGCTCGTTTTTGACAAAAGTCACAGCGCGTTCGACAACACCTTTGTCGGCGAGAATGCGACGGTGGCCGAGCCCATCGGCCCAGTGCAGCCGCACATGGCTGCCGGCGCCGGCATAACGTGTGGCATGATCGGCGGGGACTTCGCGGTCGTCCGGCGCGTGGATGACCAGCGTCGGCACCGGCGCCTCAGCCAACTGGCGGTCGCCGGTGAATTCATGCAGCGGCCGGCCCGACAGCCTTTTCACCTGATCGGCCATGGAAACCTGCGAACGCGGACCGACATTGAGCATGCGGCTGAAGTCGGCGAAGATCGCCGGCAGGGAACTTGGCGCGGCGACCAGCACCAGCCGCTCGGCCGCGACGGGCTGGATACCCTTGATCGAACCGGCAATGGCATTGGCGGCGACGGCGCCACCGAAGGAATGGCCGACGATCGCCTTGAACGGACCGAACCATTCGCCGGCGACCCTGACCGCCTCGACCGCATTGACCATATTGAGATGACGGCCCAGCGACTGGCCATGGCCCGGCAGGTCGAGCGAGGCGACCCGGTAGCCCGCATCGCGAAAACCTTCGATCAGCGCCCGCATATATTCCGTGCGCGAACGCCAGCCATGGACCACCAGCACCGTGCCGGCGGACGCCCTGCCCGGCTCGGGCCGGAATTCGTGCACCATGACGCAGCCGGCCTTGGTCGTCAGCCGATGATGGCGCGCCTCGGCCATGAAGCCGGCGGCGCGGTCGACCGCACGCCGCTCGCCGTCGCCGAGCGCCTTCACGCTCGGCGTGCGGCAGAACAGTTCGAAGGCCGCGCGCCCGCTAAGACGCGGCGCCACAAGCTCGGCCGCGCCGAACACGCCCCGGATGACCTTCAGTCCAAATGATGCCATAGTGGCGATCCATCCATTCCGTTCAAGCATGAACATAATAGTTCAAACATGAACATTAAACAAGAGCTGCCCTGGGACAACCCGCGCTTTCGCAACTGGGTCGCGGTGGCGCGCGCCTGCCATGTGCTGGAGCGTGCGCTGGCGGTAAAGCTGGCGCCGCTGGATCTCAAGCCGGCGCAGCTCGACGTGCTGATGAACCTCTATCGCCATCCCGGCATGTCGCAGCACGATCTCGCCCGCAAACTGCTGGTCGGCCGCTCCAACATCACCATGCTGTTGCCGCAGCTCGAGGCGCGCGGCCTGCTGCGCCGCGAAGGCGACGAGAAGGACAAGCGCGTCCTGCGGCTGACGCTTACCGAGGCCGGCACGGAGCTTTTGATGAAGGCGCTGAAGGTGCATATGGCGCTGATCGAAAAGGCGATGAGCCAGTCGACAGCGGAACAGTGCGACATGATCGGCGAACAGATGCGCAAGATCTATGACGTGCTGAAGGATACCTGAGCCGTTCGATCCACGCGCCTCCCACCTCACCACATCGTCTTCTTCGCCCGCTCCGGCCATTCCTTGTCGTAAGTACCGGCATCGATATTCTTGCGGCTGGTGACTTCCAGGATTGTTCCGGGTGTCGGCAGCGATTTCGGGTCGACGTGCTTTGCCGGGTTCCACAGCTCCGAGCGAACGATGGCGCGGGCGCACTGGAAATAGACCGAATCGACATCGACCAAGGTGACCGAGCGCGCCGGCTTGCCTTCGACGGCGAAGGAGGCGCAAAGCGCGGCGTCGGTGGTGATGCGGGCGCGGCCGTTGACGCGCAGCGTCGTGCCCGAACCCGGCACAAGAAACAGCAGCCCGACGCGAGGATCGCGGATGATGTTCTTAAGCGAATCGGCGCGGTTGTTGCCGCGCCTGTCCGGCATCATCAGCGTTTTCGGGTCATGCATGCGCACAAAGCCGGCGAGATCGCCGCGCGGCGAACAGTCCAGCCCTTCCGGCCCGCTCGTCGCCAGGGCGACAAAAGGCGAGGCTTCGATGAAGGCGGCATATTCGGGAATGACGTGGTCGAGTTCCTTGACCGTCGACGCTTCGCCGGGCAGGCCGTAGAGGGCTTCGAGCTGTTCGACCGTGGTGATGTCAGACATTTTCCCGTCTCCGAACCGTTGCCAGCGTTACCCCCAGTCAATGACGTTTTGCCGACAGTGCCGAACTAGCGGTCGCGGCTCAGTCCCTTCTCCTGGAGCTCGGCGAGATAGGCATTCCAGCGCGCGTCCTTTTCGTGGCCAAGCGTGTGCAGGTAATTCCAGGTGAAGATGCCGGTGTCGTGAAAATCGTCAAAGGTGATGCGCACGGCGTAGTTGCCGACCGGCTCGATCTTGAGGATGGCCACGTTGCGCTTGCCGGGAACCGTCACCCGCTGGTCCGGCGAATGGCCCTGCACCTCGGCCGAGGGTGAAGCGACGCGCAGCAGTTCGGCCGGCAATTCGAACGGCCGATGATCGGGAAAGGTGACGGACAGCAGTTTTCTGTCCTTCGAGACCCTGAGTTCCTTCGGCGCCGTCATTGTTCTGCATCCCGTCAATCCGCCCTTCCCTACGCTGCTTCGCGCGAGCGGAAAAGGCCATTTGGACCCGGCCGACACCGGATGTCGGCCAGGGAATGTCACCAAAGATCGAGAGCGGCTATCTTGAATGGCGGGTTGGATCGTATCACATAGCCGTATATAACGGCGCCACTCGCAGCCACGGGAATGCTTGAACGCATGGACATGATCGATCCCTTCGGTCGCACGATCAGCTACTTGCGCGTGTCGGTCACCGACCGCTGCGATTTCCGCTGCACCTATTGCATGGCCGAGGACATGGCGTTCCTGCCCAAGAAGGACCTGCTGTCGCTCGAGGAACTCGACCGGCTCTGCACCGTCTTCATCGAAAAGGGCGTGCGCAAACTGCGCCTCACCGGCGGCGAGCCGCTGGTGCGCAAGAACATCATGCATCTGGTGCGCCAGCTGTCGCGGCACCTGAAGAGCGGCGCGCTGGAAGAGTTGACGCTGACCACCAATGGCTCGCAGCTGTCGCGCTTTGCCGCCGAGCTTGCCGATTGCGGTGTCGAGCGCATCAATGTCTCGCTGGATACGCTCGATGCCGACAAGTTCCACGCCATCACCCGCTGGGGCCATCTCGGCAAGGTCATGCAAGGCATCGATGCCGCGCAGGCGGCGGGGCTGAAGGTGAAGCTCAACGCCGTTGCGCTGAAGGACTTCAACGACGTCGAGCTGCCGGAGATGATGCGCTGGGCGCATGGCCGCGGCATGGACTTGACCGTCATCGAAACCATGCCGATGGGCGAGATCGACGCCGACCGGACCGACCAGTATCTGCCGCTATCGCTGCTGCGCGCTTCGCTCGAGCGCCAGTTCACGCTGAGCGACATCCCCTACAAGACCGGCGGTCCGGCCCGCTACGTCCATGTCGCAGAGACCGGCGGCAGGCTGGGCTTCATCACGCCGATGACGCATAATTTCTGCGAAAGCTGCAACCGCGTGCGGCTGACGTGCACCGGCACGCTCTATATGTGCCTGGGTCAGGAGGATGCCGCCGACCTGCGCGCGCCGTTGCGTGCCTCAGAAGGCAACGAGCTGGTCGCTGCTGCCATCGACGAAGCGATCGGCCGCAAGCCGAAAGGCCATGATTTCATCATCGACCGCCGCACCAGCCGCCCGTCGGTGTCGAGACATATGAGCGTCACCGGCGGCTGATTTTCTCCGCGATTGGTGCAGAATGCTTCCGTTGGAAGCGAGGGGGATTTCCATGCAGCGTGTTTGCCAAACCGGGCTGTCAGCGCTGGTCGTGGCCCTATCATTGGCGACCACAGTGGCGCCCGCAAAGCCGTTCACCTACATCAATGCGCGCTATGGCACGGTGTGCACGTTCCCGAGCCAGATTTTCAGCAAGCCGATGCCTGAGTCCCTCAATGGCGACGGTCGAAAATGGCTTAGCCCCGATGGTGCGAGCTTGTCCTGTTACGGCGGATACAAGCTGACGGAAGATACGCCCGACAGTCTGGTTGAAAAGGAAAAAGCCGACCCTGACTCTGGGGAAAAGGTCACTTACAGCAAAACCGGTAAGAACTGGGCAGTGGTCTCAAGCACCAAAGGCGACAAGATCTTCTATACCCGAATCGTCTTCGAAAAAGAGGATGCAATCCATACAGTCTGGATCGAATATCCCGCCTCGCTCAAGGCCAAGTACGACCCACTGGTCGGCGCTATCGGCGACAGCCTGCATGGGGCTGAGCAACACTGGGAATAAATCGCTCTCGACGCTGCAAACCCGATTTACCGCCATCGCGTTCCGCCCTAAATTTCGGCCTATAGCGGCTCGTCGCTCGGTTTGGGGGAATACGACATGCGCACATTCTTACTTTCTCTTGCAATGCTTGGGTTTGCCGCCGCGCCGGCAGCAGCACAGTCCATCGGCGGCAGCTACACCGTCGCGGGCACCAATTTCGACGGCTCGAAATATGGCGGCGAAGCCACCATCACGCTGACCAGCGAGACCACCTGTACCATCCATTGGGAGACGGGCGGATCATCGTCGGACGGCATCTGCATGCGCAACGACGATGCCTTCTCCGCCGGCTATGTCATGGGCAAGGAAATCGGTCTCGTCGTCTATAAGGTAGAAGATGACGGCTCGCTGCACGGCCTGTGGACCATCGCCGGCAAGAACGGCAGCGGCACCGAGGTGCTGACCCCGAAATGAGCCTGCTGGTCATCCGGCCAGCCCTCTTAGCGATTTTGTGGGCCACGGGTGAAAATCCGTGGCCTATTTCTTTGACGTTGCTGTCTTGCCGCCGGCTGCTACAGGCTTGGGCGGTTCACCGTTTCGCCGAAACGTCGAACCGCTTTATTCTTTGTTTTCACGCAATTCCGGACGGAAAACCGTTTCACACTTTTCTGGAATTGCTCTTGCAAACCGGTAACGCCCTTGCCTCTTTCCCCAAACATTCGCGGCGCGCTGTGCATGATGGTGGCCATGATCGGCTTCACCCTCAACGACGCCATCACCAAGTTCTCGTCGGAATCGATGAACATGGCGCAGGTGATGCTGGTGCGCGGCGCCTTTGCGTCGCTGCTCGTCGGCCTGCTCGCCTGGCAGCAAGGCGCGCTCGCGCGACCGAGGTCGAT
Source organism: Mesorhizobium sp. C395A (assembly GCF_030323205.1). Lineage (NCBI taxonomy): Bacteria > Pseudomonadati > Pseudomonadota > Alphaproteobacteria > Hyphomicrobiales > Phyllobacteriaceae > Mesorhizobium > Mesorhizobium sp. C395A. Next base: position 1,783,902 of record NZ_CP100473.1, on the reverse strand, counting down.
GCTGCAGCCGCTGGTGACGCTTCGCGTGGTCGCCGAGGCCGGCGCCACCGTCGCCTTCCTTGTGGCATTAGCGCATCTGCCGATCGCCAATGTCTCGGCGGTGCTGCAGGCGCTGCCGCTGGCGGTGACGATGGGGGCGGCACTCGTATTCAGCGAAGCGGTCGGCTGGCGGCGCTGGCTGGCGATCGCGGTCGGCTTTGGCGGCGTGCTGATCATCGTGCGGCCAGGCTTCGAAGGCTTCAGCATCTATTCGCTGTACGCACTCGTCAGCGTCGCCTGTTGCGCAGTACGTGACCTCGCCACCAAGCGCATCCCGAGGGCTATCCCGACCTTGCTGGTGTCGACGGCAACGGCAATCGCCATGACCATCGTTGGCGCCGTGCTGCTGTCGCCGATGGGCGGCTGGACGCCGATGTCCGGCAAAGGCTCGGCACTGTTGGCATTGGCGGCGGTGCTGGTGCTGATCGGCTACCAGTTCATCATCATGGCAATGCGGGCCGGCGACATCTCCTTCATTGCGCCATTCCGCTACACCGCCCTCTTTTGGTCGATGCTGCTTGGCCTCATCATCTTCGGCGATGTTCCCGACCTGCCGATGATCGTTGGCTCCGCCATCATCATCGGCTCCGGCCTCTACGCGCTCTATCGCGAACGGGTCGTCGGCCGGCAGAAGCCGGCGGCCGAAAGCGCTGGACCCGACATGGCGCCGGACGGCATATAGGTTGGCCATGAGCCAAGACATTGCAGGAATTATCCTGGCCGGAGGCCTGTCACGGCGCATGGGCGGCGGCGACAAGACTTTGCTGGCGCTTGGCGAGCGTCCGCTTCTCGACCATGTCGTTGCCCGCCTGGCGCCGCAGGTCGGATCGCTGGCGCTCAGCGCCAATAGTGACCCGGCGCGCTTCGCCGCGGCCGGTCTTCCGGTTCTCGCCGATGCGGTGGAAGGCTATGCCGGACCGCTGGCCGGAATTCTCACCGGCCTCGAATGGGCGGCAGCGAATACCGCTTTCAAGGCATTGGCGACGGCCGCCGGCGACACGCCGTTCCTGCCGGTGGACCTGGTCGAGAGGCTGGCTGCGGCTGTTGACGAGCGACCAGGCTCCATCGCTGTTGCCAGTTCCGGCGGCAGGCGGCATCCGACCTTTGCGCTGTGGCCGCTCGGGCTGCGTGAGGCCTTGCGCCATTTCCTGATCGACGAGGACAACAGGCGCGTCTCCGCCTTCATCGAGCGGCACGACTGTGTCGAAGTGGAATTTCCGTTGCTGACCCACGGCAGTGACGAGATCGACCCGTTCTTCAACATCAACACACCGCACGACCTTGCGGTGGCCGAGCGTCTGTTGCAGAGCATCGGCCCATGAACATCTTCGGCATCACCGGCTGGAAGAATTCCGGCAAGACCACACTGACCGAGAAGCTGGTCACAGAGCTCGTCCGGCGCGGCTGGACAGTGTCGACGGTCAAACATGCCCATCATGAGTTCGACATCGACAAGCTTGGCGCCGACAGCTATCGCCACCGCCAAGCGGGCGCCACCGAGGTCGCGGTGGTGTCGGGCAAACGCTGGGCGCTGATGCATGAATTGCGCGGTGAGGACGAGCCGACGCTGGAGACGGTCCTGTCGCGGCTGGCACCGTGCGATATCGTGCTGGTCGAAGGCTACAAGCGCGAGGTGCACAAAAAGATCGAAACCCGGCGGCAGGAGGCCAAGGACCGCTCGCCGCTGTCGGCGAACGACGGACATATCGTGGCGATTGCCGCCGACTTCGCGGTTACCGGCGAAAGCCTGCCTGTGTTCGATCTCGACGACACGGGAGGGATAGCCGACTTCATCGAGCGCATGACCGGCCTCAAACCTTGAGGCCCCTGCCCTGGCCCGGTTCAGCCGCCCTCTTCAGCCGTTGCATTGTCTAAGCGCGTCGCGCCTGAACGCCCTCATGCAACGCGCTTCAGGTTGTTTTATTTATGCATGTCGTCGTCCCAAAACCGCTGCACACTTCGGGCGACATGCATTAACCCGGCGTCAGCATTGGCTGGATCCGCAAATCCCGCAAGCAACGGTTTTACAGTTGCTTTTCTCCCGAAAACAGTGGGAGTATCGCGCCAGCGGGCGGTCAAAAGCACCGCCCCACAGAGCCGTTCCGGAACGACGGCCGGGAGCCATAAAGAGAGGACTATCATGCGTATTGCACTGCGTATCGCGCTCGCCGCATCGGCTGCGCTGCTGACGCTCGGCGTCGCCCAGGCTCAGGAAACGACCCTGAGAATCGGCACCGAAGGCGCCTACCCCCCATTCAACAACCTGACCTCGGACGGCCAGCTCGTGGGCTTCGACATCGACATCGCCAAGGCGCTCTGCGACGAGATGAAGGTCAAGTGCACCTTCGTCGCCCAGGATTGGGACGGCATCATTCCGGCCCTGCAGGCCGGCAAGTTCGACGCCATCGTCGCCTCGATGTCGATCACACCGGAGCGCGCCGAGAAGGTCGACTTCACCCACAAATACTACAACACGCCGTCGGCGATCGCGGTACCCAAGGATTCGACCCTCAAGGGCGTGACCAAGGAAGACCTGGCCGGCAAGACTATCGGCGTCGCAACCACGACGACGCATTTCAATTACGCCTCGAAAACCTATACGGACAGCACGGTCAAGGGCTATCCGAGCAGCCCCGAAGAGCAGGCCGATCTCGCCAACGGGCGTCTCGACGCGATCGAGGACGATATCGTCGTGTTGCAACAGTTCCTGGATTCGCCTGATGGCGCCTGCTGCAAGATTCTCGGCCAGCCCTCGCCGCAGCCGGTCGATATCTTTGGACCGGGCGCCGGCATCGCCGTGCGCAAGGGCGAGACGGATCTGGTCAACAAGTTGAACAGCGCCATCGACGCAATCCGCGCCAACGGAAAGTACAAGGAAATCAACGACAAGTACTTCAAGTTCGACGTCTTCGGCGCCGAGTCCTGATCGTCTGAAACAAGGCGGCAGGGGAAGTTTCCTGCTGCCGCCTTGGCCTGACAGAAGTGGAGACAAGACCCGTCAATGCCAAGCCAGAACATATGGATACTTCTCACTTGGGGACCCGATGGCTGGATTGACGATATTGCCTATGGCGCACTGGTCACCATTGCGCTCGCGCTGGCGACACTGCCGATCGGCCTGACGATCGGCTTTTTCGTCGCCTGGGCAAAACAATCCGAAGAGCCGTCGCTTCGCGTGGCCGCCAACATCTACACCACGGTGTTTCGCGGCCTGCCGGAACTGGTGACGCTTTTCCTGTTCTTCTTCGGCATGCCGATCCTCTTGCAGTATGTCATCCGTCTGTTCAGGCCGGAAGCGACGGTCGATGTCGACAGCTTCCTCGCCGGCATGATCGTGCTGTCGCTGATCTTTTCGTCCTATTCCAGCGAAGTCTTCCTGTCGGCCTTTCGCGCCATTCCGAAGGGCCAGTATGAGGGCGGCTATGCGATCGGTCTGTCGAAATGGCAGACGATGCGCAAGGTGATCCTGCCGCAGCTGCTGCGCATCGCCTTCCCCGGCCTTGAGAATTGCTGGCTGAGCCTGCTCAAGGATACGGCCCTGGTGTCGGTCGTCAACCTGGCTGAAACCCTGCGCAACGCCGGCGTGGCGGCCCGTGTCACCAAACATTCCTTCCTGTTCTACAGCGTCGCGGCGATGGTGTTCCTTATCCTTGCCATCCTGTCGTCGATCGCCACCGGCTTCATCCTGCGTTCGCTCGGGAGGAGGGAGGCACGATGAGCGTCGTGACGCGCGCCGCCGTCGACATCGAGAAGCCACCACCACGGGCGCGAGGCTGGCCGCGGGCCCGTATCGTCGGCTACGCGCTGGTCGGCTTCTGGATCCTGTTCGGCATCGGCATCGCCGTCTATCTGGTTTACGCTTGGAATGGCGAATTCTTCGCCAGATACGCGCCGGCCTATCTGCAGGGCTTGGGAACCACGCTTGCGCTGGTGGCCATCTCGATGGTGCTCGGCGCGCTTTTTTCGCTGCCCGTCACCTATGCCCGCATGTCGAAGAACCGCTATCTGTCCGTCCTGGCCTATTGCTACGTCTACTTCTTCCGCGGCACGCCGCTGCTGGTCCAGGTCTATCTCGTCTATTACGGCCTGGGCTCATTCCGGGTGCAGCTCGAATCCGTCGGGCTGTGGTGGTTCTTCCGCGACGCCTTCAATTGCGGTGTGTTCGCCTTCGCGCTCAACACCGCCGCCTACCAGGCCGAAATCCTGCGCGGCGCCATCGAGAGTGTTCCGAGGGGCCAATGGGAGGGCGCTGCTTCGCTCGGCCTGCACAAGCTGCAGACGCTGCGCAAGGTCGTCCTGCCGCAGGCCTTTATCGTCGCGCTCCGGCCCTACGGCAACGAGCTCGTCTTGATGATCAAGGCTTCCGCCATCGTTGCCATCATCACCGTCTATGATTTGATGGGCAACGCGAAGCTGGCCTACGCCAAGTCCTTCGACTTCCAGGCCTATGTCTGGGTCGCCATCGTCTATCTGGTGATGGTCGAGATCCTGCGCCACGGCGTCGAATGGATCGAGCGACGGATCACCATTCATCTGATCCGCTGAGCGGTCGGCTGTACCAGTCGATCGGCTCATGCGCGTCTTGACGAATGGCGCGTAGAGCCTAGAGCTTTCCAAGACAATTCCGTTCCGTCTGAAGGGCAAACTCATGGCATCTGTGGCATTTCTCGGTCTTGGCGTGATGGGCTATCCCATGGCCGGGCACCTCAGGAACAAAGGCGGCCACGACGTCACCGTCTACAACCGCACCGCGGCGAAGGCGGAACAATGGGTGGCCCAGCATGGCGGCAAGTCTGCCGCGACGCCGGCGGACGCCGCAGAGGGCCAGGATTTCGTCTTCTCCTGCGTCGGCAATGACGACGATCTGCGCTCGGTGACGACCGGGGCCCATGGCGCCTTCGCCGCGATGAAAAAAGGCGCCGTCTTCATCGACAACACCACCGCTTCGGCCGAAGTCGCGCGAGAACTGGCCGACGCCGCTGAAAAGGCCGGCTTTTCCTTTCTCGATGCGCCGGTCTCCGGCGGCCAGGCGGGCGCTGAAAACGGCGTGCTGACGGTGATGGTCGGCGGCGAGCAGGCTGCCTTCGACAAGGCCAGGCCGGTCATCGACGCCTTTGCCCGCATGGTCGGGCTGATGGGTCCGTCGGGCGCCGGCCAGCTCACGAAGATGATCAATCAGATCACCATTGCCGGGCTGGTTCAGGGACTGGCCGAAGGCATCCATTTCGGCAAAAAGGCCGGGCTCGACATCGAGAAGGTCATCGAGGTGATTTCCAAGGGCGCTGCCGGGTCCTGGCAGATGGAGAACCGCCACAAGACGATGAATGCCGGTAAATATGATTTCGGCTTTGCCGTCGACTGGATGCGCAAGGATCTCGGCATCTGCCTCGATGAAGCCGACCGCAATGGCGCGAGACTGCCGGTGACCGCCCTTGTCGACCAGTTCTACAAGGATGTGCAGGCGATGGGCGGCAAGCGCTGGGACACCTCGTCCCTGCTGGCGCGCCTGGAAAAATAGGCGTTCGCAATGGCCGAGCTTTCGCCCCAATCGAGCGCCGATGAGATCGTCGCCCATTTGCGCTCGGTCGGCTCCGAAGACAATCGCCGCGGCATGTTGCGCTACGGCATCAAGATCGAACGCGCGCTCGGTATTTCTCATGGCATGCAGCGGCAGATCGCCAAAAAGATCAAGCGTAACCACGAGCGTGCGTTCGAGCTTTGGCAGACCGGCATCATGGAGGCGCAGTTCATCGCTTCCGTCACGGCCGACCCGAAGCGCTTCTCAGCCGCGGATGCACGACAATGGGCCGCATCCTTCGATTCCTGGGATATCGTCGACGGCGTCTCCGATCTCTTCGTCGACACGGACGCCTGGAAGGAGCTGATTGAAGAGTTCGCGGCGGACGAGCGCGAGTTCGTTCGACGCACGGCCTTTGCGATGATGGCGTGGTCCGTCGTGCACCGGAAGCAGGAGCCGGTGGCGACTTTCCTTGGCTTCCTGCCGATCATCGAAGCGCATGCCGCCGACAGCCGCAATTTCGTGAAGAAGGCGGTAAACTGGGCGCTTCGTTCGATCGGCAAGCGATCGTTGGAGATGCACGGCGCTGCCCTTGCCGTGGCCGAACGACTGGCCCAGTCGGCCGACAAGACGGCGCGCTGGATTGGCAAGGACGCCGTACGGGAACTCACCAATGCCAAGATCGTCGAGCGGATCGCCGCCAGAAAAGGCTGACCTAGCCAACGTGCGGTTCACCGAGGTGACGCGGCAGACGCGCGCCGATTTCGAAGGCCTCTTCGAAGCGCAAGGCGGTCCGAAGTATTGCTGGTGCATGGCCTGGCGGCCCCTGTCCGGCCGCCGCGAGCATGTCCAGCACGCCGAGTTGAAACGGGCCATGATGGCGCTTGTCGAGGCCGGTACGCCGGTGGGAATCTTGGCCCAGATTGACGGCAAGACCGTCGGCTGGTGCTCGGTCGCGCCGCGCCAGACCTATCGGAAGCTGACGTCGCAACAGGACGATGACGAGACCGGCATCTGGTCGATCGTCTGCTTCTACGTGCCAAGGGCGCTGCCCGGCGGCGGGCTGGCGGCAGCGCTGCTTGACGCTGCCATAGATCACGCCTTTGCCAAGGGCGCCGGCGTGATCGAGGCCTACCCGGTCGACGAGGCATCGCCGAGCTACCGTTTCATGGGGTTCGCGGCGTGTTCATCGCTCGCGGGTTCCATGAGGTCGGCATGGCCGGCTCTCGCAGACATGTGATGCGGCTCGAGCGTTGACGCGATCGGCCGCGGCGTCTTTACTCCTGCACAAAGGAAGCGGCCGATGAGCAGTCCTCTCAAATCGACCTTGGCGCTTGCAGCCGCGTTGTTGGTGTTCACCGCTACCAACGCCTCAGGCCAAACCGCGCGCATCTTCTGGAAAGATCTGCGTCCTGCGACGCAGGCGGTGGCCGAAGATGCCGGCCTGCCGATGATTGCGGCAAAACTGCCCGATCGTGGCGAGACATTGTCGCTCAACCTGCAGGACAATACCGTACAATTAGCCGGCTATGCATTGCCGGTCGACCGTGATGGCGATCTCGTCTACCAGTTCCTGCTGGTGCCGTGGACAGGCGCTTGCAGCCACATGCCGACGCCGCCGCCCAACCAGATCGTGCTGGTGACGCCGGCCCGTCCCTACAAGATGTCGCAGGCCTATGAGTCGGTTGCCGTGACCGGCGCCTTGCGGCCCGGCTTGGAGAAGAGCCAGTTGTTCATTCTCGACGGCGTCAGCATCATCCAGTCCGGCTACACCGTACGCAAAGCCGATGTGGTGGCAGTCGACACGGTGCCGGACACGATCACGCTGCCGGTCAACTCGCCCTGGAGTTTCCTCAACAAAAAGAAGAACTAAACGGCGCCTGCTTGTGCAGCGTCACCGACCGGTCACAGACAACCGCGCTCAGGCCGCGTTGGCGCCGGATTCCTTGTCCAGCAGCATGTAGTCGAGCGGCATTTCGGTCGTGTACTTGATCTGCTCCATGGCGAAGGACGACGACACGTCGCGGATCTCGATCTTGGCGATCAGCCGCTTGTAGAAGGCGTCATAGGCGGCGATATCGGGCACCACGACGCGCAGGAGATAGTCGACGTCGCCGCTCATGCGGTAGAATTCGACAACTTCGGGAAATTCCTGGATGACTTCCGAGAAACGCCGCAGCCATTCATGGCTGTGCGAATTGGTGCGGATCGACACGAAGACGGTGACGCGCACATTGACCTTTTCGTGGTCGAGGATGGCGACGCGCCGCTTGATGACTCCCTCTTCCTCCAGCTTCTGGATGCGGCGCCAGCACGGCGTCGTCGACAGGCCGACTTTCTTGGCGACATCGGCAACCGCGAGCGTCGCGTCCTCCTGCAGGAGGCGGAGAATTTTTCTGTCGAGGCGATCCATTGAGGTGCTCCTGGTGCAGGCCGCGTTCCCTCGGGCGCGACGCGCTTTGGGAATAGATTGGCTATATTCCCTCTTATTTCGACCTTTCACAAGAAAGAAATTCTGCCGGATGGCACAAAAGCGAGTGATATGTTGCTTAAAGTCTAATCTATGCGATAGCGGATTTCCGATCTCAGAAACGGCAGCAAATCCATTTCAAACCATGGATTCTGCTTCAGCCATCCTGAGTTGCGCCATGACGGGTGTGGCAGCGGCAGCACTTTCGGGCTGGCCGGCGCATCCCAGATGGTGCGCCAGTCCTTCACGGTTTCGGTCAGCGACGGCCGGCGCGTGGCGCCCATATGCCAGGATTGCGCGTAGGAGCCGATTGTCAGAACGAGGTCGATCTGCGGCATCAGTGCTATCAGCGGCGCGCGCCAGGCCAGCGCGCATTCTCGGCGCGGCGGCAGGTCACCGCCCTTTGCGTCCTGGCCGGGGAAGCAAAAGCCCATCGGCACGATGGCGAATTTTTCCGTGTCGTAGAATTCCTCGCTGGTTACGCCCAGCCAGCTTCGCAAGCGGTGGCCGGACGCGTCGGTGAACGGCATGCCCGACAAATGCACCTTTGTGCCTGGCGCCTGGCCGGCGAGCAGGATGCGGGCGCTGGATGATGGCAGCAGCACCGGGCGCGGCTCGTGCGGCAGCGGCCTGCCGACCGGAGTGTCGACGCAGATGCGGCAGGCGCGGACCTTTGCCGTCAGGCGTTCGAGTGCCGCCTCCATCAGGCGGAAGCGCTCGGGCGACTGGAGACGGCACTGTACCAGCGCAGCACGTTTGTGCACTCGTCCGGCACTTTGATGCGCGCCGGTTTCATGAAATCCATGGCGATCATGCCGGTGATATCGGCGATCGAATAGGCGTCGCCGGCGGCGAATTCGCGGTTTGCCAGTTCGGGGTCGAGCAGTTTCAGGAATTCGACCGCTTTCGCCTTGTTGGCCTCGCCCCATTGGGGGATCTGCGGAATTTCCCATTCCTTCATCGCCGGATGGATGTGGCGAAAAGCCTGGGCGACGCAGCTGAGCAGATTGAACTCCATGCGCCTTTGCCACATCTCGACCTTGGCCTTGCCGAGCGCGCCTTGCCCGAACAGCGCCGGTTCGGGATGCAGTTCCTCGAAATAGCGGCATATGGCGACGGATTCGGTGAGGATGGTACCGTCGTCGAGCTCGAGCACCGGCAGCCGCTGCAGCGGGTTGCGCGACCTGACCGGCTCCTGCTTGTGCCCCATCGCACCCATGTCGACCGGCACCAGCGGCACTGCGATGCCCTTTTCGGCGAGGAAAACCCGTACTCGCCGCGGGTTGGGGGCGCGGCCGCCGTCGAACAGTTTCATGCTTATCCTCCCGATCTGGTCCTTCAACTATAGTGCTCGTCACCAGAAGCGAAACATCTCTCGCAAGGCGTCACCGACCGAAGCCAGGGTGCCGTGCTTTCTTTCGAGCGGGCCGCCGTGGTGGCTTTCGCGCCAGTCATGCGGCCGATCGAACGTGCCGGCCCAGATGCCAACCTTGCCGGCGCGGGCAATGGCCTGCTCGGTGTCGAAATCGCCATAGGCAATTGCCCAGCCGGCCTCAACCTGGGCCCGGTTGAGATCCTTTCCACCGGCCTTGCAATCGCCGAGCAGGCGGCCGTAGCGGTCGCGCTGCCAGCCGCTGCAGGTCACTGGATTTCCTGATATCAGCCGCACCAGCGCCTGGCGCGCCAGCCTGCCGCAGGCGTAGTCTGCGCCATCCCTACGGCAGATCTGCTGGTATTCCGGAGCGTCGATGCCGCGCATGCGGATACGTTCGGTGCCAAGAGTGAGTGAATCGCCATCGTTGACGATCGCCACCCCTTGCGCCTTGCGCGTCTCGAAACGGTCGAGGCGTGCGGCGAGCAGGATCAGCAGGCCGAGCAGAATGACCGTCAGCGCGTAATCCAGCAGCTTGCGCCACAGGCTTCGCGGCGGCGGCGGATAGTATCGCCGGCGCGGCCTTGGCGACCACGAACGGCTCATATGGCAAACAGTCTCTTAATCATTCGAACGTAGCTTAACGAATTGAGATCGCTGCGCGCATAAATCGAAGTTTCCATGCCTCTGCTACGCTCGAACACAGCGGATAAATTCATTGTGGACCGCCGGAAACCGCACCGCAACAGCGATGTGGCGCGCGCGGTGCGCAAGACGCGCGACCGTCTTTCGCAGCAGGTCGGCAATCTCGACTTCGACCGTGAACTGCTGAAGCTGCATGCCGGGACCATGGTGCGCGGCGCAGCCGTCATCCCACTGCTGGTGTTGGCGGTCGCGGCGGCCGGGCTGCTGGCCGGTGTGGACAAACAGATCAGCGTCTGGGCGCTGTTCACCCTGATCTGCTATTCGATCGTCGCCTTCATGGCGCGCCGCGTCGAGCGCACCGAAGCCGCCGAGCTCAATCCTGTTCACACCCGCAGGGATTTCCTGATCGGACATTCGCTGTGCGGCCTCGGCTGGGCGTGGTTCGCATGGCTCGGCTGCGCCACCTGCCAGATCGACCAGTTCCAGGCCGCCAAGGCGGTGGTGCTGCTGCTGGCCATGGCGGCGACCGCTATCATGGCGTCGTCCTTGCGCGGCTCTCTGCTTGCCACCTTCGTCGTTCCGGTGGCGGTCTATGCCTATGCTGAAACGAAATTTTGGGTGCCGGTCGGGACGATCATGGTCGCCCTGCTGGTCGCGGCATTGCCGTTCTTTGCCTATATCGCGCGCCATCTCAACCGCTCGTCGCTGATACTTCTGTCCTTTCGCTCCGAAAAGGATGCGCTGCTCGCCGAGGTGGAGACCGCGAAATCGATGTCGGACGAAGCTCGTCGGCGGGCCGAAGACGCCAATCTGGCGAAGTCGCGCTTCCTTGCTTCTATGAGCCATGAGCTCAGGACGCCCCTCAACGCCATTCTCGGTTTTTCCGAGGTGATGGCCAATGAGGTGCTCGGGCCGATGAGCAACCCGACCTATCGCGACTACGCCCGCGACGTGCACGATTCCGGCCAGCATCTGCTCGACCTGATCAACGAAATCCTTGATCTGTCTCGCATCGAGGCCGGCCGCTATCAGCTCAACGAAGAGCCGGTGATGCTGCTCAACATCGCCGAAGATTGCTGCCACATGATGGAATTGAAGGCGCGCAACAAGGACATCCGCATCGTCCAGGATTTCGAAAGTGCCCTGCCGCGGCTGTTCGCCGACGAGCGCGCGGTGCGGCAGATCACGCTCAACCTCCTGTCCAACGCCATCAAATTCACCGCCACCGGCGGCGAAGTTCGCGTGCGCGTCGGCTGGACGGCGGGCGGCGGCCAGTACATTTCGGTCAAGGACAATGGGCCGGGCATACCGGAAGACGAAATCCCGATCGTGCTGTCCGCCTTCGGCCAGGGCTCGATCGCCATCAAGAGCGCCGAACAGGGCACCGGGCTCGGACTGCCGATTGTGCAGGGCCTGCTCGCCATGCATGGCGGCGAATTCGAACTTCAGTCGAAATTGCGCGAAGGCACCGAGGCAATCGCCATCTTCCCGCTCGCCCGAGTGATGGAGGAACTGCCGGCGCTGCCAACCAAGACCGTGGCGGCGGCCCGCCGACGTTGACAGCTTGTTCTAGGCTTTGACCGCCGCCGCCATGCCCGAACTGGTAAGCGCCGCCGCCTTGACCAGACCGGCGGCAAGGGCAGCCCCTACCCCTTCGCCGTGGCTGATGCCGAGATCGAACAGCGGCCTGAGGCCGAGCCGCTCGGCGGCAAGCCTTTGGCCGGGTTCGGGCGACTGGCTGGCCAGCAGGCAATGGTCGAGCGCACCCGGGTTGGCGGCATGCAGCACGGCAGCGGCGGCGGTCGCGGCGAAGCCGTCGAGCAGCACCGGGATTTTTTGCATCCGGGCGGCGAGGATGGCGCCGGCAATGGCCGCAAACTCGCGGCCACCGACCCGGCGCAGTGCTTCCAACGGGTCCTTCAGAGCCGCACCATGGAAGGCGACGGCTGCATCGACTACATCAGCTTTGCGCGCCTGCATGGCCGCGTCGGAGGCGGGGCCGACCCAGTCGGCGCCGCTGCCACCTAACAGGGCAGCGCACAAGGCCGCCGCAACGGTGGAGTTGCCGACGCCGAGATCGCCGAGGCAAATCAGATCGGCGCCACCGGCGATGGCTTCCATCCCGAAGGCCATGGTGGCGGCGCAGCCGCGTTCGTCGAGGGCGGCGTCCTCGGTGATGTCGGCGGTCGCAATGTGCAGCGCCAGATCGAACACCTTGAGGCCAAGATTGTTGGCGACGCAGATCTGGTTGATTGCCGCACCGCCGGCAGCGCACAGCTCAACGGCGTTGGCGGTCGCAGCGACAGGGCGCGGCGAGATGCCGTGGCGGGCCACGCCATGGTTACCGGCGAAGATCGCCACCAGGGGCCGGTTCACCGCCGGCGGGGCGCGCCCGCTCCAGGCAGCAAGCCAGGCGGCGATGTCCTCGATACGGCCAAGCGAGGCTTTCGGCTTGTCGGCCTTGGAAAACAGGGTGCGCACCCTGTTTTCCACGACTGTATCGGCAGGCGGCAGGCTCGCCAGCAGATTGCGAAAATCGTCGAAGGGCAGCGCGCTGGTCATGTCGGTCCTGATCATCCCCTGTGGTTGATCAGCGGCATAACCGCCTTGCCCGGCCGGCACAACTCCCCTCGACATTGGCGCGAAAGCGGTTGCCCGCGCCGCATTCCGAAGGGCTTGCATTGGCTTTGCCGTTGCACCATGTGGAGATGAAATGAGGATTCCGGACGGAGCCTTCAAGAGAAAGTCATGACGGCCATCGAATCCCCGTGCATCCTGGTCTGTTCGATCGACATGAAAACCGGCTTCTGCTTCGGCTGTGGCCGCACGCGCGATGAAATCGGCGCCTGGATGGGCATGACGCCGGAGGTACGCCGCAGCGTCATGGCCGAGTTGCCGGCCCGATTGGAAACGGTCGAGCGCCGGCCGCGCCGGGAAACACGCCGCAGCCGGATGGCGCGCGAGCGCGACGTCCTCTCTTGAGGCGGCAGGTCCAATGAACCGACTGTTCTGGATCGTGATGGCGGCAATCGGCCTCGGGCTGGTGCTGCTGATGATCAACAACGACGCCGGCAGCACGTTCGGCATCGAGAATTACGATTTCAGCCGTCTGGTCTGGCTGGGGGCGATCGGCTTGCTCGTCAGCGCCGGCCTTGTCCGGTCCGGCAGGCCGCTCGGCGTCATGGCCCGCAATCTCGGCACGTGGGCCCTGATCGTGCTGGCGCTCGTCGCCGGCTACCAGTACCGCTACGAGTTGCAGGATTTCGCCAGCCGGGTGACGGCGGGCCTCGTTCCCGGCAGCCCGCTGGCGCTCGGCGTCGAGGACGGCCATGCCACCGTGACCCTGGACAAGGCCGACAGCGGCCATTTCGAGGCCCGCATCACGATCAACGGCGTGCCGATCCGCACCGTCGTCGATACCGGCGCGACCAGTACAGTGCTCACCGCCGAAGACGCGCAGGCGGCCGGCTTCAATCCGGCAGCGCTGAGCTTCACCGTCCCGGTCTCGACCGCCAATGGCATGGCACGCGCCGCTTCGGTGCGCACCGACGAACTGGCGATCGGCGGCATCGTGCGCAAGAACATGCAGGTGATGGTCGCCGCGCCCGGCGCGCTCAGCCAGAGCCTGCTCGGCATGAACTTCATCGGTTCGCTGTCGGGTTTCGACGTGCGCGGCGACCGGATGATCTTACGCGACTGAACTGCTTAAGCGGCCTTTTCAACACGGTCGAAATCGACGGCAGCGAACGCTGCCTTCAGCACATCCGGTCCGGCGCCGGGTTTCGTCGCGTCGGTGGACAGTATCTGCCGGAAGCGGCGCGCGCCCGGCAGGCCGTGGAACAGCCCGACCATGTGGCGAGTGACGTGGCCGAGCCGCCCGCCCTGCTCGATATGCCGCGCCGCATAGTCGGCCATCGTGTGGATCAGCGCGGCAAAATCGTAGGCGCCGGCCTTGCCGCCGTAGAATGCCGCGTCGACGCCGGCCAGGATGCCTGGCGTGTGGTAGGCGGCGCGGCCAAGCATGGCGCCATCGACATGATCGAGGTGGCGAGCCGCCTCTTCGAGCGATTGAACGCCGCCATTGATGCCGATGAATTTGTTCGATTTTCCCGCCTTGAGGCGATAGACCCTGTCATAGTCGAGCGGCGGGATGTCGCGATTTTCCTTCGGGCTCAGACCCTCCAGCCAGGCCTTGCGCGCATGCACCCACAGCGCGTCGGCGCCGGCCGCGAAGACGCCGTCGGCCAGCGCGTCGAGCGCGGGCTCCGGATCCTGCTCGTCGACGCCGATGCGGCATTTGACCGTCACCGGGATTGTCACCGCCGCCTTCATCGCCTCCACACAATCGGCGACGAGGTCAGGCACTTTCATCAGGCAGGCGCCGAACGTGCCGGATTGGACCCGGTCGGACGGACAGCCGACATTGAGATTGATTTCGTCGTAACCGAACGCCTCGCCGATGCGCGCCGCCTCGGCCAGCTTTTGCGCATCGGAGCCACCGAGTTGCAGTGCCAGCGGATGTTCGGTCTCGTCAAAACCAAGCAGCCGCTCGCGCGCACCATGGATGACAGCGTCCGCTACCACCATTTCGGTGTAGAGCAGCGCACGCCGCGTCAGCTGGCGGTGGAAGAACCGGCAATGCCGGTCGGTCCAGTCCATCATCGGCGCAACGGCGATCCGCTGAGATGCGCCAATCTGCGATTTCCTTTCTTTTTCCACTACTTAGGCCTTTTCAGTCACTTTTATGCTTGTCTCGTTTCGTTCGATTTTGTACCGTTTTTCTCGAAAGGTACAACAAATGTTGTACCGCCGAAGGGGATGTTGTACCGATATGGGCACCATCGTAAAGCGCTCACGCAAAGATGGCTCTGTAGCATGGCTCGCACAGATTGTCATAAAGCGCGGCGGCAAGATCATTCTGCGTGAGAACAAAACCTTCGAGCGCCGATCAACCGCTTCCGCCTGGCTCAGGCAACGTGAAGAGCATCTTGGGCAGCCCGAAGCCTTGGAATCCGAACTGCAAACCAAGTCGAACGACAACCGAGTCCCAACACTCGCGGACGCGATAGATCGCTACGTTCGCGAAAGCAATAAGAAGATCGGCCGCACGAAGACCCAGGTACTGAAGAGCATCAAGGATTTCGATATCGCCGACAAGCTATGCGCCTCGATCACGAGCACCGACATAGTCGCATTCGCGCGCGAGAAGCTCGAGACGGGCGTTCAGCCGCAGACCGTCTCCAACTATCTTGCCCATCTGGGCGCAGTATTCGCCATAGCGCGTCCTGCCTGGAACTACCCGCTTGACCGGCAGGCCATGCAAGACGCCTGGATCGTTGCGCACAGGCTCGGGCTAACAACAAAAAGCCGAGAACGCGACCGTCGCCCAACGCTCGTCGAACTCGATAAGCTCATGAAGCATTTCAAGGACCGGTCATCCGCTACACCGTCCTCCATTCCGATGCATCGGATCATTGCCTTCGCCATCTTCTCAACCCGTCGGCAGGAGGAGATCATCAGAATCGTCTGGAAAGACCTGGACAAGGAAGGCAGGCGCGTACTCGTGCGCGACATGAAGAACCCAGGCCAGAAGATTGGGAACGATATCTGGTGCGACCTGCAGGAGGAAGCATTGGCGATAGTCGAAGCCATGCCCAGCGTTGCGGAACAAATCTTCCCGTACACAACGGACGCGGTCGGCGCGTCCTTCACGCGAGCCTGCAAGATCCTGGGTATCGAGGACCTTCGTTTTCATGACCTGCGGCACGATGGCGTTTCGAGATTGTTCGAGCTTGGCCTTAACATCCCACGGGTCGCCTCAAACTCCGGACACCGATCCTGGACATCCCTCAAGCGCTACACGCACTTGCGCCAAACAGGAGACAAGTACGACGGTTGGATATGGCTCGCAGAGGTGACGAAAAAAGACCCCGCCCTGAAACTCGTGCGGCGTGGCGAATTCCCACGCCGACGGCGTTCCGACCGAAACATTGGTGGCGGTCAGCAACAGCGATGAAGGCCACGCCGATAGACGCCCAATTAGGCTCTGCTTGCGGCCTGGCGCCATGTCCGGCGACCCTGCCGAGCAAGGAATGTTGAGAGCGTGGAGCACTGATCAGCAGAGCGGAGGGACTTCACGGGCCCTGCTCGATTCCAACGTTTGGCGGTGTGTGCTCGATGCTGGAGCCCAAGGCGCATTAATGCGCGTCGCCAGCAACCGCTCCGTTAAGGTCAGCACCGACAATCCCCGCTCGCTGAAAACGATATATCGCTCTCAAAAACGGCCCACTGTCCAGGTTCGAGTGGCGCGAACCCCAGCGCCCCTTCGTCAACTACAGCTCTCGCTCAAAAAGAGGACGTGTCGTAGCCGACCTCCTGCAGCAGCGCTTTAGACTTGATGACAATACGCTCGGGATTGCCGACCTGGGTGTACCGAACCGCGTCCGATGTCGCTACGACCTTCCTTCCCAGACTGTCCAACGCCGCGGCGTCCAACCGCAAAATCGACCCCACACTGTTAAGCGCCTCGTCCCACCAATCCGGTTCTCGATTGGCGGTTGCAAAAATGGCTTGCATGGTGATGTCCCTATATTGTTGCTTGATGAGCAGCCTCTGATCCACGAGTGGCATGAGGAGATCGTACACCAGCTGTAGGCGGAGCATGCCAGCCATGACCTCGCTCCAAAGGACGGCCCTTCCCCTTTTGCCCGTGACCGCAGGCAAGAACTCGGCAAGCCGCCAGATAAGCCGGCCGATCAACATGGCCGCGCCATAGGCTCTCACCGGCAACAGGCTTGCTACGACAGTCATTGCCCCAGCATTAAGGAAGGCATTGGCCGTAGTGGCATGCGAGCGGGCCGCCGCCTGGGTGTCGCATGCGCTCAGAATGACAACAGGAGGCACTCGGATTTCGTTGCGCATCTCCCAGATCGATATGTCCTCGCGACCGATGGTGAGCGTGCCGAAACCCTTCACGGGGTCATGCGTTCCATGGCCGTCGAAGACCACCACCGCGCCGGCAAAAGCATTAAGGGCCGCAACGAATTCGCGTCGCGTCGTGACCTTCACCACCTTGACCGAGATTTTGTCACCATAGGTCGGCCCCCAATGCGCGAGCGTTTCCAGAAGGACATTGGCAATTGGCTCACTTGGATCCAGCGCTGAGATCACCAGCACGGTGCGGAAAGCATCAGCCGCAAGGTGCAGGAGTTGATTACGTGCCAACAGGCCGATGAGCAGATTTCCTGGGGTCGTTGTGATCCTCGAGACGTCCTTGCGCAACATCAGCGGCAGGTTGCCGAGCGGCAGCCATTCAAGTGGTACGTCGGTGATGAGTTTCACCCCAATCCTGGATCGTTCGATCACCGCGCACAACTCGGGCCCAACTGCCTTGGCGAGACTCTGCTGGACGTCACTGAACGTCTTGACCAGCTTCGCAGGCGGTTTGATCCTCTCGGTTCGCGCGTGGCTGGCAAGCTGACGAATTGCTCCCTGTGCACGATTGACGGCCGGCGGCACGCGCACCGTGGCGGAAAGCGTGCTTGCGGCCGTCAGACCTGCGGCGACCACCTGGATCTTGGTTTCCATTGCGCGCAGGTGCAGGACTGCCTGCGCAGCCTCGCTCTTGATGATGGCAGACCAGGTCTTGCCGCTTCCGTGCATCTGATACTTTGTCTGCTTCCGCATCATTTGCAGGAGATCGCGAACTGGCGCTCTATCAGGCCCGAGCGCCAGGTTGAGACCGTTCTCGTAGACGTCGCTGTAGAGCGACGGCGCGGTGACATATATGTCCGGTTGCGGCGGCGTGGTCCGAAAGGCCGGCGAAGAGTAGGTGCGCTCACGCCTATCGAGGACTTGGTTCGCCAGTTCAGCAATCAAATTCATGTAGGCGGCAGGATCCGCCCCCACGAAAGGTCCCGAACCTTCAAATGAATAGCCGACGCCTTGGAGGGCCATCACGTTGGGAAGAGAAATATTGTGCTCCGGCACCGGCCTTGCGAAGGGACTTTGTAGGCGGGGGGTCCAGTTCTTCAAACCCTGGCTGACCATGCGATGATCGATCGTGGGCTTGTCCTGAACCACGAGCGACAGGATTTTCCGAAAATGAGCGAGCAGGCGCGTTGCGTCAGCATTTTCAAGGCTGATGCGGCCTTTGGCATTTGCCTCGCTGATGTGAAGTGGACGATAACGTTGTGTCTGGATCCAGCGGTCGACCTTGCTTGCAGTCGGCGCATCATGCGTCAGCATCACCCAAAAAGGCGTTTCAGGCGGAACGTTCAGGCCCTCCAGCGCATAAGCAGCAGCAGGCGTCCATTGCCACGAGCCGGTCCCGTTGGTTCGCCGGCCTGCCTGGACATCGATCGACATTGCCATTTCAATGACGTCTGCCGGAAGACTGACGATGGGGTGGAATAGACTGGCTGCAGCCGTCATGCCGAAGGAGAAGCCCTGCAATGGGCTCACTTTCATTGGATCGTCCTCAGCCACGACGATAAAATAGAGTATCTGAGGTTCGATGAGGGCAGTTTTGGCCTTCGGCATGTTGTCGGATCGCCTATGTTCTCAATCTGGCAACTTTACCCACGATTTGTGCCAGACGGTCACTGACTTTCTCGACCGTGACCACTCAAGGGGCGCGAAGCGGCGCTGGTACTTTTGGCCCTCGTATTCCACGATCTCCTTGCTTCGCGCGTTCGGAAATAAATGGTCGAGCGAGCTTTCAACCCTCTCATGATCGCTTTTCGGGAGCGTTCCGTCATCCTTGAGGGCTGATTCAACTTCCCGCACTTTCTCGCGAGCGGACCGTATGTCGGCTTGGTATTTATCCGGATTGTTGCCTGTATAATCGTCAAAGCGCTTGCTCCAGCCGCTCAACTCGGCCTTCGCCTTTTCCAAGTCGTCGAGTGTGTATTTCGACATACGGCAATCTGTCCTTCTGAAACCACGCCCCGGTGGGCGTTTCCTGTGCCGACAACACCTGGCTGACAAACCATGGCTTTGTTCGGCGTCAGCTTGCCTTATTACCTCAGACAAATGGCTCCGAACGAGCGAGCACGATGGCGCGAAGGCGGTCAAGTACACGTTCTGCGTCGACATTGAGATGTGGGGCAGCGACAGAATCCCAATTTGGACGGCCTAGCTGCTTGGACCACTTCGTTGCGCTACCCAAGCGCTACGCGAAGAGACGCCGACACTGTCATCGTAGCTTTTTCTCGAGCTCTTCCTTGATGTCCTGGTAGAGATCTATCTCGAGATATTGATTCAGGATCGACAGCGTCACCTTCAGGAACTCCGCCTTGATCGTGGCACGGAAGCGACCGTATTCAGGCGTGCTCGGCTTCTCAAGGATACCCACCCGAATCTGCGTCAGCTCTTTGGTAATCGATTTCAAGCGAAGCTGCTCCGAAGACGGAGCGCCAACACTTGCCTTCTCGACATCCTTTTGCAGGGACTCGCTGTCGCGAAGAATTTTTTCCGCCTTCTTGACGTCGAACGACTTGGCGTTCGTGACTTTAAGGTAGTCAGTTCGCAGCTTCTCGGCTTTGGCGTCAAGAACCTCAACTGAGCGTTGATGGTCCTTTGAGATCTTCCGCGCTTCCGAAGTCAGCTCTTTGCACACGGAATCCAATTCTTCGCGAATAGCGAGCCAGCGCGGATCCTCTTCAAAGTTGTCGCGCCGCGCATTGGGGACCACCGCCCGAGGATCGATATAGATTTCGCCAATGAACCAGTTCGACCAACGAAACGCTGACCTCAACTCATTCGTCGTTGGGACGAGAGAGATAAGTTCGCTTCCGTCGACCTGGATGTTTTTGAGCCGCAATCGTAGGCCGCTTACGGTTTCTTCCTGATACTGCCCAGGTTTTGTCTTATGGCCAATCCAGGCCCACCACGCACCGCTCTTGCCTGTTTTTACGGTAACCTCTGTAATTGGGACGTTGTCGCTGTCATCGACACCGAGCTTCTTACGAAAAGACTTGAACACCTGGTCCTCACGGACGGGCGTACCACTGCGTATCGACACAGAAATGTAGTTGAAGGGAATACGCTCAAGCATCGTACTGGCATCGTCCTCCAGCACCGTCCAGTCTGGCGTATCTTCGTCATCTTCGTCTGGCGGATCTGGCACCTGCGGTGTTTCCATATCCTCGACTTGTTCAAGGATTTCGTCGCGGAAATTCCTGAAATCGGGATGAAAGTCGACGGGAGCGACCTGCGATAGAAATGCTTTGAGCTGAAGCGCATCGGTCGCTTCCACCGGCGCATTCCTCAAGCCGACAAGCGAGACTTCGAAATAATGCGAACGCTCATCCGAAACCTCCGGCTGATGGTAGGTCGTGCATGCAGAAATCAATTCGGCAGCCGGCTTGCGGCCAGAGTTCAGCATTCCGTTCCGCAGCTGCTCGCAATTGAATTCGACGATTGTTTCTACATCATCGCCTGCCGCCTTTGTCCGAAAGCGAAGCGTCTTGCAGAATGCAATGCCGGCAAGGCGACCGATACCCCGGAACCCAGCCTGTCGGCCGCGCTCCTTCCGAGAGGCGCCAACTGCAGTGAGCGTGTTGACGGCGACTCGGTGTGGAAGACCGATGCCATTGTCCATGATGACGAGGGCCTTTCCATCCGGAGCGAGGGTAAGCGTGACCTTCCCTGCACCGGGGCGCAAGACCTTGGTTTCGATTGCTGCCTGGATTCCGTCGTAGCTGTTTTGGATATACTCCCTGATCGCATTCTTGCGCTCACCATACATGCCGGTCGTGATCGACTCGAGCAGAAATGAACCGATAAGCGGCAGCGGTACTGCCTTGCCGCCAGTACGTGGCCTTATCCTGGTGCTGAGCGCCATGACGCATATCTCCGCTTAGAGATCGACTTCTATGCCGGCGTACTCCGGCACGCGAACCTGTTGGTCGACATCGATATTGACTGAAATAAGCTGCCTGGGCAGCCGATGGTAACGCGCAACGAGGTCGACCAGTGTCCCAACGTTCATGTCGAACGGTCCATCGGGTTTTCCCAGGATTTGCGTGAAGCGATGAGGCGTCTCATCCTGCAACGTCGTGATGAGATTGACACCAGAAAGTTTGATCGCCTGGAGGTCGGATTTCGACTTGTTGTCGGCAGAGGGCTTGGCAACAACCTCCACGGTGAGCGGTGTCTTGCCCGCGCCCGGCCGATAAAGGAGAGTCTCATTCGCGAGGAACTCACCAAGCGCTGACACCGCGTGCTGCACCTCGGGCAGCGTCACCAGGTCGAGCAGCGCAAGCGCAACCGACGAGTTGGATGGCGGTCGCAGGGCAAGCTCGTCGGTGTAGTACAAACCACCCAATGCCCCAAAATAGAAGTTTTCACGCACGAACTCGGGCAGAGCTGGCGCCAAGTCCCGAAACTTCGACAGAAAATCGATGGACGCCGGGTCGCCTGCTTCGGCACGTCTAATCAAAGTCCGACCAAGCGCTATGATCGCGTTTGGCTCCCATTCCTGCAGCTGTTCCCAATCAAGCCCATCGAGAATCTCGACCCGTTTGGCCAAATTGGCGTTCAGGAATGACATCAACAGGGTGGCCGCCTTTTTGGAGATCTCGGCGGAGGGTTTGAGGCTGTCCAAAAGCAATGCGGTGGGGTCGAGCGGCTTCCCCTCCACAATCAACTCGTCGTTTTCGTCCTGCGCGTCCGTATCGGTCTCCGCGGCGTTCCCTCCAAGAAGGCTGACCGCGGCGCCAAACCGCGAAACCCAGCTGCGTGCCGCAGTCGGCTTACCGGGAAGTTTGGGGAGTTGGGTGTCCAAAGCCGCCGTTGCAAAGATCTTATAGTTCTGCCCTGCGGTCTCAAGGAGAACGCCACAATACATCGGATCCAGGAGAACAAGTTCGCCAACACCCTTGTCAAAAGCCTCCCGCTTTAGGAGGGGATGCGCAGCGGGAACCGGCCTTGGATTTTGCACAAGCCTGCGAACTGTCTCGGTGAGGCCCTTGTCCCCACGCTGGTTCTCGAACCAGTCGTTTTTCCGATCGGCCGTCAGAATGATGACCGTGGTGGCGCGCGTCAAACCGGCGTGTCGCAGGATCTCTCGCCAGAAAATCAGATCGCCAAAGCTGTTGTCACCAGCGGACTGATCGTCCTCATTATGAGCATCCGACCTACGGCCGCCCCGTTTGTGGGCGTCATTGAAACTCGGTGGGATAACGCCTCGGTTCCGCACCCGCTCGTCGGTGTCCACATTCAAGATAAGATCATCAAGCGGGCCGGAGAGAAGATACTCGTCAATAAAGGACGACACTGATTGGACGCCATTTTCGAATTGCTGCGACTGCTGGGCGAGCTGCAGCATTCCGCGAACGGGCTGCACTGTGCGCGTATACTCGTCGAGGAACAAAGCCCCACTGTTCTTGAACCCGAACAGGTCATCGGAACAGTATAGCCTAAGCTTCTCGTAAAGATTGGAAACCGCCTTCTCGAACGCCTTTACATCCGAGGTAAATTCAGCGCGCACGGTGTTTTTCAGCCGGTGCTTGAAGAATTCGTGCGCTGCCCACAGCGGCACATGGAAGCGCTCCTTTCCTACGGACATCTGCCACGCGAGAAACTGGGCACGGACAGGTTCACCAGCTTTGGCGAGCCACATCAGGAACGATGTGTCAAAATACAACCTTGTCTGCTGTAACGTGAGCGATCGGCGAAGCCTGAGAAGATAATCGTCGGCGTTCTCCGGCTCTCCACCGATGAGGGAGCCGTTCCACTGTCGTACAGGTTTATCTGGCCGTGCTCGGGCGCGGCCGCTTTTCAGTCTGCTTTGTTGGGCCACGTGCGACCTTGCGTATCGAGTTTCTCTACAGGCCCAACGATTATGCCAGCCGTAGTAAGATCTTATCAATCAATGCTTTCGCAGCAACGCGATTTGAGGAGCATTCGTAGACTAGCTCGAAAAAGTTCTCAAATCTTTGTCGCTCATCATCGGGCAAACGCATGAGAGGAGACGACACTTCGCGCTCGTCCGCCATCACCTTGCGAAGAGCCTCGCGTAATTCTGCGATCGCCTGCCAGTGTGGCTCCGGGTGCTCAACAAAAATCTCCATTTCGGAAATCTTCGTCATTTTCATGAGGCTTTGATCGGCCGACAAGGCTACCTGTTTCAGGCTCTTGGCACCGAGGCTGCCTTGAGCAATCACGTCCAACATTTCACGAACAGACGTTACACCCATCTCGAACTCGCGCTGCCATTTGCGGCGTACCGAATTCGTGCGGCAATGCTTTGCGATCTCACGGGCAATCGGCGCCAGTTGGTTCGTCAGATTATGGTAGTGTGCGTTCTGTTCAAAGTGGTCGCGCCGACCATTGGGGATGATCTTGCGGTCGACGACATGCACTTCTCCAACCGACCAGGCGTTGAAACGTGTTTCGGGAAACAGCTCCTCGAGCAAGAAATGCTCGCCGATTTGAACATTTCCGCAACGCAGCCGCAGGCCCTTGACCCCAGCAGCGTTTGGCAGGGCACCCTCGTAATTGTGGTGAAGCACCCAGACGATTGCGGCCGTTTCGCCATTGATGCCGGGGATGCTGCTGACCGATAGTCTGTCGAATGATATTGTCTTGTCGCCGTCATCCCGGAAGAGGTCTCTGTGGGGTCGGTAGACCGGACGCTCGTTTCCGCCTACGCGGATCATCAGCTCGCCAAGGTCTACCACCGGGGCCAGCGCCTGCCGTATCTCGGGCCCAAAATGAAACTCGGGGGCAAACGGTACCGGTGCGACCTGGGCAAGATATTCGTCAACAGCCGTCGGGCTCATCAGCCGATCACTTCGCAACCTGACGACGCCACGAAGCTCGACCTCAAAAAAACGCTCGGGATAGTCCGCGATTGGTTTCTTTCGCAGCGTTGCCACTGACCGTATCAGGTCCTGCAAGTCCCCCTCTGACTGGCGCAGCGCCGTCTTCAGCTTCCGGCAGTCCCATGTCAGTTCGGAAACAGAATTGTCGGCCGCGGTCTTCGACCGAAAGACCAGTTCCTGGGCGTAACCCAGCCCTGCGAGTCGGCCGACCCCCCTGAAGCCACGAGCGCTTGTCCCACGCTTACCACTCGCTCCAAGAGCTGCCATCTTGCGGGGAAAAACGGCATTAGATAGCCCCACCCCATTGTCCCTGATCAGAACCGAGCGTGCAGCAGGATCAATTGAGATTGAAACCGCGCCTTCTTCGTCGACCCCAATCAACCCTTGCGCGCGCGCCTCATCGATCGCATCGGCCGCATTTTGGATGTACTCGCGATAGATGGTCATTGGATCGACGTACATCGCGCTCGACACCAATTCGAGTACGTCACGGCCGATGACGACCTCTTCGAGCGTTTCAGTTTCGCCAGCGCTTTTGGCCGCCAGAAGAGCGGCCCTGTTGAGGCGGGAAACGGGTTCCGAAGTCATGCAACAGCCCTTGGTCTAACTTTTTGTTCAATACTCACAGCCTGGACATCCTCATCGTAGTCTAGACCCGCGTCTTCGACGCGTTCGTCCTCGGCCAGACCGAGATCCGACACGGATTGCAAGCGCACGATCTCCTTCTGCCTGGCCCAGATGGCGGTCAGTTCGTCCTTCGATGCAGGAACATAAAAACGCAGGATCTGTCGCACCCGGTCGTTAGAGGCGTTCTCGCTCAGTGTGATGAATTCGCGAGGGTCGCGCGAAGAAAGCAGTTCCAGCAGCTCGGCGCGGTCATAACTATCGAGTTTCGAAACCTCTGCCTGATACTCACGGAGCTTCTGGTCAGGGTCGTGATGCTCATACCAGTTCCTGTTGAAGATAAAATCATGCGGCATGAGGAGAATACGGGCGTAGTCGTCAAACGTATCTCCAAATGCGCGCTTGAAGAACTCGGGGGCGCCGCTGACGATTCCATGTGTGGCCTGCAGGACAATCTGCATCGAACGCAGCTGGTACCGGGACCATTTCTCGCCAATATGACCGCGGTCCGGTCGATTGGTCGGTTGGTATCGCATGGGAAATGACCAGATCCGGATGCCGAGTTCTTCGTTGAGCGTCACGTTGAGGCGCATGCGCTCGAAAAGATCTTCCGGACCATCGTGGAAGTTATAGAGCATGTAATTTGACAGTTCGGTCAGGCCATATTCGGCGGCGTACCTGACCGCCTGCTCATATGGCTTTCTGACACCAAGGTGGTCGAAAGCAATGCGCAGTGGCTTCAAGCAGATGCTGGCAAGCTCGCGAAGATACATCGGATCCTTGCAAAGGATGCGCGCATCGACCCCCTGATTGAAGTCGACGCGACGTTGGACCGCGACTTTCATGCCAGGTCTGAGCAGCTTGGCACCGGGCACGAAACCAAGGTCGCGGATTTCGGCAATGATTTCCTTGAACCGTTGCGACGCGACGACATTGTTGTCCATCAGGATGAGATCCTTCTTGGGACCATAATGTTCATCGATGGCGCGGACGAGGTCAGTCAGGGATTCCGTGTCGCGCTGCATGCCCTCGAGCTTGGGAACACCGCAGAAATGGCATTTTCGGATGCATCCGCGCGATGTGTAGGCGAAGTAGGCGTCTCTGACCGGATACCTGTAGTCTATCTGGGAGAGAATGTCGTAGTCCGGTACGAGATCCTCGATCGGGCGCCCTCCCACGTCGTCCGAATAAAGTTCCTCCGCAAATTCGTCCAGTTGCAGTGAGACCGCCGGCGCGTCGGACAACAGCCCTTTTATGAAGCGGATTCCGTGCCACTTGCGCTCCTCCAGGAACCGCTCGTGCATAAGCGAGGCCGCGATACCACCGACAAAAACCTTGTCGGCTTGCCCATTGGCTACCTCCAGGGCGAAGTCGATTGACTGGGAGATTTTCGGATACTCGAATGAAAACAGTGTCGTGACGTAAATTCGATCCCACGCTTGGCTCATCACCGAACGGTCTTCGCCTTTGATGAAACGGACTTTGTCGCGCTTGCCTCTCGGGCCGTGGTACTGGGCAATCTTCATCAATCCGAGTGGCGGATATTTGTTCTTGTAGCCGGGCTCGATCAGCAGAATGTTTTTATTTGCCATTAGCGACCACTTTCAGATGCGGGCGCCTGCGCGTTGCCCTAATGTATTCGACGGCCTCGCGCACGCCGCCTTCGCCACCAAATCCCTTCAGCCGACCACTTGTTGTCCAATCCACCTCGAGGGCGAAGTCCGCAAGCCTGTTGACGAAGTAGCCCCGGTCGAGCTTGGCTGAACCGTCCGCTTCGTTGTAGAGGTCGGCAGCTATGTCCATCAACGCATAGACGCCAACCCCCTTGGTCAGGATATGCTTGCGCGGCGTTGACCACTGCGCCGGTAACACTTCGGCAACCGCCCTCCAGAACGACAGGACGATCTGGGCCACCTTCTCCGGGGAGCGCGTCTTGAGCGCCTTGCTTGCGGCGAGAAACCGCTTGATCGCTTTTTGCATGGTGCGAAGCGATGCTCGACGGGCCATGCCCGATGTTGCCGCGCCACCAAGGTCGAGCTGCCGACACCACGGCGAGTCCGGATCATTGTGCAGGTGCAAGGCGATGAATAGTTCCGGCCGATCCTTTGCGAGGTCGGCAGCCAGATGTGCATCATGGAAGTCGAGAAGGCTTGTGCTCAAACCCTTGGCTTTGCTGTTGATGGTGCTGAAGACTTCCATTTCCTCTTTGAGCGAGAGACCGACATAGCACATGAAAGGCAGCGAAATTTCGAGGTCTTCCAGGCAACCAAGCCGGTGCTGACAATCGACCTGCGCCATGATCTTGCCCGCAGCGGGGTCGATCTCGAGTCGGGCTTGACCGGCTCCAAGCTCGACAACCCGCCAGCCGGATTCCTCGGGCCGAAGGTTGAGAGTGAGCGGTATGGTTGATGCCCCGGGCTGGCGAATGTAGCGACGGAAGTCCTGGCTGTGCTGTGAATTGAAACGCCGTTGGTAGCCAAGCTCGGTGTCTTCATTCAGCACGTCGGCAAAGCTGAAGGCATGAAGCAGATTCGCGGGCGCGAAGCCGATGAGCACCGGTCGATCTGCCGACATTCCCATCGTGCACGGGATGACATAGGATTGCGTCATCGCACTCCCTCTCTGCAACATTTGCATTCGCAGAGTGCATATTTCGCAGCAAGGGTATGCAAGTCAACCCGGGCAGGCTGTGATTTGCGCCTTCTGACCGATTTATTTCTGCGTCTTCAGACGCTGGGTCATCGTGTCGATGCGACCGGCAATCTTGCCAAGTTCGAACAGGATCTTCTTGCGCGTTTCGTCCTGCGTATGATTGAGCGCGGCTTCCGTTTCAGGCAGAACGAGCCACTGACGAAACTTGCCGAGTTTCTTCAGCGGCGTGCTGTCCGCACCCGCTTCCACAGCATGGTCATGAGCTTGGGCGAAGCCATAGCCGCCACTTACAAGTTTCTGCAATGCTTTCGGCGCGGAACAGATCACGGGGAGCCGGTCGCGCACATCAACCGCCTTGGCGATTTCACCGGACTTTATTTTTTCTACGACCAGACCGTCGAACCCCGCGTGGGACAAGCGCGCCTTCTTGATCTTGGAAGATTTCAGATATTCGTCGTAGTAGCTCCATTTTGCGGTATCGGCTTGCTCGTGGTCCAGCATGAACTGATAGACGTCAATCAGATGTTCGACCTTTCGTTTCGAGAGGCCGATCTCTTGCGCCAGTTTGGCTGGATCAACGTCATGCGCCTTGGAGCGACGATAAAGGAAGCCGGCTTGCTCGAATGGCGCCCAATCCTTCTTTCCCTTGATATGGTATTGACCAAGCAAGGCGAAAATCAGTGATTCACCCAGATCTTGAGGCAGAAGGCGGACCTTCATATGCCCCCACTTCACCGGATCGATCTTGGCGAGTGCTCGATAAGCCGCCAAACGGCTGTTGCCTTCCAGAACTTCGAGCGTACCGGTGCGGACAACAACGGGGTCGGTCAGCCCACCATCGCGTTTGATGTCCTGGATTAATGCCTTCACATGATCCATCTCGAGCAGCTTGCGCTCAATATCGGCCTGGCTAGGCTGCGCACCGTCCAGTCGCAGAATGGAATAGACGCGAGGATTTTCGACGAAAAACCTGAGGTCCTTCTGAGCAAGAGAGGTCGTCTCGACCGGCACCTCCACGCCTCGAATTAGAAGTGTTTCGCCGCTCACGGCGGGCAGGATTTCTACAGCTGTCATTGATGTTCCTGCCTATCGAGGCGCAAGACGTCTCGGATCATGTCCGAGAACGCGTAGTCGGCCTGCCGGTCGTACTCCTCGCGGCTGATGTCGCCCTGACCGAGCTGCGCGGCCAGATGCTTGGCTGACAGCAAAGCATCTACCCAACCATCCACCGTAGAATCTGCAATGAGGTTTGTGACAAAGCAGGGCTTGTCCTGTGAGATACGGTGGATTCGGTCCTGAGCCTGAAGATAGTCGTCAAGACTGAAGCTTCTGTCGAAAAAGACCGCGTGATTGGCGACGGTTAGCGTCAGTCCCTCCTTGGCGGCACCGGGCGTGGCCACCAGAATGCGCGTTTCAGGGTCTGTTTTGAAGGCGGAGAGTGCTTCCTCTCGTTTTGCCATATCGATTCCGCCGTGGACGATCACGCAACCAAACTCGTCAAGGTGCTGACGAAGCAGCTCGGCATTCTTTGTGAAATTCGTCCAGATGACGATCTTTTCGCCAGCATCAATTGCCCCAAAGACGAGTTCGTCCAACGCCCGCATTTTCCCCGGCGTACCCTTGTAGGACTGATCGATCATTGCCGGATTCGCGGCGACCTGTACCAAGCGAAGAAGGCGTTTCAGAATCTCTTCGGCATCGTCAAGGACAGGAAGGCCTTGACGGACAATGATTGCGGCAAGCTCGTCGCGAAACTGTGCGTAGATCTCGGCTTGGCGTGGCTCGAGCTGGCATCCGAGATTTTGAATCGTCTTGTCGGGCAGCTTGAGGCCGGCAGTTTTCTTGGTTTCTCGAACCGAAAACGGACGAATTTTTTCGAAAACGCCCTCCAGCTCATTTGCGAAGGCCATCGCTTTCGCTTCGTCGCTGCCGAGATCGTTGGACAGGTCCAGTTCGCGTTTGAATGCGGCGAACTCGTTGCCTAGACTTTTACCCTGATCGAGAAATTGGATTTGCGACCATAGATCGAAAGGCCGGTTGGCAACCGGCGTGCCAGTCATGATAACCCGTCGCGCAAATCCCGGCGATAATGCGTGGAGAGCCTGGCTGACTTCAGTCTCTGGATTTTTGATTTTGTGGGCTTCATCGAGCAAGGCAGCGACCCGCCGCGTTTTAAGAAAAAGCTCGATACGCTTTCTCTCAGAAACGAGAACCTCATAGTGCGCCAGATAAACCCGCGCCGGACTGTTGAAGGCATAGAAGTTCGCGTTACGGTCCTGCCCGAGGATGCGCGGGCGCAGGTGGCTGTGGCTGTCGATTTCGGTTCGCCAGTTTTCGATCAAGCTCTTCTTCGTGACGATCAGCACGGAGTCGACGACGTCGCGTGAGAGCCATGAGAGCCCAAGGTCCAGCCCGATCTTAGTCTTTCCTAGTCCCTGCTCATGAAATATCGCTGCGTAGTGAAGATCTTTTATGGCGTTGAAGGCGTCGACTTGATGTGAGAACGCCGAGCGCTTAGCATCGAGACTCGCCGATTTCTGCACCTTCAGCATTGCTTCGCACCTAAGCCGTCGATGACGACGGTTCGTGTTCGAGCATCATGAAAGGGGGCTTTGAGCTCCACGAGTAATCGTCGAGCGGCCATGGACGCCGGCAGCGGAACGCTCAGCACAAAAATGCCGTTCGGTGTCCGAGCAAGATAGGCAAGAAACGCGTTGATCTGCCTTCTGCTATGTTCGTTTTCCAGGTCGGCTTTCGTTTTGGCCTCGCCAATGAGCGTGGCCGTGGTTGGCACGTCGATTGCGTAAAGGTCGGGCACATAACCGTTGACCCGCGGTGGCCGCTCACCGCGCAACGGCCGGACCGCATCGTCCCTGACAGAGACGTTTGCAAGCCCACCCAGCGCCATATCGGCATATGCGATCAGCGCCTTGACCAGCCTGGCATGAACAGCGGACTCTGCCATTTTAGGAACTCAAGTTCAGCCATTGCAGAAGTTTCGCCAATTCGGTTTGCGCGTCAATCAACGCCTGGGCGGTCTCACCACCGGGGTCGGCTTTGATGCGTTGTTGTTCGTCGTACGACATCGCTCCGATGCGCGTGACCAGAGCTCGGGCTAGCTGGCCAATTTCGGCTTCCTGGAGCGTTTTCGTGAGGTCCGGTTTTTCGAGGATTGCTTCGGCCTTCTTGACGCCGTGCTTGAGAAAGATCTCCTTCGCCTTTTCATGACGAAGGATTCTCGGAAGGACGCGGACCTTCTGCAAAGGATGGAGCTTGCCTTCATGGATCCAGCGCGCGAAGTCGTGAAGGTCAAAACCAGCGGCTGTGACGGCTTGCTTTATTCCGGGTTTTTGCAACTCCACAAAGCCGCTGAAGCGGGTAGTATCGAAGTCACCATCTTCGCCAACCACCGATCGGTAGTACTGCTCCATATCTGAATAGGCATTTATGCTTTCGACAACCTCTGACTGGCGACCGCCGCAATAGTCGACGATGGTGGCGAACGGCAGATGCTCTCGCGTCCGCAGCTCAAATAAGTACTTGGCCTTTGAATATGGATCCCACGGGCGGGTTCCAACCAGGTGGATTTGCAGGCGAATGGCATGGACCGACGCATCGTCCATTTCGTGATGAACCAGCGCGGGTATGTCGGCCCAATCGCCTTTAACCCCCAAGTCCAGAAAATTCTTGTAGAGCGCGACGCGCGTGTTGCCTTCGACGCAAACCAGCGTGCCATCTTTGCGTCGATTCAGGATGACAGGCTGGATTATTCCACCATTCGTCAATATCGACTGCTTCAGCTTTTCAAAGGTGGTGCTGCTGGAGCCGCCAGGCTCGTCATCGTTACCGGCGCCGAGCGCGAGGAATATCGCTTCCGGTGAGGGATTATCACCGTACATTTCGAGGAACTTGCGAATGCGTGGATTGGAACGGTCCAGTTCAATCTGATCAACGCCGACCTTTTGATGCATCCCAGCATTGACCACCCCAAACACTCCCTTTTTCCCGATATCATCATAGGGAGAGGCAATTTTCGTTCAAGTCATAGTATTGGCTTCACCACAACCTTCGATGGTGACCATTGGTGAAGCGTACAAAGCTAGTTCGTCGACCAATGCCCGGCAAACAGATCGAGGTTGTGGAGACCGAGAGTTGGCGCAGAGCACCTTGCATGGCGAACAGGGTCGCCTCAGTGAGTAGTCCGGATTTACCAAGATCAGGTCCCATTCGTCGTCTGTGGGTGCGATCAGTCCTGTTCGCAGCCGCCGCTGAAGGTCTTGCCAAGATGAATCCGTCACGAAGCCCTTCATGCTGCCACACGCGCTGACCAAAGGAACGTCCCCAAAGCCGGCGGTCTCACCTGATCTGCCATGCAGCAGCAATTCGAGTAGATTATCGTCGCATTCAATCACGCGATGTCCCCAAGCTCCGGATATGTCATCACCTGTGAGAGCCCGGCGAAGGTCGGCGGCGACACCGGAAGCCGCGAGTGCCATCAAATGGATACGCGCAGTGGCTGAAAAAGTAGTCCGAAAGCAGAATTTCTAAGGCGCGACCGATCCTGGCAGCCAGACGCGTTGGCGAGGCTCTGAAATATGTCGCCGACGACGGGGTAAGCACTGACTATCGGAAGTACTTACGTGGTGCGTCTAACTTTGGTGCTTCATCGCTGCGGCTTTCTCAATGGTCCGCCGTTCTTCAGATAGGCGGTGATGCCTGTTGCGCGGAACTGAGATCGCCGATCTTGCGGGGACATCGGGTCCGGGCCTGCGCGCCGTGAAAGCACGGCTAGGTCTTGGCCTGGGTAAGTAGCGTATCTAATAGGAGCGGGTGCCGCCACCGACGTGCGGGACAGATCCGCCTTGGGTTCCCCGGCAATCCCCCGTTCGTCGATATAGCCATGCAGATAAGCGTCGAGATTGTGGTGGCACAGCATTTCATGTCGCTAGCCTCCCTTCTCGCGCAGGCGCTGCTAATCGCCCATGATCGGTCTGGAGGGGTGGCGCAATACAGACCGCTTCTCCATGCCCGCCTAAACGTCCGCTGCCGGGCGGAGGCGAAATGTGCCTGAATTTCCGCCGTTGGGCGCTTTGTTTCCATCGCAATGAAGGGTACCGATAGCTCATAGAGCAGTCCGCAGCCGTTCTCGTTCTTCAGCTTCCACGCATCCCCCGTCTGCTATTCAAGCTCGATCCAAGCCGGCGCATGGTCGCTTGGCTTCTCCCACCCTCTCACCTCGACGTCCACCCCAGCGCCGCGTAGCCGCGGTGCCAATGAGGGGCCCACGAGCAGATGGTCCATACGCAGGCCAGAACTCCTGTCGTAGCCGCCGCCGAAGGAGAAATTCCAATAGGTGTACACGCCCTTCTCCGGATGGATGCGGCGAACTGCGTCGATCCATCCTGCTTCGAGCATCTTCGCATAGGCTTGCCGGCTCTCGGGGAAGTAAACCGCGTCGCCGAGCCATCGTCGCGGCGCGACCGCGTCGATCCGCGTTGGAACGACATTATAGTCTCCACATAGCACAGCTGGCGCTCCCGCTTTGAGGAGGTCTTGGCCGTAGCTGATCAGGCGGTCGAACCAGCGCAGCTTGTAGTCGAACTTGGGACCCGGCGCCGGATTCCCATTGGGCAGATAGAGACAGCCGACAATGAGCCCGTCCATGTCGGCTTCGATGTAGCGGCTATGGGTGTCATCAGGATCGCCGGGAAGGTCGCGCCGGCGTTCAACCGGGTCACTTCCCCGAGTTAGAATGGCCACTCCGTTGTAGGATTTCTGGCCATGCCAGATCGCGCCATACCCCGCCTCGCGGATGGCCTCGACTGGAAACTTCTCGTCGGACGTTTTCATTTCCTGCAGGCAGACGACATCGTAGTTGGTAGCCGTGAGCCATTTAAGGAGCACGGGCAGCCGACCATTGACGCCGTTAACATTGAAGGTGGCGATGCGAACCATCTGCCCCTGCGGCCGTGGCTCACTTCTTGCCCAACTCGTCCTCGACCTTCCTGCGACTGTTGCCGACCGATTTCACGGCTGACTTGATGTCTGCCTTGCTGGCCCCAGTCTTGCCCGCCTCGTATTTCACCTCATGGTCCTGCCCGCCAGCGACCTTCGCGCGGTCCTGGCTGCGCCCGCGAGTAGTTTGAGAAGTAGCCATTTCTTCCTCCAAGGATTGCCTCCAACTCTCAACAACGCAGCCGGACTCTTCCGGTTCAATTCATCGCGCGCAGTGTGGAACTGAATCCATGGCAGAGTATTGAATCGTACTATGTATTCGACTTCGCCATGTCGGCCTTAGAGGCTATCCCCACCAAGAAGCGCACGCGGCGCAGAGACTCAGAATCTACCCCCAGATACCCCCTACCCCAGTTTCGTCCGTTCCAGCTCTGCACACTGACCGACGACATCCCGGTTGGCTCCGACTGGCTCTTCGAAATGAAGTTCGATGGCTATCGCGCCCAGGTCGCCATCTCGGGAGCGGAAGTCGTCGTCTACACCCGCAACGGCCACGACTGGACCCGCCAGTTCAAGGTGATCCTGCCGCCGCTTCAGGCACTGACAAGGGGCTCGGCGCTAATCGACGGCGAGATCGTGGCCATCGATAGCCAGGGCCGCACGAACTTCTCAATGCTGAAGACCGGCATTGCCGCAGGCATGCCGCTCAAGTTCTATGCCTTCGACCTGTTGGAATTGAACGGCGACGACCTAGCCGGCCGGCCCTTGATCGAGCGCAAGGAACGGCTTGCCGAACTTTTGGGCGAGCGGGACCCCGACGACAGCCTGCAGTTCTCCAGCCATATCGCCGACAATGGCAAGAAGGTGTTCGATACGATGTGCGCCGGCGGCCACGAGGGCATCATCGCCAAGCGTGCCGACAGTCGCTATGTCGGCGACCGCACCGCGAGCTGGCTCAAGATCAAGTGTACGAAACGACAGGAATTTGTCGTCGGCGGCTACCGCCCAAGCGACACCGGCCGCAGCATGGCCTCGCTGATCCTAGGCACATATGAGAACGGCAAGCTGATCTACCGCGGCCGCGTCGGCACGGGGTTCACCGAGACGATGCGCAAATCCATCCTCGCGCAGTTGGAGAAGCGGCCTTTAGACAAACCCGCCTTCGCATCGGTGCCGCGCGACATCGCGCGACGTGCCCGCTGGGTGAAGCCTGAACTCGTTGCCGAGGTCAGCTATTCCGAGGTGACACCCGACGGCAGCCTGCGGCACCCGAGCTTCCAAGGCATGCGCGAAGACAAGCGAGCCGACCAGGTGGTGATGGAAACGCCCAAGACCGTCGCGTCCGCCAATCTGGCTCCCGCTATGGGCAAGGAGATCGCCCGCGCCGTCGGCGTGACCCTGACGCATCCCGACAAGGTCATGTATCCGGGCACAGAGGTAACAAAGGCGACGCTCGCCGCCTACTACGCCGCGGTCGCCGAGAAGATGTTGCCGCATATCCAGGATCGGCCCCTTTCGCTGGTGCGCGACACCGACGGCGATCTGCAGCAGACCTTTTTTCAGAAGCACAAGCTGCCCGGGATGCCGAAGACCATTCATGACGGCCAGTTGGAGAAAATGTCCGGTAAGGAAAGCCGCATCCTTTGGGTCGACGATCTGGCGGGGCTGATCGCCGGCGTCCAGATGAATGTGCTCGAATTCCACGTCTGGGGAAGCCTTCGCCAGCAGCCCAACCTCCCACACCGGATAATCTTCGACATCGATCCGGACGAGGGCCTGGGCTTTGGTGACGTCACGCAGGCCGCGCTCGACATCCGCGGCGTTCTCGATGCCCTCGGCCTCCAATCTTGGCCACTGTTATCGGGTGGCAAGGGAGTTCACGTGGTCGTTCCACTCGTTCCCGAGGCTGACTGGGAAGTGGTGAAGGGCTTTTGCCAGGACTTCGCCGAACTGCTGGCCCGCACCGATCCGTCGCGCTTCGTCGCCAACATGAGCAAGGCCAAGCGCAAGGGCCGCATGTTCATCGACTATCTGCGCAACGGACAGGGAGCCACCGCAATTTGCCCGTGGTCGACCCGGGCGCGATCCGGTGCGTCATGCGCCGTACCCGTCACTTGGGATGAACTGCCGACCTTCAAGAGTGCCAGCGCGTTTGACGTTTTCGCTGCCGCCGCTCGGGCTCAGGAGTCCGACGCGTGGGAAGGCTATTCGGACGTCGAGCAAACGCTGACAGAGTGGATCCGAAAAGCAGTCCGATAGGTGCAGCCAGTCCTAGATCGTCAGCGACATCTGCCGATGGGCCTCGGTTCGCGCTCCGGTTAGGTTTGAAAGTGTCACCCCGAGCAGGCGGATCCCCTTGCTGACAGGAAATACCTGATCGAGGAGGGTGCCGCTGACGGTCGCTAGGTCGGCTTCGCCCTCGATGACGCCTCCGATCGTGCGGCTGCGCGTGATCTGCTGGAAGTCGGCGAATTTCACCTTCAATGTCACCGTGCGACCCTGGATCGATCTTTCCTTGCAATACCGCCAGACCTTGGCAACCAATGGCGCCAACTCCTTGCGAGCACTTTCGAGGTCAAATAAATCGCTCGCAAAGGTGTCCTCGGCCCCCACGGACTTGCGCTCGCGGTCGGCCCGCACCGGGCGTTCGTCGATGCCCCGGGCGATCCAGTAATAGTACGGCCTTCCCGAACTTCTCCTCCAGGAACGCCAGGCTCTGTGCACGCAGGTCGGCGCCGGTCTCGATGCCCAGCCGAGCCATTTTGTCGGCAGTCGCCGGGCCGACACCATGAAATTTCCGCACAGGCAAGGCTTCGACAAAGGCGGGACCCTGCTTCGGAGTGATGACGAACAGCCCATCGGGCTTGTTCTGGCCGGAGGCGAGCTTGGCCAGGAATTTGTTGTAGCTGACGCCGGCCGAGGCCGTCAGGCCGGTTTCGGACTTGATTTTAGCGCGGATCATTTCCGCGATCGTCGTGGCGATTGGGATGCCCTGCAGATTGTCGGTGACGTCGAGATAGGCCTCGTCGAGCGAGAGCGGTTCAATGAGTGGCGTGTGCGCGGCGAATATCGCGTGGATCTGCTGGGAGACGGCCCGGTAGGCGTCAAAGCGCGGCGGCACGAAGATCAGCTCGGGACATTTTCGTTTTGCGGTAATCGAGGGCATGGCCGATCGCACCCCGAACTCTCTGGCCTCGTAGCTCGCAGCGGCCACCACGCCCCGCGCCGCCGAGCCGCCGACTGCCACAGGCTTGCCGCGTAGGTCCGGATTGTCGCGCTGTTCGACCGAGGCGAAAAAGGCATCCATATCGACATGGATGATCTTGCGAAGAATGGCTGTGCCTTCCCGCGGTGCATCGGCTTCTTGGCTGCTGTCGCTTCCCTCGCTCATATCGTCGTCCCTGTATCACCTGGGCACATCATTAGACCGCAACTCGATCGAGTGCAGTCTGGGATCAACTCTCGGAGCGGAGCAACGAGTCCGATTGACTCTCGGACACCAAAGAGAACAAATAAGGAACATATCAGCCCCGAAATCCATTGGGAAGACAGTTTGAGAGTGTTTCGTTCATGGGTCAGCCGGCCGCCAGCCCTGCTATCGCCGCGCTTCGTGAGCGAATCGCGCGCCTCGAAGGCGGGCCGGCGCGTAACCGCGCGACGCTTCCTTTCGGCGTTCCCACGATCGACAAGGTCTTGCCGGGAGGCGGGCTGGCGCTCGGGGCGCTGCATGAGGTTGCCGGTGGCCGCAACGGGGCGATTGACGGCGCTGCGGCGGCGCTCTTTGCGGCCGGGATTGCCGCGCGCACCAAGGGCAAGGTGCTCTGGTGTGTCACGCGGCAGGACCTCTTCGCCCCTGCCCTCGCCCAAGCCGGCCTGTTGCCCGGGCGGGTCGTCTATGTCGAGGCCGGTGACGAAGCCTCAGTGCTCGCCTGTTTTGAAGAAGGGCTTCGCCATGGTGGGCTAGGCGCCGTGGTTGCCGAACTGGCCCGCCTCTCCATGACCGCCTCCCGCCGACTGCAACTGGCCGCCGAAGCCTCCGGCGCCATCGGCATAGCTATCCGCCGTTGGCGCCGACAAACCGAAGCGACCGATTTTGGACAACCGACCGCCGCGGTCACCCGCTGGCGCGTCTCCGCGCTCCCCTCCCGCTCCCTGCCGGTCCCCGGTATCGGCCGCGCCCGCTGGCGGCTCGAACTGATCCGCGCCCGGGCTGGAGAAAGCGCCGACTTTGAAGTGGAAGCCTGCGATGACAAGGGTCGTCTCGCTCTATTTTCCGACCTGGCCGACCGATCGCTTGCGACGCGCACTGGGCCCGTCCGCGCCATCGGCTGAAACCCCGGTCATCATGCTCGGCCGGCAGGGGAACCGGCGGCTCGTGCTGGCGGCCGATGCGGCGGCACGCACGGCCGGCCTGCGCGTGGGCATGCCGGCGAGCAAGGCTCAGGTCCTGGTGCCCAACCTGCTAAGCTTCGACCTGGATGCAGCCGCCGATGCGGAGGCCCTCGATAGAATGGCGCTCTGGTCGCTCCGCTATGCCCCGATCGTCGCGGCCGATCCGCCCGACGGACTTATCATCGACACCACGGGCGCCGACCATCTGCATGGCGGTGAGGACACGATGCTTGAGGGGCTGGTGTCGCGCATGGCAGCCTCCGGCACCAATGCACGTGGCGCCGTCGCCGACACCTGGGGAGCCGCTCATGCCTGCGCGCGCTTCCTCGCCCGGCCGACCTTCGTCGCGCCAGTGGGGCAAGCCCCGGCGATTATGCGCGGTCTTCCGATCGGCGCCCTGCGGCTTCCCCAGGACATCGTCGAAGGCCTGCTCACGCTCGGCTTCGAGCGGGTGGGCGAAGTCGAGGCGGCGCCGCGCGCCTCGCTCACCCTCCGCTTCGGGCCCGAGCTCGGCCGTCGCCTGGACCAGGCCATGGGGCGGCGCAGCGAACCCTTCGAGCCCGCCCGATCTCCCGAACTCATCGAGGTTCGCCGGGCCTTCGGCGAGCCGATCGGCGCCGCCGAAACCATGGCCCGCTATACCGGCAAGCTCGTCGCAACCCTCTGCGAGGCCCTAGAGGCCAAGGGGCTCGGCGCCCGCCGGTTGGACCTGCTGTTTCATCGCGTGGACAACCGCATAGAGGCCATTCGCGTCGGCACCGCCGTGCCAGTGCACGATGTCAAACGACTGACCCGACTCCTCACCGACCGGATCGAAACCGTCGATCCCGGATTCGGCATCGAGGTGATGACCCTGGCCGCGACCCTCGCCGAGCCCTTCGGAGCCAAGCAGATCATCTCCTCACTGGTCGAAGAGCCGGAACCCGACATTACCGATCTCATCGACGTGCTTGCCAACCGTATTGGCGAGCAGCGGCTCTACCGCTTTGCCCCGGTCGAGAGTGACGTGCCCGAACGCTCAGTCCGCCGCATCGCGCCGAATGCGCCAGACGACGGGACGAGTTGGCCCGGTGAATGGCCTCGCCCGCCGCGTCTGCTGACCCAGCCCGAACCCATCGAGACGATGGCCCTGCTGCCCGACCATCCGCCGGTCTGGTTCAGTTGGCGGGGCATCCGGCATCGCGTCGCGCGGGCCGACGGTCCCGAGCGCGTTTTTGGCGAATGGTGGCAGCGCGATGCCGAACTGATCGCGGTACGCGACTATTTCCAGGTGGAGGACGAGTCCGGCGAGCGCTTCTGGATCTACCGTGCCGGCGACGGCGAGGATCCCGGGACCGGCTCGCACAAATGGTTCCTGCATGGGGTCTTCGCATGACCACCCCGCGCTATGCCGAATTGCAGGTAACCAGCCATTTCTCGTTCCTGCGCGGCGCCAGTTCTTGCAACGACCTGTTCGCCCAGGCGGCAGCGCTCGGCATTGAGGCCCTGGCCGTAGTCGACCGCAATTCTCTAGCCGGCATCGTGCGGGCCCATCAGGCCGCCAAGGACACCGGCGTCAGGCTCATCGTCGGCTGTCGCCTTGATCTCGTCGACGGCATGTCGCTGCTCGTCTATCCCACCGACCGGGCCGCCTATTCCCGGCTCTGCCGCCTGCTGACCCTGGGCAAGAAACGCGGCGGCAAAGCAAAGTGCCACCTCGAATGGAGCGACCTGGCCGACTATGCCGAGGGCCTGATCGCCGTTCTTGTCCCCGACCGCGCCGATCACACCTGCGCCCTGCAACTGCGTCGCCTGAGGGAGATCTTCAGCGATCGCGCCTACTTGGCGCTGACCCTGCGCCGGCGGCCCAACGACCAGGTCCGGCTGCACGAGCTTTCCAACTTCGCCACCCAGATGCGGGTGCCGACGGTGGTGACGAATGACGTTCTGTTCCACGAACCAAGCCGGCGCATCCTCCAGGACGTGGTGACCGCCATTCGCCACAACATCACCATCGACGAGTTGGGGTTCCGGCGCGAGCGGCATGCCGACCGCTATCTCAAGCCGCCTGAGGAAATGGCGCGGCTATTTTCGCGCTATCCGGAAGCCCTCGCTCGCACCGTCGAAATTGCGCGCCAGTGCCGCTTCTCCCTCGACGAACTCGCCTACCAGTATCCAGAGGAGAAGATGCTGCCCGGCCTGACGGCGCAGCAGGCGCTCCGACAGCTCACCTGGGAAGGTGCAGCGCGTCGCTATCCCGAGGGTGTGCCTGACAAAGTCGTGGCGCTCATCGAGCACGAACTGCGCCTGATCGAAATCCTGCAATACGCTCCGTACTTCCTCACCGTGAACGCCATCGTGCAGTTCGCGCGCAGCAAGGATATTTTGTGCCAGGGCAGAGGCTCGGCCGCCAACTCGGCCGTCTGCTACGTGCTGGGCATCACCAGCATCGATCCTGAGCGCAACAATCTCCTCTTCGAGCGCTTCGTCTCGCAGGAGCGCAACGAGCCACCCGACATCGACGTCGATTTCGAGCATGAGCGGCGCGAAATCGTCATGCAGTGGGTCTACGAAACCTATGGCCGTGACCACAGCGCGCTCTGCTCGACCGTGGTGCGCTATCACACCAAAGGCGCCGTCCACGATATCGGCAAGGCTCTCGGCCTGCCCGAGGACCTCACCAAGCTGCTGTCCTCGCAGGTCTGGGGCCACGACGAGGGCATCGACGAGAAGCGCGTCCAAGATCTCAATCTCAACCTCGCCGATCGCCGGCTGCGGCTGACGCTCGAACTCGCCCAGCAACTCGAGGGTACGCCACGCCATCTGTCGCAGCATCCAGGTGGCTTCGTTCTGACCAATGACCGGCTCGACGATCTCGTGCCGATCGAGCCGGCCCGCATGGTCGACCGCCAGGTCATCGAGTGGGACAAGGACGATATCGACATCCTCAAATTCATGAAGGTCGACGTCCTGGCGCTCGGCATGCTCACCTGCATGAAGCGCAGCTTCGACCTCTTGGCCGAGCACAAGGGCATGACCCTCGACCTGGCCACCCTCCCGGCTGAAGACCCTGCGACCTATGCCATGATCCGCAAGGCGGATACGATCGGGGTCTTCCAGATCGAGAGTCGCGCCCAGATGTCGATGCTGCCCCGCATCAAGCCGCGCACCTTCTATGACCTCGTCGTCGAGGTGGCCATCGTGCGCCCCGGCCCGATCCAGGGCGACATGGTCCATCCTTATCTGCGACGCCGGGAGGGCAAGGAGCCGGTCGAGTTCCCGACCCCCGAGCTTGAGCGCGTGCTCGGCAAGACCTTGGGCGTTCCCCTGTTCCAGGAGCAGGCCATGCAGGTGGCCATGGTCTGCGCCGGCTTTTCCGCCGGCGAGGCCGACCAATTGCGCCGTGCCATGGCGACCTTCAAGCACACGGGCGGCGTCAGCAAGTTCCGCGACAAGCTGATCGGTGGCATGATCGCCAATGGCTATACGCCGGAATTCGCGGCAACCACCTTCAAGCAGCTCGAAGGCTTTGGCAGCTACGGCTTTCCCGAGAGCCATGCCGCCAGCTTCGCGCTCATCGCCTATGCCTCGAGTTGGATGAAATGCCACCATCCCGATGTCTTCTGCTGCGCACTGCTCAATTCCCAGCCGATGGGCTTCTATCTGCCGGCCCAGATTGTGCGCGATGCCCAAGCCCACGGCGTCGAGGTCCGGCCCGTCTGCATCAATGCGAGCCGATGGGACTGCACGCTTGAGCCGATTGGCGAGGATGGACGCTTCGCCGTCCGGCTTGGTCTGCGGATGGTCAAGGGGCTGGCCAATGTCGATGCTGCCGCGATCGTTGCAGCCCGAGCTGACGAGCCGTTCGCATCCATCGACGATCTCTGGCATCGCGCCGGGGTGCCGTCGGCATCTCTGGTCCAACTCGCCGAGGCTGACGCCTTTCGTCCCGATCTCGGCCTGGCCCGACGCGAGGCGTTGTGGGCGCTCAAGGGGCTCCGCGACGAACCCCTGCCTCTCTTTGCCGCAGCCTCGGCTCACGAGCAGCGGACCGTGTCGGAAATCCATGAGCCGGCTCTCACACTGCGGCCGATGACAGCTGGCCGGGAAGTGGTCGAGGACTACGGTCACGTGGGCCTGACCCTACGAAACCACCCGCTGTCGTTCCTGCGCGCAGATCTTATCCGGCGCCGAATCGTCAGCTGCAGCGAGGCGATGCAGGCGCGCGACGGCCGCTGGCTGGAGGCGGCAGGCCTCGTCCTGGTCCGCCAGCGGCCCGGATCGGCCAAGGGCGTGATGTTCCTGACCATGGAGGACGAGACCGGCGCCGCCAATGTCGTGGTCTGGGTCAAGGTCTTCGAGAAATTCCGCCGCGTGCTGCTGTCCTCCTCGATGCTCAGCGTCCGCGGCAAGATTCAGCGTGAGGGCGAAGTGGTGCATCTCGTCGCCCATTCCCTCACCGATCTTTCCGGTGAACTCGCCAGCGTCGGCAACCGAGAGGCGCCCTTTCCACTTCCGCATGGGCGAGGGGATGAAGCCCATCACCGTGGACCAGGGATCGATCCGCGAAGCTTGCCGAAGGGCCTGCGGCCACGGGACCTCGTCGATCCAACGCTGCAGGTTGAACCGATCAAGGTGAAGACACGCGACTTTCGATAGCGCTCGCATCGTCCGTGCCCAGCTGCAACCGCAAAGGCGGCGGCAGGCGGCCTTACGCCATAAGCCGACGTTCGATCACCCCCGCCTTGTACTCCGACCCGCATCCGGTAAGGTCAGTTAAAGTACCGGAAAACCGTTTCGCAGCCATGATCACCGCGACGGCGAGTTGACCGGCCTACCGATCGTCGACTTAGTTGAGATGGCACCTGCCAAAACGGTGACCTTAGCTTCCGGGCCAGGAAGAATTCGATCGGGGGCGGGACAGGCGGGAATGGTCGAAGAACTCGCTTTACCCGACATGTCCGAGGAGCAGCGCCATACTGCCTCTCTTCTGCAGCGCCTGCTGGGAAAGCGGACCGCGGATCGGTACGTCGACTTTTGCCGGCTCGCGGCCGGCACCCTGCCCCTTCGCGTATCGGTGCCGCTGGCGGGCCACGCCATGCGCGAGATCGATGCGATCCTTCGGCAACTTCTTGCAACTCCTGCCGATCTGACGGTAACGGTTTCGCCCGAGGCGCAAAATCGTCTCGACCAGGCCGGCGCCGCGCTGAGGTCACTTGGATACATCCAACAGGCGGCAGATCGAGCGGTCACAACCCTGGCGCCCAAGCACAGCCATCGCGAACAGATCGAACGGATCTGCGCCACCTTGGGCCTCGCTCCCGACGGCGATGTTGCTCGATCCTGGAAGTCCGTGATGGCCGCGCACGCAAAGGCACATTACGGGCGAGAACTGCATCAGTCGCTGGAAGTGGACGCTCAGTTCCGTTCGGAATGGCAGGCGCCTTTCGACACGGCAGTACGGGGCCTTATGGTCGCGCTGCAGGGCAAGTACTCGGCCTATATCCGACGCCTCGACGAGCTTCTCGCAATGCCGGACCGAAAGGCGGCAGTGCAGGCCCTGTCGCGTGAGATTCCCGGCGCGCTCCCGCTGCTGTTCTACTTCTTCGAGCGTCTCCACTCCGCGGACTGGCTCGATCCCCTTGCCGAGCACCGGCTGCTCGCCGCGTCGTGGGTCGGCCTCGATGACATAGATGACGGGCTGCGCCTGCAGCATTGGCCCGCAGGGCGATACCTCGTGAGGATGGCGGCTTCGAGCGATCCCGCAGTTCGAGCGAGGGTGGTCGCCGCGCTGCGTGCAGTCGGTGGATCCGAAGACCAGGATGTGCATTGGCATGGCGCGGAGGCGATTGTAGCCCTGCCAGCCGGCGAGGCCGAGGGCCTCGTCGACATCCTAAAGGGCTGGCTCGGCCAAGACACGCGACTGCCCCATTCGTCAGCCGTCCATACGATCCTCGAAAATCTTGTCAAAGCGGATCGCCACGAGGCCGCTCTCGGCCTCTTCGGCTCACTCTACCGGATCATTCCCGAGGACGGCAGGGCCACGACCCTGTTCGGCCAGCACATGTTCGAGCACTTCCTGCCCCAGGACGTTCGCGCATGCGCTGCCGGGTTGGGCACCGACCTTGTCGGAGTGCTGTGCGAGATGCTGGATGCCGCGCTGCGCATCGAACGACGGGTGAGCGACGATCCCCCAGGCGACTATTCCCACCACATGTCTAGGACCATCTCCGATCATGGCCCCAAGCACGGCATCATCGATGCATTGGTCGGCGAGACCGTCCGATCGGCGCGGCTCATCTCCTCGGCACACCCTGACCGACTAGAGGCAATCGTCGCCGAAATCTCGAAATATCCTTCGCGGTTGCTCACCCGTTTGCGGCTCCACGTCCTTTCCCTCGATCCCGCAGCTGCACCCTCACTCGCCACCTCGAGTCTCGATGACGCCGACCTGATCGGCGAGACGTGGTGCAGTATGGAGTACGGGGAGCTGGCGGCCGCCTGGTTCGACCGCTTGCCCGACGAGACCCAGGCCAGGATCTTGGGGGCGGTCGACAAAGTCCCGTCAAAGCACGAGCCGAGCTGGCAGGAGCGGTTCAAGAAAAGCACCGGGCGAGAGCCCAATGACGAGGAACGAAACCACTTCAGGGCATCAGTGCTGCGGGAGGTGCAATGGCATTGGCGCCAGGTGCTTCCCAAGGACCGTCAGCAAGACGTCGAGCGTCACGGTGACCCCGATGCGTGGCTGAAGGAGTTGCATGAGCCCGATATCAGTCCAGCGGTCGCGGCCGACCTCGCGAACCGTTCGATCGAGGACATCGCCTCGTTCCTCACCGACTGGCGACCCTCCCCCCAGGCGCAGAAGGTCACGGTGACCGCTCTCAGCCAGCAATTGCGGCAGGCTGCCGAGCAGAATGCGTTGGCCTTCTCCGAAGGGGCCCCCAAATTCTCGGGCGTCCCCGCAATCTATATCCGCAGGATCATTGAGGCCCTGACGACCGTCGTCCGGAACAAAAACGCGGTCAGCTGGGGAGGCATCATCGCGCTTACCGGAACGCTTGTGTCTCGCGTGGGTCTGACCGGAAACGAAGGCGAGGGCCATGACGCCGACTGGTCGTGGACCCGCAAGGCCGCAATCGAACTGATCTCCGTCGGGCTCCAATTGGGCAAGGAAGGCATCAGCTTTGGCCTCGAATCCGAGGTCCGGGCCCAAGTCCTCTCCTTCTACGAGAGCTCGTCGCCGGCTGACTCTGAGAGCTTCGAGGAGACCTACCGCCGGCAAGTCTATTTCGCCGCCACGTCCACGTCGCGCGGCGCCGCCCTGGAGCTTTGCATTCAGCTCATCTTCTGGCTGAGCAAAAACCCGGAAACGCCGGTCGGCAAGGATCCGGGCCACGCTCTCACCGCTCTGCCGGAGATCAAGAGCATTCTGGACGCCGGGGTCGCCCGGAGCGGTGCCGACGGGCGAATACCGCGGGCGGTCATCGGGCGCTACCTCGGTTGGCTCAGCTACTTCGCGGC
This sequence comes from Mesorhizobium sp. C395A, assembly GCF_030323205.1. Lineage (NCBI taxonomy): Bacteria > Pseudomonadati > Pseudomonadota > Alphaproteobacteria > Hyphomicrobiales > Phyllobacteriaceae > Mesorhizobium > Mesorhizobium sp. C395A. The sequence continues at coordinate 1,738,906 of NZ_CP100473.1, read as the reverse complement.
CAACTTCCTCGAGGCCAATGCAACGAATTTCTTCGAGACACCCGATGCGCAGCTGCGCGACGCGGTATGGTTGTCGCACATCCAGATGGGCACGGGTCCCCTTTCCTGGCTAGCCACTCAAATGAGCGATTGCTATCGGAACGAGATTCAACGCCTGGCCGAAAACGTGCCGGGTGCCGATCGAGAACATCTCACCGAGAGGTTCACGCACTACCTAGTGATCCTCTACATCGTCGATGCCCTCCCTGAAGACGTCTATGCCCAGTTCTGGAATGACGCCCCGATCGAGGCGCGGCGGAAGGCGATGTGGTTTCTGGGCACCCAGCTGGCATTGCCCGAAGGGGAGAGGCGCCTTCGAGCGCAGAGCTATTGGGATCGAAGGCTGCTGGCTGCTTCAGAGCCCTCGGCCCAACGCACGGTCTTTCAGAATGAGATCGGCGCGATCGGCCAATTCTACTACCAACGGGGCCTCGACCCCGACTGGCTCATGCAGCAGACCATCGCGGCGTCGAATGCCGGATATGGGCCAGGCCAGACCTTTCATCTCGTGGATCGGATCGCGGAATTCAGCTCCCCGCTCCCACACCGGGCCGTGGAAACCATCTCGACGCTGATCAAGAACCGTCACCTCGATATGATGGAGCTCGGCGTGAGGTCGCAAAACCTGCGAGCAATCTTTGTCGCCGGCCTGTCGACCGGCGACACGCGGGCAGTCTCCAATGTGGTCGACGCCATCAATTTCCTGACGGTGGCCGGAGATACGAGCTGTCTCGACTTGTTGCCGAAGGCGGCGGAATAGCGGCCGGTCAGCGGTGGAGCGGCGACCGCTCACCACGGCGATCTGCACCTGGAGGGATGATGACGACCGACCCGGAGCGCCTCAAGACTGGCCTCGAAAACCTGCTCGATGATCGTGACTACCTCTACCGTCTCGTGTCGACGATCGACTGGGATGCCCAACTCGAGGCGATCAGGGCTGTCCTGAGAGAGCACCGACGATCTGCCGACCATGTCAGCACCAACATCAAGGAATTGGAGGAAGAAGCCCGAACCTACCAGGGCCCGTACCACGATCATGTTGTCGATGAGCATGTCGATGCGATCTGGCGGTCGACATATAGCGACGCAGCAATCAGCCTATCTGCCGTCGGCATGATCGTCCCGACGCTCGAGACTATTTTCGCGCAAGCCTTCCGCGCCTTGGGCGATAAATACGTCGCCAAGGGCATCGCCCCGCCCGATCACAAGCGCTGGCGCCGGGCCAAGGACAATCCAGAAAGATGGAACGTCCAATGGTACTTCGGCAAAAGTGATGCCGGCGTCGACATCGTTTCCGGCCTGCCACAGCTTTGTGACGCCACCGGAGTCTCTGCTCATCTTCGCCCTGATGACCTCGACTGGATCGTCGCTCTGCTCAGCTACCGGAACCGGATGTTCCATGGCGGTTTCGAATGGTCGATCCCGCAGCGCCAGACGTTCGTGGCCCTGATCGCGGAGCGTGGCTGGGACCAGTATTTCGTCTGGTCGACGACCGACCATGAACCCTGGATTTGTTTCCTGCGGGACCAGGTGATCGATGCGCTCCCCGACAGGGTGTTCGCGATCCTCGGCAGCCTGGGCCGCTTCACGAAGGCCCTGCCCTACGAGCTGATGTCGGATCCCGGGGATGAGCCGCCGCCCGACATACCGCAGGACTAGCGTCCACAGCGAGCTAGTTGGAGGCATTAGCCACGTCCACGTGGGCCAAAAAGCTGCCCTCGCGTGATCGGAGCGCCAATGGCTGGAATGGGCACGAAAGCTGCCGGCCGGAATGGGCCCCATTCCGGCCTTTTGGCCTACCCACGCCGTCCTAGTCCGATCCCTGTCGAACGGTTTCAACCGCGAGTGAGCCCTCCGGTAGGGGGGCGCAGCAGTTCGCCTTCTGTCTTCGTCAGGTAGATCCAGTGCGCCCAGTCGGTGGGACGCAGAACTACCACCTGGCGGTCATGATAAGTAACAATATCCGGACCAGGTTCGGTGGTCAGCATGGCGAAGGCCGGGATAGAGCCATCTGTGCCTTCGCGCCATCAGCCGGCGATCGCCATGAATGGTGCATCGTTCAGCGTGAACCGATGTTTTGCTTTCGGGTACTTCTTGCCCGTGAATTCGAAGAAGGCCGACGCGGGAACGAGGCATCGGTTGCTCTTGTCGAAATGCCTTCCGTCAGAGCGGTAGTTGAAGACTGGGCCACCCTTCGGGTTGGAAGGTGGGAAGCTGAAATTCATGGGCACCAGCTCAATGCCGTTGCCGGCAGCGCGCATCACGGGGGCCATGTCGTTGATCCGGATGTCGTCGCTTCCCGGCAAATCGAGTTCGGTCTGTTGCGTCGGGATGCCAAGCTCGAGTGCCTGCATCATCTGGACGTATTCGACCCACTTCACATGCTGTTCGTAGGCATTGCACATGCCGGCACTCTACAGCGAAATGAAAATGAGTTCGAGATGGGCGTCCCTCCGGGCCGGACTCTCGGCTGCGCTGAAGCCCCGCTGCACGGGTCTTCACCCTGAGGGCTTCCATCCCTGACGCGGCGCGGCTCCGACAGCGCGTATAGCCCCCTCCTCCGTGTCGGCCTTGAGCACCGCGAGAGTGAGAGAACGGTTTTGGAGGGCCATGACGGCGAAGGGCTGGGAGAGAGGCTTCCGGCGCCCGTCATGGAGAACTCTCATGAACAATTCAGTCACTATCGATGCCGGCCGCGACGCACCCGGTGGCTACAAGGTGGATGCGAGCCGCGGCCAACGCATCGGCCGCGTGTCGTCGGAATGGTTCAACCGTCCGGCTGATGAGCGCTACCTGTCGCTGTCCGAGTTGATGGCTTCAGTGCAGGGGCGGTCCGAGCGCAGCCGGACCCGTACAGTCGAGAGCGCGGCGATCCGGGTCGAAGCCAGCCGCGACGATGCCGAGCGGCTTGCCCTGGTGCTTCCCGGTGCGGATAGACCGGTTGCCCCGACGCATTGGAGCTTTGGTCAACTCGCCGGCATCGTGGGCGCCCCGGCGACCTACCTGCGCCAGCTGCCGGCACCGCTCGCCGGCATCAACCTGCAATATGGCCTGACCGCGCACCGCGCCGAGCAGGTCAAGACGCTCGAGGTCGAGAACGGGCGCATCGAGCTCCGCGCCGTCACCGGCCCGGACTATGGGCGCATCTATGATCACGAACTGGTTGCGGCCGTTCAGAAGATCGCCGGCAATGGCACCGGCGACACGCGATGGAAGATCCCCGGCGTGCTCGACTGGTCGACCGGCATCTACAATCCCCGTGTCGACATCACCTCGGATACCACCACGCTCTACGCCTCGGATCGCGACGTGTTCCTCTTCCTGGTCGACGACCTCAACCCGATCGAGGCCGGCAGGCTACCGGATGGCTCGCCCGACCTCTATTTCCGGGGCTTTTACTGCTGGAACTCCGAGGTCGGTGCGAAGACACTTGGCATCGCCAGCTTCTATCTCCGCGCCGTGTGCCAGAACCGCAACCTTTGGGGCGTCGAGGACTTCGAGGAGATCACAATCCGCCATTCCAAATATGCTGCCTCACGCTTCGCACACCAGGCAGCGCCGGCTCTGACCCGTTTCGCCAACTCCTCGCCCATGCCCTTCGTCACCGGCATCCAGGCGGCGCGCGAAAAGATCGTCGCCCGCAGCGACGAGGATCGCGCGGAGTTTCTCCGCAAGCGCGGCTTCTCCAAGGCGGACACAGCGAAGATCATCGAGACCGTGCTCGCGGAGGAAGGACGCAAGCCAACGAGCATCTTCGACTTCGTGCAGGGCATCACCGCCGTGGCGCGCGACAAGCCACATCAGGACGCTCGGCTCGAGCTTGAGGGCAAGGCCAAGAAGCTGCTCGACCGTGTAGCCTGATTTCAGCAAAGCCGGCGATACGGATGTCCCTGTCTCCGGTTGCGTGCCTTTCCGGGAGCAAGGATTTGCGGCGTCGTCCCTCAGAGTGAGAGGGCGGCGCCGATCTTCGTGACGGGTTGGAGGCCGAGAGAGGTTCCCGGCCGCCCGTCGCGGAGTACATCCCAATGGCTACTGCCAAGAAGAAGCCCACCATCACCCTGTCGCCCTCCCGCGACGTGCCCTTCAACCAGCTCGTGCTGAGCCAGTCCAATGTCCGACGCATAAAGGCCGGTGTCTCGGTCGAGGAACTCGCCGAGGACATCGCCCGCCGGGGCATCCTACAGGGTCGTGGATGAAAACGGCACTGAGACCGGCATGTTCGAAGTGCCGGCCGGCGGCAGGCGTTTCCGGGCACTGGAACTGCTCGTCAAGCAGAAGCGCCTGGCCAAGACCGCGCCAGTCCCCTGTGTCGTCCGCGAGGGCGGCATTGCGGAGGAGGACTCTCTAGCAGAGAACGTCCAGCGCGCGCCGCTGCATCCGCTCGACCAGTTCCGCGCCTTTCTCGTCCTGCGCGAGAAGGGTCAGGCCGAGGAGGAAATCGCTGCGACCTTCTTCGTCTCGGTGAACGTGATCAAGCAGCGCCTCAAGCTCGCATCGGTGTCTCCGGTGCTGCTCGATGTCTATGCCGAGGATGGCATGACGCTGGCGCAACTCGAGGCGTTCACCGTGTCCGGCGACCATGCGCGCCAGGAACAGGTCTTGGAGCGCCTCAAGACCTCCTACGACAAGTCGGCCTATGCCATCCGGCGCATGCTGACCGAAGGCGCCGTCCGCGCCACCGACAAGCGGGCGCTGTTCATCGGCATCGAGGCGTATGTCGAAGCGGGCGGCTCGGTGCTGCGCGATCTTTTCGAGGGCGATGATGGTGGCTGGCTGCAGGATGTCGCCCTGATCGACAAGATGGTGGCCGACAAGCTCAGCAGTGAATCCGAGGCGGTTGCCGCCGAGGGCTGGAAGTGGACCGAGGTCGCGCCTGATTTCGCCTATGGCCACACCTATGGGCTGCGGCGGCTCCATGGTGAACCCGTGCCGCTCACGGCTGAGGAGGAAGCGACGCGCGACGCGCTCAAGGTCGAGTTCGATCGTCTTGTTTCGGAGCATGAAGGCGCGGACGAACTGCCCGACGAGGTCGACGAGCGACTCGGTGAGCTTGAGACCGCGCTTGAGGCTTTCGAGGAACGCCCGCTGTTCGGGCGTGCGAAAAGCGCGGCAGACTTCCTTTATCTCTTCGTCGGCGACGGTGTCGGCGGTGCAATCGTCCGAGGCGGCGAGCTCCAGCGCGGTTATCGGGGCAATGCTGGGGAGTTCGGACACGTCATTGTCGACCCCGCTGGCCCTCTTTGCCACTGTGGCAATCGGGGCTGCCTCTACACCTATCTCAGCACCGCTGGACTGAGACCGAGGTCCAAGCAGTCAGCCGCTGTTGACAAGGCAACTCGATCTTGGGTCGCCAATGCCATCCCGGCGCTCAGATCCGCAGTAGTTAGCCTTGAGAATGGGTTCGATCCAGAACGCATCATTATTGGTGGAACGGCACCGGTCCAACTCTTGAAGGCCTTAGTCGACGACCTTCATCCACTTGGACCATCGATTCGGTCCGACTCTCCCGAAAGGGTCGAAGTTAGCGAACTGGGACCCACGAGCGCGCTTCTCGGGGCCGCCGCACTCCCCTTACTGTCCTTAATGAGCCCCAGCGCAGCGAAGCTAACCAAGCAGTCACTCGCACCAGCGAACTGATCGGCGTTCGGCGTGTCTCATTGTGCGCGCGGGTTCGCTTCTGCGCTTCTGCGCCACTATGCGTCGGAGTGCTACCCGCCCCGACGACGAGTTGCCTAGACCTTTCCCGGCGGGGCCCAGGCCATCTGCAAAAGTTCGGGCGATCGTAGATCACCTTGAAGCGTCACTCAGGGCTCCGGAGTAGCCCAACTGCGGGCGCTGCCGTTAGGTATCTCCACCCGCCGGCTAGGCACCTGCCGGATCGCATGCTCGACAGCCTTCTCTCGCGCGCCCTCACGCCATCTCGACCCGCAGGATATTGGATGACTAGGTTGCTAATCGTGGGTGGGCACCGGCATGTCGGATCCTGTGTCGTGGAGCAGGTGCTTGCCGGCGCGCGGATCAGCCGAGTCATCGCCCTGACACGCCGCCCGATCGAGTCACGCGACCGATTGCAGAACGTCGTGATCGATTTCTCCGATATGCCAGACCGAGCCGCTTGGTGGGACGTGGACGGCGTCATCAGCGCGCTTGGCACGACACGCGCAACGACCAGATTGGTCGGTCTATCGGCCGATCGACTACGAATACCCGCTCGCAGTTACAATCCCGCGCAAAATCGTTTCAGCCGGTCCATGCCGCTTTTAATCACGGAGTCGGCGCCCGAGAAGGAGATACGTATGTACTTTTTCATGTCCGGTCCAAACGCGATGCCTGGCACGATTGCCAGTCGTTCCGTGGAGTACAGACGCTCGGCAAACTCCGTGCCGGGCAAACCAGTTGCACTAACGTCGATGAAACAGAACATGCCGCCACCCGGCCTCGCGACTTTTAAATTGGGAATTTCGGAGAGCCTGGTGCACATCAAATCGCATTTGCGCTTCAGTTCGCTTGAGAAGAAACGCATTTCTTCGTCACCCGCTTCATCGAGGGCCACCGCTGCCGCATCCTGGATGAAGGTCGGCGATCCAAAAAGCATGCATTGCGCAAGATTTTCCAGATGAACTGATGCCGAGACCGGCCCAAGCGTCCATCCAAGCCTCCAGCCAGTCATTGCATGAGACTTGGATAGGCTGTTCACAATTATCGTTCGGCTCCTCATGCCAGGAATGGACGCAATTGAGAGGAACTTGCCGTCGAAGATTGTGCTGCGGTAAACCTCATCACTGATGATCCACAGATTGTGCTGCTCAGCAAATCTCGCAACGGTTTCCAGATCCTCCTTGCCGAACACATATCCGCCGGGATTGTTTGGGGAGTTCAGCAAGATCGCCCGCGTTCGATCTCTTACCGCCGCACGGAGAATATCCTCGGATATTTTCTGCCGTGCATTTTGCAGCGATAGTTTGACGGGTCGGGCCACTGCTCCACCGGCGCGTATTGCCGCTTCGTATGTGGCATACCAAGGCTCGAGGCAGAGCACCTCGTCGCCAGCTCCGGCAACGGTCATCAGGGCGGCGAAAAGAGCATTTTGTGCTCCACCAAATACAATGGCTTGAGTTGCACTCCAATCAAGCCCATCGAACCGCTTTTGGGCGGAAGCAATGTTGCGACGAAGGCCGGGCGTGCCCGGAACCGGAGCGTAGTGCGTCCGACCGCCTCGGATGCTTTGAATTGCAGCTTCAGATATCCTCGTCGGCGTGTCGAACGAGGTATCCCCAAGGCAGAGGCTGACGACGTCTTCGCCTCGATCTACAGCATCCGCCGCCGCGTCCGCGATCGCCCAGCCTGCCGCTCCTTCACTGGCGATGGCCCGAGTGTGCTCCGAAAACCGTGGCAGCTCCTGATCAGTATTAGTTCGCCGCAATGTTTCCATCGTTGCCTCCTCCCGAAAGCGCTGTGTGAGATAGTTACGCATCACTTTCCGAGTTGAAGGTAGATGCTTTTTGTTGTCAGGAATCCGTCGAGTTGTTCCGGTCCCATGTCCTTGCCAAAGCCCGAAGCTCCCACCCCACCGAATGGCATGGTCGGATCCAGGAGCCCATGTGCATTGATGTAAATGTTCCCGGCTTTGAGCCGCCGGGAGAGCTGCACTGTTTCGTCAACATTGTCGGAATAGACAGCGGCAGCGAGGCCATAGATGCTCGCGTTGGCCCTTTCCACCGCCTCATCAAGGGTCTCAAATCGTGCAACGCCCAGAACGGCGCCGAAGATTTCTTCGCGGAAAATTCCCATTCCTTCGGAGCATTCCTCGAAGATCGTCGGACGAAGAATGCCGTCCTCGCGACCCGTTCCGCCTGGCCCTTCGCCGGTAACGAGTAATGCGCCTTCCAAATGCGCGCTCTTGATATGCTCTAGGACGCGGCCCCGATGCGCCGCCGAGACGAGTGGGGTGATCCTGGAGGTCGGATCCAAACCAGGACCGATTACCAAACTCTCTGCACCATCCTTCAGCTTCTCGACCAATTCGTCGTGGACGCTGGCATGGGCATAGACGCGGGATCCCGCGTCGCAGACCTGGCCGGAATTCATGAATATCCCTGATAAAATAGCGTTCGCTGCGTTATCCAGGTTCGCCTTGCTCGTCACGATAACAGGCGATTTGCCTCCGAGTTCAAGCGTCAGGCGCTTCATCGTATCGAGCGCGGCTTTCCCAACCGCCGTTCCCACGGCTGTCGAACCAGTAAACGAAAGTTTGTCGATACCCGGGTGGGCGGCCAACGCCTGGCCGATGATGTGGCCAAAGCCGTTTACGACGTTGATAACGCCATCAGGAAAACCAACCTTGGTCGCCAGTTGGGCGACCCTCATTGCCGAGAGAGGCGTGAGCTCCGACGGTTTGCAGACGACTGTGCATCCGCAAGCAAGCGCGGCCGCAAGTTTCCAAGAGAGGATCTGCAGTGGGAAATTCCACGGGATGATTGCCGCCACAACCCCGACCGGCTCCTTGATGGTGTAGGTCAGCGTCTCGCCAGGTAGGGAGACTGCGCTCGCTGTCCTGCCATCCAGCTTGCTCGTCCAGCCTGCAAAATACTCGAAATTTGCGATCGAGCCGAAAACGTCGATCGACCTCGCGTCTGAAATCGATTTCCCAACGTCGATGGTTTCCAGATGGGCCAGGAAATCTGCATCGGCGTCGATCGCATCAGCCAATCGCAGGATAAGCTTCTGTCGTTCCAGCGGCGGCATTCTCCCCCAATGACCTGTGAGAGCCTTGCGGGACGAACGCACTGCGCGATCGACAATTTCTGCACTTCCGCTTGCCAGCCCCGTCAATCTTTGACGGGTGAACGGCTCGATAACATCGATGACGTCGGCAGCTGAATCAATTTCCTTCCCGTCAATGAAATGGCCTATCGGACGGCAGACGAAAGAAATGACTTCGGCCGGGACCGAGAATCGATTGAAGTAGCTGCCAATGTCTTGGTTCATGCTTCTGCTCTCTTTGCCTCCATCGGTGCCGCTCGAAGAGTGCCTGCCGGCGATGATGATCCTGAAAGATCCGGCGCGTCGAACTCATCCAAGGTTGGCAGGTCGGCTGGAAGCCGATCGCCGTAAGCCCCTCTTCTCGTTCTCAGCTTTGAGTTTTACGGGAAGCCTGACTTTCTCCTCGTCGCTGCGCAGGAGAGGCCATGGTTCACTCGCTCCTGTTTAGGATCGCCGGAAGAAATTCGAAATTATGTTGCGCCAAACCAAAGTTTGATGATTGCGAGCTTCGAAGCCATAACGTTGGCCATCGCCGCGACGAGCGCTATAGACAGATGTTCCAGCAAGCGGTACCCACTGCGCGCCGCTTGCTAGTCTCGATCATCGGCTACGAAACGCTCAAGCAGATGTACTTGATGTCGATGTAGTCGTCGGCCCCATATTTCGAACCTTCCCGTCCCATCCCCGATTGCTTCACGCCGCCAAATGGAGCGACCTCGGTCGAGATAAGACCTGTGTTGATACCCACCATCCCAGTTTCAAGATCTTCGGCAACGCGGAATATGCGGGCGACATCTCGCGAGTAGAAGTAGCCGGCCAGACCGAACTCGGTCTTGTTCGCCATTGCCACGACCTCCTCCTCTGTCTCGAACGAGAACAAAGGCGCAAGGGGACCAAAGGTTTCTTCCGTCGCCACCTTCATCTTGGAGGTGACACCGAGCAGTACGGTCGGCGAGAAAAACTGCTTGCCTTGTTCACCGCTTGTCCCGCCTGTCGCTATATGTGCGCCGTGCGACAGCGCGTTCTGCAAATGCTCATTGACCTTCTTGACTGCATTTTCATCGATCAGAGGGCCGATTTGCGTCCCTTCTGCAAAGCCATTGCCGACGTTCAGGTTGCGCACCCGGCTTGCGAGTTTCGACGCGAACTCCTGGTAGACTCCCGACTGCACATAGATGCGGTTTGCGCAGACGCAGGTCTGGCCCGCATTGCGAAATTTAGCGACGATCGCCCCTTCCACGGCCGCGTCGATATCAGCGTCGTTGAAAACGATGAACGGTGCATTGCCGCCAAGCTCAAGGCTGAGCTTCTTGATCTGGTCTGCACCCTGCCTCATGAGGATTCGCCCGACATTCGTCGAGCCTGTAAACGAGATCTTTCGAACTTTGTCGCTTGCGCAGAGCACCGAACCAACCATTGATGCGTTGGTAGATGTGACGATGTTCAGCACGCCCGCCGGGATACCGGCCCTCTCCGCAAGTACCCCAAGGGCGAGCGCCGACAATGGTGTCTGCGCGGCCGGCTTGGCGACCACCGAACATCCCACCGCCAAAGCGGGCGCAAGTTTCCGGGCGAGCATCGCGCTCGGGAAGTTCCAGGGCGTAATTGCGCCAACCACACCAACCGGACTCTTCAGCACGAAAATGCGCTTGTCAGCCTGATGGCCGGGAATGACATCGCCGTAAATCCGTTTTGCTTCCTCGGCGAACCACTCAATGTAGGACGCGCCGTAGAGAATTTCGGTCCGGGCTTCTTGGAGTGGCTTGCCCATTTCTGCTGTCAGAATGACCGCAAGGTCTTCGACATTTTGAACGACGAGGTCATACAGCTTTCGAAGGTATGATGCTCGTTCCTTTCCAGTCAGCTTCGCCCACTTCTTCTGCGCTTTGTGAGCAGCGTCGATTGCCTCCTGGAGCTCCAGTTCGCCGAGATCTGGGACTGATAGGATGTGTTCGCCGGTGGCGGGGTCGGTCACGGCGAAGATGGATCCTTCGCTGGCGCCCACCCAGCGCCCGCCCACCAGGGCTTTGTCGACTAAGAGAGTGCCATCTTTCAATTTGGATGCAAGGTCGGAACTGGTCATGTAACTCCTCATGGTGCCGGTGGTTTTGCTTGGGGACTGGTCCTGGTTTTGGCCGCGCTCGCTCCTGAGCGCGCGGCGCCATTCGCTGTCGAACCCCCACGTGGTCGCCAGTTTGACGCTCGCCTTTGGCGACGCCTCGGGCCGTTTCCGCCGGCTGATCCAGATCGCCTTCGGTTCGTCGATCGGCTTCGCCGCCAGATCGCAACGACCAGTTCCACCGATCCCAGTTGCGATCTAGTGATGCCATAAGACGGAGATGGCGCGCGACGGAACCCGCTGTCTTGGGAATATCGTAGAGGAGCTCTGGATGCGTATGAAATAATGCTGCCAGGCAACGTCAGTCACGAGTTCTATTTGCTTTCGTATTTCCAACCATCAAGGCCTAGCGACTGACACACCTATCCCCTTGTCGTGGCTTCCACAAAAGAACGCACTCTGGAATTTTGGGACGCGTTGAAGAAGCAGTCGGGCGGCGTAACCTCGACGATCTCCCCCTGATCCATAAAGACGATCTGGTCGGCGATCTGCCTCGCAAACCGCATCTCATGCGTGACGATCATCATCGACATCCCTTCGTCGGCAAGACCCAGCATGACGTCGAGCACTTCGTTCACCAGTTCGGGATCGAGCGCCGAGGTTGGCTCGTCGAAGAGCATCACGGCAGGCTGCATCGTCAAAGCGCGGGCGATTGCCACGCGTTGCTGCTGACCTCCTGATAACTGAGACGGATACTTATCCTTCAGTTGGTCCACGCGCACCTTGCTCAGCTGCATCATGGCAATTTCCTCCGCAGCAGCCCGTGTCATCTTCTTCACGCGCCGCGGCGCCAGGATGAGGTTTTCCATGACGGTAAGATGCGGGAAAAGATTGAATTGCTGGAAAACCATTCCAACGTCGCCGGCGAGTTGTCTTGCGTTCGCACAATCCGGATCGAGATCATGACCCGCCACCCTGATTGAGCCCGTGGATCTTCGCTCAAGACCGACGATGCAGCGTACAAGGGTCGACTTGCCCGACCCCGACGGACCGCAGACGACGAACCGTTTTCCGACAGGCATCTGCAAGGTGATTGCCGTCAAAACCGGGTGTAGGCCAAATCGCTTGGACACTCCGGCGACATCGATCGCCGGAGTCGTCGTGTGTCGTTCAGATTCCATGCTCTTGCTCCGAATGCTCATGGCTTCTTCGGAGAGATATCCATGCCAAAATACTTCTGGCTCAATGTTGTGAACTCGCCGGAGTCCTGTACCGCCTTCAGACCTGTAGCAAGCGCGGATGCCGTAGCCTTATCGTTCTGGCGAATTCCAATGCCTGGGCCGATGCCGAAATGCTTGGTGTCCGACAGCGCGGGTCCGATAAACTCAAACCCTTTTCCTTCAGGTTTCTTCAAAAATCCCTCGGAGAGGGCGATTGCGTTGTCAAGGACGAGTTCGACGCGGTCGGCCGACAAGTCAAGGAGGGCATTGTCCAGGCTCGGATAGCTCGTGATTTTTGCTGTTGTCCCGGCAACGTCGCGAACGTAACTCTCGCTAATCGTTCCCGACGCTACACCGATGGTTCTGCCCTTAAGCCCCGCCGGGGTGACATCGGCAGGCGATCCAGATTTGCCAACGAAGCGTGGCGGATCGACGTAATACGGCCCGACGAACGAGATGACTTTCTTGCGCTCGTCGGTGATGTTCATCGAGGCGATGATCGCATCGATCTTCTTTGCCTTGAGTGCAGGAATCAGGCCGTCGAACGCAATCGCGGTAAATGTGCAAGTGAGCTTGGCCGCCTTGCAGATCGCATGACCGAGATCGACTTCGAACCCTTGGGGCTCGCCATTCGCGTCGACAAAATTGAAGGGAGGAAAGGCACCCTCCGTTCCGATTTTCAGTGCCTGCTGTGCGTAAGCTGAGTTGACCGAACAGACAGCCGCAAAGACGGCTCCCGTCATAAGACGTTTCAAATTCATTTGTTCCTCCTGGGGGATCGACACGTTTTTATTGTCGACAGTCGCCAACTTATCGATGCGCGGACATCTGTCAATGGCTGTTCGGCAGATGCCGCCGAAACCGACGGTCAAGGACATTCCAGCTCAACCTGAGCACCTCGACGCAGCAGATGTAGATAAGCCCTGCCCAAAGGTATGGGCTTAGTTCGAAACTCCTCGCATAGACCAATCTGGCGGCGCCCATCAGATCATAGACGGCGACGATGGAAGCGACCGCGCTCGCCTTTACAAGAAGGACAAGCTCATTGCCGAGCGGTCTCACTGCGACGACCATCGCCTGCGGAATCAAGATGTCGACAAACGTGTTGTAGCGGGACAAACCGAGGGTCTGTGCCGCCTCGGTTTGTCCGCGCGCTACCAAGTTTATGGCGCCCCGGTAAATCTGGGCCTGATAGGCTGCGGTGTTCAGTGAAAACGTCAAGATCGTGCAAAAGAAAGGGTCCGCGAATAGCCACCAGAGGCCGACACCCTCTAGGGCTGCGCGGAACTGACCGCTTCCGTAGTAGACCAGGAAAAGCTGCGCGAGCAGCGGCGTACCGCGGAAAAAGAGCAGGTATGAACTGGCTATGAAACGAATGGATGCACGACCACTGAGAAGCGCCAGCGTCAGCGGAATTGCCGCAAGGAATCCCAGCAAGGCGGATATTGCCACGATCTTCAAGGTGACGGCAAAACCGGCAAGAAGTTGAGGAGCAAAGTCGGGCAGGAACAAATTCAAGACGCGCTCCTGGCATACCCGCGCGAGAGCCGTGCCTCGAGAACGCCCGCGGTGCGTTCGGAGACCGTGGTCAACAGGAGATAAATGATGCAGGCAGTCCCGTAGAACTCGAACGGTTGCTTGGTGCTCGATACCGCGAGGCTGGTCGTGCGCATGAGGTCGTTGAGCGCGATGATCGAGACCAACGATGTATCTTTCAACAATACAATCCACGTATTCGACAGGCCTGGCATCGCCGCCCGCAGCATCTGCGGTGCGATGACATCCTTGAACGTCTGAAAGCGAGTAAGACCGATCACCTGAGCGGCCTCGGCCTGGCCGCTCGCAATGGAGTTTAGCGCCGACCGGAAGACTTCCGCAGAGAAGGCCCCGAAAACGAGGGCCAAGGAGAATACGCCGGCTGCAAACGGGCTGATCTCGCCAAATCCGTCGATCCCGATTTCGTCAGCGAACTGATTGAGCAGTTCCTGCGCTCCGTAATAGATCACGATCAGCGTCAGAAGCTCCGGTAAGCCGCGGAACACTGTCGAGTAGACCGCTGAAACGACCCGCACGTAAAGATTTTGCGACCTCGATGCCAAGGCCAGCGCCAATCCAAACAACAGGCCGATCGGAAGTGTCGCAAGCGCCAGCCCGACGGTTAAAATCGTTCCCGACGCGATCTGCCCAGCCCAGTCCAATCTGCAACCTCATCTGCCTTGACAAGGTCGAGCATGACAAATCAATTGTCCACTGTCGACAACTATTTTTCAGTTTACCTCGTCGAACGCTACGCATTCCCGGCGCACATAAGAGCCCCAAACCATCGTTTGAAGGTTTGACATCATCCGCCATTCTAATGGCGGCTATGAGGAGCCCGAGACTGGAAACGTTCTCGATGAAAGCGATCGCAGATTCTACCGGACCAGATCGTCTTCGGCAGTTCGGAGGTATTGAACCGGATAACGGCTTAGCAGAGCCCTGCCCTCTCATACTCGGCGAACTCACAGTATTGGCATGGCGACGAACGGCATCCTCCCATTTGCCGGCGGACGGCGACGGCGGCTTCATCCCTCGGGCTGGACCGCCGTCGCAGCCAGGAACCAAAGGTCGAATGAAGGATGCCCTCTACAGATGCTATCGAAATCCTGTCCAAGCTGGTGGGATTTAAGTCCCTATCAGGCCAATCCAACCAAGACATCGCGGACTATGTCGAAACGTTCGCCAAGTCCTTGGGGGCAGCCATCCAAAGGTTCCCCTCACCTGATGGCACCAGAACCAGCCTGCTCATGACGTTGGGACCATTGGTTCCGGGCGGCGTTGTCCTGTCGGGCCATATGGACGTCGTTCCCGCGGGGAACCAGCCCTGGACTTCCGACCCATTCGCGTTGCGAGAGGCGGATGGACGCCTCTATGGGCGCGGGGCGGTGGACATGAAGGGTTTCCTCGCCCTTGCTCTATCGCTTGCCGCGACCATTCCCATCGCCGAGCTCACGAAGCCGCTCCACCTTGCGTTTTCTTATGACGAAGAGATCTCCTGCGAAGGTGTGAAACCCATCGTCCGCCACATCGAGAAGTCCGTCCCGAAGCCTCTCGCCGTCATCGTGGGCGAACCCACGGAAATGCAGGTCGTGGGCGCGCACAAAGGCGCGCTCGATTGGACGATCGAAATTTTCGGCAAAGCGGCCCACTCAAGTCTTCCACACCTGGGCGCCAACGCCATTCATGCGGCCGCTCGCTTGGTTTGCGAGGTGGAGGAGATTGCCAGGGAGTTCGAGAAACAGCCATCGCCGAATGCCGAGCTCTACGACGTGCCGCATCCCACTGTCACAGTCGGGCTCATCGAAGGAGGCACCGCTGGTAATGTCATTCCCGCGCGGTGCAGCTTCCAGATGGAGGCCCGAACAATGGAACTGGGGCAGGCCGCAACTATCCTCGCACGGATTTCAAGTCTTGCACGGGATGTCGTGCTTCCTGGGCTGCGCGCGACGGCCCCCGGTTCTGAGATCAAGATCACCGAGCGCTTCCATATTCCGCCACTTGTCAGAGAAGCCTCCAGTGCCGCGGAACAGCTCGTAGGCCGCTTCAGCTCCTCGCCGAATGTGAAAGGGGTGTCATATGCGACTGAGGCCGGCTTCTTCCAGGCGGCGGGGCTTCCTACAGTGGTCTTTGGGCCGGGGAGTATATCCCAGGCCCACCAGGTCGACGAGTTTATCGACAAAACGCAATTCAAGGAGGGAGAGAGGGTGCTGGCGCTGATCGTCCAAACCCTCTTCTGACGTGGCTCAACTCGTTTCCTGGCTTGCCAGGCGTCGCGACTCGCTGAGGAGATCATCTCGAAACGTCGAGACGAGGACGGAGGGAGCGTTGCTCTCGCGAGACACGACGTACACCGGCCAATTCACGCTGAATCGTTCCGGATTGATTTTTCGCAGTATGCCGAGGTCAACCCATGCGGCAGCGTACTGATCGGGAAGATAGCCGATGTGGAGACCCGTCAAGATGAACTGGAGAGTCGCCTCGACGTGCATCGAAACAACCGTAGAGTTCCAGTTGGTTTCGACCATTTCCTGCTGCTGAGTTACAAACCCTCGCCGGACGAAATCCACCTGACGCAGGTCATCATCGCTCAGCGTCCTTTCGGAACGGCCGAAAAGCGGATGCTTCGAACCACAGTAGAGCGTTATTCTTTCGGAGTAGGCCTCTTCGTACTTCAAGCCATTTATCGGGCTCCGGCTTCCAGTAAGACCAAGATCGCAACGACCGTCATAAACCCCCCGCTCGACATCGTTGGATGGCACCACATTCATGGTTATTTCAACGCCATTCGAGCGCTCGCGAAATCGCTGAAGCGCGCCTACCAGAGGGTTCAGCGGATCGCTCGCAATGTTCTCCATCTGCCATATCGTCAGTTCGCCCATGAGTTGCCCCTTGGACCCGGCGACTGTCGTTCTGAAACTGTTGATCTCGCTAAAGAGCCGCAGGGTGGCCTCATACACGACCTGTCCCTGTGGCGTCAGAGAGAACCCACTAGGACCGCGAATGCAAAGCTTCAGGCCGAAGCGCGTTTCCAAGTCGGATATGTGGATTGAGATCGTTGATCGGCCCAGACCGAGCGTTTCCTCGGCGGCCGCGAAACCATTGCATTCGGTAACCGCCTTAAAGACCCGAAGGAGCCGAATGTCGACCTTGTCCAGAGGTGGGATTTCTAAACGCATATTCCGCCTTTCGACCGTGCATCCGCCGCTCCAGGATAAATCCCGCACGACTTCATGGGGTGGCGCCAGCCCATAAATCACAGTTATCGCGAGAGGACCATTTCGCATTGACTACATCAGATTTATGTGAGACGAAACATTGTCGACAGAGGACAGTCGCCAAGAACGTAATGGGGAACGTCAATGAAACTCCTTAAAAAACTCGCTCTTGCGGGCACAATCGCTATCACCATGTCTTCAATCTGGAACGTCGCTGATGCGGCGGAAAAGATTTCGGTCGCGCACTCGACCTGGATTGGTTACGGCGCGCTCTACATCGCCAAGGAAAAGGGCTTCTTCGAAAAGGCAGGACTGGATGTAAGCCTGCAGATCATCGAGGCATCATCAGACGCCATCGCCGCCATGCAGGGCGGCCAGATCAATATCGTCGCCTCGACGATGGACAACTTCGCACTGTTTACCGGAAACGGAGCTGACCTAGAAGTTCTGACCGCGCTCGACGAGTCGGCCGGCGGCGACGGAATTGTCGCGAAGAAGGAGATAGCGACCGTCGCGGACCTGAAAGGCAAATCAGTCGGTGTTCAGAAGGGCTCGGTCTCGCAGTTCCTTCTCGCGCAGGCGCTCAACAAGGCCGGATTGAAGCTCGAAGACGTCCATGTCATCGACATGAAGTCGGGTGACGCCGGCGCAGCCTTCGTTGCCGGCAGCGTCGATGCCGCCGTGACGTGGCAGCCGTGGCTTTCAAAGGCCGCTGCTACCGACTTCGGCAAGATCCTGGCCGACACCAGCACGATGCCAGGTCTAATCGTCGACGCGCTCGCCGCGAAGTCAGACTATGCCAACCAACACAAGATGGAGATGAAGGCGTTCGTCGACGCCTACTTCGAAGGCATCGCTTTCATGGGGAAGAACCCAGCGGAGGCGCATGAGATCATCGCTCGTAATCTGAAGATGAGCACCGAGACACTCGAGGGCACACTGAAGGATGTTCGCTTCTTCAGCAAACAGGACAACGTGGCGTTCTTCTCCGGTGATCGCAGCCCGGCCTTTGCACTCGTGTCCCAGGCGGGTGAGTTCTATCAGAAAATCGGCGTGCTGCGCTCGACGCCGGACGCCGCAAAGGTCGTCGGCATCGCTGGCGAGCTGGCAAAGTGAGCCTGGAGGGACGATGCGGACTTTCCAAGCGCTTCCGATGAACGGCGACATCAAAAACGCGGGCGTCTCTGAGAGACGCCCAGGCCTCCTTACCAAGGTGCGGACATATTTGAGGCCCAGGGCAAACCTGCCTGCTGGCGAACGGATGACGATTTCCGTCGTCGGGGTACTCGGCTTTTTTCTGCTGTGGCTGCTTGTCACCGAGGCCGGTTGGATTCAACCCTTCTTCCTTCCCAGCCCCATCGCAGTCGCCAGTCGTCTGGCCAACATGGTCGTGAGCGGTGGCTATCTGGAGGATGTCTGGGCGAGCTCTTACCGTGTATTCGGCGGATTTTTTATCGCGGCGGTAGTGGCCGTGCCGATCGGCATTCTCATCGGGAATTTCCCGTTCTTCCGTTCCCTTCTCGAACCGTTGCTCAGCACCGCGCGCTATTTGCCTGCAACCGCCTTCGTGCCGCTGATGATCATCTGGCTCGGGATCAACGAATCGCAGAAAATCTCGATCGTCTTCATGGGCACGTTCTTCCCCCTCGCCCTGTTCATCGCGAGCATTTCGGAAGGCGTTTCCAGCGACCTTATGAACAGTGCCTACTCGCTTGGAGCGAGCTCTCGACAGGTGTTCTTCAAGGTTCTGCTGCCCGCCTGCGTTCCGGCAATCGTGGACGCGCTCCGCATCACGGCGGGCATCGCCTGGACCTATGTTATCGTCGCGGAACTCGTCGGAGCGGACAAGGGAATGGGTATCGCCATCCTGCAGTCCCAGCGCTTCCTTCTGACGGACCAGGTCATCGCCGGGATCGTCGCCGTCGGCATCCTGGGCGTCTTGACCGACCTCGCGTTCCGCTATGCGCACCGCAAGTTTTTTCCCTACATGTACTGAGGACCACCATGACACGCGTTCTTGTCGACAACGTCAGCGTGGAATTCGCCCGGCATCGCGAAGCTCCGAAGATAGCGCTGACGAATACCACTCTGGAAATTGAGCAAGGTGAGTTCGTCTGTCTTCTGGGGCCATCCGGATGCGGAAAATCAACTTTGCTCAATGTCGTGGGCGGGCTGGTAGAAGCTTCGACTGGGTCAATCAAGGTCGATGGACAATCCGTTGCCCAACCAGGCCCGGATCGCGGAATGGTCTTCCAGAACTATTCTCTCTATCCATGGCTTACGGTGAGGCAGAACATCGAGTTCGGCCCGAAACTGAATCGCTGGCCGAAGGCCAAGGCCTCTCAAATCGCCAATGAACTCATTGAGATTGTGGGTCTCAAGGAATACGCGGACCAGTTTCCGAAAGTCCTTTCGGGCGGCATGAAGCAACGCGTGGCGATCGCCCGCGCTCTGGCGATGGAGCCTAGCGTTCTGTTGATGGATGAGCCGTTCGGGGCGCTCGACGCACAGACACGTTCTCGGATGCAGGAACTGTTGCTCGATATCTGGTCTCGCAAACGGACCACCGTGATCTTCGTGACCCATGATATCGAGGAAGCCGTCTATCTTGCGGACCGCGTGCTGGTCATGAGCGCGCGCCCCGGCAGGATCATCGAAGACTTCAGAATTGAACTGCCGAGGCCGCGCGTCCCCGACATCGTCGCGAGCGAGGAATTCACCCGTTACCGCAAACACATGCTTCACCTGCTGAGGCATTGACGCGCTGATCTAAATTTGCGGCCGCTTGACCTCAATGGTCGACAAGAAAGGAATGAAATGTCGAACGAATTCAATCCCGTTGATTCATCCGTTACCCCGCGATACGCCGAGATCGCAACGTTCATGCGCGCCGCCCGATCGGAGATTTCCCCTTCCATCGACATCGCTCTGGTCGGCGTTCCCCTGGATCTGGGCGCGACGTACCGATCCGGTGCACGACAGGGACCGGCGGGCGTTCGTGAGGCCTCTCGCTTGATCCGCCAGGTCAATCCGACCACCGGCGTCGCTCCATACCGCATCGCGAATATCGCCGACATTGGCGACGCGCCAACCCATCCACTCAGCGTCGAGAAAAGCGTCGAGCACATTGAACAGTTCTTCCAGCGTGTCCACGGGGCTGGCGCCGTGCCGATTTCTGTGGGCGGGGACCACACGGTCCCGCTTCCAATTCTCAGGGCAATAGCCAAGGACGGCCCGGTGGGTCTGATCCAGATCGACTCGCATTCCGATACCTTCGATGAATTCATGGGAACGAAGTACAACCACGCCACCTTCGTGCGCCGTGCGGTGGAAGAAGGCCTTCTCGATCCCAAGCGGATCGTCCAGATCGGTCTGCGGGGTACCCGCTATGGCGACGACGACATCGTCTACGGTGGTCAGGTCGGCATCCGAATGATCCCGATGGACGAGTACGAGACGATGGGCCGCGCAGCGGTCATCGAGGAGATCAAACGCGTAATCGGCGCCGGCCGGACTTACTTCTCGATCGACATCGACGGCCTGGACCCGAAGGACGCACCCGGCACGGGTGTCCCAGAGCCAGGCGGCATCATGATGCGGGACGCCCAAATGATCCTGCGGTCGCTCAATGGCATCGATTTGATCGGCGGTGACATCTGCGAAGTCGTGCCGTCGCTCGATCCGACCGGGATCACCTGCATCAACGCCGCGAACCTGATGTTCGAGCTCACGTGCCTGGCGGCGGTAGCCCACCAGAACCGCACGACGAAACAGGCTTGATCGGCCCGCACCGAACAAACGTAAGAGAGGACATCATGTCAGGCCAAGCCGCGTTGCGCGAGCTCGCAACCAAGTACTTCGACGCGCTGTATTTCGGGAAGGCGGACCTCTTCGCTGAGGTGTTTCATCCCGCGGCGATGCTCTACTGCTTCACGGAAGCGGAACCCGTAATCATGGGCGTCGACAAGTACCTCGAGATCGTGCGGGGCCGTGTTTCACCGGCGTCTCGCAACGATCCCAGGAGAGATGAGGTCGTTGCGATCGAGATCGCCAGCCCCACGACAGCCCATCTTCGCGTCAAGGAGATTTTCATTCCGAAGAACTTCGTGGACGAACTGACCTGCGTAAAAACCGCCGACGGATGGAAGATCGTCTCGAAGGTTTGGCACTTCACGTTGGATGCGCAGTGACTGCGAGAATGGAATCGTAAAATGACAACCGAAAACCAGAAGGCACTTCGCACAAGTGCCGAAATTTTCGACGCCTTCATCGAGCGATCCTGGCGGTCAAATGCTGAGCGGCAGAAGGCGAAAGGCGCTGAATTCGTCATCGGCAAACGCGAAGGCGTTTACATGTGGGACATCGAGGGCAAGCGGCGCCTGATCGACTGCGGCACCGGCGGCGGCGTGCACGCGTTGGGACATCGCCATCCAGAGATCTTGGCTGTGCTGCGGCAGGCGCTCGACGACGGCCGGGACACCGGGCTTTGGTCGGTACCCAATGCCAAATATTTGGAACTCCAGGACAAGCTGGCGGCGCTCGCGCCCAAGGCCCATCTGAATCGGAGCGTGATTACTCTTTGCTCCACCCTTTCAGTCGATCTGGCGACAATGTTCGCGTTCCGCGTTACCAAGCGCCAGAAGATGCTTGCCTACAGGCATGGATATCACGGCCATACAGGATTCGCGGCTATCGTCACGGGCTCGCCCGAAGAAGGGATCATCGACCACTATAATCTCCCTTCGCACTCGAACTTTCTCGAGCGGTTCGGCGATCTCGAGGAACTCGACCGTCTTCTTACCTCCGAGATCGCGGCCTTCATCATCGAGCCGATGGACTACGAGACCTTCGAGGCGGCTTCCAACGACTTCTTCACCCAGGCTTCCCGCCTTTGCAAGGAGCGCGGGGTCCTGTTCATCGTGGACGAAACACGCGCGGGTCTGGGTCGATCGGGGACACTGTGGGCTTCGGAGCAGTATGACATCGATCCGGACATGATGATCACCGGGAAGGGCTTGTCGGGTGGCCTGTACCCTGCGAGTGCCGTATTGATGCGGGCGGAGATTTACGAGCAGTGCATGAATCAGCATCGGTTCGCGTACATCTCCAGCCTCGGCGGCAACGAGATCAGCTGTATTGTCGCGGCGAAGGTGCTTGACGTCGCCTCAAGTCCAGCTTTGTTGGAGAACGTTCGCAAAGTCGGAGCATACCTCCACAACGGCTTCCAAGCGCTCTGCTCGAAACATTCCGATGTTCTCAGGGGCGTCACATCCTTCGGGCTTGCCGTCTCGGTTCAAGTTGCCAACCGGGATGTCGGGCGTGAACTCTACAGAGAGATCCTCGCCGATGGCGTTTTATGCCACAGCGTCGCGGAAATCGATCCACCCGGTCTGAAGTTCTTTCCTCCGCTGGTGCTTACCGAAGTGGAGGCCGATACCATCGTTGATGCTCTTGACCGTGCCGCCTCTTTGCTGCGCAAATCTGTGAAACCTGCTGCGTAGTCCGCCCAACCTCCCCGGCGAAAAGCCGGGGAGGTTCTCCACATTGGAAAACGGAGCGGATCCGTATCGTTGCACGGTTTCGTATTCTTTTTTCGCAAGTTCCGCTAAGTTGCCTGCGCTGATGCTGGACCGAATTCGGTAGGCTGCGCCAACCATGAAGAAAGGCCCACCATGGGTGTCGTGAAACAAGATGAAACCAACGGCTTGGTGATCCAGCGCAATTCGGTGGCTGATCAGGTGTACTTCGACCTCCGTGCCAAACTTCTTTCAGGACAGATCGCCCAGGGGGAGCGCATTGTCGAAGCGAGCATCGCCAAATCTCTCGGCATCAGCCGCGCGCCCATCCGCGAAGCCGTCAACCGCCTGACCGAAGCCGGACTTCTTGAGAGCCGCACCCATTACGGGACCTCGGTTATCCAGATGAGTGCGGAGAAGATTCGCCAGTTGTATGTCGTGAGGAATGCCATCGAGGCGTTAGCGATCAGGGCGGTGGCCGAGCGCCATACCGCCGAAGACGTCAAGAAGCTGCGCAAGCTCATCAAAACGATGTCGAATTTTGCGAAGAATGGCGATTTGCCTGGCGTGGTCGACGCAGAACTTGAATTCCACGAAGCTCTCTGGCGGAT
Source organism: Mesorhizobium sp. C395A (assembly GCF_030323205.1). Lineage (NCBI taxonomy): Bacteria > Pseudomonadati > Pseudomonadota > Alphaproteobacteria > Hyphomicrobiales > Phyllobacteriaceae > Mesorhizobium > Mesorhizobium sp. C395A. The sequence goes on along the minus strand of NZ_CP100473.1, from coordinate 1,715,944 downwards.
GGCCAAGAACCCGTACATCGAAAAGGTCGCCGGGCTTCTGTTCGACCATCTTCGCCTCGCGCTTACGATCGACAATGCAGGTTACAAGAATCTCATGGACGTTGCGCAGGAGCATGAGCCTCTCGTGCAAGCGATAGAAAGCGGCGATCCTGACAAGGCCGCCGCAGCGCTCGCTGAGCACATAATGACATCACTGGACGCCTTTGCTTCCACGAAATAGCTCAACGCGGCCGGACGGCAGCATCGCGAGCTCAGCACCAAATTTCCCATTAATCCCGACATGAGGCCGTTCCTAAAGGTCAAAAATGTCGACAGTAGACAGAAGAGTACTTCATCATGCTCAGAAATTCAGTTGGTGCGGCCATTGACGAAGCGATCGACGCTCCCGCGCTTATCGCGGCTTGCCAGGAGGTGGTACGCATCGAGAGCCTCACCGGCCAAGAGGCGAATGTCGCTAAATTCGTCGCCGAAAAGATGATCGAGCTTTCCTTTGACGACGTAAAAATCGATGCGAACGGAAATGTTATCGGGACGGTTTTCGGCGACGGGACCGGGCCATCCATCATGATCAACGGCCACATCGATCACGTCCCGGTTGGCGCTATGCACAATCCATTCTCCGGTGAACTCGTGGACGCCGCCCGTTGGGGCGAAAGCGGTCAGGCCATTTTCGGCCGTGGATCGTGTGACATGAAGTGCAACGTCATCTCGGCCGTCTATGCGGTGGGTGCCCTGCAGCGCAGCGGGCTGAAGCCGGGCGGCGATGTGATCGTTGTCGCCGACGTCGAGGAAGAGACGGACTCTCCCAAGGGTGTGAAGTCGGTTATCGAAGGAGGAATTCGCGCTGACTATGGAATCTCGGTGGAATCAACGAGGGGGCAAGTCTATCTCGGTCACCGCGGCAAGCTGGAGTTCGAGGTCTGCTTCCATGGGCGAACCTCCCATGCGTCGGAGCCGTCGAACGGCGTCAATGCGATCTATCTTTCGACGGCGTTCATCGGTGCTTTGGAGCAATACGCGTCTACGCTGCCGGAGGACGAGCTCCTTGGCCCTGCCACGATAGTCGTGACCGGCATGCATTCGTTCCCGGACAATGGCACCGCCGTCGTACCGGACCTCGTGAAGATGAGGGTCGACCGTCGCTACATCCGGGGAGAGGATGAAGAGAGCTGCCTGTCGGAAATCCGTCAAATCCTGAGGTCCGCATACGGAGAAACCGAGGGGGTCAAGTGGACCGCCGAAGTCACCAACCATTACCCGTTGATGTTCACCCCACAAACCAGCCTGGTGGCTCAGGCTGCCATCGTCGCCGCACTCGACGTCGACGACACCGCCCCGGCCATCTCCGCCTGGCGTTTCGGCGTGAACGGCACGTTCATGAACGCCGCCGGCATCCCCACGATCGGCCTCGGTCCCGGTGACGAGAAGTGGGCGCATACCCCTGAGGAACATGTCGGGACGGCCGACCTCGTCAATTCCGCGCGCAAGATTGCCAGGGCCGTCATGGTTCTGACCAAAGGCGGGGAGGCCTGATATGGGCGACAAAATGCAAATCGGCCAGACGACGGTGGCGGACGCCATTCTTCGTCTCATGGAATCCTATGGGATCGACACGATTTTCTCCATTCCCGGTGTGCACACCGTCGACTTCTATAAATCCCTTCCCGAACGGCGGATCAGGCACGTGACGCCTCGGCACGAGCAGGGTGGCGCGTTCATGGCATACGGCTATGCCTTCGCGACCGGCCGACCGGCCGCGTGCATGCTCATCACCGGACCCGGTGTGCTCAATGCTGCCACAGGTATTGCCGAAGCCTATTCGGACTCCATTCCGGTGTTCGTGATCGCCGCGAACAACTTGCGCGGAGAAATCGGAGTGGGCCGCGGCGCCCTGCACGAGACCAAGTCGCAGTCCGCTGTCCAGGAGCAGATTGCTGCTTTCACCCATACCTTGCTCGAGCCTTCAAACATCGAGGAGGTTTTCCACCGGGCCATGTCGTCAATGGAGGTGTCGCGTCCGCGGCCGGCCCTGATCGAAGTTCCGAGAGACCTCCTCAGCTCGAAGGTGGCGGTGCCTGGCGAGCAAGCGCTCCAACTGTATAGACCCGGGCCGCACCCGGATGTGATCAGCCAAGTCTCCTCAATGCTAATGGGCGCCAAGCGTCCCATCATGATCGTCGGCGGAGGAGCTCGCAGCGCGAACCGAGAAGTCCTGGCGCTCGCGGAGCAACTTGAAATCCCCGTGGTGACGACGAATACCGGTAAGGGAATCCTGCCGGAAACCCATCCCCTTTCCCTTGGCTCAAGTCTTCCTTTTCCTCCCATGCACCGCGCGATCGAGGATGCCGACGTAGTGCTGGCAGTCGGAACGGAACTCAGTGAGACTGACCTGCTCTACACCTGCAAGAGCTACCGGATAAATGGTGCGTTGATCAGGATCGACATCGATCCGCGACAGTTGACCATGAACTATCTCCCGCGCATCGCTATGCTCTCCGATGCGAAGGTCGCGCTCCAGGCGATAATCGAAAGGTGCGGCGGTGCCGACGCGGATCAGAGTGAAATCGCGCAGCGACGAGTCGCCGACATCAGGGCGGCGGTGGAAAAGGACGCCGGTTGGTCCGCGGAGTCCCACAAGCACAAGCCGATTTTGAGGGCCATAGCGGCAGCGCTTGATCCGAATGCCGTCATCTGCGCCGACTCCACTCAACTTGCATACACAGGTAATCACTTCTTCCCCTCGAAAGAACCTGGCACATGGTTGTTCCCGAACGGCTACGGCACGCTCGGAAGTGCCCTCCCCGCCGCCATCGGAGCGAAGATCGGCTGCCCGGATCGTCAGGTGGTCGCGATCGTCGGCGACGGCAGCTTCCTCTACACGATCGAGGAACTCACCTCGGCAGTTGAGAATGAAGTCAGCCTTCCGATCATTCTCTGGAACAACCGAGCATATGGCGAAATCCGAGATGCCATGATTGCGTCGGACATCCCCACGGTGGGCGTGGACCTCTACACGCCCGACTTCCAGATGATTGCGACGGGCTTCGGATGCCATGCCGTTCAAATTGAATCGCTCGAACAACTCAGCCGTGAGCTCAAGGACGCTTTCAAGAGAAACAGACCGACCCTGCTCCAGATAGACAATGACGCGGCAATGTTTTCAGGCGCAGGCGTGTCATGAACAGCGAGACCCTTGAGGCTAGCCTTCGGCAGCTCGTGGGCGGATCGAATGTCATTGCCGGGCCGCCAGGTGGCCCGGCACTTGTCGTCAGACCCGGGACCACCGAGGCAGTGGCGGAGTGCCTGAAACTCTTTCACGGGCAACAGGCTCCCGTGGTTACGCTGGGAGGGCTGACCGGGCTCGTGCATGGTACCCACACGCCATCGCACTACTTCGGAATTTCCACCGAGAGGCTAAACAAGATCGAGAGCTTCGACCCGAGCACGCGCCTCGTTGTGGTGGGGGCGGGAACGAAGTTGGAGGCGGTCCATGATTTCGCTGCGGAGCACGAATTGCGGTATGGCGTCGATCTAGGCGCCCGGGGCAGTTGCACCATCGGTGGAAACATCGCCACGAACGCGGGCGGGAACTCCGTCGTCCGGTTTGGCATGACACGATCCAATGTTGTCGGCCTTGAAGTGATCCTTTCCGATGGGTCGATCCTTACCGATCTGAGGGGCTTACCCAAGAACAACGCCGGCTACGACCTGAAGCAGATATTCATCGGCTCCGAGGGAACGCTGGGTGTCGTGACCAAGGCTTTGCTGAAGCTTAGCCCGCGCCCTGTCGGCACGGCGAGTGTTCTGTTGGCACTCAGCCACCTGGACAGCGCCCTCGTGGTGATGGGCGCGATGGAGCGTGCCTGCGGCCATTCCTTGCTGGCCTTGGAGATCATGTGGAATGGCTATTTCGAGAAAGTGAGCACCGCACTGTCGGCAGAAGCGCCTCCGCTTCCACAGGGTCATCCCGTTTACTTGCTCGCCCAGGTCGAGGGCATGGATAGTGGCGAACAGGCAGTCGAAAGTTTGATCGGGGCCTTGGAGGGGATCGACGACATTATCGACAGCGCGCTGGCGACGACACCGGTCCAGGAGCGCCGTCTCTGGTCAATCCGTGATGGGTCCGATGTCATCGAGAGAGCTCATAAACAAGTGCTTTCCTTTGACGTCAGCATGCGGCCACATAAGTATGCGGCTTACATCGCAGACGTCGAAGCGCGCCTCAAAGCCCGGGTATCAAACGCCACTGCCTACTATTTCGGGCATCTCGCTGACGGCAACATTCATTTCATGATCGGACACGACGGGCATTCTTCCGACGCGAGACGCGTTATCGAGGAATGCGTCTATGACCCCTTGGCGTCCTACGAACCGTCTTCGATTTCTGCCGAACATGGGATCGGCCGAGAAAAGGCCGCGCATCTGTGGCGGTCCCGGTCAACCGCTGAAATCGCTGCGATGAACCGCATCCGCGCTGCTCTCGATCCTGCAGGAATTCTAAATCCGCATATATCGTACGAACCCAAATCTCTTGGTGCGCTGGCATCCTGAATCCCACAGCGAATCGTGACGAAGCGGTTGATCGTGAATTCACCGCCCAATCTAGCCGAGAGCGCTGCATTCCTTGGTCAGATGTAGGCAGGAAGAGTAAATGCAAATATTTCTGGTTCTGCGTCTACCTCATGTTCAGCTCAAGCGATCAAATCCTGATTGACGTCGCCGATCGTTTGGCAGCCGCTCATGTCCATGGTCCGTGCGAGTTCTTCCCTAAGAATGCTCATCATTGCAATAGCTCCTGCCTTTCCACCAGCCGCAGTGCCGTACAGCATGCTACGTCCCAGCAGGACCGCCTTCGCGCCACTAGCCAGCAGCTTGAAGACATCGCTGCCGCGCTGAACCGAGCTGTCGGCCAGCACTGTCATTCCGGGGCCAACGCAGTCGACTATTCCGCGGAGTACATCGATTGGCGCAATCGCGCTGTCCAGATTACGTCCGCCATGGTTCGATACAACGATGCCGTCGGCGCCGACGCGTTTGGCCTCCAGCGCGTCCCCTTGCCGAAGGAGGCCTTTGATCACCATGGTCCCTTTCCAACGGTCGCGAATTCTGGCCATGTGGTCCCAACTTAGGTTTGGCATAAAGTCCAGGGGGTATCCCCGGTCTCTCCTGAGTAGATTCTTTCGGTATTGGTCCGGATAGTTCGCGAAAGTGGGCATCCCTTCCGTAACGACATAGCGCCCTAAAACGCCAAGGGCCCAGCGCGGATGCATGGCCACATCAAAAACATTGCGAGGCGAAAATCGTAGCGGAACGTCGAAACCGTTTCTAACATTGAACTCTCGATTCGGCAGAACGGGAGTATCTACGGTGACGACAATCGTTCGGACGCCTGAACTCCAAGCCTTGTCCATCAGGTTGAACGAGATTTCCTCTTTGTCCCACAAATAGAGTTGAAACCATATCGGGACTGAGCTTGCTCGCGCGACGACCCCAATTGAGGTTATCGCCTCTGTCGCAGCCGTGAACGGAATGCCGAACTCCGCCGCAGCCTTGGCGAGTTCCATCTCGCCATTGAAGTAGACTAATCCTGCGAAAGCCGTCGGCGTGACCACCAGTGGCGCACTGTATTCGTGACCGAAGAGCGAAATCGTCGTCGATCTGTTTGAACTGCTTCGCAAGACATACGGTGTAATCTTGATCCGATCGAAGGCAGCTCTGTTCCCAACAAGCGCCCGCTCGTCTTCGGTTCCCCGGTCGATGTATTCGAAGATCCCTCGCGGCAGGCGGCGTTTTGCGATTTTTCGCGCCTCAGCAAAATTAAGGAAACCTGCTCGATCCGTCACGCTTCACTCGCAATTTCCGTATCAGGTTCCACGAGGACCTTGCCAAGTCAGTCGCTGCTGCCTTCGATACCACCCTTGCCAAGCGACGGGTTAGTCAACAGACAGATGCGGCGTCGCATCGCCAGGCGACGCCTTTCAGGGCAAGGCCGATTTATCGAACCTGGGCGGAGAGAACTGGACCAAGCCAGGGCTGAGCTAGCATCGGCACGCTGCTCATTTGCAGGTCGACAGGCCGAGATATTGGTCCCGTTCGCGCTTCGAAGGATCGTCGGGAATGCATCCATATTTCACATAGGTCGTGTGCGGAGGCAGGGATTCTGTTGATGAAACGAGGACCAACACCAATGCAAACGCCGCACAAACAGACCCCGCGAGGGCCACATACCAAAGCCTGCCCGGAAACCTCCGAGAAATAGCCACGCTTATATTTCCTACTGATACCCTGGTTGCGGAAGCTTGGCCGCGGTTGAGTTGACCATCATCCTCGGACCGGTCTCGCTGACACGCTTCAGAATTCTGGAGCTCATGCCAATGATGTCGGCCACAAAGAAGAGCTTCCACATCGAACTTAACCGGGGCAGCCCGAAGAAAATGCCTGGATCGTCCGTTCAAAACGCGCACCCCATGTGTCTCAAGTCGTCCAGCAATCGATAATTCGGCGGACGCACAGGCGGCACCTTGTCTACGCTCACCCTAAATTTCCTAAAGTGATTTGAGTAGAACCACGGTTTGACAGCATCAAACTTAGGCAATCCGATATGCTTGCCTGGACGTGGCGCCTCTCATGTCTCGATGATCACGCATCCCGATAAGTCGCCAGGTCATCGAAACTGCGGCCGCAAATCGCTGAACGGTTTCGCCGTTTGCGAGTCAAGCCGTGGAGCGAGCCGTTCGCGCGGCGGCCCGCGGCAGATTCTTTGGAGAAACAGGCAAGACTAGCCGACAAACCGGCAACGCGCCGGATGGAGAAGGCTCCACAAAAGGTCGTCCAAACGGACGACCTCAAGGAGACTGACGATGACAACCATTTCCCTCGTAACCGGCGGCAGCCGCGGCCTTGGCCGCAATACCGCGATCAGCATCGCGCGCCATGGCGGCGATGTCATCCTGACCTACCGAAACGGCGCGGAAAATGCGAAGGCAGTCATTGCCGAAATCGAGGCTCTTGGCCGCAAGGCGGTCGCACTTCAGCTCGATGTGACGGATGTTCCATCGTTCAAGACATTTGCTGATGCTGTCGGGCAGGCCCTGTCGACGACTTGGAGCCGCGATAACTTCGACCATCTGGTGAACAACGCTGGTCAAGGCGAAATGGCTGGCTTCACGGAAACGACCGAGGCGCAATTCGATGCTCTCTTCAACACCCATGTGAAGGGCGTTTTCTTCCTCACACAGACGCTTCTGCCACTGCTTGCGGACCGTGGTCGCATCGTCAATTTCTCGTCAGGCCTGACGCGGGTCTCCTCGCCCGGCTTCTCCGCATATTCCGCCGCCAAGGGCGCGGTCGAGATTCTGACCCTCTATATGGCCAAGGAACTTGCAAATCGCAGCATCACCGCCAACACGGTGGCGCCGGGCGCCATTGAAACCGACTTCCTCGGCGGCGCCGTGCGCGACATACCCGACCTCAACAAGCAATTCGCCGGCATGACCGCGCTCGGCCGCGTCGGCGTGCCGGACGACGTCGGGCCAATGGTCGCCAGCCTGCTCGGCCCCGACAATCGCTGGATCACCGCACAGCGCATCGAAGTCTCCGGTGGTCAAGTAATCTAACTTCGAGACGAGAGGCCCGCTTCGTCAAACGGAGCGGCCCCCTTCTCCGCTCTCCACTCGAAAAAGACGAGGCAACGCGATGCAGTGCAGCTCCAATCCGCAGTCATCCAGGCCGCACGAATACATCTGATGGTTGCCTTAGCACGCCTTCATCGCGGCCGCGTCTCCGTTCCCCATACCCACAGGGGCACGAGAGGCTCTCGCCGATAGGAGTCAGCGCATAGTCGACCCGTGGGGGAATCTGTTTGCAGTCGGTCCGGGCGATCACGCCATCCGGTCGCTTCGCTCCGCTTGCTGACCGGCAAGTGGAAACCACTTATCGTGTACTCTCTGCTGCTTGGACCTAAGCGCTATGGCGAGCTGAAGCGGGCGGTAGCCGAGGCGAGCGACAACGTGCTCGTCCAGCAGCTGAAGGAGCTGCACCGCTTCTCAACCGAGGTCCTGCCGCCGCGCTCAAATCCGCCGTCATACCGGATCACGTAGGCAAGAATCCCGTTCCGACCACTTCGCACTTTAGGGGAGCTCGTGGCGCGATTAGCCTCGAGTACCTGGCGAGGGTCACCATCCTCTTCAAACTGTCCTGTCGCCCGCCGCTCGGCGTTCACGGCATTCCAGGAACCAATCCGACTGGGCGTCTTCAAACCGCGAACTGCAGTTGTCTCCTCTCTCGAGCGGTTGCGCTTCATCTATCTGGTGACCGCCGTATCGTGCTTGGATCGCGCGGCTCAGCTTCAGAGCGCGTGTCGACATCCCCAGCGAGAACACGAACGATCATCTGGGCGGCCGATCCCAGATAGTTGGCGGGATCGGTCAGCTCCCTCAGCCGTTCTACTCCAAGCGGGACCGCAGCCTCTGGCATCACGGACAGCGCCTCGAACAGCGACTCGCCGCTCTCCACGGCCCGGCGGCAACCGGCATAGATCAGGTCGTGCGCCGTGTGCCGCCCCGTGATGGGTGCTAGCGCCATCATCACCGCTTCGGCGACGATAAGGCCTTTTGAGACGTCGAGATTGGCGCGCATCCGCTCCTTGTGGACCTCAAGGCCCGACAGCATGAACACCGCTTGCCGCAACGATCCGGACGTTAACCCGAACGCCTCGGGAACCGCTGCCCACTCCAGGTGCCACGACCCCGTCGCGCGCTCAAAATCATGGACCATCGCATCAAGCATCAGCCCCGCATGCTGACGAACCAACTTCGCCGCGCCAATGATAAGCTCACACGAGATTGGGTTGCGCTTCTGCGGCATCGTGCTTGATGCGCCGCGATGGCGGACATAAGGTTCGGACACTTCGCCCAATTCGGTCGTCATCATAATCGAAATGTCGAAGGCGAGCTTTGCGAGGCTGCCGGAAATGAGCGCCAGCAGTTGGACCGCCTCCGCCATGCCGTCACGCGCCGAGTGCCAGGTGATCGCGGGCACGCCGAGGCCAAGGACGCTTGCGAGCTCAGCCTGCACTGCCAGCCCCTTTTCGCCAAGCGAGGCGAGCGTGCCCGAGGCGCCCGAGAATTCGACCACCAGCACGCGTGGCCGCAACTGGCGCAGTCGCTCTTCGTGGCGGTGAAGCGCACTCAGCCATACCGCTGCCTTGTAGCCGAAGGTGATTGGCAGCGCGTGCTGAAGATGCGTGCGACCCGCCATCGGCGTGGAGCGATGGGCATCAGCCAAATCGCGCAACGCGTCCATGGCTTCATTCAACTGGCTTTCGATAAGATCCAGCCCTGCCCGCACCTGCAAGACGGCCGCCGTGTCCATGATGTCCTGCGTGGTCGCGCCCCAGTGCAGATAGCCCCCCGCCTTCCCGGCGGCGTCGGCAAGCTGTTCGACGATCGGAAGGATAGGATAGCCGACGATCTCCGTCTCGCGAGCCAGGCGCTCTTCGTCGAACGAATAGGACTCCGCCGCCTGGGCGATGTCGCGAGCCGCGTCGGCCGGAATGACGCCGAGCCGGGCCTGCGCTCTCGCGAGTGCGACCTCCGTCTCGACGCAGCGTTGCCTGAAAGCACGTGCGCAGAAGATCGCGCGCATCCGCGCGTCGGTCAGGCTCGCGCCGAAAAAAGGGGAATCGATCAGAGAAAGGTTATTCATTGCACTTCTCCGAGACCGGCAGCACGGACAGGGACATAACCGGGATGCAGCAGCATGAGGCGGTGCGCACGGCGGTTCTTGCTGGGGATGGTGAAGGCGACGGCGCCCAAAAGTCCGAGACCGGTAGCGCCGCAACCCATAACCACGATCGAAGCGGGCTCGGCGAGCGTCAGGTGCGCGTTCTCGGCCAGAGCCCATCCCAACGCCAGGAAACAGGTGAGGCCGAACACGCATGTCCCGAGCAGCAGCGGTTCGAGGGTACGAAGTTGGAGACAGACGCGCCGCTCGGACAGTTCGACCGCCATCGTCGGCTCGGCATAGAGGCGGCCGAATTCGCCATCATCGCTCGCAAGCCATGCCTGGAAGCGCCGCCACTGATCGACCGAATGGCTGTGGCGGATGTTCACGCCGTTCTGCAGGATCGCGCAGACATTCGTGAGAATGGCGGGGCCGGCGACGAACGACAGCGGCATGGCGAGATTGTCGAGCGCGAGCATTTAGGTCCTCCGTTGCCGCGGTCGCGGTCGCGGTTTGCTAGCGCCCACCGCTCGCGTCATTGCAGGCTGATGTGCTTGGTGATCTGATACGGATCGAGAATCTCGGTGCCGCCCTCGGTATCGATGCCGCTTTCCTTCCAGCCGCCCAAAGGCGCTTCCGGCTGATGCGTCAGGCCACCATTGACGCCAACCACGCCGTATTGAAGGGCGTCAACCAATCGGCGCAGCCGAGCCTCGTGATGCGTGAAGACGTAGGAGGACAGCCCGAACTCCAGCCCGTTCGCCTGTCCCAGCATCGCCGCTTCGTCGGTAAAGGGCAGGATCGGCGCGACCGGCCCAAAAGGCTCCTCATGCAGGATTGCGGCGTCGGCCGGCACATTGGTCAGAACTGTCGGCGCATAGAAATTGCCACGCTCTCCAATGCGCGAGCCGCCGGTCAGGATTGTCGCGCCGCGGCTGCGGGCATCCTCGACCAGCGCAGCGACCGCCTCGACCCGTCGCTCATTGGCCAGCGGCCCCATCTGCGTTTGCGGATCAGTGCCATCACCTATGCGAAGTGCATTCGCCAACTCGACGAAGCGGGTCGCGAACCGTTCCGCTATGCCTGCTTCGACGAAGAAGCGCGACGGGCACAGGCAAATCTGTCCGGCATTCATGAATTTGGCGTGGACCAGAAGTTCGGCCGTCGCCTCCGGATCGACATCGCCGCAGATGATCACCGGAGCATGGCCGCCGAGCTCCATCGTCACCGGCTTCATCACTGCGCCGGCGGCCGCTGCGAGGCGCTTGCCGATCGGGATCGAGCCGGTGAAGGTGATCTTCGCTACATCGGGCGCATTGATGAGCCGGGTGGACACCTCATTCGCGTCACCGAACACGACGGCGACGGCAGCCGGATGCACGCCCGCAGCCAGCAGCGCGTTCGCCATCTCGACTACCGATCCCGGCGTTTCTGGGGACGGCTTGCAGATGATCGAACAACCCGCGGCAAGGGCGCCGGCAAATTTCTTGGCGGCGAGCGCCATGGGGAAGTTCCAGGGCGTGAACGCTGCAACGACGCCGATTGGGTAAGGTTGGATTTCGATGCGCTGGCCTGGCAGACGTCCCGGCACAATGCGACCAGCGATGCGCCGCGCCTCCTCGCCGCCCCATTCCAGGAAGTCAGCGGAACGCTCGATTTCGATGCGCGCTTCTGAAAGCGGCTTTCCCTGTTCGCGGGTAATGACTTGGGCGATGCGGTTGATGTCGGCCCGCAGGCGCTCGGCGGCATCCTTGAGGATCCGTCCGCGTTCCCATGGCGGCACAGCCTGCCAGCTCTTGAGACCGCGCGAAGCCGCACGGAGGGTTTCGTCGAGGTCCGCGGCGGACGCATAGGCGACTTCGCCGAAACGCTCGCCGGTCGCAGGGTTGACGACAGCGACAGTCGCGCCTTCGGAGCCTTCGCGGCTGACGCCATCGATTAGAAGCTGGAACATGCTGGTCATGGAAAATCTCCTCGCTGGCGGGAAGCCAGAGCCCCCGCATGGCTGCCTCAGCGGCTGAGCGCTTGGACGATGGCGCCAGTGAAGGCTTGGATGTCGGACGGCATGCGGCTGGTGATGAGGTTACCGTCGACGACTACCTCAGCATCGACGACTTCCGCCCCCGCGTTCTTTAGGTCGGTGCGAAGCGAGTACCATCCAGTCGTTCGCCGGCCGCGAACAATATCTGCCTCGATCAGCAACCAGGGACCGTGGCAGATCGATGCGACCGGCTTGCCCGCCGCATCGAACGCCTGGACGATGTTCACGGCGTCCTCGCTCATGCGCAGCTTGTCGGGGTTCACCACGCCCCCTGGCAGGATGAGTGCATCATAATCGGCGACATCGACGTCCGAGAGCGTCATGTCCGGCGTGACCTCGTGCTCGGACGGGTGCGACTTGCCGGTAGCCATGTCGTAGACCACGCCGCTAATCGGTGTTTTGCCCGGCGACGCCAGGGTCACCTGGGCGCCGGCATCCAGCAGCGAACGGCGCGGATCGTACAACTCGGCATCCTCGAACCCGTCGGTGCACAGGATCAGGACACGTCGGTTGGAAAGGTCGGTCATCTTCAATTTCCTCGGCTTGGGGTGGGCTTGGCTGACGCCGTTCCCGCGACCAGAGGTATCGCCGATGCTTGGCGGGCTTGTTGCCGGAACCTGTGACGTTCTTGCCTGTTTCTCCAAACTACCTTGCGGACGCGATTCATGTGCATAGAATAGTCGGCATGACACAGACGCTGCTCGACACTGTTCGCCGCTACGCCGATGCCAATGCCGATGATCTCGGCATTGCCCAAACATCCGTGCCCGGGCTTAGCATGATCCGAGCAACCAGCCCCAGCGAACTGCAGTATGCGATCAACCGTCCTCTCGTGGCTCTCGTGGTTCAGGGTAGCAAGCGAGTGACGATGGGCAACCAGACCTACGACTTCGGCGCCGGCGACTCGCTTCTGATCTCCGCTGACGTGCCGACTGTCAGTCAGATCACGCGCGCGAATGCGGGCGTGCCCTATTACTCCTTCGTCTTCGAAATCGATCCCGCCGTGATCAAACCACTCGCAATGGAGATGCGCGTGGTGCAGGCGTCTGTCGGCGGGTCGATCCGGGTCGATCCTACCGAAGCCGAGGTCGCCGAAGCGGCGCTACGGCTGTTGCGCGTGCTCGATCGTCCTGCTGCCCTTCCGGTGCTGCAGGAGCAACTGGTGCGCGAGCTTCATTTCTGGCTGCTCGCCGGCCGCCATGGATCAGCGATCCGTAGTCTGGGCGTGACTGACAGTCATGCCCAGCGCATCGGCAAGGCCGTGGCGCTTATCCGCGAGAGTTATGCCCAATCGCTGGGCGTCGAACCTCTCGCGGAAGTGGCCGGCATGAGCGTGTCGTCCTTCCACCAGCATTTTCGCGCGATCACGTCGCTGTCGCCGCTCCAGTTTCAGAAGCAACTACGTCTGATTGAGGCGCGGCGGATGATGCTGTCCGAGGGACAACCGGTGAGCAACGCGGCCTATGCGGTTGGCTATGAAAGCGTGCCGCAGTTCACGCGCGAGTATAGACGTATGTTCGGCGTGCCCCCGGTCCGCGACATCAAGCAGGCAAAGGACCGCATTATGCATGCGGCGTGACAGCCGCGTTCCCCGCGACGCTGCGCGCGCCTGTTGTTCGGCCGAGATGTGCGCATTCCTGCCCGACCAGCCAGCAACCCGTGGGTGGCAAAGTGGACAACCCGGTAGCGCAACAGCCGATCCGAACTGCTCAGCGCCTTCCGTGGCGGCTGAACCTTAGATTGATGGCATCCGGAGCCTAGTTGAGACCGGGTATTAGGGTGGGACGGGCTTGAAAGGCTTGTGGCGCTGAGTCCCGGCTGCCTGATTCCCGAATGGGGTTGCATCGAATGGCAGCTATACCGGCTTAAACATCACAACCGGACGTTCCGCTCACGGCCGCCCCCGCCCGGGTCAGAGACAGATCAGGATGATGGCCTGCTGACCGCCTCCGAGATCGCCGCGCTCAAGCTCAATGCGGACTGGGTGATCCTGTCGGCTTGCAATACGGCAGCCGGCGACAAGCCGGGCACCGAGGCACTCTCCGGATTGGCGCGTGCCTTCTTCTATGCCGGCAGCCGCGCCCTCCTGGTGTCGCATTGGCCGGTAGCGTCCTCTGCCGCCGTCGAGATCACACCGCCACCCTTCAGCGGCTGCAAGCCGCGGACGGCTCGCTGAGCCGCGCCGAGGCGCTGCGCAGATCCATGCTCGAGCTGCTATCCAGCGAACCCGTCAGTCCCATCGCCGCGCCCACTCAGATCGACAAGGCTCGGGAGCTACTGGGCACCATTCGTCCTCGTCGGAGACGGTGGAAGCCCATGAGAATTGGCAATCCAGCCTCGAGATCGGCTGGCCCGATGCCTGTCGCAAACCACCAGAGGTCCTTGGAGCTCCCGTCCATTGCAACTTGCACGTCTTGGGACCACAATCGGCTTCATTGAGCAAGTGATAGCGAAGAGTCACGCAAGGCGGCTGAGATGATCCGAGCATTGGCGTCGATCCTGGTCGCAGGGCTCGTATGCGCGCCGTTTTTGACAAGCCCGGTCTATGCCCAGTCTCAGGCCCAGCAGGCGCCGCTCGATGAGGCGACAGTCCTTGATGCCAGTGCGAGAGAGCTGTACGAAGCTGGCAAGAACGCCGAGCCATCCCGTTGGCCGAACGTGCTTTGCAGCTTCGGAAGAGCGCTCTGCCGGCCGATCATCCCGACGTTGCAAGCAGCTTTAACAATCTTGCCCGCCTTTGTCAGGACCAAGGCCGCCGTTATCAGGACCGGAGACGGCAGAGCGGAGTGAGAGAACTATGGAACTGCAAGACTTGCAATGAGGTGACGCCATGTGGTCCATCATTCGAATTGTGTTACTGGCCTCGCTTGGCATAACTGCGGTCCTTGACGGAGCCAGCTCACAACAAAGTCCCGTCAGGGAATTCGTTCCCGGTGAAATCATCGTTGGCTTCAAGTCCCCAAGCGATGCTGAAACCGCCGTCAAGGAACTGCAAACGGCGCAGGCATCTGGAGAAGTTCAGTCTCGTGGCGGTGCTGAATCAAGTATTATCGAGATCGAGCGCCTCGACGCAACCTCGGCTCGCGTGACCTTCGATTTCAGAAAAGGAGGCACAGTGCTGCGTGGTCCTGCGACTCTGCCTGCGCTCGAAGAGGCTGCTGAACTTTACCGCGAAGATCCCCGGGTCAAATATGCGCATCCGAATTGGATCATGCAGCTGCAGCGGCCACGCATTCAAGATCCGGTTCACCTCGAAGACGTCAAGCTCAAACCGCGGGTCGGGCCGTTCAGCGCCGCACAGTCGGGCCCGGATGATCCAGTCTTCCGGGGCGGACTCCATTGGGACTACGCCAGCCCACCGGTCGGCATGAATGCGATCGATGCCTGGGCAAACAGTCTCACTGGAGACAAGTCAGTCGTCGTCGCAGTGATCGATACCGGCATTCTGCCCGAGCATCCCGACATCAAGGGCTCCGGCAATCTGTTGTCCGGCTACGATTTCATCAGCCAGCCGGAGATTGAAGGTGACACCCACCCGGGTCGCGACGCTGACCCGACGGATCCGGGTGATCACTGTTCCAATCTTCAGTCTGATTCATGGCATGGCACACATGTTGCCGGTACTATTGGCGCGGCCGCCACCAACAATAAGCTCGGCATTGCCGGCATTAATTGGGCAGTTTCGGTGTTGCCCGTGCGCGTCCTCGGTCGATGCGGTGGTGCCATTGAGGATGTGGCCGCAGCTATCAGGTGGTCAGCGGGTCTGGAGGTGAAAGACGCGCCGGCAAATCTTCACAAGGCCGATGTCATTAACCTGAGCCTCGGCATTGGCGGGGCTTGCGTCGTTGAGGACTATGGCGTTCTCATTGACGCAATTGCTGCTGCTCGGCAAGCCGGCACCACGATCGTCGTCGCTGCTGGTAACGAAGCAGTGGACATCAAGGATGTCACGCCGGCCAGTTGTCAGGACGTGACCTCGGTCGCCGCTAGCGACCGGCGAGGACACCTCGCACCCTACTCCAATTTTGGGATCGTGACCGTGATGGCGCCGGGCGGCGATCTTCAACGAGATGATGACGCGGACGGAATTCCGGACGGCATCTGGAGTCTAGTTGCGCCCTCGTCAACGCATCCTTTGGGCGTGGCAGCATTTGAAGGAACCTCAATGGCGGCCCCGCACGTCAGTGCGGCAATCGCCTTGGCAATCGCAAAAAATGCCGGACTCCGAAATAACCCACAAGCCATTGCCGTGTTGGTAGCAAGTAGCGTCGCGCCACTACCCAGAAATGCCTGTTCGACGCCCTGCGGCCCTGGGCTGCTCGATGTCGCGGCGATGATAACGCGGCAGCCCACGACCGCGCCGGCACCTCAATAGGTTCTGAGCTCGAACCGGAAAGGATGTGGAGGACGTTGGCGCTAATTGTGATCGTCGGATTGGGCTGTTGGCTGTCGCTGGTAAACATTGCCCACGCGCAAGCCCAGGCGCCGCTCGATGAGGCAAATGCTCTTGATCTTCAGGTGTTCGATCTCCACCAGAATGGCAAGGACGCGGAGGCAATCGTCCCTGCAAAGCGAGCTTTGCAGCTGCGCCAAGCAATGCTTCCCCCTGATCAAGGGGACATTGCCAGGAGCATGAACAACCTGGCCAGCCTCTACCAAGCCCAAGGTCGGCTCGGCGAGGCTGAGCCATTGTTCAAACGCGCCCTGTCAATCTTGGAGACTACGCTGCCGGCCGGCCATCCCGACATCGCCGCCGGCCTCAACAATCTCGCTGGTTTCTATTATGCCCGGGGCCTGCTCAGCGAGGCGGAGCCGTTGTTCAAGCGGGCACTGGCAGTCCGCGAGACAGCACTTCCAAGTGGCCATCCCGACATTGCCACGAGCCTCAACAACCTCGCCAGTCTCTATTACGACCTGGGCCGCTTCGGCGAAGCGGAGCCATTGTTCAAACAGGGGCTGGCAATGCGCGAGGCGCTGCTGCCGGCCGGCCAAAGCGACATCGCAAAAAGCGTCAATAACCTTGCTGCCATTTATAAAGCGCAAAGCCGATTGACCGAGGCCGAGCTGTTGTATAGGCGGGCGTTGGAACTGACCGCGAGGGCGCTGCCGGCCGGCCATCCCGATATCGCAACGAGCCTGAACAATCTCGCGAGTCACTATGAGGCCCAGGGGCGGTTGACTGAGGCGGAGCCGTTGTACAAGCGGGCGCTGGCGATGCGTGAGGCGGCCCTGCCGGCCGGCCATCCTGATATCGCAACGAGCCTCAATAACCTTGCCGGCCTGTATAAGGCGCAAGGCCGATTGAGCAAGGCCGAGCCATTGTATAAGCGAGGGCTGGCAATGCGCGAGGCTGCACTGCCGGCCGGCCATCCCTACATAGCAACGAGCCTCAACAACCTTGCCGGCCTCTATCACGACCAGTCCCGGTTCAGCGACGCCGAGGATTTGTACAGGCGGGCGCAGGCGATCCGCGAGGCAGCGTTGCCGGCTGACCATCCTGACATTGTTTTGGGTCTCCACAACCTCGCGTCCCTCTATTTCGACCAGAGCCAATGGGTGCAGGCTGCCGACCACTGGCGGCGCAGCACAGCCATTCTGGCGGCGCGCAGCCGGCGAGACATGACGGTGATCGGCGAGAGTCAAACCGGCAAAGGAAAGAGCGACGCTGACCAATCGGGTGACCAATTCTGGGGGCTCGTCAAGGCCGGCCATCGCATCGGGGCCAAAAGCCCCGATGAGGATGCCAGCCTGCGCCACGAGATGTTCCAGATCGCCCAGTGGGCGCAGGCCTCCGAAGCCGCAGCCTCGCTCGCGCAGATGGCGGCCCGGGGGGCGAAGGGTGATCCGACTCTGGCCGCCATGGTGCGCGAACGTCAGGACCTGGTCTCCGAATGGCAGGCACTTGATGTGGCTCGCACTACTGCCATCTCCCAGCCACCCGACAAGCGCGACAAGCTTGGCGAGGCGGCAACCGCGGCCCGCCTTGCCACCATCGGCACCTGCATCGGCGAGATCGATCGGCGGCTCAAGACAGACTTCCCGGACTATGCCGAACTGGTCAGTGTGGCGCCGCTGGCGAGCGAGGACGTGCAGGGGATGCTTGGGCCGCAGGAGGCGCTCGTTCTCCTTCTGGTCACGCCAGCGGCGACGCCGACCCCCGAGGAGACCTTCATCTGGGTGGTGACGAAGGAGAGGTCGACCTGGTTCCGCAGCAAGCTCGGCGAGTTGGGCCTGTCGGAACGGGTGGCGGCACTGCGCTGCGGGCTTGATAATGGCGAGTGGGAGGATGAGGCCAAGGCAAAGCGCTGCCGCGAGCTTTTGGGTGGGAAACGCCTCGTGAGGCGGCTTCCGTTCAACAACAAGGCGCTGGCGATCGCGCATGAGCTCTACCAGGAGCTGCTGGCGCCCGCAGAGGATCTAATTACAGGCAAGGAGCTGATCATTGTCCCGACAGGACCGCTGACGGCGCTACCGTTCCATATCCTGCTCACCGCGCCCCCCGATATGACGATTGCCGCTATCACCGAGGCCCACCGGAAGGCGGCATGGCTTGTGCGCTCGCACGCCATTACCATGCTGCCGGCGGTCGCCAGCCTCAAGGCGCTGCGGCAGACCACCCCGACCCGAACGCCCGCGCCCGAGCCGTTCATCGGTATTGGCGATCCGGTGCTGGGTGAGACGACATGCCCGTCACCACCACCGCTGAGCGCTTGTCCGAAGGGCACCCCGAGCCGAACCATGATCGCCAGCAGCGACAGGGTCAGTGGCCGGTATTCCTCATCGAACTTTCGCGGTGGGCTGGCCGAGGCCGGGGAGTTGAACAAACTGCCCAGGCTGTGTGATACGGCCTTCGAGCTCCGCTGTGTCGGGACCACCCTCAAGGCCGACCCCAAGGCTCTCCTGCTCGATGCTGCGGCCACCGAGACGGCGGTCAAGGCGCTCAGCAGTTCGGATCGGCTGTTGCGCTACCGGGTTGTCCACTTTGCCACCCACGGGCTGCTGGCTGGCCAACTCACCGGCGGGGATGGCACGCCGCAGGGCAGCCAGCTGCAGGAGGCCGGTCTCGTGCTAACACCGCCCCCGCCCGGGTCAGAGACAGATCAGGATGATGGCCTGCTGACCGCCTCCGAGATCGCCGCGCTCAAGCTCAATGCGGACTGGGTGATCCTGTCGGCTTGCAATACGGCAGCCGGCGACAAGCCGGGCACCGAGGCACTCTCCGGATTGGCGCGTGCCTTCTTCTATGCCGGCAGCCGCGCCCTCCTGGTGTCGCATTGGCCGGTAGCGTCCTCTGCCGCCGTCGAGATCACGACCGCCACCCTTCAGCGGCTGCAAGCCGCGGACGGCTCGCTGAGCCGCGCCGAGGCGCTGCGCAGATCCATGCTCGAGCTGCTGTCCAGCGAACCCGTCAGTCCCATCGCCGCGCCCACTCAGATCGACAAGGCTCACCCCAGCTACTGGGCCCCATTCGTCCTCGTCGGAGACGGTGGAAGGCCATGAGAATTGACCAACTTTATTAGCCCAAGACTGTCGAAATCTTCGATGAGGTGAAGCCAT
The DNA here is from genome assembly GCF_030323205.1 of Mesorhizobium sp. C395A. Lineage (NCBI taxonomy): Bacteria > Pseudomonadati > Pseudomonadota > Alphaproteobacteria > Hyphomicrobiales > Phyllobacteriaceae > Mesorhizobium > Mesorhizobium sp. C395A. Next base: position 1,696,623 of record NZ_CP100473.1, on the reverse strand, counting down.
GTGGCCGCTCGCCTGATCTCATCGAGAGTATGGCACTTGAGTCGCACTTACTCGTACCCCTCCGGTGAGGGCCGCCTTGCCGAGGTAGGCTGAAGGCTGCAGTCCTAGTGCAAGCACTAGGAGTAGCCCTGTGACGAAGCATCAAATCGAGGTGATCACGTCGGTTGAGCGGCGCCGGCGTGGGTCTCCGGAGGAGAAGGAGCAGCTGGTTGCAGCGACGTTTGAGCCGTGGCCAGCGTTTCCGAGATCGCTCGATCGGCCGGCATTCATGGGAGCCAGCTTCTCAACCTCGGATAAGCCAACCTTTACGGTTGGAATTGCCCGTAGTCTTTGATTCCGTCCGGGACATCGTCAAGATCTAACTCACGCCCGCCACACGTGGCGGGGAGCAGTTGCTCGATTTGGAAATTCTTCTGCTTAATAGCCTCCCTTGTGCCGGTGAAGCCGTGCGAATGTGACAGCCAACAGAAGGATGCAAGCTTGTCCTCGATCAACATCCTACAAGTCGCGCCGGACCCATATACGCCGACTTTGAACTTGGCACCTTGCTCTTGAAGGACCTGGTTTATCTGCTCGAAATAGGATCGCACCTCCTCGGAGTAAAACTTGTAATTGGCGGAAGACCTGCCAACGAAATCGCCGTCGACACCGAAATAAATCGCCGAGTGTTCCGCTTGCTTGAACGCCGCCGCAAGTCGCAGAGCCTCCTTTGCATCAGAAGGACCTCTTGACCTCCAATCAATGAATGTGCGCGCTTTGTTATTATTGTGTTGAAATACAACAAGAACACTCATATCGTATTTTTGTAGCAGAGGTACTTCTTCTGAGCGTAAACGCTTTCCCTCGATAGTCTCATTTGGGTAATCGTAGTATCTGGCGATCGTCTCAACGCCGACAATTTTCAATTCCTTCAGGAACTTGTCGGTGACCGGGGAAGAGGTATCCGCAATTTCGATGCCACCGCCAGATCGGCAGTAGTCGGCGCTCTTTCGTCCGGCCGCCTCGGAAGTCGTGGCAATCGCTAGGAGCGCTGCTAAACTTTGCGTGACCCACACCGCCACCTGGGCTCGGGTTGCTATCTGCATCCTGCGGTCACCTCATATTGGTCTTTGACAAGTTCGCTCTTCGAAATGCCGTCGGGAATGCCGATCTGACGTCGATATGCGGCGATCATGGAGGTGTACGGAGGCACAATCACCAGTCGCCCTTTTGCGGTCGTCACCCGAGCTTCGAGATGCAGATGGAGCGAAGTATAGGGCTTCGTTCCCTCATTATTGTAATTGTCGATCTTGCCAATGGGCGCTCCCGCCTTAACCTTAACGCCGGGCTCGATCCCGAATTGCTTGATGCTTCCTGGGTTCATATGGCGATAAATAAATGATCCAGTCGCCGTCTCGATTTCCACTACAGCTCCCTTAGCTCGCGTCACCTTACCATCGGCCACAGCAGTCACTACCCAACGGTTGTGTTTGCAAGCTTTCGTCTCGCCTGTGATGAGACTAGGAGCGCGAATATCTAGGCCCTGATGTCCCCTTTTGTCGGGACACAACCCATTAGTGTATCCTCGTCCGGCCTTTTCACAGAACGTGTCCTCCCACGGTGGCTGGTAGTTTGCGACCGCGCATCGGTCGCCCTGGTTTCCGTTGCACGTGCCGCTGGCGCAGTATCCGCCAGGCATATACATCTGACTATTCGCTGTAACATGCTCGCGGTTAACATCGAACTGAACCGGGAAGTTCAGCGTTGGAAAGAAGACTCGCCGTCCCGAATACCCCACCTCGTCCTTGCCCATCAACTTGCCGGGTGCGCAGTAAGAGAATGTCGTTCCTCCACTTGCAGTTGAGGCGAGTAGAAAGATAACAACAGTTGCGAGAGCCCGAATGATCATTTCACAGTCCCCCCAATAACTTCCAGTCCCTCAACAATTTCGGTGACTGCCTTGTCGCCTGTGCACAGCTCAAGGGTGTCCGACTTGCAAGAAAAGCGCACGGAAAAGTTTACATTGCCATGTTGGAACGATGCGATGACGGCCGTCGGCGCATCGGGTGACGCCACACCCGCTTCCTCTTCCCCCTGGTCATCCGTTAAATATGTTATCTGCGGGTGATCAACGGTCGGAGTTTTCTCATCGGCCTCTTCTAGCGCGGGATCGGTAACGAATTTTGTCGAGCCCTTTACACCGATACTGCCTTCCTGATCCTCTAATTCTTGCACGTACCATTGACCCTCATCGTCAACGGTGTACGTCACATCATCCCCAGTCTCCAATCGGTTGTTCGGGTTGCCAGAGGGTATTCCCAAAGCTGGAAAATTCACCTTGATATTTGCATCGGTCCCGCTCTCAAGGCGGTCCTGGAAACCTTTGAACCGTGCGAACGCCTGGACGTCGACTTTGCTTGCTCCTTGTGTCAGTTCCTGTGCGTGTGCTTCGAGGGCAAACAGACTCAAGAAACCAATTAAGACCTGGCGTTTCATGATTTCCTCACATGAAATGTTCCAAAATTTGCCCAAAGTTTTAGCCGCCCTAAGTCGCGGGTGCCCAACACTTCCGTGCTGAAGCCGTCGTGAACGCCGATGAACGTGTAGCCCTTGACCTTGGTACCGTCTGTTTGGACTTTGAAAATGGGAGCACCGCTCACACCGCCGATGGTCTGACAGTTATGGAACAGGTTGCTCCCGCTTATCGCGAAGAGGGCGCATGTGGGCGAGTCATCCATCACCACAATCCTTTTGTCTGCTCCAATCTTGGTAAGATCGCGGCTCTTTGCGATAACGAGTAACTGATCGCCGAACTTCGGTGTATCCTGAGCGTCGTCATAAGCTTTCCATTGCTGCGATTGAATCTCAGCGCCAGCAATGAATAAGGAACATAGACGGATCTCGGCGATATCTGCAGCCGTATCGTAGGCTTTGGCGAATTCGTAGCTACTGTCGCACAGCTTCCCCCGCAATTCTTCTCCGGAGAGTAGAATGCCATTTATGTCTGAGGGCATCACTGCCACTGTCTCGGTTCTCAGGAAATCGTTCGCGAAGAGACAATGGCGCGCAGTGGTGATGGTAAGATTGCCATCGTGATACATGAGGTAGCCATGGCAAGGATTTGGCTTTATGCACAGCCGGCGCACTATCTTGTTACAAACTTCGCTTGGAGGGTGGGTCGGAGCAGGAAAGTCAAATGATACGACACGTTTCATCACAGCCGTGAGCAATTTTTGATCGTGCTCGAGATGCGCCTTTTTTAGAGAGCCGGAAAGGGATGACGGGTCGATAACCGTGAAGCAGTTATTGATGTAGATCAACCACATCGTAGCGGCTACCTCAAGTATCGTACTGGCGCTTTGGTTAGGTACGAATGAAGAGGCGCAGGCTTTAGCCCGATCAGTCTCGGCGTACTGTTGTAGCTTTACCAGGAACTCGGCTGGTGGGTCGTCGTCAGCAGGTGCCGGAACCTGCGGGTTCGGTAGTGCCCTCAACACTATATCTAGCTCAATTGGATCGACGCGTTGAAATGTCTCCGCGAGTTCAACGGGATTTACACGCTCGCATGTTGGGCATTCGTTGCCTCCGAAAACCCTGATAGTTAAAGGAAGGGCACTGCCATTGGCCATTGTTCCAAACAACCCATTGAATCCCATTGGGTCATTCTGGAAGTTATAAGCTTCAACCTTCCTATTCTGAAATGGCGACTCAAACGCCTTGGCATTGGCAAGGAGGCACTTTTGATTAACTGGCAGTTGAAGATCTCTCAGGAACGCTTCTCTATCAAACCCAGCTTTGACTCGAGCAGTTGGGCCGTCGCGGAGAACCTCGGCTAGTTGCCGCGCTGAGAATTCTTCTTCGCCACTTAGATCTTCAAAGACTGGTCTCGGCCGTTGATGAGCGAGTAGGCCGCTCGCTGTGATCAGTAGCGAACTATCGATTGCCTCTTGCAACTCTGCGGTCCGCCGGGAATCCAACGCCCGGCTAAGCCCTTGAGGGGCTTCGTTTGCAGGTCTGCCAGTTGCGCCAAGGCTTGTATCAGCCGGCAATACCATAACTCCGGCCACGCTAATCCACAACGTGTTGGACCGCGCAACTTCCGAATCAGGCTGAATCAGCGAGATCGGGCTGTCCGCAATCGACGGCGTTGCGGTTTCTTCCGACACACTCGACCCAACTAATTGACTATACTCAAGCGTTGGCCCCTCCTTCCAACACTTGAGGGAGTTCCGTGCGTTCCCCTCCAATGCCTGCGAATTCTGACAGGCAAAGGCCAATGCGATCACGGCACCGATCATTACTGGTCCATAAAATAGCGTACGCATGCGAAATCCCGCCGCGGTAGTGAAAAAAAAGTTTTAGGTCGTGTCGCCTCCAGTCTAGTAAAACACATCTGCTACTGCCGCGATAGCTGCAATCAGACGTTCCGCGATTGGAGCATGCATCTACCTAATTAAATCTGATGAGTGGTGGCCACCGGTGGCGCTCGACGAAGTCAACCTCGTAGGCGGTTAGCAACGCCCGGAAATGACCGCCCTCGCCATCTTCCATCGCGGAATTCCGCTTGACCTTGTTTGGAACAGTTGCAGCTGTGAGATTGGATGCCAGCATTGGCGTGTGACCCACAACGCTCATCCTCATAAAGACTGGCAACGGCCGTTTTGTCGCGGACCGCAGAACCACTGTGAAAACTGGCATCATTGCACCCAATGTCAGTTCACGGACCTGATGATCATCCTTAACAACTTCGCGCGATATTGAGCTTGCGCCTCTCACGCCGTGGGGTCACAATCCATTCGACAATCGAAGGGTGCCAAAGTGCCCTTCGGCTCGACTGAGACGACTTAGGCAGTGCCCCGACAATGTGACCAGTTCCCATTCGGACTGTTGTCGAAGACCGCGTAGATACCCGATCGCAGATCCGGCAGCCGCAGGCACCTGAATGATGTATCTCGCCGAATATCGCTTCACTACGTGGAAGTTACGATCGCTGACAATTGCGGTTTCTGCAGCCTTGTTTTTCACCGGCTTGGCTAATTATGAAGTTCACGCTAACTCTTATGGGGATTTCAACACCACTTTTTTATCAGGCGACATCGTTAAAGCCCTTTCCATAGCGGAAAAGGCTTTGAATGAGGGAATCGAGGCGCCAACTTCTAACAGTAATTCTATGTCCTACCGGCTGCTCGACGTCGGAAAGGCATTAGTTGCCCTCCGGCGTTGGGACGAAGCGATTCACCATCTAGTTCGCGCGCGAGCTTTGGCCAGAATGCATACGAATCACGGGCACGAGAGAATTGTGACGGACCTCTTGGCAGTGGCTCTAGCGGGTGCTGGACGAACTTTAGAGGCGGAGGAGATCCTTATATCGTTAATTTCTCAGAACCGCAGGATGAGTGGACAACACGAACTTGAGCTAAGCCAAAATTACTATGACTTGGGAAATCTTCAACGAGAACTCGGTCGGTTGAACGAGGCCGAGCGGTCATTAAACAGTTCTCTGCACTTACGCCTTGCATTGTTGAGAGAAGACAGCCCCGAAGTCGCAGCCATCATGGTCGGCCTTGGCAATGTTAGATGGCAGAGGGGGAATTATTCCGAAGCAAAAGCGATATACGAAAAGGCAGTAATAACTTTAGATAAACCAGCTTATAATTCTCGCCCGGAATTTGCAAACGCCCTAAATAATTTAGCGTCAACGCTCGTTGAATTGGGTCAATTTACTGAAGCCATGCAACTCCATCGACGGGCGCTTGAAATACGTAAGGTTTCACTTGGACATGAGAATTATGAGGTTTCGGTAAGCCTTAACAATTTGGGAAATGTGTATAGAGAGCTTGGATTACTGTATGATGCGGAGGACGCATTGAGGTTGGCTCTATCCATACGTGAGAAGCACGTTACGCCTCGAGGTCCCAACTTGGCATCCGTCCTCAATAACCTAGCGCTGGTCTATGCCGCTATGAATCGGGGGCAGGACGCCGAGAGGATCTATTCGCGAGCGATAAGGTTGCTGGAGAATCGCTCCGACGCCGGGCTCCGAGGCATGGGCCAGATCTTGTCGAATTTGGGGCGCCTCTATCTCTCGTGGGACCAAAACGACAAGGCGGAGAATACGCTAGGTCGCGCTTATGAGGTGAGCATCCGCACACGAGCTCCAGGACATCATGAGATTGCAAATGCATTAAACTTCTTAGCCATGGCCGAAATTCGTAATAGAAAATTCGACAAGGCCATTGAACATTTGCAAGAGGCGCTTGCTATTCGGAAGTCGGCTATCGGACACACCCATCCGCACACTGGGATTACGCAGATGCGGTTGGGTGAAGCCCTTCGGGAAACGGGAAGACTGGCTGAGGCGCAGAATCACGCCGAGAGTGGATTGGACATTCTGCGAAGTCAGCTTGGAGACAATCATCCAGAGACAGCAGACGCCTTTCGGCAACTAGGACTCATCCTCATTGAGCGTCGGTCTTTAACGGAGGGTTTCCGCTACCTTCAACAGGCGGTCGCCGCTCAGATAAAAATCGCGGCTTTTGACTTCAAGCGATTTAAGAACTCTGATGAACGTAGCGCCAGTGAACTCGCATACACTCAGTTGATAAGGGCGGCGTGGGTACTAGGCAACGGACAGCGGAGCGCAGCATTTGATCCTGCATTTTCTGCCGCCCAGTCGAGTACTCGGAATTCAGCAAACGGAGCTCTTAGCCAGATGGCCGCGCGTTTCGCTTCCGGTTCAGGGCCACTAGCTGCAAAAGTGCGTCAGGCACAAGACCTTGCGCAACTCAGGACTGCAATCGATCGTCGTCTTGTTAACTTGATTGGGGCCGACGACAGTCAGCAAGCCGGAGCGACCGCGGCAACTCTAAGATTGGAGCTTCGAACTACAGACGAGAAGCTATCCGGCGCAGCACTTCAGTTGGAACGCGACTTCCCGGACTATGCCGAACTGGTCAGTGTGGCGCCGCTGGCGAGCGAGGACGTGCAGGGGATGCTTGGGCCGCAGGAGGCGCTCGTTCTCCTTCTGGTCACGCCAGCGGCGACGCCGACCCCCGAGGAGACCTTCATCTGGGTGGTGACGAAGGAGAGGTCGACCTGGTTCCGCAGCAAGCTCGGCGAGTTGGGCCTGTCGGAACGGGTGGCGGCACTGCGCTGCGGGCTTGATAATGGCGAGTGGGAGGATGAGGCCAAGGCAAAGCGCTGCCGCGAGCTTTTGGGTGGGAAACGCCTCGTGAGGCGGCTTCCGTTCAACAACAAGGCGCTGGCGATCGCGCATGAGCTCTACCAGGAGCTGCTGGCGCCCGCAGAGGATCTAATTACAGGCAAGGAGCTGATCATTGTCCCGACAGGACCGCTGACGGCGCTACCGTTCCATATCCTGCTCACCGCGCCCCCCGATATGACGATTGCCGCTATCACCGAGGCCCACCGGAAGGCGGCATGGCTTGTGCGCTCGCACGCCATTACCATGCTGCCGGCGGTCGCCAGCCTCAAGGCGCTGCGGCAGACCACCCCGACCCGAACGCCCGCGCCCGAGCCGTTCATCGGTATTGGCGATCCGGTGCTGGGTGAGACGACATGCCCGTCACCACCACCGCTGAGCGCTTGTCCGAAGGGCACCCCGAGCCGAACCATGATCGCCAGCAGCGACAGGGTCAGTGGCCGGTATTCCTCATCGAACTTTCGCGGTGGGCTGGCCGAGGCCGGGGAGTTGAACAAACTGCCCAGGCTGTGTGATACGGCCTTCGAGCTCCGCTGTGTCGGGACCACCCTCAAGGCCGACCCCAAGGCTCTCCTGCTCGATGCTGCGGCCACCGAGACGGCGGTCAAGGCGCTCAGCAGTTCGGATCGGCTGTTGCGCTACCGGGTTGTCCACTTTGCCACCCACGGGCTGCTGGCTGGCCAACTCACCGGCGGGGATGGCACGCCGCAGGGCAGCCAGCTGCAGGAGGCCGGTCTCGTGCTAACACCGCCCCCGCCCGGGTCAGAGACAGATCAGGATGATGGCCTGCTGACCGCCTCCGAGATCGCCGCGCTCAAGCTCAATGCGGACTGGGTGATCCTGTCGGCTTGCAATACGGCAGCCGGCGACAAGCCGGGCACCGAGGCACTCTCCGGATTGGCGCGTGCCTTCTTCTATGCCGGCAGCCGCGCCCTCCTGGTGTCGCATTGGCCGGTAGCGTCCTCTGCCGCCGTCGAGATCACGACCGCCACCCTTCAGCGGCTGCAAGCCGCGGACGGCTCGCTGAGCCGCGCCGAGGCGCTGCGCAGATCCATGCTCGAGCTGCTGTCCAGCGAACCCGTCAGTCCCATCGCCGCGCCCACTCAGATCGACAAGGCTCACCCCAGCTACTGGGCCCCATTCGTCCTCGTCGGAGACGGTGGAAGGCCATGAGAATTGACCAACTTTATTAGCCCAAGACTGTCGAAATCTTCGATGAGGTGAAGCCCATGTGGTCTTTCATTCGAACCATGTCGTTGGCGGCATTGGTTGTTGCGACCGGAGACCGGGCGGTGGCGCAAAAAGAACCCACTAAGGAATTCGTTCCGGGCCAGATTATCGTTGGCTTCAAGTCCCCAAGCGATGCCGAAACCGCCGTCAAGGAACTGCAAACCGCGCAGGCATCTGGAGACGTTCTTCGGTCCAGTGACGGCGCTGAACCAAGTATTGTGAAGGTCGAACGCCTCGACGCAACCTCAGCTCGCGCGCAGAGCCCTTTGCCCGAGCAAAACGAGCAGATTGTACTGGAGCAGCAACTAGACGATCTGCTCGCTGCTCAGGACCTACAGTCGGCGTTGCCCCTCGCCGAGAGGATTGTCAGTGTTGCCGAGGAAAACTCTGGCACGGGCAGCGAGCCGTATGGGCGCGCCATCTTTAACCTAGCGGGGCTCTATGGTTTGAATAATCTGGAGAAGGCCACCAGTCTGTTCATCCAGTCCGTCGAGATTTTTGAGAAATCAATCCCGGAAAGGCCATCTGAATTTTTCGTGGTGTTGTTGCCTGCGATGGATTTCTTGATGCAAGAGGCTGGAAGAGATGATCTCGCAAGGCCAATTCTCGAAAGAATTAGCGTAGTTTATGAGCGGCGCGACGAGGTGCTTCTCGAGCAACGCACGGCGGTCTACCGGCGGCTTGCGTATATTTACATCAAATCCGGCGATCAACATGCCCTCGCCAAAACGTCACGGCGCGTGAAGGAGCTGCGTGCCCTGCATGAGAAATTGGTAGCTATGCTAGATCAGGAGCAAGCGCTCTTCCAAGAAAGCGTGGGTCAGAACCAATTTGCTCGCGCGCTGCTCTCAGCTCGCTCGCTCGCGGGTATTGCGCGGCGCCTATATGGTATTAGTTCCGAGCAGTACGTCAGGGCAATCTCAAATGTTGGGGCGATCCACGAACGGATGCTCGATTACAACGACGCCTTCGTATGGATCGAGCGTGCGCTCAACGTTGCACGACAGGGGCAACTCGCCAATTCTCATGTTCATGCCGACCTTCTCGACAACAGCGCTCGCCTGCTCCTTCAGCGTCTGAGATATAGCGAGGCGGAGGAAATGTATCGCCAGGAATACGACGTAAGCCGGATACTAGATGGACCAAATCATCCTAATACAGCACGGGTGCTGAGTGATCTCGGACAGGTCCTTCTGCAACAAGGAAAAGTTGGCGCTGCAATCGAGATGCATTCGAAAGCACTAGATTTTTACGAGAACGCTCTTGGGCCTGATCACCCTTTAGTCGGATTCGTCCTGAACAACCTTGGTCAGGACTTGCGTTTTTATGGTCGGTTCCGAGAGAGCGAGGAGAGGCTGAAACGATCGATCGATATCCTAAGAGCAGCCAGGGGGCCGACCCATAACGAGACTGTGACGGCGATGCGGAATTTGGGGACCTTGTATATCAGCCAGGGAAGCTTCGAGGAGGCAGCGGCTCTCTTCCAAAGTGCGATTGATACTAAGGGGCGGGCCAATGGTCCAAGCGATTTCGATCATGCGTTGGCTTGGATGGGGCTTGGCGAGGCCCAGGTAGCGCGAGGCAATGACGAGAAAGCGCTGGCGGCGTTCACTCGCGCCCTGGAGATCTACGATCGCCAGGGCTTGGACTTGAATATAAATTCCGCGGCAGCGCGGGTCAGCATCGCGCGGATCCATTTCAGGAACGGTGATCTCGAGCGAGCCGAGCGGCTGGTACGCCAAAGTTTGCAGGAGTTCGAGGCCCACCTTGGCCCGAACCATCTCAACGTCGCTGACGCATTAGAGGATTTGGGAAATATCCTACGGGCAGGACGGCGCTACGAGGAGGCGGACGCTGCATATCAGAGATGTTTGACCATACGGAGCGACGCCTTCGGGCTAGTGAACCCGCGGACCGCAAGCATCCTGCACCGGCAAGCTGCAGTGGCATTTGAATTGGCCCAAATTGATCGTGCGCTAGTGCTGAGCGGCCGCGCCGTCGATATTGTTAAACAGCTAATAAGATTGAACTATGACAAGCGCCAGGGTAGAGCTGCGTATGACAATGACATGTTGGCCGACGTCTTTCATACTCATTTGGATGTGTTGTGGGCCGCGGCCACTTCCGGTAAACTTGACTGGGACAACGCGAGTAGGTTCGGTCTAGAGGTCGCGGAACTAGCCGGTCGGTGGGCGTCCGCTCGAGCTATTGCCCAAATGTCGGAGCGCTTTACCTCAAATGAACCAGGCGCCGCGGCAGCCGTTCGCCGCTGGCAGGACCTTGTTGCGCAATCGACCGCTTTGGACCATGCGCTGGTCACGGAATGGAACCAAGGCGGCAAGCAGCGTTCGCAAAGGGAGGCCTACCTTCGGGCAGCGATCAGAGAAACGGAGGTAGCCATTTCCGCGGCGTTTGAAGTACTAACGCACCAGTTTCCTCAGTCAGCAGATATCATCAACGCGGTGGCGCCGCTGGCGAGCGAGGACGTGCAGGGGATGCTTGGGCCGCAGGAGGCGCTCGTTCTCCTTCTGGTCACGCCAGCGGCGACGCCGACCCCCGAGGAGACCTTCATCTGGGTGGTGACGAAGGAGAAGTCGACCTGGTTCCGCAGCAAGCTCGGCGAGTTGGGCCTGTCGGAACGGGTGACGGCACTGCGCTGCGGGCTTGATAATGGCGAGTGGGAGGATGAGGCCAAGGCAAAGCGCTGCCGCGAGCTTTTGGGTGGGAAACGCCTCGTGAGGCGGCTTCCGTTCAACAACAAGGCGCTGGCGATCGCGCATGAGCTCTACCAGGAGCTGCTGGCGCCCGCAGAGGATCTAATTGCAGGCAAGGAGCTGATCATTGTCCCGACAGGACCGCTGACGGCGCTACCGTTCCATATCCTGCTCACCGCGCCCCCCGATATGACGATTGCCGCTATCACCGAGGCCCACCGGAAGGCGGCATGGCTTGTGCGCTCGCACGCCATTACCATGCTGCCGGCGGTCGCCAGCCTCAAGGCGCTGCGGCAGACCACCCCGACCCGAACGCCCGCGCCCGAGCCGTTCATCGGTATTGGCGATCCGGTGCTGGGTGAGACGACATGCCCGTCACCACCACCGCTGAGCGCTTGTCCGAAGGGCACCCCGAGCCGAACCATGATCGCCAGCAGCGACAGGGTCAGTGGCCGGTATTCCTCATCGAACTTTCGCGGTGGGCTGGCCGAGGCCGGGGAGTTGAACAAACTGCCCAGGCTGTGTGATACGGCCTTCGAGCTCCGCTGTGTCGGGACCACCCTCAAGGCCGACCCCAAGGCTCTCCTGCTCGATGCTGCGGCCACCGAGACGGCGGTCAAGGCGCTCAGCAGTTCGGATCGGCTGTTGCGCTACCGGGTTGTCCACTTTGCCACCCACGGGCTGCTGGCTGGCCAACTCACCGGCGGGGATGGCACGCCGCAGGGCAGCCAGCTGCAGGAGGCCGGTCTCGTGCTAACACCGCCCCCGCCCGGGTCAGAGACAGATCAGGATGATGGCCTGCTGACCGCCTCCGAGATCGCCGCGCTCAAGCTCAATGCGGACTGGGTGATCCTGTCGGCTTGCAATACGGCAGCCGGCGACAAGCCGGGCACCGAGGCACTCTCCGGATTGGCGCGTGCCTTCTTCTATGCCGGCAGCCGCGCCCTCCTGGTGTCGCATTGGCCGGTAGCGTCCTCTGCCGCCGTCGAGATCACGACCGCCACCCTTCAGCGGCTGCAAGCCGCGGACGGCTCGCTGAGCCGCGCCGAGGCGCTGCGCAGATCCATGCTCGAGCTGCTGTCCAGCGAACCCGTCAGTCCCATCGCCGCGCCCACTCAGATCGACAAGGCTCACCCCAGCTACTGGGCACCATTCGTCCTCGTCGGAGACGGTGGAAGCCCATGAGAATTGACCAACTTTATTAGCGCAGATCATCGAGGAGAGCTTTGAGGCGGGCGAGACGGTATCGTCTACCGCCCGCCGGCATGGGGTTGCGCACCGAGGCCGATCTTTCTGTTCACCCTCCGGACCGCGGTCGCGTTCGCGCCGTACGCCTTCGCGATCTCTTTCCTCGTCTGGCCGCGCGTGAACCGCTGCGTGATGTCCGGGTAATCTTCAGGACGGATCTTGGAGCGCAGCGTCTTCTCGCCTTCCTTCTCGGCGTCCTTTATGGTCGCCTCGATGTCGTCGTCCGAGATCCCGGCCTCCGCCAGCTTGGCAACGAGCGCATTTCTGAAGGCGCCCCCATCGTTCTGAGCTTCGATGCCTTCGTCAAGCACACTGACGCGAACGCCCCTCTTCAGTAGGCCAGTCAGAAGCGTCGGCCTCGCGATCATCGCGGCCGATACGCGCCTGCCTGTCGATGACAAACCTGTCACCGGCGTTCAGGGAACGGACAGCATGTGCAAACGACTGCTTCTTCGCTTTCGGAAAGACCCCGCGATGCTCCTCGGAGTCGCGCTCCGAACAGCCAGCTTGGTTATGCAGGCGCTCCTTCTGCTCTGCGATCTTGCCACCGGGTTCTACTCGGGCGTAACCAACGCTCTTCGTGAGTTCGTCTTCTTCCCAACTGCCTTCAGAAAAAATTCAGCCATGCATCCGCGGCCCGTCGAGGTCCAAAGGGTTCAATCCTGGAGCGCTCGATACAGCGTTGATCGATGAACTCCGAGCAGCCTCGCGACCGTCGAGACCGGCTTGCCTTCTTGCCGCGCCCGCGGCGCCTGCCGCCACCGCTCGAGCGCGCCTTCTGTTCGCTCGCTTGCTCCATCCCGCTCTCCACATCGTAGGACCCTAGCGCCCTGGATCGCAGTTTTGGCTACTGTGGAATAGTGCAGCGTAGGAATTTTGCGGGGGTAGGATTCGAACCTACCAAGTTCAGATTATGAGTTTTCCATGCCAGAATGCTGGGGCGTCACTCCGCACAGTTTTTTTTCACTGCGAACTTGCTCGCCGTACTTTCCTTGCACACGCTTTGAACGACCGCGCTATCCATTTGGCGTCGATTGCTCCAATTGTACTTCGCTGCAACCCCGTTGATCATCCCTCGGATGGCTGGCGGCGAGCGAAGAAACTGAACACACTCTTCCTACTCATGGCGCAGTATGAGGGACGCGTGATTGTCCCCGCTGAGACCGTGTGCAAGGACTATTTTCCCCACCTGACGCTCACCAAGTTCTTACGCAAAGTGAGCATTGGAGAAATTGAGCTTCCGCTAACCCGAGCAGAAAGAAGCCAGAAGAGTGCCAAAGGCGTTCATCTGCAGGACCTAGCTTCATACCTCGATAAGCGGCGCGAAATCGCACTGTCTGAAGTGCGCGCCTTCCGACGTAGCTAGCGCTCCCGGGGCTCCTTTGCGCTTGGAGTTCAGCGGTCCCTAGATGACTGATAGGATCCCACCTCGCGCCCGGCATTCGTGCCCCCCCTCCCTGAAATTCGCCCGAGATTGCCCAAGCGCTCCGGACGAGTACAACAACAGTACAACTCAGAGGAATTCATACCGCTTAGTTGTTGAATATACGTTGCTTTTCCCCACGTTCGTCCAATCCATCATCGGGGCCACGGCCAGTTTATGCTCTTGGTATTTCAGCATCTGTTTAACATCAGAACCTTAGAACCTACCGCACACGCTGCGTCAGCGAGACCTTCCTGCAACGCGACGTTGCGCGGCGCCAGGGCACCGACACCAAGTCGATCGCAGTGAGACGCCGAAGCCCTGTTAGCGCGCCTGAAGCCTTCGGCGAACTCATCGACCTTCATATCGACGACATGTGCGATGTAGGCAAGTCCCCTCGCCGCTCCAAGGCCGCAGCCCTCGCTATGCTCCGCCACCCTCGATCGCGAACGGCTCGTTCGCTTCGGTCGTGGTCGAGCCGCCCAGGGTGCCGGACGATGACTCTCGGTATCAACATCACCTGGGGAAGTCGTTGAGCGTCGTTTGATCCTGGATGATCTGCCTGGTCGTGATCGCGACAGCCGCTGGCAGTCTCTGACACACGATTGCGCTGAAGTCGTTCGGAATTTCCTGTGCGATGGCCGGAACAAGGCGGCCGGTCGAGAGCATCAGGGCTCAGTGATCAAGCCAATGCACAAGGTCCTGGAGAGGGTAAGACATGACTGTTTCTCCTGCCGGATTCGGCCTTCGAGTTCGCCCGACGTCAGAATTGAGATTCTCGCCGATTGTTTGACCGGCCCGATAAAATGGTTCCAAGGCGTTGACGACGGCAATGTGACCCGTGCCGAGCCATTGAAACTTGCTTGAGACGTTCCAAAATTTCGCCGGCGGGAATGGCGAGAGCCGCCAGACTCAAACACGCATGAGATTGTCTGAAGCGGAGGACCATCCATGGAAGGACCCATTTCGAGCTATTTTGCATCGATTGAACCCGTGGGCCCCTGACGTTTTTCTGGACCGCTTGCTGCATCCGGCGCGGCATTTCAAACATCCCCACGACGTTTTGGCCGATGTTGCCCTGGACGCTCAGGAGAAGCGCGCCATTCTTTCGTCATGGGCATCGGATGCCTGCGCCGTAGAATCCGTGCCAGCGCTTCGCATGCTGCCGCGAGCGGGTGAACCGGTCACCTTCGACACGATCATGGATGCGTTGCAACAGTTGGATCAATCGGATGAGCGTGCCGGTCCTGACTGCAGTGACAGCGCGGCAGTGGCCGCGTTCATACCATTCGTCGATCGGATTTAAGGGCGACGTCGTTGTTCTTGCGCCATGGACCCGTCGGCGAGTGACCCCGCCGGCGGAAGGGGTGGCATTGGTGCGTTCGCCCAGATTGCCGATGAAAATTTTCCTATTCTTGCTCTTGAAGGTGTAAGTCGCGATTCTAAATTGATGGTCGCCGGCAGCCTAATGGGGCCGGCAACACCAGGAGGCGGCAAGGCTCTTGGCGCCTTCTGTTGTCCATGTTGCTCAAAGGAGGATGTGGCTATGAAGACAAACCTCGATTTTACCCCTCTATACCGGTCCAGCATCGGCTTCGACCGCATGGTCGACATGCTTGAAAGTGCGAGCCGTGTGGCCTCGTTCGACAACTGGCCGCCCTACGATATCGCCAAGGTTGATGATGATCAGTATCGCATCACGATGGCGGTCGCCGGTTTCTCGCAGGACCAGCTGACCGTCACCCACCAGCCCAACATGCTGGTTGTGAGCGGGTCGCAATCCGGCGATGAGAACGGCCGGTATCTGTACCGCGGCATCAACGGGCGCGCTTTCGAGCGTCGGTTCGAACTGGCCGATCATGTCAAAGTCGAGGGCGCCAGCCTTGAGAACGGGCTGCTGAGCATCGATCTCAAGCGCGAGGTTCCCGAGGAGATGAAACCGCGCAAGATCGAAATCTCCAGCGGGGCTCCCATGCCAAAAATCGAGGCGCCCAAGGTCGAGACCGACAAGCTGGCCGCCTGAGCAATCCACCATGAAGGCTTTCGCTTGAGCCGGGCGTCCCGCCCGGCTCAGAGACCTACGAAAGGAGAAAGACAATGAGCGTACGTGACTTGATCCCATGGGGCCGGGGCAACGGAAACTCGGCGCCCAGTCTCTTCCCCGACGGAGATCGAGACCCCTTCGTCTCCCTCCACCGGGAGGTAAACCGGCTGTTCGATGACGCCTTCCGCAGCTTTGGCGCCAGACTGCCGGCCTTCGGTCCCTCTTTCGCCGCCAGTTGGCCGAGTGTCGAAATCTCCGACACGGACAAGGAAGTCCGCGTCACGGCGGAAATACCTGGCTTGGACGAGAGCGACATAGAAGTCCTGCTGGAAAATGGGGCGCTCAAGCTTAAAGGTGAGAAGCGTTCCGAGACCGAGGACAAGGACCGGCAGTTCTCCGAGCGCTTCTACGGTCGCTTCGAGCGCCTCATTCCGCTCGGCTACGAGGTTGAAGAAGACAAGGTCAACGCCGCCTTCAAGAACGGGGTGCTGACCGTGACGTTGCCCAAGACCGAGCGGGCGCAGGCGAAGGCCAAGCGGATCGCAATCAACGGGAAGAACTGACGGATGCAGTATGGGTGGCGGCCCTTACGGCCGCTGCCCGTGCGACCCTTCATAACGGGAGGGACAGGCAATGGAGACAGTTCAAAGCAGCGACAACATCAGGAACCCAACCAAGACGTCCGTCTGGCCGGACAATGACAATCGGCCTCGTCTAGACGGGCCGGCTTTGTCATGGGGACGGTCAGTGTTTCCGGACGGCGCAACGGCGCGGATCTACCAGCCATGCCGCCCGGCCATGACCTCGGCAAAGCCCCGCAAGGCCTGGCGATTGGTCTTCGAACGCCGCACAGCCCCGTTCATCGAGCCGCTGATGGGCTATACCGGTGGCCGGGACACCCTGACCCAGGTTGAACTGAACTTTCCGACGCTGGAAGCGGCGATCCGTTATGCCGAGCGTCAAGGCCTCAACTATGTCGTGCAGGCTGCACCTCCTGCTTCCCAGGCCAAGGTCAGGCGCCAGCATGCATCGGAGGAGAAACAGGCCTTTTCCGACCTGGTTTGGCAGCGGCTGCAGTTGGCTTGGCTCCAGGCAAGCCACGGCTATGGCGCCGGTGCACAGGCAGCGCACATACAGACGGCGCTTTCGGAGCCCGAGACATTCTACGCCTCTCCGATGGAGGTCGTGGACGACCCGGTGCTCGCACCCGACGAGAAACGCGCCGTGCTCAAGAACTGGGCCTGGAACGAGTATCTGATCGACCTGGCCACCGCCGAAGGCATGCCGGAAATGCACGCCCGTCGCGATTGCACGAGGTCGAACTCGCCTTGCTGGCCTTGGAAGTCCGAAACCGAGGCTTCCAGACCAGGACCAGCCCGGTGCACTCCCGGATAGCCCCATGATAAGGCAAGAAGGAACCCACTGATCGTCTTCGACGCCCAACGGACCATCCCGAAACCCTTCCCGCTTGCGGTCGCGGCAGCGGGCGGGCGCGCGCCGACAACTTTCCCAATGCGTGGGCGCCCGATTGCGCCTCGGCAGAACTCGGCCCAGTTGTTAGGATCGCGCTGATATGGACTCCAATGAATTGGTGACAGAGGTTCCTATGTATCAATCCTTCAACGGCTCCGCCCATCCCCTGGCACCGAAAGAGATCGCGATCGCTGCCGTCCCCGAAGACGAGCGTGTCTGGGTCCCACAGGCGGAGGGCGTGTGGTTCCGACCACTTATGCTCAACACAATGCAAGGGCAGTGGTGCAATCTGCTCCGCGTACGCCGGGCCGGGATATTAAGCCGTCATCTGCATCCGGCCCCCGTGCATGGCTATGTGATCAAGGGGCGTTGGCATTATCTTGAACACGACTGGGTGGCAGAGACGGGATCTTACGTTTTCGAGCCGCCCGGTGAAATCCACACGCTCACGGTTCCAAGCGACGTGCCCGAGATGATCACCTTCTTCAACATTTCCGGCTGCATGGTTTACCTGGACAAGGATAACAAGCAGATTGGTTTCGAGGACGTTTTCACCAAGATCGACATGTGCAGAAATCACTATGCGAGCGTGGGTCTCGGTGACGATTTCGTCGATCAATTCGTACGGTAGACATCCGCCCGTTTGCCTTCCGCTGCGGTGAGTTCGCGGTCCGCCACAGAGGCGAAACGAGGAGATATTGGTGACCGACTCCATATGGGCCATGCCCTTCTTCGCGGGCAAGACCGTCGTCATTACCGGAGGCACGACAGGTATCGGAAACGGCATCGCCATGGCGTTCGCCGAGGCCGGGGCAATTGTCCACGCGACGGGGGCCACGGCCGCCGAGGTAGCGGCCGCTCGTGCATACGGCACCGCCGTCTCGTATTCAGTACTCGACGTCCGGGACATGACTGCGGTCGAAGGATATTCCAGTCAGTTCACATCCGTTGCAGCGCTCGTAAATTGCGCAGGGGTAAACCTGCGCGCCGCCGAATTCACTGTCCAGGGTTTCGAAACGGTGGTCGATATCAATCTCACCGGCTCCATGCGGAGTGCGAGCGCGTTCCGAGGGGCACTCTCGAACGGGGGCGCCATCGTCAACATCGCCTCGATGTTCGCGTTTTTCGGCGCGGCTCATGCCCCGGCTTACGCCGCATCCAAGGGCGCCATCGTGCAACTTACCAAGTCGCTCGCCATCGCCTATGCCGGGGATGGCATCCGCGTAAACGCATTGGCGCCTGGCTGGATCGAGACCGCCATGACCGCCGCGCCACGGGCCGATCCAGTTCGCAACGCGGAATTGATGAAACGCACTCCGATGGGTCGCTGGGGTACGCCGGGCGACCTGACCGGCCCCGCCTTGTTCTTGTGTTCTCCGCTCGCGGGGTTCATCACTGGGGCAATTCTGCCGGTTGACGGTGGCTATCTCATTGCGTGAGGCGTTGGCTATGCTGCGCGACCGATCTCCAAGCCTGTGTCGTCGAGATCAAGATCGAACGCGACCAATCGACCATGCCTGACCGCAATTGCCGCCACCAACTCCGCAAGCTCGCCATCCGTATGCTCGCAAAAAGCTGCCTGTTTCCTGACAATCGTGACCGCATCCCGAGTCGATACGACAGAGAACGGCCTCCGGGATCTCACGAAGGATTCCGCAACCTCCGCGACGGATGAAGCTCGGTCAAAATTATCTTGCATACTTGCACCTCTGTACGACGCTAGCCCAAGCTCGGCCCGCGCAAATTGTTCCCACTGGCCTAATGCAGCCTGGTTGGCATCCGGCCTGGGCTCCTTGTGTGCGAAGGCCGGGAGCAACGCGACATGGCCGTCGCCGTGCCTTGTACAGTAGGCTGGACGCATTCGTCTCCACTCAACCAAAGGTCACGCCATCGGCCAGTCCTCGCTACATGCTTCAAATGCGAACACGAGCGCGACGCTACAGACGAGGAGGATCAGATGTGTCCAAGCCGCTCGCCAAAATTTCCGATCCTCGGATCACCGCAGTTCCCGCGCAACAAGTCGCCGGGAGACCTGTTTGCTCGCGTTAATTGCGGTCGACTGACTCCTGGCTCATTCGCCGCCCCGCCAGTTGGCTCCGGTCAGCCGGCCTCGTCCGTCTCCGTCATCGCTGGCCGGCGGACGATCCAATCCACCAAACCGGCTTCGGTCTGCTCGCAGGCCACGAATTCGCGCACCAGACTTCGCGCCAGCTCGCGCCATTGACACTCGGGCACGTTCATCTCCGCGATCAGATCTCGGCATGCAGCGCGTATGATGTCGGCATCGAAGGCTGACACGGCGACAGGACCACGGTCTGTATTCTTTGCTCGAGGAGTGTCGTCGCCCTGACGTTCGCGAAAGCGCCTCAGCACCTCGCGCGATGTGGCGATCGCTTGTCGGGTTTGACTCATAGCCTCGTAAAATCCAACTTCGCGGACCGGTGAGCGGTGCCGTGATAGAATGAAGTCCTCCATAACCGGATGTGCAGTGTCCGTACGCGTTGCAACCATCGCCGCCTCCCTGCAGGCGCACCCAATGCTTGCAGCTTCTGCCCGTTTTCGGGCGGCCGCCTGCATTTGTCGTGTCGCTGCTATGATCGCGTGAGTTAAAGCCGGTGAAGCGTCGCTGCAATTACAAATGTAAGTGTGGCATCCGATAAGTGGTATGCCCGCTGGCTGCGGCGGCGGCGAGTTCGTTCTTCAGACGGTCGAAGTCTTCCTCGGCGAAGCGCTCTCCGCGTTGCCGGAACGAGGAAGCAGGATCTGGACAAAATGCATGCGGCCGTGCCGCCGTTCAGGGGGCGCTATTGGCGAAAATCCGCCAATTTGCGCCAATCGAAGACAACGCCCACTCCAGGCTCGTCGGGTGCTATCGCCAAACCATCCTGAAGCCTAAGCGGCTCGGTGGTGTAAAGGTCAATATCGAAACTATGCGCCTCCACCCAGCCGGCATTTGTCTGACCTGCAACGAGACTGACATGAAGTTCCTGCATCCCGTGACTGCAGACCGGAATGCCAGCCTTGCGTGAGAGCGCTGCCACGCGCAGCCAGCCGGTGACCCCGCCGCAGTTGGAGGCGTCGGGTTGGATGTAGGCGAGATTCGACCAAGCGAAGGCATGCTCGAACTCCTCGATGACATGCAGGTTTTCTCCCATTGCCAGGGGCATTCCGGTCGCCTTGGCAATGCTGGCGTAACCCTCATAGTCGTCGGGTATGATGGGCTCCTCGAACCACAGCAGATCGTAGGCGGCGAATGCTCTCGCTGCCTCGATCGCTCGCGGGACGTCGAGCGCGTAGTTGGCGTCAACCATAAAGGTGACATGAGGGCCGATGCGCTCGCGGACTGCCTTCACCCGAGCCACATCCTCGGCCAGGTCGTCCTTGCCGACCTTGATCTTCACCCCGGTGAAGCCGGCATTGAGATAGGAATCGATGCTGGCCAAAAGCTGATCGAGGGTAAAGTTTAGGTCGATGCCGCCGCGATAGGCCTTGGCGCTCTTCCCGGCCCCGCCCGCCATCTGCCAAAGCGGCAGGCCGCTACGCCGGCCCTTGAGGTCCCATAATGCGATGTCGATCGCCGAGATCGCGAAAGAAGTGATGCCGCCGCGCCCGACATAGTGGATGTGCCAGAGCATGCCGTCGTAGATCGTGTCGATTTGCGTTGCGTCGCGTGCCTTGAGGAACGGCGCGAGGTCGTGATCGATCATTGCCTTGATCGCATAGCCGCCCCTGCCGCCGGTGTAGGTGTAGCCTGTGCCCTCGGTGCCGTCGGCAAGCCTCAGCGTGACGGTGACCAGCTCGAAATGCGTGTGCGCGCCGTGCTTCGCATCGGTCATCACCTCACGCAGTGGGACCCGAAACAGCCGGGTCTCGACTTCCTTGATTTCGGTGCGGCTCATGCTGCGCTCCATTCACGTTTTTCATCGGACCATAATTGCACCGGCAGCGCTGACTGGCAACAATGTGGCTGATCTTTCAGCGGTTCTGAAGCCAATCCCTCATTTTTGGTCCTACAAAAGCATCAATCCGCTTGTGCTTTGGTCCGATTTACCTTCTAATAACAGGACCATCTGGGAGGAAAAGGCTTGCTGGATACGGAAGAGCGTCCTGAGATGCCCGCGGCTATTCTCGCCGCCCGCGCGGCCGACGCGATGGTGGCCGGCATAGAGGCCGATATCACGTCCGGAAGGCTTGGCGACGGCAGCTACCTGCCGGCCGAGCGCGAACTGATGATCGAGTATGGTGTCGGCCGGGGCGTTGTGCGTGAGGCGATTGCGCGCCTGGCCAGCCGCGGCCTGGTGGAAGCGCGTCCGCGGTTCCGGCCCGTGGCGCGTCGGCCTGGCCTGGATGCCGCGCTCGGCGCCCTCGACGGCATTGTAGGACATCTGCTGAGCGACCAGGCGGGCGTGAAGAACCTCTACGACATGCGCGTCTTCCTCGAGGCGTCGCTGGCGCGCAACGCCGCCATCCATGCCCGCAAGGATGACGTCACAGCCCTGAGGGCGGCGCTGGCGATGAACGAGGCGGCCATCCCGGATTCCGAGAAATTCTATGCGACGGACGTGGCGTTCCACGCAGCGCTCTATGACATCGCGCGCAACCCGGTGCTGCCTGTCGTGCACAAGGCATTTACCGCCTGGCTGTCGCCGCATTGGATGCGCATGCCGCGGTCGCCCGAGCGCAACCGCGTGAATTTCCTCAGCCATCGTGAAATCTGCACGGCCATCATTGAGCGAGATCCTGACGGCGCCGAGCGGGCGCTGCTCAACCACCTCTCGGCGGCCTGGGAGTATGTCCGCGGTACATTCGAAAGCCGTGAGGCGCCGGAAGCATGACGCAGTCCTACGACCATATCGTGGTGGGCGGCGGAGCAGCCGGCTGCGTCGCGACGGCAAGGCTTGTCAAAGCGGGACGGCGAACCCTGCTGCTGGAGGCCGGCCATTCCCATCATCACCCCTTGCTCGACATGCCGCCCGGCATCTTCAAGATGATCAACGGCTCGAAATTCATGCGCTATCACCGCACCGAGCCGCAGGCCCATCTCGACGGCCGCGTCCATGAAATCTCGCAAGGCAACGTGCTGGGCGGCGGCACCTCGGTCAACGCCCAGGTCTACATGCGAGGCCGCTCGGCCGACTATGAGGAGTGGGACGAACTGCTGCGCGGCAACAATGCCGGCGTGCGCTGGAACTGGCAGGCGGTGCTGCCGCATTTCACCGGCATGGAGGGAAACAACCGCCTCGGCGGCGAACTGCATGGCAGCGAAGGTCCGCTGCTGGTCTCGGATCCAGGCCACATCGATGATGTTTCCCGTTGGTTCGTCCAGGCCGTCCAAGGCCTTGGATTGCCGTACAACCATGACTTCAACGGACCGTCGCAGCGCGGGGTCGGCTTCTACCAGTTCATGAACCGGCGGGGAAAGCGCAGCAGCGCCGCCTATGCCTTCATCGAGCCGCTGACGAATGATCCCAAGCTGACGCTGAAACTCAATTGCACAGTCAGCCGGCTGCTGATCGAAAACGGTCGGGTCACCGGCGTCGTCTATTCGGATGCGTCGGGCGCCGAGCATACCGTCCATGCGGATGCCGACGTGATCGTCTCGTCCGGTGCCCTCGTCTCGCCGAAACTGCTCATGCTGTCCGGCATCGGCCCCGCCGAGGCGCTTGCCGGGCACGGCATTTCCTGCGTCGCCGACCTGCCCGGGGTCGGCGAAAACCTGATCGACCATCCAGAGGTGCCGATCATCGCCACCGCAAACGGCCCATACGGCTATTTCAGGCAGGGCCAAGGTTGGAGGATGATCAGGAACGGCCTGCATTTCAAGCTCTTCGGCACCGGCACGATCCTGTCAGCGGGGGTGGAGGCCGGAGCCTTCGTCAATCCGGCCGATCCCGAGGGCGAACCGACGATCCAGGCCTTCTGCGTGCCGCACGTCTATCTGGACCGCGATATCCTGACCTTGGTCGAGAACACCTATGGGCTTACCGTGACGACAGTGGTGGTGAAGCCAAAGTCGCGCGGTTTCGTAAGGCTGCGTTCGGCGGATCCGAAGGACATGCCGATCGTTTCGCCGAACCTCCTTAAACATCCCGACGACATGAGGGAAATGATCTCCGGCCAGCGTTATTTCCTGCAGGCTTTTCAGACCAAGCCGCTCGCCGATCGGGTCAAGGCCATTGCCGTGCCAAGCCAGGATGATCTCAGCGACGAAGCCATGACAAAGCATTGCAAGCGCTTTGTGAAGACCAACTACCATCCGGCCGGGACATGCCGGATGGGCTCGGACAGCGACCGGATGGCGGTGCTGGACGCGGCGCTGCGCGTGCGCGGAATAGACAATCTGCGGGTTGCCGACATGTCGGCCTGCCCCAACATCAATGCCGGCAATACGGCGGCGCCCGCCATGATGCTGGGCGACCGCTGCGCCGACTTTATTTTGGAGGCGGCATAGCGCCGGATCCAGCTTGCCGACGGCCTCATCGCCGAAGCCGTTTGGGCCGATATCGTGAGGAAATTACACAGTCGCTGAAAGCGACAATAAAGGAGGAAAGAGCATGATCATTACCCGTCGAAAACTACTGGTTGGCTCCGCTGCCGGCGCGGTTGCGCTGACACTCGGCTCACGCGCCTTCGCGGCGCTCCCGCCACTCGCCAAGAAGGACAAGTACAAGGTCGGTTTCGCCCAGACGGAAAGCAACAATCCGTGGCGCCTTGCCGAGACCAAGAGCATGCAGGACGAAGCCGCCAAGCTCGGCCATCAGCTGGTCTACACGGATGCCGCCGGTTCGTCGGCCAAGCAGGCCTCCGACGTGAACTCGATGATCGCGCAGGGCGTCGACGCAATCTTCCTGCCGCCCCGCGAAGACAAGCCCCTGGTGCCGGTCATTCTTGCCGCGCGCGATGCCGGCATACCGGTGTTTCTGGTCGACCGCGACGTTGATCACACCATGGCCAAGCCGGGCGAGGATTATGTCTGCTTCATCGGTTCGGATTTCATCGAGGAGGCGACCCGCGTCGGCGAATGGCTGGTCAAGAACGCCAATGGCAAGTCGAAAATCATCGAGCTGGAAGGCACGACCGGAGCCTCGGCCGCTACCGACCGCAAGAAAGGCTTCGACGATTTCATCGCCAAGCACTCGCAGTTCACCATCCTGGCGTCGCAGTCCGGCGACTTCGCTCGTGACAAGGGCCGGCAGGTCGCCGAGACGCTGCTTCAGGCGCACCCTGATGCGGATATCATCTACGCGCACAATGATGAGATGGCGCTGGGCGCCATCGCCGCTTTGGAAGCAGCCGGCAAGACCCCGGGCAAGGATGTGCTGATCTTGTCGATCGACGGCGAGAAGGAAGGCGTCCAGGCGATCATTGACGGCAAGATCGGCGCTATCTGCGCTTGTAGTCCGCTGTTCGGGCCGAAGGCCTTCGCTACGATGGCCGACTATGCGGCCGGCAAGAAGATCCCGCCGTTCATCAAGAACGAGGATGCCTTCTTCGACGCCACGAACGCGAAGAAAGACTTCGATATTGCGTTCTGATATCCACTTTCTTTCCAGTTGCCCTACCCGCTTCGGCGGGTAGGGTTTGGGAGTTTGACGATGACCGCTCAGCCGGACCAAGCCGCGCTGCTCCTGGACATGCGTGACATCCAGAAGCGTTTTGCCGGCATCCCTGCCCTGGCCGATGCCTCGCTCCAGGTTCTTCCGGGCGAGATCCACGCACTCATCGGCCAGAACGGTGCGGGCAAATCGACACTTATCAAGGTGCTCACCGGCTATTACCGCCGGGATGCGGGGCAGGTGCTGTTCGAACGGAAGCCGTTCGAAGTTGGGTCTCCGCATCAGGCGCAGGTCAGCGGCATCAGCACCATCTACCAGGAGATCAATCTCGTACCGCTGCGCTCGGTGACCGAGAACATCTGCCTTGGACGCGAGAAGCGCCGCCGCGGCCTGCTCGACTGGAGCGCGATGCATGCGGAAGCCGAGCGCCTGCTCAGCCGCTTCTCGATCGGCATCGACGTGCGCCGCCCGCTCAGCGATTTCAACACCGCCACGCAGCAGATGGTGGCGATCGCCCGCGCCATCGGCTTTTCCGCCCGCCTCGTGATCATGGATGAGCCGACCTCCTCGCTGGACGAGCGTGAAGTCTCGGTCTTGTTCAGCGTTATCCGTCAGCTCAAGGCCGACGGCGTCTCCGTTCTGTTCGTCAGCCACAAGCTCGACGAGTTGTACGAGGTCTGCGACCGGGTCACGATCATGCGTGACGGCCGCACGGTACGAAGCGCGGCGATGAGCGACATCGGCAAGCTGGAGCTGGTCGCGGCCATGCTCGGCCGCGACGTCGCAGCCGTCGAAGGCCATGCGACCGCGTTCGGTGAACGCGATCGGTCGAGGATCGGTGATGTGCTGTTTACCGCGCAAGGGCTGGCGGCCGGCCAGTTGGTGCGTGACGTGAGCTTCGACCTGCGCCGCGGCGAGATCGCCGGCTTTGCCGGCTTGCTCGGCGCCGGCCGCACCGAAACAGCCCGCCTCGTATTCGGCGCCGACCGCCGGAGCGCAGGCGAGATGACGATGGAGGGCGCGTCCTACCATCCCGCACGTGCCGCTGATGCAATCGCCGCAGGGATGGGCTTCTGCACTGAGGACCGCAAGGCCGAGGGCATCGTGCCGGAAATGACCGTCGCGGAGAACATAACACTGGCACTGCTGCCGAAAATCAGCCGCAATGGCATCCTGAACGAGGCCCGGCAGAAGGAGATCGTCGAGCGCTTCATTCGTGAACTCGACATCAAATGCTCGGGGCCTAACCAGAAGGTCCGCGAGTTGTCGGGCGGCAACCAGCAAAAGGTGCTGCTTGCCCGCTGGCTGGCAATGAACCCGAAGCTGCTCATTCTCGATGAGCCGACGCGCGGCATCGATGTCGGGGCCAAGGCCGAGATCCAGCGCCTCATCCGCAAGCTTGCCGATGACGGGCTCGGCGTGCTGATGATCTCCTCGGAACTCGAGGAAGTGATGGAAGGAGCCGACCGCATATTCGTGCTGCGCGAAGGAGTGAGGGTGGCCGAACTGGAAGGCCAGGCAGCCGACGAGGAGGACGTGCTCGCGGCGATGGCGCATGGCGGCGCGGCGAAGGAGGCAGCGTGAGCGATCTGGCCACACCATCCGCAGCCAACGACGCTGGAAACCGCCGCTTTGATGTGTTCGGTTTCCTGGCGCGCTACGGCACGGTGATCGCGCTTGTGCTGCTGGTGGTCTTCAACCTTGCCTATACGCGCAATTTCGCGACGCTGCAGACACTCAACGTCAACCTAACCCAGGTCTGCACGATTGTGATCGTCGCGGTGGGGATGACCCTGGTGATCGCCACCGGCGGCATCGACCTGTCGGTTGGTTCGCTGATGGCGATCTCCGGCGCATTGGCGCCGATGATCTTCATGGGCACAATCTTCCCGGTCGGAAACATCTATCTGGCGGTAGCCGTCGCGATGATTGCCTCGATCCTCGTCGCCGGCCTGTTCGGGCTGTTCAACGGCTGGTTGGTCTCGCGTTTCCGCATCCAACCGATCGTCGCAACGCTCGTGCTGTTCATCGCCGGGCGCGGGATCGCGCAGGTCATGACCAACGGCAATCTGCAGACCTTCCGCGTGCCGCAATTCCAGTGGATCGGACTTGCCCGCCCGCTCGGCATTCCCGCGCAGGTCATCATCATGGCCGTGCTGGTTGCGGTGGCCGCTTGGGCCCTTCACCGCACGGTGTTCGGGCGAAGCATCCTGGCGGTCGGCGGCAATGAAAAGGCCTCTGAACTCGCCGGCATCGCCGTATCGAGGATCAAGCTCGCTGTCTATGCGATCAGCGGCCTGTGCGCGGGGCTAGCCGGTCTCGTCGTCATTGCGATCAACTCCTCCAGCGACGCCAATCTCGTGGGGCTGGGCATGGAACTCGACGCCATCGCGGCGGTCGCGGTGGGCGGCACGCTGTTGAGTGGCGGAAAGGCCACAATCATCGGCACCCTGCTGGGCGCACTGACCATCCAGTTGGTGCGCTACACGCTGCTCGCCAATGGCGTACCCGACGCCGCTGCGCTCGTCGTCAAGGCCGGCATCATCGCATTCGCCGTCTGGCTGCAGCAGCAACACCGGGTGTAATCCATGAACAGCGCCAGACTGGTTCGCATCATCGGCACTTACGGTGTCGTCATCGCGCTTGCAGCCCTCGTCCTGTTCGGATTCCTGCGCTACGACCGCTTCCTCGGCCTCTTCAACGTGATGAGCGTTCTGCGCTACAACTCGATGTTCGCGCTCGTCGCGCTCGGCATGTGCTTCGTGATCATGACCGGCGGCATAGACCTGTCCGTCGGCTCCGTCGCCGCCTTGGGCAGCGTCGCGTCAGCCCTGGCGAGCCCGCACGGCATCGTGGCAGGCCTTGCAGCGGGCGTTGGCGCCGGCCTGGCAGCCGGGCTGATCAACGCGCTCCTGGTTACGCGCGGCAACCTGATGCCTTTCATCGCCACGCTTGCCACCATGCTGGCCGCAAGCGGCTCGGCGCTGCTTCTGGCCGGCAACCAGACCGTTTCGGTGTCTTACGATTCGGGTTTCACCGCCATCGGCCAAGGGAATTTCTGGATTTTCCCGATTCCGGCAGTCATCGCCCTGGTTGCCTATGCCGTCGGCTCAGTGGTCCTGAACTACACCAGCACGGGACGGACGGTGCTGGCCATCGGCGGCGGCGAGGATGCCTCGCGGCTGATGGGGCTGCGCACGGACGGCGTCAAATTTCTCGTCTATGTCGCAAGCGGGTGCCTGGCCGGGCTCGCCGGCGTCGTCCTCGCTTCTCAGTTCGGCGCAGGCCAGCCGATCGAGGGCGTCGGCTGGGAACTGTTTGCCATCGCAGCGGTCGTCGTGGGCGGGACGCTGCTGACCGGCGGCTCTGGCTCGGTGTTGACCACGCTGGCCGGCGTGCTGTTGCTCGGCATCCTTTTCAACGTCCTGAACTTCGAAAACGGCATGGGCTGGATTTCGCTGTCAGCCTACTGGCAGTCGGTGATCCGCGGGCTGTTTTTGCTCGTCGTCGTCCTTCTCCAGGCACGGCTTACGGCAAGGCGCGAAACTGCCTGAGGATGGCGAGCGCCTTCGAGCACGATGGCGCTGCAGAATCAGTGCGCGTTGCGCACCCGGCCGATGAGCGCATCCCGCAGACTTTCTGCGGCGATGCTTCCCCGGTGCACCTGGGGTCCGACACCCTTGGAGCAGGATCCGCAAGCGGATCCTGGTGCAGTCACATGGCCGTCCTGGAGACGGTCATTTCCCGGCGACCGCCACGAACACGGACTGCCCCTGCCTTTCCAGCCGAAACAGGATGGGCTTGCTCTGCCGGCGAGAGTTCGCCCACTCCTCGACGATATCCGAAGGCTCCGTCACGCGGCGATTGTTGGCCGATATGATGACATCGCCGGGCTGCAATCCGCTCCGGGCGGCAAGGCCATCGGGAACCACTTCCACGACGAAGACGCCGGTTGTTCCTGATTTGATGCCTAGCTGCTGACGCGCCTGATCCGGAATCGGGCTGAGGGATAGGCCGAGGCCTTCGGTCGCCGACTTCTTGTCGGGAACAGCGCCGGTCTTCACCTCCGCATCCTTGCGCTCACCGATGACAAGCGCGATCTCCTGGTCCTTTCCGCCGTTACTCCGTGTCAGAGTGGCCTTGCTGCCAGGCTTCTGGCTAGCCGTCGCAAGCGTGAGGTCATGGACACCCTCAATGCCCTTGCCGTTGAACCGGGTGATCACGTCACCCGGCTTCAAGCCGGCTTTCTCCGCCGGGCTGCCGGGCTCGACCGAAGCAACCAGCGCGCCCTTGTCATCTTTCATCCCGAGGGCCTCAGCCAGCGACGGCGTGATGTCCTGCAGGCGGACCCCGATGAAGCCACGCTCGATCCGGCCGGTTCTGATCAACTGGTCGGCGATGCTTTGGGCGGTGCGCGATGGCACCGCAAACCCGATCCCGATGCTGCCGCCGGACGGCGAGACGATGGCGGTGTTGACGCCGATCACCTCGCCACGTGCGTTGAACAGCGGACCGCCCGAGTTGCCTCGATTGATCGACGCGTCCGTCTGGAGAAAATCGTCATACGGCCCGGCTTGAATGTCTCGCGAGCGGGCCGAAAGAACGCCGACAGTGACAGTCCCTCCGAGCCCGAAGGGACTGCCGATCGCGATTGTCCATGCGCCCGGCTGCATTGCATCCGAGTCACCCCATTTGGTCGTGGTCATGTTGGGCCGCGGGTCGACCTTCAGCACCGCTATATCGGTGGCGGGGTCACGGCCGACCAATTGCGCCGGCGCCGTTTCCTTGTCGGAAAATACGACATGGATCTCTGTCGCATCGGCAACGACATGGTTGTTGGTGACGATGTAGCCGTCGGCACTGATCACAAATCCGGAGCCAAGCGCCTCCCTCACCTGCGGCTGAACGGGTCCGAGGCCCTGGCCGTCGAACGGACTTGTAAAGTCGCCCGTCGTCGTCTGGTCCTGGACAACCTCCCGGGTCGTGATCGCGACCACGGCCGGCAATTTCTGCTGGATGATCGCTGTGAAGTCGGTCGGGGTATCCTGGGCCAGGACAGGCGCCACGCCACTGGCCGAGAGCATCAGCGCAACCGCGATCAAGCGCGTTGCAAATCGTCTTTGCATATCGTGAGACATTGCTGGACCTCCTGCCGGACAGCCCCGGCCGCTCGGCCGCGCCGCGCGGAGCCGGTGCTCCGGACGCTAGAACTGCCAACAAAGCTGTTTGTTTCAGCCCCCCGGAAAAATGGCACGGCCAGGAAAAATAGCCCGACCGCGGGGGTCCGGAAGGCAGCAGCCGGGAACCATTGAGGCCGTTGAGTTCAACCGTCCACAGGACTGGTCCCGGACGTGGCAGAAATCAGCAAAGCGACTGCGTCAGCTCCGGCAAATGCCCGATATGCCGATGGAGCCAACCTAGCGGCTGAGGTGCCTCTACCGGGCCTGGTGCGAAAAGGATCTGCAATGAAAGAGGGAGCTCCACAGCCGCCGAGAGACGCGGCTGTGATCACCACCGCTCGAACTCCCTCAAGGGAACAAAAGGGTACCAACTAAGTTCGGCCCCCATAATGAGGATGCCTATATGGACCTGTTGCCCCAGTCAGCCGAACACACCGTCTCCCCGCCGCCCGCTCCAGACCTTCACCGGCTTTTGTTCGATCCAAACTTGCGTATACACGGCTTGATTGATGACACTGTCGTCACCAAAGCCTTGGACGATTTGAAAGCCGTGCGTTCCGGGGAAGACGATCTCTACGTTGAAATCGACACGCCCGGAGGCGACGCCGACGGCGCGCGACGTCTAGCTCTAGAGTTCAAACTTTTTCTGAAACACTCGGGCCGCAACGGCTACATCATTGGCAAGAATACGGTTTACTCTGCCGGGGTAACGGTCCTTGCCGCTTTCCCGAAAGCCTGCAGGTTCCTTTGCCCGCAAGCAGTCCTGCTGATTCATGAAAGAAGGCTTGAGAAAGACTTGGTTCTGAATGGACCAATTCGAAGCTGTCTTCAGATCGTTCGCGAACAACTTGCGCTGTTGGAAACGGCAGAGCGACTCGAGAATGAAGGGTTCGCCGATCTCGTCCAAGGTTCTCGAACATCGCTGGAAGAGCTGCGCGACCATGCCCTGAACAGCTGCTACCTGATGGCAGCAAGAGCTTTGGAGCTAGGCCTTGTTGAAGACATTGCCCATTAACTTGATGCCTCGATGCAAACGGCAGAGCGGAGTCCAACACGCTTCCCTCACTCATGTCGGCGGCGACCATGAACGACGAGGTTGACAAGATAGAGCGGACCGGCGGCTGTCTTTGCGGGTCTGTGAGGTATGTTGTTACCGGCGCGCCGTTGCGCGTTGGCTTGTGTCATTGCCAGGATTGCAAGCGAACCAGCGGCAGCACCTACAGTGCCTTTGCCGTGTGGCCGCGGTCGGCTTACCAGTGCAAGGGCGAGCTTGCGGCGTTCAACGGCAGAGGTTTTTGTCCGGCATGCGGGTCGCGCGTGGTGAATCTCCGCGACGACGAAGCCGAGATCATGACCGGCACTCTCGACGATGCGCCAAACGACCTTCTCCCGACATACGAGCTTTGGACCCCCCGGCGCGAAGCCTGGCTCCACAACCTGCCTTGGGCTGACCAATTCGCGGGCGATCGCACCGAAGAAGGCCAAAATTGGCGCGAAGCCCGACGAGTATGACCATGCTCGAATGGCCCTCCACCCCGTGAACCGTGAAAGTCAGCTTGATGCGCGATGAATCACTCAAGTTCTTGAAGGAAATTGTGGCGACCCCGTCGCCGAGCGGCTTTGAGCAACCCGTAGCGGAGCTTTTCCGCGAGTATGTTCGTCCCTATGCCCACAGGTTGACGACGGACGTCATGGGCAATGTCACGGCGATCATCAATCCTGAGGCGTCTATGCGCTTCATGTATGCCGGGCACATGGATGAGGTCGGCTTCATCGTCCATTACATCGACGATGACGGCTTTCTTTTCTTCAGCACCATAGGTGGAACGGACGTTGCCACTGAAATCGGCCAGCGTGTCTGGGTGCACGGCAAGGAGCCGATCCTGGGCGTCGTGGGTCGCAAAGCAATCCAGACCTTCAAAGCCTCTGACACGTCTCAGACTCCCTCGCTGATGGAACTGTGGATCGATATCGGCGCGAGTTCGCGAGAGGAAGCGTTGAAGGTCGTAGAGGTCGGCAGCGCGGTCACTATCCACGGCGAGTTTGCGGC
Source organism: Mesorhizobium sp. C395A (assembly GCF_030323205.1). Taxonomy (NCBI): domain Bacteria; kingdom Pseudomonadati; phylum Pseudomonadota; class Alphaproteobacteria; order Hyphomicrobiales; family Phyllobacteriaceae; genus Mesorhizobium; species Mesorhizobium sp. C395A. The sequence goes on along the minus strand of NZ_CP100473.1, from coordinate 1,664,504 downwards.
GCTACAGGCCAACCTTGCTGTCGGACGAGCGTTCGACAACAAGGTTGGCCTCCTCATCGGCGCCGAGGTCCTGCGCTGCCTCTCCGAGGAGGGAGGCGTTCACCCCGGCGTGGGCCTCTATATCCTGGGTACGGTTCAAGAGGAAATTGGGTCCCGAGGCGCGATGACCTCAGCGTTCAACATCGCACCTCGAACCGGCCTCGCAATCGATATGGGCGTGGCGATGGACTATCCGCGCGCTCGCGCCGAGGATCAGGGCAAACTGGACCTTGGGAAAGGGCCGGCAATCACTCAAGGCGCGAACACCAACCCGGTGGTGTTCAATCTGCTGAAGTCGGTGGCCGAGAAAGAGGGCCTACCTTATCAGCTTCAGGCGGTGGGCAGCTCAAGCCCTACCGACGCGCGTGTCATGCAGCAGAACCGAGGCGGCGTCGCAAGTGGAGTGCTCTCCGTGCCTTTGCGTTACATGCATACCCCGTCCGAAGTTGTTTGCCTGGATGATGTGCAAACGACGATTGACCTTGTTTGTGCATATTGCCGGCAATTGACGCCGGAGATCGACTTCACGCCAAGATGATCGCGGCGGGATTGATTGTGGAAGTCCTAGCTCCAACAGTCGCTGATCTGGTGCCTGTCGGCCACCGCCTGGTGCGTCGGTCACCGCGCACCTGAGAAAACCCAACTGCAGTCCACTGGGGAGCGCGCCTCAGGTCACCCCCACCGCTTCCACCAAACGCCTGAGGAAATCCGTCAGACCGGCTTCAGGATCATCACCTGCGCCAACGAGCACCGAAATACCCCAGCGCCCAAGCACGGCCTCCTCCACAGGGTTGCGGCTGGGCATGAAGATGAACGAAGGGGGACGATCTTTCTCATATCCAGACCGGTGCCAGGTTTGCCAAAGCCGGTGCAACAGCAGCCGGATGTTTGGATCGGAGAGGCTATAGCCAATGAACAAGATCGTGCTGCCGAGAGCGTCGGAGCGAAAGCGGACATCAAGGGGAGAATTGAAGGACAGGCGGTCAAGATAGTCGGTTTCGGTGAGGACAAGGGAAGAGTCCTCGTCAAAGTCGCCGTGAAATTTCACGATGTGCGTTATGCCTCGACGGGCCTGCGCAACGTGCCGTGCGTTGGCCACTTTCACGTACTCTCGACCGTGGATTTCAAAAGCGAGTTCCAGGTTCCGGTCATAGTTCGTCGTATAGATGACGGGAAAATCGAGCGTCACGATGAGACGGTGCAATTCCGATTTCTCGATCCGTTCCTTGGCGACAGACCAGTTTCTGTCCATCCAACTGCGAAGTGGTCCGATGCTGCCATGCTTGATCCGATAGTATTCGGCCAAGGTCTGAAAACGATCGCGTCGCGTGGAAAATTCATCGTCGACGCCGAGCTCCTTTGCCATTCGCTCGATGAGCTTCTCCCAAGACGGAAGTCCGACGCTGATCGATACCCCCGCCCCCACAAACAAAATTGCGCTGCGATGACGAATTGCATTGGCGAGCGAATTTATAGGATCATCATCGTTCATGGATAGGTCCTCCGAAGCCACTCGCGTGGGCCGGACCTAAAGGTGCGTGCCCCGTGAGCGGATCGTGGACGCGGCCCCGCAATTCGAGCCAGCACGGCGCACTGCGGGAGCATCGTGCTCCGCCCTCATCGACGAAATCGGATCGACCACGCACCAGCCAGCCCAGAGGGGGCGGCCCTTGCAGTCCTGCCGAGCCGCTTGCCACCCGAACCGAGGTAGCGGCCGCGAGGACACTGGCTGTGAACTGGAACCGGCGGTGTTGCGGTTTACTGGCCACGTTGATTCAGTTCTGCGCCAGCCATATTGCGCAAAACTCTATCGAGTTTCGCATTCACCAAGAGGTTGCGCCGCTTCGCGCCGATAAAGATGGCGAGAGAGTAAATCATTGTAAGAACAGAGATCATCGTCATTCCGGCCTAAACATCAGCGGCCGGAGATGTTCCATGCGCCCGGAAATATTCCAGTGCAGGTGTTTTTAAATCGCCGAAGCTACGCGCTCAATGCGCGGTTGGTTTCGTGTCCAGGGCGGACGAATTAGCGCAAGGCGGTATTCATCCTCCCACATCGGCGGCGGACTGAAGCGAAATGCTGGTTGTGTCCCCCAGAATTGCAATGAAACGCCGATGCTTTGCATGCGGCCCGGAACAAATGCTCGCTTGCACAGTTCGAGCCATGCAGCGGTCGACCCCCGCGCTGCAAGATCGGTAGCCCGATCGCCCGCGCCGGCCCCTCCCACGGCGCGGGCTTTCGTTTGAATTCACGCTGTCGGGGTTGGAGTCGCTCCGCCGTTGTCGCGAGCCGGCTGATATACGCGCTGTCCGGGGCTCGCGGGATGCCGGCGACATCGGCATTCGCGCAGTCCGGCAGGTCAGCCGATGCACGGGAACAACGCGGCACTGTGATGGTTTGGTGGCCTCGGAAGGTGGCAGAGAACGATGGGCAAAAAGCCCAAACAGCACGCAAAATCCACGGCGGATCGCGAAAAGGCGATCGAGGCGCTCTACTTCGCGCGCAAGTGCGGCCTTACGAAGGAAGAGGCACTCAAGATGCTCAGGGAAGCCCCGATCGGGATCGATGATGAAGCCGAAGAGCGCTCCGGCATTTAGACGCGATCGCCGGTCGCGCGTCGCAGCCGGCCGCGGCGCATGATCTTCTTCACTTCCGATACGCATTTCAACGATCCGCGCATTCTGCGCCTCGACCGGCGTCCCTTCGCCTCGTTGGTCGAGCATGACCAGGCGCTGGTTGCGTTTTGGAACGAAACGGTTGGCCCGAACGACGAGGTCTGGCACCTCGGCGATTTCGCCAAGGGTCCAGCCGAGACCGTGTCTTCACTGCTGTCGTCTCTTAACGGGTCCAAGCACCTGATAATTGGCAACAATGATGGCGCTGCCACCATTGGCGACCCGGCCTGGGCGAGCGTGCACCACTATATGGAGCTTCTTGTCGAGGGCAGCTTGCTGGTTCTGTGTCACTATCCTTTTCGCACCTGGAACCAGATCGGCAAGAGATCGGTAAACCTGCACGGTCATTCGCACGGTCGTCTGAAGCCGATGACGCGCCAGCATGATGTCGGCGTCGACGCATGGGGGTATCGTCCGGTAACCTTTGCTGCCATTCCGGCCAGTCGCCGGCGGGGTTAGCCCGGCAGAACGCCGGGCGAGCGAAGGTCTCAGCTTTGCGGGATTCGAGCCGACGAGAGGCCGTCTGTAATCCTGCCGGGCCTGCAACAACGCGACAATCCTGGTTGGGCGACTTCAAATAGGAGAACTGCTTCATATATGCGGTTTTCGCGGTACGCGGACCGCGCCACACCACCAGCTTGAGTGCGGCGAAGTCTTAAGGAATCCCCACCGGCCGTCGCAGCGCGAGATCGAACCCGTCGCCTGAGCTCAGCACGTGAACCCTAAGATCATGGATGGAAAGGGCGGCATCAGGCTCACCTTCCGCGATGTTGGAATGGGTCACGCCGGCTGCATCGACCAGATAGACAGCGCCGCTGCCGATGACCTTGAACATCTCGCCCTTCACCACGATCGCGGTGTCTTCATCGATGCCGATGCCGAGGACGCGCGGGTTCTGCGACACCGCCCCGATGAGCCGCCCAATGCGGCCCCGTTCCGCAAAGTGCTGGTCGATGATGACATTCGGCAGCAGGCCCAGTCCCGGCGCCATCCGAATGTGGCCGATCCGAAAGGACGCTGCGTTCGGCCCCTTCACCATCATTGTGTCGCTCATGACCGACGCGCCCGCGGAGGTGCCGGCAATGACGCCTCCGGCTTCATAGATTTCGTGCACCCGCTCGTCGATGGGCGTGTCGCCTATCTGGCTGGTGATGCGGAGCTGGTCGCCGCCGGAGAAGAACACCGCGCTCACGTCTGCAAGCGCACTTATTTTCTTTTCATGAGCTGCCTCGAGGCGGTCGTTGACGTAGAGCTCGATGACATCCTTGATGCCCAGCTCACCGAAGGACCTCTGATACTTCTCGAGATAGCCATCCGGCTCATGAGACGCGATGGTGGCAAGCACCAGGCGGCCGTTCGGAACCAGGCTCGCCACCTCCTTCAAGATGACACGATCGCCATCATGGTCCTCGTGGCCGCCGATGATGACGAGCGTTCCGGCTTTACCGTTCGAGGATCGTTTTTTCTTCTTGTCGGTCATTTGCCCACGTCTTTCTTGCGCAGGAAAACGTGCGGGTGGTTGTCCTCGCTGGTCATGAAAGCGACTGCGAACTCCCTGCTGTTATGCGCCCATCCAGACACGCCGGTCGCGGTAAGCACTATGGCTCCGGCTTCGCCGCCGATCGCCTCGACTTCCTTGAGCGCGGGATTCAGCACCTGCTCCAGGCCGCCTTCAGCCTGCCCCGAGGACAATGCCTGCCGCGCCGAGAGTGCCTGCATGACACGGGCCGCGAGAGCCTTTCGCGCAATATGCTCACCATCTCCCGAGAAGGCGACGGCTCCCAACCAGTTGTCGGCATAGTAGCCGCAACCGGGTTGCGGAGAATCCCCCACACGACCCGGAGCACTGCCGTCCAGTCCGCCGGTCGAAGTGCCGACGGCGATGTCCCCGTACTGATCCAGGGCAACCACACCGATCGTATCCTTCGCCTCCGACTTGCTGGAGGCGTCGCGCTGCTGCGGCGTGATCAAATCCGCCGGATCGCAAAGCTCCAGCTGCTTCTCGGCGGCGAAACGCCGGGCCCCCTCCGACGCCAGCAGGATCGGCTCCTCATGCAGCATGGCCTTCGCGACACTGATTGGATGGCGCACGCCCTTGATCACTGCGACGGCACCCACATTGAAGTCCCTGCCCTCCATCAGGCCAGCGCACATCTCGACCTCGCCGTCCGAATTGAGGGCACTTCCATATCCCGCATTGAACGTCGGGTCCGCCTCGAGGATGCGACCGGCCGCTTCCACCGCATCGACCGCCGTTCCGCCGCCGGCCAGGACGGCCCGACCTGCCTCGAGCGCCTCGATGCATCCGTTGCGATGCGCCTCCTCCTCTTGCGGATCGATCTTCTTGGCGCCGCCGTGCAGGATCAGCGACCACATCAGCCAGCCCTCAGATGGCGAATATGGGTCTGATCGGGCCCTCCCCTCGAAGGCGTCGCGCCTCCGAAGCCGGTTACCTGCCGCCACACGGCTTCAACGTCGTCGACGGTCAGCACGACAAGGTCGTTTTCCCGTGCAAGCCTGAGACACACGTCGACGGCCTCCTTCTCGGGACAGACGGCGTGAATGCGGCCTGGGGCGCAGCCGGCGTTCAAGGCACCTTCCCGCAGCAAGCCGGCGATCGCTCCGGGGGCTCGGCCGCGCAGCTCCTGCTCATCCTCCTTGAAGACGATGACGTCGAATATCCGCGAAGCGATCGCGCCCATCTCGCGTATATCACAATCGCGGCGGTCACCGGGTATGGCGACCAAGCCGATCGTGCGCTGATAGCCGCGCCTCATGTGGGAAACGAGCTTTCCGAGCGCCTTCAGCCCTTCCGGATTGTGCGCATAGTCGACGATCGTGCGGAAACCATGCCCGTCGAAGACGTTGAGGCGACCGGGAGATTGCTCGAACGAGGTGCCAAACTCGGCCAGCGCCGCCCGGATCGTTGCCGCCGGAACGTCGTGGCAATGCGCCATGGCGACGGCTGCCAGGCTGTTGGCAACGTTGAATTCGGCAGAACCCTCGAAGGTCGCGGGAATTTCGTCGACGCTCATCAGGAACATCGATTCCCCATCCTCGTGGATGAAAATGTCCCAGCCGTCGCTGCTGGGCTCCCGCGTCACGGCGCGGCCGCCTTCCGCCAGGTGGCTGCGCAAGAAATCGGGCCACTCGCTCCTGCTCGCCAGCGAGAAGTAGCAGATCCTGCCGCCGGCATCTCGCGACATTGCGGACGTATGGACGTCGTCGGCATTGAGAATGCTCCATCCCCCGCGGCGGACGGACTCGACCACGACCGATTTCACCTCCGCCAGGTCCTCGATCGTGTCGATGCCCCTCAGCCCGAGATGATCGCCGTGGACGTTCAGAACGGCGCCAACATCGCATGCATCGAAGGCAAGCCCTTCGCGCAGGATGCCGCCGCGCGCACATTCCAGCACCGCGACATCGACACCCGGCTCGCGCAGCACGATCCTGGCGCTCTGCGGACCGGAGCAGTCCCCTGTCATGATCCGCTCGCCGTTCAAGTAGACGCCGGTGGTGGAGGTGAGCCCGACGGTTGCCCCATTCGCCTGCAGGATGTGCGCCAGCATCCGGGCAGTGGTCGACTTGCCGTTGGTTCCCGTGATCGCGAAGATCGGAATCCGGCCGTCCTTGCCGCCTTTGAAGAGAAGATCGAGCACGGGCCGTGCGACGTTGCGGGCGCGCCCCGACGAGGGTTCGAGATGCATGCGAAAGCCAGGACCGGCATTCACCTCTATGATGCCGCCGCCGGTTTCGCTCACCGGCCGTGAGATGTCGGGACAGACGAAGTCGATCCCGGCAATGTCGAGACCGACGATCTGTGCCGCCCGCCTGGCGATCAGCGCGTTTTCGGGATGGATTTCTTCCGTCCGGTCGATCGCGGTCCCACCGGTGGAGAGATTGGCGGTGGGCCGCAAGAGCACCATTTGGCCCGGCGCTGGAACGCTCGCCAGGGCGAGCTGCGATTTTGACAGGAAATGCTCGACGCATTCGTCGATTTCGATGCGGGTCAATACCGAGGAATGGCCCTCTCCCCTCCGCGGGTCGCGGTTCGTCTCCTCGACGAGCTCGGCGACAGAACTCCGGCCATCGCCGACCACATGGGCCGGAACCCTCTCGGCAAGCGCCACCACCTTTCCGCCGATTACCAGGATCCTGTGATCCGAGCCGACGAAATGCTGCTCGACGATAACGCTGCGGCTGTGTTCTCGCGCCTGTTCGAAACCCCAGCGGACGTCGTCTTCTGTTGCCAGACCGATGTTGACGCCGCTTCCATGATTGCCATCGAGTGGTTTGGTGACCACGGGGTAGCCCAGCCGTGCGGCTGCCGCGACCGCGTCCTGCGCCGATCGCACCAGCTCCCCGCGTGGCACCGGCAGGCCGGCCTGTTGCAGCAGGAATTTGGTCAGGTCCTTATCCGAGGCGATCTCGGTCGCAATCTCGGAAGTGAGGTCGCTGCAACTGGCGCGGATGCGCTTCTGATGCTTTCCGTGACCAAACAGCACGAGGCTGCTGTCGTCGATCCGCGCCGCCGGAATGCCTCGCCTCTCGGCCTCGCGCACCAAGGAAGCAGTCGTAGGCCCCAAGGCACGCTCGGCGGCCAGAAGCTTGAGCTGCTGCAGCCTGGCTGCGAACTCGAATGGCCCCTGCGTTTCCGCAATGTCGCCGAGCCCCTCGACACCATGCAGATTGGCCGGCAGCAGGCTGTCCACCAGTTCGAGCGCGACGCGCCCGGCGAGCAGCCCGACAAGCTCGTCCTTGTAGGCGAACATGACATTATAAGTGCCCGGACTGCCTTTGACCGACCGTGTCTTTCCTCGTGTCACCCGGTGACCGAGCATGCTCTGCAGTTCCAGGGCGACATGCTCGACGACGTGGCCGAGCCAGGTTCCTTCCTGCATGCGGCGGACGAAGCCGCCGGCGGCGCCATAGCTGCAGCCATGGCCCGCAAGGCCGGGCAACAGTCGGACGATTTGTTCGGAAAACCCGGGCAGTTTGTCTGTCGGGAACGCCTCAAGGGCTCCGAGGTCGATCCGAATCTGGACCATTGGCGTCATGCTATAGAGGTGCGGCCCGCGAAACACGCGGGCGTCCACGACGCGGATAGGGCGAAAACGCGAGGCGCCCCGATGAATTTCTTTGTCCGACATAGTCCGTTTCTCCTGACTAACTCCGCAACATCCGGAGGATCGGTTAGTTCCCGGCCTTTCAGCCCAAATATTTTTGCAGGAGAGAGAAACAAAAGTGGCCGATAACATATGTTGGCCCAAGAACACCCTCTGGTCATCTCGGCCACGTGCGGTCGCTGTTCTGAGGGGCTACTTATCTCTCGGGACGAGGCGGGCCAGGCGTTCGCTCGTTTTCACAAGCATTCGCCGGGCACATCGCGGCCGTTGAGCTAGTGCCCGGCTTTAGCTCATGGCGACCCATTGTGCGGGTCCAGCACTGAGGCATTAATCTTCAGCACGCCTTCGGCACCCGGGAACATTTCCAGACGCGTCAGGTTTGGAACCATCCTTGCACCGGAACTACAGCCATGCAGAGTCGAAAATCGGTGAAGGCCGCGCTCGTCAAGGAGATCGACGCGGTCCGCCTTCGTATCTCGCTGCTTGAAAGCGAGCTATGCAGAGATGGCAGACCCAGGCAAATTGGATGGCGTTCAGGATACGAACTGAACGCCCACAAAGCCCGCCTTGCTCGACTGGAGACCGTGCTTGCCCACTATCCGTCGGCACCGACGGCCCGGGCATCGAAACAGCAACAGCTTGAGTTGCCCGCAAGTCAACCAAGTAATTTTGGGGAAACGCCATGGCTGACAGACCCTCAATCAGAACTCCGCTAGCTCGAGTGCGGGGCCTTGGATCGGCGAAACACGGAACCGAAACGTTCATGCTGGAGCGGCTGACATCTGCTGCCCTGTTGATCCTTGTCATTTACATCGTCGCGGTCGTTATAATGCTGGTCGGTGAGCCTCGAGACGCCGTCCTCAGCGTCGTAGGATCGATCTATGTCGCGCCAGCCCTTATTGGCTTCATTCTCGTAAGCTGCGTTCACATGCGGCTTGGAATGCAATCGATCATCGAAGATTACTGCCATGCCACCGTGCTCAAATCGCTTCTTCTGATCGCCAATTGGTTATTCTGCTGGGCAGTCGCGCTCGCAAGCTTGTTCGCTGTGCTGTTAATCAGCTTCAGATAGCGATCCGGTTCTCAGCTGCAGCCAACGTCTGCCACCGGCAGGCTGAAGTTCGCCTCAGCGGCGAACCGGGCTGGCTTGCGCACAGGAGTTCGACAACCCGGCCTCATCTGATTTGCGGCAGCCTGTCCCATTGATGGAAAGGGGGTGGAGAGGTCAGCTCCCACTCCAATGTGGTAGCTCCTGGCCCCCATGGGTTCATGCCGGCGGCTCTTTGCCGGTAGAAAGCTTCCAAGATGCCGAAGAGGAAAATCACGACACTCGCGGCCGACAGGTACGATCCATACGAGGACGCCATGTTCCAGCCGGCGAATGCGTCGGGATAGTCGACATAGCGACGCGGCATGCCCGCCAATCCAAGGAAGTGATGGGGGAAGAAGACGAGGTTCACGCCGACGAAGGTCGTCCAGAAATGGACCCCAGCCAGAAGCGGATTGTAGAGATATCCCGTCATTTTCGGAAACCAGTAATACCAGCCCGCGAAGATGCCGAAGATCGCTCCCAGTGAAAGTATGTAGTGGAAATGCGCGACGACGAAGTATGTGTCGTGCAGTTCACGGTCGAGGCCGGCATTTGCGAGTTGAACGCCCGTCACCCCGCCTACGGTGAACAGGAATATGAAGCCGAGGGCCCAGAGCATCGGCGTCCGCAGGCCGACCGAGCCGCCCCACATGGTTGCAATCCAGGAGAACACTTTTATCCCGGTCGGCACTGCGATCACCATCGTGGCGAAGGTGAAGTAGCGCTGCGTGTCGAGGCCTATCCCGCTGGTGTACATATGGTGGGCCCAGACGACGAAGCCGATCACCCCGATCGCCACGATTGCGTAGACCATCCCGAGATACCCGAAGATCGGCTTTCGCGAGAAGGTCGAGATCACCTGGCTGACGATGCCGAACGCCGGCAGGATCATGATGTAGACTTCCGGGTGGCCGAAGAACCAGAAGAGATGCTGGTACAGCAGCGGGTCGCCTCCGCCGTCCGGCGCGAAGAACGTGGTTCCGAAATTGCGATCGGTCAGGAGCATGGTGATGGCGCCGGCCAGCACCGGCAGAGCCAGCAGCAGCAGGAAGGCGGTGATGAGGATCGACCACACAAACAGGGGCATCTTGTGCAGGGTCATCCCCGGCGCGCGCATGTTGAAGATGGTGGTGATGAAGTTGATGGCTCCCAGGATCGAGGAGGCGCCCGCAATGTGCAGAGACAGGATGACCAGATCCACGGCGGGACCGGGATGGCCGGAGGTCGACAGCGGCGGGTACAGGAACCAGCCGGTCCCAGGGCCATAGCCGCCGGGGACGCTGGGCATGAAGATCGACAATAAAAGCAACATCAATGCCGGCGGCAGCAGCCAGAACGAGATGTTGTTCATGCGCGGGAAGGCCATGTCGGGGGCGCCGATCATGATCGGAACCATCCAGTTGGCGAAGCCGCCGATCAGGGCGGGCATCACAGTGTAGAAGATCATGATCAGCGCGTGGGCCGTGGTGAAGACGTTGTAAAGCTGCTTGCCGGCGTCGATCGCCGCGTCGCCCTGGTAACCGTAGATCATCGACGCCAGTCCGGGGAAAAACTGGATCCCGGGTTGCTGCAGCTCGATTCGCATGCTCACCGACAAGAGCATGCCGATCACCCCCGCGATGAAAGCGAAGACCAGATAGAGTGTGCCGATGTCCTTGTGGTTGGTCGAAAACAGCCATCGGGTGATGCCGCTCGGCTGATGGCCGTCGAGACCGCCCGGATCTGCCGCCGTATATTCGTTCATGACCTTCTCCGCTTGAGCCGTCCGTCGCCAGCATCGAACCGTGCTGGAACTTGATTGTTCCCTCCACCGAACCGACAGCCAGGAACATTCCACGGAAGCCGCTGTTAGGTTCCGCGCGGCCGACCCTGCGCGGCTGAGGATCGACGTCCATGCTGGCGATAATTGCTGCGACACTGGTTCTGACGACGGTGGTTGGTGGGCTGATATCCGCCTTCTGGCTCGAGGCGCGTCATGGTCTCCATGACCCCATGCCGCCGGACATGTCGGTGCGCAGGCAACTGAACGCCCCGGCCTGGAGCCGGTGGTCCTGACATGGACGCGATCACCGCGACACTCGACCCGAGAACGCGAGCCGGCTGGCTGCTGCTCGGCTTCGCGCTCGGCGGTTTCTTCGACGGCATCGTCCTGCATCAGATCCTGCAATGGCATCATCTTCTCTCGGGCGTCGCCGATCCGGTGGGTTCCGACCTGCGCTTCCAGATCATGGCCGACGGTCTCTTCCATCTTTTCATGTATGTGCTCGCCGTCGCCGGCACGGTGCTGCTGGTGGCCGCGAGGGCGGCCGGCGCGCGGCCCGGGACCACCACGGAGATCCTGCGGCTCGCCTTCGCCGGGTTCGGCGTCTGGCATGTCGTCGATGCCGTCGTGTTTCACTGGCTGCTGGGTCTGCACCGGATCAAGATGAACAGCGACTTGCCGCTCGCCTGGGATATTGCGTGGCTGGTCATCTTCGGCATCGTGCCGCTTGTGTTGGTGCTGGTGCTGCCCAACCGCGGCGGACCGGCACGCGGTGCTTCGGCAGCGCTTACCAGCATCGTCCTGCTCGCGGGATTGGCAGCCGGCGCCGGCCCGTTCTTCAACGGTGCCGCCAATTCCATCATCGTCTTTCGGGCCGGGATGGAACCGGCGGCGATGATGCGGGCCGTTGAAGTCGCCGACGCCCATCTCAAATGGGTCGACGCCAGCGGCACCATCTGGGCGGTCGACCGCGTCTCATGGCGCGGGTTGGTATCCCTTCACGCGCGCGGCGCCCTTGTGGTCAGCACAACGCCTGTCATTGCCGGATGCCTCGCCTGGACCGATGCCGCCGGAATGAGCAGTAGCTCCAGCCAGCAGCGAGGCACTCCTGCCAGGCTATGACTTCCGGACAGGGATAGGGGAGTATCAAGCATGCAGTTCGCCACCGAGAGCAGCCACGGCCGGAGCCTGACACCGCGCATCGTCGTGGTCGGCGGAGGCTTTGCCGGTCTGGAGGTTGCCAAGGCGCTCGGCAAGGCGGAAATCGGGGTGACGATCATCGACCGCCACAATCACCACTTGTTCCAGCCCTTGCTCTATCAGGTTGCAACCGCCGCCTTGTCGGCGCCTGACATCGCCGAGCCAATCCGCAAGATCCTGGGCCGCTATCCCTCGGTTCAGGTTCTCTTCGGCGATGTCACCGAGATCGTCACCGAAGCCAGGATACTGGTGCTGGCCGATGGGACCACGGTCCCCTACGACATCCTGGTCTTGGCCACCGGTTCGCAGCCATTCTATTTCGGCCAGGAGAGCTGGGCTCGGGTTTGTCCCGGCTTGAAGACCATCGAGGACGCACGCACGATCCGGTCACGGCTGCTGCTATCGTTCGAGCACGCGGAACGGACCACCGATCCAGTCGAGCAATCCCGGCTGATGACGATCGCCATTATCGGCGGCGGCCCGACCGGTGTCGAACTGGCGGGCTCGATCGCCGAACTCAGCCGGCACACACTGGCGCGCGACTTCCGCAACATCCGGCCCGAGAAGACAAGGATCATACTGGTAGAAGCCGGCGAGCGTCTGCTCGCCGGATTCGCCCCGGAGCTTTCCAGATATGCACGTCTGCGCCTTGAAAGCCTTGGCGTCGAGGTCGCGCTCGGCAACCGGGTCGAGGCGATCGAAGCGCATCAGATCACCGTCGGCGGCCAGGTGATCCCGGTGGCCTTGACGCTCTGGGCCGCCGGGGTGGCGGCTTCTCCGCTGGTCGCCCAGCTTGGTGTCGGGCTCGACCGCGGCGGTCGGGTGAAGGTCGAATCCGACCTGCAGGTCGTCGGCCATCCCGATGTCTTCGCGCTTGGCGACGTCGCACTGGTCCTCGATGGGAACGGCCAGCCATTGCCGGGTCTTGCCCAGGTCGCCAAGCAGCAGGGCGAGCACCTCGGCAAGGCACTGGCACGCCGGATAGATGCTGGCGATACGCTGCCCGCTTTTGTCTTCAGCAATCGAGGCAACACGGCCATTGTCGGCCGCCACGCTGCCGTGTTCGAATCGGGTAGGCTGAAACTGAAAGGCTGGTTCGCCTGGTCTGCCTGGGCGCTCATCCATGTCTACCTGCTCGTCGGTTTTCAGCACCGCGTTCAGGTCTCGATCCAGTGGCTCTGGCGCTACCTGACCTATGAGCGTGGCGCCCGGCTCATCGCCGAGGAGCGAGTCGAACCGGGTTCAACATCGTCGCCGGGAGCGGCCCCGAGAGAGCCGCTGCCACCCAAGGCAGACCCTGCCCCGACATTGCCCGCCCGCACTGACTAGATTGCCGGGTGCTCAGTTCGGAGATAGTGGCGATGCGGGGGTCAGCTCTGGATTCCGCCACGGCCCGGCGTCCCACGGCAGCCCGAACCTCGATAATCGAGGCGGGTGGTTCCCAGCTTGTATCCCGTGCCGGCCTGATGGATCCGGATGGCACCAACGACGTTGCGTCCCTATATGCACAAATGAACACAGGCTCCTCGAGAAGGGAGCTGTTGAACCCCTCTTCAGAGACAGCTTGTCATGACGTCACCTGCGACTGCTGAACAACCCCCGGTCATTCAGATGGGGCTTCCCGCCCTGAGCAACAGCTATGGGCAACTGCCGGAGCGCTTCTTCGCGCAAACAGATCCGAAGCCGGTGTCCGAACCGCGGCTGATCCGGTTCAACCGGCCCCTCGCCGAGGAACTCGGGCTCGATGCCGACCTGCTTACCAGCCCGGATGGAGTGGCGATGCTGGCCGGCAACAAATTTCCGGAAGGCTTGCAGGCAATCGCTCTGGCCTATGCGGGCCACCAGTTCGGAAACTTCGTGCCTCAACTCGGCGACGGGCGCGCTCTGCTTCTTGGCGAAGTGGTGGACGTCAACGGCATTCGCCGTGACATCCAGCTGAAGGGATCGGGACCAACGCGGTTCTCGCGCAACGGTGACGGCCGCGCCGCACTCGGCCCTGTCCTGCGCGAATATGTCGTCAGCGAAGCGATGGCGGCGCTCGGCATTCCGACGACGCGAAGCCTTGCGGCGGTGCTCACCGGCGACCCGGTCTATCGCGAGGTCCGGCTGCCCGGCGCCGTCCTGACACGGGTGGCGGCAAGCCATATCAGGATCGGCACGTTCCAATATTTCGCCGCGCGCCACGACACCGAGGCGCTCAAGATACTGGCCGACTATGCCATTCAGCGTCACTTCCCACAGCTGGCGGGGGAAGCACGGCCGTACCGGGCTTTGCTGGAGGCCGTTGTCGCCGCACAGGCGGACCTGGTGGCGCGCTGGATGCTGGTCGGCTTCATCCATGGCGTCATGAACACCGACAACATGTCGATCTCGGGCGAGACGATCGACTATGGCCCATGCGCCTTCATGGACGCTTACGACCCCAGCGCGGTGTTCAGTTCGATAGACCGCGCCGGTCGCTATGCCTATGCCAACCAGCCTCGTGTCGCCACATGGAACCTTGCGCGCTTTGCCGAGACCCTGCTGCCGCTCATGAGCACGGACGAGAATGAAGCAGTGTCTGAAGCGGAAGAGGTGCTGAGGTCGTTCCAGGCCTCCTATGAGGCTGTGTTGCAGCGCGGCTTCCGCAGAAAACTCGGACTGCTGACCGAAGCGGAAGGCGACTTGCAGCTCGCTGCCGACTTTCTGGATGTGCTGGCTCGCGGCGAAGCGGATTTTACGCTCGGCTTCCGGCGCCTGGGCGATGACCTCGACGCTGCGGACGGCCAAGGCACGGCGCGGCAGTTGTTTAAGGATCCAGGTGCATTCGATGCCTGGTCGGCGCGGTGGCGCCAGCGCATCGCAAGCGAGGGCGACACGGCCACGCGCCGTTCTGCCATGCAATCGGTCAATCCCAAATTCATCCCCCGCAATCATCGCATCGAGGCGATGATCCAGGCGGCGTTGGGCGGCGACTTCAGACCGTTCGAGGAGATTCTGGCGGTCGTCAGCCGTCCCTTCGATGAGCAGCCGGGAATGGAACGCTTTGCTGAGCCGCCACGCCCGGATGAGCGCGTCCTGCAGACATTCTGCGGTACATGAGACATTCGTGATGGTCGCTTAACATGTGCAAATGCGGAAGACCCATTTGCAAGCTATCGTCACGGGCACTCTCGTAGGGGCTGAGCTATGACGATCATAGAATTGGCATTCGAATTGCTGGCACGGAAGCTCGTAGACCGTACCGGAATATCAGACGAAGATGCTCGAGACCTTGTCGCAGCCATGGGAGCTGACTGGTCATCGCTCGTGCGAGCAGCGAGGGCGATCAAAGAGGCTTAGGTCTTTTGACGTCGTTTTAGCTGCCATCAGCTGCAGGCAGATCGGACCAGAGGCTGCTGCCGCGATCCAGGCGACACCGCGCTCTTCACCGATCATGTCAGCAACGTGGTCAAGCACTGTATTTCGGTCGCTCCAGATCGACCGGATACACACGCTGTCCCCTGAAAGCCACGGCGGCCCGCTACGCAAGTCGCCGCAAGCTCGCAATAAACAGCGATAGCAGCCCAGGCTTAGGATTTATATTGCAGGCCCGCACCACTGGCAGGGCGACGCGGGCGGGCCGCTGCCGTTCCTTGAAATCCGCGTTGGGAGTCAGATTCCGTCGGCACCGAAAAGCACAGGTGCTGACGAAGCAGACGGAACTTCCCCCCACGATCACGGTTTTGAGTCACGATACCAACCCAAGGAGATGCAGATGTCGAGCAAAATGCCGCCCGTGCCGCCTGAGAACCAGAGCCAGAAGGGTCGAGGAGAAGGGCGACAGGTTAGCCACGATGATGCCCAGCACGGCACTCACGGAGCGCCGGATCCGGAGCGCCAAGGGCAGCAAGCCAACACCAAGGTCAACACCACTCATCAGGGCCGTCAGCAGGATCGGTGATCATGTCCACATCGAAGAAACACCCGAACACGATCCGGCAGGGCGGGCCAGGCGCATCGCACGAGAACGCCAGAAAACCCCTGCAGGTCAACAAACCCCCGGCGGATGAAGACCGTCGATCCAAAAGCCGAGTTTCAGGGGGTGGCGGTGAAAAGGACAGTCATCATTCGCACAATCCAGCCAAGAAGGGTAGCAACAGTTGAACCCACGGCTTTGTGAATGATTGTGCTAAAGCGCGCCGCGTGTGCATGTCATTGTCTCACAACCGAGCCATTTTTTGAGTGACATGCATTAGCCGGACCAGGGTGAGGATCGGCGAGTCGAGACGCCCGGAAAAACCGGAGGCCGTGGGCCCGCACCACTGGCGGAGCGATGCGGGCCCGGCCAAGGGTTACGGCCCTCGACCAGCAGCGAGGGGCTCGCTGCCGCATCCAGAACAAGCCCCGTAATTTCAGGTTCCGCTTATATACAAAAAAGCCGGCCACCTTTCGGCAGCCGGCCAGTTCCAACAGAACAAGGGAACGTGCACTGATGGGGCAGTGCAACGCCCGAAGTGTTTCGAGGCGACGATGTTCCACCGGAAATCCACGGATTCGCCGTTCGATCTAGATTGGCCGGATTGAAAGATCTTTGACGATCTCTCCCAAGTTCTCGCGGAGCATTGGCTCTCTATGCGGCCAGCAAGCTCATCCTTGAAGAATGCCCGCCGCGGCTGCCGCGCGCATCAACCCGGCGTGCAATTGGTCGAGCGCGCGGCAGACCGGGGACGCGTCAAGTCGAGCGTCGGTCGACGTAGGTGCAGACGCCGGCCCCAATGGCGACCGCGCCGACCGTGATCACGATCGATGGCGCGCCCATCAAACTGGCAAGGACCGCCCAGATGAGGGCGATGACGATAGCGCCGAGTGTTCCCAGGATCAGTTTCGGCATTGTCTACCCCTCCACGTTCGGGCCGCCTGTGGATGGTCGTCACCCACCGGTCATGCGAAACGCCGCATGAAAGCACAGTGTGGCCCATGAGGTGAAGGGCCGCGCCGGAATACTCCGGTGCGGAAAAGATGATGCCCGCGCCGCCAAAGCCCGGGTGTTCAATAGCCAAATGGCTGGACCGGCGCCTAGCGCCTCAGCGCGTGGACTTCCGCCATGCTTTCGCCGCCCATCGGCAGGGCCATCTCATCATCGAGCAGCCGGGTGATGCGGGCAAAGCCCGTAAACGCCTTCCTGGCTGCTTCGGCCGACATTCTGCCCGACAGGGCCGCGGAGCAGCAATTCACGGCGCATTGATACACAGGCCCACGCCGTCCCAATGGCCATTTCTGCAAAAAGACCATCGCTTCGGCAACGCTATCGACTTCCTCGACGGGGTGTCCCTGCCCGCGCGCAATGCGCACGGGCGTAAAGAAATGCAAGCGGTCCATTTTGTTCTCTCCCTGGTCGGCCGCAGCGCGGACCAACCCTACTAAATTCGCGGATGGCGCGTTTGTTCCGCTTATTGAAAAAAAATCTGCGCTGGTGGGCTTGGGTTGCCGACGCCCGCTTTTGTCCGGAACGTTAGGCCGGCTGATGCATTTCGCTCTCGTGATGCCTTGAGGGACACGTTCAAACCATGCGGATAGCCCATGTCGCCCCTTTGCACGAATCGGTGCCACCCCTTCTCTATGGCGGCACCGAGCGCATCGTTTCCTATCTGACCGAAGGGCTGGTCGAACTCGGCCATGAGGTGACGCTGTTCGCCAGCGGCGACAGCCGGACGTCGGCCAGACTGATACCAGGTCGCGAACGCGCGCTACGCCTCGATCCGCGTCCACTGAAATCGGACACGGCGGCGCATCTTGCGATGCTTGCCGATGTGAGGAACCGAGCCCACGACTTTGATATCATTCATTTTCACCTCAGTCATTTCCTGCATTTCTCGTTCTTCGAGACCATGCCGGACAAGACGGTGACGACGCCGCATGGCCGGCTCGATTATGTCGACCTGGCGCCAGCCTATGAGCGTTTTCCGCGCTTTCCGCTGATCTCGATCTCACATAGCCAGAAGACCGGGCTTGCGAATGCCAATTGGCTGGCCACCATCCATCACGGGCTGCCGACGGGTCTCTATCAGCCGACCTTCGAGACGGCGGCGGGCGAACCATACCTTGCCTTTCTCGGCCGGCTTTCTCGCGACAAGCGGCCGGACCGGGCCATCGACATCGCCTTGCGCTCGGGCATGAAGCTCAAGCTGGCGGCCAAGATCGGCGACGATGATCGCGCCTATTTCGATGAGACGATCGAGCCATTGATCGATGGCGACCGCATCGACTATATCGGCGAGATCGCCGAGGGTGAGAAGACTGAATTCCTCGGCAATGCCGCTGGTCTGCTGTTTCCGATAGACTGGCCCGAGCCGTTCGGCCTTGCCGCGATCGAGGCGATGGCGTGCGGTACGCCAACCATCGGCTGGGACTGCGGTGCGTTGCCGGAAGTCATCGACCATGGCGTCACCGGATTTGTCGTCGATTCTCTCGATGCCGCGGTCGCCGCAGTGCCAGCCTTGCTGCAGCTCGACCGGCGAAAGGTGCGCGCCGTCTTCGAAAGTCGGTTCTCCGCCAACAGGATGGCGCGCGACTATCTCACTGCCTATGCGCGTCTCATCGGCGCCCCCGCTGAATCGAAAGCGTCGTGAACGACGGCGGACGTTCCGAGCCCGAAACAGAGATTTGTGACTGATGACCGAACTTGACGAGCGCAAGCTCGACCCTGCCGTGGCCCTTGCCTCCCTGGACGAAACCGCGCCGCGCGAGCCGCACCGGCTGTTTGCCCTAAAGCAAGGCGACTGTTTTGCCGTGGCCGACGCCTACGGCGATATCAGGGGTGCGGGCGACGGTTTCTTCCGTGACGACACCCGGGTGCTGTCGGAGTTCAGGCTCACCGTCGGCGGCCGGCAGACATCGCTGCTCGGCGCGTCGCTCAGCCAGGACAATGTGCTGTTCACCAGCAATATGACCAATTTGCCGATGCAAAGCGTCGGTGGCCGCGACATCCCGCAGGGCGCCATCCATATCGAGCGCGTCAGGCTGTTGTGGCAGGACCGGCTGTTCGAGCGCATCACCCTTTCCAACTACAGCCAGGAGCATTCGGCAATCCGCGTCTCGCTGCATTTTGCCGCCGATTTCCGCGACATGTTCGAGGTGCGCGGTTCGACCCGGCCGAAGCGCGGAATGGCGCATGCAGCGGAGATCGCGCCTGCCTCGGTGCTGCTGCGCTATGACGGACTGGACGGGCTGGCGCGGGTGTCGGCGATCTCGTTCTCGCAGCCGCCAGACCAGTTGAGCGCCGAGCGCGCGGATTTCCTCATCGCAGTGACCAAGCGCAGCAGCAAGATGCTTTACGTCGAGGTCGGCGCGGAACTGACCGAAACGCCCGACCGCGACCGCTTCCGGGCGGCCGCGGCGCGCGCCCGTTTCGGCATGCGGGCCAAGCGCCGCCATGGCGCGACGGTGCACAGTTCGGGTCGCGTCTTCAACGATTGGGTCGAACGCGCCCGCGCGGATGTCGCCTTGCTGACCACCGAGTTGTCGACCGGCCCCTACCCCTATGCCGGCATCCCCTGGTTTTCGACGGCCTTCGGCCGTGACGGCGTCATCTCGGCGCTGCAGATGCTATGGCTCAACCCCGGCCTGGCGCGCGGCGTGCTTGCCTTCCTCGCCCAGCACCAGGCGACCGAGACATCGCCTTTCAGCGACTCGCAGCCCGGCAAGATCATGCACGAGACGCGCAAGGGCGAGATGGTGGCGCTGCAGGAACTGCCTTTCGGCCGCTACTATGGCGGCGTCGATACCACGCCGCTCTACATCCACCTCGCCTGCGCCTATGCCGAACGCACCGGCGACATGGACTTCATCGCCAGCCTGTGGCCGTCTCTCTGCGCCGCCGCCAAGTGGACGGAAGAGGCGAGCCGCGCAACCGGCTTCGTCACCTATCAGCGCGCTGCCGAATCCGGCCTTGCGAACCAGGGCTGGAAGGACAGCTTCGACTCCGTCTTCCACGCCGACGGGCGCATTCCCAAGGGGCCGATCGCGCTGGTCGAAGTGCAGGGTTATGTCTTCGCCGCCTTCAGGGGCCTTGCCGCTCTCGCCCGCCGCCGGGGCGAGTTCGCGCAGGCCGAGCACTGGGAAAATCGCGCCGAAGAGATGCGGATCGCCGTCGAGCGTGATTTCTGGCTGGACGATCTCGGCTTCTATGCGCTGGCGATCGACGGCGCCGGAGAGCCGTGCAAGGTGCGCACCTCGAATGCCGGACACCTGCTCTATGTCGGCCTGCCCGAACCGGCGCGGGCTAAGATGGTCGCCGACCAGTTGCTTTCGGCCTCCTTCCACTCCGGCTGGGGGGTGCGAACGCTTTCCGACGATGCTGTGCTGTTCAACCCGATGTCGTACCACAATGGTTCCATCTGGCCGCATGACACGGCGATGTGCGGCGCCGGCCTGGCGCGGTTCGGCGAGCGTGACAGCGTGGTGCGGCTGATGAGCGGTACGTTCGAATCGGCAGTGCATTTCAACATGCGACTGCCGGAACTGTTCTGCGGTTTCACCCGCTCGCCGGGCGAAGCGCCGATCGCCTACCCCGTCGCCTGCCTGCCGCAAGCGTGGTCGGCAGGCTCGGCCTTCATGCTGATGCAGGCGTGCCTCGGTCTGGAAATCGACGGCTGGAACGGCGAAATCCATGTGACCCGACCCCGTTTGCCGATCGGCATCGATACGCTGACGCTCAGGCATCTGGGTGTCGGCGAAAAGAGGGTCGATCTTACCTTCCAGCGCGTCGGCGACCGCGTCGTCGCCTTTCTCGCCGACCGCCATGAGGGACTGGTTCCGCTGATCGTGCGGACATGATCGGAACGGCTTTCAACGGGAACCGATCCCAAGGTTTGTGCGTTGCAAAAAACACAGGTTCTCACGGGCGATCGTCGGCTGCGAACACTCGAATGGAACCATGAAGAAAAAGGCCCTGACGGCCAAAATTGAGTTGGAATTGGAATGACTGATTATGGCATGGCCCTGCTCTGGGTCTTGATCCTTGCAAGCCTTGGCCTTTCGATTCTAGCCGTTCTGTTATCGATCTCCAGGCAACGTCGTAGCCATAGCTTGACGGTTGCACCGACTGCCGGCGAGGACGTCGCATCGGAAGCGACGCGCAAGGTTTTGCGGGAGTTCGAGAAGAATGGACAATCTCCCGACGCGGCGCTGGTGAACTGGTCGCCCGACACCTTGCGCAAGATACTTGCCGACGACCTGCCGGACGCGCAGGTCATCGTCGTCTCGAACCGAGAACCCTATATCCACAACATCAAGGACGACGGCGTCGAGCTTCTGGTGCCGGCCAGCGGCCTAGTGTCGGCGCTTGAGCCTATCACCCGCGCCTGCAGCGGCACCTGGATCGCCTATGGCGGCGGAACGGCGGATCGTCTGACGGTCGATAGCAACGATCGGGTTCAGGTGCCGCCGGACAGTCCGTCCTATACGCTGCGCCGCGTGTGGCTGAGCGACGACGAATATCAGGGCTACTATCTCGGCTTTGCCAATGAAGGACTTTGGCCGCTCTGCCATATCGCCTTCACCCGGCCGGTCTTCCGTGCCTCGGACTGGGAGGCCTATGAGGCCGTCAACCGCAAATTCGCCGATATGGTGGTTGCCGAGGCGCGCAATGAGCGGCCGATCGTGCTGGTTCAGGATTACCATTTCGCGCTCCTGCCGCGCATGATCCGCGAGCGCCTGCCGGAGGCGATCATCATCACCTTCTGGCACATCCCGTGGCCGAACTCCGAAGTGTTCAGCATCTGCCCATGGCGCGAACGCGTTCTTGATGGACTGCTCGGGAGCTCGATCATCGGCTTTCACACCCAGTTTCATGCCAATAATTTCACTGAAAGCGTAGACCGGTTCCTGGAAAGCCGCATCGAGCGCGCCGACGCCGCGATCTCGTATGGCGGGCGGACGACACTGGTGCACGCCTATCCCATCTCCATCGAATGGCCGGCCGAACTCCTGGCCAAACTGCCACCGGTCGAGGAAAGCCGCGCCCGCCTGCGTGAGCGGTTCGGCCTGTCGGCGGACGTCAAGCTGTGCGTCGGCGTCGAGCGCCTGGACTACACCAAGGGCATCCTCGACCGCTTCCATGCGCTGGACGAATTGTTTACGCGCCACCCCGAGTGGATCGGCAAGGTAGTGTTCCTGCAGATTGCTGCCCCAAGCCGCGGCACGCTGCCGGCGTACCAGCAATTGCACGATGAATGCCTGCGTTATGCCAACGAGCTCAACCAGCGCTACGGTCATGACGGCTACAAGCCCGTGGTCATGGTGGCTGAGCACCATTCGCAGCAACAGGTCTATGAGATCTATCGCGCCGCCGACATCTGCATGGTCACCAGCCTGCATGACGGCATGAACCTCGTAGCCAAGGAATTCGTCGCCGCGCGTGACGACGAACAGGGCGTGCTGTTGCTCAGCACGTTTGCCGGCGCGTCGCGCGAACTGCTGGAAGCACTGATCGTCAATCCTTACGACGCGGCGATGATGAGCCAGGTGCTGCTGCAGGCGCTAACCATGTCACCGGACGAACAACGCGAGCGCATGCGCCCGATGCGCGAAATAGTGCGCGACAACAATGTCTTTCGCTGGGCCGGCAGCATGCTGCTCGATGCGGCGCGCCTGCGCAAACGCGGCGACCTCGAAAGAGCGACAAGTGTCGCCGAGCGGCCCGCAAACACCGACACCAACATCGTCTCGCTGTTCGACCGCATGCGGAAGGTGGCGTCATGAATAGCCTGTCAAAAGCACCGGGCCTGCCAACCGCACCCGACCTGCCGGAAGGACAATGGGCGCTTTTCCTCGATATCGACGGCACGTTGCTGGAGCACGCGGCGCACCCCGACGCCGTGTCCGTAAGCGACGAACTGCGCAACCTCCTCGGCGTCGTCGACAAACGGCTGGACGGCGCTGTCGCCTTTATCACCGGCCGCTCGGTCGAAGGCGCCGACCGCCTGTTTCATCCGTTGAAGCTGCGTGTTGCCGGTCTCTATGGGCTGGAACACCGGCTGACGCCGGACGGCCCGGTCGTTACCGCGGATGCTCCCGCCGATATAGCTGCCCTTGCCGACGCCATCGAGGCCGAACTGGATGACGGCCTTGTTCATATCGAGCGCAAGGGTCCGATCCTCGCCATCCATACGCGTGCGGCGCCGCATCTGCTGGCCAGGGCAACGCATCTTGTCGAACAGGCTTTGACCGAGCTTCCCCAGGGCTATCGGGTTATCCCGGGCAATGCCGGCGTCGAACTCATGCCGCTCGAAGCGGCCAAGGGCGCTGCCGTGCGGCGTTTCATGGCAATCCCGCCCTTTGCCGGACGCCGGCCGGTCTTTCTCGGCGACGACACCGCCGACGAAAACGGTTTCGAGGCGATCAACGAGGCCGGCGGCATCTCGATCCGGGTCAAGCCGCGTGGGCCGACCGTGGCCCACTACAGGCTCGATGATGTCACCTGCGCGATAGCTTGGATTGCCGCCAATTTCGACGCATCACCGGCCCTCAACCGCAAAGCGTCCTGATCCCTGCCGTCTGCGGGTCGAATCAAGATCGCCGCGATTGCGCCGACCTTCGCCAAAAGCCGATCGATAAGCGCTGTTCTCATTGAATATCTTTAAGGCCAAAGCCGGCAAATGGATTGCTTGCCGGTTCCCCTGCGTCAGGCATAACCTGCGCAGTCGACGCGTGAGGGCGCGTGCGGCATCAAGGGGAGGACATCGCAGTGACCATACAAGGCGCATCACCTGATCTATACAATGAGGATCTGGCTCCGGCCAAAGTCCGAAACTGGGGGCCGTTCTCGATCTTCAACGTCTGGACGTCGGACGTCCACAGCCTCTGGGGCTATTATCTCGCCGCAAGCCTGTTCCTGTTTTGCGGCGGCTTCGTCAATTTCATCATCGCCATCGGCATCGGTTCGCTGATCATCTACGCGCTGATGAACATGGTCGGCTATGCCGGCGTGAAGACCGGCGTGCCCTACCCCGTGCTGGCGCGCGCGTCCTTCGGCATCTGGGGCGCCAACATTCCGGCCCTGGTGCGCGCCATCGTCGCCTGCTTCTGGTACGGCGCGCAGACGGCAGCGGCATCGGGCGCGATCGTGGCGTTGCTGATCCGCTCGCAATGGTTCGCCGATTTCAACGCCAACACGCATTTCCTCGGCCATACGGGTCTGGAAGTGATCTGTTTTGTGGTCATCTGGGCACTGCAATTGCTGATCATCCAGAACGGCATGGAAACGGTGCGCCGCTTCCAGGATTGGGCCGGACCGGCGGTGTGGGTGATGATGTTGATCCTGGCGATCTATCTCTGTGTAAAATCCGGGAGATTTGCCTTTACCAGCGACATCCCGATGGATGTGCTGCTCGACAAGACAAAGGATGCCGGCGTACCCGGAACCCCTGGCTCCTGGACGTCGCTGTTTGCGGTGGCCGCGATCTGGGTCACCTATTTCTCGGCGCTCTATCTCAATTTCTGCGATTTCGCCCGCTATGCCCCAGACAAGGCATCGCTGCGCAAGGGCAACATCTGGGGCCTGCCGATCAATCTCATCCTGTTCTCGCTGGTCGCCGGCGTGACCACCATCGCTGCCTTCGACGTCTATGGCGAAGTGCTTCTGCATCCCGACCAGATCTCGGCGAAATTCGACAGCTGGTTCCTGGCAGCGCTTGCAGCCCTGACTTTTGCCGTGGCAACGCTCGGCATCAATGTGGTGGCAAACTTCGTCTCGCCGGCCTTCGACTTCTCCAATGTCTTTCCCCGGCAGATCGACTTCAAGAAGGGCGGCTATATCGCGGCCGTGATCGCGCTGGTGCTTTATCCCTTCGCGCCGTGGGAAGGCAGTGCCGCGTCTTTCGTCAACGTCATCGGCGCGACGATGGGGCCGATCTTCGGGGTGATGATGGTCGACTACTATCTGATCCGGAAGGGCGAGGTCGACGTCGAGGCACTGTACCGCGAAGATGGCGAGTTCCGCTTCCAGGGCGGCTGGCACGTCAACGCCTTCATAGCCGCCGGCATCGGCGCCATCTTCTCCTCGGTCCTGCCGAACTTCACGAACCTGCTGCCGGCATGGTGGGGCGTTTATGGCTGGTTTTTCGGCGTCGGCATTGCAGGGGTCATCTACTACGTCCTTCGCACCGCCGCCCTTGGCGCAGGGGCCAGGACGGCGAAGGCGTGAAATGAGAGATAGGGAGTAGGGAGTAGTCAGTAGTCAGTAGTCAGTAGTCAGTAGTCAGTAGTCAGTAGTCAGTAGTCAGTAGTCAGTAGGGAATAGTATAACCCCTACTCCCTACTCCCTACTCCCTACTCCCTACTCCCTACTCCCTACTCCCTACTCCCTACTCCCTACTCCCTACTCCCTACTCCCTATTCCCTACTCCCTACTCCCTACCATCTCAGCCAACCTCCGCACCGTGTTCCAGTTGCGTGCGGTGCCGATGCCCATGCGCTTGTGGTTCATGGCAGCGAGCAGCCGCGAGCTTGGCCGCTCGCGCGAAAAGACGACCCAGATGTCGCCGTCGACCGAAGCCACCTTCTCGTCCTCGGCGGCATAGGCCTGGAGCGCGGCCACACCATCCGCTGGCGCTGGCTTGCGCATCACCCGCACAGCCACCTGATCGCCTGCCTCGGCAGAGTCGGCCGGGAATGGGTTGCCGGCGGCAAGTTTCAGCCAATCCTCGGCAGTGCGCACGATGATGACGACGTTGCGGCCGAAGGTTTTTTCGAAGGCCGTTTCCAGCCGCTGTTCCAGCTTGGCGATGCCGGTCGCCCGTGTCTCGAAGACCAGATTGCCGGTCGCCACCAGGGTGCGCGGGTTCTTCAGCCCAAGCTGTTCAGCCATCGCCTTGAGGTCGGCCATGACGACCCGGCGGCCTTCGCCGAGGATAATGCTGTAGAGCAGCGCAACATAGGTCTGCATCAGCTGCGAAACCTCACCGTGGCCCTAGACCAGTCGCGACTGGTCCACCGCGGCCGAGATGAAGCTGGCGAACAGGGGATGCGGCTCAAGCGGCCGGCTCTTCAGCTCCGGATGGTACTGGACGCCGATGAACCAGGGATGGTCGGGGTATTCGACCGTTTCCGGCAGCACGCCGTCGGGCGACATGCCGGCAAACACCAGGCCGCAATCTTCCAGCCGCTCCTTGTAGTCGATATTGACCTCGTAGCGGTGGCGATGGCGCTCGGAAATCTGGGTGTCGCCATAGATGTCGGCGATCTTCGAACCCTTGGCGAGTTCAGCCTGATAGGCGCCAAGCCGCATGGTGCCGCCGAGATCGCCCGTTTCGCGGCGCTTCTCCAGCATGTTGCCTTTCAGCCATTCGGTCATCAGGCCGACGACCGGCTCGTCGGTCGGACCGAATTCGGTCGACGAGGCGTGTTCGACGCCGGCCAGCGAGCGCGCTGCCTCGATGCAGGCCATCTGCATACCGAAGCAGATGCCGAAATACGGCACCTTGCGCTCGCGGGCGAATTTCGCCGCCAGGATCTTGCCTTCCGAGCCGCGCTCGCCGAAGCCGCCGGGCACCAGGATGCCATGCACCTTTTCCAGCCACGGCGTCGGGTCTTCCTTCTCGAAAATCTCGCTCTCGATCCAGTCGAGCTTGACCTTGACGCGGTTGGCCATGCCGCCATGCGACAAAGCCTCGATCAGCGATTTGTAGGCATCCTTGAGGCCGGTGTATTTGCCGACAATGGCGATCGTTACCTCGCCTTCCGGATTGTGGATGCGGTTGGACACGGCCTGCCAGGGCTCCATGCGCGGCTTCGGCGCCGGATCGATACCGAAGGCGGCCAGCACTTCCGAATCGAGCCCTTCCTTGTGGTAAGCCATCGGCACGTCATAGATGTGGGGCACGTCGAGCGCCTGGATGACGGCACTTTCGCGCACATTGCAGAACAGCGACAGTTTTCTGCGCTCTTCCTTGGGGATGGCGCGGTCGGCGCGGACCAGCAGGATATCGGGCGCGATGCCGATGCCGCGCAGTTCCTTGACCGAATGCTGGGTCGGCTTGGTCTTCAGCTCGCCGGCCGTGGGGATGTAAGGCATCAAGGTCAGGTGGACATAGACGGCGTTGTTGCGCGGCAGATCGTTGCCGAGCTGGCGGATCGCCTCGAGAAACGGCATCGCCTCGATATCGCCAACCGTGCCGCCGATTTCGCACAGCACGAAATCATAGTCGTCATTGCCGTCGAGCACGAAATTCTTGATCTCATCGGTGACATGCGGAATGACCTGCACGGTGGCGCCGAGATAGTCGCCGCGCCGTTCGCGCTCGATGATGTTCTTGTAGATGCGGCCGGTGGTGATGTTGTCTTGCTGGTTGGCCGAGCGGCCGGTGAAGCGCTCGTAATGGCCAAGATCGAGATCGGTCTCGGCGCCGTCATCGGTGACGAAAACCTCGCCATGCTGGTAAGGCGACATAGTTCCGGGATCGACATTGAGATAGGGATCGAGCTTTTTGATGCGTGCGCGATAGCCTCGCGCCTGCAAGAGAGCCCCAAGGGCCGCTGCAGCGATGCCTTTTCCAAGTGAGGAAACCACGCCGCCTGTGATGAATACATATCGCGCCATGGGAGTCATCGCTTAACGCGGCCGAATTGATTCCGCCAGAGAAAAAACCGCCGCTGAGGCTTTTTCCAGAGAAGGCGCGATAGTCCCGAGGTTCGAGACTGGTGTTTTGGTCAAAACAAAAGGGCCGGCAAAAGCCGGCCCTTTCGGCAGGTTTGTGAAAGCGTCAGATGATGACGACCTTGGTGCCGACCCTGACGCGGCTGTAGAGGTCCATGACGTGCTCGTTGATCATGCGGAAGCAGCCATTGGAGGCGCTGGTTCCGATCGACTGCGGCGCGATGGTGCCGTGGATGCGCAGATGCGTGTCCTTCTTGCCGTCGTAGAGATAGATGGCGCGGGCGCCTAGCGGGTTCTGGCCGCCGCCGGGCATGCCGTCCTTGTACTGGCCATAATGCTTGGGTTCTCGCTTCTGCATGTCGAGCGTCGGGATCCAGCGCGGCCATTCCTGCTTGTCGCCAACGGCAACCTTGCCCTTGAACTGCAGGCCTTCGCGGCCGACCGCGATCGCATAGCGGCGGGCGGTGAAAGCCGATTCGACGAGGTAGAGGCGGCGCGCGCTGGTATCGATGACGATCGTACCCGGCTCGTAGCCGCTGAATTCGACGTCCTGCGGCACGAATTCCGGCTTCACCTTGAACTGTTTCTTGGCTTGCCGCTTGGCGAGAGCCTGGTCGAGAGCGCGCGTCTCGGGGAGATAGGCAATGGACGAGGCAGAGGACGTGCCGCCGAACAGGCCGGCGAACAGTCCGCCACTCGTCGGCTTCTGGCCCGGGGCCTCGCTGCGCAATTCGCCATTGTTGCCGGTCAGCGCGATATTCATCGCTTCGGCCGGAAGCGGTTCGGCCGATTCGATCGGCTCGACCGGCGCGATCGGGTCAACCGGAGCGATGATCTTGGTGATCTTCTTGCCTGGCTTGGCGTCAGCGATCACCACCGGCTTGCCCTTGCTGGCCAGGAACGCCTGGCGCTGGGCGTCGGCCCTGGCTTTCGCCGCATCGCGCATCGCCACCTTGCGGGCCTCGAGCGCCTTGACGCGGGCGAGATCCCTGTCGGCGGCGATCTTGTCTTCGAGCTTGCTGATCTGAGCCAGATCATCCGGGCTCGGGTTTTTCTTCTTCTTGAGAAGCTTCAGCTGCGTCGCATCGCTCTTGGCGGCGACGTTGATGACAGCGGTTTTGCCAACCGCCTGCGGTGAGGTCATTGCCGGAGTGCCGGCGAAGGCCGTGGAGCTCATGCCGAATACGGCACAAAACCCCATGAGAATGAAGCTGCGAAGCTGCATGGCGAAGATCCGATCGTTCAATGCTTGTTGCCCACGGCGTCGCCCGGCGCCCCCCAAGGGCGCAGAAAGTGCCGCCGGCAATCTATAATGGAAGTGGCGTACGGGCCTCAAGCACGGGGTGCGGTCGAATCTTCGTGATCGTGTGCCATTTGCCGCGACTGTGTTGAAACAACAACAGATCGCGGCATCTGACCGTACCGACTACTGGTTCGGAACCTGCGGCGTGACCGGCAAGGTAACGCCATTGGTAGCCGGCGGCGCAGCCGAATCGTCGGTTGCAGGTGGCGTCGCCGGAGATGGAGCCGTCGCCGGGGCTGTGGTGGCGGGAGCCGTCGCGGGCGGCGTCGTGGCGGCGCCGTTGGCCGCGGGCGCGGCCGGTGCGGTGTTGCCCGAAGGCGGCGTCGGCGCCGTCGTGCCGGGCAACTGATTGAGCACGCCGTTGCCGCTGTCGGCCGGCACGCGGTCGAGAATGTCGATCGGTTTTTCGCCATAGCGGGCAACGATCGAGAGTGTCAGCGACGTCACGAAGAAGGCCGCGGCCAGGATCGCCGTCGCCCGCGTCAGCGCATTGGCGGCGCCACGCGCGGTCATGAAACCGGAACCGCCGCCAATGCCGAGACCACCGCCTTCGGAGCGTTGCAGCAGCACCACGCCGACAAGGGCGAGCACGACCATGAGGTGGATGACGATCAGTACGGTTTCCATATTTTATCCTGGCAAGCCCTGCCGCTCCCTGGCGATCAGGGCCGGTGATTTGGAGGCGGCTCCATACAATGCTTTAACGGCATTTCCAAGCCCGTGGCCGGAATATGGGAAGCAATGCGCCCTTTGCAACGATTTCCGCCGAACTGCTGCGTTCATAAGTCGATGACGGAACTGGTCGGCAACGGGATTCCGGGGCCTACGCGATATTCTGGTATGCCTCGGCGATGGCGAGAAAGTCGGACGCCTTCAAGCTGGCGCCGCCAACCAGCGCGCCATCGACGTTTTTGACGCCCAGCAGTTCGACCGCGTTGGACGCCTTGACCGAGCCGCCATAGAGGATGCGCATCTTGCCGGCCACGGCTGCGCCGAGCGCTTCCGCCAGTTTTTGGCGGATATGTGCGTGCGCCTCCGCCACGTCTTCGGCGGTCGGCGTCAGGCCGGTGCCGATAGCCCATACCGGCTCGTAGGCGATAACGGTGTTGGCGGGCGTTGCGCTCGGTGGCACCGAGCCGGCGACCTGCCGCGATAATACGTCGAGTGCTGTGCCCGCTTCGCGCTCGGCCTTGGTCTCGCCGATGCAGATGATGGCGACGAGCCCTGCCCGCCACGCCGCCGAGGCCTTGGCGAGGACGATGGCATCGTCCTCGCTGCGCTGTTCGCGGCACTCGGAATGGCCGACAATGACGTGGCTGGCGCCCGCATCCTTCAGCATCTCGGCTGAGACACAGCCGGTGAAGGCGCCGCTTTCCTTGATGTGGCAGTCCTCGCCACCGGCCCGCACCGGCGTGCGCGACAGGATTTCGACGGCGCGCGACAGCAAGGTCGCCGGCACGCAGACCAATGCTTCGGTCTCTGCGTCGAGCCCGCTCATGAAGCCGTTGCCGATCATCCTGAGCTCGTTCAGCGAAGCGCTGGTGCCGTTCATTTTCCAGTTGCCGGCAACGAGCGGTCGAATTCCTGGCGTCATGGGGATCTGGTTCTCCGGGCGACATTGGGGTCTCGCCCTCCCTATCAAAATCAGGCCACAAAGCAATCGACAGTGAGCCGGAAGGGCGCTATTGCGCTTGTTTCAGACTCGGGCGCACGCAAAACTGCGCAAAACTCGGAAGTAACAATGCTTGGTATATTGAGAAGCGCGGCAGGGACCTGGGTCGCGAAAGCCCTGCTGTCGCTGCTGGTGTTGAGTTTCCTTGCCTGGGGCGTCACCACGCGGATGACGGGCGGCTTCCTGGCCGGCCATCATGCGGTGATCACCGCCGGCAGCACCACCGTGTCGATCACCGAGTACCGCCTCGCCTACGATCGCCAGATCGCCATGCTGCAACAGCAGATCGGCCAGCGCATCAGCCGCGACCAGGCCAAGGCCTATGGCATCGACAACCAGGTGCTGGCTCAGTTGGTGTCCGGCGCCGTCCTCGACGAACAGGCGCGCAAGCTCGGGCTTGGCTTCTCCAAGGACAGGCTGGCCGAACTAACGCGGCAGGAACCCGCCTTCCAGGGCCCGAATGGCCAGTTCGACCGCCGGCTGTTCGAATCCCGGCTGCGCGAACTGGGCATGCGGCCGGAGGATTATCTCAAGAACCGGGCTCAGGTGGCGGTGCGCCAGCAGATCGTCGAAGCGGTTTCGGACGGCCTCAAGGCTCCGGACACCTTCTTCAAGGCAGTTGCGCTCTATCGCGGCGAAGACCGCACCATCGACTATCTGATCTTGCCAAAGGCGTTGGTGGAGCCGATCGAGGCGCCATCCGACAGCGTGCTTCAGGCCTATTTCGAGGCCAACAAGAAAACCTACGCGGCGCCAGAATACCGCAAATTCTCCTATGTTCGGCTCGAGCCCGAAGACATCATGGATGTCAGCGCCGTGACCGACCAGCAGGTCAGCGACGACTACAACAAGAACAAGGGGCGCTACACCACGCCGGAAATGCGCACCATCGAACAGCTGGTGTTTCCTTCCGCGGACGCCGCCAAGGCGGCATCCGATTCGCTGAAGACGGGCGCCACTTTCGACAAGATCGTCACCGCGCAGGGCAAGACCCCGGCCGACACGCTGCTCGGCACGCTCTCCAAGGATAAGATCACCGACAAGGCGGTCGCCGATGCCGCATTCGCGCTTGCCGTCAACGAAGTCAGCCCGGTCGTCCAGGGCGCGTTCGGTCCGGTGCTTTTGCGCGTTACCGAGATCAAACCGGAAACGGTGAAGCCGCTGGCGGAAGTGTCAGACCAGATCCGCAAGGATCTGGCGCTTGGCGAAGCAAGCCGCATCCTGCTCGACGTGCACGACAATTACGAAGACACCCGCGCCGCCGGCAGCACGCTGGCCGAAGCCGCCGCCAAACTCAAGCTCAAGGACGTCACCGTCGAGGCCATAGACCGCACCGGCCTCAAGCCGGACGGCACCATCATCAAGGACCTGCCGGCATCGCCGGACCTCATCAAGGCGGTGTTCGAAGCCGAGCCCAACACCGAGAATCAAGCCCTGACCACGCCTAACAACGGCTTCGTGTTCTATGAACTGACATCGATCACGCCGGCTCGCGACCGCACGCTGGACGAAGTCCGCCAGCGCGTGGTGGCGGACTGGACGACAGAGGAAACGACCAAGCGGCTGACCGCGAAAGCAGACGAACTCGACAAGCGCCTCAAGGCTGGCACCACACTCGACGTCATCGCCGGCGAACTGAAGCTTGAAAAGCAGACCAAGCGCGGCGTGAAGCGCGAGGCCGACGATGTCGATTTCGGCAAGGAGGGTGCTGCTGCGATGTTCGGCGTCGGCGAAGGCGGCACCGGGCTGATCCCCTCGCCCACCGGCGACGGCCAGATCCTGTTCAAGGTCGCCGAAGTGTTCGAGCCGGCCGGAGCCGACGCCAGCTCGGTACCCGACGATGCGCAAAAATCCTTCACGCAAGGCATGTCCGACGATCTGCTCGACCAGCTGGTGGCGCAGTTGCAGACGCAGTACGCGGTCAGCGTCGACCAGGCCGCCGTTGCCCAAGCCCTCGCCCAATGAATGGCCTTAGCCCAATGAACGTCTTGGCCCAATGAGCGCCCTGAAGACCCATATCGCCAAGGTCGCCACGGGAACCGGGCTTACCTTCGAGGAAGCGCGCGAAGCTTTCGACATCATCATGTCTGGCGACGCGACGCCGGGCCAGATCGGCGGCTTCCTGATGGCGTTGCGCGTGCGCGGGGAGACCGTGAGCGAGATTTCCGGCGCCGTCGCTACCATGCGTGCCAAGATGCTGCGCGTCGAAGCTCCTGAGGGCGCCATCGACATTGTCGGCACGGGCGGCGACAATTCGCATTCAGTCAACATCTCGACCGCTTCGGCCTTCGTCATTGCCGGCTGCGGCGTGCCGGTCGCCAAGCACGGCAATCGCGGCCTGTCGTCGCTGACGGGCGCCGCCGATGTGCTGGTCGCGCTCGGCGTCAAGATCGATATCCCGCCAGAGGTGATCGGCCGCTGCATCCAGGAGGCCGGCGTCGGCTTCATGTTCGCGCCGGCGCACCACCCGGCGATGAAGCATGTCGGCCCGACCCGCGTCGAGCTCGGCACGCGCACCATCTTCAACCTGCTCGGACCGCTGTCCAATCCGGCCGGCGTCAGCAGGCAGATGGTCGGCGTGTTCCTGCCGGAATGGATCGTGCCGGTGGCCGAGACATTGAAGGCGTTGGGCACCGAGCATGCCTGGGTGGTCCATGGGGATGGCTATGACGAAATCACCACCACCGGCGAAACGCAGGTGGCGGAATTGGCCGGCGGCGAGATCCGCCATTTCACGCTCACCCCGGAAGCCGTCGGCCTGCAGCGCCACACCAAGGACGAGTTGCGCGGCGGCGACGCCGCCTACAATGCCACGGCGTTGCGCGACATGCTGAGAGGTGCTGCCGGGGCCTATCGCGATACGGTGCTGATGAACGGCGGCGCCGGCATGGTGGTGGCCGGCAAGGCGACGACGCTTGCCGACGGCATGGCCGCGGCCACACAGGCCATTGACAGCGGCCGGGCGCTGGGCGTGCTCGACAGGCTGGTCGAGATTTCGAACGGATGAGCCGTGGCTGACATTCTGCGCAAGATCGAGGCCTACAAGCGGGACGAGATCGCGGCGGCGAAGGCGCGTATACCGTTGGCCGAGATCAAGGCGCGAGCCAAGGATGCCGACGCACCGCGTGGCTTTCTGAGGGCGCTTGAGGCGAAGCGCAGATCGGGCAGCTTCGGCCTGATCGCCGAGATCAAAAAGGCAAGCCCATCCAAAGGCTTGATCCGCGCCGATTTCGACCCGCCCGCACTGGCGCAGGCCTATGAGAAAGGCGGTGCCGCCTGTCTTTCGGTGCTGACCGATGCGCCATCCTTCCAGGGCGCGCCGGAATTTCTCATCAGTGCACGGAAGGCAGTGTCCCTGCCCGCGCTGCGCAAGGATTTCCTGTTCGACCCTTATCAAGTCTACGAGGCTCGCGCATGGGGCGCCGATGCCATCCTGATCATCATGGCCAGCGTCGACGATGCCTTGGCGAGCGAATTGGAAGCGACCGCGTTCGAACTCGGCATGGACGCGCTGATCGAGGTGCATGACGAGGCCGAGACGCAGCGCGCGGTAAAACTCTCGTCGCAGCTGATCGGCATCAACAACCGCAATCTCAGAACATTCGAGACCAGCCTCGAGACCTCGGAACGGCTGGCATCGATGGTGCCGGGCGGCCGATTGCTGGTCAGCGAGAGCGGAATTTTCACCCACGACGATTGCTTCAGGATGCAAAAGACCGGCATCAGCACCTTCCTCGTCGGCGAGAGCCTGATGCGGCAAGAGGATGTCGCTGCGGCAACGCGGCTGCTTTTGACAGGCAAGGCGAAAGCAGAGGCCATCTGAGGATGGCAGCCGCCCTCACCCATCTCGGCGCCAAGGGCGAGGCCAACATGGTCGATGTCGGCGAGAAGGCGGAGACGACGCGCACGGCGGTCGCCGAGGGCTTTGTCTCGATGCGGGCCGAAACCCTGAAGATGATCCTCGACGGCGACGCCAAGAAGGGCGATGTGCTGGGTACCGCGCGCATTGCCGGCATCATGGCGGCCAAGAAGACGCATGAGCTGATTCCGCTCTGCCATCCGCTGCTTTTGACCAAGGTGTCGGTCGACATCGAACCGGACACCACGCTGCCCGGCCTTAGGGTCACCGCGCTCGCCCGCGTCACCGGCAAGACCGGGGTCGAGATGGAGGCGCTGACCGCGGCATCTGTCGCGTGCCTGACCATTTACGACATGGCCAAGGCGGTCGACCGCGCCATGGTGATTTCCGGTATACAGCTGGTGGAAAAGACCGGCGGCAAGTCCGGCGACTACAAGGCGGGTTCGTAAATGGCGCTGGTTCCGGTCGCCGAGGCGCTTCAACGCCTACTCGACGGCGCTGTGGCGTTGCCCGGTGAAAGGGTCGCGCTGGCGGATGCGGCCGGCCGGGTGCTGGCGGAGCCGGTCGTGGCGCTGCGTACCCAGCCGCCTTTCAATGCATCTGCCATGGACGGCTATGCCGCACGGGCGCAGGATGTGGCGTCGGCCCCGGCGCGGCTTTCGGTGATCGGAATGGCGCCCGCAGGGCGAGGCTTTGACGGCACAGTGGGTAAATCCGAGGCCGTGCGCGTCTTCACCGGCGCGCCGCTGCCTGAAGGCGCAGACACGATCGTCATCCAGGAAAATGTTCGCGATCTCGGCGGTGGCCGGATCGAGGTCACCGAACCGACGGCGAAGAACCGCAACATCCGCCGCCTTGGACTGGATTTTGCCCAAGGCGACGTGCTGCTGGAGAAAGGCCGCGTGCTCGATCCGGCTGCATTGTCGCTGGCGGCGTCGGCCAATCATCCCCGGTTGAACGTGGTGCAACGGCCGCTGGTCGCCATCATCGCCACCGGCGACGAATTGCTGCCACCGGGCAGCGAACCTGGCCCCGCCCAGATCATCTCGTCCAACGCCTATGGCGTCGCTGCTGTGGCGCAGTCGGTCGGCGCTCGCGCGCTCGATCTCGGTATAGCGGCCGATCGCAAGGAAGCGATCGCGGCGCTGGTGAAAAAGGCGGTCGATGCGAAAGCCGACGTCATCGTCACGCTCGGCGGCGCCTCGGTCGGCGACCATGATCTCGTTCATGACGTGCTGACCGGCGAAGGCATGAACCTCGACTTCTGGAAGCTCGCCATGCGCCCGGGCAAGCCGCTGATGTTCGGGCGGCTGGGCGATATCAGGTGCATCGGCCTGCCCGGCAATCCGGTGGCGAGCCTGGTCTGCTCGCAATTGTTCCTGAAGCCGCTATTGGCGCAGTTCGGCGGCCGTCCCCACCGGCAGGACATCCGCCAGGCTCAGCTTGGCGCCGCGATGCCGGCCAATGATCTAAGGCAAGACTATGTGCGCGCCGTGGTCCGGGAAGAAGCCGGCGCATTGGTGGCGACACCATTCGGCATCCAGGATTCCTCGATGCTGAGAATGCTGGCCGACGCCAACGGCCTGATCGTGCGCGAGCCCTTCGCTCCGGCGGCAGAAGCAGGCGCTGCTTGCAGCGTTCTGATGTTGCGCTGAAGGTCGCGGATCCAAGCCGTTAATTCCAAGAGATAAGACTGGTTGTTACTCCGCCAGCAATGTCCGCGTCAGCGGATGTGTCGGATCGGCAAGCCCGTCGACGATGCTGAAATGATGCCGGTCCGGCTCGACCACTGTGCTGGTCGTGGCGCCGAGGCCGATCCAGATGTTGGCAAGCAGCGCATTCTGGCGCAGGAACTCCGCCCGCTCGCCGCCGCCGGCCCAGCAGGTGATGCGCGCGCCCTGCATGGGGCGCAGCAGAACCGGGCTTTCGGCCAGTGCTTCCGCTTCATCGATGGCCAGTGTCGCGTTCATCCCCGTCCGCATGATTGGCCGCAGGTCATGGACGCCGGAGATCGAGACGACATTGCGCACGCGGCCCGCCACATCGGCGGCCAGGGGTGTCGTTGTCGTCACCATCCTGGAGGCGAGATGGCCGCCGGCGGAATGCCCGGTCAGGATCACCGGCCCGCCGACCATCGTCGCCGCCTTGCCGATCGCCGCCGCGATTTCCCTAACGATGCCGGAAATGCGTATGTCGGGACAAAGCGTGTAAGTCGGCATTGCCACGGCAAAGCCATTGGCAACCGCGCCGTTGGCCAGATGCGACCATGGCTTGTTGTCGAACGCCTTCCAGTAACCGCCATGGATGAAGACGACGAGTCCTTTGGGCATGACATCGGGAAGGAACAGATCGAGCCTGTTGCGCGGGCTGTCGCCATAGGCGATGTCGAGCTTGGCCCGACCGGACGCCGACATTGTGTCGCGAAAAGCCTGTGCCGGTGTGTCCCACGCGGCCGGCCAGCGATTGCTGCCGGCAATGTTGTCGCCGTTGGCGTAGGCATTGTCCCAATCGGCAACACGATGTTGGAGCATCTGCATCCCTCCCGGATGGCTTCAGTTCAGTCGACAGGAATGGCCGCCGAACAGGGCGGCGTCAATGCTGCGACCTAAAAACATTTTAGGCTTGAAACAAATTTCGACTGGTGCGATCCTGCGCCTTGTTCAGCCATGGGCGCGAGGCAGACAGGGGCAGCCGAAAATGCTTGGGCCATCAGCGCATATCGACACATTCACGCGTGACAACCTGCCGCCGCCGGAGCAATGGCCGGAGTTTTTGCTCGACGGCTTCGACTATCCCGACCACATAAATGCCGGCGTCGAATTGACCGACAGGCTGGTCGAAAAAGGGTTCGGCGACCACACCGCGCTGATCGGCAATGGCCGCCGCCGCACCTACAAGGAACTGTCCGACTGGACCAACAGGCTCGCCCATGCCCTGGTCGAGAATTATGGCGTCAAGCCGGGCAACCGGGTGCTGATCCGCTCGGCCAACAACCCGGCCATGGTCGCCTGTTGGCTGGCCGCCACCAAGGTTGGCGCGGTGGTCGTCAACACCATGCCGATGCTGCGCGCCGGCGAACTCGCCAAGATCGTCGACAAGGCGGAAATCACGGTTGCGCTTTGCGATACAAGGCTGATGGACGAGATGACCGCCTGCGCCAAGGGCAGTGCGTATCTCAAGCAGGTCATTGGCTTCGACGGCACGGCCAACCATGACGCGGAACTCGACCGCGCCGCCCTCGACAAGCCGGTCACCTTCACTGCCGTCAACACCGGCCGCGACGATGTCGCCCTGCTCGGCTTCACCTCCGGCACCACCGGCGTGCCGAAGGCGACGATGCATTTCCACCGCGACCTGCTGATCGTCGCCGACGCCTATGCCCGCGAAATCCTGGAGGTGACGCCCGACGACATCTTCGTCGGCTCCCCGCCCCTTGCCTTTACCTTCGGTCTTGGCGGGCTCGCCATCTTCCCGCTGCGTTTCGGCGCCGCGGCGACGCTGCTGGAACAGGCGACGCCACCTAACATGATCCACATCATCGAGACCTACAAAGCGACCATTTCCTTCACCGCTCCAACCGCCTATCGGGCCATGCTCAAGGCCATGGATCAAGGCGCTGACCTGTCCTCGCTGCGCGTCGCGGTTTCGGCGGGCGAGACGCTGCCGGCGCCTGTCTTCGAGGAATGGACTGAGAAGACCGGCAAGCCGATCCTCGATGGGATCGGCGCCACCGAGATGCTGCATATCTTCATCTCCAACCGCTTCGACGACATGAAGCCGGCCTCCACCGGCAAACCCGTCGGCGGCTATCAGGCACGCATCGTCGATGACGAGATGCGGGAGCTGCCGCGCGGCTCTACTGGCCGGCTGGCGGTGCGCGGCCCGACCGGCTGCCGCTACATGGCCGATGCCAGGCAAAAGGACTATGTCCGCGATGGCTGGAATCTCACCGGCGATACGTTCACGCAGGACGAGGATGGCTTCTTCCACTTCGCCGCGCGTTCCGACGACATGATCGTCAGCGCCGGCTACAACATCGCCGGCCCCGAGGTCGAAGCGGCGCTGCTCTCGCATCCCGACGTCGCCGAATGCGCGGTGACCGGCGCCGAGGACGGTGAACGCGGCCAGATCGTCGAGGCGCATATCGTGCTTGTGCAAGGTGTTTCGCCGGACGCATTGACCGTCAAACGCCTGCAGGACCACGTCAAGGCAACGATCGCGCCCTACAAATATCCGCGTTCGGTGAAGTTCATCGACGCCTTGCCCAAAACCCAGACCGGCAAGATCCAGCGCTTCCGGTTGCGCGCGGAGAAGAGCAATTGATTAAGCCGCACGATCCGGCGTCCGATGGCGCGCAGATGTCGTTCAAGGAGCGGATGTCCTACAGCGACTATCTGCAGCTGGACAAGGTGCTCGATGCGCAGGCGCCGCTGTCTTCGGCCCATGACGAGATGCTGTTCATCATCCAGCATCAGACATCGGAATTGTGGATGAAGCTCGCTTTGCACGAGATCGGCGCCGCGATCCGCTCTATCCGCGCCGACCGCCTCGAACCGAGCTTCAAGATGCTGTCTCGCGTCGCGCGCATCTTCGAGCAGCTCAACAATGCCTGGGACGTGCTGCGCACGATGACGCCAAGCGAATACACCGAGTTTCGCGACGCGCTCGGCCAATCCTCGGGCTTCCAGTCGTGGCAGTACCGCGCTATCGAGTTCATGGCCGGCAACCGCAACCTAGCCATGCTCGGGCCGCACAAGCACCGGCCCGATCTTACGGACAGGCTGGAAGCGATCCTGGCCACGCCGTCGCTGTACGACGAGGCGCTTCTGCTTTTGGCGCGCAATGGCTTCGACATCGGCGCCGATGCCGGGCGCACGGACTGGCGCGAGACGCGCGTCGAGAACGAAGACGTGCTGGCTGCCTGGCAAACCGTCTACCGCGACCCGCAGCGCTACTGGATGCTCTACGAACTGGCCGAGAAGCTGGTCGACTTCGAGGATTACTTCCGCCGCTGG
The DNA here is from genome assembly GCF_030323205.1 of Mesorhizobium sp. C395A. Taxonomy (NCBI): domain Bacteria; kingdom Pseudomonadati; phylum Pseudomonadota; class Alphaproteobacteria; order Hyphomicrobiales; family Phyllobacteriaceae; genus Mesorhizobium; species Mesorhizobium sp. C395A. The sequence continues at coordinate 1,625,143 of NZ_CP100473.1, read as the reverse complement.
CGCTTCAACCACGTCACCACGGTCGAGCGCATCATCGGCTTGAAGCGCGGCACGGGCGGCACCTCAGGCGCCTCCTATCTGAAGAAGATGCTGGAGGTTGTGCTGTTTCCGGAGCTCTGGACGGTCCGCACCCGGCTCTAGAGCATTTCACCGTTTAACGTAAACGGCGAAATGCTCTAGCTCTTTGATTTGACGCAATTGCGGACGGAAAACCGCTTCACACTTTTCCTGAAATTGCTCTAGTTCCTCAGGTGACCGCGGTCTTCACCGCGAAGCGGGCGTCCTGCCAGGCGCCGGTGCGCAGAATATCCTCCAGGACTTCGACCGCCTGCCAGACATCGCCATATCCGACATAGAGCGGCGTGAAGCCGAAACGGATGGTCGACGGCGCCCGGAAATCGCCGATCACGCCGCGCTCGATCAGCGCGCGCATCACCTGATAGCCATGCGGATGGAGGAACGACACCTGGCTGCCGCGCTGGCTGCCGTCGCGAGGACTTTCCAGTTCAAGCCCGTAGGCGCCGCATCTGGCTTCGACGAGCTGGATAAACAGGTCGGTCAGCGCGATGCTTTTTCTGCGCACCGCCGCCATATCGACGTCGTTCCAGATATCGAGCGCGCCCTTGAGCGCCCGCATCGACAGCACCGGCTGCGTTCCGCACAGGAAGCGGCGAATGCCGCTGCCGACGGCAAAGCCCTGCTCGAAGGCAAAGGGCCGCGCATGGCCCCACCAGCCGCTGAGCGGCTGGTGGGCATCGTCATGGTGGCGCTCGGCCGCGTAGATGAAGGCTGGCGAGCCCGGGCCGCCATTGAGGTATTTGTAGGTGCAGCCGACGGCGAAATCGGCATTGGCACGGTCAAGTTCGACCGGCAAGGCGCCGGCCGTGTGGCAGAGATCCCAGATGATCAGCGCGCCGGCGTCATGTGCCTTGCGCGTCAGCGCCGCCATGTCGCGCAACTGGCCGGATTTGTAGTTGACGTGGTTGACCAGGATGACGGCAACGCTGTCGTCGATCAGCTCCTCGATTGCGGCCGCGTCGACGCCCTCCAGCCGCAGCCGCGTTCCCGGCCGGGTCGAGGCGACGCCTTCGGCCATGTAGAGGTCGGTCGGGAAACTGTCGCCCTCGGCAACGATGACCGACCGATCCGGCCGCATGCCGAGCGCTGCGTGCAGCAGCTTGTAGATGTTGATCGAGGTTGTGTCGCAGACCACCGTCTGCCCATCAGCCGCGCCGATCAGTCGCCCGAGCTGATCTCCGAGTTCCACCGGCATGTTGAACCAGCCGGCGGTGTTCCAGGCGCGAATGAGATCGTGCGCCCATTCCTGCGTGGCGGCCTGCTGCAGTTCGCTGAAGACGACCGCTGACGCGGCGCCCAGGGAATTGCCGTCGAGATAAATCACGCCTTGCGGCAAGACAAAGCGTTCGCGCATGGAGCGCAGCGGATCGGCGGCATCCATTGCTTCGATTGTAGCGAGATCGGGTGTCGTGCTCATGATCCGGCGCCCCTCCATGGACAAACGCGCGCGGCGGAGCCTGCCGCCCAAACATGCCGGCGATCTTGAGTGGTCGCCCTTGAACTGTCAAACATTATATATAATTCACCCATTGAAAGGCTTTGATATATAATGATCCGCCGAGCATTTATGTCTGATGGATCACGATGCTGGATGACGAGCAGACCTCGAAGACGGAAGTGGCCTATCGGCTGCTCAGGCGCGATATTCTTGCGACCCGGCTGGCGCCTGCCGCGCCGTTGAAGCTGAGCACGCTGCGCAACACCTACGGCATCGGCTGGACGCCGTTGCGCGAGGCGCTGTCGCGGCTGGAGGCGGAACGGCTTGTGACCGCCATCAGCAACCGCGGGTTTGCGGTCGCTCCCGTCTCTCGGGCGGAGCTCGAGGATTTGGCGCGTGCGCGGCTGGTGGTCGAACTGCCCCTGCTGGTGGAATCGGTCGAGAAGGGCGACCGTGAGTGGGAAGACGCGGTCGTTGCCGCCCACTATCGTCTCTCACGGTGCGGGTCTGTTCTCGACGATCCATCGGATGATGCGGTCGACGCGTGGTACGAAAAACACGATGCCTTCCATGCGGCCCTGCTCAGTGCCGCGACATCCAGCTGGCTGCTGCGCTTCAATGCGACGATTTCCGACCAATTGCATCGCCATCACCGCTTTCTGGGTCTGGCCCCGACGCTGCGCGCCGCCGCCGGCCGCACGGATGGACACCGGAAGGCCGTGGCGGCCCTGCGCGACGCCGTGGCGATCGAACACCATACCGCCCTGATGGAAGCGGCCCTCGATCGCGACGTCGAACGTGCGAAAACTCTGATGACCGCTCACATCGGCTACACGCTGCAGGTCTATGCCCAGAGTGAACCCGGCGCGGATGCTGCGCAGCCCCGTCCGAAAAGGAAGCGGCGGTCGTAGCCGACGCGCAGGGCACTTTGGCTTCGTTTCACCCGTTGCCGGCAAATGGGCGCAGGCGGGGCTCGCAGCGCCGAACGTTACGCTGAACAAAACGTCAACACATTCATTAAACTTTAAAAGGTTGCGGAACACAACTGGAACAGATAGTGTTTGTTCTGGGTTTGTTTTTTCCGATTCTGGTTGCAGAACCCCTGGGGGCCGCGATGCTGACGCGCAAACAACATGAGCTTCTGATGTTCATCCATGAACGCCTGAAGGAGAGCGGAATCCCGCCGTCCTTCGATGAGATGAAGGAAGCGCTCGACCTCGCCTCCAAGTCCGGCATCCACCGCCTGATCACGGCGCTTGAGGAGCGCGGTTTCATTCGCCGGCTGCCGAACCGGGCGCGCGCGCTGGAAGTGCTGCGGCTGCCCGACTCGATCGCACCAGGCCTCAACGCGGCGAGGAAGTTTTCGCCGAGCGTCATTCAGGGCAGTCTTGGTCAAGCCGGCCAAGGGCAAGGCGGCCAAGGACAAGGCGGGATGGGCCAAGGCGGTCTCGGCCGCCAGATCAAGGCGGGCTCGCCGTCGCGTTCGATGTCTGCCGGCAATGACGATGCCGTTTCCGCGATTTCAATCCCGGTGATGGGACGCATCGCCGCCGGCGTGCCGATCGACGCCATCCAGCATCAGACCCATTCGATCTCGGTGCCGCCCGACATGATCATGGGCGGTGAACACTACGCACTCGAGGTCAAGGGCGATTCGATGATTGAGGCCGGCATTTTCGATGGCGACACGGTCATCATCCGCAATGCCGACACGGCCAGCCCCGGCGAGATCGTAGTGGCGTTGGTCGACGATGAGGAAGCGACCCTGAAACGCTTCCGCCGCAAGGGGGCCTCGATCGCCCTGGAAGCCGCCAACCCGGCCTACGAGACCCGCATTTTTGGGCCGGACAGGGTGAAGGTGCAGGGCAAGCTTGTCGGATTGATCCGGCGCTACTGAGCCGGCTTGGGTTTGTACTTTTCACGCTGGTTGTAGGGCGGCAGGCCGCGCGCTTCGCGGGAGAAGCGGCGTTGCTCGTGCCAGGGGCGATACGGCTTGTCGACGGCGAAGCGGATGGTTGGCGCTGCCGCTGCCGATTGCGGATCGAAGAAGACAGCGGCGCTGCCGTCGCGGGCGAGCTGCTTCTTCGTCACGACCAGCACCAGCGGGTCGCGGCACGGATTGTAGGCCGTGGCGTCATCGATGACGATCAGGCTAGCGAAGGCACAGGCCGGCCGCGCCGTCTTGCGGTCTTTGGCAAGGGCTACAATGGCTCCGGAAGGGTGTCGGGCGATACAGAGATCGCCCATGCAATAGAAGGGCGACCCGGGCGGCAGATCGAGCGGATCGAGATCGAACCGCGTATCTGTTGCCTCGAAAATCTCGGGCGGGATAATGGTTTCGGCCCGCAGCGCCCGTTTCCAATTGTCCGTGGTGAATTCGTTGGAGCGTTCGCGGTTGAGGGCGAGTTCGCCGCCACCTATCGGCATGGCCACCAGATGTGCGTCCTCGGATATGAGCACGTCGGGCGTAAGCACCTGCGGCACCGTCAACAGGCCGGCCAGCGCGAAAGGCACGGCCGCCAGCCTGAGCCAGGTGGTGGCCATGGTGGCGATGACGAGGGCGACCGCCACCAACAGCACCGAGCGGATGGAGATCAGCCCGACGGCGTCGACCGGCGAGCGCTCGGAAATCCAGGCCGATATAGCGATCATCGCCATCAGTCCCTTGCCCATCACATAGAGGAGCGGCCCGTCGGCGCCGAACGGCATCGCCAGTGCGCTGAGCACGGCAAAGGGCATGACGATCAACGAAACAATCGGCATCACGGCCAGATTGGCGATCAGGCTGAGCGGCGACACACGCTGAAAATGCCAGATGGCGAACAGCAAGGTTGCACTGCCGGCGATGATCGAGGTCATGGCGAGGCCGCCCATGGCCAGCGCGAATTTTCGCGACAGGAAGCCGACGAAGGAGCGCTTTGCCAGCGGCGTTCTCACCTTGTCGGCGCGGTAATCGGCCCAGCCGGCATAGGCGCCGACAAGGGCGGCGGTGGCGGCAAACGACATCTGGAAGCTGGGACCGACCACCTCGTGCGGCGACACCAGGATGACGGCGATGGCGGAGATCGCCAGATTGCGCATGGTGAGTGCGGCGCGATCAAACAGCACGGCGACAAGCATGACCGCCAGCATGATGAAGCTGCGCTCGGCGGCAACCACGACGCCTGAAATAACGAGATAGGCGGCGATCGAGATAAGCGCTGCCGCGGCCGCATATTTCTTCACCGGCCGGCGCGAAGAGAAATCGGGAAACAGCGCAAAGGCGCCACGCAGCAACGCCATGATGGTGCCGGCAACCAGCGCCATGTGCAGGCCGGAGATGGAGATGATGTGGTAGATGCCGGTGCGCCGCATCGCTTCGTTGACCTCGTCCGGGATGCCGGCGCGCACCCCGACAATCAACGCCGCCGCAATCTCGCCTTCGGCGCCGCCGATCTTGCCCCTGATATGGTCGGCAATGTTTTCGCGCGCGTTCTCGATTGCCGAGGAGAGCCGCGCGGTCAGCGGCGGCGGTCCCTGCGTAGCAATGGTTTTCGGATTGCCGAGAAAGAAGCCGCTGCCGCCGATACCGGTGAAATAGCTGTCGAAGGAGAAATCGTAGCTCTCCGGCCGCACCGGACCGGTCGGCGGCAACAGCCTGGCATAGCCGGTGATCAGGGAGCCGGCGGTCATATCGGCGGGAACGGTCCGCGCCGAGAGCCTGACCCGCTCCGGGGCGTAGCGCAGCTTGGGGTAAGCGGTCGAAACCACGTCGAGCGTCAGCCTGATGCGCCCGCTCTCCATCTGTTCGAGACTGACGACGCGGCCGGTCAGCCGTGTCTGGATCTCGGAGCCGAGCATCTGCGTTCCGGCGCGCCAGGTCTCGACTTTGGCGGCGACGACGCCGAGCGCGCACAGCATCGCGGCCATGCAGAACAGATGCGTCCTCGGCCGCGATCGCGTGGCGACAGCGCAACATGTCGCCAGCACCACAATGGCGATTGGCTGCGCAAAGCCGGGCTCGCCGGCCAGCGAGAAATAAATGATGACGCCGGCCGCCAGGAAAACCGGCACCAGCAGGAAGGCGACGCCCCGGTCGAGCTCCGTGTTGGCGGCCACGGCAAGGCTGCGGCGGAGCGCGGGCCATGATGGGCGGCGAAGCCGTCTGCGCAGTCGGGCGATAGATCGGGGCGCTGTGACTTGCGCCGGCAAGGCGTCACCGGGCAGCGCGGGCGCTATGCCGGGATGCGGCTCAGGCAGCGCGACGGGCAGCGGCTCGGCATAGGGACTATCGGCAAACAGCGAGCGTTCGCTGACGCCTGCCTCGGCGCCTTCGCCTTCCTTCGTGCCCCGGCCACGTCCAGCCATCGGGTCTGCCCCTTGCGCCCCAGACCCCTATGCTACATGAACGCGCAAAGCGCGAAAGTCCGCGCGATCACGTCCACCGCGCCGGAATTAACCATCACTCGCCAAGGACGTTCAATCCTCAATCATATCCCGGCCCTCCGCCCTCAGGCGAGCAAGCCCATCGTGCATTGCCTTCAATTGTTCCGGTGTATGACCCTGCCATTCAGCGAGTTCACCCAGGATGAGCAACGGATCACGGGAGCGGTAGGATTTCGTCGGATTACCGGGAAATTTTTTGTCGGTCAGGTTAGGGTCATCCATAAAGAACCCCGTCGGCTTTACGATGTAAATCCTTTGACGACCGTCACCCGTTGCAAGCTCTGCTCCCCAGATGGCGGCTTCCAGTGTCTGGGTGAAATAGATCCATGACAGTGGTTTACCTCTGAAATTGGAAGGGTGGCCGACGCTCAGCAGATCCCCGGGTTTCAAATCCGCCCGGGTACCATGGTAGAACGGATCACCCTCCGTATGGTCGGCGTTTCTGGTCATCGGTAGTCCTTCTTTCAATCTGCCTCCTTCGTGGCGGACCGGACTGCACACAGTTGCGGTGTTCACGATAATGATTGCAGAAAGGTCAATATGCGTGACCAAGCCAACGCTGTCACGGCGGCGTTGTAGTCGGGCAGTGCCGCATCCATGAAGAAATGTCCGCTCGTCAGAGGAGGCTACCACCGTCGCAGCGATGTTGCAGGCACTGTGACGGACGCTGCAGCCGAACGAAACCCAGACATTGACGCTGCTGCCAAACGAGGTTGCGCGGAAGTGCGAACAGATTTTTGTGCTACAAGGCTCCGGCGCCCGTTGACGCAACCGATAATTGCCGACGTGCCCCGGCCTCGTCCAGCCATCGGGTCTGCCCCTTGCGCCCCAGACCTCCTATGCTACATGAACGCGCAAAGCGCGAAAGTCCGCGCGATCACGCCCCGCTTTCCAAGGTTCCCGAGAGTTCCATGTCCGACACGGTCGTCACCCGTTTTGCCCCCTCGCCCACCGGCTATCTGCATATAGGCGGCGCGCGCACCGCACTGTTCAACTGGCTGTACGCCAAGCACACCGGCGGCACGATGGTGCTGCGCATCGAGGACACCGACCGCGAACGCTTCAACGAGGCGGCGACACAGGCCATTCTGGATGGGCTGACCTGGCTCGGCCTTTCCTGGGACGGTGAGGCCATATCGCAGTTCGAGCGCGCGCCGCGCCACCGTGAGGTGGCCGAGGAGCTGGTGCGCCTGGGCAAGGCCTATTACAGCTACGAGACGCCTGCCGAGCTCGAGGCGATGCGCGAGGCCGCACGCGCCAAGGGCTTGCCGCCGCGCTACAACGGCCAGTGGCGCGATCGTGCCCCCTCGGAGGCGCCTCCCGGCGTCAAGGGCGCCATCCGCATCAAGGCGCCGACCGAGGGCGAAACCGTGGTGCACGACCGTGTGCAGGGCGAGGTGCGCTTCCCCAACAAGGACCTCGACGATTTCATCATCCTGCGCTCGGACGGCAATCCGACCTACATGCATGCCGTCGTCGTCGACGACCATGACATGGGCGTCACCCACATCATCCGTGGCGACGACCATCTGACCAACGCCGCGCGCCAGACGGTGATCTACAACGCCATGGGCTGGGACGTCCCGTCGATGTCGCATATCCCGCTGATCCACGGCGCCGACGGCGCCAAGCTGTCGAAGCGGCACGGTGCACTCGGTGTCGAGGCTTATCGCGCCATGGGCTATTTGCCCGAGGCACTGCTCAACTATCTGGCGCGGCTCGGCTGGAGCCATGGCGACGACGAGATCATGTCGATCAAGGACATGATTTCGTGGTTCGACATCGGCGATGTCAACAAGGGTGCGGCGCGCTTCGACTTCGCCAAGCTTGAGTCAATCAACGGCGCGCATATGCGCAAGATGGCCGATACCGAGCTGTTCGACATTTTCGTCGCCACTCTGTCATACCTCGAAGGCGGATCTGCTATCGCCGCCCGTCTCGACGACGCCAGGAAGGCGCAGCTGCTGGCCGCCTTGCCGGGCCTGAAAGAGCGCGCCAAGACGCTGGTGGAACTGGCCGATGGCGCGGCCTTCCTGTTCGTCGAGCGGCCGCTGCCGATCGACGAGAAGGCGGCAGCACTGCTCAGTGCCGACGCGCGCGCGATCCTGCGCGGCGCACATGCCGCTTTGCAGACTGTTTCGGGCGATTGGTCGGCTGCCGCGGCTGAAGCCGCGGTGCGCGAGTTCGCAGCGGCCGGCGGCCACAAGCTCGGCGCCGTGGCCCAACCGCTCCGGGCGGCCCTTACCGGCCGTAGCACCTCGCCCGGCGTGTTCGACGTGCTTGCCGTGCTTGGCCGCGAGGAAAGCCTGGCGCGGATTGCGGATCAAATCGATTAGGAGCGAGCTGGCCCAAAAAGATTGGCATTGAAAGGCGGGTTTCGCAGTGCAACATTAGGCCTTGGCCCAATCAGGCACGCACCTCCCAAAATGCGGTGGCGAGTTCGCGCATTCCGGTGATTTCGACGTGTCGTTTGCAGGAATTGCCTTGCCGGCATGAGGAACATGAAGGAGTTTGAGAATGAGCGAAGCTGCGACAAGACTGGAAACCGGCAGCAAGACGACGCACCCGTCGACTGCCACGCTCGAACTGGCCGGCAAGACGCATGAATTCAAGGTGCGAAGCGGGTCGGTCGGGCCCGACGTCATCGACATCGGTGCGCTCTACAACACCACCGGCGCCTTCACCTACGATCCCGGCTTCACTTCGACGGCGAGCTGCGAGTCGGCGATAACCTTCATCGACGGCGATGCCGGCATCCTGCTTCACCGCGGCTATCCCATCGACCAGCTGGCCGAGCATGGCGACTTCCTCGAAGTCTGCTACCTCCTGCTCTACGGCGAACTGCCGACCAAGGCGCAGAAGGACGATTTCGACTACCGGGTGACGCGCCACACCATGGTGCACGAGCAGATGTCGCGCTTCTTCACCGGCTTCCGCCGCGACGCGCATCCGATGGCTGTGATGTGCGGCGTGGTCGGCGCGCTGTCGGCCTTCTATCACGACTCCACCGACATTTCGGACCCGTATCAGCGCATGGTCGCCTCGATGCGGCTGATTGCCAAGATGCCGACGATTGCGGCCATGGCCTACAAATACCATATCGGCCAGCCCTTCATTTACCCGAAGAACGAGCTGAACTTCGCCGCCAACTTCCTGCATATGTGCTTTGCGGTTCCGTGCGAGGAATACAAGATCAATCCGGTGCTGGCGCGCGCCATGGAGCGCATCTTCATCCTGCATGCCGACCACGAGCAGAACGCCTCGACCTCGACCGTGCGGCTTGCAGGCTCGTCGGGCGCCAATCCGTTCGCCTGCATCGCCGCCGGCATCGCTTGCCTGTGGGGCCCGGCGCATGGCGGCGCCAACGAGGCCGCGCTCAACATGCTGGGAGAAATCGGCCATGTCGACCACATCCCGGAATTCATCGCCCGCGCCAAGGACAAGAACGATCCGTTCCGGCTGATGGGCTTCGGCCATCGCGTCTACAAGAACTACGATCCTCGTGCGAAAATCATGCAGAAGACGGCGCATGAGGTGCTCGGCGAACTCGGCATCAAGGACGATCCGCTGCTCGACATCGCCATGGAGCTGGAAAAGATCGCGCTGACCGATTCCTACTTCATCGAAAAGAAGCTCTATCCGAACGTCGATTTCTATTCCGGCATCACGCTGAAGGCGCTGGGCTTCCCCACCACCATGTTCACCGTGCTGTTCGCGGTCGCGCGCACCGTCGGCTGGATCGCGCAGTGGAAGGAAATGATCGAGGACCCGCACCAGAAGATCGGCCGCCCGCGCCAGCTCTATACCGGCGCGCCGGAACGCGACTACGTGCCGATTGCGAAAAGGTGAAAGAGGGTGAATGGTGAATGGTAAGTAGTGAATAGCAGGTAGTAAGTAGTAAGTAGCAGGTAGTAAGTAGAACCTTGATTATAGGCGAGAGTGCGTTAATCCTATTCACTATTCACTATTCACTATTCATTATTCACTATTCACTATTCACTATTCACTCGCTAAGCCCTATTCGCTCTCCCGATGTGGCGAAGAACGACATCCGCGGCGATATCGCCGGACGGCTTGTCGGTTGCCATGCGCCTGGCAACTTCGGCAAAGCCGTCCTTTTGCCAGGCGCGGTAGGCGGTGTCTGAAAACAGTGCCTCGAGTTGCCGCGCCAGATAGTGCGGCCGCACATACTGGTTGTAGCTTTCCGGCACGACCGGCCGGTCGGCGATAAGGTTGGGCAGAGCAGCGCTCCACACCGTGATCAGGCTCTGCGCCATCAGCATGATCGGATCGAACTTGTAGCAAGAGATCATCGGTACACCCGACAACGCCAGTTCCAGCGAAACCGTTCCTGACGCGATCAGCGCCGCATCGGCCTTGCCGAAGGCCTGCCACTTGCGCTCGGGATCGAGGATGACTTCCGGCTCCTGATCCCAGCGCGCCACCGATGTTTTGACCGGTTCGGCGACATGCGGCACCGTCGGCAGCAACAGCCTCAGCCGGTGGCCACGCGCGCGCAGCGCCGACACCGTCTCGCCGAACGGACCGATAAGCCGGCTCACCTCGCCGCGCCGCGACCCTGGCAGGATGAGCAGCGTCTTGACGTGATCGGCCGAGAGATCGCGTGGCTGGGCTTGCGCCCTGGCCGCGCCCTGCACGCCTGGATCATGCGTGAGGCGATGTCCGACGTAAGTGCCAGGCGGGCCGCCGAGACGGCTGAGCTCCTTTACCTCGAAAGGCAGGATGCACAGTATGTGGTCGACATAGGGCTTCATCGCGGCCGCCCTACCCGGCCGCCACGCCCAGACGCTCGGGCAGACATAATGGACGATCGGGATCGACGGATCGGCGGCGCGGATCTTTTTGGCGACGCGCAACGAGAAATCGGGGCTGTCGATGGTGATCAGACAGTCGGGTTTTTCGGCGGCGACAGCACTTGCCGTCTGGCTGATCCGCCGCATCAGGCGCGGCAAGTCACGCAGGATGGCGCTGAGCCCCATCAGCGCGATCTCGGCGCCGTCGAACAGCGGCGCCAGTCCGAGCGCCTGCAGATGCCGCCCGCCAGTGCCGACGAGTTGCACCTCGCGCCCGGTCATGCGCTTCAGCGCCTGCACGATGTCGGCGCCCAGCAGGTCGCCGGATTCTTCGCCGGCGACGATGGCAATCTTCAGCGGCTTCTCAGCTGCCATGGACAGACTCCGCAGCCGGCAGGCCGAACACGAACAGGCCGAGCGCATTGGCGCGCGCGACAACGGCGGGGCCTTCGAGGATGAGCGAACGGCCGGCTTCGACGGCAATGCCGGCGAGCCCCGCGGCATGCGCCGCCTCGACGGTCCGGGGGCCGATAGATGGCAGATCGGCACGCAATTCCTGGCCAGGCTTGGCGCATTTGACCAGGACACCGCGCGTCTTGCCGGCCAGCCTGCCATGGCCGCGCAACTGCTGCGTCCGCTCGAGCAGTCCGTGGGTGCCCTCGACGCCTTCCAGGGCAACAGTGCGGCCACCGATGGCAATTGCCGCCTGACCAATGTCGAGCGCGCCGATGGCCTTTGCCGCCGCGTGTGCCGCCTCGATATCGCGCCAGTCGGACTTTCGCGGCGCTGCTTTGGTCAGCGGCCCTTCGGCCGCGACGAGCCGGGGCACGACTTCATGCGCACCGACAACCTTGACGCCCCGTGCCTCCAGGCCGCGGGTCAATATCTTCAACAGCCCGTCATCGCCGCGGGCAAGCGCCATGGCGAGCGAGGGTATAAGTGCCAGTAGCCCAAGGTTCGGACGCATGTCGACCAACCGCGGCCTGCGCCTGATCTCGCCGGCAAGCACAAGATGGGTGATCCGCCGGCGCCTCAGCAACGCAACCAGCGAGCCGATGTCTTCCAGCGCAAGGCTTTCATGCTCATAGATTGTGAGGTCGGACTGACGGTCGGCCTGACCTTCGACCAGGATGATGACGGGCGGATGTCCGGCCTCCGCCAGGCCGGCGGCAACTTCGACCGGCAAGCTACCGCCGCCGGCAATGATGCCGACCCTGGCGTCCGGCGCAAGATCGAGGCCCCTTGAAGTGGCCTCAGCCTTCGTCATCGGCATCGTCGCCGTCGCCACCCTTAAGCGACGGGACGGCAAAATGCCGCTTGCCGCGACTGGTGATGAAATCGATGATTTTCATGGCCGTCGGCGACGACGCAAACTCGGCCTTGGCGAATTCGATGTTCTCGCCGACAGTGCGGGAGCGGTCGAAGATGGTCTTGTAAGCCTTGCGCAGCAGGTAGATTTCGGCGCGCGGCAACCCGGCGCGCTTCAGGCCGATGATGTTGAGTCCACGCAGGCTCGCGCGATTGCCCACCGCAATGGCGTAGGGAATGACATCGCCGACAAAAGCCGAGCAGCCGCCGAGAAAGGCGTTGTCACCAACACGCACGAACTGATGAACGGCGCTGAGGCCGCCAATATAAACGCTGTCACCGACCTCGCAATGGCCGCCCAGGGTCGCGCCATTGGCGAAGGTGGCGTTTTTACCGACGACGCAATCATGGGCGATGTGGGCATAGGCAAGGAAATTGCCGTTGTCGCCGACGGTCGTCTCGCCGCGGCTGGAATCGGTGCCGAGATGCATGGTCACGCCTTCGCGGATCGTGCAGTTCTGGCCGATGACCAAAGTGGTGCGGCCGCCCTTGTGCTTGGTGTTCTGCGGCGGTCCGCCCAGTGTCGCCATTGGATAGACCTTGGTCGCGGCGCCAATGGTTGTCGCGCCCAGCACCGACACATGGCTGACCAGTTCGACGCGGTCACCGATCACGGCGTCAGCGCCGACATAGCAGAAAGGTCCTATTGCGGCGCCTTCGCCGATCTGCGCGCCGGCCTCGATGACGGCCGAGGGGTGGATTGAAGTCTGTATTTTCATGAGCATTTCGAACCGTCAGCCGGTAACCATCATTGCCGAGATCTCGGCTTCGGCGGCCTTTGTGCCCTCCACCATGGCCTCGCAGGCGAATTTGAGCAGGTTGCCGCGCATCTTGATTTTCTTGACGTGGATTTTCAACTGGTCGCCCGGGACGACCGGTTTGCGGAATTTCGCATTATCGATGGTCAGGAAATAGACCAGCGACGGCTTTTCCGTGTTGAGGTTACGGATGCAGATCGCGCCGGCCGTCTGCGCCATAGCCTCGACGATGAGCACGCCCGGCATCACCGGCTGATCCGGGAAATGGCCCTGGAAATGCGGCTCATTGATGGTCACGTTCTTGATGCCGATGGCAGAATCATTGCCGTCGATTTCGATGATGCGATCGATCATCAGGAAGGGATAGCGATGCGGTAAAAGCTTCATCAACCCCAATATATCGACCGCTTCGAGCGTCGCCGGCACCATCTCAGCTACTTCCCCCTTCGCCCTGCTTGCGCGTCCTGGCGAGCTTCCTCAGCATGGCGATCTCGCGCATGGCTTCCGCCATCGGCTGCGCCGGATAGCCTCCCCAGATCTCGCCCGCCGGCACGTTGCTCATGAACCCGCTTCTTGCAGCAAGCTTGGCCCCTGATCCGATGGTCAAATGATCGGCAAGGCCAACGCCGCCGCCCATGGTGACACCGTCGCCGACGGTGACGGAGCCGGAAATACCAGAGAGCCCGGCAATAATGCAATTGCGGCCGATGCGAACGTTATGGGCGATCTGCACCAGATTGTCGATCTTGGTGCCCTGACCGATGACCGTATCCGACATGGCGCCGCGATCGACGGTCGTGTTCGAGCCGATTTCGACATCGTCCTGAATGATGACGCGGCCGACCTGCGGCACACGCTCGGGGCCTTTGGCGCCGCCGACAAAGCCGAAGCCGTCCTGGCCGATCCTGGCGCCGCCATGAATGATGACGCGGTTGCCGATCAGCGCATATTGAACACTGACACCTGGCCCGATGTAGCCGTCACGGCCGATCTGGCAGGAGGGGCCGATAACGGCGTGGGGGGCAATGACCGTTCCGCTGCCGATGGAAGCACGCGGGCCGACGACGGCTCCGGCTTCGATGATCGCGCCTGCCTCGATATGCGCCGTGGCATCGACATGAGCTTGCGGCGAGACCCCGGTTTCGCTGGTCATCGGTCCCGGCGTAGCCGCTGTCGGGAACAGCAGCCGGCCGATCATGGCGAAGGCCTGCTGCGGGCGCGGATGCACCAGAACCGCAATGCCGGCCGGCGCCTTGCCGGCGAACTCGGCGGGACAAAACACGGCCGCCGCTTTCAGCGACTGCATCAGCGCGAAATTGCGCTTGCCGTCGACGAAGACGAGCGCACCCTCGCCGCCTTCATTGGCTGGCGCCAACGCATCGATCGATATGTGGGCGAGGTCGGAATCGACGAGCGACGCGCCGGTCAGATTCGCGACTTCGCCGGCCGTATACCGGCGTGATGGCGCGAAGAACACCGGATCGGTCATTCCAGAAGCAATATCCAGCTAGGTCGGATCAATTCTCTTCCGGACCCCAACGGCCCGGAAGCATCGTTACCCGCGCATCAGAAGCGGCTCGACATGCCGAAGTTGAATTCCTGCACGTCGTCGGTCTTTTCCTTCTTGACGGGCATCGCGTAGTCAATGCGGATCGGGCCGAAGGGCGATGACCACAACAAGCCGACACCAACCGAGGCGCGCAACTTCATATCGACCGAGGCCTGATCGACGCCGGCGGTGTCGATCTTGCTGCCGTACAGTGTGGCGGCATCAGCAAACACAGCGCCGCGCACACCAAAGCTTTCCGGAATGACCGGTATCGGAAATTGAGCTTCCGCCGACGCATTGAAATAGGTGGTGCCGCCGAGGTGATCACCACCAGAACCCGGCGTAATATCGGCAGGGCCGATGCCGCCATACTCGAAGCCGCGGATCATGCGGTCGCTGCTCTGGAACTGATCGAAGATACGCAAGCCGTCACCGCCGAAGCCCTGAATATGGCCGGCGCCGCCTGAGATCAGGCCAACCAGATCCAGCTGTTCGGACAGCGTCTGGTAGACAGTGCCACGACCGGTAACCTTGACGAATTTGGCATCGCCACCAAGGCCGGCCACTTCCACGGTCGTGGTGGCGTAGATGCCTTCATGCGGGCTCTTCATGTCGTCGATGGTGTTGTAGACCAGTCCCAGGCTGACCGACGACTTGATCCACGGGCTATCATTGATGCCCTCGACGATGGCTTTAGAAATGTGGCAGTCAGCGTCCGGAATCTCATCGTGGGGAGTATCATCGCAACCGTCGTCGAGCTTGTACTTCTCCTGGGCGATATTGTACGCCAACTGCGTCGAGATGTTGTCGGTGATCGGCAGGCCGAAGCGCACCGTCGCACCCAGCGTCTCGCTGTCATAGTGGTCGTAGTTGCGGGTCTGCTGGAAGATATCGAAGCCGGCGGCGATACGGCGCCCCAGGAAATAGGGTTCGGTGAAGGACAGGCTGTAGTCCCGCGAATTCTTGCCGCCACCCGCCGAAACCTTGATGTACTGGCCGCGACCGAGGAAGTTGCGCTCCGCGACCGAACCTTCGACGGACGGACCCGCAGTGTCGCCACCGGTCGAATATCCTGCGCCAACCGAGAACTCGCCGGTCGATTTCTCGACTACGTCAACCACGAGCACGACCTGGTCTGGCTCAGAACCCGGGACAGTCGAAACGTCGACTTTCTCAAAGTAATCTAGCTTTTCCAGCCGCTTCTTCGCGCGCTGGATGAGTACCTGGTTGAAGGCGTCGCCTTCGCTGACATCGAACTCACGACGAATGACATAGTCGCGCGTGCGGTCGTTGCCGCGGATTTCGATGCGCTCGATATAGGCCTTGGTGCCCTGGTCGATCGTATAGACGACCGAAATGGTGTGGTTCTCGAAGTTGCGATCACCGCGCGGTGTCACCTGGGCGAAGGCATAGCCCGAACCCGCGACCTTTTCGGTCAGCGCGATGATGGTGTCCTCGACATTCTTGGCGTTGTAGACGTCGCCCTTGTGGGTCTGAACCACCGATTCCAGCGCCTTCGAGTCGACTTCGGGAATGGTGCTCTCGACGCTGACGTCGCCGAACGTATAGCGGTCGCCTTCCTGGACGGTGATGGTAACGGTGTACTGGTTGGTCGTGTCGTCGAGCTCGCCGACGGCTGAGACCACCTGGAAGTCGGCATAGCCGTGATTGTAATAGAAGCGGCGCAGCGATTCCTGGTCGGCGCGGAGCTTGTCCTCGTCATAGACGTCGTCACGCAGCACGAAGGACAAGAAGCTCGAGCGCTTGGTTGCGATGACGTCGGACAGGCGGCGGCTCGAATAGGCGCTGTTGCCGACGAAATTGACAGCGGCGATCTTGGTGCGGCCGCCTTCGTTGATGTTGAAGACCACGTTCACGCGGTTGTCGCCGAGATCCATGATCTGCGTCGTGACAGCGGCGTCATCCCGGCCAATTCGCCTGTAGGCAGCCTTTACCGCCTCGACATCGGAGTCCAGCGTTGCCTGCGAGAACGTCCCGCGCGGCTTCAACTGCACGGCGACTGCCAGCGCGTTGTCCTTGAGCTTCTTGTTGCCCTGGAACAGAACCTGGTTGACGACCTGGTATTCGGCAACCTTGACTACCAGCGTCGAACCGACCTGATTGATCTGCACGTCCGAGAACAGCCCGGTGCCGAACAGCGCCTTGACCGCATCGTCGATATCGGCGCTGGAAAACGCCTTGCCCGGCTTGATCGTGATGTAGTTGCGGATGGTGTCGGCGTCGACACGCTGGTTGCCGCTGACCTCGACTCTCGAGACAACGGCTGCCTGCGCCGCAGATGTGGCAACGAACTGCACGGCGAGCGCACCTGGTACAACCAGAGCGGCGGACATAGCCACCGCGGACGCGGCGCTCAAAAATTTGGATGCTGCCTTCATCGGGCTTTTGTACCTTTTCTCGAAGTCCCCACGGCGAGAAAACCGGACGTGCGGTAATTTCTCCTACCGTATTAACCGGATTTTCCCTACACGCAAGGCTTCTGGTTAATTTGTAATTACTTAACCCTGATGCGTGGCTTTCGCGTCACGCATACCCCCGTGCATGGTAAACGGCGTCTCAACATTGCCGGTGCTGAAGCCAAATTTCTTCATGATTTCAGCACCCAAACAGATCGTTCCAGAAGACGAAGCCCATAAATCCCAGCACCAGAAAGAGGCCGGCCCGGTATCCCATTTCCATCATCCGCTCCGATACCGGACGCCGGAAAACGGCTTCGAGTGCGTAGAACAGGAGGTGGCCGCCGTCGAGGGGGGGAATCGGCAAAAGGTTCAGAATTCCGATCCCGACCGACAGTCCGGCGACGAGCTGCACCAGCCACAGGAAGCCCAGCTTTGCCGCCTGCCCCGACATCTTGGCGATCTTGATCGGGCCGCCCAGCTGGCATTTGTCTTCGCGGCCGACAACGAATCGCTGCAGGAACTGGCCGGTGCGCTGAATGACGTGCCCCGTCTCCTCGACCGCGGCGCCGACTGCTCCGACAGGGCTGTAGGTGATCAGCCTGGGCTGGCCGACATCCTTGTTGTTGACGACGCCGATGACGGCCACCTTGACCTTGTTGCCCAGCGCGTCCAGCTGCTCCATCGGCTCCGGCGTCGCGACGACGGTGACCTCCTTGCCGTCGCGCAACATGGTGAAGGTGATGGCGTCGCCGCCGCGGCCTGAGACCAGGCGTTGGACGTCGGCGAAGGTCTCAACCTTGCTGCCGTCGACGGCGACGAATCGGTCGCCTGGCAAAATGCCGGCCCTTTCGGCTGGACTGCCGGCGGTGACCGCCGCCACCATCGGCTCAAACACAGGGCGGCCATAGAGGGAAAACAGCACGGCAAAGACGGCAATGGTCAAAAGGAAGTTGAACAGCGGTCCGGCCACCACCGTGGCGGCGCGTTTCCAGATGGGTTGCGTGTGGAAGGCGACCTTGCGTTCAGCGTCAGTCAGCGTTTCCAGATCTTCCGAACTCGGCTGGCTCGACGTGGCGCTCATGTCGCCGACGAATTTGACATAGCCGCCGAGCGGTATGGCGCAGAGCTTCCAGCGCGTGCCGTGGCTGTCGTTGAAGCCGAGAAGTTCGGGGCCGAAGCCGATCGAAAAGGCCTTCACGCCAATGCCGCACCAGCGGCCGACGAGGTAATGTCCCATTTCGTGAATGAAGACGACCACGGTCAGCACGAACAGAAACGGCACCAGCGTGCCGAGGACAAAGCCTTCCGTGCTGAAAAACGCGTGAAGAATTTCGTTCAAGTCATGCCCTCAAATTCACCTGCGGCATAAAGGTGTCGCCGCGACTGTGACATCAATCCAGGCGAATCCGTGGCGTGCGCCATTTCTTCGCCGTGAAATATCACTCAAGCCGGAAACAGCCCCTGCGCCGGATGATCGGCGCCCGCCGAAATCCAGCCCATCACGTATAGGGCAAAAGCCGCCGCGACAAGCCCGTCCACCCTGTCCATGACACCGCCATGCCCGGGTATCAACGCGCTTGAATCCTTGCGGCCGTGGCGGCGCTTGACCCAGGATTCGAAGAGATCGCCAGCCTGGGCAACAATCGACAGCACCAGCGCAACCAAGGCGAGGACGCCAAGATTGCCGGCCCCGGCGGCGGCAGCCAGAAGCACGCCGGCGGCCACGCCGCCGACAGCGCCGCCAAGCGCGCCGCTCTGCGTCTTGCCGGGGGATATAGATGGCGCGAGCTTGGGCCCACCGACGGAGCGGCCGACGAAATAGGCGAAGATGTCGGTCGCCCAGACCACGGCGAACAGAAACAGGATTGCGACCAGGCCGGGATGGTCGCCGCCGCGCAGCAGCGCCAGCGATAAGCCGGACAAAGCCGCGTAGGCAAGACCGGCTGCATCCCATTGCGCCGCTCCACGCATACGGGCGCCGACAGCAGCGACCACAACCATGGCCAGGACAAGAGACAGAAGCCACGATGCCGGCACGCCTGCAACCAGGGCGACGACGAAAACCAGAAGCAGCGCTTCGGGAATGAAGCCGAGGGTCGCACCGGCCAAGGGGCGCGACATGCGCGCCCATTCATAGAAGATGACCGCCGATATCCCGGCGCAAAGCAGGCGGAACCACAGCCCTCCCAACCAGGTCAGGCCAAGCGCTATTGCGGCCAGCACCAGCGCCGAGACGATGCGAAGCTGAAGATTGTTCATCCCGCCGCCGATCACGAGGCAGCGACATCTTGAGCGGCAAGCCCGCCAAAACGGCGCTCGCGGCCAGCAAAATCGCGCAATGCGTCGGCCAGGTGTTCGCGGCTGAAGTCAGGCCAGTAGCAAGGCAGAAAAACCAGTTCGCTGTAGGCTGCCTGCCACAGAAGGAAGTTCGACAGCCGAAGCTCGCCACTGGTGCGGATGACCAGCTCCGGATCGGGAATGCCTGCGGTGTCGAGGGCGCCGGCAAAAGTGTCTGCCGTGATCGCCTCTGCGTCGATCTCGCCGCGCGCCACTGCGGCTGCGAGCTTGCGTGCCGTGCGCACGATCTCGTCGCGCCCGCCATAGTTGAAGGCGATGACCAAGGTCAGCGATTCATTGCGCGCAGTCAGCGATTCGGCCTCTTCGAGCAGGCCCCTGATGTCCGGCTGCAGCCCCGCCCTGTCACCGATGATCCTGACGCGCACGCCGTTCTGGTGCAGTTCGGCCAGATCGCGGCGGATGAACAGCTTCAAAAGCCCCATCAGGTCGCTGACTTCGGCCTTGGGCCGCGACCAGTTTTCCGACGAAAAGGCGTAGACGGTCAGGAAGGAAATGCCGAGACCGGGCGCGGCGCGCACCGTCTTGCGCAGCGCTTCGACGCCGGCGCGATGGCCGGCAAGCCGCGGCATGCCGCGCGCCTTGGCCCAGCGTCCGTTTCCATCCATGATGATCGCGACATGCGCGGGCGTTGCCATTGTCTCGCTTTCGGGCCGGTGTGGGCCGACCCTAAACCTGCATGATTTCAGCTTCCTTATCGGAAAGCAGGTGATCGATGGTGCTGATCGTCTCGTCGGTCAGCTTCTGGACCTGATCGGAGCGCTTGCGCTGATCGTCCTCGCTGATGTCGCCGTCCTTTTCGGCCTTCTTCAAGAAGTCCATGCCGTCGCGACGGACATGGCGCACCGCGACGCGGGCGTTCTCGGCGTAGCCATGCGAGATCTTGACCAGTTCCTTGCGGCGCTGCTCGTTGAGCTCGGGCAGCGGAATTCTGAGATTGGTGCCGTCGACGATCGGATTGAAGCCGAGATTGGATTCTCTGATGGCACGGTCGACCGCGCCGACCATCGACTTATCCCAGACCGAAACCGAAATCATGCGCGGCTCGGGCACCGACACGTTCGCCACCTGGTTGATGGGCATGGTGGTGCCGTAGGCCTGGACCTGGATGGCGTCGAGCAGATTGCTGGAGGCACGGCCGGTGCGCAGCGAAGCCAAATCGTGCTTGAAGGCGGCGATCGCGCCATCCATGCGCCGCTTGAGGTCGTCGAACTCACCACTCATCTTAGTCTCCTCGACCCGTTTGATCCGGGTTCACTGCTTAGGGCCCATATTCGGACCCTCTTTCGAAAACTGATCCCTTTTTGGAGAGTATACTCCGGATTATTCGTCGGCGACGATCGTGCAACGGCCGCCGCCCCGCAGAATATCGCCGAAACCACCTTTTTCGTGGATCGAATAGACGATTATCGGGATGTTGTTTTCGCGCGCAAGTGCAATTGCGGCGGTATCCATGATCGATAAGCCCTTGTTGATGACTTCGGCATGGCTGATGCGCTCGAAGCGGGTCGCATTCGGATCCTTCTTGGGATCGGCCGAATAGACGCCGTCGACCTGGGTGCCCTTGAACAACGCGTCGGCGCCGATCTCGGCGGCGCGCAAGGCCGCGGCCGAATCGGTGGTGAAGAACGGATTGCCGGTGCCGCCGGCGAAAATGACGACCTTGCCCTGGTTCATATAGGCGGTGGCCTGGCGCTGGGAAAAACTCTCGCACAGTTCGGGCATGGCGATGGCCGACAGCACGACGGCATCGACGCCGATCTTGTTCAGCGAGGTGCGCAGCGCCAGCGAGTTGATGACGGTGGCCAGCATGCCCATGTGGTCGCCGGTGACGCGGTCGCCGCCCTTGGATGCCACCGCCACGCCGCGAAAGATATTGCCGCCGCCAATGACGACGCCGACCTCGATGCCAAGCGCGCGGGCTTCGGCGATGTCGGCGGCGATTCGGTCGACCACCGAGACGTCGATGCCGAAATGCTGCTCGCCCATCAACGCTTCGCCCGAGGCTTTCAGCAGGACACGTCGATAGAGGGGCTTTGCCGTCATCTGGACCTCGTCATTGATTGCGTGTGGCAGCCTGGGCAGGCCGCCCTCGCGCGGGCGCCGCCGCTGGCGCGATGCCGAGTTCCGATACACGAAGGGCGCCGCGATGTCACGCGGCGCCCCTCGCCCAATTCCGCCTTCCCGTCGCGGCCCGTCAGTTGCTGGTGATGCTGACGGCGTCGCCCTCGACCAGCAGCGGCGGCGCATAACCCAACGGTTTGTCGCCGGTCACGGCGCCGCCGGTAACCCGGGCTTGTATGTCGGACCCGAAATAGGCGTACGGGAATGGCGGCGGTGTCTTGCTGACCGTATCCAGCCGCGCGCGAAGCTCGGCGGGTAAAGTGAAATCCAACGCCGCCAGATTGTCCTGCAACTGTGCCAGCTTGGTGGCGCCAAGAATCACGGTGGCGATGCCCGGTTGCGTTGCCACCCAGTTGAGCGCGACCTGCGCCATGCTGTGTCCGAGTTCGGCGGCCACTTTTTCGAGTTCCGCCACGATCGCCCAGTTGCGCTCGGTGAACTTCTGGAACCCCGGATGAGTGGTGTTGCGAAAGCCGTCGAGCCGGCCGACATGGCCGTCCTGCGTCGGCCGGTACTTGCCGCTGAGCAGCCCGCTGGCCAGCGGGCTCCACACCGTGATTCCTGCGCCATGGCGGGTGCCGAAGGGCACGAACTCATTTTCGATCGAACGCTCCGCCAGCGAATATTCAAGTTGCAGGGCCGACACCGGCTCGTAGCCGCGCCACTCGGCGATCGTCTGCGCGCGGGCAGCATACCAGGCCGGCACATCGGACAGGCCGACATGGCGAATTTTGCCCGCACGCACGAGATCATCCGTCGTGCGCATGACCTCCTCGGCCGGCGTCAGCCCGTCCCAGACATGGAGGAGGTAGAGGTCGATATAGTCAGTGCCCAACCGCTTCAGCGAGGCGTCCACGGCGCGCAAGATGTTCTTGCGGCCATTGCCGCCGGCGTTCGGATTGCCGGGCTCCGCGTTGAAGGTGAATTTCGTGGCGATCACCGCTTTGTCGCGCAAGCCCCGCTCGGCGATGAATTCGCCGAGCCAGGTTTCGGCTGTGCCGCCGGTGTAGAGGTCGGCGGTGTCGAAGAAATTGCCGCCGGCCTCGACATAGGCGTCGGCCATGGCGCGCGCGGTTTCCCTGTCCGCGCCCCAGCCCCATTCGGTGCCAAAGGTCATGGTGCCCAGTGCCAGCCGGCTGACGCGCAGGCCGCTGTTGCCCAGTGTGTAATAGCTCATGGTCATGGTGTTTTTCCTATCCTGATTTCTTGACGCCGGCTCACTGGCCAGGCGTCATCTTGACCCAGGGATTGCCGCGCTCATGCGTGGCGCGGAAAACGAAGCCGTCGACTTTCCAGCCGGTCCCGGAGCGAACCAGATGGTGCTCGTAGGTGCCCCAGACTTCCCACAGCGGGTCGCCATTGCCTTCCATCCGGTTCCAGGCATAGCCGTTCGAAGAGACGGTCGCCGCGTCCGCCTCAAAGATCACCTGGTGATTGGTGCGCAGATGCAGGCTGGTCTTGCTGCCCCTGAGGTTGCCGGCCCAGGTACCGATCAGATTGTCGGAGGGGATGGTGGCGGCAGGCTGTCCTGACAGGCTGCTGAAGTCGACGGTGACACGGTCGGCGAAATAGGAGCGGGCAAGCTTCCAGTCCTGCGCATCGACGGCACGGTCGATGGCATCGGCGATGCGGATGACGGCGCGTTCGTCGGCGAGCGCGCGCCAACCGGACGGCTCGGCGCCGCCGGCATCGACCGGCGCTAGGGCAAGGCCTGCGGCGAAGGTAGCGTGTTTCAAGGCATCCATCTCTCTTCTCCTTTGTGCATCGGTGATGGCAATATGGGTCAGCCTGTCGGCATCGAGAAGATTGAAGTGTTCGCAAGGACTATGCGATATCATGCATGAATGGACCGGGATCTGCTCAGTCATTTGCCTGTCATCGTCGCCGTTGCCCGACGCGGCGGCTTTGCGCTAGCTGCGGCCGAACTGGGCATGTCCCCATCCGCCGTCAGCCATGCGGTGCGCCTCGTGGAGGAGCGGATCGGCCAGCCGCTGTTTGCGCGCACCACGCGCAGCGTCTCGCTGACGGAAGCCGGCAAGGCGCTGGTGGACACAGCAGCCCCTGCCCTCCAGGATATCGCCGACCGGATGGACCGCATCCGAGCCATCAAGGGCCGGCCCTCCGGCTTGCTCAGGTTGAACGTTCCCAACATCGCCGTTCCACTTGCCGTCACTCCCGTGGCCGCCGCGATGGCTGAACGCTATCCTGATGTGACCATCGAATTGCTCACCGACCAGGGGCTGGTGGACATTGTCGGCGAGGGTTTTGATGCCGGCATCCGGCTGGGCGAGATGATCGCACAGGACATGGTCACGGTCCGGCTGACGCCGCCATTCAACGCCGTGATCGTCGCCTCCCCCGCCTATGTCGGCCGGCATGGCCGTCCGCGCGGTGTGGCGGATCTTTCGGACCACAATTGCATCGGCTACCGGCTTGTGCGCTCCGGCGCACTCTATCGCTGGGACCTGACTGAGGACGGCAAGGATGTCGTGGCCGAGACGAAGGGTACGGTCATCGTCACCGATTCGCTGGCCGCGATCGACCTTGCGCTTGCCGGCGTCGGGCTGACCTATGTGTTCGAGCCGCTGGCGCGCGCGGAATTGGCCGCCGGCCGCCTCGTTCAGATCCTGCCGCAAACGGCGATCGAGGAGCCCGGCCTCTTCCTCTACTTCCCGCGCAGGGCGTCGATGGCGCCAAAGCTCAGGGCCTTCATCGACACCGCACAAGAAATTGGCCGAGCATCCTTGCGGACACCCGGCCGAGTTGCCTGAGCTGAGAAGCCCTTTTCGGGGCTATTTTTAAAACTACTTCTTCACCGCCGCCGCGACTTCCGCCGCGAAATCGGTCTCTTCCTTTTCGATGCCTTCGCCCAGCGCAAAGCGCAGATAGGCGGAGATCTTTGCCGGAGCGCCGATGTCCTTCTCGGCATCCTTCAGCGCCTGCTCGACAGTGATGTCGGGATTGAGCACGAAGGCCTGCTTGAGGAGCACGACTTCCTCGTAGAACTTGCGCAGGCGGCCTTCGACCATCTTTTCGATGATCGCTTCCGGCTTGCCGGACTGGCGCGCCTGGTCGGCGAAGATCGCCTTCTCGCGCTCGACCGCTGCCGGATCGATCTGCTCGGCGGTCAACGCCAGCGGGTTGGTGGCGGCGACATGCATGGCGACCTGGCGGCCAAAGGCGTTGGCGGCATGCTCATTGCCCGTGGTCTCGATCGCGACCAGAACGCCGAGCTTGCCAAGACCATCGGCAACCGCATTGTGGACGTAGGTTGCGACAGCACCGTGCGGGACGGTGAGCTTGGCCGAACGGCGGAAGCTCATGTTCTCGCCAATGGTGCCAACGGCGTCCTTGATGGTGTCAGTGACCGACTTGTCCGAACCCGGATACTTTGCGGCAGAGACAGCCTCCGTCGTGCCATAAGCAAGCGCGACCTTGGCGACATTGCGAACGATCTCCTGGAACTGCTCGTTGCGGGCCACGAAATCGGTCTCGGAGTTAACCTCGACGATGGCGGCCTCGCGGACGCCGGAGTCGACGCCGATCAGGCCTTCGGCGGCAGTACGGCCAGCCTTCTTGTCGGCCTTGGAAATGCCCTTCTTGCGCAGCCAGTCGACGGCCTCTTCGATGTTGCCGTTGGTCTCCGTCAACGCCGCCTTGCAGTCCATCATGCCCGCGCCGGTCAAGTCGCGGAGTTCTTTGACCTGTGCAGCCGAAATGCTCATTGTCGCCTCTTTGTTTTAAATGCACCGACGCACCACCGGTACTCGGTGATGCGTCCGTCTAGCGTGCCAAATATGAGAATGATGAAGGCCGCAACCGGCCTTCGATTGTCAAGCTTCCGGCGCGTCCGCAGCCGGGGCCGGAGCCGGATCAAGCGCCGGTTCGACCGGAGCTTCGACCGAGGCGCCGATGTCGACGCCGAGCGCGCCCTGCTGGCGGGCGATGCCGTCGATGGCAGCCTTGGCGATCAGGTCGCAATAGAGCTGGATGGCGCGCGCCGCGTCGTCATTACCGGGGATCGGGAAGTCGATCTTGTCCGGATCGCAGTTCGAATCGATGATGGCAACGACCGGAATGCCGAGGCGCTTGGCCTCGAGAATGGCGATCGCTTCCTTGTTGGTGTCGATGACGAACATCAGGTCGGGGGTCGAGCCCATGTCCTTGATACCGCCGAGCGCCTTGTCGAGCTTCTCGCGCTCGCGGTCGAGGTTCAGGCGTTCCTTCTTGGTCAGGCCCTGGGCCTCACCGGCCAGCATCTCGTCGAGCTTGCGCAGGCGCTGGATCGAATTCGAGATCGTCTTCCAGTTGGTCAGCATGCCGCCGAGCCAACGCGAATTGACATAATACTGGGCCGAACGCTGCGCCGCGTCAGCGACGATATCCGAAGCCTGGCGCTTGGTACCGACGAACAGCACGCGACCGCCCTTGGCAACGGTGTCGGAAACCTGCTTCAGAGCCTGGTGCAGCAAAGGCACCGTCTGCGACAGGTCAATGATGTGGATGTTGTTGCGGGCGCCGTAGATGTAAGGCGCCATCTTCGGGTTCCAGCGGTGGGTCTGGTGGCCGAAGTGAATGCCAGCTTCCAAAAGCTGGCGCATGCTGAAATCAGGCAGTGCCATTCTTAGTTCCTTTTCCGGTTAGCCTCCACGGACACAGGCATTTTTGGACTTTGTCCTCGAACGCCACCGGAGGTTTCAGCCGGATTTCTCCCGGGCAGACACCAAAGTCCGTGTGTGGAATGAGCGCGCATATAGAGGGGAAGCGCTGCAAACGCAAGCGGTGAGGTGCTTCATCGCTCAGCGTGCGGCAATCAGCGCTCCGGTGCCGATCATGGCGCTGCCGGCGAACCGGTTAATCAGCCGCATGCGTTCGGGCGTCCTGAACCAGCCGGATGCCCTGCCCGCCAGCGCGGCGTAGATGCCCATGGTGAGAATATTGGCGCCGACGACGACTGCCACCACCAGCAGGCCGTCGGCAAACGTCATGGTGTCGAGGTTGAGGATCAGCGGCATGATCGAGGCGTGGAACAGGATCGCCTTCGGGTTGCCGAGCGCCACGGAGGCGCCAAGCAGGAACGAACGCGACAATCCGGTTTGGGGGATTCCTTGCGCGGCCGATTGCGCGGCCGCGGCCCGCCACATCTTGATGCCGAGGAAAATCAGGTAGGCCGCACCGGCGTATTTCAACAGGAGAAACACCCATTCGAAGGTCTGGGCCAGCGCCACCAGCCCGAGCAGTGCCAGGGTGACCAGCACGGCATCGCCGGCGGCAATGCCCATTCCGGCGACGAACGCACGCAGGAAGCCGCGTGCCACGCCGTTGGTGATCACCGTGAACATCGCCGGTCCCGGCGTGGCGGCGGCAAGTGTGATGGCAAGGCAATAAGCCAGGAATGCCGTTAGCGTCACGATCGGCCCTTTCCGTTGGGTACCCGTACGCGCCTGAAGATC
The DNA here is from genome assembly GCF_030323205.1 of Mesorhizobium sp. C395A. Lineage (NCBI taxonomy): Bacteria > Pseudomonadati > Pseudomonadota > Alphaproteobacteria > Hyphomicrobiales > Phyllobacteriaceae > Mesorhizobium > Mesorhizobium sp. C395A. Next base: position 1,598,361 of record NZ_CP100473.1, on the reverse strand, counting down.
GCAACGATCTCCTCGCGGCTGCATTCGATGGCGCCGAGCCGCACCGCCCGGTCGCGCTCGAAGCCGGTTATGTCATAGTGCGGCGCCGATGTCCTGGGCGGCCCCTGGTAGGACGAACGCTTGACGCCAAGCTCGGCGGCGAAACGATGCAGTTCGTCCGTATCGTCGGCCATCAGGTGGCACCAGCGATGGCCGGCCCATTTCCAGATCGCCGCATCGACATAGACCGCCATCGGGAACTGCCATCAAGCCTGCCGTGGCCAGCGCCGCATTGTTGCTATTTCGAGACCGGGCAAGGCTTGGTCTGATCGAACAGCGACAGGTTGACCAGCTTTCCGGTCATCGAGAACTCGCCATAGTCCATTGTGAGGTCGCGGGTGATGCCGTTCTCGTGCAGCTTGAAGCTGATGCGGTATTCCGGCACCTCTTCGCCCGATTTGTCGGTCTCGTCGAAATAGGCGATGTCGACCGGCCAGTATTTGTCGCCGGCAAGCTTGGCCAGCGCCGGCGCTTCGGGGTCGGCCTTGTCGCCCTCGGCCTTCTTGCCGACGATGACGGTGGTGGTCATCACCTTGTTGGCATCCTCCGAACCGTCGAACAGGCTGGTTTCGTAGAAATTCTCGCCCTTCTCGGCCTTGCCGATCAGTTCGACCAGATGCTGGGTCGGGAACTGGGTGGCGGCGAGTTCCAGGCTGTTCTTCTCGGGCTTGTCGATGTCGACCTTGAGGCCCTTGGTCTCTTTCGTGGCGGTGCCCTTGACCTCCTTGTCGAGGTTCTGGTCGACGAAGGATTTGGTCACGAACGAGAAGGTCTTGCCTTCGGCGTCCTCGAACGTGGTCGTCTGCTGGTCGGTCAGCCTGGTGTTGTCGCCGGTGGCGATCTGGGTGACGAAACGGAATTTTACCGTATAGCCCTCGCAGGGCGAGCCGTTGAACTCATAGACCATGCGGCCGGAAATGCCGGTGATGCCCGAGCGGTCCGACGCCTTGTCGAGGGTAAGATCGTAGACGGCGCGATGCGCCTGCAGCGCCGGCACGGCAAAGGCTGGAGCCATCGAGAACAGCACCGGAACGAGAACGGCGTGGAAGGCAAGGCGCGTTGCGCGCATAAGGGGCTCCGATCGTCGCAGCTGATGGCAGGCCGCAGGTAAAGATGGTCCAGCTTAAAAAAAGTCGTGGCGGAAGCGAGGCAAAAATAGCAATTTCGGCCCGGCCAGCGCGGCGTCTCCAAGCAATAGGGAAATACGATGAGTGAAACAATCGAAAAGCGGCTAAGCGATCTCGGCGTGACGATACCTGCAGCCGCAGCGCCCGCCGCGAACTATGTGCCCTATTGCAGGTCCGGCAATCTTTTGTTCACCGCCGGGCAGTTGCCGCTCAAGGACGGCAAGCTGCAGGCAAGCGGCCTGCTCGGCCGCGACGTCGATACCGCAACCGGCAAGGAAGGCGCAAAGTACTGTGCAATCAACATCTTGGCGCAGGCAAAAGCAGCACTTGGCGATCTCGAAAAAATCCAGCGGCTAGTCAAGATTACCGTCTTTGTTGCATCAGTGCCGGATTTCGTCGAGCAGCATCTGGTCGCCAATGGCGCCTCCGATTTCCTGGTCGCGGCCCTTGGCGAGCGCGGCAAGCATGCCCGCTCCGCCGTCGGCACCGCCTGTCTGCCGCTTAATGCCGCAGTGGAAATCGAAGCCGTCTTCGAGGTCGCATGAGCAGGACCAAGACAATGACCGACCTTTCCTGGCTGACCGCCCGCCCGGTGGCGCATCGCGGCTTTCACGACATGAACAAGACGCGCTGGGAAAACACGCTGTCGGCCTTCGCTGCTGCCGCCGAGCGCGGCTATACGATCGAATGCGACGTGCATTTGTCGTCCGACCGCGTCCCCGTCATCATTCATGACGGCGATCTCAGGCGGTTGACCGGCCAGGACGGCTTCGTCTGGCAGCGCACGGCAGCGGAAATGACGGCACTCAGGATCGGCGGCACCAGGGACCATATACCGACGTTGCAGGAAGCGCTCGACCTGGTCGATGGCCGTGTGCCGATGGTTATCGAACTGAAGGGCGTGCCCGGTTACGACGAGGGCCTGGTGGCAAGCGTCGGCAAGATGCTGGAGCGCTACAAGGGCAAGGCGGCGATCATGTCGTTCGACCACTGGCTGGTCCGCGATTTCCCCAGGGATGCGCCTGGCATTCCGGGTGGGCTGACCGCCTATGGCAGGGACAACCAGTTGATCGAGGCGCATTTTGCCATGCTGGCACATGACATCGCCTTCACCTCCTATGCCGCCGGCGATCTGCCGAACCCGTTCGTCAGCTTCGTGCGTGAAAGGCTTAAAATGCCTGTCATCACCTGGACGGTGCATGACCAGCCGGCGGTGGATCTCACCTTCAAATACGCCGACCAGATGACGTTCGAAGGGTTCGAACCTGATCTGGTCAAAGTCGCCTGATGGGAGTGCGTGAAACGTGACTTGTAGCGGCCCCGACAGAGCTTAAATAAGCCTCATGGATCAGGGTGACGAAGGCGATGGGCAAACGGCGAATGCGGAGTTCTCCATCCGCGTCGCCGCCGGCATCAATGCCTTCACATGCGACGAGTGGAACGGCTTTACCGGCACAACCCGCAGCGACACAGAAAACGGCTATAACCCTCTCGTTTCATATGCTTTTCTGAGCGCGCTTGAAGATTCCGGCTGCGCCGTGCGGCGTACCGGCTGGCAAGGTCATCATCTCAGACTGGAAAATGCCCAAGGCAGATTGCTGGGCGCCGTGCCCTGCTATCTCAAATCGCACAGCCAGGGCGAATATGTCTTCGACCACGGCTGGTCCGATGCGTTCGAACGCGCCGGCGGCAACTACTATCCGAAACTGCAATGCGCCGTGCCGTTCTCTCCGGTCACCGGCCCTCGCCTGCTGGTCAGCAAGGGCGAGGACAGCGCCATTGTGAAGGCCGGTCTCGCAGCGGGCCTGAAGGCGGTGACGGAAAAGCTCGGCGTGTCCTCCGCGCATGTCACCTTCGCCAATGAAAGCGACGTTGCAACGCTGGAAGCAGCCGGCTTCCTGCACCGCACCGACCAGCAGTTCCATTTCTTCAACGAAGGCTTTTCGACCTATGATGACTTTCTCGCCACGCTGGCATCACGCAAGCGCAAGGCGATGAAGAAGGAGCGCCGCGAGGCGCTCGCCAACGGTATCTCGATCGACCGGCTGACCGGCAAGGACCTGACCGAAAAGGCGTGGGACGATTTCTTCGCCTTCTATATGGATACCGGCAGCCGCAAATGGGGCCGGCCCTACCTCAACCGCAAGTTCTTCTCGCTGATCGGCGAGCGCATGTCCCAGGACATCCTGTTGATCATGGCCAAGCGCAATGGCCGCTATGTCGCCGGCGCCATCAACTTCATCGGCTCCGATGCGCTCTACGGCCGCAATTGGGGCTGCATCGAGAACCACCCGTTCCTGCATTTCGAAGTCTGCTACCATCAGGCCATCGACTTCGCCATCGAGCGCAAGCTGAAGGTGGTCGAGGCGGGCGCGCAGGGTGAGCACAAGCTGGCGCGCGGCTATCGTCCCGTGACCATGCATTCGGCGCACTACATCGCACATCCCGGCCTGCGCAATGCTGTGGCCGACTATCTCCGGCGGGAACGCCGCGAGGTCGAGCGGATGGGCGAAATTCTGGAAGAGCATACGCCGTTCCGCAAGGATCTTGAGGAATAGCGATCCGCCCCTGCCCTCGCCTGACCATCTTACCTGACCATCTTACCTGACCATCTTGCCGGTCCGGGACAGCTTCGCTACACCGGGAGCATACTCCCGGAGCGCCGCCATGACCGAGGCCTACGACCCCAGCAATATCTTCGCAAAGATCCTGCGCGGCGAAATCCCCTCGCACCGCATCTACGAGGATGATGCCGTGGTCGCCTTCATGGATGTGATGCCGCAAGGCCCCGGTCACACGCTGGTGGTGCCCAAAGCACCGTCGCGCAATCTGCTCGATGCCGATCCCGCGACGCTCGGCCGGCTGTTCACCAGGGTCCAAACGGTCGCGCTGGCGGTCAAAAAGGCTTTCGGCGCTGACGGGGTCACCATCCTGCAGTTCAACGAACCGGCGTCCGGCCAGACCGTCTACCACCTACATGTCCATGTCATCCCGCGGTTCGAAGGCATCGCGCTCAAGCCGCATACGGGGCAGATGGAGAAGCCCGAAGTGCTGACGGAGAACGCGGCGAAGATCCGAGCAGCGCTGAACGGTTGAGGTGGCGCGCGCCTCAGGGCGATGCGCTCAGCCACAATCCACCACGTCGGTTAGGAAAATATCAAACCACGCCGTGATAACGTGCTCCGTACCGGGATGCGTTTGGGTTTTCAAAATCGTGGAACATTCGGTTGCGACATCAGAGCCGTTGGTAAAAGCAGCTGCCGGGCGGGCCTTTCTGCGCACCTTGGCGGACGCGTACCGGCGACACCGCCTGCTGCACGCGATGGCCATCGCTGCCCTGCTTTTGGCAGCCGCGGTCGGCCTGCGCACCGGAAACATGCCGGATTTCGGCGTGCTGGAAGACTATTCCCAATACCTTCTTTTCGCTTTCTGGATCGGTGGCTGCGCCTTCGCACTCGGCAGCTTTTTTCACCTTGCACTCATCAAGCGGGATCCTGAGCCGCTCGGCACTTTTCTGCGATCGATCGGCGGCGTCTTCGGCGACGCCGAGCGCAACGCCAACAGCCTGAATGGTCTGGCCGCGTGCATTGCGCTCATATCCGCTTTCGGTGTGTTGAAAGGCGCGGTCGCGATCCTTTCGCCATTCGCATGGGATCACGCATTGGCTCAGGCCGACCGGGTGCTGCATTTCGGCCGAGCGCCCCATGAATGGCTGTGGTTTATCGTCCAGTCGCCGCTCGCCGTAAGATCGTTCAACCTGGCTTACAATTCCTGGTTCGTCGTCCTTATCGCCTCGGTCTTCATCGCTTGCATCACGCGCAGGGACACGAAGCTGCGTCACCAGTTCCTGATGAGCTTCATGCTCGTGTGGATACTGGCGGGTTTTTTCCTGGCGATGGGCCTGTCTTCGGCAGGGCCGTGCTTTTACGAGCGACTGGGGCTGGGCAGCGACTATCATTCCCTGATGCAAGCACTCGCCGCCGCCGATCGCATCTATCCGATCTGGGCGCTCAGCACGCAGGACATTGTGTGGAGCGGCTATATCGGGGCGACGCCAGGCAGTCTCGGCATATCCGCCTTCCCGTCCATGCATGTAGCGATGGCGGTGCTTTTCGCGCTTTATGCAACACGCCGCTCACGGTTGGCCGGCCTTTTGATGTGGGCATTCGCCGCAATCATCATGGTCGGCTCGGTCGTCCTTGGCTGGCATTATGCCGTGGATGGCTATGCGAGCGTTCTGATTTCGATCGCCATCTGGAAGGCGTGCGGGTACTTCCTGGGCAAGTTTGCACCCGAGGGCGTCGCCGCCTGACCTAACAACATCTGCCCTGAAAAGCAGGGGTGCTGTGTCGGCAAACCGGCCAGCCAATGAAAAAAGGGCCCGTCACCGGGCCCTTCATAGGCGAACCTTTCAGCTCTTGCGCGGCAGTTGCGGCACCAGGCTGCGCTTGCCGCCATCCTTGCCCTTGGGCTCAGGCTCGTCCTTGCCCTTGGGCTGAGGCTTCTGCGCCACCGCCTTCTTGGCGACGGGCTTCTTGGCCACCGCCTTGCGGGCTTTCGGCGTCTCTTCCGGCTCCTGCTTCGGCTGCACCGGGGCTTCGTCGGCCAGTGATTCGAGCTTCAGGCCGGTTTCGCCGGTTTCCTTCTTCTCGACGGTGACGCGCACCGTGCCGCCCTTCTTGAGCTTGCCGAACAGCACCTCGTCGGCCAACGGCTTCTTGATGTGCTCCTGGATGACCCGGCCGAGCGGCCGCGCACCCATGCGCTCATCATAGCCCTTGTCGGCCAGCCAGGCGATCGCGTCGGACGACAGGTCGAAGGTGACGCCCCGCTCGGAGAGCTGGGCCTCGAGCTGCATGACGAACTTCTGCACCACCTGATGGATGACCGGCACCGGCAGCGAACCGAACGGGATGATCGCATCGAGACGGTTGCGGAACTCCGGCGTGAACAACCGGTTGATGGCCTCGACATCGTCGCCTTCGCGCTTGGTCGATCCGAAACCGATCGCCGCGCGCTGCGCATCGGATGCGCCTGCATTGGTGGTCATGATAAGGATGACATTGCGGAAGTCGATCTGCTTGCCGTTGTGGTCGGTCAGCTTGCCGTGGTCCATGACCTGCAACAGGATGTTGAACAGGTCCGGATGCGCCTTCTCGACTTCATCCAGCAAGAGCACGCAGTGCGGATGCTGGTCGACCCCGTCGGTCAACAAGCCGCCCTGGTCGAAGCCGACATAGCCGGGAGGCGCGCCGATCAACCGCGAGACGGTGTGGCGTTCCATATATTCCGACATGTCGAAGCGGATCAGCTCGACGCCGAGCGAGGCAGCCAACTGCTTGGCGACTTCGGTCTTGCCGACGCCGGTCGGGCCTGAGAACAGGTAGGAGCCGATCGGCTTTTCCGGTTCGCGCAGGCCGGCACGCGCCAGCTTGATCGCCGAGGTCAGAGCGGTGATGGCGGTGTCCTGGCCATAGACGACGCGCTTCAGCTCGATGTCGAGGCCTTGCAGCACCTTCTCGTCGTCGGCCGAAACCGTCTTCGGCGGGATGCGGGCCATCGTGGCGATCGTGGCTTCGATCTCCTTGATGCCGATCGTCTTCTTGCGCTTGGCTTCCGGCACCAGCATCTGCGAGGCGCCGGTCTCGTCGATCACATCGATCGCCTTGTCCGGCAGCTTGCGGTCGTTGATGTAGCGGGCCGACAGTTCCACCGAAGCCTTGATCGCCTCGTTGGTGAACTTCACCTTGTGGAATTCCTCATAATAGGGCTTGAGGCCCTTCATGATCTCGATGGCGTCCTCGATGGTCGGCTCGTTGACGTCGATCTTCTGGAAGCGCCGCACCAGAGCGCGGTCCTTCTCGAAGAACTGGCGGAACTCCTTGTAAGTGGTCGAGCCGATGCAGCGGATGGCACCCGAAGACAGCGCCGGCTTCAACAGGTTCGACGCATCCATCGCGCCGCCGGACGTCGCACCGGCGCCGATGACGGTGTGGATCTCGTCGATGAACAGCACGGCGCCCGGATAATCCTCGAGCTCCTTGACGACCTGCTTCAGCCGCTCTTCGAAATCGCCACGGTAGCGCGTGCCGGCCAGAAGCGTGCCCATGTCGAGCGCGAAAATGGTGGCGTCCTGCAGCACTTCGGGCACATCGCCTTCGACGATGCGCTTGGCCAGACCTTCGGCAATCGCCGTCTTGCCGACGCCGGGATCGCCGACATAGAGCGGGTTGTTCTTGGAGCGGCGGCACAGCACCTGGATGGTGCGGTTGATTTCGCTCTCGCGGCCGATCAGCGGATCGATCTTGCCGGCCTTGGCTTTGTTGTTGAGGTTGACGCAATAGGCAGTCAGCGCATCCTGCTGCTGCTTCTTCTTGCCGCCTTCCTCCTGCGGCTCGGCGCCGTTCTGGCCGCCCTGCTCGTCATCGGCGCCGCGCGGCGAGCGCGTCTCCGATGCGCCGGGGCGCTTGGCGATGCCGTGCGAGATGTAGTTGACCGCGTCGTAGCGGGTCATCTGCTGTTCCTGCAGGAAATAAGCGGCATGGCTCTCGCGCTCGGCAAAGATGGCGACGAGCACGTTGGCGCCGGACACTTCCTCGCGGCCGGATGACTGCACATGGATCACGGCGCGCTGGATGACGCGCTGGAAGCCGGCGGTCGGCTTGGAATCCTCATCGTAACCGGTGACCAGATTGTCGAGTTCGGTGTCGATATAGGTCAGAACGGTGTGCTTCAGCTCGTCGAGATCGACGTTGCAGGCGCGCATAACGGCGGCCGCCTCGGTGTCGTCGATGAGGGCGAGCAGCAGATGTTCTAGGGTTGCATATTCATGGTGCCGCTCATTGGCGAGCGTCAGCGCCTGGTGAAGCGCCTTTTCCAGGCCTTGGGAGAAAGCCGGCATGTTACCTCACTTCTTCTCCATCACGCATTGCAGCGGATGCTGATTCTGTCGGGCGAAATCCATGACCTGAGACACTTTGGTCTCGGCCACCTCGAATGTATAGACCCCGCACTCGCCCACCCCATGATTGTGAACATGAAGCATGATGCGTGTGGCGGCTTCGCGGTCCTTTTGAAAAAAACGCTCCAGGACGTGAACCACGAACTCCATGGGCGTATAGTCGTCGTTGAGGATGAGGACCCTGTAAAGGCTGGGCTTCTTGGTCTTGGTCTTGGTGCGCGTAATGACGGCTGTGCCGCGACCGGCCTCATTGCCGTCGCCGTCACTTTGCATCCGCACCACGCTTGTCGTGGCAGTCAAACCTGAAGTCACGTAATCCTGCCTCTTTCGAATCCCCATGGCGAGTTCGATATGTAGGTGTTCGATGGACGATTTTAAGCCCTTCTTGTTAGCTGACAATATGGCTAGGTGGGCAAACCGAGGCGATTTTCAAAATCGTGAACCGCCAAAGCCCCGGAATTGAAACCGGCATGAAAAAACCCGGCCGCGCATCCGCGACCGGGTCTGTTTTGCAAGCCCGAAAGGCCGTGCCTGGTATTCTCGAGCGAAATTACTTCGCCTTGGCGACAATCGATTCGAAGGGCTTGTAAGCCTCCTTGGCGAGATCGGCATAGAGATCGCCGAACTTGGTCGCCTCGGCAACGAAGCTCTCATAGCTCTGCTTGGCGAAGTCGGACTGGATCTCGACCGCCTTTTCCAGCGATTTGGCGGAGAACAGCTTTTCGACCGCGGCGCTGCCGGCTTCGAAGCTCTTCTTGGTGTATTCGCCAGCTTCAGTGGCGATCGCCTGCGCGCCCTTGGAGAGCGAGGTGAAGCTCTTCAATCCGGTATCGGCAAACTCCTTGCCGTATTTCGAGAAGTCCTCGTAGGTCTGGGTCATTTGACGTTTCCCTTGGCGTTTTGAAGCGCCCTTGCCTGAGCGCGGTTGTGCAATGCACGAGAATATATTGTGCGCTGCACAAAAGTCAAGATTTCAGCGGCATCAGGCCGCGCTGCGCCGGCAACAGCTAAAATTCGAATAAAGAAAGGCTCAAGCCCGAGGAAAATGGTGAACGCGCCGGTTACCATAAACGGATTGGTAACGCTGGCCGCGATAGTTTGACGACAAGTGAGGTCGGATCCCTTTGCCGCCTCCAGGGCAATGAGTTTCAAAGGAACTATCAGTGCGTCAGGCGTTGTCGGTCTTCGGTTTAAAATCCGCATCTTCCCTCAAAACGATCATGATCCTCGCTTTGGCGATGTCATTTGTCGTTGCGGATGCCGCGTCCTCGATGGCCGCCAGGTCTTCGGCGATCGTCGTCGACGCCAAGACCGGCAAGGTGCTTTATTCCTCCGATGCCAACGGCCGGCGCTACCCGGCGTCGTTGACCAAGATGATGACGCTCTATCTGACCTTCGAGGCCATGGCGAAGGGCCGGATCAGCAGGAACACGCCGGTGCCGTTCTCGGCCAAAGCGGCGGCCGAACCGCCGACCAAGCTCGGCGTCAAGGCGGGCGGAGCGGTTTCGGTCGAGACCGCCATCCTGTCGATGGTGACCAAGTCGGCCAATGATTCGGCGACCGCGCTCGGCGAACTGCTCGGCGGCAGCGAAAGCAATTTCGCCCGCATGATGACCGCTAAGGCGCGCGCGCTCGGCATGGACGGCACCGTGTTTCGCAATGCCAACGGCCTGCCCGATCCCGGCCAGTTCACAACCGCCCACGACATGGCGATGCTTGGCATAGCGCTCAGGGAACATTATCCGCAGTATTACGGCTATTTCTCGCAGCGCTCCTTCCTTTACGGCCGCCAGCGCATCAATGGCCACAACCGTCTGCTCGGCCGCATCAAGGGCGTCGACGGCATCAAGACCGGCTATACCCGCGCCTCCGGCTTCAACCTCGTCTCGTCGGTTTCGGATGGCAACCGCCGCCTCGTCGCCGTCGTCATGGGCGGCACTTCGGGGCGCAGCCGCGACAACCAGATGGCCGGCCTGATCAACGCCTACATGCCGCGCGCATCGACCCGCGGCGGCGGCGCCCTGGTCGCCAAGGCCGGCGGCGACAATCCGGTCAAGGCGCTGGCCAAGGTCTTCCTGCCCAAGCATGACGCGCCGACGCCGGATGGCAAGCCGATCATTGAAGACGATGCCGTAGCGTCCAATGACGATCCGACATCCGCTGACGAGCAGTCCGCTGAAGGCCAGTCTGCCGACGAACAGACGGTGGCCGCGGTCGAAGAGCCCGCCCCCGTCGTCAAGACCAGGAAGGTCAAGACCGTCATCGTGACGGCGCCGAAGGTCGAAACTGCGCAGATTGTGGCTGCCTATGCCGAACCCACGCCTGTATCCCCACAGGCGGTCGACCCGGTCAACACGGCCTCGGTGCCGGCTGGTTGGGCGGTGCAGGTGGCGTCGTCGCCCAAGCAGTCCGAAGCCCAGGCTTTCCTAGACAAGACCGCCAAGCAGGCGCCCAAAGTTCTTGGGGCTGCTTCCGGTTTCACCGTCGCCTTCGAAAAGGATGGCGAGACCTATTACCGCGCCCGGTTCGGCGGCTTCCGCTCGAAGGACGCGGCCTGGAATGCCTGCAATGCCCTGAAGAAAAAGAAAATCGCCTGCTACGCCGTCCAACAGTAGGGCGGCGTCGGAACCATCTCCCGGAAATTTACTGCGTCGAAGGAGACTAGTTGTGATTGGAGAGCAAGACGTCCTTGGCTTCGTTGATCCGCGCCGCCAGGAAAGACGTGCCGCCGATGTCGGGGTGCAGGCGCTGCATCAGGCGGCGGTGCGCCTTGCGGACATCCGCCGCGGCGGCCCCCGCTTCAAGACCAAGGATCTTGTAGGCCTCCTCCTTAGTCATGGCGCCCGCACCTGGCGCAACACCCAGCCCTTCGCCACCGTTCGCCTCAGCGTCTTTGCGCCAGACGGGAAAACGGCCGTCAAGATACGTCTCTAGGAGTTGGCGGCTCTCCGGGTCGCCGGGGAGTTCGCGGTAAAGCTGCTGCAGCTCGGCTAGGCCCATCGCGCCCAGCATCTTGCCTTCATGACGGCCGGCCAGAACCAGGCCTTCAAGCCCGCCCGTATCGTGATCAAGCTCCATTTCCAGTGCGGCGGTCCGCACCGTCGAGCGCTTGCCGGGCGCCGGCCCGACCGACGGCCGCTTCATTCGCATCGAACCGTACCAGGCAAGGGCCGCGGCCAGGATGAGGCCGGCAATGCCTTCGCGCCCGACCACCAGCACGGCAAGGCCAACCAGCGCCAGAAGCACCGGCCCGAGCGTGCGCATGCCGCTTGCCAGTTTTTGCGCATCGGTACGGACAAAGATCGTCGCCGCGCCGAGCAGCACCAGAAACAGTGCAACAAGTGCAATGATAGCGCCCATCAATTCCCGCCGCCCCTGAGATGCTCGATCAGCAGCCGATCTCCCGGCCTGTCCCTTGCCTCGAGCGCCTTCAATCCACCCGTCGCATAGACGGCAACCGCCGAAAGCAGCCCGGCCAAGGTCGCGGCAGCCCGCCGATCAAATCGGAACCAAGCCCCTTTGGACAGCCGCGCAATCTCCTTGAACGCCTTTTCTGCGCCGGGATCATGGCCTTCCTGGAAGACGAAGACGGGAACGCCGTGCAGACCGAGGCCCCCGGCCTTCTGCGCCAGGTCGTCGATATCCTCTTCCATGGCGTCGCCGATATAGACCAGAGCATTGACCTTGGCCGCCGCCGTTTCCTTCAGCGCATGCGCCAGCACCTTGCCGATCTGGGTGTGGCCGGCACGGCAGTCGATCCGCGTCATCAGCTGCTTCAGGGCATTGGTGTCGGCGACAAAAGCCGACGAGCGGCACTCGCCCAACCCGCGAAAATAGGCCAGTTGGACGCTGAGAGTTCCGGCCTTGCCGACGGCGTCGAACATTTCGCCCTGCAGCTTGATGGCGAGATCCCAGGTCGGCTGGCGGCTCATCGTTGCGTCGAGGGCAAGGATCAGCCGGCCCGTGCCGGTCGCGACAAGCGTCCGGGCCTTACGGATAAAGGCGTCGATCTCGCCGGCATTGGATTGAGGCTTGACCGGCGCAGGATCGGCCCTTGCGGGCACACGCTGCTTCTTGTCGCTCATAAGAAGCAAGATGTGGCGTTGTCGGCCCCCTTGCAAGTCCAGCCTTGGACAAGATGAAGGGCCAGCGCTCGACGCTCTGGGAGAAGCGGCCGCGCCCTTGGCTCTACAGCAAGCCCAGATCGGCGAGCTCGCGCTTTAGTTTCGGCGGCATCTCGACCATTCCGGCCTTGCCCTTGCCGATGTCTGCGGGCGCATCCGAAGGTTTGAGATAACGCCAGCCCTGGAAGGCGCGGCGCGGCTGCCAGTCGGTGCGCACGACGTCGAGGTCGAGCATCAGGCGGCAACGGCCGATGCCTTCGTCGTCCGTGAAGGGCCTGATATCAGTGATCAGCTGGCGGCATTGCACGCTGCCCTTGATCACCCAATAAAGCGAACCGCCATCGGTGACCTCGGCGCCGCGCGTCGGCACCATGCGGGTTGTGTGCCAGTGCTCGGCGGGTTCGCCGGCGCGGCGGCGCTCATCGAGGCGGAAGGCGATCCATTCTTCGAGGTCCTCGACGCTGTCGCAACCGACGCACAGTTTTAGGAGATTGAGTGCCATCGCTTAAGGTTTAGTCCGGCGCGCGATTGCGTCAACGGCCCTGCCCGACTTCTCCACAGTGCCAGTGGCGTTGCGCGGTCAGCATTCCACGACATTGACGGCGAGCCCACCAAGGCTGGTTTCCTTGTACTTCTCGTTCATGTCGAGGCCCGTCTGGCGCATTGTTTCGATCGCGGCGTCGAGCGGCACGAAATGGACGCCGTCGCCTTTGATCGCCAGAGAGGCGGCGGTGACCGCCTTGACGGCGCCGAGCGCGTTGCGCTCGATGCAAGGCACTTGAACCAGACCGCCGACCGGATCGCAAGTCATGCCGAGATGATGTTCGAGCGCGATTTCGGCGGCGTTCTCGACCTGCTCGGGCGTGCCGCCCATCACGGCGCAGAGACCCGCGGCAGCCATCGCCGAGGCCGAACCGACCTCGCCCTGGCAGCCGACCTCGGCGCCGGAGATCGAGGCATTGGTCTTGATGATGCCGCCGACGGCGGCCGCCGTGAGCAGGAAGTCGCGGATGCTCGGCTGGTCGGCCTCGGGGTGGAAATGCAGCCAGTAACGCAGCACCGCCGGCAATGTGCCGGCCGCGCCATTGGTCGGCGCGGTGACGACGCGTCCACCGGCGGCGTTCTCTTCGTTCACCGCCATGGCGTAGATCGACAGCCAGTCATTGGCCAGCAAAGGGTTGGGCTTGTTCTGCTGCCATTGCTCCTGCAGCTTGTCGTGCAGCATGCGGGCACGACGGCGCACTTTCAGCCCGCCCGGCATGATGCCATCCTGCGACAGGCCGCGGTCGATGCAGCCCTTCATGGCGCCCCAGATCGCATCAAGGCCACTGTCGAGCTCCTCGCGCGACATATGCGTCTCTTCATTGATGCGCTTCATGTCGGCGATAGACAGGCCGCTTTTGCCTGCCATCTTCAGCATCTCGACGGCGTTCTTGAAGGGATAGGGCACCTTCTTGCCTTCTGTGGTCACCGAGCCCTTCACCTTCATCCGCTGCAGCTCTTCCTCGGACACCACGAAGCCGCCGCCGATGGAATAGTAGATGCGCTTGAGCAGCAGCCGGTCGCCGGCATCGTAAGCGTAGAAGGCCATGCCGTTGGCGTGGCCGGTGAGCGGCGTCTTGCGGTCGAGCACCAGATCCGTCGCCGGGTCGAAGCGATAGGAGGGATGGCCGCGGGGCGATATCCGCTTCTCGGCTGCGACGCGCGTGGCGATGCCCTCGGCCTGATCGGGATCGACCGTCTGCGGTGTCAGGCCGGCAAGGCCGAGGACAACGGCGCGATCCGAGCCATGGCCGATACCGGTATAGGCGAGCGAGCCGTGCAGGCTGGCGCCAATGCGATCGACCTTGACGCCGGCCGGGCGCGGCCAGTCATCGCCGGCGATCTCGTCGAGAAACCGCTGCGCCGCCGTCATCGGTCCCATCGTGTGCGAACTCGACGGTCCGATGCCGATCTTGAACAAGTCGAAAACCGAAAGAAACACGCTGCGCCGTCTCCGGGAATGGGATCAAGACCTACATATAGGACTTTCCATGATGTTTGTGCTGTTTTGCGGATTGCGGCGCTGCACCTGCCGACCTTGTTTGCTCCGGCAGCGACATCCCCGGCTGAAAGCGCGTCGCGCTGAAACGGGTTCATGCGACGCGCTTTAAGTTCTTGTTTTAATGCATGTGGTTGTCCCAGAACCGCAGCTCACTTCTGGGCGACATGCTTTGGAGCATCGAACTGACCGCTTTGCCTGTGGTAAAAGGGGGCATGGGCGATTCCTTCCATCTGTCGACGGCTGATCTGGCGGCGCTGGCTTTTTTCCTGCTTGCATGGTTGCTGCATACGCTGGCGTCCGACGGCAGACTGGTCAGCCGGGTGTCGTTGACGATGGCCATGAACGTGCAGCGCGAGGCCTGGATGCGCACCATGGCCGAGCGCGAAATCCGCATCGTCGACACCGCCATCATGAGCGGCCTGCAGCAAGGCACCGCCTTTTTCGCCTCCAGTTCGCTGATTGCGCTCGGTGGCTGTTTCGCGCTGCTTGGCGCCTCGGATCAGGTCCTTGCCGTGCTGAACGACCTGCCGTTGAACGCGACCTCATCGCGCTCCGCCTTCCAGATCAAGGTCTTTGGCCTGGTGCTGATCCTGGCCTTCGCCTTCTTCAAGTTCGGCTGGGCCTACCGTCTCTTCAACTACTGCACGATCCTGATCGGCGCGGTGCCGATCCCCTATGGCGAGGCGTCACGCAACCCGGTCAGCGAAACGGCGGTGTGGCGCGCGGCGCGCATGAACATGCTGGCCGGCAAGCACTTCAATTCAGGGCTGCGCGCGGTGTTCTTCTCGATCGGCTATCTCGGCTGGTTCGTCGACCCGATCGTGTTCGTGCTGTCGACGCTGCTGCTTCTGGCGGTGCTGGTGCGGCGTCAGTTCTTTTCCGCCGCAAGGCAAGCGGTGATCGGTCAGCCGCCCGGGCCGGGGAAAAGCTGGTCGATCCGGCCCGATAGCCAATAGGCGGCGAGCCCGATCCATTCGCGGATCGCCATGGTCGTGGTCTGCAGCGAATCGGGTGCGTTGTCGCGAAACAGGCCAAAGCCTTCATTGCCCGAGGTGCGATAGTCGACAGGCCACGGGACCGTCTGAAAGCCGGCCTTGTCGAACAGTGCCTTGGCGCGCGGCATGTGGAAGGCGGAGGTCACCAGCAGCCAGGTCTCGCCCGGTTTCGGCGTTACTAGTTCCTTGGTGAAGACGGCATTCTCATAGGTGTTGCGGGATTTGTTCTCGAGCATCAGGCGGTCCGCGTCGACGCCAAGCGCACCGAGCAGGCGCGGCGCGGTGGCCGCATCGCCCTCGCCATCGATGAACAGTTCACCGGTGCCGCCCGAGATAACCACTTTCGCCTCGGGAAAGTGCCGGGCAAGGATCGCCGTCTCGACCATGCGGTCGCCGCCGGAATTCAGCTCATAGCCACCGCGCGCCAGATTGATGGCGCCCTCGAAACCGCCGCCGAGCACGACGATGCCGTCGACCTTCCGCGGCAGCGGCGGCTTTGGGAAGCGCTCTTCGAGCGGATTGAGCATCATGGCGCCAAGCAAGGTCCAGGCCGACAGCGCCAGAATGAGGAAGGCGAACACACTGCCCGTCGCCGCCGATCGCCGGCGGCCGATCAGCGCCGCGAGCAAGCCGGCAAACAGCAGGAAGATCGCCAGGTTGAGTGGTTGGACGAAGAACCAGAAGATCTTGGAGAGATAGAAGAACATTGCCTGCCTATCTCCAGCTCAAATTGTGACGGCCGATGAAGTGCTCGACCGCACTCGCCACCGCTTCCGCTTCGATGCGGCTTAACTCCCTGCCGAAAACAAGGACGCCGTTCGCGTTGGTCAAGCTGATGACTTCCGACAGTTCCACTTCGTCCGTGGGATAGGTGTGGTCGAGGATTTCGACCCTAAGATGCCCTTTCAAAGGCAGTGACCACCGATTTCGCAAAGAACCCCTCACCGAGCGCACGGCTGCGGTGTCGGTCAGCCGCAGGGTTTCCCTGCCGAACACCCGCCAGATGAAATCCTTGCCCAGGAAATAGGTGAAGAGGGCAATGACCGCCACGAAGGACAGCAGGCCGAGCGTGCCGCTGGTGAGCGTTGCGGACGACATATCTGTCAATCCCATGTAGCCGGTGTAGGCGACGATCGCGGCCCCGATCAGGACAAAGACTGTCCTGAAATCCGAGGTGCGTGGCGGGTTCGTGATCAGCAGTTCGTTTCCCGTCTCGACGATGGAAATGCGAGACGGAGGCGGCATGCTACCACCACTTCTCCGGCTGGAAGGTTCCCGCCGCCTGCTCGATGACGGCGGCTGTCTGGAACAGGGTTTCCTCGTCGAAGGGACGGCCAATCAGCTGCAGGCCGAGCGGCAGGCCCTTGGCATCGAGGCCGGCAGGCACGGCAATGCCCGGCAGTCCGGCCATGTTCACGGTCACCGTGAAAATGTCGTTGAGGTACATTTTGACCGGATCGGCGGCCATGTCCTCGTCAGCGATGCCGAAGGCGGCCGACGGCGTCGCCGGCGTCAGGATGACGTCGACGCCGTCGGCAAAAACCGTCTCGAAGTCGCGCTTGATCAAATTGCGCACCTTCTGCGCCTGCAGATAGTAGGCATCGTAATAGCCTGCCGACAGCACATAGGTGCCGATCATGATGCGACGCTTGACCTCCCGACCGAACCCGGCGGCTCGGGTCTTTTCGTACATGTCGACAATGTCCTGGCCCGGCACGCGCAGGCCGTAGCGGACGCCGTCATAGCGCGCCAGATTGGATGACGCTTCGGCGGGCGCAACGATATAATAAGCCGGCAAAGCGTATTTGGTGTGCGGCAGCGAGATGTCGACGATCTCGGCGCCGGCATCCCTGAGCCAGGCAATGCCCTTCTGCCACAGCGCCTCGATCTCTTCCGGCATGCCGTCGACGCGGTATTCCCGGGGAATGCCGACCTTCATGCCCCTGATCGGTTTGCCGATCGCCGCCTCGTAATCCGGCACCGGCCGGTCGACGGAAGTGGTGTCCTTGGCGTCGACCGAGGCCATGGACTTCAGCATGATCGCGGCATCGCGCACGTCCCGGGCGATCGGGCCGGCCTGATCGAGCGACGAAGCGAAGGCGACGATGCCCCAGCGCGAGCAGCGGCCATAGGTCGGCTTGATGCCGACGGTGCCGGTGAAGGCGGCTGGCTGGCGGATCGAGCCGCCGGTGTCGGTGGCGGTGGCGCCGGCGCACAGGAAAGCCGAGACGGCGGAAGCCGAGCCCCCCGACGAGCCCCCCGGCACCAGTTGGGCATTGTCCAGCGTGCGCGCGGTCTTGGTGCCGCCGGCCGAAACGAAACCGCCATCGCCCTGATGCGTGGTCGGCATCACCACCGTGTCGAGGCGCGAACGCCGCCACGGATTGACGACAGGGCCGTAATAGGAGGTCTCGTTGGACGAGCCCATGGCGAACTCGTCCATGTTAAGCTTGCCCAGCATGACGGCGCCGTCTGCCCACAGATTGGCGGTGACGGTCGATTCGTAGCGCGGCTTGAAGCCGTCCAGCACATGGCTGCAGGCCTGGGTGTGGATACCTTCGGTGCCGAACAGGTCCTTGATGCCGAGCGGGATGCCTTCCAGCGCACCGCCCTGGCCCTTGGCGAGCCTGGCGTCGGAAGCTTTGGCCATATCGCGCGCCTTGTCGCCGGTGACGACGATGTAGGCATTGAGCACCGGATTGGCGCGCTCGATGGCACCGAGATAGGCCTCGGTGATTTCGACGGCCGAAATCTCCTTGGCGCGCAGCTTGGCGCGCGCCTGCGAAATTGTCAGATGGGTCAGTTCGCTCATCAAAGGCTCTTTTCGTAAAACACCGACCACTCGGAATCGGGATAATCCAGCACCGGCCCGCAGCGCGAGAAGCCGGCGCGTTCGTAGACGGTCCAGGCGGCGGGATGGCGGTCGCCGGTTTCAAGCACCAGGCGCTTCAGCCCTTCGCTGCGCGCCAGCGTTTCGACATGTTCGACGATCTTGGCGCCGATCTTCCTGCCCCGATGCGAAGGCCGCGTGTACATACGCTTGACCTCACCGACGCGGGCATCATGGCGCTTCAGCGCGCCGCAGCCGATGGCTTGCCCGTCGTCGCGGGCGATAAAGACGGTGGTGTCGTCGCCAGCCATCTGCTCGACCGTCAGATGGTAGCAATGCTCCGGCGGCGTCAGTTCGAGCAGAGCCGCGTTGAGCTCCTCTACCAAAGCGCGGACATCGTCCTGCAGCGGCGTTTCGATCGCGATCTCGATTGCCATCGGCCGCCTACTCCACGACCTTCGGCACGAGGAAGAAATTCTCGTCAGTGGCCGGCGCATTGGCGACGATATCGGCGGCCTTGTTGCCGTCCGTGACGATGTCTTGGCGCTTCTTCATCTCCATCGGCGTCACCGATGTCATCGGTTCGACGCCGGAGACATCGACCTCGTTCAGCTGCTCGACAAAGCCCAGAATGGCGTTCAGCTCGCCGGTCATGCGCTCGGCATCCTCCTCGCTCACCGCAATGCGGGCGAGACGCGCGACGCGCTTCACAGTTTGCAGATCAACGGACATGTCTTTAGCCTTTGGGAAAACCAGATGGCGCTATAGCGGCGTGGCGCGTGCCGCGCAACATCGATCGTGCTTGGGGATAGAGCCCGTTCATGCCAGGGCGGCATTTCAGCCTAGGGCAGCGATACACCCTCGCACAGATAATAGCTGCCGCCATTGCCGGCCTGCTCGCCTTCGTCGGCGGTCGGGCGCACCGAGACGATGTCGATTTGGGTCGCGTTCATCTGCGTGATCGACAGTATATCGGGAAAGAGAAAGCCCGGCTCCTGGCAGATGGCAGTGACCGCCCAGCTCGGCGAGCGCGTCGCCTTGGTGACCTGGACGAACTCGCAATTATACTCGACGCCTTGCAGGCCGTCCGCCGACAAGATGACATTGCCGGTGTCGATCAGCGTCTGCAGCGTGTCCTTTTTGGCTTGCGCGCAAAGCTCCTGGGTCTGGAGGTAAACGCCCTTGATGAAGTCCTCGGCGGCGGATGCGGGCGACGCCGCAACCAGCATCGACACGCAAAGAGTCACTCTCAAGCCCATGGTTTGATTCCCCTTTGCGACAAGGGATCGTTCAAACGATCGCTTTATAGTGTGATCGTTTGGCCGATCGCTGGCAAGGCTACGTCGACACCTGACCCTTCGAGGCCGGCCACGAACTTCTCCGCCGTCGCGTCGATGATCGGGAAGGTGCCGAAATGGCAGGGAACGACCGTGTCGAAGTGGAAGAAGCGCCGGCAGGCCAGGGCCGCCACCGCGCCGCCCATGGTGAAGCGGTCGCCGACCGGCACGAGGCCGATCTTCGGCTCATGCAGTTCCTCGATCAGCGCCATATCGGAGAAGATGTCGGTGTCGCCCATATGGTAGAGCGTCTTGTCCTCCGGGAAATGCAGGACCAGCCCGTTGGGATTGCCGAGGTAGACGTTCTGGCCGCCATCGAGCCCAAACGACGAGGAATGCAGTGCCTGCACGAAGGTGGTGGTGAAGGCACCGCAATCGACGGTGCCTCCATGATTGCCGGGATTGATCTTCTTGCCGTCGACGCCCTTGCCGACCAGGTACATGCAGATCTCGTAATTGGCGACCAGCTGGGCGCCGCTCTTCTTCAGCACCTCCACCGCGCCGCTGACATGGTCACTGTGGCCGTGGGTCAAAAGCACATGGGTGACGCCTTCCGCCGGCCCCTCCCAGCCGCTCGTCCATGATGGGTTGCCGACGAGATAGGGGTCGATCAGGATGGTCGCGCCTGATGTCTCGACGCGGAAGGCGGAATGTCCGTACCAGGTCAATTTCATCGATCGTGTTCCTCGATTTTGGTTGCGCCGGAAGATAGAACGCCGGCAGCAAAATTAAAGTGACATAGTGTGCTCGCGGTTCAAAAGAACGTGTCGCGGTCTTTGTTACGGCAAGTCTGGGTCACGGTAAGTCTGGGTCACGGTTAAGACTGGGTCACGGTAAAGCTGGTGGGGAAAGCCGTTGGGCATCATAGCAATCGAGGATCTGCCGTCACGCCTGGAAGGCGGCAGGACGCTGGCCGGGCTCGACCTCGGCGACAAGACGATCGGTGTCGCCGTTTCCGACCGCGGCCTGTCCTTTGCCCATCCGCGCCCGGTCATCCTGCGCAAAAAGTTTTCGCTGGATGCGGCAGCGCTGCTCGCCCAACTGCAGAAGGACAATGTCGGCGCGTTTGTGCTCGGTCTTCCGATCAACATGGATGGGTCGGAAGGTCCCCGCGCCCAGAAGTCGCGCGCCTTCGTGCGCAACATGGCAGGCATAACCGACCTGCCCTTCGTGCTGTGGGACGAGCGGCTGTCGACGGTGGCGGCGGAGCGGACGCTGATCGAGATGGATTTCTCGCGCCGAAAGCGCGCCGACAAGATCGATTCGGCGGCTGCGGCCTTTATTCTGCAGGGAGTTCTGGACCGGCTCCAGTCGCTTGACCCACGCGATCGGACGGAACCGGATTCCCCGCCTGCCGCCTGACCCAGGCCATGATGTTGCGGCGGCGGCGAAACGCCCACAATGCCATCAGCAGGAAGCCGTCGAAGATGCAGGCCCTTGCCACCATGCCCGGAATGATCGCCGGATCGATGCCCAGCATCTGCCCGTAGAGCTGGAACACGAAATCATGCAGCTGCCGGCTGAGCATGACGTAGCCGAAATTGATGTCGTTGAGCGACAGGAAGAACCAGCCCCAGAACAGAGCGAGTGGCGCGGCCCACAATGCGAACAGCGTGCGCATCAGTGACCGTCCCTGCGGCTGGAGCCGCCTCTGCGACCGCTGGGACCAATGTCCGGACGGCCGGAAATGCGCGACAGCAAGGAGCCGTGCGCGGCACCCTTGGCTATGGCATGGGCGGTGGCGCGGCTCTCTGCCTCCCGAGAAACCATGACAGCGAAGACCGACCTCCGCTCGGCCAGCATGGCGACATAGGAGGCCAGAAGTGCCGCCAATTGCACGGCGACAACCAAAAACAGGCCGTTGATGCCTCGCGCTGCGCCGCCGATCAGGATGAGCGACAACACCGCGGATGCCGAAATGAAGGCGGTCCGCGCCACACTGTCGGCTCCGTCCGGGCTCGCCGCGGCGTTAACCAGGCTCTCGACGAAGACCCAGCAAAACAGCACCGCCACGACCAGCAAGGCGATGGCCAGCGGCGCCACGACGGCAGCATTGTCGAGATCGGCCAGACGAGTGTTTTCCACGACGACGCCGAGCACGCCCAGAGCGCCCGCAACGCCGCGGTTTCCATCGACACAGATGAACGCCAGCAGGGCGAAAACCAGCGCCCAGTGCAAGGCCAGAAAGGACGTCAAAATGTGCCGCATGGCATTCCTGCTTTGGTGACAAAGACAGTGGGGTCTGCGGCCTGCGGCTGCAACGGAAACCATTCGTTAAGGTTAACGGCTGTCCACAGGCAGGCAAATTCGTTCACGGCCTGGCGGAAGGCCCTCAATTCACCGGCGGATAGAGCGTGTCGATGATCATGCGCGCATCGTGGCGCGAATCGAGCATGCCATAGGTGTTGCGCCACTGGCCGGCGAGCCGCGTCTCGACGAAGGCGTCCGCAATCCGCCCTGCCCCCAGCCGGCGCAATTCCGCAGCTGCCGCCGACAGCGCCAGCTGTTCGGTCAGCAGGCGGGCCGACCCCTCATCGGTGCCGGCGACCTGCATGGCCGCCTTGAGCACGCCAATGGTTCCGCGTCCGCCGGCGCCGAGATCGCGGTCGATGCCGGCCAGCACCTCCTCGAACAGGCCGGGCGCGCGGCCGAG
This sequence comes from Mesorhizobium sp. C395A, assembly GCF_030323205.1. Taxonomy (NCBI): domain Bacteria; kingdom Pseudomonadati; phylum Pseudomonadota; class Alphaproteobacteria; order Hyphomicrobiales; family Phyllobacteriaceae; genus Mesorhizobium; species Mesorhizobium sp. C395A. The sequence goes on along the minus strand of NZ_CP100473.1, from coordinate 1,576,251 downwards.
CACGCGCAGCACGTCGAGCGCCATGACATTGCCTGAGCCCTCCCAGATCGCATTGACCGGGGCTTCGCGGTAGTAGCGGGCGAGCGGCGCTTCCTCGACATAGCCATTGCCGCCGAGGCACTCCATCGCCTCATAGAGCAGTGGCGGCGCGATCTTGCAGACCCAGTATTTGACCACCGGGGTCATGGCGCGGGCAAAAGCAGCCTCGCCGCGGTCGCCGGCAGCCTCGTCGAAGGAGCGCGCCAGTCGGAACGAGAGTGCCGTGGCGGCGGCGACATCGAGCGCCATGTCCGCCAGCACGCGCTGCATAAGCGGCTGTTCGATCAGCGTCGAGCCGGCCACCTGGCGGTGACGGGCGTGATGCACGGCCTCAGCCAGCCCCGCTCGCATGATTGCCGACGAGGCGACGGCGCAGTCGAGCCGGGTCAGCGTGACCATGTCCATGATCGTCTTTATGCCGGCGCCGGGCTCGCCGACCATCTCGCCGATGGCGTTGACGAACTCTACCTCCGATGAGGCGTTGGAGCGGTTGCCGAGCTTGTCCTTCAGCCGCTGAAAGCGGAAGCCGTTGCCGGAACCGTCGCCGAGGATGCGCGGGACGAGAAAGCAGGAAAGCCCTTCAGGCGCCTGTCCAAGCACGAGAAAAGCGTCCGACATCGGCGCCGACATGAACCATTTGTGGCCGGTGAGGCGATAAAAGCCGCTGCCGGCGCGTTCGGCCCGTGTGGTGTTGGCGCGCACGTCGGTGCCGCCCTGCTTTTCGGTCATGCCCATGCCGAGCGTCAGCCCGGTCTTGTCGACCGGCGGCTTCTGACTCTGGTCGTATTTGCGCGTCGTCACGCGCGGCGCCCATTCGCGAAACAGCTTTGGGCTGGCCATCAGGGCGGCCAGCGAAGCGCTGGTCATGGTGATGGGGCAGAGATGCCCGGTCTCGAGTTCGGCGGTCAGGTAGAAACGCGCGGCGCGCACCTGATGGCGACGGCCGATCTCGCTATCGCCGTTTTCCCAGATCGAGGAATGCAGGCCGCCGGCAACCGAGCGGCGCATCAGCGCATGATAGGCCGGATGGAATTCGACGAGGTCGATGCGCCGGCCCTGACGGTCATGCGTGCGGAGCTTCGGCGTCTCGACATTAGCGAGGCGCGCCAGCTCCTGCGCCTCCTGCGTCAGGACGAACCGGCCAAGCCCGTCGAGGTCCTTGCGCACCGGATCGGAAAAACGCTCGGCAAGCTGGATCAGCAACGGATCGCCCCGCCAGGCGTTGCCGCCCGTCAGCGGCGGCGGCTGGTTGGTCACGTCGTCGGTCACGCCCAATCCTTCTGAAAGTAGAAGGGCCTTCTAACGCTAGAAAGGCACTTATCATCATAAGGCTTCGAATCCGAAGCAATCGGCTAGATATAGCCCAAGGCAGGCGGCGCGCGCGACGAAAATACCGGGGAGAAAGGCCGCAATGCCAAGCTGACGCTTGCGGCAAGGAATTCTCCCCCCTATAGCAGCGCCTTGAGATGACCGACGCTTCGTCCCTGCCGCTTTATCCTCACCGCCATCTTCTGGGCATCCGCGATCTTTCCCCCGGTGACATCGAGCTTCTGCTCGACCGGGCAGATCGCGCCGTCGCCATTTCGCGGCAGTCCGAAAAGAAGACCTCGACGCTGCGCGGCCGCACCCAGATCAACCTCTTCTACGAAGCCTCGACGCGCACGCAGTCGTCGTTCGAACTGGCCGGGAAACGGCTCGGCGCCGATGTCATGAACATGTCGGTGGCGAGCTCTTCGGTGAAGAAGGGCGAGACGCTGATCGACACGGCCATGACTCTGAACGCCATGCGCCCCGACATCCTGATCATCCGCCACCAGTCTGCGGGCGCCGCTGCTCTTTTGGCGCAGAAGGTTGGCTGCTCGGTGGTCAATGCCGGCGACGGCGCGCATGAACACCCGACGCAGGCGCTGCTCGACGCGCTGACCATCCGCCGTGCCAAGGGGCCGCTGTCGAAACTGATCGTAGCGATCTGCGGCGACATCCTGCATTCGCGCGTCGCGCGTTCCAACATCATGCTGTTGAACGCGCTTGGCGCGCAGGTGCGGGTCGTGGCGCCGTCGACGCTGCTGCCGTCCGGCATCGAGAAAATGGGCGTCATCGTCTCGCGCTCGATGGCCGAGGGCCTCAAGGGCGCCGACGTGGTGATGATGCTGCGCCTGCAGCGCGAGCGGATGGAAGGCGCCTTCGTGCCTTCGGTGCGCGAATATTTCCGCTATTTCGGCCTCGATGCCGAAAAACTGAAGGCCGCCAAGGACGGCGCGCTGGTCATGCATCCCGGGCCGATGAACCGCGGCGTCGAGATTGCGTCCGAAATCGCCGACGGGCCGCAAAGCGTCATCCAGGAACAGGTCGAGATGGGTGTCGCCGTGCGTATGGCGGTGATGGAAGCGCTGCTCGACCCGCGCCGCAACGAGGGCCGGAGCGCATGAGCACCACGGTCTTTGAGCGCGCCCGCATCGTCGACCCGTCACGCGGCTTCGACGAGGTCGGCACCGTGATCGTCGAGGGGAAAAAGATCGTTGCCGCCGGCAAGGCTGCCCTGAACCAGGGCCTGCCGGCGGGAGCCACCGTGGTCGACTGCGCCGGCAAGGCAATCATTCCCGGCCTGATCGACGCGCGCGTCTTCATCGGCGAACCGGGCGGCGAACATCGCGAGACCATCGCTTCGGCCAGCGTTGCGGCGGCGGCCGGCGGCGTCACCTCCGTCGTTATGATGCCCGACACGGACCCGGTGATCGACAATGTCGCGCTGGTCGAATTCGTGCTGCGCACCGCCAAGGACACGGCAAGCGTCAACATCTTTCCGGCGGCGGCGATCACCAAGGGGCTGGCCGGCCGCGAGATGACAGAGTTCGGCCTGCTGCGCGAAGCCGGCGCGGTCGCCTTCACAGATGGGCGGCACACAATATCCAGCGCGCTGGTGATGCGCCGGGCGCTGACCTATGCCCGCGATTTCGGCGGCGTCATCGCACATGAGACACAGGATGGCGACCTCGCTTCGGCAGGCGTGATGAATGAAGGCCTGTATGCCAGCTGGCTCGGCCTTGCCGGCATTCCGCGCGAGGCCGAGTCCATCCCGCTGGAGCGCGACCTGGCGCTGGCACGGCTGACGCGCGGCGCCTACCACGCGGCCAAGATCTCGACGGCGATGGCAGCGCAAGCGATGACACGCGCGAAAGCCGACAAGGCCAATGTCACGGCGGGCGTGGCGATCCACAATCTGTCGCTGAACGAGAACGATGTCGGGGAATACCGCACCTTCTTCCGGCTGACGCCGCCTTTGCGCGCAGAGGAAGACCGGCTGGCCATGATCGAAGCGGTCAAAGACGGCACGATCGACATCATCGTCTCCTCGCACGACCCGCAGGATGTCGACACCAAGCGCCTTCCCTTCGCCGATGCAGCTGCCGGCGCGATCGGGTTGGAGACGCTGCTTGGAGCAGCGCTTCGGCTCTACCACAATGGCGACGTGCCGCTACTTCGGCTGGTCGAAACACTGTCCACCGCACCAGCAAGGCTGTTCGGCCTGCCGGGCGGCACGCTGAAGCCGGGAGCGCCGGCCGATCTTGCGCTGATCGACCTTGAAGAACCCTGGATCGTGAGTGAAAGCGGCATCCGCTCGCGCTCGAAAAACACCTGCTTCGAAGGTGCGCGGCTGCAAGGCATGGTCTTGCAAACGCTGGTGGCGGGCCGCACAGTGTTTTCGAGCTAGAGCGATCGCGCCACGTCGCAGACCGATATGTTGCTGGGGAAATGCGGGGGCAAACAATGAGTTATAACGTTATCCTGGCATTGCTGTTCGGCTATCTCCTCGGCTCGATTCCCTTCGGCCTCTTGATCACCCGCGCGGCCGGCCTCGGCGATGTGCGCAAAATCGGCTCCGGCAATATCGGCGCCACCAACGTTCTGCGCACCGGCAACAAGGGCCTCGCCGCCGCGACGCTGGTGCTCGACGCGTTGAAGGGTACGGCGGCGGTGATGATCGCGCGCCATTTTGGACACGACTACGGATTGTGGGCCGGCCTTGGACTCTGGGCGGGCCTTGGCGCCTTCCTTGGCCATCTGTTTCCGGTCTGGCTCGGTTTCAAGGGCGGCAAGGGCGTGGCGACCTATCTCGGCGTGCTGATCGCGCTCGGCTGGCATGTGGCGCTGATTTTTATCGTCGTCTGGCTGGCGATGGCTTTTCTGTTTCGCTATTCCTCGCTGGCAGCGCTGACGGCGGCGGCCATCGTGCCGATCGCGCTTTATTTCTGGAGCACACCTGAGACCGCCGGGCTGTTCCTGGTGATGAGCCTGATCGTCATCTTCAAACATCGCGCCAACATTTCGCGCCTTCTTGCCGGCACCGAAGGCAAGATCGGAGCCAAGGGTTGAGCAAGCCCGCCGCCGGGCCGCGCCTCAGCGACCGGCAGCGGCTGAGCTGGCTGCGGCTGATCCGCACACAAAATGTCGGCCCGGCCTCGTTTCGCGAATTGATCAACCGCTTTGGTTCGGCGGAGGCGGCGTTGGAGATGCTGCCCGAGCTGATGATTTCGGGCGGAGCCAAAAGGATCATGCGCATTCCTTCCGTGGAGGAAGCCGAAGCGGAACTCGACGCAGCCAGTGAAAACGGCGCCCGCTTCGTCGGCATCGGCGAGGCCGACTACCCGCCGATGCTGAAAAACATGGACAATCCGCCGCCACTGATTGCCGTGAAGGGGGAGGCAGCCGTCTTTCGCCTGCCGGCGGTGGCCATCGTCGGCGCCCGCAACGCGTCGCTCGCCGGCATCAAGATGGCGCGCATGCTGGCGGCGGATCTTGGCCGCGACGGCTACGTCATCGTTTCCGGCCTGGCGCGCGGCATCGACACGGCAGCACACCAGGGCAGTCTCTCGACTGGTACAGTGGGTGTGCTGGCCGGTGGGCTCGATGTCCCCTACCCGCCCGAAAATATCGGCTTGTGCGAAGACATTGCCGAGCGTGGCGGCGCCGTTATTTCGGAAATGCCGTTCGGCTGGCAGCCGCGGGCGCAGGATTTTCCGCGCCGCAACCGGCTTGTCGCGGGCGCCGCCCTCGGACTGGTGGTCATCGAAGCTGCGCAACGCTCCGGCTCGCTGATCAGCGCGCGCCTGGCCGGCGAGATGGGCCGGCTGGTCTTTGCCGTACCGGGTTCGCCGCTCGATCCGCGCTGCGCCGGCTCCAACGGGCTGCTCAAGGATGGCGCCACCCTGGTCACCGAGGCGGCCGACGTTTCCGGTGCGATCGCACCCTTGGCGGGCACGCGAACGCGAAGCATTGCGCCGCCAGAAAAGGCACCCGATTTTTCGGCAACACCCCCGCCCGGTGAGGACGAACGCAGCGGCGTGCTCGAGGCGCTGGGCCCAACGCCGGTGGGCGTGGACGAGATCATCCGCCACACCGGCCTCAACGCCGCGCAAGTCTCCATGGTGCTGCTGGAACTCGACCTTGCCGGCCGCATCGAGCGCCATGCCGGCGGCAATGTCTCACTGGTTTCGTGACGTTCCACCCGATCCCGCCGCACGTCGGCCGCAACTCACGCGTCGAGGGGCACGCCGGCGGCGCCAACCTCGGTATAGTCGCCAACGCCGGTACAGATGCCACCGCAGGGTATTTTTCCAGGCGGCTCTCGGAAAAGCACTCCGCCATTCCAGGGCTCTCCGTTGCACTGACGATCACGCTCGCAATGGCATACTCGACAGCTGACGAAAACCGGGCTCGACAGTCTGCGCATCAGTCAGCGGAACAGATACTTCGATACCTCCGGATTGCCACGGCGCCACATCACATTGTCGAGAAAATAATGGTGCACATTGATGAAGATGAGCACGATGAAGAAGAACAGCGATGACCCCAGCACTTGCCTGTCATAGGGAATCAAAGCCGTCAGCGCGGATGGGATCAGCCAGAACCCGAGATAGCCAAGGGCCGTGCCGCCGACGATGAAGCCGAGGAGCCGAAACCTGTATAGGGGTCCAAGAAAGGACAGGATTTTCGGCTGCGGATCGCCTTCGGCATCGGAACTGTCGCGCTCGACGTTCGTCTGGTAGCGCCAGACCACGGCGAGGTACTGCAGCGAGTGGAGCGCGGGCACGATCAACAGCCAGAGCGGGTTTACGCGCGCAATCAGGATCCAGAGATAGAGCGACGCGACATAGGCCACCAAACCGTTATAGGGCAGACCGGCGCCGTTCTTCCGCCAACGATTGACCAGCATCAAAAGCGTGGCCGCAGTCGACGCAACGGCCGCCAGCATGCCGATGTCGGTAATCCAGGAAGGGGCCGCGAATGTGTAATAGTCCAGGCCATAATATTTGCCCTGGGTGACCGCCGTATTCGTCTGCAGCCATGCCAGGATCCACACCGCATAGGAGTTCACCAGCAGCACCTTCTTGTCGCGGTCGTCGAAGAATTTGCGCTTCAGCACCGCATCCACCATCAGCATGCCGTAGCCCTGCTTGACGTAGTGCCAACCGACAAAAAAGAACATGGCGTTGGTGGCATAGCCGAGCAGGCGCGTGTTCGCCGCCGCGGCGCCATAGGCAAAGAACCCGGCAATGACCAGGGGCACGACAATGCCCGCGAAGATGTAGCGGAGCTGCAGGCTCCTGTCGTAGCCGTCGCCCGTCACCTTGCGCCCGAAATTGCGGTAGAAGAGCTGGTAGGAGTGGGCGAAGTGGGGATAGTTCACGAGATAGGCCACGAAGACCATCGTTGCGGCCACCGGACCTTCATATTCGAGCGGAACGAGAAACAGCACCGGCAGGATGAGAAAGGCGCTGCCGCCCAGCATGAGGAAATCGGCGACCGGGCCGAAGAGGTATTTTTGAGGCGCCGCCGCCTTAGGAGCGACAGCATCCGCCGAAAGCTGAAGTGTCATGTCAGAACCTCCCCTGGGAAGGCTGAGTTTAGCCATCGACTGGAATGGGGACAAGCTTGGAGCTGCCGCTCCGCGCCCGAACACTGGACCATCCTGCTGTTTCGCCAATGGTCTCGATCCGCCATGGGCTTCGAACCCGTGAACCGCTCGATAAGGCCCTCCGCTGTTAAAAAGCGCACCACCCCAATTTACGACTAACATGTTAGTGTGCTAGCACGGCATACACACCTACTTCGGAGACCTTCCGGTGACATCACGCTTTGGCCTTTCGGCCGCTCTCGCCACGCCTTTCGATGCCCGCGGGCAGATCGCCACCGCCCCCATGATCGCTCAGGCCAAAAGTTGCCTGGCGCAGGGTTGCGGCAGCGTGACGCTTTTCGGCACCACAGGGGAAGGCGCATCGGTGGGCACGACGGAGCGGCGGTCGGTGAACGAAGCCATGCTGGCTGCTGGAATCTTGCCGCATCAACTCGTTGCCGGCGTGCTGGTCGACGCCGCCGAAGACGCCGCCGAACAGGCACAGCATGCCTTGCAGCGAGGCGCCCGAAACATTCTGCTGGCCCCGCCGAGCTACTTCAAGAATGTCGGCGAGGAGGGCCTTTTCGGCTGGTTCTCCGCCGTCTTTGCCGCGCTTGGCCCCCTCGCCCGTGACGTGCTGCTCTACAACATCCCTTCGGTTACCATGGTGCAGCTTTCGCTTGGCCTGATCGGCCGGTTGCGCACTGCTTTTCCCGACGTGGTCGCCGGGGTGAAGGATTCCGGTGGAAATTGGAGCTACAGCGAGGCGCTGCTTGCCGCCCATGGCGATCTGGTGATCCTGATCGGCGATGAAAGGCATCTGGCGCGTGCGGTGCGAATGGGTGCTCAAGGCGCAATCTCGGGCATGGCCAATTTCGTCCCGGGCGAAATCCGCGCCATGGCCGAGGACGGGCGCGACGATCCTCGCGTCGAGAGTTTTGTGATCGAATTGCTCAAACATCCGGTCACCCCGGCGGTAAAGGTGATGGTGGCGCGCAAGACCGGCGACGAGCGCTGGCTGGCGGTCCGTCCGCCGCTGGAGCCGATCGCGTTGCAAGGGCAGCAGCAGCTTGCCGCAGCCTATGACAGCTTGTTTGCCAGGGAACCGGCCTGACCGCCAAAGAGAAGCGCGCCGATATGGAAGACGGCAACGAACCGACCACCCTCAGGGAGAAGGCCTATGCCAGCTTCACGCGGCATTTGCTGGCGCGCGACTTCAAGCCAGGCCAGTTCGTGTCGCAGCGTGAGTTGGTTGCCTTCACCGGACTGCCGCTCGGCGCCATTCGCGAGATCGTGCCGCGTCTCGAGGCGGAAGGACTGCTGACGACCATTCCGCAGCGCGGCATGCAGATCGCCCATATAGACATCAGCCTGATCCGCGAGGCCTTTCAGTTCCGCCTGTTCATGGAGCGTGAAGCGGTGGCGCTGTTTACGGTCAGCGCCTCCGACGCCGAGCTTGCCCGCTTGCGGCGCGAGCATGAGGACATGCTTGCCCGGGCGCTGGAGCAGACCCCGACGCCGGAGATGGAGGCCAAGGCGCAGACCATCGACTGGGCCATGCACGACACGTTCATCGATGCGCTGGGCAACGAGATCATCGCCAAGGCCTATCTGGTCAATTCGGTGAAGATCCGCCTGATCCACCAGGAACGGTTCCGTATCGACGGGCGCGTCGTGCCGGTCATGCGCGAGCACCTGGCGGTGATCGATGCGATGCAGAGCCGCGACCCTGGCAAGGCGGTCGAGGCCATTAGCCAGCATATCGATAAGGCGCGCCGGCTGGCGCTGCAAATCTGAGGAAGCATGAGCCGCGCCGCGGTCGCTGCGGCGCAATCGACAACGACAACAACCGGGAGGAAGAAAATGTCGTCCAATCTGTTCAACCCAACCAGGAGGCAACTCCTCCAGGGAACCGCCGCCCTTGCCGCCGCCGGCTTTGCCGGTGTTCGCCCAAGCTTTGCCGCCGGCGTCGACTGGAAGCGCTTTGCGGGAACGACGCTTGACGTCAATCTGGTGAAAAGCCCGCGCAGCGACACGCTGATAAAATACATCGCCGAGTTCGAGGAACTGACCGGGATCAAGGTCAATGCCGAAGCGACGCCGGAACAGCAGCAGCGCCAGAAGACGGTGATCGAACTCAGCTCCGGCAAGCCGAGCTTCGATGTCGTGCATCTGAGCTACCACGTGCAGAAGCGGCAGTTCGAAAAGGGCGGCTGGCTGGCCGACATATCAGGCTATCTCGCTGACTCGACCCTGACCGATCCTGCGCTGGTGGAAACCGATTTCGCCGATGCCGGCATGCTGTTTGCCAAGGACGGCCAGGGCGTGCTGCGCTCGCTACCGTTCTCAGTCGACTACTGGATCGTCTACTGGAACAAGGAATTGTTCGAGGCCAAGGGCCTCAAATACCCTGAAACCTTCGAGCAATTGGTGGCGGCGGCCGAAGCGCTGACCGACCCGTCGACCAACACCTATGGATTTGTCGCCCGCGGCCTCAAGAACGCCAACACGCCGGTGTGGACGTCGCTTATGCTCGGCTACGACATGACGCCGCTCGACGACAAGGGCAAGCTGCGCACGACCTCGCCCGAGGCGGTCGAGGCGGCCAGCCTCTACCAGCGGCTGATGACCAAGTCGGCGCCTCCAGGCGTCACCGGATTCAACTGGGCCGAAGCCCAGTCCGCCTTCCTGCAAGGCAAGATCGGGATGTGGTTCGATGGCGTCGGCTTTGCCCCGCCAATGGAAAATCCGGAAAAGTCACGAGTGGTCGGCAAGGTTGGCTACGGCGTCATGCCCAAGGGGCCCAAGGCGCATGCCGCCGGCACCTTTGGCGACGGCCTCGGCGTGACGGCCGCCAGCGAGAAGAAGGAGGCCGCCTACCTCTTCTGCCAGTGGGCGATTTCGCCCGCCATGGGCGCGCGCCTGCTGCAGGCGGGTGCCGGCGTGCCGTTCCGCAAGTCGGTGCTGGAAGATCCCAAGGTGCGCGAAGGCGTCACCATGCCGGCGAGTTGGCTCGATGCCGTGGTCGGCTCGGGCAATGTCAGCCGGCTGTCGCTGCCGGTCATCATTCCGGTCACCGAGTTCCGCGACATCTATGGCGTGGCGCTGACCAATCTGATCGCCGGCGCCGATCCGGCGGAGGAACTGAAGAAGGCCACCGAGCAGTTCCAGCCGGTGCTCGACCGGAGCGAGCAAGGCTGATGTCCGCCATCACCCCAGAACGCACCGGGGTGACGACGCAAGCCATCGAAGGGAGCCAGACCATCCGGCTGGCTCCCAACTACTGGCCTTTCGTCGTCCCGGCGCTCGTCGTCGTCGGCGCCGTGATCGTCTTTCCTTGGGCCTTCACACTGTGGATGAGCGTCAACCGCTGGACCCTCGGCCAGGCGCGAAGCTTTGCCGGGATGGAAAACTATCTGCGGCTGGCGGTCGACCAACGCTTCTGGGAATCGCTTTTCCATACGCTGACCTACACGGCGCTTTCGGTCGCGGCGCCGATGTTCCTCGGCACTCTTGCCGCGCTGATCTTCGACGCGAAATTTCCGCTGCGCGGGCTGTTGCGTGGCGTCTTCGTCATGCCGATGATGGCGACCCCGGTCGCCGTGGCGCTGGTCTGGACGATGATGTTCCATCCCCAGCTCGGCGTGCTCAACTATCTGTTGTCGCTGGTCGGCATTCCGGCGCAGGAATGGATCTTTAACGCCAGGACAGTCATCCCGTCGCTGGTTGCGGTCGAGACCTGGCAGTGGACGCCGCTGGTGATGCTGATCGTGCTGGGCGGCTTGGCCTCCGTGCCGCGCGAGCCCTTCGAGAGCGCCGAGATCGACGGCGCCAACGCCTGGCAGCAATTCCGCTATCTCACCTTGCCGATGATCGCGCCGTTCCTGATGATCGCGATGATCATCCGCACCATCGATGCGTTGAAGAGTTTTGACATCATCTACGCCATGACCCAGGGCGGACCGGGCACGGCCTCGGAAACCATCAACATCTATCTCTACAACACCGCCTTCTCCTACTACGACATCGGCTATGGCTCGGCCATGGCCGTGGTGTTCTTCATCGTCATCGTCGCGCTGTCCTTCATCCTGCTGATGCTGCGCCAGCGCTCCCATTGGATCGGGGTGGAGGGCAAATAGATGAGTTCACGGCTGCTCAAGCGAATCGGGCTGTTCTTCGCGGCTCTGGTCTTCGTCTCGCCGGCGATCCTGTTCTTCCTCTGGATGATCTCGCTGTCGCTGAAATTCGAGATCGACAACGGTGCATACCCGCCGATCCTGATCCCGGAACATCTCGCCTGGTCGAACTATGTGAAGGTATTCGAGGAGAACAATTTCCTGCTCTATTTCTGGAATTCGGTTCTGGTGACGGGCACGGCAACGTTGCTGGCGCTGCTGATCGGCGTGCCGGCGGGCTATGGCATCGCGCGGCTCAAGGCCGAACGCTCGGCGGTGGTCATCATGATCGCCCGCATGACGCCGGGGCTTTCCTATCTCATTCCGCTGTTCCTGCTGTTCCAGTGGGTCGGCATTCTCGGCACGCTGTGGCCGCAGATCATCATCCATCTGGTGGTGACGGTGCCGATCGTGGTCTGGGTGATGATCGGCTATTTCGAGACCACGCCGATGGAGCTGGAAGAAGCGGCCAACATCGATGGCGCCAGTTCCTGGCAGGTGTTCCGGCTGGTCGCCTTGCCCATCGCCAAGCCGGGCATTGTCGTCGCCTTCATCCTGTCGATCATCTTCTCATGGAACAATTTCGTCTTCGGCATTGTGCTCGCCAGCCGCGAGACCCGCACGCTGCCGGTCGCCGTCTACAACATGCTTTCCTACGAGCAGGTGAGCTGGGGCCCGCTCGCCGCCGCAGCACTTGTGGTGACGCTGCCGGTTCTGGTGCTGACCCTGTTCGCGCAAAGGCAGATCGTCGCCGGGCTGACCGCAGGCGCCGTCAAGGGCGGCTGAGGCACGGCCCCGACATCACTCATTTCCGGGAGAAATCCAATGGCATCGGTAACAATCAACAACGTTCAGAAGGCTTTCGGAGCCGCCAAGATCATCCACGATGTCAGCGTCGACATCGCCGATGGCGAATTCGTTATCCTGGTCGGGCCGTCGGGCTGCGGAAAGTCGACGCTGCTGCGCATGATTGCCGGACTGGAAACGATCTCGGGCGGCAGGATCGCCATTGGCGATCGCGTCGTCAACAATCTCAGGGCGCGCGACCGAAACATCGCCATGGTGTTCCAGAACTACGCGCTCTATCCGCATATGACGGTGGCCGACAATATGGGCTTTGCCCTGAAGATCAAGAAAGCCGATCCGGCCGACACCGCCGGCCGCATCGGCAGGGCCGCCAGCATTCTCGGCCTGGACAAGCTGCTCGACCGCTATCCGCGTCAGCTTTCCGGCGGCCAGCGCCAGCGCGTCGCCATGGGCCGCGCCATCGTGCGCGACCCGCAGGTGTTCCTGTTCGACGAGCCGCTGTCCAATCTCGACGCCAAATTGCGAGTGCAGATGCGCGGCGAGATCAAGGCGCTGCACCAGCGGCTCGGGACCACAACCATCTACGTCACGCACGACCAGATCGAGGCCATGACCATGGCCGACAAGATCGTCGTGCTGCATGACGGCCTTGTCGAGCAGATCGGCGCGCCGCTCGACCTCTACGACCGCCCGGCCAACCTCTTCGTTGCCGGCTTCATCGGCTCGCCGGCGATGAATTTCATTCGGGGCCATGTCGAGGAAGGTGTTTTCCGCAGCGCCGGTGGACTGATCTTGCCGCTGCCGGAAGGCATCGACCTGACCAACATTCCCGGCGGCGACCTCATCTACGGCATCCGCCCCGAACACATCCGAGCGACGACCGCCAAAGGAATCCCCGGCACGATCGTGCTTCTGGAAGCAACGGGTTCGGAAATCTTTGCCAGGGTCGACTGCGCCGGAGAAGAAATCTCCTGCCTTTTCCGCGAGCGGCTGGCACTGAAACAGGGCGAGCAGATGCGCATCGAGATCGACCGCGCCTGCGCTCATCTGTTCGACGTCAAGACCGGGCGGCGATTGTAGGGGGCGATGGGGGCTGCTGACAGGGCAACTTCCGCACGAAATATTTCTGGTGAGCGCGTCGGGGTTCGAACCCGAGACCTACTGATTAAAAGTTCATTTCCGGCCATTTTGCCAAGCCATTGCTTTCGTTCGTTTTTGTGCCGTGTCCGCACATAAGCTGTTGATTCCTAAGGGACACTCTTTGACAAATCAGGACAGTGTGAGACATTGAACGCACATGAAGCGCCGTCGATATGACGGACACAGTGCGGACACACCAGATGCAACTCTCGGACGCCATCATCAAAGCCCTGCCGGCTCCGGCAAGCGGGAACAAGATCACCTATGACGACGACGTGAAGGGCTTCGGCATCCGCGTTACCAAGGCTGGCGCCCGGGCGTTCATCCTGAACTATCGCACTCGCTCCGGCCTGGAGCGTCGGTACACGATCGGCTCTTTCCCTGACTGGAAAAGCGGTCCTGCCCGCGAGGAAGCAAAGAACCTTAAGAAGCAGATCGACGTGGGCGCCGACCCCATGGGCCAGGTCGCTGCCGCCCGCGACGCAAAGACCGTTGGCGATCTCTGCGACCGCTTCGAAAAGGAACACCTCACCAAGAAGCGGCACTCGACCGCCCGCGACTACAAGGCGCTGATCAAGAACCACATCTTGCCGGCGCTGAAAAACAAGAAGGTGGCCGAAGTCGAGTTCACCGACATCGACAGCCTGCACCGCAAGATTTCGAAGACCGCGCCCTACCTGGCAAACCGGGCGGTGGCCGTTCTCTCGAAGATGTTCGGGCTCGCCATCAAATGGCGGTGGCGCACCGACAACCCGGCCAAGGGGATCGAGCGCAACGACGAGCAGAAGCGGCACCGCTATCTGTCCCCGGCTGAACTTGGCAAGCTGACCGAGGCGTTGACGGCGCTGGAGGATCAGCAAGCAGCGAACATCTTTCGGCTTCTGCTGCTCACCGGTGCGCGGCGCGGCGAGGTACAGGCCGCGAAATGGGAACAGTTCGATCTCACCGCTGGCGTCTGGACAAAGCCGGGTTCGACCACGAAGCAGAAGACCATGCACCGCGTCCCGCTGTCCGCCCCTGCCCGCCTGCTACTCACCCAGCTTCGCGAGAAAGCCAAGGAGGATGCCGTTTACGTGTTCCCCGGGCGTGGCGCCGATCATCGCGTCGAGATCAAGGCGGAGTGGAAAGAGGTCTGCATTGCCGCCGGCATCGTCACTGCCGATACCGTAGGTGAAAAGATTGTGGTTGCGCCATCAGCCCGCATTCACGACCTACGCCACACCTATGCCTCCGTGCTGGCCAGCGCTGGCCTGTCCCTCCCAATCATCGGCGCCTTGCTCGGACACTCGCAGCCGGCCACCACGGCGCGCTACAGCCATTTGATGGATGATCCCCTGCGGGCAGCGACCGAACGCGCTGGCGCCATTGTCATGGCTAAGGGTACCGGCGCTGAAATCAGCGCGATCAAGGCCGCGCGGTGAACACGTCCCGGGCGGACCGCGCCGAAGCCCTCGCCGCTGCGCTGCGTATCCTCGACATAGCTGACACCGCAGCAGTTGTCGAAGATCTGGAATTGGCTGCGGACACCCTCAATGCATATCTGTTGGCCGAAAAGGTTTCACTCAAGACGTTGGCGGCCCGCCTGGCTGACATTGAAACCATGTCGGCAGAGTTGGCAGACCTTATAGAGCAATACGACGCAGGGCTGTTCGCTGCCATTGGCACTCGATCTCGCGAGTTGCAGTCGCCCTATTCCGTAGGGGACGAACTTGACATAGCGACGTTGCGGCGATTGTCAGCCGATGCTGGCGCGGCCCGTGGTGCTGCGGTGCTGGAACTTGGCAGTGGGGACGCGGACAATCCAGACCCCAATGGCGCCGATCTGGCAACGAAGCTCGACGGCTCACCGAAGCGACGTTTCGTTTCCGAGATTGTGGGCATCCTCGCGGTGCAACGACCAGATCTTTTGGCGACGACTAAGGAAGGACCGCTGCATCGTTTCGTGGTTGATTGCTGGGAATGGGCGATCGGCGATCAGAACCCGCCCGGCATTCCAGATGATATCGCTATCGTCGTGCCTGAGTTTCAATCGATCCGCGACAGAGCGGCTGCGCGTGAGTTGGCGACCGCAGCGAGGAATTTTCGACGGCTCGGCCTGCCGCAGTATGCCGCTGATTTCCAGGCGCAAGCGGACAAAATCACCGAGCGAATAGCAATCCGAAGCAGGGGGCGCAATTAGGCGGGGCTGCTTCGGACGACCCTCGCCGCGTCTGTAAATAGGTTCTCGCTGTCAACTCAACGAAAGGAGTGTCAGCGAATGAGCCTACTTGATGACTATCTCGACCGCCCTGCCCTGGCAGCACAACTACATGTCAGCGAGCGTACCCTGATCCGGTGGCAACGTTTGCCAGACGGCCTTCCCTATGTGGAGCTTGGGGGCCGCATCCTCTATCGAGTCCCTTCCGTGAAGGCGTGGATTGAGGCGCTGGAGCGCAAGCCGAACCCTCGCCGGAGGGCGGCATGATGCAGAATGATCTCGAACCCGATATGACGATCCAGCAGGCCGCCGAATTCCTGGCCGGCCCGTATGAACGCCAAGGCGGTCGCGCTGCTGTTCCAGAACTCCGGTCCCGCTTCGGTCTTTCGGCCGCAGACGCCATCGAGGCGATCAGGATCGCCCAGGCCATTCGACTGGCGAGGGCAGGCTGATGGACCAGAAATGCGAAAAGCCGGCCGCGCTGGACACGCGAACCGGCTCCGAAATGTCAACAAGCTTCCCGGCAAGTGACGGTTCGGACCATAGCAAACCGGCACGTAAAAGCAACGGCAAAGGCAGCCCACAAGCCCGGTGGAAGGAAGCCAACCCGCAAAAGGTCTGGGCGCACCAGTGCCTCCGATCGGCATTGAAGCGCGGGCTCGTCATCCAGATGCCGTGCGAGCAGTGCGGCGACTTGGTGGCCGAGGCGCACCACGATGACTACGACAAGCCGATGGATGTGCGCTGGCTCTGCCGGCTGCATCATCGCCATGAACATGGCCGTCTTCGTCGGCAGAGCGGCGGCACCGAATGAGCCGCGACTTCGCTCCCGTCTCACCGGCCATATGGGGCTCCCGCGCCTTCCTGTCGCTTCCCAGCGATGGGCGGGTGCTGATGCTCTACCTGATCTGCGGCCCTCACCAGAACAGCGCAGGCTGCTGCCGTATCAGAGAAGGCTATGCCCTGGCCGATCTCAATTGGCAGGCCGAACAGTACCGGCGCGCGCTGGCCGATGTCGTGCAGGCTGATCTCGTCATGCACGATCCGGCGACCGCCGAAACCTACGTCAAGAAGTGGTTCCAGCACAAAGGCAACATCCCGACGAACAAGGATCACGCCAAGGGGACAATGAAGATCATCGACCACATCGACAGTGACGATATCAGGGAAGCTGCCGAGGCCGATTTCATGGCGACCGAATGGGCGAAGCGGACCTTCGCCACCGACCCGCCGGCGAACGTGGTCAGCGTCAATCCTGGCGAAAGGCTCCTGCAAACCAGAGTAATGCGAGGTGGAGCATGACACCCCTGCACACAGCCCTGTCACCAGCCCTGTACACACACAGAGACAGAGACAGAAACCGAGACATAGACCTGAGACATAGACCTGAATCTAAACAGAACAAAAAACAGAATTTAAACCCGTCCGCTTTGGAAGAAGGAAAAACACAGAAAGTTTCAGGCCAAGAACTTTCCACAGAAAGCGGCGTCCAATGAGTGGCGCCATCGACTCCGCTGCACGGCTGCGCAGGATATCGGCAGCTTTGCGCGAAGGGCGGCTGATCGATCCTATTGACGCGGTGCCGCTCGGCGAGGCGATCGACGCATTCTTCGCTGGTCACGAACCTACGCTTGACGCGGCGCTCGGGCTGAAGGCCGCTGGCCCTGGCAAGGCCGATGCACGACGCGCCTGGCTCATAAGCGAACGCGACGAAGCGCTGCGGGAACTTGCCGGGCATGTTGCTTACGATCTCGACGGCGCCGACTCCGAAGGCGTCTGGGATCTGTTCGAACACCTCGAAGCCTATGCCGCTGGCGAATGGCCAGAGCATCGTACAGCGGCTGTCTGCCCGCACCCAGAAGGCGGCAGGGCGCTTGCCTGGACCATCCTTCGCGGCAACAGCGGCAAAGCTCCGACACGGCGATGGCTCGCCGACTTCTTCAGCACCTAACGCGGAAATCATATTTGCGCGTCGGGACACTTTTCAGGGTCTGGTAAAATGCGTGCAAATCAACGGAGAAACCTATGGACGCCGCCACTCCCGCCGATCTGATCGTCTTCCTCAACAGCGCCAATCCGGGTGGAAAGTTGCCTGCACCGGCAAAGGCCAAGTTCGTCGCCCTGGTCGAGGCCCGCGACGATGCACGTGCATTGTTGATGGGAGTTTCGGACAAGCAGCGGAAGCTGTTCGACAAGCGCGACGAAGCCGAGACGGAATTCCGGCGTCTGGAACGCGCCCTGGATCGCGGTGAACTGCAACGCGAGGAGGATCTGCCCAACGGCCTTGTCCGGCGAGGCCCAGACGATCCCCGCTTGGCAGAAGCCAAGGCAAAGTTGGACATGGCCCTCGAAGAACTCGAACGGGTGCGCGGCCAGTACGAGGCGCGGGCCACCGTCTGGCGCTCCCACGCTGCCCTCGTTGAGAGGCTTGAGCGCTACCTCAAGGACATTCCTGGCCGGATCGAATTGGCCGAGCCGGTGAAGCCGTCGACCGCAAAGGGTGACAAGCTGCTTGCCGAGATCAAGGCGAGTCGGTCGACCATCTCGAAACTGAAGGCCGACCGTCGCGACGTTGAGACCGCTCCGCTGCCCTCCAGCGATGCCAAGGCATTTGCCAAGGCCTGGGTGGCCGCACAGGCAGCGACAGCCAAGCCGCGCCTTTACGGCATCCTTGACGGTGGCCGCAACGAGATCGAATTCCCCAACAAGATGATCACGGTCGAGACCACGGTTGTCATGCCCGACGCGCACGGCATAGCGCGCGGTCACGCCAGCGCAGTTGATCCGGTGGCCCTCCAATGCTGGCTCAACCCAGACGCGATGATTGCCGCCCTTAACAGGGACATCGGCGCTATAGCCGCCGACGACCGTGCACTCGATAAGGCCACGCGCTCATTCAAGGACGACGAGATCAGCAAACAACTGTTCGAAGCAGAGCGCACAGAGGAAGCCCTTGTCGATGCAGCCCTGGCCGAACACCTGCCAGTCGAACGCCGAGCCGATGTGGATCCCCGCGCGTTGCTTGGTCTGGCCGACGATCTGCCGGAACTGCGGGACTGAGTTCAAGAGCATGGCGGGAATCCTTCACCCCCATACCAACGAGACGGGCGAGGCCACGCGCACCGCCCGTCTCACCTATTGCCCAGCCTTTCCTGTCAGTCAGGCTACGGCAAAGGGTCGGGCCCTTACTCAGCGGTTATGGTCCGACCCGCTTCTATCAAGAGAAGGCGCGGCCATGTCCTCAGAGAGCATGGTCTTGCGTCGCGGGTCGAGCCTGCCATGCGCTCGACCCGCACCGATGCCCAGCAAGTCAACGGGTCCCAGTGGGCGGCTGACGTATGAGGGGAATGCGACAGCGTTTACCCCGTCCAGACACAGCTTTGAAAACTTCATTTCCGTTTCCGCATGGGAGGCCTGAGCCATGGAATTCAAGGGCCTCAGCGTTTCGGCGCGGCAATTGGGGACAGTTCTGGACCTAACCGATCGCCGCATTCGCCAGCTTGCAGAAGAGGGCGTGTTCCCGCGCATCGAGCGGGGGCAGTATCCCCTGATTGATTGCATTCAAAGCTATATCGCCACGGTCGCCGCCGGCACCGAAACCGACGATCTTCGCCAGGAACGCATTCAATTGATGCGGGCTCAAAGGCGCCGCATCGAGCTCGACAACGTGATCCGCGAAGGAACCGAAGTCGACCTGTCCTTTCAGGACACGATCATCGGGGCAGTAGCTATGTGGTGGCTGCTCCAAATTCGCCCGATTGCGACCTGGCTTTTCGAAGACCTCCGCCGCCGGGGCGTGAAGGACGAGCGCATTATCGCCGGCCAGGTCGAGAACTGGATCATCGCACTGCGGCACGAGGGCGAGGAGAAGATGCTCGCCGCTGCCGCCAAGGCTCGAAAGCAAGGAATTATCATCACCGGCTTTGACGATCTCGCCCGGCTGGTTGGATCGAAAATCGATGACAGCGGCAACATGGGCGAACCACCCAGCCGCCGCACGACCAAGGAGAAAACAGCATGACCATTCCAAGCCACTTTCCCGACCACTGGAAAACCGCTCTTGCCAAGGGAGACGCTACCGGCTTTCGCACCGCCGGCGACATGGTGGGCTTTTTCTACAAGGCGCGCTTCGTCACCGCCCTCTTTTCCCAGGAAGAGAAGCACTATCTCGACCTCGCAGACCGTCATCCAGAGCAATACGCCGCTGCCCTGGCTCAGGCTCGGGCCGAAGATCGGGCCAAGTTCGAAACGTCCGAAGCCATGAAGCGGGCGCCCTTCGATGCTTCCGAACCGGGCAAACCAGTCACGACCATTTCGAAGGCGTGGGATAAGGCCATCGCAAAAACGAACGAGGGCTTCAACGACCTGGCTGCCGGCATCTACGCCCGCCGAAACAAATAGCTCACATCAATTCGGCCCGTCGTGATGACGCGCCTGTCCCTAGAAGGAAGCCAGCATGGCCGGCAAGACAATCAAACAACGCATCGCCTTGGATGGTGGCAAGGACCTAGAGAAGCAGCTGAAAGAGCTCGGCGCTGAAGGCGAGAAGGCATTCGCCAAGATCCGGGCCGCCGCAATCAAGGCTGACCTCGCCAAATTCGGCGCCAGTGTGAAGACCTTCGGCTCTGACCTCGCCGCAGTCGGCCAACGCTTCGCACTATTCGGTGCTGGCATTGCGGCTGCTGCTGCCGGTGCCGGCGCTGCCGTTCTAGGTCTGGCCAAATCCGGCGCGGACGCTGCGGACGCGGCCGGCAAGGCAGCGCAGAAGACCGGACTTCAGATCGATGAATATGGGCGACTGGAGTTCGCGGCCAAGATGGCGAACGTTTCCCAAGAGGAATTCGTCGCCGGCATGTCCAAGTTGAACAAGGCGATCGGCGAGGCGGCACAGGGCACCGAAGCGGCTGGCAAGGCGTTCGAAGATACCGGCGTGCACGTCACGCGCTTCGGCCAGAAGACCAAGGACGCCACCAAGCCGGTCAAGGCCGCTGGCGACATCTTCACCAAACTCGGCGTCAAGATCAAAGACGCAAATGGCAAACTGCGCTCGAACGAGGCGATCGTCCAAGACATAGCCGAAGCCTTCGCCCGAATGCCGGACGGCGCCATAAAGTCGGCGTTGGCAATTGAGGCATTCGGCAAGGCAGGCGCCAACCTTCTGCCGTTCCTCGACCAGGGCAAACAAGGCCTGCGCGAACTCGGCGACGAGGCCGCGAAGCTCGGAATCCTGTTCACTCCAGAGCAGTTCAAACTCGGCGACGCGCTGGGCGATTCGCTGGATTCTGTGTCGACCGCCATCAAGGCCATCAAGGTTCAACTCGGGCTGCTGTTCGCGCCGATCGTGCTGGCCGGCGCCCAGGCGCTCACAGACATCATCGTCCAGAACAGGGACGCAATCCTGCAACTCGGCGCTGCCGCCGCGAGGATAACGGCAAGCGTTCTCGGCGATCTGCTGCACCTGCTGAGCGGCAACACCGCAGCCATAAAAAATCCTTGGATTTTGCAGTGGTCGATCGCGATCAAGCAATTCGGCAGCGATGTGTCGGGCGTCTTCAACGGGCTGGTTTTGCCGGCCTTCAAGGCTCTCCGGGAGGGCGCGCAATTCGTTGCCGACCAGATCAACCGGGTTTTCGGCACCGACATCACCGCGGGGGAATTGGCGCTCGGTGCCGCCATCCTCTCTGCGGCAGGCGCGTTCACTCTGCTCGGATCAGCCGTTGGCGTCGTCGTTGCCGGTATAGGCCTCCTGGCCACGCTTGTCGGCGGCATCCCATTGGCCATTGCGGCGGCGGCAGTTACGGCCGGCATCCTGATCGGAATATTTTGGGAAGATATCAAGGCCGGCGCCGCTGCCGCATGGCAGTTCATCCAAGACGGCGCTGCGGTGGCCTGGGGCGCGATCGTACAGGGCGCAACCGACTTGTGGGGGCAGATCGTCGGTGGCTTCCAGGAAGGCCAGCAAATGGCCGTGGACGCCTTCAATGCAGTGGTCGACGCCGTGGTCCAAACCTGGGACGCATTGCGCGACCGGCTGGGGCAGATTTCCGATGCTATCGTGAACCGAATTTTCGGTTCCTTCTCTGGTCTCAAGGAACGCATTGCCGGGATCTGGAACTCAATCGCCGAAACCGCGAGCGCAGCCTTCGGGCGCATCGGCAGTTTTATCGACGGGATGATTTCCCGCATCTCGGCAGCTATCGCGCGGCTCAAGGAACTCGTCGGGCTCGGCAACAGCGCTGGATCGTCGGGCGGTGGTGGCGGCGGCCAAGGCTTCGCACGCGGAGGCTATCTCGCCAACGGACCAGGCACGTCGACATCCGATTCGATCATGGCTCGGCTTTCAGTCGGCGAATTCGTTCTGCAGGCGAAGGCGGTGCGGCGCCTGGGCGTGAATTTCCTTCACGCGTTGAACCAGGGTGCTGACCCGCTCCGGGCAATGCGCGGCTTCAGCATTGGCGGCGCGGTCGACAACTTCAACAGATCCATGTCGGTCCCGCGCTTTGCCGGCGGCGGCTCGGTAGGTATTGCTGCCGCATCAAAAGGCAGCGCGTCCGGCATGACAAATGTCCGGCTCGACTTCGGTCTCGGCGCACAAGACGTGTTCGATCTGATCGGCGAAAGCCACGTGGTCAACAAGCTGCATCGGTTTGCGGTCAAGAGCGCACTCCAAACCACCGGAAGAAAGCCGGGGCGTGGCAAATGACCGACAAGCTTGAAGCATGGTGGCGACCGCCGCCGGAACACGAAGGCCGGGCCGAACAGAACCGGCTCAAATTCAAGGCGCAGTTCGGCAGCTTCGAAGCGGTCGAATTCGATTCGTACTGGCTCGGCACGTCGATGGACGGGAAGCACCTCGCTTTCCAATTCCAGCGGCCGGACGGCTCAACGCACAGGTTCGCGCTGTCCGACCAGATGGTGGAGCAGTTCTTTGCCGAGCTTGCCGGCTGCATCGAGGAGATGGGGCAGCGCCAGCTTGCAGCCAAGGAACTGGACGGCAACGCATGACCGCAGATCACTTCGCCTTCACCGCCGCAAGCACCGCCATCCTCGTGTTGGCCTGGTGGCCTTTTTAAGGAGAACCCGATGTTTGTTCACATGCTAAGTGGCGGCGTTCCAAGAGGTCGCGCCATAGTCATTGGCGGCGGCTCCGGCGACGGCGACGGCGGCTTTGTCGAACCGCCTGCCGTCACCACCACTTCATCCGGCGACACCACGATCAAGGGTCAGGTCAAGCCGGGATCGTTCGGCAAGTTCGTCTATCCGCTGGCGACGATCACGGCCGGCCGGCAATACACCTTCCGCTACACGCCGCAGTTTTCGCAGCTCGCTCAGCAGGGCAAGCTCGCCATGGTCGGCTTCGGCCTGAAGAACTCCAACGATTTCCACATCGTCGGTCTGCGCGGAAATGGCACCACTGGCCTCAACAAATACAAGGTCAACGGAACGCCGCCCAACGGCTGGAACAAGGATAGCGGCCATACCACGTCGGATGGTGGCGCGTCGGCCAACGGCACCCAGGCGGGTCCGAACTACATCCGGCTGATCATCTCGGCCGACGGCGCCACCTACAAATTCCAGACCAGCCCCGACAATGTCACCTATACCGACGAATACACAGGCGCCGCGCCGACGCCGTTCTCCAACGTCTCCGGCGTTGCCACCTTCGGCATCGCGCTCTGGTTCAACAATGCCGATGCCGGGCCTTTTTCGATCGTCATCGACCAGTTCGCCGATGCGGCGGCACCGACCGGCGATCCTTACTGGTCGAATGTGGTCTTGCTCTGCGGCTTTGAAGGTGCCGACGCATCGACCACGATGACGGATGAAAGCCTGTCTGCTCACGCCCTGACGACGTTCGGCAACGCCCAGATAGACACTGGAATCGCGCCACCGTTCGGAACATCCTCGCTCTTGCTTGACGGCAGCGGCGACTACCTGACCACGCCCGATCATGCAGATTTCAATTTCGGAACTGGCGATTTTACGATCGAGCTGTTCGCCCGCACTGCCGTCGCCGGGAACAATAATTATCTGCTCGTGCAAGCAGGAGCGGCGCCTAACATCTCTTACCGGTGGCGCTGCAACGTGACCAACCAGCAGGACGTTGCATATTCGAGCAACGGCACTGGCACGAACAACTTGGTTGGAGCGATCGGCGGCGTTCCTCTCACCACCTGGAAGCATCTCTGCTTTGAGCGGTCCGGCACCAAGCTGCGGCTCTATGCAGCCGGAGTGATGGATGCAAGCTCAACGACCATCGGCTCAAGTCCGCTTTTCGATTCAACCGCCGTCCTGGCCATCGGCACCTCGTCGACCACTACCGGTTTCAATGGCCATTTGAAGGAGATTCGCATCACCAAAGGCGTGGCGAGGTACAACAATGATTCCGGCTTCACGGCGCCGACTGCTGCCTTCCCGAGAAGCTAACCTGCCAGCGCCATTCCAAAGCCAACACCCAGGCCGATTGCGAGGCCTAGGAGCAGCTTGCCGGCCAGATCGAGGGCGAAGGCGCGAACAGGGCGCCATACGTCTTGGCGGGGCTCTGTGAGGGCTTGGGAGAGATCATCGAATACCGTGTCCATGGCCGGATTCTAGATCGGAACTCCGGGAATGTGAATCCCCGATTTGTTCTCTCCTCCTGTCCCGTTCTGGATCATCAAAGCTGGCATTGTAATTGCAACGGCAGCGGGGCAAACACCTCGGCAAGAGTCCCGCAATCCATGGCCGACAGCATCAAACCGTCGTCTTCTGTACAGATCGACAAATCTTTGGGCGAGTGGGTTGTTCGCATCAAAGGCAGGAACGGTGAAACGTATTCCCGAGCATTCGAAAATGAGGCAGATGCCGTCGCTTTCGCTGGCGATCAGTCTTCTCGTCTAGGGTTGGAAGCTCCCTCCAAGCGAGCAACTTGACCCTTCTCTGAAGATCGAAAGCTGGGAAGATGCCGACGCATCGCCGGCCTTGGGAGGGAGCGCGCAAGCGGCCCCCCCCAAAAGGGAGTGCTTGACGAAATCAGCGAATAAGCAAACTGTGTCCGTGGGCTTGACAACCCGGACCTGGATACGGAGTCGCAACCCTTGGCGGGGGAGCTTCACCGAATAGCGTAGGAAGCCATGCAAGGCTTCTGTGCGCATGTGGAGCGCCTTGGCGGGCGTCCAACTCGGCTTTTATGGCCGGGGGCGGACGCCATGTCCAGAGGGAAACCTTAAAAGCGTTCGGCCTGTCTTCCAGGCAGGTTGTCAACCCCCGGCTTCGGCGCCGTCCCGCCGAGCGGGCCTTGACAGCCCTTACCTGGGGACTTGGGACATGAACGCTCACGTTCGGATTTTGCAGCCTTTTGGAATGCCTAAGGGGATGGACCCACGCCAGTGGCGCCATTCGGTGGAGAAGCGCCTGAACGATCTGTTGGACCGCGCCATGAGCTTGATCACCGCGCTGGACTGCATGGAAGCCGATTGCGATCTTGAGGAAACGGCCGACGACGAGCCGTCCCTAGGCTGCCTTGATGATCTTGAACTAGACAACGCCGACGACGAGGAAAGCGCGGACGCCGAGCCCTGCCCAGACACCTACGGCGAAACCGTCATGTGGGGCGAGGATCTGAAGTCGCAGGAAGTGCTGGTGTCGCTATGATGAGCGAACCTGATCTAGACGATCTTGAAGGCGACATCGGTCTGATGGTCGACCTCTTAAAGTTGCTCAACCACACTCTGATAGAGGCGCCGGAATATACCGCCTCAGCCTCGGCTGCGCTCTCTCAGTCCGTTTCGCTTGCAATCGTCCTTCAGCACATGGGAGAGCGAATGGTCGGCACAATGGCGGACTGCCACCAAGCAGTGATGGACGAACGCAAGGCCGCTCACTGATCAAGTGGCAAACTTTGCCACTTGATGTTGCCCGCTGCCTCACGGTGGCGGGCTTTTTTACGGACATAGTGCGGACATGGATTTCAGCGGACACAAAAGACCACCCTCACCTCCTGCAACTCCTTGGTTTTCTTGCGATTTTGGTGAGCGCGATGGGGCTCGAACCCATGACCTACTGATTAAAAGTCAGTTGCTCTACCGGCTGAGCTACGCGCTCCCGCGGGCTCTAAAGGCCGCCCTCGAAATTGCGCGGAACATAGGGAGAGTGCCGCGACCGGTCAACCGGAAAAAGATGGCCCTTCGACCGGGGTTTCAGCCATCGCCAGACGCGCCGCAAATTGCGTCGTCACCAGCCCGGTGAGCCGCTCCCGCAACGTGGTCGCCGCTTCGATCTGTTGGCGCGCGAGACGCGCCTTTTCTCACGCGCCGAATTCGAGAAACATTACAAATCAGCAACTTACTGCTTTGGTGGGAACCATCGCACGAGCGGGCCGTTTTCGTCTCACAAGGGACGTCAACCACCCTTCAAGGAGAAGATCATGAACAAGATCGCAACGGGTCTACTGGCGACCACCCTGTCAATTTCGTTTGCCGCGGCCGCCGCTATGCCGGCCAATGCCGCCCAGATGTTCGTGCCCCAGTCATCAGCAACTTCGTCCGACATCGTGAATGTGGGCGATTCTCGTCATGACAACTGGCGGTGGATGCGCAACCGCAATTCCGGCAATCGCGATTTCCGCGTAGGCCGCCAGTTCTCGCGCAACAATGATGGCGGCAGCTATTGGAATGGCCATCGCGGCTATCGCGAATATCACCGCGGCTATCGCCGTCACGGCGACTACTGGTTCCCGCTGGCTGCTTTCGCCACCGGCGCCTTGATCACCGGTGCGATCGTCAACAGCGAGAACAACCGCGGCGATGCGCACGTGCAGTGGTGCTACGACCACTATCGGTCGTACCGCGCTTCGGACAACACATTCCAGCCCAATTACGGCCCGCGTCGGCAGTGCAATTCGCCCTATTGAGCTGAGTTGGTACCAGGTGTTGTGTAGAAAAGCCCGCGCCGGCAACGGCGCGGGCTTTTCCGTAGGTTGCTTGGGTACGGCGCGGCGGATTAGCTGGCCCAATTGACGCTCTTGAAGATCAGATACAGGGCTCCGCCTTCACCACGCGGAGAACGGTATGCGGCGAGGCCGTTGCAGATTCGAACCGCAACTGCGGTCATCCTCCAGCCGAGCACTTCCAGGTCGTTGTTCAAATCTATCGCATAGGATTGAGCCAGCTCATCAATGGAATGCTCCTGTCCGAAAGACCGAACCAGCTTTGCGTCGGCAAGCAGGTCGCCTGGCAGGTTTGAATTTGCCCAAGCCCAGAGCCAGTTGCTGGCCTTGGCACTCGTCGATCCGGCGATTTGGATTTCGGCGACGACCTTGGTGATGCCGTTGTCCGAGAACAGAAGCTTTCCTTCTGTCAGATCATAGTCATAGCGAGGCCAACTGCCGAGTCGGAACGCCTGCTGCAAGCGTGCATTCTTTGCATCCAATTGTTCGACAGCCTCGTCGCGCCAGGCCTGATACCAGTGTGGATTCATCCCCTGCCCTCGCCATGATTTACTACCGCGCGCTCAGCGTCCGGCGCACCGCATCGCGCCAGCCCGCCAGTTTTGCCGAGCGCACCGTGGCATCTATGTCCGGCTTGAAGCGGCGCTCGAGCGCCCAGCTCTTGGCAAAATCCTTCGCCTTCGGCCACGCGCCTACCTTCGAGCCGGCAAGCCACGCCGCGCCCAGCGCCGTGGTCTCCAGAATGGTCGGGCGATCGACCGGCGCATCGAGGATATCGGCCAGCCGCTGCATGGTCCAGTCGGAGGCCACCATGCCGCCGTCGACGCGAAGCACGGTTTTGGCCGACGCCCCCTTCCAGTCCTTGCGCATTGCGTCGAGGAGATCGCGCGTCTGGTAGGCGACGGATTCCAGCGCCGCGCGGGCAAACTCCGCCGGGCCAGAGTTGCGGGTCAGCCCGAAGATCGCGCCACGCGCCTCGGCGTCCCAATGCGGCGCGCCGAGACCGACGAAAGCCGGCACCAGATAGACGTTCTGCGTGGGGTCGGCGGTTGCCGCCAAAACGCCGCTATGCTCGGCCTTGCCGATCACCTTGATGCCGTCGCGCAGCCATTGCACGGCGGCACCCGCGATGAAGATCGAGCCTTCCAAGGCATAGGTAGTCTTGCCGTTCAGCCGATAGGCGATGGTGGTCAACAGCCGGTTCTTCGAGCGC
The DNA here is from genome assembly GCF_030323205.1 of Mesorhizobium sp. C395A. NCBI lineage: Bacteria > Pseudomonadati > Pseudomonadota > Alphaproteobacteria > Hyphomicrobiales > Phyllobacteriaceae > Mesorhizobium > Mesorhizobium sp. C395A. Next base: position 1,548,858 of record NZ_CP100473.1, on the reverse strand, counting down.
ACCAGATCGGCGCCGGTGTTGAGCAGCGCAAAGCAGCCGGTGCCATAGGTCGATTTCATCATGCCTGGCTCGAAACAGGCCTGGCCGATGGTCGCTGCGTGCTGATCGCCGGCCACGCCAAGGATTTTGATTTCGGCGCCAAACAGGCTTTTTTCCGTCACGCCGTAGTCGTCGGCGCAATCCTTGACCTCAGGCAGCATCGCCACCGGGATGCGCAGGATGGAGAGCAGCTCGTCGTCCCAGACATTTTTCTCGATGTTATAGACCAGCGTGCGCGAGGCGTTGGTGGCATCCGTCGCATGCACCTTGCCGCCGGTCAGCCGCCAGATCAAAAAACTGTCGATAGTGCCGGCGAGCAGTTCGCCCTTTTCGGCGCGCTTTCTCGCACCGTTTACCTTGTCCAGCATCCAGGCGATCTTGGTGCCGGAGAAATAGGGATCGAGCAGCAGGCCGGTCTTTTTGGTGAACTTTTTCTCCAGGCCGTGTTTTTTCAGCTTCTGGCACAGCGGCGCGGTGCGGCGGTCCTGCCAGACGATGGCATTGTGGATCGGCTTGCCGGTCGCCTTGTCCCAGATGACGACGGTTTCGCGCTGGTTGGTGATGCCGATCGCCGCCACATCCGAGGCCTCGCGGCCGGCGGCCTTCAGCGCGCCTTTGACCGTCGCGACGACGCTTGCCCAGATCTCTTCCGGATCATGCTCGACCCAGCCGGAGGCAGGATAATGCTGCGTGAATTCCTGCTGCTTGCTGCCGGCGACCTTCATCGCGCCGTCGAACAGGATCGCCCTGGTCGATGTCGTACCCTGGTCGATTGCAAGGATGTATCCGGTCATTAGTCCTCCCGGTAGCTCGCCTATACAAACAGGGGAGACGGCAAGATGCCGCCTCCCCGTTCACTATGATCCTGGCGCGTACGCCAAGATTACTTCTGCCAGCTCTTCACCAGTTCGTCGTAGTTGATGGTGATCGGCTTTTCCTTCTCGTTCTCGATCTTCAGCTGAGGCGCGAGATTGCCGTTCTTGACCGCGTCGGCGTTCCAGTAGGCGAGGTCATGCTCTTCGGCCATCTTCGGGCCGATATCGCCCTGGACGCCCGACTTCTCGATGCGGGTCATGACTTTTTCCTGCTCGGCGCAGAGCGAGTCCATGGCTTCCTGCGCCGTCTTGGCGCCGGACGAGGCATCGCCGATCGCCTGCCACCAGAGCTGTGCCAGCTTCGGATAATCGGGCACGTTGGTGCCGGTCGGCGACCACTGAACGCGGGCCGGCGAGCGGTAGAACTCGATCAGACCACCGAGCTTCGGCGCACGTTCGGTGAAGCTCTTGTCGTGGATCGTGCTTTCGCGGATGAAGGTCAAGCCGACATGGCTCTTCTTCACGTCGACCGTCTTCGAGGTCACGAACTGCGCGTAGAGCCAGGCGGCCTTGGCCCGGTCGGTCGGCGTCGACTTCATCAGCGTCCAGGAACCCACGTCCTGATAGCCGAGCTTCATGCCGTCCTTCCAGTAGACGCCATGCGGCGACGGGGCCATGCGCCACTTCGGCGTTCCGTCGTCGTTCAGCACCGCCTTGGCGCCGGCGTCGACCATCGAAGCGGTGAAGGCGGTGTACCAGAATATCTGCTGCGCGACCGCACCCTGTGCCGGCACCGGGCCGGATTCGGAGAAGGTCATGCCTTGGGCTTCGGCCGGAGCGTAGGCCTTCAGCCAGTCGAGGTATTTCTGGATCGAGTAGACGGCAGCCGGGCCGTTGGTGTCGCCGCCGCGCGCCGTGCAGGAGCCGACCGGCTGTGATTTCTCGTTGACCTTGATGCCCCATTCGTCGACCGGCAGGCCGTTCGGCAGGCCCTTGTCGCCGTTGCCGGCCATCGACAGCCAGGCATCGGTGAACCGCCAGCCGAGCGACGGGTCCTTCTTGCCGTAGTCCATGTGGCCATAGACCTTCTTGCCGTCGATCTCGCGGCCGGTGAAGAACTCGGCGATGTCCTCATAGGCCGACCAGTTGACGGGAACGCCGAGGTCGTAGCCGTATTTCGCCTTGAAGTCGGCCTTGTTCTTCTCGTCGTTGAACCAGTCGTAACGGAACCAGTAGAGGTTGGCGAACTGCTGGTCGGGCAGCTGATAGAGCTTCTTGTCCGGCGCGGTGGTGAAGGAGGTGCCGATAAAATCCTTCAGGTCGAGGTTCGGATTGGTAACGTCCTTGCCCTCGCCCGCCATCCAGTCGGTCAGGTTGCGGACCTGCTGGTAGCGCCAGTGGGTGCCGATCAGGTCGGAATCGTTGACCCAGCCGTCATAAAGGTTCTGGCCGGTCTGCATCTGGGTCTGGATCTTCTCGACGACGTCGCCTTCCTGGATGACGTCATGCGTGATCTTGATGCCAGTGATGGCGGTAAAGGCCGGCGCCAGCACCTGCGATTCATACTGGTGGGTGGCGATGGTTTCGGACACGACCTTGATGTCCATGCCGGCGAAAGGCTTCGCGGCATCGATGAACCACTGCATTTCTGCTTCCTGGCCGGCGCGGTCGAGCGTCGACAGCGGGCCGATTTCCTTGTCCAGAAACGCCTTGGCCTCATCCATTCCGGCGTAGGCGTTGCCTACCCCGAGCAACAGGACAAGGGCAGTTGTTGATGTTAAAAATTGCCGTCGCATAGGTTTCCTCCACATTTAGGTTTCAAGTGCGATCTGGAACGGCCGCCGGCACGCGGTCGATCCAACAGTTTCCCCCTCTATACGTAGCGGAACACGCCGACGGCGTAGACCACGGAGAGAGCGAGAGCCCACCACAGGTTGGATCCGACAAGACCCAGCCAAGCGAGATGGATAAAGGCGCTGCCAAGCAGCGACAGAAAAAGACGGTCGCCGCGCGTCGTCTCGAAGCGCAGGACGCCGACGCGCGGATTGCCGCCCGGCGAGGCAAATTCCCAAAACGCCATGCCGCACAGCAGCAGAAGAATGGTGCCGAAGAACGCCGCCGTCGGCCACGTCCACGCCATCCAGGTGAGGTCGAGATTCATGGTGACACCCTCCCCAGGGCAAAGCCATTGGCGGTGGTGGTGAGGATGAACCCGTGCTTTTGTTTCATCACACCCTCCCCAGGGCGAAGCCCTTGGCGATGTAGTTGCGGACAAACCAGATGACGAGCGCGCCGGGGATCAGCGTCAGCACGCCGGCGGCGGCGAGCAGGCCCCAATCCATGCCGGCGGCCGAAACGGTGCGGGTCATGGTGGCGGCGATGGGCTTGGCGTCAGTGGTGGTCAGCGTGCGGGCGATCAAAAGTTCGACCCATGAGAACATGAAGCAGAAGAAGCAGGCGACACCGATGCCACTGGCGATCAGCGGCATGAATATCCTGACGAAGAAGCGCGGGAAGGAGTAGCCGTCGATATAGGCTGTTTCGTCGATCTCTTTGGGCACGCCCGACATGAAGCCTTCGAGGATCCACACCGCCAGCGGCACGTTGAACAGGCAGTGCGCCAGCGCCACAGCGATGTGGGTGTCGATCAGGCCGAAGGCCGAATAGAGCTGGAAGAACGGCAGCGCGAACACTGCCGGCGGTGCCATGCGGTTGGTCAACAGCCAGAAGAACAGATGCTTGTCGCCGAGGAAGCGGTAGCGCGAAAAGGCGTAGGCCGCCGGCAGCGCCGCAGCCACGGAAATCACCATGTTCATGACAACATAGGTGATCGAGTTGATGTAGCCCGAATACCAGGACGCATCGGTGAAGATAGTAAGGTAGTTGGCGATCGTAGGCTGATGCGGATAGAGCGTCAGCGAGGAGACGATCTCGGCATTGGTCTTGAAGCTCATATTGATGAGCCAGTAGATCGGCAGCAGAAGCACGATGATGTAGATCGTCGGCACGATCCACCACCAGCGCGATTCCTCGCCGCGCTTGCGCATCAGCCGGGCGACCTGATCCTGCGAAAGCGTGCTCGCCAATTTTCCCGAAGCTGTGGTTTCGCTCACTCTGTCGGCTCTTTCGTTGGCGCCGGCCATCTCAGCGCTCCGCGTCGTAGTTGGTCATCACGGTGTAGAACACCCATGACAACAACAGGATGATCAGGAAGTAGACCAGCGACATGGCGGCCGCCGGACCGAGGTCGAACTGGCCGAGCGCGGTCTTGACGAGGTCGATCGACAGGAAGGTCGTCGAGTTGCCGGGGCCGCCGCCGGTGACGACGAAGGGCTCGGTGTAGATCATGAAGCTATCCATGAAGCGCAACAGCACGGCGATCAAAAGCACACGCTGCATTTTCGGCAGCTGGATGTAGCGGAACACCGCCCAGCGCGAGGCGCCGTCGATCTTGGCCGCCTGGTAGAATGCATCCGGGATCGAAACCAGGCCGGCATAGCAGAGCAGCACGACAAGGCTGGTCCAGTGCCAGACGTCCATGATGATGATGGTGACCCAGGCGTCGAACGGATCCTGAACGTAATTGTAGTCGATGCCGAGCGCGTTGACGTAGTAGCCGAGCAGGCCGATGTCGTTGCGGCCGAAGACCTGCCAGATGGTGCCGACGACGTTCCACGGGATGAGCAGCGGCAACGACATAAGCACCAGGCAGACCGGCACGCCCCAGCCCTTCTTCGGCATGTTGAGCGCGATGAATATGCCGAGCGGCACTTCGATGGCCAGAATGACGAAGGAGAAGATCAGGTTGCGCACCATCGCTTCCCAGAAGCGGCTGGACGACAGCAGTTCCTCGAACCACTGGGTGCCTGCCCAGAAGAAGACGTTGTTGCCGAAGGTGTCCTGCACCGAATAGTTGACGACCGTCATCAGCGGAATGACGGCCGAGAACGCCACCAGCACCAGCACCGGCAGCACCAGGAACCAGGCCTTGTTGTTCCAGGTCTTTTCCATCTATGCCCCCATCTCGACACGCCCCATCTCAACCAGCCAGGAATCGGCATAGATGTTGATGCCGGCCGGATCGAAGCGAACCTTTGGGTCGGCCGGCACGCTCTCGTCCTCGCCAATGACGGCGGCGATCTCGCGGCCTTCGAGGCTGGCGCGCACCACCTTGTGGCGGCCGAGATCCTCGACCTTGCTGATTTTAACCGCCATGCCGTCACGGCCGAGCCTGACATATTCGGGGCGGATGCCGAGTTCGATGGCGCCGGAGCTCCCAGCGGCGGTCTTTGGCGCGCCGGGCAGCTCGATGCGCTGGCTGCCAATGGTCGCGGTCTTGCCGTCGATCGCCACCGGCATGACGTTCATGCCGGGCGAGCCGATGAAGTAACCGACGAATGTGTGGCGCGGGCGCTCGAACAATTCGGCCGGCGTGCCGATCTGGACGATACCGCCATCATACATGACGACGACCTGGTCGGCGAAGGTCAGCGCCTCGGTCTGGTCATGGGTGACATAGACCATGGTGTAGCCGAAGCGGCGGTGCAGTTGCTTCAACTGCGATCGCAGCACCCACTTCATGTGCGGATCGATAACCGTCAGCGGTTCGTCGAACAGGATAGCATTGACATCCGAGCGCACCAAGCCGCGGCCGAGCGAGATCTTCTGCTTCTGGTCGGCGGTCAGGCCCCTCGCCTTCTTCTTCGCCCACGACGCCAGGTCGATCATCTCTAGCGTCTCGCGCACCTTGCGGTCGACATCGGCCTCCGGCACGCCGCGGTTGCGCAGCGGGAAGGCAAGATTGTCGTAAACGGTCATGGTGTCGTAGATGACCGGGAACTGGAACACCTGCGCGATGTTGCGCTCCTGCGTCGACAGATTGGTGACGTCCTTGCCGTTGAACAGCAACTCACCGTGCGAGGGGTGCAAAAGTCCCGAAATGATGTTGAGCAGCGTGGTCTTGCCGCAACCCGAAGGCCCAAGCAGCGCGTAGGCGCCGCCATCCTCGAATGTGTGGTGCACTTCCCGCAGCGCAAAATCGGCATCCTTCTGCGGATTGGGCAGGTAGGAGTGCCTGACATGGTTGACGTCGATGCGCGCCATCTCTTCCCCCTCAGGCCGCAAGCTTCGGCGCGGCGACGGCGCTGCCGTTGCTGTCGAAGACCATGATGTGGCGCGGATCGATAAACACCTCGATCTCGGCGTCGGGCTCGAAATCGCGGATGCCGTGGGTCAGCATGACCCAGCGCGCATCGGCGAAATCGAGATGGATGAAGCTTTCCGAGCCGGTGATCTCGGTGATCGTCACCTTGGCGCGCACCGGCACGGCGGCAGCGTTGGGCCGCTCGAGCGACAGATGATGCGGCTGGAAGCCGATCGTGTAGTTGGCGTCGGCAATGCCGGCGAGTTCGGCAGGTACCGGCAGCTTGACGCCGCCCTCGAGAAGGAAATCCGGACCTTTCTTGGCCAGCACGATGGTGTTGAGCGGCGGATCGGCAAAGGTTTTCGCCGTCACCAGGTCGATCGGCTTGCGGAAGACGTCGATGGTCGGCCCGAATTGGGTGATCCGGCCCTCGGACAGCGTCGCCGTATTGCCGCCGAGCAGCAAGGCTTCATGTGGCTCGGTCGTGGCGTAGACGAAAATGGTGCCGGCGGCGGCAAATATCTTGGGCAGCTCGGCGCGCAGCTCCTCGCGCAATTTGTAGTCGAGATTGGCGAGCGGCTCGTCGAGCAGCACCAGACTGGCGTTCTTGACGATGGCGCGGGCCAGCGCCGTACGCTGCTGCTGGCCGCCGGACAGGCTGAGCGGCGTGCGGTCGAGATAGGGTGTGAGCTTCAAAAGCCCCGCCGCGTTGCGGACTTCCTTGTCGATCTTGGCCTGGTCGGTGCCGGCGACGCGCAACGGCGAGGCGATGTTCTCGTAGACGGTCATCGCGGGGTAGTTGATGAACTGCTGATAGACCATGGCGATCTTGCGCTGCTGCACCGGCATGCCGGTGACATTCTGGCCGTCGAACCAGACCGAACCGGTGGTCGGCACGTCGAGTCCGGCCATCAGCCGCATCAGGCTGGTCTTGCCCGACAGTGTCGGCCCGAGCAAAACGTTGAGCGAGCCGTGCTGAAGCGTCAGCGACACGTCGCGGATATGCTCCACCGCGCCGACCATCTTCGTCACGTTTCTCAGTTCCAGCATGATGCCTCCTCCCAGGCTTTGTGCATCAATCGCCTTCCCTATTCCGCTGCCGCGACATGGCGCCGGCTTATGCCGCGCATGAATTCGTCAAGCGCCGAGGCCTGTTCGCGGCTGAGATGCAGACCGCGCTTGGTGCGACGCCACAATACATCTTCGGCGGTCAGCGCCCATTCGTTTTCGCAGAGGTAGCGTACCTCGGCCTCATAGAGATCGGCGCCGAAATTGCGGCCGAGATCGGCGTTCGACTTGGCGAGGCCGAGCAACACTTGCGCGCGCGTGCCGTAAAGCCTGGTCAACCGACGCGCCAGGCGCTGGTCGAGGAAAGGATAGGCGCTCTTCAGCTTCGCCACCTGGGCGTCGAAACCGGTGGCCGGGAAATCGCCGCCTGGCAAGGGCGCGTTCGCCGTCCACGGCTTGCCGCGCTTGCCGAGAAAACCTTCGACCTTTTCCAGCATCGATTCCGACAACCGGCGGTAGGTGGTGATCTTGCCGCCGAAAGCGTTGACGATCGGCGCCTTGCCCCCGCCGCCATCGGCTTTCAGCACATAGTCGCGGGTCGCTTCCTGCGCCTTCGAAGCACCGTCGTCATAGAGCGGGCGCACGGCAGAATAGGTCCAGACGATATCGGGACGCGTCACGGCTTCAGCAAAATATTCGCTCGCCGCCGCGCAGAGATAGTCGATCTCGGTGTCGCTGATCTTCACGTCATGCGGATCGCCGGGATAGTCGCGATCGGTGGTGCCGATCAGCGTAAATTCTTCCTCGTAAGGGATGGCGAAGATGATGCGCCCGTCCTTGTTCTGGAAGAAGTAGGCGCGCGGATCATCGAACTTCTTTTTGATGACGATATGACTGCCCTGCACCAGGCGCACATTGTGCACGTCGTTCTGGCCCACAGTGGTCGACAGGACGTGGTCGACCCACGGACCGGCGGCATTGACCAGCAGCCGGGCCTTGACCTCCTCTGCCTCTCCCGTCTGCACGTCTTCCACGCGGATCGCCCACAGATCGCCTTCGCGCCGCGCCCCGACGACTTTCGTGCGGGTGCGGATGGTGGCGCCGCGGTCGGCGGCGTCACGCGCGTTCAACACCACCAGCCGGGCATCGTTGACCCAGCCGTCCGAGTACTCGAAGGCCTTGTGAAATAGCGGCTTCAGCGGCTTGCCGGCCGGATCCTTTGACATGTCCAGTGTCCGGGTCGCCGGCAGCAATTTGCGGCCACCAATATGATCGTAGAGGAACAGGCCGAGCCGGATCAGCCAGGCCGGGCGCAGGCCCTTGGCATAGGGCAGCACGAAGCGCATCGGCCAGATGATGTGCGGCGCGTTCTTCCACAGAACCTCGCGCTCCATCAGTGCCTCGCGCACCAGCCGGAACTCGTAGAATTCCAGGTAGCGCAGGCCGCCGTGGATCAGCTTGGTCGAGCCGGAGGAGGTTCCGCTGGCAAGATCGTTCATCTCGGCGAGAAATACCGAAAAGCCCCGCCCAACGGCGTCGCGGGCGATGCCGCAGCCATTGATGCCGCCACCGATGACGAAGATGTCACGGACTGCGTCCACAAAGCCCTCCCGCGATTTCGCATTGCAGCATTTTTAGGTTTTTACGAAACCGTAGCGGGATTATTTCGAAATAAGAACGAATGTCAAACGAAATATCACGGGGCTGTGATGGCGCCGCTATCCGAGCGACGTTTCAATCAATTGTACCTCGGCCTCTTCGCAGATCCGGCGTACCGATGGGATGTCGCAACGGTCGGTGATGAAGGTGTTGACCTGCGAGAGATGGCCGATGCGAACCGGCGCGGTGCGTTCAAACTTGGTCTGGTCGGAGACCAGGATGACATGCCTGGCATTGGCGATGATGGCTTGCGCCACTTTCACTTCGCGAAAGTCGAAATCGAGCAGCGCGCCGTCATGGTCGATGGCCGAGGCGCCGATCACCGCATAGTCGACCTTGAACTGCCTGATAAAATCGACCGCGGCCTCGCCGACAACGCCGCCGTCGGAGCCGCGCACGACGCCGCCGGCGATTACCACCTCGATCGAAGGATAGATACGCATCCTGTTGGCAACATTGATATTATTGGTGATGACCATCAGCCCGGTATGGTCGAGCAGCGCCTTGCTGACCGACTCGGTCGTGGTACCGATGTTGATGAACAGGGAGGCGTTGTCGGGTATCAGCCTGGCCGCTGCGCGGCCGATCGCCTCCTTCTCGTCGGCGGCAATCTTGCGGCGCGCCTCATACTCCATGTTCTCGATGCCGGACGGGAACAGGGCCCCGCCATGGATGCGCGTCAGCAGCCGCTGGTCGCAGAGATCGTTGAGGTCCTTGCGGATGGTCTGTGGCGTCACGTTGAAATGCGTGGCGAGGTCATCGACCAGCACACGGCCATGGTCCTTCGCCATCTGGATGATTTCGGCATGGCGCGGCGACAAATACACTGAGAACCTCCCATTTTCGTTTTTCTTGTTTGTAGCTGAAAACGAAAGCGATGAAAAGGGAGACGCCGGCTAATGAAATGTCGATGATTGCAAAGGCGAAATCGATGCAGGCGGGTAACGCTGGCGGGCAACGTTGCGGGTGCAACAGCGGCGACTTTGCCGGGCGAGCATGAAGCTGCGTCCGAACCCGACCGCGGTTTGGGGTCTGATTAGCCTGTTACCCTGTCAGTCCCTCAGCGATCTTGCACACTCGCAGATGACAGTGAAGGCGGTATCGACATCGGCCCCGGTTGTCTCGAACTGGCCTGCCTGAAAGCGGATGGCGACCCGCCCATCGACACGCGTCTGCGTCAGGTAGATACGGCCGTCATTGTTGATGGCGTCGACCAGACGCAAATTGTGCTCGTCGGAGTCAACGCCGGATGCGGCGCGATGCCGGAACGAGAACAGCGACAGCATCGGCTGGCTGGCGAGCTCGAAATCCTCCTCCTCGGCCAGGCGCCCGGCTATGCCTTCGCTCCATGCGACGTGATTGCGGATCATGGTGCGCAGCGCCTCGAGGCCATGGGCGCGCAGCAGGAACCACAGCTTCAGCGCCCGGAAGCGACGCCCGAGAGGCACCGACCACTCGGAGTAGTTGATGATGCCGTCATGGCCGCGTGTTTTCAGATAATCCGGCTTGATCGCCAGCGTGCGCACGAGATCCTCCGGCTGGCGGACGAACTGGATCGAGCAGTCGAATTGCGCGCCCAGCCATTTGTGCGGGTTGAAGACGATCGAGTCCGCGCCCTCGACACCGGTCCAGAAAGGCCGGTATTCCGGGCAGATCATCGCCGATCCGGCCCAGGCGGCGTCGATATGCAGATAGAGCCCCTGGCGTTTGGCCACCGCGGCCACTTCAGCGATGTCGTCGGTGCCGCCGGTACTGGTGCCGCCGACGCACGCGATGATGCCGGCCGGCAATAGGCCGGCCGCGCGGTCGGCAACAATCGCCGCTTCCAAAGCCGCGGTATCCATGGCGCGGTAGGTGCCGGCGACGGGAATGCGGACGAGGTTGTCCTCGCCAATGCCGGCGACCCAGATGGCGCGGTCGATCGAGGTGTGCACCTGGTCGGAGGAATAGACGCGCAGCCTGCCCTGCCCGGAAAGGCCCTTCTTGTTGCCCTGCCAGTCGAGCGTGCGCTCGCGCATGGTCAGCACGGCGGCCAGCGTCGCCGACGACGCCGAATCCTGGATGACGCCGGAAAAGCCCTCGGGCAGGCCGAGCGCCTGGCGCATCCAGTCGACGATGCGCGTCTCAAGCTCTGTCGCCGCCGGCGAGGTCTGCCACAGCATGCACTGCGCGGCCATCGCAGAGACCAGATATTCGGCCACCACCGAGACGGGCGCTGCATTGGCCGGGAAATAAGCAAAGAAACGCGGATGCTGCCAATGCGTCATGCCGGGCACGATCTTGGCTTCGAAATCGGCGAAGATCGTCTCCATCGATTCCGCGGCCTCCGGCGGAGAAGCTTCGATGCTCCTGAAGATCTCGCCCGGCGCTATGGCAGGTCGCACGGGCCGATCGCGAAGGCCGGCGCGGTAATCAGCGCCCCAGTCGGCGGCGCGCCTCGACCAGTCGCGGAATTGCTCGTTGTCCATGGATCCTCCCGACGTGCCGATCAGCCCAGCCGTTTGAATTTTTGATTAACATGTTAAATAGAGACAGGCAACCGCGACGAAGGTTGCCGCGCTACCCCGGAAAATCAGGCAGGCTGGCAAAGGCCGTCTTCAACGCGTTCGACCAGCCTTCAGAAATAGCACGATAATATCGATCGTCCTGGCCGATGCGTTTTTTCAAACCCACCGTGAACGTATCCTCCCCCAGGAACAGCAGGTCGAGAGGCAGGCCGACGGACAGGTTCGATTTCAGCGTCGAATCGAACGACACCAGCAAGAGCTTGACCGTTTCAGCCAGGCTCATCGTCCTTTCATAGGCACGGATGATGATCGGCTTGCCGTATTTGGTCTCGCCGATCTGGAAGAACGGCGTGTCGTCGGTGGATTCGATGAAATTGCCCTCGGGATAGATCATGAACAGCCGTGGCGGGCTGCCCTTGATCTGGCCGCCGAGGATGAAGGAGGCGTTGAAATAGGAATCCGCCTTTTCGCCGGCAGGCGACGAGCTGGCGATGACTTCCTTGACGGTGTCGCCGACCAGCCGCACCGTCTGGTACATGGATGGGGTTTCGAGCAGCGTCGCGTGGCGTTCGGCCACCGCCTTGGTGCGCTCGTCGAGCAGGCTGACCACGGCCTGCGTCGTCGCCAGATTGCCGGCCGACATCAGTACGATGACGCGCTCGCCTGGCTCTTCCCAGACATGCATCTTCTTGAAAGTGGAGATCGAATCCATCCCTGCATTGGTGCGCGTGTCCGACATGAACACGAGCCCACGATCGATCTTGAGGCCGACGCAATAAGTCATGGAATCTCTTCAGGCAGCAATCTTGCCGGAGACTACTGCTCTACCGTGACGGTGACTGCAAGCTGTTCCTCCGCCTGTCCCAGTCGAATTCCCGATACCGGCGAGGCGTCGCGATAATCACGGCCGGTGGCTACCCTGACATAGCGTTCATCGGGGGAAATGCCGTTGGCGGCGTCGAAGGCGACCCAGCCGAGACCCTGAACATGAGCTTCGGCCCAGGCATGGCTCGCCGCCTGCTCGATGGCCGCATCCATCATCAGATAGCCACTGACATAGCGGGCCGGAAAACCCATGACGCGGGCTGCGGTGACAAAGATGTGGCTGTGATCCTGGCAAACGCCGGTCTTCAGCGCCAATGCCTCTTCCGCCGGGGTCGTCACACTGGTGGTGCCCGGCGTGTAGGCGACGCGCTCGACGATCAGCGCCATCAGCCGATGCAGCCTTTCGATGTCGGTACCTTTGCCGACCGCCGCGGCAAGCTCGCTTATGCCCTCGCCGGGGATGGTCAAAGCTGTCTCCTGGCTGAACAGCCACAGCGGCGCAAAGCCGTGATGCGGGCCGGACACGCCTGCTGTGTCGCGCGTGACAACCTCGCCGGAGGCCTCGACGGTGATGAAGTCGCGCTCGCCCTCGACGCTCAACAGCCTGTTATCGTTGCCAAAATGGTCGTTAAAGCGGACTTCCTCTCGCGCGCCCTCGATCTTCAGCGCCCAGGACAGCACGGTCTGCGTCGGTCCGCTGACCGGTAACAGGCGTAGCCGCTGCAACAGATAGTGCACCGGCGCGTCGTAGCGGTATTCGGTACGGTGGGTGATCTTGAGCCGCATGCCTATTTTCCGTTTGTAAGCATGATCTTATCCGAAAACCGGGTCCCACTTGTCGCTAGCGCGGCCCTCCGGTTCGCGATCATGCTCAATTGAACCGGTAATCTTGTGCGATCTCTTCGCCAAGCTTGGTGTTGTCTTGAATGAACCTGGCCAGGAATTCGTGCAGGCCGGCGTCGAATATGTCCTTGATCGACCCTGCCTGCAGCATCGCCTGTGTCCTGTCGACGGTGGCGTGGCAGGCATGACGGTCGCCATAGTCGTCGCCCAGGAACTTCAGATGCTCGGCGAGAAAACGATAACAGAAGGTCAGCGAACGCGGCATGCGCACATTGAGGATCAGATAGTCGGCAATATTGGTCGGTTTGTAGTCGGCCTCATAGACCCAGCGATAGGAACGGTGCGCCGACACCGAGCGCAGGATCGATTCCCATTGGTAGTTGTCGAGGCTCGAGCCGACCCAGGAGATCGACGGCAGCAGCACGTAGTATTTCACGTCGAGGATGCGTGCCGTGTTGTCGGCCCGCTCGACATAGGTGCCGAGTTGTGAGAAGTCGAAGATCTCGTTGCGCAGCATCGTGCCGTAGAACGAGCCGCGGATCAGCGCCGTCTCGCGTTTGATGGCGTCGAGCACACTCGGCAGGTCGCGCTCGTCGATCGGCTTTGCCAGCATGCGCTTCAGGGCCATCCAGGCTTCGTTGATGCTCTCCCAGGTCTCGCGCGTCAGCGCGGTGCGCACCATGCGGGCATTGTTGCGAGCGGTCTCGATCGCCGACATCGTGCTCGACGGGTTCGAGGTGTCGCGCAGCAGGAAGTCGGCGACATTGGCGGCGGTGTAGTCCTTGTATTTCTGCGTGAAGGTGACGTCGGAGCCGGCGCTGAGCAGCACCGAATTCCACTCTTCCGACGCGCTCTGGGTGCGGGTCAGCGCCATGCGAAGGCCGGCATCGACCAGACGCGCCATGTTTTCCGCCCGCTCGATATAACGGTTCATCCAGTAGAGCCCGTTGGCGGTGCGGCCGAGAAGCATGGCAAGACCCTTCGGACTAGTGAGTAGGGAATAGTGAGTAGGGATTAGTAAGCATTTGATTCTCTGTGGAATATGGCATTTCTTGTCCCTCTACTGCCTACTGCCTACTGCCTACTGCCTACTGCCTACTGCCTACTGTCTACCTAATCGTCCAACACCCACGTATCCTTCGTCCCGCCGCCTTGCGAGGAATTCACGACCAACGACCCCTCCTTCAGCGCCACCCGCGTCAAGCCGCCGGGAACGATCTGGATTCGGTCGGAGACCAGAACATAGGGCCTGAGATCGACATGGCGCGGCGACAGGCCTTTTTCGGTCAGGATCGGGCAAGTCGACAGCGCCAGCGTCGGCTGGGCGATGTAGTTGGAGGGCTTCGCCTGCAGCTTCTTGGCGAAATCCTGGCATTCCTTCTTGGTCGCAGCCGGGCCGACCAGCATGCCGTAGCCGCCGGAGCCGTGCACTTCCTTGATGACCAGCTCATGGATGTGTTCGAGCACGTATTTCAGGCTGTCGGGCTCCGAGCAGCGCCAGGTCGGGATGTTGCCGAGGATGGCTTTGCGGCCGGTGTAGAACTCGACGATGTCGGGCATGTAGGAATAAATCGCCTTGTCGTCGGCGATGCCGGTTCCCGGCGCGTTGGCGATGGTGATGTTGCCGGCGCGGTAGACGTCCATGATGCCGGGCACGCCAAGGGCCGAGTCCGGCCGGAAGGTCAGCGGATCGAGGAAGGAATCGTCGACGCGCCGGTAAAGCACGTCGATCTGCTTGTAGCCTTCGGTCGTGCGCATAGCGACGTGGCCGTCTACAACGCGCAGATCCTGGCCTTCGACCAGTTGCACGCCCATCTGGTCGGCGAGGAAGGCATGTTCGAAATAGGCGGAGTTGAAGCTGCCCGGTGTCAGCACGGCAATGGTCGGTGCACCCTTGGTGCTTTGCGGCCGCACTGCCGCCAGCGACTGGCGCAGCAATTGCGGATAATTCTCCACCGGCCGCACCTTGATCTGCTGGAACAGCTCGGGAAAGAGCTGCATCATCGTCTCGCGGTTCTCCAGCATGTAGGAGACGCCCGACGGCGTGCGCGCATTGTCCTCCAGCACGTAGAACTCGTTCTCGGAGATGCGGACGATATCGACGCCGATAATGTGGGTGTAGACGCCGGCCGGTGGCCGCACTCCGATCATTTCCGGCAGGAACGCCTCGTTCCTGGCGATCAGCTCCCTCGGCACGCGGCCGGCGCGCAGGATTTCCTGGCGGTGGTAAATGTCGTCGAGGAAAGCGTTCAGCGCCTGCACGCGCTGCTCGATGCCTTGCGTCAGCCTTCGCCATTCATTGCCGGAGATGATGCGCGGCACGATGTCGAAGGGGATCAGCCGCTCGGAGGCTTCCTGCTCGCCATAGACGGCGAAGGTAATGCCGGTCTTGCGGAAGACGCGCTCGGCGTCCTGCATCTTTTCGGTAAGCCTGGCCGGGTCCTGCTCCTTCAGCCAGCGGTCGTAGGCCGTATACGGTTGTCTAAGCCCGGAAACTTCCGGAAGCATTTCATCGAACGCTGCCAATCGCATACTCCCCTGTGACGCCATTTCACTGGCGTCGCGGGAGAAAATCAAGCGCAATCGGTGATTTGGAGGATATCGGCGATCAGTATGTTCCGACTGCCCAAAATTCGGGCAGTCGGAACAGGACCTTAATCAGGCTCTGCCTTGTCGCCGGGCAAGTGCCTGATGCGGCTCTAGCAGTTCACCGGGCAAGTGCCTGATGCGGCCATAGCAGTTCACCCTTTCATGGAAACGGCGACCTGCCATGGCTTTTTGCTTTGCCGCAATTCCGGACGGAAAACCGCTTCACACTTTTCCTGGAATTGCTTTAGAATGCGCGGAAAGTGACGACCGTGAAGGTGTCCTTGATTCCGGGAATAATCTGCACTTTCTCGTTGACGAAGTGGCCGATATCTTCCTCGTCGTCGACGTAGAATTTGGCAAGCAAGTCGTAATTGCCGGCGGTCGAGTAGATCTCCGAGGCGATTTCGGCATCGGCGAGCGCGCTGGCGACCTCATAGGACTTGCCCAGATCGCACTTTATCTGCATGAAAAACGTCTTCATTGCCGGTCCCGATCAAGCTTCAGCACTCAAGCGGCCCTTGTGGCAGACTGCCGCCCGGCTTTCAAGCATCAGGCGGAGCGGGCCTTGGCGACGGCTTGTCTCAGTTCGGACACGGGCATGCCGCGCCGGTACAGGTTGCCGCCGATGACCAGGGCTGGCGTGCCGCGCAGCTTGAAAGCCGTCGCCTGGGCTTCGGTGCGGACAAGGGCAGCGTCGATGTCGGGTTCACGGATGGCGAGGTCGGCACGCACCATCGCCACATCGACACCGACGGAAGAAAGGATGTCGTTGGTGCGGCGTTCCGAAAGGCCGCGCTGGTTGGTCATCAGCGCATCGACCGCCGCGCCATAGTGTTCGCCGCTCAGCAGCGTCACCCGCGCCGCGTCGCGCGACACGTCGCCGAAGATCGGCCAGTCCTTCATCACAAGCCGGACGCCGTTGTCCTCTTCCATCAACTTCTTCAGTTCGACGAAGACGAGCTTGCAGATCGGGCATTGATAGTCGACGAATTCGGCGATGGTGACGTCGCCATCGGGGTTGCCGAGCGCTGGAATGGCGGGATCGAAGGCGACTTCCGTGACAGTCGGCCCGGTGCTTGCCCAGGCGGGCAAGGGAGCCAAAACTGCGAGGCTTGCCGCGCCCTTCAGCAAAAGGCGCCGGTCGATCGGCTGCTTGAACATGGTCGTCCCCTGGTTGCGCGAACGGGTCCCCACCCGTCCCTACGATGCGCGCCTCGCGTTAAAGGAGGCTTAAGCATGATCTTGTGGCACTTGCGTGGCAAATATTGCGGTTGCTGAAACCGTGAGGCTCCGCCAAGCGTATGGTATGATGCGTCCTGGGACAGGTTTTGTTGAGGACAATGGAGACAGGCCATGCGCCGCATCGCATTCGCAGTCGTTTCATTGCTGTTCGCGTTGTTCGTCTCGGCAGCCCTTGCCGGTGATGCGGAAGTCAAGGCCGGCCAGGCCGTCATCGATGGTCAGTTGAAGGCACTCATCGCCAATGATGGCGCCAAGGCGTACAGTTTCGCCGCTCCGAATGTGAAGCGCATCTTTCCGACCGTCGACACCTTCATGAACATGGTGACCAACGGCTATCCGCCGGTGCGCCAGCCGCAGAGCTATTCCTTCGGCAAGGTCGAGCAGATGGGGCCAACTTCGCTAATCCAGCAAGTGCTGATCGTCGGACCCGACGGCAAGGACTATGAGGCGGTCTACACGCTGGAACAGCAGCCCGACGGCAGCTTTCAGATCACCGGCTGCAGCTTGCGCGCAGCGAATTCGCTCAGTACCTGAGGCCCGGCTACAGCACCGGAATATCACCCCTCGCCCATGCCTCGGAAATCTCAGCCGTGCGCGCCTCAAAGGCCCGGGCCTCGATCGCGGCGCGAATGTCCTGCATCAGCTTCTGATAGTAGGACAGGTTGTTCCAGGTCAGAAGCATCGCCCCCAGCGCCTCTTGCGAGCGCACGAGATGGTGCAGATAGGCGCGTGAGTAGTCGCGCGCGGCCGGGCAGTCGCTCTCCTCATCCAGCGGCCGCGGATCGTCCGCGTGGCGGGCATTCCTGAGATTGACCTTGCCGCGCCTGGTATAGGCCAGGCCATGGCGGCCGGCGCGGGTCGGCATCACGCAGTCGAACATGTCGATGCCGCGCGCCACCGATTTCACGATGTCGTCCGGCGTGCCGACGCCCATGAGATATCGAGGCTTGTCGTCAGGCAATTCCGGACAGGTGATCTCCAGCATATCCAGCATCACCGCTTGCGGTTCGCCGACGGCCAGGCCGCCGACCGCATAGCCCTTCAGCTCCATCGCGCTCAGCGCCTGCGCCGAACGCACCCTGAGAGCTGCGTTGTCGCCACCCTGGACGATGCCGAACATCGCCTTGCCGGGCTGATCGCCGAACGCTGTCTTGCAGCGCTCGGCCCAGCGCAGCGACAGCTCCATCGCGCGCTCGATCTGCTTGAGGTCGGCCGGCAGCGCTGTGCATTCGTCGAGCTGCATCTGGATGTCGGAATCGAGCAGGCCCTGGATCTCGATCGAGCGCTCCGGCGACATCTCGTAGGCAGCGCCGTCAATGTGCGAGCGAAAGGTGACGCCCTTCTCGGTCAATTTTCTGAGCTTCGACAGCGACATGACCTGAAAACCGCCACTGTCGGTCAGGATCGGCTGCGGCCAGCGGGCGAATTCATGCAGCCCACCAAGCCGCGCCACGCGCTCGGCGCCGGGGCGCAGCATCAGATGATAGGTATTGCCCAGGATGATGTCGGCGCCGACGCCGCGCACCTGGTCCATATACATGGCCTTGACCGTGCCGCCGGTGCCGACCGGCATGAAGGCCGGCGTGCGGATTTCGCCGCGCGGCATGGTGATGGAACCGCGCCGCGCCTTGCCGTCGGTGGCGAGGATCTTGAAGGTGAATGTCTCAGCCATTGAATTCCTTGTCATGGACAGGCGCGCCTGGCGCCTGCCTGTCGAGCGACTGGCGGTATTGGATGCAGCCGCGCATGAATTTCGGCCATGGCGGCACGGCAATCGATGGATCGGTCTTTTCCGGCAGCAGGTCCCAAAGGTTGGGATGATGCCAGCATAAATCATGGCCGGTAGAATCTCGGTGCTGGCGAATGCCGGCACGCAATTTCTTCACTTCGGCGATCAGGCTTTCGCGATCAAAGGCCTGCAGGTCATCGTCCATCGCTCATCTCCGCTCGATAAAGCAGGCTTGCATCTCCGTAGGAATAGAACCTGTAATCGTTCCCGATGGCATGAGCATAGGCCGCACGCATCGTATCTAGGCCGCTGAAGGCCGAAACCAGCATGAACAGCGTCGAACGCGGCAGATGGAAATTGGTCATCAGCAGGTCGGCGGTCTTGAACCGATAGCCCGGCGTGATGAAGATGTCGGTCGGGCCGGACCAGGCGGTCAGCGAGCCATCAGGCCGTGCCGCGCTCTCCAGCAGGCGCAGCGAGGTCGTGCCGACAGCGATGATGCGCCCGCCCCGCGCCTTGGCGCCATTCAGAGCGTCGGCTGTTGCTTCGCTGACCGAGCCGGTCTCGGCATGCATCTTGTGGTCAGCGGTGTCGTCCGCCTTGACCGGCAGGAAGGTGCCGGCGCCGACATGCAAGGTGACGAAGCGGCGTTCGATGCGTTTTGCATCCAGCGCGGCAAACAGCTCCGGCGTAAAATGCAGGCCTGCGGTGGGGGCAGCGACTGCGCCCTCCTCCTTGGCATAGATGGTCTGGTAATCCGTCAGGTCGCGTGCGTCGTCGTCGCGCTTGGAGGCGATATAGGGGGGCAGCGGGATGTGGCCGACGGCGCGCAGCGCTTCGTCGAGAAATGGGCCGGAGAGGTCGAAGCCGAGCAACGCCTCGCCGGCGTCGCCCTTCTCGATCACCGTGGCGTCGAGTTGGCCGAGAAAACAGGAATTGCCGTCATGGCCGAAATGGATGCGGTCGCCGGCGGCGATGCGCTTGCCCGGCCGCATGAAGGCCAGCCAGCGGTCCGGCGCCATGCGCATATGCAGCGTGGCGTCGACCTGCGCCTGCGCTTCGCCGCGCCGCCTGATGCCTCTCAACTGGGCAGGAATGACCTTGGTGTCGTTGAAGACCAGCACGTCGCCGGCATTGAGCAAGGACGGCAGGTCGCCAACCGTGCGGTCCGAAAGCGCCTCGCCCGGCCTGACCACCAGCATTCTAGCACTGTCGCGCGGCTCGGCCGGGCGAAGCGCGATACGCTCCTCCGGCAAGTCGAAGTCGAAGAGGTCGACGCGCATCAGTAGAGCCGAACGAGCAGCGCTCCGGCCAAGAGCAGCACCGCGCCGGCGATGCGGCCGAGCGAAATCTCGCGCACCGCCACGCCGAGGAAGCCGACGCGGTCGATCAGCATGCCGGCCAGCAACTGGCCGGCAACCAGGAACGCCATCAGCGCGGCTGCACCAATGCGCGGCGTAAGAATGGTCGAGAGCGTGACATAGAAACCGCCGAGCATGCCGCCGGCGATGAACAGCCAGGGCGCCGGCGCCTTCCAGTCGAGCGAGATGTCCTGCAGCCGCACAACGGCGACGGAGATGATGCCGAGCACAACCGCACCCGACAGGAACGAAAACGCAGCAGCCGCGACCGGGAGCCCCAGGCCGCGCGCCAGCTGCGAGTTGATCGGCGCCTGGACGGCGATGAAGGCGCCTGACAGGATGCCGAGCAGCGACCAGACCACGCCCATCATCTTCGTTTGTCCTTACCTGACGTCGGCCGCGACCTTCAGCGACACGATCTTGTCGGGATCGACCACCGGCTCGCCGCGCTTGATCTTGTCGACATTGTCCATGCCTTCGATGACCTGGCCCCAGACCGTGTACTGGCGGTTGAGGAAGGCGGCATCGTCGAAGCAGATGAAGAACTGCGAATTGGCGGAGTTCGGGTTCTGCGAACGGGCCATCGAGCAGGTGCCGCGACCATGGTTGGCGTTGGAGAACTCAGCCTTCAGGTCCGGCTTTTCCGAGCCGCCCATGCCCGCGCGGGAGGGGGCAAAAGTGGGCTTGGTCGAATTGCCGAACTTCACGTCGCCGGTCTGCGCCATGAAGCCTTCGATGACGCGGTGGAAGACCACGCCATCATAGGCGCCTTCACGCGCCAGTTCCTTGATGCGGGCGACGTGGCCGGGAGCCAGGTCGGGAAACAGTTCGATGACGACCTTGCCCTTGGTCGTTTCCAGGATGAGCGCGTTTTCGCGGTCCTTGATCTCAGCCATGTCGTATATCCTTTATCTCAGAAAACAGATTGA
The DNA here is from genome assembly GCF_030323205.1 of Mesorhizobium sp. C395A. Lineage (NCBI taxonomy): Bacteria > Pseudomonadati > Pseudomonadota > Alphaproteobacteria > Hyphomicrobiales > Phyllobacteriaceae > Mesorhizobium > Mesorhizobium sp. C395A. Next base: position 1,528,169 of record NZ_CP100473.1, on the reverse strand, counting down.
TTTGATTGGTTTACTTGTCGGCGGCGATGCGTACCTTGATCATGCGGTCGGGCTCGCTGACCGTGCCGTTGTCGGCCTCGTCACCCTTCTTGATCTTGTCCACCAGTTCGATGCCGCTGACGACATTGCCGACGATGGTGTACTGGCCATCGAGGTTCGGCGCCGGCGCGAACATGATGAAGAACTGCGAATTGGCGGAGTTCGGGTCCTGCGAGCGGGCCATGCCGAGCGTGCCGCGCTTGAAATGTTCGCTCTGCGAGAATTCGGCCGGCAGGTCGGGCAGGTCTGAACCGCCGGTGCCGACGGCCTCGGGGCTGAACCCCTTCTTCATGTTGCCGAACTTGACGTCGCCGGTCTGCGCCATAAAGCCGTTGATGACCCGGTGGAATGCGACATCGTTATAAGCGCCTTCACGCACCAGCTTCTTGATCTGCGCGACATGCTTGGGTGCCAGGTCGGGGCGTAGCGCGATGGTGACGTCGCCGTTCTTCAAGGTGATGACCATGGTGTTTTCCGGTTCGGCGGCGAAGGCCGAAACGGATGCGGTCACGAGACCGGCAAGCACGACGAGGAACGAGGCGAGCTTTTTCAGCTGCATAAGGGATCTCCGAAGGTCTTTGTTAGGGTGCATGTCGTTGCCCCAAAACCGGCATCCACTTTGGGGCGACATGCACTATTTCGCGAATTTGGCGGTGAGCGCACCGGCAACGGCGGCCGGTACGAAGGGACGGATGTCTCCGCCCATCGAGGCTATCTGGCGCACAAGTGTGGCGGTAATGGTGCGTACCGATGGGCTGGCGGGCAGAAAAACCGTCTGCAGTTCCGGCGCCATGGTCTCGTTCATGCCGGCCATCTGCATCTCGTAATCGAGATCGGTGCCGTCGCGCAGGCCGCGGATCATGATCGAGGCGCCATGCTTGCGGGCCGCGTCGATGACCAGCCCGTCAAAGGCGACGACCTTGATACGGTCGCCGTCGCGGCCAAATTCGGCCTTGGTCGCGGCCTCGATCAGCTTCACCCGTTCGTCGAAGGAAAACAGCGGCGTCTTGCCGGGGTGGGTGCCGATCGCCGCATAAACCGTGTCGGCGACAGCCAGCGATGCCTTCAGCACATCGAGATGGCCGTTGGTCAGCGGGTCGAAGGAGCCGGCATAAAGGGCGATGCGATCGGTCATGGGAGGTGCTTCTAGCGGGGCATTGGGCGGAAGGCAAATGCGATTGGGAACATCTGCGTGAACCTTTTCGCAGACATGAACGACAGATGAATGCCTTGATCACGAAGACTTCACGCCGCGTTCGCTAGTTTGCACTTCGGAAGATGAAACCAAAACCCGATCTAACCGTTGGATAGGCGCAGGAGAACACGCACATGCTGATCTACATGCTCGCCACCGCAATGACCGTCGCCATGCTGATCGCCACCGCATTCGGATTGCATAGCGAGGCAGAGCGCGTCCGTGTCCGCACAAAGCGGTTCGAAGGTTTCGGCGCTCGCTGGCCCCACCGTCGCGCCTGATTTATTGCTAGTTTCTTGTTTGCGCCGGCCCATCGGGCCGGCGTTGTTGCTCAAACCTATTCGGTGCTGTCCGGTACGGCATCTCCGGCGCCGGCCTCAATGACACCCTCTTCGACATCCTCGTCGGCCTGCGGCTCCGAAATCCGTTCGACCGAAACCACCTTCTCGCCTTCGGCGGTGTTGAAGATGGTCACGCCCTTGGTGGCGCGGCTGGCGAAACGGATACCGTTGACCGGCACCCGGATGACCGTGCCGCCATCCGAAACCAGCATGATCTGGTCGTCATTGCCGACCGGGAAAGTCGCCACCAGCTGGCCGATCTCGGCCACCTTCGACACGTCGGTGGCGCGGATGCCTTTGCCGCCGCGTCCGGTCAGGCGGAAATCGTAGGATGACGAGCGCTTGCCGTAGCCATATTCGGTCACCGTCAGCACAAATTGCTCATGCGCCTTGAGCTCTTCGTAACGGCTGTCGGAAAGCTCGGTCTCCTCGCCAATCTCCTCATTGGTGAGTGCAATCTCTTCTTCCTCGCCGGTCACCTCGGCGGCAAGCCGCCGCTCCAGTGCTGCCCGCTTGAGGTAGGCGGAGCGTTCCGCCGGCGAAGCATCGACATGCTCGATCACCGACATGGAGATGATGCGGTCGGTCTCGGCCATGCTTATGCCGCGCACGCCGACCGAATTGCGGCTCTGGAAGACGCGCACATCGCCAACGCGGAAGCGGATGCACTGGCCGGAGCTGGCGGTCAAAAGCACATCGTCATTGTCTGTGCAGGTCTCGACGCCGAGGATCTCGTCGCCCTCCTCCTCCAGCTTCATGGCGATCTTGCCGTTGCGGTTGACCTGGACGAATTCGGACAGCTTGTTGCGGCGCACGGTGCCGCGCGTGGTGGCGAACATGACGTCGAGTTCGCCCCAGCTGGTCTCGTCCTCGGGCAGCGGCATGATGGTGGTGATGCGCTCGCCCTGCTCCAGCGGCAGCATGTTGATCAGCGCCTTGCCGCGCGACTGCGGATTGCCGATTGGCAGCCGCCAGACCTTTTCCTTGTAGACGATGCCGCGCGAGGAGAAGAACAGCACCGGCGTATGCGTGTTGGCCACAAACAGCCGGGTGACGAAATCCTCTTCCTTGGTCGACATACCGGAGCGGCCCTTGCCGCCGCGGCGTTGCGCCCGGTAGAGCGACAGCGGCACGCGCTTGATGTAGCCGGAATGGCTGACGGTGACGACCATGTCCTCGCGCTGGATCAGGTCCTCGTCTTCCATGTCGGCGCCGCCGTCCGTGAGCTCGGTGCGGCGCGGCGTGCCGAACTCGTCGCGCACGGCGGCAAGCTCGTCCTTGACGATCTGTTGGATGCGGGCGCGGGACGACAGAATATCGAGGTAATCCTTGATCTCGTCGCCGATGGTGTTCAGCTCGTCGGCGATTTCGTCACGGCCGAGCGCGGTCAGGCGCTGCAGGCGCAGTTCGAGGATTGCGCGCGCCTGTTCCTCGGAGAGGTTGTAGGTGCCATCCTCATTGATGCGATGGCGCGGATCGTCGATAAGCAGAATCAATGACTCCACGTCCCCGGAGGGCCAGCGCCGCTCCATCAACTGCTCGCGCGCCGTCTGCGGATCGGGCGCGGTGCGGATCAGCTTGATCACTTCGTCGATGTTGGCGACGGCGATGGCGAGGCCGACCAGCACGTGGGCGCGGTCGCGCGCCTTGCGCAGCAGGAATTTCGTGCGCCGGCTAATCACCTCTTCGCGGAAGCTGACAAACGCCTTCAGCATGTCGGTCAGGTTCATCACTTCCGGCTTGCCGCCGTTCAGCGCCACCATATTGGCGCCGAAGGAGGTCTGCAGCGGCGTGAAGCGGTAAAGCTGGTTGAGAATGACGTCGGCGACAGCGTCGCGCTTCAGCTCGATGACGACGCGGTAGCCCTGGCGGTCGCTTTCGTCGCGAATGTCGGAAATGCCTTCGATGCGCTTGTCGCGCACCAGCTCGGCCATTTTCTCGATCATCGAGGCCTTGTTCACCTGGTACGGGACTTCCGTGATGATGATCGATTCACGGTCGTTGCCGCGCTGCTCGACATTGACCTTGCCGCGCATGACGATGGAGCCACGACCCGTCGCATAGGCGCTGTAGATGCCGGAACGGCCGAGCACGATGCCGCCGGTCGGGAAATCGGGACCCGGAATGATCTCCATCAGCGCCGGCAAATCGATCGCCGGATTGTCGATGATGGCGATGGCGCCGTTGCAGATCTCGGCCAGATTATGCGGCGGAATATTGGTGGCCATGCCGACGGCGATGCCGCCGGAACCGTTGACCAGAAGGTTGGGGAAGCGGGCCGGCAGCACCTTCGGTTCGGTGTCGGAGGCGTCATAAGTCTCCTGGAAATCGACGGTTTCCTTGTCGATGTCCTCCAAGAGTTCATGCGCGACCTTGGTCAGCCGCGATTCGGTGTAGCGCATCGCCGCCGGCGGATCGCCGTCGATGGAGCCGAAATTACCCTGCCCGTCGATCAGCGGAACGCGCAGCGACCAGTCCTGCGCCATGCGCACCAAGGCGTCGTAGATCGAGGCGTCGCCATGCGGATGGTATTTACCCATCACGTCGGCGACCGGGCGGGCCGACTTCACATATTTGCGGTTCCAGTGGTAACCGCTCTCATGCGCCGCATAGAGAATGCGGCGGTGAACCGGCTTCAGGCCGTCGCGTACATCGGGCAGCGCACGGCTGACGATGACGCTCATGGCATAAGAGAGGTAGGAGCTCTGCATCTCCTCGATGATGGAGATGGGCTCGATGCCGGTAGGGCCGCCGTCGGCGCCGCGCGGGGGTTTTTGGTCGGTCAAATCGGATCACAATCTAATCAGGAATCACTGACCGCTTATATAGGAAGCACGGCCGAAACTCCAATATTCGTGGTGCTTTTCCAACGACAATTTCAGTGGCAATTTCAAATGGATAAAGCTGATTGCGACGATTTGGCCACAACGCATTTCGCCGCCGCCAGGGCAAAAGCCTGCGATGGACCGTTTTCCAAGCCAGAACGTATCAGGAGGCAGGCGGACGCATTAGCGGGTAGCCACCCGCCGGGCGCGATAGTCGCCGGGCGTTTCGCCCATGACGCGCCGGAAACGGCGGTTGAACGTCGACAAATCGTTGAAACCGGCCTCGAAGGCGATCGCCGAGATGGCATCGCCTGACATGCGCAGCCGCACCGCCGCGCGGTGCAGCCGGGTTCTCAGCAGAAACTGATAGGGCGTCATGCCGGCGACCTGCCGGAAGGTGCGCAGGAAATGATACGGGCTGGTCGCCGTCGCGCAGGCAAGCTCGGAAAGCGAGACCGGCCTGTCGGCATTGAGCTCGATCTGCCGCACCGCCTCGGCAACCCGTTTCTGGTCGCGGCGGCTCGGCGGTCGAACGCCAGGCACCGCATCGCTGGCGACGGGCAGTGCTGCGCCGGCAACTGCCAGTGCTGCGCCGGCAATTCGCAGGCCAAGCTCCTCAAAGGCGTCGATGTCGACCATCTCGCGCGCCGCTTCCGCCTCGGCCAGCAGCGATGTCAGCGCCGGCAAGGGCGGCATATGCGGCACGCCGAAGGCGAGCTTGCTCGCGCCGGGCACGTCGCTGGCGATGCGGTCGAGATAGGCCGGAGCGAAGTGGAAGGACAGGCAACGGTCGCCGGCGCCATGCTCATGCCCGCATTCATAGCAGGCGCCGACATTGCCGAGCAGGATCGCGCCCGGCGCCAGCATGGCGGCGCCTTGCCTGGTGCGGTAGCGGAAGGTGCCGCTGGTGACAGCGGCAACGCAGAAGGTGTCGTGCGCCTCCTCGAACGGGCGGTCGCCGGCGCCGGCCGTGCACAGCACGTCACAGACATACCAACCCTGCCCCGATGCCAGGTTTTGTTCGCTCGTCGTCATGGCTTGAAAGATAGCAATTTTTCCCAAGCGCGACACCCGGTCGGGGCCTATCGCTTGCAGCCTCCTGACACTACGAAGGCAGCAAGTATGATCGGTACATCCTCCTTTGCCGAAGCGCTCCACAGCGACGGCCCCAATTCCGGCCTGGCTGAAAAGCTGGATCTCTACGGCCGCTTCGTCGGCGCCTGGACATTCGATGCCACGCGCCATCTCGAGGACGGCACGGTTCTCACCGGAGGCGGCGAGGTGCATTTCGGCTGGGTCCTGGAAGGCAGGGCGATCCAGGATGTATGGATCCTGCCCGCGCGGGATGCCGGCCCCTCGCCTTCTCTCGGCAAATGGACTTTCTATGGCACAACGCTGCGGGCCTATGATCCCGGCTCGGATGCCTGGCACATCTTCTGGAGCGACCCGCGCAACCAATACTACAGCCGCCAGCTTGGTCGCGCCGAAGGCGACACGATTGTGCAGGTCGGCGCCGACGGCACTGGTTCCTCGGTCCGCTGGAGCTTTTCGCGCATCACCAAGGACAGCTTCCGCTGGCTCGGCGAGCGTTCGCACGACGATGGCAAGACATGGCGTCTCGAAGTCGAGTTCCTGGCGCGCCGCGTCGCCCAGGACTGATGACGCAACATATTGCAAAAAAGGTGAAAAAACATGCTTGACCATGTCTCGATCGGCGTCCGCGACACCAACGTTCCGAAGCCCTTCTACGATGCCGCGCTAAAGCCGCTCGGTTATTCCTGCCTCGGCCAGTCGCCAGGCTCACTGGGTTATGGTGCGCAAGCCGTCGCGCTGTGGGTGAACGACGCGGAGCGGCCAGTGCCATCGGACGAGAAGCCCGGTCTGCATTTCTGCTTTGCCGCGCCGACGAGGCAGAGTGTCGTCGCCTTCCATGCCGCCGCCTTGCGTGCAGGCGACAGCGACAATGGCGCGCCGGGCCTGCGCGCCGACTATGGCGAGGACTATTACGCTGCCTTCATCGTCGATCCCGACGGCTATCGCCTGGAGGCCTATTGCAACGCTGCCGCCTAACATAGCCGGCGTCTCCGGTATCGGCATCTCAGACGGTTCCCACCGGCCAGGCTTTGCTCTACCACTATCGTGGCGCAGGGGTCCGGCCCGGCGGGAGGGGTCAGCGATGCCGAGTTTCGACAGCCTGTTCAACGCCTTCGTCACCATTCTGGTGACCATCGACCCGCCAGGTCTCGCGCCGCTCTTCCTCGCGGTGACACGCGGCATGAACCGCGAGGAACGTCAGCAGGTCTCGGTGCGCGCCTCGATCATCGGCTTCCTGGTGATGGCGCTGTTTGCGGTGGCCGGGGCTTCCATCCTGTCGGTGTTCGGCATCACGCTGCCGGCTTTCCGCGTCGCCGGCGGGTTTTTGCTGTTCTTCATCGCGTTCGAAATGGTGTTCGAGCGCCGCCAGGACCGCAAGGAGAAGATCGGCGACGTCGCCATCACCAAGGACATGATCCACAATATCGCGGCCTTCCCGCTGGCGATCCCGCTGATCGCCGGCCCCGGTGCGATTTCGGCGACCGTGCTACTGTCGGGCTCTTTCCAGGGTTTTGCCGCACAAGCGGCGCTTGTCGGCATCATCTTCGTCTGTCTTGCCATCACCTATCTGGTGTTCGTGCTGTCGGAGCGCATCGACCGCATCCTCGGCCAGACCGGCCGCTCGATCCTGACCCGCCTGCTCGGCGTCATCCTGGCCGCGCTTGCGGTTCAGTTCGTCGCGGATGGCATCAAGGCGCTGATGGCGGGGTAAACGGCAGCCCTACTCCACCGCCGTATCGACGACCTTGAAATCGTGGGTGATGACAGCCGTCTTGGCCAGCATGGCCGAGGCCGAGCAGTATTTCTCGATCGATAGGTTGATGGCGCGCTGGACCTTGTCGTGCGACAGCGCGTGGCCCGTGACGATGAAATGCATGTGGATGCGGGTGAAGACTTTCGGGTCGGTTTCGGCCCGGTCGGCGTCGAGTTCGACAACACAGTCCTCAATCGCCTCGCGGCCTTTTTCGAGGATGTGGACGACATCATAGGCCGAGCAGCCGCCGGTGCCGATCAGCACCAGTTCCATCGGGCTCGGACCCGGCGTCTTGCCTTCCGGCCCGGGGGCGGTCCCCAGCACCAGTTTGTGGCCGCTGCCGGACTCGCCGACGAAGGTGCGCTCCTCGACCCATTTGATCCGCGCTTTCACGGCAATCTTCCTTTCAGAAAGCGTCACTGGCCGAAGACGACCGTGTGCATGATCCGCCCTGGCAGCAGCGTGAACACGCCGGCGCCGATCAGGGCGAAAACATACAGCGATATCATGACCCTGCGATGTTGGCGACCCGATGCATATGCGCGTGCCAGACCGCCAGCGGCACGGCGATCAACACTAAAATCGACAAGAGATGGATCGGGCTGAACGGACCGACGAGGCGTATCTGCTGGATCCAGAAAACTGGAGATGGCGACGACCAGCATCAGCGCCGCCCAGGTATAGCCGACGACACGATGGCGCGTCGTGCCTTTCGGCAGTGCCAGTTGCGTAGCGCCAATGGCCAGCGCGGCAAGGGCCGCGAAGGCGTGCCATGGAATGGGAGGGCGCGCCGACAGAAGCGGTCCGAGCGACATGGCGCCCTCTCCTCAGATATCGCTGACTATCGTCAGCTCAGAACGGGATTTCGTCGTCCAGTTCGCGCGACGAGCCGCCGCCACCGCCGCCCTTGGAACCGCCGCCACCGCTGTTGCCGCCGCGGTTGAAGCTCTCATTGGGGCCAGACTGGCCGAAATCCGAGCCACGGCTCGCGCCGCCGCCGCCGGCATAGTTGCCGACCTGACCGCCGCCCTCGCCGCGAGAATCGAGCATCTGCAGCTCGCCGCGGAATTTCTGCAACACGACTTCGGTCGTGTACTTGTCGGCGCCGGTCTGGTCCTGCCATTTGCGTGTCTGCAGCTGGCCTTCGACGTAAACCTTCATGCCCTTCTTCAGGTACTGCTCGGCGACCTTGGCGATCTGGTCATTGAAAATGACCACGTTGTGCCATTCGGTCTTTTCCTTGCGCTCGCCGGAGTTCTTGTCGCGCCAGCTTTCCGACGTGGCGATGCGGATGTTGACGACCGGGTCACCAGAATTCAGGCGGCGGATTTCAGGGTCCGCGCCGAGGTTACCGACCAGAATGACCTTGTTGACGCTACCCGCCATGACACTTCTCCGCGCTCATCCGAAACAAATTTCAAGTCGTTCACCTTACAGGCCGCGGACAATCCTGGCTTGCCGCGGCTGGCTTTTCCCACAAGGTTTTTGTTCCCTTTTCGTTCCTATACTGTTAACCACGGATTGTCAAGGAATGGCAGCAATCGCCGACGCGGGCGCGTGGATTTAGCTGACACGCAGCGGCGAGAAGCGGTGTCGTCAGCGCCGTTTTTTAGCTGGTCGCAACGGACCGAAAAAGCCGCTCCACTCCATGCCCATGGTATGGGCGCGCTGTGCGATCACGGTTGGTGCCGACATCAGCCCGACTGCAGGTTCAGATTTCAGAGCCGGGTCATTCAGCAATTTCCCGATCGCGCGCCCGTGCCACCAGACCTGAGCGACGAGCGCCGCTACCACCGCGATCAGGCCCCAGGTCCCCAATCCTTCGCCGAAGATGTAAATCCCGTATGGCGGCGATAGCGCCGTACCCAACTTGGCCAACAAGATCACGGCCACGAAACCGATGACGGCGATGGCGCCTATACCGAGGACGAGGCGGCGATAGAGCCTCAGAGCCTCGTTGAGGTTCTCGGCGGACGAAAGATCGACGTTGGAATTCATAAATACTACTCCTGCCTCGCGATGATCGGCCCATCTTGTTCCCCGTGGATTAGAGGCCCGGCAGGATCCAATCAATACCGGGCATTCAAAACACCCCTTGCCAAATCGATAAGTATCGACTTATGCTTTTGCCATGATCGAAGCAGAGATTTTTCGCGCCCTGGCCGACCCGACGCGACGCGCCGTCTACGAGCGGCTGACTTCCGGCGAGATGAGCGTGTCGGAGTTGCGCACTGGCATGAGCGTGTCGCAGCCGGCGGTGTCGCAGCACCTTGCCGTGCTGCGCGGCGCAGGCCTGGTCAGCGAAAGACGCGCCGGCCGCAACGCCTACTATCGCGCCGATCCGCAAGGGCTCGAGCCGCTGCTCGGCTGGATCGAACGCTACCGCGCATTCTGGCCGGAGCGCATCGAAAGACTGAAGGCCGTTTTGAAGGACATGGACCAATGACCGACGAAAAGCAGACGCAGACCGCCAAAGATGCCCTCGCCTTCGAATGCGATCTGCCGGACGCACCGGAAAAGGTGTGGCGGGCACTGACCGTGCCGGACCTCTTGGCGGAATGGATGATGCCGAACGACATCAATCCGGAAACCGGCAGCCGCTTTGCCTTTGCCCGGCCTGAGAAGCCGATCGAGTGCGAAGTGCTCGATGCCGAACCGGGGCGCCTGCTGCGCTATTCCTGGCGCGAGCGTTCCGGCGACGCCGACCGCGAGGAGCTGGAGAGCATCGTCACCTTCACACTCGCCCGCACCGTTTCCGGCGGCACGCATCTGCGCATCGTCCATGACGGGTTTGTCCTGACGCCTGCGGTTGCGATGGCCGGCGCCGGCTGCCGGCTCTCGCTGCGCGCATACAAGCCCAAACCGCCTGTCGCCGCCAACGCGCCACGCCTGTTGCTGTGCGCTGCCTGAACCGGAAAAATCAAAACGGAGACAATGAGATGAGCGGCTTTGCCAATCTGGTGCCGATGGTGATCGAGCAATCGAGCCGCGGCGAACGCGCCTTCGACATTTTCTCGCGGCTGCTGCGCGAGCGCATCATCTTCGTCAATGGCGAGATCAATGACGGCATGTCGGCGCTGGTCTGCGCCCAGCTCCTGTCGCTGGAATCCGAAAACCCCGACAAGGAGATCTCGCTTTACATCAACTCGCCGGGCGGCGTGGTGACCAGCGGCTTCGCCATCTACGACACGATGCAATTTGTCAGTTGCCCGGTATCGACGGTGTGCATGGGCTTTGCCGCCTCGATGGCCTCGTTCCTGCTGATGGCGGGAACGCCGGGCCGGCGCATCGCGCTCCCCAACGCCAGCATCGTGCTGCACCAGCCTCTGGGCGGCTTCCAAGGCCAGGCCTCCGACATCCAGCGCCATGCCGAAGGCATTTTGCGCACCAAACGGCACATGACGGAACTGTATGCGCAGCATTGCGGCCGCACCTATGAAGAGGTCGAACGCACGCTCGACCGCGATTTCTTCATGACCGCCAAGGAGGCCAAGGAGTGGGGCCTCGTCGACCATGTGTTCGACACCCGCAAAAAGGCGGCGGCCTGATCGGCGGATTGAATGCAGGCCGGTGTTCCCTCAATTTCAACGCCGCTGGTCTGGCCTCGCCTTGAGCGCGGCACTATAGTCTTGCCATGCGCTACCACCTGAACAGACTGACCATAGCCATTGCCATCACGGCGGCGACATCGAGCATGGCCTTTGCCGGGGGCAGCACCAGCACGTCGCGGAAAGGCGCCCTGCCCGGCGTGACCGGCGACTACCGCATCGCCAAGCCCGCGCCGCAGCCGGAGCCGGACGACGCGCTGCCTGCCGGCGAGAACGGCACGTTCAAGATCGGCGACACCGATGTCAAGATTTCCGGCAGCATCACTGTCGATGTCGGCACGGGTGGGATCAAGCCGCCGCGCCGGTAGCCCCTTCTCCCAGCTACTATACGGGAGAGAAAGCCTGCGCCGACGACTTCCTCGCAAAAGAACAGCCCCGCCGTTGCTTCCGCTAACGGTCGGGGCTTTTCTTGGATTCCAAATCCAAACTGCCGGTAGTGTTATACCGACTTTGACTTCGGATGCTTCGCGGCATTCAGCCGACGATCCGACTATCCGTCTCTGATTTTTGTGGGATTCGGCAGGTCACGGTTTGTCTGGTGGTTTGTTGGACTGACGCGATGCGTTCGTTTGGACGCATACACTCCAATGCCTTGAAACTACCTGGCACTTATGCCCGCCGCGGCTCCACTAGCAGGTGGAGCCTCAAGGGACTATCCGGTGGCGTCATGCTCCGCTCCTATGTCCGTTGCGACTGGTGTCAATCCGAAGCACAAATCGCAAAAACCTGCGGCGTCTCGCAGGCCGCTATGGGCGGCGAGGCCATCAAAGACGGCCGGCTCCGTTGACTCCGGCAGAGTGCGCCCCCGATTCGACGACGTCAACCTTGAATAGCCGGTTACGGAAAATGTGATCGCCGGGAGCTTACGTCAGGGTCAGTTTCTGAAACACCCTTGTCAGTTTCTGCACAGCTTTGTCAGGAGCGTGTTCGGCCTTTGTTCTTTCCGCTTGCCCCTTCGCGCGAAAGACGGTTAAACGGCTTTGGTCGAGAAGTGTGGCGTCTCTCGACGTGGCGGCAAAAATACCTACATAGGGAATGGCCGGGAAAACCCGCCGATCCCACTGACACCAGACCTGAGGCGGCGACCGGCGATGGCCGACCATAAATACCTTTCCATTCGCGGGGCACGCGAACACAACCTGAAGAATGTCGATCTCGACCTGCCGCGTGACAGCCTGATCGTCATGACCGGCCTGTCGGGCTCCGGCAAATCGTCGCTTGCTTTCGACACCATCTATGCCGAGGGCCAGCGCCGTTACGTCGAGAGCCTGTCGGCTTATGCGCGCCAGTTCCTCGAAATGATGCAGAAGCCGGATGTCGACCAGATCGACGGGCTGTCGCCGGCCATCTCGATCGAGCAAAAGACCACGTCGAAGAACCCACGCTCGACAGTCGGCACCGTCACCGAGATCTACGACTACATGCGCCTGCTGTTCGCGCGCGTCGGCATCCCCTATTCGCCGGCGACCGGCCTGCCGATCGAAAGCCAGACGGTCAGCCAGATGGTCGACCGGGTGCTGGCTGTCGAGGAAGGCACGCGCCTTTTCCTGCTGGCGCCGATCGTGCGCGGCCGCAAGGGCGAATATCGCAAGGAACTGCTGGAGCTGCAGAAGAAGGGCTTTCAGCGCGTCAAGGTCGACGGCGTCTTCTACGAGATCGCCGACGTGCCGGCGCTGGACAAGAAGTACAAGCACGACATCGACGTCGTCGTCGACCGCATCGTCGTGCGCGGTGACCTGGCGACACGGCTTGCCGATTCCATCGAAACGGCGCTCAAGCTGGCGGAAGGGCTGGCGGTGGCCGAGTTCGCCGATCGGCCGCTCGACGCCAGCCAGACCGGCGAGGACTCGGTCAACAAATCGAAGAACGAGACGCATGAGCGCATCCTGTTCTCGGAAAAATTCGCCTGCCCGGTTTCCGGCTTCACCATTCCGGAGATCGAGCCCAGGCTGTTCTCGTTCAACAACCCGTTCGGCGCCTGCCCGACCTGCGACGGCCTCGGCAATCAGCGCGCCATCGACGCCAGCCTGATCGTGCCGGACGAAAACGTCTCGCTGCGCGACGGCGCCGTCAGCCCGTGGGCGAAATCGACCTCGCCCTATTATGCGCAGACGCTGGAAGCGCTGGGCAAGGCATACGGCTTCAAGCTCGGCGACAAGTTCAAAGACCTGACCGAAGAGGCAAAGGATGCCGTCCTGCGTGGCACCGGCGAGCGCGAGGTCACCTTCCAATATGATGACGGCCTGCGCTCCTACAAGACCACCAAGACGTTCGAGGGCGTCATTCCCAATCTCGAACGGCGGTGGAAGGAAACCGAATCCGCCTGGATGCGCGAGGAGATCGAGCGCTTCATGTCGGCGACGCCCTGCCCGGTCTGCAAGGGATACCGGCTGAAGCCGGAAGCGCTGGCGGTGAAGATCGCCGGCAAGCATATCGGCGAAGTCACAGAGCTGTCGATCCGCAAGGCCGACCAGTGGTTCACCGAACTGCCGCCACATCTCAACGACCAGCAGAACGAGATCGCGGTGCGCGTTCTCAAGGAAATCCGTGACCGCCTGCGCTTCCTCAACGATGTCGGCCTCGACTATCTGACGCTGTCGCGCAATTCCGGCACGCTGTCGGGCGGCGAGAGCCAGCGCATTCGTCTGGCGTCGCAAATCGGCTCCGGCCTCACCGGCGTGCTCTATGTGCTGGACGAGCCGTCGATCGGCCTGCACCAACGCGACAATGCCCGCCTGCTTGACACGCTCAAGCATCTGCGCGACATCGGCAACACGGTGATCGTCGTCGAGCATGACGAAGACGCCATCCTGCATGCCGATTATGTCGTCGACATGGGTCCGGCCGCCGGCATTCATGGCGGCGAGATCATCGCCCAGGGCACGCCGCAGCAGGTGATGGCCAATCCCAACTCGATCACCGGTAAATATCTGTCGGGCGCGCTCGAAGTCGCCACGCCCGGTGTCAGGCGCGAGGCCAAGAAAAACCGCCGGCTGAAGATCGTCGGCGCGCGCGGCAACAATCTCAAGAACGTCACTGCCGAAATCCCGCTCGGCACTTTTACCGCCGTCACCGGCGTGTCTGGCGGCGGCAAATCGACCTTCCTGATCGAGACGCTGTTCAAGGCGGCGTCGCGCCGCATCATGGGCTCGCGCGAGCATCCGGCCGATCACGACCGCATCGAGGGCCTCGAATTCCTCGACAAGGTCATCGACATCGACCAGTCGCCGATCGGCCGCACACCGCGTTCGAACCCGGCCACCTACACCGGCGCCTTCACACCGATCCGCGACTGGTTTGCCGGGTTGCCCGAGGCCAAGGCCCGCGGCTATCAGCCGGGCCGCTTCTCCTTCAACGTGAAGGGCGGCCGCTGCGAGGCCTGCCAGGGCGACGGCGTCATCAAGATCGAGATGCACTTCCTGCCCGACGTCTACGTCACGTGCGACGTCTGCCACGGCAAGCGCTACAACCGCGAGACGCTCGACGTCCTGTTCAAGGGCAAGTCGATCGCCGACGTCCTGGACATGACGGTCGAGGAAGGCGTCGATTTCTTTGCCGCCGTGCCCGGGGTGCGCGACAAGCTGGAGACGCTGAAGCAGGTCGGCCTCGGCTACATCCATATCGGCCAGCAGGCGACGACGCTGTCGGGCGGCGAGGCGCAGCGTATCAAGCTCGCCAAGGAATTGTCGCGCAAGGCGACCGGCAAGACGCTCTACATCCTCGACGAGCCGACCACCGGCCTGCACTTCCACGACGTCGCCAAGTTGCTGGAAGTGCTGCACGAACTGGTCGACCAGGGCAACACGGTGGTGGTGATCGAGCACAATCTCGAAGTCATCAAGACCGCCGACTGGGTGCTCGACCTCGGCCCCGAAGGCGGCGATGGCGGCGGCGAGCTGGTTGCCCAAGGCACACCGGAAGCGATCGTGCGCGAAAAGCGCAGCTACACCGGCCACTTCCTGAAGGAACTGCTGGAACGGCGCCCCGGAGGCAAGCGCGAAGCGGCGGAGTGACTGGCAGACCGGCCGGGCGCCTGGAGAGCTTTGAATGACAGTCCGACAGGCGCTTGCCGGTGATCTCGACGGAGTCGTTTCGCTGACGGAAGCCGCCTATGGGCATTACACCGCCTTGTTCGGCGCGCCGCCGATCCCAGTCACCGAGGGCTATGCGCCACGCATCGAGCGAGGCGAGGTCTGGCTGCTGGAGAGCGACGCTGAGCTCGCCGGGCTGATCGTTATTGAGCGCCACCCCGATCATGCGATGATCTTCAGCGTCGCGGTCTCCCCCGCTTTTCAGGGGAGGAAACTCGGTACCGCGCTGCTCGACTTCGCCCAGGAACAGGCGCGGCTATGGGGGGTGCCGGAGGTGCGGCTCTACACCAATTCGCGCATGGAGCGGAACATCGAGATCTATACGGCCTATGGCTTCCACGAAACGGGCCGCCGAGCCAATCCCCACCGTCCCGGATGGACCGTGGTCGACATGATCAAACCGGTTGGAAAAATAGCCTGACCGCATTTTTAGAACTGGGAGGAAGACGATGATCAGCCAAGGAACAATCCGCGCCGGGATGGGCGGCTGGACTTTCGAACCCTGGGATACGTCTTTCTACCCGGACAAGCTTTCCAAGGCCAAACAGCTAAGTTACGCCACCCGCCAGGTACCGAGCATCGAGGTCAACGGCACCTACTATTCCAGCTTCAAGGAGCCGACCTTCGTCAAATGGGCGGGCGAGGCGCCGGACGGTTTCGTCTATTCGCTGAAGGGCAATCGCTTCGTCACCAACCGGCGCGTGCTTGGCGAAGCCGGCGAGTCCATGACGCGCTTCCTCGGCTCCGGCATTGCCGCGCTGGGCGACAAGCTGGGCCCGATCCTGTGGCAGTTCGCGCCGACGAAAAAGTTCGACGCCAATGATTTCGAGGCCTTCCTGAAGCTGCTGCCGGAAAAGCAGGATGGCGTGGCGCTGCGCCATGCGCTGGAAGTGCGCAACGACAGTTTCAGCGTGCCGGAATTTGTGAGCCTGGCGCGCAAATACAAGGCGGCGATCGTCTATGCCGACCATGCCAAATATCCTGGTATCGCCGACATCACCGGCGATTTTATCTATGCGCGGCTGCAGACCGGCAGCGACGACAATCCGGATTGCTATACGCCGAATGGCCTGGACGAATGGGCAGCGCGGGTGAAGACCTGGGCGCAAGGCAAGCAGCCGGCCGATCTGCGGCGCGCCGATCCGACTTTCGACGCGCCGGTGAAACCGCGCGATGTGTTCGTCTACTTCATCACCGAGGGCAAGGTGCGCGCGCCGTTCGGCGCCATGGCGCTGATGAAGCGCGTGAGCTGATCGGTTAAAGCGCGTCGCGCTGAAACGGATTCATACGACGCGATTTAAGTCTTTGTCTTGATGCATGCCGTTGTCCCAGAACCGCGGCACACTTCTGGGCGACATGCATTAGGAGCAATTCCAGGAAAAGTGTGGAACGGTTTTCCCGGGAAAGCGGTCAGCGCTTTCCCTTGAAAAGGGTTTCAACCCAGAATTGCTACGATGAACCGAAGCGTGATAGCTTATGCGCATCGTAACCTTATCGATACCTCCATCCTGCATAAATCCGGTGCGGGTCCTTTCTAGAGGCCGGCCGCCGCGCGCAAGGACGAGGGCATGTCGCTCGACTACAGTTCCCTTCTGTTGGCTGTCGGGTTTTCCGCCGCTTGCCTCGGCCTGACGCTGTTCGGCATTTGGCTTACCGCGCGCTCGGAAAAATTCCTGCTGACCTGGGCCGTCAGCGTGCTTCTGATCGTCGCCGACGTCTTCGCCTACCAGGCCTATATCGACGCGCCCGGACGCCTGCTCGGCCTCGCCAGCTTCACGTTCCTGCTGCTCGGCTTCGCGACCATGCTGGGCGCGGCCCATCAGTTCACGACAGGGAGGTCACCGCTGCCCCGCATTGCTGTCGGCGCCGGCGTCTCGCTGGCAGTCGCCTTGCCGCCGATGGCGCTTGGCTATGACGGGCTGGGCTTCATGCTGGAGAATGCCTTTGCCGCGCTGCTCCTGTTTGCGACGGCCTATGAATACTGGAAGGGTCGTACGGAGTTCCCTGCCCCTATCCTCGGCATTGCCGGGCTCTACACCGCCACCGGAATTTCCTTCGTGCTGTGCTCCGGTGCACTTGTCTGGGATGGCAGGCTGGTGCTTGGCCATGCGCCGAGCAACTGGGCCGAGGATTTCAGCCTCATCGTCGTCATCGCCTGCATGACCGGCATCGGCGCGCTCTCGCTGGCGCTCAACCAGGGACGCCTGGCGCAGCATCATCGCCGCGAAGCGCTGACCGATCCGCTGACCGGCCTGCTCAACCGGCGCGCTTTGTTCGACCTGCATGGCAAAACGCCGGTCCGGTCCTTCACCGCCGTGATCGTGTTCGATCTCGACGGCTTCAAGGCCATAAATGACGAGTTCGGCCATGCCACCGGCGACGAGGTGCTGAAACTGTTCGCCAAGGATTTGACCGCCAATCTCCAGCCAGGCGATGTCGCCGCGCGCATGGGCGGAGAGGAATTTGCATTGGTGCTCGATCGCACCTTGCCTGAAAAGGTGGAATTCATAGCCGAGCGCATCCGGGCCAGTTTTGCCATGCGCCGGATCGATACCGAGACCCGCCTGCTCTCCTGCACGGTCAGCGCCGGCTACGCCTTCGGCAGCGAGGGCGGCACCAAATTCGACAAGGTGCTCAGCGCCGCCGACAAGGCGCTTTACGGCGCCAAGCGCGGCGGCCGCAATCGTGTGCTCGCCTTCCGGCGCGCCGGGTAGGCTGGCTGATATTCAGCCGGCCTGAACCTCACCACACGTAAAACAACAACCTAAAGCGCGTCGCATGAGGCCGTTCAGGCGCGAGGCGTTTTTAGGCCGCTATGACGATCTCGTTGTAAGTGTCGAGGTCGACGTAGAAAACCTTGGTGATTTCGCCGATCAGCTCATCCTGCTGGTAGCCTTGCGAGCGCAGAATGTTGATGGCGGTAATGATGTCGACACGCTCTGTCAGCCGTCGTTTCTGGTGGTCCTCGACGAACCGTTCCATAGCCCTATTCTCCTGGCAAGATTATCTGAACGCATTGACCGACAATCAGAACTGCGAGGGAAGCTAGGGTGGCTTGCTTGCGTGGAACTTGCAGGCTGAGCCAGCATATTCCCTCGATCTGCTACAGAACCAGACTGATACGGAAGCGGCCGACTCACCGAGGCCTAGGAAAGACTAGCATGCAGTATTCGGCGTGCCAGAGGTGGCGGCCTCGGACGAAAGTCCGACGCAACGGGCGCGGACCTTCGCGACTTCATCATCCTTGGGCGTAGCGACGCGAAGCGGAGCGAAGACCCAGGGATCCATGCCGGGACGAAGAAGCGTCATTAACGGTGCAGAATGTGGAATGGCCATGTGCCGCAGAAGCGATCTTGTTCTGCATCGCGGCACTCTTTGGCTGATGTCGCGGCATGGATTCTGGGGTCTGCGCGCGTCGCTCCGCTCCTTGGCTCCGCCCTAGAATGACGAAGTGATTGTGGGCATTTCAGCCAATCTTCGACGTGTACGATCCGTGCAGCCGTCGACCTGCGTTAAACCGTCAGAAACTTCCTGACGTCCGCCCGGTCGAGATCTTCGGCCGGGCCGGTGTGGACGATCTGGCCGCGGTCCATGATGTTGACCTCGTCGGCGAGCTCGCGGCAGAAATCCAGATATTGCTCGACCAGAAGCACCGCAATGCCGGCCTGATCGCGCAAATAGCGGATCGCGCGGCCGATGTCCTTGATGATCGAGGGCTGGATGCCTTCGGTCGGCTCGTCGAGCACCAGCAGTTTCGGCCGCATGACGAGCGCCCGGCCGATGGCGAGCTGCTGCTGCTGGCCGCCTGAGAGATCGCCGCCGCGCCGCCCCAGCATCTGCTTCAGCACCGGAAACAGTTCGAAGACATGCGCCGGCACGTTGCGGTCGGCGCGCTTCAACGGCGCAAAGCCGGACTCCAGGTTTTCGCGCACCGTCAGCAGCGGAAAGATCTCCCTGCCCTGCGGTACGAATGCGATGCCCGACCGGGCGCGGTCATACGCCGCGCTCCGGTCGAGCGCCTTCCCCTCGAAGGCAACGCTTCCGCTCGTCAGCCGGTGGTGGCCGACGATCGATCTCATCAAACTGGTCTTGCCGACGCCGTTGCGGCCGAGCACGCAGGTGATCTTGCCGGCACCTGCCGTCAGCGACACGCCGCGCAGCGCCTGGGCGGCGCCGTAATGGAGCGTGGCGTTGGAAACTTCGAGCATGTCAGCGCCTTCTCCAGAAGCGGAGGAACGAAAAGTCGAAGCGATGGAATTGCACCCGCCAGACCATGCTCATCTCCCGAGATAAACTTCGACGACCCGCTCGTCGGCCGAGACGAAATCGAGCGAGCCTTCCGACAGCACCGAGCCCTCATGCAGGCAGGTGACCTTGACGCCGAGTTCGCGCACGAAATGCATGTCGTGCTCGACGACGATGACCGAATGCTCGCGCGCTATGTCCTTGAGCAGCCGCGCGGTTTCCTCGGTCTCGGCATCGGTCATCCCTGCGACCGGCTCGTCAACCAAAAGCAGCTTCGGGTCCTGCGCCAGCAGCATGCCGATCTCCAGCCACTGTTTCTGGCCATGGCTGAGATTGGCTGCCAGATCGTGGCGCTTGTCGCCCAGCCGGATGATGCCGAGGATGTCGTCGATCTGTCTGGCTTCGGCGGCCGAGCGGCGATGGAACAGCGCCGGAAAGATCGAGCGCGGGCCCTTCAGCGCCAGCATCACATTGTCTTCGACGCTGTGGCTTTCGAAGACGGTCGGCTTCTGGAATTTGCGGCCGATGCCCATCATGGCGATCTCCGCCTCGTCGTGCCGGGTCAGATCGACCTGGCCGTCGAAGAACACTTCGCCCTCGTCGGGCCGGGTCTTGCCGGTGACGATGTCCATCATCGTCGTCTTGCCGGCGCCGTTGGGACCGATGATGGCGCGCATCTCGCCCTTGTCGAGCACCAGCGACAGATTGTTGATGGCGCGGAAACCGTCGAAGGAGACCGAGACGCCGTCGAGATAGAGGATGGTGTTGGACTTCGACATCGCTCTATTCCGCCGGCTGCGGTTCAGGCCCGGACGCGGACCAGGCACCGGGCGTTGTTGCTGCGCTGCGCACGATCTTCGATGGCGGCGGGGCATCAGGGTCTGTGCCCGCTTCCTCTGCAATCGCTGCAGCCCGCATCGCCCGAGCGTTACCGCGCCAGGAATCCCACATGCCGACGATGCCCTTGGGCAGGAACAGGGTTACGGCGACGAACAGGCCGCCGAGCGCAAACAGCCAGAACTCCGGCAGCAGGCCGGTGAACCAGGATTTGCCGGCGTTGACCAGCAGCGCGCCGACGATCGGGCCGACAATGGTGCCGCGCCCACCGACGGCTGCCCAGATCACGACTTCGATGGAATTGGATGGCTCGAATTCGCCGGGATTGATGATACCGACCTGCGGCACATAGAGCGCGCCGGCGATGCCGGCCATGACAGCCGAGACGGTGAAGGCAAACAGCTTCACGTTCTCCGCCCGCCAGCCGAGGAAGCGGGTGCGGCTCTCGGCGTCGCGCACCGCCATCAGCAGCTTGCCGTATTTGGAGCCGACGATCGCCCAGGTGATGAAGACGGCGAGCGCGAGTATGATGGCGCTGGCGGCAAACAGGGCCGAGCGGGTGGCGTCGGCCTGCACGTTGAAGCCCAGAATATCCTTGAAATCGGTCAAGCCGTTGTTGCCGCCGAAACCCATGTCGTTGCGGAAGAAGGCGAGCAGCAGCGCGTAGGTCATCGCCTGGGTGATGATGGAGAGATAGACGCCGGTGACGCGGCTGCGGAAGGCGAACCAGCCGAAGACGAAGGCGAGCAGGCCGGGCACCGCCAGCACCATGATGGCGGCGAACCAGAAGTGGTCGAAACCGGTCCAGAACCAGGGCAATTCCTTGTAGTTCAGGAACACCATGAAATCGGGCAGGATCGGATTGCCGTAAACGCCGCGCGAGCCGATCTGGCGCATGAGGTACATGCCCATCGCATAGCCGCCGAGGGCGAAGAAGGCGCCATGGCCGAGCGAGAGGATGCCGCAATAGCCCCAGACGAGATCGAGCGCCAAGGCAAGCAATGCATAGCAGAGGTACTTGCCCGTCAACGCGACGATGTAGGACGGAATATAGAACGCGCTTTGCGGCGACACTGCGAGGTTGAGCAGCGGCACGATAATGGCGGCCGTCAGCAGGATGAAAATAGTGATGGCGATGCGACGGTCGGCACCCGCGGCGAAGAAGCGTCCCGTGATCATGTTTCCACCGCCCTGCCCTTGAGCGCGAACAGGCCGCGCGGGCGCTTCTGGATGAACAGGATGATCAGCACCAGCACGACGATCTTGCCGAGCACCGCGCCAGCATAGGGTTCGAGAACCTTGTTGACGATGCCGAGCGAGAAGGCGCCGACCAGCGTGCCCCAGAGATTGCCGACGCCGCCGAAGACCACGACCATGAAGCTGTCGATGATGTAGCCGCGGCCGAGATTGGGCGAGACATTGTCGATCTGGCTGAGCGCGACGCCGGCAATGCCGGCAATGCCGGAGCCGAGCGCAAAGGTCAGCGCATCGACCCAAGGCGTCCTGATGCCCATCGAGGCGGCCATGCGGCGGTTGGCGGTGACGGCGCGCATCTGAAGGCCCCAGGGCGTGCGCTTCATAACAAAGAGCAGCACGCCGAAGACGGTGAGCGCGAACACCAGGATCCAGAGGCGGTTCCAGGTGACGGCGAGTTGGCCGACATCGAACGATCCCGACATCCAGGAGGGGTTGCCGACCTCCTGGTTGGTCGGTCCGAAGATCGAGCGCACCGCCTGCTGCAGGACAAGCGAGACGCCCCAGGTTGCGAGCAGCGTTTCCAGCGGCCGGCCGTAGAGGAAACGGATGACGCCGCGCTCGATGATCAGGCCGACGGAAGCGGCAACCAGGAAGGCGAGCGGCAGCGCGATCACCAGCGACCAGTCGAACAGGCCGGGGAATGAGGTTCGGATCACCTGCTGGACGACGAAGGTGGTGTAGGCGCCGAGCATCACCATCTCGCCATGCGCCATGTTGATGACGCCCATGACGCCGAAGGTGATGGCGAGGCCGATGGCGGCCAGCAGCAGCACCGAGCCAAGCGAGATGCCGTACCATATGTTCTGGCCGGCATCCCACAGCGCCAGGCTCGAATTGATGCTGGCGATTGCCGCCGTCGCGGCATCCTTGACCGCGCCTTGCGCATTGGCCTCGACCGCGGTGAGCAGCGAGACCGCGTCGCGGTCGCCGCGCGCGCCGATCAGGGCAATGGCGGCAAGCTTGTCGGCCTCCGGCTTATCGGAGACCAGCACCGATGCCGCGCGCGCCTGTTCGAACAATGCCTTGACCTTGGCGTCGGTCTCGGCGGCGATGGCTGCATCGAGCGGCTCGATATTGGCGGCATCGGGGGTCTTGAACATGGTGTCGGCGGCGGCGATGCGAACAGAAGGATCTCTCGCGCGCAACGTCAGCGTTCCCAGCGCATCTCGGATGACACGGCGCAGCGTGTTGTTGACCTTGATCTTGGTGATGTCGGCCTTGGCGGCGTCGCCGGCTTTCTCGCCGCTCAGCGGGTCGAGCAGCGTGACGCTGTCGGCGGCCTCACTGCCGACGAAGACGGCTGAATCGGCTTTACGAATGTAGAGATTGCCTTCGGCGAGGGCTGCAAGCGGCCGTTCAACCAGCGGATCGCCGGTGGCGGCAAGTTCGCGCACCACAGCCTCAGTGGCGGCAAAGCCCGTGCCCGTGGCGAATTTGGCGACGATGGCGCGCAGATCGGCTTCGGCTGCGTTCGACGGCAATAGGCTTGCCACCAGGAACACCAGCATGAGGCCGAGAGTGCGCAACAGGATCATCCGTTCAGATACTCTTCTGTGGGGAAATTCCGCGTCCGGGCGGGCTGAAGCGCCCGGACGCTTGGCGGTACCGATCGTGGACGCGTCCACGATCGGTCAGTCCCGGGAGGGATCAGTTCGTGCCCTTGCCGCCGCATTTGCCGGTGGCAACGTTGAAGTTGCCGCAGGACAGAGGCGCGCGCCAATCCGAAATCAGGTCCTTGGAATCGGGCAGATAGTCGGACCATTCGTCGCCCATCACGAGGCCGGGCGTCTGCGACACGGTCTCGAACTGGCCGTCGGCCTGGATCTCGCCGATCAGCACCGGCTTGGTGATGTGATGGTTCGGCATCATGGTCGAATAGCCGCCGGTGAGGTTCGGCACGGACACGCCGACCATGGCGTCGATGACCTTGTCGGGATCGGTGGTGCCAGCCTTTTCGACCGCCTTCACCCACATGTTGAAGCCGATATAGTGAGCTTCCATCGGGTCGTTGGTGGTGCGCTTGTCATTCTTGATGAACTTGTGCCAGTCGGCGATGAACTTCTTGTTTTCGGGTGTGTCGACGCTCTCGAAATAGTTCCAGGCAGCGAGATGGCCGACCAGCGGCGCGGTATCGAGACCGGCCAGTTCTTCCTCACCGACCGAAAAGGCCATGACCGGGATGTCCTCGGCCTTGATGCCCTGGTTGCCGAGTTCCTTGTAGAACGGAACGTTGGCGTCGCCATTGACGGTCGAGACGACGGCGGTCTTCTTGCCGGCCGAGCCGAATTTCTTGATTGCGGAGACTTCGGTCTGCCAGTCGGAGAAGCCGAACGGCGTGTAGTTGACCATGATGTCTTCGGCGGCGACGCCCTTGGCCTTCAGATAGGCCTCGAGGATTTTGTTGGTGGTTCGGGGATAGACGTAGTCGGTGCCTTCCAGCACCCAGCGCTTCACCGAGCCACCGTCCTCGCTCATGAGATAATCGACGGCAGGAATCGCCTGCTGGTTTGGGGCGGCGCCGGTGTAGAACACGTTGCGCTCGCTTTCCTCGCCCTCATACTGGACGGGGTAGAACAGGATGTTGTCGAGTTCCGAGAACACCGGCAACACCGATTTGCGCGACACCGAGGTCCAGCAGCCGAACACGGCGGCGACCTTGTCCTTCGAGATCAGCTCGCGCGCCTTTTCGGCGAAGAGCGGCCAGTTGGAGGCCGGATCGACAACGACCGCCTCGAGCTTCTTGCCGAGCAGACCGCCCTTGGCATTCTGCTCTTCGATGAGCATCAGCATGGCGTCTTTCAGCGTCGTCTCCGAAATCGCCATGGTCCCCGACAGCGAATGCAGAATGCCGACCTTGATCGTGTCTTCGGCGGCCTTGGCCGGAGACGACATCGACAGGCCGGCGGCGATCACGCCCGCCGAAAACATTTTTGTTATTGTGGAGAAATTACCCCTCATACCGAAGACTCCCAAGCTGTTTGATTGCACCGCGACAATGCAAAGCAACTGCCGTGCCAAACGCGAAGGCGCCGCTCATAAAGATGGAATAGCCGAGCGTTATCAGCCGGTTGGTATATTAGCCTGGAGAAACAACAAAGGCAGCCGGTAAAATTGATTGAGGCAAATTTGCGCAGCGCACACGACTTTTGCTTAATTTTCGCCCAATTGAGACAAATGCCTAGTTTTTGATCTCCGGCCGTGGTTTCCGGGC
The DNA here is from genome assembly GCF_030323205.1 of Mesorhizobium sp. C395A. Lineage (NCBI taxonomy): Bacteria > Pseudomonadati > Pseudomonadota > Alphaproteobacteria > Hyphomicrobiales > Phyllobacteriaceae > Mesorhizobium > Mesorhizobium sp. C395A. The sequence continues at coordinate 1,503,672 of NZ_CP100473.1, read as the reverse complement.
GAACAATGTTGCGGCACCGCGCAAAAATAGGGCAAGCTCGCCCTTCAAAAGAGAGACGTCATGACATCTCGCATCTCCCGCATTTCCTGCATCCTGCTGCTGATGGCAACGAGCGGCGCCGCGCGCGCCGATTTCGGCGAGGGCAAGCTTCCGGACGGCACCTATCATTGCGAGGTCTACCTGCTCGGCGCCTTCCTCAACCTCGGCGACATCACCATCAAGGGCAATGTCTATACCGGCCCGGTGACATTCGGCACCGGGACGCAAGGCTACAACTATCAGATGAATGCCAATGGCGAGATAACCTGGCTCGGGCCGCTGGGCGGCTATACCACCGGTGGCAACTCCGTCTCCATGACACAGGCAACACTGGACGGCGAGACCGCCCCGTCATTCGACATCATTCTGAAGCAGCCCGACGGCGCCTTCACCGCCTCGACCTGCACCAAGGGCTGAGCGATGCGTAGTGCCGCGCCCAGTTGCGGCAAAACCTTCCTCCTATGTCATGTGAATGTTGCCTAAGCAGACTAGGGCAACGGTGCGCCGTAACATCCACCCTGAGAGGCAGACACCATGGCCAATACACCGTCTTCATCCTCCCCCTTCATCCGCGAAATCATTGCCGAGCGCGTCTCGCGCCGGTCTCTTTTGAAAGGCAGCCTCGCCTCCGGCGCGCTGATTGCCGGCGGCAGCTTTGTCGGCTCCTTGTTTGCCGGCGAAACGCATGCCGCCGCAGCGCAGTCGACGCTCGGCTTTCCCGAGCTGAAGCGGGTCTACGACAAGACCCATGCCGCCGCCGAAGGCTATGAGACGACCATCGTCGCGCGCTGGGGCGATCCGCTTGCAGCTGGCCTCGCCGAATTCGACGGCAACAAGGTCGCGGCGGAGGAACAGGAAAAGCGCTTCGGCTACAATTGCGACTACATCGCCTTCATGCCGCTGCCGAAGGGCACGGTGAATTCTGATCATGGCCTGCTCTGCGTCAACAACGAATACATCTCGCCCAATGTGATGTTTCCGGGGATGACCGAGGGCGATGCCGGCAAGACGATGACCAGGGAACAGGTCGATCTCGGCATGGCCGCGATGGGCCATTCGATCGTCGAGGTGCAATTGAAGGACGGCAAGTGGGAAACCGTAGCCGACAGTCCGCTGAACCGCCGCATCACCGCCAACACCGAAATGACCGTTTCCGGACCGGTTGCCGGCCATGCGCTGATGAAGACCTCGGCCGACGCGACTGGCACCAAAGTGCTCGGCACCAGCTACAACTGCAGCGGCGGTTTCACCCCCTGGGGTACGGTGCTGACCTGCGAGGAAGGCGTGTCCGACATTTTCGGCGGCGACCCGAAAAGGGCGCCGATCGCCGACCTGCTTGACCGTTACGGCTTCGATGGCTCCGACATCTATGGCCGCGGCCGCTTCCATGACCGCTTCAACCTCGACAAGGAACCGAACGAGGCCAACCGCTTCGACTGGGTGGTCGAGATCGACCCTTACGATCCTCAGTCCAGGCCGGTGAAGCGCACGGCACTTGGCCGCATGTCGCATGAGGCCTCGACCGTGGTCCTCAACAAGGACGGCCGCGTTGTCGTCTATATGGGTGACGACGACTATTTCGAATATATGTACCGCTTCGTCTCGGCCAAGGCCTATGACAAGGCCAACCCGGCCTCCGGCGCCGATCTGCTCGACGATGGCGTGCTGTCGGTCGCCCGCTTCGATGCCGATGGCTCGATGACGTGGCTGCCGTTGGTGCACGGCCAGGGCAAGCTTACCGTCGAGAACGGTTTTGCCGACCAGGCCGAGGTGCTGTTGAAGACGCGGTTTGCGGCAGATGCGCTCGGCGCCACGCCGATGGACCGGCCCGAGGACATTGAGACCAATCCGGTGACCGGCCGCGTCTATGCGGTGATGACCAAGAACAAGAAGCGCGACCAGTCGAAGGTCAATCCGGCCAACACGCGGCCGGAAAATCTCTGGGGCCATATTGTCGAACTGATCCCGCCCGGCGGCCGCGGCGCGGATGCCGACCACACGGCGGAAAAGTATGCCTGGGACCTGTTCGTGCTCTGCGGCAACCCGAAAGATGCCAAGGTCGGCGCCACTTTTCATCCGGATACGTCGGACAATGGCTGGTTCGTCTGCCCCGACAACATCACCTTCGACCCGGCGGGGCGGCTGTGGGTGGCGACGGACGGCGCCAATGATTTCGACCTGCCGGACGGCGTCTATGGCGTCGACACCGAAGGTGCGGCGCGCGGCCTGCCGAAGCTGCTGTTCACCTGCCCGCATGGCGCCGAAGCGACCGGCCCATGCTTCACGCCGGACGGCACGACTTTGTTCCTGTCGGTGCAGCACCCTGCGGAAGATGCAGAGACGCTCGACAAGGCGCAGACGCTGTGGCCCGACTTCAGGGATGGCCAGCTGCCGCGACCGTCCGTCGTCGCCATCCGCCGCAAGGACGGACAGCCGGTCGGCGCATAGTGAGTCCTAGGAAAAAAGGGCGGAACGCGCCATGCGCGTTCCGCGTAGCGATCCCGGAGGACGGCTCAGATCGTCTTGGCCGACATTTGCGAAGCGATGTATTCGGCCTGGCGGATAGCCAGCGACACGATCGTCAGCGTCGGATTTTCAGCCGCACCGGTGGTGAACTGGCTGCCGTCCGACACGAACAGGTTTTTGATGTCGTGCGCTTGGCCGTGCTTGTTGACGACGCCGTCTTCCGCCTTTTCGCTCATCCGGTTTGTGCCGAGATTGTGGGTTGAGGGATAGGGCGGCGTCGGGAAGGAGCGCGTCGCGCCGACCGCATCGTAAAGCGCTGTGGCCTGCTTGTAGGGCATGGTTGCGCATCGCCGTGTCGTTGGGATGATCATCGAAATGCACGTCCGCGATCGGCATACCGTGCGCGTCCTTCTCGTCCTTGTGCAGCGTGACGCGGTTTTCCGCGCGCGGCATGTCCTCGCCGACGATCCACAGGCCAGCCATGTGATCATAGTGGTCGAGCGCGGTGGTGAATGAACGGCCCCAGCCGCCGGGATTGAGGAAGGCGGCCATGAAGGGCAAGCCGAGCGACAGCGTCTCGAATTCATAGCCGCCGACAAAGCCGCGTGAGGGATCGTGCCGCGCCTCGTCGCGGATAATGCCGGCCATGGTGGTGCCGCGATACATATGCACCGGTTGGTCGAAAATGGCGTAGACCGAACCGGTGGTGTGGCGCATGTAGTTCTTGCCGACCTGCCCCGACGAATTGGCAAGCCCTTGCGGAAACTTCGCTGACTCGGAGTTTAGCAGCAGGCGCGGGCTTTCGATCGAGTTGCCGGCGACGGCGACAATGCGGGCCTTCTGTTCCTGCAGCTTGCCGTCCTTGTCGGCATAGACGACGCCGGTCACCTTGCCTGAGACGTCGTGGTTGATCTTGATCGCCATGGCATTCGGCCGGACTTCGAGATGGCCGGTGGCCTCGCCCTTGGGGATCTCGGTATAGAGCGTCGACCATTTGGCGCCCCATTTGCAGCCCTGGAAGCAGAAGCCGGTCTGTTGGCAGGAGTTGCGGTCGTCCCGCTCGACCGAATTGATTGCCATGTTGCCGGTATGACATTCCTTATAGCCGAGCTTGTCGGCGCCGGCCTTGAGCACCTTGAAATTGTTGTTGCCGGGCAGGCGCGGCCAGCCATTGGTGCCGGTGACGCCCATCTTGGCTTCCGCCTTGGCGTAGTACGGCTCCATCTCGGCCAATGTGACCGGCCAGTCCAGCAGGTTGGCGCCTTCCAGCTTGCCGTAGGTCGAGAGCGTCCTGAACTCATGCTCCTGGAAGCGCAGCGAGGCGCCGGCCCAGTGCGTGGTCGAGCCGCCGACCGATTTGACGATCCAGGCCGGCAAACTGGGGAAATCCTTCGACACCCGCCAGTCGCCTGAGGTTGTGCGCTTGTCCGTCCAGGCGAGCTGGCTGAAGGAACCCCACTCGTCGTTGATGAAATCCTCGTATTCGTGGCGCGCGCCGGCCTCGAGGATGACGACATCGACGCCTTTCTGGGCGAGTTCGTTGCCGAGCGTGCCGCCGCCGGCGCCGGAGCCGATGATCACGACCACGCCGTCGTTGTTGAGATCAAATGAAGCTGCCATGGTTTCCTCCCATGAATTCCTGTTTGCGGGGTTTCAAAACGACGGAGGGCTCAGAGCCACTCTATGTCGTCGAAACCGCGCGCGATGTAGCCGCCCTTGGAGTAGGATTCGCCCTCGTAGCCGAAGATCGGCCACACCTCCTGCTGGTTGTAGAGGCTGACAACGAGGCCGCCGCGGATGGACTGGAAGAACGGCGTCGCCTCGATCTGCTGCAGCACGGCGACGCGCTGCTCCTCCCAGCCGAGGCCGCGATAGCCGCCCTCGCCCGACTTCTTGTCGAGGTCGGCGATGCCGTCTTCGATCATCGTCTTGTAGGCAGCGTCCTTGCCGGCCTGCTCGTCATGGCCTTTTACGGCGATGGCGTAGTATTTGTCGGGCACCTGATCGTGCGGATAGATGTCGCGCGCCATCTGGATCAGCGTCGCCATGGTTTCGGGCTTGAGCGCCGATGTCTCGAGCCCCCAGGCATTTTCAGGGCTGATGACGGCGCTGCCGGAAATGACGAGCAACGCGCCGATGCCGCCGCGTTTGAGAAGTTCACGACGTGAGAGCCTCGCGTCATAGATCGTGACCATTTGTTCCTCCCTGCTTGCTGTTTGCGCCCTTGAACAGCGCCGTTGCTGGCGCCGCGCGGGCTGAATGCGGCTGATAATCCCCTACTGGAAGCGCCCTCCACGCTGCAGAACCTCGATCTTGTAGCCGTCGGGGTCCTCGATGAAGAAAAAGCGGGCGATCAGCGATCCGTCGCGGTTGAATTCGACGATCTTCTTGGGGTTGAGGCCGAGCGCGCCGATCCGGTCGTGTTCGCTGTCGAGATCGGACACCGAGACCGCCAGATGGCCGTAACCGTCGCCAAGCCCATAAGGCTCGGTGCGGCCCTTGTTCACGGTGAGTTCGAGCTCGAACCCCGTTTCGGCGTTGGCAAGGTAAATCAGCGTGAATGTCTCGAAATCCAGCCTGTCGGCGACGTCGAGCCCGAAAGCGTTTCTGTAGAAATCGACGGATCTGGCCTCTTGGAGAACCCGGATCATGGAATGGATTGCCTTCGCCAAATCAGTCTCCGCCGCTGCATGTTGGAGGCGATTATGGGCGGCACGCGCGAAAGGTGGTGGCAGCCGGTTACCACGGCTAAATTTGCAATCGCTGCTATGCCTGCGCCTAAAGACGAAAGTCCGATTGCCGATTCGGCCCACAAGGCCGAACATGCAGGGACAACCACAACTTGAAGGCGCGACACGCTGCGCCCAAAACCAACAATATCGGGAGGTAAGGATGTGCAGGGTTTTTGCCGGGCAGGATCCGGAAGGCTATCGACAGATCAACCGGTCGATCCGCATCGACGGTCACTCTACGAGTATCCAGCTTGAAGGAACGTTCTGGGCGCTGCTTGACGAAATTGCCGACAGCCAGGGCCTGACGACGCCGAAGTTCATCTCAAAACTCTATGACGAGGCGATCGAGATCAACGGCGCCATTCCCAACTTCGCGTCGATGCTGCGTACCACCTGCGCGCTCTATCTGCGCGGTCACCGGCCAGACATGGATGAGCTGACGCCGAAGCGCGAAGCGGCCTGAGGAAGCTAGCGTTCCGCCGCAACGTCGAGCCCGAGCCGCGCCATATCGGTGAACAGCGCCTGACGTTCGGAATAGGCAGTCTGTTCGCCGGTCACGATGTTGTCGACGACGGTCAGCAGCGACAGCGCGCGGGCGCCGAAATGCGCCGCGATTCGGTAGAGTGCGCTGGTTTCCATATCGACAGCGAGAGCCCCAAGCGCCTGCGCTTCGGCAAAGCGGTCGCGCCCTTCAGGGTGGTAGAAGACATCGCTGCAGATGGTCAGCCCGGCCTGGTGGTCGATGCCGAGCTGGGCGGCGCAGGCCAAAGCGTGGGCGAACAGGCCGGGATCGGGCCCGGCGGCAGCATCGTAGAGGCCGAAGACCTGGCCGCTTTGGTCGCTTTCGGCGCGCACCGACTGCGAGATCACCAAGGAGCGCAGCGGCACGCGGGGTGTCAGGCCGCCGCAGGTGCCTGTGCGGATCAGCGTTTTTACGCCGTGAACATCCAGGAGTTCATGCGCATAGACCAGGAAGGACGGGACACCGATGCCGGTGGCCTGGATGCTGATGGGACGGCCGCGATAGAGACCGGTGAAGCCGAGTACGCCCCGGCGGCGGTTGACGCAGCGCGGCGCCTCAAGAAATGTCTTTGCCATCCACTCGGCGCGTTGCGGATCGCCCGGCAACAGCACCGTTGCGGCATAGTCGCCCCTGGCAGCCTCGTTGTGCGGCGTCACGACATGCTCCCCAAAACCCGCCGCCCGTTTCGCCTGCAATAATGGCAGTGTCACGTCATTGCGCAAGCTTTGAATTAGGGCGCCCTAGGACTCCAATACATCCTTGACCACAGTGGCCAGTTGCTTGAGGGAGAACGGCTTCGGCAGGAAGCCGAATTGCGCGTCCGGCGGCAGGTTTCTGGCGAAAGCGTCTTCGGCATAGCCGGACACGAAGACGAACTTGATGTCGGGCTGGCGCTTGCGCAGTTCGCCGAGCAGCGTCGGTCCGTCCATTTCCGGCATCACCACGTCGGACACGACGATATCGACTTTGCCGCCGAGCGCTTCGAAGACTTCCAACGCCTCGACGCCCGAGGACGCCTCGTGGACGGTGTAGCCGCGCGATGTAAGCGCCCGGGAGCCGCCCATACGCACGGCGTCCTCGTCCTCGACCAGCAGCACCGTGGCCGAGCCCGACAGGTCCTTGGCGCTGTCGGCGGCTTTCACGGGCGCAACCGGCGCCTCGCTGACGTCGCCGGGCTTTTTCGCCTCGACGATGTGACGCGGCAGGAAGATGCGGAAGGTCGAGCCCTTGCCGATTTCGGAATCGCAGAAGATGAAGCCGCCGGTCTGCTTGATGATGCCATAGACCATCGACAGGCCAAGGCCGGTGCCTTTGCCGACTTCCTTGGTGGTGAAGAACGGCTCAAAAATCTTCTTCAGCACGTCCGGGGCAATGCCCGAGCCGCTATCCTCGACCTCGACCACGACATAGTCGGCAGGCGTGAGCTCGCGGTAGGAGAAGCTCTTGCATTGTTCGGCGGTGACGTTGCGGGTGCGCACGGTGAGGTCGCCGCCAGCCGGCATGGCGTCGCGCGCGTTGACGGCCAGGTTGACCACCACCTGCTCGAACTGGCCGATATCGACCTTGACCGGCCACAAATCGCGGCCGTGGTCGACCTTCAGCTTGATCTCGTTGCCAACCAGGCGGGCAAGCAGCATCCGGAGATCGGCAAGCACGTCGGTCAGGTTCAGCACTTCCGGCCGCAATGTCTGCTTGCGCGAGAAGGCGAGCAACTGCCGCACCAGCGAGGCCGCCCGGTTGGCATTCTGCTTGATGTTCATGATGTCGGGGAAGGACGGGTCCGACGGCCGGTGATTGGTCAGCAAAAGATCCGACGCCATGATGATGGCAGTCAGCACATTGTTGAAGTCGTGGGCGATGCCGCCGGCGAGTTGTCCGACTGCCTGCATCTTCTGGCTCTGCGCCATCTGGCCCTCGAGCGCCTTCTGCTCGGTGGTCTCGACGGCATAGACGATAGCCGATTCCTCGGCGCCCTCGCCGGTGCCGTCGGCGACGGCGTTGACGTAGAAGCGGATGTGACGCTCCTCATTGCCGGGCAGCAGCGTGTCGATCGGCTCGATGTCGGCCTGCCTCAGCCGCGCCTTCTCGAAGGCGGCGGCAAAGGCCGGCCGGTCGCGCTCATGGATCACGGTGTCCAGCCGCACGCGGCGGTCAACCGCGTCGCCGTCGACGACGGAGGAAAACAGCGACAGGAACGGCGCGTTGGTGCGCAGGATGCGGCCGCCATTGTCGACGGCGGCAATGGCCATCGGCGTCGAATTGAAGAAACGGGTGAAGCGCACTTCCGAAGCACGAAGGTCCGCCGATGCGTCCTCGCCCTGTGTGCGGTTGAGCACAATGGTGCGGGTCGGACCGTTGGTCCCCTCGCGGCTGGCCGATACCCGATGCATGAAGCGCACCGGCAGCGCCTCGCCGGTCGTCGTCGTAAGATCGAGATCGATGACGGCGTTGCGGGTGGTGCCGGGATCGGCCTTGACCGAGCGCACCAGCGCCATGCCGTCGCCGGCGACGATTTCCGGGAGTGTCACGGCGCCAGGGGTGAAGCTCGCCAGATCGATGCCCAGCCATTCGGCGAGCGTGGCGTTGATGTAGGTGACACGGCCTTCCTGGTCGGCCGAGAAGAAACCGGCCGGCGCATGGTCGAGATGGTCGATGGCCTTCTGCAAGTCGAGGAAGAAACGCTCCTGCTCGGCCCGTTCCTGCGAGATATCGGCAAGCTGCCAGGCAAGCATCGGCAGGCGCTGACCGGGAACGCTGAAGGTCCGGGCCCGCGCCCGGTACCAGCGCGCGCCGGGTTCGGCGCCCGGCCGGATCGACTGTGCTAGCCGGAACTCACCGTCGCCGGCCTGGCCATCGCGCAAGCCCGAGGCCAGCCGGTATATGGTCACCGAAGCTTCGGGGACATCGGAAAGCAGGCCTTCGACCGTCTTCAGATCGGCGGCCGACGCAGCACCGGTCATCTCGGCGTAGGCCCGGTTGGCGTAGACGACGCGGCCCTTGGTGTCGGTGACGATCAGGCCCTGCGACATCGAATCGACGAAGGCCTTCGACAGTTCATCCCCGGTCGAACGCGGCGCGATCTGCACGAAGCCGATGGCCGTGGCGAACAGGAAGCCGACGCCGATCATGGCAAGCACGCCCAGCATGCCGAGCAGGAACGGATCGCCAAGACGCTCGCGGAAAATGCCGAAAACGATCGCGGCCCCGGTCAGGACGATGATGAACACGATGAGCCGGGTAACCGCGCCTGGCCGCGTGTTCTGATCGACGATCGGTACCGGATAGAAATCGCCGCGCGTTTCCCTGGCCATATGCCCCCTGCTCGTGAGTTGTCCGACACCGCCCCCGGCCGGTTGAATCACATTCTCCTAATCCGGAAAAGGCCTTGGCGGCAAATGTCGGATAAAAATGACGCGTCGGTGTTTTCAAGCTGTTCACGAAGCGTGAAGGCAACTTGCGGTGGCTGGCCGCAACGGTCTAGTGTCCCTCCACTTCAAAAGCCGATTGGGGGCACCGATGCAGTGGCTGGATAATGTGGCGGGTCCCGGATATGCCGCAGCGCTGCTGTGGACGTTTGCTGCCCTTGTCCTGCTGGTCATCGTGCTCATCATCATCAGGCTGGTCCGCAACCTGACCTTCGGCACCTTCGTTGCCGGCGGCAGGAACCGCAAGACACGGCTGGCGGTCATGGACGCCACGGCGGTCGACAGCCACCGCCGGCTGGTGCTCATCCGTCGCGACGACATCGAACACCTGCTTTTGATCGGCGGCCCAACCGACGTTGTCGTCGAGCGCGATATCAGACTTGCAGCGCCACGCCGTCCGGCATTGACCGGCGATGGCGGTGTTGGCCAGCAGCAACAGGCGCCGCGTCCGCGCGCAGCACAACCCGCTCCCGCCGCGCCCGCAAGGCAGGCGCCGCCGCCGCAACCGGTAAGGGCTGCTCCGGCCGCCGTTCCGCCGCGCCAGGCCGCGCCGGCGCCGAAACCGGCTCAAATCTACCAGGCGAGCAATGTGACACCGCTGCCGGCCTATGGCTCCGCCGCCAATACTGCCCGGCAGGCCCCGCCACCGAAGCATGAGTCCATCGACGATACCCTGATGCGGGAGCTCGAGGTCTCGCTCGACGATTCGCACCCCAAACCGGCAAGCAAGCCGGCTGCGAAGGCACCGCAGTCTCTCGACGACGAGATGACCAAGCTGCTCGGCGAACTCGCCAGCCAGAAACGATAAAGCCCGGCGAACCGTCATCTTGCCGATTCCCGATCGGAACGCCGCTTAAAGCGCGTCGCACAAATCCGTTCAGCTCGACGCGCTTTAACTTCGTGCGATTAAACCCTTCGCTAAAAACACAAATGGCCGGGAAACCCGGCCATTTCGATGAAACAGTCCTGCCTGACGGCAGCGGCTCAATCGTCGCGATAGACCTTCTCGCGGCGTTCGTGGCGCTCCTGCGCTTCGATCGACAAGGTCGCGATCGGACGCGCGTCGAGACGCTTCAGCGCGATCGGCTCGCCGGTTTCCTCGCAATAGCCGTAAGTGCCTTCATCGATGCGCTGCAGCGCCGAATCGATCTTTGAAATGAGCTTGCGCTGGCGGTCGCGGGCGCGAAGCTCGATGGCGCGGTCGGTTTCCGAGGAAGCGCGATCGGCGAGATCGGGGTGGTTGGCGTTTTCCTGCTGCAGGATTTCGAGTGTTTCGCGCGCTTCGCGCAGTATGTCGGTCTTCCAGGTGACGAGCTTCAGGCGAAAGTAGGATTTCTGCCGTTCGTTCATGAACGGCTCGTCTTCGGAGGGTACATAATTGGCTGTAACGATATCGTTCATTCGACTCACCCAACAACCCCAAATTTGGCGCCTATATATTCGCGCAGAGAAGGCTGCACAAGCGTAATCCGCGCGCGTTTCACGCAATTGTTAATGCCCGCGCGGGCGATCCGTAGCAAAGCCTTCCATAGCAGGGGCGCGGGCGAATTCGCACATGATTCGTTGCGCTTGGGCGGCGGCGCCCATTGTGCCTCAGGCCTTTCTCGTGGCTAATCCAGTTGTGTCATTGGTGGGCAGCACACCATTGGGGGTCCGGTGAGCAGACTGTATCTGTTGAGGCATGCGAAGGCTGGCTGGGCCCTGCCCGGCGTGCGCGACTTCGATCGCCCGCTCGACGCATCCGGCATTGCCGATGCCGAAATGATGGGGACGGCGATGCGTGCCCGCAACTACATCCCCGATATCACGCTCTGCTCCAACGCCAAGCGGGCGCGCCAGACGCTGGAAGGCATCGCCGGCCACACCGATACCGGCCGGGTGCTGTTCTTAGACACGCTCTACAGCGAGGATGCCGCCGGCTACCTCGCCATCATCCGCAGCAATGGCGGCCCCGGCTCGCTGCTGGTCATCGGCCACAATCCGATGACGGAAGACCTTGCCATGGCGGTCTCGGGCGACGGCGACGAGGCTGCTCGGGCCATCATGAACCATGGTTTCCCGACCTCCGGCCTTGCGGTCGTGCGCTTCGACGGCACCCTCACCGAGGCTGCGCAAGGCGCGGGCTACCTCGAAGCCTTCCTGACGCCCGTCGATCTCTGAGCCGAGCCGGCCGAGGCCGGGCGCCATTTCAAACTTGAACCGCAAAGCCTATATCGGCGCAAGAGAGCACGCCTGAGAGAACAGATTTTGGCATCATCGCTGACCACTTTCACCGACGAAGCGAGAATTGCCCTGGATACGCTGTCGGGGCGTGCGAGCGGGCTTTTTTCGCCGTCGCTTCGGCTGGGCGTTACCGGCCTGTCCCGGGCCGGCAAGACGGTGTTCATCTCGGCTCTCGTCCACAATCTCATCCATGGCGGGCGCCTGCCGCTGTTCGAGGCGCAGAAGTCGGGACGGATCGCTCGCGCCTTCCTCGAGGAACAGCCGGACGATGCCGTGCCGCGTTTTCAGTACGAGGACCATATCTCCGCCCTGGTCAACGACCGTGTCTGGCCGGACTCGACGCGCGCCATTTCGGAACTCAGGCTCACCATCGAATATGAGTCTGCCTCCGGTTGGAACCGGATGTTTTCCAGCGGCCGATTGTCGGTCGACATCGTCGACTACCCCGGCGAATGGCTGCTCGACCTGCCGCTGCTCGGCAAATCCTTCGCAGATTTTTCGCGCGAGGCGTTCGAGATGGCGATGCTGCCGGTGCGGGCCGACCTGTCGCAGGACTGGCGGGCGCTGTCGGCGAGGATCGAACCCAATGCCGACGCCGACGAGATGACGGCGCGGCGCCTCGCCGAGAGTTTTGCCGCCTACCTCAAGGCCTGCAAGCTCGACGAGCGGGCGCTTTCGACCTTGCCGCCCGGCCGTTTCCTGATGCCTGGCGACCTCGAGGGATCGCCGGCGCTGACCTTCGCGCCCTTGCTGCTCAAGGGTGAGAAACGGCCGCGCTCCGGCTCGCTGCAAGCGATGATGGAGCGCCGCTACGAGGCCTACAAGACGCATGTGGTGAAACCGTTCTTCCGCGAACACATCACCCGCCTCGACCGCCAGATCGTGGTGATCGACGCCATGCAGGCGTTGAACGCCGGCCCCGGCGCGATGGCCGACCTGGAACGCGCGGTGACCGAAATCCTCTCCTGTTTCCGTCCTGGCCGAGGCAATTTCCTCACCGACCTGTTTTCACGCCGCATCGACCGCATCCTGGTTGCCGCGACCAAGGCCGACCATTTGCATCACGAAAGCCATGACCGGCTGCAGGCAATCGTGCGGCGGCTTGCCGACCGCGCCGTGGCGCGGGCAAATTTCACCGGCGCCGATGTCGATGTGGTCGCCATGGCGGCGGTGCGCGCGACGCGCGAAGGCACGGTCAAGCAAGGCCGCGAAACCCTGCCGGTGATCATCGGCACGCCGCTGAAGGGCGAGAAGATCAACGGCGAAACCTTTGATGGTAAAGCCGAAACCGCCATATTTCCCGGGGACTTGCCGGAGAAAATTGACGCGGTTTTCGACGTTTCGGAAGCCGACCACCGGCAGAGCAGCGACGATCCGGCGATCCGTTTCGTGCGCTTTCGCCCGCCAAAGCTCGAACGCACCGCTGAAGGCGTCACGCTGTCGCTGCCGCATATCAGGCTAGACCGCGCCTTGCAGTTCCTGATCGGAGACCATCTGGCATGACCGCGCCCCGCAGACCGGCAGCTTTCCGCATCGAGCCGGAGGCCGAACCGAAGCAGGAAACGCGCCGCCCTCATGCCGAGCCGCCGCGCAAGCCGCGCACCGTCGTCGTGCCGGCCGAGATCGATGTCTTCGATGAGCCGGACATTGTCGCCGCCGAACCGCCGCCGGCGACCGCGCCGCGCAGGCGCTCGCTGTTTGCCAGCCTGTTTTTCGGCGCGGTCGGCGTGCTGGTTTCGCTCGCCGTCGGCCTGTGGACCGACCAACTCATCCGCGACCTGTTCGAGCGCGCAGAGTGGCTGGGGTGGCTGGCAGCGGGAATGGCCGCAATTGCCGTGTTGGCCCTCGCAGTCGTGCTGGTGCGCGAATTCCTGGCTATCGCCCGGCTGGCCGAGGTCGAAAAACTGCAAAAGCGGGCGCTCGATGCCGTGGCGCGCGACGATCCGAAGGCTGCAAGGGCCGTCGTCGAAGAGCTTTCGGCCTTTGTCGCTGCGAAACCCGAAACCGCGGCCGGCAGGCGCTCCCTGGCCGAATTGCGCGGCGAGATCATTGATGGCGGCAATCTGGTGCGACTGGCCGAAGCCGAGATTCTCGGGCCGCTCGATGCGAGAGCCAAGGTGATGATCCTCGAAGCAGCCAAACGCGTGTCGCTGGTCACCGCCGTCAGCCCCCGCGCACTCGTAGACGTTGCCTATGTCGTGTTCGAGGCCGGGCGCCTGATCCGCCGCTTGTCCGAACTCTACGGCGGCAGGCCGGGCACGCTGGGCTTTTTCCGGCTGGCGCGCAGCGTTCTTGCCCATCTGGCGGTGACCGGCTCGATCGCCGTCGGCGACAGCTTCGTCCAGCAGATCGTCGGCCATGGCCTTGCCGCACGGCTTTCGGCGAAACTCGGCGAAGGCGTGGTCAACGGCATGATGACGGCGCGTATCGGCATTGCTGCCATGGAGACGGCGCGGCCCCTGCCCTTCATTGCCGGCAGGCGGCCGGGTATGGGCGATTTCCTGTCGGCGCTGACCTCGTTTGCGGCCAGAAAAGAGAATGAAGCACCCGCCTCGACCAAGTGAACGCCCTCTCGCGGTCACCAAGCATTAACCAATCTTGTTCATGGTCGTCCAACAACAGCCTCCTTGTTGCCGGGTGTCGTCTATGAAAAGCGTAATCTTGTCCTGCGTCCTGCCCCTGGTCGCGCTTGCAGCACCTCTGGGCCCGACCGGGAAAGCCTTTGCAGCGGAGCCCGACAAGCAGTTCTTCCGCACCGTTGAAGGCAAATGGGTCGGCCCGGGCGAAATCATCGCCGGCAAATACAAGGGCACGAAGTTCACCTGCAGCTTCGACGGCTCGACGCCGGACAACAAGACCGGCATGACGCTCGATGGCGACTGCCGCGTCGGTGTCTTCACCCAGAAAATGTCGGCGACCGTCGAGCGCAAGGGCCGCGACTACAAGGGCAGTTTCATGGGCGGCGCCGCGGGGTCGGGCCTGGACATCATCGGCGGCAACGTGGTCGATGCCCGCAAAGTCGTCTTCACCATCAACCGCAACCAGCTGCGCGGCGTGATGCAGGCCCGCATTCCCGACGACAATTCGATGACGGTGACCATCGCCGTGCGCGTCGACCAGCAGCTGGTGCCGGTCATCGGTATGAGCCTCAAGCGCGTCGATGCCGTCGAAGTTGGCTCCATCGCCAAAAACTGACTCTCAAGCGGTTCCCCCAAAAAGCGCGGAACGGGGTTGCACTGCGCGATAGCTGAGCGATTCCGCTCAGCTCGATGTCGGGAAATGACAGGCCACCTTGCGGCCGGGTTGGCGCTCCTCAAGCACGGGCCGCTCGGTGCGGCACCTTTCTGCCGCGATCGGACATGTGGCGCGCAACCGACGATGTCAGCGTCTCCGACGGCCCAAGCCACAGCAAGGCCAACGTGTCAGGGTCCTGTGCGTGCCGGCGGTCCTCCGTGTCAGCGCGATGCGCTTTAAGAACACCAGCAAAAAGGCGGCGGCTACTCGAGCCACCGCCTTCCTCAATTTCCGAACGAAGAATCAGCCCTTGATGGCGGCCGTCAGCTCGTCATAGGCCTTGCAGGCGTCGGCCGGCGTGGTGGCGCCCTGATATTTTGTCGTCACCGCCTGCACCTTGGCGGTCAGGTCGGCGGCCTTCGTCGGATCCTTGGTGATCGCTTCCTGCAGCGCGGCGGTCATTTCCTGCGCCTTCTTGGCCGCGATTTCCTGCGTGCATTCAGGCGCCTTCGAACAGGCCGATGCGGCAAGCATGGCGACACCCACGCCGACGAGCAAAAACTTCTTCATGTCAGTCATTCTCCTCACGAAGGCAGAACTTGATCGTCGCTGCCTTCCAACGGCCGAAGCCTGGCGTCCCATAGCCGCCGATTGCGGCAAAACGCAACGTGTGCGGCGCATGAACTTGTGCAGCGCTGCTGCAACGGCGCGGACGGCCTGATTGAGGCCGCCCGTGTCAGACGAAGCAAGGTTTCAGCCACGAGGCTGCAGCAGCGCCAGTGCGGCCGTCGCCGCGGCAAGGACGGCGGTTAGGGTCAAAGGCCCCGTAGCGCCATAGGTGTCCACGACATAACCGCCGACAACCGCGCCGACGGTGATGGCAACCTGGAAGGAAGTGACCATCAGGCTGCCTGCTGCTTCCAGCGCATCAGGCGCCGCGCGGGACATATTGGTCGGCAGCACCACCGGCGCCATGCCGAAGGCGAAGCCCCACAGCGTAACAAAGCCGAAGGCAACGCCGGTTTGCGCGCCCCAAAGCACCAAAGCGAGTGCCGCAAACGCCATCAACGCGGCGGTAACTGCGAGGGCCATGTGGATGTTGGTGTCGGCCAGGCGGCCACCGGCAATATTGCCGATCACAGCGGCGATGCCGAACCCGAGCAGCGCCAGGGCAATCGGCCCGGTTGTGAGGAGCGTCACCTGTTCGAGGAACGGGCGCACATAGACCGAGCCGGCAAAATGCCCGGTCATCAGCAGAACAATGGCAAGCATGCCGAGTTGGATGCCACGCCGCCGTGTCAGCCGAAAGACGTCTGCAAGGCTGTTGCTTGCCGCCGCAGGCAAGGTCGGCAGGCTGAGAAGCTGCAGCAGCATGGCAAGCGCGGCCAGCCCCGCCGTCATGGCCATGGCGCTGCGCCATCCCAGCCAGTCACTGATCAACGCACCCATCGACGGCGCGGCAATGGTGGCGAGCGAGACGCCGAGGGTGACGATCGCCATGCCGCGACCTGTCGCATTGGCGCCAACCAGCCGCGCCACGACGGCAACGGAAAGTGCCCAGAAAGCGCTAAGAGCGATCCCCAACCCGGCCCGGCCCAGCAACAGCAGCCAGAAATTGGGCGCCAGCGCCGCAAGAATATTGGAACCGACCGCCAGGGCCATGAGGCCAACCAGCACCGCCTTGCGGTTCAATCGACCGATGAGAACATTGCTCAACATGGCCGTCACGGCGCCAACGGAAGCGGTGGCGGTGACGACCTGTCCGGCCGTTCCCTCGCTGATGCCGAGATCGCGCGCCATCGGCGTCAACAGACCTGCCGGCAAGAATTCAGCAGACACCAGGGCAAAGCTGGTGGCCGCCAATGAAAGGACCGCGAACCAGGTGGCCGCGCTCCACGCGGCTGGTGCATCGGCATCAAGGCCAATGGCGGCGTCTTCAAGCTGTAATGTTGTGTCAGTCACGGGAAGATCTCCACAGTTTGGAGATCTTAGATAGGCGAGTCCGCCCGGATGTTATGTACCTTAAAATCCGAAATTCATATCCATTCGTCCGGGAATTGTGCGGCGCACAACGCCTGGCGAGACATTGGTGATGCGCTTGAACGCGCGGGCGAAGGACGCCTCGGAATCATAGCCCAAACGGGTAGCGACTTCGGCAACAGACAAGCCGTTTTGGCCCAGCAATTCGCGGGCAAGCTGCATGCGCAGGCGGGCGAGATAATGTGCAGCGCCCTCACCCAATACCGCGCTGAAGCGCTCGGCGAAAATCGAACGCGATTGGCCTGCCACGCCGGCCAGGCTTCCCAGCGTCCAGTTGTGGCCGGGATCGCGATGCATGGCCGCCAGAGCGCGCCCTATATGGGGGTCGCGGATGGCTGCAAGCCAACCGATGGTCGAGGCGCCGTTGCAATTGACCCAGCAGCGTATGAGCCTGGCTGTCAGCAAATCCGCCATACGCGACAGGATGGTGGCGCTGCCCATCTGCGGTTGCGCGGCCTCCACCGTCATGGCCGCCAGCAAAGGGCCGACCATCGGGTCATTGCCGGCCACGTCGCAACCCTTGATGAGAGGCGGCATCAACGTGATCAACGGATTGAGCGCATAGGAGCCGAGAGACATGGAGCCGCAGAAAAGGGTGCTTGTCGCGCCCGTTCCCTGCCGTATCACTTCGCAAACGTTGCCGCCCAACTTGATCACCTGGCAGCCCTCGAGCGAATCGCCCACCACGTCCGGCGCACTCGCCAGCCGATGGGCGATGCCTTGCGGCAGCAGCACCAGATCGCCATCGCGCAACTCCTGCCAGCCTTGCGCTTCGGTGTGAATCCAGCATGGACCCTGGCCGACAAAGTGAAAACGAAGCAGTTGTTGTTGCGGAAAGTCTATGCTCCATGGGTGCCGGAGTTCGCAGCGGCCATAGTTGACACCACTCAAGCGAAAGTCTTGCAGAACTTCGCTGAGCGCATCCATCGGGATATGTGGCAGCGGCGACGGCCGGGACGAATAATCAGGCATTTGCCAGATATAGATACCGGCCGTCCGACAGGCAAGCGCAGACTGTTGTTCCACCGGGGAATCGCTGCCACGGCACCCTACCCATTCTGGCAGGCTTCCCGCCCTTGCCTCCCGCTCCCGGTGCATGCAAGGAGTGCTGTCGGACACAGGGACAAGAGGCATGGCAGCGGAAGCATCGGGCAGCGATCTCATTCAGGTGGTGGCGCTGCTTGCCGCAGGCGTCGTCGCCGTTCCGATCTTCAAACGCATGGGGCTGGGCTCGATCCTCGGCTATCTCGCCGCGGGCGTGGTCATCGGCCCGTTCGGTATTGGCATTTTTTCCGAATCGGAAGCCATCCTGCATGTCGCCGAACTCGGCGTGGTCATGTTCCTGTTCATCATCGGGCTGGAGATGCAGCCGTCGCGGCTATGGGGCCTGCGCCGCGAGATTTTCGGCCTCGGCGCGCTGCAGGTCGGCGTCTGCGCATTGCTGCTTACCGGTGTTGGTCTCGCCGGCGGCTTTCCGATCGCGCAATCCTTCGTTGCCGGCGCCGGCTTCGTCCTGACCTCGACGGCGATCGTCATGCAGCTTCTCGAAGAGCGTGGCGAGATGGCCAGCCCCAAGGGCCAGCGCATCGTGTCCATCCTGCTGCTCGAGGATCTGGCAATCGTGCCGCTTCTGGCGCTGGTCGCCTTCCTGGCGCCGGGCGGCAGCGAGATGACCCTGCAGCAGAGGCTGACCGAAATCGGCATCGGTCTTGGCGCCATCGT
This sequence comes from Mesorhizobium sp. C395A, assembly GCF_030323205.1. Lineage (NCBI taxonomy): Bacteria > Pseudomonadati > Pseudomonadota > Alphaproteobacteria > Hyphomicrobiales > Phyllobacteriaceae > Mesorhizobium > Mesorhizobium sp. C395A. Next base: position 1,485,268 of record NZ_CP100473.1, on the reverse strand, counting down.
CGGGCTGGTGGTGGCCGGCCGCTATCTGCTCAATCCGTTCTTCCGCATCCTGGCCGACGCCAAGGCGCGCGAAGTCATGACGGCGGCAGCACTTCTGGTCGTGCTGGGGTCGGCGCTGGTTATGCAGCTTTCCGGTCTCTCGATGGCGATGGGCGCCTTCCTGGCCGGCGTGCTGTTGTCGGAATCGACCTTCCGCCACCAGCTGGAGGCCGACGTCGAGCCATTCCGCGGCATCCTGCTTGGCCTGTTCTTCCTCGCCGTCGGCATGTCGCTCGACCTGCATGTGGTGGCCGACAACTGGCGGCTGATCGCCGTCTATGTCGTCGCCTACATGGCGATGAATGCGCTCGGCATCTACCTCGTCGCCCGCATGCTGAAGAGCGGTCATCGTGAAGCGCTGGAACGCGCCGTGATCATGGCGCAAGGCGGCGAATTCGCCTTCGTCCTCTATTCGGCCGCAGCGGCGGTTGGCATCATCGACAGCCGGGCCAACGCAACGCTGACCGCTATCATCATCATCTCCATGGTGCTGACGCCGCTGGCCATCATTGCGCTCAAATATTTGACGCCGCGCGACGAGCAGTCGCTTGAAGGCGTCGACATCGCCGACGGCCTTACCGGCAGCGTGCTGGTCATCGGCTTCGGCCGTTTCGGCCAGATCGCGAGCCAGCCACTTTTGTTGCGCGGCATCGATGTGTCGATCATCGACAATGATGTCGAAATGATACAGGCGGCCGCCGATTTCGGCTTCAAGGTCTACTATGGCGACGGCACGCGGCTCGACATTCTGCGCGCCGCAGGTGCAGGCCGCGCGCGCGCCGTGCTGATCTGCGTCGACAAGCCGGACGCCACGGTGCGCATGGCGGAACTGATCAAGGCGGAGTTCCCGTTGCTGACTGTCCTGGCGCGTGCCTTCGATCGCGGCACCGCCCTGTCGCTCATCCGCGCCGGGGTCGACTTCCAGCTGCGCGAGACCTTCGAATCGGCCCTCGTCTTCGGCGGTTCCGCGCTCGAGGTTTTGGGCGTCGAGCCGGAAGATGTCGCCGATGTCATCGAGGATGTGCGACGGCGCGACAATGCCCGACTGGAGACGCAGCTGGCCGAAGGCGTCCGCGCCGGGCAACGTTTCCTCAGGGGCAATACCGGCACGCCGATCCCGACGCCGCTGACGCAACCGCGCCGGCCCGGCCAGGCGCTGAACGAAGAGACGGCCGGCGTGCTGCACAAGCCCGAGCCCGCCGATCAGGGGGAAAGCTGATGACCGCATCGGATGAGCGCGCGCTCGCCGTCACCAAATTCTGGCGCGAGGCCGGCGAAGACGCGTGGTTCGAGAAGAACGACGTCTTCGACGCGGATTTCCGCAGCAGGTTTCTCGACCTGCACTTTGCCGCCGCGCGGCGCGAGTGCGACGCATGGTCGGAGCATGCCGAGGGTTCGCTGGCGCTGATGATCCTGCTCGACCAGTTTCCGCGCAACTGCTTTCGCGGCTCAGGCCATATGTACGCCACCGATCCGCTGGCACGGCACTTTGCCGCCAAGGCGATTGCGGCCGGCCATGACCTTTCGCTGGAAGAAAACCTGCGCGTCTTCCTGTACCTGCCCTACGAACATTCGGAACTGCCCGCCGACCAGGACAGATCGGTCGAGCTCACCACCGCCAGGGCGCCGGAGTATGTGAAATACGCCATCGAGCACCGCGACATCATCCAGCGCTTCGGCCGCTTTCCGCACAGGAACAAGATGCTTGGCCGCGAGACGACGGCGGACGAACAGGCATTTCTCGATGGCGGCGGCTTCTCCGGTTAACCCAGCCACCAATCGCGGCCGGAAGCCAGCCGCTCTATGCCTGACGTATCGACGGCGCTGAGCCGCTCGGTCACGCTCCTGCCGCCCACCGCCAGATCCGGCGCGATCTCTGCCAAGGGCGCCAGCACGAAGGCGCGCTCCACCATTCGGGGATGCGGCACCTCCAGCCCGGTTTCGTGGATTGTGCGGTCGCCGAACACCAATATGTCGATGTCGATCAGGCGCGGACCCCAGCGCTCCTCGCGCACCCGCTTCAGCTTGCGCTCGGCCTCGAGGCAGAGGTCGAGCAGCGCCCTTGGCGCCAGCGAGGTCGAGATTTCGGCAGCGGCGTTGAGGAAATCCGGCTGGTCGAGCTTGCCCCAGGGCGGCGTGCGGTAAAGTGAGGAGACGGCGACGACGCGCGTGCTCTCGTCGGCGTCGAGCAGGCGCAGCGCCGCCGCCATCGAGGCCGAGGGATCGCCGAGATTGCCGCCAAGGCTGAGATAGACCGTGTTATTGTTACTCTGGCCAGACAACGGTCACCTCGACATAATCGAGCACGCCGGGCACCGGTGCGTTGGGCTTGCGCACGGTGATCTCGGCCTTCCTGATCTGCGGGAACCGTGAAGTCAGCGCCTTCGCCACTTCGAGCGCCAGCGCCTCGATCAGGAAGCGGCGATGTCCAGTGACGATCTTTTCAATCACCGTGAAGGCGATGCCGTAATTGACGGTGTCCTCGATGGAATCATCCTCCAGCGGGCGGCTGGGCTCGACCGTCAACTCGGCATCGACATAAAAACGCTGGCCAAGCGCCTCTTCCTCATCCAGCACGCCGTGCCGGGCAAAGAAGGCGCAGTTCTTCATGCGGATGACGTACATTTCTTAGTGTCCTGGGCTCAGCGTCCTGGCTTTTCGCGCGCCAGCATAGCATCGGCGACCGCCAGTGCGTCCACGTTGATTGCGACATCGTGGACGCGAAACAGATCGGCGCCCTTCAGCCTCAGAATGACACTGGTGGCTGCCGTCCCGGCGGCGCGCGCGCCGGCTTCGCGGCCGGTGACGGTGCCGATGAAGCGTTTTCTGGAGGTGCCGGCCATCAAGGGAAAACCGAGCTCCTTAAGCTCGGAAAACCGCGCCATCAGGTCGAGGTTTTCCTCAGCCGTCTCCTTGGCGAAGCCGAAGCCGGCATCGAGTACGATATGATCGTCCGCAACGCCGCTGCGCCTGGCGACTTCCAGCGAAGCCTTGAGGAACAAAAACTGGTCGGCGATGACGTCGGGCAGTTTTTGCCGCCCGCGCCCGGTATGCATGATGACCAGTCCGGCGCCGGTCTCGGCGGCGACGCGGGCGATGCCGGGTTCACGCTGCAAGCCCCAGACATCGTTGACGATATGCGCGCCGGCGGCGACGGCGAGGCGCGCGGTTTCCTCGCGATAGGTGTCGACCGAAATCAGGGCTTCGCCTGAACTGGCGAGCGCGGCGATGACCGGCAGGATGCGGGCCTGCTCTTCTTCAGGCGTCACGGGCGAGGCGCCGGGGCGCGTCGATTCCCCGCCGATATCGACGACGGCGGCGCCTTCTTCCACCATGCGGTGCGCCTGCGCCACCGCCTGGTCAGGCGTGATGAACAGTCCGCCATCCGAAAAACTGTCGGGCGTGACGTTGAGAATGCCGACCACAATGGCTTTCTCGCCAAGGTCGAGATGGCACTTATGCGCCAGTTGCCATCGCCTTGTCGTCATTGTCCTTCAACCATGTGTCTCATTGGCATGTGGCTCATTGGCATGTGGCTCATCGAGCGCTTGCAATCCATCAACGATGCGTGATCGGTGGAAGATCAATTCCGTTGCGCCGGCAACGGCCGTAAAGCAAGGTGAGTGAAGAGGCAACATGATGAAACGACCCCTGCTCTGCGCCCTGATGCTGGCTTTGACCGTCCTGCCGGCGAATGCTGCCAATCTGGTGAAGACTTACAGCTATTTTGCCATCGGCGGCAGCACGCTCGATGACATCGAGACGCAATTGTCGAAGCATGGACCCGAGGTGAAAAGCACCGGGATGCGGCATCCGGGCGCCACCCAGATGGCGTTCACCACCCGCATCAGCTACGCGCAAACCGCAGACACCTGCCGCATCGCCAAGGCCGCCGTTACCGTCAAGGTCAAGGTCATCCTTCCGGAGTGGCGCAGGCCGCGCAAGGCCGATCCCGATGTCAGGCTGTTCTGGGACACGCTGTCGGCCGACATCAAGCGCCATGAGGAGCGTCATGTCGAGATCGCCAAGAACCACGGCCGTCTGCTCGAAGACGCGCTGAACGCGAGCTTTGCGCAAAAGACCTGCGCCGGGGCCAAGGCGAAGGCGGCGCAGATCACCGCGGCCGAACTCGCCAGGCATGACCAGGACCAATTGCGCTTCGACCGCGTCGAAGGCGTGAATTTCGAAAGCCGCATCCTGCGGCTGCTGCGCTACCGCATGCAGCGCGTCGAGAAGGGCCAGCTTCCGCCCGGCTGAAACACGGACTGATACCAAGCCAATTCTGCCGAAACATGAGGCCAGCCCCAGAAAATTTTCGGGCATAGGTCGAAATCGGCCTATACGGGACGACATATGTCAGGCTCGCAAGATATGTCAGGCTGGCAAGGCGCGAGCTTCGAAACACCAGATCAAAGACCAATTGAGGCGGCGCGTAGCGGAGCGGCCATTTGGCGCCGCGCAATCGCTCTCAAACTTTATGGATGAAATGATATGGACCAGGCTGTCGACAAGCCGGCTAGGCTGCCTCCCGCCGCACCGCTGACGGAAAGCGAGAAGAACGTCATCATCGCCGGCATCCTTTTGTCGATGCTGTTGGCGGCGCTCGACCAGACAATCGTCGCGCCGGCCATGCCGACCATCGGGCGTTCGCTCGGCCATGCCGACTACCTGCCGTGGATCGTGACCGGCTATCTCCTGACGGCGACGGCCATGGCGCCGCTCTACGGCAAGATTTCCGACGTCTATGGCCGCCGGCCGACCGTCTATGCGGCGATCCTGATCTTCCTTCTGGGATCGCTGGTCAGCGCCATGGCCCCCAACATGTTCGTGCTGGTCATCGGCCGGGCGATCCAGGGTGCGGGCGGCGGCGGCCTGTTCGCCCTGGCGCAGATCGTCATCGGCGACCTGGTGCCGCCGCGCGAACGCGCGCGCTATGCCGCCTGGATTTCGGGCACCTGGGCTGTCGCCAGCATCGCCGGGCCTTTGCTCGGCGGCGGATTTGCCGAACATCTCCATTGGTCGCTGATCTTCTGGATCAACATCCCGCTTGGCATCTTGGCCATGGCCATCATCAACAAGCCGCTGCGCAAACTGCCGGTCGCCGCAAAGCGGCATCGCATCGACGCGCCGGGCGCGCTGCTTCTGGTGGTGGCGACGGCATTGCTGCTTTTGGCCCTCAACTGGGGCGGCAGCGCCTATCCATGGGCTTCGCGCGAGATCGTCGGCCTGCTCGCCTGTTCGGCGGTCTTCTGGGCTGCGTTCGCTTTGCGGCTGATGCGTGCGGCCGAGCCGCTGATCTCGCTTGAAGTGCTGAGCAATCCGATCGTGCTTGCCGGCACGGCGTCGATGTTCCTGCTGCAGGCCGCCAATATCGGCCTGTCGGTGTATCTGCCGGTCTATCTGCAGTCGATCATCGGCCTGTCGGTCAGCCAGTCGGGCCTTGCCATGCTCGGCCTGCTGCTCGGAACGGTCGCCGGCGCGACCTTCAGCGGCCGCACGATACCGCGCTTCTTCCACTACAAGCGTATAGCCATGGTCGGCGTTCTCTTCGCCATTATCTGCCTTGGCGTGCTCAGCCTGGTCGCCGGCCGCGCCTCGCTGCTGGTGGTCGAGCTCTTGACCATCTGCATCGGCCTTGGAAGCGGCACCACTTTCCCGGTCGCCACCGTATCGGTGCAGAACGCCGTCGACCGCGCGCATCTCGGCGTTGCCACCGGCGTGCTGACCTTCCTGCGTTCGCTGGGCAGCGCGCTCGGCGTCGCCATGCTCGGCGCCGTCGCGCTCGGCTATGGCCTGCCGCTTGCCGGCGAAGGCGCGCCGGCTGCCGGACAGATCGTCTCGGCGACGCCCTTCATGATGATCTTCCTTGCCGCGGCCGTCACGCTCGTGCTGGCGCTGATGACGCTGGCGCTGATGCCGGAGAAGTCACTGCGCGGCCGCGACGACGCCGAGGCGCCAGTCGTTCTGGTGGAGTGATCCGGAAAGCCCTGTAGGACCTACTCCACGACGCCGAGCTTCTTCTGCAGGCTGGTCGACGACGTCGTGTACTGGAAGACGATGCGCTCACCGGGGCTGATGATGCGCTTGGCGGCCTGCGCCATCAGCGCCACCTCGTGAAAACCCGACAGGATCAGCTTCAGCTTGCCTGGGTACCAGTTGATGTCGCCGACGGCAAAGATGCCTGGCACCGAAGTCTGGAATTTCTCGGTATCGACCGGAATGAGGTTCTCATGAAGGTTGAGCCCCCATTCGGCGATCGGGCCGAGCTTCATGGTCAGGCCGAAGAACGGCAGCATGCGCGTGCACGGCACCTCGATGTCGCCGTCAGGCCCGCCCTTGATGGTAGCAGAGGCCAGCTCGCCGTCGGCGCCGGTCAGGCCGCTCACCTGGCCGACCCGGAACTCCAGCTGCTTCATCTCCTGCATGGCATACATCTTGTTGACGCTGTCGGGCGCCGCCCTGAATTCCGCGCGCCGGTGGACCAGTGTCACGCTTTTTGCCACCGGCTGCAGGTTCAGCGTCCAGTCGAGTGCGGAATCGCCGCCGCCGACGATGACGAGGTCGTGGCCGCGGAATTCCTCCATACGGCGCACCGAATAGAAGACGCTCCTGCCCTCATAGGCCTCGATGCCGGGAATGGGCGGCCGTTTGGGCTGGAACGAGCCGCCACCGGCGGCGATCACCACCACCTTGGCTTCGAACACCTCGTTCTCGTCGGTGGTGACCCGAAATGAGCCGTCGTCCAGCTTTTCCAGGCTGGAGACCATGCGGTTGAAGGTAAAATCCGGCTTGAACGGGTGAATCTGCTCCAGCAGTCTGTCGACCAGCCCTTGCGCCGAGATCGAGGGCCAGCCTGGAATGTCGTAGATCGGCTTTTCCGGATAGAGTTCGGCGCATTGGCCGCCGGGCCGGTCGAGGATATCGATCAGATGGCACTTCATGTCGAAGAGGCCGAGTTCGAACACCGCGAACAGGCCGACCGGCCCCGCCCCGACGATGAGTGCGTCCGTCTTGATTACATCGGTCATGCCAGGCGAGCCTCATTGTCAGACTGGGGCGAAACTGGCGCGAGACTGCATGAGCATTGGCCCGCTGCCAAGCGGCGGCGGGAAAAATCAGATGGTACGGGAGATCAACCCTGGCGAGCCGGCACGCGCACGACGAGGCCGTCAAGCGCGTCGCGCACCTTGATCTGGCAGGACAGGCGCGAGTTCGGCTGGACGTCATAGGCAAAGTCCAGCATGTCCTCTTCCATCGCCTCCGGCTCGCCGACCTCGGCCGTCCAGGCTTCGTCGACATAGACATGGCAGGTCGCGCAAGCGCAGGCGCCGCCGCATTCTGCCTCGATGCCCGGCACCGCGCTACGGATCGCATTCTCCATGACGGTCGAGCCGTTTTCGGCCTCGACATCGAAAGGAGTGCCGTCATGGGCAATGAAGGTCAGCTTGGTCATTTATCACCTGAAGGGAGTCCCAGCCGAGATAATCACTCCACCGGACAAGTCAACTGCGGCGCGAAAGCGCCGCTTTGTGACGTTTTTTCGGAAAGCTGGCCAAAGCACGCCCTGGCCCCGTCGATTCATCCCGGTGGCCGCTGCCGAGCGGCAGCCATTACCGGCTGATGGCGGCGATGAAATCGCGCACTTCCTCGATCAGGGTGCCGAGGCGCTTGAGGATGCGCGCATCTTCCGGCTGCTGTTCGATCGAGGTGGCGCAGTCGGCGATGGCAAAGGCGCCGACCCCGCGCGCCGAACCTTTCAGCCCATGCGCCAGAAGCAGTCGCTCCCTGACATCGGCATCGACTATTCTGTCGCGGACGGAAAGCGCCTGCTGTACGAACAGCGCCAATACCTCCTGTTCGAGGGCGCGATCGCCCATAGTCTGACGGGCCAGATGGGCCAGATCCACTGGGCGCGAACGGGCCGGTCCCGACGCATCGCCGCCCGGCATTGAGAAGGCAATGCCGCTTTCACCGCGTACCAATTTGAAACTCCTTGTGCCGATCGCCGAAAAAACTAGGCGATTACCGTCGCCAACGCGTTAATGAATGGGCTGGAAAATTGTTGCCGTTGAGGCGGTTAGATCACGTTGTCGTTAACCTTATATTTAAAGTTTTACGTATCTCGCGGAATGCATGTTTTCTTTACCCCTGTGTGTCATTACGATACGAAGGTCCATTTTCAGCCTCCTGCGTGGGATAAGACGAGCCAGAATCAGGCAAAAATAAGAAGTCCCTCGGCAGCTAGTACAGGGTAGCGAAGGCATGGCGAAGAAACCAACGACGACCAGAACTCTCGACAGCGACGTAGCCAGGGAACTCGAAAAGGCACTAGACCTCGATCTCAGCGGAGACGGCAGCGGCGATCTCGATATCGCGGCGTCGATGGAAGATCTGGAAGCGCAGATATCGCAGGCCGCGGACGAACTGGCGCGCGAAGGCCGCCCCCAGAAGCCCGCCCCCGCTCAAAACGCGCCCGTCCAACAAAACCAGAGTGCGAAGCCGGCAGCCAAGCCCGCCGAGCTGCGCCCGGTCGAATCGCGCAACAGCGCTCAGCCAGCCGGCTTCAAGCCGGCAAACGATGACCGCCAGAAAGATTACAAGACGCTGCTGCACAGCCTCAACCGGCGCGCGTCGAGCACGATCTATTGGGTCGTGGCGTTCGTGTCGCTGGCCTGGATCGCCGGCGCCGGCGGCCTCGCCAATCTGCTGTTTGGCCCCAGCATCTGGAAAATTCGTACGTTCGATCAAATCCTGGCCCGCCCTGAACTGATCGGTCTGGCGATCGCGTCAATCATACCGGTCGTCCTGTTTTGGGCCTTCGCGGCGATGATCCGCCGCGCGCAGGAAATGCGCATTGCCGCGCAGTCGATGACGGAGGTGGCTTTCCGTCTGGCGGAGCCGGAAAACCTCGCCCAAGACCGCGTGATGATGATCGGCCAGGCCGTTCGCCGTGAAGTGGCGGCGATGGGCGAAGGCATCGAGCGCACGCTGGCGCGCGCCGTCGAGCTCGAAACGCTGGTCCACAGCGAGGTCAACCAGATCGAACGCTCCTATTCGGAGAATGAATCGCGCATCCGGTCGCTGGTCGACGGGCTGGGCAGCGAGCGCGAAGCCGTCGTCACTCATGCCGAGCGCGTGCGCGCCTCGATCACCGGCGCGCATGAAACGCTGAAGGACGAGATCGGCGCCGCCTCCGACATTATTCGCGACTCTATCCTCAACGCGTCGACCAAGCTGTCGATGACGATCACCAATTCCGGCGACACGCTGATCGACCGCATCAATGAAAGCTCGATGTCGATCTTCGATTCCGTCGAAACCCGGCTGGATTCGATCACCGACCGGCTGTCGACATCGGGCGAAGCCTTTGCTTCGCTGCTCGACACCCGCATCGCCAAGCTGACGGACACCACAGACGGCCTGACCCGGTCGCTGACCGACCTGCTCGACGACCGCACCACAGGCATGGTGTCGCTGCTTGGCGGCGCCGCCCGCACCCTGAGCTCGGAATTCGAGTCCAGCCTGAACGGCATCGAGCGGACGCTGGCCGAGCGCGGCCAGGCGCTGATCAGCGAATTCCAGACCCGCGCCGAAGCACTCGATACCGGCACGCAGAAGCTCAACGCCGCGCTCGAGGCGCGCGCCCGCCAGATCAACGAAACGCTGGTCGAGCGCGCCCGCGAGATCGCCCACACCTTTGCCGAGAGCAAGGATCATTTGTCGGCGATGATCGATCAGGGCAAGACCCAGATCGGCGCCGACATGGCCGACATCGTCTCGTCGACCTCGTCGATGCTCGAAGCCCGCGCCAGCGATTTCGCCGGCCGCATGGAAGCCGCCCGCCATGTCGTGTCGCGCTCCTTCGACACCGACATCCAGCGTCTTGCCGATGCCCGTGTCGGCATCGAGGACGCCGTCGAAAACCACAGCCGCAAGCTGTCCGAAAGCCGCGAACGCATGGCGGCTGCCATGCAGGCGGACCTGGCGAAGTTCGCCGAGGGCCGTGCCGGCATCGATGCGGCCGTAACCAACCAGGTGCAGAAGCTGGCCGAAGGCCGCAACCTGATCTCGCGCGCCCTGGAAGAGGATCTGCGCAAGGTCAACGAGTCGCGCGCCGCCATCGACGCGTCGCTGGGCAGCCATCTCGAGCGGCTTGAAGAAGGCCGCAACCGGCTCAACCAGGCTTTGCATGAAGACTCCGGAAAACTTGTGCAAGCCCGTACGATCATTGACGAAATGGTCGCCGGCCATGTCGGTAAACTGGCCGAAGGCCGCAACATTCTGTCGCGCGCCCTGGAAGCCGATCTCGGCAAGCTCGCCGACAGCCGCGCCTCGATTGACGGGCTGGTCGCCGGCCAGGTTGAAAAGATCGCCGAAGGCCGCGCCATCCTGACCAAGGCGCTCGAAAACGACATTATCGGCATCAAGGGCGTGATCGAGAACCACTCGGCGAAACTGGCCGAGGACCGCACCGAACTCAGCAAGGCGCTGGAGAACGACCTATCCGGCATCAGGGGCCTGCTCTCCGACCATTCGAGCCGGCTTGCCGACGATCGTGGCCTGTTGTCACAGACGCTCGAGGCCGACCTCGCCAAGCTCGCCGAGAGCCGGTCGAGCATCGACGGGCTGGTCGCCGGCCAGGTCGAGAAGCTGGCCGAGGGGCGCGATATCCTCAAGCGCGCGCTCGAAGCCGACCTCAACACCATCAAGGGTGCCATCGCGGGTCATTCCGACAAGGTGGCGGAAGAGCGCGGTCAGCTTTCCAAGGCATTGGAGGCCGACCTGCAAAATGTGAACAGCCTGATCGCCGACCACTCGAACCGGCTTGTCCAGGATCGTTCGACGCTATCCCAGGCGCTTAAGGATGACCTTCAGAATGTTAACAGCCTGATCACCGACCACTCGAGCCGGCTTGTCCAGGATCGTTCGACGCTATCCCAGGCGCTTCAGGACGATTTGCACAATGTCAGCGGCATCATGGCCGATCATCAAAACAGGCTCGTCCAGGACCGTTCGGCGCTCTCAAAGGCATTGGAAGACGACATCGCCAAGCTGGCGGAGAGCCGCTCCAACATCGATGGGCTGGTCGCCGGACAGGTCGAGAAGCTCGCCGAGGGCCGCGACATCCTCACACGGGCGCTCGAAGCCGATCTCAATGCGATCAGGAGCGCCATTGCCGACCAGTCGCAGAAGCTGAGCGAAAACCGTGGCGAGTTCGCACGGGTGCTGGAAGCGGATTTGGAAAATGTCAACAGCCTGATCGAGGGTCACAGCGACAAGCTCGTCCGGGATCGCGCGATGCTGTCGAAGGCTCTCGAGGACGACCTCGCCAAGCTGGCCGAGAGCCGGTCGAGCATCGACGGACTGGTCGCAGGCCAGGTCGAGAAACTGGCCGAGGGCCGAGACATCCTGAAACGTGCGCTGGAAGCCGACCTGCAGAAGCTGTCGGCAAGCCGCGGTGAGGTTGACGACATCATCGCCGGCCATGTCGGCAAGCTGGCCGAAGGCCGCAACATGTTGACCCAGGCGCTGGAAGACGATCTGGCAAAGCTCGCCGACATACGCAAGGACGTCGACCGCTCTCTGTCGGGCCATATCGACCAGATTGCCGGCAGAAGCACCGATATCTCGGCGGCAATCGCTGCCGATGTCGAGAAAATCGAGCAGGCCTTCAGCAAGCAGACCGGCATCATCGAAGAGCGCGCCGGAACCATGGAGCGCGCGTTGTCGGTGGGTGTCGACAATGTCCGCAGCGTGCTTGAAAACAGCGCCGTCTTCGTTGCCGGCGCGCTCCGTGAGAAGGTGATGGAAGTCACCAGCGCGCTGCACGAACAGGCCGGTGCTGCCTTCAGTGATGCCGACCGCAAGATCGCCGAGCGTGCCGAGCAGACCTCGGCCGCCCTTTTGGCCCGGGCCGAGGACATCGCCCGGACCTTCGAGGACGCGGATCGCCGTCTGCACGCCCGTGCCGAGGACACATCGAGCGCCCTGCTTGCTCGCGCCGAGGATACGACGAATGCCTTGCTTGCTCGCGCCGAAGACACGACGAGCGTGCTGCTTGCCCGGCATGACGAGACGTCGAACTCGCTGCTCGCCCGCGCCGAAGAAACGGCCGGACGGCTGGCTGCCCGCGCCGGCGAGATCGCCGGCACGTTCGACGCCGCCGACCAGAAGCTGGTCGCCCGCGCGGTCGAGACGGCGCAGTCGCTGGCCGACCGCGCCGGCGACATCCTGCGTAACTTCGAGGGTGCCGACCAGCGGCTGAGCATGCGCATCGGCGAATCCGCCGAAGCGCTGGCCGCCCGCGCCTCGGACCTTGGCCGCATCTTCGACGCCGCCGACCAACAGCTGATCTCGCGCATCGCCGAGGGTTCGGACGCGCTGTCAGCCCGCGCCACCGAGATCAGCCGCATCTTCGACGAGGCCGATCACCGCCTGGTGTCGCGCATCGCCGACTCCACTTCGACGATCGGCGAGCATGCCGACAACATCGTCGGCGCCTTCGCCAGCACCGAGCAGCGTGTTGCCGAACGTGCACGCCAGACCGGCCAGGAACTTGCCGTCCACGCCCGCGAGATGGAGCAGGCTTTGGCCGGGGCCGACGAGCGGCTGGCCGCGAGCGTTGCGTCCGCAGCTTCGCGCGTCGAGGAACAGGTCGCCAGCGTCGAGAACCGCCTTCTTTATACGACGGAGACGATGGGCCAGAAGCTCAACGAGCAGGTTTCCAGCGCAGAAGCTCAGCTGATCTCGCGCGCCAACACGATTGCGGAGACTTTTACCGCGGTCGGCCAGCACATCGGCCAAAGCACCAACGACGCTGCCAAGACAATCGGCACCAATACCCGCGAGCTCAACACGATGCTGGCGGCGCGTTCGGCCGAGATGGCGAAGATCCTGGACGAAACCGCGCGGCCGCTGGTCGAGCGCTTCGCCCATGGCGGCTCGGAACTGCAAAAGAGCATGGAAGAGGTCACCGAACGCGCGACCGAGAAGCTGCGCAGCGAAAATGCCGCCCTCGTCAACGCGCTCGCCAGCCGCACCGCCGAAACGCTGTCGGCCGTCGAAGGCGCGCGCTCGTCGCTCGCCGATAGCGTCGCCGACCTCATCGGCCGCATGAGCGTCTCCAGCTCGCAGCTTGGTGAGCTGATCGAACAGGCGGCGATCAACCTCGGCCAGGTTGACGAACGTCTGAGCGGCAGCACGCAAAGCTTCGCGGCAACCACCGAAAAGGCCGCGCAGACCTTCGCCAGCTCGGCACGCCTGGTCGATTCGAACACGACGCGGCTTACCGAACTGTCGTCGTCGACCCTGCGCGAAGTGGCCTCGATCGCCACCAAGTTCGACGAGCACAGCCGCTTGCTGTCCTCGGCTTCGGATCTGTTGAGCTCGGCGCAGAGCAATCTGGAGCACACGCTTGAGCGGCAATCGTCGCTCGAAGATCTCGCCGTCGGCCTGGTCAAGAAGTCGGAAGACCTCGAGAAGGTGATGCGTTCGTTCGAAAACCTTGTCGGCCAGACGATGCAGAATGCCGAAGGCAAGACGCTGGCATCAGCCGACAAGATCCGCATCGCCATAACGGAAGTGGTCGATTCGGCAACCAGCCGGTTCGCCGATGCGACCGAGGAGATGCGGCGCACCGCAAGCTCGATCAAGAGCGAGCTCGACCTCACCCGCGCCGAGCTCAAGAAGGGCGTCATCGAAATGCCGGAAGAGGCCAAGGAATCGACCTCGGCGATCCGCCGTGCCGTTGCCGAGCAGATCAACGCGCTCAAGGAACTTTCGGATATCGTTGCGAAATCGGGACGTGGCGGCGACAATGCCGAACCGCGCGCCCTGCGCCCGGCGCCTCAGGCGCCAGTGCAGCGCCCGGCCGAGCCGGTACGCCGCCCGCCGCCGGCGCCACAGCCGGAGCGCCCTGCTCCGCAGGCGCCGCTCGGCGGCCTCCGTGGCACGCTCGATATCGAACGCCCTGCCGAAGCACCGCGCCAGCGCGACGCCAACGCCCGCACGCCGCAAGGCGGCTGGGTGCGCGATCTCCTGACCGGAGCATCGCGCGAGGAGGAAGTCGCCAGGCCGGCAGCGCCCGCGGAAGCACCGCGCGCAACTCCCGCCCAGCGCTCGCCGCTGCATGTCATGGAGTCGCTCAACTCGCTCTCGGTCGATATTGCCCGGGCGATCGACCACGACGCCTCGATCGAGCTGTGGAACCGCTACCGGCGCGGCGAGCGTGACGTGTTCACGCGCCGCCTCTACACGCTCAAGGGCCAGCAGACCTTTGACGAAATCCGCCGCAAATATCAGGCCGAGGCGGAGTTCCGCGCCGCCGTCGACCGCTACTGCGACGATTTCGAGAAGCTGCTCAAGGACGTCTCGCGCAACGACCGCGACAACATCATGGCGCAGACCTACCTGACGTCGGACACCGGCAAGGTCTACACCATGCTGGCCCATGCGAGCGGCCGTTTGCACTAGCTACGATTGCTGCATCAAAATGAAAAAGGCGGGAAATTTCCCGCCTTTTTCGTTTGTCATGGATCGAACAATGACGAGCGCAAAGAACTCAGGCTGCCCTTGCTGGCGCGATGGGCTGCAAGCTATGCCTCCAGCATGAGGAAATACGGTCGCACCTTTCATCTGCCGATATCGGTCGGAGCCACCAGCGACGACAAGGTCATGGCGTCGCTTGAAGGACTAAGGGTGGCTGATCTTGTGGTCACCGAGAAGATGGATGGAGAGAACACAACCCTTCATCGCGATGGCTCTCACGCGCGCAGTCCCGATAGCCGTTATCATCCATCCCGAGACTGGCTGAAGGCATTTGCAGCAAATGTTTCACCGCAACTTGCTGACGATGAACGGATTGTGGGCGAGAACCTCTATGCCCGACATTCGGTTGCGTATGATGCGCTGCCGTCATTTTTTCTTGGCTTTGCATGGATCATCGGGACCGAGATTCAACCGTGGGATTTGACCCTGGCCCGGTTTGAGGAACTGGGCATCACTCCTGTTCCCACGCTCTATCGTGGGCCTTTCAGCCCCAACCTCTTCGATAATCTGGCTGCGTCCCTGGATAAGGCCAAGCAAGAAGGCTTTGTGGCTAGGGTTGCCGAAGCATTTGCTGAGGCAGACATGCCCATTCGCATGGGCAAATATGTACGGGCAGGACATGTCCAGAGTGAAACCCACTGGATGAAGGCAGAATGGTCACCAACCGTCTGGCAGGCGGCTAAGGTTCCTGGGTCTCAAGCGCCTCGCCGGGTTCGCTCAGATAACCGAATCCGTCCAGCCCACAATATCCTTCGCCGCCTCGCCGAAGGCGCTGTCGAGCGCGTTGACATAGGCCGGATTGCCGCTGCCGGAGACGGGAGCGGATGCGGTAAAGCTCTTCGAGGCGCGCACCTCGCCGTTGCGGTCGTTCAGGATGCGTACGAAGAGATTGACCTCGGCATGCTCGCCACCATTGACGCGGACTTCGAAGGAGCGGATCTCGACGATCACCTGGTAGTCGATCGCCAGCCCCTCGCCCGGCTTGCCGACGCCGGCAAAGCTGCCGGAGCGCTGGAAGGTTTCGGCGAGCCTCGCCTGCACGATCAGCGGCAGCCGGTCGGCCCATTGCGCGCCCTTGAGATACTGGATCGAGCGATCTGACGGCTTGATGACGATGTTCTGGCTGTCCAGCGCCTTGAGCGCGGATGGCTGGGCGATCAGGATCTGGCGGCGGCTGTGGCCATGGGCGTCGATCGACGGGGCGGACAGCTCGAACGTATCGAGTGGCGCCGGCTTGCCTCCCAATGCCGCGCAACCAGCCAGCGTCAGGCCAAGCAAAACGGCCGCCGATCTATACCCACCCAACCCGAACGTCACGCGTGATCCCCACTGTCCCCGGATCGTATGATGAATCCGCATCCGCGGTCCATGTAATTGCTGCGGGCGGGCACGGAAGTCAACGCCGTGCCCTGCCATCGAACTGCCGGACCTCGCCGTCGCCGCCCGACAGGATGCGCTGCGGGTTGCGGCTGAGATCGGTCACCGCCTCTTCGATGCGACTGATCGAACGCCGGCTGTCCTGGACCAGCGCCTCGACATTCGACAGGCCCTGGCCCGAGAAGCGCGCGATGTTGTCGGTGATCGTGCCAAGCCGGGCGTTCAGCGTGTCGGCGACCTGCTTGAACGACTTCAGCGTGTCCCTGGCATCGGCCATGACGCCGTCGGCCTGGCCCGAACCGAGCAGCGTATCGACCCTTTTCAGGATGCCGTCGACGCGCACCGAGGCATCGTTGAGGCGCGACGCAAGCTGTTTGGCGTCCTTGATCGTCTCGTCGATGTCGTCGGCCCGGTCGGCGAACTTGTCGGTCACCTTGGCGATGTCGGCGGCGGCCTTGTTGGCATTTTCGCTGGCCTTCTTAATGTTGGCGAGCGCCACGCGCACCTGCGCCGGATCGATGCCGTCGAGCACATTGTCGACCTTTGCCAGCGTGCCTTGCGTGCGCGTGGCGAAATCGTTGACCGAGCCGACCGCGGTATCGACGTTCTTGATCACTCCGTCGAGCTGTCCGCTGGTCTCCTTCAGATTGGCGGTGACGGCGTCCACATTGGCGACGATGCTCTTGATCTTGTCCTTGTCGACGGCATTGAGCAGGCCTTCGGCAGCCTTCAGCGTGCCGTCGAGCTTGCCGGAAACACCCTTCAGCTCATCCGACAGCGCGCTGACGGCGGTCAGGAACTTGTCGATGCCGTCGGCATTCCTGGCCAGCGCATCGGAAAATGTCTGGGCGTTCTTGACGGTCTGGGTCAGCGGCCCGCGCACATCCCTGGTGAAACCTTCTAGGTCGGAAAGCACCTTGTCGGCGCGGGTGAAGATGTTCTGCGCCGTCTGCAGCAGGTTGGTGACCGCTGACGGATTGGCGATGATCTCGGCCGTCCTGCCTTCCTTTGCCGCCTCTTCCAGCAGGTTCGGTTCCTTGGGATCGGCGCCCTTCAATTCGATGTTGACCTGGCCGGCAAGGCTGGCGATGCCGATATCGGCCTGCGTCGATTTGGTGAGCGGCGTTGTCTGGTCGATCTCGGTCGTAGCAATGGCGGCATTGGGGTCATTGCGGTCGAAATAGACGCGCTTGACCACCCCGACCTTGACGCCGTTGAACAGCACCAGACTGCCGGGGCCGAGGCCGGAGGCCGAACCCTGAATGCGCACGCGCAGCTCCGCCGTCTCGCCGCGATCACCGATCTGGGCGGTCCAATAGACGAACCCGAACGCCGCCAGGATCGCAGCCAGGGTGAAAATGCCGACAATTACGTAGTTGGCTCTGGTTTCCATTGCCCCACTTATGTCTATGCGCGCGCGGCAAGATCAAGTTGCCGAGCCCGTTTTCCGCGGAAATAGGATTTGACCCACGGTTCTTCGCTTTTCAGCATGTCGTCGATCGTGCCTTCGACCAGGATTTTCTTGTTGCCGAGCACCGCCACGCGGTCGCAAGCGGTAAACAGCGTGTCGAGATCGTGCGTCACCATATAGACCGTCAAATCCATCGTATCGCGCAGCTTGACCACCAGTTCGTCGAATTCGGACGCGCTGATCGGGTCGAGGCCGGAAGTCGGCTCGTCGAGGAAGACGATGTCGGGGTCGAGCGCCAGCGCCCGCGCCAGGGCGGCTCGCTTGATCATGCCGCCCGAAAGCTCCGAGGGAAATTTTTGCGCGGCGTCCGGCGGCAGGCCGACCAGTTCGATCTTGAGCAAGGCCAGCTCGTCCATCAGTTTCTTCGGCAGATCGAGATATTCGCGCATCGGCACCTGCACGTTTTCCTGCACGGTCAACGCCGAAAACAGGGCGCCGTGCTGGAAAAGCACGCCAAGGCGCATGTCGATGCGCAACCGTTCGATGTCGCTGGCCTTTTCGAGGTCGAGACCAAACAGCTTGATCGTGCCGGACTGCTTGTGCAGCAGGCCGAGAATCGTGCGCAGCAGCACCGATTTGCCGGCGCCCGAGGCGCCGACGAAACCGAGGATTTCGCCGCGCTTGATGTCGAGCGCCAGTTTGTCGAGGATCAGCTTGTCGTCCAGGGCAACGGTGATGTCGCGCACCGACAGCACGATATCGCTTTCGCCCGTTCCCTGCACAGCCTTGGTCGCCTTTGAGTTTCTGCGCATCATGTCAGAACTCGATCGACGCGTAGAAGATGGCGAAAAGGCCATCGAGGATGATGACGACGAAGATCGACTTCACCACCGAGGCAGTGACGTGCAGACCCAGCGATTCGGCGCTGCCGCCGACCTTCATGCCTTCTACGGAAGCAATGGTGCCGATGATCATGGCCATGAACGGCGCCTTGATCAGCCCGGCGAAGATGGTGCTGATATCGATCGCGCCGCGCAGCCGGTCGATGAAGGCCGTCGGCGCAATACCGGAATAAAGCCAGGCGGCTAGGATGCCGCCGCCAAGAGCGGCAAAATTGGCGACGATGGTGAGACAGGGCAGCGCGATCACCAGCGCCACCAGGCGCGGAAACACCAGCACGCCGATCGGGTTGAGGCCGATGACCTTCAGCGCGTCGACCTCCTCGCGCATCTTCATCGAGCCGATCTCGGCGGTGATGGCGCTGCCGGAGCGGCCGGCGATCATGATGGCGGTCATCAGCACGCCGAGTTCGCGCAGGATCAGCACGCCGACCAGATCGACAACGAAAATGTTGGCGCCGAAATAATTGAGCTGGTAGGCGCCCTGCTGGGCGACGATGGCGCCGACGATCGCCGACATCAGCACCACCACGGGGATGGCGCCGACCCCCATGCGATCGATCTGGTTGAAGATCGCCGCCGGATTGATGGCATGGCCGCGCCCGAGCTTCATCTGGGCGCCGCCGATGGTGGCGCCGAGGATGTTCATCGAGGCGAGGAAATCGTCGCGCATCTCATAGATGCGGCGGCCGACCGCCTCCAGCCCGCGGAGGATGATGTTGGGGCGCCGGACGCCGCGCGATTCGGGCTCGCGCCGGACAGCTTCGCCAACGGCGCCGAGCAGGATCGAGGCGACATCGCTTTGCCCCTGCATCTTGATCTCGACACCCTTCTTTTCGAAGACGCTGACCAGGCGATCGATCAGCCAGGCGCCGGCGGTGTCCATCTTCTCGATGTGGGAGAGATCCAAAGCGAGCGTCTGGAAGCCTTTGCGCTGCTCGATCTTGCGCATCTCGGCGTCGATCAGCGCCACTGTCGTCGTCGTCCAGATGCCGGAGAAAGCGCAGCCGAGGACGCCGCCCTCCTCGCCGACCGCAACGCGGGGCTGGTGGTCGGCCTCCTTGGCGGCGTTGCCGCTTGCGTCGCGTTTGCCGATGGTCAACATGGCGTCCTGTTTAGCCTGACGGGTCGTACCTGTCGATTTGCCGACGACGCGTTGTCGCATAGCCGGAGCAGAAAATTATGGCGCGTGTCATTTCGGTTGAGGCCGAGCGTTTTCCCATTGCCGGCACCTTCACCATCTCGCGCGGGTCGAAGACCGAAGCCGAAGTCATTACCTGCACGATCAGCGATGGGGACAATCGCGGATGGGGCGAATGCGTCCCCTACAAGCGCTATGGCGAGACCATGGAGGGGGTGCGCGACGCCACCGAGGCCATGCGCCGGCAGATAGAAGGCGGCATCAGCCGCAAGGACCTGCTCGATGCGGTGCCGGCGGGTGCTGCCCGCAACGCCATCGATTGCGCCTTGTGGGACCTGGAGGCCAAGATCAGCGGCGTTGCGGTCGCGGACGCCATCCACGCTGTGCCCTTGTCGGCGCTGGAGACGGCCTACACGCTGTCGCTGGGCGAGCCGGAGGCAATGGCGGCGCAAGCCCGCGCCAATGCCGGGCGGCCGCTGCTCAAGGTCAAGATTGGCGGCGACAACGACATGGCCCGCATCCGCGCCGTGACCGAAGCGGCGCCCGACAGCCGCATCATCCTCGACGCCAATGAAGGCTGGACCGATGCCAACATCATCGAGAATCTCGCTTTCGCCGCCGAACATGGGATAGCCCTGATCGAACAGCCGCTTCCCGCCGGCCATGATGCCATCCTGCGCCACATCGCGCATCCGGTGCCGATCTGCGCAGACGAAAGCCTCCACGAGGCGAAGGACCTCGAAGCGCTTGTCGGCCTCTATGACGCCATCAACATCAAGCTCGACAAATCCGGCGGCCTGACCGCCGCCCTTACCCTTCGCGACCGCGCCCGGGAGCTGGGATTCGGCGTGATGGTCGGCTGCATGGTCGGCACGTCGCTGGCGATGGCGCCGGCAGTGCTTTTGGCGCAAGGCGCCGACTTCGTCGACCTCGACGGTCCGCTGCTGCTTGCCCGCGACCGCCAGCCCGGCCTCGTGTACCAGGGGTCGCTGGTGTTACCGCCTGACAGGATGCTGTGGGGCTGAACGCGCGGCGAGCCCGATCAGCGCCAGGCCGATGATGGCGATCGGGATCATCGCCAGGAAGCCGTCGACGCCGTAGCGCTCATAAAGCGGGCCGGACGCCAGCGTCACCGCCGCCATGAAGAAGCCGTTGAAGAAATAGGCAATGCCTTGCGCCGCACCCGTGCGTTCTTCCGAAACCGTTTCGCCGATCATCTTCTGCAGGCCGATCAACACCATCGCCACCGACACCGAATGCAGGGTCTGGACGCCGAAGAAACCGGCAACGCCAAGCCCGAGTGGCCAGATCAACGGAAAGGCGATCCAGCGCACGATGGAGCCGACGCCGGCGATCAGCATCACCTTGACGACTGAGACGGAGGCAAAAATACGGTTGAAAAACACGAACATGCAGACCTCGGCCACCACGCCCCAGGCCCACAGCAGGCCAACGACGGAATCGCTGATGCCGACCGATTTCCAGTAGATTGAGACAAAGCCGTAGAGGAAGGCATGGCTGGCGGTGATGATGCCGACGCCGAGGGTGAAATACAGGAAATACGGATTGAGAAGGCTCGGCGCCTGATGCTGGATGTCGGCGGCAGATAGCGGCGAAGCCCGGCGCGGGCGGCCAAGCCGCGGCGCCAGCAATCCGGCGACGAGCGCGGCAGACAATGCCGCAAAGATGATTACCGGCACGGCCTGCGGGCTCGTCCAGGCGAGGATAAAGCCGCCTGCGACATTGGCGCAGAGATAGGATATCGAGCCCCATTTGCGCATCGCGGTGTAGTTCGAGCCAAAGCGGCGCACACCCGACAGCGCGAGCGAATCGGCGATCGGCGAATGCGGCGTCCACACCACCGTCAGCGCCAGCGATACGGCAAGCACCATGGCGTAGGTCGGGTTGAGGAAATAGCCGGCGGAAAGCACCATCGTCGCGGCCACCAGCGCGATATAGACATCCGCCCTGTCCTTCGCCCGGTCGGCCAGCGCGGTCAGCAGGGGTGTTGTCACCACGCGCAGGAACATCGGCGCCGCCAGGATGATGGCGATCTGCTCGGCGTGGAAACCCTGGGCATGCAGCCACAGCGGGAAATAAGGCACATGCGTTCCCAGCGACACGAATAATGTCGCGAAGATCAGACTCATGCGCAGTTCGAAATGGCGCGGCTTGACGAGTTGTTCGGGCGAGAGCGGCGGCAGCGACATGAATCGATCCAATTACGCTGCACAAAGGGCTGCAACGCAGATCGATCCCTTAACATGCGCGAAAGCGGTCCGAAACTGCCTGGACCAGTCGATTAACAGGAGGGTTATGCCGCTTCGACGACCCTGTCTTCGATCAGCAAGGGGATGAACGGCTCGTCCGGTGCTTCGGGCAGCACCAGCGCCCAGTGGATGATCTCCATCTTGCCATCGAAATGTTCGACCACCGCCGTGCAGCTCTCCACCCAGTCGCCGGTGTTGATGTACTGCACATTCTCATAAGTCTCGATCGCGGCGTGATGGATGTGGCCGCAGATGACGCCGTCGACATGCGAGCGGCGGGCCTCCTCGGTCAGCACCGTCTGGAACGAACCGATGAAGTTCACCGCCTTCTTGACCTTGACCTTGGCCCAGGACGAGAACGACCAGTAAGGGAGACCCAGCAAATGGCGGAGCCTCGTCACCACGCGGTTGACCACCATCGCGGCGTCATAGGCGTAGTCGCCGAGATAGGCCAGCCAGCGTGCATTGTGGACGACGGTGTCGAACTGGTCGCCATGGATGACCAGCAGGCGCTTGCCATCGGCGGTTTCGTGGATGGCGCGGTCGGCAACGACGATGCCGCCGAAATGCACGCCTTGGAACTGGCGCGCGAATTCGTCGTGATTGCCGGCGATATAGGTGATCGAGGTGCCCTTGCGCGCCTTGCGCAGCAGTTTCTGGACGACGTCATTGTGGCTCTGCGGCCAATGCCAGCTGCGCCGCAGCCGCCAGCCGTCGACGATATCACCGACGAGATAGATGATATCGGCGTCGTGATACCGCAGGAAATCGATCAGGAACTCGGCCTTGGCCGCCTTCGATCCGAGATGCAGGTCGGATATGAACATGCTGCGGAAAGTGCGGGTTTCTGTACCGGACATCAGATCGTCACCGTTGCTTTCGCGCAGGCTATGCCCCGATTCATGCAACAACCGTATGACGGTTGCGATTGGGCCAGCCAAAGGGCTAGCGTGCCGCGCCATTCACAGGAGAAAATCGTCATGGATCTGGGCATCAAGGGCAAGAAGGCCATCGTCTGCGCATCGAGCAAAGGGCTGGGCCGCGGCTGCGCCATGGCGCTGGCCGAGGCCGGCTGCGATCTCGTCGTCAACGGCCGCAATGCCGAGTTGCTGGCAAAAACCGCAGCCGAACTGCGCGAACGCTACGGCGTGAAGGTGACCGAGAT
Organism: Mesorhizobium sp. C395A; assembly: GCF_030323205.1. Lineage (NCBI taxonomy): Bacteria > Pseudomonadati > Pseudomonadota > Alphaproteobacteria > Hyphomicrobiales > Phyllobacteriaceae > Mesorhizobium > Mesorhizobium sp. C395A. The sequence continues at coordinate 1,462,419 of NZ_CP100473.1, read as the reverse complement.
CGTCGGCGACGTCTCGAAACCCGACGTGCAGCACGCGCTCCTTGCCGCCTGCCCCGACCCGGATATCCTGGTCAACAACAATGGCGGCCCGCCCTTGCGCGATTTCCGCGAACTCGACCGCGCAAAGATCCTCGAAGGCGTGACGCAGAACATGGTGACGCCGATCGAACTGGTGCAGGCCGTCATCGACGGCATGGCCAAGCGCGGCTTCGGCCGCATCGTCAACATCACCTCGCTGTCGGTCTACGTCCCGATTCCCGGCCTCGATCTGTCGTCCGGCGCGCGAGCCGGGCTGACTTCGTTCCTCGCCGGCGTGGCACGAACGGTGATCGACCGCAACGTCACCATCAACAGCCTGCTGCCGGGCAAGCTCGACACCGACCGGCTGCGCGGCCCGCATGAGGCCGGCACGATGGAAGACCCGGCAGCGGCCGCAGCGCGCAAGACCCGCATCAGCGCCGACGTTCCGGCCAAGCGGCTCGGCACGCCGGAAGAGTTCGGCCAGATCTGCGCCTTTCTGTGCTCGGTCCATGCCGGCTATCTCACCGGTCAGAACATCCCGGTCGATGGCGGCCTCTATGTCAGCGCGTTCTAAAGGGCTCGATGGATAATCGGCAGCATTTCAGCGCAATTGTTTGAAATAGTTCGATATCTCCGGCCCCGGTTGTTTTAGCCGCCCTTGCGTCATTTGGCGTCGCGAAAAACCATTTTTGCGTGCTAAAAGGCTGCAAAGCAGGTTTGAGGGAGCGGCCGCATGGAAGGCGAGAACAAGAAAACGGCACGTTCGGACCTCGACGAAGCCGCCCTCTACTTCCATAAGCATCCAAGGCCGGGAAAGCTCGAGATCCAGGCGACCAAGCCACTCGGCAACCAGCGCGATCTGGCGCTGGCCTATTCGCCTGGTGTTGCCGCCCCCTGCCTCGAAATCCGCGACAATCCGGCGACCGCCGCCGACTACACGGCGCGCGCCAATCTGGTCGGCGTCGTCTCCAACGGCTCGGCCGTTCTCGGCCTCGGCAATATCGGCCCGCTCGCCTCCAAGCCGGTGATGGAAGGCAAGGCGGTGCTGTTCAAGAAATTCGCCGGCATCGACGTCTTCGACATCGAGATCGACGCGCCGGGCATAGAGCGCATGGTCGAGACGATCTCGGCGCTGGAACCGACATTCGGCGGCATCAATCTCGAGGACATCAAGGCGCCCGAATGCTTCGAGGTCGAGGCGCAGCTGAAGGCCCGCATGGGCATTCCCGTCTTCCATGACGACCAGCATGGCACCGCCATCATCGTCGCCGCCGCCGTGCTCAACGGGCTGGAATTCGCCGGCAAGACCATTTCCGACATCAAGATCGTCACCTCAGGCGCCGGTGCGGCAGCGCTCGCCTGCCTCAACCTGTTGGTCTCGCTTGGCGCCAAGGTAGAGAACATCTGGGTCACCGACCGCTTCGGCGTCGCCTACAAGGGCCGCACCGACGAGATGGATCGTTGGAAAGACCCCTATGTGAAGGACACCGAGGCGCGCACGCTGGCCGATGTGATCCCTGGCGCCGACGTTTTTCTCGGCCTGTCGGCCGCCGGCGTGCTGAAGCCGGAATTGCTTGATCATATGGCGCCTAAGCCGTTGATCCTGGCGCTGGCCAACCCCAATCCCGAGATCATGCCGGAGGTCGCGCGCGCCGCTCGTCCCGACGCGATGATCTGCACCGGCCGTTCCGATTTCCCCAATCAGGTCAACAACGTGCTTTGTTTTCCTTACATCTTCCGCGGTGCGCTGGATTGCGGCGCCAGCGCCATCAACGAGGAGATGAAAATGGCCGCGGTCCGGGCGATCGCCGCGCTTGCCCGCGAAGAACCATCCGACGTCGCCGCCCGCGCCTATTCCGGCGAGACGCCGATCTTCGGACCCGACTTCCTTATCCCCTCGCCCTTCGATCCCCGCCTGATCCTGCGCATCGCGCCGGCGGTGGCCAAGGCTGCCTGCGACACCGGCGTCGCGACCCGGCCGATCACCGACTTCGCCGCCTATATCGACCAGCTCAACCGCTTCGTCTTCCGCTCCGGCCTGGTGATGAAGCCGGTGTTTTCGTCGGCCAAGGCGTCGACCGCCAAGCGCGTAATCTATGCCGACGGCGAGGACGAGCGCGTGCTGCGCGCAGCCCAGGTGGTGCTGGAGGAAGGCATTGCCGAGCCGATCCTGATCGGCCGCCCGCATGTCATCGAGGTCAGGCTGAAGCGCTACGGCCTGCGTATCAAGCCGGGCGTAGATTTCGGCCTGATCAACCCGGAAGACGATCCGCGCTACCGCCATTATGTCGACCTGTTGATCGAGCTTGCCGGCCGGCGCGGCGTGACGACGGAGGCCGCGCGCACCATGGTGCGCACCGACAATACGGTGATTGCCGCGCTGGCGCTGAAGCGCGGCGATGCCGACGCCATGATCTGCGGCCTCGAGGGCCGCTTCGAGCGGCATCTGCGCAATGTGACGCTGGTCATCGGACCACGCGCAGGCGTCAAGGACCGCGACCTGTCGACGCTGTCGATGCTGATCTCGCAACGCGGCATCATCTTCCTCACCGACACCCATGTCTCGGTCGACCCGACGGCCGAGGAGATCGCCGAAATGACCATTCTGGCGGCGGAGGAAATCCAGCGGTTCGGCATCGAGCCGAAGGCAGCGCTGCTGTCGCATTCGGATTTCGGCTCGCGCGATTCCCCCAGCGCGCTGAAGATGCGGCATGCGGCGGCGATCCTGGCGCGCGTTGCGCCCGAGCTGCAATGCGACGGCGAGATGCATGCCGATTCAGCCCTGTCGGAGCATCTGCGCCAGCGCGTCTATCCGCATTCGCGGCTGAAGGGCGAAGCCAATCTCCTGGTGTTCCCCAACCTCGACTCCGCCAACATCACGCTGACCGCGCTGCGCACGATGATGGACGCGCTGCATGTCGGGCCGATCCTGCTTGGCACCGACAAGCCGGCGCATATCTTGACGCCGTCGGTGACGTCGCGCGGCGTCGTCAATATGACGGCGCTGGCAGTGGTCGAGGCGGCGCACAAGGCGCAGGCGGTGGTTCATTTCGGCTGAGTTTCCCACGCAGGCGCGAAGCGGTAATGCCCGGTCTGCTTGAAGGCGAACAGCGTGTCCTCCTCGCGGGCGCCCGACCCGATATTGTGGATGACCAGCGCTCGTTCCGGCACGTCAGCCGAGCGTTCGGATGAGACGATGACGATGTGCGGCAGGTTGCCGGGCAGCATCTGGGTGACGATATCGCCCGGCTGAAAGTCGGGAGGATACTCGCTGGCGGGCAAGGAAACTCCCTTGCGCCCGAAAATTGCGGCAAGATTGCCGACCCGTCGGTGGTCGATGTTGCGGTCGGTCGCTTTCAGACCCCAGGTCTTGGGATAGGCGGCGAAATTGGCCGCCATGTCCTCGTGAACCAGCTTCTGCAGGTCGAGCTCGAAGGCGCGGCGATAGGCCCGCACGATAACATCCGTGCACACGCCCCTATCCGGCGCGACGTCGCCGCCGGGATAGCCGAGGCGGACATAGGTCGGGTCGTAGAATGTGGTGACGCCGATCTGCTCACGCGCGGCTTCGACCAATTTGCTGCGCCAGTCCGGAGCGGCTGGATTTTCCTGCGCCAAGGCTGCGGGCGCCGCCAGGCACAACAGACCGAACTGCAGCGCGGTTCGACCGGTAATCGCGATCATGCCAGCTCCCCGGGGCATTGCTGGATCGTGGGATAATTCCGGGGCGATTGCGCCTTTTTCATGCAGCGGTGAGACCGCACAGTTGCCGCTCTAACCAAACCCCTCCTGCAACGCGTCTATGGGCTAAGACCATCTTTGGTTGTAGATTGAGGGAACGGTTAACCGCGAATCCGGTAGACAGGCAGGCAAGCGGGGTTTCGGGCAATGACGGGCGGACGATGGAGGCTGAAGCATCTGGCTGCGCTGCTCGGCGCGCTTGTGCTTTCGGCCGTCGCCACCACTGAACCGCAGGCCGCCTCCCGCGTTTGCCGTCAACTGGAAGCCGAGCTTGCTTCTTCATCGAATGGCGGCGGCAATTCCAGCATGGTGCGGAAGTATGACAAGGCCATCTCCCGCCAGTTCGAACAGCTATCAAAGGTGCGCGGTCGTGCGAGCGATGCGAATTGCGGGTTTTCGCTGTTTTCGCGCAATGTCAGCCAATGTGCCGCGCTGAACAGCAGCATCGATCGCATGAACGCCAATCTCGATGCGTTGCAAGCCAAGCGCGCGCAGCTTGCCGGCGGCGGCTCGCGGCGCGACCGCGGCCGCATCCTGGCCGCGCTCGACGCCAATGGCTGCCGTGACGAGCCCGCGCCGCGTCGGGAGCCGCTGCAGGAAGCCAGCCGCGAACCCGACGACGGCAATCTGTTCGACCAGCTTTTCGGCGGCAACCGGCAGATCGACACGCTCGATCAGCCCGACGATCCCGGCGAGGAGCGCAATGTGCGCCGGGTGCTCAATCAGCCCGGCGTGCCGGATTTCCCGACGGTCGGCGGCGAGTTCCATACGAGCTGCGTGCGCACCTGCGACGGCTATTTCTTCCCGATGTCGAACTCGGCTTCGCTCGGCGATTTCGAGCGCGACCAGAAGAACTGCGAATCGAGCTGCCCCGGCACCGAAATGCAGGTGTTCTATTCGCGCGGCATGGAAGACGATTCGGCCAACATGACGTCGTCGGCGACCGGCAGGCCCTACAGCGAGTTGCCGACCGCCTATCTCTACAAACAGCCCAACATGTCGCGGCCGCTGGCTTGTGGCTGCAATGCGCAGGCCGGAAATTTCGAGATCATCGGCGGCAACCCGCTACCGCCCGAGCAATCGCAGCCTGATACCGAGACAACGCCATTCATTCCGGTGCCGGCGGCCAAACCCGATCCGGGCGCGGATCCGGAGACGCTGGCGAACGTACAAGGCGGGCTCGACCGCGCCGCCATCAAGCGCCTTGCCGTCAAGCCGGTGGTGTCGCCGGTGTCGCTGATCCCGCCGGACCAGCGCAAGGTCAGGGTCGTCGGGCCAGCGTTCCTTCCCGACCCAGCAGCGGCAATAGATCTGCAAGCTCCGGCCCGGAAGCAAGTCCGGTAAGCGCCAGTCTCAGCGGCATGAACAGCGCCTTGCCCTTGCGGCCGCTGGCTTCCCTGATCCTGGCCGTCCAGTCTTTCCAGACCGTGCCGGTCCACGGCTCTTCCGGCAGCAGGTCGAAGGCCTGCTGCAGGAAGTCGCGATCCTCGTCGGAAAATTCCGGCGCCGGCTGCGGGCCGTCGGCAAGGATACGCCACCAGCCGACCGCGTCGCTCAGCCGGTCGAGATTGCCGCGCACCGCCAGCCAGAACGGCTCGGCCTTGTCGCCGGAGATGCCGAGCACGATCAGCCGGTCCCGCGCCTCGGAAAAAGGCATGTGGTGCATGAGCGCACGATTGAGCACGAACAGCTCGTCCGGGTCGAATTTGGCCGCCGATTTCGACGTGGCGGCGGGATCGAAGCGCGCGGCCAGTGCCGGCATGTCATGCACCGCCGCGACATTTTCCGAGGTGCCGACAAGGACGGCCAGCGAGGCAACCGCCATTGGCTCGATGCCCTCCTCGCGCAAGCTCTCGATCGACAGCGCACCGCTGCGCTTCGACAGGCCCTCGCCCGAGGCCGTGGTCAAGAGATTGTGGTGGCCGAAGACAGGCGGCTCGGCGCCTAGCGCCTTGAACAGCGCGATCTGCACGCCGGTGTTGGTGACGTGGTCGTCGCCGCGGATAACATGAGTGACCCCCATCTCGATGTCGTCGACGACCGATGGCAGCGTGTAGAGATAAGTGCCGTCCTCGCGCCGCAGCACCGGATCGGACAGTGAGGCCAGATCGACGGTTTCCTCGCCGCGCACCAGATCGTTCCAGTGGATTTCGGTGCGCTCGGGCTGCAGCGGATCGCTGGTGAAGTTCGGCAGCAGGAAGCGCCAGTGCGGCCGGCGCCCGTCCGACCGGTATTCGGCGATCTGCTGCTGCGAAAGCGCCAGCGCCTCGCGGCCATAGACCGGCGGCAGGCCGCGCGTGCGGCGCACCTTGCGGCGCAGGTCGAGTTCTTCGGGGGTTTCGTAGCAGGGATAGACAACGCCGGCCCTTTGCAGCCGCTCCACTGCCGCGTCGTAAGTTTCGAAGCGCCGCGACTGGTATTCGGTGGCATCGGGGAAAATCCCCAACCAGTGCAGGTCGTAGAGGATGGCGTCGGAAAATTCCTGCCTCGAGCGGGCAATGTCTGTGTCGTCGAAGCGCTGGATGAAACGGCCCTTGTTGTTCATGGCAAACAGCCAGTTGAACAAGGCGGTGCGGGCATTGCCGATATGAATGCGGCCGGTTGGTGAGGGGGCAAAACGGACGGTAACTGTCATGGGCGGGGCGTAACGGATGCTCTTGGAATTGACAAGACGCGCCCCCGCGCGAGGCCAAAGACATAATGCACGCCAGCTAAAATGAAAAGGCTGTGAGCCAGAATCCGGCCGGGCCTGCCTGGGTGAACCGCTCACCAGCGGTCCACGCCGGCAGAATCGGGCTTTCCTCAGCCGCTTTTTGTCCCCGTTATCCACATATGTGACACACAAGATGTTGGGGTCACAAAAGCTACGCAAACGAATCCTTGACGACGCAAACCGAGTCGCCTTTTATGTGCCATGTGCTCTTGTTGAGGGCGCGACCGGAGAGTTTCGAGCCCGGTCATTTCCCCGGATTTTGTGCGTTTTGGCCATGATTTCCGCCTGTTTACGAGGCTGGCGGAAGCGTTGGATCGTGGGGGCTTCGGGAGCGAAAAGGGAGATTTGTCGGACTGGAATAAATTGTCTGTTAACACTATATTTAGTGTTTGCAGGCAGGTTCGACGCTAGATAGTGTGAATTTCCCTCGGTCGAGGGAATCGAGGAAAAATTCAGTTTTGAGGGACCCGCAGGGTTCGGCGCAGAGTTGGAACAGCGGCTTCGTAAGAAGCTCGACCGGCAAGGCGACGAAGACTGCCACAAGGAGAGCCGGTGTTTTCGAACGCCGGCAGACGGCGGACATGCGCGTTTCGCATTGGGGGCAGAAATCCCCGAGGAAAAGCGCTATATATAGACAAAAGGGACCGGACCAATGCGCATCGAGCGTCGTTTCACCAAGCCAGGCCAATCAGCTTACGCGGAGATCGAATTCCGCAAGGCGCTTTCGGAGATCAAGAATCCGGACGGCTCGGTGGTGTTCCGCTTGGACAATATCGATGTGCCGGCGCAGTTCTCGCAGGTTGCCGCCGACATCCTGGCGCAGAAGTATTTCCGCAAGGCCGGCGTGCCCGCGCGCCTGAAGAAGGTCGAGGAGAACGACGTCCCCTCCTTCCTGTGGCGCTCCGTCGCCGACGAGGCCGAGCTTGCCAAGCTGCCGGAAGCCGAGCGCTACGGTTCCGAAATCGACGCCCGCCAGGTCTTCGACCGGCTGGCCGGCACCTGGACCTATTGGGGCTACAAGGGCGGCTACTTCAAGTCGGAAGAAGACGCCAGCGCCTTCCGCGACGAACTCGCCTATATGCTCGCCACCCAGCGCGTTGCGCCGAACTCGCCGCAATGGTTCAATACCGGCCTGCACTGGGCCTACGGCATCGATGGCCCGAGCCAGGGCCACTATTATGTCGACCCGTTCACCGGCAAGCTGACCAAGTCGAAGTCCTCCTACGAGCATCCGCAGCCGCATGCCTGCTTCATCCAGGGCGTGCAGGACGATCTCGTCAACGAAGGCGGCATCATGGACCTGTGGGTGCGTGAAGCGCGTCTGTTCAAATATGGCTCGGGCACCGGCTCCAATTTCTCGATGCTGCGGGGCGAAGGCGAAAAGCTGTCGGGCGGCGGCCGTTCGTCCGGCCTGATGAGCTTCCTCAAGATCGGCGACCGCGCGGCGGGCGCCATCAAGTCGGGCGGCACCACGCGTCGTGCGGCCAAGATGGTCATTGTCGACGCCGACCATCCCGATATCGAGGAATTCATCGACTGGAAGGTCAATGAAGAGCAGAAGGTGGCGTCGCTGGTCACCGGCTCCAAGATCGTGAAAAAACATCTCGAAGCGATCATGAAGGCCTGCATCAATTGCGAAGGCCATGATGACGATTGCTTCGACCCGTCGATCAACACCGCGCTGAAGCGCGAGATCAAGGCGGCCAAGAAGTCGGCCGTGCCGGAGAACTACATCTACCGCGTCATCCAGTTCGCCAAGCAGGGCTACACCGCGATGTCGTTCAAGACCTACGACACCGACTGGGATTCCGACGCCTACCTCACCGTTTCCGGCCAGAACTCCAACAATTCGGTGTCGCTGAAGGACAACTTCCTGCGCGCCGTCGAGGACGACGCCGACTGGCATCTGACCGCCCGCAAGGACGGCAAGGTGCTGAAGACGCTGAAGGCACGCGACCTCTGGGAAAAGATCGGCTACGCCGCCTGGGCTTCGGCCGATCCGGGCCTGCATTTCAACACGACGATGAACGACTGGCACACCTGCGCTTCGGCCGGTGCGATCCGGGCCTCCAATCCGTGCTCGGAATACATGTTCCTCGACGACACGGCCTGCAACCTGGCCTCGATCAACCTGCTGCCCTACCGCAATGCCGACGGCACGATCGACATCGCCGCCTACGAGCACACGGTGCGGCTGTGGACCGTCGTCCTCGAAATCTCGGTGATGATGGCGCAGTTCCCGTCGAAGGAGATCGCCAAGCAGTCCTACGAATACCGCACGCTCGGCCTCGGCTATGCCAACATTGGCGGCCTGCTGATGACGTCCGGCATCCCCTATGACTCCGACGAGGGCCGCGCCATCTGCGCAGCGCTCACCGCCATCATGACCGGCACTGCCTATGCCACCTCGGCCGAGATGGCCGGCGAGCTCGGCGCCTTCGCCGATTACGACAGCAATGCGCAGAACATGCTGCGCGTCATGCGCAACCATCGCCGTGCCGCCTATGGCGAAAAGCAGGGCTACGAGAAGCTCGCCGTCAATCCGGTGCCGCTGGTCGCGTCCGACCTGAAGCAGCAGGAACTGGCCGCGCACGCCAAGGCTGCCTGGGACCGCGCCATCGAACTCGGCGAGGAGCATGGCTACCGCAACGCGCAGGCGACCGTGATTGCGCCGACCGGCACGATCGGCCTGGTCATGGATTGCGATACCACCGGCATCGAGCCCGACTTCGCGCTGGTGAAGTTCAAGAAGCTCGCCGGCGGCGGCTATTTCAAGATCATCAACCGCGCCGTGCCGGAAGCGCTGCGCACGCTGGGCTATTCAGAAAGCCAGATCGCCGAGATCGAGGCTTACGCTGTCGGCCACGGCAACATGAACCAGGCGCCGGCGGTCAACCCCGGCTCGCTCAAGGCGAAGGGTTTTACCGACGACAAGATCGCGGCGCTTAACGCAGCACTGAAGTCGGCCTTCGACATCAAGTTCGTCTTCAACCAGTGGGCGCTCGGCGCCGACTGGGTGAAGGAGACGTTCGGCTTCACCGATGAGCAGCTCAACGACTTCTCGTTCGAGATGCTGCCGGCGCTGGGCTTCTCCAGGAAGGACATCGAGGCCGCCAACATCCATGTCTGCGGTGCGATGACGCTGGAAGGCGCGCCCTTCCTCAAGGCCGAGCATCTCGCGGTGTTCGACTGCGCCAGCCCGTGCGGCAAGATCGGCAAGCGCTCGCTGTCCATCAACAGCCACATCCAGATGATGGCGGCGGCACAGCCCTTCATCTCCGGCGCCATCTCCAAGACCATCAACATGCCCAACGATGCGACGGTGGAAGACGCCAAGGGCGCTTACATGCTGTCGTGGAAGCTGGCGCTGAAGGCCAACGCGCTCTATCGCGACGGCTCAAAGCTGTCGCAGCCGCTCAATTCGTCGCTGCTCGCCGACAGCGAGGATGACGAGGACGACGCGGTCGAGCAGCTGATCGCTGCGCCCGCTTCACAGCGCGCCGTGCAAGTGACCGAGAAGATCGTCGAACGCGTCATCGAACGCCTCTACCGCGATCGTGAAAAACTGCCGAACCGCCGCAAGGGATACACCCAGAAGGCAGTCGTCGGCGGCCACAAGGTCTACCTACGCACCGGCGAATTCGATGACGGCCGCATCGGCGAGATCTTCATCGACATGCACAAGGAAGGCGCTGCTTTCCGGGCGATGATGAACAACTTCGCCATCGCCATTTCGCTCGGCTTGCAATACGGCGTGCCGCTCGAGGAATTCGTCGAGGCCTTCACCTTCACCAAATTCGAGCCGGCCGGCATGGTGCAGGGCAACGACGCGATCAAGAATGCGACGTCGATCCTCGACTACGTGTTCCGCGAACTCGCCGTGTCCTACCTCGGCCGCCACGACCTCGCCCATGTCGACCAGTCGGATTTCGACAAGACGGCGCTCGGACGCGGCATCAACGAAGGCAAGGCGACGCCGTTCTCGAAGGGCCTTACCCGCGGCGCCTCGCCGGTCAAGTTGGTGTCTGGCCTAGGTGGCGAACCCAAGGGTTTTGCCGGATCACCTGCCGCGGCCCCTGCCCGGGTCACCCCAACTGCGTTCTCAGGCTCCAATGTGCTGGCGCTTAAACCAGCAAGCGACGAAGCCATCGCCTACAAGCGCGACTATGAGGAGCGAGCCAAGGAATTGGTCGAAGATATTGTTTCCGAGGAGGCAGCCGATCCCACCGGGTTGTTCACCGACGAAGCAGCGAAAGAAGCGGCCGAGGCAAAGGCGCTTGCCTCTACGCGGCGTCAGCAATCCTTGATGCAAGGCTACACCGGCAACGAATGCTCGGAATGCCACAACTTCACCATGGTGCGGAACGGCACCTGCGAGAAGTGCGATACCTGCGGCTCGACGAGCGGGTGCAGCTGAGGAAAGTCCTAGCGCTAAAACGCAACATCATCGGCCCGGTCGCAAGATCGGGCCGATTTCGTATAGGCCTTTAAAAAAGCGATTGTTGGATTTCGTTCTCAACTCCGTGGTCGAGCCGGATCACGCCATTAATTAGCCATTGCGGATAGGCTTTGTGAGTACCCATCGCGAGAACAAAACCTTTTCTCGAGTACTCAACCCCAAATCTTTCGGTCATCTTTTGAAGCGTGTCGGTCTCGCCATAGAGCCGTTGCCACTTGAGAAAAGTGGCTTCTATCTCCCAATCCTGACAAGTTCCTTCCCGCAACCCGTCCATCGTTTCGTATTTATATTTGAAAAGAAATGGAGCCGGCTCATACGGAACTAAGCTCTTATCCAGAAATCCAAACAGGCTATTAGCCTCCTGGTCATGCCACATACGAAATCGCGCTTTCTCGTCCTCAAATGTAGCGCGATCTTTTTTTTCAATCACGAATTCAGCATTCTTCGGTCGAACAAGCGCCAGACTTCGACCTTCCTCCAGTTCAGTGTTGAGGCTAGGAACGACATGCCGCGCTAAGAATTGAGCCCGTGATTTTTCGGACAAACTGCCTGTTATTACGAGAGATTTATGCTCTAGCCTTCGGCTCTCTCTTCTTTGGTCGCCTTTAGGAAGGCTCCAGCCGTACTCAATGGTATCCCACCGACCGAACTTCTGAGCATCTTCTAGCGTCCGGAAAGCTACTGGATATAGCCGAATCCAGTTACCGCTGAAATCTAGCCCTGCACAACAGACCAGCTCGCCGTGAGTTTCTCCAACTCGTGGCGCCGCCTTTACCAAAATCACTGCAGAGTCACGCCGAGAGAGAGATGCCAATCACGCAGCCTTTAGACGAAAGCCCTTCGGAACACCAATATTTTTAATTGAACTCTTCTTAACTTTCAATATCTCTTCACAAATAATCGATCGATGGCAGTCTTTGTGATCCCTTTCAAAACACATTAAACAAATGTTCTTTGTCTCCGCCTGCAGTGCTAATTCACGGATAATTTTCCCGGCTGCCTCATTTGCGATATGGTTTCTGAAGATGCGTTCAAACCGCGGACGATCACCGCTCCGAGCAGCCAACCGCCCCTCTCTGGGGTCACCAAGGATTTTTGTGTGCCTATAGTCGATCGAAGAGTTTTCGAGATGGCTCCTGAGCGAATTTTTGGAGAAGCCTGGTTTTCTCGACAAAGGTAGATCTCTCACGTCGACAAGCAATTCGACCTTCGCCGCCTTCAGTACGGATACGAAGTCGTCAATTTCAGAACCTTCATAGCCAATCGTCAGCAGCGCCATTGGTACATCTCATTGTCTGTTGTAGTGGTCATAGGCGATCAAACTTGTCCGAAGCGTGACGCACGATCAACCATTAGCTCGCAGGTCAGGGCGCACGGCACGGTTACAGTCGGTTTCGCGCACATAGACCCTACGGCAACATCCGCAGCGTCTGATCGTCGAACAGCGGCTCGTCCTGCCCCGCCCGAACGAACAGCACCCTCCGCCCCTCACCCGCCGGCGCCTCGAAATACTGAATACCATCCGGCATTTCGCCCCAGTCGCCGCAGGGCGGTTCGGGAACTTCGTCATTGGCAAGCGCTTTCAGCTCTATGGGATAGGCGGCGTCGGGGCTGAATGTGTAGCGTTTGACGCCGGTGGGCACGGTGCCCTCGGTGTAGGGCGTCAGCACGCAGCGGGCGCTGCCTGATTTGTCGGTCTTTTCCAGCAACAGGCGCAACACCGCGGCCTCGGCGGTTTCGCCTGATTTGATGTCGAACACCTCGACCAGCGGATCGGGCGCGCCGCCATCGCTGTATTTGATGGCGAGCGCGTTGCCGACGAATTCGAAATGAATCTGGCGGAAGCCGAAATCGCAGCGCTGCACCCAGGCGGCCAGCCCGATCGTCTTGTCGGCCAGCTTTTCCCAGACGCATTTGTCGATCGGCGGGCGCGATGGCGCCGGCTCGTCCGCCCGCGCTGCGGCTGATATCGTCGCCGAGGCAAACAGCGTGCATATCCAGACAATCGGTCTCATGACGCTATTCATCGCTGCATCCTGTCAATGTGAAGGCGTCCCACGCCGAGCCGTCCGGATTGGCATTGGCGAAATCGGCAAATTCGGTGAAGCCCGCGCCGAAATCGGGCAGCAACAGCCCTTTGGGCGCCGGTGTCGCTTCGCGTGAATTCAGCTGCTCGGCTCCGCCTCCGGTCAAGGCATAGACCTGGCCCATCCATATCCGGCACATCCCGCTGCCGTCTTCCAGCCCCGCTTCGCGGTCGTCGTCGGTGCAGGCATGGCGGATGGTGCCGAGCGGAAACGAATTTTTGCCATTGGTCCAGGTGATGTCGGCCGGCAAGCGCGTGTCGGTGTTGGGGACGGTCACCGAAAACACTTCGGCCGTCAGTGCCGCCGGTTCATTGTCGAGCGACCGGAATTGCAACACCGCGCCCGAACGCGGCTCGCGATAGGTGGCGTGGCTTAGCAGACACTCTCTTGCGCTCGCTGCCTGCACGGCGCCGAGCAGAGCCAGGCAAACGACGGCCAGCCTGCGAACGATCATTGGATGTCTCGTCATGAAAGTGGCGCCTCAGATAAAACCGACCAGCCAAGCCGCGCCGCCCAAAAACGCGGCCGAACAGACCCACAGCAGCCAAAGCCCGCGCACCCTGCATTCGAGCACTGCCGAGGCGGGGTTGGCTGGGTCGTAATGCACGTCGACCTTGCCGCCCTCGGCATAGCTGCGCGCCTGGCCGCTGACGAGGCCGGGCATTGAAGCGGTGACCGTGGCGCCGAAGGTGACGCGGTCTGAGGTGTAGTGCTGGCCTGCGACGCCGTAGCTGTACACGATGCGGGATTTGAAGACGGTGCTCCAGCGTCGATGGCTGCTGTAGCTTCGCAGCGTCTGCAGGCCCGAGGAGTCAATGCGGCCGGGGGCGACCGGCCATTTTGCCGCCTGCTCGGCAAGCGACTTCTGGACGAAGGCCATGCGCAGGATCATCAGGCCCATGAACAGCAGCAGCGCTCCGGCGCCGAGGTTCTGCGGCTTGGGCAGGTGCGGCCGGATCGCCTCCAGCACGCCACCGAGCGAAAACACCAGCACCACCGTGCCGATCACCAGCCCGGCCGAGAGCTTGACCATGAACTTGAAGGCGCCGTCCGGCAGGGTGCGTTCGATCACGGCCTTGCCCGGATCGGCCGGATTGTAGAAGACGGTCACTTCAGCGCCGGTGGGAAACTGCGCCAGGGTTTCGGTGACTTCGAAATTCCCCAGATTCTCCTTCACGCTGTAGCGCGAGCTTTGAAATTTCTTTTTACCGACCTTGTATTCGAAGGTGACCGCCGGAAAATTGCGCATCTCGGTGGTGTCGCTGCTGTCCGAGCCGACGCCCGACCTTCTGACTTCGCGCGCCTCGACGCGCGACGAGATGATCTTGCCCGTCGCCGGCAGCCAGTGGCTCATCGCCTGCACCTCGCGCCATTTGACGAAGGTGATGAACGACAGACCGCCCGCGATCGCGCAGGCAAATCCGACAATCAGAAATTTGAGCTCTACGTCCACCGCGTCCCCCAGGAGTGCCGGAAGCTGCAAATAGATAGCACGGCGAAGGCAATGTCTTGATTATTCGCAAAGGACGAACCGCCCTTCCTCGGGTATCGAAGCCCCCTCAACTTTGTTAAGAGTCGCCCAAACTGTTAGGAGCCATGAGACCAGGATGACAGCACTGCGCGTTCTCTCGGATGCCTTCATTCCGGAACTCCCGAACCACTACAAAGGCAAGGTCCGCGAGAATTACGATCTGCCGGATGGCCGCCGCATCATCATCGCCACCGACCGGCTGAGCGCCTTCGATGTGATCCTGACCGCAATACCGCTCAAGGGAGAGCTGCTGACGCAGACGGCGCGCTACTGGTTCGAGGAAACGGCGGACATCTGCCCCAACCATGTGCTCGATTATCCCGACCCCAATGTCGTCGTCGGCACCAGGCTCGACATTCTGCCGGTGGAAATCGTCGTTCGCGACTATCTCGCCGGCACCACCAGCACTTCGGTGCTGACGAAATACAAGGACGGCGAACGCGATATGTACGGCATCCGCCTGCCGGACGGACTGCGCGACAATGAGAAGCTGCCGCAAGCCATCATCACGCCGACCAGCAAGGCGCTCGATGGCGGTCACGACGAGCCATTGACGCGCGATGAGATCCTGACGCGCGGCCTGTTATCGGAAGAGCAATGGGACACCGTCTCGCGCTACGCGCTGGCGCTGTTTGCGCGCGGCAAGGCGTTGGCCGCCAAGCGCGGCCTGATCCTGGCCGACACCAAATACGAGTTCGGCACGGACAAGGATGGCGCCATCGTCCTTGCCGATGAAATCCATACGCCCGATAGCAGCCGCTACTGGCTTGCGGCAAGCTATGAGGAGCGCTTCAAGGCAGGCGAGCGGCCGCAAAGCTTCGACAAGGACTTTATTCGCGCCTGGGTAACCGCGCGCTGCGATCCCTACAAGGACCGTATTCCGAAAATCCCCGCCGAGCTCATCGAGCAGACATCGCGGGTTTACACGCAGGCCTTTGAGACCATCACCGGCAAGACCTTCACCGCCGATATCTCGGGAAAGACGGTGCTGGACCGCATTCGCGAGAACCTGCGCCCTTATTTCTGACGGCGGCTGGCGGCCGCGGGTCAACTTGCCGAGGTCGCGGACACGGACGGTTCTGGCGGAGCGCGCCACGTGCCGAGATATGATCCGCACAGGATGAGCGCGAAGGCCGCGACAATGCCGATATCGAGCGGCTCTGAAAGGACGAGCACGCCGGCTGCCACGGAGACGGCGGGCGCCACATAGGTTATGACGACCGCCCGTTCGGGGCCGATCTCCCGCACCAGCAAGAAGTAGGTGGCGAAGGCAATCGCCGTGCAAAACACGCCAAGACCGAGGATTGCGCCAACCACCGTTGTCGACGGCATGGCCGCCGGCCAGGCCAACGCCGCCGGCACCGCGTAGATCAGCGCGGCCCCTGCCAGACAGACTGCCGTCAGCGAGGTTGCCGGCACATCGTTCAGCCAGCGCGACGCGATGATCGAACCCGAGGCATAGCAGGCCGCGGCCATGAGAATCTCGACGACCGCGAGAAATCCGCCACCCAAGGTCGGCAGCGCCAGCACGAAGACACCGGCAAAACCGAGGAAAAGGCCGGTCCAGCGGCGTATCCCCAGCCGCTCATCCGAGCCCATCAGCTTTGAGAGCGCGACGGTTACGGCCGGCGTCATGGCAATCAGCAGTCCGGCGGTGGAACTGTCGATGCTGACTTCGCCATGGGTGATCAGCCCCCATGGCAGGATCATCTCGACCAGACAGAATGCGGCGACCGCCCGCCAATGTGTCTTCAGCCATCCGAAACTGCGCTGGACAAGGACGAAGGGCAGCAGCGCGAGCGCGCCGACGGCTGTTCGGGCAAAGACCAGGAAGGGCACCGACACCTCGGCAACCGCCAGCTTGATCAACAAATAGGGAATGCCCCACAGGAGGCTGAGCAGCACGAACAAAAACAGTCCGCGGCGCGTCATGACGGCCTCACAGCGAGGAAGGTGGTCCACTCTTCGCGATCGCGGCCGAAGTTGAATTCGTCTCCGACAAGGACCAGCCCGGCATTTTCGAGTCGGGCCGCGAAGTCGTCCCTGCGCCAGTAGACCGTATGATATTCGCCGCCCTTCTCGCCATCGCCAATGCGCATCGAGACGAGGAAGGCGCCGCCCGGCCGCAGCGCCCCGGCAATCTTGGCAAGCACCTGGTCAGTTTGCTCGCGCGGCACATGGATCAGGACGCACAAGGCCAGCACCGCGTCATAGGGGCCGCCGAGATCGTCGGTGATGAGATCGAGAAATTCACCATGCTTGCCGCGCGCGGCCTGCAACTCGAGAAACCGCTTCGTTGCGTCGGTGCGCCGAACCTGGACACCGAGCCCTTCGACGAAGTCCGCATCGTATCCGGGTCCCGAGCCGACTTCCAGTATGCGGCCGCCTTTGCCGGCGATCTTCACCAGGCGCTTCAGCCATTTCTGTTCTCTTTGGTTCGGAACGTGCCGCACCAGAGCGTCGTAGCGTTCGGCATAGTCCTCATAGGCGTTGATCGTTTGTCGGCTCTTCGCCAGATCCTCGGATAACACAGTCATCTTTTCCTCCCCTGGTCAAAGAGCTTGCTTAGCCAATGGTGCCGGGAGGCACGCGTCCGTCAAGCATACCGATATCCCTGAGGAAATGATTCGACAGCGAGCGGCGGTCGAGCAGGCCGTGCTTGCGAGGTCTGAACGGCGCGGTGATGAGGTCGAGCACCGGCCGGCGAAGCGTGTTGTAGAGAGCGATGGTGGTGGTCATTGCCGTATCCTCAGGTTTTTGATCCGATGAATGCAGCATGCCGTTTTCCGGGCTTGGTTTCCAATCGAACGTCGCGTAGTATGCATCAGCGGGATTGATGCGTCATGAGCTGGGAACTACCACCATTAGGAGCCATCAGGGTCTTTGAAGCCGCGGCCCGGCTGGGCAGTTTCACCAAGGCAGCCGAAGAACTCGGCATGACCCAATCAGCTGCCAGCTATCAGATAAAGGTGCTGGAAGAACGTGCCGGAACGCCGCTTTTCATAAGAAAAACAAGGCAGATCGCGCTGACCGAGGCCGGACAGCAGCTGGCGCCGCACGCAACAGGCGCGTTCTCGACCCTGGCCGACGCATGGGTCGCCACCAAGGGTGGAGCGACCGGCGTGCTGTCGGTGACGACCATGGAAACCTTCGCATCGAACTGGCTGGCCGTATGGCTTGGAACATTCCAGCTGATGCATCCCGATCTTGCCGTGAAGGTGAATACATCGCACGGGCTGGTCGATTTCACGCGCGGCGACATGGATGTCGGCATTCGCACCGGCAGTGGAAAATGGCCGGGCCTGACGGCTCACTATCTGTTCAAGGCGGACTATACGCCGATGCTCAGCCCGAGACTCGCCGAAAGCGTCGGCGGCATCCACCGCCCGAGGATCTCTACCAACTGCCGCTATGCTGTGCCGACGATCCCTGGTGGGAAATCTGGTTCAAGGCTGCCGGCGTGCCGTTCGAGCCCGATCGCGTCATCGCTGGCCCGAAACTGGGTACGCAGGCCTATGATGCGATGGCGGCGCTGACCGACAAGGGCGCCGCGATCCTGACCAAAAACCTTTACAGCGCCCTGTTGGAAAAGGGCCAGTTGATACAGCCATTCGGCGTGCTTGGATCGGACGGCGACGGCTATTGGCTGGTGCATCTGGAGAGCCGCCGCAACGCGCCCAAAATCAAGGTGTTTCGCGACTGGGTGCTGGCGCAGACGGCAGAGATACGCGAACGCGAAAAGCGCGACAGCCCTCTAGGCACCGCGATAAAACTCGCCCCCGCCTCAACCCTCAGTCCTTGAAGGTCAACCCGTATCTTGCAACCTGTTCCTTCGGCATATCCGCAAGCGCCTGGCGCGTGGTGTAGCCGCCATAGATCACCTTGCCGTTCTTGATCATCCAGTCCTCGACGTCGGCCTCGGTCACCGTCATCCTGTCGCCCATCTTGTACTTGTTGCCATTGACCGGGACGTCGGCGAGCAGGCCGATATAGGAGCCGTCGCTGTAGCCGACCAGCTGCAGCCAGATATGCTCGGTGGCGCCGTTCTGGGTCAGCGGGAATTTTACCGTGTAGGTGCCGGGTGTGCCGGCGTCCATCAGTTCGTGGAAGCGCTTGAGGGTCGAGCGGCCGCTGTCCTTGGCGGCCTGCATCGCCTTGTCCTCGGTGGAATAGGACACGACGTTCTGCTTCGACTCGGCCAGCGAAGTGCCACTTCCGCCCGGCATGTGGCCGAGCGAGCTGAAAAACCCGTAGCCGACAGCGGCGGCAAGAGCGACAGCCACAACTGGATTGCGCATGGATCCCTCCGAAAACCCGATCACGGGCACGTTACCGGAAGGCTGTTGCGATACCGCTAAAGGACACAGTGAGCGGATCGTTAGCGAGACGCTGAAAATTCAACCCAAGGCGCAGCGGCAGGCAGCGCAGGCGCACCGGCACCGGCCTGACGTTCAGTCGGCGTCGGCGACGGTCGTCTGCCCGCCTGCCCATGCCCGCCAGGCGCGCTCGTCGCCATGGAAGACGTTGAGGTCGATGCGGCCGGTCACGCCGTGCGACAGGCCGGAGCCGGAGTACTGCCAGAACAGCCATTTGCGGCCGGGATAGACTTTTGAGGGATGCCGCGCCACGGCGCGCAGCCAGAACGGATAATCGAGAAACGCACCCTTGAGATTGTCGCGATAGAAATCCGGTGCGGTGTAGATGATGGGCCGCTGGCCGTAATGGCGCTCCAGCTTGTCCATGAACACCTTCATCTTTTCCAGCACGGTGGCCCGCGACGGCCGCCGCTTGCAGGAAGATTCGCCGTTCCACTCGACATCGATCACCGGTGGCAGCGCGCCTTCGACCCTCGGCACATTGCGGATGAACCAGTCGGCCTGCTCGCCCGCGGTGCGGCACCAGTAGAAGAAATGATAGGCGCCGCGCTTCAGCCCGGCGGCGTCGGCATTGCGCCAGTTCTTCATGAACATCGGGTCGAGATGGTCGCCGCCATCGGTCGCCTTGATGTAGGCGAAGTTGGCGCCCTGGGCACGCAGCTTGCCCCAGTTGACATTGCCCTGCCAGCGCGAGACGTCGACGCCGTGGACGGCAAGGTAGCGTGGCGAAGCCTTGCCGAAATTGATCGGCTTGGCGTCGCGGAAACCGTAGCGGGTGACCGGCGAGGCCAGCATGGCCGGCGCCGCGCGCGTCAACCGCTTCGGCGCAGACATCAGAGCGGCGGGCTCGAGCTGTGGTCTGGTGCTCCCCTGCGGCGTGCCCGCGACGATGGCCTCTTCTTCCTCGACCATGGAAAAGGGCGGCGCATTGTCGGCCACAGCGTTGTCGGCCACCATGTCGGACCGCATCGGCGCGAGGTCGGCGGTCTCCGCCGGAGCCGCTGTGACCGGCGCGCTCGGACGCACGACCGAACTGGTCGTCTCGTTCGACGGCTGCAAGCCATCGACGCCCGCTGTGGACGAACAGCCGGCAAGCCACAGCGATGCCAACATGAAACTGACGACGCCTGAAATCCGCATCTGGACCTGTACGCAAAACACAACAGACCGAAGGCAAACAGACGCCGCCGGACAAACCGGCCTCGATTACTAACGAGAAATTACCAACAAAGTTTGAATCAAGTTATTAGGAATTGGCCCTCTTGTCTTCTCCCCCTGTGGGAGAAGGTGGATCGGCGCGTAGCGCCGAGACGGATGAGGGGTGTTCCAGCGGAGTGAGGCGTTGGCGTTCCCTGGAACACCCCTCATCCGACCGAGCTTCGCTCGGCCACCTTCTCCCACAAGGGGAGAAGGGGAAGCCTTACCTTCCCAGCCATTGCTGCATGCAGCTTTTCGCCACCACATGCGCCGGTGGCACGGCGTCGGCGGCCGGGCGGCGGGCACGTTCGAGCAGCAGGCGAACCTGTTCGGGGCGCACGCGGTCACGCTCCATCACGAGGAGGACCATCGGATCGCTCAAAAGCTCGTCCAGGGTGCTGATTCTGTCGCTCATCGGTCGTCTCCTCGATACCGGCCCGCAGACGACAGATAGGCAGGCAATCATGGCCCGCCAATGACGCTTTGCCGGCTATGTCGTGGTTTCGGGATTAATTTCCGGTAAGGCCGGCGTCAGTTCGGAGGCGGCGCGCCTTCATGGTGCGGCAGGCCGTCATCTAGCTGCAGCCAGGGCTGCTTCGAGGCGGTCCACATATGCATTTCCGGCTTGAACAGCGAGGGATCGTCGAGCGAGCCGGTGGTGATGCCGACGATGCCGGCGGAGTCGCGTCGGGAAAACAGCGTGGTGCCGCAAGCGGCGCAAAAGCCGCGCTTGAGGTCCGGAGAGGTGTTGACCGTCGCCACCTGCCCCTCGACCGTGACATCGTCGATGCGAAACAAAAGGCGGGCGTTGAACGCCGCGCCTATGACCTTCTGGCAGCGCCGGCAGTGGCAGACGCGCTGGTTGAGCGGCGCCGCCTCGGTGCCGTAGCGCACTGCCCCGCAATGGCATCCGCCCTGGTATTTCGTCATCATTCGAACCCATCGCACTGAAGGTCTCTTGATGATATCGACAGGTACCTTTCGGTCAATTGAAAAGCCCTGATGGCGCCATCGATTGCGCCGATAGGACTAATGGCTGCGCCAGGGCTTCGTGGTTTCGCAGGCACAAAAAAGCCGGCCACCTCTTCGAGACGGCCGGCATGTATTTTCAGGCAAGCTATTTCGTTTCGCTGAGGACTTCGTCCCAGGTCTTCACCTTGGTTTCGCCATTGAGGAAGGGCAGTGCCGCGGCCGTCAGCTCCGGTGCGAAGAAGACGTCGTAGTGGGTGCGATTGGGAATGATGGCCAGCCGGTTCTGCGACAGGTTCTCACGCATCCAGCCGGCATCCTTCAGCCCGCCGCCGATCATCTGGTAGAACCTGATCTCGTGCTCGGGCTTGTACATGTCGCTGTCGCCATAGGCCAGCATAACTGGCATCTTCAGCTTCGCCACATCGGCGGAATAGTCGTAATCCTTGCGCATGAAATTGCCCAGCGCATCGAGCAGTTTAGGGAAATCGTCGGGACGTGGGGCGACGGCGACGTAGGATTTGTACATCGGCGTGTCCTTCATGAAATCGGCGGCGGCCGCGCTCACCTGCGCCTGCTGGCCGCGCATCTCGTCATAGAAGCCATTGGCGGCGAAGCCGGTCGAGACCAGGACCAGCCGGCGCACCGTCTCGGGATGCTGAACGGCCATACGGAAGGCGACGCCGCCGCCCAGCGAATAGCCAAGCACGTCGACCTTGTCATAGCCGAGCGCCTTGACGATACCAGCCATGTCGTCGCCCATCCCCTCCAGGCTGAAGGGTCGCTCGCCGAGCGCGGTGCGGCCATGGCCCTGCAGGTCGACGGCAATGATGGTGCGGTTTTCCGCCAGCTTCGGCAGCAGCGGCGCGAACATGTCCGACGTGCCAAGGCCGCCATGCAGCAGAAGCAGCGGTTCTCCCTTGCCATAGACGGCATAGTAGTAATTCAGGCCGTCGATCGGCAGCAAGCCGGACTTTTCCGGCTTCGGCATGGCTGTTGCTTCGGTGGTCATGGCGGGCTTGGTCTCCTCTGCATTGGCTGGGCCGGGCGCTGCAAACAAGGCAGCGACCGAGGCAAGAATGGCGAAATAGATTCGTCTGGACATGTCGGTCTCCTCGGGTTCGCCCAAGGACGAGCGAGCACGCCGCGTGCCGACATGCCCTGCGAAAAAATCCGCGGAAGAATGACCGGTTTGGCTGTTTTCGATCGGGTCGCGCGCCTCAGTGGCGCTTGGCCTGGACCAGATAGGCGTCGATCTCGGTCTCGCCGAGCCATTTGGCGGCTTCCAGCCGGTGCAGGCCCTCGACCAGGATGTGGCGCTTGCCGTCATTGCGAACCTGGATCGGCGTCTTCATGCCGTTTTCCAGTATGTCTTCGGCCAGGTGCCGGACCGTTTCGGGATGCAGCGTCTTCTTGCGCGCCGTCGGCACGTAGATGTCATCGACCTTGACCTTCTGCACTCTCAGCATGCCGGCTCCCGAGGCGGAACATACCGCCTCGCCTGAGATAGTCGGTTTGCCGGGTGCGGCCAAGAGCGGCCAAGCAATTGTGTCGTATGCAATTGCTGGCCCGATCGTTTCCATTTGACGCTTGGCCGGCAGATGGCCGAAATGGCGGCCTGTCACTTTTCCGGTGTTCATGACCCATCTGCCAACCGAATTTCCCGATTTCGGACTGACGCCCGAGCAGCGCCGCGAGGCAGTGCGCGGCCATTACTATGAATGGCCGGGAATGGACGGCGAGCGGGGCGAGATCTGGTGCTATTCTGATCGATTTTCCTACCGCGCCGGCGAGACCGTGACGATGCATGTCAGCTCGACGGCGCCGCGCTTCAGCATTGTCATTGTCCGCGACGGCGGCAGCGAGACAAAGGTCTTCGAGCAAACGGGGCTTTCGGCGCGCTGGCAGGATACGCCCGACCAGTGCTCGGTCGAAGGCTGCGGCTGGGAGGCGTCTTTCGAATTTCGCATCGGCGACGATTGGCCATCCGGCGCCTATCGGCTGACGCTGACGGCGGACGGGCGCGAGCCTATCCATTGCCATCACCTCATCATCGTCGCGCCCCTGCCCGGCAGAAAACCCGGTCGCGTGCTGCAGGTGGCGGCGACGGGCACCTGGCTGTCCTACAACACCTGGGGCGGCTCCAACGCCTATCAGGGTATCACCGGACCTGGCCGCGACCAGTATGCGCGCATGGTGTCGACGCAGCGGCCGTGGTGCCGCGGCTTTGTCGTGCTGCCCAAGGACGCGCCGCGCGTGCCCCTGGAGGTCGCGGTGCCGCCGAAAACAGTGCCGCGCTATCCGCACATGGAATGGGCGTACGCCACCGGACATTCGAAGAAATACACCTCCTCCGGCTGGGCGAGCTATGACTGCCACTTCTTCCGCTTTGCCGAGCGCGCCGGCTACGGCGTCGATCTCGCCAGCCAGCACGATTTGCACTTCTCGCCCGAAATCCTCGATGGCTATGACTGCGTGGTCTTCGTCGGCCATGACGAGTACTGGACCTGGGAAATGCGGGACGCCGTCGACAGCTACGTCGAGCGCGGCGGCCATGCGGCGCGCTTTGCCGGCAATTTCATGTGGCAGACAAGGCTGGAGGACGAAGGCCGCCGGCAGGTCTGTTACAAATACCGCGCGCGGGCCGAAGACCCGGCCTATGGCGGCGACGTCACCCGCGCCACCAACTCCTGGGAAGCGCCGGAGATCGGCCGTCCCGGCGCTCTGACCTTCGGCCTCAACGCAACGAGGGGCGTCTATGCCGGCTGGGGCGGCTGCGCGCCGCGCGGCGTGCGCGGCTTTCCGGTCTATCGGCCCGAGCATTGGGCCTTTGCCGGCACCGGAATCTATTATGGCGACCTGCTTGGCGCCGACAGTCATGTCTATGGCTATGAGGTCGACGGGCTCGATTTCGAGATCCGCGGCGGCCTGCCCTATCCGACACCGGACAGCGGTGCGCCTGACGGGCTGCAGGTGCTGGCCGTCGGCATGGCGAGCCAGGTCGAGGAAAGCGCCGATATCCCGATCGAGGACCAGTTTCTCACCGACGAGGATGGCCGCTTTACGGCCGAAACGCTGTTTGGCGAGGCGACCGACGCCAATCTGGAAAAGGTCAAACGCGGCAACGGCATGATCGTCAATTTCCCGCGCGGCAAGGGCGAGGTTTTCCACGCCGGAAGCTGCGAATGGGTCGCCGGCCTGCTCAGGCAGGACCCGATGGTCGAGCGCGTGACCAGGAATGTAATCGATCGCTACCTCGGAAAGTCCTGACATGCAGAAGCCCTCATCAACTGGTTCAGGAACGCGCGCGCCCTCGCACCTGTTCTACCTCTCCAGCCTGCGCCGGCCGCTGATCGACCGCGCCGAAGGCATTTATATGTGGACGCAGGACGGCCGCCGCTTCATCGACGGATCGAGCGGACCGATGGTCGCCAATATCGGCCATTCCAACCGCAACGTGCTCGACGCCATGAAGCGGCAGATGGACCGCGCCACCTTCGCCTACCGCCTGCATTTCGAAAACGAGCCGGCGGAAGAACTGGCGCGGGAGCTCGCCGGCAAACTGCCGGAGGGCATGGACCGAATCTTCTTCGTCTCCGGCGGTTCGGAGGCGACGGAATCCTGCATCAAGCTGGCGCGGCAATGGGCGGTCGCGACCGGCCAGCCGAAGCGCTGGAAAGTTATCACGCGTTTTCCCTCCTATCATGGCGGCACGCTGGGTTCGCTTTCGATAACCGGCGACGATGCGCTGGCCGAAACGTTCACACCGATGATGCGGGTGATGCCGACCGTGCCGGCGCCGACGGCATGGCGCGACCGCGACAATCTTTCGATGGAGCAGCGCGGCGTCCGCTATGCCGACATGCTGGAGGAGAAGATTCAGGCCGAGGGCCCGGACAGCGTGCTCGCCTTCATCATGGAGCCGATCGGCGGTGCGGCGACTTCGGCCCTCGTCGCACCGGACAGCTATTATCCGCGTATACGCGAGATCTGCGACCGCTACGGCATCCTGCTCATCCATGATGAAGTGATGAGCGGCGCCGGCCGCACCGGAAAATTCCTTGGCGGCGACCATTGGAACTGCAAGCCCGACATCGTCGCGCTGTCGAAGGGGCTTGGCTCCGGCTATGCGCCGCTCGGCGCGCTGGCCGCCCCGATGCGGCTGGTCGAGCCGCTGCTGGCGTCGGGCGGCTTCCAGCATGGCCACACCTATGCTGGCAATCCGCTCGCCTGCGCGGCCGGGCTCGCCGTGCTCGGCGAGATGGACCGCCTCGACCTGATCGCCAATGCCGCCGCGATGGGCGACGTGCTGATGGACGGGCTGAAAGGGCTGGCGAAGCGTTTTCCGTTCATCGCCGATGTCCGAGGCAAAGGCCTGCTCACCGGCGCCGAGATGGTTGCCGATCCCGACACGCTGCGGCCGATCGAGCAGGGCAAGAAAACCACGCAGCGCCTGCTCGACCTCGCCTACGAGCGCGGGCTGATCATCTACGGCCGCAGGGTCAAGGGCGGTGTCGACGGCGACAATTTCATGGTGGCGCCGCCGATGATCGTCACGGCTGAAGAGGTCGGCGAGATCATTTCCATCATCGGCGATTCGCTGGAAGTTCTGGCCGCCGAACTCGACCTGCCGGTCGAAGGCTGAGGGCTAAAGAATGGCGCCGAGGAAAGTCATCATCACCTGCGCGGTCACTGGCTCGGTGCACACCCCGTCCATGTCGCGCTATCTGCCGGTGACGCCGGACCAGATCGCGGCTGACGCCATCGCGGCGGCCGAGGCCGGCGCCTCAATCCTGCATCTCCACGCCCGCGATCCCAAAGACGGCCGGCCGACCGCCGATCCTGAGGTGTTCATGCAATTCCTGCCGCGCATCAAGCAAGCGACCGATGCGGTGATCAACATCACCACCGGCGGTTCGTCGCTGATGACGCTCGACCAGCGGCTGGCGGCACCACTGCGGGCCGAGCCGGAAATGTGCTCGCTGAACATGGGCTCGATGAATTTCGCGCTGTTCCCGATGCTCGACAAGCCAAGGGAGTGGCAGCACGAGTGGGAACCAAAGCTGCTCGAAGCCACGCGCGACACCATCTTCAAGAACACCTTTGCCGATATGGAAGGCGTGCTCGAAAAGCTCGGCAAGGGCTGCGGCACGCGCTTTGAGTTCGAATGCTACGATGTCGGCCATCTCTATTCGCTGGCGCATTTTCGCGACCGCGGGCTGGTGTCGGGGCCGCTGTTCATCCAGTTCGTGCTCGGCATTCTCGGCGGCATCGGCGCCGATCCCGACAATCTCATCCATATGAAGCGCATCGCCGACAAGCTGTTCGGCGACAGCTACCAGTTCTCGGTGCTCGCCGCCGGCCGCCACCAGATGCCGCTGATCTCGATCGCGGCGGCGATGGGCGGCAATGTCCGCGTCGGGCTGGAGGACAGTCTCTACGATGGAAGGCAATTGGCGAAATCCAATGCCGATCAGGTGCGCAGGATACGCGCCATTCTCGATGGCCTGTCGCTGGAGGTCGCAACGCCGACCGAGGCGCGCGAGATGCTGGCGCTGAAGGGCGGTGATAGGGTGGCGTTTTGAGATGATTGATCTGCGATGATGGCCTTCTGGCACACCCCCCTCTGGCCTGCCGGCCATTTCCCCCTCAAGGGGGGAGATCGGATGTCACTGCGGCCTTCGCCAATCTCAATCGTTGCAAAATGGATGGCAGCGCCAAAGCTGCCAATCTCCCCCCTTGAGGGGGAGATGTCCGGCAGGACAGAGGGGGGTGCCTGGGCGCCTTGCCTATCGTGAGTACAGTCACCCTCCGCCCCGGCACCATCGACGACGTCGACACCATCCATGCCGCGCTGCTCAAGCTCGGCACCCATATCGGCGCGCATCAGGAGATCACGTCCACTGCCGACGATCTCCGCCGCTACGGCTTTGGCGACAAACCCGCCTTCTCCACCCTGATCGCCGAGATCGGCGGCGATTTTGCGGGGCTCTGCCTGCATTTCCCGATCTTCTCGACATGGATGGGGCGGCCCGGCGTCTATATCCAGGACCTCTATGTCGAGGACCGGTTTCGCGGCCGCAAGATCGGCGAAAGACTGCTGCGCCGGGTCGCGCTCGACTGCCGCCGGGATGGCGGCGCCTATCTCAGGCTGTCCGTCGACACCGACAATGACGGCGCCAAGGCTTTTTATGAGCGGCTGGGCATCGCCTGGTCGAGCTACGAGCAGACGCAGAAGATTGTTGGCGATGCCTTTTTCGCCTTTGCCGATGCAGCGCAGGATGGGGACGCGGAATGAAAGCCTTCTTTGCCGAGGAGCAGAAACGCCACGACCCGAAGGCCTTTCTGTCCAGCGGTGCGCCGCAGCCCAATCCCGAACAGCCGGAGCGGGTAGAGCGATTGTTAGCCGGCGCAAAATCCGCCGGATTGATGATCGAGCGGCCCAGGGAACATGGCCTAGGCCCGGTGGCGGCCGTGCATACGCCGGAGTATCTCGCCTTCCTCGAACACATTTTTGCGCGCTGGCAGCGCATCGAGGGCGCATCCGCGGAAGTCATCCCCAACATCCATCCACTGGCCCGCACAGGGTCCTATCCGGCCTCGGCGGTCGGCCAGGCCGGCTACCACATGGCCGACACCGCTTGCCCGATCTCCGCCGAAACCTGGCACAGCGCGCTGTGGAGCGCCTGGAGTGCAGTCGAGGCAGCCGAAGCGGTGATATCGGGCGCGCCTGCCGCTTATGCGCTCTGCCGGCCGCCCGGCCACCACGCCTTTGCCGATGTCGCTGGCGGCTTTTGCTTCATCAACAATTCGGCGGTCGCAGCCCAGGTGTTGCGCAAGCAAGTGGGGCGGGTGGTGATCCTCGATGTCGACCTGCATCACGGCAACGGCACGCAAGGCATCTTCTATGCCCGGGCCGATGTGCTGACAGTGTCGCTGCATGCCGATCCGGTGCGCTTCTACCCGTTCTTCTGGGGTCATGCCGACGAGCGCGGCGAAGGTCCGGGCCTCGGCTATAATTTCAACCTGCCCTTGCCGCGCAAATCAGCCGACGCGGCGTTTCTGGAAGCCCTCGAAGTGGCGTTCCAGCGTATCCGCGCCTTTTCGCCGGACGCGCTGGTCGTGGCGCTCGGTCTCGATGCGTTCGAGGGCGATCCGTTCGGCGGGCTTTCGGTGACCACGCCCGGTTTCTCGCGGATCGGCGAGGCAATTGCCAAGCTCGGCCTGCCGACGGTTATCGTCCAGGAAGGCGGCTATCTTTGCGACGCGCTCGGCGACAATCTCACGGCGTTCCTCACCGGTTTCGGCGGCAAACAGCGATAGCTGACTAGCGCTGCTGCCTCAGCATGGCGATCACCCGGTGCACGCTTTCCAACGTCTCGTCGATCTCTGCCGCCGTGTTGTAGTGCGCAATACCGATGCGCACGACGCCCTGCTCGGCCGGAATGCCGAGATGGTGGACGATCTCCCAGGCGTAGTTGTGACCCGACCATAGAAAAATGTTCTCGGCATTCATCTGCCGCACGATCGTCTCTGGCACGATGCCGTCGACGGTGAAGGACACGGTCGGCACGCGCTCAATGACACGCTTCTGATCGGTGATGCCGCGGATGGTCAGGCCCTCAATGGCGGACAGCCCATCGATCAGCCTCAGCGCCAGCGGGTTCTCGTAGGCGATCGAGACTTCGTATGCCTTCGCGATCTTTTGCCTTCGCGAACCGCCCTCGCCGGCCGCAGCACCGAGTTCGGCGAAGTAATCGACCGCTGCGGTAAGTCCGGCCATCAGCTCGATCTGCGGCGTGCCGAGTTCAAAACGCTCCGGCAGGCCGTTGGACGAACAGCGGCATTTGTAGGGTTGCAGCGCGTCGATGACGTCGCGACGACCCCAAAGAATGCCCATATGCGGGCCGAAGAATTTGTAGGCTGAGCAGACCAGGAAATCGCAACCGAGCTCCTGCACGTCGACCAAGCCATGCGGCGCGAACTGCACGGCATCGACATAGACCAGCGCGCCGCCCTGTTTGGCGATGGCCGTCAGCGCTTTCACCCGGTTGATCGAGCCGGTGAGGTTCGAGGCATAGTTCAGCGCAACAAGCCGCGTCTTGTCGGTGAGCAGAGCGCTCAGCGCCGCCTCCTCGACCTGCCAGCTCTTCTCGTCGAAAGGCAGAAAACGCACGACCAGGCCAAGGTCTTCGGCTAGCTGCAGCCAGGGCGAAACGTTGCCCTCATGGTCCATGCGGGTGACGATGATCTCGTCGCCTGGCTTGAAGCCGCGGCCGAGCGTGCGCGACATGTGATAGGTCAGCGTCGTCATGTTGGCGCCGATGATGATTTCCTCATGGCTTGCCGCACCGAGAAAATCGGCCATCGCCGCATGAGCGTCGTCGACCACCTGTTGCGCGGCAAGCGTGGTTTCGAAATAGCCGCCGAGGTTGGCATTGGTGGTCAAGAGGCAGCGCGCCACGGCATCGGCGACCGCTTGCGGCACCTGCGTGCCGGCCGGATTGTCGAGATAGATGCGCCGGCGGCCTTTATCGGTCAGGTCCAGCGCCGGAAATTTTCCCCTGACGGTCTCGATCGGAAAATCCATGGCTGTCCCCTTCCCCTTGTCTTTGCTCGGCAATCCCGGCCAAACGGTCTGCTTATGGGCACGGATTGCCGACGCGCTGGTGGATCGCATCCACGCCCTTCTGCATCTCGTCGGTCCAGGTCACATCGGCTGACGACAGCGCCATCTCAAGCTGGGCAATCGTCGTCGCGCCGATGATGCTGGACGTGACGAAAGGCCGGCTGGCGACATAGGCGTTGGCAAACAGCGCCGGTTCAAGGCCGAAGGAACGCGCCAGTTTGTTGTATGCGAGCTGCGCCTCCGCCGCATTTGGCGTCTCGTAGCGCTGGCCGCGGTTGAACAGCTGCGAGCGCGAACCCTGCGGCCGTGCGCCATGGTCGTATTTGCCGGTGAGATAGCCCTGCGCCAGCGGCGAATAGGCGAGAAAGCCGACATCCTCGCGTTCGCAGGCCTCGGCGAGGTTCACCTCGAACGTGCGGTTGACCAGATTGTAGGCGTTCTGCAGCGAAACGATGCGCGGGCCGACGCCCTTGTCGGCCTCGGCGATGAAGCGCATGACGCCCCAGGAGCTTTCGTTCGACAGGCCGAGATGGCGGATCTTTCCCGCCTTCACCAGCTCCTCGAAGACTGCGAGTGTCTCGGCGATCGGTGTCTCGCCGGCCGGCGCGCCAATGGCATCGGCACGGCGCGGCACAGCACCCACGCGGGTCGGGTTGGCGCCCCAGGGGATGTCGCGCTCCGGCCAATGGAGCTGATAGAGATCGAGATAGTCGGTGCCGAGCTTGGACAGCGATTTGTCGATGGCGTCAAAGATATCGGCGCGCACCAATTTCGACGGACGGTCGCCACGAAACCAGCTGTTGGCGGTGCGGCCGACCACCTTCGAGGCCAGGATCACCTTGTCGCGGTTGCCCTTGGCCTTCATCCAGCTGCCGATGATCTTTTCCGTGCGCCCCTGCGTCTCAGCCTTGGGCGGGATCGGGTAGAGCTCGGCGGTGTCGATGAAATTCACGCCGCGCTCAAAAGCCAGATCCATCTGCGCATGGCCATCGGCCTCGGTGTTCTGCTCGCCCCAGGTCATCGACCCCAGGCAGATCTGGGTCACAAGAAGATCGGTCCGACCGAGACGGCGTTTATGCATCGAATTTTCTCCGGCGGGAATTGCGCGGCTACGCTGGAAGGAAGCCGCATCTATAGGGAAAGCGGCGCCGCTCTCCAACCCTTAGCGGACCGACTTTTGCGTGAACCCTGGAAAGTCAGCGCCGGACGCCAGCCAAAGCGCGCCGCTTGGCCTCGTCGATCAGCATGTTGGCCACCTGCATGCGGATCATTGCGCGCTGGCGCAGATGCGGCGCGACGCGGTCGGGGTGGTTGGCGAAGGCGAAGCTGCGGCGCATGCGGCCGAGATCGGCGTTCTTGACTGGATGATCGAGGCCGAGCTCGACGGCGATCGCGTCAGGGTCGATCGGCGGCAGCTTTTCCTCGGGCTTTGCCTCTTCGCCGGCCAGCGCCAGCTTGGCATGATCGAGAAGGGCTGCGAATTCGGCGGCGAGATCGGCTCCCGCCTCGCGGTATTCGGCTGCGAACGTTTCGCCCGAGACCTTGATGCGGCCGGAATGAAGCTCGTCGGCCACGGAGAGATAGTCGAACGGGATCGACGGCCGGGCGCTCGTCTCTTCCGCCGCCTCATCCTTGTCGGAGGCAACGAACAGATCGTCGAGCAAGGAAGCGAAATCCCGCTTGGCGCCGATGTCAGCCTCCCCCTCGTTTAAGCGTGCGAACAGAGCCGGTCGCAGCATAGAACCGGCTCGTTAAAAATGAATGCCGCTGATCTTAACCAGTTTAGGCGTTCGCCGGGCTTGCGCGACCGGTTGATGGTGCAGCTCAACAAAAAGCCGGACTGCATTTGCATGCAGTCCGGAAATTCGCCAGGAGTGGCGAGGAAAAGCCGGCC
This sequence comes from Mesorhizobium sp. C395A, assembly GCF_030323205.1. Taxonomy (NCBI): domain Bacteria; kingdom Pseudomonadati; phylum Pseudomonadota; class Alphaproteobacteria; order Hyphomicrobiales; family Phyllobacteriaceae; genus Mesorhizobium; species Mesorhizobium sp. C395A. The sequence continues at coordinate 1,430,802 of NZ_CP100473.1, read as the reverse complement.
ATGTGCCAGCGTCTATGCGTACGGTCGGCACCAGTCATAAGTTTCAGCGGGTGAGCCAATTGTGCCGAAAAAATTGCGCCCCCGGCATGGCTGCCATGCAAATGCTGCACTGCACAATCTTCATAATTTGCCTATACTCGAAGATGTGGAGGATCAACTAGGGGCCGAATCATGGGGTTCTTCACTGAAATGTTTGCCCGTCCGCGTCCGCAGGAGCATCTGCGTTATCGTTCCGCCCTGGCACTGCTGCACTCGATGAGCAATGCCGACCGCGCCGACATCGGCATCAAGCCGGCCGACTTCCCGCGCATAGCCCGCGAAATGTCCGTGCGCTGAACCAGCGCGAGACGAGGTTTCCCGGCAGCGACCGGGAAACCTCGGAATGCCGAATTCGTCAACGATTACCGAGATAGGCGCCCTTGGTCAGCGGCACGCCATTGTGGCGCAGGATGTCGTAGGCGGTGGTCACGTGGAAATAGAAGTTGGGCATGGCGACATGCAGCAGATACTGCATGCCGGGCATCGAGGCTTCGCGCTGGCCAAACTTCAGTTCGACCACCCTTTCATCCGAACCATCGAATTCGGCGGCCGAGAATGACGCCAGCAGATCGAGCGTCTTGGTCAGGCGCGCCTGAAGCTCGGCGAAGGTCGCTTCATTGTCTTCGTATTTCGGCACCTCGCGACGGGCCAGCCTTGATGGCGCGCCCTTGGCGTGGTCGGTGGCGACCTGCACCTGCCTGACCAGCGCGTACATGTCGGGCGCCAACCTCGCGGTCAAAAACACCTGCGGGTCGATCTTGCGCTCGATTGCATTCTGTTCGGCCGCCGACAGCACGCCGGACAGCGCCTTCAGCCTGGCCGAAAACACCGGCACCGAGGCTTCATACATCGATAGTGTCACGTTCAAATCTCCATTGCGGCTGAAGCGCCGACGGCGGGACGTAGCGCCTTCCCGGAGGATTTTTCAAGCGTCACCACGTCGCCGCAATCGATGTGATAGAATCCTGTCGTGGTGGAGATCCCCGATGAGACTTGTCTTTCTGGCAGCGACCGCTTTTTTCTCCCTTGCTGTATCCAGCCAAGCTTTGTTGGCCGATGATGACCCGGCGACCGATGACCAGGCACCTTATGTCGACGACAGGTCGGATGCCGCAGCGGTGGTCCGTTCGCTCTACAGTGCCATCAATCGGCACGAATTCGCCCGCGCCTGGGCTTACTACGGCGATACCAAGCCGGCAAAGGATTTCGACACTTTCGTCAAGGGCTATGACGGCACCGACAAGGTCGACGTGGAAACCGGCGCCATTTCCGATGAAGGTGCCGCCGGCAGCATCTATTACAGTGTCCCGGTGGCCATCCGCGCCACCGACAAGGACGGCAAGGAAGCAGTCTTCGCCGGCTGCTACACGCTGCGCCAGGTCAGCGCTCAGATCCAGGCCCCGCCGTTCCGACCAATCTTTATCGACAAGGGCGCGCTGAAGCCATCCAAGGCCGATTTCGAGGGGGCGCTGCCGCCAAGCTGTGGTGACGGGCCGCCGCCGCCGAAGAAGGACACCGCACTCGAGCAGGTGAAGAAACTGTTCGCCGCCGATTATGGCGATCAGTGTGACAAGCAATTTCTCGGCGAGGAGCCGAACATCTTTTCGATCAAATACAAGGCAAAGGACGCGGCTGCCAGCGATCCCGACAAGGAAACGCGGCTTTTCGAGTTCTACTGCCAAGCGGCAGCCTATAACGCAAGTTCGGTCTACTACATGACCGACGAAGTATCGGGCGTGCGGCAGTTGCAGTTCACCGAGCCCGAAATGGATATCCGTTACGAGAACAATGACAGCGACGGCAAACTGCTGGGCATGGATATCATCGGCTTCCGCACAACCGGCTGGGCGGCCAATTCCGAATATGACGAAGAAGCCAAGACGCTGACCACGTTCAACAAATGGCGCGGCATCGGCGACGCCTCGGACAAGGGGATATACCTGTTCCGTAACGGCGATTTCTCCCTCGTCCAATATGATGTGGACGCGTCTTACGATGGCGAGGAGAACCCGCAGACGGTGGTCGACTACAACACCGCGCCGTAGGGGTCTTAGCAGGAACCGCCGCGCTCAAGCAGTCCTTCACATTCGCCTTCTCGTTTCAGGCCGCGAACGCATCGGCCGGAAGAAGGCGCGAATGTCCTCGACCAGAAGACTCGGTTCCTCCAGCGCAGCGAAATGGCCGCCTCGCGGCATCGATGTCCATCGCTGAACGTCAAAGACCCGCGCCACCCAGGATCGAGGCGGCATCGGCAACTCGCGAGGGAAAAGCGCTACCCCAAATGGCGGCGAAACGCGTTCCAGCGTCTCGAACGCAAGAGGGAACAGTCGATTCTCCTTGTAGAGTCGCAAGGACGAGGTGAGCGCGTTGCTGAACCAATAGAGAGAAACATCCGTAAGGAGCGTGTCCATGCCGAAGGTGCGCTCCACGTCACCGTCGCAATCGCTCCAGCTACGGAACTTCTCGATCATCCAGGCTGCGAGACCGATCGGCGAGTCTGTCAGAGCATAAGCAAGCGTCTGAGGCTTCGTGCCCTGCAGATGGGCATAGGCGCCCTCCGTTGCCGTCCAGGCCGCGGCCTTTTCCAGAAAGGCCTGCTCCTCAACGGTGACAGGTGGCAGACCTGCACCCAAGGGTGGCCGATAGCTCCCGGGAATGTAATTGACGTGGACGCCAAGCACGCTTTCGGAATGGAGCCGTGCCATCCAGGCGGAAACGCCCGCGCCGATGTCGCCTCCTTGGGAAGCGAAGCGGTCGTAGCCGAGCCCGCGCATCAACTGTACCCATAACTCCGCGATGCGGCCGGAATGGAAGCCTGGTTCCGTCGGCGCCTGGGAAAAGCCGTATCCGGGCAAGGAGGGAACTACCACGTGGAAAGCGTCGGCCGGGTCACCACTATGGGCAGCTGGGTCTGCCAGCAATGGAATGACGTGTTCCATTTCGATGAACGAGCCGGGCCAGCCATGCGTTATGATCAGCGGCAGCGGCGCCGGTCCGTTGCCTGGCTGGTGGACAAAGTGGACATCTAGGTTGTTCAGCCTCGTCAGATATTGCGGCAGCCGGTTCAGCCGCGCCTCTTGCACTCTCCAGTCGAAGCGGTCTCGCCAGTAATCCGCAAGGCGCTTGATGAACGGCAGCTCGGCCCCATCGCTCCAGCCCGCTTCGCTTAGCGGAATTGGCCATCTTGTTGCGCTAAGCCGGCGCTGGAGATCTTCAAGTTGTTCGTTCGGAATTTGGATCTTGAAGGGGTGGGCGTCCATCGCTGTGCTTCCGATCTGTTGGATCATATCAGCCTACACCTAAGAGGATATCGGCCGAACCATGATTGCCAAAACCAAGGGGCACCTCTGGGCGATATGCCTCAGGGCGCCTTCGACAGCATCCAGTTCAGCGTTTGGCGCCAGTCGACCATGCGGATCGGCGTGCCATGTGTGCCGGTCTCGAACCGGACGAACCGGGTTGGATAGGCTTTCGAGTTCGCAGTGATCGAGCGGAAGAAGGCCTCCTGCTTCTCCACGGGAAAGACCGGATCCTTGCTGCCTTGGCCGAAGAACACCGGCACATGGCGCCTGTAGGCCGGGCTCGACAGGAAACTGTCATCCCATAGCGAGCCGAGCAGCAGCAGCCCGTTGATGCGCCGTCCCGTATCGTTGCGGCCGGCCAGCTTCCAGCACAGCGCACCACCCATCGAGCCGCAGGCGACGAAGATTTTCGCGTCCGGCGAGGCCTCGGCATAGTGGCCGATCAGCGCCGCGACCTGGGCCGCGCCCTTGTCGCCGAAATCGGTGAAATCGGGTGAGAGATAGAGGCCGCCATTGCCGGCCATCAGGTTCTTGATTCGGTTGAAGTTGCCGCCGAAGGTGAAGTCGTCGACGCCCTGCTTGCGGCTGCCGCCCTGCCCGTGCAGGTAAAGCACGATGATACCGGCGCCTTCGGTCTTGCCTACGGCGACATGCCTGACATCGCCGGCATCGGTTTTCAGCATCAAATCCCGCTGCACCTTGCGCACGCCGGTGTCGGTATACTTAGCCTGCACGCGCTTTTCCGGCACCTCGTCGCGGTCGTTGATGTCGCGCATCTCGCGATAGTCGATGACGGTGTAGGCGCCTTTGTCCGTGGACGAGAGCGTCGCCGGATAGGCGAAGAGGTCATCCTTGTAGGGTTTTAGTTCGAGCGCGTCGGCGTGAGCGGCAGAGAACAGGAAAAAGAGCGAAATCAGAAGGCTATGGAGCGCGGCCGCCCCCCTCTGGCCTGCCGGCCATCTCCCCCTCAAGGGGGGAGATTGGATATCACGCCGCCTTCCGCCAATCTTCAAAGCTGCAGGATAGACGCCGCCATCGAGGCTGCTGATCTCCCCCCTTGAGGGGGAGATGGCCGGCAGGCCAGAGGGGGGTAGAAGCGCTGAGGCAAGTAAAGAGAGAGCCATGCTAAAGGCATGCGTTTTTCGGCTTCGCTTTGTCAATCCTGCAGCACGCCGCCGGCGTCTTCCAGCGCCTCGCGGGTGTCGACATCGATCGCCGCGCCGTCGCCGATCTCGACGTCGATGACATCCAGTCCCTCGGCCTCGACCAGATGGCGGGCGCCGGTGTCGCCCTCGAGGTGAGCGATGCCTCCAAACAGCGCGCGTGGCAGCAGCACCGGATTGCCGCGGCGGCCGTCATGGGCGGCACGCACCACTGAGCGGCCGCCGTCCCTACGGAAGGCCTCGATCAACCGGTCGAGATCGGCCGATGAGATACCCGGCATGTCGCCGAGGACGATCATGGCGCCGGCCGCCTCGGCTCCAACGCGGGCAATGCCGGCTTTTAGAGACGAGGAAAGGCCGTCGGCAAAATCCGGATTGTCGGCGAAGATCACGTCGAGGCCGGTCAAGGCTTGGTGCACCCGCTCACGCTGGTGGCCGGTGACGACAACGGTGCTGGTTGCCTTCGAGGCCAGTGCGCGCTCGACTGTCCGGCGCACCAGCGGTTTGCCGTCGAACAGCGCCAGAAGCTTGTTCGGCCCGCCCATGCGGCTGGAGCGACCGGCGGCCAGAAGCACGATCTCGACCTTCAGCCCGGCTCTCGCCGGCAGCGGCTCGCGCGGCTGCGGCCGGGTCGGGATTTCCATCAAGAGGCCGCCAACGCCCATGCCGGCGATGTCCTTGGCGGTGACGTCGAGACCGGCGATCAGCCTGTCGAGCACCCAATCGAAACCGTTCTCCTTGGGGCTGCGGGCGCAACCGGGCGCGCCGATGACGCGCTTGCCGTCGAGCGTGCCCAGCACCAGCAGATTGCCGGGATCGACGGGCATGCCCGCGCGGATCACCGTGCCACCTGCTGCCTCGATCGCCGCCGGAACGACATCGTTGAAATCGCTCATCGCCGAGGCGCCGAAGATCACCACCATGTCGTTGTCGCGCGCCAGCGCGGCGGCGGCCTCGGCGACGGGCGCAATTTCGTGCGGCGTGCGGCGCTCCGTCGTCAGCCGGCCGCCGGAGCGTGCCAGCCGCGCTTCGGTGACGCGTAGCGTCTTGTCGAGCACGCTCGCCTTGATGCCGGGCAGCACCGTCTGGATGACGCCGATGCGCACCGGATGGTAGGCGTTGACGGCGAAGATCTCGCCGCCGGCGCAGATCTTTGTCACCGCATCGACAAGGGCCGAGGCAACGGCGAACGGGATGATCTTGACCGTCGCCACCATCTGGCCCTGCTCAACCGGCGCGTGCTGCGCCAGCGTGGCGATGGTGATGGTCGGGTCGACCGCATTGATGGCGTCGATCATGGCGGCATCGACGGTGAAGAGACCGGCGGCCTTGGCATGGAGGTTAACGCGGCCGGTCGCGGCCGGTTTTGCCTCTATGTTGCGGTGGGCCATGCTGGCAGCAATCTTTTCGGCCGCCGCATCCTCGCTGAGGTCATCGGCGGCAAGCACCGCCACGACGATCTCGGTAATGCCGGCCGCCTTCAGCACCGCCACGTCCTGCGTGCTCAGCCTGTGCGCCTTGCGGAAACGCCGCTCGCCCGCCGTCGTGGCATGCGCCAGCACCGCGCCTTGCGCCTTGTCGATTGGAACCGGACCGAATCTCACGCCGCAGCGCCTTTCGATTCCAGCCCGCGCGAGCGAAAGGCGTGGATCGTCTGCGCCAGGATGGCGACGGCGATCTCGGCCGGGCTCGCCGCGCCAATGTCGATACCGATCGGTGCGTGGATGCGGGCGATCTGGTCGGCGCTGGCGCCGAGCGCCAGCAGGCGCTCGACGCGCCTGGCGTGTGTTTTGCGGCTGCCGAGTGCGCCGACATAGAAACAGTTGGCGTCGAGCGCGGCCTTCAGTGCGAAATCGTCGATCTTCGGATCATGGGTGACGGCGGCGAGCGCCGTATAGCTGTCGAGCGGCTGGCGTTTCAGCACATCCTCCGGCCATTCGGCATGGAGTGCTACATCGCGAAAACGGTCCGGGGTGGCGAAGGCGGTGCGCGGATCGACGATCTCCAGGGGATAGCCGGCGATCCTGGCCATCGGCGCCAGCGCCTGACTGATATGGACGGCGCCGACTACCACTAGGCGCGGCTGCGGCAAATGCGCGTTGAGGAAGAAGGTGCGCCCTTCAGCCTCGACCGAACCCGAATTGCCGGTGCGGAAAGCCTTGGCGATCGCTTGCCCGAGATCGCCGGCAACCTGGTCGCCTTCTCGCACGATGCGGTCGCGGCCGTCGCCGAGATCGGTCACCAGGATCGCCGCACGGCGGGCACGGCGTTCGGCATTGAGGGCTTTGAGAGCGTAGGGATCCATGCCTAACCGAGCCGCTCCACATAGACTTTGATGCGGCCGCCGCAGGACAGGCCGACCTGCCAGGCGGTTTCGTCGGCAACACCGAACTCCAGCATCTTCGCTTTCCCCGAGTCGATGACGTCCATCGCCTCGCTCACCACGGTACCCTCAACGCAGCCGCCCGAGACCGAGCCGTGAAAATTGCCTTCGGCGTCAATGACCAGATGACTGCCGGCCGGCCTCGGCGCCGAACCCCAGGTCTCGACCACAGTGGCGATGGCGACATCCTTGCCGTCCTTCATCCAGCCTTCCGCGATGATCAAGGGGTCGCGGGCCTCATCGAGATAGATGCTGTTGTCCATGATCGCTTGCCTCAAAGTCTGTTTTTCTCTGGGAGCCTGTTTTTCGGAATCCAATATGGCTATGCGGCGCGCCTGACACCAGCGTCCAGCCAGCGACGCGGATCGACCGAAGCGGCCGATTTCTTGTCCAGCGAGGCGCAGAGGTCGGCCAGCGCATCGAGATTGTGCACCGAGCGGAACTCGTCGACATGAGGCAGCATCGCTCTGACGCCGCGGGCGCGGGCCTCGAAACCGTCGAAGCGCAATAGGGGATTCAGCCAGATCAGCCGCCGGCAGGATTTGTGCAGGCGATCCATCTCCTCCGACAGGCCGGCGACATCGTCGCGCTCCAGCCCGTCGGTGATCAGCAGCACCACCGCGCCCTGCCCGAGCACGCGGCGTGACCAGTGCTTGTTGAACTCCGCCAGCGTATCGCCGATGCGGGTGCCGCCCGACCAGTCCTTCACCGCCGCCGAGCAGTCGGCAAGGGCGGCATCGGGGTCGCGATGGCGCATCTGCCGCGTGAGATTGGTCAGTCGCGTGCCGAAGACGAAGGTGTGCACGCGCCGCCGTTTTTCGGTCAGCGCATGCAGGAAATGCAGAAAGATGCGCGTGTACTGGCTCATCGAGCCGGAGATGTCGGCAAGCACGACCAGCGGCGGATGGACCTTGCGGGCGGAACGGAATTTCGGCAGGATCAGTTCGCCGCCGGTTCGGGCGACCGACCGCATCATGGCGCGTGGATCGATACGGCGGCCATGCAGGTCTGCCTTGAAGCGTCGGGTACGGACCATGTCGAACGGCAGCCGCAGCCGGGCAATCGCCTTCTTGGCGTCTGCCATCTCGTCGGCATTCATCTGGGCAAAGTCCTTGCCGCGCAGCACTTCATTCCCGGAGAAGGTTAGCCGGGCGTCGACTTCGATCTCCGGGATTTCCCTGACCGGCCGATTCTTCTCGTGGCCTTCGAACATGGCCTGGCTGACGCGGTTTTCTGCCGCGCGCGGCTTTTGCTTCTCCCTGGTGTCGGGCGCCACAGGCGAGAACATCGCCAGAAGTTTCTCGATCAGCTCGCGCGATTTCCAGAACAGCCGGAAGGCTTCGTCGAAAACAGGGTGATCCTCGTGCCGCGACACAAGCACGGCATGCAGCGTCCAGTAGAAATCGTCGCGCGAACCGATGCCGGCGGCCAGCACCGCCTCGATCGCATCCTTGACCGAAGCCGGCCCGACGCGCATGCCCGCTTTGCGCAAGGTGCGGGCGAAATAGACGATGTTGTCGGCGATGCGCCCGTCTTCCGTCGCCTCTCTGGGTTCGGTCTCTTTGGGGTAAGCACCCGGCGCCTTCACTGCCCTACTCCGCCGCCGCCAGTTCGGCCTTGACCTCATCGAGGATGCGCCGGCCCTCGCCCGCGCCGATGCGGGCAATGTCGTCCTGGTATTTCAACAAAACGCCGATCGTGTCGGAGACGGTTTCGGGATCAAGCGCCACCTTGTCGAGTTCGGTCAGCGCGCCGGCCCAGTCGATGGTTTCGGCGACACCCGGCGCCTTGAACAGCTCGACCCGGCGCAGCTTCTGGATGAACGACACCACTTCCGCGGAAAGTCGGCTGTTGGCCTGCGGCACCTTGCGGCGCACGATCTCCAACTCGCGCTCGGCATTGGGATAGTCGACCCAGTGATAGAGGCAGCGCCGCTTCAGCGCGTCGTGGATTTCGCGCGTGCGGTTGGTGGTGATGATGACGATCGGCGGTTCCTCCGCCTTGATCGTGCCGAGCTCGGGCACCGTCACCTGGAAATCGGACAGGATTTCGAGCAGGAATGCTTCGAAAGCCTCGTCGGTGCGGTCGAGCTCATCGATCAGGAACACCGGGGCCGCACCCGCCTTGCCGGTCAGCGCATCGAGCACCGGGCGGCGGATCAGGTATTTTTCGGAAAAGACATTGCGCTCCATGTCGGAGCGGTCGACCGAGCCTGCCGCCTCCTCCATGCGGATCTCTATCATCTGCGCGGCGTAATTCCACTCATAGACAGCGGACGAGACGTCGAGCCCTTCATAGCATTGCAGGCGGATCAGCCGGCGGCCGAGTGCGTGCGCCAGCACCTTGGCGATCTCGGTCTTGCCGACGCCGGCCTCCCCTTCAAGGAACAGCGGCCGCTGCATGCGCAGGGACAGGAACAGCACCGTTGCCAGCGAGCGGTCCGCGACGTAGTCCGCGCCGGTCAGGAGATCGAGCGTTTCGTCGATCGTCCGCGGCGCGGGGCGCGGTTTCAGCTCGGTCATTCTTTCTCCGTTGCCGCCTCTGCCCCGCTTTGCAGCACGTGGTAGTCGCGGGCGTGATAGATCAGCGGCCGCAAATTATCGCCCATGCGCAGGCCTGTCACCTTGCCAAAAAGCACACGATGGGTGGCCAGATCCTTGGTGTCGATCAATTCGCAGTCGAACACGGCGAGAGCGCCCTTCAGGGTAGGCGCGCCCGTCGATATGACGTCCCACTCGCCGAGCCCGAAACGCTCATCGGCCGACAGCCCGGTCAGGCCTGAAAACGCCACCGATAGCGGCTGCTGGTGCGAAGCCAATGTGTTCAGCGCAAACCGGCCGTTTTGCACGAACAGCTCGTTCTTGGCATTCTCGCGGTTGAGACAGACAAGCACGGTTGGCGGCGTGTCCGACACCGAACAGGCGGCAATCACCGTCGTGCCGCGTTTGCCGGCGGGCCCGTCGGTGGTCACCACATGGACGTGGCCGGCAAAATGCGCCATCGCGTCGCGATAGGCCTGAGGCCCTATGTCGTTCAACTTCAACACCGATGATTTTCCATAAGCGGGAATCCAAGCGTTATATATGGCGGCACACAATAGGCCACAAGCGAAGTGGTTGACGCCAATCCGCAAATTCCCGTGTTGCGCCTGGGGCGGGCAGCCTTTAGGTCTTGGCGGAAGAGACGCTGGAAGCATGCGACCGGCACGGAGGAATTCGTCGTCAGAATGCGACCCCCAACAGCTGTAATAGCGGCACTGCTCTGGCTGCTGCCGGCAAGCGCCGGCGCGCAGACGCTGCTTGTCGGCGTCGCCGCACCCCTGTCCGGTCCGTCGGCGATCCTGGGCAAGCAGATCGAGGCGGGTGCTGCCCTGGCAGCAGAAGCCAACGGCGCCGAGATCAAGACGGTCGACGATGCCTGCACCGCCGATGGCGGGGCTGCCGCCGCCAGGGAATTCGCCGCTGCGAAGGTCGATATCGTCGTCGGCTTCCTCTGCACCGAGGCGATCCAGGCGGCGCTGCCGATCCTCAAGGACGCTGACATACCGGTCATCACCGTTGGCGTGCGCACCGAAAGCCTGACCGATCGCCGCGCCAAAACCGGCTGGCCGGTCTACCGGCTGGGGCCACGCGGCGACGACGAGCGCAATGCGGTGGCCGGCATCCTGACCCGGCTGTGGCAGAGCGAATTGTTCGCCATCGTCGATGACGGGACCATCTATGGCCGCGAAATCGCCGAGACGCTGCGCGCAGCGGCCGAACAGGCGGCGCTGAAGCCGGTCTTCACAGACACGTTCCGGCCGCAGCTCGACAACCAGATCGGGCTGATCGGCCGGCTGAAGAAGGCGGGCGCGACGCATGTCTTTGCCGGTGGCGACGGCGACGACATCGCCATTATGGGCCGCGACGCCGGCCAGCTCGAGGCCGGCATTGTCTTTGCCGGCGGCGAGAATTTGCGCACGCCACCCGGCGATGAGCCTTACGCCGCCGGCACGCTGATGATCGCGCCGCCGGAATGGGCCGATGTCGCCGATCCCAAGGTGCTGGCGGCGTTTACGGCCAAGAACATCGCGCCGGATGGCTATGCCTTGCCGGCCTACGCGGCGGTGGAGATTGCCAAGGCGGCCTCGGCCGCGCCCCAGACCTCGGGCAAGGGGCTGGCCGACGCGCTAACCGGGCATGATTTCACCACCGCGATCGGGCCGCTGCGGTTCGACGACAAAGGCGATCTGAGCCAAAACCTCTATCGCGCCTTCCGCTTCGACGGGACGCGTTTCGTGCCGGCGGAGACGAATTGATGTTTCGCACCGGGCCGCGCAATCTGATCACCGATGTCGCCGGCTTGCGCGTCGGCAACGCGTCGGATGCCACGCTGAAATCGGGCGTCACCACCGTATTGTGCGACGAACCGGCGGTCGGTGGCGTGCAGATCCTCGGCGGCGCGCCGGGCACGCGCGAGACCGATTTGCTCGAACCGCACAATTCCATCGAGGCGGTTCATGCCGTCGTGCTTTCGGGCGGTTCGGCCTTCGGCCTCGACGCCGCGTCGGGCGTGCAGGCGGCGTTGCGTGAAAAAGGCATTGGCGTCGATGTCGGCGGCTTTCGGGTGCCGATCGTGCCGGCGGCGATCCTGTTTGACCTGCGCAATGGCGGCGACAAGGATTGGGGCCGTTATCCTCCCTACCGCGACCTCGGCTACGAAGCCGCCCAGGCGGCAACAGTCGACTTTCCGCTCGGCACAATCGGCGCCGGCACCGGCGCGCTAAGCTCCGGGCTGAAGGGCGGCCTCGGCTCGGCCTCGACCGCGCTCGACAGCGGCATCACCATCGGCGCGCTCGCCGCCGCCAACCCGACCGGCTCGGTGACGATTGCGCGTACACGCTATTTCTGGGCGGCACCCTTCGAGATCGGCGATGAGTTCGGAGGCCTCGGCTATCCCTCGCCGATGCCGGACGACGCCAGGCGGATCCTGTTGAAATACCGCGACAAGCGTGTCGGTGGACAAGTCGAGGCCGGTGGTAACACCACCATCGCCGTCATCGCCACCGATGCCGTGCTGACCAAGGCGGCAGCCAAGCGGCTGGCCATTTCAGCGCATGACGGCTTCGTGCGCGCCATCTGGCCGGTGCACACGCCGGCCGACGGCGATCTGGTGTTCGCGCTGGCGACGGGGAAGAGCGGCATAGAACTCAGCGCCGACGATGCCGTCGATTTCTTTGCCACTGCCGGCGCCACCATGGCGCGCGCAATCAGCCGCGGCATCCATGCCGCGACGCCGGCCGAAGGCGACCTGTTTGCGGTGTGGTCGTCGCGCTGATTTTCAGTCAGGTCGGGTCGGACTCTTCTTCCTCGAAGCTGACCGCGACATCCGAATTTGCCGACAGCCAGACTTTCTGGCCCTCGACCTCGGCAAGCAGGCTCAAGGGAATGTAGTGGTGATGCCCCTGATGGGCGCCCTCGCCGCGGTCGGCCTTGGTCAACTTGATCCGCTCGCCATCGACCCTGTCGACGGTGCCGATGTGAACGCCGTCGGCGCCGACCACTTCCATATGCTCGCGAATCTTGCTGGCCTCAGTCATGGGGTGTTCTCCTTTTGAAAACGATCGACGATAACAAACAGAGGCGAAATTGGATGCATCGCCTTTCGAATAGCACGATGTTTTGACTGTCTCGTGATAGGGAACGATCGAACCACGGCAGGCGGAGCGGAACCCCGATGCGAAATCTCGTCCTGATTGGCGTTTGCCTGCTGGTCCATCTGGCATCCGCCATGGCCGCCCAAGCGGGCGATGTCGCCGAGCTTGAAATCCTCGGCTTCAGCAAGGATGGCAGCGTCTTCGCCTTCGAGGAATATGGTGTGGCAGACGGTTCGGGCTTTCCCTATGCCAATCGCCACTACATCAACACCGCCGACGACACGTTCCTGAAGGGCACGCCAATCCGGGTCCGGCTGGAGGATGAGACCGCCTCGCTCGAGACGGCCCGTCAGCAAGCCAGGCAAAAAGGCGAAGCAATCATTGCCCAGGCCGAGCTTACCGCCAACCGCGGCATCACCGCCGGCTTCAACCCGGTGACCGAATTGTCGGCCGACCCGTTCCGCATGGTGGTCAACCCACGGCCGATCTTTTCGCCGGTCGACCCGCCGCTGGAATTCCGGCTGGACGAGATCGGCATGAACGACACCGAAAGCTGCCAGAGCCAAGGCGAGATCAACGGTTTTCGCTTGCTGCGGATCGAGGCCAGGGATGGCGGCCAGACCCATCTGCTGCATGAGGATAAATCGATCCCGAAAAGCCGTGGCTGCCCGAACGGCTACAGGATCGGCGCGGTGCAGACATTTTCGATGGACGGCATCAGCGCCTATGCGGTGCTGATCGCGGTGCGCCAATACGGCTTCGAAGGGCCGGATTTTCGCTGGATCGCCGTGACCGGACGCCTGTGACATCGCTCGATCAATCCAGTTGGCGCAAGCGCGCCGGAAATCGCGTCAGCCGCGCCGTACCATCGACGGGCACCGCGCTTCTCGGCGCCTTGCTGTGGGCGATGGCCATGGGCGCCAGCGCGCTGACCGGTCTTTGGCTCGACAATTGGGAGACCCCGGAAAAGATCCGCTTCGTCGCCCTGCTGTTTGCGACCGGCGCGGCATTGGCCTTTCCCGTCGGGTTGTTCGCGGCGCGGCTGGTCTCGCTCGACCGGCATTGGGAGGTGGCGTTCGCCGCCGCCTTCGTCTGCCTGCTTGCCACGACGCTCGCCTTCACCGGCGGGTTGTTTGCGCTGCAATACCGCTCCTATTATGCCGAATGGCACGCGGAGGCCTTCACCGCCCGGTGGGCGTTCGAACTGGTCTTCACCTCGCTGACGGCGCTCTACCAGTTCGTGGTGCTGGGTATCAGGCTCTATTTTCCGCTCGGATTCATCGCGCTTGCCGCCGCCAGCGTTTGGTTTGCACGCCAGCAGCGTTGAGCATTCGGTCCGCCTCTGATAGGAGGCGCACTTAACCACCGACATATCAGGACTGACGGATGATCCCTCGCTATTCCCGGCCGGAAATGGTCGCCATCTGGTCGCCGGAAACCCGCTTCCGCATCTGGTTCGAGATCGAGGCCCATGCCTGCGATGCGCTGGCCGAGCTCGGCGTCATTCCCAGGGAAGCCGCCAAAACCATCTGGGAAAAAGGCGGCGCCGCCCAATTCGACGTCGGCAAGATCGACGAGATCGAGGCCGTCACCAAGCACGACGTCATCGCCTTCCTCACCCATCTCGCCGAATTCGTCGGGCCGGATGCGCGTTTCATCCACCAGGGCATGACCTCATCGGATGTTCTCGACACCTGCCTTGCGGTGCAGCTCGGCCGCGCCAGCGATATCCTGCTGGCCGACCTCGACGGCCTGCTCGCCGCGCTGAAGCGCCGGGCCTTCGAGCACAAGGACACCGTCACCATCGGCCGCAGCCACGGCATTCATGCCGAGCCGACCACGTTCGGCGTCAAGCTGGCGCAGGCCTATGCCGAGTTCTCACGCTGCCGCGAGCGGCTGGTGCACGCGCGAGAGGATATTGCCACCTGCGCCATATCGGGCGCGATCGGCACCTTCGCCAACATCGATCCCTATGTCGAAGAACATGTGGCGAAAAAGCTTGGGCTGAAGCCGGAGCCGGTGTCGACGCAGGTCATCCCTCGCGACCGCCATGCCATGTTCTTTGCCACGCTCGGCGTCATCGCCTCGTCGGTCGAGCGGCTGGCGACCGAGATCCGCCATCTGCAGCGCACCGAGGTGCTGGAAGCGGAAGAGTATTTTTCGCCGGGCCAGAAGGGCTCGTCGGCAATGCCGCACAAGCGCAACCCGGTGCTGACCGAAAACCTCACCGGCCTTGCCCGCATGGTGCGCTCCATGGCGCTGCCGGCGATGGAGAATGTGGCGCTCTGGCACGAGCGCGACATCTCGCATTCCTCGGTCGAGCGCATGATAGGGCCGGACGCCACGGTAACGCTGGATTTCGCGCTGTCGCGGCTCACCGGCGTCGTCGACAAATTGCTGGTCTATCCCGACAACATGCTGAAGAACATGAACAAGTTCCGTGGCCTTGTGCATTCGCAGCGCGTGCTTTTGGCGCTGACGCAAGCCGGCGTCAGTCGCGAGGATGCCTACCGCCTGGTGCAGCGCAACGCCATGAAGGTATGGGAACATGGAGCTGATTTCCTTGAGGAACTGTTGGCCGACAGGGAAGTCACCGCAGCGCTGCCCGAAGCCGAGATCCGCGAGAAATTCGACTTGGGCTATCACACCAAGCATGTCGACACGATCTTCAAGCGGGTTTTCGGATAGGTTTTTCGATGCGGCTGGCCGTCCTTTCCGACATCCATGGGAATCTGCGCGCGCTTGAGGCGGTTCATGCGCAGATCAAAGACGCTTCTCCCGACATCATCGTCAATCTGGGCGATTGTCTTTCCGGGCCGCTATGGCCTGAAGAAACCGCGCAATATCTGATGGCGCAGAATTGGCCGACCGTGCGCGGCAATCACGACCGTGTGCTGGTCGAGCCGCCTGCTTCCGGGTTGGAAGACGTCGATGCTTTCACCCACCAACGCCTGTCCCAGGCGTCATTGACCTGGCTCTCCGCATTGCCGGTCACCCTGTCGCCTGCCCAGGACATCCTGCTTTGCCATGGCAGCCCCAGTGACGACGACGTGTTCCTGCTCGAGGAAGACGGAGGCAGCCACTTCCACCCGTCCAATGAAAAGCAGATCAGGCACAAGCTGGGCAGCGCCGGCGCCGGGCTGACCTTGTGCGGCCATACACATACGCCGCGCGTTGTGCGCTTGTCGGACAACCGGACAATCCTCAATCCCGGCAGTGTCGGCGTCCAGGCATTCCCAGGTTTGACTGTGACCGGCAGTCCGGATGCCCGCTATGCCCTTGCCACGCGCAAGGACAGACAATGGTCGTTCAGCCATCATACGGTCAGCTATGACTGGACCGAAGCATCCGGCCGCGCCACGGCGACCGGATTCGACAGCTGGGCGCATGGGCTGCTGACGGGCTACGCCGCCAATTCCTTGTAAGAACCGAGCAGACGCTCAGCCTGGGGCGCCTGGTACGGTGCGGATCACCGTGCCCCACGGATCTTCCCGTGTGATGTCAGCGGTTGTCTTGTCCGAGCGCATCTCGACCCAGGCCAGCCCTGAGCGGGACGGATCGCGGCGCCCGGCGCCGGCGCTGTGCCACGAATTGCCACCGATATGATGGTGGTAGCCTCCCGACGACAGGAACACCGCCTGCCCTCCATACTTAGCGACCGTGTCGAAGCCAAATTCGTCGTGCCACCAGGCCTCGGCATCTTCCGGCCGGCCGACGCGCAGATGGACATGGCCGATAATGCTGTTTTGCGGCGCGCCCTGCCAGCCGGCGTCACCGGCCGGCACGCTGCCAACCACGGCGGCCAGATTCAGCCGCTCGGTCGCCATGGCGATCTTGTCGCCGTTCCACTTCCACTCCTGCGGCAGACGGTCCCTATAGACTTCAATGCCGTTGCCTTCGGGGTCGGTCAGGTACAAAGCCTCGCTGACCAGATGGTCGGAGGCGCCCTCGATGCGGATCTTGTTGGCGGCGGCATGGTTTATCCAACGGCCGAGATCGGCGCGGCTGGGCAGAAGGAAAGCGGTGTGGAAAAGGCCGGCGCTGCGCGGATCGTCGGGCTTGGCCGCTGCGTCAGGCTCGATGACCAGCAGCTGGCGCTCGGCAGCGCCCAGCGTGATGGCGCCATCGGCGCGGCTCAATTCCTGCAGGCCGACAACAGCCCGGTAGTAATCGGCAAGTCCTTCGGCGTCGCGCGCCTTCAGGCCCACGCGTGACACGCTGACGGGGGTCGTCGCGGCAAAAGGCAGTTCGCTCATAAAACTCTCCGTTCAGCGCATTATCCCAGGCCGCGCCACCAGTCTATTCTGTTGTCCATCTCTTCCTGCCTCAAATCGTCGATCCTGATCGTTCACACAAGATGGAAAGAATCGAACAGGTTGTTCACGATTGTGATGCACCGCATGCGTCAGCGCGGGTTGCACGAGACACGGCCGCTCGCTATCTCAGCGCCATGAAAGTCAAAGACGCAGATATTCTGATCGTGCCGGGCTACACCAATTCCGGCCCCGAACACTGGCAGACACGCTGGCAGTCGAAACTGTCGACGGCGCGCCGGGTCGAGCAGGCGGAGTGGTCGAAGCCGGTGCGCGAGGACTGGACGGCGAGCGTGGCGAACGCTGTCAACGAGGCCGAGCGGCCGGTGGTGATCGTTGCCCATTCCCTGGGCGTGGCGGCCGCGGTGCAGGCCATTCCGCAGTTCAGGAAGCCGGTCGCCGGCGCGTTTTTTGTCGCGCCGCCCGACGTCGCCAACCCGGAGATAAGGCCGCGTCACCTGATGACCTTTGGTCCCTATGCGCGCGAACCGCTGCCCTTCCCGTCCATCGTCATCGCCAGCCGCAACGATCCGTTCTGCGCCTTCGAGGTTGCCGAGGACATTGCCGCCGCCTGGGGCTCGCTGTTCATCGATGCCGGCGAAACCGGTCACCTCAATGAGGATGCCGGCTTCGGCCCGTGGCCGGAAGGGTCGATGACCTTCGCCAAGTTCCTGACCGACCTCAAGGCCTGACCGGGCAAGGCACCACGCCTCAGCCCTTTATCGAATCGTTCATGCTTTTGATAAGTGTCTTTGCGCCGAGCGAAATCAGCGCATGGTCCGAGCCCATGGCCAGCAGCCGGTAGCCCATCGCCACGACGCGGCCGGCAATCGCCGGCTCAACGACGTAGATCGCCGCATGCTTGCCCGCCTTGCGCGTCCGCTCGGCGATCGAGGCGACGGTTTCCATCATGCTTTCCAGCGTCGAATTGACTGTGGCGCCGTTCGACCAGGCGATCGAGAAATCCGATGGACCGAGGAAGATGCCGTCAATGCCCGGCGTGTCGAGAATGCCGTCCAGCGCATCGAGCGCGGCGCGGGTTTCGACCATGGCGAAGGCCATGGTGCGTTGATTGGTGTCGCGCAGCCATTCAGCATGGTCGCCCTTGCCGTGGCGCGGAAAGGCATAGGTCGGGCCCCAGGAGCGCTCGCCCATCGGCGGATATTTCATCGCTGCGGCAAAGAGTTTTGCATCGGCCACCGAATTCACCATCGGTGCAATCACCGCCTCGGCACCGAAATCGAGGGCGCGGCTGGCCATGTCGAAGCGGCCGACCGGAATGCGCACCAGCGCCGGCTTGTTGGCGGCCAGCACCGGCACCAGGCCGCGCAAGACCGAGTCTTCGTGGTGTCCGCCATGCTGCATATCGAGGGTGACGGCGTCAAAACCCTGCTTGGCGATGATTTCGACCGTCAAAGCGTCCGGAACGCCGGACCAGGCGGTGAACAGCGTTTCATCCGCCGCCAGGCGTGACTTCAGGGACATGGGTGCTTTCCTCGTTGGGTAGAGCCTTGTAACAGGCCTACGCACAGTTTCAGCCGGAAAAGGCTGAAAAGGCAAAGAAAAACCGCCCGGCTGAGCCGGGCGGTCGATTGGTCCAGTCATTCCAGGTTTGTCGCAGGTTCTGTCGCAAAACGCAGGACACTTTTGCGGAACCTGCTTCGGTCCGGTCAGGTGTTCTTGATCTGCTCGATCGCCTGCGCCATCAGTTCGTCCATGGTGCGGCGGATCTGGTGATCCGACTGGTCGACGCCGGCGGCGTCGAAATCCTTGCGGATCTTGCGGAATACGTCGTGATCGCCGGCTTCCTCGATGTCGGAAACCACAACTTCCTTGGCATAGGCGTCGGCGTCAGTGCCGGACTTGCCCAGCTTTTCGGCTGCCCACAGGCCAAGCGCCTTGTTGCGGCGTGCCGAAGCCTTGAAGCGAAGTTCTTCGTCGAAGGCGAATTTGCGCTCAAAACCCTCTTCGCGGTCTTTCATGCTGCTCATGGCTTCCCTCCGATGAATTCGATTCGCGTTGGCGATGGATATGTGTGCTGCCGCAGCACAAACCAAAAGGGCGCGGGCCGGTCAATATGCTACATCACTTGCTGCGCTGCGGCATTTCATTCCTGAAAGCGGTAGATGGGAAGGATTTGCCGATTGAGCAAACGCTGTGATTGGGATAGACCCGGCATTGAACCCCACCCGTCGCCGCACCAATTTAGGCAGACGGACAGGAACTGGTCGCTTGCCGCCTGCCCGCAAATCCAGAGAAAAATGAGATGAAAAATCGCCGCCGCATTTATGAAGGCAAGGCCAAGATCCTCTATGAGGGACCGGAACCGGGCACACTCATCCAGTTCTTCAAGGATGATGCGACCGCATTCAATAAGAAGAAACATGAGGTCATCGACGGCAAGGGTGTGCTCAACAACCGCATTTCGGAGTACATCTTCAACCATCTGAACCGCATGGGCATTCCGACCCACTTCATCCGCCGGCTCAACATGCGCGAGCAGCTGATCAAGGAAGTCGAGATCATTCCGCTCGAAGTGGTGGTGCGCAATGTGGCCGCCGGCTCGCTGTCCAAGCGCCTCGGCATCGAGGAAGGCACCGTTCTGCCGCGCTCGATCATCGAATTCTATTACAAGGCCGATGCGCTCGACGATCCGATGGTGTCGGAAGAACACATCACCGCTTTCGGCTGGGCAAGCCCGCAGGAGATCGACGACGTCATGGCGCTGGCCATCCGCGTCAACGACTTCCTCTCCGGCCTGTTCATGGGTGTCGGCATCCAACTCGTGGATTTCAAGATCGAATGCGGCCGCCTGTTCGAGGGCGACATGATGCGCATCGTCGTTGCCGACGAGATCTCGCCGGATTCGTGCCGGCTGTGGGACGTGGCAACGCAGGACAAGCTCGACAAGGACCGTTTCCGCCGCGATATGGGCGGCCTCGTCGAAGCCTATCAGGAAGTTGCCCGCCGCCTTGGCATCATGAACGAGAACGAGCCGCCGCGCCCGACCGGCCCGGTGCTCGTCGCCTCGACCGATGGACTCAAAGGCAAGCCGCACTAAGTCTTCATTTCTTGACGCAATTCCGGACGAAAAACCGCTTCAGACTTTTCCTGGAATTGCTAAGTCTTCGAACAGGAACCTGTCCAGCATGATCAAGGCCCGTATCACCGTCACCCTCAAGAACGGCGTGCTCGACCCGCAGGGAAAAGCCATAGAGCACGCTCTGTCCGGACTGGGGTTCGGCGGCGTCGGCCAGGTGCGGCAAGGCAAGGTCTTCGACCTCGAACTTTCAGAGACCGACAAGGCCAAGGCCGAAGCCGATCTGAAAGCCATGTGCGACAAGCTACTGGCGAACACGGTGATCGAGAATTACGCGGTGGAGATCGCTTGATATGAAATCAGCTGTCGTTCTTCTCCCCGGCCTCAACCGCGACCGCGACATGATTGCGGCGCTGACCAAGATTTCCGGGCAGGCGCCGGCGACCGTCTGGCAGACCGACACCGAAATCCCTGATGTGGACCTGATCGCCATTCCCGGCGGCTTCTCGTTCGGCGACTATCTGCGTTGCGGCGCCATTGCGGCGCGCATGCCGGTCATGCGGGCGGTGGCGGAAAAGGCGGCCAAGGGCGTCATGGTCATCGGCGTCTGCAACGGCTTCCAGATCCTGGTCGAGGCTGGCCTTTTGCCCGGCGCGCTGATGCGCAATGCCTCGCTGAAATTCGTCTGCCGGGAGGTGAAGCTCGAAATCGCCAACGCCAACACCATGTTCACCCGCCGCTACCAGCCGGGTCAGATCATCCGCACGCCGGTGGCGCATCACGACGGCAATTATTTCGCCGACGCCGACACGCTTGCCCGTCTCGAAGGCGAAGGACAGGTGGTGTTTCGCTATGCCGAGGGCAGCAATCCCAATGGCTCGATGAACGACATTGCCGGTATCGTCAGCGAGAAGGGCAATGTGCTCGGCCTGATGCCGCATCCCGAAAACCTGATCGAGGCAGCGCATGGCGGAAGCGACGGCCGCGCCCTGTTCGAAGGCGCGCTCGGCATCGCCGCCTGATATCTCTTCGAATTCCTTTAAAAACGCGGGGGCGGTTGACCATGAGACTGACGACTGTTCGCCTAGGTCTCCTGGCTGCTGCCGGCTTGGCGTTGGCGTCCTGCCAGTCCAGCCCGAAGAGCGCGCCGGTCGCCACGGGCAAGAGCGCTTCGCTGCTGGTCATGGAACAGGTGGCGATATCGGCCCACAAATGCTGGATCGCCAGCAAGGATCCCGCCTTCAAATCCTATCAGATGGCCAATGAGCTGAATTCGTTCAGCGGCACGCCCCGCTTCCTGCTGGTGCCGGCCAAGCATTATGGCGGCAAGCCGCTGCTGGTCGTCCAGGCGCAAGGCAATTCCAGCCGCGTCGACGTGTTCGGTCCGCTGATGGACGATCCGCTCGGCGCGCGCATCGGATCCGACATTGCGCGCTGGCAAACGGGCAACCCCTCCTGCAACGCGGCCGCCTGACGCCATGGGCCGCTTCCTGCAGTTTGCGGGATTGATCATCGGTCTGGCCGGGCTTGTCCTGCAAGCGTGCATCACCATCCCGGCATCGATGGAAGCCGGCCGCAGTTTTCTCGGCTCCATCGTCTTTCTGTTCAGCTTCTTCACCATCCTGACCAACATCGGTGCAGTGCTGGTCCATGTCTCGCTGCTGTCGCCTTCGGGCTACGCCTGGCTGCCGGCCTTTGCCGGGCCGCGGATGCGGGCGGGCGTGGCGGCTTCCATCGCCCTGGTCTTCATCGTCTACGCGACAGTTCTAGCGCAGCTCTGGCAGCCGCAGGGGCTGTTCCTGCTCTGTGACGTGCTGCTGCACTATGTGACGCCGGTGCTGTTCGTGCTGTGGTGGCTTGTTGCAGGCGCTGACGGCAGGACACGCTGGAGCGACATTTCGTGGTGGATGGCCTATCCGATCGCCTATCTCGCCTATGCGCTGGCGCGCGCACCGATCGCAGGCGAAGTGCCCTACCCGTTCCTCGACGTTGCGAAAAACGGCGCGGCCAACGTCGCCCTTGCGGCGCTGGCCGTCACCGGTGTTTTCCTGGTGCTGTGCATCCTCGCCGTGCTTGCCGATAAGGGCGTCTCACGCGTCAGGGCTCCGCGCACCCGTCGTTGACGAACCGGCTCCGGGTCAGTCCCAGAGCCGTCGGATCCCTTCACGGTAGGCGTCGCCACGCGAAACACCGATATCCCTGAGCTGCTCGTCGGTCATTTCCAGCAAGGCCAGGCGGCCGCGACGGCGCTCGATCAGCACGTCGATCCATCGCGCCAGCGATCTGACCACATGCACGATCCGGCCGACAAAGCCTCGCCGGCTGGACGGGCGCGGCCCGACCAATTCAATGCCCGCGCAGCGGATTGTCTCGATTGTATCCATTGTCTTTCTGCCAACCTTGCAAATTGTACCCATCTTGGTACGGTTCAGATATGCATTGACACCCGATCTGGTGCAATATACAGAATTGTCACCATGACAAATTGGCTCCCTGACCTCACCATCGGTTCCGGCCCGCTTTACCAGCGCCTTGCCGACAGCATCGAGTCGGACATCGACAAGGGCGTCATCGATGCCGGGGCAAAATTGCCGCCGCAGCGCGATCTCGCCTATGATATCGGCACGACGGTCGGCACGATCGGCCGAGCCTATCAGCTGCTGCGCGAGCGCGGCCTGGTGAGCGGCGAAGTCGGTCGCGGGACCTATGTGCTGCCGCAGCAATCGGAAGCGTCACCCGAATTCGCCGAGCCTGCCGTGCAAGGCACGCGCTATGTCGATGCGCCGCCCGGCAAGCTGCGTTTTGACAGCACTGCCGCGCCCGACATCGGCCAGGGCGCCATTGTCGCCGACATGTTGCTTCGCACGGTGCAGGATCACCCGCACGAGATTTCGAGCTACACCAGGGATTTTCCGGAGCGCTGGTTCGAGGCCGGCGCCCGCTGGCTGTCGCGCAATTCGTTCCGTCCGGCAGCCGACACCATCGTTCCCACGCTTGGCACACATGCCGCGGTGATGGCGGCGATTGCGGCACTGACCACACCGGGCGACTATGTCGCCTTCGAGCACCTCACCTATTCGCAGATCGCCCGCAGCGCCGGGCTGATCGGGCGGCGCATTGCACTTGTCGCATCGGACGTGGAAGGCCTCGATCCCGAGGATTTCGAACGCGTCTGCGCGCAAAAGCACCCGAAGATGATCTTCCTGATGCCGACGGTGCAGAACCCGACCCTGGCGATCCTGTCGGTTTCGCGCCGCGAGGCGATCGCCCGGGTCGCGCGCGCGTACAATGTCATCGTCATCGAGGACGATCTCTATGGCGGCCTGACCGAAGATCCGACGCCGCTCATTGCCGAATATGCGCCCGAGCGCACCATTGTCGCCGGCGGTCTGTCGAAATCGGTCGCGGCAGGTGTTCGCGGCGGCTGGCTCTCCTGCCCGCCCGCCTATCGCCATCGCATCCGCGTCGCCCACAAGATGATGACCGGCGGGATGCCGTTCCTGCTGGCGGAGGTGAATGCGCGGCTGGTGCTGTCAGGGCAGGCTGGCGATATCCGCAAACGCAGCATTGCCGAAATTGCCACCCGGATCGCCATCGTGCGCGAGACACTGGCCGGTTTCGCCTTCAAGTCACACGGCAGCGTGCCCTTCGTCTGGCTGACGCTGCCCGATCCCTGGCTGTCCGGCACGTTCAGGAGCGCATGCCTCGAAAATGGCGTGCTCCTCGACGACGAGGACGAGTTCAAGGCGGGGCGTTCCGAGCAGGTTTTTCACGGCGTGCGTTTCGGTGTCTCGCAGCCAAGGCGGCGCGAGGACATCACCGGCGGCGTCGCGGTGATCCGGCGGCTGCTGGAGGAAGGCCGCGCCGGCTACGACAGTTCGTCCTGACTCGGTCCTCCTGTATCCCGATCTTCAGGTTCAGCCCTCTGCCTTGAAGTTTTTGGCTTCCTTCGCGCCCTTGTCCTTGCCGTGCTTCTCGGCCAGGTCCTTGGCCTGCTTGGGCGAAACGTCGGTGGTCTCGGCAATATGCATGGCCTCCTTGTCGGAGAGGCGATTGTCTTTCTTGCCTTGCTTGGTGGCCATGTTGAAATCTCCTGATTGGTTTGAGGCCTAACGGCCGGGATGCCATAGCGTTCCCCAACGGCGCCCCGCTACCATCGTCGCCTTGTGTTTTCCGGCGTTTTTCGTCATCCGATGGGGTGTATCACGCCAAAGCTTGCGATATGAGGGACTCAAATTCCCCTCTCCCATGGACATCAATCGCCGCCCATGACCATTTCCAATTCCGTGCCGATCACCCCGGAACTCATCGCCGCGCATGGGCTGAAGCCCGACGAATACCAGCGCATCCTCGACCTGGTCGGGCGCGAACCGAGCTTTACCGAACTCGGCATCTTCTCGGCGATGTGGAATGAGCACTGCTCTTACAAATCCTCGAAGAAATGGTTGCGCACGCTGCCGACCACAGGGCCGCAGGTCATCCAGGGTCCGGGCGAGAATGCCGGCGTGGTCGACATCGGCGACGGCGACTGCGTCGTCTTCAAGATGGAGAGCCACAACCATCCCTCCTACATCGAGCCTTACCAGGGTGCGGCGACCGGCGTCGGCGGCATATTGCGCGATGTCTTCACCATGGGCGCGCGGCCGATTGCGGCGATGAATGCGCTGCGCTTCGGCGCACCGGACCATCCCAAGACCAGGCACCTTGTCAGCGGCGTGGTTTCCGGCGTCGGCGGCTACGGCAATGCGTTCGGCGTGCCGACGGTCGGCGGCGAGGTCAATTTCGACGCCCGCTACAATGGCAACATCCTGGTCAACGCCTTTGCCGCGGGCCTTGCCAAGACCGATGCGATCTTCCTGTCGGAAGCCAAGGGCGTCGGCCTGCCGGTCGTCTATCTCGGCGCCAAGACCGGCCGCGACGGCGTCGGCGGCGCCACGATGGCCTCGGCCGAGTTCGACGACAAGATCGACGAGAAGCGCCCGACCGTGCAGGTCGGCGATCCCTTCACCGAAAAATGCCTGCTCGAAGCCTGCCTTGAGCTGATGGCGTCCGGCGCCGTCATCGCCATCCAGGACATGGGTGCGGCCGGCCTCACCTGTTCGGCGGTCGAGATGGGTGCCAAGGGCGACCTCGGCATCGAGCTTCACCTCGACCAGGTGCCGGTGCGCGAAGAGCGCATGAGCGCCTATGAGATGATGCTGTCGGAGAGCCAGGAGCGCATGCTGATGGTGCTGCGCCCCGAGAAGGAAAAGGAAGCCGAGGCGATCTTCCACAAATGGGGCCTCGACTTCGCCATTGTCGGCAAGACCACCGACGATCTGCGCTTCCGCGTCATTCACCAGGGTGACGAGGTCGCCAACCTGCCGATCAAGGACCTTGGCGACAAGGCGCCGGAATATGACCGCCCCTGGGTCGAGCCGAAGAAGCCTGCGGCGCTTGCCGCCGGCGATGCTCCGAAGGCCGATGTCGCCGATGCGCTGTTGAAACTGCTCGGCGGGCCGGACCTGTCGTCGCGCCGGTGGGTGTGGGAGCAGTACGACACGCTGATCCAGGGCAATTCGCTGCAGCTTCCGGGCGGCGACGCCGGCGTTGTGCGCGTCGAAGGCCATCCGACCAAGGCGCTCGCCTTCTCCTCCGACGTGACGCCGCGCTATTGCGAGGCCGACCCGTATGAAGGCGGCAAGCAGGCTGTGGCCGAATGCTGGCGCAACCTTACCGCCACCGGCGCGCTGCCGCTGGCGGCGACGGACAACCTCAATTTCGGCAATCCGGAACGGCCTGAGATCATGGGCCAACTGGTCGGCGCGGTGAAAGGCATTGGCGATGCCTGCCGCGCGCTCGGCTTCCCGATCGTGTCGGGCAATGTCTCGCTCTACAATGAAACCAACGGCCAGGGCATCCTGCCGACGCCGACCATCGGCGGCGTCGGGCTGATTGCCGACTGGTCGAAGATGACCCGTATCGGCTTTGCCGCCGAGGGCCAGATGATCCTGCTGGTCGGCGCGCCCGCAAGCTGGGGCAGCCATCTCGGCCAGTCCGCCTATTTCAGGGACATCCATGGCCGCACCGACGGGCCGCCGCCATCCGTCGACCTCGCGCATGAAAAGCGCGTCGGCGACCATGTGCGCGCGCTGATCGCGTCGGGCGTCGTGACCGCGGCGCATGACCTTTCCGATGGCGGCTTGGCGATAGCCCTGGCCGAAATGGCGATGGCGTCCGGCATCGGCGCCACCATTCCGGGGCTCGCCGGCACCGACCCGATCCCGGTCTGGTTCGGCGAAGACCAGGGCCGCTACCTGCTGACGCTGTCCGTCGATCCGCAGAGCAAGGAATGGGACGCCATCCGCGAGGAACAGAGCAAGCTCGGCATCTTTGCGCCATGGATCGGCTCGACCGGTGGAAACGAACTGAAGCTCGGCGATGCCAGGGCGATCCCGGTCAGCGAATTGACCGCCGCCCACGAAGGCTGGTTCCCGAACTTCATGGACAAGTCCATTTGACCAGCCTGGCAGCCCGGACGCTGATCGCAGTCGTCTTCTGGCCGTCGCTGTTCTTCTTCTGGTTCCTCGGGCCGTTCGTCTTTTTCCTGCTGTCGACGACCTCGAGCGAGGTCTGTCCGCTGCTGGAAAGGCGTGACCAGTTCATTGAGGCGGCCAATGGCACACTGCAGATGCTGGCCTTGCAAAGTCTGATCTATGCGATCCCCATCGTCTGCCTGGTGCTGTGGAGCCGCCTTTTGCCGAACCCGGCGCGCGCAAGGCATGTCGCCACCTGCATCAAGCTCTTTGCCATTGCGGTCATTACCGGCGCGCTGTGGGAATACGGGTCATCGCTGATCTGCGACGGCTATGGCCAACCATTCTTTTCGCCCTTGTGGCAGATGACCAGCTATCTCCCGATTATCAACCTGGCGCTCAACATCCCGCTCTATGTCCTGGTGTTCAGCCTTGGCCGGGGGTTCTCGACCCGCGACGACATTACCGAAGATGGTGTGGTTCACCCGCGGCAGGATGGCCCTTAGACACTGCGTCGCCGACAGAACGGCTTCAACCCGGACCAGAAAGGCTTTAGGCTGCCGTCCGAGTCACTCGTGCCTAGCCGCCCAGAACAGGATTTTGCCATGGCAATGGATGCCCACGACATCGAAAAACTGATCAAGGACGGCATTCCGGACGCCAAGGTGACGATCCGCGACCTCGCCGGTGACGGCGATCACTATGCAGCCGAAGTGGTGGCCGAAAGCTTCCGCGGAAAGAGCCGCGTCCAGCAGCACCAAATGGTCTATGATGCGCTGAAGGGCAATATGGGCGGCGTGCTGCACGCGCTGGCCCTGCAGACCAGCGTGCCGGACTGAAGCCAGACTGGCCTACTGTTTCTGCGGCTGCTTCGCCGACACTGACGTGATCGGCTTCGCCGACACTGAGATGATCGGGCCCGCCGGGTATTTTCCGCCGACGATCATTCTTTTCCCATCCGACAGCGCGGAGACCGCGCCGTCGAGGAACAGCGCGTTGCGGCATTGTAGCGCGTCGCGAAACAGCCGCGCAAAGCTGCCGAAACTGACCTCAGACCGCGAGATCACCAGCACAACGGTGTTTTCATCGCGCACGCCGACACCGTTGCGGATGTAGCGCGAGGTTCCGTTCCGCTCGAAGCGTGGATGAATCTGGCCGTCGATCACCAGCATCGGGCCCGACTGCGTGGCGAAGGCGACATCGGGTTTGGCGACGGCATAGGCGTTGCTTTCCATGACAGCCGCCTTGCCGTCATTGCCCACCAGAAAGACGCCGTTCGGTTTCAGGAAGAAATTGCCTTCGCCGTCGGCAAGATTGAGCCGTGACTTTTCGCTGCCGTTCTCGACCAGCAGGCCGACCGGCGACAAATCCTCGTGATACATGCCGCCATTCATGGCGAGCTGCACCGGCCTCCCCTCGCCCGCAACCGCCTTGTCGAAGGCTTCGAGCGAACCAAAAGGCTTGCCATCGGCGCCGGCGTGGAAAACACCGATGCTGTCGGCGCGAAGATCGGTCTCGCAGACGACATAGGTCACCGCCTCGAAGGCGACATTCCGGCAAGGCGCGGGCAGGTCACCGCCAATGACCAGCGGCGGCGGCTCCGGGCGTCTCGGCCACCAGACAACGGCAATCGCCGCCAGCAGGATGGCGATCGGAAGGGCGGCACCATATCGTCTTTTCATCATGTTCCGAAGGTTGCAATCGGCTCGGATGCTTGGCCCAAGACAGGCGATCCTTTGCGCCATTTCCGCGACGGCGGCGCAAACATCTTGTTTCGGCCCATCTATGGGTTTATTTGATGGCTATGCTTCGAGCCTGACTCCCACAGGCGTGAAAGGATATCTCATGAGCGGCATCAACGACTACATCGACAGCGAAGTGAAGGGCAACGACGTCGTCCTTTTCATGAAGGGCACGCCCGGTTTTCCGCAGTGCGGCTTTTCCGGCCAGGTCGTCCAGATCCTCGATTACATCGGCGCCGACTATAAGGGCGTCGACGTGCTGACCTCGGCCGAACTGCGCCAGGGCATCAAGGAATATTCGAACTGGCCGACGATCCCCCAGCTCTACGTCAAGGGCGAATTCGTTGGCGGCTGCGACATCATCCGCGAAATGTTCCAGGCGGGCGAGTTGCAGACGTTGCTCGTCGACAAGGGCGTCAGCGTCAAAGCGACAGCCTGATTCTGAGTTGAGACGGGGCAGCCCCGCCCCGGCAAAATGTTACCTCCCCCTATCGGAGTGAGGACGAACTTATGCGCCGGCATGCCGGCGCATATTCGTTTTGAAGATCGGACCCGCCGTGGACCAGCCAGCAAAAGCGCCGCAACAGGCACGCAAATTGCCTATTCCGCGCTGGGAATTCATCGCGCTGTGCGCGGCACTGATGGCGTTGAACTCGCTGGCCATCGACATCATGCTGCCGGCACTGCAGCAAATCGGCGCCACGCTCGGCGTCGAAAATGAAAACCACCGCCAATATGTGATCACCGCCTATATGCTCGGCTTCGGCGGCGGACAGCTTTTCTTCGGGCCGATTTCGGACCGGTTCGGGCGCCGCGCGCCATTGGTCGCCGGGCTGGCGATCTATGTCGTGGCGGCTGCGGCCGCGGCCATCGCCCCGTCCTTCGCCATCCTGTTGCTGTGCCGGCTTGTGCAAGGTATCGGTGCTGCCGCCACACGCGTCATCGCCGTCTCGATCGTGCGCGATACGTTCGACGGCAGGCGCATGGCCGAGGTGATGTCGCTGATCTTCATGGTGTTCATGGCCATCCCGGTGATCGCGCCCGGGATCGGCCAGGTCATCATGCTGTTCGCAACCTGGCACTGGATCTTCGTCACCATGGCGGTCGGGGCGCTGATCGTGTCGGCGTGGTCGCTGCTGCGCCTGCCGGAGACTCTTCATCCCGAACATCGCCGGCCGTTGACTGTCTCTTCGGTGATCGACGGCTTCCGCATCGTGCTCACAAACCGCCTCACGCTCTGCTATGCTTTCGCCAGCACCTTCATCTTCGCCGCCATGTTCGGCTTCATCATCTCCGCGCAGCAGATCTATATCGACATCTTCCACGTCGGCGAGCTATTCCCGGTCATCTTCGCCGGCGTTGCGGGCGTGCTGGCCTTCTCGAACTACCTCAACTCGCGGCTGGTCGGACGGGTCGGCATGCGCCGGCTGTCGCAAGGCGCGCTGCTTCTGTTCCTGTGCATCAGCCTTGCCTGGCTGGTCGTCTCGCTCGAAATGAACATGCCGCTCTGGCTGTTCATCACCTTCTTTGCCTCTGCGATGCTGCCTTTCGGCGGGCTCGGCGCGAATTTCAACGCGCTCGCGATGGAGCCGCTCGGCGAGCTCGCCGGCACCGCCGCATCCATTCTGGGCTTCATGCAGACCTTTCTCGGCGCCATCATCGGCGCGCAGATCGGCCAGGCCTTCAATGGCACGGTGACACCGCTGGCCGCAGGGTTCTGCAGCGTCTCGGTTGCGGCCCTGCTGATGATCCTGATCGCCGAGCGCGGCAAGATGTTCCAGCCGCACAACCCACCCATTTCAGGGCACGTCACCGACCTGCATTGAGCGACGCGCCTTGAGATTGTTGGTCTCAAAACCGCATCCACCTTTATGCGACGCGTTTCAGGATGCGCCGCCAATCACTGCCGTGAAACGAGGGAACAGCGGGCGCCCTGCGATGGCGCCACCCATGCTGTCCGAAAGAGGCATCGGCAGAGCCTTGTCGAGAGCTTCGAGCACGGATGACACAAAGACCCGGTTGAGCGAGGCATCATCTCCCATATGGGAGAAAGTGGCGCGCGGTTTGCCCATCAGCGTGCCGTTTTTGCGAATTGAGAAACTCAGCGTCAGGGTCATGCCAGCACTTCCAGGCGGCGGCTGCCAACAGGCAAAGATCGCGGAAAACATCTCGTCTATGGTATCGACGGGATCGCGACTGCCGCACGCCCGTTCCTGCGATCTTGCCTCAGTGGCGCCAGCGGCGGCCAAGGCAAGTGCAAGCGCTGTTGCAACAATTGCGGACCGATGTTTCATTTCGCAGCTTCCGACTTCGCGAGAGATTGGACACTATAACAGAGCCAATATACTTGACGAAAGCCTCTACCAGCAGTTGGACCGATTATTGCGCCCAGAGTTCCCTGCGCAACTCCTGCCAGCTTTCCTTGTCCGGGGCGACAAGAATGCCGCCGTCGACATGCGAGGGCAGATAGGCGCTGCCGTCGATCCGCGCGGTGTAGCCGCCGGCCTCGGCGTGGATCAGCACACCGACCAGATGGTCCCACGGCATCAGTTTGTTGTAGACGACGAAATGGGCATGGCCGCTGGCCAGAAGACGGTATTCATGTGCCGCGCAGCGATAGCCGAACTGCGACAGGGTCTTGGTCTGGTTGCGCGCCAGGAGCGAGCGTTGCGGTTCCGCCAGATATTGCCAGGAGACGGAGCCGGTCATCTGCGAGATCGGCACGGCATCGGCGACATGCACCGTCTCCAGCGCGCCATGCGCATGGCGGATATGGCTGCCGGCGCCCTTGGCGCCGATCAGCCAGTCCCGGCCTACGGGGTCATGGATGATACCGGCGACGGTTTCGCCCTTGACGACGACGCTCAGCATGACGCCGAACAGCGGCACGCCGGAGGCGAAGTTGAAGGTGTCGTCGACCGGGTCGACGACGAAGGCGAGGTCGGCATCGCCGAGCCCCTGAAGCAGCGCCGGATTGTCGGAACAGGCTTCCTCGCCGACGATCATCGCCGTGGGATAGCGCTCGCGCAGCCTGGCCGTGATCAGCCGCTCGGCGTTGATGTCGGCCTCGGTCACCAGGTCGGCAGCCGAGGTCTTCTGTCTGATGTCGCCCTCGCCCAGCCGGCGAAAGCGTGGCATGATTTCGGCCTTGGCTGCATCGGCGAGAAGCTCCGCCAGCCAGTCGATCGCTTGGTCGTCAAATATCATCGGAAATGTCTTGTCCTGTGCTGAGGCTGCCATTGAGGGCGGCAAAATCGAACAGCTTTCTGTCGAGCAGATGCGAGGGCCTGGTGTTGGACAGCGCGCGCAGCATCGTGTCCTTGCGGCCCGGCATGCGCTTTTCCATATCGTCCAGCATCGCCTTCGTGGCGTTGCGCTGCAGGCCTTCCTGGCTGCCGCAGAGATCGCAGGGAATGATCGGGAATTTCATCGCGGCGGCGAATTTCTCCAGATCGACCTCGGCGCAGTAGCTCAGCGGCCGCAGCACCATGACGTCGCCGTCGTCGTTGAGCAGCTTTGGCGGCATGGCGGCAAGGCGGCCGCCATGGAACAGATTCATGAAGAAGGTTTCGAGAATGTCCTCGCGGTGGTGGCCGAGCACCAGCGCCGAACAGCCCTCCTCGCGCGCGATGCGATAGAGATGGCCGCGCCGCAGCCGCGAGCACAGCGAACAATAGGTGCTGCCCTGAGGCAGCTTGTCGGTGACCACCGAATAGGTGTCCTGATACTCGATGCGATGGGCAATGCCATGCGCATCGAGGTAATCGGGCAAAATGTGCTTCGGGAAATTCGGCTGGCCCTGGTCGAGATTGCAGGCCAGCAGCTCGACCGGCAGCAGCCCGCGCCATTTGAGATCGAGCAGCACGGCCAGCAGCCCGTAGGAATCCTTGCCGCCGGACAAGGCCACCAGCCAGCGGTCGCCGGGCCTCGCCATGGCGAAATCATCGACCGCCTGACGGGTCAACCGCAACAGCCGCTTGCGCAGTTTGTTGAACTCGACGGAAGACGGCACGTCGGCAAACAGCGGATGGAAGCCGCCTTCAGCAATCGGTTCAACTGTTTCGATGTCTGCCAGCATGTTCATGGCTTGTCGCTTTCCATAGCCGAGAGTGCCGGATTAGCGGACATGGCCGACAAAGAAAAGGCCGCCTCGACGGGCGGCCCTTTCCGGTATCGCAGAAAAGCGATCGATCAGCGCGAATAGAATTCGACGACCAAGTTCGGCTCCATCTGCACGGCGAACGGAACGTCGGCCAGGCCGGGGATGCGCGAGAAGGTCGCGACCATCTTGTTGTGATCGACTTCGATATAGTCCGGCACGTCGCGCTCGGCGAGGCCGACCGCTTCCAGCACGATGACCAGCTGCTTCGACTTTTCGCGCACTTCGACGACGTCGCCCGGCTTGCAACGGTACGAGCCGATGTTGACGCGCTTGCCGTTGACGTTGACGTGGCCGTGGTTGACGAACTGGCGAGCCGCGAAAATGGTCGGCACGAACTTGGAGCGGTAGACGACCGCGTCGAGACGCGACTCGAGCAGGCCGATCAGGTTCTCGGAGGTGTCGCCCTTGCGGCGATCAGCCTCTTCATAGACCTTGCGGAACTGCTTTTCGGAGACATCACCATAGTGACCCTTCAGCTTCTGCTTGGCGCGCAGCTGCAGGCCGAAATCGGAAAGCTTGCCCTTGCGGCGCTGGCCGTGCTGGCCGGGGCCGTATTCACGCTTGTTGACCGGGGACTTCGGGCGGCCCCAGATGTTTTCGCCGAGACGGCGGTCGATCTTGTACTTCGCGGATTCGCGCTTGCTCATCGCATTCCCTTTCAAAACAAACCACCCGGAGCCTCATGGTCCGGGTGAAGGAAACGCGCCCTCCTCTGGCCTCCGTTTTCGAGGCCTGACAGGGTTTTCCCACGCAACGCGGCGGAAAACCCACGGGACACGTCAGTCTAGACAAAACCCAGGAAACGATAAACCTGCTTTCCCGGGCTTGCCATGCAAAAGAAACAACCGGGCATTGCGGCCCGGTGTTGGTGCGCTCGTTAAACGGAGATTTGAGCAGAGTCAAGCGCGTCGCTGGCGCTGGGCCCGGCAACCATATCACGTCTTTGGCGTTGAGTGCCGTGCCGGATGCGGCGGGAGGTTGTTGCGCCGACGGCATTTAGGAAGGGACTGGAGCCAAAGGAGCCCGAAGTCGCATGAAGAAGTTTTTCCTCTCGTTGGTCGGTGCAGCCGTCCTGGCCGGGACGATGTCGATCGCCGTGCCCGAGCCAGCGATGGCCAAGCATTGGCAGGGCCACAAGCATCGTCAGACCTGCCATGTCGTGGTGAAGAAGAAGGTCATCTGGCGGCATGGCCACAAGAAGGTCATCCGCTACAAGGTGAAGCGCTGCTGGTGACGTCAGGGGTTTCGGGCTTGGCCTGAACCGAAGAAGCCCGTGGTTTCGGCCACGGGCTTTGTTTATCGACTCGGTTCAAGGTTTCAGTCTGCCGATTTCTTCTCCGGCAGGCCTTTGCGCTTGGTCTCTGCGAATTCCTCGAGCTGTTTTCCGCTCATCGAATTGTACATCGACTTCGACGCGCCTTGAAGTTCGCTCTTCCTGGTCTCGCCGCGCTTGGCCGACAGGGCTGCGCCAGCGGCCTTTTGCTGTGCTTTTGAGGTTGCAGGCATATCGGCTCCTCCTTTGCTGCCAGGGGAAGAAACGTTGCGCTCCGGCGACGGTTCCAGCGCTGGCGGTCAACTTCCGTTCCGCGCTCATGCCTGCCCATGGTCGGCCGGCACTGCCGGCAAAACCACCTTCCCGTGCCCGCAACGCCGGTGTAGGACGGCGCCATGAAATCGTTGAACGATCCCTCGCAGGCACTCGCCACCGGCCTCGCGAAAATCCGCACCGAGTTCCATGTGCCGGAGGGATTTCCCCCTGATGTAATGGCCATGGCACAGACGGCGGCCAGGCGCGTGCCCGACCAGCATGCCGACCGCACGGCGATGCCCTTCGTGACGCTCGATCCCGCGACTTCCACCGATCTTGACCAAGCGTTTTCGATCGAAGCGAGCGGTAGCGACCTTCTGTTGCACTATGCGATTGCCGACGTAGCCTGGTTCGTCGCGGACGGCGACGCGGTGGATCGCGAAGCCTGGGCGCGGGGCGAAACCCTGTATTTGCCGGACGGCAAGGCCGGGCTCTATCCCCGGGTCATTGCCGAGGGCGCCGCGAGCTTGCTGCCCGGCGGTCCGCGTCCGGCTGTCATCTTCACGGTCCGGATCGCCGACGACGGAGCGGTAAGGCTGGATGGCGCGGAGCGGGCAATCATTCAAAGCCGCGCCAAGCTCGCCTATGACAGCGTGCAGGCCGCCGACGTCCCAGTCGGCTTCGCCGAAATCGCGCGGCGCATGGCGGCGGCCGAAGACCGTCGCGGCGCTTCGCGCGTCGACCCGCCCGAGCAGGAGGTGGAACAGCTTGCCGATGGCACGTTCCAGCTTGCGTTCAGACCGCTGCTGCAATCCGAGCAAGACAACGCAGCACTTTCGCTGGCCGCCAACATGGCGATTGCCGACGCCATGCTGGCACACCGGACCGGCTTGTTCCGGGTGATGGCGCCGCCCGATGCTTCCAAAGTACAAAGACTGCGCAGCGCGGCACGGGCCTTAGGCCTGTCCTGGCCTCCTTCGACCAGCCTGTCCGACTATCAGCGAACCCTCGATCCGACCAACATGCAACAGGCAGCGCTGATGCTGGAAATCCGCCGCGCCGGCTCCGGTGCGTCCTACCAACCCTATGAAGAAGGCGTTGTCCCCTGGCACGAGGCGATGGCCGCGACCTATGCCCACGCCACCGCGCCCCTGAGGCGGCTGGCCGATCGCTACGTCGTGCGCTGCGTGCTAGCCATCGCCAACGGCCAGCCGGTGCCGCAAGCCGTTACCGAGGCGTTTTCCAGACTGCCGAAGGTGATGGGCCGCGCAGGCGCCCGCGCCTCGCAGATCAACCACGCGGCCATCGACCTTGCCGAGGCGGTGATGCTGAGGGGGCGCATGGGTGAAACATTCAAGGCCGTCGTCACCGACGTCGGTGATCAGCGTGTGCGCGTTCAGCTCTCGGACATGCCTGTCGTTGCGAATGTGAAGGCCTCAGGGTTCAGGCAGGGCGATGGCCTGACGCTAAGGCTTGTTTCGGCCGATCCGGATCGGCGCGTCATTGTCTTCGAGCCTGCCTAAAGCGCGTCGGCGACGCGCTTTAGTTTTTTCGTTTTATGCATGTCGTTGTCCCAAAACCGCTGCGCACTTTTGGGCGACATGCATTAGCGCGCGCTCAATCCAAAACCCTGCATCAGCCGGCCGATGGCGAAGTCCGCCTTTCCCGAGGTAAAGACGGCGATGTCGGGCTCGCTTTGCGGCAATGGCCCGTCGACAGCCGGAAGCAGCGACAGAGCGCGCCGCGCAATCGCCTCGGCCGGGTCGATCCAGTCGACCGGCCAGGGCGCGGTCTTGCGCATGCGATTGGCCAGGAACGGATAGTGCGTGCAGGCGAGCACGACGATGTCCGTGCGCAAATCGTCATGCTGGACGAAACACGGTGCGATCTCGGCACGCACGGCCTCCTCGTCGACAAAGCCCTCGCGCATGTAGGCCTCGGCCAGTCCGGCGAGATTGTTGCTGCCGACCAGCCGCACATGGCATTTCTGCGCCCATTTGCCGATCAGGTCGCGCGTGTACTGGCGCTTCACCGTGCCCGGCGTCGCCAGCACCGAGACCAGCCCGGACCGGGTGCGCTCGGCCGCCGGCTTGATTGCCGGCACGGTGCCGACAAAGGGATGGCCAGGGAATTTTTCCCGCAACGCATCGATCACCAGCGTCGAAGCGGTATTGCAGGCGACGACCGAAATTTCCGGATCAAAACGGTCGAGCAGCTTGGCGAAGAGCTCGACTATATGGGCCTGCAGCGCCGGCTCTTCCCAGGCGCCGTAGGGAAAGGCCTTGTCATCGGCGACGTAGACGAAGCGCCGGTCAGGCATCAGCACGCGCGCTTCGCGCAGCACGGTCAATCCTCCAACGCCGGAATCGAACATCAGGATCGGACGGTGGCTCATTGATAACGGACCATGAAAGAGGCTGGATCAGAAGGCTTGGCGGTCATTGGCCAATGCCGTTCTATCTGCAACCATCATGGCCTTGAAGTGGCGAATGTTAGCAACTTCCATGCAAAGCCGGCGAAGACGACCTTGCCTCGGTTGCTCTAGAGCCCGCGCTTGCCGAAGCCGGCGGGCCGCGGACGGCCCAGAGGCTGGGCGGACGGCACCGAGCGCGTGGCCGGTGTGGCGTTGCGCATAGAAGACTGTGCCGTGCTGCTGGCCATCCGGCCGGATCCCGCAGGCATGGGCGTATCGCCATCGAAATCGAAAACCGATGTCAGTTCGTCGATATTGATGCCCGCCACCGGCTTAGCCACCAGAATCGTGCACCAAAGGCCAAAGATCGACAGCGCAAGCAGGTTCAAACCGCTGGACGTGCTTTCCGGATTGTTGAAATCGATGACCAGCAGCGTGCCTGCCTGCAGAAAGGCGTAGATGGCGCAGAACACGACGTAGGACCACAGGATCCAGGCTTTGCCGTTGGCGTCGCGGCTGCGTCGCCAGGCGATGTTGGCACGCATGACCACAGCCAGGAGGGAAACGACCAGAACCGCGCCTGCCATGCCTTGCCGCGATGGACCGGGCGCCGAGTTGACCAGCCCCTCAAAGCCGATCGTGCCAACGATGCACAGCACGGCAAGAACGGCCTCGAGCAGGGCTACGCCGAGCGAATAGAAGAAGAAGCGCATACGGCCGATTTTGGACGTGAACATTTGCCACCCCACCGTTTTGACAACAATGGACGAGAGGCAAATAAAATTCGGTTACTTCAGCCGTTCGAAGCTTAGCGATTTCTAATCTTCTTTGTCTGCCTGGGGTTTTCGCGCAGCGGCCGGCAAACGCCTTGGATCGTCTCCCGGCGAGCCGTCACCGCGCGGCATGGCCGGCGAAAACCGGTCGAGCGACGAGATGATGCCACGCAGCACTTTCAGTTCCGGCTCGGCGAAACCGGCGCGCGTCAAGACGGCGCGCAGATTGTCGACCATCTTGGGTTTCTTGGGCGCCGGGCGGAAATAACCGCGCGCTTCGAGCGCGCCTTCGAGATAGGCAAACAGCCCGTGCAACTCTTCCTTGCTTGCCGGCTTCATTTCAGGGCTGGAGAAATTGGTCGCCGTCTCGTCCTTCAGGCCGGATTTCATCCATTCATAGGACATCAACAGCACGGCCTGGGCGATGTTGAGCGACGAAAAGCCGGGATCGACCGGGAAGGTGACGATCTCGTCGGCCAGCCCGACCTCGTCATTGTAGAGCCCAAAACGCTCGCGGCCGAACAAGATGCCGGTGCGCAGGCCGGCTATCTGACGCGCCCTGAGCGCCCTGCCCGCCTCGACCGGACCACGCACGGGTTTGAAGCCGTCGCGCTCGCGCGCGGTGGTGGCGAAGACGAAGTTGAGGTCGGCGACGGCGGACGCCAGGTCGCCGAACACTGTTACGGCATCGATGACATGGTCGGCGCGGCTGGCGGCGGCGCGCGCCTTCTCGCTCGGCCAGCCGTCACGCGGGTTGACCAGTCTCAGTTCGGCAAGGCCGAAATTGGCCATGGCGCGCGCGACCATGCCGATATTCTCGCCGAGCTGCGGCTCGACCAGGATGATCGCCGGCCCGGCGGCGGATGCGTTTTCAGGATGATCGACGGCGGACATGATCTCAATGAACTGCTGTTTGCGGCATTTCAGCGTTCCCTGCCACATCCGCTCGGCAAAATGAAGCTTTTGCAAACACCGGTCGCGGCACAGACGACCCATTCTGCACGGATGGTCGTTTGCGCGGCCAAATAGGCTTTGATATACGCTCCGCATACCCGGCCGAAGCCATGCGGGCGAGGCCGTTTTGTTCCCCAAAAGCGAGGCATTCTTTTCATGGCGAAGATCAAGGTGGCGAACCCGGTCGTCGAGCTCGACGGCGACGAGATGACCCGCATCATCTGGCAGTTCATCAAGGACAAGCTGATCCACCCTTATCTCGACCTGAAGCTCGAATATTACGACCTCGGCGTCGAGCACC
Source organism: Mesorhizobium sp. C395A (assembly GCF_030323205.1). NCBI lineage: Bacteria > Pseudomonadati > Pseudomonadota > Alphaproteobacteria > Hyphomicrobiales > Phyllobacteriaceae > Mesorhizobium > Mesorhizobium sp. C395A. The sequence goes on along the minus strand of NZ_CP100473.1, from coordinate 1,392,539 downwards.
GCGACGCCACCAACGACCAGGTGACCATCGATTCGGCCAATGCCATCAAGAAATGGGGCGTCGGCGTGAAATGCGCGACGATCACGCCCGACGAGCAGCGCGTCGAGGAATTCAAGCTGAAGAAGATGTGGAAGTCGCCGAACGGCACCATCCGTAACATTCTCGGCGGCACCATTTTCCGCGAACCGATCATCATGAAGAACGTGCCGCGTCTGGTGCCGGGATGGACCAAGCCGATCATCGTCGGCCGTCATGCTTTCGGCGACCAGTATCGCGCCACCGATTTCCGCTTCCCCGGCAAGGGCAAGCTGACCATCAAGTTCGTCGGCGAGGACGGCAAGGTGATCGAGCATGACGTGTACGACGCACCCGGCGCCGGCGTTGCCATGGCGATGTACAATCTCGACGACTCCATCCGGGAATTCGCCCGCGCCTCGCTGAATTACGGCCTGCTGCGCAACTATCCGGTTTATCTCTCGACCAAGAACACCATCCTCAAAGCCTACGACGGCCGCTTCAAGGACATTTTCCAGGAGGTCTACGAGGCTGAATTCGAGGCCGAGTTCAAGGCGAAGAAGCTGTGGTACGAGCACCGGCTGATCGACGACATGGTGGCCTCCGCCCTGAAATGGTCTGGCGGCTATGTCTGGGCCTGCAAGAATTATGACGGCGACGTCCAGTCCGACACGGTGGCGCAAGGTTTTGGCTCGCTTGGCCTGATGACCTCCGTGCTGATGACGCCGGACGGCAAGACGGTGGAAGCGGAGGCCGCGCACGGCACCGTGACGCGCCACTATCGCCAGCACCAGAAGGGCGAGGAAACCTCGACCAATTCGATCGCCTCGATCTTCGCCTGGACGCGCGGCCTCGCCCACCGCGCCAAGCTCGACGATAATGCCGAGTTGAAGCGATTTGCCGACACGCTGGAGAAGGTCTGCATCCAGACGGTTGAGAGCGGCTTCATGACCAAGGACCTGTCGCTCTTGATCGGTCCCGACCAACCATGGCTGTCGACCACCGGCTTCCTCGACAAGATCGACGAGAATTTGCAGAAGGCGATGGCGTAAGCCGGCAGCCATGGCCAAGCCGGTCGTCTACGGGGCGGACTACAGCGTCTATGTGCGCATGGTCCGCCTCGTGCTGGCGGAAAAAGGCATCGACTACGACCTTGTGCCGGTCGATGTCTTTGCCGCCGAGGGCACTCCCGCCTGGTACTTCGAGCATCACCCTTTCGGCCGCATTCCGGCCTTCGAGCACGGCGGGTTTCGCCTGTTCGAAACCAGCGCAATCGCCCGCTATGTCGACGAGGCGTTCGACGGCCCGGCACTGCAGCCAAAAGACGCCCGCACCCGCGCAACGATGAACCAGATCATCGGCATGCTCGACGCCTATGCCTACAGATCGATGGTCTGGGACGTCGCCGTCGAGCGGCTTGAGAAGGAAGCGCCAGACGAGGCACTGGTCGCTAACGGGCTGCGCCAGGCGGAAACGGTGCTGCGGGTGCTCACCGCACTCAACCCTCCCGGGCCGTGGCTGCTCGGGGACCAGCTGACGCTGGCCGACCTGCATGCGGCATCCATCATCGCCTATTTCGTCAAGGTCGCCGACGGGCAAAAGCTGCTTGCGGCGTTCGCCGACATCCAGGCCTGGTGGGAGGGCATCGCAAAACGTCCGAGCCTGGCGGCGGGCTGATATGGGTTCGGGCCATGGCTGACCCATCTCGCCAGGACGCGCTCACCGTCGCCAGAATTGTCAGGGTCAACCACGCCGGTGAGTTCGGTGCGATCAGGATCTATTCGGCGCAGATTCTTGTCGCCAGGCGCTTATGGCCGGATTGCGTGCCATCCTTGTCGGAGATGCTTGGGCACGAGCGCACGCATTGCGCTGCGTTCCGCGCCGCCATGCCGGCGCGGCGGTCGCGACCGTGCCGGGTGATGCAGTTCTGGAGCTGGGGTGGCTGGGTGCTGGGTTTTGTCACCGCCCTGCTCGGTCCGCAAGGCATCTGGGCCTGCACGGCGGCGGTTGAAGCGGCGGTGCATCGCCATCTGGACGATCAGCTGTTTTTCCTCGCCAATCGCGACCACGACTTGCACGGCATCATCCTGGCGATCCGCGAGGAAGAGCTCGCCCATCTCCATCACGCCGAAGAGCAGCTGAAATCGCCCGGCCCGGCGCTGAACTTTTTACGGTCGCTGATTTCGATCGCCACGGACGTGCTGATCTGGCTGTCCACCTGGGGCGATTCCAGCAGAATGACGCGCGCCCTGAAGGCGGCGAAAAGAACTAGCTAGACGGACCGTCTAAGAGCTGATTGCCGGCTTGCCACTATCAGCCACAGAATGGCAAGCACGGCGGCGAAGGCCGGAAAGCCGCACACAAACCAGATACGACATAGGGTGGCTTTCAGGCTGCCTCCAGCGCCGCCCTCACCGCGGCGATCGCATCATTGGCCTTCGAGGCGTCCGGGCCGCCGGCTTGCGCCATGTCGGGCCGTCCGCCACCGCCCTGCCCGCCCAATGCGGCCGAGGCAACGCGCACAAGATCGACAGCGCTGAAGCGGCCGACGAGATCGTCCGTCACTGCGACCACGACGCTTGCCTTGTTGTCTTCGCCCGCACCGACGAAGACGACGACGCCTGAGCCGAGCGAAGTCTTGCCGGCATCGGCCAGCGGCTTCAAATCCTTCGGCGACACGCCGGAAACCGCTTTGCCGAGGAAGCCGATACCGGCGACGGTTTCGGTGGTGGCCGGAGCATCGGCCGCGGCACCACCGCCCAGCGCGAGTTTCTTGCGGGCTTCGCTCAGTTCCTTCTCGAGCTTCTTGCGTTCCTCGAGCAGCGCCTCGACACGCGCCGGCACGTCGGCCGGCGAAATCTTCAACACAGCCGCCGTCGCCTTCAGGCGCCTGTCCTGCTCGTCGAGATATTTTCGTGCGGCTTCGCCGGTCAGCGCCTCGATGCGGCGCACGCCGGCGGCGACCGCGCTGTCGGAGACGACACGGACCAGACCAATATCGCCGGTCGCCCGGACATGGGTGCCACCGCAGAGCTCGACCGAATAGGGCCGGTTGGCCTTGGCGCCATGCACGCCGGTGCCCATCGAAACGACACGCACCTCGTCACCATATTTCTCGCCGAACAGCGCCATGGCGCCCTCGGCAATGGCGTCATCGACCGACATCAGGCGCGTCGTCACCGGGCTGTTCTGGACGACGATTTCGTTGGCCATGCGCTCGACCTCTTCGAGATCTTCGGCCGAGATCGGCTTGTTGTGCGAGATGTCGAAGCGCAGGCGCTCGGGCGCGACCAGCGAACCTTTCTGCGCGACATGGGTGCCCAGCACCTCGCGCAGCGCCTCATGGATCAGATGCGTTGCCGAATGGTTGGCACGCAGCCGGGTGCGGCGCGCATGGTCAACCTTCAGCTCGACGGCTGCACCTGGCTTGACCGTGCCGTTCGTCACCTTGCCCAGATGCACGAACAGGCCGTCGGCCTTTTTCTGCGTGTCGGAAACCTCGATCGAGAAACCTTCGCCGGAGATGATGCCGGTGTCGCCCATCTGGCCGCCCGACTCGCCATAGAACGGCGTCTGGTTGACGACCACCGCCACCGCGTCGCCCTTGCCGGCGCTATCGACTGTCTTGCCGTCCTTGACCAGGGCCTGGATGAGGCCTTCCGCCTGTTCGGTCTCGTAGCCGAGGAATTCGGTGGCGCCGGCCTTCTCGCGTACAGAAAACCAGATGGTCTCGGTGGCCGCGTCGCCGGAGCCAGCCCAATGCTTGCGCGCTTCGGCCTTCTGCTGCTCCATCGCATGGGTGAAGCCGGCAAGGTCGACCGAGATGTTGCGCTGGCGCAGTGCGTCCTGCGTCAGATCGAGCGGGAAGCCGTACGTGTCATAGAGCTTGAACGCCGTCTCGCCATCCAGCATATCGCCGGCGTGCAGCGTATCCGTCGCCTCCGAGAGCAGGCCGAGGCCGCGCACCAGCGTCTTGCGGAAGCGTGTCTCCTCGAGCTTCAGCGTCTCGGTAATCAGCTGTTCGCCGCGCAGCAGTTCGGGATAGGCCTGGCCCATCTCACGCACTAGCGCCGGCACCAGCTTCCACATCAACGGCTCCTTGGCGCCGAGCAACTGCGCATGGCGCATGGCGCGGCGCATGATGCGGCGCAGCACATAGCCGCGGCCTTCGTTCGACGGCAGCACGCCGTCGGCAACCAGGAAGGAGGACGAGCGCAGATGATCGGCAATGACGCGGAAGGAGGCGACCGTCTCCTTGTCCGGGCCCTGCCCGAGCGCTGACGAGGCCGCATCGATCAGATGACGGAACAGGTCGGTCTCGAAGACGCTCTCCACCCCTTGCAGGATGGAGGCCATGCGCTCCAGGCCCATGCCGGTGTCGATCGACGGCCGCGGCAGGTCGATGCGCTCATCCTTGGTGACCTGCTCATATTGCATGAACACCAGGTTCCAGAATTCAAGGAAGCGGTCGCCGTCCTCCTCCGGGCTGCCGGGAGGGCCGCCCCAGATGTGCTCGCCACGGTCGATGAAGATTTCCGAGCACGGCCCGCACGGTCCGGTGTCGCCCATAGCCCAGAAATTGTCGGAGGTCGGGATGCGGATGATGCGGTCATCGGAGAAACCGGCGATCTTCTTCCAGAAGCCGGCCGCCTCGTCATCGGTGTGATAGACGGTGACCAGCAGCTTGTCCTTGTTCAGCCCGAACTCCTTGGTGATCAGGTTCCAGGCCAGTTCGATGGCGCGCTCCTTGAAATAGTCGCCGAAGGAGAAATTGCCGAGCATTTCGAAGAAGGTCAGATGGCGCGCGGTGTAGCCGACATTGTCGAGGTCGTTGTGCTTGCCGCCGGCGCGCACGCTTTTCTGCGCGGTGGTGGCGCGCGAATAGGACCGCTTCTCCAGGCCGGTGAAGACGTTCTTGAACTGCACCATGCCGGCATTGGTGAACATCAGCGTCGGGTCGTTGCGCGGCACCAGCGGGCTCGAGGCCACGACCTCGTGGCCCTCCTTGCGGAAATAGTCGAGGAATGTCGACCGGATCTCGTTCACGCCACTCATGACTGCTGCCTTTTCGCGAAAACCGCCGGCACGGCCGGCGGACACTGGTCTCTGCTTTTTAGAAGATTGACTTGGCCTTTTAGCGGGCACGCCCCACCCTGTCCAGAAACACGGAATTGGGCCATCCCGGCAACTGCCAAGCCGGCTTCACGCTGCCCAAAAACGAAAACCGCCGGCGCGAAGGCCGGCGGTTTGAAACGCAATACTAAAGAACTCGGTTACTTAAGCATCGGATAATAGACTCGATTTTTATGGCCGAACTCTGGCCGTGCCCTACATGGCGCCGGATTCTTCCTCGAAGCCGTCGTCGCTTTCGCCGCGCTCGGGGCCGCCATTTTCAAGAAATTTCTCGGCGATCAGCCCGGCATTCTGCCGCAGCGCAAGTTCGATCTCACGCGCCGTGTCGGGATTGTCGCGCAGGAACAGTTTGGCGTTTTCGCGACCTTGGCCGAGACGCTGCGAATTGTAGGAGAACCAGGCGCCGGACTTCTCGACCACGCCGGCCTTGACGCCGAGATCGACCAGTTCGCCGGTCTTGGAGACGCCCTCGCCATACATGATGTCGAACTCGACCACCTTGAAGGGCGGCGCCAGCTTGTTCTTGACCACCTTGACGCGGGTCTGGTTGCCGACGACCTCGTCGCGGTCCTTGACCGAGCCGATGCGGCGGATGTCGAGGCGCACCGAAGCGTAGAATTTCAGCGCGTTGCCGCCGGTCGTGGTTTCCGGCGAACCGAACATGACGCCGATCTTCATGCGGATCTGGTTGATGAAGATGACCATGGTGTTGGAGCGCGAGATCGAGGCGGTCAGCTTGCGCAGCGCCTGGCTCATCAGACGAGCCTGGAGACCGGGCAGCGAATCGCCCATCTCGCCCTCGATTTCAGCGCGCGGCGTCAGTGCCGCCACCGAATCGACGACCAGCACATCGATGGCGCCGGAACGCACCAGCGTGTCGCAGATTTCAAGTGCCTGCTCGCCGGTGTCGGGCTGCGAGATCAGCAGGTTTTCGAGGTCGACGCCGAGCTTGCGGGCATAGACCGGGTCGAGCGCATGCTCGGCATCGACAAAGGCGCAGATGCCGCCTTTCTTCTGGGCTTCCGCCACCGTATGCAGCGCCAGCGTCGTCTTGCCCGAGCTTTCCGGCCCGTAGATCTCGACAATGCGGCCGCGCGGCAGGCCGCCGACGCCAAGCGCGATGTCGAGGCCCAGCGATCCGGTCGGCACGGTTTCGATCTCGACGACCTGCTCATTGGCGCCAAGCCGCATGATCGAGCCCTTGCCGAAGGCGCGCTCGATTTGCGACAGCGCCGCGTCCAGAGCCTTTGATTTGTCCACCGCTTTGTCCTCTACAAGCCGCAAAGAATTCTGAGCCATGATACATCACCCCTTGGTCGTCAATGAAGGCCGGACAATCCGTAATCCCTGCCCATTTTGTACTACTTTTGTTCTCGTTTGGCAAGAGGGATCAAATAACTGAAAAACAATCATTATCCGGATTTGTTCTTTTTTTGTCTCGTGGTTTGGTTTTCGGACGCGTTCCGCATTGGGCCAGATGCTCCGGCTGTTTCGATCGGCCGAATCGCCGGCTCGCCTGCGAAGCTCGGTCGCACAGCCTAGCGCTTGTGCGGCTCGAATAACAAAGGTCATATCGCCGGCATGGTGAAATCAGCAAAGATACTGGCGGTGGGCGGCGCCCATATCGATCGCCGCGGCCAGGTGTCGGGTACGTACGTGCCCGCGGCGTCCAACCCCGGCACGATGCGCGAGGATGTCGGCGGCGGCGTATTCAACGCGCTGCGCAGCCTGGTGCGGCGCGGCGTCTCGGCCTCGCTTTTGTCGGTGCGCGGCGGCGATGCCTCGGCCGAGACGGTTGCGCGCGCCATCGCCGACTCCGGCATTGCCGACCTGTCGGCGGTTTTCCTCGACCGCACGACGCCGAGCTACACGGCGCTGATCGATCGCGACGGCGAGCTGATCACCGGCTTTGCCGATATGGCGCTCTACGATTTGGCGTTCCCCAAGCAGATCCGCCGCTCCAAGGTGCGCGAGGTGGTCGCCGAGGCCGATGCGGTGCTCTGCGACGCCAATCTGCCATCAACGGCGCTGGAGCGGCTGGTGGGGCTCGCCGCCGGCAAGCCGGTGTTCGCCATTGCCATTTCGCCGGCCAAGGTGGTGCGGCTGATACCGGTGCTGAAGGAACTCGCGCAGGTCTTCATGAACCGGCGCGAGGCCATGGTGCTGGCCGGCGTCGATGCCAATGCCACCGAGCGCGAGACCGTCGACGGACTGCGCTGCAGCGGCCTCACCAGTGGCGTGGTGACGGCGGGCGACGGCCCGGTGCTGGGATTCGACGAAGCCGGCGCCTTCTCTATCCTGCCGCCGGCGCCGAGAAAAGTCGCCGACGTCACCGGCGCCGGCGACGCGCTGGCCGGCGCCACCATCGCTGCCCTGCTGCGCGGCCTGCCCCTGCGCCAGGCATTGCGCGAGGGCGTTGCCGCCGCCACGCTGGCCATTGAAAGCGCCGACGCGGTTCCGGCCTTCACGATTGCGACCTTCACTGAGGCACTGGCTCTTGTGCCCGACGCGCAGGAAATGGCATGAGGGCGGCCAATTGCCATTGCCGGAGCGCGACGTCCAAGCGGACGCGCGGATCTCCGGATCGGAGACCATCATGACACCGCAAAGCGCCCGCCCCTTCATCGACCTCCACGCGCCCGTGGCCGAGGCGCTCGCCGCTGGCCGCCCCGTCGTGGCGCTGGAAAGCACCATCATCACCCATGGCATGCCTTACCCCGACAATGGCGCCATGGCCGCCAATGTCGAAAAGATCATCCTGGACAATGGCGCGGTGCCGGCGACGATCGCCGTGGTCGCCGGCCGCATCAAGATCGGACTGTCCGACGGCGAGCGCGAGTCGCTGGCCATGACCGGCGATGCCATGAAGCTGTCGCGCGCCGACCTCGGCTTTGCGGTGGCGCAAGGCCGCACCGGCGGCACCACGGTCGCCGCCACCATGATCGCCGCTGACATGGTCGGGATAAAGGTGTTCGCCACCGGCGGCATTGGCGGCGTCCACAAGGGCGCGGAAAAGAGCTTCGACATCTCGGCCGATCTCGACGAGTTGGCGCGCACGCCGGTCATCGTCGTCTCGGCCGGCGCCAAGGCGATCCTCGACATCGAAAAGACGCTGGAAGTGCTGGAGACGCGCGGCGTGCCGGTGATTGGCCATGGCTGCGAGACGATGCCGGCCTTCTGGTCGCGGCATTCGCCGTTCCGCGCGCCGCTGACCCTGCACAGACCGGAAGAGATCGCGCATTTCTACAAGACCAGGGCGGCACTTGGCCTGGTCGGCGGCATGCTGATCGCCAACCCGGTGCCGCAGGACGATGAAATCCCGGCCGACGAGATGGCCGGCTATATCGAGGCCGCGCAGAAGGCGGCGGAAGTGCAGAATGTGACCGGAAAGGCGGTGACGCCGTTCCTGTTGGGCAAAATCCTCGAACTGACCGGCGGCCGGAGCTTGAAGACCAACATCGCGCTGGTCGAGAACAATGCGCGGTTGGCGGCGAGGATTGCGAAGGCGCTGTAGGATCGCCTACGTCGGCGGGACAGCACCCCCCTCTGGCCTGCCGGCCATCTCCCCCGCAAGGAGGGAGATTAACAGCTTAGCCGCAGGCTCCCATTTTCAACGTTGGTGATTGGCGAAGGCCAATGTGACAACTGATCTCCCCCCTTGCGGGGGAGATGTCCGGCAGGACAGTGGGGGGCTGGAAGAAACGCGGCGGTCCCGGTTCACTTCCCCGCCCGCCGCCCCGCCTCATAGGCCCGGCGCGCCCACACAACCATCTCGTCGGGATCGTCAAAAGCACTGTCGGGAATGCTCCAGTACGGCATCGCGACCAGCTTGCCGTGGCGGGTGCCGGTATAGGTCCATTGCTTGCAGCCGGCGGCTTCGAAGTCGGGCGCGCTTTGCTCGTCAGCTTTGAGCAGCAATTCGCCGCGCAGCACGATAGCGACGATGACGCCGTCGAAATAGATACCCTTGCCGCCGAACAGTTTTCGGATACTGACCGGGCCGAGGCCTTCGAACAGTTCTTCGATGCGTTCATTGTCCATGCCGCAATCATGTCACCGGGCTTGCCATGGCTGCAACCAAAAACCATGCTGGCAAGTTGAGAGCCATCCGTCGGAGTTCTGTCATGCCGCTGCTGCTCAAGGGATCCTGCCGCTGCGATGCCGTCCATTTCGAGGTGGAGAGCAACACGCCGGTGCCGTTCATGCTGTGCTACTGCTCGATCTGCCGCAAGCAGCAGGGCGGCGGCGGCTTCGCCATCAATCTCGGCGCCGATTACAAGACGCTGAAAATCAAGGGCAAGCGCAATCTCGGCGTCTACCAGGCCGAGATCGCGGACGACGAGCATCCAAAGTGTGAGATTTCGACGGGCGAGCGCAATTTCTGCAAGAAGTGCGGTTCGGCGCTCTGGCTCTACGATCCGACATGGCCGGAGCTGGTCCACCCGTTCGCCTCGGCAATCGACAGCGAGCTGCCGAAGCCGCCGGAGAAGGTGCATCTGATGTTGAAATACAAGGCGAGCTGGGTCGAGCCGGTGATCGGCAAAAAGGACAAGGCGTTCGACGTCTATCCCGAGGAATCGATCGCCGACTGGCACAAGCGGACGAAGATGTGGGTGAAGTGAGGACTCGGAGCGCGACTTCCGATGGTTAGCGCTGCCCCTCACCCGGCCCTTCGGGCCGTTCGTCATTCGAAAAGCCAAGCAATTGGCTTTTCGCCCGCTGCGCGGACCATTCCTCACCTCCCCGTGAACGGGGCGAAGGAAAGATCAGGCGGAAGCGCGCGCTTCAGCCAGCGCCTTCAGGTCGGCGGGCTTCAGTTCGACGGATTCGCCGCAGCCGCAGGCCGAACTCTGGTTCGGGTTGTGGAAGGTGAAGCCGGTGCGCAGCGTCGTCTGCTCGAAATCCATCTCGGTGCCGAACAGGAAAAGCGCAGCCTCGGGCGCGACATAGACATGCGCGCCGTCGCGTTCGATATGGTCGTCCTTGGTGTTGGGCTCGGTCACCAGGTCCACCGTATATTCCATGCCGGCGCAACCGCCCTTCTTGATGCCGAGGCGAATGCCATGCGCATTGTCGCGCGTGGCGACGATCTCGCGCACCCGGTCGGCTGCCTTTTCGGTCATCGTGATGACGGCGAAGCGTCCCATTCTTTTTCCTCTTCCATTCCATGCAGGTTCAAGGCCTGCCGAATGATTCCTCACCTAAAATGGTGAAGTTTTACCACTGGTGCAAGTGCACCAACCTCAGTCAACCTAGTACCAGCCCACCGCCACCTGCGCCTCTTCCGACATGCGGTCGGGCGACCAGGGCGGGTCGAAGGTCATGTTGACCTCGACGCCGGAGACGCCTTCGACGGCGCCGACGGCGTTTTCCACCCAGCCGGGCATTTCGCCGGCCACCGGACAGCCGGGCGCGGTCAGCGTCATGTCGATCTTGACCGCGCGGTTGTCCTCGATGTCGATCTTGTAGATGAGGCCGAGCTCATAGATGTCGGCCGGGATTTCCGGGTCATAGACCGTCTTCAGCGCCGAGACGATGTCGTCGGTCAGCCGCGCCAGCTCGTCGGCGGGAATTGCCGAGGCGGAAACCAGCGGATTGACGGCCGCTTCCGGCGCGGTGGTGTGGCTCGCATCATCCATAGTCGTCATCCAAAGAACCTGTCACCCGAAGAACTTGCGCGCTTTTTCCAGCGCATCGGCCAAAGCGTCGACTTCGGCCCTGGTATTATACATGCCGAACGATGCCCTGCATGTGGAGGTTACGCCAAAGCGTTTCAACAGCGGCTGGGCGCAATGGGTGCCCGCGCGGACGGCAACACCTTGCCTGTCTATCACCATCGACACGTCATGGGCATGAATGCCCTGCAATTCGAAGGAAATGATGGCGCCCTTGTCCGGCGCGTCGCCGAAGATGCGCAGCGAGTTGATGGCGCGCAGCCGCTCGTGCGCGTAGGTCATGAGGTCGGCCTCGTGCGCGGCGATGCGCTCGCGGCCGATCTTTTCCATGTATTCCAATGCTGCACCCAGCCCGATCGCCTGGACGATCGGCGGCGTGCCGGCCTCGAAGCGGTGCGGCGGCTCGTTGTAGGTGACGACGTCTTCCGTCACTTCCTCGATCATCTCGCCGCCGCCCATGAAAGGGCGCATGGCCGAGAGACTATCCTTCTTGCCATAAAGCACGCCGATGCCGGACGGCCCGTAAACCTTGTGACCGGTGAAGACGAAGAAATCGCAGTCGAGGTCCTGGACGTCGATCGGCATGTGCACGGCGCTCTGGCTGCCGTCGACAAGTACGGGAATGCCGCGCGAATGCGCGACGCCCACGATCTCCTTGATCGGCGTCACCGTGCCCAGCGCGTTCGACATATGCGTGATGGCGACGAGCTTGGTCTTGTCGGTCAGGCGCTTTTCGAATTCCTCGATGCGGAAGATGCCGAGATCGTCGACCGGCACCCAGACCAGCTTGGCGCCCTGCCGCTCCCGGATGAAATGCCACGGCACGATGTTGGAGTGGTGCTCCATGATCGACAGAACGATCTCGTCGCCCGCGCCGATATTGGGCATGCCATAGCCGTAAGCGACGGTGTTGATCGCCGCGGTCGTGTTCGAGGTGAATACGATGTTGTCGGTGCTTGGCGCGTTGAGGAAGCGGCGCACCGTCTCGCGCGCCTTCTCGTAGGCGTCGGTCGCGGCATTGGACAGGAAATGCAGGCCGCGATGGACGTTGGCGTATTCCTGGGAATAGGCGTGCTGGATCGTATCCAGCACCACCTGCGGCTTCTGTGCCGAGGCGCCATTGTCGAGATAGACCAGCGGTTTGCCGTAGACTTCGCGCGACAGGATCGGGAAGTCGCGGCGGATCGCCTCGACGTCGTATGGGGTTGTTTCGATCTTCTGGTCCATTACAAGCTCTCTTGAGGCACCGCCTCACTTCGTCACGCACCCCTCACCCGACCGAGCTTCGCTCGGCCACCGCCCGGGGCGAGTCACTTGCCTCGCCCGTCCTTCGGACCCACAAGGGGAGAAGGGGAGGCGCTACCCATGCGCCACGAACCAGTCGTCCAGCCTTGTTTCCAGGGCCTCGACGATGGTTTCGTCGTCCAGTTCCTCGATCACTTCGGCGACGAACGCCTTGACCAGCAGGCCACGGGCGCTCTTCTCGTCGATGCCGCGAGCCATCAGGTAGAACAGATGGTTGTGGTCGATCTCGGTAACGGTCGCGCCGTGGCCGCAGATGACGTCGTCGGCGAAGATTTCCAGCTCCGGCTTGGTCGAGAACTCGCCATCATCCGACAAAAGCAGCGTGTTGCAGGCCATCTTGGCGTTGGTCTTCTGCGCGTATTGGTGGACGTTGATGCGGCCCTGGAAGACGCCGCGCGCCTTGCCGGTCACGACATTGCGGATCACTTCCGTCGATGTCGTATGCGGCACGGCATGGTCGAGCACCATTGTCACGTCGGTGTGGGTGTCGCCGGCCAGAAGGTTGATGCCGCGCAATTTGAAGTCGGCGCCTTCGCCCGTGGTCTTCACCACGATCTCCTGGCGCACAAGCTTGCCCCCGGCATTCATGAAGAACAGCGTCAGCTTCGAATTCTTGCCGAGATGCGCCTTGAACTGCGCCAGATGGGTGGCCGTTTCCGGCTGTTCCTGGATGATCAGCCAGGTCACCTCGGCGCCCTCGCCCAACACCAGCTGGCTGACGGAGCTGGCCAGAGCCGCGCCCTCGCCCGCCTGACGCTCGACGATCGCAGCCTTGGCGCCGGCGCCGACACGCACGGGAAAGCGCACATGGGTCTGTCCGCCGGCTTGCACGTTCTGCAATTCGATCGGCTTTTCCAGTGCTGCGCCATCGGCGATGTCGACGAAATAGCCGTCGGCGACGAAAGCAGTGTTCAGCGCGCCAATGGTGTCATCGCTGCCATAGGGGTCGAGGCCGGGCGCAATCGAGCCATCGGTCAGCTTTTCCGACAGGCGCTGGACGGTCACGCCTTCGATGGCAGGGAATTTCGCACTCGAGACGCCGTTCAGAACCGCCAGCACGGCGGAACCTTCGACGATGGGAGCCAGCCCCTTGGCGGCGGCCGTCGGATCGAACGCCGGCACCGCGGCCAACAGCCGGCGCAGGTCAGTGTAATGCCAGGATTCGATGCGCCGCGTCGGCAGGCCGTGCTTGATCGCCTCGATGGCGTCGTCGCGCTTCAGCATCACCGCACCGTCGCCCGGCAGCAGCGACAGCCGCTCGCCGAAAGCGTCGATCAGCGCCGTTTCGGCCTGGGTGCGCTGGGGTGTCGAATGCATGTTCATAAGCTTGGCCCTGTCTTTTGGTACAAAATGACCTGGCGTCTCACGCGGCTTCGCCGATCACGCCGGCATAGCCATTGGCTTCGAGATCGAGCGCCAGCGACTTGTCGCCGGACTTGATCACCTGGCCCTTGTATAGGACGTGCACGCTATCGGGCACGATGTGCTCGAGCAGGCGCTGGTAGTGGGTGATGACGATGATGGCACGGTCGGGCGAACGCAGCGCGTTGACGCCGTCCGAGACGATCTTCAGCGCATCGATGTCTAGGCCTGAATCGGTCTCGTCGAGCACGCAGAGCTTTGGCTCCAGCAGCTTCATCTGCAGGATCTCGGCCCGCTTCTTCTCGCCGCCGGAAAAGCCGACATTGAGCGGCCGCTTCAGCATCGCCATGTCCATCGAGAGCGAGGCTGCCGCCTCTTTCACCCGCTTCAAAAATTCCGGAATTTTTAGCGGCTCCTCGCCGCGCGCCTTGCGCTGCTCGTTCATCGCCACCTTCAGGAACTCCATGGTCGCGACACCAGGTATCTCCATCGGATACTGGAAGGCGAGGAAGATGCCCGCGGTGGCGCGCTCGGCCGGATCCATTTCGAGGATCGACTGGCCATTATAGAGGATATCGCCTTCGGTGACCTCATAGTCCTCGCGGCCGGCGAGGATATAGGACAGCGTCGATTTGCCCGAGCCGTTCGGGCCCATGATGGCGGCGACCTCGCCGTTTTTCACCGTCAGGTTCAGGCCGCGGATGATCTCGGTGCCGTCATCGACGATGCGGGCATGCAGATTCTTGATCTCAAGCATTTTTTCTTTCCTGGATATATATATTGTCCGGTCAGCCGACCGAGCCCTCGAGGCTGATGCCGATAAGCTTCTGCGCTTCGACCGCGAACTCCATCGGCAGCTGCTGGATAACATCCTTGACGAAGCCGTTGACGATCAGCGCGATCGCCTCTTCCTCGGGAATGCCGCGCTGCATGACGTAGAATTTCTGGTCCTCGGAAATCTTCGACGTCGTCGCTTCGTGCTCGAACTGCGCCGTCGAATTCTTGGCTTCCATGTAGGGCACGGTGTGGGCGCCGCACTGGTCGCCGATCAGGAGACTATCGCAATTGGTGAAGTTGCGGGCGTTGGTCGCCTTGCGATGCGCCGAGACCTGGCCGCGATAGGTGTTCTGCGAGAAGCCGGCGGCAATGCCCTTGGAGATGATGCGGCTCGACGTGTTCTTGCCGAGATGGATCATCTTGGTGCCGCTGTCGACCTGCTGATAGCCGTTCGACACGGCGATCGAATAGAACTCGCCGGAGGAATCGTCGCCACGCAGGATGCAGCTGGGATATTTCCAGGTGATCGCCGAACCGGTCTCGACCTGTGTCCACGAGATCTTCGAACGGTGGCCGCGGCAGTCGCCGCGCTTGGTGACGAAATTGTAGATGCCGCCCTTGCCCTCGGCATCGCCGGGGTACCAGTTCTGCACCGTCGAATATTTGATCTCGGCATCGTCGAGCGCCACCAGTTCGACGACGGCGGCATGCAGCTGGTTCTCGTCGCGCTGCGGCGCCGTGCAGCCTTCGAGATAGGAGACGTAAGCCCCCTCCTCGGCGATGATCAGCGTGCGCTCGAACTGGCCGGTGTTCTTCTCGTTCATGCGGAAATAGGTCGACAGCTCCATCGGGCAGCGCACGCCCTTGGGCACGAAGACGAACGAGCCGTCGGTGAAGACAGCCGAATTCAGTGTGGCGTAGAAATTGTCGGATGTCGGCACGACCGAGCCGAGATATTTCTGCACCAACTCCGGATGCTCGCGGATGGCCTCCGAGATCGAGCAGAAGATGACGCCGGCCTGCGCCAGCTCCTTCTTGAACGTGGTGACGACGGAAACGGAATCGAACACCGCGTCCACCGCGACACGGCCCGATTTGTAGACGTTGTCGCTGGGCTCCTCGAGATCGGACGCGTCGGTCTTCTGCACGCCAGCGAGGATTTCTTGTTCCCGCAGCGGAATGCCGAGCTTCTCGTAGACCTTCAACAGCTCGGGATCGACGTCGCTCAGCGAGGTCGGGCCGGGCGTGCTCTTGGGCGCCGCGTAGTAATAGAGGTCCTGAAAATCGATCTTCGGATAATGGACGCGCGCCCAGGTCGGCTCTTCCAGCGTCAGCCAGCGCCGATATGCTTCCAGACGCCATTCCAGCATCCAGGACGGTTCATCCTTCTTGGCCGAGATGAAGCGAATAATGTCTTCGCTCAGGCCCTTGGGGGCCTTGTCCATCGCGATCTCTGTCTGGAATCCGTATTTGTACTGGTCGACGTCGATCTTTCGGACCCGATCGATCGTGTCCTGCACAGCAGGCATAAGCGTTCTCCATCCACGCCGGGGTCAAGGCCCGACAGTTTTCAAACTATGGCATCGCCAGGGCTGCCCATGAGGCGCAGAAGGCGGCGTAAGTTTCATATAGTGCGTCTCGGCCGGGAATTCACCCGGCCACTTGCAAACGCACGGCTCTACCAGGCCGCGAGGGCCTGAATTCTTTGTCGCCGCCTCAGGCGGCTTGTTCCCTGCCCGCCCGGCGCTGGGCAATACCGGCCAGCGCAGCACGGAACAGTTCGATATCCCCGGCACTCGTTGCGTGGCCGATGGACACGCGCAAAGCGCCGAGGCTGTCGCCGTAACCCATGGCTTTCAGCACATGGCTCGGCCCGACCTTGCCCGACGAACAGGCCGATCCCGCCGACAGCGCCACGCCAGCCAGATCGAACGCGATCTGCGCCGTCTCGGCCTTGATGCCGGGAATAGCGAAGAATGTCGTATTGGCAAGCCTTGGCGCGCCGGTTCCGAAGATTTCTGCGTCCGGCACCAGCGTTTTGAGTGTTTTCTCGACCTCGCCGCGGCGTTGCGCGATCGCTTCGACGTCTTTCAGTCCAGCCAAAGCCTGCCGCGCCGCGGCGCCAAAGCCGGCGATGGCCGCCAGGTTTTCGGTGCCGCCGCGATGGCCCTTTTCCTGGCCGCCGCCATTGATCAGCGGCTTCGGCATCATCAGATCGGCTGCCGCAACGACGGCGCCGACACCCTTGGGGCCGCCGATCTTGTGCGAAGACAGAATCAAATAGTCGGCGTAAGCCGCTGACATATCGATGGGAACACGGCCCGCAGCCTGCACCGCGTCGACCACCAGAATGCCGCCCGCCGCCTTGACGATCGCGGCGATGGCTTCAATGGGCTGGATGACGCCGGTCTCGTTGTTGGCCGCATGGATCGCGACCAACGGCAGGCCTTCGGCCTTGTCATGCGCGGCCAGAGCGGCTGTCAGATGAGCGAGCACAGCGATACCATCGGCGTCGACGCCGATCCGCGAAACCTGTGTTGCCGGGAAGCGGCCGCCGTTCAACAGGCAAGGGTGGTCGGCCTCGCAGACATAGAGCTGGCTCATGCGCACCGTGCCACGGCCCATCCGCCAATCCGGCGTCAGCAGCGTCGATGCGGCTTCCGTCGCGCCCGAGGTGAAGACGACATGCTCGGCCTTGGCGCCGACAAGTGCTGCCACATCGCGCCGGGCAGTGTCGATCAGGCGCCGCGCCGCGCGCCCCTCGGCATGCACCGACGACGGATTGGCGACGAGATCGAGCGCGGCAATCATCGCCTCGCGCGCCTCGGCAATGAGCGGCGCGCTGGCATTGTAGTCGAGATAGGCGCGTGCTGCGGCCATTTTCACCCAATCGATCCCGTCAAGACCCTTTCCGCAAGGATAGCGCGTTATTTCCTTGAAATTGCAAGGCAAGACGTCCTATTTACGCGGCTTGCGGCGAGGATGGCCGGGCCGTCACGGCTGGCTATCCAGTTTTGAACAATTCTAAACTAGCTTCTAAGAAGACGCTTGCCCTGCGTCAAGGCCCGGAAGGGCTGGGGCTGGAGTAAGAATTGTTCCGGGCGCCGCGCATTCGTATGCCATTTGGAGTATTTCATGCCTGAGGTCATTTTCACCGGTCCGGCCGGCCGCCTGGAGGGCCGCTACCAGCCTTCCAAGGAAAAGAGCGCGCCGATTGCCATCGTGTTGCATCCGCACCCGCAATTCGGCGGCACGATGAACAACAAGATCGTCTATGACCTCTTCTACATGTTCCAGAAGCGCGATTTCACCACGCTTCGCTTCAACTTCCGCGGCATCGGCCGCAGCCAGGGCGAATTCGACCACGGCACCGGCGAATTGTCGGATGCCGCCGCAGCGCTCGACTGGGTGCAGTCGCTGCATCCGGATTCCAAGAGCTGCTGGGTGGCCGGTTATTCCTTCGGCTCCTGGATCGGCATGCAGCTTCTGATGCGCCGGCCCGAGATCGAGGGCTTCATCTCGATCGCGCCGCAGCCAAACACCTATGATTTCTCGTTCCTGGCGCCCTGCCCGTCATCGGGTCTGATCATCCATGGCGATGCCGACAAAGTGGCGCCGCCCAAGGATGTGCAGGGCCTGGTCGACAAGCTGCACACGCAAAAGGGCATCACCATCACGCAGAAGACCTTGCCAGGCGCCAACCACTTCTTCGCCAACGACGCCGATCTGCTGCTCGAGGAATGCGCCGACTATCTCGACCGACGGCTGGCCGGCGAATTGTCCGATCCGCGGCCGAAGCGGCTGCGCTAAGAGCAATTCCAGGAAAAGTGTAAACGGGTTTTCCGTCCGGAATTGCGTCAAAACAAAAACTCCCGGTCCGATGCCGTCACAGTCGTGCCCATCATGGGCGCGACAATGCCATTTCGGCTGATCCAAACGGTGAAGCCAGCCTGACATGTGGCGCGGCTCGGCTGAACGGTGCACAATGCCGGTTCAGCCAGCGCAAGAAGGCATGACCGATCATGTACCAGCCTCCCCATTTCCAGGAAACGCGGCCGGACGTCCTGCACGGGCTGATCCGGACGCATCCGCTGGGGTTGCTGATCTCCAACGGCGCCGATGGCCCGGTCGCCAATGCCATTCCCTTCCTGCTTGATGCAGAGGTTGGGCCGAATGGCCGGCTGCGCGCCCATCTGGCCAGGGCCAACCCGCAATGGCGTCAGCTGGCCGACAATCCGACATCGCCGGTGCTGGTCGTCTTCCAGGGCGCCGACGCCTATGTGACGCCGTCCTGGTACGAGACCAAGCGCGAGACCGGCAAGGTCGTGCCGACCTGGAACTACGCCATTGTCCAGGTGCGAGGAACCGTCAGAGTGATCGAGGATTCCGCCTGGATCGCACAGCAGATCACCGAGCTGACGCTGTCGCAGGAAGGCGCCCGCGAGGCACCCTGGGCGGTGACCGATGCGCCGCCTACCTTCATCCAGTCGCAAATCAAGGGCATTGTCGGGCTTGAGATCGAGATCGCCGAAATCAGCGGCAAGTGGAAAGTCAGCCAGAACCGGCCTGTCGCCGACCGCGTCGGTGTCGCCGAAGGGCTGGAGAAGGAAGCCGCCGGCGCGCCCGACATGGCTCGGCTGGTGCGGAGTTGGGGCGGCATCGACAGCTAGCTGGGGTGGTCTTAGATGGTTCCAAAGGCGTCAGCAATTCAGTTGCCTGCCGGCGCTGCTCCAATGCCGAAATTCGTCTGTCTCGGCGCATCGTTTTGGTTTGGTTTGCGAGCCCGACGGAATAGGCGGAACGTAGTTTTTGCCACCGGCAACCCCGACGCCGTGTAGCGGAAGATACATCCCAGCCGGCCAAGCACCATCGCGCAGACGATGGCAACAGCACAGCCAAGGCCGAATCCGGCGACAGTGTCGCTCGGGTAGTGCGCGCCGATAAAGATCCGGGTCGATGCGACCGACAAGGTTGCTGCCAGCAGCACCCATCTGCGCTGGGGCAACAACAGCAGTGCAATGCCGAAAATGACGCCCATGGTCGTGGCATGGCCGGACGGGAAGCTGGCAAAGCGCGCCTCCAAGGAAAAAGGATGCAGCGACAGATCGCCGAGCTTGTCGAAATTCATCGGCCTGGCTCTGCCCACGCCATATTTCAGCACGTTGACGACCATGGCCGAGAGTGCGATCGAACCCAGCACCATGAAAGCAAAGCAGGTCCAGTTGTAGAAGGTCATCCGCGCGCGCCGGGAAAGGCTGCGCCAATCCGTCAGATTCGCGGCAATCAGCACCAGTACCGACGGGACAAGATACCAGCCGCCTAGGCCGAAGAAGGTAAAAAACTCGGCGATGCGGAAGACATTGGTCGAGCCTGAAGCCCACTGCCTCGCCATGGTCCCTCCAAGATGGTCGAAACGGAGCGACACCGCGATCGTCAGCAAAAGCCAGGCCACAACCCAGACCGACCACAGGATTTTCGGGTAGCGCGCCGGGCGCGTCGCCAGGCGATGCCGTACAATCCCGAAGGTATCGCGGAAATTAGCGACAGACTGCCGGAGCATGGCAGGCAAAGCGGCACGCGCCGGCGATGGCGACTTCATCAACATGCGGAGCTCGGCGCGATCATTGAAGAGCTATCAGTTCGCCACACGGTACAGGCCGAGCGACAATTTATCACCTGACGAATAGTTGATGCCGTCGATCTCGGCGACGCGGCTGGCCTTCTTGCCTTGCCCTGCCAGCAGGTCATCCAGCCGTTTTTCATCGCCGACCGGCGCCAGGCCCAGCGCGCAGGCCGGATCGCCAAGCAGATGTTGCGCAACCCCGTCGACATCGGTCAGTACCGTCTTTGTGCCCACCAGAAATACCAGGCTCGGTTCGTGATATTGCGCGGAGGCGAGCACGCTCATCTCACAGGGACGATCGGCGCGAACCGCCGCCTCGATTTCCCGACTCATCCAAATCGGTTTCAGTGACGGCACGATGACACCGAACAGCAGGGCGTAGGTTATACCGGCGCAAACCGCAGCCCCGCCGATGCGGACCAGCGGCACCAGCGTGTGGCGCGAAACAGCGAGGTAGCCGGCGCCCAATGCTGCCGCGGCGGCCGGAACGCTCCACCATAAAAATGTCTTCATGAGATAGATCGGCGCACCGACGCAAAGCACGGCGAGACCGACGGTCACCAGAACGGTGCCGAATGCGGTCGCCCACCACAGCCATGTCTGCCAGCGCCTGAGCGGCGCATTTGCCTCTTGCGGCGTCAGCGTCAAAAGCCAGCCGATGAGCAGGGCCATGCCGGGATAGGCCGGCAGCACATAATGCGGCAGTTTCGTCGAGATCAATTCGAAGACGAGCCAGAACGGAACGTACCAGGCGAGGCAGAAACGCAGGCGCGGATCGTCGCGCAATCGGTTGAGCGCCTGCAGTCCGGCGCCGAGCGCCACAAGGCCGAACGGCCACATGAACAGGCAATAGGTCAGCATGTAGAAGCCCGGCGGAACGCCGTGCGACTCCTCGCCTTGCGCGACCTTGCCGAGCATATCCTTGCCGACGGCCTGCTGCAGGAAGGCGCCGTTGCTCTTCCAGGTGATGAGGGCGAGCCAAGGCAGCACGATCAACTGCACCAGAATCAGCCCACGCCCGGCTTTCAGCCTCGCCAGCCAGCGCCAGTCGCGCTCGAAAGCAACCAGCGTGAGCACCGTCAGCGCCGACAGCAGCGGTGCAATCGGCCCCTTGATGAGGATCGCCGCGCCCTGCGCAGCCCAGAAAATCCACGGCAGATGGCCGGCGACAGGCTCGTCGCGGCGCGATGCCAGATAAATCTGCGCCAGCGCGCCTTGCGCCAGAACGCAGCAGGCAAGCAGCATCGCGTCGGTCTTGGCGTCACGGCCTTCGAAGGCGGTGGCGAAAATCGCCGCCATGACCAGGCCGGCGGCAAGACCGGCATTGGCGCCGAACAGATTGGCCCCGGTCCAGGCGATTGCGACGACGGCGATGGCGATGCCCAGCGCCGAGATCAGCCGGTAAATCCAGATCGGCGCCTGTGCCCCCTCGCCGCTCAGCGTGACCGCCGCCGATTGCAGCCAGTAGATGCCGATCGGCTTTTGGTAGCGCGACGCGTCCTGGAAGCGGATGTCGACATAGTCGCCGGTCTCCGTCATCTGCTTGGTCGCCTGGACGAAGCGCGGCTCGTCGCGGTCGAGCGGCGGCAAAGAGGCCAGTCCCGACGCCGTCATCATCAGGCTGAACAGGAAGAGAAAGATGTAGTTCCTGCTCATTTCGACACCGGACAGACTGGTCAACACCGGACAGACTGGATTTGGCGGGACTGGTGGCTCAGTCGACCTTGGTCATCGCCGCCTTGCGCTCATTGGCGATGAGCCATAAATTTCTGACATAGATCACCATGCCCATGGCCTGGCCGGCGATGAACACCGGATCCTCACGCTGGATGGCGTAGACGAGCAGCAGCCCGCCGCCGAACAGCGAGAAGAACCAGAAAGCGATCGGCACGACGCTGCGCTTGGCCTTTTCCGAAGCGATCCACTGCACCAGGAAGCGCATGGTGAAGAAGAACTGGGCAACGAAGCCGAGCAGAACCCAGGCGTCGAACTGCTTGACGAAAACCTGGTGCAGCCAGGTCGCCAATTCCTGAAACACGTTAGCCATGCGTGATTTCCTCTACCTTTGGCATTCTGCGGCGCCGGCGCCGAAGCCACCAGACGCCGGCGAGATCGAGCGCGCCCTGCAGGCCGCGATCGAAGATGCCGTAATTCGACTTGCCGTGGCGGCGCGAGCGGTCGACGACGTCGCAATGGACGACGCGGTAGCCTTCCTGGATGACCAGGGCCGGAACGAAACGATGCGTGCCGTCGAAGAAGGGCAGTTTGCGTAGGATATCGGTGTGGATCGCCTTCAGGCCGCAGCCGGTGTCGCGGGTGTCGTCATGCAGGATCGCGCCGCGCAGCCAGTTGGCGAAACGCGATGCCAATTGCTTGATCTTGCTGTCGCGGCGCTTCAATCGCTGCCCCTGCGCGGCGCCGAAATCGGGCCCTGCCCGACGCAGCGCATCGACCAGCACGGGGATATATTGCGGGTCGTTCTGGCCGTCGCCGTCGATGGTGGCGACGATCGAGCCGCGCGCCGCCCAAGCGCCCGAGCGCACCGAAAGCGACTGGCCGGCGGATTTTTCGTGCCGCAGCTGGCGAAGCGGAAACGGACGTTTGGCGGCTTCAGCGGCAAGCACCGAAGCGGTGTCGTCAGTCGAACCGTCATTGACGACGATGATTTCGAAATCGCGCCCGGTCATCGCCGCCTCGATCTCGTCGATCAGCAGCGGCAGGTTCGCCGCCTCGTTGCGGCAGGGAATGACGATGGATATCAATGCGTCCGGCATATCGCGTCGGGCTCTGTCACAAGATATGGCATTCGGTGGATGCCGTGCGGTGCCGTTCCAGCGGATCGAACCCGTTGGCGCGGCGCCTCATTACGCCAGCCGACAGGATGAAGCAAGCATGCGCGGCAGTGCAGAATAGGCTGTCCATGCCGGCGCAAAATCGGAAACCACTTTTGCTTGACGCGCTTGGATGCTAAACGCCCGCGTTCAGGCCATGCCGGGCCGTTCGGACCCGGCGCTTTCAGGAAGAAACAATGTCCGCCTTCAAGTCCGATTTCCTGCGCGTCATGAGCGAGCGCGGCTTCATCCACCAGATTTCGGATGAGACCGGGCTGGATCAACTTTTCGCGAAGGAAACCGTGACCGCCTATGTCGGCTACGACGCCACGGCGACCAGCCTGCACATCGGCAATCTGATATCGGCGACCATGCTCTACTGGATGCAGGAGACCGGACACCGGCCGATCGCACTGATGGGCGGCGGCACCTCGATGATCGGCGACCCGTCCTTCCGCGACGACCAGCGCAGCCTTTTGACGCCCGGAGCGATCGCCACCAACATCGAAGGCATCAAGCGCATTTTTGGCCGCATCCTGCGCTTCGGCGACACCGGCAACGACGCCATCATGGTCAACAATGCCGACTGGCTGATGAAGCTCAACTATGTCGAGTTCCTGCGCGATGTCGGCCGCCACTTTTCGGTCAACCGGATGCTGACCTTCGACAGCGTCAGGCTGCGGCTCGAGCGCGAACAGTCGCTGTCCTTCCTCGAATTCAACTACATGATCCTGCAGGGCTATGATTTCGTCGAGCTCAGCCGCCGCCACGACTGCCGGCTGCAGATGGGCGGTTCGGACCAGTGGGGCAACATCATCAACGGCGTCGATCTCGGCCACCGCATGGGCACGCCGCAGCTTTATGCGCTGACCACGCCGCTGCTGACGACATCGTCGGGCGCCAAGATGGGCAAATCGGCCAAGGGCGCGGTGTGGCTGAACGGCGATCTCTTCTCGCCCTATGATTTCTGGCAGTACTGGCGCAACACCGAGGATGCCGACGTCGAGCGCTTCCTGAAGATCTTCACCCGGCTGCCGCTGTCGGAGATCGCGCGGCTGGCAGCCCTTGGCGGCTCGGAGATCAACGAGGCCAAGAAGGTGCTGGCCACCGAAACCACGGCCATCGTGCACGGCCGCGAGGCGGCGCTCGCCGCCGAGGAAACCGCGCGCAAGACGTTCGAGGAAGGCGTGACGGCCGAAACCCTGCCGAGCGTCGAGGTGGATGGCGCGGCGCTGGAAGCTGGCATCGGCATCCTGTCGCTGCTGGTCAGCGGGGGCCTTGCCGGGTCCAACGGCGAGGCAAGGCGTCACATACAGGGTGGCGCCGTGCGCCTCAATGACCAGCCGGTTTCGGACGACCGGCGGATGGTGACACCTCAGGATTTGAGTCCGGAAAACGTCGCAAAGCTTTCAGTGGGCAAGAAAAAACACGTTCTGGTGCGGCCGGTCTGAGCCGTCTTCTGGGATCCTCAACGATATTCGAAGATCGAGCGGAAAATGCCCGGCGCGATCACCGATAGCGGGTTGATGTCCAGCACCGGCTTGTTGGCGTTGCCCTTAAGCCGGTAGGTGACGCCGATCAGCCCGCGGTCGCGGCCATTGCCGAGCAGCGCGCCGACCAGCGGCAACTCGCCAAAGATGCGATTGAGGCCATAGGCCGGCATGAAGGTGCCGGTCATGTCCATATTGTTGTTCTGGTCGTAGAGCGTGCCCTGGAAGGTGGTGCCGATGCGCGGGCCGCGCAGCACGCCATTGGCCAGCTTCAAATAGCCGCTGCCCTTGTCGATCTCGGTAAAGCCGCGCTCGAATTTTACCCGCGAAGTGTCGATCTTGCCCTTGACCGCTTCGTTCAGGCTGCGGCTGTCACCGGTTGGCGTGGTCGAGACGATCGAGGCGAGCTTGGGTTCATTGACGATGAAGAAGTTGCTCGAATCGACCTGTCCCCGCATCGGCCCGTCGGCCGCGCCGCTGAGCGCCAGCGTGATCGACCCGCCTTCCATATGCTCGTAGATGTTGAGGAAGCGCAATATGGCGCCTGCGTCGGCCGACTTCATGGTGAGCGCGCGAGCACCATTGCCTGCCGTATTGCTGATGGTGATGGCGGCGCCGGAACTTGCCGCGGCGCTGACCTTGAGCCTGTTCACCCTGGAGCCGGCGGCACTGTAGTCGAGCTTCAAATTGGACAGGACCTCGTCATGGAACCCGCTTAGCGAATTGACGTCGGCGCTAACCGAAACCGCGTCCGTGCCGGTGGTTTTGGTGGCGGTATCGACGTCGGAGGTGAACTGCTTGATCAGCGAGCGGGCATCGAGCGCGTTGCCGCTGACGTCGACTGCGAAGCCCTTGCCCGACCGCTTCACCGTCACGGCGACGTCGTCGCCCCGGTTCAAGGCGACTTTGCTGAAGCGGGCCGAAGACAGCGCGCCCTTGACCAGGACGACATCGCCTTCGACCGAAAAGCTCTTTCCGTCGAGGTCGAAGTCGGACAGCGTCGTGGTATCGCCGGACTTGGTCATGGTAAAAGTGGCATTGGCGGCAATGCCCGGCCCCTTGCTCCAGCCTGCCCAGGGAATGTCCAGCCTGGCGCTCGTCAGGTCGACGTCGACGTTCTGGCTGCCGCCTTCGCCGCTCTTGTCGATTGCCACCTTGATGGTGCCGGAAATCAGCGGCGACAGGCCAGGCATGGCGATGGCGCGCGTCTTGTCGTCGAGCACAAGCGCCACCTTGCGGCTGCGCGGCGGGCCGCCATCCCTGAGCGGCTCGACCAGATCGAGCTCGGCTGGAATGCCGTTCAGCCGCGCCTTGGCAGAGATCACCGCCTTGTCGGGCCCGACTTCGATCGAACCGTCGGCATCGGTCACCATCTGGCCTTCGAACGGCTTGGCGAGCGACAGGTCCTTGTAGTCGAGCGATACCAGCCAATCGAGCTTCGACGTGTCGACGCCGGATTGCAACGGAATGTCGGCCTTGACGTGGCCGGTCACCGTGCCCGACAGGTCGTCCGGCAAGATGCCGACATGGCGCATGGCGTTGATCGGTTCGTAGGAGGCAAGTTCGGCGATGGCCGGCGCCTCGCCGGCGACGTCGATGTCGAGCGCGCCGATCACCGGCGGGTGGTTTGCCGCCTTTACCGACAGTGTGCCATTGCTTGCCGCCACGGTGCGGCCGCTCGGCATATAGACGCTGCCCGAGGACAGCGCGACGTCGACATCGTTGCCGTGGAAGGAAACGACGCCGACGGCATCGCGTATCGGCGGAATGCGGCCGGCGGTGTCGAAACGCGAGCCCTCGACCTGGAAGCGGCCGAACACCTCGTCGGCCGAAAGCGGCACGCCGTTGCCGAGACGCCCCGGCACGACCTGGAACTGCAGGCTGGCATCGACGACGCGGCCGCCAAACAGGTTCTGCAGCACCCACAGCCGCGCGTTCTTGGCGGAGAACCAGGGCCACAATTGCTTGACGTGCGAGACCGCCATGTCGTGGACGTTGAGCGACACCGAGATACCCGGCGGTCCGTTGTCGATGAAGGAAACCGCAGCGGTTCCCAGCACTTCGCCCCCCGATCCCGACCTGATGCCGATCTGGTCGGCGACAAGCTTGCGGCTCTTGATCTGATAGACGCCGGCGATGCGGGCGAAGAAATTCAGCGCCGGCTCGGGCGATTCCGAAGGCGCCAGCGTCGAGCCGTCGCTGGTCAGGTCGTAACGATAGGAAGGCTCCTCGCCGGCCGCGCCGGTCGACGGCTTTGGCCCGATCGAGCCGGCGAAATTGAACGCCGAGCGCCCGGTCTTTAGAACCAGCCTGCCGACATCGATCTTGTTGGAGCCGGAGACAAGGGCGGCGTCGACATCGACATCGGCCGGCAACAGCCCGCGTGTGCCGAGGTCGAGCACCGAGCCGGTTAGCGACAGCGAGCCCGTCAGCCGCGAATCGGTCTCGCCCGAGCCTTCGGATCCGGTGAGCTTCAAAGCCATCGCGCCGGTTCGCCCGCCGGCCGCCGGCGTTGTCTCCGCGACATCCGCCATGTCGATGGCGGCGTTCAAGGCGGTAACGCGCATCGAGCTCGTATCGCGGGTGGCGGTGGCCGTGACGGTGAGCGCGCGGCCATCGACATCCGCCTCGGACGAGAACTCCATGCTGCCGGGGCCCGACTGCAGCACCGTGGCGTTGGCGATCGTGACCAGCTTGACCGATCCGGCCTCGGGCAGCTCGAACGCGACATTTTTGAGATCGATGCGGCGCATCGAATCCTCGCGCACGGCATCGAGTGCACGATTGACGTCACTGAAGACGACGGCGGCCAGTTTTTCCGGATCGATGAGACCGTCTTGATTGCGCAGGCGCGCTATCCAGTCACCACCCGACGGCATTGCCGCGGTGACGATATGGGCGTCGGAAATCCTGGCGCTGGTCAGCCGAACCTCGCCCGAAAGCAGCGGGACCAGCCGGATGCCGAAGCGGACGCGCCCGGCATCGGCCATCGGCTTGCCGTCGGCCGTCTCGACGCTGACATCCTTGACCTGCAGCGCAATGAAGCTCGATCCGTCAAGTGTCAGGCTGGCAGGACCGACGGCGACTTTGACGTCGAAACCGGCCAGTTTCTCGATCGCCGTTTCGGCTTCCAACCGCAGCCGTTCGCTGCCGATGCCGGTGGCGCCGATGACGTAGACGGCGGCCGCTGCCAGCAGCACAAGGGCTCCAATGCCGGCAAATGCGCGAACAAGAATACGAAAGCCGCGGCCGATCCGTGCCTTGCCGAGCGGCGGCACGCGGCAAGCGGACGGGAAAGCCCCCAGGTCGGTGATCTCGTCACGCCTGAACCGGATTTTCTCGTGCTGCGGTTCTTCCTGATCCACGCAATTTTCCGTTGTGCGAATTCGATCGTGGACGAATCCCCGCCCGACACTATAACGACGCAGGCTAGAGCATGATGCCGAAAAGTGTGAGGCGGTTTTCTCGGACAAACGGTTTCCGTTTGTCCAGGCATCATGCTCTATCTCTTTGATTTAGGGCCGCGTAACCTCAAACAAGGGCATTGATATGGCTGATCTCGACGTTGGCGACGTTGCGCCGCAATTCGATCTTCCGCGCGACGGCGGCGGCTCGATCAGCCTTGCCTCGATGCGGGGGAAGCCCGTTGTACTTTATTTCTATCCGCAGGACGACACCACAAGTTGTACCAATGAGGCGATCAGCTTTTCGCAGCTGAAGCCGGAGTTCGAAAAGGCCGGCGCCGTGGTGATCGGCCTGTCGCCGGACAGCGTGAAGAAGCACGACAAGTTCAAAACCAAATACGATCTCACCGTCGACCTGGTTGCCGACGAGGAGCGCAAGGTGATCGAGGCTTACAATCTGTGGGTCGAAAAGACGATGTATGGCCGCAACTATATGGGCGTCGAGCGGGCGACGTTCCTGATCGGCAAGGACGGGCGGATCGCCGGGATCTGGCGCAAGGTCCGGGTGAAAGGCCATGCCGAAGCAGTGCTGGAGGCGGTCCGCGCGCTCTGAGGCGCCACCGATCTGGCCAACGCCGCGCAGTGCATTAGGGGCATAAGACATATATGCGGTTGGCTGACACCGTTGGTCACAAGCGCGCCCGCGACGGCAAAACTTTGTTAACCCTAATAATGTGTAATCGGGCTTCGTTGGTGTCGTAACGAAAGCTTGGTCCCGTGAACCTAACCGGTCAGTCAGCGGTCTTCGGCAGGCGCAAGGAGCCGCATACGGTCATCATTGCGCGGGGCAATGAAATACGGCATTTCACCATCCGGCCGTGGCTCGTCGCCTTTTTCGGCTCGGCACTGGCGGCGATCGCCATCGGCTATCTCTTGGCGACCTCCTATCTCGTACTGCGCGACGATCTGATCGGCGCCACCACGGCCCGGCAGGCGCGCATGCAGCAGGCCTATGAAGATCGCATTTCCGCATTGCGCGCGCAGGTCGACCGCATCACCAGCCGCCAGCTTCTCGACCAAAAACTGATGGAAACCAAGGTCAGCGAATTGATCGAGCGGCAGAGCCAGCTCAGCCAGCGCCATGGCCGCCTCGGCCCGATTCTCGAGCGGGCCGAAAACGAAGTCGGGACGCTGCCAACCGCTGATGCCGCAGCGACAACAAAACCCGACGAACATGCCGAACTGACTGGCGGCGAGCCACTCGCCTATTCGGTCGCCAGCCTTGGTTCGGGCGACACCAGGCCATTCTCGCTGTGGTCGACACGTTCCGATCCGCTGCCCAGCGAAACGGCTGCGGACCGCGCCGACAAATTGTTCGTCTCGATCAATGATTCACTGAAGGCTATCGAGAGCCAGCAACTCACCCGCATCGAAACCCTGGCCGACAACGCCTACAAGAACGCCGATGCCATCACCCAGGCGCTGGAAGCGGCCGGTCTGCCGGTCGACAGTGATTTCGGCAAAAACGAAAGCGATGTCGGCGGACCGCTGATCCCGCTTGACAGCTCGATGATGTTCGACAGCAAGTTCAAGGAACTGGACGAGGCGCTGGATACGCTCGACCAGTTGAAGAAAGAGGCGCGGCGGCTGCCGCTCGCCAACCCGGCGCCGGGCCACTCCGTCACCAGCCCGTTCGGCGTGCGCACTGACCCCATCCTCGGCACCGCTGCCCTGCACTCGGGCATGGATTTCCGCGCGCCGGTCGGCATGGCAGCCAAGGTCACGGCGGCCGGAATCGTTACCAAGGCCGGCTGGAACGGCGGCTATGGCCGCATGGTCGAGGTCGATCACGGCAACGGCTTTGCCACGCGCTACGGCCATCTGAGCGAGATCGACGTTGCCGTCGGCCAAAAACTCGCAGCCGGCGACATCATTGGCAAAACCGGCAGCAGCGGCCGTTCGACCGGCCCGCACCTGCACTACGAAGTCCGCCACAATGGCGAGGCCATCGACCCGCTGCGCTTCCTGACCGTCGGCAAGAAGGTCGAGCAGTATCTGTAGGGTCAGGCCAGGCGGCTGGTTGCACGCCCCCGCCTCCTTCACCTGTTGTACCATCCTGTTGTTTGGCAATCCGACATCGCGTGCTCCGGCGTCACGTTCTGGAGCCTGCGGCTGCCGCGCGCTTTGCCGATGCTGTTCTCATCGCTGAGGATTGCCTCGGCCACCGCCGTGATCGGCGCCATTGTCGGCGAATGGATCGGCTCCGACCAAGGACTTGGCGCGCTGATCGTCCAGGCGTCCTTCAACTACCAGTCGGACCGCCTCTACGCGGCGATCGTGCTGTCATCGGGCCTGTCGATCGTCCTGTTTTGTCTTGTGGTGCTGATCGAGCGCCGGACGATCCAATATTGAGCAGATGCGTCAGGCGGGTCGCGGTGGCGTCCGTCGTGGCTGACCGGTCAGGATTTGACATGGATGTCTCGCGGGAATTTGGTCAGCGTCTCATGGCCGGTCTCGGTCACCAGAATGGTCTCGCTGATCTCGATGCCCCAGCCATCCATCCACATGCCAAGAATGGAGTGCACGACATTGCCGGGTTGCAGCGCGGTCTTGTCGCCGGGCCGCAGGCTGATCGTGTGCTCGCCCCAATCCGGGGGATAGGCGACGCCAATGGAGTAGCCGATGCGCGATTCCTTCTTCAGCCCGTAGCGCTGGATAACCTTGCGCCATGCGGCCTCGACCGCTTCGGCTGTGGTCCCCGGCCTGACCGCGTCGAGCACCGCATCCATGCCTTCGATCACCGCCTTTGCGGTGTCGGCGACACGGGCCGGCGTCTTGCCGAGCTGCATCGTTCGGGCGAGGCCGGCGGCATAGCGGCGGCAGACACCGGCAAGTTCGAGCGCAATCGTCTCGTCCTCTCCAAACCGCCGGTCGCTCCACATGATGTGCGGAGCCGATGCATTCTCGCCGCCGAGGATGGTCGGCGGCAGTGCCGTGATGTCGCCGGCGAAGTCCGCGCTGCCGGCGATCTGCGTCGCCTGGATCGCGGCAATCGCATCGCACTCGCGCACACCTGGCGCAATGACTTCGAAGGCCCGCGCAACAGCTGCTTCAGCCAAGGTCGACGCCTTGCGCAGGTAGGCAATTTCTGGAGCGGATTTCACGGCGCGGATCCAGTTCACCAGGAGATCGGCGTCGTGCCATTTCGCATTGGGCAGGCCGGCGACCAGCCGGGCATGCGCCTTCGGCGAGAAATAATAGGCTTCGAGCTCGATGCCGATATGTCTCGCGCCCCAGCCCTTGGCGACGATCCAGGCCGCTATCCAGTCCATCGGATGGCGATCGGCGCGCTGCACGTGGTCCTCGGGGAAGCCGACCACATTCTCCGGCTTCATCCAGGCCGTCAGCAAGCCGCCTGCCGCATCCATGGCGCGGCCGATCCAGACCGGCTCGGCCTCGTTTTCGATCGGGACCAGCACGACCTGCGGCGTGTAGAACGACCAGCCGTCATAGCCGGTGATGTAATGCTGGTTGGCGACATCGTTGACTACCAGCAGTTCCAGCCCACGCGCCGCCATCTCGGCGCGGATCTTCTTGAGCCGCCGCTGGTACTCATCGCGCGCAAAAGGCAATTCGATCATCGGTTTTCCTGCTGGATTGTTGGCCGGCGAGCCCCGCGCCCGCCTGACGTCATTCACCATTGCGGTGGTTTCAGCCCGGCTGCAATCGGCCAGCGCGACGAATGGGACAGGTCCTGCAGCGCGCCCGGGAACCGTCACGAATTATTTTTGAATTCCATTTGACTGAATAAATTGCCTGTGCAAGTCTTGGTCTTCCTATGGGGCGCGGGACATGACACTGCGGGGGACCAATCAGGAGTTCGGGCGGCCTTACAACCGGCGCATCGTGCTGGAGTCCATCCGTCTTCACGGTCCCATCGCTCGCGGCGACATTGCCGGCCGGGTCGGCCTCACCGTCCAGACCGTATCGACCATCGTTCGCGAACTTGAAGAGCATGGTTATGTGCTGTCGCTGCGCGAAGAGCCGCGCGGACGCGGGTTGCCGCCGGCGACGCTCAGGATCAACCCCGAGGGCGGCTATGCCGTCGGCGTCCACCTCACCCCGCTGGGGATCGACGCGGCGCTCATCAATCTCAGCGGCGATGTCATCGAGAGCATGCATCGCGAGGCGCCGCATGCGACGCCCGACCATGCCTTCGAGCTGATCGGCGCGATGGTGCCCGAGTTGACCGCGCTGCGGCCCGGCGGACGCGTGCTCGGCATCGGCATGGCGCTGCCTGGACCGTTCGGCGTGGAGTCGATGAGCTTCGTCGGCCCGACGACCATGGCCGGCTGGAAGGATGTCGCGCTGCCGGAACGGCTGGCGGCGTCGACCGGGCTGCCGGCCTTCTTCGAAACCGACATGGCGGCGGCGGCCATGGGCGAACGGCTTTACGGTCTCGGCTCCGGTTATTCCGAATACTACTACCTCTATTTCGGCGTCGGCCTCGGCGGCGTCATCGTGCATGACGGCGCGGTGATGCGCGGCGCCTGGGGCAATGCCGGCGAAATCGGACACATCCCTGCCGTTCCCGGTGGCGAGCCTTGCCCATGCGGCAACAGCGGCTGCCTCGAACGGTATCTCTCGCTGGAAGCACGTCGCCGCCGCAACATCAGCGATGCCGCCTGGGTGGCCGAGATCGCGCCGATCTTCCGCAACGCCATCGTCACAATCGAGAATATATTCGACCCCGAAACCGTGATCCTCGGCGGGCTTGCGCCCACAGACCTGCTGGAAAAGCTGGTCAGCGCGGCCGGACAGTTCCCCAATTCGGTCTCGGCGCGGCGCGACCGCAAGACACCGCGCGTGACGGTGGCGACCGGCGGCAAGCATTCGGTGCTGCGCGGCGCTGCCGCATTGGCCGTTTCGGGCGTGCTGTCGCCGCGCTTCGGCCAGATGTTCATTGCCGAGCGCGAGCGCCGGTCAGACCTCATGCACAGCAAGGGAGTGGCGGCATGACCGAACCGCTGCTGGTACTCGAAAACGTCACCAAGAATTACGGCGCCATCCACGCGCTGAGGGGCATCAGCTTCTCGATCGGCAAGGGCGAAGTCGTGGCGCTGCTCGGTGACAATGGCGCCGGCAAGTCGACGCTGGTCAAGATCATCGCCGGCGGCCTCGAACCGAGTTCCGGCCGCATGCTGTTCGAGGGCAAGGAGTTTCTGGCGAAGACGCCGGCCGAGGCCAAGGCTGCCGGGATCGAGACCGTCTACCAGGACCTGTCGCTCTGCACCAATGTCGACGTCGTCGCCAATTTCTTCATGGGCCGCGAAATCACCCGCAAGGTTCTCGGTGTCCCCATCCTCGACGAGCGCGCCATGGAGGCCGTCGTCGGCAAGGCGCTGGCCAGTGCCGGCACCCGCATTCCGTCGCTGCGCACCAATGTCGAGCATCTCTCGGGCGGCCAGCGCCAGGCCATCGAGCTCAACCGCTTCGTCCATTGGGGCGGCAAGCTGGTGCTGCTGGACGAGCCGTTCGCGGCACTCGGCGTCGAGCAGACCAGGCGCGGCCTCGAGATGATCCGCCAGGTGGCCAACCAGGGCATCGGCGTCGTGATCATCACCCACATCATGCAACAGGCCTTCCAGGTTGCCGACCGGATCGTGGTGATCCGGCAAGGCGTCGTGGCCGGCGATGTCGCACGCAACAAAACAAGTCCCGATGCGGTGATCAACATGATCACCGGTGAGACGCTTGCCGGTGCCGGACCGGCAGGTTGAGGGACAAAAGAGGGGTCCGGTATAAAAGAGGAGCGAACGACATGAAGCGAATACTGGTTCTTGTCTTCGGTATCCTGGCACTGGCTCTTGCCTCGCTCACGCCGGCAATGTCCCAGACCAAGGGCACCGTCTATTATATGGTCCCGACCCTGCTCGATGAATTCCAGACCGGCTCGGTGAGCGCGCTGGAGCTGTTCCTCAAGCAGGTCGGCTATGAGGTGAAAACACTCAACGCCGATAACAAGACTGACGCGCAGCAATCGCAGATGAACGACGTCATTGCGCTGAAGCCGGCGGCGATCATCCTGGCCGCCGTCGATTTCAACGCGCTGAAGCCGTCCATCGAAGCGGCGCGTGCAGCCGGCATCCCGGTGGTCGAGTTCGACCGCCAGATCACCTCGACCCCGTCCGATTTCACCTCGGTGGCGGGCACGGTCGAGATCGGCTACGTCGCCGCCGAGCAGGCGCAAAAGCTTCTGACCGCCAAGAACGGTTCGGTGAAGGGCAAGATCCTGCAGGTGCTCGGCGATCCCGGCGATCCCTACACGCTCGACATCCAGAAGGGTTTCGAGGAGAAGTTGAAGGCGTTTCCTGACGTCAAGATCATCTCGCTGCCGGCCATGCAATGGGAAGCCAGCAACGCCGGCACGATCGTTGCCGACCAGATGCTCGCCAACCCCGACATCGACCTGATCTTCAGCCATGCCGCGCACCTGTCGGTCGCAGCCGTCGCCTCGCTCGAGGCCGCCGGCAGGAAGCCGGGCGACGTCATGCTGATGAGCTCGAACGGCGCTCCGGTCGGTCTCGACCTGATCCGCAAGGGCTGGCTCAATGTCGAAGTCGAGCAACCGCTCTACGCGCAGGCCGCGGCCGTGGCGATGTTCATGGACAAGATCGCCGGCAAGCAGGAAATCAAGCCTGGCGAGTATGACGTGCTCGGCTTGAAGTCGACAGTAACCAAGGAGAGCTGGGGCCCCAACATCAAGATCCCGGGCGCCGCCATTACCAAGGAAAACGTCGACAATCCGGCCTTCTGGGGCAACCAGAAGCCGCCGACGGACACGATCAAGTCTGTCGAATAGTAGCCTAGCGAAGCGCTCCGGGCCATTGCGGCCCGGAGCCTGCCCATTCACGACGCCGCGTCCCAGGACACCGTGGCGAACCTAAACCCGCGCCTGAACCCGACGAAATCGAGTTGATTTCTCAGCCTGATTTTTCTCGGGAGCGCCAACCGGATCAGCCCATGAACCCGCGCACCCGCAAAGCCCTGGAGTTCGTCCTCGACAACCTCGTCTGGTTCATGCTGATCTTTGTGCTGGTTGTCTTTTCCATCTTCGTCCCGAACTACTTCCAGCTCGGCATCTTCGCCAACATCATCGAGGCCTCGAGCGTTCTCGGCGTGATGTCGATCGGCCTGTCGCTGGTCATCATTGCCGGCCATATGGACCTGTCGGTGGAATCGGTGGCCGCACTCAGCGCCATGGCGGTCGGCATCCTGTTCTGCTCATCGGGCATCGGCATGGGCATACAGCTCAATCCGCAATGGCTGATGGTTCCGGTTTCGCTGCTGGTTGCGCTCGCCGTCGGCGGCCTCATCGGCGTCTTCAACGGCTATCTCGTGGTCAAGGTGAAGATGAGCGCCTTCATCATCACGCTGGCGTCCTACATCTGGGTGCGCGGCCTGGTTCTGGTGATTTCCGGCGGCCGCTCGGCACAGGATCTGGCGCCGGCCATCCGCTGGTTCGGCATCCAGCGGCTGGCGGGCCTGCCGCTGACCGCCTGGATCGCTGTCGCCTGTTTCGTCCTGTTCTCGCTGATCATGGCCAAGACGCCGTTCGGCCGCCACCTCGTGATGATCGGCGGCAACGAGACCGCGACCTTCCGCGCCGGCATCCGCGTCAATCGCAATTTGATCATCGCCTTCGTGCTTGCCGGCGCCATTGCCGGCCTCGCCGGCTGGCTGCTCGCCATCCGCACCTCGGGCGCCACCGCCAATCTCGGGACCGGGCTGTTGTTCAACGCCTTTGCCGCCGTCGTCATCGGCGGCGTCAGCCTGAAAGGCGGTGTCGGCACCTTGCCCGGCGTCTATGCCGGCGTGCTTTTGCTCTCCTCCATCAACACGGCGATCAACCTGATGGGCCTGCCGGCCAATTTCACCCAGGTGATCCACGGCCTGCTTGTGCTCGCCGCCGTGCTGCTCGACGCCTTCAAGCAAACCATTCGCCAAAGACTGGCATAGGAGACGGCTGGCATGACAGGACGGCTCGAAAGCAAAGTCGCGCTGATCGTCGGAAGCGCGCGCGGCATCGGCAAGGGCATCGCCCAGCGCTTTGCCGAGGAAGGCGCGCGGCTGGTCCTGGCAGACAGCGAAGCCGAGGCCGGTCAAGCGGCCGCGGAAGAGCTCGGCGCTGCCTTCATCCGCACCGACATCTCGCAAATGGCCGATGCTGAGGCCGCGGTAGCCCTGGCATTGAGCCGCCACAGTCGTCTCGACATCATCGTGCAGAATGCCGGCATCTATCCCTGGCAGCTCATCGAGAACACCAGCCCGGGCGACTGGGACCGGGTGATGGCGGTCAATCTGCGCGGCACCTTCAATGCCACGCTGGCGGCGCTGGCGCCGATGAAGGCGCAAGGCTACGGGCGCATGCTCTACACCTCATCGATCACCGGTCCGCATGTCACCAGCCCCGGCCATGGCCACTACGCCGCCAGCAAGGCCGGCATCAACGGCTTCATCCGCTCGGCGGCGCTGGAGTTTTCCGGCTACGGCATCACCGTCAACGGCGTCGAGCCCGGCAACATCCTGACCGAAGCGATCGAGCTGCATCGGGGCGCCGCTTATATCAAGAACATGGAGGATTCGATCCCGTTGGGACGCCTCGGCAGTCCGCGCGATGTCGCCAATGCCTTCCTGTTCCTCGCCTCGGACGATGCCAGCTACATCACCGGCACCACCATCATCGTCGACGGCGGCCAGTTGCTGCCCGAAGGCAAGGATTTCCGGCTGCTGCCGCCGTGATCAGCCGGATTTGTTGTAAAGCAGCAATTCAGGCCGGTACTCGAAATGCATGGTGTCGTAGTGATACCAGCGCCCGCCCCAGATGAAGCCGTTTTTCTCGAACAACTCCACGACTTCCAGCGGGATCCGGTTCTTGAACGGAATGGGGGCCTTGGGGTTGGTTTTGTTCCTGTTGTTGTACCAGTAGTCGGAGAAGCCGACATTGATGTCGAAGGCCGCCCCGAAGGAGTGGACGCTCAACCGGTTCGTGCCGGCGATGGGCCGCCAGACAAAGCCGCCGCCGGACTTGAGCCCGTAACGGCTCAGCTCCGCGG
Organism: Mesorhizobium sp. C395A; assembly: GCF_030323205.1. Taxonomy (NCBI): domain Bacteria; kingdom Pseudomonadati; phylum Pseudomonadota; class Alphaproteobacteria; order Hyphomicrobiales; family Phyllobacteriaceae; genus Mesorhizobium; species Mesorhizobium sp. C395A. The sequence continues at coordinate 1,355,808 of NZ_CP100473.1, read as the reverse complement.
GCATCGCCTCAAGCGCAGCGGAGACCTTGCCCAGCCGGTCGTTGATGCCGAAAATCCTGGTGACCTGCACGGTCTTCTTGCCGAGCTTCGGCAACCATTTGAGGTTGGCGATGTGCTTGCCCACCTCGGCGGCACTTGCCCCGTAGAGCTTCTCGAAGAAAGGTTCGTTGCGGATGCGGCCGGGATCGAAATCCTCGGCCGGGACCAGCGCGCCCTCCGCTGCTCCGGGATAGACGTAGCGAAACATGTCTTCGATGTCAGGGCTCTCCAGCAGCGCGTCGGCGTCGCGCGCCTTGCCGTCGTCCCACACCATCGTGGTGCCGTCGGTCCAGGTCAGTACATTGCCCGAAATGGTGAAAAGTCCGGGATAGGCCTTGAGCAAGGCGGCCTTGGCCGCCGGCTGGTCGACGCCGTCGCCCGCATTCCCTGCATAGGCGAAGCGTCCAGTGCCGACGATTGCCAATGCGAACAGCAACCGCAGCATCAGGCGCCCTGGATGATCCATCATTGTCCTGCCTTCCCGGAGGGCTTTCGTTCATCGTGTATTTAACAAGGCTGCTGTACCATGCTGGTCGAATCGAACGGGAGACAAATCGTGTCAAAAACCTTCAATGCTTTGATCCGGATGACGTTTACATTCATCTGCCTGGTCGGCCTGGCCTCGTCCGTCTCTATTCTTTTTCCAGCCACCGCATCCGCCCAGCGGATGCAGCGATGCGCCGACGAAGGCGAAATCTGCCGCCTGCCCTACCCCTCGGAAGTGGTCTACGGCGCGCGCGGGCAGACCACTTCGCGCTTCATCGATCGTCGTGCCGTGCCGTGTACGAATCGCGTCTTTGGGGACCCGGCGCCTGGCCGCGACAAGGCTTGCTACATCGTGAGGCGCGGCGGCGGTGACGACTATGGCGACAACAACGACGATGACAATTACGGTGATGACGACTACGGCCAGGGCGGCGGCAGATGGGTGGCCTGCGCCTCGGAGGGGCGGTTCTGCGAGTTCCGTGGCCGCAAACTGGTGAGATACGGGGCGCGTGGCCAGTACGTCCAGGGCGTATTCAGGAACGGCGTCACATGCAGCGTCGACGCCTTTGGCGAGGATCCCATCCGCCGCGTGAAGAAGAACTGCTACGTCAAACGATAGGTGGCGCCGGGGAAGAACGGCGGGTGCGGCTCGTTGCGGCCGCGCCCGGCATTCGAGATATGGTCGGCCAGATATGGTGGGCGATGACGGGCTCGAACCGCCGACATCTTCGCTGAGAACGCTATCGTCAACTCGACCGCTGTGAACCCTTATCGCGGCACGGTGACACGGCACCTACGCCGATATCGAAGCCGTATGCGAACAACGTCGACAAGTACACGCTTGCCCGCATCGGCGAGCCGAAACAGGAAGAAGTGGCGGAGCCGATCGTCTTTCTGTGCTCACCCAATGCGTGGCGCTCAAAAGCGGTTCCCCGGTTTTGAGAGAGCGACATTGCATAGACGCTCAAGATATTAAGCTTCCTGATGAACCTACCCGTGCAGGTGAACCCACCCTTCCAGAACACCCTGCCCTTCCGGAGGAACCTGCTTTTCCGGATACGCCAAGTTAATCCGGTAAAGGCATTGTTCGCCTGGCGTTGCGGGCGTGGGCCGAACTTGCTCTGCAGCTGCCATCCAGACGGAAGACATTTGTGTATATTCCGCTTTGGCGACGCGCCGTAATGGCCTCTTGTACTTAGTCCACCGTGCGACGCGAAGGGCCGGTGCATGTGTCCTCTGGCGAGACGTGAAACGGACTGCATCCGCAGTAATGGCCAGTCTGTCGCCAGACTAGCTGCGAGGTCACCGCTCATGCTACTTTGAGGCCTTCTCGTTCATGTGGGAAGAGGCAGGCCTTGCTTGGCGACGTATTCATCAACTACCGGCGGCAGACCGATTCCGGCGTGGCGGGCCGCGTCTACGATAATCTGAACCGCGCGCTTCCTGATGCGTCCATCTTCATGGACGTCGACAAGCTCAACCCCGGCGATGACTTTGAGGTGGCGCTTGCCCGCAGTTTGGCCAGTTGCAAAATCATGCTGGCGATCGTGGGGCCGCAGTGGGCCGCGCTTACCGATGAGCAGGGCCAGGTTCGGCTGGAGTCCCCCGACGACTTCGTGCGCAAGGAGATCCGTACGGCACTCCAGGCTGGGGTGCGCGTCATCCCCGTGCTCGTCAACGGCGCCAGCATGCCAAAGAAAAGCGCCTTGCCACCCGATCTGCAGGACCTGGCCAAGCGTCAAGCCATGGAGGTCCGCCACGAGCGCTTCAACGACGATATGGCGGCGATTGCGTCGGCGATAGCGAAGCCAGCGGCGCGGCGGCCGAGGCTCTGGCTGCTGTACGGGCTGGCCGCGATGATCGCGCTCGGCATCGGCGGGACAACGGTGGCGTTGTGGCCGAGGCCCTCCCCTTTGCCGTCGCCTATCGAGCCCGCAGCGATCGAGGCCAAAGGATGCAAGGAAGGATTCGTCTGGCGATCGGCGATCTTCGGCGACAGCGTGTGCGTGAGTCCTGCCGACTACGGCGAGGTGCAGGCCCAGAATGCAAATGCCCGCAACAACCGTTCGCCGACCGGCGGACCTTACGGCGACAGCACCTGCCGCGACGGCTACGTCTGGCGTGAAGCGTTCGAGAGCGACTTGGTCTGCGTCACCCCTTTCGAACGCGACAAGGCCAGGAAGCAGAATGCCGACAACGCGTACAACCGGATATGAGACCGTAACTCCGGGCAAGCACCGATTTATCAAGAGCTTGAGTGGTGGGCGATGACGGGCTCGAACCGCCGACATCTTCGGTGTAAACGAAGCGCTCTACCAACTGAGCTAATCGCCCGCTCCGGCCGGACCTTTAAGCGGTCGCAACCGGCTTCGCAAGGCCAAATGAGCAGCTGCTAGCTTAGCCGCACAGTGGTTTTCGCGGGCAAAGTGCCGCCTGTCAAAAAACCTTCTCCTGATGCGTTTATGCTGTCCAGCTGCGCTTGACACCCGGTGGCGAACCCCTTATCCACCGCCCCAACGACGAACACGGCTGACACGTGCTCGTCCAATGCGCGGGTGTAGCTCAGTTGGTTAGAGTGCCGGCCTGTCACGCCGGAGGTCGCGGGTTCGAGCCCCGTCACTCGCGCCATTAATTTCAAGGGGTTAGCTACCGCCCCTTGAAAAGTTTCAACTCTCATTCTCCGGAGAGTTTCAACTTTCTGTATTCGTTCCGTTCCAGACCAAGCAGCTTTTCTGCCCTTGCGGCGGCTGGCGTCAGCTGAGCGGACGGCGGCCAGATTGACCGGCATATAGGTCTTCTGTAGCGCCTTGTTCCCGTCGATCGAGTTGCCCATCTTGGCCGAGATTGCCTCGACCGACGCGCCTCCGGCATTCGCCTCGACCGCGCCGGAACGCCGCATGTCCATCAGCCGCCGCTTCTCCGATGTCCCGAATACCAGCGTGCGCAGATCGGCAAAGTCGTCGACCAGAGAATCCTTCGTGTAAGGCACGCCGGCGCGCGGCCGGCCGCCCTTCGGGCCCGGCGCGAAACCGCGCGAGCGAAAGATCGGCGCATCGTCAAGCAGGGTGACGCCTAGGATTCGACATAGGCCAGCACCAGGCGCTGCGTGCGTGACGACAGCGTGCCGAAAGCCGCCTCGCCACTCTTGCTGCGTGCAATCAGAAAACCCCATTCCTGTGCTGTCTGCATTGCCTGCGCCGGTGTGAGCGTGCGCACGTCGACGGGTGAGAAGCTCGTGTCCCACGCAACGGCGATGATGCAGGCCAGTTCGCGGTAGCCGGCGCGCCAGGCGCCCCGCCTCGCCTGCCGTCCAGGTCTGGTGGCGCGGTGGTGGCGTCTGGCGGCGGATCGCCTGCGATGGGTCGGAGCCGGGCGGGCATAGCTTCATGCCGGCCATGAAATTATACAGCGAACGCCACGCTTTACGGCACGGTAGGCGATGTCGACACCTTTGACCCGGAGCAGACGGCCATACCAGTCGTCGAGCAGCTCGAGGGTGATGTCGGCTGGCGGCAGGTCGGCGAAGTACGGCTCGATGAAGGTCCAGCCGCGCTCCCAATCCTCGCGGGTGCGCGGTGGCTTGCGCTTCCATGCATCCATGCGGCGATAGCGTGCAAAGGCGTCTCCGATGGAATCCTTTGGCCATACATGCAGGCGCGACGGCTCCCTGCCCTTGCGGAGTTCCTGCCAGCGGTCTTCCCACTCCCGGGCTATCGTCCGAGCCTCAGGCCCGTCGATTCCACAGGAAATGCATCTGAAGCCAGCTTCGACCATCTTCGGCGTCGGCAGCCAGTAGCCGTATTTGCCCTTACGGATGACGTAGTGCTTCAACTTGATCTTACCCAAGGGTCGCCAGCCTCGCTCTTGCAATGTCAATGCTAGACTGCGCGCCGGATCCTGATCCTGCAAGACCCGAGCGTTAACCGAGCCAGGCGTCGATCGCAACCATGTCGTAGTTGCCGGTGATTGGGCAGGCCTTGGGAAAGCCTTGATCCTGCAACGCGGGCAGAAATTCCATGAATTCCCGCAGCGTCAGGTGGAGATAACGCGCCGCCTTGATCGCCGGCACCAGCCGTGGTTGTACCGGGACGCGGATAGATGACGGTTGTAATGTGTGGGTTTGGCTCATGACACCAAAACTCTATCCACCGTCCATCGGGCAGCGGATGGGCGCCTTGTCGTTGGGCGGGTGTGAATCTCGCCCGTGTAAGCACCTCCGCCGCATAGCATGAGATTTTCCTACTCCATGATCTCGTTATTCCTGCATCGAGGGGGAATGAGGCTTAGAATAGCGGCCTTTCTCCCCCATGCCTATTCATCCAATCCTTAATCGCAGAATCGGCAGCCACAGAGCGAGAATACTTGTAATCGGCGGCTTCGAAGCCGCTACGCCCGGCCACCCAGCATCGCCATGACAGCGTCTGGCTTGTGCGTAGTCAGAATCGCACCCTGTGCTCTGGCCAAATCACCAGCCTTGAAACGGCACCCTCGTTTGGGGCGGCGGCCCGGCGTCTCGCCTGCGGCGTCGCCATGCTGACGCTCCTTCGGCGCCGGTTAGCTGATTTCACGGTCACGAACTTGCTTCGGCAACGAAATGGACACCGCGCCGAAGCGGGAGTTCGAAGCTCTAAGCGCCATACAGCGGGCTCGTGATGCCGACGATTGCGACATCACCGAATTTGCCGTTCCTCTCCGACCCGCCCGCCCGATCGACACCCAAGCACACTGCCTTGTGACGTCACCTCAGGGCATACCTTGATCTTATCAGCGATTACCCGTCGGCCAAGGCATCTGTTTTGAAATTCGCTTGATGGCGTCCCTGCCCTTGCCGTTCGACTCCGTCGAGTCCTTGTGTGTCAATTTGTTGCGACGAGAGCTAGTCCCTGTCGTGCTGGTCCGTCTCGTCTCATCTCTTGGCTCTGCAAAAACCGTAGCAGCATGTTCGCAACCTGTTCACCCATGTTGATTTCACGAGTTTCCGACTGTCGGCATATAAGAGGGAGAGGTCCGATGGATTTCATGTTGATGGTGAACATTGCCGGCGGCATCCTTCTGGCCATCGCAATCCCCTCGGTGTGTCTCGTCGGATGGCTGTTTTACCGTTCGGGATCGGGACAATTGAGAGGCGAAAGCTGTGACAATGAAAAGCCCGCCCCCGTGAGCCAGACCAGAAAACTCGTATTTTAGCACCGACGAAACAAAGCTCGCTATTCTGCGTTGAGGCTCGTCGAACAACGGAGCTTCACGAATGGATCCGGCAACTGCAGCTGTGATGATTTTGCTTTCTTGCAGTCCCGCCCAGGGAGTCTGCAAGCCACTCGATACATCACCGGCCATGTTCGGATCCCTTGACACATGCCAGTTGGCGTTAGCCGTGAGGCTCGAGGGCGCTCCCAACGGGGAGATCGTCGGGCGATGCAGTTCGATCGACCCCTCCGCTACAGGTTCCGTTCCAGCCGGGTATAGCACGATTGTCGTCACGCGGGGCACAGGGGCGGGTGCGGTGAGCAGTCGCTACATCGTGCCGCACAAAAACTGAAGCCAGTCCACCGTGAGGCAGCGGGCTATTCATTCTCGACCGGACAATTATAGGCCTTGCCCTCCCTCTATGAAGCCATAATCGGCATCGTTGGCTTCGCGCTCGTCGTCCGCTTCGCCATCGTCGTCGCCTTCCCTGTCATTGGTCCCGGTGACTTCGATGCCACTGGCCAGACAGGGTTCGAGATCCGGGTCGGGCTCTACGAAGTCGAGCAGCTACATCAGGCGTTCTTCATCATCGATCGAGCGACGGACCGCCATGTCCGAAAGGCAGAGGTTCGTGGCTGGATAGCGAAGAATCGCACACGGCTTTCCCTCATTCGCATGGTTCGCAGAAATTAGCATGATCGCCTACTCTCATCTCGTCCGGCGTCGTCTGCCTCAAAGCAGCGCCGGTAAGGCTCGGCGCCCTTCTTGGTTTCTCCCCCGTATGCCAAAAGGAGGTCGCCGGGCCTTACCAGGCCCCGCTGCTCATCGCTTGCGGGGTGTCCTGATGGCTGAGCTTGGCCCCGTGGCCTAACGGCCAGAACCAAACGTTCCGAAAAGCTTTCCCAGGCTGGCGGCAGCCGAAGGGCTGCACAAGAGGGATCGTCAGACCGCTCCTGGCGCACCACAGCGACACCACCAAGCTGTAAGTCAGGTCCATCGGCGCTGCTGATGAGTGCCCTCAGATGGATTGCGTTTGCCACGAAAAAGGAATCGTACCGGCCCGTTCTCAGCACGTCAGCCGGAACGGGCCATGGGCAGAAGCAGCCGACTAGCTAAAATCGCAAGACGACCGAAGGACCACGTCGGCGATAGCACCGGACCCGACGGCGCCCGTGTCGCCAGTAACTACGGCAGACTCTTCTCCAGCCCCGCCGGCGGCGGCGCCGGTGGTAGTAATCTGGGTCGTAGTCTGGGTCGTAATCTTGGTCGTAGTAGCGCCGATGGTTGACCGGCTCCACTTCCGCGTGAGTACCTTCGTTGTCGAAGGCGTCTGGCGCGTCGAGTTCTTCGAGAATGCCGCTTTTGGCCGCTGGAACACCGGCCAATGCGTTGATAGGCCGGACCGCGCTTGCAAAGGCTGCTGCCCCTGCAACGCCAAACATCGCTGTCAAAAAGGATCGCCGATGCATAGTAAACCTCCCAACTTACATGAGCTGAACGAAGCGCCCCGCCTGCTGAAGGAGCAGGCCCAGCGCACGGTAAAATAGAGGATTCGCCAGCCGCTCAAGCAACTCGCGAATCCTATCAGCGCAGGAAGGGACCTGGCTGCGCCGATCCAAGACATGTCAGCTAAGGACGACCGCCATTACCAGAAAGGTAACGGCTGTTGCAAAAATCGGTGCGAGCAACCATCGCGCCTGGCCAACACTTTGATCCATTTGTTCTCTCCCGTTGTGGAGAACCAACAACCTGAAGCCCTAATCCGTTCCGCCTAGTCCAAAGGTAAGACCATTGCGTTGTACGGTCGGACTTTAGACCAATCGGATTAGACAAAGGTGCGTAGGCGGGAACGTTTACCCCGGTTCAAAGTTGGTTGCCGGGCAGTGCGGGACGATGATCGTCGTGTGCCGGTCCTTGCAGGAGAGAAGATATGAAGATGCACTTTGTGAACACCGCCGCAGCCATGTTGCTCTTGGCTGGGATCGGCTCCGCCGCCGCTGACGACATTATCATCCAGCCGGAACAGGACACGGTCATCCGTGAGTATGTCAAGAAGCAGCCCTTGGCTTCGGTGAACCTTCCCGGCGTGGAATTGAACGTCGGGACAGCTCTGCCGGAAACTGTGGAGATCCACGAGGTCCCGAACGTCAAATTCCGTTACGTGGTGGTCGACAACCGCACGGTCCTGGTCGATCCGGGCACCCGCAAGATTGTCAAGGTCTACGACTGAGATTTCGAACGAACCCACGCTCGCCACCCTTGGGTGGCGAGTGTGTGCATTCAAACGCTACTCATTCAAATTGCCACTCAGCTGGATAATGAACATGACGAACCCTGAACTCGAGAGGACGCAAGCCCTGGTTGCCCGCTTGGCTGATCTCCAAGCAAGAATGCAGGCAGCACGTCTTGTTGGAGCCGAGGCAACAACCGTCCGAAAGGTTGCAGCCATAATCGATGACGGCTTCCGACAAGCCGGCCTCACACCGTTAGAAATCGCAGAAGGTCAAGAGGAACAGTTTAGCGATACTAAATGTTCGACTGGCTATGGACAGCCGAACCCTACTCTCAGCAGATCAAGTCAGAGCAGCACGAGCCCTACTGAACTGGCCGCGTGTGCGACTGGCCGCCAAGGCCAATCTTAGCGAGATGGTGATCAGCGCTTTTGAGAACGGATACAGGAAACCGCGTCCCCACAACATGGCCGCCATCCGCAAAGCGTTTGAGGATGCCGGAATCGTTTTCACCGTCCAAGGCACTCCATCGCTAACCCGCTCAGAAGGTGATAGCGGCCTAGCCGCCGATAATAGACGGTGGCGCGGCCGGGAGAAAAAAGGATAAAGGGGGACAAGCCCGTGTACCCTCTGCACCGATCTCTAAAGCGGCCGCTAACCAACCCATTATGTCGCTCTACGGGATTGCTTTGGCGGACTGGCCACGTCACTCCCGCGATACCCAATGCAAAGACGATACCGGCAGAGCCTGGTTACTGCTTCTGCACACGCGGCAGAAAAAGATGGACGCTTGTTCCTTCACCAGCTTCGCTCTCGATCCGAATGTGCCCACCGGATTGTTTGACGAAGCCATAAACCTGGCTAAGTCCAAGTCTGGTCCCGCGTCCATCGGGTTTGGTGGTGAAGAACGGCTCGAAGACCTGCGCCAGAATCTCCTTGTTCATGCCGCAACCGGCATCGCGCACGGTCATACGAACGCACGAACCCGCCAGTGAATGCCCATCGTCGATGTCGTCCGGGACATCGCTAGTCTCGATTGTGAGCGTTCCCACGCCGGCCATGGCGTCCTTGGCGTTCACCGCCAGATTGAGCATGGCGACATCGAGCTGGTTGGGGTCGACCAGAACAGGGCCAAGCGCCGCGTCCAAGTTGCGTTCAATTTTGATTGCACTCCCGAGCGTTCGTTCCAGCAGCATCGAAAGCTGTTCGATCCGTCCGTTCAGATCAATGCTTTCGGGCGTAAGCGACTGGCTCCGAGAGACGCAAGCAATTGCTGCGTAAGTGCCCCGCCGTTCTGTGTTCGTTTGAGCAGTTCGTCGATCAGGATGGCTGATTTCGGATCGCCGGGATTTTCGGCGAGTTGCTTTTGCAGGAGCCGCAGGCCCGAGTCGAACGCTGCTATCAGATTGTTGATATCGTGAACTATGCCGGCTGCGAGGCGGCCAATTGCTCCGAGCTTCTGGGATTGACGTCGACGTTCCTCCTGCGCACGCTGCGAGGAAACGTCCCGAAGGCTGGCAAGGAGAGCAGGTGTCCCGTCCCAGTTAACCTCCACGACCCAGACGGCCATACGGATAGTCAACGCCGTGTGGGCCGGTAAGCATTCGAATGCACTCTGCGCGCAAGTGAACCCCTTGCGCTAACGCTTCGACGCGCCATCAAAGCATTGACCGCGCGGTAAAAGGAGCGTGCACCAAGTGAGGCCGGGTTCGTTTGGGGCCTGCGTTTGGCCTGGGGCAAGGCGGCCCCGCCTGCCGCATCAAAAAGAAGCAAGCCAGACAGGCTTGGTATCAACCTGCTGATCATTTCCGCCGCGCCACCATGGCAAAACATGTTTGGGGGGCGATCGCACCGCTGATGGTCAGCGAAGGCCAACAAGTGGTCCGGCTACCCTTGGAGCCAATCCGCATTTCTGGCGATTTTCCCCTGGAGCAATCAGTGCATTGACATGAACTCGGCCGTTTTATTGGTCCTTGCTGAGTGCAGGTAATCGTGCCGGAACTCAGCAAGAAAGGCCAGTCCTTCCCAATCATGGATAGTCAATTGGCCATTCACAAGTGATGTAAGGCGCTTCTCCCGAAGAGACTTGAGCGTGCGGTTGATGTGGACTGCCGACAGCCCTGTCGCCTCGCCAAGGTCAGCTTGAGTCACAGCAAAAGCGCAGGTTTGATCGGACGCGAGTCCGGCGTCTTCCATACGTAGCATGATTTCACAGAGAAGGTGGGCCACTCGGCCAAGCGCTTGGCGCTTCCCGACATTGACCACCCATTCGCGGAAAATCGATGCATCAACCAGTGTCGTTCGCCAAAGATTTGCCGCCAGCCTGGGGTGGCGTTCGCAGAGCAGCCGGATAGCCGAGTGATCTATGAAGCCAACACTGCAAGCGCTCACCGTTCGAACGTCGCTATCCAACAGATCGAGGTGCAGGCTCAACAGATCGGGCATGTCGCCAGGCACATGATAAGCAGTGACCTGACGCTTCCCGTCTCCTGTTACCTTCGAGGTGCTGGCTAAGCCAGCCAGGACCATTATGCACCGGGACGGCTGGTCGCCTTCCCGAACCAAGTTCTGGTTTGCGCCAATCGCAACGATCCTTATTCTTACCGCGTCGAGAGCTTGACGCTCACCTGACGTGAGGGTGAAGGCACGATGGAACTTGGCGGTTAATGGGCTTTGATAAAGCATGTCGGCTCTCCGTTTGGGCGGGAGCGCTATGGTCTCTCAGTCACCCGCGGCCAGCAGAACGCGAATGATGCCCGACCTTATATCATAAACACCGGACCGACTTAACCTGTGATAAGTCTGGCACTGCTTCGGATGGTCCTTTCCTCCATCGGCAAACACAGGCTCAACAGGATTGGTGCTTACGAGGGAAGCGGCCCATCATCGGGCCTCGAGTTGCGCAGCTGCGGCAGCAGCTATAATAGATCGTTCTCAAATTCGAGGACTCACACCATGACCGACGCCCCCGACCACGCCCCTGAACTGGTAGAACTCACGGCGGATGTGGTATCGGCGTACGTCAGCCACAATCCCGTGCCGGTCGCGGGTTTGGCGGACCTGATAGCCTCAGTGCACGCGTCGCTGTCTGGGATTGGCCATCGCGTGGCTGCCGCGACCGAAGAACCAGTGCCTGCGGTAAATCCAAAGAAGTCAGTATTTCCCGATTACATCATCTGTCTTGAAGATGGTAAGCGGTTCAAAACCCTTCGGCGACATCTGCGCGTGGATTTCGGTCTCACTCCTGACGCGTATCGAACAAAGTGGAACTTGCCATCCACTTATCCGATGGTCGCTCCCAACTATGCGGCCTCACGGTCTGCCATGGCGAAGTCGATCGGTCTGGGTAGGAAGGCACCGCAGCCCACGGCAACTGTAACGGGCAAGGCAAGGCCGGCGGCTAAGGCTAAAGCGTAGCTTCCGCGATCACACCATTACCACCGCGGCACCAATCGACGATGTATGCATCGCGGCGGACCTGTCCGCTCTTGGCCGGTGCCCACCCAGGTTCCCCAACCCATGGCGCCGGCCATTTGTGGCCCACACCTCAGTTTCGTATTGCTGCCCAAACTCTTCTTGTTGAAGACCGCTTACGACGTTACAATCCCGTTTGGCCTGATTGCTGGGAGGCAACGCCCTGGCTGACATCATTCCAATTCGCAAAGCACGCCCTTGTGTCGAAGTTGGCGAAGCCTGTGGCGAGTGGTTTGTTCGCGTGGTCGAGGAAGACCAGGAACTCACCCGATCATTCAAGCTCGAATCCTATGCTTTGGCCTTTGCAGAAGGCCAAAGGACGCGTCTGCATCTCAACACGTTTTCCCGGCTGTAGAGTAGCGCGATGCAGATGTCCGCAGGGTTACTGGCGAATTTGGGCGATAGCATCGAAGCCATTGCCGCCCACATTGCGACCATGGAAACGCGACAGCTGCACCAATTGCTCAAGTCGTTGCCATCGAGATTCGGAAATCGCCAGCGCGGAAATGGTGATGGGCACCCTGGTCTATCGCGAGATTGAACTGCGCCGCCGGCGGGGGACGGGCGGCAACGTGTTGCCCTTTCCGGGTCTCGTGACTCCACCTATTCAGCAGTAGATAGCGGCGCCGGACCTGTAAAGGCCGCCGCAATTAAGCAACGGGCCTGAGGGCGGGGTAGCGTCTTGATGCCAAGAAACCCCGCCGCGCGCGCAACAGCGGGTTTTCGTAGTCACGGCTACATCCGAGGAATCGACCGCTTAAGGCAGAATTGCTTGGTTGTCGTCGCGTTTCCATACCATTAGATCAACTGTGCCAGATGAAGACGTAAAAAAACCCGTTGCCAATTACGGCAACGGGCTTGAGCTACCGGGTAGGGTCAGGAAGGCAATATGTAGACCCAACAACACGATGCGCCACGCCTCATGATCGAGGTCTTAACCGAACCGCGACAATTCTAACCATCTTGTCGACGTGTGAATAACTTTGCTGACTCCAGATCATCGGCAGGGAAGACGTGATTTGACCTTGGCGGAACAGCCGCTCACGATGAGACGGCTTGGGAAGGCGCGAGATGCAAGTATGCAAAGACATGATTGTGGTGCCGCCGATCGGCGCACAGTTCGAGACGCCTGAATTCCTCGCCGAGATCAGCGCCCTGCTTGATGAGGCCTATCCCGACTACGATTTCTTCACGATCACCACCATAAGCAAGTTTCGGGATGACAGCTTCGTGTTGATCCCGCTGCTCGGCAGCGTCGGTGGTGAAGGCTCCGTTTTAGCGGCTTACCCGGATATGACGGCAATGCAGGAGATGGGCAATCTCCTGTTCAAGCACATCATCGGCCATCACCATCGCGACATTAGGTGCCGCACGTGGCCCCAATCCGTTCCCGGACCTCCGTCTCACATCTGCCCTGGCGGCTATCCTTTAGCGCATCCGCGCCGCTATCGTCGTCGCGATGACGTTGACGAAGGCGCTTCAGCAGATCGCGTGAGGCTTGGATCGCCCTGCGCGATTGATCCATGTTCTGGCGAAACGTGGCGCGTTCCTCCATGGACTTCTGCCACTTCAGCAAGGTGGCCGTAGTCGCAGTGGCCGCTTGAGCGATATCTATGGGCGTTGCAACCATCGCATCCTCCCAAAAAGGCAATGGTAAACGCAATCTTTATAGGCCCAACGAAACCCTTTCTTCAATCAAAAACGAACATACGGCACATGGCAAAATGGCTATTCGTCGGGCCGCTCGACGGCGGCTTCGTCGACCTCGGCTTCCATCTCGTCGTTGACGGTCTTGGTCTTTCCAAAACCAGCCATCGGCACACCGTCAAAACCCTGCAGCCACCCGTCGGCATGTTCCTGCCAGTAATGGCACCTCACGCTCCTTGCCATCCTTGCGCGCTTGGGCGCCGTACATCCAGGCGTAGGTGGCGCGCTCCTGATCTTTCTTAGGCACGGCGATTTGTGTCATCCTCAGCGAACGCCGGCTTGCCCGCTTCACGCTCGACGCCGAGCAGATCGAACTCGTCGTTCGCAAAGCACTTGGCCTTCAGCCAGTTGGTCGACGGTATTTGCTGTCCTTGCGCTTCGACACCTTGCCTTCAAGTCCGGCCTTGTCGAGCAAGTGAAAGATGGTCTTGGCTTCCCCCGGCAGAGGCTCGCTGAGCTGAATACGCCCGCCGGGCGCGATATAGCGCGGCCTCGGTCAGTCAGCCAAGCGGCATCGCGGTGCATGATAGCACCGAGAATCGCCGCGTACACGCTGCCGACTTCCTCTGCGCAGGATATGCCCAGCTTGTCCGCGCGGTCTTCCATCGCTTGCTCGGCCAGGTCGCTGATGCCAAGCGCGATTGTCTGCTGCGGATGGAAGGACGCTGACTGTAAAAGCCCGCCCAACCTTTCGGCGGGCGGGCTTCCACTGTCGGAACTGGAGAGTGTCATGTCGACAGCCCCGACAGGTCGGAAAGGGGTCGCTGGTTAGCGGCGCGAGATCAGCAGGCAGAGCCGGCGCAGGTCACGATCATAGGTGTCTTCGTTGCTAAGCACTTCGACGCAGCGCTTCTTCATCCGAGTGACCTGGGCGTTCGACATATCGCCGACAACGCTAGCCAGATTCGGGTTGCTCGAAGCGGTCGGGTTGCTGGGGTTGGCGGCTGGATTGGTTCCAACGCCGACATTTACGTCGGTACCAACCCCGGTGACGACACCGACATTGGCGCTGCCGGTTCCGATGGAAGCAGTCGCTCCGCCAGTGTCGCCGACGGAGGCTGCGGCATTTGCCCCAGAACCGCCTAGGGACACGCTAGCCGTAGCGCCGCTGTTGCCGCCCACATTAGCGCTGGCGCCTCCGCTGCCGACGGATACCCCGCCGACGCCTCCGACACTAATTCCAGCTGCTGTCGCTGGCATGCAAAGAATTGCGAGAACAGATCCGGCAGTCAGACTGCCCATAAGAATTTCAAAAATTCTTGCCATAGTACGCCTCCTTGTTGCCCTTCAAAGGATGGGACATTTTTGGGCATTTGCGGACCCGATAGTGACGCACTAGAGTTTAAAAAACAAGCTAACGGCCCGCGAAAGCTGCGTCTTGGGTCATTACTTGGTAATAGCAAGAGTCAGATATAATAAAATTTTACTTTACTAGGACGTGATTCCTCTACTTGTCATTCAATATCCTTGCCTAAGCACCCCATCGTCAATAATATTGTGCGGTGCAACAAGATTCAGAGATGGACCATGCGACGATCAGTAAGCGGCTAATACCGCCGATCTGACATACAATGCTATATTAGCTCCTCTTGACGAACCCGACCGGCGGGCGGAATCAGAATCCCGTCAGCGCAACCCTACAAAATCGCACTGGTCTGCCTGAAGCATCGCGACGATGGCCGACGATTTCTTTCGGAGATTTGAATGTCGCACAACGTGCTGCCCACCAAGCCGACCGCCGCGCTGAGCTCCGCGCAGTCACCGGTCTTGGCTACGGCCGGATCTATGATCAAAGCCCTGAGCCGGAGCCATCCGGGGTCTACGCCTGCCGCCCCGTATTTATTGTCACAACAAGGGGAACAACGGCAGCTCGGCCGTGTTGGGCCAGTTAAGCAATATTGCAGGAGCACAACATGCATTTCGTCAAAGCGCTTTTGGCTGCGATCGCCATCGGTCTCATCAGCCCGGGGGCAATGGCTCAGACCGCGACGACGTCCCCGCAGGAATTTGTCAAAGCAGCTGCGAGTTCAGACATGTTCGAGATCCAGTCGAGTGAGTTGGCGCTGCGGAAATCGAAGACATCACGAGTGAAGGAATTCGCTCGCATGCTGATCAAGGACCACACGACTTCTTCCAAGCGGCTCATTGCGGCGGCAAAGAAGGACGACGTCGCAGTGGCGCCGGAGATGACAAGCAAGCATGCTGCCCAATTGGAAGCGTTGAGCAACGACAGCAGCGGGGCGTTCGATAACGCCTATATCGACGCCCAGGTGGCAGCGCACCAGGAAGCCCTGACGCTGATGACCTCCTATGCAGAAAACGGTCAGGCAAAACATCTGGCGGCTCATGCGAAAAAGACCGCGCCGGTGATCCGGCAGCATTTCAAACATGCCCAGCAACTGAGCAAGAGCGGTTCTCAGGGCTGAGTGGATCTGGCCACGACGTTGGTTCTTCGCGGCGCTGTGGAGTCTGTGGCCAACACTGCCTCCGCCCTCAGGGACGCTGCAACCTTTAAGCGGTGGTCGATGCAGGAACTCTAAAGGTGCGTCGCTCAGGTAGTCCGGCGTGCAAGCACCAGCGTCGTCGAAGTTGCCAAACGAACAGGAGACCTGACATGCCAAAGCAAAACGAGACCTCGCATTCGAGACGAAGTGACTTCGCCAATGATGAACCCATTCGCCCGGAGGATGCCGCCGTGTTGGACAGCCCCGTGGGCCACGAAGACAGGCACGGCGCGGAGCCAGGTTTCGTGGGAGCCGACGATGTCGACCAGCCGCTCGGCGCAAGGCCCCGCAGCGAAATTACCGGTCGTCATGATGAAGGGGCAGGCGCCAATGAGACGATGGACGGCTTAAGCGAAACCGAGGAACTGACCCGCAGCTACGCCGAGGACATACCAACCGGTGACAATGATGAGGACGAGGAAGACATCCCTGTCTTCGAAAGAGGCCGAAGCAACACCGACCTCTGAGCGGCGCCAAGTTTGAACCCACGGTGAGGAACATGACAATGAGCACATTCGGACTTCGGATTGTGTCTTTGGGGCTCCGGGCTTTTTTGGGGCTGGGGGCCTCGCTGATTTTGGGCGCCCAGGCATCTGCGCAGACAAGTCAGCCGGCTCAACAATCCGGCGACTCATCGCAAACAGGCAAGCACGATCGTCTGCCGGCGCAAGGATCGTCGCCGACCGCCAAGGATGATGTCGGCGTTGACGTCTCGCTCGGCCGGCCGGAGGTGAAGCAACAGGTTGCAAGACATCTAGGAGTGGCTGAGACCGAGTTGCCACTGGCGGTGCATGTGCCGATCGCGCTCGCTTCGCAAGTCTGCGGGCAAGAGGTATTTACCGCCCGCGCCAATGTAAACCGAAGCTGCACCGCGACGAAGTTCATTCCGGAAATCGCCGAGGCGGCACGCAACCATCCACAAACCTCCGCGGTACCGGAGCAGTAGCATCGAAATGTCCGAACCCGGCGCGACGGTCGCGCCATGCTTACCCTAGGATAGCGCTCCAACCCGGCGTAAATCAGCCCCACCGCCGTCTGTTGGCGGCATGCATGATGGCGTTCGCCGCCGTCTCTTAACCAATGTGAATGCTGTCGCTCCGCAGCCACGCTACGAGATCCTGTCCGAAGCGGAGGCAGGCAGATGCCACTGGAGTGCCTGATCGATCAATATGTGAGCAGCCGCAAGCGGCGGGGTCTTTTGTCGACACGGCATGCTCTCGAGGCGTTGAAAGAGGCCCTTCCGGCGCTGTCGATCGGCGAAAGCCATCTTGTCAATATGATCGCCGAGCGAGCGCTCGCCTTTGGCCTCGCCATCCACTTCGATCATTCGGGCGAGAATGCCGGGTAAGACATCCACGAGAGCGTCTGCTGATGCCACAGGACGAGGAACTCGGTGTCGCGTAGTTCCATCTTCATTGCCTGGCGGTCGGGCAAACATTCCGAGGCTGCTCCCACCCGTGTTCTGGGCGGGTGGTGAAAGTCGCCGGAGCGATGCCACGGCGTGCGCCGAGCCCACCCCGGCATTGGACAAGCTCCCCCAGCTTTCGCCAGCTGGAGCTTACTTCTACTCACAGCAGCCCTAGCGAGGCTCGATGGGCATTCGCGTACGGCGGTTTCGGAAGTTTTGCTCCAGCGGGCGGTTCGGGCCGACGAATTGAGGTTGAAGGAGAAGATGATGACGGACAACAAAAGCGAGCGTGATTTTGGCGACAGGAACCGGGTCTCGTCCAACGAACGCAACGAACACTTCCATTTTGCCCAGCAGAACGGCATAACGCCTGAGCAGGCGATGGAGCTCATCATAGCCGCCGGGAATGACCGCGCCTCGTTGACCGCGGCTGCGAAGGAATTGAAATCAGTTTCCCGGGGCGGCTCGCTTACGGCATGAATCCGTCGCTACCGAAGAGGATCATGAACCTTCGAGAGTTTGAGTGTAGCATCATCCTGACGCACACGCGGAGCAGATCGAGCGTGAAAGTGACAATTCTACCCCTGCCCAACATGCGGAAAGCGCTGGAGGTTCGGGGCTGCGCAGATCGGCTATCGTCACCCCGAACCATAATCCACTCGAACGCGAGTCCTGGACGCACGGCGGACCGAGCCTACTTCCTGCCGTCGTTCAACAATAATCCCGCGCCGCAGTCAGCCAGCGAGATCGCCGTCGCCTGCCGGACGCGTGTCGGCTTCCAAGCTGACAAACGCACCGCCTTTGTAGCGACGCTTTCCAGCCACGATCAGCTGCGCAGCTTTGCCGCGCTTGCTGCGCACCAATAAATTCCATCTCCTTCCCTCACACTGATCTTGCTCAGCGGTCGTTTTGCCGCTGCGGTAGGCGCTGTCCATCCGCTTCGATCGCGGTGGCGCCCAGTATCAACGCTGCCAGATCAAACCGCACAATCAGCACCTCAAAGCTGATCAGCAGAAGCAGCAGTGAATCAGGACCTCGTCGATCAGAGGCGGAAAGCCCAACTAAGAAAACCGCCGGCGGTGCCGATCTCGAAGAAATTCTAGTCCGCACGGTGAACAGGCTGGGGGCCGCATCGCGATATAGGGTTCAGCACAGCTCCAGCGGTACCGAGACGATCGACCCCTGCCCGCTCGGCGCCCCTCGGCCACGTCAATGACCAGCACGCGCAGCATGGTCAGCTGGCTTAGCCTTCATGGCGCAGATCGGCCACGGTCCGTCTCTTTCGGCTATGAAAACGTCACTCTGCTTTGCTAAACGCGGTGCTGGACCGGTTACCAAGCGTCAGATCTGGAGCATCACCTTGCCGGCCTCGATTCTCACCGGATAGATCGCGAGATTGACGCAGACCCGGCGCGCCCTTGGCCTGGCCGGCCGCAATTGAAGCGGCCAATATGCTTCAAGGCATTCGATGACGTCGTCGATCACCAGCCCTTCGGCCGCATGCGCCTTCTCATGCGTACAATATCCGTCGGTGGCGAAGAACTCGTCATTGGGCGAGCGGCAAACCGCGAAGCTGCGGCCGCGAGGATCGAAGCAGATGACATCCTCTTTCGAGATGTCGTCCACCGCGCACGCTTCATCCAGTCAGCCATCTCCGGCTCCGGCAAAATTCGCTATCGCTATTCAGCGGCCGCCGACATATCCACCTGGTGAAATTCGCCGCGATAGGGTCTGGCTGTCGGCGGCAATTTCCGCTCGAGATAAAAATCCTCATATTTCAGCTGTCGAAGCAGCACCGGCCAGACCTCGCGATAGGCATGCCACATCGACGGGTTCGGCACCGGCAGGTCGTGCTTGATCAGCTCGTGCAGTCTTGGCAGCGCATGATAGGGCACCATCGGGAACATATGGTGTTCGACATGGTAATTCATGTTCCAGTAGATGAAGCGGCTGACCGGGTTCATGTAGACGGTGCGCGTGTTCAGCCGGTGGTCGACGACATTGTCGGCCAGGCCGATATGCTGCAGCAACCCTGTCAGCACCATGTGCCAGCTGCCATAGAGGCGCGGCAGGCCGATCAGCACCAGCGGCAGCAGTGACCACGTGAACAACGCCAGCCCGACTGTCGCCGCATAGATGGCGACATGCCAGCGCGCAGCGATCACCGCCTTGTGCTGCTCCATCTCGGGGATATAGCTCTTCTCTTCATCGGACAGCTTGCCGAACGCCTGGCGCACCAGCGTCGGCAGCGAATAGCGGAAATCGAGAATACCGGTGAAGGCGAGCGCCGCCCGCAGCAGATCTGGGGGGCGCATGACGGCGATTTCGGCATCGCGGCCGACGATGATGGTATCGGTGTGATGGCGGGCATGGCTCCAGCGCCATTGCACTGGGTTGCGCATCAGCATGAAGCTTGAGATCTGGTAGACGACATCGTTCATCCAGCGCGTCCGGAACGCGGTGCCGTGGCCGCATTCGTGCCAGCGCGAGTCGCTCGACGAGCCGTAAAGCACGCCATAGACGAACAGGAACGGCACCACCCACCACGTGCCCCAGAACCATACGATGCCGGCGGCCGACACCAGGATCGCCGCGACCCAGATGATCGTGTCGCGGATCGCCGGCCCGTCGGAGCGTTGCATCAACTCCTTGATCGCCTTGCGCGGGACATCGGTGTGATACCATTCGGCCGAAGCCAATCCGGTCTCGATGGCGCGCTTGGTGCTTTCACCGACCAGGCTGTAGTCGCGCTTCCTGCTTGCCGTCATCGTCATCTCCGTTTCCCGCCTGCGCTCCGCAAGGGCCGCCTGGGGTCGGCCGGGCCGCGCCTGCTTCCGTATTCCGGCGCACTTCCCGCCCGCCGCGGCAACCGATCGTGTGTTTCAAGCCGGTCACGCCTGCAGTCTCGCAAAAGCGCCCGACGGCGCAGGGTAATCCTGTTGCGGCTGCCGGGCGATCGACCCTATCCTCGCTTCCGCTTGGGCGATCTGACCGGCACCGTCGAGCACCCGGAACACGGCGTCATAGGAGCGGCTTTCGCCATGGTCCAGCCAGATCATCTCGCCCCGTTCGCGCGCGGCGAGATTGCCCAGAACATGATGCGTCGAGGGTTCGATTCCCAACGCATATAGGCCGGCCTGGAAGTTCTGCCACTGATAGGTGCAGGGCAGCTGATCCTTGCGGGTAACGACCTCGAAGCCGAGGCCCAGGTGGTCATTGACGACGGCCACCGGCACCTCGCCCGCCGCATCGGCGCCAAGCTCGTGCTCCCAGACCTGCTCGCTGAATCCCAGCTGCGGCGCCGGCACGGTTCGGTAGCCGACCTTCTGCGCCTCGTAGCGTTCGCCGGCGTGCGCCGCCCAGACGACATCCCGGATCGGCGCCAGGTAGCGCGAACCCTCGTCGAGCAAGGGATGGCTGACGTTGACGTGATAGAAATACATATGCGGCGTGCGGCTGAAACCGTGATTGACGACGCGGTCCGACAGGCGGATCTCGGTGCCGCCGACATCGGCCTCGATGCGGCGCAGCAACTGGAGATCCTCGCCGAACACGGTTGCCTGCTGGACAATGCCTTCCGCCCACAGCACGCACCGGTCGCCGTCCCAGGCCTCGCCGTAGCCGGTCAGCCGCGCCGGCACGGTGCCGATGCGGCCATGCAGCGAATGCAATACCCGCTTGCGCCCCGGATAATTGTAGCTTTCGGCCGGCACGTCTTCCCGGCCCAGTATATGGTCGAGGCCGCAGGTGACGAGCAACCCCGAGAACGACCGGCCAAAGGCGAAGCCGTCCTCCCCTTCATGCTCGTGCAGTCCGGGGTGGCGAAAGCCGCTCGGCGAATGCCAGCCGATCGCCTGGCCCCGGAAGTCGCAATCGGCGATATCGAGCGCCCGGTCGACCAGCGCCGTGAAGCGCAGGCCGGAGCCGGTGCGGAACTCGAGCATCCGGATGCCGCGCTCCACGCCGTCGCCGAGCGTCATCAGTCGCACGCCGGCGAACTGCGACAGCATGCCGGACCGCTCGGCCACCTGCCTTCGCGACAGCGTCTTGCCGTAAAGCTCTACCATGCGACGTCCTTCACTTTGCCCTCGCCTCCTTGAGCAAGGCCGACATGTCGGCGCCGGTGATGATGCTTTCCACCGTCAACAGGTCGGTGTCGGCGACCGTTTGTTCCGCGACGATTTCGCCGCGGCGCATGACGATGATGCGGTCGGCGACCTGGAACACGTGGTGGATGTTGTGGGTGATGAGCAGCACCGAGTGGCCGGCGTCGCGCACCTCCTTGACGAAGCGCAGCACGCCGTGGGTTTCCTCGACGCCAAGATTGTTGGTCGGCTCGTCGAGTATGATCACCTTGGCGGCGAACTGCATGGCGCGCGAGATCGCGATCGATTGCCGCTCACCGCCCGAGAGCGTGCTCACCAGCGCATCTGCATCGAGCTTTTTCGAAATGCCGACCCGCTTCAGCAGCGCCGAGGCGGCGTTGCGAAACTTGGCGAGGTCGAGGGGCGCGAACACGCCGAGCCAGCCGAAATTGACCGGCTCCCGACCCAAGAAAAGATTGCGCGCGATGCTGAGGTCCGGCGCGAGCGATGTGTCCTGATGGATAGTCTCGATGCCGAGGTCCATCGCGTCGCGCGTCGAGCGGATCGACGCCTTCTCGCCGCGCACGAAGATGTCGCCGTGGTCGGCCGGGAAGACGCCGGAGATCGCTTTGATCAGCGTCGACTTGCCGGCGCCATTGTCGCCAAGCAGGGCAACCACCTCGCCTTCGTTGAGGGTGAACGAGGCGTTCTTCAGCGCACGCACGTTGCCGAAGGACTTTTGCAGGTCTTGCAGACGCAGCACTTCCATCCTCAGCTCCTTGCGGCGTTCTTCTGCAGCAAAGCGTGCAGGATGAGCATGGCGAGGATGATGACGCCGACGAAGATGTTGTATGCCAAGCCCGGCACACCGATCAGCACGATGCCGTTGCGGATGGCGCGCAGCATCAGCGCGCCGACGATGGTGCCGAGGATGGTGCCGCGCCCGCCGGTGAGCGCCGTGCCGCCGACCACCACCATGGCGATCACTTCGAGTTCGTAGCCGGTGCCGGCCACCGGCGAGGCGGCCGAAATCCGGAACGCGCTGATCATGCCGGCCAGCCCGGCCACCACCGAGGTCAGGATGAACAGCCAGATCTTGACCGCGTCGGCCGGCACGCCGCGCGCCACCGCTGCGTTGCGGTTGCTGCCGATGGCGCTGATCCAGTTGCCGAGCTTCGCGTAGCGCAGGATGTAAATCGCCAGCAGCGACAGGCCGATGAACCACCAGAGCGAGGTGTAGAACCGGAACGAGCCTACATTGAAGCTGCCGGCAAGCAGCGTGACGAAGAAGCCGGGCTGGTCCCACGACTTCAGGGGGAATCCCTGCGTGATGTAGAGCGCCGCGCCGCGCACGACGAGCAGCATCGACAGCGTGACCAGGAACGAGGAAATGCCGATCTTGGTGACGATCAGCCCGTTGATGGCGCCGATCGCGATGCACAGCACAAGCCCGGCCAGGAGGGCGACGCCGATGTCGATACCGCCATTCTGCACCAGCAGCATCACCACGACGGGCGCAAGGCCGAACACGGCGCCGACCGACAGATCGAACTCGCCCGCCGTCAGCAGCAGCGTCATGCCGAGAGCGATGATGCCGAGCTCGGGCAGGAACGCCATCATGTTGGATATGTTGAGCGGCGACAGGAAGTTGCCGTCGGCGATGGCGAACACCACGAGCAGCACGATGAGGATGATGAGCGAGGAGAATTGCGGCGAACGCAGCAGCGCAGACCTGCCCTTCGCTCGCTGCGTGTCGTCGTCTGCTGTGATTGCCATATCTGTCAGGACCATGCGTTTCGTCCGGCGCCCGCCATTTCGGGGCGGGCGCCGATTGTCGTCACTTGTTGTAGAGTTTCAGGATCGGCTCGACGCTCGAGGCGTCGTAGAGGCTGAATGTGTGAATGTCGTAGCCGATCGGCTCGCCAGAGGCCGCAAGCCCGAGCAGCGCCACCGGCATGAAGCCCTGCGCCGACGGGTACTGCCAGGCCGCAGCATTGACGAAGCCGGACTTGACCGCCTCGGCCGTCTCCTTTGAGTTGCCCCAGCCGACGACCGGGACCTTGCCGGCCGACACACCGGCCCCGTCGAAGACGCGTTTGATGCTTGCTGCCACGGAATCGCCGAGTGCAATGATTGCCGGCGGATTGTTGGCGACCATGTAGTCGGTCATCTTGGCGATGATGCCGGCCGGGTCGGTGCCGCAATCGACCACGTCGTACTTGATGCCGAGCGGATCGAAGACGCTGGCGATGCCCTCGGTCTCCAGCTGCTGGTAGCTGGCGCCCGGCACTTCGACTGGCAGGAACACCTTGTCGCCCTGCTTCACCATCTTGTGGTCGACGAGATACTTGGCCCAGATGACGCCCGCTTCCCTGAGGTCGGCCCCGACATAGGCCTGCCGCCCGGTCGCCGGATCGTCGGTGTTGAAGAACACGATCGGTATGCCGGCGGCCTTGGCGGCCTTCACCTCCTCCGTCCACAGGCCGGGCTGAGCCGAGGTGGTGGCGATGCCGTCCGGCTTGGCGGCGAGCGCCGAGTTGAAAGCCTCCTTCTGCGCCGCCATGTCGCCGCCGCTGAACGAGATCTTGCAGGTCACCTTGAGCTGGTCGCAGGCCTTGGTCGCGCCGGCATTCCAGTCGATCCAGAACGCGTCCGAAGGGCCACCATGCGACAGCAGATAGAAGGTCTTCTGGCCGTCCTGCGCGAATGCCGGCAGGCTCAAGGAGACCCCGGCCACCAGCGTTGCCGCGGCAGCCACTTTCAATGCGAATTTCAACATTCATTCCTCCCTTGGTTGGAGTTGCGCCGCCATGCGCCGGCGGCGCAACCGGCGCTCACAGGCCGTTGGCGCGGAACTTCCCGTCGAGGAATTTCTTCGCGCGCGGCACGTCGTCTTCCGAGAGATGCTCGATGATGACCGGGATGTTTGGGTGCTTTTCCGCCAGCCGCTGCAGATAGAGATCGTAATTCAGCGATCCCAGCCCGGGCGCCGGCAGCTCGATCTCGCCGACCCCGCGGAAGGTGTGGCTCTCCATCGCATCCTCGTCGCCGATGTCGGCATGCTTTTCCGACTTGTCGCTGCCCGAACGCTTGACGTCCTTGGCATGCGCGATCTTGATCTTGTCGGTCAGCGTATCGAACACCTGGTTCAGGATCTGGTCCATCCTGTCGATGTTGTGGGTTTCGAAATAGTTGGTCGGATCCATCAGCAGGCCGAGGCCGGGATGGTCGACGTGGGCGAACATCTTCACCGTCTCCTCGACCGAGCCAACGACGTTGTTGACGTAGGTCTCGAGGAGGAAGACCGCGCCATGGTCATAGGCGGTCTGGGCAAGCTCGGCGATCACCTTGCGGCATTCCTCGAATCCTTCCTCGGTCTTGTTCTTCGGGTGATGCACCCAGTCGGATTCGGTGTTGTAGGTACCGGTCTCGGAGATCACGTAGGGCGAGCCGAAGCTGCGGGCGTTGCGGATGATCTCCTTGAGATAGCCGACGCGCTTGTCGCGCTCGGATTTGTCGGGATGGATGATGTTGGTGTAGCCCGACACGCAGCAGATCGGCAGGTTGTTGTCGCGGAAGACGTCGCGCACCTGCTTGGCCTTTTCCTCAGTGATCTGCCCGGCCGACAGATCGATATCCCTAAAATGCAGGTCGAGCTGCACCGTGTTGAAACCGAGCCCGCGGATCTTCTTTGCCGTCTCTTCGAGGCCGTACCGGAAATAGCCCGTGAAAATACCTGCCTGCATCATGATGTGAATTCCTCCCTGTAAGCGATTCAGTTGGCTGATTTTATCGAGATTTCGGAAAGCTTGACGGTGCGGCCCTCGTGGATCGAGCGATAGCCGGCCTCGACCAGTGCCATTGTCTTGACGTTGTCGGCGACGGAGAGCGCCGGCGGCGCGCCTGTCTTCACCGCATGCTGCAATTGCTCCATCACGCCGATGAAGGCATGCGGGAACCACATCGTGTCCCAGCTCGGGCTGACCCATTCGCCGCCGGTCGTCTCGGTCGAGGCATAGGTCAGCGTCGAGGCAGCGCCTTTCGGCCAGCCGATCGTGCCTTTGGCGACACCCTTGGTGCCGTCGACGCGCCAGTTGATGTGCTGGTCGTCCAGATAGCCCTCCTGGCGCGGTCCGGACCAGACATCCTCCAGCGACACGGCGAGCACGCCGGAGGGAAAGCGCAGCGTCGAGACGGTGATGCCGTCGCTATGCTCGAATGTCGTGCGCGGGTCCTTGCGTGTCAGCGTGGTGATTTCCGAGGGATCGCCGAACAGAAAGCGCAGCACGTCGAGATGATGCACGCTCATATTGGCGAGCGTCAGCCGGTCGTAGTCCTGAAGGAAAGTCTGCCAGTGCGGGATGGCATGCATGTCGATCTGCGCGAAGACGATGTCGCCCAGCGCGCCGCTGTCGATGATCTGCTTCAGAACGCGCATCGACTGGTCGTAGCGCATGTTCTGGTTGACCGAGAGGATCTTGCCGGACTTTGATGCTTCGTCGCGCAGCTTCACGGCTTCATCGACCGACAGCGCCAGTGGCTTCTGCGCCAGGATCGCCTTGATGTGAGGCTGCTTCAGCGCATGGCGGATCAGCGCCGGCTGCTGGTCGGGCGGAAAGGCAAGGTCGACGATCTCGATCTCGGGATTCTCGATCAGCTGTTCCGGCGTGTCGTGCACGGTCGGGATGTCCCAACGCGTGGCGACCTTCTGCGCATTGGAACGGGTCCGCGAGGCGATCGCCATCACGTTGAACCCCGCTTCGCGATAGGCTGCCAGATGGCACTCGGCCATGATCATGCCGGCGCCGATGCAGCCGATACGGTATTCTTTCGTGCGGACCTTCACGTCCGGCTCGAAGCCTTCGCTCGCCATGTCTTCCTCCCGCAATTCTGTTTTCGCAGCCGCGATCATCTCGCCAACGCGCCTCCGTCCTGCCCGAAATAATGCACCCGGGCCGGCTCGCAGGATATCGCTACCGCCGCATCCGGCCTGATGTCGGGCTGGCCGCGCAGCAGCGCCTTCAGCCGCGCCTCTCCGGCGGCGAGCGTTACCACCGTGTAGCCGCCAAGCGGCTCGACCTCGAACACGCGTGCCGGGCGGCCAACGCCCCCGTCGACCCAGGGCCGGACCTGGATGTCCTCCGGCCTGAGCCCGATTTCGATCGCGTCGGCCGGAGCAGCGCGATCGGCGATGCTGACCGTGCCTTCTGCGGCCTCGATGCCACCGTCGCCGCGAACGGATTTGAGGATGTTCATCATCGGCGAACCAAGCAGTCGCGCCACATAGGTGTTCGCCGGGCGGTCGTAGATCTCCGCCGGAGCGCCGATCTGCCGGATCCTGCCATTCTCCAGAATGGCGATGCGGTCGGCGATCGACATCGCCTCTTCCTGGTCATGGGTGACGTAGATCAGCGTCTTGCCGAGTTCGCGCTGGATGCGCTTGAGCTCGACGCGCGTTTCCTCGCGCAGCCGCGCATCGAGCGCAGAGATCGGGTCGTCCATCAGATAGGCGTTCGGGTCGCGCACCAGGGCGCGGGCTATGGCCACGCGCTGCCGCTCGCCACCGGAAAGCTGCGCCGGCGGCTTGTGAAGGATGTGGCCGATATGCAGCTTGGCGGCGACGTCGGCGACACGCTTTTCGATCTGGGCCTCGGCGACCTTGCGCTCGACCAGCGGGAAACGCACATTGTCGCGCGCGCTCATATGGGGGAACAGCGCCAGGTTCTGGAACACCATGGCGACATTGCGCTCGGCCGGCGAGACGGTGTTGACCGGTTTGCCGCCGATCAGGATCTCTCCGGCGTCAGGCGTCTCCAGCCCGAGCACCAGGCGCAGGATTGTCGATTTGCCCGACAGCGGCGGCCCGAAGAAGCAGAAGAATTCGTTGTCATTGACGGTGAACGAGGCGTCGTCGACGGCGAGCGTCGTGCCGTAACGCTTGCTGACATTGCGAAAGACGATATCGGCCATGTCAACCTGCCTTCATCGCAATGCCGCTGCGGGCATCGAAGACACGCACGGACGATGCCACGGGGGCGACGACGGCAAGCTCGCCGATCGACAGTCCGACAGCATTGTCGAACACCGCCTTCACGGCGGTCTCGCCATCGCCGAGATGGACGATGGTCCTGGCGCCGATCCGCTCGACGAAGCTCACCGGCATGGCGAGGCCCTGCCCGCTCTGCACCAGCGACACCTGTTCGGGCCGGAAGCCGTAAAGCACCTCGGAGCGCGATCCGCGCAAGGTGGCGGCCAGCGCATCCGGCAGCGTCGGCGTGACCCCCAGTGGCCCGAGATCGACCACCAGGCCCCGGTCGCTCTCCGCCGGCCTTCCCTTCAGCAGGTTCATGCCCGGAGCGCCGATGAAGCGGGCGACGAAGACATTGGCTGGATTGTTGTAGACTTCCAGCGGCGTTCCCACCTGCTGCAGCACGCCGTGATCCATGACGGCAATGCGGTCGGCCATGGTCATGGCCTCGAGCTGGTCATGGGTGACGTAGACCATCGTCTGCCTGAACTGGCGCTGCAGCTGCTTGAGCTCGGTCCGCATTACCGCCCGGAAGGCGGCGTCGACATTGGACAGCGGCTCGTCGAGCAGGAAGATGGCCGGCTCCATGATCGCCGAGCGTCCGATTGCCACCCGCTGCAGGATGTTGACCGAGAGCCGGTCGGCCTTGCGGTCGAGCAGCGGCGTCAACTGCAGCAGCTCGGCGGTGGCGCCGACGCGGCGGTCGATCTCAGCTTTCGCCGCACCACGCATCCGCGGCCCGTAGCCAAGGTTCTGGCGCACCGTCATGTGGGTGAAGATGGCATAGTTCTGGAAAACGAAGCCGACGCCGCGCCGGCCCATCGGCACGCCGGCCATGTCGCGCTCGCCGAACAGGATCTTGCCGCTGGTCGGCTCCTCCATGCCGGCTATCATGTTCATCGTTGTCGACTTGCCGCAGCCCGAAGGCCCGAGCAGCGCCATGAACTCGCCATCGGCGATGTCGAGGTCCATGGTCTTCAGCGCCGTGAACTCGCCAAAGGTCTTGACCAGGTTGCGCAGCTGGATCGCGCTCATGCCGGCACCAGCCTCGCCCGCGCCATGCGCTTCATGGCGAATACGGCAACGATCGAAAGCACGACCAGGATGGCCAGCGCGATCGCCGCCACATAGCCCCAGATCAGGTCCTGCGTCGTGACCTTGTAGATGTAGACGGAGATCGTCTCCGTGGCGACGCCGGGGCCGCCGCCGGTCATGATGTAGAGCGTGTCGAAGATCTTGAAGTTCTCGATGACGCGGATCGCCAGCGCGATGATGATGATCGTCTTCATCTTCGGCAGCACGATGGTGACGAAGCGCTGCCACGGATTGGCGCCGAGCAGGGTCGCCGCCTTGATCTGGTCCTGCGGCACGCCGACCAGGCCGGCAAGCAGGATCAGGAACATCAGCGGCGTCCACTGCCAGATATCGGCGATGATCACCGCGATCAGGGCCAGTGTGGGGTCAGACAGCCAGGCGATGGTGACGCGGGAACCGCTTAGTGCCGACAGGATGTCGTTCAGCGGCCCGCCCGACTGGAACAGCATGAAGAACATGTAGCCGGCCACCGCCGGAACCACCATCATCGGCATCAGCAGGATCGAATAGAAGATCCGCTTGCCCGGAAAATCGTCCGCGAACAGCGTCGCCAATGCCAGGCCAAGCAGGAATTCGACAGGCACGCACACGACCATGACGATGGCCGTGCGCCTCAGCGCGCTCCAGAAGCGCGCATCGGCGGCAAGGTCGGTGTAGTTGGCGAAGCTGTTCCACATCTCCCATGCGTTCCACCAGCCGAGGCCGGAGAGCGGCGACCAGTCGGTGACGCTGATGTAGAGCTGCATCAGCAGCGGGAAGACGGAGATGAAGAGCACCAAAACCTGCGCCGGCAGCGTCAGGCGGAATCCCAGCCGCGCTCCCTCGTCCCGCAGCGCGGGCTTGCCAAGCGCGGCCTTTGCGTCCTTTGAGACAGTCACGGTCACCGCGCTCATTGCTTGAGCGCGCCGAACGTCAGTCCGCGCACCAGATGGCGCTGGATGGCGATGCCCATGATGACCGGCGGCACCGCGGCGATAAGACCGAGCGCGGCCTTGGCGCCATAGAGCTGCCCGGTCATCGAGGAGGACAGCGAGGCCATGTAGACGGGGATCGTCACCCATTCACGCGTCGTCAGCAGCAGCGCGATCAGATAGTCCGACCAGTTGAGGATGAAGACGAAGAGGGCGGCGCTGGCCAGCGGTGCGCGCATCATCGGCAGCGTGATGCGCGTGAAGACGCGCAGCCGCGAACAGCCTTCGACAAGCGCCGCTTCCTCGATCTCGCGCGGCATGTCGTCGAAGAAGGTCTTCATGAGCCAGAAAGCGAACGGCAGGGTGACGATGCCGTAGATCAGGGCCAGGCCAAACCAGCTGTCGGTGAAGTTCAGGAAGGCCCACATGATCATGACCGGGATCATCACCGCCATTGGCGGAAACAGCCTGAGCTGGATCAGCGCCAGCGGCAGGTTCTGGCCGGAGCCGAAACGCGACAGCCCGTAGGCCGCAGCCGTGCCCGCCGACATTGCGATCGCCGTGCCGAACACCGAAGACAGCAGCGACGACAGGATCGGCTTCAGCGCGGTGCGGTCGAGCGCCACGATCAGATTGTTGTTGGACTCGCCGAAGACGAACTGGAAATTGCCGAGCGTCGGGTTCTTCGGCCACCATGTCAGGTCGGCGCCGGTCGCCGACCATTCGGCGATCGGCTTGAAGGCCATCGACACCATCCACAGGATCGGTACCAGCGTCACCGCCATCGCCGCGAAGATCGCGGCGTAGCGGAATATCTCGAAGGGGACGGAACGCTTCATCTGGCTGCTTTGCTGGTGGCGTTGACTGCGGCGGGGAGGAACAGATGCTCCTCCCCTCCAGCGCTGATCCAGGGAGACGGATCAGCTGATCGGGTCGAGAACCGTCGGCCAGGCCTCCTTGTTCGTCCTGATGGCTTCGAGCAATTTGTCCTCGCCGATGCGGCGGGCGATCTTCTTCCACTCCGCTTCCGTGTCGGCCATCGCCTGTTCCGCCGTCTTGGCCTTGGTCAGCGACGCCATCAGGTTTTCGTCCAATGCGTTGTGGAAGGCGGTGGCGCCGGGATAGTTGATCGTCGGCACCGTGCGGGCGACGGTCTCGCGCACCACGTCGATGTGGTAGGCGTGGTAGGTCTGGCGCACCAGCGGATCGGAGAAATCCGAGAGCCGGAACGGATCGAGATAGCCGCCCGGATTGGCGCTCATCCAGGCATAGATGCGGGCGGAGCCCAGCCACTGCAGCAAGAGGTAGGCGACCTCCTGGTTTTTCGACTGAGACGAGACCATGCCGGTCAGCGAGAACCACAGCACGGAACGGCTGATCAGCTTGCCGTCGACTTCGCGGCCGGGCGGCAGCATCGAGCCGATCTTGCCGGTGACGGCGGAATCCTTGTTGCCGGCATTGTCGAGGAATTTCGGCAGGTTCGAGAAGGCGCAGGTCATCGCCGCGCCGCCCTTGGCGAAATTTCCATACTGCTCCGGCCAGCCCCAGGAGATCGCGTCCGGCGAGTGATGAACGAGCGAGCCGACATATTCGTTGGTGGCGGCAATGCCGTGCTCGGAATTGATCAGCGGCTTGCCGTCGTCGCCGAACAGGAACTGGTTGGGCGATGCCATCGAGACATAGCGCTGATACCAGTTGGTGTAGCCCCAGCCCTGGTTGCGCAGGTCGGTGGAGCCGAACAGGCCCTTGTCGGGCCGCTGGAAGAAGCCCGCGATGTCACTGTGCTGCTTCCAGGTCTTCGGCGGCGCCAGATCGTAGCCGAATTTGTCCTTGAACGCCTTCTGCTCGGCGGCGTCGCCGAACAGGTCGGTGCGGTAGACCCAGGTCTGGAAGTCGCCGTCCAGCGACACGCCATAGTTGGACCCGCGATATTTGTTGAGCAGCGACACGCCCTTGGCGCCGTCGACATAGCCTGTCTTGGGATCGTCCCATTCGGGCTTGTACTGGGCGACGAAGTCGTCGAGCTTGGCGATGCCGCCGGTCTCGGCAAGGTCGCCGAGGCGGTTCCATTCCGTCGAGTAGATGTCATAGGCCCCACCCTTGGTGGAGATGTCCTGCATCGTCTTGGTGAATTCCTGGCCGTTCGGCAGGCCGACGATCTCAATCTGGATGCCGGTTTCCTTTTCCCACAGCTCCTTGATCGACGGCGCACCCGCCGGGAAAGGCTGTGTGAGTTGACCAATCGAGCCATCCGACAGGCCAAGCACGATCTTGGCCGGCGCCTTGCCTGCTCCCTTCAAGGCCTTGGCCGCCTCAACGGCACGGCCTTCCGGCGTGTCGGCGCCATATTGATAGCGCTCGGCGCCCTCGAAACCGGTGGGGCCGCCTACCATGCCTGGCGCCAGCGCGTCGGCCGCAACGGCACGGCCGGGACGGATGAATTGCGGTGCGATACCGGCCGCAGCCACGAACGCCGCCGCCTTTCCTCCGGACGCCAACAAGCCGCGTCGCGATATGCGGATCAAATCAGACATTGGAATTCCTCCCTCAGGCCCGATGTTTCCTCCACGAGCCCATTGAGGGATATTGACGGCAGCACCGGAAGGCTGTCAACTTCATAAATACTCAAAATACATCGTAACACCGCAACTGCGGAGAAAATACGTCATGCAAAGGTCGACACACCGGCTCAATGCCTCGATTTGATGGGAAATCTGCCTTTCTGGCACGCGACTATCACGCCGGGCGACGCGATTTAGCCCAACCTCCTTGCGCATCGGCTTAGGCTGGATACATCATTTCCCATCAGAATCGCTGATGGCTGGCAGCTATGGCCGTCGGACGGGCTAGCGGCATTGTGCGATCTTATGCATTGAGGAGATGAAGACGGTGCGTTCCACCTTGACTGACATAGCCCGGGAAGCCGGCGTTTCCGCCGCCACCGTCGACCGCGTGCTGAACAACAGGCCCGGTGTGCGGGCGCGCACGCGTGAGATAGTGCTCGAAATGGCGCAGCGCCTCGGCTACATCGCGGAGGGCCCGAACGGAGCGCCGCCCAGGCCCTCACCTGGAGAGGTCATCCGTCTCGACTTCGCTCTGCCGGCCGGCACCAATTCCTTCATCAAGATGCTGCATCGACACATCGAGGCGCAGGCCCTAGCGCGCCCCGATCTCGACGTCCACATCGCCACCATAGAGGGCTTCAACCCCGACCGGCTCGCCCGCCTGCTGCAAGAATTGCGTGGACAGACACAAGGCGTCGGCGTGATCGCGCTCGATCATCCAACGGTGCGCGAGGCGATCCGCTCGCTGTCGGCCAATGACGTCAAGGTGGTGACCATCGCCTCCGACATCCTGCATGTTCCGAGAGTGGCCTATATCGGCATCGACAACCGCGCCGCGGGGCGGCTGGCCGGCTATCTGCTCAACCGCTTCATGGGGTCGGAACGCCCAAGCAAGGTGGCGCTGTTCGCCGGCTCGCTGTCCTATCGCGGCCATGAGGAACGCGAAATGGGATTCCGGCACATCTTGACCGAGGAGTCGCCCAATCTCGAGATCGTCGAGATGCGCGAAATGCTGGATGACCGAGAGAAGGCTTATTCGGAAGCATCAGCGCTTCTGGACCGGCACCCCGATCTTGCCGCGATCTACAATGTCGGCGCCGGCAACACCGGCATCGCTCGGGCGCTGAAGGAGCGTGGACGCGCCAAAGACATTCTCTTTCTCGGCCACGAGGTGACAGACGGCACCAAGGAACTTTTGTTGGATGGGACGCTCGATGCGGTCATAGATCAAAATCCGCGCGTCGAGGCGCGGGAAGCGCTCAACATTTTAAGCCACTCTGTCAGGCACCTGAACTATGAACCGCATCAACCACGACTTCAGGTGATCTTCAAAGAGAATATACCTGAAATCTGATCAATGGATCCGTGATCTTATCGCAAAGCACAGCGTTGGCGTCGCCACCGGTCCCAAATACGAACGAGAGCCCGAATGATCTCGTCAAAGCCGCCGATCTGGCACTATTCCGTGCGAAGTCGGAGGGCCGAGATCGGGTCGTGGTTGATGGTGCATGAGAAGGCCGTCGCCCGTTGCAACTCGGTCAGCCTAAAAGACCAAGTCCACTCATAGCACCGAAGTCGCGAACGATTGGGGCGAAGAGGGTTCTGGATGTCGGCACGAAGCCGACGAATGGCATACGCCCGTCCGTCCGCGACGATCACCTGAGGCATCGCCCCGGCCCCTGGCGCACGAGCAGATATGTCGCAGGCAACCTCGTGTGTTATACACGCACGCTGACTTTTTGGGTCGGACACGAGATCGATGGACCAGGAAACGCTTCTTGCCGCAGTCCTCTTAGCTGATGTCGTGGGCAGCACGCCACTCTATGAGCGGATCGGAGACGATGCCGCTCTACAGCAGGTCTCGGATTGCCTGGACACGATGCGCGAGATCGTCGCCAAGCACGGTGGTGATTTCATTTACTCGAAGGGCGATGACATACTCAGCCTCTTCGAGAGCCCGGAAATGGCGCTGAGGGCCGTCTGCCAAATTACCCATCAACTGACTAAAGGGCCGTTGAGCGCCCGTATCGGATTGCATTTCGGGGCGGTCATTCGCGCGCGGGGCGCGATATTCGGTGACGTTGTCAATGTCACCGCAAGGTTGTCCACCACGGCGAACCCCGGAGAGGTGCTGATCAGCCAGAGCTTCTGCGAAGCCCTTTCCCCGAGAAGCCGCAAGGGCCTGCGGCTCCTCGACAAAATGGCCTTGAAGGGGAAGCAAGAGTTCTTCGATGTCTATACCCTGTGGAGCGACGATGGGGCCCCCGGTACGCAGATCACCAGCCATGGCGCCACTACAGATAGACGCTCGGTCCTGCCGCGGCAGATTCATCTGGTCATCCGCTACAGAGATCAGCTGCGATCCTGTCGAAACGGCGAATCCGTGACAATCGGCAGATCGGCGGAATGCGATATCATCGTCGAGCGGCCCTGGGTATCGAGGCGCCACGCCGCCTTCACCATATTGAATGGCAGAGCTCGGCTTCTCGAACGAAGCTCTTCGGGCACATTTGTGTCCATGGGACTCGGCCACGAAGTATTCGTACGCCGTGAAGATATTATCCTCTTCGGCTCCGGCGTCATCTCGCCTGGAGTGAAGTCGGCCCTCGACGAAGCCCAGCTTCTTCACTACGAAATTGTCTCGGATTGACCCGGCCCGGATACTAGCTCGACCGGTTTCGAGCTGGTTCGCTGGCGCCTCAATGTCGCGCCGTACTCTTTGACAGCCATTGGAATCGACCGTTCACAAATGTGCCAAGGCCAATCCAGGAACGTCTGCTCTCGAAGTTGAACTGCGAAGAGCTGACTTCCGTTTCCCTCGCTGAGTTCGACGGAGCCGCGGCCGGTGCATCTCCCTCGCGGGATGCGGAGTTCTACCTGCTCCGAGGCCACATTCTGCAGGTGGATGGTTTCGGCAGCAAGCTGGCCCGCTCGATCGATGACGCGCTAGGTCTTGCCGCGAAAAGGCCGGTGCGTGGGAATTGTGCTGGACTGTCGTCAGACAATGAGCTGGCGACGGGAGCGGCCGGCTGAAGCGGGATGCCCGGACCAATTCCCTGCCCTGTGTCGCCTTGATATCCCCAGGCGCTGGAAGGTCAGCACCGGCTGTTGCTGCCCGGGGTCGATGAACGCTTCATCAGACCATTTGCGCCGCAATAGCTCCTCGACCACCTGCGAAGGCTCGCGATTGGGCTACCGTCACGAAATTGGCGCAGAAGCGCAGACCACTGACATATCGCGACGTCGAGATGGAGCTCGATACGACCGTGTTTGCAGCACCGGGGGGAGATTCCTCTTGGGCCGATCGAGTTCAAGTTGCTGCGCCACATGCTCGAGAATCCTGAAAGGTGATCAGCCGTGATGAATTCATCGCAGCTGGCTGGTCGCAGAAAGCCAGTGTGAGCGCCCAGGTGGTCGACGTTCACATGAGCCAGTCGCGAAAGTTGTTGAAGCAGTCGTCGCGCAGAGTTGCCATTCGCGCCGACCGGCTTGCCGGCTATTCTCGAAGACACTGCGGGCTGACGATCTCGGCGATTGGGTTCAGAAAGGTCGCTGCGTGACGCCGCAAGGGGACCGACCCAATGGGAAAGGTCTTGGCAGCTAGGGGACTTAACGCCACCGACATTGCAGCCGGGCGCTGCTCTAATCGAGAGAAAGTCTGGGCGTATAAAACAAGCGACATGAGCGTGTCGGATTGTTTGCATTCAAACGACCTTTGCGACGTTATCCGTGCCTTCGCCTTGCTGGTGCCGGAGGAAATCATGACGTCGCCCGACAATTCGGTCGAACTCGTTCGCGACAAGAAGTGGACGGTCCGCGTCACCGCCTACGGCAGCACCCTGACGTTTCCGTTCGAAGCAGAAAGCTATGCACGTTCTTATGCCGATGGTCAGGCATTCCGTCTCGGCGTTCAGGTGGCGGAACTGAAGCGATGCGACTGACACTTTGTCGACGCGTTGGCGGATAGCCTACATCGCGATCGGAACGAATAGGTCGCTGATTGCAGCCTCGCGATTTTTCCATCAAATCCCGCCTGCAATCTTGACAGCAACTCGGCAAAATCCCTCGCCGACTAGTGTTGTCATATGAGCTGGAGCTTTCCTCGCCGCCGGTGGTAAGCGGGATACGCTGCCGGGAAAGCCCTCTTTTCGCATAGACGCGAACCTTGTGCTTTTCCATCTCAAGGCTGATTGGCGGCTGGATGCGCGCGCCGTCTTTCATATTCTGCCATCGGCCCGCGCGGAGCGTGGAATCAACGGCGGGGAAGCGGATGATGTTTCCTGTTTGCGCTCGCGTAGCGCAAGAAACGCTGCGAAGAGCATGATAGCCATGCCGATGATGTCGATCAGGCTAACCTCCTCGCCGTAGGTGATGATGCCAAGCACGACGGCAATCACGGGTGAGACGAAGGCAAATGCTCCGGCGCGCGAGGCGCCGATTTCGTGCAGGAGCTGGATAAAGAGTGTGTAGCCTATGAACGAACCAAACAGCACGAGGAACAGCCACCCGACCCAGGCCGGCCAGCCCCAATCGCCTTTTAGAGCCGCGGCCGCGCCTGGCTCCACAACGAGTGAGATGAGAATTAGGAATGCGCCCCCGAAAAGGGTGGTGAAGCCGGCGATGAAGTCCGATGAATATACCTCAAGAAGCGGCCGCGCGAGCACCGAACCCCATGCATAGATTACAGCTGCCGACGCCACCGCTGTCATCGCCAGCAGCCGGAGCCCCCTGCCCTGCTGGTCTGCGTGTGTCCAACCAGCATAGGCTTCGGGCCCGAACAGGACGCACAGACCGGCCGCACCGAGCAAAATCGCAAAGAGCCTGCGGCCGTCATAGCGTTCGTCCCCCAGAAGCAACGCAAACCCAAGCAGCGTGACGGGGGTCAGCGAAAGCTCAAGAACAGCCGCGGTGCCCGTATCGATGTAGAGCATGCCCCAAAAGAGTGGGCCATAGCAAAGCGGAATCATGAACAACGTAACAACGAAAAGGCGCGGCCAACTCCTTTTCGCCACCCGTGGTAGAGCAGCGCCCCTTAGGCGCGTCGCACTGAGGATCAGCAAGCCGGCTACTGTAAAACGCGTGCCTGCGAACATCAGAGGCGGCACGGTGGCGATCCCTGCCTTGATACCGATCCACGTGGTGCCCCAGATCACACATAAAACCAAAAATGTCGCTGTGTTGCGGTTCATCGGAAGCAGCCTTCGCTGGGCGTTGTTGGTTCGTCGTAACGGCCAAAAGACGTTTATTTCGTTACAACGGCCTCTTGCCAATACGGTTCCGCCAACCGATGTTTCCGGGGATGGATTGTGCGAAGACTATCGTCGACATGCGCATGGTTGGCGGTCACGCCTGCCTGGACTTCGTCAACACGGTCGACGCGCGACGCGATGTATGGGGCCCAGACCTCTTGCAGACCTATGCCGACCTGGTCGTCTGGGCTGGACGTGCCGATTTGATCGACGTCGATGAGGCGCGAGCACTGCTCGCGGAGGCTTCCGCCCGCCCGCTCCTTGCGGAGGCGGCATTGGAAAAGGCCAAGATTTTGCGCGAGGCCGTTTACGCGGCTCTCCAGGCCGAGGCGGCAGGCGCCCGGGTGCCGGACGATGCCTTGCAAATCGTGCGCGATGCAGTCGCCCTAGCCCTGCCGAAGCGCTCGCTTTTCCCGTCCGGCGACCGCCTCGCTTGGCAGTGGACCGACGCAGCCAGTCTGAACACGATCGGCCACCGCGTGGCCTTTGAGACAGCCGAGTTTTTGGTGTCCAGGAATGACCGCCGCCGCGTGCGCGAGTGCACCGGGCCGAACTGCGGTTGGCTTTTCATTGACACCTCGCGTGGCGGGCGCAGGCGGTGGTGCTCGGATGAGAGCTGCGGCACACGCAGCCGGGTAAGGCGCTTCAGGGCAAAAGCCGCAGGGAACATGGCTCCCAACAGCAAGAATTAGTATCTGACGCCAGGCTTGGATGACCAACGCAGCATAGTTGGCTTCACGCTATCCCTGTCGCTGTTTGTCCAACGAAGCTAGTCTCGCGAGCGACTGTGGCCAAGACTGTGGAGAACACAGCCGGCGCGGCAAGCCATCATCGCGTTCCAGAGCGGGTTGCTTCGGGGCCGCCTACCTCGCCACGCTTCGATCGGTCGATCTGCTCAAACTTGACGGGAACTCCGGTAGCGTTACGGCGTTTTTCTCAGTCCGAAACAAACGAGGATAGGTGCCATGGACTGGAACCGTGTCGAAGGCAATTGGAAGCAGGTAAAGGGCAAGGTCAAGGAACAGTGGGGCAAACTCACAGACGATGATCTGGACCGTATTGCCGGTAACCGCGATCAGTTGGAAGGCAAGATTCAGGAGCGCTACGGCATTGAGAAGGACCGCGCTCAGCGCGACATCGATGACTGGTATGGCCGGCAAGGCTGGTAGGTCGCCGGTTCCAAACTGAACTTGAAAAAGGGCTCCGAGAGGTACGGCGCCCTTTTTTGCCGCGCTTCCTGTCGCCTTTTCGTCTCACGACAATAGAGCTCAGAGTCCGTTTTGAAATTCACGGATGAGCGTTTCGGCGGATGAGATTGCCGCCCATAGCGACAAGGATCATGGCTTGCGAGACGTCGATGCGCTGCTCGTAGTCGCGCACGAGGCGGCGCCATCTTGTCATCCAGCCGAAGGTCCGCTCGACGACCCAGCGGCGGGGCAGGATCTGGAAGCCCTTCTGGTCGTCGGATCGACGGATGATCTCGACCACGAAGTCGAGATAGGTGGCTTTGTCCATGAGCTTCAGCCGGTCATAGGCGCCGTCGGCGAACAGATGCTTCACCCAGGGCCAGCGCCTGCGGATACCATCCAGGATCGCCTGAGCGCCGGTCACTGTCGGAGATGTCGGCGGTGGTGAGATTGACAATCAACAGCCGCCCATCCGTATCCACGGCAATGTGTCGCTTGCGGCCGACAATCTTCTTGCCGGCGTCATAACCCCTTGTTTCAGCTTGCGGAGCCTTGACCGACTGGCTGTCGATCACACCAGCCGTGGGACTGGCCTCGCGCCCGGCTCGTTCGCGATCCAGCATCAGCGCCACGTCGTGGATGGTCTGGAACAGAAAGCGCCGAGCCAACTCGCGGAACCAGCCGTAGACCGTTTGCCAGGGTCCGAAATGGATCGGCAGCATCCGCCAACCGCAACCCGAGCGGACCAGGTAGCGCACGGCGTTGACCACCTCCCGGAAATCAACCTCGCGCGGACGGCCGCGACGCCCAGGTTTGGGCATCAGCGGTGCGAACTGCTCCCACTCCTCGTCCGTCAAATCAGACGGGTAGCGCTTGGTCTTCTTGGCGATCTGGGCCATCCGGCCACGGCTCTGCTTTGTCCACATCTAAAGCTTGAATCATAACCCAGCCTCAGACGAAACCCCCGGCAAGCCGATTTTCAAAACGGTCTCTCACCGAGAGACGTGGAACCGCCAAAGGTGCCCGTCGTTATCTGGTTCTCGAAATTACATTGGGGGATTAGTTGGACAGAGACGACGCCTCAGCGATCGCAACTGGAGTTAGTGGGCTCGACTACATTCTTCGTGGCGGCTACGCCAGGAACCGCTCCCATCTTATCGAAGGGAAACCAGGTTCTGGAAAAACCACTCTTGGCCTCCAGTTTTTGATCGAGGGCGCCAAGAAAGGCGAGACATGCCTTTACATCACTTTGTCAGAAAGCAAGCGCGAACTGCTCTCGGTTGCTGGCCGTCACGGCTGGGACCTGAAGGGGGTGCAAATTCTTGAACTTGTGCCGCCAGAGCTCAGTTTCGATCCGGCGCAGCTACAGACATTGATCCATTCCTCGGAATTGGAACTCGGCGAAACCGTGCAGTCTGCCATGGCCGAGATCGGACGCGTCAGACCCGATCGCGTGGTGTTCGATTCGCTCTCTGAAATTCGACTTTTATCGCAAGGGTCATTGCGGTATCGGCGCCAGGTGTTGGCATTGAAGAGCTTCTTCATGCTCAACAATGTGACGGTGCTTATGCTCGACGACCTGACCGCTGAGCAGGATGACCTCAATTTGCATTCGATCAGTCACGGCGTCATACGGATGGAGCAGCTGTCGCCGGTCTATGGTGGAGAGCGCCGGCGGCTACGCGTGATCAAAATGCGTGGCGTGCAGATCCGGGGCGGCTTTCACGATTTCGTAATTCGCCCAGGCGGCGTTATCGCCTATCCGAGGCTCGTTGCAGCCGAGCATGAGGTGGCCGAGCATGATACGCCGGCCATGAGCAACAACCGGATCGACACCCTGCTTGGCGGCGGGCTGGCCCGTGGTACCAGCACGATGCTGATGGGGCCGTCTGGCGTTGGCAAGTCTACCATTGCCTGCACCTATTGCTATGCCGCACTCGAGCGTGGCGAGCGTGTGCTGGTGCTGTTGTTTGACGAGACAAAGCGCATCTTCTTGGCGCGCGCCGCCGGGCTCGGCATGCACCTGGAGCCGTTTGCCGAGGACGGCACGCTGATGCTTGAATCTGTCAATCCGGCTGAGCTTTCACCAGGCGAATTGTCTTCGCGCATCCAAGCGGCCGTCGAAGAATCCAATGTGCGGATCGTCGTGATCGACAGCCTAACTGGCTATCTCAATGCCATGTCCGAAGAACAACATCTGGTGCTTCAGATGCACGAGATCCTCACCTATCTCAATCAGAAGGCAGTGGCGACGATCCTGCTGTTGGCCAATCACGGGCTGTTTGGGCAAACGGCAGCGCCGGTCGACATGACCTATCTCTGCGATTCCATCATGCTTCTGCGCTTCTTCGAGAACGCAGGTCAGTTGAGACGCGCGATTTCCGTTGTCAAGAAACGTGTCGGCCCCCACGAAGAGACGATTCGTGAGTTTAAAATCGGCGGTAACGGCGTGGCCGTAGGTGAGCCACTGGAACAATTCCGCGGCATCCTG
Source organism: Mesorhizobium sp. C395A (assembly GCF_030323205.1). Classification (NCBI taxonomy): domain Bacteria; kingdom Pseudomonadati; phylum Pseudomonadota; class Alphaproteobacteria; order Hyphomicrobiales; family Phyllobacteriaceae; genus Mesorhizobium; species Mesorhizobium sp. C395A. The sequence continues at coordinate 1,315,162 of NZ_CP100473.1, read as the reverse complement.
ATGGGATCTCCGGAATTTGAAGGCAAGCCGACAGACCTTCTGAGGGATAAGGCGCTGTGATGTCGTCCAGCCCCGCCGTTCTCGTGCTGGCGCCGCTTGGCCGTGACGCGAGGATCGCGGCCTCCATCCTGGCTACAAACCAGATTGCCTTGCGTGTGTGCGGCAGCTTGGAAGAGGCAGTGCAGCTTCTCGACGAGGCTCAGTGCCTTGTCGTGGCCGAGGAGGCCCTGCTCAGTTCCGATCGAACGCAGTTTGCGGCCTGGCTTGAAGCCCAACCCGCATGGTCGGATTTTCCGATCGTGCTTCTGACGATGCGGGGGAACGAAGTCGACACGCGGATGGCATTTCTGGACCGCTATCTGATCGTGCTTGAACGGCCATTTCTGGCTTCGAGCCTCGCCAACTCGGTGCGCTCCGCCTTGCGTGCCCGCGCCCGCCAGCGTGAGGTCCAGTCCTACATCGAACAGAAGCGGGAGGTCGCCGATCGGCAGAAATTGCTCATCCGCGAGCTGCATCACCGCGTCAAGAACACGCTGGCCAACGTTCGCGCCATGATGGGCGCGACGGCCAAGTCGAGCGGCAACGTCGATGATTTCGTACGCGATTTTTCAGCCAGGCTCGTTTCCCTGGCCCAGACCCATTCGATGCTTACCGACGATTATTGGCAGACTGCCTCCCTGCACAAGCTGCTCGAAAGCGAGCTTGACCACTATGAGACGCGCGACAGGCCGCGTATCGTTATGGAAGGCCCGAACGTAGCGCTAGTCGCCGACATTGCGGTCCCCGTCGGGATGGCTTTCCACGAACTGGCCTCCAATTCGTCGAAGTTTGGCGCGCTTTCGCAAACGGGAGGCCGCCTTGATGTCCGCTGGTCGTTAGGCGGGTCCGGCGATACACAGATCGTCAATCTTGACTGGCGGGAACGAGATGGGCCGAAAGTAGAGCAGCCCAGTCGCCGGGGGTTTGGCACGACACTTCTGGAAAAAGTCGTGACCGTGCAATGCAACGCAAAGATCGAATTGAACTACCATCGTGACGGCTTGCAGTTCACCATGGCCTTGCCGTTGCGAAACACGCGCCTTGTGCCGGCTTACTGAGCGGCAACGGAAAGGCAGGCTGGGCGCCGCGATAGGGATTAACTGAGCGTCACTCGGCAGGCTGGTCTAGCGCTCTGGCCGAGCCATCAGTTCCGAAAGACCGCCTCTCGATCTCCCATATGCCTCTGCAACATTGCGAGAGCTCCGGCGTGGTCTATGCGGCCGACCTTGGTGATAAAGTCGAACTCGTGCCGCGGCGCTGTGAGCCGGGTCATGCGTCCTAGACGAAACTTGGGCTTTCCCGGAGCGCAGCTTTGTCGCCTTCGTGGTCACCCCCCGCCATTTTGCTCACGATCCTCGTTGATAGCCCGGATGCGCATCTGAATCATCTGCGACCCGTCTGGGTTCCGACTGGCGTCGTAAAAAACCAAGAGGCCCGCAGGCAGGCTCGATCCACGGTCAGCTATCCCGAACAGCAAACGAAATCACCCTCGCCTTTGGCCGACCAACTTTCGCCAGATCACCTTCGCAATGGCTGCGGCCCCAGTACGGTCGGACAGCCCGCGCCTCTGGCGGCCGAAGTGAGGCGCCGGGAACATACAACGTCGGTCGTTGTTTCTCTGATCAGGAGGAAAGATAATGGCAGACGACAAGAGCATGCGTGATTTTCGAGATCGCAACCGTGTATCAGTCGATGAAGATTATGAGGTTCGCTATTTCGCCAAACAGCATCGTATCACGCCAGAACAGGTCCGCGAGCTAATCAGAGAACACGGCAACGACCGGAAGAGGCTCGAACGCGAGGCAAGAAAACGGGCTGATATCGGCTGATGGTCGCGACGCATCACGCGGCTCCTCGCGTAGTCCCTTGAAGACCGCCTCCCGCAAGATGCCGCGGTCAGACACGCCACTGAATTGTACCTCGGCAAGAACGTCTGGTTTGACCCATGTCGCCTTGGGCTTCTTGATCGGCTCCGACAGCGGTGACTTGGCGACAACAAGCGGATCAAGCCGCTCCCTAACGCGCCGGGCTGCGTCCAGCGTATAGCCGGTCTGGGCCTTCCCGGCATAAAGCAGCCGGTCGCCCTCTCGCCTGCCGATGTACAACGATGCGATGCGGCGCGGCTGCGCGCCAAGTTTCTCGACGAAAGCCACGATTGGAAAAGTGTCGCTCTTGACACATTTGACCTTGACCCAACTGGTCTGGACGCCCGAGCGGTAGTGAGCATCCGCTCGCTTCGATACGATTCCCTCTATGCCCATCCGGCAGGCATGGTCGAACATATCCTTGCCGTTCACCTCCAGATGCTCGGCATAAGTCAGGGTTGGCTCGGTTTCGGTCAGCAGCTTCTTCAGCGCAGCCTTGCGCTTCACTAACGGTTATCACGGCCATCGAGGTACAGGAGGTCGAAAGCGTAGAGAGTCATCCGTAGCGAACTTGGGTTGCCCAGCTCCCGTTCCAGGCCTTGGTAGTCCGGCAGGCCGGTGTCGCCCAGGACGACAGCTTCACCATCGATGATAGCGGATTTGACCGGCAGGCTTGCCGCGGCCTGAACAATCCCCTTGTAACGGTGGGACCAATCGTAGCCGCGACGCGTGAATGCTCGCGCCTTTCCGCCTTCAACGACCAGCTGCGTCCTATAGCCGTCATATTTGATCTCGTGAAGCCAATCTCCGCCTTCGGGAGCTTTCTCGACCAGTGTGGGCGATTGGAACTCGATGAACGAAAGCCGTTCAATGGCACTGTCCTATGCTCGCGACTCCAGGAATCGCGAGTCAAGCCCCAGCGCCCCGGTCGGTTCCGAGCCTTTTAGAAGAATTGCATCGCGACGATTGCTTATCCGCCTCACTTGTTGATGTGACGGCGCAGCAGTCTGATGTTGCGATTGTTCGCCTTAAAATAGACGTCGAAGATCGAGCCGAGAATTGGGACACTTCCTACGAGCGTGTCCAGCAGCACGTTGCCTAGCATGCGGGCGACCAACCCATTTCCGGCGCCGACGTTTCGAGCTCGCAAGACGATGTAGGCCGAGACAATGCCCGTCGCCGCATCTCCGAGTACGGGGACCAGACCTACGAGCGCATCCAGTCCAAAACGAATTGATGTGCCTGGAATGCGCCAGCGGGAATCGAGTAGCGCGGCCAATAGATCCAACTCGGCAAGTACGTTTGCTGTATGACCACCGTGACCGCCCTGCCCGATCATGCCACCTCGCGCGCCAGTACGATTTAGTATCTCTCCCTGATGGATAGCCGTCACCTTAGATATCGCTTTGACCGCCTGAATTCGCTTGCGTCCTGTGCGATGGCACGTCGTCGAGCAAGGTCGTCTCACCGGAGCCTTTCGGCGCCTCAACGGGCAATTCACCAGTAGGCGTCATTTTGCTGACGGCCTCAGGCAAATCTCGCGTGATCCGGCTTATGAGCTCCTCGCGCGAAAGGCCGGTCTGCATCGAGAGGGAAGTCAGGGTGTCTTCGTCTATGGCTGCTTCCACCTCGCTTGGCTGGATCGGCTCGTTCGGGCCGGTGCCTACCCACGAATCGACCTTCGATCCGGCGCCTGCCCCTCTGAACCGGTCGAGAATATCGCCAAGCGCGGTCCCCGAAACGCCTTTTGAAAGCTGATCCAGAATCCCGCCTTGCGGATCATTTGGGTTGCGATCACCCGCTCCACGGATCATGTCGCCGATCTTGTCGCGATTTTGGTATGCCAAGACGCCGAGCATCGCGATCGCCAATTTTCCCAGGTTAGCCATTGGTACCTCCACTGTTCAATGGACAAGGGCTCAACATCACAAAAGTTCCGACTGGCGACGATCTAATTGAATAAGGGCTGGCGTATCGACACAGAGGTGAGCGGTGCTGCCTAACCGGCTTGTTTCCGTTTGCGGTGCGGCTTCGGCCTCGCAGACGTTGATCGTGCAAAGCTCGTTGCCTGCCTGATCGCGCATGCGCACTAACCATCCGGTCATATCGTCATCGCCCAGATCAGCCAACAGGCCCATTCCCAACGGATCGCTTCGGCGCGAGCGGCCTCAAAACTTGGCGTCTCGGCAGACGGAACCTAGCGAGCCAGGTCGCCGTCGCGATAGTACAACGTATAAGCGAGATGGATTCCACGCGCTGCCTTAGAGTATGGAACTACCACCCTCATCTTTGACGGGGGTTTGGCCAAACAGCGAACATCGACTAGGCCTAAGACGATCGATCGAGGTCGACTCGCGCGACGGCGTAGGCGCCAAGCGAGATGCTTTGATCATCCAGCGGTCTTGCGGAACTTTCCATGAAGTCGGGATCGGTTGCCGCCCGCTCGAACTGCTCGGCGCCGAGAAGAGCAATGCGGGCGCTGCTCGGCGAATCCGAAAGCCGCACAGATTGCGTCTTGGCGGTAAGGTTAGCGACCCACAGGGTCACGCGGCGATCTTTTTCAGCCGCGATCGTGGCGACGCCGTCAGCGCCGGAAGTTCCTACGGACAGCAAGGTGGCTCCGCCGAGCTTTGAGAGACCAGCCAAGACATGGAAAGCGGGATAGACCGTTGGGCCATCCTGCTGATCATACCATGGCTGCACGAAATCAGCCTTCCTATGGATTTGGCCAAAGGGGCCGGCGAAGTCACCGAACGCGACGGCCTCGATTCCTTCGCGAGCGCAGGCCGCGAAATATCCGACAGTCCAAGCCGCATTGAACAGCCCGCGCTGACGAGGATCAATGCGCGATAGACAGACGCGAGCGTTCGCTTCATTCGGCGCAGTGGATTTTCCGTATGGGTTCTCACGGCAGCCGAGCTGGATGGGACCGATACGCAGTGGCAAGCGTTCCCCCATGAAAGCATGCGCGGAGCGGATTAGATGGGGGATTGCCTGAAGTGTCTCCATCACCGAGACATCATCTGCGGCGTGCACGCTTGGACAGGTGGTGAAGGTCACGTAGTCGAGCGCTTCGGCTGGCGGACGCTTGCGGTTGAGTTCGGTGAAGTAAGCGGCCATGCCGCCGCCCAGCGCGATGCCCGGGAAAGCCCGGCGAGCGGCGGAGTAGCTTTCGTGGAAGCTGGGCATAGTCGGCCACGGTGCTCCCGGCTGTACGGATGTCATGTCCTGCGCCGGAAAGACGGAGACAGCTTCTAGTTTGAGGCCGAGTGAGTCGACAGCATCCGCGACCGGCGCCAATTCGCCGAATGGATCGCGCGTGCCCTTGGTGATAATCTCGAGGACCACTCCAGCGCCGGTCAGCCGTGCGAGCGCGGCGTAGCTTTCTAGTTCGTCCTGGCCGTGTGCGATCCGGAGATCGACCTGGCAGACCATCCACTGAGGAGCCATTCGTCGTAGGAGCTCGGGGGTTTCGAGCGCGTGCTTTGCCTCGTCGGCGGCGACGCCGACGCCAGTGCGGGGCACTCGGCCGACCGGTCCGCCGATCGTCAGGTTGATGAGTGGATTTCGATTTTCAGACGTCCCGGCAGGGAGCGTTCCTGACACGTGAAGCCGGACGGCCTGCGTGAATTTCTGGCCCCTGGGCAGTCTGTAAGGCCACGGGCGACGCAGAGGGCGGACATATGTTTTATAGGAGGCGTCAGACCAATTGCGTTGGTCCTCCATCTCAAAGGCATCACCCTCCATGGTGCATGTCGCCCAGATCCCAGGCGCGATCTCGTGCGACAACGCCCGGATGTCGGTGAACGGACATTTTGGATCGATGTGGTCCGGAAAGAACGATAGCTCGTCGTGACCATCCTCATGCAGCACCTTTATCGGCTTGCCGGCTAAGCCCTCGATCGGATGAAGGACCACGAAGCCGGTCCGATTCGTCAAAAGGTCAGTCTCGGGCTCTGCCTCCGCCACAAACGACAGCGCACCATCGCCACTGCCTGAGACGCGCGCCCGGTAAATCAGGCGGCCGGATGTTGCGGCACATGTTGCACGGTATTCAATGGCGAACGCATCCGGCCTCTCGTCGATCCGCAGATCATCGAGAACGGTGGTACATGTTCCCCAGTTTTCGTCCCGTACAAGAAACGAGATTCCGCGCAAGACCTCGATCGTCCCGATGCGGATGTAACGCAAGGCGCCATTGTCGAAGGCGACCGACAAGGATCCGGCGCGCAGTGTGCGCAGCGGTGCCTCGAGCTGCTCGGTGCCACACAAGCGGACTGCCAGGGAAGCTGTCGAGGTCAAATTGCGCGCTCCGTCGTGGCGTCGAAGATCGAGGCCCGGTTCATGTTGATGTCGATCGCAAGCTTCTCGCCCGGACGGCTGACATCGTGCGCCTGCAGCTCAGCCATCACCGGCGCGCCGGCCAGTCGGAATGTCGCGTAACTGCGCGAGCCGGTCGGCTGCAGCAGGTCGATCGTTGCCTCATAGCGAAACGTGCCCTGCTCCGGCATGGCAGTGTGCGCACGAGTGAGGTGTTCTGGCCTTAACCCGAGCAGCACCTGCTGTCCGTCCGCGACGCCCTTCAGCCCCCTGCCGGGCGCTAAGGGTAGCAGTGCATCTGCGAGCCGGATGGCAGCGGCGCCTGCGTCCAAGGCAAGGGTGCCTGGCAGGAAGCTCATCCGCGGCGAACCCAGGAACCCAGCGACGAACGTGGAGGCCGGGTGCTCGAACAACTCGAGTGGCGCGCCCTGCTGCTCTATCAACCCGTCGCGCATCAGCACGATACGGTCAGCCAACGTCATCGCTTCGATCTGGTCATGGGTGACGTAGATCATCGTTGTCGCAATGTCCTGGTGAAGGCGTTTGATTTCGCCGCGCATTTCGTCGCGAAGCTGTGCGTCGAGGTTGGACAGCGGCTCGTCGAATAGAAAGATGCGGGGGTTGCGGACTATGGCGCGGCCGATGGCGACGCGCTGGCGCTGGCCACCGGATAATTGGCGCGGAAAACGCCCCAGCAAGGGAGTGATGCCAAGCATGCGTGCCGCCTCGGCGACGCGCACCTCGACCTCTGGCTTCGGCATCTTGCGAGCCTTGAGGCCGAAGCCAATGTTCTTGGCCACGCTCATATGCGGATAGAGCGCATAATCTTGAAACACCATTGCCACGTCGCGATCGCGCGGCCGGAAATCATTGACCACCTCGCCGCCGATCTCGATCGTGCCTTCCGATATCTCCTCCAGGCCGGCGATGGTCCGGAGCAGCGTGGACTTGCCGCAGCCGGACGGTCCAACCAGGACGGTGAACTCGCCGTCGCGGATGTGGAGGTCAATGCCGCGCACGGCATGGAACGCGCCGTAGCGCTTGTGCAAGCCGGTAATTTTGACTTCGGCCATGCGGGAGCTTTCCTAACCGCGAACGGCGCCGAGCGTCAGCCCGCGCACCAGATGACGTTGAGCAAGGACCCCGAGGGCGATCGATGGCACAAGGGAGACGATGGCAAGGGCCGCGGCTTCGCCATATTGCGCGCCCTGGAAGCCGATGAAGGCGCGGAAGACCGTTGGCAGTGTAAAGGCAGTTCGGCTGGTCAAGATCAGAGCGAAGAAGAACTCCGTCCAGCATGCAATGAAGGCGAAGACAGCCGCCGCGACGATGCCCGGTGCTGCGAGCGGCATGGCAACGCGCCAGAACGCCTCCCATCTCGTGCAGCCATCGACGAGGGCCGCCTCCTCCATCGACTTCGGCATGCCGCGGAAATAGGCGAACATCATCCACACCGAGACCGGCAGCGTGAAGACCGTATAGGCGATGATCAGGCCGACATGAGTGTCGTAGAGCCCGACCTGGCGATAGATCAGGAACACCGGCAGCACGATCCCGATCGGCGGCAAAAAGCGCTGCGACAGCACCCAGAAAGACAGATGCTTGCCGCCGGTGTCGTAGCGCGCCAGGCTATAGGCCATCAGCGTGCCGAGCAGCGCCGAAAGCACCGTGGCCGAAAGCGAAATAATCAGGCTGTTGATGAGCCCGTCGAGACCACGATAGGCGAACAGCGCAGCTTTGTAGTGGACAAGCGTCGGAGCGGCGGGGAACCAGACAGGCGGTACGGTGAGGTAGTCGTCGCTGGGCTTGATGGAGGTGTTGAACATCCAGTAGAGCGGCCACAGCACGAACACCAGGAAGAACCCCAGCAGCAGAATTCGGCCGATCGGCAACGACCGACGTTTCCTGCGGCGGGCGGGCGCGACGGCGGCCATCAGACCGGTTCTACCTTCAAGAGCCGACGCACCAGCAACGTCACGATGAGCGCCGTAAAGATCAGGAACAGCCAACTTCCTGCTGTTGCCTGCGACAGATGAAACTGTGTGAAGCCGATGGTATAAAGATAATAGGAGGCCGTGTAGGTTTGTGTTCCCGGGCCACCCCCTGTCATGATGAAAATGGTGTCGAACATACGGATTGCGTCGAGCAGACGGAAGGTCAGCGCCAGCAGCATCATCGGCCCGAGATGCGGGAGCGTGATCGCCCAAAAAACCTGCCAGGCGTTCACGCCGTCGAGTTCTGCCGCCTCATAGAGATTGGGTGGGATTGCGGTCAGCCCGGCGAGCAGGATGACGAACATGAACGGCGTCCACTGCCAGACATCGGCGATGATCAGCGAGACGTAGAGCCACGGGCGCTCCGTCATCCAGCCGATCGTAACCTCCTGCCCCAATAGTTGCGTCAGGATATAGTTCGTCGGTCCGAAAGGCCGCTGTAAAAGCAGCGTCCAGGCTTGGCCGACGATGACCGGACTGATGAACAGCGGCACGATCAGGATCGACATGATCACACCGCGGCCCGGAAAGCTGCGCACCATTGTCAGCGCCACCAAGAGGCCGAGAACGAATTCTATAGCGACGCTGATGCCCGACAGCGATGCTGTCAGCAACAGGGACCAACGTGCTACGGGATCGAACACGACCCGCTCGAAGTTCTTCAATCCGACAAAGGCGTGGCCCGGCACCTGGAAGTCGTAGTTGATGAAGGATACCACCAGCGAGAACAGAAGCGGATAGATCGACAGTGCCAATATCAGCAGCACAGCGGGGCCGACCAGCAGCCACTTGAAATGACGGTCTGCCCATTGAGCAAAGGCAGACAGCCGGGGCGGTGCGCCGGCTGCCTTCAAACGACGGATCGTGGCGGTGGGCTGCATAGGCGTATCCAAAATCGCCGCTTAGCGGGGAGGTGTTGCGAGCCAAGCGCCCGCAACACCGATTGCTCCAGAGAAGTCCGCCTGCCCTCAGAGGGTGACCGCCATGCCAAGTTTTTCCACCGTGTTGTCGGCGGTGGCGCCAGGCAGTTTCAAGAACTCGGTGTAGAAGCCCTTCTGCGAATCCACACCCAGTCGGTCGGTCGTCTCGTTCCACTCGGCGGCCGCCGTTTCAAGCGACGCCTTCGGATCCGCACCAGCCCACACCGCCGTGCACATGCGATCGATGCTCAAGAAGTAGTCCTGCGCGCCTGGCATGATCGGGTCGAGCAGACCGACATTTGCCGAGTTGTTGAGGTTGGCAAGGTACTCCTTGGCACTCGGGAAGAGCGCGCCGTAGAGCTCGGACTTGAAGTGCGAGATGCGGTACGGGTCGCGTAGAGCGTAGGGCAGCATGCAACGTGCCAGCGAGACGGGTGGCGAGCATACCCACTGCATGAACAGATACGCCGCCTCAGCGTTGGGCGAGTCGGCCGACAGTGCCTTGTTGTAGCCGGTGGCATGTTCCGGATTTCCCGGAACCACGGCATAGCCGACCTTGCCGGCGATTTGGGACTGCGGAATGAAGTTGATTGCCGTGGCCGACTGCGAATAGTTGGCCGCCATACGGCCGCTAGGAGGCCAGGAATAGATCATCGCGACTTTGCCGGTCAGGAAAGCCGCCCACAAGGAGACGGCGTCGAGCTCGTTGTTGCCGGGGATCGAGGCCTTGTTTGCGGCGAGCATGTTTGTCAGCGTCTTGACGCCGGCATCCGAAACCAAACCTGCCTTCATGTCGTCGCCGAAGAGTTTTCCGCCGTTGGCCCGGTACTGCTGCAGAAAGTCGAACTGATTGCCGGGGCTGCCCGCCTTGCGGAAATGTCCCGCGCCATAGACCTTTGGCGCCATCTGGTCGGTGATGAACTGGGCGATCTGGGCATATTCTTCCCATGTCTTGGGCGGTCCAAGCTTGGCGTTGAACTTCGCCTGGTAAGCCTCCACCATTTTAGGGTCCTCGAAAATGTCCTTGCGGTAGTAGAGAGCGAACATGTCGCCGTCGTCGAAGAACCCCCAGATCTTACCCTTGTAGGTCGGCAGCGCCTTGTACAGGGGATGATAGTCCTCGAGGTCTGCCGGGTTCATGTATTTGGCGATGTAGTCGTCTAGAGGGGCGATGACGCCGCCATCGGCAAGCGACGGCGTCCAGGCCGGCGAGATGTCGAGGACGTCATAGGCACCCGAGCCGGCGATGTGCTCGGCGACCGCCTTGGAGTACTGGTCCGGGTTCGACAGCTCGACGACATTCGACTTCATCCCGGTAAGCTGCTCCCACATCGGCCCACTGAAATTGCGCGGGTCGAGTGCCTGCAGGCCAGCCTCGTAGGTCATGTTGAGGGTGACGCCCGAATGCGCCTTGGCCGCCTCCGCCGCGCGAAAGGCGGAACCGTCCGGAGGCCCTTCCTTCGATGCTTTCAGGGCTGCGGCCTGCGCCTGGCCGAGCGGCGACGTGGCGTCCGCCAATTCCAATGTTTGCTGCGCCAGCGCCCAATCGGTCATCATCCCCAGCAGCGGGCCGGACACGGCCAACATGCCGGTCATCTGACCGAAGCGGGTGATGAAAGTTCGGCGGGTGGTTTCGCCGCGCATGAAGGCGTCGACCTCTGCTTCGAGACCTGCCTGAAAGTCACGTTTTTCACGATCGTTCATAGTGCTTGGTCCTCCCATTTTCCTTTTGCTTCACTCGTCCGCCGGCGCAGCGGTCAAGCATTTCCTCCCGTAAGGTCGCCGCAAAGAGGCCGCGGCGGCGCGCCGAAAATCAGTGTCCTCCTAGGTTCCAAAGCGGGCGGCGAGCCCAGACAGCCTGGTCTTCCACAGCTCGCTCGAAAGCACCTCGCGATTGACCACGCCGCGCGGCTCGCGACCACGCTGCACCTCCATTACCGCTTTGACGTCGGCGGCACCGTTGCCGGCAAAGCACTGGTCGGTCCAGCAAAGCGCGTGCGGCGCCAGGATGACATTGTCGAGTTTGAGGATCGCATCGTCTGCCTCGGGAGGCTCTTGTTCCAGCACGTCGAGACCGGCGCCGGCGATGCGGCGCTCCTGCAGCGCTTGCGTCAGCGCTTTCTGGTCGACGATCGGGCCGCGCGCGGTGTTGATCAGGTAAGCTGTCGGCTTCATCAGGGCGATCCGCTCGGCATTGACGATGTGGTGGGTCTGGGGCGACAGGGGGCAACTCACCGACAGCACGTCGGCGCGGCGAAACAGATCCTCCAGCCCGACCAGCTCGACACCCAGGTCGGCAGCGACCCCCTTGTCGGCAAACGGGTCATGGGCAATGAATTGCATGTCAAAGGGCTTCGCCAAGCGGAAGACCTCGGCACCGATATTGCCGATGCCCAGCGACCCAAGCGTACGCCCGACGAGGCCGACCCCCATATGTTCGGAGCGCTTCTCAAAACCAACAGACCCTTTGCGGGTGAGCGCGTCCTTTGTCAGCAGCTTGCCGGTCAGCGCCAGCATGAAGGTGATGACGGATACGGCGACGGGCCGTCGCACGCCATCGGGCGTGATGACCAAGGCAATACCGGCTGCGGTGCATGCCTCAACGTCGACAGTGTCGTAGCCGACCCCGAAGCGGGCAACAACGGCCAGGCGGCCGCTCCTGGGGACACTCGTGGCATCGAAACGATGGGCGAGGAGGATGAGCGCATCGAAATCCTCAAGTTGGTCGGCGCGAAGCGGACTGTTTGACTCCAGGAACACCATCTCGACACCTGTCGCATTGCGCAGCGGCTCCAGATCGAAATCTGGGTAGGTCGGCGAGCCGTCCGGCTTGCGGAAATCACCGGAAAGCGCCACCCTGAATTCTACGCCGTCCATCGTCTCCTCCGCTCCTATTGGCACCCGGCCCGGATCTTGGAAACCGCGTCGGCGATCGCGTCGTGCAGGACCCAAACGTCGCCTGAATAACAAATGAAATCGAAGCCCTGTGCGTAGAACTCGTGTCCCTGGGCGACGTTGGGCACCAAGCGTCCAAGCGATTTGTTGTGCTTTTTGGCGGCGGCAACGATTTTGGCCATTGCAGCAGTGAAAGTGGGGTGGGCGAAGTCGCCAGGAATGCCGAGCGAGACGGACAGATCGAAATGTCCGACCCAAAGACAATCAACCCCGTCCAGTCCCGCGATGCCGTCAATGTTCTTGACGCCGTCGGCGGTCTCGATCAGGCAGATGAACGTGGAGCGCTTGTTGGCGGCCTCGAATTTATCAGCGACCGAGCCTGGGCGGTAGCGGTCATGAGCGATCTGCAGCGCCACGCCGCGGGCGCCGGCAGGGTGGTACTTCATGGAATTGATGATGTGCTGCGCCTGTTCGACGCTGCTCACCATCGGCGCGATCAGGCCTTCGGCGCCCATATCCATGGCGCGGGCAAGGAAGTGGTAGTCCTGCGATGGCACACGCACCATGACCGGCAGGTCAGCCGCCTCGAAATAGCGAATCGCACTCTTCAGCGTCTCCAAGCTAAATCCCGAATGCTCCATGTCGAAAAAGACGAAATCGCAGCCAGCGGACTTCAGGATGTGACCGATTCCCGGCGTGGCGAACTCGGCGACGAGCGTACCGAGCTTGACCCGCCTGTGAGATGCTAACGCCCTGAGACTTGGCTCTGACATGCACTTCCTCCCGTTCGCCCCAATGGGGCAATCCGCCTACGTTCTCTTCAATGCGTGGCCTCAAGAACGAGGTCGCAGGTCGTCACCAACTTGGTCACGACGAGCGGCGCGCTCCGCGTATTGAATTCGTCGAAATGAGCGGTGCGGCAATGGTCCTCGAATGCGGCCTCGCTATCGTAAATTTCATAGAGCAGGACCCGATCCGGTTCGCCACGCGCCTCCGTCACGTCAAAGCGGCGGCAGCCGGCCTCGGTGCGCATCGACGCGGTTGCATTGGCGTCGACAAGTTCTCGGAACCTGTCCCGGGCACCAGGCCTCAGGCGGAAATCGACCCAGACGACAAATCCGGTCATCACTTGGGCCTCGCAAGTTGCAGGTACCGCTTGGCCACATATTCGAGATGGCTGCGCATGGCCGTCTCTGACGCGTCTGGATCGCGCGCGGCCACGGCCTCGAAGATTTCGCGATGAGCCTGGTAAGCCTTGCGGTCTTGACCCTTGGCCAATGTGGTGCGACGCTGTTCGAGCAACCATTCAGCCAACGCCGCGTGAATAGCTGTAAAGATCCGATTGCGGGTGATTACCGCCAGCACGTAATGGAAGTCTACGTCCGTGCGCTCGAAGCGCGCCAGGTCGCCGATTGATTGACGGTTGAGTTCGAGCGCCTCCTTGAGGCTCTCAATGTCTTCCGGGGTAGCATGCACAGCGGCGTTGCGGGCAAGGCCGACCTCGAAAAACAACCGCGCGCTCTGGAAGTCGTGAACCCCTCCCGGCGCCGAAATCATGTGCCGAGCCGGCCCTGAAAGGGCGTCGATCACGAATTGAGGAGTGGGTCGAGTGACGCGGGCACGCTCCCCCGATTTTACCTCGACAAGGCCCATTTTGCTCAGATGCAGCAGCGCCTCACGGATGGAAGGCCGCCCTACCCCGAACTGCCGCATGAGTTCCCGTTCAGATGGGAGACGGTCGGCTTCGGCCAACTCTCCCTCTCGGATCATCCGCTCGAGGTGCGCTGCCACCTCGTCCGAAAGCTTCCGCTGTTTGATCAGAACTCCGATCATGTGGCATACCTGTTATACCAATCAGGTACGTTATGATCCCATAGCACCCCTTGTCAACGAGATCTAAGCATCCGGTGGCCGGGCCCTTAAAGCACTCCGTCGTTGTCGAGGCGTCCTTTGCGACGCCTTCAATGTCTTCACGAAGATTTCAGTAACTTGAGGGAGAGCGAGCACAATCTGCTCGGTGTTCCGATCGGGAACGGTCTTCGAACCCTGGGTCGGTGGTCAGTTTGAACCTGCGGTGTGGACCCCAGGAGTGCCACCGGGCCGTGTGCTGGCCGAGACCTACCCAACCGCCTGCTTATGAGCTGGGACATGAGCCCTCGATGGCAAGTAGACCTCGACCTGAGCAAGATCAGCGAATGGAAGCGGGTTCACAGCCGAGGCGGAAAACGCGAACTCTCGCTGCTGGACCCTTTTGGCAATACGCCTGCTCCATCTCGTAATCTTTTTCCCCGCCGCAATGTCGCAAAGGAAGGGATTGTCGGGTTAGTCCCCTCTACGCTCCAGAGCGCTCGTCACGTTGTGCTCATCCTTGTGCGGTTGGCGGCCGCCGCTTGAGGATGCGCATTTGAAACTGTCTCAAGATCATTTTAGTCCTGAGGGGCCTCAGGCGGGGGCGCTTGCCATTTAGTTATCGTCACCTGCGCATGTCGAACCCGTACTCGGCGCCAATCTACGCGCTGGCCAGTTTGCGACATGTGGTTTCGGCGATCCGCTTTCAGTGCGACGATCATGCTGGACGGCTGATATGAGGCGCGTTCCCGCCTGGCAGCTTAGGGGCAGCAAGCAGGACGTCGGCTTTCTTGCCTCGACCTGGCCTAAGCAGTCATTCAATTCGTGGCCTCAAGCAGCTCATCCACGCTCCTCCTGACGCGGCGTGCCATCCAGCCGATCTCGGGCTGATGTGCGTGGACGGCAGTCGTCCTTTGACCACCGCTTCTGGCGGCGCCGATTGGCGAGCCGCCTCGCCATCATTAGCTATGGAACGGAAAAGAAACCATTCAGCATCAGACTACCGCTTTTCGACGCACCTTTTCGAATATGTCGGAACGAGCGCTTGTCGCGCAGCCCACGATGCCCCCCATTGGTGAACCGGTTCCATGAAGAGTCTGACAATACGCCACCGCATCCTCGTCAGTTTCGCAGCCGTTCTGGTGGTCATGTCCGTGATAGCCCTCATCGCGTACGCCTGGTTTCTTCAGGCGGGGGAGGAGGCGACTGAGGTCGAGAAGGGCATCCTTCCGGACCTTTATCACAGTACCGAGATCATGACGGGCCAGATGGCGGCCCATAGTCTGCTTCAGGAATATGCCCTTCAGGACAACCCGTCAGACAGAAGCACGGTTGAAAACGCGATCACGACCAATCGCAACCAGGTGCAGCGGTCGATGGACGACTATGAGGCAACGATCGTCTCCGATATCGACAAGCAGAATTATGCAGCCGTCAAACAACTCGCCAACCAATTCCGTCTGGCTGAAACTGCTGTGCTGGAAACAAGCCGGGCTGCCTTGTCGAAAGGTGAAACTCCCAATGAAAGCCCAGCTATCAAGAACGAAGTAGAGCCGATCTTTGTAAAATTGCAGTCCGCTCTGCAGGCCATGGTTGAGGATCACAGAGGCGAGGCAAACAGCGCGACGCAGCGGATCAGCTCGATCGTCAGAACGGCCGAAGTCGGTTTGAGCGTTGGCTTGTTGATAGCCCTCGGGCTAGCCCTTCTTTTGGGTTACCAGCTGTTTCGCGCCATTACAGGTCCGCTCACCCGTTTGGTCGACGCGGTTCAATTGATGCGGCAAGGCGACTTCAGCGAACGGCTCGATCTGAGGCGCCGAGACGAATTCAGCGTGCTTGCCGACGGCTTCAACGCAATGGCGGACGATCTCACAACCCTCATTGGTCAGGTTCAAAGGTCCAGCATACAGGTCGGCACGTCGATAACTGAGATCGCCGCCACCTCCAAGCAACAGCAGGCAACTGCGACTGAAATCGCAGCGACCACAACAGAAATCCGAGCGACAGCCAAGGAAATCTCCGCCACATCAAACGAACTGGTCCGCACGATGAACGAGGTCTCCACAGTTGCCGAACAAACCGCTGCCGTGGCTGGCGGGGGGCAAGCGGGGCTGACCCGTATGGAAGAAACCATGCAGCAGGTCATGGAAGCGGCTGGCGCGATCAATTCCAAACTGGCGATCCTGAGCGAGAAAGCCGGCAGCATCAATCAGGTGGTGACGACCATCACCAAAGTGGCCGATCAGACGAACCTGTTGTCGCTCAACGCTTCCATCGAGGCGGAGAAGGCAGGCCAATATGGCCGGGGTTTTGCAGTGGTGGCGACGGAAATCCGAAGGCTCGCGGACCAGACAGCTGTCTCCACCTACGATATCGAGCAAATGGTCAAGGACATCCAGTCGGCAGTCGCGGCCGGGGTGATGGGCATGGACAAGTTTTCCGAGCAGGTCCGTCGGGGTATGCAGGACATCCAGCAGGTCGGCGGGCAACTCTTCGAGATCATTCAGCAGGTTCAGGGGCTGGTGCCACGTTTCGAAGTCGCCAATGAAGGCATGCAAGCACAGGCGACCGGCGCGGGGCAGATCAGCGACACGCTAACCCAGCTAAGCGAGGCAGCTCAGCAAACAGTCGAGTCCCTTCAGCAATCGACGCTCGCGATCGACGAGCTCAATCAAGTCTCAGGCGGCATGCGAAGTAGCATATCGAGGTTCAAGCTACGAGCATAGCGAGCCGGCAGTAGGAGGTGACAATGCTATTCCTCGCCTTCAGCATGGGTCCGGATCGCTACTTGATCGATGTCCACAAAATTGAAGAGGTGCTGCCCTATATCGACGTGAAAGTTCTTCCGGGTGCGCCAACTGGTGTGGTGGGTTTGGTCAGCTATAACGGAATACCCATCCCCCTGATCGATGTCACCCTTCTTGCGCTTGGCCGACCATCGGAGCGCCTGTTGAGCACCCGGATCGTTGTGACGCGCTATCCGGCGGATGATGGCGAGCGACGCCTGCTGGGGCTGATCGCGGAACGGGTGACGGATACGATCGAGCGAGACCCGGCCGATTTCGCGCCGTTCGGACTGGAACCAGGAACCCCGCCCTATCTTGGGCCGGTGGCTTCCGATGGTTTGGAGATCATTCAGTGGGTCAAAGTGGAAGCGCTGCTTTCGGAAGAGATTCGTACCGCTTTGCTCCGCCAGGCGGCAATAGGTGATCAATGACCGGAGCAATAGAAAAGCTCCTGACGGAAACCATTGGACTGGACAGTGCCAGCGTTGGTCCGACAGTGGTTCGTCAGGCGGTCAGAGAACGGATGGAAGCATGCCGGATAACCAACCCTCAGGCCTATAGGCAACACTTGGCCGGTTCCTCGCAGGAGCTGCAGGAGCTGATCAATGCGGTGGTGATCCCAGAGACCTGGTTCTTTCGCGACCGAGAAGCGTTCACGATGCTGGCGCGGCATGCGCGCGCGCACAAGCCTGCTCAGCCGATAAGAATCCTGAGCCTGCCATGTTCAACCGGCGAAGAGGCTTACTCGGTCGCCATGGCCATGTTCGATGCCGGCTTTGAGGCACATGAGTTCAAGATCGATGGCGTGGACGTCAGCAGCCGCAATATCGCGACGGCTGAACACGCCATCTATGGCCGCAATTCGTTTCGCGGCAGCCATTTAGAATTCAAGGATCGCTATTTCGAAGCGGCCGAGGGCGGGTTGCGGCCTGTTGCTGGGGTGCTGAAACAGGTTCGGTTCATGGTAGGAAACTTGTTCGGTTCTCACGCGCCTTTCGGGCAAGAGGTCTATGACATCCTGCTTTGCCGCAATTTGCTGATCTATTTCAATCGAGAGCTGCAGGATCGCGCATTGATCTGCCTGAAGGACCTGCTGGCCAAAGACGGACTTCTTCTGGTCGGTCCGGCGGAAGCAGCTCTTCCAAGGGTGCATGGCTTTCTTTCCGCTGAATGGCCATTGGCCTTCGCCTTTCTGAAATCGGAGCCCGTCAAGACCACGGCGCCGAAAGTTTCGGCCGCCGTCCCGGTGCGGACGCTAAGCCCTAAGGTCAACAAGAGCGAGCCTCTTCGTCCGTTCCGACCGACAATTGGCAATGAAGGCCGCGGGCAGGCTCCGGCCAAGCCGCTTGCACACGCCTCGGAAAGCCTCATCGCGGTTGAACGGATCGCCAATGCAGGACGCGTAAAGGAGGCACAGGAGGTCGCCCTGGCGCATCTCAGGGAGTTCGGTCCTTCCGCAGAAATCTTCTACCTGCTAGGCCTCGTCCAGGATGCGGATGGTTCTGCACCCGAAGCCGCGCAAAGTTATCGCAAGGCGCTCTATCTCGCGCCAAATCATCTAGAAGCTCTTGTCCATCTGGCTTTGCTGCTTAGCAAGCAAGGCGACCATAACGGCGCCGAGGCGCTGGCCGGCCGGCTGGGTCGGGTCCAGAAAAGGAGCGGCAGTTGATGGCGGCTTCGACAAGGATCGCTCAGCCGGTGGAGGAGATCGAAATCAACGACTGCTGGCGGCAAATAGGCGTACGGGGTGACAAGTCATGTCCGCTACTAGAGCAGCATCTCCACTGCCGCAATTGCCCGACCTACAAGAAGATCGCACGACGCCTCCTCGACCGTGCAGCTCCCTCGGCATCTCGCGACGAATGGCCTGACAACGCTGGTCGTGCAGGGATCGATTCGGCAGACAGCGACGCGCTGCAGACGGCCGTTCTCTTCCGTTTGGGGGAGGAATGGCTGGCACTTCCGGTCGGTATTTTTCATGAAGTGGCTGAATCTCGTCGCGTTCATTCACTTCCACATCGCAGGAACAGTGCACTGCTCGGCATTGCGAATGTCCGTGGTGAATTGCTCATTTGCCTGTCCCTGGCCGAATTGCTCGGGATAGACGAGCGCAAGGAAGGGGAACAAGGCACACGAACCAAGGTATTTCGCCGCCTTGTCGTGGTAGGCGAGCGCGACAAGCGGGTTGCTTTTATGGTTGATGAGATCCACGGCTTACATCGGTACCAGGAACGCGACACTCTCGCTGTTCCGGCCATGATTGGCAAGGCACTGTCTGCCGCTACGGTTGCCGTGCTGCTATGGCAAGGACGAGCCGTTGGCTGTCTCGATCCACGACAACTGCTCACGATGCTGGATCGGAGCATCGCATGACAGATGAAGACTTCAGCCAGGTTTCGATGCTCAGCCTCTTCCAGGCCGAACTGGAGACGCAGTCACGGGCTCTGACCTCTGGACTTCTGGCACTCGAACGCGATCCTATCGCCGCCGACGCCCTGGAAGCATGCATGCGTGCCGCGCATTCCCTGAAAGGAGCTGCCCGCATCATCGACCTGATGCCCGCAGTCAAAGTTGCAAATGCGATGGAAGACTGCCTGGTCGCAGCGCAACGCGGGCATCTGAGGGTGCGACGGGAGCATATAGACGCGCTTCTGCAAGGTTCTGACCTTTTGAAATTGATCGCATCGGGATCATCGAGCGAGAGCGCCAACTCAGAAGTCGAAACCTTTCTCGCGAAGTTCGAGGGGTTGTCCCTCCCCCAGGCAAAGCCCGGGCCCCAAGATTCTGCAGCTGATTTCGCAACTCCAGATCATGCCCAGGAGCAACTGGCGACGACCTCTTCAGCGAACCTCCTCGTTGGGGCGGTGCCGCAAGCCCACGGCAGCATCAGCTCTGATAGAATGGTTCGGGTGACGGCAGACAGCCTGAACCGATTGCTCGGGCTGGCTGGCGAGTCGCTGATGGAAGCTCGGCGGCTCAGGCCATTCGCTGACGGGCTGCTACGGCTGAAGCGACTTCAATCGGACCTCGCAAGTGCATTCGACAATCTTCATGCAGTGCTGCCGCCGGTTTCAAACGATGCGGCGGTGGTGGAGGCGCTGGCTGAAGCGCAGCGAAAGCTTCGGTTGAGCCAAGCGTTCCTGGCGGAGCGTTTCGATGAGTTGGATTCAGTGGATCGGAAAGCGACCGATCTTGCCAACAGATTGTACGACGAAACGTTGGCGAGCCGGATGCGGCCTTTTGAGGACGGCGTGCGACACTATGCGAGAATGATCCGCGACCTCGGTCGTACCCTTGGCAAGCGGGTGCGACTGGAGATCGTAGGCGGCTCGACCGGCATCGACCGCGATATCCTCGAGCAGCTCGATGCCCCTTTGGGGCACCTTCTGCGCAACGCTGTAGACCATGGGCTTGAACCGCCTGAGGAGCGCCTCGCGATGGGCAAACCCGAAGAGGGGCTCATCAGGCTCGAAGCGAGGCACAATGCCGGGCTGCTGCAGATAGCCGTGGTGGACGACGGCAGGGGGATAGAGCTCTCGAAGCTGCGCGAGACCGTCGTCGCCCGGCAACTTGCAACCAGGGAAAGTGCTGAAACACTCAGCGAAAGCGAATTGCTCGCATTTCTGTTTCTGCCAGGCTTTTCCATGAAAGCGGGCCTTACCGACGTCTCAGGTCGCGGTGTGGGGCTCGATGCAGTGCAAGCCATGACGAAGGAAGTCCGGGGAGTCGCAAGCGTCTCCTCAGAATTTGGCCACGGAACCCGATTTCAACTGCAATTGCCGCTGACATTGTCGGTCCTGCGCACGCTGCTCGTCGATGTCGATGGAGAGCCCTATGCTTTTCCACTCGCTGCCATTTCCAAGACTTTGAAACTGCAGCGGACGGAGATCAACGTCCTGCAGGGCCGGCCGCATTTTCGATTGAACGATCGACAGATCGGGCTGGTCACCGCTCGCGAGGTGCTCGATCGAGGTGAGCCCGGATCGGAACCGAACGAACTATCGGTCGTCGTCGTGGATGCGGGTCGGGGCGATGCGTACGGCCTGATCGTTGACCGTTTTCTCGGGGAACGCGAGTTAGTGATCAGACCTCTCGATCCACGGTTTGCCAAGATCAAGGACATCAGCGCAGCGGCCCTGATGGAAGACGGTTCGCCTGTTCTGATCTTCGACGTCGACGATCTGATCCGATCGGTGGAAAAGCTTGCATCGTCCAGCGGATTTCGAGCTCTTCGGCGCGCCGCGGGCGGTCCCGAAGCGAGCAGGCGCAAGCGCGTGCTCGTGATTGACGATTCACTGACGGTTCGCGAACTCCAGCGCAAGATGCTCGGCAATTACGGTTATGAGGTCGAAGTGGCGGTAGACGGCATGGACGGGTGGAATGCCGTCCGGTCTGGTCCTTTCGATCTCGTCGTCACCGACATCGACATGCCTCGCATGGATGGCATCGAGCTGGTGAGTTTGATCAGAAAGGACGCTGATCTCAAGAACACACCCATTATGATCGTTTCATACAAGGATCGGGAAGAAGATCGCGCGCGCGGGCTCGACGCAGGTGCGGACTATTATCTGACCAAGAGTAGTTTTCAGGACGAGGCGCTGATCCATGCCGTCGTGGACATGATTGGCGAGGCGGCTGAATGAGATCGAGATTGGAAGCCAACGAATGAGAATCGGCGTAGTTAACGACATGCCGATGGCGGTTGAACTTCTGCGTCGACTGGTTCTGTTGACCGGCGAACATCAGGTCGCGTGGATCGCGACTAATGGGCGTGAGGCGGTCGAGGTCTGCAGACGTGATCTGCCGGATCTGATACTCATGGATCTAGCGATGCCAGAGATGGACGGCGTGGAAGCGACCCGCAGAATCATGGCGGAAACCCCGTGCTCAATCTTGCTGGTGACCGCCAGTATCGAAGCCAACCTCGCCGGCGTCTACGAAGCAATGGGTCATGGCGCGCTTGACGCAGTCGATATTCCGTCAGTGGGCATCGAAGGCAACGCGTCCTCGCAATCCGCCCGGCTTTTGACGAACAAGATACGAACGATAGGCAAGTTGATCGGCGATGCGCCTACCCAGGCAAAAAGGCGGATGTCACGTGCGGCTGAGCCGTCAACTCGACACGTGATAGCAATCGGCGCCTCTGCGGGCGGGCCGGCTGCCGTTGCCGCAGTCCTGAGCGCGTTTCCCGTTGATTTTCGCGGCGCGATTGTGCTCGTCCAGCATCTCGATGCTCAGTTCGTTCCAGGCCTTGTTGATTGGCTAGGGCAGCATACGCGTCTCCCGATCCGTCCGGCGGGGGAAAGGGATAGTCCACAAGCGGGCACCGTTCTCGTTGCCAGTTCTGCGGATCATCTGGTTTTCAAGTCAGCTCAGCAACTTGGCTATACGCCCAGCCCCAAGGACAATGTTTATCGGCCGTCGGTAGATGTGTTCTTCGAAAGTGCGGCGCAATGGTGGCCTGGCTCGGTGATTGGTGTTCTGCTCACAGGCATGGGCAGGGATGGTGCGCGCGGGCTGAGACAGCTCCGTGACAAGGGACATCTCACAATCGCGCAGGATAGAGCAACCAGTGCCGTCTATGGCATGCCGAAGGCCGCCGCCGACATCGGCGCGGCTGTTGATATTCTTCCTTTGGGTGCGATCGGCTCACGTATAATCGAAGCCTGCGAGCGCTCCACGTGAAAGGCCCCTTCCGATGACGCAAGAACCAGAGTTGGTCCCGCCACTTGCAGATAACTATTCATCCATGGTTCTGCTCATCGATGATCAGATCATGGTTTGCGAGGCGGTCAGGCGCGCCCTAGCCAACGAGCCCGATATTTCCTTACACTTCTGCACCGACCCGTTGAGAGCGATGACGGTCGCGGATGAGGTAAAGCCAACCGTCATCCTGCAGGATCTCGTCATGCCCGGGGTGGATGGGCTACATCTGGTGCGAGAATACAGGAAGCATGCGTCGACACGCGCGGTTCCAGTCATTGTGCTGTCGAGCAAGGAAGATCCAGCCACCAAGGGCGAAGCCTTCGCTGCGGGCGCGAACGACTATCTCGTCAAACTGCCGGATCGTATCGAGTTGATTGCACGCATTCGATATCACACGCGGGCCTATCTGGATCACGTCCAGCGAGACTCGGCACACCGAGCGCTGAGGGAAAGCCAGCGACAGCTGATCAGTGCAAATCTAGAGCTTGAACGTCTGACGCGGATCGATGGCCTGACAGGTCTCGGTAACAGGCGCTATTTTGACGAATATCTGGCGGCTGAATGGAAACGCGCTTTTCGCGCACAGTCCCCACTGTCGCTGTTGATGATCGATGCCGATAACTTCAAACGATACAACGATACCTATGGCCATATGGCCGGCGACGATGTGCTGAAGCAAATCGCCCGCGTAATCCAGAGCGGTTCCGGCCGCTCCACCGATCTCGCTGCGCGGTACGGAGGCGAAGAGTTCGTCATCGTGCTGGTCGACACCATACTGGAACAATCCAGTGCGATCGCCGAGCGGCTCGTCCAGAGCGTGCGAGAGTTGAACATACCCCACGGCCCGGATCGCGTGACCATCAGCGTCGGCGTCGCAACAGCGGTGCCCACCGAGAACGAGACGCCAAACGATTTCGTCAATGCCGCCGATTTGGCTCTGTTTCGTGCCAAATCGGAAGGACGAAATCGTGTTGCGCTTCATATGTCCCGCAGCTAGAGAAGCTCACATCTCAGTCAACGAAGCGCGCCCTGTTCGATTTGAGGACGACCTTGGCGAAGTCGGGCATCTCGAGACCTTGCCGCACCAGGCCATCAAGAGTTTTCTCAGCCGCCCTGATGGCGGAGAGCCGGGCCAGCACAGTCTCAGCCTCCAGGCGAGGCACCACGGCGACACCGTCGCGGTCGCCGACCAGTATGTCTCCCGGCGAGATAGTCACTCCTCCCAGCACCACCGGGAATCCGACCGTGCCTGGACCATTTCGCGCAGGCGAATTCGCAATGACCCCGGCACAGTAAACCGGCAACCCGACCGCCTCGATCCCGACAACGTCGCGCACCAGACCGTCAGTGATGAAGCCGGCGACCCCCTTGTTGCGCGCCATGCCGAGCACGAGATCGCCAGTTACCGCGGTACCGGCAAAGCTGTCGGTGGCCGCGACGATGACATCGCCACTTGCTGCGGCATCCAGTGCTCCAAACAGGGCGAGGTTGTCGGCGGGACCGCAGTGACAGGTCACGGCGACGCCGACCATCGTCGCAGTAGCTGGCGACAGTGGCTTGATCGCATAATGCAAGGCGCCGCGTCCCCCCATCGCGTCTACGACCTGGCTAACCGGCACGCCCGCAAAAGCACTGATGATTTCTGCTGCGGGCCGTTCGAAACGGCGCTTGATGGTGAGCAGTGGTGGGTCTTCAATCATGTAGCGGCCCCATTCCCTGAACGAACGAAATACAGTCCGGCCCGAGGTCGCGCAGGCTCCGCGCGCCCATCAGTCCCATGACGCGGTCGATCTCCTTGCGGTAGAGTTCGAGCACGTGGCGTACCCCCTCCTCGCCGGCGACCGTGAGCCCCCACAACTGCGGCCGCCCGATCAGACAGCACGAGGCGCCGAGCGCCAGGGCCTTGACGACGTCAGAGCCTCGCCTGATGCCGCCGTCGATAAGCACTGGTACGCGGCCGGCGACAGCCGCGACAACCGCCGTCAACGCGTCCAGGGATGCGGCGGCGCCGTCAAGCTGACGTCCCCCATGATTGGATACGATGATGCCGTCGATTCCTCGGGCTACAGCCTCGGCGGCTTCGCTGGGATGCAGGACGCCTTTCAGCAACAACGGTCCGGACCAGACAGTGCGCAGCCAGTCGACATCGGCCCAGGAGAGTCCGGGATCGAGCATTGCGGCCATTCGGCCCGCCAATGCACCGACCGTCGCCGTATCTCCGGGGCGCGCGTAGTTGCCGAAAGTCAGTTTCGGGAGTCGGGTGCGCATACGAAGAAGCCACGCCGCCTTGGTGGCGGCCGCGAGGGTTCCGGCCACACCGAAGCGCGGCGGGATGGCAAAACCGTTGCGGATGTCGCGTTCACGGTTGCCAAGCATCTGGTTATCAATGGTGAGCACCAGCGCGTCGTAGCTTGAGGCACGCGCCCGATCCACCATTTCTCGGGTGAAGCCGCGATCGGTATAGACGAACACCTGCATCCACCGTGGGCTACTTCCGGTGGCTGCTATATCCTCCAGCGTGCAGACCGATCCGTGGCTGGCGCAGTAGAATGTCCCTGCGGCCGCTGCGGCTCGGGCGGCTGCGCGCTCGCCGTCGGGCCAGAACAGCCCAGCCAGGCCGGTTGGCGCGATGCCCAGCGGGATGGCAAGTTTCGCGCCGAAGAGGTCAAGGGAAAGGTCTCGCGTCGTTGCACCGTTGAGTGGTCGCGGCAGAATGGCAACCTCGTTGAAAGCTTGCTCGTTCCGGCGCAGCGTTCGCTCATCCTCGGCACCGCCATCGGCGAAGTCGAACACCGGGCGTGGCAAAGTCCGCCGCGCGGCGACGCGGACCGCGGCCACGCTGTACAGGCACTTCAACGCCGCCATCGAAGCAGACGATGCCGCACCGCCCGCACCGCGGTCATCGCCTGTGTTTGAGGCGGACGAGGAGCTACTCACGGTTGCTTTCCGCCGATGCGACCATGATGCGTCGGTCCACCGCCTCCCGGAACACGCACGCAGGAGAGTGTTCCCTCAAAGGAGGGATCGCTGCCGGTCGCCAGCACGCCGGCATTTGTCACCCAAAGCATCTCGCCCGAGAAGACGCAGTTGGTCGTTGCCTTGCCGCAGACGAAGAAACCCTCCGCTGTGCCGTTGGGCTTCAGAACGTGAATGCCGTTGGCGGCAATATCCGTGACATAAAGGCGGCCATCGGCTCCGACCTTCAGCCCGTCCGGGATCGGATTGGCCCCAGGCAAGCGGCCCAGGTCTTCGACGGAACCATCCGGACGCTGCCGCTTGACGCGCCCCGTATAGGACTCCCCCCAAATGATCGAGCCGTCGGCTTCGATCGCCACACCATTGGGGAAGGTCGGCTTGTCGAAACCGAGAGCAAGGTAAGCACTGCCATCGGGGTTGACGGCAAAAATGTAGCTTGGGTCCGGATTCCCCGGGTTGTATGTGCCGGGATCGCTGAAGATGAGCCGGCCGTCAGCAGCAAATACAAGATCGTTTGGCCCATTGAGCCGAATGCCCGCGACTTCGCTCAGCAGGATTTCCGGCTTTCCGCCTTCGGCAACCCGCTGGATCGATGGCGTCGTCATGTCCGCGGCCCGCCAAGGTCCGGTCGTGCCGCCGTTCTGGCAGACATAGAGCAGGTCATCCGATCCGAGAACGCAGGCGTTGGGCGCTCCGGCAACATACGCGAACTGGCGAGCACTTCCGTCGCGATCTATGGCCGTCAGCTGGCTGCGATAGCTTTCGACGATGACAATTCGGCCATCGGGCAGCACCGTCGGGCCCTCGGGCCAGCCAAGGCCGGTCGCGACAACCTCGACGGCCAGCTTTTCAACCTCGTTCATCGTGCGACCCCCAGAACGGCAGCCTAACAAGATTTGTCGGGTATAATCCAGCCTGGCGGTCTCCGGACCTGGCGACTCAAAGATAGCTTGGCTGACGTGCGCGTTGCTGGCCCCCCTAGGCCGCCCCCCCACCCCGGCGCCGGTGAACCCCGACGGGCGGAGGCCTATGGCTACAGCGCGAGCCGATCGGTGTCTACATAGCTCGGTAGCACTGGCTTGCTCCTCCAGGTTGGGTGGCAGGATTAGGTGCTGCTGAGGCCAGCGTGCAAGGAACAAGTGCAGGTGGAGAAGGTTGAATCTCAGTTCCTCTCCCTCTAACACTCACAAAGTCCAACAATTCTCTGCTCCGCTGCCAGGCGCTCTTGAGCCGAGCGTTTGCAGGGCGTGCGTGTGGCCAAAAGCTGGGGAGCGCCGCAGCGCCCAGGCGTGCAAATTGCTCTCTGAACGCCGATCCTTCTCCGAAGCTGGGGAGTAGCCCCAAAATCCAACACCAATATCATGCCTCAACGGCGGTTTTGCCACTGCCAGTTTTGCGGTTCGCTCGCCTGTCAAAAGGGACAGTCTTTCGGGTCACGATCCGGAGTGGGTTTGCCAAGGCTCCCGGAATCGAGGTGGCCCACTTTTGCGTCGGGGCTCCGCCACTCTTCAGATCAACAGCAACCAGCACCAATACGCACCAATCACCATTTGCACAGCGAACGCGGTGAACCTGAGACTGACCGCGAGTTGGCTGGTTGAGACGAGGTGGATCACCGACTGCACTATACGTGCGCCTAACATCGTGGAGGCCAAGGGATCCGTGACATCTGTCTTTGAAATGATGATCGCGACTCCGAGCAGACCTCCGAAGATTGGAAGCCCTTCAATGCAGTTGGCGTGGGCACGGGCTAACCTCCGCATAAACGGGGAGAGGGCTCCGTTATCTGGCGTAAAGCCGTTTGCCGGGACTTGCCCAGAGATCACCAGGTAGCTCCGGATAACTTCCATCACGATCAGCAGGGCCAGCGCCCACGAGATGAAGCCAGTCAATGCGTAAGCACTCGCCGACATGTGCCCTCCCCGTTGCTAGCAATCTAGGTCGTTGTAGCCGATCAACTAGTCTAATGCTATTCGACGAGGAGGGGCGGCCTGTAGTGGGGCCGAAACGGAATAGCAGCTTTTGGACGTTGTGCCCGGAATAGCTGCCGTTCAGCCAATCAGCAGGATTGACCGCTTTCGCCCTTTAGCGACCCTTCCGCGCCAGATCAGTCGATGCTTGAAGCTGCCATTCGCAGAGTGAAAGCGGCGTCGAGCATGGTCAGAAAGGCGCGCACGGCGGGGTTGGCGCGTCGGCTTGCCGGCCAGAGCACGGTGACATTGTTTCGCTCGACCGCGAACGTGGACAGCACTGGGACCAGTTCGCCGCGCTTCACATAGGGAGCCGCCATGAAGGAGGCGCCTATGCCTATCCCACCGCCGGCTGCCAGCATGATGAGCACGGCATCGCTGGCATCGGCGACCACACCGGAATTGGGCACGATCTCGATTTCACGGTCGCCAATCCGGAAGGGCCAGCGAAAGGCCTGGCCTGTGCTCTGATATCGAAGGTTGACGGTGTCGTGCCCTTCCAGGTGATCGGGATGGGTCGGTGTGCCGCGTTCCTCGAGATAGGCTGGCGAGGCGAAGCAGCAAAGCCGATGGGGTGCGATCTTGCGTGATAGTAGCCGGGTATCAGCCAGATCACCGATGCGTATGGCGACATCGATCCCTTCCTCGATCATGTCCACCATCTGGTCACCCAGCCTGAGATCGACGATCAGGTTCGGATGGAGCCGACGGAAAGCCGGTAAAGCCGGAGCGATCAGATGCAGTCCGATCGGCAGCGACGCGGCCACGCGCAACGTGCCCGATGGTTCGGAGCGCGCGGTCATTGCCGCCTGCTCTATTTCCTCCGCCTCGCGTAGCAGACGCAGCGCGCGCTCATGCAGGTCGCGCCCTTCGGGCGTGAAGGTGAGCGAGCGCGTTGTACGGGTAAACAGCGACACTCCTAAATGCCGCTCGAGCCGCTGGACGCTCTTGCTGACCGCCGAAGGGGAAATCGACAGCGCGCGCGCCGCTGCCGTGTAGCTGCCCAGCGATCCCGCACGCGCGAAGGCGATGATGCCAGTGAGCCGATCCAAAGTGATATGTTCCGCCATGGCATTACTTAACCGCCATCGGCACCGATTATCAACCGGCGGTCATGCCGCTAGATTCGCTCCAATGACATGGATGAGCGGAGATTTCACCAATGAGCGATAAGATGAAGGCAGTCCGTCTGCACGCATTCGGTGGTCCCGAGATGCTGGTGTACGAAGACGCGCCTAGGCCGGGTGTGAAGCCCGGCGAGGTGCTTGTCCGAGTCCAGGCGGCCGGGCTTAATCCGCCCGACTGGTATCTGCGGGATGGCTATCGCGCACTGCCGCCAGAATGGCGACCCAACGCGTCCTTCCCACTGATTCTCGGCACGGACGTGTCGGGCGTCATTGAAGCGGTTGGCGCTGACGTCGCTGAGTTCAGCATCGGTGACGAGGTCTACGCAATGGTTCGCTTCCCCGATAACTTGATGACGGGTAGCAATGCCTACGCGCATTATGTCAGTGTGCCGGCATCGCATGTTGCATTGAAACCAGCCGGCATCGACCATATTCATGCGGCTGGTGCGCCGATGTCGCTTCTGACGGCATGGCAGTTCTTGATCGAACTTGGCCACGACGAGCCGAATCCGTTCCAGCCCTTACCGCATGAGCCGGTGCCCCTCGACGGCAAGACGGTGCTCATCAATGGTGCCGGAGGCGGTGTCGGGCATCTGGCCGTCCAGTTGGCGAAATGGCGGGGCGCGCGCGTCATCGCGGTGACATCGGCCAAGAACGAGGCGCTGATGCGCGATCTCGGCGTGGATCAATTCATCGACTACAAGACAACCGCGGCGGAAGATGTCGTTCGAGACGTCGACCTTGTCCTCGACGCGGTGGGCGGCGCGGACATGGAGCGCTTCTTCCATGTTCTGAAGCCGGGCGGCGCGCTGTTCCTGGTCAACCCACTGGGCTTCGCTGGTCACGAAGAGACAGAGAGGCTGGGGATCACGGTCTCATCCACACAGGTTCGATCCAATGGCGCGCAGTTGGCAAAAGCCGCCCGCCTGCTCGACGACGGCCTTGTGCGTGTCGTCATCGACAGCACATTCCCGCTGGCCGAGGCATCGCGCGCACATGAGCGCGCCGCCGACGGCAGTATTCAAGGCAAGATCGTGCTGGCCGTCTGAATTGTTGCTTTCAGTCCGACCGACCATCGGGAGTGCAGACGATCGGGCGCGATTACGCCGTTTAGCCGACGAAGACCACCGACCGACGTCCGGCTGAATCGTGCTCGACTACAAGTGCCGCGATGGCTGCCGCGATCTTCGCGCCGCCTTGCACTGACGGTTCGATAGGATTGGCGAAGTCCGCGTCCTCATTCGATACCAAGCGCAGGTCGACGAGCGGCAAACCGCGCGAGAACGCCGCCCGGGTGATGACGTCGTTGAGGACCGTCAGGGCAGTTGCGGCAAGTCTACGACGCTGTGGGTCGGGAAAGCGCGCCTCGTAGATCGTGCAGACAGCGGTGGGTAGGTTTTGGCCCAGCGCCCCCTCGAGCATCGTACAGTAGTCATGCTCGAATTCCTCCCGGATATCGCTGATCCTGTCCAGAACCTCGGCCACCGAACAGGCCCCCTGCTCCAGAATCCCTGCATGACGAAGAGCATCATTGCCACCGACGCTGACGACAAGATGGCTAGCATCCTGGGGAGCCGTTCAAGCTGCCGCTCGACGCCGCTTGTGACGGCGCCGTCGACGGCGTTTAGCGTTGCACGCCACCCCTCCGGCAAGCGCTCCCGCAGCTGCCGCACTACGTCGGGCCCGCGCGCGACATAGGCAGCGTTGTCAAAGATCGAATCCCCGAGAAGGACGACGTGTGGCATCGGATGCTCCGTTGAGGCCTCTGCCAATGCTGCATCAGCAGAGGAGGTAAGGTGGTGGGTTGTGACCGCGGCAGCGAGCACGGTCAGGAGATCACGGCGAGTCAGGCCACCTGCAGAACGGAACGGCATCTCAGCCGTCCAGGAACGCCAGAAGCGCGGCATTCACCGCGCTGGCCTCTTCGCGCTGTACCCAATGCGTCGCCTTCTCGAACGTCTGCAGGCCCCGATCGTTGCAAAGGGCCAGACTGCGCTCGGCCAGGCCATATTCCAGAGCTTGGTCCTGCATCCCCCACAGTACAAGGGTCGGCGTCGTGATCCTCCTTCAGGCTTGGGCGGAAGCGCAGCGCCCGATACCAGTTGAGCATGCCTGTCAGCGCCCCCGGCCGTTCCCAGGCCTGCCGATACTCTGCGATTTCCTCCGCCGTGAAGGCATCTGTTCGGCTGGATTTGATGAGCGCCCGTGCCAGCAGAGCCGAGCGCCCCGCCCCCAGAAAAGCCTCCGGCAGCAAGGGGAACTGGAAGAAAGGCCGCATAGCTGCTCCGCAGGAACTGGGTCGGAGATCGCAAGGAATGGGCAAGCAGCACCTCGGGATGGGGCGCGTTCAGGATGACGAGCCTTTCCAGGCGGTGCGGCAGCTTTGCGCCTGCCGCCCAGGCGACGATACCGCCCCAGTCATGACCGAGGAGGTGAAACCTTCCGATGCCGAGCGCGTCGGCGATGGCAACGACATCGCCGACGAGCTTCGGGAGCGTGTATTCACGGATGGCTTTCGGCTTGTCACTGGTGTTGTAGCCCCTCTGGTCGGGAACGATGACCCGGAATCCGGCGGAAGCGAGCGCATCGATCTGCCGTCTCCAGCCGATCCAGAAGTCGCCGGGAGCAGTCTGTCCCGGTCCAGCCGCTAGGCTGGCAGCAGCGGATGCGTCGATCAAAGTTAATATCTCGCGGAGTTGACGAGGAGTTCTGATAAGCAAGTTTCAATTTCGCGCTTTTTCCCGCAAATTCGAGAGCGTGAGGAATTGAAACCATTCGTTGATTAATCAGGCGTTTTCGCCGGCCTGTCACGCCGGAGGTCGCGGGTTCGAGCCCCGTCACTCGCGCCATTTCTCCTCAGGAGAAATGTGACATAATCGTCTAGAACATGGTCTTTCATGTGGAAATTCAGATCCGGTCGGATCTGAATTCGGTCTCTCCCGCAACGACGTCACCCCTTGGCCAGCAGCGCCTCGACCTCCTGCAGCGTCGGCATGGAGGGCGCCGTACCCGGCCTTGTCACCGAAATGCCGGCGACGGCGCAGGCGAAGCGGACGGCTTGCAGCGGCTCCACGCCTTTGGCGAGTGCGGCGGCCAGGCCGCCATTGAAGGCATCGCCCGCGCCGGTGGTTTCGACCACCGGACCGGCACTGACCACGGGAACATGGTCGGACCGAGCGGCCGTGTGCAGCAGCGCGCCTTTTTCGCCGAGCGTGATGATGACCGAGCCGACGCCCTTTTTGAGCAGGCTGTCGGCGGCGCGGCGAGCCTCGTCGATCGAAGAAACCTTGATGCCGGTCAGCTCTTCGGCCTCGGTCTCGTTGGGGGTGACATAGTCGCAAAGCGTATAGATGCGGTCCGGCAGCTTGGCCGCCGGCGCCGGATTGAGGATGGTGGTCACCCCTGCACCGCGCGCGATTTCGAGTGCGCGCAGTGCCGCGTCGATCGGCTGCTCGAGCTGGGTGACGAAGACGCCGGCGCCGCCGATCAGGCCGGCGTTGGCCTCGATGTCTTCAGGCGAGATCAGCATCGCCGCACCCGGGCTGACGATGATGGCGTTGTTGCCGGTTGTCTCCTCGATGAAGATATAGGCCGCGCCGGTATAGCTTTGCGGCGTCTCGATGACGGCGGATTTGACGCTCGCCTCTGCCCAGGTCGCCTTGGCCATGTCGGCGAAAGCATCGACGCCAAGCCGGGTCAGGAAGGTGACGTCCGCGCCGAGCTTGCCTGCCGCCACCGCCTGGTTCGAGCCCTTGCCGCCCGGTCCCAGCTTGAAGGAATTACCAAGAATGGTTTCACCCATGCGCGGCTGTCGATCGGCGCGGTAGGCGGTGTCGGCGACGAAAACGCCCAGAATGACGACAGGTTTGCCCGACGCCATAGCCCTACTCGGCGTCCGGCGGCACGACGCCCTTGCGAAAGGCGAAGCAGCCATAGAAGCGGCGCTCGCCGGTCTGGATGACGCAATAGGCTTTCTTGGCGCGCTCGTAGAAGGCATAGCGCTCGACCGAGATCATCGGCCAGGCCTTGCCTTCCGCCTTGTCGATCTCCTTCTGCACCTCTTTTTGCACCGGCGGGATCTCGTCCGGCTTGCCGACGATCTCCATGCGCGCGGCCGCATCGTCGACGAAAGTGTCCAGCGGATAGAGCGACAGCACCGCCTTGACCACATCGGCCGCCGAGGCGTCGATGTGCAGCAGCTTGCCGAGCACGGTCTGCTTTGCCACCGAATCGGCGGGGAAATTGGTGTCGGCGATGACCAGATCGTCGCCGTGTCCCATTGCCCTGAGCGCCTGGAGCACATCGGCATTGAGCAATGGGTTGATCCCTTTGAGCATGGCAGTCCTCGTCAAACAGGTTTGGTCAAAGTCGATTGGAAATCAGAGCCGGTTGCCGGTCTCGGCGTCGAAGAGATGGACCTGGTCGAGGCGCGGCTTGAGATTGAGCGTGTCGCCGGGCTTGAAGTCGTGGCGCTCACGAAACAGCGCCACCATCTCGCCGTCGCCGAAGCGCACGAAGACCAGCGTTTCGGAACCGGTCGGCTCGACCACCGAGATTTTTGCCGGCACGCCGTCGGGATGGATTTCGAGATGCTCGGGCCGCACGCCATAGACCACGGCCTGGCCCTCCTTGGCGGCGCTGCCGGCCGCGATCGGGAACAGCGTGCCCGCTATCTCGACCTTGTCGACCTTGCGCACCACGCCTTTGAGCAGGTTCATCGACGGCGAGCCGATGAAGCCGGCGACAAACAGATTGGCCGGCCGGTCGAACAATTCCAGTGGCGCGCCAACCTGCTCTATGCGGCCGTCGCGCATGACCACGATCTTGTCGGCCATGGTCATGGCCTCGATCTGGTCGTGGGTGACGTAGATGGTGGTGGTCTTCAGCCGCTGGTGCAGTTCCTTGATCTCGGTGCGCATCTGCACGCGCAGCTTGGCGTCGAGATTGGAGAGCGGCTCGTCGAACAGGAAGACTTGCGGATTGCGCACGATGGCGCGGCCCATGGCGACGCGCTGGCGCTGGCCGCCGGATAGCTGGCGCGGATAGCGTTTCAGGTACGGATTGAGGTCGAGAATGTCGGCGGCGCGCTTGACCCGCTCGGCGACCACGGCTGGATCGGTCTTGCGCAGCTTCAGCGCAAACGCCATGTTCTGCTCCACCGTCTTGTGCGGATAGAGCGCGTAGTTCTGGAACACCATGGCGATGTCGCGCTTGGCCGGTGGCAGATTGTTGACGATGCGCTCGCCAATGGCGATCGTGCCGCCGGAGACGGTCTCCAGCCCGGCCACCATCCTGAGCAGCGTGGACTTGCCGCAGCCCGACGGGCCGACCAACACCACGAACTGGCCATCGGCGATATCGACGCTGACCTCGTGCAGGACCTTGACGGTTCCGAACGCCTTGGCCACATTGCTGATCGCGACTTGAGCCATCGTCCCCCCTTTTCTCGCGGTGAAGCTAGCCATTGCCAACGGCAAGGGCAAGTCGGTATGTTATCGATAAAAAGCCATTCGTGTTGACAAGGTAATCGATTACGCAAATATTAGCTGTTGCCAATCCGGCAGTCGGATTTTTATCCGAAAATCGGAGCTCCAGGCGACGCAGGGTGGGGTCCCACGTCCCCGTATGATAAAGGAGAACCGCCGACGTTTCGGCGTCGGAGGGATTGGCATTTTAATTCACGACTGTTGTTCTGGGAGGAATAGATGAGAGTCGGTCTGTACGAAAAACTCGTCCGCGCGGGTGCCACCCGGCGTGACATACTCAAAGGCGCGGCCTCGATGGCCGCGATTGCCGCCGCATCGGGCGCTGGGCTCGGCGCTTTCACCCGCCCGGCTGAAGCCGCCAGCGAGCTACGCTCCAAAATTCTGCAGATCCCCGGCGTCGGCAAAGGCCAGCCGACGGATGCCGACTTCCAGAAGGTAGGCGAACTCTGCCTGGAAGCCACCAAGGCCAATGTCAAGGAAGGCGAATTCGCCGGCGTCGAGCTCACCTTCATGGGCCTCAACAACCAGAACCTGCACAATGTGCTGTTCCGCGGCTTCCTGAAGCCGTGGGAGGCCTATACCGGCGCCAAGATCAGCTGGATCGACCTGGCGCAGGCCGACTACAATGCCCGCCTGCAGCAGTCGATCGCCACCGGCACCGTCGACTTCGACATCATCGAGATGGGCGCGCCCTTCGAAGGCGATGTCTGCGGCAAGGGCCTGACCTCCGAGATGCCCGACTGGGTCAAAGAGCAGATCGACATGAAGGATGTCGTGGCCTACCTGCAGCCGCCGGTCGGCACCTGGGACGGCAAGCAGTACCGGATCACCGTCGATGGCGATGCGCACAACTTCAACTACCGCACCGACGTTTTTGCCGATGCCGACCTCGCCAAGGCGTGGAAGGACGGCGGTGCGACCACCGAATGGGGTGTGCCGAAGACCTGGCAGGAAGTCCAGGCCGTCACAAAATTCCTCAAGGGCAAGAAGTTCAAGGACCAGGACGTCTTCGGCTATCTCGATGCGCCCAAGGCCTGGGGCGGCTTCGGCTTCTACTTCCTCGGCAGCCGCGCCACCGCCTATGCCAAGCATCCCGACGACAAGGCCTGGCTGTTCGATGCCGACACGATGAAGCCGCGCATCAACAATCCGGCCTGGGTGCGCGCCATCCAGGACGTCATCGACGCGCTGCCGTCGGAGCCCGCCGACCAGATCAACGCCGACCCGAACACGACAGCCTTCCAGCAGTTCCTGGCCGGCACCGGTTCAATGGTCACCTGGTGGGGCGACGTCGGCTCCAACGTCAAGACCAACGATAGCTCGGTCATCGGCGACGTCACCGGCTTCTCGATCCTGCCGGGATCCGACGACGTCTACAATGCCAAGACCGGCGCCTGGGACAAACTCGCCAGCGGCCCGAACTATGCGCCAAACTGTGCCTATCTCGGCTGGGGCGTCTATGTCATGGCCCGCGTCGATACGGACGAAAAGAAGAAAAAAGCGGCATGGTCGGCCGCCGCTCATCTCGGCGGCAAGGACCTGTCAATCTGGACGGCGATGTATCCGTCCGGCTTCCAGCCCTACCGCAACTCGCATTTCGACATTCCCGAATGGGTGGCGGCAGGCTACGACGAGGCGTTCATCACCTCGTATCTGAAGTCGGAAGCCGACAGCTACAACCATCCGAACGCGGCGATCGAACCGCGCATCCCCGGCATCTTCCAGTACTATTCGGCTGCCGAGGACATTCTGGCCAACACATTCGCCGGCAAGATGAAGGCGCAGGAAGGCGCCGACGCCATTGCCGCGGCCTGGGAGAAGCTGACCGACCAGATCGGCCGCGAAAACCAGATCAAGCTCTACAAGGCCTCGCTCGGCGTGTAGGCTGATCCTATCGTGACAACAGGTCCGGCGGTGCAAGCCGCCGGACCTGACCGGCTCGGGCCGGTCGCAGGCTTGATTTTTTAAACGGACGGGGACGCGTGGCTGACCAGACCACCAATGTATGGCCGGCCAACGCCGGCCCAGCCGATCTGATCTCGCCGGCCCGCAAGCGGGCGGGTTTTGCCCTGATGGCGGCCGCCACGCTTGGCCTGCTGGCGGTGATCGCGTTTGAGATCCTCTACAAGAACGAGATCACCACGCTCGGCTTCGAGACCTGGCGTCCGATCGTCTACGCCTATGTTCTGTGGGGCGTGACGCTTGGCATCGGCCAGGTGCTGACGCGCGGCGAGGACGGCCAGCGCGCGCTGTTCCTGCTGCCGGCGCTGCTGTTCACCATCGCCATGGTGATCTTCCCGACGCTGTTCGGCTTCTATATCGCGCTGACCGACTGGAACCTGTCGTCCTTTTCCGGCCGCAAGTTCAACGGGCTCGACAATTTCTGGCAGATGCTGGCCGATCCCTACTACCGCAACGCGCTGTTCAACATGGTGCTTTATGTGCTCGCCGTGCTGGTTGAGTATGTGATTGCCTTCGGCCTGGCGCTGCTGCTCAACGCGCAGATCCGGGCGCGCAAATTCTTCCGAGTCGTCTTCCTGATGCCGCTGATGCTGTCGCCGGTCGCGGTGTCGTGGATGATCGGCAAATCGCTGATGGAGTACCGTTTCGGGCCGGCGGCGACGCTGGCGCGCCATTTCGGCTGGGAAAACCCCGCCTTCTTCTCCAACCCGATCACCGCCCGCATCTCGATCATGGTGCTCGACGCCTGGACCTTCATCCCGTTCATGATGATCATGCTGCTTGCCGGCCTGCAGGCGATGTCGCGCGACGTGCTGGAAGCGGCGCGCGTCGATGGCGCCACGCCCTGGCAGACTTTCTGGCAGGTCACCTTCCCGCTGATGCTGCCGGTGTCGGTCACGGCGGTGATCCTGCGCATCATCTTCAAGCTGAAGCTTGCCGACATCATCATTACCGTCACCTCCGGCGGCCCCGGCGGCGCCACGGATTCAGTGTCGAGCTTCATCTACCGCGAATACCGCGACCGTTCGAATGTCGGCTACGGCACCATGCTGGCGATGGCCTATCTCGTCATCATCGTCGTGTTCGTGACCTGGCTGTTGAAATTCGCCAATCGCTTCGTGCGCAACGTGAACTGACGAGGCACAATGAGCGTCCAGACCACCGACTATGCTGCCTCGGAAATCCGCTCACCGCTGGGTTTTCTGGCCAATCGCATCTTCATCTATGGCGCGCTGGCGTTCTGGGCCTTCATCTGCCTGTTCCCGATCTACTGGACCATCACCACCTCGTTCAAGACCGCGGTCGACGTCACGCAAGGACACCTCATCCCGTTCGTCGACTTCCAGCCGGACTGGAAGGGCTGGCGCTCGCTCGGCCTGTCGCCGGATTCGATCTTCCAGACCTCGACGGTGCGGGAGGAGTTTTTCAAGCGCTTCATGAATTCGGTCATCACCTCGGTCGGTGCGTCGAGCCTCGCCATCGTCATTGGCAGCCTCGCCGCCTATGGGCTGACCCGCTACCGCTATCAGTTCGCCTGGTTCAAGAACGAGGACATCTCCTTCTTCTTCCTGTCGCAGCTGATCCTACCGCCGGTGGTGCTGGCCCTGCCCTTCCTGGTGCTCTACCGCGAGGTCGGCCTGCTCGACACACGCATCGGCCTGATCCTGCTCTACACGCTGATGGTGCTGCCGATCGTCATCTGGATCATGCGCGACCAGTTCAACTCGATCCCGGTCGAGCTCGAGGAGGCAGCGCTGGTCGACGGCCTGTCGATCTGGGGCGCTTTTTTCCGCATCGTCATGCCGATTGCGCTGCCGGGCATGGTCGCCGCTTTCATCCTGGCGATGGTGCTGTGCTGGAACGAGTATTTTTTCGCCGCGCTGCTGACCTCGACGGACGCCAAGACCATCCCGGTCATGGTGGCGAGCCAGACCGGCTCGCAAGGCATCAACTGGTGGTCGATGGCGGCTCTTGCCACCGCCGCGATCGCACCGCTGGCGGTCATCGGGATTGCGCTTGAGCGGTATCTGATCATGGGCATGACGGCTGGGGCGGTGAAGTAGGCGAGAGGCAGCCCCCCATCGCTTCGTCATCCTAGGGCGAAGCAAGGAGCGAAGCGACGCGGCGCACACCCTAAGATAACGAAAATACGAAAGCCGCCCGACAGTCTCGTAGCTAGCGCCTCAGGATTTCCGTGAGATGATCCATGATCATCGCGACGCCCTTCTGCCCAAGCTCCGCCGAGGCGTCCTTGGCACTCACCGTGTACCAGCTTGTATTGTCCGCAAAACGCCCGGCATCGACCGCTTCCGGACACAGCGCCAGCATCAGCGACGTCTCGCCGATGCCGGCATGATCGAACGGATACTTCCCGTTCATGGCAGCCGACATTAGCGGGTGCACCTGCACCCAGTTGAAGAAATTCTCGCCGGCGGCGTGCCCGGCATAATAATCGGCCATCCCGTCTGAGCCCCACCAGCCCTCGCCGCGCTGCTTCTCGAGGAAGCGGAAGATCGCCTGGCGGCCGGCGGCCTTGAAGGCGAGATCGGTCGGCATGCCGGCGGCAAAGTTCTCGGTCTGGTGGTGGATGATGGCGTTGATGTTACGAAAGCCGATGCGCAGCAGGCTGTAGAACAATTCTTCGGCGAACGGCGCCAGTTGGTTGCCGCCGACCTGCACCGAGCCGTTGCCTTCGGGTGCTGCCACCACATAGCTCGCCGCACCGTAGTAGAAAGCCGGCAGGATGACGATGTCGGCCTCCTTCTCGTAGAGCTCCAGCGTCTTGATGACGGCCAGCGTGTCCATGCCGACAGCCATGTGCTCGCCGTGATATTCGAGCACGCCGAGCGGGAGAGCGACCGGCCAGTTCTCGGCGATCGCCTTGCGGATCTGGTGCGGCAGCATCAGTTCGTAGCGCATGATCTATTCCATGTTGGTGTGGCGGGCGCGCATGGCCTCGGACGACTGGCCGGTCAGCGCCTTGAGCTTCAGCACCATGACCTCGAACAGCAGGAACAGCGCCCCTTCGAAGACCGAGCCCATCGGCAGCAGCGATGTCTTTTGCGGCCCCTGGTCGCGCGCCATGGTCTGCGCCGGGATAAGCAAGGTGAAGTCGGCAAGCGCGACCGCACTGCTGCCTGCCTCGGCGGTGAGCAAAAGCACGGTGGCGCCGGCCTTGCGGGCGACTTGCATCAAGGTGAGCACCGTCGTCGTCTCGCCCGGGCCGGAACTGACCAGGAAGACATCGGCTGCGCCAAGCGGTGGCGTGTTCATGTCGCCGACCACCGACACCTCAAGCCCGAGGTGATAGAGGCGCATGGCGAAACCCTTGAGCTGCAAGGCCTCGCGGCCGCAGCCATAGACGACGATCTTTTGCGCGCGGGCCAGGGTTTCGCAGGCGGTGTCGATGCCGGCTTCGTCGACGCGCGCCAGTACGGCGCCCAGCTCTTGCAGGGCGGTCGAAAACATATCCGAGCCGGCATTCGTCATGAGAGTCCCATCTGTCCGGCTGGGTTTGTGGCCGGTGATTTCGGTTGCGCGCTTTCGGAGAAAGGCTTGTTTTTGTTCATGCTATCACCGCGAAAATGCCTGTCCAACGGCCATGGCGGCTTTTGCTGAGCCAGCGGCGTGATAGTGTCATGTCAGACAAATCAATCCAGGAAATCAGCACGACATGAAGACACGGCATTTCGACCGCATCGGCAATGGCGGCCTCGACTTCACCGAGCTTGGCTTCGGCAGCGCGCCGCTCGGCAACCTTTACCGCGCCGTCCCTGACGCGGATGCCAACGCAACGCTGGAGGCGGCGTGGGCGACCGGCTGCCGTTACTACGACACCGCGCCGCTCTATGGCCTGGGTCTCGCCGAAACGCGGCTCAATGCTTTCCTGCGCGGCAAAAGCCGGGACGACTACGTGCTGTCGAGCAAGGTCGGCCGGCTGCTGCGCGCCTGCCCGCCGGAGGAGCGAACCGGCATCGGCAAGTTCTTCGACACACCGACGCGCAAGGAGGTCTACGACTACAGCTATGACGGCGTCATGCGCTCGTTCGAGGCGTCGCTGGAACGGCTTGGCGTCGACCGCATCGACATCCTTTTCGTCCATGACCTCGACATCTTCACCCATGGCAGCAAGGAGGCGTCAGACCAGCGCATCGAGGAATTCATGGCCTCGGGCTACAACGGACTGGTTGCGCTGCGCGACCAGGGCGTGATCAAGGCCTTCGGCGGCGGCATCAACGAATGGGAGGTTTGCCAGACGCTGGCGGAGCGTGGCGACTTCGACCTGTTCCTGCTGGCCGGGCGCTACACGCTGCTGGAACAGGAAGCGCTTGCCACCTTCCTGCCGCTCTGTGAGCAACGCGGCATCGGCATCGTTCTCGGCGGTCCTTACAATTCCGGCATCCTGGCGACCGGGCCGAAGCCAGGCGCCTATTACAATTACTCCGAGGCGCCAAGGGACATCATGGATCGCGTCGGGCGCATCGAGGCCGTCTGCGAGCGCCATGGCGTCAGGCTGATCGAGGCGGCGCTGCAGTTTCCGCTGCTGCACCCTTCCGTGGTGTCGGTCATCCCCGGCGGCCAGCGGCCGAGCGAAGTCGAAAGCAACCGCGCCCTGCTCGATGCCAAGCTGCCCGCGGCGCTGTGGGCGGACCTCAAGCAGGAAGGCCTGATGCGCGCGGATGCGCCGGTGGGCTGAAGGCGCGCCTCAGCGGGCTGACGGCTTGCCGCGATCGAGGCAAAAGAAAAGCCGGGCGAACCCGGCTTTCCAACATTCTCTGAAAAAATTTTTAGTTGACCGCGTCCTTGAGGCCTTTGCCGGCCGAGAACTTCGGCACGGTACGCGCCGGAATCTTCACTTCCGCGCCAGTCTGCGGGTTGCGGCCAGTCGATGCCGCACGCTTGGAGACGGTGAAATTTCCGAAGCCGACGAGCCGTACATCGCCGCCCTTCTTCAGTTCGCCAGTGATGACGGAGAACACCGCCTCAACCGCCGACTGTGCGTCACCCTTCGAAATGCTCGCGGATTCAGCGACAGCGGAAACCAGTTCGTTCTTGTTCATAAAAATTCCCTTCCATGAGAAAACCGGAACTTTCGACTCATCCGGCAGGAGAGGGACTTTAGAAAGAAGCGCTCGCAAACCCAAGTCAAAAAGCCGGAAATAAGTCGAAAAAAGCCCGGAAAAGGTGGGTTTTTCACATGAAAAAGCCGGGCTCAAGGCCCGGCTCTCTCTTTGTGCACTGCAACTTTAGTAGTTTCTAATGTGCAAGCGACTTTCCAGCATCGTCAACGGTATCGGTGGAAGCCGGCGGATTGACTGGCTCGACCCACTCGATCGGCTCCGGCATGCGCACCAACGCGTGCCTCAGAACCTCGCCGACACGTGAGACCGGAATGATCTCCATACCGTTCTTCACATTGTCCGGTATCTCCGCCAGATCCTTGGCGTTGTCTTCCGGGATCAGCACCTTCTTGATGCCGCCGCGCAATGCGGCGAGCAGCTTCTCCTTGAGGCCGCCGATCGGCAAGATGCGGCCGCGAAGCGTTATCTCGCCAGTCATCGCCACATCAGCCCGGACCGGAATACCAGTCATGACAGACACGATGGCTGTCGCCATGGCAGCACCTGCAGACGGACCGTCCTTCGGCGTGGCGCCTTCGGGCAAGTGGACGTGGATGTCACGCTTGTCGAACAGCGGCGGCTCGATGCCGAAATCGATGGCCCGCGAGCGGACATAAGAGGCCGCCGCCGAGATCGATTCCTTCATCACGTCGCGCAGATTGCCGGTCACCGTCATGCGGCCCTTGCCGGGCATCATGACGCCTTCGACCGTCAGCAGCTCGCCGCCGACTTCTGTCCAGGCAAGACCGGTGACGACACCGACCTGATCGTCGGCCTCGACCTGGCCGAAGCGGAAGCGCGGAACACCGAGGTAATCGGCGAGGTTCGCCGCCGTGATGCTCACCGTCTTCTTCTTCGTCTTCAGGATCTCGGTCACCGCCTTGCGCCCGAGCTTCATCAGCTCGCGCTCCAGGCTTCTGACGCCCG
This sequence comes from Mesorhizobium sp. C395A, assembly GCF_030323205.1. Classification (NCBI taxonomy): domain Bacteria; kingdom Pseudomonadati; phylum Pseudomonadota; class Alphaproteobacteria; order Hyphomicrobiales; family Phyllobacteriaceae; genus Mesorhizobium; species Mesorhizobium sp. C395A. The sequence continues at coordinate 1,273,221 of NZ_CP100473.1, read as the reverse complement.
CTTCACGGGTGTAGGTCTGGATGATGCCGCGGATCGCGTCCTCGCCGACGGAGAATTCCTTCGGCTGCAGGGCATGATCGCGGATCACCTTGGGCATCAGGTGACGCTTGGCGATCTCGATCTTCTCGTCCTCGGTGTAGCCGGCGATACGGATGATCTCCATGCGGTCCATCAGGGGCGCAGGGATGTTCAGCGTGTTCGCCGTCGTCACGAACATCACGCTCGACAGGTCGTATTCGACCTCGAGGTAATGGTCCATGAACGTCGAGTTCTGCTCGGGATCGAGCACCTCGAGCAAAGCCGATGACGGATCGCCGCGGAAGTCCTGGCCCATCTTGTCGATCTCGTCGAGCAGGAAGAGCGGGTTGGACTTCTTGGCCTTCTTCATCGACTGGATGACCTTGCCGGGCATCGAGCCGATATAGGTGCGGCGGTGGCCACGGATCTCGGCCTCGTCACGCACGCCGCCAAGCGCCATGCGGATGAACTCGCGGCCGGTCGCCTTGGCGATCGACTTGCCGAGTGAGGTCTTGCCGACGCCGGGAGGGCCGACGAGGCACAGGATCGGCCCCTTCAGCTTCTTCTGGCGGCTTTGCACGGCGAGATACTCGACGATGCGGTCCTTGACCTTGTCGAGGCCGAAATGATCGGTGTCGAGCACGTTCTGCGCAAACGCCAGGTCCTGCTTGACCTTGGAGTTCTTGCCCCACGGGATCGACAGGATCCAGTCGAGGTAATTGCGCACGACGGTCGATTCCGCCGACATCGGCGACATCGTCCGCAGCTTCTTCAACTCGGCTTCCGCCTTTTCGCGGGCCTCCTTGGAGAGCTTGGTCTTCTTGATGCGCGCCTCGATCTCGGCGGCCTCGTCGCGGCCGTCCTCGCCTTCGCCGAGTTCCTTCTGGATCGCCTTCATCTGCTCGTTGAGGTAGTATTCGCGCTGCGTCTTCTCCATCTGGCGCTTGACGCGCGAGCGGATGCGCTTCTCCACCTGCAGGACGGAGATTTCGGCTTCCATGAAGCCCATCGCCTTTTCCAGCCGTTCCTTGACGGACAGGGTGGCCAGCATCTCCTGCTTCTCGGGGATCTTGATGGCGAGGTGCGAAGCAACCGTATCGGCGAGCTTGGAATAGTCGTCGATCTGGCTGGCGGCACCCACCACTTCAGGCGAGATCTTCTTGTTCAGCTTGACGTAGTTTTCGAAGTCGGTGACGACCGAACGGGCGAGCGCCTCGACCTCGACCTCTTCCTCCTCCGGCTCGACCAGCGCCGTGGCGGTAGCTTCGTGGAAGTCCGGACGGTCGGTGAACGAGACGATCTTGGCACGCGAAGCGCCTTCGACCAGCACCTTGACGGTGCCGTCGGGCAGCTTCAGCAATTGCAGCACATTGGCGAGCGTGCCGATGTCGAAGATCGCATCGGGCTCGGGATCGTCATCGGCGGCATTCATCTGGGTGGCAAGCAGGATCTGCTTTTCCTGACCCATAACCTCTTCCAGCGCCTTGATCGACTTTTCACGCCCGACAAAGAGCGGAACGATCATGTGCGGGAACACCACGATGTCGCGCAGTGGGAGGACTGCGAAGACGCCGTCGCTGGGAGCCTTGGATATTTTGGCCATTGTCCAACCTTTCATGTCGCGGCCGCTAATTGAGCCAACCGCGAATCTCATATTAACGACCGGGGATCGTTCCGCCTACCACCGTTTGTGACGGGAGTTTTACAGCACAGAATTCGGCACCACGGCCTTCCGATGTTAGTTGGATGCACGAGGGGCAAAGATCAAGGGTCGACACGTTCGTTCATCCACTCCGTCACAAGGATCGGTACCTCACCACAGCAAAACGGCGCCCCGCGGGCGCCGTTCCATAAAAAGGTTAGGCCAGATGCCAGATCAGGCGCTGACGTTGCCCTTCTTTTCCTTCTGCTCGGAATAGATGTAGAGCGGCCGGGCGCTGCCGGTCACCACTTCTTCCGAAATCACCACTTCGCGCACGCCTTCCAGAGCGGGCAGTTCGAACATGGTGTCGAGCAGGATCGCTTCCATGATCGAGCGCAGGCCACGGGCGCCGGTCTTGCGCTCGATGGCGCGCTTGGCGATCGCCGACAGCGCATTCTCATGGAAGGTCAGGTCGACACTCTCCATCTCGAACAGCCGCTGATACTGCTTGACCAGCGCGTTCTTCGGCTCGGTCAGGATCTGGATCAGCGCCGGCTCGTCGAGGTCTTCAAGCGTCGCCAGGACCGGCAGACGGCCGACAAACTCGGGGATGAGGCCGAACTTCAAGAGATCCTCGGGCTCGACCAGGCGGAACACGTCGCCGGTGCGACGATCCTCGGGCGAAGCCACGATGGCGCCGAAGCCGATGGAAGTCTTCCTGCCGCGATCCGAGATGATCTTGTCCAGCCCGGCGAAGGCGCCGCCGCAGATGAACAGGATATTGGCGGTGTCGACCTGCAGGAACTCCTGCTGCGGATGCTTGCGGCCGCCCTGCGGCGGCACGGAGGCAACGGTGCCTTCCATGATCTTCAGAAGCGCCTGCTGCACACCCTCGCCCGACACGTCGCGGGTGATCGATGGGTTGTCGGACTTGCGCGAAATCTTGTCGATTTCATCGATGTAGACGATGCCGCGCTGGGCGCGCTCGACATTGTAGTCGGCCGACTGCAGCAGCTTCAGGATGATGTTTTCGACGTCCTCGCCGACGTAACCGGCTTCGGTCAGCGTCGTCGCGTCGGCCATGGTGAAGGGCACGTCGATGATGCGGGCCAGCGTCTGGGCAAGCAGCGTCTTGCCGCAGCCGGTCGGGCCGATCAGCAGGATGTTGGACTTCGCCAATTCGACGTCGTTGTTCTTGCCGGCATGCGCCAGGCGCTTGTAGTGGTTGTGGACAGCCACCGACAGCACGCGCTTGGCGTAGGGCTGGCCGATGACATAGTCGTCGAGAACCTTCAGGATCTCCTGCGGGGTCGGCACGCCCTCGCGCGACTTCACCATCGAGGTCTTGTTCTCCTCGCGGATGATGTCCATGCATAGCTCGACGCACTCGTCGCAGATGAACACCGTTGGGCCGGCGATCAGCTTGCGCACCTCGTGCTGGCTTTTGCCGCAAAACGAGCAATAAAGCGTGTTCTTCGAATCACCGCTGTTGTTGCCGACTTTGCTCATTTTCCTGTCCTTTCATGGCCGCCCGCCGATGGTCTGGCTGAAAGGGCGTATATCCTATCTATCGCGGGAATTCGCCGCCGCCAGTGTCCCGGCTCCCGCAACGCATTCCGTACGAAACACAAATCAGAAAACGTCGCAATGATTCGCGCCAACCCTGCACAAAGCTAAGCCGTCGAAAATCAACATAGCCTTAACGTAGGCAATCCCATCCACCGAGGGAACAGCCAATTGTGGCCGAAATGCCGCAAATCCCAGCAAAAGCGCGTTATCCAGCCACGCAACTGCCATGCAGCGCTTATGCCGCAGCGCCTTCGACCGGCTCGCGCGACGAAATGACCTTGTCGATGAGGCCGAAATCCTTGGCTTCGTCGGCTGTCATGAAATGGTCGCGGTCAAGCGTCTTTTCAATGTCTTCGTAGCTCTTGCCGGTGTGTTTGACGTAGACCTCGTTGAGGCGGCGCTTCAGCTTGATGATGTCTTGCGCATGCCGCTCGATGTCGGAGGCCTGGCCCTGGAAACCGCCGGAAGGCTGGTGAACCATGATACGGGCGTTCGGCGTGGCAAAACGCATGTCCTTGTGGCCGGCGGTCAGAAGCAGCGAGCCCATCGACGCCGCCTGGCCGATGCACAGCGTCGACACCGCCGGCTTGATGAACTGCATGGTGTCGTAGATCGCCATGCCCGAGGTCACCACGCCGCCCGGCGAGTTGATGTAGAGATTGATCTCTTTCTTCGGGTTCTCGGCCTCGAGGAACAAAAGCTGTGCACAAACCAGCGTCGCCATACCGTCTTCGACCGGGCCGGTGATGAAAATGATGCGCTCTTTCAGCAGGCGCGAGAAAATGTCGTAGGCCCGCTCGCCGCGATTGGTCTGCTCGACCACCATCGGAACGAGGTTCATGTAGGTTTCGACGGGGTTCTTCATGGACTACCCTTTTTGGAGATGGGGATTCCGGCGCCGGGAAATCGGGCAGAATCGGTTCTTGATGGTTAGAATGTAAATAGGATGCCGGCTCACCCTAGCGCAAGGCCGCCTCTCCTAGCCATCTGGTTAAGTCGAATCAAGGTTTCCGCGCAAGGGAAGCCCGAAGGCGGCCAACGGCGTTTTTGCGGTGTAGCAATTCCTTAACCCCGTCGCTTAACGAAACGCGGCGAAACCGCTTTCCCCCGGAGAACCATCCCCTACAGTTCAACGTTGAACCTCACCTTCTCGCGTTCAAACAGGGGGAGTGCCATGATCAGGAAAACTGTTTGCCTCGCCATTTCCGGCCTTGCCGGTCTCGGCATGGTGTCCGATGCGGTTGCCGACGGCCGGGCCGCCGAATGCTATGAGCCGGTGCACAGGCCGGCGCTCTATGACACCGTCTATGAAGACGTCATGGTCAGTCCCGGCGGGCAGTTGGTCGACTATGATCCGCCGATCTATGGCACCATGGAGCGCGTCGAGCAGATCGCGCCGCCCCGAGTCACCTATGACATCGTACCGGCGAGAACCCGCACCGTTTACCGCACGGTCCAGGTCGACGATGGCGGCTATGCCTGGGAATGGCGCGTCATCCACGGCCGCAAGGTGCTGTGCAAGGTGTGGCGCAAGGCGCGCTATGCGCGCGTCGCCGAAACGGTGGTGGTTGAACCGGAGCGCACCCGCCGGGTTGTGCTGCCGGCCGAATATGAGAGCGTCGCCCATGAAGTGCTGGTGCGGCCCGAGCGGCGGCACGTCACCCAGATAGCGCCGTCATACCAGAGGGTGGCGCGCCGGGTGGTGGTGCAGGAAGGCTCGACCAGCTGGCGCCGCGTGCATATTGCCAGGCATTGCGAGGATTAGACTTCGGTACTTCGCCGAGGTCCGTCTCGGTTGGCTCAATCCATAGGGCCGTCGGGTGCCAACATCCGGTCTGGCACCAAGCCGGCAAGCCGCGGTAATGGTCTGGCATGACCACATCCATGCCGCCCTACCTCGCCTTTGATCCAGCCACGCGCCGCCTGCGGCTTGATCCGCACGAACCGGCGTTTTTCCAGAACCCCTACGACGCCTACGCCTTCCTGCATGGCGCATCGAATGCCTTCTTCTGGGAGGAATTCGGCTTCTGGTGCTTTGGCGGCTTCGACGACGTCAACCGGCTGTTGCGCGACCGCCGCTTCGGCCGCCAGAACCCGGCCGGCATTCCCGACAGCCGCGGCATCGGCGAGGATCGCTCGCATTTGGCCGCTTTCGACGGCATCGAGAGCAATTCGATGCTGGAGCTGGAGCCGCCGGTGCACACCAGGCTCAGAACCCTGGTCAACCGCGCCTTCGTCTCGCGCCAGGTCGAGCGGCTGAGACCGCGCGTCGAAGCGCTGGCCAATGAACTGATCGACCGGTTCGAACCGCGCCAGGTCGATCTATTGCCCAGCTTCGCCGCGCCCTTGCCCATCACCATCATTGCCGAAATGCTTGGCGTGCCGGTGGAAGTGGGGCCGCAACTGCTCGACTGGTCGCACCGGATGGTGGCCATGTACATGCATGGCCGGACGCGCGAGACCGAGGAAGCGGCCAATCGCGCCGCGCGCGATTTTTCCGACTTTTTGCGTGGCTATGTCGCTGAGCGGCGCAAGAAGCCTGGCGACGACCTGCTGTCGCTGCTGATCGCGGCGCAAGAGGATGGCCAGAAGCTGTCGGAAGACGAGTTGGTCTCGGCCGCCATCCTGTTGCTCAATGCCGGCCACGAGGCGACCGTCCATCAAACCGGCAACGCCGTGCGCACGTTGCTGGCGCAAGGCGGCGACCCCGGCCGTTTCTTCACCTCGCCGGAAGCAACCGCTGCGACGGTCGAGGAGTGCCTGCGCTTCGACGCGCCGCTGCACATGTTCACCCGCTACGCCTATCAGGAGGTCGAGGTGACATCCGGGGTTGTCGTACAGCCGGGCGAGACGATCGGCCTGCTGCTCGGCATGGCCAATCATGATCCGCTTGCCCTTGCCGAACCTGGCGCCTTCCGGCCCGGCCGACCAGACCAGAAGAATGTCTCGTTCGGCGCCGGTATCCATTTCTGCATCGGTGCGCCGCTGGCGCGGCTGGAGTTGCAGGTGTCGCTGAAAACCCTGTTCGAGCGGCAGCCGCAACTCCATCTTGCGGAGGAGCCGCGCTTCCGCGACACCTATCATTTCCATGGGCTGGAAAAGCTCATTGTGAGCTTGTGAGGACGGCGGAGCCGACGCATGCCCGAGAAAATGAGATTCGCCTTTCTACAGGAACCACCCTTCTGCTTTATCGACGGATCGGGACGTCTGGGCGGCAGCGATGCCCAACTGGCCACGAGGGTCTGCCTGACGCTCGGGCTGGAACTTTTGCCCATCGAGACCGAGTTTGCCGAACTGCTGCCTGGGCTTGCCGAACATCGGTGGGACATAACCACCGGCCTGTTCATTTCCGACGACCGCCGGAAGCTGGTCGAGTTCACAAGGCCGATCTGGATGCTGCGGATGGATTGCTGGTCGCGAAAGACAATCCCCGCGCCTTCGATGGCTATCGGTCCGTCGCGCTGATCGGCGTCATATCGGGCCAGATCCAGCACCGGACGGCCCTGCAAAACGCTATTCAGCCCGAACGGCTAAGGATATTTGCCACTCAGGCCGAAGCAGCTAACGCCGTCGCGGCCGGCGTGGTGCATGCCTATGCGAGTGCAGCGCTCGCGCATCGCGGCTCTCTGAGCCGGCGACCCGACGCGCCTCTCGACGTCGTCGACGTCCCGGCAGTCGAAAAACAGCCAGCGCCCGGCGCTTTCGCTCTCGCCAAAGGCAGTGCCACCCTGCTCCAGCGCGTCGATTTATGTCTCAGTGAGTTGCTTGGAAGTCCCTGGCACAGGGAGATGATGAGCGGATACGGCTTTTCCGACACTGACATCGATCGGCTTTTGTGAAGTCCAAGCGCGACCGAGCGTCAGAGCTTGATCACATACTCCTTGCGGGTCGTTTCAAGCACTTCCCAGCTGCCCCTGAAGCCTGGCCTGAGCACGAAGCTGTCGCCGGCGCGCACCGTGCGGGCCTCGCCGCCGTGCTCGGCAACCACCGAGACGCCGGACAGGATGTGGCAGAACTCCCACTCGTCATAAACGATTCGCCATTTGCCCGGCGTCGCTTCCCAGATGCCGGCGTAGAGGCCGCCATCGCGCTCTTCGACATTCCAGGTGCGGAATTTCGGATCGCCCGCAATCAGGCGATCCGGCGCCGGTGCGCCATGCTCGGCGTCGACGCTGTCGGTCGATATTGTCTGGTAATGCGCGGACAGGATTTGCCTCCAACAGTTTAGTGAGTAGTGAGTAGTGAGTGGAAAGCGCTCCCTCGACGCGGATGGCTAGTCACTAATCACTGCTAACTAATGAATACCGACTACTACTCACTACTCACTACTCACTACTCACTAAGAAAATCAAACCTTAGCCAAAGCCTGTTCCAGATCGGCGACGATGTCGTTGACATCCTCGATGCCGACGGAAAGCCGAACCGTGTCCGGTCCGGCACCCGCCTTGACCTTCTGCTCGTCGGAAAGCTGGCGATGCGTGGTCGAGGCCGGATGGATGACCAGCGACTTGGTGTCGCCGACATTGGCCAGGTGCGAGAACAGTTCGAGCGCCTCGACGAACTTGATGCCGGCCTCGTAGCCGCCCTTCAGGCCGAAGGTGAAGACAGCACCGGCGCCTTGCGGCGAGTATTTCTTCTGCAGCGCGTTGTTCTTGTCGCTGGGCAGGCCGGGATAGTTGACCCAGGCGACCTTGGGGTGGTTGGACAGCCAGCCGGCGACGGTGACCGCATTGTCGCAATGGCGCTGCATTCTGAGCGGCAAGGTCTCCAGCCCGGTCAGGATCAGGAAGGCATTGAACGGCGAAATCGCCGGGCCGATGTCACGCAGGCCAAGCACGCGCGCGGCGATGGCGAAAGCGAAATTGCCGAAGGTTTCGTGCAGGACAAGGCCGCCATATTCGGGGCGCGGCTCCGACAGCATCGGATATTTGCCGGATTTCGACCAGTCGAACGTGCCGCCATCGACGATGGCGCCGCCGATCGAATTGCCGTGGCCGCCGATGAACTTGGTCAGCGAATGGACGACGATGTCGGCGCCATGCTCGATCGGCCGCACCAGATAGGGCGAGGCCAGCGTGTTGTCGACGATGAGCGGCAAGCCGTGCTTGCGGGCGATGTCGCCGATCTTCTCGATGTCGACGAAGGTGCCGCCGGGATTGGCCAGGCTCTCGATGAAGATCGCCTTGGTCTTGCCATCGATCTGGCTTTCGAAAGTGGAGATGTCGTTGGTGTCGGCCCAACGCACCTCCCAGCCGAAATTCTTGAAGGCATGGCCGAACTGATTGATCGAACCACCGTAAAGCCTTGTGGCGGCGACGAAATTATCGCCAGGCCGCATGAGATTGTGGAACACGATCACCTGTGCGGCATGGCCGGAAGCAACGGCAAGTGCAGCCGTGCCGCCTTCGAGCGCCGCGATCCGCTCTTCCAGCACCGCCTGGGTCGGGTTCATGATGCGGGTGTAGATGTTGCCGAAGGCCTTCAGCCCGAACAGCGAGGCGGCATGGTCGGCATCGTCGAACACAAAGGAGGTCGTCTGGTAGATCGGCGTGGCGCGTGCGCCCGTTGCCGGGTCGGGCTTGGCGCCGGCATGGACGGCGAGCGTGTTGAAACCGGGCGTGCGGGTCATCGAAAACCTCCCTGAGCGGTAAACGTGTGAATGGTGAAATGATGAATGGTGAGCGATAAATGGTGGTCGCAAAGTCGGCCAGTCCCACCTTGATTGCAAGCCGCTCATATGCGGCTTTACCCGGCTTCCAGGAAAATCCTTCTATTCACCATTCACCATTCACTGCCTTACTTCTGGCGCACACCGAAACTCTGGAATCCCGACCGCATCAGCGGCTTCTTCGACGACAGCACACCGGAGTTGACGCCGGTCCAGCCGATCTCGCCCGACAGCTTGCCATATTCGATCTTCGGGCAGCGGTTCATCACCACCTTGATACCGGCCGCCTCGGCACGCGCGGCCGCCTCGTCGTCGCGCACGCCAAGCTGCATCCAGATCACCTTCGGCAAGGGGTCGAGCTTCAGCACCTCATCTACAATGCCGGGCACCGATGCAGAGGCGCGAAAGATGTCGACCATGTCGACCGGCTCCGGCAGATCGGCAAGGCTGGCATAGGTCATGCGGCCGAGGATTTCCTTGCCGGCCTGCCCCGGATTGATCGGAAACACCGAAAAGCCCTTGGCCAGCAGATATTTCAGCACGAAAAAGCTCGGCCTGACATCGTTGGCCGACGCGCCGACCATGGCGATGGTCTTCACAGAATTGAGGATGCCGCCGATATAGGCATTGTCGTAGCTATCGTGATTCACTCGTCGGTCTCCCTCAGTGCTTCCTCCATAAAGGACTGCGGGTCCGTGCAGAAGTCGCGCATCATGCGAAAATGATCGGTATCGGTGAAATCTGTGGGGTCGAGGCCGAAGCGGCTGATGCGGAACAGCCGCGCGCCCGGACAGGCCATCAGCAGCGGCGAGTGCGTCGCCATGATCACTTGAGCCGTGCCGGACCGGTCCATGCGCCGCAGCATCTTCAGCAGCTCGATCTGCCGCGATGGCGACAGCGCGCTTTCGGGCTCGTCGAGGATGTAGATACCTTGCCGGCGGCAGCGCTCCTCGAAGAAGCGGATGAACCCTTCACCATGCGACCAGGACAGGAAATCCGGCGGCGCCCCGCCAGATTCCAGCGCCGCCTGATCGAGATAGCGGGCAACCGTGTAAAAAGATTCGGCGCGGAAGAACCAACCCGCTGTGACCTTCGGCAGCCAGTGACCGCGCAACGTGTCGGCAAGCGCTGCACCACTCTCGTCGATGGCGCCGGAGTGGTCGACGGGCATGTAGCCCTTGCCGCCGCCGGCTTCGTCGTAACCGGCCACCGCGCCGATCGCTTCCAGCAGCGTCGATTTGCCGGTGCCGTTTTCGCCGACAATGATGGTGATCGGCGTGGTGAATTCGAGCTCGAATTCGCGGCCGCGGAACAGCGGCAGGTTCCAGGGATATTTTTCCCAATCTTCCACGCGCTCGGGGTCAATCAGGATGCGTTTGAGATAAGGCGCCTTAAGCCGCGTCAGTTGCTTGCGATAGCCCATGCGGACGCTCAGTCCGGCAGCGAGATGGTGCCGTCATCCGCGATCGGGAAGGCCGGATTGTGCGCCACTTCCCAGACATGGCCGTCGGCATCGGCGAAATAGCCGTACCAGCCACCCCAGAAGGCACGGCCGGCCGGCTTGACGATTGTGCCGCCGGCCTTCTCGGCTGCGGCCAAGACCTCGTCAACCTCGGCATGGGAGCGGGTGTTGTAGGCGAGATAGAACGCCGACGGTGCTGCGGCGAAGGCAATGCCTGAATCCTCTTCGGCGCTTGGCCGCGGGAACAGGCCGAGAATGGCGCCGCCCATCTGGAAGAAGGCGACGCCATCGGTGATGCCGGCGTGGCGCTTCAGGCCCATGCCCTCGTAAAAGCGCACGGCGCGCTCGAGATCGTCGGTGGCGATGGTGATGATGGAGATGCGTGGTTCCATGGGTCGAAAAGCCTATTCGTCCATCCATTCCGGTTTGCGCTTGCCGATGAAGGCGCCGATGCCTTCCTCGGCGTCGCGGGCCAGCATGTTCTCGACCATGACGCGGCCGGTATAGGCATACGCGTCCGCCAACCCCATCTCGGCCTGCGCGTAAAACGCTTCCTTGCCGGCCCTGACCACCAGAGATGATTTGGAGGCAATGGTTTGCGCGTATTTGGTGACGATCTGATTCAGGTATTCGCGCGGCACGACGCGGTTGACCAGGCCGAATTCCTTGGCGGTTGCCGCATCGATGGTCTCGCCGGTCAGAAGCATCTCCATGGCGTGCTTGGGAGACACGTTGCGCGACAGCGCCACCATTGGCGTCGAACAGAACAGGCCGATATTGACGCCCGGCGTGCAGAAGGTCGCTTCATGCGAGGCAATGGCGAGGTCGCAACTGGCAACCAACTGCAGCCCGGCGGCGGTGGCGAGGCCATCGACTTCGGCGATGATCGGGAGCGGATGGCGCACGATCTGCTGCATCAACGCCGCGCAAGCCGAAAATGTCTGCTCGAAAAACCCCTTGCCCTTGTCGGCGTCGGCGCGGCGCGCGGTCATTTCCTTGAGATCGTGACCGGCGCAGAAGACTTTCCCGGCGGCCGCCAGGACGATGACGCGGACCGATTTGTTGGCCTTGGCATCGTCGAGCTCGGCGCTCAATGCCGCCATGACGGAAAGCGACAAGGCATTGGCGGGCGGATTGGCGAGCGTCAGGCGCAGCACGCCCTTGTCCAGCCTGGCGATGACCGGCCCGTCTATGGCAACAGGTTTGATAGAAAGGATTTCGGCCATGACAAGGTCTCCGCGATTCCGCCGGGCGCCGCCAGACTATCTAATATCGGATCGAGTTTCATCAACACCCATCGCTTGCGCCAGAGGTGTTGCCAGAAGCGCATCATTGCGTTCATACAGGCCCGGCATAGAACGAGAGACCGACATGCCCGCCCAGGACAATCTCAAGCCGGTGCTGACGGCGGCTGAAGTCAATGCGCTGATGGCCAGCGTCTACCCCCAGCTCAACGACGAGTTCACGTCGTATGAGGCGCTCGATGTGTTTCCCGGCGGCTGCACGGTGCGGCTCAACGCCAACGAACGGCATTTGCGTCCCGGCGGCACGGTATCGGGTCCGTCGCTGTTCACGCTGGCCGACATTGGCGGCTATGTCTGCGTGCTCAGCCATGCCGGGCCGGATGCGCTTTCGGTTACCGTCAACCTCAACATCAATTTCGTCCGCAAGGCCGAGGCCGGCCCGATCGACGGCCATTGCCGCATCCTGAAGCTGGGCAAGAGCCTGATGGTGTTCGATATCGACATAGTCGCCGGACCGAAGGAACACACGGTAGCGCATGCGACCGGCACCTATTCGATCCCGCCGAAGCGCTCCGCCGATGTGGTAAAATAATACCTTTTGATCAAACCTTTGTTTTTATTACACTTTACGAGCAGACGTGCTTTTCCCGCGCCTTGACGTGCCCACTCCCCTCGCCTATAAGCCGTCACGAAGCAGCGGCCCCCAAAGGCCGCCGTTTTGTTATTGGCGGCGGGCAAGGGCCTTGTCGCCAATCCAAGCAACAAGAAACGCCTTCTTCGGAAGGTCCTAACCGAAAGCAGAAAAATCCATGGCAACCTTTTCGCAGAAGCCTGCGGATGTGGTGAAGAAGTGGGTGCTGATCGACGCCGAGGGTCTCGTCGTCGGCCGTCTCGCCACTGTCATCGCCAATCATCTTCGCGGCAAGCACAAGCCCACCTTCACCCCGCATGTCGACGACGGCGATAACGTCATCGTCATCAATGCCGACAAGGTGGTGTTCACCGGCAAGAAGTTCACCGACAAGGTCTATTACTGGCACACCGGTCACCCCGGCGGCATCAAGGAGCGCACCGCGCGCCAGCTGCTCGAGGGCCGTTTCCCCGAGCGTGTCGTCGAGAAGGCCGTCGAACGCATGATCCCGCGCGGGCCGCTCGGCCGTCGCCAGATGAAGAACCTCCGCGTCTATGCAGGCACGGAACATCCGCATGTCGCCCAGCAGCCCGTCACCCTCGACGTCGGCGCGCTGAACGCCAAGAACAAGAAGGTTGCATAAGATGGCTGAGCTTTCCTCGCTCGCAGAATTGGGCGCCGCCACCGGCAACACCAACACCCAGCCGGCAGCACCCGTCCATGTCCAGAAGCTCGACAAGTCGGGCCGCGCCTATGCCACCGGCAAGCGCAAGAACGCCATCGCCCGCGTCTGGGTGAAGCCGGGTTCGGGCAAGATCGTCGTCAACGACAAGGAATTCGCGACCTATTTCGCGCGTCCGGTCCTGCAGATGATCCTCAACCAGCCGATCATCGCTTCCAACCGCGCCGGCCAGTACGACATCGTCGCCACCGTCATCGGCGGCGGCTTGTCCGGCCAGGCCGGCGCCGTTCGTCACGGCATCTCCAAGGCGCTGACCTACTATGAGCCGGCACTGCGCGCCGTGCTCAAGAAGGGCGGCTTCCTGACCCGCGACAGCCGCGTCGTCGAGCGCAAGAAGTACGGCAAGGCGAAGGCCCGTCGTTCCTTCCAGTTCTCGAAGCGCTAAGCGTATCGGGCTTCAAGCAATCGAAAGGCCGCTTCCGGGCGGCCTTTTTTGTTTTGCGGTCACGGCAGTCACCCCGCCCGCGCCTTCGGCGCGACCTCCCCATCGAGGGGAGGTAGGGGTCACGGCAGTTTTGCCGCCCTGAACAATCCACGGGGGCTCGGCTGACACCAAAACCCTACCGTAAGAGCGCGACGCCCTATCTCTCCTCGATGGGGAGGTCGGCGCGAAGCGCCGGGTGGGGTGATGGCGCCCGCCTCGGTTCAAGTCTCAGAACTTGCCGGCCTTGATGTAATCGATAAACGCCCGTAGCGGCGCCGGAACCAGACGCCGTCCGGGATAGTACAGAAATGGCCCGGGAAAGCTCTGCCACCACGGTTCGAGCACGGGCTCCAGGTCACCGCTTTCGAAGTGAGGGCGAAGCCACCCTTCAAAGAGAGCGACGATGCCGCTGCCGGCAATCGCCGCATGGACGGCAAGATCGCTCGCCCCGCCGATGCGCACGATCAACGGCCCCGTCGTGTCGACCCGCACCACCTCGCCGTCGCGCTCGAATTCCCACGGCAGCATCGAACCACTGGCAAAACGGCCGCGCAGACAAGCATGGCCAAGCAGATCGCTCGGGTGCTGCGGCCGCCCATGGCGATCGAGATAGGCGGGGCTGGCGCCAGTGGCGAAGCGCTGGACGCGCGGTCCGATCGGCACCGCGATCATGTCCTGCTCCAGTCGCTCGTCATAGCGGATGCCGGCGTCGCAGCCGGCCGCCAGTACGTCGACGAAGTTCTCATCGGCGATGACCTCCAGCCGAATGCCGGGATAGGCGGCGAGGAAGCCCGGAACGATGTCGGGCAATATCAGCCGCGCGGCGCTGACCGGGACGTTGAGGCGCAGCGAACCGGCCGGCCTGTCGCGAAAGCCATTAACCACGTCGAGGGCCGCCTCCACCTCCGACAGCGCCGGGCCAAGCCTTCCCAAGAGGCTGAGGCCTGCGTCGGTTGGAACAACGCTGCGTGTCGTGCGGTTGAACAGCCTGACGCCGAGCTGCGTCTCCAGGCGGCGCACCGCTTCGCTCAGGCCCGACGCGCTGCCGCCGCCGGCGCGAGCCCCTTCGCGAAAACCGCCGGCACGCGCCACCGTCACGAAAGCATTCAGATCGCCAAGATCCATCATTGTTCGCCATTCCGCACAAGCTGTACGGATTGTACCTTATTATCCCAAGGTTGAGCAGCGTCTATCTTCGCCTCCTCAAAGGAGATCGACCATGTCCACCATCCAAAAATCCGGCACATTCACCCTCGGCAGCCACACCGTGAAACGGCTCGGCTACGGCGCCATGCAACTTGCCGGCCCGCACGTTTTCGGTCCGCCGAAAGATCGGGACGCGGCCATTGCTGTGCTGCGCGAAGCGGTGGCATCCGGGGTCAACCACATCGACACCAGCGACTATTATGGCCCGCATGTCACCAACCAGCTGATCCGCGAAGCGCTGGCGCCCTATCCGCAAGACCTCGTCATCGTCACCAAGATCGGGGCGCGGCGCGGCAGCGACGGCTCATGGCGGCCTGCCTATTCCGCCAAGGAACTTGAGCAGGCCGTGCACGACAATCTCAGGAATCTCGGCCTTGAGGTGCTGGATGTCGTCAATCTGCGCATCATGTTCGGGGTGATGGGTCCGGCCGAGGGCTCGATCGGGGCGCAATTGACCGCGCTTGCCGAATTGCAGCGCAAGGGCCTGGTGCGCCATATCGGCCTGAGCAACGTCACCCCTGCGCAGGTCGAGGAAGGCCGTGGGATCGCCGAGATCGTCTGCGTGCAGAACCAGTACAATCTGGCGCATCGCGACGACGACGCGTTGATCGATGAACTGGCGCGCGCCGGCATCGCCTACACGCCGTTCTTCCCGCTCGGCGGCTTCAGCCCGCTGCAGTCGTCGACCTTGTCGGATGTGGCCGCGCGGCTCGGCGCCACACCCTTGCAGGTTGCGCTCGCCTGGCTGCTGCGCCGCTCGCCGAACATCCTGCTGATCCCGGGGACGTCGTCGATCGGGCATTTGAGAGAGAACCTGGCGGCGCGGGAACTGGAGATGTCGGCCGATGTGCTAAGGGAATTGGATGGGGTGGCGAAAGCGGCGTGAAGCGCCAGCAATCTCCCCCTCGAGGGGGAGATGTCGCCAAAGGCGACAGAGGGGGTCGGTTCGACCGGGCTGGACCATTTCTCAGCGGCAGAGGGAGGTTAGCGCTCCACGCGAGGCGACCCCCTCTGGCCTGCCGGCCATCTCCCCCTCAAGGAGGGAGATTGCAGTTCCAGCCTCCGCTCCAATGATACTCGCCGTATTTGCCGGCTCGGCCGGCTTCGCCTCATCCACATAAGGCACCCGAAACCCATTGGCCCCCAGCCAGCCAATCGCAGCCTTCGGTTCGTCGGTCTGGATGATGGTGACGCCGCGTTCGGCCCAGAAACCGTGATCTCGGCCGAAATGCCGGCCTGCACCGCCAGTTCATCGCCGCAGCCGCCGGAGAGGAAGCCGCCGGGCCTTGCGCCTTGGCTATACAAGTCCTTCGCCAAGCTGTGACTGGCATCTTGCGTGCCGGTTCTATAGTTGTGGCAGCCCGATGAACAAAGAAGGACCCGTAATGGCGAACCAGACCATCGACAACGCGTTCACCGCCCGCTCCAAGACGGGGCCTTCCTTCGAGCCGACCTATGCCGGCGCGCTGTCGTTCATGCGGCGCAAATACACCAAGGATGCAAAGGGCGCGGACGCCGTCGTGTGGGGCATTCCGTTCGATGCCGCCGTCACCAACCGGCCGGGCGCGCGCTTCGGGCCGCAGGCGATCCGCCGCGCCTCGGCGATCCTCGACAACGACCCGCAATATCCGTTCTCGCGCGACCTGTTCGAGCATCTCGCCGTCATCGACTATGGCGATTGCCTGCTCGATTCGGGCAATCACCAGAAGACACCAGGCACGATCGAGCGCGAGGCGGCGAAGATCCTGAAATCGGGTGCCTTCCTGTTGTCGCTCGGCGGCGATCATTTCGTCACCTGGCCGCTGCTCAAGGCACATGCCGCCATCCACGGGCCGCTGGCGCTGGTGCAGTTCGATGCGCACCAGGACACCTGGCCTGACGATGGCAAGCGCATCGACCATGGTTCGTTCGTCGGCCGCGCCGTCAATGAAGGCATCATCGACCCCGACCGCTCGATCCAGATCGGCATCCGCACGCATGCCCCCGATACGTTCGGCATCAAGATCCTTTACGGTCACGAGATCGAGGAGATGCGGGCTTCCGACATCGCCTATGCGATCGTCGACCGCACCGGCGGCAGGAAGACCTATCTCACCTTCGACATCGACTGCCTCGACCCGGCCTTTGCGCCCGGCACCGGCACGCCGGTTGCCGGCGGACCGTCCTCGGCGAAAATCCTGTCGACGCTGCGCCAGCTCGGCCAGGTCGATATTGTCGGCGCCGACGTCGTCGAGGTTGCGCCGGCCTATGATCACGCCGATATAACGGCGATCGCCGGCTCGATGGTGGCCATGCACTATCTCGGCCTGGTGGCCGAGCGAAAAGCGCGGGCGGAAGAGCTGAACAGCGGCAACCATGGCGCGGCAAACCATGGCCAGGGCATATAGGCCTGAATTAGCAGGGAATTGACGGGCACATGAAACCGAAAATCTTCATCGATGGCGAACACGGCACCACCGGCCTGCAGATCCGGGCGCTGCTGGCCGAGCGCGGCGACCTCGAGATCATCTCGATCCCGGCCGAGCGCCGCAAGGAAACGGCGGCGCGCGCCGAGTTCCTCAATGCCGCCGATGTCGCCATCCTGTGCCTGCCGGATGCGGCTGCCAAGGAAAGCGTGTCGCTGATTGCCAACGACACCACCAAGGTGATCGACGCCTCCACGGCGCATCGCGTCGCCGAGGGCTGGGAATATGGCTTTGCCGAGCTGGACAAGGATCAGGCCAGGATCATCGCCAATGCGAAACGCGTCGCCAATCCCGGCTGCTGGCCGCAAGGACCGATCGCGACACTGCGGCCGCTGGTCGCCGCCGGCCTGCTGCCGGCGGATTTCCCGATCACGGTCAATGGCATTTCGGGCTATTCGGGCGGCGGCCGGCCGATGATCGAGGACTATGTCGCCAAGGGCGAGGATGCCTCTGAATTCCAGGTCTATGGGCTGACCCTGCAGCACAAGCATGTGCCGGAGCTGCGCACCTATGCGAAGCTGTCGCACGATCCGATCATGCAGCCGGCGGTCGGCAATTTCGCCCAAGGCATGATCACAGTGGTGCCGCTGCAGCTCGGCGGGCTCGGCCATGTGCCGGCCGGCGCCGAACTGCACGCGGCAATCGCCGACCATTTTGCCGCCATCAAGGGCGGCGTGGTCGAGGTAGCTCCTTACGAGCACGTGGAGCGCCTGCCCGAGATCAATCCCGAGGTCTATAACGGCACCAACCGCATGAAGGTCTATGTCTTTGCCAATGACGACCGGGCACAGGCGCTGCTGATTGCGGTCTATGACAATCTCGGAAAGGGCGCCTCGGGTGCTGCCGTTCAGAACATGGATCTGATGCTCGGCCTTTAATTCAGTTGGAGAGAGCATTCTGTCGCCCGAAAACCGCTTAACACTTTTCGGCATCACGCTCTGAATGGACGCGCCTGCATTTCCAAAGCGCTGGAAGATCAGCGCGCCCGAGCTCATTGCCGAGACTTTTTCGAGCCGCATCTGGAAGGTGCGGCGTGAGGACGGCTCGCCGGCCATCGTCAAGGCGCTCAAACCATTCGACGATGTCGAGGACGAGTTGCGCGGCGAGCACTATCTCGCATGGCGGCGCGGCGAAGGCGCGGTGCGGCTGCTTGGCCGGGACGGCCACCGCATGCTGCTGGAATATGCCGGCGACACCCTGCTTTCCGAAGTTCTGGCCAAGGAAGGCGACAACGCCGCGACCGCAATCGCGGCCGAGTTGATGGGGAGACTGTTCTCGCCCTCAAGACACCCTGCCCCGCCGGACCTGCAGCCGCTGCGGACACGGTTTGCCAGCCTGTTCAAAAAGGCCGGAGCCGATCGCGACGCCGGAGAGCACAACCTCTATATCGAGGCCGCCGAAATCGCGGACCGGCTGCTCGATGCCCCGCATGCGGTCAAGCCGCTGCATGGCGACCTGCATCACGACAACATTTTGCACGGTGCGCGCGGCTGGCTGGCGATCGACCCGAAGGGCGTGCTCGGCGATCCCGGCTTCGACGCCGCCAATCTGTTCTACAACCCACTGGGGCGCGACGACCTCTGCCTCGATCCCGAGCGCATCGCGCATATGGCCGAGATCTTCGCCAGGACACTCGGCCAGACGCCGGCTGCCATTCTCGACCATGCCATCGCCTATGGCTGCCTGTCGGCCGCATGGCATCATGAGGACGAGAATGCGGTCGACGAGAACCGCGAGCTGTCGGTTGCGGGAGTGATCCGAAAGGTGCGGCTCAGCTTCTGACCGGCGCAGCCTCGCGCGTTAGACGTAGCGAGGCAGTTCGTTCGCGAAATAGATTATTGCGACGGCCAAGACACCGTAGACGATGTACCTGCGTTCATGGGCGGCCGCGTTGGCAGTGGATAGGCGCCTTTGGTGCCGCGCCAGTGGGCGGCGGCAAATCCCAGCAGGACAAGCGCGAAGGCCTGATGGGTCAGCGCCATGTGCAGCGGCACCTGCATCAGCAGCGTGCCGATGCCGATCGAGGCCTGGACCAGCATCAGCAGAAACAGCAGCGTCGCGCGGCGTGCGTGTGTCGTGCCTGGTAAACGCCGGCGTGTCGCGATCATGTGCCAGAGCCCGACGGCAAAGACCGTGTAGGCGCCCAGTCGGTGGACGAACTGCACCGTCTTCGGGTTCTCGAACAAGTTGCGCCAGGCCGGCTCGAGCAGAAGCAAATCTGACGGGATCACCTTGCCGTCCATCAGCGGCCAGGTGTTGTAGCTCAGGCCGGCGTCGAGCCCTGCGACCAGGCCGCCGAGATAGATCTGGACCAGCACCAGCGGCACGATGAAGCCGGCCAGCCTTTGTGTGGGCCGGTCGGCGGCAGGCTCCGAATGCGGCGCCAGCCCGCGCGCGACCACCATGGTGGCGGTGAAGATCAGGGCGGCAAGCGTTAAATGCGTGGCCAGCCGGTACTGGCTGACGGAGACCCGGTCGATCAGGCCGGAGGCCA
The DNA here is from genome assembly GCF_030323205.1 of Mesorhizobium sp. C395A. Lineage (NCBI taxonomy): Bacteria > Pseudomonadati > Pseudomonadota > Alphaproteobacteria > Hyphomicrobiales > Phyllobacteriaceae > Mesorhizobium > Mesorhizobium sp. C395A. The sequence continues at coordinate 1,253,656 of NZ_CP100473.1, read as the reverse complement.
CCATCCACCAGCCGATGGCGCCTTGCAGGCCACCAAGCAGCAGAATACCGACCAGCTTTGGCCCAAGGCCGCGCTCGATGCGGCGCGTCGCCCACAAGACCAGCAGCGGCAGGCCGAAGACCAGGCCGACACTGCGCGCCAGGATACGGTGCGCCCACTCCCACCAGAAGATCGATTTGAAGGCGTCCAGGCTCATGCCCTTGTTGAGCTCGGCATATTGCGGAATCTTCTGGTAGAGCTGGAACTCCTCCTGCCACTCGGCGTCGTTGAGCGGCGGTATCACGCCGTGGATCGGCTTCCACTGCGTGATCGACAGGCCGGAATTGGTGAGCCTGGTGGCGCCGCCGACCAGCACCAGCGCAAACAGCACCAGAAGCACGACATAAAGCCAGCCGCGCAGCAGAGCCCGGTTTTGCAGATCGCGATCGCGGTCAATGTAAGGCGCGGCGGCTGATATGGCGGCCATGGGTTGGTCCCGGCAGGTTGACGTGGCGGATTGGTGAACCATCGCAACCCGGCTGACAAGACCGGACGGCGCGGCACGCCGTCGCGCCGCAAGTCACGGGTTGCACGCGCCCCCGGTTGGGCCTAAGCGGAGGCGATCAACGAGAACGCTCATGCCCATCCGCCTGAAAAAGCTGATCGGAACCTTCCTACTGGTGGCGCTGGTCATCATCTATGCGCTGGTCGCGTCGATCATAGCGGTCGCGCAGCTGTCGCAATCCAGCCCGCTGGTGCATTTCCTGTTCTTCCTGTTCAGCGGCCTGTTCTGGGTGCTGCCTGCGATGGGCATCATCAAATGGCTGATCCTGGAGCCGCCGCCGAAAGGCTGAAGCGCCCGACCCAGGTCAGATGGTGACGACCATTTTGCCGGCATTGGCCAGCGGGGTCGTCACGCCCGACAACATGGTGCGGATATGGGCGACACTCTGGTAGCGGCCGTTGATCGAAATGCGCGGCAGCGCGTGCAGGAAGCCGGCATGTTCGGCGTGCAGCACGCCGTGGCGAGTGGTCACCGCCGAGGCGTAGCCGGCGTCGCGGGCAAAGCCCACTTCGCGGCAGCCGACAGCGCTGGCGTAACCATAGGGGTAAGCGAGATGACGTGGGTCTTCGCCGAGCTGCGCCTGCAGCTGGCGCCTGACGTCGACGATTTCATGGCGCGCATCGGCTTCGTCGAGCCGCTTCAGATTGCGGTGGTTGACCGTATGCGCGCCGATCGTCACCAGCCTGTGCCCGGCCACGGCGCGGATATCGTCCCAGGTCATTAGCGTGCTTGGGCGCAAGCCATCGAGGTCGATGCCGTTCGAGCGCGCCAGATCGCGCAGCACGGCGCGCTGATCCTCCTCGCGCACCTCGAGCGTCAGATAGGCATGCAGACGCGCATTGGCGTGGAGTTTCTTGCTGTGGGTCGAGCAGTCTATGGTCACCGGCCCCTTCGGCGTCGCCAGCGTCAAACGCTCCCGCGCGTTGACGATATCCTCGACCACGTCCCACCATAAATCGGCGCTGCCGTCGATCAGACCCGGCGCGACATAGATGGTGATCGGCGCGTCGTGCTTTTCGAGCACTGGCAGCGCTTCGGTCATGTTGTCGCGATAGGCGTCGTCGGCGGTGATGGTGGCGAACTGGCCGTCCTTGCCGCCGGCCTTGATGCGCTCGATCGCCTCGTCGAGGGTGACGAAGGCATAGCCCCTCGACTTCATGTCGGCGACGAGAGCGTCGAGGAATCGCGGGGCGATGTTGAGGTGGCGGTTAACGCCGTCCGGCTTCTCCGGCGTGGCGGTGACCCGATGCAACATGAGGATGGCGCCAATGCCGCCGACAAACGGCTTGGCCAGCGGTGCAAGGCCGGTAAAGCGGGCGATATTAAGCGCCAGTTTCCGAACTGCCTCACCACCGTCGATCATTCATTCACCTTTTGCGCCTAGGCTCGATCCAAGCACGGAACGCGCCGACGCGAACTCCTGATCGCGACGAATACGCCTTAAGGATTGAGGTATGGTTGACGCCACCGCGTCATTTGACGGCAATCGGCTCGCCGCAAGCAAGGCGTCTGCGCGCACGCCGGCTGCCGACCAGACCAGTCTGTCGGTGTCGATCGCAGATGCTGCCGCGCTCGCCTCTTACGGCGAATTCTGCCGTTCGGCGCTGTTTGCGCCGGCGCAAAGCGCGGACTGGGTTCGTGCCTGGACGGCGCAGGCTAATCCCGATGCCGTCATTGCCACGCTGACAATCGAGGACAGGCCGGTCTTTGCACTGGCACTGGAAATCACGCGAACTGGTCCATTCCGCGTCGCCCGCTTCATGGGCGGGCGCCATGCCAACGGCAATTTCGCCGCCGCCGATCCGGCATGGCTGGCAAAGGCAGATGCCGGGGGGATCCGCAGGCTGGTGACGGCGATCGGCAAGGCGCGTCCCGACATCGATCTCGTTGCCTTGGAAAGGCTTCTGCCCGACCTCGATGGCGTTGCCAATCCGCTGGTGGCGTTCTCCAACTTTCCGAGCCCAAACCTGTCGCTCGCCGTCAATCTCGACGGTGGTTTCGATGCGCTGCTGTCGCGTGTGGGCGGCAAGCGCAAGCGCAAGAAGCACCGTTCGCAGACACGCAAATTCGAGGCGGTCGGCGTTCATCGCCGCATCGAGGCGCAGACACCCGAAGACGTGAACCGGCTGCTCGACGCTTTCTTCGAGATGAAGGAGTTCCGTTTCGCCAAGATGGGCATCGCCAATGTCTTCGGCGAGCCGGAGGTGCGGGCTTTCTTCCGTGCCCTCTTCGCCGGCGCGCTGGCCGAGGAGAAACCGGCCTTTGTGCTGCATGGGCTCGAAGTGGCCGGCAAGCTGCGCGCAATCACCGGCTCGAGCCGCTCGGGCAAACGCCTGATCTGCGAATTCGGCGCCATCGCCGAGGACGATCTCGGCCACACCAGCCCCGGCGATTTCCTTTTCTTCGACATCATCGAGGAAGCGTGCCAAACAGGCTTCGATGTCTATGATTTCTCGGTCGGCGACGAGCCCTACAAGCGGCTCTGGTGCGATATCGAGACCCAGCATTTCGAGGTGCTGGCGCCCCTGACGCTGAAGGGACGCGCCCTGGCGTCGGCGCTGCGGCAGGGCGCACGGGCGAAAGCCTTCATCAAGAACAACCCGACGGTCTGGAAGCTGACCAAGATGCTGCGCCGCAAGGCCGCCGGACAGGCAGCGCCCGCTCCCACGGACGACGAAAACTAGCGTTCAGAAATTCAGCGCTTCGCGGAGCGCCGGGCCGGCCCTGACCCGCAGGTCGAGATCCGCCTCGATGTGGTCGATATGGTGCAGCATCAGCCGGCTCACCAACCCGCAATCGCCGCTTTCCAGCGCGCCGACCATTTCCGTGTGCTCACTGTGTCCGCAGGCCGACACGCCGGATCGTCCGTAAAGGGCGATCACCAGCGACGAACGCGCCACCAGCTCCTCCATGAAGCGCTGCAGGATGGCATTGCCGGCGACGGAGGCGAGCAGCAGGTGGAAATCGCCTGATGCCTTGATTTCGGAGCGCCGCGCGGTTGGGCCGCGCTCGGCGATGAAGCGGCCTTCCTCGTCGAGCTGCGCGCGGAACGCAGCGATATCGGTGGCTGTGACCCGCCCGCAGGCGGCAATGGCGATGCCCGGCTCGATCAGCCGGCGCGATGCGAACACCTGGCGCGCTTCCTCGGGCGTAGGGTTGGCGACGAAGGCGCCACGGTTGCGCTCGGTACGCACCAGCCCCTCGAAGGACAGCATCTGCAGCGCCGCGCGCGCGACCGTGCGCGAGACGTCGAACAGCGTGCCGACCTCGCCTTCCGACAGCTTGGTGCCGGGCGTCAGCCGACGGTCAACGATGGCGTCCCGCAGATTGTCGCGAATCGCCTGGGCGCGATCCTGGTTGGCGCTGTCGGCGGAATGGATCTGATCGGCAATGTTCATGGCGATGATGGTTCCCAGCCTCTTTCTAGCGCAACTCGTCGCCTGCGCACGAGAGGCAAAGTGGACACGAAGCCAAAAAAGATTGCATACGATTCTTGCGCGGATCGCGCACAATCGCCCATAATTTGTGCAATGCACAAGATAGCCCACCGGCTAGGCAGTGGGCACGAATTCCGATTTTGCTGATGATTCAAACGCTTGGCCGAATCTCGCCGATTGGCACGCATAATGCATTGGTTGACGCGACCAAACGGGGAAGCCTGAATGTCCAAAGCCGCCGAGATCGACATCGTCTCCGTTTCGAAAGTGTACGGAACGACGACTGCCGTCGAGGCCATCAGCCTGAAGATACCGGCAGGCACCTATTGCTGCCTGCTTGGCCCCTCCGGCTGCGGCAAGACCTCGACGCTGCGCATGATCGCCGGCCACGAAAGCATTTCGTCGGGCGATGTCCGCCTCGACAACATCGTCGTCACCGACTTGCCGCCGGCAAAGCGTGGCACGGCGATGATGTTCCAGTCCTATGCGCTGTTTCCGCATCTCGACCTTGTCGACAATGTCGCCTTCAGCCTGAAGATGAAGGGCGTCGACAAGGAGCAGCGCCGTGCCAAGGCGCTCGACATGCTCAAGCTGATGCAGATGGAGGCCTATGCGACGCGCCGGCCGGCGCAGCTTTCCGGCGGCCAGCAGCAGCGTGTTGCACTCGCCCGCGCTCTGATCACCGATCCCGAGGCGCTGCTGCTCGACGAGCCGCTGTCGGCACTCGACCCGTTCCTGAAGATACGCATGCGCGCCGAGCTGAAGAAATTGCAGACCTCGCTTGGCATCACTTTCGTCCACGTCACCCACAGCCAGGAAGAGGCCATGGCCTTGGCGGACCTGATCGTGGTGATGAATGACGGCCGCATCGAACAGGCGGCGCCGCCGCGAGATGTGTTCGAAAGGCCGGCCACCGCCTTCGTCGCGCGCTTCATGGGTGACCACAATGTCATCTCCGGCCGGGTTACCGGCGCGCGCGACGGCATGGTCGTCTTCGACGTCAATGGTGGCGCCTCGCTCGCCGCCCGCGGGCAAGGCCGGGAGGCGGGCCAGGAGGTGGGCACGCCGATCGACATCGCCATCCGCACCGACCATGTGCGCATCGGCGAAGCACCCTCTCCCGGCCTCGGCTTCACCGGCATCGTCTCCAACATCGAATATCGCGGCGCCACGGTGAAGCTGTCGGTCACCGGCGGCGGCATCGACGATTTCACCGTTATCATCGACGATTCCGACTTCTTCGCCAAACCCGTCGCCCTTGGCGACGCCGTACCGCTCGCCTGGGATTCCGAGGACGCCATCGTCCTCGGCCGCCTTCATTCATGAATTCAACGAAGCAAAACAAAACAGGGGAATAGGAATGACAAAAACAGTAGAAACAAAGACCGGAATTTCGCGACGTTCGTTGCTCAAGACAGGTGCGGCCGCCGTCGGCCTCGCCGCAGGCTCGGGCGCCATTACAGGCTTCCCGACCATCTGGGCGCAGTCCAACATCACGCTGCGCCAGTTCGGCACCGGCGTGTCGAACCTGAACGCGATCGCCGACAAGTGCAAGGCCGACCTCGGCATCACGCTGGAAATGACGGCGACCGATTCGGACGCGGCCGCCCAGCGCGCCGTGACCCAGCCCGACAGCTATGACATCGCCGACATCGAATACTGGATCTGCAAGAAGGTGTTCCCGAGCGGCGTGCTGCAGCCGATGGATGTCAGTAAGCTGAAATACTACGACGAGCTGGTGCCGTTGTTCAAAACCGGCAAGCTGACGCCCGACAGCATCATTGCCCAGGGCACCGCGCCGCACACGGTCGGCTATGTCGAAGCGCAGGACTCAAAGACCTTCGCCAAGGCGCCGACCAAGTGGTTCACCATGGTGCCGACGATCTACAACGCCGATACGCTAGGCATCCGGCCCGACCTCGTCGGCCGCGACATCACCACCTGGGCCGACATCATGGATCCGGCCTTCAAGGGCAAGACCGCGATCCTTAACATCCCGTCCATCGGTATCATGGATGCGGCCATGATCATGGAGGCCACAGGCAACATCAAATATGCCGACAAGGGCAACATGACCAAGGAAGAGATCGACAAGACGATCGACTTCCTCATCAAGGCCAAGCAGGCCGGCCAGTTCCGCGCCTTCTGGAAGTCGTTCGACGAGAGCGTCAACCTGATGGCATCGGGCGAAGTGGTCATCCAGTCTATGTGGTCGCCGGCCGTCGCTGCCGTGCGCTCCAAAGGCATCGCATGCCGCTTCCAGCCGCTCAAGGAGGGCTATCGCTCATGGGGCGGCGGCCTTGGCCTTGCCGCCCATCTCAAGGGCGCCGAGCTCGACGCCGCCTACGAATACATCAACTGGTATACGTCGGGCTGGGTCGGCGGCTATCTCAACCGCCAGGGCTACTATTCCGCCAATATGGTCTCGGCCAAGAAGTTCATGTCCGAGGACGAATGGGGCTACTGGATCGAAGGCAAGCCGGCCAAGGGCGAGATCAAGGCGCCGGACGGCACCGTCATGGAAAAGGCCGGCGCCGTGCGCGACGGCGGCTCGTTCGAAGAGCGTATGGGCAAGGTCGCCTGCTGGAACTCGGTCATGGACGAGGACCGCTACATGGTGAAGCGCTGGAACGAATTCATCGCGGCGTAGAGCGGACGCGTTCACTGTGATGTTGCGATCCTTCGCGCCCCCCTCTGTCCTGCCGGACATCTCCCCCACTTGGGGGGAGATTGGCAGCGTCATGGCCGGCTCTTCGTTAGCAACGTTGGAGTTTGGCGAAGGCCGTTATGAGAGTTCGATCTCCCCGCTCGTGGGGAGATGTCCGGCAGGACAGAGGGGGGCGCGAAGGATCGCAAGTCATCGCGATCACGCGGAGGATTTTCCCAATGACAGTCGCGCTCGAACGCCCCGCCATCGCAGCAGCCAAGCCCGCCAGACGCCGCCGCGTCTCCCTTGGCGCCGTCACGCCCTATTTGCAATCGGCGCCGCTGGCGCTCATCCTCGGTGCGTTCCTGCTCTTGCCAATCATCATGATCGTCGTCGTCTCCTTCTGGGATTATGACTTCGCCGCCATGTATCCGGATTTCCTGACGACGAACTATTCCGACGTGCTGGGATCATGGGTCACCTGGAAGACCTATCTCAACACCATCAAATTCGCTGCCATCGTCTGGGCTCTGACCTTGTTCATCGGCTTCTGGGTCGCCTATTTCCTCGCCTTCCATATCCGCACCACCGCCATGCAGATGGTGCTGTTCCTTGTCTGCACGGTGCCTTTCCTGACCTCCAACATCATCCGCATGATCTCGTGGATCCCGGTGCTTGGCCGTAACGGGTTGATCAACTCGACGCTGGTGCAATTGGGGCTGGTGCCAAAACCCATCGAATGGCTGCTCTATTCGGAATTCGCCGTGGTGCTGGCCATGGTGCATCTCTACACGCTGTTCATGGTAACGCCGATCTTCAACACGTTGATGCGCATCGACCGCTCGCTGGTCGAGGCCGCGCGCGATGCCGGCGCGTCCGGCTGGCAGGTCTTGTGGAACGTCGTCATCCCGCTGGCCAAGCCCGGCATGGCGATCGGCACAATCTTCGTCGTCACGCTGGTGATGGCCGATTTCTCCACCGTGCAGGTGATGTCGGGCGGCCAGAGCGCGTCGGTCGCACTGATGATGAAGAACCAGATGTCGCTGCTGCAGTATCCCGCAGCCGCCGCCAATGCCGTGGTGTTGCTGGTGTTGGTGCTGTCGATGGTCGCCGGCATCCTGCGCATCGTCGACATCCGCAAGGAGCTTTGAGGTGAGCCACGAAAAACGCACCCTCGAATTCTATGTGCTTGCGGTCTTCTTCACTCTGTTCGTGCTGTTCCTCTATGGCCCGCTGTCGGCGATCCTGATCCTTTCTTTCCAAGGCGAGACCGGCGGCCTCACCTTCCCGCTCAATGGCGTGTCGCTGCACTGGTTCGCCAATCTGTTCGAGCGCCAGGCGGTCGGCGATTTCGGCGGCAGCTTCAAGCGCTCGCTCGTGCTCGGCCTCATGGTGATGATCGTCACCGTCGTCGTGTCGCTGCTGGCAGGGCTCGCTTTCCGGCAAAAATTTCGCGGCACCACCGCTTTGTTCTACCTGGCGGTCGCCAGCCTCGTCGTGCCCTCGATCATCATTTCGCTCGGCATCGGCGTCGTCTTCCAGCAGGTCGGCTTCCGCCCGGCCTGGTACACGTCGGCCTTCGGCGCGCACCTGACCTGGACCTTGCCCTTCGGCGTGCTCATCATGTTCGCCGTCTTCAACCGCTTCTCGCCCGCCTATGAGGAAGCCGCGCGTGACCTGGGCGCCAACTCCTGGCAGACCTTCGCCCATGTCGTGCTGCCGATGATCGCGCCGAGCCTGATCGGCGTCGGCCTGTTCGGCTTCACGCTGTCCTATGACGAGTTCGCCCGCACGCTGATGACGTCGGGCACCTTCAACACGCTGCCGCTCGAGATCTACGGCATGACCACCAATGTCACGACGCCGGTGCTCTATGCGCTGGGCACGGTGACCACCGTGTTCTCCTTCCTGGTGATCCTGGCCACACTGGGCGCCATCCTCTATGTCGGCCGCAAGCGGGCCAGGGTTTGATTGTGCAGATACTGGTGGTGAATCCCAACACGACGGCGAGCATGACCGAGACGATCGCGGCGGCGGCGCGCGGCGTTGCCGGCGCCGGGACCGAGGTGATCGCGGTCACCTCCTCGATGGGGCCGGCCTCGATCGAGGGCTATTATGACGAGGCATTGGCCGTGCCCGGCCTTTTGATGGAGATCGCCGCCGGCGAACGTGCCGGGGCTCAGGCCGCCATCATCGCCTGCTTCGACGATACCGGCCTGGATGCGGCACGCGCCATGGCCTCCATTCCGGTCATCGGCATCTGCGAGGCCGCACTCAGTGTCGCCTCCTACATTGCCCAGCGCTTCACAGTGGTGACGACCACCGAACGCTCGCGTGTCCCTGTCGAGGGGCTGGTGCGGCGCTACGGCATGGCCGGGCGCGCGCGCGTGCGCGCCGCCGACATTCCCGTACTCTCGCTTGAAGACGCTGCTTCCGGCGCGGTCGAGAAACTGCGCGCCGAGATCGCCCGCGCCATAGCGGAAGACCGCGCCGAGGCCATCGTGCTCGGCTGCGCCGGGATGGCCGATCTGGCACACCGGTTGCAGCAAGAGTTTGATCTGCCCGTCATCGACGGCGTCGGCGCCGCCCTCAAACAGGCCGAGGCGCTGATCGCATTGGGCCTGTCGACCTCAAAGCGCGGCGCCTATGCCAGTCCGCTGGCCAAGCCCTATCGCGGCGTGCTGAAATCCTTCTCGCCGGGGGTGGTCGCCGCGGAGTGAACGCTATGAAGCCTACCGTCCGCGCATTGTCTCCGCCGGAACTGACCGTTCTCATCGACTGGGCGGCGGCTGAAGGTTGGAACCCTGGCCTTGACGATGCCGCAGCGTTCCGGCCAACCGATCCTGAGGGGTTCATCGGCGCTTTTGTCGGCAACGAGATGACCGCCGCCATCTCGGCTGTCGCCTATGGCGGCAACTTCGGTTTCATCGGTCTCTACATCTGCCGACCAGACATGCGCGGCAAAGGCCATGGCAAAGCAGTCTGGAATGCGGGCATGGCCAGGCTGGCCGGCCGAACGGTCGGCCTCGACGGGGTCGCCGCGCAGCTGGCGAATTATCGCCGCACGGGATTCAGCTCGGCGTACGAAACCATCCGCTTCAGCGGCCGTATCGCGACCCCGCCCGTCCGAAGCGAAGGGGTGCGCATGATAACCACGCAACTCGTGCCCGACATCATCGCCTATGACGCCCGCTGTTTCCCCGCGCCTCGACGAGCCTTCCTGCACCGCTGGGCGCAGCCGCCGCATTGCGGGTTCGCCGCGATCAGTTCACTCGGCACCATAGGCTACGCCGTGGCTCGTCCCTGCCGTTCGGGTTACAAGATCGGCCCGCTGTTTGCCGACGACACCGAGACGGCGATGCAGCTCATGGGCAGTCTGGCTGCCGCATGCGAAGGTGGCGACCTGCATATCGACGTTCCTGCCGAAAATTTCGATTTCACCACGGCGCTTTCAGCAATTGGTTTCAGGCCGACCTTCACCACCACGCGCATGTACAAGGGCCCGCCTCCGAAGGTCGACTCGCGCCGAATATTTGGCGTGACGACCCTGGAGTTGGGGTAGATCCCGGCGCCGACTGACAGGCTTGGTTTTTCGGGAGCCGGCGGGCGATGGACGAGCCGATCCGTAGTAGCGCCGCCTAAGTCGAATTGTCTGATGTCTCAGGCGGCGCTACGTCGTCCCGGCACGGGGTTACCCGGCGTCTCGTGGCCGATCGGCGTCACCAGAGTGAGGTCGGGATAGCCGCTTTCGATCAGCTCGACGGCGGCCTGCGCCACCTCATCGTCCGCCTGCAGCATGGACATGAAGACCTCAGTGCTGTCGCCGACCAGTCGGCTGATGCCTTGCGCATCGGCCGGTCCGCATTCGACAATGACCAGATCATAGGCGGTGGTCAGCGACTGCATGATGATCGGCAGCCGGTCGGCGGCGCGCATGGCGCGAACCGGATCGGCGGTGCCGACGGGAACGACATGGCAGTCGGAATAGAGGTCAGCGTGAATGACGTCGCTGAACTGCGCTTCCGAAGCCAGCAGATTGGTGATGCCGGGGAAAAGTCCGCTGTCCAGCATCGGCCGCGAGGCGGCACCTGACGCCGTGAGATCGAGCAGCAGCACACGCAGGCCAGCGTCGGAGACTTCGCGCGCTACCAGCACTGCCGATGCAGCCGCCTCATCGCCTTCGGGCGACACGAAGATGGCGCGCGCAGCACCGCTGGCGATCAGCTTTTCCGCCGCCTTCTCGACATCGATCTCGCCAAGGCTGGAGCGTACCCGCTCGGGTTCGGATTGCGGTTCTGGATCGGCAGCCGCTGCTCCTTCCAGCACTGAAGGAGCCGGCTCCTGCTCCGGCTCGGGCGCCAGTTCAGACTCCATGGCCGTCCGCCGATCGACCACCTCCTCGGCCACGACTGCGGCCGGTTCCGGGTCGACGACCGGCGCCGACATTGCCGGCATCGCAACCTGTTCGATGCGGTCCAAGCGGGCGCCGGGCGCCGGGCGCATGGCGCGGCCGGAAAACAGCTCCTGCAGAAGCGTGATGACCGACATCAGCAGCAGCGAGCCGACGAAGGCAGCGCCGACGATCGGGACGAGTTTGGGGAAATAGGGCTCCGATGGCACGCGCGCCTCGGAAAACACGCTGGCATCGACCGGCAGATAGTTTTTGCGCGAGGACACTTCGCGAAAGCTCGCCATGTAGGATTCGAGCTGCTGGCGCCGGACGTTCGCCTCACGCTGCAGCGCATCCAGCTGGACCTGCTCCTCGCCGGCGCGCGACGACGCCGCTTTCAGCTTGTTGACGTCCGATATCAGCTGGTTTTCGCGCGCCTGGGCGGTCTGCGCCTGCGTCAGCAACGCGCGCATGATTTTTTGCGCTTCGTTGCGGATCTGGCCGTCGAGATCGGCAAGCTGCGACCTCATCGCCCGCAGGCGGGGATGGTTGTCGAGCAAGGTGGTGGAAAGATCGGCGATGTTGGTTCTGAGCTCGATCTGACGCTCACGCAGCCGCTGGATCAGATCGGAAGACAGCACTTCGGGTACAGCGTCCAGCGAGCCGCCATTCTGCAAAGCCTGGCGCACCCTTTCGGCCGTCGCCTCGGCCGAAGCGCGGCTGGCGCGCACACGCGACAGTTCGGTCGATAGCTCGGACAATTGCTGTGTCGCCAGCACCGAATTGTTGCCGCCCATCAACAGGTCCGACTGGGCGGAACGGAAGGCCGCGACCTTGGCCTCTGCATCCCTGACCTGCTTCTGCAACTCGTCGATCTCCGGCCCGAGGAAGGCTGTCGCGGCCGCGTTCGACGTGGTCTTGGCATCCGCCTGATAGGCCATGTAGGCCTTGGCGATGGCATTCGGAATATCGGCGGCAAGCTGGCGGTCTTCCGAGGAAAATTCGACGGCGATGGCACGCGTCTTCTCCACTCCATAGACGTTTAGCTTGTCGCGCATTTTAGTCAGCACGCGCTCTTCGAGCGGAATCTCTGCCGGATCACTTTTCAGTCCGGCAATGACAAGAAGTCGGGCTACCGGCGACATGCCGAGCGCATCGTTGAACTCGGGCTTGTCGCCCAGGTTCAGATTGCCAGCCACCTTATTGAGAATGTCGGACGAGGAAATGACCTGAACCTCGGTTGCTACACCTTCCGCATCGAGCACAGGTTTATCGTCTTCATTGGTGCCGGCAGGCCGCGTATAGGCCGATTCGCTCAACTGGATTTTCAGCTGCGTCGTGGCCTTATAATGCGGCGTGGCAAGCCACGCGAACGCGAAGGCGAGACCAGTGACGAGAAGCGTGATCACAAGAATGCGCAGCCAGTTCCGCGCCAGGCTGGCGAAGAGCTGTCTCAGGTCGACATCGACATCTGCGGCCGCGGACTGGTCGGACATGCATTCCTGCTCCGGACATGAGGCTAGATGGTAGCGTAAACAACTATGGTAACTCAGCCGTTAAGATCGCGGTAAGCAGCTGTTAGGGTTTGCTGACATCCGGTAAACAAGCCAGCAAAACTATACGGCTTTTTGTCGATTGCCGCCAAATCGGCCGCGTCCCTTTACCGGCCATTAACCCTAACAGGATGATAACGAACCCAGATCCTTAAGGTTTGCCGCCGTGTCCTGGCGGCCATAGCGACGAAGGTGTGTGTCCGATCATGAAAAGCGCTGCTGGTCTGTTTCGCGCTCTGCTGGCCGTGTCGATGCTCGCCGGTTGCTCCAGCTACCGGCCGACGCCGGCGGCCTTCCACGAGGTACTCGACCAGCCGTATCGGCTCGGCGCCGGCGACCGTGTCCGCGTCACGGTGTTCGAACAGGACGGTCTGACCAACACCTACAGTGTCGACCAGTCCGGCTACATGTCCTTCCCGCTGGTCGGCGCGGTGCCGGCGCGCGGCCACACGGCCCAGCAGCTGGAAAAAGCGCTCGCCGACAAACTGCGCCAAGGCTATCTGCGCGACCCCGACGTGTCGGTCGAGATCGATCGCTACCGGCCGATCTTCGTCATGGGCGAAGTGGGTGCCGCCGGCCAGTATTCCTACGTGCCGGGCCTCACCGTGCAGAAGGCCATCGCGATTGCTGGCGGTTTCTCGCCGCGCGCCAACCAGGAAAGCGTCGACATCACCCGCGACATCAACGGCAAGGTGATGACAGGCCGGGTGGTTACCTCCGATCCGCTGCTGCCGGGCGACACGGTCTACGTTCGCGAACGCCTGTTCTGACATCAACGTGGCGGACCAGCTCAGGATCGTCCACTGCTTTCGCTCACCCGTCGGCGGGATCTTCCGGCATGTGCGCGACCTGACCGAGGCCCAGCTCGCCGCCGGACATGCTGTCGGCATCGTCTGCGATTCGACCACCGGCGGCCAATACGAGGAACGCCTGTTCGACCAGATGAAGGACAGCCTGGCGCTCGGTATCCATCGCACGCCGATGCAGCGCCATGTCGGACCGGGCGACCTCGCCTCCGCTTGGCGTACCTATCGAATCATCAAGGAATTGCGGCCGGACGTGTTGCACGGGCACGGCGCCAAAGGTGGCGCCTATGCCCGTCTGTTCGGCTCATTGTTGCGGGTATCAAGGTCTCGCGTAGCCCGCCTTTATTCGCCGCATGGCGGCTCCCTCCATTACGACGAAACGACGACCACCGGAAAGCTGTTCTTCGCGCTCGAGCGCTTCATGGCGCGCTTCACCGACTGCCTGCTGTTCGTCTCCGACTATGAGCGGCGCACCTATCGCAAGAAGGTCGGCGAACCGCCTATCCCGAACACGCTGGTCTATAACGGCCTGCGCGCCGCCGAGTTCGAACCGGTGGTCGCACAGCCCGACGCAGCCGACCTGCTCTACATCGGCATGATGCGCGACCTCAAAGGACCTGACATTTTCATCGACGCGCTGGTGCTGGCCGGGTCCCAGCTTGAGCGCCGCTTGACCGCGGTCATGGTCGGCGATGGCGACGACCTGCCGCGCTACCATGCGCAGGTGAAACGGCTGGGCCTCGAAAAACAGGTCCGCTTCTTGCCGCCTATGCCAGCCAGGGAGGCCTTTGCACTGGCCGACCTCGTGGTTGTGCCGTCGCGCGCGGAAGCCATGCCCTATATCGTGCTGGAGACGCTGGCCGCAGGCAGGCCGATGATCGCCACGGCCGTCGGCGGCATTCCCGAAATCTTCGGTGAGGGATCCCCTCCCCTGATCCGTCCCGATCCGCGCCAACTCGGCGACAAGGTGGGTGAAGCGCTGCGCGATCTCGACGCCTACCGGCGCGTCATGCCCGACACCGCCAGGCTCAGGGCGCGATTCGGCGCCGATGTGATGGCCGCCGAAATCGAAAAGGCCTATTTCGCCGCGCTCAACAGATAGACGACCGTCCAAAACCACAAGTTGTTCTCAAGGTTTTTTTAGCTCTCTTTCTGCTATCGTCATGGCGGAACCTTGTGGGAAACCCGATGAACGAGACCGACCCCACGCGCCGCTTTTCGGCCGATGCGGTGCGCAAATTCGGCAGTCCTGCCGAGAGCCCCACGCCCGGCGGCATGAACAGTGTTGCCCGCCAGGTCGCCTCGCAATACCGGCGCGATACGATGTCGCCGGTCATGGTCAGCGGCGTACTGCGCATCGTCGAATTCGGCTTGCTGTTCCTGTCGGGGCTCGCGCTCTACTTCCATTTTGTCGGCTTCTTCAACTATCTCGCCTGGCAATATCCGCTGACCATTGCCGCGGCGTCATTCGTGGCTGTGGTGCTGCTCGACGTCAGCGATTGCTACCAGATCTCCGCCTTGATGCGACCGATCTCCAATCTCGGTCGCGTGCTGATGGTCTGGGCCGGCACCTTCGCGCTGATGGCGCTGACGGCCTTCATCATGAAAATGTCGGAGGATTATTCGCGTCTGCTGTTCGGCACCTGGTTTGTCGTCGGCCTGCTTCTGCTGTTCGGCCTCAGGCTGGTGATGTCGAAGCTGATCCGGCGCTGGGCGCGCAACGGCCGCATGGAACGCCGCGCCGTCATCGTCGGCGGCGGCAAGGCGGCCGAGATGCTGATCCGCTCGGTCGAGAAGCAGCCAGACAACGACATCCGCATCTGCGGCATCTTCGATGACCGCGGCGACAAGCGCTCGCCTCCGATCGTGGCCGGCTATCCCAAGCTCGGCACCATTTCGGAGCTGATGGAATTCGCCCGCATCGCGCGCATCGACATGCTGATCGTGTCGCTGCCGCTGACTGCCGAAACGCGCGTGCTGCAACTGCTGAAGAAGCTCTGGGTGCTGCCGGTCGACATCCGGCTCTCGGCGCATTCGAACGCTTTGCAGTTTCGCCCGCGCGCCTATTCCTACATCGGCTCGGTGCCGATGCTCGACATCTTCGACAGGCCGATCAACGACTGGGATTCGGTCGCCAAGCGCGCCTTCGACATCGTCTTCTCGCTGATCGGCATCATCCTGTTTTCACCGGTGATGCTGGCGACTGCCATCGCCATCAAGCTCGACAGCAAGGGTCCGGTGCTGTTCAAGCAGAAGCGGCACGGCTTCAACAACGAGATCGTCGAAGTCTACAAATTCCGCTCCATGTATACCGATCGCTCGGACCCGACCGCCAAGCAGACGGTGACCAAGAACGATCCGCGCGTCACCCGCGTCGGCCGCTTCATCCGCAAGAGCTCGATCGACGAGCTGCCGCAGTTCTTCAACTCGCTGTTCGGCACTCTGTCGCTGGTCGGTCCGCGCCCGCATGCGATTGCCGCGCAGTCGCACAACCTTCTCTACAACGAGGTGGTCGACGGCTATTTCGCCCGCCACAAGGTCAAGCCCGGCGTCACCGGCTGGGCGCAGATCAATGGCTGGCGCGGCGAGATGGACACCAATGAGAAGATCCGCATGCGCACGGAATACGACCTCTATTACATCGAGAACTGGTCGATGCTGTTCGATCTGCGCATCCTGCTCATGACGCCGCTGCGGCTGCTCAATACGGAAAACGCCTATTGAGCGCGATTTCCCATGATTTGCCGCAGGCTGCGGTCAACACGTTGCCGCCCTCGGCGGTCAATGCCAAGCTGATCGCGCTGATATCGTCGGGCGCGGTGTTTTTCGGCGTCTTCCTGTCAGGCTTCGTCATCGACGAGCCGGCGCCTTACGATCTTTTCATGGTCGGGCTGATCGGGGCGTGGGGGCTGTTTGGCCTGCGCATATCGCGCGCGGCCGTGCCGCTGCTGGTGCTGCTGATCACGATGAACATCGGCGGCATGATTGCAATGACTCAGATGGCCGATCTCGCCAACACACCGCTCTATCTCGCCGTCTCGCTGTTTCTCGCGTTCACCGCGGTGTTCTTCTCGTCGGTGACGGCGATGCAGCCCGGCCTCTACCGGCTGATCTTCATCGCCTATGTCGTCTCCGCGGTGGTGACCTCGCTGCTCGGCATTGCCGGCTATTTCCACGCTTTCCCGGGCGCTGAAATCTTCACCAGATACGACCGCGCCCAGGGCGCCTTCCAGGATCCGAACGTGTTCGGACCATTCCTGGTGCTGCCCGGCATCTATCTGCTCTATCTCCTGTTGACCGGCTCGATCGCGCGCATGCCGCTTCTGGCGGTGCCGCTGCTGATCATCACCGCCGGCATTTTCTTCTCCTTCTCGCGCGGCGCCTGGGGCATGTTCGCCGTCTCGGCCATCCAGCTCACCGGCGCCCTGTTCCTGCAAAGCAACAGCGGCAAGTTCCGGCTGCGCGTCATCATCATGAGCATAGCCGCCGTCACCCTGCTGGTGGTCGCCATGATCGTCATCCTGCAGCTGCCCGGCGTCGGCGAGATGTTTTCCAGCCGCGCCCAGCTCGAACAGAGCTACGACACGGCGCGCCTTGGCCGCTTTGCCCGCTACACGATCGGCTTCGAGATGGCGCTCGAACATCCGCTCGGCATCGGCCCGCTGGTGTTCGGCACCGTTTTCGGCGAAGACACGCACGACATCTGGCTGAAGACGCTGATGGATTATGGCTGGCTCGGCTTCGTCTCGTTTCTGTCGCTGACGCTGTGGACGATCGCGGCCGGCTTCCGCATCCTTTTGCGCGACCGGCCGTGGCAGCCCTATCTGCTCTGCGCCTACGTCGCTTTCATCGGCAATATCGGGCTCGGCACCTTCATCGATATCGACCACTGGCGCCATGTCTATCTGCTGCTCGGCCTGATCTGGGGCGCGATCGCGCTGGAATACAGGCATCAGCGCGGGTTGCGGGCGGTGGCGCAACCGAGGTAGCCGAGTAATCCTAAAGGACAGGAACAGCCGCGCACGCCAATACCGGGGTTGTGCAGGCCCTCGCAGGCTTTGATCTGCTTGCTCCAACCCCTGGTCGAATTGAGCACGGTTGCCGGCGGCGCATTTATGTTGTGATGGTGGGAAAACGTCGCTAAACGCGACTGACAAAATTCCAATTGAGTTGGCGTGCTTGCCGGGCTGGATAATATTCCGGGTTGGTGGGCGCCACTAATCTGACGGGCGTGGTTATGCTGAGGGAAAGCTATTTCGAATTCATGCTGCGCTGGTACGCGTATCGCCGATGGCACAGGCCCCCGCGGCGTGTGCGGCAGGCCGAATACGACTTCCATCAGCTTATGAAAAAGCTTCCCGCCGATAGTCTGTTCATCGATCTCGGCGCCAATATTGGCGACGTCACGGGACATGTACTAGCCTATGGGATGCGGGTGATTGCTTTCGAGCCTGACCCTGTTGCTCGCCAGATTTTGACGAAAAGGTTTGGCAACAACGACCGGGTGACGATCATTCCGAAGGCTGTTGGTGGATCAGCGCGAGCGGCCACATTCCATCAGAGGCCGGACGTCAGCGATCTCCGCAGGACCGAATCGTCGTCCCTGATCCAGACACACGAACACACGAACGGGAAAAGCTTTGAAGTTGAGGTGGTTGACCTGGTGCAGTTCCTGGAAGGTCTCCATGAGCCGATCGCCATCGTCAAGATGGACATAGAAGGGGCCGAAGCGGAATGCATCGAAGCCATGCTGGACGCCAGCATTCACCGTTCGATTGGACAAATCCTGGTCGAGACACATGAACGGTTCTCGCCAGACCTGGCCGACCGGATCGGCAAGCTGCGGGGCCGGATCGCGCAGGAAGGCATCCGCAACATCAATCTGGATTGGAGCTAAGTATCGGCTCGGCCTTGAGCGTGCTAGCCGGAGGGCATCAACCAGCGAGGCAATAGACTTATCGAGGAAGATTGGCGGGAGGAACCGCGCTCGGCGGAGCGTCAAGTTCTATCTGGCTATGCCAGCTACCCGTTCGGGGTATTGCACGGCCAACATCGAATTGTCCGCATGGCTGGCAAAGATGGCGCTGACCTTTTCGGCGTCGAACCGCGCCCGTCGCTTGCGCTTCTCGTCGTTCAGCAAAATCCCGCTGATGGCGTCGAACTTGCGGCCGAGGTTTTTCAATATGCCTCTCTTGATCGGCCAGTTGCTGTTGAAACGGCCGGCCCAGGGCGTGCCTTTCGCCAGATCACGATAGATCGCCATGGCGCCGACCTCGACACCGACCGGCGGACGGTCCCAGGGCTTGCCCCAGGCGAAGTGGCGGGCGTAGCAGCGGCTGAAAGAAATCTGGCTGGTGTAGTTGGTCATCACGTTCCAGAACGGGTGCATCGTCTGCCACCTGCCCTCGAAAGCCACGTTCAATGCACCTTGATCCATCCCGTAAACCTGCTCGGAGGCCAACTGCCGGGTACGCTCCAGAAGCCCCTCCTGCCTGATCAGTGGCATGTTGAACACCAGCACGCCGGCATTGAACTTCGGCGCGCCTGGCTGCATCGGCAAATGCTGTCGATACTTTACGTCGAAATAGGTCTGCTCATCGTGTGCGGCCAGCAGCGGAGCGTTGAGCGGGACGTTGCAGAGGTCTTCTATCGATCTGTTGAAAAGCACATCGGCGTCGGAATAGGCGATGCGGTCATATGGTTCGAACTCCGGCAATTGATCGGCAAACAGCCTGATGTAGGTCGCAAGGGTTGGGTGCGTTCCGCGGTTGAAGTTTGTCGCTTCCATGAATTTCGTGACATCCAGGATGCGGATCTTCCCACCGAGCAGACGCTCTCCGATAGCTCGGTCTTCGTTGGAGATGACACCGGTGTGCAAAATAAAGCCGTCGAGGTGGTCCGACACATTCAGCACGCGGCGCGCCGCCAGGCTGGCATACGGGAAATACCTCTGGTCGGTGGCGAAAAAGAAACACGAATTTTGCGACATGCTACAACCTGTTGCCTGACCCACTCGCGGGAGCTCCGTTGCGGGTCTCAGGCGAAACCGCCGAGTACTTCCGGAAACTGCACAGCCATCGCCCCGGCGTCAGCATGCTCGGCATATATCTTATGCACCTTGCTGCCGTCGTACCGTGCGCGCCGCCGATACCGATCCTTGTTCGGCAACATCCCCATGATACCGTCGAACCTGCGGGCGTACCGCCTCATGACGCCCCGCTCGAAGGGAATACGCTGCCGGAAGGGCTCAAGCCATGGCGTATCCCTTGCCAGATCGCGCCAGACGGCAAGCGCCTCAGGCTCCACATCGACCTGGCTCCCCCATGGCTTGCCGCCGGCGAAATGCCGCGCATAGGCTTGGAAGAACCGAAACTCCTTCGTATCGTTGGACATCAAATTCCAGTTCGGGTGCATCGTCTGCCACTTGCCCTCGAAGACGATGTTCAGCGCGTTCTGATCGTTCATTTGCCCGGCAACGGCAACATCTCTGGCGCGGTGCAAAAGTCCCTGTTGACGCACCGGCGGCATGTTGAAGACGATGATGCCGGCGTTGAAATAAGGCGCCCCCGGCTGCATCGACAGTTTGTTCCGATAGCCCGGGCGGAAATACATGTAATCGTCGTGAGCGGCCAACAACGGAGCATGAAGTGTCTGGCCCACGAGGTCCGCGATATCTCGATTGAACAGAACATCGCAATCGACATGGGCGATGCGGTCATAGTCCGCGAACTGAGGCAGTTGGTCGGCGAAAAGCCGAACAAAAGTGCCGACATTGCTTGGCCGGAAAGTATGGCCAGCCTCCGCAAACAGCCCCGAAACGTCCATTATGCGAAGACGGTTCTTCAGCAGGCGTTCAGCAACACGCATATCGGCATCACGTGCGCCGACATGCAGGATGAAGCCTGGCGTTGCGTCTCCCGAAACATCCAGAATTCTGCGCGCCGCCAAGCATGCATACGGAAAATAATTGGCGTCGGCCGCCAGAAAAAAACAGGAACTTGCCACGCGCAATCCTTCGTATCGATACTGCGCGAGCCATATCGCCTTGGCGTTGCGGCGACAAGGCCGAATGCTGGCGACTTTCAGGCCCGGCGCGCCGTTTTAGCGCTTGCACCATACCCCTTGAAAATATATGGCTTTGCGCGGTCCGGAGTGTAGCGCAGCCCGGTAGCGCACTTGACTGGGGGTCAAGGGGTCGTCGGTTCGAATCCGGCCACTCCGACCATTTTTAGACAGGACTTGCCCCCAAAGGTCCTGCTCTCAAATCACCAACATTCATCCTTGGCAGACGTCGACCCATTCGGCGCCGACAATCTGTGCCATGCGCTGCGGGCTGAGCCTTACAGCGGCGTTGGTGGCGCCGGCCGCGGGCACGACTTCATCGAAGGCGCGCAGCGAGACGTCGCAATAGACCGGCAGCGGCGCCGGCAGGCCGAATGGGCAGACGCCGCCGACGGGATGGCTGGTAATCGCGACAACCTCGTCGGCGTCAAGCATGCGCGGCTTGCCGCCGAAACGGTCCTTGAACTTGCGGTTGTCGAGCCTCGACATGCCGCCGGCCACGATCAGCATCGTCTCACCGCCGACGCGCAGGCAGATGGTCTTGGCGATCTGCGCCGGCTCCACGCCATGCGCCTCAGCCGCCAGCGCCACCGTCGCGGAACTCGCTTCGGTGACGAGCACTTCGACATCGGGCGCATGGGCAGCCAGGAAGGCGCGCACGGATTCAAGGCTCATCTCGGCATTGTCCCATTCGAAAACGGTTAGCGTTCACACTGGATAGCTTCACGCTCGGTCGGCGGCAACCTCCCCGCCCCTCGACGGCTGCAGCGGTACCAGGCCGGGCGGGTCGCGCCGCATGTCAGCAACACAAGGCGCATCCCCCGTGCGGGAGATGTGTTCGGGCTGCTGCATTGGTAGGTCGCAATGGATCAGGGCCGGCGCTGATGCTGTGCTCCCACGACCAACCGGAGAGATCATCATGCTCAAGCTCGCCTCGGCTCTGGCGCTGCTGCTTATCGGGACGGCACCGCTGCTTGCCGACGACATGCCGATGAACGTGGACGCCATCAAATGGGGCCCTGCTCCTGCTGTGCTGCCCGCCGGCGCGGACATGGCTGTCATCGCCGGGGACCCCTCGAAGGACGGCATCTACGTGCTGCGGTTGAAGCTGCCGGCCGGCTACAGGATTGCCGCGCACAACCATCCCACCTCGGAATATGTGACGGTGATTTCCGGCAATTTTCATATCGGCATGGGCGACAAGCTCGACGAGACCAAGGGCATCGAACTGACCGCCGGCGGCTTCGGCGTAGCCCCACAGGGAATGAACCATTACGCCTGGACGACAAGCGCTACGATCGTCCAGGTTCATGGCGAGGGGCCGTTCGCGATCACCTACGTCAACCCGGCGGACGATCCGAGCAAGAAGTGACATTCGCCGTTGGGCGAATGCAACAAGCCCGCCAGGGCAAACCATGGCGGGCTTGTTGAACGACGCTTGGCCGTTGTTTATGAAACGGACCGGTTTTCCACAGGCGCCGTGGGCGCCGGGGCATCGATCAGGGCCGTTTCCGGCAATTGCAATGCTGCGGCGATCCGGCGAAGTTTCGTCGGATCGGTGTCCTTGCCGCTCTCTATGTCGGCAATCTCGCTGGTCGACAGACCGCAGGTCAGGGAAAGCTCTTCAATACTGTATCCCTTTGTCTCCCGGATGGCTTTGAGGCCGGGGTGCTCGAGCGCAACGTCGGCCGCCAGCCTGGAGAAGGGTTCGTGTTTTGCAGTTTGGGGCATTGGCAACTCCATGGGGCTAAAGAGTTTTGGATCAAATGATAGGGTGTTGCCTGAGAGCCGGGACAATGCCCGCTTGACGGCGATTTGCCAAGGCCCAAACCGACCGTCACAGCATCGTGAACCGGCGTCAAAACCGCAGGCGCCAGGGCACATATAGGATCTCCGCCCCGATCTCCCAATCAAGTTCTTTTGAAGGGCCGCAGGCCGAAGTGTTCAGCGGTTTTGCGCCGCTCGCGCGTTAGCCTGATGTTGCTGGCAGCCGCATCGGGCCAGCTTTTCCCAAGAGGATCAGATCCATGACATTCAAGACATCAGCCATCGTGCTCGCCACGATTTCAGGCCTCGCTGGCGCGAGCATGGTCGCGGCGCAAGCCGCCGAGGCCGTGCGCATTCGCGGCACGGTGACCGCCTTTGCCGGAGCGACGCTGACGGTGAAGACCCGCGAAGGCGCTACCGACGCCATCGCGCTGGCTGAAGGGTGGAAGATTTCCGGCGTCGCCAAGGCGGATGCCGGGGATATCAAGCAAGGCGATTTCCTCGGCATTGCCTCTGTTTCGAAGGCCGATGGCGGCAGCGGCGCGCTCGAGGTGGTGATCTTCCCGGCCGCGCTGAAGGGCGCCGGCGAAGGCGACCGCCCGTGGGATCTCGAGCCCAACAGCCGGATGACCAACGGCACGGTCGCCGATGTCACCGAGATTGCAGGTCGCACGGTGACGCTGACCTACGACAATGGCCAGAAAAAGCAGATCGCGATCCCGCAGACGACGCCGGTGGTGACCTTCGCGCCGGCGACGCCCGCCGACCTCAAGCCTGGCGCTGTGGTGTTCGTCAACGCCGAGCGCGGCAGTGACGGCAAGCTGACCGCGGGCCGGGTCGTTGTCGGCACAAACGGCGTCATTCCGCCGATGTAAGTTGCCGACGAAGCCGCCAGACACAATCCAGAAACAAAATTCTACAGTCCGGAAAAACTGTCGAAAAGTTCGGAGGCGATAGTCATGACTGCGGGGTTCACCGGCACCGATCTTGCTCGGTGACGGCCAAATTCAGCCCGCGCAGAAAAGGAAACGAAGTCATGAAGAAGTCCCTCCTGTCGGCTCTCGGGCTGGCTTTTGCCCTGGCTGTCTCTCTGCCGCTCATCGGCGCCAGCAGCGCCGACGCAGCACCGCTGCACAAGAAGCATCACCACCATCATCATCATCACAACAAGCATCACCGCCATCACCATCACCATCACCACCACCACCACCACCACAAGAAGGTGGAGGCCAAGAAGGCCTGACACGGCCGACTTGCCCAACGGGAAGGCTGGCCCTGGAGTCCTCGCCAAGGCCGCCTTCCCGTTGGTTTTTGCCAGGCGACACGTGGAAAAGCTGAAGGCAGGATTCGATGGCGCCCATGCGTCAGAATGCGAGCAAACACAGGTTGCCAGCTGCAGGACACCACGGGTCTCTCAATGCCGTCGGAACCCGCTAGGACGGCGCCGCGAACGCGAGCACTATTGCGATCAAAATCAAAAGCGGTCCCATCCATTTGAAATGCTTCGCGACCTGCAGCCACCATGGCTGCTGACCTTGTTGGGCCTGAAAAGGACTTTGGAGCAGCCCAAAACCAACGCCTGTCATCCACAGCCCAGCGCAGAACATGATGAACTCGTCGATGTAATTTGCGACCACGCCCGTCTCCTCCGCCGGTACCTTTGGACTGGCGTTATAGTCGCAGCCGGGAGTGGCAGAAAGCGCGGTGCCAAGTGGCGGCAATGACTGCTGCCGCCACCTGACAAGAGCCGGGCGCGGACTCGGTCTTGGCTGGCCATTTGGGCACGCCACGGTGTGACCTTCGCATGGGATGCCGCGCCGCTACGTCAGCGGCCTTCACGCGAAATGCATGATCGATGCCCGCCCGGCCCCGCCAGGCGCCGTCAGTTGGCGAAGGCTAAAAATCGACGTCGCAAAAAAATGCGAAGAAAATTCGAACCACGCATGAACCTTTGCTTTGGAGGCCGCACTAACCCGGCATGGACGCCGATAAGGCGATCCCAACACAGAAGGACGCCATGGTGGCGATCCTCGATCCAGAGAAGGAAATGCTCAAATGACCAACTTCAAGCGCATCACGCTCGCCGCGGCTTTCGTCGTCTCGGCCTTCGGTTCGGCTTCCGTTCCGACCTCGGCTTTCGCCAACGGCACGCATCCCACGGGCGACGGCGGCGCGGTTTGCAAGGGCTCCGGTCATTGCCTGGTGCTCTCGATCGAGTGCAAAGGCACCTATACCGACGCCACGGACAAGAATGGCACTGTCTATGGCAAGTGCAGCCAGACCGCGCAGGTTTCGCCGCAGGCCAAGATCAAGCTCGCCAAGTAATCGGCCGCAGATCAGGGAAATGGCGGCCGTCCGCGGGACGGCCGCCATTTTCTTTTTGTTTTCGTGAATTGTTTTAGCGCCGGCTGAGCAACAGGCTGGCGAGAAGGCCGACCACGACCAACCCAACAGCAGCGGCTGTTGCCGGACGATCGCGCGCCGTCTTTTCGATCGCCCTGCCCTGCTTCCTGATCGCCGGCAGCGCATCGCTGACAAGGTCGGCAAGCTGCCCATAATAGTCCGAAGCGGCATCGCGCCCGTCCTCGTAGTAAGCACCGCCGCGTTTGGCCACGACTTTGCGCAACGCGGCGAGCTCTTTGGAAAGGGTCGCGACCTGCTTTTCGAGATCGAGATCGGAGAGGGTCGAAAGCGATACCATGATTGTTTTCCTTCTTTTTGAGAGAAGGCCAAACGCATGGCCGCAGAACCGGTTCCGGTCTGCTTGCCCGAGGCAGCGGAAAGGTTAGCGCACCTGGTCGAGCAGACGCTTGCACTCCAGGAGGTCAAACAGCGCCTCCTGCAGCAAGGCCCGGTTGTCGCGCGATAGTTTCGACGCGCCGGGCTGGACCGGACCTTCCTCCTCGGTCTTGCCCAGGCCGAAAAAGCGGCGGCTGGGTTTTACCTTGGGCTGGCCGACCAGCATCTCGTCATCCATGCCGCGAGGCTGGGCGGCCGGAGTCAGCGGCACCTGATCGGCCTGCCTGCGCTGCGAGATCGCTTCGACGGCAGCCATGTCGCCATTGCCGATCGCGACCAGGAAATGGTTGCCGTTCTCGCGCAGCAGTTTCTGCACGCCCTTGATCGTGTAACCTTGGTCGTAGAGCATGTGGCGGATGCCCTTGATCAGTTCGACATCCTGCGGCCGGTAGTAGCGGCGGCCGCCGCCGCGCTTCATCGGCTTGATCTGGTTGAAACGGGTTTCCCAGAAGCGCAGCACGTGCTGCGGCAGATCCAGATCCTCCGCGACCTCGCTGATGGTGCGGAAAGCGTCGGGGCTCTTGTCCATGGGCGAAATCCTCACGCTGGACGACGATCCGGCCCAGTCTGCCGAATCGGGTATCATTTCAGCGGTTTATGAAACAATATTCAAGCCCGGCGTCAAAACGGCCCGGCGTTTTCAACCGAAGCCTGCGGCAGAACCTATTTGCCGCCCTTGGCCTTGCTGTTCTGGTGCGAGCGCAGGATACGGCTTTTCAGCACGTTCGACGACTTGAAGGTCATCACCCGGCGCGGCAGGATCGGCACTTCCTCGCCGGTCTTGGGGTTGCGGCCGATGCGTTCGTTCTTGGAACGGACGTGGAAGGTGGCGAAGGACGACAGCTTCACCGTCTCGCCGCGTACGATGGCTTCACAGATTTCGTCCAGCACCGCTTCGACGAGTTCTGCCGATTCAGTGCGTGACAAGCCGACCTTACGGTAAACAGCTTCGGCAAGGTCGGCGCGCGTAAGTGTCTTTCCCCCCATGCGACCGTCCCATCAGTTCAAAAAACATAAATCGATACAGGTAAAGGCAGAGCCTAAGTAATTGATCCGGCAAGGTCAAGGACCGAAACCGGACCGTTCGGCACTTACCAGCGAACGAGAACCGCGCCCCAGGTGAAGCCGCCGCCCATCGCTTCCAGGAGCACGAGATCACCCTTCTTGATGCGACCGTCGGCGACGGCCACCGAAAGCGCCAGCGGCACGGAAGCAGCCGAGGTGTTACCGTGCAAATCGACGGTGACCACCACCTTTTGCTCAGCAATCCCGAGCTTCTTGGCCGAAGCGTCAATAATGCGTTTATTGGCCTGATGCGGCACGAACCAGTCGAGGTCGTCGGCGGTTATGCCGGCCTGCGAAAACGTCGCCTCGATGACGTCGGTGATCATGCCGACGGCGTGCTTGAACACTTCGCGGCCTTCCATCCTGAGATGGCCGACCGTGCCGGTGGTCGAGGGACCGCCATCGACGAAAAGCTTGTCCTTGTGGGCGCCGTCGGAGCGCAGACTCATCGCCAGCACGCCACGGTCGGCAATGCCGCCGGTGCCCTCATCCGCTTCCAGCACCAGCGCGCCGGCGCCGTCGCCGAACAAGACGCAGGTCGAGCGGTCGCTCCAGTCGAGGATGCGCGAAAAGGTCTCCGCGCCGATCACCAGCACGCGCTTAGCGAGGCCGCCTCTGATGTAGAGGTCGGCGGTGGTCACCGCATAGACGAAGCCCGAGCACACCGCCTGCAGGTCGAAGGCAAAGCCGTGATGCATGCCGAGCCGGTTCTGGATCTCGACGGCGGTCGCCGGAAAGGTGTTGTTGGGCGTCGAGGTCGCCAGCACGATCAGGTCGATGTCGGCAGGCGTAAGACCAGCATTGTCGAGCGCTGCGCGCGCCGCCGCCTCGCCCAGCGACGCCGTCGTCTCGTCATCGGCGGCGATATGACGCTGGCGGATGCCGGTGCGCTGGGCGATCCACTCGTCCGAGGTCTCGACCATGCCTTCGAAATCGGCATTCTTCATGATGCGGCGGGGCAGCGCAGCACCGGTGCCGCGCACGACTGATCTGATCAAAGCTCTTTCCTATTCCTTTTCGTCGACGGTGGCGTCGGATTTCCTGCTTGCCTGGGCATGCGGGTTGCGCGCATGGAACAGGTCGAGATCGGCCTCGATGCGGTCGATCAGATTGTTGCGCACCATATCGTAGCCAAGCTCGATCGCTGCCGCGAAACCGTCCGAATCGGCGCCGCCATGGCTCTTTACCACGATGCCGTTCAGACCCAGGAAAACGCCGCCATTGGAGCGGCCCGGATCGAGCTTTTCGCGCAGGCGGTCAAAAGCGCCCTTGGCGAAGACATAGCCGATCCTGGCCATCAGCGTGCGGTTCATCGCGGCGCGCAGATAGCCTGAGATCTGGCGCACAGTGCCTTCTGCCGTCTTGAGCGCGATGTTGCCGGCAAAGCCCTCGGTGACGACCACGTCGACCGTGCCCTTGCCGATGTCGTCACCCTCGACGAAGCCATGATAATTCATCGAGGCCATGTTGGCCTCGCGCAGCATGCGCCCGGCTTCCTTGACCTCTTCCTGACCCTTGATCTCCTCGACGCCGACATTGAGCAGGCCGACTTTCGGCCGGTCGATGCCGAACACCGAGCGCGCCATGCCGGTGCCGAGAATGGCAAAGTCGATCAGCTGGTGCGCATCGGCGCCGATGGTGGCGCCGACATCCAGCACCACGCTCTCGCCGCGCATCGTGGGCCAGATCGCCGCGATCGCCGGACGGTCGATGGTCGCCATCGTGCGCAGGCAGAATTTCGACATCGCCATCAGCGCGCCGGTATTGCCGGCCGAAATGCAGGCCTGCGCGCTGCCACTCTTGACTGCTTCGACAGCCTTCCACATCGACGACTTCCAGCGGCCGTGGCGCAGCGCCTGGCTCGGCTTGTCGTCCATCCTGACCGCGACTTCGCAATGGTGGAACTCGCTGACCTCGGCCAGTTTGGGGAATTTGGCGAGTTCGGGGCGCACCAATTCCTCGCGCCCATATATGACGAAGCGGATGTCGGGACGCCTGACGGCGACCGTCATGAGTGCCGGGATGACCACGTTTGGCCCGTGATCGCCACCCATGGCATCGATGGAAATCCTGATCACGCGGTCTTTATCTCACTAGCTTGGGCCAGGGCACATGGCCCGCGAAAGAAATACTAAACTCGCGAAATTCGGGGGCTCGCGAAGGTTCGGCGAAAATAGCGGTTTTGGGCTGCCGCACAACCGGCTTTTCTCCGATCGCTTCGTGTTTTAGGATTTTCCAAGCAAGGATCGCAGCTTTTGCTGGAATTCATTCTCGACGGGCTCGTCCGGGCCGGCGGCATCGAGAGAGGCGCCTGCCTTGCGCGGATAGGGATCGATCGCCAGCCCGAAGAACTGTTCGGCGAGCGCGCCGACGTCGATCGTGTCGCCGGAGAAAGTTTCCGGGCTGTCCGGCCCTTCGGCGTCGAGCAGGATCTCGCCACCGCCTTCGAAACCTTGCCATCCGAGTTTGGATTGTTCGGGCAGGAACAGCGCCTCGACCTCTTCGTCGATATGGGCCGCGACCGGCTCAAGGGTGACGATGCAGGCCTGGGTGATATCAGCCTCGACGCGGCCGCTGACCTTGACGCCATTGCGCTTCCACGGCGCCACCAAAAGCTCAGCACGGTAGTTTTCGACCGAAAGCAGCTCGTGCTCGCGCGCAAGCATTGCGCGCTGCGCGGCGTCGGCGTCGATCACCACCTGCAAACCTTTGTGCGGCAGGCGGCCGACATTGGCCGCAAATGAGACCGGGCTAGGCGTGTCCACATGTTTCATCTTGGTCTCCCCTCCTCACTCCGCTTTCGCGACGGGAAACGCCACGGCACCGGAAACGATCGATTCAGACGGCTGTGCTTCAAGCTGCCTTGCGGCATCGATTACATAGGACGCCAGCGGCAAGGCTTGCGGCCAGGCGCCGGCATCGGGTCTGACATTGCGCGCCAGGGCGGCGGCAAGCGCGTCGCGGTCGCTGCGTTCCAGCGCGTCGTCATAGGCGGCGGTACGGCCGTAGAACATTTTGGCCAGCCTCTTCATGCGCTTGGGCACGCCGACATCGCCAATGCCCAGTTCCCGCAGCGAATGCTCGACATCGAGAAAGAACTCGTCGATCAGCACCTGCGCGACCTCATGCGCGACGCCCTCTTCGCCGCGGAGCCGGTGCTGAAACAGGAACATATGCAGCGACAGCATCTCGAAACGGCCGAGCGGCGTATCCGGCACATTCCAGTGGGAATAAAACACGGTCTGCCGCGCCGCCGCCACGATTTGTGCGTAAAGCGCCTCGGTGATAGCGCGGTTGGCGTTGCGTTCGCGGCCAAAAAGGCGCTGGAACATTGAGGGTGGTCTCCTGGGGACCGATTGTTTGAATGGGCCTTGTTGCATCGGCAAGCAAGCTGGTTTACCGGTTTTGCCGCCCAGCGCAAGTTGCGGCCAGCTAATGGAGTTGTTGTTGCGCGCGCTGAAATTCAAGTCGACTTTTCTGCCTGGGGCCACCGCCGCGGTTTCGCTGGTGCTGGTGGCTTCCGCGCTGTCGGGCTGCAATTCGTCCAAGATGTTCGGCGACCTTAACCCTAGCGAGACGCTGACGCAGGGCTATGTTATCGACCAGCAGGCGGTCGATTCAGTGCCGGTGGGCTCCAGCCGCGAACAGGTGCTTCTGGCGCTCGGCACGCCATCGACGAAAGCCACCTTCGACAATGAGGCGTTCTATTACATTTCGCAGACGCGCAAGCGCTATGTCGCTTTCGACAAGCCGCGCCTGGTCGACCAGAAAGTGCTCGCGGTGTATTTTGGCGAGGACGGGCGCGTCACCCAGATTGCCAATTACGGTCTGAAGGACGGCAAGATTTTCGACTTCATCTCGCGCACCACGCCGACCGGCGGCAAGGACCAGAACTTCCTCAGCCAGATCATCAAAGGCGCCAGCAAACTGGCGCCCCCCATTCCTGGCGGCGGCGCCTAAGAAGCGACCGCCTTCCTTAGATTTTGCTTCCCCCGAAGCGACACCATCTCAGGCGACCAAAAGCCCGCGGGAGCGATCCTGCGGGCTTTTGTTTTGAGGTCATGCGGCCGCAACACCCGTCGCGCTTTGCCGCGCGTGGCCTGTTCGGCCGCCGGGCTCCAGCGAGGCGCGGTGCACAGCCGCACTCTGCCGCGCTTCCGAAGGCGTCATGCCAAAATGCCGGCGGAAGGCGTGGTTGAAGGTCGAGAGATCGCCGAAGCCGGCGTCGAAGGCGATGGCGCCGATGGTGCGGTGTGCCAGGCGCAGGTCGGATAGCTTGCTGCAAACCAGCGCCAGCCGCCGGCCGAGCACGAACTGCGACAGCGAGGTACCCTCACCCTCGAACAGCTTTCTGATATAGCGCGCGCTGACGCGGTGGCGCCCGGCCAGCGCGTCGGACCCGACATCGCCGGAAGCCAGATTGCTTTCGATATCGGCTTTGATGGCGCGCAGCCGCGCGGCGCGTATGCCGCGGCCTGCGGCGACCTCAGTGGCGTCCTGCGTTGCCCCGACCACGACCGCGACAAGGTCCTGTATGTGCTTGGCGGCAAGCCAGCGCAATTCGGACGCGGCCAGGTTCGGCTCCTGCATCAGCAGACGGACATAGCTGGTCAGCAGCAAGAACTTTTCGCCCACGCATGACATCGGCGTCATCAGGGCGGCATCCGCATTCGCAGCCATGGGCCCGAGCGCTGCCTTGGGGATGGTGATGAAGAGATGATGCGACATCGCCCGCTCGATCACATGCGGATCAGAGGAGGACAGAAGGATTGCCTGGCCGGCCTCGATGCTGGCCTCGCGGCCGAGATGCGAGAAGGTGGCAGCGCCCTCCAGACACATGAAGAAAATGTAGTCATCGGTCCCCTTGGCCATGGCGCTGGAACGGATGGTGCGGAAGGCGGTGGTCCTCGAATCGGCAATGCCGACGCCCGGCAGCCGCAGGATGGTCGCGTCGACGGAGAGCTTTTCCTCCGTGACGTTAAAATCCATGTCGGTCACCATCCGGCGCAACAGGTCGCAATAGACGTTTCGCCATTCCGCTCGCGGCCACATGGCGGTCGAAAAGCGCGCATACGCAAACTCGGGGGGTCGAATAGTCATGGGGTACTCCCAAGCGATTGTCTTCATTTCACTGTCGTTCGTAGTCGAGGCTCGTTCCATGAACGGCCTCTCATCCGACGGCGGCAATCGGGGGGCACTGGATGGCTACAATGATTTGCGCACTTGGACAAAAGACTATTTACGAAGCTATGGATGAGCTTTGTTCATTCATGCTAAGGAACCCAGGGGCAGGATCGGGTACCGGCAAATGACAAGACGGCTTCCACAACTGGAATCCATTCGTGCTTTCGAGGTCATTGCCCGGCTGGGCAGCTTCAAGCGCGCCGGCGATGAGCTGAATGTTACGCCAAGCGCGCTCAGCCACCGCATCGCCGATCTCGAAGCCGATCTCGGCGTGCTTCTGTTCACCCGCCATGTCCGCCGCGTCGAACTAACGCTTGAAGGCGAACGATTGTCCGCGGGCGTGCGACGCGCATTGCTGGAAATCCAGAGCACGGTCGCGAGTGTCGCGCGCAACGAGCGCACGAGGCTGAGGGTCACTGCCATTCCTTCGCATGCCGTACGCTGGCTGGCCCCGCGCCTGCACAGGTTTCGCAAAAAGCATCCCGAAACAGAGATCGACATCAATGCGGATCTTGCAGTCGTCGACCTTTCGCAGCGAACAGTCGACATCGCATTGCGTTTCGGCGGCGGACACTATCCGGCCGTCGAGACCGAATGGCTGATGGCAGATGCGATCTTTCCTGTCGTCAGTCCCGACTATCTCGCCGCCAACGGCCCGGTCAGAGACCAGCACGATGTGCTGCGACTGTTCCGCATCCTCGACACGACGGCCGAAAATGACGAGAGCGGCGCCAATTGGCGCCACTGGTTCGAGAGAAACAATCTGCCGCTGGATACGGTTGGCGACGGCATGAATCTGAATGGCACCTTGTTGGCGGTCGAAGCGGCGGCGAGCGGTCTGGGCGTCGCTATCGCGAGGAAGTCGCTGGTCGAGAGCGATTTGCGGACCGGCAGGCTCGTCCGCCTCCTGACGACGGACATACCGACGAACTGGAACCACTACGTCGTCGTCCACCCGTCCATCTCCGCCTGGGAGCCTGCCAGATCGTTCATCAACTGGCTGAAGGCGGAAGCCGGCGACAACACCGGCGCCGGTTGACCTCGGCGGCCGTCCAGGAGCTCTCATCGGAAGGCGTCGGGGCTCACGGACTCATCGTATCGGCCAGTTGCTCATCCTTGCGGCCCGACTGGTTCGCCGCCTTGGCGGCAAGCGCTGCCGCCATCCGGCTCTCCAGCTCGCGCAGCTTGGCGTCGAGTGTCGCCATGCCACCCCAGGCGAATGTCGCGCGGTATAGCGGTGCGATCTCGGGCGTCAGGAATTCGACCAGGGTTTCGTCCTCGACCCAGACCTTGAGCACCTTGAACAGGCGGGCATCGATCAGCTCGCTATGCCAGCCCATGCGGGCGGCAATGCCCTGGATGGTTTCGGTCGAATTGGGCGTGCTGAGCAGCACATGCGAGCCGGAGCGCAGGCGCATGTTCGGGTCGAAGCCGATGCCGAGCGGCGCTTGCTGGTCCAGAACCGTGCCGCACGGCAGGATTTCGATCAGCGAGCCGAAATCGTCGCCGAGGCAGACAAACCATGCGCCCTCAGGAAATGGCGGCGACGGCGCACGAACCGCGGTGGCGACAAGCATTTCGGCAAGGACGCTGGCGACGGCCTGCGGATCGCGGGCGTTGAATGAAGCGTGATGCAGCATGGCAATACTCCTGTTTTCAACGGCGGCGGCCGGCAGAAGTGCCGACCCATGCCGCGGCGTTCCGTAAAAACTGAATCACCGGCTGAGCGTCAGGATGACCGCGGCAAACAGGCAGGCGTATTCGGCCAGTCCAAGCACAAGGCGCAAATTGTGGTTGGCCGCCCAGCTGTCGCGCGTCTGCGCCCAATCATCGGGGATGGTCACCGGCGTCCAGCTCTGCACCTGTTTGTTGAGCGGCACCTGACGGCTGACGGTGAAGCCAATGTCGATCACCACCAGCGCCGCGGCGACGATGGTCAGGATGCGCGGCAGGCCGGCATCGACCGCAAACATCGCCATCGCCGCGATCAGCACCAGCGTCGTCAGCCTGACGGACGGCATCACCCGGGTAAACGTCCGGTCGCGCATCTGATGCATGGCCATGTACTGGCCGGCGGTAAGATCACTGATGCGAAAATCGTGGATTACGCCTGAGACGTAGATGCCGGCAATAATTCCAGCCAGCGCAAGCGAAGCCGCCATCAAGAAAATGTCCATGTCTTTTCCCTGCCCGAATGTCGTTTCCCTGGCCAAAATCGCCGCAGAGGCGAGCCCGACACCGCGCCTATTGCAATGTCCTGGCCAATGGCCGGGGTATTAAAGCAGGCGGACGGTCCGGGCTTGGGCAGAACGGAACGATGTTTTGGGCAATGCGGCCCTCCGATTGCGTCGGAAACATCAAGTGCCGTGGGGTCGAAACCTATCAGCAAACCTTGACGCGTACTTGCCAGCGACCGGTCAAATTCGTATCAGACCGTGCTGGCCAATGGCGCATCACGCTGAATTGGGGGAGCATCCGTGCAGGACAAAAACCGGACAAAACCGACAGGCTGGATGGCGACCGGAACGGCTGACGGCCAGGTGGTCACGCCTGACTGGATGCCCATCGAGCCGGTGGCGATCGATGGCGTGAGGGTCAAGGAGATAAGGCCGGTCGCAACCTCCACCGGCTATCTGACCGAGATTTTTCGCAAGGAGTGGGAGCTCGATTCCGAACCGGTCGGCCAGATCTTCCAACGCACCTTGTATCCCGGCGCGGTGACAGGCTGGCATGCCCATGCGGTGACCACCGACCGGCTATTCTGCTGCGTCGGCAGCGTCCGCATTTCGCTGTTTGACGGACGCAAGGCCTCGCCGACCTTCGGCGCCGTCTGGCACAAGATTATCGGCCCGTTGCGCCCGGCGGTCGTCATCATTCCCCCCGGAATATGGCACGGTGTTGTTTCGCTCGGAGCGGAGACGGCGGTGCTGCTCAACCTCGTCGACAAGGCCTATGCCTACGATCAGCCCGACCATTGGCGCCTGCCGCCAGACACCGACCACATTCCCTACAGACTGGTGTAGCGTGGAAGCATCGGCGCAGCGCGATCAGGCCGGCGGCGAAACGCTGGTTTCGATCGTGATCGCGACGCACAACCGGCCGGCAGCACTGCGGCAGGCATTGACCAGCGTCATGCGCCAGACGTTGCAAGACTGGGAAGCCTTGGTCATCGGCGACGATTGCAGGCCGGATACGGCGGCCGTTGCCGCCGAATTTGACGATACCCGCATCGTCTACATCGATCTTCCCGTCAATTTCGGCGAACAGTCCGGTCCCAACAATATCGGCTTTGCCAGGGCGCGTGGCCGCTTCGTCGCCTTGCTCAACCACGACGATCTGTGGTTTCCCGACCATTTGGCGGCGATGACCGGCTGGATCGACGCCTCGGGCGCCGACGTGGTGCTGGCGCGCGGCGCCGTCATCCAGCCGCCGTCGGCGGCCGGCAATCCTGTCAATTCGATCTTCGGGATCGGCAAGGATGGTTTTTACGACCCCGTCACGACGGAAGGATTTGGCTCGGCACACATGTTTCGCCGCGCTTCGTTCAGCCTGCTCGGACCTTGGCGACCCGCCAGCCAGTGCTTTTGCGAAAGCTCGCAGGACTGGCTGTTTCGGGCATGGCGAAAGGGCGCGGTGATCGCGACGATGCCGCACCTCACGGTGATCAAGTTGCATTCCGGCATACGCAAGGGTTCCTATCTCGGCGACAATGCGCAGGAACAGAAGGATCTTCTGGATGCCATGCAGACGCCGGACGCCTTGCGCGTGAAAATCCTTGGCTGCGCGGGCGAACCCATTCGCCTGGCGGCATCGAGTTATCTCAGGCGCAGGCTGATGGCGGCTCTTGGCATCCATCCCCGCGCCCGCGCCTTCCGCCGCAAGTATAAGCGAGGCGCCTTCCTTGCCAAGCTGCGGCGCCTGCGTGGCCTGGCGCCGATGCCTGAGCGCGAACCTGGCGTGAGCGAATTGCTGGATCGCTACAGCAAGCGCGGCGATGTGGGGACCGAGCCGGATGAGGGTTGACTGCCACCAGCGTAAATCTCAAACAAAAACCCGCGGGATCGCTCCCGCGGGTTTGTTCCTGAAGCAGTGGCGTTGCCTTAGCCGTGCGCGAGCACGGCCAGCAGCAGAAGCGCCACGATGTTGGTGATCTTGATTGCCGGGTTGACCGCCGGGCCGGCGGTGTCCTTGTAGGGATCGCCAACCGTGTCGCCGGTGACCGAAGCCTTGTGCGCTTCGGACCCCTTGAGGTGCTTGACGCCGTCCTTGTCGACAAAACCGTCCTCGAACGACTTCTTGGCATTGTCCCAGGCGCCGCCGCCCGAAGTCATCGAGATGGCGACGAACAGGCCGTTGACGATGACGCCGAGCAACGAGGCGCCGAGTGCCGCAAAGGCGGACGCCTTGGAGCCCGAGATCAGCTGCACGCCGAAATAGACGACGAGCGGCGCCAGCACCGGCAGCAGCGAGGGGATGATCATTTCGCGGATCGCCGCCTTGGTCAGAAGGTCGACGGCGCGGGCATAGTTCGGCTTGGAGGTGCCGGCCATGATGCCCGGATCCTCGCGGAACTGCTTGCGCACTTCCTCGACGATGGCGCCGGCCGCACGGCCGACGGCCGTCATGGCGATGCCGCCGAACAGATACGGGATCAGACCGCCGAAGATCAGGCCGGCTACGACGTAGGGATTGGAGAGGTCGAAGGAGACATCGCCCATGCCCTGGAAGTACGGATATTTGTCGCCATTGGCGGCAAAGAACTTCAAATCGTTCGAATAGGCCGCAAACAGCACCAGCGCGCCGAGGCCGGCCGAACCGATGGCATAGCCCTTGGTCACCGCCTTGGTGGTGTTGCCGACCGCGTCGAGCGCGTCGGTGGAGTGGCGCACTTCCTTGGGCAGGCCGGCCATTTCGGCAATGCCGCCGGCATTGTCGGTGACCGGGCCGAAGGCGTCGAGGGCGACGATCATGCCGGCCAGGCCGAGCATGGTGGTGACCGCGATCGCCGTCCCGAACAGGCCGGCGAGCTGGTAGGTCGAGATGATGCCGCCGACGATGACGATTGCCGGCAGTGCGGTCGATTCGAGCGACACCGCAAGTCCCTGGATGACGTTGGTGCCGTGACCGGTCACCGAGGCCTGGGCGATGGAGTTCACCGGGCGCTTGTTGGTGCCGGTATAATATTCGGTGATCACCACGATGAGACCGGTCACAACGAGACCGATCAGGCCGCAGATGAACAGGTTCTTGCCGATGATGGTCATGCCGGCGACGGTGCCGACCTCGCCCCAGCCGACGGTTGCCGAGGTAGCGACACCGAGACCGACGATCGACAGCAGGCCGGTGACGATCAGGCCTTTGTAGAGGGCGCCCATGATCGAGCCGTTGGAACCGAGCTTGACGAAGAAGGTGCCGACGATCGAGGTCAGGATACAGGCGCCGCAGATGGCGAGCGGATAGAGCATCGCCGCACCCAGAGCGGCGGTTCCGCCGAAGAAGATGGCAGCCAGCACCATGGTGGCAACGACGGTCACCGCATAGGTCTCGAAGAGGTCGGCGGCCATGCCGGCGCAATCACCGACATTATCGCCGACATTGTCGGCGATGGTGGCCGGGTTGCGCGGATCGTCTTCGGGAATACCGGCTTCGACCTTGCCCACGAGATCGCCGCCGACGTCGGCGCCCTTGGTGAAGATGCCGCCGCCCAGACGGGCGAAGATCGAGATCAGCGAAGCGCCGAAGCCGAGCGAAACCAGCGCATCGATGACGATGCGGTCATTGGGCTGCAGGCCCATCGGGCCGGTCAGAATATAGTAGTAAATCGACACGCCGAGCAGCGCCAGGCCAGCCACCAGCATGCCGGTGATGGCGCCCGACTTGAAGGCGATGTCGAGACCGGCGGCGAGGCTGTTGGACGCCGCCTGCGCGGTGCGCACATTGGCGCGCACCGAGACGTGCATGCCGATGAAACCGGCGGCGCCCGAAAGCACGGCGCCGATCAGGAAGCCGACTGCGGCGGTGATCGAAAGCAGCCACCAGGCGAGCACGAGCACGACCACGCCGACGATGGCGATGGTGGTGTACTGGCGCGCCAGATAGGCCTGCGCGCCTTCGCGGATGGCGGCGGAGATTTCCTGCATGCGTGCATTGCCCTGATCGGCTGCAAGAACCGATCGTGTCGCCCAGATGGCGTAAAGGATTGAAAGCAAGCCGCAGGCGATGACGGCAGAAATGATGGTCATTGCCGAATTTTCCTCGATTGATGGCCCAAAAGAACCCCTCCCTGGGCCGTTGGTGCGGGGAGCGGATAAGCCTAGGCGGAATCCGTCCTTCGCAGCGGTGTATGCGAAACACGGCTCGGAACGTCAAGATATTGTTCGGTTTTTGCCCCGCTTTCAGCCAAAAGGTTTAGGCCACAACATTCCCATTGCCGATGCGCTGCTATTAGATCGATTGAAATGACGCGGCGTCAGTCAATGCTTTGCCCGCAGTCCAGCGAAGGTCAGTCGCCAGTCTCCTGCCCCATCTTGCGCGCCGTATAGCGCTCGATGGCGGACAGTCCGTCATAGATCAGCACCGCCAGCGCCGCGACGATCAGGCCGCCTTGCAGGACGAAGGCGAGATTGTTGGACAGCAGGCCGGCGATGATCACCTCGCCCAGCGTCTTGGCGGCAACCGTCGAACCGATCGTCGCCGTGGCCAGGCTGATCACCACCGACAGCCTTATGCCGCCCAGAATGATCGGCGCACTCAGCGGCAATTCAACCTTGATCAGCCTTTGCCAGCCGGTCATGCCGGCGCCGCGCGCGGCCTCCATGATGTTGCCCTGCAGCGTCGTTAGGCCGGTCAGCGCGTTCTCGAAGATCGGCAGCAGGCCGTAGAGAAACAGCGCAATCAGCGTCGGCTTCTCGCCGAAACCGACGGCGGGCACCGCCAGCGCCAGCACCGCCACCGGCGGAAAGGTCTGGCCGATATTGACCAGACTGCGCGACAGCGGCAGGAATTCGGCGCCCGCCGGCCTGGTCACCAGGATGGCAAGCGCCACGGCAACGATGGTTGCGGCGACGGTAGCGATCAGCACGGTCCTGAGATGCAGCAGGGTCAGCGTCAGCAGGCTGCCCTGATTGTAGATCGCCGGCGCATTGTTTTCGGTCAGCGGCTTCAACAGCGGCTCGAACCAGCCGGGATTGGTGACGAAGGCTATGAGAAGCACCACCAGGGCAAGCCTGAGCAGCGAAGGCAGCCAGGCTTTTAGACCGGCCCCTTTCATGCCGGCCTCGCCGCGCGCTTCACCAGCCCGTCGACGGTGACGCGGCCGAGCGGCTTGCCGTCTTCGCCCTTGACCGGCAGCGCCGGCCGGCCCGACCACAGAAGCTCGGCCAGCGCGTCGCGCTGGCTGGCGTCGCCTGGGATCGCCTCGCCTTCGGCAGACCCCTTTTCCACGGCCTCGCGCACGCGGCCGAGCGACAAGAGCCGGAACGGCTTTTCGCTGGCGCCGACCAGGGTTTCGACGAAGGCGTTCGCCGGCCGCGCCAGGATCTCTTCCGGCTTGGCGTATTGCACCAGCTTTCCGGCATCCATGACGGCGATCTTGTCGCCCATGTGGACCGCCTCCTCCATGTCGTGGGTGACGAGGATGATGGTGGTGCCGAAGCGCTTCTGGATCGCCAGCAGATCTTCCTGCGCCTTGGTGCGGATGATCGGGTCGAGTGCGCCGAACGGTTCGTCCATCAGAAGCACATTGGGCTCGGCGGCGAGCGCGCGGGCGACGCCGACACGCTGCTGTTGCCCGCCGGACAGTTCGTGCGGGTAGCGCGGGCCATAGGCCTCGGGGTCGAGCTGGTAGAGTGTCATCAACTCATCGACGCGGGCCTTGATGCGGTCCTTGTCCCAGCCCAGCAGGACCGGCACGGTGGCGATGTTCTGCGCAACGGTGCGGTGCGGGAACAGGCCGTGGCCCTGGATAGCGTAGCCGATGCTGCGGCGCAGCTCGTAGCCGGGCAGCGTGCGGTTGTCGTTGCCGTCGAGCTTGATGACGCCGGCGGTCGGCTCGACCAGCCGGTTGATCATTCGCAGCAGCGTCGTCTTGCCGGAACCGGAGGTACCGACAATGACGCAAACCGTGCGCGGCTCGACGACCATGGACACGTCGTTGACCACGGTCGTCGCGTCATAGCGCTTGGTAATGCCTTCGATCTCGATCATGCCGTTTCAACCCTGCGCCTGGTGGCGGTCATTTCGATTACTGCGTCGAGGATGATGGCCGCGGCAAAAGCCAGCGCCACCGTCGGCACGGCGCCCAGCAGCACCAGGTCCATCGCCGTCTGGCCAACGCCCTGAAACACAAACACACCGAAGCCGCCGCCGCCGATGAGTGCTGCGATGGTGGCCAGGCCGATGTTCTGCACCAGCACGATGCGGATGCCGGTGAGGATCACCGGAAAGGCCAACGGAAACTCGATGCCGAACAGGCGCTGGCCATCGGTCATGCCCATGCCGCGCGCTGCATCATTGGCCGCGCGGGGTACGCCGGCAAGCCCGACCACGGTGTTGGCCACCACCGGCAGCAGCGAATAGAGGAACAAGGCAACGAAGGCGGGCGCGGTGCCGATGCCTCTGATACCGAGCGCTGCGGCACCCGGAACATGGGTGGCGACCCAGCCGAGCGGTGCGATCAGCAGGCCGAACAGCGCGATCGAGGGTATGGTCTGGACGATGTTGAGCACGTTGAGCACACCGGCGCGCAACCGTTCGACGCGATGGCATAGAATGCCTAGCGGCAGGCCGACGATCACCGC
Organism: Mesorhizobium sp. C395A; assembly: GCF_030323205.1. Lineage (NCBI taxonomy): Bacteria > Pseudomonadati > Pseudomonadota > Alphaproteobacteria > Hyphomicrobiales > Phyllobacteriaceae > Mesorhizobium > Mesorhizobium sp. C395A. The sequence goes on along the minus strand of NZ_CP100473.1, from coordinate 1,213,604 downwards.
CGCCGCCAGCGACCCCAGCGCCAGTGTGATGTGCTTGGAGCCTTCGGCCCAGAAACTATCGGCGCGGTTTGCATATTCCTTGAGGATCGACAGGCTGTCCCACTGCCCCGATATCAGCAACAAGCCGATGGCCAGCGCCGCGACGACGAGCACGCCGACGCGGGCCGGTGGCGACAGGTTGAGCCTGGTCAGCACGTCGGCGAGCAACAATGTGAAGGCAAAGATCAACAGCCAGAACCCGGAAGCCGGCGAGATGCGGGCGAAGGTGTTGCCGGCCGGCATCAGGAAGGTGCCGGCGACACCGATCAGGATGGCAAGGGCGGCGAGCGCCACGACGCTTGCGGCCAGGCGCAGGACAAGCGGGGTTTTCAGCAAGGCAACAATTGCGGCCACGACGACGATCGCCAGCAGTAGCGGCCCGACTGTGGCCGGCAGCGCCTCCAGGATCGAGCGCGCCTGACCGGGGACGATACGATTGGCGCGGAAGGTGGCGAACGGAGCCAGAATCGCCGCATAGGCAACGATCGCCGCGATAACCATGCCGAGCTTGTCGAAACGCAGGGTCATGGATGCCCCTCATGAGGAGCGATTTTCCACGTTGCGCAGACTACGCTGGTGATCGGCGCAAGCCGACGCGAAGTCCGATCTCCCCCCTTGCGGGGGAGATGGCCGGCAGGCCAGAGGGGGGTGTGAAGGATCGTCAGCTTTCGAGCGTCGGCCTGTTCGGAAGCAACCCTGTCGAGGCACGCACCTGCTACCGGTTGTGAGGTCGGCGGGACAGCACCCCCCTCTGTCCTGCCGGACATCTCCCCCGAAAGGGGGGAGATCAGCAGCTTCCAGAGAGGGGTGTCTCGCACCAGCGTCACGATCAGCTATGCGCTGACTACTTCAAAAACCCGTTCTTCTTCAGAAAGTCCTCGGCGACACCCTTGACCGGCTCGCCGCCGACCTGGACGCGGCCGTTGAGTTCCTGCAGCGTGATGAGGTCGAGCTTGGCGAACACCGGCTTCAACAGCGTCTCGATCTCCGGATGCTCTTTCAGCACCGCTTCGCGGATGATCGGCGCCGGCTGGTAGACCGGCTGCACGCCCTTGTCGTCGGCGAGCACGACCAGGCCGGACGGCGCGATGCCGCCGTCGGTGCCGTAGACCATGGCGGCGTTGGCGCCGTTGGTCTGGTTGGCGGCAGCACCGATTGTCGCGGCGGTGTCGCCGCCCGAAAGCGTGATCAACTGCTCCGGCTTCAGCGTGAAGCCGTAAGTGGTCTGGAACGCCGGCAGGGCTGCCGCCGAATTGACGAACTCAGCCGACGCCGCCAAAACCACCGTGCCGCCGCCGGCGACGTATTTGCCGAAGTCGGTCAGGGTCGCCAGCTTGTTGGTCTCGGCAACCTCCTTGCGCAGCGCGATCGCCCAGGTGTTGTTGGCCGGTGACGGCGACAGCCAGACGATCTTGTTGGCGTCATAGTCGAGCTTCTTGGCGGTCTCATAGGCCTTGGCGGCATCCTTCCAGACCGGATCGTCGGCCTTCTCGAAGAAGAAAGCGGCATTGCCGGTGTACTCGGGATAGATGTCGATCTCGCCGGCAGTGATCGCCTTGCGTACCACCGGCGTGCCGCCGAGCTGGATGCGGTCGGTGGTCTTGATGTTGTTGGCGTTGAGCACAAGCTGGATGATGTTGCCGAGCACGCCGCCCTCGGTGTCGATCTTCGAGGAGACGACCACCTGGGCATTGGCGGAGGCGGCCGTGATGCCGAGCGCCAACGCCGCGCCGGCCAGAATCTTGACTGAAAACATTGTGAAAACCCCTTGCTTTGGACCGAAATGCGGTGGCCGCATATGAGCATGGCTTCAACGCCCCGTCGGGGCACACGGTTTCATAACAATGGGTACAGACGCAATAATTTTGTGCGGTCGCCGCGATTTCGGCCGCCGCCATGCTGACACGTCGTGCCAAGCCAAAGATAGAACCGGATCAGGCGCGGGCTTTGCGCGATCCGGTCAGTTTGAGCGCGCCAAGGGCGACGAAGCAGAGGGCGACGACCGGGAAAACCAGCCAGTTCAGCATCTCCCAGCCCCAGGCATTGTAGATGGCGCCCGACATTAGCGAGGCGAAGGCGACGGAGCCGAACAGGACGAAGTCGTGGAAGCCCTGCACCTTGCTCTTTTCGGACGGATGGTAGCTGTCGGCGACCATGGAGGTGGCGCCGATGAAGGCAAAATTCCAGCCGAGGCCAAGCAGGATCAGCGCCGTCCAGAACTGCCACAAATGCAGGCCGGACAATGCCACCGCGGCGCAGCCGATGAGCAGGACCAGGCCGGTTGCGACGATGCGTTCGGCGCCGAAGCGATGGATCAGCGATCCGGTGAAGAAGCTCGGCGCAAACATCGCCATCACATGCCAGGAAATGCCGAGCGTGGCGTCGTCCGTCGACAGGCCGCAGCCGACCATGGCCAGCGGCGCGCCGGTCATGACGAAACTCATCAGCGCATAGCTGCCGACGGCGCAAAACAGTGCCGCGACGAAACGCGGCCGGGTGACGATCTCGGACAGCGGCCGGGCGTCGCTTGACGCGACTTCCGCGTGGCCGGGAGCCTTGGCCGGGATGCGCAGGAATGACAGGATCATGGCGCCGGCCGCCGCCAGAACCGGAATGGCCAAGAACGAGCCGGCAAACATCACCGGCGCCAGCAATTCGCGGGTGAAGATGACGATCTGCGGCCCGAGGATCGCGGTGATGACGCCGCCGGCCAGCACGAAGGAAATGGCGCGCGCCTTGAATTCGGGCGGAGCATTATCGGCGGCGGCGAAGCGGAACTGCTGGACGAAGGCGCCGCCGACGCCGATCACCAGCAGGGCGAAAGCGAACAGCCAGAAGCTGGCGTGGAACAGTGCCAGCGTGGAGATGACGCCGCCAAGCGCGGTCACGATGGTGCCGGTCATGAAGCCGCCGCGCTGGCCGAGCCAGCGGATGATGGCCGCGGCCGGCAACGCGCCGAGCGCCACGCCGATGTTGAAGCCGGTGATTGGCGCCGTTGCCAGCGACTTATCGGGGCCAAGCAGATATTGCCCGGCCAGCCCGCCCATGGAAATGGCAATCGGCGCGGCCGAACCGATAATCGCCTGCGACGTCGCCAGGATGATCGCCGTGCGGCGCGCTTCCCTTGCTGCGCCGGCGACGGTGCCGGTCACAATGCGTCCTTGCCGCGCCCCTCGCCCCGCACCCGGCGCGACACACGGTCGAGCACGGCGTTGGTCAGCTTCGGCTCGTCTTCCTCGTAGAAGGCCTTGGCGATGTCGACATATTCCGAAACGATGACGGCCACCGGCACGTCGTCTCGCTTCATCAGTTCGTAGACGCCGGCGCGCAGGATGGCGCGCAACGTCGAATCGAGTCTGGACAGCGGCCAGTCTTCCGTCAGCGCCTGGCGTATGATCGGATCGATGGTCGTCTGGTTCTCGACGACGCCGGCCAGGATGGCGCGGAACCACTGCGCGTCGGCCTCGCGATAAAGCGCGCCGTCGACTTCCTTGCCGAGCCGGAACGCCTCGTATTCGGCGGTGATCTCGAAGACGCCGCTGCCGGCCACGTCCATCTGGTAAAGCGCCTGCACGGCGGCCAGACGGGCGGCGCCACGCTTGTTGGCGTGGCGTATCGCGGGCTGGCCGGGCGAAGCGGGTTCGCTCACGATTGCGCTCCCAGCTTCTCCTTGAGCGCGATCATGGTCAGCGCCGCGCGCGCGGCAAAGCCGCCCTTGTCGCCCTCCGAGCGCTTGGCGCGCGTCCAGGCCTGCGCGTCGTTCTCGGTGGTCAGGATGCCGTTGCCGATCGCAATCGCTTCCTGCACCGAGAGATCCATCAGCGCGCGGCTCGATTCATTGGCGACGATGTCGAAATGATAGGTGTCGCCACGAATGATGGTGCCGAGCGCGACAAAACCATCATAGTCCTTGCCGCCCTCGCCCATGCCGTCGAGCGCAAAAGTGATCACTGCTGGAATTTCCAGCGAACCGGGAACGGTGACGACGTCATAGGTCGCGCCGGCTTCGTCGAGCGCGCTCGTCGCGCCGTCGAGCAGCGCGTCGGCAAGATCGTCATGAAAGCGCGCCTCGATAATCAGAAGGTGGGCCTTCTTCTTCGGGCGAATGAACGCTTTGCCGTGTTGGGATGTGCCTGCCATGAATGTCTCCGGGGGTAGCCGGTGACTTAGGCCGAAGCCGGTTTGATCGCAAGCGGAAGATTGCTGGAGGTGAGGCCGTCAGATACCGGTAGCCTCGCGATACCGACGCACTGTATCGCGAAGACGATCGTTTATGGGCTGAGCATTGATCAGAGCTTCAGGGAAAACCTTGCGATCGTTGACCGAAAAACTGAGGCCGAGCGCGTCCTCAGTGTGGAGCTCTTCCCGCTGCCCGAAGTGAATTTCGTCTTTTGTCATCACAAACCTTCCTTCGCGGCCTCGACCAGCCGCGCGGCGTAGCGGGCCATGGTGTCGATCTCGAGGTTGACCTTGTCGCCGACCTTGCGCTCGCCCCAGGTGGTCACGGTCAGCGAATGATGGATCAACAGCACGTCGAAACGGGCGCCTTCGACCTTGTTGACGGTGAGTGAGGTGCCGTCGAGTGCGACGGAACCCTTGGGCGCGATGAATTTCGCCAGTTCGCGCGGCGCCTCCAGCGTGAAGCGAACGGCATCGCCTTCATCCTTGCGCTCGGCGATTTCGGCCATGCCATCGACATGACCCGACACGATGTGGCCGCCGAGTTCGTCGCCGATCTTCAGTGCCCGCTCGAGATTGACCTTGGTGCCTGATTTCCAGCCCGACGCCGTGGTCAGCCTCAGTGCCTCTTCCCAGGCTTCGACCTCGAACCAGCGGGCGTTCGAGCCGCCGTCTGGCAGCGCCGTCACCGTCAGGCAGACGCCGCCGCAGGAGATCGAGGCACCGATGGCGATCGTCGCGGGGTCATAGGCGGTGTCGATGCGCAGGCCGACGCCTTCGCTCAGCGGCTTGACGGCCGCGACGGTGCCGATATCGGTGACAATTCCAGTGAACATTTCAGATATCTCTCACCCATTCGGCATAGCTGTCTTCCCCGAAGCGCATCTCGCGCAATTTGCGGAAGCCTGCCGGGATATGGTTGGCGTCGATGGGCGATGCAATGCCGCCCTCGCCGATCGCTTCCGGTCCCTGGAACAGCACGATGCGGTCGATCAGTCCTTCGGCGAGGAAGGCGCTGGCTACCTTGGCGCCGCCTTCGACCAGAACGCTGGCCATGCCGAGCGCGCCGAGATCCTCGAGCAGTTCCGGCAAGGCCACGCCGCCTTCATGGGTTTCGGTGCCGATGAAGCGCACGCCGGCACGCTCCAGCACCGACCGCCGTAGCGGATCAGCCTCCAGGCTCGCGGCGACATAGAGCGGCACCCGGTCGGTGCCGGAGACCAGCTTCGAGGCTTCCGGCAGCCTGATCTGGCGGTCGAGCACGATGTGCGCCGGCGAGCGGTTCTCCAGCCCCGGCAGCCGCACGGTGAGCGCGGGATCATCCTCCAGCGCCGTGCCGATGCCGACCAGTATGCCATCGGCTTCGGCGCGCATCAGATAGACTTCGCGGCGGGCGATATCGCCGGTGATCGCGACCTGGCCGGCGCCATGCCTGCCGATCTTGCCGTCGCTGGAAAGCGCAAGCTTCAGAGTCACTTCCGGACGCTTTTTCATGGATCGAATCAAATAGCCGGCCATCTGCTCGGCGGCTTCCTCGACCAGCACCTTTTCGACCACTTCGATGCCGGCGGCGCGCAGGATGGCATAGCCTTTGCCGGAGACGCGCGGATCGGGATCGCTGGCGGCGCCGACGACCCGCGCCACTCCGGCATTGACCAGCGCGTTGGCGCAAGGCGGGGTGCGGCCATGGTGGGCGCAGGGCTCCAGCGTGACATAGGCGGTGGCGCCGCGCGCCAACTCGCCGGCTTCAGTCAGCGCCTCGGTCTCGGCATGCGGCCGGCCGCCAACAGCGGTGACCCCTGTGCCGACGATCATCGGGCCGGCGCCATCGTCGCGAACGATTATGGTGCCGACGGAAGGGTTGGTCGAGGTGCGGCCGGCATTTCTGCGCGAGAGCCTCAGCGCCGCGGCCATGAAGCGGCGATCGAGGGCCTGCTGATCGGCCTTCCCTGACGTTTGGCTTGCCATGCTCAGCCGGCGTCCTCTTCGCTCTTCAGCTCGTCGCCTTTGAGTTCGTCACCTTTGAGCTCACCCAGCACGTCATGGAAGTCCTTGGCCTCGCGGAAATTGCGATAGACCGAGGCGAAGCGGACATAGGCGACGTCGTCGAGCGACTTCAGCGCTTCCATGACGAGCCGGCCGACCTCGCCCGAGGCGATTTCAGTCTCGCCGGAGCTTTCGAGCTGGCGCACGATGCCGGTGACGGCGCGGTCGATGCGCTCGGGATCGACATTGCGCTTGCGCACCGCGATCTCCACCGAACGCAAGAGCTTGTCGCGGTCGAACGGCACCTTTCTGCCGGACTTCTTCACCACCACGAGGTCGCGCAACTGGACGCGCTCGAAAGTGGTGAAACGGCCACCGCAATCGGGACAGACGCGCCGCCGGCGGATCGCCGCGCCATCCTCGGCGGGGCGCGAATCCTTCACCTGCGTATCTTCGGACTGGCAATAGGGACAGCGCATGGAGAGCCTTCAGGTTGGCGATTCTGGCGGAACGATAGGCTTAGAGGTTTTTGCCGGGACGGCAAAGGTTCGGCAACGGCCGCTCGCGCCCTCAGAGATAGCGAGGCGGGAGGAAAATTGCCAGCCGCGCCAGATATGTCAGGGCGCGACGTCCTTGGTCGGGAAGCCGCAGGACGTTCCGAGGTTGCGGTAGGCCTTGGTGAAGCCGTCCATAGGGATGCTGGCGACGGCTTGCTTGCCGAACGTCACGTCGAGCGAGATGACCTGGCGCATGGCCCGCAACAAAGCGAGACTGGTCTTGGCCTGGTTGTCGACGGTCCAGCTCGGGCGGCCGGCATCATTGGAATAGACGGTCGCGGAAACCTTGACGCCGGGGTCGCCAAAGGTCGCGGCGATCTTCTTGCCGGTCGGCAGCTCCTTGTTGGCGATGGTGAACATGATCGCCGGATAGGCATCGGGCGGCAGGGCGTCGCCAGTCGAGATCGAAAGCGTCAGCGTGCCGGCATTGCCGTTGCCGTCGACAAAGGCTGTCGAGGCCGCACAGGTCTTGTGCGAATCCTGGCCGGTGTCGAGCGCATCGATGATCGTGGTCCACCTGCCAAAGGTGCTGGTGGCCGGGATATCCGTGCCCGGCTGCGTCTGCTCCTCGGCGATCGCGCACGACACAGTGAAGGTGGCAAGCAAGCCGAGGAAGGCCAGAACGGCAGGATGGAACATGCGCATCGTCAGATCTCCACAGGCCGCGCCGCCCCGGACAGCAAGCGGCGCAGAGCGCGGGATAAAAGACGATGCGCCGCTGGCGGTCAACCGAGATAGGGATAGAGCGGGAAACGATCGGTCAGCGCCACGACCTTGGCCTTCACGGCTGCTTCCACAGCCGCATTGCCTTCGTCGGAATTGGCGACCTTCAGCCCGTCCAGCACCTCGGCGATCAACTTGCCGATCTCGCGGAACTCGGCCTGGCCGAAGCCGCGCGTGGTGCCGGCCGGCGTGCCCAGACGCACGCCCGAGGTGACGAAAGGCTTTTCCGGATCGAACGGGATGCCGTTCTTGTTGCAGGTGATGTTGGCGCGGCCGAGCGCTGCCTCGGCGCGCTTGCCGGTGGCGTTCTTGGGCCTGAGATCGACGAGCATCAGATGGTTGTCGGTGCCGCCGGAGACGATGTCGAGGCCGGTTTCCTTGAGGCTCGACGCCAGCGCCTTCGCGTTGGCGGCGACACTCTCGGCATAGAGCTTGAAGCTCGGCTTCAGCGCCTCGCCGAAGGCGACCGCCTTGGCGGCGATGACATGCATCAGCGGGCCGCCCTGCAGGCCGGGGAAAACCGCCGAGTTCATCTTCTTGGCGATGTCCTCGTCATTGCACAGGATCATGCCGCCGCGCGGGCCGCGCAACGATTTGTGCGTGGTCGTGGTCACGACATGGGCGTGCGGCAGCGGTGACGGATGCACGCCGCCGGCAACCAGGCCGGCGATATGGGCCATGTCGACCATCAGATAGGCGCCGACCGCATCGGCGATCTCGCGAAAGCGCTTCCAGTCCCAGATGCGCGAATAGGCGGTGCCGCCGGCCAGGATCAGCTTCGGCTTGGTCTCATGCGCGGTCTTTTCGATCGCGTCCATGTCGAGCAGATGGTCGTCCTTGCGCACGCCATAGGAAACGACCTTGAACCATTTGCCGCTCATATTGACGGGCGAGCCGTGCGTCAGGTGGCCGCCGGAGTTCAGGTCGAGGCCCATGAAGGTATCGCCCGGCTGCAGCAGCGCCAGGAAGACCGCCTGGTTCATCTGGCTGCCGGAATTCGGCTGGACATTGGCGAAGTTGCAGCCGAACAGCTTTTTGGCGCGCTCGATGGCGAGTTCCTCGGCGACGTCGACGAACTGGCAGCCGCCATAATAGCGCTTGCCCGGATAACCCTCGGCGTATTTGTTGGTCATGATCGAGCCCTGCGCCTCGAGCACGGCGCGCGAAACGATGTTTTCCGAGGCGATCAGCTCGATCTCGTGACGCTGGCGGCCAAGCTCGTTGCGGATCGAGCCGAAGATCTCCGGATCGGCATCTTCCAGCGTGGTTTCGAAGAAGGATTCGAATTTGTTCGACGCTGCCGCTGCAGTTGCCATGGCCTGAAATCCTTCGGTTCGGGGCATTTATTTCTATGCATATCGTTGCCCCGAAACCGCTGCACGGTTCCGGGCGACATGCATTGCCGCGCCATTAACACAGTTGTTTTCGCCTCGCCACGTTTGCAGCGCGAAATTTGCTGGCCGGATTGCGCCAGAGCGGCCCTGTACCGCTATTTTCGCTCCTGCCGCCCCTGCAGCAAGGCTTCGGTGAGCGTGATCTCGGTAAACAGCGCCCGCGCCGTATGGTCGTTGATCGCGCCGCTGCTTAACATGTCGCGCACGGCGATGCGCTCGGCGTCATGGGACTTCGAACGGAAAGGCCACCTTGCGGTGGCCTTTCCTAAAACGAGATCAGCCGCTAAAGCGAAGAGGTGATCTGCAGTTCGCTGGCGCCATCGAGCGCGTAGACGTCGTCGCGGAACTGCACGACGCCCGGACCCGTCGACCAGGCCGACACATAGAGGAAGTGGACCGGAACCGGGTTGACGACCTGCACCGGCGTGTTCTCGCCGGTCTTGATGGTCGCCTCGAAATGCTGGCGGTCCCAGCCGGGTGTGTCGCGCAGGATCCATGTGACGAGGTCGCGCACGTTCTGGACACGCACGCAGCCCGAAGAATCGAAGCGCATCATCTTGCCGAACAGGCTTTGCTGCGGCGTATCGTGCATGTAGACGCCGTCGGGGCTGGGGAAGTTGATCTTCACCGAGGCCATGGCGTTGCCGGAACCCGGATCCTGGCGGAAGCGGTATTTTGCGGCATCATCCGTCGACCAGTCGACAGTCATCGGATCGACTTCGCTGCCATCAGGCGCAAACAGCCGGATGTGGCTGTCCTTGAGATAGTCGGGGTTCTTCCGCATCAGCGGAATGATGTCCTTGCGCACGATCGAGACCGGCGCGTTCCAGTAAGGATTGACGATGATCTCGTTGATCTTGGAATTGACCACCGGGGTCTGGCGGTCGATCTTGCCGACGATTGCGGTGTGGCGCAGCACGACGCGATCGTTCTCGACCGCCTCGATCTGTGCCGCCGGGATATCGACCAGCACATAACGGCTGCCCAGCGTGCCGGCCTTTTCGCGCAGGCGCTCCAGGTTGGTCTGCAGCTGACCGAGGCGGATCTGCGCCGAAACGTTCATCGCAGCATAGGTGTATTTGCCCATGGCGCCGTCGGCCGGCAGGCCATGGCGCGCCTGGAAGCGCTTGACCGCGGCGTCGACGTAGGAATCGAACGACGTCGAAATGCCGGCGCTCTGCGCCAGGTCGCCCGAAACCATCAGCCGCTTGCGCAGCGGCACCACGTCCGGATCGTCGACGCCAAGCTGCAGCTTCTTGGTCGCCGGCACCTCGCCCCAGCCGCCCTGGGCGACGATGTTCTGATACTGCGCCACCGCCTGTTCGGTGAAGGCGACCGTCTGCAGGCTGAAGATCGGCAGCGTCGAGGCGACCTTGCCGCCCTCCGAGGCGCGGGCATCGAACTGGTCGTCCCAATTGCCGCGGCCCGACGATTTCAGGATATCGTCGATCACATCCTGCGCGCTGGCGGCATTGGCAACCATGGCAACGGCGAGCGCGGAAGCTCCGGAAAGGAAAAGGCGGCGGCTGGTTCTCATGGACGTTCCAGACATTCTTGTCGTGTTTGGCTTCTAGCGTTTGGCTGTTGCAGCGTTCGGCTACGTGCTCGATCCTGGGCGATATCGCCCGCACTCTAAAGTTGGCACTGTTAACAATTAGCCAACCATGACCTGCATCACTGAGCCGTGAAAAGCGGACCGCGATGCGACATTACAGGCGCGCGAACAGCTTTCGCCGCCGCATCACCCGCATCCCCGCTTCCACCGCGAATATGGCGGCAACGTGGCTTACGCCGAATTTGGAAGCGCCGGCGGCTCGAAAAGAAAAGGCCGGTGCTTTTCGGCACCGGCCTGTTGGCTGAGACTTTCCTCCGGCCGCGCTTCTTCCGGCGCAGCTGCTATTCAATGGCCCGCTGATTACATCCGGTAGGCGATGGTGTCGTTCCAGAAGCGGTCGAGGCGCTGCAGCGCGCGGTTCATCTGCTTGAACTCTTCGCTGTTGATGCCGCCGACCTGTTCGATCGAGCCGACATGGCGCTCATAGAGACCGGCGACGACTTCCGCCACTTCATTGCCCTTCGGCGTCAGCGAAACGCGGACCGAACGGCGGTCGATGCGCGAGCGCTGGTGGTTGATGAAGCCGAGATCGACCAGCTTCTTCAGATTGTAGGAGACGTTCGAGCCGAGATAGTAGCCACGCGAGCGCAGCTCGCCGGCGGTCAGTTCGGAATTGCCGATATTGAACAGAAGCAGCGCCTGGATGGCATTGATGTCGGAACGGCCGTTGCGGTCGAACTCGTCCTTGATCACGTCAAGCAGACGGCGATGCAGACGCTCCACCAGCTGCAGCGATTCCATGTAAAGCGAACGGATAGCCTCGCGGCGATCGTCGGATACGTTGGCGGTCTTCGCCGCCGGACGCGAATTGATCATTGTCTTTGCCTCTCGTTTGTCGCCCTGGTGATTTTTTGTTTTTCACCTTGATTGCGACACTATCGAATACTCATAAAATTCGACTTAAACGCTAGGGCTAACAAGAGCTTACCGGTAATAGGTTTCGCAAGACGCTTAACGAACGGTCACCCGAGCAAGGATAATTAACCTAAAGATTTACCCAATGGCTGCGGGGCGGCGTTTCAGGCGCGCGCGGGGCGCTTGCGCATCCAGATAACGACGCGGAAGGCGATGTAGAGCAGCGCCACCGCGGCATGCGAGAAGACGATCAGCGGCCGGTGGCCGTACAGATCGGGGAAGCCGGCATACATGATGGTCTCGGTGACAGCACAGATGAACCAGATCACCGGGCCCCACGACGCCAGCATCCAGAGGCCGGCGGCGGCGAAGGGGAAGAACACGGCCAGCATCACCGCCACGACCTGCCAGTGCACCGGCATCAGGTCGAAGCGCCACAGCGGGCCGGGATAAAAGCCGATCAGCCGGATCCAGTACAGGATGCCGAACAGCAGGCAATAGCCCGCTATGACGCGCTGGAACCAGGCGAAGATGATCTCGACACCCGAGGGCTGCAGCACGATGCGCCGCGACGTGACCTCGCTCACAGTTCGAGCTCCCGTTCGAGCGGCGCGAAATAGGCGTCCACCGAAGCAGCGTCGACCTCGGCCAGGCTTGCCGGCCGCCACTGCGGCGTCGAACCCTTGTCGACGAGGACGGCGCGGATGCCTTCATAGAAGTCGTGCCCGGCCAGCATGCGGTTGAGGATGCGGAACTCCATCTTCATGCAGGCTTCCATCGACAGCGTCAGCCCGGCGCTGATCTGGCGCCACGCGACATTAAGGCTGGTCGGCGAGCGGGTGCGGATGGTGGCCAGCGTCTTGGCGGCAAACTCGTCGGCGCCTGCCGCCCGCTCCAGGCTCTCGAGGATTTCGGCGAGCGAGGGTTGGGAAAAATGCCGGGCAATGGCTTCCAACACCGGCTGGCCGGTCTCGCGCCTGGCCGGCACGAAAAAGCCGCGCAGCACCGATTCCGGATCGCCATTGGCGCAGAGCCGGTCAAGAAAGGCAGCCTGGTCAGCGGCCTTGATGGTGTGGGTGGCCAGGCCCGACCACAGCGCATCGCCATAGCGAATGCGGTTGCCGGTCAGCGCCAGATACATGCCGAAGCTGCCGCCGAGGTCAGGCAGCAGATGGCTGCCGCCCACGTCGGGGAAAAAGCCGATGCCGACTTCGGGCATGGCGAACTGGGCGTTCTCGGTCAGCACACGCTGCGAGCCGTGGAACGAGATGCCGACGCCCCCGCCCATCACGATCCCGTCGATCAGCGCGACATAGGGCTTTTTGTAACTGTTGATGCGGGCGTTGAGCCGGTATTCGTCGGCGAAGAACTCGACCGGCGGCTTCCCGGCGCGGGCCTCGTAGACGTGCATGATGTCGCCGCCGGCGCAAAACGCTCTGCCCTCGGCCTTGACGACGACGACATCGACACCGGTATCGCGTTCAAAAGCGTCGAGCGCCTTGTCCAGCGCCTTGATCATGCGATGTGTCAGCGCATTGAGCGCCTGCGGCCGCGTCAGCGTGACGACGCCTGCCTTGCCCAACCGTTCGAAGCGGATCTCGTCGCCGCCGCCAAAATCCATCGTCAGAGAATCCCTCCCCGCGCCTGCGGGACTGAAGTGCTAAAGGTGGCGCATGGGTGCGTCAACCGGCGGGCGCGGTTTGGATTTTCGCAAGGGAACGCGACCGTGCTTTGCCCCCGACAGAAATGCGCGCAAAATTGCCGGGCAAAACAGCCTTTCTTCTGATGCAGGGACAAACGCATGACGCTTGAAACCGCAGCGCCGAGCCATGGCTGGGAGATGCCGAAAAAGTTCGACCCGGATGATGTTCTCAGCCGCCCGCTGATGGCCAATCTGGCGACCGTGACCGCTGACGGCGCGCCGCGCAACGCGCCGATGTGGTTCATCTGGGAGGACGCTGCGATCTGGCTGCTCGGCTCGACCGGGGCAAGTGCTGTCAAACACCTCGAACGCGACCCGCGCTGCGCCGTGGAGATCGTCCATTTCGACAATGAGGCCGGCATCCTGCTGCATCTCGGCCTGCGCGGCTCCGCCACCATCGAGCCGATGGCGCCGAACCGCTTCAAACGGCTGCTGCACAAATATCTCGGCCCGGAGGCGACCTGGAACCGCTGGTTCATCGACAATGTGGCCGACATCGGCCATCCGGACGGGCGCCTGATCCGGCTTGCCCCGAAGAGCATCTTCACCAACAATGTGTCGTTCTTCAAAACCGGCCCCGATCTGGCGTGGCCGCCGAAGCCGTAAGCAGCGCGTTATCGACTGGCACAATCGTGTCGCATTGGTCAGCGGCAAGGCCTCGTGGTAAAAGCCGCCCCGACCCGGAGTTTTTGCGATGAACAAATTCACCCCCGCGACGAGCAACAAATTCGCGCCGGCAAAGCCCGCCGGTGCGCGCAGCGTCGACGAGATCACCGGCAGCCGCCGCTTGCGGCGCATGCGCAAGGCCGACTGGTCGCGCCGCCTGGTGCAGGAAAACAGGCTTACGGTGAACGATCTGATCTGGCCGATCTTCGTCATCGACGGCAAGAACACGCGCGAGCCGATCGCCGCCATGCCCGGCGTCTTCCGCCTGTCGCTGGACCTCGCCGTCAAGGAGGCCGAGCGGGCCGCTAAGCTCGGCATTCCGGCGATCGCCACCTTCCCCAATGTTGAACTCAGCCTGCGCGACCAAACGGGATCGCACATCCTCGACCCGGAAAACATCATCAACCGCGCCACCCGCGCCATCAAGGACGCGGTGCCGGAGATCGGCATCATCACCGATGCCGCGCTCGATCCGTTCACCTCGCACGGCCATGACGGCATCTTGCGCGACGGCATCATCGTCAATGACGAGACGGTGGAACAGGTGACCGCCGCGGCCGTCATCCAGGCCGCGGCCGGCGCCGACATCATCGCGCCGTCCGACATGATGGACGGCCGCATCGGCGCCATTCGCGACGCACTCGACGCCAATGGTTTTCAGGATGTGGCGATCATGTCCTATGCGACGAAATTCGCCTCCGCCTTCTATGGCCCCTACCGCGAGGCGGTCGGCACCGCCGGCCTGCTCAAGGGCGACAAAAAGACCTATTATCTCGACCACGCCAATTCCGACGAAGCGGTGCGCGAGGCCGAGCAGGACCTCGCCGAGGGCGCCGACATGCTGATGGTCAAGCCTGGCCTGCCCTATCTCGACATTATCCGGCGGCTGAAGGATGAGTTCCAAATGCCGACCTTCGCCTACCAGGTTTCGGGCGAATATTCGATGATCAAGGCGGCGGCCGCCAATGGCTGGATCGACGGCGAAAAGGCGATGCTGGAATCGCTGCTCGCCTTCAAGCGCGCCGGCTGCGACGGCATCCTGACTTACTTCGCGCCGGAAGTGGCGCAGCTGCTGAAGGGTTAGCCGGAACCTGGATGCTCCGGGTTCCGGCTTTTCCTCACGCCTTTGGCAAATAAGGAATCGTTCCGGCGAGATCGGTATCGTCGATCAGTTGGAAGCGGCTGTCGCTGCCCTTCTGACGCTCCGCCACAAACGGAGCGTATTGCGGATCGTTGGTGAAGGCTTCGGCTGCCTTTGCCGACGGAAACGCCATGATGGCGATCAGGCTGGTGTCGAGCGGCTTGCCCTCCAGCGTCTTCACATTGCCGCTGCGGGCGAGATACTTGCCGCCATGCTTGTGGACGAGGTCATGCACCGAAGCGGCATAGGCCGGCACCCATTTGTCGTCCTTCACCTTGATGTCTGCGATCACGTAAGCGGTCATTGTCCAACTCCTCATGGATCGGCACCGGACTGCCCGGTGACGTGACCGCTGCCTCGCATGGCGGCGCCGGACCGCTCCAGTCACAGAACTGTACCGGGGGTGCCAGTACAGCTTCTGTACTGGCTGAACTCAGGTTTTCTGAATAAGGTCCGGCAACATCTTTTGGAGCTCACCACATGACACAAGCCGGTTACAAGCAATTCTGCCCGCTCTCCATGGCCGCCGAGCTGCTCTGCACACGCTGGACCATGGTGCTGCTGCGCGAACTGGTGGCGGGATCGACCCGCTTCAACGATTTGCGCCGCGGCGTGCCGAAAATGTCGCCAACCCTTCTGTCGCAACGGCTCAAGGACCTCGAGGCCGGCGGCATCGTCGAGCGGACCGAGATCGCGACCGAGAAGGGCGTGTTCGAATACCGGCTGACCGAGGCGGGCCGGGATTTGCGCCCGGTTGTCGAGGCGATGGGGTTTTGGGGCCAGAAATGGGTCGAGGCCAGGCTGTCGCTCAAAAACCTCGATCCGTCGCTGCTGATGTGGGACATGCGGCGCAATCTGAACCCCAGTCCGCTGCCGGACGGGCGCACCGTGATACAATTCCTGTACCATGACCTGCCGGCGTCAAAACGATCGTGGTGGCTGATCGTCGAAAAGCAGGGCGAGGTCGATCTTTGCTGGTACGATCCGGGCTTCGACGTCGATCTCTACGTCTCGACCGATCTGTGCACCATGACCTCGATCTGGATGGGGCTGACGACAGTTCACAAGGAACGCGACAAGATCAGCCTGACCGGCGATCTCGACGTCGCCGGCAAGATGCAGATCTGGCTTGGGCTCAGCCCGTTTGCGGTGATGCCGAAGCGCGTGGCGGCTTGAGGTCCCTGCGCATTCCACAGATCGCTTGCCTCTAAAAATACTAGTTGCAAAATGCAATCAGTTTGAATACTGATTGCAAATCACAACTGGTCACCAAAGGGAGTCTTCCATGTCCAAACTGCGCGTCAATGCCTTCACCTTGTCGCTCGACGGTTTCGGCGCCGGTCCTGACCAGGACCTGCAAAATCCGCTCGGCGTTGGTGGCGAAGATCTGCACAAATGGATGACCGGCACCCGCACCTTCCACGAGATGGTCGGCAAGGATGGCGGCAGCACCGATGTGGACGACCGGTTCACCGTCCGCAGCTTCGACAATGTCGGCGCCTGGATCCTCGGCCGCAACATGTTCGGCCCGATCCGCGGCGAATGGCCGGATGAGAACTGGAAGGGCTGGTGGGGCAACAACCCGCCCTATCATGTGCCGACCTTCGTGCTGACCCACTACAAGCGTGACTCCATTGTGATGGAAGGCGGCACCATTTTCCGCTTCGTTACCGGCGGCATCCACGCCGCGCTCGAACAAGCAAAGGCTGCGGCCGGCGGCAAGGATGTCCGCGTCGGCGGCGGCGTTTCCACTATCCGGCAATATCTCAAGGAGAAGCTCATCGACGAGTTGCATCTGGCTGTGTCGCCAGTGTTGCTCGGGAGGGGCGAGAGCCTGTTTGCCGGGCTGGATATGCTGAAGCTGGGTTACCAGTGCACCGAGCAGGTGGCGACAGCGCTCGCCACGCATGTGACGATCAAGCGGGTGTAGTGGCGAAGTGATAGGCGCAGGCTTCTTTCTCCCCGTTCTACGGGGAGAAATGCCCGGCAGGCAATGAGGGGCAGCGCTGCTTTTGGAGGTTAGCAGCGTCCGACGACTGTGAATTCGCCGATGCCGGCGCTGCCCCTCATCCGCCCTTCGGGCACCTTCTCCCCGTGAAACGGGGAGAAGGAAAAGTGCTCAATACTTCTCCGGCACGTAAAGCTCGCGCGGCAGGACCTGGCGCTCGTACTCCGGGTTGAACACCCGCTCGGGCAGCGTGATTTCTTCGTGCGGCACGTCCTCATAGGGCAGCTGTTTGAGGAGATGGTCGATGCAGTTCAGCCGCGCCCGCTTCTTGTCGTTGCCTTCGACGATGTACCACGGTGCCTCTGGGATGTTGGTGCGGGCAAACGTCTCTTCCTTGGCCTTGGTGTACTGCTCCCAGCGCACGCGCGACTGCAGGTCCATCGGCGACAGCTTCCACTGCTTCATCGGATCGTGGATGCGCATCATGAAGCGCATCTGCTGTTCCTCGTCGGTGATCGAGAACCAGTATTTGACCAGCGTGACGCCGGAGCGGACCAGCATGCGCTCGAACTCCGGCACGTCGCGGAAGAACTCTTCGACCTGATCGGGTTCGGCAAAGCCCATCACCCGCTCGACGCCGGAGCGGTTGTACCAGGAGCGGTCGAACAGCACGATCTCGCCGCCGGCCGGCAGATGCGGCACGTAGCGCTGGAAATACCATTGTGATTTTTCGCGCTCGGTCGGCGCCGGCAGCGCCACGACGCGGCAGATGCGCGGGTTAAGGCGCTGGGTAATGCGCTTTATGACGCCGCCCTTGCCGGCGGAATCGCGTCCTTCGAAAACCACCACCAGCTTCTTTTTGTGGTAGGCGACCCAGGACTGCAGCTTGATCAGTTCCGACTGCAAGCCGATCAGGTCGCGGAAATACTGCATGCGGTCGATCGACGGCGGATGCGCGTTCTTGTAGATCTTGGCGATCTCCAGCGACAGCGCCGGCTCCGACATTTCAAGCTCATAGTCCTCGTCGAGCGTGTCGGCGAGTTCGGCTTCCAGCCAATCCCTGGCCGGAGAATTCTGCTTCAACTCGGTCATTTCCACTGCTCCGCTTGCCGGCTGACATGAAACCCTGAGCCGACTCGATATAGGCCGCCAATGACGGTTTTATTGCAAGCCGCCGGCCAGCCGGTCATCACTGCAAACCAGCGAGCATTGCCGATCCATCGCCCTGGGATGGCGACAAGCCGCTCAAATTGTCCTACAAATGGCGGACCCGTTCGGGCTTCCCCGCCCTTTCCTGCTAAAACCGCCTCCCCACCAAAACTACGAGGATCTGACATGGAATACCGCACGCTTGGCCGTTCCGGCTTGAAAGTTTCGGCGCTGACCTTGGGAACCATGACCTTCGGCGGCAGCGGGCCGTTCGCTGCCGTCGGCAATTCCGATCTCGCGGAGGCCTCGCGCATCATCGACACTTGCATCGATGCCGGCATCAATCTCATCGACACCGCCAATGTCTATTCGAACGGATTGTCGGAAGAGATCATCGGCGAGGCGCTCGGCGGCAAGCGCAAGAACGACGTGCTGATCGCCTCCAAGGCGCGCATGCGGATCGGCAAGGGCCCCAATGACGAAGGCCTGTCGCGCCATCATCTGATCCGCGAATGCGAGAAGAGCCTGAAGCGCCTCAGGACAGATGTCATCGACATCTATTTCCTGCACGAATGGGATGGCGCGACGCCGCTCGAGGAAACCATCGCCGCGCTCGACACGCTGGTTGCCCAGGGCAAGATCCGCTATGTCGGCTGCTCCAACTATTCCGGCTGGCAGGTCATGAAGGCGCTGGGCATCAGCGACAGCCAGCACCAGCCGCGCTTCGTCACCCAGCAGATCCACTACACGCTGGAAGCACGCGAGGCCGAGTATGAGCTCTTGCCGATCTCGGTCGACCAGGGCCTTGGCGTGCTGGTGTGGAGCCCGCTCGCCGGCGGCCTCCTGTCGGGAAAATACCGCCGCGACAGCCCGACGGCGCGCCAGATCGGCGGCTGGTCGGAACCGCCGATCCGCGACGAAGACCGTCTGTGGCGGATCGTCGATGTGCTGGTCGACATCGGTGCGGCACGCGGCGTTTCGGCGGCCCAGGTGGCGCTGACCTGGCTGCTCGGCCGGCCAGCCGTCAGTTCGCTGGTGATCGGCGCACGCAATGAGTCCCAGTTGAAAGACAATCTCGCCGCGGCAAGCCTGACGCTGTCCTTTGATGAACGCCAGCGTCTCGATGCCGTCAGCCGGCCGCCGGTGCTCTATCCCTACTGGCACCAGCAGTTTACGGCGAAGGACCGCTTCGGCCCGGCCGATCTGGTTATGGACCGCAGCGTCATCTGACTTAAGGGCGCCGGAAGCCGCTAGCCCGCGATAAACCGCCAGACCTGCGGATCGGGCTCGATCTGGCCGCTGAGCACGAAATATTTGTAGAGCACGAGCAGGCAGATCGCCTGCTCGGCCCGCTCGTCGGCGAATTTGCGGCAATAGGCGTTGGCCGCCGCAACGATGCGCTGGGCCTCGGCCGGATGCTGCTCGAGATGATGCACCCGCTCGGCCAGATCGCTGAAGTCGGGCGCCAGCGGCACATAATGGACATCGGGCTCGAGCTGCCCCTCGGCGAACCAGGTCTCGTAAGTCGGCGGCGGCATCAGGCAGAGCGAGTTCGAGCTCATGATCCATTTCAGATTGGTCGCGACATCATTGCCTTCGAGCGAGATGATGTAGCGGTAGCGGCGCTGCTGATCGATGCTGAGATAGGGCTTGCGGTATTCCGCAGGTGCTGTCGCCCTCGGCGTGCCGACATCGCAGAACGGCAGATTGCGGGCTGCGTCCAGCAACAGCGTGCGGATCGGATTGTTGAGTTCGCCGCGCCAAACGACGAGCGGATGCTTGTCGGCGAAGGCGACATCGTCGGCCGGCATGTAGAAATGACGGAACTTGTTCAGCTTGAATAGGACGCCGTTGCCGTTGTCGCCGGCTATCGGCCGGTCCTTGACGATCGACGGCATCTTCGGCACTTCGATGACGTCGCCGAATTCCAGGTCGATGCGCAGACCTGGGTCGAAATAACGGGTGAACTCCTTCAGATCGTAATAGTACATGCTGCGGTCCGACGGCAGCCGGCTGACCGGCACGGCCTCGGGGCTGGGGCTAAAAGGCTCCCGCAGCGTGTTGTAGTAATTGAGCCGCTGGCGGACCGATGCGTCGGAAAGCCTGGCCTGATCGAGCAGCCGGCCGAGCCGGCGCCGGAAAAGAACCGGCGGCGCGATGTCGCGCATGGCGTTGCGCGCATAGTAGATCAGCTTCTGTGCGTTTCTTTGAAGCGTGGCCATCGGTCGTTTTGATTCGAAATCGGTCGGCGGCGGCTCCAGCAACTGTCCCGCAGCCTTTTCTAAACCATTGTGTTCGCCATCACGCAAGTCCAGAACCGCTGGCATCTGCCCTCGCGGCGCTGTTGTGTTTGCCGGCCAATGCTTCTAGGCAGGATCAGGCACAGCGAAAGGAAACGATATGGCTCGACCACCGAATTACGGTCAGGAACGCAAAGAGCGCGACCGGCAGAAGGCCGCCAAGAAGGCGGAGAAGCTCGCCGCCAAGGTCGCGGCCAAGGAGCGCGCCGAGCCTGAGAACGAGGCAAGTTCGAAAACCGACACCGAGACAGAAAAATAGGCAAGACAGGATCACCGGCCCACGAAACGGGCCGGATCCTGGCAAAATGCCGGTCTGATCAGGCCGATGTGATCAGGCCGGGGCCTTGTCGCTGACGAAGACGTTGACCTCGCGCGCGGCGGCGATGAAGGCGCGTCTTGCTATCATCGCCGGCTTGTCGCCGGCCAGCGCGTCATGGCAGGCCTGCAGCGCTTCGCGGTGCTTGGGGCTGCGCTTGCCGGGCCAGCTGTTGAGCAGGTAATCGGAAGCCTCGCGCACCGTACGCAAGAGCTGAGTGCTTCCCTCCGTGCCCGACTTAACGGTCACGGGTGTTTCAAATCGGTTGTTTTCCATGGCCGCCTCTTACGCCATCGGCGTCCGCGAAGCGAGGCCGAAAGCGGATCGCGACGGCGTTCTTTCGTTTTCGTGACCAGTATCAAGCGGCGACGACGGCAAAACCCCTGGCGCGCAGGCCGCGCCGGTCATTGTGCAACGACGTCACCAGGCGGTCGCGGCTGCCGGCGATATGGGCCGAAAGTCGCGCCGCCGCCGCATCGGCATCGCCGGCCCGCACCGCCGCCAGAATGGCGTGATGCTCGCTCCAGGCGCGGCCAAGGGCCGCCTCGTCGCGCACCTCCAGCCAGCGCGCCCGCGACAGCCGCGTCATGGCATCGCGCACGGCCCGAAACAGGAACTCGTTGCCGGAGAGCCGCGCCAGTTCGATATGGAAATCCATGCCGACGCGGTGCCATTCCTCGCGCGGCGTGGCAGTGTCGCAGGAGTCCAGCATCGCCTCGATGACATCGGCTGCGCTCCTGTCGGCCAGCGCCGAAGTCAGCCTGACCGCCGCGACCTCGACCGCTTCGCGGTACACCGCGATCTGTTCCAGTTCGGCAAGGTTGATCGGCGACACGGTCCAGCCGCGCCCGTCGCGGCAGATCAGCCCTTCCGTCTCCAGCCGCAGCAGGGCTGCCCTGACCGGCGTGCGCGAGGCGCCGAAGCGGCTCTCGATCCAGCGCTCCGTCAGCCGCTCGCCAGGACCGACCTCGAGGCCAAGGATCATCTCGCGAAGCGCTTTTTCTACGATGTGCATCTGCGACATAGTTGCTTCCATTGCTGGCGATCGGCCTTGCCCGTTGGTCTTGCCGATCACATTGAGAGCGCCTGATTGACAGCAGCCGGGCTTTGCGTCCATGAGGGTACCAACTTGGTATCCCAAAATGGTATCCGCAGCAAGCGGACAGGACAGGACATGCCGCAGGACAGTGCAGCGCAGGCCGCCGAAGCGCCTTCCGCCTACAACATTCATTGGCGGCGCAACCTGTTCGTGTGCTTTGCCGGATCGTTCAGCACGCTTGTGGCGATGACGCTATTGTTGCCGTTCCTGCCGCTCTATGTCGAACAGCTGGGCGCCGTGGGCCACGCGGCGATCGTGCAATGGTCCGGCATCGCCTTCGGCGCCACCTTCCTTGCCGCGGCCCTTGTCGCACCGCTGTGGGGGCGGCTCGGCGACCGCTACGGCCGCAAGGTGATGCTGGTGCGCGCCAGTTTCGGCATGGCGATCTGCATGTCGCTGACCGGCATGGTGCAGACCGTCTGGCAATTGGTGCTTTTGCGCCTGCTGATCGGCTTTGCCGGCGGCTATTCCTCAGGCTCGACGATCCTTGTCGCCATGCAGACGCCGAAGAAGCGCTCCGGCTGGGCGCTCGGCGTGCTGTCGGCCGGCATCACCGCAGGCTCCCTGGTCGGCCCGTTGCTTGGCGGCGCGCTGCCGCCATTGATCGGTATTCGCGCCACCTTCCTCATCGCGGGCGGCGTCATTTTCCTGGCGGCGCTGGCGACGACGTTCCTGATAAAGGAGATGCCTCGCCCGCCAATGCAGGCAAAACGCGAGGAGAAACCAAAGGGAAGTTGGGCGCAGATCCCCGACAAACGCCCTGTCGTGGCCATGCTGGCGACCGGCATGCTGTTCACCTTCGCCAACATGTCGATCGAGCCGATCATCACCGTTTACGTCCAGCAACTGGTCGCGGACGCAAGCCGGGTGACCCTGGTCTCAGGTGTCGTCATGTCGGCGGCGGCGCTGGGCGCCATCCTGTCGGCGTCACGGCTGGGCAAACTCGCCGACCGCATCGGCCACTGGAACGTCATCGTCGCATCGCTGGCCGTCTCGGCGCTGCTGTTGATACCGCAGGCCTTCGTCACCGAGAGCTGGCAGTTGGTCGGGCTGCGGTTCCTTATGGGTCTGGTGCTGGGCGGGCTGTTGCCCTGCATCACCAGCGTCATCCGCCACAATGTTCCCGACGGCGTCGGCGGCAATGTGCTCGGCCTGGCAATCTCGGCGCAATATGTCGGCCAGGTCGCGGGGCCGCTGCTGGGCGGCTTCGTCGGCGGCCATTTCGGCATGCGCGCGGTGTTTCTCGGCACGTCGGTGCTGATGGCGGGCGGTGCCGTGTATAATTGGCTGGCACAGGCGCGCCGCACGCGCGACATGCTGGCGATATCGGAAAAATCCTGACAGACAGGTTGCGCCGCCTATCGTCAATCACGGAGCCCGAGACATGAGCATAGCCGAGTCAGCACCAGCAAACAGCGCGCGCATCCTCGTTTTCGCCGGCGGCCTCGCCGGCGCGGCGGGCGTGGCGCTGTCGGCGGCATCAGCGCATCTCGGCGGCGCCTTCGTCGGCACTGCGGCATCCTTCCTGATCATGCATGCGCCGGTGTTTTTGGCCGTCGGCCTCGCCGGCGCAAGCCGGATCTTGCGGATCGGCAGCCTGGTGCTGCTCGTCGGGCTTGTTCTGTTCTGCGGCGATCTGCTGGCACGGGATTTCGTGGGATCGCGGCTGTTCCCGATGTCGGCGCCGATCGGCGGCACCTTGCTCATCGCGGGCTGGCTGGTGATCGCGGCCTCGGCGCTCGTGCGACAACGGACCTGACGGGGCAAGAACCCTGCCCCATCAAATATCGCAGATTTAATCCTGCCGGCTTTCCGGCAGCAGGTCGCGGTTGCGCTTGGCAGGCTTGGTCGGCCGCCGCCGTTGCGGCTGCTCCGTGGCAGGCGAGATACCCCAGTAATTGCGATAAATGTCTTCGAACAGATGTTTCACGGGATGCATGTTCGTTCTCCTCTTCAAGAACTTGAATCGATCCAATCAGCTGGCACGAAAATGTCTGGCCGATCAGCTGCGCTTGCGTTTCACAAGGTATTGCAGGTCACGCCACCACGGCCTGACCTTGTCGCGGCGCCTGCGGGTGGCGGCGTCGGAGACCATGCCCCAATCATCGCCGTAGATGTCTTCGAACAGATAATTCACGGGATGCATGGCACCCTCCTCTTGAATCGATCCAAGTTCTACTTGATGAATCCCTTGGATCGATTCAAATATAGACCCTCTCCGCCGTCCGATCAAGGGAAAATTTGAACCGATCCAACGAAAGTGCTAAACAGGCTCCGGTTCAGGGGACGAAAATGACGGCATTGACCTCCGGCAAGACGAGACCAGTGCGGCTTGCCGACATCGCCAAGGCGGCCGGGGTCTCGCACGGTACCGCGTCCAACGTGTTCGCTCGCCCGGAAATCGTGCGCGAAGAGGTCCGCGAGCGGGTCAAGGCGGCGGCGGAAGCGATGGGCTATGCCGGCCCGGATCCCAAGGGCCGGCTGCTGCGCGCCGGCAAGGTCAACGCCATCGGCGTGGCAACGGCAGAACCATTGTCCTATTTCTTCGACGATCCCTTTGCCCGCGTCATGATGGCCAGCATTTCGCAGGCCTGCGACGCCACCGGCGCCGGAATTTCGCTGGTCTCGGCCGCCAACAGCGAGCAGCTCGCCTGGAACATCCAGAGCGCCCTGGTCGACGGCTTCATCGTGTTCTGCATCGAGGGTGGGTCGCGGCTGGTCGAACTGGCGCGCGAACGCAAACTGCCTTTCGTGGCGCTTGATCTCGATTCGGAAAATGAGGCGGTCGCTGCGATCGGCGTCGACAACGTCGCCGGCGCGGGTCTGGCGGCGCGCCATCTGGCCGAGTTCGGCCATCGCAGCTTTGCCGTACTCGCCCTGGAATCTGCCGACGCCGGCTTTGGTCCCGTCACGCAGGAGCAAGTCGAGACGACATCCCTCTACTCGGGCACACGCGACCGTCTGCGTGGCTATTTCGGCGAGCTCTCCCGCTTCGGCATCGACGTCTCGCAAGTGCCAATCTACGAAACCCTCAATGACGAGGCGAGCGTGCGGGCCGGCCTCGATCATATTTTCGCGCTGCCGCAGACGCCGACGGCAATCCTGGCCATGTCGGACAAGATCGCGCTGCATGCGCTCGACTGGCTGCGCGAGCGTAACATTGCCGTGCCGGGCGATGTGTCAATCGTCGGCTTCGACGGCGTGCCGGAAGGCGCCGACTCCGAGCCGCCACTAACCACTGTCGCCCAGCCGATCGCCGAGATGGGCCGGCTGGCCGTCAAAGCGATCCTCGAAAATGACGGCTCGCAGCACCGGCAATTGCTGCCGGTCGATCTTGTGGTGCGGGGGTCGTCCGGCCCCTCGCCTGCTAGCTAGGCGGCTGATGTGGGATCATCGGCTTAGCCTTGGCATCGCGGGCATGCCGAAGGTCTGGTGAACGGCTGGCGCTTCTTTGCGAACCGGCTTTTTGCCCAAGCCGATGCCGGACAGCCACTCCAGATAGAAGGCGAGCGCGAATTGCATGGCGATGCCGGCCGAAATCAGCAAGACGTCATAGGCAAAGCCGCCCGGATTGATCAGCTTCATCACCTGCGCCGCCATGGCGATCAGCGTGCCGGCGAGGAACACCGGCAAGGAGCGCTTGCCGAGCAGGGCAAGCGGATGGTCCGGGCTGAGACGGAACAGGTTCGAGAAAGCCGGCAGGGCGACGATCAGATAGCTCACCGCCAATATGTGCAGGAGCCGCGGCAGCGACAGGAACGTCTTGTCGAAGCCGCCGATCACCACGGGCAGGTTAAACCACGTTATCTCGCCCCAGAGCGGGCTGTGCACCCAGACCGCCGCTGCCGCGACATAGGTCGCCGCGGCGCCCACCAGCCAACGATTGACGGGAATTGTGCCGCCGCGCCTGACATGCAGCATGCCAGCAAGGCCGATGTTGAACAGGAATTGCCAGGACAGCGGGTTGAGGAACCAGAAGCCGGGCTCGGGATAGTTCGGCGGCGCGATCTGCCAGAGGCCGGCGGCAAGCCACAGCGCGCCGGAAAAGACCAGCGCCGGGAGCGGCCGGTAGCTGACGAAGAGCAGGAAAAGCGGCGCCATCAACAGCAGCGCCGCATAGACCGGCAAAATGTTGTTGTAGCCAAGCTGGTGGCCGAGCGTGACAATGCCGATCATGACCTCCGGCGTGTTCTTCATCAGCGGCTCGATGTTGATCAGCTTGAGCAGTTCCGGCCGCCGGCCGTACACCGCCGCGGCGCAGAACAACGCCATCACAACCATGGTGGTGACGATGTGGGCACTGTAAAGCACGCCGGCCCGGCGCCACATCTTCAACATCGCCAGCAGCCGGCCGCCCGGCTGGAACTTGTTGCCATAGGCGAGTGCGACCGACATGCCGGAAATCAGCACGAAGGCTTCCGCCGCGTCCGAGAATCCGAAATTCTTGTAGGTCAGCGCTTCGAAGACGGTGCCCGGCACGTGGTCGATATAGATGGTCAGGAGTGCGAGCGCACGGAACACGTCAATGCGCGTGTCGCGATCGGCGATACGCGGGGCGCGATCGGGCGGAACTGGCAGGGTCATCGACAAAAGGCCTCAAAGGAGAGCAAGGGTGCTCGCGTTGTTCATGCCGGGATGCGACCATCGGCGCACACCGCTTCGATTCCTCCCGCAGGGAGCATATCGGCGCAGAAACGGTCTGAAATGAGCCTGTTGCAATCACATTTCGCGGAGCGTGAAAATATTCCGTTTTGAAGCTGGCAAAGGACCAATATCCCGTGAAATCAATGAGATATGAGCGTGCATCGATATAGCGACGAGAACGCCTTTCTGCATCAGGATCTGGCCTTTCCCTACCGCCTCCTCAAGCCGGAGAATGCCGGCGGCGAGAGCCTGTTTTTACTGCACGGATCGGGTGTCGACGAAACGACGATGGTGCCGATTGCGAGGCAGATCGCCCCCAACGCCACGCTGGTCGCGGTGCGTGGCCGCATCCGCCAAGAAGACGGCTTCCGCTGGTTCGAGCGGATCACGCCGACCAGTTTCGAACAGGCGAGCATCCGTGCCGAAACATTGGCCTTTGCCGCCTTCGCAAGCGAGGCCGCAAAGCGCCACGGGCTCGACCTCGCCCGGGCGACTTTCGTCGGCTATTCCAACGGCGCCAATCTGGTTTCCAGCCTGATGCTGCTCAACTCTGACCTAGTCCGAAAAGCAGTGCTGCTGAGAGCAATGCCCGTGCTTGACGATGCGCCGGCAACCGATCTGACAGGAAGGCGCGTCCTGATTGTCGCTGGTGCCGCGGACGAGACCTACGGGCCGTTTGCGCCGCCACTGGTGAGGCTGCTCAACAAACATGGCGCCGAGGTCGATGCGCGCATCGTGCCTTCAGGTCACGAAATCGGCGACCCGGATGCGGCCATCGTCCGGCAATGGCTGGCGGGACCAGCATTGGTCGCACGCCAGGCAGGCTAAGAGACCTTGGTAGACCGCATCGGCGCCCGGCGGAACGGCTGAGCAGATGCTCGTCGCCTAGCCCTGTCCCATCCGGTTCCAGGCATCGAGCCCGGCGATCTTGTAGGCTTCGGCCAGCGTCGGATAGTTGAAGGTGTTGTTGACGAAGAAATCAACCGTGCCGCCGAGGTTGATCACCGCCTGGCCGATATGGATCAGTTCGGTGGCGCCTTCGCCGACGATGTGGGCGCCGAGCAGGCGGCGCGTTTCGACCGAGAACAGCAGTTTCAGAAAGCCGGAGTTGACGCCCATTATGTGGCCGCGCGAGGTTTCTCGGAACCGCGCCAGACCGACTTCATAAGCAGCGCCGCCCTCGCGCACCTGCTCCTCCGACTGACCAACGGTGGAGATTTCCGGCACGGCGTAGATGCCATAGGGGAAGGTTTCCGGCGGCGGTGGCAGTTGCACGCCGAAGGCGTGGCAGGCGGCCACCCTGCCCTGCTCCATCGATGTCGAGGCAAGGCTGGGGAAACCGATGACGTCGCCGGTGGCATAGATGTTGGGCGCACTGGTCTGGAAGGTCTGCGGATCGACCTTGATGCGGCCCCGGGAATCGGCCTCGATGCCGACCACGTCGAGGCCGAGGCTGCCGAGATTGCCGCTGCGGCCGGCGGCGTAAAGCACGATCTCGGAGCGGATGGTGCGGCCATCGGCGAGCGTCACTTCGGCATAGTCGGGTTTTGAGACGATTTCCTTGACCGTACTGCCGAGGCGAATGGTCATGCCGCGGTCGCGCATCTGGTGGATGAAGTCGTCGACGATCTCGCGGTCGACGAAATCGAGGATGGTGTTGCGCGGCTCCACCAGCGTCACCGGCACGTCGAGCGCCGAAAAGATCGTCGCATATTCAACGCCGATGACGCCGGCGCCGATCACCGTCAGCGTGCGCGGCAGATGGTCGAGTTCCAGCATCTCGTCGCTGTCGAAGACGCGGATCTTGTCGAAGGGCACGTCGCGCGGCCGGTGCGGCCTGGTGCCGACCGCGATCAGCGCATTGGTGAAACCAACCTCCGAGTAGTCGCCATTGTCTGCCGTCAGGCTGACCTTGTTTCGGCCGACGAATTTCGCCATGGCGCGCACGCTTTTGACGGCGTTGCGCATAAACTGGTGCTGCAGCACCTCGACCTCGTGGTCGAGCGTCTTGTGCAGCCGCTCGACCAGGTCGGCGATGGAGATGTCCTGCTTGACCCGGTAGCCGCGGCCGTAAAAGCCGCGCTCGCGCCAGCCGGACAGGTTCAGCACCGTCTCGCGCAGCGTCTTCGACGGGATGGTGCCGGTGTGCACCGAGACGCCGCCGAGGCGGCGCCCGCGGTCGACCACCAGGACCGATTTGCCGAGCTTGGCCGATTGAACCGCGGCGCGGCGCCCGGAAGGGCCGCTGCCGATGACCAGCATGTCGTAATCCATGTAACCCCGCCCCCTCGGCGTCTTGTTGCGCCGCAGCAAGCTAACGCCATCCGTCCACCAAATTCAATCGGCTCAACCGCGTCACACTGCCGAGCCGGACCGATGAACGAAGCGATCTTGATTCCGCCCGCGGTCTTCACCATTTCAGATGGCGGCACCCTAGCGTGCCGCCTGTTACGAGGACATGACATGAACGCGCGCGTACTTGACGGCGAAATCATCACCAGCAGGCTCGACGACGTCAGGGCCTATGACGGTGTGCGCACGCGGCGCATCCTGGCCTTCATCATCGACTATTGCATCGTGGCGCTTCTCACCATTCCGTTCGCGATCCTGGTGGCCGTGCTTGGCCTTTTGACATTCGGTCTTGGCTGGGCGCTGTATTCCATCCTCGTGCCGGCGGTCGCCATTCTCTACATCTGGAACACGCTGGGCGGTCGCAACCAGGCCACATCAGGCATGAAGATGATGGGCATTCGACTCGATCGTCTCGACGGCAGCCGTATCGACGGCCTCACCGCCGTTGTCCATTCGGTGCTGTTCTGGGCGAGCACGGTCATCCTGACGCCGCTCGTCCTCCTGGTGACGCTGTTTTCCGATCGCAAGCGCACACTGCACGACCTGCTGCTTGGCACGGTCGTCAGCCGCAACGACCGTTGAACCGGCGTTCAACCGGGGCCAACAGGCATTTGTGCGCAAATGTGAAGGGGTCCGCTCAACCCCGCCCTCACAATCCTGTTGAATTTTTCGCCAGCCAAGCCAAAGGTAGAGCGATTCGCAGGAGTGTTCCCAAGGTTCGATGACGCACCATCCGACCCAGTCGCCGCAGTTCTTCCTGACCGCGCCATCGCCGTGCCCGTATCTCGAGGGCCAGTTCGAACGCAAGGTGTTCACGCATCTGGTCGGCGACAAGGCGCCGGAGATGAACGATCTGTTGACGCAAGGCGGTTTCCGGCGCTCGCAGAACATCGCTTACCGTCCCGCCTGCGAGACCTGCCGCGCCTGCGTCTCGGTGCGTATCCTGGCGCAGGAGTTCACCGCCAGCCGCAACATGAAGCGGGTGATCCAGCGCAATTCCGATCTGATCGGCGCCATGCACGACGCGCAGCCCTCGACGGAGCAGTATTCCCTGTTTCGCGGCTATCTCGACGCTCGCCATCGCCGCGGCGGCATGTCCGACATGACGGTGCTCGACTACGCCATGATGGTCGAAGATACCCATGTCGACACCAAGGTGATCGAATACCGGCGCCGCGGCCCCGACACATTCATCACCGGCAAGGGCCAGGGCGAGCTGATCGCCGTGGCGCTGACCGACAAGATGGCCGATGGCCTGTCGATGGTCTATTCCTACTTCAATCCCGAGTTCGAGGACCGTTCGCTCGGCACCTTCATGATCCTCGACCATATCGCCCGCGCCCGGGCCATGGGCTTGCCCCATGTCTATCTCGGCTACTGGGTCAACGGCTCGCGCAAGATGAACTATAAAATGCGCTTCATGCCGCAGGAGCATCTCGGCCCGAAGGGCTGGGAACGCTACGATCACGAAGCGGTCACGCGCTGATATTTCTTCTTACCAGATCCTGATCTAAACATTTTCAGCCGAGACGATGCTGGTCTTTCCGCCCGTTGGCGGGGCGATTGCGCCGACT
The DNA here is from genome assembly GCF_030323205.1 of Mesorhizobium sp. C395A. Taxonomy (NCBI): domain Bacteria; kingdom Pseudomonadati; phylum Pseudomonadota; class Alphaproteobacteria; order Hyphomicrobiales; family Phyllobacteriaceae; genus Mesorhizobium; species Mesorhizobium sp. C395A. The sequence continues at coordinate 1,183,365 of NZ_CP100473.1, read as the reverse complement.
GGCATCTGCTCAAATCATTGCGAAAGCCGTTGCATGTCCTCTCACAATGCCCACACCAAAGGACTTCTGCTCACCGCGCTTGGCGGGCTGGCGCTGACAATCGACATTCCCCTGATCCGGCTCGCCCATGGCGAAGCCTGGACGATCCTTTTGCTGCGCACCGGCTGCACCTTCGTGGCAGGGCTGATCGTATGGGCCATCTGGCGCTCGTTCAGCAAGAATGCTCCGCAGCTGATACCCGGCTGGTCGGGGCTCGTCGTCGCCACCCTCTACGGGCTCGGCGCAATCGCCTTCATCACTGCCGTCTACAACACCTCGACCGCCAATCTGGTTTTCATCCTGGCCTTCTCCACCATGTTCTCGGCGCTGCTGTCGTGGCTGTTCCTGAAGGAGCGACCGCGGCCGCTGACGCTTGCGGCAATGGCGCTGATGATCGTCGGCATCGCCATCATCGTCGGCGATTCCGTCGGCACGGGATATCTGTTCGGCGACGTGATGGCGCTGTGTTCGGCCTTGGCGATTGCCTGCGCCATCACCGTTTCGCGCGCCAGCGGCAGGGATATGGGGTTCACCGCGCTGACCGGCGTCCTGCTGCCGTTCGGGCTGGCGGCACTCATGGTTTCCAAGACCGGTTTCCAGGTGGAAGCGCCATGGTGGATCGTTTTCAACGGCGCCGTCATCATGCCGTTCGCCTTCTTCTGCCTAGCCAACGGGCCGAAATACATTTCAGGCCCGGAAGTGGCGATGTTCTATCTCCTGGAAACGGTTCTGGCGCCGGTCTGGATATGGATGATCTTTGCCGAGACGCCGTCGCGCAACAGCCTGATCGGCGGCGTGATCCTGATCGTCACGTTGGTCGCGCATTCCCTGTGGCAGCTGCATGAGGGGCGCAAGCGCCGGGCAGCACTTGCTGTCGCTTACCCAGCCTGACTTTTCTTCGCCGGGCCGGCGACAATCTCGATCTGCGGCGGCCCGCCTTCGAGCTCGGCGACGGCATCTGGAACGGTGTCTTCGGCCAGTTCCACCTCGCGCAGCCATTCGCGCCATATCGCCACCAGCAGCGCCATCAGCACGGGGCCGATGAACAGGCCGAGAAAGCCCATCGTCTTGACGCCGCCGATCAGGCCGAAAAAGGTCGGCAGGAAGGGCAATTTGATCGGTCCGCCGACCAGCTTCGGGCGCAAGGTCTTGTCGACGATGAACAGTTCCACCGCGCCCCAGATGAACAGCGCCAGACCCGCCATCGGCGAGCCGCTGGCGGCGAGGTAGATCGACACAAGCGTAAACGACAGCGGCGCGCCACCGGGGATCAACGCCATCACGCCGGTCAATGCGCCCAGCGTCACCGGCGACGGCACCCCGGCCAGCCAGTAGGCGATGCCGAGTACCAGCCCCTCGCCGATGGCGATCACGGTCATGCCGGTAACGGTCGAGGAAATGGTCGCCGGCACGACGCGCGAAATCCGCTCCCAGCGCGTCGGCAGGATGCGTTCGCCGAGCCGGTCGATCTGGCTGGCAAAGTGTTCGCCGTCGCGGTAGGCGAAGAACAGCGCGATCATCATGAACAGCAGCGTCAGCAACAGGCCGAAGGCGCTGCCGCCGGCAGCCAGCACGCCGCGATAGATGCTGCCGATATTGGCGCCGCTGACCAGCTGGATCAGCTCGCCGATGCCGCCGGGATGGCCGAAATTGTCGATCCACTGTTCGTTCAGCCACTCGCCGACGACAGGCAGCGAGGTGATCCAGTGCGGTGTGACCGCGCCGTGCCTGTTGGTCTCGATCGCCCAGCCCACCCATTCGCGGACCTCGTTGATGGCGTAGGTGCCGGCGAGCGCTATCGGCACCACCAGGAAGGCAAGGATGAACAGGATGGCGAGCGTCGCGGCGACGGTGCGGTTGCCGCCGACACCGGCAAGCAGCCGGCGGTAGAGTGGCCAGCTGGCAAAAGCAATGACGAGGGCTGCCAGCACGGGAAACAGGAAGCCGTGGAAGAAATAGACGCCGGCAGCAACGATCAGCACCAACAGCCAGCGCGCCGCCGACAGCGGCGGAATGACGGCGGATCGCAACGGTGTCGACAGGCCGAACAGGCGCTGCTGACGTTCCGGCTTCTGGATCTTCGCTTCCTTCAAACGGTCAATTCTCCCCAGCCTACACAGCGTTTATGCACTGTTATAGTGCCGCAATCGTGACGATAGTCCAAATGGTTGGTGAAGCTGCCAATCTCCCCCCTTGTGGGGGAGATGTCCGGCAGGACAGAGGGGGGCGCGAAGGATCGCCAGCCTGGCACCCCACATTGAAGACCCAAGAGTTGCGACCGAGTGGCGAGCCATGACCATTTGATGCGCTGGCGGGACAGCGCCCCCCTCTGGCCTGCCGGCCATCTCCCCCACTTGGGGGAGATCAGCAGCTTCAACCAAATTTCCCGGTCCGCGGGAATCCCTTCGGCACCATGCGACCGGCCGACGCTCTCGCGCCGATCCATTCCGCCAGCTCCTCGCGCGACCTGACGAAGGTGCGGTCTGCGGAATCCTGCCACGACAGGCCGCTCGCCAGCGTGAAGGGTTTCAGGTCGAGCAGACCGCCATCCTTGTATTTCTGCAGGCGAACGCCCTTGCCGCGGCCCATCTCCGGAATTTCGGAGAGCGCAAACACCAGCATCTTGCGGTTCTCGCCGACAATGGCGAGATGATCGCCTGACACGGGGACGCAGGCCTTGGCCTCGTCGGGCGCCTTGACGTTCATCACCTGCTTGCCCTTTCGGGTGTTGGCGACGACCTCCTCCTCCGGCACGACGAAACCATTGGCATCGTAGGAGACGAGCAGCAGCTTGCGCTTCGGGTCGTGGACGAAGGCGGTGACGATGTCCTGGTCGTTGTCCATGTCGACGATGATGCGGATCGGTTCGCCATGGCCGCGGCCGCCCGGCAGCCGGTCGGCGCCGATGGTGTAGAATTTTCCGCCGGTGGTGAAGACCAGGATCTTGTCGGTGGTCTGGGCATGGAAGGCGAGCTTGAGGCTGTCGCCTTCCTTGAAGGTGAGCGTGGAATGGTCGGCCAGATGGCCTTTCATCGCCCGCAGCCAGCCCTTTTCCGAGACCACCACGGTGACCGGCTCGCGCTCGATCATGGCGTGCGCAATGTCGGTCAGATCATGCTCCGGCGCGTCGGCGAACTGGGTGCGGCGCTTGCCGAGTTCGGTCTCGGGGCCGAACTTGTCGCGAACCTGCGTGACTTCCCATTTGATCGTCGACCATTGCTTGGCGTCGGATGCGAGCAATGCCTCGATCTGCTTCTTCTCGGTGGTGAGACCGTCGAACTCCTTGCGGATCTCGAACTCTTCCAGCTTGCGCAAGGCCCGCAGCCGCATGTTGAGGATGGCTTCGGCCTGGGTGTCGGTGAGCGACCAACGGGCCATCATCACCTGCTTGGGCTCATCCTCCTCGCGGATGATCCTGATGACCTCGTCGATGTTGAGATAGGCGATCAGGTAGCCGGCAAGGATTTCCAGCCGCTTCTCGATCTCGCCAAGCCGATGCTTCGAGCGGCGGATCAGCACATCGCGCCGATGGTCGAGCCACTCCTTCAGCACGCCCTTCAGCGACAGGACGTTAGGCACCTTGCCGCGCGACAAAACGTTCATGTTGAGGGGAAATCGGCTTTCGAGCTCGGTCAGCTTGAACAGCGATTCCATCAGAATGCCGGGATCGACCGAACGGCTCTTCGGTACGAGCACAATGCGGACGTCCTCGGCGCTTTCATCCCTGACATCCTCAAGCAGCGGCAATTTGCGCGCGATCAAAAGCTCGGCGATCTTCTCGATCAGCCTGGCCTTCTGGATGCCGTAGGGGATTTCGGTGACGACGATGCTCCAGGTGCCCCTGCCCTGATCCTCCTGGCCCCATTTGGCGCGCACGCGAAAACCGCCGCGGCCGGTCTCATAGGCCTCCAGGATGGATGCGCGGCTGTCGACGATGATGCCGCCGGTCGGGAAATCCGGCCCCTGGACGAACTCCATCAGCTTTGTCACCGGCGCGTCCGGCTGCTCGATCAACTGCAGCGCTGCGTTGCAAAGCTCGGCGGCATTGTGCGGCGGGATGGACGTGGCCATGCCGACCGCAATGCCGGAGGAACCGTTGGCGAGCAGATTCGGGAAGGCGCCGGGAAGCACTACGGGCTCCTCGTCCTCCTCATTGTAGGTTGGCCGGAAATCGACGGCGTCCTCGGTGATGCCGGCAAGCAAATCGCTCGCCACCTCGGTCATGCGCGCCTCGGTATAGCGCATGGCGGCGGCGTTATCGCCGTCGATATTGCCGAAATTGCCCTGCCCGTCGACGAGGGGATAGCGCATGGAGAAATCCTGCGCCAGGCGCACCAGCGCGTCGTAGATCGACTGGTCGCCGTGCGGATGGAACTTGCCCATCACGTCGCCGACAATGCGGGCGCATTTGGCAAAGCCCTGGTCGGGGTTGAGCCTGAGCAGTCGCATGGCATGCATGATGCGACGATGCACAGGCTTCAGCCCGTCGCGCACGTCAGGCAGCGCCCGGTGCATGATGGTCGACAGCGCATAGGCGAGATAGCGCTCTTCCAGCGCCTTCTTCAGATCCACCGGTTCGATGTGGTCACCGCCGCCATTTTCAGGCGGCAAAATCCTTTTTCCCATGCGGCTGGACTAGCCGAGCGGGTGATTCGCGGCAAGGCGCAGCCTTTGGCTTACGAGGGCGGCTCAAGGTCCGACGATGGATGTGACGAACTTCATGTTCCAGCTTGCCGTCCCTGTGCAACAGCACCGGTAGCAGCGCTGTTGCCAACCAACATCAATCTGTTACACGCCCTCTCTAAGGCAGGAGACGGTACGCAGGGGAGCCCGACCTTCATGACATATTCACCGCATCGAGCGAAGGCTCCCGCTCCGATTTGCCTTTCGCCGTGATTTTCGACAACTCTGCGGGAAAGCGCCTTTTTCCCGTCCAGTTCGTCACGGAATAGTGATGGCGTAGAATTGAGAAAACACTTTTTCAGGACTCTCTCAGGGAACTCGCGATGACAATCCAACGTTCGACACTCAAGAAACTTGCTTTTTCGACCTTTTTGTTGACGCTGCCGCTGAATGCCGCCTTTGCGCAAGACACGGCGGTTGCCGACCGACTGAAGGCCGCACTTGCCGTCCAGGGCGTCGATATCACCTGGACCGGCGTTACCGGCGACAATTCCAGCATGGTGCTGCAGGGCGTGTCGGTCAAACCGGCGGCCGAAAAGGAATCGCTGCCGATCGGTGACGTCAAGCTCGAAGGCGTGACCGAAGCCAATGGTGGCTTCGATGTCGCGACCATCACGACTTCGGCCTTCGAGCACAGCAAGGACGGCGTCACGCTCAACCTCACCCCCTTCGTCATCCACGACGCCAACATCCCGGCTGAGGGCGCTACAGGCCCGCTCGGCTCGATGATGATCTACAAGTCGGCCGAACTCGAAAACCTGACGGTCAAGGTTGCCGACAAGACCGCCTTCTCGGTGGATGGGCTTGCTGTCCAGATCACGCCGCCGGCCGACGGCAAGGCGATGGAGTTTTCCGCCACCACGGAAAAGTTCAACGCCGACCTGACCCTGGTCGACGATGCGAAATCCAAGGAAGCCATCGAGGCCCTCGGCTACCAGAACATCTCGGGCAATATCGAAATCGGCGGCACCTGGCAGCCGAGCGACGGCAAGATGGACCTGTCGAAATACGACATCTCGGTCGAGAATGCCGGCACGCTCGGCATGACCTTCGGCCTCGGCGGCTACACGGTCGACTTCGTCAAGTCGCTGCAGGAGATGCAGAAGAAGATGGCGGCGCAGCCCGAAGGGGCTGACAATTCGGCGCAAGGCATGGCCCTGCTCGGCCTGTTGCAGCAGCTCTCCTTCAACAGCGCATCGATCCGCTTCGATGACGATTCGCTCACCGGCAAGGTGCTTGAGTATGTCGGCAAGCAGCAGGGCATGTCGGGCAAGGACATCGCCAACCAGGCCAAGGCGATCGTGCCGTTCGGCATGGCGCAGCTCAACAATCCCGAACTGACCGCCGAAGTGACGGCCGCGGTGAGCAAGTACCTCGACGATCCGAAGAGCCTCGAGATTTCGGCCGAGCCGCCGGCAGCGGTGCCGTTCGCGCTGATCATGGCCGGCGCCATGTCCAACCCGGCCGACCTGACCAAGACGCTGGGCGTCCACGTCAAGGCCAACGAAGACTGATCGAAGTTCGCTCCCTTCTCCCCGTCACTATACGGGGAGAAGGTGCCGGCAGGCGGATGAGGGGCGGCGCCAACGCCTGCAAATTGTAGTTCGATGCTGAACCGATTGTCAGAAGGCGCCAACTGCTAAGGCCGTTCGCCAATTGCCTGCATGCGTGCTGCCCCTCATTGTCCTGCCGGACATTTCTCCCCGTATAGAGACGGGGAGAAAGGGCAGCTGCAACGCTGCCGTCAGTCCTTCTTCACTGCCGCGACACGCAGCGACAGATCACGCAACTGCTGCGGCGAGGCTTCCGAAGGCGCGTTCATCAACAAATCGTAGGCCTGCTGGTTCATCGGGAACATGGTGATCTCTCGCAGGTTCTTGGCGCCGACCAGCAGCATGACGACACGGTCGACGCCGGCCGCCATGCCGCCATGCGGCGGGGCGCCATACTGGAAGGCGCGGTAGAGGCCACCAAAGCGTTCTTCCACCGTGGCGCGGTCGAGGCCAACCGTCTCGAACGCCTTGACCATGGTTTCCGGCAAATGGTTGCGGATACCGCCAGAGGCGATCTCGAAGCCGTTGCAGACCATGTCGTACTGGAAGGCCTTGATGCCGAGCAGGTCGTCGCCGTTGAGCGCGTCGATACCGCCTTGCGGCATCGAGAACGGGTTGTGGGCGAAGTCGATCTTCTTCTCCTCCTCGCTCCATTCGAAGAACGGGAAGTCGACGATCCAGCACAATTCGAAGCGCTCGCGGTCGACAAGGTTCAGTTCTTCGCCGGCACGCGTACGCGCGGCACCGGCGAAGGTGACGAACTTCTTCGGATCGCCGGCGACGAAGAAGGCGGCGTCGCCATCGGCAAGGCCGAGCTGCTGGCGGATCGCCTCGGTGCGCTCCTCGCCGATGTTCTTGGCCAGCGGACCGGCGCCTTCAAGCTTGTCGCCTTCCTTGCGCCAGAAGATGTAACCCAGTCCCGGCTGGCCCTCGCCCTGCGCCCACGAGTTCATGCGGTCGCAGAAGGCGCGGCTGCCGCCGGTCTTGGCCGGAATGCCCCACACTTCGGCCTTCGGATCGTTGGCCAGGATGTTGGCGAAGACCTTGAAGCCGGAATCGCGAAAATGGTCGGAGACGGCCCGCATCTCGATCGGGTTGCGCAGGTCCGGCTTGTCGGAGCCATATTTGCGCATCGCGACATCGTAAGGAATGCGCTGGAATGTCTGCGTCACCGGCTTGCCGTTGGCGAAGGTCTCGAAGACGCCGCGCATCACCGGTTCCATGGTCGACAGCACGTCGTCCTGCTCGACGAAGCTCATTTCGAGGTCGAGCTGGTAGAATTCGCCGGGCAGACGGTCGGCGCGCGGGTCCTCGTCGCGGAAGCAGGGCGCGATCTGGAAATAGCGGTCGAAGCCCGAAACCATGATCAGTTGCTTGTACTGCTGCGGCGCCTGCGGCAGCGCGTAAAAGGTGCCGGGATGGATGCGCGACGGCACCAGGAAGTCGCGCGCGCCTTCCGGCGACGAGGCCGTGAGGATCGGCGTCGAGAATTCGGTGAAGCCGACATCGGTCATACGCTTGCGCATCTCGGCGATGATTTTCGTGCGCGCCACGATGTTCCTGTGCAGCGTCTCGCGGCGCAGGTCGAGAAAACGGTACTTCAGGCGGATGTCTTCGGGATAGTCGGGCTCGCCGAACACCGGCAGCGGCAATTCCTTGGCTGCCGACAGCACCTCGATCTCGCGGGCAAAGATCTCGATCTCGCCGGTCGGCAGGTTGGCGTTGGTGGTGTCCGGCAGGCGCGCCTTGACCTCGCCATCGACGCGGATCACCCATTCGCCACGCAGCGTCTCGGCCACCTTGAAGGCGGGCGAATCCGGATCGGCGACGATCTGGGTCAGGCCGTAATGGTCGCGCAGATCGATGAACAGCAGGCCGCCATGGTCGCGCACGCGATGCACCCAGCCCGACAGGCGAACCGAAGAGCCGACATCGCTCTTTCTCAACTGGGCACAGGTGTGGCTGCGGTAACGATGCATTGTCATGTCAAAAGTCCGGGGTGCTGGGTTGTGGGCCGAGCGTCAAAGCCCGGTCCAAAATTTGCGCGAAAAGCGCATGGGAGGCCTGATTTGTCAAGGCAAGCCGGGTGATCCGGCGCAGGCCCATTGTTCAAGCGAAGTGGATTTCAGCGCCCTGGCGTTCGAAGTCGGCGAGGATCGCGGCCGGCGCGGTCTTTTCGACCACGAGATGGCGGATCGCCTCTGGCCTGGCGACCCGGTAGGGTGCGGCTGTGGCCAGCTTGTCGTTGGTTACAGCGATGACGATGCCTGCGCTGTTCTTGGCCATGGCCCGCTTTACCTCGGCCTCAGCCGAATCGAAGGCCGTGACGCCGCGCGACGCATCGAGACCGCAGGATCCGAGAACAAACAGGTCCGCGCCAAGTTGCGCGACAGCGGCAAGCGTGTCGGCGCCGACGCAGGCGCCGAGATGGCGGTCGAACCGCCCGCCCAGCACAATCAGTTCGACCAAAGCGTGGTCTGACAGGACGGAGGCAATTTCGAGCGAATTGGTGGCGACGGTCAGATCGATGTCGCGCGGGATGGCCCTGGCGATCGCGGCATTGGTCGAGCCGCTGTCGATGAACAGGGTCTGTCCGGGCGAAAGCAATGCCACGGTCGCGCGGGCCAGCCGCGTCTTTTCTTCGACCGCATGACCGGCGCGCAGGCCGACCGGCGTGGCCGCGAAGGGTGCGGTCGCGACCGCACCACCATAGACGCGGCGGCACTGCCCGGCCTTGGCCAACTCCCTGAGGTCGCGGCGAACCGTGTCTTCCGAAACGCCGAAGCGGCCTGCCAGCTCGCCGGCCAGCACCCTTCCCTCGACGGCCAGGCGATCGCGAATAATTTGATGCCGCTCATCGGTCAGCATTGCATGATCCTGTTTTTTCATGCACGTTCTTGCACGATTTGCATGTTTGTGCAAGATGTAGGCATATCAAACAGTGACAACCGTCGACTCTCTTGCCTTGAAAGCATCTTCATGACCTTTGGCCTCCGCCTCGCTCCGCAACACCGGGTCTACGCCGGCTTTGCGATCTATTCGTTCGCCATGGGCCAAATCTTCCCGCGGCTGCCCGACATCAAGCATGCCATGGGCATAGGAGACGGCACGCTCGGGCTCAGCCTGATCGGGACGCCGATTGGCACCTTGACCGCGCTGACGCTCGCGGCGCCGATCCTGGAGCGCATCGGCTTCCGCCGCGCGCTGCTCGGGCTGGTGCCGCTTTTGTCGGTTGTCTTTGCCATTGCCGTGCATGCGCCTGGGCCGCTTGCGCTGTTCCTGATGCTGTTTCCGGTCGGCCTGATGATCGGCAGCGTCGAGATCATTCTCAACGTCGAGGCCGACAGAACCGAATTCCTGCTCAAGCGCCGGATCATGAACCGGGCGCATTCGTTCTGGAGCATTGGCTTTTTCGGCGCTGGCCTGTTCGGCGCCGCGCTTGCGCATCTCGGCATATCGCCGCAACTGCACCTGGCGATTGTCGTACCGATGGTTGCGACAGGAATCGCGCTGTTTCTCGGCGGTTACGAACCGGCGCCGAGCCGCTTCGCCGGCAATGACGAGACGGCGCCAAGGCTGGCGCGGCCGACGCTGCCTATCCTCGTCCTCGTCGCGGTGACGCTGTCGGCGATGCTGATGGAAGGCGCCAGCATCGACTGGTCGGCAATCTACATGCGCACCGTGTTCGATGCGGGCCCTTTCGTCGCCGGTTTCACGGTGGCGCTGTTTGCATTCTCGCAAGCGGCCACGCGCTTCTTTGCCGACTCCTTTGTCGACCGCCACTCGCCGAGCGGCGTGGCGCGGGTGCTGCTGGCGACGATGGCGGTCGGCGTGCTGCTCGTCTTCTTCTCGCCTGCCCCGCTCGTATCGATGCTGGGCTTTGCGCTACTTGGCATTGGCAGCAGCGCGATCTTTCCGCTGGCGATCTCGGCGGCGGCCCAACGCACGGACCGCTCCGCGGCAATCAATGTCGCGGCGCTGTCGCAGATCTCCTTCGTCGCCTTCCTGCTCGGCCCGCCGTTGCTCGGCTTCGTCTCCGACCATTGGGGCATCCGTTCGGCCTTCGGCATCGGCATTCCGTTCATCATCCTCAGCCTGCTGACCGCCGGCTCGCTTGGCCGAAGGGCGTCCCGCCCGGCCGCACAAGCGGATGAGGCTTTGACGAGGGCTCACGAAGCCTGAACGGCCCTACCTGAAAGCCACACACCTGTTGGCGGCGGGATAAGCCACTGGCATTGGCCACACCGATGGTTCAGAACTGTGGAGCCACCTAAGCAACGGTTCCGTATGTCCTCCATCCGCCCGCTGATCCCGCTCCTCATCGCCGCCGGCATCCTGCTTGGCGGCAACGGGCTGCAGGGCACGCTGATCGCGTTGCGCGGCGCGCAGGAAGGATTTTCGGCCTCCGACATCGGCCTGATGGGCACGTTCTATTTCGCCGGCTTCCTGTTGGGGTGCTTGGCCGTCACCCGTATCCTCAAGGCAGTCGGCCATGTCCGGACGTTTTCAGCGCTCGCCGCCATCGCCGCTGCCAGTACGCTGCTCCTGGTGCTGGTGATCGATCCGGTGATGTGGTGCGCGGTGCGCTTTGCCGGCGGTTTCTGCTTTGCCGGCCTGTTCACCGTCATGGAAGCCTGGCTGAACTCCGGCGTCGAAAACAAGGATCGTGCGCGGGTGCTCGCCGTCTACCGCATGGTCGATATCGGCTCGGTAACCGGCGCGCAGTTCCTGATCCCGATCTTCGGCCCCGGCGGCTTTGCCATCTTCGCCATCATGTCGATGATGATCACGCTGTCGCTGGTTCCGGTGTCGCTCGGCGACCGCTCCAACCCGACGCCGCCGGAAGACGTCAAGCTCGATCTCGCCCGCGTCTGGCGGATTTCGCCGCTCGGCTGCTTCGGCTGCATCTGCGTCGGCGTCACCAACAGCGCGTTCCGCACGCTGTCGCCAGTCTATGCCGAGCAGATCGGCATGTCGGTCGCCGATGTCGTCACCTTCGTCAGCGTCGGCATCTTCGGCGGCGCCCTCATCCAGTATCCGCTGGGCTACCTCTCCGACCGCTGGGATCGGCGCGCGGTGCTTTTGGCCACGACATGCGGCGCCATGTTCGCCGCGCTGGCGCTGGTCTTCGTCGCTGGCGCCGATCCGACCCTCAATTTGATCATCGTCTTCATCTTCGGCAGCTTCGCCATGCCGCTCTATTCGCTATCGGCGGCGCATTCCAACGACCGCGCCGACAAGGGCGAGTTCGTGCTGATCAACGCCTCCTTGATGCTGTTCTATTCCTTCGGCGCCATTGGTGGCCCCTTCGCGGCGTCCGCAGTGATGCAACATTTCGGACCGGGCGCCCTGTTTGTCTTCAGCGCAGTCGTCTACGCCACCCTCATCGCCGTCATTCTCTACCGCATGCAGGTGCGCGGCAGCGTGCCGGCGGGCAAGCGCAGCCGCTTCACGGCGCTGCTGCGCACATCAACCGCCTTCGCGCGGCTGGCGCGCAGAAATGGCGATTCCGACGGATCGGCCGATACTTGACCGAAGGGCGGCTTGACGAAAGCGCCCATGGCTGAAATTGAAAGAGAACCTTACCCGTTACTAAAAAGCGATTTGATGCACGTCATCACCACCCAAAATGAGCTTGAGTCCGTTCTCGCCGCTTTTGAAAAGTCGGATTTCGTCACCGTCGACACCGAATTCATCCGCGAAACGACATTCTGGCCGATTCTGTGCCTGATCCAGATGGCGGCGCCCGGCGTCACCGCGCTGATCGACCCGCTGGCGCCCGACATCAACCTCGCCCCATTCTTCCGGCTGATGGCCAATGAGGCGGTGGTCAAGGTTTTCCATGCCGCCCGCCAGGACATTGAAATCATCGTCCATCTCGGCGATCTGGTGCCGCATCCGGTGTTCGACACCCAGGTCGCGGCCATGGTCTGCGGCTTCGGCGACAGCGTCTCCTACGATCAGCTGGTGCAGCGCATCACCGGCGCACGGCTCGACAAATCTTCGCGTTTCACCGACTGGCGCCACCGGCCGCTGTCGGACAAGCAGCTCGACTATGCCTTGGCCGACGTCACCCATCTGATCGACGTCTACAAGCATCTCAGCGCCGAACTGGAGCGGGAAAACCGCGCCCATTGGCTAAACGAGGAAATGGAGGTGCTGACTTCGCGCGAGACCTACGATCCGCACCCGGAAGACGCTTGGAAGCGGCTGAAGATGCGGCTGCGCAAGCCGCAGGAGCTGGCGATCGTGCAGACGGTGGCGGCATGGCGCGAACGCGAGGCGCGCGAGCGTGACGTGCCGCGCGGCCGGGTGCTCAAGGACGACGCCATATACGAGGTCGCCCAGCAGGCGCCGCGCGATGCGGCAGCGTTGGGCAAGCTGCGCACGACGCCGAAAGGCTGGGAGCGTTCGTCGACGGCTACCGCATTGCTTGGCGCGGTCAACACGGCGCTCACTTTGCCCCGCGAAGAGATGCCGAAGCTGCCCAAGAGCTTTCAGCCGCCCGAGGGCTCCAATGCCGCCTCCGAGCTGCTGAAAGTTCTGTTGCGGATCGTCGCCGAGAAGGAAGGCGTCGCCTCGAAAGTGCTGGCGTCCAGCGACGACATCGACCGCATCGCCGCCGAGGGCGAGGATGCCGACGTGCCGGCCCTGCAGGGCTGGCGACGCGCCGTGTTCGGCGAAGCCGCACTGAAGCTGGTGCGCGGCGAAATCGGCATCAAGTTCGACAAGCGGAAGATCGCGGTGTTCGATTTGTAGACCCCCACCCCGCTCCGCTGCGCGGAGCGACCCTCCCCACAAGGGGGAGGGTAAACAACTGCCCTACACCGCTCCGAGCAGGTGTAGCGCGAACCAGATCCATGCCAGCAAGAGAATGATCGCGCCGACGTAGAAGGCGCGGCTGCGAAACCGCAGATTGTTGCTGGTGAGGTGGACCCAGGCGTGGCCATAGCGGGAAATCACGAAAATCCACATCAAGGCCAGGGTCAGATAATTGACGCCATTGGTCGCGTGCAGCGCCAGACACAGCACATAGAACAGCACCGGCAGTTCGAACTGGTTGATGAGATTGTTGGCAACCGTGACGCTCGACCCGGGCTCGGTCGTGCGCACCTTGTATTGACCGACCTTGGCCTCGCCCGATTTGACCGCGCCGTAGCGGCGCCGGCCCATCACGACATAGACGATATAGACGAGGAACACCTGCGCCAGCATCGGCCAGAAAATCGCGGTCTGGCTCATGGCGTTGCCCCTGCTCTGTCGTTCATGCCTGTGGACGCCGCTGGGCGGCAAGGATCAAAAACGCGATGACGATGACGGGGATCGCCAGCAGCGCGAATTTGGTGACGATCAGCGACGAGGCGAAAGACAGAGAATCCGGATTGGCCGACAGCGCATCGGACAGAAGCCGCGCCACCGCAATGTTCTGGGCGTAGTCGGCGCACGTGTAGGGCAGCACGATGACCAGCGCGAACAGCGCCTGAAGCTGCACCGGCATGGCACGAAAATTCTTCAGCCGCCGCCCGGTTGCCAGGATCAGGCTGACCATGGTCAGCGACAGCAGCGCCGGGAAGAGAAGGTCGAAAGTCAAATAGTGCCAGACCAGGATGATCTCGCTGCCGCGTCGGCCGAGTGCCGTCAGCCAGGCCATGCCCTCGTCGGGCGTGAACCCGCCAAGGCGCACGTCGAGCGACGGCAGGCCGCCGCTCAGCCGGCGGAAATAGAAGAATTCCAGCAGCGTCATGATGATGAAAACCGCCGCGGCGGCAAAGCACAGCGCGCCGGCATGGCGCGCCAGCCGCAGCACGATCGTCGCCTGGTGGCGCCAGAGCATGTACCGCTCTGGCTGCCGGTCAGGCTCCGCCAGGATAGTTCGGGCTTTCGCGGGTAATCGTGACGTCATGGGCGTGGCTTTCACGAAGTCCGGCGTTGGATATGCGCACAAAGGTGGCGCGTTCGCGAAAATCGGCAAGGTCGCGGCCACCGACATAACCCATAGCGGCTTTTAGCCCGCCCGCAAGCTGGTGCAGCACGCCAGACACAGGTCCCTTGTAGGGCACCTGCCCTTCAATGCCTTCCGGGACCAGTTTCAGCGTGTCGCGAACCTCGGCCTGGAAGTAGCGGTCGGCCGAGCCGCGCGCCATGGCGCCGACAGAGCCCATGCCGCGATAGGCCTTGAAGGAGCGGCCCTGATGCAGATAGACCTCGCCCGGGCTTTCGTCGGTGCCGGCCAGCAGCGAACCGATCATGGCCGCACTGGCGCCGGCGGCAAGCGCCTTGGCCAGATCGCCCGAATATTTGATGCCGCCGTCGGCGATGACCGACACGCCTGATCTATGCGCCGTCTCCACCGCCGACATGATCGCCGAAAGCTGCGGCACGCCGACACCGGCGACGATGCGCGTGGTGCAGATCGAGCCCGGGCCGATGCCGACCTTGACGGCATCGGCGCCGGCGTCGATCAGCGCCTGCGTGCCTTCGGCGGTGGCGACGTTGCCGGCCAGGATGCGCACGGAATTGGAAAGCTTCTTGGCCCGCGTCACCGCATCGAGCACGCGCTGCGAATGGCCATGCGCGGTGTCGATGACCAGGAGGTCGACACCGGCGTCGATCAACCGCTCGGCGCGCTCGAAGCCGTCATCGCCGACGCTGGTGGCGGCCGCCGCCCGCAGGCGCCCCTGCGCATCCTTGGTGGCGTGCGGGTTGAGCTGCGACTTCTCGATGTCCTTGACGGTGATCAGGCCGACGCAATTGCCGGACTTGTCCACGACGACGAGCTTTTCGATGCGGTGCTGGTGCAGCAGCCGCTTGGCCTCGTCCTGGTCGACATTCTCCTTGACCGTGATCAGGTTCTCACGGGTCATCAATTCGTAGACTTTCTGCCCCGGATCGGAGGCGAAGCGCACGTCGCGGTTGGTCAGGATGCCGACCAGGCGGCCGATCTTCTGGCCGCCGCTGCCGCCATTCTCGACCACCGGAATGCCCGAGATGGAATAGGTGCGCATCAGCGCCAGCGCGTCCGCGAGCGTGGCGTCGGGGCCGATGGTGACCGGATTGATGACCATGCCCGATTCGAACTTCTTGACCTGACGCACCTGCTCGGCCTGTTCGGCCGGCGAGAAATTGCGGTGGATGACGCCGATGCCGCCGGCCTGCGCCATGGCGATGGCGAGCCGCGCCTCGGTGACGGTGTCCATGGCGGCCGACAGGATCGGCACGTTGAGGTCGATGTCGGTGGCGATGCGGGTGCGGATGTCGGTCTCACCGGGCATGACCTCGGAATGACCGGGCTGCAACAGCACGTCGTCAAAGGTCAGCGCCAGCGCGCCGGTGGACGTTTCGATGATTTTTGCCATGGCCAGTCCTCGGATACGAAAAGCGCTGGGAGAATACAAAAAAGCGCTGGACCGAAATGGACAGCGCCGACTCGTTTCTTCCCTTTCAGGATTGGCGCTGGCTGGTAACACGTCGCGGCGTGGTTGAAAAGCCGGTCCTGGCCTATTCGGCGGACTTGCCCAACAGGGCATCGAGCAAGACATGGCGCGGTGACGCGAAAGGATTGACGACCGTTACGCCGCCCCAGGTGAAGCCGTCCTGCAGATCTTCCGACAGCAGCAGCCGGCAACCGGTTTGCGAGGCAACAGACAGGATGGTCGCATCCCAGATGCCGAAATGGTGATCGGTCGCAAGATCAGCCGCGACCGTCATCACCTCCGGCGTCGTGCCGACAAGCGGAAACGCGTCGCGCCAGCTCAACAGGGCGTCGCGCGCTTGTGCACGTGATCGTCCGGCCTTGCGTGTGAGAACGGTGAACAATTCGCCGAGCACTTGGACTGGAATGACGGCTGCCTCTTGCGCAATGTCGTGCAGCAGGCCGAAAACGATGTCGCGCTTCTCGGCTCCGTTGATCCCCTCGGCATAAACAAGGATGTTGGTATCGAGCGCGACCTTCACCGCTCGTCCTCGTAAAGCTCGTCGCGGCTCCAGCGCCCGGCTTCTACAACAGGCTGGCGTTCGAGGCGCGACAGCAGCGCTGTGCGCGAACGAGACGCCGCAGGGTCGGGCTGCCCTGCAGGCACGATCCGCGCCACGGGGCGCCCATGGCTGGTCACGACATAGCTCTGTCCTTCGCGGACACCGCGCAGGAGGAGCGAGAATTTGCGGTTGGCGTCGGCTGCGGAAACGGCTTCTTCCATAGCATTGTCCATATAGTAGTTATATTCACTACAGCATAGTGAACCAGGTCAATTTTCGCAAGTTCATTCAATGTGGCGAAACGCAGCGACGCCTCTTGTCCGCCCACGGTCGCACAAAAGTGACAGCAAATTAATGCGACATCGCGCCTGAGGCGTGATAACCGCCCGTTTGTATCGGCTTGCCCGCCTTTTCATTGTTTGGATTGGCCGGCAGGCACATTTAGACCAGTTCGGACGCGTTCGTTGAACCGCATCATTCCGCTCATTCTGGCGGTCGCCTTGTTCATGGAAAACATGGATTCGACCGTCATCGCGACATCGCTGCCGGCGATTGCCGTCGACATCCACACCAGCCCGATCGCGCTCAAGCTGGCGCTGACCGCCTATCTGGTGGCGCTGGCGATCTTCATTCCGATCAGCGGCTGGATGGCCGACCGGTTCGGCGCGAAGACCATTTTTCGCGCCGCGATCGGCGTCTTCATCGTCGGCTCGGTCTGCTGCGCCATCTCCAATTCACTGCCGGCCTTTGTCGTCTCGCGCTTCCTGCAAGGCATAGGCGGCGCCATGATGACGCCGGTCGGCCGGCTGGTCCTGGTGCGCGCGACGCCGAAGAGCGAGCTGGTCGCGGCCATGTCGTGGCTGACGGTGCCGGCGCTGGTCGGCCCGCTTGTGGGACCACCGATCGGCGGCTTCATCACCACCTATTTCACCTGGCACTGGATCTTTCTGATCAACGTGCCGATCGGCCTGATCGGCATCTGGCTGGCGACGCGCTTCCTGCCGCAAACCGACTCGATGGAGACGCCGCCGCTCGATTTCGTCGGTTTCGTACTGAGCGGGCTGGCGGCCTCCGGCGTCATCTTCGGCCTGTCGGTGGTCAGCCTGCCCTATCTGCCGCCGGCGACCGGCCTCATCACCGTGGCGGTCGGGCTGATTTCCGGCGTGCTCTATCTCCTGCATGCGCGGCGCGCCAAGAACCCGCTGCTGGCGCTGGAACTGTTCCGCAACCCGGTGTTCCGCTCCTCGGTGCTCGGCGGCTCGCTGTTTCGCATCGGCATCGGGGCGGTGCCGTTCCTGTTGCCCCTCATGTTCCAGATCGGCTTCGGGCTGACGCCGTTCCAGTCGGGCATGATCACCTTCGTCTCGGCTATCGGCGCCATCGGAATGAAATTCGTTACCGCGCTGATCTTCCGGCTTGCGGGGTTCCGCCGGGTGCTGATCTGGGGCTCGCTGATCGCCGCGGCATCGATCGCCATATACGGCCTGTTCACGCCGGAGACGCCTTACGCGCTGATGCTGGCGATATTGCTGGTCGGCGGCTTCATCCGCTCGATGTTCTTCACCGGCGTCAACGCGCTCTCCTATGCCGAGGTGACGGCCGAGGACACCAGCAAGGCAACGCCGATCACGGCGGTGTTCCAGCAACTGTCGATCGCGCTCGGCGTGGCGCTGGCCGGCGGCATCCTGGAAGTCTCGACCTCGATCCATGGCGGACCGCTGGCGCTCGGCGATTTCCACATCGCCTTCTTCATCGTGGCGGCGGTGTCGGCGGCAGCGTCCGTGTCATTCATGCGGCTGGCGCCGGATGCCGGCAATGCCGTGTCGGGACATGGCCGGCTGACGACGCCGAAGACGCTGGAGCCGGTGAGCACGGCTGGGAAGTAAGGGGCGGCGCGACGAAAATCGTCGACGTCGGCGATCCTTCACACCCCCCCTCTGGCCTGCCGGCCATCTCCCCCGCAAGGGCATAGGCGCTAAGATAGGTATTGCCCTGCGGAATCGGGTGTGATTCTACACTGCGATGACACACGAATCGCTTGTTGATGACGGCTGGGCCGAGACGATTGAGCTTCTGGGCGGCGAAGAGTTGATCGCAGCAAGTGCCCGCGAGACGAAGGCGTTCCTGCGCCCGCGCGGCGTCAGGTCGGCGAGCGACCTGTTGCGCCTGACACTGGCTTACTGCCTTGGCAAGGTTGGCATGCGGGGCGTCGTGGCCTGGGCGGCGGCGAGCGGGATTGCCGACATTTCGGACGTGGCGTTGCTTGGCCGGCTGCGCAATGCAGGACCATGGCTGCAGCAGTTGATTGGGCACCTTTTGAAGCGCGAGGATGCAGGTTTAGCCAAAGGCCGACTGATCCGCATCCTCGATGCGACAGCGGTTGCCAAGGCCGGTGCGTATGAGAAGAACAATGGTCTTTGGCGCATGCACTGCGCCTTTGAGCTTGAGCGCGAGCAGTTCGACTTCCTCGAGATCACCGACCAGAGCGATGCCGAGTTGATCGACCGCGTGCCGGTGGTGCCGGGCGAGATCCGCATCGGTGACCGCGCCTATCTGCAGGCCGAGCGGATCGCCAAGGTGATGGCGCAAGGCGGCGATGTTGTTGTGCGCGCGTCGTGGAAAAACGCGCGATGGCTCGACGCCAACGGCAGGGCGTTCGATCTCATCGGCTTCCTGGAGAGCTGCCGGGAGGAAGTCTGCGAAACGCCTGCCCGGCTGGCACTCAAGAAGGGCGAGCCTGTGAAGATGCGCCTGATCGCCTTGCGCAAATCCGAGGCCGCGGCACAAGAAGCGCGGCGCAAAATCAACAAGGAAGCCAGGGCCAAGGGCAACAAGGTTCAACCGCAGACGCTGATTGCGGCCGGCTTCGTCCTGCTTGTGACCTCGCTTGACCGGGAGGAGTTTCCCGCCGATACGGTCCTCAAGCTCTACCGCATGCGCTGGCGCATCGAACTCGCCTTCAAGCGCCTGAAGAGCCTGATCGGGCTGCGCTCTCCTCCCGCCAAAGACCCAAGGATCGCAAGGCCTTGGATCCTTGCACACTTCCTCATCGCGCTTGTGACCGAACCCCTCTCGCAGGAGTTGGGTGTCTCTCCCCCTTGAGCGACGGGCGCCCGCTGCTGTGGCGCGCCACCCGCCAGATCGTCGCCTCTCTGATCGCGACCATCTTTACTCAACCTTCCTTGGCGGCCCTGCGCCAAAATCTCCATGCCTTGCGATATCGCTGGCGCGAACCACCACGAAAGCGCAAGTTTCAGTCCATGCCAAAGCTATCTTAGCGCCTATGCCCGCAAGGGGGAGATCGGATATCACGCGGCTTTCGCCAATCTTGCAACTTTGAAGGAATGGCGAGGCGGTCGCAGCTGCCAATCTCCCCCCTTCCGGGGGAGATGTCCGGCAGGACAGAGGGACGGAACGCTACGAAGCGCCTTTCACGCCGTGCCGTCTCTGCCCTTAAAATCCTTCGCCAGCAAATACAGTTCCACCGACTCATCCCGCGACGCCGGCGGCTTCACGTGGTGCACCGAGCGGAAGTTCTTCTTGAGCATCGACAGCAGCTCGTTTTCGGCGCCGCCTTGAAACGTCTTGGCCAAAAAGTGCCCGCCCGGCTTCAGCACCGACAGCGCGAAATCGGCGGCCACCTCGCACAAATGCATGGTGCGGATGTGGTCGGTTCGCTTATGACCCGTCGTCGGCGCGGCCATGTCCGACAACACGACATCGGGGTCGCCGCCCAACGCCTCGGCGAGCTTTTGCGGCGCTTCCGGGTCGAGGAAATCCATCAGCAGCACCGGCGCACCCGGCACCGCATCCATTTCGAGATAGTCGATGCCGATGACATGTGGATTATCAGCCGTCGATTTCGTCCTCGCGGCCGCCACCTGGCACCAGCCGCCGGGGGCCGCACCGAGATCGATGACCTTCATGCCGGGTTTCAGCAGATGATGCTTGTCATCGATCTCGATCAGCTTGTAGGCCGCGCGCGAGCGATAGCCGTCGGCCTTGGAGCGCTGGACATAGGGATCATTGATGTGGCGCTGCAGCCAGCGGCGCGACGATTCCTTCAGGCCGCTCTTCTTCTTGATCCGCGTCTTGAGGACACGAATGCTGGCGGAGCCCGGCTTTTCCGGCTTCTTGGTCATGACGTTATTTCTTGTTTGAGTTTTTGCGCTGGCCGAGTTGCCGCCGTTTTTCGGCGGCTTCGCGTTTCGCGAAGGGCTTCCCCCACTCCGTCGCCGCTTCGCGGCGCCACCTCTCCCCCTCCGGAGGGAGAGGAAAGGCGCCGGTCTGCATAAGTTCGCGCCCTTCCTCTACCCCGTCGATCGGGGGAGAGGTGTCGAGCGAAGCTCGACGGAGTGGGGGTCGACCGTTCACCAAAGCAATGCGGATCATGCTCGGCCCCGCCCACTGTTGCGCCAGACGCCGTCATCGGCCATCAGCTCGCTCAAAATGCCTTCGCGTAAGCCCCGGTCGGCGACGCGCAGCCGCTCCGACGGCCACACCGCACGGATCGCTTCAAGAATAGCACAGCCGGCCAGCACAAGATCGGCACGGTCGGCGCCGATGCACGGGTTGGCGCAGCGCTGCTGGAAGTCCCAGCCGACCAGTTTTTCGACCATGCGGTCGACGCTGTCGCGGTCCATCCACAGCCCATCGACGCGGCGGCGATCGTAGCGTTCGAGGTCGAGATGGACGCCGGCCAGCGTCGTCACCGTGCCTGATGTGCCCAGCAGATGGAATTTCGGGCTGGTCAGCACGTGGCTCAACCGGTCGCGGCCGTCGAAGGACTTCAGCCGCACCGCGACATCGTCGACCATGGCGGCAAAGATCTCGCGCGTCACCGTGCGGCCGCCAAAGCGTTCGGCCAGCGAGACGACGCCGACCGGCAGCGAGGTCCACGACACGATGTGGTTGGCCAGCCGCGGCGAGCGCTGGCCGGTGAGGTCGATCAGCGCGATTTCGGACGAGCCACCGCCAATGTCGAACAGCACCACGCCTTGCGTGTCGCGCTCGACCAGCGAGCCGCAGCCGGATACAGCAAGCCGCGCCTCGGTCTGGCGATCGATGATTTCCAACTTCAACCCCGCCTCTCGTTCGACGCGCTGCAGGAATTCGACGCCATTGTCGGCGGTGCGGCAGGCCTCGGTGGCGATCAGCCGGGCTTTCCTGATCTTGCGGTTGCGCAATTTGTCGCCGCAGATCTTCAGCGCCTCGACGGCGCGGTCCATCGCCGCCTGGCTCAGGTGCCCATTCGCCGTCAGCCCCTCGCCCAGCCTGACGATGCGCGAGAAGGCGTCGATGACGCGGAACTGGCCATGGCGCTGCGGCACCGCGACCAGCAGCCGGCAATTGTTGGTGCCGAGATCGAGCGCGGCAAACACCGGCAGTTCCTGCATCGGCGGCCGATGCATGGGCTGTTCCGGTCGGGGTTGTGGGGCCGAGGGCAAAGGCACGGGCGCTGGAGCGGCCGGGCCGACGGAGGCCGGCGCACCGACCGCCGCGGCCGTTGCGAGAGGGCTGTCGTCGCGCGCAAAAACCTTGCGCCCACGCCGGCGCTTGCGCCGCTTTCTCGCCTTGCCGCGCTGATGCTGGGCGTCGCCGGCCTGTCCGTTGCCGGACTGGGGCCCCGCCTGGCGGGGCCGCCCGGCGGATGGGCTTGGCCCGCCTGATGGCGGCGAAGCCCTGGACACACCCACTTCCGGCGCGCCAGCGCCGGTGTCGTGGTCTTCCACTTCAGTTCCTTCCGGCGCCGCGCGAACCGGAAAACCGGACGCAGCAGGCGCTTCAATCTTTTAAGTTGCCGCCAGAGTAGCAGCGCCGGACCGGATCACCAAGAGCAAGGACTCAAATTTTGCCGGCTGCGTCCTGCCAGATCCCCGCTGCTTTGCAGCGTCCCGGCGTTCGCTAGCCTTTCATCTTGCCACTGGCACGACGAATTCGCCGTTGGCGAACCGGCTGCTCACCCTTGCCGGTTGAATAGCCGGCTTCAATGAGGCATTTCTGAAATGAGGGGGAATTGGTGAATCGCGGACGTTTTAACGCCCGCCTGGGCGATGGGCAGCAACACATGACGACAACTCCATGAATTGGGGGGCCACGAATTGGAAGCGCTATCTGTGGCCGGTCATCGGTGTCGCGGCGGTCATCGGGTCGCTGTTGTTGCTGTGGCATGAACTGCGCGGCATCTCGATCGACGATGTCTGGGACGGCATATCCGCCATCCCGACGCGCGGCTGGATGCTTGCGGCACTGAGCTCGGTGGTCGCCTATGCCTCGCTCGCCGGCTATGACCACATCGCGCTCTTGCATATCGGCAGACGAGTGTCGTGGCTGTTCGTCACCTTCTGCTCCTTCACCACCTACGCGCTGTCGCACAATATCGGCGGCTCGGTGTTTTCGGGCGCCGTGATCCGCTACCGCGCCTACGGCACCAGGGGGCTGACCGGCCAGGATGTCGGCATTCTGGTGGCGATCTGCTGGATCACCTTCGTGCTCTCCAGCATTCTGGTCGGCGGCCTGGTGCTGGTTTTCGAGCCTGCAATCATCGACCGCTTTTCCGGCGCCCCGCACCACGGCCTGGCGATCGCCGCCGGCATCGCTTTGCTGATCCTGGTCGGCGCCTACATCTTCGGCAGTTGGCTGCATCTGAAGCCGCTGAAAATCGCCGGCTTCCAGCTGCACTATCCGGCGCTGCCGATCGTGGCGCGGCAATTGCTGATCGGCCCGATCGAGCTTCTGGCGGCGGCGGCGATCATCTTCTTTGCCCTGCCCGTTGCCGGCAATCCCGGCTATTTCGCTATCCTCGGCGTGTTCCTGGTGTCGTTCTCGGTAGCGCAGATCTCGCACGCGCCGGGCGGGCTCGGCGTGTTCGAGGTCGTGTTCCTCGCCGGCCTGTCTGATATGGACCCGGTCGGCGTGCTGGCGGCACTTCTGGTGTTCCGGCTGTTCTACCTGATCATCCCGTTGCTGATCGCGCTCGGCGTGGTGCTGTTCTTCGAACATTCGCAATACAGCCGGACGGAGAGCTGAGGATCATTGGGTGCGGCGCGCCACCCGGGCGTAATTGCCCCTATGAAACGCTGTGATTGAAACGCAGCTTAGGCTTGACTATTTTCCGGCGCCGGCTACAAGGCACGCGCGGCTGCTTCGGCGGCCCACCAGCGCGACAGCGCCTGCTGGGGAATAGGTTAACGGTAGACCCACGGACTCTGACTCCGTTAGTCCTGGTTCGAATCCAGGTTCCCCAGCCAAGGCACGTCATGCCCACTGACAGCCAGTACATCCTCGAACGCATCCGCCAGGGATGCGTGGAGTTGTCCGACGACGAGTTCGCCATCGACAGGCTGGCAAAATATGTCGGCAACGGGAGAATCCGCTGGCATGTCGAGTTCCGTGGGCATGGCATCGAGCTGACAACCGGCCAGATCAAGAAGCAGCCTACCTTTCGCAGGAAAATCCTCGAACAGGCTGGCGTGCTGCCGCCGCAGCGTACCGGTGCCGACTACCGGCGATGGGCACTCGATCTGAGGCGAAATGCCATCGAGCTTCCCTGGCGCGACAGGCCGGTCGATGCGGGTTTTGCCATCGACCGGCTGACCAGCCATGGGGATGGGCGCTGGACGGTGGAATACCAGGGCAAGGCGATAAAGTTCACGACGACCAAACTGCGCCGGCAACTCAGTTTCCGCAAACGCATGCTGGCCAAGGCCAAGGTGCTGCCGCCCGAATTGGCGCCGGCTGCCTATCGCAAGTGGATGGACTCGCTCATGCAAAACGCCACAGAGGCGGTACCGCAGGCCGGCGAAGCTTCGGCGACGGAGAAGAGTTGGCTTGACGACCTGCCGGAGCTGGCCGGCTGGGAAGATGAAGCGCCGCCCGAGAATTGATTGGGTTCCAATGATCATGAAATCGGGCGATGCTTCTCCGGAACTGCGCGATTGGGCAGCGGACGTTCTGGGAATACAGACCGATATCCAAATGCCGGCCAAAACCGCCCAGCGATAACCCTCCCGCCAAGCCTCATATTTCCCCGGCAGGAACTTGGACGCCGCCCAGGCCAGCGGCCGGCGCCGCTCATCCAAGAGATTGCCTGAGGAGGCGCCGGCCAGGCGGGCATTGGGGTACCCGCCGACGCTACATTAGCATTGGTGCATAGATGCGATATGGCGCGAACGCGGAAGGTCGGCAGCCGCGGCACTACAGCAATTTTTCCCAAGACCCGGGCCCGCAACGCTGCAAGGGTTGTGGCGCCCAGCGTTTCCGCGAGGCTTGCCCTGGAGACAATCATGACGACGTTTCTCACCGCTCTCGCATCCGAAGGTCCGCCAGCCGACCGGGCGAAAGACATGGACCTCTATGGATGGTTGATTGGCAGCTGGGACATGGAGACGGTTCACCACCGCAACGACGGCACAATCCAGAAATCGGATGGCGAGTGTCACTTTGGCTGGGTGCTCGAAGGCCGCGCCATTCAGGACATCTGGATCAGGCCCAGGCGCCCTGCCCCGTCCACCATGTATGGCACGACCTTGCGCGTCTTCGATCCCGGGATCGGTGGCTGGCACATTATCTGGAGCGATCCGCTCAACCAGGATTACTCGCGCCAGATCGGGCGGGCCGAAGGCAAGGACATCGTCCAGATGGGCGCCGACTCGCGCGGCCTGCAGGCGCGGTGGCGGTTCACCGAGATCACAGCCGCCAGCTTTCACTGGATCGGTGAGGAGAGACGAGCGGAGAGCGACCCCTGGCGCGTGACATATGAACATTTCGCGCGCCGGACGGGTTCCTGAAGCACGCTTGCGCATTCAGCCCCTCGTGCCTACGGGCGAGGTACGACCATAGATTAGCGATAGCTCAATTAACACCAAACCAGTATCTCAAAACCCGCCGGTACAAGCGCGCCCAAGAACCTTCATATGTACCGAGCGCGAACTGAGGCTAGACAAGTGAAGATTCCAATAGCATTGTTGGCACTGGGACGGGGCTCGACCGGCAAGCGCAAACGATGCTTGTCGGTGGTTGGCAACTGCTAAACCGTACGGCCGTAATTGCCACGGCTGCGAGACCAAGGAGTCCCAAGGATGCCGAACTCAAGCCAAACCAGCGATCAATGGTGGGTCAACGACCAGACGCCGGACAACCCGTACGGCAAAAGCGAAGATTACGGGGCCTTCCTCACCTACCTTGGAGCGCTGGACCGGTCGATAACGCCGGCGATCGCGGCGGGAACGCTGAGGATAAATGTCTCCGAGCTCAATGACCATCCCGAATACAAGGCCGCCGCGATCGGCGCCTTGCAGATGTGGGCCAGTGTCACCCCGTTGAAGTTCGAAATCGTCGACAATGCACCATACAACAGCGCAACGGACTGGATGCAGGTTGTCAGCCCCGAACTGGGCGAAGAGGACGACGGCAGCGCCTATTCCAACGACCGCTATGTCAGCATCGGCCAGCGTTTCCACGACACCGAGGTCAACAAGACGGATATTGGCGGCTATGTCTTCGATTCCTTCATCCATGAATTCGGTCATGAGTTCGGGCTGAACCACCCCGGGCTCTACAATTACAGCGGCCCCGGCGGCGTACAGATCAATTATCTGAACAATGCGACCTGGACCTACGACCGTCAGCAATACAGCGTCATGTCCTATTTCGACGGGATCGATGTCGGTGAAACCAGCCGCTGGTCGGCGTCAACGCCGATGATGGCCGACATCGAGGCGGTCATCCGCCGCTTTTTCTCCACCGTCGACGAGAACGGCGTGCGCACCTATCAGCATATCGATCTCAACACCGGCGACAACGTCTACGGCTTCGGCAGTGCAGTGGACGGCTACCGGCTGACCTCCTCGGGCATGCAGCACGATATCGGCTTTGTCATCCATGACACCGGCGGAACCGACACGATCGACTTCTCCGGCTCGACGGCCGGTACGATCCTCGATTTGCGCGCCGGACAGTTCTCCAGCGTCAACGGCCACAGCAACAATGTGTCGATCTTTGCCGGGCACAACGCCGACGGCACCGACTATTACATCGAGAACGGCATCGGCAGCAGCTATGACGACGTCCTGATTGGCAATGACGGAGCCAACGTGCTGGATGGCCGCGGCGGCGGCGACCGCATGGCCGGCAATGGCGGCGACGACACCTACTTCGTCGATTCCCTCGACGACATCGTGCGCGAGGAAGCGAATGGCGGGAATGACACGGTCGTTCTGCTGAACAGGAACTTGAATATCCGGAAAATCGCCAACGTCGAACACATCATCTACGCCGACGAGTCGACACTCCAGCCTGGAGACGGCGGCACCGAAACCGCACCGACCATCGGCGACAACACGATGACCAGCGTCATCTTCGGCGACAATGGCAACAATACGCTCGACGGCGGCGCCGGCGACGACACGATCTTCGGCCAGGGCGGCGATGACCTCATCATCGGCGGCCGCGACTCGCTCGCCAGCCGCGACATCAACAACACCATCGATGTCGCCGACCTTCCAGACCAGACCGAGAGCGACGACGGCAATGACACGCTCTATGGCGGCCGCGGCAACGATACGATCCTCGGCGGCCAAGGCAACGACATCCTCGACGGCGGCGACGGCGACGATACGCTGAGCGGCCAGGATGGCGTCGATATATTCCGGGGCGGCGCCGGCGTCGACACGGTCGACTTCAGCAAGGAGAGCCCCTTCCAACTGCTCGTCAACCTCGAGACGAACGTGGCCAGCGGCGGAACCGCCACGGGCGACACCTTCTACAGCATCGAGAACCTGATCGGCTCCGATGACCGCATCGACCGTTTCATCGGTACGTCGGCGGCAAATCATTTCTGGGGCCGGGGCGGCGGCGACTATTTCAACGGCGGCGGCGGCAACGACATACTGGATGGCGGCAATGACGGCGACATCCTGTACGGTGAAGCCGGCAACGACACGATCATCGGCGGCGCCGGCCAGGACTATCTGGATGGCGGCGCCGGCATCGATACGGTCGTCTACGAAGGCAGCTCCGCCGGCGTGACGATCGACCTCGCCAATGGCACGGCCAATGGCGGCGATGGCGATGGCCCGGTGCAGATCGTCGGGCGCGGCACCGTTATCCGGCACGACATCCTGGTCGGCTTCGAAAACGCCGTCGGGACGTTCTTCGACGACCATCTCATCGGCAACGCCCAGGCCAACAAACTTTCCGGCGGCGCCGGCAACGACACGCTGACCGGCGGCGGCGGCGCCGACACGTTGAATGGCGGCGCCGGCAGCGACACGGCGGACTACGCCGACGCGAGCAGCGGGCAAAACCTCAAGCTGGGTGGCGGCAAATCCGGCGGCGACACCTATATCTCGATCGAAAATCTGGCTGGTTCGGGCTTCAACGATCACCTGACGGGCGACAATGCTGCCAATGTGCTGACCGGCCAGGGCGG
Source organism: Mesorhizobium sp. C395A (assembly GCF_030323205.1). Taxonomy (NCBI): domain Bacteria; kingdom Pseudomonadati; phylum Pseudomonadota; class Alphaproteobacteria; order Hyphomicrobiales; family Phyllobacteriaceae; genus Mesorhizobium; species Mesorhizobium sp. C395A. The sequence continues at coordinate 1,155,684 of NZ_CP100473.1, read as the reverse complement.
CGCCGACAAGATCGACGGCGGTGGCGGCGATGACACCCTGCTCGGCGATTTCGCCTATCAGGGCGATGCTCCGCCACGCCCGGGCATGGGCACCGGCTACGCCACGCTCGGACCGGACGCGACCAACAATTCGGTCTCGACCGCCTTCGACATCTCGAACAACTTCTCGCTTACGGCCGACCCCGACATCTTCGATTCGACGACCACCCTTCACACCACCGTCAATGCCACCGGAAACGGCCTCGGCGGATATTACAGCATCAACCTGGCCGCCGGCACGATCATCACCATCGACGTCGATGGCATTGCCGACCCCAATGTCCATGACAGCATCGTCAGGGTGCTGGACAGCGATGGCAATATCGTCGCCCAGAACGACGATGGCGGCAACGACCCCGGCTCCAACAACGGCCGCGATTCGAGCACCAGCTTCATCGTTCAGGAAACCGGAACCTACTATATTGTGGAGGGCGAATGGTCGGACTCCGCTCCTGGCGATGGCTGGGTGGAATCCGTGCCGGAGGGCTCGACTTACAAGCTGAACGTATCGGTCGAATTCCCGCCGGCACCAGCTCAGCCGGGCGTTGCGGGCGCCGATACGCTCAATGGCGGCGGCGGCAGCGACCTTTTGGATGGCGGGCTGGCTGCCGATACGCTGACCGGCGGCGCCGGCGACGACTATTTCCGCTTCTCGACAGAACTCGGGAACGGCAATATCGACTGGATCAAGGACTTCAAGGTCGCCGACGATACGATCCTGCTGGACAACCTCATCTTTGCCAGCGTTGGCGGCGACGGCGCCCTCGCTTTGGGCTCATTCTACAAGAGCGCAGCCGGTGTTGCTCATGATGCCGACGACCGCATCATCTACGACACCGACAGTGGAATATTGTCTTACGACGCCGATGGTTCCGGACAGGGAGCAGCCGTTCAGTTTGCACACCTGAACACAAATCTGGATCTTTCGGCTGCAGACTTCATTGTCATCTAACGCGTTGCCGGGAGGGGTGCCGTCAGGCTCCCCTCCCGCATACCCCAGCGCAGTGAAAAGGGAGAGGACGCGATGACCGACCGCCGCACAGTGTTAATGGCCGCCGGAGTTGCGGCAGTCGCCGCGGCCACCGGGGCGGCGGCAGCGCAATCGCCAGATATTCGCGCGCTAGATATTCGCGCAACGGATATTCGCGGCGCCGTCACCTTTGTGGGCGGCAAGGCTATCCCGGAAGGTCATCTCGAGATCTATCTTGAGGATCCCGCCATTCAGGACAGTGGGCGACGCCGCGCCGCCAAAACCAGCCTCAAGAGCGAGGGCGGCTCAAAGACCATAGAATTTTCCTTGCCCCTGCCCGCAAGCTCGACCGCTTCACCAACGCTGCAGGTCGTTGCGCGCCTGGAGCGTGCGGACGGCTGGCTGGTGGCGCGGGGCAGCGCGCAGTTCCAGGCCGGCCTGCCCGTCCATGTCACACTCAAGGCAGTTATCTATTGAAGGGCGAGATGCCATATCCTGATTGCGAGCCTGCATGCAGCTGACGCCATCGACGCCGCTTACGCTGGTCGGAATCCTGGCGTCCTTTCGACGTGCGTTTTCGGGCATCGTCCTGATGAGCGGGGTCGTCAACGTGCTGACCCTGACCGGCTCGTTCTTCATGTTGCAAGTCTATGACCGCGTCGTTCCGGGTCGCAGCGTGCCGACGCTGGTCGGCCTGGCGGTGCTTGCGGGAACATTGTTCGTGTTTCAGGGCGTGCTGGAGTTGATCCGCTCTCGCCTCATGGTTCGGCTGGGACAGGGGCTGGACGCAAAGCTGAGCCCGTCGGTCTATTCGGCGCTGATGCGCCTGCCGCTGCGCGCCAAGCCTTCCGGCGACGGGCTGCAACCCCTACGGGATCTCGATCAGGTCCGCTCCTTTATCGGCAGTGCCGGACCGACCGCTTTGTTCGACCTGCCATGGATGCCGCTCTACATCGGCATCTGTTTCATTTTTCATTTCTGGATCGGCGTTACCGCGCTTGCCGGCGCCGTTGTCCTATTTGCACTGACGCTTCTGGCCGAATTCCGGACCCGCGGCCCGACAAGGATCGCCGGACAGCACGCGGCCGTTCGCAGCACGTTGGCCGAGGCGACAAGGCGCAATGCCGAAGCCATGCAGGCCATGGGTTTTGGCGGGCGTATCGCCGAGCGGTGGTCTGCCGTCAATGCCGAGTACCTGAACGCCCATGCGGCGGCCAGCGATGTCGCGGGAACGCTTGGCACGATTTCCAAGATCCTGCGGTTGATGCTGCAATCGGCAATGCTGGCGATCGGCGCTTATCTGGTCATCAAGCAAGAGGCGACCGGCGGCATCATGATCGCAAGCTCGATCATGATGGGCAGGGCGCTGGCTCCGATCGAACTGGCGATAGCGCATTGGAAGGGTTTCATTTCGGCGCGGCAAAGCTGGGCACGCCTGAAGCAGCTTCTGTCCGCGCTGCCGGAAGGCGCAACCGGCGTGACCCTGCCCGCGCCTGTCAGCGCGCTGGCGGTCGAGAATGTCAGTGTCGCGCCGCCGGGCGAACGCACGCCGGTGGTGTGGGATGCAAGTTTTTCACTGGCCAAGGGAGCAGGCCTGGGGGTCATCGGCCCGAGTGCTTCCGGCAAATCATCGCTGGTGCGTACGCTTGCAGGTGTCTGGCTGCCGGCGCGCGGCGCCGTGCGGCTGGACGGAGCGACGCTTGACCAGTGGCCGGCCGACGAGTTGGGCAAACATATCGGCTACCTGCCGCAGGATGTGCAGTTGTTCGACGGCACGATTGCGCAGAACATCGCCCGCTTCGACCCGGATGCGTCATCCGACATGGTGCTTGCGGCAGCCAAGGCCGCCGGCGTGCATGATCTCGTCGTGCATCTGGCCGACGGTTACGACACGAAGGTTGGCGAAGCCGGCGCCTCGCTGTCGGCGGGGCAACGGCAGCGTGTCGCCCTTGCCCGCTCTCTCTATGGCGATCCGTTCATGGTCATCCTGGACGAGCCGAATTCCAATCTCGACTCGGAGGGTGAAGTGGCCTTGTCCGCAGCGATCCAGGGCATCAGGGACCGCGGCGGCATCGTTATCGTCGTCGCGCACCGGTCCAGTGTGCTGGCCAATGTCGATACGGTGCTGGTGATGGCCAATGGCCATGTGCAGGCCTTCGGTCCGAAGGACGAGGTGCTGAACAAGGTCTTCCGATCGGCAGCGCCGCTCAAGGTCGTTGCCGCCACGGAGCGAGGCGTTCCGGCATGAGCGAGGACAGAAGCGCTTTGCATCACCGGCAGGTCCGCCGCTATCTCGTGGCTGGCGTTGCTACCTGTCTGCTGCTTGTCGGAGGTGTTGGCGGCCTGGCGGCAGTGACCAAGATGTCGGGTGCGGTGATCGCAGCTGGCCGGCTGGTGGTCGATTCCAATGTAAAGAAGGTTCAGCATCCGACGGGCGGCGTGGTCGGCGAGATCAGGGTGCGTGAAGGCGACCGGGTCAAGGCGGGCGATATTCTGGTGCGGCTGGACGAGACGACAACGCGCGCCAATCTGGCGATCGTCTCAAAAGGTCTGGATGAGTTTTATGCACGGTTGGCGCGCCTGGAGGCGGAGCGTGACGGCAAGGACACGATCAGCTTTCCGGAGGTTTTGACATCGCGGCGCGACGAAGCCGGTGTCGCCGCATCGATGGCCGGAGAACAATCGCTGTTCGATTTCCGGCACCAGGCGCGATCCGGCCAGCGATCTCAATTGCGCGAACGGATCGCCCAGTTGACGCAGGAGACCGCCGGCCTGACCGAGCAGCGGCAGGCGAAACGCCGCGAGATCGAGCTGATAGGGATCGAGCTGGAAGGGGTGCGGTCGCTCTGGCGTCGCAAGCTGATAGGGATCGAGCGGATGACGGCGCTGGAACGGGACGCGGTGCGGCTCGAAGGCGAGCATGGCCAGTTGACCGCCGGAATTGCCCAGGTGAAAGGCAAGGCGTCCGAGATCGAACTGCAGATTATCCAGATCGACCAGGACCTTCGCAGCGAGGTCGCAACCGACTTACGCGAAACCCAAGGGAAGATCTCCGAGTTCGTCGAACGCAAGGTGGCGGCCGAGGACCAGTTGAAGCGCATCGATCTGCGCAGCCCGCAGGATGGCGTGGTGCTGCAGTTGGCCGTGCATACGATCGGCGGGGTGATCACCCCCGGCGAACAGGTGATGCAGATCGTACCGGTGACGGACGACCTGACCGTTGAAGCGCATATCGCACCGCAGGATATCGACCAGGTGACGATGGGCCAGAATGCGATTTTGCGCCTGTCGGCCTTCAATCGGCAAACCACGCCGGAGCTGACCGGGACGCTGTCGCGGATCTCGGCCGATCTCACCGTCGAAGAGCGCACCGGAGCAGCCTTCTATGTGGCGCGGGTGACGCTGCCGAAAACGGAGGTCGCCAAGCTGCGCGGGCTGGCGCTGGCGCCGGGCATGCCGGCCGAGGTGTTCTTCCCGACGGGCGACCGGACGATGCTTTCCTATCTGGTGAAGCCGCTGTCGGATCAGATCCAGAAAGCTTTCCGGGAAGAGTGAAGCCGCACGTTTGAGAGCTGAAGCCTCGGGACCGGCTGGTTGCCGGTCCCCAAGGGGTAGCCCCTACTCCGCCGCCTCGTAGCCGGCGATGCCCTTGATCTCGAGGAAATCCTCGAGGCCGTATTCGGCGTATTCGCGACCGTTGCCGGATTGCTTGTAGCCGCCGAAGGGCAGGCCGGCGTCCCATTGGGGATAGTTGATGTAGACGTTGCCGGTGCGCATGCGGGCGGCGACTTCGCGGGCCTTCTGAATGTCCTTGGCCTGAATGTAGGAGGCCAGGCCATAGACGGTGTCGTTGGCGGTGCCGATCGCCTCTTCCACTGTGTCGTAAGGCATGATCGCCAGCACCGGTCCGAAGATTTCCTCGCGTGCGATGCGCATATCGGGCGTGACGTCGGCGAACACGGTGGGGCGGACATAGTAGCCGCGGTTGAGCTCGGCCGGACGCCCCGGTCCACCCGCGACCAGCGTGGCGCCTTCATCTATGCCGGCCTGGATCAGGTCCTGGATCTTGTCGAACTGGATCTGGCTGACCACCGGGCCGAGCTTGGTGCCGGCCGCATCGGCCGGGCCGACGGTCAATTTTTCGGCCGCCGTCTTGGCGTAGCCGGTCGCCTCGTCATGGCGGTCGCGCGGCACGAACATGCGGGTCGGCGCGTTGCAGGACTGGCCCGAGTTGCTGAAGCAGCCGGCGACGCCCTTGCTGACGGCCTTTTCGAGATCGACATCGGGAAACAGGATGTTGGCCGACTTGCCGCCGAGTTCCTGATGCACGCGCTTGACCGTGTCGGCGGCCGCCTTGGCGACCAGGATGCCGGCGCGGGTCGACCCGGTGAACGACATCATGTCGACATCGGGATGGCTGGACAGCGCCTGGCCGACGCCCGGGCCGTCGCCGTTGACGAGGTTGAAGACGCCCTTGGGAACGCCTGCCTCGTCGATGATTTCGGCAAAGATGATGGCGTCGAGCGGGGCGATTTCCGAGGGCTTCAGAACCATGGTGCAGCCGGCGGCAAGGGCGGGGCCGACCTTGCAGGTGATCTGGTTCAGCGGCCAGTTCCACGGCGTGATCAGGCCGACGACCCCGATCGGCTCCTTGACGATCAGCGACGAGCCCTTGACGTGGCGGAATTCGAACGACTTCAGCACCTCGGCCATCTTCCGCAGATGTGCCAGGCCAATGCCGACCTGGCTGTCGAGTGCCATCTGGCGCGGCGCGCCCATCTCGCGCGATACGGCCAACGCCAGATCGGCGCTGCGCTTCTTGTAGACCTCGATTATGCGGTTGAGGATATCGAGGCGCTCCTCGACCGAAGTGAAGCCGAATGTCTCGAAGGCGCGCTTGGCGGCCGCAACCGCCTTGTCGACATCGGCCTTTGAGCCGAGCGAAATCTGCGCGAAAGCATCTTCGTTTGACGGGTCGATGACGTCGAGTGTGCTGGGCACGACAGGATCGACCCACACGCCGTCGATATAGAACTGCAGATTGTGTGACACGGGCTTCTCCTCGGGGGATTTCTGAATTGATGGGGGCGATCGCCAGATCGTCGTATCGGGGATAACGATGGGGCAAGAGCGATGTCAAACGCAAGGGCGGGCGATTGAGCCTACGGCTACAGAAGCGTGTGCCCCGCCGCGACCAGAAGCCCCCTTGCCGCGGCTTCATCCTTGGCTTTGACGAGCAGATGGTCACCATCGAAGGTGGATACCAGAAAAATGCCGAGTTCGCTTTCCGACAATGGCTTTATCACCGACAGGACGATGCCGGTTTCGTCGAAGGCAAAGGGACCTTGGAGTTTTAGGGCGACCCAGTCCCTGTCATGCTTCACCCCGTCCGGCACCCGATCCTGCAGGCAGACGACCGAAAGCTCGTCCTCTGTCCTGGTGATGCTGACGAAGCCCGGCCCGTCCGCCCAGCCGGGAATGCTGTCTTTTGCTTCGAGGCGCGAAACCGCATACCGCCCCGTGAGCGGCTTCAACCGGACCCTGACTGCCATCCGATCCTCCCTGTTATCGGCCATCACCCAGTTTCTTGCTCATATAGACCGTCATGCCGTTCATGAACGGCTCCTCCCGGTCGATCGTATAGCCATGCCGTTTGTACAACAACACATTGGCCATGAAGGCGCCGTTGGTCAGCAGGCGCAGCTCGAAGCAGCTGGCCTCCAGCGCCTTCTGCTCCGCCCGTTCCAGCAACAGCCGGCCGATGCCCCTGCCCTGCGCCTGTGGCGCGACGCAGACATTCTCGATCCAGAGATGATCGTCGGCCGGGATGGTCTCGATCATGCCGACGATGCGGCCATTTTCGATGGCGAGATCGAACGGATGTTCGGCGACCGCCTTGTCATAGTCGGCGCGCATCGGCAGCGGCTCGCGGCCGATCAGAGGCACCCATTTGGCATAGGCGGCACGCACAATGTCCCTGATGGCGGCAGCGTCCGCCGGTTGGGCCGGCCGAAACAGGATGGAAGAATTGGACATGGCAAAGGCTCCAGACATGAAAACCCCGCCGGCACACGTCGCGGGCGGGGCTGGAACGAACGAACCGATTTAGTGTGCCGGTCTTTGTCGTCGCGCCTTGCCGCTCCGCACTGTGCAGAGGCGACGTCGCTGGGCGATGGCGAGCGAGAAAATGGACATGACGCCACGCTGGAGTGCAAGACGCAGAGCGTCAAGCTGCATAACCGAGCCAGTCATCATGTTTGCATGGCACAGGCAAGATTGAAGGCATTGCCGACCGTTCGCAAAGATCGATCATTCCAATAAGAACAATTCGTTGGAAAGATCGATTCTGGAATGACATTCTCCTGAGGTACTTGCCTGGAGAATTGCATTGTCTGCCGCCGCCCAACTAGCGAACGATATTCCGATCAGCATGATTTCCGCCGACCTGGCCGTGGGCCGGAAGCGGCTCGATTCCGTGTGGAATGGCGTCATCCCCGGGATCGTGCTGGTAGCGATGATCACGGCTGTGGCCTTCTCGGCCCATAATGTCTCCGGCTTCGCGCTGTTCAGCCCGATGATCCTCGCCGTCGGCGCCGGCATGATCTATTCCAACGTGCTCGGCACCCCCGCCCATGCCAAGGCCGGCATCGCATTTTCGCAGAAGCGCCTGCTGCGCTTTGCCGTCGTGCTGCTCGGCTTCCAGCTGACGCTTGGCCAGGTCGTCTCCATCGGCGCCGGCGCCGTCGGCATCGTGGCAGCCACCCTTGGCGCCACCTTCGTCTTCACCATCACGCTTGGCCGGCTGCTCGGCGTCGACGCCAAGCTGGCGCAGCTGATTGCCGCCGGCACCTCGATCTGCGGCGCCTCGGCGATCGTCGCCACCAACATCGTCACCGATGCGCGCGACGAGGACGTCACTTATGCCGTCGCCTCGATCACGCTGTTCGGCACCGTCGCCATGCTCGGCCTTCCGCTGCTGGCGCCGGTGCTCGGCCTCGACCAGCATGCATTCGGCCTGTGGGCCGGCGCCTCGATCCACGAGGTGGCGCAGGTCATCGGCGCCGGCTTCCAGAACGGCGCCCAGTCCGGCGAGATCGCCACCGTCGCCAAGCTGACCCGCGTCGCCATGCTGGCGCCGATGGTCATCGCGCTCGGCCTGATGGCGCGCCGCAAGAGCAATGGCGATCGCCCAAGCGACCAATCCGGTGCGCGGCCGCCGATGCCGTGGTTCGTCGCCGCTTTCATCACCGTCGTGGCGCTGAACAGCCTGGTTGCCGTGCCGGCCGAAGTGAAGTCGGCCATGGCGTTCGCCACCACCATCATGCTGACCATGGGGCTCGCCGCCATGGGTCTGCAGGCCAACATTTCGCAGCTGCGCTCGCGCGGCCTTCGCCCGCTGGCGCTCGCCTACTGCGCCTTCCTGTTCATCGGCTGCTTCAGCCTGATGCTGGTGAAGTTCGCTTAATCCTCGAACGAACTCGCCGCGACATAGATCGCGGCCAGCGCTTCGATGCCGGCCTTGTCGTCCTTGTCGAAGCGGCCGGGCGTCGGGCTGTCGAGGTCGATCAGGCCGAAGACGCCCTGATTGTCCCTGAGCAGCACGACCAGTTCGGAGCGCGAGGCGGCGTCGCAGGCGATGTGGCCGGCAAATTCATGCACATCCTTGACCAGCATCGACATTTCGAGATCGATCGCGGTGCCGCACACGCCCTTGCCGACGGCGATGCGCACGCAGGCCGGCTTGCCCTGGAACGGTCCGAGCACCAGTTCCTCGTCGGAGGCCAGGAAATAGAAGCCGGCCCAGTTGAGATCGGGCACCATCTGGAAGATCAGCGCCGATGTGTTGGCGGCGTTGGCGACGGAGTCGCTCTCGCCTTCCAGCAGCGCCTTCAACTGGGTGGCCAGTTCGCGGTAGAAGGCTGGCTTGTTGGTGCTGTCGATGGTCTGGGCCGCAAACATGGCGTCGTCTCCATTGCCGGCGGGCCAAAAAGCCCGCTACATTTCCTGTCTGCCACCAATGATGCTCCCGGGAAATACACAATTGTGAATACCGACCGTGCCAGCCAAACACACGACCGGGCGCAACCCGCAGCAAGCGAAGGTCCCCTCACCTTCGCCGTGCTGGTCTTTCCCGGCTTTCCGATGATGGCGTTCAGTTCGGTGATCGAGCCGCTGCGCGCCGCCAATGTGCTGGCCAAACGCGATTGTTACCGCTGGGTGATCGTCGGCGCCGACCAGGGAACGGTCGAGGCGTCCAACGGGGTTGTCATACAACCGGGATTCTCAGCCTCCAGCGCACCGAAGGTCGACCGCATCGTCGTCTGCTCCGGCGGCAATGCGGACTTGCTTGTCGCGGACGATGCGGTTGCCTGGATCCGCAGGAGCCTGCGCGCCGGCGCCCATATCGGCGCGGTGGCCGACGCCGCCTTCTTCCTCGCCAGGGCCGGCCTGCTCGACGGCCATGCCTGCACCTTGCACTGGACCAGCCAGGCCGCCTTCACCGAGGCGTTCCCGGATATCGAGCTTCGGCGCGATCTCTACGTCATCGACCGCAAGCGCTTCACCTCGGCCGGTGGCGTCGGCAGCCTCGACATGATGCTGGAGATCATCACCAACGATTATGGCGGCGAGCTCGCGGCGGGCGTTGCCGAATGGTTCGTGCACAGCCCCTTGCGTTCGAGCGTCGACCGCAAGCTGATGCCGCTCAGGCTGCGCACCGGCGTCCAGAACGAACTGGTGCTGTCGGCCATCGCCATCATGGAGGATGCGGTCGAGGAGCGGCTTGGGATGACGGAACTGGCGGCAAGGCTCGGCGTCTCCTCCGACAAGTTGGAGCGCAATTTTCGCGCCCAGCTCAGCATTTCGCCCAATGGATATTACCGGCGGCTCCGGCTGCGGCGCGCCGCCGACCTGTTGGCCCATTCGACGCTGATGGTGCGAGACGTGGCGCTGGCCTGCGGCTTCGCGTCCATGTCAAGTTTCGCCCGAGCGTTTCGCGAGGAGCATGGGCACGCGCCGAAGGCGATGCGGCGGCATTAGAGGGCGCTGCGCGCTAACGCGGTGAGATGCTGGCGGGACAGCGCCCCCCTCTGTCCTGCCGGACATCTCCCCCACACAGGGGGAGATCAGATGTCGCCTCGGCTTTCGCCAATCACCAACGTTGCAGGGCGAGCGGGACGCGAAAGCTGCTAATCTCCCTCCTTGTGGGGGAGATGTCCGGCAGGACAGAGGGGGGCGCGAAGGATCGCAACATTGCCCTTTGTATCCATGCCCTTCTTGCGGCATTTCGCACGACATCTGCGGATTCTCGCACAGACATTTTTCGGCGCATGGCTATGGTCTAGCCCTTCAGGAGGCGCACCCAATGAGCATCGTCGTTTTCGATCCCGACAGCACCGAAGACGTGGACTTCAAAGACCGCATGCGCCACCCGGTCGCGGCTGACTCCGCCGGCGGCATGTGGCTGTCGGACACCGAGCCGTCCTTCATCGATGCCGACGCCTTGCGCAAGGGGCGGCTGGCGAAACTGCGCGGCTGGATGCGCGAGGCGGGCTATGGGGGCGTCGTTTTGTTCGACCCCTACAACCAGCGCTATGCCACCGGCTCGCGCAACATGTTCGGCTATTTCCTGCGCAACTCGACGCGGTATTTCTTCATCCCGACCGACGGGCCGATCGTTCTGTTCGAATACCCGCAGAGCTACCATGTCTCGATGGTGCTCGACACGATCGACGAGGCGCGCCCGTCCAAGCTGGTATGGTCTTCGGTGTCGGGCCGCGACGACGAAACCGCCGGCCCCTTCGCCGACGAGATCGCCGAGCTTTTGAAGAAACATGGCGGCGGCTCGATGAAGCTCGGGCTCGACCGCTGCAGCCATTTGCAGGCGCTGGCGCTGGAAAAGCGCGGCTGCGACGTCAGGGATTGTCAGGGCGAAATCCTGGCGGTGCGCGCGGTGAAAACACCCGAGGAAGTCAAATGCCTGCAGGTATCGATGGCTGGCGCGGAAGCCGCTGTTTATGCCGTGCGCGAGGCGATCAAGCCCGGCGTCTCCGAAAATGAGCTGTTCGCCATCATGTATGGCGAGGTGATCCGCCAGGGCGGCGAGTTCATCGAGACGCGGCTCCTCACCTCGGGACAGCGCACCAATCCGTGGTTCAACGAGGCCAGCGGCCGCAAGATCCGGCCGGGCGAGCTTCTGGCGCTCGATACCGATACGATCGGCTGCTATGGCTATTATTCCGATTTTTCGCGCACCTTCCGCTGCGGGCCGGGCAAGCCGACCGGCTATCAGAAATCGCTCTACCGCATGGCGCACGACCAGGTTCAGCACAACATTTCGATCGTCAGGCCGGGCATGGCTTTTCGCGAGATCGCCGAAAAGGCGTGGAAAATCCCGGACCGTTTCGTCGACCAGCGCTATACCTCGGTGATGCACGGCGTCGGCATGCATGGCGAGACGCCGTTCATAGCGCACGCCATGGACTATGAAACCTACGGCCGCGACGGTGTTATCGTGCCCGGCATGGTGGTGAGCGTGGAAAGCTATATCGGCGAGAAAGGCGGCCGCGAGGGCGTCAAGCTGGAGGACGAGATCCTGATCACCGACACCGGCACCGAGCTTCTGTCGCGCTTTCCCTACGAGGATGAATTTCTGGAGAAGCAGGTTTGATCGCAGCGTCCCTCACTAACGTCAGCGCGGTATCGCAAACCTTCGGGAATAGTCGCGGCAGCTATGCCTTCGTCATCCTAGGGCGAAGCAAGGAGCGCAGCGACGCGGCGCAGACCCTAGGATCCATGCCGGGACTCATCCGCGCCCCAACGGTGCAAGTTCTGCTCCGCCGCACTCTCCGACCAGCGTCACGGCATGGATCCTCGGGTCTCCGCGACGGAGCTTCGCTCCTGCTTCGCCCGTGGATGACGAAGGTGGGGAGGCACCGGCCAATCACCACTGTTTGCGCGACTTCGCTGAACGGAATGGCGTTGGTCGCGAACCAAGGCCTATCCGCATGAAAAGCCCCATCTCGATCAAACGTGGCACGGTCGCCGCGGCGTTCATCGACCTCCAGGAAGAGCATCGGCAGGACAAGCGCTATCTGGTCGAAGGTTTTGGCGAGGTGCTTGCCAACGTCCAGCGCCTGCAGGCGGCGGCGCGGCGCAACTTCGTGCCGCTGTATCACTGGGCCTATATCGTCGATACCGCCAAGGCGCGGCCGTTCCATCCGCTCGATGCCGACGGCAAGTCGGCTTTTTCCGACAAGAGCGATCCGCTGACGGAAATCTGCCCGGAAGTGGCGGCCGCGGCCGGCGAGACGATGCTGGTCAAGACGCAGGCCAGCGCCTTCGGCGCCGGGCCTGTCGCAACCGAACTCAAGGCGCGCGGCATCGAATGGCTGATCGTCGCCGGCGTCTGGACCGAGGCCTGCATCGACGCCACCGTCAAGGACGCGGTCGCATCCGGCTTTCGTGTGCTTCTGGTCAAGGATGCCTGCGGCAGCGGCAGTGCCGCCATGCACCAGACCGCCATCCTCAACCTTGCCAACCGGCTCTATGGCGGCGCCGTCACCAACACGATAGACGCGTGCCGGCTGATGGCGGGCGACACCGTCGATGCATGGCGGGTCGAGGGCTCGGTGCCGCTGCGCTTCACCTTTGAAAACGCCGAACGTCTCTACGGCGAGCTCTGAGAGATGGGCACGGTCCACAAGCTCAAGACCACCAGGCGGGGGAAATACGCCACCCTGCTCGACCCGGCGCTGTGGGAGCATATCGACCTGGTCAATGACTGGTTCCCGCCAGAAATCGCCGAACTTCCGATCGCCGAGCAAAGGTCGGTCTATGATGCGATGTGCCGCGCCTTCCATCAGGGTTATCCCAAAGGGGTTTCGGCCAGCGGCGGCAACATCGCCGCCGATGCAGGGCACGCCATCCCGATCCGCTACTACCGGATGGCGGGCAAGCCCGTGCGCGCCGTCATCGTCTACTATCATGGCGGCGGCTTTGTGCTGGGCGGGCTCGACAGCCATGACGACATCTGCGCCGAGATCTGCGCCGGCACCGGTTTCGACGTTGTCTCGGCCGACTACCGGTTGGCGCCGGAACATCCCCACCCGGCCGCCTTCGACGACGCGCTGACCGCGTTCGAATGGGCGGCGGTGACAACGGACCTGCCGATCGTGCTCGTTGGCGAAAGCGCCGGCGGCAACCTTGCCGCCGCGGTCGCGCACGCCTCGCGCCGCCACCTGCGCCGGGCGGTCGGCCAGGTGCTGATCTATCCCGGCCTCGGCGGCGACGAGAGTGCCGGCTCCTATGTCGAACATGCCGACGCACCGCTGTTGACACTGCGCGACATCGCGTTCTACCGCACCATTCGCGCTGCCCCGGCACAGTCGCCCGACGACCCGACTTTTTCGCCGCTGAAAGACAACGACTTCTCCGGCCTGCCGCCGACTGTCATCATCACTGCCCAATGCGATCCGCTGTCATCGGACGGCGAGACCTATCGCGACCGCATTGTTGCCGCCGGCGGCCGCGCCTGGTGGTATGAGGAGCCGCGGCTGGTGCACAGTTTTCTGCGCGCCCGCAAAAGTGTTCAGCGCGCCGGCGAGGCGTTCGTGTGCACGCTTGCAGCCATCGCCGCCGTCGCCGTGCTCGGCAAGAACGACTGGCCATATTGAGGCGGCGAAGCGCTGATCTCCCCCTCGTGGGCAGGCAATCGCATATGAGATTTTTGCGAAGAGGACCCCACCCTAGTCCTCCCCACAAGGGAGGGAACGCTGCCGCCCGCTATATTGCGGCGCTCAACGTGGCCAATCTGCCGAGTTCGGCGCTGCCGAAGTCTCCCTCCCCCTTGTGGGGAGGGATTAAGGGTGGGGGTATTCGTAGAGCGCAAAGCGCCGAAATCCATATGCGATTGCCGCGCCCACAAGGGGGAAATTGTCTGCACTCCCACTGCGGAGTGGCGCACAAGAATTGCGGAAAAGAGAACATTTCCCGGGGTCGGCCCGCTTTATCATCACCTGCTCAGGCAACGGCGCCCCATGATCGCATCCGCCCCCAGCGGAGGCGGACCGTCGGGGCGCCCAACAAAAGAGGGAACGACGATGAAATTCATGCTGACCGACCGCAATTTGCACCCGCAGGCCAAACCCGTCGCCCAAGATTTCACAAAGGGCGGCGTCAACCGGCGCGAATATCTCGCCATCATGGCCGGCTTCGGCGTCAGCGCGGCCGGAGCACTGGCATTGGGCGGCCTTTCCCCTTCGCCCGCCCGGGCCGAAGAGCCGAAACGCGGCGGCACCTTGCGCGTCGCCATGAACGTCAAGGGCTTCAAGGATCCACGTACTTTCGACGGCGTCGAAATGTCCAATGTAGCGCGCCACTGCAACGAATATCTGGTGCGCTGGAACCGCGACTTCACCTTCGAGCCGTGGCTGCTCGAAAGCTGGGAAACCAGCGACGACGCCAAGACGCTGACGCTTCATGTGCGCAAGGGCATCGCCTGGTCGAATGGCGACGCCTTCAACGCCGATGACGTCATCCACAATCTCAGCCGCTGGTGCGATGCTTCCGTCGCCGGCAACTCGGTCGCCGCACGCATGGGCGCGCTGGTCAATGCCGACACCAAGAAGCCGGTCGATGGCGGCATCGAGAAGGTCGACGACTTCACCGTAAAGCTCAATCTGCCGAAACCCGACATTTCGCTGATCGCCGGCATGGCCGACTATCCCGCGCTGATCATGCATCGCTCCTATGAGGGCGGCGACGACCCGATGAAGGCGCTGGCGATCACCACCGGCCCTTGCGAACTGGTCAGCTGGAATGCCGAGACCAGTGCGGAGGTGAAGCGCAAGGACAAGCCCTGGTGGAAGGGCGACTTCTACCTCGACGGCATCAAATGGGTCGATTACGGCTCCGACCCCAACGCCATGCTGTCGGCGTTCGAATCCGGCGAAATCGACACCGACCACGAGACCGCGTCCGACGCCGTGTCGCAGACCGAGCAGATGGGCTTGTTGAATTCCGAGATCGCCACCGGCTCGACCATCGTTGCCCGCTTCAATGTCGGCAACGCGCCCTATGACGACGTCAACGTGCGCCGCGCCGCCCAGCTTGCGGTCGACAATTCGGCCGTGCTGGCGCTCGGCCTCGGCGGCCGCGGGAAGCCTGCCGACAACCACCATGTCGGTCCGATGCATCCTGAGTTTGCCGATATCGGTCCGGCCAAGCGAGATATGGATCAGGCGAAGAAACTGCTCACTGAAGCCGGCAAGACGGACCACGAATTCGAGCTGATCTCGGTCGACATCGAATGGCAAAAGAGCACCGGCGACGCGATCGCCGCGCAGATGCGCGAGGCCGGCCTGAAGATCAAGCGCACCGTGCTGCCGGCGGCGACCTTCTGGAACGACTGGAGCAAATACCCCTTCTCCACCACCGAATGGCTGGGCCGCCCGCTCGGCGTCCAGGTGCTGGCGCTCGCCTATAAATCGGGCGCCGCCTGGAACGAAAGCGCTTACGCCAACAAAGAGTTCGACGAACTCCTCGACAAGGCGCTGGCAACGCCGGATGCTGCCCAGCGCAAGGAGATCATGGCCAAGATCGAACAGAATCTGCGGGATGCCGGCATCATCATCCAGCCCTACTGGCGCTCGGTCTACCGCACCTACCGCAAGGGCGTGCAAGGCTGCGAACAGCACCAGTCGCTGGAACAGCATTTTGAGAAGGTGTGGCTGGAGGGGTGATCCTTCGGGGACGCCGCATACCGGCTGGCACCTGAGCGGTATGTCGCTCAGGTAGATACCTGCAGCGCACTCCGAGCATTTACGACGGTGTCTGTCTTGACGCGGCGACCGTGGATCGGTCTGGTGTGTCGACGAGGCGCCGCTGTGGGCTCGCGTCATTCCGGAGAATACACATGCGCGCCCGTTGGGCTTTCATTCTTGCACCCATTATTCCGGCGATCCTGCCCGGCTACAATTGGCATGCGAACCACCCTGAGACGGGGCCGTTGTCGGGCTTCATCTTCGTAACCCTTGTTTTCTATGTTGTGGAGGCGGTGGTAGGAATTCCGGCCTTCTATGTCCTGACCCGACGGCGCTGGCAGTTTTTTTGGGTATACGTCGTCGTTGGCTTTCTGGCAGTTTTTGTTCCAGCGTTTGTCTTCGGCCTCAGTAAGTGGAGTCCTCCATTGGGAATCGGCGGAGTTCTCTATGCATGCTCCTTCATAGGGATACTCGGTGGCGCTACAGGGCTGATCTTCTGGCTTTTGGTGCGCCCAGACAAGGACCCTGTCGAACAGATTGCTTCGCACTTTACCTAGGTCAGCACCCCAAGATTGAGTTCAAGGCCTGATACACTTTGGCCGCGATATTTTGCACGAGAACGCATGGACCACTTCGACCTCGGCACCTATCGCCGTCCAATCTCCACCGCCTCGGTCGAGACGCAGCGCTGGTTCGATATCGGGCTGAACTGGTGCTACGGCTTCAACCATGAGGAAGGCATAAAGTGCTTCGAGAAGGCGCTGGAGACAGATCCTGATTGCGCCTTCGTGCATTGGGGCATCGCCTATGCCGCCGGGCCTTTTTACAACCTCACCTGGAACGAGCACGGCAAGGACGAGGCAGACCGTGCGGCCAAACGCTGCTTCGACCATGTCCAGCTCGCGCGGGATGTGGCGATCACCTCGTCGTGCCTGTGTCGGACGAGCGCGGAGGCGGGGCCAAGCTGTTGTCACTGAAATCCCCGCCGCCCGACCAGCCGAGTTGGCTTCGCCTTCTAAGAGAAAATCTCCGCCAGTTCGTCTACGCTGGTGCCTTCCCTAACCTGGCGCAGTTCAACATAGGCGACCGCAATGGCCACCGATGCCACCGTGGACACGACCGTCGCGATAAGGACGCTTCCGATAGCGCCGAAAATCAGGGCAACCGTCGAGAGGCCGCTGAAGAAAGCGAAAATCAGGCCGATCAGCAAGGCAAACATCATCTGGAAGGCAAGCGCCGCCAAAAACAGGATCAGAAAGACACCGAACATCGGCCAGCGGCTGCCCTTTGTCAGAGCACGGCTGCGCGACATCGCGCCAAACATGCCAAGCCGCTCCTGCATCAGCACCGGCACGGAAACCGATATGCCGAGCAGCCACCTGATGCCGGCAACGAGCAACACCACGAAGGCAATGATCGCTCCGAAGATCGGCACCAACATTCCGGCGATGCCCATCACGATGAGGCCAAGGATCATGGCCAAAAAGACAATCAGCCCCACCCCCAGCGTCGGGAATATGCTGCGCAAGGCTATCTGGATGCAGTCGCCGATCGCCGGGCGCTTGCCGTTCAGGTCCTCTATCGTCGCTTGCACCAGCGAGGACTGGAACAACAGCGCGCAAACGAAATAGATCAGGCTTAAAACGAGCGATAAGAACGAGCTGCTCATAATGACCCACTTCGCGCCGAGTGGAGGTGCGGCGATGTAGCCGTTGGAGCCGCCATTCCAGTGGTTCGACAGATTGAGCGCAACTGCTGGGAGGACCAGGAAAAGCGCCGCCAAAGCAATCATCAGACCGGGATTGCGGTCGATCACGGCGAAGGTGTTGTTGAAAACCCTGCCGATCTGGAACTTCTCAAGCCGCGCCGACGCCGTCGATGCCACGATTACCCCTTCCGGCCCGAGCTAGATCCCGGCCAATCGCGCCAACATGACTGGCTGTTCTCGGGCCAAAACCTTCGTTACGAGAAGATCTCCGCCAGTTCGTCGACGCTGGTGCCTTCCCTGACCTGGCGCAGCTCGACATAGGTGACGGCAATCGCCACCGAAATCACCGCCGAAACGATTGTCGACAGCAGGCTGCTTCCGATGGCAGCGGCAATGAGACCGGTCGTGCTGATCCCGCCGCTCGCAATAGCAGCCTGAAACAGCAAGGTGAAAACCACTTGTAGCCCTATCGCAACAATGCCGAGGACCAGAAACAGCGCGAATATCCGCCAGCGGCTTCCCTTCGTCAGCGCCCTGCTTCGCGAAATCGAGGCGAAGACGCCAGGCCTTTCCTGAACTGCGACGGGCACAGCCACCGATATGCTGATCAGCCACATGGCTATGGGGATGAGCGACAGAAGTGCAATCACACCGCCGACGATGGGGATGGCCATGGTGATGACCGTTAATATCATCGCCACCAGAAACATTGCCACGATGATCACAAGACCAATTCCGAGCGTGGGGAGGAAGCTGCGCAGGGCTATCTGAATGCAATCGCCAATCGACGGGCGCTTGCCGTTCAAATCTTCGATTGTCGCTCGTACCAGCGCCGCCTGCGCCAGAAAGGCCAAGATCAGGAGCACCAGGCCGGCAATCATCGAAACGGCACCATAGCCCGCCATAGCCGATTGCTCGAAGCTCGCCCCAGGTACTGCTATCTTTGCAATCTGTCTAAAGCTCCAGATGTTGTACAGCAGCGCAGGCAGCGTCGAAAAAAGGCCGACGATGGCAGCAAGTGGGACGAAGCTGCGTCCGATTACCGAAAACGTATTGCTGAAAGCCCTGCCGACGCTGAACCGTTCCGGACGCTCGCTCGCGATTGACGTCATGTTACATTCCCCCCGACTAATGGATACCCGAAATCAGAAAGTATAAATCACCGATATTGATACTTGCGGTTGCCGCCGCTTGCAATTGCCTTGGCGTATTGCCAGTGTCGGCTCGCGAACCGCAGGTTGCAGGGGGGCGAGAAGGTGACTGCTGCACAGCCGGACGCTGCGCAAGCCGAATGGCTGGCCAAACTGCACAAGCAGTTGCTGTCGGACGATTCGATCCAGTTCGACTTGCCGGCCTACAGACCACCCGAGACCCCCGAGTGGCTAAGACCGCTGGGCGAGTTCCTGAAATCGCTCGGCCCTTACATGATCTATCTGTTCTGGGGGGCGGTGATCACAGGTGCCGCAATCATTCTGCTGCTGATTTTGCTTGAGGTGAAAGGCGTCGCCTGGCGCCTGCCCTGGTGGCGCAAAAAGAGCGTGACCGAGGCGGAAGCGACATGGCACCCCGACGTGGGCGCCGCGCAGATCCTGTTGTCGGAAGCCGATGCGCTGGCCGCCCGGGGCGAGTATGACGAGGCGGTGCATCTCCTGCTGCGCCGCAGCGTTGCCGACATTGCCGGCCGCCTGCCCGACTTCCTGCGCCCGTCGCTGACCGCGCGCGATATCGCGGGAGCGGCGTCGCTGCCAACGCGGGCGCGTGGCGCCTTTACCCAGATCGCGCGCATCGTCGAGGCCGCTCTGTTCGCGCGCCGGCCGGTCGGGCCAGAGGGCTGGCAGGAGGCGCGCAGCGCCTATGAGCGATTCGTCTTCAGGGATGCCTGGACGTGAGTGACGCGACAGCCGACATCGCCCAGCAGGAACCGTTCAGCCGCAGGACGCTGTTCTGGGGCATTTTCGCCAGCCTACTCGCGGCCGCGGGCTTCTTCCTGTTGTCCACCTATGCGCCCGACCTTCGCCAGCCGAGCGCCGGTGGCGCAACGCCGCTGTCGAAGAGCGGCATCGGCTATGCCGGCCTGGCGCAATGGCTGAAGCTGACCGGCAAGGCGCCCGATATGGCGCGGTCCGACAGCGATCTCGAGACCGAGATGCTGCTGATCGTCACCATTTCGCCCGACAGCGACCCAGATGCGCTCGCCAACATAATCAAGCTTCGCAAGGGCCTGGATACGCTGTTCGTTCTGCCCAAATGGGCGACCTTGCCGCTGGCCTTGCACGAAGGCTGGGAGATGAAGATCCAGCGACTGCCGGATGTGGTGGTCAACGACTGGCTCGGCCGCATCGCCAAGGCCAAGCTCGGCGAAGGCGAAAGCACGGCCAAGCAACTCGACGTCTCAGGGCAAATGGTCAGCGTTCCCGACCAGTTGCAATGGGTGGCCGACGAACACCCGCTGATTGCCGCCGGCAACGGCAAGGCCGTGCTGACCGAGGTCGAAGACGAGCGGTTCTACATTCTGACGGACCCCGATCTCATCAACAACGCTGGCTTGAAAGATCCCGACAAGGCGGCGGCGGCGCTCAAGCTGATCGAGTTCCTCCAGCCCGAAGAGGGTGCCGTCATGTTCGACCTGACGCTGCATGGCGTCGGGCGAAAATACGATCTCGCCAAGCTTCTGGTCGAACCGCCTTTCCTGGCGCTGACGCTGACCATCCTGGCGGCGGCGGCACTTGCCTTCCTGCATGGCCTTGGCCGGTTCGGGCCGCCACGGGCCGATCAGCGCGCCATCGCCTTCGGCAAACGCGCGCTGGTCGACACCACGGCGATGCTGTTGCGCCGCGCCGGCCGGCTGGAGGAACTGGGCGACCGCTATGGAGCACTGGCACGCGTGCGCGCCGGCGCGCTGCTCGGCGCGCCGCACGGTTTGCACGACGAAGCGCTCGACCGCTGGCTCGATTCCCGCGACAAGGACGAAGCCGGCGGTTTCACGACCCGCCTGCAAGCTGCGAACGCGGCAAAGACCCTGACACAAATGCATGATGCAGCCGAAAAGCTGCACGACTGGACGGCAAGGAGGCTCGGTGAACGTCGATGATGTGAAGGCCCTGGCGACACAGATCAGGGAAGAGGTGGCCAAGGCCATCACCGGGCAACACGATACGGTCGATCTGATGCTCACGGCATTGTTCGCCGGCGGGCATATATTGCTCGAGGGACCGCCGGGCACGGCCAAGACGATGACGGCGCGCTGCTTTGCCCAGGCGCTGGGCGTCGCCTATGGCCGCATCCAGTTCACACCCGACCTGATGCCCGGCGATATCGTCGGTTCCAACATCTACAATTTCCAGACCGGGCAATTCACGCTGACGCGCGGCCCGATCTTCTGCGATCTGCTGCTCGCCGACGAAATCAACCGAACGCCGCCGAAGACCCAGGCAGCCCTGCTGGAGGCGATGCAGGAGCATGCCGTCACCTTCGACGGCACCACCCATGCGCTCGGCCCGAACTTCATGGTGGTCGCGACGCAGAACCCAATCGAGCACCAGGGCGTCTATCCCCTGCCCGAAGCCCAGCTCGACCGTTTCCTGTTCAAGCACCGGGTGAGCTACCCCGGCCCGGAAGAGGAAAAGGCGATCATCATCCACCATGGCGGCAGCACCGCCTCGCACGATATCAAGCAATACGGCATCACCGCCCAGGCCGACCGCAAGACGCTGGAAAAGGCGTTGGCGACCGTCGGCGAGGTCACGCTTGTCGACGACGTCGTGGACTATATCGCAAGGCTGGTGCGGGCCACGCGCGCCAGCCCCGATCTGGAAGTCGGTGCCAGCCCGCGTGCGGGCGCCATGCTGGCGAGAGCCGCACGCGCCCGGGCAGCGCTCGACGGGCGCGCCTATGTCATCCCCGACGACGTCAAGGCGCTTGCGGTGCCGGCGCTGCGCCATCGTGTGATCCTGTCGCCGGCGGCGCAGATCGACGGCCGCCTGGTCGAGCAGATCGTCACCGACTTGGTCGACCAGACGGAAGCGCCACGTTGATCTATCCGAGCGGCCGGGCAGTCTGGGCAGGTGCGGCAGGTGCAATACCGGCCTTCCTGATCGCGCTCGCGCTGCCGTCGCTGTGGTATCTCGGCCTGTTGTGGATCTGCGCGCTGCTTGCTTTCCTGGCCGTGGACGCCGCCGCCGGGCGCGGACGCGCTTCCCTGGATGCCAGCATCCATGCCCCGCCGCAAGTCAGCGTCGGCGGCCAGTTCACCGTCCATGTCACTGCCGGGCTCAGCGGACGGTCGCGCGCGGTGCAGGCGCGCCTCGGCCATGACGAGCGGCTGGAACCGGTGGGCGGCACCGGCGGCGCGTTGACCGCCGAGGCCGGCAGCGCATCGCTCGACCTCAAATTTCAGGCGCTGCGGCGCGGCATTGCCAGGTTCGACCGTCTGTGGGTGCGCTGGCGCGGGCCGTTCGGCTTGGTCTGGAACCAGGTCGTGCTGCCGATGGACGGCAAGGTGGCGGTGCTGCCCAACGTCAGCAGCGCCCGCGACGAGGCGATCACGCTTCTGCAGCGCCAGGCGCTGCCCGACGGACATGCGCAGCGCCGCGCCGGCCAGGGCCGCGAATTCGAGGCGCTCAAGGACTACCAGCCCGGCATGGGCCGGCGCATGATCGACTGGAAGCGCAGCGCCCGCCACGGCAGGCTTCTGGCGCGCGAATTCCGTATCGAGGAGAACAACAACATCGTGCTGGCCATCGATAGCGGCCGGCTGATGTGCGAGCCCGTCGACGGCGTGCCGAAGGTCGACCGCGCCGTCACCGCAGCCTTGCTGTCGGCGTTCATTGCGCTGAAGGGCGGCGACATGGTCTCCCTGTTCGGCTTCGACGCGAGGCCGCGCGTTTCCAGCGGCGCCGTGCGCGGCTCCGCCAGCTTCGCCATGATCCAGAAGCGGGCCGCGGAAATCGACTATTCCACCGAAGAGACCAATTTCACTTTGGCGCTGACGACGCTGGCGGCGCGGCTCGACCGGCGTTCGCTGATGATCATCTTCACCGACTTCGTCGATCCGATCAGCGCCGAACTGATGCTGCGCACCGTCGGCCGGCTCACCGAACGGCATCTGGTGCTGTTCATGATGATGAAGGATGTCGAACTGGAGACACTGGCCGACATGCCGCCGGACGCACCGGAGGATGTGGCGCGCTCGGTCGTCGCCGGCGGGCTGCTGCGCGAAAGGCAGGTCGTCATCGGCAGGCTCAGGCTGCTCGGCGCGCATGTCATCGAAGCCGACCATCAGAGGCTCGGGCCGGCACTGGTCGAGCGCTATCTCGAACTCAAGCGAGAGGATCTGTTGTGAACGCGCTGGTCGGCAAGGATGCGGTGCGCCAGTCGCTGGCGAGCTTCCGTTCGGAGCGCGAGGCCGACTGGAAGGCGTTCGAGGCGCTGCTTGCCCGGGTCGAGAAACGTGCGCCGCGCACGCTGTCGGAAGACGAACTGCTGTCGCTGCCGCTGCTCTACCGCTCGGCGCTGTCCTCGCTTTCGGTGGCGCGGGCGACGTCGCTCGACAATGCGCTGGTCAGCTATCTCGAAGCGCTGTGCCTGCGCGGCTACTTCTACCTCTATGGCGCGCGTCGCGGCTTGCGGCAGCGCATCGGCGATTTCTTTCTGCATGACTGGCCGCATGCCATTCGCGATTTGTGGCGCGAGACCTTGCTGTCGGTCGTCCTGACCTTTGTCGGCGCCGGCGCCGGCTACTGGCTGGTGGCCAAAGACAAGGGCTGGTTCGACGCCATCATTCCGCCGAGCCTGGCCGGCGGGCGCAACCCGGATGCCTCAGTCGAAGTCCTGCGGCAGGTGCTTTATGACGGCGCCGAGAATAATTTCCTGTCGGGCTTCGCCGCCTATCTGTTCACGCACAATGTCCAGGTGGCGATCCTGGCCTTCGCGCTGGGCTTTGCCTTCGCGGTGCCGAGCGTGCTCTTGATCCTGATGAATGGCTGCCTGCTTGGCGCAATGTTCCAGATCTACGTCGCCAAGGGGCTCGGCCTGGAGTTGGGCGGATGGCTGTCCATCCATGGCACCACCGAGATCTTCGCGATCGCCTTGGCGGGCGCCGCCGGCATGCGCATCGGCACGCGCATCGCCTTCCCCGGCGAACTGACGCGGATGACGGCTGCTGCCTATGCCGGGCGCGTGGCCGCCACCACCATGGTCGGGGTGACGATCATGCTTTTGTTTGCCGGCCTGCTCGAAGGCATCGGCAGGCAGGTGATCACCAGCGACGTGACACGCTATGCCATTGGCGGCGTCATGCTGACGCTGTGGCTTTGCTATTTCTATGTGTTCAGGGTGGTGCGGCATGGCAACCGCTAGGCGTGCTGCCGTCTCGACAATACGGCCGCTGATCACGCCGGAAGGCGTCGATCTCCGGATCAAGCTCGCCGATGCCGGCACCCGCGCCGCCGCCTTCCTGCTCGACTTTGTCATCATCATTGTCACGGCGATCGTGATCTCGATCGTTGCACTGTTCGGGCTGGCCGGCCTCAAAGGCGAAGGCGCGCAGCCGCTGTTCATCGTCTGGATCATCCTGATCTTCTTCCTGCGCAACGCCTATTTCATCGTCTTCGAAGCCGGCCGCCGCGCCGCCACACCCGGCAAACGGATGCTCGGCATCCGGGTGGCATCGCGCAGCGGCGCCGGCCTGTCGGTCGATCAGGTCATTGCCCGCAACCTGATGCGCGAGATCGAGATCTTCCTGCCGCTATCGATCATCCTCGGCCGCAGCGAGATGGGGCTCGCCGACACGCTGACGACGATCTTCGGACTGGTGTGGACGCTGCTGTTTGCGCTCTTCCCGCTGTTCAATCGCGACCGCATGCGCATCGGCGACCTTTTGGCCGGAACGTGGGTTGTCGAGGCGCCGAAACTGGCGCTGGTCGAAGACCTGTCGCAACGCCAGGACACCACCACCCGCGCCTTCCGATTCACCCAGGCGCAGCTCGATGCCTATGGCATCGCCGAACTGCACAAGCTGGAAGAGGTGCTGCGCCGCGACGACTATTTCGCCCTGAAAGCCGTGGCCGAGACGATCGGGCGCAAAATCGGCATGACAATCGAGCCGGTCGATTCCAGGGCCTTCCTCACCGCCTATTATGGCGAGCTGCGGGCACAGCTCGAACGCAAGCTTTTGCTGGGAACACGCAAGGCGGATAAGTACCAGCGGTAGATCGGAGTTCGGGATGCCGGCTCAAGTTAGCGAAGCGGAAAAAGCCAGAATAGAACGCGCCATTCAGGCCGCAGTCTCCGGATCCTGGAAGGAATTTGCAGAACTCACCGACGAACCGTTTCTAAACGATGCATCGATGAGGAAGCAATTCGGAGATTCTTCTTCCCGACTTCAGCGAGCCGACGGAAATTGGGAAATGACCTCAGGCAGAGGTATCGTGCCTGACGGCAGCGCGCGCCTGATCACAGTCTTGAGCAAGGCGCCGCCCACCGTGGATATTGTCCTGACGCTGCACAGCACGAGCGATCGGGATGACAGCACGATCAGCATCTGGACGTTCTTTCAGCAGCTGAATTGGGGCGATTAGGCCCTCGCCTACCCCACCCACTTCTCATAGTCGGACACCAGCAGGTGCACCGGCGCGACATCCTCGTCGATGTTGGAGAAGCGGCCGATCGGCTCGCGGAAGACGTTGTCGGTGAGATCGTCATTGACGGTCGAGACCTCGCCGATCAGCACATCCTTGCCCTCGGCCCAGAAGGCGTGCCAGACGCCGGGCAGCAGCGTCACGCTCTGGCCCGGGTCGAGCTTCAGGAGCCCGCCTGCCGGCAGCCTGTGGATGGTGCCGTCGACCGGCACCGTCACTTCGGCCTTCGGATCGATGCCGCCGTCGCGATCGTGCATGAACAGTTCCAGCACGAGCTTACCGCCGCCGCGGTTGATGATGTCCTCGGCCTTGATGTTGTGGCGGTGCATCGGCGACAGCTGATCCTTGCGCGAGATCATGATCTTCTCGGCATAAAGCATGCCCATGCCCTTCTTCATGTCGGCATAGACGCCGTTGCGAACGGTGAACAGGAACAGGCCGAGTTCGTCGAATTTTTCCTGGCCGTAATCGGTGATGTCCCAACCGAGCCGCGAGGTGAAAATGGCGGCGGAGTCGGCCTTGCGCGCCTTCATCTCTTCCGGGCTCCAGTAGGCGAAGGGCGGCATGATGTAGCCGAACGAGCGGATGAAGGCGTCTGCATCGCGGATGATGTCGTTGACGGTGGAGCGTTTCATGATCGTGATCCCTTCGCGTCGCGTTCCCTGGAGTTATCTGAAGCGCATAGCCGAACAGCGCTGCGGTGTCGACGCAAACTGCGTGCTGGCCCCATGACATCCGTGCGGATCGGGGCCATAAGTCAGCCAGATTTCCCAGGGTGATATTTCATGCAAGGCATAGACGACCTCGACACGCCGGCGATCCTCATCGACGCAGCCCGCGCCGAAGCCAACATCACACGAGCGCAGGCGCATGCCGACCGCCACGGGCTGAAACTCAGGCCGCACATCAAGACGCACAAACTGCCTTATTGGGCGAAGAAGCAGATGGCGGCCGGCGCGGTCGGCATCACCTGCCAGAAGATCGGCGAGGCCGAAGTGATGGCCGATGCCGGGCTGACCGATATTTTCCTGCCCTACAACATCCTTGGCCGCGCCAAGCTGGAGCGCCTCAAGGCGCTGCATGGCCGCGTGACACTGTCAGTGACGGCCGACAGCCGCGAAACACTGGAGGGGCTCGCCGCCACCTTCACCGATGCAGGGCACCCCCTGCCCGTCCTGGTCGAATGCGATACCGGCATGGGCCGTTGCGGTGTGCAAAGCGCCGCCGAGGCGCTGGCACCGGCGAAGTTGATCGACCAAGCCAAGGGGCTCACCTTCGGCGGGCTGATGACCTACCCCGCGGCCGGCCGCGCCGCCGAGGCTGAATCCTGGCTGGCCGGCGCCAAACAAACGCTCGCGGCCTCGGGTCTCGCCTGTGATCGCATCTCCAGCGGCGGCACGCCTGACATGTGGCGCTCGGGC
The DNA here is from genome assembly GCF_030323205.1 of Mesorhizobium sp. C395A. Lineage (NCBI taxonomy): Bacteria > Pseudomonadati > Pseudomonadota > Alphaproteobacteria > Hyphomicrobiales > Phyllobacteriaceae > Mesorhizobium > Mesorhizobium sp. C395A. The sequence continues at coordinate 1,129,147 of NZ_CP100473.1, read as the reverse complement.
GAGGACAGCGTGGTGACCGAATACCGCCCCGGCACCTACATCTACCTCGACCGGTATCAGGTCGCCAAAGGCGTCGGCACGCTCGACGATTGTGCGCTGACGGTGCTCGCCACCGTGGTCAGCCATCCGACGCCGGCCCGCGCCATCCTCGACAGCGGCAGCAAGGCGCTGTCCAGCGACACGCTGGGGCTCGCCGATTTTGGCGAGCTGCTCGGCATGCCCGGCGCCCGCGTTACCAGCTTGAGCGAGGAACATGGCACGGTCACGCTTGCGAATGGCGCGAGCCTACGCATCGGCGAACGCGTTCGCGTGGTGCCTGATCATTGCTGCGTCGTGACCAACCTGTTCGACCAGGTGCATCTGATCGACGGTGACAAGGTGCTGGAAACGCTGAAGGTGGAAGCGCGTGGGCGGATGGGGTGAGGCTTTTCGTTTTGGAGGCTCGCCCTATTTCGACATTGACGAATTGTAATTTATAACTTACTAGTCCCCATGGCAATCCTGAAGCAGACAGCCACCTTTCGGAGGTGGCACCAAAAGCTGAAAGACGGAAGAGCCAAGGCGGCAATTGCCGTTCGGCTGCAACGTTTGATTGTAGGAAATCCCGGCGACGTGGCCCCAGTGGGTGAAGGCATCAGTGAATTGCGCATTCACTATGGGCCCGGCTATCGCGTTTATTTCACAAGCGCGGTGAAACGGTCATCCTGCTCCTGTGCGGCGGGGATAAAAGTTTCACAAGAAACCGACATACGGACAGCAAAGCGCCTGGCCGTAGAATGGAGTGACGACAATGGTTGAAAAAATCTATGATTTCGATCCCGCCGAAATGCTCGATTCCGATACGGCAATCGAGGCGTTTCTGGCAGAGGCAATGGAAACCGGAGACGCCAAATTCGTCGCGTCCGCCCTCGGTGTCGTTGCCCGCGCCAAGGGGATGAGCAACATTGCCAGAAAGACCGGCTTGGCTCGCGAGCATCTTTATACCTCGCTCAGCGAAAACGGTAATCCTACGCTGGAAACCACACTGGCGGTCATGAAAGCATTCGGCTTTCATTTGGCCCCAAAGCACGGTGCAACTCAGGTCTAATCTACGCCAGCGCGCGTCGAGCGCGAGGTTGTTCGGGCCAACTGAAATCAGGACGGATAAACCGGACCCAGCGCCGCCTTCAGCGGATCCAGCGCGTCGCCATACAGCTTCCAGCGCTCGACCGAGGATGAATAGATCGGCTGGCGCACCTGCCAGCGGCTCGGCGTCCGGACCGTGCGCTCGGTTTCGTTGAAACGCAAGCAGGCATCGTCCCACTCGATGCCGAGGAATCCGATCAATCCGCGGGCGCGATTTTCGAAATCGGCGACCGTTTCTTCGTAGGGCATGTCGTGGATATCCAGCGGGATGACCTTGGCCCAATGGCGCATCAGGCGGTCATACTGCCGGTAATACTGCCCAAGCTTGGTCAGATCGGCATTATAGCCGTGCGCCTCGGAAAAATTATGCATGAAACAGGACGCGCAATTGTCCATCGGGTCACGCCGGCAATGGATGATGCGGGCATTCGGCAAGATCAGGCTGATGAAGGCCAGCAGCTCGAAATTATGCGGCATCTTGTCGACGACAAGCCGCGCCGTGTTGTTGCGCTTTTTGAGATCGTCGAGATATTTCGATCCAAGCTCCTTGGCCTTGGCCGCAGTGAGCGCCGCCATGGCCTTGGTGAAAATGGCTGGGTCGAGCTTGTCGAACCCAAGTTCGCCGGCAAGTGAACGAATGGTCGACAACTCCCCGGCGCCATGGATATCGCGATGACTGGCGCATATCTGCTCGGTCAGCGTCGTTCCCGACCGTGGCATGCCGACGATGAAGACCGGGCGTCTGGATGGATTTCCCAAATTGGCTCGCGCCTCGAAGAAGCCGGCGTCGAAAGTGTCGATGAAGCTGTCGTAAAGCTGGGTGTGCCGGTCGATGTCGAAATCATTGCCGGAAATCGCCTTGGCCCTCGCGAAATGGCGGATTGCCGAGCGATACTCGCGCTGATCGTTGAGCATCTTGCCGGCGGCATGGTGCAGCACCACCCGCTCGCGATCGGTGGTCGTCGGCAATTCCAGACGAGCCCGTATTAGAGGCAGCGTCGGATCATCCTTGACCGCCCGGCGCGCAAGCGCCATTCCAGCCAGCGCCTCGACATGGCCCGGGTCGATGGCAAGGGCCTTGCTGAAGCATTCGACCGCCTCGGCCGGCCGGCCAATGTCGGTGAGCAAATCGCCCATACCGGCAAGTGCCATCACCGACTGGCCGTCGATAGCCAGCGCCTGGCGATAGAACCCTTCGGCAATGTCGCCCTCGAGCTGGCTGCGGTAGGAGCGGCCGAGATTGCACAGCGCTTCGATGAGCCCTCCGTCGAGCTCGATCGCCTTTCTCAGATGTCTGCGCGCCTTGTCGACGTTGCCGGTGACATTGTAGGCATTGCCGAGATTGTTGCGGAAGATGGCGTTGTCCGGTTCGAGCTTGACCGCCCTTTCCATATAGGCAATGGCGGCGTCATGATGCTCGGCCTCGATGGCGAGCGTGCCCATCAGGTTCAGCGCCATGGCATTTTTGGGCTGCGTGCGAAGCACCGTCTGGTAGCAGAACTCGGCCTCGCGAAAACGCTTGCGCCGTTGCAGGTCGATGCCGCGCTGCAATGTCTTTTCCGCCGGCTCACCGGCGGTCGGCAGCGAGGCTGGGATCATTGCCGGCAGGCCCAGGGGTTGCCGGCGTGGCAAGAGCGGCATCCGTCAAATCCCGGTCGCGGCCTGCGACGAACCAATCAGAACTTCAGGGTTACGCCAAGCTGGAGATTGTGGGAGTACAATTTGGCGTTCTCGTATGTGCCGCCGCCATCATTGTCGTCTAGATCCACGCTTGTCACGGCCTTAAAGCGGTAACCGAAATCGAGGTCGACATTCTGCGTTACCGCGTAGGTAACACCGGCGCCCACTTGGCCGGCGAAACCCCAGCCGCCAGGCCCGTATCCAAAGGCGTGGCCATCAAAGTGAGTATCGGCGGTAACATAGGCCGCGCCGACACCGCCGCCGACATAGAGTTTGGCATCACCAAAATGCGCAACATCGGCCCAGACGTTGGCGAGAAGATAGGTGGCCGACAGATTGCCGGAAGCCGGATAGTTGCCGACGCCCGTGTAGCTGTATTCGCTTGCCTTGTAGCGCGCGTAGGACAGTTCGCCTTCGACACGAAACACATCGTTGATGCGCCGACCGACAGCGCCGCCGATTACGAACCCGGTATCAAGATCGACTGAATAGCCAGTACCATTGTAGTCCGTTTTCACATGGTTCGGGAAACTGGCGCCGCCGAAGAGCGTGACGTACCAGAGATCCTCCGCCCTCGGAACGTCGACAATCGCGTCGGCGGCGTAGGCCGAACTCCAACCAAGCGCCAATGCAAATGTCGAGACGCCAGCCAACAAGCGCAGTTTCATCGCCGATTCCCTCGCTACAACTAGTGACTGGTATCACTCTTGCTTCGCGGCCGAGCTGTCAAGAAAGCAAACGAGATCAAGGAGCCAAGCGAAGTCGGGAACAATCTTTTGAGAATTCTTGTTGCTGCACCGCAACATAGCAGCACATGCTAATGTTTGGCGGCAGGCGTATGGCTTCGATTTTGAAAATCGCGCTAGTCGGCCTGCCGTGCCGCCACCCTGCGCATGGCGATCACCCGCCGGCGGCGGATTTCGGTGCGCATCGCCGTGAAATGCAGCGCGAAGAACAGCACGGTGAAGCCGAGCGCCATCACCAGCAGTGGCCATAGCAGGCTGGGATCGATCGTCGGTCCGCCGAGCCGGAACACCGAGGCCGGCTGGTGCAGCGTGTTCCACCAGTCGACCGAGAATTTGATGATCGGGATGTTGATGAAGCCGACGAGCGTGATGATGGCGGCGGCCCAGGCGGCGCGGCTGGCGTCATCGAGCGCACGCGTCAGCGCGATGATGCCGAGATACATCAGGAACAGGATGAAGACCGAGGTCAGGCGGGCGTCCCAGACCCACCAGGTGCCCCACATCGGCTTGCCCCAGATCGAGCCGGTGACCAGCGCAAGCGCGGTGAAGGTGGCGCCGATCGGGGCTGCCGACTTCAGCGCGACATCGGCCAAGGGATGGCGCCAGACCAGCGTGCCGAGCGCGGCGACGGCCATCACCGTGTAGCACATCATGGCGAGCCAGGCGAAAGGCACGTGGATATACATGATGCGCACCGTGATGCCCTGCTGGAAATCCTCAGGCGCGGCAAAGCTCATATAGAGACCGATGGCGAGCAGGATCGCGGCGATCGACGCCAGCCACGGCACCAGCCTATCGGCCAGCCCGACAAAGCGCGTGGGGTTGGCGAGGTCGGTCCAGCCGGCGAGGCGTGAGGAGGTATCGCTCATAAGGTCTAGATAGACCGGCGGCGCGTTCGGGGCAATCGAGGGAGTGTCGCAGTCTTATTTACCCTCCCCCTCGTGGGGAGGGTCGCTGCGAAGCAGCGGGGTGGGGGTGGTGGGGCACTACCCCCACCCGGACCCTACGGGTCCGACCTCCCCACAAGGGGGAGGTAAAAAAGCTACGCCGCTTCGATATTCACCGTGCGGCTGAGACGGCGGACTTCCTCGTCGTTGAGCAGGCCGCCGGCGCGCAGCAGGCTGGCGAAACGGCCATTGCGCAGCGACAGTTCGGCGAAGCCGCCCATCTCGACCACCTTGCCCTTGTCCATGAACACGACCAGGTCGGCGTCGCGGACGGTGGTCAGGCGGTGGGCGATGATGAAGGTGGTGCGGTTGCGCCTCAGTTCGTCGATGGCTTCCTTGACGCGGTCCTCGGTCTCGACATCGAGCGCGCTGGTCGCCTCGTCGAGCACCAGAATCGGTGCGTCCTTGAGCACGGCGCGGGCAATGGCGATGCGCTGACGCTCGCCGCCCGAAAGCTGGCCGCCGCGCTCGCCAACGACGGTGTCATAGCCGGCGCTCTTGGCAAGGATAAAATCCTGCGCGGCAGCCGCATTGGCGGCGGCGTGAACCTCGTCATAAGTCGCCTCGGCACGACCGACGCGGATGTTGTCCTCGATCGAGCGGTTGAGCAGGCCGGCATCCTGGAAGACGGTGGCGATCGAATGACGCAGCGACTTGCGGGTCACCGTGCGGGTGTCGATGCCGTCGATCAGGATACGGCCATGAGACGGCGAGAAGACGCGCTGCAAGAGGTTGATCAGCGTCGTCTTGCCGGCGCCGGTCGGGCCGACGATGGCAACCGTCTGCCCGGCCTGGACCTCGAAGGAGACGTCGTCGACGCCCTGCCTCGAATTGGCAAACTCGAAGCCGACATTCTCGAAGCGGACGTGGCCGGTGACGTTGGTGAGGTCGCGCAAGCCGTCCGGCTCGGCGGAGTCGGCGGCCGAATCCTCGAGGTGATAGAAGTCCTCGAGCTTGGCGCGGGCTTCGGAAATCTGGTTGGCGAAAGCCGACATCTGGTCGAGGCGGGCAATCAGCAGCGTGGCAAAGCCGGTGAAGGCGATGACGTCGCCGATCTTGAGCTGGCCATGGGTGACCAGATAGGCGCCGATCAAAAGCACAACCATCATCGAAATGGTCGACGACAGGCGGTGCAACGCATTGGCCATCGCCCACCAGTCGAGCACCGGGTTCTGCGCGTCGAGCAGGTTCTTGACATAGCGGCGCAGCGTATCGGCCTCGTGGCCGAGACGGTTGTAGCTCTGCAGCACGGCCACATTGCTGACCGAGTCGGTCACATGCGCGAACACCTGATGGTAGTGGCGCTCCACGGCGGCCTGGCCCGCCTTGGTGCGCTTCATCACAAGCCGGCCGATGCCGACATAGAGAACGCCCAGCGCCATCAGTACCAGCGACATGCGCAGATCCATGCTTATCGCGGTCGGGATCAGCAGAGCCAGCGCAACCGCCGTCGACAGATGCTGGCGCATGAATTCAAGCCACAGGCTGAACAGCGTCTCGACGGCGCGCAGCAGCGTGTGCAGCGCGTTGGAGGTGCCGCGCTGGTGGTGCCAGGCGAGCGGCATGGTGATCACGCGCTCGAACGACTGGCACAGCACCTCGCTGCGACGCTTGTGGGCAAAACGGTCGGCGCCGCGCGCCACCAGCACGAAGGCGACGATGTTAAAGGCGCCGAGACCGGCCCACAGCGCGAGCGTCGAAAACACCGAACCCTTATCGGAGATGGCGTCGATCACCCGGCCGAACATGATCGGCTCGAGGATGGCGATAATGGCGAGCGCGACATTCGCACCGCAGATAAACGCAACGCGCTTCCTGTCGGCTGCGAGATAACCCAGCGCTCTCCAGTAGATTTGCAGAAGTGACACTTCAGCTACTCCGCCCAAAACATTATTGTGCACCGCACCATTTCTTGACACGTACCGGTTAACGGGTCGCAAAACAATGCCCGTCTACCTCTTCCGTTCCCATTCTGCGAACAAAAGATGACGACGTTGCGAAATCTGCCGTGATCACCTAACGGTTTGAGATAAAAGGTGAAATGTCAGTCTTGCGGCAAAATCATGGCAGCAGCTGGCGCTGCCACATTTTTAGTCACTGCACGCTTGGACCGCCGTTATCGGGAAGGCACGCCGTTCTGCGCCAGGAGCATGCCGAAGTAGAAAACGCGCGCCTCGAAAGGCGCGCGTCAATAACCTGAAGCCTTTGATTTTACGCGGGTATCTTGACGACCACCTCGGTCTTGTCGCCGGCTTTCGGCTGAAAACCGGAAGACTTTGTCTTGGTTCCATTGACTTCGAGCGAGATGGATTTGGCCTTTTTGTCGCGGATGACGCGAACCTTGATCTCCGACCCCAGCATCTTCAGCGTGGCAGAATAGCCGTCCCAATGGCTGGGCAGTTTCGGCCGGAACGTGATCTGCTTGCCCCGCCGCTCAATGCCCAGAATTCCTTCGACCGCAGCACGGTAGAGCCATCCCGCTGAGCCCGTATACCAGGTCCAGCCGCCGCGACCGCCCTTGCCCTCACCGGAATAGATGTCGGCGGCGACGACGTACGGCTCGACGCGGTAATGCTCGGCCGATGCATCGTCGAGCGCATGGTTGACCGGGTTCAGCATCGAGAAGCAGCGATAGGCATCGTCGGTGCGGCCCATTTCAGCGAGCGCGATGACAAACCAGGTCGCCGCATGGGTGTACTGGCCGCCGTTCTCGCGCACGCCCGGCGGATAACTCTTGATGTAACCAGGGTCCTTTCTCGTGTTCTGGAAGGCCGGGGTAAACAGTTTGACGATCTTGAGCTTGTCGTCGACCAGCAGGTTCGTCGCCTGCTGCATCGCCGTGGTCGAGCGCGCGGGGTCGCCCTCGCCGGAGAGCACGCTCCACGACTGCGCGATGGAGTCGATCTTGCACTCGTCCGAATTATGCGAGCCAAGCGGCGTGCCGTCGTCGTAGCTGCCGCGGCGATACCACTGGCCGTCCCAGGCGGTGCTTTCCAGCGCCCGCTTCAGCACATCGGCGTGTTTTGTCCAGGCCTGCGCCCGCTTGGTGTCGCCCTGCCCCTTGGCCACGGTGGTAAAGTCGCCCAGCGTCTTCAAAAGGAACCAGCCGAGCCAGACACTCTCCCCCTTGCCGGCTTCGCCGACGCGGTTCATGCCGTCGTTCCAGTCGCCGCCGAGGATCAGCGGCAGCCCGGCCGGGCTGCTGCGCTTGACCGCAAGGTCGAGCGCACGCGCGCAATGGTCGTAGAGCGACGCGTTCGTCTTGGAGATTTCCGGCGTGAAGAAGGCGTCGTGCTCGCCCTCGCCCAGCACCTGCCCGTCGATGAAAGGCAGCTGCTCCTTCAGGATCCCTGTATCGCCGGTCACCTCGATGTAGCGATTGGTGGCATGCGCCAGCCAGACCACATCGTCGGAGATCATGGTGCGCACGCCTGCGTCGGTGCGCGGCAACCACCAATGCTGGACATCGCCTTCGGGGAACTGCCGGCGCGCCGCATTGAGGATCTGGTCGCGCGCCAGTTTCGGATCATGCGCAAGCAGGGCCAGCGTGTCCTGCAGCTGGTCGCGGAAGCCGAAGGCGCCGCTTGCCTGATAAAAGGCCGAGCGGGCGCGGATGCGGCAGGCCAGGCTCTGATAGGGCAGCCAGTGATTGACCATGGCGTCGAGCGCCTTGTCGGGCGTCTCGACCTGGATGGTGTCGAGGAAGCCGCGCCAGACGCGTTCATTGTCGGCCAGCCGCTGGTCGAAATCCTTGCCCGAATGGGTCTGCACCAACGCGCTCGCCTCGGCTGATGTGGCGGCGTCGCCAAGCAGCCAGACCAGCGTGACGTCGCCGCCGGCGGGGATGTCGACATCGCTGGCGACAGCTGCGCACGGATCGTCGCCGGCCTCGACGCGGCCCGACAGGCCGGCTCCGCTGACGACGGCGTGCGGGAAGGCGCTGGTGCCATGCCTGCCGATGAACTCGCCGCGATCGGCTGTCACCGAATGCACCGGACCAGTGGCGGCCAGGAAGGCCACCCGGTCGCCGAAATCGAGACCGTAGGGGTTTTGCGCCAGAAGCGCGCCGGTGGCTGGATCCCTGGACGGGATGATGGTCGCAGCCGTGCTCGAGCGATGGCTGCCGAGAACCCATTCGGCATAGGCATAGACGCGCAGCCGCGCCGGCGCCGAGCCCGAGTTCTGGATGCGCAGCCGCGTGATCTTCACTGGATCGACGGGATCGACGACGTGCGTCAGATCCATCGACAGCGGGCCGCGTTTGGACCGGAAGGTCGAGAAGCCCTGGCCGTGCCATGTCTCATAGGTCATCGAGGGATCGCGGACCACGGCAGCCAGCGGCGAGAATGCCTTGCCGCTGGCCTGATCGTAGATGTAGATGCCCTCGCCCGGCCGGTTGGTGACCGGATCGTTCGACCATGGCGTCAGCTGGTAATCGCGGCTGTTGCGGCTCCAGGTGAAGGCAGCGCCTTCGGCCGAGACATGGAAGCCGAACGAGGCGTTCGAGACGACGTTGATCCAGGGCTGCGGAGTCGTGCGCCGGCCGGTGAGACGCGTGACATAGTGACGGCCATCGCCTTCGAAACCGCCGAAGCCGTTCCACTGGCTGAGGCCGCTGCCGTCGGCGCTGCTGTCGGACGCGGCATGGTATGCAGGCGCCGCCGGCACCGGCAGAGACGGCTCGCGCAGTGACGCGGGGGCCGCCGGCTGCAGGGCATCGCGTGCTTGCAAGGCTGCCGCCTCGGCGCGTTCGATCTGGTCGAAGATGGTGCCGTTGCGTGTGTGCAGAACCACGCGGGCAACCGCCAGCAGCGTCTTGTACGTCGCCTCGTCCATCAGGTCGCGGCGCACGGCGAAGATGTGCTGGCGCGGCCCGAGTTCCTTGCCGCGCAGGCGGCTGTTTTCGCACAGCGTTTCGACCGCGCGCTGCAGGTCCTGGACATAGGACGATGCCTGCTCGTTGACGACCACGAAGTCGATCATCATGCCGCGGGCGCGCATATACTCCTGGAAGCGCAGCGCCTGGGCGACAATTTCGAGGTCGGCCACGTCGCCGATGCGGACCAGGAAGATCGGGAAATCGCCCGAAATGCTGGTCGGCCACAGGCTGGACTGCTTGCCCAGCCCCGAAGCGATGGATTCGCCGGGCAGGCGCAGGAACGGATCGGGATAGATCAGGAAGCGCGCCAGCTTCTGCACGTTGGCGGCGTCGGTCAGGCTGAGACCAAGATGGCGGGTCTGCACCTGCGAACGCGTCCAGGCAAGCATCGCCTGGCGAGCAAAACTTTCGGGATGGTCGAGCCTGGCGATGGCCTCGTCCAGTTCGGCGCGGTTGGCGCCGACGGCGGTCCAGAAGGTCAGCGATATCTTCTTGTTGGCCGGCACCCGCACCTGGCGGCGCAGGGCCGCTACCGGATCGAGGGTGAAGCCGTGGTGACCGCCAAGCTTGGCGCCGGGATCGAAGGCCGCCGCTTCCGCGATGGTACGGCCACGGCCGATGAAGGCACGGCGGTCGGTTTCGGCCTCGGCATCGCGCGCCGACCCGGACGGATCGGTGACGAAATGCACCATGGTGACGTCAGGCTCGTTCTTGTCGCGCTTGCGCCTGGTGGCAAAGATGGCACCGTTGTTGGCAGCGATCTCGGTCTCTATAAACATTTTCGAGAACGCAGGATGGGCATTGTCGGAGGCTTCGTTGCCCAGCACCAGCTCGGCAAAGGAGGTCACCTCGATATGCCGGTCAGTGGCGCCGTCATTATAGAGCGTGACGCGCCGTCCCTCGCCATTGCCTTCCGAGATGACGATGCATTCGACCTCCGAACGCAGCGAGCCCACTGTTTTGACGAAGCTCGCCTTGTCGTCGGAAAACAGCGTTTGCACTCTCTCGCCGGTCGCCTGCTTCGGCTCTGCGGTGGCCGACCACCAGTCGCCGCTGCCGGCGTCGCGCAGGAAGATGTAGGAGCCGAGCCGGTCTTCGGTCGGGTCGGGCTGCCAACGGGTGACGGCGAGTTCGCCCCAGCGGCTGTAACCGGAACCGGTGGCCGAGACCATGACGGAGTAGCGGCCATTGGACATGACGCTGGTGGCGCGCAACGCCCTCAGCGGGTCGAGGATAATGCGCGAGTCCGGGCTCTCGACCTCGGTCTCGTCCTTCGAACGCTCGTCGGCTTCGGTCCTGACCGTGGCGGTCGGGATGTCGCGCGGCGCCCTCTCCTGCAGCAGGAGTTCGGCAGACTCGATCACCGGATCGCTGTGGAAGCGGTCGCGCAGCCGGCCCTCGAAGATGGCGTCGGCAACGGCGGCGATCGACATGCCGGAGTGATGCGCCATGTAGTTCAGGACAACGGCATGGTCGGTGCCTTCCGGCACGCGCTGCGGCGTGAAGTCGACGGCGTCGTAAAAGCCATGCCGGCCGAGAGCGCCGATGGAGCGCAGCCTGGCCAGATTCTGGACGGATTCGCGCGGTGTGAACTGCGCCGCGAGGATCGTGGCGTAAGGCGCGATCACCGTGTTCTGGCCAAGGCCGCGCTTGAGACCAAGTCCGGGCACGCCGAAATTGGTATACTGGTAGGTCAGTTCGCGGTCGCGGGCATTGTAGGCCGCTTCCGAAATGCCCCAGGGCACGTTCTTCGAACGCGCGTACTGGATCTGACGCTTGATGATCAGCTTGCTGGTCTGGTTGAGGATCGAGCCCTGCGGCTCCTTCATCACCAAAGGCGGCATCAGATACTCGAACATCGAGCCCGACCAGGACATCAGCGCACCCTGGAAGCCGATCTCGACGATCGGCCTTCCAAGCCGGAACCAATGCTCCGTCGGCAGGTCACCCTTGGCGATGGCGAACAGGCTGGTCAGCCGCGCCTCGGAGGCGAGCAGATCGTAGCAGCTCTCGTCGAGCTGGTGCTCCTCGACCCGGTAGCCGATCGAGAGCAGTTTGCGCTCCTGACGCATCAGGAAAGAGAAATCCATCTCGAAGGCATAGCGGCGGCAGCGTTCGCGCAGCGCCAGCAGCTTGGCGCGCAAGGCTTCGACGGCGTTTTCGTCGCTGTGCGAGTCATGCACATGCGCCTCGCAGGTCGCTTCCAGCCGGGCCGCCCAGTCGGCGATAATGTCGCTCCGCTGCGATCCGGCCTCGGTGTGGATGGCGGTGGCGAGCTTGCGGATCTCGCCGGCAAGCACGGCCAGGTTGATCGTGCGGATCGAGGCCATCTCCGGCTGCGCCTTGATGGTCATGACGGCGCGCCGCATGCCATCGAGGCGATCGGCCAGACGCTGGCGCAACGGCCGCAGTTGCCGGCGGTCGTCAGGCAATTCCTCGAGGCTCTCGTCGAGGATACTCACCGTGTCGAGGACGCCTTCGAAATCGCCCTGCAGGTGAACGGACGGGGCTTCCGCCCATTCGGCGCAGGCAGCCGCCACCGCGACCAGATGTCCGGCGAGATTGCCGCTGTCGACGGCGGAGATGTAGAGCGGATAGAGCGGTTTGAGCGTCGTGGTGTCGTACCAGTTGAAGAGGTGGCCACGGTTGCGCGGCATGCTCTCGATGGTCGTCATCGTGGCGTCGATCCGGGTGATGGCGTCGGAGAGCGCAATCCAGCCGAAATCGCGTGCCGACACCACCGACAGCAGGTAGACGCCGATATTGGTCGGCGACGTCCGCGGCGCTACAACGGGCGCCGGGCTTTCCTGGAAATTGTCGGGCGGCAGATTGTGGTGCTCGGCCGTGACGAAGGTTTCGAAATAATGCCAGGTGCGGCGCGCCACGGTGCGCAGCGCGTGGATGTCGGCCTGCGATATGCGCAGGCGGTCCTCGGTCTCGGCCGAGCGGCTGATCCAGCAGGCAACCGCTGGCGAACCGATCCAGAACAGAGCGAAGAAGAAGGCGACGAAGGCACCGGTGGAATCGGCCAGCACGGGGATAGCGAGACCGACGACGCCGATGATCACGGCGCCATACATCATGCTGTAATAGGAGCCGATATCGTTGTCGCCGCCCTTGTGCGCCTGCGACGCGGTGCGCCATTCCAGCAGGTTCTGGCGGCTGACGAACAGGCGGTAGAGCGTGCGCACGATGGCGTCGCCCATCATCCAGGCATTGTGCGCCATCAACAGCACTTTCAGCGCCACAAGGGCCGTGCCGAAGACGGTGTCGTGCGCCAGCGCGGAGAAATGGCCGCGCGGCGTCTGGTCGCCGCTCTTGGGCAGGATGGCGTTGACGACATCGAAGGTCGGCGCCATGAACAGCGACAGGATCAGCAGCGCCTGCCACTGCGCGGCCTGCGTGAAGGGCAGTAGCGTCCAGCCGGCGATCGCCGCCATCACCCAGAAGATCGGGGTCAGCGAGCGGCGCAGATTGTCGACCATCTTCCAGCGCGACAGCGCCGGCACGCCGGAACGCGGCGAGAAGATGAAGCGCAGCAGCTGCCAGTCGCCGCGCGCCCAGCGGTGGTGGCGCGAGGCGTCGACCGAGTAGCGGGTAGGATAGTCCTCGACCAGTTCGACGTCGGTGACAAGTGCTGCGCGCGCCAGCGCACCTTCGAGCAGATCGTGGCTGAGGACGGTGTTTTCCTCGATGCGGCCCTGCAGCGCCGCCTCGAAAGCGTCGACGTGATAAAGGCCCTTGCCGGTGAAGGAGCCGTCGCTGAAGACGTCCTGGTAGAGATCCGAGACGGCAAAGACGTAAGGATCGAGACCGCTGTTGGACGAGAAGACGCGCTGGAAGAAAGAAGCGTCGTCGCCGCTGGTGAGCGAGGCTGTGATGCGCGGCTGCAGAATGGTGTAGCCGGCGGTAACGACGCGCTTTGTCGCGTCGAAATGCGGGCGGTTGAGCGGATGGGCGAGCTTGCCGACCAGTGACGACACGGCGTCGCGCGTGGTGCGCGTGTCGGCGTCGAGCGTCATGACATAGACGACCTTTTCCGGCAGCGGCACGTCGAGCGGCAGGAAGGTGGTGTCGCTGTCGCCGCGCAAGAGAAGGTTCAGCTCATGCAGCTTGCCGCGCTTGCGCTCCCAGCCCATCCAGGCGCCCTGCGCCTGGTTGTAGAGCCGGCGGCGATGCAGGATATAGAAACGCGGCGCGCCTTCCGAGGGATAACGGGCATTGAGCCTGGCGATCTCGTCGCGCGCATATTGCAGGATCTCGATGTCGGCGGCGTCGATCTCGGTCTTGGAATCCGGCCAGTCGGACAGCAGCGCGAAATGGATTTCTTCGGCCGTGTTGGCGAGGTGATGCACCTCGATGTTGCGGATGTTTTCCTCGACATCATCGCGCGAGCCGATCAGCGACGGCACCACGACCAAGGTGCGTGATGCCGCCGGAATGCCGTGCTTGTAATCATAGCCGACGAGCCGCGTCGGCTTCAGGAACAGTGAAACAACGGTGTTGAAGAAGGCGAGCGCGCCTTCGCTGGCAGGCACCGCAAACAGCGCCAGCATCAGCGTGATGGATTCCACCGACAGGCCGAGATGGGCAAGCGCATTGCCGGAGACAACCAGCAGTAGCACCGTCAGCAGGAAGACCGGCACAACGATGCCGAGCCAGCCCGTGGCGGTGAAGGCGCGCTTGAAGGTCACATGGAAGGGCGGCCGATAGCCGATCGCCTTTTCCAGATCCGGCCGGCGCGGGCCGACCAGGAAGAAGCCGACATCGGTATGCATGGCCGGATCGGCTGATGCATCCGGCACGCCGGAGGCATCGGTGACCCCGGGAACATGGCTGGCCAGCTCGATGGCCTTTTCGGCGACACGGAATTCGGACAGGTCGGAACGGCGCGCCAGTTGCTCGATCGACGTGCGGTACTGGTCGCGCGAAAAGAAATCGAGCGCGGCGAAATCGGTGCGCTCGCGCAACAGCGTGTCGATGCGGCTGACGCCCTCGAACCACACCGTCCAGTCGACGTCGTTGATGAGGCGCAGGCCGCGGATGATGTTGCCGGTGGTGACATTGCCGCTGGACAGCGTGCGATGCTCGGAAATGATGATTTCCTCGGCGTCGGAGCCGGTTTTCTCGAGCTCGACCTCCAGCCATTCCAGCGCCCTGCCGGCATTCTGCGAGCCGTCGCGCAGGCGGTAGAGCAACTGGGTGGCGAAGGTGGTGTCCTGCGCATGCGCGCCGTAGCCCGACAGGATCTTCCGGCGGTCTGCATTGTCGTCGGTCGCCAGCACGCGGTCGGCGACCTCGTTGGCGATATGGCGCATCTGCCTGGTGCGGTCGACGCGCACGGCGATGCGGCGCAGATTCTCGATCAAAACGAAGCGCAGCAGCGACGGCAGCGCCCACAATTCGCCGATCTTGAGCGGCTCGACCGACTGAAAACCCTCGACGATGGATTTGAACATGGTCGCCGAAACCGAACTGTCGGAATGGGCGACATAGCTCCAGGCCAGGGCAAGCGCGCGCGGCACCGCGGCGCGATCGGCCACTTCCAGGGTCGGCAACTGCCGGTAGAAACGGCGCGGCAGGTCGCGCTTCACCTGAAAAATGGTCTCCTCGACGAGATAATTGTTGTCGAGCAGCCATTGCGCGGCAGGCGTGATGGTTTCGCCCTTGGCCTGGGCGGCATTGGTCGAGCGGTAGACTTCGAGGATTTTCTTGGCGCTGTCGCGGATGCGGGCCTGGAAATCGAACGGCGTCAGGCCGAACAGGTCCTTGATGTCGCCCTTGGCGAGGCTTTCGCCCAGCGCGCGCAGCCGCTCTTCGGGCAGGAAATTGGAGCGTATCGGCTCTTCGGTGATGACCGGGAAGCCGGCGCTGGACTTTTCGATATGGGCAGGATTTGTCTGGATATTCATTGAAAATTCCGCATGGGGGACGCGATGCGGCGCCACCGCCACGGCAATGTCCCTAAAACCGATTCAAATGCAATTGGTTGCATGATTACACTGGCCGAAAGTTTTGCTTCGCACCACGCCAGAGGCGTTATCCCTTCGACATTTTAAGTGGGGCTTTCGACAACTTAAGGACGAGCACCCCTGCCCTCCCGTCCGCCTTGGAACGACGGAAGGATTCGGGCTTTTTCGTGATCCAGACAACAGCTTACGCCAGATTTCTCCGGCGTGCGATCATGTTTGGCAACAGGCGTTAATCGTTGTGCTGGCGGTGCGGCTAGCCCAGGCTGGCTATCCGGACGACGAACACGATCGTCGGCCGCACCGGTTCAAGCCGCAGTTTCGCGGCCTGCGGTCCGAGCAACAGCGTGTCGCGAGGTCCAAGGCGCGACGATGTCGCGCCGGTCACGCCGACCTCACCGTCGAACGGCAGGATCAGGGTCATAGCGCTGGTCGGCCGGATATCGGTCGGAACCGAAACTATCAGACGCTGGACCGAGTGCGTTGCCCGCCCGCGGCGGGTCATGACGTTGAGGTCGGTGATCGGACCGGAGATCAGCGCGGCCGTGGTCGGCACATCGGCCGGGAAGGACAGCGGGGCGGAAGCCGCCGTCACTTCGGCCGGCCGCCGGCCAGCAATGTCGAGGACGATGCCCTCGCCTTCCAGCACGGCCAGCGTGCGGTCGACGCCGGCAAAGCCCGAGAACGGCCCGCTATCCTCGACTCGCGCCATCGAAACGCGCCAGTCGAAATCGTCCAGCCCGGCGCCGTTCGGCGAGACGGCGATCTCGGTGGTCGTGCCGCCGCCATTCTTCCACGGCATGACCCGGTAGTCGGCGGCCCATAGGATGCGCATCATTTAAGCCAATCAACCTAGAATACCGGGCAGATTGAGCTGGTGCTCCTTCGCGCACTCGATGGCGATGTCGTAGCCGGCATCGGCGTGGCGCATGACGCCTGTCGCCGGATCGTTCCACAACACGCGCTGCAGGCGCCTTGCGGCGTCCGGCGTGCCGTCGGCGACGATGACCATGCCCGCATGCTGCGAGAAGCCCATGCCGACGCCACCGCCGTGATGCAGCGACACCCAGGTTGCGCCCGACGCGGTGTTGAGCAACGCGTTGAGCAGCGGCCAGTCGGAGACGGCGTCGGAGCCGTCCTTCATCGCTTCCGTCTCGCGGTTCGGCGAAGCGACCGAGCCGGAATCGAGGTGATCGCGGCCGATGACGACGGGCGCCTTCAGTTCGCCCCTGGCCACCATTTCGTTGAAGGCGAGGCCCAGCCTGTGGCGGTCGCCGAGGCCGACCCAGCAGATGCGCGCCGGCAGGCCCTGGAAGGCGATGCGCTCACGTGCCATGTCCAGCCAGTTGTGCAGATGGGTGTTGCCGGGGGTGAGTTCGCGCACCTTGGCGTCCGTCTTGTAGATATCCTCGGGATCGCCCGAAAGAGCAGCCCAGCGGAACGGGCCGATGCCACGGCAGAACAGCGGCCTTATATAGGCCGGCACGAAACCCGGGAAAGCAAAGGCGTTCTCGAAGCCTTCGTCCTTGGCGACCTGGCGGATGTTGTTGCCATAGTCGAGCGTCGGCACGCCGGCATTCCAGAACGCGACCATCGCCTCGACATGCTCGCGCATTGAGGCGCGGGCGGCCTTCTCGACAGCCTTGGGATCGGAGACGCGCTTCTCGCGCCACTCAGCCATCGTCCAGCCCTTGGGCAGATAGCCGTTGATCGGGTCATGCGCCGAGGTCTGGTCGGTGACCATGTCGGGGCGGATGCCCCGCTTGAACATTTCCGGCACGATGTCGGCCGCATTGCCGAGCAGGCCGACCGACTTCGCCTCGCCGGCCTTGGTCCAGCGCTCGATCATTTCCATCGCTTCGTCGAGCGTCTCGGCCTTCTCGTCGACATAGCGGGTGCGCAGCCGGAAATCGATCGAGTCCGGATTGCATTCGATGGCGAGGCAGCAGGCGCCGGCCATGACGGCGGCAAGCGGCTGGGCGCCGCCCATGCCGCCGAGGCCGCCGGTCAGGATCCATTTGCCCGTAAGGTTGCCATTGTAGTGCTGGCGGCCGGCCTCGACGAAGGTCTCGTAGGTGCCCTGCACGATGCCTTGCGTGCCGATATAGATCCAGGAGCCGGCCGTCATCTGGCCGTACATCATCAGGCCTTTTTTATCGAGCTCGTTGAATTTATCCCAGGTCGCCCAATGCGGCACGATGTTGGAGTTGGCGATCAGCACGCGCGGCGCATCGGTGTGCGTCCGGAAGACGCCGACCGGCTTGCCGGACTGGACCAGCAGCGTCTCGTCTTCATTGAGGGTCTTCAACGAGGCGACGATGCTGTCGAAATCGTTCCAGGTGCGCGCGGCCCGGCCGATGCCGCCATAGACGACGAGCTCATTGGGGTTTTCGGCGACATCGGGATCGAGGTTGTTCATCAGCATGCGCAGCGGCGCTTCGGTCGTCCAGTATTTGGCGTTGAGCTTGTCGCCGCGGGGCGCGCGCACTTCGCGGATGTTGTGGCGAGGATTGTTCATCATTGTCCCTTTGGAGTAAGGCGGCGTCTCAACGCCCGGCCCAGTCAATGGCGGATTGGAGGATTTTCGTCAGTGTGGCGCGCATCGGCGCGGCGAACTCGGCATCATAAGGCACCGGCCAATTGTCCGGTTCGCCCTTGCCCTCGGGCTCGCGCAAATAGCCGCGATCGGCAAGTTCCATCTGCAGCGCATGGTAGCCGCCTTGCGGATTGCCGAAATAGCGGGTGATCCAGCCACCCTTGAAACGGCCGTTGATGACATTGCTTTCACCGCTCTCGGCCATGATCTGGCCAACCAGCGCCTGCAGCGTAGGATCCGCGGTCTGACCGTCATTGGTGCCGAGATTGAACACCGGCAGCGTGCCGTAGAACAGGCGCGGCAGCACCGACCGGATCGAGTGGCAATCGTAAATGACGACCTTCTCATGCAGGCCGCGCAGCCTGACGGCCTGGGCCGCCAGCATTTCATGGTAAGGCACGAAATACGCTATGCGGCGCTGGTCTATCTCCGACGGCGTCGGTTCCGCGCCGGGCAGATACAGCGGATCGCCGTCGAAGGTCTCGGTCGGGCATAGCGTCGTTGTCGTCTGCCCGGGATAGAGCGAGGCGCCGGAAGGATCGCGGTTGACGTCGATGACGGTGCGCGAGATCGACGTATGCACAATCGTCGCGCCAAGGCCGGCGGCGAAATCGTAGAGATTGTCGATCCACCAGTCGCAATCGCGGCGCCCGAGCCAGGGCGAGACCAGCCGATTGTCGATGCCGGCGAGATCGATACCCGTGTGCGGGATGGACACCAACAGGGGTGCCGTGCCTTCCGTCACTGTCAGCCAGTCGGTCATGTCAGACTCCCGAGATCGAAGGCAATGTCACCGCGCTCGCAGCCTTGATGGCAGCGCCGCTGCGCACCATGGCGATGGCTTTTTCCATGTCAGGGTGGAAATGCCGGTCATTGTCGAGATGCGGCACCTCGGCGCGGACCAGCTTGCGAACCGCTTCCAGAGCTGCACTCGACGCCAGCGGCGCATGGAAATCGCAGCCTTGCGCGGCGGCCAGGAGTTCGATGCCGATGACGGCCGTGGCGTTTTCGATCATGCCGATCAGCCGGCGAGCGCCGTGTGCGGCCATCGAGACATGGTCTTCCTGGTTGGCCGAGGTCGGGATGGAATCGACGCTCGCGGGATAGGCCTTCTGCTTGTTTTCGGAAACGAGTGCCGCCGCCGTCACCTGCGGGATCATGAAGCCGGAGTTCAGGCCGGGCTTCGGCGTCAGGAATGCCGGCATGCCGGACAGCGCCGGGTCCACGAGCATGGCGATGCGGCGTTCCGACAGCGAGCCGATCTCGCAGACGGCGAGCGCGATCATGTCGGCTGCGAAAGCCACCGGCTCGGCGTGGAAATTGCCGCCTGAAAGCGCAGTATCGTCCTCGGCGAAGATCAGCGGATTGTCGGTGACGCCATTGGCCTCGGTGCCGAGCGTATCGGCGGCCTGGCGCAGCACGCTGAGCGCCGCACCCATCACCTGCGGCTGGCAGCGCAGGCAGTACGGATCCTGCACGCGCTCATCGCCGACGCGGTGCGATTCACGGATAGCGCTGCCGGCCATCAGATTGCGCAGCGCTGCCGCCGTCTCGATCTGGCCCGGGTGTTTTCTGAGGAGATGGATGCGCGGATCGAAGGGTGCATCGGAGCCCTTGGCAGCGTCGGTCGACAGCGCCCCGGCGACCAGCGCCGACTGATACAGCACTTCGGCTTCGAACAGAGCGGCCAGCGCGTAGGCGGTGGAAAACTGCGTCCCGTTGAGCAGCGCCAGACCTTCCTTGGCGCCAAGCGTCACCGGCTCCAGGCCGTGCGAGACGAAAGCGACCTTGGCCGGGAAGCGGCCATGCGGTGTAATGCATTCGCCAACGCCGATCATCACCGCAGTCATGTGCGACAGCGGCGCGAGATCTCCGGAGGCGCCGACCGAGCCCTGCGCCGGCACGACGGGGATGACGTCGTTGGCCAGCATCGCTTCCAGCAATTCGATGGTTTGCGGCCGCACGCCCGACGCACCCTGCGCCAGGCTGGCGAGCTTCAGCGCCATCATCAACCGAACCACAGCGACCGGCATCGGCTCGCCGACGCCGGCGGCATGCGACAAAACGATGTTGCGTTGCAGGGTCTCTAGATCCTCGGCCGGAATGCGGACGCTGGCCAGTTTGCCGAAGCCGGTGTTGATGCCATAGACCGGCTCACCCTTGGCGACGATGCGGGCGACAGCCTCGGCGCTGGCCTTGATTTTTGGCCGGCAGGAGGCGTCGAGCTTCGGCATGGCGCCACGATAGATAGCGCGCCAGTCGGCCAGCGTCGCATTGCCGGGCTTCAGGTTAAGTTCGGTCATTGTCCTCTCCAGATGCGGGCATGGAGCGGGTTGAAGCCCATGCGGTAGACGAGTTCGGCCGGACGCTCGATGTCCCAGATCGCCAGGTCGGCGGATTTTCCTGCCTCAAGCGTGCCGGTCTTGCCAAGCAGCCCAAGCGCGCGGGCAGCCTCGCGAGTGGTGCCGGCCAGGCATTCCTCGACGGTCAGGCCGAAAAGCGTCGCCGCCATGTTCATGGTCAGCAACAGCGAGGTCAGCGGCGACGTCCCGGGATTGTTGTCGGTGGCGACCGCCATCTTGACGCCGTGCTGGCGGAACAGGCCGACCGGCGGCTTCCTGGTTTCGCGGATGAAATAGTAGGCGCCGGGCAGAATGGTCGCCACGGTGCCGGCCTTGGCCATCGCTGCGGCGCCGGCCTCGTCGGTGTATTCGAGATGGTCGGCCGACAGCGCGCCATAGCGGGCGGCGAGTTCGGCGCCATGCAAATTGGACAGCTGGTCGGCATGGAGTTTGACCGGCAGGCCAAGCGCCTTAGCCTTGTCGAAGACGCGGGCAATCTGTTCCGGCGAAAAGGCAATGCCCTCGCAAAAGCCGTCTACGGCGTCAGCCAGGCCCTCGGCGGCGATTGCGGGCAGGATCGTGTTGGCGACGAGATCGACAAAAGCGTCCTTGTCGCCTTTTGCTTCCGGCGGCAGCGCATGCGCGCCGAGGAAGGTGGTGCGGACCGTGACCGGGCGTTGCTTGTCCAGCTGCCGCGCGGCGCGAAGCGACTTCTGTTCATTTTCGAGATCGAGCCCGTAACCCGACTTTACCTCTACCGTGGTGACACCCTCGGCCATCAGCGCATCGAGGCGTGGCAGCGTCTGCGCAACCAGTGCGTCTTCGCTCGCGGCACGCAGGGATTTGACCGAGGAGACGATGCCGCCGCCGGCACGGGCGACTTCTTCATAGGTGGCGCCGGCCAGCCGCATCTCGAACTCGTTGGCACGGTTGCCGGCATGGATGAGATGGGTGTGGCAGTCGATCAGGCCGGGCGTGATCCAGCGGCCTTCGCAATCGGTAGTCTCGCCGCCCTGAGCCAACGCTGACGGCATGTCGGCTTCCGGACCGGCATAGACGATGACGCCGTCACGGGCGACGATCGCGCCCTTTTCGACGATGCCAACTCCGGCAACGCCTTCGGCCATGGTCGCCAGGCGCGCATCGCGCCAAAGCTGAAGGCCCCCTGCCCGGCTTTTGTCTTGTGCCGCCATCATCTTTTTCCGTTGCTTGGATGGCGATTATGTATATACATATTGAAACGCGCTGCAAGTGCATTGTTGATGGAATGCGGAGAAAAACGTGACGGCGATCTTTGCGGAACAGGCGCTGCTGGCCGATGGCTGGCATGACAAGGTGCGGATCTCGCTGAGCGGCGGTCAGATCGCGAAGGTGGAGCCAGGTTCTTCGCCGCGGAGCGGTGACGAACGCCACGCCATTCTGGTGCCCGGCATGCCGAACCTGCACAGCCACGCCTTCCAGCGCGGCATGGCCGGGCTTGCCGAACTGCGCGGTCCCTCCGCCGACAGCTTCTGGAGCTGGCGCGAGGTGATGTACCGCTTTGCGCTGTCGATGACGCCGGACCAGGTCGAGGCGGTCGCCGCCCAGCTTTATGTCGAAATGCTGGAGGCCGGATTCTCGCGCGTCGGCGAATTTCATTATCTCCACCACGATCGCGACGGAAAACCCTATGCCAACCTTGCCGAGATGGCCGAACGTATTGCCGCGGCCGCCGGCGAAACCGGGATCGGCCTGACGCTGCTGCCGGTGTTTTATGCCCATTCCTCCTTCAGCGGCGCTGCGCCCAACGAAGGCCAGCGGCGATTCATCAACGATGTGAATCGGTTCGAACGCTTGCTTGAGAAAAGCCGCGAATCGGTTCGTGCGTTGAATCAGGCTGTCGTTGGCGTCGCCCCGCACAGCCTGCGCGCCGCGACGCCGGAGGAACTCAGCGCTGTTGCCGCCATTGCGCCGGACGGACCGATCCACATCCACGTCGCCGAGCAGGTGAAGGAGGTCGAGGATTGCCTGGCGTGGTCGGGTGCGCGACCGGTCGAATGGCTGCTCGCCAATGCCGGGATCGACAAGCGTTGGTCCCTGATCCACGCCACCCACATGACCGAGGCTGAGACAACCGGCATGGCCAGAAGCGGCGCCATTGCCGGGCTTTGCCCGATCACCGAGGCCAATCTCGGCGACGGCACCTTTTCAGCACCTCTGTTCATCGAACATGGCGGCCGCTTCGGCGTCGGCTCGGATTCCAACGTGCTGATCGGCCTGCCGGATGAATTGCGCCAGCTCGAATATTCGCAGCGCCTCGCACACCGCGCCCGCAATGTGCTGGCGGTGGCCGGCGGCTCGACCGGGCGGGCTCTGTTCGACGCCGCCCTCGATGGCGGCAGCACCGCACTCGGCACCGGCCCGTCGCGGATCGCCGCCGGCGCCGCGGCTGATTTCGTCTCCCTCGACGAAAACCATCCTTCGCTGGCCGGAAAAAGTGGCGATGCGATCCTCGACGCCTGGATCTTTGCCAATGGCGGCAAGGTCGATTGCGTCTGGGTGCACGGAAAAAAACAAGTCAGCGGCGGCCGGCATGTAGCGCGTAAGACTATCGCCGAGCGCTTTCGTCAGGTGATGACAGCGCTTTCGGCATGAGCATTTCAGAGACAGCGGTGGTAGAAGGCGGCTCGCTGCACCAGCGCATCCTGTCCGACATCAGCGAGAAAATAATGTCCGGCGCCTGGGCGCCGGGCCACCGCATCCCGTTCGAGCACGAGCTGACGGCGCAGTATCATTGCTCGCGCATGACGGTGAACAAGGCGCTGTCGCAACTGGCCAAGGCCGGGCTGATCGAGCGCCGCCGCCGTTCGGGCAGTTTCGTGCGCCAGCCGCAATCGCAGGCCGCGGTGCTGGAAATCCACGACATCAGGATCGAGGTCGAGGCGCTTGGGCTGGCCTATCGCTACGAGCGCGTGGCGCGGCAGAAAAGGCGCAGCAGCGCCGAGGATCGCGCCTTGCTGGAATTGGGAGCGGCTGGACAGGTGCTGGCGCTGGAATGCCGGCATTTCGCCGGCAAGCGGCCGTTCGCGCACGAACAGCGGCTGATCAATCTCGCCGCCGTCGCGGAAGCCGCCGAGGAGGAGTTTCTCGACATCGCCCCCGGCCCTTGGCTGATCGGCCGCGTGCCATGGAGCGAGGCAGAGCACCGTATCCGCGCGGTGGCGGCCGACAGGCATATTGCCGAAGCGCTCGACATCGCAACCGGCGCGCCCTGCCTGGTGGTCGAGCGCCGGACCTGGAGCGCCGAGCACCCAGTGACGCAGGTGAGGTTCACCTACGCCGCGGAGAGCCACACGCTGGTGGCGCGGTTCAGGCCTTCGCAGGGGTAGCTCCTTTACCCTCCCCCTTGTGGGGAGGGTCGCTGCGAAGCAGCGGGGTGGGGGTCGGCGCCAAGCCCCCCACCCGGACCTTCGGTCCGACCTCCCCACAAGGGGGAGGTAGAAGGCTGCACTTTAAATCGCCGCCGTAACAATAATCTCGACCACATATTCCGGCCCTGCAAGCTTGGCCTCGCCCGTGGCGCGGGCGGGCGTGTTGCCTTGCGGGACCCACTTGTCCCATTCCTTGTTCATCTCGGCGAAGGTGCCCATATCGGCCAGCCAGATGATCGCCTGCAGGATCTTGGTCTTGTCGGTGCCGGCCTTGGCCAGCAGTTCGTCGATAGATGCGAGGATCGACCTGGTCTGTTCGCCAACGCTGGCGCCGGGCGTTCCGACCTGGCCGGCGAGATAGACGGTGTTGCCGTGGATGACGATCTGGCTCATGCGCGGGCCAACATCGATGCGACGAATGCTCATGGGATGGTTCCTTCGTTTGTCGGTGCGCCTGTTTAGAGTCGCTGCCGCCTCCGGGCAAGGCCAACAGCGCGAAACCTCTTGAGCCTGGGTTGGATCTTGGGCCGCAAATGTCTATCTGCGCCGAGGTATTTCTTTCCGGCGCGGATTGCCGACCTCGTGTGAGAGTGGCAAGACTTCGCGCCAAACCAGGTTGAGAGGATGAGAGCCATGGAATATCGAGAAATCAGCGAGGACTATTCGGTCTCGGGCCAGATCCAGCCCGAAGATGCCGCCGCCATCAAGGAAGCCGGTTTCAAGAGCGTGATCTGCAACCGGCCGGATGACGAGCAGCCCGACCAGCCTTCGGCCGACAGCGTCAAGGCGGCGGTCGAAGCCGCGGGGCTGGCCTTCCGCTACATCCCGGTAATCAGCGGCCAGATCACAGCCGAGAATGTCGAAGATCAGGCCGAAGCGCTCGACGCGCTCGAGGGACCGGTGTTTGCTTATTGCCGCTCGGGCGCGCGCTGCACCAATCTCTACGGGCTGATTCAGCAGTCCAAGGGGTGAGCATCTGAGGCGCTGGCGATCCCTCACACCCCCCTCTGTCCTGCCGGACATCATCTCCCCCGCAAGGGGGGAGATCGGATGTCGCCTTCGCTTTTCGCCAATCGCCGACATTGCAGGATGAGCGCTATCGACAAAGCTGCTGATCTCCCTCCTTGCGGGGGAGATGGCCGGCAGGCCAGAGGGGGGTGCTGTCCCGCCGACGTATCAACTGAAACTCTCTCAAACTAGATCGGTAGCGCCCCGGTCTCCTTCAGCGTCTCCAGCACGATCGCCGTCTTTACATGCTGCACGGAGTCGTGCGGCAACAGCACGCCGTTGACGAATTCCGACAGCGATTTCAGATCGGGGGTCACCACTTTCAAGATGTAGTCCATCTCACCGGTCAGCGCGTGCGCCTCCTGCACTTCCGGCAGCCGCGCCAGCAATTCGCCGAAGCGCCGCGCATTGTCGCGGTTGTGGGTGGCGAGCGTCACCGAGATGACGTTGACCAGCGAGAATCCAAGCTTGTCGCGGTCGAGCACCGCGCGATAGCCCGTGATGAAGCCGTCCTCCTCCAGCCGTTGGCGGCGGCGCGAGCATTGCGATGCCGACAGGTTCACGCGCTCCGAGAGATCGTTGTTGGTGAGCCGCGCGTCGCCCTGCAAGAGAGCCATTATCTTGCGGTCAAATTGATCGATGCGCGCTTCATTCATCGATTCATCTCCAATCATGCATGAATTGCGCACGAGATGATCATTTCAAGCGTTTGAATGCAAGCACCGTGCGGTTGCTTCGCACTATCATGCGTCATCTCGTGGTCCGATGCGGCCACCATCCGTTTGGAGGAATGCCATGGGTCCCTTTCCGCACGACGCCCCGCCCGCCAAGATCAGCAAGGAAAACCCCGCCGGCACCGACGGTTTCGAGTTCGTCGAGTTCGCCCATGCGGAGCCGCAGAAGCTCGCCGAGCTGTTCACCCGCATGGGCTATGTCGCGGTGGCCAAGCACCGCACGAAGGACATCACCATCTGGCGCCAGGGCGACATCAACTATGTCGTCAATGCCGAGCCCGGCTCGCATGCGATGAAATTCGTCGACAAGCACGGCCCCTGCGCCGCCTCGATGGCCTGGCGCGTGGTCGATGCAAAGCATGCGTTCGAGCATGCGGTATCGAAAGGCGCCACGCCCTACGACGGCAACGACAAGGCGCTCGACGTGCCGGCCATTGTCGGCATTGGCGGCTCACTGCTCTATTTCATCGAAGCCTATGGCAAGAAGGGCTCGGCCTATGATGCCGAGTTCGAGTGGCTGGGCGAACGCGACCCGCGGCCCCAAGGCGTCGGCTTCTATTTCCTCGACCACCTCACCCACAATGTCTATCGCGGCCAGATGGACAAATGGTGGGACTTTTATCGCGAATTGTTCGGCTTCAAGCAGATCCATTTCTTCGACATC
This sequence comes from Mesorhizobium sp. C395A, assembly GCF_030323205.1. Classification (NCBI taxonomy): domain Bacteria; kingdom Pseudomonadati; phylum Pseudomonadota; class Alphaproteobacteria; order Hyphomicrobiales; family Phyllobacteriaceae; genus Mesorhizobium; species Mesorhizobium sp. C395A. The sequence goes on along the minus strand of NZ_CP100473.1, from coordinate 1,103,047 downwards.
GACGGCAAGATCACCGGCCTCGTCAGCCGCGCCATCACCTCGCCCTGCGGCAAGATCCGTATCCCGCTGAACGAGTCCAAGGACGACACCAGCCAGATCGCCGAGTATCTGAAGAAGTACAATGGCGAAGGCATCCAGCATATCGCTGTCGGCACCGACGAGATCTACGCCGCCACCGACAAGCTTGCCGACAATGGGCTGAAGTTCATGCCCGGTCCGCCGGAGACCTACTACGACATGTCGTACAACAGGGTGAACGGGCATGACGAGCCGATCGAGCGGATGAAGAAGCACGGCATCCTGATCGACGGCGAAGGCGTGGTCGACGGCGGCATGACCAAGATCCTGCTGCAGATATTCTCCAAAACCGTGATCGGCCCGATCTTCTTCGAATTCATCCAGAGGAAGGGCGACGAAGGTTTTGGCGAAGGCAATTTCCGCGCGCTGTTCGAGTCGATCGAGCAGGACCAGATCAAGCGCGGCGTGATCAAGGTCGACGGGAAAGCGGCCTGAAACCCCGTTTGCGGCTCGATCGGCTTTGATCTAAATTTCGATCACAAGGGTCAAGCCGTGAACGTCTCCATAACCGAAGCAAAGGCCAAACTATCGGAACTCGTCGGCCGCGCGGAGGCCGGCGAGGAGATAGTCATCACTCATCACGGCAAGATCGCGGCGCGGCTCGTGCCACCAGTTCGAGAAGACTTGTTGTCGCGCATAGGTGCCCTGAAGGGCAAGATTTGGATTTCTGACGATTTCGACAAACTCGGCCCTGAATGGAACGAGTACACCAGATAAAGGTCAGAGGCCCAGCCGCACGACCTCTTCCCTCCTCACCTTCAAATCATAATCGAGCAAGAACTCGTCCAGTTGCGGCGGCGCGACTGACGTGCCGGAGAGCATCGCGTGCACCTGGCCGCGATGGTGGATGTCGTGCAGGAAGACATGGGCGAGAATGTCGCCGATTTTTTCGGGGATCATGCCATCCTCGCGCCGGTCGGTGATGACCTGACGGTCGAGATCCGCCTCCGACAGCTTCTCGCAAAAGGCGATCAGGCGTCGATCTGCTGCGACCTGGGCGGCAAACAGCGCCTGCGGCACATCGAACGGCACGTAGTCGTCATAGGCGGCCGCACCGACGCCGCCTTCTTCGAGAAAATCGAGATAGAGATGATCGACCGCAAGGATGTGGTTGAGCGTTGCCTTGATCGACGGGAAGAAGTTGGTGCGTTCGGCTTCGAATTCGCCGGGGTTTAGCTGCAGCACGGCGCGATAGAGCCGGTCGTTCGACCAGAGATTGTTGCCGGCCATGCGGCTGAAATGCTCGAGCAGGGTCACGCGTTCATTCGTCTGATCAGGCCAATGCCTGCCGCCATCACCGCGAAGCCGGCGACGACGATCAGCAGCAGCCGGTTCATGCGCCGGCGCATGGCCTGTGTCTCCTCGTCGCGCGCCACGTTGGTGTTGGTGATGGTGTGAAACATCATCGCCTTGCGCGGGTAGCCACTGTGGTTGGTCAGATCGGGCGAGCGCGCCTCGATGCGGTAGCTCAGCCGGATCGCCTGGATGAAGACCACCAGAATGGCCAACGCCCAGACGCCGGCCAGCAGGTAGAACGCCTCGCCCGTCATTGCATTGCCCCTCTTATGCCTGGGACTTCTCGACCTTCTGCTCGATGGCGCCGAAGATCGAGTTTCCGCTTTTATTCTTCATCTCGATACGCACTGTATCGCCAAAGCGCAGGAACGGCGTCTTGGGCTCGCCAGACTCAATGGTCTCGATCATGCGCAGTTCAGCGATGCAGGAATAGCCGGCGCCGCCGGCCGCCACCGGTTTGCCCGGCCCGCCATCCAGCTTGTTGGAGACGGTGCCGGAGCCGATGATGGTGCCGGCAACCAGCGGCCGTGTCTTTGCGGCATGGGCAATCAGCGCCGGGAAGTCGAAGGTCATGTCGACGCCGGCATTGGCACGGCCGAACGGCTTGCCGTTGACGTCGGCGAGCAGAGGCAGGTTGACCTTGCCGCCATCCCAGGCGTCGCCGAGTTCGTCCGGCGTCACCGCCACCGGCGAAAAAGCCGAGGACGGCTTCGACTGGAAGAAGCCAAACCCCTTGGCGAGCTCGGGTCCGGTGAGCGCGCGCAACGTCACATCATTGACCAGCATGACCAGCCGGATGGCGGCGCGCGCCTGGTCGAGGCTGGCGCCCATCGGCACATCGTCGACGATGACGGAGACTTCCGCCTCCATGTCGATGCCGAAGGCTTCGTCCGCCGTGCGGATCGGCTCGCGCGGCGCGATGAAGGAATCCGAGCCACCCTGGTAGATCAGCGGATCGGTCCAGAAGCTTGCCGGCATCTCGGCGCCGCGGGCTTTGCGCACCAGCTCGACGTGGTTCACATAGGCAGAACCATCGGCCCATTGATAGGCGCGCGGCAGCGGCGAATGGGCGTCATGCTCATGGAAGCGTGCCGACGGCACCGCATTGTTCTCCAGCGATTCGGCGATCGTCGCCAGGTGCGGCGAAATCCGCTGCCAGTCGTCGAGTGCCGCCTGCAGCGTGCGCGCCAGGAACGAGGCGTCGGTGAAGCGCGTCAGGTCGCGCGAGACGACGACAAGCTTTCCGTCGCGCGTCCCGTCCCTCAATGTGGCAAGCTTCATGCGGTTTCCTCTCCTGATGCGGCTTTGGCGCCGTCTAAGTTCACAACAAGGCCGTCGCGGGCAATCGTCAAGTCACCCGCCCACGATTTCCTGACGGCCGCCTCCCAGTCGGCCTCGCCGATCGCGGCATCATCGGCCGGAATGAGGTGGTTGAGCACCAGCCTCTTCACCCCGGCATCGCTGGCGATGCGACCTGCCTGCTCGGCAAATGAGTGGCTGGCAAGCAGATGCTCTTTCAGCCGCGCGCCATTGCCGGTCCTGGCGACCAGCCGCTCGATGCCTTCTTCCAGCATGGCCTCATGGACGAGAATGTCGGCATTTCGGGCAAAGCCTGCGAGCGGCGGAAAGAAGGCTGTGTCGGCCGAGAAGACGATGCTTTTGCCAGCGTGGTCGAAACGCAGCGCGAAACAGTCGGTCACCGGCGGATGGTCGACGCGCAGTGCCGAGACCTTCAGGCCGCGCTGCGCAAAAATCTCGCCCTCGCCGAATTCCACGATCGAAACCATTTCGCGGATGTCCGGCCTGCCTTCGTCGACGATTCGGATCTCGATGTCGAACTCCATCGCCTGGCAGAAGCGCCGCCAGTAATGGCCGGTGCCGGGCGGTCCGAACAACGTCACCGGATTGGCCAGACCGGCGGTCCAGGCGGTGTGGAGCAGCGCCCCCAGTTCCAGCACATGATCGGAATGCAGATGGGTGACGAAGATCAGGTCGAGCGCCTTCAGGCTGACGCCGGCATCGACCAGGCCACGCGTGACACCCAGCCCGCAATCGACGACGATGGTCCGCCCGCCAAGCTCCAGCAGCGACGAACTCGGCCACGGCCCGCCCGGCCGCAATGCCGGGCCGCCTTTCGAGCCGAGAAGCACCAGCCGGTCGCTCATCGAGCTGATCTCAAGACCAGTCGCCCTCCGGCGTGCCGTTGAAGCGCTTCTTCAGGTCGGTCCAGCAGTCAATGTAATTGTCCTGCCTTGTTTCAAGCTCGGCGCCGTAGCGGGTCAGCATTTGCGGGAATCGGGTCTCGAACATGAAGGCCATCGTGTTGTCGAGCTTGACCGGTTTCAGCTCGGAGCGCGAGGCCTTTTCGAAGCCAGGTGCGTCGGGGCCGTGGGCCAGCATCAGATTGTGCAGGCTGATGCCGCCGGGCACGAAGCCTTCTTCCTTGGCGTCGTACTGGCCATGGATCAGGCCCATGAACTCGCTCATGATGTTGCGGTGGTACCAGGGCGGCCGGAACGTGTCTTCCGCCACCAGCCAGCGCGGCGGGAAGATGACGAAGTCGATATTGGCGGTGCCCTCCTCGCCGCTCGGCGCCGTCAGCACGGTGAAGATCGACGGATCGGGATGGTCGAACAGGATGGCGCCGACCGGCGAAAACGTCGCCAGATCATATTTGTAGGGCGCATAGTTGCCGTGCCAGGCGACGACGTCGAGCGGCGAATGGCCGATCTCGGTGACGTTGAAATTGCCGCACCATTTCACCGTCAGCCGGCACGGCGTCTCCTTCTCCTCGAACCAGGCGCTGGGCGTCTTGAAGTCGCGTGGGTTGGCCAGGCAGTTGGCGCCGATCGGGCCGCGGTCGGGCAGCGTCAGCTTGGCGCCGTAATTCTCGCAGACATAGCCGCGCACTTCCTTGTCGGCGAGCTCGACCTTGAACACCAGACCACGCGGCAGCACGGCGATCTCGCCGGGCCGAAGCTCGATGACGCCCATCTCGGTGACAAAGCGCAAGGCGCCGACCTGGGGGACAATCAGCAACTCGCCGTCGGCGTTGAAGAAATGGTCGTCGACCATCGAGCGGTTGGCGACATAGACATGCGCCGCCATGCCGCTTTGGCCCAGCACGTCGCCGGCGGTGGTGATGGTGCGCATCCCTTGAATGAAATCGGTCGGCTCCTTCGGCATCGGCACCGGGTTCCAGCGATACTGCCCGAGCGCCAGTTCGTGGTCGCCGACATTGGGTGCTGTCTTCCACAAGGGATAGCTCGCTGCCTTGAAGCGGCCGGTGTGTTTTACGCTCGGCCGGATGCGGTAGAGCCAGGAACGCTCATTGGTGCCGCGCGGCGCGGTGAAGGGCGAGCCCGATAGCTGTTCGGCATAGAGCCCGTAAGCCGGCCGTTGCGGCGAGTTCCGCCCCTGCGGCAGCGAGCCGGGCAGCGTCTCGGTTTCAAAGTCGTTGCCGAAGCCCGGCATGTAGGAAAAGGTCATCCGATCCTCCCTGATCCCGGCCCCGCGAAGCGCTGCTTGCCGGCGATGTTGACCAAACTGGTTTCATTTGTAACCATCGAAAATGTAACTATCAACGGGCGAATGCCGCATCCATGGTGCAGATGGAAATCCTCGAACTCGAAAGCTTCCTGCCCTATCGGCTCTACCGGCTGGCCGACGCCGTCAGCCGCGAATTCTCGAAGATCTACAGGGACCGCCACGGCCTGACGCGACCGGAATGGCGCACTCTTTCGGGACTGGGCCAGCGCGGCACGATGACGGCGACAGCGCTTGGCGAGCAGTCGGCCATGCACAAGACCAAGGTGTCGCGCGCGGTGGCCGAGCTCGAGCGGCGGCGCTGGCTGACGCGCACGCCGGACGAGAATGATCGGCGTGTGGAGCATTTGGCGCTGACCAAGGCGGGACTGGCCGCCTATCGCGAGATGGTGCCGCTGGCGAAAGCCTTTGAACGGGAGTTGCTGGAGAGGTTGAGCACAGAGGAGCGGACAGCGATTGTGAGCGGCGTGGCGGCGCTGGAGGGAGCGTTGGGTGAATAAAGAATCTGCTCCGCCGTGATCCTTCACACCCCCCTCTGTCCTGCCGGACATCTCCCCCGCAAGGGGGGAGATCAGATGTCGCGAAGGCTTTCGCCAATCTCCAATGTTGCAGAGGTTGGCGAGGCGTCAAAGCTGCCAATCTCCCTCCTTGCAGGGGAGATGGCCGGCAGGCCAGAGGGGGATGCCTCGCGCCGACATTTCCAGCGGATAGCGCTCAGCCGCACCCTCACCAATCCATCACCACCTTACCCGAACTGCCACTGCGCATAGCATCGAACCCTGTCTGGAAATCATCGATACCGATCCGATGCGTGATGAGCCCGCTGACATCCAGCGGGCCTTGCACCAGCGCGATCATTTTGTACCAGGTCTCGAACATCTCGCGCCCGTAAATGCCCTTGAGATGAAGCATCTTGAAGATGACCTTGTTCCAGTCGATCTCGAAGCCGGTCGGCGCGATGCCGAGAATGGCGATCTTGCCGCCGTTGTTCATGGTGTCGATCATGTCGCGGAAGGCGGGCGCGGCGCCGGACATTTCGAGGCCGACGTCAAAACCTTCGGTCATGCCGAGCGCCGGCATGACGTCGCGCAGCTTTTCCTTCGAGGCGTCGACGACATGCTGAACGCCGAGCTTTTTGGCCAGCGCCAGTCGCACCGGGTTGATGTCGGTGATGACGACTTTTCGCGCCCCCACACATTGGGCAACGAGCGCGCCCATGATGCCGATCGGCCCGGCGCCGGTGACCAGAACGTCTTCACCGACCAGGTCGAAGGACAGAGCGGTGTGGACGGCATTGCCCAGGGGATCGAAGATCGCGGCGATCTCGTCGGGCACATCGTCGGGGATCGGCACGATATTGTGCTGCGGGATCGCCAGATATTCGCCGAAGGCGCCGGGGCGGTTGACGCCGACGCCGAGCGTGTTACGGCAGAGATGCCCCCTGCCGGCGCGGCAATTGCGGCAATGGCCGCAGACGATGTGACCTTCGCCGGAGACACGCTGGCCGACCTTGTATTCGGTGACCGCAGCGCCGAAATCGGCCACCGTGCCGACGAATTCATGGCCGGTCACCATCGGCACCGGCACGGTCTTCTGCGCCCACTGGTCCCAATTGTAGATGTGGACGTCGGTGCCGCAGATCGCCGTCTTCTTGACCTTGATCAGCACGTCGTTGGGGCCGATCTCCGGCACCGGTACCTCTTCCATCCAGATGCCCGGTTCGGCCTTGGCCTTCACCAGCGCCTTCATCATGTTCGACATGCTTTTGTCCCTTGAATCCCTTGATCCGGAATCGCTTTTGGCGATCAGGAAATGACGCCCAACTCTTTTCCCACCGCCGCGAACGCTGCCACGGCGCGGTCGATGTCGGCGGTGGAATGCGCCGCCGACATCTGGGTGCGGATGCGCGCCTGGCCTTTCGGCACCACCGGGAACGAAAAGCCGATGACATAGATGCCGCGCTTCAGCATGCGCGCCGCCATTTCCTGCGCCAGGCTCGCATCGCCCAGCATCACCGGGATGATCGGGTGATCGGCGCCGGCCAACGTGAAGCCGAGCTTGCCCATCTCGGACCGGAAGCGCGCCGCATTGGCATAGAGGCGCTGGCGCAGGGCGTCGCCATTTCGGATCAGCTCGAACACCTTGATCGAGGCGCCGGCGATCGCCGGCATCAGCGTGTTGGAGAAGAGATAGGGCCGCGAGCGCTGGCGCAGCCAGTCGACCACCTGACTTTTGCCCGAGGTGTAGCCGCCCGAGGCGCCGCCCAGCGCCTTGCCGAGCGTGCCGGTGATGATGTCCACCCTGCCCTCGACGCCGCAATGTTCGGCCGAGCCGCGGCCGTTTTTGCCGACGAAGCCGACGGCATGGCTGTCGTCGACCATGACCATGGCGTCGTATTTTTCCGCGAGGTCGCAGACGCCTTTCAGATTGGCGATGATGCCGTCCATGGAGAACACGCCGTCGGTGGCGATCAGGCGGAAGCGGCAGTCTTTCGCCTCTTTCAGCCGCGCTTCGAGGTCGGCCATGTCGTTGTTGGCATAGCGGAAACGCTTGGCCTTCGACAGCCGCACGCCGTCGATGATCGAGGCATGGTTCAGCGCATCGGAGATGATCGCATCCTCCTCGCCGAGCAGCGTTTCGAACAGGCCGCCATTGGCGTCGAAGCAGGAGCCGTAGAGGATGGTGTCGTCCATGCCGAGGAATGATGAAATCGTTGATTCAAGCTGCTTGTGCTCTTCCTGCGTGCCGCAGATGAAGCGCACCGAGGCCATGCCGTAGCCGTAGCGGTCCAGCGCGCCTTTGGCTGCATCGCGCAATTCTGAGCTGTCGGCGAGGCCGAGATAGTTGTTGGCGCAGAAATTCAGCACCTTGTCGCCGCCGACTTCGATCTCAGCCGACTGGGTCGAGGTGATCACCCGCTCGGATTTGTAGAGCCCGGCGGATTTCAGCCCTTGCAGTTCGTTGTCGATATGGGAGAGGAATGCCGCGCTCATGGATCAGGTCCTGTTGAGATTGGCGCGACTGTCGCGCTACGCGCACTAAAAATCCATCGCAAAAGCGACCGTTTCGGTGGCACGGCGGGCTCAACCCTGGCGCGACCCGATCGCATGGCCCGCATGCTGGAGTAGCAGGCACGCGAATACGGCTATGCCGCGAAAGAACATGATAACCATCTCGGCAGCTTTCGTTTACTGCCGAAGCAACAGTTCCGCCGGCTTCCAGACCTGTTAACCCTTTCAAGCCAATGGTCTTCTCGCCACGAATCCGTGGCGGAATCAGTTCGACCGAGGGGTCACCTAAAATATGTCGCAGCAGCCGGCGCAAACCGTCTCGGGCAAACTCATCCTGCTGATCAAGAGCGGCTATTGGCTGGCGCTGCTGATCATCGCCGCCATGGTGATGGCCTCCTTCATCCTGCTGCAGCAGATGATGGCGGCGCAACAGCACAACCATACTCTGCTCGACATCGTCAGCACCCAGAAGGCGCTGTCGCAGCGCATCGTCTTTTTGACCAGCGCAACCGGCTCCGCCGCGCGTGACAAGCAGCCGGCCCTAGTTGCCGCGCTGAAACAGGCGACCGCCGAGTTCGAGACGAACTACGACCTGCTCCTCAAACAGACGGGAGCCGACCCGCTGTCGCCGGCATTGTCCGACCCAAGGTCGATCGAGAGCGTGCTCTACGGCAAGCCGTTCCACCTCGACTATTTCTCGGTCGGGCTGGTCGCCAATGGCGAAAGGCTGATCTCGTCCTTCGAATCCCAGCTCTCCGGCAATGCCGCCTACAAGGGCGGCGGCGAGCGCGTCAATCTCGATGCTTCCGTCGCCAATGCGACGCTGTCGGGTTATGCCGCGCTCGGCCAACGCATCGCCGCATTCGCAGACGAGCGGTCGGAAAAGCTCCTCGATCTCCATCGCACCTTGTTCTACGCCACCATCGGCGTCATCGTCCTGGTGGCGCTTTTCATCTTCCGGCCGATGTCGAAGGCGATCCTGCGCAAGACGCACGAGCTTGTCGATGCCCGCAACTCGATGGCCTTCATCGCCGTACATGACGGGCTGACCGGTCTGCACAACCGCACCTTCCTGACCGACCACTTCGAAACGCTGATCAAGGGCGCGCATCGCCGGCGCGAGAGGCTGGCGGTCATCCAGCTCGACCTCGACCGGTTCAAGCAGATCAACGACACACTCGGCCACGCCGCCGGCGACTATGTGCTGGTCGTCACCGCGCAGCGCATGCGCGATTCCTGCCGTGCGTCGGATCTCTGCGCGCGCCTTGGCGGCGACGAATTCGTGATGATCCTCAATGGCGCCGGCGGCCCCGAGGACATCAACATGCTGGCCCGGCGCATCCTGGAGGAGATCAACGAGCCGATTACCTTCCAGGGCACGACCATCCTTCCAGGGGCCAGCGCCGGCATTGCCGTCTATCCCATCGACGCCGACAATGCCGAGGATCTGCTCGTCCACGCCGACCTCGCGCTCTATTCCGCCAAAAAGCTCGGCGGCGGCAGCTTCTCGTTCTTCTCCGAGGAACTCAGGCGCGAGCTAGACTACCGCAAGCAGCTCGAGCACGACATCAAGGTCGCGATCTCGGAGAACGCCTTCCAAGTCTATTTCCAGCCGCAGGTGTCGCTGAGCAACGGCGCCATCAGCGGCATCGAGGCGCTGGTGCGCTGGAAGCATGCCGAGCGCGGCATGATTGCGCCGGGCGAGTTCATTCCGGTCGCCGAAAAATGCGGCTTCATGCCCGAGATCGGCCGCATCGTCTTTACCAAGGCGATCGAGCAAGCAGCCGAATGGGATCGCGCCGGCATCGCTTTCGGCCGGCTTGCCGTCAACGTGTCCGGCACCGAGCTGCGCGAACCCGACTTCGACCGCTTCCTGTTCGCGACGCTGGAAAAGGCCGGCCTTGCTCCGCAGAAGCTGTCGCTGGAAATCGTCGAATCCGTCATTCTCGACGACGAGAAGACGGGCATCGCGGCGAAGCTGCGCCACATCCGCGCTGCCGGCGTCCATCTTGAGCTCGACGATTTCGGCACCGGCTATGCCTCGCTCAGCCATGTCAATCCCAACGAGATCGACCGGCTGAAGATCGACCGCCGCTTCGTCCAGAACATCAACGAGAATGGCGACAACACCAAGATCGTGCGCGCCATCACCGAGCTGGCGCGCGGTCTCGGCATTTCGATCGTCGCCGAGGGCGCGGAAACCGAAGCCGAGCTCGATTCGCTGATGGCGATCGGCTGCGACCAGGTGCAGGGCTATTCCATCGCCTTCCCGATGCCGCAGGACAAGGCGCGCGAATGGCTGCTGGCGCGCAGCCCGAAGAAAGCCAAGCTGAAGGTGCTTCAGGGCAATTTAGCCTAGACTATTGCCCACCGGTGCCGGTCATTTGGCCGGCGCGACATTCGCCCGCAATGCCGCCAGCACCTCGGCGAACTCCGCCAGCCTGTCGTCCGGCAATCCCGCGCGCAGCCGCTTGTCGAAGATGAGAGCCGCCGCCCGCAGCTTCAGGAACATCGTTTCGCCCGCCTGCGTCAGCTCGACCAGATGAACCCGGCGGTTGTCCGGATCGCGGCGGCGCGTCAGCAAGCCTTGCGCCTCCATGGCGTTGAGATGGTGGGTGAGCGTGGCGCCCTGGATGCCGATCATGCCGGCAAGTTCGCGCTGGTTGGCAAGCTCGCTCGACTTGACCGAAAGCAAGGTCAGCCACACCGGCAGCGTGCCGCCGGCCTCGACCAAAGCGGCGTCAAAGGCCTGCGCCACCAGCTTGGAGGTGCGCGCGAGATTCATGCCGATTGGCGGACGGTCAAAGGGAGTCATGCGCCGACAGTAGAACAAGGCGCCGAGCGATGGAACGCGGCATTATACATTGACATCGAACCATTTGATATCTAACTATCATGCGTGTCGATCTACCGAGTTCGTATCATCCTGCATTCGACAGGGATCCGAGGACGGGCGGCGGGCAAGGAGGAAGCGGTCATGCAATATGTCTACATCGTCGTTATCGGCCTTCACGTCATGGCCGGTGTGTTCTGGGCCGGCACCACCATCACGCTTGCCCGCGACCCCGAGATCAGGGCGGAGCGCTTTATCGGACCGCAAATGGGCTCGGCCGGCATGGTGTTCGTGACCGGCGCCCTGCTCTGGTATTTCTTCCACGGCGCCTATTTCGGCTCGATGGAAATGGTGTTGGCGCTAGGCATCCTGGCCGCCTTCGCCGCTGCCGGCGTTCTCAGCAAGACCAGCCGGCAGCTTGCCGGCGCGGACGTCGCAACGGAAGCAGCGCTGCGCACCAAAATGGCCCGCGGCGAGCGCATCGCCGCCTGGCTGCTGGTGCTCACCGTGCTTTGCATGGCGACCGCCAGGATGATTTGAGCCCTGCCGCACGTCGCCTCCCGGTTGAAGAGCATTCCGCATCGTGCGTCGCCTGGCTCTCGGCTCGTGGCGTACGCGGCGCGCAGTTCGGACGGATGTGCAAGGTGGCTCTCCGCACAGAGGTTTGGCTGCGCGCCACCCATCACTTTGATCGATCGAGTTGCGCCCGCCGGAAGGGTGAGATCGAGCTTTGGAACAAGCCGTAGGCCGGCTTGTAGGCTCAAACGCGCAAGCCGAACCTGATGCCGTCATAGATGGCGGCATGGATGTTGCGCGAGGCGACCGCATCGCCGATGCGCAACAGCACGAAGCCGCCTTCGGGATTGCGTGAAGGAAAAATATCGCCGCCGCCGACCAGCCGCTCGTAATCGACCGCGCCGCCATTTTTCGACAGCGGTTTCAGCTGGAGATAGAGATCGTCGAGCGGCGCCGTGCCGTGCTCGACCACCAGCTGGTCGACCCGCCTTTCGCCACGCCAGCCATCGGCAAAGTCGGAGGCGAGTTCGGCGACGAGCTGGTTGCCCTCGCGCCGCACCGAGCGCAGCCTGGTGTTGATGGTGATGGTGACGCCCTTCTCCTGGAAGGCGCGCATATAGGGCACGTGGTTCATGCCGCCCATTTCGGGGGCGAAGAAGCGCTCCGGCGAGACCAGCTCCAGCTTCGAGCCGGCATTGGCGATCAGCTCCGCCGCGCCCATGCCCTGATGGCCGCCATTGTCGTCGAAGAGCAGCACGTTCTCCGCCGGCTTGACGCTGCCGGCCATGATGTCCCAGCTCGACGTGACGAGATTGTCGCCTGATGTTAGCGGCGGGTTCTGCGGCAGGCCGCCGGTGGCGATCACCACCACATCGGGCGACAGCGCCAGCACTTCGTCCTGCTCGGCCCATGTGTCGTAGCGGATCTGGACGCCGAGCCGGTCGAGTTCCGCCAGCCGCCAGTCGATGATGCCGATCAGCTCCTTGCGGCGCGGGTTCTGCGTCGCCAGCCGAATCTGGCCGCCGGCCTGACCGGAGGCTTCGAGCACCGTGACATGGTGGCCGCGTTCGGCCATGACGCGCGCCGCCTCCAGCCCGCCGGCGCCGGCGCCAACGACGACGACTTTCCGCCTGGGCCCTTCGGTCTTCACGATGATATGCGGAATCTCGGCCTCGCGGCCGGTCGCGGCATTGTGGACGCACAGCGCCTCGCCGCCTTCATAGATACGATCGAGGCAATAGGTGGCGCCGACGCAAGGCCGGATCTCGTGCTCGCGACCTTCCATGACCTTCTTGATGATGTGCGGGTCGGCGATATGGGCGCGGGTCATGCCGACCATATCGAGCTTGCCGGTCGCGATGGCGTGGCGCGCCGTGGCAACATCGGAAATCCGCGCCGCATGGAAGGTCGGGAATTTTGTTGCCGCCCTCACCTCGCCGGCGAAATCGAGATGCGGCGAAGAGCGCATGCCGGCGACCGGGATGACCTTGGTTAGTGCCGCATCGCTCTCGATCGAGCCGCGAATGATGTTGAGGAAATCGACCTTGCCGGAACCGGCCAATCGCCGGGCGATCTCAACGCCCTCCTCCTTCGACAGGCCTTTGTCAAAATCCTCATCGGCGACCATGCGGATGCCGACGATGAACTTCTCACCGACGGCCGCTCGCACGGCATCCAGCACCATGTCGGTGAAGCGCAGCCGGTTGTCGAGCGAACCGCCGAACTCGTCGTCGCGATGGTTGGTGGCCGGCGACCAGAACCCGTCCATCAGATGGCCGTAGGATTCGAACTCGATGCCGTCGAGGCCGGCCGCCTGGCAGCGCTGCGCAGCCGACGCATAGTCGGCGACGATGCGCTCGATGTCCCAGTCCTCGATGGTTTTGGGGAACGCGCGGTGCGCCGGCTCACGCACCGGCGAAGCCGACAGCACCGGCAGCCAGTCGGCCTTGTTCCAGCCGGTGCGGCGACCAAGATGGGTGATCTGGATCATCACCTTGCAGTCATACTCGTGGCAGGCGTCCGCCAGTTCGGCCAGCCAGGGCACGATGCGGTCGTCATAGACATGCAGATTGCCGAACGCGGCCGGGCTGTCGCGCGAGACGATCGCCGAGCCCGCCGTCATGGTCAGCGCCATGCCGCCCTTGGCCTTTTCGGCGTGGTAGAGCCGGTAGCGCTGTTTCGGCATGCCGTCCTCGGAATAGGCCGGCTCGTGGCTGGTCGACATCACCCTGTTCTTCAGCGTCAGGTGTTTGAGCTGGTAAGGCTGGAGAAGCGGGTCGTTGCTGGTCATCATCTTCCTGCCATTCCAATTTGTGTCGGAGCAGCGCGTGCTGCTCCAGTTCTTGTCTTAAGCATCGAATTTATTCGAAAATCGCTGCACACTTTTCGGTCCGGTGCTAATGAGCGCGGAAATCCCCAGGAAAACCGCGATGATCGATACCAAAACCCTCACCCAGCTCGGCGCCCACGTCGAGACGCCACAGAGCCCGGAGACCGCGGTCTTGGAGACCGTGCCGTTCCAGCGCGGCGACGGACCGCCGGCGATCGTGCGCTTCACCTGCCCGGAATTCACCTCGCTCTGCCCGGTCACCGGACAGCCGGATTTCGCTCATATCGTCATCGACTACGCACCCGATACCACGCTCGTGGAATCGAAGTCGCTCAAACTGTTCATGACCTCGTTTCGCAACCATGGCGCTTTCCATGAAGACTGCACGGTGATGATCGGCCGCCGCATTGTGGCGGCAACGAAGCCGCTGTGGTTGCGCATAGGCGGCTATTGGTATCCGCGCGGCGGCATTCCGATCGATGTCTTCTGGCAGACCGGCGCTCCGCCCGAAGGCGCCTGGTTGCCCGACACCGGCGTTGCCCCCTATCGCGGAAGGGGCTGAAGCTATTTTGCGGAACTTTAGCGGGACAGCGCCCCCCTCTGTCCTGCCGGACATCTCCCGCACACGGGGGGAGATTGGCCGCCACATAGGCTTTAGCTAATCTCAAATGATGCGGAGCGGGCGAGACGCTGGAACTGCTGATCTCCCCCCGTGTGGGGGAGATGTCCGGCAGGACAGAGGGGGGCGCGAAGGATCGCAGGCGCTGATCCTCAATCAACATTATTCGCACTGGTACTGGCTGAGCGCCCATTCACCGGTCACCGAAAGCAGATCGGATATCTTCCAGTCGCCGTCGACTTTCCTGAATTTCCATTCAAGGCGATGCGGGTTGCCGGCGACGACGAAGGCGACAATGACCTTGGCCTGGTCGCCATTGATCGCTTCGAGTGTCTTCAGGCTCTTATCGATCTCGGTCTTGTCATAGTCGGCATTGTCGAGCGCCATGTTGGGGTCGAGACATTCTCCCTGCCCGGATGTGCGCAACGCGTCGCTCTTGTCGAGAACGGTTTTTGCCGGGTCGATGAAGTGGCTGCGCTGCGCCGGATCGATCTCCAGTCCCACCTGATCGTAAAATGGCCGCACCACCGCCGTCGGGGATCCCGGCAGAATGGGTGCGGCCGGTGGGGCGTCGGCCGGCGGCCACCCAACCGGCGGTGTCGCCGGTTCCACCGCTGTCCCGGGTGGATTTGCGGGCGGTGCTGCGCCGGCCGGTGCCGTCACGGCCGGCGCATTGGCTGGCGGCGGGCCCAACAGGCCTTGTGCTGCGGCTGCGCTCATACCCACCGCCAGCACGCACATGGGCGACAGCGCCAAGGCAAGACGGCGGAGCACGGGATCACTCCGGCGCTTTGTCGGGCATGCATTCCAGCGCGCTCAGCGTCCAGCTGCTGGTCTTGGAGGTAATGTCGGCGACCTTCCATTTGCCGTCGATTTTCTTCAGCGACCACAGCATTTCGCGTTTGGAATCATCGCCTTCCGCAAAAAGGCTGAAGGTGGCGGTGACTTCGGCCGTATCGCCATTGACGGTCTCGGCCAGCTTCAATGTCTTGGCAATCGACTTCTGGTCGAAATCCTGGGCGTCAAGGCCGGGATCGAAGTCGAGGCAGGCGACTTCGTCGGGCTTGTTCTTCGTTGCCTGGTCGTTGAGATCGAACAGCTTGGTCACCGGCTCGGTGAAGCGGTCGCGGTACTTTGCGTCTCCCTCGAATTTCACTTCAGGCACATAAAAGAACTTGACGGCGTTGGAAGCCGGCCCGGCCAGCACTGTCGCTGGCAAGGCAATAGAAAAGACAGCGGCAAGCACTATCGGTTTCATGCAGGATCTCCGGACGTTTGGCGGCAAGGTGCAATACCAGACATCCTGCATATCGGTTTTTTTGCGGCTCATGAAGCCCCGGCTGCACCGTCTCAGCCATCAAGCCAGACGTTCTGCAGGTCCATCTCGAAGGTCTGGTGGACGCCGTAGTTCTTCACCTTCTTGTTCATGTGGCTGTAGAGCTTCTGCCAGAAGGGTTGAATGATGACGCCGGAATCCTGCAGGATCTGCTCGACATCCTTCATCACCTCACGCCGCTTCTCCACATCGATCAGCGACAGCGCCTGCTTCAGCTTGGCGTCGAAGTCCGGGTTGGAATAGGCCGATTCATTCCAGGCCTCGCCGGTGCGATAACCAAGCGCCAGGACCTGGACGCCAAGCGGGCGCATGTACCAGATGGTCATCGAATAGGGATATTTCGTCCAGTCGTTCCAGAAGGTCGAGCCCGGCAGCACCGTGCGCTTGACCTTGATGCCGGCGTCGCGCAGTTGGCCGGCAATCGCGTCGCCGGTGTTCTTCTGCCAATCGTCCTCGACGGTGATCAGCTCGTGCTCGAAATCGGCCTGCCCAGCGTCGGCCATCAGTTTCTTGGCGCCGGCCGCGTCGCGCGTCTTCTTGGGCAGCGCGAAATATTCAGGATGGATAGGGCTGACATGGTGGTTTTCACCGACCGTCCCTCGCCCGGCATAGCCGAGTTCCAGCACCGCATTGTTGTCGACCGCCATCTGCAGCGCGTTGCGCACCCGCTGGTCGTCATAGGGCTTGTGGGTAACGTTCGTGCGGGCAACCAGCGTGGTTGCCGTCGCAACCTCGGACTTCTCCAGCCCCATCTTATCCAGGATGTCGATGAAGTCGGCCGGCGTCTCGAAATTGAGGTCTATCTCGCCGGATTCGAAGGCGTTGATCGAAGCGTTGAAGTCGGTGCCGTAGTCGATGAACTCGACGCTGTCGAGCGGCGCTTCACCACCCCACCACTTGCCGTTTTCACGACGCTTGACCACCGCCTTCTGGCCGACATCGTAGGAGACCAGTTCGAACGGGCCCGTGCCGATCGGCTTCTTGACCGGGTCGGCGCCTTCGGCGTCGAAATTGCGGTGGACGACGAGCGCGGGATAATCGGTGAGGTTCGGGATCAGCGAAATGTCGGGCGCGCTGAGCGTCAGCTTGACCGTATTGTCGTCGACCTTGGCGATCGCGCCTTCCCTGGCCTTGCCCGACTTTTCGTCGATCAGCCCGCCGACGCGAGCGGCCATGGAGTTGCCGGCGACCTTCTTCTCGCACCAGCGGGTAACATTGAAGACCACGTCATCGGCGTTGAAAGCATCGCCATTGTTCCAGGTGATGCCCTTGCGCACATGCAACGTGTATTCCGTGGCGTCGTCATTGATGTCCCAGCTTTCGAGCAGCACTGGCTCGAAGGTGAATTCCCTGGTGTAGCGGACCAGCGGCTCCAGCCAGCAGCGCGAGATGTTGGCGAGTTCCACCCAGTCATAGGTGCGCGGATCTTTTTGGGCCTTGACCGACATCGATATGTGCAGCGTGCCGCCCTTCTTCGGCTCCTCGGCAAAAGCCTGTCCCGGCGCGGCAAGGCCGATCATGCCGTAGGCCAGCGCCGTCGATGCGCCGAACGCACTTGCCAATGCAAGAAACTCGCGCCGGTCCATACGGCCAGCACGCGTCTCTTGCGCCATCGCCTCGATGGCCGTTGGCACGCGATCGCCATTGCTTTTGAAAACTGTCATATCTTTCTCCCTTGCGGTTCCCATCGGGTCTTCGCCCGTTATCAACTCATTCGTCGTTCTCTTAGCTAACGCTGTCGGGCAGCCTCTGTTCGCGCTGCGCGATAAAGTCCCTGAGGCCCTCGGCAATGCCCTCATCGAGTTTCGGCTCTTCATAGTCGGCCAGCATGTTGCGGGCTTTCTCGCGGCCGCGCGTGTCGTGGTCCTTCGCCCCTCCAGCCTTCCATTGTTCGTAGGAGTTGAAATCCATGATGGTGGGCATGAAGAATGCCGACTCGTAATGATCGAGCGTGTGCTGGGTGCCGAGGAAATGGCCCTGCGGCCCGACTTCGCGGATCGCCGCCATGGCCTCCTTGAAATCGTCGAACGGCAGGCCGCCGGCATATTTATACCAGCCGACAAGCTGCTCGCAGTCGGTGGCGAATTTCGAATAGCCGCATGTCAGCCCGGCCTCCAACCAGCCGGCGGAGTGCCAGATATAATTGGCGCCGGCGAGGATGGCGGCATGCATCAGCATGTTGGATTCATAGCCGGCCTGGGCGTCGTTGAGCTTGGAGCCGACATGGAAGCCGGAGGTTCGCCAGGGCAGTTTGTATTTCCGCGCCAGCGCGCCCATCAGATACATCATCTGGGCGGCTTCCGGCGTGCCGCCCATCGGCGCGCCGGTCTTCATGTCGACCGTCACCATGAACTGGCCGTAGATTTGCGGCGAACCCGGGCGCAGCAGCTGGGTGAAAGCGACGCCGGCCAGTGCTTCGGCATTGACCTGCGCCACCGCGCCGACGGCCGAGGCCGAAGTCGATGCGCCGCACAGCGCAAAGGGAGCCAGGATCAGCGGCTGATTGCTGCGCGCATAGACCTTCATCGCGTCCAGCATGGTGGCGTCCCACACCAGCGGCGAGTTGCAGTTGGTAATCGACACCAGGACCGGGTTGTCGCGGACGAACTCCTCGCCGAAGACGATGCCCGCCATCGCCATCGTGTCTTCGGCGCGGTCTTTGGAAGTAACGATGCCCATGAACGGCTTGTCGGAATGCTTCAGCGCCGAATGGATGATGTGGAGATGCCGTTTCGGCACCGCGATCTCCATCGGCTCGCAGATGATCGAACTCGACGAATGCAGCGCCGGGGCCATGTAGGCGAGCTTGTGGAAATTGTTGAGGTCTTCAAGCGTGCCATAACGCCGGTTGTTGTCGAGGTCGCGCACGTAAGGCGCGCCATACATCGGCGCGAAGATGGAGTTCTTGCCGCCGACGCGCACGGTGCGCTCGGGATTACGCGCATTGAGGGTGAATTCGGACGGAACCTTCGCGACCAGTTCCATCAGCAGGCCGCGGTCGATGCGGACGCGTGTCTCGGACACGTCGGCGCCCGCCACCTTCCACATGGCGATCGCCTCGTCGTCGCGGAACTCGCAACCGACCTCTTCGAGGATGGCGAGTGACTCCTGGTGGATCAGTTCCACCGCCTCGTCCGGGACCATCTGGTAGGTGGGGATCTCGCGGACCAGCGTCGGGAACGAGGTGACGGGGGCGCTCCTCAGCGCCTTGCGTCCGAGGCGACCGCCGCCGCGGCGGTGGGTTTGCTCGGTCAGTTCAGCGGCCGGTGCGTTCATGGAGCCTCCTCATTCCGTCCAACCAAGTTAGCGAGAGGAAATATGGATGTGATGCTGGAAAATCCTGATCTCTTGTATAAGCTCAGCTTATGCGAAGCCTGCGCCACCTCCTGCCCTCGGCCGGCAGCCTGATCGTCTTCGAGGCGGCGGGCCGGCTGTCGAGCTTCACCGCTGCCGGGCGCGAGCTCGGCATGACGCAGGCCGCCGTCTCCTATGCGGTGCGCGGGTTGGAGGAACAGCTTAGCGCGCAGCTGTTCCAGCGCCGCCACCGCCAGGTCGTCCTGACAGAAGCGGGCGAACGCTTCCATGCCGACGTCTCGCTCGGTCTGTCGCATATCCGCAAATCGGCCGAGGATCTGCGCCTGCAGGCGAGCGGCGGCCATGTCACGCTGGCGGCGTCGACCGCCTTCGGCTCGTTCTGGATGATGCCGCGCCTGCAGCAGTTCCGCGACGAACTGCCGGGCATCGACTTGCGCATCCAGACCGCCGACCGTGATCTCGACATCATCGCCGAGGGCATCCCGCTCGCCGTTCGCGGCGGCGAACCGCGCGACTGGGCCGATTATCATTCGCTGCCGCTGGCCGACGAGGAGATTTTTCCGGTGGTTGGCGCCAGCTATCTCGCGAAATTCGGCATGCCAAGGAGCGTCGCGGAGCTGGCGACGCATCGCCTGATCCACCTCGAGGAGCCCTACCGCGAGGCGGCTAGCTGGGACGAATGGTTCCAGTCTGCGGGCGGCAGGCTCGACAACACCGCGCGCGGCCTGCGCATCAACGATTACGGCCTCGTGATCCAGGGCGTCATGGAGGGCCAGGGCATCGCGCTCGGCTGGCGGCATCTGGCCGAACGGCTCCTGGCGTCGGGGCTGCTGGTGCCGGTGACCGACCATGTGCTGAGAACCGGCAAGGCGTTCTATGTGGTTTGGCCGAAGAACCGGGAGTTGAGCGAGAATGCGCGGAAAGTCAGGGACTGGCTGGCGGCGCAGGCTTGAAATCGGTTGCAGCGTAGTCACTATCGCGGAGTTCCTTCACACCCCCCTCTGTCCTGCCGGACATCTCCCCCGCAAGGGGGAGATTGGCAGTTCATATGTCGCGTCACCCTTCAAGCATTGGAGATTGGCGAAAGCCGTCGTGACATCTGATCTCCCTCCTTGCGGGGGAGATGGCCGGCAGGCCAGAGGGGGGGTGCTGTCCCGCTGGCGTCTCCAATGTCCGGCATTCATTGAAGCCTTCCGCACACCCTTCGAATCCGCCTATAATACCCCCATGCCCATTCGCCAGCTTTCCGAAACGATGATCAACCAGATCGCCGCCGGCGAAGTCATCGAGCGTCCGGCGAGCGTGGTGAAGGAACTGGTCGAAAACGCGCTCGACGCCGGCGCCTCCCGCGTCGAGGTCGTCACTGCCGGCGGCGGGCTGAACCTGATCCGCGTCACCGATGACGGCTCCGGTATCCCCGAACAGGAACTGGCGCTGGCCATTGCGCGCCACTGCACCTCGAAACTTGCCGACAACATTCATGATATCCGCTCGCTCGGCTTCCGTGGCGAGGCGCTGCCGTCGATCGGTTCGGTGGCGCGGCTGTCGATCCGTTCGCGCACGACCGCAGGCGTCGCTGCCGCCGAGATCGCCATCGAAGGCGGCCGCGTTTCGGCGGTCAAACCGGCGGCGGCCAATCGCGGCACAACGGTCGAGGTGCGCGACCTGTTCTTTGCCACGCCGGCGCGGCTCAAATTCATGAAGGGCGAGCGGGCCGAAAGCTCGGCCACCAGCGACGTGGTCAAGCGCATCGCCATCGCCTTCCCCGCCGTGCGCTTCACGCTGGCCGGCTCGGACCGCTCGACGCTGGAATTGCCGGCGACCGATGACAGTACGGAGGGCAGCCTGCGCCGCGTCGCCCAGGTGATGGGCGCCGAGTTCCCCGACAATTCCATTGCCATCGATGCCAGTCGTGACGGCGTGCACCTGACCGGCCACGTTTCGATCCCGTCCTTCACCCGCGCCAACGCGCTGCAGCAATACGCCTATGTCAACGGCCGTCCGGTGCGCGACAAGCTGATCGCCGGCGCCATTCGCGGCGCCTTCGCCGATGTGCTGCCGCGCGACCGGCACGCGGTGTCCGTGCTGTTCCTGACGCTCAATCCGGCGACCGTCGACGTTAACGTCCACCCGGCAAAGGCCGATGTTCGCTTCCGCGATCCCGGCCTGGTGCGCGCGCTGATCGTCGGCGCCATCCGCGAGGCTCTGGCCAATGCCGGCATCCGCGCCGCCACCAGCGGTGCCGCCGGTATCATGGCGGCGTTCCGGCCGGGAGCGGCCTCCTACGCCCATGCCGGCCCGGCCAACGGCCATCGCAGCTACGACGCGGCCCATCGCGCATCGGGCTTTGCCGGGTTCGACCGCTCGCCGCAGCGGCCGCTGGATATGGGATTTGACGGCGCCGGCTTCCGCGAAAACGACCAGGCTGCATTCGATGCCGGGCCGCTTGTCAGCGCCGACGCGCGTGCAGGCACGGCCGAGCCGGCCGAGACGCTGCTTGGCACAACGCTCGGTGCTGCGCGCGCGCAGGTGCACGAAAACTATATTGTCGCGCAAACCAGGGATTCGCTTGTCATCGTCGACCAGCATGCGGCGCATGAGCGGCTGGTCTACGAAGCCCTGAAGAATGCGCTGCATTCCCGGGCCGTGCCCTCGCAGATGCTGCTCTTGCCGGAGATCGTCGACCTGCCGGAAGAGGATGCCGAGCGGCTGGCCGTGCATTCCGAGACCCTGGCCCGTTTCGGCCTCGGCATCGAGCGTTTCGGCCCCGGTGCGGTGGCGGTGCGTGAGACGCCGTCCATGCTCGGCGAAACCAATGTCCAGCAATTGGTGCGCGACCTTGCCGATGAGATCGCCGACAACGATACCGTCGAGACGCTGAAAGAGCGGCTGGACAAGATCGCCGCCACCATGGCCTGCCACGGCTCGGTCCGCTCCGGCCGCCTGCTCAAGCCTGAGGAGATGAACGTACTGCTGCGACAGATGGAGGCGACTCCCGGCTCCGGCACCTGCAACCACGGCCGCCCGACCTATATCGAACTCAAGCTCGCCGATATCGAGCGGTTGTTCGGAAGGCGGTGAGCACAAGCCAGGTCAGGCCACACGCTCAATTCACCAACAGGCGATAATCCTTGAACCTATGAGAGAAAACGTAATCCCTTGAGTAACCGGCGCCACCGCCGCGAAAATTCACGGAGATTATCTCGAAGCTTCTCCCAACCTGTTTTTGAACATTCATGTAGATGGGAGTCATCAGCATGCCGGCATCACAATCGTCGTCATCGAAAGCGATCTCCTGAACGACCTTCTTTTTCTTCTTATCGATGACCCGCAGCTTATTCATGCAGACGAGAAAGCCCGCTTTCTCGTAGACCCCGGCAAATCTGTGGGTGGCTGTCTGCGCCCAGAAGGGAATCTCGACGGTGCCGTCAACCTTCGCCTCACCGGTATCGTCGAGGCTTGCGACCTTCTTCAGCGTGATCGGGAACTTGTCCGAGCCCTTGCTCCAAGTCCCTGTTGCGCCGCTTTCGCCAAGGTCGAGAGAAAACGGACATCCGGTGGTGCCAACGGGCGTTTTCGATCCCATGACCAGCACCGGTCGAACTCCCTGTCGTCCGCAATCTCGCAAAGGAAGACGCTGGTGCCACTGATCTTGCCGTACACCGCTATCGGGCTTTGCTTCGCGTCGTGGAAATAGCTCCCCTCGACCGTAATCCCGCTGCCGAAACTGTCATATCTCTGCAGCGATAGGTGGACGGGGTTAGGTCCGATGGAGCCTTCGTAGTTTTCGACCTGATACCAGCCCGCGGCGGCTTTCCCGGTCAGCAGCAAAACGCAAAAAATTGCCGATATGAACAGTCTTCCCATTCCGTCCCCCAGTGAAGGCAGCGTACCATAGCTGTCCTT
This sequence comes from Mesorhizobium sp. C395A, assembly GCF_030323205.1. Taxonomy (NCBI): domain Bacteria; kingdom Pseudomonadati; phylum Pseudomonadota; class Alphaproteobacteria; order Hyphomicrobiales; family Phyllobacteriaceae; genus Mesorhizobium; species Mesorhizobium sp. C395A. The sequence goes on along the minus strand of NZ_CP100473.1, from coordinate 1,080,262 downwards.
CCTCTGGGTGTCTGCATTCTGATGGAAGCGGTTCTCGGTTTGAGTCCGAAAACAGCTCAAATCATTTGTTTTAACGCTTTAAATTCACCACGATCACGCCGCCCAGCGCCAGTGCGCCGCCGAGGATACCAAGTAGCGTCGGCACTTCGCCCAGCCAGAAGAAGCCGATCAGGGCTGACATGGGCGAGACCAGATAGAGGAAGTTCGACGCGCGCGCTGCCGGAAGACGCGACAGTGCGGTTGCCCAGGCGGCATAGGCGATCAGGCTGGGCACGATGCCAAGAAAGATCACGGCACCGATACCGGCCGTGTTAGCGACCGCGGCCTGCGCAAAGCCGCTCGGCAGAAAGGGTGCCAGGCAAAGCGCGCCAAGGATCATGTTGGAGGCCGAAATGGTCAGCGGGTGATGGCGGGCAAAGAGCGGCTTCTGCACGATCGTATTGACGGCCGAGCACAGCGCGGAGCCAAGAACCAGCAGCGCGCCGGTGTCGAAACTCAAGCCATTCCCGTCGGCCACGGCGATGATGCCGATGCCGGCGAAAGAAATCGCCGTGCCGAACCAGGCCCAGCTTGAGAAGCGCTCGCCGAGCAATGCCATTGCCATGATGGCGGTGAAGATCGGGCTGACATTGATGATAAAACCGGCGGCACCCGCCGAAACCGTCAATTCGCCGAAATTGAGCATGACAGTGTAGAGCGCGACGAAGATGGCGCCGCCAAAAACCAGGCGCCACACTTCGTCGAGCCTCGGCAGCGCCGGGCGCTTGACGGCAAGAAAGATCGCTGCCGGCACCGCGGCAATGGCAAAGCGCAGCGCACCGAGTTCCAGCGGCCCGAAAGCGGCGAGTCCGGCACGGATCGCCGGAAAGGCCGAGGCCCAGCCAACCACCGTCAAGGCCACGGCGATGGCCGCCGTGGTGTCCATCCGCTGTGTCGGATTCGACGTGCTGGTCGTTGCGCTCATCTGCCTCTCCTCGGGTTCCCAGAGTGTTGAAAGGCAGAAAGCGCCTTTTCGGCGCCGTTGACAAACGATCAAATCGAGGATCACCTGTGACTATGGATCACAGCTCAGACACAATGGTGCCGCTCGAGACACTGCGTGCTTTCGATGCGGCGGCGCGCACGGGGAGCTTTTCGGCCGCGGCCGAGAAGCTCAACATCACCCATGGCGCCGTCAGCCGGCAGATCGCCAAGCTGGAGGACTGGCTGGGCCTGAAAGTGTTCGACCGCGGGGCCCGCGGCGTCTCGCTGACCATCGAGGGCAACCGCCTGCATCTGCGCACAGCGGAAGCCTTTGCGCTGATCTCCAGCCATTCCGACCGCTGGGTCGAGCCGCGCGGCACCGCCGTGGTGCGGCTTACATCGATACCCTCCGTCAGCGGGCTGTGGCTGATGCCGCGCATGGCGGCGCTGGAGAACAATCCCACCAAGCTGCGCATCGTGCTCGACGTCGACATCCGCCAGGCCGACCTTGCCGATGAAGGCATCGACCTGTCGGTCCGCTGCGGGCGCGGCGGCATTCCGGGCCGGATCTCGGTGAAGCTGTTCGAGGAACATGTCTTTCCCGTCGCCGCGCCTGGCCTTGCCCGCGAGATCGGTCGCGGCGACCCGGCCCGGCTGCTCAAATTTCCACTGATCAACGATTCCGACGCCTCCGGATGGCGTGCCTGGTTTGCCGCGCAAGGCATGGACTACCGCCCGCGCCCGCAGGACCGCCGCTTCGAGGACTATAATCTGGTGCTCGACGCTGCCGCCTATGGGCTCGGCATCGCGCTGGCGCGGCCGCCATTGACCCGACATCAGCTGGAGTCGGGCCGCATCGTTGCCGTCGATGAGCGCACGGCGCTGAACCCGGTGTCGTACTGGCTCGACCGGCCGCTGGGGCGGCCGCGCACGGCTGCCGCCGAGCTTTCGCGCCGCATCGCAATTGAGGCTGGGCTGGCGATGGAAAAGATGGAAGCGTTCCTCGAAGCCGAGCGATAGCGGCGATTGTTCGGTGCTCAGCCAAGCACCAGCAAGGCGAGCCCGACAATGGCGACGGCCAGAAACCCGGCTGCCAGCGCCATCAGGCCGACACGCATCTGCTGCCGGCCTTCGGGCTGGACCGTGTCATTCGACCCAGACATCGCCTGCCCCCGCTTCGCCGCCGCGTCGGTGGCGGAGGCGCGGCGCGGCGGCGAAACCCCCGGTGCGAGAAGCGCAAACCAGGGCAGTCCTGCCGGCTTTGCGGCAGCGCCATCATCGGACCTGGCCGGCGGCACCGGCAGACCGCGCTGTGCATCGTCGTTGGCTGGCGTCGCCTTGCCTGTCGCAGCCGTTGTCGGCCCGAAATCGTCGGGCGCCGCGTCACCCGGTTCGGCAAGCGCCAGATAGGCCTGCAGGATCTCGGCTGAACCCGTCTGCTGCCCCTTTGCGACGGCTGCGGACAACAGCGCCTGCAGCGCCGGCGCCGCTGCCGGCTGCAAAGGCGCACCGGATGGCGTCGGCGGCTGCACCAGCGCCTTTATAAGTGCTGCTTTCGCCGGATCGGCCTTCGCCGACGGCACCGCTGCCAATATCATGGCCTCGCGCAGCAGCGCAGTCAGGCGGGCGGATGAAATGTCCATGCCGGTCCCATAAGAATGGTTTGGAGCCGACAATAGCGCCTCAGCATTGCGTCAAGCTTGACCTTGCCGGCAATTTATGGCGATGAAATCAGCATGAACTCTGGCACCACCCCATGATGAACCGCTTCGAAGGCCCTGGCGGCAAGGAAGCCCGGATCCGCTATCTCGACGGCGACTTCCAGGTCACCAGCCCCGGCGCATTCGTGCGCTGCGCTGTGACCGGTGAGAGCATTCCGCTGGACGAGCTCAAATATTGGAGCGTCGCCAGGCAGGAGCCCTATGTCAGCGCCGCCGCCTCGCTGCGCCGCGAGATCGAAACGCATCCGGACCTGCGCAGCCGGGGCTAGATCGGCACACCGGAAAGCAAGGCTCACCGTCGATCTGATTTTCCTGGAACGCCTGCAGGACTATGGCTTTGAGGATGCCGGCGCGTTTTCGACCGAAAAGTCGAATTTATGAACAAGCCGATCTCCGACAAGCACTTTGATGGAATACGGCCCGATCGGATCACCCTCGGCCATGCACCACCCATGCGAGATCCATCCGTCCTGCGGTTTGTAGAACATGGTGGTCTCGGAGACCCTTCGATCGCCCGATAGCTTGCTCAAGCTGTATTCGTTTCCGTCGATACCACCCCACTGCCTGGGCTCCGCGGGAAGCGCGAACACCTCGGTGACCGATACCAGTCTGTCGCCTTGCGCCAAACGTACGCGCCATTCAAAGCAGGCGCTATCGGGGATAAGCGGTACAATGTTTGAGGGCCGAACGTGGGTAGCACCGTCCGCTTCGGTGACCGAGACCAGAAATTCGCTGTCGGTCGCGGTGGGTGCCTGCGCCGAAGATGGGTTCGCCATCGCCACAAGAACAAAGCCCACAAAGAGTGCCCGCAACCTAACCATTCCACCCCCCGCGCTGAAGCCGGTCTGACTTATAATTGTGATAAGCGGCGAGAAATATCCTGTGTCAACGCGGGAGCGCCCTACCCTCGCAGCCGGCGCTGTCTCCAGGCATCCAGCGTCTCATCGATGATCCGCTCCGGCACATTGTCGAGCTCGAACGTGGCGTCTATCTCCAGCACGTCGAGTTGACCAAGGAATTCAGCCGAGGCTGCGCCATGGCGCAGCCGGGCTGCGTCCTTGGCGGTGGTCACGAGGCCCAGTCCCTCACGGCGCGCGGTTGCCGCCAGTTCGGCGAGTTCGTCGGGGGCATAAAAATGATGGTCCGGAAACGACCGGCTCAGCGCCACTTCCGCGCCCGTGCCGCGCAGCGTCTCGAAGAATTTTTCGGGATGGCCGATGCCGGCAAAGGCGAGGAACCGCCGGCCGGCGAACCGCTCCTTGCCGCCCGGTTCAGCATGCGCCTCGAAGATCGGCCGGCCGGCGCGCGCCGCCTGGCGCACGACCTGGTCGGCGGCGGTGCCCTCGCCCATCTTCAACAGCCCATCGGTGAACACCAGTTGGTCGACGACGTTGGCGCGCAGCGGCCCACCCGGAATGACGCGGCCATTGCCGATGCCGTAGCGGGCGTCGACGACGACCAGCGCATAATCAATATGGATGCGCGCGCTCTGAAAACCGTCATCCATGATCAGGAAATCGCAGCCATGGGCTTCCATGAGCAGCTTGGCGCCGGCGGCGCGGTTCGGGCTTACCGCAACCGGCGCATGCTCGGCCAGAAGCAGCGGCTCGTCGCCGACATGCTTGGCGGCGTCGTGACTGGCATCGACGACATGCGGCTGCGCAAACGAGCCGCCATGGCCGCGCGACAGGAATCCGGGATTGAGCTGCATGCGCCTGGCCTGCTTGGCCAGCGCGATGGCGACCGGCGTCTTGCCGCTGCCGCCGACGGTGAAGTTGCCGACGCAAAGCACTGGCGCGTCGATCTTTTCACGTACCGCCCGATGCATGCGGCGGCCGGCGACGATGCCATAGACGGCTGATAGCGGCGACAGCGCAAAGACCCGCCAGTCCGGCGCTTCCCACCAGAAAGGTGGTGCTTCCGACGCCACCTATCGCCCGTCGGCGCCCTTCAGGCGCGACTTGACGATCAATGGCTGGATATAAGGCTCGAGCGACTTCAGCGTGTGCGCCAGCGCACCGCGCATCTGGTCGACTGTGGCGGCACCGGCCGCCATCATCTCGTGGCGCGCAACTTCATTGCTCAGCAGGAAATTGACGGCGCCGGCCAGCATGTCGCGGTCGCGCACCAGCTTGGCGCCGCCGCTGTCGAGCAGGCGCTGATAGGCCTCGCGAAAATTCTGGACGTTGCGGCCGGCCAGCACAGCGGTGTCGAGCATGGCCGGCTCCAGCGGATTCTGGCCGCCTTCCGAGGTCAGCGAGCGGCCGACAAAGGCGATTTCCGTCAGCCGGAGATAAAGCCCCATCTCGCCGATCGTATCGCCGAGCAGGATATCGCTGTCGGCGGTGATCCGGTCGCCCTTGCTGCGCCGCGCCAGCTTCAGGCCCATGCCGGAAATCTGTGCGGCCAGCGCTTCGGCGCGGTCGGGATGGCGCGGGACGATGATCGTCAGCAGGCCATGGTGGCGCTTGTAGAGCGTGGCGTGGACTTCCGCCGCGACCACCTCCTCGCCGTCATGGGTCGAAATTGCCGCCCAGGTCGGGCGGCCGGCGATCTGGCGCTTCAGCGTCGCCAGCGCCCGTTCGTCGACGGGCGGCGGCAAGGTGTCGACCTTGAGGTTGCCGGACACGGTGACCGGCCGGGCGCCAAGCGCGCGAAACCGTTCGCCGTCGACATCCGACTGGGCAACGACATGTGCAAGGTTCTCGAACAGCGCCTCGGCGATGTTGGCGCGCTTCTTCCAGGATTTGAACGAACGGTCGGAGAGCCGGCCGTTGACCAGCACCTGCGGCACGTGGCGGGCGCCGAGCTCGAGGATCGTCATCGGCCATATCTCGGATTCGGCGATGATAGCCAGGTCCGGCCGCCAGTGATCGAGAAAGCGGCTGACGGCCGGCTTGAGGTCGAGCGGAACATATTGGTGGATGATGCGGTCGCCCAGCCGTTCGTCGGCAACCTGCGCCGAGGTCACTGTTCCCGTCGTCAGCACGATGTTGACACCGTAGTCGAGGATGCTTTGCACCAGCGGCACGACCGCAAGGGTCTCGCCGACGCTTGCCGCATGGATCCAGATCACCGGCCCTTCGGGGCGCGGCCGCCCGGCAACGCCGTAGCGCTCACGGCTGCGGCTGCGGTCTTCCTTGCCCTGCGATGTGCGCCAGGCGACATAGGGACCCATCAGCGGATAGGCGGCTGCACCGGCAAGGCGGTAGGCCGCCAGGAAGGCGCGCGCCCAGCCGACGCTCATGGCCTGCCGTCCACGAGCCGATAGGCCTCGGCGGTTGCGGCATTGAGCGCGGCCGTGACTTCCTGGCGCTTGCGCTCCATCTCGGCCTCGTCGGCATTGGCCGGCACGAAAACCGGCGTTCCGATGACGATCGAGGAGCGGCCGAACGGCAGGTTGATGGTGGTCTTGTCCCAGCTCCTTTCCAGCACCTTGCGGCGGCTGGTGGCGATGGCGGCAGGCATGATCGGCCGGCCGGAAAGGCGTGCCAGCAGAACGATACCAAGCCCCGCGTCGCGCGGCGTGCCGTGGGGAATGTCGGCGATCATGGCGACGTTCTTGCCGGCGACGAGTGACTTTTTCAGGGCAATTAGCGCCTTGGCGCCGCCCTTGTCGAGATGCTTCGTGCTTTCACGCCCGCCGGAGCCGCGCACCGCCTCGATGCCGAATTTTTCGATCATCAGCGCGTTGAGTTCGGCGTCGGCGCTGCGCGAGACCATGGCGACCAGCGGCCGTCCCTTGGGATAATAGGCTGGGGTCAGCAGATGCTGGCCATGCCAGAGCGCGATGATGCCGGGTTCGAATTCGGCGTAGTCGCCGCCTGAAAATTTAGCCGAGCCTTCGACCACGCGGTTGGTCAGGCGCACCAGGCGGACGAACTGGGCGAGCAGGCTGACGATCATGCTCTTGACGATTCGCGACTGCGCCAACGGCTCGCGGACCTTGCGCCAGAATGTCTTCGAACTGCCGCCGCGTCTTCTTCGGACCGCGGCGCCGGTGGGCTGCCCTTTCACCGCTTCATGCTCCATCGCTGTCAACCGGCGGCCTTGCTTTCAGGGTCGAGCAGCCGGTGCAGATGGACGACGAAATAGCGCATATGGGCATTGTCCACGCTGGCTTGCGCCTTTGCCTTCCACGCGGTGTGCGCGGTTTGATAGTCCGGATAAACGCCAACGATGTCGAGCGCGTCGAGATCGCGGAACTCGGTGCCTCCCAGCTTCTTCAGCTCGCCGCCGAACACCAGGTGCAAAAGCTGTTTCTTTCCGTCTTCCGCGGCCATTTCGGTCCTTCACATATTGTGAGTTTGCGACAGGTCTAGCCCAAAGCTGCCGACTTTGGAACCTTCGATCACGCTTCCGTATCGGCAATGACGCCGGCAAGCACGGTCAGCAACTGCCCGCTGCCGGCGACCAGCGCGCCGTGACGGATGATCTCCCCGGCATAAAGCGGCGCGCGGCCATGGCCGTCGAGCACGGCGCCGCCAGCCTCGCGCAAGATGAGATCGGCGGCGGCGATATCCCAGTCATGCGCGTTGGGCTTGACGAAGGTTGCGTCGAGCGTGCCGTTGGCGACCATCGCCAGCCGGTAGGCGAGAGAGGGAATGTGCGCCGCCCGCCGCACCCGGCCCTGCCATTGCGCCGGCATCAGGTCGATCAACTGCTTCAGCCCGCCGATCTCGACCGTCTTACCCAGGCCGCGCACGGCAATCGGCTTGCCGTTGCGGAAAGCTCCATGGCCAGGCAGCGCCCAATAGGTTTCGCCCTTGGCCGGACATTCGAGCACACCGGTGAGCGTGCGGCCATTCTCGACCACCGCGACGCTGACGCACCACGAGCGCAGGCCTTCGAGGAAGCCGCGGGTGCCGTCTATGGGGTCGACGACAAAGGTGCGCCGCGCCAGAAGCCGCGCCGGATCGTCAGTCGTTTCCTCTGATAGCCAGCCATAGTCCGGCCGCGCCGCAAGCAGGGTCTCGCGCAAATAGGCGTCCGCCGCGTGGTCGGCTTCGCTGACCGGCGAGGTGCCGCCCTTCATCCACACTTGCGGGTTCTTGCCGAAATAGCGCATGGCGATCGCGCCCGCCTCGCGGGCGGCGTCGCGCAGCAGATCGAGGTCGTCCGAGGCCCCGGCCGATATGACCGGGTCACGCTCCGGCAAGGGTCATTCCTTCGATCAGCAGCGTCGGTGCGGCGGTGCCGAAATCGCGGTCAAGATCGCTCGCCGGCACCATGTTGAGGAACATCGTCTTCAAATTGGAGGCGATGGTCACCTCGGCCACCGGATAGGCAAGCTCACCATTGTCGATCCAGAAGCCGGATGCGCCACGGCTGTATTCGCCGGTCACCATGTCGACGCCCTGGCCGAACACTTCGGTGACATAAAAGCCGGATTTCAGCGACCTGATCAGGTCTTCCGGCGTCCTGTCGCCCGGCTCGATGGCGAGATTGGTCGAAGACGGCGATACCGACGAGCCGCTGCGCGCGCCGCGTCCGTTGGTGGTCAGCCCCAATTCCCGCGCGGCGGACGTCGACAGGAACCAGTGCTTCAGCACGCCGTTCTCGACCATCAACAGCTTTTCGCCCTCGACGCCTTCGCCGTCGAACGGGCGCGAGGCCTGACCGCGACGCCGCAGCGGTTCGTCGGTGACGGTGATGGCAGCCGACGCAACCTGCTTGCCCATCATCTCGCGCAAAAAACTGGTCTTGCGCGCCACCGAAGCGCCGTTGATGGCGCCGGCGAGATGGCCGGCAATGCCGCGCGCGACGCGCGGATCGAACACCACGTTGACCGGACCGGTCGCCGCCTTGCGGGCGCCGAGGCGGCGCACGGCGCGCTCGCCGGCCTTGCGGCCGATCAGCTCCGGCGCGTCGAGATCGGAAAAATGCTGGTTCGAGGAGTATTCGTAGTCGCGCTCCATGCCGGTGCCCTCACCCGCAATCACGCTGGCCGAACGCGAAAAGCGCGACGCGACATAGTGGCCGACGAAGCCGTCCGACGTGGCAAGCACCAGCCCGCCGAGGCCTGCGCTGGCGCCGCTGCCGGCCGAATTGGTGACACCCTTGACTGCAAGGGCCGCTTCCTCGGCGGCAAGGGCCGCTTCCTTCAACTGATCGGCCGAAACCTCGGTGGCGTCGAACAGATCGAGGTCGCGCACCTTGCCAACCAGCAAAGCCGGATCGGCGAGACCCTGATAGGGGTCCTCGGGCGAGACTTTGGCCATGGCCACGGCGCGCTCAGCCAGCGCCTTGGGGTCCGATGCCGCCGTCGCCGAGACGCTCGCCACCCGGTTGCCGACGAAGACGCGCAGCGAGACATCGTCGCCCTCGGACGCTTCGGTGTTCTCGACCTTTCCCAGCCGCACCGACACGCCGATCGAACGGCCGCGCACGGCAACCGCGTCGGCGGCGTCGGCGCCGGCCCGCTTGGCAGCCTCGACCAGTGCCGCGACGCGGTCGGTCAATTTCGCTGCCTCTGATGTATCGGTCATGCGCGTGGTCCTGGCTGAAGCCGCGCCGGGCGGTAGCGGCTGTTGCACCATCTATTGTCCCAATGCGGCTTGTGCAATGGCGCACGGACAATTGTCCCGCTGCGGCATAGCGCCCGAGCGGAGCGCGAAAGCTATCCGCGGCGGCGGCCGCCAGAGACGCGCGGCTTGACCGGTTTGTGAGTTTAACCGAGGCCGATTTCCGTCAAGGAGTGGCGGCCGGCGTCCAGATCACGTCATCGATCCTCGTCGCGCCCGTTGCCAGCATCACCAGCCGGTCGAAGCCGAGCGCCGAGCCGCTGGCTTGCGGCATGATGGCGAGGGCGGCGAGAAAATCCTCATCCAGCGGATAGCGCTCGCCATAGACGCGCTCCTTCTCGTCCATCTCGGCGGCAAAGCGCCGGCGCTGCTCGGCCGGATCGGTCAGTTCGCCAAAAGCATTGGCGAGCTCGACGCCGCAGCAATAGAGCTCGAAGCGCTCGGCCACGCGCTGGTCCTCCGCGCTCGGCCGGGCGAGCGCCGCTTCCGAGATCGGATAGCCGTACAAGATGGTGGCCCGCCCCTGCCCCAGCACCGGTTCGACCTTCTCGACCATTACCCGGCTGAACAAATCGGCCCAGTTGTCATCGTCGGCCGTGCGCAGGCCGGCCTTGACCAGAGCATCATGGAGTGCGGCGCGGTCTGTGCCGCCATCGGCAGAAACGGTGGCAAGAAGATCGATGCCGGCGTAACGCGCAAAAGCTTCCGCCACGCTCACGCGTTCCGGCTCGGCAAACGGATCGGCCTCGCGGCCGCGAAAGCGGAAGGTTTTGGCGCCGGCCCGCTCAGCCGCGAGCTTCAGCAGTTCGGCGCAATCAGCCATCAGGCTCTCATAGGTTTCGCCGACCCGATACCATTCCAGCATGGTGAACTCCGGGTGATGCAAAGGGCCGCGCTCGCGGTTGCGCCAGACGGCGCCCAGGCTGAAGATGCGCCGCTCGCCGGCGGCAAGCAGCTTCTTGCAGGCGAACTCCGGCGAGGTGTGGAGATAGAGCGGCCGGCGCTCCCCGTCAGAACCGATAGCCTCGGTGGCAAAGGCTGAGAGATGCGCCTCATTGCCCGGTGATATCTGCAGCGCCGCCGTCTCCACCTCGATGAAGTCGCGCTCGCCAAACCAGCCGCGCATGGCGGCAGCTATGGCGTTGCGCGCCATCAGCCGCGGCCGGCGGTCGGCGTGAACGTCCGGCGTCCACCAGGGCGAAGCCTCGGTCATGGCTTTGCCGAACAACGGAATTGCTGACAGGGCTGGCGGTTCGGGCCAAGATGCGCTACGGCGACGGCTCTCGCAGCCGATTTGCGCCGAACGATCGTTTCAGGCCAACGAAGTCTAGGATTGAAAACCGTGGTGAAGGTCATCGCCAGTTCGCTCCGTAAGGGCAATGTCGTCGACAAGGACGGCAAGCTTTACGTCATCCTCTTTGCCGAAAACATCCACCCTGGCAAGGGCACGCCGGTGACGCAGCTCGACATGCGCCGCATCTCCGACGGGGTGAAGGTTTCGGAGCGTTACCGCACCACCGAACAGGTCGAGCGCGCCTATGTCGAGGAGCGCGAGCACACCTTCCTCTACGCCGACGCCGAGGGGTATCACTTCATGAACCCGGAAAGCTACGACCAGGTCGCGGTGCCGGAAAGCGTGGTCGGCGACATGGCGCCCTACCTGCTCGAAGGCATGGCGGTGCAGATCTCGCAGTTCAACGGCATCGCCATAGCCCTGGTGCTGCCGCAGCGCGCTACTTTCGAAGTGGTCGAGACGGAGCCGACGACGAAAGGCCAGACGGCGTCCTCGTCCTACAAGCCGGCCGTGCTTTCCAACGGCGTGCGCACGCTGGTGCCGCCGCACATCGCGCCGGGTACCCGCGTGGTGGTGATGACGGCCGATGGCGCTTATGTGGAGCGGGCGAAGGACTGAGGCGCGAGCGCCTCCGTCCTGGTTGATCCGTTGCATTGCCTTCTGCGGCCGCTGGCTCGATAGTCCTGCCGATGTGGCAGACCTTTGTGACCTACTGGCCTCTGATCCTTGTGATCATTCCGATGCTGATGGCCGCCATCGGCATCGTCCACGCAATCATGACCAAGGAAGACGTGCGCGCCGCCACCGGCTGGGTCGGCGTGATGATCTTGTCGCCATTCCTTGGCGCGATCATCTATGCCATTGCCGGCATCAACCGCATCCGCCGCGCCACGATCAGCGCCATGCGGCCCGTCGCCGGTGAAGCCGAGACAGCCAAACACGACCACGACATTGCGCTCGAAACACTCATCTCAGCCGAATTCGGCCAGCGCTTTGCCGGCCTGAAGACGCTAGGCGACAGGGTGGCGCGGCGCGCACTGACGTCGGCAAACACGATCACGATCCTCAGGACCGGCGACGAAGCTTACGCAGCAATGTGCCGGGCGATAGACAGCGCACAGCGCAGCATTCTGCTCGAGACCTACATCTTCGACAATGACGAGATCGGACGACGTTTTGTCGAATCGCTGGCCGGCGCGGTCCGGCGCGGTGTGACGGTTCGCGTGCTGATCGATGCGGTCGGCGTGCGCTATTCCGTGCCCAGCATCCTTGGGACACTCCGGGAAGCCGGCGTCACCGTCGATCTCTTCAACGGCAACATCGTCATGGGCCTGAGACTTCCCTATGCGAATTTGAGGACGCACAGGAAAATCCTGATCGTCGACGGTGTGGTGGCGTTCACGGGAGGCATGAACATCCGCAAGGGATTCTCGGCCGAATTCGCCGGCAGCGCCAGTTCGGCGGATACGCATTTCCAGGTCACGGGGCCCGTCGTGGCCGACCTGTTCGCGGTTGCCGCCGAAGACTGGCGTTTTGCCGGCAACGAGGCCCTCAAGGACGAGGTCTGGCACGTAGAAAAGCCCTCGCCGCCACCCGGTCAGCCGATCCTGGTGCGGGCCGTGGCGTCGGGGCCGGACGCCAGCATCGAAACCAACCACAAATTGCTGATGGGGGCATTTTCCGTCGCCCGCAAATCGATCCGCATCATGTCGCCCTATTTCCTGCCGGACCGGGAATTTGTCAGCGCGCTGGTCACGGCGGCCCGGCGCGGCGTCGAGATCGACATAGTCGTGCCCGCGGTCAACAATCTCTTCCTGGTCGGCCGCGCCATGACGGCGCAGTACGACCAGGTGCTGAAGCACTATTGCCGCGTCTGGCGGCATGAGGGGTCGTTCGACCATTCGAAGCTGTTGTCGGTCGATGGCGTCTGGGCCTATGTCGGCTCCTCCAACCTCGACGCCCGGTCGCTGCGGCTGAATTTCGAAATCGACCTGGAGGTGCTGGATACCGGCTTTGCCGCCGAGATCGAGGGGCGCATCGGAGCGGCAATCGCTTCCGCCAAACCCGTCACACTCGCAACCCTAACAGCGCGGCCATTTGTCATCCGGGTTTTTGACCGGTTGTTATGGCTGGGATCGCCCTATCTTTAGAATCAGGACAGATTGAACGCAGGCCTATGGACATAAACGGACGCAGCCTTCCTGAAACAGTGCTCCTGTCGATCCGCGGCAGGAAAGCGCGCAAGGCGAACGCGACGCCGCGCAAGCACATTGAAGGCGCCCAGATGGTGGTCGCCTCCTACAACGTCCACAAATGCATCGGCACCGACCGCAGGTTCGATCCCGAACGGACCGCCCGCGTCATCCGCGAGATCGGCCCCGACGTCATCGCGCTGCAGGAAGCCGACAATCGCTTCGGTGACCGCGCCGGGCTGCTCGACCTTGCCCGGATCGAACATGAAACCGGGCTTGTGCCGGTGCCGGTTTCCGGAAGCGGCAAGGGCCATGGCTGGCGCGGCAACGTGCTTTTGTTCAAGCGCGGCACCGTGCGCGACGTCCATCAGATCAAGCTTCCGGGACTGGAGCCCCGCGGCGCGCTGGTAGCCGAGATCGACCTCGACGAAACGCGCACTCTGCGCGTCATCGCCGCGCATCTCGGCCTGTTGCGCCGCTCGCGTTCGGAGCAGGCCCGCGTCGTGCTCGACATCATGAGCAACCAGGATGAAAGGCCGACCTTGCTGCTCGGCGACCTCAACGAATGGCGGCTGGGCAACCGCTCGGCGCTCAAGACGCTGCACGCCACCTTTGGTTTCACGCCGGCGGCGGTGCCGACTTTTCCCTCAGGCCTGCCGGTGCTGGCGCTCGACCGGATCATGGCCAACCGGCACGGCATGGTCTCGTCGGTGGAAGCCCATGATACGCCGCTGTCGCGGGTTGCGTCGGATCATTTGCCGCTGACTGCGTTTGTCAGCCTCTAACTCATCCGTCCCGCAGCCAGACCAGCATCTCGCCGGGTTCACGGTTGTCCCAGGCAAAGTACGGGACGGCGGTGATTTTCGTCTCGCTCACCGCCGGCGGATCGGTGCGATAGAGCCCGGTTTCCCAGTTTTCCTGGGCTTCCTTGCTGGCAAGTGCCGAAAGCGTGACGATGCCGCCGAGCAGGTTCGGCTCGGCATGCGCCTCGATTTTTGCCGTTCGCGGCAGAGCGATCCGATGCAACTGGCCGGCATTGTCGGTCTCCTCGACGCAATAGATCAGCGGACCGCGCGCAAGTGCGACGCGGCCGATGTCCTGACGCACTTCCGGATTGGCGAACAGACGGGCGATCGACATTTCGAGATCGAGTTCGACCCGGTCGCCCTGGCGCCACTCGCGCCGGATCGCGGCATAGCCGTCGCTGGTGATGCCGTCCAGATCGACCGCGGCGCCGTTGATCTTGAGCGCCGCCTTGCCGCACCAGGACGGGACGCGCAGGTGCAAGGTGAATTCCACCGGAGCTTCGGCTTCGATCCGGATCGAGACCGCGCCATCCCAAGGATAATTGCTGGTCTGAATCAGACTGACCGCCCGGTTCGATATGTCGAAGCGCGCGGTGCTGTCGCCGTAGAGATGAACGGCCAGCGCGTCGTCCGACAGGGAGTAGAAATAGCTGCCGATGGAGGCGACCATGCGGCCGATATTGGGCGGGCAACAGGGGCAGCGATGCCATTTCCAGCGATTGTGCCTGCCCCGGCTCTCCAACGGGTTCTCGTAGAAGAACAGCGAGCCGTCGAGCGACAGGCCGGAGATCGAGCCGTTGTAGAGCGCCCGCTCCATCATGTCGGCGTAGCGGGCGTTGGGACCCATGCCGAGCATGCGGCTGGCCCAGAACACCAGGCCGACCGAGGCACAGGTCTCGGCATAGGCGGTTTCGTTGGGCAGGTCGTAGTCGCTGGTAAAGCCCTCATTGTGCGCCGACGGCCCGAGGCCGCCGGTGATATAGAGGTTCTTGGTGGTGAGATCGTTCCACAGCCGGTCGAGCGCTACCCTGAGCGTAGCGTCGCCATATTCGGTGGCGATGTCGGCCATGCCGGAATAGAGGTACATCGCCCTGACCGCATGGCCGACGACCTTGTCCTGCTCGCGCACCGGCTTGTGCGACTGGTTGTACTCATAGGTCTTGAAATGATAGGCCTTCGGATCGGCGCCGCGCGCACGCGCCTCCTCGTCGAAATAATGCGGCTGTTGCCCGCGCTGGTCGATGAAATACCTGGCCAGGTCCATATATTTCTGCTCGCCGGTCGCCCGCGCCAGCTTGACCAGCGCCAGCTCGATCTCCTCATGGCCGCAATAGCCCTTCTTCTTGCCCGGCTCCGGACCGAAGGTGTCGGCGATATGGTCGACATAGCGGCACATGATATCCAGCAGCTTGCGCTTGCCGGTGGCCTGGTAGTAGGCGACCGCGCCTTCGATCAGATGGCCGGCGCAGTAGAGCTCGTGGCAATCGCGCAGATTGGTCCAGCGCTTGCCGGGCTGGATGCGCTGGTACCAGCTGGAGAGATAACCGTCTTCCTGCTGCAGTCTGCCGTAGAGGTCGATGACGGCATCGATCTTCTTCTCGAGTGCCGCGTTCTTGCGCCGGTAGAGCGAATAGGCCGCGGTCTCGATGGTCTTGCCCCAATCGGAGTCCCAGAACATCTGCGTGGTCACCGTCGAGCCGGTGAAGCCGGGGCTGGCCGCCTCGTCGGGCGACGGCGAATGGAACGGAATGACGACGCCCGGCGAGGGCCGGTCCGGGTCGATCTGCTCCAGCATGCGCGCCTCGACACAGCGCTCGTAGAGGATGTCGGCGGTGCGCGACGCCACGGCATCGACACGGTCGCCCCAGAAGCCGCGCACATCGACCTGCGGCACCGGCAGTGGGCGGAAGGCGAGTTTGCCGGGCTTGGCGGATGGTTTGGCTGTCATCGTGTCACTCCGTTGGATTTTGGTCATTCACGGCGGGTCATTTCACCGCGCCGGCCATCAGGCCGCGGATGTAGAAGCGCTGCAGCAGCAGGAAGAGCACCAGGCACGGCACCATCATCACGGTGACGCCCGCCTGCACGGCGCCCCAGTCGATGGCGCCGAAGCGGCCCGACTGAAGCGCCGTCATCATGATCGGCAGCGTGAATTTGGACTGGTCGGTCATCAGCACGAGTGCGGCCAGGAATTCGTTCCAGGCGCCGAGGAAGGCGAACAGCGCGATGGTGACGATGCCCGGCCAGACCAAAGGCAGCATCACCTTCAGCAGCATGGTGACGTTGTTGGCGCCATCCATGCGCGCGGCCTCCTCGATCTCGCGCGGCACCGCGTCGAAGGCGTTGCGCATCATGAAGATCGAGAACGGCAGTTGCAGCGTGACGTAGACCAGGACCAGCCCGGTCAGCGTGTTGTGCAGGCCGACCTTGGTCAGCACCAGGAAGATCGGCGTCAGGATCGACTGGAACGGGATCATGATCGTCGACAGGATGACGATGAAGAGCACATCCTTCATCGGAAAGCGGAAGCGCGAAAAGCCGTAGCCGGCGAGCACGCTGACGATCACCGACAGGATCACCGTCATCGAGGCGACATAGAGGCTGTTTTGCGCCGGCAGCCAGAGGCCGTCGCCAAAGGTGTCGAGCGTGCGGTAGTTCTCGACCGAGAAGCCTGTCGTCGGCCATGGCGGCAGCGGCGGCTGGCGCGCCTCCTGCGCCGGCTTGAAGGTCGACAGCACGGCCCAGACGATCGGCGCGATGAACAGCACTGAGGCGATCATGCCGGTCGAATGCTCGGCGATCCTGAGCCAGAGGCGGCTGCTGCGGCTTCTTGCCTGCGCCATCAGTCGATGCCCTCCGGCTTGCGCAGCAGCCAGAGCTGAACCAGGCTGAGCGCCACCAGTATGGCCAGCAGGATCATCGACAGCGCCGCGCCATAGCCGAGCTTGAACGAGACGAAGGACTGGTTGAAAATCCAGTAGACGGCGGTCAGCGTCTGGTTGCGCGGGCCGCCGCGCAGGATGATGTAGAACTGGTCGAAGGCCAGGATCGAGCCGGCGATCGACAGGATCAGCGCCAGCGCCAGCGTGCGGCGCATCAGCGGCAGGGTGATGGCGCGAAAGCGCGCGAACGGCCCTGCCCCGTCGATCATCGCGGCTTCCTGCAGATCGGTCGGGATCGACTGCAGGCCGGTCATCAGGATGATCATGGTGAAGCCCGCCACCTTCCAGACGACCATGGCGATGATCGACCAGAAGGCCGGCTGGAAGGTCGCCAGCAGGTTGAACTTTTTCGCCGTCAGGCCGAAATCGTAGGCGGCAGGGCTGAACAGGCCGGAATCGACATTGAGCAGCCACGACCACAGCAGGCTGGCCGAGGCGAAGCCGACGACCGCCGGCATGAAGAAGGATGTCCGGTAAAAGCCGGTCAGCCGCCTGGGCTTTTCGATGAACAGCGCCAGCGGAAAGGCGACGGCGAAGATCACGATGGTGACGATCACGGTGTAGTAGGCGGTGAAGCTCAGCGCGTTCCAAAAACGGTTGTCGCGCAGGATCGCCCGGTAATTGTCGAAACCGATGTAAAAATGCTCGCCCATCAGCGGCCAGTTGTGCAGCGACATCCAGGCCGTCATGCCGAGCGGGATGATGAAGAATACGACGACCAGCGCCACGGCCGGCGCGACATAGAGCAGGCCGATCCACTGCCGGCGGCCGGCACCGACCAGTTTTCTGGCGCGTGGCGGGGTGGTGGTGATTGCGGTCATTTACCCTCCCCCTTGTGGGGAGGGTCGCTGCGCAGCAGCGGGGTGGGGGTGCGGCGCCGGCCCCCCACCCGAACCTGCGGTCCGACCTCCCCACAAGGGAGAGGTAGGGCGTCGGTGCGATGATTGAGAATGCCAGGGGTCATGCTGCTCTTCCGTTGGATCTCGTAGGGCGGTGGGACACACCTCCCCCACCCCGCTGCTTCGCAGCGACCCTCCCCACAAGGGGGAGGGTAAGGAGCGCCGGCCGCCCGTCCAGGGAGACGGACCGGGCGGCCGGATCAGGACCCGCGACGGCAGGGGCGTTGCACCGCCCTCGCCGCCGGCCAGTCCTTATTTCTGCGCCTGGTCGATGATCGACTGCATGGTCTCTTGTGCATTGGCGATGGCGCCATCGACGTCGTCGCCGAAGACGACCTCGTTGATCATTTGCGTCCACGGACCGTTGGCCGAGTTGATCAGGTCGTTGAACACCACGGAATAGGGCGTGCGGCCCTTGGCCATGGCTTCGGCGGCGATCTGGTAGCGCGGATCGAGATCTTTCAGCGCCTCCTTGGCGATGTCGCCGCGCACCGGCAGGCTGCCGTATTTGGCCAGGATGGTCTGGCCTTCGAGCGAATAGGCGAAGTCGAGAAACTCCTTCACCACGGCGAGCTTCTTGGTGCCCTTGGTGACGACGAAATTGTCGCCGCCGGCAAACGAAGACCAGCCGCTGTCCTTGCCCGGCAGGAAGGTGACGCCATAGTCGATATCCGGATACTGCGTGTTGAGTGCGCCGATGGCGAAGGCGCCGGACGGCGAAATGCCGATATTGCCGGTGGCGAAGGCGGCAAAGAAATTGGCGCCGGTGTCGGTCTGCGCGCCGGCCGGCACCAGATCCTTCTTGACCATCGAGCGGTAGAGGTCGATGGCGCCGCGCAGCTGCGGGCTGTCCAGAGTCGCCTTCGAGCCGTCCTCTGAGAGGATGTCGCCGCCCGAGGCCCAGATCAGCGGCGTGAAGGTGAAGATGTTGCAGCCGCCGCAATTGCCGGAGAAGTAGAAGCCCTTGATGTCGCCGCCAAGCGCGTTGACCTTTTCGGCATCGGCCTCGATCTCGGCCCAGTTGGCCGGCCCCTTGTCGGGATCGAGACCCGCCTGCTTGAACAGTTTCTTGTTCCAGATCAGCACCGAGGCGTCGGCCGAGAACGGCAGCCCGTAAATGTGGTCCTTGTAGGTGCCGGTCTTGACATGCGCCGGCGAGAGGCTGGCGAAATAAGGCAGCGATTTCGCCCAGTCGGTGATGTCTTCGAGCTGGCCGGCGGCGGCAAAGGACGGCGTGTAGATCAGGTCGAGCGACAGCGCGTCTGGCGCCGTGCCGCCGGCGGCGGCGGCGCCATATTTCGGGATGATCTCGGCATTGGGAATGATGTCCAGCTTGACCTGGTTCTCATGGCCCTTGTTGAAAGCATCGACGATGCGCGGCATGAAGTTCGAGCCGTCGGCGCGAACCCAGATGTTGGCGGTGTCGGCGGCCATTGCAGGCAAGGCAATGATGCTCGCGGCGAGCGCGAACCCGGTAATCATGGTCTTCATGGTTTTCCTCCTCATGGTTCTGTTCTCCTCCCTGTTGCGGCGCTCTTGGATCGCGCCGCGCGTTCTCCTAGCCGTCCGGCGGACGGCCGCATGACTGACGCACCACCAGCCGGCACGGCAGTTTTCGAATGCCCGGCGCGGCGGGTTGGCCGCCGACGAGCGAAAGCAGTGTGAGGCCGGCCTCGCGGCCGAGCGCTGCCAGGTTCATGTCGACCGAGGTCAGCGACGGGCGGGTCGCCTCGGCCACGATCTCCCAATTGTCGAAGCCGATGACGCCGACATCATCAGGCACGCCTAAGCCGCGCTCGCGCAGCGCATCGATGACGCCGCGCGCGATCTGGTCGTTGCCGCAGAACACGGCATCGGGTTTCTCTCCCTTGTTGTTGAAGAGCGTTGGGCCGTCGAACAGCTTTCCGACGGCTTCATGCCCCCAGGCTTCCGACCACGAACCGAGCAAGGGCTCGCTCACAGGCAGGCCGTGCGCGGCCAGCACATCGCGAAAAGCCTGCGCCCGCTCATTCACCACGGCAAAACTTTCGGGACCGCTGACATGGGCGATGCGCCGCCGCCCGAGGCGGCAAAGATGCTCGACCGCCAGCCGCGCGCCGCCGGCATCGTCGGAGACGAAGGCGATGGCGCCGGGATCGGGCTGGCTGAAGGCGTAGATCACCGGCACGCCGAGATTGGCGAGGTCGACCGGCAAATGGCGGTCGATGCGCTTGCCGCTGGCGATGATGCCGTCGATGCGCTTGTCCAGCATCGCCTCGACATGCAGCTGCGCCAGCCGCGGGTCGTCCTCGACATTGCACATGAACACCGAGACACCGGCGTCGACCAACGCATCCGAAATGCCCGACATGACCGGCAGCGAAAAGCGGCCATAGGTATCATTGGTCAACAGGCCGACGGTGAAGGAGCGCCGCCGCAGCAGGCTCTGCGCCAGGCTGTTGGGGCGAAAGCCGAGCCGCTGCGCCGTCTCGCGAATGCGCTGCCGCGTCTCGGCCGTCATCCGCCCCTGCCCGTTCAGCGCCTTCGAGGCCGTGGCCACACTGACACCAGCCATCGCCGCGACTTCACGCAGGGTGACGGGGGTCTTGGCGGGTGGTGGCGTGTCGGAGGCCATGGTTAGGGTGTTGGTCCTCGGTTTGGGAAAAGGTTTTCTCTTACTGGGCCGCGGCGTGTCGATGCGGGGGATCGACGGATGCTGCGGGGTTTGGGAAAACGTTTTCTCAAGGGAGACTAGGATGAGAATTCCGGGATGGCAAGAGGGGGATGGCGGTGGCGACGCGATCGACGCGTTTGTTCGTCATGAACCTTTGCGCCAGAAGCGGTCATTTGACGATTAGATATTCTGATGTCGCCCTTGGGCCGAAAGTGGCTGGCAGGTTCGCGGCAGCATGGACGCTATAGCCGTCCAACAATGGGATGACGTTGAGCCCTAACCCCGGTTCATTCTGCGCACGTGAAAGGTCCTGTGCCCTCTCGCGACTACTAAGGCAATGTGGTGCACAATCCTAAAACTGTTTGCAACTAGGCAAAAAGGCGGGCAAACGTTGTTGGGGATCGGATATCGGGGGGAATCGAATGGCTTTTGATATTTGGAATTTTCTTGGGGGTTTGCTTGCAGGTGCGATTGGCGGCTCTCTGCTGACCTTCCATTTCACCAAGAACGTGCGCGCTGACCGCCATGGTACGGCGACCGACCAGTCGGGTGCGCGTGCCGGTGGAGACATTGTGGGCCGAGACAAGCGCTAGCTTGCTGGCGGCACGATATCATCCATGAACATCGCGGACCAAGACGGTACGATTTCCAACCAGCAAGGCGCCCAAGCAGGCGGCAACATTGCGGGTCGCGACTACTATAACTTTGAACCAAAAAAGGGCTTGGTCGAAAAACTGCTTCTCAAGTTGAAGGAACAGTACGACTGCAGCGAACAGACCCAGACGACTATGGACGAGTTGGCGCGATACCATACCCGTCGTGCCGCCGATGGGATTGACGGACTCGAAGCCAAGCTCAAAGCGAGCGGGCGCTTTGATTATTATGATGAGGCAATCGAGAAGAAAGAAATGTTCGCGAAGCTGCTGGAGAGGTGGTCTCTATATTCATCGGCTCAGCAAATTTTCGTTCACATCCTCGCCAGGGCCGAGAACGAGTTTAATCAGGTGATCTACAGTCAAATTCCGAATAGGAATCTGGAAGAAATAAATGCTCTTGTGATCGACCGCATTGTGAATCCAATTGTTGAAGAATGCGGCGGCGAGCTGATGTCCGTGAACCATAACCTCGTTCAGGGAATGGTGTACTGGCTGGCGGAACAGTGTTTCATCAAGTGGCATCAAGGCGCGGCGGCGGCATGACGCAGCTCACCTACAACGAGGCCTTTGACCCTTACCATGCGGCCTTCAGATTCCTGAGACTTCATCTCGCCTGCGATATCGGCGCCAAATTGCCGTTCGACACTTTGCGCATATTGGACTTTTATCTTCTCTTCCCATTTCGGCTTCAAGCGATGAAGCTTTTCTCGAGCGATACGGGCTGGAGAAAGATAAGCCGATCCTATGAAGATCAGGCTCCATACGGCGCGATGCCGGACGACAGCACCATTTTTGCCCGAATGGAACCTTTCCAAAGGGCGGCGGCGGCCAGCCTCGTCCACAGTGGCTACCTCGCTTCCGACGCATGGGACTCGAACGAGGTTAAATTCGCTACCGATGCGCTCCCGGTAACGGTGAAGCTGCGCTGTTCAGAATTGAACACCCGCATGAAAGATGTCGTAGATATCCTGTGCCAGATTAAGGCGCGTTACCCGCTCGGAGGCCGTGACGGACTGAAGGATAGAACAGGGCTTTTGGAGTACCGATATGACTCGGTATGATCCCTGTCTCATCGTTAAGCGCCTTATCGTGAAGCGCGGAGCCTTTATCCTCTACGACGAGGCGTTTCATACCGGTGTCAACGTTATCCGCGGAGACAACTCCTCAGGCAAATCGACGATCATGAACTTTGTTTTCTTTGGGCTAGGGGGCGATCTCGATCGCTCGGCTTGGAGCGAGCATGCGCTGTTGTGTGAGCATGTGTGGCTGGAGGTGGAGTTCAATGGAAATCCGGCCGTCCTTCGCCGTCAGATCGATGCCTCATCACAATCTGCGATGGAAATCTTCGGCGGGCGCTATGAGCAAGCTGTTTCGGCTCCAATCGAGGCGTGGCATCGATACTCCTACGCTCGCTCAAAGAACCAAGAGAGTTTCTCTCAGGCAATCTATCGCCTCCTCGACATGCCGGACGTCGCCGTGGAAGGCACGTCCAGCATTACTATTCATCAGATTCTCCGCCTTCTGTACGCCGATCAGCTGTCGCCGACCGAGAGCCTTTTCCGGTTTGAGGGTTACGATCCCGAGAACCTGCGTGAGGCTGTAGGCAACCTGCTATGCGGTGCGTTCGACACCGAAATCTACGAACTGCAACAGCTGAAACGAACGAAGGAGCGCGAATTTACAGACGTCTCCGCTGAATTAAAAAGCATATTCAGGGTCGTTGGTGGTGGCGACGAAAGCATGACGCTCGACTGGATCGAGCAACGCCGCAAAGGGTTGGTCGAAGAGCGGGATGCTGTCTCAGCCCAGCTCCTGCTAGCCGAGGAAGGGTTCTATTCCAGTCAGTCGTCCGACAAGATTACACTTCATGCTCAAAGGGACGTCTACAAGCAGGTACAGAAGCTGCAAGTAGACATCGGCCAGATGCAGGCCGACGTGGATTCCGTGGAATTCGAGCTCTCGGATTCATCTGCTTTTATAAAAACCCTAAACGCACGCCTTGAGGCTTTGCGCGACGCTGACCTTGCCGCCGAAGTCGTCGGCACTGTTCACTTTGGAACGTGCCCGGCGTGTTATGCTGAGATCATTGATCATGACCATGACGTTGAAGCGTGCCATCTGTGCAAGACGCCGCTCGACACTGAACGTGGGCGAGACCGGGTCGTCGGAATAATAAACGAGCTTTCGATACAAGTAAAACAGTCCGAGCGGCTGCAGGACATCAGAGCCGAGCGTCTCAAAACCCATCAGGTTCAACTAAACGCGCTGCAAGCAGCTTGGCGGCTTAAGGCGAAGGAGCTCGCCGATCTCAGTTCGGTGCCAACATCGAAAGCTCGCGAGGAAATCCGTGAGATGCAGCGAAGGCTTGGCTACATTGACAAATCGATCGAGGACATAGAAGCGCAAGTGAAACTTGCCAACAAGATCGGCGATCTATCAGCCAGAAAGTCGCAGCTGGATCAGGACATTCAGGCGCTAGGAACTCGCATCAGTGGCCTCCAGCTTAGCCAAACCGATCGACTTCGGACCGCAAAGGCCAGTATTGAAAAGAACATCATCGAAATCCTTCGTGGCGATCTCAAACGACAGGATTCCTTCGAGAACCCGGAGCATGTTCTATTCTCCTTCGCGAAAAACACGATCACGGTAGACGAGCATACCTATTTCTCTGCCAGCTCCCGCGTTGTGCTGAAGGCCGCGTTTCTAGTCGGCTTCCTCAAGGCGGCCCTGTATGATCGGCAGTTTCGCCACCCTCGGTTCCTTATGATCGATATCACCGAGGACAAGGGGATTGAGCAGGCACGAAGCCATAACTTCCAGAAGCAGGTTATCGAGATTTCTGACCAGGCGCCCGTCGAGCACCAGATAATCCTTGCCACCGCAATGCCCTGGCCTGACATAAGGCCAGAGCTGTTTGTCGGGAGACATTCTACGCGAGAGGAAGGAACCCTGGGTTTTCTTCCGCGCAAGGTCGATGGCTCTAAGCAAGCCTAGGAGACGTCGGTGGCGAATGCACAACCCCTAGAGATTGCAGGGTACCAATTTGAGAGGAAGACAGATGCGCTTGCATTCATGAAGATCATGCTCAATCGCTATCGTCCGGGGGATGCTGTAAGCGCGGCTGACGTGGCGTTTCTCGCGGAAGCGCTTAAACGTCACCCTGAGGCCAGAACCAAGATAGGGTCGGGCATACGCAGCTTTGATGTGCGGTCGGCCGACTATGGAACTAAGTGTTTTTGGGTATTGCGGACAGACGGCTCCGAGGAGCGGTTCTCTTACAAGAGCTGCGTGTAGCGGCCATGACGGTGCATGTGCGCTTGAGCGGCCAGTCAGGAGTTCAGCCTTGAGCCAAATAGCTGCCGCTGCAAGCGCTCGGTCCGAAATTATCGCTCCCGGCAAGACGAAAAATGATTGGACCAAATTTGCCAAGGTTCTCGTGCCTGGCGGCGATGCTAATGTTTGGGCTGAAGCCTTCAACACCTATCTTCTCGCCAGACTGCAGAGCCGCTACCTTGGGCCTATAGGGATGCTGCGAGATAACGGCAGATGGGAAGGCGAAGGCTTCACCATCGTTTCGGTTCAGTGTGCGCTGATCGAGTTTCTTGCGGCGACGCGTGCTGGGAAAAAATATAGGCACAAGAACGCTCAATCTCCGCACGAATATCAAAACAGCCGCAAACTTTTTGTCGATTTCCTGTTCCAGACCTCACCTTTCGACCAGCTATTTTCGGAAGGGGACGCAGAAGATTTTTACATCAATGTTCGCTGTGCGCTCCTGCACGAGGCGAGAACGAAGGACGGCTGGATTATTTGGGTTACGGGCGCTGTTCCCGTCGATTGTAAGAAGAAAATCGTCTATCGTGATAGCTTTCAGGCCACTATCGAAGGCTATATCAACGATTACGGCTTGGCGTTGACGGTCGACGCATCGCTCCAGGGCGCCTTCATGAGGAAGTTTAACGATCTGGCCGCTTAATGGGGATACGGCCGACTTTTCGAAGGCCTAATTGGTACGCCTAGGCGATGACTGCTTTGAGATAAAGTCCAACATTTACCAAACGACCGACATGAGGCGCGTTGCGGTCAAGCAGCATTGGAGTGCCGTTTTCCGACAGTCCGCTCGTGGCCTACCTGGTTGCCACTGACCACAATGTCTATTCTTTAAGTAACGAGCGCAAACGCCAGCCAAATAGAGCGCAGTCCCCCATTTAAGCGAAACGCCACATCCGCGTTTTTACAAAGGCTGTCGAAATGAGTGACAAGCTCTTCCGACTCAGAGGTATGTTCGCCCGGCACCATAATAAGGCAGCCTACACGTTGATCAGCTTCCTCGCGATCGACGTGACTTGCATCTCTACGTGCCCGTTCTAGTCTTGAATCAAACGTCGCCTGCCGTATCTTGGAGGCGGCGAAGTGCTGCTTGACCTCAAATGCCCACGAAATCCCGTCTTGGACGTCGGCGACCCACAAGTCGCACCGCCCCTGCCGGAATGGCCTGCCGCGCGTTGAATCCCGCTTCAGTGCGACATACTCGGTATGTGCCAAGTAACCAGCCTGAGATGCAGCGTTTGCGAGAACGGCCACGCTGGCTGCCTCATTCCAGTAGAATGGATCGAAATCACTAGACCAACGGCAAAACTTGCGCCTAATCGCGGGCACACGTTTCAGCCACTCGGACCAGTGCTTCACTTCACGCGTCCTACCGTCCCCGGCTAGTGTCCTGATGCTGCGGTGGCCCGCCATGACTCCTCCAAGAAAGTCGACTCATCACTACTACATCATTATTAGGGATCAGCCAGCGTCAACGGCCGCTTTTTAGGTCGGCGCAAGCAACCGCGTTTGGCTAAGATGAAGCGCAAACAGTTCTGTACTCCTTCACCTGTGCGAGTCTGGTCTGGGGTCATAGGCGGCCGGTCGAACCGGCTACCCGCTTCCGCTTGCCGCCCTCGCCTCAACCGCCTTCTGAATCTCCTGCTTGAGGTTATCCTTGGTATCTTTATCAAATCGAGCACGCGGTATATCGATGCCAAAGAGCAAGTGAGGCGCGCTGCAGCATTCCCTCCCTCGCAATGTCCAACGAGCAGCCGGCCAAGCCCGTCCCAGACACACTCCAGAAACAAAATTCAACAGTTCGGAAAAACCGGCGAAAAGATCGGGTGGCATAAGCTTCCCAGTCGGGATTCCGGGTTCTTCCTTTTTTGGAAGGCTTCCACCAACAAAATCGCAGCGGCGGCGCAGTGCCTCCTCCAGCGGCGGCATGAACAGCCGGGCGATGCCCAGGTAGACCTGCCATCTATCAAGGTCAGCTTCATGATCCAAACAGTCCCTGCGGTCAGATGCGATGGCGGAGCGCGTCGATGATCACCGCCATCGCAGGGGAGAGCTGTCGTCTGCTCGGATAGTAGAGGTGATAGCCGGCAAAAGGCGGGCTCCAGTCGTCAAGCACGAGCCTGAGGCGTCCCTCGACGATGTGGTGGCTGACGAGGTTTTCCGGGACGTAGGCGATCCCGAAGCCGCTTGTCGCAGCCTCGATCATGGGAATGGACGAATTGAAGGTGAGTTGGCCTTCCACCCGCACACGGAGGTCGCGGCCATCCCTGGCGAATTCCCAGGCATACAATCCGCCGAACGTCGCCTGCCGCATATTGATGCAGTCATGATCGACCAGATCCTGGGGAACGGTCGGAACCGGATGGCGGGAAAAGTAGTCCGGCGAAGCCACGGCCACGAGCCTCCAATCGGGCCCGATGCGCACTGCGATCATATCCCTGTCGATGCTCTCGCCAAGCCGCACGCCTGCGTCGAAGCGCTCCTCCACAATGTTCTTCATGCCGTTGTCGCTGTAGAGCTCGACGCGCACGTCGGGGTTGTCGTTGAGCAAGGGCTGGAGCTTCGGCCAGACGGTCGTCTGGAGCGCATGGTCGGACAGGGTGATGCGGACCGTTCCGGAGGGCTTGTCGCGAAAGGCCACCAGGCTTGCGAGGTCGGATTCGATTTCCTCGAAGCGCGGAACGAGAGATTGGAAAAGTCGCTCGCCGGCCTCGGTCGGAGAGACGCTCCGCGTCGTACGCGTCAGCAGGCGGACGCCAAGACGAGCCTCAAGCTCCTTGATTGTCGAACTCAGGGTCGACTGCGAGGTTCCGAGCTTTGCCGCCGCCCTGGTGAAACTGCGCTCCCGGGCGACCGCCACGAACCAGAGCAGATCCTTCATGCCATCGCGCTGCATAGGGCACCTCCCGTCGGACATTCATATCATGAGCAGATAAGTCCATGCGGATTGCTTAGTCTACTTAAATGGGTTCCCCTGCAATATCTTCTGGCAGCGATGGGGATTGGCGGCTGATCCGTCCGGTCGCTTTGCCAGGATGCCAATCATGGAAACCACATACGACACAAGGCTTGTTGAAAACCGCGCCGCATGGGGCGCGGTGTTGTCGATGGCGCTGTGTGTTTTCGTGCTCATCGCATCGGAATTCATGCCGGTCAGCCTGCTGTCGCCCCTAGCGGCCGATCTCGGCATCACCGAGGGCCGCGCGGGACAGGCGATCTCGATTTCGGGCGCTTTCGCCGTCGTGACCAGCCTGCTGGTCGCCGGCCTCACGCGCCACATCGACCGCCGACTGGTCGTGACCGGCTTCACCCTCCTCCTCATCGTGTCCGGTCTGGCTGTCACCTTCGCCCCGAACTACGCGTTGCTCATGGTCGGCCGGGCGCTGCTCGGCATCGCGATCGGCGGGTTCTGGTCGATGTCGACCGCGATCGTCATGCGCCTCGTGCCGCAAGACATGGTTCCGAAGGGTCTCGCCATGCTGAACGCCGGCAATGCCATTGCGGCCACCATCGCGGCGCCGCTGGGCAGTTTCCTTGGCGCCTATCTCGGCTGGCGCGGCGCTTTCTTCCTCGTCGTGCCGTTTGGTCTCCTGGCGCTGGCCTGGCAGTGGACAAGCCTGCCGGCGCTGCCGCCGCGCCGGAGGAAACGTGCCGGCAACCCGCTGGCGCTGCTCGGCCGTCTTCGCGTCGCCACCGGCATGGCGTCGATCATGATGCTGTTCATGGGTCAGTTCGCGCTCTTCACCTATCTGCGGCCCTTCCTCGAGAACGTCACCCGGCTCGATATCGCCGCCCTCTCGGCGGTCCTGCTGGCGATGGGGCTGGCCGGGGTGCTCGGCACATGGTGCGTCGGCCGGCTTTTGCGCGCGCGTCTGTTCAGCATCCTCATCGTCATCCCGCTGGTCATGGCTGCGCTGGCCGCCGCGCTCATCGCCCTCGGTGCACTCCCGGGTCCCACAGCGCTGCTGCTGGTTGCCTGGGGCTTTTTCGGCATGGCCGCGCCGGTCGGTTGGGGCACGTGGCTCAGCCGAACGTTGCCGAACGACGCAGAGGCCGGCGGCGGGTTGCAGGTAGCCGTCATCCAGCTCGCCATCACCGGCGGCGCCGCGATCGGCGGCACGCTGTTCGATACGGTCGGCTGGTGGGGACCGTTCACCCTGGGCGCGGTGCTGCTCTGCGGATCGGCGCTCGCCGCCCTTGCCGCAGCGCATATGGCCCGGAGGTCTTTGCCGTGACGAACGAACATGCGCCGCTCAGCCGCCGGACATTGCTCGGCGTCGCGCTCGCGGTGGCGGCCCTGCCTCGCACAGCCGCCAGCCAGGAAGACCAATCTCCCGTCAGCCAGGAGCCCACCGACATGAAGATCAGGATGGTTTTCAACGGCCGCACCATGGCCGCCACGCTCTACGACAATCCGTCGGCGCGCGACTTCTTCTCCATGCTGCCGCTCGACGTCGAGACCGAGGACTACGCCCACAACGAGAAGATCGCCTATCTGCCGCGCAAGCTGACCGAGGAGGGAAGCGGTCCGTTCGCCGACGAGCAACCCTACGACCTGTGCTATTTCATGCCTTGGGGCAACCTGGCCATGTTCTACGCCGACTACCGCCATCCCGGGCTGATCAGGCTTGGCCGCTTCGACGAGGGCGAGCGGGCCCTGCACATTCGCGGCAAATTCCCGCTTCGCATCGAGCGCATTTGAGGACGCAAAGGAGATCACCATGGACATTCTTCGCGCCGGCACCAGGCCTTCCGGCAAGGGACCACCTGACTGGTTCACCGGAACGGTGCGGATCGATCCGCTCTTCAATCCCTTCGACGCCGAGCGGGTTCAAGGCGCACAGGTGACCTTCGAGCCCGGCGCCCGCACCGCCTGGCACACGCATCCGCTCGGCCAGACGCTGATCGTCGTCTCCGGCCTCGGCCGAGTTCAGCGCGAGGGTGGCCCGGTCGAGGAAATCCGTCCGGGCGACGTCGTCTGGTTCGCGCCCGGCGAAAAGCACTGGCACGGCGCGTCGCCTCGGACCGCCATGACCCACATCGCCCTCCAGGAGGTCAAGGATGGCAAGGTCGTGGACTGGCTGGAACATGTCGGCGACGCCGACTACGGCGCCTGATCTCTCCCCTCGAAAGGAACCAACATGCTTGCAACCGTTCTTCACAAACCGGGCGACATCCGCTGCGAGGAAATCGCCGATCCGAAAATCATGCGGCCGACGGACGCCATCATCAAGCTGTCGGCAAGCTGCATCTGCGGCTCGGACCTGTGGCCCTATCGCGGGCTGCAGCCGGTCGCCGGGCCGATGCATATGGGCCACGAATATTGCGGCATCGTCGTCGAGGTCGGCGCAGAGGTGCGCACGGTCCGCCCCGGCCAGTTCGTCGTCGGGTCATTCTGCCTCTCGGACAATACCTGCCCGCATTGCCGCTTCGGCTTCCAGTCGTCTTGCGTGCAGCGCGAGTTCATGTCGGGCGCGCAGGCGCCTTACGCCCGCGTGCCGTTGGCCGATGGCACACTGGTCGCCACCGCCGAGGTGCCGCCGGCCGAACTCATCCCTGACCTGCTGGCTGTGTCCGATGTGCTCGGCACCGGCTGGTACGCGGCCGACGCAGCCGAGGTCCGCGAAGGATCGACGGTGGTGGTGGTCGGCGACGGCGCGGTCGGCCTGATGGGCGTGCTTGCGGCCAAGGAGATGGGCGCCGAGCGCATCATCGCCATGAGCCGGCACGCCAGCCGCCAAAAGCTCGCCCGCGAGTTCGGCGCCACCGACATCGTCGCCGAGCGCGGCGAGGAAGGCGTGGCCCTCATCAAGGAACTCACCAAGGGCGTCGGCGCGGACTCCGTGCTGGAATGCGTCGGCACGGGAGAATCCTTCGACCAGGCGCTGGCCTGCTCCCGCCCCGGCGGCACCATCGGCTATGTCGGCGTGCCGCATGGCGTGAACTTCGACGGCCAAAAACTATTCTTCGGCCAGAAACGCATGCTGGGCGGCCCGGCGCCGGTGCGCCGTTTCCTGCCCGACCTGATGGACCGTGTGCTGCAAGGTCGGATCAAGCCCGGCAAGGTCTTCGACCTCAAGCTGCCGTTGGCCGAGGTCGCTGAAGGCTACCGCGCCATGGACGAGCGTCGCGCCATCAAGGTCATGCTTTCGGTATGAGCAGCAATCGGGCGGACGGCCTGTGCGCACCAAAACTCAGAAAAGGAACAACATATGACGATGGGATTGAAGATTGCCGCCCTTGCGCTTGCGCTTTCGGTCGCCACGCCGGCTTTCTCGCAAGAGTCCGCGATCATCGGCGCATGGCGCATGATTTCGCTCGAGGCCGGGGCAGAGGGAAACCTGAAGCCCGTGCCCTATTCCGGCCAGGTCATCTTCACCGAGGCCGGCACCCTCTCGGTGCAGGCGCAGAACCCCGACCCCAAGGCGCCGGACACGCCTTACACGGCGAATGGCTACGAAGCCTATTACGGGCCGGTCGCCATCAACGACCAGGACAAGACCTTCGTCATCACCATCGAGTCCTCCCTGGTCCGCAACCTTGTCGGGAAGAGCATGAAACGCAAATTCGAGGTCTCGGACAACAAACTCGTCCTACGCCGGACAACCCGGCCGAAGGCTGGCGCGTGACCTACGAACGCTACTGATCCGAACAGTTGGATTACCGATGGCCAGAATGGCGCGGATTTCAGACCGAAATGGCGTCATGGCGGAACTGGTGCCGATCATGGCGGCTGTCTTCGCCGGCTTCCTGCTGATCGGCCTGGCGCTACCCGTCCTGCCGCTGCATCTTCACCAGCAGCTTGGCTTCGGCCCCTTCGCAGTGGGACTGGTGACGGGCAGCCAGTTCGTCGCCTCGATGCTGTCGCGCATCGGGGCTGGAAACTATGCCGATGGACGCGGCGGCAAGCGCGCTGTCGTCATCGGCCTCATTGCCGCTGCCCTTGCCGGGCTATTTTACCTCGGCTCGCTGGCATTGCTCGACCGGCCGGTAGCGTCCGCATCCGCGCTGTTCGCCGGACGGGCGGTACTGGGCGCGTCCGAGAGCTTCATCATCACCGGCGGCGTCGCCTGGGGCCTCTCCGTTGCGGGCGGACAGAACTCCGGAAAAGTCATAGCCTGGGTGGGCACGGCGATGTTTGCGGCGCTCGCGCTGGGAGCGCCGGCCGGATCTGCGCTTTATGCAGCGAGCGGTTTCACCGCGATCGCACTCGCGACGATCATCCTGCCGCTGGCGACGCTGCTTGCCATCCTGCCGATGCGCGGCACCAGCGCTGTCGCGAGTAGCGCGCCGCAGTCGTGGAGGAGCGTGGCGAAAGCGGTCTGGCTTCCTGGCGTCGGAGCTGCTTTCAGCAGCCTCGGCTATGGTGCTATTCTGGGCTTCGCCGCCCTGCTCTTCGCCGAGCGGGCTGGCAGCCGGTATGGCTTCCCTTCACGGCCTATGCCGCGTCGCTGATCGTGGCAAGGCTGTGCTTCGGCCACCTGCCCGACAGGCTTGGGGGCGCACGCGTCGCTGTGATCTTCGTCGCGGTCGAGGCGGCAGGGCTGATGCTGATCTGGCTTGCGACCGGGCCTGTTGTCGCCGCGATTGGAGCTGGTCTGACTGGCCTCGGCTACTCGCTGGTCTATCCCGGCCTCGGCGCCGAGGCCGTAAGCCGTCTTCCGTCGCGCAGCCGCGGCCTGGCAATGGGACTCTATACCGTCTTCCTCGACGTGGCGCTCGGCTTCGGCAGTCCGGCGCTCGGCCTGGTCGCCGCGTCGACCGGGCTGCAATTCGTCTTCTTCGCCGTTGCGGCGGCAACGCTTCCGGCGTTGGGCATCGCTCTGCTGCTGGGTCGCCGTAACGCTCCATTGTAGACAGCTCGCCGGCGCCGTCTGCATGAGGTTCGCTCATAGTCTCTTTCCGGGTCGCCACGGAGGCTGAACCCCTCCCCGCAAGGGTCAACGAGGCCCCGGCAAATCCCCGCCCAGACACACTCCAGAAACAAAATTCAACAGTTCGGAAAAACCGGCGAAAAGATCGGGTGGCATAAGCTTCCCGGTCGGGATTCCGGGTTCTTCCTTTTTGGAAGCCCTCCATCAACAAAATCGCAGCGGCGGCGCAGTGCCTCCTCCAGCGGCGGCGGCATGAACAGCCGGGCAATGCCCGGCGAGGACGAGAAAGTATGGAAATGGACTACGATATCGCCGAACTGGACAGCGACGCGGCAACACCGATCGGCGGCCTGCCAGGCATCGATGCGCTGGCACGGATCGCTCGCGGCCCGGCAAGGAACGGCCAGGTCCTGACGGGCGCCGACTTTGCCGGGCAGCCGGGCGAGCGGCTCGATACGGTGTTCGAGCAGCTCGCCGTAACGTTTGCCGCACTGCCGGCGGTGATCTCCGACGGGCGCGTCTGGACCTATCAGGAGCTGAACAGCCGCGCCAACCGGTTCGCCCGCATGCTGATCAAGCACGGCGTGCGGCCGGGCCACCGGGTTGGGCTCATTCTCGACCGGTCGGCGGAGACCTATGTGGCGTTGCTGGCGGTGATGAAGGCGGGGGCTGCCTTCGTGCCGCTGGCCACCGCGTTTCCGCAGGAGCGGATGGCGCTGATCATCGAAGACGCCGCCGTCAGCATGATCGTCACCATCGCCGCCTATGCGTCGCGCGCCGGTCAACTGCCCGTTCCCCATGTGCTGATCGACAGCGCGGCCGCCGAAATCTCCGCACAGTCGCCCGCGCCGCTGAAGCAGCAGGCGACCGACGACATTTGCTACATCCTCTATACCTCGGGCACCACCGGCAAGCCCAAGGGCGTGGTCATCACGCACCAGAGTTTCGTCAATTTCATACACGTCGCGGCCGCCTCCTATGGCTACCGGCCGGGCGACCGGGTCTATCAGGGCATGACCATTGCCTTCGACTTTTCCTCCGAAGAGATCTGGGTGCCGTTCGTCGCCGGTGCGACGGTGGTGCCGGCACCTGGCCAGATGCCGCTGGTGGGCGAGGAACTGGCGGATTTCCTGCGCCTCCATGACATCACCTGCATGGCCTGCAGCCCGACATTGTTGTCGTCGATGGCATCGGACGTTCCCAGCCTGCGCACGCTTTTGGTGGGCGGCGAGGCCTGCCCGCACAATCTGGTGGTGCGCTGGTCGAAGCCGGGGCGCCAAATCCTCAACACCTACGGGCCGACCGAGGCGACCGTCACCGCAACGATGGGGGCGCTGACGCCGGACCGTCCCGTCACGATCGGCGCGCCGTTGCCGACTTACTCGATCGTCATTCTCGACGCTTCGCTGCCGCAACTTGCCGAGCCCGGTGAACTGGGCGAGATCGGCATTGCCGGCATCGGGCTCGCCGTCGGTTATCTGAACCGGCCGGACCTGACCGACCAGAAATTCATCGCCGATTTCGTCGGCCTGCCGAACAACCCGTCGCAGCGCATCTACCGCACCGGCGATCTTGGCCGGATCAACGATAGCGGCGAGATCGAGTATGCCGGGCGCATCGACACGCAGGTGAAGATTCGCGGATATCGCATCGAGCTCGGCGAGATCGAGGCGGTGCTGCTCGACCAGCCCGAGATCGCGCAGGCCGCCGTCACCACCTGGGAGATCGAGCCCGGCCGCGTCGAACTCGTTGCCTATTACGCGCTTAAAACCGGCGTAGCGGCGGTTTCCCGTGCGGATCTCGCCCAGACGATGAAGCGGCGGCTGCCGGACTATATGGTGCCCGCCTATCTGGAGGAGCTGCCCGCCATCCCGATGACCGTCTCCAACAAGGTAGACCTGCGCCAACTGCCGAAACCGACGAGCGTCCGGCTTTCGGCCGATCGCACGATGGTGCCGCCCGGCAATGAGGACGAGCGATTCCTGGCGGAAGCGCTGGCCACGGTGCTGAAATTCGACGCGGTGTCGGTCGAGGATCACTTCTTCGACGATCTCGGCGCCAACTCCTTGCTGATGGCGCATTTCTGCGCGCGCGTGCGCACCAGGAAGGAATGGGCGACGACGTCGATGCGCGACATCTATCTCTATCCCACAGTGGCGCGCCTGGCGCTGCATCTGGGGGTAGCGGAGGAGATGACGACGGCAACCAACGAGCCGGTCCTCACCCGCCGGGCCTCGAATTTCGCCTACTGGACCTGCGGCGCGGCGCAGCTTTCGTTCTACGGCCTCTACAGCTACGTGGCGCTCTGGGCGATCAATGACGGCCTCAACTGGATGTATGACGCGCTCGACGATCCGCTGCAGCTCTATATCCGGTGCGTGGCGCTCTCGGCCGCCGTGTTCTTCGGCATGTCGGGCTTTGCCGTCCTGGCGAAATGGGTGCTCATCGGCCGCTGGAAGGCCGAGGCGTTTCCGATCTGGGGCGTGCGCTACTTCCGCTTCTGGGTGGTCAAGACGTTGATCCGCACCGCACCCGTCGTGCTGTTCCGCGGCAGCCCGCTCTACAGCCTCTATCTGCAGCTGCTCGGCACCAAGCTGGGCAAAAACGCCGTCATCGAATCGAAGTCCGTGCCCGTCTGCACGGATCTTATTTCCATCGGCGCCAACACCATCCTGCGCAAGGAATCGATGATCCTCGGCTTCAGGGCCGAGGCCGGTTACATCCATACCGGACCGCTGACCATCGGCCGCGATGCCTTCGTCGGCGTCGGCTCCACGCTCGACATCGACACCAGGATCGGCGACGGCGCCCAGCTCGGCCATTCGTCCTCGCTGCATCGCGGCCAAAGCATCCCGGACGGCGAGCACTGGCATGGATCGCCGGCGGTGCCGACCACGGCGGACTATTGCAAGGTGCGCAATGTCAATCCTTACCAGGTCCGGCGCTTCCTCTATGAAGCGCTGCAGCTGATCGGCCTGTTTGGCCTCGTCACCCCGCTGCCGCTCCTGTTCCACAGCTACTGGGAATATGTCGGCGACGACTATCAGGAGACGATCGGCCTTGTCGCAATCGGCACCACGGTCACGCTTTTCGGCTATATCGCGGCGGCTTTCCTCGCAGCGACGCTGGTGCCGCGCCTGACGAGCCTGATCTTGAAGCCGGGCCGCACCTACACGCTTTACGGTTTCCGCTACTGGCTGCAGACCGTCGCCGAATTCGCCAGCAATTCCCGCGTGCTCGGGCTCCTGGCCGGCGACAGCTCGGCAATCGTGCACTACATGCGCGCCATCGGCTGGAACCTCAACAGAGTGGTGCAGACCGGCTCCAATTTCGGCTCCAACCAGCAGCACGAAAACCCGCTTCTGTGCGAGATCGGCACCGAGACCATGGTCTCGGACGGACTGTTCATGATCAACATGCACAAATCCGCCTCGGCCTTCAGGCTCGAGCCGACGCGCATCGGCGAACGCAACTATCTCGGCAACAACATCTACTATCCGCCGGACGGCCGCACCGGCGACAACGTGCTGCTCGGCACCAAGGTGATGATCCCCATCGATGGGCCGGTGCGCGAGAATGTCGGCCTTCTCGGTTCGCCTGCGTTTGAAATCCCGCGCATGGTGAACCGCGACAAGGAGCTTATCGCCGGCGTCGACGAGGCCGACCGGCGCCGGCGCATCCCGCACAAGAACCGCCACAACCTGGTGACCATTCTTCTGTTCCTGGCAACGCAATGGGTCATGCTGTTCGTCACGCTGGCGATCTGGGACCGGGCGCTGAACTACTATACGGAATGGGCGGAGGTCGCCCTGTTCGCCGCCGTGCTTTTGACCTCGGCGATCACCATTCCGTTCTACATTCTGGTCGAGCGGGCAAGCCTTGGCTTTGGCCGGCTGAAGCCGCAGATGACGACGATCTACGACGTCGCCTTCTGGCGCCACGAACGCCACTGGAAGCTGGCGGATTCGCCCATCGTGCGCCTGTTCGCCGGCACGCCGTTCCGGCCGATGATCCTGCGCCTGCTCGGCGTCAAGGTCGGCAGCCGGGTCTATGATGGCGGCAGCAATTTGACCGAGCGTTCGCTGGTCGAGATCGGCGACGACGTTACGCTCAACGAGGGCTGCGTGATCCAGGCCCATTCGCTGGAAGAAGGCGCGTTCAAGTCCGATTTCATCCGCATCTGCGATGGCTGCACGCTCGGGCCTTCCGCCTTTGTCCACTACGGCGTGGTGATGGGCAAAGGCTCGATGGTCGATGCGGACTCCTTCGTGATGAAGGGCGAAGAGCTGGAGCCCAACTCGATCTGGCGGGGCAACCCGGCCAAGCTGCATCGCTTCGTCACGCCGGTGCCGGAGGATAGCGTCAAGGCAACGGCTTGATGAGCGCAGACATCCGCCTCGTTTCGGTGACCGGGGCCAACCGGGCCCTGGTCGCGGCTCTGGAAATGGCTGCGGATCAGATGGATTTCGTCGCCAGCAATGCGGAGTCGCTGGACGAAGCCGAAACCGACGGGGACGCTCGGCCGCGCGTCGTCATGGCAGGCGATCGCGTCGTCGGTTTCCTGATGTACGAGGCGCCGCAGGACGACGACGAGGCGCGGATCTACCGCTTCATGATCGATCGCGTCCATCAGGGCCAAGGCTACGGCAAGGCCGCTTTGCGCGAAGTGCTGGATGAAATCATGCGGCTCGGCCACATCAGCCACGTTTCGATCTGCTACGAACCTGGGAATGAAGCGGCACGCCGCCTCTATCGCGCTGCCGGTTTCGTCGAAGAGGGACTGGACGAGGACGGGGAAATGATCGCCGAACTCGCTCTGCCGGGCGGCCAGCCATGACACGGTCGCTCGATGCCGGCGCCAGCCTGTCGGCGCATCTGCTGGCGGCGATGGCCGCCATGGCACCGGCCGGCGTTCGGATCGGATGCCGCACGATCCGCGAAGGCGATGAGAACCATTTGCTGCCGCAGGAAGCACGCTCCATCCCGTCACGCCTGCCGCTGATGCGGCGGGCGAGTGGCGCGGCGCGGTGGATCGCGCACGAGCTGCTGGCGGATATGGGCTTGAACGACGTCGCTATCCTCCGCGGCTCCTCCGGCGCACCGGTATGGCCTCATGGAGTAACGGGGTCGCTGGCTCACGACGACGAGATGGCCGTGGCGGCCGTCGCGCCGCTCTCCCACGTCGCCTCGCTCGGCATCGATATCGAGCCCGCTTTGCCCCTGCCCGACGACATCTTCGCGCTGGTTGCAGTCCCCGCTGACCGGATCGACGCAACCGACCCGTATCTTGCCGGTCGCATCCTTTTTGCCGCCAAGGAAGCTGTCTACAAGGCCGCCTACCCGCTTGATGGCGAAGTGCTGGGCTATGAGGACATCACCGTCGATCTCGACGCAAGCGACGCTGTGACGAAGACGGGCCGCAGAGCGAGACTGGTTTACTGCGTTGCTCCGTGTGTGGTCGTTCTGGCGTTTGTCGATGGTGTCCGAAGCCCCCCTTTAAGCGCGAATGGACCAGCGCCCGACAACTGCTCAACAAAGCGCATTTTTTTCGCAGAGCGGTCGCAAGGAGCCTGTCTCGACCGTACAGTTCAGCAATGGCGTCGTGGCGCTGGAATATGCGGCTGGGAGGGTGTGAGACGCTGGTGGGTAATCTCCCCTTGAGGGGAGATGTCGCCGAAGGCGACAGAGGCGGTCGGTCCGTCCTGACGCAACCTCCTATCGACCGTAGGAGGTCGAGCTTCACGCGAGACGACCCCCTCTGGTCCGCCGGCCATCTCCCCTCGAGGGGGGAGATCGGCAGCTCACCCTGCTTTCTTCCCCCGCTTGCCCTTGGCATGCGCCTCGACCACTCTTTCCACCTCGCGCTTCAGTTCGTCCTTGACCTCCTGCGTCTCGGCCAGCAGCGTGTCGATCTTCATGAAATCGAGCACGCGGTATTTTGACACTGGCGGGCGGATCAGTATGTCGGGGGGGCGCTGGTTCAGCTTGTGGGCGATGATCGACTGCATCATCAATTGCGTGGCGCCATACATCAGGTCGACCGTGGTCGGGTGCTTGCGCTCGGCCTCGCTCGGCGCGCCGACGACGTCGATGGCGATGATGATGTCGGCGGCGTTTTCGATGAGGTCGAACGGCACCGGATTGTAGATGCCGCCGTCGATCAGCACGCGGTCGTCGCGCGTCACCGGGCGGAACACCGCGGGAATGGCAGCCGAGGCGGCGAGCGCCGAATGCAGGTCGCCCTCGTCGAAGACGGCCAGCTTGTGACCGAAATAGTCCGTCGCCGTCACCTTCAGCGGGATTTTCAGCTCGGCGAAGGTTTCCGGGATGGCTTCCGGCAGGAACGCCTTCAAGATGCGCTCTATGTTGAACTGGCTCACGCGGATGCCGCCCTGCATCGCCTCGGCGATGGTGCCGGGACGCGAGCGCCACATGCGCGCCGCCACCTCGGCGCGGCGGCCGAGGATTGAGCGGGCATAGGTCTCGATGTCCTTGCCGCTCATGCCCGACGCCATGCCGGCGCCCATGATGGCGCCGATCGAGGAGCCGGCAATGGCCACCGGCTTGATTCCGAGTTCGTCGAGCGCCTCGACGATGTGGATGTGGGCGAGGCCGCGCGCGCCGCCGCCGCCAAAGGCGATGCCGAAGGTGGGGCCCGAGGTGGAGCTCGTCATTTGGCCTCCAGCTTCGGCCCGATGCTCATGATCGCGGGCGCCGGCGTCAGCAGCTTCTTCGCCGCCGCCTTGACCTGATCGAGCGTCACGCCGTTGATGAGGGCCGCGCGGCGCTGCACGTAGTCGATGCCGAGATTGTCGAGCTGCAATTCCACCAGGGTCGCGGCAATGGCGCTGGAAGAATCCAGATTGCTGATCGCATAGGAGCCGACCATGTATTTCTTGGTCGCGTCCAGCTCGGCCTCGGTCGGCCCCTCCTCGGCCATCTTCTTGACCACGTCCTTGACGATGGCGAGCGTCTCGGCGGCGCGGTCGGAACGCGTCGCCGTGGTGATGATCAGCGCGTTGGAATGCTGGTGATCGACCAGGTTGGAATCGACGGAATAGGCCAGGCCGCGCTTTTCCCGCACCTCGTCATAGAGGCGCGAGGTGAAGGTGCCGCCGCCGAGAATCTGGTTCATCAGCACCGCAGGGAAGAAATCCGGCGCATCGCGCTTCACACCGGGATAGGCAAACTGCAGCGAGGTCTGCGGCAGGTCGTAGTCGACCTCGAGCTGCTGGCCGAGCTTCAGCTCGGTATCGGCAACCGGTTGCAGCACCTGCTTTTCCGGCAGATCGCCGAAGACCTCATCGAGCTTCCGTTTCAGCGTCGCGGCATCTATGTCGCCGACCACCGCAACATGCAGGCCGCTGCGGGCGAAATTGGCCTTGTGGAAGGCAGCCAGATCCGCTGCCGTGATGGTGGCGATGCTGTCCTTGGTGCCCTGGTCGGGCCTGGAATACGGATGTTCGCCATAGATGGCGCGCAGCCATTTGGTTTGCGCGACGGTGTTGGGGTCACGCTCATTGGCGATGATGCCGGACAGGATCTGGGCGCGGATGCGGTCGATCGGCGCCTGGTCGAAGCGCGGGCTGGTGACCGCCAGCCTGAGCAGGTCGAAGGCCGCATCCTTCTGCTCGGCCAGCATCCGCATCGCGCCATAGGTGCCGTCGCGCGCCGCTTCGAAGCCCATCTCTGCGCCGGCATCGTCAAGCTTGATCTGGAAGGCCTCGCTGTCGAGGTCGCCGGCGCCCTCGTCGAACAGGCCGGTCATCAGATTGACCAACCCTTCCCGCCCCGCCGGATCCTGCGTCGAGCCGCCATCGAAGACGAAGCGGATGGCGATGATCGGAATGGAGTGGTCCTCGACCAGCCAGGCATTGACGCCCTTTGACGAGGTCACCGGTTGGATGTCCATCGCGTGCGCGGCAAGCGCCGGCAGGATGAGGAAGAAGATGCCGAGGAACAGTGTGGCGAGGGCGTGGAGAACCGCGATGCGCCTATGAGTAATCGCATCAGGCCATTGATCGCCAAGGTCAGCTCCGCCCCTCATCCCGCTGCCGGGCACTTCTCCCCGTATAGTGACGGGGAGAAGGGGTCTCGCCGCGACGCTGGCGCTCTTCTTACGACGCTGATGGTTGGCGAAATCGACGATGACAGCGCCCCTCTCCCCGTCACTATAGGGGGAGAGGATGCCGGCAGGCAGGTGAGGGACAGCGCTAACGCTCAATCTCGTCATCATCAATTCCCCGCCTGTTGCTGCGGCAAGAGATAGCCGGTCGTCGTACGATCGAGCAGCAGATAGCGTGCGGCGACCGCCTTGATCTCATCGGCGGTGACCTTGCGAATGCGGTCCGGCCATTCCTCGATATCCCTGACGTTGCCGCCGGTGGCGAGCTCGGCGCCGTAGAGATTGGCCATCTCGTCCTGCTTGTCGCGGGCGAAGATCATGGCCCTGATATAGCGGGCCTTGGCCTTCTCCAGCTCGTCCGCGGTGACGCCGTCCTTGACGATGCGGGCGATCTCGGCCTCGACGGCCGCCTCGACGTCGCTCAGCTTGGCGTCGCCGCGCGGCGCGCCATAGACGGTGAAATTGGTGGCGTCGAGCATCGTACCCTGGAAGAAGGCGCCGGTCGCCGATGCGATGCCTTGCTTGACCACGAGTTGCTGGTAGAGCCTGCTGCGGCTGCCGCCGCCAAGGATCTCTCCCAGCAGGTCGAGCGCCTCGGCCTCGCCGGGTTTTGCCGTGTGGTAGGACGGAACCACCCATTGCGTCGAAAAGCTCGGCACCGAAACGCGCCCATCGGTGAGCGTCACCGTGCGCTTGGTGTTCTGCTCCGGCTCGACCGGGCGGATGCGCGGGGGCAGGTCGGGACCGCGCGCGACCTTGCCATAGGTTTTTTCGGCCAGCGCCTTCACGACCTCCGGCTCGACATCGCCGGCCACGATCAGCACCGCATTATTGGGGCGGTAGTATTTGTCATAGAAGGCAACCGCATCGGTGCGGTTCAACTGCTCCATCTCCTGCATCCAGCCGATCACCGGAATGCGGTAGGGCTGGTTCTGCCAGAGCGTCGCGTCGACCTCTTCGTCGAGCACCGCCTGCGGATTGCTGTCGATGCGCGCGCGGCGCTCTTCCAGGATCACGTCGCGCTCGGTCTTGATGACCTCGTCGGTCAAGATGAGGTTGCGCATGCGATCGGCCTCGAAGCTCATCATCTCACCAAGTGCCGAGGGCGCCACCGTCTCGTGGAAGGCAGTGTAGTCATATGAGGTGAAGGCGTTGTTGGAGCCGCCGATGGCCGATATGGCGCGGTCGAACTCGCCCGCGGCGTGGTTGGTCGTGGCCTTGAACATCAGGTGTTCGAAGAAGTGCGCTATGCCGGACTTGCCTGGCGGCTCGTCGGCGCTGCCGATCTTGTACCACACCATATGGGTGACGATGGGGGCGCGATGATCGGGAATGACCACCACCTCCATGCCATTGTCGAGCAGGAAGTTGGCCACCTTGCCATCATCCGCGGCCAGGGCCGGGCCGGCCATGGTCAGCGCGGTGGCGAGCAAGGCTCTCCGCAGCCATTCAGTATGAAATGTCATTGATGGCTCCGGTTGTTATCGCGCGACGATAGGCAAGGTTAGCCGCGGAGGCAAAGTGAATTGTGCGTCATTTTGAAGGCGCCGATCGCCCCACCCTTACGCAAGCTCGATGAACCGGACCACCGTCTCGCCGTAGTTTCGTTCATCAACCACCGAGAATTCCGGCCCAATCTCGAAGGGCGCCGAGGCGGCTTCCTCGACCACGCAGAGCGCGCCGGGCAGCAACCAGCCGCCATCCCTGGCCGAGCGCAGGGCGCGCTCGCCAAGGCCCTTGCCATAGGGCGGATCGGCGAAGACCAGGCCGAATGCCGCAAGCGTACCGGCCTCACCCAGGGCGGTCGCGTCGCGGCGGAAGATCTTGGTGCGGCCGGTAAGGCCAAAAGCTTCGACATTGGTGCGGATCAGGCCGCGCCCTTCGGCCGATTCTTCGATAAAGACGCCATAGGAAGCGCCGCGCGACAGCGCTTCGAGGCCGAGAGCGCCGGTGCCGGCGAAAAGGTCGAGCACACGCGCGCCGTCGAGCTTGTCGGCAAAGCGGTGCGCCAACACGTTGAAGACGGCCTCGCGGGCGCGGTCGGTCGTCGGGCGGATGGCATGGTCGCGCGGCGTCGCCAGCGGACGCCCGCGAAATTGGCCGCCGACGATTCTCATTTATGCCCGGGTCTCATTTAAGGCCGGATCTCATTTAAGTCCCGGCATCATCTGGTCCTCGGGCCCTTGGGACCGTTGCGTGGCCGCTCGCCGCCCCGACCGCCATCCGGACGCTCGCCACCCGGCTTGCCGAACGGCTTGGCTCCGCCCGGCTTGCCATAGGACGGCTTGAACGACGCCTTGCGCGCCTTGGCCTCAGCCGCCTTGGCGGCATCGGCTTCCGCCCTGCCCTTGCCGATCGGACGCGCGCCCGGCGCCATCCAGACATTAGCCTTGCGCTGGCCCGGCGGATCGATCGGCCGCTGCTCGCGCTCGGGCTTCTTGCCGCCGCGCGGTTTGTCACCAAAGGCGCCGCGCGGCTTGTCGCCGAAGCCTCCACGGGGCTTGTCGCCAAAATCGCCGCGCGGCTTTTCGCGAAACTCGCTGCGCGGCTTGTCCGAAAACTCGCTGCGCTCAGGTCTCGGGCCGCGTTCGCCAAAGCTCTTTTCCGGCCTCGCGCCCCTTTCGGGACTGGTCGACAGCTTGCCGAGCGCTTCGTCGCGGCTGCCTTCGCGGCGCTTGCGGTTCTTGATCAGACCGCCCTCGCCGATCGGCCGATGGTCACCCTCGCGGGTGACTTTCGGCCGTTCCGGCTCCACGTCACGCTCTCGCCGCACCGGCTGGTTGGAAAACGGCTTGATGATCTCGGCGTCGAAATTGGCGCCGGATTCCTCGACCAGTCGCTCGCCGAGCTGGTCGCGCAAGACGCGGCCCTTGATCTCCAGCACATGGCCTTCGGCGAGATCGTCGAGCTGGAACGGTCCGTAGGAGATACGGATCAGCCGCGTCACGTCGAGGCCGAGCGATCCAAGGATGTTCTTCACTTCGCGGTTCTTGCCTTCGCGCAG
Source organism: Mesorhizobium sp. C395A (assembly GCF_030323205.1). NCBI lineage: Bacteria > Pseudomonadati > Pseudomonadota > Alphaproteobacteria > Hyphomicrobiales > Phyllobacteriaceae > Mesorhizobium > Mesorhizobium sp. C395A. The sequence continues at coordinate 1,037,279 of NZ_CP100473.1, read as the reverse complement.
GCCGATCGTCAGCCACGCGTTGGTGCCTTGTTCACGATCGAGCGTCGCCTCGATGGCGCCGTAGAAGACGCCGTCGACGGCAATGCCTTCACGCAGGCCTGCGAGCATGCTTTCCTCGACCTTGCCATGAACGCGCACGCGGTAACGGCGCAGCCAGCCAGTGGCAGGCAGTTCGAGCACGCGCGACAGACCGCCATCATTGGTGAGCAGCAGCAGGCCTTCGGTGTTGATGTCGAGGCGGCCGATGGTCATCAGCCGCGGCAATTCGGCCGGCAGCACGTCGAACACGGTCTTGCGGCCCTCGGGGTCGCGGTTGGTGGTAACGACGCCGGCCGGCTTGTGAAACAGGAACAGGCGGGTGCGCTCGATCGGCGGGATCTCCATGCCGTCGAGATGGATGATGTCGCCCGGCATGACGTTGAAGGCCGGCGAGGTCAAAGCCCGGTTGTTGACCTTGACACGGCCCGCCGCGATCAGGTCTTCGGCGTCGCGGCGCGACGCCAGGCCGGCGCGGGCCAACCGCTTGGCGATACGCTCGCCGGCTTCTTCCGCATCTGCCGGACGCGGGCGCGGCTTGAAGGCGCCGCCAGATGCTTGCGGCCGGTCACCACCGAAATCGCGCTTGGGGCGATCGCTGAAGTCACGCTTGGGACGATCTCCGGCGTCGCGCTGCGGGCGATCGCCAAAATCGCGCTTTGGCCGGTCAAAACGCTTTTCGCCCTCGGCGGAAGCAGGCCGATCGCCACGCGGTGCGTAGGGCTTGCGCGGCCCTTCACGCTTTTCGAAAGGCTTGCCTTCGGGACGCGGCCCCTTGCTGAATGGCCGATCGCCGCCCTTGAAATCGCGCTTTGGCCGCTCGCCATCGGCCGCAACCGGCCGATCGCCGCGCGGTGCATAAGGCTTGCGCGGCCCCTCGCGCTTTTCATACGGCTTGCGTTCACCCTCGGCCGCCATAGGGCGATCCCCACGCGGCGCATAGGGTTTGCGCGGCCCTTCGCGCTTTTCATACGGCTTGCGCTCGCCTTCGGCTGCCATCGGCCGGTCACCGCGTGGTGCATATGGCTTGCGCGGTCCCTCGCGCTTTTCGAAGGGCTTGCCTTCGGAACGCGGACCTTTGCTGAATGGCCGGTCGCCACTTTTGAAATCGCGCTTGGGCCGCTCGCCCTCAGCCGCTGCGGGCCGGGCGCCTCGCGGTGAATAGGGTTTCTTGGCCCCGAAGGAGGGTTTGCCGCTTTTGCCGGCGGCGCCATCGCGGCGCGGCCCCGCGGCTCCAGGGCCGCTTTTGCCCGGGCCTTTGTGGCGCGGAGATTTCTTGTCGTTGTCGTCCATGTGGCCTTTGCCTTGTTGCGCTGCTACAGCGTGGCGCATCCTTTCGGACGCGCAAAGGACGCTATAGCACTTTGATTTGGCGCATGATCATTTCCGAAAATCTGTTCCGATATTCGGGTTGACGCGCTCCATAACAGGATCACCGCCAAGTGGCGAGGAGATAATCGGAATGGAAACCGCGTGAAGCGGCCGGATTTCATGGCGCTGGCGCTGAAAGAGGCGCAAGCCGCCGCCTTGCGTGGAGAAGTTCCAGTTGGCGCCGTCATCGCCAGCGGCGACACGGTGGTGGCATCCGCCGGTAACCGCACCCGCGAACTTGCCGATCCGACGGCGCATGCCGAAATGCTGGCCATCCGCGCGGCCTGCCAAACGCTCTCCAGGGAGCGGCTGACCGGCCACGACCTCTATGTGACGCTGGAACCCTGCGCCATGTGCGCAGGCGCCATTTCCTTCGCCAGGCTGCGCCGGCTCTATTTCGGCGCGGCCGACGAGAAGGGCGGCGCGGTGGTCAACGGCGTGCGCTTCTTCGCCTCGCCGACCTGCCACCATACGCCCGACATCTATCCGGGCATGGCCGAGGCCGACGCGGCGCTGCTGCTCAGGGAATTCTTTCGGGAAAGACGCGAAACGTAGAGCCTTCAGCTACCGAAGGCGACGGTTCCTACCAGGAGGGCAGCCAGTCGAAGAGCCCGCCGCTCTTGCCCTTGGCGGCCGCTTCCTTCTTGAGGCGGCGTTCCTTCTTGTATTCATCCTCGCCGAGTTCGCCCTGCGGCGCCGTGTCGGAGGCAGCTCGATAGGCCAGAGGCGGCTCGCTCAGATATCTGCGAGTGTTGGGGTCGCCCTGCTTTTGCTCTGCGGTGCGGCGCTGGATCTCGGCGGCGCGGCCCTTGTCTGAATCCTTCGGCGACCAGGCCGGCGGGTGGCTGGAGCCCGAATCCGCCAGCGCCTTCTTCACGGAAGCCGGATCGGTCTGCACGTCATCGACGATCCCTGACTGATAGGACGGGTCGTCCTGGTGGGCAGTGGCGTCGGCACGCAGGCGGGCGCGGCGCTGCTCGGGCGATTCGGGCCAATCGGTGCTCGCCGTCTCGATGCTTTCCTGCGGCGGCGGCAGCACTTCCTTCTGCCCCGGCGCCGGCTTTACCAGCTCCGGACGCGGCCTGTAGTCGATCTGTTCCTTGTGCTTGGGCGTGATCGCGAAGGCGCCGGAAAGGTCTCCGGCAAGCTGCTCGCCAGCCGTCTTGTCGGTGCCGTAGGTAGGCGAGCCCATGCAACCGGACAGAGCGAGGCCGGACGCGACAAGCGGCGCCAGCAGCGCAACGCGCACGGAAGTTCTGTCGATCATGCCAAAAAGTCCCACTCTAGACAGCCTCTCGATCGTCACCGGCCAAAGGCCCGGTCCCCATCGTCCACGCTCTTGCGACGGAATTCCGGCGACAATTTGTCTTCCGGAGTTTCGCGTGTTTATCTCAACCACTCGTTAAGGGCAACGCGCGGGCGGTTTTCGCCCACGCGGCGTGGCATTTGTGCACCGGCTTATGAGCAGTCACAAACGTCCCAGAGCCTTGAGTTCATGCAGGACGGCGGCATCGCGGGCAGACACGTCGGGGAATTCCACGTCCTGCCCGACATCGGCGGTATAGCGCCACGAACGCGCGCATTTGACCAAGCCGCGGTCCTCGGCTTTTTCGACCACCACCGCGACACCCTTGACGTCGTCGAGCGCAAAGGCGCCTTCCGGCGCCTTGCCATGGGCGATGACGAGATCGCTGGTGATCGCCATTTCGGCCATGTCGACATCGGCGATCGCGGCTTCAAGCGCGGCATCGTCGAGGGTCACGACCGGCACGGCTTCCAGCGAGGCACCGATGACCTTCTGAGCGCGTGCGATCTCGAGCGCGCCGGTGACGACACGGCGAACCTGCCGCACCTTGCGCCATTTTTCCGCCAGCGCCTCGTTCTTCCAGTCGGCCGGAATCTCGGGGAACTGGTCGAGATGCAGCGAGACAGCATCCGGATGACGGTCGAGCCAGGCTTCTTCCGTAGTGAAGGGCAGCATCGGGGCCAGCCATTTCACCAGGCAGTCGAAGAGGTGGCGCACCACTTGCACCGAGCCCTTGCGCTTCACGCTGGCGGGCCCCTCGCAATAGAGCGCGTCCTTCCTGATGTCGAAATAGAAGGCCGACAGCTCGACCACCATAAAGTCCAGCAAAGTGCGGGTGATGCGTTTGAACTCGAACGCGTCGTAGCCCGAGCGCACGACCTCATCGAGCTCGGCCAGCCGATGCAGCATCAGCCGCTCCAGCTCCGGCATCTTTTCGAGCGGCACTTCCTCGCCATCGTCATGGGCGAGCGTGCCCAGCATCCAGCGGATGGTGTTCCTGAGCTTGCGATAGGCATCGATGTTGGTCTGCAGCACGTTCTTGCCGAGACGCTGGTCTTCCCAATAGTCGGTCGTCACCACCCATAGCCGCAGAATGTCGGCGCCGGACTGCTTGATGACGTCCTGCGGCACGACGGTGTTGCCGAGCGATTTCGACATCTTGCGCCCCTCCTCATCCATGGTGAAGCCATGGGTGACGACGGTGTCGTAAGGTGCCCTGCCCCTGGTGCCGCAGCTTTCGAGCAGCGAGGAGTGGAACCAGCCGCGATGCTGGTCGGAGCCTTCGAGATAGACGTCGGCCGGCCATTTCAGGTCCGGACGGTCTTCCAGCGTGAAGACATGCGTCGAGCCCGAATCGAACCAGACGTCGAGGATGTCCATCACCTGCTTCCATTTAGAGGCATCGTGATTGCCGAGGAAACGCTCCTTGGCGCCGGCAGCGAACCAGGCGTCGGCGCCTTCCTTCTCGAATGCGTCCATGATGCGCTGGTTGACGGATTCGTCCTTCAGCACATTGCCGTCCTCGTCGGCAAAGACGGCGATCGGCACGCCCCAGGCGCGCTGGCGCGACAAGACCCAATCCGGGCGCTCCTCGATCATGGCGCGGATGCGGTTCTGGCCGGCCGCCGGCACGAAGCGTGTGTCGTCGATCGCCTTCAGCGCACGGCTGCGCAGCGTCGTGCCGTCGCCGAGGTCCTTGTCCATATAGACGAACCATTGCGGCGTGTTGCGGAAGATGATCGGCTTCTTCGACCGCCACGAGTGCGGATAGCTGTGCTTCAGCCGGCCGCGCGCGAACAGCGCGTTGCGCTTGATCAGTTCGTCGATGACCGCCTGGTTGGCATTGCCCTTCTTGCCGTTGTCGTCGATGACGCGCGCCGCCCCGCCTTCGCGATCCGGGCCAAAACCCGGCGCGTCCCTGGTGAAGAAGCCGGCATCATCTACAGTGAAGGGGATGGCAGGGTCGATGCCACGTGCGCGCAAATCCGATGCCGCATCCATCCAGGCATCAAAGTCCTCGCGGCCATGGCCGGGCGCGGTGTGGACGAAGCCGGTGCCGGCGTCGTCGGTGACATGCTCGCCGGCCAGCATCGGCACGGCGAATTCGTAGCCGCCGCCGAGACCTTTGAAGGGATGTGAAAGTGTAAGGCTTCCAAGCTCTTCGACCGAAACGCTGCGAAGCCGATTCAAGGTGACCTTGGCCTTGGCCGAGGAGTCTTCGGCAAGCGCATCTGCAAAGATCAGCTTTTCACCGGGCTGTGGACCGAACGAATTTTCGGCTGCGGTAACTTCATAAAGGCCGTAGCCGATCCGTGACGAATAATTGACGGCACGGTTGCCGGGGATCGTCCACGGGGTTGTCGTCCAGATGACGACGTGGGCGTTGTCCAAAAGTGCAACGCTTTCCGGAACGCGCATGGACGGTGCAGCGTCTGATACAAAGTGCTCAACGCTCCAAAATCCTGACACAACTGGAAACTTCACCCAGATCGTGTCGCTCTCATAATCATGGTATTCGATCTCGGCCTCGGCCAGTGCGGTGCGCTCGACGACGCTCCACATTACCGGCTTGGAGCCGCGATAGAGCTGGCCCGACATGGCGAACTTCAACAACTCCCCGGCGATGCGCGACTCCGAGTGGAAAGCCATCGTCGTATAGGGGTTCTTGAAGTCGCCGACGACGCCGAGCCGCTGGAACTCGCCACCCTGCACCGTGATCCAGTTCGCGGCGAAGTCGCGGCATTCCTTGCGAAACTCGTTGACCGGCACCTCGTCCTTGTTCTTGCCCTTGGCGCGGTACTGTTCCTCGATCTTCCATTCGATCGGCAGGCCGTGGCAGTCCCAGCCGGGCACGTAATTGGAGTCATAGCCGCGCATCTGGAACGAGCGGGTGATGACGTCCTTAAGGATCTTGTTCAGCGCGTGGCCGATATGGATGTTGCCGTTGGCGTAGGGCGGGCCGTCATGCAGCACGTATTTTTCGCGGCCGGCGGCCGCCTCGCGCAGCTTGGCGTAAAGGTCCATATCCTGCCAGCGCTTGACCAGCAGCGGCTCTTTTTCAGGCAAGCCGGCGCGCATCGGGAAATCCGTCTGCGGCAGGTAAAGCGTCTTGGAATAGTCGATCGTTTCAACAGTGTCGGTCATTGGTCTGCCATGTGCATTGCCCGGCGGGCGTAAAAGCTCGGGCGTGAACTATCATGATTTGGAAAAAGCGCGAGGGCGCGCGCAAAACTCCCGGCGGCTCCGGCGGCGCTCAGGCCGCCCGGAACACCGGGCCTGTAATTCGTATCGTCAGCGCGCGAAGGCGCGAAAAGCTCGTCATTGCCGGGCTTTTAGCCGAGAAAGCCGCAGGAATAAAGCGTCTCTTGTTCGATTCACTTACATCGCGAAGTCGAAGCGATAGGTGGTCGAGACGCCGACCGTGAACTGGTTACGGTCGCCGCGCTCCTTGACCAGGCTGGAATCGGCGGCCGGGCCGATCAGGCGCGCATATTCGCCGAACAGGCTGGCGGTCATCGGATCGGTCACCTTCCAGGTGATGGCGCCACCAAGGCCGGTCGATTTCAGGCCGCCGCCAGGATGGTATTCGCTCAGGCCCGAGGCCGCAGCCTCCTTGGCGTTGACACCATAATAAGAGTCGAAATAGCCCGACGAGGCAAAGGACACGCGTGGTCCGCCCGAAATTCTGACAGTCGGCGTCACGTCGTAGAAAGCATCGGCGGCGATGTCGGCGACAAAGCCATCATGGGCACGAATGCCATGGCGCAGTTCGGCGCGGGCGCGCAGCCAGTCCGTCGGATAGATTTCGAAGAAGCCGCCGACCTCACCGCCCCAGCGCACCGGGTCGAGGCCCTTGAGCTCATCCTTGCTGTCGCGGGAAAACAGGAATTTTCCGGTCAGGCCGGCGCGGACGCCGCCATCGTCGACCAGCGCCAGCGAGATGTTGTCGTTGCGCGAGGTAAAGCGCGCGGCCGGGCCGGCCTTGCCCAGCGAGATGATCGGCGATGCGCTGAGCAGATAGCTGTTGGAGCCCTCGAATTTCGGCGCGACCATGCCGGTGGCGCCAAGCGTCAGATACCAGTCGCCCGAGAGCCAGCCGGAAGTACCCTCGCCCGCATTTGCCACAGTGGGCGCACCCAGCATGATCGCCGCCACCACCGCAGACATTTTCCTGACCGGACTCATGGTCACTCCACTAACACAACACAGCCGCGCCCTGCCCCAGCTTTGACGGCCGTTTGGTAAAATTTGATTTAAATCCGAGACAGAGATCGCGGCTTGCCCATTCGGAGCTGCCCGGCATCGCTGGACGGGTGCCGACGCCGGGATTAACCTCAGCGACGACGACAAGCCAGGCGATCTTTGATGCAAGTGACTTTGAGGAGATGCGGCTATGACCCTGCACGGTGACACCCTGAAAGACGCGATCGGCCGGACACGAGACAAATGGGGATGGTTCGTCGCGCTCGGCGTGCTGCTGCTCATCTTCGGCGGCATTGCCTTCGGCAATCTGTTCATCGCCACCGTCGCCTCGGTCTATGTCGTGGGCTGGCTGATGCTGATGGCCGGCATCATCGAGATCGTGCACGCCTTCGGCGTGAAGACCTGGAGCCGCTTCTTCTATTGGCTGCTCAGCGGCCTGCTCTATGCGGTTGCCGGCTTCTTTGCCTTCGATAATCCGCTGCTGGCATCGACGGTGCTGACTTTCCTGCTGGCGGTTGCGCTGGTCGCTTCAGGCGCGCTCAGGGCCTGGGTCGGCTATAGCCACCGACCGGAAAAGGGCTGGGGCTGGGTCGTCGCGGCGGGCCTGATCAGCGTGCTGGCGGGGCTGACCATCGCCATGGGCTGGCCGGTCAACAGCCTGTGGGTGCTCGGCCTGTTCCTGGCCATCGACCTGATCTTCCAGGGCTGGAGCTTCATCGCTCTCGGACTGGCGTTGAAGAAGTAGGGGCTTGAAGAGGTAGCGGCCGGAAGGCTCAAAAAGCGATGGCGCCGTCCAGATCCGAAAGCGGCCTGACGCCGGCCAGCAGCGCGCGCGCCTCCGCCTCGTCGCGCTTCATTTGTGCCACCAGCCCATCGAGCCCATCGAACTTCACCTCGGGGCGCAAAAAGCCGAAGAACGATACGTCGCAGATCTCACCATAGAGATCGCCGGCAAAGTCGAAGACGAAGGTTTCGAGCAGCGGCGCGCCATTGTCGTCGACAGTCGGGCGACGCCCGAAGCTGGCGACACCATCATAGAGCGTGCCGTCGCCGCGGCGAAAGCGGACGGCATAAATCCCTTCCTTCAGAGTCGTTTCCAGCGAAAGCCTCATGTTGGCTGTCGGGAAGCCGAGCGTGCGGCCTAGCTGCTGGCCGCCGATCACTTCGCTTTCGACGGTGAAGCGGTAGCCGAGCAGGCCTGCGGCCTCGGTAACCTCTCCCTCGCAGAGCAGCTCGCGGATACGGCTCGACGACACCACCTCGGCGCCCTCGTCGCGAAAGGCGTCGACCAGGGTGACGCCGAAACCATGGCGTTCGCCTGCCGCCATCAGAAACGCAGGACCGCCCTGCCGGTCCTTGCCGAAGTGAAAATCGAAGCCGGTGACGGCATGGGTGATGCCGAGGTTCGTCTCCAGCACATCGGTCACGAAAGCCTCGGCCGACAGGCCGGCAAAGGCGCGCGTGAACGGCTGTTCGACGAGTGCGGCAAAGCCCAGATGCGACAGCAGCCGCGCCTTCATCGGCGGCGGCGTCAATACGAACAGCGGCATATCGGGCCTGAACACCTTGCGCGGATGCGGCTCGAACGTCAGCACCAGCGCCGGCACGCCGCGCCGCCCGGCTTCGTCAAGCGCGCGATCGAGCACCGCCTGGTGGCCGCGATGGACGCCGTCGAAATTGCCGATCGCCACCACGCCGCCGCGCAAATGCGCCGGCAGCGGCGCGGTTGCTGAAATGTGTTCGAAAGCTGCGCTCATGCAGCAATCCTACCGCAGTCTCGGAATGACGGCGACCGGCCGGTAGCCGTGCTTTTGCAGAAAGGCTGCAAGCCTGGCGGGGTCCGGCTGCATGGGATCGCCATAGTCGCGCGCGTGAATGCCGCCCGAGACGTAAAGCACATCGATGCCGTTGTCGGCGGCGCCCTTGACGTCCGTCATCATGCCGTCGCCGATGGCCAGCACCTCGGAGCGCGCGACGTCGCGGCCGAGAAGCACGGCAACCTCCCGCAGCGCTACGTCATAGACCGGCGCATAGGGTTTTCCGGCGATCAGCGTGCGGCCGCCAAGCTGGGCATAGTCGCGCGCCAAGGCGCCGGCGCACCAGATCATGCGCTCGCCGCGTTCGACCACGATGTCGGGATTGGCGCAGATGAAAGGCAGGTCCCTGGCGCGCAGCCGGCGCAGCAGATCGGCGTAATCCTCCGGCGTTTCCACCTCGTCGTCGAACAGCCCGGTGCAGACCACGCCGGAAGCCTCGAACTCCTCGACGAGCTCGACGTCGAGACCGTCATAGAGGGTGAAGTCGCGGTCCGCGCCGATATGGAGGATTGTTCGCGGGCCTTCGGCGATAAGGTCGCGGGTCACATCGCCTGAGGTGACGACGCGATCGTAGGCGGCGGCGGGAACGCCGATCGCATTCATCTGCGCCACCACATCGGCATTGCGGCGCGGGGAATTGGTGATCAAGACGACCGGGACCTTCGCCGCACGCGCGGCGGCAAGCGCTTCGGCAGCCGCCGGAAAATGCCATTCGCCATTGTGGATCACGCCCCAGACATCGCACAGGATGGCCGAGTAGGCGCCCGACAAATCCGCGAGCGAGCCGATGATATCAGGCGAATCCGCCATGCCGTTTACCTGCTGTGACGATCATTGCGAGAGCTGCAGCCGACGGTCCGCCGCAACCGGCCCCGCATTAACCGAAGCGTTTCATCCTGTCACCAGCTTTTCGGCACTTGCGAGGCTGTTGCGCAACGGGCTGATCGAAGGTTGCAACAGGCAGGAACCACCCTTCCCCAGCTTCGGTCGATCGAAACAATGTCGCACCGCTGATCACCAGGGCCGAGTGGTTAACGAGCCTTGAAAAGATGGGCCGATGTTGAATGTATTTCAGCAACCTGAAATTTAACGATTTTGTGGGCATCTTCGGACCGATATTGGGTCCTGGCAGGGGTGCTGAAGGCATGATCCGCAGATTTCTGAACGACAGACGCGGCAACTATGCCTTGATGACAGTGATCACCATGGTGCCCTTGATGGGCGCGCTGGCGCTTGCCATCGACTACACCGACCTCTTGCGCCAAAAGCAGAACATGCTGAACGCGCTGGATGCCGCCGGGATTGCCACGGCACAGCAGATCGTCACCGGGGCGACCGACACGGCAGTCAAGGCCTATGCGAAGGATTTCTTCGAAGCCAATCTCGGAAAGGTCAGCTCGGCCAATACGGCCCTGACGGTGACGCTGCCCAACAACAACGCAGGTGGCGGCACGCTGAAGCTGTGCGCCAGTTTGACGTTCCACCCCTATTTCCTGCCGGTGGCGGCCATGCTGATCGGAAGAACGTCCACCGATGCCAAAACCTCCGCGTGCTCCGAGATCCGCCTCAAGAACACGCTGGAAGTGTCTCTCGTGCTCGACAATTCCGGCTCCATGAGCATCAACGGCTCCGGCACCGGCCAGCCGCGAATAGATTTGCTCAAGAAGGCCGCTACCGAGCTTGTCAATACGATGGCGCTCCAGGCCGCACAAATGAGGCAGGTCACCAGGCCGGTGCAGTTCTCGCTGGTCCCGTTTTCTGCGTCGGTCAATGTTGGCCCAGCCAACAAGGACGCAACCTGGATGGATACGACCGGCATTTCGCCAATCCATCACGAGAACTTTGATTGGCAGTTCATGTACAAGAACGCGTCATCTGGTTATGACTCGAATAAATACATTGAAAAGGTTGGCAGTGCTTACTGGAAGCGCGGCAGTGGCTGGGGCACCGGGCAATACGGCCAAAATACCACGGCGACGCGGTTCAGTCTCTTTGCAAACGACATGAAGGCCACGAGCTGTACGAAAAAGAACTCGAACGGCAGTTGCAAGACCTCTGTGACCGCCCAATACGAAGCCTGGAAGGGCTGCGTGGAGGCGAGGCCGTATCCCTATAATGACGACGACACATCGCCGACCACGAGCACGCCCGCCACCATGTTCGTGCCGATGTTCGCCCCGGACGAAGCCGGCAATTTCTGGCTCGACACAACTCGCACCAGCACATCGACATGGGGTTACGCCAACAATTGGTGGATCGATTATTCCGACACGCTGACCGTCCCCAAACGCCAAGCGGATATGCGAAAGTATTTTCTGACAAAGCCCTGGGACGCAGCGGCCGCAGGCTCTGATGATGGACCCAATGCGGCATGCACGACCGCCGCGATCACGCCGTTGCAGGACATAACCACCACGGCCGGCAAGAAAATCCTGACGGACGCCATCAATGCCATGGCGCCGACCGGCAACACCAACGTGCCGGAAGGGCTGGCCTGGGGCTGGCGGACGGTGTCGAGCAACGAGCCATTCACAGAAGGCCGGCCGAACACCGAAAGGGGCAACGACAAAGTCGTCATCGTGCTGACCGACGGCGCCAACACCTACAGCATCGGCCCCACAAACGACATGACCAGCAGCTATGCTAAGGACGGATCGACCTACGCCGCCTATGGTTATACCGGCCCGAAAACGGGGGAAACCGCGACCCGCCTTTTCGTCAACACGACCGTCCCCAAGACAACTTATACGGCGGCCAACTACACAACCGCGCTTGACCAGCAGATGCAAACGCTTTGCACCAATGCGAAGAATTCGAACATTCTCTTGATGACGGTCTCGCTTGACCTGGTTACCACCAAGCCGGCGGAAAAGACTGCCATAGACGCGCTCAAGAAATGCTCCTCGGATTCGCGCTTCCGCAAGGATCCGACCGACCCGAGCAAACCGGCGAAGCTGTACTGGAACGCGACCGGCGCCACCTTGTCGCAAAGTTTCAAGGAAATCGCCGACGAACTGTCGAACCTGCGCATCGTCAGCTGATCGGCGCGATCTTTTGAACACGGCGCTCCGCCTCGGCGGGGCGTTTTGTTGCGGCGTTGCTCACGTGTCCGTGCATTTGGTTAGCGCCTGGTGAAGCGCTATCCGCGCAATCGAGCAGTTTCCCAAACCCATCCTTCAACGTTTTGTGAAACTGTGGCGGCATTGAAGAATCCGCAGGCGGGGCCGCTTACATCACATGCGTGAACTCTGGCGCACATTCCGGCGTGACTTCTGGCGCGACCGCCGCGGCAATTACGCTCTGATGACCGTTGTGGCGATGGTGCCACTGATGGGCGGCGTGGCCATGGCCGTCGACTACACCGGCGTGGTCAGCGAGAAGCAGAGGGTGGTCAACGCACTCGACGCCGCCAACTTCGCCACCGCGCGCCGGCTGGTGGAAGGCGCCACCGACGACCAGTTGCGGGCCTATGCGCTCGACTTCTTCAAGGCAAACCTCAACGACGTCGATCCCGCCGACACGACGCTCAGCGTTACGCTGCCCAGCAGCACCACCGGCGGCGGCATCGTCAAGCTGTGCGCCAGCCTGGTCTACAAGCCCTATTTTCTGCCGGCAGCGGCGATGCTGATCGGCAGGACGTCGGAAAACGTCACGTACTCCGTGTGTTCGCAAGTCCGGCTGAAGAACACGCTGGAAGTGGCCATGGTGCTCGACAATTCGGGGTCGATGTCGAACACGGGCACGGGTGCCGGACAAAAGCGCATCGACCTTCTCAAGCAAGCCGCCAAGCAGCTCGTCGACACGCTTGCGTTGCAGGCCGCGATGATCAAGCAGATCGACAAGCCGGTCCAGTTCAGCCTGGTGCCGTTCGCCGCCTCGGTCAATGTCGGCGCCAGCAACGACAACGCGTCATGGATCGACGCCTACGGGCTGTCGCCCATCCACAACGAGAATTTCGCCTGGTCGACGCTTAACGCAGCCGACAAATATGCCCAGAAGATCGGCGGCATCTGGTACAAGAAAGGCACTGGCTGGGGTGAGCAGGAGGGGCAGATGCTGACCCGCTTCTCGCTCTACCGCGACATGAAGGTGGTCACCAGCCACGAGCGCATCGTCGGCAGCAAACGCGTGGTCTGCGACAAATATCGTGCCAATCATACATGCTCGGACAGCCACAACGAATACGACTACAACGACACATACGGACCGTTCGCCAGCTGGCAGGGCTGCGTCGAGGTCCGTCCCTACCCCTATAATGTCACCGACGCGCCGGCCTCCGGCGGACCGAACAACACCGGCATCGGCGTCGGCGATCCCGCGACCATGTTCGTGCCGATGTTCGCGCCGGACGAGCCGGGCAATCATTGGTACATAACGCAGGACCCCGACGAGGTGGCCCCTAAGACCTATGGCGCGGCCAACAGCTGGTGGAACGACGATCCGGCGAGCACCACCGGCAAGACCAGGCAATCCAACATGGCCAAATATTTCCAGCCACGGCCGATGAACGCGCCGGTGCTGGGGACGGGTGCCGGTCCGAATTACAGCTGCACCACCACGCCGATCACACCGCTGACCGACGTCGCCAACGCCGCCGGGCTGACCAAGATCAAGGCCGCAATCGACCTGATGGCCCCCAACGGCAACACCAATGTGCCGGAAGGCATGGCCTGGGGCTGGCGCACCGTCTCCAGCACCGAGCCCTTCACCGAGGGCCGCCCGGAGACCGAGCGCGGCAACGACAAGGTGGTCATCGTGCTCACCGACGGCGAGAACACCTATTCGACGGTGAACAGCGACCCGGCCGGCAACAAGTCGACCTATGCCGGCTATGGCTATACCGGCGTCGGCTACAACGGCACTGCGGTCACCCGCCTGTTTGGCGGCACGTCGAGCGCTATCGGCCAGCTCAACTATTCGTCGAGCAACTACACCGCCGCGCTCAACGAGCAGATGGCGACGCTGTGCAACAACGCCAAGGCGGCCAACATCATGGTGATGACGGTGGCGCTCGACATGTCGACGACCGACGCCGGCGACAAGAGCGCGATGGAGGCACTGAAGACGTGCTCGTCCGACTCTCGCTTCCGCAAGGATCCGACCGACCCGAGCAAGCCTGCAAAACTGTTCTGGAACGCGACCGGCGCCACGCTGTCCGACAATTTCAAGGAAATCGCCAACGAGCTCTCGAACCTGCGCGTGGTGAGCTGAGGGTTGAAGCTGCTGATCTTCCCCACCTTGCGGGGGAAATTGGCGGCTTCGCTTTCGTCATTTTTCGACGCTGGCGCAAAGTCTCCGGCCATCATGCTCTTGCGGTGAGTCAAAACGCGTGGTGGGTATCGTCACCGCTTCCCGGAGATTGCCCCGTGCCCGAAACCGCCAACCATCTCGCCTTCGCGCTGGTCTGCCTGGGCATGGTGCTGACGCCCGGGCCGAACATGATCTACCTGATATCGCGCTCGCTGTCGCAAGGCCCGAAGGCCGGGCTGATCTCGCTCGGCGGCGTGGCCGTCGGCTTTCTGTTCTATGTCGTATCGGCTGCGCTGGGCATCACCGCGCTGCTGCTTGCCGTGCCGTTTGCCTACGACGCACTGCGCATTGCCGGCGCGCTCTATCTGCTATGGCTCGCCTGGCAAGCGGTGCGGCCCGGCGGGCGCTCACCATTCCAGGTGCGCGAACTGCCGAAGGACAGGCCGCGCAAGCTGTTCGCCATGGGTCTAATGACCAATCTGCTCAACCCCAAGGTGGCGGTGCTTTATCTGTCGCTGCTGCCGCAGTTCATCTCGCTGGGCAAGGGCCATGTGCTGTCGCAGCTTCTGGTGCTCGGCGCCACGCAGATCTCGATCAGCCTGACGGTCAATGCCATCATCGCGGTAACGGCCGGTTCGATCGCCACCTTTCTTGCCGGACGGCCGCTATGGATGGTCATCCAGCGCTGGATGATGGGCACGGTGCTCGCCGCGCTGGCGCTTAAAATGGCGACCGACGCGCAACGCTGATCGGACGCAGCGCGCCGAGACTACATCGGCCGCCGACCTTCCCATTCGAATCGATCGGCCGAACCTGCACGGAGGCCAGCGATTGAGATTTTCGCGGCCCTGCCCGGCAAAAGCCATGATCGCCGCTAAGTCAGGCTCGCATGACAATGATCTGCAGCACCAATCACCCGCTCGCGCAAACCCGCTCTGGCGCAGCAAGTCCAAAACCAAACAGGCGCCTGCTGCTGATCGGCCTTGCAGCCATGGCCGGCCTCGCTGCTTGCAGCACGGTCTCGGTGCCGACCGGCGAAGGCGCCGGTGTGTCGTCCTCGGCCACCGCGACGCTGGCCGGCATCCGAGCTTCGGCCGGACTGCCGGCGCTGGTGCCGGACGCCCAGCTCGAGCAGGCCGCTCGGCAGCAGGCCGGCTATATGGCCTCACGCGAACGCATGAGCCACACGACTGGCTGGGGAAAGGATTTCGCGTCGCGGATGAAGGACAATGGCGTGCGGGGCGCCGCCGCCGAGAACATCGCGGAGGGCCGCTTCGACCAGCAGAAACTGTTCGACATCTGGATGCATTCGGCCGGCCACCGCCGCAACATGCTCGATCCGGATTTCAGCCGCTTCGGCCTCGCCTATGTACGCGACGGACGCGACAGCGCCATCCGCTACTGGAGCCTGGTGCTCGGAAAATAGCAGCCAGCGGTTACGGCGCGAGCCAGCCGTCAGCCTTTCGCGAGCAGCTCGCCGATATCCCCAGCCGACAGGGGTTCGCTGAAATAATTGCCCTGCACCTCGTCACAATTGTTCTTGCGCAGGAAGGCGACCTGGTCTTCCGTTTCGACACCTTCGGCCAGCACCCGAAGGTTCAACTTCTGCCCCAGGGAAATCACGGCGCCAGTGACCGCCTGATCGTTCTCGTCGGTCGCGAGATCGTTGATGAAGGACTTGTCGATCTTCAGCCGCGCCACCGGAAACGTCTTGAGGGCGCTGAGACTGGAATAGCCTGTTCCGAAATCGTCGATCGATATCTGCACGCCGAGCTTTTGCAGTCCGTTCATCGTTGCGACCGCCAGCTCGAAATCCTGCATGATCAGGCTTTCCGTCACTTCGAGCTCGAGATACCTCGCCTCCAGGCCGCTTTCCTTCAATGCGTTGACGACGCGGTCGATCAGGTTCTTCTCCCGGAACTGCCGCGCCGACACGTTGACGCAGACGGTTACGGGCGACAGACCGGCGCGCTGCCAGGCTTTGTTCTGCCGGCAGGCTTCGTGCAGGATCCAGTCGCCGAGCGGCACGATCAGCCCGGTCTCCTCGGCGGTCGGGATGAACATCGCCGGCGAAACCAGGCCTCGCGTTGGGTGGTTCCAGCGCACCAGCGCTTCGACGGCGAAAACCTGCCCCGATCGCAGATCCACCTGTGGCTGATAGTGCAGAGCGAATTCCGACCGGGCGAGCGCGTTTCGCAATTCCTCCTGAAGCAGGAATTTTTCATGTGCCGTTGAGTTGAACTCCGGGGCATAGAACTGGAAATTGTCGCGGCCGAATTCCTTGGCGCGATACATGGCGGCGTCGGCATTGGCCAACAGCGTATCCGGGCTGGTCCCGTCCTTCGGGTAATTTGCGATGCCGATGCTGGCCGTCGTTCTCAGCCGATGCTCTCCGACAAGAACCGGTTCCGCGATCGCATCCCTGATCGTCTGCAGGGTTTCCGAGACCACATCGACATTGGTGGTTTGGTCGAACAGGACGATGACAAATTCGTCGCCGCCAAGCCGCACGACGGTGTCGGTGGCCTTCACGCATCCAACCAAACGGCTGGCGACGGTCTTGAGGAGTTCGTCGCCGGCATTGTGGCCAAACGTATCGTTCACCAGTTTGAAATTGTCGAGATCGATGAACACCACCGTCATCCAGCGATTGTATCGCTGCGCGTAGAGGACCGCCTGGGAAAGCCGATCCTCCAGCAAAGCGCGATTGGGCAGGCCGGTCAGCGCATCATGGTTGGCCATGAAGTGGATCTGGTCTTCCGCCAATTTGCGCTCGATCGCGATGCCGGCAATGTGTGTGGTGAATTCGATCAGGCGGGTCTCGGCATGGGTGGGTTCGCGCACGGTCATCGAATACATGGCAAAGGCGCCCAACACGACGCCCCGATGCGACAGGATCGGGGTTGACCAGCACGAACGATAGCCATGGGGTGCCGCCAGTTCGCGGTAATCGTCCCAAAGCGGATCCTGCAGAATATCGGTGACAATGACCGGTTCCCGCCGGTAGATGGCGGTTCCGCAGGATCCCACCTTGGGACCGATGGCCGCCCCATCGATGGCGCTCGTATAGGCTTTCGCCAGGCCCGGCGCCGCACCGTGACGCAAATGAATGCCGTCCTTGTCGAGCAGCAGGACGGAACCGAATATCCCCTTCAACTGAGCCTCGACGAAGCGCATGAGGCGGTCGAGCACGTCCTCCAGCGGCGCGCTCGTGGCAATCATTTCGAGGATCTGCGCCTGCCCGCTGCGAAGGACATCCGCCTGCTTGCGGGCGGTGATGTCGTGGGCAATGCCAACCAGGCCGAAGATTTCATTTTGGCGATTGCGCAACGGCACCTTCGTCGACGAAAGCCATTTGCCGTTCCCCGACGCATCGACGACAAACTCTTCCGCGTCGATCACTGGTTGTCCGCTCTTGAGCAGGCGCTGCTCGACCAGGCGAAATTTCCGCGCAACTTCCGGGGGGTGGAGATCAAAATCGGTCAAACCGATCATGTCGCTGGTCTTGTTGCGGCCGCTATCGGTCGCAAGGGCGCTGTTGACCACGACGAAACGGCTTTGCGTATCCTTGACCCAGAGATAATCGGGCACCCAGTCGATCAGCGCCTGCAGCGAAATGCGCTCGTCGACGATCTGCCGATTGGCGAGGAGTTCAGTGATGTCCTCATGCGTGGCGATCCAACTGCCATCGGGCATGGGCTGGTTACGGATCTGGATTGTGCGACCATCGACAAGTTTGGCGGTCCAGAGCCGCGAAGCCTTGCCCGAATTGATCGAGCGAGCCGTTGCGAGATAGGTGTCGGCGGCCGTCGCCGCCGTGCCGGCGGCGACGCGGCGTTCGACTATTTCGCTCAGTGTCACGCCAGGCCGCAATTCCTCGGGCGCAATGCGGTAGATTTCCGCATAGCGCCGGTTGCTCAGGATCAGCCGTTCATCGGCATCGAAAAAGCAGATGCCTTGCGAAATATTCTCGATCGCAGTCTCGAAGCGCAGGGTCTGCCCTTCGAGACCCGCAATGGTCGTGCGAAGTTCTCCCTCGAGCGTATCGTAGGAAACGTCAGCCAGTCTTGCCAATGCGGCTACGCCCACCGGCCCGCGCGCCCCGACGGATCTTCTGGATGACTTCGTGACCAAACAGACCTCCTCCGGTTTGGCACCTGAAACAAGAAAGGGCCTCTGTCGTGCCAGACGAAAGTCGACTGACAATGTTACAGATGTGCTAATTCAAGATGAACTGTAACGGAATTGGAGGCGTCAGCAACCAGATACCAAAGGTGCAAATGTCATTTCAAATCAACTTCCAACGGCTCATTATCGATATTCTTTTGCACACGCGGGTTTTGACGATCATCCGAGCAACAAATCATCAGGGGCAACCAGCTTGCTGCCAGCGCTACCGGCGCCCGCCTCAATCCATATGCGCGGCAGGAGCGGCCGCGCCGGCCGGAGCGGTCTTCGGCTTGCGCAGCAGGAAGACAAACGGAATGGCAACCAGCGTCATCACCATCAGCAGTTTGAAGTCGTTGACGTAGGAGATCATCATCGCCTGGATGTTGACCATGCGGTCCACCTGCGAAAGTGCCGTCGGATCGCCGCCTGCTGCCGCCGGCGAGGCCGCCCACAAATTGGGGTTGAACGGGTTGATGAAAGCCGACAGTTCGGTGTGATTGACCTGCGTGTTGCGCACCATGAGAACCGTCACCACCGACACGCCGATCGACGAACCGAGATTTCGAACCAGGCTGAACAGGGCCGTGGCGTCGGTGCGGAAGCGCACGTCGAGCGTGGCGAAGGCCACCGTCGACAGCGGCACGAACACCATGCCCATGCCGAGGCCCTGGATGACGCCGGAGCTGAGGATCAGCCAATTGTCCATCTGCGGCGTGAAGGAGGACATGGTGTAGAGCGACTGCGCGGTGAGCAGAAAGCCGATGACGACGAGGATCCGGGCGTCGATCCTGCTCATGAGCCGCCCAACGACAAGCATCGAAATCATCGTGCCGACACCGCGCGGCCCCAGGACGACGCCGATGGTCACGGTCGGATAGCCGAAGATGGTCGACAGCATCGGCGGCAGCAGCGACATCGAGGCCAGGATCAGCACGCCCATGACGAAGATGAAGGCCAGACCGGTGACGAAATTGCGGTCGAGGAAGATCTTGGGGTCGATGAAAGGACGTTCCGCCGTCAGTGTGTGGATGATGAACACCCAGAAGCCGGTGATCGAAAGAGCAAGCTCGATCCAGATTTCGACCGAGGAAAACCAGTCGACCTCGCCGCCGCGGTCGAGCAGCAGCTGCAGTGCGCCGACGCCGAGCGAAATCATGGCGAAACCGAAGAAATCGAAGCTGCGTATCCGCCGGGCAATGACCGGCAAATAGGCTGCCATGCCGAGGAAGGCGATGATGCCGACCGGCAAATTGATGAAGAACACCCAGCGCCAGTTGAAATTCTCGGTCAGCCAACCGCCCAGCGTCGGACCCAGGATCGGCCCCAGCATGATGCCGGCGCCCCAGATGGCCATCGCCTGGCCGTGGCGTTCCCTGGGGTTGATGTCGAGCAGGAAGGTCTGCGACAGCGGCACGATGGCTGCGCCGAACACGCCCTGCATCAGCCGGAAGAACACAATGCTCTCCAGGCTCCAGGCAATGCCGCACAGCATCGAGAACACGGTGAAGCCGACAACCGCCGCCAGGAACAGTTCCTTGCGGCCGAAGCGGTCGGCCAGCCAGCCGGTCACCGGCGTCATGATCGCGGCGGCAACGATGTAGGAGGTCAACACCCAGTTGATGTTGTCGGGCGACGCGCCGAGGTCGCCGGTCATGGTCGGCAGCGCGACATTGGCGATCGTGGTGTCGAGCGCCTGCATGACCGTCGCCAGCATCAGCGCCACGGTGATCAGGCCGCGATGCGGCACTTCCTTGAAAGGTTCTGGTTTGGTCATGATGCGGAACTTCCGACAGGTAACAAAAACGTGTACATTAGGTTTCCGGGCGGCGAGGCCTTCTCTGGTGAAGAGACCCTCATCGCGGTGGGACGCGACCTATCGATGTGGGGGTTACATCGATCGAAGGTCTCGACACATCAGGCGCTTGCCGCCCGGAAATCCAAGGTCCGAAGGATGGGCGCCGAAGTGGTCCAGGTTCTGGGCAGGCCGCGATGCGGCCCGGTCCAATCCACCCCTCGTTCAACCTGCCGTCGGACCGATCCTGTCATCTCAACTTCACCTCGCCTGCGGCGGGCGTTCTGCCGGGCCGTGTTCCTGCTTTTCGAGATCACGGTCCATTCACAGTCTATTGTGCTTCGCCTGCGGTGGCGTGGCCGAAGATAGCGGGGAACCCGCGAGCAACGCCGGTATCCACCGTAACCGAGGCGCTCATACCGGTGCGCAGCGCCATTTTGGCGTCGGCATCGGTCAGCTCCAGGCGCACCGGAATGCGCTGCGTGACCTTGACCCAGTTGCCGGTGGCGTTTTGAGCTGGCAGCAGCGAAAACTCCGCGCCGGTGCCGGCGCCGATCGCCTTGACGGTGGCTTCGAAAGTTCTGCCCGGATAGGTGTCGACGACGATCTCGGCCTTCTGGCCAGGCTTCATGTGGGTAAGCTGGGTTTCCTTGAAATTGGCATCGATCCAGATGTCGCCGGTCTCGACCAGCGCAAACAGCGGCGTGCCGGAACCGACATACTGGCCGACCTTGAACGAGGAGGCCTGGCTGATGACGCCGTCGGCCGGCGCCTTGACCGTGGTCTGCGCCAGATCGTAGGCGGCCTTGTCGCGCGCGGCGAGTGCGGCCATCACGGTCGGATGCTTGTCGGTCTCGATATCGGGATTGCCGGCGAGAGCCGCCTTGGCGCTGATGATGCCTTGCTCGGCAACGGCCAGTTGCTGCCTGGCCTTGTCGAGATCGTTCTTGGCCTCGTCCAGCGACGATTTGGCGTTGATGCCCTTCTGGGCAAGGTCGGCGGCGCGGTCATATTGCGACTGCGCGTAGTCGACCTGGCTGGCATCGGACTTTTCCTGCGCCAGTGCCTGGCTGTAGGCGGCGCGCAGCTGTTCGATTCCGACGCGTGCGACTGCGACCGCCGCGTCGGCCTGCGCCAACGCGATCCGGTAGGGCTCGGGGTCGACGGCAAACAGCACATCGCCCTGCTTGACCTGCTGATTGTCTGAGATGCCGACCTGAACGATGCGGCCGGCCGTGTCCGAGGCGATCGACACCTTGGCCTGCTGCAAATTGGCGTTTTCGGTCTCCTGATAGCGGCCGCCAGTCACCCAGACGTAGCCCCCGCCAATGGCCAGTGCCGCCGGCAGGGCGACCATCAGCAGCAGGCGGCCGAGGCGGCGCTTCTTGACCGGAGCCGGAGCGGGCTGCACCGGGGGAGCCACAGCGACAGGTGCTGCGGCCGGCTGTGCAGGCGCTTCGGCGGCAGGCTGTGCCGGCGTCTCGATCTTGGTTACATTCTCGTCTAGCTTGGCTGCCGCGTTCATGCTGCTGCCCCTTCCGTACTCTTCAAGGACGACGTCTCGCCGTCCGCCAGGTTTTGCACGATGGTGTCCAGCGCCCGGATCAGGACGCGGCGGTCGTCCGGCGAAACGCCGACCAGCGATTCCTCATAAACTTCGCCAGCAAGGCTTTTGACCTCGGCATAGGCCGCGTTCGCCTTGGCTGTCGGGAAGATCATGCGCACGCGCCGGTCAGTTGCATCGGAGCGCCGTTCGATCCAGCCGCCCTCCTCCATCCGGTCGACGAGGCGTGAAACGCTGATCGGCTCGATTTCGAGAAGTTCGGCGAGGCGAGCCTGGGCGACGCCGGCCTCCTTGGCGACGCGAACCAGAAGCCGCCATTGTGCCGAGGAAAGGCCAAGACCGCTGGCGCGCGCCTCGAAGCGCTTGCGCATGAGGCGCTGCACGTCGTGGATCAAAAAGCCCAATCTATCTATGCCGTCGGAAACCATGAGCGGTATATATTATAAGCGTGCTTACCATTCAAGGTGCCGCATTGCGCCAGAGCCGAAAAAGAGGGATGGCAGCCATGCAGATGCGGTCATGGCGCTGTCAATGACGGTTGCGGATGACCTCCCGACCGAGACGTGAATTGCCGTCGAGAACGCCGCGAGAAGAAAGGTCGTCTTGCGCGTCCTCTCCACCGGCACACCTAGGCTTTCGGCGGCATTTTCGCCGGCGGGGAAGGCATCGAGCCGGCGGTGGTTCCACAGGGCATAGGCAGGATGGTGCCCGCACCCAGCGCGCCCGGATATTGTCCCAGCGAGCCAGGCCGAGGCCGCCCAGCAGCGGCTTTCCACGATGGTGACCTGCCACAGTCGACCAGCGCCCTTCGATTTTACGACAGGCGCAATTTCGATCAAACTGGCCTCGCAAAAAGCCGACAAAATGTGCCGCCAAATGCGAGGAGACCTATGAACCCGACCGAGAAAGCGCTGTGGTTTGTCGAGAGCCATCTGCCGGAAGCGATCTCGCTTGAAGATGTCGCGCAAAGCAGCGGCGTCTCGCGCTTTCATGTGACGCGCGCCTTTGGCGCCGCCACCGGCCGTTCGGTGATGGGCTATATGCGCGCGCGCCGGCTGACCGAAGCGGCGCGCAAGCTGGCTTCCGGCGCGCCCGACATCCTCGCGGTCGCGCTCGATGCCGGCTACGCCTCG
Source organism: Mesorhizobium sp. C395A (assembly GCF_030323205.1). Classification (NCBI taxonomy): domain Bacteria; kingdom Pseudomonadati; phylum Pseudomonadota; class Alphaproteobacteria; order Hyphomicrobiales; family Phyllobacteriaceae; genus Mesorhizobium; species Mesorhizobium sp. C395A. The sequence goes on along the minus strand of NZ_CP100473.1, from coordinate 1,014,637 downwards.
CACGAAGCCTTCACCCGCGCCTTCCGCGACCAGTTCGGCACGACGCCGGAACTGGTGCGCGCGCAGGGCAGCCTCAGCAATCTCGATCTCGTGGAGCCGATCCTGATGGACCAGTCCTTTCTCGCCTCACTGCCGCCGCCGCGCTTCGAGACCGGCCGTCCCTTCCTCATTGCCGGCCTCGGCGAGCGCTACAGCTGCGAAACCAGCGCGGCCATTCCGATGCAGTGGCAACGCTTTGGGCCCTATATCGGCAACATCCCGGGCGAGACCGGCGACGTCGCCTATGGCGTCTGCGTCAATGGCGACGATGCCGGCAATTTCGACTATATCGCCGGGGTCGAAGTTTCGGATTTCTCGGACCTGCCGAAGGAGCTTTCGCGGGTGCGGGTGCCGGCGCAGAAATACGCCGTGTTCACCCATGCCGACCACATCTCCACCATCCGCCGCACCGTCAACACGATCTGGAACAAATGGCTGCCGGCCTCGGGGCACGATATAGCCGACGGCCCCGAATTCGAGCGCTACGGCCCGGAGTTCGATCCGCGCAGCGGCAATGGCGGACTGGAGATATGGGTCCCGGTGGCCTGAACGCCGCTACAGCTCCAGGTTCCAGTTCTGGCCGACCAGATCCTTGCCGAAGGCGTGATGGCGCTCTTCGTCCACCAGCCTGAAGCCGGCACTCTCGTAGATGTGGCGGGCGGCGGTCAGGATGTCGTTGGTCCATAGGGTCAGCGTCGTGTAGCCCTTGGCACGAGCAAAGCCGATGCACTCCTGAACCAGCCGCTTGCCGATGCCGAGGCCGCGCGCCGATGGTTCGACATAGAGCAGGCGCAGCTTCGCCACCGCGTCGGATTTGCGCACGACGAAGACCGAGCCGACCACCTCCCCTTGCCGTTCGGCAATCCAGCTGCGTTCCCATTCTGGATCGAAGGATTTTACGAAGGCGCCGAGGATTTCGGCGACCAGCGCCTCGTAGGTTTCGTCCCAGCCATAGTCCTGTGCGTAGATCTGTCCTTGGCGGCGCACCACCCAGCCGATGTCGCCGACCTGCAAGGGGCGCAGCAAATACGGCACTTTGGACTCCGGGCTGTCGCCCAGGAGTTGCTGCACCGTCTGCATGGCCTTGACCAGCCGGTCCTGTTCGGCAGCAGGAAGCCGCTCCAGCAAGGCCGCGACCTGGTCGTGCGAAGCCCGGTTCAGCGGCGCGAAGGCCTGCCGCCCCACCGGCGTCAGCGTGATCGACGACTGCCGCGCATCCGACGCCAGCGGCGCGCGCGCAATCAGCTGCAGGTGCTCGAACTTCTTCAGGAGCCGGCTGACATAACCGGCGTCGAGGCCGAGATCGCGGATGAGATCGCTGGCGGTCAGGCCATCGCGATGCGCCAGTTCGTAGAGCACCCGCGCCTCGGTCAGCGAGAAGTCGCTTTTCAGCAGGCCTTCGTCGAGCAGACCTATCTGGCGGGTGTAGAAGCGGTTGAAAGCCCGCACCGCGTCGATGCGTTCCTTGCCGGGTTGATGATGGATCGTCATGGGAAGCCTCCTGCCCCATCAACGATCGGTCATTTATTTGACTTAGTCAAGTATCGAGGAGATGCTCCCCGGTCGTGTCTCAGGCGATGGCGCGGCGGCGCCGTGCGATCAGGACGAACAGGCCGAGCAGCACAACGCTGGCCGCAGCACTGGCGGCGGCAAATTCCGGCACCGGCCGAAAATCCTTGCCGTCGATCAGCAGCGATGCCGCGACCGGGCCGATCGCCAGACCGAAAAGCTGGGCCGCCGGCACCAGAAGCACGGCCGTGCGCGTCTCGTCGGCGGTGATCGCCAGCCGGATCTGATAGGGCACGATGAACAGAAGGATGAAGCCCATGATCAAGGCCGCGACCCAGAAAACCGTCAGGCCGGGGCTGCCGGCGAGCATCACGGAACTGGCGACGGCGACCACGCCGATCGCCACGATGGCGAAGCGGTAATCGATGCGCGCCTCGAAGACGGTAGCCGTCATTGCGCCCAGCACCTGCAATGCGAGGTTGGCCGAGACGATCAGGCCGACGGTGCGGCCATCGATGCCGTATTGTGCGCCAAGTGGCTCGAGAAACGCCCAGACCGAGCCGAAGAACATGAAGTAGCAGAAGACGCTCAGCAAAGCGGCAAGCGAAGGAACGGTCAGCACATTGCTGAACTGTTCCTCCTTGGGCAGGTCGGCATAGCTATCCGGGACGATGAAGGCGACGGCCACCGAGGCGATGCAGACGACGGCAAGAACGATGAAGCCGCCCGCCGATCCGGCGGCCGGGATGACGTAAAGCGCCAGCAGCAGGGCAAGGGCGCATTGCGCCAGGGTCTGAAGGGTGACGAAGAAGCCGCCGATGCGCTCGGCCCGGCGTGAACGGGCGATCAGTTCCGTGGCGACCGCCACCAGCCCACCCTCGGCGAGGCCTGCCACCGCGCGGGCGGCAATCAGCGAGGTCGAGGTCAGCGCATAGGCGGTCGCCCCGTTCGCCAGCGCCAGCAAGAGCAGAAGGACGGCACTTTTCAAGCGCATATTGTGGGCGGACAGCATCATGGCGATGGCCGCCGATCCGATGCCGATGGCGATCATCTCCGCCGTGGCGACCAGCGCGAGTTCGTCACCGCTGACATGCCCTTCGGTGTAGAGCGCGCCGAGAAGCACCGGCTGCAGCCCGAGAATGAGCAGGCCGACCGAGCCGATCCACAATGCCGAGGCGAGTTGCGCCCCAGTGGGGTTGCCGACCAGCCAGTCGCCGTTCCCGGCATCCGCGTTACCAGCAGAAGTCACGGTCGCCTCCCAACGTCCTTGCCTGACGGCAAAAAAACTGACAGTCTGTCAGCATTTAGAAACTGATACTCGATCATATTCGTTTGTCAATCAGTAGCGGGACTTGGCACCAACAAGGCTGGGGATGGTCTTGGCGATCGAATGGTCTGGGCGATCGAGAGGATGGCGGCATGAACGAAGCAGTGCAGATGACGACCGAACCGAGGCGCAGGCCCAAACAGGAGCGCAGCCGCGAGCGCATCGACGCCATCCTGTCGACGACCATGCGGCTGATCGGCGAGAAAGGCATCGACGCCGTCACCATGAAGGAAGTCGGCGCACAGGCCGGCGGGCCGATCGCCACCGTCTATCATTACTTCCCCAACAAGTCGGCGATCCTGGCGATGCTCTACGAGCGATTCTCCGAAGTGAGCCGCGCCCGGCTTGCCGCGATCGTTGCCGACGTCGGCGGGCTGAGCGACGTTATCGCTGCGGCCGACCGGCTGCTCGACGACTACTATGAGCGCGTCGCCGGCGACCCCGCCATTCAGGACCTGCAAAACGCCATCCAGGCTGACAAGGCGCTGAAGAATCTCGACATCGCCGAAACCCGGCGCCAGGCGACGATGTTCTGCGACCATGTCGGCCCCTTTCTCGCGCCAGAGCGACGCAATGAGTTCGGCCGTATGGTTTTCCTGATCTTCCAGCTGGCCGGCGGCGTCGTGCGCATGGCGCTGACCCAGAACCAGGAGGAAAGCCGCCACACCATCGAGGACTACCGGTCGATCATCCATACGCAGCTGGGGTTGTTCCTCTAGCGCCCGATTCGACCCCGTCCGGTCTGGTGGATGAGGTTTTCGAAGCCGTCGGCCAGGTTGGCGGTGCCGGCGGCAACGATCTTCGACAGGTTCCTGGCGCGACCTGGGGTCTTGTTGGCATCGAGCAGCACCGCCCTGCCCTCATGCAGGACAAAGTCGAATTTGCCATAGTCGAAGCCCAGCTTCCGACGCAAGGCGCGCAGTTCGTCGGGAACCGCAACCGGCTCCCGGCGGACGGTGTCGTCGCCCTTGACCAGACGCTGCGGCGAGACATAGCGGGTGCAGCGCTCCCGATCGCCGCAGAATATCCAGAACCGTGCCGCAAACCCGTCGGGCTCGATTTCGGGAATGAATTTTTCCACGATCAGGTCGGCACGCCTGAAAATCTCCGGCGCCACATCGGCCAGCGAGGCATGCACCTGATAGCGGTCGAAGGTCTGCGCGCCCGGAAAAGGCACTGCCTTGCCGGCGCGAACGGATTTTCGGTTGAGCTGCTCCTCGGGCGTCCCCCAATGATTGAGGTTGCTCTTGACGATGACCTGGCCGCTCCAGTTGGCACCCTCCTCGAGGATCGCACCGCTGATGCGGCGCTTGGAAATGTCGGTTGCACCAAGATTGAGACAAATCGGAAATCCGCGCGCGTAGTCGACATAGTCCGATGGCGTCACTGTCGCGTCGACATGCAGGACGGCAATATCGGCGTTATGACTTGCCGAGGGTCCACGCATGATCTGCACGGAGTGACCGCGCCGTTTCAACTCCGCCAGGACGTCGAACAGCATGTAGGGGCTGTGCTGGCGCAGCAGGAGGCCCCGCCGGCTCTGGAAGCGGTCAAATTCATGCGTTATGACGGCAATGCGGGCCATGGCCTTTCCTGCATGAGGTAACTCGCAAGGCAACCAACAGCCTGGAAGGAAATATGTCCAGCCTTTCCCCAAACCGTTCCGCATGACTGAGCATTGGGACGCAATTCGCCGTCATTGGCGGCTTCTCGGGTCGCCGCTGTGTCCGCCCCCGGAAGCTGTCGCCGCCTATGAGCGCGAACTTAGGCTGCAATCAGTCGATGTGGTGCTGCTCGGGGTCACGCCGGAGCTTGCCGGCCTCGGAAGGACCATGCTCGCGATCGACGAGTCCACTGCCATGATATCGGGCATCTGGCCGGGCGATACCGCCTCACGCAAGGCGGTGATCGGCAACTGGCTGGAGTTGCCGCTGGGCGACGAAAGCGCCGGGGCGGTGATCGGCGACGGCTGCCTGTCGGCGCTGGACTCCTCGGTTGCACGGCAGGCGCTGCTTGCCGAGATCGCGCGTGTACTGAAGTCCGGTGGGCGGGCTGCATTGCGCGCCTATGCAAGTCCTCAGGTACAGGATGATCTGCAGGAGGTCCGGGCGCTGACGCTTTCCGGTGGTGTCGCGACCTTCCACGAACTCAAATGGCGCATTGCCATGGCTTGTGCAGGCAGCGATCCCGACCGCGCCATTCCGGTGCGGGCGATCCTCGATGCCTTCGATGCGCTGTTTGCCGACCGGGAGGCCCTTGCCGCGACGACCGGATGGGAGATGCCGGTGATCGGCACCATCGATGTCTATGCGAATTCGCAGACTGTCTACAGTTTCGCCCCGGCGGCGACGCTGGTCGAAGAGGCGAGCCGGTTTTTCGGCCGTGTCCGCCTCGCACCGACAGGGGCTTATGGGCTGGCGGAACGATGCCCGCTTCTGGTGCTTGAATCGCCGCGGCGCCCGTAGGGTCTGCCGTCGGATCGCGGCACGGCTCCAATTGGCACAATTGTGCTCACCGTTCGCCTTGACTCTCGAAAGCCACGCGCTTATTTCAGCGCGACGTTAGCACTCTCTCCAGGTGAGTGCTAACGCACATCCGGCACCGCCGGATCGAGGAACAGCTCTCACCGTTCTCATTCGAGGAAGAAAAAATGGCAAAGTCGAAGTTCCGCCCGCTTCATGACCGCGTGGTCGTACGCCGGGTCGAATCCGAATCCAAGACCGCCGGCGGGATCATCATCCCGGATACGGCAAAGGAAAAGCCGCAGGAAGGCGAGATCATCGCCGTCGGCTCCGGCGCTCGCGACGAAGCCGGCAAGCTGGTCCCGCTGGACGTCAAGGCCGGCGACCGCATCCTGTTCGGCAAGTGGTCGGGCACCGAAGTCAAGCTCAATGGCGAAGACCTTCTGATCATGAAGGAATCCGACATTATGGGCATCATCGGCTGATTATCGGCCTCACCGTCAACTGAATTTCGGGCTTGATCGCAAGCCCCCTGCCAGGAGCTAAAAAATGGCTGCTAAAGACGTAAAATTCTCCCGCGACGCCCGCGAGCGCATGCTGCGCGGCGTCAACATCCTCGCCGACGCAGTGAAGGTCACGCTCGGCCCCAAGGGCCGCAACGTCGTCATCGACAAGTCGTTCGGCGCACCGCGCATCACCAAGGACGGCGTCACCGTCGCCAAGGAAATCGAGCTTGAAGACAAGTTCGAAAACATGGGCGCGCAGATGGTCCGCGAAGTTGCTTCGAAGACCAACGACATCGCCGGCGACGGCACCACGACCGCGACCGTCCTGGCGCAGTCGATCGTCCAGGAAGGCCACAAGGCCGTTGCCGCCGGCATGAACCCGATGGACCTGAAGCGCGGCATCGACCTGGCCGTGACCGAAGTCGTCGCGGCTCTCGGCAAGGCTGCCAAGAAGATCAAGACCTCCGAGGAAGTTGCCCAGGTCGGCACGATCTCCGCCAATGGCGACGAGTCGGTCGGCGCCATGATCGCCGAAGCGATGCAGAAGGTCGGCAATGAAGGGGTCATCACGGTTGAAGAAGCCAAGACCGCCGAGACCGAGCTGGAAGTCGTCGAAGGCATGCAGTTCGACCGCGGCTATCTCTCGCCCTACTTCGTCACCAACGCCGACAAGATGGTTGCCGAGCTCGAGGACGTCTACATCCTCCTGCACGAGAAGAAGCTCTCCAACCTCCAGGCCATGCTGCCGGTTCTCGAAGCCGTCGTGCAGACCTCAAAGCCGCTGCTCATCATCTCGGAAGACGTCGAAGGCGAGGCTCTGGCCACGCTGGTTGTCAACAAGCTGCGCGGCGGCCTGAAGATCGCCGCCGTCAAGGCGCCGGGCTTCGGTGATCGCCGCAAGGCCATGCTGGAAGACATTGCCATCCTCACCGGTGGCCAGGTCATCTCGGAAGACCTCGGCATCAAGCTCGAGAATGTCGGCCTCAACATGCTCGGCCGCGCCAAGAAGGTGTCGATCTCCAAGGAGAACACCACCATCGTCGACGGCGCCGGCAAGAAGGCCGAGATCCAGGGCCGCGTTGCCCAGATCAAGCAGCAGATCGAAGAGACCACGTCGGACTACGACAAGGAGAAGCTGCAGGAACGTCTGGCGAAGCTCGCCGGCGGCGTTGCGGTGATCCGTGTCGGCGGCGCGACGGAAGTCGAAGTCAAGGAAAAGAAGGACCGCGTCGATGACGCTCTCAACGCGACCCGCGCGGCCGTGGAAGAAGGCATCGTTGCAGGCGGCGGCGTCGCTCTCCTGCGCGCTTCGGCCAACATCAAGGTCACCGGCGTCAATGCCGACCAGGCTGCCGGCATCAACATCGTTCGCCGTGCGCTGCAGGCTCCGGCCCGCCAGATCGCGGCCAACGCGGGTGCCGAAGCTTCGATCGTTGCCGGCAAGATCCTCGACAACAAGGGCGCGACCTACGGCTACAACGCCCAGACCGGCGAGTATGGCGACATGATCGCCATGGGCATCGTTGACCCGGTCAAGGTCGTTCGTACCGCTCTCCAGGACGCGGCTTCGGTCGCCGGCCTGCTCGTCACCACCGAAGCCATGATCGCGGAGGCTCCCAAGAAGGAGTCTGCTGGCGGCGGCATGCCTGGCGGCATGGGCGGCGGCGGCATGGGCGGCATGGGCGGCATGGATTTCTAATCCAAGCTATCTGGCTTATGCATACGGAAAGGGCGCCGAGAGGCGCCCTTTTTGTTTTGGAAAGCGGATGGTTAGGCGGCGCTGTCCGCCTGCCGCGCAACCTTGCCTGCAAGCACCGCCTGCTCGACAAGCGCCGCCACCTCGTCGGCCACCACCAGCACCGGGCCACGATCGCGGGTGGCCCTCGCAATCACCATCAGCCCTTCCAGCGAGGATTCGACCAGCAGTGCCAGGGCATGCGCCCGGCGTTCGGGCACTCCTGCCCTGACAAAGGCCTGTCGCAGCAAGCCGATCCATTGCTCGAAAGCCGATCGGCAGAGTTCCGCCAGTTCCGGCACATCGGTGGGTGAATCCAGCACCACCGGCGCGATGGGGCAACCCAGCGAAAAATCATTGTCCTCCAGCATGCGCCCGACCGACTGGTAGATGTGATGGACGGCCACTGCAGGATCGCTCTCGGCTGCCAGTGCTTCGCCCAGCCTTTTCGTGACGTCGGCAACGCTGTTGCGCGTCACCTCGATGACCAGTTGGTCCTTGCCGCCCGGGAAATGAAAATAGAGCGAGCCGCGCGGCGCCCCGCTGGCGCCCAGAATGTCGTTGAGCGAGGTGCCGTGATAGCCGCGCTGCCTGAGCAACAGGCCTGTGGTCTCGAGTATGCGGGTGCGGGTGTCGTTGGCCATGTCAACCTCTGTCAGCAGTGACGCATTATAGGCCTTGCCAAGAATATGACAATCGGTCTATATAATATGTAGATCAGTCTATATAATATTAAGGAGAGTGACATGCGCAGCTACCGTCTTGGAGGGTTTGGTGGAACCGAATCCCTGGCGATGCGCGAGGAGGCGCGGACGGAACCGAAACCGCATGAGATCGTGGTGCGAGTCCGCGCCGCCTCGCTCAATCGGCGCGACACGATGATCCTTGGCGGCACCTATCCGTTGCCGCCGCGGCAAGGCATCGTGCCGCTGAGCGACGGCGCCGGTGACGTCGTCGCAATCGGCGATGCCGTTACCCGTTTTGCCGTCGGCGACCGCGTCACCGGCAGCTACTTCGCCCGCTGGATCGATGGCCGCATCAATGCCGGTCTGATCGACCAGCTCGGCTGTACGCTGGACGGCATGCTGACTGAGTTTGCCGTGCTCGACGAACAATGGGCGGCGCGACTGCCCGATCATCTGAGCTGGCACGAAGCGGCGACGCTGACCTGCGCCGGCGTGACGGCCTGGAACGCGGTGACCCGGACCCGGATTCCGAAGCCCGGTCAATGGGTTCTCACCATCGGTTCGGGTGGCGTTTCGCTGTTTGCTCTGCAGTTCGCCAAGTTGCTCGGCTGCCGGGTTGTCGCCATCACATCGCGCGCGGAGAAGGCCGACAGGCTGCGGGCGCTGGGCGCCGACCTCGTTGTCTCCAGCACCGACATACCGGAATGGGGCGGCTGGGCGCGCGAGCAGACAGGCGGCATTGACCTCGTCGTCGAAACCGGCGGCCCGGCCACCTTCGCGCAGTCGCTGATTGCCAGCACGCTCTATGGACACATCGTGCTGCTGACGCTGCAGGACGCCAGTGGCAGATCGATCGAGATGCCGGCAGCGCTTTATCAGCGCAGCCTCGCCACCATCAGCCGCCTGTTCGTCGGCAGCCGCAGCAATCTCGAGGCCATGCTGCGCGCCGTGTCGCAGCATCGCCTCAAGCCCGTTATCGACAGGGTCTTCCCCTTTGCCGAAGCCCCCGAAGCGTACCGCCACTTCCAGCAGGGCGACGTGTTCGGGAAGGTTGTCATCGACTGCGCCTGACCCAATTGTCCGCTTTTCAACCCCGAACCAGGAGAACGACCATGACCATCCGTGAAGCTTCCGCAGAATGGCAAGGCACGCTGAAGGAAGGCGGCGGCCGTCTGCGGCTTGGCAGCGGCGTCTTCGAAGGCGCCTATTCCTTTCCGTCGCGGTTCGAGAACGGTCCGGGCACCAATCCCGAAGAGCTGATCGGGGCAGCACATGCCGGCTGCTTCTCGATGGCGCTGACCTTCATCCTCGGCCAGGAAGGCCACGTCGCCCGCACCATCCGCACCGTCGCCAAGGTGCATCTCGGCGCGACCGCCGCCGGGCCGACGATCACCCGCATCGAGCTCGAAACGGAGGCGGAGGTCACGGATCTCGCCGAAGACGAGTTCGAACGCCTGGCGCAGTCGGCCAAGGCGACTTGCCTCGTCTCGCGCGCCTTGGCCGGCGTGCCTCAGATCACCCTAAAGGCCGTGCTGGTCAAAGCCGTCAAAGATCAATGAAACCGGGAGAATATGATGAAACAGGAGCTTATCATGGACGCAGCCGGGAATGATTTGTCCCGGCAGACGGCCGAGATCATGCATCGCTTCAACGATGTGTTCCAGCTGCACGATCCGTCCGCGCTTGCCGAGTTGGTGGCGCGGGATTGCGTTATCGAAAACACCGTGCCGGCGCCGGACGGCGCCCGCCATGCCGGCAAAGAGGCATGCATTGACCTATGGTCGGCGATCGCCACCCAGCCCGGGACGCGCTTCGACCTCGAGGAAACCTTCGTCGCCGGCGAACGGGCGACGATCCGCTGGCGCTACTTCATGGCCGGCGGCAACTCCATCCGCGGCGTCAATCTGATGCGCGTCGCGGATGGGCTGATCGTCGAGGCGATGGGTTACGTTACGTCAAGGGATAGAAGCGTTGTCACGGAGGTGGCGCAAAAGCGCGCAGGCAGTGAAACGGTGCTCACCAAACTGAGCGAACTGATGTTTGTCGACGTGTTGCGCCGTTAATTGGAATCGCTGCCGCCACAAACCACGGGATGGCTGGCTGGCCTGCGCGATCCGCACCTGGCGAGGGCACTGGCGCTGATCCACGACCGGCCGGCGCATAACTGGACGGTGGAGGCGCTGGCGAAGGACTCCGCGCTGTCGCGCAGCGTGCTCGCCGAACGCTTCACCAGGCTGGTCGGCATGCCGCCAATGCATTATCTCGCCAAATGGCGCATGCAGATCGCCTCGGAGCTGCTCAGCGCCGGCTCCAGCAACATGGCCAGCATCGCCGCTGAAATCGGCTACGAATCCGAGGCAGCGTTCAGCCGCGCCTTCAAGAAGATGATCGGCCTTCCGCCCTCGGCCTGGCGTCTAGGCATCCGGACCGGATCCGGAACCGACGAAGAGTAGGCCGAGGCCTGGCAGCTCCTGTTCTATCGATCAGCCAGCGCCAGCTTGGCGCCGAGCATGACAAAGGCGCCGGCGAAGGTGCGGCGCATCCAGGTCAGCACCATCGGCCGCGACACGACATGGCTGCGGATCGAGGCGGCAAAGATGCCGTAAGCGACGAAGACGACGAAGGTCAGCAGCATGAAGACGCTTGAGAGCTCCAGCATCTTGGCAAATGCGTTCGGTTCGGTCGTGCTGACGAATTGCGGCAGGAAGGCAAAGAAGAAGATCGACAGCTTCGGGTTCAGGATGTTGATCAGGATGCCGGAGGTGATGACCTTGGCTGCCGAGCGGGGTGCCGCGTTTTCATCGACGCTCAGGCCGCCCTTCTCCTTCAGCGTGTTCCAGGCCATGTAGAGGAGATAGGCGACGCCGAGATATTTCAGCGTCTCGAAGGCGACAGCACTTGTGTGCAGCAGCGCCGCCAGGCCGGTGATGGCGGCGGCCATATGCGGGATGATGCCAAGCGTGCAGCCGAATGCAGCAGTGATCGAGGCGCGCGCGCCTCGCGAAAGCCCGGCGCTCAGCGTGTAGAGAACGCCGGTGCCGGGCGAAGCCACGACGATCAGCGACGTCAACAGGAATTCGATGCTCATGGTTCCTCCAACGCCCTGCCCGTGGTGGAAGCTATCGGGGGATGTGGGATCAGGCAAGGTGGGCGTCGGCTAGATCGTTGGCATCCCGTGCGCCTTGCGCGCCATCAGGCAATCGTCGCCGCCAGGCATGCAGGCGTGGCAGACGTCCGGGCGGATCTCGTAGATGCCGCAGGCCGTGTGCTTGCCGATCTCGCCCGTAAGCGCCGAACAGCGCACGCCCTCGCAGCGCATGCCGGACAGGTCGGCGGACACGAACTTTTCCGGAATCCGGTCAAGTTGCGCATCGTCCTCGGTCGAGAAGCGCGGCCATTCGGCCGAGTAGGAGCAGCAGGCGCCGCAGCTCTGGCAATCGAAGATTGCGGCCGCGCCGGCGTCCTCGTCGCCAGACAAAAAGTCGGTGGCGCCAGCCAGGCCGGCAGGCGCTATGGACCGACGACCGGCATCTTGCGGCAAGGCGCTATTTCTTCTTCTTGCCCTTCGGCGCGTCCGCCGGCGACTTGAACAGGTCGGTCGCAGCCTCTGTGGCCTCGGCGGCCTTTGGCGCGGCAGCGGGCTTGGCCTGCTTTGCAGTGGCAGCAGCCGGCGCTGCCGGCTGATCCTTGGTGGAAAACTTTATGGCCATGTCAGTCCTCGTCGGAAAAGCGCGATGATGGTGCGCGCGGATTGCGCAAGCGGCCGATCAGCGCCGAGACCGCTGTGATGTTCATTTCCTCGGGCGACCAGTTCCTCGCCTCGGCAATGTGGTGCGCCGCCAGTTCGCGATGCGTGCTGCCGCTATAGGCGGCATCCTGGTAGGTCACGCGCTTCTGGGTCTTTTTGTCCTCGCGGACATATTCGACCAGATAGTTCGGAGCTTCGGCACGGCCGCGCACGCCGACGCGCACCTGGGCATCGCCATGCGCGCGCTTGCAGCGCTCAAGCTTTTCCAGCACACGGCGGACATATTCGACCGGCTTGTCCAGGCCCGGGACCATGGACGCTATGGTCGCATCGGCATCGATCGGCGTCGGCGGTACGCGCTTGGTGGCCATCAGCGTTTGCCTGCCCGCTTCGGCAGCGCCGCAAGGGCTGCGGCCGCTGCCATGTCGTCGGCTTCCTTTTCCTTGCGCAGTTCGCGCAAGCGCGCGGTCTTGGCTTCGCGCGCCTCGCTGACGGCATCACGCTCGGACAGGATGCGGTTGAGTGACATCGACTGGGTTTGCGTCTTGCTGAACAGCGAGCCGGCCTGGTCGGCGGTCTTGGATTGAGTGGTCAAAACTTTCTCCTGTCGGGAGCCTGGTGCCGATAGAGCGAGAGCGGTCTTCGATTACGACCAAAGCAATACGGCAGCGGGGCAGTATGGGCGGTTCAGATTGCTGGAGCGTCCCTTAGCACGTTCCGGCCGGCGTGCGGCGCACTTTTAGCGGCACGACGCACAAAATGAAAAAGGCCAGGCACCGCCTGACCTTCCATGAAAGCGCCGCGCATCCAGTTGGATGCGCAAGGCGCTCCTTTCAGCCTTTCATCGGTGCCAGTACATCCGTGGTCACCGGAAGGCCGAATTCCTTATCAGGCCGCCTTCAACTGGTCGGCGGACATCTTGCCCGACTTGTTGTCGCGGGTCATCTCGTAGCCGAGCTTCTGACCCTCGACGATGTCACGCATGCCGGCGCGCTCTACGGCCGAGATGTGGACAAAAACGTCGGCGGAGCCGTCGTCAGGCTGAATAAAACCAAAACCTTTGGTGGCGTTGAACCATTTCACTGTGCCGGTGGCCATGAAGAACCCTTTCCCTGGCAAATATTCGTTCACCATCGTGCGACTGCACAACAGCGTTTTGTCTCGATTTTTGATGGGGAAGTTCGTCAAAGGCGCGCATCATGCGCGGATAACAAAAGTCGGTCAAACAAATATCGACATGTTTCTTATAGACTTCTCTTAGCGCCGAGTCAATTTCTGGTTTGGCCACAGCCCAAATTCAACCTGAGGATGCCTGAGGCATAAGCCTCAACTGACGAGGTGGCGGAGCGCAAGGCGTTCCCAAAAAATATTCCACGCCCCGGAACCAATCGCAAGCCGGCGCATTTCCGTGGTGTCAGCAATTCAGAGAGCAATCTCGGTAATGCTGGCAAAAGGACGCCTCCCGCACATTAAACGGTGCGAGAGGCGTTCTTGTATGTGCCGTTGTCTGACACAATTCCCAAGGGAAAACCGTTTCACACTTTTCCTTAAACTTACGCTCGCCTACAGGATCGCGCTGATCAGCGGCAGGATCTCGTAGCGGAAACTGCGGCCGGAGCTCGACACCGGATCGCCGTCGGTGACCGCTCTTGCCTCGGCTTCGCTGCCGACACGCAGGATCAGCAGACTCCAAGGGCCGGCCGGGTCGGCGACCGGCCCGGCGAGGATCATGGTGCCCTCGGCAAGCTTGCCGCGCAGATAGTCGGCAGCCGGCCCATCAACTCCCTCTCCTCCTCCGTCAGGGTGAAGGCGAAGTCCGGCCGAGGCGGGATCAGCCGGCAGTGGAAGATTGTGGCGCGGTAGTCTCACGCGGTCCATCATTGCTGGCCATCGGTCACTCACCGTGATGTCATTAGTGGTCCTATTCATCCGGGCCGGGTTCCGGCCAAGTCTCCTTCGCCGCTTCCGCATACCAGTGCCGCATCGCCGGCGTTGCCAACACGGCGTCGACATAGGCGCGCGTGTCGGGTGCGAGTTCGCCGCCATATGTGTCGAAGCGGGTGACGACAGGTGCATACATGGCATCGGCCGCGGTGAAATGACCGAACAGGAAGGGGCCGCCCTTGCCGTATTGTTCCCGGCACTGGCGCCAGATCGTTTCGATGCGCGCGCGCTGCATTTCGCCTTCGGCGTCGAGCGGCTTGTGGCCCTTCGGCCGGCGCAAATTCATCGGCCAGCCATAGCGCACCTCGCGAAAGCCGGAATGCATCTCGGTCGCCACCGAGCGGGCCAGCGCTCGGGCGCCGATATCCTGAGGCCAAAGCTTTTTCTCCGGAAACAGGTCGGCGAGATATTCAAGGATGGCAAGGGTTTCCCAGACAATCCTGCCATTGTGATTCAACACTGGCACAAGGCCGGTGGGCGAGACTTTCGCCAGAGCGGCAAAGGTTTCGGGCGTGCGCAGGCGCACGAAACCTTCCTCGAACGGGATCTCCAGATGCTTCATCGCCACCCATGGCCTCAGCGACCAGGACGAAAAGCACTTGTTGGCGATGATGAGCGTAAATTCAGCCAAGGCGTTCTCCCCAAAATTTCGTCACACTAGTCACACGATACGACCCGGCAAAGCGTTTCGGCGACCATATAAGCGACCAGATGCGACGATGATCGGCCGCCCAGGGAACCTAAGCCAAGCCGGCCCGTTTGCCTCCTGCGAATGAATCCCCGGAATCCCAGGAGATGCAATGATGGTGAACAAGGATCAGGTTGCCGGCGTGGCCAAGCAGGTCAAGGGCTCGGTCAAGGAGGCCGGCGGCAAGGCGACCGGCAACAGGCAGACCCAGGCCGAAGGCACTGCAGACAAGACCGCCGGCAAGGTGCAGAAGGTCTATGGCGACGTGAAGGACAAGATCAAAAAGGCGCTCTGACCCGATCTCGCAGGCAATGAGGAAGGCGGCTCAAGGCCGCCTTTTTCTTGTCAGAGGCTGAGGCTCTTGCTGAAGGCGCTGGTGAACTTGACCTCGCCCTGGTCGCCCGCCGCCTCGCCCAGCACCACGTCCATGCTGTCCCCGGTTACCCTCACCAGCGCGAAGCCGCCCATATAGGCGGCCTTCGGCTTGAACAGGTCGAGGCCATCGCTTTTGTAGATCATCGGCACTTCGTGCTGATGGCCATGGAAGATGGCGATGACATTGTAGCCCTTCAGCGCCGCCAGCAGCGCCTGGCGGTCGGCCTCGCTCCACCAATGCGGCGCGCCTGCGCCGTCATCGTCATAGGTGCGCTTGGCCGGATCCCAGCGCTCGACCGAGAAAGTGTCCCAGCCATAGTGCTGGAACAGGATGACGGGACGGCCATCCGCCGCGTAGGTCGCCAGATCCTGCGTCAGCCACGGCAGGCTGCTCACCGCGCCACGGCCGGTGTCGCCGGCAAAGCGGTGAGTCTGGACGAGATGCAGGCCGCCCCAGTCCCAGGAATAGCAGTCGGTGTCGACATCGTATTCGGTGGCCGGCACCGGCGGCTTGAAGAACACGCCGGGGCGGTGGTTGATCTCGACATAGTCGCGCAATTCACGCCGGTACCAGTCGACATGGGGCGGCGAGCCGTTCTGGTCGAGATCGTGATTGCCGAGCCCGACATAGACCGGCATGTGCACGCGATCGGGGCCGACGCCCTGTTGATAGCGCTGGCTGAACTGCAAAAGCTGCGTGCCTTCGCTGGGCTCGGTGATCTGGCCGCCGCCATCGTCGGTGATGTCGCCGCCGACAACGAGGCCGAGCGGCGCATCGATGCGGCTGCCGGCCGAACGCCGGCGGGTTGCAACGCCATCGATCTCGACTGGCCATTGCCGGCCGGCCAAGCCATTGAGGACAGCGACATTGCGCAACAGCGCGGCATCGGTCTTGCCTTCCTCCAGGCAGTTGGGGCTGAGGCCGCTCGACATGCGGCAGGCATGGACGTCGGCGATGAACAGAAAGGTGGCGTCGATGGGCTGGATGCGCTTGCCGGTCTGGCCAAGCGCGGCGCGCGGCAGCATGCCAGCCATGGTAAGGCCGGCTGCCTGTGCGAGGAAATTGCGACGGGAGAGGACGAGCTTGCGATTCATGACCTGAAATTCAGCACAGCCGGCGCCCCACCGTCCAGTTGCCAGGAATGGCAGGTCGACACGGCACTGAGGCTCTGGCATTTCTTGGGTCATGCTGGCGCGCAGCAAATACAAGCAGAGGGGGAGGATTTCATGAGAGCCGTTTCGATAGGCGTGGTGCTGGCTGGGTTGCTGCCGGCGGCTGCGGTGCATGCCGCCGATTGTGTCGACGCAAAATCGGCCAAGGCCGGCTTCGTTCTGGAAATGCCCGGCGTCCGCAGCGAGTTTCGGCCGGTGGCCGGCGGCATGGTCTCCGTTGCCAACACCTACGAATCGCAATCGCCGCAGACACAGTTCCTGTTTGCCGGCCTGGTCGAAGTGTTTCGCGACAGCGATACCGGACGGGTGGCGACGATCCCGTTTTCCGATCTGCGAAAACTGTTTCCACTGAAGACGGGAGCCAAGAGCACGATCGAATTCGTCGAGCTGTCGCCGAACAAGCAGCCGAAGAGCACCAAGACGCTGAGCCTGGTCGTCAAGGGCAAGGAGACGTTCAGTGTCGGCGGCTGCAAATACAACGTGCTGGCCGTCACGGAGAACCTTCAAGAACGGCGCCGGCGAAACGCTGGACACATTCACCGCGCTTTATGCGCCCGATCTGCATGCGTCCCTCGCCCGGCGCTACGACGAAGGGACCAGCGCGGAATCGGTGAACGGTTACGAGACGATCAAGCCGCTTTCCGACTAGAACAGCGCAGTTCCGGCCTCAAGGTTTTCCCGGCCGCAGCAGGATCCTGCGACGCCGCTTCGCTCTGCTCGGGAATGGCTGCGTTGAGCTGCCCTGAAGTTCGGCCAGGCAATCGCGCAGCACGCTGGCATCCTGTGCCGCCTTGGCCATCGACATGGCGCCGGAATAGGCGGCGATGGCGAGTGCCGCAAAGCGCTCGGGGTCGGTGCCCTGCTCCCTCCCCGACTGCTGGTCGGCTCGCACCTTGTCGGCAACCGCCTGACGCCATCCGGCAAAGATATCGTCCAGAGCGGCGCGGAAATCCGGGTCAGCGAGCGACAGTTCATGCGCCAGATTGTTGAGCGGACAGCCGCGCACGAAGCCTTGCTGCTCAAGCTCGGTCGCCACCGCCTCGAACACCGCGCGCACGCCTTCGCGCGCCGAGCCTGCCGCCCGTACAGGGTTGATCCAGGTTTCATTGAGGGCCGCTGCCACGCGCTCCTCGATCACCGCCAGAGCGAGCGCCTTCTTGGTCGGGAAATGATGATGCAGCGCGCCGCCGCTGACGCCTGCGGTCGTCATCAACTCGCCAAGAGCGGATGCATGATAGCCACGCGCCTGGAACGACGCTTCGGCGATATCGAGCACCTTGTTGCGCAGCCCTTCGGGATCGTTGGTGCGTTTTCGCGGCGGCCCTTTCGGAGCCCGAGCAATCTCTGCTGACATTTGCCAACGATAGCAGATTGACAAAACAGGACAACCGGTCTGTTTTATAAACCGGATGATCATCCTGTTTTTTGGAGACGACACAATGACCGTAGCCCTGAATGCGCCTGCGACGGCAAGCCTGCTCGCTTCGCCTGTCGTCGAGTTGCGGCAGTACACGCTGAAGCCGGGCCAGCGCGAGACGCTGATCGACATCTTCGACAGTCGGTTCATCGAAGGCCAGGAACACGCCGGCATGACCATCATCGGACAGTTCCGCGACCTCGACCGCCCCGACATATTCGTCTGGCTGCGCGGCTTCGAGGGCATGGAAGCGCGGAAGCAGGCGCTCACCGCCTTCTATGACGGGCCGGTGTGGACGGCGCACCGCGACGCCGCCAATGCGACGATGATCGATTCCGACGATGTGCTGCTCTTGAAGCCGGCATGGCCAGGCGCCGGCTTCGATCTGTCAGGCGCGCAGCGACGCGCCATGCCGCCGGATGGAAAGCTGAGAGCAGACAATCGCTTGACCGCTATCGTTGCCATCCAGATTCATCATCTGCGGTCTGGCTCCGAAGCCGATTTCGCCGGCAATTTCGAAACGGATGCCGTTCCGGTCCTTATCGGCGTCGGCGGACGGTTGCTTGGCGCCTTCATCACCGAGCACGCCGAAAACAGCTTTCCCCGCCTGCCGGTGCGCTTGAGCGAAAACGTCTTTATTGCGGTGACGGGTTTCGACAGTCCCGAGGCGCATGCCAGTTACGAAGCCGCAGTTGCCGCTTCGCCCCCATGGCAAGCGGCCGATGTGACCTGGCGGACCGAAACCTTGCGCCTGACGCCGACGTCGCAGTCGCTGCTGCGGTAACCGGATCGGCACGCGGCCAACCGAAGTTCATACTGAGCGATAGGCCGGCGGCTTGACCGCCCTCGCCGATCGGCATTGCCTTCGTGACGCGGGCAACAGCGAGAGCATTCGATGCGACTTGGCCTTCAATGAGACTTTCTGGCAAACGAGCATTGGTGACCGGCGGCTCGGACGGCATCGGCCTGGCGATATCGGAAGCTTTCTTGCGCGAGGGCGCCGACGTGCTGATCGTCGGTCGCGACACCAGCAAGCTCGAGACCGCCCGCGAGACCCTTGCGGCGGAGGGCAACGTCGGCACCCAGTCGGCCGATCTCTCGACCTCTTCCGGCATCGATGCCGTGGTCGATCGCGCGAAAGCAACCGGCCCACTCGACATCCTCGTCAACAATGCCGGCGTCGCCTATCTGGTGCCGTTCGAGACCGTCACCGAGCACCTCTTCCAGCAATCCTTCGCGCTCAATGTGACGGCGGCGTTCTTCCTTACCCAGCGGCTGCTGCCGCATCTCGGCGCCAACGCCTCCGTCATCAACATCTCGTCCTACTTCGCCGACAAGATGATCCCGAAGCGGCCGTCGAGCCTGTATTCCTTGTCCAAGGGCGCGCTGAATTCGCTGACCAAGTCGCTGGCCTTCGAGCTTGGTCCGCGCGGCATCAGGGTCAATGCGATTGCGCCCGGCACGGTCGACACCGCCATGCGGCGCAAGTCGATCGACAACCTGCCGGCGGCAGCGCAAGCCGAGCTGAAAACCTATGTCGAGCGCAGCTACCCGCTCGGCCGCATCGGCCAGACCAGCGATCTTGCCGGCATCGCCGTCTATCTGGCCAGCGACGAGGCGGCGTGGACCAGCGGCGGCATTTTCGCGATCGATGGCGGGTATACGGCGGGGTGACCGTTTGGACGGCCCTCGGCCTCGAACAAGCGGAGCACTTGACCAAACTTCCGATACCGCGTCTGTCTGCAGATTGAGCAATGCTTCAGACATTCGTGGTGCCATGCCGTCTATCGATCCACTGATCCTCTTCTACACAACGTTCTTCAGCAAACCCGTCGATATCGCGTCGATACAGTGCGAAATGCCCGGGCGGTGGACACTGGACAAACGACGGATTTCCGAGGCCGCGGCAGTCGTCTTCCATATTCCGAACTTTCGCGAAGTGGGCGATGCCTACAAATACCCTGGTCAATATTGGGTCGCCTGGTCGATGGAATGCGGCCAAAACTACAAGCGACTTGCCGACCCCAAAACCATGCGGCACTTCGATATCATCATGACGCATGAATCCCGGTCCGATGTCTGGGTACCCTACCTTCCGCGTGCGGTGTGGTGGAAAGATGCGCTGGCCAGACCAATCGTGCGGAAAACGGAAGAAGCGCCGGTCGCACTCTTCCAGTCGGCCGGCCTGAATTATAGCGGCCGTGTCGATTTGGCGAACGAACTGGCGCGCCACATCAAGATCGATTCTTATGGCCGATATCGCAACAACCGATCGGTCTCTGGCCCCGATCTGGGCTCGAAGACCAAGATCGAAACCATTGCGCGGCACAAATTCTGCCTGGCCATGGAGAACTCGATCGAGGCCGACTATGTCACCGAGAAAATCTATGACGCGTTCATGGCGGGCACGGTGCCGATCTACCTTGGCGCTCCCAATGTGGACGAGTTCGTTCCGGAGCACTCCTTTATTGACGCCAGTGCCTTCGCCAGCGCCAGCGATCTTGCAGCCTATCTCCAGCACCTGATCGCAACGCCGCAAGACTACGAGGCTTATTTCGACTGGCGCTCAAAGCCATTGCCCGACAACCTCGTCAAACGGGTGCAATCATTGGAAACACCCGCGTTCTGCAGACTGATGAGCGTCGTGCGCCAGCGTCTGGAGGCGCGGACAAGCAAGCCTTCCGGACGGCGAACACTTCCGTTCGGCTATAGATCCTATCTCAGGACAAAGCTGCGCCGTTGGAGGAAAAAGGTTCCGAGCTGACGGTCCGCGATCAGGCGCGCTTTCAGCAAAATACGGAGAACAAAGACCGTCTCTTGCGACGTCGAGACGGCTTCCACCTTGCCGCCATGCATCTTGGAAATCTCCGAGGCTATGTGGAGGCGCTCCCAGGGTGGACTTGAAATTCTCGGTTTCGCGATCCGAAGCTCGATCCGGATGCGATGCCGGATTTTGGTCGGGAAACTGAACAGAAGGACAAGTGCATAAGCTACCTCATCGCTGCTGTTGCCAGTGAGACGCCGGCACGGATGGTAGTTTGTGTGGCAGCGTCGCTCGTAGGTAGAGTAGGTAGACATGAATTGCGCATTGCTGATCCTGGGGGAAGTTTGCGTAGAGCAATCCGCCAGCTCGACATGATCTTATCGAGCTAAATCCGCAAGTTTCCGTCCACTTTATGGGATCAAGCCGCACTGAGGAGCAATTTCCTTCACACGAAAGTGGAGGGTGCAGGATCCCGAAGGGCGGCGCTACTGCTTCAACCGATTTACTGCCTGCCGGCCGCAATCTCTGCTTGAAGGCCATTGTGCAACGCGATACGCCGTTGCCGAATTCGATCGTCGGAGAGACAAGTGACCGCTGCCAGGACCAGAACCGAAACCGACACGTTCGGCCCCATCGAGGTTGCCGCCGACCGTTACTGGGGCGCGCAGGCGCAGCGTTCCCTCGGCAATTTCAGGATAGGCTGGGAAAAGCAGCCGGCCTCGATCGTGCGTGCGCTCGGCATCGTCAAGCGAGCGGCGGCGGAAGCCAATATGGAGTTGAAGCGGCTCGATCCGGCAGTCGGCAAGGCGATCATCGAGGCGGCGCAAGAGGTGATCGACGGCAAGCTGAACGATCATTTCCCGCTGGTCGTCTGGCAGACCGGCTCGGGCACGCAGTCCAACATGAACGCCAACGAGGTGATCTCCAACCGGGCGATCGAACTTCTGGGCGGCGTCATGGGCTCGAAGAAGCCGGTGCACCCTAACGACCACGTCAATATGAGCCAGTCGTCGAACGACACCTACCCGACAGCCATGCACATCGCGTGCGCCGAGCGCATCGTGCACGATCTGCTGCCGGCGCTGAAGCATCTCCACGCTGCGCTCGAGGTCAAGACGAAGGCCTTCGCCCACATCATCAAGATCGGCCGCACCCATACGCAGGACGCGACACCCCTCACGCTGGGCCAGGAATTTTCCGGCTACGCCGCGCAGGTGGCCTCTTCGATCAAGCGCATCGAGATGACGCTGCCCGGCCTGCAGGAACTGGCGCAGGGCGGCACCGCCGTCGGCACCGGCCTCAACGCGCCGGTCGGCTTTGCGGAAAAGGTGGCGGCGCGCATCGCCGAAATCACCGGCATCACCTTCGTCACCGCGCCGAACAAGTTCGAGGCGCTCGCCGCGCATGATTCCATGGTGTTCTCGCATGGCGCCATCAACGCGGCGGCCGCCGCCCTCTTCAAGATCGCCAACGACATCCGCTTCCTCGGCTCCGGCCCGCGCTCGGGCCTCGGCGAACTGTCGCTGCCGGAAAACGAGCCGGGTTCCTCGATCATGCCGGGCAAGGTCAACCCGACCCAATGCGAGGCTCTGACGCAGGTCTGCGTGCAGGTGTTCGGCAACAACGCCTCGCTGACCTTCGCCGGCAGCCAGGGCCATTTCGAGCTCAACGTCTATAACCCGCTGATGGCCTACAACTTCCTGCAGTCGGTGCAGCTGTTGGCCGACGCTTCGATCTCCTTCACCGACAATTGCGTCGTCGGCATCGAGGCGCGCGAAGACAACATCAAGGCCGCGCTCGACCGCTCGCTGATGCTGGTGACAGCGCTGGCGCCGACGATCGGGTACGACAATGCCGCCAAGATCGCCAAGACCGCGCACAAGAAGGGCACCACCTTGCGCGAGGAAGCACTGGCCACCGGGCTGGTCAGCGAGGCAGACTACGACCGGCTGGTGCGGCCGGAGGACATGACGCATCCGGGTTAAGCGATTCCAGGGGAAGTGCCTTCCTCGAAGCGCGCAGCCCTTCCTCTTTGGAATTGCGTCAACTAGAAATCCGAATTGTGTGGCGGGACAATTTGCTCCCGCCGCTGCTGGCCGCGACAAGAATTTTGCGTCGGTCGAACGATCCCGAAATGTACATCCTGTGAACAATGTGTCGCCGGACTGGCGGCTTTGGTGAACAGTCGGCTTGGTCTATCTGACCGGGACATCAACCCTTTTCGGAGAGCCACCATGTCCATCAACACTTCCGCTGCCGGCGCCGGCATCGCGTCCAACAGCTCCACCACCATCCTGCTCGGCCGCATCCTGCTCGCCGCCATCTTCCTGCTTTCCGGCTTCGGCAAGCTCACCGCCATTTCCGGCACCGCCGGCTATTTCGGCGCCATGGGCCTGCCGGTGCCGACCATAACGGCCATTGTCGTCGGCCTGATCGAATTGCTCGGCGGCCTTGCCGTGCTCGTTGGCTTTCAGACCCGCATCGCCGCCTGGGTGCTCGCGGTCTTCACCATCGCCTCGGCCTTTGTCGCCCATACCGGCTGGGCCGACCAGAACCAGATGATCCATTTCCTGAAGAACGTCGCCATCACCGGCGGTTTCCTGCTGCTGGCTTCCTCGGGCCCTGGCGCCTACTCGATCGACGCCAAGCGCGGCTGAGCTTTCCCTCCCAAGCCTGAAAAAAGCGGCGTGGAATTTTCCACGCCGCTTTTTCGTTGTCTGCCCAAGCGCGCGCCCGTCCCATCCCTGCTAGGATCGGTCTCGAAACAGCCGGCGGACAGACAACGGAGATGACCATGCCCCGCGATGCATTGCTTCTGATTTCCCGGCTGCTGCTCGCCGCCCTGCTCGTTCCCTCCGGCTACCACGCGCTCGCCGACATTGCCGGGACGACCGGCTATTTCGCCGGCCTCGGCATGCCATTGCCGACGCTTGCTGCCTGGGGCACCGGGCTGTTCGAGTTGATTGCCGGTCTCTTGATACTGGTCGGCTTTCAGACGCCGGTCGTTGCGATACTTCTTGCCGCTTTCTGCATCGTTGCAGGCTCCATCGGCCACTACGGCCAGGGCGGCGATGACCCGATGCTCACCTTCCTGCACCAGCAGATGCTGATGAAGGATATTGCCATCGCCGGTGGATTCCTGGCGCTAGCCATGGCCGGCGCCGGGGCCTGGTCGATCGACGGGCGCCGCGCCGCGGTCTGATATCGTCAAATATCGTCCCAGGTTGATCCCTCGCCGAGGCAGGTCGACCCCCACTCCGTCTCGGCTCCGCCGAGCCACCTCTCCCCCGATCGACGGAGTAGAGGAAGGGCTCGAGCCTATTGCCGCCAACGCTTTCCAACGAGGCTCCCTTCCTTTCCCTCCGGAGGGGGAAGGTGGCGGTGCGAAGCAGCGACGGATTGAGGAAGCCGGTCCTCGAACGCGAGGCCGACGACGACATGGTTTTGCTGTCAGGCCGCGCCTACTTCACCGACACGCTCTGCCCACCCTCGACCGCCAGCACCAGCCGGCGGTTGGTGATCCGCGCCAGTTGCGCCAGCCGTCCGGCCGGGCGTTCGCCGTAAAGATCGGAAAGTGAGGCCGGCAGCACCAGCGCCAACGTGCCATTGCCGCGGTTTTCCCATTTCAGCCGCGGCATGACGCCGGGCATGGCCGCCGTCAGCAGATAGACGACGCGCAGCACCGCCGCCAGGATGCGGGCGCGCTCGAGATAGCGCGGCGTCGCCAGGCCGCGGATTTCCGGCGCCGCATCGTTGAACACGCCTTCGTGGCGGAACAGGCCGACCAGCGCCAGGAAGGCACGGCCGGGGTGATCGACGCCAATGAAGGAGGCGTGGGCAATGATGTTGAGCGACTGCTTGCCGCGATATTCCGGGTGTGCGCGCCAGCCTATATCGGCCAGCAGACAGGCAGCGTGGCGATAGCGCGCCTCATCCTCCGTCTCGTCGATGCCGAAGGCGGCAAAGGTCTTGTCCGTCCATTCGACAAGCTCATGCGCATGGGTGACCGAGCGCGACCGCAGCCGCGCCAGTTCCTCCGAAGCGGAGACCAGCGGATCGGCCTTCTGCTCGGCAGGGTCGAGCAGCGAATAGAGAAACCCTTCGCGCACGCCCAATGCCGAGACGATAATCTTCGACGGCTGCATCGCCGCCATGATCTCCTGCAGCACGACCGCGCCATAGGGCAGCAGTGAACGGCGGTTCTTCGACACGCCTTCGATGCCCTTGACCTTCTCGATCTCGCCTTTCGCCACCTGCTTCAGGAAATTGGCGGCGCTGTCGGCACCGATCTCATAGTGGTGCATGACGCCAAGCGGGTAGTTGGTCATTTCCATGTGCAGCCGGGCAAGGTTTCGCCAGGTGCCGCCAACGGCGTAGAAGGGCCGTCCCTGCCCGCCCTTCAACATTTTGGCGCGCGCCAGTTCGTCGCGGGTGATCTTTGCCGCCTGGGCGAGCGAATTCCTGGCCATGTCCTGCAGCCGCAGGCCACCCAGCGGCAGCGTGATGCCGTCGCCGATCGCCTCGCCATTGATGTCGATAAGCTCCAGGCTGCCGCCGCCAAGATCGCCGGCAATGCCATCGGCGGGGTGGAAGCCCGAAATGACGCCAAGGGCCGAATAATGGGCCTCCTGCCGGCCAGTGAGCACGCGGATCTCGGTCTTGAGCACATCCTGGGCGCGATGGATGAAGTCGGGTCCGTTGATCGCTTCGCGGGCCGCGGCCGTTGCCAGCACAAACATGTGCTCCGCACCCGCCTGGTCGGAGAGCGCGCGGAAACGGCGGAACTCCTCCATCGAGCGCGTCACCGCCTCGGGATCGAGCTTGCCGGTCGAAACGATGCCGCGGCCGAGGCCGGCCAGCATCTTTTCGTTGAACAGCAAGGTCGGCGAGCGCGCCAGCCCTTCATAGACGACAAGGCGGATCGAGTTCGAGCCGATGTCGATGATGGACAGCGGCCGGCGATCCTGCAGCCGGCCTTGGGACGTTGAAATCATCAGCCGGTGTTCTTCTTGCGACGCTTGAACTGCGCGATGCGCTTGGGCGCATGCGACTTCAGCGCGTCACCCCGTCCCGACAGGCTCGGATTGGTCATGAAATATTCCTGCGCGTTGAACGGTTCCTCACCCTCCTCCAGCACGACGCGCCGGGAGGTTCCGTCAGCCAATACGTCGAAACTTTGCTGGTTGTCCATGATGTTGCCCAGCATGATCTGGCCAAGGATCTGTTCATGCACCGTTGGATTGGTGATCGGCACCATGGTCTCGACGCGGCGGTCGAGATTACGTGGCATCAAGTCGGCCGAGGCGATGTAGACGATCGCCTCGTCCGACGGCAGGCCATGGCCGTTGCCGAAGCAATAGATGCGGCTGTGTTCGAGGAAGCGGCCGACGATCGACTTGACTCTGATGTTTTCCGACAGGCCGGGCACCTGCGGCCGCAGGCAGCAGATGCCGCGCACGACGAGATCGATCTCCACGCCGGCACGGCTGGCGTCATAGAGCGCATCAATGATGTTGGGATCGACGAGCGCGTTCATCTTCATCCAGATGCGCGCCGGACGGCCAGCCAGCGCGTAGGCGACCTCGTCGGCAATGTGCTTGAGGATACGGCTGCGCAGCGTAAACGGCGAGATGGCGATCCGCATCTCATCGGTCGGCTCGGCATAGCCGGTGATGAAGTTGAACAGCTGGGCGACATCGCGCGCGATCGTCGGATCGGTGGTGAAGAAGGACAGGTCGGTGTAGATGCGCGCGGTCACCGGATGGTAGTTGCCGGTGCCGAGATGCACATAGTTGCGCAGCTTGCCGTCCTCACGCCGCACCACGAGCGACATTTTCGCATGGGTTTTCAGTTCGAGGAAGCCGAACACGACCTGGACGCCGGCGCGTTCGAGGTCGCGCGCCCAGCGGATGTTGGCTTCCTCGTCGAAGCGCGCCTTGAGCTCGACCAGGGCGGTCACCGACTTGCCGGCCTCGGCCGCGTCGACCAAGGCGCGCACGATCGGGCTGTCGTTGGAGGTGCGGTAGAGCGTCTGCTTGATTGCCACCACCTCCGGGTCGGCCATCGCCTGGCGCAGGAACTGGACCACCACGTCGAAGGATTCATAGGGGTGGTGGACGACGATGTCCTTCTCGCGGATGGCCGCGAAACAGTCGCCGCCATGCTCGCGGATGCGCTCGGGAAAGCGCGGATTGTAGGGGGTGAACTTCAGGTCGTCGCGCGGCACGGCGACGATCTCGGAAATCTGGCTGAGCGCCAGCGGGCCGGTCAGAACGCTGATGCGGCTCGAAGAGACGCCAAGCTCGCCGGCGACGAACTCGCGCAATTCGCCGGGCATCGACTTGTCGAATTCGATGCGGATGACCGAACCGCGGCGGCGCCGCTTCAGCGCCGTCTCGAACAGGCGCACGAGATCTTCCGACTCTTCCTCGACCTCGATATCGCTGTCCCGGATGATGCGGAAGGTGCCGGAACCCTTGACCTCATAGCCGGGGAACAGCTTGCCGATATAGAGGCCGACAGCCTCCTCCAACGGAATGAAGCGAACGTGCTGCTTGCGGTCGGGCAGACGGATGAAGCGCTTCAGCGCCACCGGCAGGCGCAGAAGCGCGCTCATCTCCTCGCCATTCTTGCGATGGCGCAATTGCAGCGCCATCGAGAAGCCGAGATTGGGAATGAACGGAAACGGATGCGCCGGGTCGATCGACAGTGGAGTCAGGACCGGGAAGACCTGGTCCTGGAAATGATCTTCCAGCCAGACTTTCTCATCCTTGGTCAGTGCATCGCGGGTGATGCTCTCAATGCCTTCCTTGTTGAGCAGCAACATCAGCGCCGAAAGGCTGTTCTGCTGGTCCTCCTGCAGCCGCTCGACCTCGCGCAGCAATTGTTCCAGCTGCTGCTCCGGCGTGCGGCCGTCGGGGCTCTTGAGCGCAATGCCTTCGCGCACCTGGCCCGCAAGGCCGGCGACGCGGACCATGAAGAATTCATCGAGATTGGCGGCCGAAATCGACAGGAAACGGACGCGTTCGAGCAGCGGATGGTGCTCGTTCTGTGATTCCTCGAGCACACGCCGGTTGAACTGCAGCCAGGAGAACTCACGGTTGACGAACCGATCGGGGTTGCCGCCCTCGGGGCTCGCCACCTCGACATTGATGAATTCGCTCTGCACCGGCTTCAGTTCGTTCATGGTTCCTGCTCTTCCCCGCCAACCGTCCCTTGGAGCGCCGCTGGACGTGCCATGCCTCTAACACGCTTTTGTGACGCATGGCCCTTCGGCGAAAACCATTCCGATTTCAGGGACATGCACTTAACCGGCTCACCGTATCCTCTGACAGGCTTTTGCGACAGTTTCATTTCATCGATCTTGCAAACAGGTCTGTTATGTTCCAGATGCTTTTCGACGAGATCAAGGAGACGACGATGGCAGGCGGTTCCATTCCCCACTTCCAGAACGATGCGGGCCATCCGGCAATCGACATCGGCGTCAAGGAATTCATGTGCACCGGCGCCAACCCGCCCTTCGACCATCCACACGTGTTCCTCGACATGGGCGACGACAATGAAAAGGTCTGCCCCTATTGCTCGACGCTCTACCGCTATTCGGCGAAGCTGAGGGCGACGGAAACGCTGCCGGCCGGTTGCCTTTATATCGACCAGGCCGCCTGATCCTTCCGCGACAAGCCCGATGGAAGACATCAGGTCCCGGCAGGTCATAATCGCCGGGGCCGGCATCGCCGGGCTGACCGCTGCCCTTGCCTTCGCCGGACGGCGTTATCCGGTAAAGCTGATCGAACAGGCACAGCACCTAGACGCGGCCGGCGCCGGCATCCAGCTTTCGCCCAACGCAACACGCATTCTTGGAAAACTCGGCGTGCTCGACCGGCTGCTGCCCGCAGCGTTGCGGCCGGAAGCGGTCGTGCTCAAGGACGCCGGGACGCTGCGCGAACTGGCGCGGGTACCGCTTGGGCAAGCCGCCGAAGCGCGCTGGCAGGCGCCTTATCTCGTCGCTCACCGCGCCGATCTGCAGGCAGCGCTGCTGGCGCAAATGGCCGAACGGCCGGAGATTGAGCTCATCACCGGCGCCCGCGTGACCCGCATCGTCAAAGACGCGCAATATGTCGCCGTGACCGCCGAAGTGGACGGCCGCGAAATCGAGGCACGCGGCAAACTGCTGGTCGGCTCCGACGGCGTCTGGTCGGCAGTCAGGGCGCAACTCGCAGGCGAGGACTTCGTCAAAAGCCGTTTTTCGGGCGAACTCGCCTGGCGAGTCACGATCGCGGCCGAGAGCGCCGCCGGCGAAGCCTTTGTCGCGATCGGCGCCGCCGACTGCGTCACCACGTTCCTGCATCCAGGCTTCCACATGGTCGCCTATCCCGTCAGCAAAGGCCGGGCCTTCAATCTCGCCGCCTTCACCAAGGGTGAGCGCATGGCCGAAGGTTGGTCGGGCCATGCCGATCCCGCGATCCTCACGGCTGCCCTGCGCGGCACCGCGCCGGGCCTGACGAAGCTCGTGGCACTGGCCGGCCCATGGACGGCCTTTCCGATCCACACCGTCGAACAACAGCGGTGGACGAGCCCGCAGGGCATCGCGCTGATCGGCGACGCTGCGCATGCGATGACGCCGTTTGCCGCACAGGGCGCGGCAATGGCGATCGAAGATGCCATCACGCTTGCCGACGCTATCGCCGATTTCCCTGGCGATCTGCTCAGAAGTTTTCAAATCTGGGAAAATCTTCGGCGGCCGCGTGTCGCCAAGGCCGCGCGTCGTGGGGCCGTAAACCGCCTCGCCTGGCATGCTGCCGGCCCGGTGGCGATCGCCCGCAATCTGTTCCTGGCCATGCGCTCGCCCGACAAGCTCGCCGCCGACCTCGACTGGCTCTATGGATGGCGAGCGGACACTCGGCAGTCTAGATCGTCGACGTAGCGATCCTTCCCACCCCCCTCTGTCCTGCCGGACATCTCCCCCGCAAGGGGGGAGATTGGATGTCGCCGTCGCCTTCGCCAAAATCGCCGGCGTTGCAGCAGGAGCGCCGCGGGCAAAACGGCTGATCTCCCCCCTTGCGGGGGAGATGGCCGGCTGGCCAGAGGGGGGTGCTGTCCCGCTGACTTCAAAAGATCCAACACTGTCGCGGTGCGATGAAGGACTGCTAGTTATGAAACCGCATTGAAAATCCCAGCGAGGCCGGCAGCGGGTTCCACCAGCCGGTGCGCAGGCCGGCGGTGCGCAGGCCGGCGGCTGTCCAGGTGTTGCAGCCGCCAAGCGCGTTGAAATGGCCGTTCGCCTCGAAGAAGCGGTCGAAGCTGGAATAGGCGGCGTTCTCGATGACGACCGGACCATGCGGCCCTTGCTGGAAACTCGCGTCGATATAGTCGAGCAGCGCTGCAAAATGCTCCTCATCGATGTCGAAACCGGTGACAGCACGGTGCGGCTCGGCGATGGTCCCGGCGATATCGACATGCATGACCGAGGCGTCCAGTGTCAGCGCCTTGAGGACGGGCACTGCCTTCAGCTGCGACCAGCTCAGCGTCTCCAGATAGAAGGCCCGGCCGCCCCAGCCAAAGACGATGTAGCGCACCTCTGGGGCGTCGACAGGGATGCCGGCAGCGACCAGGAAATGGAAGCGCCGGCGCACCTCGTCATCGACGGGAATGGCGATGTCGGTGTGGATCGGATTCTCCAGCACCAGAATATGGCGCGTGCCCTCACCCGCTGCTGACGCCGGCCACAGCGGACGCGGCACCAGCGTGCCGAGCGTGGCAGCGAGCCCGACCACGATAATCAGCATGGCCACGAAACGCAGGGCTTTTCTCATGCGGCGGCGGCTTTGTGTTTCAATGGAGAAGATCAACCCCGACCCCAGATAGCAAAAGAGCCCGGCCGCATTACGGCAGGGCTCTTTTGCTTCGCATGAAAATGCTCAGTGCAGGATCTGCGACAGAAACAGCTTCGTGCGCTCGTGGCGCGGATGGTCGAAGAACTCGGCCGGCGTGTTCTGTTCGACGATCTGGCCCTGATCCATGAAGATCACCCGGTTGGCGACTTTGCGGGCAAAGCCCATTTCGTGAGTGACGCACAGCATGGTCATGCCTTCCTCGGCCAGGCCCACCATCGTCTCCAGCACTTCCTTGATCATTTCGGGATCGAGCGCCGAGGTCGGCTCATCGAACAGCATGATGCGCGGGTTCATGCACAGCGAACGCGCTATCGCCACGCGCTGCTGCTGGCCGCCCGACAGCTGGCCCGGATATTTGTTGGCCTGTTCGGGGATCTTGACGCGCTTGAGGAAGTGCATGGCGATTTCCTCGGCCTGCTTCTTCGGCGTCTTGCGCACCCAGATCGGCGCCAGCGTGCAGTTCTCCAGGATGGTCAGATGCGGGAACAGGTTGAAGTGCTGGAACACCATGCCGACCTCGCGGCGCACCTCGTCGATCTTCTTGAGATCGTTGGTGAGTTCCTTGCCGTCGACGATGATCTTGCCCTTCTGGTGCTCTTCCAGCCGGTTGATGCAGCGGATCATGGTCGATTTGCCCGAGCCCGAAGGACCGCAGATGACGATGCGCTCGCCGCGCATCACCTTGAGGTTGATGTCCTTCAGCACATGGAACTCGCCATACCATTTGTGCATGCCGATGATGTCGATTGCGACATCGGTGGTCGAGATGTGCATCTTCTTGGCATCGACCTTGATCTCTTCGGCGCTGACGGCGTTTTCTATGACCATGGCAGGTTCCCCTTTTTGTTCTGTCTTTTAGCTATGATGCATGTCGTTGTCCCAAAACCGCTAAACACTTTTGGGCGACATGCATCAACGTTTGTGGCCGGTGTCGAGCCGGCGTTCCGTGTACATCGAATACCGCGACATGCCGAAGCAGAACAGCCAGAAGACGAAGGCTGCAAAGATGAGACCGGATCTCGCGGTCTGTGGCGTCGCCCAATTGGCGTCCGAGAAGTTCTGCTTGACGACGCCAAGCAGATCAAACATCGAGATGATGATGACGAGGCTTGTGTCCTTGAACATACCGATGAAGGTATTGACGATGCCGGGGATGACCAGCTTCAGTGCCTGCGGCAGCACGATCAGCACCATCTTCTGCCAGTAGCCCAGGCCAAGCGAATCCGCACCCTCATACTGGCCCTTGGGGATCGCCTGCAGGCCGCCGCGCACCACTTCGGCCATATAGGCGGCGGCAAACAGCGAGACGCCGATCAGCGCCCTGAGATATTTGTCGAACGAAACCCCGGCGGGCAGAAACAGCGGCAGCATGACGCTGGCAAAGAACAGAACGGTGATCAGCGGGATGCCGCGAACGAACTCGATGAAGACCACGCACAGTGTCTTGACGATCGGCATCTTGGAGCGCCGGCCGAGCGCCAGCACGATGCCCATCGGCAGCGACACGGCAATGCCGACAAAGGACAGGCTCAGCGTCACCAGCAGCCCGCCCCATAGCTGGGTCTCCACATGCGGCAGGCCGAAGATGCCGCCGACCAGGAGCACGAACGCGATGATCGGCAGTGCCAGGAATAGAAGAATGGCGTTCAACCCCTTCCGCGGCACGCGTGGCATCAGCAACGGCACCAGCAGCGCCACGAACAGGACGGCGACCAGGATCGGCCGCCAGCGCTCTTCCAGGGGATAGCGGCCAAGCATCAACTGGCCGAACTTCGCGTTGACGAAGGCCCAGCAGGCGCCTGACCAGCCGTCCGGCTGGATGCCGCCTTGCGCCACCGTGGCGCATACAGTCCGGTCCGGCCCCGTCCACTGGGCGTTGATGAAGGCCCAGTTGACGATGGGCGGCACGATCATCACCACCAGCGCAATAGCCACTACAGTCAGGATGACGTCGCCCACCGAACCGATCAGGTTCTTGCGAACCCAGGCCAAAGGCCCCCGCACGCCGGCCGGGGCTTGTTGAGCGAGTGCCATTTCGGTCCGCACCCAGGAGGTATCATGTTCCTGCATGGTCTTACCTCTCCACCAGCGCCATCCTGGCGTTGACCACATTCATCACCGCCGACGTCACCAGGCTGATGATGAGATAGACGACCATCATGATCAGCACACCCTCGACCGCTTGACCGGTCTGATTCAGCACTGTGCCGGCGATCGCCGTCAGGTCGGGGTAACCGATGGCAATGGCCAGCGACGAGTTCTTGGTCAGGTTGAGATACTGGCTGGTCAGCGGCGGGATGACGATCCGCATGGCTTGGGGAACGACGACAAGCCGCAGGATAGATCCCGGCCGTAGCCCCAAGGCGCCAGCCGCTTCGGTCTGACCCTTGCTGACGCCGAGAATGCCGGCGCGCACGATCTCGGCGATGAAGGAAGCCGTGTAACAGGACAGCGCCAAATAAAGAGACAGGAACTCCGGCCCGATCTGAAAGCCTCCGGTCAGGTTGAAGGTCGATTGTTTTGGAAAGTCGAAGCTCAAGGGAAAGCCGCTCAGCGCATAGGCCAGGAGCGGCAGGCCGACGATCAGCGCCGCCGAAGTCCAGAATACGGGAAACTGCTGGCCGGTTGCCATTTGCCGCTGGCGTGCCGTGCGCGCGACAAAAAACGCCATGGCGATGCCGACAAGCAAGGCGACAAACATCAGCCAGGAGCCGTCGCCCCAGATAGCGCGCGGAAAATAGAAACCGCGTTGGTTGAGGAAAGAGCCGAACGGCAAATTGAAACTGTCGCGAGGCGCCGGCAGTACCGCGAGCACGCCTGAATACCAGAAGAAGATCACCAGCAGCGGCGGAATGTTGCGGAACACCTCGACATAGACCGTGCAAATCTTGCGAACCAGCCAGTTGCGCGATAACCGGCCGACGCCGACAATGAAGCCAATGATGGTCGCGGTGATAATGCCGGCAACGGCGACGATAATGGTGTTGATAAGCCCGACGACAATGGCCTGGCCATAGGTCGAATCAGAATCATAAGCGATGGGCCTGACTGGAATGTCAAAGCCTGCTCGGTTGTTCAGGAAGCCAAAACCGGAAGTAATATGCAGGCGCTGCAGGTTGACGATGACGTTGTGGACGATCCACCAGACGCCCGCCACCAGCAAGATGACAACCACCGCCTGGAAGAAAAACCCGCGGACTTTCGGATCGTTGATGAAGGAACCGCGGCTCGGCTCCTCGCGAAGAACTTCCTGCGATGCCATTGCTCATCCCCTGGAAAGAGAAACCGGAAGGCAGATGATCTGCCTTCCGGATCACATTTCGATCAGCGGATCGGCGGTGCGTATTGCAGGCCGCCCTTGGTCCACAGCGCATTGATGCCGCGCGCGATCTTCAGCGGGCTGCCGGTGCCGACATTGCGCTCGAACATCTCACCGTAATTGCCGACTGCCTTGACGATGTTGACGACCCAGTCATTGCTCACGCCAAGGTCGGTTCCGATCTTGGTTTCGGCTTCCTGACCGAGCACGCGCTTGATCTCCGGATTATCCGAGGTCTTCATCTCTTCGACATTGGCCTGGGTGATGCCCAGTTCCTCTGCCTGCAACAGGGCGAAGTAGGTCCACTTGACGATGTGGTACCACTGGTCGTCCCCCTGGCGTACGGCGGGGCCGAGCGGCTCTTTGGAGATGATCTCGGGCAGCACGACATGGTCCGCCGGCGCACTCAGCGTCAGGCGGATGCCATAGAGGCCGGATTGGTCGGTGGTGTAGACGTCGCAGCGGCCGGCGTCATAGGCAGCGTTGACCTCTTCCAGCTTTTCGAAGACGACCGGGTTGTACTCCATCTTGTTCGCCTTGAAGTAATCGGCGAGGTTGAGCTCGGTGGTGGTGCCGCTCTGCACGCAGACTGCCGCACCTGAAAGCTGCAGCGCCGAATTGACGCCAGGCAGTTTCTTGGCGTTGATCATGAAACCCTGGCCGTCATAATAGGTGACGCCGATGAAGTTCAGGCCAAGCGCGGTATCGCGATTGATGGTCCATGTGGTGTTGCGCGACAGGAGATCGATCTCGCCCGACTGCAACGCGGTGAAGCGCTCCTTGGCGCTGAGCGGCGTGAACTTGACCTTGGAGGCATCGCCGAAGACTGCACCAGCGACAGCGCGGCAGAAATCCGCGTCGATGCCTTTCCAATCGCCTTTGTCGTCAGGCGCCGAGAAGCCGGCCAGGCCCGTCGAGACACCGCACTGGATGAAGCCCTTCGCCTTGACGGTATCGAGCGTTGTCGCCGACGCGGCCGAAGCCATCCATCCAAGCGCAGCGGCACCGAGAATGCCAATTGCAATATGTTTCATAACCCACAGACCCTTTTCTGTTTTCAGGTAAACCCTGATCCTCAGGCAAATCCTGATCTTTTCCCGCGTGAACCCGGCTCCCATCCGGCTCATTCCGGAACCTCGCGTCGTAACCGACGCCCGGCCCCTCCCATTCACGAACTGCATCGAAGGCGATTATCTCTGTGAGGTCAAGGGAAATGACCGTTTCACGACAGCTTTGAAAACCAATTGCCGCAAATGCCTGAATTGCGGACAACAGCATCAGGAAAGCAGCAAGCCCCGCAAATAAAACCGGCAAAGTCCGTCGACGCTAATCCACATCCACTCATGAAATCCGCGGCTCTGGATCGCCACGCATTCCAGACTATTCATGGGGGAATTGGCCTATGCAAAGGGCACCGCCTGGCGGGCGCCCGCTGTTGCACGGCCAATGCCGCCGCTCTATGGCTAGCGCTTTCACCACGAGGCGAAGAGCAATGGCGACTGACGGCAACGAAATGGGTATCAACACGCGGCTTGCCCATTCGGGCAACAATCCGCACGACTATTTCGGCTTCGTCAATCCGCCGATCGTGCATGCCTCGACCGTGCTCTATCCCAATGCGTCGGCGATGGCGGCGCGCAGCCAGAAATACACCTATGGCACACGCGGCACGCCGACCACCGATGCGTTGGCGCATGCGATCGACGCGCTGGAAGGCTCCGCCGGCACCATAATCGTGCCGTCGGGCCTGGCGGCGGTGACCGTCCCGTTGCTGGCGTTTCTCTCGGCAGGCGATCACATCCTGATTGTCGATTCCGTCTACCATCCGACCCGCAATTTCGCCGACACGATGCTGAAGCGGCTGGGTGTCGAGGTCGAGTATTACGATCCGCATGCCGGCGCCGGCATCGCCAGCTTGATCAAGCCGAACACCAAAGTCGTGTTTACGGAATCACCGGCCTCCAACACCTTCGAGGTGCAGGACGTTCCGGCGATCGCCAAGGCGGCGCATGAAACGGGCGCCATCGTCATGATGGACAACACCTGGGCAACGCCGCTCTATTTCCGTCCGCTCGACCACGGCGTCGATATCTCGATCCATGCGGCGACGAAATATCCGGCCGGGCATTCGGATGTGCTGCTGGGCACAGTGTCTGCCAATGCCAACTGCTGGAAGCAGCTTTGCGAGACGTTCTACACGATGGGCTGCTGCGCCGGCCCCGACGACGTCTACCAAGTCCTGCGCGGCCTGCGCACGATGGGCGTTCGGCTGGATCACCATCAAAAGAGCGCGCTTGCCATTGCCGTCTGGCTTGAAGGCCAGCCCGGCGTGGCGCGCGTGCTGCACCCGGCGCTCCCCAGCCACCCCGACCACGCGGTGTGGAAGCGTGATTTTTTCGGCTCGAGCGGCATCTTTTCCATTGTGCTCAAAGGCGGCGGCCAGAGACAGCAGCACGCTTTCCTCGATGCCTTGAAAATCTTCGGTCTCGGCTATTCCTGGGGCGGCTATGAGAGCCTTGCCGTGCCAGTCTTCCTCGGCGACCGTACCGTCGCCAAGGGCCCCTATGACGGCCCGCTGATCCGGCTGCAGATCGGGCTCGAGGATGTCGAGGACCTCAAGGCCGATATCCTGCGCGGGCTGGAAGCGGCCGCTGCGGCATGACACCAGCAAACTTGCGAAGCTGATTCCGCTAGCCCGCTTAACCGTTGAAAGGATTGGCGAGCGACTTTCGTAGGACGATCGACGTCGCAAAGCCGCTCATGGGTAGACCAAGCGCAATGTTATTTCCCCAACGCGCGCTTTTTCGGATCGGTTTGACTTTCAAAATCGTCGGCCCAACGCCATTGCAGGCGCTGCGCGCACAATTCCAGCCGGACTGAGCTTGCCATGGCCTTTCGTCTCTTTGTCCCCATTCTCGCCGGCGCGACGCTGCGCGAGCGCCTCATCGCCTGCATCGGGGCGATGATCGGCATTGCGCTGACCGGCGCGATCGGCGCGCTGGTGCTTGGCAATGGCCCGCATGTGCCGCTGCTGGTGGCGCCGATGGGGGCGTCGGCGGTGCTGCTGTTCGCAGTGCCTGCAAGCCCGCTGGCGCAGCCATGGTCGATCATCGGCGGCAATACAATATCGGCGCTGGTCGGCGTGATCGTGGCCCATTTCGTCCATCAGCCCGTTCTCGCCACGGGCATTGCCGTGGCGATGGCGATCGCCGCCATGTCGTTCTCGCGCTGCCTGCATCCGCCGGGCGGAGCCGCCGCACTGACCGCCGTGCTCGGCGGGCCGGCCGTGATCGGTGCCGGCTTCCTGTTTCCGTTCGTGCCGGTGGCGCTGAACTCCATGATGCTGGTCGCGCTCGGCTATGCTTTCCACAGGCTGTCGCGACGCAGCTACCCGCATGTGCCGGCCCCTGCCCCGAAAAGCACGCACGGAACCAGCGATCCGCCGGCTCAGGAGCGCATCGGCTTCCGGGCCGAGGACATCGATGCCGCGCTGGCTGCGCTCGACGAGACCTTCGACATCGACCGCAACGATCTCGAACAGCTGCTGCGACAGGTCGAACTGCAAGCGACGATGCGCGCACACCGAACCATGTTGTGCGAGGACATCATGTCGCGCGACGTGATTTCGGTCGATGAACACGCGTCCGCCGATCGGGCGCGTCATCTGCTGCTCGACCACAATATCCGCACGCTGCCGGTTGTCGACAAGGACGCCAGGCTGGTCGGCACCGTTGGATTGAGGGAATTGGCGCGAGCCGACGAAGCCGTCGGAAGCGTTACGTCGACAGCGTCGACCGCCGCCGCCGGTACGCCCGCCATGGCCCTGCTACCGGTGCTCACCGACGGCCGCACCCATGCAGTCATCATCGTGGACGGGGACAGCCGCATCCTTGGCCTGATCACGCAGACCGACCTGCTTGCGGCCACGGCGCGAGTGCAGGCTGCTGACAAGCCGCTGGCGGAAGCAGTATTCTAGGCGCCGTCGGAGCCGGGCGAAAATGGCCGGGAACCTTTTGCCGGCGATGTCATCCAATGTCTTGATCGAGGTTTCGGACGGGGATTGGATCGAGGAACTGGCCATGCCTGCTATATCTGTACCAATGCCCACGGCTGCTTCAAGCGAGATGCTTCTCGTGCGCCGCGCGCTGGCACGCGAAGGCAACGCCTTCTGCATCATCATGAAGACCCATAATCAGCGGCTCTATCGCATCGCTCGCGGGGTGGTGCGCAACGATGCCGAAGCCGAGGACATCGTCCAGGAGGCCTATGTCAGAGCCTTTGCCCATCTCGATGCCTTTCGCGGGGAGTCCTCATTGGCCACCTGGCTGTCGCGCATCGTCATCAACGAGGCGCTCGGCCGTCTGCGCAAAAGGCGGCGGACGGTGGCGAAAAACCCGCAAGCCGAAATCATCCAGTTCCCCCTCAATCCCAGCGACGATCCGGAGCGGACGATGGCGCAGCGGCAGATCCTCGAGTTGGTGGAACGGGCGACCGACAGCCTGCCCGATGTTTATCGGACGGTGTTCGTGGCGCGGGTTATCGAGGGGCTCAGTATCGAGGAGACCGCCGAGCTGCTTGGCGTGCGGCCGGAAACCGTCAAGACAAGGCTACACCGCGCCCGCGCCCTGGTACGCAAGGCACTCGACGACCAGATCGGGCCGGTGCTGCTCGACGCCTTCCCGTTTGCCGGCCGGCGCTGCGACAGGCTGACCAGCGCCGTCATGCAGCGGCTCGGCCTGGAGAGCTGATCATCGGCTGATTTGGCCGATTTCCCCGGGAACGTTTGCCGCCGCTGCGCATCCAATGACCGTCAACTGAAAAACATGGCCCGGCGCGATCCCGCGTCCGGGCGAAGGAGATGCCATGCTTACCCGACACACCGCCGCCCTCGCTGCCTTGCTGCTGCTTGGCGCTGCCCCGCTCGCACAAGCCGCCGACAAGCCGACGGACCCGCAGATCGCCCACATCGCCTACACGGCAGGCGTCATCGATGTGGAAGCCGCCAAGCAGGCGATCAAGAAATCGAAGACCAAGGAGGTCGTGGATTTCGCCAACGACATGGTGCGCGACCACGAAGCGGTCAACGCGCAGGCACTGGAACTGGTAAAGAAGCTGAAGGTGACGCCGGAAGACAACGCAACCAGCCAGGCGCTGACCAAGGCTGCGGCCGAGGAGCGGGCGAAGCTCGCCAAACTCGACGGCGCAGCCTTTGACAAAGCCTATGTCGACAACGAGATCGCCTACCACAAACAGGTCGACGGCGCGCTTGAAACCCTTTTGATCCCATCGGCCAGCAATGCCGAGTTGAAGAGCCTGCTGCAGACCGGCCTGAAGATTTTCCAGGGCCATGAACAGCACGCCGAGCATGTTGCAGGTATGCTGAAGTAAGGACCAGGCCATGTCGAAACGGCTGCTATGGATTGCACTGGCGCTGGTCTTCGGGACCTCACCCGTGCAGGCCGAAACCATCCAGGTCACCATCGACAAGCTTGTCTTTTCGCCGACCACCGTCGAGGCGAAGGTCGGCGACACGATCAAGTGGGTGAACAATGACGTGTTCGCCCACACGGCTACCGTCAAGGGCGGCTGGGAAGTGATGATCCCGCCGAAGTCAACAGCGAGCCTGACCCTGCAGAAGGCGGAAGCGGTCGACTATTTCTGCCGCTTCCACCCCAACATGAAAGGTCATCTGGCCGTGACGGCGCCTTGATCGCGGTCCGCAAGCCCGTCCTGCTGCGTTGAGGCTCGCCTGGCTTCATCCGGCCGGGTGATGTGCGTCCACGAGCCGTGACAGCCCGGCTGGCGGCGTGCGATCCAGGCATCCAGCCCTTCGCGCAGATCAGCGGTCGGAGCCATGCGGGCGAACTGCTCGGCCTCGACAGCCAAGCCATCCGCGATGCTCTGGTTCAGGCCGCGCGCCACTGCTGTGAGGATCGAGGCAATTGCTGCAGGAGAATGCCTGGTCACGCGCCGGGCGAGATCAATTGCGGCGGGCATCAGCTCCTCATGCGGCACCACCTGATTGACGAGGCCGAGTTCGAGGGCGCGCGGCGGCGGGAACCAATCGCCGGTCAACAGCAGCTCGAGCGCCCGCTTGCGCCCTGCCAGCCTCGGAAGCCGCTGCGTGCCGCCGAAAGCAGGCGGCATTGCAAGGTTGATCTCAGGCTTGGCGAACAAGGCGCGGTCGCTGGCGATAGCGAGCGGCACGGCTTCGGTGATCTCGCAGCCGCCGCCGAAGGCGATGCCGTTGACGGCGGCGATGACGGGCTTGCGGAATGCCTCCAGCCTTGCAGTCAGCCGCTGTCCGCGCATGACGAAGTCGCGCAGGGCAACGTCGACGCCGATGGCCACGCTGCCTGAGAATTCAAGGATGTCGGCGCCGGCGGAGAAGGCGCGCGCTCCTGCTCCAGTGAGGATGATGGCGCGGATGGCATCGTCGGTCTCGGCGGCATCGAGGAGCGCAAGCAGGCGATCAATCAGCGCATAGTTCAAGGCGTTGAGCTTTTCCGGCCGATTAAGTGTGAGGATGGCGATCCCGTCGCGGGCCTCGGTGAGCACAAGCTCGGTCATGTCTTTTCCTTCCCTGTGTTTGTCGACCGGAGAGGATCAGGCTTTCGGTTGTATGTATATTCACTAGTCGGTATACTTGCCCTATGAGCGAAGCACCGAACCCCACCCGCAAACGCATTGTCGATACCGCAACGAAGCTGTTCTATGCCGAGGGGATCGGCCGCGTCAGCGTCGATGCAGTGGCGGAAAAAGCCGGGCTGACCAAGCGCACGCTCTACTATCACTTCAAGAGCAAGGACGATCTGATCGCCGCCTAT
This sequence comes from Mesorhizobium sp. C395A, assembly GCF_030323205.1. Lineage (NCBI taxonomy): Bacteria > Pseudomonadati > Pseudomonadota > Alphaproteobacteria > Hyphomicrobiales > Phyllobacteriaceae > Mesorhizobium > Mesorhizobium sp. C395A. The sequence continues at coordinate 974,225 of NZ_CP100473.1, read as the reverse complement.
CTCGACGGTCGCGACCAGCCGAACCTCAAGCAGATGGCCGGCTGGTTCGAGATGGCCGAAGGCGGTGTCGAGCGCAAGGTCGAGGCGATTTTCACCAATCTGGCACGCGTGGCGAAGCACCCGAAATGGAGAGGCTGCGGCTTCCTGCGCACGGCAGCCGAACTCGCTTCCATGCCCGGACACCCGGCCGTTAAAGCGGGGGCGCGGCATAAGCAGAATTTCGAGACCTGGCTGGCCGGCGAACTCTCAGGCCACGGTGTCGACGAGCCGCGGACCCTGGCGCGCGAAATCGTGCTTTTGATGGACGGCGCGTTCTCGATCATGCTGATCCACCGCAACCCCGACTATGTCGAGGCCGCCGGACATGCAGCTGCAACGCTGGTTCGGGCAAGGTCAGGGTCGGCGACTATCCGCTAGAGCGTTCACCGTTTAATGGAGACGGCGAAACACGCTATCTCTTTGTTTTGACGCAATTCCGGACCGAAAAACCGCTTCACACTTTTTCCTGGAATTGCTCTAGAATCCAGCCGCCAGCCATGCCGTGCCGACGGCAAGGGTCAGCAGCGTCAGCGGCAGGCCGACCTTGAAGAAGGCTGAGAAGGACAGCTGCGTGCCGGCCGCCCGCGCCTGTTCGGCGATGATCAGGTTGGCGACCGAGCCAAGCAAGGTGAAGTTGCCGGCCAGCGTCGAACTCATCGCCACCACCAGCCAGGCACGCCCGGGGTTTTCAAGGCCGGGTATGAATGGCCGCAGCGCCAGCACGGCCGGAACATTGCTCATGAAGTTGGAGAGCACCGCGGTGAAGCCCGATAGACGCCAGACGTCGTCCAGCCCGAGGTTCTTGGCCGAGGCGATGATGTCGGGCGTCAGCAGCGTCTTTTCGGCGCCGGCGACAACGATGAACAGGCCGGCGAACATGAACAGCAGCGGGCCGTCGATCTCGCGGTAAATGCGTGCCGGCTTGATGGCGCGGGTGAGCAGCAGGATGGCGCCGCCGATGAGCGCTGCCTTGGCAACCGGAACGCCGGCGAAGAAGGCGATGGCCAGGCCAATGCAGACAACCACCGCCTTCAGCACCTGTCCCGGCAGCATGCGGCCGCGATAGACTTCCGGGTTGAGATCGGCGGTGCGGGCGAATTCGGCGCGGTAGACGATGCGCACGATGACGACGACCGCGACGAGGCCGAAGAGGGCAACCGGCGCCAGGGCGGCCGAAAAGGCTGGGTAGGAAATTCCCGACAGCGCGCCGATGACCATGTTCTGCGGGTTGCCGGTGATGGTGGCGACGCTGCCGCAGTTGGACGCGGTGGCGGTGGCGATCAGATAGGGAATGGGATTGCGGTTGATGACACGGGTAACGTGGACGACGATCGGCGCCATGACCAGGCAGATGGCGTCGTTGACCAGGAACGCCGACAGCACGCCGGTCAACAGCGTCACCATGACCAGCAGCACGAAAGGCGCGTGTGCATGCTCGATAGCGTAGGCGCCAAGCGCCCGGAAGGCGCCGGACACCTTCAGATGCGCCACCACGATCATCATGCCGAGCAGCAGCGTAATGGTGTCGAAATTGATGGCGCGATAGGCATCTTCCATACTGAGTGCGCCGATGGCGATCATCGCCGCACCCCCCAGCAAGGCGATCCCTGCCCGGTCGAGACGGAGGCCTGGAATACGCCCGATTGCGACGCCGGCATAAGTCAGGACAAGGATCAAAAGTGCCGCTGCGCCCATCAATGTCATTGGCAGACATCCTTGTCCAAACGAACCGACGCAGGAACGGACTGTTCCCGCTCAGGCATTTGCCGGGCAGCTTTAACGCCGCTCCAGCAAAGCGAAAGCCTATAACGATCCGAATGCGAAAATCGGTGGGCAAAATCGCGGGTCGACCGATGCCGGGAGCAACCGGAGCTTGATCTTGAGACGGCCGAAATTGGGAATGAGACACGCGCGGCGGACTGCCGGTGGCCTGAGATTGCCATCCGCGAAACTTCCCCCTCGGGAGGCTCGTGGCTTATGTAATTAAATTCTAATTTAAGCTTTCCGGGTATGGATAGCTTAGCTATATTTCGGCCGTGGGGTTTCAGATGGTCCAGGTTCTTGAGAGGGAATGCCGTGTCTCGGAAAACGAGGCTCTGCTGGCCCGCCCGATGGAATGTCCACAATGCCACGGAACCCGCAAGGTGTTTGTCTGTGCCCGGTGGGCGAGCTCGAACGGCCATTGCTGCCCCGGAGGAACACACCGGCTCAGTTGCCCCGGTCACAGCGTCGCGTGCATGGAGTGCGAAGAGAACCTTGAGCCTATCTGAAAGCGATCGCGACTATTTCCTGTTCGGAAAACGCAAAAAGCCCGCTCCGGCGAACCGGAGCGGGCTTTGCAACCATACGCCAAGAGTACCCTGCTGAGACCAGTACCCTGCCGAGAGCCGACCCGCTTTGCGTTTCCGCCACCGCAATAAATTGGTAGCGGCACTTCCAGAAAAAGCGATTGTAGGCTAACCGCCGTCGAATTACTCGCCCGACTGGCCGTCGCCAGTCACACTGCTGCCCAGAATCCCAAAGTCCTGAGACTTAGTTCCTTGTCCCGCAGTCAGGAATCCATCCGCATCCAGGCCGCGCCGCAGCAGTTCCCGCACCGCCGCGGACCGGCTTGGCATGCGCTTTTCGAAGCGCCAGTTTTCCAAGGCAGCCAATTCCTCGGCTGTCAGCATGATCTGCAGTCGCTCGGGTCGTTCCAGCTCGGCCATTCGCGCCTCCAACCGTCAAGACCAAAAAATATGGTGAGTTAGTATGTGTCTCAATTGCAGTATAGCTAGGGGTCCCCGTGCAGCGCGTCAAGAGAGGCTGATGGGTGACTCACATAGAAGACCAACGATGAGGAAGACACGCCGATAGCACAACCCGCGCAGTCTGCTAACTACTTGATTACTTAAGAATATTTTATATTCTTCTTGCCATCTGAAGGTCGTTGGCGCATCTTGACCACGACGGGACAACCGGCTCCTGAAAGGAAGGTTTCCATGCGCTACGGATATTCGGCTCGGCTACGGGAGGATCTCAATTCACGGGTCCTGGGCGCGCTGCGCTCGCGCGGAATGGTCAATATTGCGGTGATTGCCGAGGACATACGATTGCGTAACCTGGACGAGAACGTCGCCCTTGAAGATGTCGAGCGGCTTGTGATGCAGACGGCCCAACTCTACGGCGCGGTGATGGAGTTGGACGGACTGACCTCCGTCGAGGCGGGGAGATTGACTTCGGTTGCCGACGATAAGCACGAACTGCCTGGCATCGGCAATTCCGACACCACAGGCGGCCAAACCGCTCCCCTGCTGGGATTGTCCTAAGGCGCGACCCGCTCTTTCAATCGACAAAAATCCGCGAGAGAGATTTGGACCGAGCGCAGCGGCGCCTTGAGCGTCCAGACAACGCCTTGTTCCCCAAATTCCAGGGATTCCAATCCCCGCATGTTTGGATGACGTATTCCCCTACCCCAAATTCCCCACCTGCTCGATTTGCCCGTTCCGCGGTAGCTGAGATGCACGTGCGAGGTTTCCCGTCGTCCCCTTGGGACGGCAATTGTTCTCCTGCGAAAAAGCGATCACCCGCCGGGCGGCGCCGGATCTCAGGGCTCGCGCAAATGTCGACAACGAAGCGCAACTCAGGCCGTTTTTGTCGGAACCCCGTCAACCCGAGGCGGTTCTCCCGTTAGCTCGCCTGACGCCAGCAACAAGTCGCCTGGAAACGGTGTCGCCGACGGTAAACGACAACCGTGCGGCAAACAGGCCCTGATCGGCGTTCAGCTTCAAAGGCCGCGGAACGCTGTTTCGCAGTCTTTACGTTGCGCCGGCGGCTTCGCATCGACAGGAACCAATCTATGGCCAGAGCGTTTGCCGCTGCGTACTCTTCTCAGACGTAGCCAGACGGAGTGAGGGACATGGCTTCATCGGTACTTATCGGCATTCTGATCACTTTCCTGGTGATCATCCTGGTGCTCTATCTCATCCAGCGTCTGCCACTCGATGGCCGCACGAGGCAGATCGCGCAGATCGTTGTCATCATTATCGGCATCATTTCGCTGTTGAAATACCTGGCCGTATTTTAGGATAAGGATAGCCATGATATCCCAAACAATGGCATGGATCATTGGAACGGCGTTGTTTGCAGCAACAAGCACGGCCTACGCCCGACCCGACACGCGTTCGATGACCTGCGAGGAGACGCAGCGCCTGATCCAGAGCCATCACTCGGCGGTGTTGACGACCGGCCGGAATACTTACGATCGCTATGTCCGCCAATACGGCAACGAGTGCGACTGGCCGGAGGTGCCGGTCGCGGCCTCCGTTCCGACACGTGATGGCCAGTGCCGTGTCTATTGGTGCCGGCAACCGGTGTTCGATTTCCTGAACTGAGATATCCAGCAGCCTTGCGGCGGTCGTTGCCATGGCGCTCCCGGGTTCAGACGATGCATTGCGCGAGGCGACATGGAACCCTTGCGCTGCGGGTGAATTGATTGTGCGCATGGCGCTGCAAGATGTAGCGGTGTGATGCCCAACCAGATGGAGGAGCGGTCATGCCCAATGATACAAGGCGGAGCGGCAGCTGCCTGTGCGGCGGCATCCAGTTTTCGGTGACGGGAGATCCCTTTCGGATTGGCCTTTGCCATTGCAAGGACTGCCGCAAGGCTAGCGGGTCGGCTTTTTCGGCGTTTGCAGTGTGGCCGCTCGAGGCGTTCGAAACGACGGGTATCGTCAGCAGCTACGGCGACAGAAGTTTTTGTCCCACCTGCGGCGGCCGGGTGCCTTTGGTTCGTGAGAATGAGGTGGAAGTGACGATTGGCAGCCTCGATGAGGTGCCCACCGAAGGGCTGGAGCCCAGCTATGAACTCTGGGTCAATCGCCGTGAGCACTGGTTGCAACGCTTGCCTGCCGCCCGGCAATTCGAGCACGACCGAGTCGATGACGAGCCGACAAACCGGACAGCCGAACCGATTTCTGACGGTGTCGAGACGCCGTCTAGCTTGCCGCAACGCAAGTCGGCCTAGCGCGAGCGGCGCAGACAGCCGGCAGGCAGGAAATTCATTCTCGAAACCGCCCGATGCCGACAGGACCGGGTCCGACAACATTTCACCCGGTAGAAGCCAAACGCAAAAAAGCCCGCCTTGGCGTCAAGCCAAGGCGGGCGGTAGATCATCCGGCCTGCGCTGCCGTGGAACGATGGATTGGCCAAAGCCCTGGGCTGAGACCCATGCCGTTTGTAACCGGCGATTGACTACGGAGCGTCCCCGGTCAGCTGGAATTCGTCTTGTGGTTGCAACGATGCTACGTTTTGTTTGGAAACGAGAGCTTAAGACCACGCAATATCGTTACGTCAACTATGCTGTCCAAGTATCTCGTGGTGTGAACTGAAGGAATCTTCCTGTCTTGTACAAAAGAACGCTTTGTTTATTTTCTTTCCGTCACATAGTGTAGCGAATCTTGAAGCCGGATGGGGCGGCTTTCATGCAGCCAGCGCCTTCGCAGGATCGCGGTCCGCACGTGCAATATCCACTTCACGGCAATCTTCATGCAAGCATAGTCAGCACAAAGTTCATGCGCAGACATTGGGGGGCACCGATGGACCAGCCGAGCAAAATGGAGAACCTGCAGTTCGCGCAAGGGATACTGCGGGAGCTTCGGCAGAAAGCCGAAGGCGACGGCGAGAAGCTTCTGACCTACCTCATCGACATGGCCTACCTTGAAGCCAGCGACCGCATCCGTGCCCACTGGGTCGGCAATCACGAGCCCGAAAACCGCAGGGCCAAGGGGTAGTGCCAAGGGGTAAACCCGAAACGGGGCGATGGTTGCCCCCACGGAGCGTTTGATCAGACGCTTGGGGCCGGCGAGGCCACCGGTCAGTTGGCAATACCGGCTGAGAGGTCAGCCAGAACCTCCCTCACCCGAGTTTCGCTGACGCCGCGCGTGTCCTTGACCCAGCTGGGCGTCGAAAGCGGCGGTTCGATAAAGCGAACATGGTTGTTTACGGGCCCATGCACATAGGGGCGATTAAGCCCGTAGATGAGCGCGCATGGGACGTTCAGGGCAGCGGCGGCGTGGGAAATCCCGCCATCAACCCCGAGGAACATGGTCGACGCAGCGATTTGGCACATCGCGTCAGCAATCGACGGGGTCGAGGTGAAGTCGATTGCCTCAGGAATGGCGGCGCGGATTTTTGCGGCACCGGCGTGCTCGCGCGGTCCGCCTACAATCCAGATTGCCCAGCCGCGATCATGATGGTCTCTGGCGATCGAAATGAAGCGCTCGACGGGCCATGAGCGGAAATTCTCAATGTCGGCAGTATAGAGCGCCAGTGCCGGTCGGTCGGCATCGATCTTCTTGTGCTGGCGCCATTCGTCCAGTTCGGCCGGATCGACCACAAGCCGGGGCGCCGGCCACTCTGCGCCCGCAGCCGGCTTTTCGCCAAGCGAGGCAATCGAGCAGACTTCCTCGAACAGCCGCGTCTTGCGGGGTCCGAAGGCCCATAGATGGGCCAACCAGCCGGCGGGGAAGCGATTGAGGAGGCCGAATTGCAACTCCTGCGGATAGCCGATGCGCTCCTCTATTCCGGCCATGAACGCCATCAGCGCCGCCTTGGTGCTGCTGGTCATCAGATAGGCCGTACGGTAATTTTCCTTGCGCAACTCGCCAACCAGGCGGCTGCGCTCGCCAAAACCGGGGCGCTGATGACGCTTGGCAAGCGCCCAGCCCTTCCTGACATGCGGCATCAGGCGCGCCAGCGGCGCTGCAACAGGCGAGGTGACGACATCTATGGGGCGATCAGGAAATCGCGCGGCAATGATCTGGATGGCGGAATGGCAACGGACGAAGTCGCCGACCGCGGGGAAGCCGACGAAGAGGATTGGATCGCCGGTCGTCAAGGAAGCGCTTCGCCGTCAAGGATGCGGGCATAGAGATCCAGATAGCCGCGCGCCGCTTTTTGGATGGGAAATCTCGTCGCGGCCGATTCGCGGCATTGCTGAGGCGTAAGGTCGGCGACGGCCTCGAAAGCGGCCGCAAATTCTTCATCGGTCTCAAAGAAGCGCCCGCTGTCGGCATCGACGGTCTCGGGCAATGCGCCTCGCGTCGTCGTCAGCACCGGAGTGCCGCACAACATGGCTTCGACCGGTGCGTTGCCGAACGGCTCCTCCCAGGCGATGGGGTTGAGGAAGGCTCGCGCTTCGCCGAGAAGGCGAAGCTTCGGCTCGCCGTCAACGATTCCGTGGAAACGGTATCGCCTGCCAAGGCTCTTGAAAAACAACCCTTCGCGGCGGGTCTGACTTCGGCCCAGCAGTTTCCAACGCGAGCCACCGGCGATATCGAGACCGAAATCGAATTTTTTGGCGAGATCGACGGCGCGGTTGAGGCCTTTGCTTGATCGTGCAATGCCGGCGAGAAATAGCAGGCGGTCGCCCTTTGCAGCCGACAAACGATAGGCGTCCACCGGAAAGCCATTGTAGACGAATGTCTCGCGCCCATGCTGGCGGGCATGATTGGCGCTGATAAAGCTCCAGTTCGCAACTGGCATGGGCTGGTCCGGCATAAAGCCGCGCTGCGTATTCAGCGTTGGAAATGGCACCTCGACGGGCCAACTATGGGTGTGGACGATTTGCGTGTCCCGCGGAATGGCTGCCCGGCATTCGGCATCGGTCGAAGCGTGCCGGACTTCGAAGAGCGGGTGGCTGGAGCCAGGGCCAGCGATCACCACGACTTCGTGTCCGAGACGAACCATCTCCGTGGCCAGCCATTCGACCTGACGCTGAATCCCACCGTAACCTCGGCAGGGTATTACGCCCTTCAAAACCAGCGTCACCCGCATTGACCTTGCCTCACAATGCTCTCAAAGACGGCCCAGTTGCGTCACGGGCTGGGCATTGTCAAGGTCGCGCCAGAAACGCAAAAAGCCGCGGCGGCCTCGATCGGGTTACGGAATCGTTAATCAGCGCTTGCTACTATACCGGATGACCAAGAATCTCGGCAATGCACCCAGGACCATCTCCAGGCAACAGCCAAAGACCTCCGCTCTTGGTGGGCTGACGCCCGCCCTGTTTCCCCTTGTGGTCGTCGCGCTCGGATACATGATCGGTCGGCAATTCTTCGGCTTCTAGGGCGACTCGTCTAGGCGCACGGTAAAGGCTCGCGCCACGCGGGGGACGCCGTCAATGTCCACCCAACCTCCAAAACCAACCGGCGGCACCGTACGCCGCTACCCACTGCCCCGCACGTAAGCAAATTTTGTGCAATCACGGGAACGTGATATTCACTGATCACCGGACAAGGGGCGCTGATGAGGTGTCTGGTGATCAATCTTGATCGTTCTCGCGATCGGCTGGCGCATGTCGCGTCCGAGTTCGGCCGGATCGGAGTACCATTTGAGCGTGTCTCCGCCATCGATTGCCCCGATTGCTGCTCTGTCGCCAAAAGCCCGCTAAGCGCTGCTGAGGTTTGCTGTTTCCTGAGCCACCGCTCGTGTTGGGAGATCGTTGCGAACGGCGCGGATCAATATGGCGCGGTTTTCGAGGACGACGTCGTTTTCGGCGCGGGCGCCGGCTCGCTGCTTGCTTCCGATCGATGGGTGCCGCGCGATGCCGATGTGATCAAGCTGGAAACGCATTTTGCCAAAGTGAGGGTCGGACGCAAGGAAGTCGCTCTCGATGATGGGTTTTCGCTTGCCAGACTTTATGGCCTGCACGCGGGCGCCGCAGGCTATGTCATCTCCAGATCGGCAGCGCAAAGATTGCTGCGCAGGACCATGCATCTGAGAGGAGAGGTCGACTTCGTTCTTTTTCACCCAGGATTCATGACCTGCTCGCTCAACCGAATCTATCAGATCATGCCGGCGCTTTGCGCACAGCACCATTTTGTTTCGGGACGAGAGCGCTTTCCAAGCCTCGTGCGACGGCCCGGGAGGCGGCCAAAACCGTTTCTCGATCGAATTGTCGGAGAAGCGGTGCGAACCTTCGCCTATCTTCGAAACCAGAGCCTGACCGGAACAAAGAAGATCGAGGCCGTCGCGTTCTCAGGCTCTGAGGTCGACGGCAAACCCGTCCACGGCGCGTTCATCTATGGGCAGCCCGAGCACGGCCGCCTCTACGAGGCGGCCGGCATACCGATCGCGCGGAAGAATAGTTCGACCGCCAGATAAGCAGACGATAGCGGCTGCGTTACGAAACAGCCTTTTCGCGGACCGGAAGCTTCCAGCCCGGCCTGACAAAGTGGCAGGTATAGCCGTTGGGGTATTTCTCGAGATAGTCCTGATGCTCTGGCTCCGCCTCCCAGAAATCGCCCACCGGCGCAAGCTCGGTGACGACCTTGCCCGGCCACAGTCCAGAGGCATCGACATCGGCGATGGTGTCTTCGGCGACGCGCTTCTGCTCGTCGCTGGTGTAGAAGATCGCAGAGCGATAGCTCATTCCGACATCGTTGCCCTGGCGGTTCCTGGTGGTCGGATCGTGGATCTGGAAAAAGGATTCGAGCAATGTGCGAAAGCTAATCCTGGCCGGATCGAAAACGATCTCGATGGCTTCGGCATGGCTGCCGTGGTTGCGATACGTGGCGTTGGGCACATCGCCACCGCTATAGCCGACGCGGGTAGAGATCACGCCGGGATAGCGCCGGATCAAATCCTGCATGCCCCAGAAACAGCCGCCGGCAAGGACTGCACGTTCGGTGGACGTCGCCATATCATACCTCCATTGGATTGCTCCTTAGGTAGGCATTGTCGCTGGCTTCTTCCAGCATCTCAAGTGCATCACTCGTTGCCGGCCGAGCCGAACCGCCGCACGATGACCTCGAAGACGATGTCGGAAATCCACATGGCCGAGACGCCGATCAAAAAGGCGGCGGCGAGCGTCGTGGTGTCGTCGGCCGGATCGGGGATAGGCATGCCGGTTGCCCTGAACCAGGCGACGGCAGGCAGCGTCAGATACGCAGCCGCCAGCGCCCCGCAGATCGGCGAGGCAATCATCTCGCGCAGCTTGTAGCGATGGCGCGACAGTGCTCGCAGCACGCCGCCAGCTAGCCCGGCGGCGACGACCGGCCCCTTGATGCCGAGCATGTCGAAGAGGTCGTGCATCGGCTAAGGCCTCCATCCGCAGAGCTTTTGTCCCTTGCGGTTGTGCGCCAAGAGCGCTCTCGCCTCGGCGTCCGACAGGACGTCGACGGCTTCGGCCGACAGGCGCAGCGGGCTCGAAATCGCGCAGAAGCCGCCCGAAGCAGTCGTGCACCCGGCAAGCGCCACAAGCAGCGCAAGCATCAGTCCCTTGCCCATGATTTCAGCTCCTTTCGAACAGCGTCCGCCGGCAATGCGCCGACGTCGTTCTGCACCTGCTCAGCGACCGCGCGCGCCGCGGCCTCAGCGGCCGCCAGTTTGCCGCGCTCGGCCCTGGCGCCGGCCAGCCGCTGGTGAGCGCCCCAGCAAAGGGCGGCGATGACCGATGCCAGGAAGCCCAGCAGCGCTTTGTTGCCAAGCAGGACGGCGAGGAGCGCGCTCACAGCAGCCACCCGGCGACAAGCCCGGCGGCAAAGCCGACAGCATAGGGTTTCGCGGCTTCGAGATAGGCGATGAGCAGTTGTTGAAACCCTTCCATGTCAGTGCTCCCAGCCGGATTTGCGGGCCAGCCAGTGCCAGGTCTCGGTGACCGAGGCGATGGCGAGACCGGCGGCGATCTCCAGACCAGCTTGAATGTCGGGGTCGGAAGAAAATGCCGCCGCGTCGTCGGCGCCGAGCAGGCCACGCGCGACCAGAACACCGGCGCCGTAACGCAAGCCGATGCGGATGAAGACGGCGATCATGTCGAACTCCTTGCGAAAATCGATTTCAGGATTTGAAGCAGCGCACGCCAGAACGGCAGGCGTTCGACGGGGCTGACGCGCCCGCCGGTAGACACCGGCGGCATCGCACTGCCGGGCTTCGGCGAGAGCGCTGATGGCTGGGGCGGGGTGCCCGGCAAAGGTGCCGCGGGCTGTAGTGCCGACATCAACAGCGCCTGGGAACGGACCGACCGGATGCGATCGCTCCAACCCTTGCCGAAAACCGGCCAGGTCGGCAGCCGCCGCAGGAATGCCAGGCGGGCATCGCAAAGATCGTCGATGACTGCGCCCGGTGGCCTGGCGCCGACAGCTTTGAGCGTGGCCGGGCCGATCCTGCCGTCCTGTGCGGTGCCAACTGCCGCCTGCAGATATTTAGCCGCCCTGCCCGGCCCACTGTTCAGGGCGAAGTCGAAGACGGCATAGTCGACACCGCCGGGAAGCTCGGCGCCCGCAGCGGCATCCCAATAGAAGCGGCGATAGACCGTGGCCACCTGAGCATCCGTGATATGGCGAAGGTCGTCCTTCGTCGCATCCGCCTTCACGTAGCGGCGGAAATTGGCCAGCGTCACGCCCTTCATGGTTGCGCCGCCGGGATCGGCCGGATTGTCGGACCAGCCGCCTTCCGATTTGAGGACGAGCGCAAGCGCCCGCGCGAAGTTGCGGTCCATTGGGGTTTTCCTTTCTGCCCGCGAAAGGCAGGTTGTCGATTTGCGAAGCTGCTTGCGGTTAGGCGTCGATCATCGAGACAACGTCGCTGGAGACCTTGGCGGGGCGGTATTTGTTGGCGTCGGCCGGAAAGGAGATCGGAACGGCGAATCGAGCGACGGCACCATTGCCGTCGTCGCCGCTGCGATGGTGATCGAAGATGCACCTCCGTATGCAGTGTTAGGAAGAATTCCGGCAAAGGTGATCAAGAAGCGCTTCGACGACGAAAATAGCCGAGGCTTATTGAGATTCGGTGGTGGATTGGGCAGACGCCATATCTCGGAAAGAGAGAGCGGCCTTTTGATCTTTCTTTTGAAGAATTCACTCGAATTTATGCTAGGCCCATGCCCTAATGACAAGCCGCCAGCTTGCATTGGTAATATTTAGAAATCCACCAGTGTCTTTGCGTGTAATCTGAACGGCACTAGAAGCCTGCGACCCAAATCTAACGACCATATTTGTAGCATCGGGAACGACACTTAGGCCTCGATTGGTGCTTGCTTCGTGCGATCCAATCGAGACAGGTTCTTCGTCTCCAATAGAATAGCCACCCTCAGCAGTGGTGCACTGTAAGAATGCAAGGTAATTTTTCGGCTTCACCCCCAGCCCATGAGCCAACGTCAGCGACCCGCCGGATGTGATGGTCTGTTGCGGGCTTTCATAAAACTTCTGAAGCAACGCCGTGGACGACTGGACATAGCGTGCATCCTGTTCGGCCTGCGACCATTGCAGCTTGATCCATCCTCCCCAGGCACCGCCAGCCTGCCTGCGCCGCCATAGCTTTTGGTCTGCCGCCGTAGTGTCGTTGACGAAATCATGCACCGTCTGCGTCCGGTAGCCAGTGCTTCCGTGCGCTTCCACAAACCCCAGGAACCAATTTACGCCGTCTGGCGCATTAGCCGCCGCCGAGGCCATATACCAGCCGTTGTCCAGGGCGTTGTTCCAATCGGTGATCGTCTGCGCGACGACACCAAGGTTGGGTCGGCTATCAAGTTTCAGATCAAACCCAGCCTTGACGAACCCCGTTGTAGCCAATTGCGTGGTATTCGTTCCAGGCGCTGCGGTCGGCCCCGTTGGCGTCCCGGTAAATGTCGGGCTGGCCTTCGGCGCCAGGCTGGACACCGCGATCCCACTATCCTTCCCCACCTTGCCCGTGGTGCCCGCGAAAGTGACAATATTGTCGGTTGCCGAAGACGCAGGCCCCAAAAAATCTCCTACTCCCGTCCCGTCGGCGCCTCTGTCGCCGGCACGGTCGAACATCAGCCAGATGCCGTTGGCCACCGTCGGCAAAGTGCCGGCGCCGCTGACATAGGCGAGCGTCAGTTTGCGGTAGCCGCTACCATCCACAACTGCGCCACTGACGTTATAGACATAGTAGATAGCGGTCGAGGCTTTCGAGCGCAGGGTCAACTGGCCCTTGATGGGGTTCGTGCTGTCATCAAAGCCATCGAGGATGCCACTCACGGTGGCGCCGCCGGCATCGAGATTATCGATATAGGCCGCGGTCACCAACGCGGCGCTCGCATTGTTCAGCCGCAAGGTGCCGTTGCCCGGATCGGCGTCGGCTGTGGTCGTGGAAAAGGTGTAGCCGAGCGCCGCCACCGAGGTTGATGCCGCCGCAGCACTGGCCGCCGCATTGGAAGCGGAGGTCGCAGCATTGGTGGCTGAGGTGGAAGCCGCGGTTGCCGAGCCCGAGGCAGCGCTCGCCGAACCGGCTGCAGCTGTAGCCGAGTTGCCTGCGTTGGTGGCGCTGGTCGCCGCGCCCGATGCCGAGCCGGAAGCCGCCGTTGCCGAATTGCCGGCATTGGTGGCGCTGGTCGCGGCTGTTGTGGCGGAGCCGGCGGCGGCCGTGGCCGAACCCGCGGCGGCGCCGGCCGAGGTGCCGGCATTGGTGGCGCTGGTGGCGGCAGCGTTCTTCGAGGTGAGCGCCGCAGCGGCACTGGCGGCAGCAGCGCTGGCCGCGCCCACCGCATCGCCCAGCGTGTCCTCCGACAGGTAAAAGGCGATCGTGACCGCGTCGGTGCCGATCACCGGATCGAGCGTTTCGAAAACATAGATGAAGTCGGCCGAGACCGCGCCCTGCTGAACATGCACCGTCGTGCCCTTCTGCATGGTGCGGCTGGTGCGGGCATCGGCGGCACGGAACCATTGGCCTTCGCTGGCGGTATAAATGCCGTTGTCGCGGGCATCGGTCTGGTTCTTGACCAGCACGCGGTCGCCGACCTCGGCCGGCACGCCGTCGATGGTCTGCAGGCCGTAAAGGGTGATGTTGCCCGTCGTCGCCAGGCGCACGGGTTCGCGTTCGCCGGTCAACAGGCGAACGGCGGCAGTTGCAGGTCGGGCCATAAGGCTTGCTCCATGAAAAAAGCCCCGCGAAAGCGAGGCTTGAAAGAAGTTCCAATTTGGTGCGCGACGATCAGCGCTGTGATGAAGGCCGAAGAGTTAGACGCGGCGCATCACCCCTCCTCAGGGTGCTTGCGCAGGTAGCGCAGCCGCTTGCGCTGCGCAGGCGTCACATAGCCATCCCCGGCCTCGGCCAGAATACGCTCTTCTTCGGTCGGCACTTTCTCCGGTTCAGCCGGCAGCCCAAGCTCGATCCTCAGCGCCATTGCCTCGGCGTCGCCCTCTGCATGACTGTGCGACCGATGTCATCAAAGTCCAGCAAGGGGTAAAAGCTGCGGTGTTCCCAACCCTTGGCATTCCGCTTTTTCTCTTCGTGGAGTTGATTCCATTCTTCCTATTTGGCCAGTAGCTCTGGCCTTTCCGAAGGATCACATGTCTCCAGCCGCCACAACCAGGCTATGGTCGGGTGTTGCCGCCGCTTGTTCAGTTCGATGTCGTCGTCATAGGAAACGTTCCACCGAGAAGTATCTTCCTGCCCATGTTCATTGCGGCGAGCCAAGGCCGCCGTCCCATGCGATTTTCAAGGTGACCGCTGGCCAGCCCTTCAGATGTAAGTGGGCGCCAGCGCAGCGAATCTAATAGACATTGCTGTTCTTCTCAACGGGTCCGTCCATACTGGAGCCACTTTGTCCGCTGGACAAGTATAACCCGGCAGTTCCTCCAACGCCCACGATCAGGCTGTCCAGCTGAATTATGCGTCTCAATGCTTCGGAATTACGGTGACAGTGCACTCTTTTCAATTTGTCAGCTTTAGAGCTTTCGCTCTACCTCGCACTGGTGCGGACCTCTAGAAATACGCTGTCACCGTAATCCATCATTCTCGAAATTTTCATCTACGAACATCTCGGCAAATTTCTGAGGCGAAAGCGTTACTTCGTTGTCGCGAGCGATTTCGAGGTTCCTCGCCCATAGACCCCGGATTTCCGCCGGTATTCCTCGGAAAGATGAACAGATGCGGCAATTGCGCCCTGCCACTGTCCATCGCCGCCATAGAGAGTGTGCAGTTTGGGAGCTATCGCCTTCAAGGATTTATCCACCTCTTCGGGCAGCTCACCAATTACCCACAAAACATAAAATTCCAATAGTTTAAGCAGCGGCTTTCCGTCATAGCGCGGGTTATGTTCCACTCTATCTCTCCTATGCGTCATTGATGGCGTATTCGATAAGCCTTTGACAAACCCCCGCTAGGCTAGGTTTTTCTTTTATTGAGGCAAGCCAACCCTCGATGACTTCTCGACGGATATGTATCTCAAGAAAATATTCCAAACCGGCTTCGACGGCCTCCGGTGGCGATCTTCCCGTGTCCAGCCCGGTAGCAACCATCGCATCGGAATCCTCGGTCCAAGGCTCCGACGCATAAATCGTGTCGTACTCGTCAAACTCCGACAGCCTTGCAACTATGTCTATCAGCCTGCCTACTTGCCCCAAAAGAGAAACCCTCCGCCACGATTCGGATGCAAAACCTCCTGGAAGATGGTACCATTATTATGTTGGGATCTAGGGACGAGTTGCTTGCGCCGGCGGTTCGGTGGATTTGCAAATGATCGTCCGACGCTGGTCATGGCTCGTGCTCCTTGCACTCTATTCCCCGTTTCGTCCCGCCTTTTCCAGTGCCGCCTTACGCTGAACTTCGATAGTTCGATTCCAAAAGCGCACCACTTGAAAATGCTCTTGCCTGGTCAACCAGATCTTGTTCTCCATGCTAACTGGATCGCCGCCAACCGCTACCGGTTTGATCTCGAACAATTCCATGCCTTTGGAACGCGAATCTGTACCTTGGACGCTCATTTCAAGTCCTCCAACGCAGCGAATAGACCGGCGAGGTCACGCGCTATCGTCTCGGCGGATTGCCGTTCCATAAATATGAATGGGATGCGCACGATCGGCATTTCCACATCGTGGGTGTCGAAGCCATAGGCTTCCCCTCCTCCATTCGACGCAAACAAGAGGATGCCTGGTGCGTATTTCTCAACCTCATATTCTCGATTGAAGTCTACCAACTCTTCAGCCTTGAAAAAAATTATATAGCTGTCGCCGATGAAGCCTTCACCTCCATTGTGCTCCCTAAGGAAATTGGCGTAATCCTTCGGCAACGTCACTCCCAGGCTTGCGGGCAGGCCATCGACAACTGCAGCTTGAGCCGGTGGGTCGAAACGTCCCTTAGTTAGTGCATATCCCACTGCTATTCTCCAATGTCTTTTAGTAATTTGTTCCACCAGGGCGTAACCTGCTGCTGATGAACTTCTCGGGGCAGAATGACCTTGTTGGACGGATCGGTCGGACTCCCGCCAAACTTCACTGGCTTAATTTCATGCACATCCACGGGCTGGCCGACAAGGCCTCGCTCTTGGCGGATAATGCGATTGGCCTTATCAGCCGCTTTTCTAGCAGCTTTTTGCTGTGTACCTTCTAGCCGTATGAATAATCCATCTGGCTTGGGCACAACCGCTATCGGATAATCTGCCCAATCTGACATTGAGAAACTGCCCGAGGGGAGATCGAGAGCGACGGCCGGGTGTCCGCTGCCACCTTCGACGAGTCCCGCGCCTTCCTTAGACAACTCACCGGGAAGCTCTTTGGCGATGAGACCTTCGGCGCGCCCCGACGCCATGGCACTCAACGGCTCAAGTGTGCGAGGTATCCCTTTCGCGGCAACAGCAGCTCGCCCAATGCCCGGCCCAGGTATCGCCCAGCTCAATGCGTCATTTCCCTGACGCATCATCACCTTCTCGGCATTGTTCGAAGGCTCGAAGTAGCCTTGGCTGAAATCGGGAGGATCGCTTGTTCCAAGGGAAGCCCCGTAGCCAATCCCCTTCATCAATTTGCCTGCGAATATCCCCGCATTCGCACCTGCCTTGCCAAGGCCTCTGGCCTCCGATCGAAATACCTCGATCGCCGAAAGGCCAGGCTTGCCGCCAGGAAGAATCCCGCCCAGGCCGGCCTCATCCAATTCCCGAACCAAAGCTGCTCGTGCGACAGGACCCTTCGTGCGCGCGAACAACTCGCTCGCCTTCGCGTAGTTGTCCATGAAGTACATGGCTCCGCTGTCGCGCTGCTCGGCAAGCTTGAGGAGAAAAGAGAACGGCACGGGTTGGAGATTTTCATCAGCGATGCCCAATGCATTTTGCTGGGCGACAGACAAGGCTAGTGTTTTGTCGTAAGTATCTTGGTCGAAAGCCTCTGAATCAGAGGGCCCAGTGCCAAATACGGCTTTCCAACCCTCCGAGATTTCTGAAGACAATCCATCGACATAGTCACCTGGATAGGCTCGCCTCCTTTCCAGGACCAGATTTGCCGCGGCAGCGGTTGAATCGTGGCCCGCCTGATCCGCCGGTGAAGCGTTCGGCCCCGGTTCGGCACTGACAACGGCGGCATTGATCTCCTGGTTCGACATGGTCGCCATGTCGAAAATCTTCTTGCCGACATTGGTACGCCATTCGAGACCCTGCCGGCGCCTGTCGCCCTCATCGAGGCCATAGATGGTCCTGTAGGCGTCCTTGCCCGGCATTGCGCCGGAGTAGGCGCCCGTGCGTGCTATCTCGTCCGGCGCTTCCCTCTCGGCGCGACCGATCTCGACGCGCGTCTGGATGTCCTGCCTGAATTTTGCGACCTTTGCCTTTAAGGCCAGCGCATCCTGTTCCTCCTGCGGAAGATCGTCCCTGAACGCCTGCGCGATGCGGTCATCCGGCGTCTGCGTGCCGACGCGGTCTTCTTTCCCGGGCGCCATCCTTGGGCCGTCCACAAAGGAGTTGCCCGCAGCCTGCGCGCTATCGCCAGCGGTCTCGCCGCCGGCGGCCGCTGCGCCGCCGAACATTTCCAGCGCGCGCTTCGGGTCCGTGGCGATCATCGCCTGAACCAGCGCCTTGGCCGAGTTGGTGCGCCAGGCGGCTTCCGCCGCTTGCCTGGCAAGCGGGTTGCCGATCTTGGCGATCAGGTCGAGCCCGCTCTGCCGGATCGCCTCGAAGTTCGCGGTGTCGTTCGGGTCGCCTTTTGCTATGGCGATGGCATTGGTCGTCAGCGTCGTGTCGACGGTGGCCTTCTCGTAGTCGTCGCGTTTGGTCTTTTGCCGCAGCGCCATGCGGTATGCGCCAACGACGCGCTTGTTTTCCTTCTGGCCTGCGAAAGCGGCGCGCTGGCTTTCGGGCATCGTCCGTTTCGCATCGTCGAACAGCGTATCGTACAGGCCTGGTTTCACCACCCGGCCGGCGCGCAGGTCGACCTCGCCATACATGGCTTCATGCATGCCTGCGCCATCCGCCGGCGCGTTCGCCGCCACTTCATCTTCGGCCTGCGCGATCCGCGCGTCGAAGCCGCGACGCGCCAGCTCGGCGTCGAACGCGTCCTGCTGGTCCTTCATCTGCTGGTAGCGTTCGGCAAGAGCGGAAACGTGGTCGCCGAAACCTTGCATGGCGCCGCCGATCGGCGACCCCTGGGGATATTGCACGGCGTTGCCGGTATCGAGCCGGCGCTGGCCGACGGAAAGGGGGATGATGTGTACCATCTACGTGTTCCCCGCCCACGGAGCCCTGAGGGCCGCACTGCCGAAGATCACGGAGCGGCCCGGCACAGCGGCGGCCGCAGCGCTTGACGCTGCCGCTTTCGTCGGGTCGTAGATTTTGGAGAGGCCGCCAACGAGCGCGCTGCCGGCGTTGAAGATTGACGCCGTCACCGCCTGCTTGCCCTGGAAGCGCGAGATGGCGGCTTGGCTGTTGAGATTGTTCTGGCGCAGCTTCGAGCCGTACAGCAGCGCGCCGAGATCCGCCTGGCCCTGCCTGGCATTCGCCGCCAGCACCTCGGTCGGCGAGCCGGCTATGCCGACGCCGGACGCGCCGGCCTGGGCGCGCGCCTGCGCCTGCAGCAGGTCCTGCTTGTGGCGCTCCTGGCCTTGCTCGAAGGCGGCGGCTTGAGCATCCGCCTGCGCCTGCTGCTCATAGGCCTTGGCCTGATAGTCGGCCATCTGCTTCGACTGCTGGCCCTCGGCCAGCGCGCCGCCGACGGAAAGAACGGTGCCGAGAAGGGCAAGTGTGCACATGGTCAGCCTCGTTCGCCCAGGGGTTTGATTGCAGGAATGGGTTTTCTCGCGGGAATGGGTTTGATTGCGGGAATGAACTTGCTTTTGACGCCGGCGACCGGCGCGCCAAGCTGCGGGCGCGGGTCGAGTGGACCGCCGGCAGCGAGCAGGGACAAAAGCAGCCGGTCGACCTGCAGCCCGGCGCGGCTGAGGCGAGCGGGTGCGGCTGCCCGTGCGCCGGCCATGGCGGCGCGGCGGGCAGCGGTGAGGTTTATCTTCAGCTCGGCGACGCTGGCGGCGTCGAACAGGCCATTGGCGGTGGCGATGGCACGGACGAGCGCATCGGCCTCGAACAGTTCCTGGCGCAGCAGCTCGACCAGCCGGGCAGCGTTGCGCCAGCGCTCGGTCAGGGTGGCGGCTTTGGCCGCAATCTCGTCGCCAAGAGCGGCAATGTCGGCGCGGGCTTCGCTCTCGGCGGCGTCGATGCGGCGCGTGTCGGCGACGCAGATGGTTTTTTCCAGCAAGGTGATGACGTCGTTGCAGGCATCGAGCGCGGCGCGCGCCGCGGCCAGGTCGCCGTCGCCAAAGACGGCCCGGTCCTCGGCCTGCTCCAGCGCGCGCCTGCGGACGACGGCGTCGTTAATGTCGGTGTCGAGCAAGGCGATGACGGCCGCGAAATCGGCAGCCGTCCGCGCCTTGCCGAGGGTCTCGGCATGGGGGGTCATTGGGGTGGGTTCCTTGGTGGGAATGGTGCGAGAATGGTGACGTCGGCGGGACAGCACCCCCCTCTGTCCTGCCGGACATCTCCCCCGCATGGGGGAGATTGGCAGCTCGAGCAGGCTCGCCAGTCTTGCTACGTCAGCGATTAGCGAAGGCAAAGATGCCGTTGATCTCCCCCCTTGCGGGGGAGATGGCCGGCAGGCCAGAGGGGGGTGGGCGGGAACTCGGCGTTGACTATTGCCGCATCAAATTATTCTACGGCTCGGCGTCGAATACCGGCGTAAACGCCCGGATCGTGCAGGGCGTCGGGTTGAGGTGGCGGATGCGGACCCTGCCCTGCCCTTCCCAGCTGTCGTCGACCGGTACATCGACATTGCCGGTGTAGAGTTTCGCATTGCCGTCGGGTGCGACGATGCTCGGCATGCGCACGCTCTCCCAGCGGCCGCGGAGGAAGGACTGCACCTGCAGCCCGGTGGTGTCGGTCTCGAGCAGCGACAGGATGACTTTCGCCACCTTCTTGCGGCGGCCGATGACGGAACCGTCCTGGCCGCCGACGTCGAGTTCCAGCGTGTTGGCCTCGGACTGGAAGGGCAGCCCGACCTGCCACTTCCCAGCTGTGGCGCCGGCGGGCAGCGCCACCTGGCCGGAGGCAACCGGCAGGCCGCGATAGACCTTGCCGCCGGCCAGCACGTCGACCAGCTGGCCGTTGAGATGGCCGAGCCCGGAGACGACGTTGACGGGTGCACCCGAATAGGTCAGTCCGCAATCGACCTGAAAGGCATCCTCCAGCATGCCGTATTCGAATGGCGTGGTCATGATTTCGATGTAGCGCCTGGTCACCCCGCCAATGGTGCGCTTGACGATCAGCCAGATGTCGTCGACGCCGTTCTGGCCAGGCGTCACCACGGCGCTTTCAACGACCGCCCAAGTGGGTTGACCGGGGGCGGATCCAGCGAAGCTGCCGCCGAAGCGATGGCGGTGCATGCCGCGCACCTCCTGGCTCGGCTGGTGGGTGTAGCCGCCAAGTTCGCCATTTTCGAGCGGGAACCACAGCATCGGGTCGGGGTCGGTCTGGAAGGCGAGTTCGACCACGCCTTGCTTGGGGATATGTTCCGAGATCTGGCCGATGTCATCGGAGGTGAATTTGGCTGTAGAACTCTGCGTCAGCTCGGCAATCGATTTGCGCGAGCGGGTGACATAGAGGAAGGACTGCCCGGCATCGACTGGGCGGATGCGGGCGCAGCCAAAGGTGCGCGAACGGCGGTTCTTGAACGAGGACGGGGTGAGTGCCTCGTCGATGCCGGAGCCGGACAGCGCGCGGATGCCGCCCGAGGTTCCGATCAGCAGCGCACCATCGGAATCGGCGATCCAGACGATGTCGTTGGCCTGGCCGCCGCCGGCCTGGACGAATTCCAGCGCGTCGTCATCTTCCTCGCCGAGCGCGAAATTGTCGAAGTCGCCGGTCGCCGATGCATAGACCGAGAATTTTCGACTGAAGGCCAACCGCTCCTCATAGAGCGAGCCCGCCTCGACATATTTTCCGGGCACGAAGGTACCAAGCCGCCAGCGGCTGATCGGACTGAGATCCGGCAAGGCATGGCCATACAGACGAACGGTAACGACTGTCGCGCTCGTGCGCGCTGCAATCTTGGCCCAGCGCCACCGCCCATCCGAACCGAGCAGCCGGATGGCCCGGCCAACGTCCGATGTCTGGAACCCGGTATCATCGTTGATACCGGTGATCGATGACGCCGTCAGATTGAACGGCGTCATAAGGTCGCCGTCCTCGTTCGGCGCCCATTCGGCGAAGTCGGTTCTGGTACTGTCAGAGCCGCCGCCACCGTCCATGTCCATGCGCAGATATTCAAAGGCGGCCTTGTTGAAAAATTCGAAGAACCGGCGCTCGGAGTTACCCCAGCCTATCTGGCCAATCCGCGAGTCGATGGTTGTCCATGTCGATCCGTCGTTCGAGCCCTGGATTTCCCATTGCGTCGGCATGTTTTCTGCTTCCGACGCGCTGTTCATGGCTTGCACCCAGTAGGCGTTGCAAACCTTCTGCGCTCCGCTCGCCTGCCGATATTGGACCCAGCCATTGGTGCCGGCACCGATCTCCGCACCTGTTCTGCTGTCCTTGTCGAAAATCGCCCACGCTGACGCGGAACCGTTGCTGGCCAAAGCCGTTCCGGCCGGAGCCGTCAAGCCTGTCATCTTCGGCACGTACGAGCCGTAACTGGCCGGCGTCATCGTGGTGCCGGTCGTGTTGATTGGATCGTAAGGGCCGTCGAGGAACTCGTAACCTGCCAGCGTCCATGTCGTGTGGGCGGTGCGGGTCAGCACTTTGGGCGCATAGTTCTTGTGGGTGATCCACATCTGGTCGGCTGACTGGACATAGGCGAGGTCGAACAAATCGGCCTCCAGATAGGGCGAGGCCACCTCGACCGTGCCGACGCGGGCGCCATAGGCATAGACGCGGATATAGAGGTCGCCGAACTCCAGGCAGTAGGCCTGCTCGGAGGAGAAGATGAAGGGGATGGCGCGCGTCTTCCTGGCCGAATTCTTCACCTCGTTGACGAAATAGCTGCCGCCGCGGGCGCGGATACCGCCATGCGGCAACGTGACGAAGTTCTCGCATTTGGACAGCGCCGCACGATAGAGATCGAGCGAGGCGCGCGCGTGCAGTCTGGGCGATATCTCGCCGCGAGTGAAGACATCCTGGACGGGGTAGAGCGCGGTCATCGGGCAGACACCCTGAAGTCGCCGCGCTGCTGCGCCCACGAGCCCGTGTAGAGCCGGCCGCCGCGCTGGATGGCGTTGGCGGCAAAGGCCGCGTCCAGCGCCCGGTCATAGGCGGAGCGGGCGATGTCGATCATGCCCGCCTTGTGCGTCAAGGGATGCGCGATCTTGATGGCGAGGGCTGCCACCAGCACTTCGGTGAACAGCGCGTCCCAGTCGTTCGGGTCGGTAAGGTTGGCGATGTAACGGATGATCAATGCACCGGACCGGTCGCAGTAGATCAGCCCGGCTTCCTGGCGCCAGGAGATCGGTACGCCGTCCGGCTCGCCATTTGCGGTCAGCGGCAGCGGCCGCAGGCAATCGGCGGGCAGTTCATAGGCGAAGTTCAAGGTGCAATTGCCGCTGCCGGTGTCGGCGCCGGCGACGCTGGCGGCAAGGATGGCGAACACCCAGACGTGCCTGCCGAGTTCGGCTTCCCGCGTCAGGTCGAAATGCAGGTTGAGCAGGCGCGCCGCCTTGACGTCCTGGTCGAGACTGTCGATCGGCGCCTCGTCGAGGACGGCGAGCGCCATATTGGCGATGTCGAGCGGGGTGATGGCCATGGATCAGCGCCTCGTGGATGGTGGTTGATTGGGCAAGGGCATATGGCGGAGCGCCAATCTCCCCCCTTGCGGGGGAGATGGCCGGCAGGCCAGAGGGGGGTGCTGTCCCGCCGACCTGACGTAATTTGGAGAAGCGGTTGTGGGTTGAAGGGGGTTGAAAGGGACCGGAAGTTGGCGATCCTTCACACCCCCCTCTGTCCTGCCGGACATCTCCCCCGCAAGGGGGGAGATCAGCAGTTTCGGCGACCCGCTGGCCGGACGAAAGGTACTACGCCTCGGTCGTTTTCAGCGCGATGAACGTCATGCTCTTGACGCTGGAGGCCGTACGGTCCCAGTTTGCCGCCAGCGCGAGTTCGGCGTCGGTGGCGAACTCGCCGGCCGAAGACGCGTCAAGGAAACGGGTGCCGGGCACGTGCGGGACGAAGTGCCTGCGGCCGACCATCTCGGTGACGCCGCCGCCATGGCCCTGGCGCGGCTTGCGGTCGAACTCCAGCGGGCCGCCTTCCGTGTTGACCGGAAGCTCGTTCCACAGGATCGCCTTGTCCTTGAACATGAAGGCGGTGTAGACGCCGGCCGCGACCGGAATGTCGTCATCGACCACGCAGCGCAGCCCCATGTAGTAGGGGATGAGCGGCCCGCCCTGCTCTGACGACGGAACATAGTCGATGAGATCGGCGAGCTTCAGTGCCTTCATCTGCTTGGAGTGCATCCAGATCGTCTTGAACTTGTCCGCGCGGTCGCCCATCAGATAGGCGGCCTCGATGATGTCGGTGTCGACGATGGAGGCGCCGGTGACGCGCACCAGGTCGCTGCCGTCGTTGGCGATGTTGTCGGCCACGACCCCTTTCAGGATGCCGAGCAGGGTCAGCTTGTTGGCGCGCTGCCAGTATTCGGTCTGGCGCTTGACGATCAGCTTCTGCGGGTCGTCGCCGGCCAGGATCGAGGTCAGGTCCGGAACGCCCCAGGCCTGGGCGCGAACATTGCGGGCGGCGACCTCGCGGCGGGCGCCGATCTTCTTCATCTCGATGGAATCGGCCGGATCGTCATTGACGGGTTCCGACGGATCGTTGCCGAGATCCTTCCAGCCGGGCATGTCGACGGAACGGCCGCCCATCGACAGCTTGGCGGTGGTGGCCGGGTCGTTGAACAGGATGCCAGCCTGGAAGATTTCCAGCGACTGGACGTGCTCTTCGAACGAGTACTGGGCATAAACGGACGGAACGATCGCGTCCGCGATACGGGTATAGGCGTCTGCCATTTTTCACTTCCTTTGAGGTTTGATGTGGCGGCGGGTAGCTCGGGATCAGAGCGGGTTGTTCGGCATCCATAGATCCGGGTTTTCGCCCGCTTCCCGCGCCAGCCGCCGGGCGCGGGCGGGGTCGCTTTTGACAAGGGCTGAAATCGCCGAAATGTTGCGATCACCAGTGGCGTTGCGCTTGAACGGATTGCCGCCGCTCACGGCCGCGCCGCCGTCGATCGTGTCTTCCCTGAACATCGCCTCGCCGACGGCGTGAAATGCCTTGGCGATCTGCGGATCGGTCAGCGCCCCGTCCGGCAGAAGGATGCCCTTGGCCTTGTAGGCGTCGACCAGGCCGAGCTTCTTCATCGCCCGGTTGGCGACCTCCAGTTTCTGGCGAAAGCCATCGCTGTCGGTCGGTCCCCAGTCGCGCACGAGGTCGTCATGCGTTGCCTCGACCGAGCGGGCAAGCGCGATGTCCTGGCGCGCGGCCTGCTCGGCCATGTAGCCGACGAAGCGGTCGTGATAGGCCTGCGCCACTTTGGGCGTGGCGCCGGCCTCGACCGCCCAGGCCTTGGACGCCTGGGCAAGCTCGTCCGAATAGGCGAAGTTTTCCGGCAGCCCATCGGGCCGCCTGTACTCGACCTTGTCAGGC
Source organism: Mesorhizobium sp. C395A (assembly GCF_030323205.1). Lineage (NCBI taxonomy): Bacteria > Pseudomonadati > Pseudomonadota > Alphaproteobacteria > Hyphomicrobiales > Phyllobacteriaceae > Mesorhizobium > Mesorhizobium sp. C395A. The sequence continues at coordinate 949,312 of NZ_CP100473.1, read as the reverse complement.
GATGTCAGCGGACGCATGGTCTCGGGCAGCCGGGCATGAAACTTCTGCCAGTCTTCCGGGGATGCGTCCGATGCGGGAACGCGCAGGCTTTCACCCTGCTGGCGTTCCAGTTCCGCATAGGATGTGAAAACCCGATCGAGGTTTTCAGCCTTGGTCCAGCCCTTGGCTTCAGCGAGCTTGCGGTTGCCTTCGGAAAGACCGTCAAACCAACTTTGGCCGACAGGCGCGGCGGACCCGTTCTCCGCGCCTGCCGGTGGCCGTACTGGGTTGCCCGCCGGCTGCGCACGCGCCGCCACGGACCCGGAATCTGCCAGATCTGTCATGAGTGGATTCCTTTGATTGTTGTTAGAAGGAGCCGGCGGCGAAGCTTGGTATCTCCCCCTCGAGGGGGAGATGGCCGGCAGGCCAGAGGGGGTCGCTGCGCGTGGGGCGCCGACCTCATCTGTCGCAGAATGGGAGTCGCATCCGGTCGCACCGACCCCCTCTGTCGCCTTTGGCGACATCTCCCCCTCAAGGGGGGAGATTAGCGGCTACGCGTTGTCGCCCCAGTTTTCCCACAGCAGCGTGATCGTGCCCGTCACGGCAATCGTCCCGTCGGCATCGATATCCGTGCCGGTCGCAAACGCCAGGTTGAGGTAAAGGTCCACCGGCGTCGTCGTGCCATCCAGCGTCGCGGCTGCCGCGACATCCGCGGTCGAGGCAGTCGATAGCGCCGCGCCCACGCCATCCAGCGTGCGGGCGGTCGAGGCCAGCACATTGACCATGGCGCCGGCAAGCGTCGCGCTGGAAGCCGCCGCCGAACCGAGCGACCAGGTCAGCGCCGCATTGTCGTTGATAGTCGCCGCGCGGGTGGTCAGTACCGCAAATTGCAATCGGGCCGTGCCGCCCTTGATGCGCACCTTGCCGTCGGCAAAATCGAACAGCTTCTGGCTGGCATAGGCCAGCGCATCCGCGACCGGCACCTGCATGCCGGCAAGGGTGAAGACGGTGCGGTACGAGCCGCCCTGCCCCGTGGTGACGGCCTTGAGGCCTAATTTGGGCGGGGCAAGTCCAGCCTCGCGAGCGGCGGCGCGCGACAGCGTCCGGGGAAGACCTCGGGTCATTGGTATCTCCATTTCTGTTTGGGTGAGGAGTGGTGCGCGCAGCGCACGGAAAGCCAATTGCTTGGCTTTCCGAACGACGAACGCCCGAAGCGACAGCGAAGGGCCGGATCAGTCCACTGCTGGTATCCAGCAGTCAGGCGGCACAGCGGCCTCGGAATTCGATTCATGCAACAGCGCTATCGCCCCGTTCGCGCAAGGCGTTTCCGCTTTGGCGACCATCATCTTCAAGGGCTGAGAAACCATGTCGCATTTCGTGAGCGGGCGTGCCGCCGTTTGGCCGCAATGCGCCAGCAACTGGCAACCATTCGCTCCAATCCGCGTTTGGGGCTTCAAAGGAGTTCCAAGATGATCATCAGACAAGCCATTGCCGCCGTGCTCATGACTGCCGCTCTGGCAGGCTGCGCGACCCAGACCGAACAGCAGCAGAGGGCGACCAACGGCGCGCTCATCGGCGGCGGCGTCGGCGCGCTCGCCGGCCAGGCGCTGGGCGGCAACACCAAGAGCACGGTGATCGGCGCCGCCGGCGGCGCCCTGCTCGGCGCCGTCATCGGCCAGGCCACCACGCCGCAGCGCCGCGGCGAACAGCTCTGCCGCTACCAGGATCGCTACGGCCGCATTTACACAGCGCCCTGCGACGACCGGTACTACAACAACGATTATTGAGGACTAGCCGCCTTCTCCCCGTTCACGGGGAGAAGGCGCCCGAAGGGCGGATGAGGGGCAGCGCGATCCTCTGAGAGGCTGGCGCCAACCCTCACCTGCCTACCGGCATCCTCTGCCGCAATCGTCCGAATTACCGTTCAAGCTCCGGCAAGATTTTTTCGTCGAGAAATTTGAGGCGGCCAGCCAGCATTTCGGCGTTAGCGGGATTTGCGTCGACATTGACCGGTATCAATTTCGCCACCGACTTTCCTTGTCGCGCTGCCTCAACCCAGTCCTCAAGGGCACCGATATAGCCATCAAGAACCTCGAAAGGCGTCCTGGCGTCGTCTGCAGGGATATATGTCGGCGGTACGTCGCCAACGATCACCCAGATCCATCGGTTCACATCCGGTCGCGGCTCTATCTCGAACAGGAAAATATAGATTATTCCTTCGGCGCCATATCCGAAATATTCTTCTTTGATGGATAAGACCCAGGTGTAGAATTCCAGATACTGCCGTGCCTCGATCCGGGCGGCATCAAGATCGTCATCGGCGGTGCTGATGTTGGCCGGAGGCAGACGCATAACGCTGCTTAAGTCTGGTTTGGCGGTCTCCATGGCTAACTCCCTTGCGACCTTCGTCTAGCCCAGCGCGCATGATCTCCGGAATACGGTGACGGTGCACTTATTGTTCTATTTCTCTGTCCGACGGCTCACTCAAGCGATGTGGGCGACCGATAAAATGCACTGTCACCGTAATTCCAGCGCCGCCCTACGCTGAATCTCGATAACTCGATTCCAGTAACGCACCAATTCAAAATGCTCTTGCCTGGTCAACCAAATCTTGTTCTCCAGACTGACTGGATCACCACCAACGATCACGGGTTTAATCTCAAACAGCTCCATGCCCTTGGGACGCGAATTTCCGTTTTTGTCACTCATTTTCATTGCCCCAACCTAGAAAATAGATCGGCGAGGTCACGCGCTATTATTTCAGCGGACTGCCGATTCATACCTATGAATGGGATGCGTACGATTGGCTTGGCTGGATCTTCAGTGTCAAAGCCATAGCCTTCACCTCCTCCGTTCGATGCGAACAGGAGGATGCCTGGTGCATATTTTTCGACTTCATATTCTCGATTGAAGTCGCCCAATTCTTCGGCTTTAAAGAGGATAATGTAGTTATCGCCAACAAAACCTTCGCCCCCATTATGTTCTTTGAGAAAGTCGGTATAGTCCTTGGGAAGCTCGACTCCCGGGCGTGCAGACAGCCCATCGACGACCGCGGATTCGGCCGGCGCGTCAAACTGTCCCTCGGTTAAGATATATCTCACTGCTATCCTCCCAGGTCTTTAGCCAACTGATTCCACCATGGCGTAACTTGTTGCCGATGGACATCGCGAGGCAGAACGATCTTGTTGGAGGCGTCGATCGACTGGAGAGGCCGGTCAGCGTTGCGCAGCCGCGACAACAAAAGCGCGATCCCTTACTGTTCGTAAGGTTCGACCACTGCAAACGGTATTCCCAACGACTCCAGCAAATCGAGAACGCGTTTCGAGATGACAAGAAGATAGCTCGCTGCGACCCCGAAGTCATCGCGGCCAGCCTTCCCATCCACTTTCAACCAGACGAAGGGTGGAAGTTCCTGCCCAGGTTGATCCTCATGAAACTCTTCGGATGTTGTTACTTCGGCGTCTGCGAATGTGGCACCTGAAAAACCTATCTTTTGCAGCGCGTGCTGCGCATCTTCAGTGACGAGGTTGCACGGGAAGGTCGTAACGAGCACGTCCCCGGTCCAACCCTCCACGACATGGTGAAGCTTGCTCACCATTGGAGGGTGAACGCTCGGATCAAGAATCGTGTGGGGTCCGAGCCCACCTGCAACGTCCGGCTCGATGTAGAAATATTGCATCACTCACCCAAAGTCTTGCGGAGACGTTACGCAGCTACCAAGGCAAGACGCACACTGGTGCTTGAAAGCGGCGCCAAGCAGCAGCCTAAAGCTGCAGCTCAAGACCCTTCAAAAGGCTCGATCAACGCATTGGAGACCCCCAACAGCTTCAAGACGTCGAGAACGCTCTCTGAGACAACAAGTCTATAGTCCTTGGCTATCCCGAAGTCATCGAGGCCAGCCTTGCCGCTTACTTTCAGCCATACGAAAGGCGGAAGTTTTTGATCGGGCTGCATCTCTTCGAACAATTCGGACGTTGTCACCTCGACTTTGTCGAAGGTTACTCCTGAGAATCGGCTCTCTAGAATCTTACGCTCCACACCTTCGGTCACGAGGTAGCACGGGAACGATGTAACCATCGCATCGCCCAACCATCCATCGAACTCATAGTGTAAACGTGTTACAATGGGCGGATGTACGCTCGTATCCATAACAGAATTATCACCAGGACCGCCTGATACTTCCGGCTCAAGATAAAAATATCTCATTATTTACCTATTGGAGGGTTGAATAGGTGGCCATATTTTTGGTCAATTTCGGTCGCCTTTTCCAACAACTTTTTCAACGTGGTGGTTGGATTTTGCCTGTAGAAGGCGTCCCACTCGCGTCGGATGGTACTCAGGTGCAGAGTGGAATTCAACTCCTTAGGAATACCACGCAAATTTTCGAGCGAATGCATCATTTCTTGACTAATTATTCCAATATATCTTTTCAATACCTTTTGCTCAATTCGATGGTGGACGAATACAATATCAATTAATTCTGGATATTCTCGCAGAAATGTTTGCCGATAATTTTTGGAGAAGGCTCTTAGAGCCGGCTCAATCACTTCCGCGGCAATTTCTTTGCCTCGAAGAAGATTTTCGCCCCATCGAGTACCGGTTGCACCCTCGGGGGCAAGGCCCGATGCAGTACGCAAAGCACTTGTCGCAAACTTCTCAAGCGGCTTGCTAAACTTGCTTGCGCCGCCGCGGACAATGGCCAAGCCTTTTGCAGCAGCCTGGCCGAGTGACTCTAATGCTAGGCGTCCTTCGGCAACGGCCCCCGAGCCAGGGGTGACCGGCAGTTGCTCGAGGAAGCTCCAAGGAGAATCCCGTAAATCCTGGAGAGCCAGCCCAATGTCATGCGGGGCTCGGCCCAGGGATTCGAACCCTTCACTGAGATAATTGCCGAAATCCTCCGCGGCTTGTTGGAATGCAGATTTTGGGTTGTCGGAATGTACAGATGAAGGGAGTTCTTGCCCCGTCGCAGCAGTGGTGATCGGGTCGACTTGATTTGGTCGAGAAAAGCCAGATTCCTCCAGTTGCTGAGACAGAGCTTCTCGAATGCTAGGATCTGGCCCCGCAGCCAGAAGATCACGCAGGCTGGCATCCTTCGCGGCCTGCGACATGTCGTTGTTGCGGAAGGCGTCGATAATGCTTTGGACAACAGATTTTGGTAGCGGTAGGGGTTTCTCGACGCCCAGTTGCCTTTGGGCCGCGATAGATAGAGCGATGGCCCGTCCGTATTCCTTTGGGTCTCGCGATTGTGAATTGTTGTCCGGGCTAGTTGCCTTGCTCCAAGCGGCGTCAACGTTTGGAAAAGCCTCGCGAACATAGCCAGCAGGGTCCGCGCGCCTGAGGTTCAGCGCCTTAAGTGCGGCAGCAACTGTAACCTCATACTGGGCCTGCTCCTCATTGGACCTGCCCGGCCCAGGCTCGGCATCGCGTAGTGCCGCGTGGATCGATTGGTTGGGCATGGTCCGCATGCCAAAGGCCAGACGGCCGACGTCTATCCTTCTTGCAAAATCCCCGTACTGCTTGCCGCCCTCCTCCACGCCATAGACGGCAGCGAAGGTTTCCGGGCCGGGCGTCCTGCCGGAATAGACGCCAGTGGTTGCGATGGCGTCTGGCGCGTTCTGCGCGGCTAAAGCAATATCAGTGCGGGCGTCGATCAAGCGTGCCGCATTTGCCGCATGCGCCTGTCGAACAAGTTCGCTGGCAGCGTCGGGCGACAGATCGGCAAGCAGCGCATCCGTAGGCAAACGGGCGAGTTGCGCCCCGCGGCCTTCCTTCTTGGGCGCCATTTTCGGGCCGCCCCCAGAGGAACCGCCCTCAGCGCGCGCGCTATCGCCGGCGGCCTCGCCGCCGGTGGCCGGCGTGCCAACGCCGAATATTTCCAGCGCGCGCTTCGGGTCCCTGGAAATCAGCGCCTCGAACCGCGCCTTGGCGGCGGTGCTGTACCAGTCCTTGGCCAGTTGCTGCCGGATATCAGGATCGACCCCCATCTTGTCGATGAGATCGAGCCCGTTCCGCCTGGCCGCTTCGAAGGTGAGGTGGTCGTCGGGGTTGGCCTTACCGATGGCAATGGCGTTGGTTTGCAGCGCGGTGTCGACTTGGGTCCGCTCATAGTCTTTGCGGCGCTGGAGCTGCTGCGCAGCCATCCGCCACGCACCCTCCGTGCGCAACGTCTCCTTGCGAGCGCCGAGGCCGGGATGCAGCTCGGGCGGCACCTGGCTCAGGAAACCCTTGAACAGCGTGTCGAACCGGCCCGTTTGCAGCACACGCCCCGTGTGTGGGTCGACCTGGCCATACATGCCTTCGTGCAGGCCGGCGCCATCTGCCGGCGCATTGGCAACTGCGTCGGCCTCGGCCTTTGCGATCTCGCCATCCAGCTTGCGCGCGGCGATCTCGGTGTCGAAGGCCTGCTGCTGCGCCATGAGCCGCTCGTAGTGCTCGGCAACCTCCTGCCAGTAGCTGTCGAGCGGCTGCGCCGCTGCGCTCACCGGCGAGGCATCGGCATCGCGCCGCCGTTTAGCCACGGAGAGAGGGATGATGTGTACCATTGGCTGTTCCCTGGCTTTGAACAAAGGCGCGCTGCGCTGGCGATCACGGCAGGGCCATGGCGCACGCACCGTGGCCGTTTGCGCGCTTTGTCGGATCGGTCTTTTTTGAGAACCAGTGAGATGTCCGGCAGCAAGGCCGGCGGAACAGCGCCCCCCTCTGGCCTGCCGGCCATCTCCCCCTCAAGGGGGGAGATCAGCAGCTTTGCTCTTGCCGACAATCCTGCAACGTTGGTGATTGGCGAAAGTTGACAAGAGAGCCAATCTCCCCCTTGAGGGGGAGATGGCCGGCAGGCCAGAGGGGGGTGCCTCGCGCCTCCGGTTCGCCCTATCTATCCTCAGCCCGTGCCGCCTTCTCCAGCGCAGCCAGCTGCGTCTCGTCCAACGTCAGAAATCCCATAATGTGCTGCACCACTTCAGCACGCGCATTGCTGAGCGCGCTGTGCAATTCGAAGCCGTTCGGCGTTCTGGTCCTGGCCATCCACTCGCCATAGGACGGGCGGCGATAGTAGCCGACGGTTGCTGCGAGGTCGGCCAGCACCATTTCGCCGTCCTCGCCGGAGAAGACCCTGAGATAGGCCTTGGTCAGCGCGTCGCGCGCCTTGGCGGGACCGCCCGTCTGGCCGGCTCGGGCGAAGCGTTTGGCGCTCATGCTCCCTGCTCACTGTTGGCGGCTGGCGCGGCCGGCACGGCCGTCGCTTGCCCGCCGGCGCCCGGCGCGGCCGATCCGGCCGTCGCCTCTCCGCCGCCGCCCGCCTGCTGCATCAATGCGTCGAGCAACCCGCTGTCGCGCGCCTGAACGGCGGCCGGCACGGCATCCTTGGCGACCTTGCCGGCGGAGGCGATCGCCGCCATGCCGGCCTGGGCTTGTTGGGCCTGTGCTCTTGCTCCACGCAGACCTTCCACCTCCTCCTTGCGGCGAAAGATGCGCTGCGGGCTGCGGCCGGCGCTCTGCACGATCTTCAGCGCTTCGTCGCCGTCGATATTGTCCATGATGCCGGGATCGAACTGCGCCATCTGCATGGCCGTCGTCACCACCTGGATGGTGTCGCGCGCCTCAGCCGAGCGCCTGAGCACGTCGAGCGGGCCGGTGAAGGTCGGCCGCACCGCCTTGCCGGCGAGGCTGTCCGGCGGCGCGAAGCGGCTGTCCTCGTCATAAAGGCCCTTGTCCTCGAGAATTCCGAGCTCGCGGTCGAGATTCGAGGCAAATCCGGCCTGGATGATCGAACCCGAGGGGCCGAGCAGCGCGCCCTTCTCTTCCTGGCGAATGAGCGCTTCGGTCGCCGTCATCTGCGGGTTCTGCACCAGCGTCTGGAACAAATTGACGAACATCATGTCGCGGATTTCCTCCGCCCGGCTCGCCGCATAGTTGAAGGCATAGGTCGGGTTCTGCCCGGTCGCGATCGGCTGGATCAGCGGCCTTCCATTGTCGTCGATGAGGCCGGGATAATTCTCACCGGGGTTGAGCACCGGGACATAATCGAGCCTGGCCTTCGAGGCGGTGGCCGGATCGGTGATCTGCTGCAGGGCGCGAAGGCCCGAGCGGCGCACCGCGTTCTCCTCGCGAACCGTCGTCAGCGCCTCGATAGCAGGCGAAATGCCATAGGGGTCGCCCTCGTAGCGGCGCCAGTTGAAGGTCGACACCGGGAAGGAACGAAAACCGCTTTCCCTGACGATCTCCTCCTCGTCCTCGATGACGTGATAGGAGGCGAAGGCCGTGTCGAGATACTGATAGTCGCCCGACAGCCGATACATCTTGCGTTCGTCGCGCGGCTGGATGCACTGGATCAGCGAAATCTTCGTCTCGCATTTGGCGGGGTCGTCGACCAGCATCTTGATGCGCGCCGGCAGCTTTTCGTAGCCGAGCAGCTGCGCCGCCTGCCTTGCCGTGCGCTCATAGCGGCGATGGAAAATGTCGACCTGGCCCCAGCGGTTGCGGGCGAGATAGCCCTCGACCACGGGGATCGAGGCATAGCGGATCAGCGTGCCGCCAAAGCCTTCCTCGGCATAGAGATAGGCCGGGCCGTAGCGCACGACATTGCGCAGGCAGGCCTGCGTCGCCGGCACGAAATTGGAGTTGGCGGAATAGCGCAGCGCAAACAGGAAATCGCGCAAGGCTTCCGCCCATTCCTTCTCCTCGTCGGTCTCCTCGTCATTCATCTGCGCGGTCGTCAGCCCGTGCCATTTTTCCGACTGCGGGATGATCAGGCTTTCCAGCCCGGCGGCGAGGCGATTGGCGGCCGAGTTGATGGTGTTGGCGTAGACACGTGCGCCCCGCCGCTCCTGCCGCTCGGCCTGCGAGTCCGGCCCGCCCGTCCTGCGGCCGCTCCAGACGTCGGGCGCATCGGGATCGCAGAATTCCGCGACCTGCTCCCACACCGCCTCATACTGGCAGCGCTCGGTCTCGAGCTCGGATTGGCGGGACAGGATATCGCGGGCACGGGAATCGGTCATGAGAGGCTCGCTCGGGTAAGGAAAGGGATGGACGGCGAAGCGGCTGATCTCCCCCCTTGAGGGGGAGATGGCCGGCAGGCCAGAGGCGGTCGCCGCGCGTAGAGCGCTAGCGTCATCTGTCGGTGGCGGGAGGTCGCGTCCGGTCGCACCGACCCCTCTGTCGCCTTCGGCGACATCTCCCCTCGAGGGGGAGATCGGCAGCGTCAGCCGACTACGCGCTGCGCTTGATGCCCTCGAGCACCGGCGCAGTTTTCCGGCCAAAGCGCTGGACGACGAAGCGGCCCGCCTTCTGGCCGGGGACCTCGATCAAAGTATAGGTGATCCAGGACAGCAACGTCACCGTCGGCAGCACAACGGCAACGACGATGGCGAAGCGCAGCGGCGCCGACAATTGGTGGCCGAACTCACTGATGACGAACGCCGCGACGGGCTGCAGCACCAGCAGATGGATCAGGTAGATGCTGAAGGAAAGCTCGCCCATCAGGTGGAAGAACCGGTTGCTGAGCGTCACGGCGATCGCTCGCGCCAGCGTTCCCGCCCTTCCAGGCAGCATGCGGTAGAGAACCAGCGCAAAGAAGCCCGCCACCAGCGCTTCACGCACCAGAAGCTTGCCCAGCCCCTGGTCGCCGCCAAAGGGCAGCGCCGCCAGCAGCAGCGCCAGTGCCAAGTACAGGATAAATCGCGGCTGGCGCTGATGCACGACTCCGGCCAGCAGCATCCCGCACAGGAATATCTGTATCTTGAGCGGCAGAAAGGACGGCATCGGAAAATGGATCGACAACAGCCGCGTCGCAAACACGATGACGCAGCCGGCCGCCGCGACCACAAGGGCGCTCCTCATCCAGTCCAGCCTGCGCACCAGCAGCATGACGGCCGGGAACACGGCATAGAACTGCATCTCCAGCCCCAGGCTCCAGTCAGGCAGCGGCGTGCGATAGGCGAGGTTCGGCACCAGCCCAAACAGGAACGTGAGATGAGCGACGATGTTTTTCAGGCTGCCGTCGAGGTAGCGTTCCGGCGCCTGGTGCGATCTGGAGAGGAAATCGTCGATGATGATCCTGCAATCGTAGAGATAGGGGCCAAGCGCCAGCGCCAGGAAAAGCATGACATAGAACAGCGGCGCGATCCTGAAATAGCGGCGCGTCCAGAATTTCAGCCAGGTTTCCGGTCTTAGCCAAGGCTCCTTTTCCTGGCGCAGCTGATAGTGGAACACCATCAGGAAGCCGGACAGCATGATGAACAGGTCGACGCCGAGATCCGGCTCGCCGACGATCGGAATTTGCCAGCCGGTCAAAAGCATGCAGTGCCCGACCAGCACCCAGATCGCCGCAAGCGCGCGAAGCCCGTCCAGGCATTCGATGCGCGACGACTTGATGATGCTGGTTTCGTAGCTAGCCATGTTGCACTGCAGCATGGCGCCTGAGGAGCGATTGTCAAGCCGCTGAGAGATGACGAATTGCTACACCCTCCCCCTTGTGGGGAGGGTCGGCGAGTTCGCTTTGCAAAGTAAAGCGAGGGAGACGGGTGCAGCGCAGACCCCACCCCGCAGGCTGAACCGCACGTACCGTGCGGCTCAGCCTACGACCCTCCCCACAAGGCGGAGGGTAAGATGCGTCACCTCCGCTTCACCAGCCTGGCATGCCGTCGCCAGTACCACCACGCCAGCACGCGCTTGCTGAAACTGCGTTTCATCGCGGTCATGGTCATACCCCCAGCAGAACGCGGCGCTGGCCGGTGAGGTCGCCGGGCGCGAGGTCGGTTTTCACCGTCGCCGCCGTGCCCTGGCGCTGTTCGAGTTCAGTCCGCAGGGCGGCCTCGCGCGCCTGCACGTCCTTGTCTTCAATGGTCGGGGTCGGTGGCAGCGGCTTCAGCGCCGGCGGCTTTTGAAAGAGACACATGGTTCCAGCCTTCTCTTGTCCAGTCGTAGAGGAAAAAGTCTTCGCCGTTGCGGCCATATCCAGGCAACCGGCAGCGTTGGGTGGCGCCGAGCCGGCCGAGCCAGCGCAGAGCCAGTTCGTTGGCGGCGAGCGCCCGCGCCTCGACCCGCCAGGCGCCCCGCGCCGCAACCTTCGGCCCAAGCACCGCATGGAAGTGGCCGGTGATGCCAGGCACGCAGCGCTTCATGCGGCGCGTGCCCCAGCTCCAGGCGATCCACAGCCCGCCGCGCTGTTCGGCAGCGCCAAAGCCGGCCTCCGGATTGCCGTCTAGCTCGGCAACATAGGCAAAGCCCTGCAGCGCGGTGACCGCCAGCAGGGCCGGCGACCAATGGTCAAGCTGGCAGTCGATCTCGGCCCGGTCCTCGGCACGCAGATTTGCGGCGATGTAGGAGAGATCGCGCAGCGTGGCGGAGATGATGCGGAGGGTCATGCAAGGGCCAGAGCCATAAGGGTGCGCATCGTCTTGGGAGTGGAGGGCTGCGGCCTTGACCGGCCCAACCGCTGGTGAGCTAATTCGGACGTCGAACGCGCACGAACAGAAACATAGTGCCGTTGCCGGATTGTGTCGCGCGGGAGCGCTGGAACCCGCAGTTTGACCTTCCGGCGCGGTAGGTCGGAATAAGATATTGGAGGCAATGATGGCAAGTTTCCCGGAGATGTACGAGCGGTGGCTCGCAGGCCCTCTCTTCCAGCCGTGGGCCGAAATGATTCTCGAAGAGGTGGAGTTGTCTCCAGGCGATCGTGTCCTCGACATCGCCTGCGGAACAGGAATAGTGGCCCGCGTTGCAAGGGAGCGGCTCGGTGACACCGCATACGTCGTTGGCATCGACGTCAGTTCGGATATGCTTGCCGTTGCGCGCGCCGTGGAACCGGGCATCGACTGGCGCGAAGGCAATGCCAGCGCCCTGCCTCTCCATGACCGAGAGCAGTTCGACGTTGTCGTCTGCCAGCAGGGACTGCAGTTCTTTCCTGACAAGCCCGCGGCGGTGGCGCAGATGCGGCGGGCGCTGGCGAAGGGCGGCAGGCTGGCGGTAGCCACATGGCGATCCGACGATGAAATCCCGTTCTTTCAGGAGCTGCGCCGCGTGGCGGAGCGCCGCCTGGGCGCCATTGCGGATCAGCGGTACAGCTTTGGCGACGCGGCCGCGCTTGAGGCGCTGCTCCGGGACGCCGGCCTCCACGAAGTCCGGTTAACGACGATATCGCGCACGATACGCTTCCAGAACGGCGAACCCCTCCTGCGCTTGAACACGATGGCGCTCGTCGGCATGAGCGCTGTCGGCAGGGAAATGGGCGATCAGGAACGCAACCGCGTCGCAGAGGCCATCGTGAGCGAAAGTGCGCCCGTGCTGCACCCCTACGCCGATGGATCGGGACTCGCTTTCGAGGTCATCACCAATTTGGCGACGGCCGAAGGCTGACGTGTTCCATCGCTGTGCCGATATCGGCATAATGGTCATGCGACTGGAGGAGACGGGCGAGTGGACATTCGATCGACACTGACGGAGCTATGCGACGCCTTCAACGCGCACGACCTCGATCGCATCATGGCGTTCTTTGCCGAGGACTGCGTCCTGGAGATGCCGAGGGGAAGCAACCACTGGGGCTGGCGCTTCGAGGGCAAGCGGAACGTGCGCGACGCGCTGGCGACACGCTTCGAAGGCCTGCCCGATGTCCACTACGGCGACGGCGAGCATTTCGTCGATGCGGCTGCCGATACCGGCATGTCGAAATGGATCCTCACCGGCACAACCCGCGAGGGCGTGAAAAAGGAGGTCCGAGGTTGCGACTTTTACACGTTCCGCGACGGCAAGGTGATCCGCAAGGATTCGTACTGGAAGATCGTGGAATAAGGGCTGGGTGTTGGCTCCTTGGCGTTTTGTTCGCGACACAGTTCGTTGGCAGCGATGCAGCTGAGATCGCGCAACCGGCGGAGGACAATGCGGCGAGAACCATCGCTTGTGCTCGATCAAAACGATCTGCTCTCTGGGGCTAGCAGGGAGTCTCACTGCGTCGGCAAGACAAACAATGGTTGCGTCTTCGGAACGAACGACCTCGGGGCAGCCGATTTTGGGCTCTTCCCCTTTGCTTTCCCCGCCGCGGCAGGTTCCTCGCTCGGGGCAAGAGCACTCAATACGGACAAGACAAAATCACTGTAGGCTCGCCGGGAATTAGTCCATAAGACGTGGCTTCCGAACTTGCCAATCAAAACGAGGTTCGCCCTATCTACGCTGCCATTCTCGTTCGAGACGACCAGCCAGCGCTCGCGGGGGGAGGGATTTTGAGTTTCGAGAACTCCGTCCGCCAAGGTGTTTCTCCAACGGTGTAGGCATAGATGTCTCGCACCATCCTAAGGGCGTCCGGATCACTAATCGGGCTGGAGGTGTAAAGGAAGGAATTACCCATTCCTCCGACGGTGCCCGTAAACTGCCGCGTCAACCCTGCTGCTGCTGAAGTGTAAGTACCGGCTGCGGTGACACTTTCAGTCGCACCCAAAACACTCGATGACACGAACGTAAAACTCGGCACCGAATATGGATCGTCTATCGACTTACTTATTTGATAATTTATCTGCTGGTACTGCGCGTTGTAAAGATTCTGACCCAGGTCTGCTTGTGAATGGTTGATACGTTGGTCAGCACAGGCTGAAAGAGCAAAAAAACATCCAATTGCGCAGTAGACATTGCTATTTTTCATTTTTATGGTCCCCTCAAGCCAAATATTCGCGCCGTCGGCTACTGTCTGTCAATGGCTACACTTATCGAATTTCATCTCTGCCTCTTTTCTCAGGGTCCAACGGCACCGCGTGGGTACAAGCGCGAGGGGACAAAGCGATGGAATTCATAAGCTGTCAGGTATAGCCCGGTGCGGGCGCAGACTGCCTCTTCGTTTGTCGCACAGTCGGAAATGTCCATAGCGCTCACCGAAACGCCCCCAGCGGATCGCTCTGCCCCACCGGCCGCCGCGCCGCCCTGAACTCCGCCGGATCGATCACCGCTTCCCGCAGCATCATCACGCCATAGCGGGTCGCGGCCATCAGATCGTCGCGCAGTTTGACCACCTGGCCGTCCTTTCGATGGTAAAGCCGAAATTCCTCGAACCAGGACAGCAGCGTCGAGAACACCTTGAAGCGGCCGGATTGCATGCGGTCGAGCATGTCCATCAGCCCGGCCTCGACCGAGACCGAGCCGTCGGCAAAGCGGGCGTGACCGGTGAGCATGTTCAGCCCGTGTGCGGCGTATTGCCTGGCGAGCGCGGTGCCTGCCCCTTCCAGCGTCTCGCGGCGGCCGTCGCGCGGCCAGGCCCAGGGCAGCCACTCTCCCCACGGTTTTAGCGCCAGCACCTGCATGGCTGGTGTCTGCTGCGAGGCCCTGGCCGCTTTGGTGACATAAACGATATCAGCCTCCGTATCCCAGGCGAGTTCGACGGCGGCCGAGGGATGGTCCCAGCCGAAATCCAGCGCGCCGATCCGCGGCCAGTAGCGCGGCAGCCGGAACGGCTCGCAAGCGATCAGCTCCTCGGCAATCGGAAAGATGCGGCCGGAGCCCAGCACCGGAACGCCGCGCGCACGCGCCTCGCGCTCATGCTCGGGATAGGCGGCAACGATCGCGGCACGCTCGTCCGGCGAATAATGTTCGGCGTCGTCGATGGTCATGAAAGTGATGTGACGGGTCATGGGGTCTGCCAGATTGATTCAGGGTGTGGTCATATGACTTTGTTTGGAAAAGCTTTTCGCCTCGCAAACCAGCGTCAACGCCGCCCCTCATCTGGCTGCCGCCATCTTCTCCCCGTGAACGGGGAGAAGATGGCTGTGGCTTCCGATTTCGCCAATCGCCGACGTTGCAGGAAGAGCGCCAAGGCTGCGGTCAGCTTCTTTCTCCACGTTTTCGGGGAGAAATGCCCGGCAGGCAATGAGAGGCGTCGCAAGCGTGCGTAGAATGAACGCCTAGCCTATCCGCCTGCCCTCCTCCTGCGCCGTCAAGAACCGCAACACCACGTCGCTCATGCCCAGCAGCGGCGTAAACGTCACCATGGTGATACCGCCCGTCGCGTTGGTGCGGGTCAGGCCTTCGGAATAGATATCGAGCGGCGGCTCCTCGTCGAACCAGACGCCGTGCAGGGTTTCGCCCTGCCACTTTTCGCGGCCCTTCTCATAGCTCTTGAACGACAGCACCGATTCATCGGCCTGCACGTCGCCGCCGCCGCCCCAGCGCACCACGATGCTGTCGAGCGCGCCCGGCGCGCCGCGGCCCATCGTGGTCTGGCGGATGGCATCGGCGGGGATCATGCCGGTGCCCCATGCCGCCTGCTGCTGCGGCGGGCCGACCAGCACGCGCTGCGGGTTGTCTCGCGTGCCCTCGCCGGTCACGCCGGCAGCCCATAGCCTGACGGCGGCGTCGAAGGTCTTGCCCTGCCACCACGCGGGATAGCGGCCGGTGAGATGCATGGCCCATTCGGCGCCGCCGGCCCTGGTCTTGCCCAGCTGGTTGCCGGCCATGAACAGACGTTCCCGGTTCTGCGCGCCGGCGGCGTGAAACTGCGCCTGCCTGGGATAAGGCCGGTAGGCGGCAAGCTGGTTAGTCCTGCGCCTGCGGTCCAGCTCCTGCAGCAGCGCCAGATAGTGGCGGCGCGTCTTCAGGCTGGTCGCCAAACGGCCTGAGGACGGCTTCGAGGCCACGGATGCGGCGGCGGATCTCGTCATCGCTCAGGGCTTCCAGATTGTCAGATGAAACATGCAAACCCTTGGCCAGATCCTTGGGCAGCACCGATTGCACGATCTTCAGATACTGGTCGGGCTTGTCGGCCCGGACCGCGGCAATCACGCCGGCGCCATGGGCGCGGAAATCGGCGCGAACCGCGTCGAGGAAATCATCGCCAAGCGTCTTCTTCGTCCGCTTCGGCTTGGCAGCGGCGGCGGCAGGCGCCTTGCGGTCAGGGCGCGCACGCGGCGCCGTCCGGTCAGCCATGATCCGAGATCCCGGCGGGCTCGGCGGTCGCTGCCTGCTTCGCCGGCTTTGCCGGCCTTGCCCGCTTGATCTTGCCGGACTTGATCTTGCCGGACTTGCGCCGTGCCGATTTTGGCCCTGACCGTTTTGGGGCGGCCTTGCGGGCCGCATCAGCGGCCGGCGCGTTGCGTTTTCCGGCGGGCGCGGCTTTCAGGGTTGCCCTGGCAAGGGCGATCGCCCGGCCGTCGTGCGTGCCGCGCGGAAAACCGAAGCCGCCGATGGCATCGACGGGACCGCCGCGAACCATGCCGATCAGCACGCCCGGCATGACCGGCTCGATACGGCCGATGCGCGCCTGCGGGGCAGCGCCCTCGAACACGCCAATGGCGCTGACGACCTCGCGGCCGTCATCGTCGGTGATGATGGTGGCATAGCGGTTGGACAAGGGAGGCCTCGCGGATAAGGCAGAATGAACCGAGGATAGCGTTCCCCCCTCTGTCCTGCCGGACATCTCCCCCTCTAGGGGGGAGATTGGCAGCTCCAGGGTCGCGACCAATTTGCAGCGCTGACGATTGGCGAAAGCAAAGCGGCAGTCCGATCTCCCCCCTTGAGGGGGAGATGGCCGGCAGGCCAGAGGGGGGTGCTGTCCCGCCGACATCCGATATCCGCACGTTGTGGGCATCAGGAAAACAAAACCCGCCTTGTGGGCGGGTCGCTGGCGCAAATCAGCACCATGGACAAATCATAGCAAAGCTGCCCTCACCCGTCAATGCAAAAAAGGAAATAATTCCTACTTCGGTCAAAGCCGCGTCTTGGCGCGGCCGCGCATTGCGCAAGGGCAGCATCGATGGGATGCTGCGTCTCGTCGGAGAGCGCAATGAGCAATGTGACCAGTCACTATGGCAGCGGCGGCATCGTCGAGCGCATCCTGTCGGCTGTGCCGGACGCTAGGGCCGGCAGCCTCGCGGCCGAACAACTCTATCCGTTCGACCAGCTTCATGGCCGCGAGCTGATCGCCACGCAGGACCATGCCGCGCGTCTTGCGCCCTCCGCTTCTGATCGGGTTCTGGACATCGGCAGCGGCATTGGCGGCCCGGCCCGGTTCCTTGCCGAGACCTATGGGTGCAGCGTCGACGGCGTCGACCTGACGCCGGCGTTCGTCGAGGCATCCCGCCGATTGACCGAGTTCTGCGGCCTCAGTGACAAAGTCCGTTTTCATGAGGCCGATGCGACAAGGCTGCCTTTTGCGGACGACACATTCGACGCGGCGATCTGCTTCTATGTCGGCATGAATATCGCCGACAAGGCGGCGGTCATCGGGCAAGCGTGGCGCGTACTGAAGCCGAAGGCCAGGCTTGTCTGGACCGAGGCGGTGCTGGCGGACGGCGAGCCTCACTATCCCTTGCCTTGGGCGGTGTCGCCTGTGGCCAGCCATCTCGTCGACCGCGAAACCCTGAAGGCCCTGTTTGCTTCAGCCGGATTCCGGGTCGACGATGTCATCGACGAAACCGGCGATCATGTCGAGCTGGCGTTGAAACGGGCAAATTCCGGCATCGTGCCCTCGCCGGCCCAGCAGCAGGCCAATGAGATCGTGCTCGGCGCCGAGTTCGTGCATCGGCGAAAAAACTACATAAGCAGCCTGAGCGAGGGAAAACTCGCGTCACTGGCCGTTATTGTTTCCAAGCCGGCATGAAACAAAAACCCGCCTCGGCGGCGGGTTGCTGGCGCAAATCAGCAGCATGAACAAATCATAGCATAGCTGCCCTCACCGGTCAAGATATGTCAGGAAAGAATTCCTACATCGACATCGATCGGAGACTCGGCGATGCTAGCGCTACCACATCCGGCGTCAAGTCATATGCATATGTTCTAAAGTGCCATGCCGTCGGCGGATGTTGTCTGATAATTTGCCCTTTGGCATCAAGGGGGCAAAAGAAGCCATGTCTGAGGACAAAATCCGAAATATAAATCTGACCGCCGACATCGTCGCGGCATTCGTGCGCAACAATTCAGTGCCTCCGGATAGCCTGCCGGCGTTGATCGAGAGCGTCAATGCAGCGCTCGCGGCCGTGGACAATCCCGTTGCTCCGCCGCAACCTGCGCCTGAGCCCGCGGTCAACCGCAAGCGCTCGGTAACGCCGAATTTCATTTACTGCCTCGAGGATGGCAAGAAGTTCAGGTCGCTGCGGCGTCATCTCGGCTCCGCCCATGGCATGACGCCGGAAGCCTATCGCGCCAAATGGGACCTGCCCGGTGACTATCCGATGACGGCGCCCAGCTACGCCGCCAAGCGCTCGGAGCTGGCAAAGGAGTTCGGGCTCGGCATCAGGACACCCGAGGCCCCGGCCGCCAAGGCGCCGGCCAAGAGCAAGACCAAGGCGTAAAGGCACGCCCCCTCCGTGCCGTACGCCTGCTGGAGGACGATCATGGTGGCCGGAGAGCCCAATGACGTTCGCGTGGAACGTGTCGACCGCCGCCAATGGGCGGTGCTGGTTGCCGAGAATGGCACGGTGACCCAGCATCTGTTCATGGCCCAGGAAGCGGCCGAGGAGTTTGCCGACGGCGAGCGGACAAGGCTCGGCCTTCCCGCCAGGCCGCCGGCGGCGGATCCGCTGGCCTGAACAGTCCTTCAACCGGCTGCAGGATACAAGACGCAGCCTTCGACAGGCCGTCTAGCGACTGGTCATTAGCTGGCTCTTATGGAATCATTCCACTCCAACTCGGGGGAGAGCGGGATGGACAAACCAGCCATGGCATCCGTGTTCAGGATGCGGCAAGCGCCAGCCACTGTTTCGGGCGTTCGCAGCGTCGGCCAAGGCCAGGCCGATCCGGTCATCGGCAGAAGGCCGCTCGGCGAGGCGATCCGCTTCGTCATCGACGCCCATCCCCATTACGACATCAGCGGCGTTTCGATCGCCTATGGCGACGGCTCGGCCCCTCGCCTCGGCAGCCGGGAGGTCAAGGCGCTGTGGGCCGAATATGGCCGCCGCTGGATGGAAGAGTAGCGCAGGCCATCGGCCGACGCCTATCGCTTGCATCCCCGTCCGGATCGTAACAGCGGCTCATGCGTTGAGCGTGAGCCAAATGGGAGCAACAGCCATGAACGTCGCCAATCTGCAACTCGAAGGCCTGCTGATGGCCGTCGCTTCGATCAATCAGGTGCTGGTGCGCAAGGGCCTGCTCACGGTCGAGGATATCGACATCGCGCTGCGCAAGGCCGAGGCCATCGAAACCGGCGAGGAGCGGTCCGACGGCATGTCGGAGTCCAACCGCGACGCCGTCAACTTTCCGATCCGACTGCTGGAACTGGCCAATCAATGCCAGCCGGAGGCGGACATGCCGTCCTTCTCGAAACTGGCCCGCATGGTCGGCCAGATGAAGGAACCCTACAACGACCAGATGTGAGGCGGTCTGCCGACGCGGGGCCTCACCCTCGGCCGAGTTTCGAGGCCAGCACGCTGCCCGGTCCATGCACGGCGGCGAACAGCAGGCCGGCCGCGAACGGGAAATGGGACATGAAGGCGCCGAACTCGGCCTGGTTGCCGGCCCAGTGCGACGGACCGTGGAAGGCAAAGCCGAGGAAGACCACGTAGACGGCGGCGACCAGGGCGGCCGGCGTGAAGAATGCTCCGGTCAGCAAGGCGATCACCAGCAGCGTTTCGAGGATCGCGGCGCACCAGGCCAGAAACAGCGGGAACGGGAAGCCGGCGGCGGCGATGTAGCCGGCGGTCATGTTCATATCCATGAACTTGAAGGCTGCCCCCATCGCGAACATGGCGGCCAGGGTCAGGCGGGCGATGAGAATGGCCGCGGTCTGCCACGGCGATTGAACGGCTTCCATGATGTGCTCCAAAGGTTTGCAACGGGTTTCATCCCAAGGACGGGCGCGACGCCGCCGATCCGACATCGTCCCGCAAAATTCTTTCCCGGCGAAGCAGAACTTCTGAAAAGGCCGCCGCTTGCGGGCAAGCCTGATTGCCCCCCGCTCAGAGCTTCGCCATCAGCTCCCGCCCCAACCGCTTCGGCGGCTCGGCGCGCAGCACCACATTGGTCGTCACCGCGCCGTAGCGGCCGATGGCGTCGACGATGCTTTCGAGGTCGGGCGGCGACGGGACGACGACCTTGAGCAGAAAACAATCCTCGCCGGTCACCCGCAGCACCTCAACCACTTCCGGCATGGCCGCGAATTTCTTCAGGCAGGTCTGGATGTGCTCATGCGTGGTGCGCAGGCGGATCATGGCCATGGTGCCGAGACCGAGGGCGGTGGTATCGATCGCGGCCCGGTAGCCGGCGATGATGCCGCGCTCCTCCAGCCGCTTCACCCGCTCCGACGTCGCGGGCTGGGACAGGCCGACGCGGCGGCCGAGTTCGGAAATGCCGATGCGGCCATCCTCCTGCATGATCTCGATGATTGCCATGTCGGTGGGGTCGAGCCGTGGCCGGTAATCGCCGTTTGCCATGAACACCTTCAATCCATCGGAATTCTTCGTCGCTTTCCGATGATCTCTCATTCCGCGAACAAGGAGAAGACCTAGAATTAAGGCATCATCTGCGGCGAAGAAACAGGATTTTCCATGACAGACTTCATCATTCTGCCGGGCAGCGGCGGATCGGGCGAGGCCCACTGGCAGACACGCTGGCAGCAGGCCAACCCGGCGATGCGCCGTTTCAGCCCGGCAAGCTGGGAGCTGCCGGATTTCGACGACTGGGTGGCGGCGCTGGACGTCGCGGTGTCACAGGCAAAGACCCAGCCGGTGCTCATAGCCCACAGCCTCAGCTGCCTGCTGGTCGCGCATTGGCAGGCGGTGTCGAGCCGTCGGATCGGCGGGGCGTTTCTGGTTGCGGTTCCCGACCCGGCCTCGCCGGTCTATCCCGCTTACGGAATTCCCTTCGCCGATACGCCGCGCGGGCCGCTTCGCTTCCCCTCGCTGATCGTGGCCAGCACCGACGATCCCTATGATCCGAACGGCTATGCCGGTGAGAAAGCCACACAATGGGGCAGCGAACTGCACATCGCCGGGCCGCTTGGTCACATCAACAGCAATAGCGGGCTGGGCGACTGGCCGGCGGGAACGGAGCTGCTGAGGGCCTTCGTGAGAGAGAGACAGGCCGACCACGCAATCGCACCATAGACACCCGAAGCGTGCGCGCGGGCTTGCCCCGACTTGTCCCGCCAGCTATCTCTCGGAAGGGGCGTTTGTGAGGGAGCCTGCGAATGGTGTCCGTCCGATATCTGGTCCGCGATGTCGATCTGTCCATCGCGTTTTATACGAGCCATCTGGGCTTCGCGCTGAAGCAGCAATTCGGTCCGGCGATGGCCATCCTGACGCGCGGCGACCTTTCGCTCTGGCTCGCCGGCCCCCTGGCGTCGGCAGCCAGGCCGATGCCGGACGGCCGGACACCCGAGCCGGGCGGATGGAACCGCTTTGTGCTCGAAGTCGAGCAATTGCCGTCAATCGTGACTGAGATGGGCGAGGCCGGCGTGCGGTTCCGCAACCAGATCGTCGAAGGTCCGGGCGGGCGACAGATTCTTTGTGAAGACCCGTCCGGCAACGTGATCGAGCTGTTCGAGCCCAGCTAGGCTTCGGCCGTCGCCTCGGATTCGGCGCCGGGCTTTGCCTGGCCTTCCCACTGCCGCTCCGCCTCTGCTTTGCGCTTCGGACAATCCTCGTAGTCATGCTCTCGCGAACCGCAATAGGAGCAGCATTTTGCCGGCGTGTCGGTTCGAAGCATTGTGGCCATGCACAAGAATGCACGAAAATTCATCCGGTTGCAGCAGCGTCTGCGACGTCGCTGCTGGGATGCGTGACCGCCAGCCTGGCGCCGCCCTCAATAGCCGCCGCCGAGGATCGGCAGAATCTCGGCGGCAGACATTGCGCGCGGCGCGTATTCGTCCGGCCTATATCAAAGTTAAATGCGGATGCTGGGCGTGAGGTGGTAGGTGATCGCGATGGGGGGACTCTCAACGCGCTCGAGGTGTCCCATGGACGTTCGAAATCTGATTGCCAAATTGTCAGCCGCGGTATTGCACCGCCGCGCCGCGTCTTCGCCGATACTGTTCAGGCCGATCCGCAACTCGCTCGCCGACATCCCGTTGAAGCCGGCGCCGCGGCCGCCTTATCGTCCGCATCGGCCGATCTGGCCGGCAAGCAACATGTAGCTCGCCGGGCTGCAACCAGTTTGTGATTGCCTCGTTTATGGCGATCCCGTTTTCAAGGAGGCAAGTGATGAGATCGATCCGGGCGAGACGCGAATGGTTTGGATGGTGAGCGCATGAGCCGTTTTCTGCCCCTGACGATCAGATTCGTGGACGGCAGCGCGATGACGGTGTCGTCGATCGCCGACGCCAGGAGGGCGCTAGGCGGAACATGGAAGAACAAGCAGACGGCGGCCTACAAGGCGGCCGACAGGCTGGTGGACGACGCGTTGAACGGCATTTGCCGCCCGGACATCGCCTTTGCCGCTTTCCAGAATGCCGCCGCCCAACAGGGCTTGCTGAAGCCGGCCAAGCCAAGTGCCGCCCTTGCCATGCTCGACGAATTGGCGTCGCTGGATGGGCATCGTTGAAATACCGGCTGACGGATTGCCGGCGATGTCATGGCGAACGCCGGATGGCCTATCTCGGCTCGCGATTCATGCTGAGATAAGTCGGGTCGAACTCGGCGATTTCCACTAGCTGCTGCCAGTCCAGAATGGTCACCATGTAATTCGCCCAGCCGATCACACCGATCTTGCGCAGCGCGCCGATGACCCGGTTCATGTGGACGACCGAAAGCCCAAGCACATCGGCCAGTTCCGCCTGCGACAGGGGAAGCCGGAAACTCATGCCGTTGGTCTGCTTGACGACCTGGAGCCGCACGAACAGCTCGCACACAAGATGCGCCAGGTGCGAAGTCTTGGACCGCCGGCCCATGGCCACGATCCATTCCCGGTGAATGGCGCCATCGACGAGCGTGTCCAGCCACAGCAAGCGGCTGAGATGAGGCGCCTGTTCGGTGATCGTCCTTAGCCGACTGTGGTCGGCGGCAATCACCCGGCATGGCGACAATGCGATGATACCATGGTCCATGGTCTTGAGCAGAAAGGCGTGCAGATCGACAAAATCGCCGGGCACCTGCAACGAGGTGAACTGGCGGCCGCCATCCTCCAGCACCTTGTAGCGCGCCGCCAGACCCTCGATGATGAGCGTGCTGTAGCCTGGCCTCGATCCCTCGGAAACGATGTCCTGACCGGTGGCAAAATCCATCTCGATGGTCATGGCGGCGGCCAGCAGCCCCTTTTCCTGCTCGGACAAAGCGTCATGCTGGCCAAGGTTGAGATAAAGCGGTTCTAGCATCGAGGATCCAGTTCGAGATTTCGTGGACATTCGTGGCCTAGCCAAACGCCGGAGATCGGGTGCGGTTGCAATCGGCCGGCACGGCGACGGCTCCTGGCAGGAAATCTGCTCAGGACACAGTCGCATGGAACCATGGGCGCGGGTTGGAATTTAATCCATGTCGCTCAAATTGGCCCCGATTTTGAGACAACGACATGCATAAAAACACAGACCTGAAGCGCGTCGCCTGCGCCCTTTCAACCGCGACGCGCTTTAGCATTCTCCAGCAGGGACTTGCACATATGGAACGGTTCTACTTCGACTTGTACAACGCCGAGACCCAGATTGACGAAGAGGGGCAGCTTTTTCCCAGCCGGGAGCGTGCGGGAGCCGAAGCGCTGCGCATATTGCACGATGTGGCGCGCGACGAGATACCGGAGGGCGACCACCGGCGGATCACCGTCAAGATGCTGAACGAGAACAGGGAGCAGATATTCGAAGCGTCGCTGACCATGGCGTCGCTGTGGAGTTGAACTCGTCGACCCTGTCGAGGACTGTATGGAACCTCTTGCCCTCCCCTCTGTTTCCTAAGGAGGGGCCAGCGGCAGAAGCTGCACGGCTGATTGACTGGAGGCATCTATGTCCTTGCAAAAGCTTCATCCCGAGCAGGTCGACGACACACGCAGGCTTGCCTATTCGACCTTTGCCCCGGCGCTGATCGGTTCGCTCACCAAGCGTCTGGCGCGGTGTCAGGGCGTCAAGGAACTGGGCGCCCTGGAAAAGTCGCTCATCCGCCTGATCGAAGACTCTGATGTCGATGGGCCGCAAGCCGAGGCGATGAAAGAGTTCGCCATCGAGCTGGTGGTGTCGACGATATCGGAAGCCCGCGCTCACCCCGACACCAAGAGCGATGTCGAAGCCGTTGGCGAGCGCCGCGCCGAAGGCCGCTCCGAGAACCCGCAGACGCTCGAGGAGCAGTTGCAATCAGGCCTCGAAGACAGTTTTCCGGCCAGCGATCCGCCCGCCGTCGTCTCGACCGCCATTTCCGGCGCCTCGAAGGACCTTGTCGGTACAGATGAGGTGTTGCGCCGCAAGAAGGAGGCGGCGCAGCGAAAGCAGGAAAAGGCCGACGCCGGTTAGCCGGACAAGTCGCGCGAGCCCGAGGCGATGAGAAGCCGTCAGCCGAAGCGCTTTTCCGGCGACTGTCCGCTGGCCGGTGACTGTTCGCCGGCCCGCGCGACGATCGCCTCGAGCGGCTCCGGCCGGTGAAGCAGAAAACCCTGGCCATAGGCCACGCCCATGCCGCGCAGAATGTCGAGCGCTTCCTGCTGTTCGATCTTTTCGGCCACCACCGCGCAGCCGAGACTTTTGGCGATGCCCGCTATGGCCGAGACGATCTCGCGGTCGAAACGGCTTTCCGCGATATTCTCGATGAACGAGCCGTCGATCTTGATCTGATCGACCGGAAAGCGCCGCAAATATTCGAACGAGCTCATGCCGGCGCCGAAATCGTCGAGGCTGACGCGGCATTGCCGCTCGCGCGCCTTGCGCACGAACTGCTCGGCGGCGTCGAAATTGGTGACGGCCGCGGTCTCGGTGATCTCGAAACCGATGCCGGAATGCGGCGCCCCGGTCTCGGCGATGACGGCGTCGACGAAATCCCACAGCAGCGGATCGCTCAGCGTCTGCGCCGACAGATTGAAGCCGAGCATGATGGCGCCTGACCGCATCGCCGCGCCATGCTGCGAAAGCGCTGTCCTGATGATCCAGCGGTCCAGCCGCGAGGCAATGCCGAAGCGCTCGGCGACCGGAATGAATTCGTTGGGCGGGATCAGCTTGCCATTGCGCCCGGCAAGCCGCGCCAGCACCTCGACATGGCGGCTCTCCTGCCAGGGCTGGCCGAGCAGATGGATTTCCTGGCCGAACAGTTTCAGCCGCCCGTCATCCATGGCGTCGACAGTGTCGGCGGCGACACGCGCAGCGTTGAGGCCGCCGGAGCCCGACGCCGCATCGGCCGAAAACACAGCGAAGCGATTGCGCCCGGCCGCCTTGGCCGCATAGCAGGCGTCGTCGGCGCAGGCCAACGCATCGGCAACCGTGGTGGTGGTGTCCTCGACGAAGGCGATGCCGATGCTGGCCGCGAGTTTTCGCGAGGTCACCGGCAGTCCGAGGTCGGCGTCACGGACCGCCGCAAGGATGGCGCCGGCCAGCGCCTCGGCCTTGGCCGGTTGGCAATTGGGCACCAGCAGCGCGAACTCGTCGCCACCGAGGCGCGCGGCACGCGCCGATGCCGGCAGGCAGCCCAGAATACCGGCGGCCACACCCTTCAGCGCCAGGTCGCCGGCGGCGTGGCCGGCGAAGTCGTTGAGCGCCTTGAAGTAGTCGAGATCGACGTAAAACACCGCCAGCGGCAAAGCCCGCTCGGTGGCGATGTGCACGGCCAGCAGCCGGTCGAAGGCGGCACGGTTCAAGAGGCCCGTCAGCGCATCGTGGTGAGCGGCGTAGGCGAGTTCCCGCTCGCGTTTCTTGTCCTCGGTGATATCGCGCACGGTGCCGAGAATCTGGCCCGCTGTCTCAGGCGCCGCGATGAAGCGCACCAGCGATTCGACATGGCGGATTTCGCCGTCGCGCCTGACGATGCGGTATTGCGCGGCGACGACGCCGTCGGTCGAAAGCGGCGCCAGATGAGCGCGCTCTGCGGCATCCTTGTCGTCGGGGTGCAGATAGGAATGCCAGAGGTCGGCGGCCACCTCGTCGGTGTCGGCGACCAGGCCGAATATCTCCCTGGTGCGGGCGTCCCAATAGCTCTTGTTGGCGTCGATATCGTGATGCCAGATGCCGGTGCCGCTGGCCGCCAGCGCCAGGCGAAAGCGCACATTGACCCGCTCCAGTTCGGCTTCCGCCTCTTTCTGCCGGCTGATGTCGGTCTGCACGCCCATCAGCCTGACCGGCCTGCCCGTCTCGTCACGCTCGACAATGCCGCCGCGGTCCAGCACCCAGATCCAGTGGCCGTCCTTGTGCTTGAGGCGTAGCTCGGTCTCGATCGAGGCGGTCAGGCCGGAAATGTGCCGCTCGCCGCTGGCCAGCGCCCGCTGGCGGTCGTCGGGATGCGTCAGCTTCAGCCAGAGGTCGTCGCTGTTGGCAAGCTCGCCATCCTCATAACCCAGCATGTGCGACCAGGTTGGCGAATAGAAACAGTCGCCGCTCAAAATATCCCAGTCCCATACGCCGAGATGAGCGCGTTCGAGCGCAAGCGCCCAGAATTCGCCGTTGCGTATTTTCTCTTCAGCCATGCCCTGGTTTCGCTCACTCCGTCGCCGCCACTATGCACGCAAGCAGAGAAGAAAGCGTTACCGGGTGCGCCGCGCCCACAGTGCGGACAAGGCCTGCAATCGTGCCGGACCATGCCGTAAGGCGTCATCATGCGATTGGGGCTCGTCATGCCATTGGCGCCCTGATTGGAGCCGCCCTGGCCGGGCCTGGCTCGACGATCCTTATCGCGCGGCGGCGCGCATTGTCCTCGAGCAGGCCGCGCAGTTCCTCACGGCCGCGCGCGATGCGCGACATCAGCGTGCCGGCCGGAACGCCGAGCATCTCGGCGGCCTCGGCATAGGAGAAGCCCTCGATGGCGACCATGGTCAGCGCGGCACGGCGGTCGGGGCTGATCGCCTGCAGCGCGTCGATGATCTCGCGCGCAGCGACGTTCTCCAGCTGGTCGGCGGGAGAGGCCTGCACCTCGCCGGCCTCCAGCGGCAGCATCGAGGCCTCGCCACGCCGGTTCACCTTGCGCATCTGGTCGATGAACAGATGATGCATGATCGTGAACAGCCATTTTCGCGGGCTCTCTCCCGTCTGCCAGTTGTCCAGCCGCAGCAGCGCCCGCTCTAGGCAGTCCTGGACGAGATCGTCGGCGGAATCGCGGTCGCGCAGCAGCGAGCGCGCATAGCGGCGCAGGCGCGGGATTTCGTTGAGAATGGCTCTCTGCTTTTCGTCCATGACATTTTGTCTTTGTTTCGGCATGCCGTTGCCGCAAAACCGCTGCGCCCCCGGGTGAGGACAGCTTTGGCTGATCTGAAAAATTCCTCTGTTCATGCCTGTCGTCGGCTCCAAAAACGCTGGGCACTTTTGGGCGACAGGCATGACGCGCTCAGCTCAGCGCGGCGTGGCGTCGATGGTGACCCGGTCGGGATAGAAGGCGCCGTGGGCGCGAATCTCGGCCATCTCGTCGAAGGGCTGCTCATAGGCCCACATCGCGTCGTTGCCGGTTTCACCCGCCGGCAGCACGTTCCAGTAGCTGGAGTCGCCCTTGTAGGGGCACAGCGTCGACCGCTCCGTCTTCCTGAGCTTCCGGAAGTCGATGTCCTCGAACGGGATGTAGAAGGAGAAGGGATGGGGCGGCTCGGTCACCATTTTGGCTTTTGCCGAGGAAGCGATGATGTTGCCGCTTGCAAACACGACGACACGCCCGTTGAAGGGCTCGACGGTGATCACCTTGCCGGGATTGCGCCTGAAGCCGGGTGACGGGTTCGCATGCTGATTCATGACTGCTCTCCTTGTCCACTGGTGGTTCGATGCCGGGTCGACGGCGTCAGCTCTCACTGGTCACTGATGGGCCGGCGACAGCGGTCACACGCGACAGCTTCTGGCGCTTTTCGAGCTGTGGCTTTTCATAGGTCTTCTTCATCGTTCTTCCTTTTCTGACGTCTGGCAGCCGGTCCGCGCGGCTGCCGGCCGTGGATCATGGCTCCAAGGGACAACAGGCGCATCTCCCGTCCGGCCGATGCGCCGCCGAAGGAAATCCGGGTCAGCGTGGCAAGAACGATTCGCATGTGTTTCGCCGCGATCCGACGGCGGTGGATTTATCTCAGCCGGGACGGCCATGCTTGGGCCGGGCGGAACACGGTTTGGCGAATGCGGCCCTGTCAGCACGACCGCAAGGCTTGGACAGGCGCGAACAGCTACCGGCGCGGCTATGGCGATGGCTGCTTGGCGCCGGTGCACGCCGCGAAATATCGATAATAAAGGACGAAAGGTGAGACTCTACAAAATAAAGATGATTTGCCAGATATTTTCTTCTTTTCGGCACGAGAAGCAAAATAAATTTTCGACAGACGAACTTTCACTTCGGAAAAATGTCCATTTCATCTCTGTTAACCAAATATTAACCAAAATTATCCGATACATACCGAAGTTATTCGCTGTCGTAGTCCGAATCTAAGTTGTAATAATCATTGCACAGTTCGCTTCTGACATTACTGTATCGTTGATGTCTTGCGAAGCATGCAACGGAGGAGCTGTAGGAGTGAAATCCGGGTCAAGACTGTGTTGCGAGGAACGGTCTGCCCGACGGAGGAAACACGCATGAGATTGCTGAAATATGCGCTGCTGGCGGGAGCGTCGCTGCTTCCCATCCTGCCCGCGATCGCCGCGACCGCGACGGGCAGCATGAATGTCCGCATCACGATTACCGACGAATGCAAGGTGCAGACGGCGAGCGATCTCGATTTCGGCTCGCACGGTGTCATTGATGCGAATGTCGACCAGACCAGCACCATCAACGTGCAATGCACGACCGGCAAGTCCTACAATGTTGGTCTGAGCGCCGGAGCGGGCGCGGGCGCAACGGTTGCTGTTCGCAAGATGACCGGGCCGGCGTCGGCGACGATCGACTACACCATCTACAGGGAAAGCACCCGGACGCAGCTTTGGGGCACCACGATCCCCACCGACACGGTCGGCGGAACCGGCAACGGCGCCATTCAGCCGCTGACGGTCTACGGGCGTGTTCCACCGCAGACGACACCGGCGGCGGGCCTCTACACCGACACGGTTGCGATCACCATAACGTACTGACAATCGATACCAACACGAGGACGATCATGCGATCCATGCTTTCATGCATCGGAGCCACGGCTGTTCTGTTGCTGTGCGCCGGTCTCTCACAAGCCGCTTCGCTCAGGGTGGCGCCGACAGGTCTCGAGCTGATCTCGCCCGACGCCTCGGCGGTTCTCAACCTCAGCAACGATGACCCCAAGCGGCCGATCAATGTGCAGATACGCGTCTTCGCCTGGAGCCAGGCTGGCGGGATCGAGACGCTGACGCCGACTACGGACGTCGTCGCCAGCCCGCCATCGACCAAACTCGGACCCAATGCCCAATACGTGGTTCGCGTCGTGCGCGTCAGCAAGGCGCCGGTGCGGGCCGAGGAAAGCTACCGCGTCATCGTCGACGAGTTACCCGACCCGTCGCGCAAGAAGGCCGGTACGGTCGCGCTCGCGCTGCGCTATTCGGTCCCGGTGTTTTTCCGCGACGCCGATGCCGCCGCGCCGGCAGTCGCCTGGAGTGTTTCGCACAAGGGCGGCAGTCTTGTGCTGACAGCCAGCAATACCGGTGAAAGTCGTCTCCGCTTGTCCAACCTATCCCTGACCCAGAACGGCAAAAAGCTCGGCAACCGAAACGGGCTCGTCGGCTATGTGCTGGGCGGCGCGACCATGCAGTGGCCGATCGGCAGCGGCAAATCACTGTCCGCGGGCTCCGTGCTTTTGAAGGCACAGAGCGATCTTGGACCCTTCGATGCCAACGTTGCCGTCAAGGGCAAGTAGCGTCGCTGTCATCGTCGCGGTTGCGACTTTCACGCCTTGCTTGGCGGTGCGTTCGCAGGAATTTCCGGCCGTGACGAACCTCGAACAGCCGGCTTCCGTTTTGCCAGCGGGCCGCAGCCTCTATCTCGAGGTGTTCATCAACGACGTTTCGACCAAGCTGGTCGGCAATTTTATCGAGATGCCGGATGGTGGGCTGGCGGCGACGCCCCAAGAGCTGAAGGAGGTCGGCCTGAAACCGCCGGAGGACATAGCCGACGCCGGCGGCCTGGTCAGGCTCGACCAGTTGGCCGACGTTTCGTTTCGGATCGATGAGGTAGCCCAGCGCCTCTACGTCACCGCCGCCAATGACAGCCGCGAGGCGCGCATGGTCGATCTCGGCTTGCGCTTGCAGGACCGGCCGGCGCCGCAATCGGGCTTGGGCGCGGTTCTCAACTATTCGCTGTTTGCCAGCTCCAACACATTGTTCGACAAGGACGTCGAGCTGTTCCAAGGCGTTTCCGGCGGCTTCGATGCGCGCGTGTTCAGCCCCTATGGAACGCTCAGCCAATCCTTCATCGCCGGCTATTCCGACGGCAGGCTGGGCGGCTTCACGCGGCTCAACACGACATGGAGCTATTCCGACCCCGACCGGCTGATGACCTACCGCGCCGGCGACTTCATCTCCGGTGGATTGTCGTGGACGCGTCCGGTCTATCTCGGCGGCATCCAGGCGCAACGCAACTTCCACCTGCGATCGGACCTGGTGACGCTGCCCCTGCCCTCCTTCGGCGGCACGGCGGCGGTGCCGTCGACGCTCGAGGTCTATACGCAGAACGTGCGCACCTATTCCGGCGACATCCAGCCCGGACCGTTCCAGGTCACCAATTTGCCGGTGTTCACCGGCGCCGGACAGGCGCAGGTGGTGTTGCGCGACAGCCTCGGCCGCGAGACCACGGCCACCTTGCCGTTCTATGCCTCCAGCATGCTGCTGCGCCAGGGACTGCTCGACTTTTCCGTGGAGGCAGGGATGGCGCGGCGCAATTTCGGCATCTCCTCCGACGATTATGACGGCCGCGTCATGGGGGTCGCCACGGCGCGTTACGGCGTGACCGACCGGCTGACATTGGAAGCCCATGCCGAGGGCGGCGCGGATCTGATCAATGGCGGCATAGGCGCTGCCTTCCCGCTCGGGGCATATGGCGCGGCTTCGCTGGCAGTCGCCGGCAGCCATCATGACGGGCGCACCGGCTCGCTGGTCGATGCCAGGGTCGAGTTCGGTTATGATGGCTGGGCGGTCAATGCCCGCATGCAGCGGGCGTTCGGCGGCTATGATGACATCGCTTCGGTGACGGCACAGCCGGTCATACTCGATCCCGATGATTTCACCCGTTTCAGCGCCGGTGTGCCGCGGGCGGTCGACCAGGTGACGCTCAGCGTGCCGATGCCGATCGATTTCTCCAGCCTCAACTTCTCCTATACCCACCTCAAGGATGCCGAAGGCGAGACCAGCCAGATCGTCGGCCTCTCCTATAGTCAGGCGATCTTCAAGCGCAGCACGCTCTATGCCACGGCCTTCGCCGATCTCGACGACGGCGACAGTTATGGAATCTTTGCGGGGATTTCGATCCCGTTCAATGACGACGTCATGGCTTCGACGGGTGTCGAGCATGGGCCTGACGGCCTCAATGTCGTCGCCGACCTCGCCAAATCGGAGCGGGCCGAGGACGGCAGCATCGGCTGGCGGCTGCGCACCTCGGAGGGCGAGGTCCCCAATCGTTCGGCAGCGGTCAGCTACCGCGCGCCGTTTGCGCGTTTCGAGGCCGGCGCTCAGCAATTCGACAAGGACTTTCGCGTGACCGGCCAGATGGACGGCGCCATTGCGGTCGCAGGCGGCGGGGTGTTCGCCACCAACCGCATCGACGATGCCTTTGCCGTCGTCGATGTCGGCACGCCTGATGTCGAGGTGTTGCATCAGAACCGGCCCGTAGGCAGGACCGACAGCAAAGGCCGCATCCTGGTCACCGGGCTCAACTCCTATGAGCTGAACACGGTCTCCATCGACCCGAAAAACCTGCCGGTAGACGCGGATGTCCCGGCTACCAAGGAGACCGTCGTCCCAGCCGACCGCAACGGCGTCGTGCTGAAGTTCGGCGTGTCCGAGGCGGCACAGGCCGCGCTGGTGACGCTGGTCGACTCGAGCGGAACGCCGCTCGAAGCCGGACTGTCGGGACGCGTCGATGGCGGCACTGAAGACTTTGTCGTCGGCTATGACGGGCAGGCCTATATCAAGGGCCTCGGCAAGCAGAATTCCGTGCAGGTCGAGCGCGCGGACGGCGGTTCATGCCGGGCAGAGTTTCCCTTCGAGGCGGTGCGTGGCCGGCAGGTGGTGATCGGGGACGTGGTGTGCCAATGAACATCCGACGCCAGGTGCTGCGCGCAACGTTCATCATTGTCCTTATGCTGCTGCCGTCGCTCGCCCGCGCGCAAAGCTGCAGTTACACCGTCACCAGTTTGAATTTCGGCCTCATCGACACGCTGTCGGGCACCGCGGCGACATCGACAGCCACCTTCACCGCGACTTGCAGCGGCAGTTTGCCATTGCTGCTGCCGGTCCTGGTGTGTCCGCATATTGCCGCCGGCACCGGCGGTGCAACCTCGGCGGCGGCCCGGCAGATGGCGAGCGGCGTCAACAGCCTCAACTATCAACTCTATTCGGACCCCGCAATGACCGTTGTCTGGGGCACCCATAACTGGGCCTATGCCTCGCGCCCGCCACCGCTGCTGCTGAGCCCCAATCTCTTCGGCAACTCAACCGACACCCTGACGCTCTATGGGCGGGTTCCCGGCGGCCAGGCGACCGTCCCGCCGGGCACCTATGTGTCGACATTTTCGGGCGGGCAACTCGAGTTCCGCTCCCGGACAACCCTGTTGAGCAGCAGCTGCGACACCGGCGCGGGCAACTTGGGCACCAGTCCGACCTTCACCATCAACGCCACGGTCGCGGCAAACTGCCTGGTCGCCACCCAGAACATCGATTTCGGCCCCAAGGGGGTGCTCGACGCCAATGTCGACGCCACCGGCCAGGTTACGGTCACCTGCACCCCGTCTACCGCGTACACGGTTTCCCTCAATGGCGGCACGACAGGGGGCACGCCGACCACCCGCAAAATGTCGAAGGGCGCCGAGAGGGTCACCTACGGCCTCTACAAGGATCTGGCGCGCTCGCAGCCCTGGGGTGACGCCGGAACGCCGGGAAGCACGGTGGCCGGCACCGGAACCGGTACGGCCCAGGCGCTCACCGTCTATGGCCGCGTGCCGCCGCAGACGACGCCCTCGGCCGGCGTCTACACCGACACGGTGGTGGTGACCATCACCTATTGATCGCGGCCCGCCTCGCCGTTGGCCGGCGCCAGCCAGCGCGCGTAAATCTCGCCGACGATGCCGCGGCGAAAGACCAGCACGCAGATCATGAAGATCAGGCCGGTGGCGATGGTCACCGGGAAGCCGGAGGTGGCGAGCGTGTTTTCCAGCCCGACGACGAGGCCGGCGCCGACGACAGGACCGACCATGGTGCCGATGCCGCCGAGCAGCGTCATCAGGATCACCTCGCCCGACATCTGCCAGGTGACGTCGGTCAGCGTCGCGAACTGGAAGACGATCGCCTTGGTGGCGCCGGCAAGCCCGGCAAGGGCTGCCGACATGACGAAGGCGGCGAGCTTGTAGCGGCCGACCGAATAGCCCAGCGAGATGGCACGGTTCTCGTTCTCGCGGATCGAACGCAGGATCATGCCGAAGGGCGAGTTGACGATGCGCCAGACGGCGAAGACGCCGATGAGGAATACGGCAAGCACGACGAAATACATGTTGAGCGTGACGTTGAGATCGACGATGCCGAACAGATGCCCGCGCGGCACGCCCTGTATGCCGTCCTCGCCTTCGGTGAACGGCGCCTGGACGCAGAAGAAATAAAACATCTGCGCCAGCGCCAGCGTGATCATCGAGAAATAGATGCCTTGCCGGCGGATGGCGAGGAAGCCCATGACCAGGCCGAGCACGGCCGCTCCGGCGGTGCCGAGCAGGATGCCGGCCTCGGGCGGCCAGCCCCATGCCTTGACGGCGTAGGCGCAGAAATAGGCGGCGGCGCCGTAGAAGGTGGCGTGGCCGAAGGACAACAGCCCGGTGTAGCCGAGCAGCAGGTTGAAGGCGCAGGCAAACAGCGCGAAGCACAGCATCTTCATCAGGAAGATCGGATAGACGAAGAAGGGCGCGGCTATCAGCGCCAGTATGGCCAATGCCAGCAATACCCGCTCAAGCCGCACGGAGGCGGCGGTGCGCTGGTCGTGAAGGGCTGCCTCGCTCATCTCAGGCGTCCCTTCCGAACAGGCCGGCGGGGCGCAGGAGCAGCACGATCGCCATGATGACGAAGACCACGAGGTTCGACGCCTCGGGATAGAACACCTTGGTCAGGCCCTCGGCGAGGCCGAGCATATAGCCGGTGACGATGGCCCCGAGAATCGAACCCATGCCGCCGACCACGACGACGGCAAAGACGACGATGATGATATCGGAGCCCATCAGCGGACTGACCTGGTAGACGGGTGCTGCAAGAATGCCGGCCAGGCCTGCAAGGGCCGCGCCCAGCCCATAGGTGAGCGTCAGCAGCAGCGGCACGTTGACGCCGAAGGCCTGCACCAGCTCGGGATTTTCGGTCGCGGCGCGCAGATAGGAGCCGAGCCTGGTCTTTTCGATCAGGAGCCAGATGCCGATGCAGATAATGAGCGAGGCCACCACCACCCAGCCGCGATAGTTGGGCAGGAACATGAAGCCGAGATTGGTGCCGCCGGCAAGCTGCGCCGGAACGGCATAAGGGTTGCCCGACACGCCGTAGTAGAAACGGAACACGCCTTCGATGACCAGCGCCAGTCCGAAGGTGAACAGCAGCCCGTAGAGCGGATCCAGGCGGTAGAGCCGCGACAGCGCCACGCGCTCGACTGCCATGCCGAAGACGCCAACGATGAGCGGAACCAGGAGCAGCGCCGGCCAGTAGCCGATGCCGAGATGGACGAGCAGCAGGTAACCGATGAAGGCGCCGAGCATATAGAGTGCGCCATGGGCGAAATTGATGATCCGCAGCAGGCCGAAGATGACGGCCAGGCCGAGGCTCAGCATGGCGTAGAAGGAGCCGTTGATCAGCCCGACCAGCATCTGGCCGAGTAAGGCCTGGACGGGGATGCCGAAGATCATGGTCATGGCGTCACCGAGGGTGTTGCAAGCGGGATGCGTCTGTGCGGCACGTACCCCCACCCGGACCTTCGGTCCGACCTCCCCACAAGGGAGAGGTAGGGCGGTGGCCCTCCACCCTCCCCCTTGTGGGGAGGGTCGCTGCGCAGCAGCGGGGTGGGGGTACTGCCGTGGGCTGTCGTCATCATACCCCCAACACCTCGTGCAGCTGTTGCGTGTGAGCGGCAAGCTCGCTTGCGGCAAAACCCTCCACCACCTTGCCGTGCTCCATCAGGTAGAAGCGGTCGGCGATGCGGGCGGCGAAGCGGAAATTCTGCTCGACGAGCAGGATGGTCATGCCGCGCTTTTTCAAGGTCGCCAGCAGTTCGCCGATGCGCTGGACGATGACCGGCGCCAGGCCCTCGGTCGGCTCGTCGAGCAGCAGCATCTGCACGCCCGTCCGCAGGATGCGGGCGATGGCCAGCATCTGCTGTTCGCCGCCGGAGAGTTTGGTGCCGGGGCTGTTGCGGCGCTCCTTGAGGTTGGGAAAGAGACCGAAGATTTCCTCGACGCTCATGCCGCCCTTGGCCACAACCGGCGGCAGGATCAGGTTTTCGTCGACGGTGAGCGTGGCGAAGATGCCGCGTTCCTCCGGCACGAAGCCGATGCCGCGATGGGCAACACGATGCAGCGGCAGGCGCATCAGGTCGCTGCCGTCGAAGGTGACACTGCCGCTGCGCTTGCGGACCAGCCCCATAATGGCGCGCAGCGTTGTGGTCTTGCCGACACCGTTGCGGCCGAGCAGCGTCACCGTCTCACCGCGAAAAACGTCGAGGTTGACGCCATGCAGCGCATGGCCCTCGCCATACCAGGCATGGAGATCGCGCACGGCAAGCAGCGGCTCACTCATGCTCGGTCCCCCTGCTCGGTCCCCATGTAGGCGACCCTGACGCGCTCATCGTTGCTCACCGTTGCGTAGTCGCCGGCGGCGAGCACCTGGCCGCGCTGCATGACGGTGATCCAGTCGCAAAGGTCGGCGACGACGGTGAGATTGTGCTCGACCATCAGCACGGCGCGGTCCGTTGCCAGCGAGCGGATGATGCCGGAAATGACGCCGACATCCTCGTGCCCCATGCCGGCCATCGGCTCGTCGAGCAGCAGCACTTTCGGGTCGAGCGCCAGCGTGGTGGCGATCTCGAGCACGCGCTTTCGGCCATAGGAGAGATCGCCGGCCGGACGATGCGCGACATCGTCGAGACCGACGACGGCAAGCAGTTCGCGCGCCCGTGGCGTCAGTTGGTCAAGCGCGGCCAGCGAGCGCCAGAACTGGAAGCCGAGCCCGCTCGGCCGCTGCAAGGCGACGCGGACATTGTCGAGCACGCTCAGATGCGGAAAGATCGCCGATATCTGGAACGAGCGGACGAGACCCATGCGCGCCACCCTGGCCGGCGCGGTGCGGGTGATGTCGTTGCCCAACAGTTCGATCCTGCCGCTGCTCGGCTGCAGGAACTTGGTCAAGAGGTTGAAGATCGTCGTCTTGCCGGCGCCGTTCGGCCCGATCAGCGCATGGATCTGGCCGTGATGGACGTCGAGGTCGACATTGTTGACGGCAATGAAACCGGCAAAGTCGCGCCGCAGGCCGCGGGCGGAGAGCACCACCCGCGGCTTGATTTCGGCACCGTCCGGCTGGACGGCCACGGCTTGCGCCATCGTCACTTGGTGACGAGCGGGCAGCCGCTGTCTTCGGCCTTGATGAAGGCCTTGTCGCCCGGAATGGTCGCAAGGTAGGTGTAGTAGTCCCAGTCCTTCTTCGACTCCTCGGGCTTCTTGACCTGATAGAGATACATGTCGTGCACCATCGACCCGTCGGCCTGTACCTTGCCGTTGGCGTTGATGATGTCGTCGACGGGCATTTCATGGAGTTGCTTGGCGACCGCCTCGGTCTCGTCGGTGCCGGCCTTGTCGATGGCCTTGAGATATTGCAGCACCGCCGAATAGGTGCCGGCCTGGATCATGTTGGGCATGCGGTTGGTGCGCTTGAAGAAGCGCCCGGCGAAGTCGCGGCTCTTGTCGTCGCGGTCCCAGTAAAACCCTTCGGTGAGCACCACGCCCTGCGCCGCCTGCAGGCCGAGGCCGTGCACCTCGGCAAGGGTGAACAGAAGGGCTGCCAGCCGCTGGCCGCCGGCGACAATGCCGAACTCGGCCGCCTGCTTGATGGTATTGGAGGTGTCGAGGCCGGCATTGGCAAGGCCGATAACCTTGGCGCCGGAGGACTGCGCCTGCAGCAGGAAGGAGGAATAATCCGTCGATCCCAAGGGGTAACGCACCTCGCCCAGCACTTTGCCGCCGCTTGCCTCAACAACCTTTGAGGTCTGCTCCTTCAGCGAATAGCCGAAGGCATAGTCGACGGTGATGAAATACCAGCTGTCGCCGCCCTGCTGCACCAGCGCGCCGCCGGTGCCGACCGCCTGCGAGTGGGTATCGTAAGCCCAGTGGAAACCGTAGGGCGAGCATTGCTTGCCGGTCAGGTCGGCCGATGCCGCTCCGGTAACGATGTCGATCTTCTTCTTTTCCTTGGACAACCCCTGGACGGCGAGCGCCACCGAGGATGTCGTCAGTTCCATGATCGCGTCGACCTGCTCGGTGTCGTACCACTGGCGCGCAATGTTGGAGGCAATGTCGGGCTTGTTCTGGTGATCGGCGTTGACGATCTCGATCGGCGCGCCCTGCACCTTGCCGCCAAAATCCTCGACCGCCATCTTGGCGGCCTCGACCGACCATTTGCCGCCGAAATCGGCATAGACGCCCGACTGGTCGTTGAGGATGCCGATCTTGACCTTGCCGTCGGAAATTTCGCCGGCCGCCGCCGGCATCGCAGTCGCCGCAAGCAGCGCGGCTGAGACGAGATAGGATGCTTTCACAGGTGGTTCCTCCCTTGTGGCCGACGCTGGAAAACGCGGCGGCCTTGCAATGGTTCAACAGTTCCGTCCGGTTCTCGCTGAAATCCGGGCCAGCGCCCGCCACTTCTCCTCTTGGCAACCCCTCCGCCCTGGGTGCGCCGGGAACCGTAGCATCACATTTCGCGAGGCGAGAATGCTATTTTCGTAGCATGGCGTGCTAGCGCGGCCGCTACCAGTCGGGCTCAATTGGAGAGTCTTCGGAAAAGCCGCTCGGGCCAGGCAGAGAGAGCGTTGCGGCCGAAGCGTCCAGCAGTGCCCCCGGAAGCCCTTTGAGATGCTCGCTGTCCAGCGGAAGCGCAAGATAGCCCGTGGCAATGCGTGCAGCCGCTTCCGCCTGTTCACGATCTCTCACTGCCTTGACCGCAGACCGATCAGGCCGCGTGACCAGCCAAGCCTTGTGCAGAGCGAACATTCGAGGGTCGACCGTCGGTATGCTTACGGGATAGCCACGCTCATCGATCGCCACAGCCTCCACCTTCGGGGCGTTGATGAGCCATTGCAGCCCCTCCATGGGTGCGCTGTCGAGGTCGTCGGCAAGCTGTGTAATCGAGGTAGTGGCGTTGTTCTTGAGGACATGTCTTGCCTGCGGACGGATCAGGTCGACCAGATAGCCATCACGGTTCGCTGCCCTGAAGGCCCGGGGCTGGAGCGGCTTGAAGGACCTGTCCACTTTACGCAACACGCCTATCAGGCCGGACTGGCTTACCCTCTCGCCGGTCACGAAGCTGATGCGACGTCGGGAATCGAAGAGCAGGTCGATGTCGCCGGTTGCCGTGAGACCGCTGGTGATCTGGACGCCCGCCAGAGCCTCGTAAGCGAACAGCGCATTCGTGCCGACGACCAGCAACTGCTTGCCCAGCAGGTCTATTTCGGCGCACCGCCGCAATATCCGTGCGGCGATGGCCGGTACCCTGCCCAACCCCATTGCCACATTGACTTTCGCCAGGCCGTTCAGGCGATCGGCCAGACCTGCCAGCAGATCCTTGTTCTGCACCCTGCCCTCGGAAAACGCAGCGAACGCCTTCTCCGTCTGGCTGCTTTTCGGCCCGAGTGAATTCTCGACCTGCCGGACCTTCCGCAGCAGGTATTCAGCACCGCTGCGCTCAACCCAGCGCATGCTGCCTGCAAAGCGCCTTTGGCGCTGGTCATCAGCATGCTGCCAGGCCTCGTAGACCTGTTGCGTATCTATGAGTTGGCGCCGCTGCTCGCCGGTCAACTCTCTCAGCATCGTTTTCCACTCTTAAGCCAGGATCAAGTTAACATAGTGGAAAACTCTTAATTAACAATAGGTTGTTATGTTTTTTCCACTATCGCAGCTATCATCCGCACGACGAGTGGAAAATACCGAAGAAACAATAGGTTATGTCGAGCAAGGGAGGGCAGAACCTCACAAGCGGGTTTTTAGCTGCGCGCACCATGGCAGCCGCTTGCCGTCGCCTCACCGCTTCTGCGGATAGATCGTCTCGCCGCGCTTCAGCATCTCGACAAAAGCCTCGATCTTCTTCTTGCGCCCCGCCTCCGTCTTCATGTTGTGGGTGCGGAAGGCGAGCGCGAAGCGGTTTTGGGCGGAAAGCTTCGCCAGCATCTCTTTTGCCGCGGGTTCGGCATCGATGGCGGCCTGCAGATCGTCAGGGATCTTCATGTCCTTGCCTGAGGCATAGGCGCGGTCCCAGCGGCCGTCGGCCTTGGCCGCCTCGACCTGTTTCAGCCCGTGTTCGGTCATGCGGCCCTCCTCGACCAGGCGGGCGACATTGTCGATGTTGATCTTGCTCCAGATGCTCTTCTTGCCGCGCGGCGTGTAGCGCTGCAGAAAGCTCTTGTCGTCGAGCGGCTTGCGTATGGCGTCGATCCAGCCGAAGCACAGCGCCACGTCGATGGCCTGCTTCGGCGTGATCGAGGCAAGGCCCGAGCCGACCTTGTGGACCTTGATCCAGACCTCGCTCTCGCCGGCATGATTTTCGCGCAGCCAGGCGTAAAAACTGTCGGGATCGGGGAATTCATGAACCTTGTCGGGATCGACCTTGAACGGCGCCATCATCACCTCGTTGTAGCCGGGCCGGCTGTATCGGCTGTCGATGCCAGTTTCCGTCAGCGGCGTCGATACCCCCTAGCCTATTGCGAGCCGGCTTGCGCCCAAGCCGGCGCTCATGGCAGTTTCCCGGCTGGTCGAGCCGGGCAAGGCAGACTGCAATTCGGGGGAAATGCCATGCGATCGATGTTACTCGGCCTCATCCTTCTGCTGCCGGCCTCGGCGCTCGCTGAACCCATCGAAACCCAGAAGATCATCACCGCGCTGACCGGCGACTTCAACGGCGACGGCGTCGCCGATCTGGCGATGATCGTCGAGACCGAGCCCGAAGATGGCACCATGGACATGCATTTCTTCCTCAGGGACAAAAAGTACAATTTTCTGAAACCCGCCGGCATCGTGCATGAGCAGGTCTACGGCGAATGGAACGACTACGACCAGCCGCATTATGAGGGTTCCGGCATCGAACCTGAGTTGACCGCACTGCCCAACGGCTCGATCAAGATCTCTCTGCCGGGGCTGATCGGCCCCGGCGAGCGGACCGACATGACGCTGACCATCGCCTGGCGCAACGAAGCCTTCGTCGTCGCAGGCGTGGCCTATGACAGTTACAAATACCAGACCGACATAATCGATAGCAGCTGCGACTACGATGTGCTTACCGGCAAAGGCAAAAGCATGAAGACGCAGGAGGATGGCAGCAAGGTGGACAGTGTCGTGTCGGTCGAAGGCCGGGTCGTGCCCTTCGCGGGGTGGGACACAGGGACGCCTTTTAGGGTATGCGGAGATTGAGGGGGCAGCCAATCTCCCCCACTTGGGGGGAGATTGGCTTTCACTGCAGATGCGGTTTCTTCAAGAAACTGTTGCGGTCGGCGGATTTTACCCTGAGCCAGGTTTCGCGGCCGTCGCGTACGACCCTGAGAGGAATCTCCGAACCCGCCGGATTCTGCCATAGCTTGCGGTAGAAATCGGCGAGCCCGTCGACCTCGCCATCGCGAACGTCGGAGATGATGTCACCCTGGCGCAGGCCGGCCTTGGCGGCGGGGCCGCCTTCGGCGACGCTCATCACCACGACCGCGCCGTTCGACTCGGCCGAGAAGGCGCCGAGCCATGGGCGTGGCGGCTTCGCCACCTGGCCGCGCGTCAGCAGATCGTCGAGGATCGGGGTCAGAAGGTTGATCGGCACGACCATGTTGATGTCAGCGACCTCGCCGTTGCGGCTCATCTGCAAAAGCAGCGAACCGATGCCGAGCAGGCTGCCATCCTGGCCGATGAGTGCCGCGCCGCCCCAGGACGGGTGCGCCGGGGCAATGAAGATCGCCTCGTCAAGCAGATATTCCCAATAGCCGGCGAATTCCTGCTTGGTGACGATGTGCGCCTTGACCGAGCGGCCGGTGCCGTCGGCAAAGACCACGGGGTCGCCGATATTGGCCTTTGACGCGTCGCCCAGCGCCACCGCCGGCAGGCCGAGCGGCGCCAGCGCCTGCACCAGGCCGAAGCCTGTCTCCTGGTCATAGGCCAGCGCATGCGCCGGCACGACGCGGCCGTCCTGGTCGGTCAGCCAGACCTCCTCGGCCTCGGTGATGAGATAGCCTATGGTGAGCACCAGCCCGTCGCCGCGGATAACGACGCCGCTGCCTTCGCGGCGCGTGCCCAAGGCATTGGCCGTGAAGGCATCGTCAGGAACCATGGCGCGCACGCCAACGACGGAGCGCAAGAGCGGGGAAACGGGATCGATCGGCATGCTTTCATCCTGGCAGATATGCGTGGGCAGTATCCTCTATAGGTATGCCGCGCTGCACAGGGCGCAAGGGCTTAGGCAACAAGGCAATCATTTCAGAGGCTGGCGCTGCCCCTCATCCGCCTGCCGGCACCTTCTCCCCGTATAGCGACGGGGAGAAGGGAGATGGCCGCAACATCGGCGCTCTTGGCAACGCTGGCAATTGGCGAAATCAGTAGGCGACAGCGTCCTTCTCCCCGTCACTATACGGGGAGAAGTGCCCGGCACGGCGATGAGGGGCGGCGCCGACATTGATAATAGTTCAACACAAGTTGAACCTTTCTGAATTGCACCTATCTCTATCAGTATCTAGCTTCGAGTCGACTTTCCGCATCAGTCTCGCGCCAACAGCGCAAGGTCCGCCAAGCCCAAGGAATTTCCCGCATGACCGAATACACCCCGCCGAAAGTCTGGAGCTGGAAGAAAGCCAATGGCGGCACGTTCGCCAGCATCAACCGGCCTATTGCCGGTCCGACGCATGACAAGGTGCTGCCGGTCGGCAAGCATCCGCTGCAGCTCTATTCGCTGGCGACGCCGAATGGGGTCAAAGTGACTGTCATGCTGGAGGAGCTTCTGGCGCTCGGCCACAAGGGCGCCGAATACGACGCCTGGCTGATCCGCATCAACGATGGCGACCAGTTCGGCTCGGGCTTTGTCGAGGTCAATCCCAACTCCAAGATCCCGGCGCTGCTCGACCGCAGCGGCAAGACGCCTGTCCGCGTCTTCGAGTCCGGCTCGATCCTGCTTTATCTCGCGGAAAAGTTCGGCGAGTTCCTGCCGACCGAACAGCCGGCGCGCGCGGAAACCTTGTCCTGGCTGTTCTGGCAGATGGGTTCGGCGCCCTATCTCGGCGGCGGCTTCGGCCATTTCTACGCCTATGCGCCCGAAAAAATCGAATACGCCATCGACCGCTTCGCCATGGAGACCAAGCGCCAGCTCGACGTGCTCGACCGGCGGCTGGCGGAGACCGAATATCTCGGCGGCGCCTTCTATTCGATCGCCGACATGGCGGTATGGCCCTGGTATGGCGGCCTGGCGCTCGGCCGCATGTACAATGATTCCGCCGAGTTCCTGTCGGTGCAGGACTACGAGCACGTACAACGCTGGGCCAAGGCGATCGACGCCCGCCCGACCGTGCAACGCGGCCGCATGGTCAACCGCGCCTTCGGCGACCCGGCCATGCAACTGCACGAGCGCCACGACGCCAGCGATTTCGAGACGAAGACGCAGGATAAATTGGTGGTGGCGGAGTGAGCTAATCTCCCCCCTTGAGGGGGAGATGGCCGGCAGGCCAGAGGGGGTCGGCTCGACTGGGCGCGACCTCCTGCGACTGATGAAGGTTAGCGCTCCACGCGCGGCGACCCCCTCTGTCGCCTTTGGCGACATCTCCCCTCGAGGGGGGAGACTAGCTCATCAATTTCGCCAGCCTCGGCACGCCCTCACCCACGGCGCGTTCATCGGCCAGCGTAAAGCTCATCCGCATCGTGTTACGTCCCGAACCGTCGGCATAAAATGCATTGCCCGGCACGAAGGCAACGCGGGCTTCCTTGACAGAGCGGGCGAGCAGTGCCGTGGCGTCCGCACCTTCAGGCAGCGTCAGCCAGACGAACATGCCGCCTTCCGGTCGGCTCCAGCTGACGCCATCCGGCATTTCCGCTTCGAGTGCTGCAAGCAAGCCGTCGCGGCGCTGGCGATAGGCGCCGATCAGCTTTTCCACCTGGCTGTCGTACACGGACTCGGAGACGCGGTGCATAACCAGCTGGTTGATCGACGGGCTGTGCAGGTCCGACGCCTGCTTCATCAGCACCAGCCGCTCGACGACGCGGCGCGGCGCGCAGACCCAGCCGACGCGCATGCCCGGCGACAGAATCTTTGAGAACGAGCCGCAATAGAGCGTGCGGGCATTGTCGATGCCGCCTGAGCGTTCGCAGTCGAGCGCCAGCATCGGCGGCTGGCCCTCGCCGTCATAGCGCAGCGCGCGATACGCGGCGTCCTCGATGACGGCAATGTCGAGCTCGCCGGCGAGGTCAAGCACCGCCTCGCGTTGCTGGCGGTTCAGCGTCTCGCCGGTCGGGTTGGCGAAATCGGGCACCAGATAGGCGAATTTCACCTTGCCGCCTGCAGCGGCAGCCGCCGCCTGGTAGGCGGCGGGCGTCATGTTGCCGCCATCCGGCGTCAGCCGGTCGTAGCGCGGCTCATAGGCGTTGAAGGCCTGGAGCGCGCCGAGATAGGTCGGCCATGTCACGAGCGCTGTGTCGCCGGGCGACAGGAACAGCTTGCCCAGATAATCCAGCGCCTGCTGCGAGCCGGAGGTGATGAAGATGTTGTGCTCGTCGCAGGCGATGCCAAGCTTGCCCATCTGGCCGGCCAGCCATTTTCTGAGCGGCAGATAGCCTTCGGAGACCTGATACTGAAGTGCTGCGCTCGCCTCCGCGCCGCCCAGCACCGAGGCATAGGCATCGGCGATGGCTTGCGCCGGAAACAAGGCCGGATCGGGGATGCCGCCGGCAAAGGAGATGATATCGGGCTGGTCGAGCAGTTTGAGCAGCTCGCGGATTTCCGACGCCTTCATGCGCGAGGCGCGCGACGCCAACAGGTCCATCAAACTCACGAGCCCACCTCCCGGGATACGGCATCTGGTCCAGCATGACCGTCCCGGCCATGCGAATTTAGGTCAATCTGGCTGACCTATTATCAGGCTCCCCCACCCGCGGGAATAGCCAGACCGTCATTCCGCGTGGCCCAGACGAAAAGCAAACACATTTCTGCCCTGGACAGGGAAAATTGTTGCGCGCCGAGGGGCGCGGATGCAACCTCATTCCGAGCGGACCGGCATAAAAAGAAAAGCGGTCTCAACAAGGGGGGGTTAAAATGACGCTTGAGCTCATCGGGGCCGGATTCGGCCGCACCGGCACATGGTCGACCTTTGCCGCGCTGAACAGGCTGGGCCTTCCCAGCTATCACATGCAGGAAGTCATCCTCAACAAGGCCAACAAAGGCCATCTCGACTTCTGGCGCAAGGTGGCCAACAGCCCGCCCGGCAGCCAGCACGACTGGACCAGAGTCTTCGCCAATTACAAGGCGACGGTCGACAATCCGGGATGCTGCGTGTGGCGCGAATTGATGGCCGCCTATCCCGACGCCAAGGTGCTGCTCACCCTGCATCCGCGCGGCGCCGAGGCC
Source organism: Mesorhizobium sp. C395A (assembly GCF_030323205.1). Taxonomy (NCBI): domain Bacteria; kingdom Pseudomonadati; phylum Pseudomonadota; class Alphaproteobacteria; order Hyphomicrobiales; family Phyllobacteriaceae; genus Mesorhizobium; species Mesorhizobium sp. C395A. The sequence goes on along the minus strand of NZ_CP100473.1, from coordinate 904,389 downwards.
TGGTACGACAGCACCATCGACACCATCCACTTCACCGAGACATTGTGGCAGTTCAAGGTGCTGGAACGGCTGACGCCGTTCGGCCGCAAATTCGGCGACATGTCGCACAGACTGATCTGGGGCCGCACGCTTGCCGGCGTGATGGACGACCGCGCCAAGGCGGTGGCGCGCTACAACGCCTATACCGAGGAGGTGATAGCGGCCGTGCCGCCGGAGAAGCTTCTGGTGTTCAAGGTCAGCGATGGCTGGGCGCCGCTCTGCGGCTTCCTCGGCGTGGCGCTGCCCAACGAGCCCTTCCCCAACCTCAACGACCGCGAAAGCGTGAAGAAGATTATCCGCGACATCATCAAGGGCAGCTACATCATGCTGGGGCTGTCGGTGGCGGCGGTGCTTGCGGCGATCGCGGCGCTGTGGTGGTGGCTGGGGTAGCCGCCGGACCGTCAGAATATTGCTACTTGCGCGTGATCCAGCCGAGCAGATCCGGCTCGACGTCTTCGTGGTCGGTCAGGTCGCGAACCAGGGAAGCGGCGAGCGCGCGCCAGCGCTTTTCCGGGACATTGTCTTCCATCACCGATTTGATGAAGGCGGCGCGCAGGATGGCGCAATCGAAGGCGGATACATCGAAAAGCAGTTCTGCCATTTCGGTTTTCCCCGTTCACATCGGGCGCGCGAGCCTGTCGAAGCCTCAGGCGCCAGCGCCCCCTATACATGGTCGACGACAGCAGATTCATACTCTTGCCGAACCAAGGTTCAACACAATTCGATTGTACGGTTTTTACCAAGCGATTGCGGTTCGTTGCCCGCTTTTGCGCCGATGCTAGATTTGCCGGGCGGCCTCTCCCCAGATGGCCGCAAATGGCCGGCGCGGCTCTGGCAACATGCTTTCACCGGCATTCGCGTCGGCCATTTCCAGCCCGTGCCAGGCTCAGCCCAGCAGGCGTTCGTATTCGGTCTCGGCCTGGCCGTAGAAACCGTCGGCGACGGCGATCAGGCCATCCCGGTCGCGAATGACGATCTCGCCGCGCCTCGACCGGATCAGGCCGCGCCCTTCCAGGATCTGCAGGCCGATGGTGACGCCGGGACGCCTGACGCCGAGCATGACGGACAGGAACTCATGCGTGATCTGGATCTGGTGGCCGACCACCCTGTCGTCACACATCAGGAGCCATCGGGCCAGCCGATCCTCGAGCTTGGCGCGGGCATTGCTCAGCGCCGTGGATTTGGTCTGGCCGTGCAGGTAGTGGGCATAGCGCAGCAGGAAGGCGCGAAGCGTCGGGCTTTTCTGCAACGCTGCCTTGAACGGCTCGGAATCGATGCACACCGCCTCGCCCGGCATCTGCATGTAGCAATCATGGGGCGCCCAGTCGGCGCCCATCACCAAAGCGGAGCCCGACATGCCTTCGTGGCCGATGATGCCGACCTCGGTGTCGAGCCCCGGCCGGTTCCTCGCCACCACCGAGGCCAGGCCGCTTTCCAGGAAGCAGACCGAGGCGACCGGCTCGCCCGCCATTTCGAGCGGGGCTTTGAGATCGAGCACACGATGGTGCAAATGCGGCGCAAGCAGTGCGAAGTCGGCCGGGTTCATGCGGCGCAAGAGGCCGCTTTTCTCCTTGCTGACCGACTGGTCCATCGCTCTCTCCCGTCAAGGGCAAGAGCACATGTCATCTCCCAGCCGTCGGCGCCCTGCCCAAATGCAAACGGTCATTGGACGATAGCTGACTCGGATTCAGCCATTGTACTTCGTACAAAACCGACAAATCAGGGGCGACGCCCCATGGATCAATCCAGCAGCTTTTCCTGGATCAGCGCTTCGGGCGGTCAGCCGCAACCATGCGCGCTTCGCGCACGATGGACGAGCGATCGTTGCCGATCAGCGATGCGATCTCTTGTATCTGCTGCTCGGAGGCCCCGGTTTCCCGCGCCAAGGCCGCGAGCGCCTCGGCGCTCAGACCGGACTGTCTCGGTTGCTCCGCCATGGCTCCAATGCCTCCTGTCGGGGCAGGAGTGCGATGGTCGCTCCCAAGCGTCAGCGCCCATTGATGTGGCCGACGATGCTATACTGTACGCTTCCGAACAATCGATGGCGAGCGATATATTAGCGACGCTGGATGCGGCGCTAGAACGGCAGCCTTATCTCATCGATCGACCTCGACTCCGTCCAGCCAATGTCCTTCTGGATCTCCGTCGGCAGCGCGTTCAGTGCGCGCACGGTCTTCCTGTGCTTGCTGGCGCGCGCCAGGGCAGCACGAATTCTGCTGAGACTTTCAAACATCGGTTACCTCCATGCAGCAGCAGAGCGCTGCCTCAGGCCCGCTCTTGCGCCGCCTCTGTAACCGATCGATTGCGCGGCAACGGTGAAGCGCTTCACAAACCGATGCCGCCCAGAAACATTTGTATACAAATTAGTTGCGTTCCCGCGGTGGCGTGATCCGACCTATGGCAGGGCGATCGCATATGGCGCTCCCTCGGGTTCGGCGACCCACCTTCCCTTCGTCGGCGCAAGGCGATCACATATGAGTTCTTACGAAGAGGACCCCCACCCTAACCCTCCCCACAAGGGGGAGGGAACGCTGCCGCAAGCCACCCTTTCTGGCGTGGAACCCAGGCGATTTGCGGCGATCGGCGCCTACCGCCTTATGCGATTGCCCTGCCCTCCTCCGCGCCATCGCCGGCATCGTCGTCCGCCCCCTCGGCTATGGACGAATCCCATCATGCGCAATAAGGATGGGGTCTGCCGTGGCGCTTTCGCGCCGAGGCAGGCGACGTTCGATCAATGACGCTGCGCCGGGCGCCTTTGACGCCGCCCAGCAAAAGTGTCGATACCGGGGGATCTGGTCATGACCGACAACAAGCCGACCGTAGACGTTACCAAGGACTGGCAGGCAACGCAGGGCCAGAAGTCCGGGGCCACGCGGCTGCGCCTGTTCGCCGTGCTGTCGTGGGTCATCGCCATTGGCGGCGAGATCGCCGGGATCGTACTGCTCTACAAGCACAAGTTCGACCAGGGCAACCTGCCGCTGCTGATCGGCATCCTGGTCGGGATCGCGATATTCGCCATCGCCGGCAGCCTGCTCTGGAAGGCGGCCAACCGGAAGGACCCGGCCCGCGAATCCGACACGTTCCGGTTCTTCGTCCAGAACCAGCTCGGCGCGATCATCACCCTGATTGCCTTCCTGCCGCTGGTTCTCTTGATCCTCAACGACAAGAACATGGACCCGAAGAGCAAGAAGGTGGCCGGCGGTATCGGCGCCGTGCTGGCCGTGCTGGCGACGCTGATCGGGGTCAGCTACCAGCCGCCATCGGTCGAGCAGTACACGCAGGACATGAACACCTGCGCGGAACAGATCAAGGCGGGGCAGCCGACCACGGCCTGTTCGCCCGAAGTCGCCGCCCAGGCGCAGGCGATCGCCACCGACTCCACCACGGTGGCCGCGGCGACGAAGGACGCGGCGCACCCCAATGGCCAGGATGTCGTCTACTGGATCGCGCCGGAAAACGGCGCCGCCAAGTCCGACACCGAGCATGTCTTCCACCTCTGCGCAGCGGTCAGCCCGCTGAAGGACAAGACCGTCAACAGCGGCTCGGTAACGGAAGCCTACGCCCAGAACGCCATCCGCATCACGAAGCAGATCGAGATGGAACAGAAGCAGTGCGGGTTTACGGCTGCGCCGTGAATCGGCCAGGGTTTGGCGCGCGCAGTGGATCACTGCCAAACCGGTCCAGTTCGTGTTGTCCGCATTAGCATGCGCGCCAGGACTTCGATCCTACATTTCGGAGCCAGCCGGCGGGCGGCTTGCCAAATCCTGACAGGACGAGACGAAAGTTGAAAGTCGCATTTTGGCCGAGAGCGACCGGACCGCTTTCGGTGTGCGGGAGCGATAGCGGACATTCACCATGCGATCGCAATGTGTCCGGCCCTCGGTGATCTTTTCTCGTTTCTGATGGCAATACGGCACCCGTATCCACGCTGGATCAGTTGCCTGGGTGTCCCTCACATCGGAAGATCCGGGTTGTTCTCCGCAAAGTATTCATGACTATCGGCATTTTCTGTGGCTTGCGGGGGGTTTTCAACCGCGAGTAGCTTGGCGGTATTTTGACCACCAGAGGAATAGTCGCCTGTGAAGACGACGACCTCAAAGTGACTAATTTCGTGTACAATCGTTCCAGATCTTGAATCCGTTCCTTTCAGAGCGGCTGACCAGAACTTTTGACAAACAAAGATATTATAAGGTTGACCACGGAACACATACGCATAAACTCCCGGTCCGCAGACGCTGCCGTGACATCCAAACGATATTGCTTTGTTTGCAAGAGCATCCGCAATCTTCGAGAAATTTCCAGTGGCCTTCGCGTACAGTCCTACGGTATGCGCCCCAAACCATGTCAGATATCGTTGGGAATTCGGTTGCTGGGCAGAAGGCGTGCCCTGCAAAACCTGCAGGGCAGCCGAGGCTATGTTGTTTGCTTCCTCCAGCGCAGCGCCAATATCGTCCTGTTGAGAGCTGTCACACTGGTCGAATTTGGGTGCCGAGAGCGGTATCCGTTCCGGAGGAATTCGACCGGATAGAAGCCTGAACGTGACGGCGTTGCTCAGAACCTGGGCGCGTCTCAGGGCACCTTGAGGGCCAACCAGCAGACCCACTCTCTCTGTATCATAGGTAACCGCATAGATCCCTGCTTCATAGATGGCGTAGTACAATGACAGATCGACGGGCACCGAAATCGATTGTCCGGGTTCGATATTGATAAAGTCAGCCTCGGTCGGTTCTGCTCGCTTCACCAAAGGGCCAATATACTGAATTGGCTGCGACCCTCTCGCTACTGAAAAAATTTCGCCCGAGACGCCGTCGATCGGCGTGGTCCACCTGAGCAGTCTGATCGGGCTGCGTGACCGGTTCGTGAGAGTAAAGTCAATAATTAGTGGGGTATCGTTTCCAAAAGAAGTCAGGCGCGATTGCAGAACTATCTCAATTTCCTGATTCTGCTGCGCAAACGCCAAAGGAACTATACTAAAAAAGGATGAAATTAGAAACACCATATTTCGAACAATGTTCGGCATTTTTTGCTCCTGTGTAACCACGATTAGAATCTATTGTTTCGACTACGTGAGCTTTTATTTTGCTAACACATGCCAGATCACCCACAGATGATCCGGCAATCAGGAATAAAATTGCTGCAGACAGGGGAGTACAACTTACCACAAATTCACAAATTCAGGAATACGACATCCCCGGCCTCCAATGACATCGATTTTCACTGGCGCCTTTTTTGGCGTGGTATAAGATGAACCGCTACTTTCCCATCAAGCTCCATCCGAGGGGGCCATTATGAGCGAGCGTTGGAAAGGCTTAATAACAGTCTGCGCGATTTTGAGGTATTTTGCCCTGGCGTATGGGTTCTGTTTTGCTTTCAGCGGCACTGCTTTGGCTGATTCATGTGGAACAGAGGCTACTCATGGCTGGAACGTCAATAATAATCCTCCGGCCGAAGACCGTCAGGCAATCCAAGATCTTTTGTCCCGCTACGCCTGGACGATCGACGAAAAAAATGCAGCCGCGTTCGCCACCCTCTTTGCGGAACCTAAATCGTCTTACTATGAGATTTGCGATGCAGGCAGCAGTGTCCTCGAGCTGACACTCGACCTTGGCCCAGAGTCGGCACATGATCTTCTCGTGCAAATGAAAATAATAGTTAAGAAACTGGAAACCGATAAACTCCAGACCCGGCATCTCGTGACCAACACCTTGTTCGACGTGGTTGACGACAAGACGGTGAACACCAAATCGATAGTCCTTGTGACAATGCAGGACTCCCATTCTTCGGCACCGAGTCTTGACTATTCGGCGGATGCCCGCGCGTCTGTTGTAAAGGGCGATGACGGCATGTGGCGATTTCAATCGCTTACTGTCCACGCTGACTATGACGCTGGCTCTGTCGCAGCGAAGAAGCGATGACGCCCAGAGATCGGCCATGGGTTCACTGGCACGCTCCAGTGGGCTGAGATGCGTGCTGTTGCGCTGATCGCTGCTGTCCTCGGCGTTGCGTTTCTCCTGTTGTCCGGGACGATCGGACATGAAGCTTTCGTGTCGACGCCGCGAGCCGGCGAGAGGCAAGGCTCCAATCAGGCCGACATGATTTGCAGCAAGGCGGGCAACTGCGCGGCGTCACCATTGCCACGCAGTTCCGCTTTCGAGCCGCTGCGCCCTCGCAGCGTCGCTTTCGCTCCCGCTGAACTCGATGGGAAGGCGTTCGCCGAAGCCGTTACGCGATGGAACCCTGACATCTTTTGGGCGCCAGCCTCAAAGAGCACCGACGTCATAACGAGGTCTGGCGATGAAGCGCGGGCGGTGTTCGGTCCTATTCCAGAGGGCGATTGCGGCAGCCCACAGATGAAGGTCATCCCACTGGAAGTTGATGGCAATGTCGTCGACCTCAAGCCCAATCCGACAAAACCGGGCTCTCCGCTGGAGTTCCAGCACAGCAATGAGAACGGAGAGGTGGTGAAATGGACGGCGACATTGCCCAGATGCGACAAGCCTTCGCTAACTGGCAGCTCAACCTACTGTGGGCTGAACTCACGTGCAGTAAGGGTCGTGCGCGGCAACGTGGAATGGCTGTTCCTCTGCAGAAAGTCCAATATCAGCCACGAGGTCAGCACCGATCCCTACTGGACACGGTCGGATCCGAGATTTTCCGTCTTCGGCACCATCGGGTTCAATCGGAAATCCGGAGAAATCATCTTCTTCGACGGCCGCAAGGACCGGAGCGAGTTCGATTGGTCAAAGCCCTTCGTTCCGCCAGGCGGGCGCAACTATTCCGATGACATCGGAAGGGTTGCGGCGGAGAAAATCTATGACCCGACGTTCCAGATCTCGTGCCATGCATGCCATGACAACAAAAGCCCCTATGTGATAGATCCGCACATTGAACAGAGCAGGGTCGGTTTCCGTTCAGCCCGCGATTCCAAATCGACCGCCTTCAGCCTGGGAGATTTTCTACCGCGCCGACCGCGGTTGCCGGGCGCGCCGTTCCGCGTGGTCGGCTCCGGTTACACCGGCACCTATCCCAATGAACTTAGCCAAGCCAGGACGGTCGAAGATCCGACCGGAAACTGCACAAGCTGCCACACGCTTACCACACAAATCACCGGCCGCCGTTTTGCCGCGGACGCAGTCGGGTACGAACCGGCGGTCACATCGCCAACCTGGGTCCAATTGCTCGAGCTGCACGAGGAACAGACCGTCTACGCCGGCATAGAAGCACATCGCACGGACTGGGCGATCGGCAGCAGCGGCATCCATCCCTGGATGGTGCCGGGGTCCGGCAATGACCTGTCCTCAGGAACGCCTCGATTGAGCTTGGAAGACTGGCGCAAGCTGAGCGACTGTCTGTGGGGAGCCGGCGGTCCTGAGTGTGGCTACCGCCCACTCTACACGCGCTGCCCGGCGCCAGAAGCGCAGGATGAAGGCTCTTCGCTTGCCGATGCCGAGATTCGGGTTTTGCCTCCACCGCCCGGAGAGGACGTCAGGACGCGTGTCCTTCGCTTAAGCTGGACCTTTCGCAACAGCTACGGTGGTGTTCCCGAGCGCGACGATATCAGGATCAATGTGGCAGTCAGCGCGGGCACGATTCCGGCAAACGGGGATCCGCCGCAAAGTGGCGAATATCCAAGCATCGAGCAGGCAAAGGGCATCAGCGTCGAGGCTATCTCCGGTCCAGTCGGTTCAGCCGGCTCCAGCTTGTGGATCGAGAACGTTTCGTTTGCTGGTCACAAGAAATGGAGCGATCCAGCGCCGTCGATGTCGCCGCGCACCTTCCAGATCGATCTGCCCGGTGAATGCAACCGACGCACCTTAGTTCGTTTGGTGCCCAAACGGTTCTGCTTCGACCAGAGCCAAGCGGCATTTAGCGAGGCAGACCATTTGATCTACGCCGATGTTCAGTGTGGCGAGCCTCAATGAACCACCTGACGCGATCGAAAGCGACTGGTGAGCACCGGGATTTGCGATAACATGACTGGGTGCTACATGGTCGCCGCACTAAGGAGGGTCCCGGAGCGTGACCACGCCGGTTCCATTGGCTAGCCCCATTTTGCCCGGCAATCCGGCGAAACCTGTTGCGGAACGGCGTTATCTCACCATCCTGTTCTGCGACATGGTGGGGTCAACCGAATATGCCGACCGCCTGGATCCCGAGGATTTCCAACACCTGATTGAGAGCTTTCTACAGACCTGCAGCAGCGTCGTCCGGCGCCGCAAGGGCGTGACGGCTAGTTACATCGGCGATGCTATTCAGGCCTATTTCGGCTATCCAACAGCTGGTGAGGACGACAGCGAGTTCGCGGTGCTGGCCGCGCTCGAGATCGTTGATGCGGTGGCCACCATCTCCGCAAATCTGGGATATCCGTTGCAAGTGAGGATGGGTATCGCGAGCGGCCAAGTCGTGGTGGGTGAGTTCGTCGGCGCACCGAGCGGTGTATCCACCGTCGCCTTCGGTCACGTCGCGCATCTAGCGGCACGGCTGCAGGTACTGGCCAAGCCGAATACGATCCTTGTCGACGCGGCGACCTTCGAGGCCGCAAGCGGCGCGGTTGATTTCACCGGGTTCGGCAAACATGAGCTGAAGGGATTCGCCGCGCCAGTCCAGGTTTGGCAGGTGCAAAGGGCGCGCATGGTGCCGACCCGCTTTGCAAAGCGGGCGCGTATGACCAAGCTGTGCGGCCGCAACGCCGAATTGCGACTGCTGATGGAGCACTGGGAGACTGTCGTGCGCGACAGGCGTGGCAATGCCGTGTTGGTCTCGGGGGAGTCGGGAATCGGCAAGTCCCGGTTGCTCAACGAAATCCAGCAGCGTCTGCGCAGCTTTCCGCAACTGACCATGCAATGTTCTCCGACCTTTGAGAACAGCACCCTTTATCCATTCCTCGCAGAGTTGCAGAGGATTGCAACGATCGAGGACGGTGACTCAACGGAAGAAAAGCTTCGAAAGCTCCGCAACGGATTGTCGATAGGCTCGGTGTCCAGCGACATCGCGCTGGCGATCTTCTCAGGCCTGCTCGGGATGCCGACGACAATGCCGGACAGGCTTGAAGGGACAAGTGCCGAACGACAGCGCAACATTGCCGAGCAAGCATTCATCGATCTGGTCAGTTATTTGGCGCGAACTACCCCGATCCTGATCTTGTTCGAGGATGAGCAATGGGCCGATGCGACCTCGCGCGACCTTCTCGAAAAAATCGTCGCCAGCCTGGCTTCGACACCCGCCCTCTTGCTTGTGTCGAGCAGGAACAACGCAAGCGTTCCATGGGTCGACGGCCCTGACGGGCACCATATCAGGCTTGAAGCGCTCAGCCGAGCGGACGCTGAAGCGATTGTCCATGACATTAGTCCGAATGCGCTCGCTGCTGACGTAGCAGCGGTGCTCGATCGCGGTGAAGGCGTCCCGCTCTATATCGAAGAGCTTACTCGAAGCGTGGTCGAAACAGGGTTGCGCCTAGACGTATCGCAGCCCAAGCGTCTGTCACTCACGAACAACATTCCAAACTCTCTGCAGTTCTCGTTGCTTGCCCGTCTCGACAGGCTGGGGACCGCCAAGGAAGTCGCGCAGGTCGCGGCGGCGATCGGCCGCGAATTCGATTTCGACATGCTGCGCGAAATTTGTGATTGGCCTGAAGCGGAGTTGCGCGCTGCGGTTGGTGAGCTGATGCGCACAGGGCTGATCGTAGCCGAGCGAGGGACGGCCGGAGCAGGCTTTTCGTTCACCCACGTGCTGCTCCAGCAGGCCGCTAGAGGCACGATGCTGCACGAACGTGCGCAACAGATTCACAAATCGATTGCCGAATGCATCGAGCTGCGCGACCCCAACGCGGGCTTTGCCTATCCCGAAGTGCTCGCTGAGCATTTCGCCGACGCCGGTCTGTTCGATCGCGCCGCTGACTACTGGCTGCAGGCAGGGCTGAAGGCCGCCAAGACTTGGGCGAAAGTTGACGCAGTGCGTATCTTCAGGAAAGGGCTTGAAGCCGCGAAACTCTTGCCTGACTCCGACGATCGTAGCCGCAGGTTGCTTCGCTTCGAACTGGAACTGGGCGACGTTCTGTACGCTGCGCTCGGCTACGTGACGGGCGAAGGCAGTGCCGCGTATCAGCGGGCCATAGCGCTGAGCGGGAAGCTTGGCGAACTGGAGGCGACGATTAGGGCACTCGACGGGCTTTTCGGTACCCATTTCAACTCGGGCCAGTTTGGTAAGGCCCTCGCGGCCAGTGATGAATTAATTCGAGTCGGCGAGGAGGGCGGCTACCTAAACGCGCTCGTTATAGGTCTGCAGTTTAAGGGCATGAGTCTGTTCTGTCAGGGTGAGTTGGCGGAGGCTCGGCAATATCTTGAGCGCGCTCTCAGCCACAAGGGCAGTGCAGACGAGGTCGGCAGCGACTTTCCGAGTATGGCCATGATCTACCTTTCGTGGACCTTGCATATTCTGGGGTATCGCCGTCAAGCGCTGAAACTCTACCTCGAGGCGGAGGCGACCGTTCGGCAGCAATCCGCCTATCGCTTGGCCGCCTGCTTGGGAAACGGGTGTGTGTTGTTCGCCTTCCGCGAAGAGAGCAGGGATATCGCTCGGCTGGCGGATGAACTTCTGCCATTAGCGCAGGAAAACGGTTTCAATCTCTGGACACGGGTGGCGCGCTTTTTTGGTGGCTTGGCTGCATCAAGCCTCGATGACAGTCTGGTGGGAAGCCATATGATGGCATTGACCGAGAGTGACCTTGAAGATCAGGAAGTCGACAAATCGTGTTATTTAGGCTTACTGGCCAAAGCTTTCATTAACTCTGGACAATTCGATATAGCGGCAGAGACCGTCGAGAAAGGTCTGCGCGAGGCCGAAAAGATTGGCGAGCATTACTTTACAGCTGCCTTGCTTCGCATTCGCGGCGAGATCGAACTTGCAAATGGAGTCGGAGACAGAGCGGCAGAGGCTTCTTTCCGCGAGGCTATTGCCTTTGCGCGGCAGCAGCGCGCTAGGAGTTGGGAGTTGCAGGCGACCAATAGTCTGGCAAAGCTATTGCGGTCACAGGGTAGATTCGAAGAGGCGCGTGCGGAATTGCGGAAGATCAACGATTGGTTCATCGCAGCAGACATTGAGTGATTAACGACGCATCACGTTCTGCCGGCAATCTCGACGAGCGCGGATTCGGCAACATCACGATCCCCGCGCAGCCGCAACTTACGGTCTAAAGCAGACCAACGTCCGCTTACGGGTAGCGATGGCATTATCTGAAGGCCGGCAGCGGCCATTCACCCGTAGCTCGCCGCAACGCAACAAGGCCCCTCCCGGGGCCTTGCTTTCAACCTCAGTGCTGAGCGTCGCCCCTCACTTCCCCATCAGCTGCTTGGCATTCTCGGCCGTGATCGCGGTGGTCTCCACCGTCACCGTCTTGTCCACCTCGGTCGCGCAGTCGAGCAGGATCTTTTTCGACATCTCGATCGCTTCCTTGGCGCCCGTCGGGTAGGTGAAGGTTGCGACCCAGTCGCCCTTGGCGACGGCCTCGATGCCGCCGGCCGGGCCCGGCAGGCCGTCGGTGCCGATGATCTTGACGTCCTTGCCCGCACCCTTGGCGGCGAGCAGCGCGCCGGCGGCCATCATGTCGTTGGAGGCGTAGAGCACCCTGATGTCGGGGTGCGCCTGCAGCATGGCGGCGAAGGCGACCTGCGCTTTGTCCGGCACCCAGTCGGCGGCCTGCTCGGCGACGATCTGGACCTTCGGGTTGCCCTTCACGCCTTCCTTGAAGCCGTTGAGGCGCTCGACGGCCGGCGTCGAGCTCGGCAGGCCTTGCAGCACCGCCGCCTCGCCGCCATCGGGCAGCAGCGTCTTGGCGGTGTATTTGCCGGCTTCCTCGGCGATCTTGAAATTGTCGCCGCCGATGAAGGCGGTGTAGTCCTTGCCGGGGTCGCCGACCGTCTTGCGGTCGAGCTCGATGACCGGGATGCCGGCATCCATGGCGCGCTTCACCGCCGGCGTCAGCGGTGCGGCCTCGAAGGGCGAGATCAGGAGGATGTCGACCTTCTGGGTGATGAAATTGTCGACCTGCGAGGTCTGCGTGTTGACGTTGCCGGCGCCGTCGGCGATCTGCAGCGTGAAGCCGGGCACTTCCTTGGCCGCCGCCTCCAGCTCGTCATTGACGTGCTGGCGGTAGGGCTCGGCATTGTTGGCCTGCGAAAAACCGATGACGAACTGGCCGTCCTTGGCGCAGGCTTTCACCAGCGGCTCGGCGGCGTAAGCGGTGCCTGCAATGCACAGGCCGGCGCCTGCCAGCAGCACGGCCTTGAGGGTCGATCCTCTTAGTGTCGTTTTCATAACTCACTCTCCTCCTCGTCCGGCCGGGGGGCCAGACCTTGGTTTAACGTTCACGTGTTGCCGTCTCCTCCTTGTTTGTTTGTGCATGTCGTCATCGCAAAACCTTTTGCGCGACATGCACTAACGACCCAACCCCTCGCGGCGGCGAACGAGGGATTGAAGCACTGCCGCCAAAACGATGATCGCGGCGGTCGCGAGCAGCTGCATGGCGGGCGTAATGTTGTTGAGCTGCAGGATGTTGGCGAGCGCGCCCAGCATGATGGTGCCGGCAACGGTGCCGACCATCGAGCCGGCGCCGCCGAACAGGCTGGTGCCGCCGATGACCACGGCGGCGATGGCCGTCAGCTCATAGCCCATGCCGTCATTGGCGCTGCCGAAATTGAACTGGCCGGCATGGACGATGCCGGCAAGGGCGGCGGCAAAGCCGGTGATGGCGTAGACCGAGATCTTCACCATCGACACCGGCACGCCGGATATGCGCGCGGCGCGCTCATTGCCGCCGACGGCAAAGACATAGCGGCCGAAGCGCGTGGTGTTGAGGACGATGGTGGCGATCGCGGCAAAGACGACGAACACAAGCGTCGCCACCGGCACGGTGTTGTTGAACAGCCGCTCGCCCAGCACGGCGAACACCGGCGGCGCCAGGCCCGGCCCTTCGCCGTAGGAAATGTTGATGTACTGGTTGCCGGAGACGACCAGCGCCAGCCCGCGCGCGGCCTGCAGGCCGGCCAGCGTGACGATGAACGGCTCCAGCCTGAAACGCGTCGAGATAGTGCCCTGGATGGCGCCGAAGACGATGCCCAAAGCGAGCACGGCGAGGATGGTGGGGATCAGACCGAAGCCGCCGGAGATCATCATCGAGGCGGTGACGACGCTGGACAGGCCAAGCACCGCGCCGACCGACAGGTCGATGCCGGCGGTGATGATGACGAAGGTCATGCCGATGGCGATGATGCCGGTCTCCGACACGGCGCGCACGATGTTGGCGATGTTGTCGGGGTTGAGGAACAGGATCTCGCCGTGGCGGCGCGGCGAGAAGATGATGCCGCCGATCGCCACCAGCACCAGGCCGATCAGGCTCTGGAAGCGCACGATGAGCGCCAGCGGGTCGCGATGCTTTTGAGGCGCCGCCATCACCGGGCTCGCTGCCACTGGGTTGTTGTCCTGAGACATCAGGCCTCCCTGCCGTTAGCCGCGGCCAGCACCGTGTGCTCGTCGACGCCGCCCATGAATTCCGCCACATTGCGCCCCTGGCGCAGCACCACGATGCGGTCGCACAGACCGATCAGCTCCGGCATCTCGCTGGACGCCACCAGAATGCCGAGCCCTTGCGCCGCGAGTGCCCTGAGCCGCTGGTAGATCTCGCCCTTGGCACCGACATCGACGCCGCGTGTCGGCTCGTCGAGCAGCAACAGGCGCGGATTGCCGAGGATCTCCTTGGCCAGCACCACCTTCTGCTGGTTGCCGCCCGACAGCGCACCGACGACGATATCGGGGTTCTTCGGCCGGATGTCGAACTGGCCGAAGGACTCTTTCACCGCCTCGGCCTGGCGGCGCGGCGAGACGAGCCAGTTCGGCGAGATCCTGGAGATGACCGACATCACCAGGTTGAGGCCGACGGCCATGCGCAGCATCAGGCCCGAGCCCCGGCGGTCGTCGGTCACGAAGGCGATGCCGGCCTGGCGGGCAGCGCTGATCGAATCCAGTTTCACCGGCTTGCCCGAAATGGCAACCTCGCCCTCCCAGCGGCCGGACAGGCCGGTGCCGTAGAGCGCGGACAACAGTTCGGTGCGCCCTGCCCCCATAATGCCGGCCAGGCCGACGATCTCGCCTTCATGGACATCGAGCGAAACGCCTTGCGGCGCCTGCCAGCCGGCGCTATCGCGGGCGAGCTTGAAGCTGGCGTTCCTCAGGCTGAGCAGCGGCTTGCCCGCCGCTTTGGCGCGTTGCGGATAAAGCTCATCCAGCGGACGTCCGACCAGCAGGCGCACCAGCTCGGCCTGCGGCGCGTGCGGCTCGGTGATGCCGGCGACGCGACCGTCGCGCATCACCGTCACCCGGTCGGCAATCCCTGGCACTTCCTCCAGCCGATGCGAGATATAGACGATGCCGACGCCGGTGGCTGCGAGTTTTCTCATGATGTCGAACAGCCGCTCGACTTCGCCCACGGTAAGTGCGGCCGTCGGCTCGTCCATGATCAGCACGCGCGAGGCGTAAGACAGCGCCTTGACGATCGCGACCACCTGGCGCTGGCCGATCGACAGGTCGGCGACCATGGCAGCCGGATCGATGGCGATCTCGATCGCCTCCAGGCGCTTCTTCGCCTCACGGCGCATTGCCGGCACGTCGAGGAAGCCGCCCGGACGCATCAGTTCGCGGCCGAGGAAAAGATTGGCCGCGACATCCAGCGACGGCACCAGGTCGAGCTCCTGGAAGATGGTGGCGATGCCCGCCGCTTGCGCCTCGCGCGGGTTGTTGAAGCGCACGGGTCTGCCGTCGATCTCGATCGTGCCTTCGTCCGGCGTGTAGACGCCCGACAGAAGGTTCATCAGCGTCGACTTGCCGGCGCCGTTTTCGCCGAGCAGCGCATGGATTTCGCCGGCCTTGAGGTCGAAGTCGACGCCGCGCAGCGCCTGCACGCCGCCGAAGCGTTTGACGGCGCCGGTCATTACCAGCAGCGGCGCGCTCATGTTAGCCTCGTGTGGGTCGGCCTCCCGCAGGAGGCGCGCGCCCGCAGCGTCGCCTGCAGCCGCACCGAGCGCGGCGCTGAAGCGGTCGCCGCGATGCGGGCGCTGAGCAGCGCCGCCGCCTGCCTGCCGATCTCGGTGCAGGGCTGCGCGACCAGCGTCAGGCGCGGCTCGAAACAATCGGCCCATTCGAAATCGTCGAAGCCGGCCAGCGACAGATCGCCCGGAATGGTGAGGCCTTTTTCGCGGATGGCGCGGACGGCTCCGATCGTCGTCATGTTGTTGCCGGTGACCAATGCGGTTGGTGGCGACGGCAGCGACAGGATGGCGTGGGTGGATGCGGTCGCCGCCGCCGTGTCGACATTCTCGGCCGAGAGATATCGCGGCACGCTTTCAAGTCCATTGGCGGCGAGCGAAGCCTGGAACGCCTCGATGCGCTCGCGCGTCGTCGTCAGGCCCGGCTGTCCGGCGATATAGCCGATGCGCTTGTGGCCGAAGGAGGCGACATGGTCGATCAGCGCGCGCATCGACGTTTCGTTCTCGACGCCGATCTGATCGAAGCGCTCGTCGGCGAAACGGTCGATCAGAACGCATGGCATCTTCTTGTCGGCGAGGTAATCGATGGCGCGCTGCGGCGAGCCCGACGGGGCCAGGATGACGCCGTCGACGCGGCGCTGATGAAAAGCGCGCACCACCTGCAGTTCGCGGTCGGGATCCTCCTGGGTATCCGACAGAAATACCATCAGCCCAAGCCGTGCGCATTCGGCCTCGACCGCGCAGATGATGTCGGTGAAATAAGGGTTGGAGATCGCCGAGATCGCCAGGCCGACGCTGTTGGTGGTCGAGGCCTTCAGCGAGCGCGCCAGCTCGTTGGGCTGGTAGCCCATGGCGGCAATGGCGTCGTTGATCAGCCTCGCCTTTTCCAGCGAAACGAAGCGCGTGTTGTTGACGACATGCGAGACGGTCGACACCGACACGCCGGCGCGCCGCGCCACTTCAGCCATTGTCGGCAAGACATATCAGCGCCTGCAAGCGCTCCTCCCTTATGCGTTTCCCGTCCGCTCTGATGGCGGATTTCAGGGGAGCTTAGGGTGATCGAAACGTTTGCGCAATCGATTCGATGCAAATTTTTAGCGGGGCTTATCTCCCCCTCGAGGGGGAGATGTCGCCGAAGGCGACAGAGGGGGTCGCCGCGCGTGAAGCGCCAACCTTCCATCTGCAGCAAGGACGTCGAGCCCAGTCGCACCGACCCCCTCTGGCCTGCCGCCATCTCCCCCTCAAGTGGGGAGACTCGCGGTTTCAGCAAACTCCGCCACCAGCCCCTCATATTCCTCAAAGGCCGGCAGCGCCTCGTAACTGTGCACCGCAGGCGTGGTTGCCCAAGGCAGCTTCTCGCTGGTCCATGTCTCGATGAACGGCGTGAACCAGCCAGGCTCGTCGAGCATGGTCGGACGCAGATTGACGAACCAGTCGAGCCCTTCGGGGCGCGTGAACATCCAGCTCATGCAATGTGGGCAGAAGTAATGACGCGAGGCGCCGTGCAGTCCGCCGATCACCGGCTCGCCTTGCATGATCTCGAACCCGTCCGAGGGAATGGCGGCGCTCAGCGAATAGGCGCTGGCCGACATGCGCTGGCAGCCGATGCAATGGCAAGCCATGGTCAAAAGCGGTTTTGCGGAAATCTTGAGCCGCACACGTCCGCAGCGGCACCCGCCTTCGGCCGGCAATTTCAGGGTTGGCACGGCAGTCTCCCAGTATTCGAAGCGCCGGCGCTTCAGTCGCCGGTCAGCGCCTTCGTCGTCACCAGCGTGACGCCGGCATCGGTGAAATCAGCATTGTACCGGGCGATGATCTCGGTCGCGGTTTCGCCTTCAGTGTCCAGCGTGGAATGGGCATCGGAAACGACGGTAACGCCGAGGCCCTCGGCCAGGGCGCCCTTGACGGTGCCGGCGATGCAGAAATCGGTTTGCGCTCCGGCGAGCACGACTTCGCCGGCCCCCTGCCCGGCCACCCAGGCGCCAAGCTCGGCATTCGAGAAGGCGTTGCGGACGGTCTTGGAGAATGTCGGCTCGTCCTTGGCCTGGCCGAGTTCCGGCCATACCGGCCAACCCGGCTCGCCGGGCGCCAGCGGATCGCCGGCCGGCCCGTCATGCCTGACGAAAGCAACCTTGCGCCCCTCGCGCCGCGCCCAGTCGATCAGCGAGCGGGTACGCTCGGCGATACCCGGCGCATCATGGATCGGCGGCTCGACGCGCCCGTCGAACATGTTGGTCTGGAGATCGATGACGATGAGGGGAGCGAGGTTTGGCATGGCGCGAAGATAACGCGGGCGATGGGAGGGTCAAGACGGCGAAGCTGCTGATCTCCCCCTTGGGGAGATTACCTGTACCCTCATCCGATTCCGCCGGTCACCACGTAAGCACCAGCCGTGCGTCCATCCTCCAGCCGCATGACGGCCGCAACGATCGAGCCGTAAGCGCCTCGCCACACACTGTGCATTCTTTCGTGCTCGCCGGCGGGCACCAGGATGCGACCGTGAAAGCTTGTCCCGCTGCGCCGCAGAGCGACCGGTTCGCCATTGACGTGAACCTTGACGCCAGCGGTCTCCGCATCGAGTTCAACCGTCACGGCGATCTCGGCCTGGTCTCCTCGCCGCGTCGTCTCGGCAACAAGCGTAAGCCTCGGCGTCGGCGCATCGCTGGCCCGCAATCCACCAGGCCGCCCCGCAAACACATCGTCCGGCAATTCCGGCGTGCGCGGCGGGCTGGTGCGGCGTTGGGTGGCGCGCTCGTAATCGCCGGCGAGCCGCAGCAACTCCGCATCATCATAGGCCTTGCCCGCAAAGGTCAGCCCGACCGGCATGCCGATATCGGCCATCGTTCCCATAGGCACGGTGACGGTCGGAATGCCGAGATGACGCCACACCAGATTGCCATTGGCGACCCAGGTGCCGTTGCGCCAGGCGATTTCTGCAGAGGTCTGGTTGACGTCGGCATCGGCCGGGCCGACATCGGCGACCGCCGGCAGCACGACGGCGTCGAGCCGGTTCGCGTCCAGCCAGTCCTCGAAGTCGATGCGCCGCGTCGCCTCCAATCCCTTGAGACCTTCCGCCAGCGTTGGGATATCCAACAATGGCATCACGCCCTGCTTGGCGCTCGTGACGTAGTCGGCCAGATCGAAACCGTCGTCGCCATAGCGGTCCGGCAGCGCGCCCGGCGGCTGCGGGAAAATCTTTGGGCCGTCGACCGCAGCCAGATCGGGGATCGCCGGATCGGCATTTGCGCGCAGGAAATCGTCCCAGCCCCAGATGCAGAGATCCCAGATTTCGCGCTCTGCAAAGGCTTCCGGCACCAGCCCGCGTTCGACCATGGTTTTTGTGCCCGGACGGTCGCGCTCATAGTTCGAGACGACGGGGAAATCGACCTCGACCACCTCCGCGCCGAGCTTTTCCAGGTCACGCGCCGCCTGCCGCCAGAGGTCGAGCACCGAGGCGCGGGTCTCGATGGGTTTGGGCGCGCCGCCGTCGCGGCCGATATACATTTTCGGCACGCCGAGGCGTTTGCCTTTCAACGAGCCCTCCAAGGCTAGTGTAGTGTAGCTTGGCGGCCTGAGATCAGCGCTTTTCGCGATCGACACCCAGGGCTGCGCGCGCCAGAAATCGCCGCGCGTCTCGGCATCGTCGGCGACGATCACATCGAGCAGCTCCAGCATGTCGGCAATGCCGCGCGTGTGCGGCACCACCACATCCATGGTCGGCACCAGCGGCCAGTTGCCCCTGACCGAAATGACGCCGCGCGACGGCGTGTAGGCGACAACTGCATTGTTGGACGCCGGCGCGCGGCCGGAAGACCATGTTTCCTCGCCGAGGCCGAAAGCGGCGAAGCTGGCGGCGGTGGCCGTGCCTGAGCCGTTGGACGAGCCGGAAGCGAAGGCCGCGGTCAAATAGTCGGCATTGCAGGGGCTCTCGGCGCGGCCATAGACGCCGCGCTGCATGCCGCCATTCGCCATTGGCGGCATGTTGGTCAGCCCGATCAGCACAGCACCACCGGCCCTCAGCCTGGCAATGGTGAAAGCGTCCTCATTGGCGACGAGATGCTCGAAGGCGGGCGAGCCAGCAGCCACCGTCAGGCCCTTCACCTTATAGCTGTCCTTGGCGGTGTAGGGGATGCCGTCGAGGGGCCCGAGGGTGGCGCCATTGCGCCGCCGCAGGTCGGACGCCGCCGCCTCCTCGAACATTGCCGGGTTAAGCACCGGCACGGCATTGAGCGCGATGCCATGGCGGTCGTAGTGCGCGATGCGCCTGAGATAAGCGCCCACCAGCTCGACGCTGGTGACGGTGCCGGCCTCCAGCGCCCGGCGCAGGTCGGCAATCGAGGCTTCGACGATGTGGAGGGGCATGGGATTCTCGAGATGCAGCGGCAAATGAATCTTCGCATCGTGCGATGCGAGTGTCACGCCTCAAACGGAAGGCGTGACGGCGACGCTTATGCACTCGGCTCATAGCATCTTGCTGTCGAGCTGGCCGTTTTCCTTCATCAGGTCGAGATAGGTCTTGGCGCCGGACCTGCCGTGGCCTGCCGCCTTGAAGAACCATTTGGCGGCTTCCTTGTAGTTTGGTTTCCCATCGACGCCGCGGTAGTAGAGCGAGCCCAGACTGAACTCGGCATCGACGCTGCCGGCCTTTGCGGCTTCCAGCCACCAGGACTCGGCAGCCTTGTCGTCTCTGGCAATGCCCACGCCGTTGGCCGAGGCATACGCTGAGGCGAGCTGGGCATCCACATTTCCCTGCCGCGCCGCCTTGAGCCACCAGCCCGCCGCATCCGCACTGCTTTGCGCAACGCCAACACCCTCGCAATAGGCCGTGCCGAGCGCTTTCTGCGCGAATGCATTGCGCTGGTCGGCGGCTTTGCGCCAGAGCCTTGCCGCCTGAACGGGGTCCTTCGTTACTCCTAGACCATCCCAATACAGTCCACCGAGAGCGAACTGCGCAAGGTCATTGTCCTTGTCGGCAGCCTTGCTCAGCCACTCGAACGCCTGCCTTTCATCCTTCCCGACGCCCTGCCCGTCCCGATACACGACCCCGACATTATACTGCGCTACCACATGGCCTTGGACAGCAGCCTTCATCCACCATCGGAAGGCCAGATCATTGTCTTGCGCAACGCCGCGGCCCTGGCTGTAGAGGATACCAAGCAGATATTGAGCGTCGGCGTTTCGCCCGTCGGACGCCTTTTGCGCCCAAGTCGCGGCCAACGCATCGTCCCGTCCCACGCCTTCGCCGAGCGAATACGCCCGGGCCAGATTGGCACCGGCTTCGGCATTCCCCGCTTCCGCGGCCTTGCGCCACCAATAGACCGCCTGCTCGGCGCTCTTCTCGACGCCTTGGCCCATCGAATAGTATCCGCCCAGATTCGACTGGGCGAACACAAAGGCCTGATTGGCGGCTTTGCTCATCCACGCAAACGCCTGGCCGTCGTCCCAGGGGTACCTTTTCCCTGGCCATAAGCGGCCGCCACCGCGTATTGCGCTTCTGTCAGACCGGTGGTTGCGGCCTTCATCCACCACCCGAACGCAAGGCGGTCATCCTGCTCAACGCCGTGGCCCCGCGAGTACAAAGTGCCCAGCAAAGCCTGGGCATTCGGCTCACCCAGATCGGCTGCCTTTTTCACCCACACTATGGCGGCTTGATCATCCTTCTTGACGCCTTGGTTAAGATAGTAGGCGCGTCCGAGACAGAAAGCGGCCTCCAGGCTTCCTTGGTCAGCCGCCTTGCGCCACCATGAGGCAGCCTGCTCGAAGCTTTGCGCAACACCCCGACCCTGCGCATACAGGACGCCGAGGGCGTACTGAGCGTTCGTATTGCCCTTGTCGGCTGACTGCCTGGAAAACTTCAACGCCAGTTGATCGTTTCTTTCGACCCCTTGGCCATTTAAATAGACTTGGCCGAGAGAATATTCAGCCTCGCCGCTCCCCTGATCGGCCGCCTTGCGCCACCAATAGAGCGCCTGCTCATAATTTTGCGCGACCCCTTGGCCCTGCCAGTACAACACGCCGAGCTGGTACTGCCCATTCATGCCGAGCTGGTACTGCCCATTCATGTTGTCTTTATCGGCGGCCTTTCGTGAGAAACTCTCGGCAAGCCGACTGTCCTTTTCAACGCCCCTGCCCATAAGGTAGGCCTGACCCAGTGCTGCTATGGCTTCCGCATTGCCGCCATCGGCGGATTTCTTCCACCAATACACCGCCTGGCTGTCGTTCTGAGCCACGCCCTCCCCGCGCCAGTACAGCGCACCAAGCTGCCCTTTTGCGTCAACATTGCCGGCGTCCGCCATGATCTTCATTTGACGGAATACCTCGGCATAATCCTTTGCCTGGAGAGCCGCTGCACCCTTTTGTGCCGCTGACCACTGCACATAGTAATTTCGGCCAGGACCGAGCAGCACAAAAGCCGCCAGCAACACCAGAACGACGGTAAGGACCCCTCGGCGACGCGACGTGGGCGGGCTGTAGACAGGTGTATCCACTTTGGGCGCCCAGTCGTTGTTGCTCACCGTCCCCAATCCATTTGCAGCCACCAGTAATCCATAGCGCAAGCCAGGCTGTTCTGGAATATCCAAAGCATTTGATGTCGCTACTGCGGTGCGCCGGCGAACAGGATTTCGCCATCGCCGCCAGCCGCCGGCCAATCCCTGATGGTGCGATCGTCGCCGCCGGTGACCAGTGTGCCGTCGGTGGCGAAGGCAACGGCGTAGATCGGGCCGGTGCGGCTGTCGAACATGGCGGTCTGGCCGCCGGTGCCGACATCCCACAGCCGCGCCGTGCCGTCGAGCGAGCCGGAGGCCAAGCGCTTGCCGTCGGCCGACAGCGCCAGCGTATAGACGGTGCCTTCGTGACCCTCGAAGCGGCGCAATTCCCTAAACGTGTCGAGGTCCCAGAGCTTGATCGTGTAGTCGCCGCTGCCGGTGACGACATGATGGCCGTCGGCGGTGAAGACAGCGCCGTAAGTGCCCTGCTCGTGGCCGTGCCAGCTTCGCAATTGCTTGCCGCTTTCGACGTCCCAGAATTTAAGCGTGCCGTCGATGGAGCCGCTGAGCGCGCGCGTGCCGTCGGGCGAGATTGCGACCGTGCTGATCGGCCAGTCATGTCCGGTCATCACATGCAGCACCGATTTGTTGACGAGATCCCAGACGATGACGTTGCCGGTGTCGTGGCCACTGACGGCGCGCTTGCCGTCCGGGCTGATCGCCAGCTTACGCACGCCGCCATTCGCGCCCGACGAGAAGACATGCAGCACCGCGCCATCGGCAAGCTTTCGCAGCACGATCTCGCCATCGTCGCCGGCGGTCAGCGCGGTTGCGCCGTCGGGCATGAACAGCGCCGTGCGCGCCATGTCCTTGTGTTCACCAAGGTTGCGGATCAGCCGCTTGCCGGCGATGTCCCAGAGCTTGATCATATGGTCGGTGCTGGCGCTCATGATGTCGCGGCCATCGGCCGAGACGGCGAGCCAGACGATGGCGTCGCGATGGCCGTCGGGCTCGGTCGGCAGCGCCGGCGGAGGCGGCGGCAACGGCGCGACGGTTTGCGGTGGCGGTGTCGCCGGAGCCGGCGGTGGAGCAGTCTCCGGTGGCGGTGTCGCCGGAGCGACTGCGACTTGTGGCGGCCGCGGGGGAGCAGCCGGAGGCGTAGGCTGCGCCGGTTCCGGCGGTTTGGCAGCCTGCTCAGGCGGGGTTGGCTCGGGCGGCATGGTGACCTGCGGCGAACTCGGCGGGGCCGGTGGCGTCGCCAGGTCCGGCGGGACACCGTCGATGCCCTGGTCCTTCGGCTCGGCTTTGGGTTCGTTCGGGGCGGCCACCTCAGCGCCCGGGCCGGCGTCACGCGCCCAAGGGAAGTGGTCGGCCAGCAGCGCCAACACGGCGAGCACCGGCAACATGAGGAAGGCGCGCCGCAGACCGGGGCGGCCCTTTGGGTCGATCTCGGCGTCGCGGCCAAAAAGCGGCGTTCCAGCAGGCTGGCTTCGCCGACCCGGCAGCAGTCCGGCCCAGAACAACAGGGCGCCAAGCAGGCAAAGCCCGCCGACGGTCAGGAACACCACCGGTCGCAGCGTGGCTGGGCCGTGCAGCATGTGATCGATCCCGCTCCAGCTGAAATCTCTGTCGCCGAGCAGCAGATACGCCCGCAGCAGACAAGCCAAAGCGGCCGCCAGCAGCGGAAGCGCAAACAGCCTTTCGGCCAACCTGTCCATCGGACTCCCCCTCCGGTGCCGCACCTTGCTCATCATGCGGCCGCCGCAGCGAAACAAATAGTGCAAAACTGCGCCCACGAAAGTGGGCGCGATCACGCAGCCAAATTCACTTCAATTCGACCCATACCGGCGCGTGGTCGCTGGCGCCGTCCTCACCTCTGACATCGCGGTCGATGCCGGCAGCAGTGAGGCGGCGCGCCAGTTTCTTCGACAGCAAGATGTGGTCGAGCCGCAGCCCGGCATCGCGCGGCCAGCGATTGCGGCGGTAGTCCCAGAATGTGTAGAGCGTTTCCTTCGGATGCTTCTTGCGCAGCGCATCGGTCCAGCCCTGCTCGAGCAGACGCTGGAATGACGCCCGGCTTTCTGGCTGCACCAGCGCGTTGTCGTCATAGGAGCGGGTGGCGTAGATGTCGCGCGGCTCGGGCACGATGTTGTAGTCGCCGACCAGCGCCACCGGCAGGCTGGTGTCGAACAGTTCTGCGGCATGCGCCTCCAGCCGCGCGTGCCACGCCAGCTTGTACTGGAATTTCGGCCCCGGCTGCGGGTTACCGTTGGGCGCGTAGAGACAGGCGATGACGACGCCCGACACCGCCGCCTCGATGTAGCGGCTCTGCTTGTCGGCGGTATCGCCGGGCAGTTCGTCACGGGTCAGCACCGGCTCGGCTCCTCGCGCCAGTATGGCTACGCCGTTCCAGGTCGGCTCGCCCTTCCACACCGCGCCATAGCCGGCGTCGGCCAGTGCCGTGCGCGGAAACTGCAGGTCGCGCGCCTTCAGCTCCTGCAGGCAGACGACATCGGGCTTGGCTGCCGCCAGCCACGCCAGCAGGTTTTGCAGCCGGCTGTTGACGTTGTTGATATTGAAGGTGGCGATTTTCATTTGGCGATCAGGAAACGATCCGCCCTGTCCACGCCTTCACCGTCCCGGCCAGCGTCTTCAAATGATCGGCGGTCGAAAACCCCGACACGCTCTTGCGCGGCTTCAGGTCGTGGTCGCCATCCTCCAGCCAGATCACCTCGATGGCTTTGGAAAGGCCGTAGGTCGCGACCTCTTCTTTCGTGCCGAACTCGTCGCGGGTGCCCTGGAAGATCAGCGTCGGCGTCTTGAGGTCGGCGAGATGTTTTGTCCTGAGTTGCTCGGGCTTGGCCGGCGGATGAAAGGGATAGCCGAGGCAGACGAGGCCCGAAATCTCGCCCTTGGCGAACATCTCGTCGGCGACCATCGAGGCGACGCGCCCGCCCATCGACTTGCCGCCGATGATGAGCGGCCCGGTGACGCCCCTCGCCCTCAGATCGGCGATGGCCTTTATGTATTCCGGGTTGACCGTCTCGGCGCGCGGCGGCGGCTTGCGCTGGCCATAGCGTCGCGCCGCCATATAGTGGAATTCGAAGCGCGCAACCTGGAAGCCGGCTGTGGCGAGCGCCTTGGCGGTGTCGGTCATCGAGGGGGAATCCATCGACGCGCCGGCGCCGTGGGCCAGCAGGATGGTGAGGGGGGCTGTGTCAAAGCCGTCGAAGAGGAAGGTGGTCATGGGGTGCGCTGCCGGTAAAGGCCGAGTTCCTTCGCTCCCCCCTCTGTCCTGCCGGACATCTCCCCCTCAAGGGGGAGATTGGCAGTTTCAGCGCCTCACGGACCTCGCGACGATAGTGATTGGCGAAAGCGATGGCGACACCCAATCTCCCCCCTTGAGGGGGAGATGGCCGGCAGGCCAGAGGGGGTGCTCGCGCGCCAACATCTCACCCCGCCGTCCGCGCCGTCTGCAGATCCACGAACTGTATCCCCTTTTGCGCCATCCGCGCCCACTTGGACTCAGCATCAAGTTCGAGATAGCGCATCCAGTTCCGCCGGGCCTCAAGTAGATTCCCGGCGTCGAATTCCAGTCGGGCGAGGTTGAACACCGGATCGGCATAAGTCCTGTCGAGCGTGATCGCTTTTTGCAGATGGCGGCGCGCCGAAGGCACCTTGCCCTGCTCACTCATCAGGCCGGCGAGATTGAACCAGGCCTCGACGAAACCGGGATCGAGCTTGATTGCGCGGGCATAGTCATGCGCCGCGTCAGCTATACGGCCGGCGCCACGCAAGCAGTTGGCGCGGTTGAACGCGGCGATGGCGTCGCTCGGATCGATGCTGAGGCAGCGTTGGTAGAGCGCCGCGGCATCGTCGTGCCGGCCCTCCTCTTCCGCGCTTTCAGCCTCGGCGAACAATTCTTCCAGCGTGTCGTCGCCGGCTGCGCTTGCGCTGCCGAGATCGAACAGCAGCTGGCCGTCGAGTTCGCTCTGGCCATCCTCGAGATAGATCTGATCGGGCCGGCCATGCTGCGAGCCGACATTGAGCGATTTGGCGGTGAGCGAAGCGACCGGACCGGAGCGATGCACGGAGCGCGCGATCGCGCCCCAGGATGCACCGCCGGCGACCAGCCCGGCATATTTGCGGGCAAGGATCAGATCGCGGAACGAGTAGGGTTCACAATCGTGCTCGAAGGCGTCGAACAGGCTGAGCAGGTCGAGGTCGGCACCGGACAGTCTGGACTGGTCGACGAGAGACTGCCTGGACAGCGAAGACGCCTCCGGCGCCTTCATCAGACCAAGCAGGCGCAGGAAGCCATTTTCGCTAAGGAGTGTTCGGCCAGCGGAGCCCTCGGCTGCAACCCGGCGCTCGATCTCGGCATCGCCGCCCTTCGCCGTGCCGGCCTTGGCGATCAGCGTTCGGCCGAACACAACATGGCTGGTGCGCCTGGTGACGCCGCGCCGCAACTGGCCGTGCTGACGCTCCACCTCACGGGCCGCGAGCCGCAGCGGAAATGCCGCCAGCGCGCCGATGGCGCCGAAGACGGCGCTCGGGATTATACCGGTCGGCGCCGTCACCCCTTGCTCTTGGCGACGGCCTTGAGCAGATTGGCCTTCAACGGGTTTTCCTTGGCCGCACCCGCCTTACCCTTGGCGGCAGGTTTTTCAGCGTCGTCGGCCTTGCTCTTCGACTTGGCCGGCGGCTTGGCTGATTGCGACAGGCTCGCCTTCAACGCGTCCATGAGGTTGATGACATTGCCACGCTCGGGCGCCGCCGCAATGATCGGCTTATGGCCCTTCAGTTTCTCGCGGATCATCGTCATCAGCGCGATCTCGTAGCGGTCCTCATAATTCTTCGGATCGAAGGTGGTTTCCTTCTGCTTGATCAGCGCTTCGGCCAATTGCAGCATTTCGGGATCCGGCTTGCCAGCCGGGATGTTGCCGAAATATTCAGCCGTGCCGCGCACTTCGTTCGGGTTCCTCAACGTACACACGAACATGCCGTTCTCGCGCGCGCCGATCGTCACCACGCGCTCGCGGCTGGACAGGACAAGGCGGGCAATGGCCAGCTTGCCGGATTTGCGCATGGCTTCGCGCAGCACGGCAAAAGTTTCCTCCGCCATGGCGCCATCCGGCGCCATGTAGTACGGCGCATCCTGATAAATGACGTCGACCTCGTCTTCGTCGACGAAGGCCTCGATGTTCATCGTGTGATTGGATTCGATGCGCACTGCTTCGAGGTCGGCCTCATCGATGATGATGTACTGCTTGTCCTCGTATTCGTAACCCTTGACCAGGTCCGCGCGCTCGACGAGGCCGAGTTCAGGGTCGACCGGCTTCATGTTGATGCGGTTGTGGGTCTTCTTGTGCAATTGGTTGAACGATATGCGCTCGCTGGTCGTCGTTGCCGGATAGAGCCGGACCGGACAGCTGACGAGGCTGAGCTTGAGGTAACCTTTCCAACTTGCCCTGGGCGCCATGATACTCTCCTACGCGGCCACGCACTGACATTTCAGACTGAGCATGATCTTATCCGAAAACCGGTTCCCACGTTCGGGATCATGCTTACTGCAGCGCTTCGTCCAAAGGACGAATGGTGCTGCGGAAATCCTACACCGACCCCGCACGATACAGGCAAATCCCTAGCGAAATCTTCCAGTCGCCTTGGAGGTCCAAGGTCGAGAATAATTCAAATTGTCCGAAGCGTCGATGGACTTGGGTTCCTCGCCCCCATGAAATGGGGCGAGGAACCTTATTTAAACACCGGCAAATCTCTCGCGAAATCCTCCATGTCCGCCCAGGGATCGCCCGACGTCGCCAACAGCCCCGGCAAGGACGAATAGTTCAGATCCTGCGGCGCATCGATCGTCTCAAGGTCTGCCCAACTCACCGGCGTCGAGGCCGGCAGGTTGGTGCGAGCGCGCAGCGAATAAGGCGCCGCGGAGGTGTGGCCGCGGGCGTTGCGGTGATAGTCGATGAAGATGCGGCGCTTGCGGCTTTCCTTGCCCATTGTGGTGGTGAAAGTGTCGGGCGCGGTGGCCGCCAGAAGCGTGGAGATGGCGCTGGTCGCCTGGTGCAGCTTCTTCCAGTTCTGCTTTTGCGTCACCGGCACGGTTATGTGGATGCCGCTGCCGCCGGATGTCTTGGCGAACGGCACCAGGCCGAGCCGTTCCAGTTCGCCCTTTATGTGGACGGCGGCCTCGACCACTTCGCGCCAGGCGATGCCCTCACCCGGATCGAGATCGAAAACGATCTGGTCGGGCTTGTCGAGGCTCAAGCGATGCGTGCCCCAGGTGTGGAACTCGACGACGCCGAACTGCGCCAGTGCCAGATAACCTTTTGCTCCCTCGACCGACAGATAGGATTTGGTTTCACCTTCGGAGTTGGTGGCATCAAAAGTGACCACCGACGGCGGCATGCCGGTGAAGGCGTGGCGCTGGAAGAAGCAGTCCTTCGGCAGGCCCGTCGGGCAGCGCACCAGCGACACCGGGCGGCCCATGATATGCGGCAGCATGAAATCGCCGACCAGCGCGTAATAGACGGCGATGTCGAGTTTGGTCGGTCCGGTCTTGCCGAACAGCCGCCGCTCCGGATTGGTCACCCAGATGGTGGCGAGATCGGCTTCGGCGATCAGCCGCTTGCGCTTCGGCGACACCGGCGTCGACAGGCCGACATCCCTGAGGCCGCGAAATACACCGTGGCGCAGCGAATTGTCCGCCGTGCGGTTGGCGTAGTGGATGCGGGCCGACAGCATCGGCCGCACCCATTTCATCTCGCGCATGATCTCGCGCGGCACACCCTCGGGTGCTGTCGCGCCGTCGCGCAGCGGCTGCAGCCGGGCCAGCAAGTCGCCCGCCGTCGCGGCATCGAAGCCGGTGCCAACCTTGCCGCGATAGTGCAGTTCACCATCCGCGAATTCAGCCATGCCGATTGCCGCCAGTCCTTCGGCCGCGTCGGAAACGGTGTAGCCGGCGATGATGAAATCGCCGGTCTCCAGCGCCTTGACCTTGGTCCAGGTCTTGGTGCGGCCGCTCTGGTAGATGGCGTTGGCGCGCTTGGAGACGACGCCTTCCAGCCCAAGGATCGAGGCCTGATCGTAAAGCCCCTGCCCGTCGCCTTCGACATGGTCGCTCAGCTGGATGGCGGAGTTGGCGCCCTGCCCGGCTAGCAGTTCGGCGAGCAAGGCCTTGCGTCTTGCGAGCGGCGCCTTGCGGAGGTCCCAGCCGTCGAGATGCAGCAGGTCGAAGGCATAGAAATGGAGCTTGCTGCCCGCACCCGCCGACAGCGCATCCTGCAGCAGCGCGAAACGCGAGATGCCCTTCTCGTCCAGCACCATGATCTCGCCGTCGATGATCGCCTGGCTGAGCGGTAGCCGGGAAAAGGCTTGCGGCAGGTCGCCGTAACGCTTCGTCCAGTCGATGCCGCCGCGGGTGATCAACCTGACCTCGCCATCTCCGACATGCGCCATGGTACGATAGCCGTCGAATTTTATTTCATGCAGCCAGAGTTCACCTGTGTCTTCCACCGGCCCGCCCGGCGGTTTCGGCACCTGCGTGGCGAGCTGCGGCTCGATGCGCGACGGCGGATCGCCCCTGACCGCACCGGACAACGCGCCGGGTTTCAGCGCGCCGGGCTTGGGCGGCAGGCGGGCCGGCTTCCTCGGCGGCGCCACCAGCTCCTCGATCCGCTTGCCGGACTTCACGCTTTCCGGCCGCGCTTCCAGGATGTCGAGGCCGGTATCGGCGGCGAGATCGCGCTCCTTGAACAGCAGCCAGTTTTTCTTCTCGCTGTCTTCGCCGGGCTTGGGCTTCAGACGGGTCAGCATCCAGCCGCCATTCAACTTGTCGCCGGCCAGCCGGAACTTGAAGGCGCCGGTGCGCAGGCTCTTTGTCGACATCGTCCATCGGTGCCCAGGTGCCGGTGTCCCAGACGATCATCGGCCCGCCGCCATATTCGCCTTCGGGAATGACGCCCTCGAAGTCGATATATTCGAGCGGATGGTCCTCGGTCTCGACTGCGAGCCGCTTGTCGGCCGGGTTGAGCGAGGGCCCGCGCGGCACCGCCCAGCTTTTCAGCACGCCGCCGACCTGCAGGCGCAAATCGTAATGGTCGGCGGTGGCGTGATGCTTGTGGACGACGAAGCGGTTGCCGTCGCCTGAAATGACCCCGCCCGCCGGTTCCGGCGTCTTCGTAAATTCGCGCTTGGCGCGATAGGCCTTGAGTGTTGGCGGGGTTGGCATGGGTCAGGCGGGAGCGGCGGCGGCGGACGAACCTTCCCTGCGCAGCGTTCCTGCACAGTGCTGTCCCGCCAACATTTCAAATTTCCCAGCGCGGTGCGAAGGAACGGCGTTCACACTCAATCGTCGGTGGCCGGCGTCAGGTCTAGCTCGGCCGGGGACAGCCCTTGCTGGAGCTGGCTCAGCCGGAACTCGTCGACCCAGTAGGCCTCGCCGTCGACCAGCACGCGGGCCGAGTAGACGCCGCCGGAAAAGCTTTGCGCGGTGACGTAGACCTTGTGGCGGTCGAGCGCCTTGCGCACCGCGGCGCGCTTGGAATTCTGGCTGGTGACGGAACTGGCCATGGCTCACTCATACACAAGACCGCAAGACATGGCGGCGGCATAAGGATGCTGGAGATCGGCTGCTCTGTCAATTTTGACCGCCTGCTTCTGGCAGCGCTACGATCCGGCGGCAGCAAAAAACCGCTGCGCCTCGGCAGTGGGCTTTGCAATGGCGACGACAATATTCGGTTAGTGGTCCGAAGGAATTATGAGCGCGGTGACGCGCGAGAGCTGCTGACGCCGGTTCCGCGTCGGCTTCTCGTAGATCTACTTCATTGGTATCCCCATGGCCCCCAATGGCCGCCAGCAAAGGCGCTTGCGGCTGGGTTTTGTCAAGGGAAGCGCTGTTCTTCCGCCGAACAGCTATGGAAACTGGAGGAGCGGCCGCTATAGTTTTCCTCAGCCCCAAGGAGAACGGCAATGACCCTCAGCACCCGCAAACTCGGCAGCCAGGGGCTGCAGGTCTCGGTGATCGGCCTCGGCTGCATGGGCATGAGCCAGTCCTACGGCCCTGCCGACGAGGCGGAATCGATCGCCACCCTGCACCGAGCCATCGAACTCGGCTGTACCTTCCTCGACACGGCGGAAGTCTACGGCGCTTATGCCAATGAAGAACTGCTCGGGCGGGCGCTGAAGGGCCGGCGCGATGAGGTGACCCTTGCCACCAAATTCGGCTTCCGCATCGAAAACGGCAGACAGGTCGGCACGGAGCGTGACAGCCGGCCCGACCATATCCGCGAGGCGCTGGAGGGCTCGCTGAAGCGGCTCGGCACCGACCATATCGACCTTTACTACCAGCATCGCGTCGATCCGGCGGTGCCGATGGAAGACGTCGCCGGCACGGTCGGCCGGCTGGTTGCCGATGGCAAGGTGCGCTTCTTCGGCCTGTCGGAAGCGGGCGCGGCGAATATCGGCCGTGCGCATGCCGTGCACCCTGTCTCGGCGCTGCAGAGCGAGTATTCGCTTTGGGAGCGCAATCTGGAGCCGGAGATCATCCCGCTGCTCAAAAAGCTCGGCATCGGCCTGGTGCCGTTCGCGCCGCTCGGCCGCGGTTTCCTCGCCGGCGACGTCAAGCGCGCCGAGGATTATCCGGAAGGCGATTTCCGCCGCGGCGACCCCCGCTATCAGGGCGCCAACTACGACGCCAATGTCGCGGCTGCGGCTGCGGTGCAGGAGGTGGCCGCGGCCAAAGGGGCAAAGCCCGCACAGATCGCGCTGGCCTGGGTGCTCGGCAAGGGCGACGGTTTCGGCATTGACATCGTGCCGATCCCGGGGACAAAGCGGCGCAAGTATCTCGAAGAAAATGTTGCTGCGGCCGCGATCACGCTCGACGCGGCCGAGATAGCTGCGCTCGACGCAGCCCTTGCGCCGGGCAAGGTCTCAGGGCCGCGCTACAATGAGCGGGTGATGACAACGATCGACAGGTAGAGGCGTCTAAGCTGCCAATCTCCCCCCTCGTGGGGGAGATGCCTGGCAAGGCAGAGGGGGGCGCGAAGGATCGCCCGCATCAAGTATTCTGCGTAGAGGTTAGCTCAAAGATGTAAGTGAAATTGGCCAATGTCGGCGGGACAGCGCCCCCCTCTGTCCTGCCGGACATCTCCCCCACAAGGGGGGAGATTAGCAGTTTCAGCCCCTCGCCTCACCTTGCGTAATCGATTTTCCTTGGCTAGCATCCTCGGGTCGGCGCCGTGCGGAGGAGAACGTTGCGGCGGACCGGCTGGAGCGCCTCGCGTCCCCTCGGGGCGGTCACAGGACACTCCATTTTTGAATTGACGCAAGGACCGTCCCGAGCCGCTCCCGGTTTCGGGCTCCTGCGTTCATGTGGAGGATATCTGATGAACAGACGCGAATTCCTGTTGTCGACCGTGGCGACCGGCGCCATGGCGCTGGCCGCGCCCATGGCCTTTGCCGCCGACAAATTGACCATATTGGGCTCGGTGCCCAATCTCGGCTTTCCGTTCTTTGTGCACATGCTGAACGAGATCAAGGCGGAGGCGCAGGCGCAAGGCGTCAATCTGACCGAGAGCGACGGCCAGAACTCGGCGCCGAAGCAGACCGCCGACATCGAGGCCGCACTTGTGCAGAAGGTCAACGCCATCGTGATTTCGCCGCTTGACGTCAACGCGCTGGCGCCGGCGATCGAGGAAGCGGTCAAGGCCGGCGTTCCGGTGGTGACGATCGACCGCCGCGTCGACGGCGTCGAGGGCATTCTCGCCCATGTCGGCGCCGACAACGTCAAGGGTGGCGAAGCCGAGGCGCAGGCCATGGTGGCGGCGTTCCCGAACGGCGCCAAGCTGTTCCATTTGCAGGGCCAGCCGGGTGCCGGGCCCGCGATCGACCGCAACAAAGGCGTCCACAATGTGCTCGATCCGCTCAAGGACAAGTACCAGATCATCTTCGAGCAGACCGCTAATTTCGCCCGCGCCGAAGCGCTGTCGGTGACCGAGGCCGGGCTTGCCGCCAACGGCAAGCCGGACGCCATCATCTGCGCCAATGACGACATGGCGCTCGGCGCGCTCGAAGCCTGTGCCGCGCGCAACTTCACCGACGTCAAGATCTACGGCTTCGACGCGCTGCCGGAAGCGCTGGTCGCCGTGCGCGACGGCAAGCTCGCCGGCACGGTCGAGCAGTTCCCCGGCGAACAGTCGCGCAAGGCGGTGCAGATCGCGGTCGCCTTCGCCAGGGACAAGACCGAGCCGAAGGAGAAGCTGGTGCTGTTGACGCCGATCGTCATCGGCAAGGACAATCTCGACAAGGCGGAGAGGTTGAACGAGACGAAGTGAAAGTAGGGCCCATGACGGGTGGAGGTCGCGCTCTGTCGCGCCCCCCTCTGTCCTGCCGGACATCGCCCTCACTTGGGGGGAGATTGGCCGTCACGTCTGCTTTCGCCAATCGCCAACGTTATAGAAATAGTGCTGCCGGCAAAACTGCTGATCTCCCCCCGTGTGGGGGAGATGTCCGGCAGGACAGAGGGGGGCGCCGTCCCGCTGCCTATCGCAATCCGGGAGCAATGCTTGTCCGCCGTTGAACCCACCGCATCATCGCCCCCGCTCCTTTCCGTCGAAGGCGTGACCAAGCATTTTTCCGGCGTCACCGCGCTCATCGACGTTTCGCTCGAGGTGCGGCCCAGTGAGATCCTTGGCCTGCTCGGCGAGAACGGCGCCGGCAAGTCGACGCTGTTGAAAATCCTGTCCGGCGTGATGCCGCCGTCAAGCGGCCGCATCGTCTTCGACGGCGCCGACTACGCGCCGTCCAGTCCGCAGGATGCGAAGCGGCATGGCATCGTCACCATCTATCAGGAACTGAGCCTGATCCCGACGCTGACGGTTGCGGAAAACATTTTCATCGGCCGCGCGCCGCTCGGGCCGCTCGGGCTGGTCAGCTGGCGCAGGATGGAGGACGCCTCGCGCGCGATCATCGCCCGCGTCGGTCTCGACATCGATCCGGCGACGCCGGTGTCCTCGCTGTCGGTAGCCGAACAGCAGCTGGTCGAAATCGCCCGCGCTCTGTCGCTGGAAAGCCGCCTGATCATCATGGACGAGCCGACCTCGGCGCTGACCGAGACCGAGGTGCAGAAACTGATGTCGATCATGGACAGGCTGCGCAAGGACGGTGTCGCCATCATGTTCGTCACCCACCGGCTGGAAGAAGCGTCCGCCATTTGCGACCGCATGACCGTGCTGCGGGACGGCAGGCTGGCCGGTCATCTCGACCGCGACGGCCGGCCCATCCAGATTCCGAAGATCATCGAGAAGATGGTCGGCCGCGCCGCCTCCGAACTCTACGCGCGGCCGACGCAGCGCGACGTCGCCGGCGAGGTCCGGCTCTCGGTGCGAGGCTTGCGAACGGTGCGCGATCCGCTGGCGCCGCACGCCATCGTGCTCGAAGGCGTCGACCTCGATGTGAAGGCCGGCGAAATCCTCGGCGTTGCCGGTCTCGTCGGTTCCGGCCGCACCGAGCTTGCCCGCGCCATTTTCGGCGCCGACCGCATCGCGGCGGGTAACATCACGCTGGACGGCAAGCCGATCGCCCCGGCCTCCCCCGCCGACGCCATCAAACTCGGCATCGGGCTGGTGCCGGAAGACCGCAAGCACCAGGCGATCTTTGCAGCACTGGGCATTCTCAACAATTTCTCGATCGCCTCGCTCGGCCGCTACAGCAATGGGGCCGGCTTCATGGCCGAACGGCGCGAGCGCGAGGCGCTGGCCGGCTATCGCAAGGCACTGTCGATCCGCATGGCCTCGCCCGACCAGGCGATCGAGGGCCTGTCCGGCGGCAACCAGCAAAAAGTCATCCTGGCCCGCTGGCTGGCGCGCGACCCGAAAGTACTGATCGTCGACGAGCCGACGCGCGGCGTCGATGTCGGCGCCAAGGCCGAAGTGCACCAGATCCTGGTCCAGTTGGCTGCGCGCGGCATCGCCATCATGATGATCTCGTCGGAGCTGCCGGAGGTGCTGGCAGTGTCGGATCGCATCGTTACGATGCGGCGCGGCCGTATCACCGGCGAAATGCCGGGCATCGAAGCGACCGAGGAAAAACTGATGGAACTGATGGCGCTCGACCGCAAGCAGGACGCAACGCAATGACCAGCACCACCGAACAGACCCAGCGCAGCGGCATCAACATCGCGCGGCTTCTGATGAGTTTTGGGCCGCTGATGTTCCTGGCGGTGTTGATCGTCATCTTCACCGTGCTGAAGCCGAGCTTCATCGATCCAATCAACCTGTTCAACATTTTGAGGCAGATCTCGATCACCGGGCTGATCGCGCTCGGCATGACTTTCGTCATCCTCACTGCCGGCATCGACCTGTCGGTCGGCTCACTGCTCGCCTTCTGCGGCATGGTGGCGGCGGTGGTGGCCAAGGGCGGCACCGCCAACACGCTGTCGCTGTCGACCACGGGCACGCAAGGATATGGCTGGTTCGCCGCCTTGCTTGCCGCCGTCATCGTCGGGGCGCTGGCCGGCGGCGTCCAGGGCTTTGCCATCACCAGGCTGAAAGTGCCGCCCTTCGTCGTCACGCTGGGTGGTCTCACAGTGTTTCGCGGCCTGACGCTGACCATCTCCAATGGTGGACCGATCTCCGGTTTCGACGCCTCGATGCGCTGGTTCGGCACCGGGCTCATCGGACCGGTGCCGGTGCCGGCGATCATCTTCGCGGTGGCGGCCATCCTGTGCCACATCGTGCTGCGCTATACGCGCTACGGCCGCGCCGTCTATGCCGTCGGCGGCAATGCCGAGGCCGCGCGCCTTTCGGGCCTGCGCGTCGACCGCATTCTGATCTCGGTCTATGTCATCGTCGGCTTCTTCGCCGGGCTGGCGGCCTTCGTTTTGTCAGCACGGCTCAACTCCTCCGAAGCCGTAGCCGGCATCGGCTACGAACTTACGGTGATTTCCGCCGTGGTCATCGGCGGTACCTCGCTATTCGGCGGCATCGGCTCGGTCGGCGGCACGGTGGTGGGCGCAGCGCTGATCGGCGTGCTGCAGAACGGGCTGCAGTTCAACAATGTCTCGTCCTACACACAAAGCATCGTCATCGGCCTGATCCTGATCCTGGCCGTGGCCTTCGATCGTTGGCTGAAGTCGCGGGTAAGGCGGTAAGGGATCGGCCATGGTTCAGATCAGGGCGATGGCAGAGAACGATGTAGCGTCGGTATCGCGGCTGCTGGGAGAGTCTTGGCGGCGCACCTATTCGTCGATCCTGGGACCTGAAAATACCGCGCGGCTCTCGGACGACAAGCATGCGCCCGAGCGGCTGGCCGAGGAACTTGCGGACGACAACAAGATGTCGTTCGTGGCCGAACGGCCGGACGGTTCGATCGCCGGCTACGCGATGGCGGCGATGGACGATCGTGGCGATGTCCTGCTCGACCGGCTGCACATCGACAAGACAGAGTTCGGCAGCGGGCTCGCCACCGACCTGCTGCACGCGGTGCTTGTCGCGCATGCCGGCATCCCCAGCATTGCGCTGGAAGTGATCGAGGGCAACGACCGGGCGATCGCCTTCTATCGCAAGCACGGTTTCGAAGTGGTCGAGCGCCACACGGCCGCGCACGGCGTTGGCGGCCACGCCTCGCTGATCATGCGCCGGCTGCTGTCGAGAGCATGAAGTGAATGGGGAAACCGCGGTAGTCCGGACCCTACTGCCCTAACCCTGCGCCACCACCGCTTGCCGGCCGTCCTCATCGTCCGGCATATCGAGAATTTCGATCAGCCGCGCCACCTTCGTTCCCGGCAAGGGGCGACCCTCGTTGACCAGCGCCTCGTCGGCACCGAGCCAGGCGAACGCCTCGCGCAGTTCTTGAAGGGTGGCGCCGGTCAGCGCGATGTCGGCTATGACCGCCTCGTCTACCGGCCCCAACACCGAAATGATGTCGTCGCGTGTCATGGTCACCTCCATGCTAAGTGCCGGCAGGTCGTCGAGTTGACGCCGGGATCCGGCCATCCAGTCAACGGATTGCGAGCGAAAGCCGCCGACAAAGCAGAATCTGGGTCTTCTTTTCGACTAAGCAAGGTGAACGCGCGCCTTTTGCCGTCAAGCAGCCGAGTGCGGATCGATGCTGTAGAGATGCGCGGGATAGCCGGGACCGATGGCGTCGCGCACCCGGTCCGTCCAGGCGAGGACCGCCGGATAAGCCGCCAGCGCAAAGCCGCAATCTTCGGCACGGTGGCCGTAGGCATAGACAGCAATGTCGGCGATGGTGAGCGTGTCGCCGACAAGGAACGGCGTATCGTTCAGGCTGCGCTCCAGCGCTGCCAGCGTGCGGGCGCCGGCTTCGCGCTTGGCCGGAACCATCGCCTGGTTGCGCTCCAGCCTTCCGGCCAGCGTCCAGAAGCGCAGGGAGCCGATGACCGGCTCGACATGGTACTGTTCGAAGAACAGCCATTGCATAATTTTCGCGTTGACATAGCGATCCGCCGGCAGCAAGGGCGTGCCTTCGGCGAGATAAATGAGGATCGTATTCGATTCGGCGATCGCACGGCCATCCTCGAGTTCGAGCACAGGAACGGCGCCGGCCGGGTTGAGCTTCAGGAAAGCGTCGGTGTGGCTCTCGCCCTCGAAAATCGACACCAGGCGGCTTTCATAGGGGATGTTGAGCAGGCCGAGCACGACCCTCGCCTTCCAACCGTTTTGCGACGGCAGATAATCATGAAGCGTGAGCATGGCTGTCCTTTCACTGCGGTCGACGCCTGATTTGCACGGTGCCACGATCCCAGCCACCCGAATCCTGCAATGTGTACGCGCAGAATAAATAAACTATACGCATGTAAGGTTTTATTGACTTCGCCCTATGTGCGATTTACCCGATAAACATTTGTGCCGAACAACTGCGCGAGCAAGCAATCAGTCTGTGACAAGGAGGAATCGCAAGCATGAGCCTTTCGCGCCGCAGCGAAATCGCCGCCGAGGCCGTGGGGCCAACAATTGCCGCCGGCGAAATCCTGGTCGAGATCATGGCGACGGAACGGGGTTTCGGCTTCCTCGAGCCGCAAACGCTCGTCGGGCCATTCCCCAGCGGTGCGCCGGCGATCTTCATCGATCAGGTTGCGCGGCTGGGGGGCGGCGCCGGCATTATCGGCTGCGTCGGCCGCGACGATTTCGGCACGCTCAACCTGGACAGGCTGAAGCGCGACGGTGTGGACGTCTCCGCCGTCGATATCAGCGACCGCTTCCCGACGGGATGCGCCTTCGTGCGCTATCGGCCCAATGGTATCAGGGACTTCGTCTACAACATCGCCGAATCCGCCGCCGGGCAGATCCACCTGACCACTGCTGCGCGCCTGCTGGCGGACAGAGCCGGCCATCTGCATATCATGGGATCGACGCTGTCGGTGGCAGGGCTGAAGGAGATTGTGACCTACGCAGTGAGGGCGGTGCGTGCCCGCGGCGGCTCAACCTCGTTCGACCCGAATGTGCGCAAGGAGCTGATCGGCGCCGACGGTGCGCTGTTTTCCGCACTCATCGACGATGCCGACCTGCTGCTGCCGTCCGGCGACGAATTGCTCGCTACGGCGGGCGTCGATGACGAGCATCAGGCGGTGGCGGCGCTGTTTGCCAGAGGCGTCGGCGAGATCGTGCTGAAGCGCGGTGCTGACGGCTCTTCCTGGTTCGGCGCCGACGGCGCCAGGATCGACTGCGCCGGTTTTCAGGTCGAGGAAGTCGACCCGACGGGCGCCGGCGATTGTTTCGGCGCCACTTACCTGACCTGCCGGCGCCAGGGGATGGAGCCCGGCAAGGCGCTGCTTTATGCCAATGCCGCC
Organism: Mesorhizobium sp. C395A; assembly: GCF_030323205.1. Classification (NCBI taxonomy): domain Bacteria; kingdom Pseudomonadati; phylum Pseudomonadota; class Alphaproteobacteria; order Hyphomicrobiales; family Phyllobacteriaceae; genus Mesorhizobium; species Mesorhizobium sp. C395A. The sequence goes on along the minus strand of NZ_CP100473.1, from coordinate 866,005 downwards.
GGCGCCCGCAACGTCACCCGGCGCGGCCCGATGGAGGGCACCGCCGGCTTCGATGCGCTTGACCAATTCATCAAGGGAACAGCGAGACGGACATGAGTGCCAACCCGCTTGCAGGCCTCGCCAGCGCGCGCAAAAACGGCCCGCCCTACGGCATCACCTCGATCTGCTCGGCTCATCCGCTGGTGATCCAGACAGCAATACGGCGCGCCGTTGCCGACAGGGATAAAAGCCTGCTGATCGAGGCAACCTGCAATCAGGTCAACCAGTTCGGCGGCTATACCGGAATGACCCCGGCGCTGTTCGTCGCCTTCGTGCTGGAGATCGCCTGTCGCGAGGGGCTGGAAGCCTCGCGCATCATCTTCGGCGGCGACCATCTGGGACCGAACCCGTGGCGCGCAGAGCCGGCGGCGCAGGCGATGGACAAGGCCGAGGCCATGGTCGGCGCCTATATCGCGGCCGGCTTCACCAAGATTCATCTCGACGCATCGATGGGCTGCGCCGGCGAGCCGGCGGCGCTTGACGACGAGACCATCGCCACCCGGGCGGCGCGACTGGCAAAGGCGGCCGAAACGGCCGCGCACGCCGCAGGCAGCACCTTGCCGGTCTACATCATCGGCACCGAAGTCCCCGCCCCCGGCGGCGTCCACCACGCGATCAGCGAGTTGAAGCCGACCGAGGCGGAGGCGGCGCGGCGCACGATCGAGGTTCACCGGGAGATCTTTGCCCGTGAGGGGCTGACGGAGGCCTTCGGCCGCGTCATCGCCGTGGTGGTGCAGCCGGGCGTGGAATTCGGCAGCCAGAACGTCGTCGCCTACGCGCCCGAGAAATCCAAGGGCCTGACCGGCTTGCTCGATGAGCAGCCGTCGCTCGTCTACGAGGCGCATTCGACCGACTACCAGAGCCGTGCGGCTTTGACCGCGCTGGTCGCAAACGGCTTTCCCATCCTCAAGGTCGGCCCCGGCCTGACCTTCGCCTTGCGCGAGGCGCTTTACGGGCTCGACCTGATAGCATCCGAAATGATCACGGATTATGGCGACCGGTCGCTCGCCCGGACCATGGAAGGCGCGATGCTGGCAGCACCCGGCCATTGGCACAGCCACTATCACGGCAACGAAGCAGAGCTCTATGTGCAGCGGCATTACAGCTACAGCGACCGCATCCGCTATTATTGGAGCAACCCCACCGCTGTCGCGGCCGTCGAGCGCCTGCGCAAGGCGCTGGACGGGGTCGCCATTCCCGAAACGCTGATGCGGCAATTCCTGCCGGCGCTGCCGGCCGAACTCGGGTCGGCGGGCAATCCCGAGGCTATCCTTCTCGAAGCTGTCGATCAGGTGCTGGCCGACTATGACGCGGCCTGCCGTGGGACCTGAGTGCATTTGCGCCGGGTTGATCTTTGCCTCAGCCCAGTGTCTCTGACGTTTCCATGAAACCAGCCATGTTCTTTCTCCTGTTCGCGGCCTCTCTGCTGGCGTCGCCGGCACGCGCCGACTGGAAGCCGGTCGAAAAGGTCGAGACCTACGCCATCGCAGGGCGGACCGGCCCGGAACTCTATGCCGCGATCGGTGAAGCCGGCCCCTTGCTCGGCAAGGGCCGGGTCATCGCGCACACCAATTTCAAGCTGACCTGGACCAGGGACTACAGGCCGAAAGGCGACGCCTGCGAGCTGGTGTCGGCGCGGCCGAAACTGATCATCACCTATACCTTGCCGAAGCCGGCCGAACCGTTGCCGGCTTCCGTCCAGAAGAACTGGACGGTGTTCATCGCCGGGCTCGCCGCCCACGAGAGAGTGCATGGCGCAGCCATCGCCGAGATGGTGCGCAAGATCGAGGCGGTGAGCGTCGGCCTGACCGTTACTGATGACCCCGGCTGCAGCAAGATCAGAACCGAGCTGACGAGGCAACTCGCCCAGATCTCGCTGGCTCAGCGGCAGGCGAGCCGCGACTTCGACCGGGTCGAATTCGGCCCCGGCGGAAACCTGCAGAAGCTGGTGCTGGCTTTTGTGAATGGGGGGTAGTTTGCCGGCGAACCGGTCATTGCGCCGGTGTTCCGAACGACAAGAGCACCGGCCGCATGGCCGCTTTACAGGCAGGCTTGGTAGCGCTACCGTCTGATCGTCACGCGACCTGTTGGGGGAATGGGAGACGGTCGCGAGGCGGGAGAGGAGCGGTTTCCTTCGGGGCGTCGCAAGAAGCATTCGGGAGGAGATCGATGGCGTCTGTCGCGATCGGCGATGTTTACAAATCGTTCGGGACCGTCGAGGTCCTGCATGGCGTCAGTGTGGATATCGACGACGGCGAATTCGTCACGCTGGTCGGCCCGTCGGGTTGCGGAAAATCGACCCTTCTCAGGATGATCGCCGGCCTGGAAAAAATTTCTCGGGGCGAGATCGCGATCGGGGATCGGGTCGTCAACAACGTTGCGCCGAAAGAGCGCGACGTTGCCATGGTGTTCCAGAACTACGCGCTCTACCCGCACATGACGGTCGCCGAGAACATGGCGTTCTCGCTCATGCTCAAAGGTGTTTCGAAGGCCGATTGCGCTACCAGCATTCAGCGCGCCGCCGAAATCCTCGGGCTGGTGCCATTGCTGACGCGATATCCGCGCCAGCTTTCCGGCGGCCAGCGCCAGCGCGTCGCCATGGGCCGGGCGATAGTGCGCGATCCACAGGTTTTCCTGTTCGACGAACCGCTCTCCAATCTCGACGCCAAGCTCAGGGTGCAGATGCGCGCCGAGATCAAGGAACTGCACCAGCGGCTCAAGACGACCACAGTCTATGTCACCCACGACCAGATCGAGGCCATGACCATGGCCGACAAGATCGTCGTCATGCATGACGGCATCGTCGAACAGATCGGACCGCCGCTGGAGCTCTACGACAGGCCAAACAATCTCTTCGTCGCCAGTTTCATCGGCTCGCCCGCCATGAACCTGATCAAGGGCGAGATCGTCACCGACGGATCTCCGTCCTTTCGCGGCGCCGGGGGAATTTCCGTGCCGCTGGCCGGCGCGCCGGCCGTTGGCAACGGTCATCCGGTGGTGCTGGGAATACGGCCCGAGCATTTGCGGCTATCGTCAGACCAAGGCATTCCAGTCACCGTCGCGGTGGTCGAGCCGACCGGGTCGGAAGTGCAGATCATCGGCCGCACCGCCGGCGGCGACGAGATCGTCGCCAATTTCCGCGAACGCCATGCCTTCACACCGGGCGAATCCATACGGCTCTCTGCCGCGCCTGGCCTGATTCATCTCTTTGACGGCAAGACCGGAACACGATTTGAAACGCGTAAGGGATGGTAAGGACCGCATAGCAAGGAAGATAAACCGGAGGAGACGACCATGAAATTCACGAGACGCGATGTAATCCGCACGACCGCAGGTGCCGCGGCGGGAGCTCTGGGAAGCCGGTTCGTCGGCTCGCCGGCTTTTGCCCAGGAGGGCTTGAAATACAAGCCCGAGGAAGGCGCAAAGCTGCGGCTGCTGCGCTGGTCGCCCTTCGTCAAGGGCGATGAGGATCAATGGCTGGCCAACACCAAGCGCTTCACCGAGGCGACAGGTGTCGAGGTTCGTGTCGACAAGGAAAGCTGGGAGGACATTCGCCCCAAGGCAGCGGTCGCCGCCAATGTCGGTTCCGGCCCGGACCTGATGTTCGTCTGGTTCGACGACCCGCATCAATATCCCGACAAGCTGCATGACGTGACCGAGCTCGGCGAGTATCTGGGCTCGAAATATGGCGGCTGGCACGACGGACCAAAGCAATATGCGACGCGGGACGGCAAGTTCGTCGGCCTGCCGCTGGCCACCATCGGCAATGCCATCGTCTATCGCGAAAGCTGGGTGAAGGAGGCCGGCTTCTCGGAATTTCCGAAGGACACGGCAGGCTTCCTCGAGCTCTGCAAGGCGTTGCAGGCAAAGGGACATCCGGCCGGCTTCACGCACGGCCATGGCGTCGGGGACGGCAACAACTACGCGCACTGGCTGCTGTGGAGCCATGGCGGCCAGATGGTCGACGAGAGCGGCAAGGTGGCGATCAACAGCCCCGAGACGCTAAAGGCGATCGGTTACGCGCAGGAACTCTACAAGACCTTCATTCCCGGGACCGAAAGCTGGCTGGACGTCAATAATAACCGCGCCTTCCTGGCCGGCGAACTCGGCGTTATCGCCAACGGCATTTCCGCCTACAACACAGCCAAGATCAACAAGGACAACGATCCGAAGCTGGCTGAGATCGCCAAGGACATCCGCACCACCAACCTGCCGATCGGTCCCGTCGGGAAATCGGTCGAACTGTTCCAGGTGACCACGGCCGTCATCTTCAACTACACGCCCTACCCCAATGCGGCCAAGGCCTATCTGCAGTTCATGTTCGAGGATCCGCAAATGACCGACTGGATCACCTCCTCGGCGGGCTATTGCTGCCAGACGCTGAAGGCCTTCGACAACAATCCGGTGTGGACGGCCGACCCGAACAACGCCGCCTACGCAAAGGCCTCGGCGACGCTGCGTCCCAACGGCTATGCCGGGCCGCTCGGCTATGCCTCGGCGGCGACCATGGCCGACTATGTCCTGGTCGACATGTTTGCCAAGGCGGTGACCGGCCAGGCGACGCCGCAGGAGGCGATGGAGGAGGCGGAGAAGCGCGCCAACCGCTACTACCGCGTTTGATCACGGCACCGCCGGGCAGCGTCTAGTGCGCTGCCCGGCCCGTCGCACAATCCCATGGCGGCCGTTGACGCCGTGACCTGATTCCCCGATGAGGAGCCCTCCATGGCCGTGCCGTCCGTTGCCGCCCAGCCGCGTCCGTCGATGCTTTCGCGGATTCCCGAAAGCCGCAACGCGCTGGGCTTCGGCTTCATGCTGCCGGCGGCGGCGCTGCTGCTGGTCTTCCTGACCTATCCGCTCGGGCTGGGCGTCTGGCTCGGTTTCACCGATGCCCGGATCGGCCGCCCCGGCATATTCATCGGCGTCGAGAACTATCAGTACCTTTGGAATGACAACGTCTTCTGGCTCTCCGTCTTCAACACGCTGCTCTACACGGTCAGCGCCTCGATCCTGAAGTTCGTGCTCGGCCTGTGGCTGGCGCTCATCCTCAATGAAAACCTGCCGTTCAAATGGTTCTTCCGCGCGATAGTCCTGCTGCCCTGGGTGGTGCCCACCGTACTGTCAGCCATCGCCTTCTGGTGGATCTACGATTCGCAGTTCTCCATCCTGTCCTGGGCGCTGCAGCAAATGGGCCTGATCGACCACCGCATCAATTTCCTCGGCGATCCGGAGAATGCGCGCGCTTCGGTTATCGCCGCCAACGTCTGGCGCGGCATTCCTTTCGTCGCCATCACGCTGCTCGCCGGCCTGCAGACCATTCCGCAGTCGCTCTACGAGGCGGCCACGCTCGACGGCGCCAGTCGCTGGCAGTTGTTTCGTTATGTGACTCTGCCGCTGCTGACGCCGATCATCGCCATCACCATGACCTTCTCGGTGCTGTTCACTTTCACCGATTTCCAGCTGATCTACGTGCTGACCCGGGGCGGACCGGTGAATGCCACGCATCTGATGGCGACATTGTCTTTCCAGCGCGGCATTTCCGGCGGCCAGCTTGGCGAGGGCGCGGCCATCGCGGTGGCCATGATCCCGTTCCTGCTCGCGGCGATCCTGTTCAGCTATTTCGGCCTGCAACGCCGCAAATGGCAACAAGGCGGCGGAGACTGACATGGTCAAGACGGCCGCGACAAGGAAGGCGAAACGTGGGGATATCGACGAAGGCGGCATGGGCTACCTGCAGAGCCTGCCGCGCCGCGTGGTGACGGTCTATCTGCCGCTGCTGGTGTTCGTCTTCGTGCTGTTGTTTCCGTTTTACTGGATGACGATCACGGCGGTTAAGCCCAATCTCGAGATGACCGACTATGCGCAGTTCAATCCGTTCTGGGTGGTGCATCCGACATTGGAGCATATCCGCTATCTCCTGTTCGAGACCTCCTATCCGGGCTGGCTGCTCAACACGATCATCATCTCGACCGCCGCTACTTTCCTGTCGCTGCTGGCGTCGGTGTTCGCCGCCTATGCGATCGAGCGGCTGCGGTTTTCCGGGGCGCGGCAGGTCGGCCTCGGCATCTTCCTCGCCTATCTGGTGCCGCCCTCGATCCTGTTCATTCCGCTGTCGGTAATGGTGTTCAACCTCGGGCTCTACGACACGCCCTTCGCGCTCATCCTTACCTATCCAACCTTCCTGGTGCCGTTCTGCACGTGGCTGTTGATGGGTTACTTCCGCTCCATCCCGTTCGAACTGGAAGAATGCGCGCTGATAGACGGAGCGAGCCGGTGGCAGATCCTCACCAAAATCGTGCTGCCGCTCTCGGTGCCGGGCCTGATCTCCGCCGGCATATTCGCCTTCACCCTGTCATGGAACGAGTTCATCTACGCGCTGACATTCATCCAGTCCTCGGAAAACAAGACCGTGCCGGTGGGTGTGCTGACCGAGTTGGTGCGCTCCGACGTCTACGAATGGGGGGCGCTGATGGCGGGAGCGCTGATCGGCTCGCTTCCGGTGGTGGTGCTCTATTCGTTCTTCGTCGAGCACTATGTCTCGTCGATGACCGGCGCGGTGAAGGAGTGACGCGCCGGCTCACGCAAGGCGACCGGCGCGGTCAGATCGCGCCGATGATGCCGCCGTCGACGCGGATGTTCTGGCCGGTGATGTAGCCCGCACCTTCGGAAGCGAGGAAGGCGATGGTCGCGGCGATCTCCTCCGACGTGCCGTAGCGCTGCATCGGCACGCTGTCGCGGCGCTCCTCGGTGGCCGGCAGGCTGTCGATCCAGCCGGGCAGCACATTGTTCATGCGCACATTGTCGGCGGCGTAGGTGTTGGCGAAGATCTTGGTGTAGGCGGCAAGCCCGGCGCGGAACACGGCGGATGTCGGGAACATCGGGCTCGGCTCGACCACCCAGGCGGTCGAGATGTTGATGATGGCGCCAGCCCTCTGCTTGACCATCTGCGGCGCCACGATGCGCACCGGCCGGATGACGTTCATCAGATAGACGTCGAGACCGGTGTGCCACTGCTCGTCGGTGATTTCGAGGATCGGCGCGCGTGGCCCGTGGCCGCCGCTGTTGACCAGCACGTCGATGCGGCCGAAGCGCTCGAGCGTCAGATCGGCGAGCCGCTGCAGATCGTCATTCGACTGGTTGGAGCCGGTGACGCCGAGGCCGCCAAGCTCCTTGGCCAGAGCCTCGCCCTTACCGGAGGACGACAGGATCGCGACCTTGAACCCGTCCGCCGCCAGCCGCTTGGCCGCCGCCGCGCCCATACCGCTGCCACCCGCGACGACGACTGCTACTTTTTCTACACTCATCTCGATTTTCCTTCGCACGGGCTGGCGGGACTCTGAAGCACATGTTTCCGACCTTCGAGCAATGCTATAAACGGTTTTGCCATCTGGTTCGAACCAGAAAGCCTGAAATCAAGCTGTAGAAAAACTCCTGCATGCCTGAAGCCTTCCTGAGCCTGCCACCATTGAATGCGCTGCGTGCCTTCGAAGCCGCCGCGCGTCATCTCAACTTCCGCATCGCCGCCGAAGAGCTGAACGTGACGCAAGGGGCGGTGGCGCAGCATATACGCGGGCTGGAGGCCGATCTCGGCACAAAACTCTTCGACCGGCTGCCGCGCGGCCTGGCGCTGACCGATGAGGGCCGCGCCTATATGCCCAACATCCGCCGCGCCTTCGAGCTGATCTCGGAGGCCACCTTGCTGCTGCGGCCCGAACCGGCGCGGCTGACGATCAGCGTCACGCCGAGCTTTGCCACCAAATGGCTGATCCCCAAACTGCCGGAGTTCGTCGCGCACAACCCGCTGGTCGATTTGCGAATCCTGGCCAGCGAAAGCCTGTCGAGTTTTCAGGCCGATGGCGTCGACATTGCGGTCAGGCAAGGCCGCCTGCCCTCCGGCGCCGGCCTGATGGTGGATCTTTTGTTTCCACAGCAGATCATCGCCATCTGCAGCCCTGCCCTGCTGCCGACCGGCGCGAACGAGATCGCGGCGGCCGATATCCAGCATCACGTCCTGCTGCACGACGCGCACAATCTGTGGCCGGAATTCATGGAGAGAGTACTCGGCCTGAGGATGGCCACCGAGGCCAAACGCATGCGCTTCAACCAGACAGGCCTCGCGATCGACGCCGCCATTGCCGGCCAGGGCATCGCGCTGGCCAGCCGGTTTCTCGTATCCGCCGACATTGCCGCCGGCCGGCTGGTGCAGCCGATCAACGCGGAGATGCGTGGGACGCACGATTTCTATGTCGTGATGCCGCGCAAGCAACGGCACCCAGAACCGACGCAAGCCGTGCGGCGATGGCTGCTGGATGAGGGCGATGCGGCGCGGCTGTGATGGATAGCCGATCTCCCCTTTTACCGCCGCCGCGCAATGTCGGCCGCCACCGCCTTCGCCTCCCTGCCGATTTCTCGTAGCAGACCGGTGACCGGATTGTAGAAGCCGACGAGGTAGAGGCCGAGTTGAGAGGCGCGGGCGTTGACGCCACTGCGCTCCGGCTGCAATTCCACGGGCAGAAACTTTTCGTAGCCCGGGCGATAGCCGGTGGCGAGGATGACGGCGTCGAAATTTTCCTGCCTGCCGTCGGTGAACGCAGCGCCGCGCTCGGTGAAGCCCGCTATGTCGGGTGCGATCTTGATGGCGCCTTTGGTGATGGCGTCGACCGTGCCGACGTCGATGACCGGGATGCGGCCGACTTCGTCGATCTGCTGCAGGATGCCCTGCTTCGGCCTGACGATGCCGTATTTCTCGAGCTTGCCCAGCGCGAAATCGAGGATGATCGGGAACATCCAGTCGTTCAGCGCCTGCGGCATCGGCCGGCTGGCGATGCCGACCATCTGGATCGGCACGCCGAACAGCTGGCGCGGCACGATGTGGACGCCCTTGCGCACCGAAATGGTCGGACGCGCGCCACTTTCCGCCAAGTCGAGCGCGATCTCGGCGCCGGTGTTGCCCATGCCGACGATCAGCACGGAGCGGCCGGCAAAGGGCGCCGCTTGCGTATAGTCGGCGCTGTGCAGCACCTCGCCCTTGAAAGCCTCGATAGCAGGGAGCCGGGGGACGATCGGCTCGGCATTGTTACCGCTGGCGATGACGACATGGCGCGCCTTGATGTTGTCCGATCCTGTCTCGACCAGAAAACCGCCGTCCCCGAGGCGAATGGCTTTCACCGTCACGCCGAAGCGCGGGCGCAGATCGAATTTTTCCGCGTAGTCGTCGAGATAGCGGACCACCATTTCGCGCGGCACGTAGCGCGGATAATTTTTGGGAAAGGGCAGGAACGGCAGCGACGAGAACGACTTGACCGTATGCAGATGCAGCCGCCGATAGTGCCGCCGCCAGGCGGGCGCGATCTCCTGCGATTTTTCGAGCAGGATGAAATCCACTCCTGCCCGCTTCAGGCAGGCACCGACCGCAAGGCCGGCGGGCCCGGCGCCGACAATAACGACAGTGGTGTCCAAGCGATTCTCCTCCCGCTAGCTCCTTAGGCTACGCGTAGAAGCGCAGGCGGGACAAGGCGCGCCTCACCTTCTCCCCTTGTTGGAGAAGGTGGATCGGCGCGCTAGCGCCGAGACGCCTTCGCATCGCGGCGCGCACGCTGCGCATCCTGTCCGGTCTCGGCTCACCCCCGGTGACGAATGTCTATCCCGGCAATCGCCCATGCTGTCGGACGGGCTGCCTGTCGCCGGCCGCACCGCGGTCGAAGAGCTCTACGTGCATGGCGGCATGGGCCAATCGGCATGCATGCCGCCCCCGCCATCGCGCGCTGGCTGGAAGAGGCCGTGGTTCGGGCGATGGCAATCCGAAGCAGACATGGCTCCGGCCACAGCGATTTGCGGGATGGGAAGGGTGAGGCTGCGCGACGTCGTGTCGATGTAGCCCGCCATCGGCCCGAAGGGAGGGCTGGCGTTGCTCCCTAGCCGATATGCTCGGCGCGCAGCTTCTTCTTTATCTGCTCCAGGCCTGCCTCGCCGCCCGTCGCCAATTCATCGGCGATCCTTGCCAGCTTGTCATCGGCGGTGCGGTATTTGCTGCCCCAGGCGCCGAGCGTCGCCAGCACCGGCAACAGGTCGATGCCCGCCTCGGTCAGCTTATAGATCGCCTTGAGCTTGTGCGTGGGGTCGTCGCTTCTGGTGACAATGCCCTCATCCTGCAAGGTCTGCAGCCGCTCGGCCAGCGTGCGCGACGAGATGCCTTCGCCTGATAGCAGAAACTCCCGGAAGTGCCTTTTTCCCGCGAAAATCATGTCGCGGATGATCAGCAGCGTCCAGCGGTCACCGAGCAATTCGAGCGACAGGCTGATGGGGCAGCCGGATCTTTCCCTGGTCGACATTCTCAATGCTTCCATTTCTAAATCACTTTACTATTGACATCATTTTTCTCTCATGTCAATGGTTCCGAAAGTAAAGCGATCACCAACGCCGCCTGACCTGGCGCTGGTGACACCAGAGCTCAATCAGGAGAACGACGATGAGAAAACTGATCCTGCAGATGCAGATGTCGGTCGACGGTTTTGTCGGCGCGGCCGGCGATGAGCACTGGCAGCTCTGGGAATGGGGCGCCAACTGCCCGTGGGACGACGACTTGAAGCAGGATTTCAACGCGGTGTTCGCCGGCATCGATACCATTCTGCTCAGCCGCAAGATGGCCGAAGAAGGCTATCTAACCCATTGGGGCAATGCGGCAAAAAACTATCCGCGCGATCCCTTCTACGCCTTTGCGCAGCGCATCGTCGAGGCGCGCAAGGTGGTGCTGAGCGACAAGCTCGCGGCATCGCGGTGGGAGCGCACGACGCTTGCCAGCGGCGACCTGCCGCGCGAGGTCAAGGCGCTGAAAGCTGAAGGTGAAGGCGACATGGCGGTATTCGGCGGCGCCGGCTTTGCCTCGGCCCTGATTGCAGCGGGACTGGTCGATGAGTTCCAGCTGTTCATCAATCCGGCCGCGCTGGGCGACGGCGAGCGGATTTTCGACTGTGGCGGCTTCCTGAAATTGCGCCTGCTCGGCTCTAAAGCCTATGCCTGCGGAATGGTGGTGAACCGCTACGCGCCGGCAATGTGAAGTAGTTCAGCGATTGAATCCGTGGACCGCTTCAACTCTTTGTTTTTACGAGAACTCCGGACGGATCACCGCAACCCGCTCCTCGTGAACCTGCGCTAGAAATTGATCTCGACCGAAGCGGCACTTCGCTTTGCCGGCCCGTGAAACACCGCCTCGATGTTGTTGCCGTCGGGGTCGAGCAGGAAGGCGGCGTAGTAGCCGGGGTGGTAGGGCCGCTCACCCGGCGCGCCATTGTCGGCGCCGCCGGCATCGAGGCCGGCCTTGTAGAACGCATCGACCATGGCCTTGTCCCTGGCCTGGAGGGCCAGATGATGGCGCCCGGTCAGCTGTCCCCTCGCCGCCCGGCTGTCGAGGCTTGAGATGAACAGCTCGTCGGCCCAGAAATAGTCCTCGGCCTCGCCGCCGATCGGAATGCCGAGCACCTTGAAGACGGCTTCATAGAAGCGCCGGCTCGCCTTGAGGTCCCTGACCACCAGCTGGACGTGGTCGATGAGGCGGCCGCGATGCAGTTCCATGAGCGATATCTCCCGTCGCGAGACCACAAAGCTAGTGCCGCGGAGCGGCTCGTCAATTCGGCAGTCTATCTTGTCGGCGCGCTTGGCAGCCTTACACCCCTGCTTTTGTCATATCCGGATGGACTTCCACGCAGACCGGATAAAAAATGCAACCGGATTGTCGGATTCGAAATCCCGCCAACGTCCTTCGGACGCAAGCGGCGCAACGGAGCTGGAGCGAGTGGCGCCGCATCGAAACCGATCTCGGGAGAAGAGCATGAACAGTTCCTACCGTTGGGTGATCGTCGCGTGCGGCGCGCTGATGACCTGTGTGGCGCTCGGCGCGATGTTTTCGCTGGCGATCTTTCTCGAGCCGATGGCGCTCGACACCAACTGGTCGCGAACCGGCATTTCCAGCGCCATGACGCTGAATTTCTTGGTGATGGGTGCAGGCGGTTTCGCCTGGGGCGCCATCTATGACCGTGTCGGCGCCCGCCCGGTGGTTTTTGCCGGCGCGGTGCTGCTCGGCCTGTCGCTGGTGGTGGCGAGCCGAGCCCAATCGCTGCTGGTCTTCCAGCTGAGCTATGGCGTCATCGTCGGGCTGGCGGCCAGCGCCTTCTTCGCGCCGATGATCGCGCTGACCACCGCCTGGTTCGAGACCCATCGCAGCCTGGCCGTGTCGCTGGTCTCGGCCGGCATGGGCGTGGCGCCGATGACCATTTCGCCCTTCGCGCGCTGGCTGATCACGGCCTATGACTGGCGTACCGCCATGTTCGACATCGGGATCATGGCCTGGGTGCTGTTGCTGCCGGCCGTCTTCCTGGTGCGCCAGCCGTCGGCGGCGGTCGCGGCAGCGGATGGCAGCGCGCCCGCGCCTGCCGCGGCCCCCGGCATGTCAGTCGGCCAGGCGCTGCGCTCGCCGCAATTCCTGGTGCTGGGCATGACCTTCTTCGCCTGTTGCGCGGCGCATTCGGGGCCGATCTTCCACATGGTGAGCTATGCCATGTCGTGCGGCGTGGCGCCGATGGCAGCCGTGTCGATCTACAGCGTCGAGGGCCTTGCCGGCCTTGGCGGGCGCGTGCTCTACGGCGTGCTCGGCGACAGGTTGGGCGCCAAGCCGGTGCTGATCGTGGGCCTCGCCATCCAGGCGGTGGTGATCGCCGCCTATCTCGCCGTCGGCAATCTCGAGCAGTTCTATCTCCTGGCGATCATCTTCGGCGCCACATATGGCGGCGTCATGCCGCTCTATGCGGTTCTGGCGCGCGACTATTTCGGGCCACGCATCATCGGCACGATACTTGGCGCCGCGACCCTGTTGTCCAGCCTCGGCATGTCGTTCGGCCCGCTCGCCGGCGGCATGATCTTCGACGCCTATGCCAGCTATTCCTGGCTGTTCATCGGCTCGGCGCTGATCGGCCTCGGTGCTGCCGGCATCGCCATCGCCTTCCCGCCGCAGCCCGGCCGAGAGAGGCTGCAGGCGGCATGAGCGAAATTTCCCCTCGAGGGGAAATACTCATCACCCTGTCCCCGTTCCCGAGCGCAGCTCTTCCCTGCCCTCGTCGTCGCGGCTGAGCCTGGCGTCCGAGATCAGCACCACCGGGCATTGGCAGCGCTGCAGCACGCCGGTGGTCGTCTCGCCGAAGAAGAGTTCCTCGCCAGGGCGCCGCGCCACGCCCATGACGATCAGCGCCGCCCCCCTGCCGGCCTGGCGGGCAATGGCATCGGCGGCGGCGGCCCGGCTGCGGATGGCCGTCTCGATCTCGACGCCATAGCGGTCGGCTAGTGCGACGGTATCCTTCAGCACCGCCTCCCTGCGGCGATGCGAGACAGTGTCGCGCGGTTCGTCGCGGCCGACGCGCGCGACATAAAGTATCTTGACCCGCGCACCCGTGACCGCTGCAATCGCCAGCGCCATTTCGGCACCCCGGCGGGCGATCGCGGTGCCGTTGACCGGAACCAGAATCTTCCCGCCTTCAGGTCCTAGCCTTGGCATCTGGCGGCCGGCGCCGGTCGCCTTCAGCACCAGGCATAGCGGGCCCTCGAAGGCGCCGGCGATCTCGTTGATGCGGCGGGCAAACCCACCTTTCGACGTGACCGCGCGGCCGAGCCCGATCAGCAGCAGCCCATAGCCTTTGCGCGCCTCCTTGGCAACCGTTTCGGCCGAAAGCTCGGCCTCGTGGCGCCGCGTGACAGGCGCCGCGCGGGCCAGCTCCTCGTCCGAACTCCTGGCGGCCTCGCGGCTGTCCTCGGCACCCTTTTCGATCGGCTCGAGCTTCGCATCCGTGCCGGGCTCGGCCTCCTCCCCCTCGCCTCGGGCATGCAGCACCGTCGTCGGCCTGCCGGCGCCCACGACTCCTGCGAGGTAAGCAGCAAAGCGGCCGACAACGCCCTCATCGGTCACCACCAGCAGTCGTTCCAGATTGGCGATGAAGCCGCGTTGGTCGATCTCCTCGCGCTCCAGACGCTTCTTCTCGTTCTCGCCCATCGGCAAGCGGCCGAGTGCCCAACGCAAGGTCGGCGGCATGGCGAGCGTGGTGATGACGGCCATGGTCACGATCATGGTGAAAAGATTGTGCGACAGAACGCCGATCGACAGGCCAATAGAGGCGACGATGACTTCGGTCGAGCCGCGCGCGTTCATGCCGCAACCGACGGCGATGCCTTCCTTGCGGCTCATGCCGGCAAGCTCGGCGCCGATGAAGGCGCCGGCGAATTTGCCGAAGCTGGCGATCAGCACCAAAGCGGCCGTGAGTAGCGCAAGCTCGTGGTCGACAAGCACTGTGAGATCCGCCGAAAGGCCGGCGACGCCGAAGAAAACCGGCATGAACAGCGCCATGATGACGCCGCGCAATTGCCCTTCGATATGACGCGACAGGATCGGCGATTCCCCAACCAGTATGCCGGCGACGAAGGCGCCGAGCACGGTGTGGACGCCGATCAGATCGGTGATCAGCGCCATTGCGCCCATGATGGCGAGAATGACGGTGACGACGGCGTATTCGCTGCGGAACGTATCGTTGGTCCAGCGGATGGCGTCGAAGACGATGCGGCGGCCAATCGTGAAGGAAAACCCCATGAAGGCGGCGACGCCGACAATGGTGAAGGCAAGGCTGCCGAGCTCGATGCGCCCCTTGGTGGCGATGCCGATGGTGATGGCGATGATCACCCAGCCGATCGTGTCCTCGATGATGGCCGACGAGACGATGGTCTGACCGAGATCGCGGCGCATGAAGTTCATCTCGCGCACCACCATGGCGACGATCTTGACCGAGGAGATCGACAGCGCCGTGCCGAGGAAGAGACCGGCGACAATGCGCTCGGTTCCGTCGGCCAGCAGCGAGGCCGGCATGAACTGCGCGGCGGTGAAGCCGAGCGCGAAAGGCACGGCGACGCCCGCGGCGGAGATGGAAAAGCACGCACGGCCGACCCTGCGCACCAGCCGCAGATCCGTCTCCATCCCGGTGAGCAACAGAAGCATCAACACGCCGAGCTGGGCGATGGCGCTGATCATGCTCTTTTGGGTGGCGTCGCCTGAAAAGATCACGCGTTCTGCTTCCGGCAATAGCCAGCCGAGCAGCGATGGCCCGAGCAGGATGCCGCCGATGAGCTGACCCATCACCGCCGGCTGGCCGAGACGCTCCAGCAACTCGCCGATGCCGCGGCCGACGAGAAGCAGAAGGAGGATTTCGAGAACGAAAATGCCCTCGCTGGACATGCCGGTCTTTTCGGCTGCCAACGATGCGGCCGGCATGAATGCCAAAGCTGCCACGGCAAGCGCGACCGACCGGCGCCGGTTGACCACGAAGGACATGCACCCCCTCATTGTGCCCGGTATAACGTTTGCGGGCGAGATCGGTTGCACGCCACGCTCCCTTGGCGCGCCGCAGGTTCCTCCTTACCTGAATCGCATAACGGGCCTATCTGACTGCGGATAAACCGCCGAGACCCGGGCCGGCGACGGAACATTTTCAACCGATTGCGCGTTGCGCAGATGGGGATGACCGGCGTCGTTTCGGCCGGCCATGGCGTTGGGAGGCGCGTGGCAAGGGATGTCCCAGGTCAAGACCGTGAAAACCGACGAAGCGGCTGCAGCGCCGCGGGCCTCTGATGCGTTCGCGCTGAAGCTCACCTCATCGGAATTCGTGGCCACCATGTCGCATTTCCACCGCGCCGAAATCGCCCGCATGGCCGGCTGGCGCGACCGGCTGGACCGTACCAGCAACTGGGCGATTACTGTCGTCGCCGCCATGCTCTCAGTCTCACTCTCGACGCCCAGCGCCCATCACGGGGTGCTGCTCTTTGCCATGCTGCTGACCACGCTGCTGCTATGGATCGAGGCGCGGCGCTATCGTTTCTTCGATGTCTACCGGGCCAGGGTGCGCCAGTTCGAGCGCTATTATTTCGCGCAGATCTTCTCGCCGCAGCCCGACTACGCCTCCAACTGGCTGGCCATCGTCGGCGAAGGCCTGCGTTCGCCGCGCTTCCTGATCTCGCAACGCGCGGCGTTGGTGCGCCGGCTGCGCCGCAACTACATTTTCATGTACACGATCCTGATGCTGGCGTGGGTGCTGAAGATCACGACGCCCAGTCTGCAGCGCGAAGGGTCGCCGATAGGCTTGGGCGCGTCATTTCTCGACGCCGCGCGCGTGGCGCAGCTCGGCCCGGTTCCAGGCATCTATGTCGTGTGCATGGTCGGGCTGTTCTATGTCGGCCTACTCGCAGCCGCTTTCCTCATCTCAAGCGACGAGGGCGAGCTTTCGCATGGCACCGTGCATGTCTGAGAGCGGCCTCGAAAAGCGCAATCTGCCGCGGTGATCTTCAGCAGACATTGTCGACCATCAGAGCGGTCGCTTCCGACCGGCTTGCGGCTTCCTCAACCGGAAGCCGTGCGCGATGGCGCTTGTAGGCGGTGAGCGCGATGACCAGCACGCAGCATACGGCGTTCAGCCAGTTGATCGCCGCCAGCGCGGGATCGTTCAGATTGATGTGGGCGTAGAGTCCCGTCGTGGCGTTGGCGCCTGTCCACAACAGCCAGGTCGCGTAGGAAATCGCCGACGCCCCGTGCCTGTCCCGGGCCACCCGCACGATCTGCGGCAGGTAGGACACCACGCGCAAGCCATTGAAAATAGTGAAGAGATAAAAAGACAGATCAGCAAGTGTCATCCGAAACCCCTGTCATGGCCGGACGTCCCATAGCGTTCCTTGCAGTGGCGGCATGTGAGCCCGTTCACATGCCGGCTTCGATTTTCTTGTTGCGGCCCGGCACCCGGATTCTTTCGCCATGTGGGCGTTCGCCGTGAGCCAGCCCGACGAGGTCGACATGAACCAGATCCAGTTTCGGCCGACGGCGCGGGAGTACTAAACAGATCTCGTGCTTGGGCAAAGTTCGGGTTGACCGCTGCCAAGAGCGCGGCGACTATCCCTGCAACGTGCAGGAGGACATGAGAATGGACGAACCCGATCGCTGGCGGCACATGGCGAGCGCGCCCAAGGACGGCAGCCGCATCCTGGTCACGGTCAGGCCATCGGAGCAGGGGCCGGCCGAGGTCGACCTCGCTTACTGGTCGCGCGCCGACCAGTTCGGCACGGAGGGCTGGCGCTCTTCCGATTCGTCGCCAGGACGGGTGATCGAATACCCCGAACCGGAGTTGAAATGCTGGATGCCGCTGCCGACGGCCAATCTGAGCCGGGCTTCAATGCCAAGTCCGTGGCAAGGCGAAGACGTCCCGCTGCTCGACGGCTCCGGGATATGATCTCGGCGGGATGACCGTAGGAAATACGCTGCCGGCCCAATACTTGACGGCCTTACTTCGGCCGACGCACCGATCGCACCATGCCGCCGGGGCCGCTGCCGCAAAAGAAGCGGTCGCCGCCGTCGGATTCGAGCCCGGAAACGCCCGCCCCCGCCGGCATGTCGAGCCGTTCCAGCACCTTGCCAGTTTGCGGATCGACGCGCCGGACATCGCTCTGGTCGCCTTCCCAGGTGCCGTGCCAGAGCTCGCCATCGACCCAGGTGACTCCGGTGACGAAGCGGTTTGAGTCGATGGTGCGCAGGATTTTCCCGGTCTCGGGATCGATCTGGTGGATCTTGCGCTCCCGGTTCTGCCCCACCCAGAGCGTGCCCTCGGCCCAGGTCATGCCGGAATCGCGGCCGCCGCCGGGCGCCGGGATGGTGGAGAGCACCTTGCCGGTATCGGGGTCGATCTTCTGGATGCGGTCCCCGGCGAGCTGGAACAGATGCCGGCCGTCATAGGCGGTGCCGGCATGTGCCGCGACATCGATCGAGCGCAGCGTCTCGCCGCTTGCCGGATCGAAGGCGGTCAGCCGCTCGCCCGTCGCAAACCAGACATTCTGTCCGTCGAAGCTCACGCCGTGCACGGTGTCGACATCAGGAAAGGGCCCGTATTCGCGCAGGATTTCCGCTGCTGAATGTTTCATGTCCTGGTCCTCGATCATGGTCACCTTTCCTAGCCGTTCGGCAGCGGCGACGGGAGTAACAAGGTGGTCGTGAAACCAGCGACCGGGGGCGTCATCCAGCGCCGCGCCCGGCCGTGGCCGAAGGACTGCACTTTGCCGGTCTCGGCCAACTGCTCGAGCGCCCGCTGTACGCTGCGCTGTCCGGCGCCCAGCGCCAGCGCCAACGCCGAGCTGGCCCAGGATTCACCATCGGCCAGGAAGGCCAGCACCGCGGCGTGCCGCTCCTCGATCGGCCGCGCCAGCACCGCCACGGAGCCTGCTTCGCGCGGCTTTAGCGCAAAGCCCTGGCTGGTCGCGCCGATGCCCGCCAGCGGCCGCAATTCGGCGCGCAGCCGGCCGATCTCGACCCGCAGCCTGGCGCGATGCGATTCATCGGCATGCCGGCCGCCAAAGGCGCGGGCAATCAGCGTCGCCCTCGGCACATCCGCCGGCCAGGCTTCGGCAAGCGCGCGCGCCAGCGCAAACAGCACCGGCCGCGTTGCCAGCGAGATCGTTGTTTCCTGCTTGTGCACGATATAGCGGAACGTATCGACGACCAGCGCGCGCGACGCCTGCAGCGCCTCGACCTCTTCGAGCAACAGCGGATGCTCCTCGCCGCCTGCGATCAGCCGCGCCGCCGGCGTCTCCAGCGCCAGGAAGGCGCTGTCGACCTCCGCCATGAGACCCGGAATGCCGGCCCGGCGGGCGGCATGGCGCGCCCACTCAAGGGCTGCGCGCGCGGCCTTCGTCTTCAGGCGCCGCATGGCGATGCCGGCAACCGCGAGTTCATGCGCGGCGCGTGAGGCCGGCGGAAGCGGCGACGGATCGAGCCCAGCCAGCACGTCTTCAGCCTCGTCGAGGCGGCCGATCAGCAGCAGGCGGCGCACTTTGAGATGCCCGGCATGCGCCGCGTTCAGCCGGTCGCCATGCTTTTCCAATGTCGACCGCGCCGCGTCGAGCGCCTTGGACGGCCAGCCGAGATCACGCGAAACAAGTGCGATCTCGGCTTCGGCGACAACGCACCTGGCGCGCGCCACCGCCTCCTTTGGACCGAAGGCACGGCCGGCCCTACGCAACAGTACTTTGGCGCGATCGAAATCGCCGAGCTGCGCCATGGCAATGCCGCGCAACGCCAGCGCCGGGGCATCCTCGCGCAAGGCGACGCGGTCGAGTGCCGCCAGCGGATTGCCCGCCGCCAGCGCCAGCCCTGCCGCGGTGATCAGCGAGTCCATGCAAATCCCGTCACATTTGTAACTCCCACCGCTCCCCTTATCGGCCCTAACTTAAGTCACCACCGCCAAGCAGCAAGCCGCGGACGGCGACCTAGCCATCTGGACTGGTTGAAGACGCCCAGGCCTGCGTTGACGGCAATATTCGCATTCGCTAGCCTGAGCATCTCAGACAGTCGTGTTAAGCTTCTCAATAAGGAAAAACCGACCATGCCTGCTTCCGAGGACTTCGAGCCCACCGTGCGGCCTCGCCACCCCTGCTGCGGTGGCCCGCCTGCAAATGCCGTCACATTTGTAACTCCGCCCTCGCCGCCTCGCGGCCCTAGCCTGCCTCACGATCAACAGGCAACGACAAGCCACAACGGCTCAACAACTGGCAAAGGAAACAAGCAATGACCAAGCACGTGGCAATGAAGACCCCACCGGTCGTTTCAAGGCAGGAATGGGAAGCCGAGCGCGAAAAGATGCTGGTGAAGGAAAAGGCAACGATGCGCGCCAGGGACGCGCTGTCGGCCGAGCGCCGGCGCATGCCATGGATGGAAGTAGACAAGGCCTATGTGTTTGAGGGTCCCAACGGCAAAGCGAGCCTGCTCGATTTGTTCGAGGGCCGGCGGCAGTTGATCGTCTACCGCGCCTTCTACGAACCCGGCGTCCACGGCTGGCCCGAACATGCCTGCCGCGGCTGTTCGCTCGGCGCCGACCAGGTCGGCCATCTCGCCCATCTGAACGCCCGTAACACCACGCTTGCCTATGCCTCCCGCGCGCCGCAGGCCGACATTGCCAGCTTGAAGCAGCGGATGGGTTGGGAGATGCCCTGGTACACAATCACCGACAGTTTCGACAAGGATTTCGGCGTCGACGAATGGCACGGCCACAACGTGTTCATCCAGGATGGCAAGAAAGTGTATCGCACCTACTTCATCAACAACCGCGGCGACGAGCAGATGGGCACGGTCTGGAGCTACCTCGACGCAACGCCGCTCGGCCGCCAGGAAATCTGGGAGGATTCGCCCGAAGGCTATCCGCAGACCGAGCTCTACAGCTGGTGGAACTGGCACGACAATTACGACGCCGCACCCGACAAGACGTGGGAGGAAGTGTCGGCGGCCGGCGAAGCCGCGTTCCGCAACAAGGACGGCAAGTAAGGACCTGGAGCGGCGCCCATCCAGCTTGGTTTCCTGTCCCTCACGGGACAGGAAACCCGGGCATTGATCATCAAGGGATTACGACCATGAGCGATATCGGCACAGGCACCGGCAGTGAGGTCCCTCAACGCTCCGATGCAGTTTCTCTCCGCACCGCCGACTGGCTGTGCCTCGCCGCCGCCCCTGTTTTCGCCGTGATGGCGCTGCTTACCTGCATTCACGCTGGCGACGGCGTCATGTCGTGCCTGGGGGCCGATGCCTCCCCGCTCACCGGCATGCCGGTGATGTATCTCTTGATGAGCGCCGTCCATCTGGCGCCTTGGCTGCGCGTGATTTCCGGCCGGCCGGTCCGGCGATAGGCTGGACCGCCGCCGCCATGCTAACGCTCTTTACGTCGGAGAGAGACTATGAAGCTGGTCAGGCTGAGAGCGCCGGGCGGGTTGGACAAGCTCGACCTGGTCGAGGAGGATCAGCCCCGGCCTGGGCCGGGAGAAATGCTGGTCAGGATTCGCGCCGTTGCGCTTAACATGCGCGACGATTTCGCCGTACAAGGCAAGGTGCCGCTCGCCGACGGCCGCGTGCCGCTGTCGGATGGCGCCGGCGAGGTGATCGCGATCGGTGACGGCGTCGACACGTTCAAGCCGGGCGACAGCGTCGTCAGTGTTTTCTACCCCTGGTGGCTGGCCGGCGACATGAGATCCGATACAAGCCGCGACATTCCCGGAGACAGTTTCGACGGCTTCGCCAGCGAGTATGTGTGCATGCCGGCGCAGGCCTTCACCAAGGCGCCGGCGGGCTATACGCATCTCGAGGCGGCAACGCTGACCTGCACGGGCGTCACCGCCTGGCGCGGCCTGGTGACATGCGGCAAGGTAAAGCCCGGCGACACGGTGCTGATCCTTGGCACCGGCAGCGTGTCATTGTTTGCGCTGCAATTTGCCAAGGCCGCCGGCGCAAGGGTCATCGCCACGTCGTCCGATGAAGAGAAGCTGGAGAAGCTCAGACGACTCGGGGCCGACAGCGTCATCAACTACAAGGCGGTGCCGGAGTGGGGCGGCAGGGCCAGGGAACTGACGGAGGGACGCGGCGTCGATCATGTGATCGAGGTCGGCGGACCGGCGACGCTGGCGCAGTCGATAACGGCCTGCCGGACAGGCGGGCATATCGCACTCATCGGCGTCCTGACCGGCTTTGCAGCAGAAGTTTCGATCCCGGCGCTGTTTTCGAACCAGATCCGCATCACCGGAATTTCCATCGGCAGCAAAGCCGACCAGCAGGACATGATCCGTGCCATAGAGGTCAACCGCCTGAAGCCCGTCATCGACAGCAGCTTTCCACTGCAGGACATCGCCGCCGCCTTCAGGCATTACGAAGCGCAAAAGCATTTCGGCAAGATCTGCCTCGAGCTTTAGACCCTGCGATCGGCATTCCTACCCAGCGGCCGGCGCGAGCGTCCCGCTTGCCATCAGGCCCCACAGCTGATCGGCCGTCAGCTGTCTGGCCGAGCCGTCGTAGGCCACCCGGCCGAGGCTGAGCACCACGATCCTGTCGGCCAGCGCCCGCACTGTGGACAGGTCGTGCGTGACCAGGATGACGCCGGTGCCGCTGACGGCGATCGAACGGATCAGCTTGACGACCTGCGCGGTCTGCTTGACGCCGAGCGCGGCGGTAGGCTCGTCGAGGCAGATCAGCTTGACGTGATCGGCAAGCGCGCGGGCAATGGCGATGGACTGCCGCTGGCCGCCCGACAGCGAGCGCACCAGAACGTTTTCGTCGCGAAGCGTGACGCCCAGCGCGGCAAGCCGGGCACGACACTGCTCGGCGGCCTTTCGGTCGTCGCGAACCGGGAAGACACCGAGCCAACGCCGCGTTTCCTCACGCCCGAGGATCATGTTGTGGGCGACGCTGAGGTTTGGGCAGAGCGCCAAATCCTGATAGACCGTCTCCAGGCCGGCGCCGCGTGCATCCTGCGGGCTCCTGAAGGAAATCGGCTGGCCCTCGAGGGTCATCGCGCCGGCATCGGGCTGGATGGCGCCCGAAATAATCTTCACCAGCGTCGACTTGCCGGCGCCATTGTCGCCGAGCAGACAGACGATCTCGCCTTTGCCGACCGTGAAACTCGCCTCTTCCAATGCCGTCAGCGCGCCGTAGGATTTGCGGGCGCCGGCAATCGAGAATGCCGGACCTTGCGGGGCTTCTCCATTGCCCGCCGTCACGGCAGAGCCGGCCGAGGCGACGGCACCATCGTCCGCCACCGCGAAGTTGGTCGCGGCGGCCCGAGCGCGCCGGCCGCGAAAACCGATCGCAGCCTGGTCGGCCACCAACGCCAGCAGCAGCATGCTTCCCACCGAAATGGATTGCCACCATGATTGCAGGCCGACGAAGATCAGTCCTGCATTGAGGATGCCGATGGTGGCAACGCCTATGGCGATGCCGAGCGGCCGGCCGGAGCCGCCGGAAAACGCAACGCCGCCGAGGATCGCGGCGGTGAGCACGTCGAGCTCGAAGCGAACGCCGATGGTCGGCGTGATGCTGCCGAGACGACCGGCGATCAGAACCGAGACCAGGCCGATCAGCAAGCCATTGGCGGCGTAGAGGCCAACCACCGTGCGCCCCACCGGAATGCCGCAGAGTTCGGCTGCGCGCGGGTCGCCGCCTATGGCGTAGAGCCTCAAGCCGGTGACCGTGCTGGTCAAAACAAAGGCTCCGATCACAAAGACCAGCGCGGCGATGATCACGGTGTACTGGATGCCGAAGATCTTGCCCCGCCCCAATTCGAGCAGAGCCTCGGGAAAACCATAGACCGCGGTGCTGGAGACGACGAAGGCAAGGCCGCCATAGAGCGCCAGCATCGCCAGCGTGACGATCAACGGCGAGATGCTCAGCCTGCGCACCAGCAGACCGTTGAGCAGACCGAGCAAGAGGCCGAGACCCAGGCCGACGCAGATCGCCAGCAGCGCGCTCTGCGTCGCCACTGCAACCTTGGCGGTGATTATGCCGATCAAGGCGACCATGCTGCCGATGGAGAGGTCGACATAGCCGGCGATCAGCAGCGCGGAGGTGCCGAGCACGGCGATCAGGATCGAGGTCGAGTTGACGCCGATGACGACGAAATTGTCGAGGCTGAAGAACGATTTGTTCAACAGCGAGAAGGCGACGATCAAGCCCAGCGCGACCAGCGCCAGCCCGATGCGGCCAGACGCTTCGCCCGGTGCCTTGACGCCCGGCAGCAAGGATGAAAACCGGCCCGTTTGCAGCGGTGTCGTCCCCGTTCGAAGGCTGTCTGTGCTCATGCTTGCCTCTGCTGAAGCGGGCGGTTTCAGGTCAGGCTGAACCCGCCCGTATCGCGGGAAAAACGGGCGCTACTTTGCCTCGGACGACCAGGGGAAATTCACATACTGGTCGCGCGTATCGTAGCAGATGTTGCCGTACATCCTGAGATAGATGTCGCGGCGCTTCGGGTCCTTGTAGACCGCGGCCGGATCGGCCACGTCGGCCTCGTACTGGGCCATGTAGTCGCTGGTCAGCGCCACTGGCAGGATATCCATCGCCTGCGGGATGCTCTTGCCCTCCAGCCAGTCGGCCGCGTGCTGGCCCATGGCATAAGCGAAGACCGGCGACGCCAGGCTGATGCTTGCCTTGTAGGGACCGCCGCCTTTCTTGATCGCGGCGACTGCCTCCGGTTCGCCGTCGATGCCGCCAAGGAACTGGTCCGGCCGCGCCTTGCCCGCCGCTTCCAGGGCAGCCAGCGCGCCGAGCACGACCGTGTCGGCGCCGAGCACGACATCGACGTCGGGATGGGCCTGGAGAATGGTGCTCATCGTGGCAAAGCCGCCTTCCTTGTTGACGGGATTGGGTGAGATGTCGGCGACGATGGTGACGCCTGGCATAGCCTTGAAGATGTCGCGCATGGCGGCGAAGCGCGGCGCCAGGAATTCCATGCTGTCATGCGACAGGATGACGACATTGGCCTTGCCACCGAGCTTGTCCTTTATGTAGGCCGCGGCCGCTTCGGCCAGCACCTTGCCGGTCTCATATTGCGGCGCGTTGAGCAGCGAGGTGGCCGGCGGCGGCACGATGGTGCCGACATAGGCGCCCGACCAGATAAGCTCCTGCAGGCTGCGGCTCATGGAGGCCGGGTCCACAGGCGCCGCCACCAGACCGCCGATCTTGGAGGCGAGAAACAATTGCACCTGCTCGACGCCCTTGGCGGCGTCATTGTTGGCAAGCGCGCGGCGATATTCCAGCCCGCGATCCTTGGCGGCGGCGGCCAGGCCGCGGTCGACACCCTGCATGAATTCACGCTCGTTATCCTGCGCAAAGGCCAGCACCTTGTTCAGGCCGGGCGGTGGGCTGCAGGCCGGCGCCTTCGGATCGAACGGCGCAAATACCGCCGGCTTGGTGAGCCCGGCCGGGCCGTCCTGCGCGCTTGCCAGAATGGTACCGCCCGCGAGCACACCGGCAACGCCGAGCAGCGTCGCCAGCATCATATTCCTGTCAGATCGCATTTTTACTTCCTCCCTGTCGTTGATTGTTGCCGCGCATCGCAAGCCTCGCGGTCGCTACTCTTCCCAGTCTCCCCAGATACCCACCTTCCTGCTCGCAAGTCAAAACTTTTTCCAGTGGAATTAATTAATCAGAGATAGTCGGGTGACTCGCCCACGCGATCACGCCTTGCCGATCAGCGACTGGACGACTTTGGCCAATTCCGTGCCGAGCACGCGATGCGCGTCGCTGTCGAGGTGAATGCCGTCTACCGCGCTCGACTCGACGACATCGCCGGCGTTGAAGAACGCGGCGCCGGCGCGCCGGGCCGCATCGCGGAACAGGCCGGCAAAGTGCATCGACTTTGCGGCGCCGCCCAGGAACATCTGGCCGAACCAGTCGACCTCCAGCATCGGCGGCGGCGCCACAATCAGGACCGCGGGCGCCACGCCTGCGGGGCCAGCTTCGCTGCGCAGGACAATTCTGGCCAAAATCTCAACGGAATCAGCGACGTCGTTCGGCGTTACCGAGAACCTATGCTTGAGATCGTTGGTGCCGAGCATCAGGATGACGAGGTCGAGCGGCATATGCGTTTCCAGGCACACCGGGAGCGATTTGAGCCCGTTCTTGTGGAGACCTTCGATCGGATCGTCGTGCACGGTGGTGCGCCCGCCCTGCCCTTCTTCGATCACATCCCATCCGCTGCCGAGCTGGCGGCGCATGATGCCCGGCCAGCGCCGGTCGGGCGTGAAGCGGCGCCGTCCGACGCGGGCCAGGGTGGGAATGGCGCCATAGGTATTGGAATCGCCAAAGCACATGATTGTCCGGGTCTGCGTCACGGCATTGCTCCTCCAGGCTTGCATACTTTGAACGACAGCAGGCCGGCCGGCGTCAACTAGATTTTTCCATCGGGTGGATTTAAGTGTTGCCTTGCCGTGCCCGCATTGCTACGTCAGCGCTTTGATCGGCTCGCCTTGCGGCCAACCTCCTTGCGCAGGGGAAAGCGTGACCGGCACCAGCTTCTTCAGTCTCGAAAAGATCGCCGGGGGCCGCAGCGGCGGAACCACGCAGGCCGAGAGCCGCATCTACAACGAACGCCTGATCGTCTCGCTGATCCGCCGGCACGGCCAGCTGGCCAAGACCGATTTGACGCGGCTGACGGGGCTGGCCGCGCAAACCATTACCACCATCGTCAACCGCGCCGCCGACAACAAGCTGCTGCTGCGCCTGGAGCCTCTGCGCGGACGGCTGGGGCAACCCTCGGTTCCCTATGCGTTGAACCCGAAAGCCGCCTATGCCTTCGGCCTCAAGGTCGACCATCGCAGCGCCGATGTCGCCCTGGTCAATTTCGTCGGCGACGTGATCGCGTTCGAACGCACGCTGTTCGACTATCCGACGCCCGTCGAGGTGATGAAATTCGCCAAGGGCGCCATCGCGCGCATGTGCCGCAAGCACAAATCGATAGAAAAAGACCGCATCGCCGGTCTTGGCATCGCCTCGCCATTCCATCAGTGGAACCTGAGCGAAGAGAGCGCGGTGCCGGCGGGCAGGCTGGATGCCTGGAAGGAAATCGACATTCGCGCCGAACTGGACCGGGCGTTCGACTGGCCGGTGTTCCTCTACAACGACGCCACGGTGTCGGCCGCGGCCGAACTGATGTTTGGCGCCGGCGGATCGCGCGCCGACTTTCTCTATGCCTATGTCGGGCACTTCATCGGCGGCGGCCTGGTGCTCGATCATCACTTGTTCCCCGGCCGCAACAAGCTGGCCGGGGCGCTAGGCGACATGCCGGTGCCCGCGCCGGGGCGCAGGGGCGACCGGATGACGCCGCTGCTGCGCGTCGCTTCGCTGCATTCGCTGGCCGGCAAGCTCAACGACCAGGACAATGGGGAGAAGCACGCCGGCCGCATCTGGTCGTCGCCCGACGATTGGGGCGACCTTGGAGAGCCGGTCACCGCGTGGATCGATGAGGTTTCGGACGGGCTTGCCTATGCCGCCCGCAGTGCCGTTGCCTTGCTCGACATCGACAATGTGGTGATCGATGGCGCCATACCCAATGGCGTGCGCAAGGAGATCGCCAAGGCCATGCGCAGAAAACTGGCACGTATCCTTGTCGATCGTCCCGAGCCGTTCTCTGTCATCGAGGGGACGTTTGGCCATCTCGGCCCCGTTATCGGCGGCGCCAGCATTCCGCTGCTGGTGAAATATTCGAACGACAAGGAATTGCTCTTCAAGGAATAGGCGCGCAGCCGCCGGCACCAGGCATTCCCCCAAAACAGCGAACTGTGAGACTTGTCACATACCTGCTCGTGAAGCGCGTGCTACTTGCACTCTGCGGTCGGTCGACGCCGAAAGAAATCGCCTGCCATGGTCTGGCGGTGACGGGCCTTTCACTTTATGCTGTGGCAGGTTGCATACTCTCAACGGACCTTGATGCCGCAAGCGGTGTTCTCGTCGGCGTCAGGCCGCGACCAGGAGTTTTGTCATGCTCCGACTTTGCGGATTCATCGCGGCCTTCATCCTTGCCGGCCTCACAAGCTTTGAGGCCTGCGCCGATCGAAGGGTCGCGCTCGTCATCGGCAATTCCGATTATCGCGACATCCCGGCGCTGAAGAACCCGGCCAAGGATGCCCAGGACGTATCGGCCACGTTCCGGCTGGCGGGCTTCGAGGTTTTCGTCGCCGAGAATCTCACCAAGCAGCAGTTCGAAGGCCAGTTCCGGGACTATCTGGCCGCCGCCGACGGCGCCGATCTCGCCGTCGTCTACTATTCCGGGCACGGCTTTCAGATCGGCGGCGAGAATTTCCTGATACCGGTCGACGCCTCGTTGAAGAAGGCGGCCGACATCGAGGTCCAGGCCATCAAGCTCAACGACGTGCTGGAGCAGTTGCGCTCGAAGTCGAAGATCCAGGTGATCATCCTCGATGCCTGCCGCAACAACCCCTTCCCGCGCAACAATTACTGGCTGCGCGACCAGCTTGTCACCGCCGGCAATACCGGGCTGGCGCAGGTGCGAAGCTCGCTCAACACGCTGATTGCCTTCGCCACCGAACCAGGCGCGGTCGCCTATGACGGCAGCGGCGACCTCAGCCCGTTTTCATCGGCTTTTTCGCGGCGCGCGCTGGCGCCGAACCAGGAGATCCGCACGGTCATGTCGGCGGTGCGCCGCGATGTCGTGCAGGCCACCAACGGCATGCAGGTGCCATGGGAAAATTCCTCGCTGATCGATGACGTGGTGCTGGTGCGCCGCAACAACCGGCCTTCGCTGCCGCCAGTGCTGGAGAAGGTGGTGCTGTCGGGGGTCGGTCCTGTCGCTCTCGGCCTGCCGGAGCCGGTCGATGTCGATGGCGGCGCTATCAGCGTCAGCATCGAACGTCCGCCAGCAATGGGCCGTCTGGTGCTGGACGGCAAAGACGTCGCGGTGGGCGAACCGATCGCCGGCAAGGACCTGCCGCGCCTGCAAATGGATGTCCCCAAAGGGGCCGCCACGCAGGACGAGGTGGATATGCTCGCCTATGCCACGCATGACAATTGGGGCGGCGGGAGCCAGGGCATACTCGTGTTCCGCGTCAAGAGCGGCGAAGGTGCGGCGGGTCAGCAGATCATGGCTTCGCTCGAGGCCGAGCAGAAGCAGCAGGTGCTGGAGCGCGGCATCCACATCACCGGCGCCGCCGAAGCGATCGAGAACCGCAAGCTTGATATTCCCGTCGGCGTCGGCCCGGTCGCGCTCAATCTGGATTTCCCCACCGACGATCCGGCAGTCAGCCTGAAGGTCTCGGGGTATCCGGCAACGGGAACGCTGTCATTGCCTGATCGAACCTTGTCGCCGCAATCCAGCCTTCTGGCCGGTGAAGTCGACCATCTCCGTTACGAGCCGCAGATCGGCGCCGGCGCGCCGGTCGAGGTCGGCTTCGAAATCCGGGCCGACAGCAGCTCGGCCAAGCCCGCGACGATGAAACTGTCGCCGACGGTCGATGCCTGCGATACCGCCGCCGGCGAGCCTCTCGACCTGCAAGGTGTGGTGCCCGGCCTGCTGCCGAACGAGATCGGCGCCGGTGCGGTGGCGGCCTGCGAGGCCGCGGTGAAAACCTATCCCGATGTCGCCCGCTTCCGCTACGAGCTCGGCCGCGCCCTGCTTGCGGCAGGCCAGGTTAGAGAGGCCAGGACAGCCATCGAGGACGCCGCCAAGAAAGGCCATGTGCGCGCCGTCTTCGAACTCGGCTATCTCAACGCAACCGGAACCGGAACGGCCATCGACCGCGCCCAGGCCAACGCTCTCTACAAGGCTGCCGCCGACAAGGGCGATCCCTACGGTATGACCTCGTGGGGACGCGCGCTGTTCAATGGCTATGGCGTCAACCGCGATACGACCAAGGGCCTCGACCTGCTGCTCAAGGCGGCGGCCATGGGGCACACCTATGCCATGAACGATCTTGCCGCCATCTTCACCGAGGGCCGCAACGGCGTGCCTGCCGATCCGGCCCGTGCCGTCGCCTTCCTGCAAGCGGGAGTGCAGCGCCAGGACATGTATTCGATGAACCTGCTCGGCCGCAATTACCTCTCCGGCCAGGGCATCGACAAGGATCCGAAGACGGCGCAGGCGCTGTTCCAGCAGGCCACCGATCTTGGCCAGCCCTACGCGCCGGGCAGCCTCGCCCGCATGTACAGGGATGGCGCCGGTGTGCGCCAGGACCCGGCGGAAGCGCAAAGGCTGTTCGAACTGGCGACCACGCGCGGCGATCCGTCGAGCGCCTATGATCGCGCGGCGCTCGAAATGGCGAAAGGCGACAGGGCCGATCAGGCTGTCGCCGTGCGCTTCCTGGCATTCGCCGTCGCGCTCGATTTCCGCAAGGAGCTGCCGGATGCCAAAAAGGGCCTGGCGCAGTTCGGCGCCAAGCCGAAAACGGCAGCGTTGGACGCGCTGCGTCAAGAGCTCAAGTCGAAGATCCCCCCGTCCGGTTCGCTGGACACGCAACTGGTCAACGCGGCCCGGGGGGTCTGGGAAGAAGCCAATCCGCGTCGGGATTTGTTCTGAACAATAAGGAGGCCATGGTGGGCAAGGCATTCAAGCAGACATTCGGGCAGGCATTCATCGGGACAATTTTATCCGGCGTTCTGGCCGGGCTCATGGGCTGCACCTCGGTGTCGCCGATGTTCGAGCCGGCACCGCCGGTGAAACACCGCAAGGTGGTTCGCGTAGCGCCGCAGCCAAAGGTGGTCAGATACAAGAAGGCGGCCACCGGCAAAGTAATCAAGCCGGCTGAGGAGAGCCCGCAAAAACCGCCCGTGATTCCTTCTCTCGGCGGTAGCGGCGGAGGCAGCGGCGGAAGCAGCGGCGGCGGCGGTTGGAGCGGATGAGTATGGGGCCGGAGCGAAAAGCTGGTTTCCTGAAATGAGGTGACTACCCCTCACTTCGCCTTCCCTGCCCCGAACCTCAACCCGTCCATCAGCAGCTTGACGAGCCGGCGCGAGCGGTCGCGCCAGTCCTTGGTGTCGGGCGCCGAATAGATGCCGCCCAGCGCATGCAGCACATCGGAGGCGTCGACGTCGTTGCGGATCGAGCCTTCGGCGCCCGCCGCCTCGACCAGCTGGCGCAAGGCCAGCGACACCCGGCCCGACATGTCGGAAAACACGGCGGAATTGGTGTTGAACAGGATGCGCAGGCTGGCCGCCAGGCCGCGCTTGGTGGCGATGTAGTCGACGAAGCGCTGCATCCACTGTTCCAGCGCCACATCGGCCGAATGGTGGCTGGCGAGATCATCGGCCGCCGCGCAGAGCGCCTCGACTTCACGCCGATAGACCACCTCGACCAGATGCTCGCGGGTTGGAAAATGCCGGTAGAGCGTGCCGATGCCGACGCCCGCCTGGCGCGCGATCTCCTCCAGCGAGGCATCGACGCCGTGCTCGGCAAAGGCCGCTGCCGCAACCTCGACCAGCCGGTCGCGGTTGCGTTGCGCATCGGCGCGCAGCGGCCTTGGCGCTGCGGCTTCGCGCCTCTCGCCGGCAATTGCTTGCGACTGCTCGGTCAATTTTTTCTCCACTGTCGAAATATGGGGGCTTGAACCCAAAGGGGTAAGCCCCAACTGAATAAACGGAGGCGCCTCCGTTTTAGTGGAGCAGCCTCATCATATAATCAGGGGAGCCGGTATGTCACGTGTTGAGATTGTGAAGACTGAAGCATCCCCTGCCCGCTGGAAAGTCAGGGCGGCCGAGCTGTCAATCTCCCCCCTCGTGGGGGAGATGTCCGGCAGGACAGAGGGGGGCCCTGTCCCGCCAGCCTATCGAGGCCTGACCAACACCCGCTTGGAAAAGGTCTATTTCGATGGATGTAAATCGGGAACGTCGCATTCCTTCGCGCCTCCCTCTGCCCTGCTGGGCATCTCCCCCACAAGGGGCGAGATTAGGCGCACCGTCGCCTCTTCCCTTTTCCTCTCCCACTCGGACGCCATTTCAATCCCCTGGCGTCAAGCAACTGGAGCCAGACGCCCATGACCAGCCAGACCATCCACCTCACCATCAACGGGCACGACCATGAACTGCAGGTCGAGCCGCGCGTCACGCTGCTTGACGCCTTGCGTGATCGCCTCGACCTGACCGGCACCAAGAAGGGTTGCGACCAGGGCCAGTGCGGCGCCTGCACGGTGCATGTCGAGGGACAGCGCGTGCTGGCCTGCCTGACGCTTGCAGCACAAGCCGAAGGCCGCGAGATCACCACCATCGAAGGATTGGCCGGCGACGACGGCACGCTTAACGCGGTTCAGGCTGCTTTCCTCGACCAGGATGCTTTCCAGTGCGGTTACTGCACGCCCGGACAGATCATGTCGGCGGTGGCCTGCATCCGCGAGGGCCATGCCGGCTCGGATGACGAAATCCGCGAATACATGGCAGGCAATCTCTGCCGCTGCGGCGCCTATCCGCACATCGTTGCCGCCGTGCGCCAGGCGGCACTGGAGGTCGCGTCATGAGGGATTTTTCGTACATTCGCGCCGATACACTCGATGCCGCATGCCAAGCCGCCGCCCTGCCCGGCGCCATGCTGCTTGCCGGCGGCACGACGCTGGTCGATCTCGCCAAATGCGGCGTTGCCGAACCCGACAGCCTTGTCGACGTCACCCATCTCAAAGGGCTCGACGCCATCAAGGTCGACGCTGACAGTGCCATGATCGGCGCGCTGGCCAAGATGAGCCACGTCGCCGACCATGCCGAGATCAAGAGCCGCTTCCCCGCGGTCTCGGAAGCGCTGTGGCAGGCGGCCTCCGCGCAACTCCGCAACATGGCGACCATCGGCGGCAATCTCATGCAGCGCACGCGCTGCCCCTATTTCCGCGATCCCGCGAATTTTCCCGCTTGCAACAAGCGCTCGCCCGGCACCGGCTGCTCGGCAATCGGTGGCGTCACCCGCGGCCATGCCGTGCTCGGCACCAGCGACGCCTGCATCGCCATGTATCCCGGCGATCTCGCCACCGCGCTGGTCGCCTTCGACGCCGTGGTTCATCTTGGCGAACGCCAGGTTGCCGTCGACGACTTCTTTCTCCTGCCCGGCGCCACGCCTGAGAGGGAACACGCCATCGAAGCGGGCGAGATGATCACGGCCATCAGCATCCCGGCTTCAGCCGCCGCCCGGCGGTCGACCTATCTCAAGGTTCGCGACCGGCAGTCCTATGAGTTCGCCGCTGCAAGCGCCGCGGTCGGCATCGACTTCGAAGCCGATGGCCGCACCATTCGCGACCTGCGCGTCGCGCTGGGCGGCGTCGCGACAAAGCCATGGCGTTCGCATGCCGTGGAAGCGGCACTGAAGGGCAAGGTGCTCAGCGAAGACAGGGTGCGGGCCGCCAGCTTGCTCGCCGTGGAAGGCGCCGTCGACCATGGCGCCAACCACTACAAGATCGAACTGGCGCCGCGCGTCGTCGCCCGCGCCATCCTCAAGACGGGAGCCATGGCATGACCATTCACGACCCAAGAACACGGCACGGCGACGCTTCGGACGGCACTGCCGATCAGGTCGGCGGGCGGCTGTCGCGCGTCGACGGCCCGGCCAAGATCACCGGCGCGGCAAAATACGCCGTCGAACAGCAGCTCGACGGGCTTGCCTATGGCGTGCTGGTGGAAAGCACTGTCGCCGCCGGCAAGGTACGTTCGATCGACACGTCAGCTGCCGAGGCGGCCCCTGGCGTGCTCAAGGTGCTGACGCCCGATACCATCATGAGCCTGCGGACCGCATCAGACTGGTTCGGCACGCCGCCGCCGGACAAACCCTACTGCCCGCTGGCGCGCGACATCACCTTTTCGGGCCAGCATGTCGCCGCGGTCATCGCGGAGACTTTCGAGCAGGCCGTCGCGGCAGCGGCGATGGTCAAGGTCAGCTATGACGAGACGCCGGCCATCGTAGACATCAGCGACGCCAAGGCCGGTGACGGCATTCCGATCGCCGCTATGACCAAGGAATGGGGCGATGCGCAGGCCGCTTTCGCCGCTGCCCCGGTGCGCGTCTGCGGCGCCTATAACACGCCGCGCGAATACCAGGCGCCGATGGAGCCGCATGGCCTCATCGCGCGCTGGGAGGGCGACCGGCTGACCGTGTGGGAACCGAGCCAGTGGCTCGACGGTATGGCCCGCACCTATGCCGAATGGTTCGGCGTGCCGTTCGAAAATGTACGGCTGGTCTCGCCCTATATCGGTGGCGGCTTCGGCTCCAAGGCGCTGGCGCTCGGCCACGGCGCGGTAGCGGCTGCCGCAGCCAAGATGCTGGGACGGCCCGTGAGGGTGGTCATGACGCGGCCGCAGACTTTTACCGGCTATGGCGGCCGCGCCGCGACGCGCCAGACGGTGACGATCGGCGCCGACCGTGACGGAAAGATCCAGTCGATCGTGCATCGCGGCGTCAACGAAACATCCATAGACGGAATGTGGGTCGAGCCTTTGGGCGTGGTCACCTCGATCATGTATGCGACGCCCAACTTCTCCTCGAAGCAGAATGTCGTGCGGGTGAATTCGGTGGTGCCTGGCGCCATGCGCGCGCCGGGCGAAAACCCTAGCGCCTTCGGCATCGAAAGCGCCATTGACGAGCTCGCCTACGAGGTCGGCATCGATCCGCTGGAGATCCGGCTGAGGAATTACGCCGAGCAGGATCCGCACGCAAAAAAGGCCTGGTCGACGCGGCAGTTGCGCGAGGCTTTCGCGGCTGGCGCCGAACGCTTCGGCTGGGCCCAGCGCACGCCCAAACCGCGTTCGATGCGCGACGGCAACCAGCTGATCGGCTGGGGCGTCGCCGCCGGCACCTATCCCGTGCGGCGCGCTTACGGCGAGGCCATCGTGCGTATCCTTGCCAACGGCTCGGTCGAGGTCGAAAGCTCCTCGATCGACATGGGCCAGGGCACCTACACGATCCTGGCGCAGACAGCGGCCGAAACGGTAGGCGTGGCGGCCGACCATGTCGTGGTGAAGCTCGGTGATTCCCGGTATCCCCGCGCCGGCGTGGCCGGCGGGTCGCGGCTGGCCGGCGTGATGACGGGCGCGGTCTACAAGGCAGCGACATCGGCACTCGACCAGCTGGTTGGTCTGGCGATCAGCGATCCGCGCTCGCCCTTCCACGCGCTCCAGGCCAACACGCTGATCGTCGCCAACGGCCGCATCAGGTCGCCGCGCGGCGATGGTCCCGATGTCTCGATTGCCGAGCTGCTGGCCAGCGTCGGCCGCGACCGCATCGAAGCCACCGGCGACACCATGCCGGCGAACTCGACCTCCGAGGATCGCTACAAGAACTACACCACCATCGCGGCGGCGCTGCCGCACACCGAGGGCGACTATTCGCGCCACTCCTGGTGCGCGCATTTCATCGAGGTGCGCGTCGACGAGGATTTCGGCACCGTGCGCGTGTCCCGCGTGGTGTCGGCGCTGGATTCCGGCCGGCTCTACAACCCGAAACTCGCGGAGAGCCAGTGGAAGGGCGGCATCATCATGGGCATCGGCCAGGCGCTGCTTGAAGAAGGCATTGTCGACCGCAGGCATGGCCGCATCGTCAACAACAATCTCGGCGACTATCTGGTGCCGACCAATGCCGACATCCCCGATATCGAGGTCATCTCGGTCGGCGTTCCCGACCTGCACTCTTCGGTGCTCGGCGGCAAGGGTGTCGGCGAACTGGCCATCGTCGGCGTAGCGCCGGCGATCGCCAATGCGGTGTTCCATGCGACGGGAAAAAGAGTGCGGGACTTGCCGATCACGCTGGAGAAGTTGATCTAGGAAGCGGCGTGCGTAATCTCCCCCTCGAGGGGGAGATGTCGCCGAAGGCGACAGAGGGGGTCGCCTCTCGTAGAGCGCCAACCTCCTTCCGCCGCAGTAGGTCGAGCCCGGTCGGACCGACCCCCTCTGCCCTGCCGGGCATCTCCCCCTCAAGGGGGGAGATTGGCAGCTCGCGCGCCTCGGCTACCAGTCGAGCTTGAACGCAAGCTTGCCGAAATGCTGCCCGCCCGCCGCCATGTGCGCGTAGGCTTCGGCCGCCTGCTCCTGGCTAAACACCTTGTCGACGACCGGGTCGATGCGGGCGGCGGCGATGGCGCGGACGGCGGCGCGAAGGTCAGATACCGACCCGGTGTTGTTGCCGACCACCTTCAGCGCCTTGATGATGATCGGCAGCAGGTCGACCGTGGCCTCGGCGCCGGTGACGAAACCGATGGTGAACAGCGTGCCGCCAGGCGCGGTGGCGTTGACGGCGCGGGCGAAGGTGGCGGTGCCGGCGGTCTCGACGACGAGGTCGGCGCCGAGGCCGCCGGTCAGTTCCAGCACCTTGCCGTCCCAGTCGGGCGTCGCGCGGTAGTTGATGAGATGATCGGCGCCGAGCGCCTTCGCCCGCCCCAGCTTCTCGTCCGACGAAGAAGTGATGATGACGGTGGCGCCGGCGGCTTTCGCCAGCTGCAGGGTGAAGATGGAGACGCCGCCGGTGCCGAGCAGCACGACGACCGAGCCCGGCCCGACATCGGCGGCGCAGACCGCGTTCCAGGCGGTGGTCGCGGCGATCGGCAGTGTCGACGCCGCCTCGAAGGAGAGACGAGCCGGTACCGGCACTAGCGAGTTGGCCGGCAGCGCGACATATTCGGCGAGCGACCCCGGCAGCGAAATTCCGCGCATCTGTGTCATCTCGTTAGGCCGGGGCGGACCGCCGATCCAGCGCGGCTTGGCATGGGCAATGACGTGATCGCCGACGGCGAAATCCGTAACGCCCTCCCCCAGCGCGACGATCTCGCCGGCGCCGTCGGCGACGGGAATGAGCGGAAAGCCGGGCACGTGATAATTGCCGCTGGCCACCGCCACATCGACGAAATTCAGGCTCGCGGCGCGCTGGCGGATCAGCACTTCGCCGCGCTGCGGTTCAGGCGTGGCAATGGTGGTGGCGCGAAAGGCGTCCAGCTTGGCGGCGGTCAGTTCGATGGCTTTCATGGCTCACGCATTCCTGTTTAAGGGGTCAATCGTCAGGATTGAGTGAAGCTATCTGCTGCGCTACAAGCAGATAATCTGGAATTTTTACATTTGAATCCTGTGCTTTATGCAGCAATCACACGACCCCGCCAGCCTTGCCGAAATGGCCGCCTTTGCGGCCATCACGGAAGCGCGCTCCTTCACCAAGGCAGCGTTGCGCGTCGGGCGCGACTCGACGGTTCTGTCACGCCGCCTGCAATCGCTGGAGGAGCGGCTCGGCGTGCGGCTGCTGCACCGGACCACCCGAAGCGTGTCGTTGACGGAGGCCGGAGCGGAGTTCCTGGTGCGTGTCCGCGCCATCCTGGCCTCGGTAGACGAAGCTGAGGCTGCTGCTTCCGCGCATGCCAGCGGGGCTCCGCGGGGCTTGCTGCGGCTGGCGATGCCGGGAACCTTTGGCCGTATGTGGATCGGGCCGCTGCTGCCGCAATTTCTAGCGACGTTCCCGGATGTCCGCATCGAGGCCGAGTTCTCCAACCGGTTCGTCGATCTCGTTGCAGAGAACTTCGATGTCGCCGTCCGTCTCGGCGCGCTGGAGGACTCGCGCCTGGTGGCGCGCAAGATCGCGACACGGCGGCGGTTGCTGTGCGCTGCTCCCTCCTACCTCGCCCGCCGGGGCACGCCGGAAGCGCCGGAAGCGCTCACAGAACACGCCTGCCTCGGCTTCTCCGGCTTCCAGACCTTTCCAACCTGGGAGATGACCGACAGTTCGGGACGCCGCGTCAACGTCGAAGTCTCGGGGCCGATGGTTTGCGACGACGCCGAGGTGCTGGTCGAAGCCGCGGTGCAGGGCCTCGGCCTGATGATGAGCACCGACTGGCTGGTCGGACGCGAACTCGCCGACGGACGGCTGGTGCCGGTGCTGGCGGACTGGACGCTGGCCGACGAAGGCGCGGTCTATGTCGTCATGCCCTCGGCCAAGGGACAAGCCGCCAAGACACGCGCCTTCGCCGACTGGATCGGCAAGCGCTTCGCGCCGGAGCCGCCCTGGACGTCGAGGCCGGTCTCAAAGGCTTGATCAATGGGGCGCGCCGGGGGCTAAGACGGCATATGCCGCTGTCAACAGGCCTTTTGTCCTGTATGATCTCGTTGAAGGAAGGTTGGGAGGGGATCATGCAAAGTGCATTGGCGAAGTTCATCATGGCAAGTTCCGTTCTGGCCGCGCTGCAAGCCGCGCAGCCGGCTTTTGCCGCGTCCTGCAACTGGAGCGCCAAGATGGAAGAAGACGAAGGCGGCAGCGTGCTGACGGCTTCGGTGTGCGGCGGACCGAAGGCCGATGCGCATCTGATGCTGGTCTGTTTCGACAAGCCGCTGCTGAGCTACGATCTGGGCGCGGCCGGCCAGCAGCTGGAGCCCGGCATCAGCGCTTCCTTCACCTTCAAGGGCGGTGACAAGAGCGTGACCAAAAAGCTCGACCTCGAGGCCATGTATAATTACTTCACGGCTGAGCTGAGCAAAGACGATCCACTGCTCGGCCTGTTGCGCGGCAAGGGCGACCTCACGGTTACGGCCGACAAATATGGCGAGAACAGCTTTCCGCTGACCGGCTCGAGCGCGGCCATCGGCAAGGTGCTGACGCAGTGCGGCAAAGGGTCATCTGGCGAAGCGGACTGAGGGCTCCCGACTTTCGACCACGCAGCTTGGTCCCGCGCCTCCGTCAGGGCAAAGCCAAGCAGGTTCTCGCCGCGCCCGGTTTGCCGTTTCGCTCATCGACGGGGGCACGGGTTTTGGAGGCGCAACATGCGGCCTGAGTTTTCAACGCGAGCTGCGCTCTCCCTCCGGTGTCGCCACCAGCGAGGCGGCGGCGGCATTGGCGGTGGCAATCGCCGCTTCCATCGGATGGCCACGCGCGAGGCCTGCCGCGAAGGCGCCGACGAATTCGTCGCCGGCGCCATGGGTGCTGACGACCTTGACCGGGACGGCCGCCAGCGCGAAGGCCGCGCCGGTCCGGTCGCAATAGGCGACGCCTTCGCCGCCGGCGGTGACGATCGCCGAGGGGTAGGTATCGATCAGCCGCCGCGCGGCTTCGGCTGCGCCGGCGAGCGTATCGACGACCGGAACACCGGCGAGAAATTCCGCTTCGATGGCGTTGACGATGACGATGTCTGTCAGCGCGGTCAATTCGGCCGACAGTGTTCGCGCCGGTGCGGCGTTGAGCACGACGCGGCCGCCGGATGCCTTCACCGCGCGCGCGGCAGCGATGTTGGCGGCATCGGGCACTTCGTTCTGCAGCAACAGCACTGCCGTCTGTACCACCACCTCGCCCGCAGCCGCGATGTCATCACCGCCCAGGATGAGATTGCTGCCGGAGACGATCACCGCACCATAGTCGCCATCGCTGTCGAAGATCGCCACGCTCATGCCGGAGCCTGCGCCTGCCGCCACGCGCACGAAGCGGCGATCGACGCCGGCGCGATCGAGATTGGCCAGCAGCGCCGTGCCGAAATCGTCGTCGCCGACGGCGCCGATCATCGCCGCGCGCACGCCGGCGCGTGCCGCCGAGACCGCCTGGTTGCCGCCCTTGCCGCCGCATTTCGGCTGCCAGGCATGGCCGGTCACAGTCTCGCCCTTGCGCGGACGGTCGGGCGCGTCGACCATAATGTCGTAGTGCAGGCTGCCGAAGACGGTGACCAGCGGAACCGTCATGTGCCGCGGTCTTTTCGCTTCGAGGTGACCGCCGACATGGTGCGGCCGAGATTGCGCTCCGCCGCCTGGTAGTCGCGCTGCGCCACCGCCACGAACAGCGCGTCGAGGATGTTGAGCTGCGCGATGCGGGCCGCCGCGTTCTCGCCCATCAGCGGCGATCCCTGCGCCGTCGAGCACAGCACGATGTCGGCAATCCGGGCCAGCGGCGAGTTGTCGTAGTTGGTGATGGCCAGCGTGCGGGCGCCGCTCTTGCGGGCAAGATGGATGGCGTCGATGACGGCCGACGTGTTGCCGGAATGCGAGAAGCCGACGGCGATGTCGTCGGCGCCGAGGAGCGAGGCCGACATCAGCATCATGTGCGAGTCGTCATAGACAGACGCGCGGATGCCGATGCGCAGGAATTTGTGCGAGACGTCGCGGGCGATCTGGGCGGAGCCGCCGACGCCATAAAAATCGCGGTTCCTGGCGCGGTAGAGCAGATCGGCGGCACGGTCGAAATCGTCCATGTCGAGGATCGCGAGCGTCTCCTCCAGCGCCTGGATCGAGGTGCGGAACACTTTCTGCACGATCTCGGCCAAGCTGTCGTCGACCGACAGTTCCTGGTGCATCTCGGCGGTCGGGAGGCGGCTGTATTCATAGACGGCGGTGCGGAAGTCGCGGTAGCCGGAGAAGCCGAGTTTCTTGGCGATCTTGACCACCATCGCCTCCGACACGCCGGCCTCCTCGGCGATCTGCTTGAGCGGAATGGTCTCGTCGAAACCGCGCCGGCCGAAGACGGTTTCCACCACCTTGGCCTCAAGCGGGGTGAGATGCGGCATCATCATGCGGATGCGCGGCCCCACGGCTTTCAGATCGAGATTGCTCAACGTCATCCACGTCCCCTCGTCACGACCCGAGCATGGCTTCCTGGACGATAGCCTGCGACGTCACGGCGTCCTGGCTGTCCATGGCGGCGGACAGGCGGTTATCCTTCTCCAGCCGGTCGACAACGCGCAGCAGGCGCTTGACGGTGGCGATGTTGACTTCGCATTCGCGCACCGGATCGAGCCCGGTCATGTCGGGGAAGGTGTCGAAGTAGATGGCGCCGGCGTAGCCGTCGCGGCGGATCTGGCGCAGCAGTTCGATGGTCTGCAGCGTGTGCACCGCGCCGACCATCAGGCCGTCGTCGCGCTTGGCATAGCCATCGTTGAGATGGACGCCGAGCAGCTTGCTGTGGCGAGCGATCAGCGCCGCGGCGAAGGCCGGCTGTTCGTCGGCATAGAGCACATGGGCGAAATCGAGCGTGACGCCGAGAGTGGGTAGGCCGACCTCGCGGATCGCCAGCAAGGTGGTCGCCGCATCCGGCATCAGCGAGTAGGAGCGCGGTTCGTTAGGCTTGTACTCCAGGCTGATCTGGCAGCCGGGATCATGCGCGGCAACTTCACGAATCCCCTCGATTTCGTGCTGCCAGAGCGTCGCATAGTCAGTTTGAAATGCATAGTCGAAGCCATCCTGGCCCAGCCACAGCGTCATCAGACTGGCGCCGGCCGCGCGCACCGCATCGATACCGGCCTTGGTCAAGTCGATGGCTTCGCGGCGCACCGCCGGGTCCGGATTGGTGAAGGCGCCGAGCTTGAAGGCCGGATTGGAGTAGTAACGCATGGCAAAGCCATTGATGGAAAGCCCGAAATCACCGAGCTTTCGGGCGATTTCAGCCGGCTTTTCACTGACATGGTCGGGGAAATTAAGATCAAGGTCGGTCAGCCCGTCGACCTTGGCCGCGCGGGCTGCCATCTGCAGCATGGACGGCTTGCCGGTAAGATCAGGCCATTCGGCTTGCGGCCGCGAGGCGAAGGAATTCAGGCGGGTGGCGAAGCGACTGTTTGTCATGATGGACCTTTCAGTGATTTACTTCATATAAATACGAATATTTGTAAAGTTCTCATTTGCGAGGCGGTTTGTAGCGCGCAACATCCTGCTTGGCCGAGATCTTCGGCTGCGCCTCTGCATCCATGCCGGGAGTTTCGAGTCCCGCAACGGTGCGGATGCTGGTGCAAGCCCTTGCGCCCTGCCTGCCGATTGAC
The DNA here is from genome assembly GCF_030323205.1 of Mesorhizobium sp. C395A. NCBI lineage: Bacteria > Pseudomonadati > Pseudomonadota > Alphaproteobacteria > Hyphomicrobiales > Phyllobacteriaceae > Mesorhizobium > Mesorhizobium sp. C395A. Next base: position 824,923 of record NZ_CP100473.1, on the reverse strand, counting down.
CAATCTCGCCGACACTGTCATGAGCCGCGGTTGGGGGATCGCACATGCCAACGCTTTATCAACTGAAACCGGCCTTTCAGGCCAGGCTGCGGCCGCTGGCCGACCGGCTGGCCGATGCCGGCGTCACCGCCAACCAGATCACGCTTCTCGCCGCGGCGCTCTCCATCGCCACCGGCCTGGTGGTCGCGGCCTTTGCCTACCATCCCCTGGTTTTCCTGTTGATGCCGGTGGTGCTGTTCGTGCGCATGGCGCTCAACGCCATTGACGGGATGCTGGCCAGGGAACATGGGCAAGCATCAAAACTCGGCATGTTTCTCAACGAACTCTGCGACGTCGTCTCGGACCTGGCGCTGATCCTGGCCTTTGCCACCTTGTTCCCGGCCTGGGGTGTCGTCGCCTTCGCTATTACCGCCATGCTTGTCGAGTTCGCCGGCGTGCTTGGCGTTGCCGCAGGCAGCGGGCGCAACTATGCCGGGCCGTTCGGCAAGAGCGACCGAGCCCTGGTGCTCGGCGTCATCGGCTTTCTCCTCGCTTGCGGCCTGTGGGTGGCGGGGATCGCGCCATTTGTGTTTCCGATCATGGCTACACTGTCGGGGATAACCGCCATCAACCGGATACGCAGCGGCCTTAGAGCGGGCGGCACCTGATGCCAAAGCGTCAGGCACCCGACCGCCAGAGGGAAACCATGATCCACCAGACCATCGCCGCCCTAGCACCGGCAAGCCTCGAGCGCATCGCGCAGGAGCGCACGTTCAAGAGCCATGACGGCACCGAGATCTTCTACCGCTACTGGCCGGCCGCCGGGTCGGCGCCAAAGGGTGCGATCCTGCTGTTCCATCGCGGCCACGAGCATGGCGGCCGCATGGCGCATCTGGTCGACGAGCTCGCCATGCCCGACCATGCCTTCTACGCCTGGGACGCCCGCGGCAATGGCCGATCGGCCGGCGAGCGCGGCTATGCGCCGTCCTTTGCCGCCCTGGTGCGTGATATCGACTGCCTGGTGCGCGAGATCGGCCGGGATGGTTTTGGCCAGCGCGACATCGCGCTGATCGCGCAGTCCTTCGGCGCCGTGCTGGCTGCTGCCTGGGTGCATGACTATGCGCCCGACATCCGCGCGCTGGTGGTGGCTTCACCGGCCTTTTCGGTCAAGCTCTACGTGCCCTTCGCCAAGGAGGGCATTGCGCTGTGGCAGAAGCTCAAGGGCCGCTTCTTCGTCAATTCCTACGTCAAGGCGAAGTTCCTGACGCATGATGCCGAGCGCATCGCTTCCTTCGACGGCGATCCGCTGATCACGCGACCGATCGCCTCCAACATCCTGGTCGAGCTTTACGACCACGCTGCCCGCATCGTCTCGGACGCGCGCGCCATCACCGTGCCGACGCAGCTCTTGATCTCCGGCAGCGATTGGGTGGTGCGGCATGGACCGCAGCACGAATTCTTCGTCAATCTCGGCAGCAGCGCCAAGGAGCGGCATATGCTGCCCGGCTTCTTCCACGACACGCTGGGCGAGCGCGATCGCCAGCAGGCGCTGGACCTGATCCGGCCATTCCTCGAAAAGCAATTTGCCACGCCGGAGAAAACCATCGACTTGCTTCAGGCCGACCGCGCCGGCTACACCCGCGACGAGGCCGAGAGGCTCGCCTCGCCGCTGACGCTGCTGTCGCCCAAGGGTATTTTCTGGGCGATGAGTCGCGCCTCGATCCGCATGGGCGCCTGGCTGTCTTCGGGCATGAAGATCGGCATGGCCACCGGCTTCGATTCCGGCTCGACGCTCGACTATGTCTACGAGAACGATGCGCGCGGCACCGGCTTCATCGGCCGCATGATCGACCGCACCTTCCTCGACGCCATCGGCTGGCGCGGCATCCGCCAGCGCAAGCTGCATCTGGAAGAGCTGATCGGCAACGCCGCCGCCAGCCTGAAGGCAGCTGGCCGTCCCGTCAACATGCTCGACATCGCCGCCGGCCACGGCCGCTATGTACTCGATGCCGTCGCCAAATGCACTGAACCACCAGCAAGCGTGCGGCTGCAGGATTATTCCGAGCTCAATGTCGGACTGGGTTCGAAGCTGATAGCCGAGCGGCAGCTGCCGACCAGCGTCACCTTTCATCAGGCCGACGCCTTCGATGCCGACATGCTGGCCGGGCAAAAGCCGGCGCCGGACCTCGCCATCGTCTCCGGACTTTACGAATTGTTCGCCGACAATACGATGATTTCCCGCTCGCTCGGCGGGCTGGCGAGCGCCATGCAGTCCGGCAGCCTGCTCGTCTACACCAATCAGCCATGGCATCCGCAGCTGGAGATGATCGCGCGCAGCCTGACCTCGCATCGCGGCGGACAGGCCTGGGTGATGCGGCGGCGCACGCAGGGCGAGATGGACCAGTTGGTGACGGCTGCCGGTTTCGCAAAGATCGACCAGCGCATCGACCAATGGGGCATCTTCACCGTCTCGGTCGCACGGCGCGTCTGAGACCATGGCCCTGCCTGTCACTGACCCTGCCCCGGCGCGGGAACCCTATTTGGGCATCGTGCTGAGGGCAGCCCTTTGGCTGGCGCTGCTGGCGCCATTCTTCTATTCGACCTATGGCTTTGCCAACTGGCTGGCGTCGCGGCGCGACCATGTCGGCAGCATCGTGTTTGCCTGGGAATACGCCATCCCGTTCGTCGCCTGGACGATCGTGCCCTATTGGTCGATCAATCTGTTCTACGGCCTATCGCTGCTGCTCAACACGACCAGGCGCGGCGTCGACCGGCTCGCCGGCCGCTATCTCTCGGCGCAGATCATTGCCGTCGCCTGCTTCATCGCGTTCCCGCTGACGGCGACCTTCGTGCGGCCGGAAACCACCGGCCTGCCGGGTTTTCTGTTTGCGGTGCTCGGTGGTTTCGACAAGCCGTTCAACCAGGCGCCATCCCTGCACATCGCGCTGCTGGTGATCATCTGGGACCATTGGCGTCACGTTCTGGCACGCCACCGTCTCGGCGGCATTCTCCGCCCCGTCTGGCACGTCTGGTGTTTTCTCATCGGCGCCTCGGTGCTGACGACGTGGCAGCATCATTTCATCGACATTCCGACCGGCGCGCTGCTCGGCCTGTTTGCGCTATGGCTGTTTCCGTTCAAGGGCGAATTGCCATTCTGGGGTTTTCGGTTGACCGCCGACCCAAGGGCGCGGCGGCTGGCGGGTTATTACGGGCTGGGGGCGGCCCTTGCCCTGGCCGGCGCTGCCGAGGGCGCGTTGGTCTCCGCCGATTTTCTCATCCTGTTGTGGCCGGCATTGGCGCTGGCCATCGTCACCTTCGGCTATGCTGGGGCCGGCGCCAAAGTGTTCCAGAAGGCAGCCGATGGTAGCGTCTCACTGGCCAGCCGTATCCTGCTCCTGCCCTACCGGCTTGGCGCCCGGATCAATGTGTGGGTATGGACCCGCCAACTGGCGCCGCAAGTGGAGATCACCGACGGTGTTTTCCTCGGCCGGTTTCCGAGTGCCGACGAGGCCAACCGCTTCGGCACAGTGATCGACCTTGCCGGCGAGATGGAACGGCCGCGCGGCGTGACCTGCCGCTGGATCAGCTACGCGATGCTCGACCTCGTGGCGCCGCCTCACGACAGGCTGGAGCGAGCGGTGGCGGCGATCGAGCTGGCGCGCCGGCGCGGCACCGTCCTGGTCTGCTGCGCGCTCGGCTTCCAGCGCAGTGCGGCCATCGTCGCCGACTGGCTGGTGGTGACGGGGCGCTCGTACACAGCTGCACAGGCGCGCAAGAAACTCGCCGCGTCGGGCAGGCCCGTGCACCTTCAGATCGGGCTGGATGAACCGGGGCTGGAAGAACCGGGGCTGGAAGAACCGACATGAGTTGGCCGGCATGAGTGGCGACAATTTTCCCGAGAAGGCCGAAATATTCGCCGCCGGGCTGATGGTGCAGGCGGTGTGGCCGATCCTGCTGGTGGTCGCGGCTGTGATGGCAGCGCCGGTCATCGGCCTGGTGGCCGGACCGCAGACGACAGCGCTGTCCGCGGCGGCCTGGCTGGTCGCGGCGGCGAGCGCCGTGGCCACGCTGGCTCTTTCGGCCTTGCTTTTGTTCGATGCGCTGCTGTTCCGGCTGATGGCAAGCCACGCCAGCGAGGCCGCCGGGGGTGCCGCGGTCGACGATGTGCTGGCGCGCATGCGCCTGAAATCCACCACTGCCGGCGGCCGCTCGCTCGACCATCGCATGGCAGGCACGCGCCGCCTGCTGACAAGGCAGCGCATGGCGCTCGCCATGTTTGCTGCGGCATCCCTTTTCGCAGCATTTGTTTGAGCCATGACAAAACTTCACCTGCGCGCCAACACCTTCACCTTGCTGCAGACGGTGACGTCGGTCGGCCTGTCGGCGGCGGCCTGGGTGGTAACCGGCGTCAGACCAATCTGGAACGGCAGCCAGCCGTCGGAGCGGCAGCGCATCTACTTCGCCAACCATGCCAGCCATGGTGATTTCATCCTGCTGTCGGCCTGTCTGAGTGAGAAGGTGCGCGCCCGGACCCATGCGATCGCGGCGGCCGAATATTGGGGCAAGTCGCGGCTGCGCCGCTTCATCGCGCAGGACATGCTGTCGTCCGTGCTCATCCACCGGCAGTGGACCGACGAAACGCAACACCCGATCTCGATCATGCTGTCGGTGCTCGACGACGGCCACTCGCTGATCCTGTTTCCCGAAGGCACTCGCAACACGACGGAGGCGGATCTGCTGCCGTTCCGCTCCGGCCTCTACAATCTGTCGATGGCGCGGCCCGATGTCGAACTCATCCCGTGCTGGATCGAGAACATGTCGCGCGTGCTGCCCAAGGGCCAGTTCCTGCCGGTGCCGCTTCTGTGCCGCGTCGTCTTCGGTCCGCCGGTGGCGATCGCGCCCGGCGAAGAACGCCGCACCTTCCTCGAGCGCGCGCGCCAGACGCTGCTGTCGCTCAACCCGCGTCCCGATCGGGACCACTAGCATGACCAGGCAAAGAGACTTCGTATGACACTGCCGCCAATGCATGAAACCGTCATCCTGCTGGCCGGCCTGATCTGCGTGCTGACCATGGCGAGCATCGTTGCCGGTATCCTCTCATGGCGGGCGCCGAAGCCGCTGCCCTCGACGCTCGTCAACTTGAACCAGCGCATCAACGCCTGGTGGGTGATGGTGCTGGCGATCACCGTCGCCTTCTTCTTCGGCCGCACCGGCATGACCATCCTGTTTGCGCTGATCTCGTTTGCCGCGCTGCGCGAGTTCGTGACGCTGACGCACAGCCGGCGCAGCGACCACTGGGTGCTGCTCGGCATGTTCGGCATCATCATTCCCTTCCAGTACTGGCTGGTGTGGACCGCCTGGTACGGGCTCTTCACCATTTTCATCCCCGTCTACTGCTTCCTCTTGATGCCGGCGGTCACCGCGCTCAACGGCGACACCGAGCGCTTCCTCGAGCGCGTGTCCGCGCAGCAATGGGCGGTCATGATCTCGGTCTACTGCGTCAGCCATGTGCCGGCGCTGCTGACCCTCAACGTGCCCGGTTTCGAGGGCCGCAACCTCCTGCTCATCGCCTTCCTGATCATCACCGTGCAAGGCAGCGACGTGCTGCAATACATTTTCGGCAAGCTGTTCGGCAGGCATCTTCTGTCGCCCTCCGTCTCGCCCTCGAAGACCTGGGAAGGGCTGGGCGGCGGGCTGGTGGCATCGAGCCTTCTCGGCGCGCTGCTGTCGTTCCTGACGCCGTTCTCGCCGCTGGCGGCGGCAGGCGTCGCCTTCATCGCCTGCCTGATGGGGTTCCTCGGCGGGTTGGTGGCGTCGGCGATCAAGCGCGACCAGGGCGTCAAGGACTGGGGTCACCTGATCGAGGGTCACGGCGGCATGATGGACCGCGCCGACAGCCTGGTCTTCGCCGCACCGGTGTTCTTCCACATCGTCCGCTATTTCTGGACGTGAGCGAAGCCGTTCAATCGCGGATGGCCCGGCCTGCCTGCTGCAGCAATTCGAAGGCGGCGAAGCGCTTGTCGTGCCAGGGCACGAGGTCGCCACCGGCCGGGCGATAGATGTCGCCGATGCGCGACATGCCGGTCATCGCCGCGATCACATCGGGAAATTTTTGCGCCGCCACCGCAGCCAATATGGCTGAGCCGAGCAGCACCGGTTCGGGCGAGGTCGAACCGGCGACGGTCAGGCCTGTGGTGTCGGCCAAAAGCTGACGTACCAGCTCGCTTTGCGCCGCACCGCCGCTGACGACGATAGTGTCGATGGCAATGCCTTTTTTGGCCATCGCCGCCAGGATCTGGCGAACGCCGTAGCCGATGCCCAGCAGGCCGGCGACATAGAGCGCGACCAGACTGTCGAGGGACGTGTCCATGCCAAGCCCGGCGATCAGGGCCTTGGACTCAGGATCGGCGAAGGGCGAGCGGTTGCCGAGGAATTCCGGCACGACATGCAGTCCATCGGCTAGGTGCGCTACTGCGGACAGGTCGGCGGACTGCTTCGCCGCCTGCTGACCAAGCCAAGCGGTCAGGCCGAGACCTTCCGCCTTGGCTTTTGCGGATGCCTCAGCCGTGGCCGGATGGAAAGCGACGAGGTGGTCGATTGCAGCACCCGCCGCCGATTGCCCGCCTTCATTGAGCCAAAGCCCCGGCACCATCGAGGAAAAATACGGGCCCCAGACGCCGGGCACGAAGGCCGGCTCGCTGGTGCTGGCCATGGTGCAGGCCGAAGTGCCGAACACATAGGCCATGCGCGACTGCAAGGTGCCGACCGAGCCCTGCCCGCCAACCGTGCCGACGCCGCCGGCATGGGCATCGATCAGGCCGGCCGCAACCGGCGTTCCCGGCAGCAGGCCGAGATCGGCCGCGGCGGCCTCAGTCAGGCCTTGGGCAAGTGCCGTGCCGCCTTCGACGATTTCGGTGCCGATGCGGGCAAAGCCTTCATCGGCGAGCGCGCCGAGGCCGATGGCACGGAAATAGGCATCGTCCCAGCGCCGCTCATGACCGAGATAGGTCCATTTGCAGGTCAGCGTGCAGATCGAGCGCGCCAGGCTGCCGGTTGAGCGCCAGGTCAGATAGTCCGTCAGGTCGAAGAAATGCTCGGCCGCATCGAAGGTGGCGGGCAGGTTCTCGCGCAGCCACAGCAGCTTCGGCGTTTCCATTTCCGGCGAGATGGTGCCGCCGACATAGTCGAGCACGGCGTGCTTGCCGGCATTGATGCGCTGCGCCTGGTCGAGCGCGCGGTGATCCATCCAGACGATGATGTTGCGCTGACTGTCGCCGGAACTGCCGACCTGCAACGGCGCGCCGTCCTTGCCGACCACGACCAGCGAACAGGTGGCGTCGAAGCCGATGCCAGCAATGTCGCGCCCAGCGAGCCCCGACTTGGTCACCGCCTCGCGCACGCTGGCGCAAACCGCACGCCAGATGTCCTCGCTCGACTGTTCGGCGATTTCGCCGGGCTCGATGAACAGAGCGATGTCGCGCTTCGCCGAGGCAAGCATGGTGCCCTTGCTGTCGAATACCCCCGCCCTGGCACTGCCAGTGCCGACATCGATGCCGAGGAAGTGGGACATGGGAACCTCAGAAGTTAGGCAGTAGGCAGTAGGCGAGATGGTCAGCAGTGAACGGCCAGTTGCAAGAGCCTCTCCCCATTCCCTACTGCCTAATGCCTACTGCCTCACAAATCATTGCTCTGCGGCAGGATCACCAGATCCCGGATAGTGACATTTCTCGGCCTAGTCAGCATGAACAGCACGGCTTCGGCGACCTCGACCGGTTGAATCAGGCCGCCCTTGGCCAGTTCATCCTCAAGCTTGTCCTTCGGCCAGTCGCTGATCAGCGCTGTCACCACCGGCCCCGGCTGCACCGCGCCGAGGCGCAGGCCGTGCGGGGCGACCTGCCGGCGCACCGTGTGGACGAAGGCCTGCACGGCATGCTTGGAGGCGGTGTAGATCGGCTCCCAGACCACCGGCACCAGTCCGGCGATCGAGGACGTCACGATGATGTCGCCGGTCTTTCGTTCGACCATATGCGGAAGCACGGCGTGTATGGAACGGAACACCGCGTTGATGTTGAGGTTCAGCATGCGGTCCCACACATCGGGGTCGCCTTCGAGCACCGGGCCTCCGACATAGGCGCCGGCATTGGCGTGGAAGATATCGAGCTGGCCGGCCTTGTCCAGGATTTGCGGCATCATCGTCGCGACGCTGGCCGGCTTCATCAGATCGATCACCAGCGGGATCGCGTTGGGACCGAGTTCGGTGCAGACGCTTTTCAGCGCGTCTTCGGCGCGATCGACGAGCACAACGCGAACGCCGGCGGCAATCAGCGCTCTCGCGCATTCCAGGCCTATGCCCGACGCGGCGCCGGTGATCGCCGCGACTTTTCCACTCAAATCCTGAGCCATTCTTCTATCCTCGTATTCTCTGTTGGTTCAGGCTCGGCCGTGGGAAACCCGCGAGCGGCGTGCCAGGGAGTCGACGATGACCGCAATTGCCAGAACGGCGCCGGTGATCATGTAGCGAAGCGACGATGACAGATCGAGCAAGGTCAGCCCGCTGGCGATCGACTGGATGACGATGATGCCGAGCAGCGCGGAATAGGCGCTGCCACGGCCGCCAAACAGGCTGGTGCCGCCTATGACCGCCGCCGCAATGGCGTTGAGGTTGACGTCGCCGGTGCCGGCCTGCTGGCTGGCGGAGGCCAGCCGCGCCGCCGACAGGACGCCGCCGAGGGCGGCAAACATCGAGCACATGACGAAGGCGCTGAGGTAGATCGAGCGCACCTTGATGCCGGCCCGGCGCGCCGCTTCGCGGTTGCCGCCGACGGCGGTCATCGAGCGGCCCCATTGGGTGCGGGTCAGCGCATAGTTCATCGCCACCACCAGGCCGACGAACAGGCCGAACATCCACGGTATGCCGCGCGCCTGGTTGAGATAACCGACGATCAGTTCGAGCAGGATGGTCAGGGCGGCGACGCGCACGATGAGGCCGCCGACAGACGGCGCCGACAAATTGACGGCCCGGCGGCGGCTGACGGTGCGCAGGCCGCTGATCAGCATGATGATGCCGGGCAATGCCGCCAGTGCATAGGACAGCCAGTCCGGCATGACCAGCAACTGGCCGAAATTCACCAGGTTCGAGCCATAGGGCAGATTGATCGAGCCGGTGGAGCCCAGAATATACAGCTGCAGGCCGAGCACGGCGAGCAGGCCGGCGAGCGTCGAGACGAAGCTTGGCATGCCGAGCCGGTTGAACAGCAAGGCATAGAGCGCGCCGATGAAACCGCCGACGGCAACCGCGGCGAGGATGGCGAGCGCCACCGGCCAGCCCTGGTTGACCCACAGCGTGCCCACCATGGCCGAGGCAAAGCCGCTGATCGAGCCGACCGACAGGTCGATCTCGCCGACCATCAGCACGCAGACGATGCCGAGCGCGATGACGCCGACGGTCGAGCAGTCGAACAGGAGATTGACCAGATTGCTTGACGAAACGAACACCGGGTTGAGCGCGGTGAACACGCTCCAGATGATGACCAGGCCGACGATGACCGGCAACGAGCCGAGGTCGCCGGAGCGGACGCGGTCGAAGAAGGCGCTGATGGCGCCACCGACGCCGGCCTGGTGCTTGACGCGGACGTCGCTGCGGTCGAGCGCCGTCGACGAAGAGGTGTCCTGCTTGGGCTCCGCGCTCATGGCCGCTGCTCCTGGTTGTGCGCTTGTTCGGCGGCCTTGCGCCGTTCGGCGCGGCGCGACACTGCATTGTTGGCGGCGCCGGTGATGGCGCTGACCAGTTCCTGGTTCGAGGCGTCGGGTTCGAAGACGCCGTTGTTGCGGCCGAGCCTGAGCACCACGATGCGGTCGGCGACGGCGCGCACGTCCTCCATATTGTGACTGATCATCAGCACGCCGAGCCCACGCTCGCGCACCCGGTCGATGAGGTTCAGCACTTCCGCCGTCTGGGCGACGCCAAGAGCGGCGGTCGGCTCGTCGAGGAGGATGACCTTGGGGTCGAGCAGCAGCGAGCGGGCGATCGCCACCGTCTGGCGCTGGCCGCCGGACAGCGAGGCGACCGCCTCGCGGACGCTTGGAATACGCGCCGACAATTCGTTGAGCAGCGTCCAGGCGCGAATTTCCATCGCCACCTCGTCCAGCCGCAGCGGGTTGATCTCCTTGCCGAGAAAGATGTTGGCGACGACGTCGAGGTTTTCGCACAACGCCAGATCCTGGAAAACGGTGGCGATGCCGAGCGTCAGCGCGGCACTCGGGTCAGGCATGGTCACCTGCCTGCCGCGGAAATTGATGGTCCCCGAGCTCGGCTGGTGGACGCCGGCCAGGATCTTGACCAGCGTCGACTTGCCGGCGCCATTGTCGCCGACCAGCGCCACCACCTCGCCGGCATGGACATCGAGATCGATATCGGTGAGCGCCGAAACGGCGCCGAAATTCTTCGAGATGCCGCGCAGGCTGAGCACCAGCTCGCCTGCCGAAACCGGTCCGTCAGAGATGTCAGACATGGTGGCAAACCTTTCCGGATGGGCGGTCAAGAGTGACTGCGAACAAGATTGACTGCGAACTTCCGGCCACCGCAAGGGCGGCCGGAAAGCAGGATCAGGATTCTAGGTCATCCTTTTATGCATGTCGTTATCCCAAAACCGCTGCGCACTTTTGGGCGACCTGCATTGTCACTTTGTAATGCCGAGCTTCTTGCAACCTTCGGCGTAGCGGTCGACGCAAAGCTCTTCGGCGGTGTTGATCTTCTTGTCGATGATCTCGGCCTTTAGGTTTTCCTGCGTCACCACCGCCGGCGTGAACAGCTGCGAAGGAGTGTCGTAGAGGGTCATTTCGGCCTTCGGCGTCTCGCCCGACAGAAGCTGGACGGCGACGTTGGCGGCAGCCGCCGCAACGATCTCGCTCGGCTTGGAGATGGTGTTGTACTGGTCGCCGGCGATGATCAGCTGCAGGGCGGCGATGGTCGCGTCATTGCCCGTCACCGGCGGCACCGGATCGACACCGGCGGCCTTGAAAGCGGCGATGGCGCCACCACCGGTGCCGTCATTGGCCGCAACGACGCCGACGATCTGCGTGGAGAAGCGGGTGATCTGGCCGCTTGCCCATTGCTGCGCCTTCGGCGGCGCCCATTCCGGCGTGTCGTATTCGGCAAGGATCTTGTAGCCGCTGTTGTCGAGGCTGGAATGGATGCCCTTCTTGATCAGCCCGGCGGCCGCGTCGGTCGGCGATCCGTTGATCTGCAGCAGGCCGCCGCTGGCCGGGTCGACCTTCAGCGCCTTGAGGTGTTCGACGAGCGAGTCGGCAATGGCCTTGCCGATGCCTTCATTGTTGAACGAGACGTAGAAGTCGGCAGGTGCAGTCGGGATCGGGCGATCATAGGCGATGACCTTGACGCCCTGGCTCTGCGCCAGCTTGACCAGCGAGGCGGCGGCGGTCGAGTCGACAGGGTCAAGCACGATCGCCTTGGCGCCCTGCGAGATTACCGAGTTGAACTGCTGCTGCTGGCGCGAGGCGTCGGCATCGGCGTTCTGGTAGATCACCTTGCAGCCGGGGCAGAGTTTTTTCATCTCGGCGACGAAGCCGGGATAGTCGTGCTGCTCGTAGCGCGTCGAGGCCTGGTCGGGCATCAAGAAGGCGACCGTGGCGTCGGTAACCGGGGCGGCAAAGGCAGCGGTGCCGCCAAGAAGAGACAGAGTGAGCGCGATGGCTCCCGTCGATTTCCAGGCAAATCTGGTCATTTTGATAGCTCCGTTTCAAGGAATGGTTTCATGAAGCCCTGGACACCACATGGCGCCGGGCCTTGACTGCAGTCGGGCTGTTGCGAGGAACAACGGAGCACTTGATCCGTGCTGCGCATCCTCTTGATATCTCTGGATTTCGGGACAAGCGATCTCCAGCACGGGGCGCCTCCAACGCACCCCGCGTTCTTACCTCAGTAAATGTCTAGGCTCCTCCCGGTCCTCCCTGTTAGGCGGCAATCTCCGCGCTGATGTTTTCCGCCAGCAGGGCCCTGAAGCGCGAAGGCGACATGCCTTTCTGGGTCAGGAACTGGCGGTTGAAATTCGAGATGTTGTTGTAGCCGGCGGCATAGCAGATCTCGGTGATCGGCATGTCGGCCTCACTCATCAGCAGCTGGCAGGCAAGGTTGATGCGCAGCCGGTTGACATACTGCACCAGGGCCATGCCGGTATGGCGGCGGAAGCTGCGCGAAAACGCGCTCGGGCTGCGGCCGGCAATCGCCGCCAGATCGCTTTCGCTGAACGGCTCGGTCAGGTTGGCGTTGATATAGGCAAGCGCCTTGTTGACGCCGGCCGACATGAAGCCTGAGGGATCTGGCAGATAGCTGGCGCTGGTGAGCGTCCGCACATCGGCGGCGCGGCTCAGAATATCGATCAGCTCCATGAACAAAGCGATGCGGCGAACGCCTTGCGCTTCGACCAGTTCGGCCAGCACAGGTGCGGCGAGCTTGGCGGTAGCGGTGGAGAATAGCGCGCCGCGGCGGCTGAGCTCGAGAATGTTTTCACAACCGGCAAGTTCCGGCAACGCGGCGGTGGCGTCGGCAATGAACTCTTGCGAGAACTGCACGACGCGGCCGCGCAGCGGCACGCTGGCGCCTGCCGGCACGTCGCTGACCCAGTTGTGCGGCAGATTGGGTCCGGTGAGCACGAGATTGCCGGGCTCGAACTCGCCGATGAAGTCACCGACGAAATAATGGCCCGTGGTGGCGACGACGTGATGTATTTCGTATTCGGGATGGAAGTGCCAGCGCACCGTGTGGAAGGGGTAGCCGTGGGCCCAGGCCTTGAACGACTCGCCGCGTCTGATCTGGACGACTTCCAAGTCCGGATTCATGTCAGTTCCTCCCGGCGCCGGTCCGGTCATGCGACCAGTTGCAGTGCCATCTCCCGCAGGCCGCGTTTGCCGCTCTCTGCAGTGATCGAAGCTTAGGCGGCAATTCATGCAGCCGCCACCACGGTGTGTCCACCTCACTGATACTTTTTTGACGTTTTTATGGTCAACGCGATACGTTTGCGAGTACGCGGGAGAGATCAGGCCCCGCTTGCGAGACGATGACGACGCAAACGTGTCGCCGGCAGCGAGAGGTCGCTCGATTTCGGGTCCGTCACGGTGATAGTATGCAAAGGGAGCGGATCGGCATGACAAGGACGTTCACCTACTCCGGCAGCCCTGCGCAAATTGTCTTCGGCAATGGCGCGTCGTCCGAGGTGGGCACCTGGATCGAAAAACTCGGCTGCAATCGCGCGCTGGTGCTGTCGACGCCGCATCGGGCTGCCGACGGCGAGGCGCTTGCTAAGTCCCTCGGCGCGTTGGCGGCCGGCACCTTTTCGGGCGCCGCCATGCACACGCCGGTCGAGGTAACCCAAACGGCAATGGCCAAGGCGACCGAGGTCAACGCTGACTGCGTTGTCGCGCTTGGCGGCGGCTCGACCACCGGTCTCGGCAAGGCGATCGCCTGGCGCACCGACCTGCCGCAGATCGTCATCCCGACCACCTATGCCGGCTCGGAGGTGACGCCGATCCTCGGTCAGACCGAGAACGGCGAAAAAACCACAATGCGTGACGCAAGGATCCTGCCGGAAGTGGTGATCTACGATCCAGAGCTGACCGTCGGCCTGCCGATAGCGATGAGCGTCGCGTCAGGACTCAACGCCATGGCGCACGCGGCCGAAGCGCTTTACGCGCAGGATCGCCATCCGATTTCCACCCTGATGGCGAAAGAAGGATTGCGCGCCATGAAGGCGGCGCTGCCGGTGTTGACCAAGGAGCCTGGAAATATCGATGCACGCGGCGATGCGCTTTACGGCGCCTGGCTGTGCGGTACGGTGCTCGGCGCCGTCGGCATGGCGCTGCATCACAAGATCTGTCACACGCTGGGCGGCTCTTTCGACGTGCCGCATGCCGAGACCCATGCGGTGATGTTGCCGCACACGATCGGCTTCAACGCCGTCGCGGTGCCCGACTTGTTGAAGCCGGTCGCCGACTTGTTTGGCGGCAGCGCCGGTAGCGGTCTCCACGATTTCGCCAAGGCGGTCGGCGCGCCCCTTACATTGAAAGAACTCGGCCTCAAGCAGGCCGATCTCGACCGCGCCGCCGAGATTGCGACCAGGAACCCATACTGGAATCCGCGGCCTTTCGACCGCGCCGCAATCCGCGCCCTGTTGCAGCACGCGTGGGAGGGAAGGCGTCCGCAAAACTGACGGCAACAAGCAAGGAACTTACCCGCCGCGAATTCATCAGGATACCGCCACGACCGGTGTGCTCGCGGCGGCCTCGCGGTGCCGGCGATCGCCTGCCCTTTCGCATATAGCCGACAGGCATGAGTGGCTCCGCCTGATCGGCGCAGGCCGCTCACGGTTTGTGCGCGTGAAAAACTGCGCGGCTCGAAAAGCCCATTGACATCAGCCGTATTTTCGACGCAAACGTTATATTGTTACTGTTATAGAGTTACACAGCCCGCCTCTCCGGCGACATACATTTCAGACTGCAAGGAGACCACGGATGCGTCGCATTCCCTTTCTCGCCGCGCTGCTCGTCGCGGTGCCGCTTTTGACCGGCACGGCTGCCCGCGCCGAAGACAAGCTGACCATCGTGGCGGCCGAGAATTTCTATGGCGACCTTGCCCGCCAGATCGGCGGCAGCAACGTCACCGTCACCAGCATCCTGGCCAATCCCGATGACGATCCGCATCTGTTCGAGACCAGCCCGTCGACGGCGCGCACCATCGCCGATGCCAAGATCGTCATCTATAACGGCGCCGACTACGATCCGTGGATGGACAAGCTGCTGTCCGCCTCGACAGCCAAGGATCGCACGACCATCGTCGCCGCCGACCTGATCGGCAAGAAATCCGGCGACAATCCGCATCTGTGGTACGACCCGGCGACGCTGCCGGCCATCGCCAAGGCGCTGAGCGCCGATCTTGCCAAACGCGATCCGGCCAATGCAGCGCATTACGAGGCCAATCTCAAGGCATTCCAGACCTCGCTCGAGGCCATTGACAAGGAAATCGCCGACGTCAAGAACACCTATGCCGGCACCGAGGTGACGGCTACCGAGCCGGTCTTCGGCTACATGGCGGAAGCGCTCGGTCTGAAAATGCTGAACTACGATTTCCAGGTGGCTTTGATGAACGATGCGGAGCCGAGCGCCACGCAGGTGGCGGCGTTCGAAAACAGCCTGAAGGACGGCTCGGCCAAGATCCTGTTCTACAATTCGCAGGTGACCGACGAGGCAACGACAAGGCTGCTCGACATCGCCAGGCAGAATAAGGTCACTGTCATCGGCGTCACCGAGACGGAACCGGCGGGCCAGACTATCCAGACCTGGTTCGGCGGCCAGATCGACGCGGTCCAGAAGGCGCTTGCCGCCCGCACACAATGAACCACCAATGAACGTGACTAAATGAACGCAATCGAATTCGACAAGGTCACGCTGACCTATGGGGGACGCCGGGTTTTATCCGACGTCTCCTTTTCTCTACCGCAAGGCGCCTTTGTCGGCCTGCTCGGCGCCAATGGCGCCGGCAAGACGACGATGCTGCGCGCCATTCTCGGCCTGATCAAGCCGGCCGGCGGCGCCATTTCGGTGCTTGGCAAATCGCCGACGCGCGGCAACGCCGACATCGGCTATATGCCGCAGGCGCGGCGCGCGCTTGGCGATGTCGGCGTCAGCGGCCTCGACTTCGTGCTGAGTGCCGCCGGCGGGCATCGCTGGGGCTGGCCCGTCGCATCGGCTGCCGAGAAGGAGGCGGCGTGGAAGGCTCTTGAAGAGGTGGGCGCCGGCGACCTTGCGCGGCGGCCGCTGGGCGAGCTTTCCGGTGGCGAGCGCCAGCGCATCCTGATCGCGCAATCCTTGATCGGCAATCCGCAACTGCTGCTGCTAGACGAGCCGCTGATCAGCCTCGATGCAGGCCATCAGCGCGCGATCATCGACCTGGTGCATCAGATCGGCGAGCGGCTCGGCATTGCCGTGCTGTTCTGCTCGCACGAGATCAACCCGCTGCTGCGCGCCGTCGACCGCGTGCTCTATCTCGGCAACCGCAAGGCCGCGCTCGGCTCCGTCGACGAGGTCATCAGCGGGCCGGTGCTGTCGAAACTCTATGGCACGCACATCAATGTCATACGCGTCGCCGGCCGCATCTTCGTCATGGCCGACGATGTCGAACTGGAGAGCGGGGCGCATGTCCACGATCTTTGACTATGAATTCATGCGCAACGCCTTCTATGCCTGCACCATCGTCGGCATCGTTTCGGGCGCCGTCGGCTATTTCCTCGTGCTCCGGGGCCAGACCTTCGCCGGTCATGCGCTCTCCCATGTCGGCTTTCCCGGCGCCACGGGCGCCGGCCTAATCGGGCTGTCGCCGTTTCTCGGCCTCACGGTGTTTACCGTCGCCGCCGGCATCGGCATCGGCCTGCTTGGCGAGCGCGCGCATCGCGACGTCGCCATCGGCATCGTCTTGACGCTGTCGCTCGGCCTGGGCTTGCTGTTTCTGCATTTCTACACCGCCTTCGCCTCGCAGGCGACCAACGTGCTGTTCGGCAATGTGCTGGGCATCAGCCTGCGCACCGTTATCGTGCTTGCGGTGCTGGCGGTGGCGATCCTTGTCGCGCTTTTGCTGATCGCGCGGCCGCTGCTGTTCGCCAGCCTGCAGCCGGAACTCGCCGAAGCGCGCGGCGTGCCGCTCACTCTTGTCTCGACCCTGTTCATGGTGCTGGTCGCCGTCGCCACGTCCGAGGCGGTGCAGATCGTCGGCGTGCTGCTCGTCTTCGCGCTGATGGTGGCGCCTGCAGCCACCGCGCTCAGGCTTACCAGCGGCGTCGGAGCCGGCGTGCTGGCGTCCATCGCGCTTGCCGTGATCATCGCCTGGATCAGCCTGACGCTAGCCTTTCTGACCGACTGGCCGACGAGCTTCTGGATCACGGCGCTGGGCGCGGCGGCCTATGTCGTCAGCGGCATGGTCCGGCGCCCGTCGGTCCGAGAGACTCAGAGCGCCGACGCCGGCCCCTGAGGCTTGCCCTCCGGCAGGTCGATCGGGCCGGCTGGGCTGCAAAACTGACGTCAGGGAAATACACCCAAAAAAAGTCAGGTCTACAACCGGGCTCCTGAAACGTTTCAGCCGGGAAAGACAAATTCATTCAATCGCCTAGATCGCGACCTCTGTCGCGCCAAAGGTCCGCTCCGCAGCGGCCGGAACACCCGGAAAACCGCCATTTCAAGCGCATTTTGCAGCGGCGAATGGCTTGCGTGAGGCCGGCTGGAAAGCTGGCCGGGAGGCGCAAAAGAGACCTCCCGCGGCCATCGCGGGCGGCGTTGACAGACCGCGGTGCTGCATGCGTATAGCAAGCCATGGGTCACGCCATGGCCGTGGCGGTTGAGACGGGGCTGGGGGGTTTCGTAACAACAGCATTGACGGCCCGGCGCCGGACGGGCGGCATGCACTCTCGAAGTGCGCCGCTCGCTCTTGGCTGACGCGCCGGCGACCCGGCAGCAGTCCTGGCCTGCGTTCTCTCGACCAGGCTCCGCAGAACGCCATCGTCTCAGCTTTCCGCATCGGTTCGAAGCGAACGAGGTGACGCCCTCTTAACCGACATTCGCTTCGCTACGTCCCCCTCCCCCTGCTGGGCGAGGGGGACGCTGGCGATGAACCGCGCCGGCCGAGGTGTATCGGCACCGATCAGGAACTGCCGACGACGCGATCAAGCAAGCCTGACGACGAGCCGATCAGGCGACCCTGGCGACGTCGATCAGGCAAGCTTGACGACGTCGATCAAGCAAGCTTGACGACGAACTGCTTGGTTACCGGCTCGATGATCTGCCAGGTGCCCTTGAAATCGGCTTCGACCACGAACGCACCGCCCGGACCGACCTCGACCGGCGTGCCGCCATCGGGCGTGATGATGATGCGGCCGGCGATCATGTGCACGAACTCATAGTCGGTGTAGGTGGCGTGATAAGTGCCTGGCGAGGCCCGCCAGGTGCCCGACAGCACCTTGCCATCGGCGGTGGTGTGCTGCACGGCGGTCTGCATGGTCGGCCGGCCCGCGACAACGATCCAGCCCGGTAAGTCGCCGCCCTCGGCATGCTCGACAGCGCCGAATTTGAAAATGGTGGTGTTGGTCATGGGAGGCTCCGTTCGAATTGCATGGCTGCCGGTTGGATAGCCGATGCGTGCGACAGGGGCAACGCAAGGGCCGACGTGTGGCGTCGGAGATTGGCGAACGCGCGCGCTAATCTCCCCCCTCGAGGGGGAGATGTCGCCGAAGGCGACAGAGGGGGTCGGTTCGACTGGACGCGGCGCCCTGCACCAGACGGAAGTTGGCGCTTCACGCGAGACGACCCCCTCTGGCCGCTTCGCGGCCATCTCCCCCTCAAGGGGGGAGATTGGCAGTTCATCTCCCCCAATGTTGCACTGCGTTAGATTTGTTGCATTGCGATATCGACCATAGGGCGGAATCTTGGGTCGGGCGGACTGTCAACGGCTGCAGCGCCCGTGTCCCGTTGGGCGCGCAAAGCTGCCGCACGTATGATCCCGGCGCGATCGTTACTCGCCGAGGCGGGATCATGCACCAGCACGAGGTGGCAAATCGTGTCAGCATCGTTCCGGCCCGATATCGAAGGACTGCGCGCCTTGGCGGTAGCAGGCGTCATCGCCTTTCATTTCGGCTTCACCGGCCTGCCCGGCGGCTTCACCGGCGTCGACATCTTCTTCGTCATCTCGGGCTATCTGATCACAAAACACCTGCTTGCCGAAATCACCGAGACCGGGCAGCTCAACCTGTGGCGCTTCTATGCCAGGCGCGCTCGGCGGCTGTTGCCGGCGTCGCTGTTCGTCATCCTCGCCACACTGGTGGCCGGCGCCTTCATCCTGTCGCCGGAGGAACAATCGCTCTATTCCAAAGGCGCCATGTTCGCCTCGGCCTACATGATCAATCTGTGGCTGATCCGCTGGTCGTTCGATTATTTCGCCGCCGATGCGGCCAGCAACCCGTTTGTCCATTTCTGGTCGCTGTCGGTGGAGGAGCAGTTCTATGTCGCCTGGCCGGCGCTGCTTGGGCTGGCGGCATGGCTGCGCCCCGGCAAGCGCGGCGCGATCCTGGTGATCGGCATTGCCGGCCTCGTCTCGTTCGCCGTCTGCGCGTGGCTCACCACGGTCTCGCAGCCCTGGGCCTTCTATTTCTCGCCGCTACGCGCCTGGGAGTTCGCCGCCGGCGGGCTGGCCAGCATGGTGCCGCAGCAAGTCTGGCAAAACCGCCCGCGGCTCGCCACGACGCTGGCGTGGCTCGGCCTGGCGCTGATTGCCAGCGCCTATCTTTCCTTCAGCGACGAAACGCCCTTCCCGGGTTTCCTCGCCCTAGTGCCGGTGGCCGGCACCGTGCTGTTGCTGCTGGCAGGAGCGGCGCACGCGCAGCAGGAGAGCGCTAAGAAAAGCCCGATCGAGGCACTGGCGCTGCCGCCCCTGCAATGGATCGGCAAGCTCTCCTACTCGCTCTATCTCTGGCACTGGCCGGTGATCGTCTATGCCACGATGCTGACGCCCGAGCTGTCGCCGCTTGGACGGCTGGCCTGCCTGGCGCTGACGCTGGCGCTGTCGGTCTTCACCTACCATGTCATCGAGAACCCGATCCGCCGCAATGGCTGGCTGATGGCCAGTGCGGCGCGGGCGCTGGTGCCGGCCGTCCTCCTGACCGGCACCGGCGTCGCAGCCGCCTACGCCAATGCCAGGCTTGCCGTCCACGATCTGGACCCTGAGCAGCGCAGCATTGCCGCCAGCGCCGCGCAGCCGTCCACGGCGCGCGCGGCCGGCTGTATTCTCTCCTTTGAGACGATGACGCCGAAGGCCTGCGTGTTCGGCAACAAGGACGCCGGTCGCTCGATTGCGCTGTTCGGCGATTCGCATGCCGACCACTGGTCGACGCCGCTGATCGAGGCGGCGGCCAAGAACAATTATCGCCTCGTCACCTATCTCAAATCGTCCTGCCGTGCCTCGCGGGTGACGACCTGGAACTGGCGGCTGAAGCGCGACTACACCGAATGCGACCAGTGGCGGGAGCAATCGGTCAAGGACATTATCGCGTTGCACCCGCACATGGTGGTGATCTCGGAATTCTCGATCGGCAATGTGATGAAGGAATCGCCCGAGGAACTGAAGCACGCCGATTGGAACGAGGAGTGGAAGGCCGGCCTGCGCTGGACGCTGGCGGCATTCAGCCGGGCCGGGATCAAGGTCGCGGTAATCCGGGACGTTCCCTACAATGGAAGCTATGCCGACAAATGCGTGGCGCGGGCGCTGTGGCGCGGGCAGGTGCCTGAAGTCTGCGACACGCCGAGGGACGCGGCGGCGAACGACGACATCGCCGCGGCCGAGCGCGACGTCGTGCGCAGCGTGCCCGGCGCCACCTATGTCGACCTGACCAGCCAGTTCTGCGACGCCCAAACCTGCCACGTGTTCATCAACGGCCAACTCGCCTTCCGCGACCGGCACCACCTGGCGACGCCATTTGCTGAATCACTGGAGCCGGTCTTGGAGAAGGCGGTGTTTTAGGGGGCGGCGAGGTAGGGGGACCTGACGGCTGACCGCTCAGTTGATGCGAGCTATGCCACAAACACATCCTCTCGATGGTGAGCGAGGTAAGCCTGCTGCGGCGGGGTGAAGGTGCTAGTGCGCCAGACGGCGGGGGCTTCGGCAAAGCCGAAACTCTGCATCACCAGTTGCTCGAAACCGAGCCGCCGCAAATCAGTCTTGTCGACGCGCTGGGATATGAGGACCTGCCCGCTATCTTCAAAACTGATGAAGCCACGGTCAAAGAGGTGGTCGGCATCAGGCGTGAGGAGCAGCCCGTTCATGCCGTCCAAGCGCTCCTGCGCGGAAGCGCATAGGCGCCAAGGCTTGATGTGGCTTGCAATCAGCAACGAGGGATTGGTGACCCCTGTGAGTCGGCACGAGCGCTCCATGGCTTCGACATTGGAACGAAATTTACCTTGGCCGCGACGAGCTTGAATGACGCTCGTCTTTACAGTGTCCTCGAGTTGGAGGTCGTCTCGGATACGGCGCTCAACGACGTCCTCTAAAATTTCATTGACGACTTCGAAAGTGAGACTGTTTGCGCCACCACGCCTCAGAGCTTCGCGGTCGAAAGCTGTACCCGCGACAATGGTGTGAAACACCTCTTGCGATACGCTCGCGAGATAGGCGTTTTGACGGCCTGATCCGGAGTTTGGGTCGATGGGCGAGTATCGGGGAGGCAGAAGCGGACCCAATTCGCCAATTATGTCCGACGGGCGCACCGTCGGCAGGAGCGGCGCCCAATACACCGGGAGAAGCCAACCTTCCTCGTTCCAATTGGCTCCAGTGTTCTTGAACTCCGGTGGTTTCGGTGCTGTGAATGCAAACTCCGCTACCCGACCAATATAGCGCACGGCTTGACCGAAAAAAGACAACACGAGGTCACCAGGTGTCGCCCGACGCATATTTTTGTAGAACTCGCTGCGTGCCCCATTCTTCTGAGTTTTGGGCGACCAGAGATATTGCCGTCGATCTCTTGGCGGGCGGTCTGACTGTGATTTACCCACCAGAATTGCGACATCGTTTTGGTTTTAATAGTTGCCGTCGGCTGGATAAGCTCTATTCGAGACCTGTCTCGCCTTCAAGCAGGGAGCCGACCTTATTGCCAGGTGCGACAGGCGGCGTAACTGCATCTTTCGGCGAGACACCAAGAAGAGCGTAGGGCGACGATAGTCGCCGCCCCCACCCCGCTTGCAAATCGCCCCCCAAATGCCATCTACATCACAGGCGCACCGCCGGTGCGCGGCATCCACGGAGCATTCACCTGACGCAGCGAAGCGGCAGTGCGGACTTGCCGCTGCATGGCGGGCGGGTTCCGAAATGGCTGGGCGATCGCATGACGCGGCTGGGCGCGGTGCTGTGCGAAGCGATCATCCATCACTATGGCCGCGACGAGCTGTTGCGCCGGCTGGCGCATCCGTTCTGGTTCCAGTCTTTCGGCGCCGTCATGGGCATGGACTGGCACTCCTCGGGCATCACCACCTCGGTCGTCGGCGCGCTGAAGCGCGGGCTGAACCCGATGTCGCGCGAGCTCGGCATCCATGTCTGCGGCGGGCGCGGCGCGCATTCGCGCAAGACGCCGCAGGAGCTGACCGCGATCGGCGAACGCGTCGGCATCGATGGCGCGGCGCTCGCCACCGCCAGCCGCCTGGTCGCCAAGGTGGACAGTGCTGCCGTGCAGGACGGGTTCGACCTCTATCTGCACGGCTTCATCGTCACCGATGACAGCCGCTGGGTGGTGGTGCAGCAAGGGATGAATGGCGACAGCCGCCAGGCGCGCCGTTATCACTGGCTGTCGGAAGGGCTGACCAGCTTCGTCGACCAGCCGCACGCGGCGATCGAGGGTGAGCGGCAGGGCGAGATCGTCAACCTGACCGACCATCGCGCCGCGCCGTCACGTAGCGGCCAGATCGACCTGTTGAAGACCATGAGCCCGGAGCGGATCCTCGACGAGCTTGCCGTGCTGGAGCCGCCGCCGAAAGCAGCGCCTGCGAAACCGGCGGCGCAGCCGATGCTGCCCAATCTGGTGATGCCGGCGCATCACGACGTGCGCGAGAGCGACATCGTCATGCACCGGCTGCACGGCAACATTTCCGCGGCAATAGAAAGCGGGCCGGCCGATTTTCCCGAACTGCTGTTGGTGCCCGGCGTCGGCGCGCGCACCGTGCGAGCGCTGGCCATGGTGGCGGAAGTTGTGCACGGCGCGCCCTGCCGCTTCTCCGATCCGGCGCGCTTCTCGCTCGCCCATGGCGGCAAGGACCGCCACCCCTTCCCGGTGCCGCTGAAAGTCTATGACGAGACGATCGCGGTGCTGAAATCGGCCGTCGGCAAGGCCAAGCTCGGCCGCGAGGAAGAGCTTGGCGCGCTGAAGCGCCTGGATGGCGAGGCGCGCCGGCTGGAGCGCTACGTCACCGGGCCGAGCCTTAAGGAGATCGTCGCCGGCGAGTTCGACCAGTCGCATCTGCTGGGAGGGCGCAGTGTGTTCGGGTGGGAGGGGGCGGCGGAAAGCGACGACGGTTCAGACAGGGGCCGCCAGTAGCGGCCTGTCCATCATGCAGAGATAGTGCGCGGCCCATAGAAACACGTGCTCGGCTTGTTTTGATAATGCTTGCAAAGACCCATTTCTCAAGTGATGCGAGGCTCGGCATGAAGACATTCGCATGGACGTTGGTTTTCGTGCTGCTGGCGATTGGCGGCGCGATCGCCCAAACGACGCCTGAGCCTGCCATACTGGCATATACACCGCCGATGCACTTCGTCGTTGTACGCAACAGCACGCCAGGATGCGAGCCGACATGCCCGGAATGGATTTCGGCGGAAGGTCACATCGTGGCCGGCACGCCAGCTTTGCTGAAGGCTTTGCTGAAAAAACTCGGCCCCGCAAATTGCCTTTGGCGTTGAATTCCCCGGGCGGCGAGACCGATGCGGCGATGGCGCTTGGCCATATGATCCGCGCCAGCGGGCTCGACACGATGGTTGGCAAGACGGAGTTCTCCGAATGCGCGCCAGACACAAAAGCCTGCGGGCCGGGCGACCTCCGCTTCGGCGTCGCCAACCCCGTCGGCGCAGTCTGTTCGTCAGCTTGTACGATGGTTCTTGCGGGCGGCGTACGGCGCCTGGCAGACAGCCGCGCCTTTGTCGGCATTCACCGGATCATGCTGCCGACCGCCAAGAAAATCCACGGCAAGAAGACCATCGTCCTCGTTCCGATACCCAAATGGTATGAACGCAAGGTCGACAGCTATTTCACCGAGATGAAAGCAGGTTCGTGGATCGTATCGGCCATGCAAAAAATACCCGACGACAGCATACGATACCTCGTGACATACGAACTTTTGGACCTGAATCTGATAACCGAAACCGGTCACGGCGACACGCGCACCTCCATCGATATCTGCAAGACCACGCCGCCGGCGGGCAACTGCCGAACGGTCAGGCAATAGGAATAGCGGGCCACGTAGGTCGTCGAAGCGCCTGTTTCTCAACAGCAACCCTTCACTTTACGCGGCACCCTTCAACAGGTCTTCCGGCCGGCCCTCGACGAGCGCGGCAATATAGCTTTCCAGGCTGGTCGTGCCGCGCTCCGGGTTTTCCGGCTCCGCCGGCTTGTCCAGCGTGGCCCCGGTCATGCGGGTGTAGGACTCGGCCGCCGCTTTGGAGAAGCCGAGTTTTTCGTAGGTTTCTGTCCAGCGCTCGCGCGGCACCGTGACCACGCGCACGTTTTTGCGCAACGCCGCACTGAAGGCTGCGGCGACATCGGCGGCTGAGTAGCGCCGAGGGCCCTCGATATAGTGCGTGCCGGACTTGTCCGTCGGCTCCAGCAGACGTCTCGCCGCGGCCTCGCCGAGATCCTGCGGCGCCACCATCGGCAGCTCGAAATCCGCCGGGAAGAAGGAGGTGATGACGCCGTCGCGCCGCGCCGTCTCCAGGGCCTGATCCCAGTTGCTCATGTAATAGGCGGCGCGGTTGATGCTTGCCGGAATGGCCTGGGCCTTCAGCTTCTGCTCGAGGCCGTAAAGGACGGTGAGATCGCCGACACCCTCGCCGGCCTGCGCGCCGTAGGTCGATTCCGCCACCAGCTTTTCGAGGCCGGAGCCCTCCAGCGCCGCCGCAATGGCGCCAACCGTCTTGCGCTCCTCGGCGTCGGTGTCGGTCGATGGATCGGCCGGCGGGTTGAGCAGAAACGCCCGCTTGCCGCGCCGCAAGACTTCACGCAGCGCCTCGACATCGAGCACATCGGCAACCGCGGCCTCCGCGCCCTGTTCAACCAACCATGCGGCCTTCGACTCGTCGCGCGTCACCACCGTGACATCCTTGCCCTGCCGCAACAGCGCCATTGCCGCCGCCGAGCCGACATGGCCGGTACCTCCAAGAATGACATGCATGGTCTCGTCCTTCCCTTGCTGATTCATGCCGGATTAATGGCTGGGGCGGCGAAGGGTTCAAAAATCGGGGGATGATGCTGACAGGAGGTGACGCCGGCCTTCCTCGCAATGCACAGCGCAGGGGTCGTTCGCATCTTGCAAAATTATGGAACGAGGTCGTGCCCAGCGAGTTATATTAGCGCAACCTTGAATAGGAGGCAGCTATGAGAAAGCTCCTGCTTGCTTCGGCTATCGCTATCACTGCGGCGGCGGCGATGATCGCCCCGGCGAATGCCGGCGGGCGCGTCGTGATCGGCATCGGCAACGGCTACTATGACGATGACTACAATAACAGCTATGGCGACTATTACGATCGCTACGCTCCTCGCCCCTACTACCAGTATGATGCCTACGATAACGGCTTCAGGTACCACAGGTATCACAGGCATCATCGCCATTGCCGCATAGAGTTGGTCAAGCATTGGCGCCATCATCACAGGATCGTCGAGGAAACTCGCGTTTGCGAACGGTGATCCGATAGGGTGAAACCGGTTCGGCCGGCATCTGCCGGCCGGCCGCTTCACTACGCGGCTGCCGGCCTTATCGCGGCTTCCGCATCATCATCATCCCGTAACCAACGGCCAAAAGGTCGAGCCCGACCTTCAACAGCTTCACCACCACATCTCGTCCCTCGCCGGTGCGTTCGGCGAGCGCCTTCACCGACTGGCCTTCGAGGCAGATTTTGCGAACCACCTCCGCCACTTCCCAGTGGGCCATGGCGGCGATGGCATGGGTGTGGGCGCGGCCGGCGTTGAGCACGCGGTCGGGGATGCCGCCATTGATGCGGCCGCCGTCGATGCGCTCTTCCCACGGCATC
This sequence comes from Mesorhizobium sp. C395A, assembly GCF_030323205.1. NCBI lineage: Bacteria > Pseudomonadati > Pseudomonadota > Alphaproteobacteria > Hyphomicrobiales > Phyllobacteriaceae > Mesorhizobium > Mesorhizobium sp. C395A. The sequence goes on along the minus strand of NZ_CP100473.1, from coordinate 799,113 downwards.
GGCCGCAGCCCGTCACGCGAGGCGCGCTCGAAATCGTCGCGAAACCGCTGGCCGGCCTCGCGCTGCTGGCGGGTCAGCGAGGTGATGCCGACCAGCGGATCGACATTGCGCACCCGCACGATGCCGCCGGTCGCGGTGTAGCCGTCATTGGAGACCTCGTAGACGCGCCGCGCCTCTTCGGTGCCGACGCTCAACCGCTTGCGGCCGAAGCGATCGTCCTTCAGCGCGAAATCATGGCCGATCTCGCGGCGGATGCGCACCTGCTCGACTTCGCCCGCCGGCAGCTTCGGCGGTTTGGCTTTCTGCGCGGTTTTTTTGCTCATGGCGTGGTCCTTGTGGAGATTGGGTTGTTGAGCCGGAAGGTTGGCGTTCCTTCGCGCCCCCCTCTGCCCTGCCGGGCATCTCCCCCACTTGGGGGAGATTGGCAGTTTCGGCGGCTGCGCCTCTGCAACGTTGGCAATTGGCGAAATCGGCGGCGATATCCGATCGCCCCCCTCGTGGGGGTTGAGGAGTGGTCCGCGAAGCGGACGGAAAGCCAATTGCTTGGCTTTCCGAGCGACGAACGTCCGGCAGGACAGATGGGGGCGCTGTCCCGCCGGCTTTCGATCATTGGTGGGGTCGTCCGGAGGCGAGGAACGGAGCCCAGCCGCTCACACCACCTCCGCCACAGGTCGGTGGAAACGCGTCTGATGATATTCGCAGTAGCTTTTCAGCGCCCTTGTACGCAGGCCGCAGCACAGCATCTCGAGCCCCGGCCGACTGCCGGGAGCATCGTTGTCGGGGTCTTCCTCCAGCGTCAGGTCGAGCGGCGCGCGGCAGCGGTCGAACAGGCAGTCGATGAAGCGCATGGCGGCGACATGCGGCTGACGCCCGAGCGAGGCAGGGCGCGGCGCCGGCACATTGAAGCGATAGACTTCGCCGTCCACCACCAGCCGTCCTTCGCCCGGGATCGAGGGCGCCGGACGGGCTGGCAACAATGGCCTGGCCGGCGTGTGTCTGGCTTGCCTGGCGACCGGTGTGGCCGGTGCGGCCGGCTTCGAAACTTCAGGCCGCCTTGCCGGCTTGCTCGGCTGAACGGGCAGGATCTTCCCTGCCGTGTTCTCGTTGGCTGCAGCCGGCGCCGTCGCATTCTTCCTCGGTCGGCCGCCGGACCTGCCGCCTCTGGGGTTGGCGAAGCCGATGGTCTTCAACGCGCTGTTGCGGTGGACGATGCCGATGATGGCATTGCGCGAGACCGGACTGCCGCGCAGCGCCGTGAAGCGGACGGCGATCCCTGTGGCCGACAGGCCATCCCTCAGCCAGACGGCGATCTCCTGCAATTCGGTCTCGGTATAGGCAGTCATGTCGGTATCCATTGATTGCGCGCGCAAAGGCGGAGCGCCGGCCCGAGGGCCTACGGGAAAAAATCAGAGCGGATGGTCGGTGCGGTCAGCCGATACTGGCGGCCGGCAGCGCGCTGGCGAGATGCCGCAAGGCGGCTTCGGCGGCCGCTTTGGTGAGGGCGGAAACCGCCCTGCCCGTCAGCCGGTCGAACAGGATGACGGTGCCGTCTTCCGTGCGGATGCAGGAGATGCCCTGCCCGCCGGAAACAGCCCTTGGCGCACTGGCGGCGCCATGGGCCGAAGAGGTGGCCGGAGCCGGGAGAGGAGCGGCTCCGGCCGTTCCGGTCGATCGGGGGAACGACGGTTCGACCGGATCCGGGGCAAGAGCCCCGGTTTGCGTCCGGACCGGGGAGGAGGACAGCCCGGACGATGGGAGAAAGCTGACGATGTCTGCGGAAACGCTTGCAGTTTGTTCGATCATGCGCTAAGCGTACGATATGTACGAAACGTACGCAAGCGAAATCGTACGTGTTGGACGATAAATTTCAGGCAGTTTGTACGATGCAGGAACCGAGGCATAGATTGCAGCAGGCACGGGCGGAGGCGGGTTATGCCTCGCCGAGCGACGCGGCGCGGGCATTGCGCGACATCAACAAGAACACGCTGATCAGTCACGAGAACGGTAACCGGCCGCTGTCGCGCAAGGCGGCGGAGAAATACGGTCGTCTGTTCGGCGTCGATCCCGGCTGGCTCTTGTTCAACGGCGATGGCGGCGGCCTTTCGGGTGGCCATTTCGGCTTTGACGAGTCGGGCCGGCAGATCCCGATGCCGTCGCTGGCCACCGTCGATGTGCCCATCGTCTCGTGGATCAGCGCCGGCGAACTCGGCAGCCAGGACATGGTGGTCAATCTCAGCGACTATCCGACCATCCCCACCACCGATCTGGAGCAGGGCCAATGGATTGCTCTGCGCGTCGACGGCCCGTCGATGAACAAGATCTCGCCACCGGATTCGATCATCTTCGTCAACCTCAGGGACAAGCGGCTGGTGACCAATGGCTGCTACGTCATTTCGGACGAATCCGGCCACGCCACCTACAAGCGTTACCGCCCCAACGAGAACCCGCCCTTCCAGCCGGCCTCCTACATGGACATCCCGCCGCCGGCGCTCGAAGGCGCCATCACCATCATCGGCCGGGTGAAGCGCTCGATGATCGATATGTGAGGGAGAAGGCGGTGAGGCGCAATCTCCCGCCTCGAGGGGGAGATGGCCGGCAGGCCAGAGGGGGTCGCCGCGCGTAAGGCGCTGACGTCCTCTGTCCGCGATAGGAAGTCGCGTCAGGACGTACCGACCCCCTCTGTCGCCTTCGGCGACATCTCCCCCTCGAGGGGGGAGATTACGCGCCCAAAAACTCGTTCGTAAAATACCCCCCGAAATCCGGCTTCTCCTTCAGAACCTTGCCATCGCCATCGAGCAATATGCCGGCGTTGAAGAGATAGATTCCCATCGCCTCGATCTTGGCCCTGTCGATGGTGCCGATGACGCCGTCCTGGCTGCGCAAGAAGTGTCCGTCGACCAGCATTTTCAGCGAAGCGTGGATCAGCGCCGGGTCGGTCAGCGCATCCCTGTTGGAAGCCATCAGCAGATCGCCGGCTTCCTGCGGGTGATCGCAGGCAAATTGGTAGCCGCGCCGCGTTGCCTCGACGAAGGCCGATGCGGCCTTCGGGTTTGCCTGGAGATATGCATTGCTGGAGGCGATCAAGGTGGTGTGCTCGTCGGGGACGCCGTAGTCGGCGTAGCGGAAGCCGCGCTGCCTGACGCCTTTCAGCTCGGCAGCGACGCCTTCCCAGGTCGAGACCTCGAGCGTGAAGTCGACCGAGCCGTTGGCCAGCGCCTCATAGGCCGAGGTGCCTAATGTCACCGTCTCGAAAACGCCCTTGCCGCCATCGTGGCGGATGATGGTCGAGATCAGCGTGTTTTCCCAGGCGCTGCCGAAGCCGCCATAGGTCAGACCGTCGAGATTCCTGGGACTCTTGATCTCGCCGCGATCCGCGTTGAAGACCAACCGGCCGGTCTCCTGCTGGACCACGGCGTAGACCGCCTTGAGATCGGCGCCGGCAGCCCGCTGGGTGAACAGGCCGACGCCGGCAATGCCGAAATCGGCGATGCGGTTGGCGACCAGCGTGCCGGCGCCAGTATCGCCATAGGGCAGGATCTCAACATCGAGCCCAGCCTCGTGGTAGAACCCTTTGTCGCGGGCAACGAACAGGCCGACATGGTTGGTGTTGACCGTCCAGTCGAGCGCGACGGTGATTTTTTGCGCAGCCGCATGAGCGCGCGAGGCCAGCGGCAATCCGGCGGCCAGCGTCAGCAGCAAAGCCTGCCGGCGTGTGAATTCGGTCATGAAAAACTCCTTTGAGCGGTCTGCGGAAACAAGCCCCGGTCAGTCCCGGGATTGAGCAGCGTGTCGAGGATGTCGGCTTCGAGCGCGGCGGCCTGGCGCGCGGCATCGCTGCCGGTGGTGCGCGGGCGCGGCAGCGGCACGGCAATCTCGCCGATGATGCGGGCCGGCCGCGCCGACATCAGATAGATTCGATCGGAGAGGTAGACGGCTTCGCGCACGTCATGGGTGATCAGCAGCGCGGTCCAGCGGTGGCGCTGCCACATGCCTTCCAGCCAGCGCTGCATACCCGCGCGGGTCAGTGCATCCAGCGCGCCAAAGGGCTCGTCGAGCAGCAGCATGTCGCGCTGCTGCACCACGGTGCGCAAAAGGGCGGCGCGCTGGCGCATGCCGCCGGAAAGCTCCGCCGGCCAGGCGCGCTCAAAGCCGGCAAGGCCGAACTCGGCAAACAGCGGCGCGACGTGCTCGCGTGCCGCCTTGCGGCCAAGACCCTGAACTTCCAGCCCCAGCGTCACATTGTCGATGACGCGTCGCCACGGCATCAGCGCGTCGCGCTGCGGCATGAAGGCGAAGGGGCTGCCCTGCAATGGTGCGCCGTCGAAGCGCATGTCGCCCTCGCCTTTCAGCGCGCCGGTCAGCAACTGGAACAGCGTCGACTTGCCGGCGCCGGAAGGGCCGAGGATGGAGACGAACTCGCCGGCCGCGACATGAAGCGAAATGCCGGCGAGCACCTCAAGCGCGCCGAAGTTCTTCCTGATGTCCCGGAGTTCGAGCCGCGTCATTGACGGTTCTCTTCTGCAGCTTCAACCTTGCCGTCGCGGCTTTCGCTCCCTGCATTCTCCCAAGGCATGGCGAAGCGCTGGACGAGCACCGAAATGGCGAACAAGACAAGCGTGAGCGCGGCGCTGACGGCGACCGCGGCGAGCACCAGATCGGGGCGGAAATTATTTTTGGCATTCAGCATGTAGATGCCCAGCCCCTTCGCCGCCCCCGCATATTCGGCGAAGATCGCGCCGACGACGGCGTAGGTGATGGAGATGCGCAGCCCGGCGAAGAAATAGGGCAGCGCCGAAGGCAGGCGCGCCAGCCAGAAGATACGCCAGCGCCCTGCCCCCATGGCGGCGAGCATCTGCGAAATCTCCTTGCTGGTCGCAGCAAAACCTTCGACCAGCGCGACCATCATCGGGAAGAAGGTGACGAGCGCCACAAGCAGGATTTTTGGCATCAGCCCGAAGCCGAACCACAGCACGATGAGCGGCGCGATCGCGACCAGCGGCAAGGTCTGGCTGACGATCAGCAGCGGAAACAGCGCGCGGCGCAGCGGGGCCAAGAAATCGACCAGCGCCGAAAGCACGAAGGCAGCGACCAACGAGCAGGCGAAGCCGGCTGATGTGGCGCGGATGGTGGGCAGCGTGTTGTCGGCAAGGGCGGCGCGATGCTCCCAGGCCTGCTGCAGCACGCGCGACGGCGCCGGCAGCATGGTGGGCGCAGCGCCACCATAGCGGGCGTAGAGCTCCCACGCCGCGAGGAGCAGGGCGGAGGCGCAGGCGGCGGGGATGGTCTTGGCGATGGCTGCGGCTAATCTCCCCCCTCGAGGGGGAGATGTCGCCGAAGGCGACAGAGGGGGTCGTCTCGCATGGAGCGCCCACGCCTTGCCGATGCGAAAAGGACGTCGGCGCTCCACGCGCTGGGACCCCCTCTGGCCTGCCGGCCATCTCCTGCTCGAGGGGGGAGATTCGTGGGCATCGCGGTCTTCGCCAATCGCCAATGGCTCCCCTCCTCTTTGTGCTGAGGTGTCAGAGGCATCTCCTCCACGCAATGGGTCAGATAAACCAGCCACGGCAATATCCTCGAGGAACGACGCTTGAGCCGCGGCTCAGACGGCGCTCGGGCTGTTCGCCGAGATCGTGATGTCGAGGGTGACGTGGCCGGCGCCGGGGCCGAAGCGGCAGAAGGCCTCGTTGAGCGTGGCAAACACCGCACCGGCATCGCCACGCAATTTGGTGCAGAAGTTCTTTGGGCGCTCAAAGACGCCGGACTGTTTCAGGAAATCGATGCAGCCGTAGATCTCGTCCATATGGTCGCCCGTGCCCATAACGTAGAGCGAGAACTGCGCCGCCACCGGCTGGCCGGTCGACGGCGTGGCCTGGACAGCGCGGATCGCGGCGATCTTGCGCTCGTCCAGCGGAATGGCGGGGCCGCCGGTCTCGTCGGAGCGGCAGATCGGATCGTCGGGCTCGCCCGGACAGCCGCGCGAGACCGCCGCCGAAAGCACGCAGTGCTTGCCGCTTTTGGCCGCCGCGACGAACAGGTCGCGCATGGCGGGAAACAGCACCTCGGGCGGCCCGACCATAAGGGTCGAGATGTCATCGGTTTCGATCCGCAGCCGGTCGCGCCAGGGATCGAGCGCGCCGAGCGCGCCGAGGATGACGCCGACGAAATCGTCGGTCATGGGATAAAGGGAAATCTGTGCGCCTGAAAACATCGCCCGCCTCGCTCCGCTGGTATTATCCAGATCAGCTTTAGGGTCCGAAGGCTTGCCGCCCTCATCTCAGCCCCGACCATACGGAGCACCCCTGTGGATGAGCGGGTTAAAGCATTGTTCGCGACAGTGGGGAAGCCGTTTGTTGAAGGCACTGCGGCAAAGTGTTTTGGGCCAGACGGGCCGGGCGCCCGGGCGTTCAGAGCGACTCGTCAGTTCGTTGCGTTATAAGATTTCCACGAATTTCTTATAACTGCGTTGAAATTCAAGCTGATAAACGTAATTATAAGAAAACGGCAGAGCCTCCGCGCAGCCCTTACGGTTTCTGGATTTCCTTATCCGCGACCCCATCCGAACTGTGCTGCTGCATCGCTGGGGCTTGCCTGTGCTGGTCCCCTCGCCCCAGCGCTACGCCATCCACAAGCTGATCGTCGCCTCGCGACGCGGGCCGAGCGCTGGCGCCAAGCGGGAGAAGGATCTCCATCAAGCGCGCCTGCTGACCCAAGCGCTCGAAGCCACACGTCGCCAGGACGACCTTGCCTTCGCCTTCATGGAAGCGTGGGACAAGGGCGAAAACTGGCGCGAGACGATCCGGCGCGGCCTGAACCTGTTCGACGCCGACACGAGGGAAACAGTCAACACCATCCTGGGAAAATCCCTCCGCGAAATTGGTGCGAGTCCTGAAGGATTCACGATGCGTGATTAGCTGAAGCGACCGCTGCTATATTCATTGTCATCGTCCCAACTGTACGAATTGGCTTGACGCTCATTCGTACATAAAGTACGATATCTCTTTTCGCAGAGAGGAATGTCCTTGAGCACAGCGAACCATGTTGCCTTCGCCGATCTCTCTCGTCCTTTGCCGTCATCTCCGTCGTTGCCGCCGCCTTTATTGCCGCCCCCTTTGTTGCCCTTGTCATTCGATCAGTGCCAACGCCTCGCCGGGGCCTGGCGAATGGCCAGCCAGGACATCGCCGACGACATCCGCTTCATCCGCCAATATCTGAAAGTCGTTGCCGAGAAGGACGAGAGGCTGTCGACCGGCACCCTTGTTCACAGCCGCGCCTATGTCGAGGCCTGCGCCGGCTGGCTGCCACAGACCGTGACGCGCTATCTGCGCCACCTGCGCCAGATCACCGAATGCGAACTGGCTATGACAGCTGCCGGGATTCGCTTTGCGCTGTCGAGTTATGCCTGGGAGGCATGAGGGCGCCTGTCGCGAAACACAAGGAATTGCGCTGCCCATCGCAGGCGCAATTCGTCAGGTTGAGAGGCTCGGGCGCGCTGAACGGCGAACGCCAAGGATGGCCCGGCCAGCGAATTCCGGCCTTGCTTTATTTCGACTGGCCTTATTTCTGGCCTTATTTCGATTTGGCTTTGCCGGACTTTGCGGCGGCAGGCTTCGCGGCCTTTGGCTTGGCGGCTGCCTTGGCGGGCTTGGCGTCAGCATTCTTCGCTGCCTTTTTGGGCTTGGCGACCGCGCCATCGACTTCAGCCGTGGCCTGCTCCCAGTGTTCCTGATGCGCGCCTTCAGGCCGGCCGGCCTTTTCCCAGATCTCGTGCGCGCGCTGGCGAATGCGGTCCTGTTTGTCGTCCGTCACTTAAGCCTCCGTGGTTGGGTCCGGTCGGTTGGTCCAGATTCCACGAAAACATTAGCCGAAAATTCGGCCGGCGTCTTGAGTGACGAGACATTTCAGCGCGGGTCGGAAATCACCGCAACGCCGAGCAGCGCCGCTTTCTTGACGATCAGCCCCGCGAGGTCGGCATCCGAACGATCGGTGCCGGTGCGCTCCCGCAGGAGCGCGATCGCTTCCTTCATCGATAACAGCGCCGTGTTGCGCTCGGCCAGCAACTTGTCGCAACACGCCGCAACATTGGCGGAGTTCGGGGTCTCGACATGCGGCAACATGGCAATTCTCCTTTCATCATGTTCGTCATTCGGCCCTGCCGCCCTTTTAGGAAGAACGACAGGGCCGTATCACCGATGAATGGTTAGGTTGTCGAGCGTTACTCGACCACCTCGACAATCCTGCGCGTGCTGGGGTCGACCAACACGGTATGGTTGTCGACGACGGCGTATCTGTACTGAACGTCCGGAACCTCCTGCAGCTCGACAGTGTCAGGCAAGGCAGTGCCGACATTCAATTCGACGCCGAGCAGATTGACCGAGGCAAGCGGATGTTTCTTTACGTACTGGTGCACGACCGTGCGCTGTTCCGGGGTGATGATCACCTGCTGCTGTGCCGGCTGCGTGACGATGACCTCGTCGGCGGCGGCAATGCCGATACCAGCGATCATGGCGAGCCCGGCGACGGCGGGAATAAGGATGGTTTTCATCTTCGTCTCCTGTCGTTGTTGGCGAGCTCCGCCGTGTTCCCGCATGAGGCGAAAACAGCGCAGATCGAGGTGGCGGGCTCCTGGAGGCAAACGCAGCCGGTACGGTCTTGTTCCGCAAGCGGAGACTAAATTGATCGGCTTCCCGGTCATGCCAGCAGAACCCGCACCCGCAAGATTCGCATTGAAGCACAATCCCTCAGGAGACCGTCGACATGGATGATGCACGGCTCCAATTCCGGTGGCGATTGCGGCCGGCGCCGGCATTGATCCGGTGACCGCGTCGCCCGGCCAAGACCGGAACCGACCGCCTTCGTGCCACGCCGTGAAGTTTCAAGCAAAGGTCATTGCTTCGGCGGCTGCGCAGGCACCTCGCCAGGCTTGATCACCGGCGTCTTGCCCTGATCCGGCGGCGGCTGCGTCATACCCTGGTCACCACTGGGCGGCGGCTGCAGCACGCCGCCGCAGGGACCGAGCGTGCTGGTCGATTCGCCACCGCCATTGGCGACCGGCGGCTTCTGACCATCGTCCTGAGGCTGCGCCTGGCAAGGCGCGGCAGGGCCGTGCTGGTCGCCATTGTCCTGCGCAGCCGCCGGGTCGGCCAGCGCCAAGAGCAGCACGCATGGGATGAGGGGGAAAGTCTTCATGGTCCAGCTCCTCTGGATTCATCTCCTTGGCAAAGCAGACTAGTCCTTGGCAAAGCAGACTGGCGGCAATTGGTTCCACGGAGATGGAGTGGTTGCCGGAACCTGACAGCCGGAAGTGAGTTCCACCTTCTCGACGCAAAGCCGCCCGGAGGAGGCAATCATGGAAGAACGAAACAGAAAACCCAATGACGAGGTCGAGGCGCCACCGAGCAAAAACGATGCCCGCGACAGGATGGCCAATGACGAGGTGGAAGCGCCGACGCCGCGCCGGCAGGATTGGGATGCGCTGCGTGGCGCAACGGTCCTGCCCGACGGAGCAGATGAGGAAAGCCTGCCGGACACCACCGGAGTCGAGAAGGAAGGCGAACTGCCCGAGGAGGATGACGACAACCCCTACCAGGACAGTGACGATGCCTTGCCCGACGACGCCGAGGAAGCCGCCATTGGTCACGACCTGGCGAGGCGCGGCGGCCCGTTCGACGAGGTGTAAGGGCAGCGACCGCGGACTTTCGAGAGGTTTCCCGGGACGTCCACGCCGTCACCAGTTGGACCAAGGATGAGCTGAAGGCGATGCCGGAGCATCGCGATTGATATTTCGAAGGATCCGGCTGGTCGGATCCTTCGTTTAAGGCGCCTTGGCGGTTTGGTTAATTTAGCCCTTGTGGTCAAGGACTGGACGGCGACGGCGACACACCTTCGACAGCCGCGAGGCAGCCGAGAGCACGAACGCGAAGTCCAATGTTCCAAGCGCCGTTGAGGCCGCTCGCCTGAAATCTTCAAAGTGCGCAAGAGATTGTCCGCCGCAGGCGGTCGCACACGCTCCAGTATCGCAGACGACCGGCGTAACGGCCCATCGACCGCCGGCACTTAGTGCCGACGGGCGCATGGCTTCAATTCGACCCGGGATCGCCGAGCGCCTCGGTGACGAAGGACGCCGCGATCAGGTCGTCGGCGTCGAGGCGTAGGGAGCCTTCGACACCTCCCATGATGGCTGCGACCTTCTGGAAGGTCTGCATCTCGTGTTCAGTAACGCTGGCGTCTCGCATCCTGGCTTTCAGATCGGCGATGCGTCGGCCCAGCGAGGCCGACGTTCCGATTTCTCTGTTCGACATGGTGTCCTGCTCCTCCCCCAACCCATGCTGTGGACGTACTCAAGGCTGCCTATATATAAGGCAGCGCGAATACAGTCGCCGCAACGCGCGATATCTGGGAAGGTTCCGGCGCCAAATAGTCACGAAATAATACGTGTGGGGCTCAGTTATGGTCGCCCACGCGGCGGTAGACACCGCAAACCAGCGGCTGTCCATCGGGCTGGCCAACCCGCGTCGCGGGTCGCGAACGCGGGTCGGACTTGATCGCTGCGCGAACAGTCAGCGAGAAGCCGGCACCACGCCGGACACCGAGCGCGCCGTTTCGGGCGAAAACACCACGAAAGCAAAAACCAGAACGGCAGCGGCGACGATGAGCGAGCCGCCGGCGACGATCGGTTCAAGCGCCGGGTTTCCCTGCAGCATCACATACAGCGCCGGCAGCATGATCACCAGGCCGAGTGTGTAGAGCCCGTAGTGGATCATGGCGATGCGACGCGCCGCCTTTTGCGGATTGAGCGCGTAGTAGCCGCCGAAGATGGCGCTCGTCACCCAACCGAGCAGATTGATATGCGCGTGCGCCGGAAAAGCGGCGTGGTCACCCGAGATCGCCATCTGCAGGCCGGCCGCAATCCCCAACATCAGGAACAAGATGGCAGTTTTGAAAAAGAGTTCTGAAACCCTCGGCATGTCATTTCTCCCCCTATGCGGTCTGCGACCGCTTGCGACCTGGAGAATACACCCACGCGCAGACCTTTTCCACGCCCCGGTTATGGGGCCATGCCTGCACAGCTTTTTGCACGCTGTTCGACTTTTCTGGCTGCCAAACCCGGCGCCGCCGCGCTACGGCGTCAGCAAGATGTCGGCGCCCGCTCGCTCGTCGAACACCACCGCGCAGCCGCGCCCCAGCGCCACTGCCGACAGCGCGTTGGCCACCGTCTCGTCCGGCGACACGAAATCACCGGTCAGCACTCGCAACTCCTCTACCGCCCTGGCCATTGACACGCAGTGCCCGGCAACGCGATCGCTCGTGCAGGCGTCAACGACGCTGACGAGGTCGATCATCTCGAACTGGCCCATACCGGCCTCCACAAAAACAGCGTCCCGTCGCGGATATGAACGCTGAGGCGAGAGACAATGTTCCGCAGGTCCGATGCCCAGGCGGAGCACTCGACAGCCCGATCTGGAACGGACCGGCCGGCGACAACCGCTTCGCTTGACAATAGGCCCTGTTTGTTCTCTATTTGTTCGGCAAAAACGCCTCTCACAACAGACGCGGCTAATGCTGCAACGCCGCAAAGGGAACGGTCGGGATGGAGCCCACCATCCTGCATGCGGATCTCGACGCCTTCTACGCCTCGGTCGAGCAGTTGCTCGACCCGGCGCTCAGGGGCAAGCCGATCGCCGTCGGCGGCGGCGTCGTGCTTGCCGCCTCCTACGAAGCCAGGGTTTTCGGCGTGCGCGGCGGCATGCCCGGACGACGCGCGCGCGAGCTTTGCCCCGGACTGATTTTCGTCGGCGGCCATTTCGCCGACTATCAGCGGCTGGGCGACGCCGCCATCAAGGTGCTCGACGATTTCACGCCGCTGGTCGAGCGGATTTCCATCGATGAAGCCTTTGCCGACGTCGCCGGCTGCACGCATCTGTTCGGGCCGCCGGCCGAGATCGCCGCCACGGTGCGTCGGCGCGTCCGGGCAGAGCTCGGCCTGCCGATCTCGATCGGCGTGGCGCGCACCAAGCATCTGGCCAAGATCGCCTCGCAGGTGGCCAAGCCCGACGGGCTGGTGGTGGTCGATCCGGACACCGAACTTGCCTTCCTGCATGATCTGCCGGTCGGGCTGATGTGGGGCGTCGGCCCGGCGACCAGAGCGCGGCTGGCCGAGATCGGCATCGAGACCATCGGCCAGTTGGCAAAGACGCATGGTGGGGCGCTGCGAAGATTGCTCGGGCCCGCCGCCGGCGAAAAGCTGTCGTCGCTGGCATGGAACCGCGACCCGCGAAAGCTCGAAACCCACAGGCGGTCGCATTCCGCCGGCGCGCAGTCGGCGCTTGGCAGACGGCCGGCCGAGGCGCGTATCTTCGGACCCGTCCTGCTGCATCTGGCAGACCGGGTCGCCAGCCGGCTCAGGGCGAAATCACGGCCCGGGCGCACGGTGACGGTGCGCGTGCGTTTCGCCGATCTGCACGCTGTCACACGCTCGCTGACGCTCGAGCAGCCGATTTCGGCAACCGCGATGCTGGCCGAAATCGCCGGGGAGCTGGTGCGCGGCGTGCTGGCCGCCAACCCTCGGGAGAAGACCATCTCGCTGCTGGCGATCTCGGTGTCGCAGCTGGAAGAAAGTGTCGAGCTACAGTTGGAGCTGCCGCTCGGGCTTGCCGACGAAAAGCAACGGCCCGGCAGCAGGCAAGGCCTGGCGCGCTTTGGCGCCGACCGCGCCATCGACAAGATCCGCCAGCGCTTTGGCAGAGAGGCTGTCGGCTATGGCGCCGTGGCGCTGGAAGCCCGGCGCTCGGTTCCCGACGCCTTCCGCGAACTGGCGGAGAAGGAACTGTGAGTGCGGCGCGACGGCAAGGCCAATGTTTAGGCTGGGCCAGTCCGCGCTGCATTGCCGCTCTGTTTGAGCAGGCCGACCAACCAGGCCAGACCCGCCGCAGTTTCGGACATTTTTCGCACCGCAACCCGGCCACGCCATGCACGCCCAAGAACAACGCTTTGTCGATGAAGGTGGACTTGCAGTTAGCGCATCGGCGCCAAGAAAAACCGGGATGGGACAGCGAGGCCGCGAAGGTTGACAGTGCCGATCCGTCTGGCATTATCGCGTAAGCTTGGAGGATTCACTATGAAGAAAACCTATTCGAAGCCTGTTCTGGTCAAAAAAGGCAAGCTTTCGCAGGTTACGGCGCTCGCCAATGGAGCGGGTTCCGGCCCGATCGAGTGAGGTCGTTGAGTCCGACTGTCGCCTGATCTGGCGGCCCGCCTGACACTGGAGATGCGGCATGAAGAAGACCTATTCGAAGCCGGTGCTGGTCAAGAAGGGCAAGCTCTCGCAGGTTACAGCCGATAATGGTAACGGCTCCGGGCCGGTCACCATCTAACAGCCGATCATCCGGACGCCTCGTGCCGTCTGGCCGGGAACAGGGCTTTGGGTGCCCGACGTGGAGAGTGGAAATGAAGAAAACCTATCTGAAACCGGTGCTGGTCAAAAAGGCAAGCTCTCGCAGGTCACCGCGAACGGTGCTTCCAATCCGCGATAAACCCTTTCACCCCGATTGATCGCGACACGCTTCAGCGCACAACCACCAGATCGTCGAGCACGAGCTGCCAATAGTGGCTCGTTGAAAAACGCACGCGCGTCACCGCCGCCAGCATCGGCGCATAGTGGACGGGCGCCAGTGCCGACAGGACGATCGTGTCGCTGGCGATCAGCCGGTCGCCAAGCCAGCTCTCGACCAGTGCGGTTTCGCCTTCGGACTTCAACCATGCCGCTGTCAGCATCACGGAATGGAACCCGAACGGTTTGTCGCTCGACAATTCGGCCGGGTGTCCGCTGCTCGTATAGCAGACATGGTCTCCCGAGATATTGCCGTTGACGTAGCCTTCGCTGCCTTCGGTATGATCGCGCGCCAGTGCGTTCAGGTTGAACCAGGTCAACCCGGCATAACCGGACGGCACCTTGCGCAGGCCGCGCGTCGTGACATCGTCGAAACCGATGGCCTGCAAGGACGCGGCGCTGTCGACAGCCGCGTTCTCGGGCGACAGCAGGCCGAGTTCGGTCGGGTAGGCCGACAAGGCCAGTCGTCGTTCCATGCCACCGCCGGTGATTTCGATCGCGTCGGCGTCATCGGGCAGATCGAGACGGAAGCCAGCCCCAGCACTTAGCGGATGCACTGCCACCTCTTGCCCTTTCGCCATCACCGAGATGCTCGCCGAAGCACCGTCCGCTACGCGGCCGCTGAGCCGGCGTATCGCAAACAGGCCGACCGGCTGCAGCATTGCTTCCGAGGCCAGCCCGGTGGGCGAGCCCGGCAGCGGCCGGAGGTGCTGCGACTGGACCTCGTTGGCGCTGCTGGAGCGCCAGCCGGGCGGAACCGACACGGTGAAGCGGTAGCTGCCCGGCACATGGATGGGCGCGGCCCGACGTTTCGCCGACGCCAGGAAATTGGCAAAGCCGCCGCGGTTGCTCCGCGCCGCGGCGACGAAGCGGCCGTCGCCATCATGCAGTCTGACCATGATGCCGGCCATCGGGCGGTCGCCGAGCCCGTAGCGGCCGTCGCGATCGGCATCGAAATAGACAAAGGACGAATGATTGAGCTTGCCGTGGTTGCCCGACCAGTCCCGGCGCAGGGCGTAGTCGCTGGCCGGATCTTCACGAAGCCGGGCTCTGAGACGAGACCGCGCCAGCCGCCAGGCGAGAGCCGCAACGACAGCGGCGAACCCGACAAGGAGTATTGCCTTGATCACGGACGGCTCAAGCAATGCTGTCGGCCCTGCTCATCTGGATCTCCTGCACATACATCGATCCATATATCGATGCTGCAGGCGCTTGAGCAACCGGACACGGGACCGGCGGACCACGGCATCGGCGTCACATACCCATTTCAGGCACCTATTCCGGCGATGGCACCGGCGGCTTGGTGGTCAGCGCGGCTCCGAAGGCGGCGACGACCACGGCGGCGATGCCCGCGCATTGCAACGGGCTCAGGATCTCGTGCAGGAACAGGAAGCCGGCCAGCGCGCCCAGCGCCGGCTCCAGACAAGTCAGCGTGCCGTAGAGCCTGGCCGGCATCCGGGTCAGCGCCACCATCTCCAGCCAGAACGGCAAGGCGCTGGAGAACAGCCCGACCAGCAGCGCGCTGACCAGGATCGCGGGTGCGATCAGGCCGGTACCCGCCTCGGCGAGGCCGAACGGCAGGGCGAGAGCAGCGGCAATGACCAGCCCGTAAGCCGTGGTCTGGCTGCCAAGCTCGGCGCCCGCCTTTTGCGCAAAGACGATGTAGAGCGCCCAGCAGCCGCCGGCGGCCAGCGCCAGCATCACGCCGAGCGGGTCGAGTGCACTGCCGGAGTGGATGAAGGGCGACAACAGCAATATGCCGGCAACGGCCAGCACCACCCAGACGAAGTCGGTGGCGCGCCGCGACGACAGCGTCGCCACGAGCAGCGGGCCGGAGAATTCGAGCGCCACCGCGACGCCGAGCGGAATTCTGGCGAGCGCTGCGTAAAACAAAAGGTTCAGCGCCGCGAGGTTGACGCCGTAGGCGATGAGCCAGGGCAGCACGGCGCGCGACGGCCGCACCCGCCACGGCCTCAGCACCGCCGCCAGCATCAGCGCGCCCACGACCAGCCGCAGCGCCGTGGTGCCATTGGCGCCGATCAGCGGAAACAGGCCCTTGGCGAAGGTGGCGCCGATCTGGATCGACACCATGGCGCCAAGCAACGCGCCGATCGGCAAGGCCTTCGCTTCAGCTGCGGCAATCGGCGTCGACGTCAATTCCAGTCCCTCCCCGCGCGACCAGCCGGCCGTAGCGCAGGCCGGAGATAGGGATAAAGGGCCTGGCTGTCGTGTGGCACGAGCGGGCTGTTGATAGGGCAAGGGTGGGAGGCGAACGCCGACGCATTTCCTCTCCCCCGTCGATCGGGGGAGAGGTGTCGAGCGAAGCTCGACGGAGTGGGGGTCGACCGTCCATCACATCCGCCCGATTGCCTGCTTGCCGGAGGCGGCGACCGTGGGTTTCATGAGCGCCTTCCCCCACTCCGTCGCCGCTTCGCGGCGCCACCTCTCCCCCCTCCGGAGGGAGAGGAAAAGAAGCTAGCTCGCCAGCCCATACACCAGGCTCACACGTCCATCCGACAGCGCCTCGGCCTTGCGCAGCTCCAGTCCGTGCCGGGCGTGCACCGTGCCGAACAGCGCCTTGCCTTCGCCGGCGAGCAGCGGATAGACGATCAGCCGCATTTCATCGACCAGGCCGGCTTCGATCAGGCTGGCGGTGATGCGGGCGCCGCCCATGAGGTAGATGTTCTTGCCGGGCTCGCGCTTCAGCGCCGCGACGTCGTCGAGGCGGCGCAGGAAGCGCGTCGAGGCCCAGGCGGCCGAAGTCATGGTGTTCGACAGCACATAGTGCGGGGTTTTCGCGGCAAAGCGCGCCCATTCGAGTTCGGCCGGGTCGACCAGTCTGCCGGTCATCGGCAATGGCTGGTCCGGCTCGTTCTGTTGGATCGCGCTCCAGTAGCGCTCATAACCGGCATACATGACGCCGCCGAGCAGGCAGGCGTCGATCCCGGGCATCAGGCCGTATTCCTCCGACCAGTTGTCGACCCAGTCGGCGAAGCCTTCGGGGCCTTCCATCTTGCCGTCGATGGAGATCTTCATTCCGGTGATCAATTTACGCATGACTTCCTCCTTCGGGCTTGCGGGATGCAAGCACGTTGCCTGGTTTCATTTCCGCTGGCGCGCCGCGGTGTCTGGCGAAGGCGCGTGTTTCGCCGGCCCCTGCGCCGGCATCCGGCGCAAGGGATCGATGGTGCCCGGTTGGACCGGGCGATGCGTCAGGTCAGGTCAGGCCGGCAGGCGCCGGTCGTATTCCGCCACGATACGGCTAAAGCTGTCCCAGAACGGTTCGGGCTTCTCGGCCGCCACGCGGGCAACCAGGAGGTCGAGATGCACGTGCCAGCCTGCGGCATGCATCATCAGGCTCGAGCGGTCCGGCAGGCGGCGGTGGACCAGGGTAAGCAAGACGTCGTCGCCGCGCTGCGCCAATTCGAAGGTGACATTGCCGCTGCCGTTCCAGGTGATGGTGAGCTTGCGCGGCGGATCGCATTCGACGATCTGGTTGTGCATCCGCTGCTCGCCGCCACTGAAGCTGGCCGGCCTGTCGCCGGGCGGGTCGGTCAGTTCGTCATTACGCCAGACCAGCTCGAAGGAAGAGCCTTCCTCCATCTCCATGTCGCCGGCCGCCAGCCATTGGCGGCGCAGGTCGCTCTGCGTCAGATATTCCCAGACGCGCTCCCTGGTTCCGGGCAAAAGCCGTTCGATCCTCAAAGTGGCCGGCTGGATCAGCTGGGCGTAGCCGTCGAAGCTGTTCATCTGGTTCATCGGTCGTCTCCCTCGGATGATGTTGGCCTGGATGTGTCTGGCTTGGGTGATTCCGGCTTGGATGGTTCTAGATTTGCCGGTGCCGGCGTTGACGGCGTTGTCGACGTTTTGCGCCCCGCCTCCTCGCGCAAAAGCTGTTCGAGGACATCGAGGCGGCTGTTCCAGAAACGCGCGTATTGGCCGAGCCACTGATAGGCGGTGGCCAGCGGGCGGGCCTCGAGGCGGCAGACATGGGTGCGGCCGCGCACTTCACGCCGGATCAGCCCGGCATGCTCCAGCGCCTTGATGTGCTTGGAGGCGGCGGCCAGCGACATGGCAAAGGGCTGTGCCAACTCGCTCACCGTACGCTCGCCGCCGGCGAGGTGGTTAAGCATGTTCCGGCGCGTGGCGTCGCCAAGGGCGTGAAAAACCTGGTCCATCTGGGGCGTCTCTAATTCAACCATGTAGTTGAATATAGAGGCGAGATTTTAGATAGTCAACTAGTTGGTTGAATGTTTTTTGGGGAGAGGCGCTGGCCCCCTACCTCCCCCTTGTGGGGAGGTCGGACCGCAGGTCCGGGCGGGGGTACTAGCGCTGACCGTGGGGGATGTGGATTTCCTCTTCCCTCACGAAGTCTGGGAGAGGAACCCAAGATGGCGGAGGTCCGCGCAGACCCCCACCCCGATCCGCTTTGCGGATCGACCCTCCCCACAAGGGGGAGGGTAAAGTGCCCTCACCCCGCCATGGCCAGCGGCACCGCGCTCTTGTTGGGGATCTGGATGTCGATCTCCAGCGTCGACATGGTCTCGCCGCGGTCCATCGAGACTTGCAGATAATCCTGGTCGATCTGCACATGCTTGGCGATCACCGCCATGATCTCTTCGCGCAGGATGGAGACGAGATCGGGCTGGCTGCGGTTGCGGCGCTCATAGGCGAGAAGCACTTGCAGCCGTTCGCGCGCCACCGGCGCGCTGGTGCGCCGCTTGAAGATGTCGAGCAGGTTCATGCCGCCCTCCTTCCCAAAAGACGATCCAGGAAGCCCTTGCGCTCGAAGGGCACGATGACCGGCAGCTGTTCGCCCTCGAGCCGCTTGGCCGCGTCGATGTAAGCCTTGGCAGCGGCGTTCAGCGGCTCCGACAGCGTCACCGGCGAACCGAGGTTGGAGGCGCGCAGCACATCCTGGCTCTCGGGGATAATGCCGAGCAGCGGCACCGACAGGATCTCCAGCACATCGTCGATGGACAGCATTTCACCGCGCGCGGCGCGTCCCGCGTCGTAGCGCGTGACCAGCACATGCTTGGCGATCTGCTCGCCCTCCTCGGCGCGCAAGGTGCGGGAATCGAGCAGGCCGATGATGCGGTCGGAATCGCGCACCGACGACACTTCCGGATTGGTGACGATGACCGCCTCGTCGGCAAAGCGCATGGCGAGTTGCGCGCCGCGCTCGATGCCGGCTGGGCTGTCGCAGAAGACATAGTCGAACACCGAGCGCAGCTTGCCGATGACCTCGGCCACGCCCTCCTCGGTCAGCGCATCCTTGTCGCGCGTCTGCGAGGCCGGCAGCAGGAACAGCGTCTCCACCCGCTTGTCGCGGATCAGCGCCTGCGACAGCTTTGCCGAGCCCTGGATGACGTTGACGAGGTCGAACACCACGCGCCGCTCGGCGCCCATGATCAAATCGAGGTTTCGCAGGCCGACATCGAAATCCACCAGCGCCACCTTCTTGCCGGTCTTGGCGACCGCCGCCCCCAGAGCCGCGGTCGAGGTCGTCTTGCCGACGCCCCCCTTGCCCGAGGTGACCACCACTACCTTGCCCATCAATAAAGCCTCCATTGTTGTTCGTTATGTCGTTGTCGGGCGAGACGCATTAGCTGAAAGGGGCGATGCGCAGCATGCCGTTGTCGAGAAATGCCTGCACAGGCTTGCCCCGGACTGACGGGTCCATCTCCTCGGCGGTGCAATACCAGCCATCCACCGAGAGAAGTTCGGCTTCGTTCCTGCGGCAGAAGACACGCGCCGCCGTGTTGCCTTGAGCGCCCGCCGAAGCGCGGCCGCGCAGCGTGCCATAGACATGGATGGAACCGGTGGCGACGATCTCGGAGCCGGAGGCGACCGAACCCAGCACGATGACATCGCCATGCGGATGGAAGATCAGCTGCCCCGAACGGATCGGCGAGCGGATCATCAACGTGCCGGCGTCCGGCGCGGCAATTTTGACGTCTTGAGGCTGCGTCTTGGCACCGCCCGCCGGTTTCAACTCGCCCGCCTTCAAATCGCCGGCCTCTGCCTTGATGTCACCGGCCGCCTTCATGTCGCCCACCGCAGTGGCGTCCTCCGCCCTGCCCGCCTTGCGGCTCGGCTGCAGCAGCAGCCCGTCGGTGGTCGCCTCCTTGGCGCCGACCAGCACCGGCGGCAGATGCGCGCCAAGCTCAGTGCCGCCGTCGAGCTCGATGGCGTAGATGCGAATGCCGCGCTGGCCGAGCAGATCGACCAGCGCTTCGATGGCCACGACATCGGGCTTCAGCACGTTCAGGTCGAGCACCACCGGGCGCCCGGCAAAATAGCCCGGCGAATTGCCGACCCAGCGATCGAGGCTCTCCAGCCAAACATCCAAAGGCGCATCTGGCGTCAGCGTGAAAGCGACGAAGGAGCGGGCGCGAAAGCGAATGGACTTGGCCTCGAGGGGAGCGGCAAAGGTCACGGCGGGCGATTCCTTACTGAGAGGTAAACGCTAGCCGTGGTATGGTTAATGAAAGGTTAATGAACTGAATAACCGCATGGCAGATCGGACGCCAATTGGCGACACAGACCGCGACATTCACGAAACTAAGCGCGATTGCTAAGGAACAACGCTGGCGTTGCAAGGGCTATCTAAAGTATCACCACTGGGTGAAATCTGGGGCTTGGCGAGATGAAGTTCTTTCGTGTGGCGTTGGCGGCAATCACCGCCGCGGCAATCTACCTGCCGTCCGCGGCAAGCGCCGGCGAGATCGCTTGCGCAACCACCTACGCCGGCCGGCGAATCACCCTCGTTGTCCCCAACGCTGCCGGCGGCGGCTATGATACCTATGCCCGTGCATTTGCGCCGGCCCTTGCCAGCACGACCGAGCTCGATGTCAGGGTCGTGAATATGCCCGCGGCAGGCGGATTTGCGGCGCTAAAGCGTGTAACCAATGCGCCGTCCGACGAACTGGTCCTTATGATTGAAAGCGTCTCCGACATAATTTCGCAAGGTGACATTCCGGCTGGCGTCGACAACTGGATCAATCGGCTAAATCCGATAGGACTGATTCACATCGATCCCGAAGCGTGGATCGTTCGGAACGATGTCGATTTGCAAAGCGCCAAACATCTGGTCGCGTCGGTTTCATCGTTTGAAGCCGGCATCCTGCCGATAGTGCTCACCGCGCACCTCCTCGATATCAAGGTCGACGTGGTCTCAGGCTATGAAGGCAGCGGCGCACTCATGTCCGCGCTCCTGCGTGGCGAAGGCGATATGACATCCAATTCATTGACGACAGGCTTGCGCTCGACCGCCGCAGGCGAGGCCAAAGTCGGTCTGGTTCTCACGGAGGGACCTGACCCGAACGCGCCAGGCGTGGCTTTCCTGGCGGGCGAAGGAGGGTTGGTGTGGCAGCGCAGCCAAGGCCTTTCCAAGGAGAAGCAGGAAGAGCGATTGCGGTTGGCCATCGCCGTCGCGAAAGCTTCGGCGACAGCGCGGGGATTTTTTGCCCCTGCCGACATGGAGCAGAAATCGCTAGGTTGTCTTCGTGACGCCGTCTCCGCCGCGGTTAAGAGCGATGGGTTCAAGGTGGCGCTTGAAGCTCAGAAACGTCCAATCGAGCCGCGCGACGCCGACGAGACCGTCATCGTGATCAACGATATGCTCAGTGCCTTCCATGAGGCGGAAGCGTATCTGAAAAAACACCCGGAACTCGAGCGGGATGCGCGAGCAACGCGCTGATGACCGGATATTGGGCTGCCCTCGGCACTGGACTGGGCAATGTATTCTCCTGGCCGAACATACTGATCCCGGTGCTTGGCACCTTGGTTGCCATGGCTACGTCCTTTCTTCCAGGGATTGGCGGCGCCAGCCTTGCAACCCTTCTGCTGGTCGCAACCGTGCATTGGGATCCGGTATCGGTGTTGTTGCTGTTTGGCGCCCTGACCGGCGGCGCGACCTTCATGGGATCTATAACGGCTATCCTCTTCAACATACCTGGCAACGCGCCAAGCGCGGCAACCCTGCTCGACGGCCATCCGATGTCCAGGGCCGGCCTGCCTCGCACCGCGATAGCCGCCGCGGCAACGGCCTCGGCCGTCGGATCGGTTTTTGGCGTCCTCGTCCTCATAGCGCTTATGCCGATCATTCGGCCGTTCATCCTGCAATTCGGACCGTTTGAATACGTGCTGCTCGGCGTGTGGGGCCTGTCGACGATCATTGCGGTTCCAAGCGCGTCCCGTCTGAAAGCGCTGGCGATGGCGCTGCTGGGGCTTTTGGTCGGTCTTGTCGGAACTGATCCGACCTATGGCCAACCACGCTGGACGTTTGGGAGCATCGCTCTCTTCGACGGCGTCGACATGGTCGCGCTGCTGCTTGGCTTTTTCACCGTTTCTGAAATCATCTCGTGGCGAAAAAGATTGCAGCTTGAAAAAGCGGCTGGCCTGGAAAACGCGAACGACTCGATCTGGACCGGTATGCTTGCTGTCTTTCGTCATTGGGGACTAACAATGCGATCGTCGGCCATCGGCGTGTTGGTCGGCATCATTCCAGGTGTTGGAGGAACGGTCGCCAGCTTCGTTGCCTACGGGCAGGCGATCCAGACAACCCCCAAGGACCAGCGCTCAAGGTTCGGATCTGGTGACATCAGGGGCATCATTGCGCCGGAAGCGGCCGTCGATTCGAAGGACGGAGGCTCGCTTCTGCCGACCGTTGCCTTCGGCCTTCCCGGCAGCGAGGGCGGCTTGATCCTGCTGACAGTCCTGACGGTACACGGCATCGTTCCGGGCATACCGATGCTGACGACCGGCTTGCCCCTGACGTTCACGTTGATTACCGCGCTGCTGCTGTCGAACCTGCTGACGTCCGCAGTGGGATTGGTGTTGACACCATATTTTGCGCGCCTGACTGCTCTCAGGATCGACCGCATCGCGCTCCCGATCATTGTCGTCAGCTTCGTGACGATCGTGCAGCTAAACGGGCTGCTGATCGATCTGTACGTAGCCGTCGCTTTCGGGCTGGCCGGCTACATGCTGAAGCGCCTCGCCTGGCCGCAAATTCCTTTTGTCATATCATTCGTCCTGGGCGGCTTCATCGAGCGAAACCTGGCGCTCAGTGTGGAGTTGGCCCGTGTCGGCAGGCTAAACCCTCTACAACGGCCGGCGTCGTTGACGATCATGGTCATAATCGCGCTTTCCCTCGCATGGATCGTGCGCGGTGGTGTTTTGCCGCCGCGACGTGTCAAGCCAAAGCGTGCCGATGCCGCAGTCGCATGGCTGTTGACCGGTGGATGCGCTGTGATGGCAGCGATATCGCTCCAAGGGCAGCCAGGCTATTCGATCTTCGCGCAGGCCGTGGCCTGGTGTTGTCTGTTTGCGATGCTCGCGGTCGCCCTTGTGCAAACGATCTCGCTTGTTGGCCACGAGAAACAGGGAGGCGAACGGACCCATACGATCCCGGAAAGCCATCGTGTGCCGTTGATGATGATGCTCCTGTTGCCGGTCGCTGTCTGGCTGGCGGGCCTCCCGCCGGCGCTGTCCCTGTTTACCCTGGTATGGATTTCAGCCGGTCAGAAGCTGACCTTGAAGTCGGCGACACTGGCATCTTGCACCTCGGTTGCGGTCGCAGTGGCGACCTGGTTTTATCTCGATCGGATAGCCGCTATCGACCTTCCCGCTTCTGCGATGTCGCACTTATTCTAGTGGTCGGGCTACATCCTGACGGCGACGATTTCGTATCTTGGAATTGTCTGGACGCTGTCGGCAGCGGCAAGCGGGGAAACGCTTTTCCCGGTATGATGCTGCTCCGAGCCGACAATCGTCAGGTTGGATTGCTTCAGCATATCCGCAAGGTCTGAATATGTAGTGCGATCTTCATGCAGCGGTTCACCCCAGAGCGCTTCGACGGCCGTCTTCAGCTCCGCCACGGCAGCGGCAGGAAAATGCGCCGCGACGGCGGCCTTCTCGATGGTCGAAAGCCTTCGGCCGATTTCAGCGCTGCCGCGAGGCCCCCTCGGCTGGTCTTTTTCCGATAGCAACCTCTGGGAGAGAAGCAGGCGTCCGCCAGGCTTGAGACTACGCGCCCAACTGTCGACCACCTGCTGGCGTGCGCTGCGGTCGAAGAAATTAAGAACGCTATGCGCGACAACTGCCTGCACCGGCGCACAGTCGCAACCGCGAATGTCGGCGCGGTGGGTCTCGAGCGCAAAACCGGCGGAGCGGGCAAACAGCCTGTTCTGTTCGACCGTCGTTTCACAGCGATCGATCAGCACAAATTCGGGCTCGATGCCGACCGGCCTCGTTTGGCCCAGAACCATTGCCGCCAGGCCGGTGTCGGCCGCGCCCGACAGGAGAATGCGACAGCGTCCCTCCTGGGCCACGGCAGCCAATTCACGCCCAAAGAACCCCCCGCCGGCCGGCTTGGCACCTTTCGATTCCAGCAGGCGGATCATGCTCCACGTGCGATGGTAGGGCATACACCCATGGCTCGGGTCACACAGCACCTCAGCCCAATCAAACGAAAAACGGGCAAGTTGCGTGAGTGGTTCGTCGGTGTAAATCGAGAGCCGTTGTCCTGCCGGTGGGCTTTCTCGCGGGCCGTTCATTGCGATTGCATCTTCCTTCGCCGGGCCATTCTTGTTCTCCAAAGCCATCTCACCGGCCATATCCAGCGGCCCGACTGAATGAATTGGTAAGATCCGGCTGAAGGCAGGAAGTCGATTCTCCCGGTGCCGGAACTGTCGATTGCCTCGAATGCAACTTTCAACGCCGCGATAATGTGGCCACGTCGTTCCTCACGGGCGGCTGCGCCACCTTTGAACTTCGGAAAAGTCGGATTGGGGTTGACCTCGAATATCACCAATGCGCCGTCTCGCAACGTGTAGTCCACGCGGCCGAACTGGATATGGCCCGTATTGCAGGCGCGAAGCAGGTCCTCAGCGTGCGGATTGTCCTTTACGAAGGCGAGTTCCTCGCGCACGAAATCCGGGTCGGTGCTGCTTGCCGATGACTTAACGTTCCAGTCGACGGACCTAAGTATGTGCTGGGACACAATCGCATCCCCAATGCGGAATGCGCCATACTTTCGATAGTAGCCGTTCGAATCGCGATCGGCTTCGAAGGAGACGGCGATGCGCCGCTTCATCGGCTTGGCGTTGCCCTGGAGCACGGCGATCGCCTCTTCAAGTTGGCGTGGGTTTTCCAGAAGCTTGGTTTCCGGCCCCCAAAAGCCATCTTCCATCCGGATAAAAACAGGGTAACGGGTTGGTCGCTCATCCTGCTCCAGACGCGATACTTCGACCGGGTTGCTTCCTCTAATACGAAGCCGGCGGAGCAGGGCGAACCGCTCCAGGACAGTCGCGGGATGGTTTAGAATTCGAGCATCAGGGTCGGCGCGCTTTGCGGCTTCGGCAATATCCGCCGCCGCCATCATTTCCATGCCATTCAGATACTCAAAATCAGTAAAAACCAAGGTACCCGCGGGAAAGTTTAGTCGGCGGAAGACTGACTGATAGGTTTCCATGCGCAAAAGCGGCAACAAGTGCCCTGCCGACGAAATCAGCCGCCGCATCGGCGTCTGATTCAACTCGTGCACCAACACTGTGATCATCGTTGCTCGCCACCCCGTCTCGACGTCGTATAGAGAAAGTGGCGAGAGTGTCTACAGGCACGCTGGTGCCGCGAAGTGGTTGGCACTTCGTATCGCGGCATCTGGGCTGCTTCGCCGGCGTCGGCACCGTCCGCTTACGGATGTTGCTATGGCCAGCACGGATCAATTTGGGCGCAAAGCTGTCGGAAATGACGGCCTCTGTCGCGACTGCCAAGTGATAAGTGTCAACAAGACACTCTGAAAGATCGTCCTAGCCCTCCGATCAGGACGTCGCCCGCCTCTTTCCCTCAATCCCCCGCGCAGCCTGCTCAACTGCGGCGCGGTCCGTGCCCAGTCTGTCGATCAACTCCTGCGCCTCGTCGCCCGATATGCCGGTGCGCACGGCGAGTTCCTCGACGGTCAGGACGTCGGTGCTGGCGATCTCGCGCGGCAGGGCGTCGTCGGCGGTCAGCGGCAGGGCTGCTTCGCGGTCGATTTCGGCCTCGGCCCGGTGCCAGTGGTGCTCGGGGTCGCCAGTGCCTTCGCGCTCCCAGATCTGGTAGGCGCGCTGCTGTATCTTGTGATGCCGGTCGTCTTCCATGGTGGTTCTCCCCTGGGCTTTGAGGACGATCCGAACGATCCCAGAAATCGCGCGGTCGCAATCGTTGCGGCGCCCTTCGCGCTGGCTATTCGCATTGCCGTCTCGGCCCGCCGGAATATGGCTGGTAGCTGTTGTCTTCCGGACGGTATGAGCGATAGCGGCTGAAGCAGGAGGCGACATGGTCCGGTTGGTCGCCGCCGGCGGCCGCGTAGGCGCCCGCGCCCTCGACGTAGCTTGCCTCTCGCGGCGCGACGCGGTCGGCGGCGAGATAGGGCGATACGCAGGTGCGCTGCTGTCCGCTATAGGACATGTAGCTGTTGTCGTCGGGATCGTAGGAGCGGTATCGGCTGGCGCACCAGGCGAGATGCGGCGGCGGCAGTCCGGTCCGCGCGATGGCGCCGGTGACTGTGGGATCGGGCTGCTGCCTGGCCGGGTCCTGGGCTGGCTCCTTGGCGGCGATGTCGGCAGGCGCGGACTGCTCGGGCGGCACACGTTCGAAGTCCTGCGCCGTCTTGTCCACCGGCCGCGCTTTCCGGGTCCACAGTTCCGCCACGCTGACGGTGGGCCTTGCCTCCCGCACAGGCTTGGCGGCAAGCAGCCAAGCTGCGAAAACCAGCCCGCTGCCGAACACCGCAAGGGTCAGCACGAAGCCGCCGACCAGTCCCAAAATCGCTTTCACTCGACACTCCTTGTGTCCCTGCCAATAAAATGCGGGACATCACGGCTTGTTCCAGAAAAGCAGGCGCGAGGGACCTAAGTCTGACCTACCGACAACCGCCAGCTCGCCGAGAACCGGGTGCGGCGCGATTTTTTTCGACGGTGAAAAATCAAGGGAGCGGTCGAGCAGCCATTGGGCCACGTCGCAGCCGCTATTCCGCCGCCTCGGCATAGTGCTGAGGGACATAGTTGAGGATCGGGCCGAGCCAGCGCTCGGCATCGGCCAGCGGCATGGCTTTGCGGCGGGCATAGTCCTCGACCTGGTCGCGCTCGACTTTGGCGACGCCGAAATAATAGCTTTCGGGATGGGCGAGATAGATGCCGGAGACCGAGGAGCCCGGCCACATCGCATAGCTCTCGGTCAGGCTGACGCCGACATTGCGCTCGCCGTCGAGCAGCCGGAACAAGGTCGCCTTCTCGGTATGATCGGGCTGCGCGGGATAGCCGGGCGCCGGGCGGATGCCGCGATAGGGCTCGCCGACCAGTTCGTCGGGCGCCAGCGTCTCGTCTGATGCATAGCCCCAGAATTCCTTGCGCACCTTCTCGTGCATGCGCTCGGCGAACGCTTCGGCGAAACGATCGGCCAGCGCCTTGACCATGATCGAGGAATAATCGTCATTGGCGCGCTCGAAGCGCTCTGACATCGCCACCTCCTCGATCCCCGCGGTGACGATGAAGCCGCCGATATAGTCCGGCTTGCCTATGTCCTGAGGCGCGACGAAATCCGACAACGCGACATTAGCCTTGCCGTCGCGCCTGGTCAGTTGCTGGCGCAGCGTGAAGAAGGTTGCCAGTTCCTGCGAGCGTGCCTCATCCGTGAACAACCTGATGTCGTCGCCGACGGTGTTCGCCGGCCAGAAGCCGATGACGGCGCGCGGCGCGAACCATTTTTCCGCGATGATCTTTTTCAGGATCGCCTGCGCGTCCTCGAAAAGCTGGCGCGCGGCGGCTCCCTGCTTCTCGTCCTCAAGGATCTTGGGATAACGCCCCTTCAGCTCCCAGGTCTGGAAGAACGGCGTCCAGTCGATGTAGCGCGAGAGCTCAGTCAGGTCCCAGTTCTCGAACACTTTCACGCCGGTGAAGGACGGCTTCGGCGGTTCATAGGCGGACCAGTCCACCCTGTGCGCATTGGCCCTGGCCTTTGCCAGCGGCAGCCGCTGCTTGTCGGCCTCGGAGCGGGCATGCGCGTCGGCGACCTTTTTGTACTCGGCCCGCACTGTGTCGACGTAGCCGCCCTTGGTCTCGTTCGACAGCAAGGACGAGACGACGCCGACCGCCCGGCTGGCGTCATTGACATAGACCGTCTGTCCCCTGGAGTAGCGGGGATGGATCTTCACCGCCGTGTGCACGCGGCTGGTTGTCGCGCCGCCGATCAGCAGCGGAATGTCAAACCCTTCGCGCTCCATCTCGGCGGCCATGTGCACCATCTCGTCCAGCGATGGGGTGATCAGGCCGGACAGGCCGATGACGTCGACATTTTGCTCGCGCGCCGTCTGCAGGATCTTTGCCGCCGGCACCATGACGCCGAGATCGATGATCTCGTAATTGTTGCAGGCCAGAACGACGCCGACGATGTTCTTGCCGATGTCGTGGACATCGCCCTTTACAGTCGCCATCAGGATTTTGCCGGCCGTCTGGCGCTCGCCATTGTCGATGCCATTGGCGGCGTTGGCCAGTTTTTCGGCCTCCATGTGCGGCAGCAATCCGGCCACCGCCTGCTTCATCACGCGCGCCGACTTCACCACTTGCGGCAGAAACATCTTTCCAGCGCCGAACAGATCGCCGACGACATTCATGCCGGCCATCAGCGGGCCTTCGATGACATGCAGAGGCCGCTCGGCCGCAAGCCGCGCCTCTTCGGTGTCGGCGTCGATGAATTCGGTGATGCCGTTGACCAGCGCATGGGAAATCCGCTGCTCGACTGTCCAGTCGCGCCAGGCGAGATCGCGCTCCCTGGCGTCCTTGCCGGCCGTGCCCTTGAAACGCTCGGCGATCTCCAGCATGCGTTCGGTGGCGGTGCCGCCGGCCCTGGGCGCGCGGTTGAGCACGACGTCCTCGCACGCTTCGCGCAGCCCCGGCTCGATCGTGTCGTAGACGGCCAGCTGGCCAGCATTGACGATGCCCATATCCATGCCGCGCTGGATGGCATGGTAGAGGAACACCGCGTGCATCGCCTCGCGCACCGGCTCGTTGCCGCGGAAGGAGAAGGACAGGTTCGAGACGCCGCCCGAGATATGCACATGCGGCAGCGTGGCGGTGATCTCGCCGGTGGCCTCGATGAAGTCGACGCCGTAATTGTCGTGCTCCTCGATGCCGGTGGCGACCGCGAAGACGTTGGGGTCGAAGACGATGTCTTCGGGCGGGAAACCGGCCTGTTCGGTGAGCAGCTTGTAGGCGCGGGTGCAGATCTCGACTTTGCGCGCCCTGGTGTCGGCCTGGCCGGCCTCGTCGAAGGCCATGACGACCACGGCCGCGCCATAGGCGCGCACCAGCTTCGCGTGGTGCAGGAACGCTTCCTCGCCTTCCTTCATCGAGATGGAATTGACCAGCGGCTTGCCCTGCACGCATTTAAGCCCGGCCTCGATAATCTCCCATTTCGAGGAGTCGACCATCACCGGGACACGGGCGATGTCGGGTTCGGCGGCGATCAAATTGAGGTACTCGACCATCGCCTTTTTCGAATCGATCAGGCCTTCATCCATGTTGATGTCGATGATCTGTGCGCCATTGGCGACCTGGTCGCGCGCCACGTCGAGCGCCGGGACATAGTCGCCCGCCGTGATCAGCTTTCGGAACCTGGCCGAGCCGGTGACGTTGGTGCGTTCGCCGACATTGACGAAGGGAATCTCGTCGGTCAGCGTGAACGGCTCCAGCCCCGACAGGCGCATCTTGCGCTCGATCTCGGGGATGGCGCGCGGCGGATACTTCTTGACAGCCTCGGCGATGGCGCGGATGTGGTCCGGCGTCGAGCCACAGCAGCCGCCGACGACGTTGACGAGCCCTTCCCGCGCAAAATCCTCGATCTGCGCGGCCATGAAGTCCGGGCTCTCGTCATAGCGGCCGAATTCATTGGGCAGGCCGGCATTCGGATAGGTGCAGACGAAGGTGTCGGCGGCGCCTGAAATTTCGGCCAGATGCGCGCGCATCGCATTGGCGCCGAGCGCGCAGTTGAGGCCGATGGTGAAGGGGTTGGCATGGCGCACCGAATGCCAGAAGGCGGTCGGCGTCTGGCCCGACAGCGTGCGGCCGGAGAGATCGGTGATGGTGCCCGAAATCATCACCGGCAGGCGCACGCCCTTTTCGAGGAAAATCTCGTTGCAGGCAAAGATCGCCGCCTTGGCGTTCAGCGTATCGAAGATGGTCTCGATGAGAATGATGTCGGCGCCACCGTCGACCAGGCCGCGCAACTGCTCGCCATAAGCCAGGCGCAATTCATCGAAGGTCACCGCGCGGTAGCCGGGATTGTTGACGTCGGGGGACATCGAGGCGGTGCGGTTGGTCGGCCCGAGCGCGCCGGCGACGAAGCGCCGCTTGCCGTCCTCCTGCTGTGCCCTCGCCGCTGCCCGACGCACCAGCCGCGCGCCGTCGCGGTTCAGCGCGTAGACGGCATCCTCCATGCCGTAATCCGCCTGGGCGATCGAGGTCGAGGAGAAGGTGTTGGTCTCGAGGATATCGGCGCCAGCGATGGCGTATTGATAATGGATCTCCTCGATCGCCTTCGGCTGCGTCAGGATCAAGAGGTCGTTGTTGCCCTGCTGGTGGCAGGCGCAGCCGGCAAAAGCCTCGCCGCGGAAATGCTCCTCGTCGAAACCGAGACCCTGGATCTGCGTGCCCATGGCGCCGTCGAGGATGAGGATGCGTTCGCGTGCCGCCGCGGTGAGCGCCGCAAGCACTTCCGAACCGTCGGGCTTGGCCGCGACGGGGCCGAACATTGCGTCCAGCGATGCAGAATTCTGCGACATTTTTTATCCTTGAGGCGACAACCATCACATAAGGATATCTTTATGTCAACATACGGAATGCAAGCGAACGCGTAGTGGCGAGAGTTTGGTGCGATGGTCATCCCGATCGACAATGTGACGGCGGCGGTCATCGTCGCCGCTGCGCCCTGCCTACACCACGACGTCCCGATACAGCCTCACCTCGCCGTCCTGGCCGCGGATGCGCCAGTCCTGCCCGTCCCGGCCCTCGACATGGCATGGCCCGAGCGGCACCTTGCCACCGCCTTCCGGCAGGTCCAGCACATAGACCGGATTGCAGATGCCCGACAGGCGGGCGCGCAGCGCGCCGGCCAGCGCCTGTCCCTGCGCAATCGTGGTGCGCCTGTGCGCCATGCCGCGCGCGAGGTCGCCATGGTGCAGGTAATAGGGTTTGACGCCGAGCCGGTACATCAGTTCGCGGCAGAGTTCCTCCAGCACTTCGACCGTGTCGTTGACGCCCTTGAGCAGGACGCTCTGGTTGAGCAGCACGAAGCCTGCCTGGCGCATGGCGCGGCAGGCCAATTCGGCGGCCGGCGTGATCTCCCGCGCATGGTTGAAATGGGTGACGACGGTGACCATCAGCCGGCCCTGCAAGGCGTGAACCAGCCCCGGCGTGATGCGCGCGGGCAGTACGACAGGCACGCGCGTGTGGATACGCAGCAGCCTGACATGCGCGATCGCCTCGATGCGGGCGCGGATTTCAGCCAGCGCCTTGTCGGGCAGCGAAAGCGGATCGCCGCCCGTCAGGATCACTTCGCGGATTTCGGTATGGCCTTCGATATAGGCAAAAGCCTCTTCGAGCGCTTCTCGCGTATAGCCGCGGCCGATCGAGGTCAGGGACTCCTTGCGGAAGCAGAAACGGCAATAGACCGCGCATTGGTAGGTCGCAAACAACAGCACCCGGTCGGCGTGGCGGTGCGTCAGTCGCGGGACCGGACTGAAGGCATGGTCGGCGATCGGATCGTCGAGCTCGCCTTCCGTTTCCGTCAGCTCATCCGGCGATGGAATGACCTGGGCGCGGATCGGATCGGCGGGATCGTTCCAGTCGATCAGGTCGAGATAGGTTTTGGGGGCACGCACCTTGTGGCGTACGACCGCCTCCTGCGCCGCCGCGCGCTCGGCGGGTGACAGCGGCAGGGAGGCGAGATCGCGGACGTGGCGCACGCCCGCGCGGATGTCGTTTTGCCAGGCGGTGTCGGCATCGCGTCCTTCGTCGGCGATGGCCGCGTCATCGAAAGTTGAGTCTGGGGTCATTGGGGCCTCGGGGCAATTCTGGCGGTGCTATCGGCCGGATGGACGGTTCGGTCAACAGCAGTGGCTCGGCGCGGATTGTCGCTGCGCTGCGATCCTTCGCATCCCCCGACTATCGCCGTAATCGACCAGCGCAGCAATTTCAGGCAATCTCACCGATAAGGCGCTCCAAGGGGAGATGGGCGCCGCCTAGGGAGGATCGCCATGAGCAAAATGCCGCGTTATGAGGATGCCGTTCAGCGCTTTCGCATCGAAGATGAGATCGCGCGGTTGTATGGCAACCCTGGAACCGGCATCAATGCCTATGTCGAATGCTGCGGCCGCTACACCGGAGAAGACCGGCTGGCGCTGCGCGCGATCTCGGCCGGCGGCGAGCTTCGCGAATTCATCTTCGACGATCTCGCCGACATGTCGGGGCGCGCCGCCAATGTGCTCAAGGCCGCCGGCGTCGGTGCCGGCGATGTCGTCGCCGGCATGCTGCCGCGCGTCCCCGAACTGGTGGCGCTGATCCTCGGGACGTGGCGCATCGGCGCGGTCTACCAGCCGCTGTTCACCGCCTTCGGTCCGAAAGCCATCGAGCACGGCCTCGGCTATAGCGGCGCCAGGATCGTGGTGACCAACCCGGCCGATCGCGGTAAGCTCGACGAGGTCGAGACATCAGCGCAAATCGCCACCATTCTTGGCAATGGCGATGTGCTGCCTGCAGGCGACATCGATTTCCGCGCCGCGCTTGCCGCCGCCTCGCCCGACTGCCAGCCGGTGATGCGCAAGGGCGACGACTTGTTCATGATGATGTCGACGTCGGGAACGACCGGCCTGCCCAAGGGCGTGCCGGTGCCGCTCCGCGCCCTGCTCGCCTTCGGCGCCTATATGCGTGACGCGATCGGCTTGCTGCCCGACGACATCTTCTGGAACATCGCCGACCCCGGCTGGGCCTACGGCCTCTATTACGCCATCACCGGCCCGTTGCAGCTCGGCATCGCCACGACCTTCCATGAAGGCGCCTTCAACGCCAAGAGCACTTACGACATCATCGAGCGGCTCGGCGTCACCAGCCTTGCCGGCTCGCCGACCGCCTATCGCCTGCTGATGGCGGAAGGCGCGGAAGCTGCGGCCCGCGTCAAAGGCAGACTGCGCGTGGTGAGCAGCGCCGGCGAGCCGCTCAACCCGGAAGTCATCCGCTGGTTCGACGCAAATCTCGCCGCGCCCATTCACGACCATTACGGCCAGACCGAGAACGGCATGATGGTCAACAACCATCATGGGCTCTCGCATGTCGTTCGCGCGGGCTCGGCCGGCTTCGCCATGCCCGGATATCGCATGGTGGTACTGGACGAGGCCGGCAACGAGCTCGGCCCCAACCAGCCCGGCATCCTCGCCGTCGACATCGCGAAGTCGCCGCTGCGCTGGTTCGACGGCTATCACCAAGCCGAGACGCCGGCGATCAGGGGCGGCTACTACCGCACGGGCGACACGGTGGAGTACGAGCCGGACGGTTCGGTCTCCTTCATCGGCCGCGCCGACGATGTCATCACTTCGGCCGGCTATCGCATCGGCCCGTTCGACTTCGAAAGCGCGCTGATCGAGCATCCGGCGGTCAACGAGGCGGCCGTGGTCGGCGTACCCGATCCGCAGCGCACAGAGATCGTCAAGGCCTTCGTCGTGCTGGTGCCGGCTTACAAGGGCAACCCCGACCTCGCCGAAGAGCTTGCCCAGCACGTCAAGAAACGGCTGTCGGCGCACGCCTACCCGCGCGAGGTCGAGTTCATCACCGAACTGCCGAAGACCCCGAGCGGCAAGATCCAGCGCTTCCTGCTGAGGAAGGCGGAGGTGGAGAAGCGCAAGGCGTGACTAGGCGCCAATCTCCCCCCTCGAGGGGGAGATGTCGCCGAAGGCGACAGAGGGGGTCGTTGCGCGTGAAGCGCTAACGTCGTCTCGCGCTGCAAAAGGAGTCAGCGCTTCACGCGCGGCGACCCCCTCTGGCCTGCCGGCCATCTCCCCATCAAGGGGAGAGATCTGCAGCTCCAACGCCGTCTTTTTTCAGCCCAATGTTGTCATGTATCCTTGGAATCGAACGTAGAGCAGGGTTTATATCATGCGGTGGGTCTGGACGTTTCTGTTTGCGCTGGTGAGCAGCGTGGCTTTCGCGGCCTCGCCGGAGGACGACTATGTCGCCGCGCGTGACAAGGCGATGGCTGATATCGCGGCGCTGAACAGCGCGAACGCGGCAATCGAGACCATCGACGCTGAGAACGAGAAGGCCTTGGCCGACCTCCAGCAGCGTCTTGCCGGCATTATCGGGCCGCTGGCGGTCAAGGACTTTCCGCCAACCGGCACAATCAATATCGAAAGCCTCAGCGACTCCGATATCGGCTATGGCATGCTCGATGGGCTGCGATACACCAAGGGCGACGACGGCCCCAGCCTAGTGGCAACGACGCGAGGGCTGCTGGAGCGCTGGCTCCAGTCCAGGACCGCCGAGACCGACGAGAGTTTCAAACTGCCCGCCGGCATCGATGAGGCGCTTAAGCTCGATGCCTTCTACACCCAGGCGATCAACAGCGACGCCGCCTTCGAGGGAACACTCGACTTTCCATTGAAGAAGCCCGAAGGCGCCGACATCGCCTTCGCACGGCTCGGCGGCTGGACGCAGGACGTCGGGCCGATCTACGAGCAGGAAGTCATCGTTACGCTCGTCAAAGGCAACAGCGTGAGAATTGTCGCAGCGCCGGCAGCCCCTGCCGTTCCGAAGTTCGCCGCCTGCGACGCCGTGTGGGCTGCTGCGGACGCCGCCGCGCAGAAATTCCAGGAGGCCTACCAGGCATCGGACCTGAAGGACGAAAAAGCGTTCGAGTCCTCCAACGCCGCCTGGGACAAGGGCGACAGCGACTACCGGGCCTGCATGGCGCAGCGCCTGCCGGCTGACCCGGCTTTCCCGGCGCTGCTCGCCCAGGCGCAGGCGCTGGCCGATCAAATGGCTGGGAAGTAAGCCTCCCGCAAGGGCCCGCGCGGCAAGATCAGGCGGCTTGTTGCAATCTGAGGCGAATATGACTTCGCCGCTGGGTTGCAGAACTCTGCAACCTGGCGTCCTACTTTCGGACAGTCATTCAGATTTCGGCTGGACCCTGGCAACCAAAAGCTTACCGTTTGTTCTCGGATTCGTCTCGAAGCTCAAATTTAAGCTTTAGCTACTATGGTCGACCGAAGGACTACTGTCCTGGAAAGGTCTTCGGATCGAGTTGGCAGGCGCAATGCTCAATTCCGGCCGGTTTAAACGGGCCGTTTTTTCTTCCGCCAACTTGCCGGCGGCGATTGCCTTTGTCGTGCTTCTCGTCTGCGCCCTGGTTGCCGACCAGAGGAACAGAGAGGTCTCCGATCAGCTGGCGCGCGCCGACGTCCTGGCCAAGGTCAACATCATACGTGCCAAGCTCGAAGGCAACATAGGCGGCAATCTCCAGCTGGTTCAGGGTCTCGTTTCGACAATCGTTACCGAGCCCTATATGGGCCAGCAAAGATTTGCGGCACTCGCCCGCAATCTGTTCGAGCAAAAATCGCAGTTGCGCGATATTGCCGGTGCGCCCGACCTCGTCATCGCGCTGATATATCCGCTGGAAGGCAATGAAAAAGCCATCGGGCTGGACTACCGCAAGAGCGATACGCAACGCATGGCCGCGCTTCGCGCCCGTGACCAGCGCGCGCTGGTGCTCGCCGGGCCGGTCAAACTGGCGCAAGGCGGACGTGGCTTCATCGGCCGTATCCCGGTCTTCGTGCCGACGGCGGGCGGCGGCGACCGTTTCTGGGGTATCGTCTCGGCCGTGATCGATGTCGATCGGCTCTACGCTGCCAGCGGACTGACCGACCCTGATCTGGATATCGATGTGGCGCTTATCGGCAAGGATGCGCTCGGCGGCGGCGGGGAACTGTTCTTCGGCGGCGATAATGTCGTGTCCGGCAATCCGGTGATGGCAGAGGTGCAATTGCCTTCAGGCTCCTGGCAAATTTCAGCCATACCGAAGGGCGGCTGGCCGACCGCTCCGAAAAATGAGTGGCTGTTGCGTCTGCTCATGGCGCTTGCCGGCGCGCTGGTGGTGCTGCCGATCCTCGTGGCAGGACGTCTTTTCGGTGAGCGGCAGAAAAGTGACGCCGAGTTGAGGCGCCTGTCCCGCCGGCTGGAGTTGGCGTTGGAAGCCTCTGCTATAGGCGTGTGGGAGCACGATACCGTCAGCAACGAACTCGTATGGGACGACCGCATCAACGAAATCTATGGCAAACCCGGCGGCGGCAAGACCCGTAGCTATGACGACTGGGCGCTGGCGATCCATCCCCAAGACTTCGAACGGGCTAAAGCAGATTTCGATTCGGCTGTTGCAACACAAGGCCCCTACTCTTCGCAGTATCGGCTCCTGCGGCCGGACGGCACCATTCGCCATGTGCGCACCCGCGCCAGTTTCTTCCGGGACATCGACGGCACGCCAAAAATGATCGGCGCCGAATGGGATGTGACAGGCGACGTGCTGCTCAACGAGAATCTCGTGCGTGAACGTCGCCTTTCAGAATCGAAAAATGCCGAACTGAACCTGGCCAAAGCCCGCATCGAGCATGTCGCGATGCATGATTCGCTGACCGGTCTGCCCAACCGTCGGTATCTGGACGAGATGCTTGCCGAAAACCGCGAAGCCGACGGCCGCGCGGCGTTGCTGCATCTCGACCTTGACCGGTTCAAGCAGATCAACGACACGCTCGGCCATGCAGCGGGCGATGCATTGCTGGTGCATGCTTCGAAAGTCATCAAGGCCAGCGTCGGCAGTGCCGATTTCGTTGCGCGCATCGGCGGCGACGAGTTTGTCGTGCTGAGCCATGGACGCGACGACAAGGAACTCGCCGCGCTGGCCGACCACATTATCGATGCGATGCGCCAGCCGGTCGACTATCTGGGTCACCAGTGCCGGTTCGGCGTCAGCATCGGCATTGCGGCCAATAGCGGCGTCGATGCAAGGCAGTTGCTTGTCAATGCCGATCTGGCGCTGTACCGGGCGAAAGGCCGCGGCCGCAACCGCTACGAGTTTTTCAACGAAGAGCTGCAGAGCGAGATCGTGCGGACCAAGCAGACCGCCGACGAGATTCTGGGCGGGCTCGAGCGGAACGAATTCATCGTCTACTATCAGCCGCAGTTCGACGCCAAGACGCTGGAGATCGTTGGCGTCGAGGCGCTGTCGCGTTGGGATCATCCGCAACGCGGCATGCTGACTCCCGACGCCTACATCAAGGTGGCTGAAGAACTTAATGTCGTGGCGCTTATCGACCGCACCGTCCTGGAGCAGGCGCTCGATAATTTTGAGCGTTGGTCGCGCAGCCACCTCAACATCCCGCGCGTCTCGGTCAACGTTTCCGCCAGGCGCCTGGAAGACAGGGATCTGATCAAGGGTTTGCGCAAGCTTCCCATCAAGGAAGGGACCGTGTCGTTCGAACTGGTGGAGTCGATTTTCCTCGACGAAAACGACGAGCTGGTCAGCTGGAACATCGAACACATCAAGGGGCTCGGCATCGACGTCGAGATCGACGATTTCGGCACCGGGCATGCCTCGATCGTCTCGCTGTTGAAGTTGCGGCCCCGTCGCCTCAAGATCGACCGCCAGCTGGTCACCCCCATCACCAGCTCAACCGCACAGCGGCAGCTTGTGTCGTCCATCATCGACATCGGCAAGTCGCTCGGGATCGAAGTGATCGCCGAGGGCGTCGAGACGATGGAGCACGCGCGCATCCTGAAAGAGCTTGGCTGCGACATCCTGCAAGGCTTCCTGTTCGGCTACCCGATGGATGCCAAAGCCTTCAAGGCCTTCGCGCAGTCGCGCAAATGGCTGGCGGCGAGCTGACAAATCCTGGACGCAGGACCTGCGTCAGGTCCGCAGCCCCGGCGCCTCGTGCCCGGTCCTCTCCACATATTCGGTATAGCCGCCGCCATAGGTGTGGATGCCTTCGGGCGTCAGTTCCAGCACGCGGTTGGAGAGTGCGGCCAGGAAATGGCGGTCGTGCGAGACGAACAGCATGGTGCCTTCGTATTGCGACAGCGCCGTGATCAGCATCTCCTTGGTGGCGATGTCCAAATGGTTGGTCGGCTCGTCCAGCACCAGCAGGTTGGGCGGGTCGAACAGCATCAGCGCCATTACCAGGCGCGCCTTTTCGCCGCCCGACAGCACCCGGCATTTCTTCTCGATCTCGTCGCCGGAAAAGCCGAAGCAGCCGGCGAGTGCCCTGAGCGGCGCCTGGCCGGCTTGCGGAAACGCGTCCTCCAGCGTCTGGAACACGGTGCGTTCGCCCTCCAGCACCTCCATGGCGTGCTGGGCGAAATAGCCCATTTTCACACTCGGCCCCCGAGCAACTGTGCCGGCATCCGGGTCAGACGCGCCGGCAACCAGCTTCAGCAGCGTCGACTTGCCGGCGCCGTTGACGCCCATGATGCACCAGCGCTCGCGGCGGCGGACCTGGAAATCCAGCCCCTCATAGATCGAGCGACTGCCATATCCCTTGTGGACGTTCTTCAGCGTCACGACATCCTCGCCGCAGCGCGGCGCCGGCTGAAAATCGAAATTCACGATCTGACGGCGCTTGGGCGGCTCGACACGATCGATCTTGTCGAGCTTCTTCACCCGGCTCTGCACCTGGGCGGCGTGTGACGCCCGCGCCTTGAAGCGCTCGATAAAAGCGATCTCCTTGGCCAGCATGGCCTGCTGGCGCTCGAACTGCGCCTGCTGCTGCTTGTCGGCGATCGCCCGCTGCTGCTGGTAGAATTCGTAATTGCCGGAATAGGCGGTGAGCGAACCGGCGTCGATCTCGACCACCTTGTTGACGATGCGGTTCATGAACTCGCGGTCGTGCGAGGTCATCAGCAGCGCGCCCTCATAACCCTTCAGGAACTGCTCCAGCCAGATCAGGCTTTCGAGATCGAGATGGTTCGACGGCTCGTCGAGCAGCATCACGTCGGGCCGCATTAACAGGATGCGGGCCAGCGCGACGCGCATCTTCCAGCCGCCGGACAGCTTGCCGACATCGCCATCCATCATTTCCTGGGAAAAGCCGAGGCCGTCGAGCACTTCGCGGGCGCGGCCATCCAGCGCATAGCCGTCGAGTTCCTCGAAACGGTGCTGCGCCTCGCCATATTTCTCGATGATCTCATCCATCCGGTC
Source organism: Mesorhizobium sp. C395A (assembly GCF_030323205.1). Taxonomy (NCBI): domain Bacteria; kingdom Pseudomonadati; phylum Pseudomonadota; class Alphaproteobacteria; order Hyphomicrobiales; family Phyllobacteriaceae; genus Mesorhizobium; species Mesorhizobium sp. C395A. Next base: position 760,229 of record NZ_CP100473.1, on the reverse strand, counting down.
GGCCTGGTCGGGATCGGCCATGGCCGCCTCGAGTTCCGCCATTTCGGCCGCCACGTCGCTGACCGGCCCGGCGCCGTTCATCACTTCGGCCACAGCACTGCGGCCGGCCATGTCGCCGACATCCTGGCTGAAATAGCCGATGGTGACGCCGCGATCGACCTGCACCTGGCCTTCGTCAGGCTGTTCCTGGCCGGTGATCATGCGAAACAGCGTCGTCTTGCCGGCGCCGTTCGGGCCGACAAGGCCGACCTTCTCGCCCTTCTGTAGCGAGGCCGAGGCCTCGATGAAGACAAGCTGGCGGCCGTTCTGCTTGCTGATGCTTTCAAGACGGATCATGCGACTGGAAGAACCTTGGAGGATTTTCCTCGGCCCTTACGCGATCGGCCGCGCCAGAGGAAGCGCCCATTTGACGCCGCGCGCAAAAGCCGCTGCGGTCCGCACCTCCAGAATGCAAAACAGCCCGCCGCGCGATTTTGCGCAACGGGCTGTTTTTGAACCAGCTTCTGTACTCAGTTCGGTGCGGGCACTTCCGCTTCTATTGACGGCACCTGCTGGGCGGCGAGCGAGGCGAGCTTGCCCCGTCTGACGAGTGTCGGCTTCTCATAGGATCGTTTCATAAATTCCCCTCTCTTACACAAGCGGAGACTGTTCCGCCGAACTCGCCATGTCAATAAGCAGCGGTAGTGAGGTGCTTTGGCTGTGTCCGACGAATTGTCACTTCGCGTCGTGGAAAATGATCCCCACTGTATGCCGCCTGCCGGAGCGCAGGCGGCTGACGCCGTGCCTGAGGTTGACGCGGTAATGGCCTTTCGTGCCTTGCACCGGGCGGTTGTGGACAGCAAAGATCACCGCATCGCCCCGGGTCAGCGGCACCACTTCGGCACGGCTTTGCATGCGCGGGCGCTGTTCGGTCAGGACGAATTCGCCGCCGGTGAAATCCTCGCCGGGCTGCGACAACAGGATCGCCACCTGCAGGGGAAAAGCGAGATCGCCGTAGAGGTCCTGATGGAGGCAGTTGAAGTCGCCGGGGCCATATTGCAGGAGAAGCGGCGTCGGCCGCGTTTGGCCGCTTTCGTGGCAAAGCTGGAGGAAGGCGGCGTGGTCATCGGGATAGCGCCGTGCCGCGCCCATGCGTTCGTTCCAGTCGTTGGCGACGCCGGCCAGCCTGGGATAGAGCGCGGTGCGCAGGCCACCGACCAGATCCGGCAGCGGATAGCGGAAATAGCGGTACTCGCCCTTGCCGAAGCCATGGCGGGCCATCACCACATGGCTGCGGAAATGGTCCTCATGCGGATAGAGACCGGCGATCTCGGTGCACTCCTCGGGTGAAAGCAGCGCCGGCATGACGGTGCTGCCGTGGCTGTTCAGTTCGCCGATCAGAGCACTCCAGTCCTGCGCTGCGACGCGCGCTTCGGCCGAATGGGCTGCGCGTTTGGTGCTTATCGAATGGATGGTCATCGATGCCTCCTTTGATGTGATCAAAGTGGGGCGAACGGCGGGCGTGAACCACCCGATTCCTGCGAGGTGAAGCGCGATCTTCCCCTTCGCCCCCTGTGGGAGAAGGGAAAACGCGCTTCACCGCTTGCGATACACCTCCAGCTCCGGGTCGAGATCAACGCGCACCGCATTCGTGAACAAGCAGGTCGCCACCATGACGCCGGCGAAGGCGACGAGGTTGACCAGCAGTGTGTCGTCGTAGCGAGCCTTGATTGCCGCCCAGACATCGTCGGGAACGGCGTTGGCATCGGCGGCGACTGCCTTGCCAAATTCGATCAGCAACGCCTCGTCGGAAGTTGGCTGGATTGCCTCGGGATCAAGGCCACCATCGATCAGCGCGCGGCGGAAGAAGGTAAGCGGTATCTCGGCGCGGCATCTCTCGGAGACCGCCAGCGACAACAGCCAGATGGCGCGGTCGTCGAGCGTGGGCTTGAGCAGATCGCGCAGGGCGAACCATTCGGCATAGATGCGGTGGGCCGCCGGTGAATGCAGCAGGATGCGCTTCATGTTGGTCATGCGCCCGCGCAGGCCAAGTTCCCTGTCGTGCTCGGCGCGGATCTCTTGCGATGCCGAGGCGTAGTCGATCGGCGGGATCATGGCCATGGGACGGTCCTTGGTTGGTGGTAGGGAGGCATTCTGCGACACCCTCACCCAAGCGTCGTATGCAAGTGCGGCGCGGCGCGCAGCGTGTTGGACACCGTGCAGATCGCCTCGGCGTCCTCGACGATCCGCTGTTTCGTCGCCGCGTCGAGATCGCCTGCAATGTCGAGCCTGATGTTGAGCCTTTCGACGCGCGACGGCTCGTCCTTGGCTTTCTCGCCGCTGACTTCGGCGCGCACCTCGCCAAGCTCGGCGGCAACCCCGAGGCGCGAGGCGGCGATGCGCGCGCTCAGAACCATGCAGGCGGCGAGCGAGGCGTAGAGCAGGTCGAGCGGATTGAAGCCCGGCGCGCTCACGCCGGTGACTACGTCGACCGCGCCGCCGGTCGGCGTCGTGACAGCCGGCAAGCCGCCTGGCTGAAGCGTCGCCGTCGCGCCGGTGACACGGGTCCTGACCTTCAACTCAGCCATCGCAAATCCTTCTGGCCGGCAGTCCGGCAAAGGGGTAAGGATCGCCCGTGGCGTGTCCTGTCCCGCTATATGGTATGTCCTGGGCCGATACCGCAACCTCCGCAGAAGCGGCACCCTGTCAGCAATCTTCACCACGCCCGTTCCCTCTCCGCCCTGCCCTGCGGTAGGCTCGCGCGATCCGCAACAGGATCGCGAGAGCCATGATCGTCCAGGCCTGCATCAATGGCGCGCGCGCCGCCGATTTTCACCCCACACTGCCGCTCGACTCCGACGCTATGGCGCGCGACGGGGCGGCTTCGATTGCCGCGGGCGCAGCTGAGCTGCATGTCCATGCCCGCAGCGCGGACCGCCGCGAGAGCCTTGCGCCGGCAGCGATGGATCCGACCATCGCAGGGCTGCGCCGTGCCTGCCCCGGTACGCTGATCGGCGTCTCCACCGGCGCCTGGATCGAGAATGACGATACAAGCACGCTGGTCGCCATCGCCGGCTGGCGCGAATTGCCGGACTATGCCTCCGTCAATCTCAGCGAGGCGGCGGCACCCATCGTCATGGAGAGCCTGCGCCAGCGCGGCATCGGCATCGAGGCGGGTCTGGCCTCGGTCGCCGACGCCGAGCGCCTCGTCAGCCTCGACCATGGCGGGCGCGTGCTGCGCGTCCTGATCGAGATTTCCGAGCAGACGCTAGACGAGGCTTTTGCGGTCGCCGGCGGCATCGAACAGGTCCTGGAGCGCGCCGGCATTCGCCGTGCCATCCTGCTGCATGGCGAGAACGCGACGGTGTGGCCGTTCGTGCGCCGTGCCGCGGATCGCAACTGGTCGACGCGAGTCGGGCTGGAGGATGGGAAGCATCTGCCGGATGGCGCGGCGGCATCCGGCAATGCGGCGCTGACAGCTGCGGCGGTAGCGATGTTCCAGTCCATTCGATCAGCGTAGCAACAAACTCACCTCTTGCTGTTACTATAAATATCTCGTAGGCTATTTTCATATCAGGAAGAAATTCCACCACATTTTTCTCCTTTATGAAAGCCTTGCCTTTTGCGTGAGCATCTCGATCAAACCGATCGACGGCTGGTAAAGCTGTTGTCGCAGGATGCCCAGCCCGGCATCAATCGGCTCGCCGAGACGATGGCGATCTCGGTGCCGACGGTGCGCTCAAGGTTGCGCAATCTGCTCGACCGCAACCTCTTGAAGATCGTCGGGCTGCTCAATCTGACCGAACGCCCCGAGTTGATCTCGGCCATTGTCGGCATCAACGCTCAGGGACGTGGCCGCGCCCGGGAACTGGCGCAGCGCATTGCCGAACTGCCTTTCGTCAACTCGGCCTCGGTGGTCACCGGGCGCTTCGATATCATTGTCGATGTCACCGTGGCCGGCGATGTCGCCGACCTCTACCGCATCACCAGCGAGCTGATCCCCGGCGCCGGCATTCCCGGCGAAGTCGTGCGCAGCGAAACCTTCGTCGTCATGGCTTCATGCAACAAATGGGTCAGCCTTCCCGAAGGCTGCTGGTCGGAAGAAACACCGTCACGCAAGGAGCCGGCATGAGAATAGCTGTTCTCGGCGGCCTCGGCCTGCAGGGACGGGCGGCCATCGCCGATCTCGTCGCCAGCGCCGGTGTCGAGGAAATCGTCTGCGTCGACACAGCCGCTGACGGCCCTGCCCGGCTTGCCGGCCTGACCGATCTTTCCCGCGTGCGTTTCGTCGTGCCCGAAGGCGCGATCGGTCCGGCGCTGACCACTGTGCTGGCGGATGTCGACGCCATCATCGATCTGTTGCCGCAGCCATTGATGCGCGAGGCGGTGCAGGCCGCGATCGCAACGCGCACGCCGCTGGTCACTACCAATTACGGCAAGGCAATCGCCGACCTGGGGCCAGAGGCTGAACAGGCCGGCGTTTCGATCATGACCGAATGCGGGCTCGATCCCGGCATCGACCTCGTGCTCTACGCGCGCGCCGCAAAGCAGTTCTCTACGATTTCTTCGATCGATTCCTATTGCGGCGGCATCCCCGAACCGAAGGCGATGGCCAAGCCGCTGTGCTACAAGGTGAGCTGGAATTTCGACATGGTTCTGGTCAGCCAGAACCGCGACAGCGTCATGATCGAGGATGGCAAGCGCGTCGAAGTGCCGGCCGGGCGGCAACACGACAATCCCTTCATCCACGAAATCGAGGTCGCGGGCCTTGGCCGACTGGAAGCTTTCCCCAATGGCGACGCGCTGCACTACGTCGAGATGCTGGCGGCCGCCAAGGGATTGCAACGCTCGGGCCGCTATACACTGCGCTGGCCGGGATGGTCGGCGTTCTGGGCGCCGCTGAAGGAACTCGGCTTCCTCTCCGAAGACAAGGTGCCCGGCACCGGCGCCAGCCCACGCGAATTTCTCGGCCGTCTGCTCGGCCCGCAACTGCAATATGGCGCCGACGAGAAGGACCTTTGCGTGATGCGCAATGTCTTTTCCGGTCTCGAGGGCGGCCGCGCCAAAACGGTGACGTCGGACCTGATCATCGAACGCGACGTGGCATCAGGCCTGTTCGGCATGAGCCTCGGCGTCGGCTATCCCGCCAGCATCGTGGCTCAGATGCTGGCGCGGCGCGAGATCGCCACACCTGGCCTGCTCAACCCGCTGCTGCATGTGCCGGAAGAACCCTTCTTCGACGAGCTGGCGAGGCGTGGCATCAAGGTGACCGAAACGGTGGCCTGGGACTGACGATTTTCGAACGATGGCTGCCGCCGGCAAACGGTGCCGCCGCTCAAAAAACTCCCTAAAGGGTGGAATAACAAAGTGGAACAACAACGATAACAGGAGGAATGCCAAATGAAGATTGCCAAGCTTTTCATCGCCGGACTTGCGCTTGCGGGCCTGACCGCTGCTGCCAGTGCCGGAACGCTCGACGAGATCACCAAGCGCGGCGAACTGCGGGTCGCGGTGCAGACGCAAGGACCTCCCTTCTCGCTGGTCGGTGCCAATGGCGAGCGCACCGGCAGTTCGGTCGAACTCGCCGAACTGATGGCCAAGGAAATGGGCGTCAAGATCACCTTCCTCGACTATGATTGGGACGGGCTGATCCCGGCGCTGCTTTCGGGCAAGGCCGATCTGCTCGTCGCCGACATGACGCCGACGCTGGCGCGCGGCATGAAGGTCGCCTTCACCACGCCCTACATGTATACGGGCAGCACCGTCTTCACCAAGGCCGACAGCAAGTTCAAGACCACCGAGGACTGCAAGGCCAAGGGCACCAAGATCGCCGTGCTGTTGGGCGCCACCGGCGAAAAGGAAGCCAAGAACGCCTTCCCGGATGCCGACATCAAGAGCTACAAGGGCGGCGGCCCGCTGCTGCTCGATGCCATCAACAACGGCCAGGCCGATTGCGGCGTCAACGACGTCTCGGCGGTCAAGGGTCAGTCGACAGCCTATCCCGCCGGCACCTTCACCATCATGCCGGACCTGTTGTCGAAGGAGCCGCTTGCCTTCGCCACCCGCTACGACGAGCCGGACCTGTTGATCTGGATGAACCTGTTCCTCAACCAGGTCAGCATCGACGGCCGCCTGCAGAAGAACCTCGACTACTGGGTCAATTCCGACGCCTGGAAGAAGGATCACTAAGCAGAGGTAAGCAGGGAGCAGGAAGTAGTGAGTAGGAAGTAGTGAATGGTGAATGTCCGTTCCGGACGCCCTTCACTACTCACTACTCACTACTCACTACTCACTACTCACTACTCACTACTGCCCATTCACCATTCACCATTCACCGCTATGCTCGAAAATTTCAGCTTCCGCACCATCGTCGAATATCTGCCGCTGTTCGGGCAGGGCCTGATCACGACCGTGTGGCTGTCGGCGCTGTCTTTTGCGGGCGCGCTGGCGGTCGGCATCGTGCTCGCCGCCATGAACCTGCAGCGCGGCCGGCTGTTTCGCGTGCTGGCCAAGGGCTATATCGATGCCGTGCGCGCCACGCCGTTGCTGGCGCAGCTCTACTTCCTCTATTTCGGCCTGCCGCGTCTCGGCTTCGTCCTGCCCGAGCTCGTCGTCGGCATCATTGCTTTGTCGCTGAACAGCGGCGCCTATGTCGCGGAAATCATCCGCGCCGGCATCCTGTCGATCCCGCGCGGCCAGGTCGAGGCCGGGGTTGCCTCGGGAATGACCTATGTCCAGCGCATGCGCCTGGTCATCCTGCCGCAAGCCTTCAAGGTGACGATCCCGCCGCTGCTCGGCCAGGCGATCGTGCTGGTCAAGGATTCCGCGCTTTTGTCGCTGATCTCGGTTTCCGAACTGACGCGCGCCGGCCAGTTGCTGGCGTCCGACCGCTTCATGCCGGCGGAAGGCTTTCTCACCATCGCCGCCTTCTATCTGCTGCTCTATTACGGCCTCAAAGGACTGGCGGGGCTGTCCAGTCGCTGGCTCGGTCTGCAGCCGGCAAGGAGCAGCACATGATCTGGCAACAGCTGCAAAGCCTGGCCGGCAGCTATCCCCTCGCCTTGCGCGGCCTTGGCATGACCGTGATGCTGTCGGCGATCAGCCTGGTGCTGGGCACGCTGCTTGGCTTCGGCCTCGGCATATTGCGCACCGGCGGCAACCGGCTGATCTCGAGCGTGATCGGGGCCTGGGTCGACCTGATCCGCGGCACGCCGTTCCTGGTGCAGATCTTTCTGATCTTCTTCATCCTGCCGGAATTCGGCATCGAGCTCGATGCCTTCACGGCCGGCATCATCGCGCTCACCAACCTCGCCGCGTGCTTCATCTGCGAGATCGTCGCCGCCGGCATCCGCTCGGTGCCGACCGGCCAGGTCGAGGCAGCGCTGGCGTCCGGCCTGTCGCGCTGGCAACGCATGCGCCAGGTGGTGCTGCCGCAGGCGATGCGCATCGTGCTGCCGCCGCTGGTCGGGCAATATGTACTCTTGATCAAGGATTCCTCCGTCGTCTCGGCGATCGGGCTGACCGACCTCACCCGCGTCGGCTGGCTTGTGGTGCAGCGTGTGCCCAACGGCCTGCTGGTCTTCTTCCTGGTCGGCGTCGGCTATTTCGTCGTCTGCTATCCGCTGATCATGCTCGCCCGCCGGCTGGAGCGCCGCATGGGCGCGGCGCATGGCGAGGTGCAGCTGTGACATCGAACCCCAAAGGGCGACCGCCATGACCAATCCAAGCCCGACCAAACCAAACCTGACCAAAACGGGCATGATCGACTTTCGCGGCGTCAACAAATGGTTCGGCTCGCTCAATGTGCTGAAGGACATCACGCTCAGCGTCGAGCCGCGCGAAGTGGTCGTCGTCTGCGGCCCGAGCGGCTCGGGCAAGTCGACGCTGATCCGCTGCATCAACGGCCTGGAAGCGATCAAGGATGGCGACCTCGTCGTCGACGGCCAGCGCCTCGGCGACCCCGCCACCAACATGACGCAGCTGCGCACCGAGATCGGCTTCGTCTTCCAGTCGTTCAACCTCTACCCGCACAAGACGGCGCTGGAAAACGTCACGTTGGCGCCGATCCATGTGCGCAAGATCCCCCGCGCCGAGGCCGAGCAGGCCGGGCGCGACTTGCTGGCCAAGGTCGGCCTCGCCGACAAGGTCAACGCCTACCCGTCACAGCTGTCCGGCGGCCAGCAGCAGCGTGTGGCCATCGCGCGCTGCCTCGGCATGCGCCCCAAGATCATGCTGTTTGACGAACCGACCTCGGCGCTCGATCCCGAGATGATTTCCGAAGTGCTCGACGTCATGGTCGCGGTGGCCGAGGAAGGCATGACCATGATGGTGGTAACGCACGAAATGGGCTTTGCCCGCAAGGTGGCGCAGCGCGTGGTGTTCATGGACGCCGGCGCCATCGTCGAAAGCGGCACGCCGGAGGCGTTTTTCTCTGACCCGAAGACCGACCGCAGCCGGGCTTTTCTAAGCAAGATTCTAAGGCATTAGAGTTTAGCCAAAGCCGGTCGTCCGAAAGGCCGCGGGGCAGGAACTGTCGACGCACAGCGCCAAACAACGAGCCGCCGGTAGAGTGGATCGGCTACGTTTAGGTCTCCGGCTACGCCTCTGGGAACTTCCACGTGCCGTCCATAACCTCCGCGCGTGGTCGATAGAGCCGTACCATCCAGTTCCAGCCGGGCCACCATCGGCTGTACGGTCAAGCCACCGGCGCCGCGCCGCGCCGCTCGAGCGCGGTCCTGCGGATGATTTCCGCGATTTCCGGGCTGCTGCTGCACAGCATCTGGAAATCCGCCGCGTGCAGCGACAGGAGTGAGACAGAAGTTGCGGCAGTGACGGTCGCCATACGCGGTTCGCCGCTGATCAGCGCCATCTCGCCGAAGAAGGCGCCAGGGCCAAGTTCCACCGGGTTCGGCGTCGCGACGCTGACGCGGCCCTCCACGACGAAGAACATCCGATCACCGGTCTCGCCACTGCGGCAGATCACGGCGCCCGTCGGCACCGTGCGAGGTCTTAACGCGCGCACGATCTCGACCAGCGTGGCCGGGCCAAGCTTCTGAAACAACGGAACGCCGGCAATCAATTGCCAATTGCGGACGAAATCCTCGCGACGGACTTCTTGATAAAAGCCGGAGGCAAGAATGCCGGCCCAGAGCCCGAAGATGCCGATGCCACACATCATGACAGCCCCGGCAAGAACGCGGCCGGCGAAGCTTTGCGGAATGTCGTCGCCATAGCCGGTAGTGGACAGCGTGACCACCGCCCACCACATTGTTTCGGGGATGCTGCCGAACTTTTCCGGTTGGACGTCGCGCTCGATGACGTAGGCCGCAAGTGCGACACCGAACAGAACCAGGCCGAAGACCGTGGTGACGCCGACCAGGTTGCGCGTTTCGTTGGCCAGAACCCTGCCAAGCAGCGGGAAGAAGGTCGAGTCGCGCAGCGGTTTCAGCAGCCAGACAGCACAGTAGAGGCTACGGTCGGGCGTGCCGTCGAGCAGGAATGCGGCGAGTGGAACCAAAACCGCGAGCACATCGATTGTGATTGCCGGCGTCCTGTCCCGAAGGTCTCCCGCCCAGCGCTTGAGCAGGGTCTCGGCCATCTGCAGAAGATAGGCGGCCCAAATGACAGCGAGCACGGCAGCCAGAGCCAGTCTGCTTCGTCCGGACATGTTCGGCATCGTGAGCGCAGCCACCGCCAGAAGCCCAGGCGCAGCGAGCACCGCATTTAGCGGTGCGTAGATTCTCAGAAAAGGCAGTACCGACATTCTATCCCACCAGCGGCCACTGTGCTCCAGAATAGAGGCCTTCCGGGCAAGCGCAAAGGGTGCTTTGCGATCGCAAGATCAGGTCACGCCAATGGCTTTCGGGCGCCGCTATCGGCGCTCCACGGTCGCACCGCAGGCGACGGATCAGCTCGGGAGCCGCCACATTCGCACGCGACCCGCACCGCGCAATTCCGTTTCCTCGAGTGGGTCGCAAGCAAATTTCGGTCCAAGCAGTTGGTAAGTTGCATCGGAAATACGGATTTCATCGGGCTCCGCGGACGTTTGAATACGTGAGGCGAGATTAACGGTCTCACCCCACAGGTCATAGGCGAACCGCCTCTTGCCTATGACGCCGGCGACAATCGGTCCTGAGTGAATTCCAATTCTCAGCCTTATCGGTTCTCCTGCGAAGCGTTCCCGCTTGACCGCTTTGCGCAGCTCAATCGCATAGCGCGTGAGGGCCTTTGCATGATCGGATCGCGCCGTGGGCAGGCCGGCGACCACCATCACACAATCGCCAATTGTTTTGATCTTTTCGCAGCCGTATCGCTCAGAGAGCCGATCCGCCGCCTTGAAGAAGTAGTTTAAAATAGCGAGCGTCGTCACCGCTCCGACGCTGCGCGCTCGTTCCGTAAAACCGACGATGTCGGCAAAAAGCACACTCACCTCTGCGTGGTTGTCGGCAATTTTCTTTTGCGCTTTCAATCGCTCCGCGATCGACGCCGGGAGAATGTTGAGGAGCAGGTTTTCGGCGCGCTGGTATTCACGCGCCAATCCCTCCTGGCTCTTTCTCAGTGCCTCGTTCGTCGATTGCAATTTTTCGTTGAGTTGACGCTCCCTCTCTTGCAGGAGCGTCATTTCATAGGCCTTCTGTTGAAGCCGCTGCCTGTTGTCTCGTTCGGCAGTGGCGTCCAGAAAAAGCAGCCACACGAACGCATTGTCAGCAAAAAAATGGAGGTCGGCGACACGCCCGCCGGGCAGTTCAACCATGTCCATGCGAAACGGAAGCTCCGGGCAAGGCAGCAAACCTTCCATGAATTCAAGCTGCTCCGCAACAGGCTTGCCGATGCGAAGCGATGACAGCCCGTAATGTTCAACATTACCGCCCTTGGCAGCTATGCAAAGCTCAGCGTCGATTTTCAGATAAGCGACAGCGTGCCCGTCGAAGAAGAAATTGAAAAACCAATTTCTGACTTCTTTTGGCAATTCATGCATGGTCTATTTGGTGACCATCAAGGCAAGTTGACGAAAGGCGTCATCGACCTGCTCGCCCGAAAGCGCACTTGTTAGATAGATTTGCCATCCACGTTGCCTCAACTCGTTGATCTCACCATCCGATATCGCCCACCGATCGGCCAGATCGGACTTGTTGAACAGCAATACGAACGGCATGGCGCCGAATTCGGCCTCGACCCGTTCGCGCAGCGTGAGTGCCACGGCAAGAGTAGCAGCGCGGGTTCCATCGACGACTAGCACGAGCCCGGTTGCACCTCGAACATAGCTGACGCGGAATGAGCCGATATCGTCCTCGCCGGCCAAATCCCACAAAATCAGATCCACGGTTTTGTCCGGGAGCGCGACGCTTTTCTTGTCGATTTTCACTCCGACGGTGGTCAAGTAGGTTTCTGAGAAGATGCTCTGCACAAACCTGCGGACCAGACTCGTCTTTCCGACGGCGAAGCCGCCCAGCATGCAGATCTTTTTTTGCAACATGTTGGGCTCCGCTAGTCCAGGTTTACCGTAATCGAAACCCGGCGATTGGTGGAGCTACCGGTTAGACTGTTTTCAGGTACAGCCGGCTCAAAAGTGCCCGCGCCCCGAACCAGCAGCAGTTCGGGAGCAACGCCGCGCTTGTTGAGAAGCGCACGAACTGTCTCGGCGCGGGCGGCGCTGATCGACGCGTTGGCCGTCTCACGGCCCGTGGTGTCCGAATGCCCGGTCAACATAAACCGCGCCGTTACGCCGGAATTGCGGGCACTCTGGGCGAATTCCTTTATTTGATCCGCCAACCTGTCGAGAACCGGCGTCTGCTCGGGTCCCGGCACAACCTTGCCGGAAGAGAAGAAAATATCGGTCGTCTGGATCGCCTGCCTCAAATGATTAAGTTCTGCGAGGTTCAGCTCACGCAGCTGCGAGACATCCAGAACCACTCCGTCCGCCGAAAGTTGTTCAGCGGCGGCCCGCGCGCGGTTGATCCAGCCGGCAGGAGCCTCACCCGCGGCCACAATGCGACCCTGGATGATCGAGAGCTGAACGGTTTTCGGCGGGGACAGCGCCGCCGTCAGCCGCTTCACCACAAACTTCGGATCAAGGCTCTGATAGAATTGCCACTGTGCATGAACGCGGGCAGGATCAACGTCCGTTCCGGACAGCAGGGCTTGCGGGTCGGCGGCAAGCGGGTCTCTCAAGCCGGAAATATAGAAATGTCCGCCCCTCGCCGTTTGTTGGGCGACGATGATTCCCGGTTGGGCCTCAAGTCGCGACACATAATACTGCCAGTGCTCCGCCGCGCGTGCTTCGGGGCTCACGTCACGAACCTTGGAGATGTCGAATTCGGGTCCGCCTGCCGAAAGCTGCCGGGCCGCCGCGCGCGCGCGATCGATCCAGGTGTCGGGAGCCTCACCCTCGGCAACGATGCGATCATCGACGATCGAAAGTCGTACTGTTTCCGGCGGATACAGTGACGCCGTCAGCCGCTTCAGCACGAACTCCGGCTCAAGGCTCTGATAGAACTGCCACTGCGCATGAACCCGGGCGGGATCGACCTCTGTTCCCGACAACAGCGACTGCGGATCGGCGCCAAGCGGGTCTCGCAGGCCGGCAATATAGAATTGGCCGTCGCTTATCTTTTGGTCTGCAACGATGATGCCCGGCTGGGTCTCCAGTCGCGACACATAGGCGTGCCAGCGCTCCGCCTCGCGCACTTGGGGACTTACGTCACGAACCCCCGAGATATCGAAGACCGGCCCGCCTGCCGAAAGCTGCTGGGCCGCCGCGCGCGCCCGGCTGATCCAGGTGTCGGGAGCCTCACCCTCGGCGACGATGCGGCCATCGACAATCGAAAGTCGCACTGAATCCGGCGGAGCCAGCGACGCCGTCAGCCGCTTCAGCACGAACTCCGGCTCAAGGCTCTGATAAAATTGCCATTGCGAATGAACCCCGGCCGGATCGACTCCCGTGCCTGACAACAGCGACTGCGGGTCGACGGCAAGCGGGTCCCTCAGGCCGGCAATATAGAACTGGCCATCGCGTACCTGCTGTTCGGCAACGATGATGCCCGGCTGGGCCTCCACTCGCGACACGTAAGCCTGCCAGCGCGACACGTAAGCCTGCCAGCGCTGCGCTGATTGCCAGGAAAGAAAGTACCAACCGCCTGCCAGACTCAAGAGCAACAGGGCAACGGCCGCCACCAGCCACGGAAATCCGTCGTTTGATTCCTCTTGCTTGAGCTCGACGCAGGTCTGCAACTGCGCCTCTACAGAGGCCAGCTGCGAACCGTCGCCGTCAAACTGCTCTAAAGCCTCTGAGGATTGCTCATGGATGCGAAGCAACACATCGCGAACGATTTCATGCAATTCCTCCGGCGGATTTCCCCGGATCACCGAAACCAGTGTCGCAAACGGTCCAACTTCCGACCAGAGACGAAGCTCGCCGAAACGGATTGTGTCCAGGCCGCTCTGCTCTTTCTCGTTAAATGAGTCTTTTACAAAATCCTGAATCGCACTGAGCATCGAAGAAATGAGCTGAGGATCTTCGCTCGTCGCATTGTCGGCAGTTACATGCGCTATCAAAAGGCCGGAATTCCGATGAATGAGAAACGCATGTTCCACACGGTAGACAAGGGAATGCTTCAGAACAACTGCCGAGAAGCTTGCCCCTGTTCTCCAGGCTTCAAGTCTCCACTTGAGCCCGTGCCAGGTGAATATGTGCCTTAGAGTTTCATTCAGCGACTGAAAGGTCTGGTCGATCTTTTCGCCGATCGACTTGCGAATTGCCGGCAGAAACACCGGGTACAATATGTCCGTCAGCGTGCGCGGGCTCTTCTGGATCGACCGTTGCACAGCCCGTTCGACAGCTGGCGCAAGCGCCTCGCCGAGTTGCGCGTAAGGCGCTCGTCCGGCAGCACTGGGAAGAACGTCGCCCACGGCCGCCGCAAGCTGCTCGGGTTCGTCGAGCAGATGCGTGACGCGTGAAAGCTCGGAGATTTCGCGGCTGACCAGCAACTGCCGCAGCGTTTCCATGCGCGGATCGGCGGTTGGAACCGCCTCGAACTGCGCACGGTAGTCCGGATCAACGTTCCGGGCAATTTCGATCAAAAGACGAGCCAGAGCCTCGCGATCAATCTCTGTATCGTTCGAGGCTGTTCTTTGCGGAAGGTTGAATGGGTCGACGGTGGACGTCAAGGTCCCATCAACTCACTTTCCAGCTACGGTCCGAGTTGCTCTTGCTCCCGACGGGATCCTGATTGAGACACTTTGCAACCTCGACAAACAGGCCAGCCAAAAGATTTCGGTCGGTCTTGACGTTGCTGAGGTCGGCAAACATCTTCTCGATCAGCATCTGAACGCCTTCATTCTTCTGCTTGATTTCCTCACGCAGCAAATGATCGTTTCGATTTATCCGGTCCGAAACATCGCGCTCGAGCGCGCTTAACTGATCCGACAACGTGCGCACCTGCTTTTCAAGAGCCTGGTTTTGCTCGCGAAGATTCCGGTCGATCTCCTTGTCGGCATCGGCTCGTGAATCTTTTTCGCTCCGCAATTGCCCTGCAAGCGAATCGATCTGCTTCTTTGCATTCGACTCGTACATTTCGAGATTGCGCTTGGCCTCGGACTCGACATCCTTGAAGCGCTGCAACACCCGTTCTTCAAGCTTGGAAAAACGGCGGTCATAGTCCTGCATCTGGTTGCCGAACAGCAGGTCACGGATCTTGTCGACACCGACGGCGTCGCCGGCGGTTCCGTTTTCGCGGGCCTGAACTCCCATGAAGTTCAGCCCGTTTCCTTCTGTGTTACCTATCAGATTTACGTCCGCCTTCTTTTCTGAAGAAGCGGAATTCGAAGATTCCTTAGCCATCCATATACCCCCATTGAACACATGCCGTCAGGTAAGCATGTCAGCAATCGGGCCGCAAGCCGGATTCGTCTTGACTTATGCCTATTCATGGGGCAGCCGAGCGCGATGGCTAACGGCCCGGCAATGGCAATCAGGGGCGATGCCCTCTTGAAGGCGCGGAGCGTGCGGACGGTTCCGGGTATCCAAAAAGCGGCCTTCAGTCGAACGTCGCCAGCGGCTCGGCATTGATCTCGACCCACTCACAGCGCCGGCTTTCGTGGTAAAAAGACTGAAATGGCGGCGGGAACGACGGGTCGGCGAAGGCGCCGACGGGAATGGCGATCACACCGGGCTGCGTGTCGATGCGATAGTGGACGGCGGCGCCGCACTCCGGGCAGAAATTGTAGATGACGCGGCCGCCCTCGTCGCCGGTGCGCGTGAACTGCTTCGCCCGTCCCTCGATCGATACATCAGCTTGCGCAAACCGGACATTGTAGCTGAAGGCGCTGCCGGTGCGGCGCTTGCAGTCGAGGCAATGACAGACCGAGATGCGCACCGGCTCGCCCGAACAGACGGCTGAAAGCTGGCCGCAGAGACATTGCGCGCGGCGCGTGACCATTGTTTCTTCCTCCCTTCACATCACTGCGTATCGGCGCTGGCCCTCAGTTCCGTCCGCTTCTGTTCCGAAACCATGGCTAGATCCAGCACCTTCTGCAGTTCGGCGGCATGGTGGAATGAAGGCTCGGCCTGCACGCCGCTGCGAACCGCATCGACGAAGCGCTGGTAATTGGTCGGCACCGTGCCGGCGTCGAGCACCTGCCATTTGGCGTTCTCGATATCCTCGCCGACACACGCCTTCAGTTCCGAACCCTCGAGATTGTGCACGACTTCGATGCCGCCCTTGTCTCCATAGATGCGCAGGCGCAATTCGTTGATGTGGCCGGTCGCCCAGCGGCTGGCGTGAACGACGCCAAAGGCGCCGTTGGAGAAATCCAGCGTCATGGCGAAGCTGTCATTGGCGTCGAGGTCGTATTCGCCGATGCGGTTGCCTGGCGCCTTATCGAAGGTGCGCAGCCGGCAAAACACGTGGTCGATGTCGAGTGCGGCGCCATAGCTGGCGAAATCGAGGATGTGGATGCCGACATCGCCGAGCACGCCGTTGGAGCCGTGGTCGCGCGACAGCCGCCACAGCCATTTCGGGTCGGCGCGCCAGTCGCCCCAGAATTTCGACACCAGCCAGCTCTGCAGATAGGAGGACTCGACGTGGCGGACGGTGCCGATCTCGCCGGCCAGCACCATCTGCCGCGCCTTCTGCAAGGCAGCGACATTGCGATAGGTGAGGTTGACCATGTTGACGATGCCGGCTGCCTCAGCCGCGTTGGCCATCTCGCTTGCCTTGCCGAAGTCTTCGGCCAGCGGCTTTTCGCACAGCACCGGCTTGCCGGCCGCAATCAGCGCCATGGTCGTCGGATGATGGATGCGATCGGGCGTGACGTTGGCGACCGCATCGAACTCGCCCCACGCCAGCGCGTCTTCCAGCGATGTGAATCGCTTCGATATCTTGAACCCGTCGGCGAATTCGCCCACGCGCTTTTCATCGACGTCGGCAGCACCGACGATCTCGACGCCGTCGATGCCGCCGAAACGGCGGGCATGCTCCTGCGCCATCCAGCCGGTACCCAGTATCAAAAGCCGCATTCTCTGCACTCCGAGCGAATTGGTTCGATTCAATCATATGGCGCAGATACGGTCTAGGAAACCCATGCGGAAAGCCGCTACGCCTTTTTTCCTGGACTTTGCTTTAGCGGTAGCCGGCCTCGCCCGAAACGTGCAGCTTGCCGCCGCGCTCGACGATCGGCTCCAGCGCCTTTTCGACCGGCACGTTCGGCGCCTCAAGGATCGCCGACTTGGTGCCCTGCGGATTGTGCGCCCACTTAACCGCATTGCGCAGCACCTTGTGCACATTGGCGTCGTGATAGGTCGGATAGGTCTCGTGGCCCGGGCGGAAGTAGAAGACATTGCCGGCGCCGCGGCGATAGGTCAGCCCAGAACGGAACACCTCGCCGCCCTGGAACCAGGAGATGAAGACGGTCTCCAGCGGTTCGGGCACGGCGAACTGCTCGCCATACATTTCTTCATTCTCGAGCTCGAAATATTCGCCGACGCCTTCGGCGATCGGATGGCTGGGACTGGTCGCCCAGAGCCGCTCGCGCTCACCCGCCTCGCGCCATTTCAGCGTGCAGGGCGTGCCCATCAGCCGCTTGAAGATTTTCGAGAAATGGCCGGAATGGAGAACGATCAGCCCCATGCCTTCAAAGACCCGGCGGGCGACGCGCTCGACGATCTCGTCGGCCACCGCGCCATGATCCTTGTGGCCCCACCAGACCAGCACGTCGGTCTCGGCCAGACGGTCGGCCGGCAGGCCGTGCTCCGGCTGCTCGAGCGTGGCGGTCGAGGCGGAGATCGCCTTGTCGGCATTCAGCGCCTTGGCGATGGTCGTGTGCATGCCCTCGGGATAGAGGGCTGCGACCACCTCATTGGTCCGCTCATGGATGTTCTCGCCCCAAACGACAGCGCGTATTGTCATGGATGTCCTCGTGGTGAAGCCGACCCGCAGGGGTCACTCATAGTCTGCCTGGGGGTGAAAAGGGAATAGGCAGTGGGGAATAGGCAATAGGGGCAGAAAAACAATCAACAGGCGATGGACGCTCCTGGGCCCTACTGCCTACTGCCTACTGCCTACTGCCTACTGCCTACTGCCTACTGCCTTACGCTCCCCGGCCTTCCTGAGCGACCCGCGTCAGCGGCTTGGTCAGGCGCGGCACGACGACGAGGCGCTTAATCTTGCCCTTCTTGTAGGCGGCAAGGAAGCGGGCGTAGTCCTTGAAGACGACGCAGCCATTGGATTCCGCACGGCCGCCGCGCAGCATGTAGGTGTGGGCGAGCAGGCCGTCGCGACCGTACTTGTTGCCGCCGCTGACGGGAGTGAGACGGAGCGCCTCGACGCCATGGAAGCGGGATTCTCGAAGACGCAGATCATAGGTGTTGGGCGGCGTCGGGCCGACATTCTTCTTGTGCACGAAGCGCGGCTGGTCGACCATCGAACCCAGCCCCGAATGGGCCTCCAGCCGCGAGCCGTCCGGCATGTAGACGGTCTTGGCCGAGATATCGTAGACGGCGACGCCGCCGCCCATTCCGGGCGTGGCGAACAGATCCTTGAAGGCGCGACCGACACCGCCCGCCGGGACGTCCGGCTTGGCATAGGCCAGCATCTCGCCGGCCTGTGTCTTCGACCGTTTGCCAGGTTTGATCCGGCTTGATTGGATGCTCTGGCTTTCTGGCACGCCAGGCAGTGCGGCAACCTCCGAAGTACTGCGTGGCGAGCGCGGCGACGAATTGCCCGGCGACTGGGGTGCGGGGCTCTCGGCCGCCCTGTCGGTCTGTGGCTTGGCTGCCCTGGGTTTGCTGGCTTGCCGAGCCTCGGCAGGCTGAGCGGTTTCGGCGCGTGGACGCCAACCCGGCAACGCAATGTTGTCGGGCAGATCGTCCTGCGGCGGCAGCGAAGCGACCTGAACCTCGGCCTGCTCAGGATCCTGCCCTCCGGCGATTGCTTCAACGGCCGGCGGCGGGGCCAGCATGTCAGCGTCTTCCGGCAAGCTGTTGGCCAGCGCCAGCGCCAGGCGCGATGAGCGTTCGATCTCAGCCACTTCCAGCCCAAAGCGTTCCGAAGCGGGGCCATGCTGATCGGGCAGCCGGACTTCGGCGAAACGGGCAGCGACCGGAAGGCTGGCAAGCATGAACGGCGCATTCGAGGCCCTGGCGAAGGCGGCAGCCAGCTTTTGCGGCGACAGTTCTGCCTTGGCCACCACGCCGTCGAAGCGCATGCCGCGCGAAGTGGCGAGAGCGACGCTGGTGTTTGGCGCAATGTTTGAGGCGACAATGCTCGAGGCCACAGCGTGCGCGGCCGGCTTCAGCCGCGCCATCTTGCCGTCATGCGCGAAGTTCGCGGCGGCTTGCGCGCAGCCGGCGTCGCATTGGCTGAGCAGCGAGGCCTGTGATTTTTGCGCCGAAAGCCGAGGCGCCCACGAATTGGCGAGGCTGCGGCGCGAATCGGCAAGTGCTGCGTTCGGCAGAAGCAGACTGTGCGGAAGGCTGTTGGAGGCTGCGGTGAGCGAGGTACCGAGCGAATAGAGGCCGGCCATGGTTGCCACCGACCACAGCGCCAAGGCCGCGCCGACAACCGGCACCACCACCCAGCGCTGGCCGGATCTCTTCGAAGTCAAACCCCGTTCAGGAGTATCGCCCCGGTCTTTCAAACGCAAAAACGCCATACAACCACTCTCAATCGGCATGCAGGCTTGCGACCCTCGCATCCGTGACATCCACAGTTCGCTGGTGCCCCCTGCACCTTTCGCTTCTGTTGCCGATTGAATCAAAAGATGGACAAAGTTGGTTAACCAATCCCTCCATCAGCCACCGATTATGCGGCGCCTGATACGAAAAAAAGAGCACTCCATGGTCTGCGCCACGGTAGAATGCTCTCCCTCACCCCCGCCTTGCTGCCCGTTTTTGCGATCCAAGTCAAGGAAACGCTGCGTCAGCTTGCTGCAAGCCTGTGCTGATTGCCCGCTGATCGGCCTTCTCAATCAGTTGACCTTCCGGTGGCTGGAAGGTCTATCTGCTCAGAGACGGAGACCTCCGGCGACGGAAATTTACCGATGAGAACCGGCATCACGACTGAAGAATCCGACTGCAGGTCGAACCCCTGCTGCGGCTGGCTGAGCACGGATGGATGGGGCAAGGACATGGCGCCGTGAGATGGACTGTGAAAGCGGCGCTGCTGTGGCTGGTCTGTGCCCTTACGATGGGCGCCTCCGTCGGCAGCGGACCGATCGTCGCGGCCCGCCAGGCGTCGATGAAGGAGATGGCGGCGGCTGCGAAAACCGTTGCCGGCATGTTCGACCGCAGGCAACCCTATGACGCCGCAGCCTTCAAGGCGGCAGCGGACACGCTGCGCGCACGCACCGGCCCTGCCCTGATTGCCGAATTTCCGAGCGGCTCGCTTGGACCGCCTTCGCAGGCCAGGCTGGAGATCGATCAGTCACGGGCGGAATTCGAGGCGCTTGCAAATCATATCGGGGCGCTGGCGCGCGCGCTGGCCGCCAAGGCCGAAAGCGCGCCGGCCGTCATCACCGATGACATGCGCATGGGCACCGGCCTGGCGATGGGCGGCGGCAGCCTGCTCGGCAAGCGGCCGAGCACCGTGGAAGTCGATCCTACCAAAGTGCCGGCGGAGCATCTCCTGCACCTGATCCTGCAGGATTGCTCGAGCTGTCATTCGAAGTTCCGGCGGAAGCTGCAGTGAAATAGACTTACCCGCCGGAGCGATACCCTTTGCTGGCCTGCGCCCCAGCCGCTTGCATACAAGTAAATTCGTTCGTGCTAATATATCGAGGTCATGCATATCC
The DNA here is from genome assembly GCF_030323205.1 of Mesorhizobium sp. C395A. Lineage (NCBI taxonomy): Bacteria > Pseudomonadati > Pseudomonadota > Alphaproteobacteria > Hyphomicrobiales > Phyllobacteriaceae > Mesorhizobium > Mesorhizobium sp. C395A. The sequence goes on along the minus strand of NZ_CP100473.1, from coordinate 739,964 downwards.
ATGCATGACGAGCATCGGGAGGATGCAATGAAAACCATGAATCGCAGGTCTGCAATTGCCCTCGGTCTGACGACCGCCGCGGTAGCGCCTTTGTTCACCTTGGCGGCATCGGCAAAAATCAAGAAATACGGCCCGAAAGAGGGCAAGGAGATTGCGCCCGGTGTCAGGGTGGTGGAGGTCGGCACCGGCAATGCTGACATTCCCGCCTACAAGAGCATCGCAATTATCGACGTTGTGTTTCAGCCCGGAGCACATGCTCCTCAAACCGTGATGGACAACGACATGGTGTGCACCATTACCTCAGGTGCATTCACGATCAAGAAAGCGGACAAGGAATTCAAGCTCAAGACGGGTGATATGTACACCTGCTCCAAGGGCAAGACCGATGAAGCGACGAATACAAGCAAGGAGGTCGGCGTGCATCGCATCGCCGTATTGATACCCGCATAGCAGATGGAATTCCGGCCGGACCACGCCGTCGCGAGTCCGGCCGGCCAGACGAGGCGATCTCGTTCCGTCGTCAGCGCGGCCATCTCACGCCAGCCACTCCCTGATCGCCGGGCGGGCGGGAACAGCGCGCATGTGGTCTTCGCGCTATGGCTTTGTTTGGGCATGATCTTTTGGGGAAGCTGGCTTGGTTTTCAAATCATCGGCTAGGTCGAATGGCTGATCAACCAGCGCATCCACGTGGCCAATACGGAGATCGAAAACCGCAGGAGTTTTGCCGGCCACCAGGCGGTGTTCGAGGCGATCGAGCGCCACGACCCGGAATCGGCCGGCCAGGCGATGCGCGCGCATCTGGAAAACGCCCGGCGCAAGTTCAATTCAGGGTCGGGAAGACTGGGCTAGCCAGTTGACGCGGCGGCGCTCTGGCGCAAAGCAAAAAGCCCGCCGTTCAAAGCCGGCGGGCTCCCTTCAATCATACAGCGCGATCCGGTCGCCGGTAACCAGGACGACCGAATTTCGGCCTTCAGCGGCTGGTTGCGCTCAGGGGGCGGGCTTCGACGGGTTTGAAGCGACCAGCGATCCGAGTTTGCCGGCTTTGGCCAGACTCGGCTTTTCGTAAGTTTTCTTCACAGAATCCCTCCTCTAATGGCATCAATTTCCTCTGCCAGGCCTGTTTTGTCAAATCTGACAGCATTCCGTCACAGGTCCCGGCGGCAATTCGTGCCCTTACGCCGGCTCGCGCTTGAGCGCCTGCGCCATGCAGTGAATGCCGCCGCCGGTCTTGGAAATCTCGCTCATGTCGACGGCAGCAACCTCGAAGCCGCGTGCCTTGAGCTGGCCGATCAGCGACTGGCTCGACGTCGGCGCGATGACCCTGTCCTTGCCCAGCGACATGAAGTTGCAGCCGAGCGCCATCGTGTCCTGGAAGGGCACGTCGATGATCTCGTGGCCCTTGCCCTTCAGCCAGTCGACAATGCCGGGCTCGGTGCAGGCGAGGCACACCGCGGTGAGCTTTTCAGCGATCGGCACCACCATCAGGTCGATATGGACATAATATTCGTCGATGAAGGCGAGGCGCGTTTCCCAGCCTTCCTTTTCGAACCAGTCCTGCACCTGCCGGGCGCCCTCTTCCTGCGTGCGGGCGCCGCCGCAGCCGATCAGCACCACGCCCTCCTCGATGACGTTGAAGTCGCCGCCTTCGAAGGTGCCAGCCGTGACCATGTCGTAGATGGGGATGCCGAGCTTTTCATAGGTGCGGATGGCGGCATAGTTCTCGCCGCGCCGCCACCAATTGGCCATGGCGGTGATGAAGGCGCCGTAGGGCGTCATGACGCTGGAGTCTCTGGAATAGACCTGCATCGGCAGTTCCGGCGTCGGCTCGTGCCAGTGGATGTTGACGCCGAAATGCTCATAGGCGGCGACGAGGTCCTTGTGCTGCGCCTGGGCGATCTGAACGTTGCAGGGCGCTTCGCGCAAATGCTTGCGCGAGAGCGAGCTGGTCGAGAGGTGGCGCAGGAAGTTTGGCGAGCCGAGCAACACGTCTGTCAGCACGTCGGTCTCGTTGGCAAAGCCCCATGACGTCAGCGGCTTGGTGCCGCCGGCGGGATTGCGGCGCTGCAGCGAGAACGGTTCGGCGACGATGCGGTCATGGACGGTCATAAGGTTCTCCTCGATTTGACTATGCAGCTTGATTGGATTGGCTGCTCGGAATCCACCAATCGCGTCCGCGCGCGGTGGTGACATATTCCGGCCAGCGGAAATTGATCGGCGGGTCATAGTCGCAAAGCGGCGCGATCCAGTTCGAGCCGCCGACGCCGCCGCCAGTGCGGGTGACGAATTCGTCCATGGCCGCATCGCGCGCGGACTTGTCCTCGAGCAGGCGGAGGGCTGCAAGCGCAACCGTCTTGGCGGCGCAAATGACCATCGGGTCGATGGTGGCCGAGATACCGCCCAGCGCGTTCATCGCCCAGGATGGATAGGCATGGCCATTCGCCGAGCGCAGCGCCGGGCGGGCGACATAGAAGCGTGCGGTCGGCGTGTGCCACGACATGTCGGTGTAGTCGTCGGAGGTCGAGTTGATCTGCGACGGAGGCAAATCGCGGCGCAGGATTGCCTCGGCCTCTTGCGGCGCAACCAGCCGCTCCATCTCGTCGATGAAAGGGTTGTCGGTCGCGGTGCCGCCGGCATTGACCTGGACCTCGCGACCGATCGCTTTCGCCGCCTCGTCCCAGCTCGGAGCGCCAACGGTGGACAGCGCCTCATAGGCAATCCCCGCCATGGCGTGATTGGCGAGGCCCGGCCTCGACTTCGACACCCAATGGCGCTCATAGCGACAACCGCTGATCGCCGCGGCCGCGGCCGCATTACGGTCGAGCACCGCGGTGACCTGCTCTGCCATGGCGATGGTCGGCACGCGGATCATGTACTGGATCTCGGCCAGCCCCGCCGGCAGATTGTCGGCGGTCGCCTGCCCGGCGGTGAGGATCGCCTCGCTGATCGACCAGCCGCCCTGGTGAGGCAGCATGGAATCGCGCAGCGCCTTGGAGGTCATGTACATCGTCATCAGCGCGTCATTGGCGCCGGGCGCCCGCACCGCCGAATGCGCCTGCGGGATCGGCGCGCCATCGCTTGCGCGAACCCAGTTTTCGGGTTCGTCGCAGACAAAACGGTAGATCATCGCGTAGGCCGCGCCGCAATGCGTGTCCCAGCGCGCCGTGTTGCAGAGCGGCAGCATATAGAAGGGATGGAACGAGATCATGCCGGCAAGGCCGTCATAATAGCCTTTGGCTGCATGGATCGGCTTCGAGCCCCTGACCTTCTCGGCCGGCTCGCCGGTGAAGCGCAGCGTCCCCTTGATGCCGTGGCGTTGCATTGCCGCCTTGGTGGCGAGAAGTCCGCCGAGGCCGGCAATGCCAAGCCCGGAATGCGGATCGGTGTGGCCGCCGGCCTCGCTGCCGAGGCCCGGCCGCGATCGGTTCACCGTTGCCGCGTCCTGGCAGTTGCCGGGCACGGCGTCGTATTCGCCGTACATGCCGATGGTCGGCCCCGGGCCATTCGTCCAGTGGGCGCAAAAGGCGGTCGGCATGCCGGCCGACCCTTCCTCGACCGAAAAGCCCTCATGCTTCAGCCGCGCCACATACCAGGCCGCCGACTGGTATTCGCGCCAGGCTGTTTCGCCGAAATCGAAAATGGTGCGCGTCCACGCCGACAGCGACGGCTGGATGCCATCGAGACAGGCAAGCGCGGTGGCTTGCGCCGAGGTCGTCACCGGTTTCTCCATGCGGCCCAAGAAAGCAGTGAAGCGGCATTGCAAAAAGTGATATGTTTTTCCGGTTCATGCAAATTCGGTTCACCTGAGGCCTCTTGCGAATACCTTCCACACAGGCGCTGCGCGCCCTCGACAGTTTTGCCCGTCACGGCAGCGTCTGGCGCGCCGCCGACGAACTGCACCTCACCCGCAGCGCCGTCAGCCATCAGTTGCGGCTCCTCGAACGCGACCTCGGCTTCGACCTGCTGGAGCGCATCGGCAAGGGCGTGGCGCTGACACCGCGCGGCCAGCGCTATGCCGCCGATGTGAGGAAGGCGCTGACCGTGCTTGGCGATGCGGTAACGCGCCAGGCCGGCACCGGCGTCGGCGGTTCGTTCGCCGTTTCCTGCACGCCGGGCTTCGCCTCTCTGTTTTTATGCACCCACATCGGCGAGTTCCGGCAGATGTATCCGGATGTGGCGCTGTCGATCCTGACACCGCGGCGGCTGGACGATGTCAGCAATCCGGACGCCGATGCCTTCATTGCCTTCGGCGTGGGCAACTGGCCGAACCGCTCGGTGGAGTTGCTGTGCGAAATCTCGTTCACGCCACTTTGCAGCCCGACACTGCTCAACAAGGTCGGCGGCTTTTCAAAACCGGCCGATGTGCTGCGCGCCAATCTCCTGCATCTCGGCGACACCGAGGACTGGGCGCGCTGGCTGGCGCTGTCCAAGGTGGAAAACCCCGACACCGAAGGCGGCATCTTCTTCTCGGACATGAACCTCGTTTTTTCCGCGGCGATCGCCGGCCAGGGCATCGCCATGGGCGACGAGCTGACCAGCCGCCGGGCGCTGAGCGAAGGCCGTCTGGTGCGCCCCTTCGACATCGCGATCCCCTCGCCGCGCTCGTATTTCCTGGTGTCGGAACATGCCAAGGCCAGCCACCCGGTGCTGGAAGCGTTCAATGGGTGGTTGAGGTCGAAGCTGTCGGAGAACCGGATCAGCCCGTACTAGCCCCCATCCGTGAATCAAATTTGCCGATCAGGCGAAAACTATTCGGTTGCGGTGAGCCGGGGCCCTGCCCTACGCTCAAGCCACGATCAAGGAAGAGGCAGGATGCAGCAACCCGGCCGGGCCGCAGAGATCAAGGCAATCGGGATCGGCAAGAGCTTCGGCTCGTTCCGGGCGCTGGACGACCTGACGCTCAATATCGGCCGCGGCGAGTTTTTGACGCTGCTCGGTCCCTCCGGCTCGGGCAAGACCACATTCCTGATGATCCTCGCCGGCTTCGTGCAACCGACCGCCGGCAAGCTTTTCAGCGACGGCATCGACATCACCGAGCGGCCGGCCGAACAGCGTGCCGCCGGCATGGTGTTCCAGGGCTATGCGCTGTTCCCCCATATGTCGGTCGAGGCCAACATCGCTTTCCCGCTCAAGGTACGCAAGAAATCGGCTTTCGAGATCAAGCGCCGCGTTGCCGAGATGATCGAGCGCGTCGGCCTCAAGGGCCATGAGACGAAACTGCCGGCGCAGCTTTCCGGCGGCCAGCAGCAGCGCGTGGCGTTGGCCCGCGCTTTGGTGTTCGAACCCGGCGTGCTGCTCCTCGACGAGCCGTTCTCGGCGCTCGACAAGAGCCTGCGCGGCCAGATGCAGGCCGAGATGAAGCGGCTGCATCAGGAGACCGGCACCACCTTCGTCTTCGTTACCCACGACCAGAGCGAGGCGCTGGCGCTGTCGTCGCGCGTCGCCATCTTCAACCATGGCAAATTGCTGCAGGTCGGTGCACCGGACGAGGTGTATGACCGGCCGGCCAATCGTTTCGTCGCTGAGTTCCTGGGCGAGATCAACATGCTGCCGCTCAAGGGCGTGAAGCGCGCCGACAATGGCGCCACCGCGCTCTGCGAAGACCGCGCGATCACGCTGCGCGGCAATGCCGAGGCGGTGAACGGCAACGCCATATTGGCGATCCGGCCCGAACATATGTCGATCGCGCGCGAAGCCGCCGCCGGCGAGAACGGCATTGCCGCCACCGCCATCGGCTCGACCTATCTGGGTGCGGCGACCAAACTCGATCTGACGACACGCCAGGGCGCCAAGGTGACCGTCTCGGTGCCGAATGAGGTCGCGGCGGCGGCGCTGAGCAAAGGCAATTCCGTCTGGCTGACCTGGCCGGCGGAAAAGGGTTTCCTCCTTCCGGACGGAGGATGACGACGAGAACGGCGAAGTCTTCCAGCAAAGAATCTGGAGCGCGCCATAACCACCGGAACCAACAACGAAAAAGGGGAACTAAAATGACAGACCAAAGCAAAAAACAAGCCATGGACGCGCTATCCGCCCGGGCTGTGCGCGGCGAGATTTCGCGCCGGCAATTCACCCAGCTTGCAGCCTTCGTGCTGGCCGGCACGCCGATGCTGCTGCGCTCGACCGGCGCGTTTGCGCAGGCCAAGGAACTGGTGCTGGTCAACTGGGGTGGCGATGCCCTCACCGCTTATGACGCCGCCTATGGCCAGGCCTTCGCCAAGGAGACCGGCATCGCCGTCAAGATGGACGGTTCGGGCCCCACCGAAGGCGCGATTGCCGCACAGTTCAAGAGCGGCGCGCCGACCTGGGATCTCGTCGATGTCGACCCGTTCTCGGCCATCACGCTCGGCGCCCAGGGTGCGCTCGAGCCGATCGACTACGCCGTCGTCGACAAGAAGAAGATGCGAGAAGGCTTCGGCTGGGAATACGCGGCCTCGACCTATTTCTTCTCCTACGTCATCGCCTATGACTCGGAGAAATACGGCAAGGACGCGCCGACCGGCATGGCCGACTTCTTCGACGTGAAGAAGTTTCCGGGCAAGCGCTCGCTCTACAAATGGGGCGTGTCGAGCTGGGAAGCAGCGCTGCTTGCAGACGGCATCGCGCCGGCCTCGCTCTACCCGCTCGACCTGAAGCGAGCGCATGACAAGATCGCCGCTTTCAAGGAAAACGTCGTGGCCTATTGGGGCGGCGGCGCCGAGAGCCAGAGCGTGCTGCTCAACGGCGAAGCCTCGATGGCGATCGTGTGGTCGACCCGCGCCTCGCTGATCGAGCAGGACTCGGGCGGCAAGATCAAGTTCATCTGGGACCAGGGCCTGATTTCGCCCGGCGCGCTGGCCGTGCTCAAGGGCAACCCCGGCGGCAAGGACGCAGCGATGAAGTTCATCGCCAGCGCCCAGGATCCGGCGAAGCAACTGGTGATGTTCGACAAGCTTGGACAAGGTCCGGCCAATCCGGCCGCCGATGCGCTGATCCCCGCCGACAAGAAGCGCATTAACCCGGTCGATCCCGAAAACATGAAGAAGCAGATCGCGCTCGACATGGATTGGTACGCCAAGAATTACGGGGCAGCACTCGACGAATACACCAAGATCATCTCGGCCTGACCAGGCCGGGCACGAGCTTCGATGAGAGGCACCCTCTCCGACAGGATGGGCGCGGCGGTGCTGATGGCGCCGCTGCTCCTGTTCCTTGTGCTGGCCTACGCCTGGCCGTTCCTCGGCGTCGTCAAGTGGAGCGTCACCTTGCCGACACCGGGGCTCGGCCAGTATGGCGCGCTCGCCACCGATGCCCTGGTGCAGTCTGTGTTCATCCGCACGCTGCGCATCGCGCTGATCGTCACCGTGGTTTCCGTGGCGGCGGCATACGCCATCACCATGGTGTGGGTGCGCGGCAGCCCGGCACAGCGCATAATCGCTGAATTCTGCATTCTCGTCCCCTTCTGGATCTCGGTGCTTACCCGCGCCTTCGGCTGGGTGGCGCTTTTGTCCAACCGCGGCCTGATCAACACCTGGCTGCAATCGATCGGCTTCATCTCCGAGCCGCTGGCGCTGGTGCGCAACGAGTTCGGCGTCATCGTCGGCATGACGCATTTCCTCATTCCCTTCGCGGTGTTCCCGCTGGCCTCCGCCATGCGCAGCCTCGACGAGCGCGTGCTGCTCGCGGCGCGCGGGCTCGGCTCCAGCCGTATGCGCACCTTCTGGACCGTGTTCGTGCCGATGACGCGCTCCGGCATCATCGGTTCGGCGATGATCGTGTTCGTCTTCTCGCTCGGCTTCTTCGTCACGCCGGCGATCCTCGGCGGCGGCCGCAGCGTGATGATCGCCGAGCTGATCTATCTGCGCATCTTTCAGAGTCCCGATTGGGGACTGGGCGCGGCGATCAGCGTCGTGCTGGTGCTGTTCGTCGGCGCGCTCATGGCGCTGCTGTTCCGCTATGTCAGACCGAAGCAACTGATCTGATGCCGACCTATCGCCCCGGTCCCGTCTCGCTGATCCTCGCCGTGCTGGTGGCGCTGTTCCTGCTGCTGCCGCTGTTGGCGGTCATCCCGGTGTCGCTGACGCCAAGCCGCATGCTGGCTATGCCGACGGGCGAACTGTCGCTGCGCCACTACCGCGCGCTGATCGAGGATCCGCGCTGGCTCGACGCCATCCTGCTGTCGATCCGCATCGGCATCGTCAGCAGCGTCATCTCCACCGTGCTGGCGCTGTGCTTCAGCCTTGGCGCCTGGATGTTCCAGCCGCGATTTACCGCCGCCCTTGTCGGCTTCGTGCTGTTGCCGATGGTGGTGCCGCCGGTGGTCTCGGCGATCACGCTCTACTTCCTGCTGACGTCGATCTCGGGCATGAGCTCGTTCTTCGGCTACGACACCTGGCTCGGCGTCGCCATGGCGCATTCGGTGATGACGGTGCCTTTCGCCACGGTTCTGATCCTGGTCTCGCTCAGCCAGCTCGACCGCCGCATCGACCTTGCCGCGCGCGGCCTTGGCGCCGGCGTGTGGGAACGCGCCACGCGCATCATCATGCCCAACATCAAGTTCGGCATCGTCACCGCCGCGCTGCTGTCCTTCGTGCTGTCCTGGGAAGAGATCGGCGTCACCCTGTTCATCACCTCGGTCAACGCCATCACGCTGCCGCGGCTGATGTGGATGGGCCTGCGCGACAACATCGACCCGGCGATCGCCGCGCTCTCGGTGATCCTGATCATCATCACTGTGCTGGTGCTGGCGGTGAGGACTGTGGTGGTGAAGATGCGCGGCGGGCACTGAGCCAAGGTGGCCAACAACAATCGGCGATAGCCAAGCCGCTGTGTGAAGGGCGTTACGGACGGTGAGCGCCGGGTACATTACGCGGCGTCATGGGAAACCTGCCGCTGGTGACATTTGCCTTCGTGTCGGTTCTCGGAATGGCGGTTCCGGGACCGGACGTCGTGCTCGCCATTACCAACGGCTCCCGCTACGGTTTTCGACGCGCGTTTCTCGGCATGGCCGGCGTCGTACTGTCTGATTTCGTTCTTATCAGCATCGTCGCGCTGGGCTTCGGCGCTCTTCTGCTGGCTTCGGAATTCTATCTCTCGGCTCTCAGGATGTTCGGCGCGGGCTATCTGCTTTTCGTCGCCATCGGTACCCTGCGCACCGCATCCCGACCTTCGTTCAACCCTAACCTTCCCGAAACACGCCATTCAGCCAAGGCACTCATTGGGCGCTGCTTCCTGGTGGCGGTCACAAATCCGGCGGCCTGGCTGCTTTTCCCCGCGATCCTGCCGCATTTTGTCCGCGTGGATGAGCCGATCGCGATCCAGTATGGCATCCTGGCCATTATCGCCGCGCTTGCCGATGTGTTTGTGCTGACGTTTTACGCAGCCCTTGGCGCGCGGGCTGCAAGGCTTCTGGCTGGGCCGAACGCCGTGTGGATCGACCGGTTTTACGGTATCGCCCTGCTTGGTCTTTCGAGCACTTTGATCCTGCAATCCCTCGGCCATCTGAGATAGTCGACACAGGAACACACAGGCCCGGATTTTAGCAATCGGCCCGTAGTCAGCTTGCGAAGAATCTCGACAGCCTTGCAGCCGTGTCTTCGGGGTGCTCTTCCGGGAAGAAATGCCCACCCTTGACCGAGCCGCCTCCGACGTTATCAGCCCATTGCCGCCAGATCGCCAACGGGCCGCCCTCCTCCGCATACCAGTTCTCCAACCCGCCCTCGCCGCTCCAGAGCGCAAGCAGCGGGCATCTGATGCGACAGCCATCAGCCTGGTCCTGCGCGTCGTGCTCGCGGTCGATGCCTGCGGCGGCGCGATATTCCTCGCAGATGGCGTGGGCATGGGCGGGATCACGCAGCGCCTCGATATAGGCGGCCCTGACCTCAGCGGGAAAAGCATCTGGAGCCGAGCCCCAGCCGGCGATCGCATTGTCGACAACTGCGTCGGGTGCTGCGGACAACAGGCGCTCAGGCAGCGGTTCCGGCTGGGCGAGCAGGCTCCACGGCCAGAAGGCCAGCGCCAACCTGGCATCGGCCCGATCCCAGGCGGAGGCCGTGGGGACGATGTCGAGAACGGCGACCTTCGATACGATTTCACGGTGGTCGAGCGCCATGCGGTAGGCGACGCGGCCGCCACGGTCGTGGCCGGCAACCATGAAGCGGTCGAAACCGAGTGCGTCCATAACCTGCACCATGTCGCGCGCCATCGCTCGTTTGGAATAGGCGGCATGATCGGCTCCGGAAGCCGGACAACCACTTTGGCCGTAGCCCCTGAGATCGGCGGCAACCACGCTGAAGTTCGGCGCCAATGCCACGGCAATGTCCCGCCACATAACATGCGTTTCGGGAAAGCCATGCAGGAGCAGCAGCGGCGGCCCTGAGCCACCGGCCCTGACGAAGATCGATGTCTCCTCCATTTGAACGGTCCTGGCGTCAAAGCCCGCAAACATCAGCTGCCGCCAACCATTCCGTGGCTGGAAAGGATGCGCAACACCTGGACACCCTTCGGCAATTCGATCAGGAACTCCTTGTCGCGGTCGAGATGGTGGATGCTTTGCGGATCGCCGCCGGTAAAGGCGGCCATCGCCTCGACGCTCTCCCAATAGGAGATGGTGATGAATTCCGAATGCGTCGGCGTGTCCTCGCGAAAAGTCTGCACGCCCAGCGCTTTCTCGATCAGCGGCTTGATACCGACCTCGTAGTTGTAGCGCTCATAGGCGTCGGCCTTGTCGGGCAAGGTCCTGCCGCGCCAGATGCGCGCAATGGTCGGGGTTGTCGGTGCCATCAGCAACAAACGCCTGAACGCGAGCCGCGTTCCGAACATCTCGACTGGTGGCAGCCGGATCGCGGTCCGAACCTGCGAGCAGAGGCTGGCCAAGTTGACTAGCTGTCGCGGTCAATGCACAAGGAGCCATGGTCTGAGGGCGGGACGGTGACGCATCGGTCTGCAAAACCGACGTAGTGGGTTCAATTCCCACTCAGGCCTCCACACTATCTCTTTGAAGTTGTTGGCGATCCCGACAGGATTCGAACCTGTGACCATCGGCTTAGAAGGCCGGTGCTCTATCCAGCTGAGCTACGGGACCGCTGGCCGGCATTTGATATCTTGGCCGGCTGATGTCTATGTGCCAGGCGCTGACCGCCGGTCAATGCGTCCAGGGTATCCTGCGGTCATAGCGGAAATTTTCCGCATAGGAAATCTGCCGGCGCTTGGTCTCTTTCGGCTCCTCGACACGGAAGGCCAGCCCCTGCTTTTCGGCATAGGCCACCGCTTCTTCCCTGGTATCGAAGGTCAGCCTGATCTGGCTCAGCATGTCGCCCGATGTGGTGTAGCCCATCAGCGGGTCGATCTTCTTGCGCTGGGCGGGATCGAATTCCAGCACCCAATGGCCGGTCTTGGCCTTGCCGGACTGCATCGCGGTTTTGGCTGGGCTGAAAATTCGCGCGGACATGGGCACCTCGTAGCTGCGTTGGCGGTAGCGCCGCCTTATTTCAGTCAATACTGTGCAACACTGCCGACGGCAAGGCCGAAGCGGCCTGCAACCAGGCCGCTTCGGCAGCGGCATAGGCTGGATACACTGGCGTAGCATCAAAAGTCATGGTCATGATGGCGACACAAAGAGGCATGGACGCAGGGATTTTGCACGCCGAGGCCGACAGCCAAGCGATTTTCGACGGCGCGATCGTGATCGGCGCCGGGGCAGCCGGCTTGACCGCAGCCCATGCGCTGCTCAAGACCGGCGTGCCTGTGATGGTGTTGGAAAAGGAAGCCCAGCTGGCCGAGCCATGGCACGGGCGGCACGAGCGACTGCATCTCAACACGCATCGCGACCTTTCGGCGCTGCCGGGCGTTTCCTTTCCTGCCGGCACCCCTGCCTTTCCGCACCGAAACACCATCATCGGCCATTTGAACGAATTCCACGCCATGCACCGGCTGCCGGTCGAGTTCGGCATCGCGGTCGAGGAGATTGGCTTCGAGGGCGACCACTGGCTTGTGCGGACCAGTGCCGGGCCGCGGCTGGCGCGCCATGTCGTCATCGCCACCGGGCGCGACCGGCAGCCCTTCATCCCGGCCTGGAAAGGCATGAAGGCCTTTGCCGGACGCATCATCCATTCGGCCGCATTCGGTAACGCCAAGGCCTATGCGGGCAAGAAAGTGCTGGTCGTCGGCGCCGGCAATTCCGGCTTCGACGTGCTCAATCACCTGGCGGCAGCCGGCACGGGACAGATCTGGCTGTCGGCGCGCAACGGTCCGGCACTGCTGCCCAAGCGCCTCGGCCAGATCGCCGTCCACCGGTTTTCGCCGATCCTGGCGCGGCTGCCGTTCAAGCTCGCCGATGCGGTGATGGCGGCGACGCAGCGATGGGCCTTCGGCGACCTCACGGCCTACGGCCTGCCGCCGACGCCTTCGGGCGGCGCAAGCCGGCTGGCGTCGGATTATACCGCCATCGCCACCGATGACGGCGCCGTCGATGCCATCAAGGACGGCAGGATCATCGTGCTGCCAACCGTGCGGGAATTTACCCGCGACGCGGTCGTTTTCGACGATGGCGCGACGATCCAGCCGGATATCGTCATCGCCGCGACCGGCTACCGCACCGGGCTCGAGGCCATGCTGGGCAAGCTCGGCGTGCTCGACCAAAAGGGCGTGCCGCTGTTCAACGGCGCCGACAGCGACCCGAAACTGCCGGGCCTGTGGTTCACCGGCATGCGGCCAAGCATCCGCGGCTGCTTCGCCAATGCTCGCATCCAGGCCAAGGCGATCGCAGCCAGGATTGCGCGGGAGCGCAGACCGCCAAGCCCCGTTTGATGTTTTAGGGGTTGCGCGACAGGGTCCGGAACCGTATACGCCGCAGGGCCTCGGAGTGTAGCGCAGCCTGGTAGCGCATCTGGTTTGGGACCAGAGGGTCGGGAGTTCGAATCTCTCCACTCCGACCATTTTTTCCCACAAAGCCAGTCCTTGCCCAAGGTCGCCAATGACTGCCTCGCCGGTAGCGCATGGCGGCACGCATTGCCCAAGCAGCAGCCGCTCGCCGATCGGACCCTACATTGGAACACCAGTTCGCTCCGAGAGTTGTGTATGTTCAACCCAAGGAGCCAACAATGAAAACCCTTCTCATCGCCTCGATGATCGCGTTCGCCGGAACGGCGGCTTTGATCGCACCGGCGCAAGCCGCCAGTCTGACTATCCAGTCCGATGACGACGATCAATATTCGTCCGACGATGGCGATATACAGGTTCTTCGCCATCACCAGCGCCACAAAGACTATAGCGACGACTATGGCGACGACTACAGCGACAACCAGGATGGCCAATGGCGGCGCCACCATCGCCATCACCGCTGCCATATCGAACTGGTCAGGCACTGGCGCCATCACCACAGGGTCGTCGAAGAGGTCAGGGTCTGCGGCTGATCCGATCGCTTTGGACCTGCTCCGGCCGGGTTGGCGGCCGGAGCACCAATCTGACCTAAAGCGCGTCGCATTTGAACGGACTCAAGGACGCGCTTGAGGTCTTGTTTGATGCATGTGGTTCTCTCAAAACCGGGGCCACTTGAGCGACATGCATCAGGCGCCCGTGTCATCGAACAGCATGCCTTCGGCGGGTTTGGCTGAAAATCGACGCAGGGATAATCCCCTCGCTTCCACCTCTATCGCCGGTCTAAAAGCGCGTCGCGCTGAAACGTATCCAGGCGACGCGTTTTGATTTTTGTTTTGATGCATGTCGTTCTCTCAAAACCGGGACCACCTTGAGCGACATGCATTAGACTCCGGGCAAAGGGGAGATTCTGGATGCTTGGTCTCGAGGCATGGCTTTCGCTGATTGGCCCTGCCTACTTCGCTTACATCGGGATCACGGTTCCGTTCGTCGTCGTCTGGGCCATTATCTGTGCAGCCCTGTGGATCTGGAACAACCGGCCGAGCAAGAGGCAAGGCCGTCCCCGCTCGTGGCCCGCCAGCGTGCTGTTCTTTGTCGTCGTCGCCGCGTGCTACGTGGCAGCGCATACGGTGGTCTATCTGCTGGTCCGGTATCTGGCGGCGTTGTGGCTATAGGGCACCCTCCCGGACACTCCGGTGACTGCTCCACGAAGGTAAGCTCGCCGGGCGAGAACCCCAATCATCACTCCCGGCGAGCCTACAACCCGATCAGGAACGCGACCAGGACCGGGGTCAGCCGGCAAGTTCCCAGGTGCAAGACGGATGCCAAATAATGTTCCCGAAATGGGACAGCGGCCCTCATGCGGCGGTGGGCACGGAGAGATCGAGTGTATTCATTCGAACACGCTGTCGTCGCTGAAGAGGAAATCCTGCCGAAACGCATGTTCGCAGCTCGCGCTCTGGTCGGGCTGCCGTACCTGGTTACGGCTGCCAAGGATCGATGACAGGCACGCCGGCCGCATGGAATGGCGCCGTGTCACGCGAGGCGACATGAAAGCCGTTTGCGGAGGCGATTGCCGCGATGTAGCCGTCGGGCACAGGAAACCCCTTGCCGGCTGCCCTCGCCTTCACTGCAAGTCGGGCATAGTGCCGGGCCGCCTCGGTATCGAAAGGCAGGATGCGGCGCTCAAACACGGCGCACACACCGGCGAAGGTTTCAGCGAGCGCAGCCTTGCGACGACCCGCCGGCATGGCCTCGATGCCGAACAGCACTTCGGCGAGCGTCACACTGGAGAGGTAAAGCGTTTCCTCGGCCTGGTCATCAAGCCAGGCCAACACAGCTTGATGCGGTTCGGGCTTCATGGCCTCCGAAACGACATTGGTATCGAGGAGGATCATTCGAACCCCAGCGGTTCGGCCGGCGCCTTGTCGCGAGCCTGCTCCAGGACCTCCACGTCTTCATTGGTCAGCCCGGCGCGTCGGGCAATGTCTGCCAGAACGGAGCCGAGTTTCACACGGCCGTCCGGCCGCACCGCGTTTTCCAGAATGTCGCGTATCTCGGCCTCGGTGCTGCGACCGTGCAAGGCCGCCCGTACACGCAGAGCTCGGTGGGTCGCTTCCGGAAGATTTCGGACGGTCACTGCAGGCATTGATATCGCTCCGATGTCATTGATTGAAAGTATCATATTGTTTCAGGTGATGTCACCATGCGTGTTTTGAAAACGTCGCACGGGCGGGATCGACAATCGCCGTCCAGGGAATTGCAGCAGGATCTATACCTCGAACTCGCCCTGCCCTTCGTCCATTGCGCTGACGGTTTCGGCGGCGAGCGCCCTGGTGATCGGCGTCTTGCGCTCGAGCGCGGTGCGGTCGAGGCGCTCGACCACGCGCATGGCGGTGGCCAGCGAGCGCTCGATGCGGCGCACCAGATATTGCACGACATGCGGCTCGACCTCGACCTGGCGGTCGGCGAAGAGTTTGGTGATGACACCGGCCAGAAGCAAATCGTCCGGCTCATGGATCTCGACGGTTGCCGCCGCCTTCAGCCGCGAGGCAAGATCGGGCAACGTCACCCTCCAGGCGGCGGGGAAGCGCCGCGCCGTCAACAGCAAGGTGGCCCCGGCGCCGCGCACTTCATTGATGAGATGGAACAGGCCCGTCTCGTCGATGGCTGTCTTGTCGACATCGTCGATCAGCGCGGGCCTGCCGCCAAGCCCGGTGATGGCATTGCCGATGCGCTGGGCATCGACCGCCACAGCGTTGGCCCGCGCCTGCCAGATCGAGCCCAGATGTGTCTTCCCGGAACCGGCCGGGCCGGCGAGCACGATCACCGGCGACGGCCAGTCCGGCCAGCGGTCGACAAGGGCTGCCGCCTCGCGGTTGGTGGCCGACACCACCAACTCGTCGCGCGAATAGCCGGTGCCATGCCCAAGGTCTAGCGGCAGCTGGCGCGGCGGTTCGGTCTTTTGATCCGCCACGTTCAGCCGCGCGGCGAGCGGTGGCCGCCGCCGCGATCGGCAGGCAGCGGCGGGACTGGCTCGGTGGAGTGTCCCTTGTAGAGCGGCGATTCGAGATAGCGGGCAATGGCAAAGCGCACCAGCACGGCAACCGCCGCCGAAGCAGGAACGGCGATCAAAAGGCCGACGAAGCCGAACAGGGCGCCGAAAGCGAACAGCGCAAACATCAGCCAGACCGGGTGCAGGCCGACGCTTTTTCCGACCAATCTGGGCTGCAGGATGTTGCCTTCGATGAACTGGCCGATGAAGAACACCACGGCGACAGCAACGATCATGGTCCAGTCCGGCCAGAACTGGACGAAGGCGACGCCGACGGCCAGGACCAGTCCGGTCAGCGAGCCGACATAAGGGATGAACGAGATCAGCCCGGCGAAGAGGCCGATGAGGATGGCGAAATTCAGCCCGGTCAGCGTCAGGCCGGTGGCATACATGCCGCCGAGCACCAGGCACAGCGTGCCCTGGCCGCGCACGAAGCCGGCGGTCGCGGTGTTGATGTCCCTGGAGATCGCCCTGACCGTCCCGACATAATCACGCGGCACCCAGCTGTCGACGACCGCCACCATGCGATCCCAGTCGAGCAGCATGTAGAAAGCGACAACCGGAGTGACCACGAACAGGCTGACCACCGACACCAGAGCAACGCCGGAACTCCAGATCGAGGTGAAGACGGTGCTCAGCAGGCCGAAACCGGAAGTGAGCAGCGAATTCAGCCCGTCGCGCAGGCCATTGGCATTGACGCCGAATTTCTGCTCCAGCCATTTCGGATCGAAGCTGGTGATCAGCGACTGCAGCCGGGTCAGATATTCCGGCAGCTTGCTGGCGAAATCGGCCATCTGCGTGGCCAGTACCGGAACCAGGATGACGAAGGCCAGCACCAAAAGGACGATGAAGGCAATCAGGATGACCACCGTCGCCATCAGCCGGGAGAGGCCGAGGCGTTGCAGCCGGTCGGCGACCGGGTCGAGGAAATAGGCCAGCACCATGCCGGCAACGAACGGCAACAGGATGCTGGAAAAAATGTAGAGGAACAGCGCCAGGAAGATTGCCGTGCCCAGCCAGAAGAAAATCTGGCGGCGAAACGCCAGGGACGCAGCCGCCTCTGCCAGCGCGGCGGTCGCGGCATTCTTGTCAACTACCCGGGGTGGAGCCTTCGCCATAGCCGCTCATATGCCTCAGCCAAGCCACGAGATAGGCCGCGGCCGAAGCCACGGTCAAGACCCCGGACAGCAATATGAGCGCAGGCCTGAGCGGGTCGAGGTGGAGGCCAAGGGCAAGTTCGCCCAGCACCACGGCCGCCAGCACGATCTGGGCGGCGGTGTTGGCCTTCGACACATAGAGCGGCTTCATCTCGACCGGATGCGCCATGACCGTGGACAAGAGCACGGCGCAGATGATCAGCGCATCGCGTGACACCATGGTCACCACCAGCCACAGCGGCAATTTCCCGATGAAGCCCATGACCACGAACACCGAGACCAGAAGCACCTTGTCGGCCATCGGATCGAGATAGGCGCCTAGTCTCGATTGCTGGTTGAAGCGGCGGGCGATGAAGCCGTCGACGCCATCGGAAATGCCTGCAACGAGAAAGCCGGCAAAGGCCCAGTCCCAGCGCATGTTCAGCATCGCCAGTACGACGGCCGGAACCAGCACGAAGCGCAGGATGGTGATGAGGTTGGGAATGGTCAAAGGCATGTCCCGCCATGCTTATTCTGCAGATAGATGATGGAGTTGGATTGTGGGTGCAAGGACCAGCGGTGAAGGGGCGACTGTCCACGTATTTATCTTGGGCAAAAGCCCGGTATCCTGTCGTCATCCTTGCCCCCCGAAACCATTCATGCGAAGAGCCGCCGAGGGAAACAGGGATGCGCCGACGATGAGCAAGGGCGACCGGGCCAAGCGCAAGAACGGGCTCACCTATGCCGAGGCGGGCGTCGACATCGATGCCGGCAACCTCATGGTCGAGAAGATCAAGCCGCTGGTGCGCGCGACGCGCCGGCCGGGCGCCGATGGCGAGATCGGCGGTTTTGGCGGCCTGTTCGACCTCAAGGCGGCGGGTTTCACGGATCCGGTGCTGGTTGCCGCCAATGACGGCGTCGGCACCAAGCTGAAGATCGCCATCGATGCCGGCAAGCACGACACGATCGGCATCGACCTCGTCGCCATGTGCGTCAACGACATCGTCGTGCAGGGCGCCGAGCCACTGTTCTTCCTCGACTATTTCGCCACCGGCAAGCTCGACCCCGACCAGGGGGCGGCAATCGTCGGCGGCATAGCAATCGGCTGCCGACAGGCCGGCTGCGCGCTGATCGGCGGCGAGACGGCCGAAATGCCCGGCATGTATCACGACAAGGATTACGACCTGGCCGGTTTCGCCGTCGGTGCTGCCGAACGCGGCCAGTTGCTGCCGACCGACGATATCGTCGAAGGCGACGTGCTGCTTGGCCTGGCTTCCTCGGGCCTGCATTCGAATGGCTTTTCGCTGGTGCGCCGCATCGTTGGCGTCAGCGGTCTTGCCTGGGGCGATCCGGCGCCGTTCAACGATGAGGCGACGCTGGCAGAGGCGCTGCTCGAGCCGACCCGCATCTATGTGAAGTCGGTCCTCAAAGCGATCCGTGGCACGCACGGCATCAAGGCGCTGGCCCACATCACCGGCGGCGGTTTCCCCGAAAACATCCCGCGCGTCCTGCCAAAGGACTTTTCCGCAGAGCTCGATCTCAATGCCATCGATGTGCCGCAGGTGTTTTCCTGGCTGGCGAAGACTGGCGGCGTGGCGCCGGAGGAGATGATGCGCACCTTCAACTGCGGTATCGGCATGATCCTCGTCGTCGCCTCCGGCCAGGCCGCACAGGTCGCAGCCGTGCTGCAGGAGGCCGGCGAGACGGTGACGCCGATCGGCCGCATCGTTCCGCGCCGCGACGCCGGCGTCATCTATCGGGGCTCGATCGGCCTATGAGCAGGAAACGCACGGTTGTTCTGATCTCGGGACGCGGCTCCAACATGACGGCGCTGATCGCGGCGGCCAGCGACCCGGCCTATCCGGCCGAGATCGTTGGCGTCATTTCCGACCGGGCCAACGCCGCCGGCCTCGGCATCGCGGCCGCGCGCGGTATCCCGACCAAGGTCATCGTGCGCGCCGACCATGCCAGCAAGGAAGCCCATGATGCGGCGATCGACGCCGCGCTGATTGCGTTCAATGCCGAGATCGTGGCGCTGGCCGGCTATCTGCGCATTCTCTCCCGCGGCCTGGTCGAGAAGTGGCAAGGGCGCATGCTCAACATCCACCCTGCCCTGCTGCCGGCCTTCAAAGGGCTCGATACGCATGCGCGCGCCCTGCGCGCCGGCATTCGCATTCATGGCTGCACGGTGCATTTCGTCACATCAGAGATGGATGACGGCCCGATCATCGCGCAGGCAGCGGTGCCGGTGATGGTCGGCGACAACGAAGACACGCTGGCCGCCAGAGTGCTGAAGGCCGAGCACCGGCTTTATGCGCTGGCACTCGGGCTGGTCGCCGACGGCAAGGCGCACATGGAAGGCGGCCGCACCGTGCTGGCGCATTTCGCCGACGATGCCGAAAACGGAACTTCCGTGGTGATGGCGCCCGACCCGCTGCGCGAAGAACGCGATCTCGAACATCTGGCGCGGATCACGCCGTAGGCCGACATGGCGACACCGAGACAATTGCTCCTGCTGCGCCACGCCAAGTCGAGCTGGGACGACCCGGCGCTTGCTGATTTCGACCGGCCGCTCGGGCCGCGCGGGCTGAAGACGGCGCCGCTGATGGGGCGCGAACTGGCCCGGCGCAGTTGGCTGCCTGACCTGGCGCTGGTGTCGCCGGCGCTGCGTACGCGCGAGACATGGCGGCTGGTCTCGGCGGAACTGTCGGCGAGCGTAACGGTGGAGTTCGCCGAGGCGCTTTTCGAAGCCACGGCTGGCGACATTCTGGCCGAGCTGCAGCAGGCAGTCGCATCGGCTAGCTGTCTCCTGGTGCTCGGCCATAATCCCGGCCTGGAGGACTTTGCCCGCCGGCTCGCCGGTCCGCGATCGGGTGTGGCTGCTCTCAGGAAACTTGAAGAGAAATTCCCGACCGGCGCCCTTGCCCGCTTTGTCATCGACGGCGACTGGGCGGATCTCGGCTTCGGCGCGGCCCGGTTGACGCATTGCATCAAGCCGAAGGATCTAAGCTAGACCAAGCTGCCTAACGGGCTAGCCGCAGGTGACAGCCGCAAACCGTGTTTTGAAAAGACCACGGTCAAACAAGGAGATAGGACCAATTGCTGGCGGATTGATTCAAGATCTTTGCGGCCCCGAGTCGATTGCATAAAAACAAGAGCGGTGGGCCGGGCCCACCGCTCTTTGTGGTCGTAGATTTCTCAGAAAATCAACGACCCCAGATGCCCTGGCCGGATTCCGGCTGGTTCGAGTCGCCCTTGATCGTGAAATCGCCGAGGCTGGCCGGCTTGCGGATCGAGGCGGTATAATTGTGATCGATGTTGCCGGCGGGCGCTGTTACAGCAGGCTGGTTGACGCTGTCGGAGCCGTAGTGGTCGCTGCCTGCGAAAGCGGTGCCGGTGGCAAGGAGGATGGCAGCAGCGGTAAGTGCGATCTTGGTCATTTCAGGTAATCCAGATTTTTCAGTTCTGTCCGTCAAGTGGCGTGCCTTGGGAGGAATTCGCGTCGCTCGGACCACCCCGAAATGGGTGTGCGTTGCTGCCATTGCCAATCACAAAAATGTGCGAACCGAACCGTTCGGTTCGGTGTTGGAAGGCGCGAAATGGCGTAGTTGTTGCTATATTCTATTCTCTAGGCGGCTCCGACCTCCAACGCCCCTCGTTGCGTTACCCTTGCATCTCAAAAGGTCGTGAAGCCCAGTACGTCGCGCATGTCGTATTCGCGGGGCGGCCGGACGGCGACCCAGCGTGCTGCCGCAATGGCGCCGCGCGCGAACATCGAGCGGTGGCCCGCCGAATGGGAAAGCGTGAGCGTCTCGCCCTCGGCCAGCAAGCTCACGCTGTGCTCGCCGACGATGCTGCCGCCGCGCAGCACGGCAAAGCCGATCTCGCCGGCAGGGCGTGGACCTGTAAGGCCGTCGCGGATGCGTTTCGCCACATCGTCCAGCCTGACGCCATGTCCGCGAGCGGCCGCCTCGCCCAGCATCAGCGCCGTGCCCGACGGTGCGTCGACCTTCATGCGGTGATGCGCTTCCAGGATTTCGATGTCGGCGGCGGGACCAAGTGCTCGCGCCGCCTGCTCGACCAGCCCGGTCAGCATGCTGAGCCCGAGCGAGTAGCTGCCGGAGCGAACGATGGCGACGGACTTCGAAGCAGTAGCGATGGCGGCGAGATCGGCCGGCTCGAAGCCGGTCGAGCCGATGACCAGCGCCGGGCCGCCGCAGGCCGCGCAAGCTTGTGCAAGATCGACGGAGGCCGAAGGCGTGGTGAAATCGATGACGACATCCGCAAGCGCCAGTGCTTCGTCGCGCTCGACCAGCCCCTCACCGATGCTGCCCGGCCTGTGAAAGCGGGCGACGAGCGTCAGCCTGGGATCGGCCTCGACGGCCAGCGCCATCTGGCTGCCCATGCGCCCGTTCGCGCCGGCTATGGCTATTTTCAAAGGATGCGGCATGCGGCTTTCACTGGAAATGCGAGTCACAACAATGATCTACCATGCCGCCCTGCCAGATTGGTTCAGCCGGCGCCATGGGTCTTGAGCATCATGCCGGCGATCTCCTTGACCAGCTTGGCGGCAACCAGCGCAGTGAGATTGGAGACATCCTGGCTTGCATTGTATTCGACGACATCGGCGCCGACGATGGGCTGGTCGATCCGCTGGATCAGGTTGATCACTTGCCGGGTTGTAAGACCACCGGGTTCGCGGTGCGACACGCCGGGCGCACAAGCCGGGTCGAGGCCGTCGAGATCGACCGAGAGATAGACCGGCGTCTTGAGATCGAGCTGCAGATCCTCGCTGAAATGCCGCGCCTCGATCATTTCGACGCCGAAGCGCTTGAGCTGGTCACGAAGCTCATCATTGAGGGTGCGCAGGCCGATCTGGATCAGCCGGTCAGCCAGCCCCTCCTCCAGGATGCGCGCGAAGGACGAGGTGTGGGACCGCCTGTTGCCCTGATAGGCATCGTAGATGTCGGGATGGGCGTCGATCTGGACGATCGTTAGCCTGGCATGGCGGCGGCGCACGGCACGCAGCACCGGCCAGGCGATGGCATGATCGCCGCCGAGGCTGATCAACGGGTGGCCGGCATCCAGCGCGCGGCCGACCTCGGCCTCGATTCGCTCCCACGGATCGCCGGCGCCTGAAAAGTCGATGTCGCCGTGGTCGACGAAACTGTCCGCCACATCGAAGCCGGTTTCGCTCCACGAGCTGTGCGCGTCGCTTTTGAGTTCGCGCCGGATCAGGGCCGGCGCTGCAGCCGCGCCCTTGAGATAGGACGAGTTCTCGTCATGCGGTATTCCCAGAAGCGAAACCCTGGTCATCGGCGTGCGATCTCCGGGAACAGGCAATCTCCCTAAACCTGGGAGCTGGCTGGCGATAGCAGTGCCGCTTGGGCCAGCTGCGAAGGCGATCAGGCGTCACTTCCCGATCGCGCCGCCCAGCCTTTGCCTGACGATCGCGGCGTGGAAATTCGTGCCGTGCAACAGCCCGTCATCGTTGAAGTCGTAGCTGGAATTGTGCAGCGGGGCCGAGGCCTCGCCATTGCCGAGGAAGACGAAACAGCCCGGTACGTGGTCGAGAAAGCGGGCGAAATCCTCCGAGGCGGTCATCGGCTCCGCCGCGATGCCGGCGGCGCCATCGGCCAGCACGCGCCTTGCGGCGACAAAGGCCGCGTCCACCAGGTCGGCATCGTTCTGCAGCGGCACGAATTCCCTGCTGTAGGTCACGTCGGCGGTGACATTGTAGGCGGCGGCGGTGCCCGCCGCGATGACCCGCATCTGGCGCTCGATCTCGGCGCTGACCTCGGGACGAAAACTGCGGGCGTCACCAAGGATGCGGGCGAGGCCGGGCAATGCGTTGCGGGTGCCGTCGGTGATCAGTTCGGTCACCGAAACCACCGAAATGTCGGCCGGGCTCAGCCTTCGCGAGACGATGGTTTGCAGATTGGTTACCAGCGCGCAGGCGGCGACCAGCGTCTCGTTCCCGGAATGTGGCCGCGCCGCATGGCCGCCGATCCCCTTGAGCACGATCTCGAAATTGTCCTCCGCCGACATAAACGGGCCGGCACGGGTCTCGAAATGTCCAATGGGCAGGCCCGGCATGTTGTGCAGGCCAAAGATCTCGTCGAAGGGGAAGCGCTGCAGCAGCCCGTCATCGAGCATTGCCAGCGCGCCCTTGCCCCATTCCTCGGCCGGCTGGAAAACGAAACGCACGGTGCCGTCGAAACCACCCTCGGCGGCCAGCAGCTTTGCAGCGCCGAGCAGCATGGTGGTGTGGCCGTCATGACCGCACGCATGCATGATGCCGGGGTTCTGCGAGCGATAGGCTGTCGCGGACTGCTCGGTGATGCGCAGCGCATCCATGTCGGCCCTGAGCGCAATCGCCCGGTTGCCGCTGCCGCGCTTCAACGTGCCAACGACGCCGGTGCCGCCGACCCCCTCTGCAACATCGTCCAGCCCGAATTCGCGCAGCTTCGCGGCGACAAAGGCAGCGGTGTGCTTTTCCTCGAAGCCGAACTCGGGGTGCGCGTGCAAATCGCGCCGCCAGCCGGTCATTTCCTGCTTCAGCACATCACGATCGAGCTCAGCCATTTTCTCCCCGACCTATTTTGCAAGCTCACTGGCGACATCAAGCAGGATGTTGGCGCCGGCGACAAGCTCGGCATCTTCAGTGTGTTCGCGCGGATTGTGGCTGATGCCACCGGCGCTCGGCACGAAGATCATTGCCGCCGGCGCGAGGCGGGCCATCATCTGCGCGTCATGGCCGGCGCCCGATGTCATGCGCCTGACGCCGAGACCGCGGTTCTTCGCGGCCGCCTCGATCCGTTCGACGATGCCGATGTCGAATAGCACCGGTTCGAAACGGGCCAGTTGCTCTGCCGAAATCGACAGGCTTTCGGCTGCAGCGAGCTCCTCGAGATAGGCAGCAAGGGCCGCCTCATGCGCCTGCAGGCACTGTTCGTCGGGATCGCGCAGGTCGATGGTGAAGACGGCGCGCGCGGGAATGACGTTGATGGCATTGGGTTCGAAGCGCATTGTGCCGACGGTGGCGACTGTCGGCGTGTTCGATGCGCTCGCCCGATCATGCAGGAAAGTGATGACGCGGGCGGCGGCATGGCCGGCATCGCTGCGCATCGACATCGGCGTGGTGCCGGCATGGTTGGCGGCGCCGTCGATGGTGATGCGCTGCCAGGAAATGCCTTGCAAATTCTCGACCGCGCCGATCGGCACCCTTCACGCTCCAGCACCGGCCCCTGTTCGATATGCAGTTCGAGATAGGCATGCGGCTTGAGGAAGCCGGGTTCGCGGTCGCCGGCATAGCCGATGCGGGCGAGTTCCCGGCCGAGCACGCTGCCGTCCGTGCCGACAGCGGCCAGCACCGCATCGGCGTCGACGCCGCCCGCATGGGCGAGCGAGCCCATCATGTCAGGTGTGTAGCGCACGCCTTCCTCATTGGTGAAAGCGGCGACCGCGACCGGGCGTGACGGCGAAAAGCCCGAAGCCTGCAGCGTCTCGATCACCTCCAGCCCGGCCAGCACGCCGTAGCAGCCATCATAGATGCCGGCATCGATAACGGTGTCGATATGCGAACCGATGAGCAGCGGCGCCTGCCCGGCATTGTCGGGGCTTTGCCAGATGCCGAAGATATTACCGACCCGGTCGATGGCGACTTCCAGCCCGGCCTGCCTGAGCCAGCCGACAAAGAGGTCACGGCCCTGTCTGTCTGTGTCGGAGGCGGCGAGCCGGATCAGCCTATCCTCACTGTCGCGGCCAACGGCGCCGAGTTCCCGGATGCGGCCAAGCAGACGCTGTGCATCGATCCCGATCATGGCTATGCCTCGGCCTTCAGCTTGCCGGCCAGCACATCGGCGGGGCTCTGCCCGACCAGCTCGGTATAGCGATGCGGGTCTGTGGCGCCTTCGGTGTTGATCAGCAGCACGCGGGATTTGTCGTCGAGCCCGAGCGCGGCCTTGTGGTCGGCCACCGCCCGGATCAGCCCGGCCAGACCGACGCCGCCGCTTTCGCCGGCGACGATCACTGGATCATTGCCAGCCGGCCGTGCCAGCCGCCGCATCACCGCGACCGCCTCCTCCTCATCCACTGTCATGAAGGCATCGGCAACCCGCGCCAGAACGCGCCAGGCAACTTGCGAGGCCTCGTAGCATTCGAGCATCGCCATCACCGTCGGCTGATCGTGTGCGACCTTGACCACGTGGCCCGCCCGGGCGGCTGCGACAACGCAGGCGGCGCGGGCCGGCTCGACGACGATGAAGGTCGGCCTGGCGTCACCGAGCACGATGGCGAGATGGCCGGCCAGGGCGGCGGCAATACCGCCGACACCGGCCTGCACGAAGACATGGGTCGGCGGCTGCGGCAACTGGCCCAACGCTTCGCGCACGATCGCCGTATAGCCCTGCATGACCAGACCGGGGATGCGCTCGTAGCCCGGCCAGGAGGTGTCGGACACCACGGTCCAGCCTTGCTCCGCTGAAACCTCGGCGGCCTGCCTGACCGAGTCGTCATAATTGCCGTCGACGCGGATCATCTCGGCGCCATAGCGGGCTATTGCTGCAATGCGCGCCTCGCTGACGCCGGCGTGAACGAAGATTGCCGCTTTCGCGCCAACCAACTGTGCACCTTGCGCGACCGAGCGGCCATGATTGCCGTCGGTGGCGCAGGCAACCGTCATGCCGGCAGCGACCGCCCGGACGTCGAACCGGTTGAGATCGGCCACGTCAACGGGCCGATGAAGCGATCGGCTCGCCTCCTCCAGCACCAGTCGAAAAACGGCATAGGCGCCGCCGAGCGCCTTGAAACTGCCGAGACCGAGGCGAAAGCCTTCATCCTTGATGTGGACGGCGCCGAGGCCGAGTTCGCCGGCCAGCGTCGGCAATGCATGCAACGGAGTTGCCAGGTGATTGTCGCGATGGGCCAGAAAGCGCTCGACCGTATCGGCGCCGGCATTCCCCAGCGTTTCGGCCTCGACCGGATCGAGCGGCCGACGGTGCAAGGCATTGCTGTTGAGCAGGAACACGGGTGGCCTCCTTTGGGTGTGACGAAATCATATTGCAGCCGAGGCGCAAATAGCGCTGTTATTGGCGCTTCGAAATGCAAGTTTGTTTCGCCAGGATAGCGCTTTGCCTCGATCGCCTTCGCTCGACAGTTTCGACCTCGCCATCCTTGCCATCCTGCAGCGGGACAACACGACGCCGCAGCGGCTGATCGGCGAAGCCGTCAACCTGTCGGCGCCGGCGGTGCAGCGGCGCATCAAGCGCATGGAACAGTCCGGCGTCATTGCGGGCAATGTCGCCGTGGTCGACCCGGCGGCGGTCGGCCATCCCATCACCATCTTCGTCGAAGTGGAACTGGAGAGCGAACGCTCGGACCTGATCGACGCGGCCAAGCGGCAATTCTCGGCAGAGCCCGAAGTGCAGCAATGCTACTACGTCACCGGCGAGGCCGACTTCATCCTAGTCATCACCGCGGCCGACATGGGGGCCTATGAGGCGCTGACGCGCAGACTGTTCTTCGACAGCAAGAATGTCCGAAAATTCCGCACCTTCGTTGCCATGGACCGTGTCAAGGTGGGGCTGACGGTGCCTCTGCCGGGATAGCCAGTCACTTTTACGCAATTCCGGACGGAAAACCGCTCACACTTTTCCTGGAATTGCTTCAGCCAGCCGGCCGCAGCCAGACCTTGTTGTCGTGGAAGGCCGCACCGCCATAGGGCGCTGGTGCGTCGGCGCCGGTGAGCACATTGATGCCTTCGCCACGCTCATGGGCGCTGTTTGGCCAGATGCCCTCGGCGATCACCACGCCGCGCTTGAGGCCTTCGAACAGCTTTGCGTGCAGCACCACCTCGCCGCGCCGGTTGCCGACCTCGATACGGTCGCCGTCGCCCAAGCCAAGCGCGGCAGCGTCGTCCGGATGCAACAACAATTCCGGCCGGCCTTCCTTGGCCTTCGACACCGGCGTTTCCGAGAAGGTCGAATTGAGGAAGTTGCGCGCCGGTGATGTCGTCAGCCGGAACGGATGCTCCGCATCCGCGACCTCGATCAGGTCGACATGGTCGGGGAATTCGGGGAGTTCCGCCACCGGCCCGAACAGGCCCATGCTTTTCGGCGGCCGGTTGGGCGCCGCCTGCCCGCTCCAGTTGGCGCGGAAGTGAAATTTCTTGTCGGCATGGCCGAAACCATCGATAAAATGCGCCGCCTCGAAATCCGGCTGCAGGTCGACCCATTTGTCTTCCTTGAGGCTGGCGAAGGAGCCCAGCCCGCGCTTGCCGAGGATGATGTCGATATGCTGCTGCTCGGTCAGGCCAAAGCCCGGCCGGTCGGCGACGCCGAGACGCTGCGCCAATTGCTCGATGACGAAATGGTTGGTGCGCGGCCCTTCCGGCGGTTCGATCAGCTTGGGACCGAGCGTGATGTGCTGGTTGCCACCGCCCTTGTAGACGTCGTCATGCTCGAGAAACATCGTTGCCGGCAAAACGACATCGGCAAGCTTTGCCGTGTCGGTCATGAACTGTTCGTGCACGCAGGTGAACAGGTCATCACGCAGAAAACCATGTTTCACCAGCCGCTGCTCGGGTGCGACATTCACCGGGTTGGTGTTCTGGATCAGCATCGCCGTCACCGGCGGGCCACCGTAAAGCGCGTCCGCTGCGCCGGTCAGCACCGGACCGATGCGCGACTGGTCGAGATGGCGAATATTGGGATCGCGCATCGCGGTGCCTTCCAGCACATCCTGGTTGAGCTTGAAGATGCCGGAATTGGAATGGAAGGCACCGCCACCCTCATATTGCCAGGCGCCGGTGACGGCGGCGATGCAGGACGCCGCGTGCATGTTGACCGAACCATTGCGCTGACGCCCAAAGCCATAGCCGAGGCGGAAATAGGTTTTCCTCGTCGTGCCGACGAGGCGGGCGAAAGCCTCGATCTCGGTGACGGCAAGACCGGTGATGGCGGAAGCCCATTCCGGCGTGCGCGTCTCCAGATGCGCTTCCAGCCCCTTCGGATCGTCGGTGTATCTTTCGAGATAGGCGCGGTCGGCCATGCCTTCCCTGAACAGCACATGCATGACCGCGCAGGCCAGCGCGCCATCGGTGCCGGGCTTCAGCACAAGGCCTATATCGGCCTGCTTCATCGTCGCGTTCTCGTAGACATCGATGACGACGATCCTGGCGCCACGCTCCTTCCGCGCCTTGATGGCGTGGGTCATGACATTGACCTGCGTGACCACGGCATTGGTGCCCCAGATCACCACGCAGTCGGACTTCGCCATCTCGCGCGGATCGGGACCGCGCAAGGCGCCCGCTCCCATCATCCAGCCGGTCCAGGCCAGATTGGTGCAGATCGAGCCGAAGAACCCGGAGTATTTTTTCGCATGGCGCAGCCGGTCGATGCCGTCGCGCTGCACCAGCCCCATCGTGCCGGCATAGAAATAAGGCCAGACGGTCTCGGAGCCGTATTTTTCCTCGGCCGCGATGAAGTTCTCGGCGACGACGTCGAGTGCCGCTTCCCAGCTGGATTCCTTCCAGACGCCGTCGCCCTTGGCGCCGGCGCGCATCAGCGGCTTCAGCAGTCGGTCCGGATGATGGACACGATCGGCATAGCGCGCGACCTTGGCGCAGACGACGCCAGCCGTATACGTATTGGACTTGGCGCCATGGACACGGCCGATGCGGTTGCCATCGAGCAGCTCGACCTCGAGCGCGCAGGTCGAAGGGCAATCATGCGGACAGGCGGAGTGGCCGATTCTGAGCTTGGCGTGCTGGTTCATGCGGCGTTTTTAGCGGGTTTCGCAGGCGGCGTGTAGGGCCAGATCTTACCCTCCCCTTGATGGGGAGGGTCGGCGCGCAGCGCCGGGGTGGGGTGCGGCGCAGACCCCCGCCCCGCTCGGCTTTGCGGATCGACCCTCCCCACAAGGGGGAGGGTAAATCACTCCGCCGTGCCTTCCTCGTACTCGGCCGACATGGTCAGCCACTTTTCCTCGTGACCGGCAAGCTGCTGTGCCAGTTGCGAGCGCTCCTTGGCCAGCCGGGTCGCCGTCGATGGATCCTTCTCGTATACCGCCGGATTGGCGAGTTCATCCTCGATCAGGTCGATGCGCTTGCGGATGCGGTCCATCAGCGCTTCGGTGGCGCGGATTTCCTTTGCCAGCGGCTCGAAGGCGGCGCGGCGCGCCGCGGCATCGCGGCGGCGATCGGCCTTGGATGCCTTCTCGGCCTCGCGCTTGCCGCGTCGGTCGCCGGACACGCCGGTGACCAGCGTCTTGTAGTCCTCAAGGTCGCCGTCATACGGGTTGACCGCCCCGTCCTTGACCAGCCACAGCCGGTCGGCGGTCGCTTCCAGCAGATGGCGGTCATGCGAGATGAGGATGACGGCGCCGGGAAACTCGTTCAGCGCATGGATCAGGGACTCGCGGCTGTCGATGTCCAAATGGTTGGTCGGTTCGTCGAGGATGAACAAGTTTGGCCCCTCAAAGGCCGACAGGCCCATCAGCAGGCGCGCCTTCTCGCCGCCGGACAGGTCCTTGGCGGCGGTGTTCATCTTCTCGGTGGTGAGACCGAACTGGGCGACGCGGCCACGTACCTTGGATTCCGGCGCCTCCGGCATCAGCCGGCGGACATGCTCGTAGGCGTTTTCATCAGGCCTGAGATCGTCGAGCTGATGCTGCGCGAAGATCGCCACCTTCAGGCCCGGCGCCACCGTCATGGTGCCGGTTTCCTGCTTCAGCCGGCCCGAGAGAAGCTTGGCGAAGGTCGACTTGCCGTTGCCGTTGGCGCCGAGCAGCGCGATGCGATCGTCGGCATCGATGCGCAACGTCATCTTCTTCAGGATCGGCTGGCCCTCGGTGTAGCCGACATTGACGTTGTTCAAGGCAATGATCGGCGACGCCACCGTTTTCACCGGTTCGGGGAAAGAGAACGGCCTCACCGTGTCGTTCACGATCGCGGCAATCGGCTTCATCTTCTCCAGCGCCTTGATGCGCGACTGCGCCTGTCTCGCCTTCGAAGCCTTGGCGCGGAAGCGTTCGACGAAGGACTCCATGTGTTTGCGCGCGGCTTCCTGCTTGACGCGGCCCTTCTCCTGCAACTCCTTCTGCTCGGTGTACTGGCGCTCGAACTGGTCGTAGCCGCCGCGCCAGAAGGTCAGCTTCTTCTGGTCGAGATGAACGATGGAATTGACGGCGCGGTTGAGCAGGTCGCGATCGTGCGAGATCAGAAGCACCGTGTGCGGATATTTCGACACGTAGTTTTCCAACCAAAGCGTGCCTTCGAGATCGAGATAGTTGGTCGGCTCGTCGAGCAGCAGAAGGTCGGGCTCGGCAAACAGCACCGCGGCGAGCGCCACACGCATGCGCCAGCCGCCGGAGAAGGACGAGGCCGGGCGGCGCTGCGCGGCGTCGTCGAAGCCAAGGCCAGCGAGGATGGTGGCCGCGCGAGATTCCGCCGAATGCGCATCGATATCCGCCAGCCGCATATGGATGTCGGCAATGCGGTGCGCGTCGGTGGCGGTCTTTTCCTCCTCGAGCAATGCGGTGCGCTCGAGGTCGGCCTTGAGCACGATCTCGATCAGCGGCTCCTCGGTGCCGGGCGCTTCCTGCGCCACCTGGCCGATGCGGGTGTTCTTGGGCAGGCTTATCGAGCCGGTCTCGGAGGGAAAGTCGCCGGTGATGGCCTTGAACAGCGTCGTCTTGCCGGTGCCGTTGCGGCCGACGAGGCCGGCCTTGGTGCCGGCCGGCAAGGTCAGCGAGGCATGATCGAGAAGCAAGCGTCCGGCCATGCGGAGCGAAAGATCGTTGATGATAAGCATGCCGGGGCTTTTGCACGGGAGGGCGGCGCTTCGCAAGGGCCTGGGCGCTGGCGGGGGCATAAGGCATGAAGACGGCGCGCCCAAAGCGCGCCGTCCATCACTGCTAACTGCAGACCGACTTTAAGAGGCTGCCTGGTTCAGGCTTTGGGTTTGCGCTTCGTCACCTTGGCCGCGGCGGCCGGAACGGCCGGCTTGCGGCCGAGGCCCGAGGACTTGGCCAGTGCCGAACGGGTCGCGGAGTAGTTCGGCGCCACCATCGGATAGTCCGACGGCAAGCCCCATTTGCCACGATATTCCTCCGGGCTCAGACCATGGTCGGTCATCAGGTGGCGCTTCAGCGACTTGAATTTCTTGCCGTCCTCAAGACAGACGATGTGATCGGGAAACACCGACCGCTTCGGATTGACAGCGGGGTTCAGCGCGGGGCTTTCCACGGCGGCAATGCTGCCCAGCTTGCGCACCGATGCGCTGACGCTGGCGATCAGATCCGGCAGGCCAGACGCAGGGAGAGGATTGTTGCCGACATAGGCCGAGACGATGTCAGCAGTCAGTTCAATAGCGGTCTTGCTGTCGATGGTGTGCAATTCTGTTTCTCCCGCCGGTCATGAAGTTGCCGGCTTTTTTTAAGACTTCTCTTGATGTATCGACCTAGCTGCACCCCCCAACGGGTCGCTAAAGTCTCAATAAACGATCAAGAATCGGAACAGGAGGATGTTTCCACAACAGGTTGCAACGTTGCAAATTAGAAAATCTAATACTTGGAAACGGCCGACTTCGCGCCAGCAGATTTCAACTGCACGGACGCCGCAGGTTTAGAGTCGGCCAGTATGTCCAGAATGCGCTTCCAGCGGGCGCACCGGCCGAAATCTTTTTGCTC
The DNA here is from genome assembly GCF_030323205.1 of Mesorhizobium sp. C395A. Taxonomy (NCBI): domain Bacteria; kingdom Pseudomonadati; phylum Pseudomonadota; class Alphaproteobacteria; order Hyphomicrobiales; family Phyllobacteriaceae; genus Mesorhizobium; species Mesorhizobium sp. C395A. Next base: position 708,236 of record NZ_CP100473.1, on the reverse strand, counting down.
TATCGCCTTTTCGGCCTTCATGGCGGCGTAGAGCGGCGCCTCGGCGCCGAACTCCTTGAGCAGCCAGAATGCTTCCTGTCTGGCGAGGCGTTCATCGTCGTCAAGCATGTTCAGCCTCCGAGCGTTCTATGCCCACCGCAATACAGCTGCCGATGACGAGGACCGCACCGGCTATCGCGGTAAGCGTCAGCCTTTCGCCCGAAAGTGTCAGCAGCAGCGTCGATGCGATCGGCGTCAGATAGGCGATGACCGCAACCTTGCCGCCGCCTTCAAGCTTCAAGGCGCGCGACCAGAAATAATATCCCAGCCCCATCGGGCCGGCACCGAGATAGAGGCCAAGCAGGAGGTGCTCACTGGATGGCCAGGCAGCGCCGTCGTGAATACACCACAGCAAGGTCAGGCCGACGCCGACCAACGCCGAAGGCAAAAGCAAACGCTCCGACGGTGTGGCCAGGCGGGCGACCGCAATCGAATAGAAGGCCATGCACAGCGCCGAGCCGAAGGCAGCGAGATAGCCGACGATGCTGCCTTGGAGAAAAGGCTGGCCGCGACCACCCGAGATCACCAGCGCCACGCCGACAAAGCCGAGCACGGCAGTCAACCCCAGCAGCACGGGGCGTTGCCGCTTGCCCAGCACGATGACCGCCGCCGCGACCATCAGCGGCCAGGTGTAGGCGACGAGATTGGCCTCGATCACCGGCATGGACGCAAAGGCGATGTATTGCAGCACCATGGTGCCGACCAGGCCAATAAAGCCGACCGCGACCGGCGCCAGGGTGCCGTCAGCACCCTTGGAAAAGGCTGCGTCTTGCAGGCCCCTCTTCCGGCTCGCCAGATGGATGACGGCGAACACCAGAGCCGCTCCACAAAATTGCAGCAACTGCACCAGCGACACCGGATGGCTGGCCAGCAGCGATTTGCCGACCAGCGCGTTGGTCGACCACAGGGCGACCGCGCCGGCGGCGAAGACCAGGGCCGATGGCGAGCCCGATCCATCCCGGAATCGCCGAGACGGTGCCTTGTCATTATCGCCGACCATGATGTTACCGACGGCCAAACCGGCGTCCACTTCTATGCTCTGGCTACCAGGATTCCCTTCACCCGCCCGGGACCGGCGCATCGGCCGCCGCCGTAACCGGACGTTCTTCCTCGAAGCGGCGATAGGCCGGCAGCTGGTTCGTCCAGACGTCTTCGGCGAGCTCGTTGACCCATTCGCGATCTTGATCATTGTCGGCTGCGAGATAGAACATGCGATTGTCGTCGACATAAGGCTTGGCCACCGAGCGCTGGTTGAGGACCAGCGTGACGCGCGAGCCGAGCTGGATCGGCGCGGTGCGGTGCAGGACGCCGAGAAACTGGCCGAGCGTGGCGTAGTTCATCTTGTGGTCGATGCGCATGACCTGGTTGCGCGGAATCTCGCGGCCGGATTCAAGGATGGCGCGGCCGGTCTCGGAATCGTCGCAGTAGATTTCGAGATGGCCGCCGACCAGCGGATTGCTGATCGACAGCGGAATGAGTTCGGTGACCGGGACACCGTCGCAATGCCAATCGACGGCGCCGTCCTTGGGATTCATGAAAGTGACGGTCGAGCCGACGATCGACAGCGGATAGGGCTCGAGCTTGGTGCCCATCATGTCGGACAGACGTTCCAGGCGCAGCTTGTCATGCAGCAACTCCTTGATCTCCGGGATAAAACGGTCGGCGCCGGTGATGAAGGTAAGGTCGAGGTGCTTGTGCACGGCGTGGCTGGCCTTGAGCTTCAACGCCGCCTCTTCGATCGCCGCCAGCAGCGCCGGGTCGTAGCCATGCAGATACTGCGCAACGCCGAAACCCGACACTTTCCAGGCCGTCTCATGGCCGATAATGGCTTCTCGGCTCATCGCGTAGCGCAGTTCAGGTATGGTATGGGCGTTCATTCTACTTCTCCAGGATGGGGGCATCACTTGGTAAACTGTCGATTAATTTCCCCACCCCTGTAAAATTAGGAATGCTGGTGCTAGTGTAAGCCCAGCTTAAGGTCGAAACGCGTGCGTCTGCTCAGTCAGGTCAACCTCAATTCGCTGAAGATTGTCGAAAGTGCCGCCCGGCACCGTAACTTCACGCGCGCCGGCGAAGAGCAGTTTATTACTGCCTCCGCCGTCAGCCAGCGCGTTAAAAGCCTCGAGGACCAGCTGCGCTTCAAGATCTTCCAGCGCGGTGGCAATGCGGTGTCGCTGACACCCGAAGGCGAGACCTATGTGTCGCGCGTTCGCGAGGCGCTGGAGCGCATCGTGGCGGCCAGCATGGAGGCGACCGGACAGTCGCAGGCGCATGTGCTGAAGATTTCGGTGCTGCCGACGTTCGCGGCGCGCTGGCTGTTTGCCCGCCTGCCGCTGTTCCAGCGGCAATATCCCGAAATCGAGATGCGCGTCTCGACCTCCTACGCCACCAATGAGTTCGCCACCTCCGAGTTCGACCTTGAGATCCGCTATGGCGACGGCAGCTTTCCCGACCTCAAAGCGGACCTGCTGTTCAAGGAGGATTTGACGCCGGTGTGCAGCAGGAAGCTGTTCCACGAGGTTCTCGGCGATAGGCCGCCGTCAAAGGTGACGCCCGACGACCTCAGGCATTTCACGCTGCTGCATTCCGACACCTGCACGCAGAACTGGCAGTCGTGGCTGGGTTTTGCCGGCGCGAGTTCCGTGCTCGGCGAGACCAAGAGCATCTATTTCGATTCCTGCATGATGTCCTATGAGGCGGCCAATGCCGGCATGGGCTTTGCAGTCGCCAACCGCGCCTATATGGCGAGCGAGATCCGCGCAGAGAGACTGGTGGCGCCGTTTGCCGTGCATCACCCCAACACCGCCGGCTGGTATTTCGTCTGCCCGGTCACCGCGCCCTACACGCGCAAGGTGGAACTGTTCAAACAGTGGATCATGGCCGAGGCGGCGCTGACGCAGTGCCAGCTGGACGCCGGGATTGCCAGCGGCCCGGTGCTGCGCAAGGCCATTGCCTGAGGTCGGATTCTTTCCGCGGCCTTGCGGGATTTGTGGCCTTTTCTGCTGGTTTTGCGCAGACGGCACGAGCAGAACCAGCACGAAAACTGCCACCTCATGACGCAGGCGAGAGACTCAGCTATCTTCGGTTGTTGCGGCGGACCTGATATCCGCCTGGCCGGCGCTATCAGCTCACCTCCCAAGCGGCGCCGGCCTTCTTCTCCCGAAGGCTACCTTCAGCCTTGTCGTCCCGCTAAAACGATCATTGCGCGGGCTGATCGCCGCCGGCCGCCGGCTTTGGCGCCGAATCCGACTGCGGGGCATGGTCGAGCAAGGGTGCTTTGGTCGGCTGGATATTGTTGTCGCAGGCGGCGAGCGCCAAGCCGACGGCCAACAGAACAGGGAGCTTCTTCATGGCAACCTCCTTCGTTTGCCCTCCCCTCGTGAAGGCAACGAGAGGGTTCAGCTTTGGTTGCACGCTCGCAAACGACACCGCGTCGGCTGGAACCAAACGGCGGCTCTGAGGTTGGTTGCCCAAAGGAGATCGCGCCATGATCCGTCTGCTCATTACCGGCCTTTTCGCTTACGCGACCTATCGCATCGCCAAGGAGATCATCAAGGACGTGCCTGACAATTTCGATCCGTTGCCGGTGCCTGGCGACGAACGCGCCGCCTTGCGGCGCCAGTCGGCGGCAACGGGTGTCGCGCCACGGCGGTAAGGGCGACTTCCGCCCGTTGCGAACAAAGCGGAAACGATGCTTGATAGGCGATGACCATCGCCATCAATGATTCGTCCTTGCGGCCCGCCTGTCTGGCGAAGCTCAACGCCGAGCAGCGGCTCGCTGTCGAACATGGCGACGGCCAGATCGCCGGGCCGCTGCTGGTGATCGCCGGGGCCGGCTCCGGCAAGACCAACACGCTCGCCCACCGGGTCGCGCATCTGATCGTCAAGGGCGCTGATCCCAGACGCATTCTGCTTATGACATTCTCGCGCCGCGCCGCCACCGAAATGGCCAGGCGGGTCGAACGCATCGCCGGCGAGGTGCTGGGCCGAGACGCGTCCGTCATCGCCGACGCGCTGAGCTGGGCCGGTACGTTTCACGGCATCGGCGCCAGGCTGCTGCGCGACTATGCGCTGACGATCGGCCTCGACCCCGCCTTTACCATCCATGACCGCGAGGATTCCGCCGACCTGATGAATCTTGCCCGGCATGAGCTTGGATTCTCGAAGACCGAAAGCCGGTTTCCGACGAAGGGCACCTGCCTGGCGATCTATTCGCGCGCTGTCAACGCGCAGGCGCCGCTTGGCGAGGTGCTGGGTTCGGCCTTTCCGTGGTGTGCCGGCTGGGCCGAACAACTGAAGGTTCTGTTCGCCCGATATGTCGAGGCCAAGCAGGCGCAGAACGTGCTCGATTACGACGACCTCCTGCTCTACTGGGCGCAGATGGCCGCCGAGCCGGAGATCGCGGTGCATCTGGGCTCGCGCTTCGACCATGTGCTGGTCGACGAATACCAGGACACCAACCGGCTGCAGGCCTCGATCCTTTCGGCGCTGAAGCCGGATGGCGCCGGACTGACGGTGGTGGGCGACGACGCGCAGTCGATCTATTCGTTTCGCGCCGCGGAAGTGCGCAACATCCTCGATTTCCCGCAACAATTCGCGCGAGCCGCCGATGTCATCATGCTGGAGCGCAACTACCGCTCGACCGAGACCATTTTGGCGGCAGCCAATGCGGTCATCTCGGAGGCATCGGAGCGTTTCACCAAGAACCTCTGGTCGGAGCGCAAATCCTCGCAAAAACCGAAACTGGTCAGCGTGCGCGACGAGGCGGAGCAGGCGAACTATGTCTGCCAGGCCATCCTTGCCGAGCGCGAGGCCGGCACGGTGCTGAAATCGCAGGCGGTGCTGTTTCGCGCCTCGCACCACAGCGGCCCGCTGGAGATCGAACTGACGCGCCGCAACATCCCCTTCGTCAAGTTCGGCGGGCTCAAATTCCTCGACGCCGCCCATGTCAAGGACGTGCTTTCGGTGCTGCGTTTTGCCGAGAACCCGCGCGACCGCGTCGCCGGCTTCCGCGTGCTGCAGCTGCTGCCCGGCATCGGCCCTTCGGCGGCGAGCACCATCGTCGAGACCATGGCGACATCGCTCGACGAGGAAATGGGGCTGGCCCGCTACCGGCCGCCGCAACGCGCGGCTGAGGACTGGCCAGCCTTCGTTGCGCTTTATTCCGGCCTGCGCGCCCGGTCGGGGAAATGGCCGGCCGATCTCGAACAGGTCAGGCTGTGGTACGAGCCGCATCTCGAGCGCATGCACGAGGATGCGACGACGCGGCGGGCCGACCTCATGCAGCTCGAGCAGATCGGTTCAGGCTATGCTTCGCGCGAGCGCTTCCTGACCGAGCTGACGCTGGATCCACCGGATGCGACCAGCGACCAGGCCGGGCCGCCGCACCGCGACGAGGACTATCTGATCCTGTCGACCATTCATTCGGCCAAGGGCCAGGAATGGAAGAACGTCTTCGTGCTCAACACCGTCGATGGCTGCATCCCGGCCGATCTCGGCGTCGGCACCAAGGAAGACATCGAGGAGGAGCGCCGGCTGCTTTACGTCGCGATGACGCGGGCCAAGGACGGCCTGCATCTGGTGACGCCGCAGCGCTTCTTCACCCACGGCCAGGCAGCGCGCGGCGACCGTCACGTCTACGCCTCGCGAACCCGTTTCATCCCGGCCTCGATCCTCGGCGCCTTCGAGCAGACCTCTTGGGCGAGCGTCCACGCCAAGGACGATCCGCGCCACAGACCTGAAGTCCGCGTCGACCTCGGCGCCCGCATGCGCGGCATGTGGAAATAGCCGCAACCGCGAATGCCGGCAGGGAGCGACCTCAAGAGCAAATCGTCCTGTCATGGCATCTCTCAGGGAACCTCGGGCCGCCAGCCGCGTTTTCTGGCGTCCAACCCGCGATCGGAGGGCGGCGGCCGCCGCCCTTCCGCCCATCCAGAGAGGCCAGAATGCACGACGCGATGTTCTTCACCCCGGTTGCCGTTAGCGTTGGCGCCGGCCACAAACGCATGCTCGCCTCGCTGTTCGAGATGCATGATTTCCTGACCGAATTTCCGCCGTCACGCCGGCGCCTGAGCTATGGCGCGGCCGTGAGGGCTTGCGAGGCGGCGCGCGCCGGAGAAATCTCGACCGAGGCCGCACGCGATGCCCTGATCACCTTTGCGGTCACGGCAGGCATCCTCTGGCCCGCGGTCCAGCCGGCCGTCTCGGTCAAGCCGGTCGCACACGGTTATGGCGGCTACGCCGTCTGAGACGGCCGGGACCAGGCCTGCCCAGCAAAAAGATCACTCGGACTTGCCGGCAGACGTCGGCGAGCCTCTGGCAGCCTTGCCGGCGGGGCGGTCTGTTCGGTGTTGCCGACAAAGAGTTGATCGCCGACAAAGGGATAGGCAAGCTGCTGATGATAGAGCGAGGGAACCGGGTCATCGGTGTCGTATTCTCGGCATCCTGCCGGGCATGAACAATGTGCCTCCCAGCATGTCGAGCAAAGGCAGCTGCCCGGCGAAATTCTTGTCCCAGGCTTCGCGCTCATTGGCATGATGCCAGTGATGAAATTGCGGTGACGCCAGCAGCCATTTCAACGGTCCGACCCTGATACGCGTGTCGAATGGATGAACAGCGCCTGCCATTGATAGATCACTGTGAAGACCAGTATGGCGGGGCTCGAAAATCTAGCGCGAAGACCGGCAGGAACGACGCCGATTTGGTCAGGATCTGGTCGACAGGATGGACGCGGTGCGCTGCCAGCCAATCCATCTCCTATGACCGGCACCGCCTTGAGGCACCCTGCCCTCGTTGGGGCCGAAGATCAGCTCGCCAGAGATTAATGCTAAGAGATGAACGGATTGCTGACGGCGGCTGATGCCCCGAAAATCGATATTTCATCTGTATAACGATGTTTTCCAAAGTTTTTGTACATTATCGCGGTTATCGAGAAGTCGATCTCAGAAGCGATAGTTTTTACCGGCAACATGGAAACAAATATGTTGGCCGCCGCTGCACCAAAAACTGGGCACAATTTCCAATTTTTGCTTTACGAAACTCTCCCCCCACGTAGGTCAATCCATGATGTACATAACTCCATGGAGCATATTGTGCGGTCAAGCTTTGAGGGCTAACGTGCCTTGGGATCGGGAGGACGATCAAGCGATCTGTGCGCTGAAAACACTAATAAGGGAAATCCCAAGTATATCCTCGCAGGGAATGGTGGAATCTTGCAGAATACACGAGGTGTATTGACGTTTAGGTCAGGTCAGCTTTGGAATAAGGCCAATTTTGGCTCTCTGTTCACAACGGCCGAACGACTGGGTCGGCTTTTTCCGCCTATAGGTGATTCCTCGGCAACCAACGCCAGTGCTTTGTTTGCCGAAGCACCGCATCGCGGCACGCTCGCCCGAGGAAAATTCGTCCACCTGATCGACTACATGTGGTGCGACAGGCATGGCGTGTTCCTGAAGGGTTGGGCGCATGCACATGAGCAGCCGATCACGGCGATGTCGCTTTGCAGCGGCGATTTTCAGGCGCAGGTCACGGAGTTTGAGGACCGGCCGGACGTGCTGAACTTCTATCCGCATCTTCCTTCCACCAAATGCGGGTTTGCCGTCTATCTGGCGTGCAGTCCGTTTCGTCCGGTCAGGCTGGTAGCCGAGACGCCTGCGGGCTGGACCGAGGTCGACATCACGGCGCTGCCCGCAGAACACCCCCTTAACGCGCCGCTGCCCACCGTCGACAACGGCATGGCCGACTTCATCAACGAGATGAAGAGGGTCAATGGAACCGTCGTGGAAATCGGCGCCCGCGTCGTCGGACCCGCATCGTCGCTGCAGGCGCCACTGTTCAAGCCGGAATGCAAGTTTATCGGCGTGGACATCCACGCAGCGCCAGGTGTCGACGTGGTGGCGGACGCGCATTTCCTCGGCGACCATTTTGAGCCCGGTTCCATCGATGGAATTATGTCGTTTGCGGTCATGGAGCATCTGGCATGCCCGTGGCTGCTGGCGGCCGAGATCAACAAGGTCCTCAAGGTCGGCGGGCTGACGCTGCATTCCTTGCCGCAGGCCTTCCCCATACATGAAACGCCAAACGATTTCTGGCGCGCTTCGGATGAAGCGCTGAAGGTCCTGTTTTCGCCGGAGATGGGTTTCGAGATCCTCAAGGTCGGCATGTGCACGCCGCTCAGGATGTATGTGCATCCGGATTTCCGCGAAGGCGCCATGCATCAGTTTCCCCTATTCGACGGTATGGCCTCATCCTTCGTGCTGGCCCGCAAGACGTTCGATCTTCCGGGAGGCGCCGTCGCCTGGCCACTGCAGAAAAGCCAGTCCATCAAACACAGCCAAGCCTACCCCGCGCATGGCAGCGAAGCTGCGGCGAACCCGAAAAGCGACGCGGCAGCTTCGAATGGCGTGGTGTCGGAACCATCCAAGCCCGCGCCCCGACCGGAATGGGTTATGCCGGAAAGGACCAAGCTGCTGTTGTCGATGTTCGATGCCAGCGGCTTCGGCCTCGAAGTCGGCCCGAGCTACAATCCGCTGTTGCCGAAGTCTCGTGGCTTCAACGTCGAAACGATCGACCATGCCGACGCCGCCACCTTGCGCGAGAAGTACAAAGATAACGCATCGCAGATAGAAGAGGTTGACTACGTTTCGGACGGACGCAGCATCCTCGAGACCATTGGCAAGAAGAAGCGCTACGACTTCATCTATGCTTCGCACGTCATCGAACATGTGACCGATATTGTCCGCTTCATCCAGGATTGTGAAACCTTGCTGAAGCCGGATGGACGGCTGGTGCTGGCCGTCCCCGACAAGCGGTTCTGCTTCGACGCCTTGCGGCCGTTGTCTACGGTCGGGCAGGCGCTGCAGTCCTATTTCGAGGAGCGCAAGCGCCACTCACCGGCGGTTCTCTTCGACCAAGCCTTCTATGCCTGCTGTAAGGCGCAGCAGACTGTCTGGATCGAACCGACTCTCGACGATGTCGCCCTGATGCTGAGTGAAGAGACAGCAAAGGACCACTTCGACAAGTCACAGAAAAATCCGAACTACCAGGACGCTCACGGCTGGCAGTTCACGCCGACTTCGTTTCGCTATCTGGTCAAGAAGCTTCGCTCTCTCGGCTACATTAAGTCGGGCGAGATGGAATTTCACACCAACCCTGCAGGGAAACCGAACCTGCACGAGTTTTACATCACCCTTTCCAAGAGTGCGCCTGTCCTGACGACCTCAGACGTTGACCTCATCAAGCAGGCGGAGCAGGAACTTCGCGGTCTCTTCGTAAGCCCTCAAGAGATGGTGACGAGAAGCCAGGTCGAGGCGCTCGAGCGCGACGCCCAGGCAGCGCGCCAGCAGATCGAAAATGCGAACCGGCAGATCCAGCTGCTGACGGTCAGGAACGATGCCTTGCTGCATTCGACATCGTGGAAGGTAACAGCCCCGCTACGCTATATTAGGTCGGTGTTCCTATGATGCACGTATCCCCCAAATTTTCGAAGCTCGCCTCGAAAAAAGCCCCCACGGTGGTGGTCGTCATCCCCTATTACAACGGGTCGGCGTTCATCGAGAGGTCCGTCAGAAGCGTCCTCAACCAGACGCTTCGGCCTGATGAATTCATCGTCGTCAATGACGGTTCGACGGCCACCGAAGCGGCATTTCTGCACAAGCTTGCCAGACGGCTGCATTTCAAAGTGATCGACCAGCCCAATGGCGGGCAGGGATCGGCCAGAAACACCGGCGTTCGCGCGTCGACGTCGAACTACATCAGTTTTCTCGATCAGGATGATTTCTATCGCGACACCCACGTCGAGGCGCTGGTGCGCGCCATTCCGTCTGACGATCCGCATCTGGGCTGGGTCTATGGCGACCTCATGGAGGCGGACGGAGCCGGCAATGTCCTGCGCACGGCAACCGTCAAGCGCCACAGCGCTCACCCGAAGCGCGACATTGAGCAGATGGTGGGCTTCGACATGCACGTCCTGCCCTCCGCGTCGCTGATCTCGCGAACCGCCTATGAAGCCGTCGGCGGTTTCGACCCTCAGTTCATAGGCTATGAGGACGACGATCTTTTCCTGCGCATTTTCCGCAGCGGATACAGCAATTACTTCGTCGATGAGCCAGTGACCGTCTGGTGCATTCGCCCCAACAGCACGTCCTACACCGTGATGATGTCGCGCAGCCGGTTTCGTTACTTCAAGAAACTCCAGGAAATGTTTCCCGACGACCGAAAAATGGTACGTTATTATTTTCGAGATTTGCTTATCCCCCGCTTCCATTCGCAATTCGTCCAGGACGCGATCCGGTGGGCTGTCCAGGAGGACAACCATCTTCCCGAACACAGGAAAGAGTTGGTCTCCATCTTCAACGGCTATGGGCGAGCGGTGTTCAGCAACAAATCGATACCTTGGCGTTTCAAAGCAAAGGTCTGGCTCGAGCGTCTGGTTGTGAACACCAATTCCAAAATCGTCATCCTTACGGCGATCAGGCTGGCCCAGGCCGGCCACGGCTTGCGCGTGTTCTTCACCCGGTCGCTGCGCTAGCCGATGATCCCGATTCACCTGTTTCAGCGCGGCACCATCATCACCAACATGGCAGTCATTCAAACAGCAACATAGAGCACGCACGGGGGCGTGGGGAATGCGGGAGCGGGTAAGGTCTATTCAGGGTCTTCGGGCCTTGGCGGCAATGCTGGTATTGTTCTGCCACGCGCCGCACAACCTGTGGTTCTTCAGGCTCGGCTATTCGGGAGTGGATTTATTTTTCGTCGTAAGCGGTTTCATCATGGTGGTCAGCACCGGCAATCATACCGGCCCACGGGCTTTCAAGCTGTTTTTGATCAACCGCTTCGCGCGGATATGGCCGGTCTATGCAGCCACCAGCGTCGCTATGGCGATTGCTTTCTGCATAATAGGGACAGTTGCACCTCAAGATGTGGCAGCACGGCTGATGAACGATCTGACATTTCAGCCGGCATGGAACAATCCGCCTATCAATGCCCCGGGTTGGTCGCTTACTTTCGAGGTCTTCTTCTACGCGCTTTTCGCCTTCAGCCTGCTGTTCGGTCGCTGGCGTTATCCGCTGCTACTCGGGACGATGGGGACCTTTCTGCTGCTTGGCGGCCAATCGGCCCGAACGGACGGTCTATGGGGTTATGTCGCGCTGGCGACGAACCCGGTGTGCGGTTGCTTCATCGCCGGAGTTCTCGCCGGTCTTGTCTATCGCTCCAAGTGGCGCGGCCCGCCACGTCCGCTGGCGGCATGCCTTCTGGCGGCGTTTGCCGTGCTGACTGGGTATTTACTATTTTTCAGCATCCGCGAATTCAATCATGGTCTCGTCTGGGCAGCAGCGTTTGGCGGCATCGTCATGTCCGTTGCGCTGATGGAGAAGCGCGCTCCGGTATGGGTCCCCAACTCATTGGTTAGCGTTGGGAACGCATCTTTCTCGCTGTATATCTCGCAATGGCTGGTTGTTGTCCCCTTCGCCGTTTACGCGCCACCGGTAGAGGGTACTCTGCAGATACTCATGTTGGCGTGCGCGTTCCTTCTGACGATCGCCGCCATATCAGCCGTAACATACCGGCTGCTGGAAACAGACCTTTCCTTGTGGACCCGGACCAGGCTTCATCGCTTCTTCCAGTCTGCAGATCGCGAACCTGCTGAAATCGCCGCCAGTTCCGTCCCCGCGCAGTGAGATACGAATGTTCCAGTTCCTGAAACCGCGTCCTACAGTCCACAGCCCGGCGACACCCCTGAGGCCAGTCACCGAAGACTGCGTCGACCGGCTTTCCCTCCTCGACGGTATACTGATTGCCACCGGATGGACCACGGGCGCCGACCCGGTAATCCTCTACGATGGCAAGCCGGTTCCCAACCAGGTCTGCGTGCGCTTTGCCCGCCCAGGCCTGGCAACAACGGCCCATGATGGCTTTCGGGTCGCCGCTCCCCTGGTCGACAGAAACATTGCCAACCAGAATGTCTCCGTTGGGTTCGACAATGGCAACCGGCTGAGGCGCTCGCCCAAACACGCGGAGACGTCGACGTCAATTCACGCCAGATTCTGCAAGGCGGTGGCCGACAGGCCAGGCGCGCCGCTGATAGAGATCGGCTCACGGGCCCGTTCCGGCAACACCTACCGGCACTTCTTTCCCGACTGCAGATATTTCGGCATCGACGTCTCGGCCGGGCCGAATGTCGATTTCGTCACCGACGCCCACACCATGGAAGGCGTGACCGAGACGTTCGACTTTGCCTTTTCCATATCGGTCTTCGAGCATCTGATGATGCCATGGGTCGCAGCGCACGCGCTCAACCGGGTGCTGAACGTCGGCGGCCTGGCCTTCATCCAGTCGCATCCAGCCTGGCCCCTGCATGAGGTGCCCTGGGATTTCTTCCGGTTCTCCAAGGAATCATGGTCGTCGATCTTCAACAAATTTACAGGCTTCGAAGTGCTCGACGCCGGCTATGCCCTGGAGGCGGCGATCGTGCCGGCAAACATGGAGAGCGGGCCGCTACAGACCTTTGACGAACACCCCACATTCCTTTTGTCGGCTTGCCTTGCCAGGAAGGTCGGACCTCCAACCGCCGACTGGGCCGCCGACCCGGCCACGATCTACAATCTCAACTACTCACATTGAAGCCGGCGGTCGGAGTGGGTCATGCTGAACAGGACTGAACTTTTGTTTTCAATGTTTGATCCCAAAGGCTTCGGCCTGGAAGTCGGACCGAGCTACAATCCGCTGTTGCCGAAATGCCGTGGTTTCAACGTCGAGATCGTCGATCATGCCAATGCCACGGCTTTGCGCGAGAAATATCGCGACAACGCATCACAGATCGAAGAGGTCGACTACGTTTCGGACGGTCGCAGCCTGCTCGAGACCATCGGCCAGGAGCAACGCTACGACTTCATCTTTGCTTCACATGTGATCGAACATGTCACCGATATCGTTCGTTTCATCCAGGACTGCGAGGTCCTTCTGAAGCCAGCGGGCCGGCTGGTGCTGGCCGTGCCCGACAAGCGCTTTTGCTTTGACGCGTTGCGGCCGCTGTCCACTGTGGGGCAGGCGTTGCAGGCCTATGCCGAACAGCGCAAGCGCCACACGCCGGGAATCCTGTTCGACCAGGTTTCGTATTTCTGCACCAAGGCCCAACAGGTCGTCTGGCTCGAGCCGACCTTTGATGACGTCGCCTTGCTGCAAAGCGGCGAAGAGGCAAAAAACATGGCCGAAGCCGTGCAGGTCGACAGGGCCTATTATGATGCTCACGCGTGGCAGTTCACGCCGGTGTCGTTCCGATTTCTGGTCAAGAAACTTCGCTCCCTCGGATACATCAAATCTGGCGAGATTGCGTTCCACAAAAACGAGCCGAGCCAGTTGCACCTGCACGAGTTCTATATCAGCCTGACGAAGACCGCTCCGGTTCTGGAAGTCTCCGATGTCGATCTGTTCAAGCAGGCGGAAGCGGAACTGCGCGAAATTGCTGTGGACCGGGGCGGGTTGCATTTGAACAGTAAGGCCGCTGCGCTGAGGCATCAAATCGACGCCGTGAACCAACAGATCGAAGCGGCAAACTGGCAGATCCAGCTACTTGCGGCGAGGAACGAAGCGTTGCTGCACTCAACATCGTGGAAGCTGACGGCACCGTTGCGCTATGTCAGATCGGCGTTGCGGCGATCCGCCTGATCGGGTCTGCAGCCGACCGAAGTATCCTAATGCAACGTCGGATCACCGGCGAGCAGGCTGCGCGGCCCGGTCGTTTCGAAACTGACCTGGTCGCGGCCGTTGGACTTGGCCTTGTAGAGGTGCCGGTCGGCCGTCAGGAACATGTCGGCATAGGTGGTGGGTCCGCTGAAGGCGACGCCACCGATGCTCACCGAGAGCGGACAGGGCCGTCCATCCGGGGCAAACTCGACCTCGCGGATGCGCCGCCGGATCCCCTCGGCAACCAGCCAGGACTGCGACGGGTCGGCGCCAGGCAGGAAGATGGCGAACTCCTCGCCGCCGATGCGACCGACGATGTCGGCGCCGCGCAGCTGGGCCTTGATCGTCTGCGCAATCAGCTTGAGCGCCTGATCGCCGCAATCGTGGCCCAATCGATCGTTGATGGTCTTGAAATGATCGGCGTCGACGATCAGCAGGGCGCCGGCATCGACGACGGCCTGGCTGCGCGCCTGTTCGAGATAGGCCTCGACCAGCATCGAAAACGCGCCGCGGTTGAACACCGCGGTCAGGCTGTCGGTCGCCGCGACGATGCTCAGATTCTTCTGGGCGATCGCCAGCTGGCGCATCTTGTACATCAGGAAAGAGAAGAACGATCCACTCAGCACGAGCGGCAGCAACAGGTCGGTGAGCTGCGCCCAGCGCAACGCTTCGGGCGACAGCGACGGAAAATTGTAGGAATCGACAAGGAAGGCCGCCGCGATACAGATCGCCGTGCCGACAACCGTGACTGCTATGACCCTGCCCAAGCTCGTGGGCGAAAGATCGACCCGCATGCCATTTCTCCCACTGTGTTCGCCATTTTGCAGCGGGAACACAAATGAAACCCTAAAATCTTACCTGCAATTCGAATGTGGTTAACCAGAACAATTCCAGGAAAGTGTGAGCAGCTTTCCCGGGAGAAGCGCGTGGGCGCTTTCCCTGAGAATTACCAAGACAAAGGGATAGCGCGTTTCATCGTTTCCGTTAAACGATAAAACGCTCCGCCAATCGAAAGGCGCGATCGATTGCCTTGTGAGTGGCGACAAAAAGCCCGCCACTTGCGCGGCGGGCTTTCCGACTGGCCGGAGGCTTCTCGTCAGCGCATGTCCCTCGGGAAGTCTGGGCCATGCGGTAGGAGAGTGCCGTAAAGCCTCACGGCTGGTTCGACACTCCCGGCGAAACCTGTCTCAGCGACGCGAGATCATAAGGCATAGCTGCCGCAGATCGCTGTCGTAGGTGCCCTCGCTGGCGAGCACATCGACGCAGCGCTTCTTCATACGTGTCAGCTGGCTGTTCGACATGCTGGCGACGACACCGGGTGTCCCAGGGGTGCCTGGTGTTCCAGGAGTTCCTGGAGTGCCGGGGGTACCGGGCGTACCGGGCGTGCCCGGCGTTCCGCCAATGCCGACGCCGACGCCGACGTTGATGCCGCTGCCGACGTTGACGCCGACACCGGCATTGATACCTCCGCTGCCGCCGACCGTGGCCCCAACACCGGCCTTGATGCCACCGGCTCCGCCGACCGTCGCGCCAGCGCCGGCCTTGATGCCGCTGCTACCGCCGACTGAGGCGCCGAGGCCCGCAGTAACGCCGCTATTGCCGCCGACCGTTGCGCCAGCACCCGCCTTGATACCGCCGCTGCCGCCAACCGAGGCGCCGGCACCGGCCTTGACCCCGCCGCTGCCGCCGATCGAAGCGCCAACACCGGCATTGATGCCGCCAGCACCGCCGATAGATGCGCCGACACCGACGCCAATTCCGCCGCCTGCATTCGCGGGAGCGGCAAAAATGACGATAATTGCACCCGCCGCCAGTGTTCTAGCGATTTTTTGAGTGATATTAACCATGACACTCTCCTTGTTGCCGTTCTGCTTTGTGCATTGCAACATGCCAGCAAACCAAAGCAGACATATGCTTATGCACTCACAGCTACGCACGAGTCTTCCTTATAGTTTCTTTATTTTTTCCAAGAATAAGGATTGTAGTTCTCAAGGCGTGCACTGGTCTGCTAAAAAAAAATATGTTTTTGCTTCAACATTTAAACTTTGTTTAATTCTCTAAACAGAAATTCCACCGGAGTTGGAGCGGGTTGTGGCTGCGGCGGCCTGGAGCCGAAGGCCCACAAAAGGCGGGCCACCGACAGCCCAGCCACCTGGCCCCGTCACCGGGCAGCGTTGTGCCGACAGGGTCCTCACAACCCGGCTGGAATTCAGAGCTGGCGTCGGGGATGGATGGTCGGCGCAAATGTACCGGTAACGCTCCCGTGCGTTTAAACGGGAAGCGCGGTCAGGAGATCAGGCGTAGGCGCGGCCTTCGTCGGTGCGTTGGAAAAAGGCTAGGTCGAGCTGCACCGAAGGCCGGCCGAGAATGGTCAGGATGGCGTGCGCCTGGCCGCGGTGATGGGTCTGGTGGTTGAAGACGTGTCCCAGCGCCGGCGCCAGCCGCTGCGAGACGGTGCGCATGTCGGAAACGGTCATGTAGGAGAAGCGGCCGGACAAAGCCTTTTCGGTCAAACCGCCGACCCAGTCGACGATCCGCCTGTCCTCGGCCTCACGCGCCAGCTTCAAGCCAGGCAACGCGCGGTGCAGGATGGCGTCGAGTTTTGCCGGCGCGTCGCCCTCGCCGGTGAAGCGTTTCATCCAGATGCGGTCGGTGGCCAGCAGATGGTTGAGCGTGCCCATCATCGAGCCGAAAAATGCGCCGACATCGCGGTTGAACTCTTCTTCCTCAAGTGCGGCGACGGCATCGTAGATGCGGCCATTGGCCCATTGATTGTAGGCCGCGAACATCATGAAATGCTGTTTCATCTTTTTCCCGCCGACGAGTTCCGCTTCAGCCGCAGGCGACTAATTAGACCGCGAGGGCGCAGCCGCCAATGACCATTCTGTTCAATGAACTCGTCGGACACGACGCGACCCGTCCGTTCAGCCCGCATTGCTGGAAGGAGGCGGCGGCAGCAGCTTAGAGAATAGGCAGTAGGCAATAGGGTCCGAGCGCTGTACTGCCTACTGCCTACTGCCTACTGCCTACTGCCTACTGCCTACTGCCTACTGCCTATTCCCCACACAAGTCTCCTGATCGCCATGCCACCACCCCCCGATTTCACCGATGATTTTCGCGCCGGGCTGGTCACGCTGCTGCGCTGGCGCCGGGATGTGCGGCGCTTCGAGCGGACGGCTTTGCCCGAGGGTACGCTGGAGCGGCTGCTGGAGCTTGCCAGCATCGCGCCGTCCGTCGGTCTCAGCCAGCCGTGGCGCTTCGTGGTGGTCGACAGCGCCGAGCGGCGGGGCGCGGTGAGAGACTGTTTCGAGCGCTGCAATGCCGAGGCGCTGGCATGCTTTTCGGGCGAGCGCGCCGCGCTCTATGCCCGGCTGAAGCTCGCCGGTCTCAGTGAAGCGCCCTGCCAGTTCGCGGTTTTCGCCGATAGGACAACGCAACAAGGCCATGGGCTCGGCCGCATGACGATGCCGGCAACCATCGACTATTCGGCCGTCATGGCGGTGCACACGCTGTGGTTGGCGGCGCGGGCGGAAGGCATCGGCATGGGTTGGGTGTCGATCCTCGATGCGGCCGAGATGGCCGAGATTCTCGACACGCCGCCCGAATGGACGCTGATCGGCTATTTCTGCCTCGGCTATCCCAGCGAGGAGCATGAGATGCCGACGCTGGAGCGCGAGGGCTGGGAGCGCCGGCGGCCGCCCGTTGTTATCAGGCGGTAGTGATACTGACAGTCACTTCGCGCCGTCTTTGCCGACCAGCTTGACGCAGATCGGGTCGCCCTTCGGCATCGGCGTGCATTGCCATTCGGGGCCGAAGCCGAAGTTCGTATCTGTGCGGCGACCCAGAAAGAGCAGCAGAACAAGGCCCACGGCAGCAAAAATGCCGATAGTCAATAGGCTCCCTTTTATGTCGCCCGGCCTGAGGTGGTGGTAGGGCCAGCGCGTCCCGTCAAACATGGTCCGATGTCTTTCCGTTCCGCTGATTTCCCTTCGAAACCGTGCGTGCCTGCGCAATCGCCATTTTCCCGCAAAGCCTTGCCTTTGACCAGAGCGTTGCGAACAGCCATGCGGGCGGTCGCGGTCGAATAACGCTGCCGGGGCGCCTCCCCTTGGCAATGGGCCGGGCGGCTTGTATAGAGCCCGCCACTCCACATTCCGATCTCAAGACTTTCCATCTCAAGACAAGGACGACCCCATGGCGCTCGAACGCACCTTTTCCATGATCAAGCCGGACGCGACCCGGCGCAATCTTACCGGCGCCATCACCAGGATGCTGGAAGAGGCCGGCCTGCGCGTCATTGCCTCGCGTCGCGTGTGGATGAGCCGCCGCGAGGCCGAAGGCTTTTACGCCGTCCACAAGGATCGTCCGTTCTTCGGCGAACTGGTGGAATTCATGTCGTCGGCGCCGACCATCGTGCAGGTGCTGGAAGGCGAAAACGCCATTGCCCGCAACCGCGAAGTGATGGGCGCGACCAACCCCGCCAACGCCGCCGAAGGCACCATCCGCAAGGTGCACGCGCTGTCAATCGGCGAGAATTCCGTGCACGGCTCCGACGCGCCGGAAACCGCCGCGCAGGAGATCAAGTACTGGTTCTCCGACACCGAGATCGTCGGCTGAGCCGACCATCAGCTTTGAATCGACAAGGCCGGCTCATTGCCGGCCTTTTTCGTTGCTGCCCGTGATCAACTCGCTGCGTTAAATCGCAAAATGTCACGGCCGTCCTTGTCGGCGATGATCAGCTTGCCGCCATCGACACGGTATGACGCCGCCTTGGCGAGCGCCTCGAACAGCGCCTTTTCCTCGGCCATGATCTCCGGCGCGCAGGCCTTGTAGGTCGAGCCGATGTCGCTGATGACGATGGTCTCGCCATCGACCTTGGCGGTGGCGAAATAGGCGTTGCACGGGCCGCTGCCGCCGGCCTTGCCGGCTTCGCTGACCCGGAACGTCGCCTGCGGCTCCGAAATCACGCCGATACCGTCGATATACTCGACCAGCCAGCTCTGGCCGAACAGCGAGGCCGAGGTCGGCTTGTCGCTCGGCGCCACCATTTTCAGCACAATGGGCTGCGGCGCGTCGCTGAGCGGATCGACCTGATAGCGCGAGTCCGTAACGAACAGCAGCTTGTCGTCGGCGGTGATGCGCGCCTGCAGCGCATAGGTCATGTTGGGCCGGATCACCGTTGGATCGAAGCTGATTTCGAACTTGATCGGCACCTGGCCGGCCGGCGCTACCTTGCGCTCGCCGACAATGGCGGCCGGCGCATCGGCCAGCGATACATCGGCAAGTTGAATCGACAGCACGGCGTTGGGCGGCAGCGCGATGCGCTCGCGATACATCACCTCGCCCTTCAGGGTTTTCTCGGCGGCGACGGAAGGCTCGGGAACGGCCAGAACGCCGATAACCAGCGGCACAAAACCGAAGACGAAGAATTCGGCGATCCTGTCCAGCATGCCCTTGCTCCCTTTTTGCCGATGCGATTTGGCCAAGGGAATGCGGTCAATACATGGCTGCGCCGAGATTTATTCGGGCCGCGCCTTCCAGCGCGCCGCAGCCTGGTCGTCGGCGTCCTTGGCCTCGACCCAGCCGCCATCGCTGCCGTCCACGCGGTGCTCCTTCTTCCAGAAAGGCGCACGCGATTTCAGGAAATCCATCAGGAAATTCGCCGCCTCGAACGCCGCCTGCCGGTGTGACGACGCCGCCACCACCAGCACGATGTTTTCGCCCGGTGCGATCTTGCCGTGGCGGTGGATGACGGTCAGGCCTTGCAACGGCCAGCGCTGAAGCGCCTCGCCGGCGATCCGGCTGATTTCGGCCTCGGCCATGCCTGGATAGTGCTCGAGTTCCAGCGCCGACAGCTGGCCCTGCTCGTCGCGGCAAAGTCCTGAGAAGGACACTACGGCGCCGATGTCGGCGCGACCCCCGGTCAGTTTCGCGATCTCGGCGGCAACGTCGAAATCGTCGCGCTGGATGCGCACCGTCGGCGCGCCGGACATGGTGTCAGCCCCCGGTCATCGGCGGAAACAGCGCGATCTCGCGCGCGCCGGCTATCTTCTCGCGATGCTCGACATGTTCCTGGTTGATGGCGACGCGGATCACATCAGGATATTGCAGCGCGTGCTCATATTCCTCGCCACGCGATTTCAGCCAGCGCAGGAGGTCGGCCACCGTCTCGATACCGGCGGGCAGTTCGACATCCTCTTCCGGCTTGCCGATCCGTTCGCGCACCCAGGCGAAATAAATGAGCCGGGTGATCATCTCACTCGTCCATGATGTGCTTGAGGCCGGCGCGGAAATAGTCGTAGCCGGTGTAGAGCGTGACGAGGGCTGCGATCCACAGCAGCACCAGTCCGGTCTGCGTGGTCAGCGGGAAGATCTTGTCGCCGGCAGGCCCAGCCAGCAGGAAGGCGATGGCGACCATCTGGATGGCGGTCTTCCATTTGGCCAGCTGCGTCACCGGCACCGAGACTTTCAATGCCGCCAAATATTCGCGCAGCCCCGAAACCAGGATTTCGCGGCACAGGATGATGATTGCCGCCCACAGCGACCAGCCTGCGATGCCGGCATGGCGGTCGGTGTCGGCGGCGAGCAGCAGCAGGCAGGTGGCGACCAGCAGTTTGTCGGCGATCGGGTCCAGCATCTTGCCGATGTTGGACGTCTGCTGCCAGGCGCGCGCCAGATAGCCGTCGAGATAGTCGGTGATCGAAGCCAGCAGGAAGATGATCAACGCCGACCAGCGGGCGAAGTCGCTCGATTTCAGATGCCCCTCGAGAAAAAAGCACAGCACCACCAGCGGCACCGCGACGATGCGGGCGTAGGTAAGCATGTTGGGAAGGTTGAACGCGCGCTTGGCCATATCTCAGGGACTCTTTCTGCCTGCGTACTCAAATCAGAACCGGATGTAGGGGGTCAACAGGCGAGATTCGATTGGCCAGACGAAAATAGCGCGCGATTGCCGGGATTCGCGTGGCCTGCGAGAAAAGAACGGCTGCTGCCATTTGATCGGGACAGCGGCGTCACCGGCGCTCAGCTCTCATGGAAATGATTGTAGACGAGCTTGGCGACCTGCTCTGAAATACCGTCGACCTTGACCAGATCCTCGACTGCCGCGCGGCTGACCGCCTTGGCAGTGCCGAAGGCCAGCAGCAGCGCGCGCTTGCGACCGGGACCGATGCCGGCGATCTCGTCGAGCGGGCTCTTGACCAATTCCTTCTTGCGCCGCGCGCGGTGCGAACCGATGGCGAAGCGATGGACCTCGTCGCGCAGCCGCTGGACGAAATAGAGCACGGGATCCCGCACGGGGAGTGAAAACGAGTCCCTGCCTCTGACGAAAAAACGCTCGCGGCCGGCATCGCGGTCTTGGCCCTTGGCGATGCCGATGGCCGCCACGCGATCCTCGATGCCGAGGTCGGCGAGGATCTTGCGCACCGCGCTCATCTGGCCCTGGCCGCCATCGATCAGGATGACGTCCGGCCAGGCCGGGAAGCTGCCGGAGATGTCTTCCTCGATGTCGTCGCCTGCTCCACCGGCTGCCGCGTCGTCGGGAACGACATCGCCATGTTCCTTCAGCAGCCGCGAAAAGCGCCGTTCCATCACCTCGCGCATCATGCCGAAATCGTCACCGGGCGTGATCTCGGTCGAGCGGATGTTGAATTTGCGGTACTGGTTCTTCACAAACCCTTCCGGCCCGGCGACGACCATGGCGCCAACGGCGTTGGTGCCCATAATATGCGAATTGTCATAGACCTCGATGCGCACCGGCGGCTTCGGCAGGCCGAAGGTCTCGGCAAAGCCGGCGAGCAGCCGGCCTTGCGTGGAGGTTTCGGCCAGGCGGCGGCCGAGCGCCTCGCGGGCATTCTGCAGCGCGTTGTCGGTCAAATCCTTCTTCTCGCCGCGCTGCGGCACCGAGATCGACACTTTACGGCCGGCGCGGGTGGACAGCGCTTCGGCCAACAGTTCCTGATCCTGGACGCCTCGCGACAGAAGGATGTTCCGTGGCGTCGGCTTGTCGTCATAGAACTGCGCCAGGAACGAGCCCAGCACTTCCGCCCCCTCCAGTGCCGGATCGGCCTTGGGGAAATAGGCGCGGTTGCCCCAGTTCTGGCCGGTGCGGAAGAAAAACACCTGGATACAGACCTGGCCGCCCTCCTGATGGATGGCAAAGACATCGGCCTCGTCGACCGTGGCCGGGTTGATGCCCTGATGGCTCTGCACATGGGACAGTGCAGCCAACCGGTCGCGATAAATGGCGGCGCGCTCGAAATCGAGCTCCTGCGAGGCCTGCTGCATGGCGGCAGAGATTTCGGTCTTCACCTTCTGGCTGCGGCCCGACAGAAAATCCTTCGCCTCGCTGACCAGCTCGGCATAGTCGCTATGCGAGATCTCCCCGGTACATGGACCGGCACAGCGCTTGATCTGGTAGAGCAGGCACGGCCGGGTGCGGTTTTCGTAAAAGGAGTTGGTGCAGCTCCTGAGCAGGAAGGCGCGCTGCAGCGAATTGATGGTGCGCCCGACCGCGCCGGCCGACGCAAAAGGTCCGAAATAGTCGCCCTTGCGCGAGCGCGCACCGCGATGCTTGTAGATGCCGGGCGAGACGTGATCGCCGGTCAACAGGATGTAAGGGAACGACTTGTCGTCCCGCATCAGCACATTAAAACGCGGCCGCAAGCGCTTGATGAGATTGGCCTCGAGCAGCAGCGCTTCGATTTCGGTGCGGGTGACGACGAACTCCATCGTCGATGTCTCGCGCACCATGCGGCCGATGCGGGCGGTGTGGAACCGGCCTTGCGCGTAGTTGGTCACCCGCTTCTTCAGGCTGCGCGCCTTGCCGACATAAAGCACGTCGCCGGCAGCGTTCATCATGCGGTAGACGCCGGGCGCATTGGGCAGCCGCTTGACCAATGTCTGGATGACCTCCGCGCCGACCATGCCGTCGGCGTCGCCGGCATGCGGCGCCCAGTCTATCGCTGTGAAGGCGACATCGGGCCCGGTGGCCTCGGGCTCGACGATCTCCTCGACCGCTTCATCCTCAAGCTCGATGTCAGGCGGCATATCGTCGGCGGCGCCGGCGCGCGTCTTGTGTTTCTGGTCTGCGGGACTCATTCCACCATGCCTGTCACATCCGGCGTCTGCCATGCAAGATGCTGGCCGCCGTCGAGCGCGATCATCTGGCCGGTCACCGAGCGCGCCTCCCAGAGATAGCGGATGGTGGCGCCGAATTCGGCCAATTGCGGGCCGCGCTTCAGAATCAGGCCATCGACCTGCTTTTGGAAATCATCATCGTCCTGGCGCGCATTCTTCAGCGCCGGACCGGGACCGATGGCGTTGACGCGGATGCGCGGACCGAGCGCCTGTGCCAGCATTTCGGTCTGCGTCCACAGGGCCGACTTCGACAGCGCATAGGAGAAATAGCGCGGCGTCGGCCGCCAGACGCGCTGGTCGATGATGTTGACGATCAGCCCCTCCTGCCCTTGCGGCAAGGCGCGGGCGAAGTTTTGCGCCAACAGCGCCGGCGTCTTCACATGGATGGCGAAGTGAAGGTCCCATGCCGCCCAGTCGAAGTCCTCGACGCTATCGTCGACGAACAGCGACGCATTGTTGACAAGAAGCGTGACCGGGCCGAGCGCTGCCGCGGCGCGGCCGACGAGATCGCCAACCGCATCCATGTCGGTCAGATCGGCGGCTACCGCGCCGGCGCGGCCGCCTCCGTCCCTGATGTTCGCAGCCAGCGCGTCGGCCTCGGCGGTCGAGCGGTTGGCGTGGATGGCGACGGCAAAACCGTGCGCGGCCAGATCCTCGACGATCGCCTTGCCGATCCGCTTCCCCCCGCCCGTCACCAGCGCCGTTCCGGCGGCTTCGATCATCTGTCAATCCTCAATCTGCGCCTCAATTCGGCTGGCGGCACATTGTGACGCGTCCAGGGGTTAAATGCCGTTTCCACCTGGGGCAGGAATGTGGCGAAACGGCTTTTTCGCCGCCGGCACCGCCCCGGATTCGGGTCGGCAGGACCGCAATATAGGACGCTGAACCCGTTGCACCAAGCCGAGTGCAGTGCAGCATCGCCTGCGTACTGACATTTCGCTGTTGCGAAGATGCAACGTCAAGCTTCGGCCTCATTCGTGCCGGGGAATGACCCATTTTCAGGTTCGCTGCCGCCGCATTTTGACACGACATTCGGAACCGTTGAGTGCCAGATCCGTTTCACCCCCCGGACGGGTTGATGGCGCTCAGGACAAACAAGCCTACGTGTCTTGTGGCTTAAGGAGTAAACAACAATGCAAACCAATCTCAAATTCGCGCCGCTCGCGGTTGCGCTCGGGCTCTTCGCCCTCAGCGGTACCGCTTTTGCTGCCGATGTCGTCTCGGAAGAGCCCCCGGCGCCGGCCCCGATCGCCGAGCTCCCCGTCGCTTCCTGGGCCGGCCCGTATGCCGGTCTCAGCGCCGGCTACGGCTTCAGCGGTCATGCCAAAGTCCAGGACGGCGGCCCCGACATCAAGACCAAGGGCTTTGTCGGCGGCGTTTTCGGCGGCTACCAGTGGCAGCAGGAAAACTTCGTGTACGGTGCTGAAGCCGATCTCGGCTACAATGGCGTCAAGGGTGACAGCGGCGGCGTCAATTCCAAGGGCGGCTTCGAAGGCTCTCTGCGCGCCCGTCTGGGTTACGCCGTGACCCCGGAAATCCTGCTCTACGGCACCGGCGGCGGCGCCCTGAAGAACCAGAAGGTCTCGGTCCCCGGCGACAGCGACAGCAACACCATGCTCGGCTGGACGGCCGGCGTCGGCACCGACATCAAGATCACCGACAATGTGTTCGGCCGTGTCGAGTACCGCTACACCGACTTCGGTTCCAAGAGCTTCGACAGTGTCGGCACCAAGGTCAAAGAGAGCGACAACCGCGTCACCTTCGGCGTCGGTATGAAGTTCTAACTGTCGTTCAAGCCACGACACAAGAAAGCCGGGCCTCGCGCCCGGCTTTTTTTGTTTCGCCCGTCAGGCCGGCACAGCCACCTTCAGCCCCGGAAACTTCTCATCGAAACGCGCTGCCCAGCGGGTCAGGCGGCCGCGGCCCTTTTCCCATTTGCCGGCGAAGCGCAGAGAGAGGTAGCCGAGGCAGGCACGCAACGCCAGCTGGCCAAGCGTGATCTTCTTCGGCAGCTTCGGCGGATTGGCGTTGAGGAAATCGAGTGCGGCGGTGATCTTGGTCCACTGGCGATCGAGCCAGGGTTGATAGACCATCTCCTCCGGACGCGTGCGCCGCTCATAGACCATCGACAGCGCGCAGTCGCATATGCCGTCGGCCAGCGCCTCCAGCACTTCGGCCTCGAGGCGCTTGTCGGCATTGCGCGGCAACAACAGGCTCTTGGAAGCGCGGTTGAGATGCTGGGTGATGGCGCGGCTGTCGTGGATCGAGCGGCCGTCGTCGAGCACCAGCACCGGAATCTTGCCGAGAGGATTGGCTGACATCAGTTCAGCAGGCTTGTCCTCGGTCTTGACCGGCACCAGCTCGACGGCAATGCCGGCATGGAGTGCTGCCATGCGCACCTTGGAACTGTAGGGGGATGAGGACGCGTAGAGCAGCTTCGGCATGATCGGTTCCCTGTTTTCGGACGGCCAGTGCATGTCGCTCAACAATGCGGCTCCGGTCTTGAGAACGACGCGCGTAAAACAAAGGTCTAGAGCGCGTCGCCTGAACCCCATCGGATGCGACCGCCTTAGTGTTGGCCGATCTTCCCTGAGGGAGCAACTGCCAGAAGGGCAAAACCAGGCGGCCAATCCGCCGACAATGAAATCGCCAATGCATGTCTCACAGAAGTGGCGTCAATTTCGAGAGAACGACATGCATCAAAACAAGACCTAAATCACAACAAAAAAGCTCCCGGGAATCTGCCAGTCGGCAAAGTTCCCGGGAGCTTTGAGATGGTCCGCTGTTACTTCTTCTTGGCGGCTGGCTTTTTGGCCGGTGCAGCCTTCTTCACAGCTGCCGTCGACTTGGCGGCGGCGGCCTTCATCGGAGCCTTGGCGGCGGGTTTTGCCGCTGTCTTGGCTGCCGGCTTCTTGGCGGCGGGCTTGGCTGCTGCCTTCGCAGCAGGCTTCGCCACAGCCTTGGCGGCCGGCTTCTTGGCGGCGGGTTTCGCTGCTGCCTTGGCGGCGGGTTTTGCAACTGCCTTAGCTGCCGGCTTTGCCGCTGCCTTGGCGGCCGGCTTTGCCGCTGCCTTCGGTGCTGCCTTCTTTACTGCTGCAGGTTTCGCGGCAGCTTTCGGTGCCGCTTTCTTTGCCGGCGCTTTCGCCGCCGGCGCCTTCGTCGTGGTCTTTGCCATGCGATGCCCCTTGCGTTTGTGCCGATGGCCGTGAGTGACCCGGCGAGCTAATGCATATCTGACTCGTGCGTATCTAGCCAGCGAAGCATTACATAGAATTTTGCAGATTAAGTTTCGGTTACGCTGAGAGCATGATCGCAATGATCGGCACAGAAATCGGCAAAGAATCTTCCCGCTTCGCAGCGAACTATTGCGAGAGAAATCTCTGATATCGCGACTCACACGATCTTCTCGTCAAGCTCACATTCTCTTGCAACGCCGTCGATCTCACGCGGTCATCGGCGGCCTATCGGATGGCAACAATCATCGCACAGCAGAGGCTGATCTTGCTTCATCCCAACGGTTGCAGGAACAGCACTAAACTAGACGCGAGCTTTTTACTCGTATATCGAAAGTGGTTGGATGGAAGCCAGGAAAGACAGCACTTGAAGGGACAGCCTGTTGTGTCGGAGTTTCCCAGACGAGAAGGGAGATCGCCAGCTTCGGCGCAAGAGATGCCTAACGGAAATGGGAAACGAAGATCGGGGAATCCTCCTCCCGGGAAGCCGCGATCCCTTGGAAGCCACGGGGTGCAGGCCCCTAAGCGCCAACCGCTCGCGCACCTGCAGCCGGCGCGAAGGCTCGGCGTGGTGGAGGTGGACGGCAAACGTATCCCACGGCGGCGCAATGCCGATCTGCATCAGGATCCGCCCGATCTCGCCGCGGTGATAGCCGCCATGCGTGACGACATGTGTCAGCATTTCCTGGCGTGACATCATCGCCCTGTCGCCGTCGGTGAAGGTGAAAGCCACAGGCTCTGACATGAGCTTTGGCGAGACGGCTTCGATATAGTCGAGATACCAACGATCCATCGCAGCGACATCAGCGCTCAATTCATCGAGTGCCGGTGTGTCCTCGGTGTTGTTGGACGCATAGCCATGACGCGTGCCGGAAAGATGCGCGGCGAATATCTTCGATACGACAAGGTTGTGGTTGATGAGACGGGTCGCCGTGTGGCTCTGATCGATATGCTCCTGCTGGTCGAGGCCCGCAAGCTTCTCCAGCAATTCACCGTTCGCCCAGGCTTGATAAACGAAGAGGCTGCGGAGCAAATCCAGCGCGTCCATGGTCTATATCCTTTGCAAAAAATGTGAGTATGTTATCTATATTCTTGGCTGCTGGAGCAGACATGTCTACTCGCATTGCAAAGCCGCGCTCACGCATGCGCAAGCAGCCGCGCCAGGCGCGTTCGAGAGCGACGGTCGAGGCGCTCATCGAAGCCGGTGCTCATGTTCTGAGCGCGCTCGGCTGGGCCGGCTTCACCACCAACAAGGTGGCCGATGCGGCCGGCGTCAGCATCGGCTCGCTCTATCAATATTTTCCCGACAAGCTGTCGCTGGTCGAAGCAATTCGCCGGCGACATTTCGATCAGGTGCTGTCGGTGATCGCCGAATCAGCAGAAGGCGACAAGCCGCTCAAGCGATTCGCGCAGGAGCTGGTGCGCGGCATGATCGATGCGCACAGCATCCATCCGACGCTGCATCAGGTGCTGCTCGACGAGGCGCCGGGCGATCGCGGCTCACGCGCCGCCCATGCCTCGTTCCAGTCGCGCTATCTGGATCACTACACGGCGGCGGTGGCGCAATATCGCAGGCGCAGAAAGGACAATGAGACCGTGGCCCGGGTGCTGTCCTCAGCGGTCGAGGGCGTCATCCACAATGCCGCGCGGCGAGACATGCTCGACGCGCCGGAACTGCAGAAGCAGTTGGTCGAGCTGATCTGCGCTTACGTATCTGGTGGGAAGGCGGTGTGAGGCAGCGGCAGCAGTTCGGAGATTGGCGAATCCGGAGCGACATCAGATCTCCCCCTTGCGGGGAGATGGCAGGTTCAACGGCGGTTCTTATCCGACCTTAGCGCAGGACGCGGCAGCGGCCGTTGTAGACCATCCAGCGGTCGAAGCCCGAGACGCAGAATTCGACATTGTCGCCGATCGAGGCAAAACCCTGGCCTTCCTCGATCAAGTACCAGATGGTGCGGGCGCGGCCATCGGAAAGGCTGACGGTGGCGCCGCAATAGCGGCGGCCGATCGGCCATTCTTCGCTGGCCGGGAGATAGCGATGCTGGTGGATGCGTTGAAAATCGGTGATCGAAACATCCGGCAGATGCGGCACGTGATGCACCTGGTAGGAGAAGCGGCTGGAGATCTTGCTTAGCACCCATGCCTCGCCGCAAACGCCGCTGTCCTCGTCGGAATAGACGGAAAGGTCGGCGGCCTGTGCTGGCTGGCCAAGGGGTGCGGCCAGCGGCGTGCAAAGCGAAATCAGGGCAGCAAGAGCGGATTTGGCAAAGCGAGTCATGGCAGCCTCTCAAAGGTCGACTGCGCCCACTTTGCGGATTCGGCGGCGCGCGGTCAAGCGGTCGCCCTGACGATGGTTTCCCGCTCCGCAACCGGTTTTGCCGGTGCGAAGCTGCGAAACCACGTCCTGACCTTCGAAAAAGCTCGCCTTGCCCATTAGGAAAAGCGGCCTGCCCATGGCCGGCGGGCCGCCGAAACCCGGTTCAGCCTTGCTTGGCGTCGCCCTGCGGTATGGCGGCCGGGTCCATCCACATCGCTTCCCAGACGTGGCCGTCAGGATCGGCCAGGCTGCGATTGTACATGAAGCCATAATCCTGCTGGGCGTTGATGTCGGCGGCGCCGCCATTTTTCGCCGCCGCCTCGTTCATCGCATCGACCGCCGCGCGGCTGTCGCAGGACACGGCAAGCATGACCTCGCTCGAGGTGGCCGGCGGGATGGGGCGATCGGTGAACTGACGCCATTTGGCATGGGTGAGCAGCATGACGTTGATCGTTTCGCTCAGCACCATGCAGGCTGCGGTGTCGTCGGTGAAGTGCGGGTTGTTGTCGAAACCGAGAGCTTTGTAGAAGGCCATCGACGCAGCGAGGTCGGCGACGGGCAAGTTGACGAAGATCATACGGGGCATAGCGTCTCCTTGACAGTACACAGTTGAAACCGGACCGGCGTTGCGCCGGACCATCCTCCGATGCCTTCTCTCAACGCACCGGTTTTGCTTTGCCGCGCACCCTCTCGGTCTGCGCCTTCTGCATCGCTTCGACCTCTTGATAAGCCGAGCAAAAACTGCATCTCGGCCGCCGAATATTTCTCCAGCAATGCGTCGCCCGCCTCGAGGATCGGATGGTAGCAGCGCCGGACGAGTTCCTCGGTGCCCGCCGCGACCATGACCTTGCGCCTGTCATCGGGATCCGGCTGGCGGCTGACGAAGCCGCGCTTTTCCAGCCGGTCAATCAACGTCGTAACCGCCGCCGGCGTGAGATTTGTCTCCCTCGCTACGACGTTTGCCGGCCGCGGGCCGTGACTGATCGCGCCGAGACAGCGGCGCTCGGCAGCGCTCAGCACATAGATTTCGGCAACGGTCCCATCGAACGTTTCAACGGCATCCTGCCAGCGCGACATCGCGAAGCCTATCGCGTTGACCCGTTCCTTTTTGTCGATCTTGGCTTCGATTCGAAATCTAATAATTAGACATCTATCTATCTGATTCTGGGATTAGCGTCAACGCCAAGCCGATTAGATGTGCATCTCCATGGTTTCGGTTCGTTGAACACAGCTGAGCATTCGCGGATGGCGCCACCGTCAAAACTTCTAGCGACTTTGTGTCTTTGCCGCGGGCGTCGCCCGCTGCGAAGCGTCGCTACTCCCCGGCCAGCCATTCCAGCGACCAGTGCGCCGGCTTTTCGACCGCCAGCAATCTGTGCAGGACCGGCAGCACGATGCGCAGTTCGCGCTCCAGCGTGAAGGGCGGGTTGACCACCACCATGCCGCTGCCGTCGAGGCTTGGTTCACGCGATGCCGGCCGGATCTCGAACTCGATGTCGAGCAGTTTTGGAACGCCGGATTGCTTGAGCGCCTTGCGGAAGGCGATGATCGCTTTGCGGTCCTTGATCGGATACCACAGCGCGTAGATGCCACCCGGCCAGCGCCTGTGCGCTTTCTGCATTCCGTCGACCAGGCGGTCGAATTCGCCGGCTTCTTCGAACGGCGGATCGATCAGCACCAGGCCGCGCTTTTCCTTTGGCGGCAGATGCGCGCCAAGCGCCAGCCAGCCGTCGAGTTCGATCACCCTTGTCTGGAAATCGCCGGCAAACAGCGTCTTCAGCCTGGCAGCATCTGCGTCGTGCAATTCGATCGCCGACAACCGGTCCTGCTTTCGCATGAGGTACCTGGCGATCAATGGCGAGCCCGGATATTTCTTCACCCCGCCATCGGGATTGAGCGAACGCACCGCTTCAAGATAGGGGGCAAGCAGCGCAGCCGCCGATTTTTCGATCGGGGCGTGGATGAGGCGGCCGATGCCGCCTTGCCATTCGCCGGTCTTTTGCGCTTCCGCCGACGAAAGATCGTAGCGGCCAATGCCGGCATGAGTGTCGACGACACGGAACGCCTTGTCCTTTTGCTTCAGATAGTCGAGCAGAAGGCTGAGCACGACATGCTTGACGACGTCGGCGAAATTGCCGGCGTGATAGGCGTGACGGTAGTTCATGCTGCGCTCATGTCGAGGAGCCTCTGCCCCAACGCGGCGGTGGCGGCTTCGAGTTCGGGTTCTCCGGCCGGCGACCGCCGAAAGCCAGAGTAAGCAGGAAGCCGATCAGGCCGACGGCCATCAGCCCATAGCCAACCGGCCGTGCGCGTTGATCGATCTCACCGGCGCCGGAGCGCAGTATCAGATCCACTGCGCGTATCGGGATATCGTCGGCGTCGCCCGGGCCGGCGGTGAAGAGATAGGCGCCTGGACTGACGGTTTCGATCACGCCGGCCTCGTCGCGAAAGATCTTGTCGGGCAGTTGCGGGCTGACCTGGCGCGGATTGTCGGCGTGGTTGAATTGCAGCGTCGAGGCAAGCACCGTGCGCCCGGCTGTGGCGGCAGTCAGCGTCAGCACGGTGCGCTGCTGCGAGACAATGCGCTCGGCCTTTGCCGTCAGGTCGACCAGCACTCTGACCGGCGCGTCGCCAGCTTTCAGCGTCACCGTCACAGGCCTAAACCGTCCCTGGTCGTAGACGCGCCAGGTGCCGATCTCGTGGCCGGAGAAATTGCTCATGGCCCAGGGATAGACGAAGCCAATGGCGGCGCCGGCAAGCAGTATCAGGACAAACAGAAAGCGCATTGAGGAGATCCGGGTGTTCGACAGATTGCCAATAACGCCCCGAAGGCCAAAAAGCGATGGCTGACGCAGCGGAGCCACCTTTGTGGAGTGCGTTGGCGGCACGCAAGCCATGTGGCACTTATGGCGAATGAAGCCTTCCGCAGAAGCATCGACTCGTCTTTTCCAACCGATGCCGGTGGCTCATGCCCAATAGCACCGTGCTGATCACCGGTGCCCGCGCGCCGGTGGCGCTGCACCTGGCGCGGCTGCTGCATGGCGCCGGTCGCCGGGTGATCCTGGCCGACAGCCCGGCCCGGCCGATCGCCGCAGCGAGCACGGCCTGCGCCGCCTACCATCGCCTGCCGCCGCCGCGCTTTGCCGCCGACGCCTATGCCAAGGCGGTGGAAGCGCTTGTCCGCGCGGAAGGCATCGAACTCGTTATCCCGACCTGCGAGGAAGTCTTTTATCTCGGTCGTCTCTGGCAGCACCGCGCCATGCCGGCCCGCCTCTTCGCACCCGAGATGGCGATGCTCGCCCGCGTTCACGACAAGCATGCCTTCATCCGGCTGGCGCAGAGCCTTGGGCTCGACGTGCCGGAAACGATACTGCTGCAAAGCGAGGCCGATCTCGACGGCGTTCGTGGCCAATCGCGCGAATTGGTGTTCAAACCTGTGTGGTCACGTTTTGCCCGTGACGTACTGCTGCGGCCATCGCCGGACGAACTCGACGCCGTCCGCCCCTCGCCCGCCGCTCCTTGGGTGGCGCAGCGCTACGTCGCCGGTGAAGAGATCAGCGCCTATGCGGTGGCGATCGAGGGTGAACTCAAAGCGCTGGCGCTCTACCGTTCGCTCTATCGCGCCGGCCAGGGCGCCGGCATCTGTTTCGAGCCGGTCGAGGATATCGCGGCGCGGCGCTTCGTCGAAACCTTCGTCGCCGGCGCCGGCTGGACCGGCCAGATATCCTTCGACCTGATGCGCGAGAACAACGGCAGGGTGCTGCCACTGGAGTGCAATCCGCGCGCCGTGAGCGGCCTGCACTTCTTTCGCGATCCGCGGCGCTTCGCCGACGCGGTCCTGGAGGATGGCGCCGAGGTGAAGCCCGACGTGACGGCGCCGCAGACGGTGAGGCTTGCGATGTGGATCTACGGGATGCCGGCGGCACTGCGCTCCGGTGGTCTCGGCAGCTTTCGCCAGGCGATGCACGATGCCGATGAGCTGCTCGACTGGCCGGGCGACCCCGCGCCGAAGCGGGCGCAGTGGCGCACGCTGGCCGAGATCGCCGGCACAGCACTGCGCCAGCGCATCAGCCTTCAGGCTGCGTCGACGCGCGATATCGAGTGGAATGGGCCGGAGCAGGACTAGTCGAGTTGAAGCGGAACTTCCCGTTTTCAGCTGAGTGCGTAAGTCCTGCTAAGGTTGCCTAAACGGGATTAACTGGCTTTGCGGACAATTGCAGGCCAAGCGCCTTGGTTACGCCCAGCAATGTACTGAGGCGCGGATCGCCCTTTTCGCTCAGCGCCTTGTAGAGTGCCTCTCGGGTCACGCCGGCGTCCTTCGCTATGCTTGTCATGCCGCGGGCGCGCGCGACAATGCCGAGGGCGTGCGCAATATAAGTCGCGTCCCCGGTCTCGAACGCATCAGCGAGCAGTTCGGCTTGAGACTCAGCATCATCAAGATATTCGGCGGCGTCGAATGGTGTGGTTCTGAGGGTCATATCAAACTTCCTTTGCCATTTTCCTGGCTTTTCCGATGTCCCTGTCCTGCGAGCCTTTGTCACCGCCGCAGAGCAGGATAATGACCGTGTTGCCGCGCCGGACGAAGTACACGCGGTATCCCGGACCGTAATCTACGCGCAATTCTCCTATGCCATCGAAGAACTTGGCGTCTCCCGCCAGCCCAGCCTGAACGCGGACAATCCGTTGGGTGATCTTCTTTACGGCGCGAATGTCCGTGAGCCCTCTGAGCCATTTTCGGAATTCGTCAGTGGATCGAACTTCGATCATCCGTGAACTATAATTTACAGCAGAACTGGAATCAAGTGCCGTGAATTACAGCTCGATTTGGTGCACCCGCGGCTCTGCCGCCGCCGGTGGCATCTTGCCGTCGATGATCGCCGCTATGTCGCGGCGCAGGAAATCCAGCGGGCCGATCGCCGGCTGAACCTGCGGCGATATACGGGCGTTGTCGCTGGCCGATTTCAGCACACGGCGATCCTGCTGCAGGGCAAAGGCAAAGAGCGGCCGGAAAGCAAGCGCCTTGAGTTCGCCGAACAGGCCCTGTCGCGGGCCGATCAGCCAGCCGACGCCTTCGACGGTCCGTTCGTCCGCCTGACGCAAATGGAAAGTGGTCGCCAGCGCCAAGCCGCCCTTGCCCCAATATTCGAGTTCGACGATGCCGGGATGGCGGTAGCGGCCGATGGTCCTGGCGCGCTCGCCTTCCAGCAGCCGGCTGACCAGCCCCTGTTGGCGGTCCTCGCCGGTGTAGCAGCTTTCGACCCAGCCCTTGCCGCCGGTCACCTCGACGCGCACGAGATGGCGCTTTGCGGTCAGGCCGCGCAGCACACCCTTGTGGGTGAAGTGGGTGTGAGTGGCGTCGAGAATGTTCTCGGCGGCGTCGAGCACCGTCGATCGCGCCGAGCTTCGCACCCGCTTCACGACGACATCCTTGCCTTGCATGCAATGGAGATAGGGCTCGCCCTCAGGCGTGCCTGCCGAGACGAAGACGACGCCGTCGCGCTCGATCGCGCTGTAGCGGCGGACACGGTAATGCGGGACGTCGCCGACATGGCCGGGAATGGCGGTGCAGCGCCCTTCCCCATTGTAGCGCCAGCCATGATAGGGACATTCGATCTCGCCACCGACGACCTTGCCGGTCGAGAGTTCGACCAGGCGGTGAGCGCAGCGGTCGAAGAGGGCTGCAATCCCCTGCGCCGAGCGGAACAGCACCAGTGGCGCGCCGTCGAACAGGATGCGCTTCGGCTTGGCTTTGATATCGGCAGACCGCATCACCGCCTGCCAATAGTCTTTGTCTTTCTGCTGCCGGGTGTCGCTCAAAGTTCAAATCTCCTGAGCAGGGGAATGCCGATCTTCGCGAGCACAAATTCCATGATCCGCACCGCCATGCGTTGGCGGCGCGGCAGATGGGCAGCATAGACGGCGTTGTATTCCACCGTCGCCACGGCGCCGCGCAAGCGTTTGAAGGCGGCGGCACCGGCGCTCATGTTGAAGAACAGGCTGTGCGCCATCGCATGATCCTGCGCCAGCGCCATCATCATGCGGTAAAGGCCTTCGCTCACCCGGAGGCCGGTGTCGTAGCCGACGATGGGCTGCGTCAATGTCCTGCCGTTCTGAGACAAAGCGGCGACGGCGACCAGTTCACCGCCGGGACGACGCAGGCCTGCCAGTTGCAGGATGCCGCGACGGTGCGTCTCGCCGATATAGCGGGCCGTGTAGTGCGGGTTGAGCGGCGTGTATTTGTCGAGATAGAGCATCCGGTAGAGCGCTTCGGCGCGCGCATAGTCGGCCTCGGTGAAGTCGCCATTGCCGACCTGCTCGAAAGGCGTCGTGGGCAGCCGCTTGCGGTCGCGCTTCATGTCGTTGGTCATGGCCGAACCGTCGCCTGCGAAGATGTAGATCTGCCGCGCCGCCAGCATTCGAAAACCCTCCGCCTTCAGCGCTGCGATTGTCGAGGGATCGGCGATCTCGTTCAGGGAGCGGATGAGAACAGCGCGATCGGGAAAACGCGCGGTGAGATCGTCGCGCATCGCCGCGACCGCGTTGCGATCGAGCAGCGGCACCGGATTGGTCGAATAGAGCCAGTTGTTGACCTGAACCTGATGGTCGAGGCCGCTCATCCTGACCAGCGGCGCGCACAGGCCGATCAGCATCCGCATCGTTTTTTGCAGCAAGGGCGAGGAGACGAAATTGCGGGTCTCGTCGATGGCATAGTCGATATAGGCGCTGGACGGGCAGCAGATGTAGCAGTTCGGCGCTTCGCTTCTGTCGTTCAGCGTCAGCGGAAAGGAGCGGCCGGCGATCTCGAAGGTTTCGACAGCCACTGTCAGATTGCGCACGAGGTCGCGCACCGGCACCTCGTTGAATAGCTGAACGAAGGCTTCGACCTCACGCGGGTTGTTTTCAACCTGGTCCACTTGAGCGACCGGCAATGCGGCAGGCCGATTCACGTCCTCATCCCCAGTCGGCATTCTACACGGCGCAGTTTACGGCTGGTCTCCAGCGGCAGGCTCTTGCGCAGGAGGCTGACTCTCACCGTCGCCTGGCGCGCGGCCAGTAGCGTTCGCACGGCTGCATGCGCGGCAGTGGCGGCTTCGTCGGCGAGCTCGGGCGCAAGGCTAAGTTCGATGACGTCGGCAGCGGTCTGGACCAGGCGGAAATCGTCGATGCGCCGGTCGGCCTTGAGCACCGCATTGCGTAGTATGTCGGGCGTGACGAGGAGCTGCCCGTGCGGCGAGGCGAGCCGGAAAGCGTCGTCCATGCGGCCGACGATCTCGTCCAGCGTGCGCAGCGGCGAGCCGCAGCGGCATGGCTTTTCGGACAGCCGCAGCAGATCGTTCATCCGGTAGCGCGCCATGATCTGGGTCCGGCGGCGAAAGGCGGTGATCAGCGGCATGGCCAGGCCGTCGCCGGCCGGTTCGAACTCGAAGAACACCGAATCCTCGGCCAGATGCAGCCCGCCCTGGCGGCAGGTGACGGCGAACAGCCCTTCGGTCGCCATGTAGATCTGGTCGAGCTGACGACCAAAGAATGCCTGGATGACCGGCCGGTCAACCGGGTCGAGCGTTTCGGCGGCGCTGAAGACACGCTGCGGCTTGAGCCTAAAGCCCTCGACCGCGAAGTGCCGCAGCATCTTCGGCGGCGCGATGATCACCGTCGGCGCGAAACCTTCGAGAGCGCCGCGCCAGCTCTCCGGACCGCGCGTCAGATCGAAGAAGCGCAGGTCGATACGCCGCGATTTGCGCGCGCTATCGTAGAGCCCGGTGTTTTGCGGCAGGATCACCGCAACCCGCTGCCGGCGCCAGAGCAGATCGGGCACTGCTTTGGCCAGGATGGTGCCCAGCCAGCGGTATTTTTCCGCTTCGGAAATGATGAACAGGCCACGATTGCCCGACGTGCCGGTGCTGGCGCCGACTGTCAGTTCACCAATGCGGCCATCGCCTGCCTGCGCCTTCCAGGCCTCGGCGGCCGAGACGCCGCGGATGTTGAAGCGCTCGAAATTGCCCATCAGCGTCGCCTTGTCGGTCACCGGCAGATCGCCGAGATGACGCGGCGTCTTGCCGTAGAACGGCGCGCGCGGCAGGTCGCGGTCGAGAAAGCGGCGCAAGGCATGACCTTGCCAGCGTTCGAAATTCTCACGGCTCTTGCGCGAGAGCCATTGCGTCAACACAAACGAACGGGCCGCTTCCGTCGGCCCGTTCATGCGCTCTCTCCGGCCAGATCGTAGGCCGTCACCGCCGGATCATGACAAAGAACAACCTCGCCGCCGGTCGCCAGAAACCGGCGCAACATTACGCTGGTCGGCTCGATCGCGGCGGCATCCTCGGCCAGCAGGGTTGCCGGCAGACCGGGAGTTCGGTTTTCGACAAGGGCCGCGAACAACCATTGCGCGTCGACGGCGTAGAGCAGCGGCCGCTCGAGATTTGGGAACGAAAGGCCGAACTGGCCATCGGCATGGCCGGGCAGACCGACTGCGATGACGCTGCCGTCGCCGAACAGATCGGCGCCGCCTGGCACGCCGCCGCGAGGTTCGATCCGCCGCTTCGACGACAGCCCGTCGAGCCGGCTCTCGAAATCGGCCGGGAACAGTTCCTTGAAGACGCCATGGCGCAGATTCTGCCGGGAAGTCTTGGCCTTCGCCCGCGCCCAGGCGGTGTCATTGGCGATAAGCCGAGCGTTGGGAAACAGCGACAGGCCCGACATGTGGTCGGCATGGAAATGCGTGACAATGACGG
This sequence comes from Mesorhizobium sp. C395A, assembly GCF_030323205.1. Classification (NCBI taxonomy): domain Bacteria; kingdom Pseudomonadati; phylum Pseudomonadota; class Alphaproteobacteria; order Hyphomicrobiales; family Phyllobacteriaceae; genus Mesorhizobium; species Mesorhizobium sp. C395A. Next base: position 671,094 of record NZ_CP100473.1, on the reverse strand, counting down.
TGCGCACATCCTGCAAAGACAGGCCGAAGCGCGCCAGTACCGCGAGCGGCTGCTCGGCTTCGTTGAGCTGGGGCCGGAGGATCGCACTGTAAAGACGCAGCGCCGTGCTGCGCCCACTGCCTTGTGTCACATGCGGCGTGTAGCCGGTATCGATCAGGACGGGGCCGGCTCGCGGATGCATGATCAGGCCGTAGCGGACACGTAGCCTGACCTTCGCCCAGCTGCCGCCGCGCAGGATCAGGCGCTCGGCTGCGCTGACAGAGGCGCTGTTGGCGAAGACGATCTTCACGCTGCCCTCCTGCTTTCCATCGCCTTGCCGAATGTGCGATCGAGCCCTTCCTCGAACGACACTTTCGGCGCCCAGCCGAGGATGCGGCCTGCCTTGGAAAGATCGAGGCTCTGCGCATAGGCGAACAGGCCAAGACCGTAGCGCGTCACCGGCGGTTCCGGGCAGCCGGGCAATATATTCGCTACCGTCTCCGCTATCCCGGCCGCCAGCATGGCGGGCCAGAGCGGCATTCTGCGCCAGCGCGGCTGCACGCCGGCGCGGGCGCAGGCCGCCTCGGCAATGCGGCGGACCGGCACCACTTCGCCGCCGGAGATGTTGAATACCTGTCCCTCGGCAGCGCTGCCGGCGGACAGCGCGGCAAGCACCGCATCGACGACATCCTCTATATAAGTGAGATCGATGCGCGCCTTGCCGTCGCGAAACAGCGGCAGCCGGCGCTGCCGTGCCACCTGCAGCAGACGCGGCAGCAGCGTGCGGTCGCCGGGACCGTAGAGGCCGCGCGGCCGCAGCACCACCGGGCTGATCTCAGGCGCCGCCAGCACGATCTCCTCGGCCTGCCGCTTGGTGCGGGCATAGTGGTTGACCGGAGGGGGCAAGGCCGCATTCTCGGAAACTCCGAGCTGGTCGCGATAGGCGAAACAGACCGTCGGGCTGGAGATATGGACGAAGCGGCGCACGCCTTGCCCGCGCGCGAAATCGCTGAGGTTGCGGGTAGCTGTGACATTTGCCGTCTGGAAATCCGCCAACCTGCCGAAGGGCGCGGAAAGTGCCGCGCAGTGGATGATCGCATCGACGCCGTCGAGAGCGCGCGCGGCAGCTGCATCGAATGGTTGAGACAAATCGAGCCGAACGACCCGATGACCAGCGGCTTCGAGCGCCGCGCAGCGTTTGGCGTCCCTGCCAAGACCCAGCGCCGGTGTGCCCAGTGCAGCCAGCCGCGCCATGACATGCGCGCCGAGGAAGCCGCTGGCGCCGGTGACGAGGACGCGTCCCACGGTCATGCTTCCAGCGCCATGCCGCCGAACGACACGCCGGCCGAGGTGCCGAGGAACAGCACTTTGGCGCCGGGCACAATGCGTTGTTCGCGGCGCGCGACGTCGAGCGCAAAGGGGATGGAAGCGGCGATCTGATTGCCGTAGCGCGCCGCGATGTCGACCAGCTTTTCCCTGGCGAAGCCGGTCTGGCGCGCCATGTGGGCGAGCGCCAAAGGGCTCGCCTGATGCGGCACGACGAGGTCGACATCGTCGTGCCGCCAGCCGGCGCGATCGAGCAACTCCGCTACAAAGCCGTTGAAATGGCGTGACGTGACGCGAAACAGTTCCTTACCCTCCATGTGGAACAGGCTGTGGCGGGCGAATTCCTCAGGCTCACGATGAAAGTCGAACCGGGTGCCACCGGAGCCGATGCTGCAGGCCTCATAGGCGGAAGGGTAGGTGCGCATCAGGTTGGCCGCGACCCGACCCTCGCTTGGGGCCTGTTGCAGCACGGCGGCCGCCGCGCCATCGCCGAAGAGGGCCGCAATTTCCGGCTGGTCCTGCCACGGCAGGGCGCGCGAGGCGATTTCAGACGAGAACACCAGCGCCGTCCGGCATTGCCCGGCCTCGATCAGGCGCGACGCGGTCTCGAAGGCTGTGAGGAAGCCGAGGCAGGTGCTGTTGACGTCGAAGGCGGCCGCCGACCCATCGGCAAGGCCGAGGCGCTGCATGACCAGCGGCGCCGTCGACGGCAACGGCTGGTAAGGCACGCCGCAACCGCCGATGACCAGATCGACACTGCCTGCCTCAAGTTCGGCATCGGCAAGCGCCAGACGGGCTGCGGCACAAGCAAGGTCGACCTGCGATTCGGCCTCGCAGACATAGCGTTCGATGATGCCGGTCGCGGCCTCGAAATGTCCATCGCCAAACCCCAGCCGCGCATCGAGGGCGCGCGACGTCACGCATCGAGCCGGCACGGCCCGCCCCGTTCCGATGATCCTGATCCGCATTCTCAGCCCGCCGCTTGAGTTGCGCTTTTCGCAATCCTTAGATCGGATCGTTCGGCGACAACAGCGTCGTTTTCAAGACGCGCCGGCAAAAGCGCTTACGCCTTGCGCTCCCAGCGGCGGTCGGGCGTCTGCTGCCAGTAGGTGACCGCGTGGCCCGCTTCTTTCAACACCTTCCAATGTGTCCGCGCGCTTTCGACTTGGGCCGCGTCATGGCCGTCGAACAGGAACACGGCACGTTCGTAGCCGGCGAGATCGGCGGGTGCGGCGCCATCGACGAGGAAGCGTATCTGCGCCTGGTTGGGGTTGGCGTCGCTCGTGGTGAGCAGGATTGGCTGTTCGGCCGGATGGGCTTCACGGTCGGTCGCGTGCGCGAGGAACGAATCGTCCCTGAATGTCCACAGATGCAGGTCGAGCGCATCGCGCCGCTCCTCGGTCCCGGTCTGCACCACGGCGCGCCAGCCGCGATCGACGCTGCGCTCGAGCAGGCCGGGAAGCGCATCCTCCAGCGTCGATTCGGTCAGGTGGTAGAACAGGACATCGGCCATTCCCTGCCTTATCCCTCGTAATTGTCGCGCACCAGCCGGTCGAGCAGCCTGACGCCGAAACCCGAGCCCCAGGACTGGTTGATCTCGCTCGGCGGAGAGCCCATCGCGGTGCCGGCGATGTCGAGATGCGCCCACGGCGTTTCCTTGACGAAGCGCTGCAGGAACTGCGCGGCGATGATGGCGCCGCCATAGCGGCCGCCGATGTTCTTCATGTCGGCGTTCTTGGAATCGATCAGCTTGTCGTATTCGGGCCCAAGCGGCATGCGCCACAGCCGCTCCTGAGTCGCCTGGCCGGCCGCCGTCAACCTGTCCGAAAGTTCGTCATTGTTGGAGAACAGGCCGGCATAATGCTGGCCGAGCGCGACCATGATGGCGCCGGTCAGCGTCGCCAGATTGACCATGAATTTCGGCTGGAAGCGGTCGTTGCAATACCACAGCGCGTCGGCCAGAACGAGGCGTCCTTCGGCATCGGTGTTGAGCACCTCGATGGTCTGACCCGACATCGAGGTGACGATGTCGCCGGGGCGCTGGGCATGGCCGTCGACGGCATTTTCCACCAGCCCGACGATGCCGACGACATTGGCCTTGGCCTTGCGCGCGGCTAGCGCCTGAATGAGCCCGATGACGGCCGCGGCGCCGCCCATGTCGCCCTTCATGTCCTCCATGCCGGAAGCCGGTTTCATCGAATTGCCGCCGGTGTCGAAGGTGACGCCCTTGCCGACGAAGGCGACCGGTGCGTCCTTGGCCTTGCCGCCCTTCCATTGCATGACAGCCATCCGGGCGCCGCGTGGCGAGCCTTGCGCGACACCGAGGAGCGAGCCCATGCCGAGCTTCTTCATTTCCTTCTCGGTGAGGATTTCGACCTCGACGCCGAGCGCTTCCAGTTCCTTGGCGCGGGCGGCGAATTCGATCGGGCCGAGCGTATTGGCCGGTTCGTTGACAAGGTCGCGCGCCAGAAGCACGCCGTCGATGACCGCAACCTCGTCGGCGAAGGCCTTTTTCGCCGCGGCAGGATCGGCGGTGTGGATGGTCACCTTGACCGGTTTCTTCGGCTCGGCATCGTCCTTGTCTTTCCTGGTCTTGTATTTGTCGAAGGAGTAGCTGCGAAGAATGATGCCGGCGGCAAGGTTCGCCGCTTGCCTGCCGCCAATCTTTGCGCCCGGCACATCGAGGATGACGGCCACCTCCGCTGCCTTGCGCAGGGACGCGGCGATGGTGCCGCCAAGCTTCAGCCAGGCAAAGTCATCGAGGCCGGCGACCTTGCCGGCGCCGACCGCCACCAGTCGGTCGAGCGATGTTCCCTGCGGCGCCAGCACTTCGACGACACCGGCGAATTTTCCGGAAAACTCCGCCACCGGAAACGCCCGCGCCAGCGTTCCTGAGGGGTCGCAGGCCTTTGCCGGTTCGCCAAGACCACCATCGTCGGCCGCCAGCACGATGATGCTGCCCTTTTTGGGTGCGGCAAATTTGGCGAAGGCGATCAATGGTCTCAAAGTCATCAGGTCCTGCTTTCGGGAAACGGCTCAGATTTTCAGGAAAAATGCATTCTCAGGGAAGATGCGCGACATTTGGTCGTTTTCCTTGATTTGGCAAGACTTTGCCGGAATCAGGGATCATATGCGCAGCGGAATCGATAACGATTCGTCGCGGCACGGCTCCGCTTTCCTGCCGCAAACTGTTGTTAACCATTGATGTTCTCCCTTTCTTATTCATTGCCGCCGACACTCCGGCCTGCGGAACGGGCGATGTGGGACGGAGAATCGGATCGAACCGCCTGAAAGAAATGGCCAAACGCACCCAGTTGTACAGCCGCAGCCGGACGACTACCTTGTCGGCGGGCATGATGCCGTTCGGCAAATCGAGAAAAGCCTTACATGAAGGTCGTTGAACGCTACATCATGCGTCGCGCACTGGCGGTGTTTCTCGCTGCGCTGATCTGGACGCTGGCCATTGTCTGGACGACGCAGGTGCTTGCCCGCATCGACCTGGTCACCGACAGTGGCCAATCGGCGCTCACTTTTTTCGAGGTCGCGGGCCTCATCATCCCCACCATCATCCCGATCGTGGTGCCATTCGCCCTGGTGGTGGCGGTGGCCCAGACGCTCAGCGTCATGAACTCCGATTCGGAATTGGCCGTCATCAACGCCGCCGGCGCCTCGCGCTGGACGATTGTGCGGCCGGTCCTGCTGATCGCGCTGGCGGCCAGCGTCTTTTCCTTCGCGGTCGACAATGGCGTCGAACCCTATGCCAGGCAGAAGAACCGCCAGCTGATAGCATCCTCGCGCGCCGATCTCTTGTCGCTGATCATCCAGGAAGGCACGTTCCGCAAGATCGACGACGGGCTGTTCCTGCAGATAGGCGAGCGGCTGCCGGACAACCGGCTCGGCGGCATCTTCGTGGCCGATTCGCGCGAGGAAGGCGCCAATCTGATCTATTATGCCAAGAGCGGCAGCGTCGTCGAAAAGGGTGACGAGAAGGTGCTGATGATGAATGACGGCGTCATTCATCGCAAGACGCTGACCGGCGACCTGTCGGTCATTCGCTTCACGTCCTACGCCTTCGACCTTTCCGCCTTCATGTCGGCGGCGAACGATATCATGCTCCTGCCCAAGGACCGAACGACGCAATACCTGCTCAACCCGGATCCGAACGACAAGATCTTCCAGCGCAGGCCCGGCGCCTACAAGGCCGAGCTCGACCAGCGCTTTTCCGAATGGTCCTATTCGCTGGTGTTCGCGCTGATCGCGCTGGCCGTGGCAGGCGATGCGCGCTCACACCGCGAGGCGCGCATCCACCCGCTGATCACAGCCATCGCCATTGCGCTGTTCGTGCGCTGGCTGGGCTTCTTTGCCGCCGGCAAGGCCGACAAGATCCCGCAATACGCCTATATGGTCTATGGCGTGCCGGTCATCGCCTCGGCGGTCGCCATCTGGTTCATCGTCACCTCGCGAAGCATGGAACTGCCCGGCAGCTGGGCCGACTGGATGACGAATTTCGCCGGCCGCGTCAGCGATGGCTGGACGGCGCTCAAGCTGCGCCTCAATCGGCGCTACACATCCGGCCAGGGAGCCTGACGATGGGCTGGACCCTGGGCCGCTACTTCTTCTTTCGCTACGTGTCGATCACGATCTGGTTCTTCATCGGCCTTCTGGCGCTGGTGTTCCTGATCGACTTCACCGAGCTGTCCGGCCGCATCACCGGCCTGCCGGGCTTCACCTACGGCACGGCGGTCGCCATCTCGGCGCTGAGGATGCCGATGATCATGCTGCAGACGGTGCCGTTCGTCGGCCTGTTCTCGGCGATGGCGACGCTGGTCTCGCTCAACCGAAAATACGAGCTGGTGATTGCGCGCTCGGCCGGAGTGTCGGCCTGGCAGTTTCTGTTGCCCTGCTGCATCGGTGCGCTGTTATTCGGCATATTGTCGGTCGGCGTGCTCAATCCGATCGCCGCGCATGGCTTCTCATGGTCGGAGCAGATGGAAAACCAGCTGCGATCCGGCAATTCGAACGCGGTGGCGGCCGATGCCACGCCGTGGATCCGCCAGAAAACCAACTCCGGCGATACCATCATCGGCGCCCGCGCCATCCTGAACCAGGGCCTGGAAATGGCCGACACCGTGTTCTTCGTCCTCGATCCGCAGGGCAATATCGTCGAGCGCAAGGACGCGGCCCGGGCCTTTCTGCGCGACGGCTACTGGGAATTGCAGGACGTCAAGGTGTTCAATGACGGCAACATCCGTTCCGAAACGACCGACCAGTTGCCGACCAACCTCAAGCCGGAATTCGTGCAGGAACGGCTGGCGCGCCCCGAAACCATCCCGTTTTACGACCTTCCCGGCAAGATTGAGGTTGCCCGCTCCTTCGGCCTCAAGGCAAATGCCTTCGCCATGCAGTTCGATTCGCTGGTGGCGTTACCGTTCCTGCTTGTGGCCATGACGCTGATTGCGGCAACAGTTTCAATGCGATTTGCGAGGATGGGGCAGTCGGCAACGATGATTCTGGGTGGCGTCCTCGCCGGCTTTCTGCTTTATGTCGTTTCGGTATTGGTCAAGGCATTCGGCGTTGCGGGATTCGTGCCCACAGCCGTGGCTGCATGGGTTCCGGTTGTCGTGGCTATGTTCTTTGGGGTGACATTCCTGCTATACAAGGAAGACGGCTAGTGAGGGAGGCGGCTTTGCGCAGCCATAGGCAGGCCGGTTTGGCGCGCCTCTATTCGGCGAGCGCCTTGGCATGCCTGCTCGCCTGCGGCGTGCTGACGGCCCCTGCGCTGGCGCAGGACGTTACCGACGTGGCAACGAAGGTTCCCTCCGGCTCCCAGATGCTGCTGGCGGCCGACACGCTCGTCTATAACAACGACAACCAGACGGTCACCGCCATCGGCGGCGTCCAGATCGACTATGGCGGCAACAAGCTCGTCGCCCAGCGCGTCGTCTATGATCGAAACACCAAGCGGCTGGTTGCCAGCGGCAATGTCGAGATCGTCAACAGCGACGGCACCAAGATCAACTCGCAGCATATCGACATTACCGACGATTTCGCTGACGGTTTCGTTAATGCGCTGCGCGTCGAAACGCCCGAAAAGGCCTATTTCGCCGCCGAAAGCGCCGAGCGCATGGGCGGCGTGCTGACGACGTTCCACAACGGCGTCTATACGGCCTGCGAGCCTTGCGAAGACAAGCCGGACAAGGCGCCGACCTGGCGGATCAAAGCCAGGAAGATCATCTGGAACGGCGAAAAGAAGACGGTTCGCTTCGAGAATGCGAATTTCGAATTCTTCGGTTTCCCGCTGGCTTATCTGCCGGCGTTCGAGATCGCCGACCCGACGGTCAAGCGCAAAAGCGGCTTCCTGATCCCCAGCATCGGCTACAACAACCGTCTCGGCGTCGGCGTCAAAGTCCCCTACTACTTCGCTTTGTCGCCGACCTACGACCTCACCGTTACCGGCAGCGGCTACACCAAGCAGGGTTTCCTCGGCGAGGCCGAGTGGCGCCAGCGCTTCAACAATGGCCAGTACACGCTGAAGCTTGCCGGAATCAACCAGCAGGACCCTGGCGCTTTCCGTGATTTCGCGGCTTTCCCCGACGGCTACAATGTCAATTCGGGGCCAGCAGGCGATCCGAACAAATTCCGCGGCATGATGGGCACCAAAGGCCAGTTCGCCATCAATCCGCGCTGGGACTTCGGCTGGGATATCCTGCTTCAGACCGACAAGAATTTTTCGCGTACCTACACGATCGAAGGCTACAACGACGCCGTGCATCAATCGTCGGTCTACCTGACCGGCCTAAACGACCGCAACTATTTCGATGTGCGCGCCATGCGCTTCCAGGTTCAGGAGAACACACCGGACGGCAACGTCGCATCGCGCAGCGACAAGCAGCCCTGGGTGTTGCCGTCGCTCGACTATGCCTACATCCCCGACATGTCGGTGGCCGGCGGCCAGCTGTCGTTCAACGTCAATGCGCGCATCATCCGCCGCGACGATCTCGATCAGGCCTATTTTACCCCCTATGTGCCGGGCTCAGGCGTCCAGCGCGTGCGCGGCATCGAGGGCGAATCCGGTCGCCTCACCGCCGAGGCCGAATGGAAGCGTACCTTCACCACGGACGGCGGATTGCAGTTGACGCCGCTTCTGGCTCTGCAGGGCGACGTCGACTATCTCAACGCTTCTTCGGCTTCGCTGACTGCGGTAAACCAGATGGCGACGAATGTCGGTGCCGCCGACGACATGCGGTCTTCCTTCGCCCGGTACATGGCGACCGCCGGACTTGAAATGCGCTGGCCGGTGCTGTTCTCGATGACTGGCTCCAGCCATATCGTCGAGCCGATGGCGCAGGTCTTCATGCGCCCGAATGAGCAGTATGTCGGCGGGCTCGCCGTTCCCAACGAGGATGCACAGAGCTTCGTCTTCGACGCCACGACGCTGTTCGAGCGCGACAAGTTCTCCGGCTACGACCGCGTCGAAGGCGGCAGCCGCGCCAATGTCGGGTTCCGCTATTCCGGCGCCTACGACAATGGCTGGGGCACCAACGCGATCTTCGGCCAATCCTACCAGTTGGGCGGGCGCAACTCGTTCGATTCACCGGATCTGGTCAATGCGGGCGCCGATTCCGGCTTGGAGACTTCGACCTCCGACTATGTCGGCCTTGTCGGCTTCAGCAGCCCGAGCGGCTTCTCCGGTTCGCTCAGCGGCCGCTTCGACGAGCAGACCTTCGAAGTTCGCCGTGCCGAGGTGAAGGCCGCCTATTCCGGGCTGCCGGTTTCGCTGAGCGCCAAATACGCCTTCATCCAGGCGCAGCCCCTCTATGGTTTCACCACCGACCGCCACGAAGTCACGCTCGGCGCCTCGACACACCTGGCCGAAAACTGGCGCGTCTTCGGCACCGGCACCTACGACCTGCAACAAAGCGTGCTGGTCAAGGACGGCGTCGGCTTTGCCTACAATGATTCCTGCTTCACCTACCTGATGACGTACTCGGAATCACGCGACATCAACACCAAGGAAGTGTCGCAGAATGTCGGCTTCAACCTGTCGTTCCGCACGCTCGGCGATTTCGGCTCGTCCCAAAGCTCGATCGACTCCATCCAGTAGAGCCGGCTGACGACATCGTTTTGCCGCATAAAGCGGGCACGGATTTCGCCAATATCGGGCTGGAATCGGCCAAAACCGGGCTAGAATTGGGATGCTTTCGATGAGGAAATACCTGTTTTCGGCAGGATTCGCGCTCCTGTTGGCGGCGACCACGGTCTCCGTCACCATGATAGTACCGCCGGCCTTCGCCAGTGAAATAAAGTATGTCGTCAACAACATGCCGATCACCACCGGCGACATCGCGCACCGGGCTGCCTTCCTGAAACTGCAGCGCAAGAAGGGTGACGCGGGTCAGGAAATGATCGACCAGACGCTGCGTATGGCGGAGGCCAGGCGTCTCGGCATCCGCATCTCCGACGCCCAGGTAGAGGCTGCCTATCAGCGCTTTGCCTCGAGCAACAAGATGCAGCTCAAGCAGCTCGACGGTGTCATGGCGCAGTCCGGCGTGACCAAGGAGCATTTCAAGGAATTCATCCGCTCCCAGATGGCGTGGAACCAGGCGCTGAGCGCACGCTACAGCGGCGGCGGCGGGGAGGTGAGCGAACAGGATCTGGTCAAGCGCATGCTCGAAAAAGGCGGCGCCAAGCCAAGCGCCACCGAGTACATGCTGCAGCAGGTAATCTTCGTGGTGCCGAAGGCCGAGCGCAGTGCCACACTCGCCAAACGCAAGCGCGAGGCCGAAGCCATGCGCGCCCGCTTCAATGGCTGCAACACCACGCGTGAATTCGCCAAGGGCCTGATCGACGTCACCGTTCGCGACCTCCCCCGATTGCTGGCGCCGCAACTGCCGCCGGACTGGGCCGAGCAGATCAAGGCCACCAAGCTGGGCGCCGCCACGGCCGTGCGCGAGACCGATCGCGGCATCGAATTCATCGGCATCTGCTCATCGCGCGAGGTTTCCGACGACAAGGCGGCCCAGATGGTGTTCCAGAGCGAAGGCAGCGGCGACAAGAACGCCGACGAGCTCTCGGCCAAGTATGTCGAAGAGCTGAAGGCGAAAGCCAAGATCGTTACGCGCTGAACCGGCCCAGCCGTGCATGAGACAGAGCTTCCGCTGGCGCTGAGCGTCGGCGATCCATCCGGCGTCGGTCCGGAAATCGCCATTGCCGCGTGGCAGAGCGCCCGCGGTTCCGGTGCCGCGCCCTTCTATCTTCTCGCCGATCCGGCGCTGATTGCCGCGCGGGCGCGCCGGCTCGGCGCGGCGGTGGCAATCGCCGAGACGGTGCCGGCCCAAGCAGCTGGTGTCTTTCAACACGCCTTGCCCGTGGTGCCGCTGGCGGCCCACTTCACCGACGATCCCGGCCGGCCCGACCCGGCCAATGCCGCCGGTATCATCGAGGCCATCGATCGCGCCGTCGCCGACTGCCTTGCCGGTCACGCGGCCGCGGTCGTCACCTGCCCGATCGCCAAGAAGCCGCTTTACGATGCCGGCTTCGGCTTTCCCGGTCACACCGAATATCTGGCGTATCTGGCCTCGGTCCACACCGGCGGCACGGTGACGCCGGTGATGCTGCTCGCCGGCCCCGAATTGCGCACCGTTCCGGTCACCATCCACATCGCGCTGGCCGAGGTGCCGAAGACGCTGACGACGGAGCTGATCGTTGCCATCGCGCGCATCACCGCCGGCGATCTTGCACGCCGTTTCGGCATCGCCAGGCCGAGGCTCGCGCTTGCCGGCCTCAATCCGCATGCCGGCGAAAGCGGCGCCATGGGGACAGAGGACGAGCGCATCATTCGTCCTGCGGTCGACATGTTGCGGGCGCAAGGCATCGATGCCTTCGGGCCGCTGCCGGCCGATACGATGTTTCATGCGCGCGCCCGCGCCGGCTACGACGTGGCGGTCTGCATGTATCATGACCAGGCGTTGATCCCGGCCAAGGCGCTGGCCTTCGACGAGGCCGTCAACGTCACGCTTGGCCTGCCGTTCATCCGCACCTCGCCCGATCACGGCACAGCCTTCGACATCGCCGGCAAGGGCATCGCACGTCCCGACAGCCTGATCGCGGCGCTGAAGCTGGCCCGCCGGCTGGCCGATACCGGCGCAAAGCCCGCAGTTGCATGAGCCAAAAATCATGAGCCCAAATCATGAGCCCAAAATTCATGAGCCCAAAATTCATGAGCATTGACGGGCTGCCGCCGCTGCGCGAGGTGATCGAGCGCCATGGACTGCAGGCAAAGAAGGCGCTTGGCCAGAATTTCCTGCTCGACCTCAATTTGACCGGCAAGATCGCGCGGGTCGCCGGCGACCTCAGCGACAGCACGGTGATCGAGGTCGGCCCCGGCCCCGGCGGGCTGACCAGGGCGCTGCTCTCTGCCGGTGCCCGTCGCGTCGTCGCCATCGAGCGCGACGAACGCTGCCTGGCGGCCTTGGCCGAGGTCTCCAACCACTATCCGGGCCGGCTCGAGGTGATCAGCGGCGATGCGCTGAAGACGGATTTTGCCGCTCTTGCCAATGCCGCGTCACAAGGCGGCCCGGTGAGGATTGCCGCCAACCTGCCCTACAATATCGGCACCGAGCTGTTGATCCGTTGGCTGACCGTGGCGGACTGGCCGCCCTTCTATCAATCGATGACGCTGATGTTCCAGCGCGAGGTGGCCGAGCGCATTGTCGCCAGCGCCGGCAGCGATGCTTATGGTCGGCTCGGCGTGCTGGCCGGCTGGCGGACCGAGGCGAGGATCGCCTTCGACGTGCCGCCGCAAGCGTTCACGCCGCCCCCCAAGGTAACGTCCTCGGTGGTGCATCTGGTGCCGCGCGCCAACCCTTTGTCAACCGACGTGAAAAAACTCGGCCGCGTCACCGAAGCCGCTTTCGGCCAGCGCCGGAAGATGCTGCGGCAGAGCGTGAAGAGCCTGGGTGGCGAGGCACTGCTGACGCGCGCCGGCATCGATCCGACCCGGCGTGCGGAGACGCTCAGCGTCGAGGAATTCGTGCGGCTGACAAACGCGCTTTGACCGGCGGCGCTGGCGCGGCCGTGGACCCAAATCGCATGCTGTGTGACAGCGACGACAAGCAGCATATAGCGGCATGCAGTTGCCGGTGAGTCGCCGAGCGTGATATTGTCGTCATATGAAAAAGAGTACCTCAAGCCTTCGGCCGACCCAAAATGGCCAGTTTGTCCTGACCAGCGGCAGGGGCGAAAAATCAGCGCGGTTGAAGGCTTGAAGCTATCGCAACGTATGGGCTTCATTCTGAAGGAAAGCCGTGAGCGCGGCCTGAGCGGGGATGAGCGCAGGGCGCTTATCAAGGACCAAGTAACCCGCAAGAAGTAGGATCGGCAGGTGGTCTATGCCGCTGAACATGATCGCTGTGCTACCCAGGCACGACCGTTCTCCGCAACAGGCTGAATATCAAAGACCAGGCCCAACTCGATGCATTCGAGTTGGCACTTTTCCTGACCAGGGCCGACGAACATATCCCCGCAGGCCGTCTGGATTTCGAGCACTACAAGGCGTCGATCATCACCTGTTCCAGGACGTTTATGAATGGGCGGGAGAGGTTCGCGCCATCCCCATCGGCAAGGGGGGCAACTGGTTCTGCTATCCTGAGTATATCAACCAGGAAATGCATAGAATTTTCGGCGAACTCGCCGACGGTGATTATCTCTGCGAACTCGACCTCGACGCCTTCGCCGTTCGGGCCGCGCATGTTTTGGCCGAAATCAATGCCGTCCACCCGTTTCGCGAAGGCAACGGCCGCACGCAGCTTACCTTTCTGGCAATGCTGATGGAGAATGCGGGATTCCCATTCAATGCCGATATGCTCGGTCGCGAAAACGTCCTGAATGCGATGATTGAGAGCTTTGCCGGCGAGGAAACCCCATTGGCAGAACTCATAAAAGATATCGCGAGCCAGTAACAGATGCCCACAGCGTCCATATTGCCAGATCGTTTGCCAAAGACGCCTTCATGGGGACAGCCGGCCATCGGGGAACGACAGCTGCCTATTCCGTCTTCTCGTCCAGCAACCCCGAGACGAAATCGAACAGCCCGGGCCGGCGGTCGCGCCGCAGCCTTTCCGCCGTCACGATGCCACGCACTTCGGCGAAGGCGCGGTCGAGATCGTCGTTGACGATGACAAAGTCATATTCCTTCCAGTGCTCGATCTCGTTGCGGGCGTTCTTCAGCCTGGTCTCGATCACGTGCTCCTGGTCCTCGGCGCGGCGCTTGAGGCGCGACTTCAATTCCTTCATCGACGGCGGCAGGATGAAGATCGAGACGATGTCGGCGCGCATCTTCTCCTTGAGCTGCTGGGCGCCTTGCCAGTCGATGTCGAAGAGCATGTCACGGCCCTGCGCCAGCGCCAGTTCGGCCGGCTCGCGCGGCGTCGCGTAGCAATTGCCGTGCACCTCGGCCCATTCGAGCAATGCGTCGGAATCGCGCAGCCGCTCGAACTCGCGCGTGGTGCGGAAGTGATAGTGGACGCCCTCGATCTCCGAGCCGCGGCGCGGCCTAGTAGTCACCGAGACCGATAATTCCAGGCTGCCGTCGCTTTCCAGCAGGTTGCGCGCGATCGTCGACTTGCCGGCGCCCGACGGCGACGACAGGACCAGCATCAGCCCGCGGCGGCGAATGCGGGATCCGAGATCCCTGGCAACCATCGGCTCCTTGCCACCCATTCGGGTTTACTCCAGATTCTGGACCTGTTCGCGAAACTGGTCGACCACCGCCTTCAGTTCCAGCCCGATGGCGGTGACAGTGGCGGCGTTCGACTTGGAACACAGCGTATTCGATTCGCGGTTGAATTCCTGCGCCAGAAAATCGAGCTTGCGGCCGATGGCGCCGCCATTTGCCAGCAGCGCTCTGCCCGACGTCACATGCGTCTTCAGCCGGTCGATCTCTTCACGGATATCGGCCTTGGTGGCCAGGAACGCCGCTTCCATGTGCAGCCGGCCGGCATCGAGATTTGCCGACGCATCCATCAGCAGCCGCACCTGTTCGGCGATCCGCTCGCGGATTGCCGCCGGCTCGCGCGACGGGTCGGCCTCGGCTTGAAGCGTCAACGCCTCGATGGCGTCGATATGGCCGGAAAGCAGCAAACGCAGCGCTTCGCCCTCGCTCTGGCGTGCCTGCTCGAGGCCTGTAAGCGCCGTTTCCAGCGCCGACAGGATTGACGCGTCGAGTGCTGCCCGCACCTCCTCGGTTTCGCTGGTTTCAGGGATATCGAGCACGCCGCGCAGGGAAAGCAGACCGTCGGCAGTTGCCGGACCAACACCGAACTGGTCCTGCAGCCGCTTGGCCAAGCCCGCCAGATCCCTGAGGAAGGCTTCGTTGACCACCGGCTGCGCCTGCTGGCCGGCGGCGCGGCCGACGGTCAGCGTCGCCTGGAAATTGCCACGCGAAAAGCGCTTCTGCAGCGTCTGCCGCACAGTCGGTTCGAGCCGCTCGAAACCTTGCGGCAGCCGCAACCTGACCTCGACGCTCTTGCCGTTGACCGACTTGACCTCCCAGGCGATCGAGGCGCCGTCATGTTCGGCAACAGTGCGTGCAAATCCGGTCATGCTCTGCAAATTCATGATGCGGCTCGTGTCTCCCTGATGGTCCGATTCTAACAATTGCGCATGCGTTCGATATCACGGGCAGCGCGAATGTCAGAATCGCAATACCGGCAAGATGTTGATTTCCGCTGTCGTTTCGATCTCGCGGGGCTGAAATCGAGATTCAGAGGCACCCGAGCAAGACCGAAAACGCTTCGAACCCCGCTACTCGTTCAAAGCAGCAGCGCGTCCGCCTCTGTCCGCGTCGCTTAAGGTCGATCCGTCTGAAAGCGCCGGCCTGCTACTGGGCGGCACCCGTATCGCCGGCATCACCGCTGTCACCGGCGGCATCGCCACTTGCGTCACCGTTGTCGTCGCCATCCGCCGGCGCATCGGTCTGGCCCGGAGTCTTGGCGCCCTTGGCGGCGTCTTCAGCCTGCTTCTTCTGCAGTGCCCGGTAGCGGGCAACGTTCTCATTGTGCTCGGCAAGCGTGGTGGCAAAGACGTGGCCGCCGGTGCCGTCGGCGACGAAATAGAGATCATCGGTCTTCGACGGGTTGGCGACGGCTTCGAGCGCGGCGCGGCCGGGATTGGCGATCGGCGTCGGCGGCAGGCCATTGATCAGATAGGTGTTGTAAGGCGTCTGTTTCTGGATGTCAGATTGATAAATCGGCCGGTCGGCGGGTTTGCCCTTGCCGCCGAACAGGCCGTAAATGATGGTCGGATCGGATTGCAGCCGCATGCCCTTGGCCAGACGGTTGAGGAAGACGGCGGCAACGCGCGAGCGCTCGTCGCCCCGGCCGGTTTCCTTTTCGACGATCGAGGCCAAGGTGACGAAGTCGTCGACATTGGCCAGAGGCAGGTCGGGCGCGCGCCGCTGCCAGACCTCGTCGACCAGCTTCTTCTGGTCGGCGAGCAGCTTGTCGACCATCTGTTGGCGCGTGGCGCCGCGGGTAAAGCGCAGCGTGTCGGTGGCGAGGCTGCCCTCAGCCGGCTTGGCGGCCGGCATGTCGCCGGTCAGCGCATCCTGCTCGGCGATGCGCTGCAGCGCCTGCTCGACCGTCAGGCCCTCGGGAATGGTCAGCGAATACATCACCGACTTGCCGCTCTTCAGAAGCTCCATGATGTCGCGCATGGAGGCGCGCGGCTTTATCTCGTATTCGCCTGCCTTCAGCGCTGAATCATTGCCATAGACCCGCACGGCGATGCGGAAGATGCGGGCATCGCTGATCAGCCCACGCCGTTCGAGCTGGTCGGCAATATCCTGGACGCCGGTGCTCGGCTTGACCAGGAAGGTGTCGCCGGCCACCGACGGGCCCGGTTCGTTGAATGCCTGCTTGCCGAAATAGAGCGAAACGCCGGCGGCGAGGATCATCAACATCACCGCGGAGATGACGAAGTTCATGAACACGACGACTTGGCTGCGCGAGGCGCGCGAGCGCTTTGGTGGTGGTGTGCCGGCTTCCGGGCGCAAAGCTTCGGCCGCGGTCTTCGGCACGATCGGGCCGGTCTGCTGGTTTTGTCCGAATTGTCCGCTGCCGCCCGGATTGGTGTTCATTAGCGCCCTACCATCTGATCTCTTAGAGCGACCATGCGCCCGATTGGACGCACAGCGTGCCCTAACATTTCAAGCCTACGCATCGTGCTTTAAAAAAAAGCGCCTTCGGTTTCAGGCCGATGCGACGAATCCCCAGCGGCAGAGTAGGCTTGAATATGGCAAAATTGACGACAGACCGCTGGCGCGCCGGTCGATACCGCATCAGCCTGTATAACGCTGGAATACCAGCGAAGCGTTGGTGCCGCCGAAGCCGAATGAGTTGGACAGCGCCACGTCGACCTGGCGATGCCGTGGCGTGTTCGGAACAAGATCGATCGCGGTTTCGCGTTCCGGGTTGTCAAGATTGATGGTGGCTGGCGCGATGTTGTCTCTGATAGCGAGGATCGAAAAGATCGCCTCGGCGGCACCCGCGGCACCCAGGAGATGGCCGATCGACGACTTGGTCGACGACATCGAGATTTTCGAGGCGGCGTTGCCGACCAGCCGCTCGACGGCGCCGAGTTCGATCGTGTCGGCCATGGTCGAGGTGCCGTGCGCGTTGATGTAGTCGACGTCGGCGGGCGTCAGCTTGGCCCGGTTCAACGCCGCCGTCATGCAGCGGAAGGCGCCGTCGCCGTCTTCGGCCGGTGCAGTGATGTGATAGGCATCGCCGGTCAGGCCGTAGCCGGTGACCTCGGCATAGATCTTGGCGCCGCGCGCCTTGGCGTGTTCGAGTTCTTCCAGCACGACGACCCCGGCGCCCTCGCCCATGACGAAGCCGTCACGGTCGCGGTCATAGGGACGCGAGGCCTTCTCAGGCGTGTCGTTGCGGTCGGTGGACAGTGCCCGGCAAGCAGCGAAGCCGGCAAGCGATAGTCTGGTCACCGGCGATTCCGCGCCGCCGGCCAGCATCACGTCGGCATCGCCGAAGATGATCAGCCGGGCGGCATCGCCAATGGCGTGCGCGCCGGTCGAGCAGGCGGTGACGACGGCGTGGTTGGGGCCTTTCAGCCCATGCCGGATCGATACCTGGCCAGATACCAGGTTGATAATGTTGCCGGGAATGAAGAATGGACTGATACGGCGCGGTCCGCGCTCTTTCAGGATGATAGCGTTCTCGGCGATGCCCTCGAGGCCGCCAATGCCGGAGCCGATCATGACGCCGGTGGCGCAGCGCTCGGCTTCGGTGCTGGGCTCCCAGCCGGAATCCTTCAGCGCTTCGTCGGCGGCCGCAATCCCGTAAAGGATGAAGTCGCCGATCTTGCGCAGTTCCTTGGGCTCGAGCACGGCTTCGGGATTGAGCGTGCCGTTGGTGCCGTCACCGCGAGGAATGACGTGGGCGATCTTGCAGGCAAGATCTTCCACTTCGAACTCGGTGACGCGCTTGGCGGCGCTGCGGCCGGTCAGAAGTTCCTTCCAGCTGTGCTCGAAGCCCATGCCGAACGGCGAAACCAGGCCAAGGCCCGTGACGACGACACGCCTCATCGCAGGTCCTCCCCGGTGATGACTGCGGATAGTGTCAGGCCGAAGCCTTGTCGATGTACTTCACGGCATCGCCGACGGTCAGGATGGTCTCGGCCGCATCGTCCGGAATCTCGACGCCGAACTCTTCTTCGAAGGCCATGACGAGTTCGACCGTGTCGAGGCTGTCCGCGCCCAGATCATCGATGAAGCTCGCCTGCTCCGTCACCTTGTCGGCATCGACGCCAAGATGTTCGATGACGATCTTCTTGACGCGCTCTGCGGTGTCACTCATTTGGGGCATCCTCGTCTTTTGTTTGTCTGTCTTCGTTAGCGGGCAGAATGCCGCTAATCAAGCTGAAAGATGGTCCTGCCGGAAACGCAACGGTGCCGGACCGGTTTTTGCCCGAACCGCCGGGTTGCGGGCCGCATTACACGAAAAATGGCTGAGGTCCAAGGCGAAATGGTCTCTTTTCACAAGCCGGCCATGTCTTCTTATCACCCGGCAATATCCCGTCAGATCATGGCCATGCCGCCGTTGACGTGGATGGTCTGGCCGGTGACGTAGGCTGCCTCGTTGGAGGCGAGATAGGCGACGGCCGACGCCACTTCAACACTCGTGCCCATGCGGCGCGTCGGGATCGCGGCCATTATCGCGTCTTTCTGCTTGTCGTTGAGCTTGTCGGTCATGGCCGATTCGATAAAGCCCGGGGCGACGCAGTTGACGGTGATGTTGCGGGTGGCGATCTCCTGCGCCAGCGACTTGGAAAAGCCGATCATGCCGGCCTTGGAGGCGCAATAATTGGTCTGGCCAGGATTGCCGGTGACGCCGACCACCGAGGTGATGTTGATGATGCGGCCATGGCGGCGGCGCATCATAGGATGGGTCAGCTCGCGGGTGAGCCGGAACACGGCGGTGAGGTTCACCTCCAGCACGCTGTCCCAATCCGCGTCCGCCATGCGCACGAACAGGCCGTCCTTGGTGATGCCGGCATTGTTGACCAGTATGTCGACGCCTTCGAGTTCGGCTTCGGCCTTCTGGCCAAGCGCCTTGACCTCGTCACGGTCGGCAAGATTGGCCGGGAACAGCTTTACCCGGTCGCCGAGTTCGCCGGCCAGGGTCTCCAGTTTCTCGATGCGGGTGCCGTGCAGGCCGACAATGGCGCCTTGCGCATGCAGCACCCGGGCAATCGCCTCGCCAATGCCGCCCGATGCGCCGGTGACGAGCGCCTTGCGGCCGGTCAGTTCGAACATTTTCGTCTCCTGATCTTAAGAGAACACCCTTCCCACGGGAGGGGTTGAATCGCCAGTGGATTATGCAAGCGCGACCAGTGCCGCCTCGACATCGGCCGGGGTGCCGGCAGCTGATGTGGCGATGTCGCGGTTGATCCGCCGCGCCAGGCCCGACAGCACCTTGCCGGCGCCGATCTCATAGAGCGTGGCGACGCCATTGGCGCCGAACCACTCCACCGTTTCGCGCCAGCGCACGCGGCCGGTGATCTGCTCGACCAGGCGGCGCGCGATCTCGTCGGGGTCGCTGCTCGGGGCTACAGTGACGTTGGAGACGACGGGCACGACCGGTGCATTCTTGGTCACCCCGGCCAGCGCCTCGCGCATGACATCGGCCGCCGGCGCCATCAGCGCCGAATGGAAGGGGGCCGAGACCTGCAGCATCAGCGCCCGCTTGGCGCCCTTTTCGGTGCACAGTTTCGCGGCGAGTTCCACCGCCGCCCTGGCGCCGGAGATCACCAGCTGGCCGCCGCCATTGTCGTTGGCGATCTGGCAGACTTTGCCGGATCCCGTTGCGGCCTCGGTGCAAGCGGCTTCGACGTCGGGCTGTTCCAGTCCGATGATCGCCGCCATGGCGCCCTCGCCGGCCGGCACCGCCGCCTGCATGGCGTTGCCGCGGATGCGCAGCAGCCGGGCGGCATCGGCGACCGAAACGAAACCGGCCGCGGCAAGGGCGGAATATTCGCCGAGCGAATGACCGGCAACGTAGGCAACCTTGTCCTTCAGCGAAAAGCCGCGCACTTCCAGCGAGCGGATCGCCGCCAGCGAGACCGCCATCAGCGCCGGCTGGGCATTGGCAGTCAGGGTCAGCGCCTCTTCCGGGCCTTCCCAGATCAGTTTCGACAGCTTTTCGCCCAGCGCATCATCGACTTCCTCGAACACCCTGCGTGCCTCGGGGAAGGCGTCGGCGAGGTCCTTGCCCATGCCGACAGCCTGGCTGCCCTGTCCCGGAAAGGTGAATGCGACGGCCATTTGGGCGCTCTCCAGCGGCTGATTTTCCTGCCTGTGACGCAAGGCGGACCGCCAAGTCAAGCCCGAAGGCGGCATTTCGGCTCTCGCTTGAACCGGAGCTGACCTCGAGTCCCTGTTCCCAAAGGGCTTTTTGCCGATCACACCTGATGAAAACCGCTCACGAATCGTTTGCTGGCTCTTCTTATTTTCGCCACAGGCGCTAGCTTTTGCATGACAGTTCTATGACAGAACGGTGGCGCGAGTGGAAATACGCGTTGCTTGGGCCGGGGGAAGAGACGTGGCTAGGATCAGGAAGGGCGCGGCCGTACCCGCGCCACAGTTCTTGGAAGACGATCCGTCCACCGGCTACCTGCCGGGGCGCAGATGGCCGGTCATCCGCTACGGTCTGGTCACGGTGCTTGCCTCCGCCATCCTGGTGTTCGCCATCGAATGGATCGTGCGGGGCGACTTCTTCGGCACGGTCGACTTCTTCCTGCAGCCATTCAAGCCGGGCTGGACCACCATCATTGTCTTTGCATTGGTGCTGATGGGACTGGACGCCGTGCTTGGCCGCAGTCACCAGAGCCTGATGATCGTGGCGCCGCTGACGCTGGCACTGGCCTTTGTCGGGCATCAGAAGTCGCATTATCTCGGCGATCCGCTCTACCCAACCGATTTTCTTTATTCGCGCCAGATCATGGCACTGATGCCGCTCCTGGTGCGCGAACGGCCTTGGACGGCGCTCGCCATGGCGGTCGGCATCGTCGCCGGCCTGTCGCTGCTGATCTATGGCTGGCGTTTGTGGCGCCGCAAGGTTCCGATCCTCAGCCGCAAAGGGCGGCTGGCGCGGCTGACGCTGGCAGTGCCGCTGCTCGCCTTCTTCGTCTCGATCATGGACTACGCCACCTTCTCGTGGACCCGCGACCGGCTGCAGATCATCCCGATCATGTGGGACCAGAAGGAGAACTACGCCTCCAACGGGTTTGCGCTGGCCTTCGCGCTCAACGTGCCGATGGCGCATGTCTCGGCGCCGGCGGGCTATTCCGACAAGGCGATCGACGCGATCGACAGGCCTGATGTGGCGGCCTCGGTACCGGATGAGAAACCCGACATCATCGTGGTGATGAGCGAATCTTTCTGGGATCCGACCAAGCTGCCCGGCGTCACAATCACGCCTGACCCGATCCCCAATGTGCGGGCGCTGCGTTCCGGCTATATGTTTTCGCCGGAATTCGGCGGCATGACCGCCAACATCGAATTCGAGGCGCTGACCGGCTTTTCCAATGCCTTCCTGCCGGCGGGCTCGATCCCCTACCAGCAATATGTGCGCACGCCGACGCCGTCGCTGGCGACCTTCCTGAAAAGCGAGGGCTACCGGGCGCGCGCCATCCATCCGGGCACCAACTGGTTCTGGAACAGAGGCGCCGTCTATGCCGATTTCGGTTTCAACGATTTCCGCTCGGAAGAGACGCTGCCGCCACTGGAAAAGCGCGGGCCGCTGGCTTCCGATGCCTCGATGACCGACGAGATCATCGCAGAGGCCGACGCCAGCGAGCGGCCGGTGTTCTTCTTCGCCGTCAGCCTGCAGAACCACGGTCCCTACGAGCCGTACCGCTATTACAATCCGACCCACAAGGTCGCGGCACCGATCAGCACATGGGCGCGGGAATCGCTGCTCAGCTACGCCGAAGGCTCCGCCGATGCCGACCGTGGCCTCGAACGATTGATCGAATGGGCGAAGAAGCGCGAGCGGCCGACGGTCATCGCCTTCTTCGGCGACCATCTGCCGCCGCTCGGCCCCGTCTATGTCGAAACCGGTTACCTGAAGGACAATGTCGCGCCGCGCAAGGAACCGACGCCGGAGGCGGCACTGGAGCATCATCAGACGCCGCTGGTCATCTGGTCTAACCGCACCGGTCCGGCGCAGGATATGGGCGCGGTGAGCCCGGCCTTCCTGCCCTACCATATCCTTACCACGGCCGGGATCACGCACCCCTACTATACCGGCTTCCTGGGCGCGCTGCGCGAACGCTATCGCGTCGTGGATCGCAATCTGCTTCTGACACCGTCAGGTGAGGCCACGGCGGACTGGGCGCGGCAGAAGGACATCGATCCGGCGATCAACGACTTCCGCCTGCTGCAATACGATATGATGTTCGGCAAGCGTAAGGCGGCTCCGGACTTCTTCCCCGAAACGATCAACGGTCGTACCCCGCATACGAGTTGATGCCTGGTCTTTTCCAACCCTGCGACGCCAGGACGCTGTCCGGAGCATGCGTTACCCTTGCCTTCCAGCCAAATTGCTATATAGACGCCCGCAATCTGCCGGTCCTTGCTGGGGGCTGAACGGAGGGCCGGAGGTTTTATCCAAAACCTTCGTGTGAAGCCAGAAGCGCTTCCGCCTCCCGTGTCTCCGCTCTCGACCGTCTCGAAATGCTCCTTTCTTCCTCGCCCCCTCGGGACCAGCGGGTCAGAGAAGTTGCAGAGGCTTTTGCCGCGAGGATCCGGGAGAGAAACGAAGAAAGGCACTGAACCACTATGGCTCTATACGAACATGTGTTCCTTGCCCGGCAGGACCTCTCGCAGCAGCAGGTCGATGCGCTTGTCGAACAGTACAAGGGCGTCATCTCCGCAAATGGCGGGTCCGTCGGCCGGGTCGAGAACTGGGGACTGAAGTCCCTCACCTACCGGGTCAACAAGAACCGGAAGGCTTACTACACGCTTATGGACCTCAACTGCCCGCCGGCAGCGCTCAACGAGATGGAGCGCCAGATGGGCCTGTCCGAGGACGTGCTGCGTTTCCTGACCGTCAAGGTCGAGGCGCATGAGGAAGGCCCGTCGGCCATGATGCAGAAGCGCGAAGAGCGCTCGGAACGCGGCGGCTTCGGCGACCGCGACCGTGGCGATCGTGGTCCGCGCTCGTTCGGCGACCGTGATCGCGGCGACCGTGGCGATCGTCCGCCGCGCTCATTTGGCGATGCCGGTGGCGATCGTGGTCCGCGCCGTCCGCGCGAAGGCGTTGAAGGAGGTGCAGAATAATGGTCGACATCAATCAGATCCCGACCCGGCGCCCGTTCCATCGCCGCCGCAAGACCTGCCCGTTCTCCGGCGCCAACGCGCCCAAGATCGACTACAAGGACGTGCGTCTTCTGCAGCGCTACATTTCCGAGCGCGGCAAGATCGTGCCGTCGCGCATCACCGCCGTCAGCCAGAAGAAGCAGCGCGAACTCGCCAAGGCGATCAAGCGCGCCCGCTTCCTCGGCCTGCTGCCCTACGTGGTTCGCTAAGATCTCCGAAGCAGGCGGTTCGCCGCCTGCTTCCTTCTCCCACGGCGACGGGCGCCCAGGGGTAATTTGATGATGCATGTCGTTGTCCCAAAACCGGGACCACTCTTGGCGACGTGCATTGAAATCCCGAGTTGAGGTGAAAAGCCTCTAACTGCCGCGACAGGCAGGACAGCGACACCGGCGCAAAGGCGCTCAGAGCTTCCTGACCTGTTCCATTCAATTCGGCGCCGATCCCGCGGTCGGTGCCAGACGAAGGAACAAGACCATGCAAGTGATTCTTCTCGAACGCGTTTCCCGCCTCGGCCAGATGGGCGATACCGTCAAGGTCAAGGACGGCTTTGCCCGCAACTTCCTCTTGCCGCAGGGCAAGGCGCTGCGCGCCAACGAAGCCAACAAGAAGAAGTTCGAAGGACAGCGCGCGCAGCTCGAAGCCCGCAACCTCGAGCGCAAGTCGGAAGCCAGCCAGGTTGCCGAAAAGCTCGACGGCAAGAGCTTCATCGCCGTACGTTCGGCCGGCGAGACAGGCCAGCTCTACGGTTCGGTGTCGACCCGCGACATCGCCGACCTGCTGACCGCCGAAGGGTTCTCGGTCAACCGCAACCAGATCCAGCTCAACCAGCCGATCAAGACTATCGGCGTCACCAATGTGGCGATTGCGCTGCATCCGGAAGTCGAGGTCACCATCAGCCTCAACATCGCCCGCACGGCCGACGAAGCCGAGCGCCAGGCCAAGGGCGAGACGCTGACCACCGCCGAAGCCATCTATGGCGATGACATCAACGACAACGCACGGCCGGAGAACTTCTTCGACCCGAACACCGAGTTCGAAGGCGGCGAAGAAGAGAACGCCTGATCCCGCACCGGGCCTGATCGGGAAGCGAGGGGAGCAGCGCTCCAATCACTTCCTCGTCATCCAGCCTTTCTGGACCAATGCCCGGGCCTCTCGCCCGGGCATTTTTGTGCCAAATGGAACTTTTCGAACCCCTATATCTTGTTGCAGAATTGGTCCGCCAGTCTGACCGTGAGGGGACATTTGGTGATGAATATTCTGTTGAAACGCGTTCTCGACCGCCTGGTGCGTACGGGCGATCTGAAAGTCACCGGGCCGAAGGGCTCGACAGTGGTTTTCGGCGACGGCAGCGGCGAGCCGGTTCATATGCACATCAAGACCGCGCATGCCGAGCGCGCCATTACCTTCGATCCGATGCTGGCCGTGCCGGAAGCCTATATGGACGGCGAACTCGACATCATCGAGGGCGGCGTACTGGGTATGATGCGCATCGCCTTCCAGAACATGGGCAGCGGCGGTATCGACGCCACCTGGTCGAAGGCCATCGAGGGTCTGCGCCACGCCTTTCGCCGCCTGCAGCAGATCAACACCGCATCACGGGCGCGCCGCAACGTGCAGCGCCACTATGATTTGTCGGGTGACCTCTACCGGCTCTTCCTCGACGACGACATGCAGTATTCCTGCGCCTATTTCGAACAGCCGGACATGACGCTCGACGAGGCGCAGATGGCCAAGAAACGCCATATCGCCGCCAAGCTCAGGCTGAAGGCCGGCCAGACCGTGCTCGATATTGGCTCCGGCTGGGGTGGGCTCGGCCTCTATCTCGCCAAGGCTTTCGATGTCCACGTCCAAGGCGTGACGCTGTCGACCGAGCAGCACGGCGTCGCCACCGACCGGGCGCATGCGCAAGGCTTGCAGGACCGCGTGCATTTCGACCTCAAGGACTACCGCGAACTCAACGAACGCTTCGACCGCATCGTCTCGGTCGGCATGTTCGAGCATGTCGGCGTCAACCACTTCCGCACCTTCTTCGACAAGTCGGCGACGCTGTTGAAGCCCGACGGCGTCATGCTCTTGCACACGATCGGCCGCTCCGGCGTGCCGTGGGCGACCAGCGCCTTTATCCGCAAGTACATTTTTCCGGGCGGCTACATTCCCTCGCTGTCGGAGGTGATGCCGGCGATCGAGAAGTCGGGGCTTGTGGTCACCGACATCGAGATTCTGCGGCTGCACTATGCCGATACGCTGAAGCATTGGGGCCAGCGCTTTGCCGCCAACCGCGACAAGGCCAAGGCCATCTATGACGAGCGCTTCTGCAGGATGTGGGAGTTCTATCTGGCGGCTTCGGAAGCCGCCTTCCGCTGGCAGGATCTGGTGATCTTCCAGATCCAGATCGCCAAGAAGAACGACACGCTGCCGGTGACGCGCGACTACATGGCCAAATGTGAAAAGGCGCTCGAAATGCGCGAAATGGGGCATCGTCAGGAGGCGGCGGCCGCCGAGCCTGCTGTCGCCAGGTCTGTGCCTGCCAGGTCCGTTGCTGTCAGGTCCGTTGCGGCCAAGCCAGCGCGCCGTCGCAAGGTGGCGGATCGCGAATAACGCCTCGATTGCGATTGCCGCTTGCCATTGACGGCTCTGACACTGAAAAAGGTCTCGTTCTCGCGAGACCTTTTTTAATGACCTGCCTGCCCACCATCGCCACCACCCTTGTCGAGTTCGCCGGCGCCTCGGTGCTCGCGGCACGCGGAGCCTGAGCGTGGAACTCCCCGCCTCCCTGCGACAGGGCGTCGAGCGCCTGCTCGAAACGATACCGCTGGCGGTGCTGCGCCAGGCGGCGAAGACGCTGTCTGACCGCTACCGCGCCGAATTGCGCGACGGCCGCCTTCACATGGCCGAAGAGATGGCGGTAAAAGCCTATCTGGCGACGCGGCTGCCGGCGACCTACGCGGCGGTACGGGCCGGTCTCGACGAACTCGCCTATGCGCGGCCCGATTTCCAGCCAACGAGCTTGCTCGATGTCGGCGCCGGTCCTGGCACGGTGCTTTGGGCCACTACAGACCTGTGGCCCGACCTCGAAGAGGCGGTTCTGGTTGAAGCAAGCGCCGCGGTGCGCAAGGTTGGCCAGTCGCTCGCTCATCATACCATCGCCGCCAGGATGGACTGGCGCGCCGGCGACGTGACCATCGACCTTGCCGATCTCAAGCCTGCCGATCTGGTCACCTGCGCCTATGTGCTGGACGAGATCGCGCCGGCATCGCTGCCGAAGCTTGTCGGCCGGCTCTGGCATTTGACCGGCGACACACTGCTGATCGTCGAGCCCGGCACGCCGGCAGGCTGGCAGCGCATCCTGGCAGTGCGCAGGCAATTGCTGGAGGCCGGGGCGCATGTGCTGGCGCCTTGTCCGCATGAGGCGCCCTGCCCGCTTGAGCCGCCCGACTGGTGCCATTTTTCGCGCCGCGTCGCCCGCTCGCGCCTGCACCGCCTGGCCAAAGACGCCGACGTGCCGTGGGAGGACGAGAAATTCATCTACGTCGCGGCGTCGCGGCAAGCCGCGCCTGTACGTCAGCCGCGCGTGATTGCGCCGCCGAAATCGGGCTCCGGCAAGGTGCTGCTCAAACTGTGCCAGCCGGATGGCGGCGCCGGCGAGACACTTTTCACCAAGCGCGAGGGCGAGTTGTTCAAGGCAGCGCGGCGGCTGGACTGGGGCGATACATTGGACGGAAGAAGCGGATAATCACCGAGATTGTTCTTGCTCTGTTCCAACGACTCGGATAAAAGTCAGCGCCTTTCTGAGTCAACCGGAATCGGGGCGCGGAAACACTCTTCTGTGGACGGTTTGCCGCCCCTGTGAACAAACGGGGCATCGAGGTTGATTGGTCGTGCGGTGATGCAGAAAGGTCAGCACCGATTTATCTCGTTCTGATATCGAGAAGCCGGGATCAAAATCGGGGACATCATGGCAGAGGCAGCGCGAAAATTCGGCGTGGCGGAGCAGCAACCGCTTTATCGTGAAGCGCCGAACAACATCGAGGCCGAACAGGCGCTGCTCGGCGCCATCCTCGTCAACAACGATGCCTTCTACCGCGTGTCCGACTTCCTCAAGGCCGGCCATTTCTACGAGCCGCTGCACCGGAAAATCTTCGAGGTCGCGGCCGAGCTCATCCGCATGGGCAAGGTGGCGACGCCGATCACGCTGAAAACCTTCCTGCCGGCCGACGAGAAGGTCGGCGACATGACGGTGGCGCAATATGTGGTTCGTCTGGCGGTCGAAGCCGTCACCGTCGTCAATGCCACCGATTATGGCCGCGCCATCTACGATCTGGCCACGCGCCGGGCACTGATCACCGTCGGCGAGGACATGGTCAACATCGCCTATGACGCGCCGGTCGACATGGCGCCGTCCGAACAGATCGAGGATGCCGAGCGGCGGCTGTTCGAACTGGCCGAAACCGGCCGTTACGATGGCGGCTTCGAGAGCTTCACCGACGCGGTCAAGACCGCCGTCGACATGGCCAACGCCGCCTATATGCGCGACGGCCATTTGTCGGGCCTCGCCACCGGCATGCGCGATCTCGACCGCCGCATGGGTGGCCTGCAGGCGTCGGATCTGATCATCATTGCCGGCCGTCCGGGCATGGGCAAGACATCGCTCGCCACCAACATCGCCTTCAACATCGCCGAGATGTATGAGCCGGCGCAACAGGCCGACGGCTCGTTCAAGGCAGCCAACGGCGGCGTCGTCGGCTTCTTCTCACTGGAAATGTCGTCCGAGCAGCTCGCCACCCGCATCATTTCCGAACAGACGGAAATTTCGTCGTCAAAAATCCGCCGCGGCGAGATTTCAGAGATGGATTTCGAAAAGCTGGTCGCCTGCTCGCAGACCATGCAGAAGATCCCGCTGTTCATCGACCAGACCGGCGGTATCTCGATCGCGCAGCTGTCGGCGCGGGCGCGGCGGCTGAAGCGTCAGCGCGGCCTCGACCTCATCGTCATCGACTATATCCAGCTGATGCAGGGGTCGAGCGCGAAATCGTCGCAGAACCGGGTGCAGGAAATCACCGAGATCACCACCGGCCTCAAGGCGCTGGCCAAGGAACTCTCCGTTCCGATCATCGCGCTGTCGCAGCTGTCGCGTCAGGTCGAAAGCCGCGAAGACAAACGCCCGCAGCTGTCCGATCTTCGCGAATCCGGCTCGATCGAGCAGGACGCCGACGTGGTGATGTTCGTCTACCGCGAGGAATATTATCTGAAGAACCGCGAACCGAAGCCCGGCACCGACGAATACATCAAGTGGGAACACGAGATGAACGAGATGCGCGGCAAGGCCGAAGTCATCGTCGCCAAGCAGCGCCACGGCCCGACAGGTTCGGTGAGCCTCGCCTTCCATGGCGAGTTCACACGGTTTTCCGACCTCGCCGAAGAGCATCATATTGCGGAGAGGTTCGAGTAGCTTTTTG
The DNA here is from genome assembly GCF_030323205.1 of Mesorhizobium sp. C395A. Lineage (NCBI taxonomy): Bacteria > Pseudomonadati > Pseudomonadota > Alphaproteobacteria > Hyphomicrobiales > Phyllobacteriaceae > Mesorhizobium > Mesorhizobium sp. C395A. Next base: position 642,438 of record NZ_CP100473.1, on the reverse strand, counting down.
GCCTACCGCAGCGCTCCGTCACACCCCCCTCTGGCCTGCCGGCCATCTCCCCCGCAAGGGGGGAGATCAGCAGCTTTGCGGATGGCGCTCATCTTGCGACGTTGGCGATTGGCGAAAGCAGCGACGATAGCCAATCTCCCCCCTTGCGGGGGAGATGTCCGGCAGGACAGAGAGGGGTGTGCAGGATCACCCTCCTTCGGTCATTTGCAGGCAGCATCACTCCATGGCTAAATCGCGCGTCCAGTTCATCTGCCAGAATTGCGGGTCGGTGCATCAGCGCTGGGCCGGTAAATGCGATGCCTGCGGCGAGTGGAACACACTCGTCGAGGAAGGCACGTCCGGCGGCATCGGCTCGGGACCGGCCAACACGCGAAATGCGCGCAAGGGCCGCGCCGTGGTGCTGACCAGCCTGTCCGGTGACATCGAGGATGCGCCGCGGATCATCTCCGGCATTGGCGAACTCGACCGCGCCACCGGCGGCGGTTTCGTGCGCGGCTCGGCGCTGCTGGTCGGCGGCGATCCCGGCATCGGCAAGTCGACGCTGCTTACCCAGGCCGCAGCAGCATTGGCGTCAAAAGGCCACCGCATCGTCTATGTCTCGGGCGAAGAGGCTGTCGCGCAGATCCGGCTGCGGGCGCAGCGGCTTGGCGTCGCCGACACGCCGGTCGAACTTGCCGCCGAGACCAATGTCGAGGATATCCTGGCAACAATAGCCGATGGCAGAAGGCCGGACCTCGTCATCCTCGATTCCATCCAGACGCTGTGGACCGACATGGCCGACTCGGCGCCCGGCACCGTCACCCAGGTGCGCGCCTCGGCGCAAGCGATGATCCGCTACGCCAAATCCACCGGTGCTGCCATCGTGCTGGTCGGCCATGTCACCAAGGAAGGCCAGATCGCCGGTCCGCGCGTCGTCGAGCACATGGTCGACGCCGTTCTCTATTTCGAAGGCGAAGGCGGCCATCACTACCGCATCCTGCGCACGGTGAAGAACCGTTTTGGGCCGACCGACGAGATCGGCGTCTTCGAGATGTCGGACAAGGGCTTGCGCGAGGTCGCCAATCCGTCGGAGCTGTTCCTCGGCGAACGCCACGCAAAATCGCCGGGTGCCGCGGTATTTGCCGGCATGGAAGGCACACGTCCGGTGCTGGTCGAGATCCAGGCGCTGGTGGCGCCGTCCACATTGGGCACGCCGCGCCGTGCCGTCGTCGGCTGGGACGGCGCACGGCTGTCGATGATCCTTGCCGTGCTCGAAGCCCATTGCGGCGTGCGCTTCGGCACCCACGATGTCTACCTCAACGTCGCCGGCGGCTACCGGATTTCCGAGCCGGCGGCCGATCTGGCGGTTGCCGCTGCACTGGTTTCGTCGCTCACCGGTCTTGCCCTTCCCGCCGATTGCGTCTATTTCGGCGAAATCAGCCTGTCGGGCGCAGTGAGGCCGGTTGCGCATGCGCAGCAGCGCCTTAAAGAGGCCGAAAAGCTGGGTTTTGGAAGTGCGGTTCTGCCCTTGGGCAGCGAGGAGGTTGTCGGGGGGATCGGGGCCGGCGCTTTCCAGCCGACCGAACTTGCCGATCTCGTCGCGCGGATAGCCGGCTCACGGCGCAGCCGTGTCGACGTGGAAGATTGACGCGGCTCGCCCGAGCCGTGAAAAGACAATCTGAGTGGGGCGAAAGACATGCCGATTACGCTGCTGGACGGAATTCTCGTCGGCTTCACCCTGGTCTCGGCGATGCTCGCCATGGTTCGCGGCCTGTCACGCGAAATCCTGTCCGTCGTGTCCTGGGCGGCTGCCGCCGCGGCGGCATTCTTCTTCTACAAGCCGGTGCTGCCTTACGTTCAGCCCTATGTCGAAAGCGACAAGATCGCCATGGCGGCATCCGCCGGCATCGTCTTCCTCATCGCGCTGATCGTCGTTTCCGTCATCACCATGAAGCTAGCCGACTGGATCATCGATTCCAGGATCGGCGCGCTCGACCGTACGCTGGGCTTCCTCTATGGAGCCGCGCGCGGCGTCCTCGTCGTCGCCGTGGCGCTGCTGTTCTTCAACTGGCTGGCCGGCGCCAAGGCGCCTGCCTGGATCGCCAACGCCAAGTCGAAGCCGCTGCTCGAGACCATCGGCGCCAAGCTGGAAAGCCTGCTGCCCGAAGATCCGGAAAACGCCATCCTGAAGAAGCTCAATCCGAATCAGCCGGCAGCCGAGACGCCTCCGGCGGCCGATGCACCGGCGGCGGATGCTCCGGCAACCGGTGACGATACTCCGGCAACCGGTGACGATACGCCGGCGCCCGACGACGAGACCGACGCTCCGGCCGATAACGCACCCGCGCCCGCTGCTCCGGCTCCGGCCGCGCCGGCAAACTGATACGGACGGATGGTGCCGGACAGGCGCCATCCCGGCAGTTCCGGCCTGACTACGTTGCTTTCGCGGTGCTATCGCACTATATGGCCATTTTAGCGGAGCTTGAGCCCCATGGCAGTTTCGAAGGCAGACGCGGACGACGTGCTTTCCGCCGAAGCAGACGATCATTTCCACGACGAATGCGGCGTGTTCGGCATTTTCGGCCGGCAGGACGCTGCGGCCATCGTCACGCTAGGCCTGCATGCGCTGCAGCATCGCGGCCAGGAAGCGGCCGGCATCGTCTCCTATGACGGCACGCAGTTCCATGTCGAACGCCATGTCGGCCTGATCGGCGACACCTTCACCAAGCAGCACGTCATCGACAGCCTGCAAGGCAACCGTGCCATCGGCCACACGCGCTACGCCACGACCGGCGGCGCCGGCATGCGCAACATCCAGCCTTTCTTCGCCGAACTCGCCGATGGCGGCTTCGCCGTCGCCCATAACGGCAATCTCACCAACGCCATGACCGTGCAGCGCGCGCTGCAGAAACAGGGCGCGATCTTCTCGTCGACCTCCGACACCGAGACGCTGCTGCATCTCGTTGCCACCAGCAAGGAACGCGATTTGAATTCGCGCTTCATCGACGCCGTGCGTCAGGTCGAAGGCGCTTTCTCGCTGGTCGCGATGACCTCCAAGAAGATGATCGGCTGCCGCGATCCGCTCGGCATCCGCCCGCTGGTGCTCGGCGACCTCGACGGCGCCTGGATCCTGGCCTCCGAAACCTGCGCGCTCGACATTATCGGCGCCCGCTTCGTGCGCGACCTGAAGCCCGGCGAAATGGTCGTGGTGACCTCGAAGGGCATCGAGAGCCTGTTCCCCTTCGAGCCGCAGAAGACCCGCTTCTGCATCTTCGAATATGTCTATTTCGCCCGCCCGGACTCCTCGGTCGAAGGCCGCAATGTCTACGAAGTGCGCAAGCGTATCGGCGCCGAATTGGCGCAGGAAAGCCCGGTCGATGCCGATATCGTCGTGCCGGTGCCGGATTCCGGCACGCCGGCGGCAATCGGCTTCTCCCAGGCGGCGGGCATCCCCTTCGAACTCGGTATCATCCGCAACCACTATGTCGGCCGAACCTTCATCCAGCCCGGCGATTCGATCCGCCATATGGGTGTCAAGCTCAAGCACAACGCCAACCGCCGGATGATCGAGGGCAAGCGCGTGGTGTTGGTCGACGATTCGATCGTGCGCGGCACCACCAGCCAGAAAATCGTGCAGATGGTGCGCGACGCCGGCGCCAAGGAAGTGCATATGCGCATCGCCTCGCCGCCGACCAGCGCGTCGTGCTTCTACGGCGTCGACACGCCGGAGAAGTCGAAGCTTTTGGCATCGCGCATGTCGATCGAGGAAATGGCCGAGTTCATCCGTGTCGATTCGCTCGGCTTCCTCACCATTGACGGGCTCTACCGCGCCGTCGGCGAAGCCAGCCGCGACAATGAGCAGCCGCAATTCTGCGACGCCTGTTTCACCGGCCAGTACCCGACCCGCCTGCTCGACTTCGAAGGCCACGACAATGTGCGCACGCTGTCGCTGCTGGCGAACAACGGGGCGTAAAGCCCAACTGCTATCCTTGAAAGCGCTCGCATGACCCTCGACCTCTCCGGCCGCGTCGCGGTCGTTACCGGCGCCTCGCGCGGCATCGGCTACTTCATCGCCAAGGAACTTGCCGCCGCCGGCGCGCATGTCATTGCGGTTGCCCGGACCGTCGGCGGGCTGGAAGAACTCGATGACCAGATCAAGGCCGAACGCGCGAAAACCGGCAAGGGCGAAGCGACGCTGGTGCCACTCGACCTCTCAGACATGGCCGGCATCGACCGGCTGGGCGGGGCCATTCACGAGCGTTGGGGCAAGCTCGACATTCTGGTGGCCAATGCCGGCGTGCTCGGCGTCATCTCGCCGATCGGCCATGTCGAGGCCAAAACCTTCGAGAAGGTAATGACCATCAATGTCACCTCGACCTGGCGGCTGATCCGCTCGGTCGACCCGCTGCTCAGGCTGTCCGACGCCGGCCGCGCCATTCTCATGTCCTCCAGCTCCGCGCATTCGGCGCGCGCCTTCTGGGCGCCCTATGCGGCGTCGAAGGCGGCGGTGGAAGCCATGACGCGTTCCTGGGCACATGAGACGCAGAGCCTGCCGCTCCGCGTCAATGCCGTCGACCCCGGCGCCACCCGCACCGCCATGCGTGCGCAGGCCGCGCCCGGCGAGGATCCGGAAACGCTGCCGCACCCGTCAGAGGTGGCAAAACGCATCGTGCCGCTGGCGAGCCCCGAGCTGAAAGAGACGGGGCTGATCTTCCAGGTCAAGAACAACCGCTTCGTCGCCTACCGGCAGCCGGAATAAACCGGGTTGTAGCGGGATTAAACAGACCTCCAGTTACGTTTCTTCGAATGTAGGACATTCGAAACCGGAGGACCGACATGCGTAGACTTCTTCTCGTTGCCGCCGCCGCGATTGCCGCCACAGCCGGCGTGGCGCTGGCGCAAGACGCAAAGATGAGTTTCTTCGTCACCAGCGTCGGTTCCGGCAAGGGCGCCGATCTCGGCGGTCTCAAGGGTGCCGACGCGCATTGCGCCTCGCTGGCGGAAGCGGCTGGGGTTACCGGCAAGGAATGGCACGCCTATCTCTCGAGCGCCAATGTCGATGCGCGCGACCGTATCGGCAAGGGTCCCTGGGTCAACGCCAAGGGTGACAAGATAGCTGACGATGTCGCCTCGCTGCACAGCGACGCCAACGCCATCACCAAGCAGACGGCGCTCAACGAAAAGGGCGAGGTGGTCAACGGCCGCGGCGACAAGCCGAACCGGCACGACATATTGACCGGCTCGAAGCCTGACGGCACCAAGATCGCCGACCAGACCTGCGGCGACTGGACCTTGAGCGGGGCGAAGGGCGCGGCGATGATGGGCCACCACGACCGCACCGGCCTCGACGAGTCGGCGGCGGCGAAATCCTGGAACTCCTCGCATGCCTCGCGCGGCGGCTGCAGCCAGGAGGCGCTGAAAGGCACCGGCGGCGACGGCCTGTTCTACTGCTTTGCGACGAACTGAGAGACGTCTGGGAGCGGTTCGTTCACGGGTCTGTGATGATCCGGCAGGTCCCTCCCCCCTCGCCCTGCTTTCGCCATCAGCCGGGAGTTGCTAGGGTCGACCCGACTCCGACACTCAGCAAAGCGAGGAATTCCCATGGCTGCTCCCAGCGTAGCATTGGTCTGGTACCTGGTGATCGCCGGCCCGCAAGGCGGCATGGTGGTGCTGCCCAGCACCTTCGACACCCGCGAACAGTGCACAAACGCGATTACCGAATATCAGAAGCAGCCGACGCCGGCCGGCTGGGCGGTCAATTGCGTGCCGAGCGCCTCGCCTTTCACCGATGAGGGTGATGCGGAAGAGCCGGCGGCGCAGTAGCGTAGTCTCCCCCCTTGAGGGCATAGGCGCTAAGATAGGTATTGCCCTGCGGAATCGGGTGTGATTCTACACTGCGATGACACACGAATCGCTTGTTGATGACGGCTGGGCCGAGACGATTGAGCTTCTGGGCGGCGAAGAGTTGATCGCAGGAAGTGCCCGCGAGACGAAGGCGTTCCTGCGCCCGCGCGGCGTCAGGTCGGCGAGCGACCTGTTGCGCCTGACACTGGCTTACTGCCTTGGCAAGGTTGGCATGCGGGGCGTCGTGGCCTGGGCGGCGGCGAGCGGGATTGCCGACATTTCAGACGTGGCGTTGCTTGGCCGGCTGCGCAATGCAGGACCATGGCTGCAGCAGTTGATTGGGCACCTTTTGAAGCGCGAGGATGCAGGTTTGGCCAAAGGCCGACTGGTTCGCATCCTCGATGCGACAGCGGTTGCCAAGGCCGGTGCGTATGAGAAGAAGAACAATGGTCTTTGGCGCATGCACTGCGCCTTCGAGCTTGAGCGCGAGCAGTTCGACTTCCTCGAGATCACCGATCAGAGCGAGGCCGAGTTGATCGACCGCGTGCCGGTGGTGCCGGGCGAGATCCGCATCGGTGACCGCGCCTATCTGCAGGCCGAGCGGATCGCCAAGGTGATGGCGCAAGGCGGCGATGTTGTTGTGCGCGCGTCGTGGAAAAACGCGCGATGGCTCGACGCCAACGGCAGGGCGTTCGATCTCATCGGCTACCTGGAGAACTGCCGGGAGGAAGTCTGCGAAACGCCTGCCCGGCTGGCACTCAAGAAGGGCGAGCCTGTGAAGATGCGCCTGATCGCCTTGCGCAAATCCGAGGCCGCGGCACAAGAAGCGCGCGCAAAATCAACAAGGAAGCCAGGGCCAAGGGCAACAAGGTTCAACCGCAGACGCTGATTGCGGCCGGCTTCGTCCTGCTTGTGACCTCGCTTGACCGGGAGGAGTTTCCCGCCGATACGGTCCTCAAGCTCTACCGCATGCGCTGGCGCATCGAACTCGCCTTCAAGCGTCTGAAGAGCCTGATCGGGCTGCGCTCTCCTCCCGCCAAGGACCCAAGGATCGCAAAGCCTTGGATCCTTGCACACTTCCTCATCGCGCTTGTGACCGAACCCCTCTCGCAGGAGTTGGGTGTCTCTCCCCCTTGAGCGACGGGCGCCCGCTACTGTGGCGCGCAACCCGCCAGATCGTCGCCTCTCTGATCGCGACCATCTTTACTCAACCTTCCTTGGCGGCCCTGCGCCAAAATCTCCATGCCTTGCGATATCGCTGGCGCGAACCACCACGAAAGCGCAAGTTTCAGTCCATGCCAAAGCTATCTTAGCGCCTATGCCCTTGTGGGGGAGATGGCCGGCAGGCCAGAGGGGGTCGCCTCGCGTAGAGTGCCAACCTCCTTCCGCACAAAGGGCGTCGCGTCCAGTCGGCCGGACCCCCTCTGTCGCCTTCGGCGACATCTCCCCCTCAAGGGGGAAGATCAGGCGCGCGCCTTCACCGTCAGCTCCGGCTTGCTGTTGATGGTCTGGAAGACCACGCAATAGCGTTCAGTCAGCTTGATGAGCGAATCGATGCGGTCCTGCGGCTCATCCGTGTCGAGGTTGAAATTCAGCCGGATGGCGCGAAAGCCCACGGGGGCGTCCTTGGCCACGCCCAGCGTGCCACGAAAGTCGAGATCGCCTTCGGCCTCGACGGTGGCTGCGCCAAGCCTGAATTCCAGCGCCGTCGCCACTGCCTTCAGCGTCACGCCGGCGCACGCCACCAGCGCCTCCAAAAGCATATCGCCCGAACACAATTCGAGCCCGGAACCGCCGGTCGCCGGATGCAGGCCGGCGACCGCCAGCGCCCTGCCCGTCTCGACCTTGCAGGCAATCGACTGGTCGTCGATGGAGCCTTTGGCGCGAAGCGTGATCAGCGCCTGTGCGGCATCGCCCCGATAGGCCTCTTTGAGCGGCGCCTGCATGGCTTTGAGTGCCGTGGCATCCATGTTGCATTCCTTTCAGGTCCTTCGCGCTTTGATAGCACTGATATGCCGGCGAGACAGCGCCCCCCTCTGCCTACCGGCCACCTCCCCACAGGGGGAGATCTGCAGCTCCGCCGATGGCGCTTTCTACGCCGGCGATTAGCGAAGGCGGTCGCGACATCCAATCTCCATCCCTGTGGGGGATGTCCGGCAGGACAGAGGGGGCGTGAAGGAATGCTACGTCACGAAGAGTTACTTTGACTTAGACCGCCCCAGCCATACCTAAGCAGAGTCATTCCCGCGGAGACATCATGCCGTTCAAGCTGAAACTGATCTCGCTTACCTTGTTGGTGGTTGCAGCCTTCGCGCAGCCCGGCCTCGCCGAAACGCCCGAGCGCCCCCCACCGGCAGGCGGCGTGCTGTCGCTGCTGCCGGCACCGCAGACGACCAGCCATTCAATCACCATTGCCGGGCGCAAGCTGGACTATCAGGCTAAGGCCGGCACGCTGTCGCTGCTGTCCGGCAAGGGCGAGGTCACCGCGGAAATCTTCTATGTCGCCTATACGCTGCCGCCACTGGCGGGCGCGGAGAAGGCTCGCCCCATCACCTTCGTCTTCAATGGCGGCCCGGGCGCGGCATCCGCCTATCTGCATCTCGGCGCACTCGGCCCGCGTGTCGTCGCGACCGGCGCCGATGGCCAATTCCTGCTGCCGCCGCAAAAGCTGATCGACAATCCCGACAGTTGGCTCGACATGACCGACCTCGTCTTCGTCGATCCGGTCGGCACCGGCTACAGCCGCGAGGCCCCCGGCCAGGACACGAAAGATTTTTGGGGCGTCAGCCAGGACGCCAGTTCGATCGGCGCTTTCATCCGGCTCTATCTCGCCCAGAACAGCCGCACCGGATCGCCGCTCTTCCTCGCCGGCGAAAGCTATGGCGGGTTCCGCGCGGCACTTCTCGCCAGGACCCTGCAGGAAGATGTCGGCCTGAGCCCCAACGGCATCGTGCTGATCTCGCCTGCACTGGAGTTCACGCTGGTGCTGCCCGACGAATTCCAGCCACTGCATTGGGCGCTGGAACTGCCCTCGCTGGCGGCGGTGCGCCTGCGCAGCGAAGGCGTCAGCGGCGAAGCACTGCGCGAAAAGCTCGCCGAGGTCGAAAAGTATGCGCTGGGCGACTACCTCACGGCTCTGACCGGCGGGCTGGAACAGGGCGGGCAGCTGGCCAGCCAGCGCGTGGCCGAGATCACCGGCCTGCCGCTCGACCTCGTGCAGCGCAATTTCGCCCGCATCCCGACCGGCCTGTTCGCGCGCGAATTCCAGCGCGCCAGTGGCAAAGTGCTCAGCCCGTATGACGGCACCATCGCCACCAGCGACATCGCCCCGGAGAGCGCCCGCAGCGCCGGCCCGGATCCGGTGCTCGACCGCAGCGTACCGGCGCTGACCTCGGCCTTTGTCGGTTATGCGCGCGACGAGCTGAATTTTCGCACCGATATCAGCTACCGGTTGCTCAATGGCGATGTGACCCACGCCTGGGACTATGGCGGCTCGCGGCAAGGCTATGCCGGGGTGATGGACGATCTGCAGCGGGCGCGCTCGCTCAACCCGGGGCTTGGCGTGGTGATCGTCAACGGTGACACCGATCTGGTCACGCCCTATCTGGCCTCACGCTATCTGGTGAGCCAAATCCCGACGCTGGGCGCGGCAAAACCCATCCGTCTCGACGTCGTCGAAGGCGGCCACATGATGTATCTCAGGCCGGGCGGCCGGCGCGCCCTGAAGGAGGCCGCTTCACAGCTCTACCAGGCAACACAGTGACGGCGTGCCCACGCTGTCGGCCAGGCGGCTGCGCCAACGCAAGCTTGCCACTGGCGTAGCGCCCCGCAGGCTTTCGCCCGTATAGCCTGCAATGGGAGCCTGATTGGGGCAGGCTTCTTCTTCGTCCTCTTGACAGCGCCGGACACGCCGCATGGCCGATATTGCCATTCTGGAAACCCGCGAAAGGGTGCTTGCCGGCATCCTGTTCACCGGCTGCGCCTATTTCCTGTTTTCGACGCAGGACGCCGCGATCAAGCTTCTGGTCGTCGGCATCAGCGTCTGGCAGATCATGTTCTTCCGCTCGATCGCTGTGCTTATCGGCTGTGCTGCAATCGGCGGACCGCCCATCTTTGCCGACACAATGCGCTCGCCCATCGTGCGGCCGATGCTGGTGCGCAGCGCCTTCACGCTCGGCGCCTGGCTCTGCTACTACAACGCGGCCCGCTCCCTGCAGCTGGCCGAACTCACCACCATCTATTACGCCGCCCCGATCATCGTCACCGTGCTGTCGGTGGTGATGCTTGGCGAAAAGGTGCCGCTGTTGCGCTGGCTGGCGGTGTTCATCGGCTTCGTCGGCGTCTTCATCGCCTGTGATCCCACTCGTCTCGGCTTGTCCGTGCCGATGCTCTTGGTACTGGCTGCGGCAGTGCTGTGGGGCATTGTCGTGGTGCTGTTGCGCAAGACGGCGCTGGCCGAGCGCACGCTGATCCAGCTTGTGCTCAACAATTTCTACTTCCTGGTGTTTTCCACGGTGCCGGCGCTGTTGGTCTGGCAGATGCCGGACTGGCGCCAGTTGCTGCTTTTGATCAGCGTCGGCGCGCTCGGCGGCGTGGCGCAATTTATGCTGTTCGAAGGCATGAAGCGGGCGCCGGTGTCGATCGTGGCGCCGTTCGAATACACCTCATTGGTCTGGGCCTTCGGGCTCGGCTTTGCGATCTGGGGCGACGTGCCGCGTCGCGAGGTGTTTCTGGGGGCGGCGTTGATCGTCGGCGCCGGCCTGCTGATCATCGGCAACGAGCATTTCCGCAAGCGGCTATGAGTACCCCCGTGCTGACAGCATGGTGGCAGGAGAAGACGGATAGGCTGCTGAGATGACGGAAGCGCTCGACGGCCCAGGCACCACAGATACCGCTGCCGAGCGTACGCTCGGCATCATGCTGGTGGCGGCCTCGGCGGCTTTCTTCGCCCTCACCGGCGTGCTGACCAAATCGATCCACGCCGACCCGCTGACCATCACTTGCTGGCGCGGCTTTGTCGGCGCGATCCTGATCACCTTCTATGTGCTGTGGCGCCGGCGCCGCTCCGGCGGGCGGGAAAGCTTGCGGCTTGGCTGGCGCGGCTGGCTGCTGGCCCTCGAGGGCGCCGCGGCCAGCATCGCCTTCATCTCGGCGTTCAAATTCACCTATGTCGCCAATGTCGCGGTCATCTACGCCACCGCGCCTTTCATCACCGCGCTGCTCGCCTTCGTGCTGGTGCGCGAGCCGTTCCGGGCGCAGACGCTTGCCGCCGCCGCCGTTTCGCTGTGCGGCGTAGCGATCATGGTCGGCTCCGGCTTCGGCAGCGGTCATCTGTTTGGCGATGGGCTCGCGCTGCTGATGACCGCCGGCAGTGCGCTCTACATGATCATGGTGCGCGCCTTCCGCGACACGCCGGTGGTGTGGGCGGGCGCAGTCTCGGCGCTTCTGCTGTTCGTGCTCGGCTGGTTCGTCACCGACCCCCTGGCGATTTCTGCTCGCGACGCCGTGCTGCTCGTCGCCTTCGGAGGATCGTTTGCGGCGGCGTCGATCCTGTGGACGGAAGGCTCGCGGCTGATCCCTGCGCCTGAGTCCGGCCTTCTCGGTGCCGCCGAAGTGCCGTTTGCGATCCTGTTCGCCTTCCTGTTCCTCGGCGAGATCGCGCCGGCCGCCAGCCTGATCGGCGGCGCCATAGTACTGTGCGCGGTTTTCGCCCATGCGGGGCGCGACTGGCTGGCCGCGAGAAAAAGTGCGGCAACCCAATAATTATTTTCCAAGTCATGGAACCATCATGCGGATCAGGCAGTTTTATGTGCGACGGGTCACCCCCCAAGTCCCCCCAAACCCCTCGACCCGTCCTCCTCAAAGCCGACCGTAAAGGTCGGCTTTTTCTTTGGACATCAGCCGCCAAAGCCGGGCAAGGCGAGGTTGTCACTGAGCAGGATGGCAAGATCGCGCGCCGGCCGCTCGGCGCCCTGGCCGAGTTTTATCGCGAATTGCGCTGTCGGCACCGGCGGCAGGGCGAAGTCGCGCGGCGCTTCGGCAATGCCTGAATGGGCAAAGCGGGCGGTGCGCAAGGTCAGCGCGATGCCGGCATTGACCGCCGTACGCAAGCCGGCAAGGCTGGCGCTGCCGGCGGCGATGCGGTAGCGGCGGCCGGCAGCATCGAGGGCCGCGAGTGCTGCTTCGCGAAAGCCGCAATAGGGGTCGAGCAGCGCCAGCGGCAATTCCTCTTCCCGCACGGCAAGCCCTTTTTGCGAGCACAGCCACAGCATCGGCTCACTGAACAGCCCGACTTCGTCATTGGCCGGCGTCTTGCGCATGACAACGGCCAGATCGAGCTGCCCGGCCTGCAGCGCCTCGCCAAGCTCGGCCGAACGGCCGACGCGCAGTTCGACCCTGACGCGCGGATGGCTGGTCGCGAAGGCGCGCAGCAACTCCGGCAGGCCGCTATCAGCGAAATCCTGTGTCGTGCCGATGGCGACGCGACCAGCGGCACGCGCGCCCTTGAGCGCCAACCAGGCCTCGCTGTGCACGGCAAGAATGCGGCGGGCATGACCAACAAGATCCTCGCCGGCCGGCGTCAGCCCGCGCCCGCGCCCCTGCGCCACCAGCAGCGGTTCGCCGACGATCTCCTCCAGGCGCTGCATCTGCGCGGTCACCGCCGAGGGCGAGCGGCCGACAACAGACGCAGCCTGAGCCAGCGAGCCGCCATCGACAAAGGCAAGGAAGGTTTTGAGCAGATCGGGATCGAGAGCTTGCATACTTCGATAATACAGAACCTTATGTTCGAGACAATTCGATTTTTTTGACCCAAAGATGGTGGCATTGTCTCTCCAACGCCGCTCAAACGAAGGAGAGAAAAATGCCCATCATCAACATCAGCGTCACCGGTAAGCCCGACGCCAAGCTGTCCGCCAGAATCGCCAAGGAAATCACCGGCCTGACCGCAACCCATCTGCGCAAGGACCCGACGATCACCGCCGTCGCTGTCACCTATATCGACCCGCAGCACTGGTTCGCCGGCGGCAAGTCGCTGGCACAGCATGGCGCCAATACTTTCTGGCTCGACATCAAGGTGGTCGACGGCACCAACACCAAGCTGGAGCTGGAGGCTTATCTGAAGGCGATCTTCGACACCTTTGGTAAGCTGCTCGGTGGCGTGCATGAGGAGAGCTATGCCTTCGTGCACGAGGTTCCGGCCGCAGCTTATGGGTATGGCGGCAAGAGCCAGGAGTTCCGGTTCATCAGCGGGCGGATCAAGGCGGCTTGAGCCAACGTGAAGCGCAGCGCCGCCCCTCATCCGCCCTTCGGGGCACCTTCTCCCCGTGAACGTGGAGAAGGAAGAGGCTCTACATTGACCTTGCCCCCCATTGCGTTACCCTCTCCTGCGAAGCGGACGAAGAGCCGCGATACCGGAACGTTGGGAGAGACGCGGCATGATCCTGACACTGGCGCTGCTTGCAGGCCTCGTGCTGGCCTGGCTGCTGATTGGCGCGATCGAGACGTTTCGTCTCGACCTGCGCTTTACCCAGGCGCTACTCTATGTGCCGTTCAAGCTCGCCTACCGGATCGATGACCGGCGCATCCGCATTGCCCGCAACGCGCCGACGCCGGTGATCTATGTGGTCTCGCACCAGTCACGCTTCGAGCCGGCGCTGATGCTGTCGCTGCTGCCCGACGACACGCTGCACATTCTCGACGAGGCCTCGGCGCGCTCGCCCTGGATGGAGCCTTGGCGCGAGCTTGGCCGCACCATCGCCTTCAACGCCGAGCATCTCTTCGTCAGCCGGCGGCTGGTCAGGGTGCTGAAGGGTAAAGGCCGGCTTGCCGTCTATCTGCCCGGTGACGTCGAGCCCGATGTGAAGACGTTTCGCCTGTTCCGCGCCGTCACCCGCATCGCCATGCAGGCCGACGCCCGCATCGTGCCGATCTTCGTCACCGGCGCGCACGACCTGCCGGTTTCCTTGACGCCAAAGAACCGGGCGCCGCGCCATTGGTTCCCAAAACTCTCGATCAGCGTGCTGGAGCCAATGACGATTGCCGAACTGGTGGCGCGCAACCCCGACCAGGCTTCCAACACCAATGCGTTGTTCGACCGCATCGCCGAGGCGCGGCTTTATGGCAGCAACCTCGATCGCGGCCTGTTCCTGGCCATGCGCGATGCCGCGGATCGCACCGGCGCCTCGCATCCGATCATCGAGGATGTGATCAGCGGCTCGCTCAGCTATCGAAAAATGTTCATCGGCGCGCGCGTGCTCGGCCGCCGTTTCGAGGCGGTGGCGGCGCCCGGCGAAGCGGTCGGGGTTTTGCTGCCCAACGCCAATGGCGTGGTGCTGTCCTTCGTCGGCCTGCTCTCGGCCGGCCGGGTGGCGGCGATGATCAACTACACGGCAGGGCCGGCCAGCGTAACCGCCGCGGTGCGCACGGCAGTCATCCGAACGGTGGTTTCCTCGCGCGCGTTCGTCGAGAAGGCGGCGCTTGCCGACATCATCGCCGCGGTCGAGGCCGGCGGCGCCAAGATGCTGTGGCTGGAGGATGTGCGCGCAAGCGTCACCACACTGGAAAGGCTCGCAGCAGCGGTGCTCTGGCGGTTCCCGCTGCAGCGGCAGGATGCGGCCAAGCCCGCCGCAATCCTGTTCACCTCAGGCTCGGAAGGCACGCCCAAGGCCGTGGTGCTGTCGCACCGCAATCTCCACGCCAACGCCATGCAGGCCGAGGCGCGCATTACCATTTCGCCGTCCGACATCCTGCTCAACGTGCTGCCGGTTTTTCACTCTTTCGGCCTGACCGGCGGCACCATCCTGCCGCTGGTGACCGGGGTGAAACTGTTCCTCTACCCGTCACCGCTGCACTACAAGATCATCCCGGAGATCGCTCGCAAGGTGAAGCCGACCATCATGTTCGGCACCGACACGTTCCTTGCCAACTATGCCCGCACCGCGAAGGATGGCGATTTCTCCAGCCTGCGCTTCGTCGTCGCCGGCGCGGAAGCGGTGAAGCCGGAGACGCGGCGCGTTTATCGCGAGCGCTTCGATGCCTCGATCATCGAGGGGTTCGGGCTGACCGAGGCCGCCCCAGTCGTTGCCGTCAACACCGCCATCCATGGCCGCGACGGTACGGTCGGACGGCTGTTGCCGGCGATGCGCATGAAGCTCGAACCGGTCGAGGGTATCGAGGGTGCCGGCCGCCTGTGGCTCGACGGGCCGAATTTGATGATGGGCTACATGACCGCTGACCGGCCCGGCGAATTGCAGCCGCTGGACGGCTGGCACGACACCGGCGACATCGTCTCGGTAGACCGCGAAGGCTTCATCACCATTCGCGGCCGGGCAAAACGCTTCGCCAAGATCGCTGGCGAGATGGTGTCGTTGGGCGCCGTCGAGATGCTGGTGCAGTCGCTGTGGCCGGAAGAGCGCCACGCCGCGGTGGCGGTGCCGGACAAGAGGCGCGGCGAGCGCATCGTGCTGGTCACCACCGCCGACGACGCCGATCCGGAAGAACTGCGCGCCTTCGGCAAGAAGGCAGGTGCGGCCGAACTGATGGTGCCCAACGACATCGTCAAGGTCGAGGAGATCCCGGTGCTGGGTTCCGGCAAGACGGATTATGTCTCGACGCGGAACCTGGCGATCGAGAAGCTGGGGTTGGGCCTGGCGGCTTAGCGTATCTCCCTCCTCGAGGGGGAGATGGCCGGCAGGCCAGAGGGGGTCGCCTCGCGTGAAGCGCCGACGTCCTCTTCGCTCAAACGAGGTCGCGTCCGGGGCGTACCGACCCCTCTGTCGCCTTCGGCGACATCTCCCCCTCAAGGGGGGAGATAACAACTACCCAATATCCGACGGCGGCACTTTTTCGCCCTCGCGCTTGGCGCGCTTCGAATACGCCCGCACGCTGAAAGGCAGGAAGATGAGATAGCCTGCGACAGAGGCGGTCAGCGTGTACCAGGGATAGGTCATCAACAGCAGGACGTAGAGAACGACCGCCAGGATGATCGGCAGCACCTTGTCGCCGGGCACTTTCAGGCTTTTGCCGGAATAGACCGGCAGCCGGCTGACCAGCAGGAAAGCGACCAGCACAGTGAAGCCGGTGGCGACGAATGCCGTCAGGCGGTCCGGCTCGAGACCGAGCCGGAGGAAGGACAGATAGAGCGGCAGCATAACCAGCACGGCGCCGGCCGGCGCCGGCACGCCAACGAAGTATTCGCTCTGCCAGATCGGCCGGTCATGGTCTTCGTCGAGCACGTTGAAGCGCGCCAGCCGCAGGCCACAGGCGATGGTGAACAGAAGGGCTGCGATCCATCCGAAGGAGCCGGCGCGGTCGAGCAGGAAGGCGTAGAGCACCAGTGCCGGCGCGACGCCGAAATTGACGATGTCGGCCAGCGAATCCATCTGCGCGCCGAATTTGGATGTCGCCTTCAACATGCGCGCCAGGCGCCCGTCTATGCCGTCCAGGAAGGCGGCGAGCAGCACCATCACCACGGCCGGCTCGAAACGGCCCTCGAAGCCGAAGCGGATACCGGACAGGCCGGCGCAGATGGCAAGCACGGTGACCAGATTAGGCAGCACCATGCGCATCGGAATTTCGCGGATGCGCGGGCCGCCGCTGCCATGGGCCTCGAACTTTTTGAACGGCGCGCCCACCGCTTACGAAATCCTGACGAGCGGGGTTGCGGCGACGCCGCCGAATTCGGCGAGCACGGTTTCGCCGCCGACCGCCGTCTGGCCGACGGCGACGCGCGGCACCGCGGTCGACGGTAGGAAGACATCGACGCGCGAGCCGAAGCGGATCAGGCCAAAGCGTTCGCCGACGGCAATGGAGCCGCCGGTCTCGGCCCAGCAGACGATGCGGCGCGCCACCAGGCCGGCAATCTGCACGGCGACAACGATGCCGTTGGGACTGTCTATGACCAGCCCGTTGCGCTCGTTCTCCGAGCTTGCCTTGTCGAGTTCGGCGTTCAGGAATTTGCCCGGCCGGTGCTCGATTTTGGTGATGCGGCCGCGCACCGGAGCGCGGTTCACATGGCAGGAAAAGACGTTCATGAACACCGAGATGCGGGTCATCTCGGTGTTGCCGAGGCCAAGCTCGCGCGGCGGCACGGCCGGGCCGACCGCCGAGATGACGCCGTCGGCGGGACTGACCACCAGCCTGTCATCGACCGGGGTGACACGCTCGGGGTCACGGAAGAAATAGACGCACCAGGCGGTCAGGATCAGGCCGATCCAGAACAGCACCGAGGAGAAATAGCCCAGGAACAGCGTGCCCGCACCAAAGGCGGCAATGAACGGATAGCCCTCGCGATGGATCGGAACGAAGGCATTCTTGATCGAATCGACAAGGCTCATCGGATGGGGCTCATGGGATGGGGGCGGTCCCTGTTTCAGGTCCGGCCTCAATACCGGAAAGGCTCCGCTGCCGCAACGCAACATTGGGCAAGGCCGCATCGTCCGCAGCCGGCAGGAACGGTGACGTGCTTGCCTGTCGGCTGCTTTGCCGCCAGAATTCGGGTCAACGCCGGCTGAACGCGCGGCGAAAAGGCCGACTGCCATGGCGCCAAATTCAGGCAAAACGTATCTTGTTGCCATACGATCGTCAGCCGTGGGTGCCGTTTTGACCGTACTTGTGGCAGCGAGCGACCACGCAGTTGCGCAAGGCAAGCCATCCTTCGACTGCGCCAAGGCCGCCAGCGTGGCGGAAAAGGCCATTTGCGCCGATCCGGTCCTGGCGCAAGCCGATGCCGACGTCGCGAAGAATTATACCGCGCTGCTGAAGAGGCTCGATGCTCATGCCGGCAAGGCGCTGCGGGACGACCAAAGCGATTTCATCGCGTATCGCGACCAGATCGCCGGCTTCAACGAAAGTTCGCCCAAGAACCAACAGACTTTCGATCTCGGCGAATTCCTGCGAGACCGCGCAACCTTCCTGTCCGGCATACGCAAGCCCCCCGATGCAGGTTTGATCGGCACATGGAGCAGCGTGCGCGGCAGCGTCGACATCAAGGCTGTTGGCGGAGGCAAGGTCGAAATCTCGGAAGATGTCGTTTCCAATCCAGTCTGGGGAAGTGGGTCATGCGAGATCGACGGCACGGTCGAGGAGCGCAACACTCTGCGGCTGGTCGACCGTGCCGTCGACAACGACAACCCAACCGGTTTTGTCTTTACCTTCCGACGCGACGGCGATGCGCTTGTCGTCGAGCAGAGCGGCGCCGGCAAGGATGGCAAATCGGAGCCCCTGTCATGCGGTGCCAACGGCCATGCCGATGGCACGTTCTTCCTGACGGAGAAAAAGTAGGTTTGCTGTCGCTAACCCGCCGCAGCGGAGCGATCAAAGTGGGCATTGAGCTCGGCCATAGCGGCCTCAGCGAGGCTTTCATCATCCTTGCCGCGCAAGAGCACACCGCCGTTCCGCAACGATTGGAAAAGGAAGACTTGGCCTGATGCCAGCACCACCCAATTCACGATTGCTCCTTCCTCCTTCTGCACCACCGAATTCGCAGAAACGATGGCATCCGTCGGGTCGAAGCCTGCCTTGCGCAGGAGGTCGACGGCGGCGGGAGCATGGTATTGTTCCGCCAGCTCAATGACCGCTGTGATCTCGGGCTCTTCAGCAATGCCAAGCTTGGCGCCAACTTTCGGGGCGTTAGCCGCTAGCGGGCTCTCGCCTGGCGGTATGACAAGCAACTCTTCTGGAGCGATGTACTCGTAGACCGTGACGTGTGTCTCCGTCGCACTGCATAGTCGGGTCTTCTTCGCGCTGGTCTGAAGTTGAAAAACCAGCTGTTTCTCTCCTTCTATGTTCAGCATCCTTGCCATGCCGAACGCGATTTTGATCTCGGGCGGCGCGATCTTGGCGCAGGCAAGGCCGGCCCCGACATCGCGCCAGCTCAAGATCATCTGGCCTGCCAAGTTGCCAACGGACTTATGAAGAAGCCTGCTTCGCGCTTCGGATTGGCCATCACCAGCCGGTGTATGACGTCGTCGTAATCGTCACTATCGACAACTTGCAGATCAGGCCATGACGCGATCCAGCGCGCCAAAAGGTTTTCCATGGGCGCGGCCTCATCCGCAACGTAGAACGCATGATCAAGTGTATCGAGAAAATCATCCCGCCCGCCCTCGAAGCCCGTCTGCTGGGCGGCTTCGTTGGGTGGTCTGCAATCCAGCTGGACATCTTTTCCAAAGTCGCAAGCTGGCCCTTTGCGCCACAAGCAGTGAGTCCAGCTCGTGCGTTGGCAATCATGGCGCCGATTTCCTGCCCGGCATTGTGGATGAATTGACCGTTCTTTACCTCCGAAGAGTACGAGTCGGCATGAAGGACCTGCATCGCCTTGGTGTCGATTTCGGGATAACGATAGAGTCCTTTGGAAACCATCGCTGTGACGAATTGCATGACAGCGAAGACGAGAAAAACGGCTCTTCATCAGGATCCTCGACGTTCGAACGCAGTACGACGACCGGCAACGGCAGGCCGAATTCCAACTGCTTTCCAGAATCTGATGCCGACTTCTCGGGCGTTTTCTTGGATTTGCGGGAAAAGAAACCGAACATCGAAAATACTCTCTTGGTCGCAAAACTTGCGCGAACGGGTTATTTCCGACGCGACAATATCAGCTGCCCTCAAGGATTAAAGGCACTCTGATCCAGAGGCATCCGCACGATGGTTTGCCGAAATTGTCGACGGTGTCGGGGCGCCACAGATTCATACGTCCTTGGCAGGAAAGCGCTTCGCGACAATGCCGAATTGCGGCGAGTCGACAAACCAGGGTCAGAGATGCCATCCTCGAAATCAGTCGCCCTGAACGCCAAGGTCATTACAGAAGGCCTCGCTTTCGGAGAGTCTCCCCGCTGGCACGACGGACGCCTGTGGCTCTGCAACTGGGGAACCGGAGAGATCGTCGCGGTGGATGAGGACGGCGGGAACCAGGTGATGCTCACCGTGCCGGCCATCCTGCCCTATTCGATCGACTGGTT
The DNA here is from genome assembly GCF_030323205.1 of Mesorhizobium sp. C395A. Lineage (NCBI taxonomy): Bacteria > Pseudomonadati > Pseudomonadota > Alphaproteobacteria > Hyphomicrobiales > Phyllobacteriaceae > Mesorhizobium > Mesorhizobium sp. C395A. The sequence continues at coordinate 622,654 of NZ_CP100473.1, read as the reverse complement.
GCCGGATGGCCGATTGCTGATCGTCTCGGGTCGGGATGGCTTGTTGCTGCGGCAGGAGGCGGATGGAACGCTGGCCACCCATGCCGATCTTCGGTCGCTGTCAAACAGCCCGTGGAACGAGATCGTCGTCGACGGGCGCGGCAACATCTATGTCAATGGCGGCGGGTCGGCGCCTGCACCGGGCGAGCATTTCGGGCCCGGCACCATCGTGCTGATCACGCCGGACGGCTCGGTTCGACAAGTGGCCGAGAACATCGCTTTCGCCAACGGCATGGCGGTGACGCCGGACAACAGGACACTGATCGTGGCGGAGTCGCATGCCATCCGGCTGACCGCCTTCGATGTCGCGGAGGATGGCGGGCTTTCCAACCGCCGGGTCTGGGCCGATCTCGATGGCTTCCCCGACGGCATCTGCCTCGATGCCGAAGGGGCTGCCTGGTACGCGGATGTTCCCAACAAGCGCTGCGTGCGGGTGCGCGAAGGTGGCGAGGTGTTGCAGACAGTCGATGCCGATCGCGGCTGCTTTGCCTGCATGCTGGGCGGGCCGGATGGCACGACACTGTTCATCGTCGCCGCCGAATGGCGTGGTTTCGAGAACATGATCAGCGATGCCCGCACCGGCCAGGTGCTGAGCGTCGAGGCGCCAGCACCTGGCACGGGCTGGCCCTCCTACATCTCAGGCAGACGCTGATAGTTGGCGATATCGGCCTTCACACCCAGCCGGGCAATGGTCTCCTGCGGGTTGAAGCCCGCCCGCTCGTGGGCCGCCTTGACGATCGGCACGACATTGTCGACGGCCGCCTGGTTTTCCCATTCGACAATGGTGACCAGGTTGAACTCACCCGGACCCGAAAATTGCTCGAGCACGAAATCCTGGACGAAGCCTTGCTGCAGACGCAGCAATTCATGAGTCGCCCGAACTCTGCTGAGAATTTCTTCACGGGCCTCGGCAGGAACGACGAATTTGTCGACCCTGAACACGGCTGCCTCGGCAAGTTTATCCATTTGAATCTGTCTCCGTTCTTGAACGACTTGGGTTCGGTGGCTCAGGAACGGGTTTGCGATCTCAACTTAGGTTGAGGTCAAGGGGAAATTTTCGGTGGTGATGATGGGACGACGCTGCATATCTCCCCCCTTGAGGGGGAGATGGCCGGCAGGCCAGAGGGGGTCGGTTCGACTGGATGCGCCCCCCTTGCGACCGATGAAGGTTAGCGCTCCACGCGCGGCGACCCCCTGTCGCCTTCGGCGACATCTCCCCCTCAAGGGGGGAGATCGGCGCTCCGCCGCCTAGCTCACCTCCGAAGTCCGCCTGCGCACAACCACACCCAGCTCATCGCTCTCGCGTGCAACTCGAAGCCTCTCTTCGGCTTCTGTCGCTTCGCGCTGGCGGTCCCACATCGACGCGTAGAGGCCATGCTTTTGCATCAGCTCGGCATGGGTGCCGCGCTCGGCGATCTCGCCGTCCTTGAGCACGATGATCTCGTCGGCGGTGATCACCGTCGACAACCTATGCGCAATGACGATGGTGGTGCGGCCCTTGCTGACCAGGTCGAGGGCGGCCTGGATTTCCTGTTCGGTGTGGCTGTCCAGCGCCGAGGTCGCCTCGTCGAGCATCAGGATCGGCGGCGCCTTGAGGATGGTGCGGGCGATCGCCACGCGCTGCTTTTCGCCGCCCGACAGTTTTAGCCCGCGCTCACCAACCATCGAGCGGTAGCCTTCGGGCAGTCGTTCGATGAACGGGCCGATCTGGGCAAGCTCGGCGGCTTTCTGCATGTCTTCCTCGCTGGCGCCGATGCGGCCGTAACGGATGTTATAGGCGATGGTGTCATTGAACAGCACGGTGTCCTGCGGCACCATGCCGATCGCGCCGCGCAGGCTCGCCTGCGTCACATCACGGACATCCTGGCCGTCGATCAGCACCTGACCGCCCTGGACGTCGTAGAAGCGGAACAAGAGCCGCGAAATCGTCGACTTGCCGGCGCCGGACGGACCGACAATGGCCACCGTCTTGCCGGCCGGAACCTCGAAGGAGACGCCCTTCAGAATCTTGCGGCTGGGGTCGTAGGCGAAGTGCACGTCGCGGAACTCGACCTTGCCGGCTGTAACAGCCAGTGGCTTGGCATCGGGCTTGTCGGTGATTTCCTGCGGCACATCGAGCAGGTCGAACATTTGCTCGATGTCGGTCAGCCCCTGGCGGATTTCGCGGTAGATGAAGCCGATGAAATTGAGCGGCACCGCAAGCTGCATCAGCATGGCGTTGATGAAGACGAAATCGCCGACCGTCTGCGTGCCGGCCTGCACCTCCAGCGCCGACATGCACATGACGACGACGGTGCCGAGACCGAAGATGATGCCCTGGCCGAAATTCAGCCAACCGAGCGAGGTCCATATCCTGGTCGCCGCCATTTCATAGCGCGCCATCGAACGGTCGAAGCGCTCAGCCTCCATACCCTCGTTGTTGAAGTATTTGACCGTCTCGTAGTTGAGCAGGGAGTCGATCGCCTTGGTGTTGGCGTCGGTGTCGCTGTCGTTCATGTCGCGGCGGATCGAGATGCGCCAGTCGCTGGCGCGAACCGTGAACCAGACGTAGAGCCACACCGTGGCCGCCACCACGACCACATATTTCCAGCCATAAGTGTAGGCGAAGATACCGGTGGTCAGCGCGAATTCGAGGATGGTCGGCGCCGTGTTCAGCATGATGAAGCGCACGATCGTCTCGATGCCCTTGGTGCCGCGCTCGATGATGCGCGACAGGCCGCCGGTGCGGCGCTCGAGGTGAAAGCGCAGCGACAGCTGGTGCATGTGAACGAAGGTGCGGAACGCGAGCTGGCGCACCGCATATTGGCCAACGCGGGCAAACAGCGCGTCGCGCAGCTGGTTGAAGCCAAGCTGCACCAGCCGCACGACATTGTAGGCGACGACCAGCATCACCGGCGCCAGCAGGAAGGATGGCAGCGGCGGCGGCGATTTGGCGTCACCGGCCAGAGAATCGGTCGCCCATTTGAAGAAGTACGGCCCGGCAACCAGTGTCAGCTTGGCAACGACCAGAAGCAGCGTTGCCCAAGTGACGCGTGCCCTGAGATCGGCGCGGTCGGCCGGCCACATATAGGGCCACAGATTGCGCAAGGTTCTGAAGGTCGAGCTATCGGAAACGGTTTTTTCTGCCACTTGTCTTGCCTTTTGCGTGAGAAATCAGCGGCCGGAGCAGCAGGAATTGACGAGTGCGGTCAGCGATGCGGAAACGTCGGCGAGCGCGGCGCGGTCGAGTTGATAGCGCGAGCGCTGGCGGTCGGGCTCGAAGCGGACCAAGCCTGCTTCGACCAGGATTTTCAGATGCTGGGAGACCGTCGACTGCGCGAGGTCGAGATGGTCGACAACCTCACGGCAGCAGCAGGAGCGGCTGGCCGACAGATGTCTAAGGATCTCGATGCGCGCCGGGTGCGAGAGTGCGGCGAAGCGAGCGGCAACGGCGCGGCTTTGGGGCGGTGCGCAGTTTGCGTGGTCTGGTTCAGCGAGCGAGTCTGCCATCGTTCATCGGCGATAGACGATGAACGGGTGCGTGGCAAGCTAACCCGATGGGTAGAGCGACCTAATCTCCCCCCTCGAGGCATAGGCGCTAAGATAGCTTTGGCATGGACTGAAACTTGCGCTTTCGTGGTGGTTCGCGCCAGCGATATCGCAAGGCATGGAGATTTTGGCGCAGGACCGCCAAGGAAGGTTGAGTAAAGATGGTCGCGATCAGAGAGGCGACGATCTGGCGGGTTGCGCGCCACAGCAGCGGGCGCCCGTCGCTCAAGGGGGAGAGACACCCAACTCCTGCGAGAGGGGTTCGGTCACGAGCGCGATGAGGAAGTGTGCAAGGATCCAAGGCTTTGCGATCCTTGGGTCCTTGGCGGGAGGAGAGCGCAGCCCGATCAGGCTCTTCAGGCGCTTGAAGGCGAGCTCGATGCGCCAGCGCATGCGGTAGAGCTTGAGGACCGTATCGGCGGGAAACTCCTCCCGGTCAAGCGAGGTCACAAGCAGGACGAAGCCGGCCGCAATCAGCGTCTGCGGTTGAACCTTGTTGCCCTTGGCCCTGGCTTCCTTGTTGATTTTGCGCGCGCTTCTTGTGCCGCGGCCTCGGATTTGCGCAAGGCGATCAGGCGCATCTTCACAGGCTCGCCCTTCTTGAGTGCCAGCCGGGCAGGCGTTTCGCAGACTTCCTCCCGGCAGTTCTCCAGGTAGCCGATGAGATCGAACGCCCTGCCGTTGGCGTCGAGCCATCGCGCGTTTTTCCACGACGCGCGCACAACAACATCGCCGCCTTGCGCCATCACCTTGGCGATCCGCTCGGCCTGCAGATAGGCGCGGTCACCGATGCGGATCTCGCCCGGCACCACCGGCACGCGGTCGATCAACTCGGCCTCGCTCTGATCGGTGATCTCGAGGAAGTCGAACTGCTCGCGCTCAAGCTCGAAGGCGCAGTGCATGCGCCAAAGACCATTGTTCTTCTTCTCATACGCACCGGCCTTGGCAACCGCTGTCGCATCGAGGATGCGAACCAGTCGGCCTTTGGCCAAACCTGCATCCTCGCGCTTCAAAAGGTGCCCAATCAACTGCTGCAGCCATGGTCCTGCATTGCGCAGCCGGCCAAGCAACGCCACGTCTGAAATGTCGGCAATCCCGCTCGCCGCCGCCCAGGCCACGACGCCCCGCATGCCAACCTTGCCAAGGCAGTAAGCCAGTGTCAGGCGCAACAGGTCGCTCGCCGACCTGACGCCGCGCGGGCGCAGGAACGCCTTCGTCTCGCGGGCACTTCCTGCGATCAACTCTTCGCCGCCCAGAAGCTCAATCGTCTCGGCCCAGCCGTCATCAACAAGCGATTCGTGTGTCATCGCAGTGTAGAATCACACCCGATTCCGCAGGGCAATACCTATCTTAGCGCCTATGCCCCTCGAGGGGAGATGTCGCCGAAGGCGACAGAGGGGGTCGGTACGTCCTGACGCAACGTCGTTTGCAGCAAAGAGAAGGTCGGCGTTCTATGCGCGGCGACCCCCTCTGGCCTGCCGGCCATCTCCCCCTCAAGGGGGGAGATCAAGCGCTCGGCCGCTACTGCGTCTTCACCGGCGCCGTTGTCACCTGCTCGCCCATCGCCTTGAGGTCGGCGGCTTCGCCTTCCTTGGACTTTTCCGGAACCTTGAACACCTGCCCCGGCCAGATGCGGTCGGGATCGCTGATCTGGTCCTGGTTGGCGAGATAGATGGTCGAGAAGCGCACGCCGTGACCGTAGACGCGCCGTGAGATCCGCCACAGCGTGTCGTGCCTGCGGATGATCACCGCGCCGTCGGCATGTTCAAGCTTTGGCGCCACCGTCTCTGGCACATCGGGCGTTGCCGCCGCGACGACGGCTGGAACCTCAGCGGCAGGCGCTGCCGGTGCCGCAGGTGCCCCGGCAACCGCCGGGGCAGCCGGAGCCAGCGCTTCAGCCGCCGGTGCGGCTGGTGCGGATGCGGCAGCAGCTGGTGCGGGCTTCGCAGGGGCAGCCGCGATAGTGGCTGGCGCCGCAGGCTCCGGAGCGGCCGGTGCTTCGGCAGCAGCCGGTGCGGCCGGCTCAGCAGGCTTTGCTTCGGCGGGCTTGGTCTCGGCGGGCTTGGCCTCCGCGGGCGCCACGGCGGCGATCGCTTCGCCGGGTTCGCGCTCGAACGGCACGGCGGCGCGGGCCACGACCTTCACGCCCTCGGCGTCGAGACCGTCGACATGGATGGTGTAGCTGCCGACCGGGATGTCGCGCGTCGCCTCGACCAGGAAATGACCGTCGGGCGAGGTCACCGCATCACCAAGCAGGATATCGTTGGCATAGGCGCGCACCTTGCGGCCGGCGTCAGCCAGACCGGCGACGAAGATCTTGTTGCCGTCGATCTCGACCGCCTCGACGACGATCTTGGGTGCAGCCACGCCTGCCGCCGGCGGCGCTGCAGGTACTGCTGGCGCTGGAGGGGCAGTTGCGGCTTCCACAGCCGGAGCAGCAGGTGCTGTTTCAGCGGGAGCGGCAGGCGCTGCCGTGGCCACGGCAGGCGCAGCCGTAGCAGGCACCTCAGCGGCCGGGGCAGCGGCCTGATCGCCGGCGGCCGGTGCCGCGGGCTTGGTCTCAGGCGCCGGGACGCTAAGCAGCTCGGCCGGCTTGCCGGGTTCCTCGACCATCGCCAGCACCTGGCCGGCGGCGTCCTTGGGAACCGAAACGACGGCGGTCTGCACGGAAGGGGTAACCACATCGCCGGCCGTCGCGCGCAACGCAATCGTATAGTCGCCGGGCTTCAGTGGATCGTCGAGGACGATGACGAAGGCGCCGTCCGGACCGGCGACCGTCGAGCCGAGCACCGTCGAGCCGTTGAGAATCTCCACCTTCGCATTCGGGGCCGCATTGCCGGCAATGACGATCGAGCCATTGCCTTCGACGCGCACGACGTCGAAGCTCGGCGCAACCGGGCCGGCCGTGGCCGGCGCGGGAGTTGCTGGGGCTGCAGCCGGCGCGGCAGGTGCCGCCGGAGCCGCAGCTTCGGTCGCGGGAGCCGTTGCGTCGGCAGGCGCGGGTGCTGCGGGAGCCTTGGCATCGGTGGGCGCGGCGGGCGCCGGCGGCAGCCTTCCCTCGGTCCCCGGATCGGCCAGCTTTTCAGCCGGCGGCGTCAGCGATGCAATCGCCGCAGGCGGCGTGGGATTCAGATACGGGTCGAGTGCGCCCGATACATAGGCGGTCCCGACGACCGCGACGGTCCCACCGGCCGCGAACAGAAACGCCTTCAAAGGATTAATTGCCATATTTCCCTGCCCCTTAGCCACCTGAAGCCGGTCTAGCGTGTTTTGCCGGCACCGACAAGAAAAAGCCCGGGCTTGTCAGCCTCAGGGGCTTGACCCCGCATTCAGACCCAATCACCAATCACGGATGAACACGATTCGATCCGTCTGCGTCTATTGCGGCTCGTCTCCGGGCCGCGATGAAATCTATGCCAAGGCCGGGCACCTGCTTGGCCGCTCGCTCGCCAAAGCCGGCCTGCGGCTGGTCTATGGCGGCGGCACCAAAGGCATCATGGGCGCCGTAGCCGAAGGCGCGCTCAAGGCCGGCGGCAAGGTAACGGGCATCATTCCACGCTTCCTCATCAACAAGGAGGCGACCGAAACCGCGCTTGACCGGCTCGACGAGTTGCTGATCACCGACAACATGCACGAGCGCAAGCACAAGATGTTTGACAAATCCGACGCCTTTGTGGCGCTGCCCGGCGGCATCGGCACGGTCGAGGAAATCGTCGAGATCATGACCTGGGGCCAGCTCGGCCATCACCGCAAGCCGATCGTCTTCGCCAACGTCAAAGGATTCTGGAATCCGATGCTGGCTCTGCTCGACCACATGTCGGGCGAAGGCTTCATCCACACCGCGCAGCGGGTCAAGCCGCTGGTGGTCGAAGACCCCGAGGCAATCGTCGCCGCCATCATGGTGGCGGGGTCGTCGGTCGATGCGCCGACGGAAGGCGTGCAGTCGGTGATTGATAAGATGTGATAGTGACTAGTGAGAGAGGCCCCGCTGCCCATCACGCCGTAGCGCGAAGATCCTCGACGATGGTACCGGAGGCAGCGACCTCCGCTTCATGGTCCGGCTCCCGCCAGGTCTCGGCGAGACCCGCGGCATACCATTCCTGCATGGCCGGCAGGCCAAGCAATTGCGCGGGATAGGCTGCAGCTGCCCCTTCGAAAGACAATCCATAGGACTGGACGCGGAACGCCACCGGGGCGAAGAAGGCATCGACGGCGGTGAAGTGGCCGCCGGCAAGGAACGGCCCGCCGAACCGGGCAAGGCCATCGTCCCAGAGATCGCCCAAACGGAACAGATCCTGCTTCAGCGCGTCCGACATCGGCAACGGTTTTACCCGCAAGCCGCAATTCATCGGGCATGCGCCGCGCAAGGCCGTGAAACCAGAATGCATTTCGGCGGCGGCCGAGCGCGCCCAGGCTCGCGCCTTGGCCTCGGCAGGCCACACACCGTGGTGGCGCTCGGCGAGATACTCGGCAATAGCCAGCGAATCCCAGACAGCCCAGCCGTCATCCACCAGGCAAGGCACGCGCCCGCTGGGCGAGAACGCCCGGTAGAGATCGAAACTGGGCCCGGTCGGAAACGGCGTCAATTGCTCCTCGAACGGAATGTCGAGGGTGCGCATCAGCACCCATGGCCGCAGCGACCATGACGAATAGTTCTTGTTGGCGATATGCAGCACGTACATCGAAAGGCTCCCTACTTCGGGGCCAACGCCACCGGGCGGATTTCACGGCCACGAAACATCGACCAGGAATACATCGCCAATGCCGCCCAGATCAGCGCGAAGGCAATTGCTTGCGTGGTGCCGAACGGCTCGTCGAAAATCAGCACGGCGATCAGGAACACCATGGTCGGTGCGATGTACTGCATGATGCCGATGGTGGAGAGGCGCAGAAGCTTGGCGCCGAAGGCGAACAGAAGCAGCGGCACCGAGGTGACTGGGCCGCAGCCGATGAGCAAAGCCATATCGGTGCCGTTGCTGGAGATGAAATGGTCCTGGCCGTTGACGACCAGGAAGACGATGTAGGCAAGCGCCGGCACCGAGAGCAAAAGCACTTCGAGCAGAAAGCCCTGGCTCGGGCCGATCGGCAGCGTCTTGCGGAAGAAGCCGTAGGCGGCGAAGGAAAAGGCCAGCGCCAGCGACACCCAGGGCAATTTGCCGGCGTCAACGGTGAGCACGGCAACGGCGATCGCCGCCAGTGCCACGGCCGCGATCTGCAGCCGGTCGAGCTTCTCGCCGAGAAGAGCCGCGCCGACGACGATGCTGACCAGTGGGTTGATGTAATAGCCGAGCGCGGTCTCGACGGTGCGGTCGACCGAGATCGCCCAGACATAGATGGCCCAGTTGACGGAGATCAGGGTCGCCGTCAGCGCCGCCATGGCGATGCTGCGCGGCGAGCGGATCGCCGCCTTGAAATCGGCTGTGCGGCCGGCCCAGACCAGCACTGCAGCAGCAATCGGCACCGACCAGACGATGCGGTGGGCGATCACCTCGATCAGCGGCAGATGCGCAACCGCCTTCATGTAGAAGGGCAACAGGCCCCATAGCAGATAAGCGCCGAGCGCGAGGAGAAAGCCGCTGCGGGCTTTGGAGTCGGCGTCGGGCTGGATCGTGTCGCTGGCCATGGCAAACGCTATGGCCCAGTGGGCCATCCAAAACCATCGCAAAATTATGATGGATCAATGGACTTCCGCTGATGGCTCAAGGGGCGGCGCCAGTTCCTCGCCCCACTTCGGGGGGCGAGGAAACCCACGTCTTGCAACCCTACTCCGCCGCCACCAATCCCGCCATGTCGCGGTTCTTCATCAGCTTGTAGACGATCGAATCCATCAGCGCCTGGAAGGAGGCGTCGATTATGTTTTCCGACACGCCGACCGTCCACCAGCGTGCGCCGGTGCCGTCATGCGATTCGATCAGGACGCGAGTGATCGCCTCGGTGCCGCCATTGAGGATACGCACCTTGAAATCGGCGAGCTCCATGTCGGCGATCTCGCTCTGGAATTTGCCGAGGTCCTTGCGCAACGCGATGTCGAGCGCGTTGACCGGGCCGTGGCCTTCGGCCACCGACATCTTCTCCTCGCCCTCGACCATCACCTTGACGATGGCTTCGGAGACCGTCTTCAACTGGCCGTTGGCATCGAAGCGGCGCTCGACCATGCAGCGGAACGAAGTGACGTTGAAGAACTCCGGCAGGCCGTGCAGCATTTTGCGCGCCAACAGCTCGAAGGAGGCATCGGCGCCCTCATAGGCGTAGCCCTCGGCCTCGCGCTCCTTGACCACCGAGATCAGCGCATCGAGACGATGGTCGTCTCTGGGCACATCGATGCCGCGCCGCTTCAGCTCGGCGAGGAAATTGGCCTTGCCGCCCTGGTCCGAAACCATAACGCGGCGGCGGTTGCCTACCGCCTCGGGCGGCACATGTTCATAGGTCGCCGGCTCCTTGGCCAGTGCGGAGGCATGGATGCCGGCCTTGGTGGCGAAGGCCGAGGCGCCGACATAGGGCGCCTGCGCTTCCGGAGCGCGGTTCAGCAATTCGTCGAAGGCGCGGGAAAGCCGTGAAATACCGGTCAACGCTTCAACCGAGATGCCAGTTTCGAAGCGATTGGCGAAGGCCGGCTTCAGCGCCAGCGTCGGTACGATCGAGACCAGATTGGCGTTGCCGCAGCGCTCGCCGATGCCGTTCAGCGTGCCTTGGATCTGGCGCACGCCGGCCTCGACGGCGGCGAGCGAATTGGCCACCGCCTGGCCGGTGTCGTCATGGGCATGGATGCCGAGATGGCCGCCCGGAATGCCTGAAACAATGACCTTGTCGACGATGGCGCGCACTTCCGAGGGCTGCGTGCCACCATTGGTGTCGCACAACACCACCCAGCGCGCGCCGGCATCATAGGCGGTCCTGGCGCAGGCCAGCGCATAGTCGGGATTGGCCTTGAAGCCGTCGAAGAAATGCTCGCAATCGACCATCGCTTCCTTGCCGGCGGCAACAGCTGCTTCGACCGACGCGTTGATCGAGTCGAGGTTTTCCTCATTGGTGCAGCCGAGCGCGACGCGGACATGATAGTCCCAGCTCTTGGCGACGAAGCAGATGGCGTCGGACTTGGACTGCACGAGCGCTGCCAGGCCCGGGTCGTTGGACGCCGACACGCCTGCCCGCTTGGTCATGCCGAAGGCGACGAACTTTGCCTTCGCCGTTCGCTTCTGCTGGAAGAAGGCGGTGTCGGTCGGATTGGCGCCGGGATAGCCGCCTTCGACATAGTCCATGCCGAACTCATCGAGCAGCTTGGCAATCGCGATCTTGTCCTCGACGGAAAAGTCGATGCCCGGCGTCTGCTGGCCATCGCGGAGGGTTGTGTCGAAGAGATAGAGGCGTTGCTTTGTCATTGTTCTGTTGGCGCGCGAGCACCCCCCTCTGGCCTGCCGGCCATCTCCCCTCAAGGGGGGAGATCGGCAGCTTTAGCGTCGGATCTTTTCCCGCAGCGACGGAGATTTGCGAAAGGCCCGATGACAGGCAATCTCCCCCCTTGAGGAGGAGATGTCCGGCAGGACAGAGGGGGGTGCCGCGCGCTGTCATTTCCCCGCAAACCCATCCGTCGCGCGTATCAGCCGATCCAGAATCCCCGGCTCCGAATAGGCATGGCCGGCGCCTTCGATGAGGTGGAAATCCGCCTTCGGCCAGGCCTTGTGCAGGGCCCAGGCATAGCGCGCCGGGCACGGCATGTCGTAGCGGCCGTGGACGATTGTGCCGGGAATATCCGCGAGCTTATGCGCATCGCGGAGAAGCTGCCCCTCCTCCAGCCAGCCGGCGTGGACGAAATAGTGGTTCTCGATGCGGGCAAAGGCGATGGCGAAGTCGTCCTCGCCGAACTTGTCGCTGGTCTCCGGCTCCGGTAGCAGCGTGATCGTCTCACCTTCCCACAGGCTCCAGGCAAGCGCGGCTTCCATCTGCGCATTGCGGTCGGAGCCAACAAGCCGTTTGCGGTAGGCGGCCATCATGTCGCCGCGCTCGGCTTCAGGGATCGGCGCCTGGAAACGCTCCCATTTGTCGGGGAACATTTCGGAGACGCCGAACTGATAGTACCATTCGAGTTCGGCGCGGGTCAGCGTGTAGATACCGCGCACGACAAGCTCGCTGACGCGATTAGGATGCTTCTCGGCATAGGCCAGCGCCAGCGTCGAGCCCCACGAGCCGCCGAACACCAGCCATTTTTCGAAGCCGCACATCTCACGCAGCCGCTCGATGTCGGCAACCAGGTGCCAGGTGGTGTTGGCCTCGAGCGAGGCGTTGGGTGTCGATTTCCCGCAGCCGCGCTGGTCGAACAGGATGACGTCGTAAAGCTTCGGGTCGAACAATTGCCGATGTTTTGGCGAGAAGCCGCCGCCAGGACCGCCATGCAGGAACACGGCCGGCTTGGCGCCCCTGGTTCCGGAGCGCTCCCAATAGATATGATGGCCGTCGCCGACATCGAGCATGCCGGACTCGAAGGGCTCGATCTCGGGATAAAGAGTACGAAGTTCACTGTTCATTTCATTGCTCATATCTTCAGGCCGTGCGCGGGCCAGTCCGTGGTTTCGTGGTCGGGATGCTGGAACGAGATGATCTGCTCCCTGGCGGGAGTAGAAATCCGGATCCTGATGCACGGGCTGGTCAAAGATCGTTTCCACCCAAGGCAATCGGACCGCGTAGTTGACCTGGATCTGCGGCGCCAGATCGGAGCGGTCGTCGAAGGCGCCGATGGCGATCTCCAGTGCGCCAGGTTGGCGATAGGTCAGCGGTGTACCGCAGCGGGCACAGAAGCCGCGATCGATGTTGACCGACGACTGGAAGTAGGTCGGCTCCTCGCGCACCCATTCGACGCCATCCTTGGGCACTGTCACCAGGGCGCCAAAAAAAGACCCGAACTGTTTCTGGCACATGCGGCAATGGCAGATGGACGCCCGGCCAAGCTTGCCCTTGATGCGGAAACGCACGGCGCCGCACTGGCAGCCGCCGGTTCGAACTTCATCGGTCATGATTTTCCCTCTGGCGGCCGGTGTTCGGTGTCCCATTGGTCGGTGTCATGGTCGGGATGCTGGTAGGAGACGAGATCGGCCAGATACGGAGCCGACGACATGTCGGCCATAGTGTCCTCGCCCGGCAATTGCGGAAGGGTGTCGACATAGGGAAGTTTTGCCTCCATGCCCCACTGGATCAGCGGCACGATTTCGGCCGGATCGTCGAAGGCGCCAATGGCGAGACCAACGCCATCGGGCGCGGTAAAGGTCAGCGGCGTGCCGCAATTGGCGCAAAAGCCACGATCGACATGGCTGGACGAGGCGAAATATTTCGGTTCGCCGCGCGTCCAGTCGAGTTTGGCGCCACGCACCGAGACCAGGGGCGCGTAAAATGAGCCGAACGCCTTCTGGCACATGCGGCAATGGCAGATTGAGGCGTCACCCAGCGCACCCTCGACGCGAAAGCGCACCGCGCCGCACTGGCAGCCGCCGGTGTAGATCGGCCGGTTGTCGAGGCTCATGGCGTTTCACTCCGTTTCATAGTCATTCGGGCGCATGGCAGACGGCCTCGACATTGTTGCCGTCGGGATCCAAGACGAAGGCGCCGTAATAGTCCGGGTGATAGTGCGGGCGCAGCCCCGGCCCGCCATTGTCCTTGCCGCCGGCGGCGAGCGCCGCGGCATGGAAGGCGTCGACCTCGGCGCGGCTGCGCGCGGTGAAGGCGACGTGCTGATGGGTCCTCGGCTTGTCATCGCTGGCCTGCAGCCAGAACACCGGCCGGTCGCGGCCATAACCGCCGACCTTGGCGCCGCCGGTATATTCCAGTGGCACCATGTAGATCAGCGAGGCGCCAAGCGGCGCTATCGCCTGGTCATAAAAGGCTTTCGACGCGTCGAAGTCGGCGACATTGATGCCGAGATGGTCGATCATGCAACAAGCTCCTCCCTTGCTGGCGCCGGCACGTCGGCGCCGGCCAAGCCGGCCCCGATGACGATGTGCTGGCAGGCATTGTCGATATCGCGGATGACGTCGTCGTTCCAGAAGCGCAGGATGGTCCAGCCACTGGCACTCAATTGAGCGCTGCGTGCCTTGTCGCGTTCTGCATCTTCTACGTCGGCATGCTGACTGCCATCAACCTCGACTACGAGGTGGTGGGCCGAACAGGCGAAGTCGACAATGTAGGGTCCAATCGGTACCTGTCGGCGAAAGCTCATCCCCATCAGCCGGTGAGCCCGCAACTCATTCCACAGTTTCAGCTCGGCATCGGTCATGACGCGACGCATGGACTTTGCATTCTTGCGCTGACGCGATGGAACGAGGTCGTGACCCATGCTCAGGCCACTCCGCGCTGGCGATTAGCGAAAACCGAGGCGAGGGCTGATCTCCCCCCTTGCGGGGGAGATGTCCGGCAGGACAGAGGGGAGTGCTGTCCCGCCAGCGTCTCAACCGGCAGCCATTGCGTTCTCAGAAAGTGACCGAAATGAAAGTGGGCAAGAAGGAACGCTGGCGTTCCTTTACACCCCCCTCTGTCCTGCCGGACATCTCCCCCGCAAGGGGGGAGATTGGCTGTCGCTCCGGCCTTCGCCAATCTTACAACGGTGTCTCGCGCCACCCTCACCGCTTCACCTCCCACGTCGTCACGCGTTCGTTGGTAACAGGATCCTTGCCGTCTTTCAGCTGCACGCCTTGCTCCAGAAGCTCGTCGCGGATGCGGTCAGCTTCGGCCCAGTTTTTGGCGGCGATGAACTCCAGGCGCTGCGCGATCGACTTGGCAACGCTGTCCTCATCCACGGCGGCCGCGCCGATATCGAAGCCGAGGAACAACAGCGATGCCTTCAGCGATGCGGCCGCTTCGTTGCCCTCCGCGGCCTCACCGGCAAGCTGCGTGAGTTGCTGGAAGGCGGCGTAGGTGGCGAGGTCGTCCGACAGTGCCGCCACAATCTCCGCCGGGACTTGCCCTGCCGACGGCGCCAGGTCAGCCGCGCGTTTCCATTTGCGCAGCGTGTTCTCGGCTTCCTCCAGCTTGCGCACGGAGAAATCGATCGGCTCGCGGTAATGCGTCATCAGCATCGCCAGACGCAGCACCTCGCCCGGCCATTTGCGGCCGCCGAAGGTCTCGGTCTCCAGCAGTTCGGCGATCGCGTAGAAATTGCCGACGCTCTTCGACATTTTCTGGCCCTCGACCTGCAGGAAGCCGTTGTGCATCCAGACATTGGCCATGACGTCGGTGCCGTGCGCGCAACGCGACTGGGCGATCTCGTTCTCATGGTGCGGGAAGATCAAATCGAGGCCGCCGCCATGGATGTCGAAGACATCGCCGAGATAGGCGGCCGACATGGCCGAGCATTCGATGTGCCAGCCCGGCCGGCCCCTGCCCCATGGGCTGTCCCAGCCGGGCTCTTCCGGTGACGACAATTTCCACAGCACGAAATCGCCCGGGTTCTTCTTGTGAGCGTCGACGGCAATTCGCGCACCGGCCTGCTGTTCGTCGAGATTGCGCTTCGACAGCTCGCCATAATCCGGCATCGAGGCGGTGTCGAACAGCACTTCGCCGGCGGCGACATAGGCGTGGCCGCGTTCGATCAAACGTTCGATGAGGGTGATCATGTCAACCTTGCCGTCGGCGCGGCGCGCGACGAACTCGGTGGCGCGTGGCTCGACCGTCGGCGGCAAGCAGCCGAGTGCGGCGACATCCTTGTGGTACTGGTCGGCGGTTTTTTCGGTGACGCGGCGGATCGCCTCGTTGAGCGTCAGGCTTCCCGACGCGATCTCGGCGCCGAAATCGCGCAGCGCGCGGGCGTTTATCTTGTCGTCGACATCCGTGATGTTGCGCACATACGTGACACCAGCCTCGCCGTAGAGGTGACGCAGCAAACGGAACAGCACGTCGAAGACGATCGCCGGACGCGCATTGCCGATATGGGCAAAGTCGTAGACGGTTGGGCCGCAGACATACATGCGCACATTCGACGGGTCGATCGGGACGAACACGTCCTTCGTCCGCGTTAGCGTGTTGTAGAGGCTGAGACCCTTCGATGCGTCAGACATGCGTGCCCTTCCGGCCCGTTAAGTTCTGGAGAGAGCCTTACCTGTGCCAAGGCACAAATCGGGCTCCAGCCTGCTGGCCGGGGCGTTTGTCCACTCTGGGGAAAGATGAGGCGAAAACGTCCGGACCAGCGCGAAGCTAGCCAATAATGCAAATGCCACAAATGGCGAAAAACGTTTTCATCGGCGGCTTTATCGCCTTGGCCGGTGTTGCCGTCAAGTCGCAACTTCCGGCAAAAGCGTCGCTGGATCATAGGTCAGGAGCCGCTGAAACATTTTATTAAACATGTCGGCACAGTCATGAAACATTCGCCGGCTAGTCCACCATAGGTCACGATTCGGTCAGATTCGGCCGGCAAACGCAGACACGGAAATGTTACCAGGGAAGAGATCGATGTCACGAACCAAGCAGGAATCGAGCCGCGCCAAGCAACCGGCGCTCGCCAACCACTACCGTGCGATCGGCCCGGCCGCGATCGTCGCCGCCCTTCTCCATACCGCGAAGAATAAAAAGCCGGCGCCGAAAATCACTTCGCCCCGCGCTGCCTGAACAGGCATCGTGCCGGCCGCCGAAAGGCGTGCGCCGGAACGGAAGGCTGAGGCGCCCATAGCGCGCCTGAAAACAACAGCTCTTCCTATTGAGCAGGTTCTTCCCGAAGACCGGACCTGGCTTCTTGGGAGCGCGCTCTAAAACAGCGTCATGTGACTGTCGTCCGCGCCGGGCTTCTGGCGCCTGACCTTGTCGGGCTCGACGATGCCCATGTCCTGTATCTCCGGCCCGGTGTTGGCGACCTTGTTGACGAGGTCGGAGACCGGAATTGCCTCGAAGAAATCGGGCAGCGCGGGTTTGAGCAGGTCGGCCACATCGCGCGGTTCGAGCGTGCGGCAGTCCAGCCAGCGGGCAAAATCTTCAGGCGCGATCACCACCGGCATCCGGTCATGGATATGGGCGATGCCGGCATTGGCGTTGATGGTAAGAATGGCGCCGGTGTCCATTTCCGAACCGCCCGGCTCGGCATAGGTTTCAATCAGCCCGGCAAAGGCGATCAACCCGCCATGCCTCGGCCGTATCCAGTAGGGCTGGCCCTTCTTGCCGCTGCCGGATTGCTGCCACTCATAGAAGCCGGAGGCCGGCACCAAGGCACGGCGATGGCGCATGGCGGCTTTGAACGAGGCTTTTTCAATAGCGCCTTCCGAACGCGCGTTGATGAGCAGCGGAAATTCCCTGGTGTCCTTGACCCAGGTTGGGATCAGCCCCCAGCGTACCAGCATCGCCTGGCGATCCGGGAAATTCGAGCCCGGCATGCGCGGCGGCCCCGACAGCGCCATTAGCACCGGCTGCGTCGGCGCGATGTTGTAGCGGGCCGGAAAATCGTCCAGCTCCGCCAGGCCGAGCAAGGCGGCGGTCTGGTCCGGCGTGGCCGTCAGGGCAAAGCGTCCGCACATTGGCAAGCTCGATGAATTGATCCGATCGCGAACGTGGAGATGGAACCGGCGCTGCGTAACCGCTAAAGCTGCTCGCTGCCAGCCGGTCCACAGGGTGGGCCTCACATAAGCGAATCGATATCGATGAACGAGCAGCGCAAGACACTTCCCGCAGTCTCGGTCGCCGTCGTGCGCGGCAGGACGGTGCTGCTGGTCAAACGGGCGCGGCCGCCGTCGCAGGGGCTTTATGCCTTTCCCGGCGGCAAGGTCGAGCCCGGCGAGACGCTGCAAGAAGCAGCAGTGCGCGAATTGCTGGAGGAAACCGGGCTGCGGGCGCAGGACTATTGTCCGCTTCGCGACATCCACATCGACGGCAGCGGCGAGAATCACCCGGTCGACTATCTGCTGACCGTGTTCGGCGCCGTTTATGCCGGCGGCGAAGCGACGGCCAGCGACGATGCCGAGACCGCCGCCTTCTATAGTCTTGATGAAATGGCGACGCTGCCGCTCGCGGGTGACGTCATGGAGGTGGCTGAAGAGCTTTTGGCCTGAAGCAGGCCCATATCTGCCGCTCCGAGAATCGCCTTGCAGGCGACAAAATGTTTCGTCAGATAGACTTATGACCCGCACCTCGCTGTTCCTTGCCGCATGCATCGCCACCGCCACGGCTTTTGCCGTGCAGCCGGGGCTGGCCGCCGAGTCGCCGTTCGAGCCCGGGCTGATGCGACTGGCCGAGGTGCTGGGGTCGCTGCATTTCCTGCGCAATCTGTGCGGCGAAAAGGGCGACCAGTGGCGCACCGAGATGGAAAAGCTGATCGATTCGGAAAATCCCGATCCGGAGCGGCGTGCCCGCTTCATCGCCAGCTTCAACCGCGGTTACCGTTCCTTCGGCGGCACCTATACCCAATGCACGCCGTCAGCGACCGAAGCCATCAGCCGCTACATGAAGGAAGGCGAGACGCTGTCGCGCGACATCGCCTCGCGTTACGGCAACTGACGAGCGCCAGACGGCGTTTAGCCAACGCCTTTTCGAGCACCCGCCTTGTATCCACGGCACGTTGATGCAATCTTGGTGTTGCACTTGCGCAACAGTATTAACGAAACGTTAGCGCGCGAATGCGGAATTAACTCAAACTGAAGGTTTTCATCCCGCTCACCGGTCTAATCGGCTAAGTTTGAATCGGACCGAACGCAGGCGACGAAGTTTGTAAAGACGATCAAAGAAATGTCGTATTTACAGATACTTACTTAGCCTGCGTGAGATAGGGGCAGCCCAAGCCGGATCCGACCCGTCGGACCGCCGCTTGAAAAGGTGGACATCGCAAATGGAACATGGCGTCAACGACATCGACGCGCTTGTCAGGGAAGAAAAGCGCCTGACCGCGGTGGAAAGCCATAGCGAGGCCTGGGCGGAAGGCCTGTCGGCCGGCATAGAACCTGAAATCATCGCCGAGGCAGCGCTTGAAACCGCGTTCGGCGAGATGCTGCGAGCCAATGGCGAGACCTCGGCCCTTGCCCTGCTCGACCGCATGCGTGAAAAGGTGATCGCCGGCGCCTTCGAGCCGGAGCGGTTTCGGCACTAGGCGGCGCGCGTCTCAGAGGGTGCATCGCCAGCTTACCGGTTCTTTGACGACGGCGCGCCGTTTGGGCATCATGCCTGAAGAGCCTAGGCCCAAGGAGAGGCAAGCGGTGAATTTTTCGATGTCAGGCCGGCCTCGCGGCGTGGTCCTCAGCATCTGGCTTGCCGCTTCCTGCGCCGCGGTTCCGCTGGCGCTTGTCCTGACCAGCAACCCTGCCTATGCGCTGAGCGAGATCAAGCGCGAGGAGCTTCCAGCTCCTGCCGGGCCACCAGCCAATGGTGAGACGGCGCCGTCTGAAAATTCAGTGCCAATGCCCGATCTGCCCGGCACGGCGCCACCGGCCGCCAGCCAGCCGAAATCGCCCACGGAGCCCGAACAAAGCCAACCGGAAGCCCCCGCCAACGATGGCGGCGTGGCCAACCCGCGTGCCGATCCAGAAGCGCCGGTGCCCGAAGTCGTCTATGACCTTTCCAAATTGCCCGAGCCCGTCAGGCGCATGCGCGATCTGATGGTCGAGGCCTGCGTAAGCGGCGACATCGAGAAGCTGCGGCCGCTGATCGGCAAGGGCGACACCATGACCCAATTGTCGCTGGGCGAAATCGAGGGCGACCCGATCGCCTTCCTGAAAGGGCTATCGGGCGACAAGGAAGGTCAGGAAATCCTCGCTATCCTGGAAGAGGTGCTCAATGCCGGCTATGTCCATGTAGACGTCGGCACACCGCAGGAACTCTATGTCTGGCCATATTTCTTCGCCCTGCCGCTGGACAAGCTCAACGCCAGGCAGCGGGTCGAACTGTTCAAGATCGTCACCGCCGGCGACTATGACGACATGAAGCAGTTCGGCGCCTACATCTTCTACCGCGTCGGCATCACGCCGGCCGGGCAGTGGACATTCTTCGTCGCCGGGGATTGAACGGCGATTCCCCTGGGATGGCTACTGGCTAGGGCTAGAAAGCTCGAGGCCTGTGTCAGGCCATATGCGGATACCTTCATTTCGAAGGGCCGAAATCGCTTCGACCGCCGCGTTGGGATCCATTTGCAGCACCTCGGCGGCATGCCGCAATTCTTCCTTGTCCCGCAGCCTGTTTACCACCCAAGCCACCTTGCGCTCGATATCCACGCCATAGGCCGCCTTCGCCTTGCCAACAGCGTCGCTCGGGATTTCCTTATAGATGCCAACCAGCGCTCCAAGTCGATGGCATCGCGATATGCAATTGCACGGTCCTGACATCGATCCGCGTTCGCCAGCAACTTCTCGGCAAACATATCCGCCGGGACCAGGGCGGATACATTCAGATCGTCGTCGAAATGGCCTCGCAGTTTTATGCGGCCTTCGCGGATGACTTCAAACTTGATCGTTTGGCCTTTCAACCGCACGATCGTCCGCAAGCCATATTGATCGATCTGGAAGTCCCGAACAGCCTCGACCGGCTCAGGAAAGAATGCTCTGACGCCACGTTCGGCTGCGGAGGTCCGCAATTCGCGATAGCCATCACTGTCGGCACACAGGAAGTCCACATCCAGTGAGCGGCGATATTCCCCGAATTTCATAACGATCGCAGTGCCACCGCCGAACCAGCACTGGTTTGCGGTCAGGAAATGGCGATCCATCAATCCGAGCGCTTCGGCAATGATCTGGTGCTCGGGCCTCTTGAATTCCATCATGACGCTCGCGGTGTGTCCTGTTGATATTCCGGCTGCGAGGAACGATCAGGTGAGGGAAATCAGCCGGCGGTCAAGAGCACGCCGTGACCGAATTTGTCTGCCAAACTTTGGATAAGCATCTTCTCACGCACAGTAAGACGCTTTTGATCGACAAACCGCCAATTACGCTCATACAGCGCAAATGCCTCTTCGGCCGGAATCGGGCGTGCCGCATCGCGGTTCCAGGCGAGCGCCTGGAGCTCCGGAAACTCCGCAGGGACAATCATGGGCGCGATATCTGCGTTCATAATGCCCTTAACGTAGTGGATGGCGCTTAAAAAATCCAACGCAGCAAGAAACCGCTAAGCCGGCAGCGCCTCGGAAAACTCTACCGGCCTGCCCTGCCCGGGCGTGACGATCTCGCCGTCCCACATCACGCGACGACCGCGCACGATGGTGCCGATCGGCCAGCCGGTGACTTCCTTGCCGTCATAGGGCGTCCAGCCGGCCCTGGAGCCGGCTTGCGCATTGGTGATGGTCTCGCGCCGCTGGAGGTCGACAATGGTGAAATCGGCATCGTAGCCGGCGGCGATGCGGCCTTTCCTGGCCATGCCGAAGATGCGCTGCGGGCCGTGGCTGGAGAGGTCGACGAAGCGCTGCAGGGTCAGCAGGCCTGAATTGACATGGTCGAGCATGATCGGCACCAGCGTCTGCACCCCGGTCATGCCAGACGGCGAGGCCGGATAGGGCTTTGCCTTCTCGGCCGGCGTGTGCGGGGCGTGATCGGAGCCCAGCACGTCAATGATGCCTTGCGCAATGCCGTGCCAGACGCCGTCGCGATGGCGGGCCGCGCGAACCGGGGGATTCATCTGGATCAGCGTGCCCAGCCGCGCATAGTCGTCGGCGGTGAGCGTCAAATGGTGCGGCGTCGCCTCGCAGGTGGCGACATCCTTGTGCTGTTCGAGGAACACGATCTCTTCGGCAGTGGAGATGTGCAGCACATGGATGCGGGCGCGGGTGTTTCGCGCGATGCGCACCAGCCGCTCGGTGCAGCGAAGCGCCGCGATCTCGTCGCGCCAGACGGGATGCGATGACGGGTCGCCCTCGACGCGCAGGCCAAGGCGCTCGCGCAGCCGGAACTCGTCCTCCGAGTGAAAGGCGGCACGGCGGCGGGTGTTGCGCAGGATCGATGCGACACCCTCGTCGTCCTCGACTAGCAGGTCGCCGGTGGACGAGCCCATGAACACCTTTATCCCGGCAGCACCCGGCAGCCGCTCGAGCTCACCGACATCATTGGCATTCTCGCGCGTGCCGCCAACCCAGAAGGCGAAGTCGCAATGCATCCGGCTGGTGGCGCGGCGCACCTTGTCGGCAAGCGCCGCCTCGCTGGTGGTCAGCGGATTGGTGTTGGGCATTTCGAAGACGGCGGTGACCCCGCCCAGCACAGCCGCGCGCGAGCCCGTCTCCAGATCTTCCTTGTGCTCCAGCCCCGGCTCGCGAAAATGCACCTGACTGTCGACGACGCCTGGCAGGACGTGCAGCCCGCGACAGTCGATCGCTTGGCCGGCCGAAGCTTGGCGAAGATCGCCCATTGCGACGATGCGACCACCCTTGACGCCGACATCGCGCGCGCCCTCGCCATCATGGTTGACCACCGTGCCGCCTGTCAGGATGAGGTCGTAGGTGGTGGCCATGGGCGTTCGGTCTCTTGCGGGGGGAGTATCGTCGGCTTACGTAAAGGCCGACCGTTTTGCAAGATCAGGTTCTTTGCCGCCCATGCCTTTTGCCCTGCTCAAAGACCGCGCTCTCATTTCCGTGTCAGGCCCGGATGCCGAGCATTTTTTGCAGAACATCCTCACCACCGACCTCGACACGCTGGCCGTCGACGCGGCAAAGCCCGGTGCGCTGCTTTCGCCGCAAGGCAAGATCCTGTTTGATTTCCTGATCTCGCGTAGCGGCGAGGACGCATTCCGGCTGGATTGCCGTGCCAACATCGCAGACGATTTCCTGCGCCGGCTGATGCTTTACAAGCTGCGCGCCAAGGCCGAGATTGCCAGGCAGGATCAAGTGCTTGTGACGGTTGCGTGGGGCGATGATTCAAGCGCTTCACAGTCTGATTCAACGGTACTTGCCGATGCCCGCTTCCGCGAGGTGGCTGTGAGCCGCTCCTATGGCGGCGCATTCGTAGGTGGCGACCCGGCTGCGTGGCAGGCGCTCCGCATCGCCAACGGCATTGCCGAAAGCGGTTCCGATTATCAGCTCGGCGAAGCCTTCCCTCACGACGTGCTGCTCGACGAGACCGGCGGCGTCGGCTTCAAGAAAGGCTGCTATGTCGGCCAGGAAGTGGTCTCGCGCATGCAGCATCGCGGCACCGCCAGGCGCCGCGTGCTGATCGTTTCGGCCGACCGCGCCTTACCCGCGCCCGGCACGGAGCTGACGGTTGCGGGGCGGCCGGTCGGCACGCTCGGCTCGACCGCGGGCATGGCCGGACTCGCCATTGCCCGCATCGACCGGGTCAAGGCGGCGCTCGACGCTGGCCAGCCGGTACTGGCCGGTGATGTCACCGTCTCGCTCGCCATCCCGGCCTGGGCGCAGTTCAGCTTTCCCAGGGAAGCCATCGGCGCGGAGGACGCCTGATGGCTGCCGATCGCGTAGGAGCGCCACCGCGCGCGTGGCAGCGCATGCTGTCGGGACGGCGGCTCGACCTGCTAGATCCCTCGCCGCTCGACATCGAAATCTCCGACATCGCCCACGGGCTTGCCCGCGTCGCCCGCTGGAACGGGCAGACCCGCGGCGATCACGCCTTTTCGGTCGCCCAGCATTCGCTGCTGGTCGAGGCGCTGTTCAGCGAGTTGCAGCCGGACGCCTCGGCCAATGCGCGGCTGGCAGCACTGCTGCATGACGCGCCGGAATATGTCATCGGCGACATGATCTCGCCGTTCAAATCGGTGATGGGCGGCTCCTACAAGGAGTGCGAGCTGCGCCTCCAGCGCGCCATCCATCAGCGCTTTTCCCTGCCGCCCGAACTCGGCGTCGGCTTGCGCAAGGAGATCAAGCGCGCCGACCAGATCGCCGCCTATTACGAGGCGACGCTGCTTGCCGGTTTCTCGACCGCAGAAGCAACCGAGTTCTTCGGCCGGCCGCGCGGCTTCAATGCCGACCGCTTCGACTTTAAGCCGCACTCGGTGACCTCGGCGCAAGCTGCCTTCCTCAAACGCTACGCAACGCTTGAAAAGCAACGCCAGGCAACGGTTGCCGTGCATTCGGCGCAGTGAACATACGCTAAATTAACCAGCGGTAACCACAGTACCGGGTTTCGATCACGGTCAGCAGGCACGCCTCATGTCCGTTGCGCACGTCAAGGGTGGTTCGCCCGTCCGCAGACGGGGAGCCGGAGGCGTCGCCGCGCCACGGCAGATCGCCGACGAACTGCGCCACCAGAACGAGCGCTTTTCGGCGGCCGTCGAGAATATGTCGCACGGGTTGTGCATGTTCGACGCCGACGAGCGGATGATCATCTGCAACGGCAACTATATCAGCATCTTCTCCCTCGACGCGAAGATCGTGCGGCCCGGCATCGCGTTCCTGGACATTCTAAAGCACAGCGTCGACATCGGTGTCGCCTCACAGAGCGCCGAAGACCTGTATGCCATCCGCAAGCCCTATATCGAGCGCGCGCAAGCCTCGACCTACGAGGAAATACTGTCGGACGGACGTATCGTTTCCATCACGCACCGGCCGCTGGCCTCAGGCGGCTGGGTGTCGATCTATGAGGACATTACGGAGCAAAGGCGGGCCGAGCAGGAACTGAAGGAGCAGCACCGCCGCTTCGATGCGGCGCTCGCCAACATGTCGCAAGGCCTGTTGATGTACGACGCCGAAGGCACGCTGATCGTGCGCAACCAGCGCTTCCTCGACCTCTACAAGGTCACGCCTGACGACTTCCCGCTCGGCATGAGCCAGCGCGCCCTGCTCGAACAGATGGTGCGACTGCGCATCTATCCGTCGATGGACATTGACGGCGAGATCGCCAACACCAGAGCCAGCCTGCAGGCCGGTGAGGAGCGTTCGACAGACCGCAGCCTTGCCGATGGCCGAACGCTGCTGGTTGCGCGCCGGCCGCTTGCCGGTGGCGGCTGGGTGGCGACCTTCGAAGACATCACCGAGCGCCGGCGCGCCGAAGAGCGCATGAGCCACCTTGCCCATTACGACACGCTGACCGACCTGCCCAACCGCTCGATGTTTCGCGAACGGCTCGACCAGGCGATGGCCGGCGATACACCGTTGGCGATCTTCTCGCTCGACCTCGATCGCTTCAAGGCCGTTAACGACACCTGGGGACACCCGGCCGGTGACTGGCTGCTGAAATGCGTGGCGGAGCGGTTGCGGCACAGCCTGCGCAGCGACACCGATGTGGTCGCCCGCCTCGGTGGCGACGAGTTCGCCATCCTGCAGTTCAATCCCAAAGGCGCCACCGATGCGGAACAACTGGCAAAACGCATCGTCGCTGTCGTCAGCCAGCCGTTTCGCGACAAGGGCCGCGACATGCATGTCGGCATCAGCCTTGGCATCGCACTGTATCCCGGTGACGGCAAGGACGCCGACACGCTTTTGAAGAACGCCGACATGGCGCTTTACAGCGGCAAGAGCGAAGGCCGCAACGTCTACCGCTTTTTCGAGCCCGGCATGGATGCCTTGGTGCGGGCGCGCCTGGCGCTCGAAACCGATCTCGAGACGGCACTGAAACGGCGGGAGTTCGTGCTGGAGTTCCAGCCGATCACCAACATCGCGTCGGGCAAGATCGTCGGCGCCGAAGCGTTGATGCGGTGGAAATCACCGACGCGCGGCCTGGTGGCGCCCGACGATTTCATCGCAGCCGCCGAAGACAGCGGGCTGATCGTTCCGCTGGGCGAATGGGCGCTGAAACAGGCCTGCAGCGTGGCCGCCGGCTGGCCGCCTGGAATGCGCATCGCCGTCAATGTCTCGGCAGTGCAGATCAGAAGCGCCGACTTTGCCCGCAGCGTGATTTCGGCGCTGGCCGTTTCCGGTGTGCCGGCCAGCCGGCTCGAACTGGAAATCACCGAGACCGTGCTGATGGATGAGAGCGAGACGGTGCTGAAGACGCTGAGACAGCTGCGCGAACTCGGTATCCGCATCGCGCTCGACGATTTCGGCACCGGCTATTCGTCGCTCGGCTATCTCAGGCGTTTTCCCGTCGACAAGATCAAGATCGACCGCTCCTTCATCCACGATATCGACAACAAGGACACGGCGGCGATCGTGCGCACGATCATCGGGCTTGGTGCCGAACTTGGCATCACCGTCACCGCCGAAGGCGTCGAGACCGAAGCGCAGCTCGACATATTGCGCAAGGCTGGCTGCGTCGAGGCGCAGGGCTTTCTGATCGGCATGCCGTCAAAGGCCGCCGACATGGCTCGACTTCTCAAGACGAGGGCAGCGTCCCGGCGCGCCTGAACATCCCCGGCGTCATTCCATGCGCGGCGCGGAAGGTGCGCGAGAGATGGCTTTGGTCGGAGAAGCCGGCCGCAAAGGCGGCACCGGCGAGATCTGAACCTTGCCGGATCAGCAGATCGGCACGGCGCAGCCTGCGGTCACGGATGAAGGCAGCAGGGGTGAGACCCAGCACTTTCCTGAAATCGCGGATAACTTGAAAGCGCGTCACGCCTGCGGCTTCAGCGAGCCGCTGCAAATCGAGGCCCGAGTTCAGATGGTCTTCGATGACCTGTTCATAGACCCGGAGCCGGCTTTTCGATCCGAAGCTTTCGACCGCCTCGCGCCGCCGGCCGCCCCAATCGCCATGGCGCAGGATGAGCTTGCGCAAGGCGATCAGCATGGATGTTTCGGCGCTCGTGGCATCACCCGATGTCGAAGCCAAGTGCGCGACGCCTACTGCCTGGACGAGATCGGCATCATCTACGATCGCTTGTGAAAACAACGGCGGGCGATCCTGCCCGAGTTCGTCCGCGATCGCACCCACGAGCGAGGCCGAGGGATAGAAGGTGCGGTAAGCCCAGCCCTGGTCGGCGCCCGCCTCGCCGTCATGCCATATCTCCGGATTGACGAGCAGAACCGTGCCCGACGGCGCGAGGACAGTCTCGTTGCCGATGCGGACACGCTCGCACCCTTGCGTGATCAGGGCGACGACATAGGTGGGGTGCGTGTGCAGCTGGTAGCGATGCCGCGTGAAGCGCGCCTTGAGCATGCCAAGATCGCGAAAGCGCGGATGACGCCAGAACTGCGTCGTCTCCTGAGGCTGTTGAATTCCAGACACGGTCAATCCTGTTCAAGACGCTGCCGGCGCAAATCCTTTACGTGCTGGCATCGACAAGGCCGAATTTACGATAGCCGGCAAGGAGAGCGCAATGCTGCACAACGACCCCATCGCCGCCCTCACCCCGCAGGTGGTGGAATGGCGGCATCACATCCACGCCAACCCCGAACTCGGTTTCCAAGAGTATGAGATCGCGCGCTTCGTCGCCGACAAGCTGCGCACCTTCGGGCTCGACGAGGTTCATGAAGGCATAGGCGGCACCGGCGTGGTTGGCGTCCTCAGAGGACGACCAGGCGTGCGCGCCATCGGGCTTCGGGCCGAACTCGATGCCTTGCCCGTGCTGGAGAAGACAGGATTGCCATATGCGTCGAAGAAAGACGGCGTGATGCATGCCTGCGGCCACGACGGGCACATCGCGATGCTGCTCGGCGCCGCCAAGCTGCTCGCCGACAACAGAGCCTTCGACGGCACCGTCTGTTTCATCTTCCAGCCGGCAGAAGAAAATGAAGGCGGCGCCATGCGGATGATCGAGGACGGACTGTTCGAGCGCTTCCCCGTGGAAGCCGTCTACGCCGTCCACAACTGGCCGGGGCTGCCGCTCGGAAAGATCGCGGCCCGTGCCGGGTCGATGATGGCGGCCGTCGACACTTTCGAACTGAACTTCGAAGGGACCGGCGCGCATGCCGCCATGCCGCAGCTAGGCGACGATCCCGTGCTCGCGGCCGGCGCCTTCGTTCAAGCCGTGCAGCGCATCGTCAGCCGTTCGGTCGACCCGGAAATGGCGCTGGTCGTTTCGATCACCCAGATCCACGGCGGCAATGTCGGCAACATCGTGCCGGGCAAGGTCTGGCTGCAGGGAACCTGCCGCTTCTTCGAGCCCACTTTGTCAGACCATTGCGAAAGTCTGATCGGCGACAACGCGCAAGGCATTGCCTCGGCGCATGCCCTCACCGCCAAGCTCGCCTACAAGAAAGGCTACCCGCCGCTGGTCAACACGTCGGCTGCCACTGACCGGGCCGTCCAGGCGGCAACCGCGGTTGTCGGCCGCGAGCAGGTCGAGACCGCATTCAACCCGAGCCTCGGCTGCGAGGATTTTGCCTACATGGTCCGCGAAGCCGGCGGCTGCTATGCCTGGGTCGGCGCAGGAGCGGTCAGACCGGGCGAAGGGCTGCACGGCGATCGCTATGTCTTCAACGACGCCATCGTCCCCACCGTGCTCCGCTATTTCGTCACGCTCGTCGAGCAGACGCTATCTGACGCCGAGCGCCTCAGCGCAAGGTCTCGACGTATTTCTCGTGGAAGCTGACATAGCCGGGTTCGACGACTTTGAGATGGCGCTCGATCAGCTGGTGGAAGGCCGGCAGCTGATGGAAGGGCACGCCGGGATAGGCGTGGTGCTCGGCGTGATACGGCATGTTCCAGGCGACTTTGCGCACCAGCCAGTTGGTCAGCGTGGTGCGGGTGTTTTCCAGCATGTTGGCGACAAGCGGGCAGCGGCCATGCTCGGCCAGCAGATAGACCCTGAGGAAGGGCTGGCCGAGCAGCGCCGGCACGATCCAGACATAGAGCAGTACACTTGCCGCGAACCACAGGGCTAGCGCGGCGACCACGACATAGAAAGCGATCATGGCGCGGGCTTCAGTGCGCACCTTGGGCAGGCCTTTCGGCGGCACGTAGCTGTCGTGGCAGCGGCCGGTCGCGTTGGCGTAGAGTGTCTGCAAATGACCCCACCACACCGGCAGGCCCGAGACGTGGACGATGTATTGCCGCCTCGTCTCCGGTTTCGGGAAGGCGAGTTCCGGATCGTTCTCGGGATCCTGGGTGAAACGGTGATGGCCGAAGTGGAAATAGCGAAACCAGTCGGCGGGCAGCGCGATCGCCAGGCTGCAGACCCTTGCGGCGGCATCGTTGAGCCACTGCGTCTCGAACGCCGTCCTGTGCACCGTCTCATGCAGCAGCGTGAACAGGAAGACGATGAGAATGCCTTGCGGCAACATCAACAGCGGCCAGTACGGCACCTTGGCCGCAATCAGCCCGCCGATAGCCACAATCGCGCCGAGATGGAAGGCGAGTTGGACCAGACCCGGCCCGTCCGACTTGCCGGTCAGGCGGCTGCGCTGCTCATTGGTCAGAGACGCGACGACGTCGCGATGGTCTCTGGGCTCAAACTGGGCCGATACGGTCATGGCGCCAAGATACTCGATAAGAAAGCTTTCGAAAAACGAGGATTTCTGCGACATAGATAAGCTTACCTTACCTATCGGATAGCCCATGACCGCGCTTCCTTCCCTGAGAGGACTTCAAGCCTTCGAGGCGGCGGCGCGCTCGGGGAGTTTCGCCGCAGCGGCGGATGAGCTCTCGATCTCGGCGGCCGCGGTCAGCCAGCTCATTCGCACCGTCGAGGAGCAGATGGGTCGAAAACTGTTCCATCGCGTCAACCGCCGCGTGGTGCTGACGGAAGCCGGCGTCGAGATGCTGCCCCGGCTGACCCTGGCTTTTCGAGAGATCGGCAGCATCGCGCAGGGCAGCGATGCCTTCCGCCCGCGGCTTGTCGTATCGGTGCCGCCGTCCATGGCGATGGGCTGGCTTTCCGAACGCCTCGCCGGCTTTGTCGCCAGCCACGGCGCCGTCGACATATCCCTGCGCGGCGATGACGATCCGGTGCCGTTCGACCGCGAACTGATCGACATCCGGCTGTCCTTCGGCCCGCACTATCGTGAACACCCGACCGAGGAGATCGTCAGGGACGCCGTCTACCCCGTCTGCGCGCCAGAACTCACCGCCAAAACCGACAGCCTCGCCGGCCTGCCACTGATTCACACCGACTGGGGACCGACCGGCGCGTCGTTTCCGTCTTGGCGCACCTGGTTCGAGGCGGCGCGCATAGAGCCCGGCCGCGCAGTGCAGCGCGGCCTGTCGGCGAACTCGTCGCGGGCAGCGCTCGACCTTGCCATTTCAGGGCTGGGCGTGGCGCTGGCGCAAGGCATTTATTGCGCCGGGGCGCTGGAAGACGGCCGTTTGGTCCGGGCGAATGCCCTATCGATCGCGCTGCGTCAGCCATATTGCCTGACGATCCCGGAACGCAGTGCAAGGCGCGACCTGGTGGCGGCGTTTCGCAATTGGCTGATTGAGGAATGCCGGCGGTCGGTGGGTTCGCCGGTGCTCGGCTGATGGACCGAACTGCTCAGAGATGGCCGGCCAGTGCGGCGACCATGTCCTTGTTCGTCGCCACGGGAATGATCTCGAACTCCACCAGGTCAGACCATTCGATGACCCAGCGCTGCAGCAGCGTGGCGTCATCGGCCTCGACCAGCAGGAAGCAGTGGCTCATATCAGCCGCGATCCAGGAGTGGTGCACGACAAGCGCGTCCGGCTTCAATCTGCCGCGCTCGCCGAAACGGCGGTAGATCTCCTTGCGGTCGCAGCCGGTGAAATCCTCGATGACGATGAACTGCATTTTTCCCCCTCGGTTGAATTACCGCCCGGGACCGCAAACTAACGCCCGGGACGGTCCAGCCGCTCCAGGAACCATTGCGTCAGCCGCACCCAGACTTCGTCCTTTTCGCCGGAATCCTCCCAGCCATGGTCGAGGTTCGGGTTGTCGTTGACCTCGATGACGAAGACGCCATCCTTGGTTTCCTTGAGATCGACGCCGTAAAGCCCGTCGCCGATGCAGCGCGCCGCCTTCACCGCGGTGTCGACGACATGCGGCGGCGTCTCTTTCAGCGTGAAGGTCTTGATGCCGCCCTGGTCGGGCTTGCCGCTGGCCTTGTGGTTGACGATCTGCCAGTGTTTTTTCGCCATCAGATAATGCACGGCAAACAGCGGCTGCCCGCCGAGCACGCCGACGCGCCAGTCATATTCGGTCGGGATGAATTTCTGCGCGATCAGGAGATCGGAATCCTCCAGCCACTCGGTGGCGAGCGTCTTCAGTTCTTCGAAGTTGCCGCATTTCTTGACGCCGCGCGAGAACGATGAATCCGGGATCTTCAGCACCAGCGGAAAGCCCAGCGTCTGCGCCGCCAGTTCGAGGTCCGAGGTGCCGGCTATCATCACCGTCGGCGGCACCGGCACCTTGTTGTAGGCCATCAGTTCGTTGAGATAGACCTTGTTGGTGCAGCGGATCATCGACAGCGGGTCGTCTATCACCGGCATGCCTTCCTGCTGGGCGCGGCGCGCGAAGCGGTAGGTGTGGTTTGAGATCGAGGTGGTCTCGCGGATGAACAGCGCGTCGTAATTGGCGAGCTTGGCCAGGTCCTTCCTGGTGATCGGCTCGATTTCGACGCCCATCTTTTCGGCGATCTTGGCCCAGTAACGCAGCGAGGAAATCTCCGACGGCGGCAGTTCCTCATGCGGATCGACCAGCGTGGCGAAGGTGTAGCGTGCCGGCGTGCGGCCCTTGGTGTCGCGCCACTCGCGGTTGGTGTATGTCTCGAGCGCCTGCACGAAGAGGGCTTCTTCCTCCTCGGCCATCCTGGCCAGCGGCAGGAAGCCGATCTTGCGGATCGAAGCCCATTCGGCGCTGTCCTTGATGTGAACCTCAAGCGCCGGAGCGCGGAACCAGTCGAACAACAGCTTGGCGAAGCGGTCCCAGACCTTCGACGGTCCGATGCCGAAGAAGATGCAGATTTTTTGCGGGAATACGCCACCGAGATCCTTGCGGCATTTGTTGAGCGCCAGCTCCAGTTCCGGCAGCGCGTGCTCGTAGAGCTTGCGCTCGGACAGGTCGATCATCGTCTCGACCGTCGGGATGACCTTGTGGCCGCGCGAACCGGCGAGCAGAGAGGCATAATAGCCGCGGCTCTGGTAGGCGTAATTGTTCGACAGGTTGATAACCTTCGGCTGCTGGCCGCGAAACAGCGCCGGATGCGCAAGATAGTCACGGTTGGTGATGATCTTGTGCGGCGTCGCCGCCGGGTCGAGATCGTTCTGACGGCCGGTGAGGATGACCCAGGTCATTGTTATCAGCGTTTCCCAAGAGTGATGGCAGCACGCAGTCCGTCGCGGCCGAATTGCGCCATGTTCATGAAGATGCCGTGCGGCACGGGAATGTTGGCGGCGTCGAGGATGGTCTCCTGTCTTTCGTCCTCGACCCAGGGATCGTGGATCAGGATGTGGTCGCCATCGTCGCCGATAGCCAGCACCCAATGCGGCACCTTCTTGCCGAACATCAGGAAGCCGCTGATCAGCACCAGCACCAGTTTTCCCTGAGCCAGGACGCCGCGGATATCGTCGATGGTGAATGGACGGTAATTCACCGGGATGCCGTAAAGTTCCGCGCGGCGGCGAAAGTCCACCTGGGCAAGTTCCATCACCCGGCGCTTGTCGTCGCTGCGCACCGATTGCAAGAACAGCGCGCCATAGAAGGACACGAAGATTTCCGCCGCAAGCCCGCTTTCGTAGCCGGAAACCGCAAGGCCGAAGGGCTCGCAGCCGCCTGGGCCGGACATCATGAACACGGTCGTTGCCTCGCGCCATAGGCGGATTTCCATGACCGGATCGGGCACGAAGCCGGAATCGAAATTGGCCATCGCCATCATCAGGCAGCATGGACCGCAGGTGAACTCGCAGGTCTGCTGGTAGAATGGGACTTTGGTGGCGACCGGAATATCGCCGCGCAAGGTCTTTTCGTAGCGCAGCGCGGTGGCGCCATCCTCGTAATAGTGAGGCTCGCGACCGATCTTTCGGTAGCCGCTCTGCTCATAGATGCCAATGGCGCGAAGATTGTCCTCGCGCACTTCGAGGCGCAACATCATGCGGTCGTGCTCGAAGGCAGCTTCTTCGGCCGCTGCAAGCAGCATGCGGCCAATGCCGCGGCCGCTGAAAAACGGGCTGGTGGCAAGCGAATAGAGCCGGGCGACGCCGCTGCCCTTGCGAAACAGCACGATGGCGTAGCCGGCGACACGGCCATCGCTTTCGGCGACCAGCATCTCGGCTGTCTCGCGTTCGATCAACAAGCGGAAGGAGCGCCGGGAAATGCGGTCACTGGAAAAGACCGCCTTCTCGATGGCGGCGAGGTCATCGACGTCGGACGCGCGGGCCTTGCGAATCTCGGCAGGCATGCGGGTTTGGAAAACCTCGATTGGGTGGAGGAAAAGACCGCAGTCAAAAACGTCGCAAACATCAGCCGAAACGCCGATATCCATCAAGCGCTATCGCACTTCGAATAGGGCCGAATTGTGACACTTTCTACCCCGGCGCATTCCCGAAACGGAATGCGCTTAACTGGCGATACCAGCCAGAAGCTGACCGTAGGCCCGCTTGGCGACCGCAGCCAGTTGCTCGCGCGGCAGCGAGCCGACGACGGCGCAGGCATAGCCCTTGTCCAGCCAGTAGACCGCCTCGGGGCCGTCGGCCTCGGCCATGTAGGTGCCCTTGGACTTGGCTGAGGAATCAGCGGTAACGAACAAGGAGATGCGCTGACCCTTGGCGTCCTCGTAAAGCAGCATCGCTGCCTTGCCCTGGCCGGCGGGCAGCAGCCGGCCGCCAACCAGCTGGAAGCCTTCCGCCACCAGATCCGGCGCCACCAGTTTCAGGCCGACGCGGTTGGACAGCCAGGTCTGCAGGTGATCCTTGTCGCTTGCCGGCACTTCCACCGCATGGCGCTGTTCGGCGGCATAGATGACATGGGCGGCGATCGCCTCTTCGGCCAGTTGGTCATCGGCGCCATCTTCCCTGCCGATGCCGTCGATGCCGGCAAAATAGCCGCCAAGACCGCCGATGACGAGCACTGCGGCCGCCGCGGCCGCAAGCCACCAGCGCGACTGCCGCGCCGCCGCTTTGGTCGCGCGTTCACCGCTAACGATCTGCTTGAACAGCACCGGCACGGGCTCGTCGAGCACACCGGCAAAGGCGGCGCGCAACGCGGTGCGGTCGGCGGTGTAGCGGGCGCTTTTGGCCTTCATTTCGGGATTGGCGTCGATCCAGGCGTCGTAGGCGGCGCGCTCGTCGCCCGGCAGCTCGCCGTCGAGAGCCATGTGGATATCGCGTTCGGAAAAATCGCTGCGGGTCATTTCTCGACGATCCTTATCGAGCGGCGGCGCGC
The DNA here is from genome assembly GCF_030323205.1 of Mesorhizobium sp. C395A. NCBI lineage: Bacteria > Pseudomonadati > Pseudomonadota > Alphaproteobacteria > Hyphomicrobiales > Phyllobacteriaceae > Mesorhizobium > Mesorhizobium sp. C395A. Next base: position 589,066 of record NZ_CP100473.1, on the reverse strand, counting down.
CGTGTCATCGAGCAGGCTGCGCAGCTCCTCGCGTCCGCGCGCTATGCGCGACATCAGCGTGCCGGCGGGCACGCCGAGAATGTTGGCGGCTTCGGCATAGGAAAATCCTTCGATGGCGACCATGACGAGAGCGGCGCGGCGGTCGGGGCTGATCGCCTGCAATGCGTCGATGATCTCGCGCGAGGCGGCGTTCTCCGCCTGCTCGGCGGGGACTGCCTGCGCCTCGTTTGCGTCAAGCGGCAGGATCGCCGCCTCACCGCGCCGGTTCACCTTGCGCATCTGATCGATGAACAAATGATGCATGATCGTGAACAGCCACCTCCGGGGGCTTTCTCCCGTCTGCCAGCTTTCAAGCCGCAAGAGCGCTCGTTCGAGGCAATCCTGGACGAGATCGTCAGCGGATTCGCGGTCGCGCAGAAGCGAGCGTGCGTAGCGGCGCAGGCGCGGTATTTCGCCAAGGATTGCTGCCTTCTTTTCGTCCATGACCGCTGGTTCTGAGGTCGCCCTTGTTTAACCCGATTGAACGCGCCTTCCCGGCGCGGCGCAAGCGGCCAGCGCGAAGCGGTCTGCCGCCCCGGTCACCCAAGCAGTGAGATAACGAGTTGATCGGCTAAATTATTCCCCGCAATCAACAAAAGGGCCGAATTATCCTAAATCGGTCAGTGCGAAATCATGGCCTTTGTACAGCAGTGGAAGATCGCGGCTTTTCGCGCAGGCGTAAGCAAAACAGTCCCCGAGATTCAGATCCGCCTTGTGGCCAACGGCTTTGCCGTAACGGGCGCTCGCGTCAATGGCCCGAGAGCCGATGTTGTCGTCAATGGCCAGACTCTCTCCCATGATCTCCACAATGAACTCATCGATCAGATCGCGGGCATGGAGAAGGGCTTCAGCGCTGGGTCTGCGCGGGCCGGCGCCGGCCCTTGCCAATGCCTGTGTTGCTTCGAAGTGAACCAACGGAGAAACCCAGACCTGCCCGGAAAAACCGACAGCTGCTTCAGCAATTCCTCCCACCCAGGTTCCTTGTTGAGAATGGCGACGATCACCGACGCGTCGACAAACATCAGTCTTCCCACATCTCGTCGGTGAACTTCTTCATATCGAAATCGGGATTGGGCAGGCCAAGCTTCCTGGCCCTGTCCTGAAGACTGGCGATCCGATCGCGCAGCGGCACCTTCGCCCGATTGCGCTCAAGTTCGTGCACGAGCGCGACCCGCACCGCCTCCGTTTTGCTCGGAGCGTTCGTCTCGCGTTGCAATCTGCTGGCCAGCGCATCCACTTCGTCGTCGCGGATATAGAGCGGCATCGAATATCCTCCGTTGGATATTCATATATTCCATATCGTATATCACTTCAAGTTGCAGCGTTGGCCTCCCTCGCCGCCCGCGTCAGCAGCCGCTGGTAGAACAGGCCGATGCCGATCAGCACGGCGCCAAGACCGATGAAGGACAGCGCCCTGAGCACGCCTTCCAGTTCCGACATGTCGAACAGGAAGACTTTTACCACGGCAATCGCGATCAGCGCCGCCGAGGCAATGCGCAGCACCTGCGACTTCAGCCAGACGCCGGCGGTCAGCAGCACGACGCCGATGATCAGCCAGAGCGCCGAATAGGTGTAGGTCTCAAGCTGCCCGAGGCCGCTCCACAGGCCGATGAACTCGCCCTTGAACACGCGCCTGACCGACAGTGTGGCGTAGGCGAAGACAAGCAATTCCGCCACTACCGCCAGCATCTGCGCATACCATGGCGGCCGCTTGTCCCTGGCATAGAGCGCCAGCCCGGCGGCGGCTATGGCCGGCAACAGGTAAGCCAGGAACAAGAGGTTGAACACCGGGATCTGGCCGGTCGATTCGTCGGTGAACAGCGGATTGAGCACCAGGAAATGCTGGAGGACGATGAAGGCGATCGAGAGCACGCCGGCGGCCATCGAGCCGTAGCGCAGCACAGAGCTTGGCGAGCGCATGTCGATGGCCACCAGTATCGCGCCGGCACCGATGGCGATCAGCGTATAGATCGCCTGTTCGGCGAGCGTCACCGGGCCGGTGTCGATGACGCCGCCATGCATGGCGTGGCGCACCAGCATGGCGACGGTGAGCAGCGCAAACAGGGCTGCACCCGCCTCCATCGCAAGGCGCGGCCGGCCATTGCCAGTTGTTGGTAGTGCGGGGGTGGTACGCGCGAGTTGCCAGGCGGCAAAGCCGAAGGCTAGCGCCGGTACGCCGTATCCCGGCAGCAGCCAGTTGAACACCCGCGTCGTCGTCAGGAACTCGGCGCCGACGATGGTCGGATCGAAGGCGACGCGGCCGAGCACGGCGACGACCGCGCCGACCGAAATCCAGCCCAGCACCGGATAAGAACGCCAACGCGTCGCCAGCGCCGGCACGATGGCGGCAACGCCGGCAAGCAACGTGGTCCAGCCGGAACCGAAGGCCATGTGCAGCATCAGGAGCCCGGCCAGAGCCGAGCCGCAAAGCGCGAAGGAGACGGCGACGTCGCCCTTGAGCGGCGGCTGTTCGGCGCGCGCAATCCATTCGCCGCCGGCGGCGAAGACGACGACCAGAAGGGCAGCTATCGCTGCGTAGACAAGGTCGCGGTCGAGATTGCCGTAGGCGAGCCACAGCGTCAGCAGAATAAGCAGCGGCGCAGCGACGCCCCATGCCGCCCAGCATGCCGCGCGGACCCGTGCTGAGGCGGCGAAGCGGCGTGCGGCCCAGAAGCCGGCGCCGATGAAAACCAGGCCGAGGGCAATGCCGATGCGCAGCGTCAACGGATTTCCGGCCGCCACCGGCATGCCGTCAAAGCCGATATTCCCCTGGGTTATGTCGGAGCCGATGGTGGTGGGCGGAATGATGCCGAGATGGATCATCACGCTCACCACGCCGGCGGCATGCAGCAGCGGCAGCGCGCGCGGCCGGTAGAGTGCGGTGGCGACAAGGGCGACGAGGACGAAGGCGCCCGGCAAGGCGCCACCGGCGGCGACCAGCGTCGTGTCGACGGACAGGCCTAGCGCTGAAAACGCAACGAAAACGCCAGGCACGATCGAGGGCCAGTCGAAGCCCGCCTTTGCAGGTTCCGCTTCGCCGCCACGACTGCCCAGCCAAACAAAGGCAAGCACCGCCAGCGTCACCGCGTCGATGAACAGGATGACGGCAAGGTCGGCGACGAGCGTGCTCATCATGTAGGCGATGGTCCAGGCGCCGGTGCCGAAGAAGGCGGCCGCGATCAGGAATTTCCAGTCGCGTATGCGGGCGATCACGGCTGTGGCGGCAAGCACGATCGCCAGGTAGACGAACAGCGCCCATGGGTTGGGCGCCTGCGAGGACACAAGCGCCGGCGTCGCCATCGAGCCGACAAGGCCGATGCCGGCCAGGGCCTGACCGTGGACGAGAGCGGCGACAATCGTCGCTACGCCGATGGCGCCGAGCACGGTGAAGGCGAAGGCCGGGCCGACGAAACCGTAAATGGCGTGCGCGGCATAGACCGTACCGAACAGGATGAAGGCGCCGGCAGCCGTCAGGATCGCCGGAATATAGGCGCCTGCAGCCCCTTGCACCGGCACCTTGAAGCCGGTGCGGCGGATGAACTCGCCGCCGCCGATCAGCACCAGGCCGAGCAGCGCCGCCAGGGACAGCCGCACTTCAGGGCCGAAAATGCCGGCCTCGATGGTGTAGCGGATCAGGAACAGGCCGCCCAGGGCCAGCGCGACGCCGCCGACCCAGACCGCCCAACGGGTGCCGAGCGCCGTTTCGACCTCTGACTGGCGGGCTGCCTTCGCCGTGGCGGCAGGCGCGGATCCGGTGAATGCCGCCTTGGCCGCGGCCGACAGTTCTGGCACGGCCTCGCTGGTGGCCGCATCGGCTTCGGCGGCCGGTGCCTGGGCATGTGCCGCGTCGGCTGTTGTTGGCGAAGCTATGTCGGCAACTGGTGCGGTAACCTGAGCGGCATCCGCCGGTGCGCTTGCAACCTGCTCGACCGGTTTGGCAACGGGCGGTGTCGCATGCACGCCGGACAGAACCAGACTGCGCAGCGCTCCGAGCTCGCGCTCGATCAGACTGACGCGGCCCTGCTGGCGCAAGACGAGGACAAAAAGCACGATAACGACGACGGCGCCAATCAGGCTTTCAAACATGGCGGTTCCCCCAAACCAGGCCAGTTTTCACTGACAATTGCGGCGGCCACACGGCCACCCCAGACGCTATTCAAGTCACGCCACCGCAATGGTGGCCGAAAAGAAGTTATCGAGCATGTTTCGTCGGCAAATTCCAGCGGCCTACGGTCTTTATCCTCACCCATCATCTGAGATAGCCAGGAATGGCATGCCGCCGCCACTTGCCCAGGAGCCATGCTATCCTCGGATGAACTGTGGGGAAATCGAATGCCGAAACGAAGTGCAGGGCTGCTGATCCACCGGACAAGGGCCGGCATTCTCGAATTTCTGCTCGTCCATCCCGGCGGCCCATTCTGGGCAAGGAAGGATGAAGGCGCTTGGTCGATCCCCAAGGGCCTCGTCGAGGACAATGAAGATGAGTTGGCCGCCGCCCGGCGCGAGGCTGGGGAAGAACTCGGAGTCAGCATCGAGGGTGATTTCGAGCCTGTCGGCAGCTATCGGCAAGCCGGCGGCAAGATCGTCATCGCCTGGAGTGTCGAAGCCGATTTCGATCCCGATGCCGTTAAAAGCAACATGTTCACGATGGAATGGCCGCCCAGGTCAGGCGTGACGAGGGAATTTCCCGAAATCGACAGGGCCGGCTGGTTTTCCTTCGCGGAGGCCAGCCTCAAGATCCTCGGCGGTCAGCGCGCCATCCTCGATGATTTCATGGAGCATCGCAAGGCCGGCTGAGGCTCTTGCCCTACGAGTACCCCCACCCTAACCCTCCCCACAATGGGGAGGGAATGCTGCCGCATGCAGCTTTTGCTGTGAACCTGGACGGTTGCGGAGGTCAGCACCCACCGAGTCTCCCTCCCCTTTCTGGCGCAGCGTCTGCCGTAGTGGCGGCATTGCCGCCCGAATGATGCTTGCGCAAGGCGGCGAGGAAGCCGGCACGGGCATCGGGCTGTTCAATGCCGCGCGGCTCGTAGACATGGCGGGTGAAAAAGAAACCGGTCAGATGGAAGGCGTCCTCGAGTGCCGCGTGGTCCGCCCGCAAGCCGGAGCCGCGCTGCAGGAAGGCCGGCAGCGCCAGCATCTTGTCGCGCCACGGCGCACCGGCGGCTCGCGACACCGCACGGCCGGATTTCGGCGAGACATAGGCCAGATCCTGCCTGGCGCCGGTCGCCGCGCACTGGCTGAGATCGAGGCCGAAGCCGAGTTCGTCGAGGATGAGCAGTTCGAAGCGCGCCACCAGTTCCCCGGCGGCATCCGAATCGTCCAGATGGGCGATCATCACGGCAAGCGTCTCATACAGGCCGCCATGGGCGTCGCGCTCCGGCAGGAGCCTGAGATGCGCGGCCATGGTCTGCAGGCCGTAGACGGCGACTGCGCTGTCCATCAACCGGGCGGCATTCATCTCGATCGCCTCGGCCTGGAAGGTGCCGAGATGCTCGTCGAGGCGTGCCCGCCACAAAAGGTCGACGCGGTTGCCGGGCTGCAGCACCGGCTGCTGCTTGCGCGAGCGCCCGCCGCGCACCAGGCCGAGATGGCGGCCATGCGCACGCGTCATTACCTCGAGAATGGCGCTGGTTTCGCCATGCTTGCGGGTGCCGAGTATGATTCCCTCGTCGCGCCATTCCATGGCAGGAGCTTGTCACCGGTTGCGTGGCGAAATCAAGATTTTGGCGCGCCGCGTGCGATCTGTGCTGACATTGGATCCCCACACATCGTCGAAAGGCTCTGATCATGCGAATTTCCGGTGATCGGCCAGAACGTCGTCGATGACGCGGCGAGATCGTTCCGCCTCGGCCTGGTTGGCGTCGTGTCCGGCAACGGTGATCAGCGCTTTCCACAGCGTCCAGCCGCGGCCGCGCGCCCAGGTCGCTTCATCGACGTCGATGGCAGCCCGGAATGCCTCCCGGCTCTCGCCCTGGAAGAATGTCCAGGCGATCGCCAGGTCGCAAGAGGGATCGCCGATCCCGGAGGTGCCGAAGTCGATGACGGCGCTCAAACGGCCGTTTTGGACCAGAAGGTTGCCCCAAGCGACGTCTCCGTGGAACCAGACGGGCGACCCTTGCCAGGTGGCGGCAAGGGCCGCATCCCAGACAGCGGTGGCCGCCTGGGTGTCGATCTGCCCCTCCAGCGCCTGGAGTGCTTCCCTTGTCTGGTTGTCATACACGCTCGGCGATCCGCCGCGGAAGAAATTGTGCTGGCCCGCGGGCGGCCCGCCCGCCGGATCGATCCGCCGGAGCGCAATGAGGAACTTGGCCAGATCGACCGCGAACTGTGGGCGATCGGCGATTTCGGCGGTCTTGGCTGTTTCGCCGTCGATCCAGCGGTAGACGGACCATTGCCAGGGGTAGTCCTCCCCAGGCTCGCCCATCGCCAGTGGAACCGGGATCGGCAGCGGCAGAAGCGGCGCCAGCCTGGGCAGCCAGCGGTGCTCTTTTTCGACCTGCAAGGCATATGGTGCGGCACTCGGCAGCCGCAGAGTCATATCATTGCCGAGGTGGAAGGTTCGGTTGTCCCAACCGCCAAACGTCACCGGGCTCACCGGCAGATGCCGCCATTGCGGAAACTGCGCGTTGACCAGCCGGCGCACGAGATCGGTATCGATGGTCGGTTTTGGATCAGGCATGTCATCGTCTCAAACTGCCGGAGCGGCATTTCTAGACGATGAAGCTCAATGGGGAAACTCAAGCCCCATCTCACGGTAGCGTTCGGGGTCGTCGCCCCAGTTTTCACGCACTTTGACGAACAAGAACAGGTGCACTTTCTGCTCGAGAATGCCGGCTATTTCCATGCGCGCCGACTGGCCGATGGCGCGGATCGTCTCGCCCTTGTGGCCGAGCACGATCTTCTTCTGGCTGTCGCGCTCGACATAGATGGTCTGGTCGATGCGTACCGAGCCATCCGGTTTCTCTTCCCATTTCTCGGTCTCGATATGGGAGGAATAGGGCAACTCCTGATGCAGCCGCAGATACAGTTTCTCGCGGGTGATCTCGGCGGCCAGTTGGCGCATCGGCAGGTCCGAGATCTGGTCTTCCGGATAGTACCAGGGGCCGACCGGCAGCGCTTGCGCGAGATAGTCGAGCAAATCCTTGCAGCCGGAGCCGGTCAGCGCCGAGACCATGAAGGTGCGCTTGAACGGCACCTTTTCGTTTGCTGCCGCAGCCAGGGCCAGCAGCGCCTCGTGCTTGACCCGGTCGACCTTGTTGAGGATCAGCACCATCGGCTGGCGGACGTCCTTCAGCCGCTCGAGGATGGCGTCGGCGTCACCCCTGATGCCGCGCTCGGCATCGATCAGCAGCAGCACGATATCGGCGTCCTTGGCGCCACCCCAGGCGGTGGTCACCATCGCGGTGTCGAGCCGGCGCTTCGGCTTGAAGATGCCGGGCGTATCGACAAAGACGATCTGCGCGTTGTCATGCGTGGCGATGCCGCGCACGATGGCGCGGGTGGTCTGCACCTTGTGGGTGACGATCGACACCTTGGCGCCGACCAGTTGGTTGACCAGCGTCGACTTGCCGGCATTGGGCGCCCCAATCAGGGCAACGAAGCCGGAATGCGTGGCCTCCGCTGCCGGAGGGAGATCTTCGCTGCCGGTCACGCCGCACTCCCTTGGTTGGCCCAGATGCCCTCGCGCATAAGAAACGCCGATGCCGCCGCTTCTTCGGCTGCGCGGCGAGAGCCGCCCGTGCCGCTTGCCGGCGCAAAACCGCCGACCTTCACGGACACCGTGAAAACCGGTTGATGTTCAGGTCCCTCGCGTTTCTCGATCGCGTATTCGGGCCTGACATCGCTGGTCTTGGCGATCCATTCCTGCAGGTCGGATTTCGGATTGGGCGGCTTGGCCACCACCTTTTGCGAGCGCGGCTCCCAGTAGCGCAGGACGAATTGCCTTGCGGCATCGAGGCCGCCGTCGATATAGACCGCCGCGATCAGCGCCTCGACCGCATCCGCCAGATAGTTTCCGCCCGAGCCGCGCGAGCGCGCCTTCAAGGCAGCGTCGGCCCGAACCAGATCTTCGAGTTGCATTTCAATGCCGATCTCGGAGCATGTCCGCGCATCGACCAGGGCATTGAAGCGCGGGGCGATTTCACCTTCCGGCGCCTCAGGAAACTTTTCGAAAAGCAGGTCGGCAACGATCAGGCCGAGCACGCGGTCGCCAAGGAATTCGAGGCGCTGGTTGTTGCTGCTTGCCTTGACCGCGCTGGAATGAGTCAGCGCGGTCTCGAGCAAACGGACGTCCCGGAAGGAATGGCCGGTTTTGGCTGTCACCAAATCGGCCAGAGTCTCACCCGTCGGGCGCTTCAAAGCCATCAATTTACGAAATGGAACAGGCGCGACAGGCGCACGAGCGACGGCCATTTCCAGATCTCGAGGGGGCTCGCCTTCCCGGCGATCGAGAAGAAGACGATGTTGGCGCGGCCGACAAGGTTCTCCGCCGGCACGTAGCCAACGCTGAGGCGGCTGTCGGAGGAATTGTCGCGGTTGTCGCCCATCATGAAATAGTTGCCGGGGGGCACGACGAACTCGCGGGTGTTGTCGGTGATCGAATTCGGTGTCAGGTCGAGCGTGTCGTAGCTGACGCCGTTGGGCAGGGTCTCGCGATAGACGTCGACCGGCTCAGGCACTTCCGTGATATCAGGATTTTGGATCTGGCCGGTTTTCACACGAGGCACGCCCTGGCCGTTGATGAACAATTGGCCGTCCTTCATCTGGATCTTGTCGCCGGGCAGGCCGACGACGCGCTTAATGTAGTCGAGCGACGGATCCGGCGGGAACTTGAAGACCACCACGTCGCCGCGCTTCGGATCGGAACCCCAGATGCGGCCGGAAAAGATGTCGGGGCCGAATGGCAGCGAATAACGCGAGAAGCCATAGGACCATTTGGTGACGAACAGATAGTCGCCTTCGAGCAAGGTCGGCCGCATAGAGCCGGACGGAATCGAGAAGGGCTGGAACAGCAAGGTGCGGATGACCATGGCCAGCAGCAAAGCCTGGATGATGACGCTGACGATTTCGCCAAGCCCGCCGGATTTCTTCTCGGATTTTTCAGCCACGCTCATGTCGTCCTCGATTGTGCGTTGGATGGTATAGAGTCTCGGCGCGCGCTGGGCAACGTCAAGTCGGCGTTAGATAGCGGTCGTCTGATGCAATCAATGTGGCGCTTGTTCGGCGGGCAACGCCTCGATGATCACAAAGGCTTGAGCAAGCGGGAAATCATCGGTGATTGTGAGGTGGATCGCCGCTCTGTGCCCCTGTGGCAGGATTTTGGCCAGCCGTGCCGCCGCTCCCCCGGTCAGCGCCATCGTCGGCGCGCCGCTGGGCAGGTTGGCGACCCCCATGTCGCGCCAGAACACGCCATGCGCCAGGCCGGTGCCAAGCGCCTTGGCGCAGGCCTCCTTGGCGGCGAAGCGCTTGGCATAGGAGGCTGCGCGGCCCTTGCGGCCTTCCGAGCGGACCTGTTCGACCTCGGTGTAGATGCGCTGGATGAAGCGCTGACCATGCCGTTCCAGCGACTTTTCGATGCGTCTGATGTCGATCAGGTCGCTGCCGATGCCGATGATCATTCCGCCGGAACTTCCCGTCCGCGGTGCCCGGCCTTATGCGCCCGCTCTGCCATGCGCTTCCTGCGCTGCTCGCGAAAGGCTGTCATCCCCCAGCGGGTGATGCCGTAGAAGATCAGCCCGAAGATCAGGCCGAGCGGCACAGCGCCGATCAGCATCGGCTCCAGCACCGGATGCCACAGTTTTGCAAACGACAGCGTGTGCATCATCTCACCAAGATGCGCAGGCGGTCCGTTCTTGGGCAGGCGCTCATGCAGGATCAGCTTGCCGACTTCCCAGGACGCTCCCCACAGCAGCGGGAAAGTCAGCGGATTGCCGAAGAATACCGCGCCGAGGGCGGCGGCCACCAGATTGCCGGCGACCACCCAGCAGAGCACGGCGGCGACGGCGAAATGGAAGCCGAGCGGAAAGAAGGAGGCGAAAACGCCGGCCGCGACGCCGGCCGCGACTGCATGCGGTGTCGCCTTCAGCCGCAGGATGCGCTTGGAGAAATATTGCAACGAGCGCGAAAACGAGCGGCGCGGCCACAGATAGGTACGCACCCGCTCCAGAATGCCATCAGGCTTTCGGCGTCGAAAAAGCACTCTGTTCCAGTTCCCGGTTCATCACGCCCAAATTGCAACCACCCTGGCCGGGCGCGGTCGCTCCATCTTGCGCTTCGAGGGCGCAGAAAGGCAACAACGACTTTGATATAGCGACTGCCTTGCGGCGGAACAATGAAACGCCGCCGCGATGGTCTGCCGCAGGCGGGTAACAAGAGCGCCATTGGGGCGAAACTGAGGACAATATCGATGAAAGCTCCCCGACGACGGCAAGGTCCGCGCGAAGACGACGCCGAGGCGGATAGACTATTCCCGATATTCGCTGACTTCGACCAAATTGCTGTCCGGATCGCGGAAATAGACCGACATCATCGTGCCGCGGGCGCCGGTGCGCTCGACCGGACCGACTTCGATGGCAACGCCATTGGCTTCGAGACTGGCGCAAATCTCGGCAAGCGGCCTTGCGGCGACCAGGCAGAAATCGCCGGACCCAGGCATCGGCGTCTTGGCTTTCGGTTCAAAAGTGTGCGTTGCCTGATGCAGGTTGATCTTCTGCGATCCGAACAGCAACGCCGTCGGCCGGTTCGGCTCGTCGTGACGCTTCAGGCCAAGCACCCGCTGGTAGAAGGCGCAGCTGTCCTCCACCGAGCGGACCGTCAGCACGAAATGATCGATGCCGGCGATCATCGTGATGTCCCCTAAATGTTGCGGCTACCCGGCTTGATCGCCGGGATGCCGGCAAGTTCGGGCGGCAGGCGGTCGGCGGGATAGGCCGGCACCTCATATTCGGCAAGCGCGATCAGCGGCACGCCGACATTGGTCTTGCCGGCCGAGCGGTCGATGATGCAGGCCGCCGCCACGACCTCGGCGCCAATCGCGCGCAGGCAGTCGATGGTTTCGCGAATCGACAGGCCGGTGGTGACGATGTCCTCGACGATGACGACGCGCGATCCCGGCGCGATCTCGAAACGGCGCAGCCTGAACTCGCCGCCTTCGCGCTCCACCCAGATTGCTGGCACACCGAGATGGCGCGACGTCTCATAGGCCGGGATCAGGCCGCCGATCGCCGGGCCGACGACGTAGTCGATCTTGCCCGGCACCGCCTTTTGAATCTTCTCGGCCAGCGCCTTGCAAAGCCGCTCGGTCTTGTCGGCATGCATGAAGACGCGCGCCTTCTGCAAGAAGACCGGGCTGCGCAGGCCGGACGTCAGGATGAAATGCCCCTCCAGAACAGCGCCCGCCTCGCGGAAAATGCCCAGAACTTCGTCGGTATTCATAACTCGCCCCATGTCCATGGTGAATGGTTAATGGTGAATGGTGAATGGTGAATGGTGAATGGTGGTGAGAGCGCCTTCTTTCACTATTCACTATTCACTACACCATTCACTATTCACTATTCACTATTCACCCATTCACACGCCGCGCATCGCTGACGCTCGAATTATCCTTGAGCTGCGACAGCAGCCGGTTGAGGTGCTTCAGATCCCAGACTTCGAGATCGATCAGCATTTCGGTGAAGTCGGGCGCGGTGCGCACCATAGACAGCGTATGAATGTTGGCGTCGTTGGAGGCAACGACCTGGGCGATATCGGCGAGCGAGCCCGGCGCGTTGATGGCGGTGACCGAGACGCGCGCCGGAAAGCGCTCCTTGGTCTGCTCGTCAATGTCCCAGCGCACGTCGATCCAGCGCTCCGGCTGGTCGTCGAAGGCCTGCAGCGCCGGCGACTGGATGGGATAGATGGTGATGCCGGTGCCCGGCTGGACGATGCCGACGATGCGGTCGCCGGGCACGGCCCCTTCCGGCGCGAAACGCACCGGCAGGTCGCCGCGCACGCCGCGGATCGGTACCGCGCCATCGCGCGGCTGGTCCTTGTCCTTGCGCGCGGCTCGGGTGCCGGGCATCTGGAACAGCATGCCGGCGGCGTTGCGGATCTTCGACCAGCCCTCCTCGCGCTGCTTGGGGGCACTGACGGTGACGCGCTCGTCCTTGTAGTCTGGGAAGACGGCCTTCATGACGTCGGTCGAGGCGAGTTCGCCGCGCCCGACCGAGGCCAGCACATCCTCGATGTCCTTGCGCGCCAGCCGGTGCAGCACCGGCTTCAGGCTTTCCTTGGTGAAGGTCTTGCCGGCGCGTTCGAAGGCGCGCTCGAGAATGCGGGCACCAAGACCTGAATATTGCTTGCGAATGGCGTTCTTGGTGGCGCGGCGGATGGCTGAACGCGCCTTGCCGGTGACCACCACCGACTCCCAGGCCGCCGGCGGCACTTGCGCCTTGGAGCGGATGATCTCGACCTCGTCGCCGTTCTTCAGTTCCGTCATTAGCGGCATGATGCGGCCGTTGACCTTGGCACCGACGCAGGTGTCGCCGACATCGGTGTGCACGGCATAGGCGAAGTCGATGGGCGTGGCGCCGCGCGGCAGCGCAATCAGCATGCCTTTCGGCGTGAAGCAGAATACCTGGTCCTGGAACAGCTCCAGCTTGGTATTTTCGAGGAAGTCTTCCGGGTTGTCGCCTTCTGCCAGTTGCTCGATGGTGCGCCGCAGCCAGGCATAGGCGTTGGTCTCCTTCGAGATCGCATGGGCGGCACCGTTCGTCTTGCCGCCGGTGTCCTTGTAGATCGAATGGGCGGCGACGCCATATTCGGCGATCTTGTTCATCTCGCGGGTGCGGATCTGCAGTTCGACGCGCTGGCGCGATGGGCCGACAATGGTGGTGTGGATCGAACGGTAGTCGTTCTGCTTGGGCGTAGAAATGTAATCCTTGAAGCGGCCAGGTACCATCGACCATGTGGTGTGAATGGCGCCGAGCGCGCGGTAACAGTCTTCGACGCTGTCGACGACGACGCGGAAGCCGAAGATGTCCGAGAGCTGCTCGAAGGACAGCGCCTTGGCCTCCATCTTGCGGAACACCGACCACGGCTTCTTCTGCCGGCTCTTCACCCCGGCATTGATGGCATGCTTCTCGAACAGCGCCGACAGCGCCTTTTCGATGTCGGTCAGCACACCCTTGTTGCGCTCGAATATCTCGGCAAGCCGCGCGGTGACGGCGCGGTAGGCTTCCGGATTGATGAAGCGGAAGGCGATCTCTTCCAGCTCCTCACGCATGCCTTGCATGCCCATGCGCCCGGCCAGCGGCGCGTAGATGTCCATCGTCTCCTCGGCGATGCGCAGGCGCTTGGCCTCGGGCATGTGGTCGAGGGTGCGCATGTTGTGCAAACGGTCGGCGAGCTTGACCAGCAGAACGCGGACATCCTCCGAGATGGCCAGCAACAGCTTGCGCAGGTTTTCTGCCTGCTCGGCCTTCTTGGAGACGAGATCGAGCTTCTTCAGCTTGGTTAGGCCTTCGACCAGCTTGCCCATTTCGGGGCCGAACAGATCGTCAATCTCGGCCCTCGTCGCGGTGGTGTCCTCGATCGTGTCGTGCAGCAAGGCGACAGCGATCGTCGCCTCATCCATGTGCATTTCGGTGAGGATGGCGGCGACTTCGAGCGGATGCGAGAAATAGGGATCGCCGGAAGCGCGCTTCTGGTGGCCATGCTTCTGCATGGCGTAGACATAGGCCTTGTTGAGCAGCGCCTCATTGACGTCAGGCTTGTAGCGCGCAACGCGCTCGACAAGCTCATACTGACGCATCATGGGCGGGTTCTCACTGTGCTGAAATGATTGATGCGCCGCACTGATGTACGGCGCATCTCATAGATAGCCACGAAACACACGGGACGGAAGTGCCGGAACGATATTCCCAGCAGGTCCAGGGCAGCGATTAGTAGTCGTCGCTCTTTTCCGGGGGAACCAGGCCCTCGATGCCGGCCAAAAGGTCTTCCTCGGTCATGCGATCGAAGGTGACGTTTTCTTCCGCGTCGTCGGCGTCGGTAGCTGCAACTGCGTTGCCGGTCTGGTCGGCGATCGCCTCGCCGTCGGCCTCGGGCTCGTCAACTTCGACATGCTTCTGCAGCGAGTGGATCAGATCTTCCTTGAGGTCGTCGGGCGACAGCGTCTCGTCGGCGATCTCGCGCAGCGCCACGACCGGGTTCTTGTCGTTGTCGCGCGGCACGGTGATCGGCGCGCCCTGGCTGATCTGGCGGGCGCGATGGCCGGCAAGCAGCACGAGCTCGAAGCGGTTGTCGACCTTGTCGATGCAGTCTTCAACGGTTACGCGGGCCATTGATTGCCCCTTTCATGCCTGGATTTGATGGAAAACAGGCGCGGTCCATAACCCGAACGCCGCCAAAATACAAGCATTATGGCTCTGTGGCCCCATGGGCTGGCGAATGCCAGCTTCTGGCGCCGCTGAATGCCTTGCCGGCGAAGCCCGCCTACCGGGCGACGACACGGCTCCGATCACAATTGCTTGCAGTGCGCCCCGGCACCCTTGGATTGCCGTAAAACTGGCGCTATCTCGGTTGACGAAAGGTCAGCCGGTTTATTTGCGAGCCGAGCGATATAAACGACCCATTTCGATTAGTCCGCCACCTATTTCGAAAAAGGAATATTGCCATGTTCGACCCCCGTGAAAAAATCGCTCTTTTCATAGACGGCGCCAATCTCTACGCCACCTCGCGCGCACTCGGCTTCGACATAGACTACCGCAAACTGCTATCCAGCTTCCAGAAGCGCGGCTATTTGCTGCGGGCCTATTACTACACCGCTCTGGTCGAGGATCAGGAATACTCTTCGATCCGTCCCCTGATCGACTGGCTCGACTATAATGGCTTCAAGGTGGTGACCAAGCCGGCCAAGGAGTTCACCGACTCGACCGGCCGCCGCAAGATCAAGGGCAATATGGACATCGAACTGACCGTCGATGCGCTCGAACTTGCCGATGTTGTCGACCACTATGTCATCTTCTCCGGCGACGGCGACTTCCGCACACTGGTCGAAGCGCTGCAGCGGCGCGGCCGCAAGGTCTCGATCGTCTCCACCATGGCCTCGCAACCACCGATGATCTCGGACGATCTGCGCCGCCAGGCCGACCATTTCATCGATTTGACCTCGCTGAAGAACGAGGTCGGCCGCGATCCCTCCGAACGGCCGGTGCGCAGGCCCGAGCCGGCCGAAGTCGAAGAGGAAGACTATTGACGGCGGCGGCCTTGGACGCCGCTCCCGAACCCGACCGCGACTGCCCCCTCTGCCCGCGCCTGCATGATTTCATCGCAGACTGGCGGCAGCGCGAGCCGTCGTGGTTTAATGCGCCGGTGCCGACTTTCCTGCCGCCTGATGGCGAGGACGCCGTCGAGCTGCTGATCGTCGGGCTGGCGCCCGGCCTGCGCGGCGCCAACCGCACCGGGCGACCGTTCACCGGCGACTATGCCGGCGACCTGCTCTACTCAACGATGATCGCTCACGGTCTTGCCCGCGGCGAGTTCAAGGCGCGGCCGGATGACGGGCTCGAACTGATCGGCACCGCGATCACCAATGCGGTGCGCTGCGTGCCGCCGGAGAACAAGCCGGTCGGCGCCGAGATCGCCACTTGCCGCAGCTTTCTGGTGCCGACGATCGCGCGCTTTCCGAAATTGCGCGCCGTGCTGGCGCTGGGCTCGATCGCCCACCAGTCGACCGTCAGGGCGCTCGGTCAGCGCGTCGCTGCCTATCCGTTCAAGCACGGCGGTCAGTTGCCGGCCGGCGGCGTCACGCTGTTTTCCAGCTATCACTGCTCGCGCTACAACACCAACACTGGGGTGCTGACCGAAGCGATGTTCGTCAAGGTATTCAGCGACATCGCCGCCTTCTTGCGGAAGTAGCGTCCTTCAAAACCATCCAGCACGATCTTGCCCTTGGCTTGCCCGGGCGCGGATGACGAAGCTTGCCGAAAGGCGGGCATGACGAGACAGGCGCTCTCCAAAGCCTTGAGCGGCGACGGGAACCCGGAATTGCGACAATCATGAAAGTCCTGGAAGCGCTCGGTCTGAAACCGACCTTCGTTAGCGCGCAGACTGGCCGGAACGCTGGGTAGGGCCGATCAGCGCCGCGATGTTTGGTTCCAATCTCGCGCCGGTCGAGCACGCCAGGTCAAGGCGCGGCAAACAACTCAGCCAGCTTCTCCTGCCCGCCCCTCAGCACATTCAGATCGACATCGCCGGTGATGCCGTCGACGCGGCCCATATTGTGGTACTGCCAGTAGATCCAGTCGTTGCGACCTGGCTCCAGGAGCAACGAGCGACGCCAGAGCGGGCGAACGTCGATTTTCCCGGCATAGGCGTCCTCGGCCTCGTCGGTCAGGTAGATGATCGCCGGCTTGCCGAACGCAGCTTCAACCGGTCCGAGGAAGGCCTGGAGTTCCGCGCTCAGCTGCTCCGGCGACGGGCGTTGCGGGCAGTTGCCGCCGAATTCGATGTCGACGACCGGTGGCAGCAGCGGCTGGTCGTGCGGCACCACCGCGATGAAATTTTTCGCCTGGTCGGCGCCCGGCCGGCAGAAGGTGAAGAAGTGATAGGCGCCGACGGCGAGGCCCGCCGCGCGCGCCTCGCGCAGATTCTTGGCGAAGGCATCGTCGACATGGTCGCCGCCCTCGGTCGCCTTGATGACCGCGAAGGCGACATCGTCGGCGGCAACGCGCCGCCAGTCGATCTCACCCTGATGATGGGAAACGTCGATACCCCTGACCGGATAGCTGTCACGATCCGGCGAGAAGGCCCGGAAATAGAAGAAGCCGCCTGCCCCGACAAGACCCGCAAAGACCAGACTGGCCGCACCCCAGAGGATGATCCGGTTCTTCAAGCCTTCCCCCATCGTGTTTTGCTGCTGCAGCTGTTCGAAACCTGAAAGCCGACGTCTGGCTTTTCTGGGACTGCCCGAGGTTCTAGCCGCGTTCCTTCATGAGCCGGCCCTTTTCGCGCGACCAGTCGCGCTGCTTTTCGCTCTCGCGCTTGTCGTGCAGTTTCTTGCCGCGGCCGACGGCGAGCAGCAGCTTGGCACGGCCCTGGTCGTTGAAGTAGATTTTCAGCGGCACCAGCGTCATGCCTTCGCGGTCGATGCTCTGCGCCAGTTTTGCCATCTCGCGCTTGTTGAGCAGAAGCTTGCGACGCCGCCTGGGCTCGTGGTTGAAGCGGTTGGCCTGCAGGTATTCCGGCAGATAGGAATTGATCAGCCAGATCTCGCCACCCTCGACCGAGGCGTAGCTGTCCTGGATGTTGGCCTGGCCCTGGCGCAGCGACTTGACCTCGGTGCCGGTCAGCACCAGGCCGGCCTCGACCGTGTCGAGCACCTCATAGGAAAACCGCGCCTTGCGGTTTTCCGCAACGGTTTTGTTGTTTGGATCGGCTTTTCTGACCTGGTTCATGATGTGGAGAGGTGGCGCCTCATCCCTAGTTTATCAAGCCGGCGTGCTTCATCGCCGCATCGATCTTCTCGGCGGTCGACGCCTCGATGGTCACCAGCGGCGAGCGCACCACGTTCTCGACCTTGCCAATCTTCGACAGCGCGTATTTGACGCCGCACAGGCCGGGCTCAAGGAAGATCGCCTTGTGCAGCGGCAACAGACGGTCCTGCAATTCCAGCGCCTTGGCGCTGTCACCGGACAGTGTGGCTTCCTGGAATTCGGCGCACAGCCGCGGCGCGACATTCGACGTCACCGAGATGCAGCCGACGCCGCCATGGGCGTTGAAGCCGAGCGCCGAGGCATCCTCCCCTGAAAGCTGGATGAAATCCTTGCCGCAGGTGGCGCGCTGTTCGGACACGCGCTCGACCTTGCCGGTGGCATCCTTGACGCCGACGATGTTCTGGAAGTCGTGCGCCAGCCTGCCCATCGTCTCCGGCATCATGTCGATCACCGAGCGCGGCGGGATGTTGTAGATGATGATCGGCAGCTTGGTCGCCCTGGCGACAGCGGCGAAATGCTCGTACAAGCCGCGCTGTGTTGGCTTGTTGTAATAAGGCGTGACCACCAGAGCGGCGTCGGCGCCCGCCTGCTCGGCATATTGCACCAGACCGACCGCTTCCGCGGTGTTGTTGGAGCCGGCGCCGGCGACGACCGGAGCGCGCCCCTTGGCCACCTCGATGCAGACCTTGACGACATGGCGATGCTCGTCATGCGACAGCGTCGGCGACTCGCCGGTGGTGCCGACCGGGACGAGGCCCGTCGTGCCCTCGCCAAGTTGCCATTCGACGAAGGCGCGAAAGGCTTTCTCGTCGAAACGCCCGCTCTTTTCGAACGGTGTCACGAGCGCAGTAAGCGAGCCTCTCAGCATGTCGTCCAACTCCTTGGAACTTGTTTGTTTATGCGTATCATCGTCCCAAAACCGGTTCCCGCTTTTGGGCGACATGCATCGGGCGCCTTCTAGCCGAAAGCGAAGCCGCGCACCATAGTCTCGACACTGTTGCGCGGCAAGCATGCCGATGGTGCCAGCAAGCGCAATTCGAACGGCCTCGATAACCCTTTGTTTACGAGCTCTTCACGACCTAAGTCTAGGCTCTCGGGCACCTGGGCTTGCCACCTAAAGTGCCGCAACAGGGAAAGATCAGGATCATGCCGGCCAGTCGGCCACTCCGCTTCATATTGCTTGGCGCCGTTGCCCTGCTGATAGTGGGGACGGCGGCAAACGAGAGCGTCGACGAGCAGACGACCTCATCGATCCCGATGCCTGACATGCAAGATGGAGCGCAGACCGATGCGCCCTCCGCCAATATCGCCGTGCTGAAAAGCGGTCTCGACGCGTTGGCGACCGGCGATATCGCCGCGGCACGAGCGGTGCGCGAAACATTGCCGGCCAGTTCGCTGGACCGCCATATCCTGGCCTGGGCGATCGCGCTCTATGGCGGCGACCGTGTGCCGAGCAGCGAGATTGCCGATACCGCAAAGATGTTGCCGAATTGGCCGGGCACCATCGCTCTGCGCAAGAACAGCGAGCGCGCGCTTTATCGCGAAAACCCCTCGCCGCAGACCGTGGTGAAAGCCTTTGACGGCAGCCAGCCGCTGACCTTTCAAGGCGTGGTCATCCTTGCCCGTTCTTATGTAGCTCTTGGCAACACCAAGGCTGCGCTTTCCGTGCTGTCGCCATTCTGGCGCACCGAGAAGCTGGAAGCCAGGGACGAGGCGGCCGTCAGCAAGGAGTTTGGCGCCATCATTCCGGCTGCCGACCATCGTTTCCGCATGGAACGGATGTTTTATGCCGACCGGGAGAATTCGGCACTGCGGGT
Source organism: Mesorhizobium sp. C395A (assembly GCF_030323205.1). Lineage (NCBI taxonomy): Bacteria > Pseudomonadati > Pseudomonadota > Alphaproteobacteria > Hyphomicrobiales > Phyllobacteriaceae > Mesorhizobium > Mesorhizobium sp. C395A. The sequence continues at coordinate 569,730 of NZ_CP100473.1, read as the reverse complement.
CGCAGCACTTGCCGGCGCGCAACCGCTGGCCGATGCCTGGGCCGCCGCCTCGCGTGGCGACAAGAACGCGGCCAAGCTGTTGAAAGCAGTGCCTGCCGCACAGCAATCGGCCGGCTATTTCTTCGCGCAAGCCGAATATCTGCGCAAGCAGCGGAAGTTTGCGGACGCCGCCGCGGTGATGATGAAAGCGCCAACGAACCGCGACGCGTTGGTCGATCCCGATGCCTGGTGGGTAGAACGCCGCGTGCTGTCGCGCGCGCTGGTCGATCAGAGCGACTGGAAGACCGCCTACAAGATCGTTGCCGCGCACGCCGCCGAAAGTCCCGCCAGCGCCGCCGAGGCTGAATTCCACGCCGGCTGGTATGCGCTGCGCGGCCTCAACGATCCTGCGACGGCCTCGACCCATTTTGCCCGCATCGCCGATCTCGCGCAGGGACCGATGTCGCTGTCACGCGCCTATTACTGGCTTGGCCGCGCGGCGGAAGTCGGCGGTCCCGGCAATGCGAAGGATTATTTCACCAAGGCGGCAGCCTATGGCACCACTTTCTACGGGCAGTTGGCGGCGGAACGGGTTGGCTTGCGCACGCTGAACATCGCCTATCCCGAGCCAAGCACTGTCGACCGCCAAAGCTTTGACGGCCGCGAAGCCGTCAGCGCCATCAAGCGGCTGCAGGAGGCGGGCTACGACCGCTATGCCGAGACGCTTTACCGCGACCTCGCCGGGCAGTTGACCAGCCCCGGCGAGCTGGCGCTGCTTGCCTTGCTGGCGGAAAAGCAGGGCAATCATTTCATGGCGCTGAAGATCGGCAAGATCGCCGGCGCGCGCGGCATCGATGTCGGCGCGCTGTCGCATCCGCTGGGCGTCATTCCCGACACCGCCGACATTTCCGGCTCGGGCAAGGCGCTGGCCTACGCGATCGCCCGCCAGGAAAGCGAATTCAATGTCGGCGCCGTCTCCAGCGCCGGCGCGCGCGGCCTGCTGCAGCTGATGCCGGGCACCGCCAAGCAATTGGCGAAGAAGGCAGGACTGAGCTTTTCCCAGGATCGGCTGACCAGCGATGCCGGCTACAATGCGACGTTGGGGGCTGCCTTCCTCGGCGAGCAGCTCGACCGCTTCGGCGGCTCCTATGTGCTGACCTTCGCCGGCTACAATGCCGGCCCCAACCGCGCCAGCCAATGGGTAGCCAAGTACGGCGACCCGCGCGGCAAGGGCATCGACGCCGTCGTCGACTGGATCGAGCGGATTCCCTACACCGAAACAAGAAGTTACGTGCAGCGCGTGATGGAGAATTACGAGGTCTACAAGATGCGTATTTCGGGGAAGTACGACATCGTTGGGGATTTGGTGAACGGGCGGGGTTGAGGCGGCAGAGCTGTCGCCATGGGCAGACGTTGGCGATCCTTCGCGCCCCCCTCTGGCCTGCCGGCCATCTCCCCCACGAGTGGGGAGATCAGCTGTCGTTGCCGATTTCGCCAATCTCCAACGTCGAAGGAAGGGCGTAGCGCCTGAACCGCCAATCTCCCCCCTCGTGGGGGAGATGTCCGGCAGGACAGAGGGGGGCGCTGTCCCTCCGACATTTCCAAGAGTGTCAGCTTGCCGACAACCCTCGATTTGACCGCTCCCACCCTCGCCTGTAGCAGACGGAGACAATCCGGCCAGGGAGTCCTTTCAATATGTCGAGCACCGACGGCTTTTCCGATTTCTTCTACACAGCGCCGGACGGCCTCAGACTTCACGCTCGCATCTACGGTGAGACGAACTCGGGAAACTGGCCGGTGGTCTGCCTGCCCGGCCTGACCCGCAACGCGCGCGACTTTCATGAGTTGGCGCTTTATTTGTCACAGCGGGCCGACAATCCGCGCAAGGTCATCGCCTTCGACTACCGTGGCCGCGGCCAGTCCGCTTACGACCCTGATATCGGCCACTACACTATCGCCATCGAGGCCGGCGATTTCCTCGCCGGGCTGGCTGCCCTGGACGTCGAGGAAGCGGCCTTCATCGGCACATCGCGTGGCGGACTGATCATCCACGTGCTCGGCGCGCTGCGGCCAGCCATACTGAAAGCCATAGTGCTGAACGACATCGGACCCGTGATCGAGGCCGCGGGGCTGGCCCATATCCAAACCTATCTCGACCCGGCACCGAAACCGAAGAGCCGCCATGAGGCGATCGATGCGCAACGCGTCGCGCACGGAGCGGATTTTCCCGCTCTGACCGCGGCGGATTGGGAGCGGATGGTGTCGGCCCTCTACCGCGAGACGGACGAAGGCCTCCTGTTGCCGGATTTCGACCCCCAACTGGTCGAGACGGTGGCGGGCCTCGACCTCAGCAAGCCGTTGCCGGATCTGTGGCCACAGTTCGAGGCGCTGGCGGCGATACCTTTGCTTGCCATTCGCGGCGCCAACTCGAAACTCTTGTCGGCCGACACACTCGACGAGATGCAAAAGCGTCATCCCGGCATGGAAGCGACCACCGTCGAGGGCCAAGGCCATGCCCCCTTCCTGGAGACAGGCAACCTGCCGGGCGCTATCGCGGCCTTCCTGGATGGAGTACTAAATACGGCCCAGGATAAGTAAACCCCAAGATCATATGATCCTGGGGTTGCCATGGCAGTATATGAAAGCCTTGGGTAACTATTTGGCTTTCGAGCTTTTCCGGGGCGTCTTGGGTGCCTTCGCAGCTGCCGCTTTGCTCTTTTGGGCAGGTGCCGGCACTGAGGCCGTGGTCAGCGGCGATGCGAAGGCGGAGTTTTTTCCATCGCCGGATAACCCCTCGCCGCGGGGCGTTTCCAGCACGACAACGCAGCCGTCGAGATCGTTGGTGGCCAGATGCGCATAGCGCATGGTCATCGAAAGCGTCTGGTGGCCGAGCCACATCTGCACGCGGCGGATGTCGATGCCGCCCTGGACCAGACGTGAGGCACAGGTGTGACGCAAGATATGCGGCACCACCTGGTCGTCGGCGCCGAGGCCGACTTCGGCCTTGGCATCGTTCCAGATGGCGCGAAACTGCGCCTGGCTAAGTTTGGTGAACGGGCCCTTGGGCCGGCGGCCACTGACGGAGGCAGTTTGATGACCTCCTTGACCCGCTCGGTCATCGGGATGGTGCGGCTGCGGCCGGATTTGGTGATCCAGAACGAGACGCGGTGTTCCTGGATGTCGTTCCAGATCAGTCCGAGCGCCTCGCCGAGGCGGCAGCCGCTGTCGACAAGAAAGACCGAGAGACGGTAGGCATCTTCGCTGCGGGTCCTGATGGCGGCAAACAGCCTTGCTTCTTCGTCCCTTTCGAGGAAACGAATCCGTCCCGCCCGCTCCTTCTGGCGGCGGAACTCGGGCAGGCTGTGGATATCCCCCATCTTGTAAGCCTTGCGCAGCAGTTTGCTGAGGGCAGCCATCTTTCGATTGATGGTTGCGTTGCTGTTGCCGCGCTGGCGCAAGGTGCCGATAAGATTATCAAGGGTGCCCTGGTCAAAGGCGCTGAACCGTTCTCCGAGGAGAATCTCGTCTATTTCGCCGATGAAGGAGCTGACATTGTATTTATGTCGCCCGTCATCCCAGAGTATGTCTCGGTACGCTGAAAAAAGCTCTCCGACCCGGTGCGACTTTACTTCTCTGATCTTGTTGTAGCTGTATTTTATCTTAGCATTTTGAGAAGAGAACATTGAGAAATGTTCGGAGGGGTCACCCTCTTGTATCGCGTCGATGGTCATAAATTGCCACACCCCCGAGTGGATAGAGTCAGACCTACCCGCTTGGAAGCGTCCTTTCAAGAGATTTAATCACGCAGTTGTGAATTCATCCGCCCATCAGCGGATCCCACGAACTCACCCTACGGACTGTTCAGCTGCCGATTCCCCCTGTTCCTTCTGCTTGTCTTGACCCAGTCGCGAAACAAAACAGCCCGGGCGTTGAAACGCCCGGGCTGGTATTCATTTGTTTAAAGCCAGCCCTTAGAACGAGCGCTGGAAGCGAAGCATACCGCCAATCTGGCTCTCGTCGTCAGCATTGGTCCAGTTGTGATTCGCGCCAAAGGCATCGTCATCCAAACTGCCCGCATTGAGGTAGTCGACCTCGGCCGTGACAGTGAAGCCGGGAACCACATCGTAGGCGATGTTCGCTGCGATGCCGAGGTTCTCACCTTCGTCATACGAGACCTGGACGTTGAATGAGGTCTTCTCGTTGATGGTGTAGGTGCCACCACCCCAGACCGCCCAGTTGCCATCCCACTGCTTGTAGAAGCCGCGGCCACCAGCATTGAAGACATAGGACTGATCCGTCAGATTGTCGTCGGTGCCATAGCCGCCCATGATGAACAGCGACAGGTTCTGCATCGGGGTGATGTCCAAACGAACCTTGCCGGCGACTTCTTCATAGTTGCTGTCGTAAGCGATGACGCCGGTGATGGCGCCCCAGCCCTGCGTGTACTTCAGACCGCCTACAACATGCGGAACGTAGCTGTCGATGGTGCCTGCGCCGTAGCGCCCAAATACGCCCCCGCCCGAGCCTTCTTCAAGCGAGAGGACGGCCGAGAAGCCGTTGCCCGCATCGAAGTAGTACTGGATGACGTTGGTGTCGAAATCGCCATAGGGAACGAGCGTATCCTGGATGACGTTGCCGGCATAGCCGATGAACGTATTGAAGGCCGATTCGTCCTTACCGACGCGCAGGCCACCAAGCTGGATCCAGGCGAAGTTCAGCGAAGCACCGGTGTTGCCAGCAGGGTTGCCATATAGGGTGGCATAGCGATTGCCATTCTGGAAGTTGAAACGGGTCTCGGTGTAGGTCTTCAAGGTGCCGAGTTCGGTTTCCTGGCCGGTCCAGGTCTTCAGCGCGAAGCGGGCCTTCTTGCGCCAGGTGTCGTTCTCGCCGCCATCCTCTACATCACGGGTCCTCGCACCGTCGAACGAGCCGACGTCGCCACCACTGATGTCGTAACGGATATAGCCGCCGATGCGCAGGCAGGTTTCGGTGCCGGGGATGTAGAAATAGCCCGAGCCGTAAACGTCGCAGATCTTGACGTATTCAGCCGGTTCCGGCTCAGCGACGACGACGGCGTCGGCGGCGCGCGCACCGGAAACTGCGATCAAGGCCGCAGCGGAGCCGAGAAGAAGGCTCTTAATGTTCATTTTCTGACCTCCAGTCAAAAGTTAAAAAACGGGTCTGGGTATTCTTTGCTGAAGGACAGCGTTCCCTGCCCCATCCCCACTACCGAAAAAGATGCGCACCGCGCCGCTCCTTCGAAATCGACATTACCCATGAGGCGGCGGCGTTCAACCACGATCGTACCGGCGAAAGGGCTATGCGGGCGCTATCCCCATGCGTTGTTGCACAAATGACACGATTTGGCCTCAGTCAGAAAGCTCTCATTAACTATCGAAGGGCCCGCAAGCCTTTTCCAGCGCCGCGCAATGCGGCCGAATCTGGCGATGGCCGGCCAGAATTGCGGCCATGTCGCCGACTCGCCAGCCAGGAACCGCCGCAGAATCGCCGCATGCAAAAGGCGGCGCTGCGGCCGAATGCGGATTTTTCAACGATTATCGCGCCGGCTTGTTGATTGTGCCGGCGCTTTTCTCTATCCAGCGGCGCAACGGAGAGGTGGCCGAGTGGTCGAAGGCGCTCCCCTGCTAAGGGAGTAGAGGTCAAAAGCTTCTCGTGGGTTCGAATCCCATCCTCTCCGCCATCCTGCTTCGCTCTTCGAGCTTCGCAGGACAAGCCCAACCCTCAGCGCGAAGCAGGATGGCGGAGAGGATGCCCTCCGAAGCCTTGGCGTAGGAGGGCCGGACCGTGTGGTGTGCTACGTGCCGCACAGCGTAAGCCCAGAGAATCCCTTGCAAATTCGATTGGCAGTCCTGCTTCGCTCTTCGAGCTTCGCAGGACAAGCCCACCTCAGCGCGAAGCAGGATGGCGGAGAGGATGCCCTCCGAAGCCCCGGCAAAGGAGAGCAGCTCATGTGGTATGTGTATCTTCTGGAGAGTACGGCTGCGGAAGGCGAACGCTATATCGGCATAACGACGGACCTGAAACGGCGGCTTGTCGAGCACAATGCGGGGAAATCCAGCCATACATCCAAGTTTCTGCCGTGGCGGATCGTCACCTATATGGCCTTTTCGAACCAGGCCAAGGCAGCTTCATTCGAGCGCTATCTCAAATCCGGTTCAGGGCATGCTTTCGCCAACAAGCGCCTGTGGTGATGGCCGCATCACCTGCCGCAAAGGTCCATCTTTTCAATAACTTCAACAATAACAATTGATTACAGCGAAAACGCTTGTCGCCGGCTTGACTATCTTGTTCGATTCTGACTGGAGGTCAGAAAATGAACATTAAGAGCCTTCTTCTCGGCTCCGCTGCGGCCTTGATCGCAGTTTCCGGTGCGCGCGCCGCCGACGCCGTCGTCGTCGCCGAGCCGGAACCGGCTGAATACGTCAAGATTTGCGACGTTTACGGCTCGGGCTACTTCTACATTCCCGGCACCGAAACCTGCCTGCGCATCGGCGGCTATGTCCGTTACGACATCGGCGCCGGCGACGTCGGCTCGTTCGACGGTGCGAGGTCCTTCGACCATAAGGATGGCGACGAGCAGGATACCTTCTACAAGAACGCCCGTTTCACGCTGAAGACCTGGACCGGCCAGGAAACCGAACTCGGCACCTTGAAGACCTACACCGAGACCCGCTTCAACTTCGGCAACCGCAACGGCTACCCGTCGGCAGACGATCCGGCAACGGAAGCAGACGAGTTCAACTCCAACCCTGCCGGCAACAAGAACGTTTCGCTGAACTTCGCCTGGATCCAGCTCGGTGGCCTGCGCGTCGGTAAGGACGAATCGGCCTTCGACACGTTCATCGGCTACGCCGGCAACGTCCTTCAGGATACGCTCGTTCCCTACGGCGATTTCGATACCAACGTGGTCCAGTACTACTTCGATGCGGGCAACGGCTTCTCGGCTGTCGTCTCTCTCGAAGAGGGCTCGGGCTTCGACACGATCGACAGCTACGTTCCGCATGTCGTCGGCGGTCTGAAGTACACGCAGGGCTGGGGCGCCATCACCGGCGTCGTCGCGTACGACAGCAACTATGAAGAAGTCGCCGGCAAGGTGCGTTTGGACGTCACCCCGATGCAGAACCTGTCGCTGTTCATCATGGGCGGCTACGGCACCGACGACAATTTGACGGACTCGAGCTATGCGATCGACGCCGGCGGCCGCGGCTTCTACAAGCAGTGGGGCGGTAACTGGGCATTCTGGGGTGGCGGCACCTACACCATCAACGAGAAGACCTCGTTCAATGCCCAGGTCTCGTATGACGAATGGAAGAATCTCGGTGTTGCCGCCAACATCGCCTACGACGTTGTTCCCGGCTTCACGGTCACGGCCGAAGTCGACTACCTCAATGCAGGCAAGTTCGACGACGCCAATTTCTCCAACTTCACCAACGCCGACAAGAAGAGCAGCATTGGCGGCCTGCTGCGCTTCCAGCGCTCGTTCTAACAGGCAGAGCCTGGCTCAAAATCGAACCCGGCGGGCGCCGCCGGGTTTTTTGGTCCGTCGCGCCTTTTTCAGACGTTGCAGGTGTCGACCTTCTCAACGGCTGCCCAGATTGCCGGAAAGGCGACGCGGTGTGCTCATGATGTCTGGATTCCAGATTCAGATCAGATATGAGCCAAATCGCCGAGGGCCTCAATCAGCGGCTGGATCTCGCTTTCGTAGTTCTTCCACCGCTTGACGGACGACGTATAGATAGGCTGGCGGACCTGCCAATCGCTGTAGGTGTTTACAGAGCCCCCCCTGTCAAAAAAGCGCAAGCAGGCATCGTGCCAAGGCAGTCCGAGATAATCTATGAGCCGGCGCGACTGCTTCTCTTGATTTTCAATCAACGTCTCGTACCGGTTTTCAAAGATACGGCCCGGGAAAATCTTGTCCCAATGCCGCATCAGGCGATCGTACTCCCTGTAGTAAAGTCCCAGCGTCTCAAGATCGGCGCTATAGCTATGCGCCGTACTGAACTGCAGGACAAAGCAAGAGATGCAGTTGTCGATGGCGTCGCGGCGACAATGAATGACACGCGCATTGGGAAAAAGAATGCCAATCAGGCCGACCAACTCGAAATTATGCGGCATCTTGTCGACAATTCGAAGCGCATCGGGCGCTCGCTCGCGCAGGTAGGCAACGTGCTCCGCAGCCAGCATCGTCGACAACTCAGGCGTCATCAATGCGAGCGCTTCCCTGGGGTTTACGTCGGAACCATACCCAAGATCGATCCCATTCGATATGCGTCTAAGCTTGGTTAACTCTCCAGCGCCATGAACAGCGGGGTGGCTGGCGCAGATCTGCTCAGTCAGTGTTGTGCCCGAGCGGGGCATACCGACCACGAACACAGGGACCTCCGAGGTATTACCGCGAGCAGACCTTGAAGCCACCAGTTCCGGTGTAAAGGTTTCGATCAGGGCGTCGACCCAGCGACGGTAGGATTGCAGATCGAATCTCTGGCCGCCGGCCTGATTTCCTTTTTTGAAGTGATCCATCGCCTCCTTGTAGCGGCGGAGGTCGTTGAGCAGTTTTCCGGCGGCGTGATGAAGCGCCGGCGCCCCTTCCGATCCGTGGTGGGGGTCTTGAAGTTCCGTCAGGATCGCCTCAAGTTCTGGCGGCTCTTCGGCGAATTTGCGCGTGCGTACAAGCGCGTTGTAGGCAGCAGGTATCGCAATGCGTCGTTCTATTGCCTCTTTCAGATGAGTCGCGGCTTCGTCCATACGGCCGAGACTTGCCAGCGCGCGAGGCAACCCTAACCGGGCTGCGGGATGATCCCGATCGACCCTGAGCGCCTTCTCGTAGAGAGGCAGCGCCATTTCCCCCTTGTCAAACGAATTGTATGCATCACCCAAGGCGCAAAGCGCTTCCACAAGATCCGGCTTCAAAGCCAGTGCGTGCTGAATGTGTTTGATCGCCGGCGTAAACTCGCTGAGCCTCAAATAGGCTTGACCGAGGCTAAGGTGGTAGTAGGGATTTAGAGGCTCCTGCGCGATCGCCCGACCAAAATACCGCAGGACCTTCTCGTCGTCGTACCCGATGCCCAGCGTACCTAGTACGTAGAGGGCCAGTGGATGTTCGGGCGTTCTCGCCAGAACGCGATGACAGAGTTCTTCCGCCTCAGGCAATCGATTCTGTTGCTGGAACTCGAGCGCCTGCCTCAACAACATATCATTGGCCTGAGCGCGAGACGGAGCCGCCATTGCGGGCTGAAGTTTCGGTTGCCCAACCTTCGGCGGTGCGCCCTTCGGTGCTGGTTGGGTTTTAAGGTGCTTGGCCCAAGCGGGCGGCAATCGGTTGCTCATTCTATCTCGCTAGCAAAACGGATCGGCGAAATCCAGTGCGGCATTGTCATCTTGCGCCCAACATGCCTCCACGCTAGCAAGAAGGCCCATTTTCTCGTGAGCCTTTGCCATGCGCCAGCGCCCTGCCCTCACGCCGCTTGTCGGCGCGCTTCCCTCGACGGTGCCGTTTGTCGGACCGGAAGCGCAGGAGCGCGAGCGCGGACGTGCTTTTCGCGCCCGCATCGGCGCCAATGAGAGCAGTTTCGGGCCTTCGCCGCGCGTCATCGAGCGCATGGAGAGCGTCGCGCGTGACCAGTGGATGTATTGCGACCCCGACAATTACGATCTGAAGCAGGCCGCGGCCCGCCATCTCGGCATCGGCGCCGAAAACGTCGTGGTCGGCGAAGGCATAGACGGGCTGCTCAGCCTGGTGGCGCGCATGTATGTGGCGCCAGGCGACGCGGTGGTCACCTCGCTCGGCGCCTATCCGACCTTCAATTTCCACATTGCCGGCGTCGGCGGCCGGCTGGTCACGGTGCCTTACGAGAACGACAAGGAAAGTCTGGATGGACTGCTCAAGGCAATTATCAAGGAGAAGGCGCCGCTGGTCTATCTCTCCAATCCGGACAATCCGATGGGCAGCTGGTGGGAAGCAGGAGATATCACCCGCTTCGTCGAAGCGTTGCCGGAAACCACCATGCTGGTGCTCGACGAGGCCTATGGCGAATTGGGGCCGGCCTCGGCGCTGCCGCCGATCGATGTCGCGCGACCCAATGTCATCCGCATGCGCACCTTCTCCAAGGCATACGGGCTGGCCGGCATTCGCTGCGGCTATGCGATGGCCGAGGCTGAGGTGATCCGCGATTTCGAGAAGATCCGCAACCATTACGGCGTCAGCCGCATGGCGCAGATCGCCGGCGTCGAGGCGCTGGCCGACCAGGACTGGCTGCACAGCGTGGTGGCGCGAGTCGCTGCCGGACGCGCACGTATAGCCGGGATTGCCGAGACGAACGGGCTGAAGCCGCTGCCATCGGCGACCAATTTCGTCACCATCGATTGCGGCAAGGACGGCGCCTTCGCGCTGAAAGTGCTGCAAAATCTTTTGTCGCGCGACGTTTTCATCCGCAAGCCGATGGCGCCAAGGCTCGAACGTTGCATCCGGGTCAGCGTCGGCCTCGATCATGAGCTCGACATCTTTGCCGAGGAACTGCCCGGCGCGCTCGCCGCGGCACGGGGAAACTAGCCCGGCCGATTGCCGTCGCGACACGGCCTGCCAATGCCGCCAAAGGCCAAGACAGAATCAGCCGGGCCCCCGGCTTCCGTCGATCCAACAACAATCCAACCGTTCAAGGCTGTTGCTTTCGTCCGATCCCGCGCCAGTTCTTGAGCATGGGAGATAACGACCGGCAAAAGGCGGTGCAGGCGCGCATGCATGGTAAGGTGCAAGGCGTCGGCTACCGGATGTGGGCGCGACGCGAAGCGATAAGGCTTGGCCTCGTAGGTTGGGTACGCAATGAACGAGACGGCACGGTGACGGCCTCGATTGCCGGTGCCGATGCTGCGGTTTCCACAATGATCGAACGGCTCCGGCAAGGGCCAAGGGGAGCTTCGGTTTCGAGGGTCGAGTCGAAGAATTCGAACTCCTCGACTCGCCCATCGACTTTCGGATCATTGTCTAGACGGAACCACTTTATTGCCGCTTGAATTAATTGAACGTTCGTTTTATTACTAAATACCGGGAGGCGATCATGGCACGCACAACGGGATCCGATGGCGAAAAAACTGAAGCGGCCGTCCGCGAGGCAGCGGTCAGCCTGATCGCCCGCTTCGGCTATGAGGCGACGTCGATGCGGCAGCTTGCCGCCGAGGTCGGCGTCCAGGCGGCCGCGCTCTACCGCTATTTTCCGACCAAGGAAGACCTGCTGTTCACGCTGATGCGCAAACATATGGAAGGGCTGATCGAAGCGTGGGACGCCGCACGCCCCGACGCAGCCGATCCGGCAACGCGGCTTGCCGCCTATGTCGAAAACCACATCGCTTTCCACATCGAGCGCCGCCACTCAACCCATGTCTCGAATATGGAATTGCGCAGCCTGTCGCATGACCGGCTGACGCAGATCCTTCGCATGCGCACCGCCTATGAGAAGGAGTTGCGCGCCATCCTGCGCGACGGCGCGGAGGCCGGCGCCTTCAGTGTCGATGACACCGGGCTCACTGCCATGGCCCTGATCCAGATGATGACCGGCGTCATCGTCTGGTTCCGGCCGGGCGAGCGGCTGTCGATGGCTGAAGTCACGGCGACATATCTTTCAATGACAATGCGCCTAGTTGGCGCGAACATAGACGACAGTTCCGGGAGGGAGCGGCATGTACACGAACACACTCAGCTTCGGGCATGACGAGGACATCGAGGCGCTGCGCGATCTGGTGCGCCGCTTTGCCCAGGAGAAAATAGCGCCGATCGCCGCCGAGATCGACCGCAGCAACCAGTTCCCCGCGCATCTGTGGAAAGAACTCGGCGCGCTCGGCCTGCTTGGGATCACCGCCGATCCCGATTTCGGCGGTAGCGGCATGGGCTACCTCGCCCATGTCATTGCGGTGGAAGAGATTTCGCGCGCCTCGGGCTCGGTCGGCCTTTCCTACGGCGCCCATTCGAACCTCTGCGTCAACCAGATCAACCGCTGGGCGACACCTGCGCAGAAGGAGAAGTTCCTGCCGGCACTGTGCTCGGGCGAAAAGGCCGGGGCGCTGGCCATGTCGGAATCGGGCGCCGGCTCGGACGTCGTCTCGCTCAAGCTGCGGGCTGAAAAGCGCAACGACCGCTATGTGCTCAACGGCTCAAAGATGTGGATCACCAACGGCCCCGACGCCGAAACGCTGGTCGTCTATGCCAAGACCGATCCGGAGCGGAAATCGCGCGGCATCACCGCCTTCATCGTCGAAAAGACGATGGCCGGCTTCTCGGCATCACCAAAGCTCGACAAGCTCGGCATGCGCGGCTCCAACACCGGCGAACTGGTGTTCGACAATGTCGAGGTTCCCTACGACAATGTGCTGCATGAGGAAGGCCGCGGCGTCGAGGTGCTGATGTCGGGCCTCGACTACGAGCGCACCGTGCTCGCCGGCGGCCCGCTCGGGCTGATGGCGGCGAGCCTCGATGTCGCCATCCCCTATGTGCATGAGCGCAAGCAGTTCGGCCAGCCGATCGGCGAGTTCCAGCTGGTACAGGGCAAGCTCGCCGACATGTATTCGACGATGAATGCCGCGCGTGCCTATGTCTATGCTGTCGCGGCTGCCTGCGATCGCGGCCAGACGACACGCAAGGATGCTGCCGGCTGCGTGCTGTTTGCCGCCGAAAAGGCGACGCTGATGGCGCTCGACGCCATCCAGCTGCTTGGCGGCAACGGCTATACCAACGAGTATCCGACCGGCCGGCTGTTGCGCGACGCCAAGCTCTACGAGATCGGCGCCGGCACCAGCGAAATCCGCCGCTGGCTGATCGGGCGCGAGATCATGGCGGAAGGGGTTTAGCATGGCCGTACTCCAAACCCAGATCTCGCCCTCCTCCGAAACCTTCCGCGCCAATGCTGAGCGCATGCGGGCGCTGGTTGCCGACATTGCGGACAAGGCGGCAAGCGTCGAGCGCGGTGGCTCGGAGGAGGCGCGCGAGCGTCATGTTTCGCGCGGCAAGCTGTTGCCGCGCGAGCGGCTGGCGCAGTTGCTCGACACCGGCTCGCCTTTCCTCGAGATCGGCCAGTTCGCGGCATGGTCCATGTATGGCGAGGAGATTTCCTCGGCCGGCCTCGTCGCCGGCGTCGGCCGTGTCGAAGGCACCGAGGTGATGGTCGTGGTCAACGACGCCACGGTGAAGGGCGGCACCTATTATCCGCTCACGGTGAAGAAGCATTTGCGCGCACAGGAGATCGCGCTGCAAAACAATCTACCTTGCGTCTATCTGGTCGACAGCGGCGGCGCCAACCTGCCTAATCAGGACGAGGTGTTTCCCGATCGCGAGCATTTCGGCCGCATCTTCTACAACCAGGCCAACATGTCGGCGGCCGGCATTCCGCAGATCGCCTGCGTCATGGGCTCATGTACTGCGGGCGGCGCCTATGTGCCGGCAATGTCGGACGAGACGATCATGGTGCGCAACCAGGCGACCATTTTTCTCGGCGGCCCGCCTCTGGTGAAGGCGGCTACGGGCGAAGATGTCAGCGCCGAGGAGCTTGGCGGCGCCGACGTGCACACCAGGCTGTCCGGTGTCGCCGACCACTATGCGCTGGACGACGAACATGCGCTCGCGATTTGCCGGCGCATCGTCAAGAACCTCAACCGGCGCAAGACCGTAAGCCTGAGCTTACAGGAACCCGCGCCGCCGCTTCACGATCCGCGTGAACTCTATGGCATCGTGCCGACGGATTTGCGCCAGCCCTATGATGTGCGCGAGGTGATCGCGCGCGTCGTCGACGGCTCCGAGTTCGACGAGTTCAAGCAGAATTACGGCACCACGCTGGTCACCGGCTTTGCCCATCTTCAGGGCATGCCGGTCGGCATCATCGCCAATAATGGCGTGCTGTTTTCCGAAAGTGCTGTCAAGGGCGCGCATTTCATCGAACTGTGCTGCCAGCGCAAGATCCCGCTGATCTTCCTGCAGAACATCACCGGCTTCATGGTCGGGCGGAAATACGAGGCCGGCGGCATCGCCAAGGACGGCGCCAAGCTGGTGATGGCGGTCGCCACCGCTCGCGTGCCGAAGGTGACGATGATCATCGGCGGCTCGTTCGGCGCCGGCAATTACGGCATGTGCGGACGCGCCTACTCGCCGCGGTTCCTGTGGATGTGGCCGAATGCGCGCATTTCGGTGATGGGCGGCGAACAGGCGGCGACCGTGCTGGCGGTGGTCAAGCGCGAGGGCATCGAGCGCAAGGGCGGTGAGTGGAGCGCGGACGAGGAAGCGAAATTCAAGAAGCCGATCCTGATGAAATACGAGCATGAGGGCCACCCGCTCTACTCCTCGGCGCGGCTGTGGGACGACGGCATCATCGACCCGGCGAAAACGCGCGAGGTGCTGGCGCTCAGCCTGTCGGCCGCGCTCAACGCCGAAATCGAGGAAACGAAGTTCGGCGTGTTCAGGATGTGAGATGAGCAAGTTCGGCGAACGGATACATGTCCACACCGCGACATCACCAGGCTTGCGGTCGATGCCATCGTCAATGCCGCCAATTCCTCGCTGCTGGGCGGCGGCGGCGTCGACGGCGCCATTCACCGCGCCGCCGGCCCGGAGCTCGAATTCGAATGCCGGATGCTGAACGGCTGCAAGTCGGCGAGGCAAAGCTTACCAAGGGCTATTACCTGCCGGCACGTTACATCATCCACACGGTCGGACCTGTCTGGCGAGGCGGCGGCAAAGGCGAAGCCGGACTGGTCGTATCCTGCTATATCAGGTCACTCCAAATCGCCGCCGCCAGGGATTGCCGGACCGTGGCATTTCCGGCGATCTCGACCGGCATCTACCGTTATCCGAAAAATGAGGCGACGCAGATTGCCGTTGGCATCGCAGGTACCTTCGTCGGACAGAACTCAACGCCCGAAACAGTTATTTTCTGCTGCTTCGACGAGCCAACAGCTCAACTATACCGACAAGCCGTTGCTGCCATTGGAGGATGCTAGTCTGCATGGATAAGATGGTTCATCCACCTACGCAAAAGCAATTTTCGGTGAGCAGGCTGGCGGCACTGGAGAATAGACGCTATTGTTCATCCCGCATTGGGCAACGGGGATGGGGTAAAGATGAGGCCGAAATATTCGGGAAAGACGACTGCGTCGGTACTTGCAGTCTTGCTTATATTTGCGGTACCCGGCGTTGGCGCCGCGGCATCGCTGGCGGGAAGCAAAGGCGACATCCATTTCTATCCGTATTTGCCGAAAAGCCCGAAAGACCAGTGCACCATGGCTTACAACGCCTATGTGGCCGCCGGCGGCCATTCGGCCTATGCGACCACGCCCTATGCCCGGATCCGTTCGTTGTACATCATCTGCGGCTCGGGCTTGAATGCACCGTCACAGAAGGCTGCCGAAGAACGGGCGATGAAATCCTGCGAGTCCGCCCGCAGCCATTACAAGGTCATTACAGGTGCGGGCTGCGAAGTTGCGGCATCGAAGTAGGCCGACAAGCATCGGCTTGGGCATTTTTCAAATGGGCGGCGCAAGATGAAATCGACACGCATCAAACGAATTACTGTATCGATGCTTGCCGGCCTGCTCGTATTTACGGCACCCGGTATCGGGGCGGCTGGATCGCTGGCGGGCAGCAAGGGAGACACCCGATTCTGGCCTCCGTTGTCACTGAATCCAAAGGAGCCCTGCACGAAGTCGTACAACGCCTATGTCGCGGCGAGTGGCCACTCGGCCTACGCGACCACATTCTACTCGCGCGTCGACGATCTTTACATCATCTGCGGTGCGCGGCTGAACGCGCCATCTCAGAAGGCCGCGGAAGAGTTGGCGTTGCGAAGCTGTCAGGTTGGCCTGAAAAAGTGGAAGGTTCAGACCGCGAGCGGCGGCTGCAAAATCGCGGCTTCGAAATAGGCTCATTCCTGCCAGACCGGCGCCGCCCGAGACAAACTCTGGAGGCTCCATGTTCGCCAAGATCCTGATCGCCAATCGCGGCGAGATCGCCTGCCGGGTGATATGCACGGCCAGGAAGATGGGAGTGCGCACCGTTGCCGTCTATTCCGACGCGGACGCCAAGGCCCTGCATGTCAAAATGGCCGACGAGGCAGTGAGTATCGGTTCCTCGCCGGTCGGCGAAAGCTATCTGCGCGGCGACAAGATTGTTGCGGCGGCGCTGGCGACCGGCGCCGAAGCAATTCACCCCGGGTACGGCTTCCTCTCGGAAAACCCCGATTTCGTCGACCTGGTGGTGGCGGCAGGGCTCACCTTCATCGGCCCGTCGGCCGCCTCGATCCGCGCCATGGGGCTGAAGGATGCGGCCAAGCGGCTGATGGAAAAGGCCGGCGTGCCGGTGGTGCCGGGCTATCATGGCGAGGCGCAGGAGATCGTGCTGCTGGCGTCCAAGGCGCGTGAGATCGGCTATCCCGTGCTGATCAAGGCGCGCGCCGGCGGCGGCGGCAAGGGCATGCGCCGCGTCGAACATCCCGAAGATTTTTCGGAAGCGCTGTCAGGCGCACGGCGCGAGGCCAAGGCCGCGTTCGGCGACGATCGCGTGCTGGTCGAAAAATACGTCGACAAGCCGCGCCACATCGAGGTCCAGGTGTTCGGCGACAATTTTGGCAATGCCGTGCATCTCTACGAGCGCGACTGCTCGGCGCAGCGCCGCCACCAGAAGGTGATCGAGGAAGCGCCGGCGCCCGGCATGACGCTGGCGCTGCGCGAGGCGATGACGGAAGCGGCGGTCAAGGCCGCCAAGGCGATCAGCTATTCCGGCGCCGGCACCATCGAATTCATCGTCGATGCCTCGCAAGGGCTGAAGGCCGACCGCTTCTGGTTCATGGAAATGAACACCCGCCTGCAGGTCGAGCATCCCGTCACCGAAATGGTCACCGGCACCGACCTGGTCGAGTGGCAGTTGCGGGTAGCCGCCGGCGAAAAGCTGCCGAAGACGCAGAGCGAAATCACGCTTTCCGGCCACGCCTTCGAGGCGCGCATCTATGCCGAGGACGCGGCGAAAGGGTTTCTGCCGGCGACCGGCACGCTGCATCACCTGGCGTTTCCCGACAACGCGCCCGAAGGCGCCAGCATGCGCATCGAGACCGGCGTGCGGGCCGGCGATGCGATCTCGCCCTTCTACGATCCGATGATCGCCAAGCTGGTCATCCACGCCAAGGACAGGCAGGCGGCACTCGATGCGCTCGGGACTGCGTTGTCGCAGACCGAGATTGCCGGCTCGACCGTCAACACCGCCTTTCTCGCGGCACTTGCCGCGAACGCCGATTTTTCGGCTGGTGATGTCGATACCGGCCTGATCGGCAGGCATCAGGAAGCGCTGACCGCGGTCGCCCCGCCGAGCAGCGAGATCGTTGCCGCGGCGGCCCTTGCCGCGGCGGGCGCCGGTGCTTTGCCGCCGTCGAACGATCCGTGGTCGTCGCTTGCCGGCTATGCGCATTTCCACAGCGTTGCGCGCCGCACGCGCCTGCGCCATGGCGAGGACGATATACTGGCGCGTGTTTCAGTGCGGCCGGACGGGCGCTTCGAGGTGGCGCTGGACGCGCCCTATGACAGCGTCAATTCGCATGATCTTCGCGCCGCCCCTCGCCTTGCCCGCTGGCCAGGCCACGTCACCGTGTTCGAAGGCGCGGTCGGCTACAGTTTCCTCGTCCCGGATCCGCTGGCGCGCACCGACGAGGCGGCCGCCGCTTCCGGCAGCCTGCGCGCGCCGATGCCAGGCGTGGTCAAGCTGGTGCGCGCGGCAAAGGGCGAAAGGGTGATCAAGGGCCAGCCGCTGTTGATCCTGGAAGCGATGAAGATGGAGCACACGATCGCGGCCAGCCATGACGGCGTGATCGCGGAAATCGCCACAGAGGGCGCGCAGGTCACCGACGGAACGGTGCTGGTGCGCTTCGTTGAAGAGGCTGCAAGCCGGCTGGAGGCTTGAACAAAAATGGCCGGGACAAGCCCGGCCATTTCCATGAGTACGCGGCCGCTTACTGCGCGATCGGTGCGTATTTGCCGTCGTGCCACTGGTTGATGTCGTAGCTGGCGTTCTTCAGATCGCCCTTCTCGTCGAAGGTCACGTCGCCGACCACGGTGCTGAAGGGCGTGCCGTTCTTCAGCGCTTCGGCTACCTTGACCGGATCGTCCGTTCCGGCGCGCTTGACGCCCTCTGCAAACGCCTGAACGACGGCGTAGGAGAACAGCGTAAAGCCTTCCGGCACGAAGCCGCCCGCCTTGATCTTGGCGATGGCCTCCTTGGCTTCCGGCTTGGCCTGCGGGTCCGACGGGAAGACGAACAGGGTGCCTTCACCGGCGGGGCCGGCGACCTGCCAGAATTCCGGCGAGGCGATCGAGTCCGGCATGATCAGCTGGAACTTGACGCTCTGCTCGGCCGACTGACGCAGGATAAGCCCGGCTTCCGGGTGATAGCCGCCGAAATAGACAACGTCGGCCTTGAGGTCCTTCAGCTTGGTGACGAGAGCCGAATAATCCTTCTCGCCGGCATTGATGCCTTCATAGTCGATCTCCTTGAGGCCACCGGCATTCATCGTCGCCTTCACGGCATCGGCAACGCCCTGACCGTAGGCGCTCTTGTCATGCAGGATAACGACATTCTTGCCGGCATATTTCTTGGCGATCCACGGGCCAATGAAGGCGCCCTGCGCGTCGTCACGCGTATAGAGACGCATGATCGTCGGCCAGCCGGCCTTGGCGGCGGCATCGGTCAGCTCGGGATTTGAAGAGGCCGGGCTCATCATCAGCGCGCCGGCCTCGGCGTAGACGGCGGAAGCCGGGATGCTCGAACCTGAACAGGCATGGCCGTCAATAAACTTGACGCTGTTGGCAACGATCCGGTTGGCCACAGAAACCGCCTGCTTGGGATCGCACTGGTCGTCCTCGATGTCGAGCTTGATTATCGAGCCGTTGACACCGCCGGCGGCGTTGATCGCATCGGCGGCTGCCGTTGCGCCCTGCTTGAACTGATCGCCGATCGTGGCGAGCTGTCCGGTCATCGGGCCGACCACCGAAATGGTGATGTCATCGGCAAAGGCAACCGGCGCGCTCATCATCAGGCCAAATACGGCCGCGCTCAAAATACCCGTTTTTTTCATGGTGATAGAACTCCTCCCACACTCGCGCAGCCGCTCTGGCCGCGCTTCTTTCCGAAGGCGGGACAATTTCATCCTTCATTGGGCCTGTCTAGGCGCATCGGCGCCGCTCGATTGGGCCTCATCAACGCAAAAAGCCACGCCAGCCTGTTCCGGCCGGTCGTGGCTTTTTGCTCGTAGCAGTCCCCATGCGCCCCCGCGCCACGAAAACCTGCCCGCCGTCCCCATTGTGCACGACTGGACCGTGCCGGCCTGCCGCGTTCTTGTTCTTTCATGGTCGGCCGTCTTGTCGCGGCCTCGTCGTTTCACCGGTTCCGACCGTCTTTGCGGTCTTGATCCCGGGGCTTCCCTGTTTTCGATAATCTGCCTGCGATAATCTGCTCGCGATCTCAGTGCATCGTCATCCATTCGCGGGCTTCGCGCAGCGCCTTGGCGATCTCGACCTTGGACATTGCGGCCGACAGTTCCGAGCGCAGTTCCGCGGCGCGGACCGAGCCCTTGATGGCGGCGATGTTGAACCATTTGTGGGCGGCAACGACATCGGTCTCGCAATCGCGGCCGGTCGCATACATCATGCCCAGTTCGAAAAGAATGTCGGCCTGGGCAGTTGCCCCCATGGCGCCGAAGCCGGCTTCAAGCATTTCAAAACGTGCCATTTTAGTCCCCTGTCTGGCTCCCGAGAGCGGGCCTCTTCTGTCCCCCGGTGTTCCCTGGGGAGCCGCTCTTTCGATGCTTCCGAGAATGAGGCCGAGCCTTGAATCCGTCGTTAAATGGCGTGCTTAATTTGGAGAAAACAAAGCTAAAACAAGAGGTAAACGCGGAAATTCGTTAAGGATACAAAGTCAGCAATCCCGCCGTTTCTCGACCGATTTGACGAAAATTTGCAAGGCGCCGATCAACACTCTGCTAACCACGCGAACCAAAGCCAACGCCTCGATCGTTTCATTTCCACGGGCTGCACTCTCCCGACCCCGCATGAAAATTGCGAAACCTTCCGTCGCGGCACGCTTTTGTTTTGCCGGGAGCTGGATTAGCTTACGTTTGCGTAAGGGGCAGAGAGGCGGCTGCCCCATCTAAACCAGGGAGGACAGATATGTTTCGCAAAGTGAGCTTGGCCCTGGCGGCCGCCGTGATGATGGCTGGTGCGGCTTGGGCCGATCCGATCGAAGGCAATTGGAAGACACAAGCCGGCGACACAGCAGTTATCGGCGGCAGCGGTTCATTCTCCATCACCCTGAAGACCGGCAAATATGCCGGGAAGACCATCGGTTCGCTCAAGGCGGCCGGGGCCAACAAATATGCCGGCAACATCACCGATCCGGCAAACGACAAGACCTATTCGGGCAAGGCAACACTGTCGGGCACCTCGCTCAAAATGAGCGGCTGCGTGCTCGGCGGGCTGATCTGCAAGAGCCAGACCTGGCACAAGCTCTGATCTTGCTGCTTTGAGTTGACCAACGGGGCCTTCACAGGCCCCGTTTTCTTTGCAGGACGGTCCGCGCCATAGCGACGACCGTGCCGTTTGCGGCGGCGCAAACCCGAACCGACGCTCTCTCTAAGACCTCGTCAATCACTTTGAACCGCAGATGAACGTCGGCATCAGCGCCGGTTCAGTCGCATCAGGGCATTTGATGGCGTGTTCAAGGAGACACTACGCAAATGCTCGCTCGCCGCTTCACCATCGTCTGCCTGTTGATGAGCCTGTTCGGGATGCTCTTCGCCATCCTCGTGGCCGAATCCGGCCGTCCGGCCCGTTCCTGGAATGCAGCCAGTTCCTGCCAATTCGATTGCATGAACCATTTTCGCCCCTGAGACGACAAAGACATAGATCCAAACAGAAAAGCAAAAGCCATGAACCGCATCGCCATCAACGCCCTCCAGACCCTTCGGCTCCTGCCGCGGGCGGCGCTCGTTCTGGTCGTGTTGTCGGCGCCGGTCCTGGCCATGCCGATGATGCGGGCCAATGCCGACACGACGATCGACGCGCCGGCGACGAAGAAGCATGGCGTCGGCTTTGTCTTGCTGGTCAGTCTGCAGCGCGGGTAAGGTGTGCCGGTATTAAGGTGATGCTGGCCTGCAAGTGGCGGCCTTGGTGCTCACATGCTTCGAGTACGCTCCGCTCCGGTTCTCGAAGCCAACCAGTTTGGTCGCTTCGCGCCCGTCCTCGACTCCGGCTCAGCCTTACCTGAATCTCAGCACACCTTGGGCGTGGACGAATAAATCGACCACTTGGCGGCCACCCTCCCCTCCCAAGTGCGGCCTCAAGTCTCTATATTGAGCCATGGAAAAGCGAATCTACCCACAAGCTATCGAATCGGTCGTCATGCCGGAGCCTTTCGGCAAGCAGAGCTTCGACGACGCCAAAAAGGCCGTGGCCGCCTTGCAGGTGCTCTACGACCGCAACACCAAGTTTCTGCGCGACTCCTTTGCCACGCTTGCCGCCGGCGGCGACGAAAGCAAGCGCTACCGCGCCTTCTACCCGGAGATCGGCGTCACCACCAATTCGTTCACCCAGATCGACTCGCGCCAGGCCTACGGCCACATGCCGACCCCCGGGCATTTCTCGACCACCATCACCCAGCCGGTGCTGTTCGAACGCTATCTCGTAGAGCAGCTTCGCCTGATCATGCGCAATCACGGCGTGCCGGTAACGGTTTCGGAATCGACCACGCCGATCCCGCTGCATTTCGCGTTCCTTGAAGGAACCCATGTCGATGGCGCCGCCGCCGACCGCATCAAACGGCCGATCCGCGACCTGTTCGACGTGCCGGATCTCGACGGCACCGACGACCAGATCGCCAACGGCACCTTCGAGGTCGCGTTCGGCGAACCAAGGCCGCTGGCGCCGTTCACGGCGCAGCGCATCGACTATTCGCTGCACCGCATGACGCACTACACCGCGACCAGCCCGCAGCATTTCCAGAACTTCGTGCTGTTCACCAACTACCAGTTCTACATCGACGAGTTCGTCGCCCGCGCGCGGGCCCAGATGGCTGAAGGCGGCCACGGCTATACCGAATTCGTCGAACCGGGCAATGTCATCACCAAGGCAGGGCAAAACGCGCCCAGCGAAGGCGTGGCGGCGCCGCGCCTGCCTCAGATGCCAGCCTATCATCTGAAGAAGCCGAACCATGGCGGCATCACCATGGTCAACATCGGCGTCGGCCCGTCCAACGCCAAGACGATCACCGACCATGTCGCGGTGCTGCGGCCACATGCATGGCTGATGCTCGGCCATTGCGCCGGCCTGCGCAACACTCAGGCGCTGGGCGACTATGTGCTGGCGCATGCCTATGTCCGGGAAGACCATGTGCTGGACGATGACCTGCCGGTGTGGGTGCCGATACCGCCGCTGGCCGAGATCCAGGTGGCGCTGCAGGAGGCGGTCGCCGAAGTCACCGGACTTTCCGGCTACGATCTCAAGCGCATCATGCGCACCGGCACCGTCGCCACCATCGACAACCGCAACTGGGAACTGCGCGACCAGCGCGGACCGGTGCAGCGGCTGTCGCAGTCGCGCGCCATCGCGCTCGATATGGAATCGGCCACGATCGCCGCCAATGGCTTCCGCTTCCGCGTGCCCTACGGCACGCTGCTTTGCGTCTCCGACAAGCCGCTGCATGGCGAGTTGAAGCTGCCCGG
Source organism: Mesorhizobium sp. C395A (assembly GCF_030323205.1). Lineage (NCBI taxonomy): Bacteria > Pseudomonadati > Pseudomonadota > Alphaproteobacteria > Hyphomicrobiales > Phyllobacteriaceae > Mesorhizobium > Mesorhizobium sp. C395A. The sequence goes on along the minus strand of NZ_CP100473.1, from coordinate 547,000 downwards.
CATGGCGACCGAATTCTACAAGCGGCAAGTGGCGCAGCATCTGACCATCGGCATCAAGGCGATGGAGAAGCTGGCGGAAATGCCGATGGAACGGTTGCATTCGCGCAAGCTGAGAAGCTTTTCGGAGACGGCCTTTCAGTAGACCGGCTTGCCGTAAATGTTTGCCGCGAGGCGTTTCGTCATCTTGATTGGGCCGCATTTCAGCCGATAAAGGCCTGATACCTCGGCAATGTATTACCCGGTCTATGGGCAAGACCCGGTCTGATGGCACGCGTGCGAAAGATGATGGCTTCAATGGCGTTCCTGGCAATGCTCGGCCTCTCGGCCGCGCTTGTAGCCGGGTTCTTTGGCGCACTGCATCCGGCCTTCGATTCCTTCGCCCATTTCCGCATCCATTTTGCCGTGCTGATGGGGCTGATTGCGCTGCCGCTGCTCGCCACCTCGTTTCGCCTGCAGGCGGGCGTGGGCCTGCTGCTGGCCGTGGCCGCCTTCGCCAGCACGTTGAGCACCTTGCCGCGCCTGTGGCCGGTGCGGGCCGCCAATGACGCCGCGCCCGGCAACGAACCGGTCTACCGGCTGCTGCAGATGAACCTGCGTTTCAACAATCCGACACCCAAGAAGGTTCTTTCGCTGATCGGCAGGACCAACCCAGACGTGATCACGCTCGACGAAGTATCGGCCATGTGGGCGACCGAACTCAGCTATATCCAGAACGCCTATCCCTATCGCATCCTGTGCGCCCATCCCGACGGCGTGTGGGGCGTGGCGCTTTTGTCCCGGCGACCCTTTGCGGCCGGCACCGAGCCGCATTGCGAACCGCGCGGCGCGATGGCGGCCGCCACCGTCGATTTCGGCGGCACTCCGGTCGATGTCGCGGCGATCCATTTGAGCTGGCCGTGGCCGAAGGAACAATACTGGCAGATCGGCGAGTTGACCGAGACGCTCACCTCGCTCGGCGAGACGGCGATCATGGCCGGCGACTGCAATGCCGTGCCGTGGAGCGCCGCGGTACGGCGCGTTGCCTCGCTCGGCGGACTGACCGTGATGCCGTCGGCCGGACCGACCTGGATCCACCGGACCCTGCCCGATTTCCTGCGGCGCTATGCGGGCCTGCCGATCGACCAGGTGTTTTCGAAGGGCGGGGTGACCATCCTGTCGTCGACGCAGATGGAAGAGACCGGCTCCGACCATCTGCCGGTGATGGTGGAATTTTCATTGATGCGCGACGAGACCAAGCCGGTCGACGAGGATTCTACCGCGACTGTGTCGCTGATCCAGCCCAGCATGGGCGGCTAGATCGTACGCCACGGGGCTTACGGTTTCACAAGCCTACCAAGGCCTCGATGATGCGCTCGACATGGCCGCCTTCACTGTGCTCGCGCGCGTCGAACGCGATCTGTTTTGCCTCATAGAGCTTGGAAGTGGCTTGCAAGCGCCGCGTGGCTTCGACGCGCGTTTTGTTGCATTGCGGATCGTTGGCAAATTTCAGGCCGCGAACCGACCGCTCGGCAGCCTGCATCATCTGCCCGGCGATACGGCCATGGGTTCCTTCATGAGCGAGAACGCCTGTGAAAAACCGGTTCCAGCGTTTGCGCAGCGCCGGCGTGACGGCCGAGGCGACGCGCGGGTAGGTGTAGGCGATGTTGAGCGTTCCATTGGCTTGGCGCAGGCGGCAGACGCCGTTGACCTGACCCAGGTCCAGGCTCCAGTCCGCGGTGTAGCTTGTCTGCGCGATGGCGTGGGTCATGAAACCGTGCTTGGGGCCTCTGCGGTTCATGGCGATAACCAGACCGGCACCTGTCGTGCCGGTGATGTCATAGGTTCGCGTCTTAACGACGGTTTTCACCCCGGCCGACGCCGTCCCGACGACGCCGCAGGCCGCGCTTATGGCGGCGACGCAAAACAAGACCAACACGCGCATGCCATTTTCCCCATGGACGCGGCAATGAGACCACAAGCAGACGACGGTTTCAACAATCTTTGGCGCCGAGCGCCTTACATGCGTTGGTAAACCCGGCCATCGCCGCCATTTTTTGCTGGTCGAGACGGCCGCGGTCGGTGAGGCTCACATGTCCTGATAGACCGGGCCTTCGCCGCCTTGTGGCGGCACCCAGTTGATGTTCTGGTTGGGATCCTTGATGTCGCAGGTCTTGCAGTGCACGCAGTTCTGCGCATTGATGACGAAGCGCACATCCTTGGCAGACGGATCGGCGGCGGCGTTGCCGTCCTTGTCGACCCATTCGTAAACACCGGCCGGGCAATAGCGGGTCGAGGGCCCGGCAAAGACATCATGCTCGGAACGCTTCTGCAACTCCATGTCGCCGACGATGAGATGCACCGGCTCGTTTTCCTCGTGATTGGTGTTGGACAGGAACACCGAGGACAGGCGGTCGAAGGTCAGCACGCCGTCCGCTTTGGGATAGGCGATCTTCTTGTGCTTGGCCGCGGGCTCAAGCGTGGCGTAATCGGCCTTGCCATGTTTCAGCGTGCCGAAGGGCGAGAAGCGGAACAGCGTGTTCAGCCACATGTCGAGACCGCCGAGGCCGACGCCGATAATGGTGCCGAAGCGCGACCAGAGCGGCTTGACGTTGCGGACCTTCTTCAAATCCTTGCCGATATCGGTCGCGCGCCAGGCGTCCTCATAAGACGACAGCTCGTCATTGGCACGGCCGGCGCCGATCGCTTGCGCGACATGTTCGGCTGCCAGCATGCCGGACAGCACCGCATTGTGCGAACCCTTGATGCGCGGCACGTTGACGAAGCCCGCCGCACACCCCATCAGCACGCCGCCGGGGAAGGAGAGTTTCGGCACCGACTGCCAGCCGCCTTCGGTAATGGCGCGCGCGCCATAGCCGATGCGCTTGGCGCCCTCGAAGGTGCGCGATATCGCCGGATGCGTCTTGAACCGTTGGAATTCCTCGAAGGGCGACAGCCAGGGGTTCTTGTAGTTGAGATGCAGGACGAAGCCGACCGCGACCTGGTTATCCTCGAGGTGGTAGAGGAAGGAGCCGCCGCCTGTCTTCAGGTCGAGCGGCCAGCCGAAGGAGTGCTGCACCAGGCCCGGCCGGTGGTTCTCGGGCTTGACCTGCCACAGCTCCTTGAGGCCGATGCCGTACTTGCCGGGCTCACGGCCGTCGGACAGTTTGTATTTTGCGATCAGCTGCTTGGACAGCGAACCGCGCGCGCCCTCGCCGATCAGCACGTATTTGCCCATCAGCGCCATGCCCGGCGCAAAGCCCGGGCCATGTGTGCCGTCTTTTTCGACGCCCATGTCGCCGGTGATGACGCCCGTGACCGCGCCGGCATCGTTGTAGACGAGGCTGGCGGCAGCAAAGCCCGGATAGATTTCGACGCCTAGCGCTTCAGCCTTGGTCGCCAGCCAGCGGCAGACATTGCCGAGCGAGACGATGTAGTTGCCGTGATTGTTCATCAGCGGCGGCATCAGGATATTGGGCAGACGGAACGAGCCGGCGGGGCCGAGCACCAGGAAATCGTCGGCCGTAACCGGCGTCTTGAAGGGGTGGCCATCTTCCTCGCGCCAGCCCGGCAACAGGCGGTCGATGCCTATGGGATCGAGGACGGCGCCTGACAGAATGTGGGCACCAACCTCGCCGCCCTTTTCCAACACCACGACGGAAAGCTCGGGATTGACCTGCTTGAGACGGATCGCTGCGGCAAGGCCCGCCGGGCCGGCCCCGACGATGACCACGTCGAATTCCATGCTCTCGCGTTCGATCTCGCTCATCAACCCCTCCGCTCTGGCCAACCGTTTCCGGCATTTTGCTGGCTCCTGCGCTGCATAGCGCATCAATCCGCGACAGGAAACCGGCGCTGACGTGACAATGCCGATTTCGACAAAAAGTCGCGGATAACAACTCTGCCGCAAGCGTTTTGCGCGCGGCCGCGCTCAGCGTCCCATATTTTAATTGTTCGACGGCTCTCTTATCGGCCATACTTATTTCCATGCGCACGCCGTCCGGCTATTCATTGACGCGCTTCCCCCTTCCGCCCGGCCGGACCTGCCGAGCGATCCTTCTCGCCCTTTCAATGCTTACGCCGGTTCGCGCTCAGGCCGAGCCGGTGAAGGTGTGGGCGACCGGCGCCTATTCCTTTTCCGACGAGCTTGGCGGTTTCCACATCACCGGCGCCTCGGGCACCGGCACCAAGGAAGATCCGTTGGTCATCTCCGAGGAGCTGAATTCGTCGACGCCGGTGACGCTCACCATCCGCACCACCAAACCGATCCAGCCGTTCAGCACCAACGGCGAATTCGCCAACGGCATCCTGTACATGCGTATCGAGGTGCTCAACAACAGCGGCCAGGCCTGGGTCGAATTCCAGTTCGAGCTGCAGGAGATACTCAACCAGCCGAGCGTGTTCGGCGACGGCCTGTCCTTCGACCAGCGCAACAAGACGCCCGACAACATCCTGTCGAGCGCGTACGCCGATTTCGACCGCGATTTCGAACCCTATGACCGGCTCTTGTTCAAGAGTGGACAGATCGACCCGCTGAAGAGGGGACGCTTCGAGTTTCTGATCACCGACTACACGCCGCGCTGGACGTTTTATCTGGTTCAGGATCCGCGGATTCCTACGGGGTAAGCGGCAGACGCCGTGAAAATCGCCACGAAATGCCCTTCGTGATTGGCGAAAGCCGACGAGCGCGTAATCTCCCTCCTTGAGCGGGAGATGGCCGGCAGGCCAGAGGGGGTCGCTGCGCGTCGAGCGCCAACCTCCTCGGTCGCCGACAGGCCGCGTCCGGTCGTGCCGACCCCCTCTGTCGCCTTCGGCGACATCTCCCCCTCGAGGGGGGAGATTACTAACCGCCCAACCTTGCAAATCGTCTCTCGGCGGACGAATGTGCCCGGCATGACTGCCGCCTCCCCCAACAACCGATCCGACCTGGCCGAGTTGCTCGCCTTCTACGCCTCTGCCGGCGTCGACGAAGCGTTGGAGGACGCGCCGGTGAACCGGTTTGCCGGGGCAGCACCGAAGCGCCCCGAGCGCACAACGGCGCCTGCCGCGCCGTCTCGCGAAAACAAGTTTCCGGAACAAGCCGCCGCCAGCCCCGGGCTGGACGCAAGCCGGGTGCCGGACGCGCCTGCGCGTTCCGTTCCGGCCATGGCGACGGTGCCCGACGAGGCACAGGCGGCCCTGGCCCGGCAGATGGCGGCAAGCGCCTCGACGCTCGACGAACTGCGCCAGCACATGGCGTCCTTCGATGGCTGCAACCTCAAATTCACCGCCAAGAACCTGGTCTTCGCCGACGGCAATCCGGAGGGTTCGGTGATGCTGGTCGGCGAGGCGCCCGGCCGCGACGAGGATATTGAGGGCCTGCCATTCGTCGGCCGCTCCGGCCGGCTGCTCGACCGCATGCTGGCGGCGATCGGGCTTGACCGGACTTCGGTCTATATCGCCAACGTCATTCCCTGGCGGCCGCCCGGCAACCGCACGCCGACGCCGCACGAGACCGAAATCTGCCGCCCCTTCATCGAGCGGCAGATCGAGCTGGTCAATCCGAAGGTGCTGGTCAATCTCGGCGGCCCTTCGGCCAAAACCCTGCTCAACACGACCGAGGGCATTCTGCGCCTGCGCGGCAATTGGCAGGTGCACACGACGGTGTCGGGCACTGCCATTCCGGCCATGCCGACGTTGCACCCGGCCTATCTCTTGCGGACGCCGGCGCACAAGAAACTGGCGTGGCGGGATTTTCTCGAGGTGAAAGCGAAGTTGCGAGAGGTGGGCTAGCTAGCTGATCTCCCCCTTGAGGGCCCTTGGAGGGGGAGATGTCGCCGAAGGCGACTGTGGGGTCGTTGCGCGTGGAGCGCCAACGTCCATTTTCCGTAAGAAGGTCGCATCCCGTCGAACCGACCCCTTCTGGCCTGCCGGCCATCTCCCCCTCAAAGGGGGAGAAGATTTCGCCTCGGCCTCCGCTATAACCTCCGACGTAATTGAAATCCCTCTCCCGCCGCCTTAATCCTGCCCGATGACAACAGCCCAAACCTCCGCCGGCAGCCTGATCCGCGAATGGCGCACGCGCCGGCGCATGAGCCAGCTTGATCTCGCAATGGAGGCTGAGATTTCCCAGCGTCATCTCTCCTTCGTCGAAAGCGGCCGCGCCGCGCCATCGCGCGAGATGGTGCTGCATCTGGCCGAGCAGCTTGAGATTCCGCTGCGGCAGCGTAATCAGCTGTTGCTGGCTGCCGGCTTTGCCCCGAGCTTCAGCGAGCGGCCACTCACAGATACGACGCTGGCGCCGGCGCTTGCCGCGGTCGAGAGCGTGCTCAAAGGGCATGAGCCGTTCCCCGCCCTCGCCGTCGACCGGCACTGGAACCTGATTTCCGCCAATGCCGCCATCGGCCCGTTTCTGCCCGATGTTGCCGAGCCGTCGCTGCTCCAGCCGCCGGTCAATGTTCTGCGCCTCAGCCTGCACCCGAACGGCATCGCACCGCGCATCGTCAATCTCGCGGAATGGCGGGCGCATCTGCTGGAGCGGCTGAAACACCAGAACGATGCCGCCGGCGATCCCGTCCTGGTCGAGCTGGAGCGCGAATTGCGAACCTATCCGTCCGGGCTCAAGGGTGCGCGGCCGGTGCCGGTCGAGCCCAACGGCATCGTCCATCCGCTGCGGCTGGCGCATGGCGACCAGGTGCTGTCCTTCATCAGCACCATCACCGTCTTCGGCACGCCGCTTGACGTGACGCTGTCGGAACTGGCGATCGAGTCTTTCTTCCCGGCCGACGAGCAGACGCGAGCGGTGCTGGTGCGGCTGGCGAAGGAACGTGCGGAAGCTAACTGAGCCAACCCCGCGGACCTCCTCACCCCTGTGGTGGCGCTGCCTTGCGCGTTCGGGTGCGTTCCAGGCCGAGTTGGCGCTCGCGCCAGATGATGAACATGCCGGCGGCAACGACGATCACACCGCCGACGAGCGTGTTGATGGTGGCGATATCGCCAAAGGCGAAATAGCCGACGACCACGCCGAGGATCATCGAGGTGTATTCGAACGGCGCCACCACCGAAGCTTCGGCATGGCGGTACGCCGCCGTCATCAAAATCTGCGCCAGCCCGCCACAGAACCCTGCTGCGACCAGCAGACCGGCCTGCAGCGGCGTCAGCGCCTGCCAGCCGAAGGGCAGCGTAAGCAGCGCCATGACGCTCGCCGTTGCCGAAAACCACAGCACGATGGTCGCCGTCCGTTCGGTCTGGACAAGATTGCGCACGAGCAGGATGGCGTTGGCGGAGATCGCTGCGGAGACCAACGCCGCAATCACGCCCAGCACCTCCTGATCGCCGACTGCGGCGCCCGACGTGAGCAGCGTCAGCTCCGGCCAGGAGATGATCAGCACGCCGACCAGACCGACCGCAACCGCGCTCCAGCGATAGATGCGGATAGCTTCGCCGAGGAACAGCGAAGAGAACATCACCACCAGCAAAGGCTGGGCATAGTTCAGCGTGATCGCCTCAGGCAGCGGCAGCCGGGTCAGCGCAAAGAAGCCGAGCCCCATGGCGCAAACGCCGACGACACCGCGCGCAATGTGGTTCAGCGGGCGTTTGGTGGCAAACGCCGTACCGAGTTTTCTCTTGTAGGCCAGGAAGGCGATGATCGGGAAGATGGCGAAGAAGGAGCGGAAGAAGACGATCTGGCCGGCCGGCAAAGTGCCGGCGGCCTTGATGCAGGTTTGCATGCCGACGAAGACCGCCACCGACATCACCTTGAGCATGATCCCGGTCAGCACACGCCCTGGATGATCGGACAGTTTCCCTGCCGCCTCGTCTCTCGGCCCTAAAGTCACGCCTCCGCCGCTTCCCGAATCGTTGCCCAGATATGTGTCGTAGGACGCAGCACAGAGGCACCCATGCCGAATTTCGGTGTGACGACGGTCATCAAGGCCTCGCGATGAAGATCGAAGGGGAACGCCGTGAAATAGGCATTGGCGCAGTTTTGTCGAGTGACCGTTTCGTGTAAAGAGCGCGCAACTTTAGATTAATGGGCCAGGACACGTCAGCGGCTCCGATAGCGACAGGGAAACCCAAGGGAATGCGAACCGATACCGGCCAGGTCTTCAAGCTCGAAGACTACCGCCCCAACGACTTTTCCATCCCGCAAACCGGCCTCACCTTCCGCCTTTCGCCAGACGCAACGCGTGTCACCGCAGTGCTGACGATCGAACGCCGCGATGGCGCCGCCGCCTCGACGTCGCTGGTGCTGGACGGCGACGGGCTGGTGCTCAAGCGCATTGCCATCGACGGTCGCGAGCTTGCCCCGGCCGAGTATCTCGCCACGCCGGACCAGCTGACCATTTTGAGGCCGCCGGCCCGTTTCCAGCTGCTGCTCGAGACTGAGATCGCGCCGGCCAGCAATGAGGCGCTGATGGGCCTCTACCGCTCCAGCAATGTCTATTGCACGCAATGCGAGGCCGAGGGCTTTCGCCGCATCACCTATTTCCTCGACCGCCCCGACATCCTGTCGGTCTATACCGTGCGTATCGAGGCGAGGCTGAACGAAGCGCCGCTGTTGCTTTCCAACGGCAATCCGGTCGAAAGCGGCGCGCTTGCCGACGGCTGGCACTTTGCAGTCTGGGACGACCCCTTCCCCAAGCCGTCCTATCTGTTTGCGCTCGTGGCCGGCAATCTTGGCCAGGTCGCCGACAGTTTCGTCACCATGTCCGGCCGCAAGGTCGAACTCGGCATCTATGTCGAGCCAGGCAAGGAGGGGCTCGCCGGCTACGCCATGGACGCGCTCAAGCGCTCGATGCAATGGGACGAGAAAGCGTTCGGCCGCGAATACGACCTCGACGTCTTCAACATCGTCGCCGTTTCCGACTTCAACATGGGGGCCATGGAGAACAAGGGCCTCAATATCTTCAACGACAAGTATGTGCTGGCCGACCGGGAAACCGCCACCGATGCCGATTTCGCCAATATCGAGGCGATCATCGCGCATGAGTATTTCCACAACTGGACCGGCAACAGGATCACCTGCCGCGACTGGTTCCAGCTCTGCCTTAAGGAAGGGCTGACGGTTTTTCGCGACCATGAATTCTCAGCCGACCAGCGCTCGCGCGCGGTCAAGCGCATCGCCGAAGTGCGCACGCTGAGGGCGCACCAGTTCCCCGAGGACCAGGGACCGCTGGCGCATCCGGTGCGGCCGCGCCGCTACCGCGAGATAAACAATTTCTACACGGCGACGGTCTACGAAAAAGGCTCGGAAGTCGTGCGCATGATCCGCACGATTCTCGGGGCCGAGGCTTTCCGCGCCGGCATGGACCTCTATTTCGAGCGCCATGATGGCGAGGCCGCGACGATCGAGGACTTCCTGAAGGTGTTCGAGGACGTCTCCGGGCGCGACCTGTCTCAGTTCGCGCTCTGGTATCACCAGGCGGGCACGCCGAACCTGACCGTCAGTTCGACGCACAATCCGGCGACGCGCGAGTTTACGCTCGAGATCGAGCAGTCGGTGCCGCCGACACCGTCGGAGAGCCGCAAGCGCCTGATGCACATTCCGCTCGCCTTCGGGCTGGTCGGCGCGGGCGGTGAGCCGGTCGCCTATGATGGCGTCGAGGGAGCCACCGTCGAGGACGGCGTTATCCACATCCGCAAGCGCCGTCACATGGTGCGCTTCTCAGGCGTCGCCGAGCGGCCGGCGGTGTCGCTGAACCGTGGCTTTTCGGCGCCGATCACGCTTTCGGTCGAGCAGAAGGCCGACGACCAGTTCTTCCTCGCTGGCCATGACAGAGATGCCTTCGCGCGCTGGCAGGCGTTCAACACGCTGCTCACCGATGCGCTGATAGCGGCCTTCCGCCAGATCCTCGGCGGCGCGAAACCGGTTTTCACCGCCAGGCTGACCGGACTTGCCGGTAAGATCGCCGGCGACGAGACGCTGGAGCCTGCCTACCGGGCACTGGCGCTGTCACTTCCCGGCGAGGCCGACATTGCCCGCGACATCGGCACGAACATCGATCCCGACGCCATCTTTGCCGCTCGCCAAGCACTGGCGCTGGCAATCGCGCGCGCCAATCAGCAAACGTTCACCGACCTATACAGCCACCTCGCCGACGACGGGCCGTTCAGCCCGGATGCGGCCAATGCGGGACGCCGGGCGCTGCGCAACATCCTGCTCGACTACCTGTCGCTGCTGCCGGAAGGTGCTGCGCTCGCCGCCCGGCATTTCGAAACCGCGACCAACATGACCGACCGCGCCGCAGCGCTGACCGTCCTTGCGCACCGCCATGACGGTTCGCCGGAGGCGATCAAGGCGCTGGCCGATTTCGAGGCGCGTTATGGCGCCGATCCGCTGGTCATGGACAAATGGTTCCAGATCCAGGCCAGCGTGCCGGGACGCCGGACAGTCGACACGGTACGCGAGCTGACTGGTCACGCAGCTTTCTCGATGGCCAATCCGAACCGGGTGCGCTCGCTGGTCGGCACATTCGCCAGCGCCAACCAGACCGGCTTCCACCGCGCCGATGGCGAAGGCTACCGGTTTTTTACCCAGACCGTACTCGAGGTTGAAAAACGCAATCCGCAAGTGGCGGCCAGGCTGGCGACAGCGCTGCGCTCGTGGCGCTCGCTGGAGCCGGGCAGGCAAGCCAAGGCCAGGGAAGCGCTGCTGGCGATCGCCGGTACCGAGAACCTGTCGGCGGATTTGCGGGATATTGTGGAGCGAACGCTAGCCTGATCCTTCCCCTTGAGGGACGGTGGACAGCCGCCGAAGGCGGATGGGCGGGTGGGGTGGTGGCGAGGGATTTCAGCGTTATTTCAATCAATTTTTAATGTTTTTCGGCCGCGCCTCTGGACAAGGCGAATCACCTTTGATTCTTTACAGACGATTCGGATGTGCGGTGTTGCCGGATCGTCAAGCGTACGGAAATTCGGGGAGTGCCATTTATGGCCAAGGCGGACGCGTGGGGCGCGCCCGAAGGGACGGCTTTTGAGCGGCGCAAGGCGCGAGGCGACGGCCTCGCCGGCAATACGCGGCTCATCGCTGAACCAGCCTACCGGCGGCTCCTGGCTGCCGAACCCCTTCTGCGCCGTTCGATACCGGCTCTCATCATCATCTTCCTGATCGTCATCGCCGCACTGCGCGTGCTGTCGCTGATGAACGAGCGCGACGAGGCCGAGCGCGACGGCAAGGCGGTGCTAGGTCTCGCCGCCGGCCAGATGGCGAACGCAATCTCGGCCGACCCGACCGCGGCATCCAGCGGTGCAATTGATCTTCTGGAAAGCACGAGCCGCCAGGGCGCCATGGGCAGAAGCCATGTGCTTGTGATCACCGACAGCGCCTTCAAGATCATTGCCGTGTCGCCGCTGTCGACCGGCTGGCAAGGGCGATCGCTGGACAGCCTGGTGCTGGACGGCCAGCCGCTGTTCATGTTCGGCGATCGCGCCGGGGTCATGGATGTCAGCATCGGCGGCCAGGACTGGTACGCGGCGGTGAGCCTGACCCGGGACCGCAAGAACGCCGCCGCCGTGCTGGTGCCGCAGGAAGCGGTGTTCGACAACTGGCGCAAGACCGTCTCGCTCAACGTCACGCTGTTTGTGCTGACAGCCGGCGTGCTGATCATCATCCTCTACGCCTATTTCGGCCAGGCATCGCGCGCCGAGACAGCCGACCGCATCTATCTCGAAGCCCATCAGCGCATCGACATGGCGCTGGTTCGCGGTCGCTGCGGCCTGTGGGACTGGGACATGGTGCGCGGCAAGATGTACTGGTCGCGCTCGATGTACGACATGCTGGGCTACGAGCCCTGCAACTCGATGCTGTCGTTCGGCGAGGTCGACGACATCATCCACCCCGAGGACGGCGACCTGTTCGAGCTGGCCAACAAAATCGTCGAGCGCGAGATCGACCATATCGACCAGGTGTTCCGGATGCGTCACGCCGACGGCCAGTGGGTGTGGATGCGCGCCAGGGCCCAGGTGATCGACCCGGAAGCGCCTGAGATCCAGCTGATCGGCATTGCCGTCGACGTCACCGAGCAGCGGCATCTGGCGCTGCGCTCGGAGGCGGCCGACCTTCGCCTGCGGACCGCGATCGAAAACATCAACGAATCCTTCGTGCTGTGGGATGCCGCCCAGCGCCTGATCATGTGCAATTCCAAATACCAGAAGGACAACGGCCTGTCGGACCGCGACGTCATGCCGGGCGCTGCGCGCGCCGTGCTTGAAGAGCGCATGCTTGCCTTCGCCTCTGAACGGCGGCTGGCCAACACCAACGGGCCGCAAGGGGGCGCAACCTTCGAGCGGCAGCTCTCCGACGGCCGCTGGCTGCAGGTCAACGAACTGAGGACCCGGGACGGCGGCACGGTCTCCGTCGGCTCCGACATCACCCAGATCAAGCTGCACCAGGAAAAGCTGGTCGACAGCGAGCGCCGGCTGATGGCGACCATCCACGACCTCAGCCTCGCCCGCCGGGCCGAGGAAGAGCGCGCCAAGGAACTGGTCGAGCTCAACCGCGAATATATGAAGGAAACCGAGCGCGCCGAGGCCGCCAATCGGGCCAAATCCGAATTCCTAGCCAACATGTCGCACGAGCTGCGCACGCCGCTCAACGCCATCATCGGGTTCTCCGAACTGATGGAACAAGGCCTGTTCGGGCCGCTCGGTTCGCCGCGCTACGAGGAATATGCCAACGACATCAACGGCAGCGGCAAATATCTGCTCGGCGTCATCAACGACATACTCGATATGTCGAAGATCGAAGCCGGCCAATTCTCGGTGGACCGCGAGGAAATCGATCTCTGCCCGCTGATCCGGGAGACGGTGCGGGTGATCTCGCTGCAGGCGGCGGAGAAATCGATCACGGTCGAAACCCGCATCGCCGATACGATGACGCTGTTCGCCGACCGCCGGGCGATCAAGCAGATCGCCATCAATCTGCTGTCGAATGCGGTGAAGTTCACCGGCCAGGGCGGCCATATCTCGGTGCGCGCCCGCAACACGTCAGGCGCGCTGGTGCTGACCATCGAGGACAATGGCTGCGGCATTCCGAAGGAGGCACTGAGCAAGCTTGGCCGCCCCTTCGAACAGGTGCAGAACCAGTTTTCGAAGAACCACGCCGGTTCCGGCCTCGGCCTTGCCATCTCGCGCTCGCTGGCCGAGTTGCAAGGAGGAGCGCTGAAAATCCGCTCGACCGAAGGCGTCGGCACGATCGTGTCGGTGCGCATCCCGGTGAAGAAGGCGCAACCGGCGGTGAAGGCGGCGGCCTGACGGCCCGCCAATGCGAGCGGTGCTCTCCGCTGCGTTCAAGGACTGGGTAGGCGCGGTCATGTAAGGGCTCCGGCGGCTTTCGCCGCCGGAGACATATCGCCATTCACTCCATGCTGTCGTCGCCGCCGTCCCATTGGTGGTGGCGGCCCATGCGGCCGTTCTTTGGTAGTTCGTTGCGCTCGATCTTGCCGTCATTGTTGCGGTCGAGCATGGCGAACACCTTCTTCTCACGCCCGGTGATGTCGTCCGTGGTCAGCGTGCCGTCGCCCTTGGTGTCGTAGCGGGCGACGATACGCTTTGCCATTTCCTCGAACCGCGCCTTTTCCAGCGCGTCGGCGAGCTGGGCAACGGTCAGCTTGCCGCCATTGTCGGCGACCAGCTTCTTCAGCCGCGCGTTCATGGCGTCGGAAAACTGGTCGAAGCTGATGGTGCCGTTGGAATCCTTCATCGCCTTGTCGAGGCGCATCATCGCGCCCTCGCGCATTCTGGCGCTGGCATTGTTCTCGGCATAGGCGGTGGTGCCAACGGCGCCGGCAAGCGCGACGAAGGCAAGGGCAAGTCCGGTTGTCTTTCTCATGGGTATTCTCCTGTTGCATCGTCACCCCCGATGCGATCCGAAACAGCCGCCAGCGCTTCACGCCCTCACAACCGTTTCGTACGAAGCAAAAGGTCGAAATCCTTTCTGACCTTTTGCGACGTCTCCTTGAGGTGTGCTTCCAGCACACCGAAATCCGGCAGGTCAGTCACCGCCAGAAGCAGATCCGACAGTCCCGGCGGAACGTCATCGCGTTCGAATGCGCCGGTGAGGCAAAGCCGCGTCATCTGGGTCAGCGCCAGATAGAGCTGGTAGGCTTCGCAAAGCTGCTGCCTGACGTCAGCCTCGGCGAAATCCGGCGACAGATGCGCCAGAATTTCGCCGGTCGCGGTCACCCTGCGGCCGGCTTTGACCTGCCCGGTTATAACCGCCACCTGCGCGATGAATTCGAGGTCGATGAGGCCGCCGGAGATGAGCTTGATGTCCCAGAGATCGCGCGGCGATTTTTCCTTCTCGATCAGCGCGCGCATCTCGGATGCCTCCGCCCTCACCTTGGCGGCGTCGCGCGGCAAGGCCAGAAGTGCCGCCACCTCGGCCTCGACCTCGGCGCAAAGGGCCGCGTCGCCGCCGATGGCGCGCGCCCGGGCCAGCGCCATGTGCTCCCAGGTCCAGGCCTCCTGCCGCTGGTATTTCTTGAAGGCATCGATGTGGGTGGCCACCGGCCCCTTGTTGCCGGATGGCCGCAAGCGCAGGTCGAGCTCGTAGAGAACGCCTTCGGCGGTCGGCGCCGAGACAGCCGCGATCAGCCGCTGCGTCATCCTGGTATAGTAGTGCGATGGTGCGAGCGGCTTGTCGCCGTCGGACTCGTCGGCATTCGCGTCGTGGTCGTAGAGCAGAATGAGGTCGACATCGGAGCCGGCGGTGAGCTCGCGGCTGCCGAGTTTGCCCATGCCGAGCAGCGACACGGTGCCGCCGGCGATGCGGCCATGACGCAGCGCGACTTCGGTGGTCACCGCCTGCAATGCGGCGTCGATGGTGAGGTCGGCGAGATCGGAAAAGGCGCGGCCGGCGCGCGCCGGGTCGATCGAGCCGGCGAGCAGCCTGACACCGATCAGGAATTTCTGCTCGGAGGCAAAGATGCGCAAACGGTCGAGCACGTCCTCATAAGCCCGGTCGCCTTCGATGAAAGCGGCCAACCGCGCTGAGAGATAGGCGCGGTTGGGCAGTTCGGCGAGCAGCGCCGGGTCGAGCAGACCGTCGAAGACATGCGGGCGCCTTGTGATGATTGCCGCCAGCCGAGGCGCGGCGCCCATGATCGTCGCCATTAGTTTCAGCAGGGCGGGATTCGACTGCAGCAGCGAAAACAGCTGGATGCCGGCGGGCAGGCCGGCGAGGAATTCGTCGAAGCGAACCAGCGCCTCGTCGGCCCGGCGCGTCTGGCCGAAGGCTTTGAGCAGCGCCGGCGTCAGTTCGGTCAGCCGCTCGCGCGCTTCCGCAGACTGGGTGACGCGGTAGCGGCCGAAATGCCAGCCTCGAATCACGCGGCAGATGTCGCTTGGCCGCTGGAAGCCAAGGCCGTGCAAGGTCTGCAGCGTGTCGGGATCGTCGACATCGCCGGTGAAGACCAGATTGCCGACGCCGGCCGACAATTCAGGCGCGGTCTCGAACAGCGCGGCGTAATGGCGCTCGACCTCATGCAAAGCCGCGCGAAAGGTTTCGGCAAATCTGGCGGCATCGGCAAAGCCCAGCATATGGGCGATGCGTTCCAGCCCTTCATCATCGTCGGGCAGAATATGCGTCTGCTCGTCGGCGACCATCTGGATGGCGTGTTCGACGCGGCGCAGAAACCAATATTGCTGCGTGAGCGCGTCGCGTGCATCGGCGGTGATCCAGTTGCGCGCCGCCAGCGCACCCAGCATCGGCACCGTCTCGCGGCCGCGCAGCTCCGGAAAACGGCCGCCGGCGATCAGTTGCTGGGTCTGGACGAAGAACTCGATTTCGCGAATGCCGCCGCGGCCGAGCTTGACGTTGTGTCCTTTGACCGCGATCTCGCCATGACCCTTGTGGGCATGGATCTGGCGCTTGATCGAATGAACGTCGGCGATCGCCGCATAGTCCATGTATTTGCGCCAGACATAGGGCTGCAATTCCCGCAGGAACGCATCCCCGGCATCGAGATCGCCGGCCAAGGGACGCGCCTTGATCATGGCGGCGCGCTCCCAGTTCTGGCCGCGCGCCTCATAGTAGCGAAGTGCTGCCTCGACCGGGATCGCCAGCGGCGTCGAGCCTGGATCGGGACGAAGCCTCAAATCGGTGCGGAAGACATAGCCGTGCCCGGTGCGGTCCTGTAGGATGCGGACCAGCCTGCGGGTCAGGCGCGCAAACAGCTCTGTGGCCTCGAGCGGATCGACGATTGCCGGCGCATCCGGATCGAAGAAGACGACGAGGTCGATGTCGGAGGAGAAATTCAGTTCATGCGCGCCAAGCTTGCCCATGCCGAGCACGATCCAGCCGGATTGCCGTGACGGATTTTCGGGATCGGGTAATTTGAGCTTGCCTTGGCTGTGCGCCTCGCGCAGCAGGAAGTCGACCGCCGCGCAGGTGCAGGCATCGGCGAGATTGCTGAGGCGCCTTACCGTCAGCGCGGCATCGGCCTCGCCGGAGAGGTCTGCAAGTGCGATCAGGAAGTGAGCTTCACCCTTCCACTGCCTGAGTTCCATCATCAGGCTGGATTCGGAAACGGTCTCGGAAAAGGCGGCCTTGCCGATCGCTTCGGCGATGGCGAGCAGCCGAGCCTCGACACTGCCATCGAACAGCGCGTCGAGGATTTGCGGCCGGCGGCGCGCGACATCGCGGAGGAAGGGCGAGAGGTCGAAGACGGCAGCGAGAAACTCCTGTGCGGCGCCCTTGACCCCTAGGAATTTCGCCAGCCGCGGCAGGTTCTCGTCCTTGGCATCGCCAGCGATCTCCGACAGTTCACGCCGGGCGCGGGCCTCATCCAGCGGCGCGAGCTGCGCCGCCAGTTGCAGGCGCCATTCGGTCTCGATCCGTTTCGCAGCCATCCTCACCGCCATCAATGGTCCTCCCGCGCCGGGAAGCTCATGATAACGGACAATCCGGGATTGGCAGGCAGAAGTTCAAGCCGGCCATTGTGAAAAGTCATGATCGCCTTGGCGAGGCTGAGGCCAAGACCGGATCCCGGCTGCGAGCGGCTCTTTTCCAGCCGCACGAAGCGCTCGGTCGCCCTGGCGCGGTCGGCATCGTCGGGGATGCCATGGCCATTGTCGGAAACGGAAAGGCGGATTTCGTGACCGACGCGCTGCAGGGCTACGCGCACGGCAGGCTTTTCCGTCGCATCGGTCGAGTATTTGATGGCGTTGTCGACGATGTTCGACAGTGCCTGGCCGATCAGCTCGCGGTTGCCATCGACGGAAAAATTCCCGTCCGCGGCAGTTTCAAGCACCACGCCAGCCTCCTCCGCCACCGGCTCATAAAGCTCGACAACGTCATGCACCGCGGCGGCGAGATCGACCTTGCTGGTGCTCTCCGAGGAATAGCCGGCCTCCAGCCTGGAGATCATCAGGATGGCGTTGAAGGTTTTTATCAGCTGGTCGGATTCGGCGATGGTGCCTTCCAGCGCCTGCCGGTAGTCGGTGGTCTTGTGCTTGCCCGAAAGTGTCGCCTCAGCGCGGTTGCGCAGTCTGGTCAGCGGCGTCTTCAAATCATGGGCGATGTTGTCGGAGACCTGCTTCAGCCCTTCGTTGAGCGTCGCTATCCTGGCCAGCATGGTGTTGAGGTTTTCCGACAGGCGGTCGAACTCATCGCCGGCGCCGGTCACCGGCAGCCGTCCCGTGAGATCGCCGCCCATGATGCGGCGGCTTGCCTCCGAGACGCTGTCGATGCGCTTCAGCGCGGCGCGGCCGACAAGGAACCAGATCAGCAGCCCGCCCAGGCCCATCATGCCCAGCGCCAGCATCAGGGCGCGGCGGACGACGGCGCGGAAGCGCTCGGGCTCGCCGAGATCGCGGCCGACCAGCATGATCATCTGGTTGGGCAGCCGCAGCACCAGCGCGATGGCGTTGTGGCCCTTCTCGCCCTCGGGCTGAATTTCGGTCTCGCCGGGCTGCGCGCCATTCGGGTCAGAAGCCTGGTTGCGCTGCCGTTCGAGCTCACCTTCGCCGAAACGGCGATAGGAGAAGGGTTCGGTCGTCCAGCCATCGGTCTCGAGCACCCCCGGTGCCAGGCTCTGCACGTTGCCGGTGAGGATCTGGCCGTTGACATCGGCAATGAGATAGAGGTTGGCGCCGGGCTGGCGCGAGCGCTGCTCGACGACGCGCACCAGCCGCGGCAGGCCGCCGCTCTGATAGGCACGGGCGAGGCCGAGCACCTCGTCATTGATGGTCTGCTGGGTCTGGCCGGTCAGCATGCGGGCCGACAACGACGTCATGTAGAAGACCAGCAACACGGCACATAGCGCGAAAAGCAGGAAATAAAGCGCTGAAAGCCGCGCCGCCGTCGTCCTCATGATGGCCGGCAGGGAAAGGGCCATCGAGTTCTAGCTCATGATGAGATTTGGCTGAAATCTCATCATCACCTACCCCTTTGTTGGAGCATGATCTTCTCCAAAAACCGGTACCTACTTTTTGGGATCATGCTCTAGCCGCTCTTCAGCATATAGCCGGCGCCGCGAACCGTATGCAGGATCGGCTTGTCGAAACCCTTCTCGATCTTGCCACGCAGGCGCGAGACGTGAACGTCGATCACGTTGGTCTGCGGATCGAAATGATAGTCCCAGACATTTTCGAGCAGCATGGTGCGCGTCACCACCTGGCCGGCATGGCGCATCAGATATTCGAGCAGGCGGAATTCGCGCGGCTGCAGCGTGATCTCGCGCGCCGCGCGCTTGACCGAATGGGACAGCCGGTCAAGCTCGAGATCGCCGACCCGGTAGACGGTTTCGGCCTCCCTGGCGCTGGCGCGGCGGTTCAGCACCTCGACGCGGGCGAGCAATTCGGAAAAGGCATAGGGCTTGGTCAGATAGTCGTCCCCGCCGGCGCGCAGACCGGTGACGCGGTCATCGACTTCGCCCAGCGCCGACAGGATCAGCACCGGCGTGGTGTTGCCGCGCGAGCGCAGGCCGGCAATGACGGAGAGCCCGTCGCGGCGTGGCATCATGCGGTCGACGACCATCACGTCATAGTCGCCGGCATCGGCCAGCGCAAAGCCGGTTTCGCCGTCGCCGGCGACATGGGCGGTGTGCCCAGCCTCGGCAAAGGCCTTCTGCATATAGTCGGCCGCCTCGCGATCGTCTTCTATGACGAGAATCTTCATAGAGCCGTTATACGCGATTTCGCCGGAAGATTGAGGGGCCGCCATGAGCGCAAAAGCTTTCGTTCAAGCATGTCGTTTTGCCAAAACCGCCGTGCACTTTTGGGCGACATGCTTCGATGTTAGAGCGGCAGCGGGCGATGGGCCCGCTGCCGCCGGGGGCAGAACACGATGACTGACTAACGCGTTCGGCCCCTTGCTTCCCGTGCGGCGGCTCGGGGGTGTTGAAACCGCCGCACTGGAAACTGTGTGATGTCAGCCTTTGGCGACTGGCAGCGCGACGAAGCGGTTTGAATCGTCGCGGGTGATCTGCATCAGCACCGCCTTGCGGCCGGACTTGACCGCATCGGCCATCGCCTTGGCGACGTCTTCGGTGCCGTTCACCTCCGTCGAATTGACCGAGGTGATGACATCGCCGGGCTGGATGCCGCGGTCGGCGGCATCGCTGTCTGGATCGACATCGGTCACCACCAGGCCCTTGCCGTTTTCCGACTTGGTGACGGTGAGGCCGAGATCGGCCAGCGCGGCGGGCTTTGCCGGTGCCGCGGGCTGCTGCGGGTCGGCCGAGGCCTGCTTGTCGGTGGACGGCAGCGTGCCGAGATCGACCTTGATGGTCTGGCTCTTGCCGTCGCGCCACACCGTGACGTCGACCGACTTGCCGGGTGGGTAGGCGCCGATCAGACGAGCCAGTTCCTTCGGCGATGCGACGTCCTTGCCTTCGACCTGGGTGATCACGTCACCGGCGGTGATGCCGGCCTTCTTGCCGGGGCCACCGTCCTGGGCGCCCGAAACCAGAGCCCCGTTCTGCGACTTCAGGCCCAGCGATTCGGCGATGTCCGATGTAACCGGCTGGATTTCGACGCCGAGCCAGCCACGCTGCACCGAGCCGCTCTTCATCAGATCCTGCACCACCTGCTTGGCGGTCGAGGCCGGAATGTCGAAGGCGATGCCGACGCTTCCGCCCGACGGCGAGAAGATCGCGGTGTTGATGCCGACGACCTGGCCGTTAAGGTTGAAGGTCGGGCCGCCCGAATTGCCGCGGTTGACCGAAGCGTCGATCTGGATGAAGTCATCATAGGGACCGGCGCCGATATCACGGCCACGGGCCGAGACGATGCCGGCGGTGACGGTGCCGCCGAGGCCGAACGGATTGCCGACGGCCACCACCCAGTCGCCGACGCGAACCTTGGAATCGTCGGCGAAATCGACATAGGTGAACTTGCCGACGCCATCGACCTTGAGCACCGCCAGATCGGTGCGCGGATCGGTGCCGATCAGCTTGGCGTCAAGCTCCTTGCCGTCATTCATCACCACTGTGAAGGCGGAGCCTTCCTCGACGACATGGTTGTTGGTGACGAGATAGCCGTCATCGGAGATGAAGAAGCCAGAACCCTGCGCCACCGGACGCGGCTGGTCGTTGTTACGGTCGCGGTGGCTGAAGCGACGATTGCCGCCGTCATGGCCGTTCTGATCACCAAAGCCGCGGAATTGCTTGAAGAACTGGCGCAGCTGCGGATTGTCGGGCAGGTTGTTCATGCCGTCCGGATCGTCGGACTGGTCGGAGCCGTCATCGGCGGCAGGCTCGATCTTGGCCTTGACCTTGACGCTGACCACGGCCGGCGAAACGCGCTCGACGACATCGGCAAAGCCCGGCACCTGGGGCGCTTCGACCCGCACGGCGTCGGCCAGAACGGGAGCTGTACCAGTGGCAACGGCGCCGAAACCGATGCCGCCGGCAATGGCCAGCGAAGCGGCGGCGGCCAACAGGCGCTTGCGGGTGCGGGAATATGGGTTGGGGGCGATAGTCATGGGTCTCGTATCCTCTTTTCACTGGATGCGGCTCAGGCAGAGCATCCTCGGACAAGAGAAATAGAGAGGCGCACATTACGGCGCCATTTCCGGTGCATGAAAGTTTTGTAATGTTGGGCGGTCGCACAAATCGCTTGGTTGCGCTCGCCTGCTGCCCTATGGTGTACACAACTCAGCACAAGGCTTTCACAATGACAGCAAGCACCACCATGACCATTCGAGTCTCGTCCGAGACCAAGCTGAAGCTGGAGCAGATCGCTACCGATACCAGGCGTAGTAAATCGTTCCTCGCCGCCGAGGCGGTCTCAGCCTATGTCGATCGCGAGCTGGATATCATCGAAGGCATAAAACGTGGCATGGCCGACGCAGAGGCTGGCCGTGTCGTGCCCCACGACGACGCCATGGCGGAGCTCGACGCGGTGATCGAAGCAGCGAAAGCCAGGCGCGCAGGCAAGGCGTGAAGCTGTTCGTCACCTGGTCGCGAGAAGCGCTGGACGATCTCACGCAGCAAGTTGCCTTTATCGCTCAGGACAATCCTGCCGCCGCCCGACGCCTCGCGGACCGTATCCGTGAAATGGGCCGGGGCCTTGGTGATATGGCGACGGGCCGACCTGGCCGGGTAACAGGCACTTATGAGAAGCCCATCGGCCGCCTGCCCTACATCATTGCCTATGAATTGCGCCTGATCGCCGGCCGTCAGAGCATTGTTATCCTGCGCGCCATCCACACGTCGCGGGACTGGCCTTTGGAGGAATGGCCGAGCTAGTCGCTCAGCACCTTGTCCAGCGCCGCCTGTTCCTCGGCGCTCAGCGCCTTGGTTGCCAACGAGCGGCGGGAGCGTGTGGTCAGCACAATGAAAATGCCGACGACTAGAAGCAGAAGCACCGGCGTGCCCCAAAGCAAGGCGTTGCGCGGGCTGAAGCGTGGCTTCAACAGCACGAACTCGCCGTAGCGCGACACGATATAGTCCATCACCTGCTGGTCGGTATCGCCGGCAACCAGGCGCTGGCGCACCAGGATGCGCAGGTCGCGGGCGAGGTCTGCATCGGATTCGTCGATGGACTGGTTCTGGCAGACCATGCAGCGCAGGCCTTCCGACAGTAGCCGCGCCCTCGCCTCGAGCGCCGGATCGGTGAGAACCTCGTCCGGTTTCACCGCTTGCGCCGCGCCGGCAAACAGCAGCGCCAGAAGCAGGGTGAGCGAGGCCAACGAGAACCTGGTGCTCACGGCGCGCCTGCCGACGGCATGGAGGCTGCCTGCTTGCGGCGGCGCGAGGGTGCGCCAACCCGCAGGCGACGGTCGAGCAGCGACATTGCGGCTCCCGCCATCATCACCAGAGCTCCGCCCCAGATCAGCGTCACCAGCGGCTTCCACCACAGGCGCACCACGACGGATCCATCGGTGCCTTCATCGCCCAGCGACAGATAGAGCTGGCTGAAGCCGATCGTCTCGATGCCGGATTCGGTCGTCGTCGTCTGCCGCACCGGAAAGAAGCGCTTGGCCGAGGTGATTTCGGCTGAAACGCCGCCATCGGCGCCGATCAGGGAAAAGCGGCCGCGCTGCTCGCTGTAGTTCGGACCCTGCGCCGGGAAGAGGCCGTCGAAACGCAGCGTGTGGCCGGAGAGTTCGACGCTCTCGCCGGCATGCATCGACAGTATCCTTTCGGTGCCGAAGCACAGCGTGCCGACAATGCCGAGCGTCGTCAGCCCGAGGCCGAGATGGGCAAGTGCAGTGCCGAACACCGAACGCGGCAGGCCGGCGAAACGGCGCAGCATGATGGCGGGCGACACATTGCCAAAGCCGGACTTGACGGCGAGGTCGGTGAGCGCGCCGCAGACCAGCCAGCAGGCGAGGCCGACACCAAGGGCGGCGAACACCGACGCGCCGTCGATGAACAGCCCGGTGACCAGCATCGCCAGGAGAGCGGCGCCGAAAGCCGCCATCAGGCGCTGGGCGACGGCATAGAGGTCACCGCGCTTCCAGGCGAGCAATGGTCCGAAAGGAACCACGACCAGCAGCGGCACCATCAGCGGGCCGAATGTCAGGTTGAAGAAGGGGGCGCCGACTGAGATCTTGCCGGCCGAAAGCGCTTCGACCGCCAGCGGATAGAGCGTGCCGACCAGCACGGTGGCCGTGGCCGTGGTCAGGAACAGATTGTTGAGGACGAGTGCGCCTTCGCGCGAGATCGGGTGGAACAGGCCGCCGGCCGTCAGCCGCGAGGCGCGCAGCGCAAACAGGGCCAGCGAGCCGCCGATGAACAGCGTCAAAATGCACAGGATGAAGATGCCGCGGGTCGGATCGGTGGCGAAAGCATGCACCGAGGTCAGCACGCCGGAGCGCACCAGGAAGGTGCCGAGCAGCGACAGCGAGAAGGTGAGGATGGCAAGCAGCAGCGTCCAGATCTTGAGCGCCGAACGCTTCTCCATGACGATCGCCGAATGCAGAAGAGCCGTGCCGGCCAGCCACGGCATAAAGGAGGCGTTTTCGACCGGATCCCAGAACCAGAAGCCGCCCCAGCCGAGCTCGTAGTAGGCCCAGTAGGAGCCCATCGCGATGCCGCCGGTGAGGAACATCCAGGCGACCAGCGTCCACGGCCGCACCCAGCGCGCCCAGGAGGCATCGATGCGGCCTTCGATGAGGGCGGCGACCGAGAAGGAAAAGCAGATAGAGAACCCGACATAGCCGAGATAGAGCAGCGGCGGATGGATGGCGAGGCCAAGATCCTGCAGGACCGGGTTGAGATCGCGGCCCTCGATCGGCGCCGGATTGAGCCGGGTGAACGGATTGGATGTCGCCAGGATGAACAGGAAGAAGGTGGCGCCGATAGCCCCCTGCACGGTCAGCACATTGGCGCGCAGCGTCGCCGGAAGGTTGGAGCCGAAGACAGCGACCAGCGCACCGAAGAAGGTCAGGATCAGCACCCAGAGCAGCATCGAGCCTTCGTGATTGCCCCAGGTTCCGGTGATCTTGTAGATCAGCGGCTGCAGCGAATGCGAGTTTTCCCACACGCTCGCCACCGAGAAATCGGAACTTGCATAGGCGCCGGCGAGTGCTGCGAACGATAGCGCCGTGAGCGCGAAGCCTGTGACCGTGACGGGACCGCCGACAGCCATCAGCCTCTGGTTGCCGGTACGGGCGCCGATCAGCGGCACCAGCGTCTGCACCAGCGACAGCACAAAGGCGAGGACGAGCGCGAAGTGTCCGGTCTCAACCATTACTGGCTCTTGCTCTCTTGCCACACGCCCTTGGCCTTCAGCCCGTCAGCGACTTCCTTGGGCATGTAGCGCTCGTCATGCTTGGCCAGCACGCTGTCGGCGACGAAAACGCCGTCGGCGCCAAAGCTGCCTTCGGTGATGACGCCCTGCTCCTCGCGGAACAGATCGGGCAGGATGCCGGTATAGCTGATCTTGACCGATTTGTGCGTGTCGGTGACCGAGAACGCAACCGTCGCGCCCTGCCCGCGCACGACCGTGCCCTTTTCGACGAGGCCGCCGAGCCTGATGCGCTGTCCCGGCTGCAAGCTGGCGGTGGTCAGATCGGCGGGCATATAGAAATAGGAGGCCTTCTGGCCCAACGCATAGAAGGTCAGCCCGGTGGCGGCGCCGAGGAAGGCAAGACCTCCGACAATCACCGACAATCGCTTCTGCTTGCGCGTCATGTCCTACTCCGTCGCCGTCAGGCCGAGCGAGGCGGCAAAGGCGGTGAATTTCTTCGCTTCCTCACTGTCGGCGCCAAACACGGCGATACCGCGATGCAGCGCGTCGCGCGCCTGGTCAGCCTTGCCCAGCACAACATAGGAACGAATGAGCCGCATCCATCCTTCCGCGTCGCGCGGATTTTGCCGCAGTTTTTCGTCGAGGCCGGCGACCATGGTTTCGATCATGGCCTGCCTGTCCTGCGGCGCCATCGACGAGGCATCGACGGCTGCGGCATCGGGGCCTTTGGCGGGCTCTCCTGACGCGACGCTGCGGTTGGCGGCCTCGGCCAGTGCCTGTTGGACAGCTCCGCGCCATGGCGAATCCTGCGGCAGGAAATCGAGCATTTTCTGCCAAGCCGTGGTTGCCTCGGGTATGCGGCCTTCCTGGGCCAGCGCCATCGCCAAATAGAACGAGGCTTTCGCGTTTCCCGGGTCGAGTTTTAGCGCCTGTTCGAAAGCGGATTGCGCATCGGCCGAAACGATGCCGCCGGCCGCATTGGCAATCGCTTCGCCGAGGCCGGCCTCGCGGGCGGCCGTGTCGCCATCGAGGCGGATGGCATTGCGATAGGCGGTCACGGCATCGGGAAAGCGCTGCAGGCGCAGATAGATCGGGGCGAGCACGTCCCAGCCGCGTCCGTCGCCAGGGTTGGCGGCAAGATGGGCCTCGGCGCGCGTCACCAACTCGTCGACCGAACTATCGGCCGGATTCTTGGCCAGCCGTTCGGCAAGCGGCTGCGACGGCAGATCCGGCGAGCCGAGCTGGCTGTAAAGGCCCCAGCTGAGCAGAGGGACCGCCAGTACCGCAGCCGTTGCCACCAGCCTTGCCGCCTTTGACGGCTGCCGCGTGCCAGGCGCATCGGCTTGACCGACATTGGCTTGACCAACATCTCCCAGGCGAAGGATGCGGCGGGCGATTTCGGCGCGCGCCTCCTCGGCTTCCGCCGGCTGGATCAGCCCGCGCGCGGCGTCACGCTCAAGCTCGGCCAGTTGGTCGCGATAGACTTCGAGGTCGTGGTCGCTGCTGGTCGGAGCGTCCTTGCCGCCACTGGTCAGCGGCAGCAGCACCGTCAGGCTTGCGCCTAGCGTGAGGATTGCGGCTATGACCCAGAACAGCATGGTTCTTCCAATAGAGCGAGAGCCCTGCTCTCACAACATGAGGGTGCTGCGACGCTTTGACGGGATTCCGACCCCGGCCCAATGTTCAGGTCAGCGGCGTCCAGCTGCCGTCGGCGTTGCGGCATGCGGTGCCCCGCGCGGTCTGGCCGGCCGTGCCGGTAAACACCGTATGGGTGTACTGGCGGCAATCCTGCGAGCCGACGCGGTAGGGCTGGGCCGCGACGACTTCGCCGGAATGAGCCGAACTGTCGCTCTTCCACGTCACCTTCTGGCCGCTCGCCGTATATTCGAGCGCCTTGTATTCCGCCTCGAGCGCCTTGCGCTTCTCGGTGCTGTTCAGGCCGCTGCCGATCGATCCGCCGACGAGCCCGCCGGCCATGGCCGAGATGATCGTCGTCGCGACTTTGGCCCCTGAAGGAGGCGACGCGGGGGGGTGGTGATGGAGATATCCGGGCCACTGCCCTTGCCCAGCGTTCCGCAGCCGGAAAGAGCGAGCAGTGCGGAAACGAGCGCAACGCGAATCTTCATGCCAACAACCGGTTTTCTTGAACGGGATGCGCTGGGGGCCGCGTCATCGGGGGCGTCAGGACGTCATACTATTGACATTTGTCGGAAATTTGGCCGTTTTTAACGGCCTTTGTGCAATCGAGGGGCCGCCATAACACAGGCATTCGGCCGTGTCGATTGGCCCTGGGCAGTACATCATTGCAAGCTCCGCAAGCGCACAACCGCCTTCAGCCCGCCCATCGTGGAGCGTTCCAACGCCAGCGCCCCGCCATACTCGTTGACGAGGTCGGCAACGATGGCAAGTCCGAGCCCGGTTCCCGGCTTTGTCTCGTCGAGGCGCCGGCCGCGTTTCAAGACATCGCGGGCCTTGTCCTCGGGGATGCCGGGACCGTCATCCTCGATCGATAGCTCGAACAGGCCGGCTGCGGCCGGCGTGACGGATACGGCAACAGTGCTCTTCGCCCATTTCATCGCATTGTCGAGAAGGTTGCCGAGCAGTTCCTCCAAATCCTCGCGCTCGCCAGCAAAGACGATGTCGGCCGCCGGCAGCGTAAGCGACAGGCTGACATCAGGCTTGAGTTTTTGCAGCACGCGCACCATGCGCTGCACCAGCGGGGTCACCGGCGTGCGGTAGACGACGCTGTCGCGCTGCGCGGCGACCCGAGCCCGCTGCAGATAATGGTCGACCTGCTTCTGCATCGAGGCGGCCTGGTCGGCGATGAGCTGGCCCTTGGCGCCGCCGAGCGCCCGGCCCTCGTTGATCAAAACTGCGAGCGGCGTCTTCAGCGAATGGGCGAGGTTGCCGACCTGCGTGCGCGAGCGCTCGACGATGCGCTTGTTGTTTTCGATCAGCGCATTGGTCTCGTTGGCGAGCGGCTCGATCTCGGCGGGAAACCGGCCGTCGAGCCGTTGCGCCGTGCCTTCGCGCACCTGGGCAAGCGCGTTGCGAACCCGGCGCAAGGGCTGCAGGCCGAGCAGGATGGCGATCGCATTGATGGCGATCATGCCGACGCCGAACAGGCTGAGATAGGTCAACAGGCGGCCCTGGAAGGTGGCGATCTCGTGCTCGAGCTCGGTCTTGTTGCCCATCACGCGGAAGCGCGCGGCGCGGTTCTTGGCATCGAGGACGAATTCGCTTTCGAACACTTGCAGTTCCTCGTCACCGATGCCGTCGGTGGAATAGCTGCGCTGGAAACTGGAATTGAAAGGCACCTCGGCAACGGTCGGCGACGGGATCGTCGTGGTCATCGAGGACGAATGAAGGTTGCCGTGCACGCCTTCGGAAGCCGGCTCCACCGACCAGTACCAGCCCGAATTCGGCTCCGAGAAGCGCAGGTCGCCAAGGTCGGGAGCGCCGGTGAGCTGGCCGGTTTCGGAAACGCCGACCGAGCCGATCAAATTGAACAGATGCGCCGACAGCAGGCTGTCGAAGCCGCGTTCGCTGGCCTGGCGGTAGAGCGTGGTAATCAGGGTGAAGATAACGATGAGGGTGAGGATCGCCCAGATCGTGGAAAAGCCGATGACGCGGAAGGCCAGCGAGCGCGGCCAGAGCCGCGCCGAAAAAGGCTTCCTTGCTGGTATGGGGAGCGGTTCCGCCTTACGCCTCCGGCTCACGCATGCGATAGCCCATGCCGCGCACGGTTTCGATCATTTCGATGCCCATCTTCTTGCGCAGCCGGCCGACAAAGACCTCGATGGTGTTGGAATCGCGGTCGAAATCCTGGTCGTAGAGATGCTCGACCAGCTCGGTGCGCGACACCACCTCGCCCATATGGTGCATCAGATACGCCAGCAGGCGGAACTCATGCGAGGTCAGCTTCAGCGGCACGCCGGCGACATCGGCCTTGGAGGCCTTGGTGTCGAGGCGCAGCGGCCCGCAAGTGAGCTCGGACGAGGCATGGCCGGCGGCGCGGCGGATCAGCGCCCTCACCCTGGCCAGCACCTCCTCGATGTGGAACGGCTTGGTGACATAGTCGTCGGCGCCGGCATCGATGCCCGACACCTTGTCGCTCCAGCGGTCGCGCGCTGTCAGGATCAGCACCGGCATCTTGCGGCCGTTGCGGCGCCAGCGCTCGACGACGCTGATGCCGTCCATCTGCGGCAGGCCTATGTCGAGCACGACGGCATCGTAGGGCTCTGTGTCGCCGAGGAAATGCCCCTCCTCGCCGTCATAGGAGCGGTCGACGACATAGCCGGCATCGACCAGCGCGTCGGCCAGTTGCCGGTTGAGATCCTTGTCATCTTCGACGACGAGTACGCGCATGATCGGTCAGGCCTGTTGATGGGTCAGCTATAGGCCGATTCCGGTGGTCTGGGAAACGACCCTGCAAGGGGGAAGATTGGATCAGTTCGCCGGGACGACGATCTCGGAGCGGCGCGGACGCTGGCCGTCCTTGCCCGGCACAAGCACGACGATGACGCAGACCTCCTGGCCGCCACGCGTCGTCTGCGAAGCCTTGGCCAGCGTGCCGCCATTCTGCTCGGCAACCTGCTGGCCGATCGCGTAGCAATCCGCCGCGGCTGCCGGCGTCGCTTGCGACGCCAACAGGCCGGCCGCCGTGAGCGCCAGTATCGCGGTTCTGACATGAGAGCGAAGCGTTTTCATGGTCGGCGTTGTAACGCAACTGTGCTGAACGTGAAGTGAACGGTGAACGGGTGAAAATCCATCCCCGCAAAACCCCATCGCGCGCAACGAATGAATGCGATCCTACCGCCCAGTCCCTCGACCGGGCAATGGATTCATAACCGGAAAACCGGCTGCGCGGCTATGGTTTTTGCGCGCAGGTTCTCAATTCGCAGCCAGATTGGGAACAGGTCAAGGCGAGACCATTCTGAAGGGCCGCCCTAAATAGCGCGGGAAACGCCAAATCATCGGAGTGCGCCATGACGGATAAAGACCTTGCCGACCTTTACCGGGGCTATATCGCTTGCCTGAATGACCAGGACTGGGCGAAACTTGGAGACTTTGTCGGCGACGAGGTGCAGCACAATGGCGAAATGCTCGGCCTGTCGGGTTATCGCCGTATGCTCGAAGGCGATTTCGAGGCGATTCCCGACCTCCGCTTCAACATCGAACTGCTGGTCTGCCAGCCGCCGCGCGTGGCGGCGCGCCTGCATTTCGACTGTCATCCCAAGGGCGTGCTGTTCGGCCTGCCGGTGAACGGCAAGCGCGTGTCGTTCGCTGAGAATGTTTTCTACGAATTCGGAGAGGGTCGCATCCTCGAGGTGTGGTCAGTCATCGACAAGGCCGAGATCCAGGCGCAAATCTAGGTTGCTTCAATCACTTTGCTCGGTGAGAGCGCGTATCCGCAGCACCCCGTGGTAGAGCGCCAGGTCCTCGTCGTAGCGGGCCTCGGCGAACTCCAGGGACAGGCGGGTCTGGTCGCGCGAGCCGGTGGCGAAAGCGGCGCCGTCAAGGCGCGCCCGGATGCTGTCCATGATCAGACGCGTCTCGGCCTCGCCTTGCGCCTTCGACCAGACATGCAGCGTGATGAGCTGGTCGTCATCATTGTCGGCGCCGGTGTCCAGATCGAATGCGCTGGTCCTGCCATAGGTCACATAAGGGAAGGCGGCACTGTCGGCCGCCTGCTCGCGCAACCCGGCGCCGCCGAGCAGCGCCGTCAGCGAGGCATCGCACTTCAATCTCATGAACAAGGCTTGCAGCAAATCGCCGGGCGCCGTCATCGTCGTCTCCGTTCGCCTGTCACGCTTTGAACAACCTCAGTTTCGCGCGCAACCTAACCGCGTTGCACGGATTGCGCCAGATGACGATCCGCCTGATGGAAGGCGGCGAATCGGGCGGCATGGCCCTTTCACGGACCGGGTTCTATTTGGCATGCGGGGAGTTTCAAGAAGGGTGTTATGAGGAGCCCTGTTTTCTCCGGCAATTCGAGGTCATTTCATGCGAACGCCACCGCTGCTGCCGGCCTTTGGAAAGCTTGGCGTCAAGCCCCCGGTCGCGATTGCGGCAGCACCCGCCCTGTCGAAGAGGACCGTGGCCCTGCGCATGCGCGAGATACTTTCAATGCATGGCGGCCTGGCCTTGAAGCTGTCGGTGGTGGCCTGGACAATCCTGATCCTGGCGGCGGCATTTTTCATGTCAAGGGCCTGATGCCGATATGGCAAACCGCTACGCGTTGCGCATGGACGAGCCCGAGAGCTGGAATATCTTCGACATCTTCACCGGCCAGCCTGTCGAGCTTAAGCAACAGGTAATGGTGGCCATGAATTTGCGCGATGCGGAAGCGATGGCCGACTGCCTGAACAGCCGGGACGTCAAGCGGCGGGCAAAAGCCGACCGCAAGTCCTGACGCACGCTGATCTCAGCCGCTCTGATTGCAAGACGAACGCGCGCTAACCGAAATCCGCGGCTGTGAGCACATATATGCTCTTGCGGGTGCGGGCGTAGGCCTTGCTGGCAATGTCATGGATGGAGCTGGACGCGGTGTCGAAAGCCGCCAGATAGGTGGCTTCCGCGGTCGCCGTCCCTGATGGCGCCTTCGAGAGGGCATCGGCTGCGACAGAGAAGGAAATCTGGAACATGCCGTCGTGGCCGACAAAGCGGATGCGCTTGCCGGCCTCGTCATAGAAGCGACTTGGATTGGGGAATGTCAGGCTCATGACGTGCCCCCCTTCGGCGCGGCGGCGGCTTTCTTGACTGTCGCCCGCTTCTTCTTCGGTGTCGGGTTCAAGGCTTCCGCGACGCGGTCGGCCTCTTCCTTGGCCAGGCGCAATTCCCTGAGCCTTGCTGTCTTGATCTCCCTGGCCCTCGCTTCGGACATGTAGTCGGAGGTTGCCTTGTTGCGCTCGGCCGTCTTCTTCTGCTTGTCCATGAAGCGGGCTTCAGCTTTTTCCATGATGCTCTGATTGCCTTCGGCCATCGCCTAAATCTCCTTCGTGCCTGAAATCGTGAATCGAACTTACGATATAAATAGTCACTTTTGCCTCGAAATTCAATTTTTTGAAATATCTAGGCGCCTCGCGACGTTTCGAACCCTGCAGACATCATAATACTTTTTAATATTTAATTTTGGCCACGAATAATTTTTGGCACTCCTATCTATCGAGTGCCAACACGCCTATAAGAACGGCGCGGTCGCCTATGCCGGCCCCAGAAAGAAGTTCTCATGAAGTTTCGGCCACTCCACGACCGCGTCGTCATCCGGCGCGCCGAAGGCGATATCAAATCCAAGGGCGGCATCATCATTCCCGACAATGCCAAGGAAAAGCCGCAGGAAGGCGAAGTCATCGCCGTTGGGCCGGGCGCACGCGACGAAAACGGCGCGCTTGTTCCGCTCGACGTCAAGGCCGGCGACTTCATCCTGTTCGGCAAATGGTCGGGCACCGAGGTCAAGATCGACGGCGAGGACCTGCTGATCATGAAGGAAGCCGACATTATGGGCGTGATCGACAAGAGCGAGACGGCCGCTACCGGAAAGAGCGGGACGGTCGTCACCGAGAAGAGCGTCAAAGCCAAGAAGGCCGCTTGACCGGCCTGGCTTTGCCAGGCTCCGGCGAGCCGCTTGCTTCACCACACCAACGGGATTGAAAAAAATGTCTGCCAAGGAAATCAAATTCGCCACCGACGCGCGCGACCGCATGTTGCGCGGCGTCGAGATCCTCACCAATGCGGTGAAGGTCACGCTCGGCCCTAAGGGTCGCAACGTCATCATCGACAAGGCCTATGGCGCGCCGCGCATCACCAAGGACGGTGTGACGGTGGCCAAGGAAATCGAGCTTGCCGACAAGTTCGAGAACATGGGCGCGCAGATGGTGCGCGAAGTGGCTTCGAAGACCAACGACCTCGCCGGTGACGGCACCACCACCGCCACGGTGCTGGCCGCATCGATCCTGCGCGAAGGCGCCAAGCTGGTTGCCGCGGGCATGAACCCCATGGACCTCAAGCGTGGCATCGACCAGGCTGTCGCCGCCGTGGTCAAGGACATCAAGGCGAAGGCCAAGAAGGTCAAGTCGTCGGCCGAGATCGCGCAGGTCGGCACCATCGCCGCCAATGGCGATGCCAGCGTCGGCGCCATGATCGCCAAGGCGATGGACAAGGTCGGCAATGACGGCGTCATCACCGTCGAGGAGGCCAAGACCGCCGACACCGAACTCGACGTCGTCGAAGGCATGCAGTTCGACCGCGGCTATCTCTCACCCTATTTCGTCACTAATGCCGACAAGATGCGCGTCGAACTGGAAGAGCCTTACGTGCTCATCCACGAGAAGAAGCTCGGCAATCTGCAGGCGATGCTGCCGATCCTCGAAGCAGTGGTGCAGAGCGGCAGGCCGCTGCTGATCATCTCGGAAGACGTCGAAGGCGAAGCGCTGGCGACGCTGGTCGTCAACAAGCTGCGCGGCGGCCTCAAGGTCGCGGCCGTCAAGGCGCCGGGCTTCGGCGATCGCCGCAAGGCGATGCTGGAAGACATCGCCGTGCTGACATCGGGCCAGATGATTTCCGAGGATCTCGGCATCAAGCTCGAAAACGTCACCATCGAGATGCTTGGCCGCGCCAAGCGCGTACTGATCGAGAAGGACACCACCACGATCATCGACGGCGCCGGCACCAAGGCGACCATCCAGGCGCGCATCGCGCAGATCAAGGGCCAGATCGAGGAGACCACGTCCGATTACGATAAGGAGAAGCTGCAGGAGCGGCTGGCCAAGCTCGCCGGCGGCGTCGCCGTGATCCGCGTCGGCGGCGTCACCGAGTCTGAAGTGAAGGAAAAGAAGGACCGCATCGACGACGCGCTGAATGCGACGCGCGCGGCGGTGGAAGAAGGCATCGTGCCCGGCGGTGGCGTGGCGCTTCTGCGCGCCAGATCGGCGCTGGCCGGGCTGACTGGCGCCAATGACGATGTGACGGCAGGCATTTCGATCGTGCTCAGGGCACTCGAAGCGCCGATCCGCCAGATCGCCGAGAATTCCGGTGTCGAAGGCTCGATCGTCGTCGGCAGGCTGTCCGACAGCAAGGACCACAATCAGGGCTTTGATGCCCAGAACGAGGTCTATGTCGACATGATCAAGGCGGGCATCGTCGATCCGGCGAAAGTGGTGCGCACCGCACTGCAGGATGCCGGCTCGATTGCAGCGCTTCTGATCACCGCCGAAGCGATGATCACCGACGTTCCGGCCAAGGATGCGGCGCCTGCGGGCGGCGGTGGCGGCATGGGCGGCTACTGACCATCGCCCGAAAATTGCCCGCCTGGGAATCTGGGCGGGCATAAATCAGAACAGGCTGCCGGGGACATTTCCCCGGCGAGCCAGGAATTTCCGTCAGTCAGTCAAGACCAGTCAGCAACGACAGGGAGATCGACAGATGATCACATTTGCCCCGAAGGCAAACGCTGTATCCGCGACCAAGCCGGCGGAGGAGAGCCGCTTCGATCGCATCCGCCGGATTGCCGCCGACAAGCACAGGCAGGCCGATGCCGGGCCGATTCGCCGCGAGCCGTCGAAGACCGGCGACAAGCGGCCGATGTGACGGCTGCCAACCTCACGACACCGGCAACGCTCCGCCCTCTTCGGTGCGGCGGGCAATGAACTCGTCGAGCACATCGGATGTGGCAACGGCCGACGCCGGCGGCTGGAAGTCGGCCAGCGTCCGCTTCCAGATGCCGGTGGCGCGCTCGGTGGCCGACTTCGAACCGGACTGCGTCCAGCTGCCGAAATTCGACCAGTCGGCGACCAGCGGCTCGTAGAAGGCGGTGCGGTAGCGCGTCATGGTGTGGCCGGCGGAGAAGAAATGCCCGCCCGGCTGGACTTCGGCGATCGCCTCGAAGCCGATCGAATCCTTGTCGCCGGGGGTCGTAGCGCAGAGTTCGGCAACCGTCTGCAATGCCTCGATATCGGTGATCAGCTTCTCGTAGGAGACGCTGAGGCCACCCTCTAGCCAGCCCGCGGCATGGATGCAGACGGTGGCGCCGGCAAGCACCGAGCCCCACAGCGCGAACTGCGTCTCGTGCGCCGCCTGCACATCGGAAATGTTGGCCGCACTGCCGCCGCCGGACCGCCAAGGCAGGCCGGTGAAGCGCGCCAGCTGGCCGGCGCCCAGCGTCGCCTTGACGTGCTCGGGCGTGCCGAAGGCCGGTGCGCCGGACTTCATGTCCACATTGGAGGAGAAGGATCCGTAAACCACCGGTGCGCCCGGCCGCACCATCTGCGCCAGCGCGAGACCAGCCAGCGCCTCGGCATGCTGCAGCGTCAATGCGCCGGCGACGGTGATCGGCGCCATGGCGCCGGCCAGGCAGAAGGGCGTGATGATGGACACCTGGCCGGCCTTGGCGAAGTCGATGATGCCCTGCGCCATCGGGATATCGAGCTGGCGCGGCGAATTGGTGTTAATGACGGTATAGCAATGGACGCCGGCAAGGAACTCGTCCTGCGAGAGGCCGCGCGCCAACCGGATCATCTCGAACCCGTCCTCGACCTGCGGCGTGCCACGGGCGAAGACGAAGGGAAACTTGTCCGACAGGGTCAGCTGCGCACGGTTGACGGCATAGTGGCGCAAACGGTTGTCGACATCCTGAGGCTCGATCCAGGGGCCGAGCATATGCAGCACGTCGAAATTCTGAACAAGCTTGGTCAGTTCTTCGAAAGCGGCGAGCGTGCCCGGACGCCGTCCGCGTTCGAGATCGGTGACGTTGGGCGCCCCGGCTCCGGCGAGGAACGTCATCGAGCCGAGCTCCAGCATGAGATCGCGGCTACGGTCGCCCGCCAGCGCCCGGATGGATTTTGGCGCCGAGGCCAGTGCGGCGGTGACGATATCGCGGCCGATGCGCACCATCTGGCTGTCCTCATCGACCAGCGCACCGGCTTTGGCGTAGATCGCCCGTGCCTCCGCCGGCAGCACCTTGATGCCGAGCTCTTCCAGCACGCGCAACGCCGTGCCGTGGATGGCCGCGACTTGGTCGTCCGAAAACACCGGCTGCGGCAGGAACGGGTTTTTGAGCGAGCGATAGTTCGGGTGGCGGCTTGACCCGCTGCCGGCCTCGCCGGTGTGCCCGCGCCGGCGCTCGCGCCTGGTCTCCCTTATGATGTCATCGACCATGGCCAAAACTCCTCATTGCCGCATCGCCTTGCCCTCGGGCCGTATGGCGAGCCGGAATAATTCGCGCCGGCCGCTCGACGCCGCCGACAATGTGCACCCAAAGCGCGGTCCCCTCCCCGGCGAATTCGTCGTCCAGCAACGCCAGCGCGACGCTTTTGCCTATTGTGTAGCCATAGCCGCCTGAGGTGACGAATCCGACCCGCCGGCCCTTGTGCCAGACTGGCTCGAAGCCACTGGCGTCGGCATCGACGGAGCAGAACTCCAGCGTCACGATGCGGGCGGCGCTCAACAAACCGTGCGGTGTGGCCTGGCTGCCCTTGTGAGCCGGGCTGAAATGGAAGAATAGTCTTCGCCGGGTATGCCCGCCCTGAAATTGCCCGCTTGCGGTTCTCAGGTGGGTTGGGTGAGTTTCGGGAATGGCCAGTCCTTTAGAACGACGTCCAAGACAAAGAGGTCCGATCGCCGCCGCACTGCTGGCGGTGGACGCGTGGATCGATTCCTCGCTCTACGAAATCGGCTTCAAGGCCGGCCAGTTCTGGGAATCGGCGACCATTTTTTCGCGGCGCTTCCGAGTCACCGGCTGGCGACGCGGCATCATCGAGGTGCTGAGCGAAGGTTTTACGATGGGCGCCGGCGGCGTCGTCGTGCTGCTCGCACTCGCGATGCCGGCCTTCCAGATCACCACCGGCGACTGGCGCAGTCAGGGCGATTTCGCCGTCACCTTCCTCGACCGCTACGGCAACGAGATTGGCCAGCGCGGCATCATCCAGCGCGATTCCGTGCCTGTCGACGAGATGCCGGACCATGTCATCAAAGCAGTGCTGGCGACCGAGGACCGGCGCTTCTTCGAGCACTACGGCATCGACGTGCTCGGCCTGTCGCGCGCCATCTTC
Organism: Mesorhizobium sp. C395A; assembly: GCF_030323205.1. Taxonomy (NCBI): domain Bacteria; kingdom Pseudomonadati; phylum Pseudomonadota; class Alphaproteobacteria; order Hyphomicrobiales; family Phyllobacteriaceae; genus Mesorhizobium; species Mesorhizobium sp. C395A. The sequence continues at coordinate 510,857 of NZ_CP100473.1, read as the reverse complement.
GAGAATGTGCGGGCTAATTCCGTCGTCCAGGGCGGCTCCAGCATCACCCAGCAGCTGGCCAAGAACCTGTTCCTGTCGAATGAGCGTACCTTCCAGCGCAAGATCAAGGAAGCCTTCCTGTCGCTGTGGCTGGAGGCCAATCTGTCGAAGAAGGAGATCCTGCAGCTCTATCTCGACCGCGCCTATATGGGCGGCGGCACGTTCGGCATCGAGGCGGCGGCGGATTTCTATTTCGGCAAGAGCGTCAAGGATCTGAACCTCGCCGAGGCGGCGATGCTGGCCGGCCTGTTCAAGGCGCCGACCAAATACGCCCCGCACATCAACCTGCCCGCCGCCCGTGCTCGCGCCAATGTGGTGCTGTCGAACCTCGTCGATTCCGGTTTCATGACCGAAGGCCAGGTGCTGCAGGCAAGGCTGCATCCAGCCGAGATCGTCGACCGCGGCGAGCAGAAGAGCCCGGACTATTACCTCGACTGGGCCTTCGATGAGGTCAAGAAGATCGCCAAGCCCGGCCAGCATTCGCTGGTCGCCCACACCACTTTCGACGCCAACATCCAGAAAGCGGCGGAGGAATCCGTCGAATTCCATCTCCGCCAGTTCGGCAAGGAATACAACGTCACCGAGGGCGCCGTTGTGGTGATCGAGACCAATGGCGCGGTGCGCGCCATTGTCGGCGGCCGCGACTATGGCGCAAGCCAGTTCAACCGCGCCACCAAGGCGCTGCGCCAGACCGGCTCCTCGTTCAAACCTTACGTCTACGCCACCGCCATGGAGCACGGGTTCACCCCGGACTCCGTCGTCTCAGGCGGGCCGATCAGCTGGGGCGGCTGGTCACCGCACAACTACAATGGCGGCTCGGCCGGCAATGTGACGCTGATCACGGCGATCGCCAAATCGATCAACACGGTGCCGGTACGGCTGGCCAAGGACTATCTCGGCATCGGCCCGATCAAGGCGATGGCCGAATCATTCGGCGTGGAATCGCCGCTGGAGTCGCACAAGACCATGGTGCTCGGCACATCGGGCATGACGGTCATGGACCAGGCGACGGGCTACAGTGTGTTCGCGCAGAACGGCTTCGCCGGCTCGCGGCACGGCATCACCCAACTCGTCACCCGCACCGGCGACGTCGTCTACGACTTTGCCAAGGATGCGCCGGCGCCGCATCGGGTTCTGTCGGAACAGGCTCTGAAATACATGAACACCATGCTGGCTGCGGTGCCGGCGATCGGCACCGCGCGGCGCGCGCAGTTGCCCAACATCGTCGTCGCCGGCAAGACGGGGACGACGCAATCCTACCGCGACGCCTGGTTCGTCGGCTTCACCGGCAATTACACGGCTGCCGTCTGGCTCGGTAATGACGACTTCACCCCGACCCGCAACATGACCGGCGGCACGCTGCCGGCGATGGTGTGGCAGCGGCTGATGGTCTATGCGCACCAGAATATCGACCTGAAGCCGATCCCCGGCCTAGACAAACCCTTCGTCGACGAAGAGATCGCGGCCAAGGCCGAGGAAGCGGAGAAGAAAAACGCCGATCAGGCAGCAGCGGATGCCGCCGCCGAGCGCCCGGCGGTGCTGTCCAGCCGCACGACACAGACGCTGCGCGAGATGACCAAGCTGTTCCAGGCCGCGCCCGTGCTCGGCTCGCCGCAGACACCGGAGACCCTGTCGGCGCTTTGATTCCACAGCGCTGCTTGCTCTGCGGCCTGCCCCGCTATATCCCCGAACGATAATTCACTCGTCCCGGTTCTTCATGCTCAAGACCGCCTTTTTCACGCTGCTTTCGCTTGCGATAGCCATCGGCCTCGGCGGCGGCAGCGTCTGGTATGCGCTGCAGGCGCAGAGCGGCGTCGGCGCGATCAGCATCGGCGAATGGACCGCCTTTCCCGAGATCGGCACGCAAGATGCCGACCCCTATTCGAAGGCGCGCGTGGCGCGTGAAGGCGTGCTGGCGCTCGGCAAGGCCGAGGGCTTGTCCTTCATCGCCGAACGCGATGCGGCCGGCGATGAGCTTCAGCGGCAATGCGACTACAGGATCGAGGGCAGTTTCCCCACTGCCCGGTTCTGGACGCTCTATGCCGCGGATCAATCGCTCGGCGTGGTCGACACCGGCAAGCCAAGGCTGGCGGCGCTGCAATCCTACCAGGTGCTGCGTCAGCCCGACAATTCGGTGATCATTGCCGTCGGCAACCGTCCGGCCCCCGGCAACTGGCTTCTGACCGAAGGTTTTGGCCGGATGTATTTCGTGCTCACCTTCTACGACACGCCGATTGCCTCAAGCACCGGCCTTTCCGACGTGTCGCTGCCCCGGATCGTCAAGGCTGGCTGCAATGCGTAGGCTGCTGCACGCCATCCTGCTCGGCCTGGTCGGCGCCGGCATCGTCCACATCGTGGTGCTTTTGCTGGTGCCGGAATTTACCGAGCGCGATGCCTGGTCACGACTGGCGATGGCGTCCGACCTCTACAAGATGACAAGGCTGGATGCCGAGGCGGGCGGCGCGCCGGTGGTGAAGTCGGTCGATCCGCTGTTTTACGCCGCCGCCTGCCGCTTCGACCTTGCCGAAGGCATGGTGCGGATCAAGGCGCCGGGCAGCGTGCCGTTCTGGTCGGTGTCGGTCTATGACCGCAACGGCCACAATTTCTATTCCTTCAACGACCGCACGGCGACCGACAGCAAGCTGGACACCGTGGTGCTGACGCCGGCACAGATGATCGACGTGCGCAGGGAGCTTCCCGAAGACCTGCAAGGGGCGATCTTCGTCGAGGCGCCGATCGAGGAAGGCATCTTCGTGATCCGCGCCTTCGTGCCCGACGACAGCTGGAAGCCGGTTGTGTCGCAGTTCCTGGACCAGAGCTCCTGCGAACTGCAGGACTACTGACCTCAGCCCGATGACCAGCAAACTCAGTGGTGCGGAACAGGCGTCCGTGGTGTGCCCGGCTTGTCCGCCGGCCGCGCCTGACCCGCCAATGGCGGATGCTCGTAGCGGACGCCGGGAAAAATGATCACCGCCGCCGGCGTACCGGTGTCCTGAACTGCTCGATTGACTGGTGCCGATCGCGGCACGAAAGACAGTACCATGCCCATGGTTCGCGTATTCCTCTCGGTTGCCCCGGAGCACAACGCAACGCCTCCAAATGTGATTAAGGCCGGCAGAGGGTTAACGGAGCGCTAACGGATCGCCGCTAATTTGATGTTTGTTCCGGGCCTTGCGCGAAACCGACACAGTTGCGGTTGAGCATGGTCCGGGTTGTGTCGAGTGTCGGGCGTATCTTCCGTGTCAGCTTCGGATTTCAGGCAAATCGCTATACGGACGGAATCGGGAAAAGCCGAAAGGCTGTTTCGCGCCGCCGTGTCGGCGTTCTGCTCGCTGACCCGCCCGTCGCGCCGCGAGATCGCCCAGCTCGAGGATCTGACGCTGCCGCTGTTCGACAGCGTGCCGGTCGAATCGCGCCGCTATGTCGCCGCCGCCCTGTCCGAATGCGAATATGCGCCGGCCGCCCTGGTGCGGCGGCTTTGCGAGGAGCCGATCGATGTCTGCGCGCCCTTGCTGGTCCGTTCGCGGGCGCTGGGCGACATCGACCTGATCGCGTTGATCGGCCGCCACGGCCTGCCGCATGCGCGCGCCATTGCCCGCCGCAAGGATTTGAACCCGACCATCGCGCAGTTGATCAAGGCGCTGGAAAAGCCGACCCTGGTGCGCGTGCGGCAGCCCGAGCCGATCGCCGACGTGGCGGGCGCCGACGCCGAAGCCGCTGCCGCCGCTCCCAGCGCACCAAAACTGCCCGGCAGCGCCGCCGAAACCGCCAGGCGCCGCCTGCGCTCGATGATGCTCGCCGAGGGCGAGGCGACATCGGTCAATCCCTTCGCCGGCTCAGCAACTTACAGCAAGCTGCGCGAGACGGCGCTGACCGGCAACGCCGCCTTCTTCCAGACCGCGCTTGCCGACGCGCTCGATATCGACTTCTCGACGGCGCGGTCGCTGACCAAGCATTCGAGCTATGTCTCGCTGCTCGCAGCGCTGCGGGCGCTCGACCTCAGTGAGGACAGGGCATTCCTGATCGTGGTCGCGGTGTACCCCCGGGAGTTTCCGCACCCGCAGGCGATCCGCATCTTCCTCGACCGCTACCGGCTGCTGCATCACGAGGCGGCGCTCGACAAGGTGCGCGGCTGGAAGGCCGAAACATTGTCGCGAGCGGTGCGCGGCAACACCCCTGTCGCCGCGAATGGCGACCAAGCGCCGGACGTCGACAAAGCCAGCCTACGGGCCAGCCTCAAGGCGTCTTGACGGAGAGAAGCTCCTCGACGGAAACCGTTCCGGCCTCGATCTCGACCACCCAGATGTCGGGATCGAATTTTTTCTCCCGCTCAAGCCTGGCGTCAAGCGCGGCGGCATCGTCGCCGGCGCCGAGCAGCGTGAAAAAGCGATCATCCGGTTTGTCCGAATCGTAGCTCGTCTGCGGCGCCGGGCCGAACAGGGAGACGTCGCCCAGCCTGCCGCGGGAGAGCACGAAGACAGCGCCGGCCTCGGTCGCGCCGCGCTTGACGACGGCCGCAAAGCCGCCGGCGCCGAAAACACGGCGCAGCAGGGCCGACACCCAAAACTCGGTGGTTACGCGCATGACGAGGCTCCGGAGGACATGCGCGGCGTCTTAGCCGGATTTTCGGCTATCCGCGAGCGGTCGTCTTGACCACCACTCAATTGGTCAGGCCGATCTCGCGCATCTTGACGTAGACGACCTCGTCGGGCTCGCCCGTTTCCGGCAGGCCGAACAGCGACTGGAATTCCTTGATCGCCGCCTTGGTGCGGGCGCCGACGACGCCGTCGAGCTGCATGTCGTCATTGCCGAATGCCTTCAGGCCGGCCTGGATCTTGACGATGCGGGCATCGGGCGCTTGGGCGGATACCGGCGCGGAAACCGGGATGGGCGCAGGCGCGGCCCCGGGCGCGGCAACTCGAGCGGCGGCCATATCCACGGGCCTCGGCACAGGATGCGGGATGCCAGCTGTTGTCTGCTTGGCGCCGAGCTGGTCGAGCAGGACGGCGTCGATCTCACCGGAGGCCGGCAGGCCAACTTTCTGCTGGTATGCCTGGATCGCCTTTTGGGTATTCGGCCCGGAAATGCCGTCGACCGTTCCCGTGTAGAAATCGAGATCCTTCAGGATGCCCTGGACCTGCTCGACGGTCGGATCGCTTTTGACCGGAGCCGGGCCGGGCCGCAGGATGTTGATGGTGGTTTCGGGTTCGTCCGCGCCGGGGTGCGGAAAACCCTCGATGCTGCGGGTGGCGAAGAAGGCGCCGGCATGCGGAAACGGCTGGTACCAAAGCGCGTTGGCGGAAACGTAGAACAGCGTCACCAGGAAGGCGGTCGAGCCGCCGACCAGGACCGGATTGCGCGAGATCGCGCCGCCCATCGCAATCGCGCCGGCCTCGAACGCGCCGCTGCGGCGCTTGACCGCCTTAGGCTGTTTTGCGGAGCGAGCCATTCCTGTCCCCTTTCGCGTCGCCTTTCGTCCTGGTCGCGGGCATCGGCAGCACGCCGTTCCTCTCGGTCGCGCTCCTCTTCGGCCCGTTCACCGGCAGGCTGATCGTGACCGTCGTCCCCTCGCCCGGCATGCTTTCGATCGACATCGTGCCGTCGTGCAGCGCCACCAGGCCCTTGACCAGCGACAGGCCGAGCCCGGTGCCCTCGAAGCGGCGCGTATAGTCGTTCTGGATCTGCATGAACGGCTTGCCGAGATTGACAAAATCTTCCTCGGCGATGCCGATGCCGGTGTCCCTGACCCAGAAATGCAGCCGCGAGCCGATCCGCTTGGCGCCGACGACGACATTGCCGCCATCGGGCGTGAACTTGACCGCATTGGAGACGAGGTTGATCAGGATCTGCTGCACGGCACGACGGTCGGCATTGATCTCCCCGGCGTCCGGCGCAATCTGCGCCTGGAGATCGATGTTCTTGGCATTCGCCTGCAGCTGCATCATCGACTGGCACATCTCGACCGCTTCGATGAATCGGAACGGTTCGGGCTCGGTCGCGTAGGCGCCGGCCTCGATCCTCGAGACATCAAGGATGGAGGTGACGACGGCAAGCAGATGCTGGCCCGACTCCTTCACCAGGCCGACATACTCCTTCTGGCGCGGGTCCTTGAAGCCGCCGAACATCTCATGCAGCAGCATGTCGGAAAAACCGATGATGGCGTTGAGCGGCGTCCGAAGCTCATGGCTGACGACCGCCAGGAAGCGGCCCTTTGCCACCTCGGCCGACGCTGCGGCCTCATTGGCGGCAGCAAGCTCGTCGCGCAATTCGGCAGTCTCGTCGTTCTCGCGCAGCAGCAGAGTGAAGGTCTCCTGCTGCTCTTCGGCACGCATCAGTTCGAGCTGAAATGGCCGGTAATTGTCGGCCGTCGAGGCGCTGCCGTCCTGCGGCAGCCTTACCCGAAGATCGAGCCGGCGCGCCAGGGCGCCATCGCGCATGTCGGCAAGCGCGCTGAGATAAGCGACGCGATCGGACAGGTGGATGCGGTCGAACAGCCCGGCGCCGAAAAGCAGTTCCGGCGGCAGCTTCAGGATGGTGCGCGCCTTGGCTGAGGCATCCAGGACCTCGCCATGCCGGGCGACATGCAGGACAACGGCGTCGATCATGTCTTCAAGGCGGTCGTTTGGAAGCCGCGCGGGCTGCGCGCGTGCGGCATCGCCTAGGGCTGCGAGCCGGGGAACCAGCGTCAGGCCCCAGGCGAGCGGCAGCAGCCAGTGCCACGCCGCGACTTGCGCCCCTCCGAGCGGGACGACAGAGCCGACAAAGGGCTGCAGCAGCATTGCGGCCAAGGTTGAGAGGCCGCCCCAAAGTGCCGCGCGCTTTGAACCGCCGATCCACCAGGCCTCGAATGGCAGTGCCAGGGCCAGCAGCGCAACCGGCGACGCCAGGCCGCCTGCTGCCGCGACGGCGCCGGCAAGGGCAAGACCGCCGGCGGCAAGGGCAACCTGGGCTGCCAGCGTCATCTTACCCGACGCCGCCACCAGCAAGGCGGCGAACCAGCAAAGACCGAAGGCGGCGAAAATGGTTGCGACGGTGACGGCGGCGCCCATGCCCGAGGTGACCAGTGTCACCGCCGCACCGGCGGCGAAGAACGGAGCGGCAAGCATGATGCCGATGAACCGGCGCTGGCGCAGGCGATCGCCCTGGCCGATGATGGCCGGATGGACCATGCGTTCGCAACCGGCCGCCAGCGCGCCAGGCAGTTCAATATATCTGGCAGTTGTCAAACTCAACGCACTCGCACCCGGTCGTGACTGCCCCTGCTTTGCAGGTCGCTTTTGCTTGTTTGAAACTCGCATCCAGCGTTTAAGGAATGAATAAGGCTGACCGGAACAACGAGCGCGCTGCGGCAAAAATTGGAGCGCCGGCACCGGAATGCACCGCCATTTGTGGCCATAGTAAACGGAGCGTTATGTGCAAGGGCGTGCCCGTGGCTGCGAAACCCTGAGCCGGCATGCCTGCTCTTCTGAAGATATCCATGCGCAACAATCGCTTAGATGGTTACTGCAAGGTTAAGAAAATTGTCGGCATTTGAGGCTAATGCACTGCAAAACGCCTCGCTTCGAATTTGCCTAAAATTTGAGGAAAATTTTCGCTGAGCAGGAAAGCCGTCCTTTGCGCCTCATGTGCCATTGTGGCTGATATAAAGAGGTCATTGCGCATGGACGCATGATCCGGTCATTGGACGAGAGGGCAGATCGATGGGCTTTTTGATAAGAATGGCGTTCTGGTTTTCGCTGGTGTTGCTGGCGCTGCCGCTGACCGTCGGCCCCGACGAGGATGGCCGCGAGAGCGTCGGGCCGTTCCAGGCGCTTTTTGCGGCGCGCGAAGCGGTCGGCGACATCGCCGGCATTTGCGAGCGTAAGCCGGACGTCTGCGAAACCGGCAAGTCGGCGATGCATACGATCAGCGCCCGGGCCAAGGAAACCGCCAAGATCGCCGCCGCCATGCTGGACGACAAGAGCGCCGAGACCTCGCCCGATACATCGCTGGCCACCGGCAGCGTCGCCAAGGACATCGTGCTGCCGGCGACAGTCAACATACCTGCCAAGCTGGTGGCGAAGAACTAAACACCGTTTCAGCTGTATCTACAGCGACACCGCAGGCCGGTCGGACCTCTCGATGCCTGCGGTGCTTTTCTTCTTTTTCCGTGACGCCGCAGCCGCGGATGACTATATCCCGAGCAATGGCCACGACGATCCAGACGATCCGCGACGACTTCTCCCTGCTCGACGAGTGGGAAGACCGCTATCGCTATGTCATCGAGCTCGGCGAAGCGCTGCCGCCATTTCCCGACGCCGAACGCAACGCCGCCAACAAGGTGCCGGGCTGCGTCAGCCAGGTCTGGCTGACCACGAGCCGAGCGCCGGGCGCCGATCCGGTCATCACCTTCACAGGCGATTCAGACGCTCATATCGTGCGCGGTCTGGTCGCCATCATGCTCGCGCTGTTTTCGGGACGGACTGCCAGCCAGATCCTTGAAACGGACGCCGAGGCGACGCTGAGGTCGCTTGGCCTCGACGAACATCTGTCGCCGCAGCGGGCCAATGGCCTGCGCTCGATGGTCAAGCGCATCAAGCGCGACGCCGAGATGGCTCTCAAGCAGACTGCTTGATTGCTCTATCTTCTCTTCTTTCGACGCAATTCCAAGGGAAAGCGCTCGGCAGTTTTCCTGGAATTGTTCTAGAAACAAAAACGGCGCCGTAAGGGGCGCCGTTGATCTTGTCCATTGGAGCCGGTGTTACCGCCCCTTGCGCTTGCGGCCGAGGCCCATCTTCTTGGCCAGCTGCGAACGGGCAGCGGCATAGTTGGGGGCAACCATCGGATAGCTGGCGTCGAGATTCCACTTCTCGCGGTATTCATCGGGCGTCAGACCGTAATGGGTCATCAGGTGGCGCTTCAGCGACTTGAACTTCTTGCCATCTTCAAGGCAGACGATGTAATCGTCATGAACAGAGCGCTTCGGGTTTACCGCAGGCTTCTGCTTGTCGGCCGGAGGCTGTTCGCTTGCTCCGCCCACGCGCCCGAGAGCGGCATGGACATCAGCGATAAGGTTCGGCAATTCGCCGACCGGCACGGGATTGTTGCTGACATAGGCTGCCACCACATCGGCGGTCAGCTCGATCAGCGCATCGCTATTTCTGGAAGGTGTTTCGACGATATCCATGGTTTAGGCCCCAACGAAGGATGTTTCTGTTTGCGCCCTTTTTGGAAGATCGGGCATGGCGCGAATTTCACGCGGGAAGAGCTTCATGGATTCGCGTCCGGGCATCTTAATGAGCCCCCAGACAAAGTAAGTCAATTCGCATCTTGCGCTATATTCAACGATATTCATCGAATAGTCGCTCTTCAGCTTCAATCTTTCGTGCACTCTGTAACTTCGCGATATTTTCTGGTCGGACCAGGACTAGCATGACGTAAGGTCACGCCGTCGCTAAATCAGCAAGGACTCATAAAGTGGGCAGCGATGCTTGGTCTATGCTTCAAGATTTGGGCGGCTGATTGTCGGATTCGTACCAAACCGCAAGTTGCAAAGCGTTGGCGAAACACGCCGAAGAAGATCTTCGGTCTGACCGGATTCAATACGGCGTGAGGTATTTTCCATAGACCCAGCCACTAACAAAACCACCATTTTGCGCCGGGTCGTGCCAAACTTGACACCATTGATAGCGAATTGCCTGTTTCTGTTTCCAGTGCGGCTGGCCGGCGATCTCCAGAAGATTCAAGCCGCTGGTGCACTTGCCGGTCATCTGCAGGATCGTCCCGTTGGGATAGGCGGCCTGCTTCTGCGAGGTGCCGGACGGATATTTGCGAACGTTGAGCGTGTCGCCGAACGGCACGCCAGCCACTTGCCAAGCGGCGAACGCGGTTGCATGAGACTGGCCGGTGAAAGCCAGAACGGTCGAAGCGACGACGGCGAGAGCCGCAGCGGTGTTGATATGGAAATTCATCATCCTCTCCTTTTGGCTCATCTCCCGAGCCCGCCGCAACCAATACATCCCGGCCCTTGAACCCGCGCTGATCGGCGTGTTCATTTGCCATTCAAGTAATTTCTTCAGTGAGACGCAATGACCAAGACCTCAGCTTTTCCGACCGCCAGCCCGCCGAGCCCCGAGAAACACCCCGTCTTCGACACGCATCACGGCATTACCCGCACAGATGACTATGCCTGGCTGAGGGCCGAGAACTGGCAGGCGATGTTCAGGGACCCTTCCCTGCTTGAGGGCCGCATCCGCGCCCATCTCGAAGCCGAAAACGCCTATCAAGCAGTGCTTATGGCCGATACGCTAGAGCTTCGGAAGCAGCTGTTCGGCGAGATGAAGGGGCGCATCAAGGAAGATGATTCGACGGTGCCGATGAAGGATGGCCCCTATGCTTACGGCTCATCCTTCAAGCTTGGCGGCGAACAGCCCCGCTATTTCCGCATGCCGCGCGATGGCGGCGATGAGCAGATCCTGCTCGATGGCGACGCGGAAGCCGAGGGCAAGCCCTATTTCCGCCTCGGCGGCGTCGACCATTCGGCCGATCACCGCAAGCTGTTGTGGGCGTTCGACGACAAGGGCTCTGAATTCTTCACACTTCGCGTGCGCGATCTCACCAGCGGCAAGGAACTGAGCGACCAGATCGAGGCCACCAGTGGTGGCGGCGTCTGGAATGCCGCCGATGACGGCTTCTTCTACACAAGGCTCGACGACAATCATCGCCCGTCCAAGGTGCTGTACCACGCGCTCGGCGGCAGCCCCCTTAATGACCGGCTGATTTATGAGGAAACCGATCCCGGCTTCTTCATGGATGTCGGCGGCACGCGCTCCAACGAATGGATCATGATCGGGATCAACGATCACGAAACCTCGGAATATCACCTGATGCGCGCCGATGAGCCTTTCGCCGAGCCAAAGCTGGTGGCAAAGCGCGAGACTGGCCTGCAATATGATCTGGAAGAAGGCGGCGACATCTTCTTCGTCCTCACCAATGCCGACGGCGCCAAGGACTTCAAGATCATGACGGCGCCGGCTAATGACCCGGTTCGCGCCAATTGGGAAGAGCTGGTGGCGCACGAGCCAGGCCGGCTGATCCTGTCGGTGGTCGGCTTCAGGGATCATATGGTCAGGCTCGAACGCAAGGAAGGGCTGCCGCGCATCGTCGTGCGCGATCGCCGCAGCGGCGAGGAGCATCTGATCTCGTTCGACGAAGAGGCGTTCTCGCTCGGCCTGTCGGGGTCCTATGAATACGACACCGAGATCATGCGCTTCACCTATTCGTCGATGACGACCCCGGCGCAGGTCTTCGACTACAATATGCGCAGCCGCGAGCGTGTGCTGCTGAAGACCCAGGAAGTGCCGTCCGGTCACAATCCGGATCATTATGTCACGCGCCGGCTGATGGCGCCGGCCGCCGATGGCGAACTGGTGCCGGTCTCGCTCCTGCATCACCGCGACACGCCGCTCGATGGCTCCGCACCGTGCCTGCTTTACGGCTACGGCTCTTACGGCATTGCCATCCCGGCGGCGTTCAACACCAACTGGTTCTCGCTGGTCGACCGTGGCTTTGTCTTTGCCATCGCCCATGTCCGCGGCGGCAAGGACAAGGGCTATGGCTGGTATGACGACGGCAAGCGGGCGCACAAGATGAACACGTTCACCGATTTCATCGCCGTCGCGCAGCATCTCGTCGCCGAGCGTTACACCCAACACGACCGCATCGTCGCGCAAGGCGGCTCGGCCGGCGGCATGCTGATGGGTGCGATCGCCAACATGGCACCGCATAGTTTCGGCGCCATCGTTGCCGAGGTTCCCTTTGTCGACGTGCTGACCACGATGCTCGACGCAAGCTTGCCGCTGACGCCGCCGGAGTGGCCGGAATGGGGCAACCCGATCGCGTCGGCGGAAGATTATCAAACGATCGCCGCCTACTCGCCTTATGACAATGTCGCTGATCACGACTACCCGCCGATCCTGGCGCTGGCCGGCCTCACCGATCCGCGCGTCACCTATTGGGAGCCGGCCAAATGGGTGGCGCGGCTGCGCGAGCGCAAGAGCGGCGACAATCCGGTGCTGTTCAAGATCAACATGGATTCCGGCCATGCCGGCGCCTCCGGCCGCTTTTCAAGGCTGGAGGAGATCGCCTATACCTACTCCTTCGCGCTCAAGGTTACGGCCAAGCCCGAACCCGAGGTTACGGGCAAGGCTGAGAATGCAACGGAGGCGTCGCAATGATCGATCTATCCACCTTGACGGCTTACATAGCGGTTGTGCTTGGCTTTGTGTTTATTCCAGGCCCAGCCACGCTTTTGACGGTCGCGCGAGCGACGAGTTCCGGAACCAGGGTTGGCGTCGCGACGGGCGCGGGCGTCGCGGCTGGCGATGTGTTCCATACCATCATGGCGATGGTCGGCATTTCGGCGATCATCGCCACTTCGGCAACGCTGTTCAGCGTCGTAAAATACATCGGCGCGGCGTATCTCGTTTACCTCGGCATCCGCGCAATCATCGAGAGAATACCGGCCGACCCTACTGCCGGCGCACTCGCGATCTCCGCCAGCAAGGCGTTTCGTCAAGCTGTCCTGACCGAAGTGCTTAATCCAAAGACGGCGCTTTTCTTCCTCGCCTTCCTGCCCCAGTTCGTGCGGCCTGAAAACGGATCGGTGATGCTCCAGCTGATGACGCTGGGCATAATCTTTGTTCTGCTCGGCCTTTTCAGCACAGTCGTCTTTGCCGTGAGTGCGGGCCGGCTCGGCACGTTCCTGCGCCGCAATCCGTCGGTGGTGAAATGGCAAGGCAAGGTGGTTGGCGGCATCTACTGCGCGTTAGGCGTCCGTCTGGCCTTGCAGCAGCGCTGATGTCGATGCGAAAGGCGCGCCCGTCGAGGCGCGCCGATCGTCACTTTTTGAATTCCAGGCTGCTCATTTTCACTCGCATTTGCAATGGCTGCGCGCTACCCAATGCGCGCCACCTTCCAGACCATGACATACGCAAAGGGGCCACTATGTTGCTCGTCGACACCTATCTCGAGAAATCACCGATCCAGGGCATCGGGGTTTTCGCCAGGAACCACATTGCCAAGGGCACGCTGGTCTGGAAGCTCGACCCCAGATTCGACCGGATCATCGACGTCGAGACCTATGAAGGCGAGAGCGGCCCGGTGAAGAACTATCTCGACCGTTATTCCTATCCAGACCGCCGGGATCCGAACTACATCGTCTTCGAAGCCGACGACGCCCGCTACATGAACCATGACGACGAACCGAATTGCGACGTCTCCTCGCCCGAGGAAACCTATGCCTTGCGCGACATCGCACCCGGCGAGGAACTGACCTGCAATTACAGCCATTTCTTCGAGACGGGCTTCGACTTCCTCGGCGATCGCCACCTGTAGATCGCCACCTGTGGCCGGGATCACTTGGCCGGCTTGCTGCGCACCGGGTAGCCGTTGGGATGCGGCGGCACCGCCTTGAGATAGGCGGCGATCGCCGCGCGATCTTCCGGCGGCAGTTCGGCCATGTTGCGCTGCACGTCGACCATGGCGCCGCCTACCGAGTCGAAATCGGGGGTAAAACCGGTTTCGAGATAGTTGGCGATGTCGGCTTCCGACCAGTCACCGAGCCCGCCCTCGCCCGATGTGATGTTCGGCACGATGCCGCTGCCTTCGGCGGCCGCCGCGCCAGCCAGCCACTGGCTCTTCCTAGTGGCGCCGGTGAAGTCGCGCGGCGTGTGGCATTCGCCGCAATGGCCAGGCCCCTCGACCAGATAGCGGCCGGCGAGTACCGGATCAGGCGTGCCATCGGCAAAGGCAATCACCGGCTCCTTGCTGAGATAGAGCCGCTTCCACAGGCCGAGGCCGCGGCGGATGTTGAAGGGGAAACTCAGGGAATTGTCCGGCGCCTTGCCGGCGACCGCCGGCAGCGTCTTCAGGAACGCATAGAGATCGGCAATATCAGCCGGCTTCATGCGGGCGTAGGATGCGTAGGGGAAGGCCGGATAGAAATGCTCGCCCGACGGCGACACGCCCTTCAGCATGGCGTTGGCAAGGTCCTCGACCGTCCAGGCGCCGATGCCGTCCTTGGGATCCTGCGAGATGTTGGGCGGCACGAAGGTGCCGAACGGCGTCTTGAGCTCGAGGCCGCCGACCAGTTGCAAACGGGCGTCGCCTTGCGAGCCCGACTTGGCGTGACAGGAGGTGCAGCCGCCGGCATTGAAAATGCGCTTGCCCCTGGCGGCGTCGCCGGGGCCGAGTTGCGCCAGGGTGCCAGTGTCGAGCTTGACCGGCGCCGACAACAGCCAGCCGGCGCCCGCACCGACGACGCCCAGGACAAGGGCGACGCCGACAAATTTTTTCCACAAGGGCATTGCCCGGGATCAGCTCTTCTTCACCCGATAGGTCTTGTGGCAGGTGCCGCAATCACTGCCGAGCGTATCGATCTGCGCCTTCAGCGCATCGACATCGGCGGGCGCGGCGGCGACTGCGGCCTTGACGTCGGCGAGGTACTTGTCTTCGGTCGATTTGAAGCCCGCCATGTCTTTCCAGATTTTGGGCGAGGCGGTGGTATCACCGCTGTCGCTGCCGGCCGGGAACAGCGTGTCGACATCGAACTTCTCGGCATTGACTTGCAGCGCCTGCAGCGCCGTCAGCACGGCGGCGGCATCGAAGTCTGCCTCGCCCTTGGCGATTTTTGACAGGCCGCCGACGATCTTGCCTCGTTCCTTCATCAGTCCCTGTCGGTCGAGGATCGGGTCGGCAAAAGCCGCCGAGGCGGCGAGGCTGAGCATAGAGATGGCGATAACAAGCTTTCTCATTCAATTGGCTCCAGGATGATGAGGGGTCGCGACCTAACGTTAACGGAGGGCGGGCCGGGATTATTCCCTGTCCGCCGGCCGGATTCTGCCGAATTTTGTGTGCCTGCTGCTTCAGCTGAGAAAGAAAAGCCCCGGAGTACCGGGGCTTCTCTGGGTCGATCAGGCTTTCGCCTCTTCGTACATTTCAAGGACATGGTCCCAGTTGATGAGGCTGTCGACGAAGGCCTCGAGATATTTCGGCCGCGCGTTGCGGTAGTCGATGTAATAGGAATGTTCCCAGACATCGACGCCGAGGATCGGCGATGCGCCTTGGACGAGCGGGTTCTCGCCGTTCGGCGTCTTGGATATCGCCAGCTTGCCGTCCTTGACCGAGACCCAGGCCCAGCCCGAACCGAACTGCGTGGTGCCGGCGGCGATGAAGTCGGCCTTGAACTTGTCGTAGCCGCCGAGGTCGGCGTCGAAAGCCTTCTGCAGGGCGCCCGGAAGCTTGTTGCCGCCGCCGCCCTTCTTCATCCACTTCCAGAAATGGATGTGGTTGTAGTGCTGGGCTGCGTTGTTGAAGAGGCCGGCATTCTTGCCGAACGACTGCTTGACCACCTCTTCGACCGACAGATCGCCAAGGCCCGCTTCGGCGGCCAGCTTGTTGCCGTTGTCGACATAAGCCTTGTGGTGCTTGTCGTGGTGATACTCCAGCGTCTCCTTCGACATGTAAGGCTGCAAGGCCTCGTAGTCGTAGGGCAAGGCGGGCAATTCAAAAGCCATCGGTCATACTCCTCATGGAAAAATCCGGTGCGGATACCGGATTAAGATAGGGCTGCATTGATCTGGAACAACTCCGGAATGAAGCGCCAATTGCCTTTTAGCGGCTCAACCGGCGGAAGTCGAATGCGCCCATTCCCAATAAAGGTCGCGCGCTTTCTTGGCCACCGGCCCGGGCTGCAGATCGCGGTCCTCGATGCGGGTGATCGGCACGACCTTGGAATGATTTCCGGTCGAAAAGATCTCATCGGCTTCGAGAAAGTCGCGCACCGACAGCATCTTCTCCGTGGTCTTGAAGCCGTAATCGCCAAGCAGCGTCATGGTGCGCGAGCGGGTGATGCCGGACAGGAAGGTGCCGTTGGGCGCCGGCGTCAACACGTGGCTGTCCTTGACCAGGAAGATGTTCGAGGTTCCGGTCTCGGCGACATTGCCCAGCATGTCCAGCACCAGCGCATTGTCGAAGCCGCGTCCCTTCGCTTCGAGGATGGCGCGGCCATTGTTGGGATAGAGGCAGCCGGCCTTGGCATTGGTCGGCATGGTCTCGATCGTCGGCCGCCGGAACGGCGACACGGTGATCGAAAAGCCGGTCGGCGAGATCATCGGCGATTCGTAGAGGCAGAGGCAGAAACGGGTCGAGGCCGGATCGGCCGGCACGCCCATGTAGCCGCCATGCTCGGCCCAGTACATCGGCCTGATGTAGACCGCTGTCTTGCCGTCGAACTTCTTCAGCCCGGCCCAGGTCAGTCCAACAATCTCATCGGCGCTCATCGACGGCGCGAGGCCGAGCGCGGTCGCCGATGCGTTCACCCTAGCGGCATGCAGCTCGAGATCGGGGGCGACGCCTTCGAACCAGCGGGCGCCGTCGAAGACGCTGGTGCCGAGCCACATGGCGTGGCTGCGCGGACCCAGAATGGCAACGTTGCCTTCGTACCAGTCGCCGTCGACGAAGGTCCATGTCGCCGAGAGCGCCGCAGTCGCCAGTGTCATTGTTCGGTTCCGCTTCAAAGCTGCCTGTGCCAAGCATTGGAAGATGCTTTGACCGGCGCCGTCAACCGGCATGGAGCGGTTTTTGTTGAGGCCAGAGCGCCCCAAGAAAGCGACCAAGACTACAATCGATGCTTGCACCTTGCGCCGCCTGCCCTCAAAACTGTCGCCATGCATTACGCGGCTTACGTTTTCGACGCCTATGGCACGTTGTTCGACGTGCACGCAGCCGTGCGCCGTCATGACGGCGAGATCGGCCCCGACGGCCCGCTGCTTTCGGAAATCTGGCGCGCCAAGCAGCTGGAATATTCCTGGGTGCGCACGCTGATGGGCGGCTATGCCGATTTCTGGCAGCTCACCGAACAGGCGCTCGATTTCGCCCTGCTCAAGGTTCCCTCCGCCGACAAGGGACTGAAGGCCAAGCTGCTCGAAGCCTATTGGCGGCTCGACTGCTATCCGGAAGTGCCGGCCGTGCTCAAGGCGCTGAAAGCATCCGGCGCCAAGCTCGCAATCCTGTCCAACGGCTCGCCCGAGATGCTGGAAGCGGCGGTCAAGTCGGCCGCCCTCGACCAGGTGCTGGACGATATCTTTTCGGTCGACGCCGTCAGGCGCTTCAAGACCGACCCGTCGACCTACGACATGGTGGCGACGGGCTGGCGGCTCTATCCGGGCGCCGTCTCGTTCCAGTCGTCCAACCGCTGGGACATCGCCGGCGCCACCAAATTCGGCTTTCGCACCGTGTGGATCAACCGCGCCAACCAGCCCGAGGAATACCGGGATTTCCCGCCGGCGCTGATCCTGCCGTCGCTTGACGGCCTGCTGACCGGCGGCTGATCACTCTGTTGCCTTCGAGCAACAGTGGCAGAGCGGTCACAGCTTCGCCTTTGTTTGTCCACCCTCAGGCCAGAATCGGAACCGCCTATCGCGTCAGGCATTGGGAGAGGCCGACCACTGCGCCGCTTGAAGGCATTCACGCTTTCTTGCGATTCGAGACTTAAAAAAGGCAACCATGTTGAAGACCGAAATCGACCCCTATCGCCTGAGCCGTCGCGGCTTTCTGAATGCCGCAGCCCTTGGTGCCGCCTCGATTGCGGTCTCCGCCTGCACCACCACCGGACCGGCACCGGCGCCGGTCGAACCGCCACCGCCGACCTATGACGAGCCGCCGCTCGGCGACTATGCGACGATGTACGGCCCGATTTCCGACAGCGGGTTCGAGCTCCCAGCGATCCCGATCAAGAAGATGGACCCGCAGTTCCTACGCCAGATTGTTCCCGATCCGACCGGCCAGCGGCCAGGCACCATCATCGTCGATACGACCAACCATTTCCTCTATCTGGTGCGCGAAGGCGGCCAAGCGATCCGTTACGGCGTCGGCCTCGGTCGCGCCGGCTTCGAATGGTCGGGAGACGCCGTCGTCCAGTGGAAGCAGAAATGGCCGAAATGGACGCCGCCCGATGAGATGGTCGCCCGCCAGCCTGAACTGGAAGAATACAGCGCCAAGAACGGCGGCATGCCCGGCGGCCTCAAGAACCCGCTCGGCGCCCGCGCGCTCTACCTGTTCCACGACAACGTCGACACGCTCTACCGCCTGCATGGCTCGCCGGAATGGAACTCGATCGGCAAATCCGTCTCGTCAGGCTGCGTGCGCCTGATAAATCAGGACATCATCGACCTCTACGACCGCGTGCCGTCGAAGAGCCCGGTCATCGTGACGTCCGACATCGGCCAGCCGATGGCGGCGAGCGCAAACCGCAGAGCCATCCCGATCGATGGCGGGGTGCCGGATGGCTCGGTCCTGCTCGGCCCGGTGACCTGATCGACTTCATCTATGCCATGAAGCGGCAGGTTCCGCTCCATGCGGCAAAGCTCGTCAGGATCCCGATAGCTTCACGCGAATGCCTGGGGTTCGCATCCAAGATATGCAATGCCGGCAACAGGAGGCCAAAAAAGACGTCCAGACAAACCACGGAGCCGCTGCAATCGGGGCGGCCATGCCCTGTCAATCTCGACGCTGCTGTGTTTCGTTTCCGATAGATGTATATTAGACGGGAGTATGATTGCAGAGACATACATTTCATTAGATCATTGATGGCGGGGGAACGCCGATGGTGGGATTTGATTTCGATAGTCCGCCTGCCGACGGCGCCGAGGCCAACCTGTCGGCCGAATGCGAGCGCCAATTGCTGCCGCTCGTCCGCGGAATTGTCGAGGCGGCGGTTGCCGCCGGGTGGAGCCAGGAAGACGTTCTTCTGGCCATGGTCGAGCTGTCCTGGGATCTGTACGAGAAACGCCGAGGCGATCTTTAGCAGGCCTGCGTGAGCCGGATAGTTCGGTAGCGCCGGCCAAGCCAGGCCATGTTTTTCTCGCGCGAACTTTTTTCTTCACTTACAATGTTTTTTCTATCCGCGGGATGCGCTACGCTGCCTTTGGGCAGGACTATGGGGGATACAAATTACCGTCCGGATTTCCGGGTTGGCTGTTTGCACGGCACGGAATTTCGATGGGCTGGCAAAGCGGCTGAGGCAAGGCTGAATGAAAAATGCGGGCGAGGTTCAGGAACGCAGCGCAGGCGCCGATCGGGTCGATCGGCACGCCCTCGACACAATCCCCGAAAATGCCAATCCCAGAAGAGCAACCATGCGGGGGAGCGGGATATGCTCTGTCCGCAGCCCTGGATCGCTCCCGGAGGGTCGCCATCGCCGAAGTCGCTTACCTCGCGGGATTTTCGGATCAAGGCCATTTGGCCACCGCCATGAAGAAGCACAAGGGAAAGAAGCCATGGTTCGGGCGATAACTGCTGCTGGATCGTCCGTGGCAATGACAGATAGTCGACCAGCTCTGTCAATGGCCGCGCGATCTATATTCGGAATACAACTCTGGATTGTGACGGCACACTATGCACAATAACTAGGCAAAAATGGTAAGATAAGGTCGGGAAATAGTCAGGTAGCCTTGGCTAAAATTCAAGCCTGTAAATTTATAGTCAAAATCCTGGTAAAATTTTCATATGAGCTCAAATTCTTCTTTGCAATATATAGCAGCATCTGTAGGATTCGAAGGAACGCCCAGGAGCAAACGTGAATTCTGGGCGCCTCGATACAGCACAGGATTGGATTGATCGGCGCAGCAGTGGCAGAGACGAAGATGCAACATAGAGGCAACGTCCAGGAAAGCGCCGGGACAGAGCGGCGGCGCGCGGATCGTCGCATCTTCGACGGAATACCGGAAAGCGCGGGGCGCTACCTGGTCACGTTTCGAGGCGGCGCGGCTCATGTCGTTCATGGGCCGGGATCACACACATTCAAAGCGGCGGAACATTTCGCTTCGGTTCTGCTTACACCCTCACCAGGGATTGCGGCATCGCTGGGCAGCGACAAAGTCCACGAATACGACGGCGACGTCGGCATGATCATGATCGTCCCAGCCGATCTCGGCGGCAAGGTGACCCGGTCATCCACCACGGAAAGCGCAATCGTGGCGCTCACCCCCGAGAGTCTCTTCGAGCTGGCAACGCGTGAATTCGACACCGGCCATGCCGAGCTTCAACCGCCGCCGTTCGGGACCGTCGACTTCCAGGCGCTGCAACTCGCGCAGTTGCTGAAGGCGGAACTGACGGATCGGGAAACTCCAAACGAGTTCTATGTCGATTCGTTGGTCACCATGTTCGGCGTCCATTTGCTTCGGAACTACGCAGGAGCGCGAAAGTTGCCACAAGCCCCAAAGGGCGGTCTGTCGAACCGCAGCGCCCGGCGGGTGCGCGAATTCCTGGAGGTAAATTTTTCCAGCAAGATCGCGGTGGCCGAGCTGGCCGCACTCTGTGGCCTTTCGCCGAGCCATTTCATCCTGGCATTCACCAAGACCTTTGGCGAGCCGCCGCACAAATACCTGCTGCGGCTGCGTCTCGATTTCGCCGAAAAACTTCTCATCGAGAGCGACCTGTCGATTGCGGAAGTCGCTCATCTCAGTGGATTCTCGGACCAGAGCCACTTGACAGTCACCATGTCCAGATACCGGAACAGAACCCCCAGGCAGGTGAAGCTGCAACGTTAACGACTGTTGAGGCGCGCATGATTGTCCGCGGCGATACCTCGATTGATCTTCAGTATAGTCGAAGGTTGTGTGGCAGAGCAGTCACAGTTGTCGCGCAGGGACCAAATTCCGGATTTTCCTACAAAGATTCCGGATTATTCCAAAATACCTGCACCGCGAATGTGCTCATGGTCGCGATGGAAGTCATTTGGGGCGGGGGAGCAACCAGATGATACAGCATGTCGGATTGTCCCATGGACATTCAATTCGCGGAAATCGAGGTCTTCGCGCCTAAGGCCGAAGCGGCCTGGGCTGCACTGCAACGCCAATACGCCAGCCGGATCAGCGCTGCGGAACTCGACCATCTCCTGGCCTGTTTCGTGCTTGGACTGACCTCTCCGGCTTGTGGTGAAGGCGATCCGGGATTTCATTTCGATCTCTGCCGCGCGCTGGTGGCGGTAAGCCTGCCGCCGGAACGGACGGAGGCTGCACTGCATACGGTTCCAGAACCGACGCAGCCATGGGTCGCGAGCGCCTATCAGCTGATTGAAAAACAAGGCGCGAAGGTCGGTCTCTCGTTGCGGGAGAAGACGCGCAATTTCGAAGATTTTTTGGCCACCGAGGCGAATGGTGCGGCACATCAGAGCGCCTCGGCAATTGCGAGGAAAAACTAGCATGACCAAACGCGTCGAGGGGCGGAGAAGGATCGAACTTTCTTCAAGCTTTGTCGGAAACTGGATCGCGGGCGCGGCCGACAGCCGCTCGGTGCGGCGCCGCCTGATGGCGGTGCTGCGCATGGCTCACCGGGTTCTTGGATTCGGTCGCAAGAATATGGGTCTGGGAACATTGGGAAGCGGCACCAGCGTGCGTTCGGCTCTGGCCTGTGGCGTGAGCCCGGCCAGCGTGCTCGGCGGCCTGGCCGCGATCGCCGCGCTCGGCCTCGCCACACCGGCCCAGGCACAATATCAGGCTGGCGGCGGTTCGGCGACCGGCGGCAACGCCGTCGCCATCGGTAACGGCGCCGCGACGAATGGCAATAACAGCGTGGCGTTGGGCAGTTCCAACAGTGCAACGGGCGACGGCACGATCGCCATCGGCTATGCGATGGGTGTCAATGGCCTCAATTCCATAGGCATAGGTGTCTTCGCAGGCGCAACCGGCGTCAATGCCCTCGCCGTGGGCGGGAACGCCAAGGCCAACGGGGACGCAGCAAGCGCTATTGGCGTCAATTCGGTTGCAACCACAAGCGCGGCCGCTTTTGGCAATAATGCGCGTGCCGACGGAGTCAACTCGACCGCGATCGGCCCTGTTACCCGGGCGACCGGATTGCGCGCCACCGCGCTCGGGTTCGGGGCAACGGCATCCGGCGTGGATTCGATTGCCCAAGGTAACAGCGCCGTCGCAAGCAACCAGAATGCCGTCGCCATCGGTTTCCAGGCGACCGCGACCAGCATCAACTCCATCAACATTGGCGGGCGCACCGTCGTGGGAACAGGCGCGCTGTCGCAGGGCGCCATCGCCCTTGGTACGGATGTGCTGGCATCTCAACAGAACACGGTCTCCATCGGCGTCCTGACCAAAGCGACCGGAACGGGCGCAACGGCGATGGGCAACACCGCCAGTGCATGGGGCAACCAATCCATCGCATTCGGCGTCGGCGCGCAGGCAGGCGTTCAGGCCAACACTGCCCTGCCCAACAGCATTGCCATCGGCACCAATTCGCTGTCTTCGGGCGCTTTCGCCACCGCGATGGGCGCTACCTCGGTTGCGAGTGGCTCCGCCAGCACTGCTATTGGCAACACCGCCGTTGCCAGCGGCGCAAACGCCTCCTCGTTCGGTTCCGGCGCGAATGCGACGGGAGACAATTCTCTTGCCGCCGGTGTCAGCGCCGCCGCCAGCGGGATTGCCAGCACCGCGCTCGGCATTGGCTCCAAGGCCAGCGCCACCAACGCCGTGGCGATCGGTAATGCGGCGGTCGCCAATTCCGCCGACGCTGTTGCAGTGGGCACGAATGCAACGGCGACGGGCGGCAAGGCTGTCGCCATCGGCGCCGGCAACACAGCCTTTGGCAACGGCGCGGTCTCCATCGGCGATCCCAGCTATGCCAGCGGCACCGGCGCCTTCACCGGCGGCGCCAACAACATTGCCAACAGCGACGGCACGGCAACCGCCACCGCCGCAAACCAAGCCGCAGGCGCGGTTGCCATCGGCAACAACAACAAGGCCGTCGGGCAAGGCTCCGTGGCGCTGGGCAATGGCTCGACGGCGGGTGCAGCCGGCCTTGCCGGCAATGTCGCGCTGGGCAACGGCGCGACGGCGACGGCAAGCTCCGGCGACGTAGCGCTCGGTTCGGGCTCGGTGACCGCGACGGCGGTCGGCACCAGCGGCGCGACGATCGGCGGCACGGCCTACAGCTTCGCCGGCACGACGCCGACGAGCACTGTCAGCGTCGGCGCGCTCGGCGCGGAGCGGACAATCACCAATGTCGCGGCGGGCCGGCTCAGCAATTCGTCGACCGACGCCATCAATGGCTCGCAGCTGTTTGCGACCAACCAGCAGGTAACGCAGAACACGACGGCGATCGCCGCCAACACCGCCGACATCACCAATCTCGGCAACACGATCAACAGCATCAGCACCGGTGGCGGCATCAAGTATTTCCACGCCAGTTCGACGGCGGCGGACTCGTCCGCAACGGGCACGGACTCCGTTGCTATCGGACCAGTCGCGACCGCGACGGGGACAAACGCCATCGCGGCCGGCACCAATTCGAGCGCCTCCGACGCCAACGCCTCGGCCTTCGGCAGCGGCGCCGTCGCATCGGCGCTTGACGCAACGGCGATGGGATACATCTCCAAGGCCTCGGGCCAATACAGCACCGCCGTCGGCGCCAACGCCAATGCCACCGCCACGTCCAGCACCGCGATCGGCCAGAACGCGTTTGCAACCGCCTTTCAAGCGACCGCTCTCGGCGTAGGAGCGAATGCCGGCGCCCAGAATGCAATCGCGCTGGGCGCCCTCGCCAACGCCAGCAACGCCGGCGACGTGGCGCTCGGCTCGGGCTCGGTAACCGCCGCGGCGGTCGGCACCGCCGGCACGACGATCGGCGGCGTCGCCTACAACTTCGCCGGCACGACGCCGGCAAGCACCGTCAGCGTCGGCGCGGTCGGCGCGGAACGCACCATCACCAATGTCGCGGCGGGCCGGCTCAGCAATTCGTCGACCGACGCGATCAACGGCTCGCAGCTCTTCGCCACCAACCAGCAGGTGACGCAGAATACGACCGACATCGCCGCCAACACCGCCGACATCACCAATCTCGGCAACACGATCAACAGCATCAGCACGGGCGGCGGCATCAAGTATTTCCACGCCAATTCGACGCTGGCGGATTCGCAGGCGCTGGGGACGGATTCCGTTGCCATCGGCCCGAACGCGGTCGCCAACAATGCCGGCGACGTGGCGATCGGCGCGAATGCGGTGTCGACCGTGACGACGGCGGTCGGCGGCACCACGATCGGCGGCGTTGCCTACACCTTCGCCGGAACCACGCCGGCGGGAGCGTTTTCGGTCGGCTCGGTGGGCGCGGAACGCCAGATCCAGAACGTCGCGGCCGGGCAGTTGAGCAACTCCTCGACCGATGCGGTCAACGGCTCGCAGCTGTTTGCGACCAACCAGCAGGTGACGCAGAACACCACCGATATCGCCGCCAATACTGCTGACATCACCAATCTCGGCAATTCGATCAGCAATATTACCGGCGACACCTCGCTGGCCTACACCGACGCCAATGGCGACGGCATCCGCTATGTGCGCACCAACGACAGGACGCTTGCCGTCGCGGACTCCTTCGCGCAAGGGATCGGCTCTTCCGCCCTGGGCTACCAGGCGACCGCGAGCGCCGACAATGCGCTGGCGCTCGGCCGCGACACCCAGGCCAGCGTCATCGGCGGCGTGGCGCTCGGCGCCGGCTCGGTTTCGGATCGGGCGGTCGCACCCGTATCAGGATCGATCCTCTCCGGCACCGGCCTCATTCCCTACAACACCGCGGACATGAGCCTGCTCGGCGCCGTCTCGGTCGGCACCTCCACCTCCTATCGCCAGATCATCAACGTGGCCGACGGCACGCAGGACCAGGACGCGGTCACGCTTCGCCAGTTGAAGGGCGCGCTGAGCTCGTTCGCGGTGACGGGGAGCCTGTACTTCCACGCCAATTCGACGGCCGCGGATTCGCTTGCGGTCGGCGTCGATTCGGTTGCGGTCGGTCCGCGCACCACCGTCAATGGCGACAACGGCATCGGCATCGGCAATGGCGCCATCGTGCAGCAGACGGCGCCGGGAGGCATCGCGATCGGCCAGAATTCGACGGTCAACCAGGCCGACAGCATCGCCCTCGGCACCAACGCGACCACCAACGGAGCGCAGGCGGTGGCGCTCGGCGCCGGCGCAAAGGCCAACGAGCCGGGCAGCGTCGCGCTCGGCGCGGGCTCGACGACGGCGGCGGCGGTCGCCACCACCGGCACCACGATCAACGGCGTTGCCTATACCTTCGCCGGAACAGCTCCGACGAGCACGGTCAGCGTCGGCACCGTCGGCAACGAGCGCACCGTCACCAATGTCGCGGCGGGCCGGATCAGCGGCACCTCCACCGACGCCATCAACGGCAGCCAGCTCTTCGCCACCAACCAGGCGGTCGAAGCCATGCAGGGTAGCGTCGGCGACCTGAATCAGTTCGCCGTCCAGTACGACAAGGACGGGAACGGCAACAAGTCCAACTCGATTACCCTTGCCGGCGGCGACCCGAACACGCCGGTGGTCATCCACAATGTCGGGCCGGGCGTTGCCAACACCGATGCGGTCAATGTTCAGCAGTTCAACAGCGGGTTAGCACTCAACCTGGACAATTCGAAGAACTACACCAACCAGGTGGCGGCCACCACGCTGCAGCAAGCCAATGCGTATGCGGACTCCAAACTCAGCCAGCTCAACATGGACATGGGAGAGGTCAGGGGCGAGGCGCGCCAGGCTGCGGCAATCGGCCTGGCGGCCGGCTCGCTGCGCTACGACGATCGTCCCGGCAAGCTGAGCGTGGCCGCCGGCGGAGGCTATTGGCGCGGTGAAGGCGCCCTGGCCTTCGGCGCCGGCTACACCAGCGAGGAGGGACGTGTTCGAGCGAACCTGTCCGGCACGACGGCAGGCGGGCACTGGGGCGTCGGCGCGGGCGTCAGCCTTACGCTGAACTAGAGCCCGGCCATGATCAGGCAGGCAGTCCTTGCTGTCGCGATATCCATGACGTCAATGCTCCTGTCCGGCCCGTTAGCGGCCGGGCAGGAAGCGATCCCTTCCGGCTACAGGGTAAAACCTTCCGACGTAGCGATCCCTGCGGATGCGAAGCTTGGCGAGTATCAACGGACCACCCGTCCGTTCGAGAACTGGACGCTGATCTGCGACGAGAACCTGAAGGCGCGCCAAAAGGTCTGCAATGTCACCCAGATCATCGAGGACCAGGCAGGACAGGTTGCGTTCAGCTGGTCGCTTGCCGCCACCAAGGAAGGCAACCCCTACATGATCTTGCGCGCCCCGCCGATCGCCAAGAGCGACGCTCCTGTCTCGCTGACATTCGAGGGGCGCAAGGAGCCGATAAAAATTCAACTCGACGGATGCAATCAGGCCGTCTGCGTCGGCATGCTGCCGGTTGGTCCGATCATGCGCGAACAGATTTCGAAGGCCGCGGCATCCGTCATCTCCTTCCCGACCACGGATGGCAGGACGATCAACGTAACCGCGACCCTCAAGGGCTTGGCCGCGGCCGTTGCGGCGATCAATTGACGAGGCAATCGCGATGAACCAGCAATCGATCCATGACCGGATAATGTCCCGCAACCAGGGAAAGGATGCTGTCCGGGTCGGCATCGAAGACCGGAGCAGACCGCAACGAAACCGCGCGAGGACCGCTGTCTTCTCGTTGCTCGCCATTGCCGTCGTCGCCACGGCCGGCTTCGCGGCCATGCGCTACGACCTGCTCCACAATTTATTGCCGCAGCCGGCGGTCGCGGAGACCAACCAGCCCAATCCGGCCCTGGCCGAGACGCCATTTCTGCAACACGCCAAAGAGGCAGGCTTGCAGTCTTGTTCCAACATTTTCCCAGCCCTTGGGCAGATGCTGACAACCGGCACGACGTACAGCGTCCAGTCGATCTGGAACAACGAGGCCCCCGACAAACACCTCGTGGAAGCCCTGGTCGGCATGAACTACGCCACACAGGGCTACAGCGGCCCGGCGGCAGGCCTGGTGTTCGCGGCACCCACCGCATCCGTTTGCGAAGGTACGATGGTCAGGGTGGCGCCATTCGCGGCCAATTGCGCCGATGTTCCGGCCCTGCTTCCGAAAGACAGCAAGCTCGCCAACAATCTTGGACAAATCAGCGTCTATGAACTGGCCAATGGAGGGGGCAACGCGATGCTGCTGTCAACCGGCAACAGCTGCGTCGTCATTTCCGTGGCCTCGGCAGCAGGTAAACAAGGAGGCGTACAATGAGGGTGAATTCCGCCATTGCGGCGATCGGCATGCTGTTGCTTTGCGCCGGACGGCTGGGCGCGGCGGACCTCGCCCCGGCGGCGGACGTGCCCGAGCCGCCGGCCCAGGAGGAGAGAGGCATCTGGGCGGCGATCGCCTATTCGAGCCCCGACGAGAAGCACGGCTTCTTTTGGGGCGCCGACAAGCGGCAGGAGGCGATGGACATCGCGCTGAAGCATTGCCAGAACGCCGGCGGCGGCAGCTGCGCCGTGGTCAGCGTATTCCGCAATCATCGCCATTGGGACGATGACGACAATACCGGCTTTCCCTACAAGCATTGCGGCGCCCTCGCCGTAGGCGAGAAGCCGGAAGGGCGGCTGACCAGTTGGGGCGCCGAGACGGCGCAAACACGCCGGGATGCCGAAGACCTGACACTGCAGGCGTGCGAGCGGAACGGACAAAAATGCAAGATCCGCGAGTGGGTGTGCACATGACGCATCAGAGCGAAGCAGCGGAACGCCAATCGAGGCGCATGTTTGCACTCAGCGTAGCGCCGTGCTCAAGCGGGGTCAGCCCTTTGCCGTGATGCGCATCGACGGTATGCGACACCGGCTCGAAGCAGAAGAAATCGGCATCCTGCGACGGCGAATAGAGGATGAAGACGTCGAGCAATGGCGAGGCGGTGAGCGAGATAGCGATCCTGTCCTCGGGCCGGGTGATCCTGGCGCGGCGGTCCCAGCCGTCGAAGGCGTTGTTGACCCAGCTCCGCGGCAACAGGGAGGCGTTCGAGAAATTCCACGCGGGGTAATCGGCCACCGGCGCCACGCCGACCGGCAGATGATGCTTGTCCTCCAGCCAGACCCGCGCCGCCTTCGCCTCGAGCGTCGTTCCGGCGCTGCGCGGGAACCACGGATGAAAGCCGAGCCCGTAAGGCAGGCGAATGCCGGTGCGATTCTCCACCGTGAGCGTGGCATCCAAGGCCCCGTCATGCAGCGCATAGGCGACCCGCGCCGTATATCGGTAGGGGCCGATTTCACCGGCGTCGAGGACCAGTTCTGCCTCGGTGGCGCTGTGGCTGGCAATCCGCCACTCCCTCTGGAAGCCGTCGCCATGGATTGGAAAGGCCTCCCCCGGCACGTTCGGCTCGATCGCATGGAAGCGGCCGTCGAAGGCGAAACCGCCGCCTGAGATGCGGTTCGACCAGGGAACCAGAAGCTGGCAGCCGGAGGCGCCGGTGCCATCGTCGGGGCGGAGCAGCGGCACCGTTGCGCCGCAGACCAGTGCGTCGAAGCGGGCGATCGCCGCGCCCTTTTGCGGCGCCAGGACCAGACGGGCGCTGTCGTCGCGCAGTTCCAGGAGGCCGGCCATCCCTACCAACCGCCGTCAATAGCGATATTTTGGCCGCTGATCATGTCCGAGGCGGGCTGGCTGACACTTTTCACCGCCCCCTGGACAGGCTGCCCAGAATCCCGCGCACGATCGCGCGGCCGACCGACGAGCCGACGGAGCGCACCACCGCCTTGATCGCGGCTTCGGCCACCGTCTGGCGGTTGGACGGCCTTGGCGCAGGGGCCCGGCGACCGCCTGATTGCTGTGGCGGCGGATCGTCATTGCCGAAGCCCGGAATGGTCCAGCGCGAGCGCCCGCTGTCGGCCTGCTGCGCCTGCTCGTCCTGCGCATCCTTGGCTTTCTTCTGCAGCATCTCGAAGGCCGATTCGCGGTCGATGGTCTGGTCGTACTGGCCCGCGACCGGGCTCTGGTCGATCAGCTTGCGGCGCTCGTCCGCCGTGATCGGGCCAAGCCTGGACGATGGCGGCCGGATCAATGTCCGCTGCACCATGGACGGCACGCCCTTGACCTCCAGCGTCGAGACCAGCGCCTCGCCGGTGCCGAGCTGGGTGATGGCGGTGGCGCAGTCGAAATCGGGATTGGGCCGGAAGGTGTCGGCGGCGGTCTTGACCGCCTGCTGCTCACGCGGCGTATAGGCGCGCAGCGCGTGCTGGACACGATTACCGAGCTGGGCGAGAACCTTTTCAGGGATATCCAAGGGGTTCTGCGTGACGAAATAGACGCCGACGCCTTTCGAGCGGATCAAGCGAACCACCTGCTCGACGCGGTCGATCAGCACCTTCGGCGCTTCGTCGAAAAGCAGATGCGCCTCGTCGAAGAAGAATACCAGCTTCGGCCTTTCGGGATCGCCGACCTCGGGCAATTCCTCAAACAGTTCCGACATCAGCCAGAGCAGGAAGGTGGCGTAGAGCCTGGGGTTCATCATCAGTCTGTCGGCGGCAAGCACGCTGATGGCGCCACGGCCGTCGCGGGTGGTGCGCATGATGTCGGCGATGCGCAAGGCCGGTTCGCCGAAGAAATGCGCCGCGCCCTGCTGTTCCAGCACCAGAAGCGTGCGCTGGATTGCGCCGACCGACGGCTTGGTGACATTGCCGTAGCGCGAGCTGATCTCATCGGCGCGCGCTGCGATGTTGGCCAGCAGTGCTTGCAGATCCTTCATGTCGAGCAGCAGCAGGCCATCCTCATCGGCGATGCGGAAGGCGATGTTCATGATGCCTTCCTGCGCTTCGGAGAGGTTCATCAGCCGCGACAGAAGCAGCGGCCCCATTTCCGAGACGGTGGCGCGGATCGGATGGCCCTGCTCGCCGAACAGGTCCCAGAAGATGACCGGGAATTCCTGGAAGTCGTAAGGGTCGAGCTTGACCTGCTCGGCCCGCTTGACCAGGAAATCCTGCGCCTTGCCCATCATGGCAATGCCGGACAGGTCGCCCTTGATATCGGCGCAGAACACAGGCACGCCGGCATTGGAAAACCCCTCGGCCAGGATCTGCAGGCTGACTGTCTTGCCGGTGCCGGTGGCGCCGGTGATCAGGCCATGGCGGTTGCCATATTGCAGCAAGAGCTGTTCGGCGCGCTGATAGCTGTCGTCGGGCTTGCGGCTGGCGCCGAGGAAAATGCTGGTGTCGTCAGCCATATGACCATGTCTCCGCAAACTGATGTGTTAAAAGCCTGTGGCCGTGCCGCAGGGTATAGTCAGGCCATTGCGCAGCGACAATGCTATTCTCCAATTGGGCTATCCATCCAGTTGGCTATTCACCCAGATTGGGCCAATCGTCTAAATTGAACCAATCCTCCAAATCGGTTTTTGGAACTTGCGGATTTTGCCGCTGTTTGGCAATCGTTCCATGGTTCGTCCACGCAGGCTGCCCTATGTCAGGGAAGCGAATCCCAACCGCGCAAGCGCATTGCATTGCGATATCTGGCAGGGAACCGTAGACTGGACGGCTGACGCTGGTGCGGCCGCATAAAAACGAGGAACATGGATGGGCGCCGGAGCCTTGACCAGGAGCATCGAACCCGCTGACGTCGAGCGCCAGCGTTGGCTGGCCTTGGCCGAAAAGGCGCTCGCCGGCGCCTCCTTCGAGGAAAAACTGGTCTCGCATACCGACGATCAGATTCGCATCGAACCGCTCTACGAGCGCGCCGCCGGCGCCGAGCCGCTTGTGCGCGCCAACCCCAAATTGCCCTGGATCGTCAGCCAGCGCATTGACGATCCCGATATCGGCCGCGCCAAGGCGCAGGCCCTGGACGATGTGGCACAAGGCGCGACGGGATTGTCGCTTGTCTTCGAGGGTGCTCCGAATGCGTTCGGCTATGGCCTGCCAAGGACGGCGCAGGCGCTGGAAACGGTGCTGGATGGCGTACCGCTCAACCGCACGCAGATCCGCATCGACGCTCATCCCTGGAGCCGTGCCGTCGCCGACTGGCTGGTGGCGTTCCTGAGCAAGCGCCGCTCCGACCCGGCAAAGCTGAACCTCTCCTTCGGCATCGACCCGGCGGCAATCTTTGCCGGAACCGGCCGGCTGCGCATGTCGATCGAGGCGTTGCAGGCATCGATGCCGCAATCGCTGGCGCATTTCTTCTCGCTGGGCGTGCCGGGTGTGCTGCTGGAGGCCGACGGGCGGGTGTTCCACAATGCCGGCGCCACGGAAGCGCAGGAACTCGGCACCATGCTCGCTTCCGCCGTGTCATACCTCAGGATGTTCGAGGATGCGCGCCAGCCGCTTGTCTATGCCGCTCCCCATATCGGCTTTGCGCTGAGCGTCGACCAGGACCAGTTCCTGTCGATGGCCAAGGTCCGGGCCTTGCGCAGGCTGTGGGCGCGCATCCAGGAAACCTGTTCCATCCCGGCATCGACAGCCAACATCCATGCCGAGACGTCGTTCCGCATGATGACGGCGGCGGATCCCGAAACCAACATCCTGCGCACCACCATCGCTAGCTTTGCAGCGGCAGCAGGCGGCGCGGACTCGATCTCCATCCTGCCACACACCATCGCCCTCGGGCTGCCGGCCGGCTTTGCCCGCCGCATCGCCCGCAATGCGCAGTTGATCATGGCCAATGAAAGCCATATCGACCATGTCGCCGACCCAGCATTTGGGTCGGGCGCAGTCGAGGCGCTGACCCTGGGCCTGTGCGAAGCGGCGTGGGAAGAGTTCCAGCGGATCGAAGCGGAAGGCGGCGTTCTGGCAAGCCTGCAGCAAGGGCATATCCAGAAGCGCGTCAAGGCAGCATCCGAGCGCCGCGCCGAGGCCTACCGGTCGGGTGAACGGGCAATCATCGGCACCACGCTTTACCCGCTGAAAAACGATGCCCCGGTCGAGACGCTGGCGGCTGAGCGGCGGCCGCCTTTCACAGAGGGCGTGGCGGTGTGCGAGGCGCTGTTTCCCGTCCGCATCGACCAGGCAATCGGAGCCGCACAGTGATCCCGGATTTCAGCCATATTGGCTGGTCGGCGCCACGGCGAGCGCCGGTCGAGGTCAAGGGCCAGCGGCTGACGCCGGAAGGCATCGCCGTCAAGCAACTCTACAGCCAGGGCGATCTCAAGGGGCTTCCGCATCTCGACACCTATCCGGGAATGCCGCCCTTCGTGCGCGGTCCCTATCCGACTATGTATGTCCAGCAGCCGTGGACGATCCGGCAATATGCCGGCTTCTCGACGGCCGAGGAATCCAACGCCTTCTACCGGCGCAATCTCGCCGCCGGCCAAAAGGGCCTTTCGGTCGCTTTCGATCTGCCCACCCATCGCGGCTATGACAGCGACCATCCGCGCGTATCAGGCGATGTCGGCATGGCGGGCGTGGCCATCGATTCCATCCTCGACATGCGGCAATTGTTCGACGGCATCCCGCTGGGCGAAATGACGGTGTCGATGACCATGAACGGCGCGGTGCTGCCGATCATGGCGCTCTATATCGTTGCGGCCGAAGAACAAGGAGTTGCGCAGAAGGATCTCGCCGGCACCATTCAGAACGACATTCTGAAGGAGTTCATGGTCCGCAACACCTACATCTATCCGCCGAAGCCCTCGATGCGGATCGTGTCTGACATCTTCTCCTATACCTCCCAGCACATGCCGAAGTTCAATTCGATCTCGATCTCCGGCTATCACATGCAGGAGGCCGGCGCGACCGCGGACCTGGAGCTCGCCTACACCATCGCCGACGGCATCGAATATGCCCGCGCCGGCGTCGCCGCCGGGCTCGATATCGACCGTTTCGCCCCGCGGCTTTCCTTCTTCTGGGCGGTCGGCATGAACTTCTTCATGGAGATCGCCAAGCTCCGCGCGGCGCGCCTGTTGTGGGCGACCCTGATGCAGAAGAATTTTGCACCGAAGGATGAACGCTCGCTGTCGCTGCGCACCCATTGCCAGACCTCCGGCTGGTCGCTGACGGCGCAGGACCCCTACAACAACATCACCCGCACCATGATCGAGGCGATGGCGGCGACCCAGGGACATACCCAGTCGCTGCACACCAACTCGTTCGACGAGGCGATGGCGCTGCCGACCGACCACTCGGCGCGCATCGCCCGCAACACGCAGTTGATCCTGCAGAAGGAATCCGGCACCACCCGCATCATCGATCCGTGGGGCGGCTCGGCCTATATCGAACGGCTGACGCACGATCTGGCGGCGCGTGCGCTCGCCCATATCGAAGAGGTCGAGGCGCTTGGCGGCATGGCGGCGGCAACCGAACAGGGCATTCCAAAACTGCGCATCGAGGAAGCGGCGGCGCGCACGCAGGCGCGTATCGATTCCGGCGAGCAGATACTGGTTGGCGTCAATGCGCATCGCCCGGAGAACGATAGCGAGGTCGACGTGCTGAAGATCGACAATGCCGAGGTCAGGGCCCGGCAGTTGTCGAAGCTGCAGAATCTCAAGGGCACGCGCAATGTCGGCGCGGTCGAGAGCGCGCTCAATGCGCTGACCCGCGCTGCGCAGGGTAACGAAAACCTGCTGGAATTTGCCATCCGCGCAGCGCGCGCCAACGCCACCGTCGGCGAGATCTCGCTGGCGCTCGAAAAGGTCTTTGGCCGCCATGTCGCCTCGGTGCAGACGATCTCCGGCGTCTACCGCAGCGCGCTTGGCGACAACCTTGCGGTCGACCGGCTGCTGGAGAAGCTCGAAGCTTTCGAGAAGAAGTCCGGCGGCAAGCCGCGCATCCTGGTCGCAAAGATGGGACAGGACGGCCACGACCGTGGCCAGAAGGTGATCGCCACGGCCTTCGCCGATCTCGGCTTCGACGTCACGGTCGGCGCGATGTTCCAGACACCCGACGAGATCGCCAGGCTGGCGGTGGCGCAGGATGTCCATATCATCGGCGCCTCGTCGCTGGCGGCGGGGCACCTGACACTGATCCCCGAATTGCGCGATGCGCTGAAGAAACTCGGCCACCCCGACATGCTGATCGTCGTCGGCGGCGTCATCCCGCCGCAGGATTACGGCGCAGTGCTGGAAGCGGGTGCCGCGGAAATCTTTCCGCCAGGGACGGTTATCCCGGAGGCTGCGGATCGGTTGCTGGACCGGCTGCTGGCGAGCTGATTGAAACAGTTGCACTGCTTATCAAAGTTGCGTTACAATATCGGGCGCAACCTATGGTATAGCTATGAACACCATCATTCACGGACTTGAGGACGGATCGGGCGTTGTAATCCTGCCGCGGGAAACTCTCGACAGCTTGGGCCTGCAAATGGGCGATGAACTCCAGATCATCGAAACCGACGACGGCATCATCCTAAGGCCGGTGCCGTGTGACGACGTCGAACGGCAAATACGTGCCGCTCGCGATGTCATGGACAAGTATGAGCCCGCGTTGCGAAAGCTGGCTGTGCAAATAGGGTGAGCTGGCGTCAGGCGTCCGACAGCTTGAGGATTTCCCATTCCTTGCCGTTGACGCTTGCGACGTCGCCGACCTTCTTGCCGAACAGCGCCACGGCCATTGGCGAGACGTGTGAGATGCTGCCCTTTGAGGGGTCGGCCTCGTCCTCGCCGACTATCTTCCAGTGCACTTTCTTGCCGTCATCGCCTTCCAGCGTGACACCCATGCCGAAGCGCACCTGGTCGCTGCCCGGTTCCGGCACGGAAAGCTCGGCGCTTTCGCGGCGCGCTGTCCAGTAGCGCAGGTCGCGCGAGACAACGGCAATGCGCTCGCGATCGGCTTTTCGCTCGGCTTTCGCCAAGATGTCGCGCAGATCGGCCAGATTGTCCTCGATCATCGCCAGGCCGCGCTCCGTCACCAGATTGCGGTGTTGGCTGATCGGCCGCTCGCCGATGCCGGCAATGGCGTTTTCGCTGTCTTCCTCGCGGGTAAAAGCTCTGCTCATCGGATAAACTTAGGCCCGCTTCCGTGACTGCACAAGCCACTTGCCGGACCCGGTCATTGGCCGGACTATGGCCGAGCGGAGACCTATGCGGCTGGCCCAATTCCTGCGAAGAACCATTTCATCGCAGGGATCTGTGCCGATGTTGAACAGACGAACGCTTCTCAAGGGGACTGTCGGCTTTGCGGTGCTCGGCGTTTCGCTGGACAACGCCTTGGCGAAGACGGCAGCGCTTGGCTCGATCAATGCCGCCGAGCTTGGCGTGGAGCCGGACGCACCGGACGACCAGAGCAGGGCCTTCGCCACGATGCTAGCCGAGGCAAGCCAGCGCAATGCGCCGGTGTTCCTGCCGCCGGGCACCTATGTCGTGTCCAACCTGACCCTGCCCGCCCGCGTCAGGCTTTCGGGCGTGCCGGGCGCCTCGCGCATCCTCTATGGCGGCAATGGCCATTTGCTGACGGCCGAACAGGCCGAGCATATAGAGTTCACCGCATTGGTCTTCGACGGCGCCAACGGCGGGTTGGCCGACGATGCGCAAGGCCTGCTCGACCTGCGCCGCGTCGCCCATCTCGTCATCGACAATTGCACGATCACCGGCAGCGGCAAGCATGGGCTGGCGCTGGAGCATGCGTCGGGCCGCATCGAGCGGTCCGAGATTTCGGGGGCTGCGGACGCCGGCATCTACTCCGTCGAGGCCGCTGGCCTGGCGATATCCGACAACACCGTATCCGACTGCGGCAATGGCGGCATTCTTGTGCATCGCTGGCAGCAGGCCGAGGACGGCACGATCGTCAGCGGCAACCGCGTGCAGCGGATCGGCGCGCGCGGCGGCGGCACCGGGCAGAACGGCAATGGCATCAACGCCTTCCGTGCCGGCAATGTCTCGGTCACCGGCAACATCGTCTCGGACTGCGCCTTCTCGGCGATCCGCGCCAACAGTTCCAGCAATCTGCAGATGACCGGCAACACCTGCTCGCGGTCGGGCGAAACCGCGCTCTATTCCGAATTCTCCTTCGAAGGCGCCATCATCGGCAACAACATCGTCGATGGTGCCGCTAACGGCATCTCGATCGTCAATTTCAACGACGGCGGCCGTATGGGTGTCTGCTCAAACAACATCGTGCGCAACCTCTCGACCACCGGCCCCTACCCCGCCGACGCGCCGGGCTTCGGCGTCGGTATCAGCGTCGAGGCCGACACCACCGTCTCGGGCAATGTCATCGAGAACGCGCCGCTCTACGGCATGCAGATCGGCTGGGGCGCTTATATGCGCAATGTTGTGGCGACGGGAAACATCATCCGTCAGGCCGGAACCGGCATCGCCGTCACTGTGGTAGAAGGCGCTGGAAACGCCATCATTTCCGACAACGTCATCGACGGCGCCAAGAACGGCGCCATCATCGGCCAGCGCTGGGCCGAACCGGCGACCGGCGACCTCGCGCGGTCAAGCGTAAGCGGCTATGCGCATCTGACGGTTGAGCGAAACAGGGTCAGCTGAGCGCCGTCGTCGGCCGCAGCGAGCCGACCTTGGCGCCGATGCGGCTTTCGATCGGCGGATTGGCCCGCTCCAGAAGGTTAGCCTCCAGTGCGCCGTCGGCGCTGAGAAGTTTTGCCAGCACAGCGGCAATCATCACCTCGGCGGCGCGGCCGGCGCCGTCATCACATTTTAGCGCGATGCCGAGGCCAAGCTCCGGAACGGCGGCGCAATAGACACCCTCGGCGCCCGTCTTGACGAATATGCGGCCGGGCGCGGCCTGCATCAGCGCCACATCCACTTTGCCGGTGCCGGCGACCAGGAAAGGCTCGGCCATACAGGCAGACAGCAGGCGTTTGGCCGCCTTGGCGCGCTCAGGGCCAAGGCTCCTGCCCGTCGCCATACGGGCAAAGCCCAGCGCAAAGCTTTTCAGCGGCACGGCATAGGTGGGGATCGAGCAGCCATCGGTTGCCCGGTGATCCGCATCGTGGGCAGCGCCGGTCACCGCCTGCATGGCGTCGCGCACCATCTCCTGCAAACCATGGCCTGCCTTGACGTAGCCTTGGTGGGCAATCCCTGAGTGCACGCAGGTGCAGAGAAATCCGGAATGCTTGCCCGAGCAATTGTTGTGCAGTGCGTTCGGCGAGACGCCTGTGCGGGCCAGTGCGATCGTCGCGTCGTGGCTCGACGGCCAATGCGCGCCGCATTCCAGCGCCGACTTGTCGAGGTCGGCCTTGGCCAGCATCGCCTGCGCCAGTTCGACATGCGCGGGTTCGCCTGAATGTGAAGCGCAGGCCAGCGCCAGTTCGCGGTCGCCGAAGCCATAGGCATCGGCGGCACCCGTTTCGACCAGCGGCAGTGCCTGGATCGCCTTGACCGCCGAGCGCGGAAACACCGGCCGCGCCGTATCGCCGATCTCCAGGACAGGCTTGCCGTCACCGTCAAAGATTGCGACAGCGCCGCGATGGGCGCTCTCGACGATCGCGCCGCGCAAGACTTCGACCAGAACCGGATTTGTCATCACCACCCCGAAAAATGCGGGCCGCTTCTACCTGATCCGGTCGAGGATGGAAACGTAGTTGGCGACGGCAGCGCCACCCATGTTGAAGATGCCGCCAAGCTTTGCGTCCGGCACCTGGATGCCGCCTGCTTCGCCGGTCAACTGCATGGCGGTCAGCACATGCATCGACACACCGGTGGCGCCGATCGGATGGCCCTTGGCCTTCAGCCCGCCCGAAGGATTGACCGGCAGCCTGCCGTCTTTTGCAGTCGTGCCGTCTAGCGCCAGCCTGCCGCCCTCGCCCGGCTTGGCTAGGCCCATCGCCTCATATTCGATCAGCTCGGCAATGGTGAAGCAGTCATGCGTCTCGACGAAGGAGAGGTCGTCGAGCGTCACGCCGGCCTTCTTCAAAGCCTGGTTCCAGGCCTGCTCGCAGCCTTCGAAGGACAGGATGTCACGCTTCGACATCGGCAGGAAATCCTGGACATGCTCGTTGGCGCGGAAGGCGACGGCGCGGCGCATCTTCAACGCCGTCGAGGTGTCGGTCAGCACAAGGGCGGCGGCGCCATCGGAAACCAGGGAGCAGTCGGTGCGCTTCAGCGGACCGGCGACGAAGGGGTTCTTCTCGCTTTCTTGGCGGCAGAATTCGTAGCCGAAATCCTTGCGCATCTGCGCGTACGGATTGTCGACGCCGTTCTTATGGTTCTTGGCGGCGATCATCGCCAGCGCATCCGACTGGTCGCCATAACGCTGGAAATAGGCCTGTGCGATCTTGCCGAAGACGCCGGCAAAGCCGGCCGGCGTGTCGCCCTCCTCCGGCAGATAGGAAGCCTTGAGCAGGTTCTTGCCGATCTCGGGTCCGGGCGTCGTCGTCATCTGCTCGGCGCCGACCACCAGCACGATGCGGGCGGCATTGGCGTCGATGGCGCGGATGCCTTGGCGAACCGCTGCCGAACCGGTGGCGCAGGCATTCTCGACGCGGGTCGCCGGCTTGAAGCGCAGCCGATCATCGGCCTGCAGCACCAGGCTGGCGGTAAAATCCTGAGGGGAGAAGCCGGCGTTGAAATGGCCGAGCACGATCTCGTCGACCTCGTCCGGGCCAATGCCGGCATGGTCGAGCGCGTCGACCGCGACCTTTGTGATCAGGCCCTCGAGCGTCTCGGCTTCAAGCTTGCCGAAGCGCGAATGCGCCCAGCCGACGATGCATGCGGTCATGGCAACCTCCGTTCGCCGCAAGCCTAACATGTCATAGCGCGGCATCAGCCTCTAATATTGTTCAACAGTGAACCGTTTTCCAGTCCAAGGGATGGGCCAGAGCGACACGATCGGTTGATCCGAGCGCGAGTTTTTTATTGATTGATCCGTCAATAAAAAATAATCTCGGTTTTGATCTGGATCTCCCCAATGCCGAAAGTCGGAATGGAACCGTTGCGCCGCAAGGCGCTCATCGACGCGACGATCTCGGCGATCGGCGAGCGCGGCTCGCTTGATGTGACCATGTCGGAGATCGCCGGACGGGCGGGCGTGTCGTCGGCCCTTGCCCACCACTATTTCGGCGCCAAGGACGAACTGCTGCTGGCGACGATGCGGCACATACTGGCCGAACTGACCATCGACATGCGGCGCGCCCTGCAATCCGCCGGCTCGCCGCGCGAACGCGTCTCGGCGGTGGTCGCCGTCAACTTCTCCGACATCCAGTTCCGGCCGGAAACCATCGCGGCTTGGCTCGCCTTTTATGTCGAGGCACAGAAATCATCGGCCCTGCGCAGGCTGCTAAGGGTCTATGCGCGGCGGCTGCACTCGAACCTGATGAGCGGACTGACCGGCATACTGCCGCGCAACGAGGCCGACCGCGCGGCAGAAGCGGTCGCGGCGATGATCGACGGGCTGTACATCAGGCGCGCGCTGAAGGACGGCGTGCCGGATGCTCAAACCGCGATCGCGCTGGTCGAAGATTATCTCGAAATCAAACTCGGCGGGCGACAGACACAGTGACAGCCTCAGTGATATCAAGGCGACCCAACATCCTGATCGTCATGGTCGATCAGCTCAACGGCACGCTGTTTGCGGACGGGCCGGCGGACTTCCTGTATGCGCCGCACCTCAAGGCGCTGGCCGCGCGTGCCGCGCGCTTCCAGAACAACTACACGGCCTCGCCGCTTTGCGCGCCGGGCCGCACCGCCTTCATGAGCGGGCAATTGCCGTCGCGCACCCAGGTCTATGACAACGCCGCCGAGTTCGCTTCCTCGATCCCGACCTATGCGCATCATCTGCGCAGCGCCGGCTACTACACCTGCCTGTCGGGCAAGATGCATTTCGTCGGGCCCGACCAGTTGCACGGTTTCGAGGAGCGGCTGACCACCGACATCTATCCCGCCGATTTCGGCTGGACGCCGGATTACCGCAAGCCTGGCGAGCGCATCGACTGGTGGTATCACAATCTGGGTTCGGTGACAGGCGCCGGCATCGCCGAGATCACCAACCAGATGGAGTATGACGACGAGGTCGCCTTCCACGCGGTGCAAAAACTCTACGATCTTGCCCGCACCTCCGAGGACGAGGCCAGCCGGCCCTGGTGCCTGACGGTTTCCTTCACCCACCCGCACGACCCCTATGTCGCACGGCGGCAATATTGGGATCTCTATGAAGACTGTCCGGCGCTTGAGCCGGAGGTGGGATTCATCCCCTATGCCCATCAGGACCCGCATTCGCAACGGCTTTACCGGGCCAGCGACTACGACAGTTTCAACATCACGCCGGAGCAGATCCGCCGCTCGCGGCGCAGCTACTACGCCAACATCTCCTATCTCGACGACAAGGTCGGCGAGTTGATGTCAGTGCTGGAGCGAACGCGCATGCTGGACGACACCATCATCCTGTTCTGCTCCGACCATGGCGACATGCTTGGCGAGCGCGGCCTGTGGTTCAAGATGAATTTTTTCGAGGGCTCGGCGCGAGTACCTTTGATGATCGCCGGCAAAGGCATTCCTGCAGGGCTGGTCGAGGCGCCGGTCTCCAACCTCGACGTGACGCCGACACTGTGCGACCTCGCCGGCATCGACATCTCCGCCATCGCACCGTGGACCGACGGGCAGTCGCTGCTGCCGCTGCTTGATGGCGAGCCGCGCACCGCGCCGGTGCTGATGGAATATGCCGCCGAGGGCTCCAACGCGCCGTTGGTGGCGATCCGCGACGGCCGCTACAAATTCATCCATTGCGAGATCGACCCGCCGCTTCTGTTCGATCTCGAAGCCGATCCGCAAGAACGCACCAATCTTGCCACCGATCCGGCGCATGCCGATCTGGTGGCGGCCTTCACGGGAGCCGTGCGAGCGCGCTGGGACATGACGGCATTCGATGCCGCGGTGCGCGTCAGCCAGGCGCGGCGCTGGGTGGTTTATCCCGCGCTGCGCAACGGCACGCATTACCCCTGGGAATTCCAGCCACTGCAGAAGGCGTCGGAACGCTACATGCGCAACCACATGAACCTCGACAATCTCGAGGAACAGAAACGCTTTCCGCGAGGCGAATGATGACAATTGTCCCCTCCCTCGAGCACCTCAGACAGGCCTATGCCGTGACGTCGAAGGCGACGCAGATCACGCCTTTGCTGGAATCGACAGCCTTGGCCAAGGAGACGGGTGCGGCCCGCGTCTTTATCAAGCCGGAATCGCTGCAATGGGCGGGATCGTTCAAGGTGCGCGGGGCCTATTGGCGGTTGAGGCGGCTGTCGCCGGATGAGGCCAGAAAAGGCGTCGTCGCCTACTCCTCCGGCAATTTCGCGCAAGGGTTGGCGGCTGCCGGCCAGGCGCTCGGCATTCCCGTCACCATCGTCATGCCGATCGACGCGCCGGCCGCCAAGCGCGATGCGACCGCAGGCTATGGCGCGCGCGTCGTGCTGACAGATCATGGCGAGCGCGCCCGTGAAGAGGTCGCAGCCGCCAAGGCCCGCGAGATTGCCGAGACCGAAGGGCTGGCGTTGCTGCATCCATTCGACGATCCGGAGATCGTCGCCGGCCAGGCCGGCGCCGGGCTCGAAGCGCTCGAACAACTCGAGGCAAAGGACGCCAGTGCCGACCTTCTGTTCTGCTCGGTCGGCGGTGGTGGGCTGATCGGCGGCGTCTCGCTCGCCTTCCACTATCTGTCGCCGGCAACCGAGATCATCGGCGTCGAACCGGAAGGCTTCAACGGCATGGGTTC
Organism: Mesorhizobium sp. C395A; assembly: GCF_030323205.1. Classification (NCBI taxonomy): domain Bacteria; kingdom Pseudomonadati; phylum Pseudomonadota; class Alphaproteobacteria; order Hyphomicrobiales; family Phyllobacteriaceae; genus Mesorhizobium; species Mesorhizobium sp. C395A. Next base: position 469,389 of record NZ_CP100473.1, on the reverse strand, counting down.
ATCGCTAGCGCATGGCGCCATCGAGACCATGCCGATCGCGCCGAAGTCGATCTGCGACGGGCTGATGTCGCGGCGGCCGGGCGACGCGCCGTTTGCGGCGGTCAAGACCGCCGGCGTGCGCGGCATCACCGTCGATGATGCCTCCGTGCGGCGGGCAATGAAGATCGCCTTCGAACGGATGAAGCTGGTGCTCGAGCCATCGGGCGCCGCCTCTCTGGCGGCGCTGCTCGGCGGCAAGGTGGATGTGACGGGTAAAGCGGTCCTGGTTGTAGCTACCGGCGGCAATGTCTCGCTCGCCGATTTTATTTCGCATATGAACGATGGGCGCATGTGAACCATGCTTGAAGCAGACTTCGTCATCATCGGCTCCGGCTCGGCCGGCTCGGCCATGGCCTACCGGCTGTCGGAAGACGGCAAGCATTCGGTGATCGTCATCGAGTTCGGCGGCACCGATATCGGGCCGCTGATCCAGATGCCGTCGGCGCTGTCGATCCCGCTCAACATGAGCCTTTACGACTGGAGCTTTGCCAGCGAACCGGAGCCGCATCTCGGCGGCCGCGTGCTGGCGACGCCACGCGGCAAGGTGATCGGCGGCTCGTCCTCGATCAACGGCATGGTCTATGTCAGGGGCCACGCATGCGACTTCGACCACTGGGCCGAACAGGGGGCCGCCGGCTGGGGCTTCGCCGACGTGCTGCCCTATTTCAAGCGCATGGAGGACAGTGACGGCGGCGAGGACGGCTGGCGCGGCCACGGCGGCCCGCTGCACGTCCAGCGCGGCCTGCGAAAGAATCCGCTCTACGGCGCCTTTGTCGAAGCCGGCCGTCAGGCGGGTTTTGAATTGACCGACGACTATAACGGTTCGAAGCAGGAAGGCTTCGGACCGATGGAGCAAACCATTCGCGGCGGCCGCCGCTGGTCGGCGGCGTCAGCCTATCTGAAGCCGGCGCTCAAGCGGCAAAATGTCAGCGTGATCAGAGGCTTCGCCCGCCGGGTGATCATCGAGAATCAGCGTGCCGTCGGAGTCGAGATCGAAGCTCACAAACAGATTCAGGTCGTTAAGGCACGACGTGAGGTGATCGTCGCCGCATCGTCGATCAATTCGCCCAAGATCCTGATGCTATCCGGTATCGGCCCGGCCGCGCATCTCACGGAGAACGGCATCCAAGTCGTGGCCGACCGGCCCGGTGTCGGCCGCAATCTGCAGGATCATATGGAGCTCTACATCCAGCAGGAATCGACCCAGCCGATCACGCTGAATTCGGTTCTCAACCCATTCTCCAAGACGCTGATCGGGGCGCAGTGGCTGTTCTTCAAGACCGGCCTCGGCGCCACCAACCATTTCGAGGCCGCGGCCTTCGTACGCTCGCAGGCCGGTGTCGACTACCCCGATATCCAGTACCACTTCATCCCGGCGGCGGTGCGCTATGACGGCAAGGCGGCGGCGAAGGCGCATGGCTTCCAGGCGCATGTCGGGCCGATGCGGTCGAAGTCGCGCGGTTCGGTGACGCTGCGCTCGCCCGACCCGAAAGCGACGCCGGTCATCCGCTTCAACTACATGTCGCATCCAGACGACTGGACCGAGTTCCGCCACTGCATCCGGCTGACCCGCGAGATCTTCGGCCAGAAGGCTTTTGACGGCTTTCGCGGCAAGGAAATCTCGCCGGGTTCGCACGTCCAGTCGGACGAGGATCTCGACGCCTTCATCCGCGATCATGCCGAGAGTGCCTACCACCCGTGCGGCACGTGCAAGATGGGCCGCGCCGACGACATCATGAGCGTGGTCGATCCGGAGTGCCGGGTCATCGGCGTCGACGGCCTGCGCGTCGCCGACTCCTCGATCTTCCCGCGGGTGACCAACGGCAACCTCAACGCGCCGTCGATCATGGCCGGCGAGAAGGCCTCCGACCACATTCTCGGCCGCACGCCACTGGCGCCGTCCAACCAGGAACCCTGGATCAATCCGCGCTGGCAGGTGGCGGATCGATAGGGCATTGTCCGGCGGACTGCTCCGCAATAGCGAATACATCTGGAGAACAGCATGCGCGCCCAGCCAACGGCATCGCACTATGTCAACGGCCGCTACATCGAGGACGAAGGCGGCGCGCCGCTGCCGGTGATCTATCCGGCGACCGGTGAGGTCATCGCCACCTTGCATTCGGCGACTCCGAACGTGCTGGAGCTCGCCATCGAAGCCGCGCGGGCCGCACAACCGGCCTGGGCGCGGATGAAGCCGGTCGAGCGTGGCCGCATCCTGCGCCGCGCCGCCGACATTTTGCGCGCGCGCAACGCCGATCTGGCGCGGATCGAGACGCTCGACACCGGCAAAGCGATCCAGGAGACGCTGGTGGCGGATGCACTATCGGCCGCCGACTGCCTCGAATATTTCGGCGGCGCGGTTGCCGCCTTCAACGGCGATGCGATCGATCTTGGTGGACCTTTTGCCTATACGCGCCGCGAGGCGCTCGGTGTGTGCGTCGGCATCGGCGCCTGGAACTATCCGATCCAGATCGCCGGCTGGAAATCCGCCCCCGCGCTCGCCATGGGCAACGCCATGGTATTCAAGCCTTCGGAAAACACGCCGCTGTCGGCGCTGGCGCTGGCCGAGATCTACTCAGAGGCGGGCCTGCCCGACGGGCTGTTCAACGTCGTGCAAGGCTATGGCGATGTCGGCGCCGGCCTCGTCGGCCACGATGTCGTTGCCAAGGTTTCGGTGACCGGCTCGGTGCCGACCGGCCGCAAGGTGCTGTCGCTCGCCGGTTCGAAGATGAAGCATGCGACGATGGAACTCGGCGGCAAGTCGCCGCTGATCGTGTTCGACGATGCCGATCTCGAAAACGCCGTCGGCGGCGCCATGCTCGGCAATTTCTATTCGACCGGGCAGATCTGCTCCAACGGCACGCGTGTTTTCGTACAAAGCGGCATCCATGACCGCTTCGTCGACCGGCTGGTCGAGCGGACGAAAAAGATCCGCATCGGCGATCCGCTCGATCCTGAGACGCAGATGGGGCCGCTGGTCAACAAGGCGCAGCAGGAGAAGGTCGTTTCCTACATCGCGGCCGGCAGGCAGGATGGAGCAACGCTCGCCTGCGGTGGCAACGTGCCGTCGCTGCAAGGGTTCGATGGCGGCTTCTTTGTCGAGCCAACCGTGTTCACCGGTGTCACCGATAAGATGCGCATTGCGCGCGAGGAGATCTTCGGGCCGGTGATGAGCGTGCTGAAATTCGACGGCGAGGACGAGGTGATCGACCGCGCCAACGACACCGAATTCGGCCTCGCCGCCGGCGTCTTCACCCGCGACCTGCAGCGCGCTCATAGGGTGATCGCCGAACTGCAGGCCGGCACCTGCTGGATCAACGCCTACAATCTGACGCCGGTGGAAATTCCGTTTGGCGGGGTGAAGCAATCCGGCATCGGGCGCGAGAACTCGCTGGCGGCGCTGGCGCTCTATTCGCAGCTGAAGGCGGTGTATGTCGAGACCGGGGACGTGGCGAGCCCATATTGAGGGTTGAAAGCGAAGTGACAGCTGATCTCCCCCTTGCGGGGGAGATGGCCGGCAGGCCAGAGGGGGGTGTGACGGATCGCCAGCCTTTGGTCTGATCTTCGAGTAGCTGAGACGTCGGCGGGACAGCACCCCCCTCTGCCTTGCCAGGCATCTCCCCCGCAAGGGGGGAGATTGGCAGCTCCAACGCCTCACCCCTTCTGCGCCGTGCCGTCCAGATACTGCGTCAGCGCGCAGACCAGATGATAGAAGATGCTGGCCGGCACGTCCGATGCCAAGGAGCGGCCGCGTTCGTCGATGCGGTCAATCCACAGGCCGAGCGGGGCCGGATCGATGTGCCAGCGGAACAGGCGGCCGACGCGCGCCTCGATTTCCGGCTTGAGGTCGGGACCACCCGAGCCATCCAGCGCAATCGCCGCCTTGATCGCTTCGGCCTGTGGCCAGCTCCGCGACACAAGGTCGAGCGGCAGGCCCTGTCTGGAGACCGCGCCGTAGGCAAGGCCGGTGGCGCGGTTGAGGCCGTTGGCGATGGCCGAGGCGTAGAGCTTGCGGGCAAAATTGCTCAACTCGCCCTGGCCGCTGCGGGCGACGAAATCGGTGAGCAGCGAGGCCCATTCGAAATGATGACCGGGCTCGGTCCATGTGCCCTTCTCGCCGGCGGCCGGCTTCCACCCGGCGTCGAAATATTCGCCCAGCGTCCAGCTCTCGGCATCGAAGAAATGACTGCGGAAAAGGTCGATGATGCGCGCGGCGCGGCGCAGATAGGTGCGGTCGCCGGTCGCCTCATACCAGGCGAGGAAGGCCTCGAGCAGATGCATATGCGGGTTGGAGCGCCGCTCGCCCTCGCCATCGGATGTCTCGAGAAAGCCGGTCATGCGGCTGTCCTCGAGATGCGCGTCGAGGAACACGAAGGTCTCCTGGCCCAGCCGCAGCGCATCCGGATCGCCGCACATATGCGCATGCGCCAGCGCCAGCAGCACGCAGGAATGGTCGTAGGCATCCTCGGTTGGGTCGGCGACGGAGCCGTCGACATTGAGCGTGCGCACCCAGCCGCCCCGGTCCGTGCGGCCCTTGCCGGCCATGAAGGCGATGCCATGGGAGATCAGGCGATCGGCTGGACCGTCCCAGCCGCGGGCCTTGGCAACGGCGAAGGCGTAGACTTGCCTCGCCGTCGTGCGCATGCGCTTGGGCTTCAACAGCGCCTCGCCGTCGAAGCCGAGCGCCTCGTGGAAGCCGCCATGACGCTCATCGACGCCTGAAGTCGACCACAGCGGCAAGGTCTCCTCGAACAGCCAGTGATGCACGCGCCGCCGCCAGGCGCCGCTTTCGATGACGCGGTCATGCGCCGGGGTGAACCTGGTTTCCAGACGGCCCGATTTTTCCAGCTGCTCGACGATCTTCTTGACGTGCTGGCTGTGACTGACCGGGGCAACGAAGGTGGCGTCCGCGGTCGAGACGATGGCGACATCCTTCATGCCGATCGCCGACAAAAGCCGGCCGTCGCTGCGGATGTAGGAGTTCTCGCAATCGATGGCGACGACATCGCCGACGACGACATTGCCCTTGGCGTCGGCAGGGCCGACATCAAGCAGCGACTGCCAGGAGCCGAGGTCGTTCCAGCGGAAGCCGGCCGGCACCATGGCGATGTCCTTGGCCCGTTCCATGATGGCGTAGTCGATCGAGTTCGACGGGATGGCGGCGTAGAGGTCGAGCGGCATATAGAGGCCGGACAGGTCGCTCGTTGCCGCCTTGTAGGCGGTTTCGGTGGCCTGCCAGATGTCGGGTTGGAAGGTGGCGAAGGCGTCGCGCATGGCGCCGGCGCGAAACAGGAAAATGCCGGTGTTCCAGTAGAAGGTGCCCGCACTGAGATAGCTCTGCGCAGTGGCGAGGTCGGGCTTTTCGACGAAGCGCGACACGTCGAAGACGCCGCCGCTTTCGGCTGCGACTTCGATATACCCATAGCCGGTCTCGGGCTGCGCCGGCTTGATGCCGAACACCACCAGACGGCCGGCAAGCGCTGCCTGGCTGCCCGCCTCGACGCTCTGCCAGAACTGCTTGGGCGTGGCGATTTCGTGGTCTGACGGCACCACCAGCACTAGGCTGTCGCCGAACTCCGACAATGTGCGCAGCGCGGCCAGCGCCACGGCGGCAGCCGTGTTACGCCCGGTCGGCTCGAACAGCGGGCCACCGCCGGCGAGGTCGAGTCCGGCAAGATCGGCATGGACACGCTCGGCATGGCGCTCGGCGGCGATCAGGAAGATCGGCGTCTCACCTTCCGGCCGCGCCGTCAGCCGGCGCAAGGTCTTGGCCAGCATCGAGCCGTCGCCGGAGAGATCGTGGAACTGTTTCGGGTTGTCCTCGCGTGACAGCGGCCACAGCCGCGAGCCGACACCGCCGCTCATGACAAAACTGACGATGCGCTCGCTCATGAAAGGTCCAATCAGAACGTCTGGTTGTAAGCGCCGACTTCGGGGCTGCGGCGCAGCACGGCGTCGACGGCGTCGAACATCTGCCGGCGGCGCTCGGACGATACCGGGCTTTCGACAACCACGACAAGCTCCGGCTTGTTCGACGACGCCCGCACCAGCCCCCAGGTGCCATCCTCGGCCACGACGCGCACGCCGTTGACGGTGATCAGCTCGGCGATCTTCTGGCCGGCAAAAGTCTTGCCGGCGCGCTGCATCGCCTGGAAGTCCGACACCACCCGATCGACCACGCCGTATTTCACATCGTCGGCGCAATGCGGGGACATGGTCGGCGTGCCGAAGGTCAGCGGCAGCGCGCGATAGAGATCGGCCATCGAATTTCTGGGGTTCCGGTCGAGCATCTCACAAATGGCTATTGCCGTGATGAGACCGTCATCATAGCCGCGGCCGATCGGCGGGTTGAAGAAGAAATGGCCCGACTTCTCGAATCCGGCGACGGCGCCAAGCTCGGCGACCCGGCGCTTGATATAGGAATGGCCGGTCTTCCAGTAATCTGTCTTCGCGCCGTTGCCACGCAAAACGCTGTCGGTGTTGAACAGGCCGGTCGATTTGACATCGACGACGAAGGTCGAGCCGGGATATTGGGTTGATATGTCCCGCGCGAGCATGACGCCGACCTTGTCGGCGAAAATCTCGTTGCCCTCATTGTCGACCACGCCGCAACGGTCGCCGTCGCCATCGAAACCCAGGCCGACATGGGCACCTGTTTCCAGCACTTTGTCCCTGATGGCATGCAGCATCTGCATGTCTTCCGGGTTCGGGTTATAGCGCGGAAAACTGTGGTCGAGCTCGACATCGAGCGGGATCACCTCGCAACCGATGCGCTCCAGCGCCTGTGGCGCGAAGGCGCCGGCAGTGCCGTTGCCGCAAGCGGCCACAACCCTGAGCTTGCGCGCGATGTGCTTGTCCTGGGTCAGGTCGTCGAGATAGGTCTCGCGAAAACCGGCGACGAATTCGTAAGAGCCGCCGCCGGCAAGATCGAAGTCGCTCGACAGCACGATCTGTTTCAGTGCGCTCATCTCCTCCGGTCCGAAGGTGAGCGGCCTCGCCGCACCCATCTTGACTCCGGTCCAGCCATTCTCGTTGTGCGACGCCGTGACCATGGCGACGGATGGCACGTCGAGCGCGAATTGGGCGAAATAGGCCATGGGCGACAGCGCCAGGCCAATGTCTTTCACCTTTGCGCCCGCAGCCATCAGGCCGGAAACCAGCGCCAGCTTGATGGCAAGCGAATAGGAACGGAAATCATGCCCGGTGACGATGTCGGGACCCGCGCCAAGACGGCGGATCAAAGTGCCCAGGCCCATGCCCAACGCCTGGACGCCGATCAGGTTCAGGTCCGGCGGTTGCGTCGAACCGGCATGGCCAAACCACCAGCGCGCGTCGTATTCGCGAAAGCCGGACGCCTTGATCAGCGCTTCGGTTTCGAATTCGAAGCTGTTGGGCCGGGCGTCGCCTACGATTTTCAGGGGCAAGGCAGCAAAGCTCCAGATGGCGAAAACACGATCTATCGAGGCTGCGACTTAGCACACAAGGCTTTAAGCCGGGTTTATCCCGGGAGGGAAAGCCAAGCTTTGCGGCAATGCCCGACGAAAGCCAACGAAATGCGACAGAAGCGCTGCCATTGCCGCTTGCAGGAACGGTATGCGGCAGCTATAAGCCCGCGGTCTGGTCACGGAGTGTAGCGCAGCCTGGTAGCGCACCTCGTTCGGGACGAGGGGGTCGCAGGTTCAAATCCTGCCACTCCGACCAGAAAAAACAGACACTTAGGTGTTTGTTCTCCCGACCCACAAGATAGCTTGATGCAAACCGGCCGCGTCGGCGTCGCTGTCAGCATGGTGTTTTGACGCGACAACCTTCCGCGCTACCTCGATAATAGGAATGCCGCCGAGACAGCGGCCGGAACGAGGTTTGCGGAAGATGAATTTGTTGATTTCAAGCCGGCTGTCAGCGCTGCTCGCTTTGTCCCTGGCGGCAGGCTGCTCATCGTTGGGCAGCGCGGTGAACCCGGCGAAATACGACAGCATGACATGCGCCGAGCTCAACACCGCCGTAGGCGATACCGCGCGCGACATCTCGCAAACCGCCATCACCCGCGGCAAGGTCGCCAACACCAGCGTGCCGAACTGGCTGCTCGGCGGGGCACGCGTCAAGAGCGCCGTCGCCAACCGCGAGACGGCCAGGATCGAACGGCTGAAAGAGCGCGAGGCGGCCATTGTCGCCACGAGGACCAGCCGATGCCCCAGGTCAGCGGGCTGAGCGATTCGGCCCTGCCCTGTTGATTAACCTCACGCGACTATCTCAAGCACTCAACCGGAACCGGGTCACATCGATCGCCGCAGCCATCAGCGTCTGGGTGTAGGCGGCCTGCGGGTTGCTGAAGATCTCTTCCGTCGGGCCTTCCTCGACGATCTTGCCCTGCCTCATGACGATGATGTAGTCGGCCATGGCGCGCACCACGGAGAGATCGTGGCTGATGAAGAGGTAGGACAGTTCGTGGTCGGCCTGCAGCTTGCGCAGCAATTCGACGATCTGCTTCTGCACCGAGCGGTCGAGCGCCGAAGTCGGCTCGTCCAGCACCACCAGTTTGGGCTTCAGGATCACGGCACGCGCGATGGCGATGCGCTGGCGCTGGCCGCCGGAGAATTCGTGCGGGTAGCGGTTGCGTGCGTTGGGGTCGAGGCCGACCTCGAGCAAGGCCTCGACGGCGCGCTGATCGCGTTGCTTACCTGACAGGTTCGGCTCATGCACCAGAAGCCCTTCGGTGATGATCTGGCCGACGGTCATGCGCGGCGACAGCGAGCCGAACGGATCCTGGAAGACGAGTTGCATCTCACGTCGCAGCGGCCGCATCGCCTGGCGGTCGGCGGTGGAGATGTCGCGGTCGCCGAAGCGGATGACACCGTCGCTGGGCAACAGGCGCAGAAGTGCGCGGCCGAGCGTCGATTTTCCCGAACCGGATTCGCCGACTATACCGATGGTCTGGTTGCGCTTCAGCCGGATCGAAATGTGATCGACGGCGCGTAGCAGCAGCGGTTCGCCGGCAAGGAAGCCGCCGCCGATCTTGAAGGTCACTTCGACATTGCGGCCCTCCAGCAGCACAGGAGCGCTGGACGGCGGCGCCGCCTTGGTGCCGGTCGGTTCGGCGGCCAGCAGCATTTTGGTATAGGCATGCTGCGGGTTGGCGAAAAGTGCTTCCGCCTCGCCTTCCTCGACCACCTCGCCATAGCGCATGACATAGACGCGGTCGGCAAAGCGCCGGACGATGCCGAGATCGTGGGTGATAAAGACGATGGCCATGCCGAGCTTGCGCTGCAGTTCGGCGAGCAGCACCAGGATCTGCGCCTGGATGGTGACGTCGAGCGCCGTCGTCGGCTCGTCGGCGATCAGGATGTCGGGGTCGTTGGCCAATGCCATGGCGATCATGACGCGCTGGCGCTGGCCACCCGACATTTCGTGCGGATAGGATTTCATCCGCCGCTCGGGATCGGGGATATGCACCAGCCTGAGCAACTTGAGCGCCTCGTTCCGTGCCTCGGCTGCGTTCAGCCCGCGGTGCTTGCGGATCGGTTCGATAAGCTGGTTGCCGATCGAATAGAGCGGATCGAGCGAGGTCATCGGCTCCTGGAAGATCATGCTGATCTTGGCGCCGCGCACCTTGTTGAGGTCGGGCTTGCTCATGGTCAAAAGGTTGCGGCCGCGATAATCGACGTGACCCGTCGCCTCGCCGTTGGACGCCAGCAGGCTCATCGCCGCCATCATGGTCTGGCTCTTGCCGGATCCGGATTCGCCGACCACGGCAACGGTTTCACCTGCCTTGACGTGGATGTTGATGCCCTTGACCGCTTCGACCGCGCCGTCGAGCGTGCGGAAGCGGACGCGAAGGTCCTTGACGCTGAGGATCGTTTCGGGCGTTTCCATCGCAACGGTCCCCATCTTATCGGTCCCCATCTTTATCGGTCCCATCTTCATCGGTCTCTCGGATCGAGCGCGTCGCGCAGGCCGTCGCCGACGAAGTTCAGTGCAAACAGCGTCGACACGAGGAAGAAGGCGGGGAACAAAAGCAGCCAGTTGGCGGTGCCGATGTTCTTGGCGCCGACGGAGATGAGCACGCCCCAGCTGGTCATCGGTTCCTGCACGCCAAGGCCGAGGAAGGACAGGAAACTTTCCAGGATGATGACCTGCGGCACCAGCAGCGTCATGTAGATCACCACTGGTCCGAGCAGATTGGGGATGACATGGCGCAGCAGGATGCCGCGCTGGCCGACGCCCATGGCTTCGGCCGCCTGGACATACTCCTGCCGCCGGATCGACAGCGCCTGGCCGCGCACGATGCGCGCCATGTCGAGCCACAGCACCGCCCCGACCGCCAGGAACATCAGCACGAAATTGCGGCCGAAGAACACCACCAGCATGATGACAAAGAAAATGAAGGGCAAGGAATAGAGCACGTCGACGATGCGCATCATCACCTCGTCGATCTTGCCGCCGGAAAAGCCGGCCGCCGCCCCGTAGAGGACGCCGATGACCACGGCGACAATGCCGGCAAGCAGGCCGATGGCCAGCGAGATGCGCCCTGCCATCAGCGTTCGCGAGAGAAGATCGCGACCGGTGTTGTCGGTGCCGAACAGGAAGTACTGCTGTTTGACCGACGCAGTCATAGTCAATTCGAGCCCGTCGGCCGATTTGCTCTCTATCTTGGTATCGTCGAAGGCATCGGAGCGGTCGAGATAGCGGATGTTGCGGTCGTCGATCGGTCTGGTCGAGGTGACGGTGACGGTGACGCGACTGCCGTCCAGTTTCCACTCCTTGATGTCGACGCGCATGCGCTTGATGGCATCCTTGAGCGCCGTCTCGATCATGTCGGGCTTCGGATAGGCTGAAAAGCTTGGCGGCGTGCGCACATAGTCGGCATAGATGGTGGTGTACTGATGCGGCACGAACCAGGGGCCGAAGATGCTGATGACGCCAATGAAGGCCAGGTAATAGAGGCTGAACATGGCGGCGCGGTTGGCTTTGAGGCGCGCCCATGCGTCGCCCCAGAGCGAGCGGCCGACGACGGCCGGCGGAGCGGCGGCGGCTGTGATGTCAGTCATAGCGCACCCTCAGTCATAGCGTACCCTCGGATCGACGACCGCGTACATGACGTCGACGATCAGGTTGAAGACGATGGTGAAGAGCGCGATCACCACCACGGTCCCCATCACCAGCGTGTAGTCGCGGTTGAGCGCGGCATCGACGAAATAGCGGCCGACACCGGGAATGGAGAAGATGGTCTCGACGATGACCGAACCGGTGAGCAGCGCCGCGGCTGCCGGGCCGGTGAAGGAAACGATCGGCAGGATGGCGCCGCGCAGCGCGTGCTTGACCACCACCGACCAGTCGGAGAGGCCGAGCGCACGCGCCGTTCGGATATGATGCGAACGCAAGCTCTCGATCATCGACCCGCGCATCAGGCGGGCAACGATGGCGATCTGCGGCAAGGCCAGCGTCAGCACCGGGCCGATCTTGTTGATCAATGCGCCATCACCCCAGCCGCCGATCGGCAACAGCTTCCAGGTCAATCCGAACACCAGCTGAATCACAGGAGCGATGACGAAGGTGGGGATAGTGCTGCCGGCGGTCGCCAGCGCAATCACCGTATAGTCGCCAAGCTTGTTCTGGTTGAGCGCGGCGATGGTGCCGAGCACCGAACCAAGCAGCAGCGCCAGGATCAGCGCGGAGGTGCCGAGCTGGACCGATATCGGCAGCCCCTTGGCAAACAGTTCGGTGACGGTGAAGTCAGGCAAATTGTAGCTCGGCCCGAAATTGCCGCGCAGGAGATTGCCGAGATAGTGGGCATATTGCAGCCAGAGCGGATCGTCGAGGCCGAACTGTGCTTCCAGATTGGCCCTGATCTCGGGACTGAGGCCCCGCTCCTGATTGAAAGGGCCGCCCGGTGCGACGCGTATCAGGAAGAACGCCATGGTCACGATGACGAACAGCGTCGGAATGGCGGTCAAAAGCCGCCGTAAGATGTATCGCAGCATCGGCGCCCCGCTTCGGCCAGAGCGACATACGTCCATACGGACGCATTGCCACGCTCCGGCGCCAAATCTTCGCACCGGGCTTGCCGAAAATCGACCACGACTTTCGGACCGGTGCGATGACCGACCAGTCCGCCGCGCCCAAATGGGGCGCGGCGGTCCAGTCAAGGATGATTATCAGTCCTTGGAGACGAAGCGGGACGGATGGATGTCCATCACATTGTCATCGAAGCCATGCAGCTTCGAGGAAACGATATCGTGGAAGCTGTAGTAGAGAAGCGGAATGTTGCCGACGTCATCGACAAGGATGCGCTCGGCCTCGGTGAGGTCCTTCATGCGCTCTTCCGGCTTGCCGCCGGCAGCCGCGGCCTTGTCCATGGCCGCCTCATATGCCGGGCTGACGTAGTTCGAATAGTTGTTGCCGCTGGCCTTGCGGGTGATGCCGAGGAAGGTCTCGGGATCCTTGTAGTCGGCGATCCAGGCGGCACGCGCCACGTCGTAGTTGCCCTTCTGCTCGAGGAAGGAATAGTGGGTCTTGGTATCGGTGTTGAGCAGCGTGATCTCGACGCCAAGCGGCTTCAACTGTTCCTGGATGGCAACCGCGGTGTTCTTGTGGTTTTCCGAGGTGTTGTAGCGGATCTCCATCTTCAGCGGATGCTCGGGCGTATAGCCGAGTTTCTCAAGGATCTTCTTGGCGGCGTCCTCGCGGTCGATCTGCGGCATGTCGGCGTATTTGGCCATTGCCGGCGTGTAGCCGGCGATGCCCGGAGGCACCATCGAATAGCCAGGCAGCATGGAATTCTGCCAGACCTTTTCGGCCAGGAAGTCGCGGTCGATAGCCATCGAGATGGCGTTGCGCAGCTCGACATTGTCCCAGGGCGCCTTGTCGGTCTTGATCGCGTAATAATAGGTGCCGAGATACGGTCCGACGCGGACCTGATCGCCGAACTTGGTCTTGAGGTCAGCGAGCTGTTCGGTCGGCAGGTCGCCGTAGCTGTCGAGTTCGCCGGCCTCGAAGCGCTTCATCGCCGAAGAGCGGTCTTCGGTCGGGATGTAGTTGACGACGTCCATCTTGACGGTCGCGGCATCCCAGAATTTCGGATTCTTGACCAGCTTCATGTGGTCGTTGGGAATCCACTCGGCCAATGTATAGGCGCCGTTCGAAACGAGATTGCCCGCCTTGATCCAGTCGGCGCCGAGCTTGTCGATCGAGGCCTTGTTGACCGGGTAGGTAGCCTGGTGGGTCAGCATCTCCAGGAAGTATGGCGTCGGCGCCTTCAGCGTCACTTCCAGGGTGTTGGCGTCGATCGCCTTGACGCCCATGTCCTCGGGCTTGCCTTTCTTGGTGTTGACTTCCTCGGCGTTCTTCACGGGATAGAGCATGGAAGCGTATTCGGCGGCGGTCGCCGGATCCTCCAGCCTACGGAAGGAATAGACGAAGTCGTCCGCCGTCACCGGGCTGCCATCCGACCACAAGCCGTCCTTGCGCAGCTTGAAGGTGTAGACGGTGCCGTCATCAGATACCGTCCAGCTTTCGGCGGCGCCCGGGATGAGGTTCGTCTTCTGATCGTGCATGACCAGTCCCTGGAACAGGTCGCGTATGATATCGGCTTCGTAGACGGTCGAGGTCTTGTGCGGATCGACCGTCTCCGCTTCGGCGGCGCTGCCTCTGTTATAGACGGTCTCGGCAAGGGCCGGCGTCAGGAACGTGCCTGCGGCAAAGGTCATGGTCGCGGCGACAAGCGTCGCCTTCAGCATATTTTTCAGCATGAAGTCTCTCCCTGTGGCGCTGCCCATCGGCTGCGCCTTACGAGTGTTGACGCCCCGGAACCGATTTCTGGCCCCTTCGAGCGCGCCGCCGGTTCCCGTTCCGGCAGCTGGTGGCAGGAGACTAGACAGACGGAAATATTATTTCAACCGAGTCTTGCTTGACGCTAAGTGAGCATCCTCACCCTAAACCAGCCATAGCTAATCTATACTATCAGGTTCAATTGGGTGCAGCTTGCGGTTGTCCTGCAATTTTGCATTTTGCCCTCAGCAGTTGTCATTAGCGCAACCATCTGGAAACATTCCAGGAATGCAGTTCGTGGCGAAGCTCAACGAAAGTACCTAAGAAGCCCGAAAATGAAAAACGTGGCGCCGGTGACGTTGCGCGGATCACTCGGCACGGTTGCATGCGGACTCGATCTTTTTTGAAGCCGGACGGCGTCCCTGAAAGATCAGCCAACCTTGCCGACAAACCAGCCCAGGGCCGGCAGCAACAGCCCCTCCTCCTGCAGGACGGCACCGCCACCCAGAGCGATCGCCTCGACAGGCTGGAGATCCGGCGGCAGCCGCCAGTCGGCCGGCTTGTCGGCGAAATTGAAGACGCAGGGCAATATCTCGTCCTCGCCCTGCCGGATGAAGGCAAGGACATCGCCGTCGGTATCGAGAAAGCGGATCGGGCCCTTGACCAGCGCCAGATGCGCCTTGCGCAAGGCGAGCATCGTCCGGTAGCCGGCGAGCACGGACTTGTCGTCGGCGTTCTGGATATCGACCGCCCGAGCGCGGTGGCTTTCCGGCACCGGCAGCCAGGGTTTTCCCGAGGAAAAACCGGCATTGTCGGCGCCCGCTTCCCAGACCATCGGTGTGCGGCAGCCGTCCCTGCCCTTTACCCCCGGCCAGAAACGGATGCCGACGGGATCGCGCAGATCCTCGAAGGTCAGTTCCGCCTCCTCCAGCCCAAGCTCTTCGCCTTGGTAGAGACAGATCGAGCCCCGCAGGCAGGAGAGCAAAGCGATAGCGAATGTCGCCACCGCATCTGGATCGCCGCCCGGCCGCGTCCAGCGGCTGACATGGCGCACGACATCGTGGTTGGAGAACGCCCAGCAGACCCAGCCGTCGGCGACAGCTGCCTCGAAGGCCTCGACGCAGCCGCGCACATGGGCGGCTGAGAATTGCTGACCGAGCAGGTCGAAGGTGTAGCACATGTTGAGCTTGTCGCCGCCGGATGTGTAGGCGGCCAGCGTCTGCAGCGAACGGCCTTCGTCGCCGACCTCGCCGACACTGGCGCGGCCGTCATATTCGTCGAGCAAAGCGCGGAAGCGCCTGAGGAAACCGAGGTTTTCCGGTTGCGTCTTGTCGAACAGATGCTCCTGGAAGAGATAGGTGTTGGTTTCGCCATTGGTGCCGGCGACGCTCGACGCCAGCGGCGGATTGCTGCGCAGCCAGCGGTCGTGGACATAGTAGTTGACCGTATCCAGGCGGAAGCCGTCGACGCCGCGCTCGAGCCAGAACCGCACCGTCTGCAACAACGCGTCTTGAACCTCAGGATTGTGGAAGTTGAGGTCCGGCTGCGAGGCGAGGAAATTGTGCATGTAGTATTGCCGGCGGGTCGCGTCCCACTCCCAGGCCGGGCCGCCGAAGACCGACAGCCAGTTGTTGGGCGCGTTGCCGTCCGGCCTGGTGTCGGCCCAGACATACCAGTCAGCCTTGGGATTATCCTTGCTGGCACGGCTCTCTACAAACCATTCGTGCTTGTCGGAGGAGTGCGACAACACCTGATCGATGATCACCTTCAGGCCGAGCCTGTGCGCCTCGGCAACCAGCGCGTCAAAGTCGTCGAGCGTGCCGAACATCGGATCGACCGCCTGATAGTCGGAGACGTCGTAGCCCATATCGGCCATTGGCGATTTGAAGAAGGGCGACAGCCAGACGGCGTCGACGCCGAGCGAGGCGACGTGCGCCAGCCGTGAGGTGATGCCTGAGAGGTCGCCGCTGCCGTCGCCGGTGGTGTCCTGGAAGGAGCGAGGATAGATCTGGTAGATGACGCAGCCGCGCCACCAGTCGGCGCTCTGTTCGGGTCCCGGCTGGGCATTGTCGTCGGCCATCACGGACCCTTCCTGGCGCGGGCCTTTGCGGTCCGGCGCTCGATCATGAAACTGACACTGCGGCCGGGCAGCGGCCACGCGAGGTCGACCGCTTGCGCTTCAACAGCCGGCTGCCATTCAAACCCTTGCCGCGCGGGCAGCGTGAAGACGCATTGGCGGCGATCGCCATTGACGATCACAGCCAGGCGGCCTTCCCCGCCATCGCCGAGCAGCATGACGAGGCGATGGCGCGAGCCATCGTTCCAGTCGGCTTCGCCGAGCGGCGCGCCGGTCTCGGTCAGCCAGGCGACGTCGGGCGTTTCAGAACCGGCCGGCGGCTCTCCGGTCAGGAAGCGCGTATCGGAAAGCGCCGGCACCGCGCCGCGCAGAGCTGCGAGCGCGGACACATGGGCTTCCAGCCCGACGTCGCGCCCGGCCCAGTCGAGCCAGGTGATGGCGTTGTCCTGCGCATAGGCGTTGTTGTTGCCCCCTTGCGTGCGGCCGAATTCATCGCCCGCCGTCAGCATGATGGTGCCGCGCGAGGCGAACAGAGTGGCGAGCAGCGCGAAGCGATCATGGGAACGGGCCTCGGCAATCGCCTTGTCCGAGGTTTCGCCCTCGACGCCGTTGTTCCAGGACAGGTTCTCATTGTGGCCGTCGCGGTTCTTCTCGCCATTGGCCTGGTTGTGCTTGGCTTCATAGGCGACGATATCGGCCAGCGTCATGCCATCGTGCGCGGCGATGAAGTTGACCGTGCGGCTGGCGGATTGGCCCTCCCTGCCGAACACATCGGAGGAGCCGGCGAGCCTTGTCGCCAGCGCACCGACCGCGCCGGCATCGCCGCGCCAGAAGCGCCTGACGTCGTCGCGGTAGCGGTCGTTCCATTCGAGGTAAGGCGGCCGGAAATTGCCGAGCTGATAGCCATTCGGGCCGATGTCCCAGGGCTCGGCGATCAGCACCCTGTCGGCAAGGATGGGATCGGTTGCGATGGTTTCGAGCAACGGGGCTGCCGGATCGAATGCGCCATCGACGCGACCGAGGACCGGCGCCAGGTCGAAGCGGAAACCGTCGACGCCGGCTTGGCGGACGAAATGGCGCAGCGTGTCGAGTACCATGTCACGAACGACCGGATGGTCGCAGGCGATGGTATTGCCGGTGCCGGTATCGTTGGCCAACCTGCCGTCCGGCTCGCTGCGGTAGTAGGCTTGATTGTCGAGGCCGCGCAGCGACAGCGTCGGCCCGAGCCGGTCACTTTCGCCGGTATGATTGAAGACGAGATCGAGGATGGTGCCAATGCCAACCCTGCGCAGCACCCCCACAGTATCGCGCAACTCGGCGAGGCCGCCGGGCGCCAGGCGCGGGTCGAGCGCCATGAAGGTGACTGGGTTGTAGCCCCAGGCATTGCTGAGGCCCAGCGGCGGCAAATGGCGCTCATCGACCCATGCCGTCACGGGCATCAGCTCAACGGCGGAGACGCCGATCTTCTTGAGATGTTCGACGATAGCCGGATGGGCAAGGGCTGCAATGGTGCCGCGCTGCGCTTCGGGCACGTCCGGATGCAGCCTGGTGAAGGAGCGGACGTTCAGTTCGTAGATCAGGCCGCCTGGCTGGAACAAAGGCGGCTTGGCCGGCAGCGGCTTCGGTTGAGCCCGCGCGATGGTCTTCGGCATCAGTGGCGCGGTGTCGGCGCCTTCGTTGCGCCGGGCGGCAAGCCGCCAATGATGCTGGTAGGGCCGGTCTATCTCGACGGCGTAGGGATCAGTGAGCAGCTTGTCGGGATCGAACCACAGCCCGCGCTCCGGCGCATATTCGCCGTCGGCGCGAAAGCCGTAGCGCGTACCCGCGGCAAGGCCGGCGACGAACAGCGCATGGACGCCCTCGCTTTCCGGCTGAAGTTCGAGCCGGTCGATTTCACGGGCGCCGGTGTCGTCGAAGATCGACACCCACAGGCGCCGCGCGGATGACGACCAGGCGGCGAAGCGGATGCCTTCGGGAGTGACGGTTGCGCCGAGCTGGGTCATCGGCGCATCCTCCACTCTCCCCCTTGTGGGGAGGGTCGCGAACGAAGTGAGCGGGGTGGGGGTCGGCGCGGGGAAAGCGCTTTACGAGCACCCCCAACCCGATCCGCTGCGCGGATCGACCCTCCCCACAAGGGGGAGGGTAAAGACGTCACCACCCTCAAGTAATCACGCTCGGCTTGTTGCGCCCGGTGTGGCTCTTGATCCCGGCGATCTCATCGGCAGCCGCGATCAGGTCAGCGAGCGCCTCTTGCGTGTCGAGATCATGCCGCGCTCTGTCCGGCTCGTAGCGCTCGATGTAGACGCGCAGCGTAGCACCCGACGTGCCGGTGCCGGACAAACGAAACACGACACGCGAGCCGCCTTCGAACAGGATGCGGATGCCCTGGTTCTTGCTCACCGAACCGTCGACGGGATCGTGATAGGCGAAGTCGTCGGCATTGGCGATCTTCAGGCCGCGCACGCTGGTGCCGGGCAGCGAAGCGAGCTTGGCGCGCAACTCGTCGACCAGGGCGTTGGCGCGCTCGGTTTCGACCTCCTCATAGTCATGACGTGAATAGTAATTGCGGCCGTAGGTCGCCCAATGTTCGGTGACGACGTCCTTGCAGCTTTCGCCGCGCACGGCCAGGATGTTCAGCCACAACAGCACCGCCCACAGCCCGTCCTTTTCACGGACATGGTTCGAGCCGGTGCCGGCGCTTTCCTCGCCGCAGATCGTTGCCATGCCGGCATCGAGCAGATTGCCGAAGAACTTCCAACCGGTCGGCGTTTCGTAGATGCCGATGCCGAGCTGTTCGGCGACGCGGTCGGCAGCGCCGCTGGTCGGCATCGAGCGGGCGATGCCTTTGAGGCCGTCCTTGTAGCCCGGCGCCAATTGCGCATTGGCGGCAAGCATGGCCACCGAATCCGACGGGGTGACGAAAATGCCCTTGCCGATGATGAGATTGCGGTCGCCGTCGCCGTCGGAAGCGGCGCCGAAATCGGGCGCATCCGGTCCCATCATCTCGTCATAGAGATGCTTGGCGTGGACCAGGTTCGGATCCGGGTGATGGCCGCCGAAATCCGGCAGCGGCTTGTAGTTGCGGCAGGTGCCATTCTCCGCGCCGAGCCGGCGCTCGAGGATTTCCTTGGCATACGGGCCGGTGACCGCATGCATGGCGTCGAAGCGCATGCGGAAGCCGTATTTGAAATTGGCGCGGATGGCGTCGAAGTCGAACAGGCTCTCCATCAATTCGGCATAGTCGGTGACCGGGTCGATAATCTCGACCGCCATGCCGCCGGCGGTCACCGTGCCGATCTTGTCAATGTCGATCTGGTCGATGTCAACCGTCTTGAAGCTCGAAATCGTCTTGGTCTTCTCGAAGATCGCGTCGGTCAGCTTTTCCGGCGCCGGGCCGCCATTGCCGGCATTGTACTTGATGCCGAAATCCTCGTGCGGGCCGCCCGGATTGTGACTGGCCGACAGGATGATGCCGCCGAAGGTCTTGTATTTGCGGATGACATGCGACGCCGCCGGCGTCGACAATATGCCGCCCTGCCCGACCATCACCTTGCCGAAGCCGTTGGCCGCCGCCATGGCGATGGCCTTCTGGATGACCTCGCGGTTGTAGAAGCGGCCGTCGCCGCCGATCACCAGCGTCTTGCCCTCAAAGCCCTCCAGCGCGTCGAAGATCGACTGGATGAAGTTCTCGGCATAGTGCTCCTGCTGAAAGACAGGCACCTTCTTGCGCAGGCCGGACGTGCCGGGTTTCTGGTCGAGATAGGGTTTGGTGGCGACGGTCCGGATCATGCTTCAGGCAACCCTTTTCGAAAGCAGCAGGCGGTAGAGTTCAACGTATTTGTCGGCGCTCTTGTCCCAGGAGACATCGGCCTTCATGCCCTGGCGCTGGATCTGTTCCCAGACGGCCGGGCTCGAATGCGCATCGACCAGCCGGCGGATGGCGTGCAGCATGGCGCCGCCATTGTTGGGCGCGAACTGGAAGCCGGTGGCGACACCGGCCGAGATCGCTGCTTCATTGGCGTCGATGATGGTGTCGGCAAGGCCGCCGGTGCGGGCGACGACCGGCACGCAGCCATAGCGCAGGCCGTAAAGCTGGGTCAGCCCGCAAGGCTCGAAGCGCGACGGGATGACGATGGCGTCGCAGCCGCCCTGCATGGTGTGGGAAAGCCCCTCGTCATAGCCGACGACGACGCCGACACGGCCGCGATGGCGGGCGGTGGCAGCCAGCAGCGCGCCTTCCAGGCCGGCGTCGCCTGAGCCAAGGATCGCCAGCCGCGCGCCGGTGGCGACGACGCCGTCGACCACAGCCGCCAGTATGTCCATGCCCTTCTGCCAGGTCAGCCGGCTGACGACGCAGACGATCGGACTGTCGTCGCGCTCGAGGCTGAAGCGGTCCTCGACAACCGCCCGGTTGGGAAGGCGAGCCTTCAGCGTCGCGGCGGAGTAGGCCGACACCAGATGCTTGTCGGTCTCCGGGTTCCAGATGTCGGTGTCGATGCCGTTGACGATGCCGTAGAGGTCGGAAGAGCGCATGTTGATGAGGCCGTCGAGGCCCATGCCGAATTCCGGCGAGCGGATTTCCTGGGCATAGGTGGGGCTCACCGTTGTGATCGCCCAGGCCGCCTGCAGGCCGGCCTTGAGGAAGCCGACGCCGCCATAATATTCGACGCCGTCGAGCGCCATCGCCGCGGCCGGCAAGCCGAGCTCGCCAAAAATGCCGGCGCCGAACTGACCCTGGAAGGCAAGGTTGTGAACCGTGATCAGCGACGGTACGCCGACCGCCTTGCCGTAGCGCATGTAAGCCAGCGTCATCGCCGACTGCCAGTCATGGGCGTGCACCAGGTCGGGCTGGTAGCCGGAGATGGCGCCGCCGGCGATATCGCCGCCGACCTGGCTCAGCGCAGCAAAACGCCGCCAATTGTCGGGCCAATCGGCGCCCGCCGCATTGCCGTAGGGGCCGCCCGGACGGTCGTAGAGATGCGGCGCGTCGAGCACGAACAGGTCGAGCCCGGCGATCTTGACGGCATGGACCGAAGCCTTGCCGCCCTGCAGCAGCGGATATTGGTAGACGGCTTTCTTTTTCTTGAAGGCGTCCATCACCTGGGGAAAGCCAGGGATGAGCGTGCGCATGGTCACGCCCTTGGCGGCCAGCGCGATCGGCAATGCGCCGGTCACATCGGCAAGTCCGCCGGTCTTGACCAGCGGGAATATTTCGGGCGTGACCGACAGAACCTGCATGCGTCTATGGTATCCCGTCTTACAGCTTCAGCTTGTCGATCATGTCCTGCGTGACCAGGCAGATGCCCTTTTCCGAAACCCGGAAACGCTTGGCGTCGAGAACAGGGTCTTCGCCAACCACCAGCCCTTCCGGTATCCTTACACCGTGGTCGATGACGACGCGCTTCAACTTTGCGTTCCGGCCGACATGAACGTCGGGCAGCATGACGACCTCTTCCAGCGTCGAATAGGAGTTGATGCGCGCGCCGGTGAAGATCAGGCTGCGCTTCAGCGAAGCACCCGAGACGATGCAATCGCCTGAGACCAGCGAGGACACGGCCGAACCGCGCCGGCCATCCTCGTCATGCACGAACTTTGCCGGCGGCTTCAATTCGGCATAGGTCCAGATCGGCCAGTCACGGTCGTAGAGGTCGAGTTCGGGGGTAATGTCGGTCAGGTCGATATTGGCTTCCCAGTAGGCGTCGACCGTGCCGACATCGCGCCAATAGGCCTCGTTCTCGGCCGTCGAGCGCACGCAGGATTTGGCGAAGCGATGCGCGATCGCCTTACCGTGCTGGACAATGTAGGGGATGATGTCCTTGCCGAAGTCGCGGCTGGAGCCTGGCTCGGCCGCATCGCGGCGCAGCTGTTCCATCAGGAACTTGGTCTTGAAGACATAGATGCCCATGGAGGCCAGCGCGAATTCCGGCTTGTCGGGAATGCCGGGCGGGTCGGCGGGCTTTTCGACGAAGGCGATGATGTTGTCCTTGCCGTCGACATGCATGACACCGAAGCCGGTCGCTTCCATGCGCGGCACTTCGAGGCAACCGACGGTGACGTCGGCATTGGCATCGACGTGCTGGCGCAGCATCAACTCGTAGTCCATCTTGTAGATATGGTCGCCGGCCAGGATGACCATGTATTCCGGCCCATAGGCCTCGATGATGTCGATGTTCTGGTAGACGGCGTCGGCGGTGCCTTCATACCACTGGGTTTCCGAGACACGCTGGGAGGCCGGGAGGATGTCGAAGCTTTCGTTTCGCTCCGGGCGCAGGAAGTTCCAGCCGCGCTGCAGGTGGCGGATCAGCGAATGCGCCTTGTACTGGGTGGCGACACCGAGGCGGCGAATGCCGGAATTCAGCGCATTGGACAGCGCGAAATCGATGATGCGCGTCTTGCCGCCGAAATAGACAGCCGGCTTGGCGCGGCGGTCGGTCAATTCCTTGAGCCGGCTGCCGCGGCCGCCGGCCAGCACATAGGCCATGGCATCGCGCGCCAGCGGCTGGGTTCTCTTCAAGTCTGCCATTTTTACCCTCCCAAATTACCAGTCTGGAGCATCGCCCGGTCCGCAACGAGTCGACGGACCTAATCCGTAACGAGTTGACGGACCTAGTCCGCAACGAGTTCAAGCATGATCGTCGACAGCGGCGGCAAAAGCATCGTTGCCGAAATGCCTCCTCCTTCCGCCCTGGCTTCGACCACACCGCCATTGCCCTTGCCCGAACCACCGTAGTCCGAAGCGTCGGTGTTGATGATTTCGCGCCATTTGCCGACCTTGGGCAATGGCACGCGATAATTGTCGCGCGGCACTGGCGTGAAGTTGGAAATGACGGCGATCGGGTTGCCGCCGGGCGCGTTGCGCAGCCAGGCGAAGACCGAGTTTTCCTTGTCGTCGACGATCAGCCAGGAGAAGCCGTCCGGCTCGCAGTCGCGCGCATGTAGCGCCGGGCGCGAGCGATACAGATAGTTCAGATCGCGCACCGTCTGCCAGACGCCGCGATGCGGGTGGAAGTCGAGCAGGTTCCAGTCGAGCGCACGCGCCTCGCTCCACTCGCGGCGCTGGGCGAATTCCTGGCCCATGAACAACAGCTTCTTGCCGGGATACCCCCACATGAAGGCATAGAAGGCGCGCAAAGTCGCGAACTTCTGCCAGTCGTCGCCGGCCATCTTGCCGAGCAGCGTGCCCTTGCCGTGCACGACCTCGTCATGGGACAGCGGCAGCACGAAATTCTCGGAGAAGGCGTAGGTCAGGCCGAAGGTCAGGTCGTTGTGGTGATGTTTGCGGAAGATCGGCTCCTTGGCGAAATACTCCAGCGTGTCGTGCATAAAGCCCATGTTCCATTTGAAGCCGAAGCCCAGCCCGCCTTCATGCACCGGCGCCGAGACCTTCGGCCATGAGGTCGATTCCTCGGCGATGGTCATCACGCCGGGATGGTGGCCGTAGACCTCCTTGTTCATCTTCTGCAGGAAGGACACCGCTTCGAGGTTTTCGCGGCCGCCCTTCTCGTTGGGGATCCACTCGCCGGCCTTGCGCGAATAATCGAGGTAGAGCATCGAGGCCACTGCATCCACGCGCAAACCGTCGACATGGTATTTCTCGGCCCAGAACAGCGCATTGTTGACCAGGAACGACACC
Organism: Mesorhizobium sp. C395A; assembly: GCF_030323205.1. Lineage (NCBI taxonomy): Bacteria > Pseudomonadati > Pseudomonadota > Alphaproteobacteria > Hyphomicrobiales > Phyllobacteriaceae > Mesorhizobium > Mesorhizobium sp. C395A. The sequence continues at coordinate 445,876 of NZ_CP100473.1, read as the reverse complement.
ACCTCGCGGCGGCCGAAATTGTAGATCGCGGTGTTCCAGTCGGGATGAAAACCCTTGCGCGGGTCGGCATGCTCATAAAGTGCTGTGCCGTCGAAATTGGCCAGGCCATGCGCGTCGACCGGGAAATGCGCCGGCACCCAGTCGAGGATGACGCCGACGCCGGCGCGGTGCGCACCGTCGACGAAACGGGCGAAGCCGTCGGGGTCGCCGAAGCGCGCCGAGGGGGCATAAAGTCCGGTTGTCTGATAACCCCATGACGGGTCATAGGGATGTTCGGAGATCGGCAGGAACTCGATGTGGGTGAAGCCGGTCTCGACAGCATAGGGGATCAGCTGGTTGGCGAGTTCGTCCCATGACAGGAAGCTGCCATCATCGTGCTGCTGCCACGAACCGGCATGGACCTCGTAGATCGATATGGCTTCGCGCCGGGGATCGGCCTTTCGCCAGTAAGCGCGATGCGCCTCGTCGCCCCATTCATGCGCCGGCGGCACCGCCGTCACTGAGGCTGTGGCCGGGCGCAATTCCGACTTGAAGGCGAACGGATCGGCCTTGAGCGGCAGGCGCACGCCGTCCGGGGCAATGATCTCGTATTTATAGGGGTGGCCGGCGCCGATATCGGGAATGAACAGCTCCCAGATGCCGGTGTCGCGGCGGTCGCGCATCGTATGGCGGCGGCCGTCCCATTCGTTGAAGTCGCCGACCACGGAGACGCGCCTTGCATTGGGCGCCCAGACCGCGAAATGGACGCCCGACGCGCCTTCATGGTCGAGGAGATGGGCGCCGAGCTTGTCGAACAGCCTGAGATGCGACCCTTGGGCGATGTAATAATCATCCATCGGGCCGAGTACCGGGCCGAAGGAATAGGGATCGGTCAGCCACCAGTCGCCGCCGGCATTTTTGGCGTGATACCGCAGCGGCTGGCGCTTCTTGATCGACAGTCTGCCTTCGAAGAAACCGGCGTCGTCGCGCCGCGTGAGTTCGCCGGCGTTCTTGCCGGCCAGCGTGTATGCGGTGACGAACTCGGCATTGGGGACGAAGCAGCGGGCAACCAGGCTCTTGCCGGCATCATGCACGCCCAGGATTGCAAAAGGATCGCCATGCGTGCCTGCAACAATTGCGGCGACATCGCCGGCTGACGCCAGCCCGTCCGACCCGCTCGTCGTCGCGGTCGCGCGCGGTTTCTTCATCAGGCGGTGTCCCTCCCTGGGAACCAGTTCTTGTGCACAAGACCCGTTGCTCGTGGCCTCATGCAATCATATCAGGCGGGCACGTTCCAGATTTCTTTCGCATATTGGCGGATCGTGCGATCGGAAGAGAACCAGCCGACGCGGGCAACGTTGCGGATAGCGCGCGCGTACCAATCGGGGCTGTTGCGCCAGACGGCGTCGACATCGCGCTGGGCGGCGGCATAGGCGTCGAAATCCGCCGCCACCATGAACCAATCGCTGTTGTAGAGACCGTCGACCAGCTCGCGGTAGCGATCCGGCTGGTCGGGCGAGAACACGCCCGACGATACTGCGGCAACAGCCTGCGCCAATTCAGGGGAGCCCTCGATCACGGCGCGCGGGTTGTAGCCATTGCTGCGCCGCTCGGCGACTTCCGCCGTGCTCAGGCCGAAGATGAAGATGTTGTCGTCGCCGACGCATTCCTTGATCTCGACATTGGCGCCGTCGAGCGTGCCGATGGTCAAGGCGCCGTTCAGCGCGAACTTCATGTTGCCGGTGCCCGACGCCTCCATGCCGGCAGTCGAAATCTGCTCGGACAGGTCGGCGGCCGGCATCATCACCTCGGCCAGGCTGACATTGTAGTTCGGCACGAACACCACTTTCAGCAGCCCGCGCACCGACGGGTCGCTGTTGATGACCTTGGCGACGTCGTTGGCCAGTTTGATGATCAGCTTGGCATTGTGGTAGCTGGGCGCCGCTTTGCCGCCGAAGAATTTGACGCGCGGCATCCAGTCCTGCTCGGGATGCGAGCGGATCTGGTCGTAGAGCGCGATCGCTTCCAGGATGTTGAGCAGCTGGCGCTTGTATTCGTGGATGCGCTTGACCTGGATGTCGAACAGCGCCGACGGGTCGAGCTTGATGCCGAGCCGGTCTGCGACCAGATTGGCGAGCTTGACCTTGTTGGAGCGCTTGACGGCGGCGAACTTGTCGCGGAAGGCGGCGTCGCCGGCAAAGGCTTCGAGCCCCTTGATGGCGTCGATGTCGTCGAGGAAACGGTCCCCGATCGCCGCGCGGGCGAGCGCGGTGAGGCCTGGATTGCACTGGATCAGCCAGCGCCGTGGCGTGATGCCGTTGGTCTTGTTGTTGATGCGGTCGGGATAGAGCTTGTGGAGATCGGCAAACACCGTCTCCTTCATCAGCTCGGTGTGCAACGCCGACACGCCATTGATCGAGTGCGAGCCGACAAAGGCCAGGTTACCCATGCGCACGCGGCGGTCGCCATTTTCCTGGATCAGCGAGATGCGGCTGATCTGCTCGTTTGAGAACTGGTTGGTGGCGCGCGCCTCAAGCAGCACCTGCGCATTGATGGCGTAGACGATCTGCATGTGGCGCGGCAAAAGCCGTTCGAACAGCGGCACCGGCCAGCTTTCCAGCGCTTCGGGCAGCAGCGTGTGGTTGGTGTAGCCGAAGGTGCGCTTGGTGATGTCCCAGGCCTGGTCGAAATCCAGGCCATGGACGTCCATCAGCAGGCGCATCAGCTCTGGCACGGCGATCGCCGGATGGGTGTCATTGAGGTGGATCGCCGCCTTGTCGGGCAGCGAGGCCAGATCGCCATACTGGCTGAGATGGCGCTGGACGATGTCCTGCAGCGACGCGGTGGAGAAGAAATATTCCTGCCGCAGCCGCAGTTCCTGGCCGGCCTTGTGGGAATCGGCGGGGTAAAGCACGCGCGACAAGGCATCGGCCTTGTTGCTTTCGGCCAGCGCGCCGATGTGGTCGCCGGCGTTGAACTTGTCGAGCAGGATCGGATCGACCGGCATGCCGGACCAAAGCCGCAGCGTGTTGACGCGGTTGGCGCGCCAGCCGACCACCGGCGTGTCGTAGGCGACGGCCTGGACATGCTCGGTCGGCTTCCAGACGTGACGCTCGAGCCGGCCATCCTTGGAGGTGATCGATTCCACCGAGCCGCCGAAGCCGACCTCGAAGGCACGCTCCCGCCGCTCGAACTCCCAGGGGTTGCCGTGGTCGAGCCAGGTTTCGGGCAGTTCGACCTGCCAGCCGTCATGGATCTCCTGGCGGAACATGCCGTTGGCGTAGCGAATGCCGTAGCCGTGGGCCGGAATGTCGACGGTCGCCATGCTTTCCATGAAGCAGGCGGCGAGCCGGCCAAGACCGCCATTGCCGAGCGCCGCATCCGGTTCGAGCCCGGCGATGAGGTCCAGGTCGACGCCCAGCGACTTGAGCGCTTCTCGCATATTGTCCATCAGGCCGAGATTGGAGAAGGCATCGCGCATAAGCCGGCCGATGAGGAATTCGAGCGACAGGTAATAGACGCGCTTTTCCTGCTGGGCGTAGGCCTCCTGCGTCGCCTGCATCCAGTGATCGACGATGCGGTCGCGCACGACCTTGATCGAGGCGGTCAGCCAATCATATTGCGTAGCAACGGACGTGCCTTTGCCGACCCGGTATTTGAGAGCCAGCAAGACTTCGTCGGCCAGCGTCTTGGGATCGGGTATTTCGAGATCGGGGGCTTTGGCTGTCATTGTTCGCGTCATACTGCCTCTCGTGATCGTGCTGCGATCATACCGGCTTTCGCTCTCAGTCCCAGCCTATCCTAGTGCATCGCAACATACGTTCAATCGATTTAGACCAGCATGCCCCCAGTTCCCCTGCGGCAATTTATCCGTCGAGCGGATCAGGCAGCGAGTGCAGCCTCCGGCGGAACCTTCGCTCCCGTCATGAAGGCGACGGCGTCGGACATGGTATATTGCTTGGGATCGATGACGCAGAGGCGACGTCCCAGCCGATGGATATGGATACGGTCGGCCACTTCGAAGACATGCGGCATGTTGTGCGAGATCAGCACGATCGGCAGGCCTCTTTTCTTGACATCGAGGATCAGTTCCAGCACGCGGCGGCTCTCCTTGACGCCGAGTGCCGCGGTCGGCTCGTCCATGATCACCACGCGGCTGCCGAAAGCGGCGGCGCGCGCCACCGCCACGCCCTGACGCTGGCCGCCCGACAGCGTTTCCACCGCCTGGCTGATGTTCTGGATGGTCATCAGGCCAAGCTCGGTCAGCTTGTCGCGGGCGCGCTTTTCCATTGCCGGCCGGTCCAGCATCCGAAGCCAGTCGCCGAGGAAGCCGGGTTTGCGGATCTCGCGGCCGAGGAACATGTTGTCGGCGATCGACAGGGCCGGCGACAAAGCCAGGTTTTGGTAGACCGTCTCGATGCCCGCCTCGCGCGCCTCCATGGGCGATTTAAAAGCGACAGCCTTGCCTTCAAGACGGATCTCGCCTTCGTCGGGCACGGCGGCGCCGGAAATCGCCTTGATCAGCGATGATTTGCCGGCGCCATTGTCTCCGATGACGGCCAGGATTTCGCCGGGGTAGAGGTCGAAGTCGGCATTGTCGAGGGCGGTGACACGGCCATAGCGCTTGATCAGGCCGCGCGCGGTGAGGATGGGTTCCACGGTCATGCCGAAACCTTTCTGATCCATTGGTCGATCGCCACGGCGCCGATGATCAGCACACCGGTGAGGAGCACCTTCCATTGCGGATCGGCGCCCAGCATGTTGAGGCCCATCGAGACGACGCCGACGATCATCGCGCCGAAAAGCGTGCCCAGAATTGAGCCGCGCCCGCCGAACAGTGAAATGCCGCCGATCACCGTCGCGGTTATCGCCTGCAGGTTGTAGTCGGTGACGGCGGCTGACGGCGAGATCGAGCCGTTGCGGCCAATGGAAACCCAGGCAGCAAAAGCGGCGATCAACCCGGCAAGGGTGTAGACCGTCATCAACACCTTCTTGGTCTGGATGCCAGACAGCTTCGCCGCCTCCTGATCATCGCCAACGGCGTAGACATGGCGGCCCCAGGCGGTGTGATTGAGCACGTACCAGAGGATCAAAACGAGCACGACCGTGGCGATGACGCCCAGTGTCAGCACCGCTGTGCCGATCTTGAAACTCAGGGCAAAGAGATGCAGTAGCGGCGCCTGGGCGTCGACGTCGGTATCGCGGATCGTCTCATTGGCCGAATAGATGAAGTTCGTCGCCATGACGATGTTCCAGGTGCCGAGCGTGACGATGAACGGCGGCAGCTTCATGTAGGCGACCAGCAAACCGTTGAGCAGGCCGCAGGCTGCGCCGGCGGCAAGCCCGATGGGCACTGCGAGCACGGCCGGCATGCCGTAGCTGACCGCGCAATTGCCCATGATCACGGCCGAAATCACCATGATCACGCCGATCGACAGGTCGATGCCGGCGGTCAGGATGACCAGTGTCTGCGCGGCACCGAGGATGCCGACGATGGCGATCTGCTGCAGGATCAGCGTCAGCGTATAGGATGAGAAGAAACGCCCGCCAATGGCGATGCCGAAAATTACGATCGACAGGACCAGCACAATCAGCGGCACCGCCGCCGGCGTGGAGTGCAGGAAATGCTGGATGCGCTTGACGGCCGATTTGTGCTCGTCAAAGGCGGCAACGCTTGTGTCGCTGCTCGAGAGAACCTTCTCGAATTCCTGTGCTTGAGCCATGTTTCCTCCCCTGGGCTTCAGCTCCATGCCGATACCCGCTCGCGCCTGTCCGGTCTGCTGCCGGGATTATTCGCGTGACGCATCGTCCACCCGAAGCGGCCGGGGATCAAGCCCCCGGCCGTCAGCTTGTCGCTGGCTGTCAGACAGCCATCAGCCCCAGCACTTGGCGAGGCCTTCCTTGGTGTCGATCGACTTCACGCCATTGGCCGGCTTGTCGGTGACGAGGTTGACGCCGGTGTCGAAGAAGTTCTTGCCTTCGGTCGGCTTAGGCTTGGCGCCGTCCTTGGCGAAGGCGGCGATCGCCTCGATGCCGAGTGCCGCCATCTGCAGCGGGTATTGCTGCGAGGTGGCGCCAATGACGCCTTCGGTCACCGACTTCACACCGGGACAGCCGCCATCGACCGAGACGATCAGCACCTGGCTTTCGAGCCCGACCGCCTTGAGCGCCTGGTAGGCGCCGACAGCGGCGGGCTCGTTGATGGTGTGGATGACGGTGATGGAGTTGTCCTTCTGCAGAAGGTTTTCCATCGCCTTGCGGCCGCCTTCTTCATTGCCGTTGGTGACGTCGTGGCCGACGATGCGGGCATCGTCCTCATCGCCGATCTTGTTGGGATCCTTCACGTCGATGCCGAAGCCCATCATGAAGCCCTGGTCGCGCAGCACATCCACGGTCGGCTGTGAGGGGGTCAGGTCGAGGAAGCCGATCTTGGCGTCCTTGGCCTTGTCGCCGAGGGTCGCGGCTGCCCAGGCGCCGATCAGCTTGCCGGCTTCCAGATTGTCCGTCGCGAAGGTCGCGTCGGCGGCATCGATCGGGTCCAGCGGGGTATCGAGCGCGATCACCAGCAGGCCGGCGTCACGCGCCTTCTTCACCGTCGGCACGATGCCCTTGGTGTCGGACGCGGTGATCAGGATGCCCTTGGCGCCGTCGGCGATGCAGCTTTCGATCGCCGCCACCTGGCTCTCGCTATCGCCGTCGATCTTGCCGGCATAGGTCTTGAGGTCGACGCCAAGTTCCTTGGCCTTGGCGGTCGCGCCCTCCTTCATCTTGACGAAGAAGGGGTTGGTGTCGGTCTTGGTGATCAGGCAGGCGCCGACGCCGGCGGCCGATGCTGTCGAAGCAAACGCCATCAGGCCGAGGCCCGCCGCGGCGAACACGGTGGACTTCAATAAAGCTTTGGTCACGATCTTCCTCCCATGGAACCATGCGGATGCCGCCAACCGGCATCTCGAGCGCATCCACTGAAGTTCTCCCAGTGTGGACGCGCCCTCAAATGACACCAGCGGGAGCCGCCTGTCAATAATTAAATCACTCTTATTTATTATTGACAGCTTTGCGCGGTTCACTCATTCTGCCGCAAAAGCAGTAAGAATAAACCAAGGGAAGGAACAAGGGTGGAGACCGGCATTGCGAGGCACGGTTCGCCCGAGGCGGCCGCCAGCCGTCTCCACCGTGGCACCAACCAGAGCGGCATGCGCGACCACAATGAGCGGCTGGTGCTGTCGTTGGTTCGCCAGCACGGCAGCTTGGCCAAATCAGACATTGCGCGCATGACCGGGCTTTCAGCGCAGACCGTCTCGGTCATCATGCGCGAACTGGAGGAAGACAGCCTGCTGCTGCGCCAGGCGCCGTTGCGCGGCAAGATCGGCCAGCCCTCCATCCCGATGGCGCTGAACCCCGAAGGCGCCTTCTTCATCGGCCTCAAGATCGGCCGCCGCAGCGCCGAACTGGTGCTGATCGATTTCCTCGGAACTGTGCGTTCCATGCTGCAGCACTCCTACCGCTATCCGGCGCCGCGCGAGACGGTTGAGTTCGTCACCGAAGGCATGAAGACGATGCGCGCCGAACTGACACCGGCGCAGGACAAGCGCATTGCCGGGCTCGGCATCGCCATGCCGTTCGAACTGTGGAACTGGGCCGACACCGCCGGCGCGCCGCGCGACATCATGGACGAATGGCGCCATCGCGACATCCGTGCCGACATCCAGGCGCAGTGCGAATTCCCGGTCTATCTGCAGAATGACGCCACCTCCGCCTGCGGCGCCGAACTGGTGTTCGGCCAGACCGGCGGGGCGCGCGACTTCGTCTATTTCTATATCGGCGCCTTTGCCGGCGGCGGCATCGTGCTCAACGGCCGGCTGTTCGGCGGGCCAACCGGAAATGCCGGGGCGCTGGGTTCGATGCCGGTGCCGGGACCAGACGGCAAGCCGACGCAGCTCATCGACGTCGCCTCGATCGCCATGCTGGAAAAGGCGCTTAACGCACGCGGCATTGACGGCTCCTATCTCTGGACCTCGCCGCAGGAATGGGGCGAGATCGGCGCCGATCTGGACGACTGGATCGCCAGCGCCTCGCAGGCGCTTGCCTACGCCATTGTCGCGGCGTCCTCGGTGATCGACTTCGAGGCCGCGGTGATCGATGGCTGGATGCCGCTCGCCGTACGCCGCCGGCTCGTCGATGCCGTCGGGCAGGCGATCGGCACGATTGACGGCGAAGGCCTGAAGCTTCCGGTGGTACGCGAAGGCACCGTCGGCATCCATGCCCGGGCGCTGGGCGGCGCCAGCCTGCCGTTGTCCGAACGCTTCCTCATCGGTTCGAACACCATTTCCCGGAGCACCTGAATGCTGATTGGTATTCCGTCGCTGCTCGGTCCGGAGCTTCTGGCGACATTGCGCGCCATGGGCCATGGCGACGAGATCGCGCTTGTCGACGGCAACTATCCGGCGGAAGAACAGGCGAACCGGCTGATCCGCGCCGACGGTCTTCACCTCATACCGGTGCTTGACGCCATTTTGAGCGTGCTGCCGGTGGACGACTTCGTGCCGGAAGCGCTGTTTCGTGCCTCGGTAAAAGGCGATCCCTCGGTCGCCGATCCGGTCCACCATGAAATCGAAACGATCTGCACCAGGCGCGCGCCGGGCCGGAAGGTGGTTGCGCTGGCGGGCGCCGACTTCTATGCACGCGTCCGGTCGGCATATGCGATCGTCGGGACCAGCGAACCCCGGCTCTACGCCAACATCATCATCCGCAAGGGCGTGATCTATCCGCCGGAGAACAAGAAATCATGATCCTCTGCTGCGGCGAAGCCCTGATCGACATGCTGCCGCGCACCACGACACAGGGCGAGCCGGCCTTTGCGCCCTATGTCGGCGGCGCGGTGTTCAACACGGCGATCGCGCTTGGCCGCCTCGGCGCGCCCGCCGGCTTCTTTTCCGGCCTGTCGTCGGATCTGTTCGGCGGCCAGTTCCGCGAGGCGCTCGGCGCAAGCAAGGTCAGCTCCACCTATGCGCACACCTCCCCTCGCCCGACCACGCTCGCCTTCGTGCGGCTCACCAACGGCCAGGCGACCTACACTTTCTACGACGAAAACACCGCCGGGCGCATGCTGACGACAGAGGATCTGCCGAAACTGGGCGCCGAGATCGAAGCCATGCTGTTTGGCGCCATCAGCCTGATTTCGGACCCGGCGGGTGCTGCCTACGAAGAATTCATGAAACGCGAGCACGAACGCCGCGTCATGATGCTCGACCCCAACATCCGGCCGAACTTCATCCCCGACAAAGCCAAGCACCTCCGGCGCATCCGCTCGATGATGGCGATGGCCGACATCGTGAAGCTATCGGATGAGGATCTGCACTGGTTCGGCGAGGCCGGCTCGCATGAGGACGTCATCCGCAACTGGCTGGATCGCGGCCCGAAGCTGATCGTCGTTACCCACGGCAGCGAAGGTGCCGTCGGCTACAGCAGGGAACACAAGGTCACGGTGATGCCGCATAAGGTGGAGGTGGTCGACACGGTCGGCGCCGGCGACACTTTCAATGCCGGCATTCTGGCCTCGCTGCACGAGCAAGGCCTGCTCACCAAGGCCGGGATCGGCGGCCTTTCGGAGGACGCCATCCGTCAGGCGCTGGCGCTCGGCGCAAAAGCGGCGGCGGTGACCGTGTCGCGGGCCGGCGCCAACCCGCCCTGGCGGCACGAAATCGCCTGATCCACGCTTAGTCCGCCGCCAGCCGCTGCAAGCAGCCGATCACTTTATGTTTCCGCGAGCCGGAAAGACGCACTGAATTAGCCGGATTAATAGGCGGCGAAGCCCGGATTTCCGGCATCTTGCGGCAATGCAGGGAAAGCCTGAAGTAACAGGCTGCGACACCTAGACAACCCGTCCCGCGGCCGGTCCGGCTTTCTAGACCGGCCCAACTCTGGTACCAGCGGCCCGGTTAAGTTGTTGTTTCTGTGCGTGTCATTGTCCCCGGGGCAGCCCGCACCACACCGTTTTTGAGGCCGACATGCAGTTCATCGATCTTGGCGCGCAGCGCGAACGTATCCGCGACCGGCTGAAGGCCGCGATCGACAATGTCGTCGAGGAAGGCCGCTATATCCTCGGACCGCAAGTCACCGAATTCGAAAACAAGCTCGCAGCCTATATCGGCACCAAGCATGTCGTGGCCTGCGCCAACGGCACCGACGCGCTGCTGTTGCCGCTGTTTGCCGCCGGTATCGGCCCCGGCGACGCGGTGTTCGTGCCGAGCTTCACCTTTGCCGCGACGGCGGAAGTGGTGGCGCTTGCCAAGGCCGAACCGGTTTTCGTCGATGTGGACGCCGAGACCTACAACATCGACATCGCCAGCCTCGAGGCGGCGATCGCCATGATCAAGAAGGAAGGCCGGCTGAAGCCGAAGGCGATTATTCCCGTCGACCTGTTCGGGCTTGCCGCCGCCTACGAGGCGATCATGGCGATTGCCAAGCGCGAAGGGCTGCTGGTGATCGAGGATGCCGCGCAGTCGATCGGCGGTTCGGCCGACGGCACAATGTGCGGCGCCTTCGGCCATGTCGGCTCGACCAGCTTTTATCCGGCCAAGCCGCTGGGCTGCTACGGCGATGGCGGCGCGATGTTCACCAATGACGACGCGCTGGCCGACCAGCTGCGCTCGTTTGCGTTCCACGGTAAGGGCGAGACGCAGTATGACAATGTCCGCGTCGGCATCAATTCACGCCTCGACACGATCCAGGCGGCGATCCTGATCGAGAAACTCGCCATCCTCGAAGACGAGATGGTCGCCCGCCAGGTGGTGGCCAAGCGCTACGCCGAAGGTCTCGGCGACATCGTCAAGGCGTCACGCAATCTGGGCGGTGGCCGCTCGGCCTGGGCGCAATACGCCATCGAGACGCCGAAGCGCGACGGGTTGAGGGCGCATCTCGGCGAAAAGGGCATCCCTTCGGTGATCTATTATGTGAAGCCGCTGCACGAGCAGGTCGCCTATCGCGACTATCCGCGCACGCCGACCGGGCTTGCGGTTTCGGAGGAACTGCCGAAGCGCATCCTGTGCCTGCCGATGCATCCCTATCTCAGCGAAGCCGACCAGGACCGCATCATCGAGACGATCCGCAACTACATTGGCTCGAACTCGGCGCATGTAGCGGCGGCGTAAGTTACGCCGCGTCCGCCGCCTTCCCGCTCGCAATAAAATGCGGGTTGGCGAAATCCTCGTCGTCGCTCTGTTTGCGCTTGCCATAGGTGAGCGGCTCGCCGTCCAGCGTGCGCGTCATGCCGCCGGCGGCGCGCAGTACGGCGTCGCCGGCCGCCGTGTCCCATTCCATGGTGCGGCCGAAGCGCGGATAGATGTCGGCTTCGGCTGCGGCGAGCAGGCAGAATTTCAGCGATGAGCCGACCGAGACGATCTCGGCGGCGCCGAGATCCTTGATGAAGGCTTCGGTCTCCGGGGTGTTGTGCGAGCGGCTGGCAACGACCGCCAGCGGCGTGACCGCCCTCCTAACCGAAATCCGCCGGCGGCCGACGATACGGAAGTCGCCATCGACCTCGATTGCTTCGGCCCAGCCCGGCCGTCCAGAGAAGAACCGCCCGCTGCACGGTGCGAAGACGACGCCGATCTCCGGCACGCCGTGCCGGACAAGCGCGATGTTGACGGTGAAATCGGTCCGGCGGTTGACGAATTCCTTCGTTCCATCGAGCGGATCGATCAGGAAGAAGGCGCCATCCAGATCGGGCGGCACAATGCCTTCGGCGACCTCTTCCTCGGCCACGCAGGGAATATCGGGATAGGCCGCACGCAGGCCGGCGAGGATGATCGTCTCGCTCTCGCGGTCGGCTTCCGTGACCGGCGAGGAGTCCGACTTGCTGTCGACCGCGCAGCCGGCCTTGAAGACCCGCATCACCTCGCGTCCGGCTTCGAGCGCCAGGCGCTCGAACACGTCGAGCACCACTTCGTCGTCAGATGCCGCCGCCGCTGTCATATTGGTCTTCGGCAATGTCGCGCTCATTCAGCCAGTGTTCCAGAGCCTCTACCATCTCCTCGGCCGTCTTGCCGAGTGTCTTGAGATGGATTTCGGGATTTTCGGGAGCTTCATACGGGGAATCGACGCCGGTGAAGTTCTTGATCTCGCCATTCAGCGCCCGTGCGTAAAGGCCTTTCGGGTCGCGTCGGGCGCATTCCTCGAACGGCGTATCGACGAACACTTCGACGAACTCGCCGTCGGCCATCAACTCCCTGGCCATGCGCCGCTCGGCGCTGAAGGGCGAAATGAAGGAGACGATGACGATCAGCCCGGCATCGGCCATCAGCTTTGCCACTTCGGCGACACGGCGGATGTTTTCGACCCGATCGGCGTCGGTGAAGCCGAGATCGCGGTTGAGGCCGTGGCGGACATTGTCGCCGTCGAGAATGTAGGTGTGGCGCCCGGAAGCGAACAGCTTCTTCTCAAGCAGGTTGGCGATGGTCGACTTGCCCGAACCGGAAAGGCCGGTGAACCAGAACACGGCGGGACGCTGGCTCTTCAAGTCGGAACGACCGCGCTTGCCGACATCGAGCGACTGCCAGTGGATGTTTTCGGCGCGGCGCAAGGTATGCAGGATCATGCCGGCGCCGACCGTGGCATTGGTGATGCGGTCGATCAGGATGAAGGCGCCGGTATCGCGATTGTCGGCGAAGGTGTCGAAGGCGATCGGCGCCCGGGTCGAGATATTGCAGATGCCGACTTCGTTCATCTCGAGCGACTTCGCCGCCTCGCGAGCGAAGTCGTTGACGTTGACGCGGTATTTCAGGTCGGTGACGGTGGCGCTGGTCTGGTCGGTCTCGGTGCGCAGTATATAGGAGCGTCCCGGCAGCAGCGCTGCCTCGTCGAACCAGACGATGTTGGCGGCGAACTGGTCGGCGACCTGCGGCCGTGCCGCCGGCGACACCAGCATGTTGCCTCTGGAGACCTCGACCTCGTCATCGAGCACAAGGGTGATGGCCTGGCCGGCCACCGCCTGGGCAAGATCGCCGCCTTGCGCGACGATGCGCTTGACCCGCGAGGCCTTGCCGGATTTGGCGACCACCACCTCGTCGCCCTGCGCGACGGAGCCGGACGCGATGGTGCCGGCAAAGCCGCGGAAGTCGAGATTGGGCCGGTTGACATACTGCACCGGAAACCGGAACGGCAGTTCGACCGCGGCCTCGTCGACCGATATGGTTTCGAGATGCTCGATCAGCGACGGGCCGGAATACCACGCCGTCTTGCCGGAGCGGCTGGTGACATTGTCGCCATAGCGGGCCGACATCGGGATCGGCACGATCGTCTGGAAGCCGAGCTCGTGCGAGAACTGCCGGTAATCCTCGACGATACGGTCGAACACCGCCTGGTCGAAATCGACGAGGTCGATCTTGTTGACGGCAAGCACGATATGGCGGATGCCGAGCAGCGAAGCGATGATCGAGTGGCGCCGGGTCTGGCGCAGCACACCCTGGCGCGCATCGATCAGCACGATGGCGAGATCGGCAGTCGATGCGCCGGTCGCCATGTTGCGGGTGTACTGTTCATGGCCGGGGGTGTCGGCGACGATGAACTTGCGCTTGGGCGTGGCGAAGAAGCGGTAGGCGACGTCGATGGTGATGCCTTGCTCGCGCTCGGCCTCGAGGCCGTCGACCAGAAGCGCGAAGTCGATGTCGTCGCCAGTGGTGCCGTGCTTGCGGGAATCGCGCTCGAGTGCGGCGAGCTGGTCCTCGAAGATCTGCTTTGTGTCGGACAGAAGACGGCCGATCAGCGTCGACTTGCCGTCGTCGACCGAGCCGCAGGTGAGGAAGCGCAGCAGCGACTTCTTCTCCTGCGCCGCCATGTATTCGCGCACGCCGTCGGTGGGAGCGAGGCTCTTGGCCAGGATATGGCGCATGCTCAGAAATATCCCTCGCGCTTCTTCTTTTCCATCGAGCCGGCTTCATCGCGGTCGATGAGGCGGCCCTGGCGCTCGGAGGTGCGCGCCGTCAGCATCTCGCCGACGATGGCTTCGAGCGTGTCGGCGTCGGATTCGATGGCGCCGGTCAGCGGATAACAGCCGAGCGTGCGGAAACGCACCAGACGGTTCTCCATCGTCTCACCGGGGCGCAATTGCATGCGATCGTCATCCTTCATGATCAGCATGCCGTCGCGTTCGACCACCGGCCGCTCCTTGGCGAAATAGAGCGGCACGATCGGGATGTTTTCCTGCAGAATGTACTGCCAGATATCGAGCTCGGTCCAGTTCGACAGCGGAAACACGCGGATCGATTCGCCCGGCGCGATGCGGGTGTTGAAGATCTTCCACATCTCCGGCCGCTGGTTCTTCGGGTCCCAGACATGCTGGGCGTTGCGGAAGGAAAAGATGCGCTCCTTGGCGCGCGACTTCTCCTCGTCGCGCCGAGCCCCGCCGAAGGCAGCGTCAAAGCCGTATTTGTCGAGCGCCTGGCGCAACGCCACCGTCTTCATGACATGGGTGTGGGTGTTCGAGCCATGGTCAAAGGGGTTGATACCGTCGCGCACGCCGTCTTCATTGACGTGGACCAGCAGGTCGAAGCCGAGCTTCTGCGCCATCTGGTCGCGAAAGGCGATCATCTCGCGGAACTTCCAGGTGGTGTCGACATGCAGGAAGGGGAAAGGCGGCTTGGCCGGATAGAAGGCCTTCATCGCCAGATGCATCAGCACGGAGGAATCCTTGCCGACGGAATAGAGCATCACCGGCTTGGAGAAGGAGGCGGCAACCTCACGGAAGATGTGGATGGACTCGGCCTCGAGCCGCTGCAGGTGCGTAAGCGCGATGTTCATGGACTGTGAGCGTTCTCTCGTGCAATCCAGACCTTGCATCAGATGGATCGGGCGTCCTTTTCAGCCGCCCGGTTCAAGCTTCACTGCTGGACACTATCGGTTCGTGCCGGCGTTCTAGCAGATCGCCACCTGATATAACAACGCTGGAAAGGCCGGCGGCCACACCGATCGGCAACGAATTTTCCATGAAAAGCCTAGAATCCGAAAATTCCTGCCCGACGGAGCGATAGCATTCAAAGGCCGGGAAAAATCTTGCCTGGACCGAAAGAAACGCCGGCCCGACCTCGTCGCACTTTCGAAAACCGCACCCAGCCGCTATACCGGCTCCTGAACCTGCGCCGGGCGGCATGCCGCAAATGCCGCCGCCAAACATCGTCCGTCGCCAAGCGACCCAGCGCATTGTGAACCAGAGCATTGACCCCGATTTCCGCCATCAAGCAGCACGTTTCGCCGTCACGGATCAACATCAGCTTCTCCATTCTGTGCTTCTTTTTCCCGCCGGTGCTGGGATCGGCGGTCAGCTTTTTGTTCAATGGTGGCGGCCTGTGGTCGGTGCTTCTGCTTGCGTTGAAAAGACGGCGTTTCAACATTGACCGGCCGATGACCGCGATGACGGTGGCCATCTATGCCTATTGCGCAGCCAGCGTGTTCGCCTCCATCGTCAACAATTCGATCGCCAGGGATGCGCCGCATCTGGCAGGGCTGATCACCTTCCTGTTTTTCCCAGTCTCATATGCGACCTGGAGCATCACCGAGAAAACCACGCTGACGCGCATCGTCGTGCTGGCGAGCGCCGCCGCCTGTTTTGGCGCCGTGCTGCTGGCGGTCGTGCAATATCACGGGCTGGGCATACGGGCCGAAGGCGGCGCCGGCAATCCGATCGTGTTCGCGACCGTCGCCTGCCTCAGCATGATGATGTGCCTGGCAGGCGCCTTATCGGGTGTCGAAAAGAACAGGGCGTTGCTGGCCTGCGCGACACTGGCCGGCGCGGTCGCCATTGTCTATTCGGGATCGCGGATCATCTGGCTGGCGATGCTGGTGGCCGGCATCGCGATCCTGCTGATCAACCGTCGCAAGCTCAACAACAGAAACGCCATTCGGCTTTTGCTGATTGCGGGGGCGACCGGCATCGTCATCGCTGTCATCGGTCTCCCCATCATTTCCGAGCGCGCGGCCTTCCTGTTCAGCGACTGGGATGCGCTCGCCACGAAGGGCGACCACACGACCGCGCTCGGCTTGCGCGCCGCACTTTGGCAGATTGGGCTGAGCGCCTTCCACGACATGCCGATTTTCGGTCACGGCATTGCTGCAAGCCGTGAGCTGATAAAGGATGGATTCCACAATCAGTTCCACATGCCGTCCACGGGCTTCAGCCATTTTCACAATGGCTTCCTGACTGCATTGGTGGAGGCCGGGCTGCTTGGAGCCGTAACGCTCGCGGCTGTGTTCTTCGTTGCCGCGAGAAACGCGGCCATCGTGCTGCGCACCAGCACGGACGCGATCGAGCGGTTCGGCGCCACGATGATTGTCGTCACTGCGATCACCTACCTCATCGGCGGCCTGACCGGCATCCTGGTCGGCCACGACATCCTCGATGCCACACTGATGGTGTTCCTGGTGTCCGGGACATATCTTGCATCGGGCCGGCAACAAATGCTGCCGGAACAACAGGCACCGGCCCCGGCCCCCCAGGCAAGCCGGCCGTGAAAGTGCTGGTCACAGGCGCGACGGGTTTCATCGGCAGGCAGGTCGTCAACCAGCTGCGCGAAGCCGGGTTCGGGGTGCGCATGGCATCGCGCCACCCGGAACGGCTCGATCCCGTGAGCGATGCGGTTTTGTTGCCGGACTTCGACGCACCGGCTCAGGCATACCAGGCGCTGATGCGAGATATCACCCATGTCGTCCACTGTGCGGCGCTCAATAATGACCGCAAGGCGAGCGAAGCCGACTTCATGGCAGCCAACGCGACACTGACCGCGCAGCTGGCGCGCGCGGCCGCCTCGCGGACAAGCGGGCGCTTCATCTATCTGTCGTCGATCCGGGCAGTAGCCGGTCCCGGTTTCAGCGGAACGATCAGCGAGGCGACGCTCCCTGCCCCGCAATGCGCCTACGGGCGCTCGAAACGCGAAGGCGAGATCAAGACACTGGAAGCCTATGCGTCCAGGCCCTCCGATGCCACCGCGCTGCGCCTGCCGCCGGTCTATGGCGAAGGCATGAAGGGAAACCTGCGTGGAATGATGCGGGCTGCCGCCATTGCCTTACCATTGCCCTCAGGCGCTTTCACCGCAGTTCGTTCGCTGATATCGCGCGACGCGGTGGCTGGCGCCGTGGCGCATCTTTTGACTCGTCCCACGCCACCGCGCCCGACCTATGTCCTGGGCGATGCTTCCCCCGTTGCGATGTTCGAAATCTTGACTGCATTCAGGCACGGATACGACGTTCCGACCCGGCTCGTTCCTGTGCCGGCCTGGCCATTCAGGCTGTTCGCCACACTGCTTGGCAGAAAAGCAGCGTACGACGCTTCCATGGCGACACAGATTTGCGACCCGTCACTGCTGATCTCGGAAGGCTGGATGCCTGAAACCGACACGCTCGGCCGGATTGAGGAACTTGCACGACAGGCCCGTCAGGTCCGGTAGATTGTGCCAAGCAGGATTTTGACGTCGAGTCCGATCGAGGCTCCCCTGAGATATTCGGCATCCGTTTCGGCGCAGAGTTTCGGATCCGACATGTCGATGCCTTTCATCTGTGCCAGCCCGGTAATGCCCGGAAGTGCGGCAAGCACACCCAATTGCCTGCGGCGTTCGATCAATTCGGTTTGCGTGGGCAGGCATGGACGCGGCCCAACCAGGCTCATCTCGCCCTTGAGCACGTTCCAGAGCTGCGGCAGCTCGTCGATCTTGAATTTCCGCAGCACCTTGCCGACGGCAGTGACGGACATTGCCGGCGCCTGATGCGAGGGCAGAGACGGCGTTCCCACAACCATCGTGCGCAGCTTGTGGCAGGCAAACGGCACCCCGTGCTGGCCGACACGGGTTTGAGAGAAGAGTGCCGGTCCAGGCGACGTCGTCCTGATTGCCAGCATGGCAAGCAGTACGAAAGGCGAGGCCAGTGGCAGCAGCAGCGCCGCCACCGCCAGGTCGAAAGCTCGCTTGGGTTCCCTCATGGCCGTGTCTGCATGCTCTAGATCCGCCGCCAGATGAAGGCCAGATAGAGCCCAAGCGTCCCAGCCAGCGTCTGCCGGTAGACGCCGCTTTTTCTGAGAAGGCGCAGGCGTCGCAAGATACCGCCCTTTCGCGCCCTGATGAACAGGCCGAGACAGGCGGCGGCATCCCTCGTGAGGATGTCACGATTGACCGCCAGGCCGCTCAGATTGTGATCGGTCCAGACGGCGAACTCGCCCCTGAAGAGGCGCCCCAGCCGCGACAGCCTCGCCTTCCACGACACGTTGGCGCCGACCAGATTTGCCTCATGCTGGCGGTAGCGCACCAGCGGCCGCGGGTCATAACGGACAATGCCGCCGGCAGCCGTGACGATCAGGTAGGTCCACCAGTCATGGCTGACGAACTCGGTCCTTGCTGATGCCTTTGCCAGCAACTTTCGCGCGGCGCGGTTGATCATCATCGTGTTGCCGCCGGCAATGCTTTGCACCAGCGCATTGCGAAATGCGGGTGGATGCTGGAACAGCGGCGAATACCCTTGCGCCGCTCCGGTTTCGGACATGGTCGCGGTCCTGGAGCAAAACAGCAGCGGCGTTGCGGCATCGTGCCCTTGCATCCAGGCAATAGCGCTCTCCAACCTATCCGGCTCCCAGATGTCATCCTGGTCGCAGAAGGCGTAGTAGTCGGCCTCGATGCGCTGATCGATGATCATCGCGCGGAAATTGGCGGCAAAGCCCTGGCGAGGACCATTCGACAGGGTCAACCGGCCCTTGGGCCAGCGGCTCTGCCAGGCGCCGATAATGGCCGAAGTGCCGTCTGTCGAACCGTCGTCGGAAACCCAGAGGTCGACAACAGGATGCGATTGCGCAGCCAGCGACGCGAGCTGCTCGTCAAGGAAAGCCGCGCCATCTTTCGTGCCCAGCAGCACGGCCACGCGCTGATCTTGTCTGCTCACTGGTTCAGAATCATCTGCAAGCGCCTGGGAACGGCCATCGGATTGGTTTCAATAGCCAATCCCGGTCGATCAGGACAGCATGTTTGTTTTTACGCAATTCCTCAGGGAAAGCGCTACGCGATTTCCCGGGAAACCGCTTCACACTTTTCCGGGAATTGCTCTAACCCGCTTGCCCGACTGTTTTCGCAATGGTTTCGCGGCGCGCGTCGGCTTGAGGCTCTTCCGCCTGATGAAGCCCGGCCATGACGGCGAGCGCGGCGGCCTTGTCCTGGTCGCGCATGGCCGCCTGCAGCGACGTCAGCGCCGCCTGGACCTTGGGCCATCCCACGACATCGGTTCTGAGGCCGAAGATCTTGGGGATATCGAGCGCGACAATCTCCTCATTGCCGCCATGCAGCACCTCGTGAAGCTTCTCGCCCGGCCTGATCCCGGTGAAACGGATCGGAATGTCGGTGTAGGGGCTTTTGCCGGCCATGCGGATCATGGTTTCGGCGACTTCGAGGATCGGCACCGGCTTGCCCATGTCGAGCATATAGATGGCGTAATCGTCCTTGCCCTGGCGCCGCTCGGCATCGGCTGCCGACATGATGACGAGGTCGACGGCTTCGGCCACCGTCATGAAGTAGCGGGTCATGCGGCGATCGGTGATGGTGACCGGACCGCCGGCCTCGATCTGCGCCTGGAAGATGGTGGCGACCGAACCGTTGGAGCCGAAGACATTGCCGAACCGCACGGCGATGAACTTGGTGCCGGAGCGACGGCCATTGGGTTCGGTGGCGTGCGTTTCGTGCAGCGAAGAGACGATCTGCTCGGCGGCGCGTTTCGTCATGCCGAGCACCGAGGTCGGATCGACCGCCTTATCGCTGGAAATCAGCAGGAACTGCGGCACCCCGCATTTGGCGGCAACCTCGGCGCAGACGAGGGTCCCCAAAATATTGGTCTGGATCGCCGATTCCCAGTTTTCCTCGAGCAGCGGCACATGTTTGAGCGCGGCGGCGTGGAAGATGATGTCGGGCTTGAAATCGCTGACGACGCGGGTGATCTGGCGCCGGTCGGTGACATCGACGATGCGGCTCTTGAGCCGGGCATGATCCTTTTCGTCGACCTGCTGGTCGAGCTGGAAAATCCCGAACTCGGAGATATCGGCGACCAGAACCGCCTCGGCGCCGAGTTCCAGCGATCGCTTGACCAGGATGCGGCCGATGGAGCCGGCGCCGCCGGTCACCAGGACGCGCTTGCCGCCGACAAAGCCGCCGATCCGCTCAATATCGGAAGGAACCGTGGAACGGCGCAGGATGGTTTCCATTTCGACAGCGTCGAGAACCAGCTTTCCGCCCTGCCCGAGCTCGGAGACGCCGGAGAACTGGACGACGGCGATGCCGCTGTGACGGGCGACGCGGACCAGCTCCGAATATTCCTCGATCTCGCGTTCGGTGCCATTGCCGAAAATCAGCATGTCGAGGCTTTTGGTGCCCCTTGTATATTCTTCCAGGACCTCGACCAGGCGGGGCCGCACGGCCACCACCGGAACACCGTGAATCTGCGTGCCCAGCGGGGCGCCGTTCTCGATGGCCATGATGCCGGCGATGGAATATTCAGCCGGCTCGGCCGTGCGCGTGAAGCGGATGATGACGTCGGCCTCGCCCAGCCTGCCGACGAACAGTGCCTGCTTGATCGACACATTGTTTGCGTTGCGGCTCAGGATTCGCCAGCTCGCACCGTCGCGCAGGAACCGGTAGTAGAGCCGGGGCGCCGATATGATGGTGAAGGAGACGAGGAAAAAGACGATGAACTGGCGCTCGTTGAGGCCGGTCACCGGCTGAAACGATCGAACCGCCAGCGAGACGACATAGAGCGTGACGGTCAGGATGGCGCAGCTCTTCAGGATGTTGAAGAAGTCCGGCGTGGAGGCGAAACGCCACACGGTGTTGTAGAGGCCGCAATAGCGAAACAGCATATGGCTGAGAAGAACAATACTTGCCCAGCACGCCAGGCCGGCCGTGGAGAGCGCGTCGAATGAAAGTCTCGACTGCGAAAGCCCCAGACTCAGCGCCACCGCGACCAGGACCATGACCAGATCCTGGATCATTATAATGGCGCGCCGCATCTTCGGCCGAAGTCCGGACACGACCTCTACATAGGATGTCATTGGGTAGTACTGAACTCCAGGCGCAAGGACATGGACACTAACGTGGTGCAAGAGCGACGGAAACCCGTCACCGATCACCTGTTTAGAGTGCCAATCCCCAGCCCCGCCGCTTTGTATCGCATAGCGTGGAGTTGTAGTGATCGCCACTAATTTTTTTGGCGGACCCTTTGGTTAAGGGATTGAAAATAATTGAACGAACGAGGTTTTCGCCAAGTATGGCAAAATATCGAGCCGCTGGGGTAAACGGCGCGCCTTGAGCCTCTGCCGGGATTGTAGCCAAGTGCCAGGATGCGCCTCTGCTCATAATCAGAGGCATGAACTTACGATTCGCGCAGTGCGCCGATTGCGATATCGAGGTAAGGGGCGTCGACCTGTCGCAAGCGATTCGTGGTCCATCGCGACTTCATTGCGACGCAATGCGTTGCCAAATGCGTGCCGCAGTGGCTATGAAGGGCGCCTTTGGCCGGTCCAACGGCCATGGGACGTGAATCACAACAACAAAAGACTGCGACACTAGGAACGATGATTGCGGCACTAAACGGCGCTGTCGACGATATCAGCAAGGCCATGAAGCTGCACCGGGTCTGGATTGCGCTTGCTCACGAAGACATCGGCGATCAGCATAGGCGCACGACGCTCGGCCCGCTTTGGCTGCTGGTCAACTACGTAGCGTTCGTCGGCACGTTCGTATTCGTGTTCCAGCCCGCCGGCAACGATGCTGCGGGCTATGCTGCCTATGTCGCCATCGGCCTTCTGGTGTGGTTCTACCTGATGGAGGTCATCAGCTTGAGCGTATCGCTCTTCAAACGCGAAGAGAGCTTCATAGAAGGTACCACGCTGCCGTTGTTTGTGTATGTGATGCGATTGGCGCTGCAATCAATTATCCGCGCGGGCTATGCGATCGTGGGTTGCGTTGTCATTCTGTTCCTGAGCGGGTCCGGGCTCAATGCTGGTTGGCTGTGGTCGCTCGCGGGACTGCTCATGATCCTGATTGCCACCCCAGCCGTTATCACGGTCTTCGCTTTTCTTGGCGCTTTCTTCCCGGACAGTGAGTTCATCGTCGGCAACATGATGCGGGTTGGCATGTTTTTTACGCCCGTTTTCTGGGTGTATGATGGGCAAGACGGCATTCAAAAATATGCCTATCACTGGAACCCGTTCACCTATTTTCTAGAGATCGTTCGAGTTCCGATCATCAGTGACGAATTGCCAATGCACGCTTTCGCTGTAACCGGCACCATCTCTCTGACTGTATGGGCGATTGCATTGCTGCTGCTTGGCCGGTATCGCAAGCAAGTCGTCTTCATCATCTGAGTTTTCGATGGTTTCCATAAAGTTGCACAATATTAGCTTGGTCTACAAACTGCATGAGAGGCTGACGCTTTCCGCGCCCGATCGGCGTGTGAGCGGGCCAGGCGGCAAAATTGAAGGCTCAGGCAGAAAGCAGTATGTGCAAGCTCTCGACGGCGTCAGTTTCGAGCTCAAGGCGGGCGACCGATTGGGCCTAGTTGGCCCAAACGGTGCCGGCAAGACAACACTTCTCAAGGTGCTTTACGGTATCTACGAGCCGTCGGCAGGAAGCATAGAGATTGAAGGCAAGGTCGACGCCTTGTTCAACATCAACATAGGCTTTCGCCGCGAGGCCACTGGGCGCCGGAACATCGTCTTGCGCGGATTGATCAACGGCTGGACGGAAGCCGAGATCGAAGAAAAAATGGAGGGCATCATTGCCTTCAGCGAACTCGGCGACTTCATTGACCTGCCGTTCAAGGCATACAGCCAGGGCATGGCCGCGCGGCTTGCGTTTTCAATGGCAACGTCGCTAGACCCGGAAATCCTTCTGATGGATGAATGGATCGGAGCGGGCGACGCCTCTTTTCAGGACAAGGCCAAAAGGCGTATGGACGAACTCGCGGAAAAGGCAGGCATCATCGTTCTGGCAAGCCATAATGAGAGCCTGATCGAAAGCGTGTGCACAAAAAAACTGACGCTCAAAAGTGGCCGGGTGGAATCGCTTACGACGAAGTCGGTCAAAACCTCACAAGTTGGAAAAACTGCTTTGTCGCGACCAAGATAAATTCTTGACGACAGGCTTCATCGCATCAAAAATCGCTGCCCCGCTAGCGCACCATGCCATGAAATTCGGTTAGCCACGTGTGAAGCTACTCTGGTTCTGCCATCCATTTTCGATACCCAAGCTCAAGACCTGACAGAAGAACATCGCCCAAAAGAGTGACAACCCGATGTGCAATTGCAACGGCAGTGGAGGTGGCCGCTGGTATGCCGATCGTCGTAAGGCCTGCGATGAAGACCGCCTCTCTAACACCCAATCCACCTGGCGCCCCTGGCACAACAAAACCAAGCAGCCAGCCAGCGGCTGACACGCCGATCACCATCTTCCACTCCATCGTGGGTCCGTACAGTACATGGACAAGGACGATGACGATTAAACCATTAGCAAGAAAAAAAAGAACATAAGAAGCGATACTTAGCGCCGCCATCGAAAAGGTGACGTGTCTGCGGCTCTGCTTGAAATATCGACCAGCAACAATAGGGGCCAGCACAAAAGCTGCTAGTCCACCTACAAGATAGGCTGCGGAGGCTAGATAACGATTTATTCCGTAATCCTCACCTGCCTGAAGCACAAAAGAGAATGAGAAAAGGAGTGCCACGCTTCCGGCAGCCAAGACCATCAAAACAATCTCCATCATCTGTGCGTAAGACAACGCTTCCTTTGAAGCACCCAATCGAGACGCCACGACAAAGCGGCCAACAAGGTGAACCACATTGGTTGGCAGATACTTATAGACTTGGGTACGCGCGAAAATACGCAGGGCAAGAAATGGAGCGATTGCCTTCTCTCCGACTGAGGCCAAGAGGGTGAACCAGGCCAGTCCAACAAGCTGTAGAACGAGCGCATAAAAAATCGCACCGGCCAAAACAACGGGGATGAACTGGGGTATCTGCAACATTTCGTAGAGCTGATCAGCGTACCCGTAGACGGAGCGCACAACAAAGAACATTGCGGCCACAGCAATGACAACACCGCCAGTACGAAGGATCTTAGCGCTTTGCATGAGCGTCGAACGGCTTCACAACCGATCTGCCGTCCGAATTCGTGACCTCAGCGATAATGTTCGGGTTGCGATCGTCGCCGCGAGTCGCAACGATCAACTCAGCCACCATGCCGAACAGAGTGAATTGCACTCCCACGATCATCAGGAGCGTCGAAACAAGCAGCAACGGGCGGCCGCCGATTGCTTCGCCGCCAAACCACCGTGCGCAGAGAAACAAGAAAATCATAAACCCGATCGCGAAGACGGCCATGCCGAGACCACCAAAAAGATGGCCGGGACGTGAATTGAACTTAGTGATGGTCACAACCGTCAGCAGATCCAAGAAGCCCTTCAGAAGGCGACCAATTCCGTATTTGGATTTTCCGAAGCGGCGAGGATGATGCTGGACGACGATCTCACTGACCTGGAAACCGGTCGCATGAGCTAGGGCTGGGATGAAGCGATGCAGCTCACCGTAGAGGCGAATGTTATTGAAAACCTCTCGGCGGTACGCTTTGAAACCGCAATTGAAATCGTGCAAGTCGACGCCGGAGACTTTCGCTGTCGCTCGATTGAAAAGCTTTGACGGCAGCGTCTTGCCGAGCGGATCATGGCGCACCTGCTTCCACCCCGAAACGACATCGGAACCAGCGCGGATTTCGTCCAGAAAACGTGAAATTTCCTTCGGGTCGTCTTGAAGGTCTCCGTCCATCGTGACGATGACGTTACCCAGGGCACTTGAAATGCCGGCCTGGAGCGCCGCTGCTTTGCCAAAGTTCCGCCGAAGGCGGATACCCTTTGCATGAGGATGGGCCTCAGTGGCGCTCAGAATCTCCTTCCAGGTATTGTCCCGACTCCCATCGTCTACAAAGATGATCTCTTTGAGCGAGGCTTCCGCCGCATCGATCTGCTCAAAGGCCGCCTCGATCTGGATAATGAGCTCCCGAACAGTGTCTTGCTCGTCCTTTACGGGCACCACTATCGATACAGTCTGCACGTCAGGCCCTCAATGTCAGAAGGGAGGTCTGGCTGGGGAATGGCAATGCCGGCGCCAATCCGCGCATCACCCGTTCCTGCAGGCCGCAGGAGTTGATGGCCTCGCGATATTCGAGCCTGTTGCTATTGTCGAACAGAATCATGCCACGAGGTGATAGGCGGCCGACCGACTTCGCCAGACATGAGACCCTAGCTCGACCGTCGATCACGATAAGATCGAATGTGCCTTCGACTTGATCAATCGATGATACATAGTGATCGAACGAGCTTTCCGTATAACCCTTTCGATTGGACCGGGCCTTAGTCGAATTGGCAGCAGCTGTTGGCTCCACAACCCGCACGGTGATGTTCGGATAGACACCAAACATGCTGCCCATGGATTGTGCGAACGTGGCGTCATGCTCGACAGAAACGACTGAGCCGCTTCGTTTCGCCAACCAAATGGTACTAGCGCCGGCACCAAACTCATAAACCCGGGCTCTGCGGTTACGCGAAGCCAGGAAAATTTCCACGGCATCAATCGCCGAGAACGTCCACCATGGCACATCAAGTCGAACCAGGTCGGTGCTGTCGTAGATACCAAATAGACTTCTAATCCAGAGGGCCGAGCGGTTGTTCGATCGTTCCAGGCTTGCAAGTAACCCACAGCGGTCAGCAATCTTCCTCGCGAATCTTACAGCGCTTACGTAGGCGTTTTTCAAAACTGAATTCCGACTTCAATTGGTGTTTGCAATTTTGCCCATCCAGACGGCGTGACTAAACCTGCATATATCGATCGAAGGGCGGGCGGGCCAGAGAGAAGTTGGAGATCGATGTATCCGCTCCAGCCGTAGTCGTCACGTGGCCGTCCACCAAGGGCCTTTGCCACGTCCGGCCGGTGCAATCCTCCCAATCCCAACCCTACAACCGTTCCCTTGCCATCAAGGAAAGCAATACAGCGGTAGGTGGAAAGGAGATCGCTACCCAGTAGTGGAGGCCGTTTGTCCGACTTGTCTGCGACCCAACCTGAGACGCGTGCCCACTGCGGATCTTGTGTTTTGGACACGGCATCTACAAAGCCCGTTATATTGCCCGGCTGGCTGGAGATAGTCATCTGCGTTCCCAGCGAGGGACAGCCAAAATCTCTTCCGTCGAATGGGACATGATTGAACTTCTTCAGATAGTCCTCAAGCGCATAGTACTGATCCGGCACTGGTGTAACGTACTGCATGAGGTCAGGGTCTCTGACACCGAGAGACAACGCCAACGTTGCGATATCTTTTCCTTCAGCCCTTGCAAGAGCCTCCGCCACCCGCGGCGTGCCATTCACCAGAACTATTGCGGCTGCGGTAGCAAATATCGCGATCGAGAAACGACGACCAAAAGCAGTATGCCGAAAGAGGCAAAAGCCTGCTCCAAACAATCCTACCCAGAAAAGTTCTGGAATGGTCGCATATCTGCTCGCCAGGGCTGCCGCGTCTCCCCACAAATTTGATCTACCAATTGCCGCCAGCCCACTCGTCATGGCCGCATATGCCATAATCGCAACCCAAAAGGCTGATCGAATGCTGCTCTCGTCAGGCCGCAGAATGCGAAATCCCGCAATCAGGAAGGCTGCCAAAATTGCGATTGCGCCAAGCGGAATTGCCGCGGATTCGGAAGTTACGATGCCACCACCGATGAACGTAAGGCAGAACAGGACGATCTGTACTGGATTGAAATTGCGTGAACCGTGTTGCGCGGGGACGTGCTGAAGCAGCGCGATCATAATCACGTAGGCTACGCCTATCACGAAAATCGCAATACCAAGCCGCCTCGTTTTGTCTGAGCAGAATCCTTGGATGCCGATCGCGCACAATGCAGTGAGGCCCGTGCTGTAGAATTGGGCAGCAATGGCTGCCAATGCTATCGCAACGACATAGCCATATGGATTATCGTGCTCGGCTGATTGCCAAAAAGTCAATGCAGCCAGGACCGTGAAGAGATTCGCGCCAATCCAGGCTACTCCGCTCATACCAAGAAAGAAGTTGTGTGCAGCGAGTGGACTGAAGACGAAAAGCGATACGGCTATCCCGATGACAAATGTTTCACACTTGGATTTCGTAGAGAGTGAGAGTGCATACGAAAGAGCGACAGCGATGAGAAGCGAGAAGACGGCGGTAATGGCTGAGAGGCCGAAATTGTCCCCGCTGGAGAGATGGAAATTCAGGAGATAGAAGAGCTTTGCGCCAGCAACGATATGCTCGTTCGATTTTGCATAGAGGTCCGATGCCGCTGGGAGCCCGTCCAGCGATCTGATCATCGGGGAGAAAATGTCCCAATAGTCATTGTCAGGAACCCCTCTCGCCTGCACTGTCAGGATGAGCGCAACCAGGAAGAGCGCGATCGGCCCAAAGGAAGCAACCAGGAAAACGGGAACTGAGCGGCTGATAGAACCTGTACGAACGTCGGTCGACATCAATTCAATACCGTTGATCCTGAGATTACTGCATCTTGCCTTGTGGTAGTTGGCACCTCGCACAACACGCTGAGTTGCGCAACCACGAAGTCGACGCCTGGCCGGCGGAGCAACAGATAGGCCCGATGCGAAGCCCTACAAGCCGGCGCGGCCGAAACGCATCGATATTCACCCCATGCTGAGGTGCAGGAACGCCGATCGAATATATCGTAGCGGGGCAGTTACTTTCCACGATGTCGACTGCAGCAGGGCATCGTTCCTTGCTGTGAGGTACTGAATCTGCTGCTTGGCAGCATCGAGTTGTTTTGCGGCGTCGAAGTCGTACTTATCGTCTCGGCTTATGCGCATTTCACGCAATTCGCGCTCTGTCTCCTTGAGCAGATCGATGTCGGGTTTCTGCAGCGCTGGAGCGGCCTTCGAGAGGCTTATGTAGAATTCGTGCATACTTGGGCGGGGGGATTCATGCTTGTGAAAGGCCAGTTCGCCCGATTTGATGTATCCGAGTGAGCGAAGTTTCTTGATCAGATACCGGAACGACGTCGGCGTGAACTGCCATCCGTGCGCGTCGAGATAGTCGTCGCTGGCCTGTGCGCTTTCGAACAGTGTCCTGGCTTCTTCGCCGCCTCGCACCAAATCGACGTCATCAAAGGTCGGCTCGATCCAGACGATCTGTTTCGCCTTGGTGCAAGTGTACGAGGCTTGGTCGAATATGATTCCGGGCGCGTGCCGTTTGCGTTGCTCTGTGTACGCCTGCAGCGCCTGTCCAACAGTGGACAGAGGGCGCAATGCATCAAAGCAATAGCGTTTGTCCGGCACGGCCAGAACCAGCCGGCCATCGGGTTTCAGAAGGGTTTCACAGTCCTGGATAAACCGAACGATATCGGTCACGTGCTCGATGACATGCGAAGCGAAAATGAAATCGTACCGTTCCTTTTTGCCAATGACCTCAAGCAAGCTGCGTCCGTCCGAAACGTAGTCGACCTCTTCGATCTTTGATGCATTGTTGCTATATTTCTCACGCAAGGTCGCAGCATCTGCATGGTCGATCGTTTCGACGTTGAAGCCACCGGTTTTTGGTAAAAGCGGGTTGTAGCTTGGACCGACCTCAAGGCCAAAGCCGCTCGAATCGAATAGTGAAAGTAGCAATTCTGTCCTGTCCATGTATCCTCCCGGTGCCAGGAATGGCCGATGCTAGCCAAATGTGTTGACCAACCAAAGCCAGCATTTCTCTGCCTCCGATCGATATGCAGCACGCACATCCTCTGAAACAGGCGAGTGTACCGCCTCTACCCTTGAAAGGAGCTACCAACTTCGCGGGGGTTGCGAAGCGTGGCCGTCGACGGCAGCCGCGCCAGTCTTCGAAATGCCCGATTCGTCATATGATTCCATCGCTGAACTGGATCCTCTTCAAGAACCCCATTTGAGTTCCAATGCCCTTCCGCCTCATATCCGACAGAATTTCATCAATGTGGCCTTCATGACCGAGCTCTTGGAGACAGGCCTCAACATCATAGATTGAATACTGCAAGCGATACACGAGATCTCGCTTGAGAATCGGGCATCTCAGAAACTTCCGATATAGAAACCCGCCCGTGTGAATTTGGGAGCGTCCCGATATTCGATTCAGTATCTCACCTTGTATCTCAATTCGCCGAGAGCCTTTGACTTCCTTCTTCTTGAAGCGAAGCGCGACCGGAATACTGGTGTTCATCGCAACCAATTCGCTTGACGTAAGATCCTTTAGGTGCGGTTTGATATCATTTGGTGAATAAATCAAATCTATTTCATTTGAACCCGGTATAATTGCTCTTGACAACCCAATTTCACCTGCATCTATAGCCCATTTTCTCGAATTAACAGGCAGGTAATTTTTCCAGAACTTTATTGTTGCGGAGGAGTCCAGCACGCGGCGCGACATCGAGAAGCAGAACGATTGGATATGGTAGAAAATCTCCCAATTCTCGAATGCGGCGCATATGTCAGCTTTCGAGGTTGAGAGCCGCTGCATCATCTCCGTCAGACCTTCCCTGAAAAGATAGATGCTGTCGTTGAGATAGATCAGACGATCAATCTCAAAGTTCTCGCGCACGAAATGTGTTGCGTCCTGGAAACCGCCAATGTCGAATCCCGTATTATCTCGCGAGAGTATCCAACGACTTTGCGAAGAAAGCGCTGCCTTCATCGATTCGTTGAGGGCATGATTTGCAACCACGATGACATTTATTTCTGCTTCCGCAAACGCATCGAGAGCATTCTGGACGTACCATGGAAGACTATGTGGCTGCCATATCAGAAAGATAGCAAATCTCCCATTCTCGAATATACGACTGCCTTCAATGCTCTCCGTAATAAAGCTATTCTTCCCCGAAAAGCGGCGCAGTAACGCGGAAACCACCTTTGGGTAGTGAAAGACAGCACGAGCACAATACTTGAGCGGAGTTGCGATCAACTTACCAATAAACTTTTTCGCCACGTTTCTACTTCCCATTCACAATAATATTCCATGCCATTCTTGATCACCGGTGGCTCTTAGGTCCAATCGCTAGTCGTCAACTACGCACGCTCCGCAACAGCCAATTTATATGTGCTGAAAGCGCTCGCATTGGTCCGGTCACCCGCCAGCTTGTTGAGTCCCGCAATTCTCGAACGGCGAATTCGCTTCGCCTTAGCCTTTCCTCGATCGCGCTAGTGGCCTCTTGTGCTCGTGCAATCTCGTTGTCGCGCCTTTCGAGCTGTTGCACCCAATTCTCTTGGTTCAGCGCAAACTCCGCGTCGCGCTGTTCAATCTGTCGCTGCCACTCCTTGCGGCTCAGCGCAAACTCCGCTTCCACCTGCCTTGCCGCCTGGACGGCAGTTCCGCGCTGGGCAACCGCCTGGCCAAGATGAGCGAAGGTGTCTCGCACGGCCTGCCGCTCGCTATCCTGTTTGCCGGCGGCGAAAAGCGCTGCAACTGCCTTTGGATATTTCTTGCCAATCCCCAAAACGCCCAGGCCATATCCATGCAGGAACTCAAAATGCGGCCGACCCGACGAGACCTCGCCCCACAGGCGAAAGACGCCGAAATCGCGCTCGCGCACATTCGTATCGTGAAAGAGCACAATGGCGTTTTGCGTTAGTTTCGGCTGCCAACTCTCGAAGTCATGTCGGACAGCGTCGTAGCTGTGCAGGCCGTCGATGTGCAGCAGGTCGATGCTACCGTCCTCGAAATCGTCGACGGCATCGTCGAAAGTTGACCGCATGAGGCGCGAGAAGTCAGCATATCTTGGTGCGTGGTAGGCGGCCAGATCGGAGTACACCGCTTCGTCGTAGAAGCCGGCATGCTCGTCACCCTTCCAGGTGTCGATTGCACAGCCGGTGCAAGGGAGGCTCAACAGTTCGATCGCCTGACAGGCTGCGCAATAAGAGACTCCGGTGTGCGTGCCAAGCTCGACAAACCGATTTGGCCGTAGCGCATCAAACAGCCAGAACATGAATGGAACATGCTCGATCCAGGCAGACGGAGCTACCTGGTCAGGGAACCGGAATGTCGTCGAGGTGAAGGGGATCATCGCTGCTTCACGATGCCAGACAAGCGCATGGTCTCAACAAGAGGAGGATAATCATCAACAAGGTTTTGCATCAGCCGGCGCACCACGGTCTCCGTCGATTGCCGCCAGTCCGGCGCGGTCCACCCAAGCGTATCAGCGAATTTCGCCGTCGACAGCCGTGAATTGGCGGGGCGCTTTGCCTTGGTCGGATAGTCGCTGGTCGCGATGTCGCGTATCCGCGCGTGCGGTCCACCAAGCGCCCGGCTTGTCTCCAGGATATGACGGGCAAAGCCGCTCCAGTTGGTCTCGCCGGTGCCGACGAGATGATAGATGCCGTAGCCGTCAAAGTCATCGCGCAACGTCGCCGCCGCATGCAGGATCGCGTCGGTAATATCAAGCGCCGACGTCGGATTTCCCCATTGGTCGGCGACGACAGCGATCTCGTCGCGGTCGCCGGCCAGCCGCAGCATGGTTTTCACGAAATTCTTGCCGAACGGGCTGTAGACCCAGGCCGTGCGCAGGACCAGGTGGCGCGGATTGGCAGCCGCCACCGCCAGTTCGCCGGCAAGCTTGGAAGCGCCGTAAACGCCGAGCGGCGCGGTGGCGTCGGTCTCGACATAGGCGCCGTCCTTGGTGCCGTCGAAGACGTAGTCGGTCGACAGATGGATGACGGGCACGCCGAGCCGGGCCGCCGCCTCGGCGACCTTGCCGGCGCCGACGGCGTTCACCGCGAAAGCAAGGTCTGGCTCGTCCTCGGCCCGGTCGACCGCAGTGTAGGCGGCGGCCGACACCACGATATCCGGCCGCGCGGCCGCGAGCGATTCGAACACCGTATCGGGCTGCGTGAGGTCGAGTGCCGGCCGGCCGACGGCGACGACCTCGATGCCATCGCGCCTCTGCCCGGCCTCCAGCAGGCTGGAGGCGACCTGACCGTCGCGTCCGGTGACAACCAGCCTCACGCCGCGCCCTTCCTGCCTTCAACCTGGCCATGGGACTGGACGTGCCCCAGCCGCTCGCCGGCATAGCACTGCTCGCGGATCGGTCCCCACCACCACTTGTTGTCGAGGAACCAGTCGACCGTCCTTGCCAGGCCGCTGTCGAAACTCTCCGCCGGCGCCCAGCCGAGATCCCTGCCGATCTTGGAGGCATCGATGGCATAGCGGCGGTCGTGGCCGGGGCGATCGGTGACGAAGCTGATCAAATCGCGGTAGCTCCTGCCGCCGCTGCGCGGACGCCTGATGTCGAGCAGGTCGCAGATCGTCTCGACGACGCCAAGATTGGTGCGTTCGGAATTGCCGCCGACATTGTAGCTCTCGCCCGGCTGGCCCTTGGTGGCGACCAGCTCCAGGGCACGGGCATGGTCCTCGACGAACAGCCAGTCGCGCACATTGGCGCCGGCGCCGTAGACCGGCAGCGGCTTTTCGTCGAGTGCGTTGAGGATGACCAGCGGGATCAGCTTTTCGGGAAAGTGATACGGCCCGTAATTGTTCGAGCAATTGGAGAGCACGACTGGCAGGCCGTACGTCTCGTGCCAGGCCCGCACCAGATGGTCGGACGCCGCCTTCGAGGCGGAATAGGGCGAGGACGGCGCGTAGGGCGTTTCCTCGACGAACATGCCGCCGTCGAAGGGCAGATCGCCGAACACCTCATCGGTCGAGACATGATGGAAGCGGAAGCGGGCTTTTCTGTCCTCGCCAAGGCCGCGCCAATATTCGAGCGCAGAATTCAGCACCCGGTAGGTGCCGACGATGTTGGTCTCGATGAAGGCGCCGGGTCCGTCGATCGAGCGGTCGACATGGCTTTCGGCGGCGAGGTTCATGACGACGTCGATCTCGTCGCGGTGGAGGATGTCGAGAACCGCCCGCTCGTCACAGATGTCGGCCTGCGCAAATTTGTAGTTGTGCGCATTCTCGATGGTGCGCAGCGAGGCGAGATTGCCGGCATAGGTAAGCTTGTCGAGATTGGTCACATGGTAGGCCGGATTGGCGCACAAATGCCGGCACACCGCCGAGCCGATGAAGCCGGCACCGCCTGTCACCAGAAAATTCATGGCGCTCTCCTCACATCGTCGCGCGTCATGCGAACACCTCGGCCGTGGCGAGCGGCGGCGCCTTGAGGTCCTTGGCCGAGAGCTCGAAGCCGCCGGTGGGCGATGGCCAATCGATGCCGATGTCGGGGTCGTCGAAACGGATCGATCGGTCGTGCGCCGGCGAATAGGTGTCGGTGACCTTATACACAACCTCGGTGTCCGGCACGAGCGTGACGAAGCCGTGCGCGAAACCCTTCGGCACCAGGATCTGGTTGCCTTTCTCGGCCGATATTTCGAGCGCGACCCATTTGCCGAAGGTTTTCGAGCTGCGGCGAATGTCGACCGCCACGTCGAGAATCTTGCCTCTGATCACACGCAGCAACTTGTCCTGCGCGCGTGGAGGAAGCTGATAGTGGAGCCCCCGCACGACACCTGCCGCCGCCGAATAGGAGTGATTGTCCTGGACGAAACGCAGGTCGATGCCGGCTTCAAAAAAGCGCTCGGCATTCCAGGTCTCGATGAAATAGCCGCGCGCATCGCCGTGCCGCTTCGGCACGATCTCGAGCACGCCATCAAGACCAAGCTGCCTGAAGTCCACTCTAGTTCTCCGTCAGCTCAGTGACACGCCGGCGCAGATAGGCGGCGTATTCGTTCTTGCCCAGGCGCGTCGCGCGCTCAAGCACCTTGTCGGCAGTCAGCCAGCCCTGCTCGAAAGCGATTTCTTCAGGACAGGCGACCTTGATCCCCTGGCGGTGCTCGATCGTGCGCACGAAGGAAGAGGCTTCATGCAGGCTGTCATGCGTGCCGGTGTCGAGCCAGGCATAGCCGCGGCCGAGCTGATGCACGTGCAATTTCCCGCGCTCGAGATAGACGTTGTTGACCGCCGTGATCTCGAGTTCGCCACGCGCCGAGGGCTTGATCGTCGACGCGATGTCGACGACCTCATTGTCGTAGAAATAGAGGCCGGTGACCGCCCAGTTGGACTTCGGCTCCCGCGGCTTCTCCTCAATCGTCAAAGCCGTGCCGCTGAGCTTGTCGAACGACACCACGCCGTAGCGCTGCGGGTCCTCGACATGGTAGGCGAACACCGACGCGCCGCTTTGGCGCTGCGCAGCAGTGCGGCAGAGCTGCGACAGGCCGTCGCCGAAATAGATGTTGTCGCCGAGAATCATCGACACATTATCCTTGCCGATGAAGTCGCGGCCGATGATGAAGGCCTCGGCAAGCCCGTTGGGCTGCGCCTGCTCGGCATAGGAGAATTCGACCCCGAAATCCGAACCGTCGCCCAGCAACTCCCGAAACACCGGCAAGTCGCGAGGTGTCGAAATGATCAAAATCTGGCGGATACCGGCGAGCATCAAGACGCTCAGCGGATAAAAAATCATCGGCTTGTCGTATATCGGCAGAATCTGCTTAGAGATCGCTAATGTAAGGGGATACAGACGCGTCCCGCTGCCTCCTGCAAGGATTATTCCCTTCAACAAGCTCTCCTTGAATTACCGGCCCCCGCCTCGAAATCAAGTTGCCCGTGCTTAGGTTTCGCGCAATGGCTTGTCAATTCAATCTCGGCCGTGGATCGGCGCCAGAATTGCTCTGCATCTGCCGCCTCGCGGCAATTTGACCGACCAGGCACAAGCTGACGATGCAAATGGGCGTGGCGATTTGGCAACCGGCTTGCACCATCGGCTGGCGGACGCGTGACAACAAAAAGCCGGCGGGCCCTGGGCCCGCCGGCTCATTCATTTGTCCGGTTTCAGGGCTGCTTGGGCAGCAGCGACCATACTGCCGGCACCAGGCTGGCGGCGAGCGCAACCTTGATCAAATCCCCGAGGACGAACGGCAAAACGCCGAACTGCCACGCCTTTTCCACGCCGATGAGGGTGGCCAGCCAGGCAAAGCCCATGGCCATCATGACGATTTCGGCGACCAGCATGGCGTTGAACAGCTTGATCGGGTGGCGGTCCCAGCCGCGGTCGGCGGCCCAGCCGACAATGGCTGCCATGACGACGAAGCCGGCGAGATAACCGCCGGTGCCGCCGATCATGTAGGCGATGCCGATGCCCTTTTCAGGCGTGCTCTGGAAGACCGGGAAGCCCATGGCGCCTTCGGCCATGTAGAGAAGCAGGGTAGCGACGCCAAGCCGCAGGCCAAACGCGGTGGCGATCAGCAGGACGGCCAGCGTCTGCATCGAGATGTCGACCGGCCCGAGCACGACTTTCGTCTTGGCCGACAGGGTCAAAAGCAGCGTTCCGGCGATCGCCAGCAAAAGCTGGGTTGCCAGGCGCTGCGCGCCCTCCTGGGGCAAAGCGAGAGAAACAAGCGGGCGCATCGTCGTTGCAAGTGCCATGGTCTTCCCCAATCCGGATTGCCGCAGATCGCGGCCTTGCGTTTTTCTATATTGGCTTCCGTGTTATGCGGCAATCAGTTTTGCCGTCTTCCTGAACAGAGATTCAACGACACCGCCATGGCGCTCAAATTCGACACCAGCTTCGATCCCGCCTATGGCCAGGGCGTCACCGTCGCGCCCGAGGTCTTGCGCGTCACCGCCAAAAACCCCAGCCCATTCACCTTTCACGGCACAAACAGCTACATTGTCGGCCGCGACACACTGGCGGTGATCGACCCGGGTCCGGATGATGAAGCGCATTTCCAGACGTTGCTGAAGGTGATCGCAAACCGGCCGGTGAGCCATATTTTCGTCAGTCACACGCATCGCGACCATTCTCCGCTGGCCGCCCGGCTGAAAGCGCGCACCGGTGCCGCCGTGCTGGCCGAAGGCCCGCACCGCCCGGCAAGGCCGCTGCGGATCGCCGAGATCAATCCGCTCGACGCCAGCGCCGACACCGGTTTCGTGCCGGATGTCACTTTGCCCGACGATACGCTGGTCGAGGGCGATGGCTGGACGATCCGGACGGTGCTGACGCCGGGCCACACCGCCAATCACGCGGCATTTGCGCTCGAAGGCACCGGCATCCTGTTTTCGGCCGACCATGTGATGGCGTGGGCGACGTCGATCGTGGCGCCGCCGGACGGCGCGATGGCCGACTACATGGCCTCGCTGGATAAATTGATCGCGCGCGGCGACCGCCTGCTGCTGCCCGGCCATGGCGGCCCGGTGAATGCGCCGCGCAGCTTCATGCGCGGGCTGAAGACTCACCGCAAGATGCGCGAACGGGCGATCCTCGAACGGATCCGGGGCGGCGACCGGACAATCCCGGACATGGTCAAGGCGATCTACAGGGACACCGACCCGCGCCTGCATGGCGCCGCCGGCCTGTCGGTGCTTGCCCATCTCGAGGACCTGGTGGCGCGCGGCCTGGTTGCTACCC
Source organism: Mesorhizobium sp. C395A (assembly GCF_030323205.1). NCBI lineage: Bacteria > Pseudomonadati > Pseudomonadota > Alphaproteobacteria > Hyphomicrobiales > Phyllobacteriaceae > Mesorhizobium > Mesorhizobium sp. C395A. Next base: position 409,462 of record NZ_CP100473.1, on the reverse strand, counting down.
AGGGTGACCCGGCCATCGACGGCGTTTTTGTGCCGCTGGGGTAGAACTACTCAGCCGGCGCCGCACCCACCTGGCCCGCAACTTCCTGATCAAGTTCGGCGAGGAACCCGACGATGCGCGCCGCATTGTCGCCGAGGTCGTAGCGGCCGTAGCGGGAGGCCGAGCGCATGTCGACGACGATGGTGTCGCCATCATTGCTGACCCGGATGGCGACGTCGGCGGGCAGGCCCACGACGAAGCTCCGGGCAACGGCCGATATCGTCACCTCGTCTTGACCGTCCGTCACCGGATATGGCGCGGTAAGTTGCCAATCGCGGCGGTCGAGCACGGTTTCAACGGCGTCGACGACGGTTTCGAACGGCAGATTGTAGCTGTGCCCGGTGACCAGCGGATAGGCGTCGGCCTGCAGGCGCGCTTCGCCAGCCGTTGGCGGCGCGAGCACGTTCATGTCCTTGGTGCGGTCGCTGGTGTCGAGCACCGGCGGATTGTCGAGGTCCGTCGAAATGTCCCTCAGGGGCGGCGTGGTCGCCGCCAAATAGGTGGCAAAGCCGTAGGGCGTCAGCACCAGCAGCGCCAGCAGGGCGCCGACCGAGAGGTCGCGGCCGCCACGGTCACCGAAATGCCACAGCCGGGACAAAGCGAGGCCGGCAAACAGCAAAGCGAACGCGGCAAGCAAGGCGACGATCGCCAGCACCCACAGGAAGGCCGGCGTTTCGACTAGTTCGAAATGATGGCCGGCCAGCACGGTGAGCAGCAGGACCAGGGCAAAAGCGCCCGTGCGCCGCGACCAGCCGGCCGCCTTCGATGTCTGCCGCTCGTCAATTTCCATTGTCTTCAGCACCGCCCCAACCCGCACAGACGCTTAGAGCAAAGGATGCTCAAATTGAACATCCCCTGCCCTAACGTTTTTGCCGCCGGTAGCTTGAAGGTCAAGGAAACGCACGGTCCGGGTCAATCCGTCGGCAGGCGGTAGTCGCTGAACTGCTTGCGCAAGGTGATCTTCTGGATCTTGCCGGTGGCGGTGTGCGGGATTTCGCTGATGAAAGCGACGTCGTCGGGCACCCACCATTTCGCCACCTTGCCGTCCATGAACGCCAGTATGTCGGCCTTGCTCGGCTCCTTGCCGGGTTTGGCGACCACGACCAGCAACGGCCGTTCGCCCCATTTCGAATGATGGACGCCGATCGCCGCGGCCTCGGCGACATCGGGATGGCCGACGGCGAGGTTCTCCAGGTCGATGGTCGATATCCACTCGCCGCCCGACTTGATGACGTCCTTGGCGCGATCGGTGATCTGCATGTAGCCGCCGGAATCGATATGGGCGACATCGCCAGTGTCGAACCAGCCGTCCTTGTCGAACTGCTCGGCTCCGACGCCGCCATAGTAGGCGCTGGCGACGGCTGGACCGCGCACCTTCAGCCGGCCGAAGGTCTTGCCGTCCCAAGGCAGTTCCTTGTCGTCGTCATCCGTCACCTTCATCTCGACCCCGAAGGGCGGGTAGCCCTGCTTGCCCTGGATATCGAGCCGGTCCTCGCCCTCGAGCGCTTGATACTGCGGCTTCATAGTGCACAGCGTGCCGAGCGGCGACATTTCGGTCATGCCCCAGGCATGGATGACTTCGACACCGTAATTGTCCTGGAATTTCCTGGTGATGGCGCGCGGACAGGACGAGCCGCCGATGACGACTTTGCTGAGATAGGGAATCTTCTTGCCGGTCTCTTCCAGATGCTGCAGCAGCATCATCCAGACGGTCGGCACGGCGGCGCTGAAGGTCACCTTCTCGGTGTCGAGCAGCTCGTAGATCGAGGCGCCGTCCATCTTGCAACCGGGCATGACCAGCTTGGCGCCGATCATCGGCGCGCTCTGGCCAAGGCCCCAGGCATTGGCATGAAACATTGGCACGACGGGGAGGATCGTGTCCCGCGCGGAGAGGCCCATGGCGTCGGGCATGGCGGCGATCATGGCATGCAGCACATTCGAGCGGTGGCTGTAGAGCACGCCTTTGGGATCGCCCGTCGTGCCGGAGGTGTAGCACATGCCGGCTGCGGTGTTTTCGCCGAAAACCTTCCAGGCGAAGTCGCCATCGGCCTCGTTCAACCAGTCCTCATAGGCAACCACATTCGGCAGCGTCGTTTCAGGCAGATGCGCCTTGTCGGTCAGGACGATCACCTTTTTCAGCGATTTGACCGCGCCGGCGATCTTTTCCAGCAGCGGCATGAAGGTCAGGTCGACGAAGATCCCTCTATCCTGCGCATTGTTCATGATCCAGACGATCTGCTCGGGGAACAAACGCGGGTTAAGCGTATGGTAGATGGCGCCGATGCCCATGATGCCGTACCAGGCCTCTATGTGGCGCGCCGTGTTCCAGGCCAGGGTCGCGATGCGGTCGCCGAGCACAAAGCCATCGCGCTCCAACCGTTGAGCGACCTTGAGCGCGCGGCGATGAACTTCAGCATAGGTGGTGCGAACGACAGGACCTTCGATCGAGCGCGAGACGATCTCGCGCGTCCCGTGCTGCCGCTCGGCATTGTCGATCAGCTTGTGGCAGAGCAGCGGCCATTCCTGCATCAGTCCGAGCATCTGGTTCCTCCCATTGCTTCCTCGTTTTTCCCGTCTTTTGTTCCATTGTGGGACGAACGGACGGATTGTCCAGCCATGACGTCTCCAACCGTTAACGGCTGAAGCAAGCAGTGATCGAAAGGCGGGGAAAACCGCCACAATCCGGCCATCGTCGACGTTAAGGTTCGTTAACGGGGTAGGGGTGCGGATTGGCGACTGAAAGAGGTTCGCATGGACACGCAGCTCGACGACAAGCAGATCGACGACAGGCAGATCGACGACAGGCAGATCGACGACAGGCAGATCGACGACAGGCAGCTGGCTGACAGCGGGGCCGAAGACGTGCAGTTGGACGATATTCAACTCGACGACAAAGAGCTTGAAGACACGCTTGCCGCAAGTCTGGCCGATCTCGTGCCGGAGGCCAAAAAGGTTTCCGAAGACGAATTTGTCGAGGTGGTCGGCGGCGCCCTTGAGGCGGTCGGCGGCACGCTGCTGTTCAAAATGTGCGTCCAAAACGAAGGCGAAGGCCAGCATGTCGCCGCCGCATCGATCGGCGACGGCGGCAATCGCCAGTTCCTGCTGCTCACCTTGCCGACCGGCGGCGGCCCGCTGAAGGTCGAGACGACGTCAAGAAGCACCAACCCGGTAGCCGGTATTGCCGCGGCCTATGCCGGCCTAATGGACGTGTTCAAGACCGCAGCCTAGCATTCCACGCGGGATCGTTTTTAGTGATCGGAAGGCCAGCTCTGGCCTACTGGCGAAGGCTTGCGCAACGAGTTCTCCAGACACATTTTAGGGACATGGGAAGCAACCCCGCACGCTCTCAATCGGACTGTGCTCCCAATCGAACAAGGAGAACCCCGCATGGACCAGATCGCCAACCCCGCCCCCGGCTTTCAGAGCAATCCCGGCAAGGTCATCACCGTCGAACCCTATCGGGGTACCGTGGTCGTGCGTGCCGGCGATACGGTGATCGCCTCATCGACGCGGGCGAAGCTTCTGTCCGAACCGCCCTACCGCCAGGCATTCTACATCCCCTTCGAAGACATCGACTTCACCCAGCTCGGCAAAACCACCCTGTCGACCCACTGCCCCTACAAGGGCGACGCCAGCTACTGGAGCGTGCTGCCGGCCGGCGAGACCGGCAAGGACGCAATGTGGGGCTATGAGCAGCCGTTCGACGAAATGGCTGAGATTCGCGACCACGGCGCCTTCTATCCTGACAGGGTGACGATCGAAGCAGCACCGGCCTGAGCAAGCGACTCAAGCCGCCGTTGCTCGCTTCGTCATCCCAGGGTCTTCGCGACGGAGCTTCGCTCCTGTTTCATCCTGGGATGACGAAGCTCAGAGGCCTCGGCTAATCTCAAACGTCGGCGACGTCAGTCCAAAGGAGATGAAACTGCCTGCCGCCGCCTGATCCTAATCAGTCGTCCCGTCGTTGCCGACACCGTCGGCGTCATCCAGCCGCACGAACGTCAGCCCCTTGGCCTTCAGCGCGAGCAGACCTTGCACGACGCCCTCGCCGGCGGCGTGGGTCGGCTGGTTGATGTGGGCGATGATGACATCGCCATCCTTGGCGGCGGCGATGCGCCGGGCAGTTTCTGTTGCGCCGAGCAACGAGCCGCCATCGCCGTTGATCGAAAAGCCGGCGACCTTGAAGCCAAGCTTGCGGATCATGGCGATAGCCGACGGGCTGTATTCGGCGGTCGCGCCGCGAAACCATTTCGGCGCCGGCTCGCCGGTGCCAGCGAGAGCGGCAGCGCCCGATTCGACTTCGGCCTGCACCGCTTCCGGGCTGCCGGCGCTGCGGATGCCGTAGATCTTGCGCGGCGTGTCGACGGCCGGGATGTGATGGCCGCCATGGTTTTCCAGTTCGAACAGGTCCGGATGCGCGCGCATGATCTCGACGGCGGCGGCGTTGCGCTTCAGCCAGATACCGGTGACGAAGATCGTCGCCGGAATCCGGTTCTCCACCAGCGCCGACAGGATCCTCGTATCGGTCTGGCCGCCGCAGGCGTCGAGCGTAAGCGCGACGCGGCCCACACTGCTACCGTCCTCAGCCTTCAGATGCAGCGCCGGCTCGACAAGCGGCGCGGCCTGGGCCGAGGACACGGCCAGGATAGATAGCGCCAAGGCGCAAAACAGCTTTTGCAAGGGATGCCTGTCTTGTCTGAGAATCGGCGCTGTCATAGCCGCATCCCAGGACCCGCAACAAGGCGGAAATCGGGATAGTGGCCGTGAGAAAGCTGATATCCCGACAATGTGACCGCCGCGCACCGTCAGACGGCGTGTTCCAGTTCCACATGCGTGCGTGACAGGACTTCGCGCACGGCCGCGACGACCGGTTCGACCTCGAGGCGCCAGACACAGCAGGCCTTGCTGGGATCGAGCGGATTGCACAGGCTGCCCGCCACGCAATTGCACGGCATGGATGGCTGCAAGGCGAGACTGGGCACGCCGACCGGTCCCCAGACGGTCGGGCTGGTCAGGCCGAACAGGCCGACAACCGGCGTTCCGGCCGCTGCTGCCATGTGCATGGGGCCGCTCTCATTGCCGACAAACAGCCGCGCCTGCTGCAACACCGCCAGCAGCGTTTCCAGCGACAGCGCGCCGACGAGGTTGATGATCGACGCGGCACTGGCGAGGATCTGCTCGGCCGGCTTGCGCTCGTCAGGGCCGCCGACGAGTACGAAATCCAGTCCGGTTTCGCGCGAAATCGTGTCGATCACGGCGGCAAAGCGTTCATGCTGCCAGCGCCGGCCGTGAAAACTTGCGCCGGCATGCACCGCGATAAAGCCGTTTGGCCGCAAATGGTGTTTGTCCAGCAATGCCTGGGCCCTCGCCGTCTCCATCGGCAATGGCCGAATCGACGGCACCCGCACGCGCAGGCCGACGCCGAGCGGCTCGAGCGGCGAAAGGTAGCGGTAGAGATAGTGACGTTCGCCAAAACCGAACGGCTCGGCAAAGACATTGGCGGGCTGGCGCTCATGCCAGCGCAGCGGCCTTTCCGGAGGATTGTAGCCGATGCGGGTGCTGGCGTTGAGGAACCTGACGATGAGCCGCGATGTCTTTGAATCGGTGAGGTCGATGGTCAGGTCGAAACGGAATTGGCGCAGCTGGCTGATCATCGAATAGAGTTCGCGTCCACGCTCCAGCGGGGTGCCGCGCATGGCGGCGCGGCGGAAGGTCACGACTTCCGAGGCGATGCCGTGGGCGGTCACGAAACTGGCGAGGCTCGCCTCGCAGAGGAAGACGATCCTGACACCGGGATATTCGAGCTGCAGGTTCTTGGCGAGCGTGGAGGACAGAACAACATCGCCGATGAACTTGGTCTGGATAATCAGGATCGAGCGGAAGGGTCTGGGCGAAATCTGTAACATCTTTTTCTCGGCACCGGGCGGGTTGGGGGGCCGTGAAATTGGGCAGAAACGATGTCGGGATTGCGTGTTGGGGCGCGCACATCAGCGTGAATTTGCTTACAAAATCGTAAGCTTAGCGCTAAACGGCCACCCAGGGGTGGCCGTTTCATCGATACCGAAAGGACTGTGTCGAAATCAGGATGCCGCGGCGCTCTTTTTGGGGCGCGGCACTGCTGTTTTGGCAATCTGCACCGCGGCTTGGGCTGCGGCCAATCTTGCGATCGGCACCCGGTAGGGAGAGCACGATACATAGTCGAGGCCGACCTCTTCGCAGAAGCGGATCGAGGCCGGATCGCCGCCATGTTCGCCGCATATGCCGAGCTTGATGTCGGGCCGCGTCGCCCTGCCTTTTTGCGCAGCCATGCGCACCAGTTCGCCGACACCCTCGATGTCGAGCGAGACGAACGGGTCCTGCTCGATGATTCCTTTCTGCCGATAGGTCTCGAGGAAGGACGCCGCATCGTCGCGCGAGATGCCGAAGGTGGTCTGGGTGAGATCGTTGGTGCCGAAGGAGAAGAACTCGGCCGTAGCGGCGATGACGTGGGCGCGGATCGCCGCGCGCGGAAGCTCGATCATCGTGCCGGTGAGATAGTCGATCTTGACGCCGGTCTCGTCCATGACAGCCTTGGCGACCGCATCGATGCGCGCCTTGACGTAGTCGAGCTCCTTCACCAGGCCGACCAGCGGCACCATGATCTCGGGAACGACCAGCGCGCCGGCTTTCTTGCCGGCCTCGACGGCGGCCTCGAAAATGGCGCGCGCCTGCATCTCGGCAATCTCGGGATAGGAGACGGCGAGGCGGCAGCCGCGATGGCCGAGCATCGGGTTGAACTCGTGCAAGGCTTCGGTGCGCTGCCTGAGCTTGTCGGGCGAGACGTTCATGGCGGCGGCGACCTCCGCCACCTCCGCTTCCGTCTTGGGCAGGAATTCGTGCAGCGGCGGATCGAGCAGCCGGATCGTCACCGGCAGGCCGGCCATGATCTCGAACAGTTCGAGGAAATCCGAGCGCTGCATCGGCAACAGCTTGGCAAGTGCGGTGCGGCGGTCCTTCTCGGTGTCGGCCAGGATCATCTCGCGCATGGCGACGATACGCTCGCCGTCGAAGAACATGTGCTCGGTGCGGCAGAGGCCGATGCCTTCGGCGCCGAAGGAGCGCGCCATGCGCGCATCGAGCGGCGTCTCGGCATTGGTGCGCACCTTCATGCGGCGCACCGCATCGGCCCATTCCATGATGGCGGCGAAATCGCCCGACAGTTCCGGCTGCAGCATCGACACGGCGCCCTTCAGCACCTGACCGTTGCTGCCATCGATGGTGATGATGTCGCCCTTGCGGAAGGTCTGGCCCATCGACATCAGCGTGCCGGCCTTGTAGTCGACACGCAGCGAGCCGGCGCCCGAAACGCAAGGCTTGCCCATGCCGCGCGCGACCACGGCGGCGTGGCTGGTCATGCCGCCGCGCGTGGTCAGGATGCCTTCCGAAGCATGCATGCCGTGAATGTCTTCGGGGCTGGTTTCGATGCGCACCAGGATTGCCTTGCGACCTTGCGTCTTCAGATCCTCGGCATCGCCCGAGGAGAAAACAATCTCGCCGGTCGCCGCGCCCGGAGAAGCCGGCAGGCCGACGCCGATGACATCGCGCGCGGCCTTGGGGTCGATGGTCGGATGCAACAGCTGATCGAGCGAGGCCGGATCGATGCGGGCGACCGCCTCCTCCGTCGTGATCAGCTTGTCGCGCGCCATCTCGACGGCGATCTTCAGCGCCGCCTTGGCGGTGCGTTTGCCGGAACGCGTCTGCAGCATCCACAATTTGCCGCGCTCGATGGTGAATTCGAGGTCCTGCATATCGCGGTAGTGCTGTTCCAGGCGGTCGGAGATGTCGACGAAGGAGCGAAACGCGTCCGGCATCAGTTTCTGCAGCGACGGCTTGTCCGAGCCGGCGGCAATGCGCGCCGCCTCGGTGATGTTCTGCGGCGTGCGGATGCCGGCTACGACATCCTCGCCCTGCGCGTTCACCAGGAACTCGCCATAGAGCATCTTTTCGCCGGTCGAGGGATTGCGGGTGAAGGCGACGCCAGTGGCTGACGTCTCGCCCATATTGCCGAACACCATGGCCTGGACATTGACCGCCGTGCCCCAGCTTTCCGGGATGTCGTGCAGGCGCCGGTAGGTGATGGCGCGGTTGTTCATCCAGCTGGAAAACACCGCGCCGATCGCCCCCCACAGCTGCTCGTGCGGGTCCTGTGGAAACGGCCTGTCGAGCTCCTCCTCGACCTTGGCCTTGTAGAGGGCAATGACGCTCTGCCATTCCTGCGCTGTCAGTTCGGTGTCGAGCTCGTGGCCGAGGCTCGCCTTCTGGTCCTCGAGGATTTCCTCGAACACTTCGTGGTCGAGACCCATGACGACATCGGAATACATCTGGATGAAGCGGCGGTAGCTGTCATAGGCAAAGCGGGCATCGCCGGAATCGGCTGCCAGCGCCTCGACCGTCTCGTCATTGAGGCCGAGATTGAGCACGGTGTCCATCATGCCCGGCATCGAGGCCCTGGCCCCGGAGCGGACCGAGACCAGAAGCAGCTTCGACGGATCGCCGAAACGGCGCCCGGTCAGTTGCCCGATATGGTCCAGCGCCTTGAGGACATCGGCCTGCAACGCGGCCGGATAGCTGTTGCCGTTGGCGTAATAGGCGTTGCAGACTTCGGTGGTGAGCGTAAAGCCCGGCGGCACCGGCAGGCCAAGACTGCACATCTCGGCCAGATTGGCGCCTTTGCCACCGAGAAGGTTGCGGTCGCCCGCACGTCCTTCCGCGGCGCCATCGCCGAAGGTGTAGACCCATTTGGTCATGCTCGCCCTCCAAGTTCTCGGAAGATTAGAACCCCGGGGCCAAGACCCGGTTCCCCCGCGCTCCGACCCGAGCGTTATTATGCTGCAGTGCGAAAGGCAAGGTGTGGCAGCGAAGCCCGGCGACTACAATCGATTAAGCAAAAGCTGCGTCGAAAAGACTTGCCGGATCGCTGCCCAGGATATAGAACATATAGGGAACAAGTTGGGAACAGCGTGATGAAACTCAACGGAAAACTCGACTATCTCGAACTGCCCGCGACCGGCGCAACGCTGGACAGCGTCAAGGCTTTCTACAGCGCCGCCTTCTCGTGGTCGTTCACCGATTACGGGCCGACCTATTCGGCCTTCGGCGAAGGGCTCGATGGCGGCTTCCAGGCCGATGCAGCGGAGGCGCCGGCGAAACCATTGCCGGTGCTCTATTCGCAGGATCTGGAAGCAACGCTCGACGTTGTCGAAAGCGCCGGCGGCACGATCGTCAAGCCGATATTCTCGTTCCCGGGCGGCAGGCGGTTCCATTTCACCGATCCCGCTGGCAACGAGTTGGCGGTCTGGGGCGAATGCGTCCCCGCGCCAAGCGGTGGATCAGTTTTGCACAGTGGCCAACTCGGCATTGAGCTTTCGTGCCGCTCGTCCTATAAGGCCGCGCGCAACGGGCAAAGCTCGCTTGCTGGGGCGTCGCCAAGTGGTAAGGCATCGGTTTTTGGTACCGACATTCCCAGGTTCGAATCCTGGCGCCCCAGCCAAATCACATGCCTTTGGAATCAATGATTTACCGACCTTATCGATGGCTCCCGTCAGGAGCTATCTGACTCCCACGCGACCCCGACTCCGTTGACAGAGCCGGGGCCGTGCGGAGAGGATCAGTAATCGTTGTCGTCCTGGATGACAACGGGATGATGCCGATGATGTCGATAATAGCGATGATGGCTGCGCTCGATCGAGCCGGTCACGATGACCGTATCCCGGCGATGATGTCTGCGGCCGTGGTCGTAGAAGGCAACCGTGCCGTGTCTGCGGTGATGAAGGCGTTGACCCTGGTCATTGATGACCTTTACGCTCCTGTGATGATGTCGATGGTGGGTCGTGATGACCACGTCAGCTTCGGCTGCCGGAGCTATCGTCGGCATGGCAATGAACAGCGCCAAGGCGCTCACGATCATTGTTTTCATTGTAATATCTCCACCTGCTAATTATCCCTTCGCGGGGATAACCGCGTCCCATCCCTTTGGTTCCGAGTAGCGTCGTCGGTCCACGGGCGCGATCAGTGACGGCTGCTCCCGTGCAACACGGCGTATCGAAAGAAGAAGTTGCGACAGCAGCTCCTGTTGGCAACTTCTGGTAAAGGCGCTCTTTCAAGCCGACCACCAGGGTTACGCCACTCGACAAAGGAGCGCTGCACAGGACCCTTCTATGTCGTCGCGTTCGATCTCCTGATCTGTGACGGGAAACACCCGTCTTGCGAGGAAGACCGTCGGCACAATTTGTGAGATTTACGAGACCAATCAGGCCATCTTAGATCGCCTAAGTCGGGCCGTCTCAGATCCCGTAAGAAAGTGCAAGGTAAACCACCGGCGCCAAGATCAGCAGAACCGCGATTCCGATAACCACTGCGATTGCCAGGCGCTCTGTTCGCCTGACAAGCTCAGCGACCTTGTCGTCGTCAGCCGATGGTATGAGGTCAAGAACGGAAGAAACCTCCGCAGGACTGTCGTTGTCGTTTGCGGGTCGGGTTGCGCCGTCACGCACAGATCTCTGGACAAAGGTCACTGTTAGCCTCGCTATTGAAACGCACGCCGTTGGCGGTGTCACGACAATCGGGTGCCCGCTAACCTCTCAGGAATGGCGGGCACCCGATTGACCACCGATGAAGGGACTCATGCTCGGCAGCCCGGTTCCAATGTATCGGGAGGGCATAGGTTGCCCGCCTTCAGGCCTATGGCTCCGACGTCAGGACTTCAGTCATACCCTGTTCGGACCTTGGTCTGGCAATCGACGAAGCGATGGCCGCCATTTTGTTTCGACGCAGAAAATGCGGGAACATTAGTAGGCTCTTACGAGTTCACTCCCAGCAACTAGTTCGGGAGAGATACGGTGAACAACATAATCTGGCTCATCGGAGCAGTCGTTATCGTGATTGCGATACTGAGCTTCCTGGGCTTCCGATAAACGTGGCAGCTGAATTGCGGTCGGAGCCTATTGCCATCTGCGCCTTGTAGGCATCGCTTTCGCGTTGGCCGGGCGCTTTGCATGTGGGCTTTGGCGTTCGCTCTCAGGTGGCGCTTAAATTCCTTCTCTTCGAACCTTACAGAATGCGCGTCGCAAGCAGGTCGCAAGGGCGACGGTCCTGTTGCAACAGTCGGATCGACGCCATCGCCGACGAAATCAACAAAGCATGCTGCGTCAGCTCGCCTCGCGCATCGCCTCGGCGGCCTGCAGATCGACCGAGACCAGTTGGCTGACGCCCTGCTCGGCCATGGTCACGCCGAACAGGCGGTTCATGCGCGCCATCGTGATCGGGTTGTGGGTGATGATGACGAAGCGCGTCTCGGTGGTCGCGGCCATTTCGTCCATAAGGTTGCAGAAGCGTTCGACATTGTGATCGTCGAGCGGCGCGTCGACTTCGTCGAGCACGCAGATCGGCGCCGGATTGGTCAGGAACACGGCAAAGATCAGCGACATCGCCGTCAGTGCCTGCTCGCCGCCGGACAGCAGCGTCATGGTCTGCGGCTTCTTGCCGGGCGGACGTGCCAGGATTTCGAGCCCGGCTTCGAGCGGGTCGTCGGATTCGATCAGCTGCAGTTCGGCCGTGCCGCCACCGAACAGATGCGAGAACAGCCGCTGGAAATGGCCGTTGACCACCTCGAAAGCGGCAAGCAGCCGTTCGCGGCCTTCGCGGTTCAGGCTCTGGATCGCTTGCCTGAGCTTGCGGATCGCCTCGATGATGTCCTCGCGCTCGGAGACGATGGTCTCCAGCCGGTCCGACAATTCCTTCTGCTCTTCCTCGGCGCGCAGATTGACGGCGCCGAGCCGCTCGCGCTCAACCTTCAGCCGGTCGAGCTGGCGCTCGATCTCGGCCATTTCCGGCATCGGGCTGTCGGCTTCCAGGCCAGTATGGCGAATGACCAGATGCGGCGGCGTGTTCAGCGTTTCCTGGATGCGCGCCTCGACCTCGAGCCGGCGCTCATCGGCGGCGGTCAATCGCTCTTCGGCGCGGACGCGGGTTTCGCGGGAATCGGCCAGCGACTGGATGGCCGCGGTGGCGGCCTTGTCCAGCTCGGCCTGCTTGTTCTCGGCCTCCTGCAAACGGTCGGCGGCCGCCTTGCGCAAGGTCTCGGCCTCGGTCAGCTGCGACAGCAGCGCGCGCCGCCTGGCGTCGATCTCGTCGGGGGCGTCGGCCAGCGTTTCGCGCTCGGCCTCGGCCTCGGCCCTGCGCTCGCCCAGCGAGGCAATCTGCGTCGAGGCGTTTTCGGCCCGCTGCAACCAGTTGCTGCGCTCGGCGCCGATGGCGTCGAGCCGGCGCGTGCGCGCCTCGGCTTCGCGGCGCAGGCCTTCATGGACGGCGCGCGCGTCGGCCAAGGTTGCGCGATCGCGGCTGACATTGGCGGCGGATTGTTCAAGCTGCAATTGCAGGTCGCCGAGATCGGGGGCGTCCTGCAGCAGCATTTCGGCCTCGGCGAAGGCGGCGGCCGTTTCTTCATGGCTGTCGACGATTCGCGCGCGCGCCTCGTCCAGGGCGGCGCGGCGGCTTGCCAGCTCGCCACCGGCCTTTTCGGCCTCGGCCAGCGCGCTGCGGGCGGCGTCCAGGCCGTGCTGGGCATCGCGCCCGGCCTGGCGGGCGTTGCGTTCGGCCTCGCTCGCCTCACGCAGCGCCTGTTCGGCCTGGGCAAGGGCAGCCTCTGCCTCACGCATCATCTGCGTCGCCTGCACCGCCTCGGCATCGAGCTCGGCCAGCCGGTTCTTCTGCGCCAGCCTCTGCGCGGCCGCGGTCGGTGCATCGGCGCTGGCGGTCAAGCCATCCCAACGCCACAGCGCGCCGTCACGGCTGACCAGCCGCTGGCCGGGGGCAAGCAGCGTCTGCAGGCGTTTGCCGTCCGCCGCATCGACGATGCCGATCTGCGCCAACCGGCGGCCAAGCTGCGAAGGCGCGCGCACCACGCTGGCGAGGCTCTTGAGGCCTTCCGGCAAAGCCGCATCGCCTGGTTGAACCTGGCTTTCGCCCCAATGCACCGGCGCGCTGCGGTCGAGCGGCACGTCGAGATCCTCGCCAAGCGCAGCACCGAGGGCCGTCTCATAGCCGCGTTCGACGCTGAGTTGCTCCAGTACCGACGGGAAAAGATCGCCGCTGGCGGCATTGAGGATCTTGGCCAGCGTGCGGGCTTCGGTCTCGATGCCGGCGAGTTCGGCCCTGGCGTCCTGCAGCGGCGGACGGGCGGCACTCTCGGTGGCGCGCGCCTCGGCGACAGCCTGTTCGGCAGCAATGGCGCCGGCCTCGGCTTCCTCCAACCGGGCGAGCGCGTCCTCGACCAAAGCGCGCTTCTCGGCGGGATCGGGCAGGCCGGCGACTTTCGAGACGATCTCCGATAGCTCGCGGTCGACATCGGCCAGCTGGCGGGCAAAGCGATCGCGGCGTTCGGCGGTGTCGCGCAGCGTGCGCTCGATCTGGTTGCGCGAGGCGGCGGCCTCTGCGCGTTCGGCGGTTAGCGTGGCGAGCTTTGCTTCGCTTGTGACAAGCGTTGCGCCGGCCTGCTCGAAAGCGGCGCGCGTGGTGGCTTCGCGTTCGGCGGCACCGGCATTTTCGGAGTTGAGTGTCGCTTCTTCCTCGCGCAGGCGCTCGAGGATGTCGGCATTGTCGCGCACCATGCGCTCTTCGCGGGCGATGTCGCCGTCGAGCTGCTGCAGCCGGCGCTCGAGTTCGGCCTGGCGGGCGCGGATGCGGCCTGCCTCCTCCTCGATCTGCGCCTTGGCGATCGACAGCCGCTGGAAGGCGGCGGCAGCCGCGGCCTCGGCGTCACGCAGATCCGGCAGCCGGTGGGCGCCGATGCCTTGCTCCCGGGCGGCAGCCATCTGGGCGGCGGCGCGGTCGCCGACCAGAGCTGTGGCAACCGCCAGCGCCGACCGCGCATCGCCCTCCTGGATCTTGGCCAGCGTCCAGCGCAGATGCAAGAGCGTGGCTTCCGCCTTGCGGATATCGGCCGACAGGTTCTTGAAGCGCGATGCCTGGCGCGCCTGGCGCTTAAGGCTTTCGATCTGGCTCTCCAGTTCGCCGACGACATCGTCCAGCCGTTCCAGATTTTGTTCGGCCGCCTTAAGCCGAAGCTCGGCCTCGTGACGGCGCGTGTGCAGGCCGGAAATGCCGGCGGCTTCTTCGAGCAGCGCGCGGCGCGCCTGCGGCTTGGCCTGGATCAGTTCGCCGATGCGGCCCTGTCCGACCATGGATGGCGAGCGCGCGCCGGTCGACTGGTCGGCGAACAGAAGCTGCACGTCCTTGGCGCGGGCTTCCTTGCCGTTGATCCGGTAGAGCGAGCCGGCTTCGCGCTCGATGCGGCGCGACACTTGCAATTCATCGGCGTCGTTGAAGGCGGCGGGCGCGGTCCGGTCGCTATTGTCGAGGAACAGCGTGACTTCGGCGGTGTTGCGGGCCGGGCGCGTTCCCGAGCCGGAAAAGATCACGTCGTCCATGCCGGACGCGCGCATGTTCTTGTATGAGCTTTCGCCCATCACCCAGCGCATCGCCTCGACAAGGTTCGACTTGCCGCAGCCATTCGGCCCGACAATGCCGGTCAGGCCGCGTTCGATGACGAACTCGCCGGGTTCGACGAAGGACTTGAAGCCGAGGAGGCGAAGGCGCGAAAACTTCATTCGCGCCTGCCTGGAAGGCACAAAGGTGCGCTGACGCCGAAGCGCAGTCGCTCCGGCGCCGCCTGGACGTCAGAGCAGAGGGTCGATGATGGCCGATATTTCCTCAATCGACATCGCACCTTTGTAGGTTTTCCCGTTGATGAAGAAGGTCGGTGTCGAGTCGACCTTGAATTCATCGGCGCCGCGCTTCTGGACCGATCTCACATCGTCCAGAAGTTTCTGGTCCGTCAAGCAGGCCTCGAAGGACTCCTGTGTAAAACCGGCGAGCTTGGAGATCTGCAGCAGCGCATCCTTGGTATTGTTGACGCCGACCCAGTTGGCCTGCTGCTTGAACAGCACGTCGACCATCGGGAAATAATTGTCCTTCGAACAGCGCGCCAGCATGAAACCGGCCTCGGCGCTCGGATCGAACGGGAATTCGCGCAGGATGTAACGCGCCTTGCCGGTGTCGATGTATTTGGTCTTCAACTCAGGGAAGGTGGTCGCCGCGAAATGCGCACAATGCGGGCAGGTCATCGAAGCATATTCGACGATGGTGACCTTGGCGTCATCCTTGCCGAGCTGCTTGTCGGGCAAAGCGCCGGGCTTCAGCAGTTCGGCCATGTCGACATTGCCGGAAGACTCCGGGACCTTGACGGCGGCCGGAGTGGCAGGCGTCGAAGCAGGCACCGCGGGAGCCGCAGGCTTCACATCCGCTGCTTTGGCATCCTCGCCTGAATCGCTGCATGCGGCGAGCATAGCCACTGCCGGAATGACGGCCAGCGAAGACAGGAGGTTTCTGCGGGACAAGCTACGGTTCATGCGAATCACCTGACTGTGGTTTGATTTTGCAACGCAAAGGCTAGAAAAGGCGAGAGTTGGCGGGAATTAAGGCATCGCCGTCCCCATTCCAATCGCCAAACTCTACATGCAGGATCACGAATGCGCGAGATAGATGACGCGTTCATGACCGACTGATTACCGGTTGATTACCTTGGCCGCTTCCTTTGGCCAAGAATTGTGGCGCCAAGACGCTCCAGCGAGGCGCGCAAGCCTTCATCCTCGATCTTGCCGACGGTATCGGACAATTTGGCCTTTTCGACAGAAGTCAGTGCTCTCGGCGTCGGTTTCGGCCGGGCTTTGTCCCTCAGCACCGGCTTTTGCACGATCCGGATCCTGCCGATCGCGTTGAAGCCGAGAAAGGCATTGACGCGGTTGATGATCTCGCCGGTCTCGTGCTGTAGGTGCAGCGCGGCCATGCCCTCGCAGGCGATGACCAGCACCGCCGGCTCGAACGGATCGTCCTCATGCATGCGGCGCGGCCACTGGATTTTTTCGGGGCGCGAATGGCCGGCGAGCCTGGGGCCGGCGATCTCTTCCCATGACTGCACCAGCCCGATCGAAATGCCGGCCCGCTTGCGCAGCACGGGGTCGAGGATCGCGGTCGCGAGATCGCTCACCGGAACGGGATTGCCGTAAGGCGTTCTCCCTGCCATGTACGTTCTCCAGCCACGCTCCTCACCAGCCTAGAGCCAGCCCGCGATCAATGGCACTGCACGAACAGACCCGCAAGGCCGCATCCGGACCAACTCTATCGGGAGAGATCGCCGCGCGTCTGCTTGCCTGGTACGACGCGCACCATCGCGAACTGCCGTGGCGGATCACGCCGCACGCCGCGGCCGGCGGTGCACGGCCGGACCCCTATCGCATCTGGCTTTCGGAAGTGATGCTGCAGCAGACCACGGTCGAAGCGGTAAAATCCTATTTTCGCGCCTTTGTCGAGAAATGGCCTGATGTGAAGGCGCTGGCGGCTGCGCCGGCCGAGGATGTGATGAAGGCCTGGGCCGGGCTCGGCTATTATTCACGGGCGCGCAACCTCAAGGCCTGCGCCGATCTGGTTGCGAGCCAGGGCGGCCGTTTTCCCGACAACGAAACGGGATTGAGGGAATTGCCGGGGATCGGCGCCTATACGGCGGCGGCGATCGCGGCGATCGCCTTCGACCGTCCGGCGGCGGTCGTCGACGGCAATGTCGAACGTGTCATCTCGCGGCTCTATTCGATCGCAACGCGGCTCAGCGAGGCAAAGCCTGAAATCCGCGCGCTCGTCGCAAGACTGGTTCCGCAGACAAGGCCGGGCGACTTCGCCCAGGCAATGATGGACCTTGGCGCCACGATCTGCACGCCAAGACGGCCGCGCTGCATGCTGTGCCCGGTGCGCGAGGATTGCAGCGCCATCCTGTCCGGCGACCCCGAGCGCTTTCCGGTCCGCCTGCCCAAGGTCGACAAACCACTCAGGCGGGGTGCCGCCTTCGTCGCCGAGCGCGGCGACGGCGCCATCCTGTTGCGCAAGCGGCCTGACAAGGGCCTGCTCGGCGGCATGACCGAGGTGCCGACCACAGATTGGACAGCGCGGATCGACGGTGCAACCACTTCGGAGGCAGCGCCCTTCCCTGCGGACTGGCGGCGCGCTGGAGAGATCGCGCATGTCTTCACCCATTTCGCGCTCGAGCTCGAAGTTTTTCACGCTCAAGTGAAAAGTGATGCGCCGGAAGGGCATTTCTGGTCGCTGGCCCATGACATTTCCGGAGAAGCGCTGCCGACCGTCATGAAAAAGGTCATCGAAGCAGCGATACCGGGCGCAACCAAAAAACACCGCCCGATTGACTAGCATTCGCTTTGAAAGGCCAGAAATGACTGAAATCCGCCATATCGTGTTCGACATCGGCCGCGTCTTGCTCCACTACGATCCGAACATTCCGTTCAGCCGCCTCATTCCCGATGCCGAAGAGCGCAAGTGGTTCTTCGACAATGTCTGCACGCATGACTGGAACATCGAGCAGGATCGTGGCCGGACGTGGGAAGAGGCGGAAGCGCTGCTGATCGCGGATTACCCGGATCATGCTGAAAACATTCGCAATTTCCGGCGCTATTGGAACGACATGGTGCCGCATGCCTATGAGGACAGCGTCGCCATCATGCTCGGCCTGATCGAGAGCGGCCGCGACGTGACCATGCTGACGAACTTCGCCGCCGACACGCTTGCCGAGGCAAGACTGCGCTTCGATTTCCTTAGCCGCCCGCGCGGCGTGACCGTGTCGGCCGATATCCGTGAGATCAAGCCCGACCGCGCCATCTACGACCATCACGTCGCCGCGTTCGGTCTCGAACCGTCAGCCACGCTGTTCATCGACGACAGCCCCAGGAATGTCGACGGAGCCAGGGCGGCTGGCTGGAATGCTGTGCTGTTCACAGATGCAAAAACGCTCAAGGCGGACCTTGAGCGGTATGGCATCGCGACCTGAGCTACGCAGAGGGGTCGAAGGTAGCGCTTTATGGCGCCCCCCTCTGCCCTGCCGGGCATCTCCCCCACGAGGGGGGAGATTGGCAGCTCGCCCACGGCTCTTTCTTACAACGTCGAAAGTTGGCGAAAACAATGAAACGCGCAATCTCCCCCCTCGTGGGGGAGATGGCCGGCAGGCCAGAGGGGGGCGCCGTAGGGCGCCGACCTTTATGTGGTAGCGTCAGGCCCCTGCCCGTTCCATGCCGAGCCTGGCGATGCGGCGCAGTTCGTCGATCGGGGTCAGGCCGCCCGAGCGCTCATAGTGCCAGAAGGTCCAGCCATTGCAGGCGTCCAGGCCCTGCACTTCGGCGCCGATCTTGTGGATCGAGCCGGCGCTGTCGCCGATCGCCACCGTGCCGTCGGCGCGTACCTTGGCCGACCAGCGCTTCTTGGCATCGTAAAGCGTGGCGCCGGGCTGCATAAGCCCGGTATCGATGAGGCTGACAAAGGCGACGCGCGGCTCGGCGCGCTTGCCGGTGAGCACGGTGAGATCGGCGGTTTCCAGCGGCCGCACGGCATCGATGCGCTCATTGGCGGCGTCGATATAGGCCTGCTCGCGCTCGATGCCGACGAAATGGCGGCCAAGCCGCTTGGCCACGGCGCCGGTTGTGCCGGATCCGAAGAACGGGTCGAGCACGATGTCGCCCGGCTTGGTCGAGGCCATCATGATGCGGGCGAGCAGCGCTTCCGGCTTCTGCGTCGGATGCAGCTTGTCGCCATTGTCGTTCTTCAGCCGCTCGCCGCCAGTGCAGATCGGGAACAGCCAGTCGGAGCGCATCTGGATGTCGTCGTTCGATGCCTTCATGGCTTCGTAATTGAAGGTATAGCCCTTGCCCTTCTGGTCGCGCGAAGCCCAGATCATGGTCTCATGCGCGTTCTGGAAGCGGCGACCGCGGAAATTCGGCATAGGGTTGGTCTTGCGCCAGACGACATCGTTGAGGATCCAGAAGCCGAGATCCTGCATCTTGGCGCCGACGCGGAAGATGTTGTGGTAGGAGCCGATGACCCAGATGGTGCCATTCGGCTTCAGCACGCGGCGTGCCGCCAGGAGCCAGGCGCGGGTGAAGGCGTCATAGGCCTCGAAACTCTCGAACTGGTCCCAGTCATCGTCGACGGCGTCGACCTTGGACTGGTCGGGCCGGTGCAAATCGCCGTCGAGTTGCAGATTGTAAGGCGGATCGGCGAAGATGACGTCGATGGATTTTTCCGGCAGCCGGTCGAGCGCGGCGACACAATCGCCCTTGAGGATCGTGTCCAGCCACTCGGATTGCTGGGGGGCGTGGGAGAGGTCGGCGAGAAGACGCACGGCAGACATTTTTACACCCAAGGCACGCGTTACTGTTTACTCCCCGTTATGGTTACCGATCAGCGTAAATATTCGGTGAAGGACGCAACGGTCCAGGCAGCCCTGACGTCGTCAATTTGCGCAGCCCGGCCCGTTGGTGTATGTCGCGCCGCTTGAGCCTTGCCGGGCCTCCATCACCCTCCCTCGTTCGGATTGCCATGCCCCAGCCAGATCTTGTCATCTTCGATTGCGACGGCGTGCTCGTCGATTCCGAAATCATCGCAGCCCGCGTCGAGGCCGAATTGCTGACCTTGGCCGGATATGAAATCTCGGCTGAGGAATACGCCGAAACCTATGCCGGACTGACCTTCAAGGACATCATGATGCGGGTCGAGCAAAAATCCGCCATCCCGTTCCAGGCCTCGATGATCGACCGGGCCGAAGAGCTGGTCGACCGCAAACTGCGCAGCGACGTGCGCGCCATCGACGGCGTGCGCGAGGCGGTCGCCGCGGTCACCGCGCCGCGCTGCGTCTGCTCGAACTCACGCTTGGAGCGGATCGAGTTCATGCTCGAGAAAGTGGGCCTGCTGCCGTTCTTCGCCGGCCGGATTTTTTCAGCGCTGGAAATACCAAGCAAGAAAACCAAGCCCGCGCCGGATGTGTTCCTGATCGCGGCGCAGCAACTCAACGCCAATCCGGCAAACATCTTCGTCATCGAGGATTCGGTGCACGGCGTCACCGGCGCCAGGGCCGCTGGCATGCGCGTGATCGGCTTCACCGGCGCCGCGCACAGCTATCCCGGCCATGCCGATGTGCTGACCGAAGCCGGCGCCGAAACCGTCATCCGCCGCTGGGCCGAACTGAAAAGTGTGGTTGCCGCTCTGTCGGAATGGTCGGACGCCTGAACCGATCAGTCCTTGGCTTTGGCCGACTTGGCCGGTTTCTTCTTTGCCCTGTTGTAGGCAATCGCGGCACGGACGAGCGCTTTCAGCGCATCCGCATCGATCTCGTCGCCCTCCGCCACATCGATGGCGCGCCACACCTTGCCGTTGAGCCCGTTGTTGAACAGCCTGTCGGGATCCGGCAGGCTGGCGCCGTGAGAAAAGGTCAGCTTCACCTTGTCCTTGTGAGCGTTGCCGACGGCGATCATGCCGTCGCGCGACCATACCGGGCTGCCCATCCACTTCCACTCCTCGATGATTTCCGGGTCGGCGTCGAGGATGGTCTTGCGCAGGCTGGCCAACGTCTTGCCCCGCCAATCGTCCAGCTCCCGGATTCGGGCATCTATCCGCTCGGAGGCAGAGGCGCCTCCCTCGTCCTTGCTCGACATGCTGACCTTCATGGTCTGCCTCCGTTCACATCTTCTCGCCGGGCAATCGGCTGGCCTGGCTCACCCAGGAGGCGAAGCGGGCTTCGTCGATCTCTTCGCCTTCATGGATGTCGAGATAGCGCACTTCCTTTTGCCTGGAACCGCCGGGAGGCACAGGATCGAGCGACGTGCCGCGAAAGAAGGCGACTTTGACGTATCTGGTGAAGCAATGCAGGCTGAGGAACCAACCCTCGCCCTCGATGCCATAGAACGGTGAGTTCCACTTCACCGCCTTGCAGACGCTGGGGACGGCGCTGACGATAAGTGCGTCGATCCAGCGCCCGACATCGCTTTTCCAGCCCGGCATGGCAGCAATATAGGCCTGCACCGGAGCGTCCCCATAGGCCTTCGGGATCTGCGGGTTGCCGCCCGAAAGCAGGACCGGCTTTTCCGGCTTGTCTGGGGCCGGTTTTGCGACCTTCGATTTTCCCGGCGCCTTGGCCATGTCCTACCCTTGCGCGCCCTGCTCGCCACGCGATCTCGCGACGTAAGGCAGCACGAACATGTAGAGGCCGCTGAACAGCAGCAGGAATAGCGGCAGCAGCGGCGAATAGACCACCCAGGCCGGAGGTTGCCCGAACGCCATGGTGATGAAATTGGCTGCCACGGTCAGCGTGAAGATGATCGACAGCCAACGATGGGTTTGACGTATCCATTTGCTCAAGTTCATTGCAACTTCCTCTTGAAACCAGCGCCTACCAACGCGCCAGTTGGGTGATCTGGATGAGATTGCCGCAGCTGTCGTTGAGCTGGGCGATAGTCGAGCCGGTCACTTCTGTCGGCGCCATGGCGAACGCACCGCCGCGTCCCTTGATGCGCTCGTAATCACCCTTGACGTCGTCGGTGAACAGCATGAGCGCGGGCTGCCCCTGCTTGAAGATGGCCTGCTGGTAGGCCTTGGCGGCCGGGTTGTCGTTGAGCGCCAGCTGTAGCTCGGCTCCCTCGGGCTCATCGGGTGAGATGACGGTCAGCCAACGAAAAGCCCCATTGCTGAAATCGGCCTTCACGGCAAAGCCCAGCACGTCGGTGTAGAAGCGCAGTGCGTTGTCCTGGTTGTCCACATAGACGCTGGTCAGCTTGATCTTCATCGATTTCCTCCTTTTTGCATTCGGTGCCCCGCGATCAGGGCATGGTACCGGCAGGCTTCAATCCGGCTTCGCCAGAAGCTGCTCCAGCTTGGTGAGGAATTGCTGCCACCCGGCCATGGCTCCGCCATAGGCCTGCTTCTGGCTCGGATGGAAACCCGACTGCTCGACGCGCAGATGGGTCCCCTTGCTGGTGGGCGTGAGCGTGAACGTCACCACGCTCTTCAGATTGTAGGCGGCATCCTCATGCGCAAAATCCCAGCTGTAGGACAGCGTCCTGCCTTGCTCGACGGCGAGGACCTCGCAATCGAGCACGCCGCCCCAGTCGCCGCGAAGATTGAAGCTGTGGCCGACGACAGGCTTGAAATCGTTCTTCATGAGCCATTCCTCCATCAGATGCGGCTGCGTCAACGCGCGCCAGATCTTCTCCGCCGGCCAGGATATTTCACGTTCGACGACGACGGTGCGCAGTTCGGGATTGCTCACTGGTCCATCCTTTTAAGCAGGTTTTCGAGGTCATCGAAGCGGCCCTCCCAGAATCCTGTCATTTGAACTGTCCAGTCGGTCAGCGGACCAAGTGCCTCGGGCTGCGCGCTGTAGTGGGTCTGGCGTCCGGCGTGGCGGTCACGCACCAGCCCGGCCAGCTTCAGGACGCCGAGATGCTTCGACACCGCCGGTTGCGAAACCCCGGACTGCGCCGTCAGCGCCCCCACGGTCTGCTCACCTTGGCGGCACAAGCGCTCGAAGATGGCCCGCCGGGTCGGGTCGGCAAGCGTTCTGAACAAAGTATCGTGGGCGTCCGGCATCGAGATCAATAACCTGCGAGCTATTGATTGACGTATAACCGCCGGGATATGGATGAGTCAAGTGCGCTGGCGGAATGGATCGAGATTAAAGCGCAGACGCGACCTGCCGCAGGCGCACGCCTGCAGGATTACGATCGGATCGTTTGGATCTTTCAAAGAGTTGACCGGCACCGTCGCAGCAGCGACGGCGCCCAGGCGCTTAGTTCGTCGCGGGAGCGCGCTTCTTTTTCTTGCCGGACTTCTTGTCCACCGCCGCCGGCGCGGTGTCGTCATAGCCGGCATAGACAGTGTAATCCCGGGCGGAGGGTTCGGGCACGACGACGTTGGGATCGGTGAACACGAACTGGGTGGCGGTCGAGGGATCGCTGACCTGGATCTGATAGGGGTGGATCTGCGAATAAAGTACGTCGGGGCCGTGCATGACGGCAATGCGGATCGGCATGGTGATGGTGCCGGGGGCGAACAGCGGTCCCGGCACGATCTTGCCGGCAACCCCAACCTTCATCGTCAACTGGCCGTTGGCACGGCTGCAATCGCGGCTCACATCGCTGATCGAGGCCTGGTAGATGATCTTGGCCGGATCCTTGTTCGGATCGACGATGGAGCCGTCAGGCGCCGTCTGCGCGGCGGCAGCGGCCTCGGCATCCTGTGTTGCATCAGCCTTTTTCTTTTTCGGCTGCGGCGCGCCCTTGGCGTAGGTATTGAAGTATGCGGTGCCGTCACGCACCGTCACTTTCGGGCAGTAGGCCTGCAACTGGCTGGCGAGAACCTTGGGATCCTGAGGCGGTATTGGCGCATTCGGGTCGGTCTTCTTGCCGAAACCGAGATTGAGGATGCCATTGTCGCTCGATTGGCAACCGGCGGCGGCAAGCATAAAGCCCGTTAGCGCCAGACCCGCGACAAAGCGACGGTTGAACCTATGAAACGCCATGAAACTGCACTTCCCTCTCGCAAAGTTGGTGACGTATAGCAACGCCACGGCAAAAATGCGACTGAGGCGGCTCGGAAAATTAACCAATTGCCGTGGATGAAACCGGCGGCAGCAATGGACCTTTGACGATGCGCTATGTGAGTACCCGCGGGGATGTGCCCGTGCTTGGATTTGCCGATGCGGTGCTGGCGGGGCTGGCCCGCGACGGCGGGCTTTATGTGCCGCAGACATGGCCGCAGTTTTCGGCAGCCGAGATCCGCGCCATGCGCGGCCTGCCCTATGCGGACCTCGCCATCCGCGTGCTGACGCCCTTCCTCGGCGGCGAGATCGCCGCACCCGTCTTCGAGCGCCTGGTGCGAGAAGCCTATGCCACCTTCCGCCACCGGGCCGTCTGCCCGCTGGTGCAGACCGGCGCCAACACGTTCATCCTCGAGCTCTTCCACGGTCCGACGCTGGCCTTCAAGGACGTTGCCATGCAGCTGCTTGCCCGGCTGATGGACCATGTACTGACTGAGCGTGGCCAGCGCGCCACCATCGTCGGCGCGACCTCGGGTGACACTGGCGGCGCCGCCATCGATGCCTTCGCCGGCCGCGACCGAACTGACATTTTCGTGATGTTCCCGCATGGCCGCGTCTCGCCGGTGCAGCAGCGGCAGATGACGACATCGACTGCCGCCAACGTCCAGGCGCTGGCGATCGAAGGCAATTTCGACGATTGCCAGGGCCTGCTGAAGGATATGTTCAACGATCATCGTTTTCGTGATCGCGTGTCGCTGTCGGGCGTCAATTCGATCAACTGGGCCCGCATCATGGCCCAGATCGTCTATTATTTTTCCTCGGCGCTTTCGCTCGGCGCGCCGGACAGGCCGGTCTCCTTTACCGTGCCGACCGGCAATTTCGGCGACATTTTCGCCGGTTACGCCGCCAAGAAGATGGGCCTGCCGATCGAGCGGCTGATCGTCGCCACCAACGACAACGACATATTGGCGCGCACTTTCGCGACCGGTGAATACCGCACCAAGGGTGTGTTTGCGACGACGTCGCCATCGATGGACATCCAGGTATCGTCGAACTTCGAGCGACTGCTGTTCGAGGCCTGCGACCGTAACGCAGAGACGGTGCGGCGTTACATGGCCGGCCTCAAGCAATCCGGCGCCTTCACCATCGAAACCGCAGAAATCGACCGGATGCGGTCCGAATTCGACGCCGGACGCGCTGATATGGACGAGGTTGCCGCCACCATCCGTTCAACGCTCGAATCCAGCAATTATCTGCTCGATCCGCACACGGCCGCGGCCGTGCATGTCGCCGCCGGCAAGGCTGACGGTGCAGTGCCGATGGTGGTGCTGGGCACGGCGCACCCGGCCAAGTTCCCGGCCGCGGTCGAAGCCGCCTGCGGCGTGTCGCCGGCCCTGCCGGCATGGCTGGGGTCCTTGATGTCAGCCGACGAAAAGTACACGGTACTTCCATCCGACCTGAAAATGGTGGAAGATTACGTGAGCCGCCACTCAAGGGCAGCGCGTTAGGGAGTACTTGCCATATGGGTGTTGAGGTAAGCCGTCTGTCGAACGGCCTGACAGTCGCCACCGAAACCCTTCCAAGCCTCGAATCCGTTGCCCTTGGCGCCTGGGTCAAGTCCGGCGCCCGCAATGAGCGTGACGACGAGCACGGAATGGCCCATCTGCTCGAGCATATGGCCTTCAAGGGTACGAAAAGGCGGACGGCCTTCGAGATCGCCTCGGAAATCGAGGATGTCGGCGGCGAGATCAATGCCGCCACATCAGTCGAGACGACGTCCTATTACGCCAGGGTGCTGTCCGACGATGTGCCGCTGGCGGTGGATATCCTTGCCGATATCCTGCAGGAGTCCGAATTCGACCCGGAGGAACTGGAGCGCGAGCAGCATGTGATCCTGCAGGAGATCGGCGCCGCGCACGACACGCCCGACGACATCGTCTTCGACCGTTTCACCGAGACCGCCTTCCGCCACCAGACGATCGGCCGCTCGATCCTCGGCACGCCGGAAACCGTCAAATCCTTCACCTCCAAACAGCTGCATGATTTCATCGAGCGCCAGTATGGCGCCGAGAAGATGGTGATCGTCGCGGCCGGCGACATCAAGCATGACAATTTCGTGCGCGAGGTCGAAAAGCAGCTCGGCGGTTTCCGCAGCAAGTCCGACAGCACGATGCCGCAATATGCGCAGTATGTCGGCGGCGATTTCCGCGAGGATCGCGACCTGATGGACGCGCAGATCGTGCTCGGCTTCGAAGGCCGAGCCTATCATGTGCGCGATTTCTACGCTTCGCAGGTGCTGTCGATGATCCTCGGCGGCGGCATGTCGTCCCGGCTGTTCCAGGAGGTCCGCGAAAAGCGTGGCCTGTGCTATTCGGTCTATGCCTTCCACTGGGGTTTTTCCGATACCGGCATCTTCGGCGTTCATGCCGCGACCGGGCAGAGCGACATTGCCGAACTGGTGCCGGTCATTATCGACGAGCTGCAGAAGGCCGGCGAGAATATCCTTCAGGAAGAGCTCGACCGCGCCCGCGCGCAATATCGCGCCGGCCTGATCATGTCGGCTGAAAGCCCGGCCAGCCGCGCCTCGCAGATCGCCAGGCAGCTGCTTCTGTTCGGCCGGCCGATCGCCAAGGAGGAGTTGATGGAACGGCTGTCGGCGCTGACCGTCGAGCGGCTGACCGACCTTTCGTCCCGGCTGTTTTCGACCAAGCCGACGCTGACTGCGGTTGGACCGGTGGGTACGCTCGCGCCCTATGAGGCGATTCTCGATTCGCTTGCGGGCACGCACACCACGGCCCGCAAGCTCGCCGTCTAAGCCTTCAAGCGCCGGTGTTCGCGCTCCCTTTCTTTCGCCGTGACCTGCCGGCACTGAAAGGCGACCGGGTCATGCTGCGCGTGCCCTACACCAACGACTATCGCGAATGGTCGGCGGTGCGCGGCGAAAGCCGTGCCTTCCTCGAACCGTGGGAGCCGCGCTGGACGCCCGATGAACTCGACCGCACCGCCTGGCGGCTGCGCATCGGCCGCTACCGCGAAGACTATGCGCAGGGAACCGCCATCGCCTTCTTCATCTTCGAGAAGGCGAGCGGCAAGCTTGCAGGCGGCATTACGCTCGGCAATATCCGCCACGGCGTCTCGCAAAGCGGCCATGTCGGCTACTGGATCGGGGAGCGGTTCGGCGGCCGCGGCCTGATGACCGACGCGGTCAAGGTGGTCTGCCGCTTCGCCTTCGATACGCTGAGGTTGCACCGGATCGAAGCTGCCTGTATTCCCGACAATGTCCGGTCGATCCGCGTGCTTGAAAAAGCCGGATTCCGGCGCGAAGGACTTCTGCGATCCTACCTCAGGATCAACGGCATCTGGCAGGACCACTACCTCTACGCCCGGATCGCGGACGATCCGCCGGGCGCTGGAACGAAGGACTGATTTTTGACGAATTTCCTGCGAAACGGGTCGCTGTTGGCCTTTGTTCTGGCGGTTGTCGTCACGCTTTGCGCGGCGCTCCCGGCCTTCGCCGTCGAACCGATCAAGATTGCCCGCGACGATGTCGCGCTCGACCTGTCGCGCGCCGTCCAGATCTACGTCAATCAGGGCGAAAACTTCCAGGTGTCGACCGCGCCCGGTCCCGACGGCATCGTGCGGCGCATCGAGGTCGAGGCCAATGACGCGCGCTCGAGCGGCGACTGGGCGGTGTTCGCGCTCGCCAACACCACCGACCAGCAGCTCGACCGGCTGATCGTGGCGCCGCATTTCCGGCTGGTGAATTCCGGCATCTTCTGGCCCGATCTCGGCGCCACCCGCATCGCCGCGATCACCCCCAGCGAGGGCTTCGCGCTCGACCGCCAGTCAAGCTCCGACGCCGACGTGTTCCGGGTGACGCTGAACCCGGGAACGGTGATCACCTTCATCGCCGAACTCGCCTCGCCGAAGCTGCCGCAGGTCTATCTATGGGAGCCGGAAGCCTACAAGGACTCGGTCAATTCCTATACGCTGTTCCGCGGCATCGTTATCGGCATCGCCGGGCTGCTGGCGCTCTTCCTGACCATCCTTTTCGTCGTCAAGGGAACCTCGATGTTTCCGGCGACAGCCGCACTTGCGTGGGCGGTACTTGCCTATATCTGCGTCGATTTCGGCTTTCTAAACAAGATCATAGAGATATCGCCCGGGAACGAGCAGATGTGGCGGGCGGGAACGGAGGTGGCGCTTGCGGCGACCTTCGTGGTGTTCCTGTTCGCCTATCTCAACCTCAACCGGTGGCACGGCCATTTCAGCTATGGCGCGCTGGTCTGGATCCTCGGTCTGGTGCTGATTGCGGGTGTGGCCATCATCGATCCGGCCGTCGCCGCCGGTATTGCCCGGCTGTCCTTTGCCGCCACCGCGCTGACCGGGCTCGGCCTCATCATCCTGCTCGGTCTTCGTGGTTACGACCGTGCGATCATGCTGGTGCCCAGTTGGGTGATGGTGCTGCTATGGCTGTGCGGGTCGTGGATGGCAATCACCGGCATGCTCGACAACGACATCGCCCAGCCGGCATTGGGCGGCGGGCTGATCCTGATCATCCTTTTGATCGGCTTCACCGTCATGCAGCATGCCTTTGCCGGCGGCGCGCTGCATCAGGGCCTGTTCTCCGATCTTGAGCGCCAGGCGCTGGCCGTCGCCGGCTCCGGCGACACGGTGTGGGACTGGGACGTGCTGCGCGACCGCGTCGTCACCAAGCCCGACGTCAGCATCCAGCTTGGCCTGGCGCCCAACAGCCTGGGGGGTGCGGCCCGCAACTGGCTGCCGGTGCTGCATGCCGACGACCGCGACACGTTCCGCACCACCCTCGACGTGGTGCTCGAACATCGGCGCGGCCGGGTCTCGCAGAATTTCCGCCTGCGCGGCGCCGACGGGCACTACCACTGGTTCTTGCTTCGGGCGCGGCCGGTGATCGGCTCGGACGGCGAAGTGATTCGCTGCGTCGGCACCATGGTCGACGTCACCGAGCAGAAAAAGTCCGAGGAAAGGCTGCTGCACGATGCCGTTCACGACAATCTGACCGGCCTGCCCAACCGCGAACTTCTGATGAACCGGCTGGAAGCCATCATCTCGATCGCGCGCACCGAAGAGAAGGTGCGCCCGACCGTCTTCGTCATCGACATCGACCGTTTCAAGCAGGTCAATGACGGGCTTGGCATCTCGGCCGGCGACACCATCCTGCTCACCATTGCGCGCCGTTTGCACCGGCTGTTGAAACCGAAGGATTCGCTGTCGCGCTTTGCCGGTGACCAGTTCGCCCTGATGCTGCTCTCCGAACAGGAACCCTCCCGCATCGCGGCGGTGGCAGACGCCATCAAGCACGCCATCAACAACCCGATCACCTTCGCCAAGCGCGAGATCGTGCTGACTGCCTCGATCGGCCTGATCACCTGGACCTCGGCGCAGACTTCGGCAGAAGACATGGTCAAGGACGCCGAGCTTGCCATGCACCAGGCCAAGCGCTTCGGCGGTGACAGGATCGAGCCGTTCCGGCCGGCCTTCCGCACCGTCGGCACCGACCGGCTGCAATTCGAATCCGATCTGCGCCGCGCCATCGAGCGGCGTGAGTTCACCCTTGCCTACCAGCCGATCGTACGGCTGGAGGACGGCAGCATTGCCGGCTTCGAGGCGCTGCTGAGGTGGGACCATCCGCGCCGCGGCATGATCCCGCCGGGCGATTTCATCCCGGTCGCCGAAAGCTGTGGCCTGATCGTGCAGCTTGGGCTGTTTGCCATGCAGCAGGCGGCCGAAGACCTCGCCGGTTGGCAAAAGCAGATCGGCGACACGCCGCTGTCGGTGTCGGTCAATCTGTCCAGTCGCCAGCTGATCCGCCGCGACCTGGTCAGCGATGTCCGCTCGGTCATCGCGCGCGCCAATCTGAAGCCGCGCTGCTTCCGGCTCGAACTTACCGAATCGCTGGTGATGGACAATCCAGAGCAAACCTCGCATGTGCTGACCAAGCTCAAGCAGCTCGGCATCGGCCTGTCGCTGGACGATTTCGGCACCGGCTATTCCTCGCTCGCCTATCTGACCCGCTTCCCCTTCGACACCATCAAGATCGACAAGAGCTTCGTCGACGACGCGACGCCGAAGCGGGCGGTGCTGCTCAAATCCATGGTCAACATGGCGCATGAACTCGGCCTGTCGGTGGTGGCCGAGGGCATTTCCGACGAAAGCGATGCGCTGGAACTGCGCCAAATGGGCTGCGAATATGTGCAAAGCTTCATGTTCGGCGCGCCGATGCCAGGCGACCAGGTGCTGAAGGCGTTGAAAGAGCAGTACCCGATGACGCAGGCGTGACGGGTGAGGCATGCGTCGTGCAGGCGCGTGGTTACATTGGAATGAACCCCGAAAATTAGCTGAAGCGACCGCGCCTTCGTCATCCTAGGGCGAAGCAAGGAGCGCAGCGACGCGGCGCAGACCCTAGGATGACGAAAGTGGCGGGCGGCTTCGGCTAGTCGCGAAGGTTCGGCGGAACGTCGGCGAGGCGAGGCCTCAGGCGTGCCCCGCGGCCAGGCTCAAATGCGCCAGATCAATCCCGATCGATGCCAGGATGCGGTCGTATTTGCGCTCGATGTCGGCGTCGAACAGAAGCTCCGGCGTGGCCGGACAGGTCAGCCAGCCATTCTCGGCGATCTCGGTTTCCAGCTGGCCGGCGCCCCAGCCGGAATAGCCGAGCGCCATCAACGCGCGCCGCGGGCCGCGGCCGGACGAGATGGCGCGCAATATGTCGACCGTGGCGGTCAGGCAGATATCGTCGGAGACGGTGAGCGAGGATTCCACCCGGTAGTCGCCCGAGTGCAGGACGAAGCCGCGGCTACGGTCGACGGGGCCGCCATTGCGCACGACGAAGTCGCGAGCCTGCGCCGGCAGCCTGATCGCCTCCTGCTCGTTCATGATGCCGAGCTGCACCAGAAGATCGGGAAACAGCATCTGTTGCGTCTGGTTGATGATCAGGCCCATGGCGCCTTCATCGCTGTGCGCGCAGATGTAGATGACCGAGCGCGTGAAGCGATCGTCCTTCATGCCGGGCATGGCAATCAGGAACTGGTCGTCAAGAAAGCCGCGTCCACCGGCTGTCTTTTTGTGGCGCAACAAGTCCATGGACTGGAGCGTAACGCGTTTCCGGGACGCCGAAAAGATGCGCCGCGTGCGATTCGGCCAAAGCCCAACGGTTGGAACAACGGAATCTTGACTGCGAACTTCACTCGGCCGATTGCTTGAAGCCAACTGTTCCTTGCCCGAAGGTCACGCAAATATGATACGCAGAGCGCCATGAAAACATTGCGCGGCCATGAACTGACGATCAAATCAACGCCATGCAAAGCTTGAAAATCCTGCTGCTCGGTCTTGCTATCGGATGCGGAGCAGTCCTGCCCGCCGCCGCCTCCTCGTCGGAATGGTACAACAGCGAAGGCGGCAAGGTGCGGCTGGTGACAACAGGCAAGGCCGACGAGGCCGGTCGCATACAGGGCGTGCTCGACATCGCGCTCAAGCCCGGCTGGAAAACTTATTGGCGCGATCCGGGCGACGCCGGCGTGCCGCCGCAGATCGACGTTTCGGCCAGCACCAACATCACCGATGCGGCGTTTTCCTTCCCGCCGCCGCAGCGCCATGACGACGGCTACGGCAAATGGGCCGGCTACAACCATCCGGTCTCGCTGCCGGTGACATTCACTTTGTCGTCGCCTGGGGATGCGGCCGTCATCGATGCCGACATCTTTCTCGGCATCTGCGAGACGATCTGTATTCCGGTGCAGACGCGGCTGAGCGTCGATCCCGCCGCCGATCCCGACAATGCCGAGGATGCGGCGCTGGTGAAGGCTGCACTCGCCACCTTGCCCGCGCCTGCCAAGCCCGATTTCGGGATCAAGGTGCTGCCGGGCGACCATGAGACGCTGATGGTCGAGGCGACTTTTCCCGGAGATCCGGAGGCGGCGGATTTATTCGTCGCCGGGGGACGCGATTATATGTTCGGGGCGCCTGCACGCAGCGAAAAGGACGGCCGGCTGGTATTTACCATTCCGATCCTCGACCGGCCGTCGACGACACCGACCGATGGCGGGTTGTATTACACCCTGACAAGTGCCGAAGGCGCGGTCGAGGGCGTTCTGCCGTTCCCCTGATACCGAACCCGATTAGGGCTTTCCCTTGATCCAGGCCTTGTCGGCGGTTGCGGGAGATGCCCGATTTCGCTATCGCAAGAAACCTTCCCTGCTTTTCACACGAGGACCATCATGACGATTGCCGTTGGCGACAAACTGCCCGATGCGACCTTCAAGGAAATGACCGCCGACGGCGCCAAGGTGATCACCTCGGCCGAGATTTTCGCGGGCAAGAAGGTCGTGCTGTTCGGCGTTCCAGGCGCCTTCACGCCGACCTGCAGCAACAATCATCTGCCGGGCTATCTCGAGAACCACGATGCCATCCTGGCCCGCGGCGTCGACACCATCGCCGTCGTGTCGGTCAACGATGTCCATGTCATGGGCGCCTGGGCGAATTTCACCGGCGGTCAAGGCAAGATCCTCTATCTCGCCGACGGCAATGGCGACTTCGCCAAGTCGATCGGCCTCGACTCCGACTATTCCAGCGGCGGCATGGGATTGCGCTCGAAGCGCTTCTCGATGATCGTCGACAACGGCAAGGTCACCGCGCTCAACGTCGAGACCAAGCCAGGAGTCGACACGTCGGGTGCCGCTCACATTCTGAGCCAGCTCTAAACCGCGGCGGCCGCCTCGGCTCATGAACGCCATGGCCTGACGACCACGCGCTTCCAGCCGGATTGCCTGCTTTGGGGGACATCGACGATGTTTGACATCATCTGGCGCAGCATTGCGATTGGCATCGGCGCCACGGTGCTGATGGATCTTTGGGCGCTGTTCCTGCATCTGGCGCTCAGCCAGCCGCGGCCGAACTGGGGGCCGCCCGGCCGCTGGGTCTGGCACCTTAGGGAAGGCAAGGTTTTCCACGACGATATCGCCCAAGCCGCACCCTATGCGCATGAGCAGGCGCTGGGCTGGGCTTTCCACTATGTCACCGGCATCGTCTACGGCTTCATCCTGGTGTCGCTGGTGGGCACGGCATGGCTGGACGCGCCGACCTTCCTGCCGGCCTTCATCCTCGGCATGGTCACCATCGGCGCCGGCTGGTTCCTGCTGGCGCCCGGCATGGGCGCCGGCTGGGCTGCCTCAAAGCGCCCCAACGCGATGCAGATCCGCGCCTTCAACGTGATCTCGCACACGGTATTCGCGCTCGGCCTCTACGGCACGGCCCTGCTGATCCGCTGAGGACAGGTTCTATTCGCGCGGCTTCATCGCGGCAACGGTATCGATGATCTCCTGACATCCGCTTTAGCGCGGCGCCAGACTGTCTATCGGCCGCCATCCGTGGACGACGCGGCGCGTGCCGACATCATAGGCGAAGTAATTGCCGCCGCCGGCCGGCTGATCCGCCTCGCGGCTGATTGCGCGGCCGCTGAGCGAGAGCAGCAAGAGCGTTCCGACGCCGCCATGGCCGACGAAGGCAATGTCCCCGCCGTCGGCAGCACCCAGCACCGTTTCAACCTCGCTGACAATGCGTTGCTGGGCGTCGATGGCCCGTTCCCAGCCGCGAATGCTTTTGTGCGGGTTGGCGAAGAACTGGTCGGCGACCGCCTCGAACTCCGGCGGCGGCAGGAAGCCGGTTGCCGACCGATCGTTCTCATGCATGCGCTCCCTCACCTCGACCGCGAGGCCGAGGTGTTTGCCAAGAATCTCGGCGGTTTCGATCGCCTTGCGTTCGGCCGACGAGACGACACGGCGGATCGATCCGACCCATGGCTGATCGAGCATGGCTGATGCTGTCGCTCGTCCGATCTCGGATAGCCCCCAGTGCGGCACGGGAACGTTGGCATCGATCTGAACCTGGGGATGGGTGATGTAGTATACGATCGGCATGAGTGAGATCCCCTGCCGATAGCTTGAGCTCAATAGCTTTGGGTCGAGCGCCGTGCCCGTGGCGCCGGCTGCTTCTCGGATGCCGCCGGCTTCAGCGCCACTTTCGGCGCCGCAGGTTTGGCTGAGCCCCTCTTGAACGGCGCCATGCCTTCCCTTGCGAGTTCGTCGGCGCGTTCGTTCTCGGTGTGGCCGGCATGGCCCTTGACCCAGTTCCAGGTCACCTTGTGGCGCCGATTGGCCTCATCCAGCGCCTGCCACAGTTCACCGTTCTTGACCGGCTTCTTGTCGGCGGTCTTCCAGCCGTTTTTCTTCCAGCCATGGATCCATTTGGAGATACCGTCCATGACATATTTGCTGTCGGTGTGAAGCTCGACGGCGCACGGCTCCTTCAGCGCATTCAGCGCCGAGATGGCGGCCAGCAGCTCCATACGGTTATTGGTCGTCTCGGCCTCGCCGCCCGACAATTCCCTGGTCTTGCCGTTGAAGCGCAGGATGGCGCCCCAGCCGCCGGGACCGGGATTGCCCGAGCAGGCGCCGTCGGTGAAGATTTCAACCTGCTTGGTCATGTCAGTCCGTATTCCGAAGGCGACCTGATCGCGCGGTGGAAGCGCATGCGGCGGATATATTCGGTCGGATCGCGCTTCATGACCAGCCCGCCCTCGGGAACGGTCAGCCAGTCATAGAGCCGGGTCAGCATGAAGCGCAGCGCCGAACCGCGCGAAAGCATCGGCAGCGCTGCTTTCTCGCCCTCGCTCAAAGGCCGCACGCTCTGATAGCCGGCCAGCAGCGCCGTGCCTTTGGCCAGGTTGAAGGAGAAATCCTTCTCGAAACACCAGGCATTGAGGCAGGTGGCGACGTCATAGGCGTAGAGGTCGTTGCAGGCGAAATAGAAGTCGATGAGGCCGGACAGTTTCTCGCCGAGGAAGAAGACATTGTCGGGAAACAGATCGGCATGGATGATGCCTGCCGGCAGGCCTTGCGGCCAATGGCGTCCGAAGTCGGCGAAATCCGCGTCGACCTCGGCCGCCAGTCCCGGCTCGACCTCGTCGGCTCGGTCGCGCGAGGCATTCCAGAGTTTGCGCCAGCCCTCGATGGCCAGTGCGTTGTTACGCGTCATCGCAAAATCCTGCCCGGCCAAATGCAGTGCGGCGAGGGACTTGCCGACCTCCGCGCAATGCGCCGCTGTCGGCCGCCGCAGCGACAGGCCTTCGAGGAAGGTGATGATGACCGCGGGACGGCCGGCCAGCGTGCCGATGACGGTGCCGTCATGCGCGGTCACCGGCAGCGGGCAGGAAATGCCTTTGCGGGCGAGATGGCCCATCAGGCCGAGGAAGAACGGCAGGTCGGCTTTGTCGACGCGCTTCTCGTAGAGCGTCAGTATGTAAGAGCCGCTTGAGGTGTGCAGCAGGAAATTCGAATTCTCCGTGCCTTCGGCGATACCCTTGTAGGACAAGAGTTCGCCGACAGGATATGCCCTCAGGAACGCGCCGAGTTCGCCCTCATTGACGTCGGTGTAGACCGCCATGGGCTCTTCACGCGGCTCCGTTGACGAAGGCCATGTCGGCCCGCGTCAGTTCGACATCGCGCAGAACCCGCATGACTGGAAAATCCTCCGTTTCGGTGGCCGTGATCGCCAGGTCGATGGTCACCTCGAAGCGCTGGCGGAAGGCGTCGATGATCTCGTCGACGATGATCTCCGGCGCCGACGCGCCGGCAGACAGGCCGAGCGTCGAGATGTTTGTGAAGTCATTCCACGGAATTTCGGCGGCGCGCTGTACGAGAAGCGACATGGTGGCGCCGGCGCGCTCCGCCACTTCGACAAGACGGCGCGAATTGGAGGAATTGGGCGCACCGACGATCAGATAGAGATCGGCGCCGGCGGCGGTTTCCTTGACCGCTTCCTGGCGGTTGGTGGTGGCGTAGCAGATCGATTCGGCGGCCGGTGCATGCAGTTGCGGGAAGCGCTCCTGCAGCACCCGCAATATGCCGGCAGTGTCTTCGACCGACAACGTTGTCTGGCTTACGAAGCCGAGCGCTTCCGGGTCGGCGGGGGCAAAGGTCCCAGCGTCGGCTTCGGTCTCGATCAGCGTGACGGCGCCTTCCGTCAGCTGGCCCATGGTGCCGATCACTTCGGGATGGCCGGCATGGCCGATCAAAAGCACATGGCGGCCGAGCCGCTGATGGCGCATCGCCTGCTTGTGCACCTTGGACACCAGCGGGCAGGTGGCGTCGAGATAGAAGAGCTCGCGTGCCTTGGCGTCGGCCGGCACCGATTTCGGCACGCCGTGGGCCGAGAAGACAACCGGCGACTTGCGGTGCTCGGCCGGGATTTCCGAGAGTTCCTCGATGAAAACCGCGCCAAGGCTTTGCAGGCCTTCGACGACATAGCGGTTGTGAACGATCTCGTGGCGGACATAAACCGGCGCGCCGTATTTCTTCAACGCCAGCACGACAATCTGGATCGCGCGGTCGACGCCGGCGCAAAAGCCGCGCGGCTGGCAGAGCCGGATCGTCAGCGGTGGTTTTGTGGCGGTCTGCAGCATGATTCCAGATCGGTTGATCGTATCGTGACGCGAAATGAGGTGTGCACCCCTGCCCTGTCAAGGGCAGTTGAGATCAGGTTGAATGGTCAACCTGATCCAACTCTTTGTTGGAGCATGATCTTGTCCGAAAAACCGGTTCCCAGTTTTCGGGATCATGCTCTGGATCATTCAGTCTTTGCCGGACGGCGCAGCCTGACGATCAGAACCGCGGCAAGAGCCGCCGCCAGGCCAAACCAGGTGAAGGCATATTGCAGATGAGAGTTCGGCAGGTCGATGATGGTGACGCCGCCGACCGGCAGCCCGCCCGGGTTCGGCGTCTTGTCGGCGTCGATGAAGATCGGCACCAGCACGGCACGCGCCGGCAGGCCGGCACTCGCCGCCATGGCATCGCGGTCCTTCCAATAGAAGATGTTCTTGGCCACGTCATTGTCGGGCAGCATCATCGACGGCTTGGCCGGCAGCGGGTTGCGCGCCAGGCCGGTGACCGTGACCTTGCCGGTCACCTGCCCTTGCGGGCGCTTGGCGGCATCCTTGAGATCATAGGGAACGAAGCCGCGGTTGATCAGGACATAGCGGCCATCGTCGAGGGCCAGCGGGGTATAGACGTTGAAGCCGGCGTCGCCCTCCCATGTGGCGTAGAAATGCCGCTCGCCGGAGTGCAGGAACGTCCCGCTGACGGTGACCGGCGTGTAGTCGACATCACCGGTGGCAGCGAATTCCTTCTCGACGTCCGCCAGCGGCTGCGGCGCTGAATGGGTGCGCTGGTCGATGGTCTGCAGAAGGGCTTCCTTCCAGTACAGGCGCTGCACCTGCCATGTGCCAAGCCCGAGCAGGATGACGAACACCACCAGGCCGAGGCCGAGCAGCAATGCCGTCTTCGGCCGCGAGCGGCCGGCGGGCTTCGTCAGCGCCTCGTTCATTGCCCCTGGTCCAGGCGGCCTTCGGCCGCCTTGTTGGCGTATTGAAGCGTCAGCAGCACCCCCTTGATCAACCTCAGCGCCGTCAGGCACAGCGCCACGGCCAGCGGTATCCAGATGATGAAATGCAGCCACAGCGGCGGGCTCAGCTTCACCTCCACCCACAGCGCCAGCCCAACGACGATGAAGCCGATGATCAGGATGACGAACACCGCCGGGCCGTCGCCGGCATCGGCGTAGGAATAGTCGAGGCCGCAATTGTTGCAGCGCTTGCCGACGGTAAGGAAGCCGGAAAACAGCCGTCCTTCGCCGCAGCGCGGGCAGCGTCCGTGCAGGCCGGCCGAGATCGGCTCGATGGGTGGCCAGATCGCCCTGTCTTCACTCATGGATAGTCATGCTTTATGGCTCGATTTCGATCAGCGTTCCATCCGGCACCATAGTCCAGATTTCGTCCATGTCGCAGTCGGTAACCCCAATGCAGCCATCGGTCCAGTCGACCAATTGAAGCAGCCAGCCCGACCAGCCGAATCCGTTGGCCATTGATGGGCGCCGAAAAGAAGAAAGGCGACCGCGTTGCCGCGACCGCCCTTCTGATTTGTCGGTTCGGTGAAAGCCGTCAGTGGCCTTCGATCACCGCGCCGACCGATCCCCAGACGTAGATCGATGCGAACAGGAACAGCCAGACCACGTCGACGAAGTGCCAGTACCAGGCAGCCGCCTCGAAGCCGAAATGCTGCTTGGGCGTGAAGTCGCCTTTCCAGGCGCGGATCAGGCAGACCAGCAGGAAGATGGTGCCGATGATGACGTGGAAGCCATGGAAGCCGGTCGCCATGAAGAAGGTGGCGCCGTAGATGGAATCCTTGAAGCCGAACGGAGCGTGCATGTACTCGTAGGCCTGCACCATGGTGAACAGCATGCCGAGGCCGACGGTCAGCACCAGGCCGTTGATCAGGCCCTTGCGGTCGCCATGGATGAGCGAATGGTGCGCCCATGTCACCGTGGTGCCCGACAGAAGCAGGATGATGGTGTTGTAGAGCGGCAGATGGAACGGATCGAGGACTTCGAGACCCTTCGGCGGCCAGACGCCGCCAGTGAAAGCGGTGCGGGCGTAATTCTGCACTTCGCTCGGAAACAGGCTGGCATCGAAATAGGCCCAGAACCAGGCAACGAAGAACATCACTTCCGAAGCGATGAACATGATCATGCCGTAGCGCAGATGCAGCGACACGACGCGCGTGTGGTGGCCCTCATGCGCTTCCTTGATGGTGTCCGACCACCAGGCAAACATCGTGTAGAGGACGATGACCAGGCCGATGAAGAACAGCCATGGATTGGCGATGTTGTGGCCGAAAATCGGAAAATCGCCGTTCTTGAGATACTGCATCAGGGCGACGCCGCCGACTGCAGTCACCAGCGCGCCGATCGACCCCAGGAAGGGCCACGGGCTCGGGTTGACGAGATGGTAGTCGTGTTGTGGTTTTGCGTGCGCGTCTGCCATATCAACCCCCGAGATTTGCTTCGGTATCTGAAACTTTGCTGCTGCTGTTCGGCGTCGATGACGCCACCGGCTTGTTCTTTTGGACCGGGAACATGGTGTAGGACAGGGTGATCGTGTTCAAGTCCTTCAGTTCCGGCACGTTGACGATATCGGGATCCACATAGAACACGACCGGCATGTCCAGCGTCTCGCCGGGCTTCAGCGTCGTGTCGGTGAAGCAGAAACACTCGACCTTGTTGAAGTAGGGGCCCGCCAGTTCCGGCTGCACGTTGAAGGTGGCGCGGCCGGTAACGGCGCGGTCGAACTTGTTGGTGGCGCTGTAATGCGCCTGCGTGGTCTCGCCGATCTTGATGGTGACCGAACGGGCGACCGGCTGGAACTGCCACGGAATGCCGTTGGTGTTGGCGTCGAAGCGCACGGTGATGTCACGGTCGAGGATGCGGCCGGCATATTGCTTTTCGGCGCGCTGCGTGGTGCCGCCATAGCCGGTGGCCTGGCAGAACATCTTGTAGAGCGGCACCGCGGCGTAGGCCATGCCGATCATGCCGCCGAAGAAGGCGACGCAGACGGCGGCGACGACGCGGTTGGTGTTCTTCTTCCTGGGATCGGTCACGGTCTGGCGGGTCATCATCGGCCTCATCCGGTATGGCCGAATTTCACGATGGTCGCGACGTAGAAGATGACGACCAGAATCGCCAGCGCGACGCCGATCG
This sequence comes from Mesorhizobium sp. C395A, assembly GCF_030323205.1. NCBI lineage: Bacteria > Pseudomonadati > Pseudomonadota > Alphaproteobacteria > Hyphomicrobiales > Phyllobacteriaceae > Mesorhizobium > Mesorhizobium sp. C395A. Next base: position 370,344 of record NZ_CP100473.1, on the reverse strand, counting down.
CCGCCGAACGGTTGCGCCGCGCCTTCTTCTGGCTTTCGGTCAGCGTGACCAGTTCAAGCTTCTTGTCGATCATGGTCATGCTCCACCGATGGCCAAAGCGCGACCGACGACACAGTCGGCAAGATAGATGGCGAAGATGGCGAAGAGGTAGAGCAGCGAATAGGCGAACAGAGCCTTGGCCGGCTTCATGACGCGGTCGCTATCGGTCATGCACAGCACTTTCCAGGCATACCAGACGAAGCCGGCGCCGAGAGCCACTGATGCGACGCCATAGAAGGCGGTGGTGAAACCGAGCACCCAGGGCAGCACACCGATCGGCGCCAGGATCAGGGCGTAGGCAAAGATCTGGCGGCGGGTCGAGGCCTGGCCGGCAACGTTCGGCATCATCGGGATGCCAGCCTTGGCGTAGTCGTCGGACTTGAACAGCGCCAGCGCCCAGAAGTGCGGCGGCGTCCACAGGAAGATGATCAGGAACAGGACGAGGCTTTCCAGGCTCACTGTTCCGGTCACCGCGGCCCAGCCGATGACCGGCGGGATGGCGCCGGCGGCACCGCCGATGACGATGTTCTGCGGCGTCGAGCGCTTCAGCCACATCGTATAGACGACGGCGTAGAAGAAGATGGTGAAGGCAAGCAGCGCCGCCGACAGCCAGTTGACCAGCACGCCCAGCGTCATCACCGACAGCACCGAAAGCACAAGGCCGAAGCTCAGGGCTTCGCCGGGCAGGATACGGCCGGACGGTACCGGGCGGCCGGCGGTCCGGCTCATCACCGCGTCGATGTCGGCGTCGTACCACATGTTGAGCGCACCCGAGGCGCCGGCGCCGATGGCAATGGCCAGGATGGCGATCACCGCCAGCAGCGGGTTGATGGTCACGGGCGCAGCGACCATGCCGACAAAGGCCGTGAACACCACCAGCGACATGACGCGCGGCTTCAGCAGGGCGAAGAAATCGCCCGACGTGGCTTCCGACATGCGAAAGCCCGCTTCGTCAATCATTGGGTCGTCGACAAGGGCCATGCGTACATAAGTCCAATCATTCCGTTGGCCGAAACCGCCGGCGGGCCGGCGGTTTCGTATTCGGGCTGCCTTACTTGATCTTCGGCAGCTGTTCCCACTGGTGGAAGGGCGGCGGCGAAGGCAGCTGCCATTCGAGCGTCGTTGCACCCTCGCCCCACGGATTGGCGCCGGCGACGCGCTTCTTCTGGAAGGCCTCGAACACGCCATAGAGGAAGATCACCACGCCGACGGCCGATATATAGGAGCCGTAGGACGACACCATGTTCCAGCCGGCGAACGCGTCGGGATAGTCGATGGTGCGGCGCGGCATGCCGGCCAGGCCGAGGAAATGCTGCGGGAAGAAGATCAAATTGACGCCGACGAAGGTGACCCAGAAGTGGGTGTTGGCGATCACCGGCGAGTACATGTAGCCGGTCATCTTGGGGAACCAGTAGTACCAGCCGGCGAAGATGGCGAAGACCGCACCCAGCGACAGCACATAGTGGAAGTGGGCAATGACGAAATAGGTGTCATGCAGCGAGCGGTCGAGGCCGGCGTTGGCGAGCTGGACGCCGGTGACACCGCCGACCGTGAACAGGAAGATGAAGCCCAGCGCCCACAGCATCGGCGTCTTGAACGAGATCGAGCCGCCCCACATCGTCGCGATCCAGGAGAAGATCTTCACGCCTGTCGGCACGGCGATGACCATGGTGGCAAAGACGAAATAGCGCTGCGTGTCGAGCGACAGGCCGGTCGTGTACATGTGGTGCGCCCAGACGATGAAGCCGACGGCGCCGATCGCGACCATGGCGTAGGCCATGCCGAGATAGCCGAACACCGGCTTCTTCGAGAAGGTCGAGACGATGTGGCTGATGATGCCGAAGCCCGGCAGGATCAGGATGTACACTTCGGGGTGACCAAAGAACCAGAACAGATGCTGGAACAGGATCGGATCGCCGCCGCCATCCGGGGCGAAGAAGGTGGTGCCGAAATTGCGGTCGGTAAGCAGCATGGTGATGCCACCGGCCAGAACCGGAAGCGACAAGAGCAGCAGGAAGGCGGTGATCAGAACCGACCAGGCAAATAGCGGCATTTTGTGCAGCGTCATGCCCGGCGCGCGCATGTTGAAAATGGTGGTGATGAAGTTGATGGCGCCGAGGATCGAGGACGCGCCGGCAATGTGGATCGACAGGATCGCCAGATCCATGGCCGGCCCGGGCTGGCCGGAGGTCGACAGCGGCGGATAGAGCGTCCAGCCGCCGCCAACGCCATAGGCGCCGGGCGCGCTCGGCATGAAAGCCGAAGCGATGAGCAGCAGGAAGGCCGGCGGCAGCAGCCAGAACGAGATGTTGTTCATGCGCGGGAAGGCCATGTCAGGCGCGCCGATCATGATCGGCACCATCCAGTTGGCGAAGCCGCCGATCAGCGCCGGCATGACCATGAAGAAGATCATGATCAGCGCGTGCGCGGTGCCGAAGGCGTTGTACATGCTCTTGCCGCCGTCGATGGCGGCATCGCCGTTCATGCCATAGACCATCTGCGCCAGACCGGTGAAGATCTGGATGCCCGGCTCCTGCAGCTCCATGCGGATGACGACCGAAAGCGCGCCGCCGACGATGCCCGCGAAGATCGCGAAGATCAGGTAGAGCGTGCCGATGTCCTTGTGGTTGGTGGAGTACACCCACCGGACCCAGCCATGATAGGGCTTGTGGTCGTGGTCGTCGTGAGCTGCAGCTTCTGCCATGGTCGGCTCCGTTCCCTAATTCTTGCTAACCCGCGGCATCAATTGCCGGCGGCCGCTACCTTGTTGGTACCGTCGACCTCGGCCATCAGCGCCTTGTTGGCGCCGGGGAGGTCGGTCTTGGCTGCTGCCAGCCAGGTCTTGTACTGCGCATCGGATACGACGCGGACGGCGATCGGCATGAAGGCATGGTCCTTGCCGCAGAGCTGCGAGCACTGGCCGTAATAGATGCCTTCCTTTTCCGCCTTGAACCACGTCTCGTTGGTGCGGCCGGGAACCGCGTCCATCTTGATGCCGAAGGCCGGCACGGCAAAGGAATGGATCACGTCGGCTGCGGTAACCAGGACGCGCGTCATGGTGTTGACCGGCACGACCAGCTCGTTGTCGACCGCCAGCAGGCGCGGATAGACCTTGCGGTCTTCCTTGCCGATCGCGGCGCGGTCGGCGTCCTGCAGGATGGCCGAGTTGAAGGAGAGCGTGTTCTCGGTCTGGTACTCATAGTCCCAGTTCCACTGATTGCCCGTTACCTTGACGGTCAGCTTGGCCTCTTCCGGCGGCGTGTACTGCGCCGTCAGCAGTTGGAACGAGGGAATGGCGATGAACAGCAGGACGACGACCGGCCCGACTGTCCAGATGATCTCGATCAGCGTGTTGTGACTGGTCTTTGACGGAACCGGGTTTTTGCTGGCGCGGAACCTGAAGATGCACCAGGCGAGAAGCGCCAGAACCAAAGCAGTGATCGGGACGACGAACCACATCGTGTAGTTCCCGAACCACTCGATCTGCCGCATCATGTCTGTCGCCGGCGGCTGAAAAGTCATCTCCCACGGCTGCGGCTGGGCCGCATGGGCGGAGGCACCGGCGAAAAATGCGGCGGCGGCGCCTGCCGTTGCCATCAATTTGGCGCTTGCTGGGAATTTTCTCATCGCCCTCTTCATCTCCCGGTTCCTCGCGATCGCGACGCAAGAATATCGAACAATGCCGGGATGGGAATCCCGGACAGTCCCAAGGGTGGTTCAAACCATACTCTATTTCCCTCCGCAAGAAAGGAGCGGGCGAAACCGTGCGGCATTTTTGCGCGCAAGTGCTGCCGCGCTGTTTCGACGGCCTCGTGGCCCGCGCGGGTCGTCGACAGACAGGCTATGCGGGCTTGTGTCAGGAATGCGCCCGACGGTCGCAATTCGGGCGAATTTGCTAGGGAAAAGCGCATTATTGCGCCTGCCGGGGCTGACCGGCGGTCGCCCTATCCTTTACTTGGCCTTGGCGCGGCTTAAAGTGCCGTGATTCGCAATGGAGCCGTCATGACCTCTTGGCTTTCGAGAAACGCCTGGCATTCGAAGAGCGCCTGGCATTCGAAAAGCGCTTGGCTTTCGAGAAGCGGGGCGAAGGTCGTTTTTCTCGCCGCCCTGATCGGTATCGGCTCGTCCGCAACCGGCGTCGCCAATGCAGCGCAGCCCAGCGGCACGGTCAAGTCAACGCATGGCGCGTGGTCGATCATCTGCGACACGCCGGCCGGCGCCACCTCGGAACAATGCGTGATGATGCAGAACGTCGTTGCCGAGGATCGCCCGGAAATGGGACTGTCCGTCGTCGTCCTGCGCACCGCCGACAACAAGGCCGAGATCCTGCGCGTGCTGGCCCCGCTCGGCGTTCTGCTGCCCAATGGCCTGGGCCTCAATGTCGACGGCAAGGATATTGGCCGCGCCTATTTCGTGCGCTGCTTCCAAGACGGCTGCTATGCCGAGGTCATTCTCGAAAAGCCGCTGCTCGATACGCTGAAGACCGGGACGTCGGCCACCTTCATCGTCTTCCAGACGCCGGAAGAAGGCATCGGCATCCCCGTCGACCTCAAGGGCTTCGCCGACGGTTTTGCCGCCCTGCCCTGAGCTTGATGCTTGCGAAACCGTCTTTCCTCACAATTCCCACGGGTTTGATCTTTGGCTGTGGGGGTCATCATGCGTGCTTGTTCTTTGCTTTTGTCGACCGGTCTAATCCTGACCGGCGCCGTTTCCGTCGCCTTTGCCGAGGATTCCGAAATCATCACGGCGCCCGATCCGGCCGTCATTTTCGAGCTTGCGAAAGGCTATGGCTCGGCCAAGATGGACAAGGACGACGGGGCGATCCGATGGTCTCGGGCCGGCTTCAGGGCATGAAATATGTCATCTACTTCTATGGCTGCGAAAACCATGAGAAGTGCAAGTCGATCCAGTTCTCCTCGGGCTATACCGACCCCTTCACGGCCGACCAGGCCAATGAATGGAACAAGAAATATCGCTGGGTGAAGGCCTTTTCGGGTGACGGGTCGAACTTCAAGATGGATGTCATGTTCAGGGGCGGGGCTACCCGCTCCTACCTGCTGCGGATCGTCATTGCGGATTGTGCAGGCGCGTCTTCGCGCCTACATCGTGGCAACACCATTCCTCCTGTGAGCGGACCTGCCATGAACAGCCTGACCGGCCAATTCGACATTTCAGATGATCGCATCAAGCGGATCGTCGCCGACACACTGAACGGCGCCGACGACGGCGAACTGTTCCTCGAATACAGCGAGAGCGAAGCGCTGATGTTCGACAATGGCAGGCTGAAGACCGCCAATTTCAACACCGACCAGGGTTTTGGCCTGCGCGCCGTGGCCGGCGAGGCCAGCGGCTACGCTCATTCCAGCGATCTTTCGGAGGCGTCGCTGCTGCGCGCCGCCGACGCCGTCTCGACAGTCAGGGGCGGCTATTCCGGCACGCTTGCCGCGGCACCCGCGCGCACCAACCGCCATCTCTATGGCGAGGAGAACCCGATCCCCTCGCCCTCCTTCGAGGTCAAGGCCAAGCTGTTGCAGGAAATCGACGCATGGCTGCGCGCCGAGGACCCGCGCGTGCGCCAGGTGACGGCCTCGCTCGCGGCGTCCTGGCAGCATGTCGAGATCGTGCGCGCCGACGGCCAGATCGTGCGCGACATCCGCCCGCTGGTCCGCATCAACGTTTCCGTCGTCGTCGGCGACGGCGACCGCCAGGAAAGCGGCTCCTATGGCATGGGCGGGCGCAAGGCGTTCGGCGAGTTCCTGGTCGAGGACGCCTGGAAGCATGCGGCCAGGGAGGCGCTCAGGCAGGCGCTGGTCAATCTCGAAGCCATTCCCGCGCCGGCCGGAACGTTCGACATCGTTTTGTCCAGCGGCTGGCCAGGCGTGATGCTGCACGAAGCCGTCGGCCATGGGCTGGAGGGCGACTTCAACCGCAAGAAGACCTCCGCCTTTGCCGGCCTGCTCGGCCAGCAGGTCGCCGCCAAGGGCGTTACCGTGGTCGATGACGGCACCATGCCGGAGCGGCGGGGTTCGCTGACCGTCGACGATGAAGGCACGCCTTCGGCCCGCAATGTGCTGATCGAGGACGGCAAGCTTGTCGGCTACATGCAGGACCGCCAGAACGCCCGGCTGATGGGCATGAAAGCCACGGGAAACGGCCGGCGCGAAGGCTATGCGCACCAGCCGATGCCGCGCATGACCAACACCTATATGACGGCGGGCGACATGGAGCCGGACGAGATCATCGCCTCGGTCAAGAACGGCATCTATGCCGTATCCTTCGGCGGCGGCCAGGTCGACATCACCTCAGGCAAGTTCGTGTTCGGCTGCACCGAGGCCTACATGATCGAAAACGGCAAGGTGACGCAGCCGATCAAGGGCGCCATGCTGATCGGCAACGGACCGGACGCCATGCACCGTGTGTCGATGATCGGCAACGACATGAAACTCGACACCGGCATCGGCATGTGCGGCAAGGCCGGACAAGGCGTGCCGGTCGGCGTCGGCCAGCCGCATCTCAGGATGAACCAGATGACGGTCGGCGGCACCAGGGTTTGAGCGAGGAGACGTCGGCGGGCTTGAATACCTTCCGCGATAGGGCTATCTTACGTTCGTCTTACGCAAAGGTCCTTCGCGATGGCTGCGACCGAAAAACTTATAACGACCGTCTCGACCAAGGGACAAGTCATCCTGCCCAGCGCTATCCGCAAACGGAGGGACTGGGGCGCGGGCACGCGCCTGCAGGTCGAAGACACACCGGACGGTGTACTTTTGAGACCGGCGCCTGCCTTTGCCCCGACACGACCAGAAGATGTCTTTGGTGTCCTGCCGCACAGTGGCAGACCGAAGACCTTGGAGGAGATGGACGCGGCCGTCCTTGCTGAAGCACGGCGGCGCCATGCTCGCGATTGATACCAACGTTGTCGTCAGGTATCTGACGAACGACGATCCCGAGCAGTCCCCGCGAGCCCGGCGGCTGATCGACGGTCAGCCCGTTTTCGTCGCCGTCACGGTGATCCTGGAGGCTGAGTGGGTGCTGCGCAGCGGCTATGGTTATGATCAGGCCTCGATCGTCAATGCACTGCGGGTGTTCGGCGGGCTTCCCACTGTCGAGATAGAGGATGCTGCGATCGTCTCTTCCGCGGTCGATCTAGCCGAGACGGGAATGGATTTCGCCGATGCGCTCCATCTGGGCAAGTCCTCGCACTGCTCAGCATTTGTGTCCTTCGACCGTAAGTTCATCAAGGCCGCACAAGCGGCCGGGTACGAAAGCGTTCGCGAAGGCTAGTTTGCCGGCTACGTCTTGCGGGGGGGGCAAACTCAAGCACGGCCTTGTGAAAATCGGCGGATTAACGTCGCCGTTTCGGCTTCTCCAGCAGCGCCACGGCCTCGACATGCGGCGACCACAGGAACTGGTCGATGGGCGTGACGCTCTTCAAGATGTAGCCGCCGTCGATCAGGATGCGCAGGTCGCGTGCCAGCGTCACCGGATTGCAGGAGACGGCGGCGACGAACGGCACATCCGAGCGGGCGATCTGCTTCGACTGGTCCTCGGCGCCAGCGCGCGGAGGGTCGAAGACGACGCCATCGAAAGCATTCAGCTCCTTGAACGTCAGCGGCCGCCGGAACAGGTCGCGGCGTTCGCCGGTTACCCGCTTCAGGCCGGTGGCGAAGCGCGATCCGCGGTCGAGCGCCGAAAGGGCTGCCGCGTCGCCTTCGACCGCGTGGACTTCGGATTTGGCCGCCAGCCGAAGCGCAAAGCTGCCGCAGCCGGCGAAAAGATCCGCGACTTTCCTGGCCCGCTTCAGATGTCCGCCAACGAGATCGGCCATCGTCTGCTCGGCGGCTTGCGTTGCCTGCAGGAAGGCGCCAGGCGGTATGGCGACAGCGACGGTGCCGAACATGACCACCGGCTTTTTCGGCTCGATGACAATCTCGTCGTCGATCGAAAGCCGGGCAAAGCCATTGGCCATGATGAAGTTGGAGGCGACCCGGCGCTGGTTCTCGCCCAGCTTGCCCGACTCATAGACAGCGACGTCAAGCCCCGAGCCCGTCACAGTGACCGCCATCCGGAACGATTTGGTGGTGGCGCAAACCAGGTCGGCGACCGACCTCAAACGATCGAGCGCGGCAACGATCTCCGGCAGCGAGATCGGACATTCCTCGATGGGGATGATTTCCGGCGACAGATGGCGATGGAAGCCAAGCAGCATGCCTGTGTTGGCGCGCCTGGCGGCAAGCACGACGCGGCGGCGTGTGTGTGGCGCACACGGCACCAGGGCGCCGATGTCGCCGGCAATGCCTTTCAAGGCGTGCACGACCTTGTCGCGTTTCCATTGCTGGTAAGCGTCGGCTTGCAGATGCTGGACGGCGCAGCCGCCACATTCGGTGAAATGCCGGCAGGCCGGATCGATACGCAGCGGCGACGTCTCCAATACCGCCATCAGCATGGCGCGATCCCTCTCGCGCGCGGCGGTGACGGTCTCGCCGGGCAGGGTGAAGGGAATGAACATCTCGCCGGTTTCCGTCTCGGCGACGCCGTCGCCCTGCGAACCCAGTCTCTTGATGGTGAAGCCCGTGCTCATCGGTCCTTGGTCCCGGCATCCTTAATCCCGGCAAGCAGGAATTCGCGGTTGCCGTCGCCGCCTTCGATCGGCGACATGTGCAGGCCCAATGTACGCCAGCCAGGGACGCCTTCGAGCCATTCCTGCAGCAAGCCGGCCACACGGGCGGCGTCATAAGGGTCTTTCAACAGACCGCCCTTGCCGATTGCCTCGCGGCCGGCCTCGAATTGCGGCTTGACCAGAAACACCGCACGAGCGCCGTCCCGAGCCAATGCCAACGCCGGTGGCGTCGCCAGTTTCAACGAGATGAAGCTGACGTCGGAGACGATGAAATCCGGGATGCGGCCGCCGAGATCGGCAGCCGTGAGCTCGCGAGCGTTGAGGCCCTCGATGACCGTCACGCGCGGGTCGCCCGCAATGTCGGGATGCATCTGGCCGTGGCCGACATCGATGGCCGTGACATGGGCCGCGCCGCGTTCGAGCAGCACCTGGGTGAAGCCGCCGGTCGAGGCGCCGATATCGAGAGCTTCACTACCCGCAGGATCGAGACTGAAATGGTCGAGCCCGGCGATCAGCTTCAGCGCCGCGCGTGAGACATAACCCTGCGCCGGATCGTCGATGACGATGAGACAGTGCGGCAGAACCGTCTGGCCGGGCTTGCGGGCGACCACGCCGTCGACCGTCACGGTGCCGCGCTCGACCGCGTCGCGGGCGCGCGAGCGGCTCGCAAACAGGCCGCGCTGGACGAGCAATTCGTCGAGCCGCTGGCGTGTGCTGGCTGGCAGAGGGGAGTTCATCGGCCTTCATGGCGAAAGCCGGCCGCGAAGGCAAGGACATTGGCATAGGAGGACGTCGAGACCCGGGCCGCAAGCCAGTCCGCCCGGTTGAATAGCGCAGCCAGTCCGGCAAGATGTAGAGGCTCAGGCAATGCGGAGGAAGACGAATGCTGACGGGAACCTGCCATTGCGGCGCCGCCCACTGGACCCTGGAAGGCGATCCCGGCCCGATCACGGCCTGCAATTGCACGCTTTGCCGCCGCTATGGCACGCTCTGGGCCTATGACTTTGTCGACGAGCGTATCCGGCTTGCGGGGCCCGTGCAGTCCTACACCCGCGCCGGCAAGGAGACGCCGTCGCTGGAAATCCTGTTTTGCCCGACATGTGCCTGTGTGCTTGCCTGGCGCGGTTTGCGCCGCAGCGACAGCGGCCGCACGCGGATCGCCGTCAATGTCAGGCTGGCACCGCCGGAGGCGGTCGCCGACCTGCCGATCGACCATTTCGACGGGCTGGACACTTATGACGACCTGCCGCGCGATGGGCGCTGCGTGCGCGATATGTGGTTTTAGAAGATCGTCCGTGAGACCTGCCGTTCAACGGCCGGCATCAGGCCGTCGCTTCCGTCATCTGAAGCCTGCTTGCGCGGGCGCTCGACAGCAACGACTGGTGCGTCCGGCACGACGACAAGCTGCGGCACCTGCTTGTAGGAAAAAGCGCCCCTGATATCGCCCATCTTGCGGGCGACGATGCCTGCCACCGCCTGTTCGAGCTTGCGGTCATAGCGCGTCTCGGCCATGGCCGGCGGGGCGATGACGGCCAAAAGGGCCGCGCCGCACAGAAGCGTTCGCATTGTTTTTAACTCCCTGCCTGGAGGCAGTTCTAGCAGGGCGGCGTTGAAAAACGGCCAAAAGAGACGGTAAGCGAAACGCCAAAGAGAAGCGTTAACAAAGTGTCAGGCTTGCACAGGCAACTGCTTCAGCTGCGTGAGGTTTGATTCAGGCGCGCTGCGCGCGCGCGGAATGGCCGAGCGCGACGAACACGGTGCGCACGATGCCGGCCGCGTCGAGCCCGGCATCGGCATACATTTTTTCCGGCTTGGCGTGGTCGGTGAACTCGTCCGGCAGCACCAGCGGCCGAACTTTCAGACCGCTTTCCAGCAAGCCTTCATGGGCGAGGAACTGCAGCACGTGGCTGGCGAAACCGCCGACAGCCCCCTCTTCCACCGTCACCAGCACTTCGTGCGAGCGGGCGAGACGGCGGATCAAATCCTCGTCCAGCGGCTTGGCGAAGCGGGCGTCCGCAACCGTCGTCGAAAGCCCTGCCGCGCCGAGTTCCTCGGCCGCCAGCAGACAGTCCTGCAGTCTTGTGCCAAAGGACAGAAGCGCCACCTTGGTGCCTTCCCTGACGATGCGGCCCTTGCCAATTTCGAGCACCGAGCCGCGCTCCGGCATGTCGACGCCGACGCCATTGCCGCGCGGATAGCGGAAGGCGATCGGGCCTTCGTCATAATAGGCGGCGGTGCGCACCATGTGGCGAAGCTCCGCCTCGTCGGCGGCCGCCATCACCACGAAGCCCGGCAGCGTCGCCAGGAAGGTGGTGTCGAAGGCGCCGCAATGAGTGGCGCCGTCGGCGCCGACGAAACCGGCGCGGTCGATCGGGAAACGCACCGGCAGTTTCTGGATCGCCACATCATGGACGACCTGATCGTAGGCGCGCTGCAGGAAGGTCGAATAGATGGCGGCGAAGGGCTTGTAGCCCTCGCTGGCGAGGCCGGCGGCGAAGGTCACGGCATGTTGCTCGGCAATGCCGACATCGAAGGTCCGGGTCGGAAACGCTTCGCCGAACAAATCGAGGCCGGTGCCGTTCGGCATGGCGGCGGTGACGGCGACGATACGTTCGTCCAGGCGGGCTTCCTGGACCAGGCTTTCGGCAAACACCTTGGTGTAGGCCGGCGCATTGGCCGGGGCCTTGGTCTGCGCGCCGGTGATGACGTCGAACTTGTTCACGCCATGATATTTGTCGGCCGCAGCCTCGGCCGGCGCGTAGCCCTTGCCCTTCTGGGTCACGACATGGATCAGCACCGGACCGTCGGCATGGTCGCGGACGTTCTTCAGCACCGGGATCAGATGCTCGAGATTGTGGCCGTCGATCGGGCCGATATGGTAGAAGCCAAGCTCCTCGAACAGCGTGCCGCCGGTGACGTAGCCGCGCGCATGCTCGACCGCCCGCTTGATGGCGCGATCGGCACGCTTGCCGAGATAGGAGGTCAGTTTCTTGCCGAAGTCGCGCAGGCCAAGATAGGTCTTGCCAGAGGCAAGCCGCGCCAGATAGGCGCTCATGGCGCCGGTCGGCGGCGCGATCGACATGTCGTTGTCGTTGAGAATGACGATCAGGCGAGCATCGAGCGCGCCGGCATTGTTCATGGCTTCATAGGCCATGCCGGCAGACATGGCGCCGTCGCCAATGACGGCAATGACATTGTTGTGGCCGCCGGAGAGGTCGCGCGCCATGGCCATGCCGAGGCCAGCGGAAATGGAGGTCGAGGAGTGCGCGGCGCCGAACGGGTCGTATTCGCTCTCGGCGCGACGGGTGAAGCCGGACAGGCCGCCCTCCTGGCGCAGCGTGCGGATGCGGTCGCGGCGGCCGGTCAGGATCTTGTGCGGATAGGCCTGGTGGCCGACATCCCAGATCACGCGGTCTTCCGGCGTGTTGAAGACATAGTGCAGCGCCACCGTCAGTTCGACGACACCGAGGCCGGCGCCGAGATGCCCGCCCGTATGCGAGACGGCATCGATCAGCTCGGCGCGCAGCTCCGAGGCCAGCTGCGGCAGCTCGCTTTCGTCAAGCTTCTTCAGGTCGGCTGGAATGCGGACCTTGTCGAGAAGCGGCGTATGCAGCGTTGCGTTCACTGGTAAAGGGCCTGCTCAGCTATGATGCGCGTCGATCCATGGCGAAATATGCCTGCGTCGCCGGAATGTAAATGCGTGTCAGTGACGCGGGTGATGCTGACGTTAATTGTCCGGTAACGGAATGAACTCTTCCTCGTCTCCGGGAACGATATCGAAGCGGCCCGTCTTCCATTCCTGCTTGGCCTGTTCGATGCGTTCCTTCGACGACGAGACGAAGTTCCACCAGATGTGGCGCGGGGAGCCGAGCGAAGCGCCGCCGAAGAGCATGAAATGGGCGCCGCGCTCGGACGACACGACGATCTCGTCGCCAGGCCGGAACACCAGCAGCCGTTCGGCCGGAAAACGGTCGCCCGAGATTGAGACATCGCCGTCCAGCGTGTAGATGGCGCGTTCCTCGGCGTCGGCGGGAATTTTGACGCTGGCGCCGGGCGCCAGCCTCAGATCGGCGTAGAGCGTCTCGGTGTCGGCTCTTACCGGCGAGCGCAGTCCCTGGAAATCGCCGATCACCACGCGGCCGGAAACACCTTCGGCGTCGATCTCGGGCAGAAGGAGCGCGGCCGTGTTCTCGAACACCGGCGCCACTTCCTCCTTGCCGTCGGGCAAAGCCAGCCATGTCTGCAGGCCGGAGACCGACATCGGCGCGCCGCGCAGTTCTTCGGGCGTGCGCTCGGAATGGACAATGCCGCGGCCGGCGGTCATCAAATTCACGTCGCCGGGCTGGATGACCATCTCGGTGCCGAGCGAATCGCGGTGCCTGATATTGCCGTCGAACAGATAGGTGACGGTGGAAAGCCCGATATGCGGGTGCGGGCGCACATCCATCGCCTGCCCGGCGCGCAAGATGGCCGGCCCCATGCGGTCGAAGAAGATGAAGGGACCAACCAGCCGCCGCTTTGCCGTCGGCAGAGCGCGGCGAACCTGGAAGCCGCCAATGTCCTTGGCGTTTGGAATGACCATGAGCTCGATCTGGTCGCTGGCGAAGGCATCGCCAGGCTCAGGGTCCTTGCCGGGGAAGAAACTCATCTGGATGTCTTCAGGCGAAGCGGAGCGCCGATTTGGCTTTTGCCTTGGCCGCCACCTCTTCGCGATTGCGCGGATGATGCGTGGTTTCCAGCGAATGCAGCAATTCATGCGCCGATTCGGCGATCGCCTCGACGGCGCGGTCGAAGGCTGCCTGGTTGCGCTGCGAGGGGCGCGTCGTTCCGCTCAGTTTGCGCACGAATTGAAGGGCGGCGTCGCGGATCTCGTCATGGGTCGCCGGCGGCTCGAAATTGAACAGGGTCTTGATGTTTCTGCACATGCTTGAACTCCTATCTGCTTTATGCCCGCCCCATTCCACTACTCCGCGTCGAGCGGCTCCGTTCCCACCGGTTTGCCATCACGCGACAGCCTGATCTTCTCGACCTTGTCTTCGGCCGCCTTCAGCAGCCGGTCGCAATGGGCCTTCAGCGCCTCGCCGCGCTCATAGATCTTGATCGACTGGTCGAGCGGCACGTCGCCGCGTTCGAGATCATCGACGATCTTCTCCAGCGCGTCGAGTGCCTGCTCGAAGCTCATCGCCTTGACGTCTTCATTTGCTTCGCCAGCCATACTTTACCCCTTCATCAGCCGCCCGACATGGGCGGCCACCGAAAATGCCAGTCCTTGCAGATCGTAGCCGCCCTCGAGCAGGCTGACGAGCCGGTTGCCGCTGTGGCGCCCGGCGCGCTCCAGCAGTTGGCCGGTCGCCCAGTCGAAATCGCCCTCGTTGAGGTTGATCTCGGCCAGCGGATCGCGATGGTGGGCGTCGAAACCGGCGGAAATGATGATCAGATCGGGCGCGAAATTGTCGAGCGCCGGCAGGACGCGCGACAGCAAGGCATCGCGAAAGACCTCTGAGCCGGTCTGTGGCGCCAGCGGCGCGTTGACGATGTTACCGGCGCCGGTTTCGGTCTTGGCCCCCGTGCCGGGATAGAGCGGCATCTGGTGCGTCGAACAATAGAGCACCGACGGATCGTCCCAGAAGATGTCCTGCGTGCCGTTGCCGTGATGGACGTCCCAGTCGACGATGGCGACGCGCTCAGCGCCGTGTTTCTTCTGCGCATAACGCGCGGCGATGGCCGCGGTGTTGAACAGGCAAAAGCCCATCGCCGTGGTCTTTTCGGCATGGTGGCCGGGCGGACGCGCGGCGACGAAGGCGTTGGCGACACGGCCCTCGAAGACATCGTCTACGGCGGCATTGGCCGCGCCGATGGCGGTCACCACCGCCTGCCAGCTTTTCGGGCTGGCGCTGGTGTCGGCGTCGATCGGGGCAATGCCGCTTTCAGGGATCGCGGCGCGGACCCGAGCCACGAAATCCTCAGGGTGGGCATAGAGGATCGTCGCCTCGTCGCCTTGCGGCGCCGTGACCCGATCGAGCGCCGCAAAGGCCTCGTCATCGAGCACGCGCTCGATGGCGCGCAAGCGGTCGGGTCGCTCCGGATGACCGGGCGGCGTCAGATGTTCGAGGAAGATCGGATGGGTGTAGAGCCTTGTGACCATGACCCGATATAGGCGCGCCCGGCCGCTTTGACCATGGTTTGACGCCGCGCCGCCCCGACGTTCAACAGGGTTTAGGTGCTCGGCTGCGTCCAGCGCGAGCCGCCGAATGAGGCCAGCGCCTTGTCCCTGAGCTCCCGGAACTTGGACGACGCCTCGGCCAGCCGCTGGTCCCATTCGGCGTTCGGCACCTGGCCTTCAATCGTCCTAAAATAGACCTGCATCAGGCAGGCGATGGCGAAGGGTTCGATGAATGCCGCCTTGAAGGCCCAGGCCAGCAGGATCGCCAGCACGAAGGCCCAGCCGCCGAGCTGCCCCGGGATGAACCACATGATGGCGGCGGCCGGCGCCAGCATCAGCAGGAAGATGACGAAGGACACGCCCCACATGATCACCGCCAGCCAGACGGCGTTCTTGACCATGGTCTTGCCGTTCTGGGCATAGAGCACGACGCCTTGCCGCGCCGTCTCGAAGGGCGAGGACGAGTTGATGCGGATGTTGTAGCCGAGGATGATCTCGTCGACATAGGTCAGCGACAGGCGGATGACTGTGTTGATGAAAGCGACCAGGCCGCCGAGGCCCGGAATGGGCAGGAAGGCGGCGATGCCGCCGATCAGGCCGGTGATGGCGCGGATGGCGCCCTTGACCAGGTGGTCGAGCACGAAAAGGATGTTGGCCTCGGCGAAACGCTCCTTCACAACATCCTTGGCGTAGGCGATCTGGTCCTGGCCATTGGGAACGTCCCTACCGTCGATCAGATGGACCATGACGGCGATATGGCCGGCTTTGACGACGTAGAGGATGTATTCGCGGATCCAGTAAAGCGCGATCGAAACGACGCCAATGCCGACGATGCCGCCCCAGAGTGCAAAGGACAGCGGCCCGTCGGGATCGGTGGAGATGTGGCCGACGCCATAGCCGACCGAGGCGCCGCTGCCGGTCGCCACGATATAAGCCAGCGTGATGCCGAAATAGACGATCATGCGAAAGACGATGAACGGCCATGTCCTGATCATGATGGACACCGACCTGCCGATTTCGAAATCCCACATGCGCCCGAATCTCCCCTCAGAGAATGGACGGCGAGGATGATCCCGGGCCTGGAATTGTCAACATCGGCAAATCCCGAGTCGTGGGTCAGTTTGAAATCTGAAGGTGATAGTCGAACTCCCAGCGTCCCAGCCTCGTTAGTTGCGCAGCTATCGCGTCCCATGTATCGCCCTCGGTAGCTGCGCAACGATCTATGAGAAACTTTTCCAGTTCAGCGTAGTCGAATCTGAGCATGAAAATTACGCTGTCTCCAGAAAACACGTTGCCGCTTTGCGAGCGAAGAAAATAGTTCGGAGAGCAGACTGTCGCCGTAAATGCGTCGGCGCTCGCATCTCCTTCTGGGCCCGCGTAGAAATCTATAGTAATGGAAAAGTCGGTGGGATCGCGCGGCTTCCACGTGTCAAGGGCGAATGTGCCAGCTTTGGTCTCTACAACTCGGTGACCCTTGTATTGTGCTCTCATAGGGGCAATTCTCCACGCTTTCTATAGGTGCCCGCACCATCGGCTTCTCAGCTTCCTTCGCCTCGATCAGCGCAACGATGTCCGCAATCTCAAACTGATCCACTGCCAAAATGCCGGGTCTCGGCGGTGAGATTTCAGACCGGCTGAGGACCCTGCTTCTTCAGCAACCCTTCGAGCAACTGTTTGAAGGCCGCCACCACGGTCTTCGACGTCGCTTCGGGGTCGCTCGAATTGGCGATGCGCTGCGCCGCCTGGCTGCTGGCGCCGTTGATCAGCCGCGCGGCGGTTTCGGGGTCGACACCGGGGACGACCACCCCCTCCTGCTGCAGAGCGGTCAGATGATCGGTCATTGAACCGACGCAGGCATTGGCATTCGGCCATTGCGCCGGATCCCCCAGCACGGCCGGGCCATCCCTGAACATGATGCGCTGGATTTCGGGCTCCAGCGCCATTTCGATATAGGTCGTGCATTCGTCGACGAAATGCTGCCAGCGGGTCGGCGCTTTCGACGCGATCTCATTTATGCGAACCGCCATCTCGCCATCGATTTCGGCGATGACCGCCTGCAGCAGCCCCTTCTTGTCGCCGAAATGATGGTAGAGCGCGCCGCGCGTCAGCCCGGCCGAGGCGGTGAAATCGTCCATCGACGCCTCGGCATAGCCGATCGTACCGAAGGCATGGCGGGCCGCCGTGATCAGCTTGGCGCGCGTTTCGGCGATCATCTCCTTGCGGGGTCTGTGCATGGTTCTGGCCTTATTCACATACGCATCGTATGCCAATTGACATACGCCGCGTATGCACTATCTTACAATCATACGCATCGTATGTAATTGTTGAATTGGCCTTTGTCGAGGAGCCCGCAATGCAAAACCCCTACGCCGAAATCTTTCGTGCCCCCGGAGCCAAGGGCTTTGCCAGCGCCGGCTTCCTGGCGCGCCTGCCGATCGCCATGGCGCCGATCGGACTCGTGGCGATGCTGTCGCAAACGCATGGCGAATACTGGCTGGCCGGCGCCGTCGCGGCGACCTTCGCGCTGAGCAATGCTTTCGTGGCGCCGCAAATCTCAAGGCTGGTCGACCGGCTCGGCCAGACGCGTATCGTTGTTCCCACCACCATTGTCACCGTGATCGCCTTTGCGGTGCTGATTGCGGCAGCCAATCAGGACTGGCCGCTATGGACATTGTTCGTGTCGGCATTGGCGGCTGCCGCCATGCCCAGCATGCCGGCCATGGTGCGCGCGCGTTGGACCGAGATTTTCCGCGGCCGGCCGCAGATGAACACCGCTTTCGCCTTCGAGTCGGCTGCGGACGAACTCGTCTACATCGCAGGCGCATCGCTGTCGGTGGGCTTGAGCGCCGCCCTCTTCCCCGAAGCTGGTGTTCTGGTGAGCACGCTGTTCCTCGCCATCGGCTCGACAGCTTTCATCCTGCAGCGCTCGACCGAGCCGCAAGTGCGGCCGGTGGATCGTGTCACAAGCGGCTCGGCAATCCGGCTGCGCCCAGTGCAGATCATCACCTTCGCCCTGATCTTCGTCGGCACCACCTTCGCGACGACGGAAGTGAGCACGGTGGCGATCACCAAGGAACTCGGCCAACCGGGCGCCGCCAGCCTCGTTATCGGGGTCTATGCGCTGGGATCGTTCGTGCTCGGCCTCGTTGTCGGCGCGCTCAATCTGAAAGCACCGTTGCAGCGCCAACTGGCCATCGCGGTCGCTCTTGTCGCGCTCGGCACATTGCTGCCCCTAACGGCCGGCACCGTGCCGCTCTTGGCGCTGGCCGTGTTCATCAGCGGCGTGGCGATTTCGCCGACCTTCATCACCGCCTTCGGCCTGATCGAGCGGCACGTGCCGGAAGCGATGCTGACCGAGGGGATCACCTGGGTGATGACCGGGATTGGCATCGGCATGGCGCTGGGCTCGTTTGCCGCCGGCGCCGTCGTGGACGCCTTTGGAGCTCAGAACGGGTTCTGGGTCTCGGTGGCGGCCGGCACTATCGCACTGGTCACGGTGCTCGCCGGCCAGCGCAGCCTGGCCACCCATGAATGCGAGCTGGACGGATGCGACGCGGCCGCCGTTCCCGCGGAATAGGAGCACAAGCGTCCGGTTCAGCTCACGGAACGGACGCCGTTCACCTTGAAGAAGCCGGGCTTCCTAGGAGTGTTCAAACCTGTTGCGAATCTCGTCCCCATCAACAACGACGACGGGACTTCCCAGTGTCTCGACCATATCCGGGTTCAGATGGGGTATTGTTTCAGCGCGCCCGACCATCGGCGGACATTCTCCGGCGCAATACACGACCGAGCTGGTGACACGCAGGATTTTCCACAGCGCTTCGTAGAGGCGCGGATCGTCGGGCGGCCGCGCGACGGTGAAGCCTGAACATCGCGAGGCATCGCCGGGGTCGAAATTGAGATAGAGGTCGGCCGACGACGCATCGTCATAGGCGACGACCCAGCAGGTGAATTCAGGTTCACGCCTGGTGACGAACGGCGCGAAGGCATCCTCGACGATCGATGTGGGGAAGTAGCTCTCTTCGCCATCTTCAAAGCAATTGAGATAGGCCTCGAAGCTCATCCGACCGCCCCCTGTCCCCTAGAAAATCTCGGTCTTGGCGATATGAATGCCAAAGCCCTCAAGCCCGACATAGTGGCGTTCGCGCGAGGCGATCAAATTGATCGAGGAGATGCCGAGATCCTTGAGAATCTGCGCGCCGAGGCCGATTTCTCGCCACTCGTTCTCACGGCGGCGGGCCTCTTCGTGGTCCTCACGGTCGGCACTCATCGGCCGGTTGCGCTCCTGATGGGCGACGCCGACCGAACCCTCTCGGAGGTAAACGATGACGCCGCGCTTGCGTTCGCCCATCGCCTTCATAATGGCGTCGAGCCGGTGGCTGGTGCCGAACACGTCGGTCACCACATCCTCCGAATGCAGCCGCACCGGCACGTCCTCGCCGTCACGGATGTCGCCGAAAACGACCGCGACATGGTGCATGGAATCCCAGGGCAGCGTGTAGGTGAAGACCTGTGCCTTGCCGCCGAGTGTGTCGATTTCGGAGCAGGCGACGCGTTCGACCAGCGTTTCCTTGCGCTGCCGGTAGGCGATGAGGTCGGCGACCGAAACCTGCTTGAGGCCATGTTCCTCGGCAAAGCTCGCCACCTGCGGGCCGCGCTTGACGGTGCCGTCGTCATTGACCAACTCCGAGATCACGCCAACCGGCGGCAGGCCGGCAAGCTTGCAGAGATCGACCGCGGCTTCGGTATGGCCCGAACGCATCAGCACGCCGCCTTCCCTAGCGATCAGCGGGAAGATGTGGCCGGGGCGAACGAAATCCGAACCGCCGACATTGCCGTTGGCCAGGTTGCGCACGGTCAGCGTGCGGTCCTCGGCCGAAATGCCGGTGGTGGTGCCATGCTTGAAATCGACGCTGACGGTAAAGGCCGTGGTGTGGGCGGAATCATTGTCGGCGACCATTGGCTGCAGATTGAGCCGCTTGGCCTCCTCGCGCGGCATCGGCGTGCAGACGATGCCGGAGGTGTGACGGATGATGAAGGCCATTTTCTCCGGGCTGCAATGCACGGCGGCAACGATCAGGTCGCCCTCGTTCTCACGCCCGTCATCGTCCATGACGACGACGATCTCGCCGCGCTCGAAGGCGCGGATGGCTTCGACGATTTTCTTCTGATCGTATGGCATTGGCTCGCTTCGCTCGCAGGGAATAGGGGTTGGGCAGTAGGAGTTAGGGAAGGAAGTACGGGCTGGCTTATTGCCTAATCCCTACTGCCTAATCCCCGGCCTGTCTGTCCCCGGTGCCGCAGATAATGGTCGGCGATGGCGCAGGCAACCATGGCTTCGCCGATCGGCACGGCGCGGATGCCGACGCAGGGGTCGTGGCGGCCCTTGGTCATGACGTCGACGTCGTTGCCGTCCTTGTCGATGGATTTTCGCGGCGTCAGGATCGACGAGGTCGGCTTGACGGCGAAGCGGGCGACGATCGCCTGGCCGGTCGAGATGCCGCCCAGAATGCCGCCGGCATTGTTGGACAGGAAGACCGGCTTGCCGTCATTGCCGATGCGCATCTCGTCGGCATTCTGTTCGCCGGTGATGCGCGCGGCTTCGAAACCGTTGCCGATCTCGACGCCCTTGACGGCGTTGATCGACATCAGGCCGGACGCGATGTCCTGGTCGAGCTTGGCATAGATCGGCGCGCCAAGGCCGGCTGGCACGCCGTCGGCGATGATTTCAATAACCGCGCCCACCGAGGAGCCGGATTTGCGGATGCCGTCGAGATAGCTGGTGAAGACCGGAACCGAGGCCGGATCGGGGGTGAAGAACGGGTTTTCGGCGTCACCGATGAAATTCCAGTTCCAGTTGGCGCGGTCGATCGATTTTTCGCCCATCGAGACCAGCGCGCCGCGCACCACCATTCCGGGCACCACCTTGCGCGCCAAGGCGCCGGCGGCCACGCGCGCGGCGGTCTCGCGCGCCGAGGAACGACCGCCGCCGCGATGGTCGCGCACGCCGTATTTGACTTCATAGGTGTAGTCGGCGTGGCCGGGACGGTACTGGCGGGCAATCTCGCCATAGTCCTTGGAGCGCTGGTCAACATTCTCGATCAGCATCGAGACGGGCGTGCCGGTGGTGATCATCGTCTCGCCGTCCTCGTCGAGGATGAAGCCGGATAGCACCTTCACCTCGTCCGGTTCGCGGCGCTGGGTCACAAAACGCGACTGGCCGGGACGGCGCTTGTCGAGTTCGGCCTGTATCTCTTGCCGCGTGAAGCGGATGCCGGGCGGGCAGCCGTCGACGACACAGCCGAGCGACGGGCCATGGCTTTCGCCCCAGGTGGTGACGCGGAAGAGATGGCCGAACGTGTTGTGAGACATGAATTTTAGCCCTGCCCGGCAGCGGAACCGGATCAAGGGTGCGTTCTATTGGCGTTTTCCACAGCGGTCAAACTGTGATCCGGCGGTTTTAGTTTTGACACATTCGGTTGGTTTCTGCTCTCTTCCATCCGCCCGTTGAAAGCTCGCCGCCATCTGTGCAGGCGCAATGACAAAGAGGACGACGATGCGTACCCTGATTGGCGCTGCTGCCGCCATGTTGCTGATTTCCACCGCCGCCTATGCCGGCCAGACCGAAGGCCTGATCAAGAAGGTCGACAAGGACGCGCTGACGCTGACGCTGGAGGACGGTAAGTCCTTCAAGCTCAACGCCGAGACCGATCTCGATTCGCTGAAGCCGGGCATGGATATCGTCATTGCCTATGACGTGACGAATGGCGAGAACGTCGTCACCGATATGGAACTGCCCGACACCGAATAAGACCGGCGCCGAACAGGGTCTTGCCGCTCGGCGGAGCCCTGCCCGGATAAACAGGACGGTCGTCCTGTTTATCCGCTCCAACCTAAAGCCAATCCAGACGCCCGTCCTGCAGCCTGAGCACCCGGTCCTGCCGCACTTCCAGGTTTGCCGCTTCGTGTTCGGAAACACCTTCGACCATCCTGAACAGGGTCCGCACGACGCCACCATGCGTGACGCAGACCGTCTGGCGGTCGAGCGCGTCGAACCACGGCTTCACCCGTTCGAGCAGCATCTGGTAGCTTTCGGCGCCCTCGCCCGGCGGCTGGAAATTCCATTTGTTGCGCCGTCGCGCCTTCGCCGAGCCCGGCATTCGCGCATCGAGTTCGGCATAGGTAAAGCCCTGCCAGTCGCCAAAGTGCACCTCGACCAGACGCGGGTCGGTGCGGTAGGCATCGGGATCGAGCTGCATCGCCAAGCGCAGCCGCTGCATCGTCTCGCGCGTCCGCTTCATCGGGCTGGCGACAAAGTCGAAATCCTCAGGGTTCTGGATCAGTTCGGCCAGCCGCCGCCCATTGCGGGTCGCCTGCTCGCGGCCGAGTGCGTTGAGATCGGTGTCGGCCTGGCCCTGCAGCCGCGACTCGGCATTCCACTGCGTCTGGCCATGGCGCACGATGTAGACGAGCGGAACCATCGGGTCTTCCGGAAATCAGGACAGGCAGGCGGAAACCGCGGCAGAACTATTCCTTGACGGTCGAAATATCTGGCGCGTCGACCGCCTTCATGCCGACGACGTGATAGCCGGAATCGACATGGTGCACCTCGCCGGTGACGCCACGCGACAGGTCCGACAGGAAATACACGGCGGAATCGCCGACTTCTTCCTGGGTGACGGTCTGCTTCAGCGGCGAATTGTATTCGTTCCACTTGAGGATGTAGCGGAAGTCGCCGATGCCCGAAGCAGCCAAGGTCTTGATCGGCCCGGCCGAGATGGCGTTGACGCGGATCTTCTTGCCGCCGAGGTCGACGGCGAGATAGCGCACGCTGGCTTCGAGCGCGGCCTTGGCGACACCCATGACGTTGTAATGCGGCATGACCTTTTCAGCGCCATAATAGGTCAGCGTCAGCAGCGAGCCGCCATCGGTCATCAGCGCTTCGGCGCGCTTGGCGATGGTGGTGAAGGAATAGACCGAAATGTCCATGGTGCGCAGGAAATTGTCGCGCGTCGTCTCGACATAGCGTCCGGTCAACTCGTCCTTGTCGGAAAAAGCGATGGCATGGACGAGGAAGTCGAGCTTGCCGCCCCAATGCCTGGCGACATTGGCAAACACCTCGTCGAGGCTCGCCGGATCAGTGACATCGCAGTGGCCGGCGACAAAGGCGCCCAGTTCCGCAGCCAGCGGCTCGACGCGCTTCTTGAACGCCTCGCCCTGATAGGTCAGCGCGATCTCGGCGCCATGGTCGACGCAGGCCTTGGCGATGCCGTAGGCAATCGATCTGTTGTTGGCGACGCCCAGTATAAGGCCGCGCTTGCCGGCCATAAGGCCCTGTCCACCCGCCATGTCAGCGCTCTCCGAAAGGTTTTCTGCTTTGGAGTGCCTATCGCACAGGCAGAAAGGCGCATCAAGCACAGACGGGGCGCGCGTTCAATTCAGACACTCGGCGTGACAACGAATGGGGGATAATAACGTTGTTGTGAGATTTGAACGCCTCACTGCGGCCAGCGCGCCTTGACGGCCCGGGCCGGCCGACCAGCCGAATCGGCTGGCCGGCACCGCATCGGCCCTATCCCGCCATTTTGCGCCAGGGAATGAGCATTCCCACCTGCTTGCGGTAGAGGCGGTACTGATCGCCAAACATCGCGACGAGATCGCGTTCCTCGAGGAAGATGCCGAGCAGGATGTAGCCGGTGCTGCCCGCCGCGAACAGAAGATGGCCCCATGTCATCGACGGCGTCGCCCAGAAGGCGAGGAGAAAGCCGACATAGAGCGGGTGCCGGACCCATTTGTAGAACAGCGGCGTCCTGAACACGGGCGGCGCCGGTTCGCTCTTGCGCAAAGCGGCGAGAACCTGGCGCAGGCCGAACAGTTCGAAATGGTTGATCAGAAAGGTGCTGGTCAACAATACCGCCCAGCCGAGCCAGAACACGCCATGGATGACGGCGACCCAGACCGGGTTCTCGACCGTCCAGACGAGACCGGGGATCGGCCGCCATTGCCAGTAGAGCAGCAGCAGGATG
The DNA here is from genome assembly GCF_030323205.1 of Mesorhizobium sp. C395A. Classification (NCBI taxonomy): domain Bacteria; kingdom Pseudomonadati; phylum Pseudomonadota; class Alphaproteobacteria; order Hyphomicrobiales; family Phyllobacteriaceae; genus Mesorhizobium; species Mesorhizobium sp. C395A. The sequence continues at coordinate 346,496 of NZ_CP100473.1, read as the reverse complement.
AGGCTGGCCAAAAGCACATAGGTGCTGCGTTCGGCCGCGTGCGGGACAATCCGTGTCCACCAGCGCTTGAAAACCGGCCGCGCCATGATGCTGTGCTGGGCGGCGAAAAGGCCGAGCAGCAGCGCATTGACGACGACGGCTTCGACCGGACTTCCAGCGACTCCGGAATCGATGGATTTCGGCACGACCAGGTTGCCGACGAAACCGACCGCATAGAGAAACGAACCGAGAAAAATCAGGTATGCGGCAACGCCGTAGATAAGGGTGATTACGCCCGCCATGACTGCCCCTCCATGCAAGCATCAGGATTCGGTCGGTCGACCGAATTCAGTGTCAAAAACCATAAATTCTCTGACGAGTCAACTTGATCGGTCGCTCGACCGAGATAGAGTGGAGGGACGTCCAGCCCCGGACAGGAGAAGCTATGATCCGCCCAGATTGCACCGCTACCAGCGGCAGCCACGCCGCATGACGGACGCTGCCCAAGCCGTTACCCCACCGCAGAACAAGCAAAAGCGCGACACGCGCGCCGAACTGATTTCGGCTGCCGAGTTATGCCTCCATCGAGGCGGTTATGCCGATCTGTCGACGCGCCGCGTTGCCGAGATCGCCGGCGTTCCGCTCAGCCAGATCCATTACCATTTCGGCTCCAAGGAACGGCTGTTCCTGGCCCTGCTCGACCATCTGAACGAGGGCCTGCTGAAGCGCCAAGCGGAGACTTTTGCGGCACCGATGCCGCTGTGGCAACGCTGGGAGCGCGCTTGCGATTTCCTCGACGATGATCTGGCGTCCGGCTATGTCCGGATCCTGCACGAGATGATCGCGGCAAGCCTGTCGAGCCCCGAGATCGCCAAGGCGGTGCGCCGCGACCTGCGCGGCTGGTTCGAACTGCTGGACGGACTGGCGCAAGAGGCGGAGCGGCGGTTCGGCGGCCTCGGGCCATTCTCCGCCGCCGAAGTAACCAGCCTGGTCAGCGCCGCCTTCCTCGGCAGCGAGACGATGATCCTGCTTGAGATCGAGAGCCCGCATGTCCCGGTGCGGCAGGCGTTGCGCCGCTTCGGCGAAACCATCCGGCGGATGGAGGAAGCAGCGCCCGGCAGCTAGCCAGCCAAGTCGGGCCGCGTCAGCCTTTGCGGCTGCGCATCAGCGCTTCGAGTTCGCTGTCGCCGCCTTCCGGCAGCATGATGCGGACATGGGCGTAGAGATCGCCATGGCCACCCGCCTTTTCCGGCAAGCCCCTGCCCTTCAGGCGCAGCACCTTATCGGAGCTCGACCAAGCCGGAATGTTGACCGCCAGCCTGCCGGTCGGCGTGTCGACCGGCACCTTGGCGCCCAGCACCGCGTCGGCCAACGCTACCTCCAGATCGGCATGCAGGTCACGGCCCTCGATGCGGTAGCGCGGGTGCCTGCGGATACGGATCTTGACCAGCGCATCGCCCGGCTGTCCCGGCCCCTGCTCGCCCTGGCCCTTCAGCCGGATGGTCTGTCCGTCCTCGACATAGACCGGCAGCTTGACCGCAATCTTGCGGCCGTCGGGGAACATCGCCGTCACCTTTTCGGCGGTCGCTATCTCCTCGATGGTGACGTCGAGCGTGACGTTCAGATCGGCGGCGGTCGCCTGCTGGCGGCGGTCGCCTGTTCCGGCGCCGCGCGCGCCGGAAAAGGCGTCGCCGAAGATCTGGCTGAAAATGTCGCTGTTGCCGTCGAACGGATCGCCGCCCGGACGCCCCGATCGGAATTCGAAGCGCGAGCCGCCGGCGCCCTGCTGGCGGCGGAAGCCACCGAACGGATCGCCGCCGCCGGCTGCGCCCTCGAAGCCCTGGAATTTCGGCTTGCCGTCGGCGTCGATCTCGCCGCGGTCGAAGGCCGCACGGTTCTTCTCGTCGCCGACGACCTCATAGGCCTGATTGGCGGCGGCAAAACGGTCCTTGGCCTTGGGATCATTCGGATTCTGGTCCGGATGATACTTCTTGGCGAGCTTGCGGTAGGCCGATTTTATGTCCTTGGCCGATGCGTTCTTGGCAACGCCCAGCACCTCATAGGGGTCGCGCATGCGTCCTGCCCTGGAAAATGAGTTAAATCCACGTTGGCCCTTATATGCGCTCCCATAGGAAGAAATTCCAGTGGCGCACAGGCTTATCGAGGGTTGAAATTGCAGCGCCCGCAAACCTCGAAAAATCAGAGCGGTTTGAAGTCCTGCATGTGCCAGCCGCCGGCCGCGGCGATGCACAATTGCCCCTTGAACAAAGCGACGCCGTCGAAGCTTTCGCGCGAGGCGGTAAAGCTGCGGCAGGCCTGGCCGTTGTCCTGCACTTCGGCGAGTTCGGTGATGGAGCCCCGCGAGCCGGTGTCGGCATTCGCCCAGGGCACGGCCTGGCCGCGAAGCTCCTCGATGTCGGCCGAAGACACCGCATTGCCGATCGTGGTCTGGTCGGAAGCGCTGTCGGCGTCCGTCGATGTCACCCTCGCCGGCGCGCTTGAGGTGACGATGGAACGGTCGACCTCGGCCTTTTCCAGGCTGAAGCCGCCGGCGCCGCAGGCGGCAAGCGGCAGGGCGATAATCACGATCACGGCTTTCGAACTGGCCGAAGCGATAACGCTCCATTGCCCGCTGTCAAAAGCTTGCGCGATACGCGACAATCGGCAACCTCCTGAAGCTCGAGACGATTTGAGAAAAACTATGAGTGACACTGAGTTAACAAGTAGTGACTTTACCGAAGCCGCCGAGCCGTTCCGGCTCTTTGCTGAGTGGCTGGAGGACGCCAAGAAAAGCGAAATCAACGACGCCAACGGCGTAGCACTTGCAACCGTCGATGCCGACGGCATGCCGGATGTGCGGATGGTGCTGCTCAAGGGTTTCGATGAAAGCGGCTTTGTCTTCTACACGAATTTCGAGAGCGCCAAGGGCCGCGAGATTCTTGGCAGCATGAAGGCGGCGATGTGTTTCCACTGGAAATCGCTGCGCCGCCAGGTGCGCATACGCGGTCCGGTGGAGATGGTCAGCGACGCTGAAGCCGACGCCTATTACGCGACGCGGCCGCGCGGCAGCCGGATCGGCGCATGGGCTTCGAAACAGTCGCGGCCGCTGGAAAGCCGCTTTGCCCTGGAGAAGGCGGTGGCCGAATACACGGCGCGCTACCCTATCGGCGAAATCCCGCGGCCAAAGCACTGGTCGGGCTTCCGCATCGTGCCGCAGGCGATCGAGTTTTGGCACGACCGGCCATTCCGGCTGCACGATCGGCTGGTCTTTTCGCGCAACGCCGAAGGCGGCTGGGACAAGACACGGCTTTATCCCTGAGGATCGCCGGGGCCGCCGGAGATCAGTCCTTCTCCATCTGGAACAGCAGGAAATGCGGCCGTTCGCTGGCAACGCCGACCGCTGGTCGTATAGTCCTGGTGACGTCCTTCGGCACCAGGAATGTCTCGCGCAGCTTGATCGTGTGCCCGGCCTTGGCGCCCGAAAACATCGCGGAAATGCAGGTCTGAACATTGTCCGGCGCGTTCAGCCTTACCGCCGATGTCGGCGACCAGCGCCTTCCCTCGGCATCGATCAGCATCACCTTGCAGCCAAGCCAGAGGTTCTGCAGGTCGGGATCGCCGATGGTCACTGCGAAATCCGCGAGCACCGGTACGGAATCGGGCGGCAGGTTCTTCATTCCGAAGGCGCCGCGCAGATCAGTCAGCTTCCACTCGCTGCCGCCGAAATGCGCGCTCTGCCCCAGGCCACGCGGCGCTCGAACAGATCGTTGTCGCCGAGCAGCGCCTTGACGCTGTCATAGGCCTGCACCGCCAGGGTCAGGGGAACGAGCACAAGCAGCACCCAAAGGCTGCGGCGGCGCCATTTTTTCTCCGTCAGCCCTCTATCCTCAATCAGCGCCGTCATTGCGGTTGCCCATCGATCGGCTGCGTCAGATCGAGCGTGCCGACGGTGCCGGCAGGCATGCCGTCGGAACCGGCTGCGACCGGTCCGATCGAAATCTCGGCCTGCGAATCGAGCGCCGCCATCAGCTTGCTCGAGATCAGCACCGTCGCGTTGCCGGCCTCCTCCGGCCTCACCTCGAAGACCAGCCTGGCCCTCCGCGGCAGGCCTGGGTCGACAGTAACCGGGAGAAACCCGTTGATGAAGGACAGCCGCTCGGTGTGGTCGTAGGTCAAGCCCGTTGGTCCGCGCCATGAGGCGACCGCGACGATCGTCGACGCAGCCCTGGCCGCGAACTCGACCGTCACCACCGCCCACACGCCGCCGGTGGTCAGCACCTTGGTCTCGCCGAACCGGTCGGCCTTGAGCTTGCGCGCAAACTCCAGCTTTTTCGCGCGCACCTCGAAGCTGCGGCCAACGATTGTCTCTCCCACATTGCCCCTTACCGGGATAGGGCCGATCAGGTCGGCATAGTGCGGCTTCGAAACCTGCAAGCCGTAGCAGAGCGCTACGGCGGCGAGCAGCAGGACGAGATTGGCCAGTCTGCGCATCATGGCTGGCCTCCAGCATCGGGTGCGACAGGGATGGTCAGCGTGCCGACCGGGCTCGGATTGAACCAGCCGGGCAGGCCAAAGAGATTGTCGCGCTGTTTGTAGATTTTCCGGATGACTGTCAGATCGAGGCTGGCCGGAGCGGCAGCACTTTCCGGCAGTTCCCAGATATACACCATGCGCTCCGGCATATCAGGGTGCAGTTCCGGCGACAGCGTCTCGTCGCGCGTCAGCACGATGTACGGTTTTGTCGCCGGGTCGACAGCCGGCTGGCTTGCCCGGAGGAGTTCGAAATAATCCTTCGTCGACTGGGCCGTGCGGTTGGTCATGTCGACCTCGAACACCAGCGCTTTGGTCCCGGGCTTGCGCAACGTGCCATAGACATATTTCTCGGCGCTGACATAGGCCTTCACCGGCCGCAGCAGCCATTGCCCGGTTTCGATCGGGCCGGCTGGGGCCAGCGCCGGCACTTGCGCGTGCCTTGCTCCGAAAGCGCCCAGCACACCGGCAACGGCAATCGCGGCCGCCGTGCCGATGCCTGCGGCGATCCATGCTCTCAGCCGCGAGCGGGCGGTTTCAAGCATTCTGCGCCTCGCCTTCCGGACCGGCCGGACCAGCCGGCTGCGCAGCCTCGCTGGCCCGGCGCTTGGGCAGCGCAAATGCCGTTTCGAGGATCGCCGCGAGGAAGCAGATGCGCAACGGCTCGACCAGAATACCGGTCGATGAGTCCTGGAAGGCACTGCCGAACAGCAGCGACACGCCCTCGGACAGCACCTGCCAGATGTCGAGATCGTGCGGGCCGGCGATGCGCGTCGCGCCGAGCCACGCCCAGGCGGCCAGCCAGTCGATGAGACGATAGCCGACGATCAGGGTGAGCACGAGGACAAGGCCCGAACTCAAGGTGATGCACACGCCATTGGCGATCGGCAGATAGCGCGAGCGATAGCCCGAGATGAAGTGTTCGACGAAGTCGCGCATGAATTTCGGGATGCTTCGATAGCGGGCGCCGAGGCGCTCGACCCGGTCGTGCACGCGCAGCAGTTCCTTGTCGTCGCGTACATCATAGCCATAGATCAACGCCGTCATGACCAGCCAGATCACCGGCAGGAGCATGAAGAAGAACAGCGCGATGAGCTTCGTCGTCGTGTCGACGGAAGTGACTTCCACCGGAACCATCGGCTCGGCAAAGGCGGTGGAAACAGGATTGGCCACGCCGTCGGCTGCAGCTTGCAGGACGGAAAAAATGTTGCGGCTCATGATCCAGCCGATGATGTCGTCCTTCCAGCGCGAGATGACGTACAGACCGACGAAGATCCAGTTGGTCTCGCAGATCACGACCACGATTTGCCAGAAGGAATTTGCGCCGCCGCGCTTCTGCATCGCCTGGGCAAAACGCCTGACCAGCCAGGAGATGACAACGGAAAATATGAGCCAGCGCGAATCCAGCACATCGAGCACATTACCCGAGCCTTCGCCGAACGGCGCCATGTCGAGGGTGACGCGCGAATATTGCCGCACCGTGTCGCCGAGAAAACCCCAGGCGGCGTAGTAGGCGAAGAAGGGCAGGAGCGCGACAGTGACCATGTGCGTCAGCCTTGCGGCGCTGCTGCTCGGTTCTTCGCCAGATGTTTTCTCGGAGGCTTTGTCCCGCGCGCCCTGTTGCGCCGCGCGGATGGCCGGCAGGCCGGGAAGCAGGGTCTGGAACATGGCGACGGTGACGATGAGCTGCGTCAAGGCGACGAGCGTCAGCAGCGCCAAGCCCGCCATATGGTTGAGGAAGGCGGCGCGCGCGGCGATCTGCATGAACAGGTCGCCGCCCAAAATGCCCAACAGCACCATGGCGATCAGCTGCGGCCAGAAGCGCCACCAGAGCCTGAACGTCAGGCCGAGCGGCCTTGCAAAATCGGCAAGCATGTCCCGGCGTTCAACCCGTCAACGGGCGCCGGCTTCGATGCTGTGCGCATCGATGACAAATTCTCGGGTCATGTCCTCTCCACCTGGCCGCCAGGATCGAGCGAGAAATAGTGCAGGCCGAAGCGCTTTGACAACCCTTGAGCGGTTTTCCCCTGACGCCTACCGCCACCGCCAAGATCGGATACAGCTTGGCGTGAGCCTATGCCTTCTTACGCGTCATGAAGGCGGTCAACGCGGCGCGCGCTTCGTCGGACTTCAGCCGCTCGGAGAAATGCTCGCTCTCCACCTTGATGCGGGCGACAAGCTCGTGGCGCGGGGCGCGCATCAGGTCACGCGCGATCTTCAGCGCCTGCGGCGGCTTGGCGGCGATCGCGCCGGCCGCGGCGAGTGCCGCGGCTTCTAGCCCGTCCTCCTCGACCACCTCATAGATCAGGCCGGCGGCCTTGGCGCGTTCGGCGGAAAAACCTTCGCCGAGTCCAAGCAGCGCAAAGGCGCCCTGCCTGCCGAGGATGAGCGGCGCCAGCAGGCTGGAGCCCGCCTCCGGCACCAGGCCGAGGTCGACGAAGGGTGTGCGGAACACCGTGCGCGGCGTGGCGAAAGTCAGGTCGCAATGCAAATTGAGCGTGGTGCCGATGCCGACCGCAATGCCGTCGACGCCGGAGACCATCGGCTTCTCCGTTTTGGCCAGCGCCATCAGGAAGTCCCAGACCTCGTTGCCGCCCTCACCGCCGGTGGCGATGACCAGGAAATCGGCGAGATCGTTGCCGGAAGAGAAGGCGCCAGGCACACCGAGGAAGACATGGACGCGAACCGCCGGGTCGGCATCGCCATCGGCCAGCGCCTTGGACATTGTCGCGTACATGGCGCGCGTCAGTGCGTTCTTCTTGTCGGGACGGTTCATGCGGATGATCTGGATGGCGCCCTGGCGCTCGACGAGAATATGGTCTGTCACGGTCATTCTTCCCTGGTGAGCGCTCTGGTATTCAGGCCGTTATCAGCGCCTTGCCGGCGGTAGCGAGGCTCTCGGCGCCATCGATGACGCGTTCCTTCAAGGCGCTGACTTCGCCGAGCAGGTTTTCGGCGAAAAAGCGGCAAAGGGCGATGCGGCTCTGCTGGGCAAGTCCGCCACGCGCCAGATAAGCGCCGCCGGCAGCAAGCGAGATCAGCCTGAGATAGGGGGTCGCACCGGCTTGCGCTTCGTCCAGACGGCCGTCGGCCAGCAGCTTCTGCAGGAAGCGCGTCGCCTCGGTGAGATCGTCGAACGCCTGGTCAAGCGCTTCGGCGGTGCGGCCGAAGCCCTGCAGGTTCGAGGTCCGCACCTCGTCGGCGATGGCCTTCAGTTCGGCGATATAGCCATGCACATGCTCGCCGCCGCCAAGCGGCAATTTGCGGGCTACAAGGTCGATCGCCTGGATGCCGTTGGTGCCTTCATAGATCGGCGCAATGCGGGAGTCGCGATAGAGCGCGGCCGCGCCCGTCTCCTCGATGAAGCCCATACCGCCGTGGACCTGGACGCCGAGCGATGCGACATCGACGCCGATATCGGTGGAAAAGGCCTTGGCCAGCGGCGTCAGCAGATTGGCGCGATCGCGCCAATGCGCGGCCTCCTCGCCTGTCGACACACGCGCAAAGTCGATGGCATAGGCGCAGGAATACGAGATGGCGCGGGCGATCTGGGTCAAAGCCTTCATGGTCAAGAGATTGCGCTGCACGTCGGGGTGATGGACGATCGGCGCCATCCCGGCGCCTGAAAAGTCCGATGCCTTGCCCTGGCGGCGCTCATTGGCATAGGCGATCGCCTTCTGCGTCGCGGCTTCGGCCACTGCCACGCCCTGCATGCCGACGCAAAGCCTCGCGTTGTTCATCATGGTGAACATGCAGGCGAGCCCCTTGTTCTCCTCGCCGATCAGCCAACCGACGGCGCCGGGCGCAGCACCCTGGAACCCGTCGCCATAGATCATGGTGCAAGTCGGCGAGGCATGGATGCCGAGCTTGTGCTCGAGGCCGGAACAGAAGACGTCGTTGCGGGCACCGAGCGAGCCGTCTTCGTCGACCAGGAATTTCGGCACCAAAAACAGCGAGATGCCGCGCGTGCCGGCCGGTGCGTCGGGCAGCCGCGCCAGCACCAGATGGATGATGTTGTCGGTGAAATCATGCTCGCCATAGGTGATGAAGATCTTCTGGCCGAAGATGCGGTAGGTGCCGTCGCCGGCAGGCTCGGCGCGACTGCGCAAGGCGGCGAGATCGGAACCGGCCTGCGGCTCGGTCAGGTTCATCGTCCCCATCCACTCGCCGGAGACGAGCTTTGCCAGATACTTTGCCTTCAGCGCTTCGGAGGCATGCTTGTCCAGCGCCTCGACGGCGCCCATGGTCAGCGTCGGGCCGATGCCGAAGGCCATGGCGGCGGAGTTCCACATTTCGAGCGCGGCAACGCCGAGCATGGTCGGCAGGCCCTGGCCACCGAATTCTTCCGGTCCGGACAGCGCGTTCCAGCCACCGCCGATCCAGCTGCGGTAAAGCGCCCTCCAGCCGGGCGGCATGGTCACGGCTGCATCCTTCAGCACCGCGCCGTGCTCGTCGCCGATCTTGTAGAGCGGCGCCACTTCCTCGCTGGCGAAGCGGCCGGCCTCGGCCAGGATGGCGTCGACAAGGTCTTCGCCGAGGTCGCCGAACGCGCCGCTGTCGAGCGCCGGTTTGAGCCCGGCGACATGCTTGAGCGTGAACGAAATGTCGTCGACCGGGGCCTTGTACATGCCGCTTTCTCCTCCGCTGCTCCGACTGCTCGATCCTAGGACCCGGGCCGATGCAAAACCATCCGCCTCTGGGCGGCCTCCGACCTTCTTTTTACGTAAACGTCAAACTTTGTCACGCGGATTTTCATCGAACTTCGTCGTCCACAGGTGGAGCAGGAGCGTAGCGGATGCCGAGTACCATGTCGCGACCTCGCGCCAGGGGCGCAACGGTGCAGAATTCCGCGCCGTGGCAACGCTTCGAAGTCGCGGAATGCATACTATGGTCCGCGCCGCGTCGCTTCGCTCCTTGCTTCGCCATAGAATGACGAAATCGCGAGAGCGACAGGACTCCTGCCCGAAAGCACTTCCTTAACCATACCGGTCCACCATCGGTGTTTGGTCAGCGGGGATCCCCTGTTTGAAAACGCCGGCGCATCTTCTTCGCCGCTCAGCGATCGCTCTCGCGGCGATGATGGCGCTGACGTCAGCGGCTACAGCCTCGGACTTTTCCGAGCCTTGGCGGGATGGCGACCGCGCGCTGGTGGTCGACGCCTATGAATACAATTCCATCGACTGGGCGCAGCTTGCCACCGACAAGCGCATTGTCGGCTTCATCAACAAGGCCTCCGACGGGCTGCCGCCGCCCTATTTCTGCTACGGCGACGAGCCTACGGTCAAACTCTGCAAGACATTGTGGAAACGCTTTGCGGTGACGCGCGAGCTGTTTCAGACGCGCAAGGTGGTGGCCAAGGCGCTCGGCCTGAAATGGGGCGCCTATCATCTTGCCCGCCCCGGCAATCCGCTCGAGCAGGCCAACAGTTTCATCGATTTCGCCGAGCCAGCCCCTGACGATCTGCTCGCCCTCGATCTCGAAGGCAACGACCCCTCGCAATGGATGTCGCTCGAGGATGCCGAGGAATTCGTGCGCCAGGTGCACCGGCGGCTCGGCCGTTTCCCGATCCTCTACACCAACGGCAAGACCGCCCAGTACATCGCCGACAACCGCTACCAATACCGTCTGCTGTCGCGGCTGCCGCTCTGGTATGCGCGCTACAAGCCCGACATCGACGTGCATTTTCCGATGGGCAACTGGCAGGGCTATGCGCTGTGGCAGTTCTCGGCGCAGGCCAATTGCGGGCGCCTGCGCTGCCCCTACCGCGTCGCCGGCACGCCCAACGACATCGACGTCAACGTCGCGCCGATGGACGCGGCGGCACTGCGCCAGCAATGGCCCTTCGGCGGCCTGATCGACGTGCCGCCCGACTACCTCGCCTCGATACCGGTGCCGGTGTCGCGCGCGGCCGGGCTCGCCGGCAAAGTCACCATCACATACGCCGATGTGGCGACGCCACCGACGGTCGAGGAAATGGTGGCGGTGCTCGGCGCGCGCTGGCAGACATTCCGCGCCGCCTTCCGCATGCCGGTGGTCAAGACGGTGCCGCGCCGCGCGCGCTTCGGTATTGCCGAGTATGTCGCCTGGAAGCGGACCACGTATCGTTCGGAGGCTCTGCTCGAGGCCGCCTTCTCGCAGGCCGCCGACCCGGTCAGCACCGCTTCGACGGAACTGGTTCGCGAGCGCTGAGGCTTATGTGGCGGCGCTGGCCTTTTCCCGCGCCACCGCCTGCCAGCCTATGTCGCGGCGGCAGAAGCCTTGCGGCCAGTCGATACGGTCGAGCGCGGCGTAAGCGCGGCTTTGCGCTTCGCCCACCGTCTTGCCTGATGCCGTGACGTTGAGCACGCGGCCGCCATTGGCGACCAGCGCGCCGCCATTGATGGCAGTGCCGGCATGGAAAATCTCAACGCCTTCGCCAGCGGCTTCGTCGAGAGCCCGAATGACCGAGCCTTTTTCCGGCGTCCCGGGATAGCCCTGTGCCGCCATCACCACGGTCAGCGCGGCATCGTCGCGCCAGCGGATCGAACTGTGCGCCAACTGGCCGTCGACGGCGGCGTTGAGCAGCACCAGCAGATCGTCCTTCAGCCGCATCATCAGCACCTGACACTCGGGATCGCCGAAGCGGGTATTGTATTCGATCAGCTTCGGCCCCTTGTCGGTGATCATCAGCCCGGCAAACAGAATACCGGCGAACGGCGCGCCAAGCTCGGCCATGCCGCGCATGGTCGGCTCGACGATCTCGCGCATGGTGCGCTCGACAATTTCGGGGCTCATCACCGGCGCCGGCGAATAGGCGCCCATGCCGCCGGTGTTGGGGCCGGTATCGCCATCGCCGACGCGCTTGTGGTCCTGCGCGGTGCCAAAGGGAAGTGCGGTCGTGCCGTCGCACAGGCAGAAGAAACTCGCCTCCTCGCCGGTCATGAATTCCTCGACTACTACCTCAGCGCCGGCGTCACCGAATGCGCCGTCGAAACAAGCATCGAGGGCGGCGCGCGCCTCGTCCAGCGTCATGGCGATGGTGACGCCCTTGCCGGCGGCAAGCCCGTCGGCCTTGATGACGATCGGCGCGCCGACCTTTTCGACATAGGCTTTCGCCGAGGCAAGATCGGTGAAGCGGCCATAGGCGGCGGTCGGGATGCCGTATTTGGCGCAAAGGTCCTTGGTAAAACCTTTCGAGCCTTCGAGCCGCGCTGCCCGCTTCGACGGGCCGAAGACGCGGATGCCCTGCTCACGCAGATCGTCGGCAATGCCGGCGACCAGCGGCCCTTCCGGCCCGACGACGACGAGATCGATCGCGTTGTCCTGGCAGAAGCTGGCAACAGCGGCACGGTCGGCGATGTCGAGCTTGACCAGTTCGGCCTCGTGGGCGATGCCCGGATTGCCGGGCGCGGCATAGAGCCTGGTCAAAAGCGGCGAGGCCGCGATCTTCCAGGCCAAGGCATGTTCGCGGCCGCCGGAGCCGATCAACAAAACGCGCATGCCGATGTCCCTTGTCATTTCACGACAGGGACTGCGCTATTGCGCTGCGCAGCGCGGGTCAAGACTTTTGGTCCGCTGCTTGCCGGTTGCGCACGGCAACGTCGCACGCATCGGCGAGCCGAAGCAGAAGCGCGGCTCTCGCGGCTCAGCTCTGGAAGACCACTGGAAACCAGTCCTCGCGCAGTTTCTGGCCGGGCTTCATGTCATGGCCGGGATAGGGCGGCGAGGTACGGCCGGGGCGCTCGACATAGCGCGCATCGTCGCCGACCCAGCGCAGCGACAGCGCCCGGCGCCGCGCCGCGGTCGGATTGCCGCGCGCACCATGCGCGGTGCGGAAGTCGAACAGGATGGCGTCCCCCGGTTCCATCTCCCATTCGAGCACCTTCAGCGACGGGTCCTTGTCTGGATCCGGCACGGGGAGGTAGTCGCCCTCGCCGGCATAGAAATTGCTGTCATCTAGCCAGCGCACCGGCAGGATCATCTTGTCCCATTTCTGCGAGCCGGCGATCAGCCGCAGCGTCGCTTCCTTGACCGGGTCGATCGGAATCCAGAAGCTGACGGTCTGGGTGCCATCGACGAAGTAATACGGGATGTCCTGGTGCCAAGGCGTGGGCTTCTGCGTGCCCGGTTCCTTGACCAGCACATGGTCGTGGAAGAACTGGGCGCTGCGCGACTGCATCGCCGCTGCCGCGAGTTCCGCGGCCGGGGAATTGCGCACCACGTCGACGAATTCGGGAATGCGCTCCCAATTGCAGTAATCGTCGAAGAAGCTGCCCTTGCCGTTGGCGATGTCCGAAGCCGTGGCGCTGCGGTTTTGCATGTTGCGCTCGATGCCGGCGGCGATGGTGCCGACCCAGTCCTTGAAGGCGCCGCGTATGCAGACCGCGCCGTCGCGCTGGTAGTCGGCAATCGCTGCGGCATCAATATGTCTGGCGGCCATCTCATGTCTTCCCTGTTTCGATGACCGACTATCGCAGCCGCCGCACATCGCGTAAAATAATAACTTCTCATCCCTCTTATAGCTTTACCCTATGAACCTGACCCTCACCCAGCTGCGCTACCTCGTCACTGTTGCCCGTCACGGCAGCGTCACCGTGGCCGCCCGGATGCTGAACGTCTCGCAGCCCTCGATCTCGGTGGCGATCGACAATGTCGAAGCGACGCTCGGCCAGAAACTGTTCGTGCGCCAGCGCGGCAGCGGCATCGCGCTGACCTCGTTCGGCCGCAGCGCGGTGGCGAAGGCAAAGCAGGTGCTGGCCGAAGCGGACGAACTGGTTGGGCTCGGGACGCGCGACGCCGATGTCGGGGGCGAACTTGTGCTCGGCTGTTTCGAGGATCTGGCGCCTTATTTCGCGCCGGCGCTGATCCGCGCTTTTTCGCAACGCTGCCCGGCGGTCACCGTGGTGGTCCGCGACGAGACCTTCGAGACGCTCGGCCGGCGGCTCGGCGATGCGGCAATCGATCTCGGCCTGACCTACGATCTCGGCCTGCCCTCGCACTTCGCCCGCATCCTGCTGCATGAGCTGCGGCCACACGCGCTTCTGCCGCAAGGCCACGCGCTGGCCAGCCAGGCCAGCGTCAGCCTGGCGGAGCTGGCGACCCATCCCTTGATCACCACCGACCAGCCGCACAGCTGGCAGCATATGCTGGACCTGTTCCTCAGCCGCGGCCTGTCGCCGGTCTCGCAATCGACGGCGAGTTCGTTCGAACTGCAGCGCAGCATGGTCGCCAACGGCTTCGGCGTCGCGGTGAGCTACACCAGGCCTTATGGCGACAGGAGTTATGACGGGCTGCCGCTGGTCTGCAAGCCGCTGTCCGATCCGCTGCCGATGCAGCGCATCATCCTCACCCATGACACAAGGCAAAGGCTGTCGAAGGCGGCGCTGGCCTTCACGGAGGTGGCGAAGGCATGGTTTGCCAGCCACGATATTTTCACCGCCTGAGCGACAATGCGGCCGCTTGACGGCGCACGCCGCTGCTGCCACTCCAGCACGATGGAAACCATCCAGTCGAAAGCCGCACAGGGCCGCGTCGCCGACGCGCCGAGCGGCCATTGGGTCTACAAGATATTGCCGCGCTGGCTGTGGCCTTACGCGCAGCTTGCGCGCTGGGACCGGCCGATCGGCTGGCAATTGCTGCTGTGGCCCTGCTGGTGGTCGGCAGCGCTTGCGGCCAGCGCCTATCCCCGCCCGGCAGACCCGTTGCTCACATTGCTGCCGTCGCCGTGGTTCCTGTTCCTGTTCTTTGTCGGCGCCGTCGCCATGCGTGGCGCCGGCTGCACCTATAACGACATTGTCGACCAGGACATCGACAACAAGGTCGAGCGCACGCGCTCGCGGCCATTGCCGGCCGGCAAGGTGACGCGCCGCCAAGCCTGGGCGTTCCTGGTCATCCAGGCCTTGCTGGGGCTGGTCGTGCTGCTGCAGTTCAACGACTTCGCCATTCCGCTCGGCATCGTCTCGCTGGTCATCGTTGCCGTCTATCCCTTCATGAAGCGCTTCACCAACTGGCCGCAATTGGTGCTCGGGCTCGCCTTCTCCTGGGGTGCGCTGATGGGCTGGGCGGTGGAGTTCGGCGATCTCGATGGCCCGGCCGTCATGCTCTATATCGGCTCAATCCTGTGGGTGATCGGCTACGACACTATCTACGCGCATCAGGACAAGGAAGACGACGCCATTGTCGGCGTGCGCTCGACGGCGCGGCTGTTCGGCGACAACACCAAGACCTGGCTGGTCGGGCTTTATGGCGGCACGCTGGTCTGCTTCGCCATCGCCTTCGCCTCGGCGCAGGCGCCTGTGGTGGCGCTGGCCGGGCTGATCGCCGCCGGCGCCCATATGGCGCGGCAGATAGCGGTTCTGGATATCGACGATCCCGATCAATGCCTGCGGCTGTTCAAATCGAACAACCAGGTCGGCTGGCTGATCTTCCTCGGCCTGATCGGCGGTGCGCTGTGGGTGGCGCTGAAGCCGCTGGTGTAGGCTCCCTCTTCCTTCTCCCCTTGTGGGAGAAGGTGGATCGACGCGCAGCGCCGAGACGGATGAGGGGTGCTCCAGCGGAGTGAGGCGTTGGCGTTCCCTGGAACACCCCTCATCCGTCTTGCCGCTTCGCGGCAATCCACCTTCCCCCACAAGGGGGGAAGGAGAAGAGCGCTCTATTCTCTCGAAATAATCTCCTGGCCATCAATAACCAGCCTCAGCCCGAGATCGCCGGCCCTGCGGCGGGCGAGGAAGCGTGGGCGGCGCGTGGTCGAGACCCGGCCCTTGCGGCGATCCTTGGCCGGCAGCGCCTTGATGGCGGCGCCGAGCGATTCCTCAAGCGTGCGGGCAATGCCGTCGGATTCGATCAGCAGCATCTGCAGCCGGTAAGCATCGGCCCAGGCGCGCCAGTCGGCGGCGACGTCGTCGAGATCGTCGGCCACCAGCAGCGGCACCGACAGCATCGGGTCGTTGTGCAGGAGTTCGAGGGTTACCGTGACATTGCCTTGCGCATCCTCCATCGCGCGGGCGGCGACGCCGCGAAACGCGTTGGCGGGCAGCGCGATGATCGCCGGCACGCCGCTCATCTCGAGCGTGCGGCGGATGACGGCGCCGCGCTGGTCGATGGTGAAGGTAACGTCGCCATAGTCGTCGCGCGTGGCATAGCTCACCACTTGCGGCAGGCGGAATGGGTCGAGGCGCATGTTGCGCCCGGCCCAGACGGGCTTCAATACACTGTTCATCTGCTGCCTTCCTGTGTTTCTCCTGAGAGCCGTTTTGCGGGTCTCTCCGGGCCGGTTTTCCCGGCCTCGTTGTGTGAAACATTAGCGCGAGCTTCTGCCGCCCGGCTTAAGAAAGTCAGTTAAATTTTGCTGATCTCAGGCGATGGTTATCGGAATGAGACCAGCCACAAAATGTTGAAAGGATCAGATAACCTTACCGGGATTCATGATGCCGGCCGGATCGAAGACGGCCTTCACCCGGCGCATCAGCTCGATCGCCATTGGCGGCGCGGTGGCGATCAGCTCGTCGCGCTTCAACTGGCCGATGCCGTGCTCGGCCGAGATCGAGCCGTGGAAGGAGCGCACGACATCGTGCACGGCATGGTTCATGGCGTGGTAGAGGCCGAGAAACGCTTCGTCGTCACCGCCCTCCGGCCGGGAGATGTTGTAGTGGAGATTGCCGTCGCCCATATGGCCGAAGCAGACCACGCGCGCCTGCGGACTGACCGAAGCCACTGCACCGGCCGCCTTTTCGATAAAGGCCGGGATGGATGCCACCGGCACCGAAATATCATGCTTGATCGAAGCACCTTCGGGCTTTTGCGAATCCGGCAGCACCTCGCGGAAGTTCCAGAAGGCGTCGCCCTGCGCCAGGCTGGCCGCGATCACCGCGTCGCCGACGATGCCTTGCTCGAGGCCTGCCGACAGCACCTCCTCGATCAGCGCCTTGGCGTCCTCGGCCGAACGGCCCGACGACACCTGCATCAGCACATACCATGGCCAACGCTGCACCAGCGGCCGCGTGACGCCCTGCGCATGGCGCAGCGTGAAATCATAAGGACGCTGGCCGATCAGCTCGAAGGCGGTGAGTGCCGCCCCTGCCCGGTCCATCGCCAGGCTGAACAGCGAAAGCGCTGCTTCCGGCGACGACAGGCCGGCAAAGGCCACTTCGCGCCCCTTGGGCTTGGGAAACAGTTTCAGCACCGCCGCGGTGATGATGCCGAGCGTGCCTTCGGCGCCGACGAACAGGTTCTTCAGATCGTAGCCGGTGTTGTCCTTCTTCAGTTTGCGCAGATCGTCGAACACCTCGCCGGTCGGCAGCACGACTTCGACACCAAGGCAGAGTTCGCGCGCATTGCCATAGGCAAGCACGCCGGTGCCGCCGGCATTGGACGAGAGATTGCCGCCGATCTGGCAGGACCCTTGCGCGGCAAGCGACAACGGAAACAGCCGGTCGGCGGCGTCGGCGGCTTCCTGCAGCGTCTGCAGGATGACGCCGGCTTCGACGGTCACCGTGTTGGAGAAGACGTCGATCTCGCGAATGCCGTTCAGCCGCGACAAAGAAAGCACGATCTCGCGGCCGGAGGCATCCGGCACCTGGGCGCCGACCAGCCCGGTGTTGCCGCTTTGCGGCACGACCGGCGTTCCCGTCTCGCTCGCCAGCCGCATGATCCGGCTCACCTCGTCGACGCTGCCGGGACGCAGCACCAAGGCCGTCCTACCGTGCCACAGCCCGCGCCGCTCGGTAAGATACGGCGCAATATCGGCTTGGTCGCGCAGTGCATATTTTTCGCCGACAATGGCAGTGAAGCGGTCGATGAGAGCGGGATCGAGGTCGAAGGGGGAGTCGTTCATCGGCGCAAACTATGGCGCTCAATCGAGCTTGTCACGGGGGGCAGCGGCACGAAACAGCCGATCGTTGATCGCCTCGCCGAGCCCATCGAACGGGATCGGCTCGACGGCGATCGTCGCCGCACCGCTGCGGTCGAGTTCCTGCAAATACGCGAACAGATTGCTTGCGGCTTCGCGCAAATCGCCTGACGCGGACAGGTTGCGCAAGGCGGCCGCCGCTTGCCAGCCTTCGGCGCGGTCGCCACCAAAGGCCAGCAAGGCCTCGCCTTCAGCCACACTCTGTGCATCGAGCCGCACCGATGCGCGCGGCGCATAATGCGACGCCAGCATGCCGGGCGCCTCGATGCCGGCTGTCGCGCCGCGCTGCAGCTTAATGCCGGTGACGGCCTCGATATCGGCGGCAGCGATGCCGCCTGGCCTCAGCAGCCGCACGCTGTTGCCTTCGACCTTGACGATGGTCGATTCCAGCCCGACCGGGGTGGCGCCGCCATCGACCACCAGCTGGATTTTGGCGCCGAGATCGGCCGCGACGGCTTGCGCCGTCGTGGCGCTGATCTTGCCCGAAGAGTTCGCGCTGGGCGCGGCCAACGGCCGGCCGAGTCTGGCGATCAGCTCGCCGCCGAACCCCCTCGGCATGCGCAGCGCGATCGTATCGAGCCCGGCGGTGACCAGCGGATGGATGCCGTTGCCGGGTCGGAGCGGCAGCACCAGCGTCAGCGGCCCCGGCCAGAACGCCTCGGCCAGCCGCTTCGAAAGCGGGTCGAAGATCGCAATGCGCTCGGCCATCGCCAGATCGGCGACATGGGCGATCAGCGGGTTGAAGCGCGGCCGGCCCTTGGCTTCGAAAATGCGGGCGACGCCGACGCCATTGGTCGCGTCGCTGGCCAGTCCATAGACGGTCTCCGTCGGGATGGCGACGACGTCGCCGCCCTCAAGCAGCGCCAACGCCTGCTCCATCGCTTCGCCGACGGATAGTATCTCAGCCACTCGCTTCACCTCACAGGCACCGGACCTAAAGCGCGTCGCGCTGAACCGGATTCATGCGACGCGCTTTAGGTCTTTGTTTTGATGCATGTCGTTCTCTCAAAACCGGGGCCACTTTTGAGCGACATGCATTAGAGCGGTTCAGCGGTTCGCTGAAACGCTCTAAGTATTTGTTTTTGCGCAATTCCGGACGGAAAACCGCTACTCACTTTTCCTGGAATTGCTCTAATACGGCAGTGGTTTTCGGGCAAGCCGGCGTTGGCGAATTATCAATGCCTAAAATGCTACGTTTCCCTGCAAGCCGGCATCAATCCACTGGGGTTAAGGCTATTTGCGGTTAGGGCTGGCGGCTTGTCGGGCAAGGGGACGGTTTCGATGTCGATGCGTGTGCTTGGAGCGCTTGGTTTCACCCTGGCGGCGATGACCGGTGGGGCGCACGCCTCGTCGATCGTCTTTCTCGGCGTCTCGACCTCGACGCCATCGGTCATCAAGGTTGGCGGATCCGAACCGGTCAGGATCGCCTCGTCGCCATCGATCGTCGCACTCGGCGATGCCCAGCCCGATGTGACTTATGAAAAGGTCGCGGCGATCCCCGAAAAGCCTAGGCACGGATCCGATGATCATTCGCGGCGGCATCGTCGGCGGCGCCTTCGCCGCGCCGGCTCCGGCCAGGGCGAGCGCCGCGGCGCCGGCAGCGGAGACGACGGCAGAGACCGCACCAGCAGGAACTGCAACGGCATCGAACGGCAAGCCCGAGTCGCAACCGGCAGCGCCGCAGCCGGCAGCAACACCGCAGCAGCCGATCGAGGGCGTCGGCAAAGCCGAGTAGGCCATTCAGCCAAGACAGTCGGCCAAGACAGTCGGCCGATCCATTCCGCTTGACGCCGATCGACGCCCCGGCGCACGATCGGCTTGGCGGCGGCGGCCCCAATTTCGCCAATCGGGTTTGGCATGAGCGCGCCGGGTTCTAGGAGAGCGAGGGGTTATCATGAACATGACGAAATCTTTGACTATTGCCGGCCTGTTGCTGGCGTCACCTATAGGTGTCGGCGGCGCGCAGGCCGGTGACGAGCTAGGGTCCTACGTCGCGCGCATTTCCGATCGCGACCACCATGCCAGCGACGGCTATGAGCTGAGCAGCGCAGCACAGATGGTGCGGCAGGACCGTGCCAACTGGCACAAGTTCCACCGGCGCGATGCCGGCGACCAGGGCGATGACTGGTTCCGCAGCAATGATGATCGCGCGTATCTGGAACGCATGCTGAAGCGCGGTGGCGCGATGAGCTCCTCGACACGGAACGCCATCGTCAATGGCGAGCCGCTGATCCAGGTCGACGTCTATTCAGACAGCGTGCATGTCAGCATTCTGGAGGATTGATTTCGTCAACCTCGGGAGGACTGACGGAGTCAGCCTCGAGACTGACACGTTGGTTCCGGACAAGAAGGGCGGCGTGTGAGCACCGCCCTTGTCGTCGCTGTCTTCGGGCTTATCTGCCCTTTAGCCAGCTATCCTGGAAAAATCCGCGACCTGATCGGTGGCCGTGCGGATGCGAGCCAGCAGCGCCAGGCGGTTGGCGCGCACGGCCTGGTCCTCATCATTCACGAGAACGCGTTCAAAGAATGAATCAACCGCTTCACGCAACACGCTAAGCGCCAGCATGGCGGCGGAAAAGTCTTCGTTTTGAATCGCTTCGCCGGCTTCTCTCTCCGCCTGATTCACCGCCGCAAACAGCGATTTCTCGGCCTCCTCGCGAAACAGCGCCGGCTCAACAGTCGCGGCGACGCGCGTTTTCTTCTTCTCCTCGGCAGCCAGAATGTTGGCCGCCCGCTTGGCGCCGGCGAGCAGGTTCTTGCCGTCCTCGGTGTCGAGGAAGGACCCTAGAGCTTCGACGCGACGCACGATCTGCAGGAGGTCGTCCGACTGCGATTGGCCGATCTCCCCCTTGTGGGGGAGATGCCCGGCAGGGCAGAGGGGGGCGCGCCAGAATGAGAGGTCGGCGGGACAGCGCCCCCCTCTGTCGGCTTCGCCGCCTCCACAAGGGGGGAGATTGGCGCGCTTCCACCACCTGCCAGCACGGCGTCAATGAGATCATGCCGAGCGCCCTGGTCGCGGAGATAGACTTTCAGGCGGTCGTGGAAGAAGGCGAGGAGGTCGGGGCCAAAGGCCCGTCCAGCCTTGGACGCGAGATAACTCGCCGTTTGATAGGCACTGTCGAAGAGCGATGTCAGCGGCAGTGAGATCCCATTCTCGATCAGGATTCTCACCACGCCCAGTGCGGCCCTTCTCAGCGCGTAAGGATCCTTCGAGCCCGTGGGCTTTTCATCGATCGCCCAGAACCCGACCAGCGTATCGATTTTGTCGGCGAGTGCGACGGCAATCGACACCGGATCGGTCGGCACGCGGTCGGACGGACCTTGCGGCTTGTAGTGTTCCTCGATCGCCGCGGCCACGGACGGATGCTCACCCTGCAGCAGCGCATACTTGCGCCCCATGGCGCCTTGCAGTTCCGGAAACTCGCCCACTGCTTCGGTCGTGAGGTCGGCTTTGGCCAGCACAGCGGCGCGAGCGGCGAGCGCGGTAATCTCCCCCCTTGAGGGGGAGATGTCGCCGAAGGCGACAGAGGGGGTCGTCTCGCGTGGAGCGCCAACTCCCTCTTTCTTCGAGAGACCGGACGGCGTCGCGGCAGCCGAAGCGACCCCCTCTGGCCTGCCGGCCATCTCCCCCTCGAGGGGGAAGATGGAGTGCGCCACTGTCGGCGCGATCTCTTGCGCCAGCCGCTTGATCCGCTCCACCCGCTCGCCTTGCGTGCCGAGCTTGGCATGGAAGGTGACATTGAGATGGTCGAGGCGGGCCATGCGCTGGTCGAGCGGTTTCTTCAGATCGAGGCCGAACTTTTTTGCCGATGCCTCGAGCTCTCCCAGATCGGGCAGATCGCCCTGGTCGGTCTTCCAGAAATACAGCGCGTCCGACAGGCGGGCACGCACCACCTTGCCGTTGCCGTGCGCGATCTCCTTGCCGCCGTCCTTGGCCTCGATGTTGGCGGTGAGGATGAAGCGGTTGGAGAGGTTTTCGCCGTCGCCTTGCGGCCGGGTGACAAAGCATTTCTGATTGGCGCGGATGGTCAGCCGGACCACCTCGGGCGGAATGGCGAGAAAGGCCTCCTCGTATTCGCCCATCAGCACCACCGGCCATTCGAC
This sequence comes from Mesorhizobium sp. C395A, assembly GCF_030323205.1. Lineage (NCBI taxonomy): Bacteria > Pseudomonadati > Pseudomonadota > Alphaproteobacteria > Hyphomicrobiales > Phyllobacteriaceae > Mesorhizobium > Mesorhizobium sp. C395A. The sequence continues at coordinate 324,997 of NZ_CP100473.1, read as the reverse complement.
CAGGCCCGACACTTCTTCCAACAACCCTTCGTCCTCGACCAGATCGAGCCCGTTGGCGAAGGCGAGGTTGCGGGCGTCGGCAAGGATGATCTCCTTGCGGCGGTCGCCATCGAGCACGACCTTGGCCGCTTCCAGCTTGGTCACGTAATCGTCGAAGCGGCGCACGGTGATTTCACCCGGCGCCATGAAACGATGGCCATAGGTGATATTGCCCGAGCGGATGCCATCGATCTCGAAATCGACCACCACCGGCTCCTCGGTCTCCGGGCCGAAGGTGCACAGGATCGTCTGCAGCGGCCGCACCCAGCGCAGCGAACCGGGCTTGGCCGAAGCCGGCCCCCAGCGCATCGATGTCGGCCACGGGAAGCTGCGGATGATGGCCGGCACCAGTTCGGCGACGATTTCTTCCGCCGCCCTGCCCGGCTTCGAAATATGGGCGACGTAGAAATCGCCCTTCTTCGGATCGGAATGGACATGCGCCTCGGCAACCGAGGCAAGGCCTGCCTTGCGCAGAAAACCCTGCACCGCCTGTTCCGGCGCCGCCGTCGACGGCCCCTTGATCTCCTCGTGGATGTCCTTCGAGCGCGCGGTCAAGCCCCTGACATCGAGCGCCAGGCGCCGCGGCGTCCAGTATTCGCGCGCGGCGTCATAGGTCAGACCCGCCTCGACCAGACCGTCGGTCAGCATCTTCCTGAGATCGCCCGCCGCCTTGCGCTGCATGCGGGCGGGAATTTCCTCGGAGCGAAGTTCTAGCAAAAGATCAGGCATGGTTAGGCTCGCGCGAAAATGGTCGGCGGGGCATAGCAACTCGGCTGGCCGCTGTCACCCTTTGCGCTTGCCGATCGTCGGCCAGGGGCGATTTTCTAAAATTTTCAAGGCGCTGTCGGGCCGCAACCAGCCCGCCCGTCCTTGGATCAAAGATTTCCATGAACCAAACGCAGCGCTGAAGCGACCAACGCTCAGGCAGGGACCTATTGGCTGAACGACCATGAAAACGGCATCGAGACTCCTCCAGATCATCGCGCTCAGCGCCTGTTTCGCCGCGCAAGTGCATGGCGCCTTCTCAATGCCGGGCGTACGGCAGGCTATGCGGACCATGGCCGGATCGACTGGCCCGATGTTGGCCCCAATCAACATGTCCCCCGAAATGATGAAGTGAACCTCAGGCGGCGAGCCCGCCGGCCTGGGTCTGCAAAAATGCCTCGCCGCAGGCCTTCGCCAGATTGCGCACCCGCAGGATGTAGCTCTGCCGCTCGGTCACCGAAATCACGCCGCGCGCGTCGAGCAGGTTGAAGACGTGGCTGGCCTTGATGCACTGGTCATAGGCCGGGAAGACCATGCGGTGCATCGGCAGATTGTCGTTCGAAGCCGGGGCGCCGGCCGCGAGCAGCGCCTTGCATTCGGCTTCGGCGTCCTCGAAATGCCTGAGCAGCATGGCGGTGTTGGCATATTCGAAATTGTGCCTGGAATATTCCTGCTCGGCCTGCAGGAAGACATTGCCATAGGTGACTTTTTCGGCGCCTTCTCGGCCATTGAAGTTGAGGTCGTAGACATTGTCGACGCCCTGCACATACATGGCCAGCCGCTCCAGGCCGTAGGTCAGTTCTCCCGCCACCGGCGCGCATTCGATGCCGCAGACCTGCTGGAAATAGGTGAACTGCGACACTTCCATCCCGTCGCACCAGCACTCCCAGCCGAGCCCCCAGGCGCCAAGCGTCGGGCTTGCCCAGTCGTCCTCGACGAAGCGAATGTCGTGCAGCAACGGATCGACGCCGATTGCCTTGAGCGAGCCGAGATAGAGTTCCTGCAGGTTCGGCGGATTGGGCTTCAGGATCACCTGGTACTGGTAATAATGCTGCAGCCGGTTGGGGTTTTCGCCGTAGCGGCCGTCCTTGGGCCGGCGCGAGGGCTGGACGTAGGCGGCGTTCCAGCCCTTGGGCCCGAGCGCGCGCAGCGTGGTGGCCGGATGGAAGGTGCCGGCGCCGACTTCCATGTCGTAAGGCTGCAGGATGACGCAGCCATAGGCGGCCCAGTAATTGTGCAGGGTCAGGATCAGCCCCTGGAACGAGCGGCTGGGATGCATATGGACTGGACTGTCTGACGTCACGGCGGCCTCGGAAAGCGCTGAAATGATGCCATTCCCTAGTTGCCGGGCCGGTAGGCGTCAAGGCAGCGCCTATCGCCGCCTTGATGAGAGGTTGAACGCTTTGCTTCGGACTGGCCCATTGCCGGACGGTGCCGGTGGCCGTTTGCTCGCCCAGCTTCAACGACAAAGGTTCAGCCATGCAAGGCCAGTTCACCGTACGCCCCGTCACCCGAGAGGATTACGAGCAATGGCTGCCGCTGTGGGACGGCTACAATGCGTTTTACGGCCGCTCGGGCGAGACCGCCTTGCCCGGTGACATCACTGCAATGACATGGTCGCGCTTCTTCGATGCCTATGAGCCGATGCATGCGCTGGTCGCCGAGAGCGAAGGCAAGCTTCTCGGCCTTGTCCACTATCTCTACCACCGCACCACGACGGCGATTTCGCCGAACTGCTATCTGCAGGATCTCTTCACCAATGAGGCGTCGCGCGGCAAGGGCGTCGGCCGGGCACTGATCGAAGACGTCTATACCAGGGCGCAAACCGCAGGCTCCAGCCGCGTCTACTGGCTGACACACGAAACCAACCACACGGCGATGAAGCTCTACGACAAGATCGGCGATCTCTCGGGGTTCGTCGTCTACCGAAAGCTGTTCTAGAATGAGCGCCAACGCTGGGTCTGCGCCGCGTCGCTTCGCTCCTTGCTCCGCCATAGAATGACGATCGCGATAGGGCGTCTCTATCTCTTTGTTTCTGTCGCAATTCCGAACGGAAAACCGCGCACACTTTCCTGGAATTGCTCTAAGACGCCAAGCCGAAAAAACGGGGCTCAGCGAGCCCCGTTTCATAAGAAGTATGGCCCGATCACCCCTTCGGCGCTGGCGGGGTGGCCGGCTTGACCTTCGGGGTTTCCTGCGCCGTGTTGGATTCGATCGGCGGCAGGCCCTTCATCAGCTTCTGCTGCAAAATGGCAAGCACATCGGGATCCGGCTTCAGGTCGCGCGCCTGGTTCCACTGGAATGTGGCTTCGAGCTTGCGGCCGACGCGCCAATAGGCATCGCCGAGATGGTCGTTGAGCACCGGATCTTCCGGCTTGAGCGACACGGCGCGCTCCATTTCGCGCACGGCGTCCTCGAACCGGCCCATGCGGAAATAGGCCCAGCCCAGCGAATCGACGATGTAGCCGTCGCTCGGCCTGAGGTCGACGGCCTTTTGGATCATCGCCAGCCCTTCCTTGAGGTTCATGTTCATGTCGACCCAGGAATAGCCGAGATAGTTCAGCACCTGCGGCTGGTCGGGGAACAGTTCCAGCGCCTTGAGGAAGTTCGGTTCGGCCTTGGGCCATTCCTTCAGCCGCTCATAGGCGATGCCGCGCTGATAGTAGATGTTCCAGTTGGCATTGGTCGGCGTCTTCAGCACCGCGACCGCCTTGTCGTAGAGAGTGGCGGCGGAGCGGAAATCCTCCTTCGAGGCATAGACCCCGCCCAGCGCCAGATAGGCGCGCATGTCATCGGGGTGAGCTTCGACGAATGCCTTGAGATGGGCGATCGCCTCGTCGTGACGGTTGAGATCGGCAAGGTTGAGGCCGAGCTGCAGGTCGGAAAGCTCCTTCAGCGGCGAGGAGGCTGGAATGCGGCTATAGAGCGCAATGGCGCCTTCGCCGTCCTTCAGCTGCTCCGCAACGGCCGCAAGCTGCACCAAAGCGGCGTCGCTGTCGGGCTTGAGCGCGAGCGCATATTGCAGATAGAGGCGCACGAACGGCTCGCCGCCGCCGCGATTGAGCGCGATGGCGAGGTCGAGCAGGATTTCAGCGGCGCCTTCGGAGGGACTGGCGACGAAGGGCTCGATCTTGTCGCCCTTGCTGATCCTGTCGCGAAGCGCCTGGATGTCGAGCTTGCCGGGCGCGAACGCCTCGGCCTTGTCGAGCACGTAGAGCGCCTTGTTCTTGTTTCCCTTGCGCGCCAGGAAAGACGCGTAGGCCTGGGCGTTGCGCATCCATGTCTCGGGCGCGGCACCGCCGGCCGTGACGTCGGTCAGGGTCGCGTCATAAAGCGCGTCGGCCTTGTCCGATAGGCCTGCGGCATCGGCGATCAGCGCGCGGTGGAAGGACTTGAACAGGCCGAACCAGTCAGGCCCCTGCAGTTTGTCGATCGAGGCCATCGCCCCGGTGGGGTCGCCGGCGCCCTCTTGTGCCCAGCCGGACATGACGCCGGAAATCAGCCGGTCGAGATCGGATTCGAGCGACAGCTTGAGCCAGTACTGCGCCTTGGTGAAATCCTTCTTGTGGAAGGAATCGACCGCCAGAGCCAGACGCGAGAAGCGCTCGACGTCGGGAACTGCCTTGAGCTTGTCGGCATAGACCAGCGATTCCTCGAAGCGGCCTTGCGCGATCAGCGACAGCATCAGGCTTTGCTGCAGCGAGGTGTCGCCGGGATTGAAGGCGAGCGCCTGCTTGTAATAAGCGATGGCATTGTCGAGGTCGTTGTCGCCTTCGGCGATGCGGGCGGCGAGATAGGCGCCCGAGAAGGAGGTGATCTTGACCGGGTCGGTCGATTCCTTGGCGTAGGCAGGCAGCGGAGAAATCGCCATCCCTGCCACAATTGCCAGCCCCGCGAGCCAGCGCGCACGTCCTTGCCGCATCGTATCCCTTTCAGCCAAGCGCCATCCCGCGTCGGCGCGGAGAAGCCATAGACTCGATGTTTCCTGACAAAGCATGGCCTTTTTGGGGTCAGGCTTCAATCCGGGCCGAATTCACAATCGGGTCACCCGATTAACAAACCATGGCGACGCAGACACTGTCAGTTCCGACAATAGCAGATCGGGGTTGGGAGCTACAGCCTGACATCGCGATATCCGCCTGCCGCTATCGTGCTGCACAGGCCGGCCCACTCGCAACCCTGGCAGGCCTCACGCGTCACGCCGGCTGAAAAGGCCGCGCGCAAGGCGGCAAGCGTTGCCGCGTCGAGGCTGAAGCGGACGCCGGCCCGGATCGGCCGGGTCAGCAGCTTGCCGACATCGCGTGCTGCCAGCTCGTCCCGGCCTGCGGCGCTTTCGCGCAAGCAGTGGGGCTCGGCCTCGCCGAGCAGCGGCCGACAGATGTCGTCGGGGCCGGAGACGATCAGAATATCCTCGCCCCGGCCCAGACGTTTCGCGATCACGTCATAATTGGCGACGAAGGCTGCGCTGTACCCTTCGCCGATATAGGTTAGCAGGCAAAGCAGATGGTGGGAGCGCAGCCGGACGGTCATCGGTCAGGACGCGCGAGCGGAGCCTGTTCCATCCCGATGGTATCGGGATGGGGCTCCATCTTTTTGTTTGAGCATGATCTCTTCCGAAAACCGGACTCATTTTTCGGGATCATGCTCCTGCCGGGTCCGCCTTACCGGAAAACAGCTTGAGCGTCGCGGCGCCGAGCGCCGATTTCAGCAGGCCGCCGACGAGGAACGGCAGGAAACCGAAGGCGATGGCCTGTTCGAGGCCGATCATGACGGCGAGCCAGGCCGTTCCGAGAACCAGGCAGGCGAGGTTGCCGAGGACCATGCCGGCGAAGGCGAGCAGCACGCGGTTGCCGTTCCAGCCGCGCTCGGCCAGCCAGCCGACAAGCGCGCTGACGAGCGGGAAGGCGAAGAGATAACCGCCCGTTGCCCCGACGAAATACGACGCGCCCGCTGCCCCTCCGGACAGGACAGGAAAGCCCACGGCGCCCTCGGCGAGCCAGGCGATGATGGTCATGGCGCCAAGCCGCCAGCCATAAAGTGCGCCGACCAGCGTCACGGCGAAGGTCTGCATGGTGACCGGCACCGGCACCATCGGCACCTCGATCTGGGACAACAGCGCCAGAAACAGCGTACCGAGGACGACGGCCGCGGCCTGCCAGCTATGCGAGCGGGTTTGCAGGCGCAACGGGCTGAAGGACGGCTTGGACGGCGAAAAGGCGATGTCGGTCATGGTTGCTTCCTAGCTGGTTTGAAATTATAGATAATTCTGTTGTTCGATCTATTATCGAATCCATATTTGCGCGGGAATGGCAACCCTCACCCCTAAAAAGGCTTGGGCTTGCGTGTCGAATAAAGGACATTTGGAAAGGCTGGCGGGACAGCACCCCCCTCTGGCCTGCCGGCCATCTCCCCCGCAAGTGGGGAGATCGGATGTCGCCTTTGCTTTCGCCAATGGCCGACGTTGCAGGACTAACGCAACGGCAAAGCTGTTGATCTCCCCGCTTGCGGGGGAGATGTCCGGCAGGACAGAGGGGGTGTGAAGGATCGCTACGCGCGGAATCCGACGACTTGTCCCTTCGTCCCTACCCGACGATGGCAAACGCTTCGCGCATCTTGCCCGACGCGGTCTTGACTGGTTTCTGGCCGATCCACTGCACGTGCCGGCCAAGCGTGGCGGCGGCCGATTCGGTGTTGCCTTGCCGCAGCGCGCTGAGGATCGCGCGATGATCCTGGTCGGTGCGGATTTCCCATTCCGAGCGCCAGGCGGCGAACAGGAAGCGGGCGCTTGCTGCGTGCAAATCGTCGATGGTGGCGATCAGCCGCGGCATGCCGCAGGGCGCCAGGATCAGCCGGTGGAAGGTGCGGTTGGCCTCCTCCCAAGAGCGGACATCGCGGGATTTGTCGCCGGCCTTTGTGGCTTCTTCGGCAAGATTGAGAATGGAAGCCGTCAGATGCGGCGCGGCATGGCGCAGCGCCAACACTTCGAGCGCTGCCCGCATTTCGGCGACTTCCCTTACCTCGCCGAGATCGAAAGCAGCGACGCGTACGCCCCGCCTGGGCTCACTGGCCGCCAGCCCTTGCGCCTCCAGGCGCCGAAAGGCCTCGCGCACCGGGACATGGCTGGTCTGGAATTCCTCGGCGATGTGATCCTGCCGCAACCGGGCGCCGGGTTCGATCGCGCCCGATATGATGCGATCCGCCAGCACCTTGCTGATGCGCACGGCGATGGTGTCGTCTGCGGTCTTTGCCATGTTTTTATAGATAATTTGCACTGCTGCCGATTGTCGAGCGGTGATTGCCCGATTTTGCGTGCAAACTTGCTTTGGCGCCAGGCGCGGGTCAGTTCACCCGGCTGATGCAGAAGTCGATGACGTCGATCAGCGCCGATTTCTGCGGCGTCGCCTCCAGCGGCGCCAGCGCGTCGCGGGCGATCTCGCCGAAATGGCGGGCGCGTCCGATGGTGTCGGCAATGGCGCCATGGCGGGTCATCAGGCCGATGGCCTTTTCCAGTCCGGCATCGTCGGTGACATTGTCCTCGATGGCGCGCTTCCAGAAGGTGCGCTCGGCCTTGGTGCCGCGCCGGTAGGCGAGGATGACCGGCAGCGTAACCTTGCCTTCGCGGAAATCGTCGCCGACATTCTTGCCCAGCTCCTGGCTGGAGCCGCCATAATCCAGCGCATCGTCGATGAGCTGGAAGGCAAGGCCGAGATTCATGCCGTAGGAGCGCAATGCGGCGCGATCGTTGCGCGTCGCCGATGCGATGACCGGACCGACCTCGGCGGCAGCCGAGAACAGCGCCGCGGTCTTGGCCTTGATGACGGCGAAATGCTCGTCCTCGGTGGTATCGAGGTTCTTGGCGGCCGCCAGCTGCATCACCTCGCCCTCGGCGATGATCGAGGCGGCGCTGGACAGGATGTCGAGCGCTTCCAGCGAACCGACATCGACCATCATGCGAAAAGCCTGGCCGAGCAGGAAATCGCCGACCAGCACGCTCGCCTGGTTGCCCCAGATCATGCGGGCAGTCTTTTTGCCGCGCCGCATGCCGCTCTCGTCGACGACGTCGTCATGGAGCAGCGTGGCGGTGTGCATGAACTCGACCGCGGTGGCGAGCTTGACGTGGCCCTCGCCGGAATAGCCGAACATCTGGGCCGCCGCGAGCGTCAGCATGGGACGCAGCCTTTTGCCGCCCGACGAGATCAGATGATTGGCGACCTCCGGGATCATCTCGACGTCGGAGCCGGCCTTGGACAGGATCAGTTTGTTGACGCGCCCCATATCGGCTGCTGTCAGGTCGATGAGATCCTTGATGGAGGCGGGTTCCCGCTTCCCGTTTTCGATGTTGAGAACGACACCCACCAACAAACACTCCCGTCTTTGATCACGCGTGCGACGGCACCCTGGTCCCGCCTGGGACTCTAGGGCGGCACATACGGGCACGGCAAGAGGCGAATTGGCGCGGCTGCGGTGACGGCGTGTCAACCTTAGCGACCGCATGCCGTTGCCCGAAAACCGCTCCACACTTTCGGCGCCATGCTCCAGCGTTTACATCAACGCTGCAACCTGCGAACTTCGTCCGATGATAGAACTCGTGCGCACCAACGATGCCGTGATCATCTCCTTTGTCGAATCGCTGATGCGCGATGCCGGGATTGCCTGCTTCGTCGCCGACCAGAACATGAGCATTCTCGAAGGGTCGATCGGTCTTTTGCAGAAGCGCGTGATGGTCGATGCCGACCAGGCCGATCAGGCGCGGCGCATCTTGAAAGACGCCGGCATCGAGAACGAAATCCGCCAGACATAATGGCTGAAGCGAGCGCGCTTACCAGCGATACGCCGGCCCATACGGTCGATGCCTTCCATCGCGGCCGCTTCTGGCTTGTCCAGCCCAGGACAGGGCATCGCGCCGGGATGGATGCCATGATGCTGGCGGCAGCAGTTTCATCCGGCTTTTCTGGACGCCTCGCCGATTTCGGCGCCGGCGCCGGTGCGGCGGGTCTCGCCGTGCTGTCGCGCTGCCCAGAGGCGCAGGTCGTGCTCGTCGAACGGTCGGCCGAGATGGCAGGCTTCGCCACAACCACGCTCGCCCATCCCGGCAATGCGCATCTCGGCAATCGCGCCTCGGTGCTGACCGCCGACGTCACGCTGTCAGGCCGGGCGCGGACGCAAGCCGGCCTCGCCGACAATTCCTTCGATTTCGTCATCATGAACCCGCCCTTCAACGCGGCGCAAGACCGCGCCACGCCAGATCCGCTGCGGCGGCAGGCGCATGTCATGGACGACGGGCTGTTCGAAAGCTGGATCCGGAGTGCGGCTGCCGTCGCCAAGCCGCGCGGGGGCCTGGCCGTCATTGCGCGGCCGGAACAGCTTGGCGACCTCCTCGATGCGCTGTCGGGCCGCTTCGGCGACGCCGAGATGCTGGCCGTGCATCCGCGCCCGGAAGCAGCCGCAATCCGCATTGTGGTCAGGGCAGCGCTCGGCGCGCGCGGCAAGCTGTCGATCCGCCCGCCTTTGATGCTGCATGGGCAAACGGGCGACGGCCCGTCGGAACGAACCGAGATGATCAACAACGGACTGGCGTCGCTGTTTGGCGATTGATTTAGGCCCGTCAGTGTCGTTGCCGCAAAACCGGCACACAGTTGGCTGAGATGGATTGCAGCATTGCCGTTGACCGGCAAATCCCTACATGCGTTGAAGCCATTTGGAGACAGCCACCTCGTGAAACGCCTTTTCAACCGCCTGCTGCCGAAATCCTGGCGATCCAGCGTCGTCACCATTCCCGTCATCAGGCTGCATGGCACCATCATGGCCGGCGGCGGCCCGTTCCGGCCGAGCCTGTCCTTGGCGTCCACCGCCGCCCTCATCGAAAAGGCGTTCCTGTTCGATGCGCCCGCCGTCGCCATTTCAATCAATTCGCCTGGCGGCTCGCCGGTGCAGTCGCGGCTGATCTTCAAGCGCATCCGCGACCTCGCGGTCGAGAAGAACAAAAAGGTGCTGGTCTTCGTCGAGGATGTGGCGGCCTCGGGCGGCTACATGATCGCGGTCGCCGGCGACGAGATCTTTGCCGATCCGTCCTCCATCGTCGGTTCGATTGGTGTCGTCTCGGCCTCGTTCGGCTTTCCCGAGTTGATGAAGAAGATCGGTGTCGAGCGCCGTGTCCACACCGCCGGCCAGAACAAGGCGGTGCTCGACCCGTTCAAGCCGGAGAAGAGGGAAGACGTCGAGCGCCTGAAGGCGCTGCAGCTGGAAGTGCACGAGACCTTCATCGACCTGGTCAGGGAACGCCGTGGCACCAAGCTGAAGGACGATCCGGACCTGTTCACCGGCCTGTTCTGGACCGGCAAGAAAGGGCTGGAGCTTGGCCTCGTCGATGCGTTGAGCGACATGCGCACGGTACTGAAAACCCGCTTCGGCGCGAAAACCCAGCTCAGGCTGGTCACCGCGCCGCGTGGCCTGTTTGGCCGCATCGGCCTGTTCGGCTCGAACTTTTCAGCGCCCGATATTGCCGCCGCCGCCGCAAGCGGCATGATCGATGCGGCGGAAGAGCGCGCATTGTGGGCTCGCTTCGGGCTTTGAAAAAGCAGGGAAAGCGTCTAGCATGAGGGCTTGACAGTCTGCCTTGCCGCCTTGCGAGGGAGGAGCTTTGAAATGCCACAGATCATTTTCTTCGCAGTTGTCGGCGCAGCCGCTTATTTCGGCTACCGCACCTTCGTCCGCGAGGCCGAACGTGTGACCGCCAAGGTGCGGCGCACCGAAAAGCAGGCAGCCAACGGCACCAACGGCACGCTGGTCCAGGATCCCAAGACCGGCGAATACCGCCTGGCCAAGGACTGATCATCATCCCGTCAGCAGCCGACAGTTTGGATGCCGCAGCCCGGACGTGGCTTGCGCCCGCCAAGATAAATCTGGCGCTGCACGTCACCGGCAAGCGCGCCGACGGCTACCATCTGCTCGAGAGCCTGGTCGTTTTCACCCGCTTCGGCGACAGGGTCGAGATCGAGCCTGCCGACGCCGACCGGTTCTCCGTATCGGGCCGTTACGCGACTTCCGTGCCGATCGACGACAGCAATCTGGTGGTGAAGGCGCGCGAGGCGCTGCGCAGGCAGGCCGGCCAGCAGAGCACGCCGCCGGTTGCCATCCGGCTGGAAAAGAACCTGCCGATCGCATCCGGCGTCGGCGGCGGCTCAAGCGACGCGGCGGCGGTATTGCAGGGTCTTGTCCGGACCTGGGGGCTCGACATCGGCGAGGCCGAACTGAGCCGGATCGGTCTCACGCTCGGCGCCGACTTGCCGATGTGTCTTGCGGCAAAACCGCTGGTTGCGCGTGGCGTCGGCGACGAGCTGTCGCTGGTGCCGGATTTTCCGGCGCTCGCTTTGGTGCTGGTCAATCCCGGCGTCGCCGTCTCGACGCCTGATGTGTTCAACGCACTTGAGAAACGCGACAATGAGGGATTGCCGCCGCTGCCGCGTGCATTTGACTTCCACAGTGTCCGCAACTGGCTGGAGATCACCCGCAACGATCTCGAACCGGCGGCGCAGGCGATCCAGCCGCCCATCGGCCGAGCGCTTTCCCTGCTGAACAGGGCCGGATCTGGATTCTCGCGCATGTCGGGCTCCGGCGCGACATGCTTCGGACTGTTCGAGACCGGCAATGTCGCCAAGCGCGCCGCCGCCGAGATCCGCAGCCGCGAACCGGAGTGGTTTGTCGCCGCGACACGAAGCATCGCTTCAGAGGGGGCCGATGACCAAAATTGACGAAAGCCGCCCCTTCATCCCGGTGCGCATCGCGGTGCTGACGGTGTCCGATACGCGCAGCCTTGCCGACGACAAATCAGGGCGGACGCTGGCCGATCGCATCGTCGAGGCCGGCCATGTCCTGGCCGCGCGCGACATCGTCACCGACGACCGGGAGAAAATCCGCGACAAGGTGCTGGGCTGGTCGCGCGACGAAGACATCGATGTCGTCATCACCACCGGCGGCACCGGTTTTACCGGCCGCGACGTGACGCCGGAGGCGCTGGAGCCGATCTTCGAGAAGCGCATGGATGGCTTTTCCGAAGTGTTCCACCGCATTTCCTACGACAAGATCGGCACCTCGACAGTGCAGAGTCGGGCGACGGGCGGCGTCGTCAACGCCACCTTCGTCTTCGTGCTGCCGGGCTCGCCCGGCGCCTGCAGGGACGCCTGGGACGGCATCCTGAAACCGCAGCTCGACTACCGCCACATGCCCTGCAACTTCGTCGAGATCATGCCGCGCCTGGACGAGCATTTGCGGCGCGGCAAGGCCGCCTCGTAAACCAAGGCAAAGCCGGCCAAGTGCTGCCTTTGTCAGGCAGAATGGCGGCTGCGCCTTCGAGAGGTCATTTCCTCCGGGTCGTCGGGCGGATAGTCTGTCGCCAAGTCAAGACGGAAGAGATCCAATGAGCGCGCACCGCGGCGGCTGCCATTGCGGCAACATCCACCTGACGTTCGAAACGGGAATCGAGCCGGCCGAGGTGGAGATCCGCGCCTGCCAGTGCGCGTTCTGTGTCCGGCATGGTTCGCGCGCCGCTGCCGATCCGCAGGGCCGATTGATCGTCTCGGTCGAGGACGAGGCTCGGCTGCACCGATACCGGTTCGGATTGCGCACCGCCGATTATCTCATCTGCCGGGACTGCGGCGTCTATGTCGCTGCTGTGACCACCGACGGCGAACCGAGAGCGATCGTCATCGTCAATGCGCTGGATGACCGGCCGCGGTTCAACCGCGAGCCGGTCCCAATGGACTATGATGCCGAGAACAAAGAGGGTCGCATTGCCCGGCGGCAAGCGCGCTGGATGCCGGTCGAGATCCGCTCCGGCGTCAGCGGATGACCGGCTCGCCGTGGAAGCGGCGGCGCGAGGGCGGCGAGACGCCGAAGCCGACCTCCATCATCAGCCGTGGCGTGGTGGACGGCACGGTGCCCATGTGGAAGCCGAACGGGTCCTCGACGAAGCCGAGGCCGGCCTCGCCGGTCAGCGTGACCGGGCTGTCGTCGCCATAGACCTTGAGCACGTCTTGCGCCGGATGGCCGACCAGCAGCGTCAGCTGGTGCTTGAGGCTGCGCCTGTTGTGGCTGGCTTTGACATAGACATGCGGGCCGGTGCCGGCATCGCAGGGCTTGAGATAGAAGAAGAATTTCAGCATCCGCCAGTCGTCGAGATCGAAATGATATTTGCCGAGCGAGGCAAGGTTCTTGTCGGCGTCGGAAGCCTCGCCGGTCGGAAAGCTCCACCAGACACGCGTGGTGATCAGCTTTGCCTGCCCGCCCAGATAGTGCTGGGCGATGTCGAGCAGCAGCGGGTCGTTCTGGATGGCGAGTGCCGCCTTGCAGCCGAGGATGCGCTCGAAATAGTGTCCGCTGAGCAAAGAGCGGCCGAACCGCTTCTCGGCTTCTGCGTGTTCTCCGGGCATGAATTCGAGCCGGCGGTCGAAATTGCCGAAGCACGGCGTGCTCTGAGCAAAGCTGGCGATCTCTTCGTGGATTGCCTGCGGAAGGACCAGTCCGGAGAACAGGCCATCGGTGCGCAGCGCCGCGACGATCGACTTGAGGTGGACGCCCCTGAACATCGTCGCTCCGGCACTCTGCGCGGGGCGCGCGGCTTTGGCGCCAAGCCAGTGCAGCTTGCGCGCCGGCATGGTGCGGGCAAGCACGAACATCGGCAGCCATGCGGGATTTTCGCGCAGGTCGGACAGATAGGTCGGGATACGCACCGCAATGCGGCGGAGCAGGCTGCCGTTGCGGGCAATGGCTTCCAGACTGGGGGCGCCGGATTTGTCAGGGGACGAAAGGTTCATCGGGGTCCTCAGATATGAACGGCAGCAACGACGACGCGGTGCTTGCTTACCGCTCCGGCACTACCCAAACCCCGATATCCCGCATCAACGGAATGCTAATCCCGCGTCAGCTTTTGTGCAATGCACAATAGCTTTTTGCGGCGAAAAAGAGGGATGGTGCTGCGACCGTGCCAATGCGGATGAGACGCCGACGCTGCTCCTCATCCGCCCTTCGGGCACCCTTCTCCCTGGGAACGGGAAAAGGGAGAAACATCACTTCTTCGGCGCCAGCCAGATTTCGGCGTCCAGCCGCCTGGTGGCGAGACCGCGCGCAAGGGCTTCGGCGCTGTGCGCGTTCTTCGACAGGGCAGCGGCCTGGCGCTTGCTGATGACCAGCCCTTCGGCCAGCGCCCGGTTGCCCGAAAACACCCGTGACAGGAACGGCGTGCGGCTGCCGCGCGCACGGCAAAAGCGCGCCGGCATGGTTTGCCGCGCCGTGTGAGCGACAACGTCGTCGATCCAGCCCTCCGCCAGCCTTGCGCCGGGTTCCAGAAACAGCAGCCAGTCACCCTTCGCCTGCCTGATTCCCGCGGCAATGCCGCCGACCACGAAGTGGCAGCCGGCATGATCGGCAACCCGATGCGTCTGGTCGGTCGAGCCGGTGTCGCAGACGATGACATCGCGCACCACGCCCTCGACCGCGCCGCCGATCAACGAGGCGAGCGTGCGGGCAAGGCCTTCTTCGTCATCCCGGGTTTCGATGAGAACGCTGAGCATTTTTAGCCGAATAGCGGAAAGCCCTGCGCAGCGCCAGTTTTGCATGGCCCAACGAAAAAGTTCTTGCTTTGTTCTCATCAGCGAAATAGGATTATTTTCATGAACAGAGCGATTCGACAGCCAGCCGACAGTCCTTGGGAAAGGGCCAAAATGGAACATATCGTGCGTGCGGACATTGCTGCTTTCGGAGCAGGGCGAGCCGAGATGGCCAATGCGATGATCGAACAGAGCGGCATGCGCGTCCGTCCGGATCGCAACCGCGGCCGTTCCGCGGGCATCAACCCGTCCGGCCGGTTCGAGCCGGTCAGCCGGCATGTGTTCGACGACGGCTGGAATTCGCTGGAGGAATTGCCGCCGTTCAAGACCGAAGTGCAGGTCGAGAAGCCGCGCACCATCATCACCCGCAACGAATCGCCCGACATTTCCTTCGACCGCTCGATCAACCCCTATCGCGGCTGCGAGCATGGCTGCGTCTATTGTTTCGCCCGGCCGACGCATTCCTTCATGGGCCTGTCGCCGGGGCTGGATTTCGAAGCGAAGCTGTTTGCCAAGCCGGATGCGGCGCGGCTGCTCGACAAGGAACTATCGAAGGATGGCTATCAGCCGCGCACCATCGCCATCGGCACCAACACCGATCCCTACCAGCCGATCGAGAAACAATACCGGATTATGCGCGAGATCCTCGAAGTGCTGGAGGCGCGCGGCCATCCGGTCGGCATCGTCACCAAATCCCATCTGGTGACGCGCGACATCGACATCTTGTCGCGCATGGCCGAACGCGGGCTGGCCAAGGTGGCGCTGTCGGTGACGACGATGGACCGCATGCTGGCGCGCACCATGGAGCCACGCGCGTCGACGCCGACCAAGCGCCTCGAGGCGATCCGGCAGCTTTCCGATGCCGGCATCCCGGCCTCTGTCATGGTGGCGCCGATCATCCCCGGCCTGACCGACCAGGAGATGGAGCGTATCCTCGATTCGGCACGCGCCGCAGGCGCCCGCGAGGCCGGCTATGTGATCCTGCGCCTGCCGCTCGAGGTGGCGCCGATCTTCAAGGACTGGCTGCTGCGCCATTATCCCGACCGCTACCGGCACGTGATGTCGCTGATCCGTTCGATGCGCGACGGCAAGGACTATGATTCGGAATGGGGCAAGCGGATGAAAGGCGCCGGCCCCTATGCCTGGCAGATCGGCCGGCGCTTCGAGATCACGGCCAAGCGGCTCGGCCTCAACGCCGAGCGGCGCACGCTCCGAACCGACCAGTTTGTAGCCGCCGCCAAGGCGACCGAGCAGCTGATGCTGCTCTGAAAGTAGCGCCTGCCCTGCCCTCGTGGTTGGCAGGCGACCCAAGAATCCCGTCCGGCCTGTCCCCCGGCCTGCAGACGGTGCCCTCCCGGTCTTGCCCCACTCGACCCTGGAGGGACTTGCGGAGAATCGGAGCCGATGCGAACCTCGCCGCAACATGGCTCGCGCGCGTTCCGATTCTCCGCTTCTTTTCGAAATCGTCGAAAAGCCCGACTTCTCCTTCGAGACGAAGGCGATGGCCGAAGGCCTGTGGCCGGTGGCAGGCATGGACGAGGCCGGCCGCGGTCCGCTGGCGGGGCCGGTGGTGGCGGCGGCCGTGATCCTCGATCCCGCCAACATTCCCGACGGGCTCGACGATTCCAAACGGCTCAACCATTTGCAGCGCGAGGCGCTGTTCCTGAAAATCCTGGGGTCAGCGCTCGGCGTGTCGATGGCCTCGGTCAGCGCCGAAGGCATTGACGGCAGCAACATCCTCAAGGCCAGCCTGGAAGCCATGCGCCGCGCCCTTGCCGGCCTGCCGATCCAGGCGAAGCTGGCGCTGGCCGATGGCCGCGATGTGCCGCCGGGCCTCCTCTGCGAAGGCCGCGCGCTGATCAAGGGCGACCAGCGCTCGCAATCGATCGCCGCCGCCTCGATTGTCGCCAAGGTGATGCGCGACCGCATGATGTGCGGCTGCGGCAGCCACCACGAACGCTACGGGTTCGAAGTCCATATGGGCTACGCCACCGTGCGGCACCGCATCGCGATCGAAGCGCATGGTCAGGTGGCAAGGCTGCACCGGGCATCATTCGCGCCGTTCAGGCTGGGTGGAGTTGAGGTGATGGAAGAAGAAGGGTTTGTCGGATTGGACAGCTAAATCTCCCCACTTGAGGGGGAGATGGCCGGCAGGCCAGAGGGGGTCGCCGCGCGTGAAGCGCTAGCCCTTACTGGCCGCAGAAAGAGCGTCGCGCCCGGTCGCACCGACCCCCTCTGTCGCCTTTGGCGACCCCCTCAAGAGGGGAGATTGTCCGCGCTCAACAAAAAAGCCGCCAGGTTGCCCGGGCGGCTTGATGTCAGCGAGTTAACCCCGCTCAGTTCAGCCTGGCCTTCACGTCCTGCAGCGCGGACTTGAACAGATCCGCGCCGGCCTTGGCGTCGATCTTGCCGGCGAGCAGCGTGCGGGCCGCCTCGACGGCGATGTCGACGGCGCTGGCGCGCACTTCGGCGACGGCTTCGCGCTCGGCCTGGCCGATCTTCTGCTCGGCAAGCGCGGTGCGGCGGGTGACATAGTCTTCGGTCTTCTTGTGCGCCTCGGCGGCAAGCATGTCGGCCTCGCGCCTGGCGGCAGCGACGATGGCTGCGGCCTCCTGCTCGGCTTCCTTGCGCTTCTTCTGGTACTGTCCGAGCAATTGCTGGGCCTCTTCGCGCAACCGGCGGGCTTCCGCAAGCTCGTCGCTGATCTTGGTCGCGCGGGCGTCGAGCGACTTGGCGATCAGGCCCGGCACCTTGATGTAAACGGCAACGCCGAGGAAAATGACGAGGGCAACCGTTGCCCAGAGCGTTGCGAGAGATGTGGCGTCCATGATGTGCTCCTCACCGGGCCACGGATTTGACCGCAGCCGAGATCTCGGCCTTGCTGGTCTTGCCGCCGACAAGCGCATCGACGATGGCTGAAGCGGTGTCCTCGGCAATCGTGCCGACTTCCATCATGGCGTTGGCCTTGATGGAAGCAATGCTGGCCTCCGCCTCGCCGAGCTTCTTGTCGAGGGCGGCCTCGACCTTCTTGCGGGCAGCCTCGGCTTCAGCCTTGGCAGCGTCGTTGGCCTGCTGGCCGATCGCGTTGGCCTTGGCCTTGGCTTCCGCCAGTTCCTGCTCGTAAGCGGCAACGGCGGCGTCGGCCTCGCCCTTCAGCTTGGCGGCCTGGTCGAGGTCCTGCGTGATGCGATCGCTGCGGACGTCGATGATGCCGCCGAGGCGCGGCATCACCACCTTCTTCAGGAACAAATAGAACAGCCCGAACGTGATCGCCAGCCACAGAAGCTGCGACGGAAACGTCGCCGGATCGAATGGCGGGAACGTGCCGTGCGCCTCGGCAGGCACGCCGGTGCCGGAATGCGTGTCGCCTTCCGTACCGGTGTGGGCGCCTTCAGCAGCGGGTGCGGACTCTTGCGCAAACGCAGATGTCACGAACATGGACTATCCCCTGATATCAGGCATGGCCGCAGGAATGCGGCCAGCCAATTCTTCCCAATGCTCGTCCGACCGATAATTGGCCGAACAGGGGCTCAGCCGAACAGGGCGAGAAGCGCGATGAGAAGCGAGAAAATGCCCAGAGCTTCGGTCACGGCGAAGCCGAAAATCAGGCGGCCGAACTGGCCATCGGCGGCCGACGGATTGCGCAGGGCGCCCGCCAGGTAGCTGCCGAAGATGTTGCCGAGGCCGATGCCCGCGCCGCCCATGCCCAGGCAAGCGATACCGGCGCCGATGTACTTTGCTGCTTCTGCGTCCATTTTAAACTCCTTTGGATCTGTAATTCGTTGCAATTCCATCCGGCGAAAGATGCCGGAAATTCTATCTAGTGCGAAGGATGCAGCGCATCATTCAGGTACATGCAGGTGAGCACGGCGAACACATATGCCTGCAAGAGCGCCACGAGCAACTCCAGCGCGGTCAGCGCCACAGCCATCGCCAGCGGCAGGATCGATCCCGCAACGCCGAGCGCGCCGAGCGCACTCAGGCTGACCACAAACCCGGAAAACACCTTCAGGGTAATGTGGCCGGCGAGCATATTGGCGAACAGACGAACCGATAGGCTGACCGGACGCGAGACAAAGGAAATCACCTCGATCGGAACGACAAGCACCATCATCAGGATGGGCACGCCCTTCGGCACGAAAAGCTTGAGGAAGCCCAGACCGTGCTTCATGAAGCCATAGACGATGACGGTTCCGATCACCAGCGCGGCCAGGCCGAAGGTGACGATGATGTGGCTGGTGATGGTGAAGAAATAAGGAAAAAGGCCAAGCAGATTGGCAACAAGCACGAACATGAACAGCGAGAACACTAAGGGAAAGAACTTCATACCTTGGGTTCCGGCTGCATCGCGCAACATGTTCGCGACGAACTCGTAGGCCATTTCCGAAACCGACTGCAGGCGGCCGGGAACAAGGCTGCGGCTTGCGGTCGAGAGGTAAAGAAACGCCGATGCAATGGCCACGGTCGCGACCATGAACAGAGCCGAATTGGTGAAGGACAGGTCATAGCCGCCGATATTGATCGGAATCAGCTTGACGATATGGAACTGGTGGATCGGATCGACCTTGTCAGCAGCCATTTACATCCCCGTCAAAGCCGCGAGCGGCCTTAAGTGTCCTTGTGCGCCATTGGCGGCGCGCCATTTCATTCTTTCGGATCGCGCGACTTCTCGCTTTTTCCGAATTCCGACACAACACCTGACGAACGCAGGACATTGAGCACGCCGGCGCCAAAGCCCAGCAACAAGCCGACGACCAGACCCCATGGCGAGGTTCCCGCCACACGATCCAGAAACCAGCCAAGGCCCACACCCACCACTATCCCGGCGATGAACTCGCTGGACAGCTTGAGCGCCTGGCCATATCCGGCCGTCGCTTTCGCGCCGTCATTCCCCTCGAGCTGATCCGGCCGTCTTGTCGCAAGCGATGCTCCAAGCTCACGCCGGCGGCGTTCGAGATCTTCGTCGCGGAGTTCGGCCTCGTGCTTGCTGCCGCGGCCGGTTTCTCCGGTTCCGTCTGGCCCGTTCTTGTCGGCCATCGTAACCCCCCTGCCCGGTCAGACCGTCACCGTCCGTCCGCTTCTAAAGTCGCCGGCAACATAGTTAGAGGGTTTGCGCCCGTCAAGCCACGGGCGGGACTTCAAAGCCATGTATTTTTTCTATTGGAATCAGTCACTTGGCGAGGTGCGACATCGTGCCCGGCACTATGGGGTCGGCACATGCCCCGAATCCGTCCGGCGACCGCTGTCCGATTTCGGCTTCCGGGGCCTTTTGCGGTCCGTTTGGGACGGGCAAGCCGAAGGGCTCAGCTCCAGCCGCCGCCATACGTGCGGTAGAAGATATGCAGGCCGATCTTGGTCATCTTCTGCATCGTGCGCGCCCAGCCCGGATGGACGTAGTTGGCGTAGTAGTGGGTCGATGAGCCGACTTCGGGAATGAAGATCTTGCCGGCGGTGACCGCCATCGCGACGTCCTGCGCGGTCTTGTAGTGGGCGGGGCTCTCGATGCGCTTCTTGCGGCCGTCGCAGGCGAAGGAGAACTGGCAGCGGTTCAGCCAGTTGTCGTTCTGGTAGACGACGCCGCAAATCGAGTTCGGATAGGCCGGATTGCGGACGCGGTTGAGAATGACCTGCGCGACGGCGGCCTGGCCGCGCACGGATTCGCCGCGCGCCTCGAAATAGATGCCGTTGGCGAGGCAGGCCTGCTCCTTCGTGGAGAAGACGCTGGCCGGCAGCGGGTTCTGGATCCACGAGTGGTCACCCTTGGCCATCGGCGGAATGAAGCGCCCGCTGCTCGGCTCCTCGTCCTGCAGCAGCGCTTCGAAGGGTGAGGCCTTGGCGTAATCGGGTTCGGCCTGGGCATAGGCGGTGGCCAGCACGTCCGGTCTGTCATTGTTGACCAACGCGGCAAGCATGGCCGGCACGCCGGGATCGGGCTTCTTGTCCACGTTGGTGTGGAAGGCCTGGGCGATCTGGATTTCCTTGCCCTTGATGCCGGGCTTGGCGAAGGCGAGCTTCAGGCCGCTGTCCATGCTCGGCCGCAGCAGCGAGGACGTGCGCTGAAAGATCGAGCCGGCATTGAAGTTCTTCGGCGGCGCCACCGGCGAGACCTGGATGATGCGGCCCTTCTTGTCGGCGCGCATGATGCGGTCCTCGTCGGGCGTGATGCCGGCGACATTGCCCTTGCCGCGAAACGAGACCTTGCCGACGCCGGGCAGGCGCACGCCCGAGCCCGAGAGCGAACCGGTGGTGACGGAATCGATGAAAGGCATTTCGGCGGCATGAACCGAGCCGGCGACGGAGCGCTCGACATAAGAGTTCCAGCGGGTGCCCGAGGCTTCGAGGCCGGAAATCAAGCTGCCCATGTCCTGGTAGGCGACGACAGTTGGAAAGCCGATCCAGATGCCGAGCCCGATGACCAATGGCGATACGAAGGAACGTTTTTTCTCACCGGCGGCGGCGGCCAGCCGCTTCAGGACACGTCGATGCACGGGGAACTCTCCAGAAACGCCACTGAGCCACTGGAGAGCCAAAGTGAAGCATTAACCTTGATGCGGGGTTAACGCGGTTGATCGTGTTTTTCCGAAGCGGCCCGAAATGGGACGCCGCTTGCAGGCCGGCCAACCCGTCAGTTCGGCCGCAGGAAAATTGGCCATGCAATCATGGCGCAGAGCGCGCCCACTAGCCAGACGCCAGGCCACGACCAGATGAGCAGCAAAGCCGGAATGGCGGTCGGCACCACGAAGAAGGCGATGAAGACGAAGCTGTTGGCAAGACCGAGCGCGGTTCCGGCGCGGCTGGCGCCGGCAAGCGTGGCGAGTTCGGTGTAGGCGACGCCATGCCAGGCGGAGACCGAAATGCCGGCAACGACCAGCAGCACGTCGATCGCCGGGATCAACGCGGCATGGGCGTCTGGCGTGGCTCCTGCCGCCAGGACCAGCAGGCCGACGGCCGCGAAGCCAAGCGCGCTCGTCATGCTGCAGAGGCGCAGGAACCAGCGGCGGTTGCCATGGCGGTCGGTGAAGCGGCCGCTCCAGACACGCATCACCATCGCGCCGGTCTGCACCGCGGCAAGGCTGGCGCTGATCGTGAGCGTGGCCATGCCGGCGAAATCGTGCAGGAAGACGGAGGCGAAGGTGAGCACCGCCACTTGCGGAAAGCAGAGCAGGCCGATGGCGGTGGCGATGCGCCAGACCTCGACATTGCGAAGCGGCGCCGGACCGCCCGACTTTGCCATGGCCATGCTGCCGGCATTGTCCAGTTCCGGCGGCTGGTGCAGCCATCGCCAGGCAAACAGCGCAGAGACGGCGTTCATGGCGGCCAGCAGCCCGAAGACCGCCGCGAAACCGTGCACCGATGCCAGCGACGGCAGGACCAGCGCGCCGAGCCCGCCGCCGAGCGGCACCGCGGTCTGCCTGATGCTCATGGCAAAGCCACGTTCGCCTTCGTGGAACCAGGCCATGATGGCGCGGCCGCTGGAACCGTTGACGCTGCCGCCGAGCAGGCCGGTGACCAGAAGGCATGCGGCCAGCATTGCGACGCCAGGCACATAGGTCACTGAGGGCACGATGAACAACGCCATCAGGGCGAGCCACGCCGCGGTCGCACCAAGGCCGGTCAATAGCACGCCGCGATCGCCCCAGCGGTCGGTGAGCAGACCCCAGGGCAGTTCGCTCAAGGCAACGCCCAGTCCGAGAAGGCCGAGGACCAGGCCGAGATTGCCATTGCTCAAGTGATAGCCCGACCGCAGAAACACCGCCGCCGCCGGTATGCCGGCGAAGGTGGCGGAGAAACTGGCATTGGCGGCAACGCCGATGCCAAGCACCTTCCAGCGATGATTGGCGCGAAATCGTTCAGCCTTCGACCTGACGGCGGCGGCTCGGCCAACCCGGCCTGGCTCACAATTTGCGTCGGCAATCGACATGGCGGGACTCCTGTTGATGCCCTCTCGGGACCTTGACGCCTCGTCTTTACCGCCATAACTTCATCCCGAATATCGGGAATTTTTTTACAATCGTTCCCGAAAAACAGGATCGTTGAGATGCGCCGCGTAACCTTCGACCTCGATGTCCTCCGAAGCTTCGTCACCGGCATGGAACTCGGCAGCTTCGCCAAGGCCGCCGACCGGCTTGGACGCTCGACCTCGGCGGTGAGCGCGCAACTGAAGAAGCTGGAGGACCAGGCGGCGACGCCGATCTTCCGCAAGTCGGGCCGCGGGCTGGCGTTGACCGAAGCCGGCGAAACCATGCTCGGCTATGCCAGGCGGCTGCTCGAGTTGAACGACGAGGCGGCCTCGGCCATCCACGATGTCGAACTGGAAGGCTGGGTCAGGCTTGGCCTGCAGGAGGATTTCGGCGAGGCGGTGCTGCCCGAGGTGCTCGGACGCTTCGCCCGCGCTCACCCCAAGGTCAAGATCGAGGCGCGGATCGGGCGCAGCTATGAACTCGCCGAGCGGATCACATCAGGCAATCTCGACATTGCGCTGGCCTGGGACAGCGGCCAGGCGCTGCCTTACAGCCGGCATGTCGGCGACGCGCAATTGCGCTGGATCGGGCCGGCAAAGCTGATCGAGACCAGGCTGCGCGAGGCCGAGGCACTGCCGCTGGTGGCACTGGAAGCGCCATGCCTGCTGCGCACAGTGACGACGGAAACGCTCGACCGCGCCGGCCTGCCATGGCGGATGGCCTTCTCCAGCCCCAGCCTTGGCGGCATCTGGGCGGCCGTCGCCGCCGGGCTCGGCCTGACCATCCGCACGGATATCGGCCTGCCGGCCAATGTCAGGGCGATGGCACCGCAAACGCTGGGCTTGCCCGCGCTGCCGACCATGGCGCTGGTGATGCACCAGAAAGACGCCGAACTGGACCCGGTGGCGGCGCGGCTGGCGGATATTTTGTGGCAGGCGGCGGTGGCGGCGCTGCCGCAGGACGAGCGGTTGAGAGAGGTCGCCTAGACGGAAGCGGCTGTCCAGCGTAGCGTTCCGTCACACCCCCCTCTGTCCTGCCGGACATCTCCCCCGCAAGGGGGGAGATTGGCTGTCACGTTTGCTTTCGCCAATCACAAACGCTGGGGAAAAGGTGCGAGAGAGAAGCTGCCAATCTCCCCCCTTGAGGGGGAGATGCCCGGCAGGGCAGAGGGGGGTGCTGTCCCGCCAGCCTGAAGCTTATTTGCGCTCACTTGCGCTTGTTCGCTCTCCCCGCGAACGGGTTGTCCGAAGTCCGCAGCGCTATCCTGATCGGCACGCCGGGCATGTCGAAGGCTTCGCGCAGGCTGTTGGAGAGATAGCGGACATAGGATTGCGGCATCGCGTCGGGCCGCGAGCATTGGACGACGAAACCCGGCGGCCGGGTCTTGGCCTGGGTGACATATTTGACCTTGAGCCGGCGGCCGGCGACGGCGGGCGGCGGGTGATGCGCCAGAATGCTTTCCAGCCAACGGTTGAGCTTGCCGGTGGAAACGCGGCTGTTCCACACCTTGTGCGTCTTGATGACGGCATCCATCAGCTTGTCGAGGCTGCGCCCGGTCTCGGCCGAAACGGTCACCGCCTGGATGCCGCGCACCTGCGGCAAAAGCCGTGTGGTCTTTTCGCGCAACTCGGCCAGCAGTTCCTGCGGATTGTCGATCAGGTCCCATTTGTTGAAGGCGATGACCGGCGCCCTGCCCTCCCGGATGATCAGGTCGGCGATCTGCAAATCCTGCTTCTCGAAAGGGATGGTGGCGTCGAGCACGATGATGACGATCTCGGCAAAGCGGATGGCGCGCAGGCCGTCCTGCACCGACATCACTTCCAGCTTCTCGTGGATCCTGGCCTTGCGCCGCATGCCGGCAGTGTCGAACAGTTTTAGCCGGCGGCCATGCCAGTCCCAGTCGACGGAGATGGAATCGCGGGTGATGCCGGCTTCCGGGCCGGTCAACAGCCGCTCCTCGCCGATCAGCGCGTTGATCAGCGTCGACTTGCCGGCATTGGGCCGGCCGACGACGGCAATGCGCATCGGCTTGGTGTCGTCATAGGCGGGTTCGGCGTCGGGATCGGTGATGTCCTCGCCGATCAGCACTTCGCTGGCGGCGACGTCCTCGGCCTCGTCTTCTTCCTCGCCGAAGGCGCGGTCTTTGCCCAGCGCCTCGATCACCGCGTCGCGCAGATCGGGCATGCCCTGGCCATGCTCGGCCGAGACTGGGATCGGCTCGCCCAAGCCCAGTTCCCAGGCTTCCAGCATGCCGCCCTGGGCGCCCTTGGCCTCGGCCTTGTTGGCGACCAGCACGACCGGCTTGCCGGACTTGCGCACGATTTCGGCAAAGGTGCGGTCGTCGGGCAAAAGGCCGGACTTGGCGTCGATGGTGAAGAAGATCAGGTCGGCTTCGCGGATGGCGATCTCGGTCTGCGCGCGCATGCGGCCGGGCAGCGTCGAGGCGGCCGCGTCCTCGAAGCCGGCGGTATCGATGACATCGAAATGCAAATCGTAGAGTTTGGCCGCGTGGACGCGACGGTCGCGGGTGACGCCCGGCGTGTCGTCGACAAGCGCCAGCTTCCTTCCGACCAACCGGTTGAAAAGCGTCGATTTGCCGACGTTAGGCCGGCCGATAATGGCGACTTTGAAGCTCATCCGGCTATCCATATCATCGCCCAAACCGCAGCGCGCCCTTGGGTCAGGCCCGAGGGCAGGCTTTGGGTGATGCGTATCATGACGCGCCCGAGCCGCGGATCAGTTCGGACATCAGCGTCGCCCGCTGGCGCGCGTTGCGCGGCGCGCCGTCATCGGCGGCGATCTGGTCGAACAGTTTCAGCGCATCCTGGGTCTTGCCTTCTTTCCAGGCGGCAAGGCCGAGCGCTTCGCGCGCCGTGTGGCGCAGCGTGTTATTGTCGGCGGTCAGCGCCTCGACGCGGCTGGAGACATCGGCGACGGAGCCGTGGTCGACGAGCAGCAGGGCTGCCCGCAGGCGCGCCATGTCGCGAATGCCCTGCGGAATGGCGGTGTCGGCGGCGACGCCATCGAAATCCGTAACGGCGGCGGCAAAGTCGCCCTTGTCGGCCTTGACGGTTGCGGCGCGCATACGGGCGAGCAGTGGATAGGCGCCGTAGCCATCCTTTTCCAGCTGTTCGAGCGCTGTCAGCGCCTCGTCGCTCTTGCCGTCATTGGCAAGCTTCAGCGCCTGCGAGAAGGCATCGCCCGAGCGGTTGGCGCGGGTCTCATCCCAATAGCGGTAGCCGACGAAGGCAGCGGTGCCGAGCACCACCAGGATAGCAAGGCCAAGCAGCGCCGGACCGAAACGATCCCACAGCGCCTGCGCCTTTTCGCGGCGCATCTCGTCGTTGACTTCGCGGATAAAACTGTCGTCGGACATCAATCAAAACCATTGCTGCCCAACAGGGGCGCTTCTTGAGCCCGCGTTTTAGCGAAATTTCGCGGGCATGGAAGGGGCTCGGCAGGAAAATCGGCTAATCGCCGGGCGCATAGCTGCCGACGTTGATCGCACCCACGCCACATTTTGCCGATAGCCGGCTTGGACTGCCTCCAGATCAAGCCCAGATTGCCGATGCCACGTTTGTCCCGCGTTGTTGCGTTTTCCTCAGCCGTGCTTGCCATGGCTGGTGCGGCTTTCGCCGACCCGCCGGCGCCGCCTGCCCCGGCAAAGCCGAAGCAGATCGTCATCATCTCGTTCGATAGCGCCCGGGAGATCTCGCAATGGCAGCGCAGCCGGGCGCTGGCCAAGCGCACCGGCGCGCATTTCACCTACTTTTTGTCCTGCGTCTTCCTGCTGTCGCCGCAGACGCGGGCCGACTACACAGCTCCGGCCAAGTCCGCGGGCAAATCCAACATCGGCTTTGCCGCTTCGAAGCAGGACGTCGCCGATCGGCTCGATCAGATCGGGCTCGCCGCTTCGGAAGGCCACGACATCGCCAGCCATGGCTGCGGCCATTTCGACGGCAAGGACTGGAGCAAGGCCGACTGGCTGAAGGAATTCGCCTCGTTCGAGCGCATTCTGGAAAACGCCTATGCGATCAACGGTATTGAACCCGAGCCCAAGGGATGGCGCGATATTGCCCATGCCGTTGTCGGCTTTCGCGCGCCGTACCTCTCGACCAGCAAAGGGCTCTATGAGGCCCTGCCTGAAGCCGGCTACCACTATGATGCCAGCGGCGTTTCGAAAGGCCCGGTCGAGCCGCCGACCGGCGGCGGCTTGACCCGCTTTTCGCTGCCGCAGATCCCGGAAGGCCCTGATGGTAGGCTGGTGATCGCCATGGACTACAATCTCTATGTCAGGCATTCCGGCGGCTTCGAGCGGCCGAGCCAGGCAGCCGAGTTCAGCGATCGGACCTACCAGGCCTTCCGCGCCGCCTTCGACAAGCAATATCAGGGCAAGCGCATCCCACTGGTGCTGAGCTTCCACTTCACGCCGATGAACAACGGCGCCTACTGGAACGCGCTGGAGCGCTTTGCCGACGAGACTTGCGTGAAAGCCGACGTCGAATGCATCAGTTTTCGCGATTATGTGCAGCGGCAACGTGGTAGCGAGAGGCAGGCGGCGGTGGGCGGCTGAGCCGCCAACCGTCTATGCAGATAGGATCAAGCTGGGTCGGGTTCCTTTGCCTGTTCCTGACGCTCCATGAAGTGGCGGTCAATGTCGGGCAGCGGCTCGCCGCGAATCGTCGCCTCGAAGGCGCGAAGGCGCTTGTGAACTGACAGAAGCTCGACAATCGTCGACCAAGAATTGACGAGATACTGGAATGAGTTGGTTACCTGACTGAAGGCTGAACTGACCTGGTTGATGAGACCCAGCGTCAGCGTTCCAGCGATCATGGAAGGCACCATCAGGAAGTAGGAGAAGACGTTGTTGGTCTGAAGATAAAGATAGCGGACCACGTTGAAATACACATAGTGGAAATACAGGCGAAAGTAGTTTTGCCGCACACTCGCAAACAGCTCCGCGACGGTCGGCGGCTGCGCCCGGGCCGGATCGTCCTCACCGTAGACGAGTTCCTTGCGATATGCTGCCTCGACGCGCTGGTTACGAAACTGCAAGCCAGGAAGCTTGATGCCTGCGGTCGCAATGATGACTGTACCGAAGACTGCCCAGAAGATCGCAGCCAAAACCAGCGGCTGAGGAACATGACCGATCAATGGCAACTCTGTGACATGCTTAGAATAACTGAGCAGGATCGGCATGAAAGCGATAAGCGTCATGATGGAATCGACGAAGCTAGTGCCAAGGTCTTCCATTATCTTGGAAAACCGCATCGTGTCTTCCTGCACACGCTGTGCAGCGCCCTCAATATGGCGCAGCTTCGGCCAATAGGACATGTAGTAATTGTTCATCGCAGTGCGCCAGCGAAACACCCAGTGGCTGACGAAGAAGTTTGTCAAAACGAACACGGTAACCGCGACAAGAGCGATACCGAGGAAAGTGATTATTTGAGCGTAAAGATCAGCCTCGGTTGCCTTGACCGTTTTGCTAACGATGCCCTGAATGAGGTCCCAGAATGGTCCATACCATGCGTTGATCGCCACGCTTACCTGCACCTGAAAGTAGGTCGTGAACAGGAGCAGCGAACTGCCGAGGATAGACCATTGGTCCCACGGGTGCGGAGAATACCAGTGCCAGAAGCCATAGAATATCAAAACGCCAAGCGCATAGTAGATGTAGAACCAGAGGAACGGAGGCGACCAGAACACCGAGACGCCTATGATGGGCGGCGCGTCGGCAAGAGCCGGAGGCAAGCCGAGAAACGCGCCAAGCTGGTCAGCACCGAGGAACCAGGCTGCCACGAGAACCGCAGTCCAGACGACGGCCGAGATGAAAAACAGCTTCGGCTGCGGGAAGAAGGATACGAACACTGTGGTGAAATCCTCGGTCGGTGCGCAAATCAGCGGGGTTCGGCGGGCATAAAGTCACACATTAGGTGGAAAGCAAATGCCCGTACCCGATGCCCGGCATCGAGCAAGACCACAATCATGGCGATTTTGGCGCGGCCGACCAGGTGATCCCAGCAGATACCAGCAATACGCCAGCAGCGACGATCGAGGCCAGGAAGAAGTTGCCCGAGGCTTGCGCCAGCAGTCCGGCGACGATCGGGCCGACGATCTGGCCGATGCCGAAGGAAGCGGTCATCAGCGCAAAAATCCGGCGCGGCGCCTCCGGCACGAGCTGCCTTGCCGTCTGCAGGCCGAGCGCGGTGATGGCGATGAAGGTGCCGCCGAGCAGGACGCCCGCCAGCAGCGGCCCGGCGGTGCCGCCGATGGCGACGCTGGCGGTGACGCCGACCACCTCGACCAGGCAGCCCACGGCATAGGCGGTATAAAGCCCGATCCGTGCCGCTACCTTCTGCCACAGCCAGACCGAGGGAAAGCCGGCAAGGCCGGTGACCATCCAGACGCTTGCCTCGAAGACGCGGCCGCCGCCGCCCTGGCGCACGATGGCGACCAGGAAGGTCGCCGTCACCACATAGCCGAAGCCGAACAGGCCGTAGGCAACGATGACTTTTGCCAACGACCGGTCCCTCGGCAGTGCCGGTTCGCGGTCGGCCACGCCGCGGCCAGGTGCGGTGCCGCCGGCGAGCAAGGCGACCATCGCAAGGCCGCCGGCGGAAATCGCTGCCGACCACAGCCAGCCCGAAGCCCAGCCGGCATGTTCGGTGACCAGAACCGCCATCAGCGCTGAGGATGCCGCGATGCCGAGGCCGACGCCGCCGAAATGCAGCGCCTGCAGGTCGCTTCTGTTGGCGGCTGCCAGGTGACCGAAGACGATCGAGGCCATGAACACCATGACGAAGGCGCTGGCGAGACCGGCAAGGAAGCGGAGGACGACAAAGGCGGTCATCGTCTCGCTCAGCCCCATCAGGGCGGCGAGCGCAGCACTGGCGGCAAGGCCGCCAAACATCAGCAGGCGCTCGCGCCCATGCGCCCAGCCGCCTGCCGCCGCAAGCGCGCCGACGAGGTAGCCGAGATAATTGGCCGACGCGATCCAGCCGGCATCGGCCGGCGACAGATGCAGTTCTTCCATCATTCCGGGCAGGATCGGCGTGTAGACGAAACGGCCAATGCCCATGGCGACGGCCATGGCGATCATGCCAGCGAGAGCAAGGCCCAAGGGTGATGGAGCGGCGTTCATTGCAGCGCACCATAGAATTGGCGACCGATGAAACAATCCGCTTTGTGTTGGGCCAGCGGGCGCGACTAACGCCCCCGCATCTCAGCCGCAGCCGAGCGCCCCGGTCTCGTAGGCGGTGCGGCGCGCCGTCAGCCGGAACGGGATATCTCCGAGTTCGCGTTCCGACATGGTGTCCAGCACCGGATGCGACAATGGGTCGGTAACCCAGTCGATGACATCGCCGCCGTGCATCCCATCATAGCGGTCCGGCCGGAGGCCGGCAGCGGCTAAGATCTTGAACAATGATACGATCGTCATCCTCGCCTCCTCGGTCTGACTGTCCCACTAAAATCTGCCTTGTCGGGCTGTCTTTCAATTGAGATTTCAGCCGCGCCGGTTTAGAAAAACTGAAATGGCTATGCTGAACCGCGTCCATCTCAACGGCCTGCGCGCCGTCGAAACCGTCGCCCGCCTCGGCTCGCTCGCGGCGGCGGCCGGCGAACTCAACGTCTCGGTCAGCGCCGTCAGCCAGCAGATCAACCGCACTGAAAAGCAGCTCGGACAGGCGCTGTTCGAACGCACCGCAAGCGGGCTGGTGCTGACCGAATTCGGAACGGTTTTTTCCGCCCGACTGGGCGCCGGTTTTCGCGAGCTGGCGCAAGCGGTGGCGCTGGCCGACGAGGCGAGCCAGTGCACGCTGGTGGTGTCGGTGGCGCCGGCCTTCGCTTCGAAATGGCTGCTGCCGCGGCTGTCACGTCACTTCGACCGGCATCCCAATGTGCTGTTGCGCATCGACGCCTCGGTGCGGCTCGCCGATCTCGAACGCTCCGACATAGACATCGCCATCCGGCTCGGCGACGGCAAATGGCCGGGCGGGCGGGCGGAGCTGCTTCTGGCGCAGGAAGTTTTCCCGGTCTGCGCGCCGGTGATCGCCGAGAAACTGAAATCGATCGAAGACCTCGCGCAGACCTGCGCCATCACCGACGAGCGGGCGATGATCAATTGGGAGAGCTGGTTCAAAGCCGCTGACGTCGAACCAGTCACCTTCCGCAAGGGTGCGCGTTTCACCGACCCGATGCTGTGCCTGGAATCGGCGATCGCCGGCCATGGCGTCATGCTCGGCTGGCAATTGCTGGCCGCCGATGCGCTGGCCGACGGCCGCCTCGTCGCGCCTTTCGGCGTGCGGGCGCAGAGCGGCCTCGGCTACTGGCTGGTGACCTCGGCGACCAAGACCGAAAGCCGCAAGGTGCGCGATTTCAAGATCTGGATCCGCGAGGAAATCGCGGCGACCGTGGCGCAGTTCAGCGCACTGGAAAGCGCTGCCTAGGGCTGTCCGTCGCGACGGTGCTGGAAAGCACAGCCGCGCCGATCTATGTTGGAAGCTTCACCTCCAAGACCAAGGCAGGCAGGATCATGACCACACATTCGCGCGGCGTTTCCGCAACCATCGACCCGGTGAAGCTCGACAGGCTGGCGGAAGTCGCCATCAAGGTGGGGCTGCAATTGCAACCGGGGCAGGATTTGGTGCTGACCTCGTCGATCGCAGCCCTGCCGCTGACCAGGCGCATCGTCGAGCACGCTTACAAGGCGGGCGCCGGGCTGGTAACGCCGATCTTCAATGATGACGAGATCACGCTGGCGCGCTTCCGCTACGGCGCGGATGCCGGCTTCGACCGCGCCGCCGGCTGGATATATGAAGGCATGGCGAAGGCCTTTTCCAACAATGCGGCGCGGCTTGCCGTGCGCGGCGAGGACCCGTCGCTGTTGTCGGCGCAGGACCCGGCGAAAGTGGCGCGCGCCAACAAGGCGAACTCGATGGCCTACCAGCCGGCGCTGGAAAAGATCACCGGCTTCGACATCAACTGGAACATCGTCGCCTACCCGGATCTCGCCTGGGCCAAGCAGGTCTTCCCCGGCGATGCCGACGATGTCGCCGTGGTCAAGCTTGCCGATGCGATCTTTTCGGCATCACGGGTCGATGTGGAAGACCCGATCGCAAACTGGACGGCGCACAATGCAGCGCTGCGCGGCCGCACAAAGTGGCTGAACGAGCACAATTTCCATGATCTGCATTTCAGCGGCCCGGGCACCGACCTCACCGTCGGGCTGGCCGATGGCCATGAATGGATGGGCGGCGCCTCGACCGCCAAGAACGGCGTCACCTGCAATCCGAACATCCCGACCGAGGAGGTCTTCACCACGCCGCATGCACGGCGCGTCTCCGGCCATGTCTCCTCGACCAAGCCGCTGTCCTACCAGGGCACGCTGATCGACGATATCTCGGTGCGTTTCGAAGAGGGCAGGATCGTCGAGGCCAAGGCTTCGAAGGGCGAGGACGTGCTGAAGAAAGTGCTCGACACCGACGAGGGTTCGCGCCGGCTCGGCGAGGTGGCGCTGGTGCCGCATTCCTCGCCGATCTCGGCCAGCGGCCTGCTGTTCTTCAACACGCTGTTCGACGAGAACGCCGCCTGCCACATCGCGCTCGGGCAGTGCTATTCAAAATGCTTCGTCGACGGCGCCTCGCTCAGCCAGGACGAAATCGCCCAGCGCGGCGGCAACAAGAGTTTTATCCACATCGACTGGATGATCGGCTCGGACAAGATCGACATAGACGGCGTGCACAAGGATGGCCGCCGCGTGCCGGTGATGCGCAAGGGCGAGTGGGCGTAAAGGGGGCGGATGGCCTTCGACCTGACGGTCAAGCGAATTTACGAAGCACCCGCGCCCGATGACGGGCAGCGGGTGCTGGTCGATCGCATCTGGCCGCGCGGCGTCAGCAAGGAGGATGCCGCGCTGACGCTGTGGCTGAAGGACATCGCGCCGAGCGATGAATTGCGGAGGTGGTTCGGACATGAGCCGGCGCGGTGGGCGGAGTTTCAGGTGCGGTATTCGGTCGAACTGGATGGGAATAGCGAAGCGGTGGCGCAACTGCGTGGCTTGCTCGGCAAGGCCAAGGTGACGCTGCTTTATGGCGCGCATGACGAGGCGCATAACAATGCGGTGGCGTTGGCGGGGTATTTGCGCGGGACGGGTTGAGAGACAGCGAACCGCTGCATACGCCGCAAGCGAAAGCCTTCACAATTAGCGATCGCCCTCCACGCGTTCGTCATCCTCGGGCTGACCCGAGGATCCTGTGTGTTGTTCCCATGCTATGTTTGGGGTGGGAAGGAGACCGACAGGATCCCATGGTCTGCGCTGCGTCGCTTCGAACCTAGCTTCGCCACAGGATGACGAAGCGAGGCTACGCTACTTCACCACCCCTTCATAAGCCTCCGGCTTGAACCCCACCAAAATCTCATCCCCGACCTCGAGCACCGGGCGCTTGATCATCGTCGGGTTGGCCAGCATCAGCTTCCTGGCCTTCTTCTCGTCGAGCCCTTGCTTGTGCTTGTCGGGCAGTTCGCGGAAGGTCGTGCTGCCCTTGTTGAGCAGCTTTTCCCAGCCAACCTTGCCGATCCATCCATCCAGTCTGCCCACCTCTATCCCCTCGGCCCGGTAGTCGTGAAAACGGTAAGGCACATCGTGGCCCTCCAGCCAGGTGCGCGCCTTCCTGATCGTGTCGCAGGTGGTGATGCCGTACATGGTGATCGTCAAAACGCGCTTCCCTTGACTGGTGGTCGAATCCGCCGGACAGCCTAAAACCGTCCTTCCCGCTTTGCCAGCACCCCGGTCACATCAGCCCATTTTTAGGGCTTGCAATACTAAGGAATTTTCCTAAGTATATTTCTATACCCGTCGACGGACCTCAGGATCGCCCATGCCAAGCCTCCACGCCCCAACTACAAGTCTCCCGCCGATCGACGGCATCTTCCGCGCGCTGGCTGACCCGACGCGGCGGCGCGTGGTCGAGCGGTTGAACCGCAGTCCCGCCTCGGTCAGCGAGTTGGCGCAGCCTTTCGAGATGGCGCTGCCTTCCTTCATCGAGCATCTGAAAGTGCTGGAAGGCTGCGGTCTGGTGCGATCGGAAAAAATCGGCCGCACCAGGACCTATCAGCTGGCGCCCGAACCGCTGCAGCTCGCCGAAAACTGGCTGGCCGAACAGCGCACGCTGTGGGAGCGCCGACTCGATCAATTCGACGCCTATGTGATGAGCCTCAAGGAGCAAGAAAAGTGAGCTATCCCTTCAAGCCCGACCCCAGACTGGACCTTGTGCTGGAGCGCAAGCTCGACGCGCCGCGCGAACTCTTGTGGAGCGCGATGACGGTGCCGGAGCATGTCAAGCAATGGTTCACGCCCAAGCCCTGGCTGATCACCGATTGCGAGATCGACCTTCGTCCGGGCGGACTGTTCCGGACGCGCATGCAATCACCCGACGGCAAGGAGGTCAACGACCGCCATTGCTGCTATCTCGAGATCGTGCCGAACGAGCGGCTGGTGTGGACCGATGCGCTGCTGCCGGGCTATCGGCCCTCCGGCGAGCCCTTCATCACCGCAGTCATTTCGCTTCAGTCGGATGACAAGGGCACGCGCTACACGGCAACGGCCATCCATCGCGACGAGGCTACCCGCAACAATCATGAAGAGATGGGGTTCTTCGACGGCTGGGGCACGGTGGCCGATCAGTTGGCGCAGTATGTGAAGACCATTTGAGCTTTTCCCACTGCGGCCAGGACTTTGTCCCGGCCGCCTGGTTTTTGGGTCGTGCAGCGAAGTGCGCCGGAACCCTACGGCACCCGGGCTCAGTAGTAGAAGCGCTCTTCGGTGATCTTGCCGTTCTTGACCGTGTACAGGCCAACCTCGTCCATGGTGACCCGTTCGCCGGTGGCCTTGGGCGTTATGTCGAACTTGAAGCGCACCGCGAACTGGTCGCCGTTGACATAGGGGCCTTCGACAGAGCCGCCATGGACTTCGTGGTTCGCTTGCCACCATTCGCCCTTTTGCCTGAGAGCTTCCTTGCCACGGGCAATGGCCATCGGCCCGTCCATCGCTTCGAGGCTGACGATATCATCGGCATTGTACTTTTCACCAGCACCCAGGTGATCCCCCTGCTGGAGCATTTCGGTGAAATCCTTGGCAACATCCGCGATGGTCATGTGTGTTCCTCCTGTTCAGACTGGTTTGAAGTAGGGAAGCGCTTGCCGGCCCGCCACCTTTACCCGCACGACAGCTGACAAGGTGTGTCAGGACGATGATATAGCGCGGCTATGTGACGACGATTGCGGCGGCGTCGGACAGCGACTTCGGTTGCAGACAAAAGCCAATTCCGCAATGCTGGGTGCATGTGCAACCTCTACAACATCACGACGACGCAAGAGGCGGTCCGCCAATGGACCCGCACATTGCGCGATATCAGCGGCAACCTCGAACCTTCGCTTGATGTCTATCCCAATCAACCTGGGCTGGTCGTTCGCAACAGGGCGGATGGGGAGCGTGAACTGGCGAAACTGCTTTGGGGTTTGCCAACGCCGCCCGAGCGCATGAAAGGTAAGGCCGACTACGGCACCACCAACGTTCGCAATCCGCAATATTCGCACTGGCAGCAATATGTGGGCGTCGAGCACAGATGTGTCGTGCCGGTGACCAGCTTTGCCGAGCCCAGCCCTGCGGCGAACGATAAAGACCCGGAAACAGGAATCCAGCGAAATTACTGGTTTGCCCGTGGCGAGAGCCGGCCGCTGTTCTTCTTCGCTGGTTTCTGGACGTCTTGGCAGGGCGTGCGAAAGGTCAAGGACGGTCCCGGCGACTTCGAGCTATACGCCTTCATGACCACCAAGCCTAATGCTCTCATTGCGCCGATACATGAGAAGGCTATGCCCGTGATCCTCACCACGCCGGAGGAAACCGAGGCTTGGCTGACGGCGCCATGGTCGGAAGCACGGCGTTTGCAGCGGACGGCGCCCAACGACGCGTTGGTGATCGTTGAGAAGCCAGCCACACAGATCAAGTTCCCACCACAGGCCCCGGCCCAAGGGTCTCTGTTTTAGCCCGAAATCGGCTCTCCTCAATCGTCGTCTCGCCAGATTACCCGGCGAACCATGCGGATTTCGACAAGACGTCTGACGCGAATTTTAAGGCGTTCAGCAGCGCTTGGCAGAATGATGCCTGCATCGAGCTCACGACCTTTGCAGCGCTCGCACCGCATGTGCCGCTCCACATCCCAAAAGGGGATATCACCAACCAGCTTTGCGAGATCGCCAGGCAGATAGTGTCGAGTGATGTTGCAGTTCCGACATCGAACACGAATTAGCTGCCCGACTTCATGCGCCAAGCAGAGGGTTTGCACATTTCGGCGCGGTCGGGTGCTTAGTTCGGGCATCCCGCAAAGTAGGAATATGTTCCTTTGCGAGTCAATTCACACTTAATTCCACCTTGGCGATCTTCACAGCAGGTTAAATCCAACCGTCGATGAAGGGATTGGGTTGGATCAGCTTGGCAGCATAGGGCAGTTGGCACCACGGCGCAGGCTGATATGCGCCACGTCGCCGACGCTGAATTGAAAGCCCTCGGCCTGGCGCGGCGCATCGATCACCACCGGCAATCCCTGCCCCAGCTCAGCATGCAGCCGCAGCGTGCGGCCGTGGAAGACGATGGAGTTGACGCGCGCCGGCGCGGTGCCGGCGGCGGCATCGGTGGTGGCCAGCAAGTCCTCGGGGCGAACGCCGATGGTGCGCTCAGTGCCTTCGCCGGGTGTGTCGCCGGTTTCAGATGTTGCTTCCAGCGAAAGCCCGCCAGCGGCGAAGCGCAGGCGGTCGCCGTCGCGGCCGATGAAGCGCGATTGCAAGAGGTTCATGGTGCCGATGAAGCTTGCGACGAATTTCGTCGCCGGCCGGTCGTAAAGCGTAGCCGGCGGCGCGATCTGCTCGATGCGGCCCTTGTTCATGACGACGATGCGGTCGGAGATCGACAGCGCTTCGGTCTGGTCGTGGGTGACCATGACGAAGGTGGTGCCGAGCCGCGACTGCAGCCGCTTCAGTTCGACCTGCATCTGTTCGCGCAGATGCGCATCGAGCGCCGACAGCGGTTCATCGAGCAACAGAACGCGCGGCTCGCAGACTATGGCTCGGGCGAGCGCGACGCGCTGGCGCTGGCCACCCGACAGTTCGGAAACGCGGGCGCCGAGCTTGTCGGCGAGGCCGACCATGTCGAGGGCTTCGCGGACGCGCTTTGCCTGCTCGGCGCCGGACAGTTTGCGCAGCGACAGGCCGAAGCCCACATTCTCGGCGACGTTCATATGCGGGAACAGCGCATAATCCTGGAACACGGTGTTGACGGGACGGTCGAACGGCCTGAGCGCGGTGATGTCGCGACCATCGAGCAGCACCTTGCCGCTCGACGGGCTCTCGAAACCGGCAATGACGCGCAGGCTGGTGGTCTTGCCGCAGCCCGAGGGCCCGAGCAGGGTGATGAACTCGCCGCTGATAATGTCGAGATCGACGGCGTCGAGCCCGACAATGCCGCCGGGGAAAACCTTCGAGACCGTGTCCAGGCGTACCAGCGCATCAGGCGCCATCGCGAACCTCGGACGGCTTGGTGGTGTTGACCCAGAGGATCTGGCAAGGCTCGGTGCCGGGATTGCGGAAGGCGTGCAGAAGCGTGCTCTTGAAGGCAAAGGAGTCGCCGCTCTTCAGCACGTATTTTGTCGAGTCCACCACCAGTTCGACCTCGCCCGACAGGACATAGCCGAACTCGTGACCGATATGCGCATAGGCTTCCGCCGTGCCGCCATCGGCTTCCACGGTCACCAAGAGGCCGGTCAGCGCCGCGCCCGGCGGCGACAGCAGCGCCTTGGCGATGCCTTCCGACTTGACCGGGAGCTGCCGCCTTTTGTCGGCGCGCACGCAATAGAGATCGTTGGCGGCTTCGTTGCCGTCGGTGATCAGCGCCGAAGGCTCGATGTCGAGCGCGGCCGCAAGCGGCCAGATCACCTTGACGCGCAGCGAAGACAGGCCGCGCTCGATCTGGCTCAGCGCACCGATGGAGACGCCGGCTTTTGCTGCCAGCTCGGCCAACGACAAATTGCGCTCCAGCCGCAGCGCCCGCACGCGCCGGCCGACGCGAATGTCGGCGTCGGCCTTTGGTTTCGCTTCAAGCATGTCCATCAGTTGGTCCTTGTTGCAGTCTTTGGCGCGGCGGCAAGACCCGCGGGCTTCAGGAGATTAGTCACAATTACCTGCCGTCGGCGCTGCCCCTCATTGTCCTGCCGGACATTTCTCCCCGTATAGTGACGGGGAGAAAGCGGCTGGTCGCAAACTCGGCGCCATTTTCTGCAACGTTTTGCGATTGGCGAAATCGCTGGTGACAGCGCCCTCTCCCCGTCACTATACGGGGAGAGGATGCCGGCAGGCAGGTGAGGGGCAGCGCAACCGTCGGCGATGGATCCCTCAGCCGCCCGCCTTCACTTTCTCGAACATCTTCGCCACATCGTCGTTCTGCTTCATCGGGCCGGTGAAGATGGTGGTCTTCAGCATCACCTCCGGGTCCGCCGGCAATTGCAGCTTGTCCAGTTCGTCCTTCGCCACGCCGGCGAAGGCGGTGCTCAGCGAGCTCCCATAGCCGTAGGCCTGGATCAGGTACTTACCCGAGTCGGCGTCGAGCCGGCTGTTGATGAAGTCATAGGCGAGGTCGACGTTTTTGGCGTCCTTGAGCATGACGAAGCCGCAGGCCCAGGTCAGCATGCCCTCCTTCGGCTTCATGAACTCGACCGGCACGCCCTGCTTCTTCAGCGAGGTTGCCGACGCGTTCCAGGTCATGGCGGCGACCAGTTGGCCGCTGGCCAGCGCCTGTTCGACCGAGGTCATGTCGGTGGTGTAGTTGGAGAGCAGCGGACGCTGCTCGCGCAATTTTTCCGCCACCTTGTCCATCTGCTCCGGCGTCATATCGAAGGGGTTTACGCCGGCCAGAAGTGCTGCAACGATCGGCGTGTCATGCACGGCATCGATGGTCGCCATGCGGCCGGCATATTGCTTGTCCCACAGAAGGTTCCAGCTCGCTTCCGGGTTCTTCACCAGATCGGTGCGGTAGAGGATCGAGGTGTTGCCCCAATCCCACGGCACCATCCAGACCTTGCCGTCGCCGGCCTGGATGTCGGGCAGGTTCTTGAACACCGGGAAGATCGAATCCCAGTTCTTGATGCGCTTGGTATCGATCGGCTGCAGCAGGCCTTCCTTGTTCCAGCGCGCCACCTTGTCGTAGCAGGGATGGGCGATATCGGGGCGGAAGCCGGCCTTGACCTTGGTGAAGGCATCGTCGTCGTCGCCGAAGATCGAGGCCTCGACGCCATCGGGATGGGCCGTCAGGAAGCTTTTGTTGAAGTCTGGCAGTTCATAGCCGGACCAAGTGAAAT
The DNA here is from genome assembly GCF_030323205.1 of Mesorhizobium sp. C395A. Taxonomy (NCBI): domain Bacteria; kingdom Pseudomonadati; phylum Pseudomonadota; class Alphaproteobacteria; order Hyphomicrobiales; family Phyllobacteriaceae; genus Mesorhizobium; species Mesorhizobium sp. C395A. The sequence continues at coordinate 286,225 of NZ_CP100473.1, read as the reverse complement.
ATTGCAGCTTGTCGGCGGCGAAGGCGACAGTCGACGACAGGACGATTGCAAGCGCGGCAAGCCCGGTGCGGGCTGTCTTTGCAGTGATCGATTTCGGGCCAGTGATCGATTTCAGCCCAGTAATTGATTTCGGGTCGAATGCCATTTCGGTTCTCCTCTTTTGTTATGGTTCAGGCTGGACTGGTGGGCGCCGTCCGACGGGCTGTGCTCAGCCCGCGATGGCGCAGGATTTCGGCGATGCCGGCGATGATGACGGACACAGCAAGGATAGCTGTCCCCAGCGCCATCACGGTCGGCAGCGAGCGAGGAAAACGCAGTTGGCTCCAGATGTAGAGCGGCAGCGTCGGCTCGGTGCCGGCGAGGAAGAAGACGACGATGAACTCGTCGAAGGAAATCAGAAAGGCCAGCATGAAGGCCGAGACGATGGCCGGCAGCGAGAGCGGCAACATCACCCGCCGGAAGGTCGTCCAGTCGGAAGCGCCGAGATCGAGTGCGGCCTCGCGAACGGTTTTCGGAATTGCGGCAAACCGGCTGCGCATGATCACCACGGTGGTCGGCAGCGCCACCAGTATGTGGCCGAGAACGATGGCGATGCGCGACGGGCCGAGGCCGATGAGATTGACGAGGATCAGCAACGATATGCCGACGATGACGCCGGGGATCAGGATCGGCAGCCTGGAGATGGCGCTGATGGTGGCGGCGAGCGGCGAACGACCGTAGAGGTCCATATAGGAGACGGTGATGCCGCAGAGCGTGGCGCCGGCGGCGGCCACGACGCCAATGACGAGACTGTTCAAAAGCGCGCCGGACAGCGCCGGATTGCCATAGAGCGTGGCATACCATTCGAGCGTGAAGCCCTGCAGCGGAAACGCGGCCTGGATGGAGTTGTTGAAGGAAAACAGCGGGATCAACAGCACCGGCAGATAGAGGAAGACGAGATAGGCAAGCACATAGACGCCGAGCCAGCCGCGGCCATCATCTCTCCGCGCCGCGCTCATGTGCGGCTGCCGAATTTGCGGTCGGCGCCGCGTGCGACCAGCACCACGCAGAGGATGACCAGCATCACGCAGACTGAAAGTGCCGCCCCGAACGGCCAGTCATTGGCCTTGCCGAACTGCGACTGGATCAATGTGCCGATCATGGTGCTGGCGGGACCGCCGACCATGGCCGGGGTGACATAGTCGCCGACCGTCGGCACAAAGACGACGAGGGCGGCCGCCAGAACGCCCGGCATCGAATTGGGCAAGACGACGCGGCGAAACGCCGTGAACGGTCTGGCGCCGAGATCGGAGGCGGCTTCGAGCAGTGATTTCGGGATGGTGTCCAGCGCCACATAGATCGGCAGGATGGCGAAGGGCGCATAGGCATGCGCCAGCGTGACGACCACCGCCGCCGGCGTGTTGAGGAAGGCCAGCGTCGGCTCCGACCAGATGCCGCTTTCGATCAGCGCCGAGTTCAAGACGCCGTTGTAGGCGAGCACGATCTTCCAGGCGAAGACGCGCAGGAGATAGCTGGTCCAGAACGGCAGGGTCACCAGAAACAAAAGCAGGCTGCGGCGGCGGCCGGCATAGAAGGCGAGATAGTAGGCGACGGGATAGGCGGTGACGACGGTCGCCAGCGTCACCAGGCCGGCGATCACCAGCGAGCGCAGCGTCACCGTCCAGTAGAGCGGATCGGAGACCACGGTGATGAAGTTGCCTGCCGTAAAGCCGGCGCCGAGCAGCGAACCGTCATTGCCGCGCAAGGCGAGGAACAGCACGAGGCCGAGCGCAAACAGGATCAGGAAGAAGGTGACCAGCCCGCCCGGCAGCAACATGGCGAAGCGGAAGCCTCGGGACGACCCTGCCGGCGCTTCTGTTGCAACGATGCTCGACATCGGACTGCTCAACGGAAATATGAAATCGGCTTAGCTTTTTTCATATTTGTGAAACTGTCAAGCTGAATCCACGAGGCCTAGGCGACCGGCACCCAATCAGCGCTCGAAGGCGTCGAGCATCCGGTACCAGGCGATGGTCGCGGCGACGCCGACCTGGCGGAAGGCGTGGAACGGGATCGGCCGGACCGGCGACAGCGGGAACGGCAATTGATTGACATCGCCGCCCGCGAGGTAGCCCGCCATGCGTTTTCCCAGCGCGGTCATCAGGCCGACGCCCCTGCCCTGGCAACCAACCACGGCGAGCAGGCCCTTTTCCGGCTCATGGATGTGCGGCAGGTGATCCGGTGTCATCGCCACGCGGCCGAACCAGCGCTTCTCGATGACGACATCGGAGAGCGCCGGATAAAGCCGCACCAGCGCGTGCTGCAGATGCGCCCAGTCGGCCTCGCTCCTCGGCCGCGCCATGCGGCCGCGGCCGCCAAGCACCAGATGGCCGTCGGCTGTTTTGCGGTAGTAGACGAGAATGCGCCTGGAGTCGGACACCGCCTGCCCTTCCGGCAGGATCGTTGCCGCAAGGTTGGATGACAGCGGCGCGGTGGCGACCTGGAAGGAATGCAGCGGCACGATCGTTTCGGCGAGGCCCGGAAGCAGTCCATCGGTATAGGCGTTCGTCGCCAGGACAACCGCTTTCGCCCGCACCTCGGCGCCGTTTTCGGTTGAAACACGCCAAAGGCCGGCCTCCTTGCGGAGTTTCACCACCTTCTGCCGCTCGGCAATGCTGGCGCCGGCGGCGGCAGCGATGCGCGCCAGTTCCACTGTATAGGCGAGCGGATCGATGATGCCGGCGCGGCGGTCGAGCCAGCCGCCGAGATAGCCTTGCGCGCCGGTCATATCGGCGATCTCGCTTTCATTCAGAAGCCGGACATCGGCGCCACGCGCCCGCCATTGAAGATCCCTGTTCGCCGCCGCTTTCAATGCGGTTTCGGTATGCGCGGCCTGGATCCAGCCCTTGCGCGTGAACTGCACCGCCAGCTTTTCGTCGCGGATGAGATCGAACACCGTATCCGCCGCCGAGGCGGCGAAATCGACCAGCGCCCGGCCACGCTCGGGGCCGAAATGCTCGAGCAGCCATTCGGGATCATATTTCAGGCCGGGAATGACCTGGCCGCCATTGAGGCCCGAGGCGCCCTGGCCGATCCCGCCGGCCTCCAGCACCTGTACACCGAGACCGAGCCGGGCTGCGTGCAAGGCGGTCGACAGGCCCATGAAGCCGCCGCCGACGATGGCAACGTCGACCGGCGCAGTGACGAGCAACTGGAAGGCGGATGCGGTCTGCGGCTTCTGCCAGATCGGAACGGAAAACGGTGTGGGCAAGGCTTCACCTGGAGTATGCGGAAAATGAAAATTCTAGTGCTAGTTTCATTTTTTTGAAAGAGCGGGCCTCATGTCAGAACCGACAATTGCCTGCGCCACGGGATAGACCTTTGGCGTGAATCCGGTGAAAGTGCCGCGGCCCAGCTGCCATCTCGATCATCAAAGGACCGTAAGCCATGACGAACCCAACGCAGCTTCCCGCCGACGGGCTCTTCATCGGCCGAGCCAGGGCAAGCGATGCCTCGCATCCTCTGGTGGTCACCGTGCGCGACGGGATCGTTTTCGACGTCACCTCGACCACCGCACCCACAGTGCGCGACATCTGCGAGATGGCCGATCCGGCCGGACACGTGCGCTCTGCCAAGGGCGAACCGATCGGCTCGCTCGACGCGATCGCCGCCAACAGTTTTCAGGCCACCCGCGATCCGGCAAAACCCTATCTGCTCTCGCCTGTCGACCTGCAGGCGGTGAAGGCGTCGGGCGTGACCTTCGTGGTCAGCCTGCTCGAACGCGTCATCGAGGAGCAGGCGCGCGGCTCGGCGGAAAAGGCCGACGCCATCCGCGCCGACATTGCCGGGCTGATCGGCCACGATCTGTCGAAGCTGAAGCCCGGCTCACCCGAAGCGATTGAGATCAAGGCCAAGCTCATCCAGCGCGGCGCCTGGTCGCAATATCTGGAAGTCGGCATCGGCCCCGACGCCGAGATCTTCACCAAATGCCAGCCGATGGCGTCCGTCGGCTTCGGCGCCGATGTCGGGCTGCATCCTGTCTCCACCTGGAACAACCCCGAGCCGGAGATCGCCATGATCGCCGCCAGCACCGGCAAGATCGTCGGCGCGACCATCGGCAACGACGTCAATCTGCGCGACGTCGAGGGACGCTCGGCGCTGCTGCTCGGCAAGGCCAAGGACAACAATGCCTCGGCCTCGCTTGGGCCTTTCATCCGGTTGTTCGACGCAAGCTTTTCCATCGACGATGTCAAGCGCGCCACTGTGCGGCTGAAGGTCGAGGGCGAGGACGGGTTTTCGCTGGAGGGCGCGAGCTCGATGGCCGAGATCAGCCGTTCGCCCGAAGAGCTGGTCGCGGCCGCCATGGGGCCGCACCACCAGTATCCCGACGGCTTGGCGCTTTATCTCGGCACCATGTTCGTGCCGTCGAAGGATCGCGGCGAGAAGGGCAAGGGATTCACCCACAAGATCGGCGACATCGTCACCATCTCGTCGGAGAAATTCGGCGCGCTGGTGAACCGCGTGCTTCTGTCGCCCGATTGCCCGCACTGGACCTACGGCGCCAGCCATCTCATGCGGGACCTCGCCAAGGCCGACCTGATCTGATTTCGGAGCAGCGGGACGAACGGATAGCCGATAAACGTTCGTATCCGGTCCCTGTAAGCCGTTTGTTAGCGGAATCCGGGTGACTGTATCGGAAATTCGCTCCAGGATCGGGGCGCGGTCTGTGGGGGCCGAATCGCATGCTCGGTTTGCCGATGATATCGGTGCGCAATCTCGCCATGCGTTATGGCGGCGTTGTCGCGCTCAGGGATATGAACCTGTCTGTCGGACAGGGGACCATCCATGCTGTCGTCGGTGAAAGCGGCGCCGGAAAGTCGACGCTGGTGAAGGTGCTTGCCGGCGTGCTCCGGCCCAACAGCGGCACCATCCGCGTCGGCGACCAGATCGTCACCGTCGACAGCCCGATCGCTGCACGCAAGCACAGCTTCGGCGTCGTCCACCAGGGGCTCGGCCTGTTTGCCGACCGCTCGGTGCTGGCCAATCTGTTCGTCAATCGCGAGCCGTTGCGCAATGGCTTCGTCTCCAGGCGCGAAATGGAGGCACGCAGCCGCACCTTGCTTCGGCAACTCAAGCTCGACGTCGATGTCCACGCTCCTGTGGGACAACTCGGCATGGGCGAACGGCATTATGTCGAACTCGGCCGCGCAATTCTGGAAGGCCCGAGGCTGCTGATCCTCGATGAACCGAATTCTGCGCTCGACCGGCGCCAGACCGAGCACCTGTTCACCGTACTAAGTGACCTCAAGGCCAAGGGCACGAGCGTGCTCTATGTCTCGCACCGGCTGGAGGACGTGTTTGCGATCGCAGACCAGGTCACCGTGATGCGCAACGGCCGTGACGTGCTGACAAGTGAGCGCTCGGCGTTGAGCGAAGCCGATGTGATCGACGCCATGATCGGCCAGCAGCGCGGCAGCCTGTTCCCGCCTGCACTGCCGGCCAATGCCAGCACGATAAGGCCGCGGATCACGGTGGAGGGTCTGAGCGGCGGCCGGATTTCCGGCGTCAGCTTCACCGCCCGCTCCGGCGAGATCCTCGGCTTGGCCGGGCTTGAGGGGTCGGGCGTTGAAGACCTGTTCGAGATGCTGTTTGGCCTGCGCGAGGCGCAAAGCGGCAGGGTGCGGCTCCCCGACGGCTACGGCTTGCCTGGAAATCCGACCGAAGCGGCGCGGCGCGGCATCGGCCTGGTGCCGGCCAACCGCCTGTGCAACGGCCTGATGCCCGACCGGTCGCTGGCCTTCAACATAGGCAACATCGCTACCGGCGCCCGCAACTGGGGGTCTCGCCGCTACTCGCCCAAGGCCGCGATCGCCGCCGCCGCAAGGCAGATCGATGCGCTGCGCATCAAGGGCCTGCCGGACGCGCCGGTGAATTCGCTGCTGGCCGGCGATCAGCAGAAGATCGTAATCGCCAAATGGCTGGAGACGGCGCCGCAAGTGCTGCTCCTCGACAATCCGGCTGGCGGTATCGAGGCGGCTGCCAAGCGCAAGATCTATGCGCTGATCCGGCAGATGGCAGCCAATGGCTGTATCGTTTTGCTGCGTTCGGTCGAGCCGTCCGAACTGACCAACCTCAGCAACCGCGTCCTTGTCTTCCACCGCGGCCGGGTCGCCGGCGAGCTGTCCGGCGCCGAGATGAAGCGAAGGACAGTGCTGCAACTGACCACCACCGGCGAGATGCCGGAGGCGGAGCGGCCGAAAAAGAAACTCGTGGGAGCCATGGCATGACACGATTGGATCCCATGCTACAGCTTGCCGGTTCGGCTGCCCACCCGAAGCGCAGCCTTCGCCTGCCCGTCGAACTCAGGCCGCTCATCGGGCTCGTTGTCCTGGTGGCGATTACAGGCTTTGCCCGGCCGGATTTCCTCGATGAGGCCAATGTGCTGTCGTTGCTGGAAACCGCTGCGTATCCCGGCATGCTGGCGATCGGCATGGTGTTCGTGCTCGCACTCCGCGAGATCGACCTTTCCGTCGGCTGGATATTCCATCTCGCGGCCCTTCTCACCGCATTCCTTCTGGCCGCCGGCATCGACCCGTGGCTTGCCGCCCTTGCCGGCGTGCTGCTCGGCGCCGGGCTCGGCCTCGTCAACGGCCTGCTGGTGGTGGCGCTGCGACTGCCGGCCATCGTCGTTACGCTGGGCACCTTTGCAATGTTCCGGGGCCTGGCGGCGGTGGCCGTCAAGATGCAAGCGACAGCTCCGGCCAGCCCAGGCGGCGACTTCTTTGAGATCGTTCACGGCAAGCTGTTCGGCCTTGTGCCGACGGCTGTCTTTGTCTTCGTCGCAATGGCGGTGGTGATGCACCTCGTGCTTCACCGCAGCCGCTTCGGCTACCGGATCCAGGCCGTCGGCAGCAATCCGCAGGCGGCGCTCTATGCCGGCATCCCGACAGGTGCTGTGCGGCTGCAGACGCTGGTGCTGATGGGCATCGTCTCGGGGCTGGCGGGCGCGCTGTGGCTTGGCTCTCCCGTTACCGACGTCGACCAAGGCCGCGGTTTCGTGCTGATGGCGATTGCCGCGGCGATCATCGGCGGCACCTCGCTTTCCGGCGGGCGCGGCACCGTCTTCGGTGCGGTGATCGGCATGCTGATCGTCCAGGTCATCTTGAGCGGCGTGACCCTGTTCGGCATCGACGCCGCATGGAGCCCCTTCGTGATCGGCGCGGTGATGGTGCTGGCGCTCGCGCTCGACCGGCTGGACAAGGTGCTGCGCATCCGCCAGGCCGAGCGCTTCCAGGAAAATCCGCGCGCCTGAGTTTAAGCCCCGCCTGCTTGCCGGGAAATATCTCTATCTCTTGGTTGACGCAATTCCGGACGGAAAACCGTTTCACACTTTTCCTGGAATTGCCCTCTAACTGATGCGATCTGATGGGATCGATGATGGCGCGTTGCATCGCGCCACCATCCATTGGGCGGATAGAGGCTTGCCATCGGCCGCAAAAGAAGATGCTCTGCGCATCCGGGTCGGCGCTGGCAGGAGGAGAGGATCAAGGGCACGGCCCGGATCATCGTCGGACGTGGAGGTCGTTTTTCAACATGGGAGGAAAGCAAATGCTGACGAGGCTACGATTACTCGTGCTTGGCTTGATTGTGGCGCTGGCCGTTCCGGCGGCGGCACAGGCCAAGACGTTCTACTGGATTTCGCATGGCGGCCCGGCCGACCCGGTCTGGACCTACTTCCTGGCCGGCGCCAAGCAATGGGCGAAGGACACCGGCAACACCGTCAACACCTCGTTCCACAATGGCGACGTTGCCTCGCAGCAGGAGGCCGTGCGCGCCGCGATCTCGGCCAAGGCCGACGGCATCGTCACCACCAGCCCCGATCCGGGCAGCCTGATCGAAATCGCCAAGGAAGCCAACACGGCCAAGATCCCGATCATCAACTTCAACACGCCCGATCCCAAGGCAAGCTTCGACGCCTATGTCGGCGGCGACAACGTCACCTTCGGCAAGCACTGGGCGCAATATCTGGTCGACAAGGGCCTGGTGAAGAAGGGCGACTTCGTCTGGATGCCGGTCGAAATCCCCGGCGCCACCTACGGCGTCCAGGAAGAGGAAGGCATCAAGAGCGTCTTCGAACCGCTGGGGATCACCTATGAGATCACCGAAGCGACCCTCGACCAGGCCGAAGCCATCAACCGCATGGTCGACTATCTCACCGCCAACAAGGCCAAGGTCAAGGCAATCATCGGCCTCGGCGATCTGGTCACCGGCTCGATCAAGCGGGTGTTCGACCAGGCCGGCATCAAGCCGGGCGAAATCCCGGTCGTCGGCTGGGGCAACTCGCTCGACACCACCCAGGAAGTGCTGACCGGCTACGTCAATGCCGGCCAGTGGCAGGACCCGCAGGCGACCAGCTACGTCGCGCTGTCGCTGGCCAACATGGCGGCGTCAGGCATTCCTCCGGGCTTCAACGTCATCACCGGCGCGCTCTATGAAAAGGACACCGCGCAGGTCTACGACGACATCCTGTCCGGCAAATAACCCAGACCTTCAACAGTCGCGGCCGCAGTCTCGGTCGCGACTGTCTTTTCGCCGAGCCCTTCGCGTTGCGCGCTGGGCTCAGCCTTCCCCTTCCTGTCGCAGGTTATCAGTGGAAAACCGTTCGCTCATCCAACGCCTGATCGCGAGGCCGGAATTCGGGCCCTTCGTTCTGCTCATCGTCGAAATCGCGGTGTTCTGGAGCATCAACCACGATTTCCTGTCGCCGCAGAACATCTCCAACACGCTGGCCTTCACCGTCGAGCTCGGGCTGATCGCGCTGGCGATGACGCTGTTGATGACGTCGGGTGAATTCGATCTGTCGGTCGGCTCGCTGTTCGGCTTTTCGCCGGTGCTGATGTGGACGCTGTTCAACAGCGGCCTGACCTCGCTGGAGGTCGGCTTCCTCGCCGCGCTGCTGATCGCGGCCTTCATCGGCCTGGTCAATGGCTGGTTCGTCACGCAGCTGAAAATCCCATCCTTCCTGGTGACGCTCGGCATGCTGCTGGTGGTGCGCGGCACCGCGCTGTTCGTCACCGACGGCTTTCCGCAGCGGACGTGGAGCGCCGAGGGCAGCTGGCTGGCCGAAGCGCTGGTCGGTGATTTCTTCATCGGCCCGTTCCGCATCTACATGTCGCTCTTCTGGTTCATCGCGGCGGCCATCGCGCTGGGCTACGTGCTGACGCAAAGCCGGACCGGCAACTGGATCCAGGCAGCCGGCGGCAATCCAGGCGCCGCAAGGGCGCGCGGCGTCAACGTCAGCGGCGTCAAGATCGGCCTGTTCGTGCTGTCGTCGGTGATGGCTTCGCTTGCCGGCGTCATCTCGTCGCTGCGCACGTCGGCCGCCAACCCCAACAGCGGCACCGGCTACGAGCTCGAAGTCATCGCCATGGTGGTGATCGGCGGCACGGCGCTGACCGGTGGGCGCGGCACCATCATCGGCACCGTGCTCGGCATCCTCATCCTGCGCGTCATGCGCAACGGCATCGTGCTGATCGGCGTGCCCGGGCTGGCCTACAACATCTTCATCGGCGCCATCATCCTCGGCATGATGGCGCTGCACTCATGGCTGGAACGCCGGCATCAGGCAGGGACCTAGAACCATGGCTGAACCGCTCATCCGCATGTCCAACATCAAAAAGTCCTACGGGCGCGTGCAGGCGCTCGAAGACGCCAATTTTCATGTCAACGAAAGGGAGATCGTCGGCCTGCTCGGCGACAATGGCGCCGGCAAATCGACGCTGATCAAGGTGTTGTCGGGGGCGGTGCCGCTGACCAGCGGCGACATTTTCATCCGTGGCAAGAAGGTCAATCTGCGCAGCACCAGCGACGCCATCGCGCACGGCATCGAGACGATCTACCAGGATTCGGCACTGGTGACGCAGCTGTCGATCGCACGCAACCTGTTCCTCGGCCGCGAGCCGATCAAACCGCCGCGTTTTTTGAACCGCATGGACCAGGAGGCGATGAACAATGTCGCCCGCGACCTGTTGAAACAGGTCGGCATCTCCAAGAACATCCCGCCGACGACGCCGATCGGCTCCCTGTCCGGCGGCGAGCGGCAGGCCGTCGCCATCGCGCGCGCCATGCACTTCGACAGCGACCTGATCATCCTCGACGAGCCGACCAACAATCTCGGCGTCGCCGAGACGCAAGGCGTGCTGAGCTTCGTGCGCAACGCGCGCGATTCCGGGCATTCCTGCATCTTCATCGCCCACAACATCCACCATGTCTTCCAGGTGGTTGACCGCATCGTCGTCATGCGCCGGGGCAAGGTGGTGGCCGACGACATCGACCCGAAGAAGACCAGCGTGGCCGAGGTCGAACGCATCATCACCGGGATGTCGGACAAGGAGATCCGCGACGCCATCATCGAAGGCGGGCCATCGCACGGCTGAACCGTCTTCGCGCCGTCTGGCACGGAAACGCATCCGCTCTAACTCGTTGTAGAGCATGACCTTTTGACGAAACGGTTCCCGTTTGTCCGAGAAAACCGGTTCCCACTTTTCGGGATCATGCTCTATGACTACAGCCATGAAAGCCACCGTTGCCGACATAGCCAGGAGCTGCGGCCTGTCGACCGCGACCGTCGACCGGGTTCTGAACAACCGGGCCGGCGCGAGCGCCGCCAACCGCCAACGGGTGATGGAGGCGGCCAAGCAGCTCGGCTATTTGCCGGTGGTCGATCAGGTGACGCTGCCGTCGCGCCCGGCGCATCTTGAATTCTTCCTGCCGATCGGCGCCAACGGTTTCATGATCGACCTCGCCGGGCACATCGAGGACTATGCGGGGCGCCTGCCGCTGGTCGCCTCGTGCCGGATCCACAATCTCGGCGGCATCTCGCCGGCAGCGCTGCAGGCGGCGGTTGAAAATCTGTCGCTGAAGGCCAATGGCGTCGGCGTCATTGCCGTCGATCATCCGCGAACGCGCAACATATTGCGCGATGTGGTCGAGGCAGGCATCCGCCTTGTCACGCTGGTCTCCGACGTTCCAGCCGCCCCGCGTTCGGCCTATGTCGGCATCGACAACCGGGTTGCCGGACGCACGGCGGCGCTGTTGATGGGGCGCTTCCTCAATGGCCGCCAGGGTCATCTGGCGATGGTCGTCGGCTCGCGTTCCTATCGCGGGCACGAGGAGCGCGAGATGGGCTTTCGGTCGGTGCTGACAGAGGAATTCCCCAATCTCACGGTCTCGAGTGCGGTCGAGATCAATGACGAACCGGAGGGCAGCTACACCGCAACGATGCAGGCGCTGCACAACGAGCCGGAACTGCTCGGCATCTATTGCGTCGGCGCCGGGCGCTCAGGTGTGGCGAGAGCGCTGCTCGAGGCCAAGCCAAAGAAGAAGCCGGTCTTCATCTGCCACGACCTGACCAAGGAAACGCGCGGCTATCTCGTCGACGACCTCGCCGATGTCGTCATCGACCAGAATGCGCGGCTGATCGCGGAGCAATCTGTGATCCGCCTGCTTGGCTCGATCGCATCCGCCGCGCCATACCTGACGAAGAAGTTCATCGAGCCACGGCTGATCTTCAAGGAAAACGTGCCGGTGCAGTGAAGTCGCGCCGTGGCGGTTTGTCCGATTTGTACGACAAGTCGGGGTAGATGCCGCAAATCTGCACAGCAGCCATGCAACTTTCATTGTTGCCGAATCATTGGGCAACTCGTACTCATCTGGGTGTCGGCCATCTACTCCTCCCAGATGCGATGCCGACGCTGAGCGCGGTGCACCTCCTCCCGCATCTCGTTCGAAATCGGCCCGCTGCCACCTCCTCCCGGCAGCGGGCTTTTTTCATTCTCAAATGAATCTAAATTAGAGTTGACGGGCAAGTTCGGAGAATAGCCAAAAGCCCCGCCGGATGATGGGGACTCCTCAACTCCGAAAGCTGGAATTCAGCGCGCCCTGAAAGAGCTGATCAGGCCTTCAGCCATGCGCACGAACTGCGTGCTGGGGCCTTGGCAGCCCATGGTCTGCACGCTGACGCGCGCCCCTTCGAACAGCAGCGACAGCGTATCGGCCAGAAGCTCGGCCTGACCGATGCCCGCATCCCGGCACAGCGCAACGAGGCGATCGCGCTGAGCGCTCTTGAGCTCCTTGATCACGCTCCTGGCGGGATGGTCCGGCTCGGTCAATTCGGCGGCGGCATTGGCCATGTCGCAGCCGCGACCGTCAGCCGCCAGGCAAGCAGCGGCCATGCGAATCCAGGCATGCAACTGGGCGAGCTTGTCGCCGGGATGCTCAGCCTCGAATTGGTCCCACATCGCGGCGCCTTTAGCCGCCGACGCGCGCAGGCACTGGACGATCAGTTCGTCCTTGGACTCAAAATGACGGTAGAGCGTCATCTTGTTGGTGCCGGCGGCTTCCGTGATGGCGTCGACACCGACGCCCTTGATGCCATGCTTGTGAAACATGTCCTGCGCCGTCTCCAGGATTCGATCCCGGGGGCGCACACGATCGGTAATGCCGTCTGCCATCGCAGTCTCCTTGTCTCCCTAAAAATTCGGTTCACCTCTTGACTAGGGTGTTACCGGTCTGTAACTATCCGAATGTTACTTACTGGTAACACCTATGTGGCCTTCCGTCAATAACAAGGCCGTGAACTGGTCCTGCCAGATCACAAAGGGTGAAAATTGCAGGTCATGCGGCTCCGGCCGGTGAAGAGATGAAAACCGGTTCGCGATCATCCGATGCGGGCCGCTGGAATGGAGACGCTCCAATGTCGCAGCGCAAGGATTTGACCATCGATGAAGCCATCCGGGATCCGATGATCCGGCTGGTGATGAAAGCGGACCGCGTCAACCCGCGCGCCTTCGAAGCGATGCTGAGGACCGTTGCCGATGAGCAGGGCCTCAGCGGCGCGGCGCCGTCTTCGTATTTTTTGCAGGACCCGGGTTCGGTGCGCGGCAGGCGGCTGTCCCGGTCTGCCCATTCTTTTAAAGAGGCCGGTTCTTCTAAAGAGGTTTGCGTGTCGTGGTAAATTATTTCATCCATCGTCCGATCTTCGCCTCGGCCATCGCCATCATCATGGTGCTCGCCGGGACGATTTGTTATTTCCTTTTGCCGGTTTCGCAGTTTCCCGACATCACGCCGCCGCAGGTCGTGGTCAGCGCGCATTATCCGGGCGCCAGCGCGCAAGTGGTCGCCGATACGGTGACGACGCCGCTGGAACAGCAGATCAACGGCGTCGAAGGCATGACTTACATGTCGTCGTCGAGCTCCAATGACGGCTCCTCGACCATCACCATCACCTTCGATGTCGGCTATTCCTTGAGCACCGCGGCCGTCGACGTCCAGAACCGCGTTTCGCAAGCCGCCTCGTCGCTGCCGGCGATCGTCAACCAGGGTGGCGTGACGATCAAGAAGCAGAACCCGAATTTCGTCCTCATCGTCAACCTGACCTCGCCCGACAGTTCGGTCGATCCGGTGGCGCTGAGCAACCTCGCCTATCTGCAGGTCGTCGATCCGCTGAAGCGACTGCCCGGCGTCGGCGATGTGCAGATTTTCGGCGAGCGTCGCTATTCGATGCGCGTCTGGCTCGACCCGGACAAGCTCGCCAATCTTGGCATCACCGCTGTCGACGTCCAGAATGCCATCTCGGAACAGAACGTCCAGGTGGCGGCCGGCAAGATCGGCCAGTCGCCGGCGCCCGCCGGCACCGCCTTCGAGATGCAGGTCAACGCCGTCGGCCGCCTGAGCGACCCCAAGGAGTTCGGCGACATCGTCGTGCGCGCCAACACCGGCACCGGCTCGCTGGTGCGACTGCGCGACGTCGCCCGCATCGAGCTCGGCGCGCTGCAATATTCGTCGTCGGCCTTCTTCGGCAAGGACCCGACGGTGGTGCTCGCCGTTTACCAGATGCCCGGTTCCAACGCGCTCGATCTGCAGCAGCACGTCAAGGACAAGATGCAGGAACTGTCGGCCCGTTTCCCCAAGGGCGTCAGCTACGCCATGCACTACGACACGACGCGCTTCGTGTCGGCATCGATGCACGACGTGCTGATCACGCTTGGCGAAGCGCTGGTGCTGGTCGTGGCCGTGGTGTTCATCTTCCTGCAGAGTTGGCGCACGACGATCATCCCGACCATCGCCATTCCGGTGTCGCTGGTGGCGACGATGGTGGTCATGGAAATGATGGGCTTCTCGCTCAACATGCTCTCCCTGCTCGGCATGGTGCTGGCCATCGGCCTCGTCGTCGACGACGCCATCGTGGTGGTCGAAAATGTCGAGCGACAATTGGAGGCGGGCCTCAAACCGCTGGCGGCGACCAAGGCCGCGATGGCCGAGGTCACCGGACCGATCATCGCCACCACCGCAGTGCTGATGGCCGTCTTCGTGCCCGTCGCCTTCATTCCCGGCGTCTCCGGCAAGCTCTACAATCAGTTCGCGCTGACGGTGGCGATTTCGGTCGGCATATCCGCCTTCAACTCGCTGACGCTCAGCCCGGCGCTGAGTGCCGCCTTCCTGCGCCATCGCGGCGAGACGCAGTTCGCCCCATTCCGCTGGTTCAACACGGGCTTCGACAGACTGTCGCATGCCTATGCGCACGGCGTGCGTATCCTCATCCGGCTGCGCTGGATCATGCTCGGTCTGTTCGCGGCCGGCCTGGTGGCCACCTACTTCGTCTGGCAGAAGCTGCCCTCGACCTTCCTTCCGGTCGAGGACCAGGGTTACTTCTTCGTCGTCATCCAGCTGCCTGACGGCGCCTCGCTGGAGCGCACCGACGCGGTGGCCCAGAAGGCGCGCGACATCCTCCAAGCTACGCCCGGAGTCGAGATTGTCGGTTCGATCAGCGGCCTGAACTTCCTGACCAGTGCGGCGCAGTCGAACTCGGCTGTCGAGTTCGCCATCCTGAAGCCGTGGGAAGAGCGCGGCCCCGACCAGAGCGCGTCGAAGCTCGTCGCCGACGTGCGCGGCAAGCTGATGCAGATTCCGGAAGCCTTCGCGCTGTCCTTCGATCCGCCTTCGATCCCGGGTATCGGCACCACGGGCGGCTTCGAATTCGTCGTCGAGGATCTCACCGGGCGCGGCAGTTCAGCCCTCAACGACGCGACGCAAGCCGTGATCGCCGAGGCGCGCAAGCAGCCGGAAATCAACCCGCAGCAGCTGTTCTCGCCGTTCTCGACCTCGACGCCGCAGTTCAACTACGACCTCGACCGCAGCAAGGCCAAACTGCTCGGCCTCAACCTGCCCGACGTCTTCAACACGCTGCAGATCTATCTCGGCTCGCTCTACGTCAACGACTTCAACCTGTTCGGCCGCACCTTCCGGGTGACCATCCAGGCCGACAAGGATGCACGTGCCGACGCAGGCGACCTTTCGCGGCTCTATGTGCGCAACGCCTCCGGCGGCATGGTGCCGCTGAGCACACTGGGCAAACTGGTGCCGTTCGTCGGCCCGGAAACCGTGCCGCACTACAACAACAACGCCTCGGCCACGATCAATGGCGGCGCAGCCCCCGGCTTCTCGTCGGGCCAGGCGGTTGCCGCGATGGAACGGGCCGCCGCCACCGCTTTGCCCAGGGATTTCGGTTTCGAATGGACCGGCATCACCTTCCAGGAGCTCAAGGCAGGATCGATCGCGTCGGTCGTCTTCGGCCTCGCCATCGTCTTCGTCTTCCTGATCCTGGCGATGCAGTATGAGAGCTGGGCGATGCCGTTCATGGTGCTGCTGGCGGTGCCACTGGCCCTGTTCGGCGCCTTCGCAGCCCTGTTCCTGCGCGGCATGCAGATCGACGTCTACTCGCAGATCGGCTTCGTCATGCTGATCGGCCTCGCCGCCAAGAACGCGATCCTGATCGTCGAGTTTGCAAGGCGGCGGCGCGAGGAGGGACTGAGCATTGTCGACGCGGCGATGGAAGCTGCGCGGCTGAGGCTGCGGCCGATCCTGATGACGGCCTTCGCCTTCATCCTCGGCGTGCTGCCGCTGATGTTTGCGACGGGTGCGGGTGCGGCAAGCCGGCAGTCGATCGGCACCACCGTGTTTGGCGGCATGGTCGCGGCGACCATCCTGTCGCTGGTGTTCGTGCCAGTCTTCTACGCGGTCATCGAACAGCTGCGCGAAGGCCGCGTGCGCAGCGAACCGAACGCTGCTCATGACCAGGACAATAATGAACCGACTGCCGAACCAGCGCCGATGCGCCTGGCCGAAGCAGCCGAATAGAATTGGAGACCAAAATGCGTAAATGGAAAATAGCTTTGGGAACGGCCGTCGCCCTGGGAGCGATCTCGGTGGCAAGCGTCCACTTCCTCGACATGGGCAATCTCAGCCTCAATGCCGGCACGGCGGCAGCGACGGCAGCACCTGCGGCATTCGTCATGCCGGTGCCGGTGACGAGCGTGGTCAAGAAGACGATCCCGATCTACCTTGACTACGCCGCCCGCATCGAGGCGATCCGCAGCGTCACCTTGCAGGCCCGCGTGCCCGGCTATCTGCAGGAGCAGACGGCTAAGGACGGCGCGGATGTGCGCCAGGGTGATCTGCTCTACAAGATCTCGCCTGACGACTTCAAGGCGGCTCTCGACCAGGCCAAGGCCGAAGTGCAGCGCGACCAGGCGAGCCTCGACTATGCGCGCTCCAATCTCGGCCGCGGCTCCGAACTCGCCAAGAGCGGCTATCTGGCCAAGGATGGGTTCGACCAGCGTACGAGCACCTTGCGCCAGGCCGAAGCGTCGCTTGCCGTCAACCAGGCGGCGGTGCGCACGGCCGAGCTCAATTTGAGCTACGCCGAAATCCACGCTCCGTTTGCCGGCCGCGTCGGCCGCAACCAGGCTTCGGTCGGCACGCTGGTCAGCGTCGCCGGCACGGTGCTGAACACGCTGGTGCAGCTCGACCCGATCTACGTCACCTTCAATCCGAGCGAGACGGACCTGGCCGAAATCGAACAGGCCCGCGCCGCCGGCCCGATCGAGGTCGAGGTGCTGCTGCCCGGCGAGACCGAAGCCAGCCAGAAGGGCGAACTCACCTTCATCGACAACACGGTCGACCACTCGACCGGCACGATTACGGCGCGCGCCACCATTGGCAATGCGAAGTTCTCGCTGCTGCCGGGCCAGTATGTCCGCGTGCGGCTGCACATCAAGCAGCTGCCCGACGCGCTGATGGTGCCGCAGGTGGCGCTGGGTTCGAGCCAGCTCGGCAAATATGTCTATGTCGTCGGCAAGGGCAACACGGTCGACCAGCGCATCGTCTCGCTTGGCGCGACCAGCGGCGACCTTGTGGCGGTCCTCAGCGGCGTTGCCGAAGGCGACCAGGTGATCACGGGCAATCTGCAGAAGATCGGACCAGGAATGCCGATCTCGCCGTTGCCCCAGGAGAAACCGGCCAGCTGATAACCCCCATCAGCCCCGGTCCTGCGGCGCCTTCGGCTTCCACGCCGAGGGCGCCGTTTTTTTATGGAGCGCCGCACGCCGTTTTTGGAGTAACCGCAAGGCACAAGAATCCGGAATAGACATATTGTAGGATTGTCGACAATCTGCTTGTCTGTTTCCGGCTCTCACTGGAGTGACGGAATGGCCAAGCTGGACTTCAATCCGATCGCGGATACGACACGCCGAGCCGAGATCGTTGCGCTGTTGCGGCGGGCGATCCTGACCGGCCAGCTGGAACCCGGCCAAAAGCTGAGCGAGCTGAGGATCGCTGAGCAGATGCGGGTCAGCCGCGCGCCTTTGCGCGAAGCTATGCGCGAGCTGGTGCAGGAAGGCATCCTGACCAGCATTCCCTATGCCGGCACCTTCGTCATCGATGTCACCGCCAAAGATATCGACGACGCCTACTCGCTGAACAAGGTGCTCGATGAATTCGCCATCGAGCGGACATGGAAGCTGCGCGACCAGCGCTTCTTCGATGAACTCGACCGCCGCCACGAAGCGGTGAAGCAGGCAACGCGCGCGCGCGACACCACCCGCCAGATCGAGACCGCACTGCAATTGCACGGGCTGATCTATGAATGGGCCGACAATTCGGTGCTGCTGGAAACCTGGCAGCGGCTGACCAGCCGGCTGCAGATGTACTTTGCCCTGCACCAGCGGGCCCGCAACGAGCCGGTGCCGGCCGAAGATCTCCACGAAACCTATGTGCGGCTCTTGAAGGGCGCCGACATGCGCGCTGCCCAGCGCCATGCGCGCGAGCATATCGACCTCGATTTCGAAGAGCTGCTTGCCTATGCGCGTGGCCTCGATCAGCGGAACATCGAAGGGCTGACCCTCCTCAACACCTAGAGACAACGGACAGACAAGTGCAGATCAAAACCATTAAGGCCTATCGCGTCGTGCAGCCCTTCGTGGACGGGCCCTACCGCATGTCAAAGGGGCGGGTTGCAGACTGCTTCGATGCGGTGATCGTCGCCATCACCTCCGACAGCGGCGTGACCGGCTGGGGCGAGATGGCGCCGCTCGGCAATTTCTATTCGGCCGCCTTTCCGGCGGGAACGCGCGCGGGCGTGGTCGAGATCGCGCCGCACCTGATCGGCCAGGACCCGCGTGGCCTCGCCGGCATCGGCCGATTGATGGGTACGGTGTTCAAGGGCCATCCTTACATCAAGTCGGCGCTCGACATGGCCTGCTGGGATCTGGCGGCCCGGGCCGCCGACGTGCCGCTCGTGACCATGCTTGGCGGCCGCGAGAGCGACACAGCGGAGACCTACCGCGTCGTCACCCACGGCACGCTCGACCAGATGGCGGCACTGGCCAAAAAGATCATCGCGGAAGGCTGCCGCCGGCTGCAGGTCAAGGTCGGCGGCAATGTGCATGAAGACATCGAGCGGGTGAGCGCAGTCGCTTCGGCCGTGCCGAAAGGCACGGTGATTTTCTGCGACGCCAATGCCGGCTGGACACCCTACCAGGCGCGGCAGTTCGCCGATGCAACGCGCGGCATCGACTACACGTTCGAGCAGCCCTGCACGACGATCGAGGAGAACATGTCGGTGCGCCGCATGCTCGACAAGCCGATGGTGCTGGACGAGAGCGTCATCTCGCTCGAGGCGATGCTGGAAATCCATCGCCTGGGCGCCGCCGACGGGCTGACGCTGAAGATCTCGCGGCTTGGCGGCGTAACCAGGACAAGGCAAATCCGCGACGTCGCCGTCGATCTCGGTTTCATGATCACCGTCGAGGATACGGGCGGCGCCGAGATCGACACGGCGGCGATGGCGCATCTGTCGCTGTCGACGCCGGAAGAACGCCGGCTGCACGCCATCGCCTTCCATGAGTGGGTGACGGTGCGCACGGCCTCCAACGCCCCACCGGTCACCGGCAGCCACATGGGCATTCCCGACGGGCCCGGCCTCGGCATCGATGTCGTGCCCGACCTGCTCGGCAAGCCTTTCCTAGAGATCGGCTGAGATCAAGCGCAGCATGAAGCTGTCACCCCACGAATCCTCCGTGGGAGATTTGGTCCTGCAGCCATTCTCCGATTTGCGGGTTGAAATATTTTTCAAATGGAAATAGGAATGTTCAAAATGATGATTTGACGCTGCGGCGCGTCGTGACTG
This sequence comes from Mesorhizobium sp. C395A, assembly GCF_030323205.1. NCBI lineage: Bacteria > Pseudomonadati > Pseudomonadota > Alphaproteobacteria > Hyphomicrobiales > Phyllobacteriaceae > Mesorhizobium > Mesorhizobium sp. C395A. Next base: position 266,721 of record NZ_CP100473.1, on the reverse strand, counting down.
GAGGAAGCGATATGGCCCATCCGCAATTTGCAGCGGAACTTCTGCAGCGCGCTGAAGCCCAAGGGCCTATCACCATCGGTCTCGCCGGCGCCGGGCAGATGGGCACCGACATCGTCGTCCAGGTGGCGCTGATGCCGGGCATGCGGATCGGTGCCATTTCCGAGGTGCGCCCGCAAGCGGCGATCGATGCCGCACTGCTCGCCGGCCATGACCGCTCCGACATCGTCCAGGCTGCGAACGCCTCTGCCATCGACCGCGCCATCGAGGCCGGCAAGATCGCTGTCACCGAAGATCTGCATGCGCTGGCCGCGGCCGGCCGCATTGATGTCATCATCGACGCGACAGGCAATCCCAACATCGGCACGCTGTTTGCGCTCGAAGTGATGAAGAACGGCAAGCACATCGTCATGCTCAATGTCGAGGCGGACATTACGATCGGCCGCTTCCTCAAGGAGGAAGCGCGCAAGGCCGGCGTGGTCTACACCGGTGCGGCCGGCGACGAACCCGCCTGCACGCTGGAGATCATCGGCTTCGCCAAGAGCCTCGGCTTCAACATCATCGCCGCCGGCAAGGGCAAAAACAACCCGCTCAAGATCGACGCCATGCCCGCCGACTACGAGAAGGAAGCGGCCGAGCGCAATATGAATGCGCGCATGCTGGTCGAGTTCGTCGACGGTTCCAAGACGGCGATCGAGATGGTGGCTATCGCCAACGCCACCGGGCTGGTGCCCGACGTGCCGGGCATGCACGGCCCGACGGCGACGCTGGAGGAACTGGCCAGCGTGCTTTGCCCGCGCGAGGATGGCGGCGTGCTGCACCGCAAGGGCGTGGTCGACTATTCCATCGGCAAGGGCGTGGCGCCCGGCGTGTTCTGCATCATCGAAACGAGGCATCCGCGCGTGCTGGAGCGCATGGTCGACCTCAAGGTCGGCAAGGGCCCCTATTTCACGATCTACCGTCCCTACCACCTGACAAGCCTTGAAGTGCCACTGTCGGCGGCGCGCGCCGTTGTCTACAAACGTGCCGACATGGAGCCGCTCGACCATCCGGTCGCCGAAGCGGTGGCGGTAGCCAAAAGCGATCTCGGCGCCGGGCAGTCGCTGGGCATGATCGGCGAGAACGACTATCGCGGCTTCGCCATGACCTGGGAGGACGCCCGCGCCAAGGGCGCGCTGCCGCTCGGGATTGCCGAACGCGCCAAGGTGGTCAAGCCGGTCAAGACCGGCGACTTCCTCACCTATGAAAATTGTGTACCCGACGATTCGATGGTGATAACGCAGATCCGCCGTCGTCTCGACCAGTCGGACGGACAGTTTGTGACCAACGCCGCCTGAACCTTCGGGATCTCCCTGTGATGGACGATGTCGTTATCGGGATCGATGCCTCGACGACGGCGGTGAAGGCAATCGCCTTCACCCGCGACGGCGCGGAGCTGTTCCAGGCGCGCGAGGCCTATCCGCTGGCCAATCCGAAGCCCGGCCATTTCGAGCAGGATGCCGAACATTGGTGGGCAGCCCTTATCAGTGCGCTGAAGCAGGTTGCCGACAAGGTCGGCGCCGCGCGCGTGGCGGCAATTGCCATAGCCCATCAGCGCGAGACCTTCACCCTGATCGATCAGGCCGGCACGCCGCTCATCCCGGCGATCCTGTGGCTTGACGAGCGCGCCCGGCCTCAAGTCGCCAAGCTGTCGGCCGAGCTTGGCCGCGAGACGATCCGCGACTGGAGCGGCAAGCCGCCGGATCCGACGCCGGCGCTCTATGCCATCGCCTGGCTGGCCGAACACCAGCCGCAGGTGCTGGCCAACGCCGCCGCCCTGGTCGATGTTCATGGCTTCTTCGTTCACCGGCTGACCGCACGGCTGGTTACCAGCACGGCAAGTGCCGACCCGCTCGGCTTGCTCGATGTCGCGACAGGCGAATGGCACCCTGAGCTTGTCGCGGCTGCAGGGCTGCAGCCACGGCAGTTGCCGGCGCTGATCGGCCCAGGCGAAATCTGCGGCGGCCTTGCCGAAAGCATTGCCCAGCTGACTGGGCTCAAAGCGGGCACGCCAATTGTCGCCGGCGCCGGCGATGGCCAGGCCATGGGTCTCGGCATGGGCGTCTATGGTGCCGGCAGGAGCTATCTCTCGCTCGGCTCCGGCGTCGTCAGCGGCTGCTATTCCGGCACGGTCACCACATCGGACGCGTTTCGCACGCTGGTCTCGCCGACCGGCTCCGGCTTCATGCTGGAAACCGTGCTGCGCTCGGGCATGCAACTGGTCGACTGGATCGTGCGCACCACCGGCGCGTCTTCCGCGGCAGAACTGGAGAAGGGTGCGGTCGATGTTACGGCCGGCGGCGACGGTCTTTTGGTCATGCCCTATTGGGCCGGCGTCATGAGCCCCTATTGGGATGGCGCGGCGCGCGGCGCCGTTGTTGGCCTGTCGCTCGACCATGAGCCCAGGCATCTCTTCCGCGCCACGCTGGAAGGCATCGCTTTGGAGCAGGCCATCGCCAGCGAGGCGATGGAGGCCGAAAGCGGCGGCAAGCCGGGAGAGATGATTGCCGCCGGCGGCGGCACCAATTCGGCGCTGCTGATGAAGATCATGGCCAGCGTGCTGGAGCGGCCGCTGTTCGTGTCGCCGGTCAACGAGGCGGCGGCCCTTGGCGCGGCCATGCTGGCGGCTTCGGCGATCGGCTGGTTCGCCTCGGCGGAAGACGCCGCCAAGGCAATGGCGGCGGCGCCGGCCAGGCGTGTCGATCCGGATATGACGCTGGTGCCGGCTTACCGGGCGCGCAAGGCGATCTACCGCGACCTCTATCACGCGACACGGGACATCCACGCGCGGCTCGGTGCGATCTGAGTTCAAGCGCAGTTTGCCTGCGTGAGGCTCCCATGCCCAACCTGCCCAGCTTGCCGATTTTGCGTCCTGCCCGGCCAATGCTAGACTCATCGGGCTCATGAAAGCAGTATTTCACCTTGCCGCCCTGCCCTGGATTGTCGCGCTTGCGGCAGCTCCAATGACGGCGCGTGCGCAGGACGAGCCGCCCTTCGAGGTCACGCTCGACATGGACAATGACGGCAGGATGGATCGGGCCGCGATCGCGGCGGATCCCGACAGCGGGCTGGCGGATCTCTCGATCTATCTGGCTGCCGGCGAAGGAAAGCTCGATCCTTCGCGCAAGCCTGACTTTGTTAAAAAGGCGCTGACGCAGGACCGTATTCTCGGGCTCGAAAGCAAGGGCAAGGGATCGCTTGTCGTCACCTCGTGCTTCGGCTGCGGCGCCAACAAATCATGGGATGCGACGCTGGCCATCGTCTGGTGCGGCGGTAAATTCCTTGTCGCCGGCTACAGTCGCGACTGGGACTGGAATGTGCAGAAAGCCGACGGCTCGGTCGAGACGACGCTGGGCGGTTGCGACATCAATTTTCTCACCGGCAGAGGCGTTGCCTCAAAGGACCTGGACGACGGCAAACCGGTCGCGGAAAATTCGTGCCGATCGCACTGGCCGACTGGTCGGACGACAATCGTCCGGAGCCCTGCGAATTCTGACCGACGCCGGACAGCGCTCAACGGTTGAGCAGGCCTTTGGCCGCATCTTCATCGGTAATGAGCACCGAAATCCTGGTGTTGGCGAGCGCCGCGCGCATGACGGCGACCTTCTCCTGACCGCCTGACACCAGGATGATGCTCGGAATATCGGACAGATCCTGCAGCGGATAGGCGCAGACGCGGCGGTTGACCTCATGGTCGACAGGGTGGCCCTCGGCGTCGATGAAATGGCACAAGAGGTCGCCGACCGCGCCGGCCGCCTGCAATTCCTCGAGTTCGCTCGGTTTGATGAAGCCGTAATTGGCGATCGGGCTGTCCTTGGAAAACGAGCCGACGCTGAGCACGGCGATGTTGGCGCGGCGCGCGCGGAAGACCACATCCTGAACGCTGCGCTGGCTCATGAAGGCATCGCGCTGTTCCGGCTTGTCGGCATAGACCGGCACCGGCAGGAGGAAACATTCAGCGCCGATCTTTTCGGCGAACTCCCACGCGCTTTCGGTCGGGTTGAGCGGCTGCGCGTGGGTGAGGCCGCCGAGCATCGAGACGACCGTCGTCCTGGCGATCGGCCGCCTCGGCAATTCGTTGATGGCGAATTTCAGCGTGCGGCCCCAGCCCAGCGCAATGACGTCGCCGGCATTCACATTGTCGGCGAGATAGGCGGCAGCCGCGTGGCCGATCATCAGCGGCGCGTTGCTGCGATCAGCGGCCGACGGCACCACGACCGCCTGGCTTAGCCCGAAGCGCTGCTTCAGGCTCTCCTCGAGCTGCACACATTCGACGACACTGTCGCGAATGCGGAACTGGACAATGCCTTCCTCGCGGGCAGCCGACAGGATCCGGTGCACCTTGATGCGGCCGACGCCGAGGATCTCGGAAATGCGCTCTTGCGTCAGACCTTCGACATAGTAATGCCAGGCGGCGCGGGCCTTCAGCTCGGCATCGGGGAAGCGCGAGGCCTTCTCATTTTCGACGGTCGCCATCTTTTGCCCTCCCGCGGCAGATTTCGGAAATATTTCCGCAAGCGCCGCCCCCTGGCCTTCCCTAGGACAAACCGCCCTGTGGCGCAAACCACCGCCGAATGGCGCAACGGCTCTTGACAATTTTCTAGTGAACAGTTTAGCTGAACAAAATTGCATATCAAAGATAAATTGTTCACAGGGAGGTGCCTGGTGAACAAGAGCGGACGGCAGGCCATCGTCGTTTCGCTGACGGAGGAGACGAAGTGGCCGTGAGTAATGATGCAAGCGAGTCGAAGGCTGGCGAGTTGAAAGCCGCGCCCGGCACTCAAGGTGCGACGGCCGCGAAGCTTTCGGCGCTGTTTGCCGGAACCATGGGGCCGCTGATCGGGCTGCTGCTGCTTTGCCTGGCGCTGACGCTGACCACCGACACGTTCCTCACCGTGCGCAACATCCTCAACGTACTTGACCAGATCACGGTGCTCGGCATCATGGCAATCGGGATGACGCTGGTGATCCTGATCGGCGGCATCGATCTCTCGGTCGGCTCGGTGCTGGCGCTGGCCGCCATGGTGATGGGCTTTGTCTCCCACCCCGACTATCTCAATCTCGGCCTTGCGGCCGGCGTCGTCGCAGCACTGGTCGTCGCCGGCCTTTGCGGACTGGTGTCCGGCCTGCTGGTGACCGTCACCCGGCTGCCGCCGTTCATCGCGACGCTGGCGATGATGTCGGTGGCGCGCGGTCTTGCCAATATGATCACCGACGGTTCGCAGATTGTCGGCTTTCCCGACTGGTTCACCAGCCTGTCGATCATCCGCCATTTCGGCTTCCTGTCGGTCACAGTCGGGGTGATGATGGTGCTGGCGATCGTCTTCGCCATCTTCCTCAACTACCGCGCCACCGGCCGCAGCCTTTACGCCATCGGCGGCAGCGCCGAGGTGGCGCGGCTCTCCGGCATTCCGGTGAAGTCACTGACCAACTGGGTCTACGCCATCTGCGCCGTACTTGCGGGTCTTGCCGGCATCGTGCTCGCCGCGCGGCTGGATTCGGTGCAGCCGAGTTCCGGCCTCGGCTATGAGCTCGACACCATCGCGGCGGTGGTGATCGGCGGCGCCAGCCTGTCGGGCGGCATCGGCTCGATCGGCGGCACCGCGGTCGGCGTACTCATCATCGGCGTGCTGCGCAACGGGCTCAATCTGCTCGGCGTCTCGCCCTTCATCCAGCAGGTGGTGATCGGCGTGGTGATCGCGCTGGCGGTCGCCAGCGATACCTGGCGGCGCAGGGCGCGATAGAGAACGGGGCACAATTGAGAATTCGCCCGGAGCGTCCGGGCGATAGACGGATCGGTCGATCCGAAACTGGGATGTTCCAAGGGGCGCGATGCGCTGGCGGGACAGTTTGACTATCAACGGAGGAAAAACATGCTGACCAAACGTTCACTGCTGCTCGCCGCTGCCGCCATCATTCCTATGCTCGGGCTGACCGACATGGCCTCGGCCAAGGAGGCCAAGAAACTCGGCCTCGCCGTGGCCAATTTGCAGGCCGACTTCTTCAACCAGATCAAGCAGTCGGTCGAAGCCTACGGCAAGGAGAAGGGCATCGAGATCGTCACCGTCGACGCCAAGGGCGATTCAGCGACCCAGGTCAGCCAGGTGCAGGATCTGATCACGCAGAACATCGACGCGCTGATCTACATTCCGGCCGGCGCCACAGCCGCCACCGTGCCGACCAAGACCGCCAAGGCTGCCGGCATCCCGGTCGTCAATGTCGACCGCAACGCCGACGGCGCGCCCGGCGACACCTTCATCGCCACCAACAGTGTCGCCTCGGCGCAGGCGGTGTGCGACTACATCGCCAAGCAGGCCGGCGGCAAAGGCGAACTGATCATCATCCACGGCCAGAAGGGCACCACGCCGGAAGTGGATCGCTCGAAGGGCTGCGGCGAAGCGCTCAAGGCCTATCCCGATATCAAGGTGGTCGGCGAATTGTGGAGCGAAGGCTGGCACCAGGACGAAGGCTTCAAGCTGACGCAGGACCTTTTGCAGTCGCATCCCGATGTCTCCATCGTCATCGGCCAGGCCGATGCGCTGGCGCTGGGTGCGGCACAGGCGGTCAAGGTGGCCAATCCCGGCCACAAGGTCTGGGTTGCCGGCTTCGATGGCGACGTGGCCGCGCTCAAGGCGCTGGAGGACGGCGTGTTCGACGTCACCGCGACGCAGCAGACGCAAGGCATGGGCCGGCTCGCCGTCGATGCGGCGATCAAGCTGGTGGCGGGCGAGAGCGTTCCGGCCGAACAGCTGCAGGATGCGACGCTGACCACCAAGGACAATGTCGAGCAGTTCATCGCCAAGCATCCGTAACGACCGGCACCGCTTAAGAGAGCGCCACGATGTCTCCTGATCCTCGCCACAGCGAAAGCCCGCACAACGGGCTCTTCGTCAACGGCCTTTGCAAGAGCTACGGACCGGTCCAGGTCCTGGCCGATGCAAGCTTTGAGGTGCGGCCGGGCGAGGTTGTGGCGCTGCTCGGCGAAAACGGCGCCGGCAAGTCGACGGTGTCCAATATCATCGCCGGCTCGACCCGGCCCGACGCGGGCACCATCATCTGGCGGGGGAAACCTTATTCCCCCGCCTCGCCTGCCGCGGCAATCGATGCCGGTGTGGGCATGATCCATCAGGAACTGAAGCTGCTGCCGGATCTGTCGGTGGCGGAAAACGTCTATGTCGGGCGCCTGCCGATGCGCGGCGGCCGCATCGACCGCGCAGCAATGAACGCCAATGCCTCGGCGCAGTTGAAGCGGCTTGGCCTCGACGTCTCGCCCGAGCGCAAGGTGGGCACGCTGCGCATCGCCGCCCAGCAGCAGGTCGAGATCGCCAAGGCGCTGACGCTGAATGCCGAATTGCTGATCTTCGACGAACCCACCGCAGCGCTCGGCGGCGAGGAAACGGAGCTTTTGTTCCAGCAGATCCGCAAGCTCAAGGCGGAGGGCATGTCCTTCATCTACATCAGCCATCGTCTCGACGAGATCGCGCAGATTGCCGACCGCGTGATTGTGATGCGCGACGGACGCATCGTCGCCCGCCACGAGCGCGCCGATATTCCCGTGCGCACAGTGGTGGAGCAGATGGTCGGCCGCTCGGTCGAACGGATGTTCCCGCATCTGTCGCCGCCGCGCGAGGAGACGCTGCTCGAGGTCGACAACCTGTCCTCGCCGGAGAAGAGCTTCAACAACGTTTCCTTCTCGGTCAAAGCAGGCGAGATCCTCGGCATTGCCGGGTTGATCGGCGCCGGCCGCACCGAACTGGTGCGGGCGATCGCCGGCGCCGATCCGATCTCGTCGGGCTCGGTGCGCGTTGCCGGCAAACCGGTGCATCTCAGCGGGCCAGCGGCAGCCATCAAGGCCGGCGTCGTGCTGGTGCCGGAAGACCGCAAGGCGCAAGGCGTCGTTCTCGACCAGACCATCGGCGAGAATTTGGCGTTCGGCAATTTCGACCATGTCGCGCCGAAAGGCTGGGTGTTTCCGAAAGCGGTGCAGAAATTCGCCGAAGCCGGCATCGCAAGGCTCGGGGTCAAGGGCAAACCTGGCCAGGCGGTCAGCAAGCTTTCCGGCGGCAACCAGCAGAAGGTGATCATCGCCAAATGGGTGTCGCGACCGCCGAAGGTGTTCATCCTCGATGAGCCGACGCGCGGCATCGATGTCGGTGCGCGTGCGGCAATCTACGACGTCATTGCCGACCTCGCCCGTTCCGGCATGGCGGTGGTGGTGGTGAGCTCCGACCTCGAGGAGGTGCTGGGTCTGTCGCACCGGGTGCTGGTGCTGAGCCGCGGCCGCCAGCGCGGCATTCTCGGCCGCAGCGAGGCCAGCAATGTCGCGGTGATGGAACTCGCCACGAGCTGAGGACAGGAGTCGGAACAAAGCGCAGCAGGTGGTATCCTCCCAAGGACCGGACCGCGCGGGGCGCCAGCAAAGACTGGCGCCCCTTCATTTCAGGAGGGGGAACAACATGAAACTATTCGATCTCAGCGGCGACGTAGCGCTGGTAACAGGCGCCGGCAGCGGCATCGGCCAGGCCATTGCCATCGGGCTCGCCGAAGCCGGCGCCGACATAGCCTGTTTCGGCCATGCCTCGAAAGGCGGGCTGGATGAGACCGCGCACAGGATCGCCGCGCTTGGCCGCAAGGCGGTGGTGCTGACCGGGACGGTGACGTCGGAGGCCGACCTGGCGACCGCAGTCGAGCGCACGGAAAAGGAGCTCGGCGCGCTGACCATCGCCGTCAACAATGCCGGCATTGCAGGAGCCGAGGCCGCCGAGACGCTGTCGCTGGAGAAGTGGCAGAAAATCTACGACGTGAATGTCAGCGGCGTGTTCCTGTCCTGCCAGGCCGAAGCGCGCGCCATGCTGACGCGGCGCAAGGGCTCGATCATCAACATCGCCTCCATGTCGGGTTCGATCGTCAATCGCGGCCTGACCCAGGCGCATTACAATTCGTCGAAGGCGGCGGTCATCCACATGTCGAAAAGCCTCGCCATGGAATGGGCCGATCGCGGCCTGCGCGTCAATGTGGTGAGCCCAGGCTACACGCTGACGCCGATGAACAAGCGGCCGGAGGTCGCCGAACAGGTCAAGATCTTCGAACGCGACACGCCCATGGGGCGCATGGCGACGCCGGAAGAGATGGTCGGCCCGACCGTGTTCCTGGCCAGCCGCGCCGCGAGTTACGTCACCGGCATCGACCTGATCGTCGATGGCGGTTTTGTCTGCTGGTAAGGAGAAAAGATGCAGAAGCGTTTTGAAGGCAAGACTGCGGTCATCACCGGCGCGAGCGGTGGCATCGGCGCGGCGATGGCGAAGCGCTTCGCCGAGGAAGGTGCCGCGGTGGTGGTCAGCGCCATCGATACCCGCGTCGAGGACGTCGCCGCCGGCCTGAAAGCGGCAGGCGCCAAGGTCGCGTCGATGCGCATGGACGTTACCAGGAAGGATGAGGTCACCGCGCTTTACGACCTCGCCGAGAAGGAATTCGGCCGTGTCGACATTTCGGTGCAGAATGCCGGCGTCATCACCATCGCCCGGATCGAGGCGATGACCGAGGCCGAGTGGGACAAGGTGATGGCGGTCAACACCAAGGGCGTGTTCCTGTGCTGTCAGGAAGCGATCGCCCGCATCCGCAAGCATGGCGATGGCGGCCGGCTGATCAACACGGCATCGGGCCAGGCGCGGCAGGGTTTCATCTACACGCCGCATTATGCGGCGTCGAAGTTCGGCGTCGTCGGCATCACCCAGAGCCTGGCCAAGGAAGTGGCCAAGGAAAAGATCACCGTCAACGCGATTTGCCCCGGCATTATCGACACTGACATGTGGGCTTACAACGACGCCGCCTGGGGCAAGCTGATGGGTGACTACAAGCCCGGCGAGCTGATGGCCGAATGGGTGAAGAACATCCCGATGGGACGCGCCGGCAGCGGCGAGGACGTGTCCGGCCTGGTCAGCTTTCTCGCCAGCGACGACGCCACCTACATCACCGGCCAAACCATCAATGTCGATGGCGGCCTGATCATGTCGTGAACGTCAGCTCTGGCGGTTGGCAATCGCCAGTCTGAAATTCCGCAGTGCACAGGGCATCAGCCGTTGCGCCGCATGAACGTTGGTATATATAATTTCATCTCATGAAACGGCCTGGCGGGGATGGGGCTTGCCGGCCGAGACCATGGGACCTTGATGGCTCGCACGTCTGAGAGCGCCGCTGGAGCGGCGATCGATCTGTTGACGATTGCTCACGCAGCAATCCATCCGATGCCATGACGCGGGCCCGCCCGGCATCACATAAACACCAAGTCGAGCAACCATTTCGCCTGCGCAAGTTGCGGCTGCGGCACTGGCTTGGTGCGAACGAGCTTGCGTAACGACCCGCCTTTCCAACACAATCAAGAAAAGACGCAAGAAGGGAACGATCAAGAAATTTCCACATGGTTTGACAGGAGAACAAGCATGTCATTTCGCAGTGTGATTTCGAACCTATCAATGGGAGCCCTTGCGCTTGCCGCCGCAAGTGCGCTTACATCACCGGTCCACGCAGCAGCACCTGAATCCAACGACCCGATCAAGATCGCGCTGTTCGACTGGACCAGCGTCAACCTCAACGCCAAGATCCTTGGCGGTATCCTCGAAAAGCTCGGCTATACCGTCGAATATCCGACAGCCGACTACCTCTCCAGCCTGACCACCGGCCTCACCAATGGCGACCTTGATGTCGGCCTGGAGTTCTGGGACACGACGGCCGGCGAAGCGATGAAGGCTTCAGACGCCACCGGACAGACCGAGCGGCTCGGCAAGCTCGGGCCGAAGGCCAAGGAGGAATGGTGGTTTCCCGAATATATGAAGGAGAAATGCCCCGGCCTGCCCAATTGGGAAGCGCTGAAGGACCCGAAATGCGCCGAGGCGTTCTCGACAGCGGAGACGGCGCCGAAGGGCCGCTATCTCGGCGGCCCGGTAACCTGGGAAGGCTTTGACGACGAGCGCGTCGAGGCGCTGAAGCTGCCCTTCACCGTCATCCATGCCGGCACCGACGCGGCGATGTTCGCCGAGTTGGACTCGGCCTATCAGCGCAAGGCGCCGATCATGCTGTGGATCTATTCGCCGCATTGGGCGCCGGCCAAGTACAAGGGCGAGTGGGTCGAATTCCCGGAGTATACGCCCGAGTGCTACACCGATCCGAAATGGGGCACCAACCCGGATGCCAAATATGATTGCGGCAAGCCGCATGGCGAAATCTGGAAATACTCCTGGTCCGGCATGAAGGACAAATGGCCGATCGCCTACAAGGTGGCCAAGGCCTACACGATCGACACCGATGAGCTCAACAAGATGAGCGGCGAGATCGACCTCGGCGGCAAGACGCCGGAAGACGTCGCGGCCGCCTGGATCGCCGCCCACGAAGCCGACTGGAAAGCCTGGGCGCAGTGATGGCTCCGACTGAAGGCCGGACCCGGCCGTAACGGCCGGGTCCATATCTTCATTCTCCAGAAGGGCCATTGGATGACGGAAGCGACTGAACCGCAGGCGGCTGGTACGCCCAAGGATGTGCGGCCGATAAAGCTTGCCTGCCGCAATGTCTGGAAATTGTTCGGATCGAACGCGGCCAGCTTCATCCGCGAGCGTGACGGCAAGGCCAGCATGGCCGACATCGCCGCGGCCGGACTGGTCGGCGCGGTGCGCGCCGTCGATCTCGAAATCCGCCAGGGCGAGATTTTCATCATCATGGGGCTATCCGGCTCCGGCAAGTCGACGCTGGTGCGCTGCATGTCGCGGCTGGTCGAGCCGACCCACGGCAAGGTCGAATTCGAAGGCAACGACCTGCTCAAGATTTCCGATGCGGCGCTGATCGAACTGCGGCGTCATCGCATGGGTATGGTGTTCCAGAATTTTGCGCTGCTGCCGCATCTGAACGTGCTCGACAACATTGCCTTTCCCCTGAGCATCCAGGGCCAGGATCGACCGACGCGCGAAGCGAGAGCGCGGGAGGTGATCGATCTCGTGGGCTTACGCGGCCGCGAGCATTTCTATCCGCGCGAACTCTCCGGCGGCCAGCAGCAGCGCGTCGGCATTGCCCGCAGCCTCGCGACCAAGCCGGAGATCTGGTTCCTCGACGAGCCGTTCTCGGCGCTCGACCCGCTGATCCGCCGCGAGATGCAGGACGAGCTGATGCGGCTGCAGACCATGCTGCACAAGACCATCGTCTTCATCACCCATGATTTCGACGAGGCGATCAGGCTCGCCGACCGCATCGCCATCATGAAGGATGGTGAGGTCATCCAGACCGGCACGCCGGAACAGCTGGTTGTCAACCCGGCGACCGACTATGTCGCCGAATTCACCCGCGATGTCGACCGCGCCAAGGTGATTTCGGCGCGCAGCCTGATGCGTGCCTGCGATGGCGCCGAACATGGCGGCACGGTTTCGCCCGACGCCAGGATCGCCAGCTTCTCGGCCAGCATTGTCGCGTCGGGTAAGCCCTTCGCCGTGGTCAACGGCAGCGGCAGGCCGATCGGCGAGGTGACGCCGCAATCGGTGATCGAGTTGCTGGCCGGTATCGAGCATACGAGAGCCGGCGCATGACGGTGACGGCAAGCGCCAGCCAAACGAGGCCACCGGTTCAGCGCTGGCTGCTGGTCTGGGCGCTGGCGCTGGCCGCCGTGCTGGTGGTGTTTCTGCTGCAGGACAGACTGCCCTGGGCCGTCAACTATCCGGCCGAGGCGGTTATCCCGGTCGCCGACTGGGTCAGTGCGCTGATGCGCTGGATCAAGTCGAACTTGTCCTGGCTGACCCGCTCGATCACCGCGGTGCTCGGCGTTCCCCTCGATTTCGCGCTCGACCTGCTGGCCAAGAATTTCAAGATTGGTCACGGCGCCGATGCCTATTTCCTGCCGCGCCTGTCCTGGATCGGCGTCTGCGTAGCCGCCTTCATCGCCGGGCACGCCGTGGGCGGTAGAAAACTCGGCCTACTGGTCGGCGGCTGCTTCCTCTACACCGCGCTGTTCGGCCAATGGACCAGCGCCATGCTGACACTGGCACTGATTTCCATCGCCGTGCCCTTCTGCATCGTCACCGGCCTGTTCGCCGGCATCTGGGCGTGGCGCAAGCCATGGGCCGAGCGGCTGATCATCTCCCCAGCGCTTGATCTGATGCAGACCATCCCGACCTTCGCCTATCTCATCCCGATGCTGCTTCTGTTCGGCAACAGCCCGGTCTCGGCGATGATCGCCACCGCCATCTTCGCCACGCCGCCGATGGTGCGGGCAACGATGCTGGGTCTGTCGCGGGTGCCCTCCGAGATCGACGATTTCTCAGAGATGGCCGGCTGCACGGCGCGGCAGAAATTGTGGCGCGTGCTGCTGCCGTCGGCGCGGCCGACACTGATGATCGGCGTCAACCAGGTGATCATGCTGGCGCTGAACATGGTGATCATCGCCTCGATGATCGGCGCCGGCGGCCTCGGCTATGATGTGCTGCTGGCGCTGCGTGCGCTGAAGGTCGGCGAAGCGATGGAAGCCGGGCTCGCCATTGTGGCGCTCGCAATCGCGCTCGACCGGCTGAGCCAGGCGATCGCGCATAAGCAGGCAAAAGGCCACGTTCAACGGCAGGCGAACCAGAGCGTTTGGCGGCGCTATCCCAATCTGTCGCTGGCCATCGCCATCCTGGTCGTGACGACGCTGCTCGGCCTGTTCGTACCGGCCTTCGCGGCGGTGCCGAAGGCGATCACCTTCACCACTGCGCCACTGTGGAAGGCGGCGGTGAGCTGGGTGACGATCAACTTCTTCGACGTGATCGAAGCGTTTCGCGTGGCGCTCATCCTCAATGTACTGAACCCGCTGCGCGCCTTCTGCGAAGGCTTTCCGTGGCTCGGCGCGGTGGCCCTGCTCGGCCTCGCCGGCTACCAGCTCGGTGGCCTGCGTCTCGCCGCCCTCGTCGCCGCGCTGACCGCCTTCTGCGCCGTCACCGGCCTGTGGGAAAAGACCATGGCGACGGTTTATCTCTGCGGCATCTCGGCCTTCATCGCTTGCCTGATCGGCATCCCGATTGGCCTGATGGCCGCGCGCAGCGACCGCTTCGAAAAGATCGTCACGCCCATCATCGACACGCTGCAGGTGCTGCCGTCCTTCTGCTTCATCATTCCTGTGGTGATGCTGTTCCGGGTCGGCGACGTCACCGCCATGATCGCCACGGTCGCCTTCGCCGTGGTGCCGGCGATCCGCTACACCAATCACGGCATCCGGCAAGTGCCGCCGGCGCTGATCGAGGCGGCGAAGGTTTCCGGCTGCACGCCGCGCCAGACCTTCTTTCGGGTACAATTGCCACTGGCGCTTCCCGAAATCATGCTGGGAGTCAACCAGACGATCCTGATGGCGCTGGCGATGATCATCATCTGCGCCATGGTCGGCACACGCGACCTCGGCCAGGAAGTCTTCATCGCGCTGTCCAAGGCCGATTCCGGACGCGGCATTGTCGCGGGTCTCGCCATCGCTTTCATCGGCATCGTCGCAGACCGGCTGTTCAATGCCTGGACGGCGAAGGCGCGGGCAAGACTAGGGTAATTGTTGAATGTCCAATCCCGGCGAACCGCCTTTTGCCGTACTCGTCTTCGACATGGCCAAGACCGGCGAGCCGGACGGGGAGCACGTAGTTTCGGGGTTTGAGACGCTGGAGGCGGCGACGTCCTACGCCATTGCGCGGGTTCGCGCCTCGGTGGAGGAGTTGCGCAAGCCCGGCATCGCCACTGCTGAGCATCGCCAGCTCTGGCACCTCTATGGCGAAGACTGTTCGGTGATGAACGTCGATGTGCGCGGCAGCGATCTTCTCGATGATTTCATTGCGACGCCGGCGACGCCAGCCGAGTGCAACTGGCAGGCGCTGGCGCCCAGGCTGCGCCGCTTCCGCGCCTCGCTACTGATCTCCAACGGCAACAACGAATCCGTCTGGGCCGGCGGCTTCTTTCGCTCGACGTACAGGCTGTCGCGTGACGGCCTGCTCGAGCGCTTTGGCGACGACGCCATTGCCGCCTTCAAAGCCAAGGAGATCGAGCCGGCGGAGCCGACGAAGCTCATGGTCGCCAATTACTTCGAGCTGCCCGACCCGCCCTATCCGCCGCCGGGCGCGGCACTCCGATCCTGGAAGGTCGAGGTCGGTTTCGTCTGCCACGACGTGAAGTTCGGTGGCGACGCCGCCGGAATCTTCGCCTGGCCGCAAGAGCCCACCGACTGGGCGCTCAGAACCATGCAGTTCCTGCTGATGGCCGACATGATGGCCATGCGCGGCGATGGCCCCGACTGGGCCAACGACTGCGAGATACTAACCGCCAAGGTGACGGAGACGGAGGCGCCTCCCGACTATCCGCTGGATTGAAAGGATGATCGTCACCTGCACCGCGGTCGGCACACGCGATCTCGACCCGGAAGTGTCCATCGCACTGTCCAAAGTCGCGGCATTGTCGCGGGCTGGCAACAACCTGCCATCGACATCATCGCGGTCGGTCTTCGACCCCTGAGCCGCGAAAGCTCAAGCACGGCTCGGATAGAACGGTTTCGCCTCTTCTGGAGTTCGCCTCTTTGGAAATGGCAGGCCGCGCTCCAGCTCTTGACTTTGACGCATTTTCGCGCGGAAAGCTGCTTCATCCTCGACCAGCCTGAGCTTGCTGCCGAATGCCCGATCAGCGCGAACCGCCTTTTACTGTCGTCGTCTTCGACATGGCCAAAACCGGCGAGCATGTGGTTTCGGGGTTTGAGACGTTGGATGCGGCTACGTCCTACGCGATTGGTCGGGTTCGCGCCTCGGTGGAAGAGCTGCGCAAGCCCGGCATCGCAGCAGCCGAGCTCCGGCGGCACTGGCATATCCATGGTGAGGATTGCACGGTGCTGAACGCCAATGTGCGCGGCAGCGATCTGCTTGACGATTTCATCGCGACGCCGGGGACACCGGCCGAATGCGACTGGCGGGCGCTGGCGCCACGACTGCGCCGTTTCTACGCCGCTGTGAACGTCTTCAACAACGACGGCAAATCTATCCGGGTCAGCGGCTTTTTCCGCGCGACCTACCGGTTATGGCACGCTGGCCTGCTCGCACGATTTGGCGACGACGCCATCGCCTCCTTCAAAGCCAAAGGTATCACCCCGGCAGTGCCGACGAGAGTCTCGGTCGACCATCACTTCGAGCAGCCCGATCCGCCGCGCCCGCCGCCCAGCGATATCAGGCCGTTGCTGTCCTGGAAGGTCGAGATCGATTTCGGCTGCACCGATGTGAGGTTCGGCGCCAAAACCGACGGCGTCTTCGCCTGGCCCGAGGAGCCGACCGGCCGGGCACTCAACGATATGACACATCTGCTGATGGCTGACAGACTGTCTATTTACGGCACCGGCCCGGAGGGCGCCTATTATAGCGAATTGGTTTGGGCAAAGGTGACGGAGACCGATGCGGCTGCCGACTACCCTCTGGATTGAAACCGTGCCGGTGCCGGCGCATTGTTTTGCATCACGCCGACCTATTCCGCCGCCACGCCCTTCACCTGGAGATAGCTTTCCATCGAGTCGTCCAGCGCCTGCAGCCACGGCGTATGGTGCAATGGCGCCATGGTGCCGGTCATCAGCGAGCGGTAGGCGTGGTCGCGGAAGCTCATAATGTCTTCCGCCTTGTGGTGCTCCCACTCCATGAAGGTCTGGTTGACCGCCTCGACGTCGAAGCCGGGATAGTCGGTCTGGTCCATCAATTCCTTGGTGTAGTCGCCCTGGAACCAGATCATCTGCTCGGCGTCTTCCAGCGTCTCTTCGCGTGCCCGCCACTTGGCGCCGTGCTCGCCCATCGCCTGTACCGACGGAAGCTTGATGCGGCCCATGATGACGTCACGGGCGAACCAGGCCTGGGCGTCGAACATGTTGAAAGTGTAGAACTGGTCCTGCATGCCGATATAGGACAGTTTCGGGTTCTTCTCCCACACGACGCCCTCATAGAGCCCGTCCGGCCACATGCGGTTGGCGGTCTTCAGCTTCAGCTCTTCCGTGAGGAACGGGAAGGAATGCAGATAGCCGGTGCACAGGATGATGGCGTCGACGTCCTTGGTGGTGCCATCCTTGAAGTGCGCCGTCTTGCCGACGACCTTCTGCAGCAGCGGCACTTCCTTCCAGTTCTCCGGCCATTTGAACCCCATCGGCTTGGAGCGGTAGCTGGAGGTGATCGATCTGGCGCCGTATTTGTAGCACTGCGAGCCGATGTCCTCGGCAGAATAGGAGCGGCCGATGATCAGTATGTCCTTGCCCTTGAACTCCATCGCGTCGCGGAAATCATGGCTGTGCAGGATGCGGCCGTTGAAGGTGGAAAAGCCCTCGAAATAGGGAACGTTGGGAACGGAAAAATGCCCTGAGGCGACGACGACATTGTCGAACTCCTCGGAGTAGGTGACGTCGTTGGTGCGGTCATGCGCGGTGACGGTGAATTTCCTCGTCTCGTCGGAGAAAGTCACCATGCGCACCGGGCTGTTGAAGCGTACCCATTCGCGCAGGCCTGATTTCTCGACGCGACCCTTGATGTAATCCCACAGCACCGCGCGCGGCGGGTAGGATCCGATCGGGCGGCCGAAATGCTCCTCGAACGTGTAGTCGGCGAATTCCAGGCACTCCTTCGGTCCGTTCGACCAGAGGTAGCGGTACATCGAGCCGTGGACGGGATCGCCATGCTCGTCGAGGCCGGTGCGCCAGGTGTAGTTCCATAGGCCACCCCAGTCGGACTGCTTTTCGAAGCAGACGATTTCGGGGATCTCGGCGCCCTTGTCGGCAGCCGACTTGAAGGCCCTGAGCTGGGCCAGACCGGATGGCCCCGCTCCAATGACGGCAACGCGCGTTTTCATGGCAGGCCTCCCGGTGTCATTCGATTTTTGGAATTGCTCTTACGAAACAAATTTCACTCACAGGACAGTAATTGCCTCTTGGATGCTGTCAACAGGCCTTGTGACGAAACCGCGTTTCGCCCCAGCGGATTTCCGGAAAAACCGATGACGGCGCAAATCCGGTGCGGACACCATTCGACTTAACGGGCTTGCTGCGCGGTTGCGTTTCTGTATCGGCACCGAATATGTTCACCTGGAGTGAAATAAAGTCACAGGGATTCGGGGGCGAGATGGCGAAGACAAGTTCCGACTCCAAGACTGCTTCGACAAGGGCAAAGCCACCGGCAAAGGCCTCCGTGGACGGAAAACCCATCCGCGCGCCGCTGACGCAGAATCCGCACGCCATTCGCGACACCCGCGAAAAAGTGCTGGAGGTGGCGATCGGGCGCGAGGTGCGCGCCTTCCGCAAGAAGCTCGGCATCACCGTTGCCGATCTCGCCGTCGCCACTGACATTTCGCTGGGCATGCTGTCGAAGATCGAGAACGGCATCACCTCGCCGTCGCTGACCACACTGCAGGCGCTGTCGAGGGCGCTCGGCGTTCCCGTCACCGCCTTCTTCCGCCGATTCGAGGAAGAGCGCAGCGCCGTCTTCGTCAAGGCCGGCGAAGGCCTCGATGTCGAACGCCGCGGCACCCGCGCCGGCCATCAATACAATCTGCTCGGCCATATCGGCTCCAACACCAGCGGCGTCGTCGTCGAACCCTATCTGATCACACTGACCGAGGATTCGGATGTGTTCCCGACCTTCCAGCATGAGGGCATGGAATTCCTCTATATGCTGGAGGGCGAGGTGGTGTACCGGCACGGCAGCAACCTCTATCCGATGAAGCCCGGCGACAGCCTGTTCTTCGACGCCGATGCGCCGCACGGGCCGGAGCAACTGACGAAACTTCCGATGCGGTATCTGTCGATTATTTGCTATCCGCAGAGCGCGGGGTAGTCGGACCGCCGCAGCCCCCTCACCCGGATTGCCCCGAGGGGAGAGGAGTCTGGCGTCAGCGCTGGCGATCTCTTCTCCGCTCGGGGAGAAGGTGGCCGCGCAGCGGCCGGATGAGGGGGCCTTTAGTCCGGCCCGAACCCCGGTGACGTCGCACTGCCATCATCCAGCTTCGACAGCCATTCCACCAATGTCGGCCGATACCGCGTCAGGCCCTTGTAGGTGGCCAGCTCTTCCGGCAAATCCCGGATCACCCGGTGCAGTCGTCTTGCCCATTTCGGCTGTGTCACCAGTTCGTCCATCTTGATGAGATAGCAGCGGATCGGGAAGACGATGCCGTTCGAGCGCGGCAGGCGCCAGAAGCTTTGCAGTTCGACGCGCAGATGCACCTTGTCGCCGACATTTTCGGGCGTCACCGTCGCGCGGTCCGGGCCCCATTTGTGGTAATTCTCCGGGCTGGTGTCGAGGCGCGGGTTGATGGTCATCGTCCAGTTGAGACGCCGCGCCGGCTTGCCCTGCTGGATGTTGGTGAGGAACTTCAGCGCCCTGACGAAAATCCCCTTCTCATGCGCCAGCGGCACCGGCGCGTGCCATTCGAAGAAATTCATGCCGATGTCGAAATCGAGCGACCAGTCGGCCTGGGTGGTGACCATGCCGGCGTCCATCCAAAGATTGCCGTCGCGCTGATCGAGGATGCAGAAATCACCCTGGCTCTGGCGGGTGATGTACTCCATCGGCCCGTAAGGCAGTGTCGAGGTGTCGCCGAAGGTGAAGGTGTCGTCGATGCCGAGCGGCCGGTTGATCCAGCGCCAGCGGTCGCCGTCGCGGGTCAGGGTGAAATGCTCGGGATAGCCAAGTGCCTGTTGCTCCATCAACAGTTCGAGCAGGTCCCAGCCGGCCAGCGTCATGTGCGGCAGCGACTGGCAGCGCAGCGGATCGTCGGCCAGCACCAGTGCACGGTCCTGCATCTCGGCGACATAGTGCTCGTCGACGTCGATCAGGTTTTCCAGAACGCTGCCCTTGGGGCCAACCACATGCGGCTCGATGTTGACCGCATACATGTAGGCGTCTTCGTGGAACGGGAACGGAAACCGCCTGATGTGTTCCGGGCTGTTCCTGAAGGTGAAATCGTCCCGAAACGTTTCCTTGCGAAAGGTGATGCCCAAGCTCGCCTCCTATCTTTCCAGGACCAGCGACTTGCCTTCGAAGCGCGACACGCACGGCATGATCTTGCAGCCGGAACGGTGGTCTTCCTCACTCAGCCAGTGGTCGTTGTGGATGAACTTGCCGTCATGCGAGATGACGTTGGTCTCGCACTGGCCGCAGACACCGCCGCGGCAGAGATAGGGCGGATCGACGCCGGCGGCCTCGATCGCTTCGAGCAGGCTCTGCTGCTCGCCGACGCGGATGGTCTTGCCGCTGACGGCAAGTGTGACGTCGAACGGCAGGCCGGGCTGGGGTGCCGCGAAATGCTCGTAGTGCACGGTCTCCGCCGGCCAGCCGAGAGCCGCAGCGCGCTCGCGCACCCAGTTGATCATGCCGGTCGGGCCGCAGACATAGAGATGGGTGCCGAGCGGCTGCGAGGACAAGAGACGGTCGAGTTCGATGCGCTCGTCGCGGTCGTCGTGATAGAGCCGGACGCGACGGCCATAGCGCTCCTGCAGCACATCGGCATAGGTGCCGAGCGAGGCGGTGCGGCAGGTGTAGTGCAGCTCGAAATTGCCGCCGGACCCGGCGAGCTGCGCGGTCTGCGCCATGAACGGCGTGATACCGATGCCGCCGGCAAGCATCAGATGCTTCTTGGCCCTGAGGTCGAGCGAGAACAGATTGACGGGGTAGCTGACCACCATCTCCAGGCCGGGGTTGACGCTCCGGTGCATGAACAACGAGCCGCCGCGGCCGACATCGTCGCGGCGCACCGAGATGGTGTATTCGCGGGTGTCGAGCGGCGACCCCATCAGCGAATAGGGATTGAGCCTTGTGCGGTCGGCATCGCGCATCTCGACCACGACATGGGCGCCGCCGGAAAAGGTCGGCAAAAGCTCACCGTCACGGCGGCGGAAATGGAAGCGCGTCACCAGTTCGTTGACCGGGACGACGTCGCTGACGACGACATCGAGCTTGGTGGTGCCGGTGCTCATGGGAAGACCTCCTCGATGGGAGGTATCTCCGAGCGATCCTCGGCATTTATGCAGACGCCCTGGAATGCTGCCAGCCGTCGCGAATAATGATCGCGCACCAGAAGCAGCAGGCCGCAATGCGCGCAGGTGGCCGGCTGCGTCGTCACATTTTCGGTGATGCCTTTGCAATGCACGCACTGCATGCGCCGCGCCAATGAGCCGCGATGCTCGGTCTGCATGGAGGTATGATCGATGCCGGCTTCGAGCGCCACCTGCATGGCCTGGCCGATCAGCCCTTCGGTGCCGGCGAGATAGAGGCGCAGGCCCATATGCGCGTTGGCAAGCGTCTGCTTCAGCCGGGGCAGCAGGCTGGCGAAGGTTGGCGCGACATGAAATTGCGCGGACTTCAGTGCCTCAAGAGCGGCAACGTGCTTGCCGTCGGCCCCGGGAATGAAGACGATTTCGGCGCCGTCGAAGAAGCCGGGGGGCGCCGTCCTTGCCATATCGACGATCGCCAGCGCGCCTTCCGCATCCGCCACGAAAAGATGATGCTTGCCGGGCTGCGGGGACAGGGTTCCGTAAATGGGCCGGCTGATGATCGTTTTGGCTGCCATTCTCTACTTCGTACCTCGAAACCCTCGCTGTCGATTGTGCCTCAGCCTTTCGCCGTGCGCTTGGTTTTTTTGGGATCGTCGAAGGGCAGAGGCTGCGCCGTCGCCCTGATCGAACCGCTCTTGTTGCGGATCTCGAGCCTGGTGTCCTTGACCGCGCAGTCGACGTCGAGGCGGGCGATGCCCATCGATTTCTCGACCAGCGGCGAATACATGGCGCAGGTGACCACGCCCACCTTTTTGCCGTCGCGATAGACCGGCGCGCCCTCATCCGCGGGTTGCTTGCCGTCGAGCAGCACGCCGTAGATCTTGAAGCGCTCCTTGCCCTTGAGGCGGTAATGCTCTTCGGCGCCACGAAAGCCGGTCTTGCCGGGGCTGACAGTGAAGTCGAGGCCGAGCTCCCACAGCGTGTCGCCGGGGCCTTCGTTCTCGAACGGATATTTCTGCGAGTTGTCATAGGGATAAAACAGCAAATAACTTTCGACGCGCAGCATATCGAGCGTGGTGAAGCGGCACGGAATGATGCCGGCGCTCTTGCCCTCGTCGAGGATCCTGTCCCAGATGGTGCCGGCGTCCTGACCGCGGCAGAATATCTCGTAGCCGCGCTCGCCGGTGTAGCCGGTGCGCGAGATCATGACGGGAAAGCCGAACAGCTGCGTCTGCATATGATGGAAATAGTTGAGGTCGCGAATGCCCGGCACATGCTTTGAGAGATAGTCGACCGCGGTCGGCCCCTGCAGCGACAGATCGTGCAGATTGTCGTCGAAGCGCAACGATACGTCGCGGCCGACGGAAGCGCGCTGCAATTCCTCATGGCCGGTGCCGGAGCCGTGCACCACCATCCAGGCGTTCGGCCCGGTGCGGTAGAGGATGCAGTCGTCGGTGAATTTGCCGGCCTCGTTCAGCATGCAGGCATAGGCCGACTTGCCGGGATAGATCTTCTCCACGTCGCGCGTCGTTGCCAGGTCTATGAGGTGTGAGGCGTGCGGCCCGGTGATGTGAACCTTCTTCAGGCCCGACACATCCATCAGCCCGGCCCTGGTGCGGATGGCGGTGTATTCCTCGTCGGCGTCCTTGTCGTAGGTCCAGGCGGTGCCCATGCCGCTCCAGTCTTCGAGCTTCGAGCCTAACGCGCGATGGCGATCCGCCAGGGTCGAAAATCTCCAGGATGCCGTCATGCGCAAATCCTCCGTTCGAAAATTCTATTGTGTTCCCGGCTCCCTGCGCGGAGGCGGGAGCATTTGGTCGAATATTGATCGCAAACGTCCTGATGCCGCAATACCCGCAAGCAAATAATTTCATTGTCAGGCAAAATTCGCGGCTGGGGACAAACGGTTAACCCAACGTAAAATCGGCTTGACAATTGCTGGATTCGGCCCGAATTTATGAAAAAAATTTCACTCTGTTGAAAGAGGGCAGCGGGCGGCCAATTCGGGGTCGGGCGCTGGAAAAAGGGGAAAACCGATGTCAGACCTGCAGCAGCGCATCGAAGCGCTGTACCGTTCCGACCTGCGCGGATCCGCGCTGCTGATCATCTGCCTTTGGGCGACGATCCTCTTCGTGCTCGTCATGACATGGCCCTACATCCCGGACACCGGGATCAAGATCGTCGTCGCGATCGCGGCGGCCGCAGTGCTGATCTTCAACACGGCCGCCATCCTGGCGATGGTCAATCACTACAAGGAAGACAAGGACTTCATCTACGGTCTCGACATCAAGAACGCCGACGCGGCCCGCAGCCGCAAGTCCTGAAAACAGAACGTCCTGAGGGGTAGAAGACATGTCGCGCTACACGCCGCCGGAACAAGGCAAGGCCGGGCAGATTTTCGATATCGTGGTCGTCGTGGTCGCCATTTTCGTGGCGCTGTGGCTGCCATTGAAACTCGGCCTGGCGGGTGCGGCGAAATCCATCGACGCGCTCGATGCCAAGACCTGGGAAGCGTTGGGACAGAACCCGACCATGGCCTCGATCTGGGAAAAGCTCGGCTATACGCCGGAGACCGCGCACGACATCATCCAGAACCGCTTCCACTACATCATCGACTGGCCGACGCTGATCATCATGGCGGCGGTGCTGATCGGCTATTTCGTCTTCCTGTTCCGCGCCTCCGACCGCGAATATCGCGACGTCATCAACGAAAAGTTCGACGACAAGTAACGCCAGAGATTTTGGGGAAGCACGCTCATGTGGGTCGCACTCTCTTACGCATCGTGGGGCATCTCGGTCGTGCTTGCGCTGTGGATGCTCTACGACTGGTTCAAGATCGACACGACCTATTCCGAGGAGGTGCTGACTTCCTCGCGCGAAGGCGAGCTTGAAGCCGCTTCCGAAAAACACCGGATCTGAGTGGGGATTGAACAATGACGATCACGCTTGAACCGGCAATACACGGCGACAGAGTTTCACTGCTACGCGTGCTCGGCCCGGCCCATGTCTGGGCGCTTGGCGTCGGCATCGTGCTGGTCGGCGAATTCACCGGCTGGAATTTCTCGGCGGACAAGGGCGGCGCACTGGCGGCGCTGATCGTCTGCTGGGTGGTCGGGCTCTTGTACACTTCGGTCGCCATGATCGACTCCGAGGTGACATCGACGGTTGCCGCCGCCGGCGGCCAATACGCGCAGGCTAAGCACATTGTCGGGCCCCTGATGGCCTTCAACGTCGCGCTGTTCCTGGTCTTTGCCTACACCATGCTGGAGGTTTCGGACGCCATCCTGCTCGGCGACACCATCGTCGCCAAGGCCGGCGTCGAAGGGCTCACCCACAACTCCTTCATTGCCGCCACCATCGTCGTGCTGGCATGGCTGAACTATCGCGGCGTGCTGATGACGCTCAACGTCAACTTCGTCATCACGGCGATAGCCTATGTCTCGATCGTTATCCTGTTCTTCTCGGTCAGCCCCTGGACGCAGGGTGCTGTGCTGAAGCTCAACGAGCTGGTCACCCCCGGCAATGCGCTGCCCTATGGCTGGATCGGCGTCATCGCGGCCTTCCAGTTCGGCATCTGGTACTATCTCGGCATCGAAGGCACCACGCAGGCCGCCGAGGAAGTGCGCTCGCCGGCGCGTTCGCTGCCTTACGGCACCATGGCCGGCATGATCACGCTTTTGATCGCCGCCGCCATGACCTGGTATGTCTGCGCCTCGCTGATGCCCTGGGAGTACCTCGGTATCACCTATTATCCCTTGTGGGACGCCGGCAAGCTGACCGGCAGCCCGCTGCTGGAAAACCTGTTGTTCGTCGCCACGCTGCTCGCGGCACTGGCGTCGGCCAATGGCTGTATCAACGATGCGGCCCGCGCGTGGTTCTCGCTTGGACGCGACCGCTATCTGCCGACATGGTTCTCGGCCGTGCACCCGAAATACCGCACGCCCTATCGCTCGATCCTGTTCCTGCTGCCGATCGCGCTCGCCTTCGCCTTCATTGCCGACCTCAACCAGGCGATCACCTTCTCGATCCTGTCGGGCGTGCTGCAATACACCTTCATGAGCATCAACATCATGATGTTCCGCAAAAAGTGGCCGCTGGGCACGATCCGCCGCGGCTATACGCACCCGTTCCACCCGATCCCGGCCATCGTGTTGTTTTGCCTCTGCGTGGTGACCTTCTTTGCGATCTTCCTCGGCTACGGCACGCAGCTGATCGCCATGGTCGCCTTCTACTTCCTGATCTCGCTGTGGTTCCACTTCTACCGTTACCGCTATGTGCGTCGCGGCGACCAGTTCACCATGCCGTGGCCGAAGCCGCAGGGCTATTGACAGGAGAGGGCCTGCCGGTCTGGGCGGGCATGGCGTGACGAGGTGTCTGACGTGACGACAGCATTGCTGGCCGGGGCGGTCGCCGTGGCTCTCGTCCTGCACCTCGCCTGGCATGCGCGCGCCAGCCGCAAAAAGGCCAAGGCTGATCTTGCAGCCGAGGCAGCCAGCATCCGGACCGTCATCACAGATGCCGTTGATGTCTCTGATAACACAGCCGGCGTTGTCACCTGGGCGGGTTCGTGGAACGGACAGCGCGTGCAGCTGCGCACCATCGTCGACACGCTGGCGACGCGAAAGCTGCCGGCGCGATGGTTGAGTGTCACGATCACAGAGCCGGTTGCGGTGCCGGCGACCTTCGACATGATGATGCGGCCGGGCTCGCCGACGACCTTCTCCAATTTCGACCACCTCCAGCACACACTGCCGAAGGCACCCGGCTTCCCGGCCGAAGCGGTGCTGCGAACCAACCTCAGGGCGGCGCGCTTTCCGCAGAACCTCATCGCCAGCCATCTCGACATCTTTGCCGAAGGCCGCGCCAAGGAACTTTTAATCACCCCGAATGGCGTGCGCATCGTCTGGCTGCTGGCCGAGGCCGAGCGGGCGCGCTACGGCGTGTTCCGGCAGGCCGCATTCGGCGGCGCAAGGCTGGATCCAACGCTGGTCGAGAGACTGCTGACCTCGGCCTCAGTGCTGCGCGATGCCATCAACCGACAGGAAAGGCAGGTCGCATGAGCGCACCCGCACCGACAAACCCGTATCTGGTGCTCGGCGCTGCCCTCGTCTTACCGGCCAGCGGCCACGTCATTCTGGGCGTGCCCGTGCGCGGCCTGCAGTTCCTGTTCTTCATGGTGATCCTCGCCTGGGTGACGGCCAAGATCGCGCCGGCCGATGCCAGCTTCGTCGGCCGCCACGCCGGCGGCTTCCTGATCTATGCGCTGTCGATCCTCGATGCCTACAGAATAGCCCGCATCCGCACCGCCACATGGATTCACAGCGCCCGCGACGGCGGCGATAGTTCACAAGGCCGCATCGAGCCGGATACGTAACTACAGGAATATTTTTTTCATATGATTGAATTCGCACGACGCATTCGATACATCATCGTCTAGTGGTAACGCCGGGAGGCTGACATGTGTGGAATCGTCGGACTTTTTCTGAAAGACAAGTCGCTTGAGCCGCAGCTCGGCTCGATGCTGTCGCAGATGCTGATATCGCTCAGCGATCGCGGCCCCGACAGCGCCGGCATCGCCATCTATGGCGCGCCTTCCAGGAATGAAGCCAAGATCACCATCCAGTCCGCGAAGCCCGAGCGCGATTTCCGCGGCCTCGACGCCGAACTCGCGAAGGCCATCGGCGCGCCGGTGAGCATAGCGGTGAAGTCCACCCATGCAGTGTTGAGAACCGCGCCCGACAAGGTCGATGCCGCGCGCGAAGCGCTGCAGTCAATCTGCCCCGACGTGCGCATCATGGGCGCCGGCGAAGCGGTGGAAATCTACAAGGAAGTAGGTCTGCCGGAAGCGGTCGTCGACCGTTTCGACGTCCGCTCGATGACCGGCACGCATGGCATCGGCCATACCCGCATGGCGACGGAATCGGCCGTCACCACGATGGGCGCGCATCCGTTCTCGACCGGCGCCGACCAGTGCCTGGTGCACAATGGCTCGCTGTCCAACCACAACAATGTGCGGCGCGAGCTGGTGCGGGAGGGCATGAAATTCGAGACCGAGAACGACACCGAGGTCGCCGCCGCCTATCTCTCGTCGCAGATGGCGCATGGCAAGAACCTCGGCGAGGCGCTGGAAGGCACGCTGTCCGACCTCGACGGCTTCTTCACCTTCGTCGTCGGCACCAAGAACGGTTTCGGCGTGGTGCGCGATCCGATCGCCTGCAAGCCCGCCGTCATGGCCGAGACCGATCAGTATGTCGCCTTCGGCTCGGAATATCGGGCGCTGACCAAACTGCCCGGCATAGACAATGCGAGGGTCTGGGAACCGGAACCCGCAACCGTCTATTTCTGGGAGCATTGAGCCCATGCCGGCAACCAAACTTTCGAAGGCGGCGCAAGACCAGGCGTCCCGGGTCTTCGATCTCGACGTGTCGTCGCTGCGTGAACTGAACCAGGCGCTGCACAATCTGACGCCCGGCTCCAACGAAACGGCGTGGGAAGTGCTGCACCCGAAGGGCAGCCATTCGGTTGCCGTCGGCGTCGACCAGCCTGTCAGCATCGATGTGCGCGGCAGCGTCGGCTACTACTGCGCCGGGATGAATGACGGCGCTGCCATCACCGTGCACGGCTCGGCCGGGCCTGGCGTCGGCGAAAACATGATGTCGGGCTCGATCGTCATCAAGGGCGACGCCAGCCAGTATGCCGGCGCCACCGGCAAGGGCGGGCTGCTCGTCATCGAGGGCAACGCCTCGTCGCGCTGCGGCATCTCGATGAAGGGCATCGACATCGTCGTGCACGGCAATATCGGCCACATGTCGGCCTTCATGGCGCAGTCCGGCAATCTGGTGGTGCTGGGCGATGCCGGCGACGCACTTGGCGATTCCATCTACGAAGCGCGGCTGTTCGTGCGCGGCAAGGTCGAAAGCCTGGGCGCCGACTGCATCGCCAAGGAGATGCGGCCCGAGCATATCGAACTGCTGCAGGGACTGCTCGACCGCGCCGGCGTCACCGGCGTCAAGCCGTCGGAATTCAAGCGCTACGGCTCGGCGCGCACGCTCTACAATTTCAATATCGACAACGCCGACGCGTATTGAGGCAGCATGACCTACAAGAACCCGCCGACGACGCCGCGCAAATCCGCGACCTTCGACGACTACACGCTTTCCGAAATCCGCCGCGCCGCGGCGACCGGCATCTATGACATCAGGGGCGCCGGGGCCAAGCGCAAGCTGCCGCATTTCGATGACCTGCTGTTCCTCGGCGCGTCGATTTCGCGCTACCCGCTGGAAGGCTATCGCGAACGTTGCGACACCAGCGTCGTGCTCGGCTCGCGTTACGCCAGGAAGCCGATCGAGCTGAAGATCCCGATCACCATTGCAGGCATGAGCTTCGGTTCGCTGTCCGGCCCGGCCAAGGAAGCGCTCGGCCGTGGCGCGACCCTGTCCGGGACGTCGACCACCACGGGCGACGGCGGCATGACCGAGGAAGAGCGCGGCCATTCCAAGCAACTGGTCTATCAATATCTGCCGTCGCGCTACGGCATGAACCCCAGGGATTTGCGCCGCGCCGACGCCATCGAAGTGGTCGTCGGCCAAGGCGCCAAGCCCGGCGGTGGCGGCATGCTGCTGGGACAAAAGATTTCCGACCGCGTCGCTGAGATGCGTACGCTGCCGAAGGGCATCGACCAGCGCTCGGCCTCGCGCCATCCCGACTGGACCGGGCCGGACGATCTCGAGATCAAGATCCTCGAACTGCGCGAGATCACCGACTGGGAAAAGCCGATCTACGTCAAGGTCGGCGGCGCCCGCCCCTATTATGACACAGCACTTGCGGTGAAGGCCGGCGCCGATGTCGTCGTGGTCGACGGCATGCAGGGCGGCACGGCGGCCACCCAGGAAGTATTCATCGAAAATGTCGGCCAGCCGACGCTTGCCTGCATCAGGCCGGCGGTGCAGGCGCTGCAGGATCTCGGCATGCACCGTAAGGTGCAGCTGATCGTCTCCGGAGGCATTCGCAACGGCGCCGACGTCGCCAAGGCGCTGGCGCTCGGCGTGGACGCGGTGTCGATCGGCACGGCAGCGCTGGTCGCACTCGGCGACAATGATCCGCGCTGGGAAGCGGAGTACAATGCACTCGGCACCACCGCCGGCGCCTATGACGACTGGCACGAGGGCCGCGACCCCGCGGGCATCACCACGCAGGACCCCGAACTGATGAAGCGGGTTGATCCGGTCGCCGCGGGACGGCGGCTGGCGAACTACCTCAAGGTGATGACGCTGGAGGCGCAGACCATTGCGCGTGCCTGCGGCAAGAACAGCCTGCACAATCTCGAGCCCGAGGATCTCGTAGCCCTCACCATCGAAGCCGCCGCCATGGCAGGCGTGCCGCTGGCCGGCACCAACTGGATACCGGGGAAAAACGGCTTCTAACAAAATCACATCAAAATAAGCGAGGAGCTATAATGGGGAACGATCTCGCCGCATTCGCCAAAGAGAACGGCGTCAAATATTTCATGATTTCCTACACCGACCTGTTCGGCGGCCAGCGCGCCAAGCTGGTGCCGGCGCAGGCGATCGCCGACATGCAGAAGGACGGCGCCGGCTTCGCCGGTTTCGCCACTTGGCTCGACCTGACGCCGGCGCATCCTGATATGCTGGCGGTGCCGGATCCGGATTCGGTGATCCAGCTGCCGTGGAAGCGCGATGTCGCGTGGGTCGCCGCCAACTGCATCATGGACGACAAGGAAGTCGAGCAGGCGCCACGCAACACGCTGCGCCGGCTGATTGCGGAAGCCGCCACTGACGGTATGCATGTCAAGACCGGCGTCGAGGCTGAGTTCTTCCTGATCTCGCCGGACGGCAGCGTCATCTCCGACAAATACGACACGGCTTCAAAACCCTGCTACGACCAGCAAGCAGTGATGCGCCGCTACGATGTCATCGCCGAGATCTGCGACCACATGCTGGCGCTGGGCTGGAGCCCCTACCAGAATGACCATGAAGACGCCAACGGCCAGTTCGAGATGAACTGGGCCTTCGACGATGTGCTCGCCACCGCCGACAAGCACTCGTTCTTCAAGTTTATGGTCAAGTCGGTGGCGGAAAAGCACGGCCTGCGCGCGACCTTCATGCCTAAGCCCTTCCAGGGCCTGACCGGCAATGGCTGCCACGCCCATATTTCGGTGTGGGACAAGGCCGGCAAGGTCAACGTCTTTGCCGACAATGCGATGGAGCTCGGCCTGTCGGCCAAGGGCAAGAATTTCCTCGGCGGCATCATGAAACATGCCTCGGCGCTGGCCGCGATCACCAACCCGACGGTGAACTCCTACAAACGCATCAACGCGCCGCGCACCATTTCGGGCGCCACCTGGGCGCCGAACACGGTGACCTGGACCGGAAACAACCGCACCCACATGGTGCGCGTGCCCGGCCCCGGCCGCTTCGAGCTGCGGCTGCCGGACGGCGCCGCAAACCCTTATCTGCTGCAGGCCGTCATCATTGCCGCCGGTCTCGACGGTATCCGCTCCAAGGCCGATCCCGGCAAGCGCTACGACATCGACATGTACCAGAACGGCCACACGGTGAAAGGCGCGCCGAAGCTGCCGCTCAATCTGCTCGACGCGCTTCGCGAATACGACAAGGACAAATCGCTCAAGGCGGCGCTGGGTGAGGAATTCTCGTCGGCTTATCTAAAGCTGAAGCACCAGGAATGGAATTCCTATGCTTCGCACTTCACGCAATGGGAGCGCGACCACACGCTGGACATATAATCGTCCTAGCGGTGCGAGCGACCTCGGAATGACCTGATGAAATATTCGCTCTTCTCGCTCGCCCGTGCTGCCCTTTCCGGCCACAAGAACTGGCAGCGCACCTGGCGCGATGCGGCGCCCAAGGACCACTACGATGTGGTGATCATCGGCGGCGGCGGCCATGGGCTCGCCACCGCCTGGTTCCTCGCCAGCGAGTTCGGCATCAGAAACGTCGCCGTGCTGGAAAAGGGCTGGATCGGCTCCGGCAATGCCGGCCGCAACACCACCATCATCCGTTCCAATTACGGCCTGCCCGGCAATACCGGCTTCTACGAGCTTTCGATGAAGCTTTGGGAGCGGATGGAGCAGGACCTCAACTATAACGCGATGGTCAGCCAGCGCGGCGTCCTCAACCTCTATCATTCCGATGCGCAGCGCGACGCTTATGCGCGGCGCGGCAACACCATGCGCATCAATGGCATCGATGCCGAACTGCTCGACCAGGCGGCGCTGAAGAAGATGCTGCCGTTCCTGAATTTCGACCATGCGCGCTTTCCCGTGCAGGGCGGCCTCCTGCAGCGCCGCGGCGGCACCGCGCGGCATGACGCGGTGGTCTGGGGCTATGCCCATGCGGCGAGCGAACTCGGCGTCGACATCATCCAGAACTGCGAGGTCACCGGCTTTGTCCGGGACGGCAACGGCAAGGTGACTGGCGTCGAGACGTCGCGCGGCAAGATCGGCGCCGGCAAGGTCGGCATGGCAGTCGCCGGGTCATCGTCGCGTGTCGCAGCGATGGCGGGCATGCGCCTGCCGATCGAAAGCCATGTGCTGCAAGCTTTCGTCTCGGAGGCGATCAAGCCGCTCATCCCCGGCGTCATGACCTTCGGCGCCGGGCATTTCTATGTCAGCCAGTCGGACAAGGGCGGGCTGGTCTTCGGCGGCGACATCGACGGCTACAATTCCTACGCCCAGCGCGGCAATCTGCCTGTCATGGAGGATGTCTGCGAAGGCGGCATGGCGCTGATCCCGATGATCGGCCGGGTACGGCTTCTGCGCCAATGGGGCGGCATCATGGACATGTCGATGGATGGCTCGCCGATCATCGACAAGACGCCGGTCGATGGGCTCTACCTCAACGCCGGCTGGTGTTATGGCGGCTTCAAGGCGACGCCCGGTTCCGGCTTGGTCTTTGCCCATCTTCTGGCGCGTGACGAAACGCACAAGGAGGCGGCGCTGTTTCGGCTCGACCGCTTCCAGCGCGGCGCCATGATCGACGAAAAGGGCCAAGGCGCCCAACCGAACCTGCATTGAGGCGGCCGGAACAAGATGCGTATCACCTGTCCTTTCTGCGGCGAACGCGAACTCGGCGAGTTCAGCTATCTCGGCGATGCCAAGCCTGTACGGCCGGCGGCGGATGCCGGCGAAGATGCCGTCTACGACTATGTCTATCTGCGCGACAACATCGCCGGCGTGATGGCAGAGAACTGGTATCACGGCGGTGGCTGCCGGGCCTGGCTGAAGGTCACCCGCAACACGCTGACGCACGAGATCTCGGCGGTGGAACCGGCGGCGGGGGCTGGTGCGAGCCAGGTGGAGACATGAGCTATTCTGTCGAGACCACAGCCGTCGCGAAAAGCGCCAGCCCCCTACCTCCCCCTTGTGGGGAGGTCGGACCGCAGGTCCGGGTGGGGGTCGGTGCCGCACCCCCACCCCGCTGCTGGGCAGCGACCCTCCCCACAAGGGGGAGGGTAAGGGGCGGCGCCATCCTTCGCCATGACACCATATGGATCAGAGGCTGGACATCGTGACCTCTCATCGTCTCTCATCCGGCGGTCTCATCGACCGTTCCACCCCCCTCACCTTCCGCTTCGACGGCACGACATTTTCCGGCTTCCAGGGCGACACGCTGGCGTCGGCGCTGGTCGCCAATGGCGTCAAGCTGGTCGGCCGCTCGTTCAAATACCATCGTCCGCGCGGCATTCTGACTGCGGGCTCGGAAGAACCCAACGCGCTGGTCGAACTGCGCACCGGCGCACGGCGCGAGGCCAACACCAAGGCCACGACGGCCGAACTCTATGAAGGCCTCGAAGCGGCCAGCCAGAACCGCTGGCCGTCGCTGCGCCACGATGTGATGTCGGTGAACCAGCTGTTCGCACCGATCTTCGTCGCCGGCTTCTACTACAAAACCTTCATGTGGCCGGCAAAATTCTGGGAAATGGTCTACGAGCCGGCGATCCGACGCGCCGCGGGTCTGGGTCGCGCGGCGGTCACCCCCGATCCGGATCACTACGACAAGGCCTGGGCGCATTGCGATGTGGTGATCGCCGGCTCTGGTCCGGCCGGTCTCGCCGCCGCACTCGCTGCAGGCCGCAGCGGTGCGCGCGTCATCCTGTGCGAAGAAGATTTTGCGCCCGGCGGCCGTCTGTTGTCGGATGGCGGCACGATCGACGGTCTGCCGGCCGCGGAGTGGCTGTCGCGCACACTGGCCGAGCTCAGCTCGATGCCGAATGTCCGCATCATGACCCGCACGACCCTGTTCGGCGTCTATGACGGCGGTACCTATGGCGCGATCGAGCGGGTCAACGATCATCTGCCGGTGCCGCCCGAGCATCAGGTGCGCCAGCGCCTGTGGCGCATCGTGGCCAAGCGCTGCGTCGTCGCCGCCGGCGCGATTGAGCGTCCCATCGTCTTTGCCGGCAATGACACGCCCGGCGTGATGATGGCGTCCGCCATCCGCACCTACGTCACACGTTATGCGGCGACGCCGGCAAAGCGGATCGCGCTGTTCACCAACAATGAGGATGGCTGGCGCACGGTCGAGACGGCACTCGGCGCCGGGCTGCAGATCGCGGCGGTGATCGACGCGCGGCCTGACGTCTCGCCTGCCCATCGTTCTCTCGCTTCCAGGAACGGCTTCACCGTGCTGCATGGTTCGGTCAGCGGCGTCGACGGCGGCAAGGACGGCGTAAGAAAAATAGCGGTGTCGCTGACCGGCGGCGCGCGCGCCGAGGTCGAGGCCGACGGGCTTGCCGTTTCCGGCGGCTGGAATCCGGCGGTCGGGCTCACCTCTTACCATCGCGGCCGGCCGAAATGGCGAGACGACATCGCCGCCTTCGTGCCGGACGGCGCGCCGCCCGGTATGGTCGCCGCAGGTGCGGCTAATGGCGACTTCGGGCTAGGCGCCTGCCTGCGCGCAGGTTTCGAGGCCGGCGCCGCAGCGGCGCGTGACGCCAGCCGGATCGGCAATGCGGGATCGGCACCGGTCGCCGACGACGAGGCGTTCTCGCTGACCCCGCTCTGGCATGTCGCTGGCAAAGGCAAGGCTTTCGTCGACCAGCAGCATGATGTCACCGCGTCCGACATCGAGCTGGCGCAGCGCGAGGGTTTTGAATCGGTCGAGCACCTGAAGCGCTACACCACGCTCGGCATGGCGACCGACCAGGGCAAGACGTCCAATGTCGCCGGCCTCGCCATCATGGCGGCGGTGTCGGGCAAATCCATTCCCGAGACCGGCACGACCATCTATCGGCCGCCTTACGTGCCTGTCGCCATCGGCGCCTTTGCCGGCCATCATCGCGACGAAAATTTCCATGCGACGCGGCTGACGCCGTCGCATCACTGGGCGGCCGAACAAGGCGCGATCTTTGTCGAGACCGGCCTGTGGAAGCGCGCGCAATGGTATCCGCGCGCGGGCGAGAAGGACTGGCTGGAATCCGTGACCCGCGAGGTCAAGGCGGTGCGCTCGGGCGTCGGCTTCTGCGATGTCTCGACGCTGGGGAAGATCGATGTGCACGGCCCCGATGCCGGCGCCTTCCTCGACCGCGTCTACATCAACACCTTCTCAAACCTTGCCGTGGGAAAAGCCCGCTACGGGCTGATGCTGCGCGAGGACGGCCTCGTCTATGATGACGGCACGACCTCGCGGCTGGCCGATGACCATTATTTCCTCACCACGACCACGGCGAAGGCCGGGCTGGTGATGCAGCATCTCGAATTCTGCCGGCAGGTGCTATTCCCCGAACTCGACGTGCAACTCACCTCGGTCTCCGACCAGTGGGCGCAATTCTCGATTGCCGGGCCAAGGACGCGAGACCTGTTGAAGGAAATCGTCGACCCTGCCGAGGACCTTTCGAACGAAGGTTTTCCATTCATGGGCGTGCGCGAAGTCGCTTTGCGCGGCGGCATCAAGGCGCGGCTGTTCCGCATCTCCTTCTCCGGCGAGATGGCGTTCGAGATTTCGGTGCCGGCGCGTTACGGTGAAGCGATGGCACGCAATTTGATGCTGGCGGGAAAACCGTTCGGCGTGACGCCGTATGGCACAGAAGCCCTCGGCGTCATGCGCGTTGAAAAGGGCCATGTCGCCGGACCGGAACTGAGCGGCACGACGACCGCCGCCGATCTCGGTCTCGGCAAGATGATGTCGACCAAGAAGGATTTCATCGGTCGCGTCATGGCCGGCCGCGAGGCGCTGGTGGCGCCGGACCGGCAGGTCGTGGTCGGCATCAAGCCGGTCGACAAGGCGCGCCGCCTGCGCTCCGGCGCGCACATCATCCCGAAGGGCCAGACGCCCGGGCCTGATAACGACCAGGGCTACGTCACCTCGGTCTGCTTCTCGCCGACGCTCGACCAGTGGATCGGTCTCGGCCTTGTCGAGCGCGGCCGCGAACGCATCGGCGAGATCGTCCACGCGCATGATCCGCTGCGCGGTGAAGACTACGATATCGAACTCTGCAATCCCGTCTTCTACGATCCCGATGGAGGGCGCCAGCGTGGCTGACTTTTTCTGGGATGTTCGCAGCCCGCTCGAGCGCGCGCTCGCTCCTGGCGCTTGCGGCCCGCAAGGCGATGCCGGTGTGTCGCTGACCGAGATCCGCAATTTCGACCTCGTCCAGGTGATGGCACGGCGCGGCAAGGCGGGTGATTTGGCCGAGGCCGCGAACGCTCGTTTCGGCGTCGCGGCTCCGGAAACGCCGAAGGCAGTTGGCACCGCTGATGCGACGCTGATCTGGTCGGGACCGGATCAGTTTTTTGTCCTGTCGAAGGGTGGCAGGACTGAGGTGCTCGCTCAGACCTTTGCATCTTCCGCTTCGCTATCCGACCAATCGCATGCACGCGTGCTGATCAGCATCTGCGGCCTCAAGGCGCGCGCCATGCTGGCGAAACTGTCGTCGATTGATTTGCATCCCGATGCGTTTCCGGTTGGCGCTGCTGCCGCGACCTCGATGGATCACACCAGCGTCACCCTCTGGCGTGGTGGTGACAAGGCGGATGGGCAGGCGGTGTTCAACCTCCTGGTGTTTGCGACGTTTGCCGAAAGTCTGTGGCACACGATGTTGGATTCGGCTGCGGAGTATGGTGTGGCTATCGAGCATTCCGAGGAGCTTTAGCTCGATAGTTTCAGATGTTGGCGCCGCCCCTCATTGCCCTGCCGGGCATTTCTCCCGGTATAGTGACGGGGAGAAAGAAGCTGGCCGCAGCCTCGGCGCTCATCCTGCAACGTTGGCGATTGGCGAAGCCGGCGACGACAGCGTCCTTCGCCCCGTTTACGAGGAGAAGATGGCGGCGGCCAGATGAGGGGCAGCGCTGACGTTCGGAAGATAGGGCTGATCGGCAAGGTTCGGCCTTAGCGACCGCGGCGAGAACGCCACCCTCCACCTTGCCAAACCCAACCGCGCTGCTATTCTTGCTGCTAAAATAATTTTACACACAGGCAAACTTGTTTCTCGAACCGCAAGGCTGAGATGAGCCAGTCGCCCTACCCCTCTGTCGCAGCCGGACCGCCGCGGCCGAGCCTCATCCTGAGGCCCGGCCAGATCGCGCTGCCGCCGGGCATGGAGCGGTATACGATCCAGGGCAATGGCGCGGTGCTGATCGAGGTCGAGGCCGGCGATACGTTCACCGTGCGCAATGTCGAGGGCGGGCAGGCTTGCGAGTTGCTGGCCTGGGGCAGGACCGGCGCCACCGATCCTTCCATCCTCGGCGAAAAGTCCAACAGCAATGCCGCCGGGATCAAGGCGCTTCTGGCCGAGGGCGATGACAGCCTGGCTTCCGTCCGTCGTGGCCTTGAGCGCCGCCAGGTGCAGCTCGACGAGCCCAAGGCGGTGCGTGTGTTCGGCGGCGCAACGCCTGCCGGCACCGAGCAGGCATTCACGGTCACGCGCGACGGCGCGATGCTGATTGCCGCGCCCGGCGGGCCGATGCTCGTCGACGGCCATGATACGGCAACGCCGCTCACCGTCATGGTGCGCCGCGCCACCGTGCGCCTGAAGACAAAGTCGCAGCTGGCCGATCCGCTTGCCGATCTGGTGCTCGATCTGCGCGTCCATTCGGCGACAGCCGAATCCTATTTCGTCAAGGCCGGCGACTACCTGCAGATCATCGATGTCGACGGCCGCCAGTGCACCGATTTCCAGTGCTTCTCGGCGCGCAAGCTGGACAAGGGGCTGGACCATCCGCTCGACGTTACGACCACGCGCACGCTGATGGGGTCGAGCTACCCGATGCCCGGCCTTCACTCGAAATATTACGACCAGGACATGGAGCCATTGGTCGAGGTTATCCAGGACACGTGCGGCCGGCATGACGCCTTCGCGCTCGCGTGTGCGGCCAAATATTATGACGACATCGGCTATCCCGGCCACACCAACTGCTCGGAGAATTTCAATCGCGCGTTGGCCGACAAGGGCGTGACGCCCCGCGCCGGCTGGATGGCGATCAACTTCTTCTTCAACACGGAGATCGACGCCCATGGCGTGATGGTGTCGGATGAGCCGTGGTCGCGCGCCGGCGACTATGTCCTGCTCAGGGCGCTCACCGACATCGTCTGCGTCTCCTCCGCCTGTCCCGACGACACGACACCGGCCAATGGCTGGAACCCGACCGACATCCATGTGCGAACCTATTCCGGCCAACACAAATTCTCGCGAGCGATCGCCAGACGCATGACGCCCGATTCGGAACCGAAAATGACCCGCGAGACCGCCTTCCATTCAAGCTTCGCCAAGCACACCCGCAACTTCGTGGAATACCGGGGTTATTGGCTGGCCAATTCTTTCGCCAAAGAGGGGCCGATCGCCGAGTACTGGGCCTGCCGGCAGGACGCGGTGATCATGGACCTGTCGCCGCTGCGCAAGTTCGAGGTCACCGGTCCCGATTCCGAAGGGCTGCTGCAATACACGCTGACTCGCGACGTCAAGAAGCTCGGCGTCGGCCAGGTCGTCTATTCCGCCATGTGCTACGAGCATGGCGGCATGATCGACGACGGCACGCTGCTGCGGCTCGGCAAGGACAATTTCCGCTGGGTCGGCGGCGATGACCTGTCCGGCGAATGGCTGCGCGAGACGGCAAAGAAGCTTGGCCTCAACGTGCTGGTGCGCTCGTCCACCGACCAGATGCACAATGTCGCTGTCCAAGGGCCGAAGAGCCGTGACATTTTGCGAGAGGTGGTCTGGACCTCGCCGCTGCAACCGTCGATCGACGAACTCGAATGGTTCCGCTTCGCTGTCGCGCGCATCGGCGGCGGCAATGGCATTCCGGTCGTGGTGTCGCGCACCGGCTATACCGGCGAACTCGGCTACGAAATCTGGTGCCACCCACGCGACGCCGAAAAAGTGTTGGATGCCATCTGGGAGGCCGGCCAGCCGCACGGGCTGAAGCCGATGGGCCTGCAGGCACTCGACATGGTGCGCATCGAAGCCGGGCTGATCTTCGCCGGTTACGAATTCTCCGACCAGACCGACCCGTTCGAGGCGGGCATTGGCTTCACCGTACCGTTGAAGGCCAAGACCGACGATTTCATCGGCCGCGAGGCTCTGATAAGGCGCAAGGAACATCCGCAGCACAAGCTCGTTGGCCTCGACATCGACAGCAATGTCGCCGTCGGCCATGGGGATTGCGTCCATATCGGCCGCGCCCAGATCGGTGTCGTCACCTCGGGCATGCGCTCGCCGGTGCTGAACAAAAACATCGCTCTGGCGAGGCTTGACGTCACCCACGCGGCAATCGGCACAGAGGTGGAGATCGGCAAGCTCGACGGTCATGCCAAGCGGCTGCCGGCGCGGGTGGTGGCCTTCGCTCACTACGATCCGCAAAAGACCAGGCCGCGATCCTGAGGGTTGCACCCCCGGCCCTTCGCAGGCTCAGGGCGTTCGAAGCTCGAAAGCAATTGGCTTTCCGTCCGCTACCGCGGACCGCTTCTCACCCCACAAGGGGAGAAGGACAAAGCGAGCGTTTCGCAACCGTGATGTGCACGACGCCACAAATCACTTGACGTGAAAGCGCGCCGGATCAATCTTCACTGTTAAGAAAAAAATACGACTGAGTGGAAACACTGGAGTCGTGCGGTCATGTACCGGGGAACAAGCTTCGCGAAGCCGAGGCATCACCGGCCGGGAACACAAAATGGGGAATTCAGACAGATGAGCACGATTACCACTGCCCTGGAGCAGCCCGCTGAAGGCAAGCTGCTCCGCAACATCGACTGGCGCGGCGCCTTCTGGGTGGCGAGCGGCGTTCCTGCCCTTGTCCTGTTTTCGATCGGCGGCATTGCCGGAACGACGGGAACGCTGGCCTTCGGGATCTGGATCGCTTCCATGATCATGGGCTTCCTGCAATCCTTCACCTATGCCGAGATCGCCGGCCTGTTCCCGAACAAGTCGGGCGGCGCCTCGATCTACGGCGCCACCGCCTGGCTGCGTTATTCCAAGTTCATCGCGCCGCTGTCGGTGTGGTGCAACTGGTTCGCCTGGTCGCCGGTGCTGTCGCTGGGCTGCTCGATCGCCGCCGCCTATATTCTCAACGCGCTGGCGCCGGTGCCGCTGTTCACCGAGGCGTCGCCGGACGTCGTCGCCTATATCGCGGCGCATGCCGGAACGGTGCCTGCCGACGCCATCGCCGCGGTGACCGCGGCGGCCACGCCGGCGATCCGCAACTGGACGCTGTTCAGCCACACGCTGGGTCCTGTCTCCTTCACCCTCAATGCCACTTTCTTCATCGGCGCGGTGCTGATGCTGATCATCTTCTCGATCCAGCATCGCGGCATTCTCGGCACCGCCAATGTGCAGAAGTATATCGGCCTCCTGGTCATCATCCCGATGCTGATCGTCGGTGTCGTGCCGATCGTCACCGGCCAGATCAACTGGGCGAACTTTTCGCCGCTGGTGCCGCTGGCGGCGGCTTACGCGCCGGAGCCCGGCTCGTGGAACATTGCCGGCTGGACGCTGGTGCTGGGCGGCATGTTCATCGCCGCATGGTCGACCTATGGTTTTGAGACCGCCGTCTGCTACACATCGGAGTTCAAGAACCCGGGCACCGACACGTTCAAGGCGATTTTCTATTCCGGCCTGCTCTGCATGCTTCTGTTCATCCTGGTGCCCTTCACCTTCCAGGGCGTGCTGGGCCTCAACGGCATGCTGGCGACGCCGATCGTCGACGGCTCGGGTGTCGCCGATGCACTGGCCGGCATGGTCGGGGGTGGCGCATTGATCCACAGCCTCTTGGTGATGCTGATGATCCTGGCGCTGGTGCTGTGCATCATGACGGCAATGGCCGGCTCGTCGCGCACGCTCTACCAGGGCTCGGTCGATGGCTGGCTGCCGCGCTATCTCAGCCACGTCAACGAGCATGGCGCGCCGACGCGCGCCATGTGGACCGATCTCGTCTTCAACCTGATCGTGCTGGCCATCGCCTCGGCCGACGCGACGAGCTTCTTCTTCATCCTCGCCGTGTCGAACTGCGGCTACATCATCTTCAACTTCCTCAACCTCAATGCCGGCTGGATCCACCGCATCGACAACGGCCACATCAACCGGCCTTGGAAGGCGCCGAGCTGGCTGCTCGGCCTCGGCGCCATCTTCGCCTATGTAAACGCCATCTTCATGGGCGCCGGCGCCAAGGTGTGGAACCCGATGGCGCTCTGGGCCGGCCTGATCACAGCCGCCTTGATCATCCCGGTGTTCTGCTACCGGCACTACGTCCAAGACAAGGGCAAGTTCCCCGACCACATGCTGGCCGACCTCGGCATGGCGGGCGCAGACCTCTCGGTCAAAAAGGCAGGCATGCTGCCCTACCTGACGCTGGTCGCCGGCCTGGTGGTGATGCTGCTCGCCAACTGGTACTTCGTCATCTGAAAGTGATGGCTTGAAAAGAATGGGCGCGCTTCGGCGCGCCCGTTTCTTTTTGTGGCAGACGTCAGCCGGCCTTGCGGATGACCGCTTCAGAGCCTTCGAAGAACCGGTTCGGCGGACGCTTCAGGCCGAGATTCTCGCGCAAGGTCGTGCCCTCATACTCGCGCCGGAAGAGCTTTCGCCGCTGCAGCTCGGGCACCACCTTCTCGGCGAAGTCGTCCAACCCGGCTGGCAGATAGGGGAACATGACGTTGAAGCCGTCTGACCCCTCGGCAAGCAACCATTCCTCCATCGCGTCGGCGATGGTTTTAGGCGTGCCGACGAAGGCAAGGCCGGAATAGCCGCCGAGCCGCTGCGCCAGCTGGCGGACGGTCAAATTCTCCCGGCGCGCCAGCTCGATGACGCGCTCGCGGCCGCTCTTCGAGGCATTGGTCTCGGGGATTTCGGGCAAGGGCGCGTCGGGGTCGA
Source organism: Mesorhizobium sp. C395A (assembly GCF_030323205.1). Classification (NCBI taxonomy): domain Bacteria; kingdom Pseudomonadati; phylum Pseudomonadota; class Alphaproteobacteria; order Hyphomicrobiales; family Phyllobacteriaceae; genus Mesorhizobium; species Mesorhizobium sp. C395A. The sequence continues at coordinate 225,374 of NZ_CP100473.1, read as the reverse complement.
AGGCCGACGCGTCATGGCCGAGCGCGATCGACAGCGAGGCAATGCCGCTCTCGTAATAGACCAGGCTGTCGAGCTTGGCGCGTTTGGCCTGTGCTTCCTCGACACTGTCGCCGACGATGACGAAGGCGCCGGGCAGGATCTTGATGTCGTCGCGCGAACGGCCGAGCTTCTCGGCCCGGCTTTTGACATCGGCAAAGAAGCGCTGCCCGGATGCCAGATCGGAATGGGCGGCGAAGATCACCTCCGCCGTTTCGGCTGCCAGCTGCCGCCCGGCCTCAGATGCGCCGGCCTGGACGATGACCGGCCAGCCCTGCACCGGCCGCGCAATGTTGAGCGGGCCGCGCACCGAGAGATGCTCACCCTTATGGTCGAGCACATGCAGCTTCGCGGGATCGAAATAGAGCCCGCTCTCGGCGTCGCGGATGAAGGCGTCGTCGGCAAAGCTGTCCCAGAGGCCGGTCACCACATCGTAGAATTCCCGCGCATTGTGATAGCGCTCGTCGTGCTCGACATGCTCGTCGAGGCCGAAGTTCAGCGCGGCGTCGGGATTGGATGTGGTGACGATGTTCCAGCCGGCGCGGCCGCCACTGATATGCTCGAGCGAGGCGAAGCGGCGGGCAATGTGATAGGGCGCGTCGAAGGTCGTCGATGCGGTGGCGACAAGGCCGATATGATCAGTGACGGCGGCGAGCGCCGACAGCAGCGTGAACGGCTCGAACGAGGTCACCGTGTGGCTGCGCCGTAGCGCCTCGATCGGCATGTTGAGAACGGCCAGATGGTCGGCCATGAAGAAGGCGTCGAACTTCGCCGCCTCAAGCGTCTGCGCGAAGCGCTTCAGATGGGCGAAGTTGAAGTTGGCATCGGGATATGAGCCGGGATAGCGCCAGGCCCCGGTGTGAAGACTGACCGGACGCATGAAGGCGCCGAGCCGCAATTGCTTATTGTCTACCATGGGATGATCACCTGATGCGAATGAGCGTTGCCGCTCCGATATGTAAGCAGGATCGGACGGCTTTGCCGTCCTGGAAAGGAATTCTGTTTTGCAAAACCGGCGCCGCGAAGCATTTTCATACAGGTGGCGGTTCAACCTATTTTAATGAACCCGCCTGGTGTTGAGATACTTGCCTGGGTGCTCGGTGCCACCGGCAACGAGAAAGCCAGAACGCCGCACGTCAAGCGTACGGCGTTCCAGCCTTTTCCAAGGAAGATCCTGTGCGCCAGCAGCGCTTACTCGGCGGCCAGGGCAAGTGGCGGCCTGTCATTGTCCTGCACCGCCTCATCAGCTGGCTTCTTGCCTTGCTTCGGCTCGCGGCCGAAGAACAGCGCGTAGCCTGCCGGCAGCACCAGGATGGTGAGTACGGTGGCGACGAGGATGCCGCCCATCATGGCGTAGGCGAGCGGTCCCCAGAACACCGCACGCGAGATCGGGATCAGCGCCAGCACCGCCGTCATCGCCGTCAGCACGATCGGCCGGAAACGGCGCACGGCCGAGCCGATGATGGCCTCCGATCGGTCCATCCCCCTGGCGATGTCCTGATCGATCTGGTCGACCAGGATGATCGAGTTGCGCATGATGATTCCGAGCAGCGCGATGACACCGAGGATGGCGACGAAGCCGAACGGCGCGCCGCTGATCAACAGAGCCGCCGCCGCACCGATGATGCCGAGCGGACCGGTGGCCAGCACGAGCATCGCCTTGCCGAAATGCTGCAGCTGGATCATCAGGAGCACGACGATGACGGCCAGCATGATCGGCGCCTTGGCGGCAATCGAGGCCTGGCTTTCGGCGGAATCTTCCGCACCGCCCTGGATCTCGATCTTGTAGCCGGGCGCCAGGCCGCCGCGCATGCCCTGCATGTCATTGTAGAGCTTGGTGACGACGTCGTTCGACTGCACGCCATCCGGCAGCGTGGCGCGCACCGAGATGGTCGGCAGGCGGTCGCGCCGCCATTCGACGCCCTGCTCGAGCACCGGCACCACCTTGGCCACCTGCGACAGCGGCACGAAGCCGCCGAAATCGGTCGGGATATAGACCGAGTCGACCGAGGACAGCAGGCTGCGGCTGGCGTCCGGTTCGCGGGCGACGATGGAAACCGTCTCCTCGCCATCACGGAAGTCATCGAGCGGCGCGCCGGACATCGCTGCCTGCAGCATCTGGCGGATGCGCTGCGAGGTGACGCCAAGCGCACGGGCGCGGTCCTGGTCGATGACCAGCTTCATCGCCGGTACCGGCTCCAGCCAGTCGTCATGGACGGCGCCGAGGAGCGGATTTTCGGCGAATTTCGCCTTCACTTGGTCAGCGATGCGGCGCACCTCCTGGCGGTCCGGACCCATGATGCGCATCTGCACCGGCCAGCCGGTCGGCGGGCCGAGGAACAGACGGTCGACCTTGGAGCGGATCGAAGGGAAATCCTGCGCCAAGATTGAGCGCAGCTTGAGGATCAGCCGCTCGCGCGCCGGTTCGTCATTGGCCATCACCAGAAGCTGCGCATAGTTCGGATTGCTCAATTGCTGGTCGAGCGGCAGGAAGAAGCGCGGCGCGCCTTCGCCGATATAGGTGGCGATGAAGCGCTTGTCCTTGTCGTCCATCATCCGGGCTTCCAGCGCTTTGGCCTGCGTCTCGACCTCCTTGATCGAGGTTCCCTCAGGCAACCAGAGATCGACGAGGATTTCCGGCCGCGAGGATTGCGGGAAGAAGTTTTGTGGGATGAACTGGAACGCCCACAGGCTGGTGGCGAAGGTGACCAGCGTCATCACCAGAACGATGATGCGGTGGCGCACCGCCCAGCCGACCGTGGCGCGCAGCCGCCGGTAGAAGCCGGTGTCGAAGGCGTCATGATGGTTGCCGGCGTGTTTGCGCTGCTTGAGGATCATGTAGCCCAGCCACGGCGTGAAATAGACGGCGACGAACCACGACACGACCAGCGCGATCCCGACGACATAGAACAGCGTGCGTACATATTCGCCGGCGGTCGAGGCGGCGAAGCCGACCGGGATGAAGCCGGCGATGGTGATCAGCGTGCCGCTCAGCATCGGGAAGGCGGTCGAGGAATAGGCGAAGCTCGCCGCCTCGATCTTGACCAGCCCCTCTTCCAGCTTGCGCTCCATCATCTCGACGACGATCATGGCGTCGTCGACCAACAGCCCGAGCGCGATGATCAGGGCGCCGAGCGAAATGCGCTGCAGATCGATGCCGAGCTCGTACATGATGGCGAAGGTGGCGGCCAGCACCAGCGGAATGGCAATGGCGATGACCAGGCCGGAACGCCAGCCGATCGACAGCAGCGAGACAGCAAGCACGATCAGCAGCGCCTCGCCGAGCGCCTCCATGAACTCGTTGACGGCGTCCTTGACAACCTCGGGCTGGTTGGAAATCTGGTCGACCGCAACGCCGTAGGGCAGCGCTTCCTCAAAACGCTTGTAGGTCGCCTCGACATCCGTGCCGACGTCCCTGACGTTAAAACCCTTGGCCATGACGACGCCGACCTGGACGCTTTCGTGGCCGTTGAAGCGGTACTTGCGCTGATAGGGATCTTCGAGACCGGAACTCACGGTGGCAATATCGCCAAGACGTGTCACCTGACCACCGGCGCGCAGGCGCAATTCCCTGATGTCGGCAGCCCTGGTGACATCGCCCTCGACCGAGATGCGCACCGAGCGCAGGCCGGTGTCGACGGAGCCCGCCGGATCGACATTGTTCTGGCCCTTGATGGCGTTCTGCAGGTCGGTCAGCGTCAGGCCGCGTTCGGCCAGGGCCTTGGACGAGAGGTCGATATAAAGCTTCTCCGGCTGGTCGCCGATGATGACGGCCTTCTCGACGCCCGGCGTCGTCAGCAGCATGTCGCGAGCCTGGGTGGCGAATTTCTTCAGCTCCGGATAGCTGTAGCCGTCGCCGCCGATCGAGTGCAGGGTGATGAAGGTGTCGCCGAACTCGTCGTTGAAATAGGGCCCGAGCAGGCCTTGCGGCAGGTCGCCGGAGATGTCGCCAACCTTCTTGCGCACCTGGTAGAAGGCGTCCTTCACCTCCTCTGCATTGGTGTCGCCCTTGATCTGGACGGTGATGATGGCGCTGCCGGCGCGGGTGTAGGAACGGACGAAGTCGAGGTGCGGCGTTTCCTGCAGCTTGCGCTCGATCTTGTTGACGACCTGGTCTTCCATCTCCTGGATCGAGGAGCCCGGCCAGATCGCCTGGACGACCATGACGCGGAAAGTGAAATCGGGGTCTTCCTTCTGGCCCATGCGCATCAGGCCGAGCGCGCCGGCAATGATGATCAGACCGAACAGGAAGCGCGCGATCGAGGGATGGCCGATGGCCCAGCGCGAAAGATTGAAAGGCTGCTTTTCAGTGCTGTCGGTGGTGGTCATCGGCGTCAGTCCAATTCGTTGATCGTGCGCGCATGCGCTTTGCATGCAGCTAGGATATTCCGATGCTGGCTTCCGGGCGGCGAGGCTTTCCGAGCGGAGAGACACTCATCGCGGTGGGACGCGCGGATCGATGCGGGGGAACTCGATCTTGGCGTCTCGACCATCGGGCGCTCGCCGCCCGGAAACCCTGAATTCGCTTGCCCAGCCCTTTCGCCGAAGCGACGATCAAGCCGGCTTCATGCCTGCCGTCAGCGCAGGGCCTTTGCGGCATCGCCTTCCGCAGAGGCGGCCTGGACCGCATCGCCGGTCAGCTTGACTTTGAGATTCTCGGTCATGAACTGGGTGCCGGCGGCAACGACGACATCCCCCGGCTTGAGCCCGTCGGCGACGCTGACGCCGTCGGCGGTGAACTCCGCAACCTTGACCAGGCGCTCGTGCACCGTCTCGCCGGCGCGGTCGACGGTCCAGACAATCTTGCGACCATCCTTTTCCGCAAGCGCGCTAAGCGGGATCGACACCATCTCCTGCTTCTTGGCCACCGAGGCCTCGATGTTGGCGGTCATGCCGAGCAGCACGCGCGGGTCGTCGGGCAGCGAGACGCGGACGGCAAAGGTGCGCGACTGCTGGTCGGCGCTGCCGGCGACTTCACGCACTTTGCCGGAGAGCGCCAGCGCGTCATCGGACCAGAAGCTGGCCTTGACGTCCTTTCCCGGCTTGAAGGCGGCGATGTCCATTTCGGGAACCGCGATCAGCACTTCCTTTTCGCCGTCGACGGCGACGGTCATCACAGGCGTTCCGGCGCCGACCACCTGGCCGACATCGGCCGAGACCGCCGTGACGATGCCGTTCTCGCTCGCCTTGAGATCGGTGTAGACGACCTGGTTCTGCGCCTGGGCAAGGGTAGAGCGGGCGGCATCGCGCGTCGCTACCGCCTGGTTGTAGCTCAGCGTCGCCTGTTCGAGTTGCGACTTGGAGGTGAAGTTCTTGGCAAAAAGCTGTTCGGCGCGCTTGCGGGACAGATCGACCGTCTCGACCTGCCGCTCGGCGGCGTCGAGGCTGGCCTTGGCGCTCTTGACCGACAGCTCATAGTCCGTGGGATCGATACGGGCTAGCACATCGCCTGTCGTCACATGCTGGCCGATGTCGACCAGGCGCTCAGTGACCTTGCCCGAGATGCGAAAGCCGAGGTTCATTTCGGTACGGGCTCGCACCGAGCCGGAATAGGTGAGTTCGCGACTCTTTTCGGCCTGGCCGATCTCGACCACCTTGACCGGACGGATGATGTCCTGGACCTCGGTCTTCTCCTGGCTGCAGGCGGCGAGCCCGAGCGTGGCGACGATCAGGCCGGCGACCGGCAGCTTGCGGATGATGGAACTGGACAAAGACACTTTCGTGCTCCCGACTGGAGATGAACGGTCGACACCGGCGCCCGGCGGGCGGCGGCTATTACTTCAGAGCCTTGATCGCGTAATCGATGAGATCGTCGGGCATCGCCCGATTGGTCTTGGCAAGGCACTGCGCCACCATTTGCGGGTGGCAGAGAATGACGGTGGCGGCGCCGAAGCAGCGCGATGCGATGACCGGATCCTGGTCGGCAAACTCGCCGGCCTCGATGCCCTCGCGGATGACCTCGGCAAACAGGTCGTGAATGCTGTCGATATGCTTGTCGATGACGCCCCAGTCGCGCTCGAGCGCGACGATGACCATTTCGTGGACCTTCTGGTCGTCGAGCATGACTTCCAGCGTCATCTTGTACTGCGCATGCACGTAGCGGCGCAGCCGCTCCTCGGCGCTGATCGGCAACCGGGAAATCTCGTAGGCCATGTTGTAGCTGGCGAGGAGCATGCGGCCGCAGACGGCCTGGTGGATTTCGACCTTGGAGGCGAAGAAACGGTAGATATTGGCCGGCGACATGCCGAGTTCGCGGGCGATGTCGGCGACATTGGTCTTGCCGTAACCATAGTGCCGGAACAGGCGTTCGGCACAGTCGAGAATGCGGGTGACATTCTCCTGGCGGGTGGAGTCGGCCATTATGCTGGCGGCTTCGGACATGGCTCTCTGTCGATTTATGAGTGACGAATTTCAACTTTCGTCAGTCGTAAATCGAAAAGAGGGAAGTGTCAATGCGAATTCGACGTACGCGTATAATTTGTGACAGAGGGTGTGCGCGAACTCGACCTTGCGCGTGCCGTTGCACTCTGGAACTAAGATCCCTTCGCCATTTCCCGCAGCTGAAACTTCTGGATCTTCCCCGTCGATGTCTTCGGGATCTCGGCAAAAATCACCGCCTTCGGCACCTTGAAGCGGGCGAGCAGCGCGCGGCAGTGTTCGATGATCTCGGCCTCGCTTGCCACCTTGCCGGGCTTCAGCTCGACATAGGCGACCGGCACCTCGCCCCATTTGTCGTCTGCCTTGGCGACGACGCCGCAGGACGCCACGGACGGGTGTTTGTAGAGGGCTTCCTCGACCTCGATCGATGAAATGTTCTCGCCGCCGGAGATGATGATGTCCTTGGAGCGGTCCTTGAGCTGGATGTAGCCGTCGGGATGCATGACGCCGAGGTCGCCGGAGTGGAACCAGCCGCCGGCGAAAGCCTCGTCGGTCGCCTTCCTGTTCTTCAGATAGCCCTTCATGACAATGTTGCCGCGGAACATGACCTCGCCGATGGTCTCGCCGTCGGCCGGCGTCTTCTGCATCGTCTCCGCGTCCATCACCGTCAGGCCTTCGAGTGCGGCATAGCGCACGCCCTGCCTGGCCTTTCTGGCGCTGCGTTCGCCCTTGTCGAGACCGTCCCAGGCGGTGTGCCATTCGTTGACGACCGCCGGGCCATAGGTCTCGGTCAGGCCGTAGAGATGGGTGACGGCAAAGCCGGCATCGGCCATGCCTGACAGCACGGCTTCCGGCGGCGGCGCGGCAGCGGTGTTGAAGGTAACGGTCTGCGGGAAGTGGCGCTTGTCCTCATCGCTGGCGTTGATGAGCACCGACATGACGACCGGCGCACCGCAAAGATGTGTGACGCCGTGGTCGGCGATGGCATCGTAGATCGGCTTCGGCCGCACCCAGCGCAGGCAGACATGGGTGCCGGCCTGGACGGCCATTGTCCATGGGAAGCACCAACCATTGCAGTGGAACATCGGCAGCGTCCACAGATAGACGGCGTGCTTGGCCATGCCGGCATGGATGGTGTTGGTGTAAGCCATCAGGGCAGCGCCGCGATGGTGGTAGACGACGCCCTTCGGATTGCCTGTCGTGCCGGAGGTGTAGTTGAGCGAGATGGCGTCCCATTCGTCGTCGGGCATCGACCAGGCGTAGCCCTGGTCACCGCCGGCGACGAACGCCTCATAGTCGATCGCGCCGATGCGCTCGCCCTTGGGATAGGGTGCATCGGCGGCATAGTCGGGATCGTCATAGTCGATGACCAGCGGCTTCACCTTGGCCAGTGCCAGTGCCTGTTTGACGACAGCAGCGAATTCGCGGTCGACGATGAGCACCTTGGTCTCGGCATGGTCGAGCTGGAACGCGATGACGGCGGCATCGAGCCTTGTGTTGAGCGAATGCAGCACCGCTTTGGCCATCGGCACGCCGAAATGCGCCTCCAGCATGGGGGGCGTGTTGGACAGCATGACGGTCACCGTATCACCCTTGCCGATGCCGCGCTTCGACAGAGCCGAGGCGAGCTTCAGCGAGCGCTGCCAGAAGGTGCGATAGGTGATGCGCTGGCTGCCATGGATGATGGCGACATGATCGGGATAGGTGCTTGCCGCCCGCTCCAGATAGGTGAGCGGCGTCAGCGGCTGATGGTTGGCGGCGTTCTTGCCGAGATCCTGCTCGTAGGGACTGCCCATCCCGTGCTCCCCGAATTTTCATTGTTGAGAACTTCTAACCACAGCTTCCCGCCACGTCACCATCGGCGATTCCCGACCGGGCACATTTGGCGCAATGATCGTCCAGATTCGATGGGCAAAGAGGTATCGTGTACCCACGCCAGTTTGACTTTTGTCGAGAGCCGTGAATAATGTCAGCCGAGGAGACGGCATGGCGATCCGACCGGCAGAACAGCTTATCCACAAGGCCGCATGGCTCTATTATGCCCATGGCCTGCGCCAGGACCAGGTCGCCAGCCAGCTTAACATCTCCCGCGCCTCGGTCGCGATGTATTTGCGCAAGGCGCGCGAGACCGGCATCGTCAACATCTCGACCTCGACGCAGCTGTTCACCGACGACGTGCTTGCGCGCCAGCTCGAGGACGCGCTCAAGCTTGATGCGGTGTGGATCGCGCCGGAGAATGCCTATGTCGTCGACCCTTCGACGGACGTTGCGGTGCTGGCGGCGGGCGTCTTTCTCGAACTGGTCAAGAAGGGCGACCGGATCGGCGTCGCCTGGGGCCGCACCGTCTACACCATCGCCGACGTCATGTCCTATGCCGACCTGCAGGACGTCACCGTTGTGCAGCTCTGCGGCAATCTCGGCGCGCCCTACTCCTACCGTCCCGACCAGTGCACGATGGAGATCGCCCGGCGGCTCAACGCCAAGGGCCTCAATTTCTACGCGCCGCTGGTGCTGACGACGGAATTGCTGGCGCATGGGCTGCGCGCCGAACCGGTGATCCGCGAACAACTGGCCGATATTGCCAACTGCGATCTGGCGCTCTATTCGGTCGGCACCGTCGATGGCGACAGCCATGTCGTCAAATGCGGCGCGCTCAGCCCCGGCGAGATGGGGCTGTTGCGCGAAGCGGGCGCCGCCGGCGTCGTTGCCGGCCAGATCATCGATGCCACCGGCAAGGCGCTCGACTGCAGCTACAACCGCCGCGTCATCTCGGCCTCGCTGTCGTCACTGCGCCAGATCGAAAAGCGGCTGATGGTGGTGCAGGAAGACAGCAAGTTCGAACCGCTGCTCGCCGCGCTCGCCGGCGGACTCTGCACGCATCTCGTCGTCGGCGCCAGCATGGCGCGGCGGCTGCTCGACCATGCCGGAGCCAGTGCGGGGGCAAAAAAGGCTTCCTGACCAACGAAATCCCAGCAGCAGGCGCATTGTCATCAAGGCGTCGCGGCACTCCTGTTCACAGCAACATCAAAGACAGCAAAGCGGACATAGCGACATGAAGAACCTTTGGAATGACGGCGACGCGGAAAGACTGGTTGCCGACTATGCGAAAAAGGGCGTTGCCCGCGACCTCGCGCTGCGCGTCTACACGACCCGGCTGCTCGGCGGCGAGCCGCGGCTGGTGCTGCATGGCGGCGGCAACACCTCCTGCAAGACCAAGGCCACCGATCTCGTCGGCGACGAATGGGATGTGCTGTGCGTCAAGGGCAGCGGCTGGGACATGGGTGTGATCGAGCCGCAAGGCCTGCCGGCGGTCAAGCTCGGCGCGCTGCTGAAGGCGCGTGCGCTGGCCAGCCTCGCCGACGAGGACATGGTGGCGCTGCAGCGGGCGAACCTCATCGACCCCGCCTCCCCCAATCCATCGGTCGAGACGCTGCTGCACGCCTTCCTGCCGCATAAATTCGTCGACCACACGCATTCGACCGCGATCCTCGCCATCGTCGACCAGGCGGACAGCAAGCCGCTGATCAAGACCGTGTTCGGCGACAAGATGGGGTACGTGCCCTACATCAAGCCGGGCTTCGACCTCGCCAAGGTGGCCGCCGATGTCTACGACGCCGACCCCAGCGTCGAAGGCCTGATCCTCGACAAGCATGGCATCTTCACCTTCGGCGACGCTGCGAAGCAGGCCTATGACCGCATGATCCATTATGTGAACGTGGCCGAAGACTATGTGGCGAAGAACGGCAAGCCGAAGGCAGCGAAAGCCGCACTGCCGGCCAAGCTCGCAACGCCGGCAGCGATCGCGCCGATGCTGCGTGGCGCGGTGGCGGTGGCGCGTGGCGAAGGCCGCTTCGACCGCATGATCAGCGACTTCCGCACCTCGGATGCCATTGTCGATTTCATCAATTCGGCCGGCATTGCAGACTATGCCGGACGCGGCGTGTCGACGCCCGACCTGTCGATCCGCATCAAGACCGGACCGATGGCGGTTCCGGCGCCAGACGCCGACAAGATTGGCGACTACAAGGCCGTCATCAAGAGCCATGTCGACGCCTTCGCCAACGACTATCGCGCCTATTTCGAAACCAACGATGCGCTGGACGACGTCCAGCGCACCATGCTCGACCCGATGCCGCGGCTGACGCTGGTGCCGGGCCTCGGCATGTTCGGCCATGGCCGCACGCTGAAGGATGCGAAGATCGCATCTGATGTCGGCGAGATGTGGATCGAGGCGGTGCGCGGCGCCGAGGCCGTCGGCAGCTTCCATCCTCTATCGAAGGCCGACCTCTTCCCGCTGGAGTACTGGTCGCTTGAGCAGGCCAAGCTCGCCTCCAACAAGCCGAAGCCGCTGACCGGCCAGGTGGTGCTGATCACTGGCGGCGCCGGCGCGATCGGTGCTGCGACGGCAAAACTGTTCGCCGCCAATGGCGCGCATGCCGTCGTCGTCGATCTCGATGCGGCCAGGGCGGCCGAGGCGGCAAAGGCAGCCGGCAACAATTCGATCGGCGTCGGCGCCGACATCACCAACCCGGCCGAGCTGCGCGCCGCCTTCGACAAAGCTGTCGCCGTCTATGGCGGCGTCGACATTCTGGTCTCCAACGCCGGTGCCGCCTGGGAAGGCCGCATCGGCGAGCTCGACGATGCCCTGCTGCGCAAGAGTTTCGAGCTCAACTTCTTCGCCCACCAGTCGGCGGCGCAGAACGCGGTGCGCATCATGCTGGAACAGGGCACCGGCGGTGTGTTGTTGTTCAACACCTCCAAGCAGGCGGTCAACCCGGGTCCGAAATTCGGCGCCTATGGTGTGCCGAAGGCGGCGACGCTATTCCTGTCCCGGCAATATGCGCTCGACTACGGCGCGCACGGCATCCGCTCCAATGCGGTCAACGCCGACCGCATCCGCTCCGGCCTGTTGACCGACGCCATGATCGCCAGCCGTTCCGGCGCGCGCGGCGTGTCGGAGAAGGAATACATGTCGGGCAATCTGCTCGGACAGGAGGTGACGGCAGAAGACGTGGCGCAGGCCTTCCTGCACCAAGCATTGGCCGAACGCACCACCGCCGATGTGACGACGGTCGACGGTGGCAACATCGCCGCAGCGCTGCGCTAGACATAGACCTGGAGCGGTTCATCGTTCACCAAAACGACGAACCGCTCTCCCACCTGAAGGACTCCAGGCGGAGAACTGCTTTTGCAGGTCGTGCTGAAAAACTGCTCGAACTGGTCAAAATCCACTCCAATCCTTGGCCTATTGCTCGACCACTTTAGGGCGCGCCTTGTGTTTCGCATGCGAGCTCCGACCCTGATCCTTGGTGGAGTTGTCGATGGCTGCGAAGAGACTTCGTGTCGGCGTGCTGTTCGGCGGGCGCTCCGCCGAGCATGAGGTTTCGCTGCTTTCGGCAACCATGTCATGCGTACTCTGGATCGGCGAAATACGACTCCGTTCCCACCTTCGTCACCCGCGAAGGCCAATGGCTGCTGAGCGATTTCAAGGACGGCGCGCTGGCGACACCGTCTGATGGGACGCAGCTTTGCCTGCCGCCGGGCGGGCATGGCGGATGCTGGCGATCCCGCCAAGGGCGCCGCATGACCTGCCTGCCATCGAATATGGTGTTCCGGTGCTGCACGCCTGCATGGCGAGGACGGCGCGGTGGCTGGTGCGCGTCGGGCGGTCATGATGCAGGGGCAGATTCCTAACAGATATTGTTAGACCTTGTTGGATGCATTATAATGTGGGTATGAAAAACGAACCTATGCGCACCCTCACCATATCCCTCACCGCGCAGCAGATAGCTCGCCTGCAAAGCGCTATCGAAGGTGGCGGTTATGCTTCCAACAGCGAGATTGTCCGCGACGCCCTGCGCTTATGGGAGCAGCGCGAGGAATTGCGCACGCTCGAACTCCAGCACTTGAAGCGGGCCTATGCCGACGGGATGGGCAGCGGCAAGCCAGTGGCTGTCGACCCCACCGAGTTCATCGGCAGCCTGAAGGCAGAACGCCGCGCCCGTGGCTAGCTATAGGCTCACACCGCGCGCTTCGCAGGATTTGCGAGACATCTGGCACACCATCGCCGCCGACAATGAAAGGCAGCAGACAGACTGTTGATGCGCATTTTCGAAAGACTGGAGCCGGCGGCGCAGCACCCCAAGATGGGCAGCGCACGGCCCGAGTTAAGCGCAACGGCCCGCGTGCTCGTCGAAGGCCGCTATATCATCATCTACGAGCCGCAGCCCGATGGTGTTATCGCTGTGGCGATTGTCCACGGGATGCGCGATCCAGACCATTGGTTGTAGGCCGGCAGGCTTACGATCAATATGAAAAGAGCGGCCCATGCCGCCCTTCGCATCTATCAGATGTCCGATCCTACTTCGCGTTCGGGTTCGGCATCCAGGCCGGCATGGCGACATCGGCATGGGCGAATTGCGGCAGCTTGGCCGACAGGTCCTCCATGTTCTTGATGTCCTTGTCGATCAGGTCCTTCTGGGTGATCAGCGTCGGCGGCACGATGACGTTGTGGCCGGGGTCCTCGCCGGCGAGCAGCTGCGCCAGCGCGCGCACCGAGACCTGGCCGACGACGGCAGGGTTGGTGGCGGCGGTGGCGGCCCAGGCGCTGTCGGTCTCGCGCATGGCCGCGATGTCCGAGGTAGAGATGTCGGCGGAGTAGATCTTGATCTTCTTGTTCAGCCCCGCCTCGTCGACGGCGATCTTCACACCCTTGGCGAACTCGTCATAGGGCGCGAACATCACATTGATGTCGGGATGCGCCTGCAGCACCGAGCGCGCCTGGTTGGCGACCGAGTTGGCGATCGGGTTGTCGAGCGTGCCGAACATCGCGACTTCCTTGATGCCGGCATGTTTCTTCTTCACGTCGACCCAGGTCTCGTTGCGGCGGTCGAGCGGCGCGATGCCAGCGACATAGACATAGCCGGCGTTCCAGCTCTCGCCATTGTCCTTGACCGCCTGCTCGAGCGCCAGGCGCGCAAGGTCCTTGTCGGACTGTTCGATCTGCGGGATCTTGGGGTTTTCGACATTGACGTCGAAGGCGACGACCTTGATGCCGGCATCGACCGCGCGCTGGGCGGCGTCCTTCATCGATTCCGTCAGCCCGTGCTGGATGATGATGCCCTGCACGCCGAGTGCGATGGCCTGGTCGACCATGTCGGATTGAAGGGCGGCGTCCTGGCGGCTGTCGAGCACACGCAGATCGATGCCGAGCGCCTTGGACTGGGACTCGACGCCCGAGAGATAGGCCTGGAAGAAATCGCCGGTCGAGAGATAGCGCACCAGCGCGATCTTGACGCCGGGCTTGTCGAACGGCGCCGGCTTGTCGGCGGCAAAGGCCGGGACCTGCATCAGCATTGTTGCGCCGGCCAATCCGAGCGCGACCTTCCCCAAAAGTCGTCTTGTGATGTTCACGTTGTTTCCTCCGTTTGTTGAACCCAAAACTGTCCCGGCAGCCATTCTATCTCCTGCCCCGGCCGGAAAGGGCGAAGGTAAAGACAAGGGCGACGACGAGAACCACGCCCTTGACGAAATCCTGCGTGTAGTAAGGCGCGTTCATCATCGTCAGGCCTTGCAGCAGGATGCCGACGAACAGCGCGCCGATGGCGGTGCCGAAGGCGTTCGGCTTGGCGGCGCCGAGCACCGCGTAGCCGATCAGCGCCGCGGCAACCGCATCGAGCAGCAGATTATTACCCGACGCGATGTCACCGCGTCCAAGCCGTGCGGCCAGCAAAATCCCGCCGATCGAGGCAAAAACTCCTGAAATGACGTAGGCCCAGATCTTGTATGCCTTGACAGGCGCGCCGGCGAGTTCGGCGGCCCGTTCATTGCTGCCCACGGCATACATCATGCGGCCGAAGCGTGTGTATTCGAGGAAGAACCAGATCAGCACGGCGAGCACGATCAGCACGACCACCGAGACCGGAATGAGGTTCGGGATGAAGAAGTCGAAGCGGTGGCGGCCGAGCGCCAGGAAGGCGTCGGAGAATTTGCCGTTGGCGACCGAGCCGTCCGGCATTGTCATACCGGTGGCGATGGAGCGTCCTTCAGTCGGGATGCGCTGCAAGCCGACGAGCAGGAACATCATGCCGAGCGTCGCCAGCAGATCGGGCACGCGCATATAGACGATCAGCCAGCCATTGATGAGGCCGACAAGGGCGCCGATGAGCAGGCAGATGAGGACAGCGACGACAACGTTCTGCTCCAGCACCACCATGACATAGGCAGCCGCCATCATGGCCGATGTGGCGACCGAGCCGATCGAGAGATCGAAGCCGCCGACAACCAGTGTGGCGGTGACGCCCAGCGCCAGCACGCCGGTGATGGCGACCGACTGGAAAATGAAGACGGCACTTTGCGGCGAGACGAACCCGTCGGCGGCGATGGCGAAATACGCGATCAGCCCGAACAGAAGCACGATGAACCCGTAGCGGATAGCGTAATCGCGCAGCGTCATTCAGCGCCCGCCGTCAATACCCAACTCAAACCCGTGCACTCCATTCCAACCCTCAGTTCTTCAATCATCGTGGCTCAGGCCGCACTGTGCAACGGCCCGCCCGCGACTTCGGCCAGCAGACGGTCGAGATCGACATCGGCGTTGCGGTGTTCGCCGACGATGGTCTGCTCGGACATCACCAATATGCGATCGGCCGTCTCCAGTGCCTCGTCGAGTTCGGTGACGAACAGCAGCGTGGCGCGGCCATTGGCGCTGGCCCTCAGCTTGGCGGCGATGTCGCGCCTGGCGGAGATATCGACGCCCTGGAACGGTTCGTCGAGAATGAACAATCGGGCGTCCTGCGCCATCCAGCGGGCCACCATCACCTTCTGCTGGTTGCCGCCCGACAGAGTGGTCATCTCGTCCTTCTCCGAGCGGCAGACGATGCCGAGATCCTCGATCTGCCGGCGGGCAATAGTGCGTTCAAGGCCGCGTTTGAGAACTGAAAAGCGCGACATGCGCTTGTGGAAGGGCAGGCTGATGTTTTCCTGGATGTTGAAGCCGCCGACGATGCCGTTTTCGCCACGGTCCTTGGCGACCAGAAACACGCCGGCGGCGATGGCTTCGCCGGTCGACGCGGGCGCATAGGGCTTGCCATATAAAGTCATCGTGCCGGACAGCGGCTTGCGCAAGCCGAACAGCGTCTCGGCGAGCGCGGTCTTGCCGACGCCGACGAGGCCGGTAATGGCAACGACCTCGCCGTCGCCGAGAGTCAGCGAGAATGGCCGGGCACCAGGGGCGATGCGGAAGGCATCGACGGTCAGGATCGGCTCGGCAGAACTCCTGGCTTCGATGCGGTCAAGATGGATCTTGCGGCCGAGCATGGCGTTAACGGCGCCCTCATAGTCGAGAGGCTTGCTGTCGAAGATGCCTGAGATGACGCCATCGCGCATCGAGACGATGCGGTCGGCCAGCCGCCTGATATCCGACATGCGATGCGAGATGTAGAGGATGGCGACGCCCTGCTCGCGCAAGCGGTCGAGCAGCGCAAACAGCCGGTCGGCCTCGGCGCTGGACAGCGACGAGGTCGGCTCGTCGAGGATCAGCACTTTCGGCTGGTGCGCCATGGCGCGCGCGATGGCCACCATCTGGCGATCGGCCAGCGACAGGTCGCTGATGCGGGCCTTGAGGTCGATGGCGAGCCCCATGCGGTCGGCCACCGCTTTGGCTTCGCGGCGCACCCGGCCGGGGTTGAACAGCAGCGGCGCGCCCTTGCCGCTCAGCCGGTCGAGCGTCAGATTGGTGGCGACATCGAGATCGGCGACGACGCCGTCATTGATGTTTTGGTGCACGGTAACGACACCGGCGCGGATCGCCTCTGCCGGCGTGTTCGGCACAAAGTTGCCGCCAGCGAGGTGCATGATGCCGCCGTCATGGTCGTAGACGCCGCTGATGATCTTGACGAGGGTGGACTTGCCGGCGCCGTTGGCGCCCATCAGCACGGTGATCTCACCGGCATGCAGTTCGAGCGAGACGCCGCCAAGCACCTCGATATGGCCGAAGGATTTCCTCAGCCCGTCCACGCGGAACACGGCATCATTGCCCATTCGTTCCTCCCTGAAGATGACGCTATGGGCTACGTCATCAATTGTCAACTCGATTGACAATTGCCAGTCAGCTTCCTAGCTTGGCCTCACCGCCATCGCTCCACTATGATTGGAGCGAGCAAGCGGGAGGGTGAGGAATGACTGCGAAATTGCGGTTTGAAGCACTGTCGGTGGAGACGCTTGCAACGCGCCTCGGTACGAACGAAGCGCTGTGCGCCAAAATCGGCAAGGGCCCTTGGAAGGTGCGCGAGGTCGGCGACGGCAATCTGAACCTCGTCTTCATCGTCGAAGGCGGCTCGGGTGCGGCCGTGGTCAAGCAGGCCCTGCCCTATGTTCGCCTCGTCGGCGACAGCTGGCCGTTGCCGCTCAAACGCTCCTTCTTCGAGTATCACGCGCTGACGCGGCAAGAGGCGCGCGCGCCGGGTTCGGTGCCGGCGATCCTCCATTTCGACGAAGCCCAGGCGCTGATCATCATGGAATATCTGGCGCCGCCGCACATCATCCTGCGCCGTGCCCTGATCGGCGGCCGCGAGTTGCCAAATATTGCCCGCGACATCGGCCTGTTCATGGCCCGCACTTTGTTCCGCGGCTCTGATCTCTCCATGCCGACCAAGGACCGCAAGGCCGACCTGGCGCTGTTCGCCGACAATGTCGAGCTCTGCGGCATCACGGAAGACCTGGTGTTTTCCGATCCCTATTTCGACGCCAAGCTGAACCGGCACACCTCGCCGCAGCTCGACGGCCTGGTTGCCGAACTGCGTGCCGACCGCGACCTCAAGGTCGAAGCGCAGCGGCTGAAGCATATCTTCGCCGCCAACGCCGAGACGCTGCTGCATGGCGACCTGCATTCGGGCTCGATCATGGTCACCGACACCGAGACGCGGATGATCGATCCGGAGTTCGCCTTCTACGGTCCGATGGCCTTCGACGTCGGCATGCTGCTCGCCAATTTCTGGATGTCCTACTTCTCGCAGCGCGGCCATGAACAGAAGGGCAAGCGTGACGCCATGCGTGCCTATCTGCTCGGGGTGACCAACGACACCTGGACGGTGTTCCGCGCCGAGTTCTCGCATCTATGGCGCACCGAGCGCACCGGCATGCTTTACCAGAAGAGCCTGTTCGAGGATCAGGGCGACATTCTCGCCTCGGAGCAGGCGCTCGACCATGTGCTGCACCAGATCTGGACCGACCTCTTGGGCTTTGCCGGCATCGAGGTGCACCGGCGCATCCTCGGCCTCGCCCACAATGCCGATTTCGAGACCATCGAGGACGAGGATCTGCGAGCCTCCTGCGAGGCCAAGGCGCTGAAATTCGGCCGTCACATCGCCGTCAACCGGCGCCAGATTCACGGCATGGACGAGGTCAATAATCTGGCCGCTTTGATCGAACGGGAGAGCAGGATTTGAACGTCGGCGAGCGCCACTACCGCACCATCTGGCTGAGCGACGACCAGCGTTCGGTCGAGATCATCGACCAGCGCTGGCTGCCGCACGAGTTCCGGGTCGAGACGATCGGGAGCGTTGCCGGCATCGCCACCGCGATCCGTGACATGTGGGTTCGTGGCGCGCCGCTGATCGGCGTCACCGCGGCCTACGGCGTCGCCATCCAGATGGCGGACGATCCGTCTGACGAAGCGCTCGACGCGGTCTGGGAGACGCTGCACAAGACGCGGCCGACTGCGATCAATCTACGCTGGGCGCTGGACGAGATGCGGCGGTTCCTCAGGCCGATCGTATTGGGACAGCGCGCGGAGGCGGCCTATAAGCGCGCCGCGGAAATCGCCGACGAGGATGTGGATCTCAATCGCGCCATCGGCGAGAACGGGCTTGCCATCATCAAGGAGATCGCGGCACGCAAGAAGCCGGGCGAGCCGGTCAACATCCTCACCCATTGCAACGCCGGTTGGCTGGCGACGGTCGATTACGGCACCGCCACGTCGCCGATCTATCTCGCCGTCGAGGCCGGCATTCCGGTCCATGTCTATGTCGACGAGACGCGCCCGCGCAACCAGGGCGCCCAGCTGACCGCCTGGGAGATGGCCGGCCACGGCGTGCCGCACACGCTGATCGTCGACAATGCCGGCGGCCATCTGATGCAGCGTGGCGCGGTCGACATGGTGATCGTGGGCACCGACCGCACCACGGCCAATGGCGACGTCTGCAACAAGATCGGCACCTATCTCAAGGCGCTCGCCGCCTCCGATAATGAGGTGCCCTTCTACGTCGCTCTGCCCTCGCCGACCATCGACTGGACGGTGGGTGATGGGCTGACCGAAATCCCGATCGAGGAACGCTCCGGCGACGAGGTGTCGCTGGTCTGGGGCAAGACGGCGGACGGCAAGATCGCGCAGGTGCGGGTTTCGCCCGAAGCGACGCCGGCGGCAAATCCGGCATTTGACGTGACGCCGGCACGGTTGGTGACAGGGCTGATCACCGAGCGCGGTTTGGCCAAGGCTTCGCGCGAAGGGTTGAAGGCGATGTTCCCCGAACGCGGATAATCTCCCCCCTTGAGGGGGAGATGTCGCCAAAGGCGACAGAGGGGGTCGGCGCGTCCTGACGCGACCTCCCAGCACCGACAGATGATGCTAGCGCTCCAGTCGAACCGACCCCCTCTGGCCTGCCGGCCATCTCCCCCTCAATGGGGGAGATTAGCGCCTCACCGGCTGGCTACCGGATTTCAGCCCTGCAACAAGAATTGCGGCCACGATGGCCGCTGACGGTTGCGG
This sequence comes from Mesorhizobium sp. C395A, assembly GCF_030323205.1. Taxonomy (NCBI): domain Bacteria; kingdom Pseudomonadati; phylum Pseudomonadota; class Alphaproteobacteria; order Hyphomicrobiales; family Phyllobacteriaceae; genus Mesorhizobium; species Mesorhizobium sp. C395A. The sequence goes on along the minus strand of NZ_CP100473.1, from coordinate 206,194 downwards.
TTCTGGCGAAATCCGGCCAGAAGCATCTAGGCCGGCAACCGGCCGGCCCGCGACGTTGCGCTTGAAACCAGATACGGGAGACTATTGGGTGGCTCGCATAACACTGAGACAATTGCTCGACCACGCCGCCGAATACGGCTACGGCGTACCCGCCTTCAACATGAACAATATGGAACAGGGCCTCGCCATCATGGAGGCGGCCGAGGAGACCAAGTCGCCGGTCATCCTGCAGGCCAGCCGCGGCGCCCGCGCCTACGCCAATGATGTGGTGCTGGCCAAGCTGATCGACGCGCTGGTCGAAATCCACCCCGACATCCCGGTCTGCATGCATCTCGACCATGGCAACAACGAAGCCACCTGCGTCACCGCCATCCAGTACGGCTTCACCTCGGTGATGATGGACGGCTCGCTGAAAGAGGACGGCAAGACGCCGGCCGACTATGCCTACAATTCCGGCATCACCCGGCGCGTCGTCGACATGGCGCATTGGGGCGGCGTGTCGGTGGAAGGCGAGATCGGTGTGCTCGGTTCGCTTGAGAGCGGCGGCGGCGAGCAGGAAGACGGCCACGGCGTCGAAGGCGCCATCAGCCACGACCAGCTCTTGACCGATCCGGAACAGGCGGTCGAGTTCGTCAAGGACACCCATGTCGATGCGCTGGCTGTCGCCATGGGCACCAGCCACGGCGCCTACAAATTCTCACGCAAGCCGGACGGCGCGGTGCTGGCGATGAACGTCATCGAGGAAATCCACCGCCGCCTGCCCAACATGCATCTGGTGATGCACGGCTCGTCCTCGGTGCCCGAGGACCTGCAGGAAATCATCAATAGATATGGCGGCCAGATGAAGCCGACCTGGGGCGTGCCGGTGGAAGAGATCCAGCGCGGCATCAAGCACGGCGTGCGCAAGATCAACATCGACACCGACAACCGCATGGCGCTGACCGGCGCCATCCGCAAGGTGCTGACCGAAAACCCGAGCGAGTTCGATCCGCGCAAATACCTGACGCCGGCCATGGCCGCGATGCGCAAACTGTGCAAGGAGCGCTTCGAGCAGTTCGGCACCGCCGGCAATGCCCAGAAGATCAAGCCGCTGCCGGTAGCTGAGATGGCCAAGCGCTACAAGTCGGGCAGCCTTGATCCGAAGTTTGGGTGAAGTCCCCTGGCGCCTCTTCCTTCTCCCCTTGTGGGGAAGAAAGAAGAGCTATTGACATAAAAAAGGCCGGGCGCGAAAGCAGCCCGGCCAAAAGAAGGTCAAGAACCTTCAGAGGGGAACACCGTTCGGTGGAATGGGAGGAAACCGCCGAACGATAATTCCTATATGCGCGCATTCGCTGCGGTTGGCGACGAACGGCTTTCTAAAACAATGCGGGATGCGGAAATTTCGTTCTTGTCTTCCAAGATTTCAGCCGGCTGAGCGCCGGTTTCCAGGAGATCGGCGTAGTGCCGGCGCGCCACGTCGGGATGCGAGCGCAGGCGGCTCTTCAGCACATTGGTACCGACATTGCGAAACAGCGGATTGTCGGGATCGCTGGCCGGACCCCGCGCCTCGGCCGCCAGTTCCTCGGGCAGGTTGAGCAGCGGGATCGTGGCGTCGAGCCGGGCGCTGAAGAAGAAGGGCACCGAAATCCGCTCGACACCGGCCGGTGGCGTTACCACGCGGTGGACCGTTGCTCTCAGATACCCGTTGGAGGCCAGCTCGAGCAGTTCGCCGATGTTGATCACCAGCGTGTCGGGCAGCGGATCGACGTCGACCCAGGCACCGTCATATTCGACCTGCAGCCCCTTGCTCTCGTCCTGCAACAGAAGCGTCAGGAAACCGCCATCCTTGTGCGCGCCGACGCCTTGGTTGTCGCCGGTGGCGTCGCGGCCGGGGTAGCGCACGATCTTCATGCGATGGTTGGGCTCGGCCCGGTAGACGGGATCGAAGGCGTCCTCGGCCTGATCGAGCGACAAAGCGAAGGCCCGGAGCAGCCGGATCGCCACCGCCGTCGCCTTGGCCTGCCATGCGAGTAGCGCCGGCTTCAGCTCGGGCAGCGTGGCCGGCCACTGGTTGGGCCCTTGCAGCCGCGTCCAGGCGGGCACGCCGGGGCCTTGTTCGATGGCCGGGCGTTCGACGCCGATGTCGAGCTGTTCGCGCCAGTCGGCCTTGCCTTTGGTCAGCTCGCCGCCGGCGCGCGTATAGCCGCGGAACTGCGAGGACTTCACCATTTCGATCGCCAGTTTGTCGGCTTCCGGCAAGGCAAAGAACCGGCGCGAGGCGTCGAGCACTTCTGCGGTATCCGCAGCCGATATGCCGTGGCCGGTCAAATAGAAGAAGCCGACATCGCGCGCGGCCGTGCGCAGGTCGAAGAGAAACGTTCGCCGCTCGGAAGCGCCCTGTTCGAGACGGCCGAGATCAAGCACGGGTACGATCCTGGGCATGGTCAAGCTCCTTGTTCCGCTGTCACGGTGGCACGCAGGCCGGTCCGATCAAAGCAACGCGCAATCCAATCTCGGCGCCGATAGAGAAAGCCGGCGCTGCGTTTGGCAGCCTGCCGGCAAATAACGTTCGTGGCGCTCATCCGCGCCGGTCCAGCCTGGCGACCAGCCGGTCACCGACCCACTGGATGCCGCAAACGAGGATGATCAGCACAATGACCACGGCGACCATGACGCTGGTCTCAAAACGCTGGTAGCCGTAGCGGATGGCGAGGTCGCCAAGCCCGCCGGCACCGATGGCGCCGGCCATGGCCGAGGCGCCGATCAGGGTCACCAGCGTCACCGTGAAACCAGCAACGATGCCGGGCAAAGCTTCGGGCACCAGCACCTCACGGATGATCGTCCAGCGGTTGCCGCCCATGGCGCGCGCCGCCTCGATCAGGCCGCGATCGACCTCGCGCAGCGACACTTCGGCGATGCGGGCATAGTAGGGCGTCGCCGCAATCGACAACGGCACGATCGCCGCCCAGGTGCCGATCGAGGTGCCGACGATCAGCCGCGTCACCGGGATCAGCGCCACCAGAAGGATGATGAAAGGCACCGAGCGGAAGCCGTTGATGACGGCGCCGAGCGCGCGGTTCACCCACAGGCTTTCGGCAATGCCGCCGCGCTCGGTGGCAATCAATGCCAGGCCGAGCGGCAGTCCGAAGACGAGCGAGATGAGACCGGACGCGGCTGTCATCAGGACCGTCTCCCAGATCGAACGCAGCAGAAGTTCAAACAGAACCGGCGACATGGCCAAGCACCTCCACCCGCGCGTCGCGGGCCTTCAGGAATGCGATTACTTTCGACAGATGTTTCGGATCGTTGCCCGCGACCGCAAGGAACAGCGTGCCGACCGGCTGCTGTTGGACATGGTCGATGCCACCATGGACGAGGCGGAAAGGCCCCGGCACCGCCACAGCAAGATCGGACAGCAGCGGACCGCGCGCGGCCTCACCTGCGACGTCGACCCTGAGGATGAGCTCGGCGCCGCCTCCGGGAGCAAGCCGGCCGGCAATCTCGGCCGGCAGTTGCGGGCGGATGCCGCCGAGCAGGCTCCTGGTGATTTCGGAACGCGGCTCGGCAAAGACCGACCACACCGGGCCTTGCTCGACGATGCGCCCGGCATCGATCACCGCGACGCGGTCGGCGATCGAGCGGATCACCTCCATCTCGTGGGTGATGAGCAGGATGGTCAGGCCGAGCTGCCGGTTGATGTCTTTCAGCAAGGCCAGGATGGAGCGCGTCGTCTCCGGATCGAGCGCTGAGGTCGCCTCGTCGGACAGCAGCAGCGCTGGCCGCGCGGCCAGCGCCCTGGCGATGCCGACGCGCTGCTTCTGGCCGCCCGACAGCGAGGACGGATAGGCCTTCGCCTTCTCCGACAGGCCGACGAGGTGGAGCAATTCGGCGGCGCGCGCCAGCCGTTCGGCCTTTGGGCGGCCCTCGATCTTTAGCGGCAGCGCGACATTGTCCTCCACGGTTTTGGCCGACAGCAGATTGAAGTGCTGGAAGATCATGCCGATGCGACGCCGCAGCGGCTGCAATTCACGCTCGCCGAGCCGGCCGATCTCGCGGCCCTCGATGAAGACGTCGCCGGAGTCCGGCCGCTCCAGCCCGTTGAGGCAGCGGATCAGCGTCGACTTGCCGGCTCCGCTGCGGCCGATGATGCCGAGGATCTCGCCCTTCTTCACCGTCAGCGAGACGCCGTCGAGCGCAGGCGTCGCGCCAAAGCGGCGCTTGAGGTCGACGAGGCGTACGACATCTTCTTGCCCGGCCGATATATTGACCGGACCGGATGCCTCGGCCGTGACGTGCTGGTTCATCTCACTGTCCGTTTCAACGCTCGACAAATGCGACAGCGGCCCGCTCAACAGCGGGCCGCCTGCTCCTGACAACCAGGCGCCAATCAATAGGCGCTGATCCCGGTGCCCTTGTAGACCTTGTCGAACTCGGCCTTGACCGCCTCGTTCTGGTAGGACGCGACCAGCGTCTTCACCCACGCCTCGTTCTCGTTGCCGGATTTCACGGCGATGAAGTTGCGGTAGGGGTTGTCGGCCACTGGCTCCTGGGCGATGCGGTTGTCCGGGCCGAGACCGCTCTTCAGCGCCCAGTCGGTGTTGACGACAGCCGCGTCGAGATCCTCGACCGAGCGGCCGACAATGCCGGCGTCCAGTTCCTTGATGACGACCTTCTTAGGGTTCTCGGCAATGTCGGCGGTGGTCGCCAGGATGCCGGTGCCGTCCTTCAGCTTGATCACGCCTTCGTTCTGCAGAACGCGCAACGCGCGGCCCTCATTCGAGGGGTCGTTGGGCAAGCCGATGACGGCGCCTTCGGGCAGGTCGGCAACCTTGGTGTATTTCTTGGAGTAGAGGCCGATCGGCCAGACGCCGGTGTAGCCGACGCGCACGATGTGGTACCCTTGGGTCTTGATCTGGTTGTCGAGATAGGGCTGGTGCTGGAAGGCGTTGGCGTCGATCTCGCCGCGCTCGAGCGCCTCGTTGGGCTGGGTGTAGTCGTTGAACACCACGGTCTCGACGGTCAGGCCTTTTTCGGCGGCCTGGGCGACGACGACGCGCCAGACATCCTCATCCTCGCCGCTGATGATGCCGACCTTGATAGACTTCTTGTCCTCGGCGAAGGACGGCGTCGGCTGAGCCAGACCGGCAAGCGTGACGGCCGAGGCAAAAAGTGCCGCAAGGGCAGCTCGCCGGCTGATGGCTGAAAAAAGAAGAGAGCTGGAAGCGTTTCCGCGTTCGGACATTGTCGATCCCTCGTAATCCTGAAGTCATTGCGGCGAGGTGGAATACCAAGCCTTGACGACATCATCGGCAATGCTGCTTGCCGGATCAAAGAACCGCATTTCTTCTCAAACACGAAGCCGGGAATATTCTCTCAAAGATTTCGCAATTGCGAGAACGGTCACGCCGGACCGGTCAGAATGTCTCGACAAAGGGCCGCAGCTCGACCTCGAAGCTCCAGGCGCTGCGATGCTGGCGATGGGTCGCGAGATAGGTCTGCGCGATCGCATCGGGCGACAGCTGGCTGTCCGGTCGCTCGGGTTTCGTCCCGACCGGCTCGATCTGGCCGTCGATAATGAAATGGGCGACATGGATGTTCTTCGGGAAGAGTTCGCGCGCCATCGACTGAGCCAGACCGCGCAGGCCGAATTTCGGCATGGCAAAGCCGGCGGAGTTGGGAAAGCCCTTGATGCTGGCGGAGGCGCCGGTGAAAAGAATCGAACCGGAGCCGCGCGCAAGCAGCCGCCGCGCCGCTTGCTGGCCGACCAGGAAGCCGCCATAGGCGCCGACAAGCAAGGCTTGTTTGACCGCATCGGGATCGACCTCGGCGATCGGGCCGCGCGTGCGGCCGCTGGCATTGAAGACGGCAAGGGCCAGCGGGCCTTGCTTGTCGGCGGCGTCAAACAGGCCGGCGACGGAGGCCGGATCGGCGACGTCGGTTTCGACGGCCAGCGCGCCGGTTTCCCCGACCAGCGCCGCGAGTTTGGCCGTGTTGCGGGCGGCCAGCACCACACGATAGCCTTCCGTGGTGAGAAGGCGTGCCAAAGAGGCGCTCAGGCCCGCACCCGCGCCGGCGATCACTGCGACTTCGGATGCCATGTCGTTTCTCCTTGGCGATGACGTGTTCGTCTCATAGCTGGCGTCTTGAGCGGCGAGACGCAAGAACGGCGTTGCTCGATTTTCGCTGTTCGGTGAAAAACTCTGCCGGCAGGTTCGGAGCAATCGACCGCGGCCAGGGTCTTGCCTGGCGAGACAATCCGTCCGACAGGTGATTGCGTTGGAATCGCAAACGGTGTCGCAAGGGAGTCGACCGTGGAACCAATCTGGGCCGTCGGCCTGATGACCGGCACCGTGCTTGACGGCAATATCGACGTGGCGCTGATCAAGACCGATGGCGAGCGGATCGCCGATTTCGGCACCTATACGCTGGCCCCCTACCCCGCAGCGATCCGTGCCTTGCTGGAGGAGACGCTGCGTCAGGCCCGGGTGTGGAATTTCGACGGGCCGGAGCCGGCGATCTTTGCCGAAGCCGAGGAGGCGCTGACGCGGGCGCAGTCGGCGGCGGTGAAGGACCTTGTCGAAAGCTACGGCCTGACCATGGGCGATATCGGCGTGGTCGGCTTTCACGGCCAAACCGTGCTGCATCGTGCCCCGCAACCCGGGCGGCGCGGCGATACGCGCCAGTTGGGCGACGGCGAGCTGATGCATTCGATCCTGGGCGCCAAGGTCGCCTATGATTTCCGCTCGGACGATGTGCGCGCTGGCGGCCAGGGCGCACCACTGGCGGCTGCCTACCACGCGGCGCTTTTGAGGGAAGCCGACGCCAGCGGGGACACCGCTGTGCTCAATCTCGGCGGTGTCGGCAACGTGACCTGGTGGGACGGCAAGGACAACATCGTCGCCTTCGACACTGGCCCGGCCAACGCACCGCTCAACGATTTCATCAAGGCAAACGGCCTCGGCGAGATGGACCGCGACGGCGCACTGGGCGCGGCCGGCACCGTCGATGAAGTGCGGCTGGCCAAATTGCTCCAGCATCCGTATCTGACCAAGCCCTATCCGAAATCGCTCGACCGTTTCGACTTCGGCGCCGCCATGGCCGACGGCCTCAGCGCAGAGGATGGGGCGGCGACGCTGACGGCCTTCACCGTCTCGGCCGTCGGCAAGGCGCTCGATTTGTTGCCGCGCCGGCCGAAGCGCCTAGCGGTCAGTGGCGGCGGCCGCCGCAACCCGACGATGATGGCGATGCTGGCGAGGCGCGCCAACGTCGAGGTGGTGCAGGCCGAGACACTGGGCTGGAAAGGCGATGCGGTGGAGGCCGAATGCTTTGCCTTCCTTGCCGTGCGCGTGCTGCGCGGCCTGCCGATCAGCTTTCCCAGCACCACCGGCGTGCCGCAGCCGATGCAAGGCGGGCGGCTGGCAGGTTAGAGCTTCTTCTGCAGGAAGATGCGGCTGCGGCCGGTGGGAAAGTCAGGCAGTTCGCCGAAGCGCCGGTAGCCTTGCCGCTCATAGACTTTGGCCGCTGTCGGATTGAACGTGTCGATCCAGGCGTTCTGGCAGCCCCGGGCGACTGCTTCGCGCTCGGCAGCGTCCAGCATGTCGCCGGCCATATGCTGGCCGCGCAGGCGTTCGTCGACCCACAGCCATTGCACATAGAGCCAGCCCCAGGCGGTGTATCCCGAAATGCCGGCGACGACAGCGCCGTGCTCGTCACGAACGAAGACCGCGATCGGCTTGCGGCCGGAGGGGCCGACATCGCCGTCATTGAACGCCGTCAGCCGCTCGGCCAGGAAGGCGAGGTCGTCTGACGAGGGGTCGGCAGTGGTTTCAAGCGTCGTCTTCATCCGGGCGGGGCTCGCATGGCAAGCCAAGCTCTAGCGAAGGACGGGATGAGGACGCAAGCTTTACGGCTTGATGGGCGGAGGCGACCGCCATGACCCCGCTGCTGCCGCAACCAGCATCAGCACGGCGGCGACGATCGCGCAGATGGCAAAGCCGAACGATGAATAAAGCGGCCCGAAGCTGGTGGTGCCGATGAAGACGGCGAAGTAGGTGACCGAACTGTTCAGGCCCATGATGGTGCCACGGCGCGACGGATCGAGCGCGGTAAGGCGCATCACCAGCACGTTCAGGCCGAAATGATTGGCAAGGCCCCATATGGCGATCATAGCCAGGATCAGCACGAAATTGCTGCTTGCGAGCGCGATGGCGACATAGACGACGGCGACCAGCAGATAGGCGAAGGGCATGACGCGCCGCGCGCCGATGCGGTCGATGACGCCGTCGAGGAAGGCCGCGGCGCCGAAGCCGGCGCCATAGGCGAGCGCGGCCAGCGCATTGGCGCTGACGGGCTCGCCCAGATCCTGGTGCAGATGATCGCCGAGATAGCCGTAGACGCCGTAAAAAGCGGTCATGAAGGCGGTGCAGGCGATGAGCAGCGGCACGATCCCCGGAATGGCCAGCGCAACGAACGGCGACGGTGCCGGGCCGCTCTTCCTGACGTCGCTGAGCGAGGTCATCGACAAGGCAGCAAGCGCAATGGCGGAAAGCACCGCGACGGCGGCGAAGACGGCGCGCCAGTGCACGAGATCGGCAAGCACGGCCGACAGCGACACGCCGGCCACCATGGAGACCGTCCAGCCGGTCAGCACGACGCCGATCGTGCCGCTTTCGCGGCCGGGCGGCGTAATTGCCGCTGCACTGGCATAGATGGCCGGCATGGCGACGCCGGCGGCGATGCCGGCGACGGCCTGGGCCGCGACCAGCATGATCACCGTCGGCGCCAGCGCGCTGGCGAGAAGCCCGACCGCCAGCAACAGCAGAGCGCCCTGCAGCATGCGGCGGGCGCCGACGCCGTCGATATAGCGGGCGAGGAACAAAGCGCTGGCGGAAGTGCCGAGACCGAAGGCAGCCGACGCGGCCATCACCGCCGGCACGCTGGTGCCGAAGGATGCGGCGACTGCCGGAGCAATTGGACCCAGGACCAGCGAGTTCGAGCCGACGACGGCGATGCAGCCGGTCAGGAGGTAGGCCAGCGCCGGGATCGGCTGATGGAGCGTTGCAGCTTGATGCGCGTTCGTCATCGGGTCATAATGGCCGAACTGAATTCCGCGACAACAAGGAATTTCGATATGGACGAAGAAACAGATGGGGTTCTGCAGAACAAGGTAGCTCCCCGCGAGCTCGACGCAATCGACCGAAAAATATTAGGCGTGCTGGTCGAGGATGCGACGATCAGCTACGCCGAACTTGGCGAACGCGTCTGCCTTTCGCCGCCGGCGGCGCATGAGCGGGTCAAGCGCCTGCGGCGCAGCGGCGCCATCCGCGGCACGGCTGTGATCATCGACCCCAAGGCGGTGAAGAAGCCGCTGCTCACCTTCGTGCATATCGATACCAAGGGCTGGGGCAAGACACCGGAGCTGATGGCCGTCTCCCAATATCCTGAGGTCGAGGAAATCCATTCGGTGGCCGGCGACACCTGCATGCTTCTCAAGGTCCGCACCGAGGACACCAGGGCGCTCGAAGGCCTGCTGGCGCGTCTCTACGAAACGCCCGGCGTCACCTCGACGCGAAGCTATGTCGTGCTGTCGACCTATCTCGAGCGCCCGGTGCAGCCCGAGATCACGGCGCAATGGCCGACGCCCCGGCATATGGCCACGCCGTTGTACTGATCTGCGCTATCTTCGTCTTGCCGGGGCCACAACAATCCTTCACAAACGGCACCCTATATTGATGCCAGGCATTGATTTGGGGTGACGAGAGGCGCGGCTTGGAATTCGAACTGAAAACCATCGAGGCGCTGGCCCCCGATCAGGCGTCGCTAAGCGCCGCCTCGAAGCTCACCAAGCGCTCGAACTGGCCGCGGCTGGAGAAGAACGAGCAGCAGGCGCTGATCTGGGGCGAATGCCAGGGCTCGGGATCCAACCCCTATCGCACCGTCGTCGACACCGGCGACCACGGCTACAAATGCACCTGCCCGTCGCGAAAATTTCCCTGCAAGCACACGCTGGCGCTGATGTGGATCGCCGCCACGGCGCCGGCCAGCTTCACATCAGCCGAAACAACGCCGGAATGGGTCAATGACTGGCTTGGCCGGCGCAGGAAGAGTGCGCCCCCGCCGGTCGACGCAAAGTCTGGCAGGGGCGCGTCTGGCAAGAGCATTGGCGAGGCCTCGCACGCAGAGGAAAGCACCGTCGATGACGCCGCCGCGACGGAGCGCCGCGAGACGGCGCAGCGCAAGCGGGCGGAAGATACGCGCACCGCGGTGGCAGGCGCGCTGGACGAACTCGACCAGTGGATTGCCGACCAGCTGCGGCTCGGCCTTTCCGCCTTTGCCGACGCCAGCAGCGAGCGCTGCCGCCGCATTGCGGCGCGGCTTGTCGACATGAAGGCGACGGCGCTTGCCGGACGCATCGACGAAATCCCGGCCCGGCTAATGGCGCTGCGCAGCGAGGAACGGCCGGACGCGGCGATCCGCGAACTCGGCAAGCTGGTGCTGCTGGCCAAAGCCTGGCGCTCGGCGCCCGACGATCCCGAGCTGAAGCGACTGGTGTCGGCGTCCGAAACCCGCGACCAGGTTCTGTCCAGTCCCGACGCGAAGCAGGTCGACAGCCATTGGGAGGTCGTAGGCGAGAAGATCGAGACCCGCCGCGACGGTCTCGTCAGCCATTCGACCTGGCTGCTCGATCTGAAAAGCCCGACGCCGCAGTTTGCGCTGCTGCTCGATTTCTTTCCGGCTTCGGCCGGCCGCCGCTCGGCGGCGTTCACGCCCGGTGACCGGTTCCACGCCCGCCTGGTATTCTACCCGTCGCGCCAGCCACTGCGGGCCTTGGTGGCGGAGCGCAAGGGCGACGTCGTGTCGGGCGCCTGGCCGGATTTCGGCCTCGACGCTGTCAAGGACCCGCTCGCGGCGCATGCGGCGCACCAGGACGCAGCGCCCTGGTCGACCGATAGCCCGCTGATGCTGCCTGCCGGCGCGATCCTGCTCGATGAGCGCGGCACCGCCTGGTGGCAAGCGGCGCACGACCGCAAGGGATCGCCCTGCCTGTTAGCGGGACCGTCGATCAGACCGTGCTTGGCCTCGACCTCGCGGCCACGGCAGCGCTTTGGAACGGCGCGCGGCTCGATCTGCTGGCCGCGCAAAGCGGCTTCGGGAGGCTCGATCTGTCATGAACGAGCTCGAACTAATCGGCCTGGCGACGATGCGCGACTGCTGGATCACCGGCGGAACCGCGTTCGATCTGGCGCCAACCGCATGGAAGGAGATCGCGGGTGGCGCAAGCCCAGACGAACGGGAGCGACGTCTGCTGGCGATCGCGGCGCAGGCGCTCGATGTCGGCCTGCGGCCGTCGGCGCCGAAGACGCTGAAGCGGCGCCCGCCGCTGCCGAGGCTTGGCCTGCCGCTGCTGCCGGAGCGGTTGCGGCCGCTGTTGCGGGCGGCCCTGAAGAACGCCGCCGATGCGCAGCGCAAGTCGCGTGTCGCGACGCTCGTCGCCAGCCGCGGCTACGTGCTGCATCCGATGGACTGGATGCCGTCGGCATCAGACCAGAACAGCCCTGACATCTATGCGCCGTGGATCGACTGGCAGGCCAGCGTCGAGGGGCTGAAGATTGCCCCGCAGGAGCAGCTGACGGCGCAGAACTGGGATGACTTTTACCCCGCCGCGCGCCGTATCGCGTTGGCCGAGATGCGCCGTCGCGATCCGGCCACGGCCCGCAGCCTGATGGAAGCCAAGGCGACGGGCGAGCCGGCTGAAGTCCGGCTGGCGCTCATCGAACTCATGCATTTCAACCTGACGCCCACGGACGCGCCATTCCTGAAAAGCCTGGCCACCGACCGCTCCGGCAAGGTGCGGGAGCTGGCGGGCCGGCTGCTGGCAAGGCTGGGCGAGCATGGCCGGCCGGGCAACGACGGAGCCGACGGCCCCGTTGCCGAACTCGCCGCCTTCATCACAGAAGGCAAATCCGGCTTCATCCGCCGCCGCACCACCTACACGCCGGCAAAGCTCAAATCCCCGGCGCAGGAAAAGCGCCGCGCCGAATTGTTCGAGACCTGCAACCTGGTCGACCTCGCTTCCCGATTTGGGGTCAGCGAACCCGATTTCATTGCAGCCTGGCAATTCGGTGCCGACAAAAATGCGGACATCCAGATCTCACGAATGGTCGCAGCGTCGGGCAGCGACGCTGCCGTAACGCAGATGGCCGACACACTAGTCGCCGGGGGAGGCAAGCCGGCACTATTCGTGCTGCACCTGACACCGCGCCTGGATAGCCGCAGGAAGCGTGTCCTGGTCAGACTGATCCTGAAAGATACGCCGCAGTATATTGGCGCGCTCACCCTTGCCGAGGGCTTCGAAGCCAACTGGCTGGAATGGCCCGACCTGACGAACGGCCAGGGCTTGGCGGCATTGCGTTCGGCTGTCGCCGGCGATGATGACGCTATGAAGCGAACCGCCGACGACCTGCTGGAAACGATGGGCTTTCTGGCCACTGCGGCGACAGCGGAAAAATTGATCGAGCATGTCGTTGCGGCTGGCATGCCGCCGGCGGCAGCCTCGCTCGCTTTCCTGCGCCTCAACGCGGCCCTGACGGGAACCAACACATGACAATCCGGAGAACAGCACCATGAACGCAGCCATCCGCCTCCCTGTCGAGCAGGCCTATGCCGCTGAACTGCAGGCGCTGGCGCGCAATGACGAACGCCAGAAGCCGGCCGGATGGAGCCTGTCGCCGAAGGCCGTGCTGACCTATCTGCTCGGCGGCAAGGCAAGCGACGGCACCGTGATATCGCCGAAATATGTTGGCCGCCGCCGGCTGATGGAAACCGCGGTGGCGACACTCGCCACCGACCGCGCGCTGCTGTTGCTCGGCGTTCCCGGCACCGCCAAGTCCTGGGTGTCGGAACATCTCGCCGCCGCCATCATGGGCAACTCGACGCTGATCGTGCAGTGCACGGCCGGCACCGACGAGAACCAGATCCGCTACGGCTGGAACTATGCGCAGCTTTTGGCCAAAGGGCCGAGCCAGGAGGCGCTGGTGCCGACGCCGCTCTACCGCGCCATGGAGAGCGGCAAGCTATGCCGCCTGGAAGAGTTGACGCGCATGGGCTCCGATGTACAGGATACGCTGATCACCGTGCTGTCGGAAAAGATGATGCCGATCCCGGAACTCAACACGTCGCTCTATGCCCAGCGCGGCTTCAACATCATCGCCACCGCAAACAACCGCGACAAGGGCGTCAACGAGCTGTCCTCGGCGCTGAAACGCCGCTTCAATGTGGTGGTGCTGCCGCTGCCCGAGGACATGGCGGAAGAGGTGGCGATCGTCTCCAAGCGGGTCGACGAGATGGCCGGCGGGCTCGACCTGCCGGTGCCGAAAAATGTCGGCGAGGAGATTGCGCGCGTGCTGACCATTTTCCGCGAGCTGCGCTCGGGCGCAACCGCTGACGGCAAGGTGACGCTGAAGACGCCTTCGGGTTCATTGTCGACCGCCGAGGCGATCGCCACCATGGTCGGCGGCCTCAGCCAGGCGGCGTGGTTCGACAGCGGCAAACTCGGCGCCGAAGGCCTCGCCGCCAGCCTTGTCGGAGCGATCGTCAAGGACCCGGTGCAGGACAAGGTGGTGCTGGAGGAATATCTCGAAACGGTGCTCAAGAAGCGGCCGGACTATGCCGGCTATTACGCGGCACTGAACGCAGCGATCTGAGGTCATGAGCGACGTCGCCTATTTCGGCATCCGTCATCACGGGCCGGGCTCCGCCGACAGCCTGGTGCAGGCGCTGCGGGACTTGCAGCCGGTCGCGGTGCTGATCGAAGGGCCGAGCGACGCGTCCGCCCTGCTGCCATTGCTGGCGCGCCCGCAGATGCAGCCGCCGGTGGCGCTGCTCTGCTACCCCGAGGACGACCCGGCCGCGACAAGTTTCTGGCCGTTCGCCGAGTTCTCGCCGGAATACCAGGCGGCGGTGTGGGCGGTGGAGAACAAGGCGGCATTGCGGTTCATCGACCTGCCGTCATCGGCACGGTTCGCGGCACCGGCAACCGACGACACCGACAAAACGGCTGACGCCGACAAGCCCGAACCCAAGGACGAAACCGGTGAGGATGGCGAGCCCGCATCGCATCGCGACCCGATCGGCACGCTGGCTGCGGCCGCCGGCTATGAAGATGGCGAAAGCTGGTGGGCCGACATTATCGAGCAGAATCCGCAGCCGGGTCCAATCTTCGCTGCCATCACCGATGCGATGACGACGCTGCGCGACGGCGAAGGTGCGATCGCGCCGTTCGAGGCCAAGCGTGAAGCGCATATGCGATTGGAAATCGCCGCCGCGCGCAAGGAATTCGCCGGACCGATCGCCGTCGTCTGCGGCGCATGGCATGTGCCGGCCCTGCAGGCCGCGCACACGCAGAAGAACGACCAGGCGCTGATCAAGGGAATTGCCCGGCGCAAAAGCATCATGACATGGGCGCCATGGACCGGGCCGCGTCTTGCGCTGGGCTATGGTTATGGCGCTGGCGTCGTCGCACCCGGCTGGTGCAAACATCTGTGGCTCACACGAGGGCGGCGCGACGCCGCGACGCTGTGGCTGGCGACGATCGCGGCGGTGCTGCGGGCGAAGGGCCATCTGGTGTCGACCGCGTCGCTGATCGAGGCCGAGCGGCTTGCGCGCACACTGGCTGCCATTCGCGAGCGGCCGAAGCCCGGCTTCGAGGAATTGCGCGATGCCGCGATCGCGGCGCTGTTCAACGGCGAAGCGGTGCTGTGGGCGCTGGTCGAGGCCGAGCTGCTTTTGGGCGCGGATGTCGGCGAGATTCCGCCCGACACGCCGCTGGCGCCGCTGATCGAGGACCTGCAGCGCAACCAGAAGGCGGCGCGGCTGAAGCCGGAGGCGCTGGAACGCGAGCTGTCGGTCGATCTGCGCAGCGAAAGCGGACTGTTTCGTTCGACATTGCTGCACCGGCTGAACGTGCTTGGCGTGCAATGGGGCAGGCTGGCCGACGCCGGCCGCAGCCGCGGCACCTTTCGCGAAAAATGGACGCTGGCCTGGGAGCCGGAATATGCCGTGCGCCTGGTCGAGAACCTGATCTACGGCCCGACTATCGAAAAGGCCGCCAATGGCCGCCTGATCCAGATGCTCGGTGCGGCCGCGAGCCTCGACACGCTTGCCGCCCTTGTCCAGAGCGCCATTACCGCGGATCTGTCGGAGGCCGCGAGCGCCGGCCTTGTAGCGTTGGAGGCGCGCGCAGCGCACAGCAGCGAATGCCTGGAGATGCTGGCCTCGGTGCCGCCGCTTGCCGACATCATCCGTTACGGCGAGGCGCGCAAGACCGAAACCAACCGGCTGTCCGGTTTGTTGGAACGGTTGATCGTCGAAGGCGCGATCGCGCTGCCCTATGCGGTGCGCGACCTGGACGAGCAGGCCGCCACCACGCTGGTCGGTGCTGTGCGCAAGGCCGACACGGCGATCCGGCTGGTCGAGCCCGGCGAAGGCGTGCTCGATGCATGGCGCAACGGCCTGACCGGCGTGCTGGAAGGTCCGGGCTCGACGGCGCTGCTCGCCGGCTGCGCCGCGCATCTGCTCTATGAAGCCGGCCAACTGTCGGCAGAGGACGCCGCCGGGCTGCTCGGACGCAGGCTGTCGCCGGGGACGCCGGTCGCCCAGGCAGCGGGGTTCTTCGAAGGTTTCTTCAGCACTGCCGGCCAGCGGCTGATCTACGACGAGGGCCTGCGCGGCGCCGTCGATGGGTGGCTGAAATCGCTCGACGAGGACGCTTTCATCGCGCATCTGCCATTGCTGCGCCGCGTCTTCTCCAATCTGGACTCGATGGAGCGGCGGCGGTTGATCGAGGCCGTGCTCGGCCGCACCGCAAGGTTGCCGGCCGGCCTGACGCCGGCGCCGGATGGCGGCGAGGGCTGGCGCCGTCACCTGGAGCGGCTTGGGCCATTGCTGGCGGGCGGAGTGTGACAATGGATGACGAAGCCGAAGTGCCCGAACCCGGCCCAGCATCCTCCGATAGCGGGCGCGAGCGCCGCTGGCGGCTGGCGATCGGCGCCGATGACGAGGCTTCCTCCGCCCTTTCCAGTGATGACAAAAAACTGTCTTCGGCGCTCGATGCGCTTTACGGCGACGGCGCCAATGCGGATGCCGACCCGCGCAAGCGGCGCGGCGGGCTCGGCCGCTCGGCGCCACGCGTGGCGCAATGGATGGGCGATATCCGCTCCTTCTTTCCCGCCCAGGTGGTCCAGATCGTCCAGAAGGATGCCTTTGAGCGGCTGAACCTGAAGCAGATGCTGATGGAGCCGGAATTCCTCAAGGCGATCGAGGCCGACGTCAACCTCGTCGCCGACCTGATCTCGCTGCGTTCGGTGATGCCGGCCAAGACCAAGGACATCGCCCGCACCATTATCGCCGACATCGTTGCCAAGCTGATGCAGCGGCTGGAGCAGAAGACCGCCGAGGCGATCCGTGGCGCGCTCGACAAGTCGCGACGCACCAACCGGCCGCGCCAACGCGACATCGACTGGCCGCGCACCATCTCGGCCAATCTTCGCCACTACCAGCCTGAGCACAAAACCGTCGTGCCGGAAAAACTGGTCGGCTTCATGCGCAAGCAACGCCGGCTGGTCGATCTCGACGAAGTGGTGCTGTGCGTCGACCAGTCCGGCTCGATGGCGAGCTCGGTGATCTACGCCTCGATTTTCGCCGCGGTGATGGCGTCGCTGCCGGTCGTGCGCACCAAGCTGGTCTGTTTCGACACGGCCATCGTCGACCTGACCGAAGAGCTCAGCGACCCGGTCGAGGTGCTGTTTGGCGTGCAGCTCGGCGGCGGCACCGACATCAACCAGGCGGTCGCCTATTGCGCCGACCGCATCGAGCGGCCGACCAAATCCCACTTCGTGCTGATCACCGACCTCTATGAGGGCGGCAACGGCCAGGACTTGCTGCGGCGGCTTGCGGCGCTGGTCCGGTCCGGCGTCAATGTCATCGTGCTGTTGGCGCTGACCGATCAGGGCCGGCCGGGCTATGATCAGGCGATGTCGGCTTCGGTCGCGGCACTTGGCATACCGGTCTTCGCCTGCACGCCGGACCTGTTTCCCGACATGATGGCGGCGGCGTTGCGGCGCGAGGATATCGGCGCCTGGGCAGCCGGCGCCGACATAAAGCTGATCCGCGCCGAGACGGAGCCGAGCAGTCAGGCCTGACTATTCGAACGAATAGGCAAACCCGTCAGTGGAAGCGCTGACGGTCACCTTGGTCATCTTCTCGCCGTCGAGCGACCGGTTCAGCACGCCGCGGCTGAGTTCCGGCAACAGCGTGTTGGTGAGGATGGCGTCGATCATGCGGCCACCAGACTCGATTTCGGTGCAGCGCGCCTTGACCAGCGCCATGACGCCGTCGCCGATCACCAGTTCGGCGTCGTGGCTGGCGCGCAGCCGCCGCGCGATCTTGCCGAACTGATGGCGGGTGATGGCCTCGATCATCGAATCCGAGAGTTGATAGTAAGGGATGGTCACGACGCGGCCGAGGAAGGCCGCTGGAAACACCTTCAGCAGTGGAGCGCGCAGTGCAGCATCGAGGCCGTCGAGCCCTGCCCTCACCGTGCCGTTGCCGGTCCGCTCCATGATGACTTCGGAGCCGACATTGGACGTCAGCAGGATCAGCGTGTTCTTGAAGTCGATGCGCCTTCCCTCGCTGTCATCCATCATGCCCTTGTCGAAGACCTGGAAAAAGATCTCGTGGACGTCGGGATGGGCCTTCTCGACCTCGTCGAGCAGGATCACCGAATAGGGTTTTCGGCGCACGGCCTCGGTGAGAATGCCGCCTTTGCCGTAGCCGACATAGCCGGGAGGCGCGCCCTTGAGCGTCGAGACGGTGTGGGCTTCCTGGAACTCGGACATGTTGATCGAGATCAGGTTCTGTTCGCCGCCATAGAGCGTCTCGGCCAAGGCCAGGGCCGTCTCGGTCTTGCCGACGCCGGAGGGGCCGCAGAGCAGGAACACGCCGACGGGCTTTTCCGGCGCTCCGAGCCCGGCGCGGCTGGTTTGCACGCGCTTGGCGATCATCTCCATGGCGTGATCCTGGCCGACGACTCGTTCGGACAAAGTGTCGGCGAGCTTGAGCGCCTTTTCGGTCTGGCTGGACAGCATCCGTCCCGTCGGGATGCCGGTCCAGTCCTGGACCACGGCAGCTACCGCATTGCGGTCGACCGACGGCAGGATCAGCGGCGTCTCGCCTTGCGCCGTGGCAAGCTCGGCCATGAGTTCACGCAGCCGCGCCAGATCGGCGACAGGATCTGACGGCGCAGCTTCGGCAGCCGGCGCTTCGGTCTCGGACGCTTTGGCCTTCGGCTTTTCAGGCTCGGACGTTTCGGCCTTGGGCGGTTCAGCCTTGGGGACCTTGGTCTTTTCTTCGTCCGGCGCTGCTGGTTCGGCATCGGCCTCAGCTGCCGCCACCGCATCTAGCGGGACGCCGTCGCCGCGCAGCCGCGCGCGCAGTTCGAGGATCTCGGCAACCAGCGCCTTTTCGCGCTCCCAGCGCTCCTCGGCGGCGGCGAGCATGGTCCCGGTCTCAGTGAGCCCGGCCTCGACCCGCGCCTGCCGGTCAGTTACTTCGATGCCGATCGCTGCCTCGCGGCCGATGATGCCGCTTTCGACCTCGAGCGCCTGGCGGCGCCGCAAAATGTCCTCGACCTCGGCCGGCGTCGCATGCTGCGAGATCGCGACCCTGGCGCAAGCCGTGTCGAGCAGGCTGACCGCCTTGTCGGGCAATTGCCGCGCCGGGATGTAGCGATGCGACAGGCCGACCGCCGCCTCGATCGCCTCGTCCAGGATCTGCACCTCGTGATGCTGTTCGAGCACGCCGGCTACACCGCGCAGCATGAGCACGGCCACCGCTTCCGACGGCTCGTCGATCTTGACCACCTGGAAACGGCGGGTCAGCGCCGGGTCCTTTTCGATGTGCTGCTTGTATTCGGCCCAGGTGGTTGCGGCGATGGTGCGCAGTTCGCCACGTGCCAGCGCCGGCTTCAGCAGATTGGCGGCATCGCCGGTTCCCGCTGCACCGCCGGCGCCGATCAGCGTGTGCGCCTCGTCGATGAACAGGATGACCGGCGTTTCGGATGACTGAACTTCGTCGATCACCGCCTTCAGGCGCTTCTCGAACTCGCCCTTGACGCTGGCGCCGGCCTGCATCAGGCCGACGTCGAGCATGCGCACGCTGATGCCTTGCAGGGGCGGCGGCACGTCGCCCTGGGCGATGCGCAGGGCAAACCCCTCGACCACCGCGGTCTTGCCGACACCGGCCTCGCCGGTCAGGATCGGGTTGTTCTGCCGGCGCCGCATCAGGATATCGATGATCTGCCGGATCTCCGGGTCTCGGCCGACGACCGGGTCGATCTTGCCGTCATGGGCGCGCTGGGTGAGGTCTGTGGCGTATTTGGCCAGCGCGGAATCCCCGCCCGGAGCTCGCCGCGGCGCCTCCGCGGTGGGAGCCACTGCTGCCGTGGCGCGGGCTTCGAGCGAACCGTCCACCACCTCGGCAAAGCGGGCGATGACCCCGTCGGCGTCGATCTTGTCGAATTCGCCGCTGATCTTCGCCACCAGGCCTTCCAGCACCGGCGTCTTCAGGCAGGCGAGCACGATATGGGCGCTGCGGACCTCCTCCATGCCGAATTCCAGCGTCGCCAGATTCCAGGCTTCCTGGATGGCGTGGAAGATGTGGTCGGAAAATTCCTCGATCGAGGTGGCGCCGTAGGGCAGCTTGTCGACGGCGCGGGTCATTTCGGTGGTAAGCCGGCTGGCATCGACGCCGGCATCGGCAATGATCATCTGCACATCCGAACGCTCGGACAGCACCAGTTGTTCTATGAAATGGACGAGTTCGACGTAAGGATTGCCGCGCAGCTTGGCGCTGTCGGCGGCGGCCTTGAAGGCGCGCAGGCAGACCGGATTGAGCTTGCCAACCAGTTCCTTGCGTTTGAACCCCTGCGACGACCGGCGCTGTTCCATCGAACGTGCTCCTGCAATCTGCCCGTCGACAGCCTGCCACATAAGCAGCCGCTTGACAAAGCGCTTGATGCAGCCGGCCTTTCTCTTTGTGGAGAGTCCCGCGCCGCCAAATGCAGACAACCACGATTTTTTATAATCCTATGCGATGCGCTTCACATACGAGGTCGGGCAGGCGCGCCATGAATTGCGCCATCCGAGACGCAGTTGCACCGACATTCATTAGCGCTCGTTAACTTTTGAGCGGATGGCGAATTGTGGGAATATGCAACCGTGTGCTAACGTTGGGTCACGTACGGTTTTAGAGCCGGTCGCCGGGGGTATCTGTGATCGATCTCGCACTCTGGCTTGCTCCGCTGGACGGTGAAAATCCGTCAGGCGAAGACTTGCGCAACGATCCGGCTTTTCATGAGCTGGAGCGGCTCACGGAGCCGCAGGTCAAGGTCGTCCATGACGGGCGCAACAAGCCAGCCGCGCAATCGACCATTCCGGTCGACTGGCCTGCCGTGCTCGGCAAGGCCGAGGAGTTGCGTTCGCATGGCCGCGACCTGCGCTTGCTTGTCATTGTCGCACGGGCGCTGGCCAATGAAGAGGGGCTGGCCGGACTGGCACAGGGCCTGACCCTGATTTCAAGGACCTTCGAGACGCATTGGGAGACGATGCATCCGGCGCTGCGGGCCAGCCCCCAACCACGCGAGGCCGCCTTGCGCCGCCTCAACGCGCTGGCCGACCTGCAGAACGGCCAGGAAGGCCTGCTGGCGAACCTCAGGCAGATGGTCTTCTTCGCTCCTCGTCCCATCGGGCCGATCAGCGGACGCGATCTCGAACAGGGTGCGCTCGACGATCGCGTCATGCTTCAGGAAGCGGCGTCGGGATTGAATGCCACGGAGAAGGCAGCGCTGGTCAGCGCGCACGGACAGCTCCTGAACCGGGTGGGCAGCGGTTGTGCCGCCCATCAGGACCAGGCCGGTGAACAGATGACAGCGCTCATCGCCGGGGCGCACGCAGCGATCGAGGCGCTCGACGCGGTCGATACGGCCCTGAATGCCCGTCTTGACAGCAACGGGGCTGCCGTCCCGGACCTGAAACGATTTTTGCAGCGCGTGCTGACGACGCTGGAACGCAACACGGCGGTCGAGACCACGGAAGAGGCAGCGACGAAGGGAGCCGCCAGCCCGGCTGCTGCCGCGGCAAGCCCGGCCGCGCCGGTCAGAAACGGTCATGGAGCCGAGACGATGGCAAGCTACGCTGAGACCGGTGCGGGGCTCCCGGACAGGATTTCCTCGCGCGACGATGTGGTGAAGTGCCTAGACCTTGTGGTCGCGTTCTACGACCGCACCGAGCCGTCGAGCCCGATCCCGCATCTCGCCCGCCGGGTGCGCAGGATGGTGCACATGGATTTCGTTGAACTGATGGAAGACCTCGCCCCGTCGGGGCTCAAGGAATTCCGGCTGCTCGCCGGCGTTCCCGACGCCAAGAAGACTGCCCAGAAGGATGAAAGGTAGCAACACATGCCAGCCGAAAGCAAAGCGAAGGTCATCGAGCGAAATCGCGCCCCGCGCGTGCAGATCGCCTACGATGTCGAAACCTACGGCAGCCCGACGACGATTGAACTGCCGTTCGTCATGGGCGTGATGGCCGACCTGTCGGGCGCATCGCAGACCAGGGAAGCGTCCAAGACGGTGCTCGACCGTTCCTTTGTCGAGACCGATGCCAACCGCTTCCCCAAATTCATGGAAGCGCTGGGACCCAGGGTCAAGGCGCGGGTGAAGAACACGCTGCCGCAGGCCGAGGGACAGGAGCGCGACGAAGAACTGGCGCTCGACCTGACCTTCACCAAGATGGGCGATTTCGCCCCCGACAAGATCGCCGAACAGGTCCCGCAACTGGCCGAAATCCTCAAGATGCGGCGCCAGCTCGAGGAGCTGCTCGGCTTCATGGACGGCCGCGTCGATGCCGAAAAGCGCATCGCCCAATTGCTGAACAACCAGCCGCTGCTTGGCCAGATCGCCGCCCAGGCGCTGTCCGACGACAAGGGTGAGGAATAGATCATGGCCGAACAGCAAAAGACCGCAGCATCCGTCGCCGAGGCCGAGGCCGTCGATCTCGGTGAATTCAGCCAGCTCTTGGAGAAGGACTTCAAGGTCAAGAAGGACGACAGCGAGAAGCTGCAGCAGCTGGTGCGCAACCTGGCTCTGGCGGCGCAGTCGCGCTCCGAGACGACGACGATCTCGTCCAACTCGATCAAGTCGATCAAGTCGTTGATCGCCGGTATCGACAAGATGCTGACGACCCAGGTCAACGAAATCCTGCACGCGCCGGAAGTGCGGCAGATGGAAGGCACCTGGCGCGGCCTCTGGTACCTCATCAACAACACCGAGACGGATCAGAAGCTGAAGATCCGGGTGATGAACATTTCCAAGGAGCAGCTGGCCGATACGCTCGAAGACTATGAAGGCCAGATGTGGGACCAGAGCCCGATCTTCAAGAAAGTCTACACCGACGAGTATTCGATGCTCGGCGGCGAACCGATCGGCTGCGTCATCGGCGCCTACGAGTTCTCCAACCACCCGCGCGACGTCGGCCTGTTGCGCAACATCTCCGGCATCTGCGCCTCGGCGCACACGCCGTTCATCGCCGCCGCCTCGCCACGGCTGTTCCGCATGGACAGCTGGCAGGAACTGCCCAACCCGCAGGACCTGCAGCAGATCGTCTCCAACCCGGCCTACGCCTCGTGGCAATCGCTGCGCGAGAGCGAGGATGCGCGCTATATCGGGCTGACCATGCCGCGCGTGCTGGCGCGGCTGCCCTACGGCTCCGAGACCGTGCCGGTCAAGGGCTTCTCCTTCGAGGAGGAAGTGCAGGGCGACCACAACAAATATGTCTGGATGAACGCTGCCTTCCCGATGGGCGTCAACATCAACCGCAGCCACAAGCTCTATGGCTGGGGCACCCAGATCCGCGGCGTCGAAAATGGCGGCACGGTGCTTAACCTGCCGGTGCACTCGTTCCCGACCGATGACGGCTCGATCGCGATGAAATGCCCGACGGAAGTCGCCATCGACGACCGGCGCGAGGCGGAACTGGCCAAGCTCGGGCTGATGCCGATCCTGCACCGCAAGAACACCGATCTCGCGGCCTTCATCGGCGCCCACTCGCTGCAGGATGACGAGACGCGGGCGGGCCGCCTGGTCGACCCCGACGCCCAGTCCAACGAGCGGCTCTCTGCCAACCTGCCCTACCTGTTCCCGGTCTCGCGCTTTGCCCACTACCTCAAGGCGATTGCGCGCGACAAGGTCGGCTCGTTCAAGGAACGCACCGACATGCAGATCTGGTTGACCGAGTGGATCAACCGGTACGTGCTGGCCAACCCGGCCTTCGCCGACGACAAGGCACGCGCCAAGCGTCCGCTTGCCGCCGCCGAGGTGCAGGTCGACAGCGTGGAGGGCCGGCCGGGCTACTACAACGCCCGCTTCTATCTGCGCCCGCACTACCAACTGGAGGGCATCAACGCCTCGCTCAGGCTGGTGTCGGAATTGCCGTCCGTGAAGACCTGATTGCAGCAACCAAACCTTTGTTTGAAAGCGGTGGAGAACGAAAATGCCCACAATGAAGATCGATGGTTTTCTGAAAGTTCCGGATATCAAGGGGCCCAGCACGCGCGACGGCCATGACGACGAGATCGAAATCCATGGCGTCGATTACAAGATGGTCGCGCCCTACGACCCCAATTCCCTCTCGCGCCGAGGCCGCGTGTCGATGGGCATGATCAAGTTCACCAAGCACTACGACAAGGCCTCACCCTATCTGGCCAAGGCCCTGTTCGAAAACAAGGCGCTGGACGAGGTCAAATTCTCCGCTCGGCGGACCATCGACGGCGAGAGCAAGGACTATCTGGTCGTTACCCTGACCGACGCCTCGATCATGGAATACGACATGTCGCAGGCCGATGATGAAGCCGACCTGATCCAGGAGGAAGTCTCCTTCGCCTACAAGAAGATCAAGTTCGTCTATGACGACAATGACGAAGCCGAAATGGATGTCTATGTCGGCAAGTGAGGGGCGAGCAAAGCGCCCTGCCGCCGACAAAGTACAGGCGGGCGGTTCACGGGCCAAGCGCGAGGCGGTACAGCCTTCGCTGTGGGACCGCCTCGTCAACGACCTGCCGGGCCTGAGCTCGGAGATAGACGGGCTCAGGCAGGCTCTGCAGGAGGAGCTTGGCGCAGAGCGCCTGGACGAGCTGCTGGCAGACGGACCGAGGCGCATCGACGCCGATGACGCATTGAACCCCGACCAGAAGCGCCGGCTGCACCGGCTGGCGTTTCAGAACCGGCACCGTGGCGAGCTTGAAAGCCGAGGCATCGTGGTGTCGCCCGATGTGCTGCGCGAAGCCGTGCGGCGCGACATCGAGGCGTTGTTCAACACCGAGCGTTACGAGTCCGCGCCGCTGCTTTCCGATCATGAGGCCGAGCAGATGACCGACAGTCCGACATCGCTGGCCGATTTTCCGGAGGTGCGCCGCAGCGTGGTCAATTATGGCGTGCCGTCCTTCTCGGGCCGGTCGTCGCGCGACTTCGACCGCGATGTTCTGGCACGCGAGATCCGCGCCGTGCTTGCCACCTTCGAGCCGCGGCTGAAGGAGAGCGCGACGAAAGTCACGGTCAACCTCGGCGACAAGACCGGCCTGAAGATCGAGATCGACGCCGTGCTGATCATGACGCCGACGCCCGAGCGCATGCGCCTGCGCACGACGATCAATCTCGACAACGGACTGGCGCGCACCGAGTTCAGGGAAGCCTGAGAGATGGACCGGGTCTTCGTAGAATATTACGAGGAGGAACTGTCCCACATACGCGGGCTGGCGGCGGAGTTCGCCGACATGCATCCGGCGGTCGCCCGCAATTTGTCGCTGGATACGGTGCCGTGTCCCGACCCTTATGTCGAGCGGCTGCTCGACGGTGTCGCCTTCCTCGCCGCGCGCACGCGCCTGAAGGTGGATGCCGAGCGCTCGCGGTTTTCGCGCAGCATCCTCGACGTGCTTTACCCCGATCTGGTCACACCGGCGCCGGCAACCGCCATGGTGGTGCTGAAGCCCGGCCAGCAGGTGCAGACGATGCTTGCCGGCCATGTCGTCAAGCGCGGCACGCGGCTGGTCTCCAGCTTGCAGGCCGGCCTGTCGACGCGCTGCACCTTCACCACCGCGCAGGACATGACGCTGTTTCCGATCGCGATCAGTTCGGTCGGCTATTTCCAGGACCGCAGCGCGCTTGCCGCCGCCGGTATTGGCCCGATCAGCGGCAAGGGTGGCGAAGCGGCACTTCGCATCACGCTTGCCCGGACCGGAAAGGGCAAGCTCGACGAACTGGCGCTCGACCGGCTCGACTTCTATTTCGCCAACCGCACCAAGGCGCCGCTGATCTTCGACGCCATCTTCGGCGTCTGCTCCGGTGTCGGCGCACGACCGGAAGGCAAGACCAATCCATTGTCGCCGCTACCGGCGCCGGAGATGGTGGGCATCGCAGATGCCGAAGCGCTGATGCCGCGCACGCGGCCGACCTTCGAAGGCTACCGCCTGCTACGCGAATATTTCATGATGCCCGAGCGCTTCCATTATACGCGCGTCACCGGCTTGCTGCCGGTCGTGCGTAAATGCCAGGCCGGGCTCGAAATCGTCTTTTTGTTCAGGCGTCCCGTGCCCGAGCTCGCCGACCTGACGCCGGCGGATTTTGATCTGTTCGCGACGCCGATCATCAATCTCTTCGAGCGCGAGTGCAACGTCATCGAGCTCGACCAGCGCAAGACGCGGCAGGTGTTGCATGCCGACCGTACGCGGGCGCGCGACTTTGAAATCTACCGGGTCATCCGCGTCGAGGACGCCGATGCCGAGGGGCCCGATGCCGAGATACCGGAGCTGTTCAGCCTCGGGCAAAACCGCGGCAGCGGCTGGGTCTATTCGACCGAGCGGCGGCCGCGCCGGCCAACCGAGGACGAGCGGCGCCAGGGGGTGACCCGCACCTCCTATGCCGGCGACGACGTCTTCCTGGCGATCTCGCGCCCGGTCCACAGCCAGGCCAACAGGCCGCTCAAGCGCGTCGATATCATGGCGCTTTGCACTAATCGCGACCTGGCCATCCTCGACGACACGCCGACCCTGACGCTGGAAGCCGGCGACCCTGTGGAGACGGTCCGGCTGCTCGGCGCATTGCGTTCGCCGCAGCCGGCGATCCCGGCAGCGCTGCCGACCGGCGCCGACGGCGAGTCGCGCGCCGACGACCTGGCCTGGCGGCTGGTGTCACAGCTGGCGCTCAACTTCCTCAGTCTGGCCAAGGAAGGCCGCGGCGTCGATCCGCTGCACGCGCTGCTCGATCTCTATGCCGAGCGCGGCGACCCCGGGCTCGCCCGCAATGTGCGCTCGATCGTGCGCATCGACTCGCGCGCGGTGATCGAAAGGCTGGCGATCGAAGGGCCGATGTGCTTCGGCCGCGGCACGGAAGTGACGCTGCATGTCGACCAGTCGGTGCTGGCGGGACAGAGCACTCTGCTGCTGTCGGGCCTGCTGTCGCGGCTGTTTGCCCGCCATGCCGGCATTAACGGGTTCGTGCGCACGCGCACGCGGTTGCTCCAGAAACAGGAGGATGTGCCATGGCCGATGACGCCCGGCAATCGCTACCTGATCTAGAGCGAGCCGCAACCCTGTCCGAGAGTTTCGACTTTTTCGAACTGCTGCGCCGGCTCGAACGGCAAGGCGGCCTGTTCGGCCATTCCGGCCGGCCGGACCGCGAGCCGGCAAGGCTCGGCCAGAATGTGCGGCTGTCCTTCGCAGTGCAGGACGTGGTGGATTTCCGCGAGCCGACGGACAAGTCGCCGGCACGCGTCACGGTCAACAATCTCGGCCTGCTCGGACCCGAAGGGCCGATGCCACTGCATCTGACGCGCTGGGTGCTCGATCGCCTGTCGCAACGCTGGTATGCCGGCGCCGAGGCGCGGCAGACGAGCGACACGACCTTCGTCGATTTTGTCAATATCCTGCAGCACAGGATGATCGCACTCTACTATCGGGCCTGGGCGGATGCGCATCCGGCTGTGCAGGTCGAACGCGGTGTCGGCGGCCGCGTCCGTTCCATGCTGGAAGCGATGGCCGGCATCGGGCTGCCGGGCACGCAGGATGCCGAACTCGATACAGTAAAACTTCGCCAGGCCGCCTCGCTCGCTGCCCAAGTCGACGGCCCCGAGCGACTGACGCTGTTCCTGGCCGAAGCCTTCAAAGTGCCGGTGGTGCTGAAGGAGTTCGTCGCGGCCTGGATGACCATCCCCAAGGCGCTGCAGACGCGGCTTGCCGGCAGCTATGCCACACTCGGCCGCAGCGCCACCATCGGCCCGCGCAGCTTCAGCCGGCAAAGCCGGATCGAACTGCGCATCGGTGCGCTCAGCTATGTCGATTACAAGGCCTTCCTGCCCGGCGGCGAGCGGCTGAAGCTGTTGAAGCAGGCGGTGCGCGACCTGATCGGCGAGACCATCGATGTCGATCTCAGGATCGTGCTTGCGGCAAAGGCAGTGCCGCCGGCGAAGCTCGGCACCGTCCAGCTTGCCCGCACCACCTGGCTGGCGCGACCGGTCGAAAAGGGGGACGCCGACGACATGCGGTTGCGGACCATCGTCGGCTGGCGGGAAGAGGTGGCGGCATGAGCCTGCTTCTGACTCTCGAACAGGGACCACGCGCGCAAGTCACGCGGCAGGCGCGGCTGGACGAGGGCGAGCTGGTAATCGGCCGCAGCGCCGACGCCGACTGGCAGATCAACGATCCCGACATGTTCGTCTCGCGCGCCCACTGCAAGATCACCAGCAAGCAGGGCGGCTATTTCGTCACCGATACCTCCAGCAGCGGGTTGTTCATCGACGATGCCGCCAGCCCGCTCGGCGCGGGAAATACCGCGCGCCTGCAAAGCGGCATGCGACTGCGACTGGGCGACTATGTGGTGTGGGTCGATTTGCAGACGGCGAAGACCGAGGCGCCGGCCTCCAGGCCTTCAGCGCCTGCCAGTAAGCCGGCGGCGTCGCGGGCGCCGGTCAGCCTCGGCGGCGACGATTTCTTTTCGTCCACCACGGAAGAAGAGCCGGGACGGCCACGCCCTGCCAACCTGCCCGATCCATTCGAAAAGCCGGTGCCCGGCGCATTCGCGCGTGCGCGGTCCGATGAACGCAGCTCGCAGGCGTTCGACGATCCGTTCAGCCTCGACCCTGTGGCAACGCCGGTGGCCGAGCCCACTGACAGAAACGGCGCCAAGCCATCGTTCGACGATCCCTTCGGCCTCGACTCCGCGCCGCTGTCGAGAGAGCCGAGCAGATCCAATCCTGAGAAGCCGCCGGCCTACGATGACGGGTTTGGTTTCGGCCCTGCCGGGTCCACCAGCCTCGACGCCGGCGCGACGGATGGCGGTGCAACCGATGCGCCCTCGCCTGCCCTCTCTGCAGCGCCCTGGGATCTGCCAGTCCGCGCGGTCGAGCCATCGCCACCGCAGCCACCGCCTCCCCCGTCTCCACCGCCACCACGCGCTCCTGTCCGCCAATCCGCGGCGCGGCCGTCAGCCGGACCGTCGGACGCGGAATTGCGCGCCGCTTTCCTGCGCGGCATGGGCATGGACGAGGCCGATTTTCCCGGCGGCGATCCGGTGGCCGACATGGAAAAATTCGGCCGCGAGTACCGGCTGATGATGGATGGGCTGATGCAGCTTTTGCGCAAGCGCGCCGAAGAGAAGGGCAACGCTCGCGTCGCGCAGACCGTGGTTGGCGCGTCCGAGGTCAACCCGCTCAAATTCCTGCCCTCGGTCGACGATGCGCTGGTAACCATTCTGGCCGAGCGCAGCCCCGGTTTCCTCGGCGCCGAAGCGGCGATCCAGGACGCGGTGCGCGATCTGGCGCAGCATCACGTTCGCGCCTGGCGCGGCGTGCAGGGCGCGCTCAAGCGCATGATCGACCGCTTCGATCCGGCGGCGATCGAGCAGGAACTGAAGTCGAGCTCGGCGATCGGCAATCTGCTGACCGGCGGGCGCGGCGCCAAGCTCTGGGAATTGTACCAGAAACGCCACCGTGAAATCGCTCACAGCGCCGAGACGCGTTTTCTGGGCGAGATCGGCGCTGATTTTCGTGATGCATATGAGGAGGACTGAGACATGATCGACAGACGCGAATTTATTTTTGCCATCGGAGCGACGGGACTGCTGACGGCTTGCCAGAGCGGCCCGCCGAAACCATCCGTCATCACCGTAAACCTCGCCGGCGGCGCCGGCATGAACCCGGGACCGGGCGGCGGCGACAGGCCGGTGACTGTAATGATCCTACGCCTGAAGAGCACCGGCGCTTTCAATTCGGCCGACTACTTCGCCCTGCAGGGCGGCGCCGGCGCGGCACTTGGCGGCGATCTCATCGGCTCCGATACGATTTCGGTCGGACCCGGCAAGACCGCATCGAAGACCATCACGGTCGAACCGGAAGTGGCCGCACTCGGCTTCGTCGCGCTGATCAGGGAACCCACCGGACGCAACTGGCGCACGACCAAGTCGGTGTCGCCGGGATCGAAGTTCACCGTCAATGTGAAGCTCGGCAGCGGCGGCATTTCCGCCTAGCGGCGGCGGGTCCGCAAAGCCGCGCAACATGATGAGCAGGAAGCAGAGAGTGCCGGCATGAGCGATGCAAACAGGGTGCTGTGGTCGGAGGGACTGTTCCTCCGCACCCAGCATTTCCAGCAACAGGACCGCTTCTTCGAAGCGACGGTGCGCGGCGCCTTGCAGGCCGGGCATCTGCATACGTTCGGCTTTCGAACGCTGACGCTCGATCAGGCACAGCTCGATGCCGGCCAGATCTCGGTGCTCTCGGCACGCGGCATCTTTCCAGACGGGACGCCGTTCGCGATCCCCGAGACGATGGATGCGCCGCGGCCGCTGGCGGTGACGCCGGAGATGGGCGCTGGACCGGTGCTGATAGCGCTGCCGCTCGAACCGCCAGGCGGCGTCGGCTTCGACCCCGCTCACGCCGAGCCGTCCGGCGCGCGCTATCGCGGCCGGATCGTCTCGGTGCGCGACGCCGTGCATGGCGGCTCCGACCCCGAGGAAATCGAGATTGCGCGGCCGCAGGCGCTGTTGCTGACGCCGGGCACGGCCGTCGGCGGTTACACCGCGCTGCCGGTGGCCGAACTCAAGGGCGTGCGCGCCGATGGCGGCGTGGCCTTGGACGACACCTTCCTGCCGCCGACCTTGGTCATCGGCGCGGCGTCCTGGTACAGCCGCCTGCTGCAGGAAGTGGTCACCGGCCTCGACCAGATCGCCGAGGCGCATGGCAAGATGGTGCTGGGCGGCCCCGGCCGCAGCGTCGAGGATCTTCTGATCCTCAATTTGGTCAACGCCGCGCGGCCGCGGCTGGCGCACATGCTGGCGCAGGACGTTTTCCATCCGGCTGAGGTCTACATGGAACTTGCCGGCCTTGCCGGCTCGATGGCGACCTACGGTTCGAGCGCAAGGCGGCTCGGCGAACTGCCTGTCTACGACCACATGGCGCCCGGACCCGCCTATTCGGCGCTGGCCGATGCGCTGCGTTCGCTGATCCTCAGCCTGCGCTACATCGAGCCGAAATCGCGCGCCCTGCCGGTCATGCGCCATGCCACCAATGTGTGGAAGATCCGCATCGACAACCCGAAACTTCTGGTGGCGAGCCGCATCGTGGTGCGGATCGGCTCCGAACTGTCGGAGGATGCCTTGCGCAAGATTTTCGTCAACCAGGCGACGGTCGGCTCGGCCAGCGAATTCGAAGGGCTGTGGAAATCACGCCTGCCCGGCATTCCGCTGAAGCCCCTTCATTCGCAGCCGCGCGAAATTCCCTATGACGGCGACCGGCTGTGTCTCGAACTGGACCAGAAAAGCGAGCACTGGGCCTCGCTGCTCGAAGCGCCGGGTTTTGTGATCGGCGTTTCGGGCGTGCTGCCCAGCGAACCGCAGGTCGACTGCTACTCGGTCAACAGGTGAGATGATGAGCAGGGACGATCCGTTCGGACTGTCCGAGGATCGGGAGCGGACGCGCATCCGCCTGAGCGGAGCGCCGACGCCGCGCGCCATGCCGCTGCCGGCGTCGGGCGTCACCGCGAAGCGCTCCGCGCGCGCGCATCCGAACGTGCTCGTCAACGCGTTCTCGCCGCTGCTGGAATTTGCACCCGAACTCGAAAACGCGCAGCCGCCGGAGAACCCGGAAGCCCTGCGCACCAGGCTGCTCGACGAACTTGTGCGCTGCCGCGACACCACCATGGCGCAGGGCTCCTCGCTCGAGCGCGCCGACCAGGCCGCGTGGCTGGTGGCTGCGTTGCTCGATGATCTGGCGCTGAATACGCCGTGGGGCGGGGCCAGCGCCTGGCCGCGCCAGCCGCTGGTGGTGATGCTGCGCGGCGACGTCGACGCCGGCGCGCAATTCTTCGCCCGTCTTGAAGAGCTGGAGCGCCACCCCAACCGCGACCGCGAAATGCTGGAGCTGCAATATCACTGCATGGCGCTCGGCTTCCGCGGCAAATATCGCGTGCCGGGCCGCTCGGGCGACCGTTCGCTCAATGCCGTGCGTGTGGCGGCCGCGCGTTTCCTGCGCGACAGCGACGGCGAAGGCGCACCGCTGTCGCCCAACTGGAAAGGCGTGATCGCCTCCGACGAACCGCAGCGCTTCATCGTGCCGATCTGGGTGATGGTTGCGGCAGCGGCGGTGATCGCGACAGCCATCCATATCGGCCTGTCGATGAGCCTGAGCAGCCAGGCGGTCGAGCTTTCGGCGCTGGTGCGCGCACTGCCGCCGCCGACGCGTACGGATGTCACCCGCGCTTCGCCGAAGGTCGACGCGCCGCCGCCGGTGGCCGTGGATTTCGCGCTGCTGCCGGAATTCCAGGCGGCGGCGCCGGACGAGCTCAAGAGAGCGCTGAGCGGCACGGAGAGCGTGTCGCTGGCGCGGCTGGTCATCCAGGCCTCCAATCCCGAACTCTTCCAGTCGTCGCGCGCGCAGCTGACAGACGGCTTCGATCCGCTCATCGCCTCGGTCGCCAGGGTGATCCTCGAGAACCAGGAGCTGATCGGCGATATCACCGTGGTCGGCCACACCGACGGCGTTCCCTTGCAAAAGACCAACCCACTGTCCACCAACCAGCGGCTGTCGGAAGCCCGCGCCGCGGAAATTGCCGATATCCTGATTCAGAACGGCGTGCCGAAGGAGCGCGTGCGCTCCGAAGGCCGGGCCGCCACCGATCCGGTGGCCGACGACGGCACACGCGAAGGGCGGGCCTTGAACCGCCGCGTCGAAGTGCTGGTCGAAAAGAGGCTGTGACATGTTCATCCTGCGCTTCCTCTGGGCGGTCCTGACTTCGCGTTTCCTGTGGACGCTGATCGGCCTGGCGCTGCTGTCGCTGATCATCTGGGTATTCGGCCCGATCGTACGGGTCGGCGACTATGTGCCGATGGCGTCGGAGACGGTGCGCATCGTCATCATCGCTCTTCTGGTGATCTTCTGGCTGATCTGGCTGATTGTCGCGCAGCGCCGCGCGATCCGCGCCAATCGCATGTTCGTCGCCGAGATTTCCGCCCCGGTCGAGGAAAAGCGGCTCAGCCCGGGCGAGGAAAACGTCGCCGCGGTCGGCGCCAAGTTCCAGGACGTCATGGTCGAGTTGAAGCGCCGCAAGCTCGGCGGCCGCAAGTTCCTGCGCGAGATGCCGTGGTATGTGATCGTCGGCCCCCCGGCGACCGGCAAGACGACGGCCTTGCGCCAATCCGGCCTCAACTTTCCGATCGACCTGACCGACGATCTGCAGGGCATCGGCGGTACCCGTAACTGCGACTGGTTCTTCTCCGAAAACGCAGTGATGATCGACACCGCTGGCCGCTATGTCCAGCAGGAAAGCCAGCCCGATGTCGACGCCGTGGAATGGCTGGGCTTCCTCGATCTGTTGAAGAAGCATCGTGGCCGTCGTGCGCTCAACGGCGTCATCGTTGCGCTTGGGATCGACGCGCTGTCCGAGGGCGACGAAGCCGTCAAGGCGCATGGCCGCAAGATCCGCAGGCGCCTGGCCGAGCTCGAGGAGCGGCTGGAAATCCGCTTGCCGGTCTATCTCATGCTGACCAAGGCCGACCTGATCAGAGGCTTCGAGGCCTTCTTCAGCGGCCTGTCGACGGCGGCGCGCGAACAGGTATGGGGGACGACCTTCCCGCTCGATGCACGCGTCGACGCCAAGACGATCGCGGGCGAAATCACGACGCTGTCGAGGGGGCTGGAAAAGCGGTTGGTGCCGCGGCTGGAAGACGAGGACAAGCTGGCCGAACGGGCCGAGATCTTCCGCTTTCCCGCACAGCTGCAAAGCCTGTCCGAGCCGATCCAGGTGCTGGTCGAGGCGATGTTCGGCGAGAGCCGCTACGAGGAGGCGGCCTGGCTGCGCGGCCTCTATCTGACCTCGGCGACCCAGGAAGGCGCGCCGACCGACCGGCTGACCGCGGCGCTCGCCTCCTCCTTCGGCCTGCCGGCACGACGCACGATGCCGGCGCAGCGCTTCGAGAAGCGCAGCTTCTTCCTCAAGAACCTTTTGACCGAGGTGATCTTCAAGGAGGCCGGGCTCGGCACCTTCGATCCGCCGGCGCAGCGCCGCCGCAGCTGGATCTGGCGCGGTGCCGCCGCTGCCTGCGCGGCTGCGGCCATACTCGCCGGCGGCCTGTTCACCTGGTCCTACTACGACAACCGCAACGCCATCGCCGCGCAAGCCGGCCAGTTCGAAGCACTGCAGGCGCCGCTGACGTCGACCGCCGCGACGCCCGCCTCGGTGCTGCAGCCGGCTATGGACGTTGCCCTGACCGCCATGGACGAAGTCGTCAATGCCAGGACTGCGCCTCCGAACAAGGCACAGGACCTGCTCGGACCATCGGCTTCGGCCGAGATGATGCGGGCGCAGACCGACACCTATGACCACGCTCTGCGCAACGTGCTGGAGCCGCGGATGGTGGCGCTGCTCGAAGCGACCATGTGGCGGCAGATCCGCGATCCGGACTTCATGCTGGGGGCGCTCAAGACCTACCGCATGATGACCGGCCTGTCTCAGATGGACTCCGACTTCGTCGAGAATTGGTGGGTGAACGACCTGCCCGAATTCGCGCCGGCCGCGCCCTTCCCGACAGCCGATGCGGAAGAACACCAGCTGGCAGCGATCCGCCGCATGGCGGTCGACGACAGCTACATCGCGCCCGACCAGGCGCTGGTCGCCGAAGCGCTGAAAACGGTCTGCACGATCTCGCTGCCGGCGCGGGCCTACAAGCAATTGCTGGCCGATCCGGCGGTGGCCGGATTGAAGGAATGGATCCCCGCCAATTTCGCCGGGCCGAACGGCGCCAAGGTGTTTTCGCGACGCTCCGACAAGACGCTGCGCGTCGGCATATCAGGCGCCTTCACCTATGACGGCTTCCACGATGCGATCCTCGACCGGGTCGAGGATGTCGCCGCCCAGGCGGCACTCGACCGCGCGGTGTTTGCCGGCGGCTGCTCGGAAAATTCCGAGACGTCGGTGTCGGCGCTGTCGGAAGATATCCTGAAGCTCTACTATGACGACTATATCGCGCAGTGGGACAGTTTTTTGCGCGACATGCGGCTGGCGCCGCTCAGCGACCTCAACATTGCCAGCGAGAATCTGAAAGACCTTTCCAGTGCCGATTCCGCGTTGAAGCGGCTGTTGACGGCGGTGGTCCAGGAGGTCGACCTCACCCGCTCGGACGACGCGCCGGCCGGTGACGACAAGGCGGCGGCGAAGGGCGGCTCGAAACTGCTGGGCAAGCTCGGCAAACTGGGCAAGATCGTCAAGACCGGCGCCAAGCTATTGCCGCGCGCAGGATCGGCCAGCGAAGTCGACCTGACCGGCACGTTGGTGGCCGAACACTTCAAGCCGCTCAAGAGCACGATTGCCGAGGTCGACGGCCAGCCGCCGGCGCTCGATGCCGCGGTCGTCGCGCTGACGGCGCTGTCCAACGTGCTGCAGACGGTGACCGCCAATCCCGACCCGCAGGACGCGATCAAGAAACAGGGCGGGCTTGCCGAACTGACCGGCGCCGTCGCCCGCCAGGCGCAAATCCTGCCCGACCCGGTCAACACCTGGCTGAGCGGCATTGCCGGCGACACCAGCGGGTTGACGCAGAAGGCCGTGGCCTCCGAGCTCAACGCCATCTGGCGCGCCGACATCCTGCCCTTCTGCCAGGCCGCGCTCAACGACCGCTATCCGTTCAGCCCCGACAGTGCCGTCGACGTCAACGTGCGCGACTTCGCCCGCCTGTTCGGACCGGCAGGGATGATCGACGGCTTCATCAACGACCATCTCATCGGCTATGTCGACACCTCGGCGCAGCCTTGGAAATGGCGTGCCGATTTCGGCCTCGACCCATCGGCGCTCGCCGCCTTCGAGCAGGCGCGGCGCATCCGCGACGATCTCTTTCCCGGCGGCCAGGGCCCGGTGATGGCCTTCACGCTCGAGCCGACCGACCTGTCGCCCAACGTGACCCGCGTCACGCTCAACCTCGATGGCCAGAACCTGGTCTATTTCAACAATGCGACGCGACCGCAACCGATGACCTGGCCCGGCAAGGACGGCACCGGCGTCATCTCGCTCGCCTTCCAGCCGATCGACGGCTCGCCCGAAATCATGCTCAACGAGACGGGAAGCTGGGCGTGGCTGAGGATGCTGCGCGCAGGCCGCTTCACCGGCACGTCGCTGTCCGACGTCTACAGCCTGCGGCTCGGAACGAAAGGCATGTACGCCGACTTCAAGCTCAAGGCGGCGAGCGTGGAAAATCCCTACAACCTCCAGATGTTCAAGAAATTCTCATGTCCGCCGCAGATCTGAACACCGGCTTCTTCGGCAAGATTCCAGCGACCGGGGACTTCGTCGCCGTAAACCTGCCGCGGACTTTCATCGACCGCTGGGACCGCTGGATGTCGATGGAGTTGCGCGACCGGCCCGATGAGCACGAGGATATCGACGACCGAGTCTGGCGTTTCATCGTTCAGGACGCGATTTTCGGCGAACAACCCTGCGCCGGCGCCTGGCGTATGAGTCAGGACCGTGTCGGCCGCCGCTATCCGTTCGCTGTCGTAGGCGTTGGCGCGATGCCAGAGGCTACGGATCCATGGTTCGAGGGCATGGCCAACATCGCCAAACTGACTGTGAACGAACGTTGGGATCAGGAGTATATCGCGGCGCACCTGCGGGCATTGGAACCGCCAAGGGAATTCTCCACTGTGAAGCGCATAGTCTTCTGGACGGATGACTGGGAGGTGCGTGAACTCGCCTTTGCTGACATTCATGACCTCGCGGACAACGCGCTGCCGGCGATGCGCGCGGCGCGCGCCGTGCCGCAGGAGTTCTGACCATGGGGCTCACTGTCTATGCCGAGAAGATGGGCTTTTTCCACAAGGGCAGCAACGGCCAAGGCATTGCGCCCGGCGATGTCTGCCTCTCGCCGCCATCCCCGCCCGCGGGTCCGGTTCCGGTACCCTACGTCAATATGCTGTCGTCATCCGACCTGACCAAGGGCACGAAGAGCGTCAAGATCGATGGCGAACCGACAGCCATCGAGAATGCCTCGGAAATCTCCACCAGCACCGGCAACGAGCCGGCCACCCAAGGCCTCGGCGCGGGGGTCATAACTCACAAAATCAAGGGCAAGGGCGTCTTCAAGCTATGGTCGTTCACGGTAAAGGCGGAAGGCAAAGGCGTCGACCGTCATGGCGATACGATGGACCAGAATACCGCCAGCGACCCGCCGCCCAATTGCGTCAACCCGGCCGCGTTCAACAAGTTTCTGGCGACCTTGACCAAAGACCAAAAGACCACGAAGTGTGCGGAAAAATACGACCGGGTCGCACACCGCCCCAAGCGCAACGATGACCAGGCGGCCAAGGTGAATGGCAAGGCCTGCTGGCAATGCAAAAAGACCAGAAGGGGTCGCCACTCGAAGCTGGTTGCAACTCCTCCCAAGGGCGAGATGAAGCAGGAGATGGTCCATGATCATCAACCGCCGCTTTGCGTCGCGTGGGAGATGGGTGGCTGCAACATGAAGATATCGCCCGACGCATTTTTGGCTCATTTTTCGACGCCGCAGTCGGTCAAGCCGCATTGTGGCAGGTGCTCAACATCGCAAGGCTCTCCAGCCGCTAGCTATGCCAAGAACTTTATCGACGATATGCCTGTGAAACTTGGGCGATGAGCGATGCGTGACATAGAAGAAATCAGAGACAGCTACATAGGCGAACTGCTCACCATCCAGCCTGAGTTGGAGGATTGGTGGGACGACATGGTCGCAGATGAGGGGCAGGCAGTCTGGAAGCGCTGGCCGACGGGTATCGCGGGGCATCCGCGGGTGTTGGCGATCTTCCGCAAGCATTATCTTGAGATTGTTGCCTGGAACAATGCGCAAGTCGCTGAGGGCGACGAGCCGGAGGAGAAATGGGGCATTGACAGCAGCGGCCGAAGCCAGAGTTTCGAGTGGCCTGTCGAAATCCTCATCATCAACATCCGGCATTTCGCCCCGGAACTCCAACCTATCATCGATGGCCTGTGCTTCGTGCCGATGGCCATGAATCCCGACGACGAGGTTGAATAGTGGCACTGATCACACGCTACAGTCCCGAACTCGGTATCAGGCGTTTGCTGGCGCAGCCTCGTGATGTCGCCCCGTCGTCTGACATCCGCGTCGCTCGCGGGCACGACGAGGCCAGCCCGATGCACAAAACCCTGTTCGCCGAGTATGTGGCGGAGTTGACGGATGCCTACGACATTGCGGTTGAGTGGTGGACAGACATCATCTCCACCGAAGAAGAGCTTCAGGGCAGCCGCGAGAAGGCCCTCGAGAAAGCCTTCAACGACCGCGTAGCAGGTGCCGCAGCCAGTCCGAATGTGGTCTGGGTGATACGCCGCTATTGGTTGAAATGCGTCACGGTCAACGTCACTGCGGGCGAAGAGGCTGGGGTCGCGGCCGAGACCTTCCTGCTGCAATGGCTGATCGACGCCGGCGAGCAGGAGTTGGTCAAGCTTGTCGCCTGCATGCCCTATTGGCCCATCGGTCAGAACGAAAAAGGCAATTGGTGCTGAACCATAATGTTTGCGATCTGGATCGAGAATCGTACGCCATTCGTTGCCGGCACGTTTGTCCAGGCAAATGCGGACGGCAATGAGGTTTTCCTAGCCGTTTTCTCGGCCAGCTTCGATATGTCGGAAGATGCCAGGCAATTTCAGCCGGCCGCGGAGCAACTCCCGGTGAGCTTTGGAGACGTACCGTTCGGCGACCCTGCCTGCTCGTCAACCCGTTACGAAGGTGAGATTGCGTGGACCAAGCCTGGGATCGACGTGATCTTGAACGGCCAAGCATACGCGCCGCGCGAAGGGCGCGTCGCTGAAATGCAGGTCGGGTTGAAGCTCGCCAGCATCCGCAAGGTGCTCAACGTGACCGGCGATCGCCTCTACGATGCGGGCGGCTACAGCCAGCCGCATCCCTTCGCCAGGATGCCGATCGTCTACGAGCGTGCATATGGCGGAACCGACGATAACGGCAGGACCGATCTACGCAATCCGCTTGGCGTCGGCTTCCATCATGCCCGCTCTGCGGACAAAGCCGTGAAGACACACGCACCAAACGTCACCTATGCCAATGAGCCGTTCCGTAGCCCATCCGATCAGTCAAGGCCGGCCGGGTTTGGGGTGGTTGGCCGCGGCTGGCATCCAAGACTGCCATTGGCGGGTACTTACGATCAGGCCTGGATCGACAATCAATGGCCTCTTCCGCCAAGGGATTTCGATGCGCGCTACAATCTCTGCGCGCCCGCCGATCAGCAGTTACAGCAGCTGAACGAAGGCGAGGAGATCAGCGTCATCGGCATGACGCCGGATGGCCGCTGGAACTTCCATCTGCCGCGCGTCGTGGCGCCAATCCGCCTGCTTTACGACGACCGTGCGGAGGATCGTCCCTTCCGCATCGACACGGTCATCATCGAGCCGGATTTGCGCCGCGTTACGCTGAAGTCGCGCTTGTCCATGGTCACCAGGCGCAACACACCCGCACTCAGGGAGATCGTCTTCGGCCATGTGACGCCAGCCTTTCTCCTCGCTCGACGCAAGCGCAAAGCCTATCTCAGCCCGCGCGGCGACGACGGACTGATTGCCGAGAGGGCGACATGGCTGGGCTGAAGGCTCCGATCTACATTATGGGCGGTGGCGCCGTTACACCGGCCGGCCTCAATGCGCGCCAGACACTGGCGGCGATTCGGGCCAGCCTTTCCGCGTTCGAGCGGCGTACCCTCGTCGACCCGTTCGGCGACGATCAGACCGTTTCCCGCATTCCCTCGCACTACTCCCTTCGCCTCACCGAAAACGCGTGGCTCACCAGCATGGCTGCACGCGCCGTGAGCGAGGCGCTGGAAAAGGGTGGTGTCGCAGCTGGCGCCAGCGCTTTGCTGCTGGTGACGCCGGAGGCGTTCCGGGAACATCTGGCCTTCTCGGAGAGGCCGGCCAGCGTGTTTCTCACCGACCTGCAAGACACGCTGGGCGAAAGGTTCCATCCCACCTCGCGCGTGGTCGACGGTGGCGCGGCGGCCTGCATCGGACTGCTGGGCAAGGCGGCGGACCTCCTTGCAACGCCGGGTGTTGAGCAGGTTCTGCTGGGTGGCGTCGACAGCCTGGTGAACGACAAGGATATCGCCCGCCTCATGGCCGCCAACCGCCTGAAGGCCGAGGATAACGCGCAAGGCCTTGTGCCGGGCGAAGGCGCCGCCATCGTCTGCCTGCGCCGTTCGCCCGGTCGCGATTTGCCGGCCCAATGCGTTATTCACGGCGTCGGCGCTGCTTTGGAGGAAAACTCCGTGCTGTCGGAAAATCACAGCCAGGGTCGAGCTTTGGTAGCTGCCTGCCGCGCCGCAATCGAGGGCAAGGGGCCGACCGAGCCCGACATCAAGTTTATCGTCAGCAACGACAATGGTGAACGGTATAGCGCCTGGGAGGGTTTGATCGGACGTCCACGCTTCTACCGGACGCGCCGCGAGACCCTTCCAATGGCCTATCCCGCGATGACGATAGGCGATATCGGCGCCGGTGCCGGCGCGCTCACACTGCTCATTGCCGCCGACAGCTTCGCCAAGGCCTATGCCCCTGGCAAAGTCGCCATGTGCGAAGCCACTTCGGAAGCCGGCATGCGCGCTGCCGCGCTTGTGAGCGCGGTCCGGCGCGGCTGATCGCGTCTCCCCGCGGAGCTGGACGGATCTTCACATCCACGCCGGAATTGGCTGTGAACGCCGCCAGTTGGTCAGCGCGATCTCCGCGTTGGCAAGC
Organism: Mesorhizobium sp. C395A; assembly: GCF_030323205.1. Lineage (NCBI taxonomy): Bacteria > Pseudomonadati > Pseudomonadota > Alphaproteobacteria > Hyphomicrobiales > Phyllobacteriaceae > Mesorhizobium > Mesorhizobium sp. C395A. The sequence continues at coordinate 165,853 of NZ_CP100473.1, read as the reverse complement.
GCTCCCCTGATGGCATCCACCTTCAGCCGCCGCATGGATTGGAATTTTTCGAACCTCGCCGGACCCCTGCCATTGTCCCACCAAGCCTGTGCCTGCGAAGCAGAGGGCAGTGGCGTCGCCTCAATAGTCTCGAACTCCGGCCCGAGCTTGGCCGCGTCCGTGACGAACACATCTGTATCGTTAAAATCAATCTCGATCAGGTCGCGCAGCGCCAGCCCTGCAGCGTAGGCAAGTTCCGGCGACTGCATCTTCTCGATGAGCCACGGCACTATCGTCTTGTCACCCAGCAGTCCGCTCGTCGCGACTGCCACCTGCCGCGTTGCTGGAGAGGATGCGAATTGCTGCCACCAAGACTGCGCCGCAATCGATGGTGTGGTGAGCAGCCGGATTTCCATGGCGGCTCCCGCAAGCTTCGGGTGGCTGACAAGCATCTTGTCGAGCACGGGCTGCGCCAGCCGCGCCTCGCCCAGCAGGCAGGCCGCTACCGCCGCCTCCAGCCGTTCGTCGGCGCCCCGCGCCTGCAGACAGGCCGCAACCTCGCCGACCACATCGCGACGGCGCAGCGCACCCGCAAGCTTCAACGCCCGGCGACGCACTTCGGCGTCACGGTCGGTCAGCAACTGCGCAAGCCTGGGTCCGGGATTGACGCTGTGGTGATGCAGTGCGCCGACGCCCAACGCACGCTCCATTGCGACTGGCGAATCCAGCCAGCGCGCAACGAACGGCTTCAACCTGTCAGGCGAGCTGCGCGCAACCGCGCCGGACAGCGCCGACAGCCCACGCTTGCCAAGCGGCCCCGCACTCTCGAGGACAAACTTGATAGCGGGCGCGGATTGCCATTCGAATGCCAGAGCTCCCAGCAGAAACAGTTCGGGCGGCTCCTGGTAGTCGGCAAAGCGTGCCGCCGCGAGATCCCATGCTGCCTGGCCCGCCGCGAACAGCCCATCGAGATTGGCGTCGAGCCGCTGGTCAATACGGCCGATGTCGAAAGCGCCCATCACGGGACCGTCGATCTCCTTTGCACGACGGTGCCACAGGAACGCGGCATCCTCGACATGCTGCTCGATAATCGCCGGGATTGTCGCAATTTGCTGCATGGACGTCTCAGTTGAGATGAACAGCCGCACCCCGCACACGGTTCACACCGCTTGCCTGGCTGCTCAACTGACTGCCGCGGATCGAGATGCGGCCGTTCTTCTCCAGGATGATGGAGGCCAGGCCGCAACGCAGCTCGATACGCTCCTTGGCCTTCAGCGTCACGGTTTCGCCGTCGCGAACCACCTGCACTTGTTCGCTCGTGTGTGTCGGTTCCACGATGCGCCCGACGACGAGCGGGCGGCTCGGATCGCCGCCTTCGAAAAGCAGCGCCACCTCCGCGCCGACTGCCGAGGAGTCGAGCCTCGCCAGGCTGCGAGCCCTGAGCGCCGTCTCGCCGGGATTGCCGACGAACACCACCAGCGGCGCGCCATCCTCGAAGCCGATCAACAGCCCGATGACGACCCCGTCGATGCGTTCAACCGATTCGTCGCGTCCAGTCATTTCAGTTGTTGAAGACATTGCTACCCTTGATCTTGACGTCGCCGTCAGCTTTGACCTGAACATCGCCGCTGCCCTGGATGCGGATGTCCTTGCCCTTGATGGAAATCGTGCCATCCTTCTTCATGTTGATCGAGGCATCGCCGCATACCAACGTGATCTCGTCGGTGGCATCGATCATCAGCTTCTTGCCGACCTTGATGGTGCTGTCTTCGGCAACCTGGATGCCGCTGCCCTTGCCGACTTTGAGCGCGTACCCACCTCCGACATCGGTCGCATCGTCGGCGGCGATCTTTGCCGACCTGGCTTTGCCGATCTGCGACGACTGCGCACCGCCGATAGCGAAACTCTGGTCCGCGCCAACGGTCACGCTCTGGGCGGCGCCGATTGTCCAGCTGTCCGCCGCGCCTATTGTGTGCGTCTGTCCGGCGCCCACCGTCATCGAGCGCGATGCGCCGATCTGGTTCGTCTGCACCGCACCGACGCTTCTGGTCTCTGCCGCGCCGACACTGTCGACGCGGGCCGCGCCCACCGTGATCGTCTGCACGATCGCCACGGTCTGCGTGTGATTGGCGCCGATGGTCTCCGTCGAGTTCGACCCGATGCCGATCGTTTCATCGACCCCCACCGTCAGCGAGCGATTCTTGCCCACCGTCTCTGTATCGTTCGAGCCAATATTCGTCGTCTGATCGACGCCGACCTTGACCGTCTTGTTGTTGCCGACGTCCTCGTCGAGATTGTGGCCGACGGAGTGCTTGGCGTCGTGGTCGATGCGGTCGGACTGGTCGTGCTGCACCGTCTTGTTGCGGTCGTGCTTGATCAGAAGGTGATGGTCCTTCTGCGCCTGGAAGTTGACGAGCTCCGAGCCGGCCTTGTCTTCGAACATCAGCTCGTTGTAGCCGCCACCGCCCTTCGACGAGTTGGACTTCCAGCCCGACTGCGTGGCGTTTCCGGGCAGGCCGTAGGGCGGCATCTGCGAGGCGTTGTAGACCCTGCCGGTGATGATCGGCAGATCCGGATTGCCTTCGATGAAATCGACGATGACTTCCTGGCCGATGCGCGGGATCTGGATGAAGCCCCAGCCGCTGCCGGCCCAGGTCTGCGACACCCGCACGAAGCAGGAGCTCTTCTGGTCCTTCTTGCCGAGGCGATCCCAGTGGAACTGCACCTTCACCCGGGCATATTTGTCGGTGAAGATCTCCTCGCCGGAGGGACCGACCACCGTCGCCGTCTGCGGCCCGCGCATGATCGGCCTTGGCGTCATGCGCGGCGGCCGATAAGCAACTGAGGTCGGCGCCAAGCCGAGCACCACCTTGAAATTCTCGCCATCGGTGTCGACGCCGGCGCGGTAACCCGGATCGAACAGTCGGTACTCGGCGCTGAGCACCAGATAGTCCTTGTTCTGGTCGTCGCGCGGAAAGCCGTCGAGCTTGAAGGTGCAGCCGGAAAACAGGCCGCGCACCGTGCCGACGGCGGCAATGCGCAGGTGTGGCGCCTGGATTTCTTCGCGCCTGATCGCCGCCAGGCTGTCGCCGCGCCCGACTTCCAGATGCGCGCCGGGGTGGCGATAGTTCTCGCCCGCGGCCTGCTTGTGGCCGAAGGGCTGCGCCGACTTCGCCATCAAATCGGCGGCGGGTTTTTCGAAGTCATAGTCGGTGTGGGCATAGGCGCCGGGGCGCACCGCGCTGCCTGGAATCCAGTCGGTGATGTATTCGACGTCGCGGCGCGAGCCCTGCCCTTCGAACTGATATAGCACCGTCTCATAGCCCGGCGCCGGCTTCAGCTTGCTCATGGCGTCGGCCAGGATCAGCGTGTGCTCGCCCTCGGCATGCTCGAAGAAGTACATTATGCCTTCATGCTCGAGCAGCCGCTGCACGAAATCGAGGTCGCTCTCGTCATATTGCACGCAATATTCGCGCGGCGGATAGGAGCCTTGCAAGCGCTTCTCGAACTTGGCGATGCCGCCATATTTGGAGAAGATCTCCTCGACGATCTCGACGGCGGTCTTGTCCTGGAAAATGCGGCAGTCGGTGGTATTGCCGAGGAACCACAGCCACGGCCTGACGACCGCCTCATAGTGAGCCAGCCGATCTTCGATGCGGGTAAGGCGAAACTCGGCGATAAGGCCGCTGAACCAGCGTTTGGGATCGGCCTCGCCTTCGATCGAAACGGCGCCGCCCAGCATCTTCAGCGGGTCGATATCGGCATTGGTCGAGACAAATCCAACGGTGTAGGCAAGGCAGCGGCTGATCTCGTCGCGGCCGACGAGATGCGTGAAAGTCAACAGTTCGGCGCCGACCGGCGTCTGCACAAGCGCGGCGCGTTGTTCACTCGGCATGGGTCGTGCCCCTCCTGAGCGCTAGTGTGGCAGGTTCGATGCCCTTCTTGTGTTAACGACCTCACGTTCAGGGACATTTCGCAACTTGCCACCCAAGCCATGTTGAGCCTACCACATGTTCTATGGCAGACCAAAGAGGACAAGCGGCAGGCAGTTGCTGTTGGCGCCGCTTTCGCCAGTGTGAAACGCCGCTCTCCCGCTGTGCCCGCAAGCTGCTAGACTGTGGCACATCGGATCAATGGAAACGGCAGCGGTCGACGGTCCATAGCGCATGTTCATCAGTCTGCAGATCAGCAATGTCGATGTCCTGCCTGCCGGGCTGCCGCCCGGCTACGCATCGCGCGACCGCGGCTTCGAGATAGGGCGGGAGAACTGTGCCTGGACCTTGCCCGATCCGGACAAGTTCATCTCCGGCCGGCATTGCGAAATCCGCTACGAAGGCGGCGCTTTTTTTCTCCACGACGTCTCGCGCAACGGCACATTCGTCAACGGGTCGAGCCAGCGCCTGACCGGCCCGCACCGGCTGGCTCAGGGTGACCGGCTCCGGATCGGCCGCTATATCGTCTCGGTATCGATCGATGACGGGAACCCAGCCTTCGGTGGCCATGGTTCGACGCAACGGCAGATGCCCGTTGGATCCTTTCCAGACCATGCCGCATCGCCACGGTCACCGACCGCGCCGCCCGCTTCGCTCTCCAGCCGGCCGCAGCAAGCCGACGAGATCCTGCGCGCGATTGCCGCCGGCGCCGGCATTCCGCCAGAGGTGCTTTTGCTGCGCCAGCCGCAGGAGGTGGCCGGCGAGATCGGCGCGGTGCTGCGCATCGTCGTCGACGAACTGGTGCTGCTGTTGAAGGCGCGCGCCGCTGCAAAAGTCCTGGCCAAGACCAGCGACCGCACCATGATCAATTCCGCCGACAACAATCCGCTAAAGTTCGTGCCCGGGACAGACGAAATCCTCGACATCATGTTCGCGCGGCGCAGGGCCGGCTATCTCGATGCCCGGCACAGCATCGAAGACGCTTTCCACGACCTCAAAACGCATGAATTCGCCACCTTCGCCGCCATGCAGGCAGCGCTGTCGCGGTTGCTTGACGATCTGTCGCCCGAGGCGATTGCGAAAAAACTGCCGCCATCCTCCTTTGCCTCGAAGAAGACGCGCGCCTGGGACGCACTGGTCGCGACCTGGCGGGCCAAGGAGGAAGCGCACGAGAACGGCATGCTGGACATATTCCTCAGCTATTTCAGCGAAGCCTATGCCAAGGCCGCCAAACAGAAGACCGGCAAGGGCTGAGCTCCGCGCACTTCTGAAGACACCGTGAAGGCCGACCCAGGCGCCCGCCGCGACCAAAATTGCGCCGGGTTTCCATCGCAACCTTCTGAGACTACGATCACATACGACGATTGAGCACGCGGGTACGGTTGGTCGACCTCGGGGTTCTGCGGCACATGTCATGTCACGGCGAGATAGCGTCCTGCGGTCCGCGTTCGCGCGGACATGGCGCTGTGCGTCGCGGCGCGCGGGCGTAGAGGCAGGGATCGGCGATGAGCTCGAAGGATGATCCTTTCGATCCGACCGGCAAAACCGTCATCCGCCCCAGCCGCCCCAATCCCGGCCGCAAGCAAAAGACGGTTCTCGCCCGCGATGCGCCGGCCCCCGGCAGTACGGTGATCGCCCCTGCCAGCGTCCCGGAACCCACGGTTTTCGATCCCAACGCCGGCCGCCAGCCGCCGTCCGACGTCACGGGGACGGTGATCTATCAGGGAACGCCCTTCGCCAACGCGCCGGCCGATCCGCCCGTTCACGGCTCAGCCGGGACGGCGGGGAAAACGCCATGGGATGCGCTGCTCGGCGCCAGCGATGCCGTCGATTATGGCGCGGCCAACCCGATCGTCGCTGCCGCGGCGCCCTTGCTGATGCTGCTTGGGCATCTGCGGCTGATGGCTGTCGAAAGACCGGCCGAGAAGCTGGCGCAGCATGTCGCCGGCCTGATCGAGGATTTCGACCGCAAGATCGCCAGGACCGATACCTCGGAAGAGGATGCGCGAATCGCCAGCTATGTGCTTTGCGAAACCGCCGACGATATCGTCGCCAATCTGCCCGGTTCCAGCCGGGATGCTTGGGCGCAGCAGGCCATGCTGCAGCGCTTCTTCCAGGTCAAACCCACCGGCGCCGGTTTTTTCCAGGCGCTGAACACGGTGCTGGCGACGCCGGAACCTCATCGCAATCTCATCGAGCTGATGCATGTCTGCCTGTCGCTTGGCTTCGAAGGCCAGTATCGCGGCCAGCCGCGCGAGAGCCTCGAACGGGTCCGCCGCGACGTCTACGAGACATCAGCCTATTTCCGCATCCTCGGTGACGACGACATCTCGCCGCGCTGGCAAGGCTTGTCGGTCACATCGGCGCAAGGCTCCAGGCGGGTTCCGCTCTGGGCCATAGCCGCTGCAACCGCAGCGGGCTTGACCGCAGCCTTTTTCACGCTGCGGGTCCTCATCACCAATGATGGCGAGGCTATTGCCGGCGAGTTGCTGGCGCTCAATCCGGCGACGCCGGTCACCATCGAGCGCACCGGTTTCGTGCCGCTGACCGAGGAGGTGAAGGTCGTCGCAGCGCCAACGACGATTGCGCAGGTCGATCGCATCCGCACTGCCTTGGCCAAGGAGATCGAAGGCCGCGGCGTCAGCGTCGGCACTAAGGGTGATTTCATCATCGTGGAAATCAGCAACGCCCTGCTGTTCCAGTCGGGACGAGCCGAGGTCAAGCCGGAGTTCGAGCCGGTGGCCGCCAGCATCGCGGCGGCTCTCGACGCGGAGCGCGGGCCGATCCGGATCGTCGGCCACACCGACAACGTCAAACCGAAGAAGACCAGCGCCTTCAAATCGAATTTCGACCTCTCCGTCGCACGTGCCCAGTCGGTGGAAAAGATGATCGCAGCGCATTTCAGCGATCCGTCGCGGACAAAGGTCGAGGGCAAGGGCGAGGACGAGCCCATCGCCGACAATGCAACGCCGGAGGGCCGCGCCAAAAACCGCCGTGTCGATGTAATGATCCCGCGGGAGGAGATGCTGTGACCGGCTGGCTGCTGCGCATCTTCAGCGCGCTCGCGCTCGCCGGCTTTGCCGCCGCGGTCTGGTACGCCGGCCCGTTAATCCGCTTTGCCGGCGCCCGGCCGTTGGATCCCATCTGGCTGCGGGCAGCGATCATCGGCATCGTCGTCGGAACGGTGGCGATCATCTATGCAATCCGGTTCTGGCGCAGGCGCAAGGCGCAGAAGGCGCTGGAGGCCGCCATGGCCAGCGCCGAGGATGACGGCAGCGATGCAAAGGTGCTGGAAGCTCGCATGAACGAAGCAGTCGCGACGCTCAGGCAGTCGAGCGGCAAGCGCAACTTCCTCTACGACGTCCCCTGGTACATCGTCATCGGCCCGCCGGGCGCCGGCAAGACCACCGCGCTGGTCAATTCCGGCCTGAACTTTCCGCTTGCCGGGTCGGGCCAGGCGCAGCCGGTGGCGGGTGTCGGCGGTACGCGCAATTGCGACTGGTGGTTCACCGACGAGGCGGTGCTGATCGACACGGCCGGGCGCTACACGACGCAGGATTCCCATGCACGGACCGACAGCAAAAGCTGGCTGGCGTTCCTGTCGCTGCTCAAGCGGCACCGGACGCGTCAGCCGATCAATGGCGTCATCCTGGCGATCAGCCTTGCCGATCTGATGGCGGACGGAGAGCAGGCGGCCCGTGTCGCCGAGATCCGCAGCCGCCTGCAGGAAATCCACGAGGTCCTGAAGGTCCGCTTTCCCGTCTACGTGCTGTTCACCAAGGCCGACCTGGTCTCCGGATTCATGGAATATTTCGGCGGTTTCGACGAAGCACGCCGGCGCAAGGTGTGGGGCGCGACCTTCCAGACCGCCGAGCGCGGCCTGAACATGGTCGCAGAAGCGCCAGCCGAATTCGACGCGCTGGTGAAGCGCCTGACCGAAGAGATGAGCGAGCGGCTGCAGGCGGAGACCGATCCGGTCGCGCGCATCGCCATTTTCGGCTTCGCCGCGCAGCTCGGTGCGCTGAAAGGCCGGATCGTGAATTTCCTCGAGGGCGTTTTCGAGCCGACGCGCAAGCAGCTGAACGCCCCCCTGCGCGGCCTGTATTTTTCTTCCGGCACGCAGGAAGGCACGCCGATCGACCAGTTGCTGGGCAGCATAGGCCGCAGTTTCGGCAGGAATGCCCAGGCGCATCTTTCCGGCACCGGCAAAAGCTTCTTCCTGCACGATCTGTTGAGCCGCGTCATTTTCGCCGAGTCCGGCTGGGTGTCCTATGACAGGGCGGCCGACAGGCGCGTTGCGATCGCCCGCTACGCCGGCCTGACAGCGATCGCGGCCATAGCGATCGCCGCGCTTGGCGTTCTCGGCCTGAGCTTTACGACCAACAAATCGCTGGTCGCCGCGACCGGCCAGGCGGCAGGCCAATACCGCGCGACAGCCGCGCCGCTGCTGGCCAGCACGACGGTGTTGGATGCCGACCTCGAAACCGTCATCGGCGCGCTCGATGCGCTGCGCGGCCTGCCGGACGGCTACGATACGAGAGACCAGCCCACCCCGGCCACGGCGACGTTCGGCCTCAGCCAGCGTGAACGTATCCTTTCGGCCTCCGAGACCGCCTACCGGCAGGGGCTGGAGCGGATGTTCCGCTCGCGCCTGCTGTTCCAGCTCGAACGCACGATCGAGGCCAGGATGGCCGATCCGATGGCGCTGTACGAGCCGTTGAAGATTTACCTGATGCTGGGCGGCAAGGCGCCGAAAGTGGATGACGAGCTGGTCGTCACCTGGCTGAAGCGGGACTGGGAACAGAACCGCTATCCCGGCGCCCACAATCGCGACGGCCGGGCGCAACTGGAGAAGCATTTGCGCGCCATGCTGGCGCTCGACGATGACCAGGATCCCTCGTTCGAACTCAACCGCGGGCTGGTCGAATCCGCCCAGCGCTCGCTCGGCCGCATGAGCCTTGCCGATCGCGCCACCGCGCTCATCCAGTCGGCCACCTATGCGGCGGCGCTGGACGATTTTTCGGTGTCATCGCAAGCCGGCGCGGAGGCGCCGATGCTGTTCGAGCGCAATGACGGAAACGATCTCGCCGGCCTTCGCGTCCCCGGTCTCTACACCCATGCCGGCTTCGACTTCTATCTGGCGCAACTTGCCAGGAGCGCGCAGGCGCTGGTCGACGATCAATGGGTGATCGGCTCGAGCGGCGAGCAAGGCGGTTTCGACCAGGAATTGCTCAAGCTCGGCCCGGAGCTGCTCGATCGCTATGGCAAGGGCTTTGCGGCGGCGTGGAACGAGGTGCTCGACAGGTTGAAGTTCAAGGCAATGGCCGCCGACAAACCGCAATATCTGGCGCTGTCCGCAGCGGGATCACCGAGTTCGCCGCTGATGCAGCTGTTCGAGGCGATCGCGCGCGAAACAGCTTTGACGCAAGAGCGCAATCCGGCTGCGCCGTCTCAAGTCAGCGACCAGGAAATCGCCGCGCGCGCCAAGGGCCTCGCCCGCATCGGCATCGAGCTTGCGGCGCGCAAATCGCAGAGCCGGGCCGGGACCGCCTTTGTCAGCACCCAGAACCAGGATCCCGGCGCCAACATCGAAGCCCAGTTCCGGTCTTTCCAGGCTTTGGTGGCCGGGGCGCCGGGGCAGCGGCCGCTCGACGCCCTCACCCAGAATTTCCGCGAAATCTATCAGAGCATGCGGCTGGCCGCCGATGTCCCCGCCCAGACGGACCAGGCCAACGCCAATCTGCAGCTGCAGATCTCGACGTTGCGCGCCAATGCTTCGCGGCTGCCGAAGGCGCTGGCCAGGATGGTGAGCGCGGCGGCGGACGGTTTCGAGGGCACCGTCGCCGAAACATCGACCACGCATCTCAACGAAATGCTGGAGGAGACCGTCGGCCGTCCGTGCGAAGAGGTGATTGCCGGGCGCTTTCCATTTGCCCCCGCCGGCACCGACGATGTCGCCATGGCGGATTTTGCGAGATTGTTTTCTCCGGGCGGGGTTCTTGACCGGTTCTTCGCGCAGAACCTGGCGTCGCTGGTCGACATGAGCGGCCAGGACTGGGACTGGAAACAGGACACCAGGTTCGGCCGCAATCTGGCGAAATCGACGCTGAAGAACTTTCAGCTCGCGGCACAAATCCGCGCGGCTTTCTTTCCGCTCGGCGGGCCGGTGCCGTCGATCAACATCACCTTCACGCCGCTGTCGCTGCATGGCGATGCCGACATGGCGCTGCTCAATATCGACGGCCAGGTGCTGCAGGCCACCCAGGCCGGCAACACGCCGGGCCTGATTCCGTGGCCGGGCAAGACCGGTTCGGCCAGTCTCAGCCTGACGCCGGAGCTGCCCGGCCGCGAGTCCGCAATCAAGTTCGACGGTCCCTGGGCGTTGAAACGATTGCTGGACAAGGGGCAGGTCACCGCCAATGGCGATAGTCTCGAAGCGCATTTCGTCATCGGCGGACGGGATGTCGCCTACACGATCAAGACCGGGGAGAACGGCAACCCATTCACGCTGCCGGCGCTTTCCGCGTTCAGCTGTCCGAAGGCTTTCTGATGGGGAATTGCATGGCAGGACCAGCGATTGCAGGACGCAGAGACAGCGGCGGCACCACACGGTCCGTCATCAGCGGCTTAGATTTCGATACTCTAATGAATGGGGCTGTGGCAGACTGGCCAGGCACGTCAGCCAAGGCGTTGCGGAGCGTAGGCAAGTGAACGATGCCGCCTTTGAGAGCTACGGCGTGAGCCACAAGGGCTGCGTGCGCGACCACAATGAGGACAGCTTTCTGGTCGAGCCGCGGATCGGCCTCTGGGTGGTGGCCGACGGCATGGGCGGGCACGAGGCCGGAGAAGTCGCTTCGGCAAGCATTGTCGAGCATCTGGCGACGATCGGCATCGCCAGTTCGGCGCCGGATCTGCGCGCGCGCTTCGAGGACCGGTTGAACCGGGCCCATGCCGAGATCCGCCGGATTTCGCGTTCACGCGGCGTGACCATCGGCTCCACCGTTGCCGCACTGCTGGCCATGGACGGCAGGTTCGCCTGCCTGTGGTCGGGCGACAGCCGCGTCTATCTCGTGCGCAACGCCGCGATCTCGCAGATTTCGCGCGACCACACCGAGGTCCAGGAACTGCTCGACAGCGGCGCGATCAGCGCGGCCGAAGCGGAGAACTGGCCGCGCCGCAACGTTATTACGCGCGCTATCGGCGTCAATGATGAGATCGCCATCGACTTCCAGCAAGGAGAGACCCTTGCCGGCGACATTTTCATCCTCAGCACGGACGGGCTGACGGCGCATGTCAGCGACGCGGAAATTGCGGCAGCAGTGCTCTCGGCAGCGCCGCAGGCTGCCTGCGAAAAGCTGCTTACCATGGTGCTCGAGCGCGGCGGCACGGACAACGTTACCATCGTTCTGGTCAAGATCAAAGACAAAGGCAATGGCCTGTCCCGAGCAGGAGGCTACGACCGATGAGCTCCGACGACAAGACCCGGCTATTGCCCAACATGGCGGATACCAGCGTCGGCACGCAGCTCAGCGGCATCTACGAGCTCGACGAACGCATCGCGTCGGGCGGCATGGGCGAAGTCTATCGCGGCCACAACATCCAGACCGGCGATCATGTCGCGATCAAGATCGTGCTGCCGGAATTCGCCCGCGACCAGACGATCCTGTCGCTGTTTCGCAAGGAAGCCTCGATCCTCAACCATCTGTCGCATGACGCGGTCGTGCGCTACCACGTCTTCACCATAGATCCCGGCATCGGGCGGCCCTATCTGGCGATGGAATTCGTCGACGGCCAGTCGCTGTACGACGTCATGCGCGGCGGGGCGATGGCGACTCCGGATGTGCGCAAACTGTGCCACCGGCTGGCCTCGGGCCTGAGCGCCGTGCACCAGGCCGGCGCCATCCACCGCGATCTGTCGCCCGACAACATCATCCTGCCGGGAGGTCGGGTCGAGCGGGCAAAGATCATCGATTTCGGCATTGCGCGATCGGCCGCGGTCGGTGGCGAGACGCTGATCGGCGGCAAGTTTGCCGGAAAATACAATTACGTCTCCCCCGAGCAGCTCGGGCTCTATGGCGGCGAGGTCAGCGAACAGTCCGACATCTACAGCCTGGGGCTGGTGCTGGCGGCGGCGCTGCGCGGCAAGCCGATCGATATGGGCGGCTCGCAATACGAGATCGTCGAAAAACGGCGGACCGTCCCTGATCTCTCCGGCATCGATGCCGATTTCAGGGACATTGTCGAAGCGATGCTGCAGCCTGACCCGGATGATCGACCGGCCAGCATGGCCGAAATCGCCCGGTTGACGCGCGACGACAGCGACGCGACCTTGCCGCCGGCATCGCTCGCGCCCCGGCCCGGTCTGCCGCGAACCGGGCAGACCGCAGGGCCTGTCTCGAAGGTCGGGGACTCGCCGGCCCAAGGCTTCGGTTCGGCCCCGCCAAGCGGCACGGCGGAGCCGTCTTTCGTGCCGCACGTGCGCCCGGCGCACCTGTCGCAGCCGAAACCGGCTGCTGAAACTCCCAAGCGAGCAAGCACACCGCCGAAGCCTGCTACTACAGGCAGAAATCTGACGATCGCGGTGCTGTCGGCGGTGGCCGTGGTATCGCTTGGAGGGCTCTATGCATCGGGTATCGTGGGATTCGGAGACCGGCCTCGCGTCACCGACACCGGCAAGCCGCTCCAACCCGAACTGACAAAGCCGATCGTCGCTGACAAGCCCGTTCCGGACACTGCGCCGGTCGAGAAGACGGTGCCAAAGACGCAACCAGCGGAGACTGCGGCTGAAGATCAGGCCAAAGCGCCGGTCGAGCCGCAGCCGACGCCACCAGTCGCGTCGAGCGCTACGGCCCCGCTGCCGGCCGCACCAATCGACAAGACCGTCGCGCTGCAACCGCCATCCGGCCCGTCACAGTCCGATGCCGCGAAGAACCCCGAGCCTGTCAGTCCGCCGGTAGAGCCCAAGGCGACAGCGCCGGCCACGCAACCACCTGAACCAACGGCCCAGGCACCCACGCCCACAGCACCGACGCCGGAACCCACCGCTCAAGCGCCCGAGCCCAAGGCGCAGGCGCCTGAACCGACCGCGCAGGCGCCCAAGCCGGACACGCAGGCGCCTGAACCGACCGCGGAGCCTAAGCCGAGCCAGCCCGATATTGCCAGCGGTGAGCAGGCCGACAAGCCGGCCGAGCCCGACATTGCCATGAACGTGCCCAAGCCGGAGGTGCCGCCACCGGCCGATGCGGCCGCCGAGCGGGTCACCTGGGTACGCGCCTTCAATGGTGGTGATTGTTTTTTTGCGACGGTGACGTCGGCCGCCGACAAGGGTGTCGCGATCGAGGGCTTCGGCACGTCGGTGCCACCCTTCGAACAGTTGCTTGGGGAATTCCAGGCGAAGTTCCATGTCGAGCCGGATATCAGCGTCCGCCTTATCCAGCCCCCGCAATGCGGGATCACCGGCTTCCTGCGTTTCATGGGCGCGAGCACGGCCGACAGGCCGCAGCTTGTCCTCGACCAGACATCGGTGCCGGACGGCTCGCCGATCGACGGCACGCTGGTGACGCATGGCGGGCTGGTGTCGAGCGTGTTCCTGATCGACCACAGGGGCATCGCCTTCAACCTCGACGACCATGTTGTCGTACAAGCCGACAAGGCGACCTTCTCGATCCCGATCGGGCTCGGCGCCGCCGACAAGGCGGCAGGCAAGGCGTTGCCGCAGATCATCATGGTGATCACCGGGCCGCAGGACATTAAGGCGGCGGACTTCACAACGCCGACGCCGGCCTCGGTGCTGTTGCCCAGGATACTCGACGAGATCGGCGCCAGGAGTTCGGGATTTTCGGCGACCGCCAAATACTTCCGCCTCGGCGGCTAGCACCGACGCCGATGCAACGCCGTCGCCGAGATCCCGTCCTGCTTGCCCGGAACGTGCGCGTGAAGCTCGCCGCGAGCGCGGTCGCGACGCTGTTGCTGGCGCTTCTTTCCACCGGGCAGGCGCGCGCCGAATTCACCGTCTGCAACCAGACGCTCGACGTCGTCAATCTTGCCGTCGGTCAGAAGGTCGACGATGCCGACCAGACCGATGGCTGGTGGACCATCGGCGCCAATCAATGCGTCAACGTCATCCGCGAGGAGCTGACCAACCGCTACATCTACATCTACGCGACGGATGTCTTCGGCCACGCCATTCTGGCAGGCTCCACCGACATGTGCATCGAGCGGCGGCGGTTCTCGATCCGCGGCATCGATGAATGCTGGCAGCGCGGCCATATCGCGGCGAAGTTTCTCGAAGTCGACACGCAGGAACAGGTGCGCTGGACCTTCTTCCTGACCGGAAGCGCGCCGTGACGCACAGCATCGACACCAGCTTCAAAGCAAAGAAGCAGGCGCGCGCCGCGCTGCGCAGGCGCAGGATCTGGCTCGGACTGGCGGCTGGCCTGGCGACAATCGTCCTCGCCGCGATTGCCACCGGCTTTTATCTCACCGCCGACTACTGGTCGTTTGGCGACGAGGACGAGGAACTGCACGCCGTCGAAGGCTCGGACGACGTACCGGCCGACGCATCGGTCTACGTGCCGGCCATCATCGACCTTGCCGGCGACCCGATGTGGATCACACTGGCGCCAGAAGCCGGCGCCGCCAAGAGCCGCGGGATGCCGCGCCCGACGGAGCTCGACCAGGCCGGCATCTCCCCTCAGATCATGGTTCTCTCCGACGTGATGCTGAGCGCCAGCGAAAAATTCATGACGACGATCCCCTCGACGCAAGAGGATTTCGCTTTCTTTCAGGCGCAGCGGAAGACCGCGGTCGCGCCACCCGCCGAACCCAACGATCCGCAGAATGACCTGCAGAACGATCTTCAACCATCGCCCGGCGCGGACGGGGCTCCGGCGGCCTCCGGCCCAGCTCCTGACCCGCAGGTCGCTCCGGGTGCATCGACGGCGGCCGATGACCCCGAGGCCGGCTGGGGCGAGACCATCGATGAGGGCGAAGCAGCACTCCCCGCCTTTCAGAAGACAGCGGTCGAAAACAACACCAGCGTTGCCACCGTCAGCTCGGAATACCAGCGCTTCGAGGCGACCCAGGACATTTTCGTGAAAATCCTCAACGACCGCAGCCTGGACAGCGTGGCGCTTGATGCGCATTTTTCCGCCGACGACGCAAAGCTTGCCGGCGAGGGGCTGAAGGCGCTGTTCGACAAGGACGGCCTGCAGCCAGGCTATGTCGTGGCGATGCGCGGGTTCAGGCCGACGCGCGAGACCGCGACGATGTCGCTGATGCAGGTCTCGATCTACGCCAGGAACGTCTTTGTCGGCACGCTGACACGCAACGCGGCCGGCGCCTTCGTGTCGGGCGTCGACCCGTGGGTGCGCGAGGACCTGTTCAATTATTCGGGCGCCGAGACCGAAGGCACGCAGAAACGGCAATACCGCCTGCTCGACGCGATCTACTCGACGGCGGCCCGCAACAATGTGCCGAGCGGCATCATCGGCGAAGCCATCATGTATCTGTCGCGCGGACAGGATCTGGATGCTTTCGCCAGCGAGGACCAGCGCCTTGTGCTGATCTATTCGCAGACGCCGCGCGGCAAGAACGAGACCGACGGACGGGTGCTCTATGTCGGCATCCAAGGCACGCAAAAGAGCCTCGATTGTTTCGTTTTCCAGCAGAGCGACGGCCAGTTTTCCTGCGTCTCGGGCGATGACCAGGTGCGCTCGCTGACGGTGACCAACGGCATGGTGACGCCGGTCAACGGAGTCATGACGTCGACCTTCGGGCCGCGCAAGCATCCGATCCTGGGCGTTGTTCGCATCCACAAAGGCGTCGACTGGGCAGCACCCGTGGGGACCCCGATCGCCGCAGCCTTCGACGGCGAGATCATCTTCCAGGGCGACGGCGGCGGCTACGGCAATGTGGTCAAGATCGCCCATGGCGGCGGCCGCGAGACGCGCTACGCGCATATGTCGAAATTCGCCATTGCCAGCGGTGTCGGCACCAAGGTGAAGGCCGGCGACATCATCGGCTATATCGGCACCACCGGCCTGTCGACCGGGCCACATTTGCATTTCGAACTCTATCAAAGCGGTCAGGCGATCGATCCGCTCGGAACAGTGACCGCTGCAATCGCCGTCACTTCCAGCGATCCCGCCGTCGAAACCCTGACCGACCGTATCGTCCACGTCGAATCGGGCGGTAGCGCGCGGGCCAAGAACCCGCTGTCTTCGGCGACAGGCGCCGGCCAGTTCATATCCAAGACCTGGATCCGGATGATGAACACCTATCGTCCCGAACTGGCGCGCTCGCTGTCGACCGCAGACCTGCTCGCTTTGCGCTACGACGCCACCATCTCGCGTGAGATGGTGCGCAATCTGGCGCGCGAGGGCGAAGCCTATCTCAAGGCGCGCGGCCATCAGATTACCGCCGGCCGGCTCTATCTCTGCCATTTCCTCGGCATGGAAGGCGCACATCAGGTGCTGGCGTCGCCGGGATCGGCGCAGTTGAGCGCCGTGCTCGGCTCGTCCGTTATCCAGGCCAACCCGTTTCTTGCCGGCAAGACCGCCAGCTACGTCGTCGACTGGGCGGAACGGAAGATGGGCCGCAAATTGCCGACGCCCGCCACCACCGATGCGGGCCAGCAGACGACGACGGAAGTCCGCCAGACATCGCCGGAGTTCGAAAAATACAAGCAGGCGATAACGGCACTGGTCGGCTCGATCCAAAATACTCTTGAGCCGGGCTAGAGCTGGCAGTTCGCCCCGGCTTTCGCCAAGCCGATTGGTTCTGAGGCCGGCGAATGGTATGTTTGCGGATATTTGGGAAGGTTTTTGGGTCCTTGTGAACCAAAACTGTGGCTGGGATCACATACGCCCAACAGCCATTTTGGCAGAAGCGATACAGTCGCTGGTGAAATTTAGCATGCGCAGCCATCAATAACGCGCCCCATTGGGGCGGAGGGCCGATCCCATGAAAGCGTTTGCCGTCCTTTTGAGCGGATTTTTTCTGTTAATGCTGACCGCGCTTGGCACCGTCCAGGCGGCGGCGCCGGATGCCGGTGGCGTCAAACGCGTCGCGCTGGTCATCGGCAACAGCAAATACGTCCATGCCGTCGAATTGCCCAATCCGGCCAATGACGCGCATCTCATCGCATCGACGCTGCGCAATGCCGGCTTCGAGGTGATCGAGGGCGTCGACCAGGACAATGCCGGCATGCACAGCCTGATCAGCAAATTCACCGAGCAGTCCTACGATGCCGACCTCGCCGTCATTTTCTATGCCGGCCACGGCATGCAGGTCGACGGCAAGAACTTTTTGATCCCGGTCGACGCCGAACTGACGTCACCTGCCTATCTCAAGACCCGCACCGTCCAGATCGACGACTTCATGGCCGCATTGCCACCCGACCCGGCGGTCGGCGTCATCATCCTCGATGCCTGCCGCGACAATCCGCTGGCACGCACACTGGCGGCCGCGATGCCGAAGACCCGCTCCACCGCGCTGGGCACCGGCCTGGCGCCGATCGACCCTAAATCAGAGGGCGTCGGCACCGGCGGCATCCTGATTGCTTATGCCACCGACCCGGGCGCCATCGCCTTTGACGGCAACGGCGTCGACAGCCCCTACTCGACCGCGCTCGCCAGGCACCTGACCGAACCCGGCATCGAGATCCAGAGCGCGCTGACGCGGGTGCGCGGCGAAGTGGCCGAGACCACGCAAGGCCGCCAGCGGCCATGGCACAACGCATCGCTGGGCCGCGAGGTTTTCCTTGGCAAACCGGCCGCCGAAGCCGTGCCGGTGGCAAAACCGGCCGCCGACGACGCGAACGCCGCGACAGCGCCCGCCCCTGCCCCCGTCACCAGCGAACCGCCTTCGTGGGAAGTCGAGCAGCGGCTTTGGGACGAGGCCTCGAAGCGCAACACCGCGCCATTCTACGAAGCCTATCTCGAACAGTTCCCGAATGGCCGCTTCGCCACGGTGGCGCGGCTCAACATCGATGCGCTGAACGATCCGAAAGCCCAGGAACGGCAGGTGGCAGCGCTCGATGCCGACGAAGCGAACTCGGGTTCTGCCGTGCGCACCTCGGTCGGCATTTCGGACGACATGAAGAAGGTGCTGGGCACCGAGGCGACGGAGAACGCGATCGGTCTCGATCGCCAGGGCCGCATCGACCTGCAATTGCGCGTCGAGGCGCTGGGCAACGAGCTTGGCCGCGTTGACGGCAATATCGGCGCCAAGACCCGGCAAGCGATCGGCGACTGGCAAGAGGGGAACGGGCTGCCTCCGACCACCTTCCTGACGCGCGAGCAACTGGCATTCCTGGTTATCCAGACGGATCCGATGATGGAGGCCGTGCGTGCCAAGCATGAGGCCGACCAGGCCGGCGTGGACAAGCCGAAAAAACAGATGGTGCAGAAGGCCCGCACGCTGAAGCCGGTGGCGGAAAAGCCACGCAAGAAGCAGTACGCCCAGAAGCCGCGCCGACAGCAGCAGTTCGTGCAGAAAAGGCGCAACCGGGAGGTCGTGCGCGAGGATGAGCCGCCGCCGCGGGACAACAATGATTTCCTGACCAAGGCGCTGATCTTCGGCACCGGCGTAGCGGTCGGCGGCGTGCTCAAGAACTGATCGATCACATCGAACGACAAAAACGCCGCGTGTCCGTTGGACGCGCGGCGTTGATGGCCGGAAAACGCAGCCGGCGACGCTACTGCGCCTTGATCCGCATCTCGACCCGGCGATTGACGGGATCGTAGGGGTCGGGGTTGCGTGGATTGGCCTCGCCGAGACCGACCGCCTTGATGCGGGTGGCTTCGATGCCGTTGGATTCGAGGAAGGCCGTCACCGACTGCGCCCTGCGCTGCGACAGCCCCTCATTGTAGGTCGCCGAGCCGGATGCGTCGGTATAGCCTTCGACGACGAAGGACAGCTTGCTCAGCCGATCGTCCTTCAGCGCCTTGGCGAATTCGTCGAGTTCGCTGCGCGCCTTGGCGTCGAGCTCGGACGAATCCAGGCTGAAATTGATCAGCATATCGAGGCCGGTCTTCTCCGGAGGCTTTTCTTTCTGGCCGGTCTTGCTCTTGCACTCGTCCTCGGTGCCGACACAAATCCCGCGTGCCGCGCCGTGATCGATCGTGCCGGCAAAGAACTTCACAATGTCTTCCGATTTCTGAAGTGGGTCGGCATAGACGTGAGTCGAGAAAAGCACGGTCGCCAATGCCAAGACTGAAATGTGCCGCTGCATAACGGTTACTCCCGTTTCGAGCATCCGATTTTCACTCAGGCCCGATCCATGGATCCGGGCCAACTCTTCCTGTTCGACAATGATCTGTCGAGATCACGGTCGGCTGTGGAATATACCAAACCGTGAGGCGTTTGTCTGTGAACAACGTCATGGACATGTGGTGGTCGACAGACTTGACCCGCGCCTCGCAGGCGGGTTGAGTGAGGGCTGGGGGAGGATAACAGCAGCGATGGTCAACGGGCTTCGATTCCAGACCGCACGCGATCTCTTCGCCGCGAACACGGCTGTCGCTCGGGACATGACGGCCGTTCCGACCGACCAACCCTCGCTCGAGTTCTGCCGCCGGCTGATGGCCGGGCGCATCCCCGAGGAAGCGATTACCTTTTGCGCCTATCTCCTGCCTGACCGGGCCGCAATCTGGTGGGGCCATGAGTGCCTGGGGCATCTGACCGAGCTGCTCGAAGAGCAGGACCTCGCAACGCTGACACTGATCCAGGAGTGGGTCGGCGACCCCAACAATGCAACCCGCCGGGAGGCTGTCGCCGGGGCGGCGATGACGCAGCAGCACACGCCTGCCGGCTGGATCGCGCTAGCGGCGCAACGGCACATCAATGGCCTGACGCCGCAGACCAACGGGTCGAGGCTGCGGCCGCTGCCGGCTGCGCATGCCGTCAATGCCGGCATACTGGCCGGACTGGCGCGGGTTGCGGTGGCGGACCGTTTCTCCGTGCTCACCGCCTTTGTCGAGATGGGCATCCATCTGGCCGAAACCGAGGCGCTGCGCCGAGCCTGATTGCTCTGGATCGTGATGAGATTTCATTGAAATCTGATCCAACCCATTGTTGGCGGTCTCATTTGCAGCCGTTTTGCGCCCATTTGCCGAGTGCCACCTTGAAGCGCGTGCCCAGCGGGTGTTGCAGGCGCAACACCGAGGCATCATTGGTGACGTAGGTCTTGGCCTGGTCGCACAGCCGCTCCTCGGTCCATTGATGACAGTTGCTGCACTGGTTGTCCCAGACGGACTTTTCCAGGCCCTCGACCGGACTGAAGTGCGGCTTGCCCTGGATGAGTTGGGCGATGCTCTTGCCGTCGATCGCCGGGTCGCCGAAATTGACCGGAACATCGAAAAGGATTGGCGCGTCCGAGCCCAGCTTCGGAATTTCCTCACGCAGCTGTTCCAGCGCCTGCTCGCCGGCGTCCGTACCCGGCGGATTGGCGGCCGCGCCGGTGCGCGCCTGCGTATCGCCTTCGGGCGCAGCCGGGCCGGAATCGCCGACGATCAGCGGCGCCTTGAGATCGACCTTGTGAAGCACGACATCGGTGGTCAGCGAAACGTTGATCCAGGGCCGCTGGCGTCCGGCTGTGGCCTTGAACACATCCGACGTAACCCGGTTCATCGCTTCGGTGATCGAGACGTTGACCTCGCCGATATGGGCAAGCAGCGCCGCCGAAAATGGCGAGTGCTCGCCCGGTCCGTCATAGGCGAGCTGGTTGGGACTGGCAGCGAAGGCGACCAGCGTGCCGGCGCCGCCATTCTCGATCGGTATTTCGGCAAGGCCGCTGCTTGCCGTGCTGTCGCCGCCAGTCTCCTTGGCAAGCACATCGGCGAGCGGGTTGTCGCGGCAGGCGTCGAGGAACACCAGCCTGATGCTGGTCTCGCGCGACATCTGCCGCAGGATGAAGTCCACCTGCACGGCTTCGAAGTCGAGCGAGGTCTCGTCCTCCAGCGCCGCATCGACAGGCAGCAGGTAATTCCTGCCCGAGACCTGCAGGCCATGACCGGCATAGAAGAACAGCGCGATATCGGCGCCACGCACCTGCCGCGCGAATTGCGCGATCTTTTCCTGCGTCTGCGCCTTGGTGAGATCGAGGCCGGAGACGATTTCGAAGCCCAGCCCCTTCAGGCGATCGGACATTGCCTGCGCATCGTTCACCGGATTGGGCAGCACCGGCGCGTTCCGGTAATGGGAATTGCCGAGCACCAGGGCGATGCGGCGTTCGGCACTGGCCGCGGTCATGGTAATGGTCATGGTCAACGCAAGCGCCAGCACGGCGAGGCCGATGCCGCGCATGAAGTTGCCGCAACTTGCAATCATGTCCAAACGCACCGGATTCCTTTTCGGTTGACGGGCCTTCTCAGTTAAGGACCGGCTCAGTTGGAGAGCGGCGTGGCGGAGAACTCGATCCGCCGGTTCAGCGCTTTGTTCTTCGGCGTATCGTTCGGCGCCACCGGCTTTTCCTCGCCATAGCCGGAAGCCGTGATCTGCGCCGATGGAATGCCCGCAGCGATGATCGCGTCGGCGACCGCCTTGGCGCGCCGTTCCGACAGGTTCTTGTTGGCCGTCGGCGACCCGTCGGAATCGGTATGGCCCGAAACCTCGACCTTCAGTTTCGGACATTTGCCGACGACGCCGACCACCTCGGCCAGCAGTGGGCGGCTCTTTTCATCGAGCCGAGCGCTGGCTGGGCGAAAATAGACGGCGCCGGTGCGCGACAGCACCTCGAACCTGTTCAGGCATTCATCGTCGCTGAAGGACGTCTTGCCTGCATCTGTGGCGACCGGCCCGGCACCGGCTGGGGCTGCGGCCGCGACGGCAGGCGCCGCCGCCGGCTTGGCCCCATCAGCGGTGAAGACGAAGTCGAACGACACCGAAGCCGTCGGGACGATGCTGCTGACATTGGCCGCCTGCTGGAGTTTTTCGATGTTGGGCAACAGGCCGAAATCCTCGACATGCACGGCGACCGGCGCCTCCGAGGCGATCGACACCATGCTGTCGGTGATCATGGTGACCACTACATTGGCCTCAAGGTCCTTGTCGACGCCGTGCAGGCTCAGGCGAAACGGGATATGCGCGCTCATGCGCCGTTTGGTGGCGAGATCGGCAATAGCGGCGGGATCGACTTTCGCCGTCACTTCCGCCGTCGGGAACTTAAAGGTTTCGAAGAACAGGAAGCGCATGCGAACATTGCGAAGGTCTATGCCGGTGTCGACCGAGTTGAGGTCGAACGTGACCTTGGCGGCGCCATCCGATGTCAGCGTGCCCGAGAGGTTCCTGATCTTGTTGGTTTCGACAATGGTGTTCTTCTTCACCGATTGATAGGTGAGTGTCGAATTCGCCGGATCGAGCGTCCAGTTCGGCTGCGCATTCGCAACTTCCGGCGCAAGCAGCAACAGGCCGAATACAGCGGCGACGAGAGCAAGGGCGCCGACGATGCGCCGGCCCTTTGAGAACGGCATTCGTTGCCGAAAAAATCCGCCGACCTCGAACATTGATGCCCCGCCTCAGGACAACAGACCTCAGTTCCGATCACGGCTGTCGAACGCAGTGATGCCAGCGAGCATAGAACATATGATTTGGCTTTGCGAGTAGCTCCGCCTGTCTGCCCAAGGGGAGAAGACAGCTCAAAAATCCGTCATCACTGGCAGCTTAACAGGCGTCAAATCCAGAGGCGCCTTGCGCGATCACGAGCGCTTCGGCGGGCCTGTCGAACGCAGAAAATGCCATTCATAGCCTTGAATATACTACAATATTAGCAACTCCTTGACAATGGACCGAAGCTCTGGTTTCTTGACATATTAAACAAAGTTCGTTGCGTTTTTTACGGACGTGTTCCCATGTCGAGCTTGGTAGTCGCGGACCCGCGGGGGGTGTATCTCGCCGGTCTGGAGTGGGTTTTGCGGAAGGCGGGACACAGCGTTGTCGCAGAATGCCACCACACGATTGAGGTTCTCCCCTTGGTGGAGCGCCACCGGCCCGATCTTGTCATCATAGGGTTGGATGGTGTGGACCGGCAGACGGCCGGCCTTTCCGCAAGGCTGAGAGCCACCAGCAGCCCTTTGGGCATCATCTACATCCTGCAGCCAAACGGCGGATTCGACTTCAACGAAATCCCCAAGCTCGATGCCGACGGCCTGCTGATGGACGGCATCAGCCACAGCTACCTTGTCGAATGCGCCAATGCAGTGGCAGGCGGCCGAAAGTGGGTCGACGACCATATCCTCCAGCATCTGCTGACGCCGAGACCGCTGCCTCACCGCGCGCCAAAGCTTACTGGACGCGAGACGGAAGTCGCCGGCCTTGTTTCACGCGGCCTGCGCAACAAGATCATTGCGCAGCGACTGCATGTATCCGAAGGCACGGTGAAGATGCACCTGCATCACGTCTACGAGAAGCTCCGCCTCGGCAGCAGGGCGGAACTCGCCTGGGCGACTTTTGGCGAAGCTTCCGACCATCTGGGACCAAGTCACAAAAGCGGGCTTTGATCCTACCTTCGGCGCGCTGCAAGGCAAGCTGCGTCGACAGGATGCCGGCAAAAGGCCGGAAACCCACGGCATATCGATCGATCCATACCAACGCGGTTGCCCGCGAGCGCCTGTCGCGGCTCGATCTTTCGAAGGATGTATATCGTTCGATCAGGTAGGGGCATTCACCATAACACTATCGAACCGCGAATGGACGCGTCCTCTGCGTCGGCGGCACAATGGAGGATAAACGGCCGCAATTCTGTGCGCCGGCGGATGCCCTGGGGTAGGTGCATCCGACATCGGGTGGGGGTGAACCCCTTTTCTTGATGTTGTTCAAAAAGGGGAGAATCTCCATGGCAATCGACATCACAGCTCATGACATCATCATCGATGAGAGCGCTGGCCTCACGGACAATGATATTGACCCATCCGATCCGCTGTACAGCACCAACACCACGCTGCAATATCTGCTGAATCTTGGCACCGCGCTGGAGGTCGCCTTCAAGGAGGACTTCGTGGTGGCCTCTGCGGACCCAGGGGAGACCATCACCTCGGTCGTTCTCGCCCAGGACTCTTCGGGAACTGCGTTTTCACCCACCGACGGCGCGGTCACCGGCATCCGGACGGTCGATGGCAATTATGTCTGGCTGTTCCAGGACCCGAACAATGCAGACGTCGTGATCGGCGTCATTGGGACCTCTGACCCGACCTCAGTTGGCGAGCCCGATCCATTACTCGATCCCCTCGCCTTCTCGTTTGCGCTGGACGGCGACGCGGACCTGTACCTGGTCCAGTACGTGGCGTTGATGAATCCGGACCCTGACAACGCGGACGTCGATCTAATCGATCTGGATCAGCTAGTCTACGCCTCGGTCACCGGGACCAGCGTCCTGAATTTCAGCTCGCTTGGTGACGCCCCTCCCGGACACAACAAGTGGTATATCCTCGACGCCGACACGGCGAGCACGCAGAAGATCCTGGTCACGGCTCATGACAATGGCGTACAGGCTGAAGTCAATGTCAGCACGCAAGGCCTGGGCGTCTCATCTCAAGACGTGCGCTTTGGCCGTGAGCTTCAGATCGACCTGATCAACGGCGGCACCCAGAGCGCCGGCAAGAACTTTACCAATACGCCGACCGCGCCGAACTACACAGATCACATCGAGACCGTCTCCACCGCGGGTTTCTCGATTTCGCAGTCTACTCCGACCCATACCGTGGCTGACATAGAGGTCCACGCCTACAACAATGATGACAACGCGAAAGGCGCCACGTTACCGGGTGATGACAACGATGCGGAAGTCAACATCGCCTCAGTGACTTTCAAGCTGAACGGCGTGGTAACGGATGCCGCCACCCTGGGCATCACGGTTGATTACACCAACCTGGGAGTGATCCTTCACAATGTCGGCGAGGGTGTGACGGTCGATTTCACCGCAGACGGAACCTTTGACCGCTTCACCATCAAGAACATTGACGCGCAAAAAGACTATTTCGATGTCAAGGAAGTGCATTTCGGCACAGATCAGACCAACGTCGCCAGCGCAGAGGTCGGCTCCTTGATCAACTTCGACGATGACGGCCCATCGATCGTGCCGTCCGGCAATGACGTACCGACCCTGGTGGTCGGCGATTCGGACTTCGTTACCGACGACTCGACCAGCTTCGCGGCGCTGTTCACGCCGAACTTTGGCGTCGATGGACCAGCGGCCACCGACGATGTGACCTACACGCTGGATGTACTCGGCGGCGGCAGTAACGTCGCCAGCGGCGTGTTCGATACGCTCAGCGGCCTTGAGGTGCTTCTCAATGTTGTCGGCGGCGACATCGTCGGCACTGCCGGCACGGATGAGGTGTTCCGCATCTCGGTCGATGCCGACGGCAACGTGACCCTCGACCAGTCGCGTGCGGTTGTCCATGGCGATCCAACCGATCCCGTAGAGGCGGACACTCCGGTCATCCTTGCCGCCAACCTGGTGAGCCTGACCGCAACCGCAACCGACGGCGACGGCGACAGCGCGCACACCTCGGTCGACATAGGCGGTGCCTTCACCTTCGAAGACACCGGGCCGGCAATTGCTGTGGAGAACGCAACCGGTGACTACGACAGTGGCGCCCATGGCACCTGGACGCACGACCCAGACGCCGACGGGTTCAACCTGCTGGGCGTAACGCTGGACGATTATACAATCGACTCCAACCCGAAGGTAACGTCGGGCCTATCCCTGACACCGGACGCGGCAGACCCTTACACCTTCACAGGCTCGATCCACGATGACTTCAACGGCGACGGCACGGCTGAAGACGTGGACTTCACACTGACCTTCGATCCGGTCAACGGCACTTACGACCTTGACGTCGACACCCCTCCCGGAACGATCACGACCTTCGACACCACACAGGGTTCGCTGAAGGCGGGCGGTCCGGACGCGGTGCAGACGCTGCAATTCCCGCCGGCCGGTCACGACGGTGACGTCATCTTCTTCAGCAATCTGGTGACCGCTCCCCTGGAGAATGGGGCGGGCAGTTTCCCGAACGACATCGAAGACCTGGTCAACAATGACCCTACCGAGGCAACGCTGGAGGGGTATGGTGCCACCAGCCTGATCAACAGCTCATCGAAGATGAACGTGTCGACTTCGGGCATCGGCGTCAACAACAACAACCTCGACGGCAAGAGCGGGGGTACCCCGCTGTTCGCCGGCACCTCAATCACCTCGGGCGACGAGAGCTTCGTGGTCAATCCCCAGCAAGACGTGGATAAGGTCACGGTCTATATCGACAACTCCGTCGGCGGCTACAACCCGGCTACGGAAGACCTCTATTACATCGTCTACTATACGGACGGTACCGTCAGCGGTCCTACCGACGTGACGGCGGGCATGCTCAGCAATGCCCCGCGCCACGACCCGCTCATTCCTGACGTCGCGGAGGGCGGGAAGTACTTCGAGATCGACGGCGGCGCGAAGCAGATCGAGGCGGTCCAGCTCATCATGGGCGTGGGCACCGTCAAGATCCCCGTGATTCAGTTCTCGCTCGAGCAGGAGTCCAACCCGGCGCCGCTCGACCTGGATTTCACGGCCAATCTCGTCGACGGCGACAATGACAGCTTTACCGACACGTTCTCGGTCCATGTCGACGCCCCGGACGGCATCATCTGACCCGACACCGGGCGGGCGCCTTTCCTGGCGCCCGGCCGGCACAATCCAAAGCATCACAATGGGGGGCGAGCCGTGCCGCAGCCAAGACCGCAGTTCGAAGAGGTAATGCATCTGGCCCGGCGCCAGGCGCCCGCCCTGCTCATCTTCAGCCTGCTTGCAAACGTCCTGATGCTCGCCAGCACCGTCTACATGCTGCAGATCTACGACAGGGTGCTGTCGAGCGGGTCGATCGACACGCTGGTGTGGCTCACCCTGGCGGTGATCGGCGCGATCGCCGTCTATGGCCTTTTGGAACAAGCCCGCCGCATGATCCTCGGCCATATCAGCCAATGGCTCGACGACCAGTTGAACGTCCCGGTGATCGAACGAGCCATGGAGGCTCGCCTCGCGGGTAGCAACGTCGAGGCCGGCCTGAAGGACGTAGCGGACCTGCGCGGTTTCGTCGGTGGCGACAGCATGCTGACCTTTCTCGACGCGCCGTGGACGCCCGTCTTCCTGGCGTTCATGTGGCTTCTGCACCCAGCACTGGGCGTGCTCGGACTCATCGGGGCGATCCTTTTGTTCTGCGGCGCGCTCGCCAATGATTTCTTTACCCGCCGCAGGAGCCAGGAAACGTCGGCAGAGCTGCGTCGCAACCAGGTCGCGGCCGGCCAATACATCGATGGCGCTGAGACGTTGCGCTCGCTCGGCATGTCGGGCTCGGCGCTGCAGCGCTGGGAAGAAAAGCAGCAGTCGTTGATGACCATCCAGGCGCAACTTCTCGGTCGCACGACCAGCATCGGGAGCCTGTCGCGCTCGCTGCGCATGGCCCTGCAAGTGGCCGTGCTGGGACTTGGCGCCTACTTTGTCTTGCGCGGCGAACTGACGGCCGGATCGATGATCGCGGCATCGGTACTGCTGAGCCGCGCGCTTGCGCCGATAGAACGCTCGATCGGAGCCTGGCGCAGCCTGGTTACCGCTCGCACCGCGCGTCGCAACCTCATGCGCCTGTTCGCGGACACCAATTCTAGGCAGGGCGGTGAAGTGACCTTACCCCGCCCGCAAGGCCGGCTAAGGCTCGAGAACGCACACTACCATGCGCCGGGTACACAGCAGGCCCTGATGAACAAAGTATCGTTCAACGTCGAGGCCGGCGAGACCTGCGGCGTGATTGGTCCGTCGGGTTCCGGCAAGACCACACTTTGCCGCCTCATGGTGGGAACGTTGCGGCCTTCGCTCGGTCATGTAAGGCTGGACGGCGCAGAGCTCGCGAGTTGGCCTTCGGACCAGCTTGGAATGCACATCGGCTACCTGCCGCAGCAGGTCGAGCTGTTTCCGGGAACGATCGCCGACAACATTGCGCGCTTGCGCGATGTCGATAGTGCCGCAGTGATCGCCGCGGCGCAGGCCGCAGGTATCCACGAGACGATATTGCGGATGCCAAATGGCTATCAAACGGAGGTGGGGCCGCATGGGGCGCGAATCTCGCGTGGCCAACGTCAGCGCATCGCTCTCGCCCGGGCGCTATTCGGCAATCCCGCGCTCGTCGTGCTCGACGAACCGAACACTGGCCTCGACGGCGATGGTGAAATGGCTCTGTTCAATGTTCTTCACCATTTGAAGGAACGGGGCTGCACCGTCATTCTCGTCAGCCACCAGACGAACCTGCTGCGTACGGCGGATCATGTCGTTTTCATGCACGACGGCACCGTTAAGATGTTCGGCACGCGCGACGAGGTGCTGGGCGCGCTGGGCGGTCACCGCAAACCGACTGCCGTGCCGTCGTCCGGGCAAGACAAGACCAGCGTCGTCGTTCCGGCAAAATTGAAGGCGGCGGAGTGAGCCATGAGCGACCGATTTAGCGACCTGTCGAAGATGATGGACATGCTGATGGCCAGCCTGCGTGACGTGCTGGACAGGTTAGTTGTCGCTGCTGGAGATCTAGCTGCGGCGGCTTCGAACCGTTTCGACAGCCTGGACGTGCCGGCGCGCGCCGCGCTGGCTGCAACTGCCACCGCGCTGTTCGTGCTCGTGCTTGTCGGGCTTGTCCGGCGGCGTTCGTCTACATATCGCGATAGCAAGCGCGACCTGAATCGCCGGACGCGTCCAGCGCGTATACTCGGCTATTTCTCCGCGCTGTTCTTTGTCGGCGGCATCGCCCTCTGGTCAGACGTGGCCCTCCTGGCCAGCGCCATCGTGGCCCCCGGCATCGTCAGCCCGGACGGCTACCGGAAGACCGTTCAGCATCTGGAGGGCGGCATCATCGGGATGATCCACGTGCGGGATGGCGACAAGGTCACAGCGGGCCAGGTTCTGATAAGCATGAAGACGACCGATGCACAGGGCCGCTACGACGAGCTGCATGCGCGCTACATTCGCTTGCTGGCGGTCGAAGCGCGCTTGGGTGCGGAGCTTGCCGGAGAAGATCAAATCATTTTTCCCAAGGAACTGACATCGGCTGACAACCAGGCCGGGCAGAAAGTGGCCGCTGAAGAGCAGGAACTGCTTCGCAGCCGCCTTGCCACTCGCGAGGGGCGCGAGCAGATCCTCAACAAGCGGATACGGCAGATAGAGGAGCAAATCACCGGGTCCAGGGAAGTGATCGCAGCCGAGGAGGAGCAACTGGGGCTGATCGACCGCGAGATCGCTTCGGCACAGGAAATGTACAAAAAGGGATTGGAGCGCCTGCCGCGGATCCTTGCGCTGCAGCGTGCCCAGGCCGACATCCGAGCGAGCCAGGCGTCGAACCGGTCGCAGGTCGCGCGCAACGAACAGCAGATCGGCGAGACCGAGCTGCAGCTTCTCAATTTGCGGCAACAGGATGGTGAGAAAGCGAACGAGGATCTTGGCAAGGTGCGCGGCGATTTGGCCGAATTGCGGAGCCTGTTACCCTCGCGTCAGGATGTGCTGGCCAGGACTGACATTGTCGCGCCGATCGCGGGAACAGTGATGAACGTGCGTGTCACAACTGAATCTGGCGTGATTTCCAGCGGCCAGCCCCTCCTCGATATCGTTCCGAATGAGTCCAACCTGGTCATCGATTCACGGATCAAGCCGCGGGACATCGACATGGTGCATCCGGACATGCCGGCACGCGTTGTGCTGTCAGCCTATCCAACACGGCATCTTCCGCAAATCCACGGGTTGCTCACCTCGGTATCGGCCGACCGGCTGACGGACGAGAGGACCGGAGAACCCTATTTTCTCGCCAAGATCAAAGTCGATATGGCTGACCTCGCAAACCTCCATGACGTAAAATTGTCGCCCGGCATGCCTGCCGAAGTGATGATCCTGACTGGCGAGCACACACTGCTCGACTATATGCTGGCGCCGGTTCGCGACTCGCTCAATCGAGGATTCAGAGAGAATTAGAGTCTTCTACTTTCCCGTATCCCGACGCCATCCAATCCTCCGAAAAGCCGCCCGTCGAACGATACGGCTCGAGTGTCATGGCATTGGCGATTCCTTCGCCAGCGCGCCCCCAGCAGTGTCGGGAGCGCCGCTTCGCGGAACTGGACGATCGCTATAAGCAATCCGTCCCACTGCGCTCAGCTTGACGCCAAGCCCGGGATCAGGCCGATCGGCTGGCCCACAGCACCCCACGCTCGAAGATGGTGCGCATTTGCGGCACGGAAAACTCATCCGCGGTGTGGCCGAGCGCGCTGAAGAAGACGCGGCCCTTGCCATAGCGGCGCTTCCAGACCACGGGCATGACGACGCCGTCGATGAAGTCGAGATGCTCACCGCTGAACGTCGTCGTCGCCAGCACCTCGTTGCTAGGGTCGACATGCATGTAATACTGCTCGGAATGGTAGGCGAAACCCTCGATACCCCTGACGATCGGATCGTCGCTGATGATGTCTACACGGTAGTCGATGATGTCGCCGGGGTGCGCGACCCATTGGCCGCCGGTCATGAACTGATAGTTCGGCTCGTTGCGAAAACTGTCGCCCATGGTGCCGTGGAAGCCGGCAAGGCCGGTCCCGCCGCTGACGGCGGCGGTGAGGTTTTGCAGCTCCGGTTTATCGATCGTCGACATGGTGATCACCGGCACGATCAGATCGATGGCCGGGAGCTGCGGATCGGCAAGCGCCGATGTGCCCTCTTCTGTCCGCACCTCGAAGCCATGCCCGGTCAATAACTCGCTGACGACAGCGGCGCTGCGAGCCGGCGTGTGGCCTTCCCATCCGCCCCAGAAAATCAGTGCCGTCTTGCTCATGCTCGTCTCTCCTTTGGTCGGCAATATTGATAGGCAAGCGGAACGCTTTTGTCTTCCTTCCATGACGGGCATTCTGGGACGGGCATTTCTGGTCGGAAATCACGACCCGGCGATGAATTCCGTGGATGAGGACCGATTGGCCGCGCTGGCGTCTTGTTTCAATACCGGGCTGCACTCAAATCAGCTGTCTTCGCGTTTGCGCAGACATCGGTCGATGCGCCCGCAACCAGCCGGAGCCTTCCGGGGAGACCGCTTTATGAGTTTCGACCAGACGACTGTCGCCGCCTATCTGGAAGTCATCACCATCAACCTTGTGCTCTCTGGCGACAATGTCGTGGTGATCGGCATGGCGGCCGCAGGCCTCGCCAAGGCGTTGCGACAGAAGGCGATCATCGCCGGCATTGCCGCAGCGGCGGTGATCCGCAGACGGCGCGGCCGGCCAAGGCGCTGCGCACCGATCCTGCAGATCGTCGTCGCCGATGTCTCGATGTCGCTGGACAATGTACTGGCAGTGGCGGGCGCCGCCGCCCACGACATGAATGCGCTGGTGTTCGGTCTCATCCTGTCGGTGGTTCTGATGGCGGTCGCCTCGACGCTGGTGGCGGCGCTGCTTGCCAGGTATCGCTGGATCGGCTGGCTCGGTCTGGCAATCATCGTCTATGTCGCGGGAAATATGACTCTGGACGGCGTCGAGCAGATGAGAACGGTCGACTTCCACGCGCTGCTCTCGCCAGTTGCAAGCTAGATCCTCCTGGCGATCAAATGATATCGAAAATCCGCCCTGGGTTGAGAATGTTGTGCGGATCGAACGCCACCTTCAGCCGGCGCATGGCTGATATCTCGGCGTCGCTGCGCACGAGGTTCAGCCATTTCTTCTTGTCGAGGCCGATGCCGTGCTCGGCCGAGACGGCGCCACCGCATGCGGCAACGCCGCGATAGATGATCTCATAGGCGGCGGCCGGTTCCGTGGTGTCGACCTGATAGTGAAGATTGCCGTCGCCGAGATGGCCGAAGACGTAGATCTCGGCGCGGCTGTCGACGGCGTGGATCGCGGCTTCGGCGTTGCGCAGGAAATCCGCCATGGTCGCCAACGGGATGCTGATGTCGACGCCGATCATGCCCTCGATCGCAAACAGGAAGCGGTTGGCCTCTTCGCGCACATCCCATAGCGCACGGAATTCGCGCGGCGACTGCGAGACGACCACGTCGGCGACGATGCCGTCTTCGACCGCCTGCATCAGCACCGAAGCGAAACGCTCGCCGTCCAGCTCGGCCTGGTTGCCCTGGATCTCGGCCAGCACGTAAACCGGCGCGCCGGCCGGCAGCGGCGCCGGCGCCGCCATGCCGGCAATCATGGAGCCGTAGAGCGGCGAGAAATTCACCTCATAGGCTGACAGCAAGGGACCGAGCCGCTGCTTGAGCAGGTCGAGCAGCGCAATGGCCGCCCCCAGCGAGCCAAGCGCGCAGAATGCGGCAACCTCGGTGGCGGGCTTGGGATGCAGCCGCAGGCAGGCGCGAGTAACCACGCCCAGCGTGCCTTCGCTGCCAATGAAAAGCTGGTTGAGATCGTATCCCGAATTGTCCTTGGCCAGGCCACGCAACGAAGTCAGGATCGAACCGTCGGCAAGCACGGCCTCCAGCCCCAGAACCTGGGCGCGGTACATGCCGTAGCGCAGCACGCGAATGCCGCCGGCATTGGTGGCGATGTTGCCGCCGACCGTCGCCGTGCCGCGCGCGCCGATATCGACGCCGAACATCAGGCCGGCTGCATCGGCCGCTTCCTGCACCATTTGCAGCGGCGCGCCGGCCTCTGCGATGATGGTTGCCGCGGCGCGGTCGGGCGCTTCGACCGCGGTCATGCGCTCCAGCGACAGCACCGCTTCGCCCGGCTGCACGCGCGCGCCGCCTGCCAGCCCGGTGCGGCCACCATGGACGACCAGCTTCTGGCCGATACCACTGCATAGGCGCAGGATTTCGGCGACGTCGGCGGCGTTGCGCGGACGCAAGACCAGTTCGGGCTGGCCGCCGCCCTTGCCGGAGAGGTCGTCGCCATAGCGCGGATCGATAGCATCGCCGATCACAATCGCGGCGGCATCGAGCCGACGATATAGCTGGGAAAGAAGCCGATCGATCTGTTGTGTCATGGTGCCTGGACTTTTCAGCGCTCTTTGTGACCGAGACTTTGATGCGCGACAATTTTCGCGTCAATTGAACAAATTTACGCACGGTATAATCTGTCATTGCGCGTTGAACCCACTCACGTTTCCTGTAAATTTCGTCTGCCGTTGCGTGGCAGACGCGCCGGCTGCAGGACCGTGGGCAGCGTCAAGGGATGACCGAGGTTCTGGCGCGTGCCAGACGAGGGATTGAATGCCGATGACGCACAAGACGATGGAGGATTTCGCCCGCTCCTGCGGCGTCTCGAGGCCGACGCTGTCGAAATATTTCGACGATCCGACCAGCGTCAAGCCGGCAACGCGCAAGCGCATCGAAGAGGCGTTGCGCTCATCCGACTACCAGCCCAATCTGTTTGCCCGCAACCTCAACCGCAAGCGCACCCGCGCCATCGGCATTGTCGTACCGACGGTCACCGACCCCTTCTATTCCGAAATGGTCAGCCGCATCGAACTTCGGCTGCGCGACGAGGGCTACTGGCCGATCGTCATCTCCTCGCATGGCTCGACCGAGCTCGAAATGGAGGCGACACGTACCATCCTGTCGCTGAAAGTTTCGGGCGCGCTGATCGCGCCGCTCGGCTTGCGCTCGGACCGGCGCACGCTGGAGAAGCTGACCCAGACAATGCCGGTCGTCTATTTCGACACCTATCTTGAAGGCGGCACGCCCTTTGTCGGCAACAACAACGCCCAGAGTGTCTCGACCATCGTCGACTATCTCTGCCGCTCCGGCGACGCCCCGGTCTATTTCGACATCCCGCATGTCAATCACAATTCGCCGGAGCGCCTGAACAGTTACGTCGCCGCGATGCGTCAGCTTGGCCAGGAGCCGGTGGTTATCGGCAACACCCGAGACTACACATGGGATTTCGAGCGCATCGGCTACGAGCAGATGGAACAGATGCTCGGGGCCAGCGGCCTGCCGGGCAAGACCAGAGGTCTGCCCGGCAAGACCGGGGGTCTGCCCGGCAAGACCATACTGTGTGCGAATGACCGCCTGGCCTTCGGCGTGATGGCGGCAGCCTTCGCGAAAGGGCTGAAGATCGGCCGCAAGGCCGATTGCGACCTGCGTATCGCCGCCCATGACGACCATCCGCTGAGCCGCTACACCTGCCCCGCACTGACCACCATCGCGCAGGATTTTGCCGCCATGGCGGGGCGCAGCGTCGAGACATTGCTCGCTCTGCTCAACGAGGATAGGGCAAACGTCGCGCCGAAGGTCAGCCTCGACGCGGCCCTGGTGATGCGTCAGTCCGCTTGAACCTTTCCAAAGGCAGGATCGAAGCTTCGCCACGCGGCAATGGCGGCGGCAACCGCCTGTCTCGCTGCCGGGCCGTGACGGCCCATCGAGACGAAGCCGTGGATCTGGCCGGGCCAGTGTTCCAGCACGACCGGCACGCCGGCCTGCTGCAGACGCCTGGCATAGGCGTCGCCCTCGTCGGCGAGGATGTCGTGACCGGCGATGGCGATGAAGGCGGGCGGCGCACCGGCGAGGTTCTCCGCCTTCAGCGGTGAGGTGCGCCAGTCGCCGATGTCGGCGGCATTGCGGATATAGTGATCTCGGAACCAGGCCATGGTCGAGGCGGTCAGTCCAAAGCCTGCAGCGAAGCGGCGATAGCTGTCGGCCGTCTGCCCAGCATCGGTGTTGGGATAAAACAGAAGCTGCGCTGCCGGCGGATTTTTGTCCCTCCGGGTGAGCAGGCCAAGCACCGTGGCGAGATTGCCGCCCGCGCTGTCGCCGGCAACCGCAATGCGGGCAGCCTCGATGCCGAGCTCGTCCGCGGCGCTTTGCATGTAAGCAAGTGCCGCTCGGCAATCCTCTATTGCCGCCGGGAATTTGTGTTCCGGCGCCAGCCGGTAGTCGACGGAAACGACGACTGCGCCCGCCTCGTTGGCGAACCAGCGGCAGATCTCGTCATGCGAGTCGAGATTGCCGATTACCCAGCCGCCGCCATGGAGATAAAGCAGCGCCGGAGCGCCTGCCGAAGGCGCGCCCTGCCCGCGATAGATCCTGAGCCTCAGCGGACCGCCGGGTCCTGCAATGATGCGCTCGCTGATCGACGCGACCAGCTCGCGCTCGCCTTGCAGGGTCGGGAAGCCTTCATTGTAGGCACGGCGCGCCTGCTCAGGCGTTCCCGTTTCGAACGGCGGCGCGCCGGCCTGGCTGCCGAGCTCGAGCACATGCCGGGCCTCCGGATCTAGGGGCGACGGGGACGGTGGCGATGGCGTCACGGGCGAACCTCCGTCAGGCAAGCAGGGTTGCGGCTTCGTCTTCGCCAAGCAGCGGCGGCTGGTCGACCGTGCCGTTGACGGCAACCGAGCCACGGCTTTCGCCCGAAGCCAGGATCGCCTCCATGATCTCAAGCACATGCAGCGCCAGCTCACCGGAGGCGCGCGGCTTTCTGCCCGCGGCCAGCGCGCGCGCCAGATCGGCGACGCCGAGCATGCGGTAATTGGCGCGGTCGGGCGCCGCATAGGGCCAGTTGCGGTCGCCATAGAGTTCGCTCTCGCTGGCGAAATCGGCCCAGTCGGCGCCACGCTCCGACAGCGAAACGGTGCCGCCAAACGTGTCGGGATCGGGCAGTCTCATTGAGCCTTCGGTGCCGTGCAGTTCGATCGGATGGTTGGAGTGTTTGAACACGTCCCAGGAGGCGCCGAAGGTGACGGTGGCGCCCGAGCGGAATTCGAGCAGCGACATTATGTTGGTCGGCGTGCCGACCTTGAATGTCGTGTTCTTGAACGGCCCGTCGGCCGTGATCAGCCTCTCCTCCTGGCCGCGTGTAGCCATCGCCATGACGCGCTCGACCGGGCCGAGCAGATTGACCAGCATGGTCAGGTAATAGGGACCCATATCGAAGACCGGGCCGCCACCGGGCTGATAGTAGAATTGCGGATTGGGATGCCAGTGCTCCATGCCGCGTCCCATCATGAAGGCGGTGCCGGTCACCGGCTTGCCGATGGCGCCGTCATCCATCAGCCGGCGAGCGCGGCGGCCGGCGGCGCCGAGGAATGTGTCCGGCGCCGAGCCGATCAGCAGGCCGCGCCTGGCCGCCTCGGCGACAAGCCGGCGGCCGTCGGCGGCGGAGGTTGCCAACGGCTTTTCGGTGAAGACGTGCTTGCCCGCTGAAAGCGCCGATAACGAAATGTCGAAATGCGCCGCCGGGATTGTCAGGTTCAGCACGAGGTCGATATCGGGGTCGGCCAGCAGCGCGTCAACGCCGAGGGCGCGGATGCCGTATTCCCTGGCGCGCAGCTCGGCCATGTCAGCGGAAATGTCGGCGCAGGCGCGTAGCTCGACACCACCGAAGAGCGCTGCATTGCGCAGATAGGTCATCGAGATGTTGCCGCAGCCGATGACACCGATGCCGAGCTTTGTCTCTGATTTTCCGTGCATTTCCAGCTTTCCTCCGAAGCCAAGGGCATGCTGCGCAACCGTTGCAGTTCCCACGACCCCCCGCAATCCGCTATACAGGACTTTAAATGTTGACGCGCGTAAAATTTTTATAGAGCTTATGAGAATTCTGGCGTGCACTGGGAGGCCGCCAGCGTGAGGAGGAGAACATGACCGGCATGAAAAACGGCCGACGGCCGCTGCGAAGCCCGTGGCTCATGCGCGCTTTCCGTCGCGCATCAGAGACCGGGATGGGTTCAGGCATAGATCACCTTGGCCCCGATCCTATCAAGCTCGCTGCGTATTGGACCGGGCAGGCCATCGTCGGTGATCACCAGATCGACGGCCGACAGCGAAAATGCCTTGGACGTCCCGCTGACGCCCCATTTGCTCGAATCGGCGAGCAGGACAACGCGCCGGGCCATGCGAACGAGGTTTCGCTTCGTTCGCGCCATGTCTTCGTTCACGTCGACCACATCCAGTGACGAGTCTATCGCATGCGCTCCAACAAAGACCTGATGCGCTACCAGGCCGCCGAGAGCCGTGTCGGCATCGGTGATCAGCGTGCTCACCGTGTCGGGATAGACCCGGCCGCCGATCATATGAACGTCGAGCCCGGGACGATGCATAAGATGCTGCACGATATTCATGGCCGTGGCCGCGACCACGACATTGCTGAGCGGCGGTAACTGCATGGCAAGCTGCATCAAGGTCGAGCCACCGTCGAAGATGATCGACTGGTTGTCCTCGAAAAGGTCGAGCGCCGCCCGGGCGATGCGCTTCTTTGCGTCGAGGTTCGTTTGCATCCGCCGCGCGAACGCGGCCGTCGTCGAATCGGTGGTCCGGGTCACCGCTCCTCCACGGGTCTTGGTCAGCAGTCCCTTGCGGTCCAGTATTTCGAGGTCGGAGCGCACCGTGACCTCCGACACGCCAAACCCGTCCGACAGGTCCTTGATGCGAACCTGTCCGCTGCGTTGCACCTCGCCCAGGATCGATTGGCGTCTCTGCTCCGACAACATTGCCCTGCCCTTGCCTGCCTGCGCCGAGCAATCGCGCCGGCCTCGGCTCACCTTACCGGAAATATGCAGATTCGAAAGCTTTCGAAAGATTGTTTTTCTTTTTTCTTTCGGAAACACTGGATCGAGCATTTTTAAATCAACCGATCAGGGAATTTTGGACTCATGAGCCTAGGAACCAAGGTGCGCCTCGCGCGCCTCTTCTCGCATCCATCGGGGAACCTTTTTGGCGGCGCGGTCGACCACTTCGTCGGCTATGGCGACGTGCGCAAAGGCGGCCTTGCCGACCTGCCGGGTGCGCTCGCACGCGTCATGGCGGGCAAACCCGACTACGTCAGCATCCAGCCTGGCACCGCGCGCCATCTGTGGCCGCAATATGCGGGCAAAGCTTCCCTGGTGATTCAGGCGGGCTGCTTCACCGCGGACGATCGCATCAGCGAGTTGATCGCAACGCCCGAGGACGCGGTGCGCGCGGGGGCCGATGCGTTGGCCGTGGCCATTCCGGTGCGCGGCGCGACGGAGGGCAAATACATACGCTGGCTGACCGATTCGGTGAATGCGGCGGCCCGCTACGGCATGCCTGTGGTGGCGCATATCTACCCTCGCGATTTCACCGACGGAGCAAAGATCGTCTTCACCCCCGACGAGATCGCCTATGCGGCGCGCATCGGCTACGAGTCCGGCGTCGACGTGATCAAGATCGGCTACACCGGGGATTTCGAGTCGTTCCGGGAGACCGTCCGGACCTGCCCGGTGCCGGTTGTCATCGCGGGCGGTCCAAAGACCGATACGCTGCTCGGCGCGCTTCAGCAGACGGCGGATGCCATCCGTGCCGGCGCGCGCGGCGCCGTGGTCGGCCGCAATCTCTGGGGGCACGGCGATCCGGAGAAGGCAGCGCTTGCCTTTCGCGGCGTCATCCATGACGGCCTTTCGGCGCAAGACGCCCTGGCGAAGGCGGGTGCCTGAACGATGCCCACCATCCCCTCGATCCTCGGCTTCGGCGCTATTGCGATCGACGACATCGTCTACGTCGATCAGCCATTGTCGGCGGGCAAGGGTAAGGTTCTGCAAAGTACCCGCGCCTTCGGGGGAAATGTCGCGACGGCGCTGGCCGCCGTCGCGCGGCTCGGCGGAACCGCCGGGTTCGTCGGATGGCTGGCCAGTGCCTCGGACGACGCGGTGCAGCTCGATCTCGTGGCGAGCGGTATTGAAACCGCATTCGCGCCGCGCCATCCCGACGCGCGCCCGGTGCACTCGCGGATCACCGTCGGCTCGGACGGGGAAAGGTTCATCGCGTATGACGACGATGCGATGCTGGGCACCGCTCCGGACTTTCCGGACGATATCCTCAGCCGCGCGACCGTCCTGATCGTCGATAGCTATGCGACCGGGTCGCTGGATGTCGTGGCTCGGGCTCGCGATCTCGGCCTTGCGATCCTGGGCGACATCGAATGGAGCAGCGGTCCCGCCACGGAACGGCTGATCGCGCTCTGCGACCATCTCATTCTTCCACTTAGCTTTGCACGGACTGCCACGGGGCGCCGAGCGCCTGCCGAGATGCTCGATGCCTTGTGGTTGCCATCGCGATCCGCCGTGGTTCTGACCGATGGAGGCAGGGGTGTGTACTATCGCGGCCGTGAAGAGACAGGTCTCTGGCACCTGCCCCCGCACCGGGTTGCGGTCGTCGACTCCACGGGCGCGGGTGACTGCTTTCATGGCGCCTATGCCCATGCGTTGACGCGCGGAGCCGACACCGCGGGCCGGATCGCATTCGCGGCCGCGGCGGCGGCCGTTTCGATAACGGGGCGTGGCGGGCGCGAGGCGCTTCCGACCGAGGACCAGGTCACGCAACTCCTGGCATCGGCGAACGCGCCGTCAGCAGTCGACCTGAAAAATGCGCATGTGGATGCTGGAGTATGACCTGAAACGATCCGACGAAACATTTCGCAGGCGAACACAAGCCCAGGAGAATCATAAAAATCAGGGCTTATACTTGTGGAGGCAGGAATATGGCAGAAGTCATTCTTGAGAAGATCTGCAAAACCTACGGGAACAGTTTTCGCGCAATCGACCAGTTGAACCTGTCGGTCAAGGACGGCGAGTTCTTGATCCTCGTCGGGCCTTCCGGCTGCGGCAAATCCACGGCGTTGCGAATGATCGCGGGGTTGGAAGACATCACCAGCGGCAGCCTTCGGATCGGCGGGGTCGACGTCGTCGACATGCCGCCCAAGGACCGCGACATCGCGATGGTGTTCCAGAGCTACGCGCTCTACCCGCATATGACGGTATCCGAAAACATCGCCTTTTCGATGCGGCTGGCAGGCAAGCCGAAGGCCGAGCGCAAGAAGCGCGTGGACGAGATCGCCAAAACTCTTCAGCTGACGTCTTTGCTGGACAGCAAACCCGCGAACCTGTCAGGCGGGCAGCGTCAACGGGTTGCCATGGGCCGCGCCATGGTGCGCGAGCCGGCCGCCTTTCTCATGGACGAGCCGCTTTCCAATCTGGATGCGAAACTGCGTGTGCAAATGCGCGCCGAAATCACCAGCCTGCAAAAGCAGCTCGGCGTCACGACCATTTACGTGACCCACGATCAGATCGAAGCGATGACGATGGGCGACAGAGTCGCGGTGTTGAAAGGCGGTGTGCTGCAGCAGGTCGACACACCCAAGAGGCTCTATGAATCGCCGGTTAACGCCTTCGTTGCCGGCTTCATCGGCTCTCCTTCGATGAACCTTTTCGAGGCGACCCTGAAGGGCGGCGAGCTCGCTTTTCGCGACTTCGCCGTCCGGCTGCAGGATGCAGCCTTCGTGCGCAGGCCGGCCTTGAGGTCGTATGCGGGGCGCAAGGTCGTGTTCGGGATCAGACCGGAGGATCTTTATGACAGCAGCCTTGAATCCGGTCGCAAGTATCAGACGATACCGGCCAGGGTGACCTCGATCGAGGAACTCGGCTCCGAACAGATCGTCCACATGAACATCGACGCGGTCCGGGTGGACTCCGGCGATCCGGATGCGGTGGACGATTTCGGCCTGGCGTCGAACGCGGTGGCGAGGTTCGAGCCGATCAGCGCCGTCCGCTCCGGCTCGGAAATCCGGTTGGCCGTGGATGATGCCAAGTTCCATTTCTTCGATCCCGAAACGCATCTGGCGATCTGAAGATCTGCGGAAGACCGCGGGCGGGAGCGAGGTGCCTGCGGAAGATACAAGAAGGCTTCTGAATGAACAGACGATCGTCCGCATTGTGCGGCCGACCTTGAAGAAGGAGGAGAAAATGATGTTTCGGATACGACCCGCGATGCTGAAAATAGCCGCGGCCGCATGGTTGCTTGGTGCAACCGGCGCCATGGCGGACACGACGCTGGAATTCACCCAATGGTGGGAGCCCGAATTGCCGGCGGGATCGCTCAGGGCAATCATGAACGACTTCGAGGCTGCAAACCCCGGCATCAAGGTGACGCTGGTCAGCGGTCCCTATGCGACCACGCGAGACCAGATCTCGGTCGGCGCCGCAACCGGAACGCTCAGCGACGTCGTCGGTCTCGACGGCGCCTGGGTGAACAATCTGAACGCGCAGGGTGCGCTGGCCGACATGAACCCGATGATGGATGCGAGCGGGTTCGACAAGACCCAGGTCGCGGATATCATCAAGGTGGACGGCAAGGCGGTGATGTTTCCCGTGGCTTCGTTCGTCTATCCGGTCTTCGTCAATCTGGACCTCGCCGCCCAGGCAGGCGTCACCAAGCTGCCGTCGACCCGCGCGGAGTTTCTCGAAGCCGCCAAGAAGATGACCCATGCCGACAAGAACCAGTATGGCTGGGTGCTGCCCCTGTCGCTGCAAACGCCGTCCGGTGTCCAGAACGACCTGATGTCGTGGGTCTGGGCCTCGGGTCAATCGATGATGGCTGAAGGCAAGCCGGCTCTCGAGGGCAAGCCGGTCGTCGATATGCTCACTTTCGTCAAATCGCTGAACGACGCCGGCGTCATCTCGCCCGGCATTGCCACCAAGACCGAGCAGGAGAAGGTCGAGGAATTCGTCAACGATCGGGTCGGAATGATGATCGACTCGCTCGCCCATGTGAATCTCATCCGCAAACGCAATCCCAAGCTGAACTTCGACCTCATCCCGGTCCCGGTCGTGGCGGACTACAGCGGCAAGCGCGGCCTTCCCTATGCCTCCTGGGGCATCGGCATCTCTGCCGCCTCGAAACATCAGGATGAAGCCTGGAAGCTCGTCCAATATCTGATGAGCGAGAAGGTGAATGCCAAGCTCGTGTCGCTTGCAAACGCCTTCCCGGGCAACGTCAACGCCAAGCCCGATTTCGTGACCTCGGACAAGGCTTTCGCCAAGGCTTTCGAAATCTTCAAGACCGGCTATCTCGCCAACGAGTTCACGGGCCTGCCGGTGGCTGAAGACCTGATGACCCAGTTCGACGTGGAGGCTCAGAAGATGCTTGCCGGCGAGCAGTCTCCGGAACAAGCCGCAACCAACGCTCAAAAGGGCTGGACGGCGAAATTCTGAGCGGCCCATTGCCCGTTTGCTATCTTCCACCGGGTGGCCCGGCCTCGGCCAGGCCACCCGTCAACAACGGATCGGCAATTTGAGATGGACCTGTTTTTGAAGCGCACCTTCCTCCTGAAGGCACATCCCAGAGGTCGCACATGACCGGGCAGAAGCGCTCCCACCATCGACTGAAACGAGCGGTCGCACCCTATCTCTATCTGTCACCATCGCTCCTCATAATCGGCCTTCTGATGCTGCTGCCGATGGTGACGGTGATTGGCTATTCGTTCCAGAACAGCGCGGTGCTGCGTCGCGACCCGTCCTTTGCCGGACTGAAACACTACCAGGCGATCTTTGCCGATCCGGTGTTCTGGGCCTCGCTGTGGCACACGCTCTACTTCACCTGCATGAGTGTCGTCTTCCATATGACCATCGGCATGCTCTTCGCACTCATGCTGAACAGCGACCGCATCAATCCGACGCTGCGCAACATCCTGCGCGTGCTGTACATACTGCCCTGGCTGTTCACCGCGGTGATTATCGCGGTGATCTGGCGCCTTCTGCTTGAGCCGAATGGTGTCGTGAACAGTGTTCTCATGCAGATGGGCATCATCGGTTCCAAGGTCGAGTGGTTTTCCTCGCCCGCGACCGCGCTGCACGCCGTCACCTTCGCCAATATCTGGGCGGGCTACCCGCTTTTCATGGTCAGCCTGCTCGCAGGCTTGCAGGGCATTCCCAAGGATTTCTACGAGGCCGCCGATATCGACGGCGCGAAGGCCTACCAGAAGCTGATCTTCATCACCATACCGCAGCTGATGCCGATCATCATCAGCATCTCGCTGCTCGACTTCATCTGGACCATGCAGGTCTTTCCATTGATCTGGATAACGACGGGTGGCGGTCCGATCTACTCGACCGAGGTCCTCAGCACCTACACGTACAAGCTGGCGTTTTCGAGCTACAACCTGTCGCAGGCCTCGGCGAGCGCCGTGGTCATCCTGCTGATCTCTCTCGGCCTGACGCTGTTCTACATCCGCT
The DNA here is from genome assembly GCF_030323205.1 of Mesorhizobium sp. C395A. Classification (NCBI taxonomy): domain Bacteria; kingdom Pseudomonadati; phylum Pseudomonadota; class Alphaproteobacteria; order Hyphomicrobiales; family Phyllobacteriaceae; genus Mesorhizobium; species Mesorhizobium sp. C395A. The sequence continues at coordinate 122,983 of NZ_CP100473.1, read as the reverse complement.
ATCAAAAGGCTCGGTAGTCACATGAGGAAAATGCACACGCCGAAAGACAGGCTGATCACCGCCGCGCTGCATGTCGCGCTTGCCGCAGGGCTCTTTTTCGCGGCCTTCCCGATCTACTGGATGCTGAGCAGCTCGTTCAAGTCGAACACCGAAATCTTCGCCCTGCCACCAACCGTCCTGCCGAAGGCCTTCACGCTGGAAGCGTATGCGGCCATCCTGGGCGACCCGGTAAAGCTGCGCTTCTTCTTCAACAGCTACTTCGTGGCCGGAGCGGTGACCGTGCTGACGGTGCTGATCGCCTTGCTGGCGGCCTATGGGTTCAGCCGTTTCAATTTCCGCGGCAAGGGCAGCCTCAACACTCTCATCATCAGCACGCAGACGATCCCGCCGATCACGCTTTTGATCCCCTTCTTCGGGCTTGTCGTCTCGTATGGCATCTTCGACACCTATGTCGCGCTGATCCTGACCTATCTGGTGTTTACGCTGCCCTATGCGATCCTGCTGATGACGGGATATCTGAACACCTTGCCCCACGACCTCGATGAAGCGGTGGCTGTCGACGGCGGCACCAGTTGGACCGCACTGTGGCGGGTGATCGTGCCGATTTCACTGCCTGGTATCGTGGCGACGTCGGTCTACACCTTCCTGTTGTGCTGGAACGAATTTCTCTTTGCGCTGACACTGACGAAGTCGACGTCCATGCGCACCGTCCCGATCGGCATCCAGTTGTTGATGGGGCAACACGCCTTCGAATGGAACCAGATGATGGCGATGAGCGTGCTCGGCTCGCTGCCGCTCCTGGTCATCTACCTGGTTGCCCAGAGGTTCTTCCTCGCCGGCATGACCGCAGGGTCGGTCAAGTAGGATGTCCCTCCAACGGAGGTGGAATCAAGGAATGAAAGGATGACCGTGAAAGACCTGGAAGTCGGTTGCCAGACCTTTACCTGGGAAATGCTCGGCGACCGTTTCGCCGGCGGCCCGGACGATCTGCTCAAGGCGATCGCCGATGGCGGCTATGCCGGGATCGAGATCACCGACACGATGATCGGCCGCTATGCCGCCAAGCCAGCGGAGTTCGCCGCCGCGCTGAAGTCATCCGGGCTGACGCTCGTCTCCTTCGCCTTCGGCTCCAAGAGCGGTTTCACGCTCAGGGATGAGATCGGCGCCGACCTGGAGACCGCCAAACGCTGGATCGACTTCGCCGCCGCCTTTCCCGGCGCGCTGGTGTCGATGGGCTCGGCCACGATCGTTTCCGACGGGCCGCGCGACGACAAGTTTGCCATCGCCGCCGAGGTCTACAACAAAGCCGGCGAGCTCGGGCGCGAGGCCGGCGTCCAGGTCGCGGTGCATCCAAGCTCGCATCACAACACGCTGCTGTTCGACCGCGCCAACTACGACCGCATCTTCGGGCTGCTCGACGCCTCGCTGGTGGGCTGGGTGCCCGACACCGGCCACATCTTGCGCGGTGGCCAGGACATGGCGGATACGCTCACCACTTATCGCGACCGCATCCGCTATGTGCATCTGAAGGATGTCGACGCGAATGGAACCTGGGCGATGCTCGGCAAGGGCGTCTGTGACACGGCGAAGGTGATCGAGATCGCTGGTGCTGCACCCAATTTCAACGGCTGGCTGGTGCTGGAGGAAGAGTCCGAAACGGCCGCCGCCGACCCTGCCGGCGCCGTCAAAACCAACCGCCAGACAATGCGCGGCTACGGAGCCTAAGACGATGACGACGAACAAGCCCCTGTCCGGCCCCGCCGCGATCGCTGCCCTGCCGCGCAACCGGCTGATCGGCGAGTTCTCGCTGTGGTCGGCCGACCTCGCCAATATGGAGCACGATTTGAAGCGCATCGAGACCCATGCCGATGTCCATCATATCGACGTCGCCGACGCCCGCTTCACCCCTGGCTTCCTGTTCTTCCCGGACCTGGTGGCGCGCATCGCCAAGCTCACCGCGAAGCCGATCCATGTCCATTTGATGGTCGAAGCCGAGATCGTCGAAGAACAGACGCGCCAGTTCATCGAGGCCGGCGCCGACCTGATCAGCGTGCACGCCGAAAACGGCGAGACCGGCCTGCGCGCCGTGAAACTGGCGCATGAACTCGGGGCCGAGGCCGGCGTGGTACTGCGGCTGGAAACACCGGTCGCGGCCGTCACGCCCTTCCTGGCGGAAGTGGCGTTCGTGACGCTGCTCGGCACCTCCATCGGCGTCAAGGGCCAGAGCCTGTCGGAGCAGGCGTGTCCGCGCCTGATCGAGGCGCGCGCGCTGATGCGCAAAGCCGGCCGCGAGGCCGACATCGTGCTTGCCGCCGATGGCGGCATCCGCCACGAGACCGTGCCGCTGCTGCGCGCCGCAGGTGCGGAGACCGTGGTGCTGGGCTCGCTGGCCTTCGGCGATCCCGACCTTGCCCGGCGCATGGCCTGGCTGCACGGGCTGGAGGTCGCCGCCTGATGACCAAGCTTGCGCTCGCCTTCGATCTCGGCGGCACGGCGCTGCGCGGTGCGCTGGTCGAGAGCGATGGCCGTATCGTCGCTCATGCTTCGGCGCCGACGCTTGCCGGTGCGGGATCGGAGGCGGTGATCGGCCAGATCGTCGCTCTGGCAGGCACGCTGCTTAGGGAACACCCGCAGGCAAACGTCGCCGGCATCGGCGTCGGTGCGCCGGGGCCACTCGACCCCAAGGCGGGGATCGTCATTGCGCCGCCAACGCTGGCCGGCTGGCACGACGTGCCGCTGATCGACATTCTGGGGCGGCATTTCGGGCTGCCGGTGCGGCTGGAAAACGACGCCAATGCGGCGGCGCTCGGCGAATGGCGTTTTGGCGCCGGACGTGGCAGCGGATCGCTGGTGTTCGTGACTGTGTCCACCGGCATTGGCGGCGGCGTCGTCGCCGATGGCCACATCTATCACGGCAGGCGCGGACTGGCGGCCGAGATCGGCCACATGACCATCACCGGTGAAGGCGACCGCTGCTTTTGCGGCGCCATCGGCTGCTTCGAGGCCGTTGCCTCCGGAACCGCGCTCGGCCGCCGCGCCACGCGACTGACCGCGCCGGGCGACGGCTCGCTCTTACGACGGCTGTCAAATGACGGCGACGTCTCGGCCAGGCATGTCGTAGAGGCTGCCAAGGCCGGCGACGCCAACGCTCTCGACCTGATCGAGGCGGAAGCACAATGGCTGGGCATCGGCTTCACCAATGTCTTGCATCTCTATTCGCCCGATCTGATTGTCATGGGTGGCGGCCTTTCCAACGGGTTCGACCTTCTGGCACCGTCGATCAGAGCGGTCATCCAGCAGCGGGCGATGCCGGCCTATCGCGACGTGCCGATCGTGCAGGCTGAACTCGGCGACCGCGCCGGGCTGATCGGTGCCGCCAGCCTGATCCTGTGGGAAGGCGAACCGGGTGCGCCGCTGGCGATGGCGCAGGACGACAAGGACAGAGGCGCGACCGCCGATGCCAGAGAGGCAAGCCACGGCTGAGCTCAAACTGCGCGGCGCGCAGCGCCAGGGTCCCCGAAGAGGACCCCTACCCTTCGCGATTCCAGCTGGCGTATTTTCGGATCGTTTGCCGCTTGTCTTCCGACAAGCCAACAAAGAGATTCTCCTCGAGATAGCCTTGCCGGATGAGATTGGCGAAGACCTGTATTAGCTGTGAATAGCGATAGTCGAACATCTGGTCGATCTTCCGTCGCTGCTGCCGCAGAAAGTCTTCGACGTCCCACATTTCGGAAGGCGTTGCCGCAACGTGGGCCCTGCTCTTGAGTTCAGCCAGCGTCTTGTCGAGCGCCACCTTCAGCGCTGCGTCATAGGCTCTGCGAGCGGCCTTCCTTTCGGACGGAGACCATTTTTCGACGGTCATCGGCTATCTCTATCGAGTTCGCGGTGGCCGGCATCCGGTAGAACCCGCGACAGGCGCAGGACAGCCCCGCTTTTGGGGCCGTTCTACTTCCCGCAATGGTGATCGTTGACCTTGTTCAGCGCATTCGCGTCCGGCCCGACCCTGTCGTAGGAGCAGGGGCCGGCAGCCGTGGTGACCAGCATCTTATCATAGTAGCGCGGGCCGTCGAACAGGGCATAGAAGAGGTCGCGATGGGCGGGAACGTAGCGTTGCTCCGGTTCCGGCTGGCGATGGCGGTGCTTCTTCTCCTTGGCGAGCGCTGCGGTAGACAGGCTGCAGCCAAGCGCGAGAACAAGGGCGGAGGTCGCGAGGATCTTGATGGTCATCGGCAATACCCTTCTGACGGTTCGGAATCGCAGCATATCCAAAAGCGTGGGCCGAACAAAGGTTCCCTGATTACCATAGCCAGCGCCGAAATCAGCCTGTAACGGCACTGCGCGCCCGCCGCCTTTCCGCCGCAACCAGCAAGTCGACGAAGGCGCGCACCTTGGCCGGCCTGAAGCGCGCCGGCGGGAAGACGGCGTGGATGCCCCCGGACGGCAAGGTCCAATCCGCGAACACCCGCACCAGCCGTCCCCGCGCAATGTCGTCGGCGACACTGTAGTCCGGAAAGATGCCGAGGCCGATGCCGGCCAGCACGCAGGACAGAACGCCCGGTGTCTTGTCGCAACTGACGACAGGGTTGAGTTCGGCCAGCACCGTTTCCGTGCCCCTCGAGAACAGCCATTGGCCCACCCCGCGCAACTGGGCGTTGCCGACCCAGGGCAGCGACTTCGCCCGCCTGGGGCTGGCTTCCCCAGGCAGCCTGGCGGCCAGTTCCGGGCTGGCGACGACGAATTGCTGCAGGCTGCCCAGCCGCCGCGCCAGATTGCTGGAATCGGCAAGCCAGCCGACGCGGATGCCAAGATCGATCTGCTCGTCGACCAGGTTGCTGACCGCATCGTCGAAGATCGTCTCGACCCGCATTTTCGGGTATTTTCTGATGTAGGCGGCGATGGTCGGCGCCACGACCTTCTCGCCATAATCGAGCGGCGCCGTCAGCCGCAGCGTCCCCGTCGGCTGCGCCGCTCGCTGCGAAATGTCGCCATAGGCTGCCTCCGCCTCGCGCAGGATGATCGCGGTCCGGTCATAGAACAGACGACCCTCTTCGGTCGCCGTCACGCGCCGGGTCGTGCGCCGCAACAGCGTGGCGCCAAGCTCTTCTTCGAGCTTGCCGACCTGATGGCTAACCACAGCCTTGGCAACATCGAGACGGTCGGCAGCGGCCGTGAACGAGCCGGTCTCCACCACGGTGGCGAAGTAGACGAGCCGATTGAGATTGAGGAGTTCGGTCACAGGCCACTCATTGTCTGATTTTATCAGACAGTTTGTATGATTGATCGCTATTTTTCGCAAGCGGTCCAGCTGTCATCTATCGGGCAACAGAATGAGGCCGCCATGACCAATGCAACCCTAACCTATCTTTTCGACCCGCTCTGCGGTTGGTGCTATGGCGCCACGCCGATGCTTGATCGACTGGCCGCCGGCGGGACCGCGCTCCAACTGCTGCCGGTGGGGCTTTTCTCCGGTGCCGGCGCGCGGCCGCTGGATACAGGTTTTGCCGCCCACGCCTGGGACAATGACCAGCGCATCGCGCGGCTGAGCGGACAGCGCTTCAGCCAGGCCTATCTCGACAATGTGCTCAATGTCAGCGGCACCTTGCTCGATTCTTCCGCTGCCACCATGGGCATCAACGCCGCCGGGCTGGACGACTGGCGCCAGGAACTTGCGGCACTGAAGGCGATCCAGCATGCGCGCTATGTCGACGGCCGCGATATTGTGACGGTTGACGGCGTCGCCGCGGTACTGACCGACGCCGGCATGAGCGACGCGGCAAAGCTCTTGAAAGCGCCGACGCAGCCGTTTCTGGCGAAGCATCACGACCTGGTCAGCCGCGGGCGGATGTTGTTCCAACGGCTGCATGCCAATGGCGTTCCCGCGCTGGCGGTGATCGGCCAAACGGCGCCGCGCCTGATCGGCGCCAACGCGCTGTTCGGCAGCTACGACAATCTCGTCGCTCACATCGAGGCGGCGTAATCCCAGAAATTCTCCCCAGATGAAATTCTCCCCAGACGAAAGGAAAATCCCCATGAAAATCGCACTTATCGGCGCGTCCGGCCAGGTCGGCTCCCGCCTGCTTAAGGAACTCTCCGATCGCGGGCACAGCATCACCGCCATTGCCCGGCATCCAGACAAGATCGCGGCACTTCCGGGCGTGACTGCCAAGAAGGGCGACGTCTTCGACAAGGATGGCCTTGCCGCCCTGATCAAGGGTCATGACGCGGTGATCTCCTCGGTTCATTTCCTCGACAGCGATCCCGATACGCTCATCGCAGCCGTGCGTGCTTCCGGCGTCAAACGCTACCTCGTCGTCGGCGGCGCCGGCAGCCTTGAGGTTGCGCCCGGCAAGCGCCTGGTCGACACGCCGACCTTCCCTGATATCTACAAGGCCGAGGCGCAGAAGGGCGCCGACTTCCTCGACACGCTGCGGACGGTCGACGATCTCGACTGGACCTTGCTGTCGCCTTCGGCGCTGTTCGTCGCCGGCGAGCGGACCGGCAAATACCGCATCGGCAAGGACACGCTGCTGACGTCCGACAAGGGCAGCAGCATTTCCTTCGAGGACTACGCCATCGTCATGGCTGACGAGATCGAAAAGCCGGCGCATATCAAGCAGCGCTTTACGGTCGGCTACTGAGCGCACTTCATTGACAGGCGGGCACTCGACGGAGCGGCCCGCGTCGGTTCCTATCGACGATTGTGCCATCGGAGCCTCCGATGGCACTATCGCTTTCTTCCGTTTCCACTCCTGCCGCCGGTCTGCGACTCTCGCCGGAGCGGTTCAGGACAGGAACGGAAACATGGCAGACATCGCAAAATCGAAAATCGCTATCATTGGCGGCAGCTCCGGAATGGGGCTGGCGGTGGCAAGGCGGTGCCTGGACTCAGGCGCCGAAGTCATCATCGTCAGCCGCAGTGAAGCCAGGCTCAAGCGTGCCGGCGAGGCGCTGCAGAACCCTTCCGCTTTGAGCGCCGTCGCGGCCGATATCGCCAGGGAGGATCAGGTCGCTGACCTGTTCAAGCGAATTGGCCGGCTCGACCATATCGTCAGCACCGCCGCCGACATCGAAGGCGCCTATGAGCTATTGCCTTCACTCGACCTGAAGGCGGCGCAGCGGGTCGTCGAAAGCAAATTCTACGGGCCGCTGCTGCTCGCCAAGCATGGCGCGCCGCAGCTTTCGGCCAACGGCTCCATCACCTTCACCTCAGGCATTGCCGCCTACCGGCCGGCGGCGCGCGGCTCGGTCGTTGCCGCTGTCAACGCTGCGCTGGAAGGGTTGGTGCGGGCGCTGGCGGTCGAGCTGGCGCCGGTCCGTGTCAACGCCGTCTCGCCGGGCTGGGTCGACACGCCGATCTGGAGTTTTGTGGCCGGCGACAAGAAGGACGAGACGCTCGATGCAATGGCCAGGCGCCTGCCGGTCGGCCGCGTCGGACAGCCGGACGACATTGCCGATGCCATCGCCTTTCTGATGGGCAACGGTTTTACGACAGGGACGGTTCTGCATGTCGAGGGCGGTCACCGGCTGATCTGAGCGCAGCGAAATTCCTGGCCGCGGCCGCCAGCAGCAGTTTCAGCGCCGGCGGCTGAACCCGCCGGCGGCGCCAGATCAGGACCAGCGACGCCGTGCGGGCCGACCCCGGCCACGGCAATTCGACGATCTCGCCGCGATCGAGCGCGTCGGCAACGGCCAGCCGCGGCACCAGGCCCATGCCGACACCAGTCGCCACCAGGCCCGCAATGGCGCCGATGCTGCCGACTTCGGCGGCAAGTTCTGGCGCTGCCATCTCGGCAAAGGCAGTGTCGAACAGATGCCGGTAGACGCATCCGGTTTCCGTCACCACGAAACGCATCACGGCGAGCGCGGCCAGGTCGCTCTGCCCCGATGCGGGCGCATGTTCGGGTGAGGCGACAAGGACCAGCGGCTCGGCCGATATCGTGCGCCGGGCCAGACGTTCGTCCAGACCGCCTTTGTCGAAACAGAAGGCGACGTCGATCTCGCCTTCTTCGAGCTGCCGCAGCAGGGCATCGCTGCCGGCGATTTTGAGCCGCAGACCGATCTCCGGGTGGTCGCCTCGAAAGGCCGCCAGCCATTGCGGAAGTTTGACAGTGGCAATCGTCTCCAGCGCGCCGACCGTAACCGTTCCGGCGGTCATTCCCGTCGTTGCCTCGACGGCAATACGCGCCTCCTCCGCCAGTTGCAGAATCTCTTCCGCATAGGGTTTCAGCGCGCCGCCGGCCGTCGTCAGATCGAGGCCGTGGCGCGAGCGGATGAAGAGGACGATACCAAGTTCGCTTTCCAGCGACTGGATCTGGTCGCTGACGCTCGACTGCGCCAGATGAACCTCCCGCGCTGGGTGATGTTGCGGTGCCGCGCCACGGCGAGGAAGGTCTTGAGCAATCGTGGGTGCATGCCGTTTCCGGATCTGGTCTCAGTCCGATATTTCGGGCTTGGCCGGTCCATTTGCAACCCTGGTCCATTTGCAACCCCGGTCCATTTGCAACCCATTGACGCCGGCGTCATCTGGTTGCGGCAGACCAAGGGGCCAGAATTTCGCGGCAATGACCCGCAAGTTTTCCCACGGCCGGCGCGGTGGCCCAAGAGATCGCCTCTGGCAGATCGCATCGCACGTATGCTCTATGCCAAGCTGATTTCCAGCACCGATGGAAGGACCGACATGCCCCGCCCGCAAGGAACCATCGCCCCGATCCTGACGCCGTTCGAGAACGATGGCCGCATTGCCCGTGACCTGTGGATCTCACATGCTAAATGGGTGCTGGGCCAGGGCGCCCATTTGCTGTCGCCGTTCGGCACCACGGGCGAGGCACTGTCGCTCTCGCTCGACGAGCGCATGCAGGCGCTGGAATGGCTGGTTGCATCAGGCATTTCGCCGGGGCGCATGATGCCCGGCACCGGCGTCAACGCACTGCCCGAAACCGTCGAACTGTCGAAGCACGCGGTCGGCCTCGGCTGCGCCGCCGTGATGGTGCTGCCATCGTTCTTCTACACGGCCGCCGGGGACGATGGCCAGGCGCGCTACTACAGCGAGCTGATCGAAAGGGTGGCCAACCCGGCGCTGAAGATGATCCTCTACCACATCCCGCAGAACTCCGGCGTGCCGGTAAGCCCTGCCCTGACCGCCCGGTTGAGCGCGGCGTTTCCAGAGACGGTCGTCGCCTACAAGGATAGCGCCGGCGACTGGAACAACACGGCGGCGGTGATTGCCGCCGCACCCGACGTCGCGGTGTTCCCCAGCTCGGAGGCGCAACTGACCAAGGGGCTCGCCAGTGGTGCTGCGGGCTGTATCTCCGCGACCGTCAATCTCAACGCTGGGGCCATCCGCGCCCTCTACGACGCGACGATCGCTGGCCAAGACGTCACGGAAGCGGACGCCGCGATCAGGGCGTTCCGCAAGGTGATCCAGGATGCCGGCCTGATCCCGGCAATGAAGGCCGTGCTGGCGGTGCGCTCCGGCGACAAACGCTGGCTCAACCTGCGCGCGCCGCATGAGAATGCGACGCTGGAAAGCGGCAAGGCGCTGCTCACGGCGCTCGGTCCCGCAGCCGATCATATTGGCCGCAACTGAGGCTCAGCACAGCGTCGAACCGCCACCGAGCGCCACGACAGCCAACGTCCGTCCCGATTTCGTGAAGTAACGTGCCGAGTGAAGCCCGGATTGTCTCCTCACAATGGAGCCGCTTTGTTCTACACAAACCGAGGCAGGATTCGCGCAACGGCATGACAACCGGATCGCTTATCCCAGGCCAGCTTTGAAAGCCCGGCAGATCGATCCCATGGAGATGCCTTCATTGGCAGAATAAACCCCCGCCTTGCCGTCCAGCGGCGAGGCGTTCTCGACATATTTGTGATGGATGCCCACGACTTTCCAATTGCGATTGAACACCGGGCTGCCTGAGCTGCCATTGTCGGTCGGCGATCGATAGTGCATGCGCTGCGGCTTTGCTTCCGCCAGAGGCTCGAACGCCACAAGCCGGCCGTCGAGGAACGAAAAAGAAATTTCCTGCCCCAACGGATGGCCAATAACCACCGCGGTTGGATCGGGCGGCATCACCAACGGCAAATCCACCACTTCCAAAGGATCGATGTCGGATACGTCTTTGTTGAGCTTCAACACGCTGCAATCGTGAGTTCCTACGGAAAGACACTTCACAATCTTCGCCACCGTGTAAACCTTGTTGCCGGGCTGAAGCTGGAACGTGACCTGAACGTCTCCCGGCAATGCGGCCCCGCTCTGCGATGGATCGCTGACCACGTGAGCGTTGGTTATCACGACCTGCCCGATTGCGGGGTCGAGCCCAATGTCGGCCGCGGAGAGGAGGAAGCCCGTGCCAAGGGGGGCAAAGCCGGAACGAATCATCGCGATCGATTCAGCCGACTTCATCGCAAATCGTAGCGCCACGAGTGAGACCGGGGGCGTTGTGCCGATCAGGGCCTGAAGCTGGTCGGCATTGCCTTTCGTCAAATGGAAGCCTCCCCCCATCTCCACGAGAGCGTCCAGAACGAGGCCTCCGATTATGGCGCCTTCCTCGATCTCGCCAATGCGCCATATTTGCGAAAGCTGCCGATGCGCGCTGGCAAGGGTAAAATTGTCGGTGCGCTCGGACCCGATCGCCTTTTGATACCAATCACGCGCCCCTGCATAGTCCTGAAGCGCTACGCACATCTCGCCTGCCGCTGTGGGGATCCACGGGTCATCCTTGCCGTCGCCGCGATAGTCAGCTGCCATGCGTTTCAGAATATCTTTGGCAAGCTCGGTCTTCGAGCCGAAATCATGGGGCAGCTCGTGGCTTTCAGCGAGATGTGCCACGGCAACGATCTGCGTCCCGTGCCATGCCAGCATTCCGACATCGTCGGGATTGGTTTCCAATCCTTTCGAGTAGCACTCGTAGGAGCTCTTTAATGCTCTCTTTGCTACATTGAGGCGCTTTTGTCCTATCGCCTCATAGGCAATGTCCTTCCATGCCCTCCCGCGTATGCCGTGAATCTCCGACGCTTCCTTGGCGAACTCCTCGGCCGAGGCCTCCAAAGCAAGATTTCCCAGAATGCCGATTGCGGCCACCTGATTGCCGCGGTCGACCAGGGCTTGCGCATAGATGGTCCAGATACGCGGCGTGCAGTAACCGGCCTTGATGAACGTCTCACCCAGCATCTGTATCTGGTCGTACCTGCGGTTGCGCCGAAGTTCTTTCATCAGCGCCGCGCCAAGCGCCCCCGCGCTGTCCGAAGGCTCCGGCAGGGCCATCCCCAGCCGCTCGCAGAGTTCTCGCAGTTCCCTCAGATCATACCTGCGATTGGCCGAAATTGCCTGTTCGATGAGTTCCTTGTAGTCGTCCATTGTCTTGTTCCCCGTCCCTACGGCTCTCTTGCCTGTGTCATTCGGTCCGCCGCCGGCCCGTAAGCCGCAATGAAATCATAGGGGCTGCGAGATATCCCTCGATCTGAAGCAGCGCAGTACGTCTCCTGCCGGCACTGCGCTTGCTCGCAGCTGGTTCGCGGCAACACGGCTTCCGGAGAAATCGTCCCGGGTTAAGTTGAGGGGTATGTCATGGACCATATCCTTGCCTCCATTCTGGTGGGTAGTCGCTACATACGGGAGATCCACTTGCGCCAGGGCCCGAAGCATAGGTGTACCAAAGTCGGCTACCTATAGTGGATGAAAGTCGACTTCCAATTTTCTTTCTATCGCAGTCTTTTAAGCGGCTGCATAATGGAAAGCTGGAATCCGATGGAAGGCTCAACACCGACAATATCCGACCATGGCCAGAGACGTTTTTGACGAATTTCCATCAGTGTCCATTGCCGGCGCGAATGAAACTGAAGCTTCTCTGTCTGGCGTTACATCATCTATGGCTACGGCCCAAACAGCAAACCATGCTCTATAGGGAAAATAGATATATCTAGCTCACTTGCCCGAGACTGAAAAACTATACTTCCGATTTCTACATCATTACTTTCATCTACGCTCGGAAAGTATGCGTCAACTAATTCAACTCCCTTAACAACGTGAGCGCACGTTACAATAACAATCCCCGAACCATAGCCCTCAATGACATCAGAGCCTTTCATTATAAAACCCGTTCCAACCTCCCGAACACCTCCGTTGGCACGCCGGATTACTACCGACCGAGATCGGTCGGAGGCAATTTTATACCAATTCTCATTGCCTGCTAAAAATCCTTCAGCTTGGGCGGCAGCGAGGCGATCGACACCTTGTCATCGATAATGACGCCGAACATCGGCTTGTCGAGCTTGTGGGCGAGCATCAACTCCTTCTCGCACCATTCAGACTCCAACCATGCCGCGCTGACCAGGAACAGCACCGCCTGGCAGCGATTGGCCGCCTCGTGCAGTGCGCGCTGCCAGCGCTGGCCGGCGACAATGCCGCGCTCCGGGTCCAGATCGAGAAAATAGCCGTCCCAGCCATTGGAAATCAGCCAGTCGCGTATGGCACGCGCCTCGGCATTGTTGCGGCTCGAATGGCTGATGAAAATGCGTGACACGTTATCGCCCCCCAGCGACAATAAATACTGACACACATCGTCATGCGGGGAAAGTATACGAAGAAGAAATAGCGAAGAGATCGAGGAAAATTGAAGGACTGCTATCAACCACCTGAGAGTCGCGAGTAGAGCATGGAGCAGCCAAACGTGCGATCAGCCTGGTGAAGGCATGACTACCCCACAGGCAAATCCAGCTGGGCCGATGCCGAGTATTCACTTTCATTTCAGGCACAGTGCGATACCGCCATTGGCCCTTGAACGGTCAAAATGGAGGCGTACGATCGCGGCATCTGAAACTGAGTCTTCTTCATTCGTCTGGGCTAATGTCCGGACCGGATTGGATATTTCCTTGGCAATGGACGCAACCAGCGGCGCGGCGAAGCGCGGCAAATCGTTTGCCCATGTGGCGGAGGCGTCTTGGGGCAAGGGCCTCAGCACGCTGCTGCGCATCGTGCGCATGACGCTGCGCCATCCCTGGCAGGTTGCGATCACCATCGCCTCGACCTTTATCGCCGCGACGCTGCAGCTGTTCATCCCGCGCCTGCTGGGCCACGCCATCGACCAGGCGCAAGGCGTGATGGCTGGAGGCGGCGGCGCGGCGGCTGAGCAGGCGCTGTGGACGACGGCGATCACCTTGCTCGTCGTCAGCATCCTGCGCGGCCTCTTCACCATGGCGCAGAATTATTATGGCGAGGCCGTTGGCCACCGCACCGGCTATGAGCTGCGCCTGGCTTTCTACGAAAAGATCCAGCGGCTGAGCTTTTCCTTCCATGACCGGGTGCATACCGGCGACCTGATTACGCTTGGCCTGCTCGACCTCGACGGCGTGCGCATGTTCTTTTCCACCGGCATATTGCGCGTGGTGCTGCTCGGCGTGCTGATCGGCGTCGGCTCCTATCTCCTGATCAGCACCGATCTCGAGCTCGGGCTGCTCAGTCTGAGTTTCGTGCCGTTCGTCGCCTGGCGCTCCTCGGTCACACAGCTCAGGCTGCGCAGCACCTGGCTGACGCTGCAGGAGCGGCTGTCAGTGCTGAGCCGGGTGATGGACGAGAACCTCGGCGGAATCCGCGTCGTGCGCGCCTTTGCGGCGCAGCGGCATGAGCTGGAAAAATTCGACCGCGCCAAGAAGTCGGCGCTGGAGCTTGCCGACCAGCGCGTCGACATCCGCGTCTCCAACACCAGCGCCATGAATTTTTCCTTCCTGGCTGCCATGGGCCTGGTGCTGTGGTTCGGTGGCCAGAAGGTGATCGCGGGCCAGATCAGCGTCGGCACGCTGGCCCAATTCCTCACCTTCATGACCATCCTGCAGATGCCGGTGCGCCAGCTCGGGCTGATGGTCAACTCGTTCGCCCGCGCCTCGACCTGCGGCACAAGGCTGTTCGAGCTGCTCGACGCCGAACTCGACATTCAGGATGCGCCTGATGCCAAGGATCTCGTGGTCAGCGAAGGCGTGCTGCGCTTCGACAATGTCGGCTTCCGCTACGCGGGCGCCGGCGGCCGGCCGGCGCTGTCGGGCATTTCCTTCGAGGCCAGGTCCGGCGAGACCGTCGGCATTGTCGGCCCGCCGGGCAGCGGCAAGTCGACCATCGCGCATCTGATCCCGCGCTTCTACGACGTGACGTCGGGCGCGATCACGATTGACGGGCAAGATATCCGCGAGGTCACGCTGCAATCGCTGCGCAAGGCGGTCGGCGTCGTGCAGCAGGACGCCTTCCTGTTCACCACCTCGATCGAAAACAACATCGCCTATGGCAATCCGTGGGCGCGCGAGACCCGCATCGGGCAGGCGGCTGAATACGCCCAGCTGCACAATTACATCATCGGGCTTCCGGCCGGCTACACCACGGTCGTGGGCGAGCGCGGGTCATCGCTTTCCGGCGGCCAGCGGCAGCGCCTGACCATCGCCCGCACCCTGATGCTGCGGCCTTCGGTGCTGGTCTTCGACGATTCCACCGCGGCTGTCGACGCCGGCACCGAGCAGCGAATCCGTACCGCGATGAAGCGCTTCGCCAAGGACCGCGTGACGCTGATCATCTCGCACCGGCTGAGCTCGCTGATGCATGCCGACCAGATCCTGTTCGTCGAGAATGGCCGGATCGCCGAGCGCGGCACGCACCAGGAATTGCTGGCGCTGGGTGGACGCTACCGCGCGCTTTACGACCTGCAGCTGCGGCCGGACGACGATTTGCCGGTGGCGGTGGGAGCCGCATAATGTCGACACAAAACGACGACCAGAAGGAAGACACCAGCCGGCGGCCCACCAGGGCCGTCGTCGGTTCGCACCGCGACGAGGAAGAGGTCTTCGGCAAGGTCTACGATCCGCGTATCGTGCGCCGCATCTGGAGCTTCGTGAAACCGTATCAGGGCCGGATCTTCATCTCGGTTGCCGCTGTGCTGGTGTTCACGCTGACGCAATTGGCGATCCCGCTGGTCATCCGTTACGCCATCGACCACGGCATGGCCGCTGGCAAGGCCGACCGCTCGGTGATGAACTGGGCGATCGGCGCCTTCGCTCTGATCATCCTGATCAACTATGGCGCCAGCTATGTCCAGGAAAGTGTCGTCGGCAAGGTGGCCGAGAATGTGCTGTCGGACTTGCGCCGCGCCATGTTCAGCCATCTGCAGCGCGTCTCGCTGAGCTTCATGGACAAGACCGAGGTGGGCCGGCTGATGTCGCGCCTGCAGGGCGACGTCAATTCGATGCAGGAATTCCTTGAGACGTCGGTCATGTCGGTGGGCGACATCGTGCTTCTGTTCGGCATCGTCAGCGTGCTTTTGTGGCTCGATTTTCGTCTCGGCCTGTTGACGCTGTCGACCATGCCGGTGCTGTTCGTCGTGCGCCTGTTCTGGTTGCCGCGCGCCAAGGTCGCTTTCATGGCCGCGCACGAGACCAACTCGATTGCCAATGGGGCGCTGGCGGAAGGCATCCATGGCGTGCGCACGGTGCAGAGTCTCGAACGCCAGCACGTCAATTTCGACCTCTATGACGAGAAGGTGCTGGCCAATCTCAGGGCTCACCTGACCTCGGCCAAATATGCGCAGGTGATGGTGCCGATCGTCGACACGCTGACCGGCATTGCGATGGCAACCGTGATCGTCGTCGGCGGTTCGATGGTGCTGTCGCACAGCCTCGACATCGGCGTCATGGTGGCGTTCCTGTTCTATATCCAGCGCTTCTTCGACCCAATCCGCTCGCTCACCATGCAGTACAGTGTCATGCAGCGCGCAATGGCGTCGGGCCAACGCATCTCCGAAGTGCTGGACGTGCCGGTCGACGTCAGCGACAAACAAGGCGCGGTGGCGCTGACGCGCGACATGGACGGTTCGGTCGAGTTCAGGAACGTCACTTTCGGCTACCGGCAGAACCAGCCGGTGCTGAAAAACATGTCCTTCCGCGTCAATCCCGGCGAGACGGTTGCGCTTGTCGGTCCGACCGGTTCGGGCAAGTCGAGCTGCATGGCGCTGGTGCACCGCTTCTATGATGTCTGGTCGGGCGAGGTGCGGGTCGGCGGCCACGATGTGCGCGATGTGACGCAGGATTCGCTCGGCGACCAGGTGGCGATGGTGCTGCAGGAGCCATTCCTGTTTTCCGGCACGGTGCTGGAGAACATCCGCTACCACAAGACATCGGCTACCCGCGAAGAGGTTGTGCGCGCCGCGCAGGCCGTCGGCGCGCACGACTTCATCGAGCATTTGCCCGATGGCTACGACACCGAGCTCGAACAGCGCGGCGGCAATCTGTCCCTCGGCCAGCGCCAGCTGATCAGTTTCGCCCGGGCGCTGGTCGCCGACGCAAAAATCCTGGTGCTCGACGAGGCCACGGCGAGCATCGATTCCTACACCGAGATGCTGATCCAGAAAGCGCTGGTCACGCTGCTGGAAGGCCGCACCGGGCTGGTCATCGCGCACCGGCTGGCGACCATACGCGGCGCCGATCGCATCATCGTCTTACAGAACGGCGAGATCGTCGAAAGCGGCAACCACGAGCAGCTGATGGCGGCCAAGGGCCTCTATGCCAGGCTCTACAACATGAACTACGCATCGTTCGACGATATTGCCGAGGAAGACATAGGCGCGCTGGCCGGCAAGGCGACGTGAGCTGCTGCCGGTTCAGCTCGACTGGAAATGGTGCGGGGCCAAAACTCGTCGTCGACCAATTCGGCTTCAGATGTCGACACGTTTCAGCTCGCCTTCCAGCGCAAGCCCGGCGTCACGCCTGCCGGCGCGTTCAGGTGGACGAGCCGCCGGTCGCCTTGAGGGCGATCCCCCCTAAATTCTGAATTCTACGCGCCGCCCAGCGCGCGATGCACGCTCAGTTTGCGCCTGAACCTCAGCAAACGCCGTGATGATGACTTTCGTTCCTTAGCCGTCGGATGAAAATCGCCGGGGAACAGGAAGGCTTGCTGGGAGTTTAGTTCTTCGAGCCGCGCCGTGAACGGCGCGGCAGCGAAGGAGACGGCATATGGGCCTGGGTACGATTCTTATTATCATCCTGATCATCGCGTTGCTCGGCGGCTTCAGCGGCCTCGGCGGCGGCCCCTTCTACGGCACTGGTTACTATGGCGGCGGTGGCCTCGGGCTGGTGCTGATCATCGTGATCATTCTGGTTGTTCTCGGGCGAATATAGCGTCGCCATTGGCGGCCGCCGAGTTCTACGGCGGCCGCGTTTTCGCCTGACATTGAGGTTTGAAGACATGGCAGCTGAAGACATTGCTGGTCCGGAAACGCTGGGCCGGCGTCGGCGCGAGCGAGAGCGAACGCGACGAGCTGGGATATCCTAATGGTGGCACGATCCGAAGGCGGCGGGCGTAATGCTGCAGACCCCGACACCCGCCTGGCGGCCGTGGCGTTCATCGAGGCGGATCGGACGCTTCGAGAAACCCAGGACGGCGACCAGGCGAGTTCGGCCTTTCTCGCTCTTGTCGACAAGGGCAGCATCGGCCCGAAGGCAGCAATGGCAGGCACGCCTCACGCCTGAACGCGGTCAACCCGCCGTAGTTCCGTCAGCAGAAACACCACCAGCACGCAGCACAGGATGCCAAGCGACGATGGCAGTCCCTGATGTCCGGTCAGTTGCATCGCCAGCCCGGCCACCGGGGAGCCGACGATGCCGCCTGTGCCCCATACGAACGCAAAGGCGGCATTGCCGGCGATCAAGGCTTGACCGGTGAAACGCTCGCCGAGCTGGATCAGTGACAGCGTGTAGATCCCGAACGAGACACCGCCCCAAACGAAGAAGAGCGGCCAGATAAGCCATGTAGCGAAGAGCAATGGCAACAGCAGGCAACCGGCCAGGCAAGCCAGGACACAGAACAGCATCATCGGCTTCGAGCCAAACCGTTCGGCGGCGCGCCCAAGCACGACCTGCAGCACGGCATTGCCGGCGATGAAACAGGTGATGAGCGAAGCGATGCGCTGCTCAGTGCTGCCGAGCGCGGCACCATAGACCGCGAACAGCGAAAGCAGGACTTGCTCGAAGGCGGCAGCCGTGAAGACTGCGAACAAGAGCAGCGGCGCCAGCGCGAAGAAGCCGCCGACCGACACCGCTTCGCCCTCACGCGGCATGTCGGGCAGGCGCGGCGCGACGGCAAGCACGATCAGGCCGCAGACCAGGAAAGCCGCGCTGCCGATGATGAAGGGCGGCCATCCTTGCGTGCCGACCAAGCCTAGCGACAGCGGGCCGAGGCCGAAGCCGGCCGAAACGATCGACGAATAAAGGCCCATGATGCGGCCTCGGCGTGCGGCGGGTGTGATCGAGACCAGCCAGGTTTCGCTGATCACGTAAAGCGGATTGGCAAAGAAGCCGAGCAGGAGGCGCAACGGCATCCAGGCCCATACATCCTGCGTCCAGGCAATCGCGATCAGGACGGTTGCTGCCAGGATCGAACACACAACCGCAAGGCGGGCCGCACCCACCCGCCGGACCAGCGCCGGCGTGAAGAGCGATGATACAATGAAACCCAGAGGCGTCATCGCGGCCGAGAGGCCGATAAGGCCCGGTGTCGTCCCTTGCCGTTCCAGGATGAAGCTGAGCAGCGGATACGTCAGCCCCTGTGCTATGGCGAACACCGTAACTGTCGCGATGATGCCGGCCATCGCGGCCCATGCGATGCGGTTCTCCGGCGGTGACGTCGCGTCTTCGGCGCTCATGCCGACTTCGAAGCAGGATCGGCACGTTCCGGCAAGTGCAAATGCCGGCAAAACCCCGCGGTACGCCCAAACAGGCGGGCGGGTCTTATCCGCGACATCAGCTCACACTTGCCAGAAGCGTTTGACGATTTCGGCCTCGACCTGCCGTCTGGTAAGACCGATATCGTCGATCAGGTGCGGATTGGCCTCCGCCATCTGCTTGAGGTCCCAGCGAAAGCGTATCCGCTCGCGCCAGGCCGCGATCATGCCCCGCGGGCCCGTCGGACGCCGGCCCGATGACACCGCCTTTTCCGGCAAGGCTGCACGAGCAGAAGCAAGGGTATCGTTCATGGCAACCTCCATTCGGTTTGAGGAGCGACAGCCCTCGGCTTGAAAGAGGTTGAATTCTGCCGCATGCGGACGGCGCCGTAATTAAGCGCGGCCAAATAGTTCTCAAAAGTTCCAAAGCAGTTAGAGCACCTCGCCGATTCATCGAAACGACGAGGTGCTCAACTCTTTGTTTTGACGCCATACGTCCGTGAAGCGCTCTGCGCTTTCCCGTGGGAAAACCGCCTTCACACCTTTCCTGGAATTGCTCTATAGATGCGCGTTATGCAGGGATCGCGCTTTGCCTTTGGTCCGTTCGTGCTCGATCCGGGTGCGGGAACGCTCCTTCGGGACCAAGTTCCCGTCGCCGCCGGCCACCGCGGACTGCAGCTGCTGGCGGCGCTCGTCGCCCGGCCCGGCGAGATCGTGGCCAAGGCCGAGTTGATGGATGCGGCATGGCCAGGCACCGCCGTTGAGGAAGGCAACCTCACCGTCCAGATTGCGCAATTGCGCAAGCTGCTGGGTCCGGCCACGAACGGCGGAGAATGGATATCGACCGTTCCGCGCGTCGGCTATCGCTTCGCCGGCGCCATCGAACAGCTCGGCGACGAGAAGCGACAGGCTTTGCCGCTGCCCGCCAAACCGTCGATAGCCGTGCTGCCCTTTGCCAATTTCAGCAACGACCCCGAGCAGGAAGCCTTTGCCGACGGGTTGAGCGAAGACCTGATCACCGACCTGTCGAGGATCGGCGGCCTGTTCGTCATCGCGCGCAACTCGACCTTTGCCTACAAGGGCAAGGCGGTGGATGTGCGCGAGGTCGCCAGGGAACTTGGCGTGCGCTATCTGTTGGAGGGCAGCGCCAGACGCGCCGCCGGGCGCGTGCGCATCAACGCCCAGCTGGTCGACGCGCTGAGCGGCGAGCATTTATGGGCAGACCGCTTCGATCGCGGCCTGGAAGATATCTTTGCCGTTCAGGACGAGGTGACGGCCAAGATCGTCGAGGCGCTGCTTGGCCGGCTGCGCGCGCCGCTGCCGCGCAATCGGCCCCGAAATCTCGAGGCCTACGATCTGTGCGTGCGGGCCCGCAACCTGATCGACGTCTCGCCGGAGACGGCGCGCGAAGCGCATCTGTTGCTGACGCGCGCGCTTGCGCTCGATCCGGACTATGCCGAAGCCTATCGCTGGCTTGCCATGAACCACTGGATGGGATGGGTGCATTGGGGAGAGCCCATTGAGCCTGCCCGCGGCCTTGCCCTGGAACTGGCGCGCAAGGCTGTGGCGATCGATCCCAACGATGCCGGCTGCCACTGGGTGCTTGCCAACCTGCTTGCCTATGAGCGCAGATTCGACGAAGCGGATGTGGGATTTGCCAAGGCGTTCGAACTCGACCCGAACGAGGCCGATGCCTGGGCGACATTGTCCGACATCGCGGTCCTGGCCGGGCGCGTCGAGGACGGCCTCGACTATATCGGCAAGGCGTTCCGGCTGAACCCGTTTCCGGCAAGCTGGTACTACCTGACGCTCGGCCAGGCGCAATATGCGGCGCGCGACTATGAAGCCGCGGTCGAGACGACGCGCCGGGACGAGACGTATCGGACAAGCTCGCGCCGTTTCCTTGCGGCAAGCCTTGCGCAACTCGGCCGGATCGATGAGGCGCGCGCCGAGGTCGACCTTTTCCTTGTCGCGAACCCACATTTCACCACCCGCCACTGGGTCGAGACGGAGCCGTTCCGCGACACGGCCACGCTCGACCATTTCGTCGATGGCTTCCGAAAGGCCGGCCTTCCGGAGTGACGGACCGGCGTGCTCGATCGATGCCAGGCACCGTCGGTTGCGGCTCAATCTGTCAATGTTTGCAAGTCGCGAGGCCGCTCGACCGATCTTGCTTCCGCGTGCAGTCATCCAACAGCGATTGCAGCGAAGCGGCGCGCGAAACCTCTGTCACGGTGAAGCCGGCTGGAACGGCCACGATCGATCCGGCCACGGGTGAGCGCTGGGTGGCGGCTGGCGACTGCCTGATTGCGCTCTCGTCTGCAATGCCGGCATCGCGGTCGCCGTGGGCAATGATCGGCTTGCCTCGTTGAGCTTTCAGCGACGCGCTCCGACAACTCGCGATTTTTCTAGATGCCGGATGATTTTCTAGATGCCGTTTGTCGAAGCATGATCTTTTCCGAAAACCGTTTCCCACTTTTCTGGATCACGCTCTAGCGGCTGGCGTGATCGGGAAGTCCGCACAACCTGATTATCTGAGCGCCCTTTAGCTTTCCTTGTTTGAGGCCGGCGGCGGGAGTAATAGTCGCCACGGAATTGCGAGGAGGAAAAGATGACGCTGAACTTCGACCCGAAGGCGAAGGCCACGGCGTTGTACCATGGCGAATTCCGACCGATGTTCATTGGCGGCAAGTGGGTCGCGGCGCAGTCCGGCCAGGGCATGCAGGCACTCAATCCGGCAACAGGCGAGGTGCTGGCGACAGTGCCGCGGGGCGGGGCTGCCGATATCGACGTGGCGGTGGCCGCCGCGCGCGCGGCCTTCGAAGGCCCATGGTCCAAATTCTCACCCTACGAGCGGCAGTGCGTGCTGCTCAGGATCGCCGATCTGTTCGAGACGCATTGGGAAGAGCTCAGCGTTTCCGACACGCTGGACATGGGGCTGCCGGTCACGCGCACGCTCGCCAACCGGCGCCGCGTCATCGGCATGCTGCGCTTCTATGCCGGCATGGCGACGGCGCTGCATGGCGAGGCTATCGACAATTCGATTCCCGGCGAGATCGTCACCTTCACCCGGCGCGAGCCGGTGGGCGTCGTTGGTGCGATCATTCCCTGGAACGCGCCGACCGCCGCCTCGATCTGGAAGATCGCGCCGGCGCTGGCGACAGGCTGCACCATCGTGCTGAAACCGTCCGAGGATGCGTCGCTGACGCCGCTGCTGATCGCGCAACTGATGCAGGAAGCCGGCGTGCCCGACGGCGTCGTCAACGTCGTCACCGGCACCGGGGCCGAAGCCGGTGCGCGGCTCGCCGAACATCCAGACGTCAACAAGATCGTTTTCACCGGATCGACGCTGACCGGCCAGGCCATCGCGCGGGCAGCCGTGGCTAACCTCAAGCGCGTTTCGCTGGAGCTCGGCGGCAAGTCGCCGATCATCGTCTGCCGCGACGCCGACATCGACAAGGCTGTTCCGATCGCGGCGATGGCGGTGTTCGTGCATTCGGGCCAGATCTGCATTGCCGGCTCGCGGCTGTTCGTGGCGCGCGAAATCCATGACGAGTTCGTCCGCCGGCTCGCCGATTTCGCCGGCAGACTGCGGATCGGCCATGGCATCGAGGCAGAGACGGAAATCGGACCGCTCATCAATGCCAGGCAGGCAGGCAAGGTGGAGGGCTATATCAGGGCCGGCAGCGACGAAGGCGCCGAACTGGTCGCCGGTGGCTCGCGGCTGACCGGCGAGCTCTACGATGGCGGCAACTTCATTGCGCCGACGGTCTTCGGCGCCGTGTCGGACCAGATGACCATCGCGCGCGAGGAGATTTTCGGCCCGGTGATTTCGGCGATGCCCTTCGACACGCTCGACGAAGCGGTGGCGCGCGCCAATGCGACGCCCTATGGCCTGGCCGCCGGCATCTTCACCACGCATCTGGGCACCGCCCACAAGCTTGCGCGCCGGGTCAAGGCCGGCTCGGTCTGGGTCAACATGTACCATGCCATCGACCCGGCGGTGCCGTTCGGCGGCATGAAGATGTCGGGTTATGGCCGCGAGGGCGGCATCGAGCATCTGCACGAGTATCTGGAGACCAAGTCGGTCTGGATCCAGAC
This sequence comes from Mesorhizobium sp. C395A, assembly GCF_030323205.1. Taxonomy (NCBI): domain Bacteria; kingdom Pseudomonadati; phylum Pseudomonadota; class Alphaproteobacteria; order Hyphomicrobiales; family Phyllobacteriaceae; genus Mesorhizobium; species Mesorhizobium sp. C395A. The sequence goes on along the minus strand of NZ_CP100473.1, from coordinate 100,193 downwards.
CGAGTGATATTCGCGCGGCGTTCTATGCGAAATCACGATGAAACCAAAACGGCCAGGACGGCCGCGCAGTCACCGGCTTTGACCAGGCCGGGGAAATGCCGCGCAGCCAGCATGCCGGACATTTTTGCCTTGATCTCCTGCGGGGCGATGCCAGTGCGGCCGGTGGAATGGATGCGCGCCAGCACCGCGCCTTCTTTCACAGGCTCGCCGAGATCGACCATGGTCTCGATCATGCCGTCGTCCTCGGCGAAGGAGAAACAATCGCCTGACGGCATGTCGAGCCACTGAGTTCTGCCCTTCTCGACCGCACCATCAAGGATACCGGCATGGCGCAGCACATTGTTGATGCCGCGCCGCGCGATCCGCACGGTCTGGGCACGCGAGGTGCCGCCGCCGCCAAGCTCGGTGCTGACGAAGACCTTGCCCAATTCCTCGGCCGCCGTGTCATACATGCCGACGGAGTCAATCTCGATCATGCGCATCGAGAACGGGGCCGAGAACGCGGCGACCGCGTCTAAGGCTTTCTGCTCCAGCGCCTTGTCGGGCACCGTGTGGGCGGCACAGAAGGGCACGAAATCCAGCGTCCTGCCGCCGGAGTGGAAATCGAAGACGAGGTCGGCGCGCGGCAGCAGTTCGCGTTGAAAGTAGTCGGCGATCTTCTCGGTCACCGTGCCGTCGGGACGGCCGGGAAAGCAGCGGTTCATGTTGCCCTTGTCGATCGGCGACGTCCGGGTGCCGGCGCGAAAGGCCGGATAGTTCATCGCCGGCACGATGATCACCGTGCCGCTGACCTGTTTGGGATCGAGCGTGCGGGCGAGATCGTAGAGCGCCAGCGGCCCCTCATACTCGTCGCCATGGTTGCCGCCGGTGAGCAGCGCGGCCGGCCCCTTGCCGTTGCGGATGACGCAGATCGGGATCATCACCGAACCCCAGGCCGAGTCGTCGCGGCTGTAGGGCAGGCGCAGGAAACCATGTTGCACGCCGTCCTTGTCGAAATCGACGGTCGGGGCGATCGGGGAAGGGCGGAGGCTAGGCATCGGGCTCAATTCTTCACCACCAGTTTGCGCGGTACATTGGCGAGGCACTCTACACCGGTTTCGGTGATCAGGATGGATTCGGTGATTTCCAGTCCCATGGTCTCCAGCCAGAGACCGGTCATGAAATGGAAGGTCATGCCAGGCTTGAGTTCGGTGCGGTCGCCGGGGCGCAGGCTCATGGTGCGTTCGCCCCAATCCGGCGGATACGAGAGACCGATGGAATAGCCGGTGCGGTTGTCCTTGACGATGCCATATTTCTTCAACACGGCGAAAAAGGCGTTGGCGATGTCCTCACAGGCATTGCCGGGCTTTGCCGCCGCCAGCCCCGCCTCCATGCCTTCCAGTGTCGCCTTCTCGGCATCGAGGAATTCCTGTGTCGGCTTGCCGAGAAAGACGGTGCGCGACAGCGGGCAATGGTAGCGGTTGTAGCAGCCGGCGATCTCGAAGAAGGTGCCCTCGCCCGACTTCATCGGCTGGTCGTCCCAGGTGAGATGCGGCGCCGAGGCGTCGGCGCCCGACGGCAGCAGCGGCACGATCGCCGGATAGTCGCCGCCGACGCCATCGACACCGCGCGTGCCGGCATCGTAGATCTCGGCGACCAGATCGCATTTGCGCATGCCTACTTCGATCTTGTCGACGATGCGCTGGTGCATGGCTTCGACGATCCGAGCCGCCTTGCGCATATAGTCGATTTCAGTCGGGCTCTTCACCGCGCGCTGCCAATTGACCAGCGCTGTCGCGTCGACGAAGCGGGCGTTGGGCAGGTGCTTCTGCAACGCGGCGAAGGCGGCAGCCGAGAACCAGTAATTGTCCATCTCGACGCCGACGGTCAGCTTGCCCCAGCCGCGATCACTAAGCACGCTTGCCAAAAAATCCATCGGGTGGCGCTCGGTCGACTGCACGTAGTGGTCGGCATAGCCGACGATGTTGTCATGCGCGAGATAGGCGGTGCGCTTGGCGCCATTGGCATCCTGGCCGCGACCGTACCAGACCGGCTCGCCCGATGGTGGCACGATCACCGCCTGATGCACATAGAACGACCAGCCATCATAGCCGGTCAGCCAGGCCATGTTGGATGGGTCGCTGATAACAAGCAGATCGACGCCTTTCCCCTCCATGGCTTTTCGCGTCTTGGCGAGGCGATCCGCAAATTCGCCACGCGAGAATTTTAGGTTCGGCTGCATTGTTCTTGGTCCTCGTTTGTTGGGCCTGGAGCCTGTTTCAACTTTGTTGGAAACAGGCTCGTCGTTCTTGTTTGAACGTGATCTCTGGGAAAAACCGGGTTCCACTTCCGGATCACGCTTTGGCCAGCATCAGCTTTCAAAAATGGTTCCGGCATTGGCCGCCCGCGCCCGGTTGCGAGCGAGCGTGGCGATCGCCGTATCCTGCACGCCGGTGCCGGTGAGGTCGGCGATGGTGATGTCGCTGGGTGAGCGCCTTCCGTGCCGTTCGCCGGCGATGATCTGGCCGAGTTCGGTGACCGCGGCATCGGCTCCCATCACGCCCGATGCGATGGCGTGATGCAGTTCTCCCAGACGCCGTGTCTGCTTGGCGCTGTCGGCGACATAGAGATCGGCCATGCGCAGGATCGCCGGCGCGATCTCGTTCTTGTGTTCGGCATCCGAGCCCATGGCGGTGATGTGCTGCCCGGCAACGACAAAGCCGGCCTTGATCAGCGGCTCGGTCGACGGCGTGGTGGTGACGATGATGTCGGCGCCGATGGTTGCTTTGGCTGCATCCGGCTCGGCGCGCACGAGAATGCCGAGCTTTTCGCGCAGCGCGCCTGCGGCCGTCTCCGCCTTGACCGCATCGCGCGCCCAGATACGTGCCTCGGCGATCGGCCGCACCAACATGAGTGCTTCGAGTTGCAGCCCGGCTTGCACGCCGGCGCCGAAGATTGCGGCGACGGACGAATCCGGCCGCGACAGATGCTTCGCCGCGACGGCGCCGGCAGCAGCGGTGCGGACATCTGTGAGATAGCCATTGTCGAGCAGCAGCGCCTCGACCACACCGGTTCTTGCCGAGAGCAACACCATCATGCCGCCCCCGCTGGGCAGACCGAGCTTCGGATTGTCGAAGAAGCCGGAGCTTATCTTAACGGCGAAACCGTCTATTCCTGGCACATAGGCGGACTTCACATCCACCTCGCCGCGCTGCTCGTGAATGTCCAACCGCAGAATCGGCGGCATCGCCACCGGCAATGTGGCGAGCGCGCGGAAAGCGTTTTCGACGCAGGCGACCGCGTCGAGATCGAGCGGCACGATTGTGCGCAGTTCCTTCTCGGTGAGGATGGTCATCGGACTCATGTGTCGCGCTCCGTACTAGCGCGCACCACGAAGGATAGTGTTCCGTCACACCCCCCTCTGGCCTGCCGGCCATCTCCCCCGCAAGGGGGGAGATTGGACTGCACTCCTGCCTTCTCCAATCTCCAGCGCAGCAAGAATAGCGACCGCATCGAAGCTGCCGATCTCCCCCCTTGCGGGGGAGATGTCCGGCAGGACAGAGGGGGGTGGGCGGGAATTCGGCGTGGGAGAGTTTTCATGCCGCGCGCTCCGCGATTGCGTCACCGCAGACGATCTTGCGATGCGTGTTCATGTCGATATTGCGGCCCGAGAGAAGAACGACCACCGGCCCGGTCGCCCTGACCTTGCCGGCGAGTAGCGCAGCGATGCCGACCGCTCCGGCGCCTTCGACGATCTCGCGCTCCTGTTCATAGGCATGGCGGATGCCGGCGGCGATCTCGTCCTCGCTGAGCAGGATGACGTCGTCGAGCAGATCGCGGCACATGGCGAAGGTCAGCCGGTTGCCGAGACCGATGCCGCCGCCGAGCGAATCCGCCAGCGTCGGCAGTTCTTCCACCTCGACCGGGCGACCGGCATCCAGGCTCGCCTTCATCGCAGCACCACGCGCCATCGAAACGCCGATGATTTTTGTCCCGGGGCTGACGCCCTTGACGGCGGCGGCGATGCCCGAGGCGAGTCCACCACCGGAGAGTTGCACCAGGACGAGAGCGGCATCCGGGACCTGCTCGATCATCTCCAGTCCGAGCGTGCCTTGCCCGGCGATGATGGCCGGGTGGTCGAAGGGCGGCAGCATCACCAGTCCCTCCTGCGCCACCAGCCGTTCGACCTCCTGCTGCGCCTCGTCCTGACTGTTGCCGATCATGCGGACATCCGCGCCAAGCCGACGGATTTCGTCGAGCTTGTTGCCCGGCACCAGTCGCGACATGCAGATCACCGCACGCATGCCTTCGAGCTTCGCAGCATGGGCCAGCGCACGGCCATGATTGCCGGTCGACGCCGCGACCACGCCGCGCGCCTTCTCCTCGGCGCTCAGCGAAGCAACGGCATTCGAGGCGCCGCGCAGCTTGAAGCTGCCGGTGGTCTGGCGGTGTTCAAGCTTGAGGTGGACGGGGATGCCCAGTCGTTCGGAAAGGCTGTGAGATAACCCTGTCGGCGTGCGTTCGATTTTGCCGGCAATTCGCTCCCGGGCGGCACGAATATCGTTAAGGGTGACTGTCGTCATGATCGTCAATCGCGCGGCAAAGGCAGCGTCATCAGACGGCCAAATTCGGGATGCGACGTCCCGTCGCCACACAACCGCAAACAATTCCAGGCGCTGGCCTGATTGCTGGTGACGACCGGGCGGTCGATCGCCTGTTCCATGCCGGGAACCGCGAGCGCTCCGCGCAATGCGGTGCAGGACACGAACAGTGCATCGGCCTCAGCGTGTGTCGCCTCTCGTGCGAGATCGACAATCGCTGCCGGCGCAATGCGCGCCATCTCGCGATCGTCCTCGAAGCCGAGACAGGTGAAGCTGACGATCTCGAAGCCGCGCTCGGCGAAGTAAGCTGCCATCGGCCTGGAGGTTTCGACGGTGTAGGGGGTGAGGATGCTGATCTTTTTCGCGCCCAGCGCCTGCAGCCCGCGCACGCCGGCCATCGGCGGCGTGACGACGGGAACACCCGGCTTGGCAGACTGGATCGCGGCCTCGATTTCAGCGTCGCCAATCACCACCGAGGCCGAGGTGCAGGAGTAGCAGATCGCGTCGAGCGGCTCATCGGGCAGGATGAGGGCAGCACCCGCCGCCAGCTCGGGCTGCATCTTGCGGAGATTCTCGGGCGTGGTTGGATTCTTGTAGGGAATGCGCGCGACATAGACGCCGACCCGCTCGCTCGCCACCATGCGGCGAAAGTCCGGCTCGCTGGTGTGGTCGGTGGCAAGGATGATCAGGCCGACGCGCTTTTCCAGCGGACGCGCGTCGAGCGCCGGCCTTGTCGGCATCAGCCTGATCTCGGGCAGCGGTTTCATCTTGAGAATTACCTTTCGATCTTGCCGTAGCGATGTTCCAGCCAGCGCAGCAGCACGACCGAGAAGAGGCTGATAACGAGGAAGAAAGCGCCGACCAGCGTGATCGGCTCAATGTAGCGGTAGTAGGTGTTGGCGACGCTCTTGGCCTGGTTCATCAGCTCCAGCACGGTGATCGCCGATAGGAGCGGCGTCTCCTTGAACATGGCGATGAAATAATTGGCCAAAGCCGGGATCATCGGTGGGATCGCTTGCGGAATGATGATGTTGGTCCAGGTCTGCGTGGCGCTCAGATTGCAGGCCTTGGCCGCCTCCCACTGGCCGCGCGGCACGTTGTCGATGCCGGCGCGATAGACTTCCGCCGTGTAGGTGCCGTAGTGCAGGCCGAGCCCGATGACGCCGGCGACCAGCGGCGGCAACAGGATGCCGAAATCCGGCAGGACATAGAAGATGAAATAAAGTTGCACCAGAAGTGGCGTGCCGCGGATGAATTCGGCCGCCCAGCCGACGGTGCGCGACAGGACCTTGTTGGGCGAGCGTCGCGCCAGCGCGATGCCCAGACCCACGATAGCGGCCAGCACGGAGCCGAGCAGCGTTGCCAGGATGGTGATCTTCACGCCCTGGATCAGCGTCGGCAGGATCTCCCAGACGAAGTTCCAATCCCAATCCATCAGGAGGCCCAATTTATCAGAAGGGCATTGGCCATCAGACGCGCACCCCGTCGAGGCCGCGCGCCATGCGGCGTTCCAGAGAACGCACGCCCCAGGAGATGATCAGCGCCAGGGCGAAATAGATGATCAGGATGGTGGTGAACGGCGCCAGCGTGTTGCCGGTCTGCGAGCGCACGACCTGCGCCTGAAAGGTGAGATCGGCGAGCGAGATCAGCGACACCACGGAGGTCGCCTTGAGCAGTTCGATGGCATTGTTGCCGAAGGTCGGCAGCATGACCAGTAGCGCCTGCGGCAGGATGACATGGCGCATACCTTGCCAGCGGCCGAGGTTGAGCGCGATGCAGGCTTCATATTGTTCGCGGCCGACCGACTGGATGGCGCCGCGTACCACCTCGGCCGCATAGGCGCCGACATTGAGGCCCAGCGCCAGCACACCCGCCTGCAGCGGGGTCAGTTCGAGGCCGATCAACGGCAACACGAAATAGGCAAAGAACAGCTGCACGAAGATCGAGGTGCCGCGGAAGAATTCTATATAGGCGGTGGCCAGCCAGCGCAGCGCAAAGAAGCGCGACACGCGGCCCATGCCGGCGAGGAAGGCCATGATCAGGGCGAGCACCGACCCCATCAGCGTCAGCTCGATGGTGACAAGCGCTCCCTGCAATATCAGGCCGAGGTAGCCGGACCACTGGGTCATTCGGGTTCCAACGTTGGCGGTTAGCTTCCTTCTCCCCGTTCACGGAGAGAAGATGCCAGTCCACCCTCCGAAGCTGCAGCGCAGCTGCTGCGGAGGACGGGCAGGCAGATGAGGGGCAGCGCTAAATTCTCAGAACCTGGCGCCGCCCCTCATCCGGCCCTTCGGGCCACCTTCTCCCCGTGAACAGGGAGAAGGCAAAAACGGCGCTATTTCGCCGCGCAGAGCTTGTCCCGCGTGGTCGACATCGCGGCTGCGGCCGAGAAGCCGTAGGGCTCGATGATCTTGGCGAACTCGCCGGATTTCTTCAGCTTGGCGAGCTCGACATCGAAGGCATCGCGCAGGGCCTCATCGCCTTTCTTGAAGGCGGCGCCGTCGCAATAGACCGGCGCTCCGACCACCGGGGCGATGACTTCGAGGTTCGGATCGTTGGCTTTCTTGACGAGGTCGTTGATCGACAGGACGGGAAGCGAATAGGCATCGATGCGACCGTCCTGCAGCATCTTCAGGCCGCTCTGGCCGTCCGGCACGACGATGACGCGCTCGCGCGGCACGCCGGCGTTGAGCGCCAGCTTCTCCTCGGTGCCGCCGCCCGGCGCGCCGATGGTGGCCGACGTGTCCTTGGCGACGTCCTCGTAGCTCTTGAAGCCCTTCGGATTGCCCTTCTTCACCAGCATCGCCTCGGCGTCGCACAGCACCGGCTCGGAATAGACGACCGCCGCGCAACGCTCCGGCTTCATGAACAGGCCGGCGGTGACGACGTCGAAGCGGCCGGCCTGCAGGCCGGGAATCATCGCGCCATACTCCGAAATGGAAGCGACGATGTCGGCAACACCGAGGCGCTTGAAGACCTCGCGCGCCACGTCGGGCGCCGCACCCGAAACCTTGCCGTCGGCAGCGACCGCAGTATAGGGCGGCTCGTTGGCGATGGCGACGCGGGCAAAGCCCTGTGCCTTCAATTGCTCGAGCTTGCCGTCATCGGCCGAACCGGTGCTCGACGCGGCGAGCACCGCCGTCAGTGCGAGACCGGCGACGCCGGCCAGAATGCCAAGTTTCTTCATTGTTCCCAACTCCTTGTTGTCTTCTTGGTTTTGTCTGGGGCGGTCTTCCGCCCCGCAAAGCGGTCAGACACGATGTCCGGCCGCGATGATCTTCTTCAGGAAGCCTTGCGTGCGCTCCTGCTTTGGATGGCGGAAAATCTCGTCTGGTTTGCCCTCTTCGACGATCTTGCCGCGGTCGAAGAACAGCACGCGGTCGGCGAAGTCGTGGGCAAAGCCCATCTCGTGGGTGACCAGCAGCATGGTCATGTCGGTCTCTGCGGCGAGCTTGCGCATGACATTCATCACCTCCTCGACCAGCTCCGGATCGAGGGCCGACGTCACCTCGTCGAACAGCATGATCTTCGGCGACAATGCCAGCGCACGGGCAATCGCCACGCGCTGCTTCTGGCCGCCGGACAGCTGCGCCGGCATCGACTTCGCCTTGTCGGCCATGCCGACCATGTCGAGCAGTTCCATGGCCCGCTTTTCAGCGGCGGCGCGAGGCGTGCCCTTGGTCAGCATCGGCGCCAGCGTGACGTTATCCATGACACATTTGTGCGGAAACAGATTGAACAGCTGGAAGACCATGCCGATCTTCTGCCGCATCTTGGTCAGGTGCCGCTCGTCGGCGGGCAGCAGCTGGCCGTTGCGCTCCATGTGGTAGAGCTGCTCGCCATCGATCTGGATATGGCCGCCGTCGATCTTCTCCAGCGTCATCAGGATGCGCAGGATCGTCGTCTTGCCCGAGCCGGACGGGCCGATCAGCGCCAGCTTCTCGCCGGGCATGACCTGCATCGACAGGCCGTCCAGCACCTTGAACGAGCCGAAGCTCTTCGAAATGGCGTCGACCTTGATGATGGGTGTGGACAAATGAATTTCCCCTGCTGGAGAAGCCTGTGCCCTTAACGATGGGGAACGCGCCAAATCATGTCAATTGGGAAAATAAAATCATGACAATATTTCCGGCGCTGCATGATTTCAGGGCAATTTCCGCTCAGATAGCGAGCAGCAGATGCTCCGGATCGCCAAGCAGCAGCTTGGTGACAACGCCTAAGCCGGCGCGCAGTTCCCCCTCGGTGGTCGAGCCTAGCGAGATGCGCACCGCCGGGTGCCAAGGCGTATCCGAAATGCGAAAAGAGGTGCCGGGCGCTATTGCCACGCCTTGCAAACGGGCTTGGGCGACAAAACTCTCCTCGGCGCGGTCGGGTGGCAGCTGCAGCCAGACATGCAGCCCGTCGCGCCTGGCGCGGTAGTCGACCCCGGCCAGCACCTCGGCGGCGATATCCTGGCGGCGGCGTAAGGCCGTGCGCTGCCAGCGGACGAGTTCCATCGCGGTGCCGTCGGTCACCCATTTGGTGGCGATCTCGGCCACCAGCGGCGTCGCCATCCAGTTCGACACTAGATGCCGGTTGGCCACCGCCGCGACGTAGCGATCCGGCGCTGCGAGATAGCCGATGCGCAGGCCAGGTACGGTGATCTTGGTGAAGGACGTGACGTAGAGCGTGCGCTCCGGTGCAAAGGCCGCGACAGGCGGCGGCCGGTCCTCCACCAAGGGACCCAGCACATCGTTCTCGATGATGGCGATGTCGTGCTTGCGCGCGACCGCGGCGATCTCTTCGCGCCGTCTGGCGTCCATCAGCGTCGCCGTCGGGTTGATCACCGAGGGCTGCACGAATACCGCGCGAATGTCGGTGAGCCGGCAGGCCTCGTCCAGCGCCTCGGGGATCAAGCCATTGCCGTCGATCGGCAGGCCTTCCAGGTTGAAGCCGAGATAGCGCGCCAGCGGCACCAGCGTGTGGTGGCCGATGGCCTCGGTGGCGACAGTCGATCCCGGCGGCGCAACGCTCATCAGCGCCACGGTCATCCCGGCGGTCGCGCCATTGGTCAGGCTGATATTCTGTGCGGAGGTGTCGAGCCCACACAGTTTCAGCCATTCGACAGCCACCGCGCGGTGACGCGGGAACACCATGTTGGGCCGGAACGACAACGCCGAACTGGATGGCAGGTTTTCGGCCAGCCAGCCCAGCGCCTGCTTCAGCCGCTCCAAATGCATCGGCTCGCAGACCGGCTTCAGGATTGACAGATCGATGACCTCGCCGAGGCGCTCCGGCAGATAGGGCGGCTCCGGGTCGCGGCGCTGCGTCTGGACAAAGCTGCCACGGCCGATCTCGCCCGAAATCAGGCCGCGCCGGATCAGTTCTTCGTAGGCGCGGCTGACCGTCTGCACCGACAGTTTTAAATCGTCTGCCAGCCTTCGATGCGTTGGAAGCCGCGCGCCCTTGGCCAGCCGCCCGTCATGAATGGCGCGGGCGAACTGGTCGGCCAGCGTTTGATAGGCTGGCCGGCGGATGAGCGCAGGGTCGGGTTGCCATGATGTCATGACTTAATAGAGATCGAAATCAGTGCAATTGACAATCGAAATAATGCGCCGTCATGGTGATGCCGACAAAAAGCGGACGCCGATGACATCGAAACTCGACGCGGTCGACCTCAGGATACTCGACGCCATCCAGCGCGACGGGCGCATCACCAAGCTGGCGCTGGCCGAACAGGTCGGGCTGTCGCCGACGCCGTGCTGGATGCGGTTGCGCAAGCTGGAGAAGGCCGGCATCGTCTCGGGCTATCACGCAAGGATCGCCATGCGCGTCGTGGCGCCGGTCGCAACGGTGCTGATGGAGGTGACGCTGGCCAGCCATCGCCAGGCCGATTTCGACCGCTTCGAACGCGTCATCCGCGACATCCCCGAGATCGTCGCCTGCTGGTCGGTTGGCGGCGGCGTCGACTATGTGGTGAAGGTGATGGCGCGCGACATCGACGCCTATCAGCGGCTGGTCGACGGCTTGCTGGAGCGCGAGATCGGCATCGACCGCTACTTCACCTACATCGTCACCAAGACGGTGAAGGAAGAGATCGTTCTCCCCATCGCCGACCTGCTGCCCGCATCGTCGTGAAGCCGGAGAGAATATCTGCCGGAACGACACAATAGAGAGACTCTCTCTCCTTCAAGCCATGCAAACAGCCTCTCTGTCTGCTTCTGGCCGATAGTCTTCCCGCATCAGTCCGAACCGGGAGGCCTCGACCATGTCCGCGCATTTCGCCCGCTCGCATCGCCACGAAGCGCTTGATCTCCTCGCCGACCGCCGGCTGCTGCGCGATCTCGCCTATGTTGACGGTCACTGGACGGCAAGCGGAGCGGCGAAGAGTTTCGAGGTTACCGATCCGGCGACCGGCACCACTGTCGCATTTGTCGCGGCGCTCGATGCCGGGCAGACGACCAAAGCAATCGACGCCGCCGCACGTGCCTTTCCGGCTTGGCGTTCGTTGCTGCCGCAGGAGCGGTCCAAAATTCTGCGAAAATGGTTCGAGCTGATCATTGCAGCCAAGGATGATCTGGCCCTGCTGATGACACTGGAACAGGGCAAGCCGCTGCAGGAATCGCTTGGCGAAATCGACTACGCCGCCTCCTTCGTCGAATGGTATGCCGAAGAGGCAAAGCGCCCTAACGCCGAGAGCGTCACCAGCCATCTGCCGAATGCCGAGATGATGGTGAGGCGCGAGCCGCTCGGCGTTGTCGGCGTCGTCACGCCCTGGAATTTTCCGGCGGCGATGCTGACCCGCAAGGCGGCCGCCGCTCTCGCGGCCGGCTGCACCATCGTCGCGCATCCTTCATCCGAGACACCGCTGTCGGCGCTTGCGCTGGCCGAACTCGGCGAACGTGCCGGCCTGCCCGCAGGTGTCTTCAACATCATCACCGGCAAGGCGGCAACGATCGTCGGGCGCATGTGCGAAGACCCGCGCGTCCGCGCCATGAGCTTTACCGGCTCGACGGAGATCGGCCGGTTGATCGCGGCACAGAGTGCTCCGACGATGAAGCGGCTGGTGATGGAGCTTGGCGGCCATGCGCCGCTGATCGTCTTTGCCGACGCCGATCTCGACAAGGCCGTGAACATCGCCATCGATGCCAAGTTTGCCACATCGGGCCAGGACTGCCTTGCCGCCAACCGCATCTATGTCCAGCGCCCGATCTACGATCGCTTCTGCGCCGCCTTCGCCAGGCGTATCGAGGCGCTGCGGACCGGCAATGGGCTTGGCGACAAGATCGATATCGGACCGTTGATGCATGAGCGCGCCGTGACGAAGGTCGAGGAACAGGTCGCCGATGCCATCGCTCGTGGCGCGCGCTGCCTCACCGGCGGCAAGCGGCATCAGGCCGGGCCGCTGTTCTACCAGCCGACGTTGCTGGCCGATGTCAGCGACGAAGCGCTGATCATGCGCGAGGAGACCTTTGGGCCGGTCGCCGCCGTCACGCCGTTCGACAGTGAGGACGAGGTGATCGCCCGTGCCAACGCCACAGAATATGGCCTCGTCGCCTATGTCGTTACCGAGAACGGCGCCCGCCAGCAACGTATGGGCCGCGCGCTCGACTACGGCATGGTCGCCATCAACCGCGTCAAGATCACCGGAGCGCCGATCCCCTTCGGCGGCGTCAAGCAATCCGGCATCGGCCGCGAAGGCTCGCGCCACGGGCTCGAAGCTTTCACCGATCTGAAGTACCTCTGTCTGGACGTCGCATAGTCCGTCCGGCCATCTCTCAAGGAGTCAAAAAATGCTCGACCAGTCCAACGAACTCAACGCCTGGGATCGCGACCATTTCTTCCATCCTTCGACCCATATGGGCACGCATGCGCGGGGTGAATCGCCGACCCGCATCATGGCCGGCGGCGAGGGCGTCACCGTCTGGGACAACAATGGCAGGAAGAGCATCGACGCCTTCGCCGGGCTCTATTGCGTCAATGTCGGCTATGGCCGCCAGAAGATCGCTGACGCCATCGCCACCCAGGCGAAGAACCTCGCCTACTACCACGCCTATGTCGGCCACGGCACCGAGGCGTCGATCACGCTGGCCAAGATGATCATCGACCGCGCGCCGAAGGGCATGTCGAGGGTCTATTTCGGCCTCTCCGGTTCCGACGCTAACGAAACCAACATCAAGCTGATCTGGTACTACAACAATGTGCTGGGCCGGCCGGAGAAGAAGAAGATCATCTCGCGCTGGCGCGGCTATCACGGCTCGGGCGTGATGACGGGATCACTGACCGGGCTCGACCTGTTCCACAATGCCTTCGACCTGCCGCGCGCACCGGTCCTGCACACCGAGGCGCCCTATTATTTCCGCCGCGCCGACCGCTCGATGAGCGAGGAGCAGTTCTCGCAGCATTGCGCCGACAAGCTTGAGGAGATGATCCTGGCTGAAGGTCCCGAAACCGTCGCCGCTTTCATCGGCGAGCCGATTCTCGGCACTGGCGGCATCGTGCCGCCGCCGGCCGGCTACTGGGAGAAAATCCAGGCGGTGCTGAAGAAATATGACGTGCTGCTGGTCGCCGACGAGGTGGTGACGGGCTTCGGCCGTCTGGGCACCATGTTCGGCTCCGACCACTATGGCATCAAGCCGGACCTGATCACCATCGCCAAAGGTTTGACCTCGGCCTATGCGCCGCTGTCGGGCGTCATCGTCGCCGACAAGATGTGGCAGGTGCTGGTGCAGGGCTCCGACAAGCTCGGTTCGCTCGGCCATGGCTGGACCTATGCGGCGCACCCGATCTGCGTTGCCGCAGGTGTCGCCAATCTCGAACTGATCGACGAGATGGACCTGGTGACGAACGCCGATGAGACCGGCGCTTATTTCCGCGCCGAACTGACCAAGGCTGTCGGCGGCCACAGACACGTCGGCGACGTGCGCGGCGACGGCATGCTGGCGGCGGTCGAGTTCGTCGCCGACAAGGACGACCGGGTGTTCTTCGATGCTTCGCTCAAGATCGGGCCGCAGGTGGCGACAGCACTTGCCGCCAGCGGTGTCATCGGCCGCGCCATGCCGCAGGGCGACATCCTTGGCTTCGCGCCGCCGCTCTGCCTGACGCGTGAGGAAGCCGACATCGTCGTTTCGAAAACCGCCGATGCCGTCAACAGCGTGTTTTCCAATCTCTGAGATCGACCCATGAATGCCATGACCAAGACCCTCCCCGCCACCATGGCCGCCGTGCTGCTCACCGGGCATGGCGGACCGGAAAAGCTCGTCTATCGCAGCGATGTGAAAGTGCCTGTGCCTGCCGCCGGCGAGGTGCTGGTTAAGGTCAGCGCTTGCGGTATGAACAACACCGATGTCTGGGTACGCCAGGGCGCCTATGGCACGGAGGAGGACGCTGCCGCCGTGTCGACGTGGCGGCGGCAAGGCAACACGCTTACCTTCCCGCGCATCCAGGGCACCGACACGGTCGGCACCATCGCTGCCGTCGGCGAAGGCGTTTCCCCGGGCCGTATCGGCGAACGGGTAATGGTCGATTTTTCGATCTACAACCGCGACGACGATTCCCTCGCCGACATCGACTATATGGGCCACGGTCGCGATGGCGGGTATGCCGAGTACCAGACAGTGCCGGCCGAGAACGCTCATGTCGTCGACACCGGGATGAGCGACATCGAACTCGCCACTTTCTGCTGCGCCTACCTCACCGGCGAGCAGATGCTGGAACGCGCCGGGCTGAAAGCCGGCGAGCGCGTGCTGGTCACGGGCGCCTCAGGCGGCGTCGGTTCCGGCATCGTGCAGCTGGCGCGGGCGCGCGGCGCCATTCCCTACGCCGTCGTCGGCAAGGGCAAGGAGCAGGCGGTGCGCGACATCGGCGCCGAAGCGGTTATTACCCGTGGGGTTGCCGATCTTCCCGCCGCCGTGAATGAAGCCACTGGCGGCCAGCCGATCGATGTGGTCGCCGATCTCGTCGGCGGCGCGATCTTCAACGACCTCTTGCGCATCCTGAGGCCCGAAGGCCGCTACACCACCGCCGGCGCGATTGCCGGTCCGGTTGTGCAGCTCGATCTCCGGACCATGTATCTGAAGCAGCTGCAACTGCACGGATCGAGCCAGGGGACGCGCGCCGACTTCCGCCGCATCGTTGGATACATCGAAGCGAAGAAAATCCGGCCGCTGGTCGGCGGTGTCTACAAACTGTCCGATTTCCACAAGGCGCAGGCCGACTTCATCGCCAAGGACTTCGTCGGCAAGCTGGTGATCGTGCCGGACGCCATGTGGAACCCGAATATCCGCACATAACGCCCCTACGTCAGAGCTCGTCGTAAACGGCATCATCAACACCTTGCGGCGTGGAGTCGTCGAAACCCAGCATGCGGTTGGTGACGTAGCCGAATCCGACACCGGCGCCGGGATCGGCAAAATCGAGCGCGCCGCCCCCAGCCGCCATGGCCGAGGGATTGCGGCGACGCGCCGCTGGCATAGGCGGCGTCCTCGAGCTGAAAGCCGGCGGCGAATTGCCGGCGCTTGAGACATAGCGCGCATGAGGCGAACCGGAATCATCGCAACGAATGCAAGCCACAGGCCGGCAACCAGACCCTGCATCTTGACAGACGAGGCGAAAGCCAAAAGAGTGAAACCGGTTTCACTGGGGACCGCCGGTGCATTTCGATCTGTCCATTCTGCTCCCGCATCTGGGTTTTCTGGCGCGCGGCGCCGAACTTACGGCGGCGGCTTGCGCGCTGTCGCTGGTGGGAAGCGTCGTCATGGGCGCGTTGGTGGCGATCGCACGCACCTCCGCCTCGGCACTGCTTCGACGGATCGCCTTCGTCTACGTCGATCTCTTCCGCAATGTGCCGTTCATCGTCCAGCTGTTCTTCTTCTATTACGGCCTGCCCGAGCTCGGCATTTACATCGACGCCTTCACCACCGGCGTCGTGGCGCTTTCCATTGCCGGCGGCGCCTATGCCTCCGACATCATTCGAGCCGGCATCCTCGCCATCGACCAGGGCATCATCGACGCCGCTGAAGTGAGCGGCCTGTCCAGGCGCAAGATCTTTACCCGCATCGTGCTGCCGATTGCGCTGCGCACCTCCGTGCGACCGCTCGGATCCGTGCTCATCAACATGATCCTTACGTCCTCGATCCTCTCGACCATCACGCTCAACGAGCTCACCGGCTCAGCCCAGATCGTGGTCTCGCAGACCTATCGGCCCTTCGAGGTCTATGTGGTGCTGCTCTGTGCC
Organism: Mesorhizobium sp. C395A; assembly: GCF_030323205.1. Taxonomy (NCBI): domain Bacteria; kingdom Pseudomonadati; phylum Pseudomonadota; class Alphaproteobacteria; order Hyphomicrobiales; family Phyllobacteriaceae; genus Mesorhizobium; species Mesorhizobium sp. C395A. The sequence continues at coordinate 84,398 of NZ_CP100473.1, read as the reverse complement.
TATGCGGCCCTGACTTATCTGGTTTCGCTGGGCGTCACCCTGCTCCACCGCCATCTCAATCGGGACATGATGGAGGCGGTCGGCTGATGCGGTTCAGCGATTTCACCTCCTACGACCTGATCCTGCTGGCGCAAGGTCTCGGCACCAACGTCGCGCTGTTTCTCGTCACCTCTCTGATCGGACTGCTGATTGGCCTGAGCTGGGCGCTGGTGCGGTTCTACCGTGTGCCGGTTCTGGCCCAGGTCGTCACCTTCCTGTCGGAGCTGTTGAAGAACTCGCCGGTGTTGGTGCAGCTGTTCCTGGTGTTCTTCGGCCTGCCGGCGCTGTTGCATATAAGGGTGACGCCGGTCACCGCAGCGACCATCACTCTGTCGGCGAACACCGCGGCATTCGTCTATGTCATCGCGGTCTCGGCGATCGAGTCGATCGAACGCGAGCAGGTCGAGGCCGCGCGTGTCTTCGGCCTGACCCGGTGGCAGGTCCTGCGCCATATCGTTTCGCCCCAGGCTGCCGCCTTCGCGGTCGGCCCGCTCGTCGCGCTGCTGGTCAACCAGCTTCAGGTGACGTCGCTGATTTCTGTCATCGGCGTCGTCGACCTGACCAAGATTGGCCACATCCTCAACATGCGAACCTTGAAGCCGTTCGTGGTCTGGACCGTCGTCGGGCTGCTCTACTATGGCGCGGCAAAGCTGGTCGCCCTGCTTGGCGAGCGTCTTGAAAACCGCCTGCGGGCGCACAGCGCCTGGCGGGGGCTTTAACATGCTCAAGATCGAAAACGTGCACAAAGCGTTCGGCGAGGTCACTGTGCTGGACGGCGTCGACCTGACGATCGCGCCCGGCGAAGTGGTCTCGATCCTCGGGTCGTCGGGGTCCGGCAAGTCGACACTGATCCGTTGCATCAACGGCCTCGAAAAGCTGAAGTCGGGCCGCATCACGGTCGACGATTTCGATGTCAGCAAGCCGAAGGAGCTGGCCGAGGCGCGCAAGCGCTCAGGCACCGTCTTCCAGCTGTTCAACCTCTATCCGCATATGAGCGCGCTTCAGAACATTACGCTCGCCCCGATCGAGGTGCTGAAGATGCCGCGCCCTGAGGCCGAGGCGCTGGCGCGCAAGCTGCTCGAGTCCGTCGGCCTCGCCGATCGGGCCAACGCCTACCCGGCGCAGTTGTCGGGCGGGCAGCGCCAGCGTGTCGGCATCTGCCGGGCGCTCGCCATGCAGCCGCGCTATCTGCTGCTCGATGAAGTGACCAGCGCGCTCGACCCGGAAATGACTTCCGAGGTGCTGGCCATCCTGGCAAAGCTCGCCGCGCAAGGCACGACGATGCTGTTCGTCACCCACGAGATCGAATTCGCGCGCGAGATTTCCAACCGCATCGTCTTCCTCGACAAGGGCAGGCTGGTGGTCGATCTGCCAACGGATCGTTTCTTCGCCGCGGACGGCGGCCGGGCGCAGCCGCGGGTTGCGCAGTTTCTCTCCAAGATGCGCAAGGACTAGGAATGCTGCTGTTAGCCAACAACGAAGCATGGCCGGGATTCGAAACCTCGGTGCAAATGCTGCGCGATGGCGCCGTCAGCCTGGACGCGATGGTTGCCGGCATCGGCATGGTGGAGAAAGAGGTCAAGGTTCGCAGCGTCGGTTATGGCGGCTGGCCGAACATGCTGGGCGAGATGGAGTTCGACGCCGGCGTCATGGACGGCAATACAAGAGAGGTCGGTTCAGTCGGCGCCGTGCCAAGGACCTTGGCGGTCGCTGCCCTGGCGCAGCAGGTAATGAAGCGCCTGCCGCATGTGATGCTGACCGGCGAAGGGGCGCGGCGCTTTGCCAGCGAAATCGGTTTTGCCGAAGACGAAGTCTTGTTCGAGGACAGCAAGCGCGTCTGGTGGGAGCGGCTGCAACAGGAACTCACACCGCAACAGCTGGCGAAATTCCCCGATATCGATCTGGCGCCGCTCAGCCGTACTATCACCGATCCCGAGCGGGTCCGCGACACCACCGTCTTCCTGTCGGCGGATGCGCGGCGCGGCGTCCATGCCGCGAGTTCGACCTCGGGCTGGGCGTGGAAATATCCGGGCCGGCTCGGCGATTCTCCCATTCCCGGCGCAGGCTTTTACGCCGACAGCCGCTATGGCGCGGCGGCGTGCACCCATACCGGCGAGATGACGATGCGCTGCGCCACCGCACGGACCGTCGTGCTGGCCATGAAGCTTGGCCGATCCCTGTCGGATGCGGTCGCGCTGGCGGTCGAGGAACTGGCTGAACTCGACACCGGCTTCCTGGCCGGAGTGGTCATCCACGCCGTCGACGCCGAGCAGAACCACGAGGTGGTGAATTTCAGATGCGAGGGCGAGGTCCGCTACTGGCTCTGGAAGGATTCCATGCCCGCACCCGAATTGCGGGCAGCAAAACGTGTCACTAGAAAATAAGGAGAGGAACCATGAAAACCGTAGTGCGTGCCTTCGCCGCGCTGGCCATCGTGGCCGGTTCGGCTTTTCCGGCCCTTGCCGGCATGATTGACGACATCCGCTCACGCGGCACCATTCGCATCGGCGTATCGCTCGGCGGCGAGCCGATCGGCTTTCGCGATGCACAAAACAACCCTGTCGGCTACGATGTCGATGTCGCGACGCTGCTGGCGCAAAAGCTCGGGGTGCCGGTCGAGTTCGTCGACGTCTCGGGCGATGCCCGTATTTCCATGCTGGTGTCGGGACAGATCGATGTCGCGGTCGCAAACACCTCGGCAACGCTCGAGCGGGCCAAGACCGTCAACTTCACCATCCCCTACAACCGGGCCGGGCTGCGCGTCATCGTCCAGAAGGATGCCGGGATAACCGACCTCAAGGGGCTCGCCGGCAAGAAGGTTGTCGTCGGCCGCGGCACCACGGGCGAAACCTTCCTCAAGGCGGCCGTGCCGGAAGCAGAGCTCGTCTATGTCGACCAGTTCGCGCCCGACGGGGTTCTGCAGCTGCAACAGAAGCGCGTCGATGCGGCGATCGAGGATTCCTCGCTGCTCGATTACCTCGCGACCAAGACACCGAGCCTGGTGACGCTGCCTGGCCTCTATTCCAACGATCCGATCGGCATCGCGGTCGCCAAGGGCGATCCCGAATTCGTCCGCTGGCTCGACATGTTCGTGTCCGACTTCATCCAGTCGGGCACCTATGAGACGACCTACAAGAAGTGGTGGGGGCCGGACTCCAACCCGCCGGCGCTCAACCCGCTGTGGTGACACCCACTACCGGTAACCGATCGGCGCACACTCGAGGCGCCGTCGCAACGATCGCCGATGTCGCGCGGCTGGCAGGCGTGTCGCGTGCCGCGGCCAGCCGTGCGCTGTCGAGCGGACCGCGACCGGTCTCGGCGGACAAACGCGAACGTGTCGTGCAGGCCGCCGCGCAGCTCGGCTACAAACCCAATCTCCTGGCGCAAAGCCTGACCACCAAGACCGTCAATCTGGTTGCCGTCGTGGTCAACCACATTCACGACCTTTCAGATCTCGACCTGTTCGACCGGCTGCTCGACGCAATCCAGTCGATCGGCAAGCAGGTCATCCTCATCCGCATCGGCTCGGCGGAAGGGGTCGAGGATTTTCTGCGCAACGGCGTTGCCTATCATGTCGATGCCGCCGTGGTGTTCTCCGACTTTGCCGATGCAGCGACGGTGCGGCGCATGTTTCGCTCGGACCTGGTCATCATGCTGAACGGACTGCATGACGATCTGTCACCCACCGTCATTCCCGATGAAGGCGTCGGCATCGCCGAGGCCGTGGCGGATGCGGCGGCCAAGCGCGTGCGCACGGCCAGCCTGCTGACCGGCCGTTCGTCCTCGCGCGTCGAACAGCTGCGCATCGGCCACTACCTCGGAGCGTTCCGGCATCATGGAATTGAACTGCTGCAGACGATCCAGGGAGACTATTCCTACGAGTCGGGTCATGCGGCGGCAGTCGGCCTGACGGAACGCGGCTGTCCAGATGCGGTCTTTTGTACGTCCGACGCGATGGCCATGGGTGTTCTGGATGTCTGCCGGGCGGATTTCCCCGACAACCGGCCCAGCCGCTTCCGCCTCTATGGCTTCGACAATGTGTCCCTGACCAATTTCTACGCCTACCCGATATCGTCAATCGGCTACGACAAATCAGACTATGTGGGTCATATCGTTGGCGCCCTCTCCAATCCGCAGGTCTTCATGCCCGGCCAGCCGCCTGTCGTTATATTGACCCGGCTGATTTCGCGCTTGACCGCGTAACTAGCGCCGATGTTGGACTGCTTGTCCGGCGTCGATCTCCCAGAGATCGAACGGAGATCGCGCCGGACAATGTACCAGCGCCTACTGCAATTTCGCCTGCAGCGCGTTGACGTCGTCGGTTGTCATTTCACCGTCGGTCGTCACCTTGCCGTCGACGATCTTCCACAACCGGAACGGGCCGGTGATGTCGCCATATTTGTCGAAGCTGACCGGACCGATGACGCCTTCATAGCGGATCGGCTTGCCATCCTTGATCAGGCCGAGCGCCTTGGCGAATTCGTCCTTGCCTGCAAAGATCGGTGTGCCGGCCGGATCGACCGCCTTGTACATGGCATCCTTGATCTTGGCTGGATCCTCGGAGCCGGCAATGGCAATGGCGAGGCCGACAATGGCGCCGGCATCATAGGAACGGTCGGCTGCCGGGTTCGACGGCTCGATACCCGAAAACTCCTTGTAGTTTTTCAGGAAGTAGTCGGTGGAGGCCGTCGGGCTGGTGCCGGAAGAGGTGCCATAGGCATCCTTGAGATAGTCGGCGCCGACGGATTCGATGAAGTCCGGGCTGTTCATCCCGTCATTGAGCAGGAATTTCTGCACGCCGCCCTGCGATATCCAGGTGCGGGCGACCGTTGCGCCGTCGACCGGCGTGCTGACGAGGTAGAGTCCGTCCGGCTCGCCTCCCATCGCCGCCGTCACTTCCGAAGCATAGCTCGACTGCTTTTCGTTGTAGGGCGTGTCGGAGACGATGGTGCCGCCGAGCGCTTTGTAGGCACGCGAGAATTCGGCCACCATGTTGACGCCGAAGTCGTTGTTGACATGGATGATCGACAGTTTCTTGAAGCCCTTGTCGATGGCGTATTTGGCGGCGGCCACGCCTTGCAGCGCGTCCGACGTGATGGTGCGGAAGAAGATGCCGTTGGTCTTGCCGTCGCGGCCAAGGGCGGTCAGCGTCGGCGAGGACGAAGCCGGCGACACCTGCACGATCTTGGCCGGCCCGGTGACCGAGGTCAAAATCGGGATCGACACCGAGGAGATGATGCCGCCGATGATCACCGGCACCTTCTTGACCTGTACCAGCTGGGTCGCGGCATCGACCGCGATATTGCCCTGGCTCTGGCTGTCGCGCGTGTCGGTTGCGAGATCGCAGCCGCGTACGCCACCGGCTTCATTGATGTCGCGGAAGGCCATTTCGACGGACTTCGCGCCGGCCTGGCCGTATTCGCCGGCCGGACCGGTGAGCTCCATGACCAGGCCGACGGTGATCTTGCAGTCCGCTGCGTGTGCGGCGCCGGCCATCGTCACGAGAGCCAGTGCTGTGGTGATTTGAAGTATCGTCTTCTTCATTGCCGTTCCCCTTTTCTTGTTTGAACTTTTGCCTGTTCAGCCTTCCGGCGCCTGCAGCCAGGTCTCATGCAGATGCCGCCATTCGACGCCGTTTGGTGCCGATGAACTGGTGGTGAAGACCGCACTGGACTGCCGGCGACTGTGTTTGCCGGCGCGCAGTTGCGCCTCGATGTAGAAGATGACGATCGTGTCCGCGTCCTGCCAACCCGGCCTGATGTCCTCGATCGATATGGCAAAACCGTCGTCGCAAGTGGCGCGGCTTGTCCGGACATGATCTACGACCGCGTCGCGATCGAGGATCTGGCCATTCGGCGCCACCATGGTGAGGCCTTCGCCCATGACAGCCTCGAAGCGGCCGAACTCCACAGCGTCGGCTCGCGCGGCGACAAACCAGTCGACGAAGAAGCGATGCAGGTCGATGATTTCAGCGCTGGCACGCGAAAAAAGGGAAGGCTCTCCGCTCATTTCTTCCCCGCATTGAGGTTGTAATGCATGATCGAGCCGTGGCGGCCATGACGGTCGCGCTCCAGCGCGTAGACATCGCCCGCGAGGCCGGTGCCTTGTGCGATGGCGGCAGCAATCCGCGCGCGATCGTCGGCGTCGAGCGCGACGTCCATGATTTTCGTATTGGCCAGCGCATGTGCCTGGTTGCGCGCACCCACAATGACGGCCGCGACCTGCGGCTGCTCGAGCACCCATGCCGAGGCGATGGTGGCGATGTCGACGCCGTGGCGATCGCCGACCGCTTTCAGCGCCTTGAGCAGGGACTGGAACAGCTCCCAGCCGCCGAAGTCGTCGATGATCAGCTTGTATTTGACCAGCGAGCGGTTTTCGAGCGGCGTGGAGGGCTCGGCCACGCCAAGCCATTTGTCGCTGAGGAAGCCGCCCGCCACCGAGCCGTAGCAGAGGAAGCGGACACCGTTCTTAGCGGCAAGGTCCGCAAGGCTGTTTGCCGGCCGCTGGTCGAGCACTGAATATTGCAGTTGCTGGCTGACCAGCGGGATGCCCGCGGAGAGGATTTCGGCTAGCCTCGGCGTATCGAAATTGGTGGTGCCGAGATTGCGCACCTTGCCTTCCAGCCGAAGCTCGTCGAGCCAACCCATCGCCTCGACGTAACGAGGCTGGTCATAATCCCACCAGTGAAACTGCACAAGATCGATCCGCTCCGTCTTCAGCCTGCGAAGCGACTGATTGACGATGCCCCTGATGTAGTCGCGGCTGATGCTTGCCAGTCGTTCGAGGTCCGGCACCAGCTTGGTGTGCACCTTCATCCTGGCCGCAACATCGAGACCGCGCTCGCCGGCCAGCCGCAGGCGCGCGGCGCCGATCAGTTCCTCGACGCCGGTGTAGATGTCGGCGCAATCATAGGTCCAGATGCCGGCATCGAAGGTGGCGATGAGGTCGGTCACGGCCTGCCTGCGGTCGATAGCGCCATGGCCGCCGGCCAGCTGCCAGCCGCCGCGGATGACGCGCGAGATCGTATAGCCGGGGCTGAGTTCGACGGTCCTGGCGCTCATCTTTTGTCGGTCTCCTTCGGCAGCGGCACAGCCGTGGTTTGGGCATGGCTGAACCGCCGCTTGGCCAGCCTGACGATCCGCAGCCGGCTGGCGCAATTGGGATCGGGACAGGCGATCTCGGCATCCGAGGTCATCCAGTCATTTGCATGCGTCGGGCGCTGCTTTGCCGCCAGGAGCGGCAACACGGCGGAGATCGAGTAAATCGAAAAACCCTGCCCCGCCGGCAGCGACAGCATTTCGCCCTTGAGTTCGAAATAGTCGCCGGCCCTGGCGCCGCAATAGACCGGCTTGCCCTCGGGGATGACCGCTTCGACGCGCAGATCGAAGAGTTCGAAACTGTCGTCGGCCATTCAGGCCTCCACCAGGCTGAAGGTGATGTCACAGGCGCCGTTGCGGCGGATAACGCCGCAGGCGGCGGCAAACTGATCGCGCTCTCCGGCAAGCACTTGCGCGACCACGCTGCCGGCCAGCCAGCCGATCGGGAACAGCAGCCGCGCCCCCTGCCCGTAGTACAGGCCGATATCGAAGATGGCTTTGGGATTGCCGCCCCACACGCGTGGCGGCACATAGGACAGCACGATATCGCCGGGCTGCGGCGTCAGCGTTGCATTCTCCGGTGGCAAAGACTGGGCATAGGCCTGGCCGTGGAGATCGGCTGACGGAACCGGGCACGAGATTTCCGGTCCTGTCCACATCGCATGGATGCCTGGGATGATGCGTGGCTGCGCCAGATAAGCCAGCAGGAAGGCGGCATTCTCCGGCGCCTTTTCGGGCAATAGCAGCGCCGTCACGGAAAGCTTCGAGCGTGGTTCTGTGATGCCGATGGCGGGCTTGGGCATGTCAGTCCTTCGCCGATTGAAGTTTGTCGCGCAGGAAGGCGAAGGGGCGGCTGATGTCGGCTACCAGCGCCTCGCGCGCCGCTAGCGCATCCTGTTTGGCAAGTGCCGCGACAATGCCGCGGTGATAGTGCGCGGTATCGACCTCGCCGGCCTCGGAGAAGGCATAGATGGCGACGCGGATGCAGGGTCCCGATTGAAGCCAGAGGCTTTCGATCATCGGGATCAGCACAGCCGAGCCGCAGCAGCGGTAGATCTCAAAATGGAAGCTCTGGTTGAGCGTCGCTTCGCGGTCGATATCCTTCTTGTGCTTCAGGGCCCGCATCTCGTCCCACTCGCCCAGCATGGCTTCGATCGAAGCGATCTGGCGCGGGCTCATACGCGTGGCGGCAAGCGCGATCGCTTCGCCTTCGATGAGTGAGCGGGCGCGCAGGAGGTCGTCGATGCGCTCCAGCGTGATCGGCGGCACGCGCACCGAGCGGTTGGGCAGCGCCTCCAGCGCCTTTTCCGTGATCAGCCGTCCAAGCGCTTCGCGTACCGGCATGGTCGAGGTGACCAGCGCATCGGCGAGACCGCGGATAGTCAGCACCTGGTTTGGCTCGAAAAGGCCACCGATCAGAGCACGGCGCAACTCGGAATAGACGCGATCCTGCACCGTCTCGCGGCCGACCGGCGTAAGCTGGGCTGCGATCGTCCCGTTGTTCTTGTCGATGGCAGCCTTCTGCATTACCGGCATTTGCCCCGTTTTCGGCTTGCGAATGAAATTAAAGCCGAATAGCGTGATCAACGCAAGTGTGATCACAAATCAAAAATCAGGAGGCGACAACATCGTCTTCGGCCAGAGGGTTTGATGAGCGATGCAGCGGAGCGCCAACGGCAGGAGACCCGTGCGCCAGTTCTGACGGCACGAAACGTCGTCAGGCGTTTTGGCGGCCTTGTCGCCGTCGACGATGTCTCGTTTGATGTCAAAGCGGGCGAAATCCTCGGCCTGATCGGGCCGAATGGCGCCGGCAAGACGACGATGTTCGATCTGTTGGCGGGCAGCATATTGCCAACCAGCGGCGATATCCTGCTCAATGGCACGCGCGTCTCCGGCGAAGCCGCTCATCTGCGTATCGGCCGTGGTCTTGGCCGCACCTTCCAGATCCCGCGCCCCCTGCCCAATCTGACGCTGATCGAAAACATCATGCTGGCGGCGCAGGGCCAAGCCGGCGAAAAATTGCTCGCCAACTTCGTCACGCCGTGGCGAGTGGCGGCACAGGAAAGAGCAGCCAGGGCAAAGGCCCTCGAGCTGCTCGAGCTCGTCTCGCTCGCTCGGCTGGCGCACGAACCGGCGCGCGTGCTTTCCGGCGGTCAACGCAAGCTGCTCGAACTCGCCCGCGTCATGATGGCCGATCCGGCGATCATCCTGCTCGACGAGCCGGCGGCCGGCGTCAACGCAACGCTGCTCGAGATCATCATCGACCGCATCCGCGACATCAACGCGCACGGCATCACCTTTCTGCTGATCGAGCACAATATCGACATGGTGACGCGGCTCTGCCATCGCGTCCTCGTCATGGCGAGCGGTCAACTGCTCAGCGAAGGCACGGCGGAAGAGGTCGCCCGCGACCCGCGCGTCATCGAGGCTTATCTCGGGGGCGCCACATGAACGAGACCGTCCTCGACGTGCGCAACCTCGAAGCCGGCTACGAGCCCGGCGTGCCGATCGTGCGCGGCGCCTCGATCACCGTCGGCAAGGGCGAGATCGTCGTCGTGCTCGGTCCCAACGGCGCCGGCAAGTCGAGCTTCATCAAGGCGATCGCCGGCCTTGTCCCGATCACCGGCGGCGCGGTGTTCCTGGACGGCAAGGACATAACTGCTGCTCCCGCCCACACCATGGTTCGGCTCGGCCTGGCCTTCGTACCGCAGACGGAGAACATCTTCCCGCTGATGTCGGTCGAGGACAATCTGAAAGTCGCCTGCGGCATCCTCGAGCGACGCGAAATCCCTGCCCGCATCGAGGAAATGTACACGGCCTTCCCCGACCTCGTCCGCCAGCGCCGCACCGCCGCCGGCAATCTGTCGGGCGGACAGCGGCAGATGCTTGCCGTCGCGCGCGCCCTGATCGTCCATCCCAAGGTGCTGGTACTCGACGAACCGTCGGCCGGCCTGTCGCCGAAATTCGTATCGACGGTGTTCGAGATGCTGGCCGGCATCCGCAAGTCCGGCGTCACCATCCTGCTGGTCGAACAGAACGCCAAGGCAGCGCTTGCCATCGGCGACCGCGCCTATGTGCTGGTCGACGGCAAGGACCGGCACGAGGGCGTTGCTTCCGAACTGTGGAACGATCCTGTCGTCGCCGAACTCTATCTCGGCCAACGCCCGTCCCCCGTCGGCAAGGGAGGCGCGGCATGAGCCTGCAATTTGTCGTCGATGGGCTGCTGACCGGCTCGATGATCGGCCTTGGCGCCATCGGCGTGACGCTGACCTACTCGATCCTGCGCTTCTCGAACTTCGCCCATGGCGACTTCATGGCCTGGGGCACCTATGCGACGCTCGCCGTCGTCAGCGCCATCGGCGCGATGTTCGGCAAGGTGGCGCCCATTGGTCCGCTATCCTTCGGCTGGCCGCTGCTGGTTGCGCTGGTTGTCGGCATGGCTTTCACCGCCCTGCTGGCGCTGTTGCTCGACAAGGTGCTGTTTTCGCGGCTGCGCTCGCAGGGGCAAGCCATCATCGTGGTGATGGCGAGCTTCGGCGCCTCGATGGCGCTGCGCAGCCTGCTCGAATTCACCTTCAGCTCACGCCCGACCTATTTCAGCCGGGCGATCCAGATCGCCATGCCGGTCGGCTTCGGCATCCGCATCACGCCCGATCAGATCGCGCTGCTGCTGCTGACCGCAGTGCTGGTGCTCGGCGTGCATCTGTTGATGACCCGCACGCAGACCGGCCGCTCCATGCAGGCGCTGAGCCAGAATGCGGCCCTGGCCCGCATCGTCGGCATCGATGTTGCCTCCGTGGTGCGCGTCACCTGGATCATCGGCGGGGCGCTGGCCTGCGTGGCCGGCGTGATGATCGGCATTCTGGTGCAGATCCGCCCGTTCATGGGCTTCGACATGCTGCTGCCGATGTTCGCAGCCGCCATTCTCGGCGGCATAGGCAGCATTCCAGGCGCCGTGCTCGGCGGCCTGATCATCGGCCTCGCCGAAGCCGGCGCAGTGCAGCTGATCGGCGCCGAATGGCGCGCCGCAATCTCCTTCATCATCCTGATGGCGGTGCTGTTCGTGCGGCCGATCGGCCTGTTTGGTGTGAGGGAACGCTGATGGACCTGCTCGGCTACGGCGCCTTCTTCCTGACCACCGCGCTGATCTTTTCGCTGGTCACGCTGGGGCTCAATCTGCAGTGGGGGCTGACCGGCCTGTTCAATGTCGGCCTTGCCGGTTTCGTCGCCATCGGCGCCTATACATCGGCGCTGCTCACGACCCCGGACGATGCCGCGCGCTTCGGCGGCTTCGGTCTGCCGATCCTGGCCGGCTGGGCGGGCGCCATGATCGTCGGCGGTATCGCCGCAGCACTTACCGGCATGGCCACGCTGCGTCTGCGATCAGACTACCTGGCGATCACCACCTTCGGCGTCGCCGTCGTCGTGCAGCTGGTCGCGCTCAACGCGCAGAAACTCACGGGCGGCCCGTTCGGCATCGGCTTCATTCCGCGTCCTTTCGGCAGCCTTGCCGAGACGCCGCTGCTGTTCAACCTGTCGAACCTCGCGGTCGTTTCGGCTGTGACGCTGATGGCCTATCTCGCTCTGGAGCACCTGTCACGCAGTCCGTGGGGCCGCGTGCTCAAGGCGCTGCGCGAGGACGAGCGAGCGGCGATTTCGCTAGGCAAGAGCGCGCGCTTCTACCGCGTCCAGGCCTTCGCCGTCGGCGGCGCCATCATGGCGCTGGCCGGCGCTTTGCAGGCGCATTTCACCGGCTTCATCGCGCCGGACAATTACCTGCCGATCCTGACCTTCCAGGTCTGGGTGATGCTGATCGTCGGCGGCTCGGGCAGCAATGCCGGCGCCATCGCCGGCAGCATCCTGGTCTGGGCGATATGGGCGGGGTCGGGCACGCTGACCAGCGTGCTGTTTGCGCCCGAGCAGCAGGCACGCGCGGCCTCGCTGCAGATCGTCGCCATCGGCGTCATGCTCTGCGTCATCCTGCTGATCCGGCCTAACGGATTGTTCGGCGACCGGCCGCGCCGGCCGAAGCCCGGCAAACAGACAAAGGCGGCGGCCAGCGAGAACGAGGCCGGACCATGAATGCCATGATCCGGCAAGACGTGCATGGCGTTTCACTCTGGCATGCCGTCAGCCGCAACCGCCGCGACCGGGGCACGCTGCAAGGCGGGCTCGACGTCGATCTCGCAATCGTTGGCGGCGGCTTTTCCGGCCTCTCGACGGCATTGCATGCCGCCGAGAAAGGGCTTTCGGTCGCGGTCCTTGAAGCCGAATTCCTTGCCTGGGGTGCGACCGGCCGGAATGCCGGCTTCGTCGTTCCGAACTTCGCCAAGCGGGATCCAGACGACATCATCGCCGAACTCGGACCCGAGCGCGGCGGGCGCCTGGTTGACTTCGCCGCCGGCAGCGCCGACCTGGTCTTCGGGCTGATCAAGCGGCACGGCATCGAATGCGACGCTGTGCAGAATGGTTGGATCCAGCCGGCGCATTCGTCCGCCGCGCTGGAAAAGACGCGATCGCGCGCCGAGCAATGGGCGGCGCGGGGCAGGCCGACCGTTGCGCTCGATGCCATGGCGGTCACGGAGCTCACCGGCATCGACGGCTATGCCGGCGGCTGGATGGACAGATCTGGCGGCGTCCTCAATCCGGTCGAGTATGCGCGCAGCCTAGCCGATGCCGCCGAAAAAGCCGGCGCGCGGATCTTCGAGCAGACGCGCGTCGCTTCCATTGACCGCGCTGCGGATGGCTGGACCTTGACGACCGCATCCGGCGCCGTGCGTGCGGGCAAGGTGGTGATCGCCACCAACGCCTATGGCGGGGCACTGAACCGGACACTGGCGCGGACCTATATCCCGCTGAAAGTCTTCCAGATCGCCACTGCGCCGCTGTCGCGGGCCATACGCGCGCGCCTGCTGCCCGGCGGCCAGGGCGTCGGCGACACCAGGCGCAACCTGTTCACGTGCCGCTTCGATGGCCAGAACCGGCTGATCAGCGGCGGCATGCATGTCGTCGGAGCCGGCGCTGAGACGCGCATGCCGCAAACGATCTGGCGACGGCTCGCCAGGCATCTCGATTTGCCTGACCTGCCGCCGCTTGCCTACAGCTGGACAGGCGTGGCGGCGGTGGTGCCGGATTTCCTGCCGCGTCTCATCGACCTCGGCCCGGGCCTGATCGCCGGCTTCGCCTGCAACGGTCGCGGCATCGCCATGACCACGGCAATGGGCAAAGTGCTGGCGGACTGGGCGAGCGGAACGGACGCCCGCGATCTGCCGCTCCCCTTCGCGCCGCCAGCGCCGATCCCGCTGCATAAGCTCGTGCGCTATGCACCGAATATGCTGCTCCCCTGGAGCATCCTGCGCGACCGGCTGGATTAGACAGCCAAGCCAGGTGATCCCCCCTGCCGGCGCGCTCATGGCGGCCCGAAAAGGACCGCCACCACCTTCCGCAATCGATGACCATGGTGGCCCAAGAGGATATCGTCAGATCCCCTCCCCAGCCAGCCGCATCTACTCCGCAGCCTGAACCCGATTGGCCTGGATGACCGCCCGGATCTCGGACCGGCAGGAGCCGCAATTTGTGCCGGCCTTCAGGGCGCCGCCTATGGCTTCGACTGTCGCGCACCCGGCTGCCACTGCCGCCGCGATCTGGTTGACCCCGACGCTGAAACAGGAGCAGACGGTCGCGCCCGCATCGGGCCGATCGGCGCCGGCGCGACCGGCGACGATCCTGAAGCGTTCGCGCTGGCTGGTGTGAACCTCCTGGAGTTGCTGTGCCGCCCAACCCCGCGAAACCGCCACCGGTCCCGACGCGATAAACAAAGCCCCGGCGAGGTGCTGGTCGTCGAAGGCAGCAATACGATGCTGGCCGGTATCGCGGTCGTGATAAGCGAGCGTATCGGCTACGGGAACATCGAAAAGCGAACCAGCAAAACCGGCCCAGTCGATGTCGTCGTCAGCAAAGGCAAGCTCCACCCGCCAGCCGCCCTTGCATTTGGCCACGGCCCAGTAATCTGCTGCGACCGCCACCGGCTTGCGGCGCACCACGGCGAAGCCGAAGGCTCTCGCGGCGAACTTCTCGATGCGGGCGCCGACATGTTTCAGCGCAGGCTGACCGGAAACCGGATCGGTCAGAGGCGCGGTCAGCGTGTCGAGCCGGCCTTTTGCCGAAAACTGGTCAGTCCAGTGCATCGGCGCAAACACGCTGCCCTGGCGCTGGCGTGCCGTCACCAGCGCGCGCACCAGCACATCGCCGCGCGGGCTGGAGACGCGCACGATGTCGGCGTCGCCAATGCCGTGATGCGTGGCATCCGCCGGGTGGATCTCTACAAAGGGCTCGGCCATGTGCTGGGAGAGACGTGGGCTTTTCCCAGTGCGGGTCATCGTGTGCCAATGGTCGCGAACACGGCCGGTGTTGAGGATCAGCGGATAGTCCGGGCTGGTGTGTGTCTCGACGATGGGACGAATGGCGATGAAGCGGGCCTTGCGGTCGGGATTGTAGAAATTGCCGTTGGCGAAGAAGCGGGTGCTGGAAGGGTCAAGTCCCGCTTGAACACCCCCCTCTGTCCTGCCGGACATCTCCCCCGCAAGGGGGGAGATTGGCAGCTTTGACGCCGGCATATCTTCTGCATCGTTGGTAATTGGCGAAGGCCGAGGCGACGGCTGATCTCCCCCCTTGCGGGGGAGATGGCCGGCAGGCCAGAGGGGGGTGGCTGGGCTCGGCGCCGGCCATTGGAAAGGCTCAAGCGCTGCATAGGCCTCCTTATCAACACCAGCATAAGCGCCAATATCAAAATCCCGTGCGCCGTCATTCTCGAACCCGGACAGCGCGGCGTGTCCGGCGAAGATTTCCGCTGGCGACGAATAGGAAAACGCCTCGTCAAACCCCATCCGCTTGCCCACCTCGGCGACGATCAACCAATCCGGCCGCGCCTCACCGGGCACAGCAAGAAAGCTGCGCTGGCGCGAGATGCGGCGCTCTGAATTGGTCACGGTGCCGTCCTTCTCGCCCCATGCGGCGGCGGGCAGCCGCACATGGGCGTGGCGCATGGTGTCCGTGCTCGCCAGCACATCCGAAACCACGACGAACGGGCAAGCCTTGATCGCCCCCTCGACCGCATCGGCATCCGGCATCGAGTCGACCGGGTTGGTGGCCATGATCCACAATGCCTTGATGCGGCCGGCGGCCACCGCCTGAAACATCTCGACCGCCTTCAGACCGGGCTTTGGGGCGACGGCCGGCGCATTCCAGAAACGCTGCACGCGGTCGCGGTGCTCGGGGTTTTCGATCTCCATATGGGCGGCCAGCATATTGGCCATGCCGCCGACCTCGCGGCCGCCCATGGCGTTGGGCTGGCCGGTCACTGAAAACGGTCCTGCCCCAGGTTTGCCGATGCGGCCGGTGGCGAGATGGCAGTTGATGATGGCGTTGACCTTGTCAGTGCCCGAAGACGACTGGTTCACGCCTTGGCTGTAGACCGTCACTGTCTTTGCGGTGGTGGCAAACAGGCTATAGAAGCGGGCAAGCTCCTCTTCGCTCAAGCCGGTGGCGGCGGCAACGCCGGCAAGATCGAGTTTCGAGGCAGCGAAGAGCGCTTGCCCGAAGCCGGTCGTGTGGGCGGTGATGTAAGCGCGGTCGAGTGCGTTGTGCTGGCCGAGCCAGGCGAGCAGACCAGTGAACAAAGCAACGTCGCCATCCGGCGCGATCGCTAGGTGAATGTCGGCGATATCAGCGGTCATGGTGCGGCGAGGGTCGACCAGCACGACCTTCATCTCCGGTCGTTTTTCCCGGGCCGCCGCGATGCGCTGGAAGAGCACGGGATGGCACCAGGCGAGATTGGAGCCGACCAGCACGATCAGGTCGGCGAGCTCGAGATCCTCGTAGGTGCCGGGCACGGTGTCGGAGCCGAAGGCGCGGCGGTGGCCGGCAACCGAGGAGGCCATGCATAGCCGCGAATTGGTGTCGATGTTGGCCGAGCCGATGAAGCCCTTCATCAGCTTGTTGGCGACATAATAGTCTTCGGTCAGCAACTGGCCGGAGACATAGAAGGCGACGGAGTCCGGACCGTGCTCGGCGATGGTTTGCGAAAAGGTCGAAGCGACGAGATCGAGCGCTTCGTCCCAGCCGGCACGGCGGCCGCGGATTTCCGGGTAGAGTAGCCTGCCGTCGAGGTCGATGGTTTCGGCGAGGGCCGAGCCCTTGGAGCAGAGCCGGCCGAAGTTCGCTGGATGGTCGGGGTCGCCGCGGACGCTGACTTCACCGTCCGCGGCGACCTTCGCCAGCACGCCGCAACCCACTCCGCAATAGGGGCAGGTGGTCCTCACCTCGCGCGCTTCGCCAAGTTCCATGCTTCAGGCCGCGCGGCTGGCCAGCGCTTTCAGCGCAATGAACAGGTGCTCGCCCTCGATGCGCACAGGAATGGTGCGCACCGCGCCCTGGTCGGCGCCGAGCGCCTTGCCCGTCTCCAGCGAGATGACCCAATTGTGCAAGGGGCAGGTGACGGCGGTGCCATGGACGATGCCTTGGCTCAGCGGCCCACCCCTGTGCGGGCAATGGTCGTCGATGGCGTAGACCTGATCGTCCTGCGTGCGGAAGACGGCGATCTTACCCTCGGGTGTAGCGATACAGCGCGCGCCACGGCGCGGGATGTCGGAGAGTGAGCCGATCGATATCCAGTCCATTTTGATCACTCCGCCGCCTGCGCAAACCCGACCGAAGCCATCGGCCTGAACTCGTGCTTGTCCTTGCCGGAGACGCGTTCCGACCACGGGTCGACCTGGGCGAATTTCTGGCTGAAGACGAAGCGCTCGTAATAGGCCTTGCGCTTGGCGCCGTCGTCCATGATCTGGCGCTTGATCTCGGGGATGCCGATGCGCTTGACCCATTTGTAGATACGCTCGAGATAGCGGCCCTGCTCGCGATACATCTGCGTCAGCGCCACGATAAGCTCCAGCGCCTCGTCCTCGGTCTTGACCAGGCCAAGCACTTCGGTGCCCTTGATGTCGAGGCCGGCGGCGCCGGCGAAATGGATCTCGTAGCCACTGTCGACACAGATCACGCCCACATCCTTGCAGGTCGCCTCGGCGCAGTTGCGCGGACAGCCCGACACCGCCATTTTGACCTTGGCCGGCGTCCACGAGCCCCACATGAATTTCTCGATGCGAATGCCGAGGCCGGTCGAATCCTGCGTGCCGAAGCGGCACCAGTCGGAGCCGACACAGGTCTTCACCGTGCGCAGACCCTTGGCGTAGGCATGGCCAGAGACGAAGCCGGCCTGGCCGAGATCGGCCCAGACCGCCGGCAAATCCTCCTTGCGGATGCCGAGCATGTCGATGCGCTGGCCGCCGGTGACCTTGACCATCGGGATCTCGAACTTGTCGACGACGTCGGCGATGGCGCGCAGTTCGGCGGCGTTGGTGACGCCGCCCCACATGCGCGGCACCACCGAGTACGTGCCGTCCTTCTGGATGTTGGCGTGGACGCGCTCATTGATGAAGCGCGACTGGTAGTCGTCGGCATAATCGTTCGGCCAGTCGCAGACGAGGTAGTAGTTGAGCGCCGGTCGGCATTTGGCGCAGCCGCAGGACGTCGTCCATTCCAGCTCCTGCATGACGGCGGGAATGGTCTTCAGGCTTTTGGCGATGATCAGCCGGCGCACCTCGTCGTGACCGAGCGTGGTGCAGCCGCACATCGGTTGCACGGCGGCCGGGTTGTACTTGTCGCCGATGGTCAGCACCATCAGCTTCTCGACCAGCCCGGTGCACGAGCCGCAGGAAGCCGATGCCTTGGTGTGCGCGCGCACGTCGTCGAGCGAAGCCAGGCCCTTGGCCGTGATCGCGCCGGTGATCTTTCCCTTGCAAACGCCGTTGCAGCCGCAGATTTCCGCATCATCCGGCAAGGCTGCAACGGCCGCCATAGGGTCCAGCGGGGCACCTCCCTGGTAGGACTGGCCGAAGATGAGCGTGTCGCGCATCTCCGATATGTCGGTCTGCTTCTTCTTGAGGTCGTTGAACCAGGCGCCGTCAGCCGTCTCGCCATAAAGCACGGTGCCGATGATGCGGTCGTCTTTCAGGACAAGGCGCTTGTAGACGCCGGCGGCGGCATCGCGCAGCACGATCTCCTGGCGGTCCTCGCCTTCGGCGAAGTCGCCAAGCGAGAACAGGTCGATGCCGGTGACCTTGAGCTTGGTCGGCGTGTCCATGTGGACGAAGGCCGCTGCCTCGTTGCCGGCCAACTGGTTCGCGGCAACGCGCGCCATCTCGTAGAGCGGCGCGACTAGCCCGTAGACCTGGCCGTAGACCTCGGCGCATTCGCCGAGCGCGTAGATGTCGGGGTCGTTGCTGCGCATGCCGGCATCGACGACAATACCACGATTGACGGCTATGCCGGCCTCCCTGGCCAGCGCCGCATTCGGCCGGATGCCGACCGCCATCACCACCAGCGTTGCCGGGATAATAGTGCCGTCGGCAAGCTCCACCTGCCCGACCTTGCCGTTGCCGGTGATCGCCTGGGTGTTGGCCTTGGTGATGACCTTGATGCCGCGCTGTTCCACCGCGCGCTGCAGGAGATAGCCGGCGGCTGGATCGAGCTGACGCTCCATCAATGTCGGCATGACATGCAGCACGGTGACGTCCATGCCTTGGGCGTTCAAACCTGCTGCCGCCTCCAGCCCGAGCAGGCCGCCGCCGATGACCACGGCCTTGGCCCGCGACTGGGCGGCAAGCATCATGGCCTGAACATCGTCGAGGTCGCGATAGGTCAGCACGCCCGGCAGATCGTGACCGGGCACCGGAATGATGAAAGGCACCGATCCGGTGGCGATGACGAGCTTGTCGTAAGGCTCGGTGACGCCGTGATCGGAGGTGACGGTCTTGGCCGCCCGGTCGATGGCGACGATCTTGTGACCCTTGTAGAGGGTGATGTTGTTGGCGATGTACCAGCCGTCGCCGTGGATGATGATTTCCTCATAGGCCTTTTCGCCGGAGAGAACCGGCGACAGCATGATGCGGTCGTAGTTCACCCGCGGCTCGGCGTTGAAGATGGTCACGGTGTAGCGGCCCGGCGCCTGTTCGAGCAGATGCTCCAGCATGCGCCCAGGGGCCATGCCGTTGCCGATGATGACGAGTTTTTCGGTCATGGCGTTACTCCGCGGCTTCGACGAAGCGGTGGCGTTCATAGAGGAACTTCAGCACCGCTTCGCGGCAGCGCAGGAAGGTGCGGTCGGAAGAGAGTTCGACGCGTCGACGCGGCCGCAGCAGCGGCACCGCAAGCACCTCGCCGATGGTTGCCGCCGGACCGTTGGTCATCATGACGATGCGGTCGGACAACAGCACCGCCTCGTCGACATCGTGGGTGATCATGATCGTCGTCGAGCCGAGCCTGGAATGGATGTCCATAACCGCATCCTGCAGATGGGCGCGCGTCAGCGCGTCGAGTGCCCCGAACGGCTCGTCGAGCAACAGGATCTTCGGCTCCATGGCAAGCGCCCGGGCAATGCCGACGCGCTGCTTCATGCCGCCCGATATTTCGGCCGGCCGCTTGTCCTTGGCATGGGCCATCTGCACGAGATCGAGATTGCGCATGATCCAGTCATGTCGCTCGGTCCTGCTCTTGGAACGGCCAAAGACTTTCGACACCGCCAGGCTGATGTTTTCGTAGACGGTGAGCCATGGCAGCAGGCTGTGGTTCTGGAACACCACGGCGCGCTCGGGTCCGGGGCTGTCGACCTCCTTGTTTTCAAGCAGCACGGCGCCGGCGGAAACCTTGGTCAGCCCGGCGATCAGATTGAGCAAGGTCGACTTGCCACAGCCGGAATGGCCGATGATGGAGACGAATTCGCCCTTGTCGATGGTCAGCCTGATGTCCTTGAGCACCTCGCTGACCTGACCGCCGCGGGCAAAGGATTTGTCGATATGGTCGAGCTTCAGATAGGCCGTCATCGCCCTCTCCTCACTTTGCCGTTGTGCCGCGGGTGACGAAAGCGCCGACCGCAGCGACCAGGCGGTCGAGGCAGAAGCCGGTGACGCCGATATAGGCGAGCGCGACGATGATGTCGGGCAGCCGCGACGAGTTCCAGGCGTCCCAGATGAAGAAGCCGATGCCGACGCCGCCGGTCAGCATTTCGGCGGCGACGATGGCGAGCCAGGACAGGCCGATGCCGATTCTGAGGCCGGTGAAGATGTAGGGTGCGGCGGCCGGAACCATGATCTTGACGAAGAATTCGAACTGGTTGAGCCGCAAGATGCGCGAGACGTTGCGGTAGTCTTCCGGAATGTTTCGCACGCCGACGGCGGTGTTGATGATGATCGGCCAGATCGAGGTGATGAAGATAACGAACAGCGCCGACGGGCTGGAATCGCGGAAAGCAGCCAGCGACAGCGGCAACCAGGCCAGCGGCGGCACGGTGCGCAGTATCTGGAACACCGGATCGAGGCCACGCATGGCCCAGATCGACTGGCCGACCAGGGCGCCGAGCGCGACGCCGACGATCGCCGCCAGGCCGAAGCCGATGGCGACGCGCTGCAGAGAGATCAGCACCCGCCACGCAAGGCCGATATCCTGCGGGCCGTTGTTGAAGAACGGATGCGCGATCAGGTCATAGGCCTCGTTCCACACCTGGCTGGGCGGCGGTAGGCTGGCGGTCGGCGACGAGCAGGCGATCTGCCACACGACCAGCATGAAGGCGATAACGATGACCGGCGGCACCAGGGCGGTGGCCAGCCTGCCGGCGATCGCGATCGGGTCGAAGCGGCGCCGCGCTTTGGCGGTGAAAGCGATGACCGCGGCAGGCTTCGCGGGGAACGCCTTCACCGTGGTTTCCTCAATGGCTTGGATGGACATGTCTGACAATAACTCCGGGGTCGATGCGGGCGACAACGGCGAAGCGCCGTTGCGCTGGGGCGACAAACGGCGCAACGCACCGTTTGCGCTGGTCAAGCCGATGCCTTGATCTTCAGGCTGTCGAGATAGGCCGACGGGTTGGCCGGGTCGAAAATCTTGCCGTCGAAGAAGGTCTCGACGCCGCGCGACGACGAGGCCGGAATATCGGCTGCGGCAACGCCGAGATCCTTCGCCGCCTCGCGCCAGATATCCTCGCGATTGACCTGATCGACCAGCGTCTTGATGTCGGTGGTCGGCGCGAATTTTCCCCAACGGATGTTTTCGGCGAGGAACCAGCTGTCGTGGCTCTTGTAGGGATAGGAGACGCCACCCTTCCAGAATTTCATGTAGAGGTCAGTGCCGGTGGCCACGCGGCCATTGCCGTAGTTGATGTCGCCCTTGAGGCGGCCGATAATGTCGGCGACAGGCACGTTCATCCATTGCCGCTTGCCGATGATGGCGGCCATCTCGTCCTTGTTCTCCGTGGCCTCGCACCATTGCTGGGCCTCCATGACGGCCATCACGATCGCCTTGGTGGCGTTCGGGTATTTGTCGATGAATTCGGCGCGCAGGCCGAGCGCCTTTTCGGGATGACCCTTCCACAGTTCGCCGGTGGTGGCGGCGGTGAAACCAACGCCTTGGTGGACGAGCTGTTCATTCCACGGTTCGCCAACGCAGAACACGTCCATGTTGCCGACTTTCATGTTGGCGACCATCTGCGGCGGCGGCACGACGATGGTCGAGACGTCCTTGTCGGGATCGATGCCGCCGGCGGCCAGCCAATAGCGCAGCCACAAATCATGCGTGCCGCCCGGGAATGTCATGGCGGCCTTGATTTCCTTGCCAGCCGCCTTCTTGGCGGCGAAGGCGTCCTTCAGCTTGGAGGCGTCGAGACCGACACCGGTGCCGGCGTATTCCTGCGCAACCGAAATGCCCTGGCAGTCGTAGTTGAGCCGCGCCACGATAGCCATCGGCATCGGCTGGTTGTTCTGCGTCACCTTGCCGATGTGCATGAGATAGGGCAGCGGCGTCAGGATGTGAGCGCCGTCGATGCCGTTGGCTTCGCCGCCGAGCATCAGATTGTCGCGCGTCGCGCCCCAGGAGGCCTGCTTGAGCACCTCGACGTCGGGCATGCCGAACTTGGCGAACAGCCCCTTCTCCTTGGCGATCATCAGCGGCGCCGCGTCGGTCAGCGCGATGAAGCCGAGCTTGGCGCCGGTGACCTCCGGAGCGGTCGTGGCGGCATAGGCGCCCGAGGGGAAGAGCTTGCGGGCCGCCACGAACAGGCCGGCCGTCATGGCGCTGCTGACAAGAAAATCGCGGCGCGTCACATCCTTGAGCGATGTTCCCGTCCCGATCCATTTCCCTATTTTTTCTTTCATCGTGATCTCCGGTTGAACGCGAGGGCTTCGTCGAGTGGCCCAAAACAAAAAAGCCGCCGTCCAGGCCTCGCGCGTCCGTACATCCGGGATCGCGTCGTTGTCCTGAGCGGCAGCTTTGCCTGTGCGCCCGCCATTGGACGCCTGTTCCGTGACCCGCGAAGGGCCTGACTAATTCAAAGCAGGAACCGTGCCAGTTTTGGGTGAAACGAAAAACCTAAATGAAATCAACATTACGCGCCAGATGCCGGCACGCGAGGCGACATCGCAAGCAGATCAAAGATTGTTCACTACAGCAATCGCACGCACATTTTTTGTGCAATGCACAAGAATGGCGCGAGAATGATCAGGCTTCCGCGCGAGCCGCTTTCTGGCGCCCTATGTAGCCGTCGATCTCGTCGGGGTCGAAGGTCTGACCGTCGAAGAAGCCGTCCGGCCCAAGCACCAGGCCTGCCCCGGTCGCACCGACAGCCGTGGCGACCTTAAGCGCGCCCTCGACCTTCGCATTGGCGCCGGGAAGTGCAACGCCAAGCGGCTTTAGCGCCGAGCGGTAGAGGTCGGGACGGTAGCAGTCACGGGCGATAACAAGGTTTTCCGGCGTGTGCTCGACATGCCCCCAGCGCACCATCTGCGTATAGAACCACAGCGCATGGCTCTTCCACGGAAAGTTCGCCGCCTTGTCGAAGGGCAGGAAGAAGTCGTCGACATCCAGTTCGGCGCCGCCGCCCAGTTCAAGATGGCCGGTCAGGATCGGCATCTGGACAGCTGGTGGCAGGCCGAGGAAGCCAGCTTGAGCCATCACACCAGCCAGTTCGGCGTGGTTGCCCCGATCCTGGCACCAGCGCGCCGAATGATGCAGTGCGCGCAGCAATGCTGCCAGCGCGACCGGGTTCTCCTGCGACCAGGCCTTGCGCACGCCGATCACCTTCTCCGGACTGTTGCGCCACAGCAGCGCCTTGACGGTGACGATATGGCCGGTGCCGGCGGCGACCGAGGCGCTGTTCCAGGGCTCGCCGACGCAGTAGCCGTCGATCCGCCCAGCGGCCAGCGCATCGGCCATGAAGGGCGGCGGCACGATGACGATCTCGATCTCGCGCTCCGGATCGATGCCGCATCCGGCAAGCCAGTAGCGCAGTTCGTAATTATGCCCCGAATGCGGGTGCACCACGGCAAAGCGCAGCGGATCGCCGCCAGCCCCGGCGCGCTCGCGAATGAAGGCACGAAGGGCTGCGCCCGCGCGCGCGGGCTCGAGATCGGGTATGGCGCCGTGTGCCGCCATGCCTTCCCAGACGGCGTTGGAGATGGTGACGCAATTGCCGCCAAGCCCGAGCGAAAACGGCACGATGGTCTCGGAAGCAAGCGGCGTCAGCCCGAGATTGCAGGCGAGCGGCATCGGCCCCAGCATGTGCGCCAGGTGGAAATGGCCGATGGCGATGCGGTCACGGATGTTGGCCCAGGAGGTCTCGCGGTGCAGTGTGAGATCGATGCCCTCGCGCGCGGCAAATCCAAGCTCACCCGCCGCAACCAGCACGGCACTGTCGAAGAGCGGCATGAAGCCGGCGGTGATCTGGTGCTCGGCGCTCATGCTCATTCGTCCTCCGACGGCCCGAGCAGCCCGGCGGCAGTCACCAGGCTCTGGGCAATGTCGCCGATCTTGCGGTTCTGGTTCATCGCCGTCTTGCGCAGCAGCGTGTAGGCGGCCTCTTCGGTCAGGCCGCGCGACTTCATCAGGATGCCCTTGGCACGGTCGATCACCTTGCGGCTCTCAAGCTCCCCTCGAACCTCTTCCAGCTCGCGCGCCATGCGCGAGAAAGCGTTGAAGCGGCTGACCGCCATGTCCAGGATCGGCTTGACGCGCTCTTGCCTGAGGCCGTCGACGACATAGGCCGAAACGCCGGCATCGACCGCCGCTTCGATCGATGCCTGGTCCGATCGGTCGACGAACATGGCGATCGGCCGCTTCACCGCACGCGACAGCTGGAACATGTTTTCCAGCATGTCGCGGTTCGGGTTTTCCAGGTCGATGACGATGACGTCCGGCTCGATCTCGGCGATTCGCCGCGCAATGCCGGTCACGTCGTGGATGACGGTGACCCGCTCATGGCCGGCCTCGCGCAAACCTGCCTCAATGATCGCGGCGCGGATACGGTTTTCGTCGATGACCAGGACGGCGAGTGAGCTGCGGACCATGCGTGCATTGTGGGCAAGGTCGCAAAATTGTGCAATGCGGCATGGTCACAGGCTCCCGCCGCGGAGCAAACCCCGACCGACAACGACCCGGTCTAGGTGGTCGGGACAAGGAATGCAGCGCAACGCTGGCACTGGTGATGACAGCCTTGCCGGTCGCCTGGTGCCCTACCCTACGGTCTAGGTGCGATGAGACTTGCACCGCAACATCGGCTTGTTAAAGGTGGGGGCAACGACGGACATAGCTGTCCTTGCTCGCCGATCTGACCGGAAGGTTACCGCACGATGCTGCTCATGAAACGACGATTAGGGGCCAGGGAGCCGGCGCGCCCAGCACGGCGTCCCGGGAACCTGACGGCGATGTTCGTCCTGATAGCCGGGCCGCTCGTCCTTGGCATCGCCCTCCTGTTGGCTGGTCCCGCACAGGCCCAGGCACCGGCCGCCGTCACGCCCGACAAGGTCAAACAGCTGTTCGAGCTTCTCGACGATCCATCGGTGAAGGCCTGGGTGGCCGAGCAACGAAATCCGGCCGCTGGTTCAACGGAAGCGCCTGCTGCGGCTAGCACTCCGCGGGCCGACGCCGCGGCCGCACCGGGCCAGATGAATACAATGGCATCCTCGACGCTCGATCGGATCAAGCATCACATCGAGAAAATCGTGCGAACCGTGCCCACACTGCCGGGCCAGTTCGCGCGCGTCCGAGCCCAGACAATGGACGATATGTCCAGCAAGGGCTCCGTCAGCATATTGTTGCTGATTGCGATCTTTATCGCTGCCGGCCTGGCGCTCACCTGGGCAATATACAAGCTCACCCGTCCATTTCGTCTTTGGATCATCGCGCAACCCAGAGATACGCCCATCGGGCGGGCCAAGAAGATCGGCGGCCGCACGCTTTATTCCAGCATGATGATCGGCTCGTTCGCATTGGGCAGCGCCGGCGCGTTCATGCTGTTCGACTGGCCAGCGCTCATCCGCGAGATTGTGCTGACATTTCTGATGGCTGCGGTCTTTACGTGGGCTGTGCGCCTATACGTGATGGCCACGCTCGTCCCTTCTTTCATGGAGGTCGAGCACGCCATCGAGGTTCGTGCCCTGCCGATCACCAACGGAGCTGCTGACCATTGGGCTTATTGGCTGCCCCGGATCGTCGGCGTTTTCGCCTTCTTCGCCGCCGCGTTTGTCCTCTTGCCGGGTCTCGGCATAGACCAGGACGGAATGATGGTCCTGTCGGTGTGCGCCGATTTCATCCTGCTGTTGCTCTTCCTGCTGGCCATTTGGCGTCGGCCAAGAACGCAGCGAGACGGCGCGCGCCACAGCGGTCACACGGCAGTGACATGGTTGTTGACGGCTTACTTCGTCGTTCTGTTCCTCGAACGCATTGCCGGCCTCTACACATTCTTCTGGTTTACCTTCACCGCATTCTTCCTGCCTTTGGCAATTGTGCTGACAGAGCGCGGGGTTAATTTCGTCCTGCGGCCCGGTTCGGAAGATGCCGGCCGGCCGACGATCCCGGCGGTGACGATCGCTGTCATCGATCGCGGTATCCGGATGATTTTCATCCTCGCGGCGGCTTACCTTCTCGCACGCGTACTGGGCCTGGACATGCAATCCATGCGCGGCAGCGATACGACCACCATGCTCATATTGCGCGGCTTGATCAACGTCGTGGTCATTGCCCTTGCTGCCGATTTCGGCTGGTCGATCATCAAAGCCTTGATCGAACGAAAGCTGGGCGTCGCGATACCGCAAGCGGTGGTGAGCGAAGAAGACATCCTCACCCTCGATCCGCATCAGGCGCGGCTGCACACGCTGTTGCCGATCATCCAGAACATTCTGCTAGCAGTGATCATCGTGATGGCGGTGCTGATGATGCTCGCTTCGATCGGCATCCAGATCGGCCCGCTGATCGCCGGCGCCGGCGTCGTCGGCGTCGCCGTGGGTTTTGGCGCGCAAACCATCGTCAAGGACGTGATTTCTGGCGTGTTTTATCTGCTCGACGATGCTTTCCGTGTCGGCGAATACATTTCATCGGGCAGCTACAGGGGTACGGTGGAGAGCTTTTCGCTGCGCTCGGTGAAGCTGCGCCACCATCGTGGTCCGCTGTTCACGATACCTTTCGGCGAACTCGGCGCCGTGCAGAACCAGAGCCGTGACTGGGTCACCGACAAATTCAACATCACCGTTGGCTATGACACCGATATCGACTTTGCTCGCAAACTGATCAAGCGAATTGGCCTGGAACTGGCGGAAGATCCGGAGTTCAAACACTGGGTGATCGAACCGATCAAGATGCAGGGGGTGCAGGAGTTCGGCGAGTACGGCATCGTCTTGAGGGTCAAGGTCACGACCAGACCTGGAGGCGCCTTCAGCATGAAAGGCAGGTTCTTTTTGCGCCTCCGCCAGGCCTTCAAGGAGCAGGGCATCGAGCTCCCATTCCCGACCGTCCACGTCCAGGGGCTGCAAGACCCGCATGGGACAGAGAATGCGCGTTTGGAGGTCACACCTGAATTACGAATGGCCGTCGCCCAGTCGCACACCAATCGGCGCAGAAAAAAAGCCGGCACAACGGAGTAGGACGCTGTGATACCCGCCGGTCGCAACACGGCTTTCCGCGCAAAGCCTGGACCCGCGACACCACGCTAGTCGAGCTGCCGATAGCGACGACCTGATCGCCGCCAACCAGCACCAGCGTGGCGTTCTGAGGCCAAGCTTGACGAAAAGAGCAGATATGCTGGCCTTTCCGCGAGGCTCAGAGCGCAATCCAGGCGGTCTTGAGGTCGACAAATTTCTCCAGCGCATGCAGCGACTTGTCACGGCCGAAACCGGACTGTTTGACGCCGCCAAGCGGCACGGTGATATCGGCTCCGCCATAGGTGTTGACGTGGACGACACCGGCGTTGATGGCGCGCACCATGCGATGGGCCGTGGAAAGATTGGCGGTCCACACCGCCGAGGCAAGTCCGTAGACAGTGGAGTTGGCCAGATGCACCGCCTCCTCCTCGGTCTCGAAGCGCATCACGCCGAGCACCGGTCCGAACACCTCCTCGCGCGCCAACTGCATCTCTTGCGTCACGTTCTCGAAGATCGTCGGCGCCATGTAGCTGCCGCCGGTCTCGGTCAGTATCCGTTCGCCACCGGCGACGAGACGGGCGCCTTCGGCTTGCGCCATGGCGACGAAGCCGAGATTCTTGTCCAGCTGTTCGGCGCTCGATACCGCACCGATATCGCTGGCGAGATCGAGCGGGTCGCCGACCTTGAGCCGCGTGGTTGCCGAGACAAGTTCGTCCATGAAAAGATCATAGACCGACGACTGGACGAGCAGACGCGAGCCCGCCACGCAGACCTGGCCTGAATTGCGAAAGATGCCGTTAGCCGAGACGACCGCCGCCTGCTTCAGGTCCGGAGCGTCGGCAAAGACGATGTTGGGCGACTTGCCGCCAAGCTCGAGGAAGACCCGCTTCAAATTGGAACGGGCGGAGTATTCGAGCAGCCGCCGGCCGACCGGCCCCGATCCGGTAAAGGCGATGGCGTCGACATCCATATGGAGGCCAAGCGCTTCGCCGGCGACAGCACCATGACCGGTAACGACGTTGAACACGCCTTCGGGAAGTCCAGCCTCGCTTGCGAGTTCGGCCAGCCGCAGCAAGGTCAGCGAGGCGATCTCCGGCGGCTTGACGACGACGCTGTTGCCGGTGGCCAGTGCGGGCGCAATCTTCCAGGCACCGATCATCAGCGGGAAGTTCCACGGCACGATGACGCCGACGACACCGAGTGGCTCCCTGTGGATCAGCCCGAGCACATTGTCGGCCGTCGGCGCGATCTCGCCATAGACCTTGTCGATCGCCTCGGCGTAGTAGCGGATGGTGCCGGCCGCCGACAGCGGCTCGGCCTTGTAGGCCATGCCGATCTCGGTGCCGTTGTCGCGCACGCCAAGCACGGCCAGCTCATCGACATGTTTTTCGATCAGCTCGGCAAATTTCGTCAGCACCTTCTTGCGAAAGGCAGGGGCGGCGCGCGACCATGAACCCTTCTCGAATGCTTTTCGCGCCGATCGGACCGCGCGATCGATGTCAGCGGCATTGCCGTCAGCGATGCTGGCAAAAGGGCGGCCGTCGATCGGCGAAATCACCGCCAGCGTCGCGCCGCTCGTCGCTACGGCCTGTACGCCGTCGATAAACAAGCCCCGCTCGCCGATCTCCGTCTTGCGCAGCGCGTCGATGGCATTCTGGCTGATCATTGGTGGCGGACTCCCAGGGAAACATACAACGTGGTTGGCGCGCGGAATTCCCAGCCGCGAAACACCGGCACCTTGCCTGGCACCAAGCTGAGATCGGGGAAGCGCAGGAGCAGCAGCCTTAACGCAAGGCACATCTGCTCGCGCGCGAAAAACCGGCCCGAACAGAAATGATGACCAAAGCCGAAGGCGGCATGATTGCCTTCCCTGCGGTTGATGTCGAAGCGGTCTGGATCGGCAAAGCGGCTCTCGTCGCGGCTTGCCGAGGAGACAAGTGCAGCGACCGCGGCGCCGGCAGGGATGGTTACGCCGCCAAGCTCGACCGCCTGCGTCGTCTGCCGCGTCTGGGTTCCGATCGGCGCCACCCAGCGCAAGCCTTCATCGACAGCCCTGGGCACAAAGGTCTCGGGATCGGCGAGCACCTGCCGCAATTGTTCGGGATGCGCAAGCAGGCCGGCGAGGATCGAACCGGCACCATGTCCGGGCTCCTGCATGCCGCCAAGCAGAATGACCTTGATGCTCGGCATCAAGAAATCGATCGGCCGCGTCGTGCCTTCCGGCATGCCGTCATGCAGCATATGCGACAGCGCCGAGCCGTCGGGGGCGCGCGCAAGTCTATCCAGAGTCGGCCGGATGGCTGCGCCGACCTCGGCGCTGATCGCGTCGGCGATCTCTTGCCGCTTCGGGTCGTTCTCGAAATTGATGGCGCCCTGCGCAAGGCCATAGAACCAGCGGCGCAGCGTCGGCATGTCGATGTCGGCAAGGCCAAGCGAGCGCGCCAGGCTGAGCGTCGACACCGGCTCGAAATAATCCGCCATCAGCTCGGCGGAGCCTTGTTCGGCGATCCGGTCGAGAAAAGGTTCGGCAATCGACCGTACGAGATCGCCGGCATAGGCGGCGACGGTGCGCGGCCGGTATTTCGGATCGACGCCTTGGCGCAGCTGTCTATGCGTTTCGCCGTCGGTGGTCATGATGGTCGGCTTGCCGAACGAGCGTTCGACCGGAGACGTACCGACGACGGCGGAGAAGATGTCGGGTGACTTTGCGACGGTCTCGACGTCCTTCCAGCGGGTGACGAACCAGAGATTGACCGCCGGCACGAAAGCGACAGGCGCGCTGCGCCGCAGTTTCGCATAGATCGGATACGGATCGGCTTCCAGCGCCTCAACGGTGATGCTCTCGGCAAAGCTCAACGCCGTTACTCCCTTGCGATGGAAAGGGGCGGCGCCGAACGCGCTACCCCCTTGTCCTTTGTCCTAGTCCTTCAGCGGCACGCCGAGATTTTCGAAGGCAACCGGATCCCGGCTCTTCAACGCACCGGCAAGCAGCAGGCCGACCACCGCGGCAATCAGCACCAACCCCGGCAGCAACGCGCCGAGGAAGCCGCTGGCGCCCGACAGGCCACCGAAATTAATGACGATCAGGTAGATGATGACGACGAAAGCGATGAAGGCCAGCCCAGGCAGGATGGTGGTCTTCAGCGCATTCTCCTGCGTCGACGGGTTGGCGCGGAAGTACATCACCACGGCGAGCGAGGCCACCGCCATCATGACGATGACTCCCAGCGTCGCGACATTGGTCAGCCAGGAAAACAGCGCCAGAACCGGATCGAGGCCGAGTATCGCGAACAGTCCGATGACGATCGCTGCCAACACGCTCTGGATGACGGAAGCGACATGCGGGCTCTGGTGCACTGAATGCGTCACGCCGATCGCTTCAGGCAACAGCTTCTCGCGGCCCGAGACGTAGATGTAGCGGGCAACCGCGTTGTGGAACGCCAGCACGCCGGCAAACAGGCTCGACACGAACAGGATGCCCATGGCGTGCGACAGCATGGTTCCGGCGTAGCGGTCGGACAGGCCGAACAGGAAAGTCGTCGGATCCTGAAGCGCCTGCAGTGCCGGCAACAATTTGTCGACGCCGGCGCCGACCGCCATCAGCCAGGCCGTGACCATGTAGAAGACGCCGATCAGCAGCACGGAGAAATAGGTGGCGCGCGGAATGGTCACCTTGGGGTCGCGGGCTTCCTCGGCGTAGATCGTCGTCGCCTCGAAACCGATGAAGGCGGCGAAACAGAACAGGATGGCGATGGCGGGCGAGCCGCTGACGATCTGGCTCCAGCTGAACGGCGCCGCCGAGAGGCCGCTGTCGCCACCGGTCTTGAGGATGGCGAGGTCTAACACCAGCACCACGATGTATTCGCACAGCACCAGCACCGTCAGGATCTTGGCCGAGAGGTCGACCTGGCGGTAGCCCAACACCGCGACGATGGCAACGGCGATGAAGCTCCACACCCACCAGGGCAGGTCGATGCCCCAGCCGGCGAACAGGCCGGCGGTCGCGGCCCCCAGCAGGCCCATGACCCCGATCTGCATGGCGTTGTAGGACAGGATCGCGATGATTGCGGTTGCGCCGCCGGCAAAACCGCCGAGCCCGCGCGCGGCATAGGCATAGAAGGCGCCGGCATTGCCGACATGGCGCGACATGGCGACGTAGCCGACCGCAAACAGCAGCAGCAACACGGTCACGATAAGATAGGTTCCGGCAAAGCCCGCCCCATTGCCCATAAGCATGCCGAGCGGCGTGCCGCCGGCGACCGCGGTGAGCGGCGCCGCCGCCGAAATCACCATGAAGGTGATAGCGCCGACGCCAAGACTGTTCTTGCGCAGCCTGTTGGCGGGCGCCTGTTCCGAAACTGCTGACATTTGTCCCTCCAGTTTTACGAACCCGTGGGTTCGCGGCCGCTCGGCCTGCTCCCTGAATGCCATCGGTTCATTATTTGAACCCTTATTTTGAATATAGACTTGCAAAGAATGCGGATGCCTGTCAAGTTAATTCACACATTAAGTTTCTATCCGAGCGGGAGGCTGGATGGGTACGGTCGGCAAGGCGATTTCACTTCTGGAGCTGTTCACGGCGGACGAGCCCGAGCTCGGACTTTCCGATCTCGCGCGGCGGTGCGCCTTGGACAAGGCGACGACGCGGCGGCTGCTGATGGCGCTGGGCGGCCATGGCTTCGTCGAGCAGGATGCCGGCACGCGGCACTATCGCCTCGGCGCCGGCCTGTCGCGGCTGGCGCGTATCCGCGAAGCCTGCTTCCCGTTCCTGCAAACGGCAATTCCCGTGGCGCAGGATTTGGCGGGTTCGACAACCGAGACGGTGCATCTGTCGGAATTCGGCGTCGACAGGCTGATCACCGTCCATGTCGAGCATTCAAGTTGGGCAAACCGGGTGAACATCGATGTCGGCCAGCTTCTGCCGCTGCATTCCACCGCCTCCGGCATCGCCTATCTCGCCTTCGCCGACAACGCGACCGTGAAAGCATGCCTGACAGGTTCGCTTGAGGCCTTCACCGATCATACCCTCGTCGAGCCGGCCGCCATTTCAAAGTCGATCGGCGAGGCGCGCGACCGCGGCTATTCGATCTGCGACCAGGGCCATGAGGACGGCGTGATCGGCGTCGCGGCTGCAATCCGCGCCGCCGACGGACTTGCGCTGGGGACAATTGCGGTGGCAGCCCCGAAGGCCAGGACGACACCGGCTGCGATCGTGGAACGAGGGCTTGCGGTTGTGACCGCGGCACGGGAGATTTCGATGCGCCTCAATGGCGAAAACCTGCAAACCCTGAGGAGGCAGGCCTGATGTCTGCAGATATGGCGACGCCCCGCATCCTGGTCATCGGCACGGGCGACACCAAGACCGACGAACTGCTGTTCATGAAAGCGTGTATCGAGGCATCCAGTGGCCGCGCCGTGATGATGGATGTCAGCGTGCTGGGCGCCCCCGCCTATAGTCCCGATCACGACAAGCATGCCGTTGCGCGGGCCGCTGGCGTGACGATGGCCGAAATCGTCTCGAGCGGCGATGAAAACACCGCCATGACATTGATGGCCGTCGGCGCCGTTCAGCTGGTGCGCCAACTTCACCAGCGCGGCGAGATCGACGCTTTCATCGCCATCGGTGGTTCGATGGGAACCGATTTGGCGCTCGATGTCGCGCTGTGCCTGCCGCTCGGCGTGCCGAAATTCGTCGTCTCGACCATCGCCTACTCGCATCTCATTCCGCCCGAGCGTGTCGCGCCCGACCTGATGATGATCCTGTGGGCAGGCGGGCTCTACGGCCTCAACACCATCTGCAAGCTGGTCCTTTCCCAGGCCTGCGGCGCGGTCGTCGGTGCGGCGAGGATCGTGCTTGCATCCCGTGCTTCGGCCCCGGCGGTCGGACCGACCATCGGCATGACTTCGCTGGGCAGCAGTTGCCTGCGCTATATGAAGACGCTGAAGCCGGCGTTGGAGCAGCGCGGCTATGATGTCGCGGTCTTTCACACCACCGGGATGGGCGGCCGGGCCTTCGAATCGATCGCCAGCCAGGACCATTTCTGCGCGGTGTTCGACTTCAGCCTGCAGGAGATCACCAATCATCTTGCCGGCTCGGTCGTCAGCTCCGGCGCCGACCGGCTCGAGAATGCCGGCGCCCGCGGCATTCCGCAGATCGCAGCCCCTGGCGCCGTGGACATGGTCGATTTGCCGACCTGGCAGGCGCTGCCGACAAAGTTCGCGCAGCGGCCATTCCATGCTCATAACAGGTTGATCGGCTCGATCACCGTCGATGCCGCCGACCGCCGTGAAGTCGCCAGGACCATCGCCGCCAAGCTCGGTGCGTCGAAGGGGCGCTCCGCTTTCATCCTGCCCTCCGGCGGCATCCAGGAATGGGATGCGCAGGGCGAGCCGCTGTACGAACCCGAAGCCCTCGCGGCGTTCACCGATGAGATGCGCAAGACCATTCCCGCCGGCGTCGAGTTCCACGAGATCGACGCCCACATTAACAGCGACGAGTTCGTCGGCAAGGCGCTCGAAATCTTCGACCGCTGGGTCGAGGAAGGCATCATCCCGCGCGGCATGCCGGCCAAGGGAGTGGCTGCGTGAGCGCTGTTCCTGCCCAGGCGCTCGTCCTCGATTTCGGCGGCGTCGTCACCCGGACCCTTTTCGAGACCCATGCCTTGACCGAACAGGCGCTCGGCCTCGCGCCGGGAACGCTGCAATGGTACGGGCCGTTCGACCCGGATTCAGATCCGCTGTGGCGCTCAATGCAGGCCGACGAGATCAGCGAGCGCGATTATTGGCGCACCCGCACCAGCGAAGTCGGCCGGCTCGTCGGCGAGGACTGGCAGGCGATGGAGACATTCGTCCAGCGCGCACGCGGAGCCGAGCCGGAAAAGATCGTGCGGCCCGAAGCCGTCCGCGCAATCCGGACCGTGCATGCGGCGGGATTTCGCCTGGCGATCGTGTCCAACGAGCTAGATCTGTTCTATGGCGCCGGCTTCCGTCAGCGGCTGCCGCTGCTCGAGCTGTTCGACACCATCGTCGACGCCACTTATACCGGCATCCTCAAGCCCGATCCGCGCGCCTATGCCTTGGTGACCGAGGCGCTTGGCCTGCCTTCCGGCGCCTGTGTGTTCGTTGACGACCAGCAGCGCAATGTCGATGGCGGCCGTGCCGCCGGCATGCGCACGGTTCATTTCGACGTCGCGCGACCGGCACTTTCCTATGCCGAGGCCCTCGGCCATTTCGACCTCATCTCCTGAGACATTTGCGGAGCCTTGCGATGCGCGACATCAATTTCCTCACCGAGAAAAACGCCAAGCCGATCTGGCATCCGATGGCACACCCGGCCGAGATGCGGGCCAACCCGCCAAAGGTGATCATGAAAGGCGAAGGCGTGATGGTCACAGACATCGACGGCAACACCGTGCTCGATGCGGTTGGCGGCCTGTGGAACGTCAATCTCGGCTACTCCTGCGACCCCATCAAGAAGGCCATCGCCGACCAGCTCAGCGCCCTGCCCTACTATTCCGGGTTTCGCGGCACGTCGACCGGCCCGTCGATCGAGCTCGCTTACGAACTCAGCGAATGGTTCGAACCGGAAGGCATGGTGCGGACCTTCTTCACCTCGGGCGGCTCGGATTCGGTCGAAACCGCACTGCGGCTCGCCCGCCAATACTGGAAGATCCGCGGCCAGGGCGACCGGACAAAATTCCTTGCCCTGAAGAAGGGCTATCACGGCACACATTTCGGCGGCGCGTCGGTCAACGGCAACGCCAATTTCCGCCGCAACTATGAGCCGCTTATGCCCGGCGTCTTCCACATTCCCGCACCCTGGACCTTCCGCAATCCGTTCGACGAGACCGATCCGGCGCGGCTGGCCAAACTGTGCGCCAAAGCGCTGGAGGACGAGATCGCCTTCCAGGGCGGCGACACCATTGCCGCCTTCATCATGGAGCCGGTTCTCGGCGCCGGAGGCGTCATCGTTCCGCATGACAGCTTCATGCCGCTGGTCCGCGAGATATGCGACCGCCACGAAATCCTGCTGATCGCCGACGAGGTGGTCACGGGCTTCGGTCGCACCGGCGCCTGGTCGGGTTCGCGGCTATCCGGCGTGAAGCCGGATTTCATGACCATCGCCAAGGCGATCACCTCGGGCTATTTCCCGCTCGGCGCCACCTTGATCGGCGCCAAGGTCGCCGACGTCTTCGAGGCCGACAAGACCAGCTTCGGGGCGATCGGTCATGGCTATACCTATTCCGGCCATCCTGTCGGCTGCGCGGCAGGGCTGGCTGCACTTGCCGAGACCAAACGGCTTCGCCTGGACGAGAATGCAGCCGCGCGCGGCATCGAGCTGGCGGCGACGCTGGAGGGGCTAAAAGCCAAGCACGCGATCGTCGGCGACATCAGGTACAAGGGCCTGATGGCTGCGCTAGAGCTGGTCTCCGATCGCACGACGAAAAAGCCGGTGGACAAGAAGACCATGGCCGTGGTTTCGGAAGCCACTTATGACGCCGGCGTCATGCTGCGCGTGTCCGGCAACAACATCATCCTGTCGCCGCCGCTGATCATCGGCGCCGCCGACGTGGCAAAGATCGGCGAGGCCATCGATGCAGGTCTGTCGAGGGCCTGATGGACCCGCTGACGCAATGGAGTTTGGTACGCAATGACCCAATCTGAGAAGAACCCGAGCGAGGAAGCGCTCGTCAAGCGGCGTGCCCGCCTGCTCGGCGCGAAATCGCAATTGTTCTACGACGAGCCCGTGCACCTGGTGCGCGGCGAAGGCGTCTGGCTCTACGATGCCGACGGCCGCAAGTATCTCGATGCCTACAACAACGTCGCCCATGTCGGCCATTGCCACCCGCATGTGGTCGAGGCCTTGTGCCGTCAGGCAAGCCTGCTCAACACCCACACACGCTATCTGCATACCGCAATTCTCGACTATGTCGAGCGGCTGACGGCGACCTTCGATGCAAGCCTCGCCACCGCAATCCTGACCTGTACCGGCAGCGAGGCCAACGACATAGCGCTGCGCATGGCGCAGGCCGCCTCCGGCAATATGGGCATCATCGCCACCGACGCCACCTATCATGGCAACACGGCGGCGGTTTCGCAGCTCAGCACGCGCATGCCTCCGATCCGCGGCCGCGCCCCCCATGTCAGGCTGGTGCCGGCCCCCGACAGCTATCGCCATCCCGATGCGATGGCCAATGGCAAGGCCTTTGGCGACGCCGTGCGTCAAGCGATCGCCTCGCTGGCACAGGATGGCATTGGCCTGTCTGGCATCATCTTGTGTCCGCTGCTCGCCAATGAAGGTTTCCCGGCTCTGCCCACCGGATTTTTCGACGACGCCTTGGGGGCCGTGCGCGAAGCCGGTGGTCTGGTCATCGCCGACGAAGTGCAGCCCGGCTTCGGCCGCACCGGCAGCCATTTCTGGGGCCATCAGCGCGCCGGCTTCGTCCCCGACATCGTCACCATGGGCAAGCCGATGGGCAATGGCCATCCGATCGCGGCCGTGGTCACCACCAAGGAGATACTGGCGACCTTCCGCGACGCTTTCCGCTACTTCAACACCTTTGGCGGCAACCCGGTCTCCTGCGCAGTCGCCAATGCCGTCCTCGACGTCATCGAACAGGAAAACCTTGTCGCCAACGCGCAAGACGTCGGCGCCTATGCGCTTGGCCTGCTGCGCCCGCTGGCCGATCGGCATGAGTGCATCGGCGAGGTCAGGGGGGCCGGACTGTTCTTCGGCGCCGAGCTGGTCCACGACCGCGACACGCGCGAACCGGCGCCCGACATTGCCGAGCAGGTCGCCAATCGCATGCGCCATCGCGGCGTGCTGATGGGCAAGACCGGCATCCACGGCAATGTGCTCAAGATCCGCCCGCCCATGCCGTTCTCGCGCGACAATGCCGAGTTCCTGATCGGCCTGCTGGACGAGGTGCTGGGCCAAGTCGGCGGAGTGCCGGCGTGAATTCTG
Source organism: Mesorhizobium sp. C395A (assembly GCF_030323205.1). Taxonomy (NCBI): domain Bacteria; kingdom Pseudomonadati; phylum Pseudomonadota; class Alphaproteobacteria; order Hyphomicrobiales; family Phyllobacteriaceae; genus Mesorhizobium; species Mesorhizobium sp. C395A. The sequence continues at coordinate 47,286 of NZ_CP100473.1, read as the reverse complement.
TTTCCACCCAATCCCAGCCCGAAACGGCAGCCGATGTCACGGAGCTCGCCAGGCGTGCGCTCGAACATTGGGGCGTCCGCAACTCTGAGCCGGAACTTCTGAAGCACCGCGAGAACGCCGTCTTCCGCGTGCGGCTGCCGGATGGCCAGCCGGCAGCCATGCGCATCCACCGGCTCGGCTACCACACGGACGCCGCGCTGCGTTCGGAACTGCAATGGATGGGCTTCCTGCAATCCGCCGGCGTCGCCACGCCGTCTTGCGTCGCAACACAGGCCGGCGATCCGTTCGTGCTTGTCAGAACGGCCACCTCGGCGCAGCCCCGGCAGGCCGATTGCCTGAGCTGGCTGGAGGGCCGCGCCGTGGGCGCACGCGGCGTGCCACTGGCCCACACGGCCGACCAGTCGATCCAGATCTTCACGGCGATCGGGCGGACCATCGCCCATATGCACAATGTCACTGCCTCGTGGACGCCGCCCGCGGGCTTCGTCCGCCATGCCTGGGACTTCGACGGCTTCTTCGGTGCGAACCCGGTCTGGGGCCGGTTCGAGACCTCGCCCTTTCTCGATGGTCCTCGCCGCGCGCTGGTCTTGCAGGCGCGCGACAAGGCAGTGAAGGCGCTGTCGGAACATGAGCGCAGCGCGTGCAATTTCGGCATCATCCACGCCGATCTGGTGCGCGAAAATGTGCTCATCCATGACAGCGCGGTGCGCATCATCGATTTCGACGATTGCGGCCATGGCTGGCACATGTACGACCTTGCCGTCGCCCTCTATCAGAACCGCGAGGAGGCGATCTACCCGCTGATCGAAACCGCTTTGCTTGACGGCTACCAGCAAGAGCGTGCGCTGATCCCGCAGGACATCGCCGCATTGCCTCTATTCGCCGCGTTGCGTGCCTTCGCCTTTCTTGGCTGGGTGCAAAGCCGCGTCGAAGGCGACATCACCAGGGATGTCGGCTTGCGGATGTCGACCATCGCAGCCGATGTGGTGATTGACTACCTGCGCGGCGAACAGCCCAACTGACGAGCCGATGAGAGCCGTCAGCTCTTGGCGAAATGGATGCTGACCGTTCCCGAGCTGCCGAAGTCGGCGACGATGGTATCGCCGGGCCGCGCCTCGACCGGGCGCACAAACGATCCGGACAGCACCACCTCGCCGGCCGCGATGGACATGCCGTAGCGGGCGAGCCTGTCCGCCAGCCAGGCAATGCCCATCGCCGGATGGTTGAGCACGCCGGCGCCAAGCCCGGTCTCCTCGACCTCCGCATTGCGCGAGACGATGGCGCCGATCCAGCGCATATCGGCTTCATCGGGTCGTTGCGGCCGGCCGCCGACGACAATGCCGGCATTGGCGGCGTTGTCGGAAATCGTATCGAAGAAAGTGCGCGCCTTCTTTGTCTCGGCATTGACGCGTTCGATGCGCGTGTCGAGGATTTCGAGCGCCGGCGTGATATAATCGGTGGCGTTGAGCACGTCGAAGATGGTCACGCCTGGGCCCCTCAGCGGCGCCTTCATGACGAAGGCTATCTCGGCCTCGACGCGCGGCTGGATGAAGCGGCCGACGGGTATCGTCGCGCCGTCGTTGAAGAACATGTCGTCGAACAGCACGCCCGAATCCGGCGTGTCGATGGCGAGCGCATATTGCATCGCCTTCGATGTCAGGCCGATCTTCCAGCCCTTCGGGGTCAGCCCGGCATCGGTCTTGCGTTTCACCAGCGCTGCCTGGACGCGATAGGCATCCTCCATCGTCGCGTCGGGAAAATCGAGGCTGAGCAGACGGATCTGGCGGCGCGAACGCTCGGCTTCGAACAGCCTTGCCGCGGCATCTTCAACTTGCTCGGGGGTCACGATGCTGCCTCGTCGACGACCCCGTTGCGGAGCACGCCGATGCCGTCGGCTTCGACTTCGATCACGTCGCCCGGCTTCAGCCAGATCGGCGGGTCGAAGCGGGCGCCGGCGCCGGTCGGCGTACCGGTGACGATGATATCGCCTGGCACCAGCGTGGTGAAGGTGGAGACATAGGCGATGATCTTGCGGAACGAGAAGATCATCCGGCTGGTGCGGTCCTGCTGGCGCAATTCGCCATTGACGCGGGTGGTCAGCGCGATGTCGGCAATCTGCGCCTCGTCGGTGAACGGCACCAGCCACGGACCGAGCGAGCCGGTGCGGTCGAAATTCTTGCCCTGCGTGACGTTGAACTTGGCGTGCCGTACCCAATCGCGAATGGTGCCTTCGTTGCACAGGGATAGTGCCGCGATATGGTCAAGCGCATCCCTCTCGGCGATGCGTCGTCCACCCTTGCCGATGACGATGACGATCTCGCCCTCATAGTCCAGCTGCGGCGATTCCGGCGGCCGCACCAGCGGCGCGTCGTGGCCGACGAAGGAGCGGGGGAAGCGGATGAACAGCGACGGGTTGGAAGGCGCGGCCTGGCCGTCCTTGTACTCTTCGTTGCGGTCCGGGTAGTTGACGCCGACGCAGATGATCTTTTCCGGCGACGGCAGAGGGATTTCATAAGCGATGGCGCCGACTGGAAAATCGACGGCGTAGGCTTCGGCCTCTTCCGCCAGCCGCCGTAGCACGCCGGCCTCGATCACTTCGCGCAGCGTCGGCCACTGGCTGTGCCGCGCCGACAGGTCGACGACGCCCTTATCTGTGACCGCGCCATAGCGCGTCTTGCCGCCGACGGTGAAGGTGGCGAGCCGCCCAGGTGCAGTCATCCCGGTCTCCGTCAGGTTCGCGTCTGTGGTCACGGTGCGATGATCGGCGACGCCGTCAAATCCGGTTGGCGTGCGGCCGCGCCGGCAAAGGTGCTGCCCTCCTCGAACCAGCTTTTCGGCGCCGGCGCGCCCCACAGCGTCTGGCGCTGCGGGTCCTTGAGGTCCCACTTGATCGGCTCCAGATCCGGATCGACCGTCTGGTAGTCCGAGCAGTAGATCTCGATGCGGTGATTGTCCGGGTCTCTGACATAGAGGAAGAAGGCGTTGGAAATGCCATGCCGGCCGGGGCCGCGCTCGATATTTGCGAGGTAACCCGTCGTCGCCATCAGATCGAGCAGGTCGATGATGTTGAGCGGTGTCGGCACCCAGAAGGCGACGTGATGCAGGCGCGGACCCACACCGTTGGTGAAGGCGATGTCGTGGACGCCGCCCTTGCGGTGCGTCCAGGCCGCCCACAGCTTTCCGCTACTGGCATCCTCGGTGTATTCGGTGACGCGGAAGCCAAGCTCGTTGTAGAAGGCGACGGACTCGTCGACATTGGGCGAGAAGCAGTTGAAGTGGTCGATGCGCAGCGGCTTCACGCCCTTGTAGAGCGCATATTTCTGATGAATCGGCGGCAGCCTTTCCATTTGGGCAAAGAACTCGAGCGGAATGCCGTGCGGGTCGCGGGTGCGGAAGGTGCGCGACTGGTACGGTCGCTCGACCCACTCGACCGGCAGGCCTTTTGCCTTGAAGAAGTGCTCGGCCTTGTCGAGATCCTCATCCGAGAAAACCTTGAAGCCGAGATCGCGTGCTTCGGCGCTGCCGGCCCTCTTCAGCACGATGCAGTGGTGTCCGCGCTCTTCCAGGGCCCTTAGATAGATGGCGTCCGATGTCTCGTCGGTAACCTGCAGGCCGAGCGTGTCGACATAGAAGGCGCGGGATTTCGCAAGGTCGGTGGCCGCCAGTTCGACATGGCTGAGGCGCACGATGTTGAAGGCGGGATAGAGGTTTGGTTTGGGCAGTGGCATGCGATGTCCTCCGGTCAGCCGCCGAGTTTCTGGATCGCGTGCGCTGAAGTGGCGAAGGCGATGTTCTTCGTCTCCATGTAGAAATCGAAGGAATGGTCGCCGCCGTCGCGGCCGATGCCGGAATTCTTGACGCCGCCAAACGGCGTCGGCAAATGCCGCACATTCTCCGAATTGACCCAGATCATGCCGGCGTCCAGCGCATCGGTGAAGCGGAAGGCGCGGGTAACATCCGACGTCCAGAGATAGCCGGTCAGGCCGTATTGGGTGTCGTTGGCCAGCGCCAGCGCTTCGGCCTCGTCCTTGAAGGAAATGGCAGTCAGCACCGGCCCGAAAATCTCTTCCTGGGCAATGCGCATCCTGTTGGTGGCGCCGGTAAACAGCGTCGGGCTGACATAGCAGCCACCGCCCGGACCGGCGAACTTGCCGCCGCCGGCGGCTACCACCGCGCCTTCCGATTTGCCGATCTCGATATAGGACAGCACCTTTTCCTCGTGCACCGGATGGATCAGCGGACCGACCACCGTTTTGGGATCGAGCGGATGGCCAACCTTGATGCGCTTTGCCTTCTCCGCGACCAGATCCGTGAATGTGTCGTAGACCGAGGCTTCGACCAGCAGCCGCGACGATGAGGTGCAGCGTTCGCCGTTAAGCGAGTAGATCATGAACACGGCCGCATCCGCCGCACGTTCGAGATCGGCGTCGGCGAAGACGATCACCGGGTTCTTCCCGCCCAGTTCGAAGTGCACGCGCTTCAGCGTATCGGCGCCCTGTTTCATGATCATCGAGCCGGTGCGGCTCTCACCGACAAAACCGATCGCCTTGATGTCAGGGTGCTCGGTCAGCGCCTTGCCGGCGTGCTCGCCGAGGCCGTTGACCAGGTTCCACACGCCTTTCGGCAGGCCGGCCTCCTCGGCGATCTCGACCAGCAGGCGAGCGGTCAGCGGCGAAAATTCGGCCGGCTTGTGGACGACGGTGCAGCCTGCCGCCAGCGCCGGCGCGATCTTCCATGTCGACAGCATGAACGGCGTGTTCCACGGCGTGATGATGCCGACCGGGCCGATCGGCACGCGCGTGGTGATGTTGACCTGGCCTGTCGTGTGCAGCGTCTCGCCGTCGCGCGCTTCCGGCGCGCGGTCGGCGAAGAAGCGGAAATTCTCGGCGCCGCGCAGCGCGGCCTTGGCCATGAATTTCAGCGCCTGGCCGGTGTCCATGCACTCGACGAAGGCGATCTCCTCGGCGCGCGCTTCGATCGCATCGGCTATCTTGTGCAGCAGCTTCTTGCGCCCGTCGCCCGGCATGGCGGCCCAGGCCGGGAACGCCGCCTTTGCCGCCTTGGCGGCGCGGTCGATATCGGCGGCACTGCCACGCGCGACCTTGGCCAGCGGCTTGAGATCGACCGGCGACATGGCCTCGAAGGTCGAGCCATCCACCGCCGGCTCCGCTTCGCCGCCGATCTGGTTCAGCACGCCGTCGCGCTTGAAACGGGCCAGATAGGCCTCGGCCTTTTTCAGATTGCCTTCGAGGTCGGACATATCAGCTTCCGTCACTTGCCGCGCAGTCGCGCGTGGATTGCATTTTTCTTCCAGCTCAGGACCGGATCGATTTCCCTGATCTCCAGGGAAAGAGCGAAATGCGGGGTCTCGAACAGGGGGGCGAGGTATTCGCTCACGGCGGAGAAGACCGCCTCCCCGGTTCGTTTCTTGTCCTCGGCACTGCGGCCGGTTCCAATGCGAAACGACATGTCGAGAAAGGCGTTTTCCGGTAAGCTGTCGGCGATCGCATAGGCCTCCGCGCGGAAGGCCCGCACCCGCACCGCGCCGGTTTCAAACAGCCCGGTGCCGAGCACGGTGCGCAACACCAGCGCGCACAATTCGCTCATGTCGACCTTGGCATCGAGGTTGGCCGAATACTCGATGGAAAAGTGAGGCACCGCGTCTCGTTCCCCGGATTGTTCCACTGCTGTAGTTAACGCGTTAATTACATGCAGCATCACTGAAGTCAAGCCTTGCATCCAAGTTGAGGCGACGATACGGGATGGAAAGGTCAGGTTTTGGCGTGCGGTCCCGCCGACCGCCCGCATCATTGGGGACGCTGCTTCTTGCTGCCTGAAAACACCCGTCGTTCTCTGCCGATGGCGCTGCTCCATGCCCGCGAAGTGGTGATGGCGCGGTTTCGTCCAATGCTGGCGGCGCATGATGTGACCGAACAGCAATGGCGCGTGCTGCGCGTTCTGAGCGAGGCCGGCCCTGTCGAGGCGACGGAACTTGCCGATCGCGCTTCGGTGCTGCCGCCCAGCCTGACACGCATCATCAAGACGCTCGAGGGCCGAAAATTCATCACCCGCAACAAGGCGGAAGGCGATGGCCGCCGTGTCGTGCTGACGATCGCCCCGGCGGGTTCCGCCCTGATCGATGCCTTGTCGCCGGAACGCCTCGTCATCTACCGCGACATCGAACAGCGCTTCGGACATGAGAGGCTCGAGCAATTGCTCGATCTGCTGGAGAGCCTGATCGCCGGCGAGAGCTGATTGCTGCGGCTCAGCCGCCAAAGCTGCCAAGCCGCGTCGGCTGCGTGTAATTGCGGTCGACATAGAGCAAGGCCGAGCCGCCGCTGCCGTGCCTGACGTCGATAACGCGGCCGATCATGACATTATGCGTGCCGACGATGTGCACATCCTCGATCTCGCAATCGAAATTGACGATCGCATCGGATAGCGCCGGCGTCCCCGAGGTCAGCGTTTGCCAGCGCGCCGCCGAATAGCGTGCCTCCATGTCCCTGGTCGCGCCGGCGAACTTGCCGGCCAGGTGCATATGGTCATGCGTCAGCACGTTGACGCAGAAGCGCCGGTTGGCGAGGAACATGGCCGCCTGCGCCGAGCGTCCGTTCATGCACACCAGCAGTGTCGGAGGTTCGTCCGACACACTGCACATGGCGGTGGCGGTGAAGCCGCCGCGCCCGGCCGGGCCATCTGTCGTGACGATGTTGACCGGCGCGCAGACCCTTGCCATGGCGTCGCGGAAATCGGCCTTCGAAATCTGCGTGGCCATCTGACATCACCCAGCCGATGAAGCGAGCGGATTGAGCCAGGTATCTCCCGTCCAGCCATTCTCGTCATAGTCGGCCATGCAGGTATCGACCAGTTCTTCCATGGCCTTCAGCCGGCCGCCGCGTTCGGCGCCCTTCAGCACCTGCAGCCGCACCTCTTCCGGCGCACCGGCATAGTTGAGTTCGTAGAGCGCGTGGCGGCCGCCGAACTCGGTGCCGGTCGCGTCCCACAACAGTTTCATGATCTTGATGCGCTCGACATGGCCCATGTCGTTGGAACCGCGCACATATTGCGCGAGGTATTTGTCGATCTCGGGATTGTTGAAGTCGCGCACTGATGACGGCAGGTAGATCAACCCAGAAGCGATCACCCGGCGCACCGTGTCGATGACGCGCGGATAGGCTTCCGACATGAAAGTCCGGTAGGCAAGGGCTGCTTCCAGGTTGGGCAGGACAGCGCCATTCGCCCAGGGGATCGGATTATAAGCCATGGCGTTGGAGAAACTCCAGAACATGTGCCTGAGCGCGATCACCTCGCCCAGCGCCGCCTGGTTGCCGCGGAAGGCATCGCCGCCGGTGGCGCGCAGCGCCTTTGCCAGCAGGCCGGCGAGGAAGTCGAGCTTGACGGCAAAGCGTGTGCAGCCCTGGAAGCAATAGCCATGCATGAAGCCCGAAGCCGGATGGAAGGACAGGATTTTCTGCGCGTCGCGCAGCAACAGCACGTCCTCCCAGGGGATGAAGACATTGTCGAGCACCAGAATGGCATCGTTCTCGTCGAAGCGCGACGACAACGGATAGTCGAACGGAGCCGCCGCCGTGTTGGCCGTTTGCTCATAGGAGACGCGGCAGAACATCTTTACCCCCGGCGCATTCATCGGCACGATGAACATGACCGACAGCGACGGATCTTCGGTGACCGTCGCCGAACTCTGCGCCAGGAAATTGTAGTGGGTCAGCGCCGAGGACGTCGCCACCACCTTGGCGCCGGAGACATAGATGCCGGCGTCGGTCTCCTTGGTGATGTGGACGAAGACATCCTTCACCTGTTCGGCCGGCTTGTGGCGGTCGATCGGCGGGTTGACGATGGCGTGGTTCATGAACAGCACGGCTTCCTGCGCACGCTTGTGCCAGGCGAGCGCATTGTCCTTGAACGGGCCGTACCAGTCGGCATTGGCGCCGAGCGTGTTCATCAGTGCCGCCTTGTAATCGGGCGTGCGGCCCATCCAGCCATAGGACATGCGTGACCACTCGGCGATCGCGGTCTGCTGGGCCGCGAGTTCGCCGGAGGATTTGGCGACGCGGAAATATTTGTGGGTGTAGCCGCCCGAACCGGTATCGGTAGGCGAGGTCAGCGTGCCCTGCCGCTTGGGATCGTGCAGCGCATCATAGAGGCGCGCCAGCGACCGCGCCGAATTGCGCATCGCCGGATGGGTGGTGACATCGGCGATGCGCTCGCCGTTGATGTAGACCTCGCGGCCGTCGCGCAAGCTCTCCAGATACTCGGCCCCGGTGAACGGGCGCCCATTGTCGGCACGAAAGTCTTCCGATCGCATGATGTTCCTCCACTTATGGCATCAACTCTAGCGCTCCTGGCAAGGATCGGTTAGGACGTAACGGCAAAACCGATTGGACTTTTTCCGGCGCCATGAGCCTCAATTCCATCCCTGATTTCTTTGTCTATGGCGAGCCGGTGCGGCCGCTCGATGTCGGCTTCCTGCATGTCGAGACGGTGCTTGCGCGCAGCAACATTCATCTCGGCCAGGTTGCCGCGCACAAACATCCGCAAATGGGCCAGATCACCTACTGGACCAGCGGCTCCGGCACCTACCGCATCGAAGACCAATCCTGGGACTTTTCGGCACCGGCCGTCAGCTTCGTGCCGAGCACCATCGTGCATGGCTTCTCGATCGGGCCCGGCACCGACGCCATCGTCGTTTCGGTCGCCGATGATGCGCTTGCGGCAATAGCCGCTCACAGCCTGCTGTCATTGGACCGGCCGGTCTTTGCCGATAGCCTTTCTCAGCACGTCGCGTGGAAAAGGCTTGCGGCGGTGCTGGAGATGATCGCCACCGAATATGCCGAGGCGCAGGCCGGGAGTGACAAGACCCTGCCGGCGCTGATTGCCGTCGCGCTCTCCCACATCGCGCGTCTTGGTCCCGAGGTAATGGATGCCACTGGCTCTTCCGATGCTGCATTGGCGCGCGGCTTGCGCCGTCTGGTCGATGCGCATTTCCGCGACAACTGGCCCGTCGACCGCTACGTCGAGGCGCTGGCCACGACAGCGCATCTTCTCGACAAGGCCGCCCATACGGTGCTTGGCAGCGGCGTCAAGCGACTCATCGGCGAGCGACGGTTGCTGGAGGCCAAGCGCTTGCTGCTGTTCACCGTGCGCACCGTCGAGGACATCGCCTACGAAATCGGCTTCGAAGATCCGGCCTATTTCTCACGCTTCTTCCGGGAGCGGGTTGGCCAGGCGCCCGCCGCCTGGCGCCGCGCGCAGCTGGGGCAGAGTTGAAGCTTCCGCGCCGGCCAGGATCAGGCGTTTGGGCCGACACGCCGGCCAGGCACGGCGCCGCCGAGTTGATCCACCTGTTGATAGGTGTTGCCGCGCAGCATCACCCCGCGCACGGCGCGGCGCATCGAGATTGATGTCGCCGCGAAACTTGCTGGTGTTTTTTGTCGCTTCCAAACGGTTCGTTATTTGAACCACCATTTTATGTGCTATGAGCGGACTGCAAGGTGGATTGGCTTCCCTCCCATGCGAAGTATCTTGAGGATGCACGATGAGCACAGTCGGCAAAGCGATATCGCTGTTGGAACAGTTCACGCTCGGCGAACCGGAGATCGGCCTGTCCGAGCTCGCCCGCAAAACCGGCCTCGACAAGGCGACGGCGCGGCGCCTGCTGATGGCGCTGGCCGACCACCGCTTGATCGAACAGGAGCCGGCAAGCCGCCGCTACCGGCTCGGCGCCGGCCTGTCGCGGCTGGCCCGCTTTCGCGACGCGCATTTTCCGTTCTTGCGCGTGGCAGCACCTGTGGTTCGCGAGCTGGCGCTGGAAACCGGCGAGACGGTGCATCTGTCGGAATTCAGCGCCGGCGCACTGCTGACGGTCCATGTCGAGCTGTCGGCAAAGGCCAACCGGGTCAATGTCGATGTCGGCCAGGTGCTGCCCTTGCACGGCACCGCCTCCGGCATCGCCTTTCTCGCCGCTTCGCCTCAGGAAGCGGCCGAGGCCTATGTCGACAAGCCGTTGCCGACCTTCACGCCACACACGGTGACGCAGCCCGACAGGCTGATGAAGGCGATCCGGCTTGCCGCCAAGCGCGGCTATTCCTCGAGCTCCCAAGGCTATGAAGAAGGCGTCCACAGCATAGCCGCGGCAATCCTCGGCTCCGATGGCCGTCCTTTAGGCACTCTGGCGGTGGCCTCGCCTGTGTCACGCGCCGATGACAGCATGGCGGCCAGCCAGGGCGAAGCGGTGATCAAGGCGGCGCGGCTGATTTCAGCGCGCCTGGCCGGCGAAGCCTGACATCTCTACCGTCGCAGGGGAGATGATTAGCGGGTTAAGTTCCCAGCGGCGCACCGGCCTTGCCGCGAGACCGGAACGCTTCGTCTGGGACAGGCGGCTGGAGCGCAGCAAGGAAGAATTGTTGTCGCCCGCCCGAGCGTCGCCCACGATCTCGGAAATCGCCTTTGCTTGCGGGTTCAATTCGAGTGCGCATTTTTCGCGCGCGTTCGAGAGCCGGTACGATGTGGCCCGCGGGAGTTGCGCCAGAGGCTGAGGGCGGGTGCATTAAGGGGTGGGCCGTTGCCGGATCTCGGAGAGCGCCCTAGCTCGCCGAAAGCCGGCATCCGGCAGCAAGTTCTACATATTGGCAGCGGTTGGCCGCACGATCACTTCGTTGACGTCCACGCCATCGGGTTGATCAAGCGCAAAACGGATCGCCCGTGCAATGGCGTCCGGTGTGAGCGACTTCTGCCGCCATTCTTTCAGAGCCGTGGCGACCTGAGGATCGCTGATATCGTCGCCCAGTTCGGTTGCGGTCACTCCGGGGGAGATGATCGTGGCGCGGATGTCGTCATGCTCCTGCCGCAGCCCCTCGGTGATTGCCCAGACGGCATATTTCGTGCCGCAATAGACCGCCGCGGTGGGCAGCACGATATGCGCACCGACCGAGGCGACATTGACGATATGCCCATTCTTCTGGGCGACGAAGCGCGGCAGCACCGCGGCGATCCCGTTCAGCACGCCGCCGATGTTGACATTGATCATGCGAGACCACTCATCGCGCTTCAGCGCGGCAAGCGGCGACAGCGGCATGACGCCGGCATTGTTGACCAGCACATCGATCTGCCCGAATTCGGCATGAGCGGCATCGGCAAAGGCGTCGAAATTCGCCGCGTCAGTCACGTCGAGTTCGCGCCACGCGACGCCTTTGCCTATTTCTGCGGCCAGCGCCTTGAGCCGCTCGGTGCGGCGGGCCCCGATGAACAGTCTGGCGCCGGCACCGGCAAGTTCCCGAACCGTCGCTTCGCCGATGCCGCTGGAGGCGCCGGTGATGAGTACAACCTTGTCTTTAAGTCCCGTCATGATCGTTCCTTTTTCGCTGCGGTGACGGGGAGATAGATGGCGCGAACCGGCAAAGGCCGGTAGCGTGATCGTCCAAAGAGTTTGCACGATCCTCCAAATGAACTCGAAATGCCTTGCAACATTTCGCGCCATGAAGATTTATGCGGCATGGAGAAAATCAATGAACTCGCCGAGCTGATCACCCGCTTTGCGCCGAAATCTGGCATGGCCGGCACTGCGGTGCCGCGGCTGTCGCTCATTCGCGCCAACCAGCCCAGTGCACCCGTGCCTGCGGTCTACGAGGCGTCGCTTTGCATAATCGCCCAAGGATCGAAGCGCGTCTCGCTGGCCGACCAGAGCGTGGTCTATGACGCATCGAGCTACCTGCTCGTCTCGGTCGACCTGCCGCTGGTCGGGCATGTGTTGGAGGCGAGCCCGGCGGCGCCCTACCTCTGTTGCAAGATAGATTTTGATTCCACCGCGCTGGCCGAACTGCTTGTGAAAGAAGGACGTGCATCCCCCAGCAGGGATCTGCCGGTGTTAGCTGCCTATCCAAGTGACCCCGACCTGATTGATGCCGCCTGTCGGCTTGTCAGGCTGCTCGATCGCCCCGAGAGCGTCACCGTGCTGGCGCCGCTGATCGAACGCGAAATCCTTTACCGGCTCCTCACCGGACCGCACGGTGACACGCTTCGCCAGATGGCGTCGGTGGACAGCCACCTGAACCAGGTCAGCCGCGCCATCGCCACGATCCGCAATCATTTCCAGGCACAACTGCGCATCGAAGAGATTGCGGCGGCATCAGGCATGAGCGCGTCGTCCCTTCATGCCCATTTCAAGGCGATTACGCGCATGACCCCGCTCGAATACCAGAAGCAGCTGCGCCTGCAGGAGGCGCGAAGGATTATGCTTGCCGGCGGCGCAAACGCAGGCACGGCCGGGTTCGCGGTGGGCTATGACAGCCCTTCGCAGTTCAGCCGAGAATATCGTCGCCTGTTCGGTGCGCCGCCCCGGAAAGATATTGACCGCCTTCAGGCGACACCCAGTTCGGCTGCGGCTTATTGAGTTTTCCGAGCGGCATGCGCCAGCCATGGCTGGTCAGGAGCCAGCCGCCTCCAGGTGGCGAAGCGTCCGATCATGCTCGGTAGAACTCCCGGTACCATTCGACAAAGCGCGGAACCCCTATTTCGATCGGGATTTTGGGCTTGAAGCCGGTCGCCTCCTCGAGCGAGCTGACATTGGCGAAAGTTGCCGGAACGTCGCCTGGCTGAAGTGGCCTGAGGTTGCGGTTTGCCTTGCGTCCCAGCGCGTCTTCGAGCACCTCGATCAATCGGTTCAGTTGAACGGGCGAATTGCCGCCGATGTTGTGAATCCTGAACGGGGCGTTGCTGGTCGCTGGGTCTGGCGCGACACTTTTCCACTCAGGATTGGGTGTCGCGGGTTGCTGCATGACGCGGATAATACCTTCGACAATGTCGTCGATATAGGTGAAATCCCGCTGCATGTTGCCATAGTTGAAGACCTCGATCGGCTCGCCGGCGAGGATAGCCTTGGCGAAGATGAACAGCGCCATGTCCGGCCGCCCCCACGGACCATAGACGGTGAAAAAACGCAGCCCGGTGGTCGGCAGTCCAAACAGATGGCTGTATGTGTGCGCCATCAGCTCGTTCGCCTTCTTGCTTGCGGCGTAAAGGCTGAGCGGATGGTCCGCCGGATCGTGCACGGAAAACGGCATGCGGGTGCTGCCGCCATAAATCGAACTCGACGATGCATAGACCAGATGGCCGACGGACGCCTGCCGGCATCCTTCCAGGATGTTGACAAAGCCGCTGAGGTTGCTTTCCACATAGGCGTGCGGATTGCTGATCGAATAGCGTACGCCGGCTTGCGCCGCGAGATTGACGACAACCTCCGGCGCGGCCGAAAGGAAGAGCTCCGAAATACGGTCCCGCTCCGTGAGATCGGCATGCTCGAAACAAAAATTCGAAAACGCTTTCAGCCGCTCGAGACGAGCCTGCTTCAGGCTGACGTCATAATACTCGTTCATGGAGTCGAGGCCGATAACCTGGCGTCCTTCGGCAAGCAGCCTCAGGCAAAGATGAAACCCTATGAACCCGGCTGCGCCGGTGATCAGTATCGGCCTGCTTGATGTCACTGCATATCCTAGCGTTAATTTCAGGCGAGCTTTACAAGCTCCAGTATTTTATGTTGTCGGGAACTTCATTGGGCTTGATGGCCGACTTGACATCGAACAGTGTCCCCCCCGGCCTGATCATTTGAAAAAGACGCGCTCTTTCGTTGGTGAGATATTGCCTGTGAGGCACCGCCAGAACAAGCGCCTGCAAATCGTTTATCTCATCGAGCGGCAGGATTGTTTCGCCGTGATCACGCCGAGCGGTTTCGACATCGGCAAGGGGATCATGGACTTTAGGGATAATTCCGAACTGCCTTAGTTCCTTGACCATGTCGAAAACGCGGCTGTTGCGCAAATCCGGCACGTCCTCCTTGAATGTCAGCCCGAGAATGCCGACAGAAGCCCCTTTGACGGGCGTGTCAGAACCAATCAGCCGTTTGACAACCTGCTGGGCGACGAAGGCCCCCATGCCGTCATTGATGCGACGTCCGGCGAGGATGATCTGCGGATGGTAACCTTCGGCCTCGGCCTTGGCGGTCAAATAATATGGATCGACGCTGATGCAGTGGCCGCCGACGAACCCCGGTTTGAAGGGAAGGAAGTTCCATTTCGTCGACGCAGCATCAAGAACATCCTGCGTCCGGATATCGAGCCGCTCGAAGATCATTGCCAGTTCGTTCATCAGCGCGATGTTCAGATCGCGCTGGGTGTTCTCGATAACCTTCGCTGCCTCGGCCACCTTGATCGACGGGGCGCGGTAGACGCCGGCATCGATGATACGGCCATAAACGTTCGCGACGCGCTCCAGCGTCTCGTTATTCTCGCCGGAGACGACTTTGACGATCTTTTGCAGCGAGTGTTCTCGATCGCCGGGGTTGGCGCGTTCGGGCGAATAGCCGAGGGCAAAGTCGCGGGGATGTCGCAGGCCGGAAACCTGCTCGATGATCGGCCCACAGAAATCTTCGGTCACACCTGGATAGACTGTCGACTCAAAAACGACGACGGCGCCTTTGCTCACCGCCTCGCCGACGAGTTCGGACGCCAGTTTCAAAGAAGCTAGATCGGGAGCGCGATTTGCGTCGATAGGGGTTGGCACGGCAACGATGAAGAAAGTAGCGCCTTTCAACATCTCCCGGTCGGTGGTCAGCCCTATCGAGGTCTCCTTGAGCGCCGTTGCGTCAACTTCCCCCGTACGATCGACGCCGCCACGCAATTCCCCGATCCGACGCTCGCTGATGTCAAAAGCTATGGTGCCGGGGAAAACCTTCCCAAAGGCAATGGCTACCGGCAGGCCGACATAACCCAGGCCGATAACTGCAATGCGTTCGGACATCCGTGGGGTTCCTCGAGCCACCTGTTGAGCCGACGTGCTTGTATGGCAGGCTGTTGGCCAATTCAACGATGCTCTATCGCGAAGAGGAATGTCTCACGAAAAATGGTCGTTGCCATTTTCATGTTGCCATCCGCCGATGCCATCGATGTTGTGGATAAAATCCAGCAGGACCGGGTTTCGAGCCACTCTCTGCTGCGGATTGGGGTGAACCGTCAGGTTCTGCCGGCCATCTACGCAGCGGCGGCCCTGACGACAGGGCTGATATTCTCTGCTGCCAATCCATAGGCCACTATCGGCCTCAATCGTGCCTTCTGATCAAACCAAATGCCGGGATCGGAATTCGCATCGGCACCGAGCGGATCTGCGAAATTTCAGTTTGGTCCTTGTGCATTGGCTGCGGACACGTCGTATCCTGCGTGTGGCGACCGATATCTGGTCGATCAGCATTTGCCTGGGAGCAGAAATTGGCCAGACTCTATGACAGCCGCAGACGCATTCTCGTTACCGGGGGCGCAGGGTTTATCGGCTCGCATCTTATTGACCGCCTGTTGGAACGAGGCGACGAAATCTTGTGTGTCGACAACCTTTTCACCGGATCAAAGCGCAATATCGACCATTTGGCCAAGCATCCCCGCTTCGAATTCATGCGCCATGACGTGACCTTTCCGCTCTACGTCGAAGTCGATGAGATTTACAACCTGGCGTGTCCGGCCTCGCCTGTTCACTACCAGTACGACCCGGTTCAGACGATCAAGACCGCCGTGCACGGCGCCATCAATGTTCTTGGATTGGCAAAGCGGCTGAAATGCAAAGTCTTTCAGGCCTCCACCAGTGAGGTCTATGGTGACGCGTCTGTGCATCCGCAGCCCGAGAGTTACTGGGGCAATGTAAACCCGATCGGGCCGCGCTCATGCTACGATGAAGGCAAACGCTGCGCCGAAACGCTGTTCTTCGACTATCACCGACAACATGGCTTGTGGGTCAAGGTCGCGCGGATTTTCAATACGTTCGGGCCGCGCATGCACCCGGCAGACGGCAGGGTTGTCTCAAATTTCATCGTGCAGGCGCTTCGTGGTGAACCGATAACCATTTTCGGCGACGGCTCACAGACAAGGTCGTTTTGCTACGTCGACGACCTGGTGAGCGGCATGCTGCGCCTCATGGATACGGGGCCGGAGGTGACCGGTCCAGTAAACATCGGCAATCCAAGGGAAGTAACGATCAGGCGCTTGGCCGAACTGACGACGCAGATGACCGGATCAGGTTCGGATATAATTTACCGCGATCTTCCGCAAGACGATCCGCGGCACCGCCAGCCCGATATCACCCTTGCCAAAAGGCTTGTCGGCTGGGAGCCGACGGTGACTTTAGAAGCCGGGCTGCAACAGACGATCGACTATTTCAAAGCCCTGCTGCCGAAGGTTTCCACAAACTCGCCTTGACCCGGCACCGCAGTGCAACCGTCAAGTCTGACCGATCACCGTCGTGGTAGCGACGCCTTTTGCAGTCGACTCCGGTAGGCTTGAAGTTTTTCGAATTCTAATTATTTTAAGCTTGAAATTATTTTGAAGATCCATGGCGCTTCATCCGTCCGAGCCGGGACACCGGCATTTGGCGGAGAGCAGAAGGAGGAGGAAGATTTGCCGTTGTTCCGGAATAAAACTCCATGAACACAGCACGATTTTCCGAGAGTGTCACAGGCAAGATCGTCGATGGCGTTCTCATCGTCACGATCGAAAATCCGCCGGTCAACGCGCTGTCCCTCCATGTCAGGGCCGGACTGATGGCTGCGCTTGGGCGTGCGGCGTCGGATGAAGTGTCTGCCGTGGTGCTGACCGCCATTGGGCGCACCTTCATCGGTGGCGCCGATATCAAGGAATTCGGCAAGCCCGCTATCGGGCCCACACTGCCTGACGTGATCGAAGCGATGGAGAGCTTCGCCAAACCGATCGTCGCGGCAGTAGGCGGCGCGGCGCTCGGCGGCGGCTGCGAGATTGCGCTGGCCTGCCACTACCGGGTGGCCAGCAAGGCGGCCAGCTTCGGCCTGCCCGAGGTCAAGCTCGGGTTAGTGCCCGGGGCCGGCGGAACCCAACGCCTGCCCCGCCTCATCGGCACGGTCGCCGCAATTGACCTGATCGGCACGGGTCGGCCCGCAAATGCCGACGAAGCTCTCGCTCTCGGTCTGATCGATACCATTGCGGACGATCTTCCCGAAGGCGCGCTCGATGTCGCCCGCCGTCTCGTTGGCCAACCGCTGCGGCGCACGGGTGCGCTTTCCGTCCCGCGCTCGCAACCTGAGGCCGACGCGGCAGCCGCAAGAAAGGTGCTTTCCCGCAGCCGTGGACAGATCGCGCCTGCAGAGGCCGTGAGACTGGTCCGGGCCGCGTCCACGGCCAGACTTGAGGACGGTCTTGTGCACGAACGCGCGACCTTCCTGCGCCTCCGGGATTCTCGCGAGGCGGCAGCGTTGCGCCACGTCTTCTTTGCCGAGAGGCAAGCCAGCAAAGTCGACAGGCTGGAGGGTATCACGCCTCGCAAGGTCGAGACCGTCGGTATCGTCGGAACCGGCCTGATGGGTGCAGGCATCGCGGTCTCGGCCTTGAATGCCGGCTATCGCGTAATCGGCATCGAGCAGAACGACGACGCCGCGGCAAAAGGATACGAGCGGATCGCCGGCCTTCTCGACAAGTCGGTCCAATCCGGCCGACTCACCGATCATGCCCGCAGGGAGGCGCTGAGCCGGTTTGAAGCGGCCAGTGACGCCGGCAGGCTGGTGCAGGCCGATCTGGTCATCGAGGCAGTGTTCGACGATCTCGCGGTAAAAACCGAACTCTTCCGGAAGCTTGATCGTATCGTCCGCCCCGACGCCATACTGGCGACCAACACCAGCTACCTCAACCCCGACGAGATCGCCTCGGCAACCGCCCGGCCCGAACGGATCGCCGGCCTGCATTTTTTCTCCCCGGCCAACGTCATGCGGCTCACCGAAGTGGTGGATTGCGCGGCGACGGCGCCCGATGTGCTCGCCTCGGCTATCGCGTTCGTCAGGAAACTCGGCAAGCTGCCTGTCGTGTGCGGCGTTACCGAGGGTTTCATCGGCAACCGCCTCTATTCGGCCTACCGCCGCGAGGCGGAGTTCATGGTGGAGGATGGCGCAGCACCGGAAGAGGTGGATGCCGCGCTGGAGGCCTGGGGCTTCCCGATGGGGATCTTCGCGGTCAACGACATGGCTGGGCTGGAGATAGCCTGGGCGCGGCGCAAGCGACAGGCGGCGATGCGCGATCCGCAAGCACGTTATGTCGAGATCGCCGACCGGCTGTGCGAGGCCGGCCGCTTCGGCCGCAAGACCGGGCGCGGCTGGTACGATTATTCCGACGGCGAGCGCAGGAGCGACCCGCAAGTGGCGGCGCTGATCGAGGCCGTTCGGGCGGCCAAGGACATCGTGCCGCGCCGCTTTTCGCCCGATGAGATCGTCACGCGCTTGCTGGCGGCAATGGCCGACGAGGGCAAGGCATTACTCGCCGAAGGCATCGCGGCGCGTGCCTCCGACATCGATCTGGTGATGATCAACGGCTATGGCTTCCCGACCCACAAGGGCGGGCCGATGTTCCGCGCCGGAGAGGTTTAAGGACCAGCTACGACAGCCTTGCGATGACGGCGCGCAGTGCCTCGCCGAAACGCCTGACCTCGTCGACCGTGTTGTAATGGACCAGCGAGGCGCGGATGGCGCCGCTGTCCATCGACAGGTTGAGACGCTTCATCAGCCGGGGCGCATACATATGGCCGTCGCGGATGCCGATCTGCATGTCAGCCATTTCCTCGACGATCCGCTGCGGCGACAGCTTGCCGATGTTGAAGCAGAATGTCGGCACGCGTTCGTTGATGCGGGCTTCCTCGGCGACGCCGTAGATCGTGGCATTGCATCCCTTGAGCACGGCGAGCATCTCACGCGCCAGGAGCACTTCGTAATCGCGGATGGCGCCCATGCCGGCAACGATGTTGTCGCGCCGCGAGCGGTTGTTGGAGGGCGCCAGATTGCGGCCGATCAGTTCCAGGTACTGCACTGCGGCATCCATGCCCGAGACGTTCTCGTAGATGAAGGTGCCTGCCTCGACCTTGTAAGGCGGCTCGTCGGGGATGAAATCCTCGCGGAAGGTCGGCAGCCGCTTCAGCGTTTCGAAGCGGCCCCACAGAAAGCCCATATGCGGCGAGAAATTCTTGTAGCCGGAGCAGACGAGATAATCACAGTCCCAGGCCTGCACGTCGATCAGCCCGTGCGGTCCGTAATGCACGCAGTCAAGGAACACTTCGGCGCCGGCCGCATGCGCGATCGCGGCCACCGAAGCGACTTCGACGATCGAGCCGATCGAATGCGCGGTCACCGTGCAGGCGACGAGACGGGTGCGATCGGAAACCAGCGGCTTGAGGTCGTCGACATGCAGGTTGCCGTCCTCGCGCATGCGCCACCATTTGAACTTGGCTCCGGCGGGCTCCAGCGCCAGCCACGTGGCGATGTTGGCGTCGTGGTCCATATCGGTGATGACGATCTCGTCGCGCTCTGTGTCCTTGGCCAGCATCTGGCCGATGCCGAGGCTGACCAGGCGAATGAACGAGGTGGCGTTCATGCCGAAGCAGATTTCCGACGGACTGTAGGCGTTGATCAGCAAGGCCACGCTCGTCCGAGCATCCGCAACCGATTGGTCGACCGTGACCGAGCGCCCATAGCGACCACCACGCTGCACATTGTGCGAGACCAGGTGATTGGTCACCGCGTCGAGCACGCTCTGCGGGATCTGCGCGCCGGCGGCGTTGTCCATGAAGATGAAATCACCGGCGCGCTGCAAGGCCGGAAACATGGCGCGGATGGTGTCGACCGGAAAGCCGCCGGCGGCTTGGGAATTGCTCAACTGTATCTCCTGCGAATGGCTTGGGAAGCGGGACGGTTGATGAGGTCAGCGCGTCTTCTCGGTCTTGAAGCGGTCTTCGAGCAGGCTGACGAGGCGGACCATGGGCCAGAGGAAGATGAGATAGACCAAAGCGGCGCCGATCAGCGGCGAGGGATTGGCATAGAGCGATTGCGCGTTGGTCGCTTCCTTCAACAGTTCCGGCAGCGCAACGGTGGAAGCGAGCGACGTGTCCTTGAACATCGAGACGCAATTGCTGGTCATCGGCGGGATGACGACGCGGATCGCCTGCGGCAGCACCACCTTGCGCAAGGTCAAAAGGAAAGGCAGGCCGAGCGCCTGTGCTGCCTCGAATTGGCCTTTCGGAATGCTCTCAATGCCGGAGCGGAACACTTCTGCCGAATAGGCCGACATGATGATGGCGAACGCCCGTCACGGCGGAGGCCCAGGACGACAGACGGATGCCGAGGAAGGGCAGCGCATAGTAGATCAGGATCAGCACCACCAGCACCGGCAGGGCGCGGAAGATGTCGGTGTAGCCGACCGCCAGCCAGCGCAGCGGCTTCGGCGCATAGAGCCGCAACAGGCTGATCCCCAGGCCGATGGGAATGCCGATGCCGATACTCAAAATGCCGAGCAGCAGCGTGTTCAGGAAGCCACGCAACAGCGCCGGCAGGCTGGACATGATCACGTCAGGATTGAAGAAGGTGTCGATCAGCGACATGGGAGCGTTCCCGAACCCCAGAGCAAAGGATGCTCAAGTTAAAACCAATCGACCTTGCCTCCGATGAGGCTATCCGTGTGGCAGCAGGCGCCGGAGCGTGAAATGAATCGTGCCGGCCTGGGAGCCGGCACGATTTAAGTGCATTGCCGGTCAGGCCTTGGGCAGCGGCATTTCCTTGACCGTCGAGGAATCGGCTGGCGCGTCGCTGCCGAACCACTTCTTGTGGATCGCGGCCAGCGTTCCGTCCTTCTTCATCGCGGTCAGCGCGTCGTTCAGCTTGCCGAGCATCGGATGGTCCTTGCTCATCATCAGGCCGTACTGTTCGCCGGTCTTGATGCGCTGCTTGACCTTCAGGTCCTTCATCTTGGTGAAGGAGTATTCCATGCCCGGAATATCGCTGACGGCGGCGTCCACGCGGCCCGCGCTGAGGTCGAGCAGAAGATTCTGCTGCGTGTCATAGCCCTTCACGTCGCTGTAGCCGTCAGCCTCCTGATGCGCCTTGACCCAGGTCTCGCCGGTCGAGCCTGAAAGCACGCCGACGATCTTGCCCTTGAGGTCGGCCTCGGTGTTAACAGCGCTATCGGTCTTCGTCGCAATGCCCATGTCGGAGTCATAATAGGGCTGGGTGAAGGACAGCGTTTTCAGTCGCTCCGGCGTGATGGTGATCGAGGAGATCGCGACATCGATGCGGTTGGAACTGACAGCCGCGAACAGCGCCTGGAAGCCGAGGTCGGCAATGTCGGTGGTCATGCCGGCACGCTTGGCCGCTTCGTTGACGATGTCGACTTCAAAGCCCTCGAAAGTGCCGCTCTCGTTCTTGTATTCGAAGGGCGGATTGGTCGGGTAGGCGCCGACATTGAGCACATCGGCGGCAAAGGCGGTGGCCGGGCCGGCAGCGATGCCGATCGTGGCGGCGAGAAGAAGCAGGTTGCGACGAGTGAAGCTCATTTTGTGTTCCCTCTGGTTGTTGATCGGGCGGGTTTGCTCCCGCACGGTTTGTTGCCGTCCCACCTCCCAGCGGGGCGTCAATTCATGGCGGCGACCATGCGCTCGAGCGCGGTCGCTATCTGGTCGCGTTCACGGCACACGCACATCCGCAGGAAGGCCGCTGCCGAATTTCCAAAGAGGTGGCCGGGAGCCAGCCCGACGCGCGCCGTCTCCAGTATCCTGGCGCAGGCCTGCCGGGCGTCGCTTTCGCCGTTCATGGCAAAGAAGGCATACATGCCTCCCGCGCGGTTTCGTCGGCAGGATGATGCCGGGAATCTGGGCCAGCCTGTCATAGGCAAGGTCGAGGCCGGTTTTGATCCGCTGCCTGATCTCCTCGACCAGCGGCTCGCCTTGGCGGATGGCGGCGACAGCGCCTGCCTGGATAGGCGCGGCGGTGCCGCTGTTGATGTACTGCGTCATGGCGCCAAGCTGGTCGGCCACCCCCGACGGATGCGTCAGCCAGCCGATGCGCCAGCCGGTCATCGCCCACGCCTTCGAAAAACTGTTGACCGACAGCACCCGGTCGCCATCCTCGGCGATCTGCAGGATGGAAGGAGCAACATTGCCGTCGAAATAGAGCCGGCCATAGACCTCGTCGGAGATGATCCAGATGCCGGTGCGCCGGCTGAAGTCGAGCAGCGCCTGCATCTCCTCGCGCGACGCGGTCCAGCCGGTCGGGTTGGACGGCGTCGACAGGAAGATCGCGCGTGTGCGCGCATCGCAAGTGGCGAACAGCCGGTCGAGATCGAGATGCCAGTCGCCCTTGAAGTCGAGCGAAAACGGCCTTGGCTCGCCGCCGATCAGATGGATGGCGTTGTGGATGTTGGGCCATTGCGGCGCGACATAGACGACGTTGCTGCCAGTATCGACCAGCAGTTCCAGCGCCAGGTACAGCGCCTGCATGCCGCCGGGCGTGACCGTGGTGCGCGCAATCGGGATCGTCCGGCCGTGAATGCGCGTTTGGTATTCCGACAGCGCCTCGTTCAGTAGGGGGTGCCCACGCATGTTAGGGACGTAGAACGTCTGGCCTTCATCGAAGGCGGCCTTCGCGGCATCGCGGATGAAGGCCGGCGTCACCATGTCGCCTTCGCCGTACCAGAGCGCGATCACGTCGCCCAGTTCTCGGGCGCGCACGGCAAGGTTGGCAATGTTTTCGGTGTGCAGGTCACGGATCTGGGCACGTACGCCGTCGAAAGCATAACGCGCGCTGGACGATGACTGGGGCAGTATGAACGACAAGGACTGAAACCCCTCCCACCCGGAGCACCGCGACGGACTGCCCGGCAAGCCCCACCGGCACGACAGTCGCCATCGAGTTTGGATGCTATCCAATGTGCTGCGCTTTTCAAGGAAAAAGTTTTAAGCTTAAAAAGTTTTTGCCCGATCCCGCCCGTCTACCGCAGCTCGGCGCGCGCAGCGGTGCAGTTGGCCGCAGCGCCGGCGCCAAGAAACATCGTAATCGCTGGCCAGCACGAAGAAGCTCGCGCCGATAGCGGCCCACTGGCTGATCGTCTGTGGGCTGGCGCAAAATATGCCCGATGTCCTGCCATGCGCGACGGTCGCGCGGATGATCCTTGTGATCGCCTCATCGAGCTTGTCCACGCCTTTCGGCCCGATCGCATCGATCGACACGGAGAGATCGCCGGGGCCGACGAAGACCACATCGATGCCGTCTATGGCCGCGATCGCCTCGATGTTGGCCAGCCCCTCCGATGTCTCGACCTGGACCGCGACGACCACCCTGTCATTGGCCGCGGCCAGATATTCGGGAATGCGATAGCCATAGCCGGCCGCGCGGCCAGGTCCGACGCCGCGCTCGCCCAGCGGCGGATAGCGCGAGGCTTTCACCGCCGCCTCGGCCTGAGCAGCGGTCGAGACGCGCGGCACGAGCACGCCTTGTGCGCCGCTGTCGAGCGCCGCCTGGATAGCTTCCGGCGCATGACCGGGAACACGCACCATGGCCGGCACGCGATGCACGTCGGCCGCGCGCACCATGGTTTCGATCGTGTCGCGCGCGATCTGGGCATGTTCCCAGTCGATGCAGACGAAGTCGAGGCCGGTGAGCGCCATCACTTCGACGGCGACGGGATGGGGAATAGCGGCGAAGGAGCCGACGAGATTGGTCTTGCCGATGCCACTTCTGACGGAACGCGTTCATATCCATCCCCTTTTCCCCTCCAAATTGATATCCGCAATCGGCGGCGAGGCGAAGCTATTTCAGGCTTGAAATATTTTTGCGCGGGCCTAGCGTGTCGGTCTCCCGCCACGAGTTCCCATGATGATCAAAACGCATCCCCTGCACGGCTCGAACAAACTGAAGCTCGGCGTCTTTTCGACCAATGCCGATGGCGGTCTGGCCATCACCGATGTGCCGGAACGCTGGACGGCAAGCTGGCAGGACAATCTGACGGCGGCGCAGATCGCCGACCGCGCCGGGCTGGAATTTATGCTTCCGATCGCGCGCTGGCGTGGCTTTGGCGGCCGCAACAAGGTGCGCGAATGGTCGTTCGAGACCTTCACCTGGGCAGCAGCTCTGGCGGTGGCCACCGAGCAGATCGGCCTGTTCATGACCGTGCATGTGCCGCTGGTGCATCCGCTCTATGCCGCCAAGGCGCTGGCAACTGTCGACCATATCAGCCAGGGCCGCGCCGGCTTGAACATCGTCTGCGGCTGGAACCCGAAGGAATTCGGCATGTTCGGCACGCCTTTGGTCGAGAAGGGCTACGACCAGGCCGCCGAATGGATCGAAATCCTGGAAAAGCTCTACGCCTCGGACCAGCCTCTGGACTATGAAGGCACCTACTATCGCCCTCAAGGAGGCGGTGAGCCGGCCGGCGAGCCTGCAGGTTCCACGCCCGGTGACCATGAACGCTGCTTTCGGTGGCCCGGGCCGGGATTTCGCCGCCGCCCGATGCGATTATCTGTTCACGACCTTTTCGGAAATGAGCGATGCCGGCAAGCATGTCGCCGACATCAGCGAGCGGGCCGACAAGGTTGGCCGCAACGTCGGCGTCTACACGGTGGCGCATGTCGTCTGCCGTCCAACCATGGAAGAGGCGCAGGCCTACTACACGCGCTATGCCGTCGATCTGGTCGACCACGATGCGGTCGATGCTCATATGGCAGGCAAGAAGGAGTTCTCGCAGTCGCATGACCCGCATGCCTATGACCGCTACCGGCAGCGTTTCGCCGGCGGCGCCGGCACCTACCCGCTGGTTGGAACGCCGGAGACGATTGCCGCCGAGATGGCGGCAATAGCCGGGCATGGCTACCAGGGCATCGCGCTGTCGTTCGTCAACTACACCCAGGNACTGCCCTATTTCTGCGACCACGTATTTCCGCTGCTGAAGCGGGCGGGGCTGCGCTGCTGATCAATCCGGGAATAACGAATTCGTTAATCCGGAATGACGGCGGTTGCCTGAATTTCGATCTTGGCGCGATCTTCCACTAGCGCCACCACCTGCATGGCGGCCATCGCTGGGAAATGCCGGCCGATCACCTCGCGATAGGCCTCGCCTATACCCTTGAGATTGCCGAGATATTCGGCCTTGTCGGTGAAATACCAGGTCATCGCGGTGATGTGCCGTGGCTCCGCGCCGGCTTCCCGCCAGCACGGCGACGATGTTTTGCAGCGTCTGCCGCACCTGGCCGGCGAAATCGTCGGTCTCGAACTGGCACTGCCCGTTCCAGCCGACCTGTCCGCCCACGAAGACGAGCCTGCCGCGCGCAGCAATGCCGTTGGCGTAGCCGACCGGTTTCGCCCAGCCCTCCGGCTGCAGGATCTCGTGCATTTTCAAGCCTCCCCGGTATTCTTAAAGATCAATCTCAAATCAAATACATCGCCGTCAGGCCGCGCCCATCACCTGCCGTGCGATCACCACCTTCTGCACATCGGATGCGCCCTCGTAGATGCGTAGCGCGCGGATCTCGCGATAGAGGCTCTCGACGATATGGCCCTTGCGGACGCCGTCCCCCCCCATGCAGCTGCACAGCCTTGTCGATCACCTCTTGCGCCTTGTCGGTGGCGAACAGCTTAGCCATCGCCGCCTCGCGGGTGACACGAGCCGCGCCCATGTCCTTGGTCCAGGCAGCGCGGTAGACCAGCAGCGCTGCGGCATCGATGTCCAGCGCCATGTCGGCGATATGGCCTTGCACCATCTGCAGCTCTGCCATCGGAGCGCCGAAAAGTTTTGCGCTCGGCCACCCTGCTGATGCTTTCGTCCAGCGCCCGGCGGGCAAAGCCGAGTGCCGCCGCGCCGACCGTGGAGCGGAACACGTCAAGCACCGACATGGCGATGCGGAAGCCGTCTCCCGGTTTGCCGATCAGCGCCGAGGCCGGCACCCGGACCTGATCGAAGGAAAGCCGCGCCAGCGGATGCGGCGCGATCACTTCAAGGCGCTCGGCGATGCCAAGCCCCTTGGTATCAGCGGGTACGAGAAAGGCGGAAAGTCCCTTGGCACCCCGGTGCCTCGGCGGTGCGGGCAAAGACGACGTAGAGATCGGCAATGCCGCCATTGGAAATCCAGGTCTTCTCGCCGCTGAGGATATAGAAGTCGCCATCGCGGCTCGCCATCATTTCGGTGTTGGCGACATCCGACCCGGAGCGTGGCTCCGAAAGCGCGAAGGCGGAAATCGTCTTGCCGGCCCTGGTCTTTGCCAGCCATTGCTGCTGGTCGGGCGTGCCGAACAGGCTGAGCGCGCCGGTGCCGAGCCCCTGCATGGCGAAGGCAAAGTCGGCCAACCCGTCATGGCGCGCCAGCGTCTCGCGGGTGATGCACAAAGTGCGGACATCGAGCGGTCCCGGATTGTCCGTATCGAGCGCCGTCGGCTTCAGCCAGCCGTCGCGGCCAAGTTTCGCCACCAGCTCGCGGCAGGCGGCATCGACGTCATGGTGATCGACGGGCAGGTTCCTGGCGCACCAGGCATCAAGGCGTTCGGCGAGTTCGCGATGCCGGTCTTCAAAGAACGGCCAGCTGAGGAAGCTCCTGTCTGCCATCAATTCCCCTCGAACACCGGTTTTTCCTTGGCCACGAAGGCCTTGTAGGCGCGCTCGAAGTCACGCGTCTGCATGCAGATCGCCTGCGCCTGCGCTTCCGCTTCGATTGCCTGGTCGAGGCCCATCGACCATTCCTGGTTGAGCTGCGTCTTGGTGATGCCGTGCGCGAAGGTCGGACCCGAGACGATGCGCGCCGCCATCTCGAGCGCCGTCGGCCTCGAGCACTGCGGCATCGACCAGCCTGTTGTAGAAGCCCCAGCGCTCGCCTTCCGCCGCCGTCATCGTGCGGCCGGTGTAGAGCAATTCGGCGGCACGGCCCTGGCCGATGATGCGCGGCAGGATCGCGCACGCGCCCATATCGCAGCCGGCAAGCCCGACGCGGGGTGAACAGGAAGGCGGTCTTGGCCTCCGGCGAGGCGATGCGGATGTCGGCGCTCATGGCGATGATAGCGCCGGCGCCGACCGCGACACCGTCGATAGCCGCGATAATCGGCTTGCCGCAATTGAGCATCGCCTTGACGAAATCGCCGGTCATGCGGGTGAAGGCGAGCAACTCCTTCATGTCCATCTTGACCAAGGGGCCGATAATGTCGTGGACATCGCCGCCCGAGCAGAAATTGCCGCCATTGGGCAGGAACACCACGGCGTCGACGTCGTCGGCATAGACGAGATCGCGGAACGTGTCGCGCAGTTCCGCATAGCTGTCGAAGGTCAGCGGATTCTTGCGCTCCGGCCGGTCGAGCCGCACCCTGGCGATCCTGCCTTCGACTTCCCAAAGGAAGTGCTTCGGCTTGAGGCCGGCCATCGAACTCATTCGCGTCCCTCCCAGTTGCTGCGGAACGAGGTCAGCATGCCGGTCAGCCGGCGCGCATCCTCCTCGCTGACCTTGGCCAGCAATTCTCCGATCCAACCCTCATGCGCCGCGGCCATTGCGGCAAAAGATTTGGAACCCTCGTCGGTCAGTCGCACCATGGATGTGCGGCGATCGCCATTGCGGCGCGCGCGCGCGACCACCCCTTCCGAAACCAGCCGGTCGACAATGCCGGTGACATTGCCGTTGGATACCAGCAGGAAGCGCGACAGATCGCTCATCAGCATGCCTTCCGGCGCGCGGTAGAGGGCGGCCATGACGTCGAAACGCGGCAGTGTCGTATCGAATTCCTTCTTCAGGCGCTCGCGCAGTTCGGCCTCGATCGTGCGCGAGGCGCGCAGCAGCCTGATCCAGAGACGCAGCCGGTCCTTGCCGGGTCCCGACGGCGCGGGCAATGGGCCGGCTACCATGTTTCGCCTCCTGAGATCGAAATTGCTTGTCCGGTAATCGACGCAGCCGCATCGCCGCACAGCCAGAGCACCGCCGCGGCAACTTCCTGCGGCTGGATGAAACGGCCTTGCGGGTTGGTCGAGGCAAGGCTCGCCCGCGCCTCGCCAGCCGAGCGGCCAGTCTTTTCGACAATGCGCTGAACGGATGCTTCGAGCATGTCGGTCTCGACAAAGCCCGGGCACACGGCGTTCACGGTCACGCCGGATTTCGCCGTCTCGGCCGCCAGTGCCCGCATCAGCCCGACGACGCCGTGCTTGGCCGCCACATAGGGTGCGACATAGGCGTAGCCTTTCAGTCCTGCCGTCGACGCGACGAAGACGATCCGGCCCGCCTTGCGCGCAGCCATGCCGACCAGCGCCGGCTTCACCGTCAGGAAGGCGCCGGTCAAATTGACGTCGAGCGTCCGCTGCCAGTCGGCAAGCGAGGTCTTGTACGCCGGCGTGCTGCTGGCCATGCCGGCATTGGCGACGACGATGTCGAACGGGCCTCGCATGGCTTCCGCCTGCGAGTAGAGCGAAATCATCGCCGCCTCATTTGTAACATCGGCTGACATGGCGTGGATGCGGTCGTTCTCTCCAGCCACCTTGGCAAGCTCGGCCTCGCGCCGCCCGCATATGGTCACCTCGATACCGGCTTCGGCCAGCACGAGTGCGATGACCCGGCCGACGCCGGAGCCGCCGCCGGTGACCAAAGCATGCTTGCCGGGGATCGCCGAGGCCGTCGTCATACTTTCAACCCCGACGCCGCATCGCGCTCGGCCAGCCGGTAGATCTGGTCGCGTCCGGGCAGATAGGGATCCAGCCATTTGACACCACGATCACCGAGCGTCACGGCCGCATGCAGCGTCCAGTAGGGATCGGCGAGATGCGGCCGTGCCAGGGCCACCAGGTCGGCGCGGCCTGCCATCAGGATCGAATTGACATGGTCCGGCTCATAGATGTTGCCGACCGCCATCGTCGCCATGCCGACCTCGTTGCGGATGCGGTCCGAGAATGGTGTCTGGAACATGCGGCCATAGACAGGCTTGGCGGCAATCGAGGTCTGACCTGCCGAGACGTCGCAGATGTCGACGCCGGCTTCGTGCAGCATGCGCGCGATCTCCACCGCATCGGCCGGCGTCACACCCTCGATGCCGACCCAATCATTGGCCGAAATGCGCACCGAAATCGGCTTTCGCGCCGGCCAGGCGGCGCGCACCGCATGGAAGACTTCCAGGGGATAGCGCATGCGATTTTCCAGCGAACCGCCATACTCATCCGTGCGCTGGTTGGTGACCGGCGTGATGAAGGACGACAGGAGATAGCCGTGCGCGGCGTGGATCTCCAGCATGTCGAAGCCGCAACGATCGGCCATTTCGGTGGAGGCCACGAACTGGTCGCGCACCAAATCCATATCGGCGCGGTCCATGGCTTTCGGCACCTGGTTTTGCGGCGACCATGCAATCGCCGAGGCCGCCATGACCGGCCAATTGCCCGAGGAGAGCGGCACGTCGGTGCCCTCCCAGCCGACACGGGTCGAGCCCTTGGCCCCGGAATGCCCGATCTGGGCGCAGATTTTAGCCTCGGTCTCGGTGTGGACGAAATCGACCAGCCGCTTCCACGCCACCTCATGTTCGGACGCATAGAAGCCGGGACAACCGGGCGTGATGCGTCCTTCCGGGCTGACGCAGGTCATCTCGATATAGACAAGCCCGGCGCCGCCCTTGGCACGCTCGGCATAGTGGGCGAAATGCCAGTCGGTCGGGCAGCCGTCGACGGCCTTGTACTGCGCCATCGGCGAAACGACGACCCGGTTGTTGAGCTGCATGTCGCGCAGCTTGAACGGCGCGAACATCGGCGCCCGGCGCTGCCTGTTGCCGCCTGCCCCCGCCTGGCGCTGGAACCATTCCTCGGCGCTTTCAAGCCATTTGGCATCGCGCAGCCGCAAATTCTCGTGGCTGATGCGCTGCGAGCGGGTCAGCAGCGAATAATTGAACTGCACCGGATCGAGCCCGAGATAGCGCTCGACCTCCTCGAACCACTCCAGCGAATTGCGCGCCGCCGACTGCAGCTTCAGCACCTCGGTGCGGCGCGCATCCTCATACTTGCGGAAGGCGGCGTCGAGGTCCGGTTCGGTTTTGACATATTCGGCCAGCGCCACCGCGCTTTCCAATGCGAGCTTGGTGCCGGAGCCGATCGAGAAATGTGCCGAGGCCGCCGCGTCGCCCATCAGCGCCAGGTTCTTGTAGGACCAGCGTTCGCACAGCACGCGCGGGAAATTGATCCAGGCCGAACCTCTGATGTGATTGGCATTGGTCATCAGCGCGTGGCCGCCGAGATGTTTCTCAAAGATGCGCTCGCAGACAGCGATGGATTCCTGCTGCGACATGGCGCCGAAGCCGAAGGCAGCCCACGTCTGTTCGCTGCACTCGACAATGAAGGTCGCTGTCTCGCTGTCGAATTGATAGGCGTGCGCCCACACCCAGCCATGATCGGTCTTCTCGAAGATGAAGGTGAAGGCGTCGTCGAATTTCTGGTTGGTGCCGAGCCAGACGAATTTGCATTTGCGGGTGTCGATGTCGGGCTTGAAGACTTCGACGAAGGTGTTGCGCGCCCTTGAGTTCAGCCCATCGGCGGCGACGACCAGATCATGCGTCTCCATATAGTGCTGAGGGTCGGCGATATCGCTCTCGAACATCAGCCTCACGCCAAGTTCGCGCGCGCGTCGCTGCAGCAGGATCAGAAGCCGCTTGCGGCCGATGCCACAGAAACCGTGGCCCGACGAGACCGTGCGCACGCCGTCATGGATGACGGCGATGTCGTCCCAATAGGCGAAATGCTTCTTGATCCATACAGCGCTGACCGGGTCGTTTTTGGCAAGGTTGTCGAGTGTTTCGGCCGACAGCACGACGCCCCAGCCGAACGTATCGTCGGCGCGGTTGCGCTCAAACACCGTGACCTCGTGGGCGGCGTCCCGCAGCTTCATTGAAATGGCAAAGTAGAGGCCGGCTGGTCCGCCACCGAGAACCGCAACCTTCATCCGTGCGATCTCCTCTTCGCTTGCTGCATATCAAGTATCGCGCCGGAGACAAAATATTTCAAGCTTAAAGTTTCATGTTGGAACGATTGCTGGACACGGGTGGCGCGCCTGCGGGCTGGCCCCGCAAGCGCGCTCTGGAAATCACTTGTCCGGGTTCTTCGGGCTCCACAGCACAGTCTCGGCACCCTTCTCATAGGCCATCCCATCGGGATAGCTGATCGCCTCCAGTTGCAATCCCCATGGCGCCTGGAAATAGAGGATGGTCTGGCCGGCCGCCGGACCTTCCTTGACCGGCAGCGGACCCATCCGCGTCTTCACCCCCTTGCTGTCGAGATAGGCTTTCGCCGCGGCGACATCATCGACATACATGGCAATGTGGAAGCCGCCGATATCGCTGTTCTTCGGAGTCAAATCCTTCTGGTCGGGCGCGGTGTATTTGAACAGCTCGATGTTCGATCCATAACCGCAACGCACCATGGTGACCTGCTCGATGACAGCCTTCGGATCGACGCCCAGAAGATCCTGCATGAAGGTGCCCTTGTCATCGGCGAACGGACCGAACGACATCGCCTTCTTGCAGCCGACGACTTCGGTGAAGAAGTCGACTGCCTGCTTCATGTCGGGCACCGTGATGCCGGTGTGGTCGTGGCCGCGCATGCCGGGGATCGCATCGGCCGAAGCCGTTCCCATCGAGCAGAACAGGATCGCGGCAAGCATCGTGCCGCGGGCTGCGTAATTCATATTACCCTCCGTTCGCGGGCTGATTTTGCCCTCATGCACGTCCGAAGCCCGCTGTTCGGCGTGGTGGGTGAACAGTCCTATGCCGGCGCTTTCGTTGCTGGCCGCAACCAGTCCGCGTCGATCTCAGGCAGTGGGATGGCGGCAAGCAGGTCGCGCGTGTAGGTCTCCCTGGGATTGTCGAACAGCGCATCGGTGGCGCTCGCCTCGACGATCATGCCCTGGCGCATCACGATCACTTGCTGGCACAGCCGCCGGATGACCGACAGGTCGTGGCTGATGAAGGCGACCGTCAGCCCCATCTCCGCGGCCAGTCTCTCCAAAAGGGTGAGGATCTGCGCCTGCGTCGATACGTCGAGGCCGGAGACGATCTCGTCGGCGAGCACGAATTTGGGCGACAGCGCCAGCGCGCGTGCAATGCCGACGCGCTGGCGTTGGCCGCCCGACAGTTCATGACGATAGCGGCTGGAGAAGCCTTGCGGCAGGCCGACGCGATGCAATGCCTCGGCGACGCGTTCCTTAAGCCTGTCGCCAAGCCCATTCTGCTTGAGCGGCGCGGCAATGATGCCGGCGATGGTGCGACGCGGGTTGAGCGACGACATCGGGTCCTGGAAGATCATCTGCAGGTCGCGGCGCAGAGGTCGCAGCTCTGCATCCGGCAGATGGGCGATATCGCGGCCCTCGAAATGGATGCTGCCGACGCTCGGCTCCAGAAGTCTGACAAGCGTGCGGCCGAGCGTCGATTTTCCGGACCCGGATTCACCGACGATGCCGGTCACCGAACCTCTCGGCAAATCGAAATCCAGGCCTTTCAAAATCTCGGCCAGCGGCGCGCGGCCGATCAG
The DNA here is from genome assembly GCF_030323205.1 of Mesorhizobium sp. C395A. Classification (NCBI taxonomy): domain Bacteria; kingdom Pseudomonadati; phylum Pseudomonadota; class Alphaproteobacteria; order Hyphomicrobiales; family Phyllobacteriaceae; genus Mesorhizobium; species Mesorhizobium sp. C395A. The sequence goes on along the minus strand of NZ_CP100473.1, from coordinate 14,941 downwards.
CGGCTTGCGGGTCATGTCGGGCAGCGCCACCTTCAGCCCGCGCACGGAAAACAGCGGCTCAACCATGCGGCCGCCTCCACGCCTGGTCTGCCGCATCGATCTCAGCGGCAAGCCCGGCCAGCACGGTCTCGTCCACCGGCATCAGCGAGGCGAAAGGATCTGTGTAACGCGGCGTCGCGGCCATCAGTGCCCGCGTGTATGGGTGCTGCGGGGCGTCGAAGAGAGCAGCCGTCTCGGCTTCCTCCACCACTTTGCCGGCATAAAGCACCGACACCTTCTGGCTGATCTTTGCAACGACGCCGAGATCGTGGGTGACGAACAGGATCGCGGTGCCATGCTCGCGCTGCAGCTCGGCGATCAGGCGCAGGATCTGCTTTTGCACGGTAACGTCGAGCGCGGTTGTCGGCTCGTCGGCCACGATCAGCCGTGGCTCGGCGGCGAAGGCGGCGGCGATCAGCACGCGCTGGCGCATGCCGCCGGACAGCTCGTGCGGATAGCATTTCAGCACCCGGTCGGGATCGCGGATCTGCACTTCATCCAACAATTGCCGGATACGCTTGTCCGCCTTGTCACCGCTCCAGCCGAGAATGCGCACCAGCCGGTCAGTCATCTGCGGACCGATGCGGCGCGACGGGTTGAGCGCAGTCAACGGATCCTGCGGGATCAGCGCCGTGCGGGCGCCGATCAGCGTACGCCTTGCCTTGGGCTGCAGCCTGCCGAGGTCTTGGCCTTCGAGCTGCATGGCGCCTTCGACGATGCGCACGCTTGACGGCAGCACACCGAGCACCGCCTTGCCGATCATCGTCTTGCCGGCGCCGCTCTCGCCGACAAGAGCACGCACCTCACCCCGCTGCACGGAAAGCGACACGGAGCGCAGCACTCGCTGGCCGTTCGGCAGCACGGCGCTCAGATTGGCAATATCCAGGCAAGCGCTCATCGCAGCACCGGATCGAAGCGTGTCTTCAGCGCCTCACCGAACTGGCTGAACCGACAGCACGGTGAGGATCAGCGTTACGAGCGGAAACACCAGCACCCACCAGGCCTGATGGATCGACAGCCGGCCCTCGGCGATGATGCCGCCCCAGGTCGGATCGTCGGTCGAGATCGACAGATTGACGAAGGACAGGATGGCCTCCACGATGACGGCGATGCCCATCTCCAGCGACAGCAGTGCCACGATCGACGGCACCACATTGGGCAGCACCTCGCGCAGCATGATGCCGATGCGGCCATAGCCGGCGATGCGGGCGTTCTCGACATAGTCCGTGCGCGACTGGCCCATCGCTTCGGCGCGGATCACCCGGCAAAAGCGCGTCCAGTCGATTATGACGATGGCGAGGATGACGGAACTGAGGCCGGTGCCGAGCACCGCGACCAGCAGGATGGCGAACAGCACCGGCGGGAATGCCATCCAGACGTCGACGATGCGTGAAATGATGCGGTCGGCCCAGCCGCCGAAATAGCCGGCGACCAGTCCGAGCGTCGAGCCGACAAGGCAGGCGGCGATCGCCGCCGCGAAAGCGACGATGAAGGCGATACGGCCGCCGAAGATCAGCCGGGAGAGGAGATCGCGGCCGAGGCTGTCGGTGCCCAGCCAATAGCCGGATTCCGCACCACTCATCCAGAATGGCGGCAGCCGTTCCAGCATCAGGTCTTGCGCCAGCGGGTCCTGCGGTGCGACCAGCGGCGCGAAGATCGCGGCCAGCAGCGCCAGCAGCAGCCAGCCGCCGGCCAGCCACAGCCTCGGGCCTAGTCCGCGCCGGGCGATGCGTGCCTCATCCATGGCGCAGCCTCGGATTGAGCAGCGCGTACATCATGTCGACGCCAAGATTGATCAGCACGAACAGCAGCGCGAACACCAGCACGATGCCTTGGATCAGCGGCAGGTCGCGGTTGATGACGGCATCGATCGCCATGTTGCCGAGCCCTTCGTAGGAAAACAGCCGCTCGACGATGACCGTGCCGCCGACAAGGAAGGTGAACTGGACGCCCACGAGAGTCAGTGTCGGCAAGGCAGCGTTCTTCAGCGCCTCGCGCAGGATAACCTGCGTTTCCGAAAACCCCTTCACCCGGGCCAGCACGACATAGTCGAGGTCAAGCACTTCCTTCAGCGACTGTTTCAGCAACTGCGCGATGATTGCCGCCAGCGGCAATGCCAAGGCTACTGCCGGCATCAGCATGTGTTTCAGCAGATCCCAGGTCAGGTCGAAGCGCAGCCGAAGCAAGCTCTCGAAGAAATAGAACTGGGTGACGAAGGGCAGATCGAGCTGCGGCGACACGCGGCCGGAGATATCGAAGATCGGCACCAGCACGCCAAACAAAAGGATCAGCACGAGGCCCCACAGGAAATCGGGAATGGAAAGGGCGGCGCCGCTGGCGATATCGATGCCGGCTTCGACCGCCGTGCCGCGCTCGCGGGCTCCGAGGATCGCCGTCGTGCCGCCGAGCCCAACCGCCATGACGAGCGCGATGATGGCAAGTTCCAGCGTTGCCGGCAAACGATTGAAGACAAGGCTGAGCACATCTTGCCTGAGCGAAATCGAGGTGCCGAAATCGCCCCTGACGACGCCGGACAGCCAGATGAAGAATTGCTGCACGATGGTCTTGTCGAGCCCGTAGAGTGCACGCAGCCGGTCGATGTCGGCATCTGTCGCACCGGGGGGGCAGCATCATGGCGATCGGGTCACCAGGCGCGACGCGGATCACGACGAAGACGACGACAGCCACGCCGAACAGCGTGATCAGCATCGTCAGCAGACGGATCAGGAATCGTTGCAGGAGCATTCTGGTGTTGGCCCAGTGCGTTTCTAACGAAGAGCCCCCTCATTCGTCCGCTTCGCGGCCACCTTCTCCCCGAGGGGAGAAGAGGTCACGGACAGCTGAGCTGGTCTCTTCTCCCCAGCGGGGAGAAGGTGGCCCGAAGGGCCGGATGGGCCGCTCAGCGAAGGGTGGCGCCCACAAGCCGATATCAGGCCGGGGTCATCAGCGCCGGCAGCAGCGCGCCGGACACATGCTGCACCACGTTGACGCCCTTGGCATGCGCGATAGGTTGCGCATACTGAATCAGCGGCAGCACATAGGCCTGCTCGGCGATATACTTGTCGACAGCCTTCCAGCCGGCGATGCGCTTGGCCTCGTCCTTCTCGCCCCAGAGCGGATTGATCATGTCGATCAGGTCCTGGCTGTCCCACACCGAGTGCGGGCTCGGCCCATACATGGCAAAACCAGTCGACGTTGTCGGATCGCCGATGGCATTGCCCCAATTGTAGAAGGCGGCCGGCGCCAGCTTGTCGGCGGCGCGCAGTTCATAGTGCTTGGCGATCTCGTAGACCTCGATCGTCGCCTCGATGCCGACCTTGGCGCCACATGCCGACGATCGCCTGGATCATCTCATAATCCTTGGGCTTGAAGCCCTTGGTCGTCTGGATTGTGAACTTGACCGGTTTTTCCGGCGAATAGCCGGAGGCCGCGAGCAGCTCCTTGNCNTTTCAGGATTGTGCTCGACCTTGATCGAGGCGTCGAAGGCCGTGTACTCCGGGGTCTCCAGCGTGGCGATCGGCTGGCCATAGCCGCGCAGCAGCCGTTTGACCAGAAGCTCCTTGTCCCACAGCCATGACGGCGGCCTGGCGGACGTTCTTGTCCAGCATCGCTTCGATGTCATTGAAGAAGATCATGCCGATGTCGGAAACGGGCTTGCACGAGCCGGCAAGCCCGTCCTTGGCGATCAGCCGGTCATACTCTTCGTAGGGGACCTCCAGCGTCACCTGCGAGGAACCGGATTCGATTTCGGCAACGCGGCTCGCCGCGTCGGTGACGAACTTGATCGTCACATTCTCGAAGGCCGGCTTGTCGCCCCAATAGTGCGGGTTGGCCTTCAGTCGGAGGAAAGCATTTCGCTCGAATTTTTCCACCATGTACGGGCCGGTGCCGATCGGCGCCTTCTCGAACCCTTCGGCGCCGACCTTCTCGTAATAGGCCTTCNGCAGGATGTAGCCGGTCAGGAACGACATCCCATTTGAAGTAGACCGGATCGAACTGCACGAACGTCGCCGGTGATCTTGTTGCCGTCGATCTTGAAATTGTTGACGTTCTTCCAGACGAACTGGATCGGATTGCCGGTCTTTTCGTCGCCCGCCCGCTGCAGCGACCAGACCACGTCCTCGGGCGTGAAGGGCGAGCCGTCCATGCCAGGTCACGCCTTCGCGCACCGTCATCGTCACCTTGGTGCGATCCTCGTTCCAGCCCCATTCGGTGAGCAGGCCAGGCGCAAAGGACAGGTCCGGCTTTTGCGGAATGAACTGGTCGAACACTGACTGGTAGAGGCCCTGGATCGTCGGGTTGACGGCCGAGGGTCCGGTGGTCGGATCCCAGGACGGCAGGTTGACGTTATAGGCGATGGTCAGTTCGCCCGCTGCCTTGGCGATCTGCGGCAGGCCGATTGCGGCCGCACCAAGTGCCGCGGCACTGTATCCCAGCAATTCGCGTCTGTTGATTGTCATGGTCGTTCCCCTTGTTGTTTGTTGTCTTTGCGCGGCACTACCAGTTCATAGCTTCAGGCTTCGTGGGCAGCAGCGCCTTGCCTCTCGTCGCCCTCCTGAAATCTTCCGAGCTACCTCCCGCCAAGCTGTTGCGCGAGCATGTAGCCCGAGGCCGCGCCGGTGCCGGCGCCCGGCCATGTCGCGGCGCCCGTGAGGTGCAGATTGGCGACCGGCGTGTTCCAGCCGGCATAGCCGCGCGCCGGGCGAAACAAGAAGTTCTGCGCCAGATGATGGCTGCCGCAGACCTGGTCGCCACCGACGAGATTGGGGTTCTCACGCTCGAGGTCGATTGGCGAGAACACTGCACGGCCGAGGATTTTCGGGCGCAGTCCGGGTGCGTATATCTCGATGATGTCGAGCACGCGCTCGGCGTAGGCATCCTTGACCTGATCCCAATGCGCGTGAGCGATCCTGCCTGCCGCATCGCCCAGGATTTCGGCAGGCAGCATGCGCACTTGCACCCACAGCACATGTTTGCCCTGAGGCGCGCGCGACGGATCGATCGCGGTCGGCTGGCCGACGACCAGCACCGGTTCGTCCGGCAGCATGCCCGCCATCGCCTGCTGATAGGTGCGCGACATCGCGTCGAGCGACGGCGACAGATGCACATAAGCGAACTGCCGAAGCTCCGCGCCGGCGCGCCAATCGGGCAGGTCGTCGAGCGCCAGATGGATCATCATCGTGCCCGGCGCGTGCCGGAATTTCTGCATCGCCGTGTCGAAGCCGGCGTCGCCGAAACCGTTGGGTAGCAACCTGCCGCTCAACGCCTTGGGCGCGACGCCGGCAATCACTGCCTTGGTGGCCGTATGTGTCTCACCTGAAGCGAGTCGCACGCCCGATGCCTTGCCGCCGGCAACGGTGATCTCGGCAACTTCCGCCCCGGTGACGATCGTGCCGCCGGCCGACGCCACCATGCCCGACAACGCGCGGATGATGGTGTCGGCGCCACCCTTGCCCAGCACCATGCCGAAGCTCTGATTGGCCATCGATTCAAGATAGGGGAATACGGCGCCGCCGGCGATGTCGGGGGCGAAGTCGAGATGCATGCCCCAGGTGGCAAGCGTTGCCCGCACATGCGCGGACTCGAAATTTTCCTCCAGCCAGGCGCGAGGCGATGACAACAGCAGCCGTCCCGTATCGAGCGCGCCGGACATGCCTTTCTTGCGCCACAGGTTCCAGGCGGTGCCGGCAAGCGCACGCGCACTCATCGGCGATCCCAGCAGCCGGAACAGGTGCTCGGCTTCACCCGGAAAGGCGGCGACCAGTCTACGCCAGGTCGCGGCATCCGCGGCGGAGAAAGCGGCCATGCGGCCGGTGGTTTTTTCCAGATCGTTGCTGACGCCGAACCAGCGTCCGTCCGGGAAGGCGCTGGCAAAACAGTCGGCGACCGGCGCGAACTCAAGACCCTGTGCTTTCAATTCATTTGCATATTTCCGGTGGAAGGCGGAGCCGGCGAACAGGCTCAGATTCATTGCACCGAAATCGTGCCGGAAGCCTGGAAGGGTGAATTCACGAGTCTGGACGGCGCCACCGATTGCTGCGCTGCGCTCGAAAATCCCGGTTTTCCAGCCTTTGAGCGCGAGATGCGCGGCGCATGCCAGACTGTTGTGGCCCGCCCCGACAAAGATGGCGTCGAACTCGCTCACGCCCGTTCCCATTTCCTTTATGCTTAAAGATAATTGCAGATGCATATGTTTTCGTCTAGTAGGATATTAAGGGCCGAGACGAGCCTTGATCATCACCGACAAGAGGGAACTTCAGACCATGGACACGCAAAAACTCCTCGGCGAAGTCGCCGGCCAACTGCTTTCAGGCGCCATCAGGGTGGTCGACCTCTCTGCGCAACTCGGACCCGACACGCCTCTTATCAAGCTGCCGCCGGAGCTTGCCGTCGACACGCCAAAGGTCGAGATCCATAACATCTCCCGTTATGACAAGAACGGCCCGTGGTGGGCATGGAACTGGCTGAAGCTTGGGAGCATTCGGGCACGCATTTCGATGCGCCGCAGCATTGGATCAGCGGCAAGGACTATCCGGACGGCGCCACCGACACCATTCCGGCGCAGAATTTCATTGGTCCGGTCAATGTCATCGACTGCTCGAAGGAAGCCGCGCTGACCACGACTTCCTGCTCACCGTCGACCACATCAAGACCTGGCCCATCCATCAACGCCGGGTGGGTGGTGATGCGCACCGACTGGTATAAGCGCAATGGCTCGGAAGCCGAATTCCTCAACGCCAACGAAACCGGCCCACATACGCCAGGTCCGACAGCCGAAGCCATCCAGTTCCTGATCAGCAAGGATATCAAGGGCTGGGGCTCAGAGACGATCGGCACCGATGCAAGGCAGGCGGGATGGAGCCGCCATTTCCAGCCCACACGCTGATGCACAAGGCGAACCGCTATGGCCTCGCCAGCCTCTGCAACCTCGACCAGTTGCCTCCAAAGGGCGCCATCCTGATCGCCGCACCGCTCAAGATCGAGCATGGCACCGGCAGCCCTATCCGCGCGCTGGCGCTTGTATCCAACGGCTAGGTGAAAGCACGCCAAGGTGAGCCAGCCGGATCACATCATCGTTGCAGTGGCATCAACGCGCTGGTCTGCGCGGCGATGCTCGGCGGCAAAGGGGCGCGTGTGCTCGTCCTCGAGCGCAATGACCGCATCGGCGGCTGCGTGCGTACCGAGGAGATCACCGCTCCCGGCTTTATCCATGACGTGATGGCAACCCTTCGTGCTGTTCATCACCTCGCCGGCTTTTGCGGCGTTGGGCGGCGATCTCGCCAGGCACGGGCTGGAATTCTGCCACACCGGCACGCCAACCGCGTGCTGCGGCCGGACGGCAGTCATGCAGTGCTCACCACCAACCGCGCCGCCAATGTCGCGGCAATCAATGCGATTGCCGCGACGATGGCGACCGGCATGCGACGATGTCAGCGGCATCGAGCGCAATGCCGGCCTGTTGTTCGGCCTGCTCGGCGGCAGCCTGTGGTCCTATCCGACGGCGAAACTGCTGGCCGCGATGCCTGGCGGCGCAGCCCACGCGGCCTTGCCGCCTTTCTCGGCGAAGCACTGGTGCCGGCGCGCAGCTGGCTGGAAAGCACCTATCGGTCCGAGACAATCCGCGCGCTGTGGGCGCCTGGGTGCTGCACGCCGGGCTCGGACCGGAAGACGCCTTCTCAGGGCAGATCGCCAAGGTCATTGCCTTCGCGCTGGAAGCGGCCGGGGCGCCGATCGTCAAGGGTGGAGCGAAGACCCTGCTCACCGCCTTCGAAGCTCTGATAAGGGAACGTGGTGGCGACATCCGTACCGCCGCCGATGTCGCCTCGATCGTCCAGAGCGGTGGCCGCGCGACCGGCGTACGGCTCGCCTCGGGCGAAACGATTACAGCAAACAAGAGCGTCATCTGTTCGGTCACGCCGACGCAGCTTTACCACCGGTTGCTCGGCAGCGAGGCTCCCAAGGCCGATGTCGAAGCGACACAGAAATATCGCTACGGCAAAGGCAATTCCAGATTCACTATGCGCTGAACAAGCCGCCGGCATGGCGCGGTGATGGCCTGGACCAGGTGGCATTGTTGCACCTGACGCCGGGCTCGATGGCGTTTCGAAAGCCTGCAACGAGGCGGCGCGCGGCATGCTGCCCGAAGTGCCGACCATCTGCGTCGGCCAGCCGCATGCGCTCGATCCGTCGCGCTGCCCGGGCAAGGCGATCCTGTGGCTGCAACTGCCCGAGGCGCCCAGGCACATCAAGGGCGACGCCGCAGGCACGCTGCATGCACCGGCTGACGGACAATGGACCGAGGCGCTGCGTGAAGCCTACGCCGACCGCGTCGAAACCATTCTCGCCAGCCACATCGATGGCTTCAAGGGCAGCGTGATTGCGCGCCGCGCCTATTCACCGGCCGATCTCGAAGCGATGAACATCAATCTGGTCGGCGGCGACCCGTATGGCGGGTCGTCCACCATCGACCAGTCGTTCCTGTGGCGGCCGTTCAAGACCAGCCGCAACCATCAGACCGGCATCAAAAACCTCTATCACATCGGCGCCTCCACCATCCGGGTGCAGGGCTCGGCGGCGGCTCCGGCTTTCTTCTGGCGGGCAGGCTGTGATGGAGCAGAAGGTCGCAGAAAAACGCCAGCGGATTTCGACGCTTGGCCAGATCGCCTGCAGCAATTCGCGCCCTATCTGATGAACCGCATCATGGGGCGCTACAACGCCACCTTGCGCGACGATTTCCGCAAGCAGGGCCTGACCATTCCGCAGGTCCGCACGCTCGCCGTGCTGTCGGTCACCGACGGTGTCACCGTCAACGACCTCTCGGTCTACACCGTCATCGAGCAGTCGACCTTGAGCCACGCTCGACACGCTGGAAGGGCAAGGCTTCGTGCGGCGCGAGCAAGGCGTCACAGACAGCCGCATCCGCCATGTCTTCCTGACCGATGACGGCCGCGCCGAGTTCGCGCGCGCCTGGCCGGCAATGCATGACGCGTTCGAGGCGATGTTCGACGATGTCGACGACGCCGAATACGCGCGCTGATCGCCACATTGCAGAAGATGCTGAAGAACATTCAAGCACGACATCTAGACGTTAGGCGCCGGCCGCACCGCCGGCAACGGAAGGTTGGAAAAATGGCCGAACGCTCTTTGCCAAGGAAGTCGAAAAACTCAGGCTCGGCGCCGGCGAGGAATTTGCGGGCGAAGGCATTCTCGCCATCACCAAGGCGCTGCTGCAATGCGGCGTCGGCTATGTCGGCGGATACCAGGGCGCGCCGATCAGCCATCTGATGGACGTGCTGGCCGACGCACAGGAGATTCTGGGCGAACTCGGGTGCATTTCGAGGCGAGCGCCTCGGAAGCCACCGCCACCGCCATGCTGGCGGCCTCGGTGCATTACCCATTCGCGTGCGGCGACCTTCAAGTCGACCGTCGGCACCAATGTCGCGTCCGACGCGCTCGCCAACCTTGCCTCCGGCGTTACCGGCGGCGCGCTGATCATCGTCGGCGAGGATTATGGCGAGGGTTCCTCGATCATGCAGGAGCGCAGCCATGCCTTCGCCATGAAAAGCCAGGTCTGGCTGCTCGACCCGCGCCCGAACCTGCCTTCGATCGTCAAGGCGGTCGAGGATGGCTTCGAGCTATCCGAGGCGTCCAATACGCCGGTGATGCTGCAGGTGCGCATCCGCTGCTGCCACGTCCACGGCCATTTCATCGCCAAGGACAACAAGCGCCGCCGATGACGGTGGCCGATGCGCTCGACGCGCCGCGCCGCGACACCGGCCGCATCGTGCTGCCACCCGCCTCCTTCCTGCACGAGAAGGAGAAGGTGCAAAAACGCTGGCCGGCGGCTGTCGATTTCATCGCGAGGAACAAGATCAACGAATTCTTCGGCTCGGATCACGGTTCGGTCGGCATCGTCATGCAGGGCGGCATGTACAATTCGGTCATCCGCGCCTTGCAGCGTCTCGGCCGGAGAGATGTGCCGCTCTATGTGCTCAACGCCGTCTATCCCCTGATAGACGATGAGTTCCTGTCTTTCTGCGAAGGCAAGCAGGCGGTGCTCGTGGTCGAGGAGGGCCAGCCCAACTACATCGAGCAAGCCTTTGCCGCCATGCTGCACAAGGCCGGGCGCGGTACCAGGCTGGTCGGCAAGGAGTATCTGCCGATGGCCGGCGAATACACCGGCCAGGTCATGCTCGACGGCATCGGCGCCTTCCTGCGCGCCGAGGCCTCGCATCTCTTGCCGGGCGAGTGCGCGCGCCCAACAAGGTCGGCGACGGCGTCGACACCGCCGACCTGATCAATATCGTGCCGGGCCGTCCGCCGGGCTTCTGCATCGGTTGCCCGGAGCGGCCGATCTTTGCCGCGACAAAGCTGGTCGAGCAGGAACTCGGCAAGCACCACATCGCCTCCGACATCGGCTGCCACCTGTTCTCGATCATGCCGCCTTTCGAGCTTGGCGCCACCACCATGGGTTACGGGCTCGGCCGGCCTCGGCTTCAGCCTTCAATTCGCCCGACGCCAAACGGAGGTCGATCCCTTCGTCGGCGATGGCGGCTTCTGGCACAACGGCCTGACCTCCTCGATCGCAACGCGGTGTTCAACAAGAACGACGGCGTCATCGTCATCGTCGACAATTTTTACTCCGCCGCCACCGGTGGGCAGGACATATTGTCGTCGCGTGCGGGCAACAAGACCAAGTCGACCAAGCATCCGATCACCGAAGCGGTGAAGGGCATGGGCGTCAAATGGCTGCGCCACATCGACCGCACCTACGATGTCGGCAAGATGCAGGACACGCTGCGCGAGGCGCTGACGACGGAGGAAAAGGACCAAAGGTCATCGTCGCCTCTTCCGAATGCATGCTCAACCGCCAGCGTCGCGAAAAGCCGCTGGTCGACAAGGCGATCAAGGGAGGGACCCGTGTCGTCAAGCCGAAATTCGGCGTCGACGAGGACATCTGCACCGGCGACCACGCCTGCATGCGGCTGTCCGGCTGCCCGTCGCTGTCGGTGAAATCGCTCGACGATCCCTTGCGTGACGATCCGGTGGCATCGATCGACCAGAGCTGCGTCGGCTGCGGCAATTGCGGGGAGGTGGCGGACGCCGCCGTGCTGTGCCCATCCTTCTACCGCGCCGATGTCGTGCACAATCCGGGCCGCTGGGACCGTTTCCTGGAAAGCGCTCGCCGCGCCGTGATCGGCCTGATGCAGCGCCGCCGCGAGAGCCGTAGGTTGACGTTCGCCGATGCTTGACCAGGCTTCGCCCTTGCGCCCGAAATCCGGTGCCGCCGATACCGAGCCGGTGATCAAACTCGCTTTGCTCGCGGTCGGTGGCCAGGGCGGCGGCGTGCTCGCCGACTGGATCACCGATGTCGCCGAGCGCAATGGTTACGTCGCGCAATCGACCTCCGTCGCCGGCGTCGCCCAGCGCACCGGCGCTACGATCTATTACGTCGAGATGGCCCGCGACAACCGGCCGGCTGCCGGTCTTTGCCCTGTCGCCTTCGCAGGGCGACGTCGACATATTGATCGCCGCCGAGCTGATGGAAGCCGGCCGCGCCATCATCAGGGGCTTCGTCACGCCCGATCGCACCACGCTCATTGCTTCTTCGCATCGCATTGCGGCGGTGTCGGAAAAGATCGAGCCGGGTGACGGCCGGGCCTCGTCTTCCAAGGTACGCGCGACGGCGGAAGCTGCATCGAAACGCTTCATCGCCTTCGACATGGAAAAGATCGCCGCCAACAATGGCTCGATGATTTCCGCCAGTCTGCTTGGCGCGCTGGCCGGCTCCGACGCATTGCCGTTCAGGCGTGAAAGCTATGAGCAAGCGATCGGCGCCGGCGGCCGGGGCGCGAAAGCCAGCCTCGCTGCCTTCGCCGTTGCTTACGACCGCGCGCGCGGTACGACGGTCCCCGCGTCAGAGCCGGCAGAACCGGCCACGGTCGACCCCGCTCCGGGTGCAGGGCGCGTGAGCGGTCCGCAGAACCTGCTGCAGGGTTGGCAGGCACTGGCCGCCCGCATCGACCTGATGCCCGCGGCGGTCCGCGACATGGCGCTCCGGGGCCTGAGAAAGATCGTCGACTACCAGGACATCTCCTATGGCGGCGAGTATCTCGACCGGCTCGACCAGGCGGTCGCGCTGGATAGCGCTGAACATGCCCATGCATTGTCCATCGCTGCCGCCAAGCATCTGGCCAACGCGCTGTGCTACGACGACATGATCCGCGTCGCCGATCTCAAGACACGTTCGACGCGTGACCGGCGTGTGCGCAAGGAGGTGGGCGTCAAGAACGGCTCCATCCTGCAGGTGACCGAGTATTTCCATCCGCGCATCGAGGAGTTCTGCGGCACTTTGCCGGCGGGGTTGGGCAGCTACATCGAGAACCGACCGAAACTTGCAGGCTTTCTCGACCGGCGCATCAATCATGGCCGCGCATCCGCACCGACAGCTTTGCCGGCTTTGCGGTCCTCTGGTTCATCGGCGGCCTGCGCCGCTGGCGGCGGCGCCTGTTGCGCCACAAGGTCGAGACGGCGCATCTGGAGCGCTGGTATGCGCTGGCGCTCAGCCACGCGCCTCAGGACTACGCGCTCGCCGTCGAAATCTTGAACTGCCGCCGGCTGATCAAGGGCTACAGCGACACCCACCTCCGCGCCCAGTCCAAATTCGATCGCGTGCTGTCGGCGCTCGATCTGGTCAAGGGCCGCGATGACGCTGCCGACTGGATCAGGCGGTTGCGCGAAGCTGCGCTGAAAGACGAGAAAGGCGACATGCTCGATGGCGCGCTGAAGACGGTGGCATCGTTGTCTGATCATGGTGTGGGAAGAGGTCGAGCTTAGGCTGGCACCTCTACGCCACTGCCGCCGTTTCCCTACTCCCACTGGATTCGCGGATTGAACACGCCGCAAGCGCCGCAGCTCGGCTTCCACACGGGATTGCGGAAGCGTTGCCGGCGGACCTGCCGGGCGTCAGTCGCGCGATATGGACAGCCCCGAGAGAAGCGGAGCGTACGCGGCGAGCCTGCGGGATACGAACTCCGTGAAGAGCCGCACCCGCTTCGTCTTGCGTGTCTCGCCTTGCGTGAGAAGCCACAGTGTCCCATGCATGGGCACGTCGATTCCCGGCACCCTCACCAGCAGGGGGTCGGCATCTCCAACGAAGCACGGCAGTTTCGTTATCCCAATCCTTGGTGCGCCGCGATGATCTGCGTCTCGGCGTCAGGTGTCCTGAACGGTACTCCGTGACGTGAACTCTCCCTCGCGCGCCCAGTCCATGATTGTCTATGCCTATCCACGGATAGGATCAGGCCCCGCACGCCACGCGGCTAGTCGATCGCGAGACATGTAGACGCCGCTGAACAGCTCCGGTCCCTTCAGGCCGTGAAGATTGAGCGGCAGGGTCTTGCGGTCGGCGACAATGCGGATCGCGACGTCGGCCTCTCGGTTGGTCAGATTGGCCAGCTCACCGGACGACAAGATTTCCATCTCGATGTCGCGATGCAAACGCGCGAAGTCGGCGAGATCCGGCATGAGCAGGTGTGTGGCGAGGAACGGTGGAAGCGTCACCCGCAAAAGTCCGCGCGCGCTCTGGTCACGACCGAAGACGCGCGTCTCCAGCTGGTGCGACGACGCTTCCATCTGGGTCGCGAGATCGAGGACCTCTTCGCCCGCAGCCGTCAGGCGGTAGCCGGAAGGCAGCTTTTCGAACATCTGCGCCCCGAGGCGTTCCTCGAGCTGAGCGATGCGTCGCAGCACGGTCGAGTGGTTCACACCGAGCGCGCGCCGGCGGCACGCACCGAGCCTCCGCGCGCGGCGGCAAGAAAGTAGCGAACGTCATCCCAGTCGATCATGGTGCATTCCTGCGCAGCGCAGTGCGGCTTGCAAAGCCCATACTAACACGATCAGCCGTAGTTCGTGCGGTCATCGTGGCCTTCAATCATCTAGCTGGATCGTTTTCGCACCAGCGATGTGCGCGATTGCGCACTCACCGCCCGACTTCGGCGAACCCATCTTGAGGCTCTCGCGGGCTTTCCCGTGCAGCCAAAGACACGAGACGGCGAAACGAAGGATGCATGGCATGAACAGACTGAATGGAAAGACCGCTGTGATAACCGGCGCTACGGGCATCGGCCGCGCCGCAGCCAAGCGCTTTATCGAGGAGGGCGCCTTCGTCTTCATCTTTGGCCGCCGGCAGGAAGCGCTCGACGCAGCCGTGGCCGACCTTGGGCCTGGTGCCCGCGCCGTTAAGGCTCGGTCTCGGATGAGGCCGACCTCGACCGACTCTACGCTGCGGTGAAGGCCGAGCGCGGAAGCCTCGATATCGTCTTCGCCAATGCCGGGGCGGGAAGCCCGCTTCCGCTCGGCCAGATCACCGCCAGGCACATTGACGAAACCTTCGACACCAATGTGAAGGGTACGATCTTCACGGTCCAGAAGGCGCTGCCGCTGATGAGCCAGGGCGGTTCGATCATCCTGACCGGGTCGAGCGCCGGCACCACGGGCGCTCCGGGTTCACTGCCTATAGCGCGAGCAAGGCGGCAGTGCGCAACCTGGCGCGGACCTGGGCGGAAGACCTGAAGGGCACCGGCATCCGCGTAAACGTGCTGTCGCCGGAGCGACGGCGACCGAACTCGCGAAGGAGGCGTTAGGCGAGGAAGGCCAGAAGGCCTACGGCGCGATGACCCCGCTCCAGCGCATGGCCGATCCGGCGGAGATCGGCGCCGCGCCGCCTTCCTCGCGTCGCCGGACAGCAGCTTCATGACCGCCAGCGAGGTCGCCGTCGACGGCGGCCTGGCTCAACTCTGACCCCAGCGCGGTCCGTACCTGGCCCGCGCGCAACGAAAGACAAAGAATTATGAAAAAACTCGAAGGCAAGATCGCAGTCATCACGGGCGGAAGCAGCGGA